>CAVSOD010000022.1:0-214610 GCA_963729415.1 uncultured Acidobacteriota bacterium | reverse complement strand
ATTCGCCCTTAGCAATCGTTTTGTTGAGAGCACCTTAAGGTTGAACGAATGATTTGGAGCAGCTGCTCGTCGCCAAAGGGCTTGCCCAGGAAAGCGGCAGCGCCCGCTTGCATGGCTCGTTGACGGGAATCCTGGCTCTCGTAAGCCGTGATGAAGATGATGGGAATGCCGTAGCCCGAGGCAGCGAGGTGACTTTGAAGCTGCAGACCATTCATGCCCGGCATCTGCACGTCAACGATGAGGCACGAGGTATCGTGCAAATGGCCGGACATCAGGAAAGTCTCCGCAGATTCAAAGGCTGCCGCCCTAAAGCCAAAGGACTCAATAAGTAATGTGGTGGTCCTCCGAATTGACTCATCGTCGTCAACCACCGAGATCAGATTCTCAGTCACTCTGAACTCCTCGCCGACGGAAAGGTATTCGCAGAGAGAGAAAGAATCTATTGGGCATTGGTAGACCGAGGTCCTAAAAAGGATGATGCGGGTAAACTTTCGCTTACGAGGCTTTTTCTGAGGGTCCTTTGAGCTTCCCGATCATTCTGACCAGGTCGACGAGGGACTCCGCGTGCATTTTCTCCATGGCCCGGCTCCGCTGGACCTTCACAGTACTCTCCGCTGTGCCCAGTTCGCCAGCAATCTGCTTATTGAGCATGCCCGACGCAAGCATGGAGATCACCTGCTGCTCGCGAGAAGTCAACGAGTCGAGGCGCTGTTGGATTTCCGTTATTTCTTTCTGCTGTTCACGTCTGGCACGGTCGCGCTCCAGTGCGATGCGAACAGCATCCAGCAGATCTTGATCGCGGAATGGCTTGGTGAGGAATTCAACTGCCCCAGCTTTGATAGCGCGAACACTCATTGGAATGTCGCCATGGCCAGTGAGAAAAACGATCGGAATATGAATCTTTCTCGTTGCAAGCTCGCGCTGAAAGTCGAGCCCACTCAGCCCGGGTAGTCTGACATCCAGCACGAGGCAACTAGGAACATCTGTTGGCTTTCTATGCAAGAAGGCGTCCGCTGAGCCAAAGCTCTCAACCTGTAGCCCCACGGTGCTTAGTAGGAACTTGAGCGAAGAACGAACGGATGAGTCGTCATCGACCACAAAGACGATGGAAGCAGCAGTCACGCTGGACTCCCGGGACTGACTGGCAGCGTAAAGGAAAACACAGCACCAAAGGGAGAATTCGGCACGGCCCAGAGCCGTCCTCCATGGTTTTCAATGAGTGAACGGCTGATCGACAAACCCATGCCCATGCCGTTCGCTTTGGTTGTGAAGAAGGGCGTGAAGACACGATCTGCTGCTGATCCAAGGCCATGGCCTGAGTCGCGTACCGCAACCAGTATGTCTCCAGATTCGTCAACCCGAGACTCCACCCAAAGTGCGCGAGGTTGATCTGTAACTGGGATCATGGCCTCAATGCCATTCATGATCAAGTTCAGTAGAACCTGTTGCATCTGAACCCGATCCGCCAACACCAGCGGGAGGGCCTCGGTCAATTGGCGTTCGAGCCGAACTCGATTCTCATAAAGCTCACGGTCAGCTAGAGCCAGCACCTCTTGAATCACGTCGTTCATGTCCAGCCTGTTTTTTTCGACAGGTTCCTTCTTTATGAATCCGCGAATTCGAGCAACAACGGCGCTCGCTCGAGTGCCATCGGCCACGATTTCCTCAAGAGCCCGGCCTAGAATTTCAGGTGTCAGCTTGTCAGCAGCGAGCAGTCTCAGGCAGGCATTGCTGTTATTGGTGACAGCGGTAAGCGGCTGATTGACTTCGTGGGCGATGGATGCTGCCAGTTCGCCCATGGTGGTCAGCCTGGAAACCCGCGCGAGCTCCGCTTGCGTCATCTGCAACGCTTCTTGTGCACGCTTTCTTTCAATTCCCTGAGCGATCAAGTCCGCACCAGACGCCAGTGTCTCGGTTGTTTCTGGAGTGACCGGTTTCCGAGAGAACATGGCCAGCACGCCCACGGTGCGATCTCCGACGCTCAATGGATAGCCGGCGAAGCTGGCCATCCCTTCTTTCTCTGCCCATGCTCTGTTACTGATTCGAGGATCATTCAGAACATCATTGGTCAGGTGCGCCCTTCGTTCCTGCGCAATCATCCCAATTTTGAATTGTCCCATCGGAATGCGGCTGTGAGGTCCGTCGAGATGTGTGTACATGCCCGCGCTGGCCTGCAGCTCCAACATCTTCCCATCGCCACTCAGAGTCCAAATCCTCGCAAATGCTGCATCAAGATGGCGCACGATGGCTTCGCTGCACTCACCCAAGATCGTCTTCAAACTTCCTTTCTTGCCGAAAGCCATGCTCACGTCAGCGCGGACAGCGATCTGGCGCGCGTGCGCTGCTCGCAACTCCTCTGCCTGCTTTCTTTCGCTGATATCGCGGATGAAGCCGGTAAATACCTTATGCCCATCTCTAGATAGTTCTCCAAACGAGATTTCCACAGGGAATTCTTGCCCACTCTTGCGCAGCGCGGTCAGTTCAGTGCCTTGCCAGTTGATGTGGCGCTGGCCGGTAGCCAAATAGCGGCTGAACCCTTTCTCGTGCAATTTCCGCAGGAATTCCGGCATCAATAGGGTCAACGGCTTCCCGATCAACTCCGTCGGATCATAACCAAAGATTCTCACAGTGGCGGGATTGGCAAACAGAATCGCACCTCGCTCGTCAATGCTGATCACGGCATCAGGGGCCGTTTCGACCACGAGGCGATAGTTCTCTTCGCTGTAGCGGAGGGCGGACTCTTCGCGTTTATTGTCGGGAATATCACTGGGAAAGCGTGGCATAACGGTCTCGGAGCAAACCAATGATTCCCGGAAGAAAAACATCGAAAATGAGACAGCTCAAAACGGGGACACGTGGATGATCGAGGAGCTGTTGCGCTGAAGCAAAAGTCTCCGGCTGCCATCCTGCACAACGGGTCAGCAATTCGAGCGACTCGCGTACGGATAGGTCTTCGTCGGCAACCAAGACGATTGGTGCGCCTTGCAACATGGGCGGTCCCCATTTCATGGCCAAGTGTGTGCACCTAAACGCGTGCTTCACTGTGCACAATTGACTGCTGACGCCCCACCGTTGGAGGAATTTTATAATGACAACCCAAAGGAAATCAACGAGATGAGGATCATGTTGCGTTTAACAGCACTTGCTTTGCGAGTTCTGCTCTCGGCCTCTCGGCCCATGCAAGCCTGTGCGAACCCTGCCTCTCATACCAAAGTATCGGCGATACCATCGTCCGATTGTTCATCTCCCAAGCTTCTGTTCTCATCGATTGCGCAGGCCGATTCAATCCGGATGCGCAGGACCAAACGCACAGGGAGAATGAAAGATGGAGATATCAATGGCCCTCACAGAGAAAGCATCAGTAAATAAGCATTTTGGAGAAGAGCACATCGGATGAAAGGGCTTGCTTACCTGTTGGTTGCAGTTGCAGCGCTTACTGGCGCGGTTATCTACGTGGCTCAAGCCTCTGAACGCTCCGATGGGCAGGCTGATCCGGTTTTCGGAATCAATATTCCTTCCGGATACCGCGACTGGAAGCTGATCTCTGTGGCTCACGAAGAAGGCAACCTCAAGGATCTTCGCGCCCTCCTCGGCAACGATGTAGCGATCGAAGCCTACCGGGAGGGGAGGTTGCCGTTCCCGGACGGGACAATCATTGCACGCCTAGCCTGGAGTTACGTTCCGTCCGAGGAAAACAACAAAGTCTTTGGCCGCTCCCAATCTTTCGTGGCCGGACCCGCCACGAACGTTCAGTTTATGGTCAAGAACTCCAAGAAATACTCTGCGACGGGTGGTTGGGGGTTTGCTCAATTCAAAGACGGCAAACCTGCGGACGCGGCGCTGCTCAAAACCTGCTTTCCTTGCCACGAGCCTGTCAAGGCTCGTGACTTTGTCTTCACCCAATACGCACCCTGATTAGCGGAGGGTCTCATGTACCAGGAAAAATCGTTTTCCAATTCGGCCTGCGAAGAGCAGATCAAAATGGCGGAGCGCGAATTATCGGCGTTCATTCGTGCGGTGGATGAACTGTTCGGTGCAGAGCAGGCGAGGCTCTCGACAGAGGACTGGCTCGACGAGTTAGCACTGAGGGATGTGCTGCCTCGAGCCACCAGTCGAGATTGGCGAGCGGTCACACTGGCAGCCTCGGCTCGATTGGCGAATCGCGGAACTCTAGCCCGAGATCATCGAAGGCTTGCGAAATCGACTGATACCCAGGTTTCGCCAATACTATCGTCCAATTGTTTCTCATCCGCGCTTCTGGTGTGATGGCTGATCGCGGTAATGGCCGCTCGTGTACGCCGAACCGCTGATGAGAGCACGCCGATAAAGAGGCTTTAATGCGAATAGTGATTTCAGTCTACCTGACATATCCAATGGAGGAACGGCAATGAGACGCTTCACATTCTTCTTAGTCGCAGTCGCAACAATGGCAGGTCTTATCGCCATTGTTGCTGCCTCCGGCCACGCGGACGACCAATCCGCTCCCTACGTGACGGACGTCCCTCCCGGATACCGTGGCTGGCAGTGGGTCTCCTCCGCCCATGAAGCAGGCAACCTGAACAGTTTAGGAGCGGTTTTGGGCAACGACGTAGCGATCAAAGCCTTCCGCGCAGGGAAATTTCCGTTCCCGGACGGCACGATCATTGCAGCTTTGCATTACCGCAACGTCCCCTCAGAGGAAAACAACAAAGTCTTTGGCCAGGCTCAATCTTTCGTTCCCGGCGCCCCCACGAACATTCAATTTATGGTCAAGGACTCAGCCAAGTATGCCGCAACAGGCGGCTGGGGATTCGGTCACTTCGCGAACGGCAAACCTGGCGACGCGGCGTTTATGAAAAGCTGCTTCCCCTGCCACGAGAAGACTAAAGGGAGCGACCTTGTCTTTACTCGTTATGCCCCTTGATGTTGAAAGCTAGAGCAGAAAGGAATGAGACGTTGGCACGAAGTTTTCAGACGCGACCGGAAGCCTCGCCCCCTGGTGTATGGCGCACTTGCCTGGTGCAGTGCGCACTCGTCGCCAAACGCTACAGTTCGTTTTTGCAGAATTTCCATCAACGGATCCAGCGCCGGCGCGGTGTTCGAAGACTTCCCCAACTTCGTCCTGGCCTCCTGAAAAACAGGCCAAAACTTAACTTTGAGTAGACAGCTATTCATGGGAGGTATGAAATGCTGAAATTCACCCATCGCAACTCGGAAATGCAACTTGACAAGAAACACACGGCCCTGGTCTTGGCGGACATGCAGAACGAGTTTCTCGAAGAAAAGCCGGAGGGCACTTACTACGCGCTGATCGCGGACGCGCTCAAGAAGCGTAACGTGATCGCGAATCTGGAACAGCTTCTTAAGACCGCCCAGGAACTTGGCTATTACATCATTCACTCGCCGCACTGGTATTACCCAACCGACCTCCAATGGAACGTGCCTCCTGGTGCCATCGCCGACTATCTAATTGGCATTGGTTTCTGCGGCCGCAAGGATCCGGTTGATCTTGAAGGCTTCCGTGGTTCCCGTGCCGACTACTACGAACCCTTCAAGAAGTTTCTGATGGACGGGCACACGTGCAACACGTCGCCGCACAAGCACTTCGGCTGCGTAGCGAACGATGTGATCAAGCAACTGCACATGCGCAGGGTTCAGAAAGTGATTATGGCTGGCCCCGTCGCCAATCTCTGTCTCGAATCCCACATGCGCGACATCATCGAGGCAGGCTTCGAGGTCGCGGTGGTTCGTGACGCCGTCGCGGCTGGCGTGAACGAAGAGGGCGACGGCTACGAGGCCGCGATGGTCAACTGGCGCTTCATGGCGAACGCGATTTGGACTACCGATGAGGCAGTCCGGCGCATGAGGGCAGCAGCTGCTACTTCCGTCCTCGTTTCTGCATAGGGTCTCCAAATGCGCTGATTGTCGGGCACCTTTCAAGAGTGATCGGAAAAAGTCAATTCACGGAAGAAGGAGCTTCAATGAGCGCGGATCGGAAAGTACTAGTCGTAACAGGATCGTCGCAGGGTTTGGGAGAAGGATTTGTGCGAGCGTACCGGGAGCGCGGTTGGCGCGTGGTTGGAAACGCGCGCGAGATCGCAACCTCCCGTGACCCCGATTACATAACAGTCCCCGGTGACATCGGAGAGCCAGCAATTGCGAGGAAGGTAGTGCAGACAGCGCTCGATCGCTTCGGGCGGGTCGACACGCTCATCAATAACGCGGGCATTTGGCGTCCCGGTCCGATCACCTCAATCTCTGAAGAATTGTACAGACGAGTGATGGCGACCAACATGGACAGCGTTTTCTTTGCGACTCAGGCGGTTGTGCCGGCCATGCAGAAGCAGGGCGGCGGCCATATCGTCCAGATCTCGACGAGCCTCGTGGAGCACGCACTGCAGACCGTGCCGGCCGTGCTAGCGTCGCTTTCAAAGGGCGCCTGCGTCGCCGCCACACGGGGTCTCGCGATGGAGCTAGCGTCTAGCAATATCCGCGTCAACGCGATTTCGCTCGGCATTGTCCTTACGCCGCTGCATGCTGGGTCGAATCCCGAAGACCTTAAGTCATTCTCGCCGCTCAACCGAAACGGCAAAGTCGAAGATGTCGTCCGCGCGATGAACTATCTCGAAGATGCCGACTACGTGACCGGCGAAATTCACTACGTCGACGGCGGTCGCACTGCTGGCCACTAGCCTCGAACAGGAAGGAGTATCAATGAAAGCGTTACAACTCACTGCCTACGGCAACCCGAAGGATGTGATCAAACTAGTCGAGCAACCCGAGTTCGGCCCTTTGGCGACCGATGAATGGGTCATCGACATGGAGGCGGCACCGGTGTCGCCGACCGATCAATACATCATTGCAGGTATTTATGGTGAGCTTCCGCCGCTCCCGCACGGCTTGGGATGCGAAGGCGTTGGTCGCGTCTCGGCGGTCGGTAGCTCCGTCAGGCACGTAAAGGTGGGCGATCGAGTAATCGCTCCGCTGCTCCAAAACACGACCTGGTCGACGCGGATCAAGACCAGGGAGACGTGGCAGCGCGCTTTGCCCGAAGGCAATCTCAGCCAAATGGCACAGGTCGGCATGAATCCTGTCACCGCCTTCCTGATCCTGACCGAATTCAAGACGCTGAAGGCTGGTCAATGGGTAATCTCGACCGCCGCTAATTCGGCGGTTGGTCGCTCGGTCATCCCGATTGCAAAGTCGCGCGGCATCAAAACCGTTAACGTCGTTCGCACGCCTGACCTCATCGATGAAATAAAGGCGATCGGCGGCGATGTCGTGTTGGCCGATGGCCCGGATCTTGCAAAGCGGATCAGTGCGGCCACCGACGGCGCGAACATCCAACTCGCTCTCGACGGCGTCGGCGGCCCGCTGACGCAGCAGTCGATCGAAGCGATCGGTCTCTATGGCAGCGTCGTGTTCTGGAGTCGAATGGGCGGTGTGGATCCCACAATCGCAACTATTCCAGTGCTCTTCACAGGCAAATCGCTGCACGGCTTCTGGATTGTCAACTGGCTGAAGATTCCCGGCAATCGCGAGCGACTGACTGCTGCCTTCCAAGAGATCGCGCCACTCATGGCGTCGGGCAAGATCGTCATTCCTGTCGCTGACGAATTCGATCTTGACCAATACGTCGAAGCGATCGCGCTCGCGTCCAAGTACAACGGCAAGGCGATCCTATATCCAAACGGCAAGCGCTGATCGCCGACGCCATTCCCTGTCGCGGTCGAGTACAGCGCTGAATGCAATCCACTACGTCGACGGCGGTCGCACCGCGGGCCACTAAACTGATCAAAACTCTTCAGCTGGCACTGCATGGCCTATCCGCCGTGGGCGACCGACGAAGCTCTGATTGGAGAGAACACTGATGTCTACGCACAATCGACTGACAATCACGAAAATTACTCCTGCTTATTGGAATGTCTCCATCAACAACCCGCCGATCAATCTCTACGACCCAGAAATGTTCGCAGAGCTTAATGTGCTTCTGGATACGCTCGACGACGACAAGGACGTAAGTGTCATCGTGCTTGAAAGCGCCAACCCAGACTACTTCGTCGCGCACTTCGACTTTATTCGAGCTGACATCATCCCCGATCAGCCAGGCGCTGCCGAATTCACGGCTTGGCCTCGTATGATGACGCGTTTCGCGCAGTCTCGAGTGCTAAGCATAGCAAAGCTACGTGGTCGGGCACGGGGCCAGGGTTCGGAACTTGCGTTCGCGTGCGACATCCGCTTCGCTTCGAAGGAGAAGGCCATACTCGGACAACCTGAAGTCGGCGTCGGCGTTGTACCAGGTGGTGGTGGCACTGAATGGGTCGCCCGGTTGGTCGGGCGAGCTCGTGCTCTCGAGATCCTTTGCGCCGCCGACGACTTCGATGCCGACACCGCCGAGAAATATGGTTGGGTAAATCGATCGATCCCCGATGCGGAGCTCGACGCATTTGTCGACAAGTTTGCTCGGAGAGTCGGGAGTTTCTTGAAGCGACCACTCGAACTGGCCAAGAAGCTAGTGAACGCCCATGTGGGATTTCCGTCGGAAGCAGAACTCTGGAATTCCAACCACGCGTTTCTCGGGACGAAATCGTGGCCGGAGAGTCAGGCGCGGGTGCGGAAGTTGGTTGAGATGGGATTCATGCAGCCCGGCGATTTGGAAATGAACATGGGCGAGCGTCTCGGCCGCGCGGAAGATTTCAAGGATCTTCCGATCGAATGAAGAAATAAACGGCGCCGGATCGCAGATTCGGATCTTGGATCAAGATAGGGACTTATCATGAAAGCACTTGAACTCACCGCTTACGGCAACCCGAAGGACGTGATCAGACTCGTCGACCATCCTGAGCTCGGTCCGTTGGCGGCCGATGAATGGGTCATCGACATGGAGGCAGCACCGGTCTCGCCGACCGATCAATACATCATCGCCGGCATTTATGGTGAACTTCCACCGCTACCGCACGGTCTGGGCTCTGAGGGTGTTGGCCGAGTCTCGGCGGTCGGTACTGGACTTGCGCTTTCAGGGCTTGGGCAAGCAGTTGCAACGATGCGAACATGACAAAGTCAGGGAGGAGCAAACCATGAAGTATCCGACTTTTTATCGCACCGCACAGATCGATGGGCTGTCAATTTTTTATCGGGAGTCTGGTCCGAAAGACGCCCCGACGATTCTTCTGCTGCACGGTTTGCCGTCTTCTTCGCGAATGTTCGAGCCTCTCTTCACTCGTCTTTCCGATCGCTATCATTTTGTCGCGCCCGATTACCCGGGCTTCGGTCACAGCGACTGGCCGGACCCGAAGAAATTCGCGTACACCTTCGATCACATTGCCGAAATCATGAACCATTTCACCGAAGCGCTCGGTCTCTCGCACTTCACCCTCTACATGCAGGACTACGGTGGCCCCGTCGGCTTTCGCATGGTCTTGGCCCATCCGGACCGGGTCGAAGCTCTCATTGTCCAGGACGCGGTAGCACACAACACCGGTCTCGGCGAGAACTGGAAAACGCGGCGCGCCTTCTGGGCCGATCGCGCTGCTAACGAAAGCGCGCTGCGCACAAATCTCCTGTCGCTTGCGACCACGAAGGCCCGTCACGCCGGGAACGACCCCAACGTGGAACGCCATGACCCCGATCTCTGGACCGACGAATTTTATTTTCTAAATCAGCCGGGCCAGGCTGAAATTCAAAGCGACCTGTTCTACGACTACCGTACCAACGTCGATTCCTACCCGAAATGGCAAGCATGGATGCGCGAGAAACAGCCGCGGCTGCTGGTGATCTGGGGAAAGTATGAGTCCTCGTTCGATCCATCGGAGCCAGAAGCTTATCGCCGGGATGTGCCAAAGGCCGAAGTCCACATCGTCGATGGCGGCCACTTCGCCTTGGACACCGCCGCGGACGAAATCGCCGCACTGGTGCAGGGGTTCATGGGTTCTTCGCGCGAAGGGGTTTTGGCGCGGCGGGCAGGGTGAAGCTTTTTGAGAGGGACGGTGCCTGGCGATGTATTGGGTTCGGACCTTTCAGCTGGAAGGTTGTTATGTCTGGCAAGAAAACAGCAATCATCACCGGAGCATCGGGAGGTATTGGCTCCGGTTTAGTTGAAGAGTTTCTGAGAGAAAGTTACAACGTCGTCGCAACGTCTCGTCACGCCAGTCGAGAGTTGACCGCTTCGCGCACCCTGGTTCTCGTGGATGGCGATATCGGCAAGCAGCAAACTGCTGCTCAAGCGGTCGCAGCAGCAATCAACAACTTCGGAACCATCGATGTTCTGGTGAATAATGCCGGCATCTTCCTGAAAAAGCCTTTCACTGAATTTACAACCGAGGACTTCGATGCCCTTGTCTCCACCAATTTACTTGGATTCTTCTACATCACGCAGCGCACTGTGAAAGAGATGCTGAAACAGAAATCGGGATGCGTTGTGAGCATCTCTGCAGCGCTTGCTGATCGGCCAATTTCGGGCGTAAATGGCTCGATTTCCATGATTACGAAGGGTGGCTTGAATTCAGCAACCCAGAATCTGACAATCGAGTATGCAAAAGAGGGCATTCGCTTTAACGCCGTAGCCCCCGGCGAAGTGGATACACCGATGCACAAGAATGATTCCACCGACTCGACGTTGCAGCCGGCTACGAAAAAGGCAACGGCAACGGTCAAGGATATCGTCGATGCGGTGCTTTACCTGGCACAGGCTAGCTATGTGAGCGGAGAGATTCTCCACGTGGATGGTGCCGCTCCGGCTCGTCGTTGGTAAGAAAAGCACTCTAGACACTGGACTTCGACGAGGTGCGCATGCCCCGATTGCTTTCAGTAAATGTCGGCCTTCCACGCGACGTGACATGGAACGGCAAAACTGTCCGAACGTCAGTCTGGAAATCTCCGATTACGGGCCGGCGAATGGTGCGCAAACTCGATATCGATGGTGATGCGCAAGCAGATCTCGCCGGTCACGGCGGAGAGCACCGCGCTGTATTCGTCTACCAAATGGATTCTTACCATTACTGGGAGAGCGTCTTAGGCCGCAACGATTTTACTTTCGGCCAGTTCGGAGAAAACTTCACCGTCGAGGGACTCCTTGATAACGAGGTCTGCATCGGCGATCGGTACAGCATTGGTGATGCGATATTTGAAGTAACGCAGCCGCGCGTGACCTGCTACCGCGTCGGCATCCGCATGAATGAACCTCGGATGCCGGCGCTGCTCGTCGCACATCACAGACCAGGATTCTACTTTCGTGTGTTGCAGGAAGGGGAAGTGGGCGCAGGCGATGACATCGTAAAAATTACCGACGGTCCGGAGCGAATCAGTGTGGCCGACGTTGACGCCCTTTTGTATTTGCCAGGACATTCCAGCGAGCAACTGCAACGCGCGTTGCAGATTCCTGCGCTTAGCAAGGGCTGGCAGAGTTCATTCCAGGCGATGCTCCAACAAGACTTGAGCTCCAAAACTACGGTCGGGAATCCGGGACTCGCCGATGAGGAACAAGCAGCAGCATGGCTCGGCTTTCGACAGATGCGAGTTACGCAAATCCGTAAGGAAAGCGATAGCGTGACTTCCTTCATTCTGGAGCCAATCAATGGGCAGCTTCTTCCTCTCTGCCAAGCGGGTCAATTTGTCGTTTTGCGGCTGCTCATCGATTCGCGCAAACCGCCGGTTCTTCGTAGCTATTCGTTGTCGGATCTGCCGGCAGCCGATCATGTCCGCATCAGCGTCAAAAACGAATCGAATGGGCTTGGAAGTTCATTTCTGTGCGGCCAAGTCCGGGAAGGCGATCTATTGGATGTTAGTGCGCCACGCGGTAGCTTTACTCTGCGTCCCGGCCAGAATCCGGTGGTTCTGCTGAGCGCTGGAGTGGGCGCAACGCCCGTGATGTCGATGCTGCACGCACTGGCTGCCGAAAGATCGGAACGGGAGATCTGGTGGATCTATGGAGCGCGCAATCGTGTCGACCATCCGTTTGCAGAAGAATCGCGTTCATTACTGAAGCAGCTTTCCCGCGGACGAGGCTACATCGTGTATAGCAGGCCCGGTGCCACCGATAAAGCTGGCGTAGACTTCGATGCTCCCGGGCACATTGACGCAGCTTTGCTGGAGAGAATCGGAGTGGCACGCAATAGTGACTTCTATCTGTGCGGGCCGCCTTCATTTTTGCAGAACATGCGCGATGGGCTGCGGAACTGGGATGTGCTCGACGAGAATGTGCACACGGAAATCTTCGGTTCCCTCGAAGCTATAACCCCCGGCATGGCGCAGGTTGTTCACACTCCGCACCTGCCACAAGGTCTGCCCGGATCTGGCCCTCCAGTATCATTCGCGCGCAGTGGGATTACTGCCGCTTGGGATACGAAATTTGCGAGCTTGCTTGAACTGGCAGAAGCGTGCGACGTCTCGGTTAGATGGTCGTGCCGCACTGGAGTCTGTCATACCTGCATGACTGGTCTGATTGGCGGATCGGTTAGTTACAATCCTGATCCGCTGGAAATGCCTGCTCCCGGGAATGTGCTCGTTTGTTGTTCCCAGCCAAATGCGGGTGTCACTCTGGACCTCTGAGAAAAGATCGTTGACTGAAGATCTATGAGAGAAACGGGAGGAGTCCAATCATGCGTTGTGATATCGTGCCTGGCGGCGTTTTTCCCAACTACGAACTGCCCGATCACACGGGGACGCTGCGCAAGCTCAGCGAGCTACAGGGTGACGATCCGCTGATCCTTACGCTTTCGCGCGGCCATTACTGCCCAAAGGAGCACCAGCAGCATTTGGAACTCGCTGCGTTTTATCCGAAGATCGCGGTCGCCTACACTCAGATCGCCACCATCGCCACCGACGACCACCATACTCTACAGGAATTTCGAGCATCGATCGGGGCCGAGTGGACTTTCCTTTCGGACCCCGACCGAATCATTCAGAAGGATCTCGACATCCAGGAGTACACGGACCCCGAGCACAATCCGATGATCCCGCACACGCTCGTGCTCAAGCCGGGCCTCGTAATCTATAGCATCTACAACGGCTACTGGTTCTGGGGACGTCCGTCGGTCATCGATCTTTGGCACGACCTGCGCGCCGTGACTAGTGAAATTCGCCCGGACTGGGATCTGAGCAAACCCGGACTCCGCGAGGCATGGAATGCCGGTGACTTCTCGCCTTTCCACGGGTGGAACAAGAAAGCCAGTAAGCAAGACACACCGATCGCGCGGAAGGCATAGCCAGAACCGCAGCCGGCAATGTCGATCTACCGCTATAACGTTTGTCAGAAATCTAATCGAATGGATTTATCTCAATCTATAGTAAGAGCGTACTGAAGATATCAGCAATGCACTCGAACCGCGCCAGCGGGCGAGTTCCTCAAGTTCCAGTCGATAAAGGCATTTCATCAGGTTTCAGTTGACCATTGAACAGTTTCAGGCGAGAACTCACAACTCGCTTCACGGATTCTACGACCGGCGGCAGAATTTTATACGGCACAACTTCGTGTGGCTGACTGGCCAAACTGCCTTCCAGGGACCGGCGCCAAGCGACCCGCAGTTCAGTATTGATATGGATGATGTTGATCCCAGCAGCAATCGCACGTAGAAAGTCTTCATCGTCTGTTCCCGACCCGCCGTGCAGGGTGAGAAAGACTCCCACCGCACTCTTGATCTGGGCAATTCTCTCGATGTTCAGGTGCTTTTTGGTTTTGCCTTGGACCATGCTTTCGAGCATGCCGTGCATGTTGCCAACAGCGGGAGCAAGTACGTCAATGGCGGTGGCGTCAACGAATTGTCGAGCTTCCTCAGGTGTGGTGAGGTTCCGAAATTCGTTGCTCACGCTTTCGTGGATTTCAGAACCGCTACCAATATGGCCTATCTCTCCCTCCGCGAGAATTGAGGGGTTGATCGCTTTGATGGCTTCAACAGTTTCCTTCGTCCGAGAAACGTTCAGATCGAAGGGGAGCGCGGAAAAGTCAATTACGACCGCATCGAACCCTGCCTTCGCCGCCTCGACTGCTTTTGCCAGTGAATGCGTATGATCGGCGTTAAGAAAAATTGGGATGTCATTTTCCGCCCGCACGACTTTCACAAGCGCTGCAAGTTCGTATGTGCCCAAAAAATCCCGCTCTCCTTCTGATGCGCCAACGAGTACCGGAACTTTGACCTCAACAGCGGCCGCTACGACTGCCTTAAGCAGCACCACATCGGCAACATTGAAATGGCCCAACGCCGCGCCTCGTTGCTGCAAACGATGCAAGATGCTGCGTAATCCATCCATAGTCATCCAAAACTGTCCGAGCCCATTTTCGTTGCCGCTCTTCCTGCTCGAATCGGGCGCGACGCACTGATTACACCCGAGGCGCTCTCACGAATCAATTGGACGATGGTATTGACAGTGACCTGGCGTTTGGCTAGGGCTGGAGTGGCCACTCCTCACGCCATTGGACTTTGGGATTGACAATACCTTCGTCTAATGGACTTCACCTCTTCCTTCTGACTTAATGACGAAAAGGGTAGCTGCTGCAAACGCCCTTTGAAAGAGAGCGGCAAATAGCGTGGCGATAAGGGCGCGGCTTCAGCAAGCGCCGCTGACACTTGTACGGGCCAGTAAACCAGCGGAGGCGGAATTAGTCCCCCGGCTCTCAGTCTCGTACGCCGGAACCCTGCCGCAGCATTGAAACCTTATATTTCGCGTGGTTCGGCGTCGTACCTGGCAGGAGATATTTATGCAGCCGAGAGCTTTGAAGACGATGAAACAAACCTTGAACGAGTCTCAGGCAGAACAAGATAGTTTAAACAGCGCGAGTGCCCGCACAACTGCCCAGCCGGACGAGGCGACTTTTGAATTCGACGCTGCCATTTCGAGTGCGGTCGAAAGAAAAAGATCAGCGCCGGCTAAGCCAATCCAGACCAAAGGACCGCTTTCGCCGGAGATGCTCGACAAGATGCAGCGCTACTGGCAAGCCGCGAACTATTTGACGGTCGGCCAAATCTATTTGTTCGAGAATCCTCTGCTCCGGGAACCGCTGACACCTGAACAGATCAAGCCCCGACTGTTGGGACACTGGGGCACTTCGGCAGGACAGAATTTCATCTACGTTCATTTGAATCGGCTGATCAAGAAGCATGGCGCAGAGGTTATTTACATCTGTGGACCGGGGCACGGCGGCCCATCCATGAACGCGCACTCATACCTGGAAGGGACTTACTCTGAGGTACACCCGGAAATAACTCAAGACGCAAACGGAATGCGTTTGCTATTTCGCGAGTTCTCCACTCCGGGCGGTGTATCCAGCCACTGCGGCCCGCATGTGCCGAGCTCGATCCATGAAGGAGGCGAACTTGGCTATTCTCTAGTGCATGCATTCGGCGCCGTCTTCGACAATCCTGACCTGATTGCCGCGTGCGTGATAGGCGACGGTGAAGCCGAGACCTGTCCGCTCGAAGGCAGCTGGAAAGGTGTCAAGTTTCTAAATCCGAAGCGAGACGGCTGTGTGCTGCCCATCCTTCATCTGAACGGCTACAAGATTTCTGGACCAACGGTCGAAGCACGTACCAGCGACGAAGAACTCGCTGAGCTCTATCGAGGTCATGGCTACGCACCTCGCATTGTGGAAGGCGACGATCCGGCTGCGGTACATCAGTCTTTTGCCCAGACCCTGGATGAGTGCTACGCGGAGATCGTCGAAATCCAGCAGAGAGCTCGAAAAGATGGAGTGACGCAACGACCGGTTTGGCCGATGATCATTCTGCGCACTCCCAAAGGATGGACTGGTCCCAAGGAAGTGGATGGCGTTCCGGTCGAGGGAACGTTCCGCGCACACCAAGTTCCGCTGGCCAATGTGAAGCAGAACCCCGCACACCTTAAGCTGCTGGAAACCTGGATGAAAAGCTATCAACCTGACCAGCTCTTTGACCGTGAAGGACATCTGGTTTCGGAGTTGGCATCGCTGGCGCCTACCGGGGAACGCCGGATGGGCGCTAATCCGCATGTCAATGGTGGGCAATTGCTCATTGCCCTCGATCTTCCCGACTTCACGAATTATGCGCTTGAAGTACCGGGCCCGGGTCAAGTCCTGGCCGAGGCGCCTCGCAAGCTAGGTGAATTTCTCCGAGACGCCATCAAAATGAACCCGAAGAATTTCCGTCTCTTTTGTCCCGACGAAACGAATTCCAACCGGCTCAATGCTGTTTTCGAAGCCACTGATCGCTGCAGCCTTGCCGAAATCATCCCGATCGATGACCATGTGAGTCCAGACGGGCGGGTCATGGAAGTGCTGAGCGAGCATTGCTGTGAAGGGTGGCTCGAAGGCTACCTGCTGACTGGACGCCACGGCGTATTTTCATCGTATGAAGCGTTTGCTCAAGTCGTCGATTCCATGGTGACGCAGCACGCGAAGTGGCTGGAACAGTGCATCGAGTTGCCCTGGCGCAAACCGATTTCTTCGTTAAATGTTTTTCTTACCACGCATTGCTGGCGCAACGACCACAACGGCTTCACCCACCAGACACCAGGGTTCGTGGCCAACGCTCTTGCCCGGCGCAGCGAAATTATCCGCATCTATTACCCCCCGGACTCGAACTGCCTGCTGAGTGTAATGGACCACTGCCTGCGCAGCCGCAATTACGTCAACATTGTTACGTGCGGGAAACAACCGGAGTTGCAGTGGCTAAGCATGGACGAAGCCGTGGATCATTGCTCGCGAGGCGTGTCGAAGTGGGAGTTCTGTTCGAACGACGGCGACACAGAACCCGACGTAGTCCTGGCTTGTGCCGGCGATGTGCCTACGCTCGAGATAGTTGCTACCTCTTGGCTCCTCCAGAAACACGTTCCCGGGATCAAAGTTCGCGTCGTCAATCTCGTGGACCTCGGTGCTTTGGCGAGTCCCGATGATCATCCCCACGGCATAGACAATATATCGTTCGAAGCTCTCTTCACCCCAGACATACCGGTAATTTTTGCGTTCCATGCCTACCGCTGGGCCATTCACAGCATCGTCCACGGCCGTTCCAACGAGGCCCGGTTTCATGTGCACGGCTTCATCGATAAAGGAACGACGACCACTCCGTTCGACATGGCGGTTCTTAACAAACTCAGCCGCTTCCATCTGGCGATAGATGCGCTCAAATATATTCCTCGACTGAGGTCGAAGGTGTCGGACGTAATTGACATGTTCAACCGGAAGCTTTATGAGCATCACGTGTACATTCGCGAGCACCTCGAAGATATGCCAGAAATTAAGAACTGGCACTGGACGAAGGACTTTACCGAACCCAGTGCGCCCCCGCCGCTGGCCAAGGGCCACTCTGGCGAGCAACTCTTCACGGATTCATAACCTGAAGAACAATCAGGAAACTCCCGGTCCGATAATCCAGACCATGTCTCAGCCTGCTATCAGCGCTGTCTCAACGGTCGCGAGCTTGATCCGCTGTTCGCGGGTCACACTTTGATACTCGCTCCCGTCTGATAGGTGCGATGAGAAAGAAGAACGACCACAGAGAATTCAACGTCCATTAAGCGTCCAATAGAACGTGGAGTCGCTTGTTTTTCGAGAATTTCAGAGGTTTGATGTGCCATTCGCGCCTCCTAATTTATTGATTTTGTTAGGCGGCGCTGGGTTCGAATCCCACTCTCTCCGCCATAACCTACTGAAAACAAATGGCTCACGCGTTGGTATTGATCGATACCAAGGTATCGCTTATACCATCTTCCAATTGTTTCGCATTTAGGCGTTGGGAGGTGATCACGCCATTACGAACGCGATCCAGGTGGGAATGCTCGGATATCACGCTCGTTGCGACGGAGGCAGCGGTGAAAGCCACGGCATGCCGAGTAGCATAACCGGACCAGCGCGGAAGCGAGGGGCGCGGGAGAGACGACGATCACGTTGGCAGCGGCAGCGATCGGAAACGCCATTTTCGATGCGACCGGAGCTCGGCCCCGGGAAGTTCCTTCCCCCCACGCGTGAAAGCGGCGTTGTCTCCTCGTGGATGAGAAAATGACTTCTCGAGACGTAACGCCGACTACAACTGCTTCGGCGCAGGGCGTTGCCCATTTGCCTTGCGCGACGGGAGTGGTTCCGGAGTCAGGCTCCTTTCGATTTGATCGCGCAGCCATCGGTTCGCTGGATCGTTCTCCACGCTTTCGTGCCAGTAGAGGTGAGCCTCCAGACAAGGCTCGCTGAGCGGAAAAGGATATACGCGATTCAGAGAACCGAGATTCAATAGCCGCGCTTGCCGCTCGGGCAAAGTAAGCAGCATATCCGTCGTGTTCACCACCATGCTCGCCGCACAGTTGTGCTGGATGCGGAGAGACACCTCCCGGCGCAGACCTCGGCGGCTGAGTTCGATGTCAACCAAACTGGGGCCGTGACGACGAGAGGAAACCTGAACGTGGTGCTGAGCTAGATAGGTGTCTAAATCGAGTTTTCCCTTAATCGCGGGATGGCCCTTGCGCGCCATCACTACGAACGGCTCGCGCAGCAGCGCTTTTCCCCGGATACGATCGCTCATCGTCATCGGGATTTCGACCGCGAGATCGACCGCGCCTCTCGCCAGTTCGGCTTCCAGATCCCGCCGTTTGACCCGCGACGCCGAGATCGTCATGCCGGGTGCGGTAAACAACAAGCGCTGCACCAAGGATGGCAGAATCAGAGCCTCCATGTACTCCCACAGTGACAGGTGAAAGCTGCGGCGGGCATGTTCAGGCACGAAGCTCCGGCTCTCGTGGAGGTTCACTTCGAGCAACTGGAGCGCCTGCCGCACCTGATCAATCATGTTCCGCGTGAAGGGGGTCGGGACCATGTGCGGGCCCTGGCGAACAAACAGCGGATCGCGCAGCAGGTCACGAAGTCTCTTCAGCGCATGGCTGATGGCGGGTTGGGTGAGGTTCAGTTGGCGGCCGGCGCGAGTGATGTTGCGTTCGCGATAGATGGCCTCCAGCACCACGAACAGGTTCAGGTCAACCTGGCCTAAATGCACGCCACATATATTACTGGATTCGTAGGATTCATTTTGAGAATCCTGTGGGAATCGCTAGGCTGAACCTTGTGGAGCAGAGTACGTAATGGACTTTTCCCCTTCACTCAGGGCGCAAGGCTTCATCCAACGCCTCTCGGCGTTCATGCAGGAGCACATCCTGCCTGCGGAACAAGAGTACTTTGCGCAAGTACAGAACCACTCCGACTGGCGCGCCTGGAGACAGCCTCCAGTAATGGAGACTTTGAAAGACAAGGCTCGGAAGGAAGGGTTGTGGAACCTGTTCCTGCCAAACCGGGAGTTTGGCGCCGGCCTTAGCAACGTGGAGTATGCTCCCCTGGCAGAAATCACCGGCCGTTGCGCGATCGCCCCTGAGGTGTTCAACTGCAATGCTCCCGACACAGGGAATATGGAAGTGCTGGCGAAGTATGGTTCGGATGAGCAAAAGCGACGCTGGCTGACCCCACTGCTGGCCGGCGAAATCCGCTCAGCGTTTTGTATGACGGAGCCCGACGTGGCGTCGTCGGATGCCACCAACATGCAAGCTAAGGCGCTGATCGAGGGCGACCAGGTTGTCCTCAACGGCAGGAAATGGTGGAGCTCTGGGGTTGGGCACCCACATTGCCAGGTGCTCATCTTTATGGGCTTGACCAACGCCTCGGTGCCGCGCTACCAGCGGCATTCCATGGTTCTTGTGCCGCTTGATACCGGGGGCGTCAAGATCGAGCGTATGGTACCGGTGTTCGGCTCATACGACGCCCCTTTCGGGCACGGCGAAGTCAGCTTTACCAATGTGCGGGTGCCGCTCGACCACATCGTGGGAGGCCCGGGCCGCGGTTTCGAGATCGCGCAGGGACGCCTGGGGCCAGGGCGTATTCATCATTGCATGCGGACCCTGGGAGCGGCGGAGCGTGCGCTGGATCTCATGTGCCGCCGTTCGCTTCAGCGCGTGGCCTTCGGGAAACCCCTTGCCGAACTGGGTGGCAACGCGGATGTGATCGCCGATGCCCGTATCAAACTGGAGCAAGCCCGTCTGCTGACCCTCAAGGCGGCCTGGATGCTCGATGAGGTCGGCACCAAAGGCGCCCGCAGCGAAATCTCTCAGATTAAAGTCGCGGTGCCGAACATTGCGCTTGAGATTATCGACCAGGCGATCCAGATGCATGGAGGCGCCGGCGTCTCCAACGATTTTCCACTGGCGAAACTCTTCGGCGCAATCCGCACGCTGCGCATCGCCGACGGGCCCGACGAGGTGCATCGCGCCTTGATTGCCAAACTGGAATTGCAGAAGTACGGGAGCCGGAGCGTAGCCTCAGCGTGAGCATTCCCGGCCAACGAGTCACCCCTGGTTTGCACTGTCGTTAGCAGAAATCTCGAAGGGCACCTTCGGTGCTCGATTGTGTGGACATGAGTGTCCGCCCCAGACGACCCTCAGAACGTTAAGCGCGCGCCTAGCTGGATCTGCCGCTTGGGCAAGGCCGAAGTAAACGCCAGCGGTGTACTGGGCGTAATGGTTCCACCAGTTGACAGGCTGGGGCGAATGCCGTGCACGTTGAACGTGGTGAATCCCGGCTCAAAGCCGAAGAGCGGACCGACCTCGTTGTTCACACTGGCGAAATTCGTCCGGTTTGCGATATTGAATCCTTCCGCCGTAAGGCGCAGGCTGGCTTTGTCGCCTATTTTGTGTGCCCAGCTCAAACGCATGTCAAAGTCCACGTAGTTGGGACCCAGGCCGGTGTCGCGTGCTGCTCCGATGGGACGCTGGTTCGTGGTGTGATTGTTGCCGTTCACTTCACCACCAGCCAACAGGTTAAAAGGGTGTCCGCTGTGGTAGGAGAAAATGGGAGCCAGCTGGAACCCGGATAAGATGCTCTGGCGCCAGGGACTGTCGATGACTCCCGCGATCACCACTTTGTGCCGTTCATCAAATTCGGAAAGGCCACGATCGATATTGATGTTCGTCGGATCCTGTGGTCCGTAGTCCGTGTTGTAGTCGGTGGACGTATCAAAGCCCTTGCTGAAGGTGTAATTCCCGAATAGCGTGAAGCGCTGAGTAAAGCGCTTCTTGAGTTCAACGATACCGCCTTCGTAAATCGCATAAGCCTGCGAGCTGTATTGGTTGTTCTGAACAACCAGCGGATTCAAAACGCATTGCGCGGGGGGCGCGCAGGGAAGGCCTGCCGTACCGCCGAGCGGGTCAGTCGCGGGGCCAGTATTCCAATTGCGATAGGCAAACTTGTGGCCATTTGCCAGAGTTACGGTCGTGAACGGCGCCAGCAAAAGATTGGTGTCGATGGCTATCGGAAGTCGCTGGGTATGAGAGTAAATACCGCTGATCGATATCGAGGAACCGGGCGTGATTTCGCGTTCAATTCCGAAAGAAGCCTGCTGCGCGATGGGGGGGCGATAACCGGGCTGATTCACGAAAACCACCTGCAACGGGCCGACGGGACCGGTATTGGTAACGTCGATTCCAAACGGCGCCACGGCACCCGGCGTGACGCAGGCAGCGTTCCCCGCCGTTGGCGTTGTGCATTGCACTAACCCTTGCGCAAAGAGTCCCTGAAAAACGGCCTCAGCGCCTTTCAAACCGAGGGCCTTAACCCCGCCAAGCGGATCGACATAAATGGAAATCTCCCGGTTGCACGGGCTGGTGCCGTTGCCGGGGATGATCGGTACCCCGAACTGGGAAAACCCACAGATGGCAGTGAGGTTCGCAACCTGTCCGGCTGGAGTACTGTTCTCGACCGCCGACTTATTCCGGTTTACCACTCCCAGGCTCAGATCGACATCGGGGATCTGCACGTCAACCGGTCCAAAGAAGATTCCATAGCCGCCGCGGACCACGGTTTTGTGATTTCTGAACGGGTCCCAAGCGAACGAGATTCGGGGGGCAAAATCCTTTTTATATGTTGTCAAAGGAAGGAATTGGGTATCCAGCTCGTAGCGCAGACCGTAGCTCAGATTGAAGCTTGGGGTAATGGCCCAGGAATCCTGAGCGTAGAGTGCAGTCAGGGGGCGGGCATAGTAGGGGTACGTGGGATTCCCGAAGCCTTGCTGGTAAACCTGAGGCAATCCGAACGATCCCGCCTGCAGCGGGTTGATCGTAGTGCCGGCTGTAGTCAGACCACAAGGATTTGGTCCTGTGGTCGAAGATGGTTCCATGCAGGGGCTGATCAGAAAACCCGGGAGGGAGCCGAATACAAAACGACCGGGGAAGAACGTGTGCGATTCGGTGTGATTGCCGCGGAGCAGGAATGTGCCACCGAACTTGAAGGTGTGATGACCGCGAATCAGGCTGAAATTATCGGCAAATTCGTTGCGGCGCAAGATTGTCAGGTTGGGCAGGAAGATGTTCGAACCCAGATTGTTGATGAACCCTGGTATCTGTAGACCGACTTGTCCGGGTTCGTTCGGCAGCACCTTGAAGCTGTAGTAATCCCACTGGATGCGGAGCTCGTTCTGAGCGGCTGGGCCGAATTGGTGATACCACGCGGCCTGCAGATTGGAATCGTAGGTATGGGTGGAGCTTCCCGCGGAGAAAGCGGTGAGCGATTGCACGTCCGGCGACTGCTCCACATCATGACCGTACCGGTAGGTCACAGAAAGCGTGTCGTTCACAGTGAAGTGATGGTCCAAACGGCCAGACGCCAAGTATTCCCGGGAGTTGTAATTGAACAGCCCGCCTTGGGTTTCAAACTGATTTACCAGAAAGCTGTTGAGCGCCGTTTGACCAGCCGTGAGGCCAGTGAGTTGGCTGGTCGTCAAGCCGCTGGCAAGAGCACCGGCGCAAAGGGTGGCAGGAAGAGAGAATACTGTGCCATCGGGATTGTTTAGGCAGGGGACAATCACGGACGGGCCTTCTGCAGCCAATGTGCCGATGAGTGCATTCTGAGCGGCGGTCGGGCGCAGGATGTTCGTGTTCGTCAGGAGCGGAACGGCGTTTTGCGAATCCTGGCGCAGGCCTTCGAAACCAGCAAACAGAAACGTCTTGTCTTTCCGGATCGGGAACCCCACGGTCCCGCCGAACTGCTGGCGAGACAATGAGTCCTTCACCGGTGAACCCAACGAGTCAAGCGCGCTCGGGTCAAAGGTTTGGCCCGGTCGCAATGACTGAGCGAATGAAAACGGATTACGAGCATCCATTGCGTCATTGCGGAAGAAGCCATAAAGCGTACCGTGCAGATCGTTCGTACCGGATTTGGTGACGATGTTGATGGAGGCTCCGGTGGCGGACCCGAGCTCGGGCGCATAGTTGCTGCGATTGATCTGGAACTCCTGCACCGCGTCCTGGCTGACGGTAAGGCGCACGCCACCGCTGTCGCCGGAAGTCTCGCCACCGTCGACGGTGATGCTATTTCCTCTGCCATTGCTGCCGTAGAAGGACAAGCCGCTTTGTGGAGTCTGCTTGACTCTAAAATCCTGGTCGCCCGCCAGCCGCGAGGAATCGGAAACGCCGGGAGCGAGCAACGTAAACGTTAGATAGTCCCGGCGGTCTACGGGCAGGTCGGTGATGTACTCCTGGGTAATTGTGTTCGCCTGGCTGCCGCGCTCCGTTTCTACTACGGGCGGTTGATCGTTCACCTCGATCACGGTCTCGACTTGCGACGGGCGCAAAATGAAATCGGAGGTGACTGTCTGCCCGATGGCGACGGTGACGCCCTTTCGAACTCCAGTTGCAAAACCCGATACCTGCGTGCGGACTTCATAGGTCGCCGGTGGGAGTCCCGTGACACGGAAGTAGCCGACAGCATTGGTCGAAACTTGGCGCTTCAGCCCGGTTTGTGTGTCCACCACAACGATCGTGGCCTTAGGCAACGCTCCGCCGGACGCGTCGGTGACCGTGCCGGTGATTTCTCCCGACGAACCCACGCCCTGCGCGTGAGCGAGAACAGTTGCGAAAAGGAAACACGCCAGAAGGGGCACGACGGCCTTTCGACGATTCTCCCATTTCGCTAACCGGCTGTCCCAAGATGAAGCTGCCCCATCCAAGCTCTGATCGAAAGCCATAATCCCCCCAGCCAGGATTACTGGAATTGCTCTCCGAGCTAACTTTTCGTGGTTGTGGATCCGCCCCGTCCAGACAAAATATTCCCCACGCTTACGCACCCAAAAGTGCGGTTAGTCCCCATATTGGGCGCGAGCGTATCCGCGTTTTTTAAATTCATCAAATGAATTATTTTGATGATGACATATGCCCGCCGGGAATGTCCTTGTGGGTTGCGGGACGGTGCGGCGGAGCGGATTTTTCGCTCGGCGAACCCTCTTGCGAGGCCAGAAAACCAAGTATTTCCTTTTCGGCCGCAGCGGTCTGATCGGTCAGAAACATGTGGCTCGCGTGCTCAAGCATGACGAGTTTGGCGCCGGGAATCCGGCGCGCGATCAACTCTGCGTTGCCAGCGGGTATCAGGGCATCTGACCTTCCGTGGATTATCAGCGTAGGCGCCGCGATCTGGTCGATCCGGCTGTAGGCCTCCCATGCCCGAATGGCCTGTAGCTGCGCCGTATAACCCTGGGGCGAGGGAAGCCAATTCCGGCGCAAGTTTACATCCTCGTCGATCACCGCCGGCGGGGTTGATTTGTCGTAGATGTACGGAAGAATCGCAGTCCGGGCCTGTTCGGGTGTTATGCCGCGAACAAGCAGTATGTCGATCACTTTGCTGTCCGCTGGCACGGCGGAGGAGCCGCCGGGCGAGGTGCAACCCAGGATCAACGAGCGCGTCCGGGCGGGAAATTGCAAAGCAAACTCCTGCGCGATCATCCCGCCCATGGAGACCCCGAACACGTGGGCGCCAGCGACACTGGCAGCGTCGAGAACGCTAGCTGCGTCCGCTGCCATGGTCGCTATCGAATAAGGTCCGGGAGGCACGTCGCTCAGTCCAACTCCACGATTGTCGAAGGCCAGAGTTCGGTATCGTTGGGCCAGCGCCGGACGGGCCCGATGCCACATGCAAGACGTGTAGCCGAGGCCCATGATCAATAGGACAGGTGGTCCCTGCCCCTGTTCGTCCCAATAGATCTTCGCGCCTTGATTCTCAATGGACGGCATCAGAGTTCCCCGGGTCCGAGGCTGCTTTGATCCGCAGTCCGCCTAACCGACCTTCAGCATGAGCTTTCCTTGGTTTTCGCCCGTGAAGAGCTTGAGCAAGGTTTCAGGAAAAGTCGCGAGACCTTCCACGATGTGCTCGCGCGATTTCAGCTTGCCCGCCGCTATCCAGGCTGCCATTTGCCCTCCGGCTTGCGCAAAACGATCTGCATAGTCGAACACCAGCATGCCCTTCATTGCGCCACGATTGACAAGCAGAGACATGTAATTCCGTGGTCCGGTCATGGGACCGGTATTGTTGTATTGGGAGATTGCGCCGCAGATGACGATTCGCGCACCGCGCGCCAGGTTGGCCAGGGCAGCTTCGAGAATCGTGCCGCCGACGTTATCGAAATAGACGTGAATACCATCCGGACAATGCTTCTGCAGAGAAGCGCGTACGTCTTCGGATTTGTAGTCGATGGCCGCGTCGAAGCCCAGGTCGTGTTCGATATAACGGCACTTATCCGCACCCCCAGCGATGCCCACCGCGCGACAACCCTGGATCTTGGCGATCTGCCCGACCACCGCACCTACCGCTCCTGCGGCCGCCGAGACGACTACCGTTTCGCCTGACTTCGGCTGTCCCGTGTCGAGAAGTCCGAAGTAGGCGGTCATCCCCGGCATTCCGAGCACGCTGAGATACTTCGGCAAGGGAGCAGCCTTGGGATCGACCCTCATGACTCTCTGGCCATCGCTGATGGCGTACTCCTGCATTCCGAATGGTCCGGAAACGTGGTCATCCACCGGGAAACGGGGATTGCGCGACGCAGTCACGATCCCAACCCCGATCGCCCGCATCACTTCTCCGATTCCAACCGGCGGGATATAGGACCGCACATCGTTGATCCACCCGCGCATGGCAGGATCGAGGGAGATGTACAACATTCGAACCAGGAACTCACCTTCTTTCGGCTCCCCGACCGGTTCCTCCACGTAGGTCCAGTCGGTATGCTTCGGCATTCCAACCGGACGAGCAGCCAGAAGAAACTTGTGATTGGTCAGCGCCATGTTCTCTCCATCGTTGCCAAATCGTGATATCAGATTGTGTAGCACTCGCTGGCCAACAATCGTGCTGCAATCCTCCGGCGCAGGGCAATGGTATTCACCGGATCGTGATTGGCGTAAGCGCCTAAGTGGGAAAGTCTCTGGCGCAGCTCCTGGCCTTCGGCGCAGGCGCTCATTACCGTGCGCGAAGCAAGCTCGATTCGGGTCAGCGCGTCGCGCAAATACACGGCGCAGGCGTCGGCCGCGTTCGCTCCTCTGTCGGCTGCCAGTTTGCGTCTGCGGAGCAGGCTCGATTCCATCGCCAAAACTTCCATAACGATGTCAGAAATGTTCATGATGATCTCCTGCTGTTGTTCGAGTTGCGCACCATACTTCTGGTGAGCGACTCCCAGCGTCAGGAGGGCAATCTTCTTGGCGTTGCGGACCAGATCCATATCGGCATCGCCGGAGGATTCGCCAGCCGCCTGTTTTTCCTGGGCTACCGCACGGGCAGCTTCGAGCAATGGCAAGAGGCCCTTGGCAGCTCGCTTCAACGGCATGCCAGTGATCACCAACCGGTTGATCTCGCTGGTTCCTTCAAAGAGGCGGTTGATTCGCGCATCACGATAGGCGCGCTCTACCGCATAGTCCTGGTGATAGCCGTAGCCGCCATGAATCTGAACGCCTTCGTCGACCACGTAGTCGAGCATTTCGGCGGCATACACCTTCACCATGGAACACTCGGCGGCAAATTCTTCGATCGCCTTCAGTTCACGGGCGGTGTCTTCAGCGCTGTTGTGCGCGGCCGCGTGGATTTGATTCTCAATTAAGCCGGCGACGCGCCAGCTCATCGATTCCGCGGCATAAATCCTGATCGCCATTTCCGCGAGCTTGTGCTGAATCGCGCCAAACTCTGCAATCGATGCGCCGAAAGCCTTCCGCTGCTTGGCGTACTTCAGGCAGATTGCAAGAACATTCTTGGCCGCGCCAACGCTGGCGGGACCTAATTTCAGACGTCCGATGTTAAGGATGTTGAACGCGATCACGTGTCCGCGGCCAATTTCCCCCAACACGTTTTCGACCGGAACCGGGACGTTGTCCAGATAGACGGCAGTCGTCGAGCTGCCGGTGATCCCCATCTTGTGTTCTTCTGCGCCGCTGCTGACGCCGGGGAAGTTTCGCTCCACCAGAAACGCGGTGAACTTTTCGCCCCCCACCTTGGCAAACACGGTAAAGAGATCAGCCGCGCCGCCGTTGGTGATCCACATTTTCTGGCCGTTCAGGATGTAGTGTTTCCCGTCCGGCGAGAGATCGGCGCGAGTTCTTGCGGCCAGAGCATCTGAGCCCGCCAGCGGCTCGGTGAGAGCGTAGGCAGCCAGCATTTCGACCTTGGCGAGCTTGGGCAGATATTTTTTCTTCTGTGCCTCCGTCCCAAAGTAAACGATGGGGAGGGTTCCGATTCCGGTATGGGCGGAATGCCAGCCTGCGTACGATCCGTCACGTCCCAGGCGTTCGGCAGTGACCATGAGCGATGGGAGATCCATCGCCATGCCGCCGTACTCCTCCGGAATGGCCATCGCGGTCAGACCCAGGTCCACCGATTTCCGCAGAATGGACAGGGCGAGCCCCGGTTTCTTTTCGCGAATTGCCGGAAGATTCGGTTCCACTTCGTTGGTCCAGAACTCATCGACCATGTGCGCGATCGCGAGATGTTCTTCGCTCAGGTCCTCGGGTGTGAAAACGTCTTGCGGTGTCGAATCTTCAAGCAGAAAGCCAGTTCCCTTCGTCTTGTGCGGGATGTCTGTTACTGTCGTCATGAAAAACTCCTATGCCACCCTTTGAAATTGAAAGCCTGCAATCTTTGAAGCAATGGGAAGGACGCGAATTCCCCGCAACAGAATGGTTCACCGTCTCGCAGGACCGCATCCAGAAATTTGCCGATGCCACCGACGACCATCAGTGGATTCACTTGGAGTCGGACCGCGCGGCACGTGAATCGCCCTTCGGGGGCTGCGTCGCTCATGGTTTTCTGACGCTTTCGCTCTTGAGTCATTTTCTGAGGCAGGCAGTCCAGGTGCGCTCGGGCGTCGCGATGAGCATCAACTACGGTCTGAACAAAGTGCGCTTTCCCTCGGCGGTGCGCGCGGGTTCGGCAGTTCGCGCCCGGGTGCGTCTGCTTTTGGCGAAGGAATCGGCTGAGTTTGTCGATGCCACATTTGTCATCCATATCGAAGGGCAGGCTTCGGAGAAGCCCTGCTGCGTAGCCGAGTGGCTGGTGCGTTATTACCCGCGATGACTCGCGCCCTGCGCTAATTCCGGACTCGGCTCTCGATGTGCGCCAAAAGCCGCTCATACGATTCCGCTCTCTGCGCATTGCCACGCCGCACGCAGGAGTACATGGATTCGCTTTGGCAAGCATGCGAAGCGTGCGTCGTGCGTCAGGCCCTGAGCGTACCGGTAGTAAATCTGCTGGATGATGACGGCGACTTTGAAACGAGCGAACGCAAGATAAAAAACGATGTCGCCGGTATCGCGCCCGGTCACGGCTGCATAGCGCTCGACCAACTCTGCGCGGGTCAACGTGCCGGGCAGGGTAGTGGGCACTGAGCGAATCTCCTTGAATTCCTCCGAGTCGTTGGGGTCGGCCCAGTACGCCAAAGCTGTCCCCAGATCTGTCAGTGGATCCCCCAGCGTGCACATTTCCCAATCCAAGACACCGACAATCCTGGTCAGGTCATCGGGATCGAGCACGACGTTGTCATATTTGTAGTCGTTGTGAATGAGGGTGGTTGCGTGGCTGGCCGGCATTTGTTGGATGAGCCAGTCGGAGATGAGTTCGACGACCGGCAGGTCGTCTGTTTTCGAGTTGTGGTAGCGCTCGATCCATCCCTTTACCTGGCGTTCCAGATAGCCCTGCGGCTTGCCCAAATCGCTCAGACCGATGGCGGCATAGTCCAACCTGTGGAGACATGCGAGGTTGTCGACAAAGGCTTCGCTCAATCGCAGCGCTGTCGCTGGTGGAAAGGGCATGCCGGGCGGAAGGTCACGGCGCAGGATCACGCCTCGGATCGGCTCCATCAGGTAGAAGGGCGCGCCCAGAATCGACAGATCGTCGCAGTAAAGAAGCGCCTTTGGCGCGACGGGATACACTGCGTAAAGCTTCGAGAGCACACGAAACTCTCGGGCCATGTCATGCGCCGACTTGACCTTGCTGCCGTAAGGTGGGCGCCGCAACACGACCTCGCGCCTCCCCAGTCGAACGAGATAGGTGAGATTGGAGTGGCCGCTCGGGAATTGGTCAATCGAAAGCGGTCCATCCTCGCCGAAATGTTCCCGGAGAAATGGCTGCAACCGCGTGAGATCGAGCTCTTCGCCTGCTCTTACCGCTCCGGCTTGATCGCAAGCTGCCACCATGCTCGGGTCCCCTATGCGTTACCGGTACGTCAGCAGTCCGTCTCCGTCGAGATGCGGGTGCGCGTTGAACGCGCTGAGCGTGAAGCGCTCGCCCGAAGCCAGAAACGTGCTGAACGATGCATTGCGCGACATCCACGTAAGCTGCAGCGTGTCGGAGGCGGACAAGTGCAGAGCCCGTCGCATCGCCGCGCCGATGGGGCCGGCCGAAGTGAACACGACCGCGCTCGCCGCCGAAGGGGTACTACGCACAACTTGCGTCACACCCTGCCCCACTCGCAAACAAAATTCATCCCAGGTTGGAATGCCGTCGGCCGCCACTTCTCCCGCAACCCATTTCGTGATAACCGCCTCAAACAGTTTCTGAAACGTCCTGTGTTGTTCTGCGGGCTCGGCAGCCTCCGTGTACGCATGATGCAACGCGTTGATCTCAGCATTCCGTGGCAGCAGTTGTGTGAGGCATGCCTGCATCACCGGTTCCGCATGGTATTCGTCGAATTCATCCATCACAGTCATTTCCGGGAAAACAACGCCACTCCCGCGATACGCTTCCGCCACAATTCGGGCTGTTTCGAGGTGTCGGGCGCGCGGGCCGGAATAGGCGCGACTGAAAAGCACGCCGCGCCGCGACCAATACTCGCCGAGCAACCGCGACTGAACTTGACCGTTAGCGCAGAGTTTGTCGTAATCGCCCACCAGAAACGATGCCTGCCCGTGACGCACCAGGATGATCTGGCTCATAGTTCGTTCTGGAACGGCGAGCCATTTACATTCGCCGAGTTCCCGCTTACACCTTCAGAGCTCACGCGGCTGCGAGCTGTTGCTTATCGTACTCAGCGAATGTCTTGCCCTCTTCCGCGAGCCGCTTCAGCAAAGGCGCCGGCGTCCAAAGTTCTCCGTGCTGCAGTTGAAGCTCGCAGATGCGCTGATACACTTTTGGCAATCCGACCGTATCGGCGTGCCACATCGGCCCGCCGCGGTAAGCAGGGAAGCCGTAGCCATTGAGATAGATGATGTCGATGTCCGCGGCTCGCAGTGCATACCCCTCTTCAAGGATCCGCGCGCCTTCGTTCACCAGCGCGTAGATGCAGCGATCGACAATGTCACTGGCAGAGATCTGCCGCTGGGGGATCCCCGCTTCCGCACTCCATGTCCGCACCAGGGTGGTCACTTCGGGATCTGCGCTCGCGCGCCGGTTCTCGTCGTATTGGTACCATCCCTTCATCGTCTTCTGGCCATAGCGTCCGAGTTCGCAAAGACTGTCCTCGGCGAAGGGCTGACGCACTCCGGGTTTTTCCAAGTGACGGTATTCCTTGCGAATGCGCCAGCCCACGTCCAAACCCGCCAAGTCACCGGTTGCCAGCGGCCCCATGGCGTTCCCGAATTCGACGAGCGCTTCGTCCACAGCGGCCACATCTGCGCCTTCTTCGACCAGGAACTGTGCCTCGCGCCGGTACGGTCCAAACATCCGATTGCCGACAAAGCCGCGGCAATTCCCGACCAGCACTCCGATCTTGCCCAGCTTCTTCGACAGCTGCATACAGGTGGCGATCACTTCTTTGCTCGTTTTCTTTCCGCGAACGATTTCGAGCAGACGCATTACATTAGCCGGGCTGAAGAAGTGAGTTCCGATCACCGACTCCGGCCGTGACGTCGCGCCGGCGATCTCATCGATATTGAGTGTGGAAGTGTTACTGGCGAGAATCGCTCCCGGGCGGCAGGCGCGATCCAACTCTGCAAACACGGTCTTTTTGGGCGCCATGCCTTCGAACACCGCCTCCACTGCCATATCCACATCGGAAAATGCGTCGTAGGAGAGCACGGGTTTGATCAGTTCGAGGCGTTCGTCCACGTACGACTGAGTGAAACGGCCGCGCTGCACCGAAGTGGCGTAATTCCTCTTGATTCTGTTCAGGCCCATTTCGAGCGCCGCCTGATCCACATCTTTCAGCACGACCGGGATGCCCGCATTGACAAACACCATGGCGATGCCTCCGCCCATGGTTCCAGAGCCGACGACAGCCACACGATTCACGGGCAGCGCCGGCGTTTCCTTCGGGACGTCGGGAATCTTCGCGACCTCACGCTCGCTGAAGAACACGTGAATCAGCGCTTTCGACTGGTCGGAAAAAAGGCATTCGGTGAAGAGCCTGGCTTCCGTCTGACAGCCCTCCTCAAATGGCAATTGGGTCGCGGCCTCGACTGCATCGATTGCCGCGAGCGGAGCGAGCAGGCCGCGTTGTTTCTTGCGGACTGAGTCGCGCGCGGTGGCAAAGATCGCAGCGCACTCCGCTGCAGAGCCGAGCTTCTCGCTTCGGTCCCGGGTCTTGCTCACGGGCTTCTCCGCGATTGAACGCGCGAACGCTATGGTACCAGCGGCAAGGTCGCCCTCAATCAACTGATCGATCAGCCCAAGAGAGGCAGCCTCGCGCGCGGAGACCGGTTTGCCGCCGGCACACATCTCCACTGCCTTGGCGACACCGATAAGGCGCGGCAACCGTTGGGTTCCTCCGGCTCCGGGAATGATGCCAAGGTTCACTTCTGGCTGACCCACCTGTGCGGTGGCCGAAGCGACGCGGTAATGGCCCGCCATCGCCAGTTCGAGTCCTCCCCCAAAGGCTGATCCGTGAATCGCCATAACCACCGGCTTCCTGCTGTCTTCAATGCGCAGGAGCAACGGCAACAAGCTCCCGCGACTTCTGACCCCCGACGTCATTTTGCCGAATTCCTTGATGTCGGCACCCGCAACAAATGTACGGCCGGCACCGATGACCACAGCCGCCTTAATCGCCGGATCCTCGTTCATCTGATCGATCGCCGCGAGGATCCCTTCCGGCACGCCGGGACTTAGCGCGTTCACCGGAGGGTTGTCGATAGTAATGACTGTGACGTCGTCGTTTGTACTGACTCTCACGAGATTGTTCATAACGTTCTCTTGCAAAAAACTGTTGACCTTGGCGGACGCGCACAAGTCCTCTCGTTTTACCGTCTTTCAGCGGTCGGACCGCGCGGGAGCCGAATCAACCTGATACATCCGACGCAACACCCTTTTCAGGACCTTGCCTGTCGCCGTTTTCGGCAGGCTGTCGCAAAACACAACCGATCGCGGGCACTTGTAGTGGGCCATTCGTGATCGGCAAAACTCAATCAGTTCCTGCTCGCTGACTTTCGACCCCGGTTTGGCGACCACTACCGCTCTTGGGGCCTCTCCCCATTTTTCATCCGCCACGGGAATGACCGCGGCCTCACAGACCTCAGGATGCGCGAGGAGCGTTTTCTCCACATCAAGCGACGATATGTTTTCGCCGCCGCTCACGATCGTGTCCTTCTTGCGATCGACGATCCGGATGTATCCGTGCTCTGCGACTACCGCCATGTCGCCGGTGCGAAACCAGTCGTTACGCAAGGCTTCGGCAGTAGCTTCGGGCTGTTGCCAGTAACCGGCCATCACTCCGTCGCTGCGCGCGATGACTTCTCCCATCGTGACCCCGTCATGCGGAACGTCTTTATCGGCTGCGTCGACCACCCGAAGTTCGCCACCCGGATAGGCAAAGCCGGTCATCGCCTGGACGATATACCGCTCCTCGGGCGAACACTGCATGTCGGGCTTCAGTTCGGCGCTGGCTAATCCAGGCGACGTTTCCGTGAGTCCGTATCCCGAATAACATCTGCATCCCATCTTCTGCTCGACGTCGCGAATCAGGCTGGGAGAAGACGCCGCTCCTCCGATGGTGATCCACTCGAGGCTGCTCAGGTCATACTTGGAGCGCACGGGTGAATTGAGCAGCGCACTGGCCATGATCGGCACCAGGCTCAGGGAACTGACGTGCTCCCGCTCAACCAAACGGAATACCTCCTCCGGCAGGAAGCGGGGAAGCATCACGTGCGTCCCACCCAGGAAGGTGATGGTGTGGGCCGCACCCCAGCCATTGGCGTGGAATAGCGGGATCGTGTGTAACTGCACGTGCTCATACCGGGTGTGATGGTGCACGGCCATATTCATCGCGTGCAGGTATACGTTCCGGTGCGTGAGCATCACGCCTTTGGGGGCGGCGCTGGTCCCGCTGGTGTAGAACATCTCGGCCACCGAGTTCTCATCGAACTCCATGACGTCTCTGTAGTATGGCGGGGAGGCCAGCATCTGTTCATAAGTGCTGGCAGAGAGCCACTGTGCCTGGGGCATGCCGTCGAGTTGGTGAAACGAGCCGACGGTGCGCAACTCTTTGCGAAATGAATCGACGAGCCCAACGAATTCCTGCTCAAGGAACAGCATCGTCGCGCCGGAATCGTTCAGGATGTAAGCAAGCTCCGGACCCGCCAGGCGAATATTGAGAGGAAGCAAAACATAGCCAGCTTCCAGGACGCCGAAATACGCCTCGAGCAGTCGATGGCAGTTCAGGCTGAGAAATGCGACTCGATCACCGGCCTTCGGTCCGGCGTCACGCAACGCACCCGCCAGGCGCCACACCCGGTCACCAAACTCAGCATAGGTAAACCGCTGATCTTGACAAACCACCGCTGTCTTTCTCGGAAACTGCTGCACTGGGTAGCGAAGGAACCGAACCGGTGTGAGGGGAATGTTCATACAAAACTCTTTGTCACCAGGCGGTTTGACCACCATCGACAACCAGCACGTGTCCGGTCACATACGCGGAAGCATCCGAGGCCAGAAATACCGCAGCACCCTTCAGGTCGCAATCACTGCCGAAACGGCCAGCCGGAATTTTCGCCAGCAACGAATCTTTGTGGTGCTCGAGGATCCATTGCGACATGTGGGTGGGGAACCATCCAGGAGCGATCGCGTTCACCTGGATGTTATGCGGTGCCCACTTGCAGGCCAGATCTTTGGTGAATGCAATGACGCCACCTTTGCTCGCGTGGTAGCCGATCGCCTGCATTTCGGCCGATGCTCCACCCAAACCCGCCACCGAGGCGATATTGATGATCTTTCCGGATCCCTGGGCAGCCATTTGCTTGCCCACCGCCTGACAAAAGAGGAAGGTGCCAGTCAGATTAGTGTCGAGAACTTTGTTCCACTGCTCGAGCGTCATGTTCTCGACAGGAGCGCCCCATGACGTTCCGGCATTGTTGACGAGAATGTCGATGCGGCCGAATTTCGCAAGCGCCGCATCCACAACCGCCTGAATCCCGGTTCGATCCTTGACATCGCACGCGAGTGCAAGCGTCTCAGCGCCACGGCTGCGCAATTCTTCTGCCGCAGCCTCGCAGCGCTCCTTCTTGCGGGCGCAGAGCACCAGTTTCGCCCCCATCTCGCTCAGACCTTCGGCCATCTGGCGGCCCAGTCCCATCGACCCGCCGGAGACGATGGCAACGCGGTCGGTCAGATCGAAGAGTGCCTTGACATTCACTCCGAAATCACCTTTTCGCGGGCGGGAGCCAGAGTTCCATAAAAGTGAAAGTTGATATCATATTAGAGTCGCTAACGTCAACGTGCCCTCCGCAAAAGTTACAACTTTGGCGAGTGGGGCCATCCAATTCGTCCAGCAAACCTTTACCGCAGGCGCAGCACCGCCCGCCCGCAGATCTGGCCGCGGCTTAATTCCTCCAGAACCTGCCGAATATCTGTGAACGCACGAGTCGTGACCTGGCAGTGAACGGTTCCAGCGGCGCCCATCGCCAGAACCTCGCGCAGATCTTCCCGCGTGCCAACGCTGGAAGCCTTGATGTGAATTTCACTGCCCGCCATCAAAATTGGCGGAAAGGAAATGTCCTGAGCGGGCAATCCCACCGCCAGCAGTGTTCCCGTCGGCCGTACACAATAGAAGGCCATGTCGTAGGCGCTCTTGGCCGCCGACGCGACGAGGGCGACGTGTACTCTGCCAGACGCACGGATTTCCTTTACGACATCACACTGTGTGGCGTTCAGTGTTCGTGCAGCACCCACCGACCTCGCGAGCGCGAGCTTTTCCTCGGAAACATCGATCGCGGTTACTTCCGCCCCTGCCGCCTGTCCAATCTGGATGGCAAGGTGGCCAAGCCCGCCGACTCCGAACACTGCCAATCGCTGTCCGGCGCGAAGCCTTGCTTGCTTGAGTGCGCGGTGAACCGTGACGCCTGCGCAAAGCAGAGGCGCTGCTTGTTCGGAGGGCAGCCCGTCGGGGATTTTCACAACGTGACTTGCAGGAGCCTTGACATACTCCGCGTACCCGCCATCCACCGTCACACCGGTGATGCGCTGCTTGAGGCACAGATTCTCGTTACCCTCCTGGCAAAACTCACATTGGCCACAGGTCCACTGCAACCAGGGCACGCCAACCCGATCGCCAATCTCGATACCCTGCACCTCGGCTCCGAGTTTTACCACACGGCCGACGATTTCGTGTCCCAGAATCAGTGGCTTCTTTACGATGCGGGAGAGTTGCGTCCAATCGCCATCGGCCAGGTGGAGATCGGAATGACAGACACCACACACTTCGACCTCGATCAAGACATCGTCCGATCCAACTTCCGGCGGGGTGACTTCTTCGATGGTTAATGGTCTCTTGAATTCGTGCAGAATGGCAGCTTTCATTCACGTTCCCTTCGCGGCGAGGTGATCTTAGTGACAAAGGGGGCTGGCTCGGTTCCGAAAACTTTACGGCTGGATGCCCCGCAAAAAGAGGTCCACAGCGTTACGCACCCTGTCCGTGAGCTTGTGCGGCCCAGTGAGATCTACTGCCCACTGCCGCACCACCGTGTTGTAGAGTCCTTCCATGAATTGCGCCATATGCACAACAGGGAACGCGCGCGTTACCTCGTTACGCTTCTGCCCGTGGGTGAGAATCTCCCGCAGCAACCTGGCTGCGGCTTCCTCGGGCTCGCGCAGCTCTGCCGATCGCACTGGATCCATAGCGCCCGACAACACGACCGCCTTCCACAACTGCCGGTCGGCTTCCACCTCGCGTGCCATGGTCAGGTAGAGCCGCCTGAGACGCTCGCCGGTTGTGGCTTTGTTTGAGAGTTCCGAATGTAGCCGCTCACGGATACACGCATATCCCCGTTCTCCCACCTGGCGCAAGACGGCATCCTTGCTGGGAAAATAGCGGAAGAAAGTGGGCTGGCTGATTTCGAGTACTTGCACGATGTCATCGATGCGTGTGCTTTCGTAACCGTGCTTGCGAAACAGTTTGATCGACGTATCGATAATCTGTTGTCGCAATCGCGCTTTCTTACGCTCCCGGAGCCCGAGCAGGGGTCTTCTGTCTGTCGTGTCTGCAGTTCCACTCTGAGTGACGGGTGCACCAACCATCGGTACTTTCCTTTCAAATCGCGTGGCGATACGGGCGTAGATACCCATAATAAATGTGATAGCCACTCTAACAAAATAGCCACTAACGTCAAACCGGATGTTTGCAACTGAGGCAAGAGACACGCTCAGCCGATCGATTCAACGATCGACTATCCGGGCAAACCAAGCCTCGTCGGAGACGCGCGCGCTAGTAGCCTGGGGTGCAAGTCGTCGTACACGATGAGGCGTCGTCATCGTTGCTGCTGGTTGCGTGGTTCCATACCGACTAAGGAATACTCTCCAGCAACTACGCCGCGTGCATGGACTCGCCGTGCGTTAGTGCCTTGCCGATTGTGCCTTGACCGTTTTCCCGAACGACATCATGAGGGCACTGCCTACATACCCGGCCACGAACGATGATCCGATCGGCCCTCCAGTGCTAAGGTAAAACGTTGAGGAAACAGACTACTCATCCCCCTACGAAATGTGCGCTAGCGTTCGTAAGGTATGTGCGGTATCGAAGTTTTTGTTTCCAGCGCTACTCTGAGATCGGGATTTCGATTTTCAATGAGTGAACGCCATGTCATCCCCGGATCTTGAGGTTCGTCTTCGTAGCGAATTGCTCCAGCTTCTCGACTTGCAGTTGACTGCTCTGGAGAAGCAGGTATTCGGTGTTCTCCCTGAGCGCGAGCTAGAGGAGTATGAACACCGACACGAGCAAATTACGGAGTTGTACGCGAAGCTACGCAAGCGACGACGGGTTGCCGCCGCTGCTTAGGAGATTCGACGTCTCGAGTCTTCAAGTAATTCATGCCAAGCGAATTTTGCGTCCCGCCGGGCGAGTTCGGGGCGACGCCTTATTGATGGGCGACGCCTTATTGCGAAAGGTTCGCGATCTCGAGCGCGTCGTGCAAGAATCCTTGGTAAGTGAAGACCTGCGTTTCAGATCGTTCGCTGATCGACGAAGCATTGCCACGGTACCAGTTTCACGCCGCGTATCAGGTTGGAGTGAAGGCCCGCCCGCCGACTGTGTACGGGTGTTTGTTGCACACGAATTTTCACGATCTCTGGCTGGTGAGGATGTTGATGTCCGTGCGGAGCGGCAAAGTTCTCAAGCGGAGCGACAGCCAGTTCGAACTGCATCGACAGCTGGAAGGCACCGGTTTCGTGGTGCTTGCCGAGGCTCCCAATGAGGAAATTGTGATCGGGATTGCAGGTCGATTCTGGCGTCCGGATGGGGGCCGCTGCCTGGATCGTTCAAAAGATCAGTTTGCCGATTTTTCCCGTCTCGGCTTCGCCAAAGCGGCATGGAACTTCAAACTACGCGCGGAGTCAGACTGCGGGACGGTACTTTCGACCGAGACTAGAGTCGAATGCTTCGGGCGGTCTGCCTTGTGGAAATTCGGCTCCTATTGGAGCGTGATTGCTCCGTTTTCAGGACTCATACGTAAAGCAATCTTGAAACAGATCAAAGCCGAGTCGGAGTCTGGCGCAAGGAACTCCTTGTGAAGCCGAGCGCGCCGTTGGGGCGGGGTTCCCAAGAAATCGCAGATAGAAGAGAGACTCGATGCTCAGGCTGACTTGACCAATTCGGCGCTCCGCGACGGGGTCTGCGCGCGCTTTCTTTCGATTTCGAAGATCAAGTGCAGCACGTGTCCGTTCTCGGATACGTGAGCGATCGCCGAGTCTTGCGGTACTCCTTGAACCCAACGGTCCATCGGATCGCGCTTCGTGAAATTGGGATCAAGGGAGGCACAGAATTTGCAATCTTGTCCACCGGGCTGCTCTTTACGCCGGGGCTGGCGATGATAAGAATCCATGAAGTCCTCTGGGAATTGGCGTAACAGCACTACCCCAAGTATACCTTTGACCTGGCATCCGGGGAACCAGGGTCGCTGCTCAAAGGAAGCCCATTACGGCGGTCATTTCACATCTGCATCAAATTGGGCTGCAATTTGGAGTATCCATGTTCTTGGGCCCAAAGATCGAGTTGCACAGCCGCCATTTCATCGATTACGGGATCGGCCAGGCCGTTGCGGGTGAGGTCGACGGTTTTGAGATAGTGCTTGCAGGTGTCACAACACTCAACCCGCACGTGTTCAAGTTCTGCCGCTGTAAAGACCGGCAGTTTGGCATTGTTCTCTTCGCCGCAGGAGGGGCATAGGATGCGGCGGAATTGCCACTCGGCGAGGCAGAAGGAACAAATCAACGATCGGCTTCCCCCATCCCCAAGTTGGCGCAGTACGCCGAGCCCCGGCTTGCGATGGCAGAAGGGACAACTTGAATGGGTGTACCCGTCCCAATGCATGGCCGACCGGATACGCACGAATTCGGCATAGGGTTGAAGGAAGGCACGAGCGACAAAGTGGTCCGGGCCGGCGTTCTCGGGACGATTTTCTGTCCAAAACTCGTTCAGCAGAGCGGCTTGCACTTCGGAACGAGACGAGCCCAGAGAGCGGGCGAACTCGGCCAGAGGGTGGGGCGCGTGCTGTTCGACAACTCGCAGAAACTCGGGGAAGCTGGCCAGCAGTTCGGGCAATTCCGGAGGTCCTGCTGTGTGTGCGGTAGCAGTACTTTTCGCGGAGATTCGCTCCAGGCGATGGTACAGCTTTCGTTGAAAGTCTGCGATCGGTACGTAAAAGCTCAGTATCTCGGCAGCGAAAGCTTGCGTTTCAGCCAATTCCTTGGCCCGCGCAATTCTGTTTTGCCAGATGTCTGTCGGCACGCTGTCCATTATTAAGCGCGAGTGCAGTGTTACGCAAACCGCCGGGGGAGAACCCGATTGACGCTTTCCTCAGTAGCGAGGTAGTATTCCCTCACTTTTTGGCCCTGGGCTGTGGCTGAATTCCCCGGCTGCGACCCGCTCCGTTGTTGCTGTCAACCGCAGTTACGGAGGCCCGGCATGGAATTCTCCCGGCGAACTTTCCTCAAGAGCACACTCGTAGGAGGAGTCGGTGTATCGGCCCTCGGGTTTGACCTGACACCCGTCTACGCACAAACACAAAGTTTGAAGATTGCGCGCGCCAGCGAGACGCGGAGCACGTGCCCTTATTGTTCAGTCAGCTGCGGCGTCATTATTTACACGCTGGGGGATAAGGCCAAGAATGCCATCCCGCAGGTGGTGCACGTCGAGGGCGATCCTGATCATCCGATTAATCGCGGCACGTTGTGCCCGAAGGGATCGTCGCTCGAGCAGGACATTCTGAACGACCGCCGCTTACTGAAGCCGCAGGTGCGGCGCCCGGGATCGGACCATTGGGAGGATATTTCCTGGGACCAGGCCTACGACGAAATCGCGCAGAAGGTGAAGAAGACGCGCGACGATACCTTCCTGGAAAAAGATGCGCAGGACCACACTGTGAACCGCTGCGAAGGCATGGCGTTCACAGGCGGCTGCACCGACACCAACGAGTTCAATTATCTGGTCGTCAAGACCATGCGCAGCCTGGGGGTCTGCTACCTGGAAAACCAGGCCCGTGTTTGACACGGCCCCACGGTCTCCAGTTTGGGGCCAACATTCGGACGCGGGGCGATGACCAACGGCTGGATCGACATCAAGAACACCGACATGATGTTGATCATGGGCGGGAATCCAGCAGAAAACCATCCTTGTGGTTTCAAGTGGGCAATTGAAGCAAAGGTTCACCGAAATGCGAAGACGATCGTCGTCGATCCGCGCCTGACGCGGACGGCAGCGAACGCGGACATGTATCTGCAGATCCGCGCCGGCGCCGACATTGCGTTTCTCGGTGGCTTGATTCACTACGCGATTGAGAACAACCGCATCGCGAAGGACTATCTCGTCAACTACACCAATGCTGCCTTCATCATCAAGGAAGGGTTCAAGCTTCCTGACGATGGACTCTACTCAGGCTTTGACCCGGCAAAACAGGTGTACGACAAGTCCACGTGGAACTACGAAGAGGGCGGCGATTTGTCAGGGAACAAAGCGGAAGCAGTGCATCACGCTGCTGCTCCGGCACCCGCAACGCCAGGAACGCCTGCTCCTCCTCCCGCCTTGCCTCCGAAAGTGGCTTACGACCTGACGTTGCAACATCCGCGTTGCGTGTTCCAACTGCTGAAGAAGCAATACGATCGTTACACGCCGGAGATGGTGGAGCGCATCACGGGGATCCCGAAGGACCAGTTCCTGAAAGCGGCTGACCTGTTCACATCCGTGCGCAAAGATGGCGACATGAAGAAAGTCGCAACCATCATCTATGCCGTCGGATGGACGCAGCACAGCTTTGGCACGCAGATCATTCGCACGGCTGCTATGGTGCAGTTGATCATGGGGAACGTGGGACGGGCGGGTGGCGGGGTGAACGCACTGCGTGGACACTCGAACATCCAGGGCGCCACCGACCTGGCGGGAATCTTCGACTATCTTACCGGGCTATTTGAAGATGCCGAATCCGGCGGACGTCGATCTTGCGACCTACCTGAAACGGATTACCCCGACCTCCTCGAAGCCGGATCCCTGGGATTCGTTCAACTACTGGTCCAACACGCCGAAATTCGCGGTTTCGTTTCTAAAGGCGATGTATGGACCTGCGGCCACGAAAGAAAACGACTTTGCCTTCCACTATCTTCCCGAAAATCGATCGCAACTACTCCTGGGTGAATATCTGGAACGACATGTACGAGGGCAAGATCAAAGGCATCTTCGCCTTCGGCATGAACGGCGTCATGATCGGGCCCGACTCGAATAAGAATATCGACGCCTTGAAGAAGGCGGACTGGCTCGTGGTTTGCGAGATTTATCCCGACGAGACCAGCGAATTCTGGCGAGCGCCCGGAATCACGACCGAGGAGATGAAGAAGATCAATACGACGGTCTACCGTTTGCCGGGCGCAGGTTTTGCAGAAAAGGATGGAACCTTCGTCAACTCGGCGCGCTGGCTGCAGTGGAAAAACGTAGCCGTACCGCCGCCGGGCAGGCCCGTCTCGATCAGGATATTCTTGCGACGATCTTCCTGAAAGTACGTGAACTTTACAAGGAGGAAGGCGGCAAGTTCCCCGATCCGGTCCTGAATGCGTCGTTTGCCTATACCAATCCCTACAACCCTTCGCTTGGCGGAGGTGGCCAAAGAGATCAACGGCAAAGCGCTGGCTGATCTGACCGACCCAAAGACGAATACCACCATCAAGGCAGGCCAGCAGCTTCCCGGCTTCGCCTGGCTGAAGGATGATGGCACAACGCTCTGCGGGAACTGGATCTACTGCGGTTCGTGGACTGAGGCGGGGGCCATGATTCAGCGTCGCGGTACGGAAGACCCTTCCGGCCTGGGAATTTATCCCAACTGGGCCTGGTCGTGGCCGGCGAACCGGCGTGTACTGTATAACCGCGCATCCGTGCGATGTCGGCGGGCAAGCCGTGGGACCCGAAACGTCGCCAAGTCTGGTGGGACGAAGCCAAGCAAAGTTGGGTCGGCAACGACGTGCCCGACTTCAAGGCCGATTCGGCACCCAAGGATCACATGGGGCCGTTCATCATGAATCCGGAGGGCGTCGGACGTTTGTTCGTGCCGTTGGGGGCGATGAACGACGGGCCCTTCCCGGAGTACTACGAACCGATCGAAAGCCCGATCGCGAATCCGCTGCATCCGAATCAGTCTAATAATCCGGTCGTGACAGCGATTTAAGACCGACCTGGACAAGTATGCGCCTGCCGGAAGTCAGGAATACAACATCGTCTGCACGACCTACCGTCTGACCGAGCACTACCACTACTGGACCAAGAACAATCCGATGAATGTGCAGTTGGTCCCTGAGCCGTTCGTGGAGATCCCGGTCGAACTGGCAGACAAACTCAGCATCCGTGGCGGCGACAAGGTGAAGGTCAGCAGCATTCGCAGTCACTACATCGCGAAGGCAATGGTCACACGGCGAATCAAGCCGATGAAGATCGACGGCAAGGAAACCTTCCAGATTGGAATACCGATTCATTGGGGTTTCCGCGGGATTGCCGAGGACGAGGGCAAGACGGCGAAGACGCTGACGAATCAACTGACGCCAACCGTCATCGACCCCAACGCATTCACGCCAGAATTCAAGGGCTTCCTGGTGAAGCTCGAGAAAGCGTAGCGAGGGCAGACAGATGAGCGATCGAAGAACGCTACAGATCAAACAGATGTCGGCCCACCCGGGACCCATACCCGGGCAAGGGGTGCAGCGGGATTACGACGTCTGCAAGTTGGTGGATACAACCACGTGCATTGGCTGCAAAGCGTGCGAGGTGGCGTGCGTCGAATGGAATGACATGCCGTTCGCGGCAACTACATTCGACAACACCTACCAGACCATGCCGGAAACGCGTTGGAACTTCTGGAACCTGATCAAGTTCAACGAGCACCAGCGGGAAGACGGCACGATCCAGTGGCTGATGCGCAAGGACCAGTGCATGCACTGCGCCGATCCAGGGTGCCTGCGCGCCTGTCCAGCGGACGGTGCCATCGTGCAGTACACGAACGGCATCGTAGATTTTCAGCAGGAGAACTGCATCGGCTGCGAGTTCTGCGTGTCGGGCTGTCCCTTTAATATTCCGAAGTTCAACAACACGACGAAGAAAGTGTACAAATGCACGCTTTGTTCGGATCGAGTCGGGCAGGGGCTGGAGCCGGCCTGTATCAAGGCCTGTCCGACGGGGTGCCTGAAGTTTGGCTCGAAGGACGACATGAAGTTTATTGCCGAGGAGCGCTCGAAGCAGTTGCGCGAGAACTTTGGCTACGACAAGGCAGGCGTGTACGATCCGCAATCGATTGGCGGTACACACGTAATTTACGTACTGCATGACGCCACCGATCCCGAGCGATACGGCGGGCTACCGAAGGATCCGCAGATTCCGTGGAGTTATACGATCTGGAAATGGCTGGCGAAGCCGGTGCTGGGCACGTTCGCCCTGTTTGGCTTGCTGGGCGTTGGTCTGCACTATGTGATGGTGGGGCCACGGCGTCCGCAGCCGGATCCGCACGAGGAGGGCACGCATGGGAACCGCGGTTGAGCGCTTCGACAAAGACGCCCGGCGAGCCTTCGATTCGGTAGGCCGCAACGAAGTATTTCCCGGAGAACTCCTGCGCCATCCGGTGTACACGCGCTTTTTGCACTGGATGGTGGCGCTGTTCTTTTTTCTGGCCCTGTTTTCTGGATTCGGGATTTACCTGCCGTGGTTGTTCCGCTGGTTCACTCCCATCTTTGGCGGCGGACCGCTGAGCCGTTCGATGCATCCGTGGTTTGGGCTGGCGTTTGTCGTCTTCTTCGGTCTACAGATTCTGAACTGGCTATCTCCGATGCGGTGGACGGCGGCGGACTCGCGCTGGATGCGGAACATCCGCAACGTTGTAAATGGATCAGAAAAGCTGGAGCCGCCTGATACGGGATTCTTTAACGCTGGGCAGAAAGCGCAGTTCTGGGAGATTGTCGTTGGCTGTGTGGTCTACCTGGTCACTGGAATTGTGCTTTGGGTCGGCGCGAACACGTTTGGGCGGCTTACGGTAGCGGTGAGCTACGTTCTGCACGATATCTCCGCGCTCATTATGCTCGGTGGAATTTTCATTCATATCTACCTGAGTACGATTGGAGAGCCGGGGACGTTTCAGGCAATGACGCGCGGAGCGGTAAGTGAGGCCTGGGCCTGGACGTTCCATCCTGCGTGGTACAAGGAGGTTACTGGGCGTGATCCGCGCCAGGCGCACGATGAGGCGTTGCGGCGGATAAAGGCAAGGCAGACGAACCCCTAGACAACTTTGCGCCGTAGGAATTCGGTTTCAGCCTCGTACTGAACGCTCTTGGGCACGACGGACGTCGTGCCTTTTACTTTTTCCCAGCAGTTGCTTCCGCTTCTCTCTGGCGCTCGAGTTCCTGGCGTGGCCAGTTGCCGAGAGTAGCCCCGGCATCGTAGGTGCTCTGCAGGAAATCCAACAGCATCGAGTCGGGGTTCGCCGTTTGGCGTACATCGTCGTACATCAGCAGGAACTCTCCTAGGGGCGAGTAAAAGGCGGCCGAGGGACTCACGCTCGACGATTTGAATCCCTGGGGTTCAGGAGCGGCATAAGCGTAGAAGGCGGCGCCCTTCACTTCGCCGCCTCCTGGCCAAAAGCCGGCGCTGATGACCTCATGCGAGTAGGCTTCGCGGGTGATTCGGTCGGCGTCCGGACGCTCAGGAGCGCGGCGTCCGGAAAAGCGCGTCGAAGCCAGGTCGAAGCTTCCCCAGAAAAAATGGATGGGGCTGTGTTTGCCGATGAAGCGGCCGCGAAAATTCTGGAAAACCGGTTCGATCAGCGTGAGGACCTTCCAGAATCGGTGCGCATACTCGGGGTCGTAGGCAGCGTGCTCGTAATCACGGTCGAAGCGAATCGGGTTCGGAATCTCGGCGGGCATCGGCCAGATACGCACCTCGATATCGAGTGCGTGTAACACGCTCATGAACTCGGTGTAAAAAGCGGCGACCGACTGCGGTCTGAGAGGCAGAACTTTGCGGCCGCCATCGCTCGTCAAAATCGCCAGGGTGTGATCGATGAAGTTGAACTGCACCTCGAAAACACGGTCCTGGTATGGAATGGGAGACGTGGTGAGACCTACCGAATTTACATACAGAGGGACTTCCCACCAGTGGTTGATAAGCGGGGTCAGCGCCAGGCGTACTTTGCCTACGATCTGGGTCCACATATGCAGCGTGGCATAGGTGTCCTTCCACGCATCGAGTTGCAACTCGGGCCAGGTGTTTTGCGGCAAGGAAGACCTCCGGCGGCCAGGGAGCTTCTATGGTAATCCGTTTTTGATGAGGTCGGCGCGCACGTGGGGAGGCCGGCGAGCGGGCTGAGGGTCGTGTGCCTCGCCCGAACTGACACTGGGCGCAAAATAAGCCCAGCAAAAAGTATTCTCTTTCGTGCCTGTTTTTGCGATGATATGCGGCACTCAACTTGTGCGGAGGCAGCAATATGCGTGCCGTCCTGGTCGGTGTGGTGCTCTGGAGCGGATTGATGCTCGCCCCTTCTGCGGTTGCCCAACAGTCCAAAGACTCGGACTCAGAAAGCGCGATCTGCGCCTACGAGGACGGGAAGCAGATTACCGCGCATTACACGCCGGTCGCGACCACACACACCGACGGCCCACCCACAGGTAGGGTCCTCATGCCGGGCGGTTCAGCGATGACCTTTTTCACCGAGACCGACCTGATTCTCGGAGACAGCCTGATTCCGACAGGCGGCTACACGATGTACGTGATCCCTGCAAAGAAGGAGTGGACGCTCATCGTGAGTCGCAATACTGCGCCCGATGCCAAATACGATGAGAAGCAGGACTTGGCCCGGGGCATGATGGAAATCGGCCAGTTGAGTGCTCCGGCGGAAAAGTTGTCTTTGTACTTCGGTCACACCGGGCAGAAGAAGTGCGAGATCAACATTGACTTCGGGAAGACGCGAGGCTGGGTGACCTTCAAGGAAAAATAAATCCGCCAACTGCGCCTCGAAATTTCGCCTCTCATAAATCCGCTCATCTGGTCCAGCAAAGTCACTGACCGTCCGACAGCTTTTTCCTCCTAAGCCTGTCTTCGAACTCGACTCGACTGGAACTGCGTTAACATCGCGCGGCGTTTGGACGGAAAATGACAGGGTCGCCCATTCCTCGATTCTGCGTCGGAGGTTCGTTAAGCCTCATTGAATCAGTAGCTTTGCGAGGGCTTTCCCTGTTTCCTTGCGGAGTCAAGCAGGACGAACTTGTGGGTTTGGAGGAGCTTGCAAAAGCTTGAGCCTTTTCCTCCACGGAGGCATCTTACCGGGGAGCCTTTGTAGGCATGGAACGGGCACAAAGGGGGTGACGAGATGGCTGTAGCGCAGCGCGAGGTCGAGGTTCGACCTCAGCTTTTGGATCGCCTGGCGGATGCCCGAACCAACACTGATGAATTGTTTGCACTCGTGAAGCCGGAGGCACTTTACGACCGCCCGATTCCGGAACGGCACAGGATCGTGTTTTACATCGGCCACCTTGAGGCCTTCGACTGGAATCTTCTAAGTGGGCGGATCCTGGGTTTAAGCGCGTTTCAGCCCGACCTGGACCGGCTATTTGCGTTTGGAATCGATCCGGTCGGAGGCGGCTTGCCAACTGATCGCGCCGAAGACTGGCCGAACATTACCGCGGTTCGAGACTACGTTGCGCGGACCCGGCGAGCGCTGGACGAAGCACTCGAGTCGCGCTTCTCTACCGGGCAGTGGGGGCATACGGACTTTTCACCAAACCTGCTGCTAGAAGTCGCCCTTGAGCATCGCTTGATGCACGCCGAGACACTTGCCTACATACTGCATCAGCTGCCCCTTGATCGTAAGGTGCTGCCTGGGATGAAGCCAGAGCCGGTAATCGCTGCGGTGACGCCGGAGATGGTGAGGGTTCCTGAGGGATTCGCAACATTGGGATTGCAGCGGGACGGCGGCACGTTCGGATGGGATAACGAATTTGAAGAGCACAGAGTTCATGAGCCCGCTTTCTGGGTTGATCGTTACAAAGTGACAAACGGTCAGTTTCTTGAATTTCTAGCCGCCGGAGGCTACGAGAAGCAGGAGCTTTGGAGCGAACGCGATTGGAATTGGAAAAGCGCGAGAAACGTCGAACATCCCGGATTCTGGGCGCGCCGTGGAGGCGATTGGTATCTCCACGGCATGTTCGACGAGGCTCCGCTTCCGCTGGACTGGCCTGTCTATGTGAGCCATGCTGAGGCAAGCGCTTACGCGCGTTGGGCAGGGAAGTCGCTTCCAACTGAATCGCAATGGCACCGGGCGGCATTCGGGTCGCCAGGGCGCGAGGAGCGAATGCTTCCCTGGGGAACTAAGGCCCCCGATTCTCGGCACGGCAACTTCAATTTCCAACGTTGGGATCCCACGCCCGTGGGAGCGTTTCCCGAGGGCGAGAGCGCCTTCGGTGCAATGGATCTTTTCGGTAATGGCTGGGAGTGGACATCCACGCTCTTTAGCCCGTTCCCGGGCTTCGAGCCATTTCCGTTTTATCTCGGGTATTCGGCAGATTTCTTCGATCAAAAACACTTCGTGATGAAGGGCGGATCTGCCCGTACCGCCGCCTGCATGATGCGCCGCTCGTTCCGTAACTGGTTTCAACCTCACTATCCATACGTATACACGGGTTTTCGTTGCGTGAGCCACTGAGCCGGGCTGGGCCCGAGGGAGGCAAGCATGCTGACACACGCTATTACTGCGCAGCCGGACCTGGAGTTCGCGGCCGATGTGCGAGAGGGTCTCACCAAGCCGCAGAAGGAACTGCTGTCGAAGTATCTTTATGACGATGTCGGATCTGCTCTTTTTGAGGTGATCAGCGTGCTGCCCGAGTATGGGCTGACGCGTGCGGATGAGCGGGTCTTGCGCCGCAATGCGTACGACATTGTTGAGCGACTGCCAATGCCACTGATGGTGGCGGAACTCGGCAGCGGCAGTGGTAAGAAGACGCGGTGGCTGTTGAAGGCACTGGCACGCCGTCAGCACACGGCCTATTGCCCGATCGAGATTTCGCCGACCGCGCTCGCCATGTGCAAGCGGGAACTCGGGGATATCGATTGCATCAGCATCGTGGGGTTCGAGCGGGAGTATCTAGACGGCTTGGCAGAAGTAGCCGAGCGCCGCAAGAAGGGGCAGTATCTGCTGGTGCTTTTCCTTGGGAGCACGATTGGAAACTTCGATCGCCCGGCTGGTGCGGAGTTTCTGAAGAGTATTCGCGAGACTCTTCTCCCAGGAGATGCGCTGCTTCTGGGAACTGATCTGCTGAAGCCGATTCCGCAGCTACTCGAAGCATACGCAGACCCATTGGGCGTAACGGCGGCCTTTAACAAGAATCTTCTGGCGCGGATCAACCGCGAACTGGCGGCAGATTTTGCGCTCGATCAGTTTCAGCATGTAGCCCGGTTTAATGCCCGGGCGCGGAGTGTGGAAATGCACCTGATGTCGCGGCGCACGCAGACCGTAACCATTCCGGGCGCCGGCTTTTCGGTGCGTTTTTCGGAGGGCGAAACCATCTGGACCGAGAGCAGTCATAAATATTCGAAAGACGAGATCTGGGAGATGGCAGCGGACGTGGGCTTTCGTTGCGAGGCGCAGTGGGTAGATCAGGAATGGCCGTTTGCAGAGAGTTTGCTGCAGGCAGAGTAATGTCGCGGCGCGGTCTTAGCGCAGAAGGAGTTCTTGCGAGATCGTGGCAGGGGCAAGCGGCAGTTTTACACGGAAGATAGACCCCGCGCCCAAGGCACTCTCGACTACGATTTCGCCATGATGCTGCTGCACGATCCACTGGGCGATGGAGAGGCCCAGTCCCGCGCCGCCCATGTCGCGGCTGCGGGCCTTGTCCACGCGGTAGAAACGCTCGAAGATTCGTTTCTGTTCTTCCTCGGCGATACCGATCCCGTTGTCGCGCACACTGATAACAGCTCTTCCGCCGATTTCTTCTGCCCCCAGACTTACCATTCCGCCCGAGCGCGGTGTGTACTTGAAGGCATTATCAAGCAGGACATCGAGCACTCTGCGCAAGGCAGTGGCGTCGCCCAGAACGCGTAGCTCGACATCGAGGATCCGCTCGTTGAACTGGATACCACGGACGTTAGCGACCTGACGCCAGCCGGAGGCCACCTCCTGCAGCGTCCCCCGCAAGTCGATCGACTGGATGTTCAACTCCTGGCGGCCGGAATCGGCCCGCGCCAACGCCAACAATTCCTCAATCAGAGAGGTGGTTCGTTCCGCCTCGAGCAGAATATGGCGCAGTGCTTCGCGATACTCCTCTTCTCCGCGCGATCGACGGAGGGCCAGTTCCGCTTCGGTGCGGATCAGGGAAATCGGCGTGCGTAGTTCGTGAGAAGCATCGGCAGTGAATTCGGTGACGCGGTTAAAGGCGATTTCGATGCGTCCGAGCATCTGGTTCAGCGTATCGGAAAGGCGCTGCAATTCGTCGCCAGTGTGCAACTGTTCGACCCGGCTGCTGAGTGTGTTACCTGTGATCGTCCGAGCGGTGCGTGTCAAGGCATCGACCGGAGCAAGAGCCCGCCTGCTCAGCCAGTAGCCCACCACGCCCGCGACCAACAGAACGACGGGAGCGAACATGAGCAGGTAGTCCTGGAAGCGCTCGAGAGTCTCGACTTCTTCCTCAGCAAGAGTGCCAGCTTGCACGGTGTAGGCGTGACCGTGAACGTCAATACGCTGAGTGACAAAGCGAAAGGGCTTCTTTCCGAAGCGTTCGTCCTGATGAATCGGTTTACGCAGCGCACCGGGAGTGACTGGCGGGAAGCCGCGTTGGGCCAAGGCAGGAGCGCGGTAAATCCAATTGCCCTCGGCATCGACGATCTGGAGGTAATCTCCCCCAGTTTCCGCGCTGTATTCTTCGGTGACTTCGCGGCTGAGATCGGACCGAGTCTGGTCACTGCTCTGGCTCTCAAGGAAGCGGCGAACGTCCTCGACCTGGCCGGCCAGAGTGGTATCGGCGACGTCATGAAGATTTTTGCGCAGGATGAACCACATCCCGACTCCGAAGATGAGTTGGGCAAGGGCGAAGATGGCCAGATACCACAGGGTCAGGCGCAGTCCGATGGACAGCCGCTGCATCAGGCGGCCTCCGAGCGAATCATGTAGCCGACGCCGCGCACGGTGTGAATCAGCTTCGGCTGATGATCGCCGTCGATCTTGGTGCGCAGCAGGCGGACAAAGGCATCGAGTGTGTTCTCCTCGATTTCGCGGTCAAATCCCCATACGGCTTCGATCAGTGAGCGACGGGGAACAACTTTGCCGGCGCGGTACATCAGGCGCTCGAGCAGGTTGTACTCGGTGCGGGTGAGGAAGATGTCGGCGCCGCCGCGCGAGACCTCGCGCGTTGCGGGATCAAGGACGAGATCTCCGACCTGCAGCCGTGTGGGTTGAGGAACCGGGGCGCGACGCTTGACGGCCCGGAGGCGGGCGAGCAGTTCCTCGAAGGCGAAGGGTTTCGTCAGATAGTCGTCGGCACCAGCATCGAGGCCGCGCACCAGGTCCGGAACGGAGTCCTTCGCCGTGAGCATGAGCACGGGGGTGGCGATCTTTTCCCGGCGCAGGTGTTGGGCCACTTCGTAGCCGTTGAGCCTGGGAAGCATGATGTCGAGGATGATGGCGTCGAACTCGTAATGGCGCGCGTACTCCAAGCCTTCGCGCCCGTCGGAGGCACAGACGACGGTGTGGCCTTCTTCGCTGAGGCCCCGGCGAAGGAGTTCGACCATGCGTGTTTCGTCCTCGACTACCAGCAACTTCAAGATCACCTCAACGGCGCATCCCCTTTTCTAAACCGAGGGTCTGAAGAGCATCTGAAAAAGAAGCGCCCGTGTACCATCTGCATATTAACCCGGTTTTTACTGCTTTCAGCAAAGGGTACTGCCCAGGGCAACGTGGCCGCCGAAATGATCGTCTAAGCACCTTTGCGGATTTCTGCCGGCGATGGCCTCGGGAACTCGCGGCCACCATCCGTCGGGGGGATGGAATAGAATAGCTCGATCCTGTTTTCAATTCATTTGCAAACTTATGCCCGGCAGTTTGGAGGAGTCGATCGCCCGGCGCAAAGGAGCCCGAAACGGTGTTCAGCAGAGTAAGCCTCACGGTTCTCGTTCTAGTCCTGGTAGGGACATTCGCTTCGTGCAGCAGCAGTCATCAGATCGCCTATGTGACCACGCCCTTCAATGCCGGAGTCACCGCGTTCCGTCTGAACAGCCATACCGGGACTTTGAGCCAGATTCTGGGCTCGCCCTATCAGACCGGCATCTCGCCCACATCGATTGTGGTACACCCATCCCGAAGATTCGCTTACGTTTCGAACGCGGGGGAAAACACCATTTCCCTGTTTAAGGTGAGCAGCGATGGGGCGTTAACCGAGGTGCTACCACGCGCAATTACCGGCATGCAGCCCTCATCGCTCATCATGGATCCGGCTGGAGCTTTTCTTTACGCGATCAATAGCGCTTCGAACACGGTCGGCGTTTACTCGATCAGTGGAAGTTCAGGCGCACTGGCGGAGATGAGCACGTCGCCATTTCCGACGGCCGGATTTACGCCAGTGCGCGGCGCCATCACTCCGTCAGGCAAGTTTCTCTATATAGCAAACTCGAACAGCGCGTCGCTGACGGGGTATGCAATCGATTCGTCCGGCGGTTTAACAGCAATCACCAACCCGCCCACACTTGTGGGGAACGGACCTAACTGGATTGCGATCGATCCATCCGGAAAGTTTCTTTACGTCGCAAACACGCAGGATGGGACGTTTTCGGGGTTCACCATCGATTCCGGTACGGGCGCCCTCACAGCGATGGGTGGTTCTCCGTTTGCGGTGAGTACGAATAACAGCACCATAATTCCGCTGAGCTCACTGGTGGTCGACGGTTCGGGAAAGTATCTCTACCTGGTCAGTCTGGGTTCGGGCTCCAATCTCTTTGGCTTCACCATCGACGGCACAACGGGAGTTCCGAATGCAGCCATCAGTATGCCCGGCGTCGCAGCCGGAAATTCGGCTGGGTTCATCGTGACCGACACCACCGGGAAGCTCATTTTCGTGGGCAATCAAACGTCGAACACGCTGTCAGGTTTCACGATTACACCATCGAGCGGCGTTCTGACGCTGGTCTCGACGACCACTACGGGAAACGCACCTACGGCAATGGCCGTCATCAAGTAGCAGAGTTGTAACGGCAAGGAATCCTCAGCCGGCGAGCCTGAGTCATGGGGGTGCCTACATACGGCTCAGGAGAGCGTCACGGCGGGACTGGCGTTACTTTCGGCAGTGTCCGGCATGAACTCGACCGACGCGTCATCGTCGAGCAAGATGAAGACCTGATCGTTTGGAATCTCTGCCGGGTTTCCGTTGACATCCAAGATGACAGAATCGGGAGTAATCGCGGCCACCGCACAGTGGCGCAAGATGCGGACTTTCTTTTCGCGCTCAGCGGTTTCGATGAACTCGCGATTGCGTTCTGGGCCACGCTGGAAATGGTCGCCGCGGTAGCTCAGGGTGACGCGGTTTCTCGCGGCATGGCTGAGTGCGATTGCCGCGTGAATCGCGGTGTCACCACCGCCTACGATCAGAATGTCGCGATCCTGATACTTGGCGGCATCGTCCAGTTGATACGCGACCTTGGGCAGTTCTTCGCCCGGAATGCCCAGCTGCGACACTGGCACGACCTCTGGTTTCTTTGAGACGGGCGCGGGCGGCGCCGGCTTTGGCTGTATGCGGGGGGCCTGTTTAGCAGCGGCGGCGTCCTTGGCTTCCTGGCTGGCATCCATGGTCATGTCGCGGGCACCGAATCCGACTCCTACCTTCTTAAGGAAATCATTGGGAGGCGTGCCGCCAGCAAAAATCCAAACAAAATCATTAGGGATCTCGCGTGTTGTTCCGTCCACCTCGAGGAGTACGGACTCCTCCTTGAACTCGACCGGGCTGGAGTTGAAGATCACTTCGACCTTGCCTGATTTCATGCAGTCTGCGATACGAGTTGCGTTGCGCTCCTTGATGCGATTGAACTGCGGTTGCCGGTAAGACAGCGTGACCTTGTTGCCCACCTGGTGGGCCAATCCCATGGCGGCTTCCACCGCGCTGTCGCCGCCGCCTACCACGAAGATCCGCTTATTGATGTAATGGTCTGCTTCGATCAGGCGGTACATCACCTTGGGAAGGTCTTCGCCTTTGACGCCAAGCTTTCTGGGTGTGCCGGTTCGGCCCAAAGCCAGAATGACGGCGTGCGAGCGATACTGCGCGTCCTGCGAGCTGACAGTAAAGATCCCATCGGGACCACGCTTGATGTCCTCGACGCGTTGGCCGGTGCGGACCTTGAAATCGGCGCGGTGGAGTACCTTGTCCCAGAAGGCAAGCAGATTTTCCTTGGAAAGTTCGGTCTTCTTGAACTTGCCATACATGGGAAATTCCACCGGGCTGGTCATGACCAGCTTTTGACGAGGATACTTGGCAACCGTGCCCCCGATCTCATCGCGTTCGAGGGTGAGGTATTTGAGCTTGTGCTGAATGGCGCGCAGGGAGGCAGCGATACCTGCGGGACCGGCGCCGATGATCAGAATGTCGTGGACGTCGGGCGTCGTTCTGGCGGTCCCGCGCGCCGTGAAACGGTTCAGAATCGTGTCGACACAATCTCGGCCCTGGTTGACGGCATTCTTGATCAGCGCCAAACCACCCAACTCACCAACGATGAAAAGGTTGGGGACGGTCGTTTCGAATTCGCCGCTCAGCGTGGGCATATCAGCCCCCATGCTGGGGCTAGCCATGACCATCGTGATGGCGCCTACCGGACAGGCATCGGCACAGAGGCTGTGGCCGATGCACTTGTAGCCGTTGACGATGACCGCTTTGCCGCCCAGCATGGCCAGAACGTCGCCTTCCGGGCAAACGGTGGTGCAGGTCGCGCAACCGATGCAGTAGGTGTTGTCGATGTGGGGATGCTGGGCCTTGGGCCCTTCGGAGAAGAGCTTGCCTTTCTCCGCGGCAGCGCGGGCTTTGGCGTCCCTGTCCTTTAGGCCTTTGAAGTAGTTTCGAAGGAAGAAAAGGGTCAGTGCCGCAGCAACGATAAAGGCTATCAGTGTATCCATACAGCGTTACTACTTTACCACCGGTAGCCCATCCAGAAGACCACGCCAATATGGATCATCGCCAGCAGAGCGAAGGTGTAGCTGAACGGCTTATGCACCACGTGCCACAGATGAAACACCTGTTCGGAGCGCTTGAGGAACAGGATCCGCTTGGAGAGAGCGGCGTCCTCGCGAGCTACACCGACTGCCTTTTCTACTTCGTGGTTTGAGGTCTTCAGTAAGCCACCGAGGGTCCGGACTTTGTCTCCAAAGCTCAAAGCGTGGCGGCGAAGCCGGGCCACACGGAAGGTGCGAGCGATGTCGAGTGCAAACATATAGACGAGTGCCGAAACCATCGACATCTGACGAACGCGATCAGGGCTGGGCAAGCTCAGAAGTGCCCGCAGATCACGTTCGGATACGAGCCGCTGCTGCTGCAGTTGTCCGGCAAGCTGCTGATGGAATTCCTGCAATTCCTTCTGCGTCATTTCCGCCGCTTTCAGGTTGCGGGGAATTTGTCCGTACAAATAGCGGCCAATGATGCCGCTAACCGAGACGGCAAACATGATCCAGAACGCCATGCCGGCAAATCCGCGAAACTTGAAAGCGGAATGGAACGCGATGACGAAGGGAGCGGCGATGCCGAGAATGACGTGATAGTCCAGCCAGTGACGGGAATTACCCTTCTTCATCAGCCAGGACCAGTGTTTGCGCAGTGGATAAAGGAAGATCACCAGGAACATCGCTACGCCGAGGAAGCCCAGCTTGATGCCGATGGTGCCGCTGGGTTTCAGAGCGATGTGTTTGGGCGAAAACGGACGGTCTGCTGAGCCCAGCGTGTAGTAGTCAAAGCCGTAGACCGTCAGGGCAACAATCAGGGTCGCAAAAAGAAAATATCCTGCAGCCACACGGGAGCGATGACTACGCTCAGTGTCCCGAACTGGGGTAACCGCAGTGGCGACTGAAGCATTTGCACTCATTTCGACGCAACTTTCTCTTCCGTACTTACAGAAAACTGTTTGTAGTCCGTGAAGTTATGGGTGTTGCGCCAATGCTGGCGCGGAGTTTCAACTTCAACACTGGCCTGAGCGGGGAACCAGTATACGTCTTTCACGTTCTTGAACGGCACCGGCTGGAACTGCACTTCCGAATGCATGGACTTGAGACCAATATCTTCCATGCTGGTGCCGAGGCCGGCGTCAATTTTACCAATAACTCCGGTTTCTGGGTCGATCCAGGCCACGCCCGCTAAATCCAGGGGATATTCGCGGCCGCGCAGTGCCAGCGCAGCGGGAGAACGCATGCCGGCAATGTGCTTGAACTGGACCTTGTGAAACTTATGACCGTTCACCGTATCTTCGCCAAGGTCGGTGAACTCGAACCCGGAGGAATAGTACGGATGGAAGACCAGGAACAGGGTAGCAAAGCCGTTGCTGACGAGCATGGAGACGTTTTTTTTCTGGTCTTTTTTCTGCTCGTGCACCGCCAGGCGTGACTCGTCGAGGCTGATTTCGCCGCCAGCGTTGGTGAGAATGACAAGATAGTCGTACGTCGATTCTTCCTTGAGTTCGACTTTGCCGTCGGCCTTGAATTTCTCCTGCACCACATGCTCGGTGCACTTTACGTCTGAGAACTGCTCGACGAACTTGGATACCTGATCGTTGGCGCGCCCGATCATCTCCTGCAGGGGGGTACTTTCGGCTCGCGACAAAGACGGAATGGCAAGGACAGACAGCAGCACCAGGCTGGCGAGGAGGGCCTTCATAACCCCCATGTTGCATTTAGGGTGCCATTTCATTGACCGCGGGCCCTCCTTGTATCGAAGCGATAGCCCAGGGTAAACAGCCACTGGTCATAGTCCTGGGACACACCCCGGCTGACGGTAAATCCTCCCTGCAAGAAATAGTGGGCGCCAAAATTCATCTCGAGATTGCTGGTGATGAACTTCGACTTGGTATTGTTGGAAAGCGTTGAGACGAAGTTCTGCTCTCCGCCCAGCAGTTCGAGCCGGAAATTATCGTTCAAACTGCGGGAAAGCGAAACCGCCTTGTAATCTCCGCTGCCAAACGAGCTGTTAAAGTGGGCATAGTGGCCATCAGCCCGGATGTGGACCCAGGGCAGTCGGCTGAAGGTAACTCCATACAGTTCGTTCAGCGAGCTCTTGCTGTCGCCGGAGCTGTTGCTCTTGCCCAGGTTGGTGTAGAGCCACACCTGCTTCAGCACTTCGAGTCGCACCCCGCCGCTAAGGCCCTGGAAGAGGTACTTATCGAGCAGGCCAGTTTGGATCAGAGTGGTGTCGAACGTGGGTAAATCCCTGAAAGAACTGTAGTTGGCGTCAAATTCGATGCGCTCATGGGGCTGAATCCGGAGAGTAAGGAAATTCTGCCCGATCCCCGGTCCCGGCGAGCTGCCCGCGGTCGCTCCAACGGGGCTATCTATCTGCATTGAGTCGTAAAGCGACACATATCGCTTGTAGGAGATCGAGTTCTCGAAGAAAACGAAGGGCCGATCGATTTTCCAACTCAGCGTACTCAGGGCCACTCCCGAGGTGGAGGAGTAGCGGAAATCGTCGTAACTGCCGCCTTCAAAGTTGACGAACGATCCAGCGATCCGGCGGTTGGGACTGTAACTCCAGGATGTTGGGTCGGGAGTAGAACCGGCGAAGATTCCGACAGTCGAACCATGTCCCATGCGGCGGCCGAAATATCCTCCGTCGATCGTGTCCAGACTGGTTGCCCAGGGGAGGTACATCCGGCCAAACCCCGCGACCCATGCAGAGTTGGGATTGTCGTAAGTCATCCCAATGTGGTAGGTGCGGTTGATCAAATCCTGCAGTGTCGATTCGCCCGAATAGTTGTTTGCCGTCAGGCTGCCGCGCCAGTAGCCGGTCGCATTCCAATAAGTGCCGCCAATGCGGGTCATGTCGACGCGGGCGACCAGACCGACGCTTGTGTTCGTTCCGCCGGTTGCGCCGTGGAACTGAGTTCCCATGTAGTCGAAGCCGAAGCGGCCCCGGGCGCGGTTAACGGAAGGCATCGGGGGACGGGGAACCTGAACGCGAGCTTCCTCGTCGAGTGTGTCACCTTCAGTGAAGGAGATGACTGTCGGGTACTTGCGCGTTGCGCTGAGGGTGCTCTGCTGAACGAGAGACTGTTCGTCTTGCGCAGAGAGATAAGCGAGGTCGCCGGGTTTTACGTCGCGTTTGGGAGTATGAATGTCGCTGACCGCAGATGCTTCGGCAACCGAAGTGACTTCCAATTCGGCCACCACATCGTCAGCGTTCCCGTCGGCAGCTGCAACGACGGAGCCAGTGGGCGTGTCGCGCACGACCAATTTCATCCCTTCGGCCAAGCCAGCGCCGCGGCCACCATCCAGGTAAGCAGCTCCGGCAGCGACGTATTTAATGCGAAACGCCGTGCGGAAATCCGGATGTGTCGCACGCAGGGCGAGAGCAGCGGGAATGTCGGGCTCGATTGCCTTGGCGACGACCGTGTTCTGTGTGGGCTTCGCCGGCGTAGCTTCAGCAGGAGCGACGTCGGCAGGCTCGACTACTTCGATCTGCGCCGTTTCGCCCGGGGCAAGTCCGAGAGGATTGGACACCGTTGCCCCTGCCGGGGTCGAGGGAGCAGCAGTGGGAGCACTTTGTGCGAGCCCAAGAGGATTCGAGACGGTGGCACCCTGGGGAGTGGCCGAGTTGGTGTTTGAGGTCGAGTTGCCCGAAGTGGCTACAGTAGTTGTCGAAGCCGAGCCCAACGGATTTGCCACAGTCGCCCCACTGGTTGGGGAGACGCTGGTCGTCGATGGCGACGCAGACGCGGCGCCAGCGGGAGGCAATCCCAAAGGATTTGTCACCGTCGCACCCTGGACCGCAGGCGTCGCCGTATTCGAACTCGCCGGGGTTGGTGTGGTCGACGATGCGGTTCCGAGTGGGTTGGCTACAGTAGCGGTAGTCGATGGGCGCGGAGGTCGATGCGAGGCTGCGACACGGTCGCGGAGAGCACTTTCGATGTCACGTTCGCCGCGCCTGCGGAGCTAGGTGTTGAAACAGTGTTCGGAGCAACGGCAGCCGGTGCAGAGGAGCTCGCTGTCGTTGCGGGACTGGCACCAGCCGTGGATGCGCTGTTTGTCGCCGCTGGCGTTGCGCGGAGTCGAGATCGGCGCAGCGCTCGAGGTTGTCGTGGCAGCATTGGTCTTCGCGGTGGGAGCAACACTGACCGCGATCGAAGAAGGCTGGCCTGTGCTCGGAGGCAAGCTCGAGGGAGCAGCGGTCTTTACCGTAACGCCAGATGCGTTTGGCGGTGCAAGCGTGGCGGCTGACTGCGTGCTCTGAACCGTAACCGTGTTTCCCGGAACGCTCGAGGCGCCTTGCGCCTGGGGTACGCTGCCTGCGCCGGGGGTGCCCATGCCCGGAAATACTGTCCCCTGTTGCAAGCCTCCAACATTGGGATGGGTCGCCGAAGGAGCTTTAGTGGCCGACACAGTTGCTGGTTGTGAGGCAGGCGCGGCCTGCTTCTCCGGGAAGTTGATGGGCGGCAGCTTCGGGGGCACGGGTATGGGAGCCGCAGTCGTTGCGGAATCCACCGGGGGCGGTTCTGGCTTCCGCCGAAATACCCCGATGAGCGGTGCCGAAGCGGCGGGAGCGGGGCCTTGACGGCGCGCGACGGCACTCTCAACTGGCTGCACGCGCAAGGTGATGGTGTTTCCTTCCGAGCTCAGCGAGTAGGGATGCGCGCTGTCCAGATCCACGACCACACGGGTGACCGGAGGATTGGCAGTGTTCAAGCCCATGCGTACGCCACGAACACCATTGGCGTCGAGGGGAAAGTGTTTTTGCTTTGCGTCGGAAAGAGTGCCGGGGAGTACAAGAACGAGCCGGTCGGGATTGATCGCCGTCTCGATGGAGGGCTTTACCGTACCCGTCAGGATCACCTGGATCGTGACGTCGGTGCCCTCGCGCCTCACTTGCAACTGCTCGACCTCGGCCGCGCCGCCAGCCGTGCTTTGTGCCGCGCCCAGAGACACTAACAGCGCCAACACCAGCACGAGAAGTAGCCGCCTACAATTCATCAGACCTCATAACTCACGGGCTCTCACCCGCGGGGGGAAAGTTATTTCGCTCTGCTGCATTTTTGCCGCCGCTCAGGCCCGACTCGACCGCATCACTGCCAATCGAAGCCACTTACCGCTTTCCGTGGCATTGGTAACAATTCACGCTGTTGTAGACATACCCGCCGACGTTGGGGTGATTGAAATTGGCAGCATTGTTTCCACCGTGACAACCTGTGCACTGGAAGATCGAGTAGTCACTCGGGTTGGTGTGGCAGGTCGCGCACACGCCGTTTGCGTTGCCGTGATTCAGGTTGAACCAGGTGTGATTGAACGTCGCACCTGTCCAAGCCGTGGTCGTGTGGCAAGTGGCGCAAGTCGTCGGGAACCCGGCGGAAGCGTGATTCGGATTCGTGGTCCCGTTGTAATCCGTCTGATGGCAGCCAACACAGGCGGTCGGCAGGGTGGTGTAGTTGTTGTTCACGTGACACATCACGCACGTGACGGCGGAAGTCGCGTGATAACCAGTGAGCGGGAACGTCGTGTTGTTGTGGTTGAACGTAGCCCCGGTCCAATTCGTTGTGCTGTGGCACACGTCACAGGTGGTGGGGAATCCCGCCGCCGCATGTGCTGGCGAATTGGTGCTGTTGTAGTCCGCCTGGTGGCACGAAATGCACGTGGTATTGGCGCTAGTCAGGGCGTAGTTGCCGTTCACGTGGCACTGGCTGCACGGCATCGTGAGGTGGAAGCCCGTCAGCACAAATCCAGTGGTCGAGTGGTCGAATGTGCCGCTACCCCAGTTGGTCGTGGTGTGGCACTGATCGCAAGCCTGCGGGAAGCCCGCCTGCGCGTGGTTTGGAGCCGTGGTGCCCTGGTAATCCTTCAGGTGGCACTGGACGCAGGCTCCGCTCGTCAGGTTATACGCGTTGTTCACGTGGCACTGGGCGCAGGTCAAACTGGTGTGGAACCCGGTCAGCGCGAATCCAGTGGTCGAGTGATCCCAAGTCGCGGTGGTCCAGTTGGTCGTACTGTGGCACTGCTGACAAGTCTGCGCAAAACCGGCGGCGGCGTGCGGCGGCGCATTCGTACCCTGGTAGTCCGTCGTGTGGCAACTGATACACGCAGTATTTGCCGACGTGAGATTGTAGTTGCCATTCACGTGACACTGGGCGCACTGCAGCGTGGTGTGCGCGCCGGTCAGCGGGAATCCCGTGGTCGAGTGATCGAACGTCGCATTGCCCCACGACGTGGTGGTGTGGCACTGCTGGCAAGTCTGCGGGATGTTCGAGGTCACGTGATTCGGATTGGTCGTGCCCTGGAAATCGGTGAGGTGGCAGCTGACGCAAGCGGTGTTCGCCGCGGTCAGGTTGTAATTGCCATTGATGTGGCACTGGGCGCACTGCAGTGCGGTGTGCGCGCCGGTCGAGCGGGAATCCAGTCGTCGAGTGATCGAAAGTCGCATTGCCCCACGACGTGGTGGTGTGGCACTGCTGGCAAGTCTGCGGGATGTTCGAGGTCACGTGATTCGGATCTGTCGTGCCCTGGAAATCGGTGAGGTGGCAGCTGACGCAAGCGGTGTTCGCCACGGTCAGGTTGTAATTGCCGTTCACGTGGCACTGGGCGCACTGCAGCGTAGTGTGCGCTCCGGTCGAGCGGGAATCCCGTGGTCGAGTGATCGAAGGTGGCATTCCCCCAGTTCGTGGTGGTGTGGCACTGCTGGCAGGTCTGCGGGAAGTTCGAGGTAACGTGATTCGGACTCGTCGTGCCCTGGAAATCCTTCAGGTGGCAGTTGACGCAGGCTGCGCTGGTCAGGTTGTAATTGTTATTGATGTGGCACTGGGCGCACTGCACTGTGGTATGCGCCCCGGTCAGCGGGAATCCCGTGTTGTTGTGATTGAACGTTGCCTGCGTCCACGACGTTGTGTTGTGGCACTGCTGGCAGGTTTGCGGGAAGCCCGAACTCACGTGGTTTGGATTCGTGGTGCCCTGGAAATCCTTCAGGTGGCAGTTGACGCAGGCTGGTGTCCGCGTTGGTCAGGTTGTAATTGTTATTGATGTGACACTGGGTGCACTGCACCGTGGTGTGGGCGCCGGTCAACGGGAACCCCGTCGTGGAGTGATCGAAACTCGCGTTAGTCCATGAAGTCGTGTTGTGGCACTGCTGGCAAGTCTGCGGGAAGCCCGAAGTCACGTGGTTCGGATTCGTGGTGCCCTGGAAATCCTTCAGGTGGCAATTGACGCAAGTCGTGTCCGCGCTTGTCAGGTTGTAGTTGTTATTGATGTGGCACTGGGCGCACTGCACGGTGGTATGGGCGCCGGTCAACGGGAATCCTGTCGTGGAGTGGTCAAACGTAGCCTGCGTCCACGAAGTCGTGTTGTGGCACTGCTGACAAGCCTGCGGGAATCCCGAAGTCACGTGGTTCGGGTTCGTCGTGGTCTGGAAATCTTTCAGATGGCAGCTGACACAAGCCGTGTTCGCATTCGTCAAGTTGTAGTTGTTGTTGACGTGGCATTGCGAGCACGCCACGGTCGAGTGAGCGCCGGTCAGCGGGAATCCTGTCGAGGAATGGTCAAACGTAGCTTGTGTCCACGAAGTCGTGTTGTGGCACTGCTGACAAGTTGTCGGGAAACCGGATTGAACGTGATTCGGATTCGTGGCGCCGTTGAAGTCTTTGATATGGCACGAAGCGCAATCGGTCGGCGTGCCGACAAACTGTCCATTGATGTGGCACTGCGTGCAGGCCACGCTGACGTGCGCGCCCTGCAACGGGAATTTCGTGAAGGTGTTGTGATCGAACGTCGTTGGATCCCACGCGCTGCTGTTGTGGCAGGTCTGGCAGGTGGTCGGGAAGCCAGCCTGCGCATGCGGCGGATTGTTGGTCTTGTTGAAATCCGCCATGTGACAGCCAACGCAAGAAGTGGACGCGGTATCGAATCTTCCGCCGGTATGGCAAGCGTTGCAGTCCAAAGTGGCGTGGGCACCCACCAGCGCAAATCCCGGTCTTCGCCAGCATGGTCAAACTTCGCGCCCATCCAATTGTCCATGGTGTGGCACTGCTCGCACCCGGTGGTGGAACTTGAACTTGACGTGGTCCAGTCCGGTCGACTTCGTGTTGATGAAGTCGCGTCTGATGGCAGGAGTAGCACTTCGTGGAAAGGCCCTGGAACTGGCCGACCGCAGCACTCTTATGACAGGCATCGCAGTCGACAGTAGCGTGGGCGCCGATGAGCGGGAAACGATTAAGGTGCTGATTGATCTGCTGAACCGAAACGTGCCATCCCTTTACCGTGTGGCACTGTTCGCAGTTGGCCCCCATCTGACGCTTGTGAATGTCGGCGTGGCAGTCGGCGCACTGCGATCCGACGTTTGAGAAGATCGGCTTGATGTGGCATTGCGTACAAGCCACGCCCTCGTGCATGCCGCGCAGAGGATACTTGGTGGTGTTGTGATCGAATTCGGGGACGGCGCGGATCGGCTTCCAGCCGCTAAGCGTGTGACAGTTCTGGCAAGGAATGCTCAGGCTTCCGTGCGGACTGCGCGAGTTGGCGGACGACTGAGACTGTCCGCCCACCGGTTGTCCGCCGGGAAGCATCGCAAACGCGACTACCAAATGAACCAGAAACGTCGAGCCCAAGGTTGCCCCAACCTCGCACGTAAGGATTTCGACTCAAGAGACGGAAATAGCTGCAAAATTCAATGAAGTTATGAGAAAGAACAGCAATCTGACGCCCAGCAAGCTTATGCAGGTGAGAAATGTTGTGGAAGGTTACACAAGTACATGTGACGGGACCAATTTCGTAACTGGGAAAATTCAGTCTGGAATCGGTTTGAAGGCGCACCTAGGAACGTAAAAAATGTAAGTTCTTCAGATATGTAGTGTATTTTTACCTTGTGCACTCCAAGGATCACTGGAGATGTTCAAAATATTGGACAAAGTATTGATCCTTCAGTAGTTACCAAAGGACATCAGCTCTTTTTCAGTGGCTTGACCTCGGGACCGTGGCAATCGGCACAGGCCTTTTGCGTCGGAGCATAGAAGAGGACCTGCTTTCCGTCGACCTCCTTGAAGAGTTTGTGGCAGCCGGCGCAAGCGACATTTCGGTGTTCGCCTTCAAGCGCGAAGGTTGTTCTCTTGTCATGGTCGAAGGCCGAAGGCTTCCACTTGTTCGCATTGTGGCAGTCCCCACACGGAGTCACCTTGTTGGCGTAGAGCTTGATGAACTGGCCGCCGTGCGGATCTTCGTGGCACTCTTCGCATTTCTCCGGAGCCTTCTTGAAGTCCACATTAATAAGCTTGGTTTCCAGGTTGGGCGGCTTATGGCAGTCGATGCAAGCGACCGCACGATGCGCGCCCTCCAGGCGGAAGGATGTGGTGTTGTGGTCGAAGCCATCCAGTTCACGCCAGGACTTGGTTCCGTGGCAGGCCTCGCAACCCATCGGCTTGCCGTCCTTCCCGACCTTTTCCTGGCGCTCCTTGAACTGACCATGGTGGATATCCTCATGGCAGGTGGTGCAGGACAAGTCGGCGAAGTGATAGGGGATTTTTGACTTTGGCTGGTTCTTATCCGCCAGCTTGTGACAATCGGTGCAGGGAACCGCGATGTGGCCGCCAGTGAGGTCGAACTTGGTCTTCTTATGCTGCGCCAGGGTGAAGGTAGATGGGCTGTAACCCTTCAGGTTGTGGCATTGGTCACATTGATTCTCATAGGGCTTGCCGACGAACTGATTGTCGTGCTCATCCATGTGACAATCAGTGCACCGCTTGAAGTTGACGATTTTGAAGATGGTGTCCTTGCCCTTTGGGGTGTGGCAGCCGTCGCACTTCACCTTGGCATGCCCGTCAATCAGGGGGTAGTCGGTTTTTGCGTGCGCCTTGACGTCGAACAGAGACGGCTTCCATCCATCCACGTTGTGGCAGGAGGAGCACTCGATGCCGTCGGGTTTCCGTTTCGCGAACTGGCCGTTGTGCTCATCCTTGTGGCAGTCGGTGCACTTCGCGAAAGGCAGTTCCTTCTTGAAATCGCCTTTGATGTGACAGGCTTCGCACTCGACCGTAGCGTGCTTACCCAGCAAAGGATATTTGGTCTTTGAGTGATCGAAGGTGTTGCTCAGCCCGCTGCTGGACACTTTCTTCCAGCTGTTTGTGTTGTGGCACGACGCGCAACTTTTGTCCTTGAAACTTCCCTTGTGCGGATCTGCGTGACAGTCGTCGCACTTGCTGAAAGGCAGACCCTTGTAACGCGGAGCCCCGCTGGCATCGGGCGTATGGCACTTCTCGCACTTTACCTGCTGGTGCAGTCCGGTAAGTGGATAGCGGGTCTTGCTGTGATCAAACTTTCCGGAAGTATCTTTCCAATCGACGAAGTTGTGGCATTGCACGCAATTCTGACCAAGCCGGCCTTCGTGGAAATCCTTGTGGCAAGCCACGCAAGCTTGCGGGATCCCCAGGAACGTCTTGCTCAGGTCCTTCATCTTGATCTGGGCGCGCTCGGCAGCCGGAATCTTGTCGGGGGAGTGGCACTTGTTGCAGGCTAGACCGGCGTGCTTGCCTTCAAGCAGATAGCCCGTCTCCTTGTGGTCGAACTTGTTGGGATCCCACTTGATGAGGGCGAAATTCACTCCGTTGTGATCGGAGTGGCAGCGCACGCACTCCTGGCTCGAGCCGGGAGGAATATGGTAGGAACCGTGCAGTCCCCGCTTAGCGTTGACACGCTCGCCGATGTCGGTGTGGCAGCCGCTGCATTTGAACTGCGGCTGTCCGCCACCAATTTTGTGACAATCGGTGCAGTGCAATGCACCGTCGAGATATTGGTGAGGCCGGGCGAGGGGGCCGGGCGAAATTTGCGCGGAGGCGGGAATCGTCAACGCACAAAAAACAGCTAATAATAAGAACGGAAACATCCGCAATGTGGCGATTTCATACCAAGCAGACGCAGGGCTCCGAAAAAATAAATCATGCCGTCGGCCACAGATGGCCATTTGCTGATTAGTTTTCAGTTTTAGCAAACGAGTTTCGCCCCAAGTGGGCTGGGCCGTCCTGCACCCGCCGCCGCGCAATCGCGACACAAGAGTCTATCAAGGCGTGCAGCGGACGCAAAAGTCACCGAAAGGGCACGCATCCGCAAACATGGCATGGCCAAACCAGCCGACCTCCTGACTTCCCCCAGGTGAACTTCATTTGACGTCGAACTTTGATGCGTTGAGGGTTGGGTTGCGAAAGGAAATTTCCAGTTGCAAAAACATGGCCGTCCGCACTTCTGGACGGCCTTGGGGGAGGGATGAATGAAACTCGAGGTCGCGGTGTTGGCATAGACCTTACCCGCAGCGCCGAGTTCGATGTTTTACGAGCAATTCCCTTGCCACCGCGAGACTTGTGGGAACTTGCGCGTCACGCGCTGCGGTGATTTTCGTCACAACGCAACCATCCAACATCACATCGCTTCCTCGAGCGACGGCGTATGCTGGTCGTGGAGGAGACGAATGTCGACTGCCTGGACTTCACGATACGCGCAGCGCACAAAGGGTGTGCGGAGTTCCGCCATTCGGGAGTTGCTGAAATTCACCCAGAGGCCCGAAGTGATTTCGTTTGCGGGTGGGCTCCCGGCCGCGGAGGTGTTTCCGACCGAGAGATTCCGGGAGGCTTGTAAAAAGGTTCTGGAAGAGCAACCCCATTTGGCGTTGCAGTACGGGGCATCAGAGGGCTACGAACCGTTGCGCGAGATGATCGCGCGTCACATTGACCGCTACGGCATCAGGGCGAAGACCGAAAACGTGATGATCACTTCGGGTTCCCAGCAGGCGCTGGACTTGATTGGAAAGCTTCTGATCAATCCCGGAGATCGCGTACTGGTGGAAGCGCCCACGTACCTGGGAGCCCTGCAAGCGTTCAGCGTCTACGGCGCGGACTACTTGAGCGTGCCGAGCGATGAAGATGGCCTGCGTTCCGATTCACTGGAAGCGCCTCTGCGCTCAGGCCCGAAATTCATGTATGTACTGCCCAACTTTCAGAATCCCGGCGGCACGACACTTTCTGAGGGGCGACGTCACGAACTTGTTCTGCTGGCCGATAAATATGGAATTCCTATTGTTGAGGACGATCCGTACGGCCAGTTGCGCTTCGAAGGGGAGCACCTCCCACCGCTGGTGGTGCTGGATCGCGAGAATCTTCGCCGCGACCAGGGATACTCGATCGGCAATGTCCTGTATCTGAGTACGTTCTCGAAGACACTGGCGCCCGGATTGCGCCTGGGCTGGATCGTCGCACCGCCCGAGGTGATCTCGAAGCTGGTCCAGCTTAAACAAGGCGCCGATCTGCATAGCTCAACGTTCGGGCAGATGGTGGCTTACGAGGTTGCGCGCGATAACTTCCTCGACGAACACGTCAAGCTGATTCGACGAGTTTATCGGGAGCGGCGCGACGTAATGCTGACCGCGCTGGCGGAATATTTCCCACCTGAGGTGACCTGGACGCGGCCGAAGGGCGGATTGTTTTTGTGGGTGTGTTTGCCGGTGGGCATGGACGCGCAACAACTCTTCCAAACGGCGGTTCGCGAGAACGTTGCCTTTGTTCCCGGTGATTGTTTTTACGCACCGAACGGAAATCAGGAAGACGCACGCCGGCACCTGCGGCTGAATTTTTCGGCTGCTCCACCGGATCAGATTCGCGAGGGTGTGCGGCGTCTCAGTGTCGCGGTGAAGCAACAGCTGGAAGAATTGCGTCCTCAGCCGGTCCTTTAATTAATAGGCTGCGCCACGGGACGCGTTCGTCTTAAGACGAAGAGGTTGCGGGTGCGAAGGGTTGTTCGAGCGACGGACACTGTGGCGTGAACAGTTCTGCCCCATCTTCTGTAATATGCATATCGTCTTCGAGGCGAACCCCAAATTCGCCGCGGATGTAGATCCCCGGTTCGTCGCTGAAGGTCATCCCTGGCGTTAGTTTTGTCGAGTTCCCACGCACCAGATAAGGCCACTCGTGGATGTCCATCCCGATACCGTGTCCGACGCGGTGGACGAAGAATTTGTAGTCCGGTCCGTAGCCGGCGTCGGTGATGATTTTGCGCGCCGCGGTGTCGATCGAACCGCATTCCACGCCTGGTCGGGCGGCTGCCAGTGCCGTGGATTGCGCGTGATGCACGATATCGAAAACCTTCTTCAGCTTGTCAGGCACAGTGCCAATCACCAGCAGGCGGGTGATATCGGATTGATAGCCTTCCACCTTGCAGCCACCGTCTACTAGAACCGGCAGGCCCTCGCGGACGATCTGCGGTTGCGTCGAGCCATGCGGGAACGCGGAAAACTCCCCGACTTCGACTAAGGCATCTCCAGAGAAACCGAGCTTGTCATGAGCGGCGGCGATCAAGCGGCCGACGTCAACTTGGGTCATGCCGTCATGCAAGGAACGATAGACGGCTTCATAGGCGGTGAGGGTTACGTTGTTAGCAAGTTGCATCAACGCAAGCTCGGCTGGACTCTTGACCATGCGACACCCGGCAGTGACAGGAGTCGCGCTCATGAGCCTGGCCTGGGGCGCTGCCTTTTCGATGCCGTCGCGGAATACGAATCGGACCGTTTCCTCAATCCCGACTTTTCCAGTGAGAATGCCGCGGTCTTTGAGACCTTGTGCCAGACGTTGATACGGGCTCTCGTCTTCCTGCCAGGTGCGAACGTCGGCCTGGCCACTCTCAGGGGCGGAAGCGACCTGCTCGCGGGCCCGCCCTTCTTCGAATGCAGGGCAGACGTAGAACGCGGTGCCCTTGGCAGGCAAAACCATCGCGAACATTCGTTCCCCACCCCACCAGCGAATGCCGGTGAAGTAGTTCAGCGAAGTTCCCTCCATAAGAATGATGGCATCGAGATCATTTGCTTCCATCAGGTGGCGTGCCTTCTCCTGACGCGCCAACCGTTCTTCCGTGGTGATGGGATGAACTTGATCCTTCACCGATTTCAATGCCGCGATTGCGGGGGGAAGAATTGCATTCGAGTTGTCAAGATTTTCGGCAGCAATTGCACGAGTAAGAACAGTTGCGCTCGCAGTGGCCGCACTGGCATGTAAGAAAGTTCGTCGGGTTGGCATGGTGCTCGGCATTATAGAGAAATTCGCACGCTGTAGATTCAGTATGTCCTGCTGATCAGTTTCGACGGATGCACTCATTGGATTTCATCAACGTTGTTTTAGCGCGGCGCCGAAGGAAGGCGATTTGTCGACACCTACGCCGGGTCGCCTTGAAAGCTACAATCAGCCTGATGGATTCAGGCTTTCAGTGTGCGGGCTGCGGAGAGTGGAATCCAACGTCGGTCGACGAATCCGCGGGACGAACTCAGAAGTATGTGGAAGACTGTCAGGTCTGCTGTAAGCCCAACCTCTTGCATGTGACGTACGACTCGGAGGCGGACGCGTTTTTCATCGACGCCGATCTTGAATAGACTCTCGGCGATCCGCTTCGCTAGCGGAGACGCATCGTATCGGGCGTCCATCTCGCCTGGCTTTGCCACTCGCGATATAGTTGAGGCGAGTCCGGGTATGTTTGGGCTTATTCCGTCGAAGGAGAAGGCCGATTATGTCTACCTACCATGCGCCCACCGGCCGGATGGTCTCCCACAATATGGTCACCACCCAGTTCGAATTGGATGGCTATCGGGTGACTCGCACCCTCGGCGTTGTGCGTGGGATTGTGGTGCGCTCGCGGTCGATTTTCGGCACGATCGGCGCAGGGTTGCAGACCCTCGTAGGTGGCAACATCACGCTGCTGACGAACCTGTGCGAGAAGACGCGCTCCGAGGCGTTCGACCTGATGCTGCAGCACGCGGCAGAGCTGGGCGGCAACGCTGTCGTCGGCGCACGTTACGATGCCACCGAGATCATGCAGGGCGTCACCGAAGTGCTCGCCTATGGCACCGCAGTCTACGTGGAGCCCAACAAGTAACGAAAAGCTTTCCCTGCGCGAGCGATCTCAACCTTGGCCAAGTGTGCACAATGCGGACGGAATCTCACTGCCTTTTCCTTCCGGAAGATTTGTGAGTGGTGTGTACGGCACGAAGCCGCCCAACGCGGCCAAGAGCCGGAAGACGCCATTCAACCCGTGATGCCTGTTCCCTGGGCATCGGGACTCAGCACGTCCTCGATCGTCACCCAGGTCCTCCTCGTCATCAATCTGGTTGTCTTCGGCGCGATGGCACTCGAAGGCATCGCCATGGACCCGAATTCGCGGCAATTGATCGAGTGGGGCGCGAACTTCGGTCCATACACGTTGGGTGGTCAGCCGTGGCGGTTGCTGACCTGCATCTTCCTCCACGGGGGTCTGTGGCACATTTTTTTCAACATGTGGTGCCTGTGGGACTTGGGCGCGATGTGCGAGGGACTTTACGGACACTGGACCTTTGCCTGCGTCTACCTGCTTTCTGGAATCGGCGGCAGCCTGGCCAGCGTGTGGTGGCGGCCCGTAGGGGTCAGTGTCGGAGCTTCGGGCGCCATCTTCGGGATCGTCGGTGCCCTAATCGCTTCTCACTACCTGGGGGAGTTCTCAGTGCCCATGGTGGTGGTGCGTTCTCGTCTCCGCAGCGTTCTTGTATTCGCGGGGTACGTGCTGATCTTCGGCGCAGCCTCAGGCCGCACCGACAACGCCGCCCACATCGGCGGCCTGGTCACAGGCCTGGTGTTCGGAGCGTTGATCGCGCGTATTTCCCCGGCGCCTAGCGTTCTCCGCCGCCTGTCGATTATTTTCTTCGTCGCATTGATTCTGCTTGGTACGGGAGCGAGCCTGTACCGCTCGCGCAGCTACCTCATCCATGTGCAGCGTGGGGCAGAACTGATCGAAGACAACAAAATGGACAAGGCAATCGCCGAACTGCAGACGGCGATCCGGCAGCGTCCGGGCTACGCTCCCGCGCACTTTGCGCTGGCTCATGCTTACTTCGACCAGAAGCAATATCCGCTCGCGGAAGCGGAACTGAAGCAAGTGCTCGAGCTCGCGCCCGCGCAAACCGGGGCACGCTACGAACTGGGAATGGTCTACTTCAACCAGCACCGTGTTGCCGAGGCGAAGGAGATTTTCAGCAAGCTGGTGCAAAGCGATCCAAATGACGGATATGCCCACCTGGGCCTCGGCATGACTCTCGCCGCTCAGCAGAATCACCAGGCAGCCGTAGCAGAGTTCAAACTCGCGGCAGAATTGGAGCCTGATCTCGACTCCGTGTTCTATCGATTGGGACTGTCGGAAGCCAGTCAGAAGAACTACGATGCCGCCATCGCTGCCTTCCACTCCCAGCAACAGAAACAAGGAGACGACGTCGATACCGAGCTGGCTCTCGGCGAAGTCTACTCCGCCAAAGGCATGCAACACGAAGCCGACGAAGCCCGGCAGAAGGCTGAAAAACTTAAACCGTCGAAATAGAGCAATGTTTTGTCTGAAGAAGAATACCTCGGCAAACATTGCCCTTGCCCCGAGCCGCTGGGTCACGATTGCCGACCACTCCCCGCGAGCGCATCACTAACCCCGTCCGACGCAATCGTTTAGAGCTCGCCAAAGTGGTGCTGGAGATGCTCTGGAAGGTAACCGTCCACCGGCAGCGAAAGTCGCGCCTTTTGAGCTCAACTCGTTTCTTCCTCTGCCGATGGAAAGTTGGGGTAGGTTCATTCGGGCATTCCTTCGCCCCTGGCCTCTCCCTGACGAGGAGAATGAATGAACGTTTCGAACATCTTCAGCGGTAATTTCCTGAATGCAAATACCCAAAGTATCTCCAGTCGGATTCAGCAATTCCAGAAAGACTTTGAGCAACTCGGACAGGACCTGCAGTCGGGCAACCTGTCGGCGGCAGCGACCGATTTCGCCACTCTGCAGAAGGACTCTCCCCAACTGAGCGGCTCATCGTCAACCCAGAACCAGAATCCGATTGCGCAGGCGCTTCAGCAGCTCAACGGCGATCTGCAATCAGGAAACCTGGGTGGCGCGCAGCAGGATTTTGCAACCCTGCAACAGGGCTTGCAGAATCATGCCGCACAGCGTCCCCATCACCATCATCATTCCGCGGAAGGCGGACAGAGCAGCAATTCCCTGATGCAGGACTTCGGCCAGCTTGGCCAGGATTTGCAGGCGGGGGATCTTGCGTCCGCTCAAAAAGCCTACACAAGCTTGCAGCAGGATATGCAGCAGTTCGCACTTCAAAACGGAGCCTTCGATTCGCGGGGGCAACAGAGCAACTTCCAAGCAAGCGCATAGCAAGGAACAACACCATTACCCAGGCGGAAAGGGCTTCGGTTCGTTCCGCCTTCTCCCTATTTCTCTGACGACAACCCAGCTAACCCAGCAAAAGGTCCGGCAAAATCCGCTGCCGATGGGTGAAGATCCCCTCGATCCGCTTCGAAACCAGGGCCTCAATCAACGGATCGAGCGGGCCGAGTCCAAATGCGTAAGCGACCTTGTCGATGACAAGCGTCCCCTGCTTGTCCTCGCGAACTTCTGATACCAACTCATGCCGGTGATGCCAGCTTTTAAATGGCCCCTGCAGCTGCACGTCTTCGAAAAATTCGTTCCACCGAAAAGCCGTAATCTTCGCGACCCATCGTCCCCGCAAAGGAAGTGGTGGCAGCACGCGGAACGACGTGACGATTTCCGAGCCAATGCCGGCGAGCGACCGCTGCTGTTCCGAAGTAAGTTGAATCGATGTTACGGGCGGGGGAACAAGACGCACGGTATCAATGCGCGTGTCCGTAATTGGAGGCATGAGGCGCGGCAGGTTCGCTGGATCCGCAAAGAAGAGAAAGACCTTCTCAATCGGGAATCCGACCCAGCTTTTGAATTCAAGATCACTCGACATGGAGAAAACAACGAGCCAATTCAGGAAGGCTCCCGTGCTATATCCACAGGAAAAAGAAAACGCAAGAAAAATCGAAGCGAAGAAACGGTGAAAGAACCACTTTCTTCAACCCAACATCTTGTGGTCACCATCCCAGTTAGCCACTACGACTGGCGCTTTTCCAAGATGTACTTCTGAGATCCCTGCAACCTCCAACTTTCTTATTGACAATAAACCAGTTAGGCGTAGGATGTGGGCAAAAGTGGTAGAAAGTGGTCAAGTCAATAGAGGTCGTGGGCAGCGGTGACGACTTTTGAGGCGCCAGTGGAATTTAAGACTGACACCCTGAAAAACAGCCCGAACGAACCGGAAATGACCGCTTTGCAAGCCGCTTTTACCTCCTCCCTGGTTGCTTTGGTAGCAACTATCAGCCGTAGCGGGCGCCCTCATCGGCGCAAACAGACATATGTTTCGCGGCAATCACCCAACTCGCGTCGACGAAAAAGGACGTTTGAAGGTCCCGGCCGAGTTCAAGCGGGTGATCGACGAGAAATACGGGACGCAATTCTACATCACAAGTTTGGACGGGAAGGTTGCCCAGATATATCCCTTCGAGGAATGGGAGCGGATCGAGCAGAAGCTGGCAGGGCTCTCCACCTTCAATCCCACGAAGAAGAAGTTCCTGGCGCGGGTGAACTACTGGGGACAGCAGGTGGAAATGGATGGTCAGGGCCGGTTGTTGATCCCGCAGTTGTTGCGCGAGAACGCAGCCATCAAGGGCGAAGTTGCGGTGCTGGGGAACCTGACCTATCTCGAAGTGCGCAACATGGAAGCGTTGCAGAGGGAGATCGAGACCGAGTCATTCACTACGGAAGATGAGAAGACGCTCGACGACCTGGGCATCTAGTGGACGAGGGTTCTGGACAAAATACCCCCGAGCGGGGGCATGGTGGCAAGGCTGGCCATGTACCGGTTCTTTTAAAAGAAGCGATCGATTTTCTAAACATCCGGCGCGGTGGGACGTATATCGACGCCACGGTGGGCCTGGGCGGGCACAGTTACGAAATCGCAAAACGCCTCGGCGCACTGGGTCGTTTGATTGGGGTCGATAAAGATCCTGCAGCGTTAGAAGCGGCAGGCAAGAGCTTAGTCGTCGGTCGTCAGTCGTCGGTCGTCGGCAAGAGCCAAGACCGGCCGACAGAGGATGACGACCGAACAGACTGGCCGACCATCGAGTTGCGGCATGGATCCTTTGCAGATTTAGCCGACGACCGACGACTGACGATCGACGACTTCAAGGTCGACGGTTTACTAGCCGACCTAGGCGTCAGCAGCCTGCAATTCGACAACGCCGCGCGGGGATTCAGTTTTCAGGCGGAAGGACCGCTGGACATGCGTATGAATACGCAGTCCGGCGAGACCGCCGAACAAGTGGTAAATCAGGCCGACGAGGTCACACTCGCCAACCTGATTTACGAATTCGGTGAGGAAAGGAGGTCGCGGAGAATCGCCAGAGCCATTGTCCGGTCGCGGCCGATACGGACTACCGCGCAACTTGCGGAAATCGTTTCAGCCGCGGCCCGGCCAATGAATTCTGCCGAACGACGAATTCATCCCGCGACACGAACCTTTCAAGCTCTCCGAATCTTCGTAAACCGTGAATTGGATGATTTGCGGAAGTTGATGGATGCAGGGCCGCAGCTGCTGAAGCCGGGAGGCCGGCTAGTGGTGATCAGCTTTCACTCGCTGGAGGACCGCATCGTGAAAGATGCACTGCGCGAGGGAATGAAGCAAGGTCACTACCGGCTGTTGACGAAGAAGCCGGTGATCGCGACCGAAGAAGAGATTGATCGCAATCCGCGGTCGCGCAGCGCGAAGCTGCGAGCCGCCGAAAGAGTTTAGTAGCGCTGGCGGGAAATCGCCGCCGAGAGCGAGACGCCCTCGGGACAGCCGGCAAGATGCGGCGCTACTTGAAAAGGTTTTGCTCCGGAGAACCCGCCGGAGCCCCCCAGCGTGACCGCTTCTTACGTTGGGGCAGATTGTGGGTGAAGGAAGCCCGGCACGCACGCACCAGGGAAGGCGTGCCGGGGCAAGGTTTCCGGGAGGGCATCGCCTTTCACGAAAGGGCGAAACACCAAAATCCTACCCATCTCTCGAAGCCGTCCCGGGGAGAAATCGGGTAGGAACAGGAGTCAGGGCCATGTACACAGGAACGCTGATCAACGAACTGATCGCAACGGTCGAGCGGACGGAAGCTCGCATTCTTAACGCGAACGCGGACACTGAGCTGGAGCGTTGGTATGCCGGCCAGACTAAGCCTGCGCTCGTCGAAGCCGATCTGCTTGGGGTGGCCTGATGGCAACGGCGGCGGTGACGCAGAGAGTAGCGATGTCGGGCCGACGGCCGTCGTTTTGGATCGGCACGCCCGAGATCTACTTCAACAAGGCGATCGACAACTCGCGTCTGGTGAAGGTGGAAGACCCGCGCCGCGGGCGCGAGATGCGACAGTTCGGAATCGCGTTGGGGTGCCTGTTTCTGCTGGTCATGACTTACGCCTGGCAGCATTTCAAGGCAATCGAGTACGGCTACCAGATCGAGTCCCTGAAGATTCAACGCGACGGCATGGTCGAAATGAACCGGGAGCTTCACCTGGAAGATGCCTCGCTGCGCAATCCGGAACGCATCGACCTGATGGCGCGCAAGCTGGGATTGCAATCTCCGCAGGCGGGACAGGTCATGCACCTGGACACGTCAGCGGATGCAGGCGCACCAGAAATGGCAAGCGTGAGTCCAATTTCAGCGATCTCGGCACGATAGCATTCCACGAGGTCCAGGCACGGAAGGTGGTTTGAACCTTTCCCGCAGCAGGCAGTTTTTGGCGGCTACCGGAAACCGGCCAGCCGCCATGTTTGTCTTTAAGATGAAATCATGAGGAACTGATCGTGCCTTCCACGCGCTCCGCCGGCAACCACCGTTTGTACCTGCTTGGTGGCCTCATGCTGTTCTGGTGCGCGATTATTTGCCTGCGGCTGGTATATCTGCAGATCTTCTGCTACGGCGATTTTCAGCAGCGCGCCGAGCATCAGCAGCAACGCTCGGTCAACGTCTCTGCGAAGCGCGGGATTATCTACGACCGTCAAGGCAACGAACTGGCGATGTCGATCATGGTCGACTCTGCCTTTGCCGTGCCGACCGAAGTTCCTGATCTGGTGAACGCAGTTTCGTTGATCACGCACATCACCGGTGAGGATGCGCGCCTGGTCCTTGCTGACTGTCGCGCGCACAAGACATTCTGCTGGGTAGCTCGTAAAGCGGACGCGGAAACCATCGAACGCATTCGCGCCCTTAATCTGCAGGGCATCCACTTTCAGAAGGAATCGAAACGGTTCTACCCCAAGCGCGACCTGGCCGCGCAGGTGCTCGGATATGTGGGCACCGACGACGGCGGCTTGAGCGGCATCGAGCGCGAGTATAACGAACAACTCAAAGGCCAGCCCGGGCGGATGCAGATTTCCGTGGACGCCCGCAAAAAGTGGTTTGGCCGCATCGAGAAGGAACCAGAGGCTGGGGATAATCTGGTCCTCACCATCGACGAGAAGATCCAGTACATTGCCGAGCGCGAGCTTGAGCAGGCGATCAAGGACACACAAGCGATCGCCGGCACGGTGATTGTCGAGAATCCGCATACCGGTGAAATTCTGGCATTGGCGAATCGGCCAAACTTCAATCCCAATGTCAAAAAAGAGATCCGCAACGAGGCGTTAAAGAACCGGGCGGTCAGCGATATCTACGAACCCGGATCCACATTCAAGCTGGTTACGATTTCCGCGGCGCTGGAGGAGAAGCTCACACGGCCGGAGGAGATGTTCGATTGCCAGATGGGCTCGATCGTAGTCAACGGTATGCGAATCCGCGACAGTAAGCCGCATGGATTGCTGTCAGTCGCGGACGTGCTGGCGGAGTCGAGCGATGTCGGCGCCATCAAAATCGCGCTCCGGCTTGGAGAAGACCGCTTCTACAAATACATCCGCGCTTTTGGATTTGGACAGCAAACTGGAATTGAACTGCCGGGCGAGACCCGGGGAATGACCAAGCCGGTGAATCACTGGTCGAAGGTTTCGATCGGTGCCATCTCCATGGGGCAGGAAATCGGCGTGTCCGCCATTCAGTTGGCAGCGATGGTTTCAATCTTCGCAAATGACGGAGTGTGGGAGGCGCCGCGCATCGTAGCCAGCACCATCCAGCCGCAAAGTGTGCCGCAGCCTGTGGTCTTTCATCCTGAACATGAGCGTCGCGTGATCTCATCTATGACGGCAGCGCAAATGCGTCAGATGATGCGTGGGGTCGTGCTGCATGGAACGGGGCGTAAGGCGGTTCTGGAGGGCTATAGCTCTGCAGGCAAGACGGGCACCGCACAGAAAGTCGATCCTTCTACGGGCATCTATTCGCGGACGAAGTATGTCGGCTCTTTCGCAGGATTCGCGCCGATTAACAACCCGGCGGTGACGGTTGCAGTGATTCTCGACTCGGCGGTAGGACTGCACCAGGGGGGACAGGTTGCGGCACCCGTGTTCCAGCGCATCACGCAGCAAGTGCTCGAGTACTTGCATGTTCCGCACGACATCGCCCTTCCGTCAAATCGCCAGGCGTGGCTGGCGCAAAACCGCGTGAAAGATTCAGACCTGGATGAGAGTTCGCCGGATCATCTTGGCTCAGCACTGGAGCTTTCGGAGGTGGGAGCGACAGGGGCGGCGGAGACACCCGTTTCACAAGCGGCGGTAGCGAAGCCTTCTGCGGCGCAAGGTCCAATTGTGGCCGCGGCACTTCGCGAAAAAGACACTAAGGTGTCTGCTAATCTGCAAGCGCCGGCGCCGACCAGTCCGATCTCCGAGAACGCAAAGCCGGCTCCAAGCGGAACGGTTGTACTGGATGTCGAGCAGGGGGGAATTGAAGTTCCATCTTTTATTGGCAAGAGTGTTCGCGGGGCAATCGAAACTGCGCAAGACAGCGGCTTGGAACTGAATCCCGTTGGCAGCGGCATCGCACGCGAGCAGTCTCCGGCGCCTGGATCTCACGTGATTGCCGGATCGAAAGTCGTCGTGAAGTTCGGGCGGTAGTTAAAGCCCACCAGGACTTCGCGACGGAACCTACCCTGAGCCCGAGCACAGGCCGAACAGCCGTATGCTCTAAAATCAAGCCAATGACCTTTGAGCAGATCCTGCAGGGGGCAGAAGTTCTTTCCCGGAGTGGCAATCCGACTGTCACGGGACTGGCCTATGATTCGCGGCGGGTCTCGCCTGGCTTCGTTTTCGTCGCGATGCGCGGGGAGAGCAGCGACGGCAATTCCTTCATCGACAGGGCTATCGCCTCGGGTGCAGTGGCTGTGGTCAGCGATTCCGCGACCGAACCCCCACGCGCCGGAGTCGCGTGGGTCCTGGTTCCGCATGGTAGACGCGCGCTGGGACGGCTTAGTGCGAACTTTTACAATCGCCCTGCAGAACGGATCGCGCTTACGGGGATTACCGGCACCAATGGGAAAAGCACCACCGCTTTCCTGTTCGAGTCGATTCTTACGGCAGCGGGGCGGAAGAGCGTGCTGGTGGGAACGATCGAATATCACGTCGCCGGTAAAGTATTACCCGCGCCCCATACCACGCCCGAGTCCCTTGAACTGAACCAGATGCTGGCAGAAGGCGTGGGCCACGGCGCAACTGAAGGAGTGATGGAGGTCTCCTCCCACGCTCTGGCACAGCAGCGTGTTTTTGCGGTTCCGTTTGACGTTGCCATGTTCACGAATCTGACCCGCGACCACCTGGACTATCACCGCACCATGGAGGAGTATTTTGCCACCAAGCGCATCCTGTTTGAGGGATGCGGCACCGAGGCACCGCGCGCCGCAATCATTAACATCGATGATGAGTACGGTCAGAAGCTGGTTTCGAGCAGCAAGAAGCGCGGATCACAGGTTCTCACCTACGGTTGGAACAACGGCGATCTGCATGCCGAGAACGTGCACATCACACCCAGGGGAACGCGTTTCGATGTGATGGGGTCTTCGGGAACGATTCCCGTGTTTTCGCCGCTGATTGGCAAGGTGAACGTCTATAACATTCTGGCATCGGTGGGAGCGGCGCTCGCCAGAAACTGTTCTCAGGATGCGATTGCGAAAGGGCTTGCCGCGTTGACGCGCGTGCCCGGACGATTCGAACGCGTCGACTGCGGGCAGCCTTTCACTGTCGTTGTCGACTACGCGCACACCGACGATGCACTGCGGAACCTGACCACGCTAGCCCGGGAATTCGTCGCACAGGCTGGAGTGAAGGGGCGCGTCATTACCGTCTTTGGCTGCGGAGGCGATCGTGACCGCACCAAGCGTCCACTCATGGGTGAGGCAGCAGGAAAGGGAAGTGATTTCGTGGTGCTGACGTCGGACAATCCCCGCAGCGAGGATCCCCTGGCGATCATGAATGATGCTGTTGTCGGCCTACAGCGCTCAGGGGCGCGTTACACGATGGAGCCAGAGCGGAGAGCGGCGATTGCACTTGCGGTCGGCGAAGCGCGTCCTGGGGACATCGTGCTGGTTGCCGGAAAGGGCCACGAGAAAGTGCAGGTTTCCCGCGAAGGGTCGATTCCCTTCGATGATGTGCAAGTGAGCCGCGAGGCCCTGATAAAGGCTGGTTACGAATGCCAGGCGGCAAAGGCGGGTCAAGCATGAAGCTGCCGCTTGCGCGGATCGAAGAATTTCTGGGCGCGACTGGCGAGTGCGAGTTGAAAGAGGTCGCACAGGGATACTCGATTGACTCGCGCACGGTTCAGCCAGGCGACCTTTTCTTCGCGGTGAAGGGCGAGCGTCTTGACGGGCACGATTTCGTGCACCAGGCGCTTGAACGCGGCGCCGTATCGGCGGTGGTTCGCAAGGACCAACTCGCGCGTTTTTCTGTGAAAACCTGCCTGCTCGCGGTTGATGACACGCTAGTGGCATTACAGACGCTGGCGACGGCGATGCGCCGTTTGTGGGGCAAGCCGGTGGTGGGCATCACGGGCTCAGTTGGCAAAACCACGACGAAGGAAGCTATTGCGCACGTTCTTTCGAGCCACTACAAAGTATTGAAGTCGGAAGGCAATCTCAATAATCACTTTGGGCTGCCATTGATGCTTCTGAAGCTGCAACCCGAACATGAAATCGCAGTCATTGAGATGGGTATGTCGCATGCAGGCGAGATCGCGGCGCTGGCGAAAATCGCTCAGCCTGAGACCGGAGTCGTAACAGTTGTTGCACCTGTCCACCTGGAATTTTTCGATTCGATTGCGGGCATTGCCCGCGCCAAGTACGAGCTGATCGAGTCCCTGCCCGCCTCCGGTACGGCGGTGCTGAACGCCGACGACCAATATGTCTCGCAATTTGGGCGCGACTTTAAGGGAAAAGTAGTGCTCTACGGGACGCGGGTCCCTGCCGATGTGCGCGGCGAAAATATTAAATCAGGCGGGTCAGAGGGCTCGGAGTTCGATGTTGTCGTCGAAGGTAGGCGCGAACACGCGGTTCTTCCGCTGGTTGGCGTCCACAATATTTCAAACGCTCTCGCAGCAGTCGCGGTCTCGCTTGACCGCGGGATCAAGCTTTCCGATGCCGTTGCCACGCTTGCGACCTTGAAGCCGGCGGACAAGCGCGGGCAGGTCGTCCAAGTGGGTAACATCCGGGTGATTAACGATTGCTACAATTCCAATCCAAAAGCTTTGGAAGCAATGGTCGAGGCGCTGGCTGCCATGCCAGCAAAACGACGCATCGTGGTCGCTGGGGAAATGCTCGAACTTGGTCCTGCCGGCGAGTCGATGCACAAAGCCGCGGGCCAGCATATCGCGGAGAAGAAACTGGATATGCTACTGGGAGTTCGGGGCTTGGCACAGAGTTTGGTGGACGGCGCTAAAGCGAAAGGCATGCGTGCGGAGTTTGTGGCGACGGCGGAAGAAGCAGGCGAGTGGCTGGCGCGGGAAGCGCGAGATGGGGATGTCGTTCTGTTGAAAGCGTCCCGTGGGGTAAAGTTGGAAAAAGCGTTGGAGAAATGGCAAGAGATTCGTGGATTGTAGTTGGCGGATAGTCCTTGCGGCATATCCTTTGCATCTGGGCTCAAAGGTCAAGCGCTAGCAGCTGATTCGGAGGCGGATTGCTTTACTGGTTGCTCTTCGTCAAGCTCTATCACTACTTTCCTCCGTTTCGCATTTTCCGTTACCTCACGTTTCGAACCGCATTTGCCAGCCTGACCGCGTTGTTCACCGGCCTTATCGTCGGACCTGCGGTAATCAACCGGCTGCGCGAATTCCAGATCGGCCAGTACATTCGCGAAGAGGGTCCGAAAGCCCACCAAAAGAAGGCGGGCACACCCACCATGGGTGGATTGTTGATTGCCATCGCGGTAGTGGTTCCGACGCTGCTTTGGGCCGATCTGACGAACGTCTTCGTTTGGGTTGCGATTGCTGCAACCTGCGCTTTCGCGTCGATCGGCTTCGCCGACGACTATATAAAGGTGGTCCAGAGGCGCAATCTGGGCCTTACGGCGCGAGCCAAGCTGGGCTTGCAGATTCTGACCAGTCTGCTGATTGCCGGGGCGCTCATCGGCATGCAATCCCGTGGCATGTATTCCACCAAGCTCGTGGTGCCGTTCTTCAAGCAATTTCGCCCCGACCTCGTAATCGAGCGCTGGGCCCATAATCCCCATCTGTGGCCGCTGGGATTTATCCCTTTTGTATTATTTGTCTGCATAGTGATTGTCGGTTCGAGCAATGCGGTGAACCTGACCGATGGTCTGGACGGACTGGCCATCGGCTGCACGGTGATCGCCGCGGGCGCCCTCACCGTGCTGACTTATGTCAGCGGCCATGCCGCCTTTGCGACCTACCTGGGGCTGCCGCACATGCCGCAGGTCGGAGAATTGACGATCTTCTGCGGCGCGATGGTGGGGTCGGCGATTGGCTTCCTCTGGTATAACGCGCATCCGGCCGAGGTGTTCATGGGCGACGTCGGTTCGCTCGCGTTGGGCGGAGCGATCGGCACGATCGCCGTCATGATCAAGCAGGAGCTGCTACTGCCGTTTATCGGCGGAGTGTTTGTGATTGAGGCGCTTTCGGTGATCCTGCAGGTTGCGTCGTATAAGCTGCGCAAGAAGCGAATTTTCAAGATGGCCCCGATTCACCATCATTTTGAACTGATGGGATGGTCGGAATCGAAGGTCATCGTGCGCTTCTGGATTGCGTCGTTGGTGTTCGCTCTGTTCGCGTTGACGACCCTGAAACTGAGATAAAAAAGTCTTTTACCACAGAGACACAGACTCACAGAGAAGTCTTTTGGGATTTCCCGTTTTAGGACTCTTGCCCGCAATTCACGAGCGAGCAGGACTACGGAACTCACGGTTCCGTGACGGGCAATTCGGATTCTCGAAAGATCGAGTTGGATACACTCATGATTTTGCTTTTCTCTGTGTCTCTGTGCCTCTGTGGTAAAAACTAAGACTCGTGGATCTCAAAGACAAACGCGTGCTGGTGGTCGGACTAGGCAAGTCAGGCGTGGCTTCCGCTCTTTTCCTGAAGGATCAAGGAGCGCGGGTTACTGTCTCCGATACGAAGTCTCCCGACCAACTGCGCGACGAGATCCCGATACTGCTCGATCATGGCATCACAGTGGAGACGGGCGGGCATGGGGAGCGAACCTTTCGCGGGCAGGACCTGATCGTCGTCAGCCCGGGCGTGCCTGTGGATGCACCGCCACTGGTACAGGCGCGCGCCTCGGGAGAACCGGTGATCGGCGAGATCGAGCTGGCGGGGCAGCATCTGCCCGGGCCGATTGTCGCCATTACTGGCTCGAATGGGAAGACCACCACTACGAGCTTGGCAGGAGAAATCCTCGCCGCCGGCGGGTTTCCCACATTGGTCGGCGGCAACATCGGCACGCCGGCGATTTCGCTGGTGCCGCAGGCAACCCGGGACACGATGGTGATTCTCGAGGTGTCCAGCTTTCAGTTGGAGACGATTGCGACCTTCCGGCCGAAAGTTGCCGTCATTCTGAACATTACGCCCGATCATTTGGATCGGCATCGCACCTTTGAAGCCTACGTCGCGGCCAAGGTGCGAATCTTTGAAAACCAGCAGGCCTCGGATTTCGCCGTGCTTAACGAGGACGACCCGACTTGTCGGACATTGGGCGATCGCAGGCGTCCGCAAGTCTACTGGTTCAGCCGTAAGAAGGAAGTGCGCCAGGGTGCCTGTGTGCGCGAAGGCCAGATCGTGTTCCGCGATGGGCAATCGCAGCGCGAGATCATGCTGGTGAGCGAAATCCCGCTGAAAGGCGCTCACAACGTAGAGAACGTGTTGGCTGCGATTTGCACCGGCGCGCTGATGGGCTGCCCGCCGGCGAAGATTCGTGAGGCCGTGCAGCACTTCAAGGCGGTGGAGCATCGGCTGGAGTATGTGGCAACCGTGAAAGGTGTCGAGTACTACAACGACTCGAAGGCGACGAATGTGGATGCCACGATCAAAGCGCTCGAGTCATTCCCGAAGAACATCCATTTGATTCTCGGGGGGAAAGACAAGGGCAGCGATTATACGGTTCTCAATGACTTGCTAAAGGAGCGCGTGAAGCGGGTGTACACCATTGGAGCGGCGGCCGAGAAGATCGAGTCGCATATCAAGGGAGCGGCGGAAGTCGTGCATGCCGAGACGCTAGAAAATGCAATCCGCCGGGCCTCCGCGGTGGCACAACCTGGAGACATTGTGCTGCTCGCTCCTGCCTGCGCCAGTTTCGATCAGTTCCAGAGCTACAACCACCGGGGAAGGGTATTCAAGGAAGTAGTTCACTCGCTCGGGACGTAAAAGCCAAAATTCAACGCAAAGCTAAGGGGCGCAGCGGAATTTGGCCCCTTTTTCGATCTCCCGAGCCGTTTCACGTCCGGAGGAACCAAGTCAGTCAAATTGAGCGCAATTTTTCTGAAACGGATCACTTGTTTCGTTGCTGGCCCGTGGTGAAATAGCTGTTCCAATGGCCAAGCGCGTCAGCGTCGACCGATGGTTGTTCACGGTTACGGCGCTGCTCGTTTTCCTTGGGCTGGTGATGGTCTTCAGCGCCTCGGCAGTGATGGCTAAAGAGCGTTTCGGTTCGCCCTACACCTTTGTCCTGAAGCAGTTGTTTTGGGCTGTGGCAGGGATTACCGCCATGGTGGTCGCGATGAGGATCGACTACCGGCGCTACAAAAATCCAGGTGTTGTGTTCTCGCTGCTCGCGGTGACCACGCTGCTGCTGCTCGGCGTATTTCTGCTGGATCGCACGCACAATACCCATCGCTGGATCCACTGGAGCGGATTCTCGTTTGAGCCTTCCGAACTCGCCAAGCCGGCACTGATTCTGTTCCTCGCTTTTTTCCTCGAGAGCCGCACAAAGACTATTGAGGACTGGAAAGGCACTCTGTTGCCTGCAATCGTTCCGACGCTTGTCTTTCTGCTGCTGATTGTTGCGCAGCCGGACCTGGGGACGGCGATTGCATGCGCGGGAATTACCGCGTCCATTCTGTTTGTGGCGGGAATGCAGTTGCGCTATTTCGCCTACGGCCTGGGGGCATCGTTGCTGCCCCTGTACTTTCTGCTCTTTCACGTGAGTTGGCGACGTGACCGTATTTTGGCTTTTCTCCATCCCAATGCGGATCCGCGGGGCACAGGCTTCCACATCATTCAGTCATTGATTGCTGTCGGCACAGGCGGGTTGACGGGTTTGGGGTTGATGGAAGGCAAGCAGAAGCTGTTTTATCTGCCCGAGCCGCACACCGACTTTATTTTCGCCGTGACCGCCGAAGAACTGGGCCTGGTGGGCGCACTGTTTGTAGTCGCCTTGTTTGCCATCTTTCTGTGGCGCGGAACGCGCGTGGCGGTGCGCACCGAGGACTTGTTCGGACGATTCCTGGCGGTTGGCATTACCAGCATGATCATCCTGCAGGCCTTCATCAACATCAGCGTAGTGCTCGGCCTGATGCCAACCAAGGGAATTCCTCTGCCGTTCGTTTCGTATGGGGGATCTTCGCTCTTCGTGATGCTCGGCTGCGTGGGTGTGCTGCTGAATATTTCAAAACAGGCGGAGTGACACGGGCCGGGAGCTGGGAGTCGCGAGCTGATGAGCAGGCAACTGCAGGTCCTCCTACCTCGCTCCGCCCCGGGTCGGAATGACAAGGAATGACATTTTCCAGGTTTGGGCGTTCGCTCGTGTTTTGCCGTTCCAAGAACAAGAATGGCCGGCTCGTAGCTCGTGGCTCGTAGCTCGCCGATAAAATGACCCCATGCGCGTAATCCTGGCAGGCGGAGGCACGGGCGGGCACGTCATTCCAGCGCTGGCCATCGCGCAGCAACTAAAGAAGGCGTATGCGGCAGAATTGCTCTTCATCGGCACGCCGCGCGGAATGGAGAACCGGCTAGTCCCTGCGGCGGGATTCGAGCTTCGCCTGGTGCAGGTGGGAGCACTCAAAAACGTTAGCCTGACAACTCGTTTGAGAACTGCCTGGGACCTTCCGATAGCGGTCTTGAAGTCGTGGAGCATGCTGAAAGAGTTCCGACCGGATGTTGTGATCGGAGTAGGCGGATATGCATCAGGCCCGGCGATGGCAGCTGCGATCCTGCGTGGCGTGCCGACCATCGCCTTCGAGCCGAACGTGGTGCCGGGATTTGCCAATCGCCTGGTGGCCTCGCGAGTGTCCATGGCCGCTGTTCAGTTTGAGCAGACTGGACGCTTCTTTCGCAAATTCGAGGTGACGGGCGTGCCGGTGCGGCCCGCGTTCTTTGAGATTCCGCCGAAGCATCCAGATACGTTGCCGACACTGCTGGTTTTCGGCGGGAGCCAGGGAGCCCATGCGATCAATCAAGCGACAATAGCTGCGTTGCCGGCTCTGCGTGAGAAAGTTCCTGGTCTTCGCGTTATTCATCAGACAGGCGAGCGTGACTTTAGCGAGGCGCAGGCCGCCTACCGGGCAGCAGGGTTTAACGCCGAGGTATCAGCCTTCATCACCGACATGCCGGGAGTTTTCGCTCGGGCCGACCTGCTGGTGTGCCGGTCGGGTGCTAGTACCGTCGGAGAAGTTGCAGCAGCCGGGAAGCCAGCGATCTTCGTTCCCTTCCCGCGCGCAGCCGATGACCATCAGAAAGTGAATGCACAAGCGCTGGTAAGCGCTGGGGCTGCGGCCATGCTGGAAGAGGCCAACCTTACAGGTAAGAGCCTTACCGAAATTGTGGCCAAGCTTTTCAGCGATCCGGCACAACTGGAGCAGATGGGAAAAGCTGCAAAAGCCCTCTCGCATCCGAATGCCGCACAAGACGTTGCACGCATGGCAGCGGCACTCGCCGGTATGAAGTAGTATGAACGTGCGCGGAAAGAAACAGCGCTAGGATTCCGCTTCAACCATGACCCGGTGGTCGAGCCGGTCACCTGTGACCTGTTATCTGTAACCTGATCTTCTATGTTTGCCAAGATTCAACGCGTCCATTTCGTGGGGATTGGCGGCATCGGCATGAGCGGGATAGCCGAGGTCCTGCTGAACCTCGGCTATAAAGTCTCCGGGTCGGATCTCAAGAGCTCACCAGTCACACAGCGGCTGACCTCGCTGGGCGCGACCATCTTTGAGGGCCACGCGGCCGAAAACGTGCAAGGAGCCGAGGTCGTGGTCACGAGCTCCGCCGTCGCTGCTGATAACTCTGAAGTCGCCGAGGCGCGCAACCTTCATGTCCCAGTGATTCCGCGTGCCGAGATGCTGGCCGAGCTGATGCGATTGAAGTACGGGATTGCCATTGCTGGGATGCATGGCAAGACGACCACAACCTCGATGGTAGCGGCCGTCCTCGCAGCAGGTGGGTTGGATCCGACCGTCGTTGTGGGAGGACGCGTCGACGCCATGGGCTCGAATGCGCGCCTGGGCAAATCGCAGTACCTCGTGGCTGAAGCCGATGAAAGCGACCGATCCTTTCTGAAGCTCTCTCCGATTCTCTCGGTCGTCACCAACATCGATCGTGAGCACATGGACTGCTACCGCAACATGCGGGACGTAAAGAAGACTTTCCTCGAATTCATGGACCGCGTGCCGTTCTACGGGATCGTAGTCGCCTGCAACGACGATCCCATACTGCGAAAGCTGCTTCCCGAAGTCCAACGGCGCACCATGACCTACGGCACGAGGAAAGGATCCGACTTCCTGATCAAGCCGGGTACGGTCGAGCAGCAACCAGGAGAGCATCGACCGTTAAGTCACTTTCACGTGAGCTACAGGGGGAAGGATCTCGACGACTTCACCCTGCACGTGCCCGGGGCACATAACTTCCTGAATGCGACCGCGGCAATCGCGGTGGGGATAGGATTGGATATTCCCGTCGAGAGCATTCGCGGCGCGCTGGAGAGTTTTCGCGGCGTGGACCGACGTTTCCAATTGCGCGGAAAAGTTGCAGGCATCAGTGTCATCGACGACTACGGGCATCACCCGACCGAGATCAAGGCGACACTTGCAGCAGCAAAGCAATGTGGTTTCCACGGCATTCATGTGATTTTCCAGCCGCATCGCTACACGCGAACTCAGACGTTGATGGACGAGTTCACCCGAGCGTTCCAAGATGCCAGCTCGATCAACGTCCTCGACATCTACGCCGCCAGCGAAAAACCGATCGAGGGCGTCAGTGGAGAAGTTCTGGCCACGCGGATAAAAGAAGAGACCGGACAGAACGTCCGCTATGTGCGCTCTCCTGCCGAGGCCGCCGAGATCGTATCGCGGGAGGCGCAAGAGGGAGACATGATCCTGACGCTAGGGGCGGGGAGTGTCTCGCAATTGGGCCCGGCAATCCTGGAGAAGCTAGAAGAGCGATATCTGGCTGTGCAAGCTAAGTGAATGTCTTCGAAGGCTTTAGCGCGAGATCGATCTTTTTCGCCCACTGGCGTAGTCGATAGTGCCACAATCTTTTCCGCACTTCGTTGAACATTCCCCCCTGTTTTGCGTAATTGTCACTGGTAACAAACTCAGGGCCACCTCGTCTAAGGCAACAGAGCAAATTGAGGAGTGGCAAATGCGATCGGAAAAGGCTTGGTACTGGTTGGCAGCCGGTGTAGTAGCCCTGGGTCTCAACGGTTCATATCAGGACGGACAGCTGGGGTGGACACACTGTCTGGCAGGACAAGCGACTGCCTATGTTCACCGCGTCGCCGAGCGCGGGATGCAGTACGTCGCTATGACCGAAGTGATGCTCGGCCGCAGTCCGGAAGCTTTTGACCGCACCGAAGCCGCTCTTCAGAAGGTTCAGAGTAAGGTCGTTTGCCAGCGGGTCGCTATGGCCCAACGCGAGATGGCGAAGGCACAGTCACGGCAACAGATCGCTGAGGCGAAAATGCGTCAGAAGTTCGATCTGATGCAGATGAAGATGGGCAAAGTCCGCATGATCTCGACATGGAAGGCCGATCAATTCCGCAATTGCCCCGGCCTTGCCAAGGTTGTCGTCGATATCCCCGACATGGCGAACGTGGATCTGTCGAATCTTCCGGATATTGAGATCCCGGACATTCCCGGAATTCCGCAAGCATCCGACAGCGGATCTCGCGGACCGATTTAGCCAACCGCAGGAATTGCGGAGGCAAACCAGCTGGACTCGTGAGTAGAGTCGAGAACAGGCGCAGTGACTGTAGTCTCCCGGTGGGCATGTGACTCGGCTTTCGCCTCATCCCCTCAGTCCGGTTTGGCTTGGTCCTGGTTCCTGTTCCCGCTCATCGAACCGGACTGGCAGTTTTCCCGCATCCGGCTCTCGGAAAAGACTCACGCTCTCGCCCACGGAAGGCTCGCAGTACGATGTGGTAACTGCACCAGACCATACACAGAATGAAGAGACGCTTCCGGAAAGCGTTTATAGCCCGGCCGCGCTGCCTCGTGTTTGTCGCAGAGCCACCGACGCAGCCTGCGGCGGGCGTGTAGATCGAGCGCACAGTAGGCTTTGCTGACCGCTCCCAGACAGAAGTAGTTGGCCCAACCGATCAACATCCGGTTGAGTTTGTCCACTATCGCCTTCGGAGCCAGCCTGACGGTATCTCGCCCGGTCTCGTCGCTGATTGCGCGACAGATGCGCTGCACCCGTTTCCGGGAGGGAACCGTGCCCACATAGACCCGGCCTCTCCTCATCGAGTAGCATCGCCCGAACGTATATCCCAGGAAATCGAACTTCTCTTCCGGCAGATAACAGACCCGCGTCTTCGTTTCGTTCACCGTCAACTTCAGCTTCGACATCATCATTCGCATCTCGGCCAGGGCTTGCTCCGCCCCAGCTCGACAACAGATGACAAGGTCATCGGCATAATTAACGATGTACGCTTTCCAACGCTTCTCGTGCCCGAGTTTCTTCCATCCCAGCACGAACCGTCGCATGCACAGATTGCTGAGCAGAGGACTGATCGGAGACCCTTGTGGAGTCCCTCGACCTTCGTCCCGATTGCGTGTACTTCGATGTTTGTTTCCACGCTCGTCCGTATCTTCGACCGGAGCTTCCAGCCACAGCTTGATCAGATGTAGCATCGCTCCGTCGACGACCCGTCGAGCCACCGACTTCATCAGCTCGGCATGGGGAATGCTGTCAAAGTAACTGCTGAGATCAGCATCAACGATCTGTCCATGTCCCGTTTTGATCAGCTTGTGAACGTGTTGTACTGCGTCCAGTGCGCTGCGGTCTGCCCGATAGGCATATTGTTCCGGCTGCAGGTCGGCCTCGAAGATAGGTTCGAGAACCAACACGGCCGCCGTTTGCACAACCCGATCCCGGATTGTTGGTATGCCTAACGGTCTCTGCTTTCCATCCGGCTTGGGTATATAAACCCGTCGCACAGGTTGAGGTTGATAGGTTCGACTTTTCAGCTCTTGCGTCCGTTCGTCCAGCCATCGGTCCACGCCATACCGCTCGATATCCTCGAAAGTTTGTTCATCCACTCCCGCTGCTCCGCCATTGGCTTCACAACGTTCGTAAGCATGTGCCAGAACATCCTTCCGATACACCTTGTCGTACAGCGCATAGAAACGAAAGTCGGGCGATTCCTTCGCTTTTGCGTGCAACGCCGTCTGCAACTTCTGAACACTGGATGGAGTTGTTAGGCTCGTCGCCAATCCCTCGGTCCTTCGTTGCTTCCTGCGTTCGTCTCTAACTGAGGTCCCTTCCCTCCACCGGAGTTACCCGGTTTCACAGGTACTGCGAACCCCTCCGCCACCCCACACGGCCCGGTCCATCTCTCACGAGTTACCGGTTGATCCCGACCGCGATCACCGCTGGGGCTTCCCGTGTTGCGTCTGGTCTCCTCCGCCTACATGCCATCGCCATTACCCCGGCAGGCCCGACGGAGCTTGTTCGCTCGTCCATCTCCATCGTCAGCGGCCTTCCCTGTGTAACAGTCAGGTCGGCTCCTGCAATTATTGTTTCGGGGCCTGCTCAGCGTTCACTCTCGTTATGGCCTGCACGCTCACCGAGTCGCCTAGCGACCCTTTACATCGAAAGCTCCGACAGCTTCGTTGCCTCCGCCGCCGTTTCGATTTTTACCGGGTGGAGCGAACCAGTTCCCGGGCGGGAGTTGCACCCGCTGAAGTCCAGCGCCTTTCACGGCGCACTGTTACGCCAACTACTGCGCAGGTCTGGTCTGCCGACCTAGCAGGGCTCGGCGTGTCGCCTCTAGAGTGCGAATCAGCGACTCCTTGGGGAGCTTCTGAATGATCGGTTCGACGACCCATCCCAGCCCCAAGGGCACGTCACGCGTCAGCGAAATAGCTCGACACTCAACATGCGCACCATCTTCCCGTTCCTGGAATCGCCAGTAGGAATACAGACGCCATAGAAATCCGGCCCCGGTATCGGGCGCCAGCACTCTCTCCGTCGGGGTTCCGGCGTGCTCCACTTCAGAAATCCGTGTCGTGTACGAGCGACAAACCCAGCGCACTCGATCCAGCGAACGATAGTGCACCTTATGATCGGTATCAAGGACCACCGTTACAATTTTCTTCTTGAGAAGCCGCAAATAAACTTGGTAATCATTGCCGCGATGGCTTATTAGCCGTGAGGCAATAACCTCTGGCTTGTAAATGTTCTTGTGGTTATCGTAATCCTGCACCAGTGCCAGCACGTCTTCGACGGTCGTATCAAGAATAAATGAGGTGCCGATCCAGTCATGGATCAAACCATTCGGCACTTTGACTGGCCCGTGTTCCTCCCAGAATTGCGCTACAATCCGGCCTCCTCGGACCTGCCGCGCTCTCTCCGAATTGACATCGGACCATAGGAATGGGCTGCCATCGTCCAGAGTCCGCTCCATGGCTGCTTCGGCGTCACGAATGTAGGCGTTGAAGCCCTTCAGTGTTTCCTGCTTCAAGTGTACCGGGGCAGCAGTTTGAGCCATAGAGTCCGACCTAATGCGAATCGTGATCCGGCCACATTTGCTCGCCAAGTCCGCCCGCTGTGCACTCGGAGAAGAGCACCATTTCGCTCGCGTAGATGGTTTGCGCTTTCAACCTGGGCTCCCTTCTAATCGTCAGGGTCAGGAACTCAGTCCGACCCAGCCATCTCTTCGATCACCCACTGCGATCATGATTACTTACTCCCTCAATCGTCGACATTCCGAAGCAGGTTATCAGCAACACGCCATGAGCATCTCCTGCACCGCCATGACGCAAAGTGCCGCCTACCTCGCGACGGCCGCGAGCCCTGGCGAAATGTTAGGGGTTCTTGTCATGCTTAGTCCAATAGGGCTCGCGCAGAATGCGTTTGAGCGTTTTTCCAGCGGTACTGCGGGGGAAGTCTTCCATGATCACGACCCCGCGAATGCGCTGATTCTTGGCATCCACCCGAACGTTGATCCAATCTCTCAGTTCTTCAGCGCCGATGAGGCCGGGCTTTTGCAGAATCACCGCAGCAAGGGGGGTCTCGCCCCATTTCTCATCGGGAACGCCGAACACGGCTGCCTCACGCACAGCCGGGTGCTGAACGACGACTTCCTCAATATCCCTCGGAAATATGTTTGCGCCGCCAGAAATGATCATGTCCTTCTTGCGATCCACTAGGAAAAGGAAGCCGTCTTCATCGATGTATCCGAGATCCCCTGTGTGCAGCCACCCATCGATGAATGGTCTGGGCCGTCAGGTCCCGCCGCTTGTAGTAGCCGGCCATGAGCAAGGGGCTGCGGCCGAGGATCTCGCCCACTTCTCCCAATGCCATGTCCTCTCCCTGAGGATTGACGATTCGCATTTCCGAAAACGGTAAAGGAGTACCGACCGAGTCTGGTTTCCGAAGGCAATCGTTCTTGTCGAGCACCGTGGCGAAGCCTTCCGTCAAGCCGTAGAGCTCGTATAGGCGGCCCGGCAGTCTGCGGTTCAATTCATCTTTGTGTTCCCGATGAAGCGGCGCACCCACACTGCCGAGCATTTCCAAAGAAGACAACGCTTCTGACGAGAAGCGCGGAGAGCAGAGAATGGCGACAATCTGCGAGGGTACTAGCATGGTATGCGTTACTTGTTCTCTTTCGACGGTTTCAATGAAACTGTTTGCGTCAAACTGTCTGCTCAGGACATATGTTGCCCCGAGATACATTGCTGGCATCAGACGTCACAAAGGCCCCATTGAATACAAGGGAGCCCGAATGCAGCACTACGCTTTCCGGCCGCATGCGAAACGTAGAAGCGAAGGTCAGTCCGTACATCGCACGGATACCGTGGGTATGAATGATTCCCTTCGGCTGGCCTGTAGTGCCACTGCTATAGATAATGTTGTATGGATCTTCGTCGCTAATCTCGACTCCATACGGCTCGTCATCTCTCGCTGCATTCGTGAGGGCGCTGTAGTAAGTCTGATACCCACCAGCCGGTGCTTTGCCCGTGAGAATATAACGGTGGGCAGCTACCGCAGTAAGATCCGCTTTGAAGGCATCGAGAGTCGGGAGGGAATCACCGTTTGTGATAACAGCCGTCGCGTCCGAATCGCCAATCAGATGAGCAAGAGCCTTCCCCCGTAGTAGAGGGGTCAGAGGAACAACAACCGCGCCGATCTTGGCGACCGCCCAGTAGGTTTCGAGCAATTCTCCGCAATTTGGCAAGACGGTGACAACCTTGTCTCCCTTGCCAACGCCCAGGCTGAGCAAGCCGTTGGCTAGACGGTTCACCCGCCAATTGAATTCTTCGAAGCCTAATCGATCGTGCTCAAAGACAACCGCACAGTGGCGGGGGCGATAGCGAGCATTTCGAGCAAGCAGTGAGCCAATGTTCATATCGCCCGAGCGTCAAGAAGCGGCTGCAATCTGGGTTGGCTGACAGCGGTGCGCGAAATCATCCAGCAGATCAGCAATCCTAGTCGCACCAAGATTGCCCATCACGATCGTGTAGTGGGTCGTGCCTGAAATCGTTTGTTCTTCCATTGCGGGGACATAGGCTCGCATCTGCTCGATCATCGCGTCGGGAAAGAGCGGCGGTTGGTTGGGCACAAAACCAGCCGGCGCGCGCAGCATGAGCACCGGCACGCAAATCGCTTGAAGTCGCGCCACGATCTGGTCTCGCTGAAAGCCTTCCATCAGATCCACGCGCACCGCGTCCTCCAGCGCTTTTGGCCGTAGTTGCGGAGGTTCTCCGCCAACTTCGTAGTCGAGGAATGCTTCGATCCAAGGGCCCCAGTCTTGCGGTGGAAAGTGTGGCTGCCCGCGCCAGAATTCACGATAGGCCTCTCGAGAAGGATAGGTTTGTCGGAGTTGACTCAAGCGCAGCGCAAGAGCGGCATCCAGTCCTTGCTGGGGAGTGGGCGCACTGGTTATTGCTGGGACGTAGCCGCCGTCAATCAGCACAAGTCCGGCCACTAGTCCCGGTTCCTGCGCGGCCAGAGCGGTCGCCACAAATGCACCCATGGAATGACCGACGATGACGCTTGCGCCTAATCCGATGGCGCGCATCGCCTGAGCAACGTCGCGGGCATGCTGTGCAATCCCGTATGGACCAGCAGGCTTGTCGGAATCCCCACGGCCGCGCAAGTCGAGCGCAAGTAGCGCTCTTCGACCGGCAAGGCGCTCAGCGATGCCGACGAAGTTTACGTAAGAAGCGGTCAGCCCGTGGAGGGCGACGGCGGGCGCACTCAGGCCCGGCCAAAAGCCGAACGCCAGTTCGATGCCGTCTCCGGGAACGCGTCCTCGAGCTTCCCTAGTTACTCTAAGAACGGCTGAATTCTTTTTCAAGGTCATGTGCTTCCAACAATACAGGAGGTTGAAAAAAGAGGACCATGGCAACTGCGGCTTGCGCGCCCTATCGCCTCGCTAAAAGCTTAACTTGAGAGCGAACTGGATCACCCGCGGTCCGGTCGTGGTTGCCACGATCTGCCCAACGTTGGCGGATTCAACGATATTGATCGGATTCGCGAAGCTCACCATGTTGAACGCGTTGAAGAACTCTCTACGGAATTCCAGCTTCGTCCGTTCACTAAACGGGAAAATACTTGATGATCGAGATATCCACGTTCCTCTGATTTGGCCCGCGCAGGATATTTCGCCCGGTCGTCCCAAAGTCGCCCATCGCACTTGCAGGCGTAAAACAACCGGTATTGAAGTACTTGCTCAAGTCGCGATTCCACGTCTCCGCTCAGGGCAGGATTGCATCCCGCTCACGAAGTCGGCGCGGGCCTGCACAAACGCGTTCGCATTAGTTAAGACTGAAAACGGCGTGCCGCTTTGCAGTGTCAGAACGCTGGCCAGCTCCCAGCCGTTGACCGCCTGTCGCGTAAATGAAGAACCTCCTTTATAGAGCTTCGGCAAGTCGTAAATACCGCTAAACACCAATCGCTGACGGCGATCGAAGTCGGAACTTGCGCGGTTCTTCAGCAAGCCCGTGCCTGGTTTCCGGGGACGACGGTAACGTCGCTCGTGCCCGAAGGATCGCCTGAATATTCATCGATCGAATGGCTATAAGTGTACGCGGCGAGAAACTGCAAACCGTTGGAAAATCGCTTAGTTACGCCCACCTGCAGAGAGTTGTAGCTCGAAATTGCCGAACTCTGCATTGCGTGGACACCAAAACCCTGCACCGCTAGACTCGAGAGTCCGGGGCTTAACAGCGCCGGGTGCAAATGGAACAGGGGCCAATGCCTGGTTGAGATCGACGAGGCGATAGAATTTCCTTCCGATTGATCCCACATAACCCACATCCAGTAACCAGTTGTTCGCAAACTCGTCTTGCACCCCTAGGCTGAATTGTTGTATGTAGGGTGCGCGGAAATCGTGAATATCGGGTAAATTCCGTTTGCGGAGACGACCGCAATTCCCGTTGGTGAAAGAGGAGTCGGTGCCTGGAGCATCAGCGCCGGCGGTCCCGCCAAACGGAAAAACAGCCGGATTGTTGAAAGCAAGCGGGTAACTGCCCGGCTGTGGGACCTGCACGAACGGAGTCGCGATAGGCGTCTCTAGTGTTTGCGCCAGCGTGTAGTAAGGGAAATTGAGGATCTGATTGTTGAGCAGGCGGGAGTTCGCCCGGTCGTAATAGATGCCATATCCGCCTCGCAATACCAGTCTCTTCGAGTCGGAGCAGGGGTTGCCACGCAAAGCCGACTCGCGGGGCGAAATTGTTCTTGTCGGAAGGGACCAAAGATGGTTGAACCGTTCGGAACTCCGGGCAAGGGATTTTTCGCATTCGAGGCCTGCACAAATCCGCCCGTTATGGCCACATTATCGCCCTGGCGGAAATCCAGGAATTGTCGCGGTCGTGATCCGCGACGGATCAAATCCGACAAAACGTCCCTTTGCTTCGGTGAACGGGCCGAAGAAATCGTAACGGATGCCGAGGGTGATTGTTAAGCGATCCGTTAAACGCCAGTCATCATTGGCAAATCCGCTCCAGTCCTGGGCGCGAACATCCCGATTGTTCACACCCGAGCCCATGATGGTGAGCCCGGTAGAATCGAACAGGCCACCGAGGAAGTCATAGAAGCCATTTCCGGCGAACGGTCCACTGGGCAGGAGTCCGAGGAAGAAAATCTGGCCTCGGGTATAAAGATTGAAGTCGGCATTCAAGTCATGATTTTGTACTCCATGCCAAACTTCAAACTATGCCTGCCCTTCTGCGAGCTTAATGTGTCTCCGGCGGAGTAGGTCTTCTCGACTCCACCATTGTCGGAGAATGGGTTTGCGCCGACGTCGAAATGGTTCGCCACCGAGATTTCCGGCATGCCAGGAAATAAGTTTCCCAGCGGAGAAGAGATTCCCACTTGCGCTGCCGTGAATGGTTCTTGAGGCGTTAAAACTGTTGAAATCACTCCGAATCCGAAACGTACGTCATTGACGATGTGAGGAGAAAGAACGTGAGTATCATCGAGGGAAAGTACCCTTTGGTTAAGATTCGCGCTTCCCGCCAAAACCCGGAACTGGGAGAGCGTTCCCGAGTCCGAACAGATTAAATAGAGCCTCAGTGGCCGGATTATTCGCCGCGAAGAATTTGGCGGACAATCGGTTTGCCGAGGATAAATTAAAATCCAGATTCGTGTTGAACTGGTCCTCGCGAAATTTGGAGATGCCGACGACCGGTGCGGCAACCGGCTGAGGAACCGCCCCGAGGCGACCGCCGTTGGATTGGGAGCCGATGGAATCACGTAGGAGCCGTTTGGTAGCTTCGCCTGAAGCAGAAACTTGGCCGTCGGATCGAAACATGGAGGGAAGGTAAATCCCGTAGGTGGTGGTCGCACACGGAGCCAAACCGTAAGAAGCGGCAAATGCATCGACGCCCGCATCGGATCGGTCGTTTGACAGGTTTTGCGGCACGAAAACTGTGCCAATGGAATTTGTCAGTGACGTGGCATTCCGCTCTCGGCTCCCCTGGTAAGAGACGAAGAACCACATCCGATCCTTTACGACTGGTCCGCCGAGTGTGCCGCCAAATTGATTGCGTTTGTAAGGCGGCCGTGGAATGCCGGCGCGGTTCAGGAAGAAATTGTTGGCATTGAGCGCGTCGTTGCGGAAAAACTCGTAGACGTTTCCGTGAAATGTTGTTCGTCCCTGACTTGGTGACAGCCGCCACAATTCCGCCGGCAACGCGGCCCTGGGAGGCATCATACTGGCTGGTCTGAACGATAAACTCTTGCAGCGAGTCCGTTGCCGGTACGGCCAAGTTCGGTGTCGAGCCGGTGCCGATTGAATTTGCGTCAGTGCCATTGATAACCACCGAATTCGAGGTCGCTCGATTCCCATTGACATAGATTGGGGCGGCGCCACGGCCCAATTCGGAAGAGTTCTGGATCGGACCCGAGGTTCCAGTGGTTAAGGTCAGGAGTTGCTGGAAGTTTCTGGTCGGAAGCGGCAATTGACGGATTTGCTCTTGTTCAATCACAGTGCCGCGAGCAGCGTCTTCCGATTGCACCAGCGATGGTTGCGCCATAACTTCGACCACGCTTTTCTGCTTCGGCGACCTCGAAGGCGGATATCGAGATTAGTGGTTTCTGTAATGCGCACAACGACGTTTTCCGCCGTTGCCTTGCTGAATCCCGCTTTTTCACTATCGACCCGGTAAGTCCCTGGAGGAACAAGCGAAAAGGCATAGCGACCCGTAGCGCCACTGGCAGTTTCCCGCTGAACGCCCGCGGGACTCGTCAGGGTGACCTTCGCGTCGTTGATTACGGCTCCGCTTGGATCCTTCACTGTCCCTACGATCTGTCCGGTGGTCGGGGTTTGGGCGTGCGCGTTGCTGACGAACCAGCAATATCCCCCCAGAATGAAAACCGCAATGACCCACGTCGAATGTCGCATACCCTCTCCTTCTCCTCTCGGCGATCCGCTCATCGGCTCGATACAACCCGCCCCCCGGTGTACAAAAGCACAAGTTGATCGATCGCTTCTTCATCGCTCATTCCCAAATGACGCTTAGCTCCAAAAAGCTCTTCAGCTAAGAAGTACGTAAAAAATTGCAGATAAATAGCGGTGTAGGCGAGGGCGGGATCGACTCCCGCTGGAAAATTGACTTTGGATTTCCGAATCATGGCGTTCGCATACATGCGTAATCCGCCCGCGATTTCGCGGAAGCTGTGGATGAAGTGTTTATGCCGAAACTCAACGACGTCGATGTACATCAGACGCCAGTAATCGAGGTTTTCAGACACAACGCGGCCGATCGCTGTCGCCAGTTTCTTGAGCGAATCGGGATCCAGTGACTCCATTAAGGGGATGAGTTCCTTCTGGCGAATGGCTTCCATCTTCCGACCGAGGTGATGGACGAGGTCGATAAAGATGTCCTCTTTCGAGTCGTAGTAAATGTAAAGCTTGCCCATCGACACGCCTGCCTTATCGGCAATTTCGCGGACGGTCGTTCCATGGAAACCTTTCCTGGTAAAAAGCTGCAGTGCGGCCCGTTCAATTTTGAGCTTGTTCTTCTCGATTGTGCCGTCGAGTAACTTAGGCATTTATTTTCCGCAGGATTTGCGGTATTTTGCATCAAAGCGAGCGCTCGCTCTCTTTGAAGCCATACGGCTTTTACAGCGATTGGGTGAGGCGTGTCAAGGGAATTCTGCAAGACGGGTTCCCGTACCGTTGTTCCCGGAAATGGCGGTCCGGGTGCAGCCCCGCAAGCCGGAGGGGAATGGATAGAAGGGATTCTTTGATGTTTTGGGGCTTATGACACAAGCGCTACAGATTGAGAGAATCTCAGGAGGCATCGTTGAAAGGAAAAGTCGCCGTAATCACAGGTGCTGCTAGCGGAATTGGGTACGCCATCGCGAGATCTCTGGTGCAGGCCGGTGCAAGCTGTGTTCTGGCTGACCTTGACCCCGAGGCTGGCGAACAGGCATGCACCGAACTCCAGGCGGACGGCCCGTCTGTCTTCGTCCAAACCGATGTGTCCAACCCGATCGAAGTTCGCCGGCTGATGAACTCGGCGATCAGCAAGTTTGGACGACTCGACGTCTTGGTAAACAACGCGGGCCTGCAACATGTCGCTCCAGTTGTCGACTTCCCTGAGGAGCGCTGGAACTATCTCATCGCAGTGATGCTGACCGGTGCTTTTCTCTGCTGTAAGTATGCCTTGCCTCATATGATCAGCGAGAGGTGGGGCCGGGTCGTGAATATCGCTTCTCTCCACGGCAAAGTAGCTTCCCCGTTCAAAGCAGCCTATGTCTCAGCGAAGCACGGAGTGTTGGGCCTGACGAAGGTAGTGGCGCTCGAGTGCGCGGAGCACAATGTCACCTGTAACGCCATCTGCCCAGCATATGTGCGCACGCCGCTTGTCGAGAAGCAAATTCAGGAGCAGGCACGCAGGCATGAGATTTCCCCTGATGACGTCGTGAAAAGAATCATGACTGAACCTGCAGCCATCCACCGATTGCTCGATCCGCGAGAAATCGCAGCCCTTTCGCTCTATCTTTGTTCTGACGACGCTGCTGGAATCACCGGTGCGGCGCTAGACATCGATCTCGGATGGACCGCGCACTAGGTCGTCCAGCCAGAGCGCACGTGTGAATGTCATGGGGCCAAGCGCAAGGCGCGAGACGCGGCGACGCGGGATGACGCGAACTGGTTTTGAGGCTCAGACGATGGTCACTTGCCCAGTGAGGCTCAGTGGGAATACGCCGCTCAAGGATGCAACCATCCGCCGTAGATGTCGGACCAAGCATGCGCGGCCATACCGGGCAGGAGAGTGCGCCGCCAGTGAGCGAGAATTCCATACAGAGCACCAAGCACACTGATGATTATCATCTGCTTCGTTCCTTGGTATCCATGCGAGGCCCCGAAGATGGCTGCCTGGATCGCAATCGCCGAGGACGCGCTGCCGGTCCACGCTGCGAATTGGCGTTGTAAGTAACCGCGGTAAAGGACCTCTTCACAAAACCCAGCGGTACACGAGACCAAGCACCACACCACAATCTGAACTGAGGTACGCGGCAACATGGCTGTGACGTTCGCGGTGTCGCTGGTGCCGAGCAGCAGGTGCATGGCGCGTGCGGAGCCCTCGCACACGAACCAGAACAGCACCGCGATCGCAAGATTGCGTCCGAAGGCACTCACAACGCTCAAGTTTCCACCGATCAACTCCCGTAAGGTGACTCCCCTTCGACGAATTCCTCGCCAAACATATAACACAAGCATCCACTCTCCGGCTATGACGGTCAGGTAGAGTCGAACCAGATTGGTTGCTGGGGTAGCCGTTGCAGTGGTTCCGTGCGTACGCACGCCGCCGTAAGTAATCAGCGCCAAAAAAAGTAGCAGCCCAACGGTGTGCCACAGGGGTGCGACGGGGCGACGGTCGGTCGCGTAACTATCTGGAGCAAGTGGAATGGTCGCGTTCAGGTTCGCCCCCTCCTTCGTTTGCTGTGAACGGATTGGGGAGTTCTCCAAGCCCATCCTCTGCCCAACGCTGGCGAGCCGTCAATGAGCGCGATCGCCTTGCACGAGAATGCCGGTCGGAGTCAAGAGAGTTCTTTCTCGTTTTGCTGGACAAAGTGTTTCCCGCCGAGTCGCCACGGTCGCCATCCTTCCATCCCCACTCTCGAGGATAGACTCTTCTAACAAGAGCGAAAATCGGGTCCGCGACAGCCCGGTTCGTACAGCTCTATGTCCTCACCCGAGAAAACCCATCCTTCACGGCCATCGCTAAGCCTGATTCTCACTGCCCTGTAGTTCCGCTTCGGAATGACTTTCATTACCTTCACGTGGTCTTTCGGGCCGATCACAGCGATGAAGTTCGATCCTGGATAGTCAGCAGGCGGTGTGTCGCTCGGATAAACGTGAACGGTCCCATAGACGGCTAGGGTTTGTTTTTCGTTAGATTCACAAGAGAACAGCACCGCACAGAGGACAAGCGCGATTAGAACCGCTCCTTCGAAGCGATGGTCTTTCACGGTTGCACCTCCCAGCGTATCGGTTGGTCGGGCTGAAAGCTGGCCACCATGACAATCGCGCCGCTGGAAGGATCGAAGAGGATACTGGCAGGGGGCGCTAGGGCATCGTCCAAGTCTGATTTATGTTCTTGAGATCAGCGAAATGCAGTGACCGACGTCACTGATGTTGGTGATAGGGACGGGCGTGAGGCGCCCTGGTTCGGAGGTGCAGCCATGTGCCCGGTGAAACGCCGAGATCTCTACATGGCAGAGGATGCGATTGTTGCGGTAAGCCTGTGAACACAATTCAGGTTGATTGTCCCAACGCCGGAAAACTCGAAGAACTGCAAAACAAGCACGTGACGGCCACAGGCACACTCGACCATCGAGAAGGGGTAGAAACGGCTGACAGCCTGTTTTCAAAGTTTCTTCAATAAAAGAAGTGAAGGTTCCGGGCGAGGCTCTCTGCAGGCTCGAGCCACCAGTTCAGGCAGCGGTCTTGTAGAGAAGGCGTTGGAGGAAAGCCTCTCGGTCCAATTGAACACCGTTCATGGAGATGGTCGCGGCCACGCGATACACGGCATCATCCCAGCCTTCGCGGTGTTGCTATTCTGCAAGTGCGCCCTGCCTGATCAGCAACCTGAGTTGGGCGTAGCGGAGCCATACCGCAGGCAAATTGGCTCCGATGCTGCAAACTCTGGCCATCAAATCGACACTGACCATTCCGTCTTTGCCGACACGCCGGTTCGCTATGTCTGCGGAAACCTCGTGTAGGACTCTGAGATCGTCTTCGGTGACGGGCGGTATCGTCGCGCCTCCTTCTGCTGCTTTGATGAAGGCTCTGAAGAACTCCAGTCGCTCCTGTTGTTCGTTTGCCATCTCTGATCGCCACATGCGAATTGAAAAATCTAGACGGGTCGCCATCATCGGCGGCGGGTTGTGAGGGCAAGGAAGAGACGGCGAGAAGAAGCTTCCGGCCGCCTCCCTGAGGCGATTGAGATCGCCAACAAGTCAAATTCGACAAAATGCTACCTGCAAAGGCGGCGATTCGTCGGTGATGCTTATCACAGAGCGAGTTATTTGCCAGGCAGTAATGTTGCTGCACGGAAATCAGGCGGTCTGAAAATGCCTCCCCAACCTTCTTGCGCAAATTGCTCGCTGCCGCCGTCATCGCCGACGGGCCTGCATCAATGAAGGGGGCGAGCCCTCATTTTCAGACGGCTGCAAGAGTTTACAGGGTCGTCCCAAGTCGAAACAGGTCGCCGCCTGAGGTGGCTAGTCTTTACCATTATCCTTGGGATCACCGAACTGGAGCAGCGCAACCGCTGCTCCAGCGCTTCTCTCTTTCAACAACGTCCTACACTGGTGGAGAATTGGCGTTTCCTGCATCGTACAGGCCACAATCTTTTCCACGCCACCTTTCAACACCTGCGGCCCAACTCTTTCACAGTGCGCTCACTCCCACCGGGCTAGACCGGATTTCTAGCTCCGTGGATTTCAAAAGCCGCCAATCTCTCAATCGCCCATCAAGAACACATCCGACTCCACACCTCCACGCGAGGCGACGATCTGATGTGGAAAGCCACGCTACTTCCGCTGAATGGACTCTAAATACTTGGTTACATTTTCTAGCCGCACATTGCCTAAGTCCTGATCAAACTCGATCTCGTGGAACATCGGCCCCCAAATTGGCATCTCCTTCGAGTCGTGGGCGGGCAGGAGATCGTCTGCGCCAAACATGATGATGGTTCGCACATGAATGGCGGGAAATGCACCGTGATTTCGTAGCGAAAGTCTCGTCAGGTCGGGAACTTCTTGTTTCAACGCTTTGGACGCCGGGCCATTGCCTCGACCATCGAGTCCGTGGCAAGCGGCACAGTAATTTCCAAAGATGCTGGCCCCATCCACCGGACGGATTGGGGATTGTCGTAGGCTCCCAATTTGTGCGGAAACGAAGACGACCACTGAAACCAGCAAGACTAGTACCAGCATGTGGCCTCGTCGCTGCATTGTGGCCTCCGGCAAAGAAATGCTTGGGCAGAATGCGACTCATTCGTACACTACGCCGCCCGAGAGGCCATGGTCGGTGACTGGAGTAACAGATCTGTGTGATGTTCGTCGGCGCAGAAGGCACGTAAATCGCGGGGATGGGCTGGCGACCGACGCATTCGGTTTTCGTGAACGGCTACTTGGCCTCACGTGTGAGGTCCTTCACACAAATCTGTGATCTTCATCACAGAGCTGTGTTCTTCGTGGCGAGATGATCTCGCTGCAATCGGGTAAGGATACGGCCGAACAAAATCAGATTCTCATCGGAGCCATTAGGAAGCTGGCGTTAGCCGGTGAGCGGGCCGGGTTCAGTGTCGAGGAGGTGATTGAACTGCTCAAAACAGGTGTGAGAGTAGAGACCCTCCTCGATCTCTTGTGTTGCACGGATTGACGCACTGATTTCGGTTGCAAATTGGGGAGATAAAAGATGGCCACAGACTTCTGCCAGAAGTGCAAGCAAGCCCATCCGGGTCGAGTCTGCGATTACGATGACAAAGGTGAATGCTCCGAAACGATTGACGTCGATGAGCCTCAGAAACCAGTCGGTGAGGGATCAGCGGATGATGATGACTTCAGAACGACGCACTGACATCTCCGCTGTTCGGAAGGAACGCGCTCACGTGTTTTGCTAATTAAAAGGCCAATTTCGTGGTCAATGAGCATTATCCCTGGCTTTGGACAGGACTTTGAGCCAAAAGCCGCGACGGTCGCGTTGGAACAGCTTTTCGGCATCATCCCTAGAAACGGAAACCAACGCGAGGAGAGAAAACATGAGCCTAGCGAATGTGATCGAGATTCTATTCGTCGTCGCGGTTTTTATTCTGGCGATCCGCTTCTTTAGGAGGCGAGGTTGATAAACTACCTTTTCTCACCTCGGGGAATAGGGGAGGTATCAGTTCCTGACAGACTGTTGTAATGAGGCGATTGTATTCAGCGATCGATGAAAAGGAAATAGACGAGGCCAAGCAGCGAGACAACAATCAGAATGAGTTGCCCCATGAGGGGCCGATCATCATTTGGCTTGGTGCGATCCAAGGTGCATCTCCTGCGGGGGAGGAGATGGGAGAGGGTGTTGAGAAGTATAGGTCCAAGTGGAGACGGAGGCAAGAAACGCCAGGCTAGCGTCTCGCTCTCACGCTGTCAGCCTTCCGCATGATCCGCTCTGCGCTCTGAAATGGCAGAGGGCCCCAAGCACTCACTCAGGTGGCCAAACAAGGACTCGTAGCGGACCTCGCTTGAATTTTTCGCTGCCTGCTCGCTCGACTAGCTTCGCCATCCGGACTGCTCCAGAGTGTGGTTGAACGTTAGCGCTTGAAATTCGACAATCATTCCGGACGTGACTGGAATTTGTCACTCTCCAGCACGTCAACAAGGATCAGGGTTATATCGTCCTGCTGCGCCACATCCGAGGGTTGCCAGGCTTGTATTTCCGCCGGTAGAAGCTCGGAAAACTCAGATACAGTGCACGAGTGATTCGCACGCATAATTTGCTCCAGCCGGCTTTCCCCGAACTGTTGCCCCGCCTGGTTTTCAGGTTCAGTGACGCCATCTGTGTAGAGAAGAAATCGGTCACCGGCCAATAGCGCGAAGTTGCAGACCGGATATTCCGACACCCCGTTGACACCGAAGAGTAAGCCATTGCTCTCGATGCGTGTAAAAGTGCCATCCCTTTTCCGCCAACGCACCAGCGGTGGGTGTCCGGCAGCTGAGTATGTTGCCATACGAGCCGCCATATCCATCCAGAGGTAGGCGGCAGAGACAAGCTGCCCCCGAACATTCTTGTTGAGAATGTTTCCGAGGCTGCGCAGGACCTGTGCCGGATCACTCGCGCAGCCATTGGCCGCTTGAGTGGCAACCTTGATCATCGAGGCGATGAGAGCGGCCGGCACACCGTGTCCACTTACGTCGGCTACAAGGAAGCCGACATGGCGCTCGTCAGCAACGAGGAACTCATAAAAGTCACCAGCCACTGCGCTCATCGGTCTGTACACCGCAGCGATTTCGAGGTCAGCGATTTGCGGCGTGCGTTCGGGAAGGATGGAGAATTGCAACTGCCGGGCAATCGCGAGTTCGGCGTCCAATAAACGTAAACGGCGCTCATCAGTGACCATGATTTCCACCCCCGTGTAGCCGATCGAGAGCAGAAATATCGCGAACCCCAAGGTGTTGTAGATGTCCGGCACGCTTATGTAAAGAGGCCGGGCGACATTTACCCATAGAGCTTGCGCAGCGAAGATCAGAGTGCCGATCGTAAGCACTCGATGTTGGGCAACAACGAGGAAACGGCGGGATAAACCTGGAATCGACAGGGTTAGGACTAGTACCGCGAGAAGAATCACGACCAGCCACTGGTTGTATACAAGCAGGGAGTTTTCAGAACCGGACACCACAAACGACATAATGGCCGCGACTGCGACCGCAACATCGGCCACCAGGTGAAGTTGAAGGAGCCGGCGGAGCATGCCGAGCGTCAGCTCAAGAAACGCAAACACTGCGGCCACGATGATGAGATATGCGAATAGAACCAGCAGGAACTCACGAGCGGGTTGCACGGAAACGGGAAGGCTCTCGACCACAGGCTCGGATCGGAACAGTTCCTGAGCACCGTACATCCCGCTCCAGACTCCAAGCCACACCAGGAGTCTGGCACTTCTTCTCGGGCGAATGGCGGCAATAGAAAATGCAATGAGGCAGATGAAAAGAAAAAAAGCTCCTGCCACGATGTTGGCGATTTCACCGCGAAGCAGAGACGCGACTTGGTCTTGGGCCGTCACCGGAAGTCACAGCTAACCTACATTATTTGGGCGGCTCTTGCTGTGATCTCCACACCGAGGTCAGCGACCCTTAACGGGGCGCGGACCAATCAATCGCGAAGGAGAAATCCAGTGCACACAGACTCTCCCCGCAGACAGGGGGCAAAAAAGGAGTAGGCTTGACTTATTGCCGCGGGAGGCTTGTTGGCGACTCGTGAAAATGCGGAGGATCGCGTGGCACAGCGGTCGGAGCATATTTTAGGCGCAAACCAGTTGGGGAAGCTGATTGAGGCGTTGGTGCACAAGGGTTATGAAGTCGTCGGGCCCCGGCTGGGTGACGGCGCGATCGTCTATGACAAGGTTGAGTCAGTCGAGGATCTGCCTGCTGCAGGATCTAGGTGTGCGTTACATCCGTTCTCGCGTGCCGAAGATCGAGGAAGTGCGCGGCACGCGGAACCTGATCGTCAATTATCTCAGCGAGAGCGACAGAAAGCTTTCCCAGGAATACGACCTGGTCGTCTTATCCGTTGGCATACATCCGCCCAAGGACGTCAAAGTGCTGGCCGAGCGATTCGGCGTGGCCCTGAACGGATTCAATTTCTGCCAGACCTCCACCTTCGGGCCCGCGGAATCCTCGCGGGAAGGAATCTTTGTGGCCGGGCCGTTTGCCGAGCCTAAGGATATTCCGGAAACTGTGATGCAGGACTCGGCGGCGGCTGCCCAAGTGCTCTCGCTCTTGCGGGACGCCCGCGGGACTCTGATCACTCCCAAGGTCTACCCACCCGAACGAGAAGTGAAGGGAGAAGCGCCGCGCATCGGAGTTTTTGTCTGCCACTGCGGAACCAATATCGCCGGCGTGGTCAATGTTCCGGACGTCGTGGAATACGCGAAGACCCTACCCAACGTCGTGTACACGGAGAACAATCTTTATACCTGCTCCAACGATACCCAGGATCGCATCAAGGAGAAGATCGCCGAACACAATCTGAACCGAGTCGTGGTGGCCTCCTGCACGCCGCGAACCCACGAGCCTCTGTTCCGCAACACACTCGCAGAGGCCGGTCTCAACCCCTACCTGTTTGAGATGGCCAATATTCGGGACCAGTGTTCCTGGGTGCACATGAACGAGCCGGAGAAGGCCACCCAGAAATCCAAAGACCTAATTAAGGATGGCGCTGGCAAAAGCGCGGCTACTGGAGCCGCTCCGCCGGCAAACGGTCGCAGTGGAAAAGTCGGCCCTGATCATCGGCGGAGGTCTATCGGGCATGACCGCCTCCCTGGCGCTGGCACGGCAGGGCTTTGACGCATATCTGGTGGAGAAGGAAGACGAGCTCGGTGGGAACCTGCGTTACGAGCTTGGTTCTGCGTCTCAGAGCAGGGTTCTACCCCGTTTTCGGCGCTTATCTGACCCAAGTTTGACCTAAGTTTTCGGTGTCGCTTGACTCCCTGGCTGACCCCTGGTTTTTGTAGTCTCTTCACCCCGAACCCAACGAAGTGAATTCTGGGTTCTGCTTTTGAGTGTGCAGCGATGGAACAATAAGCTAACCAAGATTGACATTATTAAAGCATTCGGATATACTTCAAATTGAGGTGGTTTCCACCTTCTCCTCTTTCAGGTTCCCTGAACTAAGTCAGCCCATCTGAAGTTGTCTCCATCTTAGCGATAGCAACCTTTAGGAGGTTGAATATGTTTGCACGCAATGTCTCTTTTCATCTGAAATCGAACATGTTTTCTGATTACACGCGGACCTTTGAGAACGACACGCTTCCTTTGCTTCGTAAGCAGAAGGGCTTCAAGGACGAAATCACGTTGTCAAATCCCGGCAGCCTGGATGTGATTGCCATCAGTCTGTGGGACAGCAAGGCCAATGCAGAAGCCTACAACACCAGCGCCTATCCAGAAGTGTTGAGAACACTTGGACGAATGATCGACGGAACGCCGAAGGTTCAGACGTTCGAGTCGGTTAGTTCGACCTTCCATAAAGTCGCCGTAGCAGCCTAGAGGGTCCGTAAACATGTCGCACGGGAGGGCGGTTAACTCCGCCTTCCCGAGTGACAAGTGCCTAACTCGTCGTCGCCCACGAACTTTCGGCAGTTCCGGCACGGGCTGTTAGGCTCTCAGGAAAGCCGTGTACCCCATGCATCCGAATGCGATCCTGCACGAAGTTCAGCAACTCTACAACGTGAGTGACCGCCTTGACTCGCTGGCGGAACAACATCCCCTCGTGTCAGAAGCACTCATCAGCATCTCGGGAAGCGTTCGTAACACGGCCACTTTGCTGGAGGTGGTGGTCGCGATGAAATTGCCGACGCTCGCCGGTTTAGATCCAGCAAATGCCTGATTTGCTCATCGGCCCGGAAGCTAATTGTGGAGAACGACTTTGAGAAATGAGCTGTTGACTTGCAGCCCACCATTGTAGTGAATGAATCCCAATTTCCTGAACCGGTTCATGAAAAAATTCACTCGCGAACGAGTGGTTCCGACCATTTCGGCCAGGGTCTCCTGGCTGATCTTCGGAACCACGGTATCAGGGACCCCTTCCTTGCCAAAACGAGCGAGCATCAGAAGCCTCTGAGCTGTCAACGCAGTCGCAAATTCCATCCGAGGTGGCTGACCAGCTAAGCATCCTTCGCGAAGAAGTTCGTGGATTCAATATGGCAATTGTGGTTTGTTTGCCAGCATTAGCATCGCCAGAGTTAACGTCTTTCGCAGTCGGGCACAGGTGCTCCTGTCAAGAAGCGCGTTGAGCACCCGCTCCGTCCTGGCCAAGAAGTGCTTTCGCTCGGGCGAGCAGTTGCTTCAGGCCGTCAGAGCCAGACTTAGAAATGACCGCAGAGATGCCCGCAGAGCGAGCCTCTTTCTCCACAATCCCTGCAGCGTTATTCGTGAACATTAACAAGGGGATGTGCGGCATGAGCACCTTCAATTCCCGGGCTGCATCCAGTCCATTCATCATCGGCATAGACAGATCGAGAATTATGAGGCCGGGTTTTACCTCTTGGGCTTTTTGGACGCCCTCAGCACCGTTCGCCGCATCCAAGACTTCCCAGTTTTCAGCTTCGAAGACTTCGCGCACCATGCGCCTGATGATCGCGTGATCGTCAACGATCATCACTAGAGCTGGCACTTTTACACAGACCCCACCACACCATCTCCCTTTTTGTGAGAGGGGGGAATACCGTAGAGAGTGTACGCGTGAGAAAAGACGGACGATAAACCGACCCGTTGGCTCCCGAAGCCCGTTATCCTTTTGCGATGTGCTGGCTGACCAAAGCGCGGAGATTCGGCAGCCTAGGTTGCGTCGCTAGTAGTATTCGCAGGAGAGCCTACACGGTGCAGCGTCGCTCTGCGTGCACGCCCCGGTCGCGCCCTACAGTACATCGCCTGGGTTAGTACAGCGGGATGGGGATAGTACCAGCGCGCTCTTCGCAATATTGTCAAACACAGCTTCCTTATCATTCCTGGCCGCTTCCGGCAGGAATCGACACTGACGTCGGTTGGCGACCCGCAACTCTCCAATCACTACAAGCTACCAGTCGCGTGAGCTCAACTCATTGCGACTTCGAATCGCGCGCACTCGCGCAGAGGGATTTACTCGATGAGATCTAAAGCAGAGATACTGGCAGTGCTGGCAGCTACTTTGTTGGCAAGCACGATGGCGATCGCGGCGGAAGAACCGTCGGAGCAAGTCAAGCGAATGGACGCCGCCGCAACGGTGTTGGACGAAATCATGGGAACACCCGACAAGGGGATTCCGGAGGAACTTCTTGACTCCGCGAAGTGCGTGGCAGTCATACCCTCGATGATCAAAATAGGTTTTGTCTTTGGGGGCCGACACGGGAGAGGAATCGCCACCTGCCGCACCAGTTCCGGATGGAGCGCTCCGGCGCCTTTCTCTGTCACTGGAGGTAGTTGGGGATTGCAGATCGGCGGCGAAGCAATCGACGTGGTCATGCTGGTCATGAACGATAACGGAATGGAAAAAATGCTTTCCAGCAAATTCAAAATTGGCGCTGACGCCTCAGCTGCCGCAGGGCCAGTCGGACGGCATGTGCAGGGCGAAACAGATTGGAAGATGCGCGCCGAGGTGCTCACGTATTCCCGTGCTCGTGGTGCTTTTGCCGGCGTTACTGTGAACGGCGCATCCATCACGCAAGACAAAGACGGAACGCGCATTCTCTACGGGCGGATGATCCCGTCAGCCCAAATCCTGAAGGGGCAAGTGAAAGCTCCCGAAGGTTCGCGCAAATTCATGGCAGCAGTGAAGAAGTACGGTACTGAGGCAAACGTTGCTGAAGCGTCGTCCCGCCGCACTGACGCACAGAAAACCGGCACACAGAATGGGAGCTTGAGTTCCCGGGAAGCAAAGGGCGCAATTGAGGAGAAGCTCAGGAGCGAGCCCGGTCTGGAGAGTAAAGACATCCAGGTGACTCTGACGTCCGACGCGGTGAAACTGTCAGGATCTGTGGTCAGCGCGGATGACCGTGACAAGGCAGTTCGGATCGCCAGATCGTATGCCGGTGATCGGGAAGTCCAAGACCATTTGACCATTCAGACTCCCTAAACGATTTCCCTTCCCGGAGCGTTCGAGAGCAATCGAACGCTTTGGATTTCTCGAGATTTTGATTCAGGAGGAAATAACGATGAAAGCACTTTACAGAACTGCTGTTCGTAATCTTCTGTGCACCGGTCTGCTGCTCGGCAGTGGAGCGTTCGCACGTGCGCAAGAACCCACAAGTCAACCAACTGCTCCAGACAACACCAAGGTCAACGAACGGGATCGGAGTCAGAATGAGCCGACCGCAGATCAGCAAAAGGACAATCGTTCTGATCGCGACATCACGCAGCAGATTCGACAATCCATCATGAAAGACAAATCGCTCTCCACATATGCACACAACATCAAGATCGTTACGAAAGACGGTCAGGTAACGCTCAAGGGGCCGGTGCGATCAGAGGACGAGAAGAAAGCGATTGAAGCTAAGGCTGCCGAAGTCGCGGGCGACGGCAAGGTCACCAGCGAACTGAACATTAAACCGCAACAATAACTTGGAAGACAAAAGGAGAATCAAACATGGCAGGTAAGAATACGGCAGTATTTGGTATTTATCCGAATCGAACGAGCGCCGAGAACGCGGTGGACGCATTGAAAGCCGCCAATTTTCGGAATTCAGATATTTCAGTACTTCTTCCCGAGGGTGCTGGCACGAAGGATTTTGCTCATGAGAAAAACACGAAGGCGCCTGAAGGTGCGACAACAGGTGCCGGAACGGGCGCTCTGCTAGGCGGCGGTTTGGGATGGTTACTCGGTATCGGTGCCCTCGCCATTCCGGGACTGGGCCCTTTCATCGCTGCAGGTCCCATCATGGCAGCTCTTGCAGGAGCAGGAGTGGGCGGCGCAGTTGGCGGGCTTACGGGTGCCCTGATCGGCATGGGAATCCCGGAGTACGAAGCCAAGCGATACGAAGGCCGCGTCAAAGATGGCGGAATTCTCCTGTCAGTTCATTCCGACGATTCCGCTTGGACCAAAAGAGCAAAGGAAATCTTGGAGCGCACTGGCGCACAGGATGTGTCCTCCACCGGCGAAGCTACGGCCGACAAAGGCGATAAGGCTCGTGTTCGCGAAGTAGCCTGACCCACGGGGTGCAGCGAACTGAATCCTCGCGATGGCGGATATTGGTTCGCTGCCCCGTTATTTCTAAGCGATGGTGGGAGTGTCGCCTTTGCCTTGCCCACCGAACCGACTTCATTTCCTGGAGGAAAAGTGCCAAACGAGAATTTGAAAAAACTGTATGTGGACGAATTGAAGGACCTGTTTAGTGCAGAGAATCAACTGCTCAAGGCGCTGCCAAAGATGGCAAAAGCTGCGTCTTCAGACGAACTACGAACTGGCTTCGAAAAACATTTGGAACAAACCAAAGATCACGTCCAACGTCTTGAAGCGATCTTCGAATCCCTGGACGAAAGCCCAAAGGGCAAGAAGTGTGTCGGCATGGAGGGTCTGGTCAAAGAAGGTTCAGAGGTGATGGAAGAAGGTTTCGAAGATGCCGTGTTGGACGCGGGATTGATCGGCGCGGCCCGGCGCGTGGAACACTACGAGATGGCGGCATACGGAGCGGCTCGCGAGATCGCTAGGGTATTGGGACAAACAAAACACGCGTCGCTCCTCGAAAAGACTCTAGCGGAAGAAAAGCAAACCGACGAAAAACTTGCTGATCTCGCAAAGGAGATCAACTCCCAAGCCAACGAAGAAGGTTCTGAAGAACAACAGGACTCATCCGGGGCGGGAAAGAAGACGCCAAAGCACGCCGCTTAGTCAACGCGACTACGGCGATCCATTTCCGACAAAACACAACGAGTCAATGAAAGGGAGTGCTCATGCAAGACAAAGTTCGCAGTGGGGTTTCAGAAGATCGTTTCACGGGTGCCATTGAATCGCAAACGTCCAAGATTCCAAGTTCCGGCTATTTGGCGGCAGCATTTGGTGCCATCACAGCTTCAGCCATTTTAAAGATCGTGGGCAAGGATGACTGGGCGTCTGTTTGTGGGACAGTGGCCGGCGGCATTCCTGTTAATGGGTGTTTACAACAAAATGGTAAAGCAGCACGGCTCAGATGCATACAGCAAGGCTGCTTGAAAGTTACGTGACCGGGGGTTGCCTCCGAAACCGGGGGCGCCTCGGGTCCGCGCCGAGTTTTGAAATTGCTTTCGATACAACTGAAGGAGCACCAATAACCAAGTACTAAGGAGATGGATTATGTCGATTTTGGCCTGGATCGTGTTGGGATTGATTGCTGGGTTCATAGGCAGCAAGCTAGTGAACAAGACTGGCGAAGGGCTATTCCTGGATATCGTGCTGGGAATCGTTGGCGCGGTAGTCGGGGGCTGGGTGTTCAGCATGTTCGGAGCACACGGCGTCACGGGCGTAAACCTGTATAGCCTAATTGTTGCTGTGATTGGGGCTGTGCTGGTTTTGGTCGTCTATCACGCCGTGCGAGGCGGACGAGCACGGGCGTAAACCTGCTGCGATGCTGGGCGACCTCGCGCCACGAGTTCTTGACCGTTACCTCGTTCGCAGCACAGATGCGTCCCCGGAGCCTGTTCTGTGCGGAGTTGCTTGGTGTTCCGATCGCTTAATTTACACTCGATCAATGCCAGGCTTGGTGATATCGATGGATGTCGAGCCCCGGGTTCGGACAGAAAACTCGGGAATCGATTTGTCGAGTATCGCTTTGATCTTCTTCCGCTTGGTGAGATCGGGATTTCGAGCACAGTCAGCGCATCCGCGATGAGGGAACGGTGGCAACGCCAAGGCACCGCTTCCGTGCACATCAATGCACGCCGTTTTTGCCGAGCCAACCCCGCGTCGAATTCCGAGGTTTGCATGTAGTCGGCAATCCACGAAACGAGCTATTACGCCACCCTATATTCGAAGAATCGCGTCGCACATGGCGCAAGCCTCCGAGCTTTCGCAAGTGCACGTAGCCGATCCTCGCGGCCCGGAGAACTGCGGATTGTGTCGTGAACGCGGGATAGTGCGCACATCGATGACCCGCTCCACTCGGTGCGCTCGCAGAACATCGAGAAAGACTTTCCACGTGCCCGTGGGATGCCCAATTGTCAAAACAGTGGAGGTACAAACGTTTTGAATCAGATCCCCGCCTCCTGGCTGAAATACTGATAATCCTCTCGCCAGCCGCCTTGGCCCTGGCCAATGGTCGTGTAGTCCTCGATAAACTCGATCGCGCGAATGTACTTCACCATGGTGAATCCGAGCTGTGTTTCGACTCGAAGTCGGAGCGGTGCTCCGTGCAAAATCGGTAGGTGTTGGCCGTTCATTTCGTAGGCAAGAATCGTCTGCGGATCTTCCGCCAGTTCCAAGCGAATGGTGCCATAGAAGAACCCCGGCCCTTGGGCATGTGGCTCCGATGTGGATTTGTTGTCGAACGCGTAGAAAACGATGTAGCGGGCGGTTGGAAGCGGATGGCAAAGTCCGACGATGTGATGCAGCGATACACCGCCCCACTCCGCAATGCCTGACCAGCCCTGGATGCAGCAATGCTTGGTAATTTGAACCTGTTTCGGCATGGCGCGCAGGTCCATCAGCGTTAGACGCAGCTGCGTCGTGACCAATCCGCCGACCTCCAGGCTATAGTTTGCAAAGTCATCGTGTGCCATTGCCAGGTAATGTTCCTCTGTTGGCGGGCGACCGTTTACCCAGAAGTAAGGCGAGATCTCCGCAGGTAAGTAGCGCTGCGCGGAGATTTCATGGCCGAAAAGTAGCGTGCGCAGCGGATCGGTGATCGACTGGGTAGCTTTCTGGACAAAGCGCGGGCGGCGACGCGAACAGACGGTGGTCACGACGTGGATCGCGGCGATGCCCGTCAACCCAGAAAGCCAGACCACGAGAGCCAGCGTCAGGTGTGGATTGCGTGTCTGGCCCAGAACAATCAGCGCCAACCCTCTCCGAAAACCGTGCAGAGCCACGATCGTGACGTGTCCAATGAAGAATACGATGAACGCACAAAGAGCCAGGAAATGCAGGCTTCGGGCGCCCTGCCGTCCGTGAAAGATTTTGATATACCACGGGAAACGAGCTGCAACCGCTGGGGACATCGCTACTCCCGTCGCTATGCTGAACGGAGCGAGCAAGAATATGATTGCCGCGTAGCTCAATTGCTGTAATGCGTTGTATTGCTCCCGGCGTTTCCACGACGTGGAAGCTTAGGTAGCGCAGCATTGCGTGCCATGCGTCCGGGACAATCTGCCAGGAAGTCGGAATCAGTCGTCGCCACTCCGGCGTGACGAAGAGCATCACCACGTATACCAAGCCCGTCAGCAGCCACGCGAAATCCGCAAGAAAATGCCAGTGCCGTCCGAGACCCAGATTTTCGTGGCCCGGCAGAGCAATCGCGGACGGGAATGAACTTTCCTCGTCACTCGCCGTCCATAGTCGGTCCTCAGGTCGCTGCTTCCTCGTGAACTTGAGCCATTCGCTACCCGGCGTGCAGTGATCGTTCCAGTAAAATCTCGGATGTGCGCTCAAGATCTCGAAACCACTGCGGATAAGAAGCGAGAGAAGGAGAAAATTGAAGAAATGCGCCGCGCGGAGCCATAACGGAAAGTCCAGAATCTTCACTAGGACACGCTCCCGAATCCGAACCTATAGGTTCTCACGCAGCGCCTCTCCCAGAAATGTTGCGTGGCCTGGCTCAGGCAACTCGCCGCGCACTTCTCTTAGGATGCTCACGCAGGATTCTTTCGATATGCACTTGTAATTCAGTTGCCATGTTCTTCTTGGCATCTTCGAAACTACTGCCACGGACCGTGACCGACAGGCTTTTACAGAGCCCCTTCCATCCGTCATCTTCCGGCCAGAAATCGCAGTCAATCGGTATACTCGCGGCCACCTGGAGGTTCACCACTTGAGAAGCCATAATCACTCCGCTCGAATCTTGGTTGTGCGAATCGATCATCGCGAGAAAGCACAGTGACCTCACGCGCTGAAAGATCCCGCTATTCCTTATGCCCCTCTGCTGCATGTCACGCAATGCGAGCGCTCCGAATGCCGCCCTTTCGAGCTGCCTGACTCTCAAGCAGCACTCTGCGTTTCTCTTTCAACGAAGCCAAGAGCTCGTCCATAGAATGAGTAAAAGCGGTGATGCCGTCGGCCAGCAGTTTTTCTGTGATTGCCCCCAGGTCGATACCCAGTTTGGCCAAGCGCACCAGCACTTGTTCGGCATCTTGCGCTCCCGCTTCGAGTGTTGGCTGCACCCGGCCGTGATCACGGAATGCATTCAGCGTCGCGGGTGGAATGGTGTTAATGGTGTGTGGGCCGATCAACTCCTCGATGTATAAAACATCCGAGAAAGCGGGGTTCTTGGTCCCGGTGCTTGCCCACAATGGACGCTGGAGTCGTGCCCCTCGACGCCCGAATTCCTCGAAGGGAGTCCCCAGAAAGATTTCGCGGAAGTGCCGATAAACAACTCTGGCATTCGCAATCGCTATCTTTCCGCGGAGTGACAATGCCTCTGGAGTTCCGATCGCCTCTAGCGCCCGGTCCACTTCGGTATCCACGCGGCTGACAAAGAAGGAGGCCACCGACGAGACTTGGTGCGGCTTCGCATTCCGCTTCAGGCCACGCAAGTAGGCTTGCGCTACGGCTTCGTAGTGGGCGAGCGAAAACATCAGGGTGATATTGATATTGATTCCCTCGGCAATCAAGATCTCAACGGCCTGAACACCCGGCACGGTGGAGGGGATCTTCACCATCAGGTTGGGTCGGTTTACGGCCTTCCACAAACGCCGGGCTTCCGCGATGCTACCCGCGGTGTCATAAGCCAGTCGCGGGGAGACCTCGATGCTGACGAAGCCATCCGCACCCTTAGTTTGATCGTAAACAGGCCCCAAGATGTCCGCGGCCATTTGGAGATCTTCGACTTCGAGCTTTTCGAACAGCGTCAGGGCGTCGCGGTCAGGATCCGCTGCCAGCAGCAAGCGCAGTGCATCGTCGTAGGCGGTCCCCGCTGCAATGGCTTTGTCGAAGATGGTGGGATTGCTGGTGACGCCGTGCACGCCATCTTCCTCCACCAGTCGCTGGAACTCACCGCTCGTGATCAGATCGCGACGAATGTAATCCAGCCAGATGGATTGCCCACAGTCTCGGAGTTGTTTTAGTGAGTTCATAGTTTTTCTCCAGGCGCTTGCGAGACATTCAACAGCCACGCCTTCAGGCAGAGTCAGCCGCGACAGCTCGCCGGCCCGGTATCTCAGTAACCGGCAAACTCTTCTGCCCGAATGTCGTCCTCTTCGATCCCGGCACTCACTAGTGTCTCGCGCATAGCCGTCACCATTGTGGGAGGTCCGGCAATGTAGTAGATGGGTCCCTGCAGGATGGCCAAGTGCCTGGACAGCATCTCCTTGTCTATCAGAGCCGTGTCGCCTTTCCATTCTTTCTTGGATTTCGACATTTCTGTCATGGTGCAGCTCAAACGGAAGTTGGGATTCGTCGTCTCCAAGGTCTGCAGAGTATCCAGGAAGGCTGCGTCTTCCGGCCGCCGATTGGAATAAAAAAGATACAACCTGTGCGCGAGGCGGTCGTGGTCGGCTTGCCGCACGATGCTGAGAAAAGGCGTGATTCCGATTCCGCCTGCGAGGAACACGGCTGGCTTGGCGGGATTCTTGTGGAGCGTGAAGGAGCCTGCGGCTGAGCCTATCTTTACTTCCGTGTTTAGTGGCACTTTCTTCAGCGAGCGCTTAAAAGCTGTGTCACGCATCCGGGTGGTGAACACTAGCTCGTTTTCAAGCGGAGCACTCGCGATGGAAAAGGTGCGTGTGTTTCCCTCTGCGTCAGTTTCCGGTGGGTTAGTGAGTGTCACATCGGCGGACTGCCCCGCTTTGAAGTTGAATCCAGACGGCTTTTCGAAGTGAAAGGCCATCGTACCTTCTGCAACTTCTTCCCGGCGCATCAGCCTGGCCTGAACCGCCACCAAGACCGCATTGGTAGCCATGGTTACCTCCTTGACGAAGTCCTAAATCGTCCGTGATTGCATCCACCGGGCCCCACCCGCGTCTAGCTGCGAGGGCCGGTCTTCCTTGCCGCACCAGGCGGGTTCACGGCAGCGTCAGGGACGCCACCTTCATCATCCATTCGCGACAAAGCCTCTTCGTCCAAGTGCCCCTGAGTGGATGAAAGGGATTCTGAAGCATCACTCTTCTCTCTTCGCCAGGATATGGTCAGCAACAAGGCACTCTCTTCCAGCGCTTCGACGTCGTGCAGTACGCCGCAGTCCAGCATCAACAAATGACCCGCCGACACATTCACTTTTCGATCGGCCAAATGGACACAGATCTGCCCCTCCAACTGTTGGATGGAGACCCTCCCCTCTGCTCTGTGCTGGCGCATTCGAGTGCCGCTCTTCATCAGAATCAGAACGATTCGGAAATCTGGATACTTCGCGAGCGTTTTGGAACTTCGCCCCGTTTCCCGTTGCCAGGAGTCCTCTTGCCGCAGTTGCTGCAGCTCTCGTTCTAAGTCGATTTGCAACAGAGGTTCCGCTAACCCGGGCAATCGATTCAATGCCTGAATGCCATCGCCGGGATGGCAGGAGCTGAGATTTGTAGCCATGATGAACACCTTCTCCTCGTGCATCTCCGTCGTGATTATGGGCTAACCGTTGACCTTGAATTACGGAGCGAGCGCCCACGTCTGAAACTTCGGCAAACCCCAGATGACGATGATCGACGATGTGTTGCGGTAAAACTGGTCAACATTGCACAGTCCTTAGATAGATCTAGCCACGGGCGTTCCACCAAAGCAGCCCCGACGGACCCAAGTGAGTAAAAGGCCACAGAGCCGGAAACTCTGGGTAGAGCCGCTCCGGCATCGAAGCACTCGGAGAAACAATCTTCTTGATGTGGTCAATCCTGCTCAGATTGCCTCCCAACCAACCGCTAGGCTCAGGGTTGGATTTTCTTATTCTGAGGAGGACCACAAGATGAAAGCCGGATTCCGAAACCTGAGTTTTCTTGCCCTGACCGCCGCACTCCTCGTATCCGTGGTAATCACAACCCGCGCCGCCGCTCAAGACGACAGACGTCAAGAAGACAAACGCCAGGAAGACAGCCAACGCAACGACAAAAACCATACTCGTGTCTACGATCGCACCCACAAGGACTACCACGATTGGAATGAGAACGAAGATCGCTCCTACCGCCAGTACCTGGGGCAAAATCAACAGGATTTTCGTGAATACAACAAGTTGAACCCCGACCAGCAGGACCAATACTGGAATTGGCGGCACAGTCATCCAGATGGCGATCAAGAGAAGCACCGTGACGATCAAGACAAGCACTAACTAATCGTCCAGCCACGGTTGGGACGGCACTCAGTTGCCACCCAACTGCCGGTCCAATAAACGGTTCTGGGAACAGGACGACTTTAGTCTTTGAGCCAGGCCAGGTTTTGGCCGAAGTCCCGAGCGAGTCGAGGGGGGAGCTCAGCGACCGAAGCATTCCGTCAGGCCCCTAATGAGGAGATGGAGCATCTAGCTTCTTTAGCGCTGGCTCACTGTTCTTTTTGTTGGGCCAATAAGGGCGAAACGCACCCCAAAATAAGCGTCGCAAGAACCATGGGCACGAATTTGATTCGGAAAGTCATTCCTTCTCCCCTTGTTTTTCGATGGCCGCTTGGGAGCCGGTGATCAGTTCTGCGCAGCAGCGACGAGCAAAGACACGCTGACAGTGAGGAGAACGAGCGCGATCCTCAACGGTAGGTGATAAGAACGCCAGCGAGTGCTTTCGAATGGGCAAATGCGGTTCATGTCGACCTCCGATTTCTTCACGGTCTATTACTCCTCAGAATCCGATCCGCCCAGATCGAATCAGCGCAGAGAAATCTGGAGAGTGGTTTGCCGCTTGGGCCGAGGCGTTGATATGCTCACGTTGCTTCAACTCTGGAAATGGAAGCCCACCAGTGACCAATCGTCCCCGGTCGTATAGCAACTCATCCAGTGTGCCGTTCAGTATGAATTGGTAGTTCCAGGGCTGTGGGTTGTTAACGTCCGCCGCAAGCTGCCTGTCGAGCGTAGTCGTGCAGTTTCTGGTCAGTTCGTTATACCACTCGGGATGATCTTTCAATTTATTCAGGTAGCTGACGTAGGTGAGGAACATAGACCGTGCTACTTCCGGTTGTACATGGACGCGGTACATGTACACCTCTTCATCTTTACGGTAGTTGGTACGTAATCGAATAACGTCGCGCTCATCCGCTGCGACAAAAATCAGTTCGTACTGACGAAAAAATCCAAGAATTGTCGAGTACTTCTGACCAGCTTTGTAGCGTGCCTCAATGGAAAATGCGACATGCTGGTTGTCTCCAAATTGAAAGCTGACAATCGGGTGGCTCGCAAAGCGTATCCCCCAGTTCGTCAGGAATAAGTCGGCGGCCCGGATCTGTGAAAGATAGATTGTCCGGTCGCTCCAGCAATTCGCGTAGTCGTTTTCAGTGCGGTAATCGCAGTTGCGCAAATTGTGAATCGTAACCCGATCTCCGTCCATTTCGGCCCAGGCCGTTCGATCAACGTCGGATTGCCAATCGCCATCATTCGAGGGCTTCAGGGTGAGCCACCACGCGAGCACAATACAGAAGCCCGCCAGACACAAGGCCACAGCCCAGCGCGATCGTTTGAGCTTGAACAAAACCGTGAATATCCCAAGAGCGTAGATCAAGGTCAGCGGGATGCGTAATGCCGCAATCCGAACATCGACGTAAAGCGCCGCTAGTGCCCACAGAGTAAGCAGCGCGATAATAAGCCACGGAACGGTGGTTTCGATCGCCCGCAGTACTTTCAACCAAGTGGGCGATGGCGTAGGGCGATTGAGGGCGGGAATGCTGTTCACCTTGCCTCCATCTCAGTCTCCAGGAACTCATCGATTGACATTGCGCCTTACGCAGCCGCTCAGCCAGCGTCTCACCGTCCAAAACCCCATCACCAGAAAGTCAGTTCCATCCTGCGAGCCAACATCGAAGAGCTGTCAGATATGCGGATGATTCAGCGAAGAACCGTGAGTGCTTCGTGTTCAAAGCGCTGCTTGAGTTTCAGGATTGTCAGAAAGATGAGCGGGCAGGATCTTGACTGCGACGGTGCGGTCCAGGCGCCGCGTGTCCCGGGCGCGATACACCTCACCCCATACCGCCCGCACCCAGCAGGGACTGAATCTCCATACGGCCCGAATTTCGTTCCAAAGGTGAGGGCCATGTGTGCGCGTAATTATAGCCTGCACTCCTTGATGCAGAATGATCCAGATCAGGCGACAAAGCCGATGTGCGATGGCCCCGATGGTTTGATTGTGTCCGAGGCGCGAGACCAGTCGACGATAGACGAGCTCGAAAATGGTCCCTTTTGACGTGGCTGCGGTATTGGCAGTCTGATTGAGAATGCGCTGCATGTGGCGGTTACCTTTCGGGGAGCGGTGGCTCTTGGATACTCCCGCGCTCTCGTTGCCTCCGGGGCAAGCTCCCACACAAGAAGAGAGCTGCTTAGCTGAAGGAAATGTGGCCGCCTTGGCACCTACCTCAACAATGATCTGTTGTGCTGAATCCACGCTTAAACCGGGCACCTCCGCCAAGTGCTCGACCGCATCTTGGTGTCGGCTGAGCAGAGTGGCCAGCTCCTGGTCGAGTTGGCTGATCTGCTGGTCGATGAGTTGCAACTCCTCCAGGAACATCTTCAGCAACCGGCGGTAGATTGGTTTGAGCTCTGTGCAAGCGCTTTTTCTCCTCGGCTTGCGTCCAAAACGGTCCGCAATATGCACGGTTGTTTGCGAGCAGTACTCAATCAGGGAAAAGCGTGGGAGTTGGTCGCACCAATCCCGCCCAAGGTGTCCGGTTGCCACGCAAGAAGGCACGGAAGCCTCCTGTTGTACTCGCAAAGCAAGATATACGCCGTGTGATCGAAGCGCTGCCAGAACCCACAAAATTCATCGTTACCCTGGTGGTAGTGGGTTCGCTGCGGATCGGAGAGGTTGCAGCTTTGCGTTGGGAGAGAATTCATCCGGATCGAATCGAAATCGTCGAACGTTATTACGAAGGCGAATTCGACGATACTAAGACCGATGCTGGACGCCGGAGCATTCCGCTCGATTCCCACGGAATTTTGCGGGCGGTTCTGGATACAGCCTGGCAGAGATCGAAGTACCGGAAACCGGAGGATCTCGTTTTCACCCATGCAAAAGGAGGTCCGGTGAATCGGCGCAACTTGCTGCGTCGGCATCTGAAGCCCACGGTCAAAAAGCTTGGTCTGCCTGAGACCGTGGATTTTCGGAGCTTCCGCACCATGCACTCAAGCCTGATGAGCAGTATTGATCCGGCCTGAAGTGACGCGGGACAACATGGGACACGCGACGGTGGATGTGACCCAGAATGTTTACAACCGCACCTGGTGGGAAGAGAGAGTTGAAGCTGTGAGCATGGCTGCCGCTACGGTCTGGCGCGAGTTTTTGGCGCAACCCGTACCGGCGACGCAAATGTAAGTCCTTTTGGAAGTCCTCAGATTCCCGGCGATTCTAGAAGTTGTTGAAAAGAATTGGTCGGGGATAGAGGATTTAAACCTCGACCCCCTGGTCCCGAAGCAACCAAGGAAACACTATCTCATTGATTCGCTTAGCTTGGTTCTGCGTCCTAGACCCCGGTTTTACCCCGTTTTCGGGCCTTATCTGACCCAAGTTTGACCCAAGTTCGCGAGCATTGCTCTTTCAGGGATTTTCGCTTCCCGAGGTGTTGTTCTGACTATCTGTGGCCTGCGACCAACGTTGTATATTTTGAAGTACATCCTGACTAATTCGTACCGCGCGGTCCGTCCCTCCAATGAGCATCGTGTGGATTGCCATCGCGTACGGACCAGTTCCGATGATCCGGTAGACGCAACTTCCACTCTCTCCATCAAGAGTGGCTAAATCATAGTAGACAAAAAACTCATCGACATTCGAAATACTGCCTGCTGCGTACCACTGCAATCCATTTGGAGCACTGGGATCTGGTGGCACAACCGGGTAGCCCGCCAAATTCCCGACAGAAGAGAGGATTTCAGGGTCACTGTAGGAAGCAAAACCGAACCATCCTACTGTTTTGCCGAGCGGTTGATTCAATAGAACTACCCCGTAGTCAAGTCGCTGGTCTCCGGTGATCGACCAGCCCTGGGGACATGAAAAGCGCATAGAGACGCTACTACCAAACGGCTTCGGGCCGGTTAGGCCGTTCATGCCAGGTACGACTTCGATTTTCGAAGCCCAGCCAGTATAACCGCCATTGATGCGAGGATAAACCGCATGACCTGCAGTAATTACGGCTGAGGGTCCTGCAAACCAACCCGTCGCGACGAACGGTTCACTGTATCCCGGAACTTGAATGAGCAATGCAGCGTTAGCGCGAAATGGGAACTGTGTTGTATCCGGCACGCGTACTTGAACGCCAGCCGAAGCCAACTCTTCCGGATGTCCACGCGCCACCCGCTCTGATGGACCGAACGTTAGCTCGCTCACTGCACGCAGGCGACCCTCTTCTGTTTGCCGACGCTTCCGCACATTGTAGCCGGCGATTGCTTCGAAACCTCGCTCATCAACGGGATGGCGAACGGCGTCGCTCCCTTCGAATGGATGGTAGTCAGGCCGGTTGTCGATTGGGTGATGATCTAGTTTTCCCGTTTGCATGGGTTACATCTCACCAGTTTGGGAGTACGCTTTCTCACCATTCCCGAAAGCGGTCGGCGGCTGCGTTGGGGGACTACTCGTATCTGGCGGCTTTCCTGGTGCTCGTGGGTTGGGTGAGTCAACCGTGTTCCCAGGATTCGGAGAATTGCCTGGATTCTGTGGTTGATGCTGATTCGGTTGATTCACGCCTCCCGTATTTGGATTTGTAACCGTGTTTTGCCCAGGCGCCGTCGGGCTCGTAGCTGTGTTTTTTGTGGCGGCGCCCGTAGTTTGAGTTGATTTTTTAAATGTACTTGTTCTGATCGTGACTCCAACCGCAAACCGTGCGCTGGTTCTTGTAACAGGAGTGAGATTTCCGAAGTTTGGTGGAATAGCGGATCCAGCATGGAAACCAGCGGGGAAGTCCGCAAACTGACCAATGTGAACACCTGGGGTAATAAATACATCCTTGTACAAATGCACTGAGCCACCCACGAACACCCCAAGCTTTGAAACGCCAGGGGATCCGCCTAGCGTATATACCGGACCGACAGACAAATCAAATCCGGTCCAACTGGGAACCTTCGGGATGGGAAGGCCGAAGTTAACGAGAGCTGCCCCTAATACACTAAAGGAGTTTCCGTTGACTACTAATCTGTCCGTCGTGTTCCCGGATGAGTCAGGCACTTTTTGATGATCGTAACTGGGCGTGGGCAACTCACTGAACAATGGCCCTAGCGACAAAGTTATAATGTCAGCTTCGTTGCAGCCCCAGGACATTTTGTTCCCCTTAGTTTGTTTTCCCTTCCACAACTCTTGCAGTTCAAACGTGTATTCCTTGTTTGGCTCTAAGCTGACATTGAAATCTTTGGAATGTGCACCGCTGATCCGGAGCAGCCACTGAATGACAGAGTCATTCTGATAGGGCTGGAAAATAGTCGAGCATGCAGGATTGGACTGTTCGCCAAGGACTGTAGTGACGTCAGCATGGCTTCGAATGGCGTTCAGTGTTTGCTCTAATGGTATTTCGTTTCCACCTGGAGATGGAGGTGTGATGTTCTTATCTTCAATGTTTCGAATTGTGTCCAGTTGGCGCCGAAGGGTTACGTCGGTTAGTTGCTTGCCGTCCGGGTCCATACAACTGGTTGGAGCAAGGCCAGACTGGGTTAGTCCAAAGGGATTCTCGGGCACTGACGGGAGGGGACTACTCTTGACGCTGAGCTGGTAGATAAGACTTTCCCCGGTCTTAAAGTCAATGACAAGATCGTTTATTCCGGTGACGTGATAGATGATGTTGGTGGATTGAGTTACCTTAGCGGGGCAGGATGCTGTTTTTGTTCCCCAATCCGCTTGATAGCTGGTCGGCGTACTGGGCTTCGGATCAGCTGCGGGACTCGTAGCGCACAATAGCACGGGACAGAATGCGAGCAGGATGACCCGCGGCGCCAAGTGGCAAACGGTCGTCATAAAGACAAGTCTCCAGTGTGGATTGACTGATTTGATCGGGACGGGGCCGGAGGAAAGACAGTAGGCGGTCAAGTCCTGTTCGATGAAACGATCGAATGCTGTAACATTTTACGGACTAGCTACCATTAGGGAATGGACATATGCATTTGATACCAGGATAGTTAGAGGGTATCTGACAATGCTGACCGGTAGCGCGAAACGGCGTCTAGGTTATTAACTTTTTGTTTCGAAATCAGAACAAGATCATTTTAGATTCTCGGATCACTTGGAAAAACCGGTTCGGCTCTTAGACAGAACATAAAACGGATACAATCTGTGGGTCTGTGTTCAAGCAGATCAGAATGGACCCCGAGCATCGTGCGAATGGGAACGCTAAGCCGCTCGGGCCAAGGGGTTCCACGTGCGAACAGGCGAACACGGAAAGCAATCAGGCCTTAATGGGTTTTCACTATGCGCAGCCCTCAAGACGAATACAAAGACTCCTTTGGACTTGGTGCGACGCTCGATGCTAGAAAATCGGAGAAAGCTCTGGATCTCGCGCTGGACATTCGGAAGTTTGAGATTGGATTGTATTAGCTGCGGACGGCATACTTCTGGGCGTTGATTGCGGCCGCATTCGCTGCATATTTCGCCATTCTCGGCGCCGAGCACTTGGAGGACAAAGAATTTCTGGCGTATCTCGTAAGCTGCATTGGACTGATTTTCGCGTGGGCGTGGTTTCTGGTTAATCGCGGTAGCAAATTCTGGCAGGAAAACTGGGAAAACCACGTCGACATGTTGGAAGACGAAGTCATCGGTCCCCTATATAAGACAATCTTGCATCGCCCGGTGAGCAGGAAAGCGTTTAACCGTTTCATCCTCGGCCCTCAAGCTATCTCAGTTTCCAAGATCAATCTGTTGGGGGGGCTTTTCACCATCGTAATCTGGGTCATCCTGATCTTCCACTCGCTTCCGCCCTTCAGTTATCGCGCAACGCTGAGCTGGAGACATCTAGTGGTGGGGATTATCACTTCTGTTTTCATTGTGCTAATGGGGACTATGGGAAGAACAAGTTTAGAGGCTCACGAGCACGTAGTGACCCGTCGCAAGACCGAGATCGTCAGAGAATGACCGTAGCACCAAAACCGCGCGGTTCCTTTCCGGATTCCGAGATGGGTGCGATTTGTTGTGCTGCGAGTCCAGCTGAGCTATCCTCAAGAGCTCGGATAAGCAAAGCCCGCAAATGGACAAGTTGCAGCTCAGCGAGCGCGACATTTGCACCAAGTACATCACGCCCGCGATTCAATCCGCCGGTTGGCATTCGGGCGTTTGACCTGCTGGCGAGCTTGCCGGAGGATCTGGTCAACGCCGGACGCGAGAAGGATCACCCGCAGAAACGCAAGGGGCTGTAATGGAGCCTCGCTATATGTTGGACACCAAGATCTGTATTTACATCCGGCAGAGGAGGCCGGAAGAAGTTTTGCGCCGATTCCGGAAGCTCCGTCCGGGAGAAGCCGTGCTTTCGGTCATCACCTACGGAGAGCTACTCTATGGGGCGGCAAATAGCGAGCAACGGGTGGCGGCGCTTGCACGCCTGCGTGAACTCGTCCATTTCCTGCCTGCGATGTCCTTGCCGGAAACGGCCGCCGAAGCATACGGAACGATTCGGGCGCAGTTGGAATCGAAGGGCGAGACGATCGGAAATAACGATCTGTGGATCGCTGCGCATGCAATCGCGGTAGGGCTGACGTTGGTTACAAACAACGAAGGAGAATTCCGCCGGGTGCGGGGGCTGAAGATTCAGAATTGGGCGGTCTAGCATTCAGCAGGAGCATCTGGAGTGGTCCGAATATTGAAGTCCAACGCGAGTTCCGGAATGCGGCGATGTGCGTGCGTCGCGACCGGACCGCGCCAGCTACAACGCAGGTCATTTGAATTTCAGCGGTGCTGCCACCTCCGACGTTGCCTTAGCGACTTTAGTCGGCCATTCGACAGCCTAGAGTAGAGAGCGCCCACGCAATCACGATTGGGCCCTCGACTGCCCGATCCTCGTTCGGAGGTTGGGTCGGTCGCACCCTGCTCCGAAATTGGCCGCATGAGCGTGGTAGCATTCTCAAATCGTGCCCATGACCGATACGAGCCCTTCGGCGCAGGCCGCACAGCTCTGCGCGCAGCGTGCGATGACGGGCGAACAACGCCTGCTCATGGCGTTGGAAATGTGTTTGTTCGCGCGCGAATTAGCCCGGGAGGGAATCCTGCGAGAACATCCGGAGTGGTCTGACGCGGATGTGAAACGTGAGCTCCTTCGGCGGGCTTTCTTGCCGGGGCTCATGCCAGCATCACTGCGATGAGCGTTGCAGATGTCTTGCATCGGATCGCCGCGGCCCTTGACCAGGCCAGCATTCCCTACATGCTCACAGGCTCGTTTGCGAGCGCCTATTACGGCGCCCCTCGGACGACCCAGGACATTGACATTGTGGTTGCACCCACCACGGATCAGCTGCGAACCCTCGTCCAGCTTCTGGGAGGGGATGAATACTACGTGGATTTGGGTGCCGCCCTGGAAGCGCAGCAGCGCCAGTCCCTGTTCAACGTGGTCGACAGGGTAACGGGTTGGAAGATCGACTTCATCATCCGTAAATCCCGAGCCTTCAGTGAAGAGGAGTTCCGTCGTCGCGCGCCGTTCGACTTACACGGTAGCATTTTTTTTGTCGCGAGCGCGGAGGACGTGGTCATCTCGAAGCTCGAATGGGCAAAGCTGGCACAGTCTGCACGGCAGATCGAGGACGTTGCTGCGATATTGAGAATGCGGTGGGACTCGCTGGATCACATTTACCTGGAGAAATGGATCTCAGAACTAGGGCTTGCGAAGGAATGGAACGGTGCTCGGAGTGCTGCGGGTGTGTCCGAATGAAGTAAAACCCAGTGCCTTGTCTTCTGAAGATCGCCTGAAGACGAGAACCGGGACACCGGAGACGAGATGAGAGAAGGGAACTACATCCTGCTAGGATGCGGCATTTTCTGCGCTGAATCTTACACTGCTTCGTAGACCCAGAGTCCTCCGATCAGTTCTTCATGGTCCGGATTGTTCCCAAACGACGCAGATTGTCGTCCGCCGTGACCAGCGTGAGGTCCATGATTTGAGCGGTGGCGGCCAGAAACCGATCTGCGGGATCGCGTTGTGGCAGCGGGAGTTCCAGCAAGGAGCCCAGCGATGAAACATCCGCGACCTAATCGAGTTCAATCGCGGCGCGGCAGGGGATAACACGACCATGCAACCCGTTTATGGTCTTAGCGGCCATGCACTCTGGTGTGGCAAGTCGCGCAGAGCGTGATCAAGTTCTCCAATGAGAGGCCGTCGTTTGTGAGGAAGCGGGGACCGAGATGGCCACCCAGCTGGGAGCGGCTCTTCGCACCGTCGCTCTGCTGCTTGTTGACGAGACCAAATGAGTTCGATCCCGAAATACGCGGTCGCTTAATGGGTGCCGCTGAAAACGAGTGCAACTTGAGCAGAACGAAAAGGATTTCACGCCAACTCAGACACATCGCAGCACCCCTGGGTTCCAATGTACTTTCGGGAGTGCGCGCAGAATGAAATAACCCAAGGGAGACTCTGATTAAGTCCTCCCTTTCCACAGGGAGTATAGATAAAGTCGTGCCAGCATGAACTCTCTCAGCAAACAGAGGACACTGGCGATGATGACGGGATTCGAGCGGTATACGAAGAAGACGCGGCGGGCAATGTTCTTGGAAGAGATGGAGCAGGTGGTGCCGTGGGCGAAGTTGTGCGCGTTGATTGAGCCGCACTATCCCAAGCCGGGCAACGGGCGACGGCCGAAAGAACTGGAAAAGATGCTGCGGATTTATTTTCTGCAGCAGTGGTTCAATCTGGCGGACCCGGCGGTGGAAGAGGCTTTGTACGACTCGGCGACCCTGCGGCAGTTTGCGGGGATTGATTTGGGAGCGGAGCCGGTGCCGGATGAGACCACGGTGTGTAAGTTCCGGCACCTGTTGGAAGAGAACCATCTGGGGGAAGAGATTCTGGGGACGGTGAACCTGCATTTGCAAGCCAAGGGCGTGCGGATCACGACGGGCACGATTGTGGACGCGACCCTGATTCACGCACCTTCCTCGACCAAAAACCGCGAGCAGAGCCGGGACCCAGAGATGCACCAGGCGAAGAAGGGGAAGAACTGGTACTTCGGGATGAAAGCGCACGTGGGCGTCGATAGCAAGACCAAGATCATCCACACGGCGGTGGCGACGGCAGCCAATGTTTCCGATGTGGCGATGTTGCCGGACCTGCTGCATGGCGAAGAAACGCGGGTGTGGGGCGACGGAGCGTATCAGGGCCAAACTGAGGTGATCCGCGAGTGCGCGCCACGAGCACGGGATTTCACCCAGCGGCGTTGTCGCTACAAAGGTCAGATCGTGGATGAAGTGGCGTGGACGAAGAACCGAACGAAGTCGAAGGTGCGGGCGAGGGTGGAGCACGTGTTTCAAGTGCTGAAGCTGAAGTTCGGATTCGTGAAAGTACGCTATCGCGGGCTGAAGAAGAACGCGCACCGGCTGTTCGTTACCTGTGCGCTGGTGAATCTGTTTGTGAGCCGCCGAAAACTGCTCGCCGTAGCGTAGGCTCGTCCCGCTTCGCCGGTACGCGCGGTTGCAATGGCGGTGCTGACCAACTCCGGCATCCGAGACCCGAACCGGCAGCACGGCTTCCTGAACACTGTTGCGAGTCGACTTAGCATGAGCGCTTATTCAGAGTGTCCCAAGGCCACCTCCCCCGAAGGGCCTTGGGCTATTTTGCTCGGCTTCCTTTGAAACCGGCGAAGTATCTGACGGGGGAAGCATGTGCCGGTTCCTGCGTCTACGCAATGGCACGAGGGTGTTGAGTGTTTAGCGCGAATGTGCTACAGGGCACGCGGCACCGGGAGTTGCTGCGCCATCAGCCTGGACCGCAGCGGTCCATCCCACGACTCTGGCGGACGGATTTAGCCGGAGTCAGTCAAGGCCAGCTTTCAAGGTACGAGCAGGGGAGCAGCGAGATCGGTGTGGCCGTCTTGCCGTAGGTCACCGGCCACGCTGTTCCAGCGTGCGACACAGCCAATTGGGCTCGGTTACGTCGGTTACTTGGCCGCCCCTCTACGGCAGATCAGAATCAATGTGAGCGTATTCATCTGCCCGCTCAGCTGCAAAGAATAGCTAAGGAGAAAAGGTGGACCACATGGCGTGCGAGCACCAGGAATACTTGTCTGCCTTACGCACGCAGCTTGGCCGCGTCATCCTTGGAAAGCCCGAAGTGATTGAGAACGTGATCATTGCCGTGCTCAGCGGAGGTCACATCCTGGTGGAGGATGTGCCGGGGGTAGGCAAGACCACCCTGGCAAAGACCCTGGCGAAGTCGCTCTCCGCTGACTTTAAGCGCGTACAGTTTACTCCGGACCTGTTGCCCACCGACATCCTGGGCTCCTCGGTCTACAACCCGCGTGACGGAAGTTTCATTTTCAAGCAAGGTCCGATCTTCACCAACATCCTGCTCGCGGATGAAATTAACCGGGCATCGCCACGCACGCAATCCAGCTTGTTGGAGGCGATGAGCGAGCGACAGGCTTCTATCGAAGGGAAGACCCACCCGCTACCGGCGCCTTTTCTGGTGATCGCCACACAAAATCCTGTCGAATTCCATGGGACCTATCCTCTACCCGAGGCCCAACTCGACCGCTTTGCCATGAACATCAATCTCGGCTATCCCGCACGGGCTCAAGAAGTCGAGGTCCTCTACGGCCAATTCCACCACCATCCTCTCGACGACGTAACGGCTGCGGCCGATTCGGCGGCAGTTGTTGCTCTACAGACTGCAGTACGCAGTGTGAAGGTGGACAGGCGCATCGGAAACTACATCGTGGAACTGGCCGATGCGACGCGCCACCACCCAGCGCTGAAGATGGGCTGCTCTCCACGCGGCTCCCTCCTGCTTTTTCGCAACACACAAGCGCACGCCTTCGTTGCGAGACGGGATTACGCCGTAATAGAGGATGTGAAGGCCGTCGCGGTACCCACCCTTGCCCACCGCCTTGCCCTGGATACCAAGGCCAAATACTCAGGTGTGCGGAAGGAAGAGATTGTCCGAGAGATTCTGGAGAGAGTTCCCGTGGGCATCTTAGGAAAGGCCGAGCACGCTTGAGAGGAGTGCCGGGATTCGAATGGCCCACAGCTTTCTGCACCTTCCCGTCGTCAGCAAAGTGGTCCGGCAGTATCACGAACGGCTGACGTGCCGTGGCCAGTACTTGCTGTGGTCGATGGTCGTCCTTGCCATACTTGGCTTGGACACCCGACGCACCTTCGTCTTCTGGCTCTTCGCGATGGTGGCCGGCATGTTCACTGCCGCGGCTGCATTCACGGTGCTACGCCGGCCTGGCGTGCATCTTGAGTGCCGATTCCCCGAACGCGCCACCGCTCTCCGGCCAGTCACGCTGCATGCTTGCGTGTCCAACGAACGAGCCCCAGTACCTTCGGACCTGTGCCTGCTCTTTCGCCAGCCGACTGAAGGGACTAGCGAAATCTCTTTTCACCCCACCCCGGTTTTCCTCGAAGAGGACGAAGGCACACTGGCTCAAGCATGTGTCGAGATGCGGCCTGCGCGCCGTGGTCGCTATGTTCTTCCCGGCCCTGTTCTCGGCCGCGCCGACCCACTCCGGCTGATGGTCTCGCGTGGTCTGGAGTTGCCAGAGCATCCGCTGCTCGTCTATCCGCGTTTCTACTCCATGCACGAATTCATTGTTCCTCTCGGGCGGCGATACCAGCCCGGCGGCATCCCGCTCTCTTCCAGCACCGGCGAGGCGATCGAGTTCGTCGGCACCCGCGAGTACCGGCCGGGTGATCCGGTGAAAAACATTCATTGGCGCTCCTGGGCGCGACGCGGCGAGCCCGTGGTGAAGGAATACATGGAGGAGTATTTCTGCCGGATCGCGATCATTCTGGATACATTTCTGCCGTCCAAGTTCACGCCTGCACAGCAAGCTTCTTTCGAAGCTGCCATTAGTGTCGTTGCCAGCATTGCCGACTACTTCAGCCGTAGTGAGTACGTCGTTGATATCCTTGCCGCCGGCCCCGACGTATATGAAGTGAGCGCAGGACGCAGCCTTGCCTACCTTGAAAACATCCTCGATGTGTTGGCTTGCCTCGGCCCGTGCCACGATCCGCCATTTGCGACCATTGGACCGAACCTGTTCGAAAAACTCTCGCAGATTACGACGGTAGTCGCCGTACTTCAGGACTGGGACACCTCCCGCGAGGATTTCCTGAAACGCGTGAAGGGTCTCGGCACCGCCGTGCGAGCGATCATCGTACATGAGGGCCCCACCCAAAAGGCCTGGGAGCACGTGGGTGAGAACCTCGGCGAGGTGAGCGTGCTTTCGACCGCCGATGTGGAACGCCTGCTGGCTGCCGAGTATCCCCATGCCTGAGCCGATCAACACACGTCTCGAGCAGTTCATCCTGTTTGTGTTGGTGTGCGTAGCAGTCGCCGCATTCGGTACCGCTTTTGACCAACCCCTGGTGTGGATCTTCTGGCTTCCCTGTATCGTTTCGGTATTTTGGCGAATCCAGCGTGTACCGGCATGGCTAGGGAATGGAGCGCGCTTCCTCGCCCACGTCCTCGAAGCACTGGCTTTGGTGCTTGGCCTGATTTTCATGGCTTATCCAGTATTGTCGGCGGAGACTGCTACACGTCTCACGTTGCTGGCCGGTTTCGGCCTGAGCCTGTTCGCCAGCCTGTTTCTTTTGGGTACGCCGGTCTGGCCTCGCGCGATAACCCTGTTCCCGGCGACGCTCGGGTTGATGGTAGTAGCCTGTTTCAACCCGGAGGCGAAACACCGGCCATTGCTGGTGGGTGCGGGCGCCGCGGTGTTTGCGTACCTGTCTCTCCCCATCCTTGCACGAGGCGTTCGCAAAGTACGTTTCGCACAATGGATGCGTCTGGCGAGCTTTGCCCTGGTGACTGCCCTGGTTGCGGCCACGTCCATCGTGGTGGTGCCCCGACTCCAATCCCAAACGGAGAGCATGGAATTTCAGTTCTTTCAAAGGAACATCACCGCATACTCCGGGCTTTCCGATGCGACACGCCTGGGAGATCTGGAGGAGCTGAAGCTTTCTTCTCGCGTAGCGATGCGCGTGTGGACCGATCGTCCACAGGACCTCCGGGCCCGCGCCTACCCCCATTTCGACGGACGTGGCTGGACAGCACGCCCCGGTCATTCCAACTCGCTTCGGAGCGTAGCGCTGGACACAGTAACCGCCGCCGAGGTTCGTGACTGGCTGGAGCAGATACCCGGTAGCGCTTATGCCATCCCCATACCGGAGCACCGTGAGATCTCAAATTCCTGTGTACGCACGCGTATCATCCAGAACTTCTTCAACAATGGCATCATGGTTTCACCTGGCAACAAGCTGCTGGTACGCGCGGCCCTCCCGAGTTTGCATGTGGACTCACAAGAGAACCTCTATCCTCCGCCTGTTGGCGGAGCAGAAATCTACGGCATCCTCAACCGCTACGAGGGCGACATCGTTCAGGCCGGCCCAGCTTCTCCTCAGGAATTGGCGGAAGCGCTTGAACTTCCGGAAAACACCGATCCACGTGTCCACGAACTCGCTACGCGCCTGTCTGAAGGTGCTTCCTCGCCGAGAGAGAAACTCAGTCGCACGCTCAACTACCTCGAGCACGACTACCACTACACGCTGAAGGTCGGAAGCTTCCATACATCGCAGCCCGTGGCGGAATTCTTGTTCGAAAAGAAGAAGGGCTACTGCCAGTATTTCGCCAGTGCTGCGGCGGTACTGCTGCGGCAGGAGGGGGTAGCAACCCGCTACGTTAGCGGATTCCACGTTACGGAGAATAACCGGATTGGTGACCACTACGTGGTCCGGGAAATGGACGCGCACGCCTGGATCGAATCCTATATTCCAGGCGAAGGCTGGGTACAAGCAGACCCAACGCCGGCTGCGGAATATGAGGCCCTCCACGCCGACTTCAGCGGGGGTTGGCTCGCCCATGCCCTGGAGTGGGGACAGGCGAAGATCGCTGCAACCCTGGTACACCTGCGCGCGGAAGATTGGCGCGCTGGACTGCGGTGGTTTTGGGAACGAACGGTTCGGGGGATTTCCTTCACTTCGAGCAGGCTGACGCTAGCCGTGATGCTCCTCGCTTGGCTGGTCCGCAACGTGCGACGGAGGAAACGCGTTCACCAGAATCGCGCCGAAGCAAGTGAACAGCCCGAACTCATCGAGAGCGCACCGGAATTGGCTCAGTTGCTCAGGCACCTGGATGCATACTGGACCAAATGTGGCGTCACGCGTCCCGCACATCGCACACCGCTCGAACATCTCGGGACCATTCCCGTCGAGAAGGTTTCACCTGACATTCGCGGGGCATCTCGTCGCCTGATCGAAGCGTACTACCTAGCCAGCTTCGGTGGTATAACCCCTCCCACCGATGAACTCCGTACGGTTCAACACGAATTCGACAGTCTGACCTCATCCGGCAGCACTAACGACCGGAAACTAAAATCTGTCTAACAGCGTCCAGCTAGCCCGTCCTCAGCCAAGTTTCTGCGGGATTGGTCGGGACGGGATCGATAAACTCTGGCCCTCGCGGCGGTGGTGGTACTCACCGTCGCGTCATAGCGCTGGCGAATGTAACCGCACAGCTGCCTCGTTCAGGCCTGTATGGTCCGCCGGCGGGAATCTCTTACACGCCGCAGACCGGAGGCAGGAAAAGGTGACACCACCCGCGCCCAAGGTTCGCGAGGGCGGCCATGGGGCCGGATTGTATGGAGAGTAAGAGTGCCATCCAGATGGCGAGGAAGAGAGACGGAAGGAAAGAGGTCGGCCCGATGCGCCTGTCACCTTCGTGGCAAGCGCTCCCGATCCACGCCTCAAGCGGAAACATGACCAACCCAAGGAGAAGAATTTACGAACTGTCTTACATATAAGTAGAATGTAAGCATGAGAGATAAAAGTGCCACATTTACCTCCAAGGGCCAACTTGTAATTCCGGCCGAGCTTCGCCGCAAGCATGGGATTGAGGCCGGCACCAGAGTCAAAATCCTGGAGGATCAGTTCGGGCGCATCGTCTTGCAGCCCATCACGGAAGACTATATCGACCGAGTAATGGGCTGTCTGGCCAAAGGCCCAGACCTGCTGGCGAACTGGGAAAAGGAACATCGTTCAGAAGGCAAGCACGAGCGATGAAGATGTATGTGTTCGACGCGAGCGCGCTGTTCGCTTATCTCCAGAAGACCGCCGGAGCCTCCAAAGTCAACGAACTGCTGAAGGAGGTCATACGCGGCCGGGCGCGGGTGTTGATGTCAGCGGTGAACTACGGCGAAGTCTATGGCGGGATTCTTCGTGACTATGGGCCAGACCAGGCAGACACGTCGATGAACGCTCTCGGTCCATTACCGATCGAGGTTCTGGATGCCACGCCCCAGAGGGCGATTCAAGCGGCCGACGTGAAGGCAAAGTACAAGCTCTACTACATAGACAGCTTCGCAGCGGCGCTAGCGATTGAGCAGAAGGCTACGCTCGTGACCAGCGATTCCGATTTCCGTAAGCTGGGCCACGCCTTTCCGCTAGCGTGGTTGAAGGTCTAGTACGCAAGCCGGAGAGAAGCTTGCGAGCATTAAGCAGGTGTTACCTGTCAAGAGCTCCATGCGATGATATCATGATATCGTACGTTGAGGGGCTAGGCTATGGCACAGCTGGTTGTCCGGAACCTTGAAAATGCGGTGAAAGCGCGGTTGCAGCGTCGCGCCAAACGACACGGGCGCAGCATGGAGGAGGAAGCGCGAGATATCCTCCGCAACGCCGTCAACGAGGAGGACACTCCGCACCTGGGGCTCGGTACGGAAATTGCTTCCTTGTTCACCAAGGCGGGCCTCGAATCTGACATTCCCGAACTGCGAGGCCATGAGGCCAAGCCGGCGTCTTTTGAGTCATGATTCTTCTGGACACAAACGTGCTATCGGCGCTGATGCGCCAAACGCCCGACAAGCAGGTCATCGCCTGGCTCGATGGGCAGCCTCGTACATCGGTCTGGACCACGTCACTCACGATTCTCGAGGTGAGATTCGGATTGCAGATCATGCCAGCGAGCAAGAGAAAATCTCTACTGATGCAGGCTTTTGAAACCCTACTCGACAAGATCGGGGGGCGGGTGGCTCCCTTCGGTGCACCCGCGGCTCAACAGGCCGGGGATTTGATGGCAATTCGACAAAAGAAGGGCCGGCCCGGTGACCTTCGCGACACCATGATTGCTGGCATCGCCCTCGCTCACCATGCCACGCTGGCAACCCGCAACACGGCGCACTTTGAGGATGTGTCGATTACCATCGTTAACCCATGGACCCTATGATCCGCCTTGATCCTTTTCGGTGAACGCCGCGCGGACTCTTTGCATTCGTAGCTAGCATTGACAGCATGGCGACATTAACGACCCGACAGCTTGACGAGAAGACCAAGACCCGGCTAAGGGTCCGCGCTGCCCGTCATGGACGTTCGATGGAGGAGGAAGCCCGGGAGATTTTGCGCTCAGCTCTGAGTTCTGTCCCACCAACGAAGGGGAATCTGGCGGAGGCCATTCGCCGACGGTTTGCCGCTTTTGGCGGACTCGAGTTGGAGTTGCCGGGACGCGATGCTGTGCGCCAAGCACCGGGATTTGCCGAATGATCATCCTTCACACGAATGTGCTCTCGGAGCTCATGAGGTCCAAGTGATGTGCGAGGCCTGCCACAGCCTCCCAGCCCGAATGAACACCACGGGAGAATAGGGGCAGCTAGGCGCCCACGCAGTCGATAACAGCCATGGGAGTGCGGTCCTGGGGGACGAGGTTTCTCCGTGCCATTTATAAATGAGTATCACGTGAAACGGCCGGTGAACCGACCGCTACGAAACTACGAATACAGCGCCTCGCATAAAAGCTAGGGAACAAGCGCTTTGACTGCGGCTGTCTTGCTGCTTTCGTGGCCGTTCACATCGACCGCAGACGCCACATAGTAGTACGTGGTGCTATTGGCAACCGTGGAATCGCTGTAGAGCGTTGAAGCAATCAGGCTCGCGTTGATCTTCTGCCAAGTCGCTGCGTCCGAACTGCGATAGACGTTATAGCCGACGACGTCTGCCGACGTCGAAGCTGTCCAACTCAGGTCCACGACATGGTTGGCCGTGGCCTGGATGACGACTCTGTACGACACCTCGGAGACAACCCCGCCGCACCCAGTGACCTTGACGGCGAAGGAGTCGGTGGCTGCGGTGGTCGGCGTTCCGGCGAGGTCCAGCGACGTCGTCGCGCTGGACACCTTCGCGCTGACGCCGGCTGGCAGCGCTCCGGACGCGATCGCCCACTTGTAGGGAGTGCAGCCGCCGCTAGCCTTGATGATCGCAGAATAGGCTGTTTTGACCGTGCCGTTTGGCACGCTGCTGGTAGTGATGGCGACGCTGGATGCCACGCACGGGGACACGAATAGGACCAGAAGGAGGGAGAGTAGCCAAGACTTCATTACTCTATGTTGGCGTGACTACAGGATTCCCAACAGATCCGGGAGGTTTGCAGACTTCCTATTTTGCGTTCGGAGTTCTACTGAATTACCGCTTTTGGGCTAGCTAACACAAAATTCGAGCCCTAGTAGAACCGATGTCTCGAAAATGAAAAAAATGCCTGCCGGTTCTATAAGATCCATTGTCTTGCGGTCACGGATGAAATGCAGGCCAAACGCGAGACCGTCGTGATCACAAAACGTGGCAAACCAGTCGCGAAACTGATCCCGGCGGACAACGACTCCGACAACATCTACAATTTTCTCGCGGGCAAGGGTGGATTACCGGCGACGTCGTTTCCCCTGCAATTGGGCGTGACGAGTGGGGGGAGCTCAAGTGATTCTGGTAGACACGCACGTTGTCGTCTGGCTGGCGCTTGAGCAAACTCAGCTCTCCAAGAACGCACGAGTAGCCATCGACGATGCGCTCGAAACGGCGACGGACTAGCCGTCTTGCATTACTTTCCTAGAACTAGCCACGCTCTCGAGCAAAGGACGCATCCGGCATCGGTCGCGAATTCGGGGAGGGGGGACTATACCGTTGCCAAGGTAGGGCGTTTGCCGCGTTGCTTCACATACGTTGCAACCGCCAATCGAAAACGATCGAGGACCCGCAGAACGGTCTCAGGCTTCGCGTACTCCACCTGCATCTCGACTTGCCCGAAACCGAAGACCGCAAACCTGCTCTCAAAAATGAAAGAACATTCGATGACGTTCAGAAAGCAGCCGGCCGGCTGAACGTAGATTTCGCCACTATTTTCCCGACTGTAATTCACCAGTAACTCGAGCGCTGCCCCACTGCCGTTGTATGCGGTCACGATTGTCTCGATCCATTCCAAAATCTTCTTCTGCATGTCCCGCATGGCAGGCGGCCTCGCCCACTAGAGCGTATCCGTTCGGCGTATTTGCCGGGGTGACTGGTATCACCCTCGCTTGTGACCAGTTGTTTGGAGAGGAAGATGCGGTTTCTGAGGTAAAAAGGGACGGGTGCAAGTTTCGGTGATGCCCGGATGCCTGCCCCTCGCCCTTAAATCGTTTTCCGAATGATTGCTTTTGCACTAGCAGTCGCCGTCCTCTGAGGCTCCCCCCAACCGGCTTCGCTAGTCGGGCTGTCTCATTCATTTCGAGGTTGACTGCCCTTCAGAACTAAGCCAACCTGTCTTTCGCCCTCCCCCATAGGGACTCATCGGAGGAGGAGAAATTGCCGGCTCGCAAGCGCTTAGGCGATCGCCACGGAACACGGCTTCCCAGCCGACGACAGCTGCGAGTCATCGAGCTCGTAGCCCAAGGGTTCAAAAACAAAGAAATCGCCAAGGAACTCAGGATCAGCGAACACGTCGTCAGGAACTATCTTGGAAACATCTACGACAAGATTGGCGTAAGCAATAGGGTCGAACTCGCGCTGTGGTATTGGGCTAGAAGGCAGGTGGGGAAGCCGCTCCGAACCGGCAATTGAGTTAACACCTCCGATGAGAAAGCCGGGCGGAGTCAAGTGCGGCTAACTCCCTTAGCGACGCCATGATTGCCGACACCCTACTCGCTCACCACGCCACGCTAGCACCTCGCAACACTACGCGCTTTGAGGATGTTTCGATTGCTGTCATAAGCGCCTCGATGAGTTCGTCTTGATCCGACCCGACGGGTGAATTGAAGAGGTATCGCCCAACAGACTCCCCAGCCCTTCCTGACCAGGTAACCCGCCCCGCTGGGGAAATCGCACAAGCCGATTTATGCTCCCTTGCCCTTCTCAGACTGTCCCAACGTGATCTGGTGGACACCTGCCAGCCCGGTGAGAATCACACCAGCCCTCAGCTGGGCATCTCGACTGGTCCAGCGGGGGACTGAAAGAGCACCACCATTCGCCCACTGTGCGGCAATGCCGCACAGGCGTAGGTGTGAACTGTGACTCTAGGCCCCAGCAGTTTCTACGTCCCGCTCTACAAAATTTCACAACATCGTCGTTCCATTGGTCTACTGGCGTTCCTGGCACTCACCGTATCTGCCTTCGGGCAGTCGCCTCAAATTGTCCTGGGTAGCTCGCAAATCCGGAGCTCACAAGATAACAATGCCAGCGGAATGGCTGAGGCATTTCCCGTAAGAGCACCCAAGACAGGTCAGGTTAGTTCGCTGTACGTTTTTCTAGACCGTTCCAACACGGCCGCCACGGCCTAGGTGGGCTTGTACACCAGTTGGTATGGGCATCCTCAAAGCCTGCTGACCCAATCGATAATCTCCAACCCTCTCCCTGGACAATGGAATGCAGTGGCCGTCCCTCCAGTGCAGGTCACGCAGGGCACGAGGTACTGGATCGCCTTGCTCGGTCTCAACGGCCAGATCCAGTTCCGCGATAGTACCGGCAACTGTCATTCGGAAACCAGCCAGCAGAGTGACCTGACTTCTCTGCCGGGGACTTGGTCGACCGGATCGCAATGGGACACATGCCTCGTTTCGATGTTCGGGGCTGGCGCTCTAGCACCTCCGACGCCTCCGCCAACTACTGTTTCGCTGACGCTTTCTCCGACGAATGCTTCCCTACAGCCCGGTCAACAAGCGCAATTCACAGCCACAGTAAGTGGAACGAGCAATTCGGCTGTAAACTGGGCGACGTCAGGAGGAACGATTAGCAGCAACGGTATGTACAAGGCGCCGTCCGTGGCGGGGACTTACACTTTAACTGCGACCAGCGCTGCAGATCCCACCAAATCGAGCTCAGCGGCTGTCACAGTCGTCGCCCAACCCCAGGTTTCCATTTCGATTTCGCCAGCCACCAGCAGCCTTCAGGGGGGTGGACAGCAACTGTTCGTTGCCGTAATCTCCGGAACTAGCAACACGGCTGTAACTTGGTCAGCTTCTGCAGGAACGATTGCCAGCAACGGGACCTACATTGCTCCGAGTACGGCAGGAAATTACACCGTCACCGCGGTAAGCGTGGCAGATCCAACGAAGTCTGCTTCAGCGGTAGTGAGTGTATCCGTGCCGCAAGCCATTGCAGTGCGCATTTCCCCAGCTACAGTTTCCATGCCCCAGAAGTGGCAACAGCAATTCGCGGCCACTGTCTCTGGCTCAAGCAATACTGCTGTGACCTGGGCCGTTACGCAGGGAACAGGCACCATTGCCCAGTCCGGACTGTACACTGCTCCTCAGGCCGTCGAAACCGACGTGGTTACTGCGACCAGTCAAGTAGACGGCACGAAGTCTGCAACTTCGATCGTTACCGTCTTCCCACCCCACTCGGTTTCGTTGACATGGATGCCATCGTCGACTACTGGGGTTTCCTACAACGTTTATCGCGGGACGGCGACCGGAGGACCTTATAACTTGCTAAAGAGTGGCGTCAGTACCATGAACTACACGGATTCGAACGTACAGTCTGGTAGTACTTATTACTATGTTACGACGGCAGTCGATGCCAGCGGTTCGCAGAGCGTTTACTCTGACGAGGCGCAGGCGGTGATTCCGATGCCCTGAGTTGATGAAACATCTAAGGTCATAAGGTCCCGTAATCCAGCGAGCAGGTGCCAAGAGGATTCGCGGGTGAAGTGACGGTCCATTAGCGCATCATCGTACGGATGCCCGCGTTGCAATGCTCGTCAATGCTATTTTGCGCCGAGGCCACTGGCTTCGTGCTCGGCAGTTAGAAATCGTGGCTTTTCTTCGCCGCGCAACACTCGCAATACACCTTCCGTAAGCGCCTGCAGTTCGTCCTCGCCGGGGTAAACCGTTATGGGAGCGATCCAATTCGTATAGGCGCTGAGCGCCCTCATCAACTGCTGCGAGTGTGCCATGCCGCCGGTGAACAGCAATGCGTCCACGTTCCCGTACAGAACAGCGGTCATCGCGCCGATTTCCTTCCCAATCTGATAAGTCATGGCTTCGAATGCGGTTTTCGCCACTGCGTCTCCGGACTGAATGCGGCGCTCCACTTCCACCAAGTCCTTGGTGCCGAGATAGGAGTACAGTCCGCCATTGCGGAAAAGTAGGCCTTCCACTTGTGGCTGGGTGTACTTGCCTTCGAAACAAAGTTTCACCAGTTGCATGGCTGGGACGCCGCCCGCGCGCTCCGTGGAGAACGCCCCTTCTTCGCGCGAATTGGTTACGTCCACCATGCGGCCGCTTTCGTGCGCCGAGACCGAAATACCGCTGCCCAGATGCGCCACAATCAGCCGCAACGATTCGTACGTCTTGCCGCACTGGCGTGCGTAGCGCTTGGCCACCGCCTTCGAATTCAGGGCGTGTGACAAGCACTGCCGCCTCAGCAGCGCCGATCCCGACAGCCGCACATGCTCCGGCAACTCGTCCACGCTTACCGGATCAACCACGTACGCTGGCACGCCGGCTTTCTGCGCTATGCTGTGTGCCAGGACCGCGCCGAGATTTGATGCATGTTCGCCGCGCCTGGCCAAGTGCACCTCTTCAAGCATCTCCTCATTCACAACGTAGGTGCCGCTGTCCAAAGGGGGCAGAAGGCCGCCCCGACCTGCCACCGCATCCAGTCCGTGAGTGTTTTGGCCCGCATCGCTGAGCGCGGCTTCAATCGCCGCCGATCTAAACTGCTGTTGGTCAAGGATCGGACATCCCCGGAATTGCTCCATTTCTGCGTCTGAGTGCCTTATGTTCTTGAGGAACTGAGGGAGCTCATTTCACGTACACAGCTAACTTCGTGGACGTGGAGCCGGGATTGATCGCAAGAATCTTGAATTTACCGAGCTGCAACGATCGCCCCCAAGGCAACAGAATTTATCTTGTCATCGACGCTCTCCACTCGTGATGGAATCAGGATCGGTACCTTGGCACCGACCACCACGTGGGCGCATTGCGAGCCGCCCAGGTACTTGGCGGATTTTGCCAGAAGATTCCCTGCCTCGATATTGGGAACAACCATACAATCCGCGTGGCCGGCCACCGAATGCTGGATGCCCTTCATCCGGGCTGCCGATTCTAGCAGAGCGCAATCGAGGGCTAGCGGGCCGAACAGCTCAGCATTTTCGAACTGGCCCGCCTTCGCCATTTCAGTGAGCAGCCTTGCCTCTACACTCGAGGGCACCGACTCGCTGACGGCTTCGGTGGCGCTCATCACGGCAATCTTCGGCCGCCCCCGTCCCAGGTAATGCAGGACCTCGATTGCGTTTTGCACGATTTGCTTTTTCTGATCAAGATTCGGCAAAACATTCAGACCGCCATCGGTGATGCCCACCAATCTTGCCTCAGCGGTGAGATGGTCCTCGTAGAGCAGTACATCGCTCAAGAGTCGTCCCGTTCGCAATCCCGCCTTTTTGGTCCAATACAGCTCGCAAGAGCTCGTCGGTGCGCAGGTGACCTTTAAGAAGGAGATCAACGTGGCCGTCGGCTGCCATCTGTGCTGCACTTGTTGCGGCTTCATCCGTGTTGACAAATTCTGCCTGAGCGATCAACCGGCCTAGTCCGAGAGCTTCCGCCTTGGTGCGAATTTTGCGCTCGTTGCCGACTAGGACCGGAATAGCTATCCCCAGGTTCAGGACACCATCGGCTGCTGTCAGGGCGACATCGTCGTCAGCCGCAACTACCGCAACGCGCTTCGGGCCTAGTGCCTGGGCACGGCGACGCAATTCGGTGAAATTCGTCACTTCAGGCCTATCACGGGGAGCAATACCGAACGTCATGGCTGGCATCCTTAATTGGCGTAAGGCTGCGTTTCGGTGAGATCGGTCACAAATGCGCTTTCTTCCCAAGCGCAAAGGGCACGAGGTCTCCTTAACGTATTGTAGGGCCTCCATAGTTCTCGGGCGTCCAACCGAAGCCGAAGTGGGCGTTCGACCGATGAAGTGCCACCCCAGATTCGGTTTATGGCTGATCAGTCGTCAAGAGAGCAATTTTGAACAGACAAGACCTTAAGACTCAAGTCAGACTCGCACGCCGTAGGGTGAGCTGTGGATTTCACATAGACGAAGAAGGACAGGTCCAGGCGAATGTCTTACTTTATTTGGCTGCTTGCCGTAGGGCTGGCTGGGTGGGCTTCCGGCGAGATCGTGGGCGGCGGAGGGTTCGGGAGAGTGGCTGACATTCTCCTCGGCATCTCAGGAGCATTCCTGATTCGCTTCATTATGGAGCAGGTGGGTATTCCCTTGGGATATGTCAACCTGCTCTTACTCTCGATTTGGGGAGCGGCCGCGCCCCCAGCAACGGTTAGATTGTTGGTGAGACGTCATAGCCATTCGAAGTCAGCATCCCAGAGAACGACCGCACCATTGCGGAGCAGGAAGTATTGACAATGCATTCGTCTGGTGGAAGACTGCGATTACCCGCCGCGGAACTGGTTTGGACCGTTCGCCCATCGAAGCCCACCCAGCAGTACAGCGGCGAAATAGGAGTACCGCGGGTATGAGCTCGCGTTCCAGCCTCAATCCTGAGTGCTTTCAGAAACTCTTAGCCGATGCATTCGTCGTGCAGGAGAGTGGCATAGAGACTCGCTCACTGTCTGCTCTCGTCGATCTCCAGGGGCGGGTCGCTGCGGGCGAGTTCGACGTAGATCGGGCCATGCCTCTGGTCGCGGACTATGCACGAAACGTCGCCAACGCGACGGGGACCGCCATCGCTCTCCTAAAAAGCGATCAACTCGTTTACCGGGCCGGGAGTGGCAGTTCGGCCGCTTGTGTCGGGCGGCATGTGACGGCCATTTTGACTGTTTCTAAGCTCGCCCAGTCGAGAGACGAAATTCTGCGTGTCGAGGACGCAAAGGCCGACGGGCGGATTGAAGCGGCAATTTGCCGGCAGTTCGGAGCCCGATCGCTCCTCATCTTGCCGATTTATGACAACTGCGCTTTGGTCGGAGTACTGGAGGTCATTTTTGATGAAGCGCACGCGTTTCATGCCCGAGAGGTGCGCACCTATCGACTTATGGTGGACCTGCTCGGAGAGGCGATGAGCGGCGCCGCCTACATTAAGCAAAAAGCGGCCGCAGCAGCGGAACAGCCGGTCGTTGAGCAACGCATTGAGAAAATTGCACCCCAAGTACAGCAGTCTCTCCATGACGGTGAACGAAGGTCTGGGCCAGCAACCAATCCTGGCACGAGCCAGACTTGCAGACCCTCGGTTGTAGCGCCCGACTCTCCGGCGCGCATACAACTAGCGCGAAAGGCGGCAATCGTCATGCACCGAGCGAAGCGCATGCCCTCATACAAGCGCTGGGCAGTGGCTGCAGCCCTCGTCCTTCTCAGCTGGATTGCTTACAGGGATCGTCGACCAGCGGCTACCTTGGGGGTTGCGGCATTACGGGGATCGAAGGCAATCGGACAACAGTTGCCCTCCGCCTCGGCGAAAACATCCGCAAGCAGCATTTCCACTCCTCAGCGCGCGCCCATTATGAAGGAAGAGGAGAAGACGACTGCCAGCTCCATGCCGCGGTGGGTGCGGGTCGGGAACAACGAACTCGATTATGTGGCACCCGAGGTGACCGTGCGCTATTTCACGGCCACACCCGCAGCGCGGCGAGTGGAGGTCGGGCGGAGCCATGTCGAACACATCGGGGATGATGTGACGGTGCGTTATTTCACTCCCACAGCCGCGCCACCGCGCGTGCAGGCAGGGGCCAACCAGATCCATTACATCTCAGAAGATGTGACCCTGCGCTCTTTCACGCCAAAACACGCGACTGAGCCGCCGGCCCTCCCGGCTGGAAACGCAGCGCTGTCGGTGGACCACTAGTTATCAGTGCCTAGGAAGTTGGGGCGAACCATTGAATCCCTGTACGGTGTGGGACCCACCACTAGTGCCTGATTCGAATACGTGCTCTCAGCGCCGATCCCAGCTTCTGCGATTTCTGCTGGACTCAGATTGGTCAGGCGTGGCGCGTCAACGTAGATATTTCGTCGAGGTCCAGGATGTTATAGCGCAGGCCTCGAGTAGTTCAGGTCCCACCGGTTTACTCGTGCTTGCGTGGCACGTAGCAGAGCCCCCGATCCGAGGCGGTTCCACAGTTTGCGTTTCCCAGACCTGAGGAATCTCGAATCGCTGAACTTCGCAAACGGCAGCGCCCCCAAACGTGAAGAGAGGGCCTTGTGCAACAGTGAACGGGAGCTACAGTGGTTCAGTTCCGCTGGACGGAGGGCGCAATTCGACAGGGGCGACCCGTTCTCGAACTCTTGTACCTTTTCGCTGATCGAGCTGCGGATCTCCTTGCCACTTGCCGGCGCGAACAAAATCCCTACACCGATGCCGACGCCAACCCCGGCTGCGAAGGTTGCCACGTTGCGCAGCGTTTGATTCTCTTCGCGATAGGTCATAGTCCTGCCTCGGTCCGTCAAGTCTGAGACACGATCCGATGCACGATCAACATGCTCGGAGAACAAATGTAACCAAAAAGCCGTTATCGCCGGGTCGCATTAAGAACAGGCTGTTGCAAAATTAAACAGCCCCGGCAAAGGAGAGTACGGCGCGAAACAAACACCACAGCGAGCCTATTTTTGGCGCGTACTTACTTTGTCGAGTGCACGCTTCAATTCTTCCAGCTTCTGTCCAGCCTCGCCAAGCTTGCCTTCAGCTGTCAGGCGCTGGTAGTCGGCCAGGTCTTTGGCGGCTTCCGCGATGAGCGCATCGAGATCCGCCGCAGACTGAACTGACGCGCCGGATGGCGGTGCACGCCGCATTGGCTCCGCGGAGACAGCCGCGGCGCTCAGCGATGACGTCGCTCCGCCAAAGAGGGCGGCCATCGCCGATTCGAACGTCGGTCCGTACGCAAGCCGATCTTGGAGCGCGAGCACAACCAGGCGCAACTCCGGCATTGGACTGCGCTCGGCCTGCAGGTAGATGGGTTCCGCGTACAATAGCGCGCGCCCCGACGGAATCACCAATAGCGCGCCGCGTCGCACGTGCGAGCCTTGCTGGTTCCATAGCGTCAACTGTCCGGAAAGCTGCGCGTTTTGATCAATCCGCGCCTCGATTTGCAGCGGCCCGTCGACCAGCTTGGTTTTGGGAAAGTTGTAGACTACCGACGTGCCGTATTGTGCGCCGTCACTCCGCCCAGCAATCCAGCCAATCAGATTATTGCGGTTCGCGGGCGTGAAGGGCAGAATCTCCACGAATTCTTCGCCGGTTTCACCCGGAAGCTTCATCAGTACAAAGTTCGGTTGCATCGCCTGTGTGGTTTGCTGCCCACCCTCGCCCATGCCGACTTCGGTTGCGACCGTCCACAGATCTTCGCGGTTGTAGAATGCCTCCGGATCTGTCATGTGGTACAAGCCGTACACTTCTGCCTGCAGGTTAAGCAGCAACTCGGGGTAGCGCACGTGCTTGCGCAGCCCCGGCGGCATCGTGGCGGCGTCCTTGAACAGAGTTGGGAAAATGCGGCGGTAGGCTGCGATGACGGGATCTTCCGAATCAAATACGTAAAATGTAGTGGTGCCATCGTAGGCATCGATCACCACCTTCACGCTGTTGCGCATGTAATTAATGAGGTCGCCGCCTAGATGGTAGTGGGTCGAGTACGGATAGCTGTCTGAAACTGTGAACCCATCCATGATCCACGACAGGCGGCCATCGTCGCCGAGCACGATGTACGGATCCGGATCGAAGGTGAGGAACGGCGCTAACGCGGATACGCGATCGCGCACGTTGCGTCGCATCAGCAGCCGGCTATCCTTGTTCACGTCATCGCTGAACGGCAGCTTGGCGAGGTCGTCGCGGTCGAGCGCGATAATAATTCGTTGCAGAAAACCGCCGAGGACGATGCCCCCATTGCCCTCGTAGGAATTCAGGTTGTTGGTCTGGCCTTGCGGATAATTGAATTCCTTCTGCCGCGTCTTCACGTAGACGTCGGTATTGGTCAACTCGCCGAAATAAACCTCCGGACGCGTCACGGTCAGGCCACGCACCGTGCTCTGGACCGGCATGTTGCTCAGAATCAGCGTGGGCAGCCCTTCTGGCGTGAACCCGTTGACTGGATTCATCGTGATGCCGTAGCCGTGGGTGTAGATCAGCTTCTCGTTAATCCAGTTACGACTGCTCTCCGGGAGCTTGTCAACGTTCAACTCGCGGGTGGCGAGCATCACCTGGCGGGTGGCACCGTCAATCTGATAGCGATCAATGTCGATGTCGGGGAAGTCGTAGTAGGTACGGATTTCCTGAATCTGGCGGAGCGTGTCCTGCAGGGCGCGCCAGTCCCACAGCCGAATATTCTGCAGCGTCGCCTGATTGTTCGCCGGGTCGGCTGCCTCAACCGTTGGCTCCGCCGGAAACTCGCGCTGCAAGACCTTATTCAATCCGTAGGCCTGCCGCGTCAGGTCGGTGTTGTAGACAATGTAAGGCTTTTCACGCACTAGTTCGTTCGGCTTGACGATAAAGCTGCTGACGTACCAGCCGACGATCTGAACGGCAAAATAACACAGCGCGGCCGGAACCATTGCCAGGAGCAGCCAGCGGCCGCGTGGCACCGACACGACGTTGACGAGTGCGATCAGCGCGCCCAGAACGAGGGCCGTGCAGACCACGAGCATCCCGGTGAGAGTAACGTGCGCGTCAGTGTAGGTCACGCCCCCGAAGATCGTATGATCCTCAAATAATCGTTCAAACCGGCCAAGGTACACACGCACCGCGACGATCAGCAACAGGAACGCAACCGCAATGGAAAGCCCGCGCCAAGGTAGTGTTACGGAGCGGCTGAGACGCCCTGCCAGCACACGGCTTCCGCCTGTGATGAGGATGAAGAAAGCGGCAAGCACACACGTAATCACGGCCAGGGTGAGCAGCCAGCCGGTGATGAGCTGCCACGCGGGCAGGGCGAAGAGAAAGAAGTTCAGCGGCTTGCCAAAAATCGGGTCCACAACGCCACCGGCGGTGCGGGGCGCATACCAAAAAAGCGCAAGTGTCGGCCACTCCACCATCATGCTGGCGCCGGTTGCAGCGGCAATGGTGAGTGAAACACCGAGCGCGATGAGGCGCAGGACAGGTTCAACCGGCAGCGTCACCCGTTGTCCTCCGATGAGGATCGTTTGACCGCTGGGCAAATCTGGAAGATGCGCTCGCTTCAGCGCCAGGAATGATCCGTACAGAATGAGGAATGTGGTTGCCGCAAAAGTGGCGAACGTCCCCCACTGAAGACTCAGTGTTTTCCAGAACACGTCCGCATACCCTAGGGATCCGAACCAGAGCACGTCCACGTAATACGACAATGCCGCTCGACCGGCGAACAAGATGAAGGCAAGGACAACCAGAATAATAAGGACACGGCGTCGACGTCCCGGCGGACGCATCCGCGGCCAGTCAATGGACTCGGGCATTGCTCTACTCCGTTTTCATCAACTCGGTGAGTCCTCCGCATAATACTCCCTCGGCTTCCGCAAGTTTCCCTCGGGGCTCGTCCCCCGCTTGTCGAGAGAGCTGGTCTGACGTTGCTACGACCGGGCGTTGTTGAATAACAGGAACTACTTTTAAACTGATCTCACCCGCACGTTTCGGAGAGAAGCCGTCATGCGAATCGTTGCAATATCCGAGCAAGAATGGTGGTAGAGCGGTTGAGCACACAGAGCACTGCGAGGATCATGTGAGAGCGCTAGTACGCGTTACCGATGCCAGAGACAACAAGCACCAATTCCTTAACCCTGAGCACATCCGTGCGGTTCATGAAATTCCAGCTCATGAAATCGCAGGCGGATCGCAGATCACGTTCAGTGACGGAAGTACGCTAGTCGTCAGTGAAGATGTGAACGCCGTTGTGGCTGCGATTCAGGGTGCAATATCCTGACCTTCGATTCGATCAACCGCCGAATTGCACTCAGAGTAGTGTGCTTCGCTGATGCTGGGCTCGGCTGATTGCTGTCTGTCATTTCGTTTCTTCGTAGACCCCACAGTCCTGCCTGCGGCAGCTGTTTTCGCAGGATGGGATCATCGATCAGTTCTTCATGGTGCGGATTGTCCCCAGGCGAAGCAGACTGTCGTCGGCCGTGACCAGCGTCAGGTCCATGAGTTGAGCAGTAGCGGCCAGAAACCGATCTGCGGGATCGCGTTGTGGTAGCGGGAGTTGCTGGGCGATCAGCACGATCTCGTGGGTGAGAGGTGCTTCCCGCAGGGGAGCCGTGGCGGCGGTCAGCCACTCGGACAAGTTGGCAGGGAGCCGAATCCTGCCCTTGGCATTCAGTAGCAATGCCTCCCAGGTTGAAACCGGAGAGAGCCACACCTCATTGGCGGGGTTTCGCAGCACATCTCGGACGCGGTGGCCGAGCCGGGACGGATCATGCAGAGCCCAAAGCCAGACATGAGTATCGAGGAGCAGTTTCAATCGCGCAGCGCCTCGATGTCTTTCTCGTCGATGACCGGAGACACAATGTCGCCGACGATGTCCATGGTGTTCTTCATGGAGCCGATCCAGTTTTTTTGCCCGGCGTCCGGCGACGGCGGCACGATTTCAGCCACGGGCTTGCCGAAGCGCGTGACCCGAAGGGGTTTCTTCGTTTGGCGCACCTCTTCAAGTAGGGCAAGGCATTTGGCCTTGAATTCGGAGATAGCGACTTCTTTCATGGATCAAGTGGACCATAAATATAAACCATAATCAAATATAATGGTTCAGATGCGCGGATGAACTGCAAAGTACGAAACGGAGCCAATAAGTCTCTTGTTTTCAGTAGAAACCACTTTCTCGCGTTGGTTCCCCAGTCAACCTATGTGGTCGGGATGACAGCATGGGGCTTGGTTCGATTGAACACTTTTGGCGCCCCTCGCGTCCGACGTAGTAAGTCAACTGCTTTGATCAGCTGATGTGATCTGCGTCCTTGCGACGTTTGTTCGGCAAATGTTGAACTTTCGAATGGCGATCTGTCGGGCGATCCCGCCTGCGGTAACGCCGTCCGGGCACAGCTGACACACAAGTCGCATGCCCGGTCCAGGAGGTTCAGTCTTCCATGCCCGAACTAGAAACCAAGTCACTCCCCGAAAGTGCGTACGAACTGCTGAAACCTGGCGAGTCGTACCCGCCGATTGTGGCCGCAGAGGTAAAGTTGCCGGAACTTACGGGACGATCCGTTGGCTGGGGCATCTTTCTCTGCATCGTCTTTACCATCGCAGCCGCTTATTCGGGCCTCAAGGTTGGACAGGTGATGGAATCGGCCATTCCGATTTCGATCCTGGCCATTGGTCTGGCCCGCCTCTACCGCCGGCGATCCAGCCTGCTCGAGAATGTGATCATCACGGGTATCGGAGGGGTTGCGGGGCCGGTTGTTGCAGGAGCCGTCTTCACGATTCCGGCGCTGTACATCCTGAAGCTGGATCCTCACCCGGTGCAGACGATCTTCATCTGCCTTGCCGGCGGCTGTCTCGGTGTTCTTTTTCTGATTCCATTGCGACGCTACTTCGTGCGCGACATGCACGGCAAACTCCCGTACCCGGAAGCCACGGCCATCGCCGAAGTGCTGGTCACCGGCGAGAAGGGTGGATCGCAAGCCAAGCTGCTGCTGCAAGCGACCGCCATCGCTGGTGTCTACGATCTGTTCGTTACGACATTCCAGGTTTGGAAGGAATTCGTTGATCTGCGATTCTTGCCGGTGTTTCGCACGCTCTCGGAACGCGCCCGAATGGCGTTCAGCTTTGATGCCATCGGTTTCATCCTGGGTCTGGGCTATGTCATGGGTCTGCGTAGTTCCATGATTCTCTGCGCCTGCGGGATTCTCTCGAATTTCGTGCTGGTCCCGCTGATATGGTTCATAGGCAGTCATCTGGACAGCGCAGTCTATCCGGCTGCGGCTCCGATCTCGACCATGACAGCGCTCCAGATCTACAGGAGTTACGTGCGATTTATCGGGGTCGGAGCAATCGCGACCGCAGGTATATTCGGGATCGTCAGATCGTTGAGGATCGTGGCCAGTTCGTTCGGAATCGCGCTGCGTGTTTTCCGGAAGAACGAAGCTGCAGCGGCGGAGCGCACCGATCGTGACATCTCAATGATGGCCATCTTCCTGGAGTGGTGATTGGAGCAATCGGCGTGGCGATGCTTTTGGGCACTCTGCCGGTGTCCTGGAGCGTGGTCGGAATTGGACTGATACTGACTTTGGTCTTTTCCTTCTTCTTTACATCGGTCGCGGCCAACGCCATCGCAACCACCGCCCGCAATCCTGTTTCCGGGATGACGATGCTGACCATCATCATTTCCTGTGCCGTCCTGCTCAGGTTTGGAGTGTCCAGCACCAGCGGCATGTTTTTTGTGATGGTGATTGCTGCAATGGTATGCACTGCATTATCGGTATCCGGCCAGGCAATTACCGACCTCAAGACCGGATACTGGCTCGGCTCCACGCCTTCTGCGCAGGAGAAAGTAAAGTTCTTGGGCGTCATTGCGGCGGCGGTCGCCGTGGGATTCACGATCGTGATGCTGGCGCGTACCTTCCAGTTCGGCGAAGCCTTGCCTGGCGACCTGCGACCTGTACTGGCTTCACCGCAGGCATCGATCATGAAAGCCCTGGTGGAAGGGTTCATGAGCCGCCAGCCCATAGCGTATCTACTATTCGGAGCTGGTGCCATGATTGCGTTGATCATGGAGATGCTGGGGCAACCTTCGCTCATCTTCGCCCTCGGAATGTATCTCCCGCTCGAATTGAATACTCCTGCATTGGTGGGAGGATTCTTGTCGCACTGGCTGAACAAACGATCCGAGAGAGTCGGCGGCGAACGGGGAAAAACTATTCGGGAACGTGGTGTAATCATCGCGTCCGGGCTCATGGCGGGTGGTGCTCTGGGCGGTGTCCTGGGAGCGGCTCTGCGTCTGATACCGAGGTATCGCGAAGACCTGATCAAGACACCGTTCTACTCAAATGAGGCGGCGTCGCAAACTGTTTCTGCGCTGTTGTTTGTCGGCCTCTGCCTCTACGTTTGGTTTGGCTCCGTAAGGGAACAGCCATTGCAAAGAGATGAATAAATAAAGGAGAAGACATGGACCGGATAGGGCGATTCATCGCGGAGGCAGTGCTGGGCATCGACACTCTTTGGGGTGGTGATGTCATGTGTCCCTCGGGTACGGGGCGGTTCATTGCGGACTCATGGTTTTCCGATGAGCCTCTTCCACTCGCTTACACTGATCCGGCGGCAGCGATTTTGCGGGAAACCGGCGGTGTCTCAGGCAAGAACGTCAACCATCAAGCTGTAGAGGACTATCTGCGCCGGGTTGACCTTCCCGGCGCCATTACGGGTATTCACGATGAGGCCCGCAAGATAGCCGGAGTACGTGGCCCCTACCTCCTCGGCTTGTCGCTGAGCCTCGAAACGATGTGGGATCTTGCGATGGAGGTGTTAGGGCAAAGGCGATCCTGTGCCGTATGCGCGCTGCGTGGAAGCCGCGACGGGCAGGGCTCCGGAACCCTCCGAGCCGAAAGCGAAGCGCGAGCGTGTTGCTGAATTGCTCGGCCGTGCCGGATATTCCATTTCGGGTGCCAAGGGGCTTGTCGGAGGTGTCGACGCATGGCGCCAGGACCGGCTGGTTCCAATGGCTTCGGTTCGTGCTCTGGGTGCGGCAGTCATTGCTCAATTTGATCGCCTCACGGAAGCAAATCTATTGCCCTGGCTTCCAGAAGAGCTGCGACGAGTGCCGCGCGCGAATATCGACTTCCTGCCGATTAAGGACGCCTGGTTCTCAGGCTCCATGAACTACATCGGGCGAGCGCGAAAGCCAGATGGCACCCCGCAATACGAAGCCACCTACGAGATCAACGCCTCGCTACGCATGTCCGTTCCCGAGTTCGAGCAATTGGTCAGTCACGAGGTGGTGCCGGGGCACGTGACTACGTTCGCCTACTTGCAGGATCTCTGGGTCCGCGGCAAGGCGGGTTTTGAAGCGACGGTGTTGACCATGAACACTCGGGCGGCCACGCTATTCGAGGGCATTGCCAACAACGCGATTCTCATCGCGCACGGGGTCACGGAAGTCGAACAACTACCCGATGAGGATTTGCAGATCGGAGTTCTGCTCGCGCTATTGCAAGATGATGCCAAGAACCAGTCGTCCTACTTAACCTGGGGAGAGGGAATGCAGCGCGAGCAAGTGGCTACGATTCTTCGGCAGGATTTTCTGGTCACCGAAGAGCGCGCGGATAAGCTTTCCGGCGCGTGGGGCAAGCACCCATTGCTCGGCCGAATGTATCTGCCGGCGTACCGGGCAGGCACGGAGATCGTCGCTCAGCTACGGCGCCTTCATCCGCCCGATCAGATCATACCGGTCCTCTACGGCTGCTCCGGTCTGGTTGATAGTGTGACCATCGACGAGATGCTTAAGTGCAACCCGGTGCCATAGCCTGCAACTTGTCATCGAGTGGCGTCGAAGGTCAAACTGCCGATGAGCGTTTCATCGCCTACTCCGCGAATGGACTCCCGCGTCCTACGAGATAACTCGCCCTTTTCAGGAAATCGCGCAAGCCGACTCTATGTGCCATCACCCTGCTCAGACTGACAGTTGGTGAATACGCGACGGTTGGAGCGGTGTCGCGAAAGTGGGTGCTAGTGACCCCAATCACATTGTGGGAGACAGGGTCGGGCGTACAATTCCTAACAGCTGTAGGGTCAGAGGGTTGGCGTTTGTGACTAGTTGCAAATAGACACTTGGAGCCGGTGCTTCATGTACGGTTGCTCCCTAGGTCCCCGAAAATTGCTCGCAGTTGCGGTCCTTCTCGGCACTTTCCTGGCAGTCGGCTGCAGCAAAGGTCCGGTTCAGCCTGCTGCTGGTTCCGGTGGGCGCCCTCCTGCTCCTGTGGTCGTTGCCACGGCTGAACAGAGGGACATCCCGATCCAAATCAGCGCCATCGGCAACGTCGAGGCCTACCAAACCGTCCAAATCCGCTCACAGGTGAATGGCCAGATTCAGCAGATTCTGTTTAAGGAAGGCGAGGATGTCCGCAAGGGACAGTTGCTCGTGCGCCTGGATAAGCGACCCTTCCAGGCCGACCTGGAAAAGGCGATTGGCCAGCAGAAGCACGACCAGGCCCAGGCCGAGAATTCCCGCCTGCAGGCTGACCGTTACAGCGCCCTGGAGAAACAAGGTGTCGTTTCCCACGAGCAGGCCGACCAGGTGCGGACGCAAGCCAAAGCCGACGCCTCTGCGGTTGAGGCGGATAAGGCCGCTGTCGATGCAGCCAGCGTTCAACTGCAGTACACGGACATCTTTGCTCCCATCGACGCCCGCACCGGCGTCTTGATGATGAACGTCGGCAACCTGATCAAGGCCAACGATACGCCATACCTGGTTCAACTCAACCAGGTTAGCCCCATTTACTTGACCTTCTCAGTCCCGGAATCCGTTCTTGAACAGGTGCGGCGGTACTCTTCCACCCGCAAGCTGGCAGTATTTGCGTATCCCAAAGGGCAAACGACAAGTCCGCCGGAAGGCTACCTCTCATTCATCGACAACGGTGTGGACACCACCACTGGCACCGTGAAACTGAAGGCGACGTTCACCAACAAAGATCGGCGCTTGTGGCCCGGTGAGTTCGCGGATACGGTGCTGCAACTGTCGGTCGCGAAGAACGCCATTGTCGTTCAGACCCGCGCAGTCCAAACCGGCCAGCAGGGCGAGTACGTCTATGTGGTGACGCCCGAAAGCACCGCCGAATCGCGTCCCGTCAAGACGGCCGGCACCTACCAGGATTTGACCGTGGTCTCGGCCGGAGTGAAGGCGGGTGAGCGTGTGATCGTAGGTGGACACCTGCGCGTGGCGCCGAACTCCAAAGTCGTCGTGCAAGGTGCGGGGTCGGGAGCCCAGGCCAGCACCCCTGCGGGCGCGGCTTCCGGCGGAGGCGGTTCGTGACCGATCTCTTTATTGGGCGGCCGATCATGACCACCCTGGTCATGGCAGCTATCCTGATTTTCGGGATTTTCGCCTACCAACTGCTGCCCGTCAGCGACCTGCCCAACGTCGATTTCCCCACGATTCTGGTCAGCGCCTCGTTGCCCGGAGCCAGTCCCGAGACCATGGCTTCCTCGGTGGCTACTCCCCTGGAAAAGCAATTCTCCACTATCGCCGGCATCGATTCGATGACATCTGCCAACTCACTCGGACAGACCAGCATCACCGTTCAATTCAATCTCAGCCGAAACCTTGACGGTGCCGCGCTCGACATTCAGGCCGCCATCACCGCGGCCGGCGGGCAGCTTCCTCCGCAGATGCCCACCCCGCCCACCTTCCAGAAAGTGAATCCCGCCGACTCGCCCATCCTTTATTTAGCGCTCAGTTCGCCAACCATGAGGCTCTCCGATGTCGATGAGGCAGCCGAAACCACGATTGCCCAGAACGTCTCGATGGTGAACGGCGTCGCCCAGGTGCAAGTCTACGGAGCGCAGAAGTATGCCATGCGCGCCCAGCTCGATCCCAGCGCTCTAGCTTCAAGACAGGTGGGAATCGACGACGTAGAAGCGGCGCTGCAATCTGGAAACACCAATCTTCCTACGGGTACGCTCTACGGACAGAACCGCACCTTCACCATCCTTTCCAATGGCCAGCGCATGAACGCGTTGCAGTTCGCTCCCATGATCGTGGCCTACCGGAATGGACGGCCAGTGCGGCTCAATGAGCTCGGACGCGTGATCGACAGCGTACAGAACGACAAGACCGCGAGCTGGTTCAACGGCGTGCGCGCGATTGTGCTTGCCATTCAAAAGCAACCCGGAACCAACACGGTCGCGGTGGTGGACAGCATCAAGAAACTGCTGCCACGGTTGGAAGCGCACATTCCTGCTGCGGTACGCATTGACACGCTCTATGACCGCTCGGTTTCCATTCGCGCCTCTGTAAACGACGTGAAATTCACCCTGGTGCTGACCATCGGCCTGGTCATCCTGGTGATCTTCATCTTTTTGCGCAACCTCTCGGCGACAATCATTCCCTCCCTCGCCCTCCCCATGTCGATCATCGGGACGTTCTCGGTGATGTATCTGCTGGGATACAGCATCGACAACCTTTCCCTGATGGCGCTGACTTTGTCGGTAGGATTCGTCGTCGATGATGCCATCGTCATGCTGGAGAACATCGTGCGTCACCTCGAGATGGGGAAAACCCGGTTGCAGGCCGCCCGGGAAGGCGCCCGCGAGATTGGCTTCACCATCCTGTCCATGACTTTGTCGCTGGCGGCCGTGTTTATCCCGCTCTTATTTATGGGCGGAATTATCGGGCGCCTGCTGCACGAATTCGCGGTGACCATCGGCGCCGCGATTCTGGTCTCCGGTTTCGTCTCGCTCACGCTCACACCAATGCTATGCAGCCGCTTCCTGCATCATCAGGAGAGCGCGGAGCATGGAAGGCTTTTCAATCTCAGCGAGCGTGCTTTTACCGCCTGGCTGCGCGGATATGACCTGAGCCTCCGCGCCGTACTGCGGCACAAATTTGTGACGCTGTTGATTTCCTTCGTGGTGATTGGTCTGACCTTTTACCTGTACACGATATCGAAGACCGGCTTTATCCCCGACGAGGACCAGAACCTGGCATTCGCCTTTACCGAGGCGCAGCAGGGAATTGCCTTTCAGGACATGATGCAGTTGCAGCAGAGAGTGGCGGATGTGGTGCGCCACGATCCCAACGTGGTCAATACGATGTCTGCCATTGGCAGCCCCATTAACCAGGGTCGAATCTTTTTCCGGTTGAAGGACAGGAAGGATCGCGTCAACCAAATGAGCGCGACCGACGTCATTCAGTCGCTGCGGCCGAAGGTCTCCCAGATTCCGGGGCTGAACGTCTTTATGCAGATTCCGCCGACCATCCGCATCGGCGGCGCGCTGACCAAGTCGCAATATCAATACACTCTGCAGTCGCCCGATACCACCGAACTCTATGAGTCGGCTCCGAAGTTGGAGAACGCGCCTGCGCGCCCTTCCCCAATTGCAGGACGTCACCAGCGACCTGCAAGTGAAAAATCCCCAGCTCACCGTAGAAGTCGATCACGACAAGGCATACGCCCTGGGGCTGTCGCCCAACCAGGTTTCCGACGCGCTCTACTCCGCCTACGGAACGCGTCAGATCAGCACCATCTATTCCCCCAACAACGAGTACTATGTCATCGTCGAACTGCTGCCGGAATACCAGACCAATCCAGATAAGCTTTCTCTACTCTATGTTCGTTCTAACGCCGGGAAACTCATTCCGCTGAACACGGTCGCGAGTCTGGTGCCGTCGCTGGGGCCCCTGATGGTCAATCACCTTGGCCAGTTGCCCGCGGTCACACTCAGCTTCAATTTGAAACCCGGAACCGCCTTGGGAGATGCTACGCGGCTCGTCGAGCAGCAAGCGAATGCGATCCTGCCCGGCGATATTCAAGGCACCTTTCAAGGAACGGCGCAGGCCTTCCAGAACTCGTTCACCGGCATGGGCCTGCTTCTGGTGGCCGCCATTCTGGTCATCTACATCATTCTTGGAATCCTGTATGAGAGTTTCATCCACCCTCTGACGATTCTCTCCGGCTTACCTTCGGCCGGCGTCGGTGCATTGCTGACCCTGATCCTGTTCCACCAGGAACTGAATCTCTACTCCTTTGTCGGCGTCATCATGCTGATCGGCATCGTCAAGAAAAATGCCATCATGATGATCGACTTCGCTCTCGAAGCCGAGCGCACGGAAGGGAAGACTGCGGAAGAATCCATCTACCAGGGTGCTCTGGTTCGCTTCCGCCCCATCATGATGACGACCATGGCTGCATTGATGGGAACGCTGCCCATTGCCATCGGCGTCGGGGCGGGAGCCGACTCGCGCCGTGGACTGGGACTTGCCGTTGTAGGGGGCCTGCTGTTCTCCCAGGTCGTGACGCTCTACATCACTCCCGTCTATTACATCTATCTTGACAAGCTACAAAGGGGATTTCGCAGTCGGCGTCACCGCCCGCAGACAACTGAGAGTGGTCGCCCAGAGCAGGAGACCCTCAGTCCTGGACAGACTGCAATGTTGACAGTGACGTTTGCTCCGAAAACGCCAGGAACGGTGAGCGCCAACGTGACCGTCAGTGGAAATGCTTCGCTTTCAGTCGGCTCTGCTTCGGGGTCCTCGGGGTCGCAGGTGGCTTCCACGAGCGTGTCGCTGTCAGTGTCCGGTGACGCATCAACTGCAGGCCAACTGGCCGCGACACCTGCCAGTTTGGCATTTGGGAGCGTCACTGTAGCCAGTACTCAGACCCAAACCGTGAACCTCACCAATTCGGGTGGCACGAGTGCGACCATCTCGCAAGTAGTCGCCACCGGCGCGGGTCTGAGCATTAGTGGGCTCAGCTTGCCTCTCACGCTGGCCGCCGGACAAAGCTCGACCTTCGGTGTGACCTTCACGCCCGCATTAGCCGGCGCGGTAACCGGGGGCATCTCCATCGTTTCTACAGCCGCGGACCCAAATCTCAGCATGGCAGTCACCGCTACCGGCATCATGCCCGGCGCGCTCACGACCAACCCGGCAAGCGTCGCCTTCGGCAACGTCTCGGTCGGCAGCACCCAGAACCAACCCGCCACCATCACCAATTCCGGCGGCTCGCCCGTTACCATTACTCGGGCCACGGTCACCGGAACCAGTTTCAGCGTCAGCGGGTTGAATCTCCCCCAGACCCTGACACCGGGACAGGCTTCCGGGTTCACGGTGACATTCGCGCCGCAAGCGGCCGGAAACGTGAGCGGAAACATCGCGTTCACCAGTGATATCGCGACCCTGAACCTGCCCCTGTCCGCATCGGGACAGGCTGCGGGTGGATTGAGTGCAAGTCCCTCGAGCGTCAGCTTTGGAAGCGTCCAGGTGGGAAGCAATCAGGCGCAAACCATCACCCTGACCAACGGCTCAGCTTCGGCCATCCAGATCTCACAGGCGACCGCGAGCGGGACCGGCTTCAGCATCACCGGAATCTCTTCGCAACTCAGGCTGAGTCCGCTGATTGCGAAAGCCGAATTGTTGGCCGAGTCCTGCGAAATCGTGACCCTGGTGCTGCCCGCGTTGGTGATGGTAGCCGTTTTCGCCGAACTCTGTCCGACGCGAACGCTGCCAAAGGCCAAGGATGCGGGGCTTGCATCGAGCTTTCCAGCAGCGACCGCAGTACCCGCCACAGCGACGTCGATTTCCCCACCCGATGCATTCGTTGGATGATCGTGGCCGTGAGGTTGCGCTTCCCGCACGGACCACACCGCGCCGACGCTCTGATTCCGCCTAGGGCGTCGGGATCACCGCTTGTGCCTGGTTTGAGTCGACGCTTTCGTTGCCACTCCCGTCTACTGCCGTGACCACGTAGTAGTAGGTTTGTCCCGCCTGTACCGAATTGTCTGTGTAGATGGTGCTTGCATCGGGGCTGCCCGTCAGCACGGCGTATGGGCCGCCGGACTGAGTACCACGGTAAACGTTGTAGCCCACCACCGTAGAGGTACTCGCGGCCCAAGACAGGACGACGCTGTGTTGAGGGGCCGCGGTACCGGTGCCGCCGTGGTGCTTTTGATGGCGATCTTTCCCGTGGGTGTTCCCGTCGCCTGCGGTGTGAAGGAAATGCTCAAGGGGGCACTCTGCCCGGGACCCAACATGAAAGGCATCGTCGGGGACGTCACACGGAAAGAAGCGTCGGATACCGCTGCGCTGGCAATCGTTACCGCCGCAGCCGACTGGTTCATCACCGTATTTGAGAGCTGTTTGCTGGTGCCTACCACCACCGTGCCGAAGTTCATGTTCGCGCTGCCGACGACGACTGCGCTGTTGCTCGAGCCGCTCCCGGAAAGCGCTCCGCAACCAGACATGGCAGCGACCGACAAAAGAAGGAGTAAGAAAACTGCACCACGATCCCAACGCGAGTTGAGATCCATAGGTTGACCCTTTCCAGGCCGCACTCGCGTTCGTACGGCGGGGGAATTTTCAATCACCGTTGCCAAGGAGTTCGTCCCACCAGGGCAACGCCCAAGCGATGGCAAGGCAATATTGATCTAAGCGCTTACTGTGAGCATAGATACCAGAAGTTCAGGGTTACTTGGTTCGGAGGGGCCGTCGCGCGTCGGTCAAACCAAAGTTGATGCGAATTGCAACAGTCGCGACGGTAACAGCAATCAATCGTGGCCTGTTGCGAGTTTTTTCAACGCCCGAAGTTTGTTTCTCTTCTTCACTTCATGCCACTGCGGAGCTCGCTGAGCACATGGTCGGCCTGCTCGCTTTTGGTCACTGGCGTATACCCATTCGAAAGGTTCTCAAGCCAGCCGTCACATGGACAACGGTGATCACTCGGATTCTGACTTCCGTGCCGTGCGAAAGCATAGCGAGCTATCGAAATTGCCGATCGGATATAACACTAATTTCAATCGCCAATCGTCTCTCGAGCCGTTGACCCACCGTTTCCTATCATCTAGAGTAAGCATCTTTAAGGGAGAGTCTCTCTCGCGACATGAATCCATTGGTCCCCAACGCGAGCCGGATCGGACGGGAGGAGCGACTGCGTCTGCTCGCCCTTAGCACGGCCATTCTTGGCCTGGTGCTCGCACCCCTAGGAATCAGCGGATGATGTAGCCACTTCAATTTAGACTTTGCAACAAGGGGCCATTATCCGCATCCGGATGATGGCCCTTTCTGTTTTGCAACGAATGTTTTCAATCACGCCAGTTGGACGGAGGAACACAGTGCAGGGACCGGAACGGATAACGATATTCGACACCACGTTACGAGATGGGGAACAAGCCCCGGGCTGCAGTATGACCTCGCAAGAGAAGCTTCGCATGGCGCAGCAGATCGAGCGACTGGGAGTGGATGTGCTGGAGGCAGGTTTTCCCATTTCTTCGGAAGGAGACTTCGCCGCAGTGCAGGCGATTGCACGCGACATCCGCCGTCCTGTGATTGCGGCGCTGGCCCGAAGCCGCCGAGAAGACATCGAGTGCGCGTGGCAGGCATTAAAAGGCGCCGCGCGTCCTCGCATCCATGCGTTCCTTGCCACTTCGGATATTCATCTCGAGCACAAATTGAGGATTTCCCGCCGGGAATGTCTCGAACAGGCGCGGGACGCTGTACGCCACGCGAAATCGCTTTGCGAGGATGTGGAATTCTCGCCCGAGGATGCGACGCGCTCAGATCCAAACTTTCTATGCCAGGTGCTGGAGGCGGTTGTCGAGGCGGGGGCAACGACCATCAACATTCCTGACACGGTCGGATACACCGTCCCGGGAGAATTTGCCGAACTGATCAAGACGATCCGGGAGCGTGTGCGTGGCGTCGAGCAGGTTGTCATTTCGGCTCACTGCCACGATGACCTCGGACTGGCAACGGCAAACTCTCTAGCTGCCATCCAGGCGGGAGCGCGCCAGGTGGAATGCACGGTAAGTGGCATCGGGGAGCGCGCGGGCAACACAGCACTCGAAGAGTTGGTGATGACGATGCGAGTTCGTTCAGACCGTTATCCCTTTGCAACCGACATCATCAGCGAGCAGTTGTTTCCGTCCAGCCAGTTATTGAGCGAAATCACCGGGGTCGCCGTACAGCGCAACAAGGCGATTGTTGGCCGGAACGCTTTTGCTCACGAGGCGGGCATACACCAGGACGGAGTGATCAAGAACGCGTTGACGTACGAAATCATGACCCCCGAATCCGTAGGCGTGTGCGGGACGAGCCTTGTGTTGGGGAAGCACTCCGGCCGCCACGCCCTCGGCTTGCGCTGCGAACAGATGGGATTCTTCCTCGATCGGCGAGAACTGGATGAAATCTACGAGAAATTCCTCGCGCTGGCCGACCGCCAAAAAACGGTCGAGAACCAGCAGATCGCAGACCTCATCGCAAAGAATCGCAGGACGTCCCAAAATGCGGGCGACATGTTTGTGCCATTCGGCAACTCGGTCACGGATGGTGAGGGTCGAAGCTATGCGGCTCCAGATCTCCCTCAGTGTCGTCCCACGAGGGGAAGGTGGATACCTCACTACCCGACCGCCTGGCGTCGTTGTTTGGGCGGGAGAATGACCGGGACCAGCAGGAAGATTATCTATGGGGCGTGTGATCCGCATGACTTGGTTTTCGCGCCCGAGCGTGCGGATTTAGGGCCGGGAATGCGGTTCTGATCTCGGAGTTGCGAAGTGGGCCGAGGGGCGTGACTCGAATCACAGCGGAATTCGTGCCCTCGCGTTATAGTTTTGCCGCGGAAGGGCCCATATGCCCGACTCTCCTGTCGTCGATTCCCGTGGTCTGACCCCCGAAAAGTTACGTTCCATGGTGGCGGATTTCCTGCCAAAGGGCGGAACTCGCGCCGAGCGGGTCAATGCGATCGAAATGGCTCTGCGCAGTGTTGCCGGACAATCCTTGCGCCATGCGATGGCGGAGTGGATTGTCGATGGAATTGTTCCGGTCTCCCGACTAGTACCGGATACGTATGCGAAGTGGCGCCCGCCTGTCCGAGACGCAATGATGTTTGTGGTGGAACGTTTGTCGCCGGCGCGACTTGCGCCCAAGCTGTTCGAGCAATTCGAGCTTCCGGAGAACATTTCGGCCGAGGTCCGCCTGCTGCGGCTGATTGCGAAGGTGCCGGGTCTGCAGAAACTCGGGCAAGTCATCGCGCGGAACCAACACTTGCGTCCCGCGCTGCGCCGTGCCCTGGCCAGGCTGGAGAATGGAATTCGGGATGTAGATGTCGGGGAGATTCGTGCGATCGTCGAGCGCGAACTGGCTAACCAACTGGAACGATACGCGGTGCAAGTCGGGTCAGGCATTCTTTCCGAGGCCAGCGTTAGCGCAGTGATCCGCTTCACGTGGCGAAATCCGGAGAGTGGACGCCGGGAGCGGGGCGTTTTCAAAGTCCTGAAACCGCACATCCCGGATTACTTTGCGGAAGATATGGATTACCTGCAAGGCCTGGCGCAATACTTCGGGGACCGCCACCACCGCTACGGATTTCCTCCGCACTTAATTCCCGACACCTTTAAGAAGGTTCGGCGACTCCTGCAACACGAGGTCAACTTCGAGCGAGAGCAAAGAACTCTGCAAGAAGCAGGGAAGCTTTACCGTGGGCTGATCGGGGTGCGAGTGCCGCGGCTCATCCAGCCGCTATGTTCGCCTAGAATCACTGCGCTGACCGAGGAGCGGGGAACCAAGATCACGAATGCGGCCATGCGCCTCTCGACCGCCCGACGCAAGCGAGTTGCCGAGCAGCTTATCGAAGCGCTCATCGCCTTTCCTCTGCTTTCATCGCAGGAGGACGTCATCTTTCATGGCGATCCGCATGCCGGAAACCTGCTTTACAACAATCGCACAGGCGAATTGACCATCATCGACTGGGCGCTGCGAGAACGCCTGAGTCGCGACCAGCGGCGGCACCTGGCGGTTCTGTTTGCGATGGTGGGCCTGCGCGATCCGGTGGGCACGTGCAGCGCGGTTTTGGCCCTCAGCCAGCGGCGTGGCCGTTCTAACTCAGAGCGGTCGCGAATGGTCGCTGACGAAGTTGCCAGCTTTCTCGAAGACCTGCCTCCTGCGAGTGTGCCGAGCATGGTCGATGTGATGCGGCTTCTGGAACGAATTGCTTTTGCAGGGGTGAAATTCCCTGCGTCGCTGATCATGCTGTCAAAAGTAATGTTCACGCTGGATGGCATTCTGCGGGATCTCGGAGCCTCGGAGACGAGCATGGGCATCCCAGTTGCACGACAGTTGGCGCTGCATTGGTTGAGCGATCGACGGGCTTTGCGATCGCCGCTCAGGGCAAAAGACTGGATCACTTTGCAGTGTAGCGCCTTGCTGTACACCACTCGCTTGTGGATGCGCTGCGAGCAGGGCATCCTGGATCGCCTGCTGCCGGCGTCCCCGAGTGCCGCGCCGGTCAGCTGACAGATTTTCGACACGATCACGACTGCGCGGGATGACTCGGCGGTGCTAAGCGGCAGCGGGCCTGTCGTCCCACATAGTCCAGGTGGCAGGAGGAATGAAGCTCATCGCGCGCTCGGCGAGCGCTGTGATGGTGAGACTGGGATTAACGCCCAGATTGGCCGCCATCACCGAACCATCGCAAATGTACATATTGCGGTAACCGAAGACCCGATGGCGTGAATCCACCACGCCGTTTTCTGCGGAATCGGCGATGGTGCAGCCCCCGATACAGTGCGCCGTGCCGGGAATGTCAAAGAGAATCTCGGGCAGCATGCTCATGGGGAACCCACCCGCGAGCTCCGCAAATTTCTCAGCAAACTGGTTGGCTTTCGGAATGTAGGTGGGTACCTTCGCACCGCGGCTCACGAGGAACTTGCGGAAAGGCCAGAACCAGGGGCGCTCCCAGCGCATCTCGATCTGGTTATCGAGGGCTTGCATGCATAGCAGAATCACAAATTCCCGTGCCCAGCCTCGCGGCTGCAAGACGCGCAAAGTCCTCAGAGGATGGCGCAAAAACGAGCGGAGGATGTTGAGGAACCATTGCACAATCCTTCGTGGACCAGGACGGCCATTGGTGAGAATCGTGGTCAGTAGTCCCATGGTGTCGGATCCACTCGGGTAGCGCACGGCTTCAATGTGGGTGTGCTCGTCGATGTAGATGCCGGAACCGATGGCGATGCCTTGCGAGACGTCTTCGTGGTAACCAGGCATGCGTGCACCGATCAACGACTCCGAGTTGGTGCGCACGCGCTTGCCCAGCTGTGAACTGATCGCGGGGAGAGAACCCTTCTCCTTGAGTCGAAAGAGCAGCTCCATCGTGCCCAGCGATGAAGCCGCAAACACGACTCCGCGGCAGGTAAATTTTTGCGGATGCCGGGCGATCCACGCGGTCGATTTGATGGTGAAGATCTCGTAGCCTTCGCTTCCGTCGCCTGTGCCGTTCAAGGGGCGGACGTCAACTACCTGCGTTTCCGGGTACACGCGCGCCCCATGTTTCTCGGCGAGATACAAGTAGCTCAAGTCCAGAGTGTTCTTGGCGCCGAAGCGACAGCCCATCATGCAGCCGCCACAACCCAGGCAGGTCGTTCGCGACGGGCCCTCTCCCTGAAAGTATGGATCCGGAAACGTTTGATTGCCGGGCTCACCCTCTTCGGCCTGGAAGATTCCAACCCTGGTCCGGTAGAACGTGTCGCCGGCGCCGACGGCGACGGCGGCTTTTTCGAGGAGGCGATCTGCGGGGCCGAGAATCTTGTTTTCGGCTGCACCCAACATGCGCTCGGCCATCTCGTAGTGGCGAGGCATTTCCGCCTTCCAATCGGCCAATCCTCTCCAGGTTCCAGTGTCCCACACCTTTTCGGGTGGAGTGAGCAGGGTGCAGGCGTATGTGATGGATCCCCCGCCGACGGCGCAACCGTGAAAGATAGTCACGTGCCGGAAGAAGCGCATATTAAAGAAGCCTCGCAGGCCCAGCCTGGGGCGCCAGAACCAGCGATGAAGGGACCAACTGCTGCGTGGCAGCGTATCGGGTGTCCAGCGGCGGCCCATCTCCATGACGCCAACCCGGTAACCTTTTTCTGCCAACCGGTGCGCTGAAACGCTGCCACCAAAGCCCGAGCCAATCACGATGAAATCGAAATCGAATTGGTGACTTCGAGAAGCCATAAGGATCTACGATCCGATTTTTGCGGGAACCCCCTCGTTCCTGCTCGATGTGCCAGGAAAATCGATCAGGTCCCGGCGATAGAAGGCCGACTCTGAGACGGGAAGCGCAATCGGGCATTCGGGATCGGGGTCCGACACGACCGTGTGCAGAAATCCGTGGGTGTTTCGCCACCAGCCGTGAAAGACCTGGTTGCCCGCGCAACGCACTCGAAGCGGGCTCCATCCGGAAACATCGGGTTGCCCTTCCAGGGGAGTGACCGCGACGCTCCGAGTGTCGAGGCGCAGACCTTGCCCCATTGCTTTGAGTGCGCTTTCCTTCGCGCTCCAAAGCAGAGCCAGAAACGCGGCCCGATCGGCGCGAGGCACGCGAGTCACAAGCGACTGCTCTTCCGGCGTGAAGTAGTCGGTGGCGAAAGCATCACTGCGCGGTTCCACAATCTCCAGGTCGCAACCGAGCTTCATTCGTATGGGTGAAACGGCACACATCGCAGCGCCCGCGCGATGGCTGATAGAAAAAGCCAGCGGCGTTGTCAGACCGGGAAGGAGGGCTTCAGGAGCTCCGGAGGGTGTCGCGCGGATCTCGATCTGAGCGAGCACCCGTGGGTAGGTCGGCCATCGTAGACAGGCGGCAATCGCCAGCTTCGCCGTCCAGCGTCCCAGGCGCCAGTCAGCGCGGCGTTTGGCAAACCGGAAGCCATTCCAACAGGAGATTTCTTCGGCGCACAGCCAATCGTTTGTGAGTGGCACGTCTTTTTCTGCTTGCGTCAGCCAGTACACGCGCATGGGGGTAACCCTCCCTTCAAGCCGCTTTCACCACCGCCGGGCTGGTGACCAACTCTTCTTCCTTCGCGATTCCTCGCGCCACGGCGTCGATGAGATAAGGACGCAAGCGGGCCGGGGGAATAATGCAATGCAACGCGCCTACCTCGAGTGCGCGCTGCACGCTATGGACACGATCGAACTCGGCCGCCATCTGTCCCAACTTCTCGGAATGAACCACCTTGAAGATTTCCTCCCACTCTCGCCGCAAGCGGGCTTTCTGCGCATTGTCGGCCTGGGCGATCGCTTTGCTTATCGTCTGCAAGCGCGGATCTTTCTTTGTGCGGGCCTCCACCTCGCCTGCAAAGACCACTGCCGCGGCCGGGGCACCTCCGATCACCGAGGCATAGGTGCCTTCCAAAGCGGCTATCTCAATTTGTTCGTTCAATGCGCGGGAAAACACGACGTAGGCGCCGCCGTGATACCGGGAGATGACACAGAACACAATCGGCCCTTTGAAGTTCACGATGGCTCGGCCGATTTCGGCGCCATATTCGAGCTGCAGCCTGCGCATCGACTCGGGCGAGCCGTCGAATCCCGAGAGATTCGCCAGCACTACGAGGGGGCGATTGTTACTGGCTGCGTTGATAGCGCGCGCCACCTTCTTGGAGGATTGTGGGAACAACGTGCCCGCGCACCACTGCTCGGGACCATCGGCAGGCACGAATCCGAGCCGCGGGACCGGCCGCGATTCGATCCCGATGAGACAAACCGGGTAGCCGCCCAGATGTGCGTCCCAGACGACCGTCGTCTCGGCCGCGCGCATTCCCGCCCAGCGTTCGAGAGGCGCGCGGTCCTGATCGATGACCGCCGTCATGACCTGGCGGATGTCGAATGGCTTCTTTCGGCCGGGATTCGTTTCGTCCGACAAGATGTCGCCGATGCAAGTGAAACTCTCCTCGCCGATGCTGCTGTGAGGATAGAGGCGGACATCCCGGCTCGTGGGATCGTTAGTGACCGCTTGCCGCGGGAAACGTTCGCCCGGGGCAACGTAGGTGTGCTCATAGTGTCGCAAGAGAATGTGACAGGCTTCGCCGATGTCACGCGCCCAATATTGCGCCTGCCCGTTGATGCCCATGATGCGGTCGTAACCGCCGATGCCCTGGTTGTCTTCAGCAGAAACGCTGCCCGAATAGTCGAGCGCGCGCTTTCCCGTCAGTACCATTGCAGCCTTGGGGGTCATCACCAGGATGCCTCGCGTGTGCATGAGCATGGTGGACTCGGCATTCCAATAAGGCTGCGCCCCGACGTTGATGCCGTTCACGATCAGATTCACTTCGCATCCGGCCTGGGTGAACTCGATCAGCCGCCGCAGAACACGAGCAATCCAGTCCATGTTCTCCACGCCGCTTTCCATCGAGATCTTGGCGCCGGCGGAAAGCGGGAACCACTCCAGGGGAACGCCTTTAGCCTGTGCCAGATCCAACGCCGCCAGAATGCGGCGGCATTCCGGCTCGGCGATGGCGCCCAGGTCTTTGCTGGGGTCGCCCAGCAGAAGGACGCGCGTCATGCCGCCGGGATATCTGTCGGTGAAGTTTCGAATCAGACCGACGATGATATTGGCCTTGTTCAGACCATGGGGACGCATCACCGGCGCTAGTTGTTGATCGGCATCGAGGTCGTACTCGACGAATTCACCCGGTGGGAATTCCGCTCGCGTATCCTTCTGAGCGGGTGTGAGCATCCTGATGATTTCGTACGGGTAGATGAATCCACGCTGCCGCATGCGGACAACTTTCTGGTCGTACTCGGTCAGCGGCTTGATGGGCTGCAGCTTATCGGCGGGCCGGAACGTAATGAGAATCTCGTTCCCGCCCGGGATAGAAACGCGAACCACCATGTCGCGCAGTTCCCCGGTAGCGGGATTTGGAATGCGTGCGCGGACGATGACCTGCTCCAGGCCTAAGCCTTCGGTCGATGGAGCCAGACGGTGCACGATGTCATGCAGTTCTTCTCGCGAAAGATTGAGGGGTGGCCAAACGTAAAGGAAGATGCGGTTCCAATGGAGCCGCTCATGAGGACGCCGGCGTGACTGGAAGACGCGGATACCGGCAAGAGCTTCTGCCAGCATGCGCTCCAGGTGCGGAAGTTGCACCACGCGTCCCTTGATGTCCTTCACTGGAGTGACATCGCGCACTTCCGCGCAGGCAAAGAGCCGCTCATCTTTCGGATTGTCACGGGCAACCGCGCGCAGGAGGTAAACGTCTTCGACGGAGGGCAGACGTTCAATATTGAAGTTACTGAGCCGCCAGAGATGCAGCCGCTTGGCCATCATGGGATGGATTCCGCGGTAAAGCTTCTCTTCGATGTACCCGGTTTCGCTCGGACGATAGGTGAAGTGGTGCGTGCCGGCGATTCCTTCGCCGCGGCCGGGACCCGTGACGACCACGACGATGCGCCGGATCGCACGGGGGAAGTGCGCCTGGTTGAGAATCTTCTGGATCTCTTGCTGGGTAATATCGACGTCGCTCAAAGGCCCACTGTGCCAGGCATAGAAGTCCATGACGATGTCGTTTTCCGCAGGCACAGAAACGACCAGCCGTGACATGGTCTCGCCAGCTTGCGCCAGCTGGGAATACTCGGCCTGGGTGGTGAAGGCCTGAACGTGCTTTCCTTCGTGATCATATTCAGCCGACGCGTGGCATCGGCCTTCAGCTTCGAAAGAACGCAAGCCGACGAGGGGCCGAATGCGGTAGTACCGCGCGGTGATTGCCTCGAGCATCAATTTGCGAAGATTCGCGTCCGCGGTTGCGAAATGACTGGACAACCGGGTCACCAGCGGCTGCGGGCATTCCACCAGTGCGCGGAGTTTCTCGCGCCGGTCAGCGGCGTTGTGGTTGGCGGCTGCTTGGGAGAGTTGCTCCTCCACTTGCTCGTAGACGTGTTTGCGGGCCCGCTCGAAGGCAGGCTGATCGAAGTAGCGGTAGCGCACTTCGCGGGCGAGGTCGCTGAGCGAGAGGAAATTACCGTTCGTGATCGCGATCATCCGTTCGAGCAGCGCCCGGAAGGACTCCTGCGCGATGGGAGCCAGAACATTAGCCCGCAACAGACGGCGCTCGAGAATTCCGAGGATGGGAGCGATCTGCTGCTCGGCACGGCTGTGAGATTTGCAAATCCAAAGCAGCGTCTCTTCGAGTTGGGGAGTCCGGTCGAGCGTGTGAACGCCGTAGTGGGCGAGCGCGCGCTTCAGCGAGCTGACGAATACCGGTGGAAGAGTCTCGCCGCGCGTGTCGAGCATTCTGAGGTAGGCGAAGAAGTACGCTTCCGCGCTCGGCCCCTCAGCCCGGTGATTCACAGCCGGTTCTCTCTGGAAGAGGAAACGGATATCCACGAAGATGCTGAGTATTTCATCTTCCGCTGCCCGGATCTCATCGCTGTCAATTGGGCAGCTCTGGCCCCATTTCGCGAGCAACTGGGTGCTGTTCTTAGAATCGACATCGAAACCGAGCATTAGCTGACGAAGCTCATCCAGGCTGCGCCGGCAAGTGGTTTGAAGGTCGTCAGGAGACGCGGCCGCAACAAACGATCCGCTGAAGTCGATGTTGTTTTCTGCGGCGTCGGATGGGCTCGATGTATCGGGATCGATCTGCAGAAGTGGCGCTCCTGTGTCTACCTGCACGTTCGGCATCGCCAGTACCTGCCGCACTTTTCCCGAAAATGGAGCGAGCAGCTGCATCTCCATTTTCATGGCCTCAAGTACGGCCAGGCGATCGCCCATCTTGACCGAATCGCCGGGCTTTACCTGGACCGACACCACGACTGCGGGCGAGGGAGCATGCACGAAGCCACCATCGTCGCGGGCTACTCGATGCGAGACGCCGTCCACTTCAATTCGGTACTGGCGATCCTCCCTGACTGAGATTACGTGGAAGTGCTGTCCTGAAATGGTGAGCCAATACTCGAACTCGCCTTGACGGTCAACGGTCGCGTCGATACGCGAGCCGTTCACTTCCACGCGGTATCGGGATGGGCCTAGCCGGTAGGTTTTCGCCACATAGGGATTGCCTCTGTAACGAAGGGCGACCGCACGCCCCGCCTCGGTGCCCACTTGCGGGCGCCCGCGGGCCGCCGACGCATAGAATCGGCTCTGTTCCACAGCCAGTTCAGCGTCGTACGCCTCGATCGCGGCCTGAACAATCGCCACGTCTGCATGTTGTCGAGAAAGATGTTTGCCGTTTGCGGCGAGATGATCCAGCCAGCCAGTGTGCAGATCCCCGTTCTGGACTTCTGGGCGATTGAGCAGCTCAAGCAAGAAAGGCTTGTTACTGGTGCCCCCCTGGATAACGATGACGCTGCCCTGTAATGCCCGGTGAAGCCGGGCTAGGGCTTCTCTCCGCGTCCGGCCGTAAGCAATGATCTTCGCGATCATCGAATCGAACTCCGGGGCGATGGAGTCTCCTTCAGCAACACCCGTGTCAATTCTGACGCCGGGCCCAGTCCGCATCCGGAATCTCCGGATCTTGCCTGGAGCTGGGGCGAATCCGTTGTCAGGATCTTCGGCGTTCAGCCGTACTTCGACCGCGTGTCCGGTCGTACGTGGAGGATCGCCCTCGAGGCGTCCGCCGCGGGCGACGTGAATCTGCAGCTTTACGAGATCGATTCCGGTCGTACATTCCGTTACGGGATGTTCCACCTGAAGGCGGGTATTCATCTCCATAAACCAGAAGTGAATACGGTCGAGTTCGAACAGGAACTCGACGGTGCCAGCATTCTCGTAATGTGCCGCCTTGCTCAAACGGACTGCCGCTGCGCGGAGTTCCTCATCCTGTTCGCGCGAGAGCACCGGAGAGGGCGCTTCCTCGAGAACCTTCTGGTGGCGGCGCTGAATCGTGCAATCACGCACGCCTGCAGCCCAGATCGTTCCGTAATGATCCGCAATGATCTGGACTTCGACGTGATGGGCGCCGGAAATCTGCCGCTCCAGAAAGAGGGTGGGATCGCCGAATGCTTTGAAGGCTTCGCAGCGGGCTGCTTCGAAGGCCTGTGGCAGTTGGTCAGCGGCATGAACTGCGCGAATTCCTCTGCCGCCGCCACCCGCCGTCGCTTTAATCAAAAGGGGGTAGCCCAGGCGTTCGGCATGCTGAATCGCCTCGGGAAGTGTCTCCACCGATCCGCCACTCCAGGGCACGACGGGGATGTGCGCCTCCTCGGCCAGTCGTTTCGAGGCGATCTTGTCGCCTACCCGTCGCATAACATCCGGGTCTGGGCCGATGAACACAATTCCCAGTTCCCGGCAAAGGTCGGCGAATGCGGCGTGCTCAGCCACAAAGCCCCAACCCACCCATACCGCGTCGGCTCGTGCGGAGGTCAGCGCCTGAGCAAGGCTTTCGTAGTCCACATATCTGGTTTTGAATTGCGCGGTATTGAGATCGAGGGCCTGGGCGGAACCCAGGCACACCGCCTCATCTGCCTCGCGCACGAACATGGAATGACGATCGGGCTCGGTAAACAGGGCGATGGCGCGCAAGGACGTGCCGTGCTCGTGATTGAATTCGCGAGCGGCATGAATAAACCGCATGGCCGCTTCGCCCCGGTTGACAATCGCCACGCGTTGAAATTCGCGGTTCATGACATCTCCGATCGTCAGTTCCTCACCCCGTCGAGTGAAACTCTCAAGCTGCGACCGTTGCAGGTGACAGCATCGCTCGCAAGGCTTTTACGTGTTCCTGGTTGAAGGCATTGGGCACCGCAACGGTGCGGTAGCCGGTGAGATGCAGGTAACGGTTGCAGTTTGCGTCGACCACCTCCGCGTCAAAGGTTCCGCGCGCCGCATCGGGCGTGACCACCGCAAAGAGCCGAACTCCGACTGGTTCTGGAGCAAGCACGGAGACGCAATCCAGGTGCTGGGGCAAGCCCATCCGACTCTGGCTGCCCATTTCCCACAGCCCGGCTGTTTGGAAACACAATTCAATCAACCTAGGAGACATGAATGTGGGCAGATCCACAGGGAGATGGTTGCTTGGCAGGTCATGCGCCAACTGCCCAATCATTTGGGTTCCGTTCCACCAAGCCTTCTCGATGACCTGGTAAGCCGGCCCGTGGAAGTACAGCCGGTAGATGTCGTGTGCCTCGACCGCAAGATCCAGCGGCTGCTCTGGTCGGGCGGCTTTCGAAGCTGCGGGAGGGTGCTTCTTCAGCAGCACGCGGGCTGTGAAATGCCTGGTGGTTTGCGGCTCTGCCTGAGTGGGGAGGATCCGGCGTCCAATCAAACAGCAATCGGCAAGCAGTTCTTCGCCATGCGGATGTATGGTTGCTTCGACGGTTATCGCACGATCTTCATTGCGATAGAACTTGAATGGCGCCAGGAAATTCACGTCTTCGATTGCCTTGATGTGCCAGCCGGAGAGAACCTTGAGGGCAGCTTCTGCGAAGGCCTCAATTCCCATCACACCGGGCAGCACAGGCGTCCCGTTGATCTGGTGATCGTGCAGGAAGGGTTGGGTTTTCGGGCAGAGCGTCGTCTCGATCGTCAGACCACCGTAAATCCCCATGTTGGCGATCTTGCCGACCATTGGCCCCTGCACCGGCAGAGCCCGGTTTGGAGGTTTCACGTCGAGGATGGCGGTATCGATCCCGCCAGTCGGATCCCATTCTTTCAGCAGCACACCCAGGCGCTGGCCAATCACAATCTCGCCGCACGTTCTGCCGGCGGTGAGTTCGCGGCGAATCAACGGAATACCTGCTTCGGGAGGAAGCATATCGATCCCCGCAGCCTCCATCACTTTCGGAATCGACCCGCGAGTCGCCATGCCGATTCCGCCCCAAGCCGTCCAATCGATAGCGATCCCACGAGTGGCCGGGCGCGCGGTGCGGAAGCTCGACGTGATCTTGCAGAGAAGATCATTCGCCGAGCTGTAGTCGGTTTGCCCGGGATTGCCGAAGCGGCCTGCAATCGAGCTGAACGCCACAGTAGCGCCCAGAGGCATGTCGCCGATGGCCTTCAGAAGATTGAAGAAACCGTCGCATTTGACGTCAAAGACCAGATCGAATTCGCGCGGGTCCTTGTCTGGAAGAAAACGGCTGCGTTCAATACCGGCAGCGTGCAACAGGACATCGACGCGACCGTACCGTTGGCGCACCTGATCCACAACCTTCGCGACAGCCTGCGCGTCGGTGAGGTTGACGCTGAAATAGTAAGGTGTGCCGCCGGCAGCGTGCACGGCGTCGATCGCAATACGGGCCGCTTTGGCCCGCTCAAGGGCGGCCAGTTCCTTCTCGACCAACGCCGGAGTAGCGCGCTCCCCGCGCGTCTGAATTCTCGCGAACAAATCGCGCTTCAGGCCGTCGCGATCCGTCGTGAATCGCTCCAGGTCGGGATTCGCAGGATCGGGCTCGGGAACAATATCGAGCAGGTAGAACGAGCCGCCCGAGGCAGTTGCGAGGTCAGCGGTGATGGCCGAGACGATACTTCCAGCGGCCCCTGTGATCAGGAACACGGTGTTCTGGTCCAACGTCATGCCGGGCTGACCGTCTGCCGCGGGCTGCTCTTCGAGCCCGATCGTCCAGCGCAAGCCGTCCTTGTATCCGATCTCGAGGGCTCCAGGATCGCTTAGCGTTTCCGCAATCAGGAGTTCGGCCTCCTGTGCTGCGGTGTACTCGAGTCCGAAATCTACGGCCTTGACGAACGACTCGGGGCGCTCGCGCTTGTAGGTTTTTGTGAAGCCGGTGACCGCGCCCCCGAGTGGGATGAGCGCGCCCGATTCGTCGTATCCGTGCTGTCCGCCGAGTCGTGTTGCAGAGATCAGGAAGGTTCCCGGTTTAGAGATTTGTTCGTAAAGCACGCGCATGGTCGTGTAGAGAGCCTTCAAACGCACGCCCACGGCGGCATGCCAGGCAGAGGGAGTGAGCATCTGCAGATCCCCCTCTGGATCCAGTGCCGAAAGCCAGTACACTCCGTGCACCGGCCCGGCAGAGAGCCAGCCCTTAAGGCAACTTGCCAGCGCATCCGGATTGGATGCGTCCGCGATGCGCAGCACTTCCACGCCTTTTGTTTTCAGGAGTTGCTCGAGAGCTTCGACCACTCCGTCTTCATCGGGCATGATGATGACGCGCTGGCCCTCGCTCAAAGTAATCCCACTCGACTTGCAGATGGAAAGTGGTGGACGTAGAACAGGAATCGGGACCCGGCGAGGGATGCGATTAGCGGCGTCCAGGCTGGCCAGCGGGGGGCGCGGCATCGTCGCAGGCGAAGGAGCCGTCGGTGATATCGATGCCACATCTACCGTCTTATTTTCCTGAGGACTTTCCGCTGCTGCGATCTTTCTCCCACCTGCCCGCTCCTCCGCGAACTTGATGATGTGCGCCAAGGTAGGAAAGTCACGCAATTTCAGAGTCTCGTCGCGGGGAATCTTGTACGCAGCACGGATGGCAGCAAGCATCTCCGCCTGCTTGACCGTGTCGATGCCAAGATCGGCTTCGAGATCGAGTTCGAGGTCCGAGCATATCCTTCGGATATCCGGTCTTTTCCGCCGCGATATCGAGCACGGTCTCCTTGATCGAGTCAATCGTCGGAACCGAGGCTTGCGCGGGCGTGTCTGCCACAGACGAAACTGGAGAAGGCAGAGGCGGTTCGCTTGTGACTTGTTCCGTTGCAGTCGGCTTGAGCAGATCGGGACGCTTCTCGTAAACGAAGCCGATTACGTGCGCCAGTGTTGGATAGTCGCGCAGCTTGCGGTTCTCATCGCGCGGGATGCTGTAGATCTCGCGGATCGCCGCAAACATCTCGGCCTGCTTCACCGTATCAACACCGAGATCAGCCTCCAGATCGAGATCGAGATCGAGCATGTCTTGCGGGTAGCCCGTTTTTTCAACGACCAGCTTCAGGACGCGATCCTTGACAGAGTCGCCGACAGTTTCGGTGGATAGGCTCGCGGTCGGTGACGCGACCGACTGAGCTACTTCTGTTGCAACTGGGGTGACTGGAATATCGGTCGATGCGGCCGAAGCCGGGTGCGCCAAATCAGGCCGCTTCTCAAACACGAAACGAATGACGTGCGCGAGCGTTGGATAGTCGCGCAACCTGCGGTTCTCATCCCGAGGAATGTTGTAAATCTCGCGGATGGCCGCGAACATTTCGGCTTGCTTCACGGTGTCGACCCCGAGATCGGCTTCCAAATCGAGGTCGAGGTCGAGCATGTCTTGCGGGTAGCCGGTCTTTTCCACGACCAGTGCTAGCACGCGGTCCTTTACAGAGTCAGCTGAAACGGCTTGCTCGGAAACAGCAGCAATCACCGGTTCCGCAGGCTTGACCTTACCCGTTGCGGGAGGCGCTGTTGGCTGCGAGGCGTTGGACAGGTCAGGGCGCTTCTCATACACGAAGCGAATCACGTGCGCCAGCGTGGGATAGTCGCGCAGCTTGCGGTCCTCATCGCGTGGGATGCTATAGGCCTCGCGGATCGAGGCGAACACCTCTGCCTGCTTGACCGTGTCGACGCCCAGGTCGGCTTCGAGATCGAGATCCAGATCAAGCATGTCGACCAGGTAGCCGGTCTTTTCCGCAACCAGAGCGAGGACCTTCTCTTTCACCGCATCGCCCTTGATTGACGCTGCTGGAGTTGGTGCCGAAGTTGCGGGGGATTCGATTTTCGGTGCCGGCGCAACAACCGCTACTGCCACTGGCGGAATCGGTGGTTGCGGCAGCGGTGTCGTAGGTGTTGCTTGAACGACAACGGGAGCGGGTATGGATGCGACAGCCGGCTGGCTCGTCACATCTGCCACGCGCGCCGAGGATTTCTGTTCGGGGATACGCAGTGTCCGGTGGACAACCTCCAACGCAGCGGCTGGATGCCCTGCGATTCCCGAGAGCCAGTTGTCCCATGCAGCGTGATCGGCGATGCGGGTGGCATAGCCGAGTGCCTTCGGATCCGGCCGCACTCCGTCTGGTGATTTCACCCAGCGCACCAGCGTCATGCTGATCTGCGAGCCGAAGCCGGCTCCCAGGTGCAAGGCGTATTCCACGGGATAGGAGCCGCCCTTGGACAGGTTCAGTGTCCCCAACTCGGGGTCGATTTCCTTGAAGTTGGCGACGGGTGGGACGAGGCCGGTTTCAAGGGCCTTCACAGCGACCACGTCTTCGATGCCAGTGCCCATGGCGTGACCGGTGAGACCCTTGGTGTTGGCGATCACGATCTGATCTGCGACTTCTCCGAAGACGCGGCGCAGCGCGTGAATCTCGGCCGAGGCACTTCCGCCGCGCGCCGGTGTGTAGGTTTCGTGCGAGACAAACACGGTCTTGGGCGCGATCTCGCGCCGCGAGACGCCGATACGCGCTTCCGCTTTCGCGACCAGGTTCTCCATCACTTGCCCGATATGCTGGACATCGAGACGAGTGCCATGGAACGCGCTGTTGCCGGTGACGCTGGCCAGTACTTCACAGATTGGCCGGATGCCACGCTCGCGTGCCGCGTCGGTGCTCTCCACTACAAGACCTGCCGCTCCCATGCCGATGATCAGGCCGTGGCGCCGGCGGTCAAAAGGAATGGCAGCCTCGACTACAGCTTCGTCAGTGGCCGCAGCTCCACTTGCCAGGAAGCCGGCGCCCATCCAGTCGATCAGGTGGTCGGAGGTAACGTCGTCTGCAGAGATCACGATCACCCGGCTGCAACGGCCGGCGCGAATCCAATCCTCTGCGAGCGACACAGCTTGCGTCGTGGTCGCGCAGGCGGAATTGAGCTGCGTGTTGGGACCGCGAGCGCCGATGAATTCGGCGAACTGCGAGTGTCCCATAGAGAGTGTGCGGAGCAGGAATCGGCGCTCGAAGACATAAGGGTCTTTCTCGATTGCGGCTCGAACATCCGCGATTCGACGATCGATTTCCTGTCCCAGAGTGGAGTGGCCGTTGCCGTTGACTCGCGCGCGCAGATCTTGAAGCGCAGCAAGCTGCTCTCGCCGAGCACGGTCCGCGTAGTAGCGCGCCATCTCGTCGGCAAACGAATCGAGCCCAGGAAAGGCGGAGGCAAAAATCACACCGGTATCATCACGAAGGGAATCCGGCAACCCCCATCGATCGGGCAGTTGCGTGCCCTTGCTGGTTGTCTTGTAACGAAGCACCAACGGAATTCCGGCGTCGCGCAAGGCATCGAGGCCCACCGCGATGGCTAATTGGGTCACGCGGTCAAGGGTGGCTCGCCGTTCGGCGGAGACGCCAAACTCGGACACCAGGTCGAAGGCGCCGCCACGGCCCGCAAGCTTGATGACCTCTTCTACCTTATTAATGGTTTCGAACGTGGGACCGCCGTTGTCGCTCTTCATCAGGCGCGTGATGTGCTTATCGAGCATCGCCTGCCGGAACTGTGCGGGGATCGAGGCAATGAATTGATCGCCTTGCAGGATGCGGGCGACGTTGGTGTCGTCGAAAATGTGATCAGTCCCGGGCAGACCGAGTGCTGCACCGGTGATTACGACGGGAGTTTCGGGCGCAACCGAACGCTTGCCGTAAATCTGCCAGCCACGTTCGAGGACGTCGGCGAAGAGGTGCCCGAGTTCGGTATAGCGATCCCCGTTTTGTGAAGACGGTATCGCTGCTGGAGGCTGTGGGACAGCGGCGATCTGTGCTTTATCAATGACTGGCACAACCGGCGTTTGCAACTGTGCGGAAGCTGGTTGCTGAACTTCGGGTGCGCCGCGGCCCAATCCTGCGGCGTATAGCGCGCACAACGCCTGGTTGAAAGCTGGGATGTCGCCGACCTTCGGGTGATTGCTGAAGATGGCGACCACGTCCCCATTTGCGCCGAGAACATCCTCGGCAAATCCTTGCAGCGCTTTCTTCGGTCCGACTTCGACGAACATGCGGGCGCCAGCGGCGTACAGCGTACGCAGGCCCTTGATGAATTGCACGGGAGCGGCGACCTGCTGGGCGAGAATGTCGAGCATCTTTGGAACGATGTCTGGACCCGTTGGATAAAACTCGCCGTTGGTGTTGGCGACGATCGGCCGCCGTGGCGATTGCAGATGCAGACGCTCGAGCACTTTGCGGAGCGGTGCGCTGGCCGGAGCAACAATTGAGGTATGAAAAGCATGGCTGACGGGCAGGGCGGTGACTTCGTAGCCCGCCTTAAGCAATGCAGCCATCGCGTGCTCGACGGCCGCGCTGGCTCCGCCGATAACTGACTGGTGCTCGCTATTAATGTTGGCGATGACGACGTAGCCGTTGACCGTCTTCAAAATGCGTTCGATTTCCTCGAGCGGGCCGAACACGGCTGCCATGCGGCCTTTGTCGGCCGGGGAGTAATGGGTCATCTCGCGGCCGCGTGCGGCGACGGCCTCGAGCGCGTCGGCAAACGGAATGCCTCCGGCGGCGATCAGCGCTCCGTACTCGCCCAAGCTGTGTCCCATCGTGAAGTCGGGCTCGATGCCGTAAGCGGCGAGCAGACGCGTGAGCGCCAGGTCGGTGGTCAACACCGAGGGCTGCGTGATCGCAGTTTGCCGTAGATCATCTTCTGCCTGAGTGAGCGTCTCGGCGTTGGTTTGGTCCACGAAAACGTAATCACTCAGCGGTTTGCCAAGAATCGGCGTCATGATCCTATCGGCTTCTGCGAACGTGTCGGCCACGATCGGCTCGATTGCGCGCAGCGGCCGCAGCATGTTCAGGTACTGCGATCCTTGTCCTGGATACAGGAAAGCTACTTTGGGAGCAGGACCGTGCCCGCGGAAGATGCCTTGCGCGCGCAGCGCTTTCCAGATCCCTGGCTGGTTCGCGGCCAACGCCTTCAGGGCAGCCGCGGATTTCGCGGCAAGTTCCGCGGCATCTGCGTAGTCGATCGCCAGACGCTCCGGCGCACGCAAGTCCGCTTCAGCTGGGGACGTGGGCGCGGGCGCACGACCCCTCTTGGCTTCGCTCTCAATCACACGCAGCCGCTCAGTCAGTTCAGCCACCGAGGCCGCACCGAGCACCAGTGCTCCACGCAGCGGAGCCTTACCAGACAATTGAGCGGTCGATTTCCCGGAAACTTCCTTCGCATTCATGGTCTTCTCCGTTGCCAACGGTGGAACGTTGCTCACCGCCACGCTGTGCTTGCCATTTCCATTGAGCCGGTGCGGGATGTATTCCTCGATCACGGCATGAAAGTTTGTCCCGCCAAAACCGAAAGCGCTCAAGCCGGCTCTGCGAACTTCATCGGGCCGAACCTCCCACGGTTGCAGCGTGGTATTCACATAAAGAGGAGAGTGGACAAAATCGATGTCGGGGTTGGGGCGCTCGCAGTGCACGCTGGGTGGAAGCACCTTGTGATGGAGCGCCAAGGCCGTCTTTAAAAGTCCAGCAGCGCCGGCTGCTCCCTTGAGGTGCCCGAAGTTCGATTTGACCGAGCCAAGTGCAACCGTGTGCGCAGGAAGATGGAAACTGTTCAGCGCCTCGGCCATGCTTTGCACTTCCACCACGTCGCCCACGCGCGTCGACGTCCCGTGACCCTCGACATAGGTGACCGTCGCAGGGGAAAGCCCCGCCTTTGCCCAGGCTCGCTCGATGGCAAACTTCTGGCCTATCGGGTTCGGAGCCGTAATGCCCTTGCCTTTCCCATCACTCGATCCGCCCATGCCGCGGAGGACGGCATAGACCTTGTCACCGTCGCGCTCGGCATCGGCGAGGCGTCTCAGCAAGAAAATTGCCGCTCCCTCGCCCATCACGAAGCCGTCCGCTCCTTCCGCATAGGGACGCGTGCCGGTCCCTGACAGCGCTCCGATCTTGCAGAACTTGACGAAGGTCGAAACGCCCATATTGCGATCGATCCCGCCGGTGACCGCGAAGTCGTAGTCGCCCTGGATCAATCCCTCGGCTGCCGAACTGATCGCCGCCATCGCCGAGGCACAGGCTGCATCGCAGACGAAATTCGGGCCGTGAAAATTGAAAATGTTGGCGATACGCCCGGCGATGCAGTTCGCGAGTTCGCCCGGCATGCTGTCTTCCGTAATCTCGGGCAGGTGCTTCCCCATGCGATCGTGCAACTCGCGAAGGATTTCTGTGCGCGCCGCTTCGGGAAGAGCGAGAAAGCTTCGGCTCTCGGCCAACTCGCGGGCGTACTCTGGAAAGTACGCACGCAAGACGGTGAAGTAATGCCGCTCGCCACCCATGGCGTTGCCGAGGATCACTGCTGTGCGGTCGGGATCGAGCGCCCGCTTGGGATAGCCGTAGTCTTCCAGCGCTTCGCGCGTGCAGGCGATCGCCCACTTCTGCGATCCGTCCATGGCATCAGCCACTCGCGGCGGAATGGGCAGGTGCCACTTGATCGGATCCCATGTATGCTCGCGGACCCAGCCGCCGATCTTGGAGTACGTTTTGTCCGGCGCGCGCGGGTCGGGGTCGTAATAAAGTGCCGGATCCCACCGCTCCGGTCTCACCTCGCTGATGCTGTAGCGGCCGCTCTTGATGTTTTCCCAGAAAGTGCTGACGTTCGGTGCGTCGGGCAGGACTGCTCCTACCCCGACGATCGCGATCGCTCGAGTATGAAGTGTTCTCCATGATGTCGCCCCTTCAGTGACTAGGAAGAAAAAGGGAAGGCTGGCCTGTGAGAGCACAGCCCCTGGGTCGTAGCGTCTTGCTTGAGCTCTATGCCGCCTGTTCGGCGCGCTTGGCGGCACGGCCATACAGCACGTCTGCCACATAATCCATGTCCGATATCAAACCTGCCTGCGCCTGATGAATCGCCGGCAGTCTCAAACTTGTTTCGAGAGCCGGCACATCAGAACTGCTGACGCCTCCGGCCCCGATGATCCAGCGTGTGCCTTCTGTGCCTGTTTTCAGCGCAGCCTCCCGCGCGAAGATCCGGCTGATCGCCGCCAAGGCAGTTGCATCGAAACGGCGGTTAGCCTTCTCGTTCAGCTTGTTGTCCGCCATGAGCGCGGCGCGGTGGGCCAGGCTGCCCGCACATTCCGCGTATGCGATCAACTCGCCCAAGCGCAGAAGAATGTGCTGATACCGCGTCAGGCGGGCCACGCGAGCCTTCTCCATCGTTTCCGCTAACGCGTGAAACGCCAGGGCCGCGCTGTCTGCGCCAACCGTTGGCGTGCGTAGCATGCAGCGCTTCGAGCTTCTTGGCTTGATCGTGGTAATGCTGGCCGCGGGTCTTCAGGTGAAGCTGCCAACGGTCGCGAGCAATGGTCATCTCCATGATCTCGGAGGTGCCCTCATAAATCGTGGTGATGCGCACATCGCGCTTGATCTTCTCCACCATGTATTCGTGCGTGTAGCCGTATCCGCCGAGCGCCTGGATACTGGCGTCGGCAGCCAGATTGCCGGCCTCGGTCGCCATGTATTTCGCGATGGCGCCTTCCGTATTCAGGCTGCCTTCGCCCGCGTCAATTCGCTCAGCGGTCTCTTCGATGTAAGCGCGGGCCGCTTCCAGCCGGGCCACGTTCGGAACGATCAGCTTGTGGGTGTAGCCCTGCTTTTCGGAGAGCGGCGCGCCCGCCTGGATGCGCTTGGTGGAATAAGGAATCGCGCGATCGAGCGCAGCCCAGCCTCCACCCAGCCCGAAGGCGGCGACCATCAATCGCGTGTAACCGAATACGGCTTGTGCCTGGTTCAGTCCCTGGCCTTCCACTCCGCCGAGCAGGCGATCGACGTCCACGTAGACGTTGTCGAGAGCGAGCGCCGCGGTGTTGCTGAGACGTATCCCATGCTTGTCTTCCGGCTTGTCGTGGGTGAAGCCTTTCGCTCCCTTCTCCACCACGAACCAGCAGGGACCGCTCGCAGTACTGGCGAGGATCGTGTAGGCGTCAGCCACACCGCCGTTGCTGATCCATTGCTTGTTCCCGGTGATCTTGTAGCCGACGATGCGGCCATCCTGAACGACCGGATCGGCGGTGGTGCGCAGCGCTCCCAGATCGCTCCCCGCCTCGGGCTCGGTTGCGCCGTAGGCGAACAGCAGCCCTTCCTCCGCGATGCGCGTCAGCCAAAGTTTCTTCTGCTCCGGAGTCGCGCCAACCGTGATTGGATCGCTGCCCAGGAAAGTCGCCAGCACCGAGGTGGCGACGCCCAGGTCGATGCGCGCCATCTCTTCGCAAATGCAGTACACGTCGAACGTGCCACCACCCATTCCGCCGTATTCCTCGGGAATGAACAGCAACTGAATCCCAAGCTTGTCGGGGCTGCACATGTGGCGCACGATTTCGAGCGGACATTCGTCGCGCGCGTCGAGGTCCATCACCACATCGTCGGGCAGGCGTTTCTTGGCGAATTCACGCAGCGACTTGATGCTCAGCTTCAGAGTCTTGTTGGTGATCATGATCTCGACCTCATTTCGCGGAAACGCTTTGCATTTCGCGGATTTTGTTCGTCAGTTCGGGCAGGAACTCCAGCAGGTCATCGACGATGCCGACGTCGGCGACCTGGAAGATGGGTGCTTTCGGGTTCTTGTTGATGGCGACGATGAAGGGATTTCCCTTGATGCCAGCCAGGTGCTGGAAGGCGCCACTGATGCCGCACGCCAGGTAGACCTTGGGCTTCACCGTCTTTCCGGAGGAGCCCACCTGCCGCGACTTCTCGAGCCATTTGGCATCGACTACTGGCCGTGAGCAGCTCACCGCAGCGCCCAGCACGTTGGCCAGTTCCTGTGCGATCCCGATGTTGTCCTTCTCCTGTATGCCACGCCCGATCGAGACCAGCACGCTGTGCCTGGTGATGTCGATGTCCCCAGCCTCAGCGGCGACTGTTTCGAGGTACCGGCGGCCAGGCCGAAAGCGAACCGACCTCGCCGGATTTGTCCACTACCAATCCCACGACGGGGTTGCTCCCGGTAGGCTTGAAGGCGCCTGGACGCACGGTGACTACGACGCCCGCCGACACGTCACAGCGAACGTGCGCACTGAGTTGCCCACCGAACTCCTGACGAACAACATTCAGATTGCTGCCCATACTGCCGTCGGCATCCAGGATGTCGGGGGCAAACGCCGCGTTCAGCTTGACCGCCAATCCCGGCGCGAGATCGATGCCGAAATGGTCGTGTGGAATCAGCACGAAGCAGCCTGACGGCAGCACCTTGACCAGAGCTTTCCGGATCAACTCGGCATTGGGATAGTCAAGGCTCTGGTTTGCGATCTTCCACACTTCGCCAAGAGACGCTCGCAGCGACTCGCAGACGCGGTCCAGGTTGGGACCAAAGCCCGTTACCACGGCGGTGACCGATCCAGCGGGATCGATCTTGTGGGCCGCAGCCAGCAACTCCGCCGCGGAGTCGTCCGCAACGCCACCTTTGTGTACGACGTAAGCAAAGATTCGAGGCATTAATTCAGCCCTCCTTTGGCCGCCATCAGCTCAACCAGCTTGTCGATGTTTTCTTCGCGGCTGCCGGAGAGCATCTCGGCGCCTTTGCCCAGGACGGGAACGAAGTAGTCCACCCGCTTTACCTTTGCGCCCGCATCGCCGACTGTGCTCGGATCAATTCCCAGGTCCGACACACCGTGAGTTGGGATCGGCGCCGAGGCGACCGCGCGAATCCCGCGCATGCCCACGTAGCGCGGCTCGTTGATGCCGGTCTGAATCGATAGCACGCAAGGGAGGTCGATCTCACTGATCTCCCGGTTGCCGCCCTCGATCTCGCGGCCAATCTTCAGCTTCTTCGGGTCCAGTACCTCGATGGAGTTGACCAGCGAGGCAAAGGGATAGTCGAGCATCGCAGCCAGCATTCCGCCGACCTGTGCGGCACCGTCCTCGGCCTGCACGCCGGTGAGGATGAGGTCGTAGTTGCCCTTGGCCACGAAGCTTTTCAGGATGGCGGCAATGCCCCGCCCATCCGACCCCGTGAAGGCGTCGTCGGAGAGTAACACTCCGTGGCTTGCGCCCATGGCCATTTCGCGGCGAAGGATTTCTTCATCGTCTTCGCTGCCAACCGTGACCACGGTCACGCTTCCGCCGACCCGGGCGACGATCTGGAGTGCCTCCTCGACCGCGTAGTTGTCCGGCTCGTTTATCGAATAGACCAGTTCGTCCCGCTCGATGTCGTTGCCGGCGCTGTTAAGCGCAATCTCGTTCTCCGATGTGTCAGGTACTCTTCTCGCGCACACTAGAATTTCCACCTTCAACCTCCCAAAGAGCTGGTTGCCACTGTTGGCGAAGCCGGGCGCAGCAGTTGCCGGTCCGCCAGTTCCGCCAGGTCGATGACGGTCATTTTTCCTTCGAAGCCTGCGACCTTGATGGCGTCCTCGATGTTGGCCATGCAAAAGGGGCAGGCGGTCACGATCACATTGGCTCCCGCTTCCGCGGCCATGCGCACGCGCTTCACACCCATGCGCTCATCTTCTTTCGGCTCGTAGAACAGCATCAGCCCGCCGCCACCGCAGCAGAACGAGCGATCGCGAGACCTGGCCATCTCCACGCGCTTCAGACCAGGGATCGCATCGAGCACTTCCCGCGGATCTTCATAGACCTGGTTGTGCCGGCCGAGGTAGCAGGGATCGTGATAGGTATAGACATCATTGGTGTTGGCCACTGGCTGGAACTTGATCAATCCGGCCTTCACGTCCCGGGCGATGACCTGGCTGATGTGCTCAACCGGCGGAGCATTCTTGTAGTCGTGCTTCAGCGCATTCAGAGCATGCGGGTCTGCTGTGACGATCCTCTTTACGCCGGATGCGTGGATGGCTTCGCTGTTGTGGTCTCGCAGCGCTTCGAAAAGAGTCTCTTCGCCGAAGCGGCGAACTTCATGGCCGCTATCTCGTTCCGCAGCGCCCAGGATTCCGAAGTTCTCTCCCGCATGGTCGAGGACTCGGGCTGTAGAGCGCGCGATCGACTGCATACGGTCGTCGTAGGAAGTGATGCTGTCGACGAAATACAGCGTGCTGGCCCCATTCTTATCGAGAACCCGAACCTTACAGGTTTGCTGGAATTCCTTGGCGCTCACCCAGTCGGCCCGTTTCTTCTCCATCTTGCCGTAGGGATTGCCGCGGCTCTCGAGCGCCTTCAGGGGCTTCTGCAGCGACTGGGGAACGTTCCCGTCATCGATCAACCCGCGCCGCAAATCGACAATCTTGTCGATGTACTCCACCAGCAGTGGGCACTCTTCTTCACAAGCGCCGCATGTCGTGCATGACCAGATTTGATCCTCAGAGAAGAGGCTGCCGATCAACCGGGCGCCATTGCCCGATTTGCCGAACATGGGATAGTGCTGGAACGCATAGTCTCGCGCCTTGATGCTCAGGAATCGCGGCGACAGCGGCCGCCCGGCAGCATTTGCGGAACAATTGTCAGAGCAACGTCCGCAGTCCGCACACGAGTAAAAATCGAGCATGTGCTTCCAGGTGAAGTCCTCGAAGGTCTTCACCCCGAAGCTCTTGATCTGATCGAGTTGCCGTTCGCTCATGCCCCAGCGCACGGGCTTCACTGTGCCGCGCTCAAGCTTGCTGAAATACACGTTGAACAGCGAAGTCTCCACGTGAAACTGAATGCCGAACGGGCGGTAGCAGAGCAGGAAGTAGAACGTGACTTCGTGAACGAGATAGCTGGCAAAGCACAACTTGCCTAGTGCTGGCAGGGAAGCGGATGCCAGGACGATCTGCATCACCCATGGCAGGGAGAGCACTGCAAGGGCTTCCGCCGGCTGTCCGGCTTTGAGGTGCCCTGCCGCTTCTGCTGCCGAAAACAGCCCATCAGCTGCCATCAGAACAGCAATCAACGCGAGCAGGAAAATCGCGTCCGCTGTGCGTGCTTTGCCGTATCTCTCTCGAACTGCGTAGCGTGCCGGCCTGAATACCAATCGGCGGACGATGGCAAACAGCATGCACAGGAAAACGACAGTCGCGGCGTAGTCCGTGATGACGTTGTATAAGTGGCTGGCGGTTCCTGAAACGCCAACAACTCCACCGTTTTCAGAAACGCCGGCCAATAACGAAAACGAACGGATCACCAGAAGGATGAAGCCGGTAAAAATGAGGATGTGGAGAATCCCAGCAGTCCGATAGCGGGGATGCTTCCATTGTCCAAACCAGAACTTGGCAAGCTTACCCAGGCGGGCGAAAGGACGATCGAAGCGGCAGTCACGCTCCGCATGCAGGAGTGGTATTAGGCGTCGCCACGCGATATAGGCGAAGGTCAGCGTGCCCAGCACGTGAATCGCAAGAAATAGGGCACGTCCGGACTCCAGCGACGAAGTCAACTCCGAGAGGGCCGCACTGCTTACCATGTTTTTTCGCCTGCCTGGCGACGTCTAGGCCGTCTGTTGAAGCGCGACCGGCGGCTGTTTTCACTGCGGGTCGTGCGGCTGCATTGGACCCGACCTTGGGTTGCTTGGTCGGGACGGGAATCGGTATGGATACGGTTGTGGTTGCGGGGGTCGGGCTCGCCGGGATTGTGTCCGGTATTGCCGCGGGCTGGCTGCTCACCTTAGGCTTTTTACGCAACGATCGCTTTGGCCGGGGCGTGCCGACAGCGGCATTTCGCAGTTCGATGAAACTTAATTTCAGAAGTTTTTCGAGACGTGCCAGATCGGGAGCAGCGTGTGCATCTCCGCTGAACCCGAAGTAAATCATTCCGTCGTAGCTCAGGATGGCGCAATTCATCGCCAGTTCCCCGCCAATTGGGACATAGGGATACCAGCGCAGCATCTTGCGGCCGAGCACGTGGAGCGGGAACTGCGGGCCGGGGACGTTTGTGCAAACCATGTTGAAAGGCGTGATCGGGAGCTGGCTGATCATTGGCCCCGCAAACGCCTGCATCACGCTCGGCAAAATCCCAACCAACCCGCCCGCCAGACCAACCAGCTCGGCGGCATGCCCTCGCTTCAGGAATTCCGTTCTCCGGTGAACCGCAGCCAGCAACTTCCGCGGATTGCGAATATCCAGGGGAATCGTCACAGGCAAGAGCGAGATGCGGTTTCCCAGTTCCGCGGCGCTGCTGTTGCCCCGCAGATTGACGGGCACCATGACACGGAACAGGCGCCCCTTGATGCGGTCGCCGTGAAGCTCCGAGTACCGGCGGATCGTCGCCGTGATCAGCGCCAGCAGAACGTCGTTGATGCTGGTTCCGAATACTTGCTTGATGGCCTTTACATCGGAAAAAGGAATTTCTGCACAGGCAAATTTCTGCGGTCCACGGTAAAGGACGTTGAAGCACAGGCGCTCTGTCGGCGCGGTGATCTCCGGCATGAGATCCGTGAAATCTTTGCTGGGTGGTTCTGCGCTGTTGGCGAGCGTTCTCTCGCTCATGCTAAGCACATCCGTCCAGGCGGAGAGAATCCGATCCATGAAGTTGCCATAGGAGCTGGCGAGGCCATCGACCAGCGACGTCATGGGATCGCGCCCTGGCGGCATGCGCAGCCGCGCCTTACGTTTGGGCAGAGGCTTGGTTTCGGGAGTGGTATCCATGAGAGCGCTCATGAGGCCTACTCCCGCGATTCCATCCGCAAGACAGTGGTGCATGCGGGCAATCAGGGCCGCGCGGTTTCCCTTTAACCCGTGCACGAGGGTTACATCCCAGAGCGGTCGCTGCCGATCCATGACCTTGCCAAACAGTTTCCCTGCCAGCGCCTTCAGCTCCGCGTCGGTGCCGTGCTTGAGGGTAACCTCGCGCACGTGATTCCGGACGTCAAATTCCGGGTCATAGTCCCAGACTGGCAGCCCGGCATGAAGTGGCGGATCCACCACCCGCATCAGATATCGAGGAATCAAAGGCAGCCTCGACTCCACAAACCGGAGGTAGTCCTCGAACACGATTTCGCCGTCCAACACGCTGACGCAGGCGACGTTCAGCGGCATGCCCTCGCGCTCGAGGTTCAGAAAAACCGTGTCGCCCCAGGACAAACGATCCGTGCTCTGATGATTCCGCATACGCACCCTCTTCCTTGCTCGCAACCGCTCCATCGTCAAGCGCGAAAGGCGAATCGTGACGCCAGCTGTGCCAGCTTCAGTACCTTGTAGATTCCGACATTCACGCCATGCAGCTCGATCTTGATGCCTCGGTCCTCGGCAACTTGCACCAATTCTTCCAGCGCCGCCAGATCCTTGGGCTGGACGCGCAACACAGACGTGAAATCCAACACCACTTCGCTCGAGCTGTTCAGTTTCGACTGGGCTTCCTGTAAGCCCTCGGCGACGCGCTTTCCGTCAATCTTTACGAACATGGCAATCGTGGACATAGGCACACCATCCCTCAGGCTGTTTGCTGGTGAAGATCGGCAGTCGACTCGGCTGCTCCGCGTCCCCGATAGGCGATCCAGAACAGCTCCACCAGTTCGCTTACCAGTGGCATGCGCGGATTCGAGCGCCAGGAAGGATCGTCGAAAGCATTCTTGGCCAGGTCGGGCATCGCCAGTTCGAATTGCTCTTTCGAAATCCCCAATTCGGCAATCGATCGCGGGATCGCCAGTTGGTCAAGCAGTTGTTCCGTAGCCGCAACCAGCCTCTTCACCTTTTCCTCGACCGTGCTGCCGCCGAGTCCCAGCAAGTCGGCGATGGTTGCGTACTTCTTGTGTGCGATATAACCGCGCTGGTTGGGCGACGGCATAAACTTGCTCGGCACCGACGCGTTGAATGCGATCACATGCGGCAGCATCAGCGCGTTGGCCCGTCCATGAGCGACGCCAAACCGCGCGCCGAAGGCATGAGCGAGCGCATGATTCACGCCGACCGCGGCATTCGAAAATGCGATCGCCGCGATGCAGGCAGCGTTGTGCATCATGCAGCGCGCTTCTTCGTCGTTCGGATGCTCGTAGGCAGATGGGCAGATACTTGAAGACCAAACGAATCGCCTGCATGGCGTTCGAGTCGGTATAAGGCGAGGCGTAGATCGAGACCGCGGCTTCCAGCGCATGAGTCAGGCAGTCAATCCCGGTATCGGCGGTTAGCCCCTTCGGCATCGACATCACAAACTGCGGATCGACGATCGCGACGTCGGGAGTGAGCGAGTAATCCGCAAGCGTGACTTTCCTGCCGCGTTCCTTGTCCGACAGCACGGCGAAAGGAGTAACTTCGCTCCCCGTGCCGCTGGTCGTCGAGATGGCGATCAACCGCGCGCGATGGACTTTTTCGGTCGGGTACTCGACCACGCGTTTGCGGATGTCCATGAAAGGCGCGGCCAGTTCTTCCAGGTCCGCGTCGGGCGATTCGTACTTCAGCTTCATGATCTTGGCGGCATCGATCACCGACCCGCCGCCCAGCGCGATGATCTGATCCGCCTTGTAGTAGTTGAGCGCTTCCACCCCTTGCAGAATGATCTTCACTTCAGGCTCGGCATCGGGGATGACACGAAACATGAACGAGGGCCTCGGGCAGAAGTTGGCGACGGACGACGTCCACGTAGCCGCATCTGCTCCATGGCGGGATTGGTAATGATGATGGTGGAGTTGGATTGCAGGCGGCGCAGGTTCTCGACCGCGTTCATGTTGAAGTAGATCTGATTGGGAACGCGGAACCACATATGCGCCTGTGTCCTCCGGGCCACGCGCTTGATGTTCAGGTAGTGATAGACATTCACGTTGTCGGTCGTGCTGTTGCCGCCGCCGGTGCCGCAGCCGAATGAAAATGTCGGCACCATGTCGTTGTAGACTCCGCCGAAGGCTCCGATCGACCCGGGCGAATTCACGATGATGCGGCCTGCATTGATGACTTCGCTGAACTTCCGCATGACCTCATCATTCCGCGAGAACACGACCGCGGTATGCCCGATGCCCCCGGCGTGATTCACGTCCACGCACACCTTCAGCGCTTCGTCGACCGACTTTGCCCGGTAGACAGAGAGAACCGGGAAGAGCTTCTCGACCGACAGCGGATGCTCGCGACCCACACCTTCAATCTGGGCGATCAGTAGTTTCGTCTTCGGCTTGACCGCGATGCCAGCCAGGTGAGCAATGTCAGTGGCCTTCTGACCAACCGCCACCGGCTGCATGAACCCGGTCTCGGGATCGATCACGGCACGCTCCAGCAGCTTCGTCTCATTCTCATTGCAGAGGTGAGCGCCCAGGTCCGACGAACTTCTTCAGTGCGAGGTCAAAGATTTCGTCATCCATTACCACGGTCTGTTCGGACGCGCAGATGGTTCCGTTGTCGAAGGTTTTCGAAGTGATGATGTCGACCACGGCCATGTTCAGGTCGGCGGTTTTCTCAAGATAGACGGGCGTGTTCCCGGGCCCTACGCCCAGAGCCGGCTTGCCTGAACTGTAGGCTGCCTTGACCACACCGGGACCGCCGGTCGCGTCGATCAGGCCGATATCCTTGTGGCTGCATCAGGTAGGCGTTTTCCTGCAGGCCGTGCGATTCCAGGCACGTGAAGACACCTTCCGGAGCGCCGTGCTCGAGCGCGGTTTCGTACATGATCCTCACCGCTTCAAAGCAGCATCTCCATGCATTCGGGTGCGGGCTGAAAATCGCTGCATTCCTGGTCTTGATGGCCATGATGCATTTGAAGAGAACGGTCGAAGTGGGGTTGGTGATGGGAGTGAGCGAGAAGATGACGCCGATCGGTTCCGCAACCTCGACGATGCCGCGTTCCGGGAACTCCCGAATCGCGCCGACCGTCTTTTTGTCCTTTACGTAGTTGTAGACAAACTCGGTGGCGACCATGTTCTTGAGAGCCTTGTCTTCGAGGACTCCAAGGCCGGTCTCTTCCACGGCCAGCCGCGCCAGATATTGGGCTTGCTCCAGGCCAGCCACGACCATCGGCTTGACGATCCGGTCGACGTCTTCTTGTGTGTATTGGGTGAAAGCCGCGGCGGCTCGTCTGGCTTGGACTACGAGACTTTCCAGGTAGGCGATCCGTTCTGCGCTGAGGCCTTCCGGGCTAGATGGGACTCGAATCTGCCGCGGAACCGGTTCATTTGTAACTGTAGCCATTGCCGCCCCCTCTGTACTTTGGGGCGGGGTCGTTCTCGTCGTTGCTGCTTCCTCCAGAACCTCAGTCTTGCTTCGGAGGGCAGGGTGAAAATCGATCTTCATCTTGAATGCGACACTCGCCTGGCCGTTCAACTATGCGTAATCGATCGGATGGGTCTCCAGCCAGTGCTCGTCGCGTACCCTACCAATATTCCTCCAGAGCACCGTTGGCAGCGCACGCAGTCAAACCGCGGCTTTGCCACGCGATGCCCACGCCAAGTCCGATTGCCCAACCAAATAGACCAAACACAATCGTCTTCTTGCGGACCTGGGATTGTGTCCCGGGAAACTGCCCAGTATGCCGACGAGTGCTCCCACGGCAGCTGGGGTTGAGGCACTTCGGACTGCTTCGCTCAAGAAAAGGAGTGAGGGGTCTTCCATTGAGGAATGCTTCTCGACCGGAACGTGCTCCCGCCAGCCCAGAATTCAGAACCTTTCGACCGTACTCAACCTCGGACTCGGACCATTCGCGGAGATTCATGGGAATTTGCCTTGTTGTCCTGGTTGATCTGGGAACCTTGCACAACTTAATCGCGGAACCGAATTCGATTCCGTGAAGTGGGTCACGGACCAGCGTGATTTGCGGCCCAGACGGGCGTAGTGAAATCACTCAGACACTTCGTGCGACATGCAGATTAACCACTTGACACAAGAGGGACGAACCTTGGACCCGGTCGACCCCTCGCGTCGTTGCAGCCTTTCCGGCTGCGTCCAAGATTCGTCCCCTCGCGATGCGGACCTCGCGCTCGACGGTCGTGGCGAGCGCCGACCTCCGGGAAATTAGGCCCGCCCGCACCGCAAATGCACAGCTTGATCGACTCTCGACCTAAACCAGGACGTACTTTCCCGCTTCGATGACCCGTTGCGCAATCAGTTTTCGCAAAGCGACGGTGTTCCACGGTTCGCACTTGCAGAGGCGCCGCAGGATCGCCATCTGCGTGCGCAGCGTATCGCCATCGCTCGCGGCCGCCAGCACCGTCTTTGCGGCGCTTTCCACCTTCTCCATGGCATTCATGAGACACACTTGTGTCATGGCGGTGGCGAGCACGGCGGTCTCTCCATTGCGTTCCATGATCTTGCGCGCGCGAAGCACCGCCGATTCCATGGCATACGTTTCAATCGCCATATTCGCGATCGCACCCATGATCTCCTGTTCGTTCTGGAGCGCCTGCATGTATTTCTGGGTGGCAACCCCGGCGGCAAAGAGTGAGACTTTCTTGGCGGCCGCCACCAGCTTTCGCTCTTCCGCCAAAGGCCCTTCCATCCCGTCGTCGCGAGCGCCGGATACTACCTCGTCCATCAACTTCTTGATCGCAGTCATCAGGGGCAGGTGCCCCGACATGGCGCGCTTCAGCAGGAAGCCCGTAATCACCAGCCGGTTGATTTCGTTCGTGCCTTCGAAAATACGGTTGATGCGCGAATCGCGGTAGGCACGCTCGGCGGGGTACTCCTCCACGAATCCATATCCACCATAGATTTGGACCATTTCGTCCACGACATAGTCCAGGAACTCCGAGCCCCAGACCTTAAGGATCGAGCACTCGACGGCATACTCATCAATCACCTTGCGTACCTGGGACATGTCGTCGTGAGCGTTCGCCGAGGCAGGCAAGTGCCGCATCCATTTGCCCCACCGTGCGGTACGCCATGGCTTCGCCCGACGAAAATGCCCGCCGCCATATTCGCCAGCTTCTCGCGAATCAACCCGAAATCCGCGATCACCTTGCCGAAGGCTTTGCGCTGTTTGGCGTAGGCGATGGCGCTCTCGAGGCAATGCCGCGCCGCCCCCACTGATCCCGCTCCCAGTTTGAAGCGGCCCACATTGAGCACGTTGAAGGCGATCATGTGCCCCTTGCCGATCTCTCCGAGAACGTTCTCCACCGGCACCTGGCAGTCGTTGAGGATGAGCGGGCAGGTTGACGATCCGCGAATCCCCATCTTGTGCTCCTCCGCGCCCACGGAGAAGCCCGGAAACTTTCGTTCTACGATGAAGGCAGTGAATTTCTCGCCGTCCACTTTCGCGAACACGATGAATAAATCGGCGAATCCGGCATTCGTAATCCACATCTTTTCGCCGTTCAGAACATAGTGTTTGCCGTCGGCGGAAAGCTGCGCCCGCGCACGGCAGTTCAGGGCGTCCGATCCCGAAGAAGACTCCGACAGTGCATAGGCTCCGACCGTTTCTCCGCTGGCCAGCCCGGGCAGATACTTCTTCTTTTGTTCCTCGGTACCGAAATAAATGATGGGCAGCGTCCCGATGCAGGTATGCGCGCCCCAGGTGGCGCTGAAGCCGGCGTACTTCGCGAGGCGGTCGGCGATCAGCGCCGAGGTCACCTTATCCATTTCATGCCTCCGTACTGCTCGGGTACGTCGGCGCCGCTCAATCCCAGTTCTCCCGCCTTCCGCACCAGGGCGCGCAGAAGAGGCAGAGTCCTTGCCCTCCAGCTTCTCGATGTTCGGAGTACATTTCCTTGTTCGCGAATTCTTCCGCCGTTTGCGCGATCAGCAGGTGCTGTTCGGTGAAATCCTCCGGAGTGAAAATCTTCTGCCGGTGTCGCGCTCCTCAATCAGGAAGCTGCCGCCGGCTACGTTGATGTGCGACGTTGATGCAACCGTGGCCATAGATCACTCCTGTCGGCTAATGCGACAACTCGCTTTGCCATCCGCGGCTAGGGGACCGCGGTCCCTTGTGGTTTCCAATATTTTTGCCGCAGTACGCGCTTCAACAGCTTGCCCGTGCCGGTCTTTGGCAAGCTCTCCAGGAACTCCACCGAGTGCGGGCATTTGTAATGCGATAAGCGCGCGCGGCAGAACTCGATCAAGTCTTCTGCGGTTGTCATTGCTCCCAGCTTCAGCACCACCAGCGCCTTGGGCGCCTCGCCCCACTTCTCGTCGGGCACCGGAATCACCACCGCCTCAAGCACTGCGGGGTGGGCGAGCAGAGTCTTTTCCACCTCCAGAGAGGAGATATTCTCGCCACCGCTGACAATGATCTCCTTCTTGCGATCGACGATCTGCAGATACCGGTTCTCATCCACGATCGCAATGTCCCCGGTGTGAAGCCACCCATCCTGCAGCGCGGCTCGCGTGGCCTCGGGCTGACCCCAGTAGCCATCCATGACGCCGTCTCCGCGGACGATAATCTCGCCCATCGCGGTCGCATCATGGGCCACCTCGTTTCCATCGGGCCCGATCACACGAATCTCTACTCCCGGGATGGCAAAACCTGTCATCGCTTGCCGGGCGTAGCGATCTTCATGCACCCAGACAGAGTCCGCTTTGGGTGCGGACTTCGCTAGCGTGGGCGACGTTTCCGTCAGCCCATAGCCGGAAATACAGGCGCAGCCCAACGTCTGTTCCACCTCCTTTACCAATGTGGGTGAGGACGCGGCGCCTCCAATCGTGACCAGTTGCAGACTGCGCAGGTTGTACTTGTTCCGGTCCGGAGAATGCAACAATGCTGCCACCATCGTAGGTACCATCGCACACGTGGTGACCCGCTCGCGCTCGATCAGGCGGAATACTTCAGCCGGGTTGAAGTGATGGAGCATCACGTGTGTGCCCCCGACCACCGTGATGGTGTGTGCCGTTCCCCAACCGTTGGCGTGGAACAAAGGAATCGTGTGCAGCAGCACGGCATTGCACGACATGTCGCCCAAGGTGGTGGGCGAGGTCTGGCCCGCCGCAATCACCGATAGAGCGTGGAGGTACACGTTGCGGTGGGTGAGCTTCACTCCCTTGGGCCGGTCGCTGCTGCCGCTGGTGTAGAACAATTCCGCGACCGAGTCTTCGTCCACCCGCGTGAAGTCGCACTCGAATGGAGACGCTTCTGCCAGTAAGTCTTCATAGTTGCGATCATCCAGCCAGGTGGCCTGGGGTGGACCCTCGAGAAGGAAAAAGAATTCCACACTGCGCGCCAAGGCCCGCAGCGACTCCACCTGCGGCAAGAACAGGGGCTCGACAAAAAGAAAACGCGCTTGCGAGTCTTCCAGCACGAATGCCAGTTCCTCGGGCCCCAGGCGGATATTTAGTGGAAGCAGAATGCATCCCGCTTCGAGAACGCCGTAATAGGCTTCGAGCAGGCGGTGGCAGTTTGTGCCCAGGAAGGCAATCCGGTCTCCCGGCTGTGCTCCAGCAGCAACCAGCGCCCCTGCCAGTCGCGCCGCGCGTTCCGCGAAGCGCTCATAGGTAAAGCGGTGGTCCCCACAAATCACACCGACCTTGCGGGGAAACTGCTCGCGTGCATAGCGGAGAAAACGGATCGGAGTAAGGGGTATGTTCATACGCACCTCGCGGTGGTGAGAGGTTGTCCTGCCTGACCCGCTCGAAGAAGCGGGCGAGTTTGCTTGACAAGCCGCTGGCGCGTTCTTCTTCTTACCGAACCACGCTCGTGCGGTGCGTTCTCGGGTTCTTCACCCTGAAAGGGACGAAAGCCTGCAAAAGTGAGGCCGACGACGGTGAGTTGCGCCGAGCACCGGGGACCGCGGACAGTCCTGGTGTTCATCCGCGCCGACACTTTTGGCGTGGAACCTCAGCGTTGTTGCATCCTGGGCCACGCCGAGTGGGTGCAGGCCAGGATTCCTCACGATGGCAGCCGAAGCGCCGTCCCTGCGATTGCCATCATGCGACTGCTGCCGATGCCTTTTCTTTCTTCGCGCGGCCCGTCCGCTTGCCGGGATGCCGCGGCTTTACTGCGTGCTTGTTCTGGCTGACCATCACGTCCATGAGCGCGCGTTGCGCGTCAACGTAGCTCTGGACTCCTTCGCGCGTCAGTTCCGCAAGCGGTACAAACGGGAAGGGCTTCATCAGTTCGATGGCCTTGCCTGCCGTCTTCACGCTCGCGTTCATCTGCTGCCCGGCGAGATCGACCAGCTTCTTCTGCGCCTCGATGAACGACTCGGTTGCTTCCCGCGCCAGTACGGCCATTTCCGTTTTCTTGGCCTTCTTGGTCACGCCGGGCCGCTTGGCGCCGGTGGCTTTTGCGGTCTCCTCGGCGATCACGTCCATGAACTGCTTCTGAGCGTCGACAAACTTCTCCATGCCCTCACGAGCGAGTTCGGCAACGTCCTCTCCCGTGTAAGGCTTTCCGGCCTTCGCCGCCTCGACCCAGCGTATGGGTCTGCTTGCCGGCGATCTTCAGGAACTCCCTCTGCATGTCGACGAAGGTATCCACGCTGCGCCGGAGCAGGTCCGTCATCGCCTGCGCCGCCGGCCAGTCGCCGATCCGCTCTTTGACGCCGGTCATAAGAATCTCGTTCTGTTTCTGACCCAGGTCCAGGAGGATCTTCTGGCCTTCAATGAAATTGGTTACGCCCTCTCCGGCGACTTCTCCGAGGATCGCGGCCGGGGAGTGATGAGGATCTGACAATTGCTGTCTCACCGAGTGCATGATGCTGGCGTTTTGCCGCATCGCAAGGTCCAACAGAATACGTTGCGTGGCAAAGAAACTCTGCACGCCCTGTTGGGCCCAGCCGGTGAGAAGAGAGACAAACGAGGATTCATGATTAGTTCGGGGCTCATGCTTTTCGGCTGCCGGCATGGGACACCTCCTACTGATTTAGAATTGCTGCACTGCAGCATCAATTAAAATGTACGAGCCGGCAGCAAATGTGTCAATATCGGATGTGCTTTGTTGCATGGCAGCAGAGCTGGATTGGACCAAAATGGAACCAGGCGGCAAGGTGGTGATCAAAAAGTACGGCAATCGCCGTCTCTATGACACCGCCGCCAGTCGTTACGTGAATCTCGATGAAGTGGCTGGCTTTATACGGCAGGGCAAGGACGTGCAGGTCGTGGATGCCAAAACCGGCAAGGACCTGACCCGGGTCGTTCTGACCCAAATCATCACGGACGATGCCCGGGATAAGCCGACCGGTCTGCCACTCGAACTGCTGCGGCAGTTGGTCGTCGCATCGGATGAAGTGCGCCGGGAATTCGTGATGTGGTACCTGAAGTCGGCCTTCGACGCCTATCAGAAAGTGCAGAGCGCCGTGCAGACGAGCGTCGGCAATGTCCAGTCGCGCCATCCTGTCGCCGGTCGAGATGATGAGGAGCTTTCTGAGTTCGCCTCCCGGCCCTGCGCCGAGAGCCGAAACCGGGTCGGAACTGGAAGCTCTGCGGAAAAAGGTTGCGGAACTGGAAGCTCGTGTTCAAAAACCAGAGCGCAAGAAGAGCAGACGAAAGGCACGACATGGAACATCCTGACCCTCCACAGCAGTCGCGGGCTTCCGGCGTTCCTCTATTCCGAGTCGCTCGGTCGACCGAGGGCCAATTTGGTCTGTCAGTGTGATCCATTCCGGTAACGCATGTGCGTTGCGACGTAGAGCGATTTGAAAGCGGGGCTGTATAATCCACGACGGGTTGAACGCACGCTGGTAGTGTTTGCAAGGTGACAGAACCGGGATCAACATTGATAAAGCACAAGACAGTCAGAGGAACATCGAAACCTACTCGGCGCAGACGGACTCCAAAGACCCGCCCGGAGACTAACTTTTTCCCCTGGACGGAGGCGTTGTTTGCAGCAGAGGTCCTCCTCCTGCATGCGACCCCGGTGTACTACGGTCTGGGCGTGCCTCACGGTGATAACTCAGGTGCGGTGATCATTCCCGGATTTCTGGGCACCGATCTCTACCTGATGGAGCTTCATGGTTGGCTGCGCCGCATCGGCTACCAGCCATATTTTTCGGGTATCGGGGTCAATGCCGACTGTCCGAATCTCCTTATCCAGCGTCACTTGAACGAGACCATCGCCCGCGCGCGCGCCGAAACCGGACGCAAGATTCATCTCATTGGACACAGTCTCGGCGGAGTCATCGCTCGTTCCGTCGCGCATCAGCGGCCGAAAGACATCGCCTCGGTGATCACGCTGGCCGCGCCTTTTCGGGGCACGGTGACCAGCAGGACCGTTCTCCAGGCGGCGGAGGCTGTCCGCTTGCGTATCCTGGCCGAGCACGGACGCGGCGTGCTTCCCGACTGCTATACCGGAAGGTGCACCTGCAATTTCATCAATTCCTTGACCCGCGATATTCCTGCCTCGGTCATGGAAACGGCAATCTACACGCGGCATGACGGCATCGTGGATTGGCGCTATTGCAAGACAGGACACGCCGAGGCCGATTTTGAAGTTCCCGGCACGCACATCGGGATGGCGTTTAACGCCTCGGCTTACACGGTCGTCGCCGACCGCCTGGCCAAGGCACGCAACTACGGTTGAGCGCCACCTTTCTCCAACACCGCACCGAAATTCGTCTCGAGAATTTCTTCCGGCACACCTCGTGCTTCAAGGCGAAGCCGCGCACTCGCCAGGCTGTTGTTCGCCACCGGAAAACTTCCCGAGCAGTTGGTCTTCAAATACAGCAGTGTATGCAGAGCCTGCCCTGAGCCATCGAAAGTCGCATGCAACCGCATGCCGTCCTTGCTGGAGCATTGGAAACTCCACCGGAACTTCTGCGGATCTTCTGCGGCATCGCTAAGGTCGCGGAACACATACGGCACTCCCCCATGCCAAAGCACTGCTTTCCGAAAGATAAATCCAAACGGCAGTTCATAGACCAGAGCCTCCAGCGTTGTCGCAGGCCCCGCCGGGCGCGGAAAGTAGGCATGCGCCCAGGTCCAGAATTTGCGGTGCCGGTATCCGCAGTTATGTCCTTGCACTCCGAATCCGAGCGGGTCGCCTTCGAACGTCTTGCCATCCAGCGAGACTTTGCCGGAGAAAACCGCATCAGAATGCGGAGTTCGTGTGAAGCCGATCCAACCCTTCGTGCTCATGGTGAAGCGGTACGTCGAGCGATAGCGTAGTTCCCAGGAAACCGCATGCCCGCCAACCTGCAACGATCCTCGACAGGAATTTTCGTCGATCGCATTCTCGCCGATTTGAAAGCCGAACGGGCTGCGGCCTTTGGGGCTAAGCTGCAAGCCGTCGAGCGGAAATCCCTGAATCAAACTCTGCGGTTTCCCTTGCGACGGGAACCACGTCGCCCACAGCTGAACCGGCATCCCGCTGGGAAGTCCGGCACAACCGCCTCGCCCCGGATTCATCAGCAGATAACGGAACCACCACGCACCGCTGCCGTCCGCAAGTCCCATGCGGAGGAACCACACTTCATAGCGCTGACGTGTAGAGCGTGTCGAGAATGCCTGGTTGAGTGTGTTCACTGGTTCGAGCCGTGGGGCGTCAAGAGTTTTGTTGCCAGTGTGAAGGGGTGACAGAATCGTTCAAGGGATTCTAGCGTTGCTCTCCCGAGATCCGCATTGGAAGATTAGTCTTGCCTAGTAAATGGGCAGGCTATAGGGCAGCGGTCACAGGTGCGTGTGATGTCCACGCATGTGATCGCAGACACAACTTGACCCACTCAACGCCAGTAATGCGAGCCTGCGAGTTTTCGCCGACCCGTTGCCCCCGGCGTGCAGCGCGATGGCGGAGCAGCGGCCACAGCCCAGGGCGCCTTGCGGCATTCGAATGTGCAGACGACTCTGGCCCACTACACCAAAACCGTGCGCACCGATGTGCGTCAGGCCCTCGAAAAACGGGCCAAAAACTCGCAACCTGAAAGTTTTCGGGACCGCTAACGGACATTTCGCCGTCCGCGGCACCCCGCCAACGACGGTTAACTAATTTGGTTCGTTGGGATTATGATTCGGAGCACTCTCCGCTGTACCGAGATTTTGTCTATCTCAATCCGCGAAAAGCAGTTATAGTAATTTCCGCTCAGCGATTTTCTTCGACAACTACCTGATTTGATGGCGCGGAAAAGCAGTCCCACCATCTTGCAGGAAGAGTTGTACCCTCCGCCGGGAGAACCCGAGCGCGAACTGGACGATGCGCGCCTGGTTGATCTCGACGTGGAGGAAGAATCGCCCTTCTTGCGTGGGCAAAAGCGGGTTTCTGCCCGGCGCAGTGCACTCCCCAAAAAGACATTGCATCTCCTGACGTGGTCGGGGATCGCCCTGTTTGCAGCCTGCGTCGCCAGCGTCGCGGGGTCGGCGATGTATCAATACGGCGAGCGTAACTGGCGCTTTCGAATTGAGTCGAGCGACGACATCGAGGTCAGCGGCACGCACAACGTCCCCCGTTCTCAAATCATGGAAGTATTGGGCGGGGACATCGGCCGCAACATCTTCTTCATCCCTCTGAGCGAGCGCAAAGCGCAGCTCGAGCGAATTCCCTGGGTTGAATCCGCCAGCGTGATGCGGTTCGTACCGAACCGCCTCCAGGTCGAGATCCATGAGCGCATACCGATCGCCTTTGCGCGTGTGGGATCGCGGATCTCATTGATCGATTCGGGCGGCACCCTGATGGAGCTGCCCGGCGCGGGCAAACAGAAATACTCGTTTCCAGTGGTTGTCGGAATGAATCCAGGCGAGCCGCTCTCTACCCGCGCCGCCCGCATGAAAATCTACAACCGGCTCATCCGGGACCTGGAGGCGGACGGAGCACACTACTCGCAGGATTTGAGCGAGGTTGACATTTCTGACCAGGACGACGTCAAGGTGCTCGCCAACGACCCAGCAGGAGCGGTTCTTGTGCACTTGGGATCGTCGGATTTTCTGAATCGCTACAAGATCTACGTCACGCACATCCAGGGATGGCGGCAACAATTCGACAAGCTGGAGTCAGTGGACCTCCGCTACGATCATCAGATCATCGTCAATCCCGACAACCAGGGCGCAGCGAAAGCGCCACAGATTACTCCCGCTGCGGCCAAGGCCGCGATTGCGGCTGGTGTGAAGCAGGCCGCGCTCATTCATGTCGTGACCACGAAACCTAGTTCTCCGGTCCCGGCGGCGCCTAAACCTACCGCCAAGCAGCCCGAAAAATCAATCGTGAAGCCGGTCGCAAAGCCTGCCCGGGTGGCCGCGAAAAGGAAGGGGAAGGCAAAGAGCAGGAGTCGGAAAGCCGGTACGAAGGCGGTTCCCAGGAACGCTTCGAAAACATCGCCAACTGGTGCAAAGGCAATTGGTCCGCAACCGGTGAGCCCTTCGGCACCGAAATCCAATGGTAGTGCTGCAGGAGCTACGGGAACGAAAGCTCGGACCACTCCCGTGGCTGGCAAAAAGAAACCGAGCGCAGCAGTTGCAAAAGATCAAGGGCAACAGGGTCACTCATAGGCATGCCGAACCAGCAAGGAAGTTTTCTCAACGTCATCGATGTGGGCAGCGCCAAGACCTGTGCGCTGGTGGCTGAAATCACCGAGAACGGTCTTCGTTACCGCGGTCACGGCATCGCCGATTCGCGCGGTTCGCGCAAGGGCGTAATCGTCGACCTGGAAAAAGCAGTTTCGTCCATTCAAAAGGCGGTCGAGTCCGCCGAAGACATTGCCGGCGCACCCATTGAGCACGCGCTGGTCGGCGTGGCGGGATCCCATATTCGAGGGCTGAATACGCATGGCGGCATTACGTTTGGCACGCGGCCAAGGGAGATTGCGCGGGAAGAAATCCGACTTGCAGTTGATAAAGCGCGAGCCATTTCACTGCCGGCCGACCGCGAAGTGCTTCACCTGCTGCCGCAGGAATTCATCCTGGACGAGCAACCCGGCGTACATGATCCCCTCGGCATGATGGCGGCCCGGCTGGAAGTTCGAGTTCACATGGTGACGGCGGCTTCCAGTGCGACTCAAAATGTCGTCACCGCGGTAAACCGGGCGGGCGTTCACGTCGACGATACCGTCTTTGAGCCGTTGGCTTGCGCAGACGCCGTGCTGCGCTCGGATGAACGGGAGTTGGGCGTTTGCCTCGCAGACATTGGCGCGGGATCCACGGAGCTTGCCGTATTTCATCAGGGTGCTGTCGCCTACACGGGAGTGATCCCAGTAGGCGGCGACCACTTCACGAGCGATCTGTCGGTCGGACTCTGCACCCCGGTCAATGAAGCAGAGAAGCTGAAGAAGCTTTACGGGAACGCGATCGTGACGCTGGTTCCGGAAGGCAACGAGGTGGAAGTGCCCTCGGTGGGAGATCGGCCATCGCGCCTGCTTCCGCAACGCCTGCTGGGCGAGATTCTTGAGCCAAGAGCCCGCGAGCTATGCGAAATGCTGCGTGAAGCACTTCGGCAAAGTGGCATGTTCGAGGTTTGCATCGCTGGCATGGTTCTTAGCGGCGGCGGATCGCGGCTACCGGGTTTGCTTGACATCGCAGAGTCGGTTCTGCGCAAGCCCGTGCGGCTTTCCTGGCCAATGCCGCTGGCAAAGATGCCCGTCGAGTTGGCAGAGCCCGAGTTCGCGACCGGTCTCGGCCTCATTTATTACGGGCACCGCGCTCGAGTTGCGCGTGGCATCCAGGACGATCGGTGGAGTTCGCGGCTGAAGGCGATGTTTGCCAAGAAGGGCGCGTAGGGACTGGGTGAGCAAAAGTTCCGCTCTCCCGGAAATCGCTGCTTCGGAAGAAAGAGCTGACAAAAACTAAATACGGTGGTGCATATGAAAAGAGACGAAACCGGCATTCGCATCAGCTTCAACGAAGAACCCCGCAACGATGCCAAGATCAAGGTCATCGGTGTCGGGGGAGGTGGCGGCAACGCCGTAAACCGCATGATCGATGCCGGTGTCGAAGGTATCGAGTTCGTGGTCGCGAACACTGACCTGCAGGCTCTGCGCATGTCGCGTGCGCCGGTGAAGATCCAGCTCGGCGTCAAGCTGACGAACGGCTTGGGCGCAGGGGCGAATCCCGAAGTCGGGCGAAAGGCAGCACTGGAGGACTCCGACAAGATCATCGAGGCCCTCGAAGGCTCGGACATGGTTTTTGTCACCACCGGGTTGGGCGGGGGCACCGGCACGGGAGCGGCACCCATCATTGCGTCATTGGCGAGTGAGATGGGAGCTCTGACCGTGGCGGTCGTCACCAAGCCATTCGCCTTCGAAGGCAAGCGCCGCATGTCGCAAGCCGAGCGCGGCATCGCCGAACTGATGGAGTCGGTGGATACCACTATCGTCATTCCAAACGAAAAACTGCTGGCCGTAGCCGAGAATGCGGGATTCTTTGAGTCTTTCCGGGTTGCGGATGACATCCTCCGTCAAGGCGTCCAGGGAATCTCCGACATCATCACGATTCCCGGGATTATCAATCGCGATTTCGCCGACGTGAAGGCGATCATGGCGGCCATGGGCTATGCCGTCATGGGCACCGCGACCGCGAGCGGTGATCATCGCTCGACCGATGCGGCTCAGAAAGCCATTGCATCTCCGCTGCTCGAAGCCGGCGCGATCGATGGGGCGCGCGGCATCCTCATCAACATCACCGGGTCGAGTTCCCTGAAGCTTGCCGAGGTTCAGCAAGCATGCACCATCATCCAAGGGGCGGCTCACGAAGACGCCAACATCATCTTCGGCGCCGTGCTTGACGAGAAAATGAAAGACAGCGTGAAGATCACTGTCATCGCGACTGGCTTCCGCGAAGTGCCGGCGATGCGCCGGCGCCAGCAGCAGGAAGTCCGTTCTTCGTTCGCTAGCATGCACAACGACCCGGTCGACTTCCCCGAGCCCGAGCCGACGCCGGTTTCGCGTTTTGAACCCGATCCCGCCCCTGCACCCGAGCGAATCATGATGGAGGAGACGGTTGTTGCGCCGGAGTCGGCAGCTGCGATGGAGCAAGTCTCGGCCTCGCCGGATGTTGCCTCGCTGGACGCGTTGCGCAGCGCGATGGTCGCGAACTTCGAGCAGAACGATCTCGACGTTCCGGCTTTTCTCCGCAAGCGGGGCGAGATCATGTAGGTACGTTCACGAAACCGTGTTTTTGACGCCTCGCACGAGGGACTCACAGCGCTCGTGCGAGGCTTTCTTTTTGTCGCATTGCGTTCACACCGACTTAGTTTTGTACGCCGCCGCTCCCCATGTCCTTCCGGCTATCGGGTTTGTACTTTTGACATTGACACCTGCAACAGTGCACTAACAAAATGTCTAGCTAGCGCTGTAGCCACCGTTCGTCCCCGGACTTTGCGCGCCCCGGATCGCCACCTTCGTACGACCCCTAAATTAAGGAGAGCAGATCGCCATGAACAAATGTCTCGGGCACCTGTGTCAGCTAACGGTGCTTCTCTTCCTGGTGAGCATTTCCACCTTGTCGTTTACACAAAATAACGACGAGATGAAGCTCAGTGATTTGCCACCCAAGGCGCGATTCACAACCCTTCCCCCACGGTTGCGCACGGATGTGGCGCTGGCGGCCGCGGCCTCAACCCCGCTTACTACTTGGAACGGCAGCTTCACCTATAGCGGCCAGACCTACCACTACAATATGGTCGGCAATGCTCCATCGACGAACCTGGCGTCGACGATTCCTGTCTATATCATTCCCGTGAAGATCGTGGTGACTCGTCGCACTGCTAAGACAACATTCGATCCGGCCCATATCCTCTCGAACGGAAACACGGTCACTCAAAACACCGTGGATTCCCCGATTTTCGATTCGACTACGACCTATACGCAGGGTGGAGTGGATGTCGGGACCACGCAGTATATTGATGCTTTTCAGCGTGCCAACTTCTGGGGCACGGTGAAGACGCACACCAATTCTCATCTGCTTCTGGGCGGACCCACCGTGACGGCGGAGCAAACATTGAGCCCTCCATCTCGCTACGGCACCACTGGGCGTCCATTCGGATTTACCGCTGGCCTGGTTGACATCAACTGGTTTGACGCGCAACTGCCGGCCATCATCACCAAGCTTGGCATTGCGCCCAACGCGTTTCCCATTTTCCTGACCTACGACGTGTATCTGACGGAAGGTGGGCAATGTTGTATTGGCGGCTATCACAGCTCGGAAGGCAGCCTCAGCGCTCCCCAATCCTATGCACAGGCCAGCTACGTCGATCATGCTGGGGCTTTTTCGCAGGACGTCTCCGCGTTGTCGCACGAAGTCGGGGAGTGGGCCGACGACCCGCTGGTCGTCAATATCAACGGAAACAACACGCCCTGCGGAATCCTGGAGGTAGGCGATCCGCTCGAAGGCAACCCGAACTTTGGCGGTTATCGCTACGTCTTGCATGGCTTCACTTACAACCTGCAGGATCTCGTAACTCTGCCGTACTTTGGAGCGCCGACCAGTACAACCGTCAATGGGTGGTTGAGCTTCCAGGGTGAGTCTCTCAGCGTTTGTTCCAACGGATCCTAGCCGCTTCTCAAGCAGCAATCCCTCGGGGCAAGAGTGACCTCTTGCTCCTTTTTTGTTTCTTTTGTATTTCGGAATGGCAACAGCGAGCGGGGGTTGTGCAAGATGTTGCGTTTCGAAGGGGTATCGGAGAAGTAATCCTGCGGTTGCGATTACGGAAGACCGAGACCCCGGGTGCGTTCAGGTTAAATCATTCTTATCAGGGCAGTTAATTGCTGTGTTTCGTATGCCAATCGCAAAAAGATTTCGATTGTGGCCTAGCCCATAAGTCCCTTATTATCGATCATATGGAAGTGGCGTGCGTGGAGTCGCCGACCCTGGCACGATGCGTGCATCCAATTCATTGCAACTTCCGGGGACGGATTAGGACGGATGTCAGCCAAAGTGGGTAACATCTTCAGGTTCATCGTATTAGCGCTTGTCATGCTCGCACTGCCAGGGATCGCGGGTGCGGCAAATGTCAACACGCGGTCACTCACGGGCAAATCCAAGTCACAGAAATTGGCAGAAAGCCAGCGCACGCGCCGCAGGATGAGTCACCTGGCGAAGAGCCGGAGCGTCGTGCCGGCTTCCCGAACCACTACGGTTCATCATCGCCGTCGGCATCGTTACTACGAACGCTTTTACACAAGTTCGTACGCGGAGGATTTAGCCGAAGGCGATGTAGTTGGCGGCGAGGATGCGATCGTCCGGCAAGCGGCCATCGACGCGCTTGGGAACATGAACGGGACCGTGGTTGCCATCGAGCCTACTAGTGGCCGGGTGCTTGCCATGGTGAATCAGAAGCTCGCACTTTCGAGTGGAGCTCAGCCGTGTTCGACTATCAAAGTCTCGGTAGCGCTTGCGGCACTCAGCGAAGGGCTCATTGATAAGGACACTCGGATTACGCTCGGCCGGCGCAGCCACGTGAATTTGACCGATGCCCTGGCTCGCTCCAACAATGCCTACTTCGAGGCGCTTGGCCGCAAGTTGGGATTTGAGAAAGTCAGCTTCTATGCGCACGAGTTCGGTTTGGGAGAGCTGGCCGGGTACAACCTCGAAGGTGAGCAGCTCGGGGAGTATCCCGACAAGGAAATCTCCGCCAAGCTCGGCGGTGTCGGCAAGATGTGTTCTTTCGGCGAAGGTGTTTCGATGACGCCGTTGCAGCTGGGTGCCATGGTCTCAGCGATCGCAAACGGCGGTACGCTCTACTATATGCAGCACCCCACCACACCAGAAGACATTGCAAATTTTCAGCCGCGTGTGAAGCGGCACCTGGATATTGCACCGCTTATTCCCGAGATTTCTGATGGCATGGCGGGTGCCGTGCTTTATGGTACCGCCCGCAGCGTGCGCTACAACTTCTCCGAAGAACAGGTATTGGGCAAGACTGGAACCTGTTCGCGTGCAGGAACACGCTACGGCTGGTTTGCCTCCTACGCGAACACCGATATCGGACGAATCGTCACCGTCGTGTTCTTGCAGGGAGGCCGCCCCACGTTTGGTCCCAAAGCGGCTGAGATTGCAGGTCGTATGTACCGTAACCTGTACGATCACAACTTCTTCGTAGCGAAGCCGCCGCTTCCAACCGACAGCGCAGGAGTATCGTCGGCTCCGCCTTCGCAGTAAGGCTTCCCGCAGCACACGCTTTTCCTGCTAAGCTAATCCACTCGTTGGCTTCGGAATTCCCGCACAAAAGGTTGATCGCCAAATGCTGCGTGCGATTGTTGCCGTCCTTCTCATTCTCTGGCTGTTAGGCTTTGTCCTGCATATCGGTGGGAACGTGATCCACGTGCTAGCCGTGCTCGGGGTGGTCGTGCTGGTGTACGACGCGGTCTCAGCCAGAAAAAAGACGAGCTGACTCCGAAAGATTGCAGGGGTTGTGCTTATCTCTTCGCGAGTTCGGGGGAGAAGGGAACGCCTCGTTTCCGGTTGATCCGGGCAATCAGCGCCTCTAGCACCTCGGGGAGTCGATTGATTCCTTTTTCGCCGATAATCGCATTCTTTTCCAGATAGTCTTCCGCGCCGGCGTCAATCAGCTTCTGTCGATTTCTCTCCGAGAGTGCGGTAAGGATGATTACGGGAATCCCCGCCGTGACCCGATTGTGCTTGAGGCGCGTGAGGACTTCCAGGCCAGACATTTTTGTCAGCGAGAGATCGAGCAGGATAAGGTCCGGTGTGCGCTCTTTAGCGCAGCGCAAAGCCGATTCTCCATCCTCGGCAATGATGACTTGATAGCCGGCCTTGAGCAGGGCGCACTCGTTGCTGAGTCTCCACGTTCTGCTGTCTTCAACCAGCAGGATTCTGACCATAGCTCCGTTCCTGGTCTTGTTATCGGCCCGTACGCCAGAAACTTTAGGGAGGTGCTGGGCTGGGTATTCATCGAGGAATGTATTCGCTGAAAACAGAACGCCCGCCAAAGAAGCGGGCGTTTCATTCGAAGAACCGCATTGAATCTAACGTTTTCTTTCGTCGCCGGCGATGACTCCGTCCTTGATGAAGATTACGCGGTGCGCGTATTCGGCGATGTCATGTTCATGGGTCACAAGGACAATCGTGTTGCCTTCGGCCCGCAGCCGATCGAAGAGCGCCATGATCTCGTTGCCGGTTTGCGAATCGAGGTTCCCGGTGGGTTCGTCCGCCAAAATGATTGAGGGTTTGTTGACGAGCGCGCGAGCTATCGCCACCCTCTGCCTCTGCCCACCTGACAACTCATTTGGCTTATGCGTCATGCGCGTTTCCATGCCGACCGCGGCCAGTGCCGCCTCGGCGCGTGCAACGCGCTCTTCCGCGGGAACCCCCGCATAGATCAGCGGCAGTTCGACATTGTGCAGGGCCGTTGCCCGGGCCAGAAGGTTGAATGTCTGAAAGACGAAGCCGATTTCTTTGTTCCGGATGCGGGCCAGTTCGTCGTCGTCGAGCTCACTAACCAGCTGATTGTTCAGCCAATAATTTCCCCTACTGGGAGAATCGAGGCAGCCGATGAGATTCATCAACGTCGATTTGCCGGATCCGGATGGCCCCATGATGGCGACGTACTCATTGCGCTGGATGCGTAGATTGACCCCGCGCAGTGCATGCACCTGTTGCTCCGAACCCATGTCGTAGGTCTTCCATAGGTCCTCGGTCGCAATCATGCATTGATCTGGAGGCGCCAAAACAGCAGGCTGCATGTTCAGCACTTCAGCGGTTGCCATCTTCTTTCTCTCCTGGTCCTCTGGGGACACTTACATTTCTCCATCCGGAGGGCTCCCCATTGGACGAGCCACCCCAACTTTTGTTTGTCAGGACGTTTCTGTTAACTGCTCTCCTCGGTCTTGGGTGCGGAATTGTCAATTTTCACGCTAGTCCCGGGCTTCATGGTGCGCAGAACTTTGTAACTCCCGGTTACGATCTCGTCGCCTTCCTTAATTCCCTCCAGGACTTCGATGTCGGTTGTTCCGGTTATCCCGGTCTGCACCGGGACGAACTCTGCTTTTCTATTGCGGATGACAAAAACTCCCTGCTCCTCGTCGTCCTTCGCTCGATTCTTTGAATCTTTCGTTGGGCCCGCAGCCTGAACCGAGCTTCGATCCGATGCGCCTTCCAGTTCGGCCTGGCGCCGAATGGTGACCGCCTGAATCGGAATGGTCACCACAGCATTCCGCGTAGCCGTGGTGATATTCGCCGTCGCCGACAATCCCGGACGCAGGTCTTCCGGAGGATCTTGCAAGGTCACGACGACCTTGAAGTCCTTTGCCTCCTGGCTGGCGCTGGCTTGCTGCGACGTCGCCACGCCGGTCGACCGCACAATCGCATTGTTTCCGATTTCGGTTACGACCGCGTGAAATGACCTCTTCGGAATTGCGTCAATGCTGACTTCGGCCGGCTGCCCCAGCTTGACATTCACGATGTCGGTCTCATCCACCTTCACTTCTGCCGTGATGACGGACATATCCGCCAGGGTCATGAGCGTGCTGCCGGGGGCGTTTTGAATTCCGATGACGACTGTCTCCCCTTCCCGCACGGGCAAGTTGGTGATCACTCCGTCGTAGGGCGCGGCGTACACGGTTTTCTGTAGCACGTCGGCAGCTCGCGTCAGCGAAGCGTCGGTTTGCGCGACGTGCCTTTCTGCCGAATCAACCTGGGCTTTCGCCTGGGCCACGCGGGCTTCGGCCTGTGCCAAGCCAGCTTCGGACGCTTGCCAGTTCGCTTTGCGTGATTCGTATTCTGCCCGCGAGATCAGGGCGTCCTTGAAAAGTCCCTCGGCGCGCGACCAGTCCAGACGCATCTTCTCCACGTCAGCTTTTGCGCGATTCAGGTCCGCCTTCGCGGTATTCAGGTTCGCCTCGGCGCGCCAGGGCGTCAGTCCGAGAGGCCTCCAGCGAAGCCTTGGTCGCGGCTACGTCGGCGGCGGATTGCACGTTCTCGAGCTGCGCCAGCAGTTGCCCCTTTTTCACCCGGTCGCCTTCCTTGACGTAAAGATGGGTGATCTTGCCAAAAGCATTCGCCCCAATGTTGACGTAGGTCTTCGGCTTGACCTCGCCCGACGCGCTCACAATCGAGGCCAGATCCTGCCGCCGGGCGCGCCCGGTCTGCACCGTAATGATGCCCTTGTTGCTCTGGTGGATCACAATGGCAACGACTAACAATGCAGCCACCAGGCTGCCGCCACCGATCAGTACTCTCTTCCAGGTCTTCATGCGCCCTGTCCGCTCCAGAAAAGCCCGGCCCGTTCGGCACTTCGGCGGGAACCGATGCCTTTGCCACCATGGCGGATCAGCCGCACAGCCTTAGATACGGCTAGACCCATCCGAAAGTTCCCTCCAGTGGACCCTCGGAGACACTGTGGCCGGGAAAGATTCCCCGGTCTTGCCATGGGGTAAACCCTCAATTATAAATACTTGCCTTCGAATCGGCGGGCTGATCTGGGCGCGTAAATCTTTGACACTCCGGGCAACCCGCCGCCGGGTCCAAGCATTCACAATACATTCTAGAGGCGAGACTTAGCCTTGCCTTGCGGCCCCGAAGTACGTACAATTTTGCTACCGGCGTGCTGGTTTGAGGAGTGCCCCCGTCATGGTAGGTTTTCGCAGCCGCGTTCCCGCCGTAATGTGGATCGCTATCGGCCTGTTCCTGTGCGCCACATCTGTCTTCGCACAATCAGATAAGTCCAAGAATGCTGATCAACCGGCGTCTGGTTCCAGTGACCAGGCCGGTCAGGTCGACCCTCTCAAGCGCCCCCTGAGCGATAAGGAAAAGAAAGCCAACGAAAAGCGCTTCAAGCAGGAAGTGTCGGGCTCGTACAAAAAGTGGTTAGACGAAGACGTGCGCTGGATTATCACCGACGAGGAGCGTTCCGCATTCAAGCAACTGTCGAACGATGAGGAACGTGACCAGTTTATCGAGGCCTTCTGGCAGCGCCGCGATCCCACACCCGACACCATCGAAAACGAGTTTAAGGAAGAACACTATCGCCGCATCGCGTATTCCAACGAACATTTCGCGGCGGGCATCCCGGGATGGAAGACGGACCGCGGACGCATGTACATCATGTACGGGCCGGCGGACGAAATCGAGTCGCATCCCTCAGGCGGTACCTACGAAAGGCCCATGGAAGAGGGTGGCGGCGAGACCTCCACGTATCCCTTTGAAGACTGGCGTTATCGCTACCTGGAAGGGGTAGGTCAGGAAGTCATCATTGAGTTCGTCGACACCTGCATGTGCGGCGACTACCACATGACCATCGACCGGTCCGAGAAGGACGCACTGCTCTACACGCCCAACGCCGGACTGACCCTTTACGAGCAGATGGGCATGGCAAGCAAGACCAGCCGCTTCACTGGCGGCGGCCTGGAGCGCCTGGGGACTGGACCATTTTCGCAAGACTTGCAGACCAAGCAGTTCGACCGGCTCGAGCAGTTTGCCAAGTTGAATAAGCCTCCGGCGGTGAAGTTCAAGGACCTCGAAGAGATCGTGTCGCACAAGATCACCGTGAACCTGATGCCGTTCGACGTGCGCGCGGATTTTGTGAAGGTCACCAGTGACACTGTGCTTACGCCGATTACGATTCAGGTGAAGAATCGCGACATCACGTTCGCGAACAAAGAAGGCGTGCAGCGCGGGACGGTAAATATTTTCGGCCGTGTAACGACCTTGAGCGGCCGGATCGCACAGACGTTTGAGGACACGGTGCAGGTAGATGTGCCCGCCGAGCTGCTGCCGAGGACCGTCGAGAATTCCCAGGTGTACTGGAAGGCGCTTCCGCTAAGGCCCGGTCATTACCGGCTCGACATCGTGGTGAAGGACGTCAACGGCGACCGGGTAGGCAACTGGAGCAAGAGCCTGATGGTTCCTGACTTCGGTGAGGACCATCTGGCAAATTCGTCCCTCATTTTGGCAGACCAGATGTACCCGGTGGCAACCAAGGATATTGGGACTGGCAGCTTCGTGATTGGCACGATGAAAGTACGTCCCCGCGTGCCACCTGCTGACGGAAAGCCGATCGCTTTCAAACGCAGCCAGAAGCTGAATTTCTGGATGCAGGTTTACAATCTTACCGTTGATGAGAAAACGCACAAGCCCTCTGCGACCTTTGAATATGACGTGGTGAACGCGGCGACGAACAAGGCCGTGGTGCATACGACCGAGTCTACGGATCAGATGGGCAACGTTGGCGAGCAAGTGACATTGCAGAAGAGTTTGTCGGCAGCGAACCTGGAACCCGGGGTGTATCGGATTTCGATCAAGATCAATGACAACATCTCCAAGCAGACGGTCGATCCCACGGCCACCTTTGCCGTGGAGTAACGAACGCGCTTGATCTCTGGGGTGGTGTGATGCTCCGAAAGTTCGGATTTTTCGTAGTTGTTTTCGGCCTCGCCTTCCCGGCACTGGCTGCGGACAGTCCGGCTTCGATCTCGGGTTACGTGCGAAGTTCCACCGGCACTCCACAAATGGGGGCCGTGGTGGAAGTCGTGAGCACGGCCGCACACGGTTTGCGAGTCTTCACCGACGGCAGCGGCTTCTACTCGATGAAGGACCTGCTCCCCGGAACCTACACCCTCAAAGTCACCGCGCCGTCGTTCTTGCCCGCGTTGCGGGAGCGCATCGGCCTGCACTCAGGTTCGAGCCTGGTCGTCAACATCACTCTGAGCACCTTGTTCAACGCGATGGAACTCGGCCCCATCCGCGGGCCTGCGGACGACGACGACTGGAAATGGACCTTACGCTCCATGGCGAACCGGCCGGTGCTCCGTGTGCTCGACGAAGCTCCTCCAACCGCGGTCGCAAAGAAATCCAACGAAGGAGAAGATCACGAACTGAAGGCGAGCTTGTCGTTTCTTGCGGGTTCTCCGTCCGAGGGCTATGGGGCCGTGTCGGACATGAGCACCGGCTTCTCGCTGGAGCACCGGATCCTTACCGATGACGCGCTCAGCCTCGAAGGAAATGTCGGCTATGGACAAGGTGCAGGTTCTGCCATCGTTCACACCGCCTTTACTCATCATTCCGCCAGCGGCTCAGAACCGTCCATCGCGCTGACGGTCCGTCGCCTGGCGCCGCCGGTCGGTAGTTTCCGGCAACAGGGACTGCAAGCTTTCAGCCTGACTTCCAGCGACGATATCGTGCTGGGCAATGTACTTGAACTGAAATTCGGCAGCGAACTGCAAACCGTCCAATTCATGGGCCGCTTCACTGCGTTCCAGCCGTTTGGAACCGCCGATCTACACCTCTCACCGAACACGGTCCTGGAATATCGGTTCACCAGTTCTCGGCCAGCGGATTCTCTTACCCGCGACAATGACGTGGAGAGCTCCGATCTCGGCCAGTCGGCTCCGCGGGTCAGTCTGGCGAGTTTCTCGCCAGCGCTCGAACGGGCTCATCACCAGGAAATTTCCATATCGCGTCGGCTGGGGAAGAACAACATCCAGGTCGCATTCTTCTCCGATCGAGTCACGAATACTGTACTGACAGGAGTGGGCGTAGCCACGGCTGACAGCGGGGAAATGCTGCCTGACGTTGATTCGGGAACGTTCTCCTATCAGGGACGCGACCTCGACACCAATGGCCTGCGTGTCGTCCTGCAGCGGAAGTTGTCGTCGGATCTGACCGCGACCGTCGATTACGCACTCGGTGGCGTCCTTGATCTGGCCCATCCTGATATTGAATTGCAGGAGGCCCGGCAGTCCCTCTCGACCGTTCAGCGCCATGCGCTGTCGGCGAAGTTCAGCGGCAAGCTGCCACATTGCAAGACGCGCTGGACGACTTCCTATGGCTGGGTGAATCGACGGGGATTGACTCCCGTCGATATGTTCAATGCTTCGGCGGGACAATCGGATCCCTACTTGAACGTTCTCCTGCGGCAGCCATTGCCCGGCTTCAGCTTCCTGCCGGTGCACATGGAAGCCATGCTCGACCTGCGCAACCTGATGGCGCAGGGCTATGTCCCGGTGATGGGGCAAGACGGCCGCACGGTCTATCTGGTGCCTTCGGCGCGCTCCATAAGGGGCGGCGTCGCCTTCACGTTCTAGTCATCTTGATAGCAGTCTGTTGAAGACGCCGATGGGGTATACTCCCGCTCCATGGCGTTGCATCTTCATGCCCACCGCATTACCAATTTTTCATCGGAATTACCAATCTCTCACCGACAGGAGGCTGCTTATGAGGTACATCGCTTTTGCTGTTCTGCTGTTCTCAATGCTTCTGGCCGCCCGGCCTTTGCCCCCCGAAAATGCTTTTACTCCCGACAAGATTCCCTACGGCCCCGTCCCCAGCTTCATTGCGCCCGGTGCGCAATTAGCGGTTCTTGAAGGGGACCCGGGTGCCACGAGCGGCGATTTCACCGTTCGCCTCAAAATGCCAGATGGATACCGGATCGCACCGCATTGGCACCCCAAACGCGAAAACGTCACGGTTATTTCCGGGAACTTCAAAGTGGGAATGGGGGATGCATTCGACGAGTCCAAGATGATGATGTTTGGTGCCGGCAGCTTTGCGTATCTCGATCCGAGCATGCACCACTACGCCCTGGCAAGCGGGGAAACCGTGGTTCAGGTGCATGGGATGTCGCCGTTGCAGTTCAATTATGTGAATCCGAGTGACGATCCCAGCAAGAAGAAATGAGCGTGTATGGATTCAGGGTTGTGACTCGCTCTCGCCGCGTAGGGCGCACGAATAGGGCGGGAGAATCATAGAGAACTGAGACTCGTTGGGAAGAAGAGCTAGGCGACGAACCTGCGCCACCAGGGTTTCTTCAGGGATGCCGCAGGCTTCTTGTCCGGATTCGGAGCGGGCAGCTGCGCTGGAATGTGCTCTTGACCCAACGATGCTTGGTAGGATTTTGCGCGTTGTTGGATCCGGGCGATGAGCAATTTTCCCGGCGTCTGCGATGGCAGAACGATGACCGATGGGCCGGGTGCCTTCAAAGCGGCATCGACGGGGCTGTTGGTCTGAATCTCAGCTCCACCGCGCCGCAAGCGGCTTACGACCGCTTCGGCAGTATCGTCATCGAATGCGACCCAACGGACCATAGGAAATAACTCCAACTCCGCCGAGAATCGACCGGCGCGTCGAGGTCAGTCTATTTTAACCCGGACGCTGGTTTCCTCGAGAGACTTTCTTTCGGTTGACTTCTGCGTCGTAGCGGGATTAAGCTCCCCGCGCTTACTTTTCAAGAACAAGTATCGCGGAACGAGGATTGATGAGCTCTCCTGCCATGCGATACGCCAGATCGAAATTTCTCGTAGCGCCAGTGATCGGGTATGGCAAGCCGGATGCCTCAGTCGATACCCGTAGCTCTGTCCTTCAAAGTCAGGAACGACCCAACGATCATAGTGGTGTACCCTCCCAAGTGATTGATTTTGCTAGGGATGATGTTAGACATAACAGCTAAACGAGGATTGTTTTATCACTCTAAGGCTACGGTTTTTCATATGAACTCGCAGGGCGCCTTCCATCGAACGGATTGCTGTTCGATGGGTGGTGGGAGAAACGCAGTTCTAAGCCCTAAAAACAGACCCCGGAGGACACAATGAGACGGTTACTGGGCAGCATCGTTCTACTTGCACTGCTGGTGGCTGTAGGAAGTGCTCAAACATTTCGCGGAGCGATCAACGGCACGGTAACCGACCCAACCGGAGCCATGGTGGCCGGGGCGAGCGTCAAGGCAACGAACACCGCCACCGCAGTGACGCTGAGCACCACCACCACCAGTGACGGGCAGTTTGCGTTCCAGGACATCCCGCCCGGCAGCTACCGGATAGAGGTCGTGGCAAGTGGCTTCTCAAAGATAACGACAGAAAACGTTACGGTTACTGCGGGGAATATCTACACCCTACCCGTGAAACTAAAGGTGGGTGCAACGACGACGGCTGTGGAGGTTTCGGCTGCGGCGCTGACACTAGATACAACTACGGTAACTCAAAGCGACACCATCCCCACCGAATCCCTGCAGAATATTCCGATGAACGGCCGCGACTTCTCACAGTTGATCGCGATCGCTCCGGGATATAGCGGCTACTCGGGCGGGGGTGGCGGAAACGGTACGCTGAACGGCACTCGAGCCAATCAGGTAAATTGGCAAATCGACGGAACTGATAACAACGATTTCTGGCAC
>CAVSOD010000021.1:0-297973 GCA_963729415.1 uncultured Acidobacteriota bacterium | reverse complement strand
TTCGACTCCCGCCGCCTCCACCACACTTACCACTTTTAGCATCGGCAGCTTAATTTGGCCGCTTCACGTCGTGTACCTCGGCTGTCCGATTGATCGGCTCGTCCGCCATCAGAACGTCATTGTCCCACGTGCGCCGGACGTCGGGATTCGAGTTGCTCCTGGAGCGCTGTCGCAGACTGGCTAAGAATCTTCACATGGGAGCGTCTCCGGCACTGTCGGCATGCACAAACAATCGGCAGTCGCGTGGTCGACCGCGCAAAAGAAAAGGAGCGCAAAATAAATTGCGCCCCTCTTATTTGTTTTCTGCAGATTTGTTTTCTGCAGAACTGCTGCAGTTCGTTGTTACAAACCGTCCGCGTAGGCTTGCACACTGGACAGCAGATTTGCCGCCTGATGAATCAGGTTATGCGCAACGCTGTCCGGAATCGGTGTGCCCTCGAATTCGGAAGCTTCGAGTAACGGCAGGATTTGCGCCACGAGCGCATCGCGCTGGGCGGTGAAAGAAGCGAGCTGAGTTTCGATGTTGGTGTAGGTGGAGTCGTCGGTACTTTCCAAAGCGACTGTGGACGCGTGAAGAGTGGCGAGGCCTAACGGACCAACCGGGGCCGTGATCTGTTTCAGTGCCCGAGCTAAGGCGACGAAGTTGTCGCTCTTCCGGACCGCGGAGGGCTGCGCCCTGCCCTCGAGTTTTTCGACGAGGGCGCGTCCGTCGTGCGCGTAATCGTCCTTTAGACCGAGTAATGTGAGCATCGTGGGCCGGACGTCGGTGTGATCCGAGAAAGTCGATTTGTCCACGCCTTCGTCATCGATCCCAGGGCCGACCATGCCCAGCCAGGTGTTCGTGATCTCCGGCGGCACGTCGCCGTGATTCCATGCGAAGCCCGGCTGTTGCACGACACAGGCGGCGGCGGTGGTGCAGGCCGGCGATGTGGCCGAAACAAAGTAGTCGGGGTTGGCGAAGATCGTGAAGCTCGGCGTCCGTAGCGGGTCAAAGGTCTGCATGTGCAGCATCTTGAACTCGACGGAATTGGCCATTTGTTGGGCGATGGTGTCCGTAGCTCCGGAAATTGGATTGATCGCCGTCACCGTGCCGGAGGCCTGCTCAAAGGCCCGCAGCGTCGGATCATTGGGGCCGGGGTTGCCGGTCAAGTAGATGTCGGGCGCGGAATCGCTGTTAATCGAGGCGGGTGTGGTGATGCCCTTCTCGAAATTCAGCAAGCCGAGGAGGTTCAGGGCCACCTCGCCGACCTCATTGCCCGGTGTGTTGCCATAGGTGCACGGCGTGGTCACTCCGTCGCAGCCAGGGTTGGTGGGGTTGGCCGCGACCACATGATCCCCCTCCTCCGCCATGATCATGAAGAGCGTGTTCTCCGGGGTGATTCCGTCTTTGGCAAGACGCCTGAAGAACTTGTGGAACGCGTCGTCGTACTGCTGCAGTTGGAAGACATAGTGCGCCTCACCCGGCCCATAGTCGTTCGTGTCTCCGGCGACCCCATATCCATAGGGGTTAGTCGGGATCGGCCGGTGTGGGGTGTTGATGTACGCATAGACGACTGGGACGCCAGCCTCGAGCATATCGGCAACGTAGCCCAGCGAGTATTGCGGCGCCAGACTGAAACCGGGAAGCCCGGCGTTATGGTGCCGTTGAAGTCATCGACCATGATGTTGCCGTTGATGTCCTTCAGGTTTCCATTCGCGTCGAGCACATTGCTGCCCAGCCCGAGATTCCGGAAGGCTTGGGTGACGTACTTGTGGCCGAAGAGGGCGTTATATCCCTCGTAGGCGGTGGAGGTCCCTGTAGCCGGATCGGTCGAGGCCGCCGAACCATCGGCATTCGGCTCCCATGGCAGCTTGTCGGGGAAGCCGCCATTCGCGGCTGGAGCAAAGCGTGCTGTTCGCCGCGCAGTGGATGGCCACACCCTCATAGTTCGCGAAGGCGTTGGGATCCGTGGTCTGCGGCGAGCCTGGTCCGAATACAGTGGAGAGGTCGACGCCGGTGTTCTCGATCTCCATGTCGGCGGCGGCGGCGGCACCGACGTCGCAGCCAGCGCGGGTAAAGGGCACCCAGGGCGCAGGAGCGTTGACGCCATTCGGATGACTTGCATCCACAGGACCGCTGATCAGGTTATAGGTGGTGTCCCGGCTCAGGTCCGTCCAATAGGTGAAGCCGGATTGCGATTGGGTTGTGCCATTCGCGCCGCTGTATTCCAGGTAGCTGTTGGCGGCGGTCGCCACGCCGTGGCGGGCAGGATAGACGCCGGTAAGGATGGTGATGATGTCGTCGGAGGTGTGCGCGATGAGCGGCGTGTGATGATTGGAAAGAAGCGTGCCATTCTGCTTGATGAAGTTGAGCAGGTGCGGCATCTGCTCAAGGTCGGAAGGTACCAGGGTCGAGCCATCGCGTGCGGGGTCGCGCTTGAAGTGCGTATTGTCGAAGATGATGGTGACTACATGGCGGACCTTCCCGCGAGGCGAGTTGAGCTGGCAAGCTCCGGCAGGACTGGAAGCCGGCGGTGCCGGTCTCGCCGCTGCGAGCTTCGTAGCTGCGCCTGCAGCCGGGGCCGCCCACGCAGGCGCCACCGGGGACAAGGCCAGGAGTACCGCGGTTCCCAATGCAACGGCCTGGCCCTGCCAAGGGGCCCAAGCACTTGAGCGTGCACCTTCTCTTTTTATCTGTGCGAATTTGGGGCGAAATTTCATTTCAGTCTCCTGATGTGGAATCAACGGACCTGGAACTCCCGAGGTATGGTACGTCTGTGCGGCGGGACGGAACATTACTGAACAAAGAATTTCATGTAAAAAAAATGTCCGCATGTGTACTCGCTCAAAAAATGTGATGCTTCGAGAATTAGTTCAAAGGGAACAGCTGTCGATGGACTAGCAATTTTAGACTGAAAAAGCCGAACCCGCTCCCATGATCGCGCCGCAACGTTGTCACTGTTCCTCGGGGCCTCAGGACTTCGCCCTCGAAGTACAATGACAATGCGATGGTCATCAACAAGCTTACGCCGGAAGAATGCAAGTCGATCCTGTTACAAGCCACTGTGGCAAGACTCGCGTGCGCGCTCGACAACCAACCCTATGTGGTTCCAATTTACTTCGCCTATGACGACGGCAACCTGTACGCCCTATCCACCTTGGGCCAGAAGATCGAGTGGATGCGGGCGAATCCGAAGGTGTGTGTGCAGGTCGATGAGATTCAGAGCCATGAACAATGGGCGAGTGTGGTTGTGAATGGGCACTACCAGGAACTGCGTGAACCACAGTACTCCGAAGAGCACGAGCACGGGAAGAAACTACTGGAGAAACGCCATCGCTGGTGGCAGACCGCCATGGCCGAGCGCCAGATCACGTCGGGCGACCATTTAATCGCTCCGCTGTTGTTCCGAATCCAGATCGATTCGATGACGGGGCTCCGGGCCACCACGTAGAGCCGTACGCTCGGGATTTGGGCAGCAGGCTCCCGGCATGAGCACGCCTAAGGCGTGGCCCTACCACTTTTGCACGGGCGAGGGCAGGATGCCCCTTCGACAAGCTCAGGGCAAGCTCTCGCGACAGCCGGCGGGACCCTTCGACTCCGCTCAGGGCAGGCTGCCGGCGCTACCGTCGTTTTTCCGCAGCCTGTGCTAAGCGCCTCAAGTCGACTCCCGGCCCCAAATTTCGTCGCAAAGCTTTCGAAATCTTCTCTGGTTCGTCCGAACTCCGTTCTCGTGATTGGTTCGCTAGTATCTTTCCACTATTGCTGTGGTCGATAGGCGCCAGTAAATTCCTCTCCAACTTTTAGGGGCTGCGATCGTTCTGACCGCAGCGGGAAATCGTTTCAAGACATCCGAGGCTGGCCTCACAGGAGTAGGCGATGAGACTGGGAGTTACTGTTTTATGCGGAACGGTTTTAAGCGGGACGCTTGTTTTTTCGAGCACGCTATTTGGACAGCAGAATCCTCCGGTCGAGCGAGCGCTGCCGGAAACGCCGGAGACACGTGCCGAATCGCCGGCGAAGAAGGATGCGGCGCCGCCGCCGAAGCACAAGATCGGGCCGCTGGAAATCTCGGTCAATTGGCGAACGCGCGCGGAGGGCTGGAACTGGTTCAAGGGTCCGGCGGGCAATAGCGATTACGGGTTGTGGGATTCGCTCTTGCGGATCGGTATCGGACAGACGCGCGAGAGCGTGGACTGGTTCGCGGAGATGGAGCAACCGTCGATCCTGGGCCTGCCGAACGACGCCGTGGTTGCGGCTCCCCAGGGCCAGTTGGGACTGGGAGGGAGCTACTACGCCGCCAATAACAATACCCGCAACAACGCCAGCATCTTTCTGAAGCAGGCCTTCGTGAACTTCAAGCACCTGGGGCCGGCGCGGTTGAAGCTCGGACGCTTCGAGTACTTCGATGGCACGGAAGTGAAGGCGGGCGATGCGACGCTGGCCTCTCTGGTACTCAACCGCATCTCGAGCCGTCTGATTTCGAATTTCGCGTTTGCCGCCGTGCAACGTACTTACGATGGAGGACAGCTTTCGTTTCATGCAGGGCCGAATAACGTGACGTTTTTTGGCGCGCGCCCGACGGCCGGCGTGTACCAGGTCGACGGAATGCCGGAGCTGAACGTGTCGTTGTACTACGGAGCGTACACACGGTCGGTGAATTCGTCGCGCACCCCGGCACAGATACGCGTATTCGGCCTGGGCTATGTGGATAACCGGAGTGTGTTGAAGACCGACAATCGCCCAACCCCGGTCAGAACGGCTGATACGGAGAAGATCAAGCTGGCGACGGTGGGCGGGAATTATGTGCAGGTCTTCAATACCGACCATTCCGGCAAGTTTGATTTTCTGGTGTGGGGCGTTTTCCAGGGCGGGTCGTGGGGCGCCTTGACGCAGCGGGCGAGTTCGTTCGTGGGAGAGGCGGGCTGGCAACCGCCAGTGGAGCATCTGAAGCCATGGATCAGCCTGGGGTACTCGTACGGCAGCGGCGATGGCAACCCGAAGGATTCACGGCACGGCACCTTCTTCCAGGTGCTGACGACGCCACGGCAGTATGCGCGCTTCCCTTTCTACAACATGATGAACAATGAGGACGCGTATGCGACGCTGAATCTGCGGCCTGTGTCGAAACTGGGGTTGCGGAGCGAAGTGCACGCTATGCGGCTGGCGAATTCGGCCGACCTCTGGTATTCGGGCGGGGGCGCGTTTCAGGCCAAGACCTTCGGATATACGGGGCGTCCAAGTAACAACTTCCGCGGTCTGGGGAATGTCTGGGATTTGAGCGCGGATTACCAGTTCACGCGGTCGTTCAGCAGCACGTTGTATTACGGACATGCCTGGGGGAAGAATGTGATCGCGAAGATTTATCCCAAGGACGCGAACGGGCAGCTGGTCTTCCTGGAGACGAATTTTCACTTCTGATGGCGGAGAAGGGGGCGGACTTCGGGCTGAAAGCCGCTCTCATTCCTTAACCAGATCGGCGCCCCTGAGGGCCCGCCCCTGATACGAATCTGCACGGCGAGGGCAGGATGCCCCTTCGACAAGCTCAGGGCAAGCTCTCGCGACAGCCGGCGGGACCCTTCGACTCCGCTCAGGGCAGGCTGCCGGCGCTACGGATGAGAATTGCGACTAGTATGATTCCATTATTGACCGTAAGTCCTTGAGATGGAATCGTTATCCCGTTTTGGAACAGAGTGGGGTGCAAGGAGGGTGGTAATGGCAGTGTCAAATCCTGCAGTTCCTAATATTCATACTGCCCCAAACTCGAATGTCGGATTCTTCGAGAAGCTGAATACGCGCTGGCATGAGCGGGCTCTTCAGGTCTTCATGTTTATTGTGCTGGCTCACTGGGCGGAGCACCTGTTTCAGGCGTATCAGATTTACGTGATGGGATGGCCGCGGCCGAAGGCCGGTGGGCTGCTGGGCCTGTTTTATCCGTGGCTGATCAAGTCGGAAGTTCTGCACTATGGGTTCGCGCTGGTGATGCTGATTGGCCTGTGGGTGTTGCGCAAGGGATTCACGGGCATCTCGTATACCTGGTGGATGGTGGCGTTCTGGATCCAGTTCTGGCATCACATTGAGCATTTCCTGCTGATCTACCAAGCGACGACGCACCACAATTTCTGGGGCCGGCCGGTTCCGTGCAGCGTTTTGCAATTGTTTTTCCCTCGTGTAGAGTTGCACCTTTTCTACAATTCGATCGTGTTCGTCCCCATGGTGATTGCGATGTACTACCACATGTTTCCGCCTGTGGGAGAGAAGGAACAGGCGGCTTGCACTTGCGCCTGGCACCGAGAAGAACTGCCGAGTGCGGCGTGATTCGATTGAGTGTCTGAGAGCAGTACTCTGCTCCGGCTGGAGCAGGCGCTACCCGTATCCGCTCACGGGCAGGCGAAGGAAAATCTCCTCCGCAATCGCAGGGTTGGTGCTGTTGCTTGGGATGGGGTGCCAGAGGAGTGCGGTGGGCTCTTTTGGCTTCACGGTCAAGCAAGAGATCACGCCACAACCTGCGCGTGTTGGCCGCAGTTCCCTGACTTTCACGATTACTGACGCGGCCGGCAAGCCGGTGGACGGGGCGCAGCTTGCGGTCGAAGCCGACATGTCGCACGCGGGAATGAAGCCCGAGTTCGCGGATGTGAAAGAAACGCAGCCCGGGCGGTACGAAGCAGAGGTCGCGCTTCCCATGGCGGGAGATTGGGTGATTCTTTTGCACGGCAAGCTTCAGAACGGGGCGGCGGTGGAAAAACAATTCGATGTAAGGGGTGTGCGACCCGACTAGGTCCGCTGTTGAATCCAACATCCATCCCGGCCATAGAGAATGGTGAGCCCGCGTTGGACCTGATGCGGGTGCCGTTATTAGGGAGTCTGTTCCAGTGGCGTTATGCGCGTCCGTTGCTGCAGGCGCCGCTGCTCGTTCTGAGCGTGGTGATGATCCTGCACGGATTGTTCGGGCCGACACTGGCGCCGAAGAATCTGGCCACCACGCTGAGCTGGCTGCACTTTCGCGGCTTGCTGGTGCTGGTTTTGCTGTGCGCGGGAAACTTTTTCTGCCTGGCTTGTCCGTTCATGCTGGTGCGGCAGGCGGCGCGGCGTTTCTTCAGACCAAGGTTCACGTGGCCGCGATGGCTGCGCAACAAGTGGATGTCGGTGGCGCTGTTCGTCCTGATTCTGTTTGCCTACGAACTGTTTGATTTGTGGTCGTCGCCGTGGTGGACAGCCTGGCTGATTGTGGGCTACTTCGCCAGCGTGCTGGTCGTGGATGGCTTTTTCAAGCATGCCTCGTTCTGCAAGTTTGTCTGTCCGATTGGCCAATTCAATTTTGTGGCGTCGCTGCTCTCGCCGTTTGAGGTGAAGGTCCGGGAGCAATCGGTATGCGCGACTTGCGAGACCAAGGATTGTATCCGCGGCCGGCGCGAACCGGGGTCGGACCTGGTGGTGATTCGGGGCTGCGAGTTGGCACTGTTTCAGCCGCGCAAGATTGGAAACATGGATTGCACCTTTTGTCTGGATTGCGTGCATGCGTGCCCGCACGACAACGTTGGGATCCTGAGCCGGGTGCCAGGAAGCGAGTTGCTGACTAATCCGCTGCGGTCGGGGATTGGATATTTCTCGCGGCGAAAAGATCTGGCGGCGCTGATTATCGTGTTTACGTTTGGCGCGCTGCTGAATGCATTCGGCATGGTGAGCCCCGTCTATGCGGTCGAAAACTGGCTCGGTCGGGCGCTACACGTGAGCCACGAGGCTCCGGTGCTGGGATTGATTTTCGTGTTTTTCCTGATGGTGGAACCGCTTTTACTGCTGGGGATCGCGACGTGGTTGAGCCGGGCATGGGGCGGAGTTCGACAGGCGGCGCTGCCGCTCGCAGTCCGCTACACGTACGCGCTGGTTCCGCTCGGTTTCGGCATGTGGCTCGCTCATTATGGATTTCACTTCTTGACCGGGATTTACACGATCATTCCCGTAACCCAGAGTGCGGTGGCAAGCCTGGGACGGCCGTGGCTGGGAGAACCGTTGTGGAGCTTGACGGGCGTGCCAGCAAAGATGGTGCAGGTGGTGGAGATTGGATTTCTTCTGCTCGGCTTTGCCGGATCGTTGATCGTGACCCACGCATTGGCGGAGGAGGATTCGCCGGATCGAACGATGCGCGCTTTTCTTCCCTGGGCGGCGGTGTGCACGCTGCTGTGGCTCGGGTCGATGTGGTTGATCTTCCAGCCGATGGAGATGCGGGCCACGATGATGAGCGGTTAAGGAAACGGGGTTGCAATTGCGGCGCTGGAATCGAATGCGGAATTGCCTTCAAATGGCGGAGCGGATTGCCCTGGGCGGGTTTGTCGCGGTTGCGCTTTTGTGGCCGTCCCTGGCCAAGGCGCACAACGGGCCGCCGTTCCCGATTATCGAGAACCGCGCGGTCGGGCCGTGCGTGATCTCGCTGTGGACGCATCCGGATGTGGGAACGGGCCTGTTTTACGTGCTGGTGGATCCGCCGCCGGGCGGCAAGATTCCCGGCGATCTGAAAATTTCGATCGGCGTGCAACCGGAAAGCGGGCGACTCGCCGAGGTGGTGTATCCGACGGAGCGTGACAATACGCGAGGGCAGGTAGAATTCAAGACCTCAGCAGAATTTGATCGGGATGAGTTCTGGCGCGTGCGCCTGATTGTGCAAAGTTCCGCAGGCAGCGGAGAAGCGTTGTCGCGGGTGGAAGCAACGCCTCCGGGTTACGGGCGCTGGGACTTGCTGTTGTACCTGTTGCCGTTCCTGGCAGTGGCGTTCTTGTGGTTTCGCGGAATAACCCGCCGCAGAAAACAGAGAAGCAACCTGCAGCCTGCCTGAGACTGCTCGCAGCCGCTCACTGCGAGGCGATGGACGGTTTGTGGCTTTTTAGAAAAGAACGGAGACTGGAGAGCGAGAACTTCGTAACGAATCGAGATTTCTCGCGCCCACTTCCTATGCCGATTCGACGATGGTTGCTTCCGCGAACGACGGGGTTGCTTCTACTGCTGGTAACAGGCGTGTTGTTTTCCTCCGGTTGCGGTAGGAAGCCGCAATTTCCGGAGAAGGGGTCGAAGGCTTATACGGATGTTGTTTCTTCCTTCTACGTGGGGCTGGCGGCGCTGCAGGTTGGCGATGACGTGCACGCGGAGCAGAAGCTGTTGGAGATTACGAAACTCGTGCCGGATGAGCCTGCGGGTTGGGCAAACTGGGGAATCCTGGCACTGCGGCAGCGAAATTACGACTTGGCGGCGCAGCGATTCGAGCGGGCGCGCCAACTGGCTCCGCAGAACGACCAGGTCTACACCCTGCTGGGAATCCTGGAGAGCCAGCGTGGAAATTCGGCACAGGCGTTGGCGGATCTGCGCAAGGCCGTGGAGTTGAATCCGCATAATCTGCGCGCCTTTGTATCAGCTGGCGGAAGAGACCGAGCGGCAGGGTGGGGCGAACAGCGAGTCGGATTTTCAGGCGCTGATGCAGCAGATTCTCGCGGCGCAGCCGGACAATCTGGCGGCGCAGTTGGAGTTGAGCCGGATTGCTGCGAAACGTGGCGATGCGGCCACGCTGAAGTCGGCGCTCGAAAAGGTCAAGGCGCAATCGGCGTCGTGGCCGCCGGAGGTGCAGCGGCAGCTGGCTGCAGTAGAAACCGCGGTGGCGGGATCCGATCTGCGGGCCGCTGCGACGCAAACCACGTTTCTGCGCAACGTGTTGATGCGTGTCCCGGAGTATCGCTTGAGCCTGCGGGCAATCAAGGCTGCTCCGGGAGAAGAAGCCGAGCCTTTCACGCACTTCGTTCGCATGGAGACTCCGGTGTTCCGACCGGCGCCGGCGGATCTGGCGCTGAAATTCGCGAATCAGCCGGTCGCCGATTCCGGCGAGGGTCGATGGGATTGGGTCGGAGCAATTCCGCTGGGCAGCGCCGGCGCGCCCGTGATCGGGATGGCGAACGGCAAGCAGGTACGGCTGTCGAGCGGCGCGAGTCTTCCTTTTCCCGGCGGACGGGGGGCAGTGCCACCCCAGCCTGAAGGCATCGTGCCGGCCGATTTCAACTACGACTTCAAAACCGATCTGGTGCTGGCCGGGGCAGGTGGAGTGCGGCTGATGCGGCAGGATAGTCCCAATGCGTTCACCGATGTGACCGGCAAAACGAAACTGCCGGCGTCGGTGACGAACGCTGCCTATACGGGCGCGTGGGCGGTGGACATTGAGGCGGATGGCGACCTCGACATGGTGCTCGGATCGAAACAGGGCGTGCCGACCGTCTTGCGGAACAATGGCGATGACACGTTTCTGGCGATTCATCCTTTTGCCGGGATTCCGGGACTGCGAGGATTTGCGTGGGCGGACCTTGACGGCGACGGCAATCCCGACGCTGCCATCATCGATGGCGCCGGCCGACTGCATGTCTTCATGAATGAGCGGCAGGGACAGTTCCGCGAGCGGCCGCTTCCGGGTGACTTTTCGAATGTGAAGGCTGTCGCCGTAGCCGATGTGAACAACGATGGAGTTCTCGATTTGCTGGCGCTGAAGGCGGACGGCAGCATCGTTCGGATCTCGGACAAGAACGACGGGGAACGCTGGGACACTGCGGAGATCGCGCGCGTTCCGGATGCCGCGCACAATCTTGCGGGCGAGGTTCGGTTGCAGGTAGCGGATCTGGATAACAACGGGGCGTTGGACCTGATACTTTCTGAAGTTTCGCAGGGCAGCGGCGCGGCGGGCGCCTGGATCTGGCTTGGAGATGATAAGGGTGGATTCACGTTGCTCGATCAACCGCGCGGACCGGCGCTGGTTTTTGCGGCAGCTGATGTCAGCAACAACGGACGTCTCGATCTGCTCGGTCTCTCCAGTGACGGGAAACCAATCCAGGCGCTGAACCAGGGTTCGAAGAATTACCACTGGCAGGTGGTGCGTCCGCATGCAGTGCAGGCGGTCGGAGATCAGCGCATCAATCCGTTTGGCGTGGGCGGAGAAATCGAAGTCCGGTCAGGACTGCTGGTGCAGAAGCAGCCCATCACGGGGCCGCAACTTCACTTCGGGCTTGGGGAACAAACCGAAGCAGAAGTGGTTCGCGTGGTGTGGCCGAATGGAACCGTACGCGCGGAGTTTGCGGTGAAGGCGGACCAGGATGTCCTCACCGAACAACGGCTGAAGGGTTCGTGTCCGTTTCTCTTTGCCTACAACGGCAGGCAGATCGAGTTTGTGAAGGATGCCGTTCCCTGGAGCTCCGCGATCGGGTTGCGAATTAATACGCTGGGCGCGGCCGAGATCGTCGCAACCAGCGAGTGGTACAGGATTGGACGCGAGGAACTGGTGCCGCATGACGGGTTCTACGACATCCGCTTCACCGCCGAACTCTGGGAGGTCTACTACTATGACTATCTTGCACTGACGACGGTGGATCATCCAGCGGGTACAGAGATTTTTGTGGACGAGCGCTTCGTGATCCCACCCGCCAAGCTGGGCATTACCACGGTGGAGACGCCGCACGCGATTGCACGAGCCGTGGATGACAGCGGACAGGACGTAACGGATCTGGTTCGTGAAGTCGACGGCAAGGCGGTTGACTTCGGGCGTGGTCAGTACCAGGGCGTGGCCCGGGACCACTATCTCGAGGTGGATCTCGGCGACGATGCGCCGAAGGACGGCCCGCTGTACCTGATCGCGCAGGGATCGGTTCACCCTACAGACTCCTCGTTGAACGTGGCCCTCACCCAAGGAAACCGCTGGCGGGCGCATGGGTTGAGCATGGAAGTGCCTGATGGCAAGGGCGGTTGGGTGACGGCGCAGGATAACCTCGGCTTCCCTGCCGGACGGATGAAGACCCTCGTGTTCAATCTGACGAACGTCTTTCGACCGGGCACACCGCGACGGCTGCGACTGAGAACGAACCTGGAAATTTACTGGGACCAGATTCGCTGGGCCAAAGGCGCGACAGATACGCCGTTGAAGGAAACGACGCTGGAGCCGCAGGTGGCTGATCTGCATTACCGCGGCTACTCGGTGATGCACATGCCGGTGGGTGCGGGAGCGCCGGAGATTCCGGACTACAACCAGATCGAAGGCACCAAGCAGGGCTGGCGTGACTTGATCGGGTACTACACACGCTACGGCGACGTGCGCGAACTTCTGCAAACAATTGATGATCGATACGTGATTATGAATTCAGGCGACGAGATGTCGCTTCGTTTCGCCGAGCAATCCCCTCCCCCGGCGGGGTGGGTGCGAGATTTTGTGATCAAGGGCGACGGCTGGATTAAAGACGGCGATTACAACTCCATGTTTTCAAAGACTGTGCTGCCCTTGCCTTATCACGCGAAAGTCGCCTATAACACCCCGCCCGGAGAGCTCGAAGACGAGTGGGTCTACCGTCATCATCCCGACGATTGGCGAAACTATCAGACGCGCTACGTCACGCCGGAAGTCTTTGGGAATGCATTGCGGAGTCAGGCTTCGAGATGAGCGGCAGTCCAATCGCAAGAATCCTTCTAGTGATTTTCTTTTTGGGGCTGCTGGCCACGCCGCTGATCGTGAAACGGTACTCCGCGAAAAGCGACGCGGGGCAATCGGGCAACGAAGCGGCTTCGTTGGCCCGGCATGGGTTCTATCTGAAGGAAGTTTCGCGTGAAGCAGGCATCAACTTTGTGCATCAGGCGCCGGCGCTGGACCCGCAGTTGAATCCCATCATGCCTGAAGTGGCTTCGATGGGAGCCTCGGTATCGATTGTGGATTTTGATCGGGATGGCTGGCCCGACATCTACGTGACCAACAGCGCGATCGGCAGCAAGAATTGCCTGTTTCGGAATCTGGGCAACGGCACATTCAAGGACGTTGCCGGAGAACTCGGCATCGCCGACGTCAACCAGGCTGGGACGGGTGTTTCTACCGGCGCCGTTTGGGGAGATTACGATAACGACGGTTACGAGGATTTGTTCCTGATCAAGTGGGGACGGCCCGAGCTTTATCACAATGACCATGGCCACGGATTTACGCGCGTCAGCGAGCAGGCCGGCCTGCCCGCCTGGATCAATGCGAACACGGCAGTGTGGTTTGACTACGATGGCGACGGATTGCTCGATCTGTTTGTAGGCGGCTACTACGCTTCGGACATTGACCTCTGGCACCTGACCACCACGCGAATCATGCCCGACAGTTTTGAATATGCCAAGAATGGCGGGCGGAAGTATCTGTTCCACAATCTGGGCAACGGAAAGTTTGAGGAGGTTAGCGCGAAGGTCGGCATCAACAGCAACCGCTGGGCGCTGGCTGCGGCAGCAGCGGATCTGCGCGGGACCGGGCATCCTGATCTGTTTGTGGCCAACGATTATGGAGTGTCGGAGTTGTATTTCAACGACGGCGCCAAGTTTCGCGAGGTTGGGCAACAGACCGGCGTGGGGTTTGCTCCAAAGAGCGGAATGAACGCGGCCTTCGGAGACATTCTGAACCAGGGCAGGTATGCGGTTTACGTGTCAAACATTTCCGAAGATGGCATTCTGATCCAGGGCAACAATCTGTGGATGCCGAAAGACGGCACGGCGGGGAATGCCATCCGCTATGAGAATCTTGCCCGCGACTTCGGAGTGGAGCTTGGAGGCTGGAGTTTTGGCGCACAGTTTGGCGATTTGAACAACGACGGCACTCTCGATCTTTACCTGGTGAACGGCTACATTTCGCTGGACCACAGTCGCAGCTACTGGTACGACTTTTCGAAGGTCGCGGGAGGCAACAGCACCATCATCGGCGACGCCAAAAACTGGCCGGCATTTGAGGGGCGCAGCCTCTCGGGCTATCAAACCAAGCGGGTGTGGCTGAACGACGGTGCGGGGAAGTTTATCGACGTCGCTCAATCTGTAGGAGTGACCGACAACTACGATGGCCGCTCGGTGGCGCTCGCCGATCTATGGAATCGCGGGGTGCTCGACGTGGTAGTCGCCAACCAGAAAGGCCCACTTCTTCTTTACAAGAACACCGTGACGCCCGAGAACGAGTGGATTGAGTTTCAACTGGAAGGAGTCAAGAGCAACCGCAGTGCGATCGGCGCCGAGGTCACACTGTTTTTCAACGGGCAAAAACAGGTGCAAACCGTTTCCGGGGGAAGTGGTTTCTCCGCGCAAAACGACCGGCGACTGCACTTCGGGCTTGGGAAAAATCCTCGCGTCGAGAAGGCAGTGATTCGCTGGCCTTCGGGAAAAGTGCAAACGATTGAGAGCCCGGCCGTTCACCAACTGCTTGCGATCAAGGAGCCGGCGTGAGCCAGCAGACGACTTTACCGGTAATGACCCCAGAGGCGACTGGCCGGCGAAAGTCGCTGATCAGCCTGGATAACCGCTATCTCGCGCCTGCATTCATCACCTGCATCCTGCTGGCCGGGCACCTGACGTTCGGAATCCTGGAGAGCTATCAGAAGACACTGCTGGCCATCGTGACCAGTATTGGAATGGAGCTGACGCTGGGGCGGATTTTCTATCGCAAATGGTTGCATCCGGCGAGCGCCTATATCACGGGGATCAGCGTGGGGATTCTGGTTCGTTCGCCCGCGTTCTGGCCTTATGCGTTATGCAGCGCGATTTCGATCACGTCGAAATATGTGCTGCGGGTGAAAGACCGTCACATCTGGAATCCTTCGAACTTCGGGATCTCGGTCATGCTGTTCCTGGCGGCCGGAACTGTGGCGAGCCTGAGCATTCAGTGGGGCAATTATTTGTGGCCGATGCTGGTGATCTGGGGGCTGGGATCGGTGATCATCGCTCGGCTGCATCGCTTTCACATTACCGGGATCTATGTAGCGTCGTTCATCGCGTTCGCCTTCGTGCGCAGCTGGATGACGGGCAGTCCCTGGCTGGCGGAAGTGGCGCCCATTACCGGACCGATGTATCAGCTATTTATCTTCTTCATGATTACCGATCCGAAAACAACGGTGCGTACGAAGCGGGGACAATGCATCGTCGTCTTTCTGGTTGCACTGCTCGAAATGATATTGCGCCTTGGCCAGGTGGTCTACGCGCCGTTCTATGCCCTGTTCATCGTTGGTCCGGCAGCTATGCTGGTCGAGATCTGGCTGGATTCACGCCGTGCGATGTCGGCTAAGGTGGTGGCGGCGCAGTGAAAGTTCCCCGGGTTGAGGCCAGATCGCGGGCATCTCGAGTTGCCGGCTATTTGCCGGTTGTTGTTCTGATTGTTTTGAGTGGTTGCAAATCAGCGCCCGTCAACTCTGCGAGGGCGCTTTCCCCTGAGGTTTCTGCGAGCGCTCCGGCGGCGGCAGCGGTCCCGACAACTCCCGTATCAACACCGCAGGCAGCGCGCGAAGTTCCGCGGCGACCATCCGGCCCGATCGAGTTCACCGACATCACGGCGCAAGCCGGGATTCACTTCAAACACAATAGCGGAGCGTTCGGCAAAAAGTATCTCCCCGAAACCATGGGCAGCGGGGTTTGTTTTCTGGATTACGACAACGACGGGTGGCAGGACATTCTGTTCGTGAATTCCATGGACTGGCCCGGGCACAAGTCGGGCAAATCGTTTCCGGCGCTCTACCACAATAATCGTGACGGAACCTTCACCGACGTGACCCGTCAAGCGGGGCTTGCGGTAGAGATGTACGGGCTGGGTTGTGCAGTAGGTGACTTCGACAATGACGGTAATGTCGACATTTACATCACGACCGTAGGATCGAATCATCTATTCCGCAATCTGGGAAACGGAAGATTCGCCGATGTCACTGCAAAAGCCGGAGTCGCCGATCCGGGATTCTCCGCTAGTGCGGTATGGTTCGACTACGACAACGACGGCAAGCTAGATCTGTTCGTCGCGCATTACATCGAGTGGTCGATGGAAACCGATGAATACTGCTCGCTCGACAGCAAGAACAAGTCGTATTGCACGCCGCAAAGGTATAAAGGTCAGAGTTCAACACTGTTTCACAACCGCGGAGACGGAACTTTCGAGAACGTAACGAAGCGCGCGGGTCTTTATGATCCTACGGGCAAAGCACTGGGTGTCGCGCTGCTCGACTACGACAATGACGGCTGGCTCGATTTGTTCGTCTCAAACGATACGGAACCAAACAAGCTGTATCACAACAATCACAACGGTACGTTCACCGATGTCGGGGTTGCGGCTGGCGTGGCCTACGGCGAGGCGGGGACGGCACGCGCAGGAATGGGCACAGACGCCGCCGACTACGATGGCTCGGGATCGCAGGGCCTGGTGCTCGGCAACTTCACCAACGAGGGGATGTCGCTTTATCACAACGACGGATCGGGGCTGTTCACCGACGACGCTCCGGGCACGGGCATTGCCAGGCTTTCGAGTAAGTCGCTGACGTTTGGAACGTTCTTCTTCGACTACGATCTCGACGGGTTGCCGGACATTCTTGCCGTCAACGGGCACGTGTCCGACGACATCAGCGTGGTGCAGCCAAACGTCAAGTATGCCCAGCCACCGCACCTGTTTCATAATCTGGGCAAGAAGCGGTTCGAAGAAGTAACGACCAAGGTCGGTGCGGCGCTGCCCCGGCCGATTGTGGGGCGGGGCGCGGCTTATGCAGACATCGATAACGACGGCGACCTGGATCTGGTGATTATGGCGAACAATGGTCCGGCGCGGTTGCTGCGGAACGACAACGGGAATCAAAATGATGTGTTGCGGGTGAAGACGGTTGGCACCCGATCGAATCGTGACGGGATTGGAACAAAGATCACGGTAAAGACCAGTGCCGGCGCACAGGTGTTGGGGATGGTCAAGACGGGTTCGAGCTATCTTTCGCAGAGTGAACTTCCCCTCACCTTCGGTCTGGGGAAACCAGCGGCGGGAAAAACGGTGAGCCTGAGCATCGTGTGGCCGAGCGGGCGGAAGGATACGATCAACAATGTGAAGCCGAACCAGTTCCTCACCGTTCAGGAAGGTAAGGGCATTGTCGCGGCGCATCCTTTGCCCTACCAATAACTGCGGCGGCGACGCGGTTCAGGCCATGTGTCGGAATTAGCATCAGACGAGATTTAGAAACTCCGTTTCTCGCCGTTTACGCTGCGCGAGAGTGAATCACAACGGGTTGTGGCACACTGCGAAATCTCTTGCTCGCCCGGATCCCGAGAACCACAAACAACAAAAGAACGATGGTTTGCGCGACCAGGAATGGCGCTTCCGTTTGTGTGGGCGCCAATGCGTGCAGCGCGGGGATCTTCAAGAACGACTGCACGACGGCGACAAAGCAATTCAAGTAAAGCGCGATGACGGCACTGATCACATAGACGGTGCGCCATCTTCCAGCCAATTTGAAGGAGTAGAGGGCGAGTACAGCAACTGCCAGCACAATCAGAGAGAGGATGCCGACCTTGTGAGAAGGCAGCAGGTGTTCCACGGGAAATAGAAATCCCGTCACGCTGGTCAAGATCGTGGTAACGAGAAAGATCGGATTCCAGCCGGACAGTAATTTCCCATTCAGCAAGCCATACAACACGATGAAGCCGGAGCCAATTCCCACCAGACTGATGAGCACGTGTACGAGGGTGAAGGTAGAGGTTGACATGCCCAGAATCATGGTGAGCCTCCTGTTCAAGACCCGGCGATCTTACGCTCCAGGATGCACATTTGCCACAGAAGCGGCGCAATAACGGACCCCAAGATCCGGAAATCGGGCTGGCAGCAGCGAATCAATACATGATGGTTTTGGTCAGATGATGGGGCCACGACGTGGTGTGGTAGGGGAGCCACAGGCGGGCGTCGATCTGCGGGATGATGATCTTGTTTTCCGGGGAACGCTTCTTGTTGATCTCTTCGCAAAGCAGCGCGGTGGCGTAGATGCAGTGCGCGCGGATTTCGACCTCCCAGGCGCTATCACGCGGAATCAGCGTGTAGGAGTTGATGGCGCTTTCGAGCTTCTCGGAGTAGCTGGTCATGCCCATGAGGCGCAGGCCGACGGGCACGATGTAGTCGGCGAAAGCGGTCATGCGGTCGATGTCTTCGATCGGGAACTGATTGTTTTTGCGGAGCGCGGAGTACGTGATCCAGATGCCGAGCTGCGGCAGCTTGTAGAACTTGATGGTGTGGCCGTCGTATTGGCTGACGTCGTTGAAGCGAGGGAACTCCTTCACCAGGCGATCGATGAGTCCCTTGCCATTGTCGTAGAGGCGGGGCGGGCAGTTGCGGACGAAATTGTGGAAGCGGCCGTTATAGTTTTGCGCGAGCACCCCGCCGACCTGGCGCCAGACTTCCATTTTTTCGTCGAGCATGGGGATCTCGATGTTGCCGGCGAAAATCTTCAGCATGTCGGGACGCGAGAGCTGGGCAAGGTACTTTCCATCGAGGATGGGGATACCGTTGTCCATGGCTCGCCTCATGCAGGCAAAGAGCGCGTCGGAGTCGGACCAGTGGCGTCCGGCGTAGTCGACCTGGAACTTGGTGTGGCTGGAAAAGTCGGTGAATGCGGTATCGACGGCGTCGGCGGTCATGACGAAATCGATGATGTCGTCAGCGCTTCCCTGCCCGATGCCGAACGGAAGCTGGTAATCGGGCATGGGCAGCTCTTCGTAGGCCATCCAGGAGGCGACTTCGCGAATCTTGTCGACGTTGGTGTGGACGTCGCGCGAGTGCTCGATGACCGGGGGAAGGCTTTCGAGCACGGGGCTGCCGGTGAGTCGAGGGAGAGCGGTCTGTGACGACGCGAGGCTGGTGAGTCCGGGAAACGCGGCCAGGATCGAGGCGGATTTCAAGAGATCACGACGAGTTGTTGTCATGGGAGTCTTTCATCAAGGCGAGGGCGAGACGCCCTCGCGACAGCCGGCAGGATGCCGGCGCTACGGTCGGCGCGGTTATCCATTGGCCTTGGCGATTAGCAGAATCGCGAGGCCATAGAAGATGAACATTCCCGCCAGATACATCTTTGCTTTGCTCCCGGCGCCAGCGAATTCTTTCCACACAAAAACTCCCCACAATGCAGCGACCATGGGAGCAGATTGTCCGATGGCGTAGGAGATGGCGACCCCGGTGAGACTTGCGGCAACCATGTTGAAGACCGTACCCGTTCCCCAGATAAGGCCGCCGAGAATCGCCGAGTGCGTGTCCGGAGGCCGGGCCGTGGAAGAATCCGCTGAAGCTTACGGGCTCTCCCACCAAGGGGTGCTTCATGAAATACAGATTCCATATGAAACACGACAGCAGGGCGCCCAACGTGAGAAAGACGACGGCGCTGTAGGGACCGAGGCTGTTCCCCGTGGTCATCGCGCGAGTCAGAAACGGCGCCCACAGGCCCATCAAAACGCCGGAGACAATGCAGACAATCAAGCTTTTGCGGGAGACAGATTTTTCTGCGCGGCCGAGGCTGCCATAGGCTTTGCCATCGAGAATCACGGCGATGAGCGCGCATAAAACGCCAAGCGCCAGCAGGGTTGGATTTCCTTTGGGTTGGAGCCCGTAACTGAGAACCGTACCGACCACAAGCGCGATCCCGATGGAAATCGGAAAGGCGACGGCAAGCCCCGCCATGTCGATGGCGGCGACCAGCAGAAGGTTGGCCAGGTTGAAGATGGCACCTCCGATGAGCGCATAGACGATGTTCGATGTTCCCGCGGCATGGATATTGTTGGCAAGGCTGGAGGCGTCGTGGCCGCTGCTGCCCAGCGTGTGCCCCCAGATCAACGACATCAGAAAAATGCCGATGGCATAGTCCCAGTAGAAGAGTTCGAAGCGGTAGTTCTTCACGCCTTTGTACGTGTTCGCCCAGGAGCCCCAGCAGATGGCGCTGGTGATCATCATCAGCAGGGCGAGCGGAAAGGTTTGCGGTGTGAACATTCGTTCTCCTTGTGTACCGGTGCACTCAAGCGAAAGAGTTGTGCGGGGCTGAACTCGGCGGCTAAAGCCGCGATCGATTCCGGTCGGCTTGCGGCGGGGCTGAAGCTCGCGCCCTCTTAAAGAAGCCTTGCGCCTGACGTTTCTTTCGCCGCTTCGCGGCTCTTCCCTGTTCCGCTTCTCACCCACGGCTTGCGCCGTGGGCTGCACTCTGACGCCGCTTCGCGGCTATCTTCTCCTTGACAGCAGTTTTGACTCTCCATTGTTCGGGCACGTCCGCAAGGGAGCTACTTTCCTTTTGATCCGATCGACGAAGAGCTGCAGAAAGCGATTGGTGTCGACGTCGATGCAGACTTTCGCGTTGGGCTCGACTTTGTCTACGCCCTCGATCACATAATGGTCCCCGCGCCGTGGGCTGCACTCTGAGGCCGCTACGCGGCTATCTTCTCCTTGACAGCAGTTTTGACTCTCCATTGTTCGGGCACGTCGGCAAGGGAGTTACTTTCCTTTGATCCGATCGACGAAGAGCTGCAGAAAGCGATCGGTGTCGACGTCGATGCGGACTTTCGCGTTGGGCTCGACTTTGTCTACGCCCTCGATCACATAATGGTCGCCGTGCAGTGGGCTGCACTCTGACGCCACTTCGCGGCTATCTTCTCCTTGACAGCAGTTTTGACTCTCCATTGTTCGGGCACGTCGGCAAGGGAACTACTTCCCTTTGATCCGATCGACGAAGAGCTGAAGGAAGCGATCGGCGTCGACGTCGATGCAGACTTTCGCGTTGGGCTCGACTTTGTCTACGCCCTCGATCACATAATGGTCGCCGTGCAGGACATTCCGTTCGATGGCTCCGCGGCGATTGCCAACGGTTTCGCCACGCGTGAACTCGCCCCGCGTCTCCACATCGACGTGCATGGCTTTGACCTTGACGAGCGTAGGGTCGATAGCAACGGCGACAGCCGATGGATCGTACATCGGCGAGCCGGGGGAGTCGAACTGAGCAGACAAGTTGATGAGGAACTTCAAAACGGCCGCGATGAAGTCGTTGATGGGACCGTGCGTCTGGTTGAGTTGGTCGAGATACTTCTGTGTGAACAGGGCCTTGTCACCAACTTCGAGCCCGACCATGGTCAGCGGCCATCCGGCCTGAAAGACGACCTGCGCGGCTTCTGGGTCGTTGTAGATGTTGGCTTCGGCCGCGGCATTGACGTTACCGCCGCTGATCGACCCACCCATGAGGATGACTTCTTTGACCAGTGGGACGATTGAGGGGTCTTTCTCGACGGCCAGGGCAATATTGGTGAGTGGGCCTACGGGCACGAGCGTGATTTCGTGCGGCGAGGCGTGCACGAGCTGAATGATCAGGTCGGGGCCAAAGCGCGAGTCGACCTTGCATTTGCTGGGTGGCAGTTCAACGTTGGCGAGACCATTCTTGCCGTGCCAGAACTCGGCAGTGATGAGCTTCTGAAACAAAGGATGCTGGGCGCCGGCGGCTACGGGGATGTCGCAACGGTTGGCAAGCGATACCATGCGCAGGGCGTTGTTGAGTCCCATCGTGGCGGTGACGTTGCCTGGGACGACGGTAATGGCGCGCACATCTAGTTCGGGCGAGTTGAGGGCAAGCATCATCGCCAGCGCGTCGTCGCTGCCAGGGTCGGTATCGAGGATGATTTTCCTGGCGGCGGATGCGGGGAGGGCGAAGGCCGCAAGCAGGATGAGGATGATGATTGGGCTGTTGAGTTTTCGAGAGATGGCAAATACTTGGATGATGTTCATGAGGCCCGTGAAGTGGACGCCGTAGGCTAGCGTCGGGGTCTGCGGGTGTCAAGAGCGGCGAAAAGCTTTGTCGGTAGCACATGATATGTCCGGATGAGATAGCACATGATATGTCCGCTTAGCGGGCGGTGAGGATGGGAGACCATGCGGAGCATGGAAGCTTGTCCGAGGACCGCGATGGAGCGGGCGATGAAAGTACAGGACGTGATGTTGCAAGCGATGGCGAAGAAGATCACGTGGTGGCAGGCGGCGGAGATCCTGGGGATCAGCGACCGGCACATGCGGCGGTGGCGGGAGCGCTACGTGGAAGAGGGCTACAACGGGTTGCTGGACCGGCGGCGGGGCCAGCCCTCGCGGCGGCGGGTGCCGGTGGCGACGGTGGAGAAAGTGTTGGCGTTGTACCGGGAAAAGTATTTCGATCTGAACGTGCAGCACTTTCATGAGAAGCTGCAGGCCGAGCACGGGATCGAACTGAGTTACACCTGGGTGAAGCAGGCGTTGCAGGGAGCGGGCCTGGTGGGGCGCGGACGCAAGCGTGGAGCGCATCGCAAGCGGCGCGAGCGGCGGCCGTTGCCGGGGATGCTGTTGCATATCGACGGCAGCCGCCACCAGTGGTTTCAGGACGAACGCTGGTACGACCTGATCGTGATTCTGGACGATGCGACCGGCGAGATCTACTACGCCCAACTGGTGGAGGAGGAATCGACGGCGACGGTGATGGCCGGACTGCGGGAAGTGATCGAGCGCAAAGGCGTGTTCTGCGCGCTGTACAGCGATCGGGGAAGCCATTTCTGGCTGACGCCGAAGGTGGGCGGCAAGGTGGACTACCATCGCCGCACGCAGGTGGGGCGGGCGTTGCACGAGTTGGGAGTGCAGATGATCCCGGCCTACTCGCCGGAAGCGCGTGGGCGCAGCGAGCGCAACTTCTCGACCTGGCAGGGCCGCTTGCCGCAGGAGTTGCGGCTGCGCCAGCTCGAGACGCTGGAGGCGGCGAACCGGTTTCTGCGGGAAGAATACATCGCCGAGTTCAATCGCCGTTTTCAGGTCGCGCCCAGGCAGCGGGGCCATGCTTTTGTGCCCTGCCGGAGTCGTGACTTGGAACGGATTTTCTCGCTGCAGTTCGAACGCAGCGTGAACCGCGACAACACGGTGAGCTTTCAGAATCTGAGCTTGCAGATCCAGCGGGTGCGCTGGCGGGCGACGTTGGCCGGTTGCCAGGTGGTGGTCCACCAACACTTGAATGGAACCTTGAGTCTCACCCACGGACCGCATTGCCTGGGTCGCTATGACGGCGCAGGAGCACCCTTGTCAGGCCAAGCTTCTACAGAGACGAGCAGGGGAAGGGGAACTGCCCCCTTCCCCTGCAACCCCATCCCCAAAATCAACCCAACCCAAACGGCGAGGGCACAACTTTGAAACCGGACATTTCACTTGCTACAAAAACCGGACATTTTAACTTGCTACCGACAGAGCGGGGAAAAGCTTAAACCACAGAGGGCACAGAGGGACACAGAGGGCCACGAACAACAATTCGTTTCAAATTGGGTCACCACCGGGCGCCGCTTCCCTTTTGCTTGTTCTGCCGTACAATTGCGGACGGCACGTGGAGCCTGTGCAACGCCGCCGGCAGGGTGAGAGTCGCAGGTCCGCGGGAAGCATCCAATGAGCGTGGAAGACAGCAAACGTTACGGCTTCTCGGATCAACTGGAAAACGATGTTCTGCCGGGTCTGCACTCGGCCAGGGGCGGGCCAATCGCCACGCTGGGCGGGCGTCCGCTGCTTTCGAACCGGGGCACGCCGCTGAATCTGGACTGGGTGCGGGAAGTGCGCGTGAACACCAGCGCGGTCGAGCGCCGGGCACAATCGCACGTCCTGCGGCGGACGGTGAAGAAGGAATGGCAGGCGGCCTGGCTGCTGCGCGCCATCACCTGCATGGACCTGACCACGCTTTCGGGCGATGACACCGATGAGCGGGTGCGCCGACTTTGCGCGAAGGCTCGGCATCCACTCCAGCACGAACTGGTGAAGCAGCTAGGAATCGAAGACCTCAATATTCAAGTCGCGGCGGTGTGCGTGTATCACCGTTTTGTGGAAACGGCGCGGCGGGCGCTCGAAGGTACGGCCATCCACGTGGCCGCGGTGTCGACGGGATTCCCTGCCGGATTGTCTCCGCTGTCAGAGCGGGTGGATGAAATTCGCCGGTCGGTGGAAGCCGGTGCACAGGAGATCGATGTAGTGATCACGCGAGCACACGTGTTCGGAGCGCGCTGGCAGGAACTGTACGATGAAATTGCAGCGTTCAAACACGCGTGCGGCTCGGCTCATATGAAGGTCATTCTCGGGGCTGGCGATCTTCTGACGCTGCGCAATGTGGCGCGGGCCAGCGTGGTCGCCATGATGGCGGGGGCGGACTTCATCAAGACATCGACCGGCAAGGAAACCACAAACGCGACACTGCCGGTGGGCTTCGTGATGACGCGGGCCATCCGCGAGTATGCGCAGGAAACGGGGATGGCGGTGGGCTTCAAACCCGCGGGCGGCATCCGCACGGCAAAGCAGTCCACGGAATGGCTGGCGCTGATGAAAGAAGAGTTGGGATTGCCCTGGATGAAGGCAGAGTTGTTCCGGTTCGGCGTTAGCAGTCTGCTGAACGATATCGAGCGGCAGCTGGAGCATCACGCGACCGGAAGGTACTCGGCGGATTACCGCCACCCTGTGGCATAGGAATAACAGACGAGCGCGAGGACGCGCTCGGGACAGCCGGCGGGACGCCGGCGCTACGACTTCATCATGAGCATCGCTGAAAAATTCGTGACCATGGAGTACGGGCCAGCGCCGGAGGATCCGAAAGAGGCGCTTGGCTGGCTCGACCGACACAAGCACCAGTTCGGGCACTTCATCAACGGGACGTGGGTCCAGCCTTCCGCCGGGCAGTATTTCGATACGGCTGATCCGTCGACAGGCGAGAAGCTGGCAAGCGTCGCGCAAGGCTCCCCTGCCGATGTCGATTCGGCCGTGAAGGCCGCCCGAACCGCGTTTTCGCAGTGGCGGGCGCTTTCTACTCATACTCGTGCACGCTATCTCTATGCGCTGGCGCGGCAAGTGCAGAAACATTCCCGCTTGCTGGCGGTGCTCGAGACCATGGACAACGGGAAGCCGATCCGCGAGAGCCGCGACATCGACATTCCCCTCGTAGCACGACATTTCTACTACCACGCCGGCTGGGCACAATTGCTCGAGCAGGAATTCCCTGGCTACATCGCTTGTGGAGTCGTGGGTCAGATCATCCCGTGGAATTTTCCCTTGCTGATGCTGGCCTGGAAGATCGCGCCGGCTCTGGCGACCGGAAACACGGTGGTGCTCAAGCCGGCAGAATTTACGCCGCTCACTGCGCTGGCGTTTGCCGGAATCTGCGAAGAGATCGGATTGCCGCCGGGCGTAGTGAATATTGTGACCGGCGACGGGTCGACGGGCGAAGCGCTGGTGAAGCATCCGGATGTCGACAAGATTGCCTTCACAGGATCGACCGAGGTGGGCCGGGCGATCCGCCGGGCGACCGCCTCAAGCCACAAACGCTTGTCGCTCGAATTGGGTGGGAAATCTCCGTTCATCGTGTTCGACGATGCGGACCTGGACGGCGCAGTGGAAGGACTCGTCGACGGTATCTGGTTCAACCAGGGACAGGTTTGCTGCGCGGGGTCGCGTCTGCTAATGCAAGAGAGCATCTCCGAACCGCTGATTGGAAAGATTCGCGACCGCATGAGCACACTGCGCGCGGGCCCACCGCTGGATAAGGCAATCGACATCGGCGCAATCGTGGCCGATGTGCAACTCGAGCGGATTCGCCGCCTGGTGGAGCAGGGCGTGGCCGAGGGAGCGACGTGCTGGCAGCCGCAGATCGAGTTGCCGAAGCGCGGGCTCTACTATCCGCCAACGCTGCTCAGCAATGTGCATCCGACATCGATCGTGGCGCAGCAGGAAATCTTTGGTCCGGTGCTGGCCGCGATGACCTTCCGGACTCCAGCCGAAGCCGTAGAACTGGCCAACAACACTGTATACGGCCTGGCATCGTGCGTGTGGAGCGAGAACATCAACGTGGCGCTGCACGTGGCGGCGCAAATCAAGGCTGGTGTGGTTTGGGTCAATTGCACCAACCTGTTTGACGCAGCCTGTGGCTTTGGCGGCTATCGCGAAAGCGGCTACGGGCGCGAAGGCGGGCGCGAGGGCTTGCTCGAGTATCTGGAGCCGGCATGGTTCAAGCATGCGCCGATGCTGCCTCCAGCAAAAGTATCGAGCGCAGAGGAAGCTGGCGGGGAAAGCGACGCGTCAATCCCCGCCATCGACCGTACAGTGAAGCTCTACATTGGAGGCAAACAGGCGCGGCCCGATTCTGGCTACTCGATGCAGGTTCGCGGCCGCGATGGCCAATCGCTAGGTGAAGTGCCGCTTGGGAATCGAAAAGACATCCGGAATGCGGTGGAAGCGGCGCGTAAGGCTTCGGGATGGGCGAAGAGCACGGCGCACAATCGGGCGCAGGTTCTCTACTACATGGCAGAGAATCTTTCCCAGCGCCGCGAGGAAGTCGCTCACCGACTGGCGCAAGCCGTGGGCGCTGAACAGGCCGGCGCTGAGCTGAATGCCGGGATCGAGCGAATCTTTTCCTACGCGGCATGGGCCGACAAATTCGATGGCGCGGTGCACAATCCGCCGTTCCGCAACATCGCGATCGCCATGAATGAGCCGATCGGGACGGTTGGAGTGATTTGCCCGTACGAAGCGCCGCTCTTGGGATTCCTTTCTCTCGTGATGCCGGTGCTGGCGATGGGCAATACGGCGATCGTCGTGCCCTCGGAGGCGTATCCGCTGATTACCGGGGATCTGTACCAGTTGTTCGACACGAGTGATCTACCCGGTGGCGCGGTGAACATCGTCACCGGGTATCAGTCGCAGTTGCTGAAGGTGCTGGCCGAGCACGACGATATCGATGCCATCTGGAGCTTCGCGGACGAAGCCTGCGCGGCGACTGCGAAGTCGCTTTCCGTCGGAAATTTGAAGCAGGTGTTCACCAACGAGGGGCGAGCCATCGACTGGTTCGACGTGAGGCAAGGTGAGGGCCGGTGGTTCCTGCAACATGCGACGCAGGTGAAGAACATCTGGGTGCCCTACGGGGAGTAGGCGTCGTCGAATTCGAGTTCCACAAAAACGCGCGCAATCGCGGACCTCAAATTGCTTCGCATGCGACTTCGGCAGAATGTCTGGCGCATACGTTGACAAGCTTTCGCCTCGCTGACTAGACTCGCCGTTCTTCGCTTTCCAAGAAATAAAATCGACCTTGTGACTCTATGACAAAGCGTCCGCGGATTGCGGTTGTGGGCAGCGCCAATATCGATCTGACTACGTTTACGGCGCGGTTTCCAAAGCCCGGGGAAACAATTTTCGGGGATTCGTTTCTGCTGGGATTCGGAGGCAAGGGCGCCAATCAGGCGGTCGCCGCAAAACTGTGTGGTGCCGACGTGTTTATGGTGGCGCGGGTGGGGAGTGACCTGTTTGGGCCGGCCACCATCGAAAACTTCAAGAAGCAGGGGATTGACGCGACCCACGTGAAGCAACTGGACGGTGTTTCCAGCGGCGTTGCTCCCATCTTTGTGGAACCCAGCGGGCAAAATCGCATTTTCGTCGTAAAAGGCGCGAACGATAAGCTGATGCCTGGCCGACGTCGATGCCGCCGCCGACCTGCTGCGCACGGTGGACTGCATGGTTTTGCAGTTCGAGATACCGCTGGAGACGGTCTACTACAGCGTGCGTTTCGCGCGCGAGAACAGAATCCGCTGCATTGTGAACCCCGCGCCCGCGCAGCCTGTCGATACGGAAGCGCTGGCTGGGCTGGATTATTTCGTTCCGAATGAAAGCGAAGCCGAAACTATCACTGGGCTGCCCGTGCGCAATCTCGACGACGCAAAGAAGTGCGCCGAGACGTTTTTGTCTGGCGGAGTCAAGCGCGTCATTGTCACGTTGGGTGCCAATGGATCGTTGCTGGCAAGCCGCGAAGGCATGGAGCACATCCCGGCATTTGCGGTGAAGAGCATCGACAGCACTGGTGCCGGAGACGCCTTCATCGGCAGTTTCGCAGTGTTTTTGGGAGAAGGGCTGGCGGAGCGGGAATCGGTGCGTCGAGCCAATCTGTATGCCGGCCTTTCGACCACGGGGGCCGGAACGCAGAAGTCGTTCTACGATCGCGCGCGTTTTGATGCGGAATGGAAGGCGCGCGAGCAAACCTAGGCGAACTTGCGCCGTCCGATTGCACCCGTGAAGTAATGCTTCAGGGTCGGCGTGTCGAAAATATCGATTTTTCCTCTCAGCTCAAATTGAGATGCAGTGATGGAAGTGAGCAAGGACACGTTTCGTGCGCGGAATGACTTCTCTTTGTCACCTGTGAGATTTTGTAGACCAGCCACAAAACGCTTGACTTCACAGGGCTAAATCCATTTATATGAGCGCACTCCGATTAGGGACCTCGTTTGTCTTCGTGGGGAAGCAGGCGTCCCGTTCGTTGATTCGGTGTGGGATCTCCAGGGGGATTCATGCTGAACAAAAAAGCGCTGCTACTTGTCTTGTGCGGTTCACTCCTTTTGACCATTTCTCCGCTGCTTTATGGGCAAGCGACCGGAAGCTTTAACGGGGACGGTTTCCGATAAGACCGGGTCGGTCATCTCCGGCGCGACCGTGCGGGTCACCTCGCAAGGCACGGGGGCGACGCGTGAAGCGAAGACCGACGATACCGGGCACTACCTGATCCCGTTGGTACCGATCGGCACATACACCATTCGAGTGGAGTCGCAGGGCTTTCAACCCAACGAGCAACGAGATGTCCGGCTGCAGGTCGACGAGCATCGATGACGTGAACTTCACCATGTCGCCAGCGTCCGTGACCTCGACGGTGGAGGTGAGTGCGACCGAAGTTGCAGTCGAGACCTCGAATCCCGACCTTAGGCCAGGTCATCACGTCCGAGCAGGTCGCGGACCTGCCTCTGAATGGCCGCGATTTCGTGCAGTTGGCGACGCTCACGCCGGGCACCACTCAGGAAACCAATCCTAACAGCTTCGCAAACGGCGGACCGAGCAGTGAAGTGGCCACGCGCGGAACATTTTCGCTGTCGGTGGGCGGATCGCGAGCCAATAGCACCGACTGGTTGCTCGACGGCGTCGACAACAACGAGCTGACTTCCGGCGGAATCGGCATTCTGCCTTCGATTGATGCCCTCCAGGAGTTCAAGGTTCTCTCCTACATCTTCTCGGCGGAATATGGCACGCGCGCGGGTCCGGCTGTGCTGCTGACCACCAAGTCGGGAACGAATCAACTCCATGGATCGGTCTTCGAATTCTTCCGCAACACCTCGCTTGACGCCCGCAGCTACTTTGCGGCGTCGCGCGAAAAATTCAATTTGAACCAGTTCGGCGCGGCGATCGGCGGGCCTCTGGACAAAGACAAGACGTTTTTCTTTGTCGACTACGAAGCCACCAGGACGCGGCTGGGAATTCCGTTTCATCGGGCTAATTCCAACCCAGGCGATGGTGGACGGAGATTTTTCAGCAACGATCCGCTGGGTACGTCTCGTCCTGGCAGTTCGCATTAGGCCGTGTATAACCCTGTCAATGCCAACCATGTTCCCGGACTTCGTCAATCCCTATACGTTCACTGCATTCCAATGCGATGCCGAGTGGGAACCCGATAGCACCGAACTCGAATGGATCACAAAATGCCGGCACGAACTGCAATAAGATTCCCACGGGCATGTTTGACCTGGCGGGTGGGGCCATGATGCAGCTTTACCCGCAGTCAACCACCCCGAATCTGAGTTCGTTGAGCAACTTCGCCGCCGTTCCGGTTCGGACCCTCAACGAAGGCAAATTTGACCTTCGGCTAGATCACACCTTCTCCGCGAAGGATACGCTGTTCGCGCGCTTCAGCTACGATCAGGCCGTTACTTTTATTCCGGGTGGTTCGCCAGGATATGCGGCGCCGAGTCCTTTCGCCAGTTCGCAGAACATTACGAACCACGGACGTAATGCGGCGGTCTCGGAAACTCACATCTTTTCACCCAATAACATCAATCAGCTCACCTTCGGCTTTAACCGGATTTTCAACCACATCAAGTCGTTCGGTGATGGAACCTGCGAAGCGGCCAATCTGGGAATTCTGGGCGCCGATCTGAATACCAAATGCGTGAACGGAATCCCGGGATTCTCGCAGTCATCCAGTGACTGCATGAGTTGCAGCATGACCGCAACCCTGGTGGGCGGCTACTGGGGATTGGGCGACCGGGGCTTCGCTCCGTTCCAGGGCGGAACGAACGTTTTTTCTGTGGTCGATTCGTTCGACATGATTCGCGGCCACCACAACATTCGCTTCGGCGGTTCGCTACGCGCCATGCAGATGAACGTGGAAACCAACGCCTTCCAGGATGGCTTCTTCATTAACTTCAGCCCGGCCTTCAGCGGGGACGGTGACTGCAGATCTGCTGCTGGGCCAGATGGTGGGCACTGTTCACGACCAGACGTTCCTTGGCGCCACCACCGGCCGGCGCTGGAAGCTCTTCCGGCCCTATATTCAGGACGACTGGCGTGTTACGCCCAGTCTCACGATCAACATCGGCGTGGCTTGGGCCCTCACCACGCCGACCGTGGAATCCGGAAACCGCCAGGCCAACCTCGATCTGGCCAGCGGAAAACTGCTCGTCGCAGGCAATATTCCGATCGCGGGTTGCACGTTCTGCGTGCGGAGCGGATCCGAGGGTCGGCCTCGAATTGGACAAGACCGCTTTCGAACCGCGCATTGGCATCGCGTGGAAACCCTTCGGCAGCCAGAATACCGCCGTGCGCGCCGGCTACGCCATATTCCACGACTCTTCCTGGAATCAGGGTGCGCAGGGCTTGTTTGAGAACCCACCCTATTTCGCCGAGTCAGATAACTTCAATGGGCGCATCCGTCCCGTGCCCGTTTAACAACACTGCGCTGCCGATACCATACGATTGTGGCCTGCAGCGGGGTTTCCTGCCACTCATCACCTCGCCGCCAAACCCCTCCCAGTTCCCGGGTGCGTTTCAGACCCAAAATCTGAATTTCAAACAAGGGAGGGTGCAGCAGCTGACACTGAACGTCGAGCACGAGCTGCCTGGAAATGTCGTGCTAACGGCAGGCTACGCAGGCTCCCGGAGTTCGCACATTCTGGTAAGCGGTTTGAACATAAACCTTCACGATCCAAACGCTTGCCCCGACGGTGCTACGCCAGTCGCAGGCTACACATTTGGCTGCGGGTACAAACCACCGTTCTCTACGCTGGGCAACGTCATCCAATCCAACGATGTCGGCCGTGCGCGCTATGACTCTCTCCAGGTCAAGGCCGAAACCAAAAGTGCCCGGCACGGGGTCTATGCCCTGTTCGGGTATACCTGGTCTCGCACTTTCGACTCCGGACTCACCGATGGCCTGGGAAGCTTCCCCGGTGCGATGTACTGGCCCTTGCCCGGCATGCAGAAAGCCGACTGGGGTCTGTCCGCCATCAACGCCAACAATCAGTTCACCGCCAGCGTGATCTATGACCTCCCGTTCGGAAAGGGCAAGAAGTTCGGCGGCGGCTGGAAGGGGGCCACTAACTCCATCCTCGGAGGTTGGTCGGTGAACGTGATTGAGAGGGCCCTTTCCGGGTTCCCGCTCTTCGTGATCGACAGCAGCCGTCCTTCCGGCGTGAACTTCGTTTGGAACAGCGGCACCAGCTTTGATCGACCTGATGAAGTGGGCGATCCCAACAAAGCGGGCCCGGTCGCGGCCAACCCGGGTTGCACCGCGCCCTCAAAAGTTCATACTCTGCAAAACTGGTTTAACCCTTGCGCGTTCAAGTCGGAGAAAGTTGTGGACCCCATAACTGGGAAACTGACACCGACTGGAAAACTCGGCACGGCTCCGCGAGCACCGGTCTATGGACCGCGCTTCGTCAACACAGATTTGTCTCTCGTCAAGAACTTCCTCATGCCTTGGCGCGAAGGATTGGGTCTGCAGTTCCGGGCGGAGTTCTTCAACCTGTTCAACCATCCTAACTTCTATCTTGGTGGGGACGGGGGCTTCGGTTTCCAACAGAACATTGCCTCGCCCACCACTTTCGGGCTCGTAAATGCCACGGTGGGCACCGCACAGGCGCGTGTCATGCAGTTCGCCCTTAAGCTGAACTTCTAGGGCAAATGTAAGTTGCAGTGGAAGAATCTGGGGCAGACTTGGTGAAATCGGGAATTGTCCCCGCTTTCAGGTCTGCCCATCTCTTTGGTCATCAGATTTCTCGCGCCGGGAGACAGCATGAGTCCTTGGAAATGGACGTTCCCAGCAGCCCTGGCATTCAGCCTTCTCTTTGTGATCTCCACCTCTGCCCAGAAGACTAAGGTCATTGTTGATCAAGACGCTCGTGGACCTGGCACCAGCGACCAGCAAGCCATCCTCGTGTTCCTGCAGTCGGAGAAGTTCGACGTGCTGGGCATCACGACCGTCAGCGGCGACCAATGGGTAAAGGAAGAGACGCAACATGTTCTGCGGCTGCTCGAGATCGCCGACCGCACGGACGTCCCAGTGATCACGGGAGCGGAATTTCCGTTGCTCAACTCGAAAGAAGAGAGCGAGCGCTGGGAGGCCCTGTACGGCAAGTTCGAATACAAGGGCTGCTGGACAGAAAGTTTTGCGGCGAAGCGTTCCACGGTGTTCGAGGAGCCTTATCACGCACCGGACGTCGTGCCTGCGATGCCCGAGGGCGAGCCCCACATCGAGGCGGCTAAAGGAACTGCCGCGGAATTCATCGTAAACATGGTGCACAAGTATCCGGGAGAGGTAGTGCTGTGGGCGGGGGGACCACTCACGAACTACGCTCTGGCGCTGAAGCTGGATCCGTCGGTAGCGACGCTCGCGAAAGAGTTCGTCATGATGGGCGGCGGACTTTATGCCGATAAGGGCGCGATCGATACTGGCGCCATAGATGCGCGCCGGGAATTCAACTGGTGGTTTGATCCCGAGGCGGCACGCATTGTCTTGCGGGCCCCGTGGAAGAAGATGACCATCACACCGATTGATATCTCGGTGAAAACACGCTTCACGAACGAAATGAAGGCCACGATCTCCAAGGCGGGCACGCCGATTACAAAGTATCTCGACCAGTATTCGCTGCCGGGGTACATGTGGGACGAGATCGCGGGAGCGGCTTTGATCGATCCTTCGATCATCACGGGGCAGAAGCAGCTCTACATGGATATTGATGTGGATCATGGCGCGAGCTACGGCAAGACAATCTTCTGGGACTCGAAGGCGCAGGTGCCGCCGTATCTGCGCCTCGCCAATGTGCAGTTCGATATCGATGCCGAGAAGTTCTACAAGCTGTATATCGACCTGATGACGCGGGCGCCGCGCGGGAAACAGTCCCAATGAAGCTGACTCTGCGTCGTCTGCTGATTGCGGGCCTGCTGGTAGCGAGTTCGCTAACCTTCGCCCAGACGCGCCGCAAGGTCATCATCGATCAGGATTGCTCTGGCCCGGGCGGGAGCAATCTGCAGACGGTGCTCTTGCTGTTGCAGTCGCCGCAGGTGGAAGTGCTCGGGATCACCGTGGCCAGCGGAGATCAGTGGCGCGATGAAGAGATCGCGCACACGCTGCGGCTGCTGGAAATCATCGGCCGGACCGACATTCCCGTAGTGCCCGGAGCAGTTTTCCCGTTAGTCCATCGGCGCGAGGAAGCGCAGTGGTGGCAGGAGCGCTATGGCAAGCTGGCTTATACCGGCGCCTGGGATGATCGCTGGTGGCACGAGCCTTACGTCGTGCCGCCGCTGGCGGAAGGAACGCCAAAAGCCAAGCCTGCGGACGAAGACGCCGCGCATTTTCTGATTCGCATGGTGCACCGCTATCCGCATGAGGTCACGATCTACGAAGGCGCGCCCATGACCGACCTGGCGCTGGCCATCTCGCTTGATCCGCAGTTTCCGGAACTGGCCGAGCAACTCGTGTTTATGGGAGGGAGCCTGAGTCCGCAGACCGACAGCCCGGAATTCACCAACAATCCGCGGCACGAATTCAACTTCTGGTTCGATCCCGAGGCGGCGCACGTCGTGCTGCGAGCGCCATGGCACAAGATTACCTGCACGCCGACCGACATCTCCGTGAAGACGCGCTTGACGCCGGAAATGGTCAAGCAGATTGGCGCCGCCGGCACACCCTTGGCACAGTACGTTGCCCGCTATTATCAGGCGGGACTCGGGGCCGATTTCATGTGGGATGAACTGGCGGCAGCGGCCTGGATTGACCCAACCATCATCACGAAACGCGAGACCCGCTACATGAGCGTCGACCTCGATCGCGGCGCTGGATATGGGAACACGCTGACCTGGACGGAACGCGACAAGCCGCGCGTCACCGGGCCGCCGGTTGAGATCCAGATGGATCTGGACAAGGAAAAGTTTAACGGAATGTTCGTGCGCCTGATGACTGCGCCGGTTCAAGCCGCTCATTAGCTCTAGCGAAACTCTGGTTAAGTGCCCACGAAAGGCTTAAACCACAGAGGACACAGGGGGCACAGAGGAATCACAGGGGGCCTCATTCGGAGCGCCCTAGGCAGCTGCCAGGTACGCGTAGCGCAGAACGAAGAGCACGGTGAGAATCCAGATGACGGCGCTTACTTCGCGGAATCTGCCGGTTCCGACTTTCGCCACGGTGTAAGCGATCACTCCAAGGCTCAGTCCGGTGGCGACGCTGAAGGTCAGCGGCATCGCAAGCATGGTCAGGAAGGCGGGAAAGGCTTCGGTGTAGTCGCTCCAGGCGACTTGCGCGATGGATTGCGTCATGAGCGCGCCGACGATGACCAGAGCGGGTGCAGTGGCAAATGGCGGGATGGCGCCTGCAATCGGAGAAAAGAAAACGGCGCATAGGAACAACGCGGCCACGAAGACGTTGCTGAGCCCGGTGCGGGCGCCGGCAGCCACGCCCGCTGCGCTCTCAATGTAGCTGGTCACGGTCGACGTGCCGGTGAGGGCGCCGAACATGGTGCCTATGCCGTCGGCGAGCAGCGCGCGTCCGACGCGGGGAATGCGGCCATTCTCGATGAAGCCTCCCTGCTCGCAAACACCTACCAGGGTGCCGACGTTGTCGAAAAGGTCTACGAACAGGAATGCGAAGACGATTTCGAGCAGCCCAAGGCGTAGCGCGGCGCGCAAATCGAGTTGCAGGAAGGTTCCGGCGGGATGCGGCATCGAAATCCATGCTGAGGGCCAGTGGGCAAGCCCACGCAGGATGCCGTAGAGCATGGTTCCGGCAACGCCAAGCAGGATGGCTCCATTTGTCTTGCGGGCGATGAGAATAAGGGTCAGCACGAGGCCCAGGCAAGCGGCTTGCACATCGGGCTGAGAAAGCTTGCCGATTCCCACAAACGTGGCCGGGTTGGCTATCACCAGCCGGGCATTGCGCAGGCCGACGAAGGCGATGAACATGCCGATGCCGGCGGCGGTAGCGTGCTTCAACGAATCCGGGATGCCGTTGACGATCTGCTCGCGCACGCGGGTCACGGTCAACAGGACAAACAGCGCGCCGGAGAAGAAAACCGCGCCCAGGGCGGTCTGCCACGGAATTCCCATGCCCAGACATACCGAGTAGGTGAAGTACGCATTCAGGGACATTCCAGGGGCCATAGCGATGGGATAATTCGCATATAGTCCCATCACCAGAGACGCCACAGCGGCAGAGATGCAGGTCGCGAAAACGACGCCTTCTGCCGGCATTCCGGCTTGCTCCAGAATTTGCGGATTCACCACCACGATATAGGCCATGGTCATGAAAGTGGTTAAGCCTCCAACCATTTCCTGGCGAACCGTGGTGTGGTTTTCGGTGAGCTTGAAGTAGCGATCGAGTAGCGGCGAGTTCGGCGCGGGTCCTCCTGCCGGGACGCCAGGTTGCACAATTCCAGCGGGGCTGCTCGATGAGTTCATTGCGGCGGTGGTGCCGGGTGGCGGAGAGTATAAACAAACTGCGGGATCTCTCGCGCCTCCTGCTCCGCCTGCTGGGTAGTCTTTTGGGAAAGCTGCTCGCTGAGAGCCAGTTCTTCCTGCGCCTTTGTGGTCTGACCCGTGCGCCGATAGACCTGCGCCAGCCGGTAATGCGGCTCCGGTAGTCGCGAATCGGCTGCGATGGCCGATTGGTAGGCGGTGATGGCCTTGGAGTCGTCTTTGCGCTCTTCCCACAGCATTCCGAGCTGCAGATGGGCCAACGCAAGGTGCGGGTCGAGTTGGATGGCCTGGTTGAGCAGGGCTTCGATCTGACTGTCAGTATCCGGCGAGTCGGAGTCCTTCCTGTGTGTCCATAAACGAGAGGCATAGTAGTAATTCGCGAGTGCATTATCAGGATGAAGGCGCACAAAGCGCTCAAGCTTATCTGTCACGCATGGGGATGGGCCCGTCTCAACCACCTGCATTTTTCCCAGCACCAGATAGGGGACGAGACTTGCCGGCTCGGTATCCGAAGCCGCGCACACATGCCTCGCGGCAAGCTCGGGGGATCCTGCGGCGTACTCGGTGACCCCCAGCCCCACCAACAAGCGGGCGGATTGCGGGAAGAGGCGATTGCCCTTGGTGAAGACCTGAAGAGCGGGCTCGAGGGCGCGGTGCGTGAGGAGTTCTGTGCCCCAATCGAACAGGTTCGGCTCGGTCGGATCGAGCTCTGCGGCACGCTGATATTCGTGAACCGCGGCCACCGGGTCTCTCTGCTTTTCATCGACGTCCGCCAATAAGTGGTGCAGGTCGGCTTCGTCGTGAGCTGCGAGCGTCACATTTGCGAGATGGCGGGCGCTGGCGAGCCTGCCCGAGTCCGCGTAAGCCTGCGCCAGTGCGAAAGCGAGGCGGGTATCTTCCGGGTGTGACTGGTGCGCTTTCTGAAGATAAGGAATCGCTTCGCTGCTCTTCCCTTCCCGCGCCAAATGAAGCCCCAGTTGCGCATTCGGCTGAAATCCTTTCGGGTCGCGAGCGAGCTTTTCCCGCAATGACTCTTCATTCGGGTTGGGCGCAGCAATCGCGTCGGTTGGCGCATTCTTGTCGAGGGTGGCGATGTCTTTTGCGAGGGACTGAGCAGTGCGCGAAACCGTGTCGGAACCGTGACCGCCGTGGTTGGCGATGTCGGCTACCCCGGCCACGGTGAATTGCGGCTCATCGTAGAACTGAGGAGCGCCGGAGGACGTTGGGGTAGGGGAGACTTTTTTCAGGGTGAGGTCGAATGTTTTCGGCGTTCCCTCACGGAGTGTAAATGGCCCTAGTGTCGCCTCAGCGAACCCGGCTTTCGTGACGCGCAGTGTGTACTCGCCGGCAGTGGCGGAGCACTGGTAGCGGCCCTTCGCGTCTGTCAGGACGGTTCTGGTTTCGCCCGCCGAAGACTGCAGAGACGCGGTTGCGTCTCCCACTGGATTGCCGGCCGCATCGCGCACCGATCCCTGAAGAATAGCGCTGACTGCGGAAGATTGGGATTCGACCAGAGTGGGAAGCAGCATCGCCAGGAACGCGACCGTCAAGACGAGCGCGTGTTGGAGTGAGGTCCTGCCAGCGTGAGTCATCGGCAAAAAGCGGGCGGATGGAGCCAGCAACGGCCGCTTGATGCTCGTCATTCTATTGCGAGGCAGTTCGCATCCGCAATTCCCGGGAATTCTGGCGTTGAAGGATCTTGGCACCCACGATCAGCAGGAATTAAAATGCCCTGCTTTCCGCGAGCTTTAGGTTCTAGCGGAGTGTGGTTCGCCCGTCGTCGCAGGATCAGAAACTCAGAGGCTGCCATGAAAACAAGAATGATGACGATTGTGCTTCTCAGCTTTGCCGCGCTGGCCTGCGTGGAGCCTTTGCAGGCACAAAAGATCAAAGTGATCGTCGATCAAGATGCGCGCGGTCCGGCCACGACCGACATGCAGTCGATCCTGATCTTCCTGCAGTCGGATAAGTTTGACGTACTGGGCATCACCACGGTGACGGGCGATCAGTGGGTAAAAGAGGAGACCCGGCGCACCTTGCGCTTGCTGGAGATTGCAGGGCGTACCGATGTTCCCGTAATCCAAGGAGCAGAGTTTCCGCTTCTCAATTCCAAAGAGGAGACCGAGCGTTGGGAGCAGCTTTACGGAAAATTCCGCTACAAAGGCTGTTGGAGTGATTTTTCGAAGCGACCCGACAGCGTGCCGCCCGCGTTCCGCGAGGGCTATCACGACCCTGATGTGATTCCGCCTCTGGTCGAGGGTGAGCCGCAGATCAAGGCTCTTGACGAGGATGCCGCCCATTTCATCATCCGAACCGTGCACAAGTACCCCGGCGAGGTGGTGATCTGGGCGGGAGGACCGCTCACGAACATCGCTCTGGCGCTGCGCCTGGATGCGCAGGTGGCGACCCTGGCAAAGTCGCTGGTGCTGATGGGAAGCGGAATGTATGCGGATAACGGAGGCATCAGCGGAATTGACGGACGCCGCGAATTTAATTGGTGGTTTGATCCGGAGGCGGTGCGCATCGTGATGCGGGCACCCTGGAAGAGCATCACGATCACGCCGATCGACGTTTCGGTGAAGACCACCGTGAACCCGGATGTCAAGTCGGCCATCGCCAAGGCTGACACTCCGGTGGCGCGCTATTTGACGAAGTACTCGGTGGAAAGCTTCATGTGGGACGAGCTGTCGGCCGCGGCCATGGTTGATCCTTCGATCATTACCAGCCAAAAGGAGCTTTATGTCGATATCGACGTCGACCACGGGCCCAGTTATGGGCAAACTCTGTTCTGGGCTCCCGGTACTGATTTACCCTCCTATGAAAGAAAAGCAACCGTGCAGTTCGATGTCGACACGAAAAAACTGTACGCCCTGTATGTGAAGCTTATGACGCAAGCTCCGCGGCCGGCGAAGTAGCGGCTTACTGGCCCAATTCCGCGAGCGCTCGCTGCGCCTGTTCGTGGCCAGGATGTTGTTTGAGGAGGTCTTGCAGGATACGACGCGCCTTGTCAGGTTCGCCCTCTAAGGCGTGGACCCGTGCGAGATTGAGATAGGACTGATCGAATCCCGGCGCGACGCGAATGCACTCTTCGAAGCTCTTGACGGCTTCATCGCGCCTGCCAGTACGCAGGTAGAGCACGCCCAGATTGTTCAAGGCTTCGGGATAATCAGGCCGCTGCTGCAATGCCTTCTGCAGATACTCGTAGGCGTGATCCGTGTCGTCGTTCTGGGCGTAGACCATGCCCAGGCCGTAGTTCGCCTCCGCATCGCGGGGATTCACGCTCAGGGCGTGGTCGAACGCGTCGCGCGCCTGGTCCCATTGTTTCTGCTGGCGATACGCGTTGCCGAGATTGTCGAGAGCGATGAGGTGGTTCGGACTCACCCGCAGGGCTTGTTGAAAATAGCCAATCGCCTCTCGGGTGTTTCCTTGTTTCGTTGCAATCAGGCCGAGGTTGTTCCAGGCGTTGGGAAGCGTGTCGGGATACGCCGGTTTGAGTTTCGTCGCGCGCTCGAAAGCGTTCTGCGCTTCGGCTCGTTTTTCAAGCTTGAGATAGACACTCCCTAAACCATAAAGGGCCTCTGCGCTGTTGGGATCGTCGCGGAGAGCCTGCTCGAACGAGGTCTGTGCCTGATCGTAGTACTTCCGCTGGAAGAAGATCGATCCGTAAGAAAGATAGTTTCGCTGGAATTCCGCGGTCTCGAGCACCCCGGGAAACGGAAGCGCCCTCAGCAAGCGATCCGCGGATGATTGCGGGATGTGCCGAAAGTCGTAGTCGACATGATCGGCATTGAGCGGACCCTGATAGACCTTGACGATATCCCCGTCTTTGTCGATGAGGAACGAGGTGGGCAGGCTGAGATCGCGATAACGATCGAACAGATACCGATAGAGGATGTCGTAGATCGCAATCGTGTCGTCGTCCGCCAGAAGGACGGGGACCGAAGAGCGCACCCGGCGTGCAAAATCGGACAGTGGGGTGACCCCACGTACTTTGTCGACGTTCAACGTCAACAACTGCAGACCGCTCGTGACCCAATGCCGGTGATGGCTCGACAGCATGTCGAGGTCTTTGCGACAGGTGGGCGAATCGGAAGCCCAAAAGTGAAGCAGCAGGGGCTTACCCCGATGGGCGGCCAGAGTCCGGGATTGTCCGGCGAGGTCGCGGAGAGAGAAACCCGGGGCGGTCACTGGCGCCAGCAACCAGGTTTCGACGACATTCGGGATCGGCTCTGGTTGTGGCGGCGTTGCGTTTAGGTTTGCACGAGATCGTGACGCCTGGAACGGTTCTATGCGCGAAGGAGACGTGCCTTCTTCCACCCAAACACGATGGTTCGGCGGCAGGTCGGGCAGATCCTGAACCACGCCGCTTGGCCAACGGATCGAAGCACGGAGAGGTCCAGTGCTCGCTCCCAGCCCGAAGAATATTTCCTTTGTGTGTTGCGATAGGAATCCGGAACCCGCCTGCAACATGCGTGTTTGCCGGCCTGACCCGGTCTCTACGGTCACAGCCGCGCCGATCGCGTCGCGATTGCTCTTCGTGCCGCGCAGGCGAAAGGAAATCGAGGCGGGAATGTCCTTGAGGACGTTCTTCAAAAGCCGCAACTGCGGAGCATTTCGATTCTTGAGGACAATTTCGAGACGACCGTCGTGATCGAAATCTGCCAAGGCAAAAGCGCGCCCATCTTCCACGAAGTCCATGCCGGCGACGGCGCTGACATCGGAAAAAGTGCCATCGCGGTTATTGGCATAGAAAACGTTCCGTTCGTAGCCGCTCCAGGTGCCGTCGGCGCGAATCAGGTCGTTCAGCGCGTTCCAACCCTGCTCGTATTCAGGGGCGGGCTGGACCTGAGCTGGAGAATTGGCCACGACTTGCCGCCAGAAAAAACCGTTCAGATCTTTTTGTGAGGGTCCCGAGATCATGCCGTTGGCAACGTAGAGATCGGGGAAGCCGTCGTGATCGAAATCCCAGGCATCGCTCGACCAGGACCAGCGACCCATGCCGACCCCGGCTTTTTCGGTCTGATTTTGAAAGCCGGCCTCTTTTGCAGAGGTACCGCCATTCCGGAACAACGAATTCCCCATGCTGTGCTTCTGATACAGGAGCCTTGCCGGTTGTGGCGCGCTCTCCTGAAAACTCTTCTGCATGGAAATGCGTTCTCCCGCCGCGGTCCACATATTCGCGACGTAGAGATCCTGGGCGCCATCATTGTCGTAATCGAACCAGCTGACACTCATGCCCGCGCCAACGTCTTCCGTACCAGTTTGCTCGGCTACATCGGTAAAGGTACCGTCGCCGTTATTGCGGTAGAGATTCTTTCGCCCGAAATCGTTGACGACGTAGAGGTCGGGCCATCCGTCGCCGTTGTAATCGCTCCAGCCACAGCAGAAGCTGTAGCGAGTGTTGTTCTGGTTGAGTCCCGACTCGGCGGTGACGTCGCGGAAACTGCCGTCACGCTGGTTCCGCAGCAGGAAGTTTGGAGGACCGTTATTGGCGTCGAAATAGGGGAGCGGGTATTTGTACTGTTCCGCGCCCTGATAATAAAGGTAGAGGCAAAAGTAGACGTCGAGCCAGCCATCGCGGTCGTAGTCAGCGACGGCGGCGCCAGTGAAGGTGCCTTGTGGAGGTGTGGCAAAGCGGAAGGCGTCGGGCCGCCGCAGAAACTTGCCTGCTCCCTCGTTGCGGAACAGCACAGGGCCATCGGTGCGAACCACGATCAGATCCTGGCGGCCGTGGTTATGAAAGTCCGCAAACAGAGCGCACGCGGTGTTTTCGAGGAGACCGAGGCCCGATTGCTCAGTAAGGTCCTCGAAGGTGCCGTCACCGCGGTTGCGATAGAGGCGGTTCGGCAGACCCGCAGGCTGGCAGACGTAGAGATCGTCGAAGCCATCGCCATCGATGTCACCTACAGCGACTCCGTTGTGGCCGTAAATATCGATGCCGCAGGCCTGATCAAGGACAGTCCGCCAGTAATCCGATCCGTGCAGCAGTTGCCCCGAATAGGAAGCAGTCCCGGCGAAGTAGTCAGACGCAACATCGATGAAGGCTGGAGTGGTAGAGCGGCACTGCGTCTCGGGCAAGAACTTCCAGGAAGTCAGCAGAAGATCCGGGGAGGCGGCGGGGGGAGAAGCCTGCCACAACAAATCCCACTCCCCGATGCGCTGCTCGCGATAGAAATCCCGTCCACTTCCAACCATCTCGTAACGGACACGAGTTCGCACGGTTTGGAGAGGAGAGTCGCGGGTCTGCCTCGATCGCGGTGATCTGAAATTCGGCGGTGACGATTTGAGCGAGGGAATTCACCGCCGATCGAAGCTCAGCAAGAAAATCAGCGCCGCGGAGAGTTCCATCCTGTGAGAAATGATTCTTTCGGATAGTAAGCCAGGAATCGTTGCGGACAACCTGCGAGCCGATCGCCTTCCAGGAAGCACCGGCGAAGTTTGGCGCCAGAGCTCTCTCAATTGCTCGCAGGTCTGGTGGAGACTGCCGGAGCGCCGCGTTCCATTCCTCAAGCTTCGCAGCAATTTGGTCGGAGTACTTTTCCGTGACAAACCGATCCAGGCTGGCATCCGTCTTGAGGAGAATCCCTTCCAAGGGGAGCTTGGCCCGGTAATGCGGACGCAGGTGGAAATCGGCCTCCCGCGGAGGCGCAGCCTGCATGCCAGGCATTGCGGATAGATACTGGAAATTGCGAAGTTGCGCCGGAAGAATGGCAACGGACGCCGCCTGACAAGAGCGAATGAGAAAATCCCGGCGGCCCTGATCGAGTGGGTGAAGGTCCCCGAAACGACTCGTCTTCCCTACCCGGCTCAGAGCGCTCCCCCTCGAGAATTGCGCGAAGAGCCGAAATTAGCAGCCACGTGCGCGTGCGTCAAGATTTGCGGCCCGCGCTACCAAACCGACCCTAACCGAATGTCTATAATTGTGTCTTCACCTGTGCAGTCATGCGGATTCGGATCCCCAAGGCACCTTCGTTGGCCCTGCTGAGCGCGGTGCTCTGGGTGGCGTGCTCTTTGGCCTTGGCCGGCGCTCAGACGAGCGATGAAGCGAAGTCGCCTTCTGGTAACTCGGCGGAGTCGCATCTTGGCAAAGGGTACGACGCGCTCAAACAAGATCGCTACGACGAAGCGATTCAGGAATTCCGGGCCGCGCTCGAAATTGACCCAACGCTTGTGCTGCGAGCTCGATTCCCGCTCGCGGTCGCCCTATTCGAAGCTCACAAAAATGAAGAAGCACGGCGGGAATTCGAAACTGTACAGCACGAAGAGGGCGATCACCCCAACATCTGCTACTACCTGGGACGGCTTGATCTGGAGGGTCTCGACTTCCACGGCGCGATACGCAACCTCAAAAAAGCAATCGTGAAGCCTCCGTTCCCCGACACTGCGTATTATCTGGGCTATGCCTATTTCAAGGATGGCGATTTACCGAACGCCGAAAAATGGCTGACGGAAGCCGAGCGGCAGAACCCGCGCGACGCACGGATTCCTTACCAACTTGGTTTCGTCTACCGCAAGCAAGGGGAGGCGGACAAAGCCAAGAAGGCAATGGCGCGATCGCAGCAACTGCGCCAGCGGGATACCAACGAGAGCCAAATCAAGACGGAATGCGAGGAGAAGCTCGAGCATGGCGACCGCGAGGCGGCTCACGCCATCTGCGACCAGCTCTATGATCCCGATAATGCCGACAAGCTGACGACCCTGGGAACTATTTACGGGCAGCACGGCGACTTGCAAGCGGCTTTGAAGCCATTGCAGAGGGCGGCTGAGATCGAGCCGCAGGCGCCCCAGATGCAATACAACCTTGCGCTCACCTATTTCCAACTCAATCAGTTTGAGAACGCCCGCAAGCCGCTGGAACCCGCCGTCAAGCGCTGGCCCGACCTGTTTCCACTGAATTCACTCTACGGCGCGGTGTTGATGAAGCTGGGCGATCTCGACGCCGCGTACACAGCGCTGCAACACGCCCGATGGTTGAATCCCGACGATGGCCCCACCTTGCAAATGCTTTATGCGACCACCTACGACCTGGGACAGAGGGATCAGCACGCGCGGCGGTACTCCGAGGCACTGCGCTATTTCGCCGAGGCGGCTGCCTTGCGGCCCGATCAGGCGGCCCCGCACAAGCGTATGGCCGAGACCTATACGCTGACGGGGCGGGCGGTGGATGCCAAATCCGAGCAGGAGAAGGCGGATCAACTGTCAAAAACGGGCAGCGCGAATTGAACAGGGATTATTGCCCCGTTGCTGCCGCAGCACCGCCTCACACAAGAAAAGGTTCTCCAATTTCCCGTCCCGGTTTACAATCAGGCCCGCAATTTTCCACGCGTCTGATCCAACCGAACCTCTATGCGAACTCGGAAATCTGCTGATGCGCAGCGCAAGGCGCTGCTGCGAACAGCACGGTCTGCCATGAAGAAGGCGTATGCGCCGTACTCGAAATTTCGCGTGGGCGCGGCGCTGATGACCACTTCCGGCAGGGTCTTCGCTGGATGCAACGTCGAAAACGCCTCCTATGGAATGACCAATTGCGCCGAACGCACGGCGATTTTTTCCGCGGTGGCGGAACTGGGGCCGAAGGTTGAGGTCAGTGCGATCGCGGTCGTGAACGACCAGGGAGTTCCCTGCTCCCCCTGCGGCGCGTGCCGGCAAGTGATTTACGAGTTCGGCCCCAACGCGACGGTCTACTTTCAGGGCGCCAAGGGCGAGCAGCAGGCCCACATCAAGGAACTTCTGCCGGAAGGATTCCGCCTCGAATGAGCGCTTCGGGGAGCGGATCCACACCCGTTCGAGCGATTGACGTCATCCGAAAGAAGCGCGATGGGGGCGAATTGACGCGCGTCGAGATCGAGGCGGTAGTCAATGGCTATACGGCCGGCACCATCCCCGACTACCAGGCGTCGGCCTGGCTCATGGCCACATTGCTGAAGGGAATGACGCGCGCCGAGACAGCGGCGCTCACCGACGCCATGCTTCGCTCCGGTGAAGTGCTGGATTTCTCCGACATCCCCAAGGCCAAGGTGGACAAGCACTCCACCGGCGGAGTGGGCGATAAGACGTCGCTGGTGCTGGCGCCGCTGGTTGCCGCAGGCGGCGTGACCGTGCCGATGATCAGTGGGCGCGGGCTCGGGCACACGGGGGGCACGCTCGACAAGTTGGAAGCGATTCCCGGCTTCAACGTCAACCTGCCGGTTCGCAAGTTTCGTGAGGTGCTGGAAGCATGCGGGTGCGCAATGATCGGGCAAACGGCCGAGATCGCCCCTGCCGACCGGAAACTGTATGCCCTGCGCGATGTGACCGGCACAGTCGAAAGCCCGTTCCTCATCTGTGCATCCATCATGAGCAAGAAACTGGCGGAGGGCATCGATGGGCTGGTCCTTGATGTGAAAACCGGCTCCGGCGCCTTCATGAAAAGCGACAAGGACGCCGCGTACCTGGCACAGTTGATGGTCGAGACTGGCGAGCGCATGGGGAAGAAGATGGCCGCGCTCATCACCGACATGGATCAACCTCTGGGGCGCTACGTTGGCAATGCTCTCGAGGTCGTGGAAGTACTCGAAATCCTGCGCGGCGGCGGCCCGGACGACCTTCGTCAACTATGCCTGGAGCTGGCAGCCTGGATGTTCTTGCTGGGTGGGCGAGTAAAAAGTATCGAGGAAGGGCGAACTCTATCGGAAGATCTGATTCGCTCTGGCGCCGCCCTGGCCCGCTTCCGCAAGATGGTCGAGTTGCAGGGCGGGGATACTCGCGTCGTCGATGACCCGAAGATGTTGCCGCGCGCGAAACATACCATGGACGTCCCGAGCCCGCGTAGTGGTTATGTGATGGCGATTCAGTGCGAGCAGGCAGGAACCGCGTGCGTGATCCTGGGGGGCGGCCGCGAACGCAAGGAGGACTCCGTCGATCCGGCAGTCGGCTTTGTGCTTCACAAAAAGGTCGGAGACTCCGTGTCCAAGGGCGAGGCCCTCTGCACGATTCACTACAACTCTGAAGCGCTGGCCGAGCGTGCGAAGGCATTGCTGCTGGGAAGCTTTGCTGTCGGGGATGCGGCTCCGGCACAAAAGCGTCCGCTGATTCATCGAGTCATTACCAAGTCCGGGGAGAAAAACTGAATGGCAAGATTTACGGGGATCCTCGGTCTTCTGACCATGCTGGGTCTGGCGTACGCCTTTTCCACGAGCCGGCGTTCGATCCGGTTAAAGACAGTTGCCTGGGGCCTCGGCCTCCAGATCGCTTTCGCTGTGTTCGTATTGAAGGCCGAGATTGGGCGGCGGATCTTTCAGACCGCCGGCAACGCGGTGAACCGGCTGCTGAGCTATTCCTTTGAGGGCTCAAAGTTCGTGTTTGGCGAACTGGGGAAGCAAGGCTCGTCGATGGGCTTCTTCTTCGCGTTCCAGGTCCTGCCCACGATCATTTTCATCGCGGCGTTTTTTGCGGTTCTCTATCACTTTGGCGTGATGCAGTTCATCATCAAGCAAGTGGCCAAGGTGATGACGCGGGTTATGGGCGCAAGCGGCGCCGAGTCGCTGAATGTGGCGGCCAGCATTTTCATGGGCCAGACCGAAGCTCCGCTCACCATCCGGCCCTTCTTGCCGGACTTGACGCAGTCAGAGCTCATGACCGTGATGACCAGCGGCATGGCACATGTTTCCGGCGGAATCATGGCGGCCTACATTGCCTTCGGCATCGATCCCAAGCACCTGCTCAGTGCCGTGATCATGACGGCTCCCGGGACGCTGCTGATGGCGAAGATGCTGGTGCCGGAAACTGAACAGCCAAAGACCGCGGGTCGCGTGGTCATGAGCGAGGAGGAAATCGAAACCGAAAAGAGCGAGAACCTGCTCGGAGCGATCTCGCGGGGAACCACCGATGGCCTGCACTTGTCCCTTAACATAGCGGCAATGTTGATCTCATTCCTGGCTCTGATCGCCTTGACCGACGGGCTGCTGGGTGGGATTCACAACGAGCTGGCGCGGGTTGGCATCGGCTGGTTTCCTGCCAGCATGGAGCGGATTTTCGGAATAGTGTTCGCTCCGATTGCCTGGCTGATCGGGATTCCCTGGCATGACTGCCCGATCATTGGGAACCTGCTGGGCACGAGGATGGTCCTGAACGAATTGGTGGCGTTTTCGATGCTCGGACCGCAGAGGGCGGCGATGGATCCGCGTTCATTCACGATCGCCACGTTTGCCCTGTGCGGATTCGCGAACTTGAGCTCGATTGGCATCCAGATCGGCGGCATTGGCGCCCTGGCCCCGAACCGGAAAGGCGATCTGGCGAGGCTGGGCGTTCGCGCGATGCTGGCCGGCACCATGGCGAACTTGATGTCGGCTTCCATTGCCGGGATCTTGTATTAGTGCGCCCGCAAGACTCACGGCAAGCAACCTCCCCAATTTGCCCGGCAGCACCGTTCTGTACAAAGACAGCCAGTTCGTATGAGAATTAGGAGCAATTGCCGTTGTTTTAGCCGTTTCTCTGAGGGGATCCAAAGTTGTACTTCAGACCCAGGACTCTAAACGAAGCTGTCGATGCGCTCGCGCGCCACGGTGGCCAACTTCTCTCCGGAGGGACCGATTTCTACCCGGCTCTGGGAGATCGCCCGGTAACTTTTCCGGTGGTCGACATTTCCGCCGTGACCGAGATGCGCGGCGTCTCGATTGATCCAACTGCATTCGAATTGGCGGCCTCACTACCTGGACCGAAATCCTTCATGCGCCGCTTCCCCGATGCTTTGACGCTCTCAAGGCTGCGGCCCGCGAAGTGGGATCCGTGCAAATCCAGAACCGTGGCACGGTCGCGGGCAATCTGTGCAACGCCTCTCCGGCGGCTGACGGTGTACCACCCCTTCTGGCGCTCGATGCAGAAGTCGAACTAACGTCTCTCGCAGGAACCAGACGCATCGCTTTGAGAGACTTTGTTGTGGGCAATCGCAAAACCGCGCGCCGCGCCGATGAGATCCTGACGGCTGTCCTGGTCCCGCGAGAACTTGAGGACGCGAAATCCGCGTTTCTCAAGCTTGGAGCACGTCGTTATCTGGTGATCTCAATTGCCATGGTGGCGGCCGTCGTGAAGACCAACGCGGCAGGACGAGTGGATGCGGCCCGCGTCGCTGTAGGTTCGTGTTCCGTAACGGCACGGCGGCTTACTCGCCTTGAAACCGCCATGGTCGGGGCCGAAGCCACGAAGGGTCTCGGCCAACTCGTCTTACCCGAACACTTGATGGACCTCTCCCCGATCAATGATGTTCGCGCCACCGCCGAGTATCGGCAAGACGCCGCGCTGACTCTGGTCAGGCGGGCCGTTGAAGCCTGCGTTGAGAGTCCCTGACATGCTCGCCACTCCGCCTATCCCGCGAAATGTGCCGTCCACGCTGGCGTTCACCGTGAATGGCAAGCGGGTTTGTGTCTCGACTTCGCCAGTGCGCAGGTTGTCGGCAGTGTTGCGGGAAGACCTGGGGCTTACCGGAACCAAGGTCGGGTGCGACGCGGGCGACTGTGGCGCCTGTACCGTGCTGCTCGACGGAGAACCGGTTTGCGCCTGCCTTGTTCCAGCGGCGCAGGCGGACGAGCACGAGATCACCACGATCGAAGGACTTGCCCAGCGTGCACCACTCTTTGACAAGTTGCAGCAGTCATTTCTTCAGCATGGAGCCGCGCAGTGCGGCGCCTGCACTCCGGGCATGCTGATCGCGGCCACGGCCCTGCTGGAGAAAAACGAGCATCCTTCCGAAGGCGAAGTGATGGATGCTCTCGGCGGCGTGCTTTGCCGTTGCACGGGATACCGGAAAATCATCTCCGCCGTGCAGGCGACCTGCTCTACTTACGCTCACGAAGATTCTCCACGCGCAGGATGCGCAGTCGGAACTCGCCTGGTTCGTCTCGACGGACAACGCAAGGTGGATGGCTCCGAGATCTACGGCGCCGATGAAGTTCCCACTGACGCGCTGGCGGTGCGGGTCATCCGTTCGCCGCACCACCGCGCCCGCTTCCGGTTCGGCGACTTGGGGGCATTCGCCTCGCAGCCTGGGATCCACGCTGTGTTTACTTCGAAGGATGTCCCCGGTGAGGACTGTTATGGCGTAATTCCGCCTTTCGCCGACCAGCCGGTATTTGCTCACGAGGAAGCTCGTTTTCGCGGAGAAGCCGTGGCCATGGTGGTCGGGGAACCCGCTGCCATCGAGGCATTCGATCTTTCCAGTTTTCCGGTGTCGTGGGAGGCGCTTGAGCCAATTACCCGAATGGAGGACGCCCTCGCTCCCGGTGCCGAACTGCTTCACGCCTCGCGACAAAACAATGTGCTTACCGGCGGACGCGTTATCCGCGGCGACGTCGATCGGGCCCTGGCCGAAGCCGACGTCGTCGTCGAAGACGAATACGAAACGGGATTCGTCGAACACGCTTACATTGAGCCGGAGGCAGGTTTTGCGCGAAGGGTGGGCAACTGCATCGAGATCCAGGCGTGCACACAGTCTCCATACCTGGACCGCGCCGAAATTGCCAAAATCCTCGGCATCGCGCCAGAAGCTGTACGCATTATCCCCACGGCAGTTGGAGGCGGCTTTGGGGCCAAACTCGATTTATCGGTGCAGCCATTCATCGCGCTTGCCGCATGGCATCTGAATCGGCCAGCCCGGCTGGTCTACTCGCGGGTTGAGTCGGTCACGTCGACGACCAAACGGCATCCGGCAAAGATGCGCCTGCGCGCCGGCGCATCGCGTGATGGCCGGCTGGTTGCGCTCGATCTCACGGCCGACTTCAATACCGGCGCGTATTCCTCGTGGGGCCCGACAGTGACAGCGCGTGTGCCGGTGCATGCCTCCGGGCCCTACAAGCTGCCGCACTATCGCGCGATCACGCGTGCCGTTCATACGCACCTCGTCCCGGCAGGAGCGTTTCGCGGATTCGGCGTCCCGCAGACCGCCATCGCCCAGGAGCAGGTCTACGACGAACTGGCTGATCGAATCGGAATGGACCGGCTGGAATTCCGCATCCTGAATGCGCTCGATGACCATTCGCCGACGGTTACCGGACAAGTGATGGGCGAAGGAGTGGGAATCCGCGCCTGCTTTGAAGCCTTGCGGCCGCGCTGGTCCGCCGCGCGCGCCGAGGCCGTAGCATTCAACGAAGCGGCAGGCGGGCCGCTGAGGCGAGGCGTCGGCGTCGCCGGCATGTGGTACGGCTGCGGGAACACTTCCCATCCCAACCCGTCAACGGTGCGTGTTGGCCTGAAACCGGACGGAAGAATTGCTCTGCATCAGGGCGCAGTCGATATCGGGCAGGGATCGAACACGATTGTCACCCAAATCTGCGCCGATGCGATGCAGGTGCCGATCGAGCGCTTCGATCTGGTCTCTGGCGATACGGCGGTTACACCCGACTGCGGAAAGACCTCCGCATCGCGGCAGACCTTCGTCACGGGAAAAGCTGCGGCCATGGCGGGGGCAAAGCTGCGAGCGGCCATGCTGCAGCTGGCCGGTTCTTCGGGTGGCGGCGAAATCACTCTTAGGAATCGCACCCTTGCGGTGATAAGCAATGGACAAGAGCGCGTGATCGATCTCACGGCACAACCTCTGGATGAGTACGGCTACGTTGCAACCGCTGAAGCCACGTTCGATCCCCCAACCAGTCCACTCGACGAGAACGGCCAGGGGAACCCCTATGCCGTGTTCGGATTTGGCGCGCACCTGGCTGAGGTCGCAGTCGATACGGAGTTGGGTACGGTCAAAGTCCTGCGAGTCACTGCCGCGCACGACGTAGGGCGCGCAATCAATCCTACACTGGTCGAGGGGCAGATCGAAGGCGGCGTGGCCCAGGGATTAGGCCATGCGTTGATGGAGGAGTTCTTCCCTGGCAAGGGAGAAAACCTGCACGACTATCTCATTCCGTCGATTGGAGACGTTCCACCAGTCGAATCGATCCTCATTGAGGACCCGTCCCCGGTCGGTCCCTTCGGCGCAAAAGGCGTCGGTGAGCAGGCCGTGATCCCGACTGCTCCGGCGATTCTGAATGCGATCCACGATGCGACTGGAGTGAGAGTTCGCCGCGTACCGGCAACACCAGACCGGCTGCGGGCGGCAATTCTTGCAGCACGCGAAAGCGGAGGACCTCGTGGCTGACGATGCAATCCGCTGCGATGCCTGTCCGGTGCTCTGCTACATCAAACCTGGACGACTGGGCGCTTGCGATCGCTACGGAAATCGCGACGGGCAACTGGTGCGCGTCGATCCACACGTCGTCCTCGATCGTGCCCGGTCCCGAGGCGAACGCGTCGTTCCCTTCCTCGGGCGCAAGCAAGACTGGGACGGCAACATTGTGGGTAGCCCCGGAACGTTCGTGACTGCCATTGGAGCGGGCACGACTTATCCTGACTACAAGCCGGCCCCCTTCATCATTTCGTCGCAGGTCGAGGGCGTCGACATGGTGACGGTCGTCACCGAAGGAATTTTCAGCTACTGCGGCGTGAAGGTAAAGATCGATACGGATCGTCACCTTGGACCCGAGCGCAATATCGTGCGGGCGAAAGGCGAGGCCGTGGGCCATGTCACCACCAGCGAATACGGATCGCAAATGCTATCCCTCGGCGGCGTGCGGCATCTCACCGGGGGCAGCCGCCGGGAAGGCACCGTCACCTGCGACACCCTGCTGAAGCTTTGCAATGGGGGAGCCGTCGAGCTGAGCGTGGAGGATGGCGCCACGGTGGTCGTGCAAGCGGGCCAGCCTCCCATCATTGATAGCGTTCGGGAAGAGCGGATGCGGGTGGGTTGTGGCTCGGCGACCATCGGCATGTTCGCCAAGCAGTGGTTCGGGAAGGTCGACGAGGTTGTAGTGGTCGACGACCACATCACTGGCGTGCTTTCCGAACATCAGGCGGGGAAACTCCTCGGCGTCCCGGAAACAGGCATCCGGATCAAGGGACGCCGTTCGACGCCCGGCCGATATTTTCAAGTGGCCGAACCCGGCACCGGGTGGGGCGGGACCAACATCGACGACCCACTTTCGATCCTGCAGCCCTTCAAGACGAAAATCGCATGGCCTAAGCTCCGGGTGCTCATGGTAAGCACGACCGGCGAGCATCACGCCTACTACGAACTCGACGAGAAACTGAAACCGGTGTTGAAGGACCTTCCGTCGACACTGCAGGAATCAGTGGCGCGGATCAAAGAGAATTGCGAGCCTGCCCTCTGTACGGTCCTGTTCATGGGCGGCGCAGGAGGATCTCTGCGCGCCGGAGTTACCGAGAATCCGGTGCGGCTCACCAATTCAGTACGCGAAGCGCTGACGCGCGTCACCTGCGGCGGAGCTCCGGTCTACATCTGGCCCGGCGGAGGCATTACATTCATGGTCGACGTGAAGCGCATGCCGGAAAATGGCTTCGGTTACGTTCCGACACCGGCCTTGGTCGCGCCGATCGAATTCACCTTGAAGCTTGCGGACTACGCCGAGCTCGGTGGCTACGTCGACCAGGTGCGGCCGCTTGAATCCATTCTGCCCGAGCAGGGGCAGCAGCACGTGCAGGCGCTTCCCAAGAACCCCTGGCCGCTCACCAAAACGCCGAGCACGCCATCGTGAGAGAGCCCGCACAAATTCGGCTGCTGCCCGATGGCCGCCGTCTGTATCTGCACCACGGTCCGATTGATGTAATCCTTGAAGGATTCGGATCAACTTCAGATCTAGGCTTAGCTTACAGAGCGGCGGCGAATCGATTCGTCACCATCCTCCACGAGCTCTGCGGCGAGTTGAGCATTTTGCGCGAGCCGGTGCAACGCGACGTTAATGCGCCCATCGGGGTGATTGCACGGTGCATGTTCGCCGCTGTGAGACCTTACGCCAACGAGACATTCATCACGCCGATGGCCGCCGTTGCGGGCGCGGTCGCCGAAGAGATTTTGCGAGCGATGACCGATGCGGCTCCTTTGCGCCGCGCCTACGTGAACGACGGCGGGGACATCGCGCTTCACCTTGCACCAGGCGAGCACTTCGTCGTGGGAATGATTGGGCGGCCTGACCGCCCTTCCCTCTTCGGATCGGCCACCGTTCGGTCCGATCATCCGGTGCGGGGTATCGCGACAAGCGGTTGGCGCGGGCGAAGTTTTTCCCTGGGAATCGCGGACGCGGTGACAGTGCTGGCGGATCGGGCAGCCATGGCTGATGCCGCCGCCACCATCATCGCCAACGCCGTCAATCTTCCCGACCATCCGAAGGTACAGCGAGTTCCGGCGCGTGATCTCGCGCCAGACAGCGATCTTGGCGAACTGGCGGTGACGGTGGACGTCGACGAATTAACTTACGCTGAAGTCACGGAGGCGCTGGACTCCGGCGAAACCATGGCCAGCGAACTCCTGTCGAAAGGCCTTATTTACGCCGCAGCGTTACGACTGCAAGGCGAAACACGATTGGTAGGGATGCCGCTACCCGAGCGTACCTTCGAGAGCCACATGGCAACCGAGAGCTTGATGCATGGCTGAAATCGCCGTTCGAAAAAAACTGACTGCGGTTGAGGAGATTTTTCACGAAGGCGGTCCGGTGGCTGCCACACCGCTTCGTCGCGCCATCGCGCTCGCGGTGATTCGCAATCCCTACGCCGGAGCTTACGTCGAGGACATCGCCGGCTTTATGGACGACCTGAAGCCATTGGGCCTGGAGATGGCAAACACGCTGGTGACGGCCTTAGGCGGCGACGCGAGGGTCGTGGAAGGCTACGGCAAAGGTGCAATTGTCGGCAGTAAAGGCGAACTCGAGCACGGCGCCTTGTGGCATGTGCCTGGTGGATATGCCATGCGCGAAGTGCTGGGTGGCGCGAAGGCGATTGTGGCATCGACCAAGAAAGTCGGCGGTCCCGGAGCGCGCCTGGATGTTCCCATCACCCACATCAATGCCTCCTATGTGCGCAGCCACTTTGATGCGATCGAGGTCGGCTTGACGGATGCTCCACGAGCCGACGAGATTGTGCTGGCCCTGGTTATGACCACGGGCCCCCGCATTCATGCTCGCGTGGGCGGACTGAAAGCCTCGGAGATCAAGGGAGAGGATGGCTTGCGATGAAAGCGAAAATCCGCAAGATCGCCGTGTTCGTGGAGGAAACGCGCACTGAAATGGGCAGAAACGTTGAGCCGCCCACGCGGCGCGCCGCGGCAGTCGCAGTCATCGAAAACCCATGCGCGGGGAAGTATGTCGACGACCTTTCGGAACTCATGACCATCGGGGAAGAACTCGGCGAACTGCTGACCGAAAGAGCCGTCAAGGCACTCGGTATTCCGGGCGCATCCGCGGAAAGCTATGGCAAGGCGGCGGCCGTTGGCGAGGACGGCGAGCTCGAGCACGCGGCTGCGGTTCTGCATCCGAAGTTGGGCGCTCCGGTACGGAAGGTGCTCGGCAAAGGTGCCGCCTTGATTCCGTCGTCGAAGAAGCGTGGCGGACTGGGCGTGCCTCTCGACATTCCGCTGGGACACAAGGACGCTGCGTTTGTGCGCAGTCATTTTGACGGCATGGAGGTGCGCATCAACGACGCACCGCGCGCCAACGAGATCATGGTGGCCGTCGCCGTCACCGACAGTGGGCGGCCTTTGCCACGGGTCGGCGGATTGACCAAGGATCAGATCAAGGGCGAGGACGGTCTGCGCTGAAACATCATCGCGCTTTCGATTAAGCCTTCACCACTTCCGGCACCTGAGTCGCCGGCGGCGTGTTGCGGCTACGCTGTGCACTCACAACGCCGTCAATGATGACCATGCCGATGCCGGGAAGGTCGCCGGCCTCGATACTCTTCAGCAGAGTCTTCCCGGCAGAGTGCTGGGCTTTATCCATCAGGACGAAAGTGGCATCGCGGCCAGGAGCAATCAGGCCGCAAGAGAGATTCCGGATCTTCGCCGTGTTGCCCGTGGCGAAGCAAATCGCCACATGCGCAGGAACATTCCCTAACGACGATAGAAGCGCAATCAGGCGAACAATCCCGAGCGGCTGAACGCCGGAGCCGGCTGGAGAATCCGTGCCGAGAATCACGCGCTGAAGTTGCTTGAGTTCCGCCGCGGTGCGCAGGGTCAACAGACCGGCGCGTTCATTGCCGTTGTGCACGATTTCCAGAGCACGTGGAGATTTCTCGCACAGCGTCTGGATCTGATTATCGGGAAGGGCGGTGTGGCCGCCGTTGATGTGGCCGATGACGTCGGCATCGGCGGCGAGCACAACGTCTTTGTCGATCAAGCTGGAGCCGGGAATGGACGGCCCACCCGTGTGGATGGTGCTTTGAATCCCGTATTTGCGGGCCCAGGAGACCATCTGGTGGGCGGTCGCGCCGTCTTTGACACTGCCGAGTCCTACTTCCCCGAGCATGGTCACCCCGGCCGTGGCGAGGTCCTTGAAATCTTCCTCCACCATGCCATGCTCGAGCACGGGCGCTCCGGCATGGATTCTCACGCCACCCGGACGAAACGCCGCGAAGGCACGCTGGGCGAAAATTGCCATCGCTTTCAGACCGACGACGTCTTTGGGCCGGCCGGGCGTGTGAACTTCGCCGGCAGAAATCATTGTCGTGACGCCGCCGTGCATATAGCTATCGATCCAGCCGAGTTGATTCTGCCGCGGTGTCCAGTCGCCGGCGACGGGATGCACGTGACTGTCGATCAGTCCAGGAGCGAGCGTCGTGCCTTTGGCGTCGACCACGGCGGTCGCTTTCTCGGTGTCGATGTCTTTCTCTTTTCCGACGGCAACGATTTTCCCGTCAACCGCAAGCACGGTGTCGGCGTCGAGGATGGGCTGCTCCAGATCACCGCTCAGCAGCAAACCGATGTTGCGAATTACGAGTCGCGCTTGGTGCTTTGGCTTCGCCGATTCTTCCTGCGCCATGGCGTTCTGCTCCTGTCGTTCGTTCGCGCGCACACTCAAGTCTTCTGACCTGCAGACACATCTCTCCGATTCTGCGCGAGGTCAGTATACAAACGAACTCGCCGCTTAGAACTCCGTGATTGCCCTCCCACAGCGTCCGGTCGCTTGTCACGAATTGGTGTTCGTGTATAAGCTGAAATTCAGCTTTCTGCCAGGAGAGAACGGAGCCGGCATGGTCGCGAGCGACGTGGTTTTGTGGGAAGTCGATACCCAGGAGGATTTCATGCGGCCGGGCGGCAAGCTGTACGTACCCGGCGCGGAAAAACTTCTGCCCAAGATCAAGGCGCTCACAGACGCGGCCCGACGAGGCGGGGTCTTTCTCGTTTCCCACGGTTGCTATCACGCGCCCGACGATCCGGAGTTTCAAACCTTCCCGCCCCACTGCGTGAAAGGCACCCCGGGAAGCGAACATGTCGCCGAGGCGATGACCGACAGCGTGCTGCGCGTGCCTAACGAGGCCGGTGCTCTACCAACGGATTTCGGACAGTCGAAGCAGATTTTGCTTGAGAAGCAAACCCTGGACATCTTTGAGACCCGCCACGCACACACCCTGGTCGAGCGTCTCCCTCGCGAGGCCGAGTTTCTCGTTTTTGGAGTCGTCACCGAGTACTGCGTTCGCCTCGCTGCGAAGGGACTGCTGGAACGGGGCCGGAAGGTGTCGGTCATCGAGGATGCGATCGAAACTCTCAACCCGGAGGAGGGGCGTCGTACGCTCGCCGAGTTGCAGAACCTGGGAGCGAAACTGATTACCACCGAGCAGGCGTTGAAGCGGCTGCACAGCAATTCGCCGTAAATCCGGCTGAGAATGAACCCTGAGTGATTGGCCGCCACAACTTCCTTGCGGACAGTGACTCAGTCCACGTATGATGCAGCCGTTTATGGCTACCAAAAGCACTTCTCCCAAATCTGGACTCCGCGAAAAAGCGCAGTTGATGTCGGCGTCTGAAATCGAACGCACGCTGGTGCGCCTGGCCCACGAAATTGTCGAGAAAAATGGCGGCATTGAGGGGCTTGGGCTAGTCGGAATTCGTCGTCGCGGCGTTCCCCTTGCGGAGCGGCTCAGCAAGATCATGCAGCGCATGGAAAGCACGTCGATCCCGGTGGGGACGCTGGATATCACCTTCTACCGCGACGACCTTTCGACATTGGGGCCAAAACCGGTTGTCCAGAAGTCGGAAATCGGTTTCGACATCAAGGACAAAAGCATCGTTCTGGTCGATGACGTGCTTTTCACTGGCCGAACCATACGCGCGGCGCTCGATGCCTTGTTTTCTCATGGCCGGCCACGCCGAGTGCAGCTCTGCGTTCTGATCGATCGCGGACATCGCGAACTGCCGATTGAGGCCGCCTTCATTGGCCGCGTCGTGCAGACCACCATGAACGAGGTCATCGAGGTCAAGTTGACCGAGGTCGACAGCGCCGAGAAGGTCTTGCTGATGGAGAAGTAGACCGCGCGTCCAATCCTGCAACTTCACCCTGGCATCGAGCTTTCTGTTCCATAGTCTGCCCGCGCTTCCGCCGAAAATTCCTCCCCGAAATCTTTGCCATAAACAACTCCGCACAGTAAGCTCGTCGGCATGATTTTTCATCCATACCTGCATCGCTCAATAACAGCTCTCTGGCTGGTCCTTCTCGGTACGACGGTTTGGTGTCAGGAAAAACTTTTAGGCAGCAGCAACCCCGCGGCTGAAGTAGTCGCTAACCAACCGAACCCAAATAAATCCGCCGATGCCAATAAGCAGCCCGTCGATTTCCTCATCACACACGGACTTATTGTGAGCATGAACGCGCCCCGAACCATCTACGCCGACGGGGCCGTCGCGATTAAGGGCGACTCGATCGTGGCGGTAGGCCCTCGGAGCGAAATCGAATCGCAATACGCCGCCCCACAAACCATCGACGCCACCGGCAAGCTCGTGTTGCCTGGATTCGTCAACGGGCATACGCACGTCCCGATGACGTTATTCCGCGGCCTGCACGACGATGTGACGCTCGATGACTGGCTGCGAAAATACATTTTCCCGGCGGAAGCCAAAAACGTGACCGAGGAATTCGTTCGCTGGGGAACCAGGCTGGCGGCGGCTGAGCAAATCCGCGCCGGGGTCACCACCTTCGCCGACATGTACTACTTCGAAGATGCGGTGGCCGAGGAAACCAAGGCTGCCGGCATGCGCGGTGTGCTTGGGGAAACGTTCATCGACTTCCCTGCCCCTGACAACAAGACTGAAGCCGCGATGCTCGCCTACACCGAGAACTTTCTGAAGAGGTGGCAGGGCGATCCGCTCATTCACGCCGCCGCGGCCCCGCATTCGATATACACCTGCTCCAGAAAAACGTTGGAGGACGCTTCCGGACTGGCCAGAAAGTATCACGCGCCGATTTTGATCCACGTGGCGGAAATGAAGAAGGAGCGCGACGACTCTGAGAAGCAGAACGGCATGTCGCCGGTGCAATATCTGGAGAAGGTCGGAGTCCTTGGCCCAGATGTGGTGGCCGCGCACTGCATCTTCGTGGACGCGGCCGATAGCAAGACTCTCGCCGAGCGGCGAGTCGGCTGCGTTCACAATCCGTCAAGCAACATGATGCTGGCCAGCGGCGTCTCGCCCGTCCGCGAAATGCGCGAAGCCGGAGTCGCGGTCGGGCTCGGGACCGATGGCCCGGCGGGCAGTAACAATGATCTGGATCTCATGGAGGAGATGGACCTGGCGGCCAAGCTGGCGAAAATCACCCACATGGATCCGCTGGCGCTGAACGCCAAAGCCGTGGTCGAGATGGCGACGATCGACGGCGCCCGCGCCCTTCACCTGGACAAGGAAATCGGCTCGCTCGAACCCGGCAAGAAGGCCGATCTGGTTCTCCTCTCCCTCGATCATCCGAACGCCGTGCCGATGTATGACGTTTACGCCCAGCTGGCGTATGCCTTAAAAGCAAGCGACGTGGAAACCGTGGTGATCGGAGGTCGCGTCGTTATGCGCGACCGCAAACTGCTGACCGTCAATGAAGCCGAGGCCATTGCCAAAGCTCGGGAATACAAAAAGAAGATTGCCGCCTCGCTGGGCATCCAGTAAGCGCCCAATTTCGGCTGAAAGCACAGATCGAAGTTCGAGGCTCTACTTTTCCGTCGGGCCAATCTTCCACAAAATCTGCCGCAACATGCCGAGCATCAACTCGGCATCGTCGGCAAGCAGGTTGAGACGCCGCACCAGCCGGCGAATCTTGAGTTCGTTGCTGGCGGTGCTTTGCTCGAAATATCCGCTCTCGTGAAGAGTCTTTAGCAGCATCTCGGTCAGGCGCTCTAGCTCACCGGCAGCGGCCAGCAGGTCTTTATTCGCGGAGGCTTGCACCTTCTCGTTGCGAGCGATCTCATAGAGACAGACTGCCACCGCCTGCCCGAGATTCATGGAAGGATGTTCCTCGCGCGTGGGAATGTGCATGAGCCAATGGCAATGGCTGAGATCGACGTTCGACAACCCAACCTTCTCGGAGCCAAAAAGAATGGCGACCGTCTGCTTCGCCAAGGTCGTGCGGATGCGCCGAACGCCATCTTCCAACCGATGCATCGGATGCTGGCGCTCGCGACTGCGGAGAGTCGTAGTTCCTACAACCAGCGAGCAGTCGGCCACGGCATCGGCGATGGTCGGATATTCCTCCGCATTCTTGAGAACCTCGGAAGCTCCTACCGCCGAGCGGGCCTCTCGAAATGCCACCTCATAGGGGTTCACCACCCGAAGGCGGCGAACTCCGAAGTTGCTCATCGCCCGTGCTGCCGCTCCCAGGTTCAGAGGGTTCCGGGTCGCGACCAACACAACCCGCAGATTGTCGAGATCGGATCGAGTGGGCAAGCAAGCATTCTACGACTGAGAAATACGAATATCCGCTCTCGCTCCTCCAGCGTGAACCGCCTTCGCTCCCGAAGCCAGATATGGTAAGTTGGCCGGGGCTTGCGAACTTTTTCTTTCAGGTTCCCAGCCGGCAAGACATCCGACATTCGGAGGAATGCGATTTCCTCGTCCGTACGCGGAACCGACGTGCTTTCTGAAAATGGCACAACGCCAGCCGGTCCCGAGGTCCACAAACCTCGCTCCTGGTTCAGGTTCGACGCCGGAATCCTCGTGGTTCTTGCTCTTCCCTGGGCGATTCTTCGTTTCGACACAAGCTGGCTGTTCGGTTACGCCACAAGTTCCGTCGGGTTTATTGATCCCTGGGTGTACTTCGGATTTTTTCTCGATCTCACCCCGCACATCCGCGCCTTCAAGGGCGCCTACTTCACAACCCGCCTTACCTGGACTGTTCCCGGAGCGATCGCCTATCACGCCTTCTCACCCGTCGTCGCCACTTACGTTCTGCATCTCGCCGTGTTTTATGCCGCAACGCTGTCGCTTTACCTGATTCTGAAGCTGACTGTCAGCCGGCGTGCGGCATTACTGGCAACGCTGATGATGGCCTACCATTCTTATTTTCTGTCGAGCGTCGGGTGGCCGTACATTGACGGGGCGGCCAACGCGTATCTCCTGCTGACGATCCTTGCGTTGACGTTCGCTGCACGCTCAGCCCGCGCTCGAAACTGGCTCGTCGCAGCTGGAGCGCTGGCTGCGCTTGCCGTCTATTGCCAGCTGTTTCTGATCGTGTTCTCGCCAGTTGTGCTCGGATACTACTATTTCGCCCGGCGGCAAATGGGTCACGCGCGTTCCTCATTGGACTGGAAACCGTTCACCTGGGGATTCACCGCCGTCACTCTGGCCTTCGGCCTCTTCAACTTTTCCGTCAACGGGCGCTTCCTGTTCTTCATCAACTCGGTGGGAACCGCGGCGAAGCTGGTGGTGAACCACAATCCCTATAACGATTGGAGCTACCGGTGGCTTTCTGGGCCAACCTGGCTGGTCGTGCCCGCGGTGGCCTTCGTAGGGGCGATCGCGTGCCTGGCAAATCGAAAACGGCCAGGCGGAACACTCTCCCAGGAGTTCATGCTGTTCTGGCAGCGCTTTTACCTGCTCAGCGTCGCAATCATGCTCTTTTGGCAACTGGTGGGTCAGCCCGTCTTGCAGCTTCCCCATTATGCAAGCTACTTGATGCCCGCGACGTTTCTCGCGTTAGGCTCCCAGCTTGCACTCGTGGCTGACCGGCTAAGTCGCATCCGAGTTTGCGTTGTTATGCGGATGTGTTGGCCTGGTCTCGCTCGTGCCAATCCTCTTGCCGATGAACTCGAGCCTTAGTCGCGGACTTGCGACGGCACCCGATTCTATTGCCTCTTGCGATGGGCGTGGCAGCCATCTGGGGAATTGGCAGGCAGTTGCCGCGTATTGGTGCTCCCCTTATCGGGGTCTTGGCACTGGGCCTCGCCACCCTGAGTGCCACCACTAGCACACGGGGATGGGATCATGGCGGGCTTCCGAACGACCCGGCGTCCCAGAAAGCCGCTCTCCTGGCGATTGTCGACAGCGTGCGGGCGGTGCAGGCTCTCAGCCCGCAAGGAAATCTCTATTTCTGGTACGACGTCAATGGACGCTTCGGAAAAATGTATCGTGCCGTCGCCTCGACCTATTTGTGGGCTTATCGTCTCGAAGGCGAGGAGTTTCCCCAGCCCGGCCCGAAGTTACCCCCCGTGCAAAGACACATCGTGATTCTTGCCGAAAACGGCGACGCGGCGCTGCGCGATGCGATAGCTACTTTAAACCATGCGGGTCTGGGAGCAACATTCATCGCGAGACGGACCATTCGCGAAGGACCGTTCGCCTGGGACATGGAGGAAATCGAGGTCAAAGCCGGGGTCGATCAATGAGCACAATCAGGCGACTCTGCCCGCGACATCGGCGCTTTGGAAAGCAGGCATGAACATGGATTGGCAGGCGCTATTCCTCACCCTGAAATTGGATTTGGTGGTTTGTGTCCTTCTTCTTCTAGTCGGTGTTCCTCTGGCATTTTGGCTGGCCTTCAGCCAGTGGCGCTGGAAGTTCCTGATCGAGGCAATCGTCGCTTTGCCGCTGGTCTTGCCGCCGACGGTGCTGGGATTTTATTTGCTGGTTGCCATGGGTCCGCGAAGCTTCCTGGGGAAAACCTATGTCTGGGCCTGGGGACGCGGCTTGCCTTTCACCTTTGAAGGCCTGGTTCTTGCCTCCGTAATCTACAGTCTGCCGTTCATGGTGCAACCGCTCTCGGGCGCGTTTGCAGCGGTCGATCCGAAGCTGATCGCCGCCTCCTCGGTCCTGGGCGCCTCAAGACTCAGAACTTTCCTGCGCGTGATTCTGCCGTTGTCGTTAGCCGGCTTGCTGACCGGCCTGGTATTGACCTTCGCGCATACGCTCGGCGAATTCGGTGTCGTGCTGATGGTGGGCGGAAATATTCCCGGCGTGACTCGCACCGTCTCCATTTCCATCTACGACAATGTGCAGGCCCTGGATTATGCAGCCGCGTCCAGCACCTCCGCGGTGCTATTGGTGGCATCGTTTCTGATACTCTCGCTGGTTTATGCCATGAACCGCAACCGATCGCTGATCTGGCCGGTCGGGAAATGAGAGCACCGACGTTTGACAACCAGTACCCGTTTGCTTAGCTGGCGTCCTCGGGAGACACACTTCCAAGTTCGAGAATCGGAGATTCGGAAATGAAGTATCGCACGCTTGGTCGGACCGGATTCGAAGTCAGCGATATCGCCCACGGACTCTGGGGCATGAGCGGATGGAGTGGCTCGGCGGATGAAGAATCCCGGAAAGCCATCGCACTGGCAATTGAGTTGGGTTGCAATTTCTTCGATTCGGCTTGGGCTTACGGAAACGGAAAGAGTGACGGATTGTTGGGCGAAGCTCTCGCGCAACACAAGCAAGAGCGCCTCTACGCCGCTTCGAAAATTCCTCCTAAAAATCTCCAATGGCCGGCGCTGCCGAAGTACAAATACACCGACGTCTTCCCAGCCGATCACGTCTTCAAGTACTGCGATCGGATTCTCGAAAAATTGGGAGTCAAAACCGTCGTCCTACTGCAATTCCACGTATGGGACGACAGTTGGGCCGGTGAACCCGAATTTCGCACCACGGTTGAGAAGCTGAAAAGCGACGGCAAGATTCGCTCCTTCGGATTAAGCCTCAACCGCTGGGAACCGGAGAATGGCATCAAGGCGCTACGGACCGGCCTGGTGGACGTCGTGCAGGTGATCTACAACATCTTCGATCAGGCGCCGGAAGACAAGCTCTTTCCCGTATGCCGGGAATTGAATATCGGCGTAATTGCGCGGGTGCCGCTCGATGAAGGCAGCCTGGGCGGAAAGATGACACTCGAGACACACTTTCCGGAATCAGATTGGCGCGCGAGATATTTCGGGCCCGAGAACCTTAGTGCGACCATTCCCCGGGTCGAGAAATTGAAAGAACTAGTTCCGCCTGATATGACGCTGCCGGAGATGGCGTTGCGATTCATCCTCGCAAATCCTGATGTCAACACCACGATCGTCGGTATGAGGAAACTCGAGCATGTGCGCCGGAATGTCGCGGCTAGCGACGCTTCCCCACTCGATTCCGCACTTCTTCAGAAGTTGAAGGCACACCGCTGGGACCGCAAACCAAAGCGCTGGTCCGATTAGAGCGATGGACTGTAAGTGCAGCGTTCAGCGGACGAATGCGAAGGCTGGATCTTCTACTTTGATTGCAGACTTTCGCCGTGTGCCAGACACGGTGTTGTAGGCGACGAGAAGGTGGTTTTCGACAATCAGAATTTCTTTTTCATTCAGCCAGCCAACCAGAAATGCGTGTGGAAGGTAGGCCGTACGTTTGCCGGGATCCTCCGCGCTGACCACCTCGACCGCGGGCAACTCGGTAAGGGCCTTGCGAATCCTCAGCGACTCGGCCGGGTTCGCCTGGCCCTGCTCGGAGAGTTGGATGGGGGCGGTCGACTTCGCGCTGGCCTCGATCGTCATCGCCACATGTGCCAGGTCCGGCGACAGCTTGGCGTTTTCGGTGAAGAAGCTGACGTCATAGTCAGGGTTCTTGTACTGCAAACGCTCGTCGAATAGCACAACGCTCTTGCCCGAGGCCGTAAGCAGGGTCTGGTCGTTGCTTTGGTTCTCCCAACCGCAGCAGCCTATGTCGAGAATCGCGCTAATAAAGACCGCGCCGTGTTCGGCCATGTCCAGCACGCGCTGCAGCGGCTGTTTCATGTCACTACCCGACCAGGTCTCCCCTTCGCGCTGGTACAGGGTGCTGCTCAGATATTTCGTTTCGGTTTGCCCCTGAATCAGCCGCGTCAGGAAGAAGTAGTCGTCGACGCCATCATCGGGGATCCAGAATCGCACCTCGGGACACGTCTCGGAACATGATCCGGTGGTGCACCGGCATTCAGGAAAGTCGAACGTAGTCAGATCCTCTTTCTGTTTTCCCGACAGCTCCGATCGCCAGACACGGAAGGTGGTTGTCACCGACAACTCGACGTTCTCGCGTTCGAGCTTGCTGAACTGATTACTGAACCAGAACAAATGCACCCCATCGGAGGAGAGAAACGGCCACGGAGAGGCCTCCGTCACTTTCTGATTCGAACCCGAAGGCGAGGAAATGCGAAGAATCTCCCTCCCCAGTTGGCTCGGGGCCTGACCATCCCAGAACCAGAATTTGTCAGCGTTTTTGCCCACGTCGGGCGAGGGATCGTCACTGTTGGGGGCATACAGCATTTGGCCTTTGTGATTGATCTGCAGAATCTTGGGGGCTTTCAGGATTTCGCTGGGAACTTTGGTAGATTGCTTCGGGGCGAACGTGCCGGGATCGTATTCCACGACCATGTCCGGCTGGCTCAGAACCCAGAGTCGCTGGCTCTGGGCGAAGCTCAACCCGGCAAAGCCGGCCAACATCATCAATAAGACAAACCATCTGGACATAACAGGCGACCACCCTCGGTGGAACAGTGGCAGCATTGTAAATGGGATGATTTCCAACGGCGAAATACCGCTTTTCAGGCTTCGGTTCCCTGCCGAAAGGTACAATAAATGCGACCATTGAGGAGATCATGACGACGACTAGGCCTGTTCCCGTCGCGGCGTCGTCCGCGACAATTCCGCCTGTGCCCCTCACCGTCGAGGGCTATTGCACTCTCCACCAGATGATGCGCTTCCGTTGGAATGCGTGGCACAACTTGCCGGAAGCCGAGCGCCAGAAGATCACGAGTCAAGCGGTACCAGTCATGGCCGCTCTGGAGAAAAACGCCAGCGGACAGAGCGCCTTCTTCTCCCTGCTCGGGCACAAAGGCGACCTGATGTTCCTGCACTTCCGCGAGACGTTCGACGACTTGAATCGGGCAGAACTGCAGCTTGCGAAGCTCCGCTTGAGCGAATTCTGGGAGCCCACAACGTCATACCTGTCCGTCATCGAGTTGGGTTTGTACGACTCCACCACCAAGGTCTACAAGACCCTGCTCGAGCGCGGCATCGAACCACATTCTGAAGAATGGAACCGCGAGATTCGGGAGACTCTGGCTCGACAAAAAGAAGCGATGCGGCCTCGCCTCTTCCCGGCGATCCCGCCCCACCGCTATGCATGCTTTTACCCGATGGACCGGCGGCGCGGCGAAGACAAGAACTGGTACACGTTGCCGATCGAAGAACGCGCCCGCCAAATGGGCGAACACGGTATGGTCGGTCGCCGTTATGCGGGAGAAGTCAAGCAGATCATCACCGGCTCCATCGGTTTCGACGACTGGGAGTGGGGTGTCGACTTGTTCGCCGACGATCCGCTGGTCTTTAAGAAGTTGATCTACGAGATGCGGTTCGACGAGGTGAGCGCCGTCTATGCGCTCTTCGGGCAGTTCTACGTGGGATTGCGTTGCCCCGCCGAGCAACTGCCTGCGTTGCTCGAAGGCAACTTGCCGCCCGCGTCGAGATAGTTCCGAGTACAATTCCGCTTCCGATCAGAGTGCCGGCTCAGGGCTTCCTGGGCGGAACTCTGTCGCGCAGCGATTTATCTGTGGAGAGAATTCGTGTCGATCTTTGGGCTTATCGAGTACGCGGATGCGAGTCCGGAAGTGCGCGCTGTATATGACGACATCATGGCTACGCGCAAAACCGACTGGGTCAACAATTTCTGGAAAGCCATCGCGCATGATCCCGCGATGCTGAAGCGCACATGGGAGGACATCAAGCAGATCATGGCGCCTGGCGCCCTCGATCCGCTCACCAAGGAGATGGTTTACCTCGCCGTGAGCGTGAGCAACCAATGCGGCTACTGCATCGCGTCCCACACCGCGGGCGCGCGCGGGAAAGGCATGACGGATGCGATGTTCAAGGAGCTCATGGCCGTGGTGGGAATGGCGAATGAGACGAATCGTGTGGTCGCGGGCTATCAGGTGGAAATCGACGAGAGGTTCAAGACTGGCTAGTAGCTGGCGGCTCGTAGCTGGCGGCAAGAGCTTCGCTACGCGCTACAAGCCACCACAAGCCGAGTCAAGGAAACCGGAGTCGCGCTGCTGCTTATCACTTCCGTTTGGATCGGCTGGAGTTCTTTTTTGCCTTGCGACCGGATTTCTTTGGCTTGGATTTCTTTGGCTTAGGACTGGATTTTTTCGCTGGTCTGGAGAAGTTGTACTCGTGAAGACGCATGTTCACTCGGCGGCCCCGAAACGTGACGCCTTCCATCTCCAGGCGAAGCCGCTGATCCATGGCATGATGGCCGCGCAGCTTGATGTGCCCGCCGGCGCCGACAATGCGCTGCCAGGGAAGATCGATTCCCGTGTGAAGCGCCCGCACCACCTGGCGCGCTGCGCCGGGATAGCCCGCGGCCTTGGCGATCGCGCCATAAGTCGACACGTAGCCACGCGGCACTCTGCGGATGGTGGCAATGATCTGTTCTCGCATTCGTGCTTCTCGCAGCTGCCGCGGGTTATTGTTTCATGACGCGGCGACGGGTTAGCAAACCAGTGGCATCGCCGCAAGTCCGGGTTCGCGGAGCATCTCGCAGAGATTACACTGCATCCAACGTGGTCCATGGGGCGGCGTTGTACAGCTTTACATTTCTTTACAGGAGCGAAGCGATGAAAGGCAAGCTGTCAAAAGTTCTGCCGCTCGGAGCGGTATTGATTGGACTGGGCGTGGCTTTTCTCAGTTTTGGCTGCGGCTCTGGCAATGCGCGTTTCCGGTTCGTACAGGCCGCCACCGCTGTCCCCTCCAACGTGGATCTTCAAATCGATGGCAAGAGCATCCAGACCAACATTGGTTTCGGACAATCGGCAACCTATCGCAGTATCGGTTCTGGCTCTCGCAAGTTCGCACTCTTCGCAACGGGCACCACCACAAACCCTTATTTAAGTAGCTCGGTACCCCTGGCCGGCGGCGACAACACCGTTATCAGTTTTGGCGAATTTTCCGGCGGCACTATCCCGAATACACCGCTAGTTGTTGCCGACACCAACACCACGCCAACTACGGGGAATGCCAGCCTCCGAATCATCAACGTCGCCCCCACCGTGGGTACGATCGACGTGTACGTCGTGCAGTCAGGCAACGGGATTGCCGGGCAAAACCCGCAACTGCCAAGTCTGGCATACGCCGACCCCACGGCCTACAAATACCTTTCGGAAGCGGCCGGCAGTTACGATGTGATTGTCACCGTCAGCGGAACGCAGAACATCATCGCGGATCTCACTGGAACCTATACCCTGACTTCAGAGCAGATTCGCACGCTGGTGATTCTCGATTCCCAGATTGGCGGTGGGCCCTACAGCTTGATTGAACTGAACGATCTCAACTGAGTCCTCAACCCTTACCGAAAATGTAGGGAATCATCCACCGAAGATCGATTACGCTGTCAGGTTGAAAGGGCAAGACCCCCGCGTGATCGAACGCCGCAGGAGGCCAATGATCAGAACTCTCTTCCTGGGAGCAGCGCTGATTGGCGTGACTTTCCTCAGTTTCGGATGCAGTTCTGGCAACGCGCGTTACCGCTTCGTGCAGGCCTCCACCAGCGTACCCGCCAACGTGGATTTACAGTTCGACGGGAAAAGCATTCAAACCAACATCGGCTTCGGGCAAGGCACCAGCTATCACAGCACCAGTTCGGGGTCGCATACGGTTAAACTTTTCGCCACTGGCACCACGAAAAACCCCTATGTGAACGCCGGTATTTCCATTCCAAGTGGCGACGATAGCACCATGTTTTCGTCCGGAGCCTTCGCTTCCATCGGCCTCACGGTCTTCACCGACGACAACACGGCGCCGACCGGCGGAAACGCCAAGCTCCGGATTCTCAACGTGGCGCCGACCGTGGGTCCGATCGATGTTTACGTGGTAACGGCCGGAAGCGGAATTGCGGGTGGCAACCCCCAGATCCCGAACCTTGCCTATGCCAGTGCGTCGACCTACATGTCCGAGGCCGCCGGCAACTACGACGTGGCCGTGACCGTCAATGGAACCCAGAATGTGATTCCCAGCCTCACCGGCACCTACCCGCTGGCTTCAGGTCAAATTCGAACCCTGGTCATCTTGGATTCCGCGGTCGGAGGCGGTCCCTTTAGCCTGATCGAGTTGAGCGACGTGAACTGATTTGCGTCAAATTAGCGCTGCATCGCCACAAGTGATGTCCTGCGTCAAAACCCCTTACAGCGCGATCCAGCCCATCTCAATCAGCCACAGCGACAAAATCGAGACCGCCAGCCAAAGCACCACGCCCTGAATCAAAGGCCGGTGCCCCACGCGCTTTAGCGTCGCAAGCGAAAGCCCGGTCCCGATCAAGTAGAGAGTCAGTGTCAGGCCCAGCCTTGCAACTTTACTCAGGACCTCGTAGACACGCTGGCCCGCCGGGAAATACGTATTGCACACTGCCGCCACGCAAAACAGGGCGATGAACCAGGGCCACTGAATCCTGGCCTTGGCGTGCCGCAGGGCCGCGGTGCCCACGGCCAGTGGAACAATCCAGAGCGCCCGCGCCAGTTTCACCGTGGTTCCGACTTGCAGGGCGGTAGCGCCGTACTTTGCCGCCGCGCCCACGACCGAACTGGTGTCGTGAATTGCCAAAGCCGCCCATAGACCAAACTGGTTCTGGCTCAGTTTCAGGGCCGCTCCGATCGACGGGAACGTCAGCAGGGCCACGGAATTGAGCACGAAGATGGTTCCCAGGGAAACCGCCATCTGCTCATCGCTCGCGGCAACCACCGGCCCAACCGCGGCAATCGCGCTCCCGCCACAAACCGCCGTGCCCACGGAAATCAGGTAACCGGCCACCCGCTCCACGCCCATGAGCCGCGCCAGCAGAACCCCCACGCCCATGGCGAAGCCGATGCTGAGCAGCGTGTAGAGAAATCCAGTGCGGCCAGCATGCACGACCGCATGCAAATTCATTCCAAACCCCAGACCCACCACGGAAACCTGCAGCAGGATCCTGGAGAATCTTGCCGACTCCTTGTCGAAAGGGTGCGCAAACAATAGGCCAAATGCAAGACCCAGGGCCAGGGCGGCGGGAGGAGAAGCGTATCCGCTGACGGCCAACAACACGCCGGCGAAGAACAGAATTCTCGAGATCATCGTGGAGAGAAGCCAGGGAGACGCAGCTCCCCGGCTCCAGAGGCGTTCTTAGGCAGCGGCGCCCTTTCGAAAGGACTGAATCGCTTCTTCCTCGGTGTCGAAAACTTCGAAGACGGTGAGGAGTTTGGTGACCTGCAACAGATCACCGACGCGCTGCGTGAGGTTCGACAGCTTGATTGCTCCACCGGCGTTGTGGGCCGTGGTGTAAAGCGACACCAAGGTCCCCAGCCCGCCGGAATCGATATAGGTCACCCCGCCGAGGTTGAGAACCACCTGATTGTTCTGGGTCAGCAGCTTTCTTACGGTGTCGCGGAGTTCGGCTGATTCTTCTCCGAAGACGATCCGGCCATCACAGTTGACGACGAGAATCCCGTCCACTGTCCTTGTGGTGAGTTGAAGTTGCATGGAGAGCTCTCTCCTTCTGCACTCAGAGAAATTTGTCCGCGAAAGAGGGTATCGCTTAACCGGCCATGGCGCAAGGGTTTGCTGCGAATCCGCCAAATTTACTGGGGCCCGTAAATCGTCCGGCTGCGAAGCGATTCAAGACAGAAGCTCACGGTATAATCGAGTCTTCTCTCCCATGAGCTATCAGGTTCTGGCGCGCAAGTATCGTCCGCAGAAGTTCTCCGAAGTCATCGGACAGGAACATGTTACCCGGACCCTGAAGAACGCCATTGAACAGGGGCGGACCGCGCATGGCTATATTTTCAGCGGCCACCGGGGCATCGGGAAGACGACCGTGGCGCGCATCCTGGCGATGGCGCTGAATTGCCGCTCGACCGACCACCCCGTGCCCGAACCCTGCGGGGTCTGCGACTCCTGCACCGAGATTCGCGCCGGCAATTCCGTGGACGTAATCGAAATCGACGCCGCGACGAACCGCGGAATTGACGAGATTCGCGAACTCCGCGAAGCGGCACGGTACCGGCCCGCTCGCGACCGCTTCAAAATCTACATCCTCGACGAAGCCCACCAGATCACCGATGCCGCCTTCAACGCGCTCCTGAAGACGCTGGAAGAGCCTCCCGGGCATGTGGTCTTCATGCTGGCTACAACCCAGCCCGAGGATATCCCGCAAACCATCCGCTCCCGCTGCCAGCATTTCAGTTTCCGGGCGGTGCGCTTCGAAGAAATCATGGGACAGCTGCGCGATCTGATTGGACGGGAAAAGCTTCAGGCCGACGACGATGCCTTGGCGCTGCTGGCGGAAGCCGGCGATGGGTCGATGCGGGACGCTTTATCCATCCTGGATCAGGCCATCGCCTCCAGTACCGGCAACCTGACGGCGGATTCCGTGCGCCAGCTCATTGGCGCCGTGCCCTCGGGCGTGCTGGAAGAAGTCATGCAGGCAGTGGCTCGCAGCTCGAGTGACGATGCCCTGCGATTGGCCGACCGGCTCATCAGCGAAGGCCAAAATCCGGCTCACTTCGCGCGTCAGTTGGTGCGTTTCCTGCGCAATGCCGTGGTCGCGAAAGTTGCGGGCAAGGATTCCTCCCTGCTGCAGATTTCCGGGGATGAGCGGACTCGTGTGGCGCGCATCGCGGAGCTCTTCAGCGAGGAAGATCTGGCACGGCATCTGCAAATCATGCTGCGCACTCACAACGAGCTTGGATACAGGCAAGAACAGCGGTTTCATCTGGAACTGGGCCTGCTGAAGATGGTCCACGCCCAGAGACTGATCCCGATTGAGCAGTTGCTCAGCGAGGTGAGCACGGCTGGCCGCTCCCGGCGCTAGCCGTCTCGGCCGGCCGCAGGTCGAGAGCCGCGGTGCACCGTCGTTGTCTCACGCGCGTGGCAGCTCTGTGTCGCCGTTTGCCGCCGATTCCGCCCGCAAGGGCGGCTCGAAGCCGGAACTTTCCGCCGACACGAGTGGGGGCATAGGACCACGCATCGTGGCCAATGCCACGCCCACAACACCCGTAATCCTGGGCAGCGTGGCGCATGAGCCGGCATCTGTGCCGGATCCCGCGCGCGTGGTCGCGCTCGAACAGGCTCCCGTTGCTGCGCCGCAAGCCGACCTGGATCAGATCCGAAACGCCATACTGAACGCCCTGGGCGACGCCGGCCACCGGATGCTGGTTTCCATGCTTGAGACCGGGGAGTGGGCCATCGAGGGAAATGAAATCGTGATCAAAGTTGCCTCGACCGCAGCCGTGATCGACATGTCGCTGGGTGCGGAGGCGAAACGGGTCGCCATCGCCAGCGCTAGCGGGGCCGCGGGACGGCCCCTGAAACTGAAAGTTCTGCCCGGAGGTACGGCTCAAGCTGCGCCGGCACGAGTGTCGACCGCATCCAATGGAGGCGGCCGGGCTCGCGCCGAGCAGGAGCCGATTGTGCGCCGCCTGCGGGAAAAGTTCGGCGCTGAGATCCGCACGATCATCGATCAGCGCGACAAAAAATAACGAGGAAATCATGGGCGGGTTCAATCTCCAGCAGTTGATGTCGCAGGCCAAGCAGCAGTACGAAGCCTTGCAGAAGAAAATGCAGGACACCGTGGTCGAAGCCTCATCTGGTGGCGGCACGGTTCAGATCAAAATGGATGGTCGCAAGCAACTGCTGAACCTGAAGATCGATCCAGAAGCCGTGAAAGCGGGCGATATCGAGATGCTGCAGGATCTGATCACCGCCGCCGTGAATGAAGGCAGCCGTAAGGTCGATCAAGCGATGCAATCGAGCCTCGGCGGAATGTTGGGGGGACTGGGGCTCGGAATTTAGCAATCTAGTAATTTTGTAATTTGGTAATTTGAAAAGCTTTCTTGTTGCACACAGCTGGTGGTCGTGCAGGCCATCCAATCAAATTACAAAATTACCCAATTACCAAATCTTTATTATGTCCAGATTTGCCGAGCCGATGACCCGGCTCATCGACGAATTGAAGAAGCTGCCCGGAATTGGCAGCAAGAGCGCGCAGAGGCTCGCTTTCCACATTCTCCGTTCCAGCGACGAAGACGCCGACGCGCTGGCAAGAGCCGTTCACGACGTGAAGGCTAATCTGCGGCTGTGCTCGGTCTGCAACAACATCACCGACGTCGATCCCTGCGTCTATTGCAGCAGTCCGACGCGGAATCAACGCATGGTGTGCGTGGTCGAGGAACCGACCAACATCGCCGCGGTAGAAAAGACCAAGCACTTCAACGGCGCCTACCACGTGCTGCACGGATCGCTTTCACCTCTGCATGGCATCGGTCCGGATCAATTGCGGATCGCCAATTTGCTCCGCCGCGTAGAGGCCGGGGAAGTCGACGAAGTGATCATCGCGACCAACCCCACCGTGGAGGGCGAAGCCACGGCGACCTACCTGTCACAACAGTTGAAGCGTCAAGGCCTGCGCGTCACGCGCATCGCCATGGGAATCCCGGTGGGCAGCGACATCGAGTACACAGACGAGATCACGATGCTGAAAGCGATGGAGGGGCGGAGAGAGATTTAGTTCCCCTGCTCGCCTGCGTCGAATCAGATTCGCGCCCATCCACGTCAAGGAACAGGTTCGGCTCACTTTCTGGAGCCGTCACGCCTTCCGGGTGCCTTCCGCCGTTGTACTCCGCCATCCGGTTCTGCCACTTGAGAAATTCGGTGATGGTTTGTGGTTCGATGCGAATCTCGACTCGGCGCAGGCTGGCCAACAGCAGGTTCATTTCGCAACGAAACCCTTCCTCGCTGCGCAGGTTCTTTCGTGAGGGCCGGGTGATTTCGACACAGCGTTTGTGAAACTCCAGCAGTCCCCATCCGGCCGGAAGTTCATCCGCACCAACCAGACCGCGCGGCACAAGGTAAAACCGCTCGCACCCGACTCCAAGTTCCGGTTTCTGTCGAAAGGGCTTGGTGCGGTCGGCGAGGAAATCCGCTCGCGAGATCTTGCACTCGATCAGCACCGAGTGACACGCCCGTTTCCATCCGATAGCATCGGGCATCTCGCCGCTCACACAAGCCTGCTCGGAAAGCACTACCCCGCACCGGTAGTGACGGAGCCATTCGACAGCCTTGCCAACCAGAAGTGCGTGTGTCATTCGATTCAAGTTCTCAGTTCGTTTGTATCGAAGTGCCGGTGCGGCAGGAAGTACCTGCCCGGCTTCTAGCTCGACCTTCCTGGAAGCGGCCGAGCGGCCGGACGCCCGCCTCAGTGGCTTCACCAGGATCGGTGTACGCAGGACTAGTTGCAAAAGGTAGCCCGCTCCTGCAATACCTTCCGCGGCCTTGGTCCAGGGCGCGTATGCGGAGGCATACACCACCAACGCATCCTCTTTCTTCTCCAGCCGGACTCGCTCAATTCTCCCTTCACTCTCTCCATCGAGCGCGTTGGCAAAGCGGAGAATGCCGGCCAGATGCGTCGCAATTTTCTTCTGATCAAGAGCCAGCACCTGCACGGGCTTGCTTCGAGAACTGGGGATCGCCCCGCGATGAAAGCGGGCCACGATCGCGACCAACTGAAGGTCCGACGCGCTCCACCCCAATGGCGGCGTCAACTTGTGGATCAGGCGGTAAGAGATCTTGTGACGCGACTTGTCATGCTTCGACCGGCCCACATCATGCAGAAGTGCGGCTACGAAAAGAATGGAGCGCAGATCCTGATTCGGGCTAGTCGGAGCCATGCCCAATTTCTTCAGCCCGTCGAAAACCTGCTGGGAAAGGTTGGCAACCCGCTGGGCATGCGCAAAGTCGGGATCGAGGAACGAAGCCCACAGTTTCAGGCGGGCCATTGCCGCTGCCTGCACCTGTTTCCCCTGCGGCAACTCCGCGCGCCAGGCGTTCCACAAGGGATCCGGACCGACCATCCGCTCCCGATAACGAGTGATCCGCTTTTCCCGTTCTTCTTGAATGAGGTCGTGCCAGCGCTTGCGCGACTCCGGGCTGGCAAACGCATTGACCTGCGTGGCCGTCGCCCACAACACGTCGAGATCGTGCACGTCGCCCAGCAGGTCCTGCAATTCTTTCAGATCGTTGCTCCAAGCCTGGTGCTGCTGCGGCAGAAAGTTCTCCACGATATAGCGAAACCGCTTCAGCCCAATGCGCAACTGGTGCAGAGAGGTCTGCGAGCGGTTGCGCAGCGCCCGCCGATGCAGTTCGTGCGCCTCGCTCCAGCGCTCCAGAGCCAGGTGCTTGAACACGATGCTCCCCGGTTTCACCCGACTGGCCCGGCGGGGCAGTTCCCGGCTCCACTTGCGCCACTGCCGGACATCAAATGCACGAAGGGCGTCGCTCGCCGTGAGCTTATGCTCCTGTTCCCGTCGAGCTAAAAGGGCGAGCAGCGCCTGGGTCTCGGGATCGTCCGCCGGACCCAGTTTCTGCACCCATTCCGCCATCACTTGTACGTCGCGCAACTCGCCCAGGCTGCGGAACAGAGCCTTGCCCGCCTTCTTCATCTGCTTCCACGCGCGATCGGGATCGACCGCCATCAGCCCATCCGCCATGGACCGGCAACGCCGCAGAGCCACGCGCAGGTCATGGACGGGATCCGGCGCAAAATCCGTTGCCGCGCGCTGGCATTCCTCCGGGACTCGCCGCATCCAATTGGCAAATCCGACAGTCGGTGATGATGTGCGCGCTGGTTGTGCCGAGGTGTGAGGAGTCAAGTTTGCGTGACCGGGCGATACCCAAATTTTCATTTTCGCACGTCCCGCAGCCTATTACCTCCGTAACTCGCGCGGCCCTACTTTTCGCATTACCCTGACTCTGAAATCGAGAAGTACGGGGAGCCGCTTATCTCGACCGCAGAGACATCGCAAGCGGGCCGCAGCGCCTCGGCCAGCGCCTTCGTTCACAGCCTGAATATTCTGGTGAAGTACGTCCGGCTTTATGGCTTCGAGCACAAGCGCACCGAGACGCAGTTCGAGGTCGCCTGGAACGAACTGCAGCAGGCCGTGCCTCGATCCGGCGACCAGGGGTTCCTGCTGGGCGTGTCAGGGTCGAAACTTCTTCTGGACGGCATCCCGCTCGAGAGCGGACAAGCAGAACGCAGCTTTGCTCAACTGCTAACGACGGCGGGCCTCGCCAGCATTAATTTCTCCAATCAGGTTACGATCGAGGACTTCGCGCGCCTGGTGCGCGCCTTTGCCGTGGGCGGGTCTAAAGGGCAGGATGTCGCCAAACAGATCAAAGAGACTTTGGGAGACGGCAAGGGCAGTTCGATCAGGATCAATGAAGTGAAGTTCGTGGCGGCCGATCCGGCCACAGGCGACGTAACCATCGCCGCCCAGATCGCTGCACAAACGCTCGGACCTGAGTTCAAGCAATGGTTGAACGATCCTCAGAAGCTTCTTCAATTGATTGCCGCCGCGGAAGGCGCAAAGGGTGGTGGCGGCGGAGGTGAACCCGGGGGCGCGCCGATCGGTAGCGTGCCGACCGTCAAGGTCCCGGGAGGAAGTGGAACCGGCACCGGCGTCTGGGATGGCAAAACCGTACCGCTGCATGAAGAAGAGGTGGTCCAGGCCATCCGACTCCTCACCCGCTTCAGCGAGGTATCCACCAATCCGAATGTCGGCCCAGAGGTTCTGCAGAAAGAACTGGGCGAGGCGGACCCGAATACCCGGGTCAACCTTCAGCAACTATTGGAAAGCCTGGCCAGCAACGTCCAGACCGACAGCGATACCCCTCTGCTCATGAAGGCCGCGGAGCACATGGCGATCCGCTTTGCCCTGGAACGCTATCAGAAGGGCGAAGTGAAGGTGAACGCTGTGCACCAGATGCTGGAGCACATGAGCCGGCAAATGGATACGCTGCGCCAGATCCTGCGCGTGCAGGAAGAGAAGATGGGAAAGGCCGGCATTCTGGTCGAATCCCACGCCGACATTCTGGACCGCATGTTCTGGTCGGAAGTGCCGGAAGCGGGCAAGAAGAGCGTTCTCACCTCGAACGAGGCGCCCTGCGTACCTCCGCGCAACGTGCGCCAGTTCGTGGAAGTGCTGCTCGAGCGCGGCGACAAAGAAAACGCCGACCTCATCCTGAGGAACTACTTTAACTGCCTCGACGCGAAGGATCCCGAGCCGCGGCGAAAGATTGCCACGGGCCTGGCTCAATTGGCCGACCTCTATCCCGGGCCGGGCGGCGACCTGATGGCTTGCGCAATTCGCAGAGTTGGAGAGCAGATCTGCAAGGAGCAGGACACCGAACTGCAAAGCATGTTAAGTGCAGCGTTCGTCCGCTTGAGCCAGGAAGCCAGTACCCGCAAATCTTATAGCGCGGTCACCGAAGTCTGTGGCGCGATGGAAGCCATTGCCAAGGCACGGCCGGTGCTCGCCAATGACTTGCGCCCAAGAATTGGCGTGGAAAATCGGCTTCCCGGAATTTATCGAAGAAGCTTTGCGGGCTGAGCACGTTCCCGAAGCTCTTTTGGAAGTCCTGCGGCGCACCAGCCAGGCCGCGGTGGAGCATCTGGCGGACCGGTTCTTCCGCTGCATGCGGCGTGATGAATGCGATCGCATGGTAGAACTGGTTCGGGAGCTGGGAAAAGCGGCTCTCGCCCAAATGCGCGAGATGCTGCGCACCGGACAGCCTCGTCAGGCTGCCTCGGTGGTCGGCCTTCTGAGCCGCCTCGACGTTCTGACGCTGCTCGAACTGTTGCCCGTGCGCCTGCCCGAATTCAATCGCTTTTACCACGACGTCGTCGTCCGGCAAATTGCCTACGGCGCAGCATCCGACCGTGGACGCACGCTGCTCGAAATGCTCGAAATTCTCGATCCTCTGGTCATTCCCCAGGCGGTCGATGAAATCGGCATGAGCGGCGACCGGACGGCCGTTGCTCCTCTGGTCGTGATGGCTCGCGCCGGCGACACCGAGGGCCGCTCTGCTTTCCTGCAGGTGAAGGCCATCGAGTCTTTGGGACGTCTCCGTGACGCGGAGGCCACCGGCGTTCTGCGCGAACTACTGGAAGCCAAGAAGATGTGGAAGTGGATGCATCATCGGGAAATCCGCATTGCAGCGGCCCAGGCTCTCGCCAAGATCGATCCACGCTATGGCAGCCAGATTCTTTCCGACAGCGGGCTGGAGCCCAGCGAGTTGGCGATTGCTGCCCTCGATTCCGCTCCCGCCTGTCCTTGGGTTCGGCAGCGGCGCTACGAGCGCATCGTGCTTTCCAAGACACTCTCGGCCACCATCAGCAGTTCCTGGGGCAAATCGAGCATCCTGATTCGCGAGATGAGCCTCGGCGGCGGTATGGGCACGAAGGAAGACAACCTGCGTATCGGATCGGAAGCCAACCTGGATATTTCGATGGGCGTTCGCCACGTCCGCGCCCAGGTCCTGTTGCGCCGCGCGCGCGTCAATGAAGTCGGCTTTGAAATCGTCAACACCGACCTCGAAAGCCGCTATCGCCTGCGCCGCATTCTGGTCGACGCCGTGGAACGCGGCCCAGAAGGCAAGAACCAGGAATGGGACGGGACGCGGAAAGGGTAGCAGAGCGGGTACAGGTCTTAGGTCTCAGGTCTCAGGAAAAGCAAAAAGCCTCTGTCCGGCGACAGAGGCTGTTTGATTTGCAGGCCAGAAGCTACTCGCGACCAGCCACAAGCTTCTCTACTTCACCTTCGCGAAAATAATGACCAGGGTGTACAGGGCCAGCGACTCGATCAGGGCGAGGCCCAGAATGAGCGCCAGTTGGATGCCCGGACGGGCAGCCGGATTGCGTGCCAGGCCTTCCGCCGCCGCGGCGGTGGCCTTCGCCTGCGCCAGGCCGCAGACTGCGGATGCGATGGCCATCGCGAATCCGGAGGTGATGGCGACCCAATTTACCGCGGACGCCTCGCCGCCCTGCGCCAATGCCGGAATGGCGAAGCAGAGCGCAGAAAGAATCATGAAGAAGTAGCTGAGTTTGCGCATTGTGTTTTTCCTCGTATCAGATGCCGCCAGTGGGTGGTTGACGTCATCCCGTGCAGACGCCCTCACGCTGATGGCTGAGAAACCCGGTTTCGGATTTCAAGTTTCGAGTTTCGTCTCGCTCCCGCTTGCCTCAGGAAGAGGTTTCGAAACCAGAAACTTGAAATTCGAAACTGCTCTAGTGCTCTTCCGCGACTGCCCCAGCCAGATACACCGTGGTCAGCAGAACGAAAATGTAGGTCTGCAGGACTGAAACGAATACATGTAGCCCGAGAAATACGATCGGAAGTCCCAATGGAATGAGAGAAAAAAACACAAGCGTCACCAAATCGCCTGCGAACATGTTAGCGAAGAGACGGATGGTCAGAGATAGGACGCGCGCGAGGTGGCTGATGAGTTCGATCGGGATCATGAGCGGAGCGAGAGCGGGCATCGGTCCCGCGAAGTGCGCCAGATATTTGATCCCGGCGTGTTTGAACCCTTGTGCTTGATAGTAGACAAAGGCCACGATTGCACAGCCCAAGGGCACGACTGGTAACGCAGTTGGTGATTCGAACCCCGGAATCACTCCAATGAGGTTGCAGAAGAGAATGAAAAGACCAAGCGATACCAGAAATGGCGTGTAGCTTTCGCTATGCGCACCTATAATTTCGCGGCTTTGCCCTTCAATGAAACCAACCACTCCTTCAAATGTATGTTGCAAGGCACCTGGTCGGTCGACTGACAGTCGGAAACGGACTGCGAAGAACACCACAATCAGGAACAGGCAGACCAGAATCTCCATGGCCGCCGAGTTCGGGATGGGAGCCTGCGGATGATGTGGATGGAGGCCCAGCTTTTCCAGCAGGACGGTCACCGCCGGGCCAAACAGACGGTTCAGAATTTCAGTAAACCAGAGTTGCTCAGGCATAGAAAATCAGTCCTCAGCTTTCAGTCGCTAGTCTCCAGCAAGTCTTTTCGTCCCAGAAACATCTCCGCGATTGGGAAAGAACCTGACCGGCACCGCCCTGTCGTTGCGTCGTCCGCACAGGTGTATCCTCGCTAGCGACTGGAGACTAACGACTAGAGACTGGTGTTACAGACCACGCGCCAAGGCCACGTAAAGTTCGTAGGCGGCTTCGCACGCGATAGCCACTACCGGCAAGAACAGGCCAGCTAGAAGCCCGTAGAGGCTCGCGGGAGAAACAGTTAACATACCATACGCGCCAACCCCCATCAAAACGTAGCGCAACAGGAAACGCGTCACAATTCCCTTCCCGGACTGCGCTTTGCCGGAACCGACGACGCGGTCGGCCAAGGCTTCGACTCCGCGTTTCAGCCAGACGAAATTGAAGAGCGCAATGAGGCATCCGCAAGCGAGGCCAAGGGCGGTGCGACCACCGAAGCGGAGCCATGCAAGGGTGGGAACAACGAGGGCGAGGATGGTCATGCAGCGCTGGATGCGAGGTAGCGCGCCGGAATATACCGCGTCGGCGGGATCAGTCTGGAGTTCCTGCAAGCGATCACGGTAACAAAAAGTAGCTCCGCCGTCTTGAGTAGCGCCGCCGTCCCGGCGGCTGTGCGGCGGGCGTCCCGCCCGCCGCCGAACCGTGCAGTCTTGCTGCGACGCATGCCTCGGCACCCAATGTTCATCGCTCACGCGGGACCGTGACATCTGACCTTGCGCCCCCTCATCTCTTTCCGCCAAGATACGTCGCCCGCGCGCACAGGCGAGCGGCACACACCGGTGCAGCTAAGTGCTTTATCCGGAATATTTTGCCTGTAAGTTCTTTGAAACCAAAGATTTTGGCCCTCTCTCGCGCGTAAATTCCTGAATCCAAAGAACCGAGGGGAGGGGGGGTATACCCGAGTTTTGGATTGGTCGAGATCCGGAGCGGTGAAAAAACGTCCCCCGGTAGTCGTCAGAAATGAAAAATAGTCATGGCTTCGACTCGGAAGAGGTCACCAGGCGAATGAGTTCTACGAAGCCGGCGATAATGCCTACGATCAAGCCGGCCAGATAGAGCCAGGTGGTGTGCAGCCAATGATCAAGGGCGGCGCCGATCAGCCAGCCTACGACCGTCGCCGCCGGAAAAATGAAGGCGAGCTGGCTGTAGTTCGCCAGCTGCACCAGCATGTTCTTCTTCGGTTCCCGGCTTTCGCCGTCTTCGGGCAAGGGATCCTCGTGAGAACGCTCAGCGGATCAGGTGTGCGACCGGAGTGACCTGCGTCAGGCCCCACACCCAGTTCACCGCCTGGATCATCGGGTTCGGGTAGATGCCTACAGCCAGAGTGGCGAAAGCTGTCACCGCCAGAGCCAGCCCCAACGCGGGGCTGAGCGACAGCTTCTCTTTCTCCACCGGCTCGCGCATGAACATCGCGTTGGCGATGCGGAGATAGTAGTACAGGCCAAAGACCGAATACAGAACCGCAAGAGCGGCGAGCGTGTAATGGCCCGTCTCCACCAGGCTGAGGAAAATGAAGTACTTGCCCCAGAAGCCGGCCAGGGGCGGGATGCCTGCGAGCGAGAGCAGGAAGAACAGCATCAGGACGGCTTCGATGGGCGCGCGCGAATAGAGGCCGGCGATGTCGTCGATCTCGTCGCCAATCACGTTTCGATGCCGCAGCGACGTGATGACGGCAAAAGCGCCCAGATTCATGAAGGTGTAGACGAAAAGATAGATCAGAATGCCTTTGAGTCCGTCGGTATTGAAGGCGTCGGGGGAACCGGCGATCATGCCGAGCAGCATGTAGCCCACGTGCGCAATCGAGGAATACGCCAGCAGGCGCTTCAGATTGTTCTGCGTGAGCGCGGCAAAATTCGCGCCGGTCATGGTCGCAATCGATACGAACACGAGGAAGGGAACATAGGCTGGGCGCAACGGCAACATCATGAAGAACAAGCGCAACAGCATCGCCCATCCCGCGGCCTTCACCGATACCGACATGAAACCGGTGATACTGGTCGGCGCGCCCTCATACGCATCCGGGGCCCACTGATGGAACGGCACCGCGGCCACCTTGAACAACAGGCCGGTGGCGGTGGTGAGCATCGCGACCACGAGGATCGGGTCCGCGTGACCTCCGTTCATTTGAACGCGCTCAGACAGGCGGCGCCAGATAAATTCGACGTTGGTTGTACCAGTCACTCCATAAAAAAGGGACAAGCCGTAGGCAAAAATTCCCGAGGAGAAGGCGCCGAGCAGCATGTATTTCAGAGCGGCTTCATTGGACCGCTTGTCGCGGCGCAAAAATCCGACGAGGACGTAGGTGGAAATCGCCATCAGCTCGAGCCCAATGAAGATGAGCACGATGTCGTTGCCCGCTGCCATGCACATCATGCCGACGACCGAGAACAACATCAGGGCGTAATACTCGCCATGATTCTCGTGCTCGATTGCGAGATAGCGGGCAGACATCAGGATGGCAACTGCCGTGCCGGCGAGAAAGAGGTAGAAGAAGTAGATGGCAAAGCGGTCGACGAGAAGCGTTCCCAGGAATCCGGTGTGGCTCATCAGAGCGCCCTGGGCGTTGTACCAGGTCTGGATTTTCCACACTCCCGTGGTGGCGAATCCGACGCCGACCAGAGCTGTCACGGCGTTGGTCCATTTCCATTCCGGCGGCAACATCAGGTCGATCAGCAGGATGCCCATGGCGAACAGGGTCAACAAAATCATGGGCAGGGCCAGCAGATAGTCCACGCCGTTGAAGTATTGCGCGATGGTGCCGACCACTTTAGTCCTTCCCTTTCGCTGGATCGGGATCCAGTGGCGCGGACGCGGGAGCAGCGGCGGGGGCCGTCGCCACCACATTCGGATTCTTCGCTCCCTCTTGCACAGTGCGCGCGAGTTGGGTGACTGGCTGCTCGAGAATCTGGAAGAACGGCTTCGGATAGAGGCCGATCCACAACGCCATGATGATCAATGGCACGAACGTGGCGATCTCGCGGGCCGACAGGTCATGCAGCTTTTCGTTCTTGGGATTGGTGACGGTTCCGAAAAAGACGCGCTGATAGAGCCAGAGCAAATACGCTGCCGCGAGGATGACGCCGGGAACGGCCCACGCAGCCCACTTCCAGTTCGCCATGAACGTGCCCTGCAGGATGGTGAACTCGCCCACGAAGCCGTTGAGGAGCGGCAATCCCATCGAAGACAGGAACATGATCATGGTGATGGTCGCGTAGATGGGCATCACGTTCGAGATGCCGCCGTATTCCGAAATCTCGCGAGTGTGGCGGCGTTCGTAGAGCACGCCCACGATCAAGAACAGCGCGCCGGTCGAGATGCCGTGGTTGATCTGCTGCAATACAGAGCCGCTGAGTCCCATCGGGGTCAAAGCAAAGATTCCCAGCGTGCAGAAACCGAGGTGACTGACGGAGGAGTAGGCGACGAGCTTCTTCATGTCCTTTTGCATGAGGGACACGAGGCCGCCGTAGATGATGCCAATGATGGAGAGGGCAATCATCCAGCCGCGGACTTTCGAACTCATGACGACCGCGGGGAAGAACGGCAGCGAGAAGCGAATGAAGCCGTAGGTTCCCATCTTCAGCAGGACGCCGGCCAGGATGACCGAGCCTGCAGTCGGCGCCTCGACGTGCGCGTCGGGCAGCCAGGTGTGGAAGGGGAACATCGGGACCTTAATCGCGAAGGCGAAGAAGAAGCAGAAGAAAAGCAAGGTTGCGTAGGTCGAGCCGTACGCCGGATTGAAGAAGATTTGTGGCGCGGTCTTGTAGAGCTCGGGAATCGCGAAGGTATAAACGCCGGTGACGCTGTGGTGGAAGAAATAAAGGAACAGCACGCCCAGCAGCATCAGGACGGAGCCAGCGAGCGTGTAGAGAAAGAACTTGATCGCAGCGTAGAGTTTGCGCGGGCCTCCCCAGATACCGATGAGCAGGTACATCGGAACCAGCATCGCTTCCCAGAAGACGAAGAACAGGAAGAAGTCGAGCGCCATGAAGACGCCAAGCATGCCGGTCTGCAGGACGAGGAACCAGACGTAGTATTCCTTGACCCGGTTCTCGATGGCGTCCCAAGAGGAGAGGATCGAGATCCAGCCGAGCAGCGTGGTCAGCATGATCAGCAAGAAGGAAATGCCGTCGATGCCGAGGTAGTAACCGGCGCCGATGGTTGGGATCCAGTTGCTGGGCGCGCCTTCGATGAACTTGAAGGGCTGCGTGGCATCGAAGCGCAGGGCCCAGAACATGGGCACGAGCGGCAGCGAGATCAGGAAGCCGCCGAGGGAGAAGATGTTGGCGATCCAGCGGATCGCGTCCTTGTTCTCGTTGGGGACGAACAGGAGGACGAGGGCGCCCACGAGCGGCGTGAAGAGGATGATGGAGAGAATGTGATTCTGCATAAGTACAGTTGTCAGTTGCCAGTGGCCAGTAGCCAGTTAAAAGCTTTAAGCTGCGAGCAATCCTTTGCCGGCGGAACGCCGGCGCTACCTGTACGCATAGTAAAAAACAAATCCCAGCAATCCGGCGATCATGACGAGTGCGTACCACTGCACCAATCCCCATTCGAATAGGCGGAATGGGTAAGACAGGACACGCGCGAGGATGGCCGGGCCGTTGACTCCGATGCCATCAATGATCCAAGTATCGAACCACTTGGAGATGGAAGCGACGATGCGAGTCGTCCAACCGGTTCCGTTGACGGCTCCGTCGACGACGTGGACGTCGAACCAGGCGGAGGCGTCGCCTAAGCCGAGGACGCCGAGGCGGACGTTGCCCACTTTGCGGCGGCCGGTGAAGAGGTAGTCGTAAAGCTCGTCGACGTACCACTTGTTGTAGAGAGCGGTGTAGATCGGCTTGGCAGCGACTTCGATAGGCTCGGGATAACCCTTGTCGGCATGGCGGTAAGCTCGCCACGCCATACCCCACCCAACGAGTCCCGCAGCTACCGAGAGGAACATCAAGCCGTATTCGGTTCCACTCGTGTGTTCTTCTTCGCGTTCGCCGGCGGCGAGTTGTCCGACCTTGCCTTCTTCCTGGAAGACTTTAGCTTCCTTGGCAAACACGGGCTTGAGGAACGCGCCGAAGCGATCGGAGCCACCGAGGCTGTGTGGCCAGCCCAGCCACCCGGCGAAGATCGAGCAGAAGGCCAGGATCATGAGCGGCACGGTCATGGATTTCGGCGACTCGTGGATGTGGTGCTCCACGTCGTGGCTCATGCGGGGACGACCGTGGAAGGTCAGATACATGAGCCGGAACATGTAAAACGCGGTCATGAGGGCTGTGCCGTATCCGATGACCCATAGCCAAATGTAGGCGCCGTGCTCAGAGGTCCAGGTCTGCCAGAGAATCTCGTCCTTGGAGAAGAACCCGGCGAAGGGCGGGATTCCAGCGATCGCCAGGGTCGCGATGAACATGGTGATGTGGGTGACGGGCGTGCGATGGCCGAGGTCGCCCATATTGCGCATGTCCTGCTCGCCGCTCATGGCGTGGATGACCGAGCCGGCGCCGAGGAAGAGCAGCGCTTTGAAGAAGGCGTGGGTGAAGACGTGGAAGACGCCTGCCGAGAAGGCTCCAACGCCGAGCGCGAGGAACATGTATCCGAGCTGGGAGACGGTGGAGTAGGCAAGGACGCGTTTGATGTCGTTCTGGACGAGGCCGATGGAGGCAGCGAAGATTGCGGTGAGCGCGCCGACAATGGCGACCGTCTTCATGGCGGTGGGCGCGAGCACGAAGATCGCGTTCGAGCGGGCGACCATGTAGACGCCGGCGGTGACCATGGTGGCGGCGTGGATGAGCGCAGAGACGGGCGTGGGGCCTTCCATGGCGTCGGGCAGCCAGATGTAGAGAGGAAGCTGGGCAGATTTGCCGCAAGCGCCGACGAAGAGGAGAAGCGCGGCGGCAGTCAGCGTGCGGTCGCCGATAAGGAAGTGGCCGCTGTGGGCCATGGCATTCACGTCGGTGAAACGCATCGAGCCCATGCACCACGCGATGGTGAAGATGCCGAGGATGAATCCGGCATCGCCAATGCGGTTCACGATGAATGCTTTGTTGGCGGCGTCACTGGCCGACTTGCGGTGGAAGTAGAAACCGATCAGGAGGTAGGAGCAGAGGCCCACACCTTCCCAGCCAACGAACATAAGAGCGTAGTTATTGGCCAGGATGAGCGTCAGCATGGAGAACATGAAGAGGTTCAGATATCCGAAGAAGCGGTAGTAGCCGCTTTCATGCGCCATGTAGCCGGTGGAGTAGATGTGGATGAGCATGCCGACGCCGGTGACGAACAGGAGCCAGATGCTGGAAAGCGGATCGAGCAGGAAGCCGACCTGGGCCTGGAAGTCGGCGGGATAGCCGTCTTTGGTGGTGTAGGTGAGGTGGCCGGTGTCGGAGCCCAGCCAGGTGTACATCGGTTTGTCGAAAGCCTGCCCGTTGGTGTACGTGTGGGTGTACTGGTAGACGGCGCCACAGGACATGACGAAGGCGAGGGCGACGGCTCCTACGCAGACGGCGCTCACCGTCTGCTTCTTCAGCTTTCTGCCGAAGAAGAACATGAGGGTGGCGCCGAAGGCGGGGAGGAGCGGGATGAGATAGATGTTTTCGAGAAACATTTTTGGCCGTTAGCTCTTAGCTGTTAGCTCTTAGCTCAATCCCTAGGCCTCACGGGCTAAAGGCTAGGAGCTAACGGCTAAAAGCTATGTTTCACCATTTCAAAAGATCCACTTCGTCGACGTTGACCGTCTCTTTATTGCGGAAGAAGGCGATCAGGATGCCGAGGCCGACGGCAGCTTCGGCGGCGGCGTCGGTGATGACGAAAATCGCGAACACCTGCCCGTGCAGTCCCCACATGCGGGAAAAGGCGACGAGGTTCAGGTTCACGGCGTTGAGGATCAACTCAATCGACATTAAAACGATGACCACGTTGCGGCGCGTCAACACACCGATCACGCCCAGCACGAACAAGGCGGCGGCCACGACGAGATAGTGGAGCGTAGTAATGGGAACCATAAAAAATCAGCTCTTAGCTTTTAGCTGTTAGCTGTTAGCTCTTAGCTTTTAGCTGTTAGCTTTTAGCTCTTCAGTTAAGACTCCCTCTGCCGCGGACGTCTTGAACTTGGGCTTCCGTTCTCTCCCGATCACTCATAAGTTCAATACAGGAGAGCTAAGAGCTAACGGCTAAATGGCTAAGAGCTGCCTTTTCAAATTCTCTTTTTCGCCATGACGACGGCACCGATGATTGCGACCAGCAGCAGCAGGGACGCGATTTCAAAGGGGAACATGTAGTTGCTGTAGAGCATCTGCCCGACTTTCTGGGTATTTTCCGTCTCGGGCATCTGGAGAACGGGCTGCGCGAAGATTGCTTTACCACGCAGGTAGATGGCTACTAACAAGCCCCCCAACCCAACTGCCGCCAAAAGGCCGGGCAGCCATTGCTGGTTGAATTGTTTTTCTTTCTCCGAGCGTTCCAGGTTCACCAACATGATGACAAACAGGAACAGCACCATGATGCCGCCGACGTACAGGATGATCTGCACACCGGCGACGAAGGGAGCGTACAGCATCAGGTACAGGCCGGCAACGCACAACAAAGTCAAGATCAGGGCGAGCGCGGAGTGCACTGGATTCTTGCGGGTGATGACAAGCACTCCGCTCAGGATGGCCAGTCCCGAGAGAAAGTAGAAGAAGAAGGTTGTGGCAACGGGTTGAGCGACTTGCTCCATAATCAGATGTGAACCAGGTGTTTCACGAAAACCCAGATTTCCGAGCGCAAACCTGCCACGCCCGTAAGCATCAATACGCCGATCCCCATCGGCAATAGAACTTTCCAGCCCACCTTCATCAACTGGTCGAAGCGGTAGCGCGGGAAAGTTCCGCGATACCAGATGTACAGGTACAAAAACACGGCGATCTTGGCGACGAACCAATATACGTCTTGCACGTGGTCGCGCACGGGAGGCACCAGGAGAAGCAATCCGATCAGCGCGAACACCGCGCCGAACGCGCCCAAGCCCAGAGTCTGAAGGCGGAAGTAGGGGTGCTTCGGCATGCGGATGGTGCTATAGAACGTCATGGCGGCGAGGCCGAAGAAGGTGAGCGGCGGAAAAAACGAGAAGGCCAGGTCCCAGGTAGGGCCGCTGAGCAGGTTCGGGAACGGCCGCATCCAGCCGCCGAGCCAGAGCGTGATGGCGATCGACGAGACAGCGATCATGGCCGCGTACTCGCCGAGCATGAACAACGACCAACGGAGTCCGCTGTATTCGGTGTGGAAGCCGGCCGTCAGTTCGGATTCGGCTTCGGGCAGATCGAAGGGAGCACGGTTGGTCTCGGCGACCATGGCCACGGCGAAAATGAAGAAAGCGATGAAGCCCAATGGGAAATACTTAAAGATGAACCACACGTGTTGCTGATTTTGGGCCTGCACAATGCCGATCATGCTTAGCGTGCCGGTACCGGTGGCATTGAGGCTGGTCATCAAGACCGCGGAGACAACCGCCAATCCCATGGCGATCTCGTAAGAGACCATCTGCGCGCTCGAGCGCAGAGCGCCGATGAGGGGATAGTGTGAGTTCGAGGCCCAACCGGCCATCACGATGCCCAGCACGCCGAGCGACGAAACGCCGAGCATGAACAGTATCCCGATATTCATGTCGGTGATGGCATGGGTGGGACCGAAGGGGATCACGCAATACACGCTGAAGACGGCGAGCAGAATGATGACAGGGGCGAGCAGAAAGACAAAGGTGTCGGCGCCTTCGGGGATGATGTCTTCTTTCAGAATGAGCTTGAGCGCATCGGCGATGGGCTGAAGCAGGCCATGGGGGCCGACACGCATGGGGCCGAGGCGGACCTGCATGTGCGCGAGGATCTTGCGCTCCAGCCAGTTCATGCAGACGACCGCGAGTGAGACTCCGCCGAAGACGATGAGGATGTAGACCAGCGCCCAGAAGGGGCTGCCGGCCTGGCCTGGAGTAACCTGCACGCTTTTGTCGAGATACGAGGTGATAAAGCTGGGCATCAGCGGTCCACCTCGCCAAGAACGATGTCGAGCGTACCGATGACGGCGATGACGTCGGCGACCAGCTGACCACGGCACATCAGGTCTAGTGCCTGGAGGTTGACGAAGGAAGGCGGACGGACGCGGATGCGGTAGGGCTGGGTGGATCCGTCGCTGACAATGAAATAGCCGAGCTCGCCCTTGGGGGCTTCGATCGAGTGATAGATCTCGCCAACCGGAGGCTTTATGACCTTGGGCACTTTTGCCATGATCGGGCCTTCGGGAATTCCGTCGACAGCCTGCTGGATGATGCGCAGCGATTGGCGCATTTCCGCCATGCGTACCAGGTACCGGTCGTAGGTGTCGCCGTGCTGGCCGGTCGGGACATCGAATTCGAATTGTTTATATACGGCGTAAGGCTGCGCTTTGCGCAGGTCCCATTTCACGCCGCTGGCACGCAAGACCGGCCCGGTGACTCCGAGGGCGATGCAGTCTTTCGCCGAGATGGTTCCGACGTTCCTGGTACGTTCGACCCAGATACGGTTGGTGGTCAGGAGCTCTTCGTATTCGTCAATCTTGGGAGCAACGAAGGTCAGGAACTTCTTGACGTCTTTTTCAAATCCTTCGTAGGTTTCGTACTGGCAGCCGCCGATGCGGAAAGCATGCGTGGTGAGACGCGCGCCACAGTACTTTTCGAAGATTTTTAAGATCTCTTCACGATCACGGAAGGTGTAAAAGAGCGGCGTCATGGCGCCGATGTCGAGGGCGTGGGTGCCGAGCCAGAGCTGGTGGCTGGCCAGCCGGTTCAATTCCGTGAGAATGACGCGAATGTAATTGGCACGCGGTGGCGCCTCGATGTTGAGGAGCTTCTCAACGGCTTCGCAGTACCCAAGGCCGTTCGACACCGCGGCGACGTAGTCCATGCGGTCGACGTAGGGATTGAACATCGTGTAGGTGCGATGTTCGGCGATTTTCTCGACGCCGCGATGGAGATAGCCGATGACGCACTCGAGACCCATGACCTTTTCGCCGTCGAGGCGAAGGATGACGCGAAGAACCCCATGGGTCGCCGGGTGCTGCGGCCCCATATTGATGATGAGTTCGTTCGCATCGAGGAAAGTCTTCTCACTTTCGTCGAGGTCGAGATGCGAAATGGAACTGATCGGGTCAGTCATGCTTGGTCGTCGGTCGTCGGTCGTCGGTCGTCGGCTCTATCCGCCATCCGTCCTGCACATCCGTCCGCATTGCAACAGAGGTGACGATGCGGGCACCTGCGTTCCCATTCATTGGCCACTCTCAATTCCCAGGTTGATCTGCACCCACTCCTGATCTTGCTGGATGATGCCGTAGTCCTTTCGCAAGGGATGGCCTTTCCAACCATCGGGCAGCAGAATGCGCTTGAGGTCGGGGTGGCCGTCGAAATGGATCCCAAACATGTCGAAGGTTTCGCGCTCCAGCCAGTTTGCGGTCGCCCACAGCGGCGTCACGGAGGGAGCATGCTCACTCTCGGTGATCTGCGTCTTTACGCGGAGTCTTTCGTTCTTGGCAAAGGAGTAGAGGATCCAGACGACGTCGAATTGGCGATCACGCTTGGGATAGTGGACCGCGGTGACATCGACGAGGTAATCGAATTTCTCTTCGTCTCGAAGGAGTTGCAGGATGGTGGGCGCCAGCGCGCGATCGACTTGCAGATAGTTCTGGCCGAGGTAGGTCCAGGGCTCGAGGCCGGTGCCGAACTGACGTTTGAGACGGGCAACGAGGGGCGAATCCCAAGGCTGGGGAACAGGAGCGGCGGGCTTGGCCGGGGCTGCAGGTTTGGGCGGAGTCGCACCGGCAGCGGGCTTTTCGGCTGGGGCAGTGGGTTTCGCGGCGGCAGGCGGAGGCGTTGCCGCGGAAGTTCCTCCGGCAATTTTCTCGGCCGACGGTTTTTCGCCGTCCGGTGGTGCCGCTGGGGATTTGGGTTCGTCAGCCATCGCGCAACGATTAATTCACTTGCAAACCAATCAAAATGCGGCTTACTTCTAACAGTCCAGTCAATCCGCTGTCAACGCAACACCACACACAACTGTGACCATGAGAGTATCGGGATAGTTGAAATTCTACCGGCGGCGACTCTCACACCCACTCCAGCGCACCTTTTTGCCAGATCCAGATATAGCCAACGATCAGGATGCCGAGGAAGATCAGCATCTCGAACAAGCCGAACAGGCCGAAGGCCTTGAACTTCACCGCCCACGGAAAAAGGAAGATGGTCTCCACATCGAAGACCACAAACAGGATGGCCACAATGTAATAGCGGACGGTGTAGCGTCCACGGGCACGGTCGACCGGATCGATGCCGCATTCATAGGGCAGCAGCTTTTCTCGATGGGGATTGCTGGGCCGAACCAGCCGCGTCAGCAGAAGGGTGATCGGGATGAGGACTCCGACGACGGCTATAAAAATAAAAACCGGTACGTAGTTTTGCGGCAAAGCCTTCCTCGCCTAAGGTACTGTTCCCGGCCAGAAAAACGGGAAGGGGAATAGTATCGCCCTTGGGGCGCGGCATCAAGGGCTATGCATCACAGGCAGCGTTTATCCGATGAGACGCGCGGCAAACAGCGCGTCGCCCGCTTGTTTATAATCGCTGTTTTCCATCTTGGCTCCGAACGCTGCTGAGGCGTTGGCGAACTTCTATCGACAAGGAACCCATTGGCACTCGACGAAAACATCTACGAACTGCGCCGGGAGAAGTTAAAGCAGATTGAGGCTCTCGGGCAGCGTGCTTATCCGAATCGCTACGACTATACGCACACGATTCCCGAGATCCTTGCGAGCTACTCCGACAAGACGGCTGAACAACTGGAGCAGAACCGGGTGCAGGTCCGCGTCGCGGGACGCATTATTGCGAACCGGCTCATGGGCAAGGCGGGCTTCGCTCATTTGCAACAAGGCGGCCAGCGCTTGCAGATTTACGTGAAAAAGGATGCGGTGGGGGAAAAAGGATTCGAACTCTATCGCCTGCTGGACCTGGGCGATCACATCGGGGCCAGCGGTTACCTGTTTCGCACGCGAACGGGCGAACTGACGGTGCACGTGGAAGAGATCACGTTTCTTTCGAAGGATCTGCTTCCCCTGCCAGAGAAGTGGCATGGGCTCACTGATGTCGAGTTGCGTTATCGGCAGCGCTACGTGGATCTGGTGATGAATCCCGAGGTGCGGGAAGTATTTCTGAAGCGGAGCAAGCTGGTGCAGTCGTTGCGGCGCTTCATGGATGCGCATGGGTTCGTCGAAGTGGAAACGCCGATGATGCAGCCTATCGCGGGGGGCGCGGTAGCCAAGCCGTTTGTAACGCATCACAATGCCCTGGATATTGATCTTTTCCTGCGCATTGCTCCTGAGCTGTATTTGAAGCGGCTCACCGTGGGAGGACTCGACCGGGTTTACGAAATCAACCGCAACTTTCGCAATGAGGGACTGGGGTGGCGGTGGAATCCCGAGTTCACCATGCTCGAGTACTACCAGGCTTATGCGGATTTTCGCGACATGATGAACTTTACGCAAGACCTGATCGAGCAGGCAGCGAAGGATGTGAACGGAACGACGAAATCCAAGTGGGGCGATGCAGAAATCGATTGGGCGGGCTCGAACTGGCGGCGCATGACGATGCGGGAGGCGATCATCGACTTCTGGCCGGAGCGAGCGGGCGCGAAGCCCGAGATGAGCGACTTTGCTTCCCACGATTCGGTGAAGGAACTCGTCAGCCGGCACAACGCCAGCGGCAAACATATGGCGTACGATCCCAGCGAGCCAACCGGCAAGACGATTGCGAATCTCTTCGAGGCTGTGGCGGAAGAACACCTGCTGCAGCCGACCATCATCTACGAGTTTCCGCTGGCGGTTTCGCCCCTTTCCAAGCAGAAGCCGGATGAGCCGGACTGGGTGGAGCGCTTCGAAATTTTCGCCGGCCAGATGGAGATTTCGAACGGCTTCAGTGAACTGAATGATCCCGAGAACCAGCGCTCGCGGTTTGAAGAGCAGTTGAAAGAGCGAGAGCGCGGCGATGAGGAAGCCCACCAGATGGATGAAGACTACATCCGGGCGCTATCGTACGGGATGCCGCCAGCGGGCGGAGTGGGCGTGGGGGTAGACCGGCTGGCGATGCTTTTGACGAATTCGCAGACGATTCGGGACGTGATTCTGTTTCCACTACTGCGTCCGGAGAAAGCTGGAACCACAGAGGACACAGAGGACACAGAAAAGAAATAGTGGAACCTGCATTTTCGTGGGTTGCCGCACTTCGAGTTTGACCGCAACTTCCGGATGCCGGATGTGCGTCTTTTCCGCAAAGCTCTCGTCCAATGGGTATGCGTTTCGACTTCAATTCCGAGACTCGCCGCAAACTGGGTTACCGGCTCATTGACCAGGTTGATCGGTACTTCTCTTCCCTTCCGGACCGGGCGGTTCAGCTGCCGGCTGATCAGAGGACTTTTGGAACCTTGAACGATGCCCTGCCCGAGCTGGGGGACGATCCGGTTCGCGTACTGGATGAAGTTTTCGGCGAGATGGTGGACCAGGGATTTCACGTGCCAAGCGCGAACTACTTCGGCCTGATGAATCCGACGCCAACCTACATGGGCTTTCTGGCGGAAGCATTAGTGGCTGCGTTGAACCCGCAACTGGCGACACTGGCCCGGTCGCAGCTGGCTTCGAAAATCGAACTCGAGACGGTTCGCTGGATTGCGGAGCGAGTGGGGTGGGGCGAGGAGTTCGGCGGGACCTTCACGAGCGGCGGCAATGAGGCTAATTTCAGTGGACTCGCGCTGGCATTGGCGGCACATTTTCCAGATGCCGTCGAAAATGGCGTGGCTTCAATTGGCGGAGCGCCTATTTTCTATGCGTCTGCAGAGTCGCATCACTCACTAGATAAGTCGGCAGGGCTGCTTGGCATCGGACGGAAGGCCTTGCGGCGGGTGCCGCTGACTGACAATTTGCAGATGGATCCGGCACAACTGGATGAAGCAGTGCAGCAAGATCGGGCGGCGGGGCGAGTGCCATTCTGTGTAGTGGCGACGGCTGGGACGACGAACTCCGGCATTGTGGATGATCTGGTAGCGATCGCGGAAGTGTGCCGCAAAAATCATCTGTGGATGCATGTGGACGGTGCCTATGGAGCGGCGGCCGTGTTTTCGGATCAGCACCGCGATCTGGTGCGCGGGATCGAGCTGGCGGATTCGATCACGATTGATCCGCATAAATGGCTGGCGGTCCCGTTTGCCGCGGGAGTCATTCTTACTCGGCATCCCAAGTCGCTGGAGCAAGCGTTTTCGGTGGCGTCGCCTTACATGCCGAAGGCCGCTGGTGCGCGTCTGCCGGACAATGCGCGCATCAGCACGCAGTGGACGCGACGAATGAACTCGCTGAAATTGTGGCTTACGTTACGCGTGCACGGGCGTAAAGCGTACGAAGAGCATATCGACCGGCAGTTGCAACTGGCCCGCGCGTTCACGAAATGGATTGAGCAATCGGAGCAATTCGAATTAGCAGCGCCAACCATGCTGACGATCGTCAATTTTCGGGTTAAGCGCGCAGGCCGTAACGCCGAGCAGATAGCGGCTGCTCATTTGGAGATTGTTGAACGGATTACGGGCGATGGGCAACGCTGGATTTCCGATACGGTGGTCAACGGCGCGAGTGTCTTGCGGATGATGATCACCAGCTATCTCACCGAAGAACGGCATTTGCTGGGATTGCAATCGGCTCTCGAGGAGGCGGCACGGTTGGTTGAGCGTGGTGCGCGCGAGACGGCGGGGGTGAACCCCGCTACGCACTAGAAGTCGGGCAATCGTCCTCTTAACATCAGTCTAGAAAGAGACCGTTTGCAGCAGCGCTATCGTAGCGTCCTATGGCCACCGGCGACGCTGGGTCGATAGCGCTTTGCCATCCGGCCTCGAAGCAGTTCGCTTATTTTTGGGGATTCTTTTCCCTCGCCCGGGTTCGCTCGGCGACGTAGTCTTCCTTGTCGACGCCGAAGTTGGCGCTCAGGTAATCGATCAGGGGATCGTGATCCTGAGGCTCGACCAGGGCACCCCACTTGATCATCTTGTCGACTTCCTTGGTCCAGGCAGCTTTGCTGAGGCGCTGCTGCACAACGATTCGCGCCTCGTGACATTCCGTGCACGCCGTCGTGGCTTTCGCCTGCATGGGGCCGGGCGGAAGTTCTGAGTTTGAGGCCGATTGCGCCCACAGCAAGGGCAGCGCGAAAAAGGAAAGCAATCCACAGAGAAGTGCTCTATGCCTGGACATGAATTTTCACCTGGTCGATGGCATTGTTCAGGTAGCCGCTGGGATTCCACACGGGTGCGGCGGGTTGCGTGCGGCCCTGGCTGTCGGTCGCTCGGGACATGATCACATAGTCGCCGGGTTTTGGAGCCTTCCACTGCAGACTGAACATACGCCAAGCGAAGCGAGCTTTGTCTTTCCCCAACTGTGCGGGGAGCCAAGAACTGCCGCCGTCGACGGAGATCTCGACCTTGGTGACGTCTGCTTCGCCGGCCCAGGCGACGCCTTGAATCTGTAAGTGAGAATGCACGGAGGAACCGTCGGCGGGACTTGCAATCGCGGACTTTACGTTCAGAGCGGCGGCTGGGTGGGTGTCCTCCGGTTTGACCGCCTCTCCCGGCTTCACAGGTTGATTGGGCATCCGGTAGCCAGGACTCATGAAGTTGCCTTCGAATTCCTTGTCGAGCACCTTGATTTCGGTGAGCCATTTGCAGGACGCGGCGCCGATCCAACCAGGGGTCAGGGCGCGCGCGGGAAAGCCGTTGTGTTTGGGCAACGGTGCACCATTCAGGTGGGTGGCAATCAAGGTGTCGCCATCGAGAGCTTTCTCGATGGGAATGCTGCGGACGAAGGGCGGCACCTTGCCGGGGACTTCGTCGAGTCCGCGAAACATGACGTGCTTGCCGGTTGGTTTTACTCCGGCCCGATCGAGCAGATCACGCAGACGTGGTCCGGCGAAGCGGCCAGTGCTGACGCCACCTTTCTGCCATTGGACGCCTGGGACCTTGGGGCGCTGAAAGGCTCGCCCGTTGCCAGCACATTCGAGGGTATTCACGACTGAGTGGGACTCGAGTTTCGAAAGTTCGGCGAGGCTCAGCTCGTAGGGTTTTTCGACCTCACCGCCGATAGTGACCTTCCAAGTCGCTGGGTCGATGGTACTCGGCTCGTGCATGTGATTCCGCACGAAGAAATGTTCAGCGGGAGTGAGCCAGGTGTTGAAGTATTCGACGGGCGTCTCAAGGTCGAAGAACCGGTACGAGCGGACGATCATATCCTCCTTGCCGGGGATGGCGAGGGAGGAATCGGCGGCCCCAGCGAGGAGCGGGGGAACGGCCGCGACCGCGAGGGCGGCGGCGCTGCTGTTAATCAAGAAGTCTCTGCGGGAAATCATTCGGGGTTCACCTCGCCTATGTGCGTGGTTATCGAGCTGAGCAGGGTCTGAAGCGCCATTATCATATTACGCCACTATGGCTCGCCAAAAGCCGCGGATTTACCATGTTTGCGGGGCGCGAGGGCAAGATGCCCTCCCACCCAAGCAAGCCAAAAACGCTTGCTGGGGACCCCGGCCCTCGCGACAGCCGGCGGGACCCTTCGGCTTCGCTCAGGGCAGGCTGGCGGCGCTACGGTCGTTTTTTTCCCGCAGCCTGTCAAGGCGAGCCCTGATACGAACCCTTGGTTGGGTCTTGTCGCGAAGCTTACAGAGTCGGCGCCAGTCCCCAACGACGTTGTAGCGCGCGCTCCATGTTTTGGAACACTAAACGGTTTACGAGATAACCCAGAGCGATGATCAACAGCATGACGGCGATGACCTGGCTCATGTCGTTCAAATCGCGGCCCATCATCAACTGCTGACCGAGGCCCACGGTGAGGAAGATCATTTCGGCCTGAATCAGAGAGCGCCATCCGAAAGCCCACCCCTGTTTGAGGCCGGAAATAATATACGGCAAACTGGCCGGAAGCATCACGTACCAGAACAGGTGAAACCCGGAGGCTCCGAGGTTGCGCCCAGCCATGGTATAGAGTTTCGGCATCTGGCGGCGTCCATCTTCCATAGCGATGGTAACGGAAAGGATGCAGCCCATGAGGACGACAAACAAGATCGCCTTCTCGTTGATACCGAACCAGAGGATGGCGAGCGGCACCCAGCAAATGCTGGGGAGGGATTGCAGGCTGACGATGAGGGGTCCGACAGTTTCTTCCAGGAACAGGTTGCTGGCGATGCCGAGGCCGAGAACCATCCCGATGACGACGGACAGACCGTAGCCGACGAGCATGCGCTTCATTGTGACCGTGATGGCGATGAGGAAGCTGTGGTCTTTGAATCCGGCCCAGAGAGTCTCGGCGACGGTCCACGGCGCTGGAAAGAGATATGGAGGCCAAACGCGCAGCCTGGCCAGCAGGGCCCAGAGGCCGAGAAGCGCGGAATAGAAAATGACCTGGTAGGTCACCTTTCGGAGTGTGCCCCTGTTGGCAATCCACTGGCCCGGGAAGCTGGAGCGTGCAGGTTTCTGTCCCAACTGTTGATCAAAGGCAGGATTTTCAAGGACGGATGTTGAAGTGCCGGCAGCGTGGCTCATCGCGCGTACTCCGCTTCAAGAGACTTGTTAATTTCCTCTCGCAGGTGATCGAGGATTTCGCGGGCGGCCCGTGCGACGTTGGGGTCTTCGAGGTGTCTAGGCCGCGGCAGATCCACAGCAAACTCCTGCTTGATGCGTCCGGGGCGAAAACTCATGAGGGCGACGCGATCGCCGAGTCGTACGGCTTCGCGAACATTGTGGGTGACGAAAATGATCGTGCGACCGGTCTCGGCCCAGATCTTTTCGAGTTCGTCATGCAGCAGGTCGCGGGTCTGGGCGTCGAGCGCGGCGAAGGGCTCGTCCATCAGCAGGACGTCGGGTTCGGTGGCGAGCGCTCTGGCCAAAGCAACCCGCTGCCGCATTCCGCCGGAAAGTTGGTGCGGCCGGCTGTCTTTGAACTGCGAAAGATGCACCAGGCGAAGGTAGTAACGCGTCTTCTCTTCCCGCTCGGCTTTGGGCAGGCCTTTCATCTTCATGCCGAACTCAACGTTCTGTCCGACGGTGAGCCAGGGGAAGAGCCCGTGCTCCTGGAAAATCAGGATGCGGTCGGTTCCGGGAGAGGCAACGACGTTGTCGTCGACCAGGACGCTACCCGATGTGGGCTTCTGCAGCGCGGCGATCAGGTGCAACAGCGTCGATTTGCCGCAGCCCGAAGGTCCGACAATGCAGAGAAACTCGCCTGGCTGCACTTGGAGATTGATGTGGTCCAGGGCTAGCAGGCTTGAGTCTGCTTCAGTTCGGTAGCTGAGAGATACATCGTGCAGCCGAATCTTAGGGGTGATTTCTGGCGCTTGAGCGATGGCAAGTGCGGGCTTGATTGGGACAGAAGTGCTGCGAACATCCGTCGGAAACGTAGATATCGCGAACTTGGTCTGGGCCCTCATTGAATAATCTTCTTTCCTTTTTCCAGCAGCACTTGATTGAGCAGAGAGAGATCGTAGAGATTGCTGAGGTCGGGCATTTGCCGTCCGAGAAAGCCGGCGTCGAAAGCCGCTTTGGCCGATGTCAGAAGAGAGTTGCGCAGCGGGTCATAGGTGACTTGCAACCGGGAGAACGATTCCTGCAAGACCGCGTCGGGAAGAGCCTTGCCGGTCTCTTTCTGAATTTGGCTGTTCAGGATTTTCTTCGCATCGTCGGGATGCGAATTGATCCACTCCGTGAGCTCGACGTGGGTACGAAGCCAGTTCTTGACTACGTCGGGATGGTCCCTGAGAAACTTGGGGCTGACGATCAAATTGGCGCAGATGAACTGGCCACCGGGCCACAAAGTTCGTTCATCCAGAAACAGTCGGCCGTTCCCTTCACGAATCAAGCGCGTGGCCCAGGGTTCGGGAGCCCAGGCAGCGTCCAGCTCTTTTTTCAGAAACAACGTGAGTTGATCGGGATTCGCCAGTGGGATGATCTGGACGTCGCCCCCCTTATCAGTGGATTTCAGGCCATTGGCCCTCATCCAGGAACGCAGCGCCACGTCTTGCGTGTTGCCCAGCTGTGGGGACGCCACTTTTTTTCCGTGAAAATCTGCCGGCTTCTGGATACCGGCATCGTTCCGTACGACTAGCGCAGCGCCGCCACTTGCGGCTCCCGCGATGACGCGTACTGCTTCGCCGTTTGAGCGGATGTAGCCGCTGATGGTCGGGTTCGGTCCGATGTATGCCATATCGAGCGCGCCGGCAAATAGCGCCTCGATCGCAGCTGGACCTGCGTTGAATGTTTTCCATTCGATCTTGACGCCCGAACCGAGCGACTTTTCGAAGGTCCCGTTCGCCTTGCCCACCATGGCCTGGGCGTGTGTGATGTTGGGGAACGCGCCTACCCGAACGGTGACCGTCGTCTGCGCCCAAGCGGGCCAGCTTGCGAGAGCGAGCAAGCCCAGGATCGCGATCATGGTTTGGCGCCGGCCCATGCTCAGCCCTTGCTTCCGGTTCCCGGAATCATCATGGGGAGCACGCTGGAGGTCTCGGTTGTTTTTTTCTTCCTGGAGCGCTTCTCGCTTTTTCCGGAGTCGCCGCGTGGATCCTTCACGATGTCTTCCAATGTGGTGTTCTCGAGAATCTTGGCGGCGGCATCACGCACGTCGAGGAAGACCTGGTAGAGGGCGCGGTGCGCATGATCCTTGTCGATCAGGGTACGGAGTTGCTCGGCGTCGCCAAACGGCGCCAGCGGGCCATCAACCAGGCGGATGATTTCGCTCAGGTGGATCTCTTTGGGCGGCCGGCGCAACGCATAGCCACCCTTGGCTCCGCGAACGCTTTCGACCATGCGCGCGTTCTTCAGTTCCAGGAGAATCAGTTCGAGGAATTTTTCGGGCAGATTCTCTTCGTAGGCGATGTCACGAATCTTGATGGCGCCCTGGTTGTGGCGGCGTGCCAGCATCATCATGGCTTGCAGCGCGTACAGCCCTTTTTGAGAAATCTTCATATGGCGTATCTTCCCATAAAGTCTATTTTATCTATAGAGTTTATTTCATTGCAGTACATTGCAAACGCAGTGCCATTACGCGCCGGGCCAGGAATGCAGCATGGCCTTTGTTTTCTTTTATTTACGAGAGGGCGAATATGACTTCTTCAAAGCCGCGTGTGCATGAACTTGCAGCTTGAGAACGGCATTTTTCTCGCGAATGGCTTGACGCCGTGCCCTGACTCGAAGCTACGCGGCGAGCGCAAGATGCCCTCCCAGCCTGGCTTCGCGACAGGCGGCGGGACCCTTCGACTCCGCTCAGGGCAGGCTGCCGGCGCTACAGTCGTTTTTCCGCAGCCTGTTAATGCGCGAGGCCGTTCCCGGAAAGGCGCAGGACCTGAACGGTAATGTTGTCGGGGCCGCCGCGCTCGCGGGCAAGCTTCACCAATTCCGCGCAGGCGGAGGATGCGCTCTGGTTCGTGACGGCGTGGAGGATTTCGTCTTCGTGCACAGGTCCCCAGAGCCCGTCGGTGCAGAGCACCAGCACATCTCCCGCCTGCATGCTCATGGGATTCGCGGGAGCGTCGGCGATGACCTCGCCTCCGGCACCCAGGGCGGCGGTCAGGATGTGACGCTGGGGATGACGCTCGGCTTCATCGGAACGCAGGACTCCGGATTCCACCAGGCGACCGACATAAGAATGATCGCGGGTAAGACGGGTGATGGAATTGTCACGCACGAGATAGAGCCGGCTGTCTCCCACGTGGGCGTAGTACAGGCGGAAGTCGTTGAGAGCGAGAGCGGTGCAGGTGGTGCCCATGCCCTGAAACTCGGGATGAGCCTCGGCGTACTCGCGAATGCGATGGTGGGCTTCCTGAAATCCCTTGAGGAGCGCATCGCGTGGATCGCCGGTGGAATCCTGGCCGTAGACTTCCTGGATGGTCTCGATCGCCAGGCGGCTGGCTTCCTGTCCGCCCTCGTAGCCACCCATTCCGTCGGCGACAAGCGCGAGCCTTCCCTTCTTCTGAAAAGCCTCTTCCGCCTGAGGCTCCCAATAGGAGAGGGCATCCTCATTGTTTTCGCGCTGGCAGCCCACATCGCTCAAGCTGCCTACTTCGACTCCGGCACGAATCTGCATTCCGCCTCGTGGATGGGAATTTCGACGAGCTTACCGCTTCGTCTGGGATAGTGCTGACCAACTCCTTGCGCGTTCGCAGTTTGACACTACGGTTGAGCAGGACACCCACGTTCCTGGAGACTCAGGCGGGCGGGCCGGAAGATTATATACTTAGCCGAGGTTTACGGCGGAAGGGATGTCCCGCGCGGCGAGAAGCCGGGTTGGACGGCGGCTCTCGGAGTGAGGACACCCCGCGATGGCTCGGGAAAGGCTAGATTTCCCGGGCAGCGTGATCGGTGAGGTGCTTGCTTGCGTAGTCCTCCACCTGATGTTCGTAGACCTGCTCGACGTGGTCGGCGCAACTGGGCTCCCCATCCACGAGTTGGATGGCCGGCTTTCCGCACATCGTGCAGACTGAGGCTTTCTCAGGGTGCTTGTCCTCGATCCTCACCAGCTTGTCAACGACTGTTTTCAATTTGTCCATCTTGCCCTCGGTGATGCGAAAATTTCCGGCGACTCGACTCGCCGATTGAGCCATGGCTGTCCGCAGGCGACTCCCCTGACGTCTGCCCTCAGGCGAAAGCATGCTCTTCGACCGCCTCCACGTGGGCGCTCATCTTGATGGGGACATTCAGCGCGCGCGAAATCGGGCATTTCGTCTTGGCGGCTTTGGCGGCTTTCTGGAACTTAGCTTCCTCGCGTTGCGGCAAGTGCGTCGACACATGAAGCTCGATCTCTGAGATATCCCAATGCCCTGCGTTCTCCTGCAGAGTGAGCACGGCCTCGGTCTTTACGTGCTCATATTTGATGTGGGCCTTGGCCATCTCCTGGGCGACCATGAGAGAGACGCACGAGGAAACAGCGGCGGCGAGCATCTCTGACGGACTGGTGCAAGGCTCGTTCCCAGTGCTTGAGCCAAACGAGTACAGGGCGTTCGACATGACACCGCTGGTCGTGGTGACGGCTCCTTCGCCGATGGCCGGGCTTCCCCTCCAGGTGGCAATTGCACTTCGGATCATACGTTCTCCTCGATCGGATTAGTTCCTGAGTATTTTTATAGAGCAGGAGACAGCGAACGGCTGTGACTCGTGGCACAGTCCGATGGGGCATGACTGTGTGGGGAGACTGCCAGCAGTCACGACTGCGATGTGAGAAGCTCAGAAATCGCAAGAGAAAAAATGATGAAGAATTCAACGACGGATGGAGATCACTCCATGGGCAACCCTACGTAGTTCTCCGCCAAAGACTGGGCTGCGGCGCGAGAGCTGGTGACATAGTCGAGTTCCGCAAGTTGGCGGCGCTCATCGAATGGGTTGCCTTCGTGGCGATGGAGCATGGAGGTCATCCACCAGGAAAAGCGCTGCACGCGCCACACGCGACGCAGACACGTCTCGGAGTATCGCTGGAGCAGGTCTTCGCGGCCCGTGGCGTAGAACTCTTTCAGCGCGCGCGCCAGAACGCGGACATCGGCGACGGCGAGGTTGAGGCCTTTCGCTCCAGTGGGCGGCACGATGTGGGCGGCGTCGCCGGCGAGAAAGAGTCTTCCGGACTGCATAGGCTCGACCACGAAGCTGCGCATTCCGGTTACGCCCTTCTGCAGAATCGAGCCTTCGGTCAATTTCCAGTCATCGCCGCGGCTAAGGCGAATTTGCAGTTCTTGCCAGATGCGGTCATCCGGCCAGAGGTCGAGGTCTTCGTCGGGAGAACACTGCAGGTAAAGGCGAGTGAGGTGCGGCGATCGCATACTGTGCAGGGCAAAGCCACGATCGTGGTAAGCGTAGATCAGCTCTTCGGAGGAAGGAGGGGCCTGCGCGAGGATGCCCAGCCATCCGAACGGATACGTCCTTTCGTAAACCGTGAGGACGCCATCGGGGATACTTGGACGCGAGATTCCGTGAAAACCATCGCAGCCGGCAATGAAGTCGCACTGGATTTCGTGGACCTGACCATCTTTTGCGAAGTGAATGCTGGGTCTGTTGTCAGAAAAATCGGAGACGGAGACATCCTCCACCTCAAATACGATCTCACCGTTAGCATCGAGCCGAGCCTGGACTAAATCCTTGATGACCTCGTGCTGTCCGTAGACGGTTATCGCGCGGCCGGTGAGATCCTGGAAATCGATGCGGTGGCCGCGCCCGCCGAATCGGAGTTCGATCCCATGGTGGATCAGGCCTTCGCGCTTGAGCCGGTCGCCAACCCCCATTTCGCAGAGCAACTCCACCGTGCCCCACTCGAGCACTCCGGCGCGGATGCGCTCTTCGCAGTATTGTCGGCTGCGGTTTTCGAGGACGATCGAGTCGATTCCTTGCAGATAGAGAAGATGGGAAAGCACCAGACCCGCGGGACCCGCGCCGACAATTCCGACCTGGGTGCGTGTCTGGCTCACGATCTGATTTCCTGTTGAGCGCGATTCACGGAAGTCAAGGTTTGCGTGGTGCTCCGAAGCGGGCGATCACGTCATCGGGAACGGCTTGTCCCTCAATGGCCTCGGGATCAGCTTTCGAGCGCACCGCCCAGACGCGAGTCTCGAGGCATTCCACCGCAACAGCATCCCCCTTGAACAGCTTGTGTTGGACGTCAAAACTGCTGCGGCGCCACTCCACGATCGACGATTCGACCACCACATCGTCTCCGAAGCGGGAGGCAGCCAGGAAGCGCGCTCGGGTATCGACCATGGGGATTCCTACAATACCGTACGCCTTTAACATTTTGTGCTTGGGCAAGCCGGCAGCTTCAAACAGGGCTGCGGTGCAGTTGTCGAAGTAAGCAAAGTAGCGAGGATAGTAGACGATTCCCGCGGGATCGCAATCGCCCCACTCGATACGTATGGTTTTCCGGTTCGTCAGCATTAGTGGTCTTAGTCGAGCTTATTTTCTCCCATCCATCTCGGCAAAAACAGCCTCGGCGGCGCGAAATGCGTTGTTCGCCGCCGGGACGCCGCAGTAGATGGCCGACTGCAGCAAAACCTCCTTGATCTCGTCACGGGTCACTCCGTTGTTCGACACGGCGCGAATGTACATACGGAGTTCCTCGGTGCGGTTCAGCGCCACCATGGTGGCGATCACGATCAGGCTACGGGAATGTCGTGTCAGGCCGGGACGGGTCCAGATCTCGCCCCAGGCGTAGCGGGTGATCAGATCTTGAAACTCGCGGTTGAAATCGTTCGCGTTGGTGAGAGACCGATCGACGTGCGCATCGCCTAGCACCGCGCGGCGCACGGACATGCCTTGCTGGTAACGCTCATGATTATCCATGGCTATCCTCGCTCAAGCTTTTAGAAAGTTCAGCAATGCCGCTGTAAACCCTTCAGAGGCTTCGATGTTCGACAGGTGGGCTGCAGGAAGCTCCTGGTATTTGGCGCCCGCGATCCGCTCTGCAATGAACTGGCAGTCCCGGGGCGGCGTGACTTGATCGCTGTTTCCCGCAACAACCAGGGTCGGCACTTGAATGCTTGCGATGGACGCACGGGCGTCCATGTCGCGAATCGCGGCGCAGCAGGAAACGTAGCCTTCGGGTGGCGTGGTCAAGAGCATCTTTCTGGTGGAGTCGATCGCCGCGGGCGAAGCCGCCTGAAAGGCGGGCGTAAACCAGCGCTGAATCACACCATCGACGATGGCAGCCATTCCACTTTTCCGCACCGTCTCGATGCGCCCGTTCCAGATCTCGGCAGAGGCGATTTTCGGTGACGTGTTGCATAGGATGAGATGGCGCAGTCGCTGTGGATTTCGCAAGGCCAACAACATGCCGATCAGGCCGCTCATGGAGAGCCCGCAAAAGTGCGCCTTTTCGATGTCCAGATGGTCCAGTAGGAGGATGACATCCTGGGCCAGTTGCTCGATCGTATAAGGGCCCGCAGTTACGGTTGATTGTCCATGGCCGCGCATGTCGTAGCGAAGGACGCAGAACTCGCGGGCCAGAACCGGCACCTGAGAATCCCACATCTCCAAGCTCGTCCCCAGCGAATTCGAGAGCACGATGGTCGGCGCCTGTTTTGGGCCAGAAATCTCATAGCGGAGCCTCACGTCGCGGAGTTCCAGCATTGGCATGGGGCTTATCGATTCTCCGTAGGCGTGGTTTGGCTGGCGGCAATGGCACGACTGATGAACTGGTCGGCCATACCTGCATAGTTTGCCGGTTCAAACAGGCTCTTGAGGTCGGTGGAGGACAGGTGACGACTGGCTTCGGGATTTGCGGCAAGGACTTCGCGCAGATGTTTCTTGTCGCTGACCGCCTGCCGCACCGCTGCTTCGACGATCTGGTGTGCAGCACGCTTCCCGACGTGTTTGGCTAGCGTCATGGAAACGGCTTCCGCGAAGATCAGTCCATGCGTGACTTCAAGGTTTCGCAGCATTCGATCAGTATCCACCTCGAGTCCGGCGATGGTTTCGACCAGGCGGTGGAGCGCCCCGGCGGTGAGGCGCACCAGTTCGGGCAAAGTCTCCCACTCGGCTTGCCAGCCACCCAGTCCGCGTTCGTGCTCTTGCGACATTGCGGCCAGCATCGTGGCTGCGAGGGATGGCACCCTGGCGGCTGCAGAAAGAATCACCGCACTGGCGACGGGATTGCGTTTTTGCGGCATGGTTGAGGAGCCGCCCCGGTTCTTCCCGGCCGGCTCAAAGACCTCTGCGACTTCCGTCTGCATTTCAAGCGAGAGGTCGCGCGCAACTTTGCCGAATGTTCCTGTGAGCAAGGCTAGGGTCGACGCAACTTCGGCAATGCGGTCACGGTGCGCATGCCAGGGCATTGCCGGCAAGTCTAGATCCAGGTCCTTTGCCAGCGCGGCCGCGACATCCAATCCCTTTTCGCCCAGGCTGGCGAGCGTTCCCGCCGCACCGCCAAATTGCAAGACCAAAACGCGCGCGCGAAGTTCTTCAAGCCGCAGTCGGTGACGCGTCACAGCGTCCAGCCAGCCTGCGACTTTCAGGCCGAACACGGTCGGAACCGCCTGCTGGAGCCAGGTGCGGGCGACCATTGGTGTGGCGCGATGGTCGGCCGCCAACTTTTCGAGCAAAGGACAGAGCCGGGTCAAGCCGGCGGAAATAGCCTCAATGGCATCGCGCAGTTGCAGAATCAGGCCGGTATCAATTGCGTCCTGGCTGGTGGCTCCCCAGTGGACGTAACGTGCAGCATCCTGATCTTCCCTGGCGACGAGATCGGTTAGCTGCTTGACCATCGGGATCGCGAGGTTGCCGGCATCAATGGCGGCGGTGGCTAAGGAGCCAAGATCAAACAAAGCAGCATCGCATTTGTTCGCGATGGCGGTCACGGCGGCGGCCGGAATGACGCCCACCTTCGCTTCAGCGCGCGCAAGCGCTGCTTCGAAGTCCAGCATCCGCTGCAGCCGTGTGGAATCGGAGAAGATCCGATCGACCACCTCGGAACCGAACATAGGATCGAGCAAGGTCATGGGTCCTGCCATTGCAAACGCAAACTGTCTTGAACAGCGGAATGCTTCGAAACAGGAAAGGCGAAAACGTAGCTATGTTTTCATCAGTTCTGACACGGCACGAAATGCCTGGTCGATCGCACAGTCGGTGTATGCCGACGCCCCCGCATCGGAGTTGGCGATCGCAATCTGCCCGAACGGTTTTCGTCCAATCACCCAGGGCTTCTCATCTTCACTCCAATCCGGATCAAACAGTGAACTGCCGCTATAGGCATAGCCGTGGGCCCAGCGATTGACGGTGATCCCGTCTATGTCGCGGGCAGGATCGAAGCCGGCTGGACCTACCATGCGGCCTAGCTGGTCGCGGACATTTCGTTCAAAAGTCGAAAATGATGTGCGCAGGAGTTCCGCGCGTCCAGCACGATGCTGGTCGCGCACCGGCAATCCCGGTTTGCACGGAGTACGAAGCATGAACAGCACCATAGGCTCGTCGGGCGTGCTGGGAAACTGGTAGGTACCCAGGCTGACTGGAAAATCGAGAGCCGCGTACGTGTGATAGCTTCCGGGCGCCTCGATCTGGTGTACCTGAAGCTTTTGGAACGGAGACCAGTTCTTAATGGCCACGTGTGTGTAAACCAGCGGCGCCTTCACCAGGTAGGAGAGAGCGTCTTTTTGTGTATCCGGGAGATCCGGGCACAGATAGGGAATCATGCCGTTGTAGCAGGCCAGCACGCAACGCTTGGCACGAACGCTCGTGAGCTGCTTGCCGCGTTCGTACGCGATTTCGACTTCCCGCGAAGGAGCCGTGCCCGTGTGCGCGACGTGTACCACCGTACTATTCAGCCGGATGCGGATGGGAGATTCATTCTGGTCAAGGCGGCTGTAGTCGACCCGCGCGGTGACCACATCTTCCATGGTGCTGCCAGGGACGGTCGCGGGAATCAGAGACCTCACCAGCATCCTCGCAATCGAAGCATTGCCATCCGGGAAGTGGAAAATGTAAGGATCTTCCTTGCCACTTCCTTCTCCCAGGTTCATGCCATCAAAACCGGCGTACGTGTAGCCACCGTAGTCATCGGGACTTTGGTAGCAATCCAACGCCGAAACCGCGTCGATGCCCACCGTGAACAAATCATTGGTGTAGCTTTGGAAAAACTTCAGGGCGTCGGGATGAACCTTACAGATCTTGGTCAGGAAGTCGGCATAGCTGATTTTTGCCAGTTTGGCGCGTTTCTGCTCCGGGGAAAGGTCCGGGAGATAGTCGATTTTCTCGGTGTAGACGCGAGCGATGTCTCGTCGAACTTCCTCGCTCAAAGGGGTCTTGGCAAGAAACTCCGGCCAGGGCAGGACGTGGAGGCCGGGCACAAGGCGATCCTCTCCAAAGGTCTCGCGATCAAAAAAGACAGCGGTTCCAAGCTTGCTGTAGAGCTTCTGATCGTAGGCTTTGTAGAAGCGCTTAGTTTCAATGCCGAGGTCAGTCAACAGACCGCGGGCAACTTTGCTGTAGTGACTTGGAGTGTCGATGGACTGAGTACCGCCATAGCTCAAAAGCGTGCGTGTGCCGGAACGAAATTCGTTGCGCTTGGCATGGCCGCCGAAGTCGTCGTGATTATCCAAAATGAGGACACGGGCCTTGTCGCCGGCGTTCTTGCGATAAAAATACGCGGCCGCCAATCCACTGATGCCACCGCCGACCACCACGAGGTCGTAAACCTCGCCCGTTTTCGCGGGTGTGCCGTCGGAATCCCAGGCCTCACCGTCGCGAAGACGATGGGCATACGTATACGTGCCATCGTGGTTGCCGCGTATGCCAGTCAGCGCGGGAGGGTAATAGTCGGGCGATTTTTCAGGCGCAAATTCGGTGGTGGCAAAGGCCGCCAGCAGCGGGTCGGCCGCGAGCAGTCCTCCCACGCCTACGGCGACTCCATTCAAGAAGTCACGGCGCGAGATGGCCCGATCCATGCCTAATTCGCGGTCGTCTTTTGGCAAGACTCAAGATCCTCGTACTATCGCAAACCGGCTGATTATATAGCGTCGCAAGTGCATGAATGCATCGCGTGCGCGAGGAACTAGCTGGAAGGGCTCTTAAGAATGAGAGGAAGGGCGGAGCTTCGGCGTAGATCTCTAGACCGACTGTTGGTTCCGGGCAGCAGAACTGGCGAGATGATTCGCTTCCGCGTTGCATTCGCGCGGCACATAGGAAATCGAGAAATCCAAGGAGCGGGTTAACTTTGTGCAGGTCCAATGCAGGGAATACAGTCTTGGACTCCGGCAGCGATACTCACCGGTCATCTGGCGCACCACGACCTCGGAGTCCGAGTACACATGAATGGCGGTGGCTTTCAAAGCGAGGGCGTACTGGAGAGCTTCGAGGAGAGCCAAATACTCGGCTACGTTATTGTCCTGACGTCCGATCCACTTGGCGATTCTGATCCTGCCGCCCTGGGAATCATCAATGACGACGCCAATACCGGCCGGGCCCGGATTGCCCAGGGACCCCCCGTCGACGTAAGCCACTAATGCGGACATCTGCTGACATCAAGATGCTCAATAAAAGGTCCGGGGTCAAGAACTTTACTTGATTCCTGCACACTCTCGTTACTGGGGATTTGTTACAGCTCTGTGAATCGAGTGTGGAAAAACCGGCGAGATCGTTTTTCTCTACAGTAACCTGCTGCTGGAGAGTCACTTGAAATCTGTAGGAATTCCGCCGAAATATCCACAAGATGCACTGAAATGCGGCATTGACATTTCTTAACGTGGCATTTACTTTCGCACCGTCGACGGCTGAAAGGGTTGGCCCAAATAAAACTTGGTCAGTCCAAAGTAGGCTGGGTGATCAGTTCATCGGGGAAACCCGAGGAATGACCAGACCTGAAAAAACCGACGGCTCTGCGAGGGGCAGTTGGGGTTTGGGACCGCGAAAGCGGTGATCGCATCAAGGGCTGCGACGGTACATGCGTCCACGCTGCTACGCTCCCTCGCAGGAGCAGGTGGCTAGAGCATAACCAATGTCGCAGCCTTTCTATTTTTTCTACTCGGTTTTTCCCCGCCTCTCGGCTGGTCTTCGAGGTTGCTGCTTACCGCTTTCTCTCTGAGCTTTCCTGACACGAGATGCAATAACGCGTCCAGGGCAGCGCTTCCAGACGCTTTGCACCGATTTCTTCTTCGCAAACCATACATTGGCCGAACGTCCCATCGGCGATGCGGGCGAGAGCTGCGTCAACTCCGCTCAGTAGGCCGCGAGCGTGAGTGGTTTGCTGGAACAGCAATTCCTTGTCGAGGGAGCTGTTAGCGCGGTCGCCTTCGTCGGGTCCATAGGAATTCTGCATCTCGCGACCTTCTTCCTTTGTCTGAGCAATGCTGCGCAGAAGTTCCTGGCGTCTCTCGAGCAACTGCTTCTTAAATTTTTCAATCCGCTTTTTTTCCATTACGCTCAACCTTGCACCCTTCGAGGTGCGGGTGGCAAAACGAAACGTCCCAGACTCAAAGAGTCGTGGGACGCTCGCCCGAACAGCCCTCCCCCAAGTGCTGCTCGCCTTACAATCTACGATTGCGCTGGCGACTTGGGAATGGCACCGACGGGCTATGATTCCTCGCGCAAACGTAGTTTACGCCTCTGCGGGGACAACGGCTACATGCGATTCAGTCCGTCCAATGCCGCGACTTTGTAGGCTTCGGCGAGTGTGGGGTAGTTGAACACCGAGTCGCGGAAGTATTCGATCGTTCCGCCCATGGTCAGTACTACTTGTCCGATGTGCACGATCTCCGCTGCCCGATCGCCGATGATGTGGACTCCGAGCAGCTTCAGGGAATCGGGGTCAAAAATAAGCTTCAGAAGCCCTTGTTCATCGCCAAGCATCTGCCCCTTCGCCAGTTCTGCATAGCGAGCCATACCGATTTCATAAGCTGTCCTGTCTTTGGTCAGTTGTTCTTCGGTTCTTCCCACCATCGAAATTTCCGGAATCGTGTATATCCCGTAAGGAATAAGGTTGGGGGGCATTTTTCCGGGCTTGCCGAACATATGGCAACTGGCCAACCGGCCCTGCTCCATGGAGGTGCTGGCAAGCGCGGGAAAACCGATCACGTCACCGGCGGCATAGATATGGGGGACGCTGGTCTGAAAGTACTCGTTCACCGCGATCTTGCCACGGTCGTCGGCGTTCAGGCCTGCTGCCGAGATGTTCACCTGGTCGCTGTTGGCCTGGCGCCCAATGGTGTACAGGAGCGCCTGTCCGTGGACGTTCTTCCCACTCTCGAGCTTGGCAAATACCCGGTCACGGTCTGCATCCAAGCCGATCGAGACCACCCTTTCGCCCAGCCGAAACACTGTGCCTAACTGACGCAGTTGAAAGCACAAGCTCTCGATGATTTCGCGGTCTACGAAGTCGAGAAGCACGGGTCGCTGATCGAGCAGAGTCACCTTCACGCCGAGAGTTGCGAACATCGAGGCGTATTCGAGGCCGATGATGCCCGCGCCCACAATGACCAACTCTCGCGGAATCTCGTCGAGGGCGTGGACCTGGTCGGAATCAAAAATTCTCTTGCCGTCAATCGGGATGTCATCACTGTGTGCCGGGCGCGTGCCGCAGGCGATCAGGACATGCTGCGCCTTCACCACCTGGACGCCTTCGTCGTTGGTCACGGCGATGGTGTGCGGATCGAAGAAGCGAGCGTCGCCTTCCAGGACAGTGACGTAGTTGCGGCGGAGCTGGGATTTGATGACTTCGATTTCCCGCGTCATGACGCCTTGGGCGCGAAAAATCAAGTCCGACATGGAAATGCGGTCTTTTAATACGTAGCCGCGGCCGTAGAAGGTGCGCTGGCGAAATCCACTGAGATACAGAACCGCTTCGCGCAACGTCTTGCTGGGAATGGTTCCAGTGTGGACGCAGACGCCACCGATGGTCCGCTTGCGATCGATGATCGCGACCTTCTTGCGGAGCTTGGCGGCGCAGATCGCACCCTTCTGCCCGGCGGGGCCGCTGCCGATTACGACCAGATCATATTCATTGGCATCCATCGTTCATTTCCAACCCCCTGAGAAATAGGAATGAGAACGCTAACACTGATTGCAAAATAACTGAAGGGTCACCTGTGGAAGTCGCATCGGCAGCCCGTTTTGTAACATTCCGTTAACAGGCGTGGGCTACCATCCCGTGCCGTGGGGATTTGCCATGCCGCGCATCACCCTGAATGACCCTCGCTACTACTTCAACCGGCACGAGTCCTGGCTAGCCTTCAACCGCCGGGTGCTGGAGGAGGCGCTCGACGATACCAATCCCCTGCTCGAGCGGGTCAAATTCCTCGCTATCACCGCCAGCAACCTGGATGAGTTCGTAGAGGTGCGGCTGGCCGGACTGCTGCAGCAGGTCGAACACGGCTACCGCGATACGGGACCGGACGGCTTGACGGCGGAGGAGCAGCTTAAGCGGCTATCGAGCGAGATACATGCCTTCGTCACCGATCAATACGAGTGTTGGAACCGTGTGCTGCTTCCTGCTTTGGCAAAGGAAGGGATTCGGGTGCTCTCCGATGGCGACTTTGGATCGGACCAGCAAAGACGCGATGGACCTTTACTACATGCGGCAGGTCGATCCGCTTTTGACGCCAGTGACGATTGATCCTTCGCATCCCTTTCCTCACGTCATCAACAAAGCCTTGTGTGTTGCATTTCTGTTGCGGCCACGGCGACGGCCGGCGACCACCTATCTGGGCGTTGTTACCGTTCCGCGCAAACTGCCTCGCCTGGTGCGAGTACCTACTCGAGGCCAACACACGGACTATGTGTTCCTCCACGATCTGGTCGAAGCACACACCCGGAATCTGTACAAGGGATTTCAGGTAATTTCCTCCGGGGCGTTTCGCGCCACGCGCAACAGCAATCTTTATCTTCATGAGGAGGAGTCGCGGAACCTGCTGGAGTCGGTGGACTCACAGTTACACAACCGGAGGAAAGGCGACATCGTTCGGCTGGAAATCGAGAGTGACGCTGCTGCTGAAATTGTTGACCCACTCGCGGAGCAGTTCGCTCTGCGTCCCTGGCAGATTTTCAGAACCAACGGGCCGGTGAACCTGTCCCGGCTGTTTTCGCTGGCCGACCAAACTCCACGACCGGATCTGAAGTTCCCTTCGTTCGCGCCCAGAGTGCTGAGCTTCGCGCCGAAAGTGTCCAGTCTGTACGAGCAGATCCGCAAGGGCGACGTTTTGTTGCACCATCCTTATGATTCTTATCAACCAGTGGTTTCGTTCGTGGAGTCGGCGGCACGGGATCCAGACGTGCTGTCGATCAAGCAGACGCTCTACCGCACCAACGAAGACTCACCCATTGTGCGCGGATTGATGGAGGCAGCTCAGACCAAGGAAGTCGCGGTCGTAGTGGAATTAAAGGCGCGTTTTGACGAAGCGTCGAACATTCGCTGGGCACGGTCGCTGGAAGAAGCAGGCGTGCAGGTGTTCCATGGTCTCGTCGGCCTGAAGACGCACTGCAAGCTGGCCTTGTTGACTCGCCATGATCCGGATGGCGTGATTCGACGGTATGCGCATCTCGGGACTGGAAACTACAATCCTTCGACTGCGCGCTTCTACACGGATTTGAGCCTGCTTACGTGCAATGACGAAATCACGTCGGCGGTGCATGCGGTCTTCAATTTTCTGACTGCGCGATCGGAACAGAAGAGTTACAAGCCGCTTTTCGTTGCTCCTGTTGATCTGGCGCGCAACTCGATCGAACTGATCGAGCGCGAGGCTCAGCATGCCAGACGGCGGCGTCCGGCCCGCATTATTGCCAAGGTCAATGCTCTGCTCGATCAGCCGGTGATCGAGGCGCTGTATCGTGCTTCGCAGGCGGGCGTTGAAATCGACTTGATCGTACGGGGTGCCTGCGCCCTGCGCCCTCCGTGAAAGGGCTGAGTCACCGCATCCGGGTGCGGAGCGTGATTGGCCGGTTTCTTGAACACAGCCGCATCTTCTACTTTGAGAACAACGGCAATCCGGATGTGTATCTGGGCAGCGCGGACTGGATGCCGCGCAATCTCTATGAACGAGTCGAAGTCATGTTCCCGGTTCGCGACCCGGATTTGCGGCAGCGGGTGATTGAGATTTTGATGCATTACCTGAAAGACACGGCCAAGAGTCGCATTCTGCACTCGACCGGAAAATATGTGCGGCCATTGCTGGGTGATGCGTCGCGGAATGGAAGAAACGGCTCCCGTTTCAGTGTTCAGGATTATTTCGTCGAACATCCGGAACTGGGCTTCGAATCCGACGCTCGGCTTACGCCGCTTCCGATGAGCGCGGATTAGACATTCCCCTTTTTCATTTGGTCCATGAGATAGTCGCAGGAACGCACGCACAGCGTCATGATAGTTAGCGTCGGATTCTGGCATGGATTGGAGGGAAAGCCTGACGCGTCCATCACGAACAGATTCTTCACGTCGTGGGTCTGCTGAAACTGGTTCAGCACGGACTTTTTGGGATCGTTACCCATGCGCGCGATGCCGGCTTCGTGAACTGCCCAACGCCCATTTGCCGGATTGGCAAACGTGCGGATATTACGAGCGCCGGCGGCATTGAGCAATTCTCCCGCGCTCTCGGCCATGTCCTTAACCATCGCTTCCTCGTTGGGGCCGTTGGCCATGTGAATTCGGAGCACGGGAATTCCATAGCGATCCGCCTTGTCTTTGTCGATCTCGACATAGTTGTCCCAGCGGGGCAAGACTTCGCCAAATCCCAACACGTTGACTTGTACCTGCGGCTCACGCAGCCCCTTCTTATAAGACTCGCCAAAGCCGGGAGCCGACCAGTTAAAACCAATCTCGGTATCGCCTTCGTATCCGTATCCGCGCAGGAAATTTTTGGATGGTGACCCACCCTTCGTATTGCGAAAGCGCGCGACATAGAACCCGACTGGCCGATGCGGCCCTGCCAGGGTCGGCTTCGCATCGAATGCCGGCATCTCACCAGATCCCCCGCCGCTGCGCACGTGGGCTGTCAGGTAATGTCCCAATACGCCACTCGAATTCGCCAGCCCGTTTGAATACTGCCGGTTCGCCGAATTCAAAAGAATTCGCACCGACTCCTGCGCCTGGGCACAGAGGATCACGACCCGCGCATTGATCTCGCGCGATTCGAGCGTGTTGCGATCGATGTAGACGACGCCACGAGCCCGGCTCTGATCGGTATCCATCAGCACCTTGTGGACCATGGCGTTCGAAATCAGGGTGCAGTTCCCTGATCTCACCGCGTCGGCGACGGTGGTAAACGCTGCGTTGAAATAAGAACGCGACTGGCAACCGCGTTCGCACGGTCCACAATAGTGGCAGGCCGCGCGCCCGTTGATCGGTTTGGTCAGGTTTGCCGAACGGGTTGGGGTGACGGTCCAGCCGAGCTTTGCTTTGGCTCGATTCCGCAGCAGCATTTCCTGGCAAGTCAGGGGCATCGGCGGCTGAAACTTGCCGTCGGGAAGCTCACTCAAACCTTCGGCCTGACCGCAAATGCCGACGTATTCTTCGACGAGATCGTAGTAAGGCTCGAGGTCTTTGTAACTGAGCGGCCAGTCTTCGCCATGTCCGTCGTAACTCGCCGCTTTTAAGTCAAAGTCGCTGAAGCGCAGGCACACCCGTCCCCAGACATTGGTGCGGCCACCCGTCATCCGCAGCCGGCCGAGCCAGTGAAAGGGTTTGTCGGCCGGCGTGCTGTAGGGCTCCTCCAAATCGTTGCAGAACCATTCATAGTTGTACTCATTGCAGATGTCGAACTCCGATTGGATGGGGCGGGTTTTGCGTACGATTTCGGGAACGAGATTCCGATACTTCAGATCGAAGATGGGTTTGTGTTCGGTGAAGTTGCGCGCGGATTGGGGTTGTCCGGCTTCGAGCAATGCTACTTTCAGACCGGCTTCCGCGAGTCTTTTGCAGGCCCACCCACCCGAGGCTCCAGATCCTACGACTAAGACATCGAAAGATTGTGTGCTTGCCGTACCCACCCGATTCGACCCTTTCTCTCTGCGCCTGGTGATTGCCTCGGTCTGAACGACGCTAACGTCTCAGCGATGTTCCTCCGGATGCGGACACTCCGGCGGGCTTTCAAAATAGAAATCGTCGGTCCAACCAAGTTCGCGCATACCCTGTTCTGAGGAGTAATAGGTAGCGACGAACCATGTCTTCAGATTTTGGAAGTGCTCGTGGAGAGTAGTCTGATCGTTCTTCCCCGAATCCTTGCTCGCAGCGCTGGACGAGTCAGAGCCAGGCTCCGACGGCGGATGCGATTCCACGGCACAACATGCAGAAAGCAACTCGGTGCTTTGCACGGCGCTGAGACCGGCTATCGATCGGTGATAGCGCTTTTGAGATTCCGCCTCGAGCGCATTGAGGCTGGCAATAAACTTCTGTTGGTTCTCTGCAGTGTCGACCGCAAGACACCGATCGACCACGCGATTCACCAGCACCTGCGTGGAGCCGGGAACAACCGCTTCGGCTAGCGCAACGACCGTTTCATTCTGCTGCGAATTCAGAAACTCTGGCAGCCAGGCGTCACCGGTGACGGTTGCGGCTGCAGACTCCACATTTCCGTCTGCGATGTGTTGGTGCACCGGATGGGCCGATGCACCGAGTGGTGCCGCAATGGCCACACCGAGTCCCGTCAATGCCCGCTGCAAAAGTTCGCGGCGCGTTAATCCTTGCCGGATGCCGAGTGAATTCGACAGGATTGGAAGAATGTTCTTGCTACTCATTGGGCAGACATCACATCCGTCTTCGATATTTCAAGTCGGGCTACTCCACTTAAGAACTTCAGTCCGCTTTCGAATCTGCAAAATACCCGCGAACGACCTTGGCGAAATCCGCGATTGCGATTTCGGGGTCTTCGAGGTCAGGATGCCAGACCTTCTCCCACTCAAAGCAATAATAGCCCGGGTAGCCGGATGCCTGCAGCAACGCAATTTGGCGGCGAACCGGAATGTTGCCGCGGCCGGTCAGGACATACTTGCGATTTGGACCCGTGCCGATGGCGTCCTTAAGATGACAATGGCGAATCCACGGCCCTAACGCAGTCACAGTAACGGCAGGATCTTCGTTCGAAGTGGCAAAGGTGTGAAATGCATCCCAGAGCAATGCGACGGCGGAGGAATCGGCTCGTTTCAGCACTTCCTGCAAGACGGGGGTTGCGGCGAAATCGTCATGCGACTCCAGCAGCACGATACTTTGTCGATCCCGTGCGTACTCCCCTAATTCATGCAGCCCGTCAACCGTGCGATTTCTGAGACTCTCATCGGGGGGAACGGGCCTGGCGGAATCTGCGCTCTTTCCGAACACTCGCACATAGGGAGACTCCAGCTCGGCTGCGAGATCGATGAAGCGGCGAGCGTCTGCCATACCCTTGCTCCGTTTCTCGCGGTCTGGCTCGCCCACATCCGTCGAACTGCTCACACATGCGATCTTGAGGTTGTGCGCTGTAATCTGTCGCTTTGTATCCTTAACGCGTTCGGGCGCAAAGATGGGATGCGATGGCAGGTCGAGATTGCCTTGAAGTCCGCGGAGCTCAATTGCCGCGAACCCATTTTGTACGGCGAAATCGAGAATCTTGCTGAAATCCCATGCGGGACAGCCAATGGTTGAGAACGCAATCGGCAATGGAGCCTGGGGAGTTCGAAACACAAAGGCGGTGGAGAAGGCCGCCATTGACATCGTCTGCACGAAAGTACGCCGCGTTGTCCTCATGTCAGCAGTGTTGTCGTCATTTTCTCTTGTCGGGCGGCCGGCATCAAGCCATCATCGAGAATTAGTAGATCGCGTTCACGACGTTGCAGGGCGAATCTTTGATCGGCCCGACATGCGCGAGGCAACTCCGTCCACAAGGGTCGACGCTGGGGGTGGACGACGAGTTGCGGGGAGGCTGCAGTTGGCGCCGACCTGAGAAGACACGTAGGAATAAAGAACATGCGGACGAAAGAGATTGTTCAGAAAGGTGTCAGAAGGGCGCTCGCACGGCGCCCTCCTGAATATCAGCAATAGTTAAGCTACTGCGTCGGCATCGGCCAGTTCGCTTTCCATCTCGGCGTCGCGCACCGAGTGTGTCTGGGTGTGAGCGACCAGCATATAGATCGACGGAACCACAAACAGAGTAAACATGGTTCCGATGATCATGCCACTCACCAACATGATTCCGATGCTGTTGCGCGCTCCCGCTCCGGGCCCCTTCGCCAGGACGAGTGGGAAGTGACCGATGACGGTCGCGGCTGTAGTCATCAGAATTGGCCGCAGGCGCGTTGACGCCGCTTCGATAATCGCATCCAGCTTAGCTTTTCCTGCTTCCTGCAACTGGTTGGCGAACTCGACGATCAGAATTCCGTTCTTCGAGATCAAGCCCACCAGCGTAATCAATCCAACCTGGCTGTAGATGTTGAGCGTGGTCAAGCCGAGGAACGAGAACAGCAACGCTCCCGAAATAGCCAAGGGCACCGAACCCGCCAGAATAATGAATGGGTCGCGGAAGCTTTCAAACTGTGCCGCCAGCACCAGATAGATCAGGATCCCGGAGAGCAGGAACGTTCCCAGGAACTTGCTGCCTTCGACACGCAGCTGGCGCGATTCACCGGCGTAGTCAACGGTGAACCCCTGAGGCAGAATTTTCTGGGCTTCGGCTTCGAGCAGACTCAGAGCTTTGTCGAGGGGCACTCCTGGCGGGACGACACCCTGAATTCGCACGGCATTGAGTTGCTGGAACTTTTTCAGGTCGCGAGGCTCGGTTGTGGTTTTCAGGCTCGCGAACGTCGACAGCGGTACGAGTTTGTTCTGCGATCCCGTTACGTAGATCTGGGAGAGTTGCTCGGGAGTCAGCCGCTCCACGCGCTTCACCTGCGGGATCACCTTGTAACTGCGGCCTTGAATGCTGAAGCGGTTCACGTAATTGCCGCCCAGCAAGGTCGAGAGATCCTGGCCGGCCTGACTGAGATCCACGCCCTGCGAACGCAGCTTGTCTCGATCAAATACGACTTCGGCCTGGGGCTGATCGAACTTCAGGTCCGAGTCGGCATAAATGAAGATCCCGCTCGTCATCGCCTTCTGCACCAACTGGTTTGCAAACTGTACCAGCTGTTGCGGCTCGCCTGGCGAGGCAATCACGAAGTCGATTGGGAAATCCCCGCCACCGGGCAAAGGTGGAGGCGTGAGAGGAATCACGCGAATGCCGGCGATCTTCGACAAGGGGCCCGTCGACTCCAGCAGCAACTGCTGAGCCGTCTTCTTGCGTTCGCTCCACGGCTTGGTCACCATGCCGCCAAAGCCACCCGTGGGACTCGTGATCTGAAAGATGCTCCCGCTCTCGGGGAAGCCGCGATACACGTCGTACACTTCGTTCGTGTACAGGTTGGTCTGGTCAATAGTGGAGTTCGGCGAAGCCTGAATCACGCCAAAGACCACGCCCTGGTCCTCGGCGGGCGCAAGTTCGCGCTGCGAGAACATGTAGAACGGAATCATCAACGCCGCAACGATCAGCCACAAGGTGAGCACGACCGGCCGATAACGAAGCGTTCCTTCCAAGTTGCGGGTGTAGAACTGGCGTACGCGTTCGAACCCGCGGTTGACGATGCCGGCAAAGCCCTTGTCGGTATCGCCTTCGCGGAGAAGCTTCGATCCCATCATCGGGGACAGGGTCAACGCCACAATTCCGGAAACGACGACGGCTCCCGCAAGCGTGAAAGCAAACTCGCGGAACAATGCACCCGTCAAGCCACCCTGAATGCCGATTGGTGCATAGACAGCTGCCAGGGTGATGGTCATCGAGATGATGGGGCCGACCAGCTCGCGGGCCGCATCCATGGCCGCACGCACCGGAGGCTTGCCCATGTGCAAGTGGCGCTCGACGTTTTCCACCATGACAATGGCATCGTCGACCACCAACCCGACGGAAAGCACGATGGCCAGAAGCGTCAGCAGGTTGATCGTGAATCCGGCAACCAGCATGAGGAAAACCGCGCCGATCAGCGAGATTGGGATCGCCACGACGGGGATCAACACCGACCGCATTGAACCCAAGAACAGGAAGATGACGACGATGACGATCAGCAGCGTTTCCGTCAAGGTGCTTAGCACCTCGTTGATCGCGTCCTGAATGTAGGCAGTCGAGTCGTACGGAATTCCGACCTTCATCCCAGTCGGCAGCTGCGACTGAATACCGGGAATCGTCTCTCGAACGTGTTTGATTACTTCGAGCGAGTTCGCGGTCGGGAGCACCCAGACGCCCATAAAAGTCGCGGTCTCGCCGTTGAACTTCACGTCCTGTTCGTAGTTCTGCGCGCCCAATACGACGTCGGCGATTTCACCCAGGCGCACTACCACGCCGTTATCCTGCTTGACGACCAACTGCTTAAATTCATCAGCGGTGCGCAGGTTGGTATTCGCGATCAGGTTCACTGATACCATCGAGCCTTTCGTGCTTCCCACGGCTGCGAGGTAATTGTTTTTCGCCAGCGCGTCCCGTACGGCTGAGGGCGCGATGCCGTATGCGGCCATCCGATCCGGCTTCAGCCAGATGCGCATGGCAAAGGTACGATCGCCCAAAATATCGGCTCGCTGCACGCCGCTGACGGCGCTCAGCTTCGGCTGCACGACGCGCGTCAGATAATCCGTTATCTGGTTCTGGTCGAGATCGCTCGAAGAGAAGCCGAGGTACATCGCCGCAAACTGGTTGTCGGCCGTCTGCAGATCGATGACCGGCGCTTCGGCTTCGGGCGGGAGATCGTTGCGTACCTGCGCCACCTTCGCCTGGATTTGCGTGAGGGCGGCGTTGGTGTCGTAATTCAGCTTGAGGTGGACCGTGATCGTACTCAGTCCCTGGGCACTCGACGACTCCATGTAATCGATGCCGTCGGCGCTCGCGATCACACGCTCCAGAGGAGTGGTGATGAAACCGCGCACCAGGTCTGCGTTCGCGCCCACATACGTGGTCGAAACCTGGACCACCGCAATATCGCTGCGTGGATATTGCCGCACGCTCAGTGAACGGATGGACTGCAGGCCCGCGATCAAAATCACCAGGTTGACGACGATTGCCAGGACCGGCCGCTTTATAAATAAATCGGTAAACTTCATGAGCTTTCCTAGACTTAGCTATCCGCTGGCTTGGGAGCCGGATTGTTTTCTGGTTGCACCTTGTTGTTCACGGTCACCGCAGCGCCGGTTCGCAGTTTGAAAACCCCTGACGTCACCACTTCGTCGCCCGGATTCACTCCCGAAACAATCGCCACCTGGTCGCCGCGGGTTCCGTCGATCTTCACGAACTGCTGCCGTACCCCGCGATAGCTCTGTCCCTTGGGATCTTTCAGGTCTGCGATCACGAAGACCGAGTCGCCGTAGGGCGCGTAACTGATTGCCGACGCCGGTAGCGTGACTACGTCGCGGCTCGCACCCACGCCGAATTCCACGTTGACAAACATGCCCGGCTTCAACTTGCCGTCCGGATTGGCGAGCGTGGCCTGCACTTGCAGGTTGCGCGTGGTTTGATCGACCACGGAGTCGAGGGCCGAAACGCGCCCGGTGAACGTCCTGCCCGCCAAGTCCTCGGTCATGACACGCAAGGTGCCTCCAACCCGGACCTTAGTTCCGTCCTGTTGCGGGACGCCAAAGTCGACGTAAATAGGATTCAGCGACTGCAGGGGCACAATCGGCGCTCCAGCCGCCAGATACTGCCCGAGATTGACCTTGCGAATTCCCAAAACCCCGGAAAACGGGGCGCGAATCGTCTTTCGCTCAATCGTCGCCCGCGTTTCTTCAACGTTGGCTTGGGTCTGCTTATGGTCGGCGGTCGCGCGGTCATAGTCCATGCGCGAGATCACGCCCTGTTTCACCAACTCCTGCATCCGGCCGTAATTGGCTTGCGCCAAGTCGCGCTGCGCCTCTTGCGCGGCCAACTGCGACCTTTCCTGGCGAGTGTCGAGCTCGACCAATACATCACCCTTGTGGACGTACTGCCCTGATTCGAAATTAATTTTTGCTACCGTCCCGGGAAGGTCCGCACTCACCTCGACTCCCTGCACCGCTTCCATCGTACCGATCACCGAGGCAGTTGCGGGCCAATGCTCCCTTATGGCCACAATGCTGGTCACCGCTTCGGGAGGTGGCTGGAAATTCGACGAAGCGTGCACCGCCGTTTCCACCTGCCGATACTTCACGAAGCCGAGCGCCGACAAAAGCACGACGACGACGCCCAGCACCAGAGCCATTCTTTTCGCCATTTGTTCCCCTTCGGGCGGAAGGGACACTCAGAAGTGCTTCAAAGCGAAGCCCGTCCCCACGCCCTCGCAAGACTACCAATGTGTCATCAGATTTTGGACCCGGGGATTAGGATTCTAATTTTAGCCACCACCCCAATCCCCAAAGCGGCGGAAACCGCCAATTTTCTATTCAAGATAGACGTTCCTGCCCTCATTAGGTATGACGAACGGAGAGGCTTAAATTCGACACCGAAGTCGAGATTTTCGTCATTGCTTGCCGAAATTTTGGTCAGTACTTATACGGAGGGTTTCGGGAGGGGATTTTCACTCTGTGAATACCACGCGTGGGCATCAACTAGCGAATCAGGAGACAGCCGTGGAAATACCGGCTGGATCAACCGCAGGAGCCACGGATACCTAGGCAGATGCTCCGGCGGACCGCGCAAACCGGGATTCGCCTTCCCGCGCCGCTGCCAGCAAGAGCTTCGTATCATTGTGCTTTGGATTTTGGAAAATCTCCTGGACGGGGCCTTGCTCGACAAGTCGTCCGCCAGCCATGACAGCGACGTGCTCGGCCATGCGCGACACGATCGCCAGATCGTGGGAAATCAACAGGTAGGTCAGGGAATGGGACTGTTGCAGATCGACGAGGAGATTGGCAACCTGAGCCTGAACAGACATGTCGAGCCCGGAGAGAGCTTCATCAAGCACCAGCAATTGGGGCCGCAAGGTAAGTGCGCGGGCGATGGCCAGCCTCTGCCGCTGGCCTCCACTGAACCACATGACCGGGCGGTGTAGCCAATCCGGCGAGAGCGCAACTTCTTTCATTAATGCTTCCGCCACGTCTTTCTGCTCGCTGCGGCTCTGCCCGTGAATCCGCAGAGGCTCTTGAATCACCTCGGCAGCGGTGAACCTTGGATTCATGGCAGTGGTCGCGTCCTGAAAGATCATCTGGATGCTGCGACGTAAGGGAAGCAATTCACGAGAATTCAGCCGGGCAATGTCGGTACCGTCAAACCAGATCTGGCCTGCATCGGGTGTTTCCAGCCGAACCACGCACCGGGCCACGGTGGACTTTCCCGATCCCGATGCGCCCACCAAGGCCAGCGTCTTTCCAGCGCAGATTTCGAAAGCAACATCTGTTACGGCTGCAATCGGCGTACGAGCCGGCCACATGCCGCGCCAATAGTGCTTCGACAAACCTCGGACGCACAACATTGCGGCGTTCGAAGAGCCCGAACTCGGCAGTTTACTCATCATATTTAAAGCAACTCACGGCACGGCCGGGTTCGGGGAGGAGCGTTCGCGGAGAAAGATGGGCGCACTTCTCCATCCGATCAGCACAACGGGGCTCAAAGTCACAGCCGGGGTTAACTGTTTTGGGGTCCGGGGACTCGCCCGGAATCCTGGCAAAATGTGTAACCCTTTGACCCGTACCGACGGACGTCCGCGCCACTTCGACCAGCGCCTGCGAGTAGGGGTGAAGCGGCCGCGTGAAAAACTCGGCACATCCGCCGACCTCGACGATTTTCCCTGCGTACATCATGGCAATGCGGTCGGCAACCATCGCGAGGAAGCTTGGATCATGGCTGATGACGACGAGTGCACTTCCATACCGGTTGCGCAAGCTTAGTAAGAGATCTGCAATGTCTCGGCGGAGGGCAGCATCCAGCTTGCTCGTGGGCTCGTCGGCGATCACCAGTCCAGGCCGACACGCGATCGCCTGAGCGATCGCGATCCGCTGCCTCTGCCCGCCACTCAGTTGGTGTGGATATGCGTTGTAGATTTCCGCCGGCTCCTGAAACCCAACCTCGCGAAGCAACTCTCGAACACGCTCCCGCCTTTCATGACATGTCTGGGAGATATGCGCGCGCAAAACTTCGGCAATCTGTGTCCCAGCCTTCATCACGGGGTTGAGGGAAACGGCCGGTTCTTGCGGAATCAAAGAAATTTCACAGCCACGAATTGAGCGAAGCTCGGCGTCAGAACATCCCAACAGATCGCGTCCCCCAAGCAGTACCTGCCCCGTTTCGACGCTCGCGTTGAGTGGCAGGATTCGCAACATGGCGTGCGCCAACGTGCTTTTGCCGCAGCCCGATTCTCCGAGAATTCCCAGGACTTCGCCGTCGCGGACTTCGAGAGAGAGATCGTTTAATACGTGCACTAGACCCCGGTCGGGCAATCGATAAGTAATCGTCAGATTGCGAATGACGAGGTTGTCTGCAGAACCAGCCACTTCTCCATCCTCCAGGGGTCAAGTCTTACCTATCCGCAGGTTCGCTACAACCCGCTGGCTGGGCGCGAAAGTGCTTGAACTTCCGGTTTTACAGGCCCGCACAGGGGCATGTTCGTGACTCGCCGGGCGTGAGTGCATATCGCGGTGATAGCCTGTTTTCATGGCGAAAGAAGCAGCCAGCGAAGCGCTCTTCATCGATGGACGTGAAGTCCAGGTGACTAACCCGGACAAGCTCTACTTCTCAGCGCAGGTGAAGGTCTCGAAGTTCGATCTGGTTCGTTACTACCTATCGGTCGCGCCCGGCGCCCTTGCAGGAATCCAGGATCGCCCCATCGTTTTGAAGCGCTTCGTAAACGGTGCCGAGGGCGAGGCGTTTTATCAAAAACGTGCCCCGGCGCAGCGACCTACGTGGCTGCGGACGGTGACTCTGTCATTCCCTTCGGGCCGCACTGCGGAAGAGGTTGTGGTCGATGACGCGGCCGGGCTGGCATGGATCGTAAATCTCGGCTGTATCGAACTGCACCCGCACCCGGTGCGCTCCGGAAATCTCGATCACCCCGATGAATTGCGAATCGATCTCGACCCAATTCCAGGCGTCGCCTGGGCTGACGTCCGGCGGGTTGCGCTCGAAGTGCAAGGCTTCCTTGAAGAGGTTGGCCTTCGCGGCTGGGCGAAGACCAGCGGTTCTCGCGGGATGCACGTGAACGTGCGTATCGAGCCCCACTGGACGTTCACTGAAGTCCGCCGGGCGGCGGTCGCCCTGTCACGCGCCGTCGAGCGGCGTGCCCCTGCTTTGGCCAGTTCAAAATGGTGGAAAGAAGAACGGCACGGCGTCTTCCTCGACTACAACCAGAACGCGAAGGATCGGACCACTTGCTCGGCGTACTCAGTGCGCCCGCTGCCCGATGCGCGCGTTTCGACACCGCTCCACTGGCACGAGGTCCCCGACTGCGATCCTGCCGACTTCACGATCTTGACCGTGCCGGGACGATTCGCAAAACTCGGCGATCCTCATGCTGCTATGAACAACTCGGCCGGATCGCTTGAAAAGCTCCTCGAGTTCGCCGCAAAAGACGAAGCCGCAGGCCTCGGCGATGCTCCCTGGCCGCCGCATTTTCGCAAGATGGAATCGGAAGCACCGCGTGTGGCACCGTCACGCGCGAAGTCTGGGATTAAAAAGCCGCGAGTCAAGATGCCACTTCTCGTGATTGCGAATTCCCCGGACAAGGCGGCTGCGCTCGCTGGCCTGGAACGCTGGAAGAAGAGTCATCCCGAGGTCGCAGGTTTGCTTGCGATCGATGACATACTTGTCGATTCCATGCGAGGGCGGTCCTCCACCTGGACCCGCATCCGCGTGAACCTGCGCCACGTGCCAGAAGATCTTCGTCCTGCACAGGAAACTCCCGACCCAGATGACGACCCGACGCGGGAATGGCGTGAATGGAGCAAGTCCAAGAAGAAGTCGGCCAAGGGGGATGGCTAGCGAAGAAGCTCGTTTCAGCGGCCCTGGGGAAAAATCGCGGTCAGCTCCTGCGGCGGAACGACCTCGAGTTGTGAGTAGGTGCAGTCACTCGGTTTCTTGTCGTTGCGCCACCTGCGGAATTGCGCCGTATGACGGAACCGATCCCCTTGCATGTGGTCGTAGGCGACTTCAACGACCAGTTCGGGCCGAAGCGGCTCCCATGACAGGTCCTTGCCCTGGCTCCAGCGGCTCTGCCCTCCCGGCATGCGCTTCCCAATCTCACCATTCTCGGGATCATGCTCGGCCCAATGCTTCCAGGGATGCACGGCCAGTGCATCCTCGCGATATGGCTTGAGGAACTCCACCAAATCGCTCCGCTTCTGGGTACTGAAACTGGCGCAAACTCCCACGTGTTGCAACACGGCGGTGTCATCGAACAGCCCCAGTAACAGTGAGCCAACCAGGGTTCGATCGCCCTTCTTATGCCAGCGGAATCCTGCGACCACGCAATCGCAGTCGCGCTCATGTTTTATCTTGAGCATCACCCGCTTATTCGGCTCGTAAGTACTTGAGACGGATTTCGCGATGACCCCATCGAGTCCCGCACCCTCGAACCGCCGAAACCAATCCGCGGCAACGCTGCGGTCGCTAGTAGCCGGTGTCAGATGGATTGGGGGCGGCGTAGAGGCAAGTAACTCCTCCAAATGGCGTCGCCGTACTTGGAAAGGCTCGTCGCGAAGATCCCAATCACCCTGGCAAAGCAGATCAAAGAATACGAAGGACGACGGAGTTTGCCGCGCAAGCAGATTGACCCGCGAAGCAGCCGGATGCAGACGTAACTGCAGCGCGTCGAAATCGAGCTCATTTTCTCGCACGATCACGATCTCACCGTCGAGCACGCAACGAGCCGGCAAGGCGGTACGCAAGGGATCCAATAGTTCCGGGAAGTAGCGATTTAGAGGTTTCTCGTCGCGGCTCTGGATCAGAATCTCGTCGCCATCGAGAAACACGAGCGCACGAAAGCCATCCCACTTTGGCTCGAAGACCCAGTCTCCCCCTTCTGGAAGTTCGTCCACGCGCTTAGCCAGCATGGGTAAGAGGGGAGGATTTACAGAAAGGTTCACAGAATCATGGTATACCGCGACGCCTTCCGCAGATGTCGTGATCGGTAACTTTGAAAGCAGGGTGAGCCGTCACCACTCGGTTCGCCCTGCTCTGAATATGTTGTGTTTCGGAAGATTACATTGTCAGAACGACACGGAATTGTGCTTTGCCACTCATCATGCGTGCGTAGGCCTCGCCTGCTTTCTCCAATGGGTAGGTTTCAATCATGGGACGCACACCTGTTAACTCGGCGAAATGCAGGGTGTCTTCCGAATCCGCTGGGGTTCCGGCTGCCCAGCCTTGAAGTGCCTTACTTCCAATAATCAGCTGTAGTGGTGTTACCTCAATGGGGTCAGATGTCGCGCCAATCACCATGAACTTTCCATTGGGTCCCAGACCGTCGATCAATTCAGACATGGCTTTTGAGCTCGGAGCCGTCGCCAAAATGACTGTTGCGCCCCCCAGCTTTTGCAGGGCCTGGGCGGCGTTCGTCGATTGGCTATCGATGTACGCACTCGCTCCAAGCTTCTTGGCGAGCGCTGCATTCTCCGGCCCACGGCCAACAGCCGCGACCTGATAGCCGAACTTGTTTGCAAATTGGATTCCAAGATGACCCAGGCCGCCGATGCCTTGTACTGCAACCAGGTCTCCGGGGAGTGCGCCACTGTGTCGCAACGCGTTGTAGGTGGTGATTCCGGCGCAAAGCAGCGGAGCCGCTTCGGTGTCCTTCAGACCTTCCGGGATGGCCACCAAGGCCTCGACTGGCGCAACCATGTATTGCTGGTATCCACCGTCGTAGCTGATGCCGCACACTTGAGCATTGCGGCAATTGCGAAAATCGCCTCGGCGGCACTCGCGACACGTGTTGTCGTGCCCGCCATGCCAACCTACACCGGCGCGCTGTCCCTTTGTCCAGGCGGTAACACCGGCACCTACTTCGTCGATGACGCCCGCGACTTCATGTCCGGGAACCCGCGGATACTGAAGTCCAGGCCATAAGCCCTCTTTTGTGAGCACGTCGCTGTGACAAACGCCACAGGCTTGTACCCGAATTCGCACCTGTCCTGAAGCGGGTTTGGGAATCTCACGTTCGACCAGTTCAAAATCTCCGCCGGGACGGGAAACCTGTGCCGCTGTCATTGCAGGTACTGCGACCCTCAAAGTTGCCATAAATCCTCCTCAAATTCCTGTAAGGAACAAGAGCTTATTGAATCACAGGACGGCCACTGACGTCAGGCCACCGCCTCTCCGGTGACTGCATGGGATGTTCGTGAAGTGAAGTGAACCGCGAGGAACGGTCACGCAAGAGATCGAAGCCTAACGGGGATACGCGGAGAAAATAACCTCGAGGTTCGTATCGCCGAGCGCTCAAAGCACTGGGGCGGAGTTGTGAATGAGCGGATCGTGGATGGAACTCTTTAGCGTCCGCCTTTGCAATTGGACGAGCGAAAAGCGCCAATCCTAGTCCGGTACCCGGTGTCGCCCGCCTTCAGATAGTCGCCGACATACCAAAAGGTGCAGTCATCACTCGGGTCCAGGGCCGTCGTTGTGTAATCTTCCCAACGGAGCGTGTTGGTCTGAGCGGCCTCGCCTGTGGCCAGCACTGACTCGTGTAGCGTCAGTTGGCCCTTCGGATCGCCAGCCTGACGCGCAGCAAAGCGCAACCCTGCAAAGTTTGGCAGCCCGCCAAACGAGTATCCAATGCCGATATCACCTTTTTTGTCTATTCCGATACTTGGCATCCAGCGGTAGAAGCCTTCCGGCGCGTAGGTACCTTGCTGATACACCTGAGGATCGCCTTTCTTGTCGAGCCGAAATTCGTACCAACGGACACCCCCGCCGCCACCCTGCGTCGAAACTGAGTGCGCCGCTACGATCGACTCGTGCCCACCAGTTTTGCGATAGACGAGGCGTTGCATGATTTTGTCGCCCTGCACGTCGAGTCTGCGCTCGGTGTTGGGTTGCGGCACACAGCTCGAAAGCTGACCGTTGCACAGGTAGTGATAGGGTGCAACCTTGATCTTTATTGGCCCATCCGCTTTCGTATTACCTGGATTACTCCAGTCGACATGGACCTTCCAGTAGTAGATGCCATCGTCCTCGAAGACATTTTTCAACTGTGTGCCGCCGGTCGCCATCATGATGTTCGGCGTCCCCACGGGTGGGGCTCCCGGACCGTCAATGTCGGAGTTATTCAGGAAATTTACTCCTTCAATGATGAGGCATTGTTCCGTGGCAGGCTGTCCAACCAGCATTTTGGCGCGATCCGCGATGCAGGCGTGCTTCTGAATCACGTCATCGCCGGTGCTGCTCGGGACATAGTAGCCGTCGGGCCAAACCGCAGGGCGGGGATAATCCGGGAACAAGGTTCGCTCGAAGGCGTAACGATAGTACGTTCCGAGGGGATCGGTCCCGGTACTGACTGCATAGCACATGCCCCACACGCCTTCCTTCGCTTGTGGCGGTCTTTGCTCAGGCGACGGGGGTTGTGGCGGATTTGGTGGTGGGGCCGCAGGCGGGCCGGCTGAAGCCTTCTCTCCTGACTTCGCTAGTTGGCCCGGGGGCACTGGCTCGCTATGATCCCGAGCAGTTTTCTCAGGGAAATCGTCTGGTTTTACGCGCGAAAAAATGGGCATGACGATCAGCCATCTTCCAGCCAGCTGATCGTAGCGAACGACCGCGTCGCCGTTGTTGCGCGCTTCACATACTCCGCCGAAGCCGGCCCAGATCGACTTTGTCGGCACCGGTCCATACAGGACTGTTCCCGTCTTGTCGTATTTCTTGCCCTTTTTCGAGTAGATTGCCAGCCTCGTATTTACCGTCTGCACGATGTGATCGGGGCCGACCGCGAGGCTGTTGTCCGACGGATTGTGAAAATTGGTCGTGCCTTGCGGCCCCTCAAACCCAGCGCCAAGGCCGTCGAAGCTTGCGAGCACAGTTGCCTCTGGCCGAGTTCCCTGCGATGTTTGCTCGACCGCGATGCCGGCGGGATCCAGTGTCGGCGCAGGGATTGGGGGAGGAATGGGTTCTGGCGGCTTGTCGTCGCTGGCATCGGGATCATCCGGCCAAGCACCAGGGGAAGTTCCGCACGCTGAGCCCTCGCACTCGGCGGCAGCCGTCTGAGCGTCGGAAGTGGGCTGCGAGGCAAGAGGCGGGGAAAGGTCGTGTTTGACAGCCGCGTGGACGAGTACGCCGCGCACAGGCAGCCCGTGCTCTGTATTCTGGCTGGCTCGCGATCGCATCGGTCCACTGGAACAAACAAGAACCGCAATCCCAAGACCGAGGATGCTTAGAACATTGCGTCTCATCGCTCGACAGATGGACATTATCTCTGGCTCCGGTGCTCGAGTCGCTCGCTAAAATGCTACCTGCATACGGAACTGAATCTGCCGGTTGCCATTTTGCCCGACAGTACCTTGCGCATAAGGGGCGCTGTTCACAAGCAAATACTGCGCTGGATTGTTGGTGCCGAACGAATAGCCATCCGTAAAGTTGAAGTTGGGATGGTTGAACGCGTTCAGCATCTCGGCATAGATGTTCAAACGCACGCGTTCCGTGATCGGAATCGCCTTGATGATCGAGATGTCGGTATTGAACAACCGAGGGCCCTTCAGGAAAACGATGCTGCCCAGTTGGCCCGGAGTAGAGGACGGCTGGATCGCTCCGCCCGTCCCAAACAGGTTTTGCGGGAGTACCGTAACCGGAACATTGGGATTGCCGGTCATGTGTACGCCAACCCGACTCTGCAACTGCGAAACCGTGATTCCATTCAGCGTCACGCCCGAGTCGTTCTCGTTAGGCACATAGTTGAGAATGCCGGCGGGCGTTCCGTTGGCATTCGCCGGCGTAGGTCCATCCCAGTAGTTGAAGGTGTTCACGCCACCGGCCAGTTTGAAATTGCGTCCAGTTTGCACCGCAACAATTGTTCCGACGGTCCATCCGCCGATGATGCCGTCCGCGATCGAGTTTCCTGTCCTGTAGGCCTTTCCTTTGCCGAATGGCAGTTCGTAGTTCAGGTACGTCTTAAACACGTGACGCAAATCGTAGGGGGAGGGCACGCGATTGAGTCTTGGATTGCGCAAAGTCGTGAAGTCCACGAGCGCACCGTCGGCCTGGAAATAGTCGCCGAGATAACGATTGGTCAACGAGTGGCTATAGGTGTAGTTCGCCATGAAGTTCAGTCCGTGATGGGACGGATGTTTTACCTGAACCTGCAAACCGTTATATGACTCTGAGCCAGGATCCGAGAGCAGTGTCAGAGGCTGGCCAGTCGCATAAGGATTCACCTGGAAAAAATTGATGGGATATGCCAAAGGTGTGGGAGCAGAGGTGTTGTACTTCTGAAGCACACATGGTGAGAACGTGTTCCCCACCAGGTTGCAGAAGAATGCCGGATTTTGTGTGATCGCCCCCGCAAGCGCCCCAGCTTGGCCGGTCTGCACCAGAAACAGATTGTGTGGATCCTGAAATGGCGAACCGGCGCCTGGTGGTCCGTAGGCCTGGCTGAGAATTGGTGTCGGATTTGGACCTGCGAAAGTCGTCCCTCCGCTCGCGTTCAGGTTCTTTTGCGCATTCTGAAAATCCTGTAGGAAGGAAGTAAGCCCGTTCACTTTCTGGAAAATGTTTACTTCGTTCAGATCGTAAGCCTCCCACATGTGAACCGAGTGATTACCAACGTAGTTCACATCCAAGAGCCCAGTTGCCCGCCAGCTTTCGCTCAAATCCGAATGTCCAGTTCTCAATGTATGGGGTTCGGATATTTGGATCGACAGTGCTGAATACGCCATCGCGGGTGAAAGTCAAAGCAGCTTCCGGCATGGGCAGAGTGAAGGACCCCGGCACCGAGTTTAGTGACGGCAACGATGTTCCTACAGGGTCGAAAGCAATCGAGCCGGGCGCAAATTGTCCCGGATTCAAAGAAACGCTTTGATTAGAGATCGCGCCGGTTGCAACGTTCTCCCACGGAATCCAGCCCTCATCGTAGCGGTTGATTGCGAAACCCCCACGAATTACAAGATTGTCCCCTCCGGACAGCTTGTGGAGGAATCCATCGTCAAAACTCGGATTCCATGCAAAGCCGAAATTCGGTGCAAATTGCTTTTTGTCACCGCTATAGCCCGAAGGTCGAAGCTGCAGGATCGGATTAGGGTTTCCATTCAGAACGCCCGGCTGAAACAAGGCTGTCGATGGACCATAGAGATCGCGGATCGTTGGGCTATTGAAATAGTTGTCCGTGTTTACCAATGCTCCGGAGAACTGCCAACGGAGGCCGTAATTCAGCGAGAGATGAGGTGTAACTTTCCACCCGTCCTGGAAATAGAGCCCGCCTAGACTCTGCTTTTCCTTGATGCTTGTGACTCCGCCGGAGAGGTATTTCTTGCTGGCGGTGTCGAGAGGAACAAAACCTGAAATCGATGCCACGCGGCCAGTTAATGCCGAATACAGGGCCTGGGCATCACTGAAAGCCTGGTTGTTGTTAGCGGGGGACAGTCCACCCGGGAAGCATCCTTGAGTATCGGACGTGCAACCCGTAACGGGACTGGTATTGAACATTGCCCCCGCCACATTGTCGACACTCGATATGCCCAAGTTCTGCTGTACCGGTGGCTGTGTGTTGACATCGTGTTGGTTGGAGTAGCGGAAGTGAAAACCAAAGGTAAACGTATGGTTCCCGTGGTTCAACGTCATGTTGTCAGTGAAATCCCAAACAGGGTTGTTGCGCGGCTCGGGAAGAACGCTGGGACTGGCGGGAACCGGGGGCGTGAACGCCGCGGGTCCGTTCACGAAAGAGGTAGCAACCGGAAGAAAGTTGATGCCTTGGAATGCGTTGAAGCTATTACCTGGTTGTGCGCGTTCCTGCGTGTTCAGAATTCCGAAGTTCGTCTGATTGATCAAGTGCGAGTTGATGGTCCAATCGAGGCCAGTCGAAAAGGTTGAATAGGAGGACTGGAAACCGTTCTGTTCGATCGGCACCCCCGGGTAAAACGGCTGCCTCGGATAGGTGCGCCAATAGAGGTCGTAGGAGGTATGCCATGTGACTTTCTGATTCGGCAGGTAGTCGATGCGCGCCGTGGGCCACCGCTGCTTGGTGTTTTGCGGAGCGGTAAAACTTAGGGTGTTCTGCAGCGCGAGCAGGTATGGGTCGGTGTTATTGGGTTCGAGGGTACCTTTCTGCGACAGGGTGTTGACCTGACTCAACACCGCTTGCACGTTCGCGTTCGGAGTGGACGAGATATTGGCGCCGGGATTGGCGGCCCCATATGCGGCGGCGATGTTGTAAAGGCTTACAGTCTGCGGCTGGCCGTTATCCGCGCGGGTGTAGGTGAAATTGCCCGCCTGGGCGAAGGGCGTGAGCACACCTTGCGTAAAAAGTGCGGTGCTGGGCTGATTCTCCCATTCGAAATTAGCGAAGAAAAACAATTTGTTCTTGATAACCGGTCCACCAATATTGAAGCCGAAATCGTTCGTGTGGAACGGCTGCTTCCTGCCTTGGGCCGTGAGGCCGGCGGACAACAACGCATCGTTCGCGAAGCTGTTGGCATTGAAAGCGCTGTTATACGCTTCCCAGAACGCGCTCCCATGGAACTGATTGGTACCCCGCTTGGTGGTGAAGCGGAGGGTTACGGCGCCTTCGGCCCCCGCGTCTGCGGTCAGGTTGCTGGTCGACACAGAAACTTCATCGATGGCGCCTACGCGCAGCGCTGCCGCTTCGTAGAATGCCGTGGTCGAGGTGCGGAAACGCTGAAAGTTGTTATTCGTGCCGTCGAGGGTGATATTGATCGCCCCGTTGGGCATCGAATTGTATGTGGTGAAACGCAGGTCCCCGCCTACCTGCGCCCCGGGGACCAGTTGTGCAAACGGCAGAATGTCGCGTCCATTCAGCGGGAGCTCCTGGATCGAATCGGCGGCTACTGTGGTGGCCAGTGTGTTGGTTGTCGTCTCGAGAACAGTACCCTCGGCCTGCACCTCGACGCTTTGGGTCGTCGAGCCTAGCGTGACGTTCACATCCAGATCGGTCGTGCGGGCCGTGTAGATCACAACTCCGTCAAGGATGGCACGAGCGAATCCCTTTGCCTCTACGCTCAGCTTGTAGGTGCCGGGTGGGACAGTAGCAAAGACGTATGCGCCTGACGCATTTGTGGTCGCAGTGAGGTTAGCCCCGGTGCTGTTCTGCGTCAGCGTGAGGCTGGCTGCGGGGACGGTTGCACCCGAAGGGTCGAGTACTCTCCCCGAAAGTTGCCCTTCTGTCCGACCTTGGCCAACGGCGAACTCTGGGACAAACAACGCAGCAACTAGCAGGAACGCAACCAGCAGGCACAGTCTGTGTCGCATTTCATCCTCCAGGTTTCACGCACGACTTCTTCGAGAGTTCTCCCGAAACGATCGGTATTGAGCGCAAGCCTCGTAAAAACGAAAAACGACGGGATGACAAGAAGACCTATTGAGATAAGACCCACTTTTGATATGACCCAACCGCGATGGGAATTGTATATAAAATACAATATGTTTCAATGTCAAGAGCTTTCCCCGTTTCCACGGGGGGCCAATCCCACTAGCCAGTTCCGGCCAAGCCGGCTGAGAATCGAGTCCGACATGCATTCGACAATCAAGTTGTGCATTCCCGCATTTCTGCTCGGCACAGTTGTCGCGCAAACGCAGGCGGCGCTTGAGCCCGCGCCGCATCGTCACGTGACGACTGTGTCTGCGGCGGATCGAAGTGGCAGTGAACCATCCATCGCGGTCAATCCCAACAATACGAATCAAGTGGTGGCCGCATTTCAGCCGGCGACCATTGCCTACTCCACCGACGGTGGACAGACCTTTGCCACGGCGGATCTTCCACCAGTGGAAGGCTGGCGGACCGGCGGCGATGTCTCGGTGACGTTCGACGACAAGGGTTGCGCGTATCTCGGATCCCTGCACTTCGACAAGCTGGGCAGCGCATCGTATTGGGCCCACGGTGCAGGGCGGAACGGCATCTTCGTACGACGCTCCCTTGATGGCGGAAAGACGTGGGAGAAGGACGCGACAACGGTAAAGGCCTACCAGGGCAACGAACCGGACATCCAGTGGGAAGATATGCCCCGACTCTTCGCCGACGTGCAGCCCAAGAGTCCGTTTCGCGGCAACGTCTATGCGGGCTGGATCGAGTGGCAACTCGAGAAGTCGATCATCTTATTTGCACGTTCCACCGATGGCGGCAAGTCGTTCTCACAGCCGATTCGTATCAGCACAGAGGCTGGCCTGCCGCGTGACGACAACGGCGGCCTGGTTGGATTCGTCGGCGTTGTCGGCGCTGATGGGACAATTTACGCCAGTTGGAATGACGGCAATTCAATAGTCTTCACTGAGTCGCACGACGGAGGAACAACCTTCTCGCCCTCACGTTCCGTGGTCAATGTTGCTCCACCCTACTTCGGTGGCGCTGCCGGAATTCCGGGCGTATCTCGCGCCATGGGATTTGCCCAGATCGGTGTGGATGCGCGCGAAGGCAAGCTTGGCGGGACTCTGTACGTGGCTTGGAGCGACTTTCGCAATGGCGATGTCGATGTGTTCTCCGCCTTCTCGACGGATCACGGTCGCACCTGGTCGAAGCCACTGCGCGTCAACAGCGATCCTATCCATGACGGCATTGACCAGTTCTTCCAATGGATGGCGGTCGATCCGGTGTCTGGTGAGGTCTACGTTCAGTTTTATGATCGCCGCGATGATCCAGCCAACCGCAAGACAGGATTTACGATTGCCCGTTCCACCGACGGCGGCAAGACGTTCGTAAATTACGCGTGGTCCGATACTCCATTCGCGAGCGAGCGCCCGGCGTTCCTGGGGGACTACACCTGGCTGGCAGCATACAACCGGAAGGTCTACGGCATCTGGGCAGAGGTGCGGCCGACGACCGATACGCCCGAGAAGGCTGGAAACGCGTCGAGGCCAGGCACGGATGTGCGAGTCGGCGTCGCGGATTTTTCCGATTCAAAGTAACGAAACCGTATCCCCGTTGGGCAGATCGGGATTAGGGAAGATTCAAAACCTGATCTCTACTGTTTCGTGCGACGGACGTTGTCGCCATCGACTTGCGCGGTTCGTTTCTGCTCGAGGGCCTGCTTCAGGGATTCGCCTGCGTATCGGATGTGCTGGCGAAGAAGCTTGCAAGCGGCAGCCACGTCGCGTTTTCGGCATAACTCCAGGATCTGGTGATGCTCTTCGTTCGCGCGTTTGGTGCCGTGGGTCAGATACAACTGGAGGCGAGTGTAACGTTCGCCGCTGTTGTTGACGTTTCGGATGATCGCCATGAAGCGCGGCTGATTAGCGCGGGAGTACAGGATGGAATGGAATTGCCAATTCAACCGTCCCCACGCAGCCAGGTGATCTTCGCGGCGGAGTTCACTGACGTAACGGCGTAAGACCGCCTCGGCGTCTGTAAAGTCTTGCTCCGTGAGGCGAGGGATAGACAATCCGAGGACTTCTGGTTCGAGCAGCGCACGGATCGAGAAAAGCTCCTCGATGTCATCCGGTGACAGCGCCGGCACGACGGCGCCGCGATTCGGGACAATCGTGATCAATCCCTCGGCATCGAGTTGTCGCAGCGCTTCGCGGACGGGAATCCGGCTGACCTTATATTGGGTAGCGATCGCATCCTGTCGCAGTTGAGAACCCTCCGGGATTTCGCCACGGATGATCCGGTCGCGCAACTTATCGGCTACGGCCGATGTAAGCGATTGGCGCGCAATGGGCGACTCCGATGCTGCTTCGAGGTGCATTGGTGGCTTCCTGTTCCCGCAGCCAAGACTCACGCTAACTGTCCGCACTCTACCACAGTGCAGGTTGTCTGCAAAAACGCCTCATTTAGACTGCGCGGATTCGAGCCTATAAGTCGCCCCGCGAACCGGTCCTCTCGCAAGGCATCGAGACGATGTCCGAAGATAACCATTTCAATCGCTGGGTGCAGTTGAGGTCGGCAGGAGAGAGGGCGGCTCGCCTCTGCGGATGACCAGGTAGATGGGCATTCCCAGAACAACAATCAGCAAGCCGGGCCAGGTGGTTGAGGGGCGATAGACGAACAGCACAATGAGGATGATGCTGGCCGCAAGAATGTAGAAAGCTGGGACGAAAGGATATCCCAGCGTTCGATAAGGACGTGGAGCATCGGGCCGTTTGATGCGGAGACGGAACACGCCTGCCACGGTGAGTACATAAAAGAGTAACGCCGCTGAGATCACGTACTCCAAGAGGCTGCTATAAAGGTTTCCCCAGGATTGGGTCGATGGATCATAGGTGCGCGGCAAAACGAGCAACGAGGCCCACATTGCCTGCAAACTCAGAGAAGAGGCCGGCACTTTCGCAGCGTTGAGCTTGCCCGCAAATCCGAAAAAAAGCTTCTGGCGAGCCATGGCATAGTAGACGCGCGCCCCGGTGAGGATCAGGGCGTTGATGCAGCCAAAGGTCGAGATCATGATGGCCACTGCCATCACGTAAGTCCCGGCTCCTGGAAGAATCGCACGCAGCGTGGCTGTTCCAACACGATCCGCAGGCGCATGCTGGATAGCCTCTATTGGCAGCGTCACCAGGTACGCCACGTTGGCCAGCAGGTAGAGAGTGATTACGATAGCAGTCCCCGCAACCATAGCAATCGTCACATTGCGCTCTGCTCTTTTAACCTCCCCGGCCGCGAACGCAATGTTGTGCCACGAATCCGCAGAGAACAACGATCCAGTCTGACTCAGGCAGACCGCGACGAACAAGCCGAACATCGTCGTGGCATCCAATCCTTTGCCGAGCAAGCTCACCCCGGTTGGATGCCAGGGTCTCTCGAAATTTGCAGATATCGCCGCTGCGTTTCGCCCGTAGAAGATGCCGAACAAGATCAGACCGCCGAGAGCTGCGGTCTTTGCGACCGTAAAAACATTCTGGATCAGCTTCCCGTAGCTCAGTCCCAAGCTGTTCCCAAAGGTGAGCAGAACAATTACGGCGATTGCCAGCAGTTGGGCGGTCGAAAGCGAGATCGCATAATGGCTGGAAATGTGGATCGGAGGAACCAAGTACCGGTCTTCGGAGATGACGGGCCAAAGCACCCCGGAAAAACGTGCGAAAGCGAGGGCAACGGCTGCAATGGTTCCGGTTTCAATGACAGAGAACAGCGTCCATCCGTAGAGAAATCCCCACATGGGAGAATAGGCTTCGCGTAGATAGAGATACATGCCTCCGGCGTGTGGCATCATAGCCGACAGCTCGCCGTAGCACAGCGCACCTGTGATTGTCAGAACTCCGGCGACGCCCCAAGCCACCAGCAGCCAGCCCGCGCTTCCGACGTTGCGGGCCATCTCCGCAGGAACGATGAAGATGCCGGATCCGATCATGGCACCCACGACAAACATGGTTGAATCGAAGAGACCTAGCCCGCGCGCCAACTCGTCCGACTTCACCGTTGGTGGCGCGAGTGCTAACTCATTCATAGGCCGTGTCTCCTGTAATGTGGTCCCCCCTGGTGGAGGGGGACGGATTGACGATTGCATATTGTATCCATAAAATGAACCGGCACAACTTAATATAAGGACGTCGGAGAAGAGCGGCGGTCGATGCATACCGGGCAAGACTGGACGACGAGATGAACGGTGTTGATAGCCGGAGGGTGCGGGTCATCGATTCGCACACGGGCGGTGAGCCGACACGATTAGTCGTGAGCGGAGGCCCCGAGCTTGGACGTGGGCCACTTCGCGAAAGGCTAAACCTGTTTCGCGAACGGCACGATGATTTTCGGTCTGCCGTCGTCAACGAACCTCGCGGCTCTGATGTGATGGTTGGCGCGCTGCTCTGCGATCCGGTGGACTCTTCTTGCGCCGCCGGGATTATTTTCTTTAACAATGTCGGCTATCTCGGAATGTGCGGTCACGGAACCATCGGACTGGTCGCGACCCTGTCGTACCTGAAGCGTATTGAGCCGGGTGAGCACCGGATTGAGACGCCGGTCGGTGTTGTGAGCGCTGTGCTCCATGAAACCGGTGCGGTCACAGTAAACAATGTTGCCAGCTACCGAAGTGCCCACGATGTGGAGGTCGATGTACCGGGCTACGGCAAAGTACGCGGCGATGTCGCGTGGGGAGGAAACTGGTTTTTTCTGGTGAGCGACTATGCCGCGAGCAATGGCGAAAAAGAGCTCACGCTGCAGAATGTCGATAAGCTGACTGCATTCACCTGGGAAATACGCCAAGCTCTCACGAGAAAAGGCATCACCGGCGATGACGGAAAAGAAATCGATCACATTGAAGTGTTTTCACCCTCGCAGATGCCGAATGTGAACAGCAAGAATTTTGTGCTCTGTCCGGGCAAGGCTTATGACCGGTCGCCCTGTGGTACTGGTACCAGCGCCAAGCTGGCTTGTCTTTTTGCCGAGGGTAAGATTCGCGAGGGGCAGGTCTGGCGGCAGGAAAGCATTGTCGGCAGTGTGTTTGAAGGCAGCGTGAGAGTGCAGGACGGCAAGGTGTATCCGAGCATTACCGGATGCGCATTCGTGAACGCAGAGGCCGAGCTGGTGTTCGATCCGCGCGATCCGCTCGCCATGGGGATTCGCGCCTGACAGTATGAATAAAGTGACCTACGACGTGGTGATTGTGGGTTGCGGCATTGTGGGTGCCGCCTGCGCGATCGAATTTGCGCGTCGCGGCATGCGCGTCGCTGTCGTGGACCGCGAAGTGGTTGGGGGCGGCGCCACCGCGGCGGGGATGGGGCACATAGTGGTCATGGACGACTCTGATGCCCAGTTTGCGTTAACCCGCTACTCTCAGCAGCTGTGGCAACAGTTGAGGCCAGATTTGCCCGACGACGTCGAGTACGAGCAATGCGGAACCATCTGGGTCGCTGCCGATGAAGAAGAGATGAACGAAGTCCATCGCAAACACGACTATTACCGGAATCGAGGGGTCCTCACGGAAATACTCGACCCAGCTCGGCTGATGGAATTGGAGCCGAACCTGCGCGATGGCTTCGCCGGCGGTCTGTTAGTTCCCGAGGATGGTGTGTTATATCCGCCGTGCGCGGCGCGGTTTCTCATGGAGCGTGCGCAGGAGCGCGGAGCGAAGCTCAAGACCGGGGTCTCTGTGGTGCAAATCGGCCCGGGGCAGGTGCGGCTGAGTGATGGTCTGGAAATCAGGGCAGGGATTGTCGTCAATGCGACTGGAGCCGCGGCGCCCGAGCTGTCCCCATCCGTCGACATCAAGAAACGCAAGGGACACCTGGTTATCACGGATCGCTACCCGGGCTTCTTGCGACATCAACTCGTCGAGCTCGGGTACTTGAAGAGCGCGCATGCCATCTCCAGTGATTCCGTCGCCTTCAATGTGCAACCCCGGAGGACTGGCCAGATTCTCATCGGTTCGTCGCGGCAGTATGGGGCAGACAGCGATGAAGTCGATAACAATATTCTGACGCGCATGCTGCGGCGCGCCCAGGAATACATGCCGGCGCTCGGATCGTTGTCGGCGATACGTGCCTGGACTGGATTCCGCGCGGCTACCCCCGACAAACTGCCGCTGATCGGTCCGGCGCCTGGCGATAAAACTCAGCATCTCGCCGCCGGCCATGAAGGCCTGGGCATTACGACATCGCTAGGAACGGCGAGAATCCTTGCTGATCACATTACGGGTTCGCAGCCACAGATTCCGATCGAGCCTTATTTACCGTCGCGGACAGTGAAGGAGTATGCGCATGCCTGATCAGATCACATTGGTCGTAAATGGCTCACCGGTACTGGTTCCCTCCGGTACGAGCGTAGCTGCGGCCATTGCGATTGCCGGGCATGCATGCCGGACCTCGGTCGCAGGAGAGCCTCGTGGGCCTTTATGTGGGATGGGCATCTGCTTCGAATGTCGTGTGACGATCAACGGAACACCGCATCGCCGCGCCTGCCAGGTTTTCGGCGAAACAGGTATGGACGTGAGAACGGAGGAGTAAGCGCTTGCAGCAGCAATTCGACGTTCTCGTCGTGGGTGGAGGCCCTGCTGGCATAGCGGCCGCCGTCCGCGCGGCTGAGTGTGGTGCGAGGGTTGGCATCGTCGATGACAACGCGACCCTTGGCGGCCAGATCTGGCGTGGGGACTCCGCACAAGCAAGCGAAGCCGTGGAATGGCGTGGCAAGTTGCAGGCCTCGGGAGTGACACCACTTTGCGGAACCAGGGTGTTTCATCAGCCCAGGCCTGGGGTTTTACTGGCAGAGCACGACGAGGAACTGCGTGTACTCCACTACCGGAGTCTGATTTTGGCCACTGGAGCGCGCGAACGGTTTCTTCCTTTTCCGGGTTGGACGCTTCCCAATGTGATGGGGGCCGGCGGGCTACAGGCCATGGTCAAGGCAGGTCTCCCGATTCGCGGCAAGCGCGTAGTCGTAGCCGGGACAGGTCCATTGCTTCTCGCGGTTGCCGCTTATTTACGCAAGAACGGCGCTGAGATTCCAATGATCTGTGAGCAGGCATCTTTGAACAGCCTGGCTCGTTTCGCAGTGACGCTTCTGGGCCAGCCGCAAAAGATCAAGCAAGCACTCCAGTTGAAGAAAGAAGTTGGCGGCGTTTCCTTGGCCACAAGCAGTTGGCCCCTTGCTGCCCATGGAAAGAAAGCCGTCGACAGCGTCACGATTTCGCGACGCGGAAAATCTGCGACCATCGCCTGCGATTATCTGGCTTGTGGATTTCATCTGGTCCCCAACATCGAGCTGCCGCTGTTGCTCGGCTGCCAGATTCGCGGCGGCTACGTACAGGTTGACAATCTGCAGCAAACCTCCGTCCGCGGCGTTTTCTGCGCAGGCGAGCCGACGAGCATTGGCGGGGTTGAATCATCGTTAGTTGAAGGCCAGATCGCCGGCCTTGTCGCGGGAGGCCGTACAGAAGAAGCTCGAAAGTTGTTTGGAGCAAGGGAGAGAGCGCGGCGTTTCGCTTCCCTTCTCGATCAGACATTCCGTCTTCGCGCCGAGCTCAGGAAACTTCCCTCTCCGGAGACGTTGGTTTGCCGGTGTGAAGACGTCTCCTATGCTCGTCTCCAGAAGCATGTAGGTTGGCGTGCGGCGAAGTTGCAAACACGCTGCGGCATGGGCCCGTGCCAAGGAAGAATCTGTGGACCCGCGACTCAATTCTTCTTCAAGTGGAACCCGGACTCGGTGCGGCCGCCGGTCTTCCCGGTGCGCGTGGAAAACCTCGGCGCTTTTGCCGGCCAGCCCGACCCGCAAGAGACTGCGATCTCAGGAGGTCATGAATGAACTGGAAAGGCGTGATGCCCGCGATCACGACGGGGTTCAATGAAGACCTCGGTGTCGATCATGCCTTCATGGCAGAAAACTGCCGGTGGCTGCTGGATAGCGGCTGCACCGGGATTGTGGCTTTGGGATCCCTGGGCGAGGGCGCAACCTTGTCATTCGACGAGAAACTGGGTGTCCTGCGCACCTGCGTCACAGCCGTTGAGGATCGCGCGCCAGTTGTGGCCTCGATCTCGGCCCTTAGCACAGCCGAGGCAGTCGCCGTAGCCAAGGCCGCCGCCCAGATCGGCTGCGATGGTTTGATGGTATTGCCTCCGTACGTGTATCAAGGCGATTGGCGCGAGATGAAGACGCACGTCGCGGCCGTTTTCAAGGCTACCGCGCTCTCCTGCATGCTCTACAACAATCCCGTCGCCTACGGGACCGATTTCCTTCCCGAGCAGATTCAGGAATTGGCCGCAGAGCATGAGAATTTCGAAGCAGTGAAGGAATCGAGCACGGATGCCCGCCGCGTTTCGGCGATTCGCGCATTGCTCGACCGCCGGCTGGAAATCTCCGTGGGCGTGGACGATGCAGTACTGGAAGCGATCGGAGTGGGAGCGACGGGCTGGATTGCCGGCCTGGCGAATGCACTCCCCCGCGAATCGGTTGACCTTTTTAACCTCGCTATCAAGGGAGACAGCGACAAGGCTTTTGACTTGTACCGGTGGTTCCTGCCGCTACTCCGCATGGACACAGTTCCCAATTTCGTTCAGCTCATCAAGCTAGTTCAGACCGAGGTGGGACGGGGAAATCCACGTGTGCGCCCGCCGCGGCTTGAGTTGGTGGGAAACGAACTCGCACAAATCAGGAAGATTATCCACGAAGCGATACGCAGCCGACCGCAACCAGCGAATATGTATGCGTTGCCAAACAGGAAGTGAAACATGCTAGCGTCCTCAGTAAAACTTACGGGCCGTTCTCTGATTGGATTCCGTGAAGGCACGGGTGGGGGTGAGCCACATTACGCAACCAATCCGATCACCGGTGAACGTTTAGAACCAGCGTTTATTCCGGCTACTTCGGAAGAAGTGGATTTTGCCGCGCGTCTGGGGGCTGAAGCGTTCGAAGTCTACCGCCGAGTTCCCGGGCGTGACCGCGGTGCATTCTTGCGCACAATCGCCGCCAAGATAGAGGCAATTACCAGCGACATCGTCGAACGTGCAGGACAAGAAACGGCCTTACCTGCTGGACGATTGCAGGCAGAGACCGCGCGAACTTGCAACCAGCTGCGCTTGTTTGCTCAAGTCGCCGAAGAAGGATCATGGGTCAACGCGCGCATCGACCGCGCCGAACCCGATCGCAAACCCACTCCCAAGCCCGACATTCGCTCCATGCTGCATCCTCTAGGACCCGTAGTGGTATTCGGTGCCAGTAACTTTCCGTTGGCATTTTCGGTCGCTGGTGGAGACACAGCATCCGCGCTAGCCGGCGGGAACACCGTGATCGTGAAAGCACACGCGGCACATCCCGGGACCAGTGAACTGGTGGGGCGTGCCGTGCAGGAGGCGGTGCGGGAATGTGGTCTGCCGGAGGGAGTCTTCTCCGTGCTCTTCGGAAGCGGCTCGCAAATTGGAACCGCGTTGATGAAACATCCTCTAGTGAAAGCTGGAGGGTTCACCGGATCGCGCGCGGCAGGAAGAACTTTAATGGATGTAGCGGCATCGCGCCCAGAACCAATTCCCTTCTACGCCGAAATGAGCAGCACAAATCCCGTCTTCATCCTGCCGGGCGCATTACGCGAGCGCGCCGAGAACATTGCCGCTGGACTGCACGCCTCGTTCACGCTGGGCGCAGGTCAGTTTTGCACCAAACCTGGCATGGTATTTTTGCCAAAGGGCGCGGAGGCGAGCGCGTTCGCCAACAAGCTACGCCAACTAGTGACCGCGTCGACCCCATTTCATCTTCTGACCAAAACCATCCAATCTTCATACGACTCGGCGATTTCCAAACGCAAGACGGAAAACGAGGCCACGGCCATTGCCCACGGTTCTCAAGAAACCCCGTCTACCGGCTTTGCGGTGAGTTCTGCTCTGTTTGAAACAGATGTGGCTTCCTTCCTTGGCTCAGAACTGGATGCGGAGATCTTTGGTCCCACTACCCTTCTAGTTCAGCATTCGAGTCGCGATCAGGTTCTGGCCGTTGCCCGTTCCTTAGAGGGTCAGCTTACGGCGACGATTCATGGAACCGAACAGGATCTCCACGACTTCGCCGATCTCATTGCGGTTCTGGAAAACAAGGTGGGCCGACTCGTGTTCAACAGCTTCCCTACCGGGGTCGAAGTTTGCCACGCGATGGTGCACGGAGGCCCCTATCCTTCGACTTCGGACGGACGCTCTACGTCGGTCGGCAGCAACGCAATCTTCCGGTTCACGCGCCTTGTCTGCTACCAGGGATTTCCCGACAGCGCGCTGCCCGAAGAGTTGAAGGATGCCAACCCGCTTGGAATCTGGCGCATGGTCAACGGAGAAATGGTTCACGGGAAATGAACCGCTCGACGCGCCTCTAAGTCATCTCAGCCGTATGTAAGTTTCGCCAAACGCAGCCGGGAGGCACAGTGGGTAAGATGCGCGCGTGCTTATGCTGGTGCAGTCACCTACTTGCGATTTTCGCTCTGGTATCGGTCGCGGCGGGCAGAAGCCCCCAGACTTCTGTTCAAACCTCTCAACCCGCGCCCGCAGCACCACAGCGAGTGCGCGGTCAAGGAGAGCCGACCAAGGCCGAGATCCTGCGAGGCGCTTACGGGCCATACCGCGCCAACAACGATTTACTTTTTTACCATCTTGATATCCGCATCGATCCTGCGAAAAAGCTGGTCAGCGGAAAGAACACGATCCGCTTCAAGATGCTCCAGGACGATACCCGCATTCAACTCGATCTGGCCGATGCTCTGAACGTCGACAAGATTCTCTTCGATTCCACTCCACTGCACTACGAGCGCGATTCGGGCGCCGTCTTTGTGGATTTTCCCTACACCTTGCGCAGCGGTTCGGTCTACTCGATCGATTTCTACTACTCCGGAACACCGGTGCAGACAGGTAGATTCGGCGGCTTCACATTCGGCACAGACCCGTCAGGACATCCATGGATCTACAGCTGCGTGCGAAGGCATTGGCGCAAGTATCTGGTGGCCAAATAAGGATCAGTGGCGCGACGAGGTTGAGAGTATGCAGATCAGCGTCGCGATTCCCAACGATCTCGTCGACGTCTCCAATGGCAGATTCCAGGGCAAGACCGATCTTGGTGACGGCTACACTCGCTGGGACTGGCTCGTTCACTACCCCATCAACAACTACGACGTTTCTGTCAACATCGGCAATTATCAGCACTTCTCCGACAAGATGGGCGATCTCGACATGGACTTTTATGCCCTTCCCGAAGATTTGGAGAAAGCCAGAAAACAATTCTCCCAGGCGAAGGGGATGATCGAAGCCTATGAGCATTACTTCGGCGAGTATCCCTTCAAGAAAGATGGCTACAAGCTGGTCGAGGTCCCATACTCTGGCATGGAACACCAGAGCGCTGTCACGTACGGAAACCATTTCGCCAACGGCTATCTGGAGCGCGACTGGACCGGCGTCGGCATCAGTCCCCGTTTCGACTTCATCATCATTCACGAGAGCGGACACGAGTGGTTCGGCAACAGTGTCAGCGCCGCGGACCCCTCAGATATGTGGATTCACGAAGGCTGGACGACGTACCTGGAGAGTCTCTACGTCGAATATATGTACGGCAAAGACGATGCCATTAAGTATTTGAACGGGTATAAACCCAAAGTCAAGAATGACCGGCCTATTCTCACGTTGCGTGGCGTGAATGGGGAACCACCGGCGGATCAGTACTTCAAGGGTGTGCTCTTTATCAATACGCTTCGGAGCATTGTCGACGATGATGCCCGCTGGTGGAAACTCCTGCATGATTTCTACCAGCATTTCAAGTATCAGAACATCATGACCGACGATGTCGTGCAGTTTTTCAATCAGCAAACTGGCATGAATCTGACTCCGGTCTTCGATCAGTACCTGCGCCACACGGCGATCCCAACCCTGGAATTGAAGTTCGACACCGCGAAGAGCACGGTCTCATACCGATGGCAAGCCGACGAACCGATGTTCCAAATGCCGATACGCGTCGGGAAGAAAGACAACTGGCAGGTTCTTCGTGCGACTTCTGACTGGCAAACGACGCGCACATCGGTGAACAAAGATGACTTTGAAGTTGCCACCGATCTTTACTACGTAAACGTTAGTAAGCAGTAGAGAGGTCGTGAAGAGTCACTGGGCCGCGCCTTAGGGCCGTCCAAGGCCGTAGTTTCCGACGCCTTCGCCCGCGGAGTACCACCGGATATAGTCCATGCCGCTAAGGAACGAGAGCACGGTCCAGGCATCCTGCTGATCTGCCGCAAGTCATTGACTCTCAAATAGATTTAGGCCCACGGGATGGTGCGCCTGGTGTCCAGGAGCTACCGGAAAACCCGCCAGAGTACCTTCGTACCCCCCACGTTTTAGCCATTCCATCGCCTGAGTAGTTCGAGCGATGATATGGACGATGATGAACGGGTTCATTCGTGAGCTTCTACGCGGTCTCTGCATCGGGACAGAGGGCCAAGACGTTGCCGAATACGCAATTATGCTGGCGGTTGTGCTTGTAATCGTGATAGGGACCGTGCAATTGATCGGCGCCAACTCAGGCACTGTCTTCTCTCAGGTTGCCAGCGCTATCCAGTAACTGGCGTTCGCTTGAACAGCCCGCCCGCAAGGGGCGACTTCAGAATCCCCGCGACTGTGTTCCGCAATCCTCATCCTACAAAGCGCTAAGACCTGATCCTTCCGCACTCTGAGGCGAACCGCTCACCAATCGGCACGTTTAAGGTCTAATAGCCGTCGCAAGCTACGTCTGATCACATGTGCCGGCTGCATTTCTGTCGCTTGACTGTTTTTCACTTTGCCCTCGCGTGCACGGTTGCGTTTGCACAGACTCCGGTTTTTACCTCACCTTTGCCGACCGGCGTCCACCTCGACGCAGTGGGTGACACGGTCGAGCTTGGCAGCATGCCACTCAACGTCGTGGCGGCGCCTAGTGCAGACACGGTTGTGGTAGTGCTCAGCGGCTGGCGCGAGCAAGGTATCCAGATCGTCGATCTGAAGACGCGGAAGGTTACCCAGACGTTGCTGCAGGACGGCGCATTTTTCGGCGCTGCCTTTTCGCCCGACGGCAACACGCTCTATGTCTCCGGTGGCAACACCGACCTGCTCTTCATCTACGCGTGGAAAGATGGCAAGGCGACGCTGGCGAAAAAATTAGAATTAGCCAAAGCAAAGACGGCCGACGGAACGGGCACGAGCTATCCGGCCGGCGTCGCGGTCTCACCGAACGGCAGGTTCATTTATGTGGCGGAGAACGTCGGTGATCGCCTTGCTGTTATGGATGCAACGACCGGGGAGATTGTACAGCGCCTCCCCACCGACCACTACCCCTACGGCGTCATTCTCGGCGGCGACGGCCATCTCTTCGTGTCCGCCTGGGGTGGCACTACCATCTCAGACTTTCGCGTTCTCGCCGACGGAAGCCTTGCTTACCGGGGACGCATCGAAGTTGGCCGCCATCCCTCGGCTTTGACAGTCAACGGCTCGCGGCTTTATGTCGCGCTCGCCGGCAGCGACCGGGTCGCAACCGTCGACGCTCGCTCTCGCAAGGTGACAGCCTATTTTCACGACTCCGCCCCCGGTGCTCCGCCGGAAGGGAGCACACCAAATGCGATTTCCATCAGTGCTGATCGGAAGCGACTCTTCATCGCAGAAGCCGATAACAACGCCGTGGCAGTCTTCGAACTGGCCACCGGAAAGCTGCTCGGACGCGTCCCGACGGACTGGTACCCAACGTCGATCGCGGAGGTCGGCTCACAAATTCTGATCCTCTGTGGCAAAGGGCATGGCACGCAGGCCAATCCCGATGGGCCGGTACCGCTCACGAACTGGCCGACGGAGAAACCATTGGCCTATACGCTTGGACAGTTAAATGGCACCTTGCGATTGCTGCCGAAAACCATGACCGCGGCCCAACTGTCGGCCTTCACCCAACGCGTCGCCGCCGCTAACAACTGGCAACGGAGCCGAGGGACACGGCGCTATCCGCCATTCAAGCACGTAATTTACATCATCAAAGAGAATCGCACTTATGATCAGGTGCTCGGTGACTTGAAGGAAGGCGACGGAGAAGCGAGCCTCGTCTACTTTCCGGACATCACCATCACTCCGAACCATCATGCACTGGCACGCCGTTTCGGACTGTTCGACCGGTTCTTCGTGAACGCCGAGGTCAGCTCGCAGGGGCACATATGGTCCACGGCTGCCTACGTGACCGACTATGGTGAAAAGATCATTCCTTCGGCGTACGCAGGCAAGCGCGGCGATGTCGACGGCGAAGACAGCGATGAGCCCGAGCGCGGCTTCCTCTGGACGCTCGCGAACCGCTCTGGGGTCACATTCCGCGATTACGGAGAAATGGTCAAAGGGGGTTGGCCGGTCACACAACACGACCTCGGCGCAGACGTGAATCCCGATTACGTTCCTTTCGACCTGGTCACCCAGGATCAAAAGCGCGCCGACGTATGGATCGCCGAGCACCAGCACTTTGTGCGTGATGGCAACATGCCGCAACTCGAGCTGATGTGGCTGCCGATGGACCACCTGACTGCGGCTCGTCCAGGCAAATGCACGCCATACGCCTGCATGGCCGACAACGATCTGGCGCTCGGGCGCATTGTGCAGGCGCTCTCGCACAGCCCGTACTGGAAAGACACATTGATTTTCGTGGTTGAAGATGATGCCCAGGCCGGCCCCGATCACGTCGACTCTCACCGCGCACCGTTCTATGCGATCTCGGCTTACAACAAGCCGGGCACGGTTCATCGATTCGCCAACACGACGGATGTAATCGCCGCAATCGAAGACATCCTTGGCATGGGACGGCTCTCGAAGTTCGATTACTTCAGCCGCTCGCTGGCCGATATCTTCGCCCCAACGCCAGACCTGACGCCCTTCGACGCGATCACGCCGAAGCAGGATTTGAATGAGAAGAACCCGCAGAACACCGCGGCGGCGCGCTTGTCAGAAGGGTTGGACCTGAGTGCCCCCGACCGGGTGGACGATCAAGTGTACAACCGCATCCTGTGGCTGATGTTGAAAGGCGACGCACCGCAGCCGGCCGCGCGGACCTGCGCGCCATTGCATGTGCTCGAAGCGAGCTGGTGATGAAGGAAGTCGTTTCCCGCCTCAGCCCGGCATCTTAAGTATCCATCTGGCGCAGACAGCGCCGACAGTTTAAGATTGCGCCCTCAGTCGCGGTGGGATCTGTTGCGCAGAGGATCGTGATGACGACAAACGTAGCTCCAGTACAAAATGCGCCAGTCAACTTCACCGGCCAAACCTGTGCACCAAGTGGCTTGGCATTGGTTCGTGTGACGATTGGCGCGATGTTGGTGTGGGTCTTCTTTGAAAATCTGGGGAAGGGCCTCTACACTCCGGCGGGGTACGCGGGGCTGATCAACTACTACATCAAGGCCAGCCATTCTCCTGCAGCGTGGAAGGCGGTGATGGGTTTGGCGGCAAGCCACGCCGCGATGGCCGCTCCCATGCAGGCGTTGACCGAGATTTCTCTCGGGATCCTGCTAGTCATTGGTTTGCTGACACGCCCGGCCGCGTTTGTGGCGTTTCTGTACCTCGGGAGTCTTTGGGTCTCGGAGTGGGGCACGGCGTGGATTTGGGAGCTACTGGTTCCTGTCCTTGCTTCTCTTGGGCTGGCAGTGGGGCGCGCAGGTCGAGCCTGGGGGATCGACGCGCTGCTGGCAAGGCGGCATCCCTCGTCCCCCTGGTGGTGATGAGCGAATCCGCGTGCGAGTGTCAGTCATCATTCCTACCCACAATGAGGCGCAAGCCATTGGCCATGTGCTTGCCGATCTGCCGCCTGATCTCGTCACCGAGGTCATCGTGGTGGACAGCAACTCGACGGACGGAACTCCCGATCTCGCCCGAAAGATGGGCGCGCACGTCATTCACGAGCCTCGCCGCGGATACGGGCGCGCTTGCTTGACCGGGCTCGCGAACGCCGAAAATCCGGATGTGGTCGTCTTCCTCGATGGAGACTACAGTGATCGGCCCTCGGAGTTGCCGATTCTCCTGGCTCCGATCATCGAGGGCCACGCCGACATCACTCTCGGTTCACGTCTCAGCGCCAAGAGCGCTCCCGGTGCGCTACCCTGGCATCAATCGTTTGGCAATCGCCTCGCGGCCAGTCTGATCAGGCTTATGTACGGCGTGAGAATCACGGACCTCGGGCCGTTTCGCGCGGGGCGCGCCGATGTGCTTCGGGCACTTGCGCTCGAAGAGGCCACCTACGGATGGGCGGTCGAAATGATCTTGAAGGGCGCTCTCGCGGGATTTCGCATCGTTGAGGTCCCAGTAAGCTATCACCCGCGTATTGGAAAATCAAAAATCAGCGGTACGGTGAAGGGCACCGTGGGAGCAGCGTGGTTCATCCTGAGCCGGATCGTAAGTTATCATTTCCGGCGGCGCAGGGCGGGAACGACCCGGCGACCGGCAAAATCCTGAAGATCTCTCATGGAATCCTCGAGTCAGAACACTGTCGCTTTGTCTCTCCAAAAGCGCACGCTGGTCATTATGGCGAAGGCGCCAAAACCGGGGATGGTTAAGACTCGGCTCGGTCCAATCCTTCCTTCTGCCGGAGTCACGGCGCTGTATCGCTGTCTTTTGGAAGACACGGTCGCGCTGGCAAAGTCGCTAAGCGGCGTGGAACTCGCAGTTGTGTGCCCGGAGTCGGACGCTGACGAACTGGCGGACTTGCTGGGTGACAGTGTGCAGATCGTGGCGCAGACGGGGGATGGCCTCGCTGCGGCACTCACCTCTGTTTTTCGACATTTCACCGCAACAAGCCAGCATGTCATCGCGTTCAATAGCGACAGTCCACACATCGCGCCGTCTGTCTTGTACAGCGCTTTCGAAATACTCACTACGCATGACGTGGTTGTCGGGCCAACACATGACGGTGGCTACTACCTGGTTGGCGCCAAGGCCCCTTATCCGTCGCTCTTCGAAGGCGATGGAATGGGAACCAAGAGTGCGCTCGACCGATTGCTGACACGCACGAAGGCCCTGGAGCTTTCAACGGGCTTTACGGAGCGCTTCTATGACATCGACGTCCTCGACGACCTGATGCAGCTAGCTCGGGAATTGCGGGTCGCTCCCGAGAAGGCGCCACGAACCGCAGCCTGGCTCGGCGAGTGGGAACAAGCAATCGCGCATCTGCCTCATCGGATGGGAAAGCCGTGAAACTTACGCCCTCGCAGAGGCTATACGGGCTGGGCGCCATCTTGCTGGTGGCGCTTACGATTTGCTCCCGCAATTTCAGCAGCAGGGGCGCGTCGTCGTTCCTCATTCCTCTGGCAATTGCCGGCGTCGCGTATCTGCTGTCCATCCGTGAGCTCTTATCCACGTCACAATTCCCCAAACGTGTCATCATCTTTGGTCTGGCGCTGGCTGGACTGTGGCACCTTCTGTTCCTTCGGATGCCGCCAGGTTCAGATGACGACATTCATCGATATGTTTGGGACGGGCACGTGCAGCGGCTTGGTTTTAACCCTTATGTCCTCGTTCCAAGCGACCCTGCTCTTGTTGGCTTGCACACAGCCGAAACTCGTGCTCTGAATCATCCGGATCTGCCGAGCCCGTATCCACCGGGAGCGCAGCTATTCTTCCGCGCCGTAACCGCGATTCACGAGTCTACCTTTGCGCTGAAAGTAGCATTTGTGGGTTGCGATTTTGCGATTGTGTTCGTCTTGCTCGATATCTTGCGTTGGACCCGGCAGGGGCAACACTGGGTTCTGGCTTATGCCTGGCACCCGCTGCTTGCCACGGAAGTAGCGGGCAGCGGTCATATCGATATTGTCGGCGTACTGCTGCTGGTGGTGTCTGCGGGCGCGCTAGGAAGACGCTGGCGCACGATTGCAGCCGTGGCGTTTGGACTCGCTGTTGCCGTGAAATTGCTCCCGATTGTGTTGCTCCCACTCTACTGGAGGCGCGTTCGTGTTCGCGATGGGGTGCTCGCGGCAATCATCGTCGCGCTTCTGTATATGCCATTTCTCAGCCACGGCCGGATTTCGACCGGCTCGCTCGGCACCTACGCGCAAAGTTTCCGCTTTAACGATCCTGTGTTTGCTGTGTTCGAGCGACTAACGAGTCCAGAGATTGCGCTTGGGCTGGCGGTGCTTTTCGGATTTCTTGCCGCGATCTGGATGAGAAGAAAGACCACCGAATGGTCTTCGGACGCCTTTGCCTGGCCGATGGCAGCCTCGCTTTTGTGCGCACCCGTCATTTATCCATGGTACCTTCTCTGGCTGCTGCCGTTTCTCCGATCGACGTCGACGTTGCCGATCGTCATTTGGACGGTGAGCATCATCCCAACGTATATCGTTTGGCATCTGCGTGCCGTTGGGCGTCCGTGGGTGCTTCCCGGCTGGGTTGTGCTGCTGGAGTACGGATCGTTGGCAATGGCTGCTGGAATAATTGGTTTGCGTCGGTTCACGCACCCGGCCACACTAGAATGCTCAGCCAGCCCGATCGAGTGAAATACAACTGCGCCACACGCAATTTGTATCCGTGGGCTTTGGCGTATCATCCAACACCGCATTCATTTCAATTCTCTGAGGAGGACCCTCCATGCCAAAGTTGAGCGGTTCAACCACAACCGGTTTACTGGTAACTGGGCTCCTGATCCTTGCTTCATCTTCCTGGGCGCAAACCCGCCCGCCAATTGTCGAAAAACTTGCCAAGACCTATGGTCTCGATTCGTGGGACCAAGTTCAAGCGATCCGGTACAGCTTCAACCTCACCTTCCCCGGCGTCAACCTCTCCCGTTCGTGGGAATGGGAACCCAAGACCGGCAAGGTCACCTATGAAGGAAAGGATAAAGAGGGTAAGCCGGTCAAGGTTACCTACATGCGCTCCGAGCTCAGCAGCCAACCCGATGCAGTGAAAAACGAAATCGAGCCCGGCTTCGTCAACGACAATTACTGGCTTCTGTTACCTTTCCATATTTACTGGGACACGAGCGCAAATGTCACTGATGAAGGGATGCAGAAGCTCCCGATGGGCGGCGGTTCCGCCGAGAAGGTCGTGGTGAAATATCCGGCCGAGGCCGGCGGCTACACCCCAGGCGATACGTGGGAAGTCTACGTCGGCAAAGACAACCGCATCGAGCAAATGGTGTATCGCCGCGGCGGGCCCAAGAAGCCGAGTCTTGTCACCGCAAAGTGGGCAGGCTACAAAAAGGCGGGACCTCTGCTGTTCTCAACGGATCATCCCGGCACCGCCGACGGCAAGCCGCTGCACCTCACCCATTCTGGCGTGGCCGTCAAGTTGGTCGGCTCCGACAAATGGATGGACGCCCAATAAGAAACGGGTGGACTTGTTCCGACTCGCGATTCAACTTCACGAGTCAGAGTCCCGGGCAATCACAACCGTAGTGCAGGAGCTGCCGAGTTTGGGCAGATCGCGATTCGCGGCCATGCGGACCTGGAGGCGTGGCCGCTCGCCCCGAATGATCGGACAGTAAAAGTCCGGCAGCTGTAGCGCGCCTTGCAGTCGGCGTCGTCCGGCACACCCACCATGACACGACTCTCGAAACTCGCAGGTCTGGCAGGCTTCTGGAAGTGTGCGGGCCTGCTCGAACGGCGTTGAGTTCAGGATCTCAAGGCCTGCGGAGATCAATTCGGGCAGCGGTTCTCCGGAGCCGGGCCAATAGACGCAAGGCTGCGTGGTGGCGCGCGGAGTCACGCGCACTGTGCTGACGCCACAGCCGCCTTCGAGTGGCGGCAGGCCAGCCATCGCTCGGACCAACGGCTCGCCAATGGCGATCACATCCGTGCTCTCAAACAGCTTATGAAACCCTTCCCAGTATTCTTCATACGTGAGCGCGTAGAGATCGGACCGCACTGCCTGATACACATTCACGCGCAATGGAGCCTCAAATCGCTTCGCCACTCGCGCGACATCCGCGAGCCGCAAGTAGTTCGACTTCATCATGACAGCGATGATCGTCACGGGCATGCCCAGCCGCACACAGCGCTCCGCTTGTTGGTGAATGAGTTCCCAGTTGCCTGCTCCGCGCTGGGCATCCTGCTCCGACTGAGTTGGGTAATCGAGAGAAAACTCAATATCATGGAATGCGCGCAAGTCATGATCTTCCAGAACGGCAACACTGTGACCGTTGGAAGTGATGGTGAGCTTGACTGGTCGAGCTTGCAGATAAGCCAGTATGGCCTTGAATTCCGGATGCATCCCGTTCTCGCCCGTGCCCAGATTCACGGAGCGGACCGGAAGGCATTCCATGACTGACCTAACCTGATCGAGCGAGAGACGGTCGGTGCGGGCGGGATCGCGGTAGCAGAAGGCGCACGTCAGATTGCACTCGTTGGTCAGCCCGAGTCCAAGCGAAATTCCAGTAACCGGCTCCAGCGTCTTCGGAACAGTAGAGGTCGGTACCGCTTTGACATTACTCATTCGTCTCCCCTGTTCCATGTGCACAGCGAGCCAGACATTGCAGGTAACGGGCGACGCCGAAGAATTCCGCTCGTTTGCCAAGCTGGCGCTCCAGAGCGAAGATTCGCCCATACTCTGCCGATCGGGAAATCCGTTCCGGAAGGTAATCGGCGATCACCCGCACTCCCCTCCGAGCACTGAGAGTGAGTGACGCGTCTCTCAGCGCCGCTTCAAGAGCCTCCGACGTGAACAACCGTACTTTGCCTCCATATAAGGATTCTTGCCCCCAGTCCGCAGTCAGGTTATGTTCCGCCGCCGCCAGATCACCCGCCTGGAGAGCCGCCTTCAGCACCTCGCCCGCCTGATTGCGAACGAGGATGGACAAGATCCCCGACGATTCCCGCGTCACGCGCACAGCGCCGCGCAACACCGCGACAGGGTCATCGACATATTCCAAAACGTTGTGAAAAAGAATGATGTCGAACGATTTCGGCTGAAGAATGTCAGCCAACTGGTCGGCGTTGCCGTGTTTCACTTTGATCTTGTCACTCAGGCCGGCTTTGGCAATCGTCCGTTTCGCGAGATCCAGCATTGCAGCGGACGAATCAAGCAAAGTGACGTCAATTCCGAGACGCGCCAGGCGAACCGAAGCAGCTCCGGTTCCGCCCCCAACGTCAAGCGCGCGCAACGAGTCGACTCCCGGCGTAGTGGGCAGAAAATCCTGGAGGTTGGCAAAAGTCAGGTCCGCGCGCAGCCGGCCCTCGGCGGTCTCGAGATATGCGGCGTAGCGACCCGCATCGCTCTCGAAACGGTCTTCGCCGGTGAAGCCTGTCTTCATGCCACCCTCAAGCGAAGCCGTTCCCCGATCCAGTCGCTGGCCAGAACCAAGCCGTAGACCAGAAGGATCAGCGTGCTTAGTCGCGGATAGAAACCGAGTTGCACGTTGTTGTAAATCGCTTGTCCCAGCCCGCCACCGCCAACGAGGCCCAGAATTGTGGAGGCTCGCAGGTTCATCTCCCAGCGCAGCACCGTGTAGCTGCTCAGTAGCGGTCGAGCTTGCGGCCAGATCGCCCAGACAAGCACTTGCAAGGGACGAGCGCCGAGGGAACGCAATGCTTCGAGGGGACGCAGGGGAACTTCCTCCATGGTCTCCGCATATAACTTACCCAGCACGCCGGCCGTGTGCAGTCCGAGCGCGAGCGTACCGGCGAACGGACCAATGCCGACCGCTGGAATGCAGATCAGGACCCATACCAATTCTGGGATGGACCGCAGGACGTTGAGCACGAGGCGCGCGCTCCAGAACAGAAACCATCGCAGGGCGCGTTCAATGATAAGAACTCTCCCTGGAGAATCGCCGGGCAAGAAGGCGAGAGTAGACGTCGCGGGTAAGGCCAGAACGACAGCCAGTGCCAGCCCAATCAGCGTGCCCATGAGCGAGATCGCAATCGTCTGTATCAGCGCAGTGCCCAATCCCCGTACGAAAGCCCAACTCAAGTCAGGAGGCAGCATGTGACGGACGAATCCGGCAAGACGACCGACCAGGCCAGCGGAGGCGAACGCCTCCGAAGTGAAACCCGCAATCGGAAAACATGCCGCCAGCAACAGCAAAACCAGAGAAACCACGAATCGTTTGGAAATGTTCTGGAACGGCTTCCAGACCGACACCTTGCCTTTTCGCCCGATGGCGAGGGTCTTCCTATTCGGATTGTTCGTTAAGTGCTCCCTCACCGAGCGGCTGGTGGCGTCGGTTACCGCCAGCAGCGCAATGAGAATTAACAGAAGTGTCAACACTTGACCATACTCGAACAATTTCATCGAGACGCTGATTTCATATCCGATACCGCCCGCTCCAACAAATCCCAGCACCGCGGCCGCCCGCACGCAACACTCGAACGAATAAAGTGAGTAAGCCACAAGATGTGGGAGAGCCTGCGGCCACACTCCTCGTAAGAAGATCTGAAAACGAGTGGCGCCGGTCGACTGCAGCGCTTCCAGAGGTTGAGGATCGACTTGTTCGAAGACATCGGCATAGACGCGGCCGAGCACGCCACTGTAGGCGATGGTCAAAGCAAGAGTGCCGGCCAGTGGTCCCAGTCCTACTGCGGCCACAAACAACAGCGCCCACGCCAGGTCAGGCACGGCGCGCATGAAACCCAATAGGGCGCGCGATAGCCGGCTCGCGATGGCGCCAGCTCTGTGTCCCAGGCTGCTAGCCCCGGCGGAAACCAACACCCCACGGTTCCACAGCGTACCCGTGGCAAGCACTCCTAGCGGCAGTGCCGCAACGATCGCGAGCAAGGTAGCCGCAATCGCCGTCGCGACTGTTTGAATCAACGCCCGAAATACTGTCCGGAGAAAATTGGTCGACAAGTCCGGTGGGTAAAGGCTGGTTACAAGCTTCCACAGTGCGGCCAATGACGCCGGTCGGAAGATCACACTGGGATGCACCTCCGCAAACCGCCACGAAATAGCCACGAGCGCCAGCGCCGGAGGGACCCAAAGCAAACCGCCGGAAATCCATCTTGCAGGATGGGGTGCTCGGGTCTTATCGAGCGCAACCGAGTTTGTGCTGGAAGTGCTCGCCATCGGATTCCCCAGTTGGTTTGCTGCCCCGGGAATAAAGGCTGCCCAACAGATCAGCACGTACTTCGGAGGACGGCACGTCGAAGCAAAGGCCACCTGCCCGCAACCCGACTGCCCGCGGAAAGTGCTGCAGAGCCAGATCGACTCTGTGAACAGCCATGATCAGACTCTTCTTTCCATCGCGGGCCAGTCCAACCAGCAGCGAAGTAATGGTTTCCGCCAATGCAGGATCAAGCGATGCGGTCGGCTCATCGGCTAAGATCACGTCTGGCGATTGCATCAGGACACGCGCAACCGCCAGTCTTTGCTGCTGGCCACCAGAAAGTTCGTCTGCGCGGGCACTGCGTTTTTCTGCCAACCCCACGAGTTCAAGCGCATGCAGAGCGTGGTCCATGTCAGTTTTCGCCGGCCGAAAAATCGCGCGCAGCGTGGCCGGGACAGACATTCGGCCCAGTGCCCCACAAAGCACATTCTCTAGTGCGGTTAACGAAGGCACCAGGTTGTGTTGTTGATAAATCGTCCCCACCCGCCGGCGCATGGCTCTGAGTCCGCTGCCGGTCAAGGAAAGCGTATTGACTCCATCGAAAACTACCGCACCCGTAGTCGGACGCAGCGTCGCGTTGAGCACGCGGAACAATGTAGTCTTCCCTGCACCAGACTGGCCGAGAAGGGCAAGCATCTCGCCTGGCCTTATCGCGAGCGTGAGGCCATTGAGCGCCTGCACTCCTCCGCGGCGCTCGGGAAACGACTTGCTCACGCTCTGCAGCGAGTAAATCACTTGAGCAGACCCTCGGCGCGAGCTGCCTGCCGCAACTTGTCGTAACTGGCATCGTCAGCGCGTACGTACTTGGTTGCGTTGAGCAGGTCGAGCACTAATTTGTTCTCCGGGTTGGATGCATCGAGCTTCAAGAAAGCAGCGGCAAAACCATCGCGCAGCTTGGGATCGAGCCCTTTGCGGGCGGCCCACACATAGTCAAAGAATGGGGGTGTAGTGTAGAAGACCCTGACCTGGGTGTCCGTAATTTTCGCCGATTTCAGCATGCTGGCCAGAACCAGTTCATCCATCGCACCGGCGTCGACCTTGCCATTGGCGACCGCGAGCGCGGTGGCGTCGTGTCCGCCGGTATAAAGTGTTTTGGTTAGCCCACCAGGATCGATCCCAGCGGCGCGCATGTAGTACGCCGGCATCAGATGTCCAGACGTGGAGTTCACGTCGCCGAAGGCAAAAGTATGGCCTTTGAGATCTTCGAGCGTCTTGATGTTTAGTGCGGGCTGAGTGATGAACACACTGTGAAAGTTCTGATCGCGCTCACGCTGCACCAGGGGCTGCACCCCAGCCCGCTGTGAGGACTGCACGAACGTGAAGCCCCCAAGATAGGCAATATCAACCCGGTCGTTCGCAATTGCCTCGACCACCGCTGCGTAGTTGGTCGGGACAACCAATTCAACGCGGGAGCCCGTCTCTTTTTCGAGATAGCTCACCAGCGGCTGGCTTTCGCGCACGATCTTTCCTGGGTCTGTCGACGGGATCATTGCCAGGCGAAGCGCGGGCGAGCTGCTATTGCCACCACTCTTGCAGCCTGCCGTGAGAAGTGTCAGAAGAAGCACGAACCACAGCGTCTTCTTATCCATCGTTCCTCCAAATTTGACGTCAAGCTACCACGAGCTGCTTTTCCAGGAACCAGCTCTGGCCGCGAGCACCACATGGTATCGCAATAACACGATTTAGGTGGCAAGACGCTGCAATGGCTACCTGATCTCGCCAGAGCCGACTAGCAATCGCGACTTCTCTGGTTCATTCTGAAATCTGCCTGAACGTCCGAGAGGATGCGAGAGCAACACCGTTCGCGCCGCTCACGCAAAGCCTCTGCGGGCTAGGGAGCGGTCAGAGCCGTCTTAACGGTAGGAGGCAATTGGTCCGCGTGCGCCAGCAAGAGGCTGACCTGCCAACATTGTGTTTCGGTCAGGTTCCCCTTGAAGCCAGGCATACCCGTCAAGCGAATTCCGTGAACGACCTTCCAGTAGGTCTCGCCGGGCTCATCATCGGTCACGCCCTTGCCTTCGAGCAGGACCGGCGGCTTAGGAAACATTCCTTTAGCGATTGCCGTGGAGGGTCTAGCGGGCAGACCGTGACAGACAGCGCAGTTCTCTTTGTAGATTTGGGCGCCCGCCAGATAGTTGGCTTCATCGGTCGGGATCGGCACGGTGTGCGCCATCTCGCGATCCAGTACCTTGTGCAACGCAGTCTTCGCCAGATATTTCTCGAAGGGCATTGGCGGAGCGTCGGTTGCCACCGGCGCTTGGCCCGCCAGGAAGTAGCCAAACACTGCCACGGTCAGCAATAAGCCGCCTACGATAATTCCCCATACAAAGGATCGCATCGCTTCGAGACCTCGATGTTCAGTTGAGTTATTTCCCCTATGCTTCGGCTTGTGGTCACCAGCGTAAACAGCAAGCGGAGCCGAGGATAATCCATACTGCCACATCGGGCGCCCACCCCCAACCCTGATGCATTGCCCGAGACGCTCACACCGACTCATTCGCTCTTGCGGTGATCTGATTGCGAATGTCCCACAGCTCCCTGTAGAAGAGGTGTTCCATACGTTGATGGAGAACTTCGACCGGAGTCCCCATCGTGCCGATCACGCCTCCACCGATAATCCGCTGCGCCAGCTTGAGATGATGAAAGCGGAAAATATGCATCCGCTCATCGAAATCAAGCATGCGCTCGGCAACGTCATGCAGGCCGAAGAACTCCTGATGACGGCGATAAAGATCCATCACCGACAATCCGGCTTTCTGCAATTGATGATCAAACTCCTGGCCCAGGCGGGGGCCGATGTGCAACAGCGCGAGAAAACCCGGAGAATCCAGACCGCTGCCATGACCCAGCCCTCCGCGGATGATGTGATAGTCGCAGGGAGTGATGGTTTCGAGTACATGCAGCATGGAGATCGGATATTCCAACTCCATGTTGGCACGCCGGATGAGTCGGGCAGCATCCGGAAATTCACTGTGGTTCACACACTGAAGAGCTCGTTCCAGTTCAAATGCGGCGCCCTTCATCATCAGCTCAGAAGCCTGGTGCACCACCTGGAAGGTCAGCTCGTCCGGGTGACGGAGTTCTGCCGTCGTTTTCTGCAATGCCAGAAGTTCGTCCGTGCGCAGATACCGCTCGTAATCGGAAGCTCCCTTGCCGGGCAGGATAGGTTTCCTGAGTTCTTCAGTTTTGTCCATGAGGTGTGCGATATCCTTTGACGCCATGTGTGCGTCCTCAGAAATCGTATCACTCGTGCGACTGTGCCGGGTCTTTCCGGTCGGCGCGACTGAATAGACAACTTGAATGCTTGGGCAATAAACTCTTAGAAGTCGCTGCCGTTTGCGAGCCCACCACTCCTATGAGACTCGTCACTTTTGAGAATTCCGTTCGGCAATCGCGCATCGGGGCCTTCACTGCCCAGGATCGAATCGTCGACCTTAATTCTGCCTACGCCCTGTACCTACGGGAGGTCCGACAGGAAGGCGCATACGCAAGATTGGCCGATGCACTGGTCCCCGCTAATATGCGCGCACTCTTTGAGGGCGGCGATACAAGTCTTGAAGCGGCTCGGACTGCCCTCGAGCACGCCCTGCACCAACCCGACCAGGCCAGAGGAGCGCACGGGGAGCCTCTTTTCTATGCTCTTGCTGACGTCAGCTTAAAAGCACCCATTGTCCCCAAGAAGTTCTTTCATACCGCAGGAAATTTTCGCGAGCACCACGAGGAGGCGACTAAGGCCGGCTTCTCCCATCCGGTGATGCCTTGGATTGTGTTCTTCCAGAACGTCGACGCTATCATCGGCCACGAGGAGCCGGTGATTTATCCCGAGCATCTGACGCAGGAACTCGACTACGAATTGGAACTCGCCGTCGTGCTGAAGAAAGCCGGTAAGCACTTTAGCCCGGAAGAAGCCAGCAGCCACGTCGGTGGGTATGTCATCTTCAACGACATCACCGCGCGCGATATCCAGCGGCGGGAAATGAAGTCGGGCGTGTTCAGCTTCTGCAAGGGCATCGACACGTTTTGTCCGCTCGGCCCATGGATCGTGACCGCCGACGAAATTCCCGACGCCCACAACCTGGCCATGGAGCTGCGCGTTAACGGCGAATCTCGCCAGCGCTCACATTCGGGGAAGATGTCGGTCAAGATTCCCGAGATTCTGTCCCACTATTCGCCGATGGGTTACAGCGCCGGGGACGTCGTCTCAACTGGCACGGTCTCGGGAGTCGCCGCTTTTAGTGGCGACCCCAAAGCGTGGTACTTGAAACCCGGGGACGTGATGGAGTGCGAGATTGAGAAGATCGGGATCTTGCGGAATCGGGTCATTTCCTGGCAGGAAGCTTACGGACACAAGCCGGAAGCAATGGCAACGCAGGAAACCCTGAGGTAAGGAGCCTTCAGATGACCACGACAACAAAGGATCAGATCTGGGTCAGTGAACTCAATGCGCGCGCGGAAATTCGCTCTGCATTTCCGAAGGGTGCGGTCCGCTTTTATGACACTACTCTGCGCGACGGCGAGCAGACGGTCGGCGTGGTCCTATCGCCGCAGCAGAAGCTGGAAATTGCCCGCCATCTCGATGCCCTCGGCGTGAGCCGCATCGAAGCCGGCTTCCCTCGTGTTTCCGCGGAAGATGGCGAAGCCATTCGACTCATGCAGGCAGCCGGATTGAAGGCCGAGCTTTGGGGGTTCTCGCGCGCTGTGAAGGCTGACGTCGAAGAACTCGTGCGCCTGGGTTTGCGCGCTTCCGTCATCGAAGCTCCCACCAGCGACATCAAGCTCAAGGCATACGGAATCACGCGTGACGAAGTACTCCGTCGTGTCTCGGAAGCCATCTCCTTCGCAAAACAGAACGGGATTACGGTTGCCTTCTTCGCGGTGGATGGCACGCGAACCGACCTCGAGTTTCTGCGAAAGATCTACACCACCGCACTCGAAGCGGGCGCGGCTGAAATCGTCGTTGTCGACACCATCGGCGCTTGCGGTCCGGAAGCGGTAGAGTTTCTGGTTCGACAAACACGAGAATGGGTCGGGCCGCACGTCCCGATCCACTTCCACGGGCATAACGATTTCGGCATGGCGACGGCTTGCGCAGTCGCTGCGGTGCGGGGTGGCGCATCCTGGATTCAAGGCACCATCAACGGAATGGGAGAGCGGGCCGGTAATGCCGATATCTGCGAGATCGCGCTGGCGCTGCGCTGCCTCTATGACGTGCCCGTCGTACTGGACCTCACCAAGGTTCGAGAAGTCTCGGAAATCGTGCAGAAGGCAGGCGGATACACCGTGGAAGCCTGGAAACCTCTCGTCGGTCAGAATCTCTTTATGCGCGAAAGCGGCGCAGTGGCCAGCCAGTTCCACATTCCCGAGGCCATCGAGCCCTACTCCTCAAAACTCGTAAACGCCGAGCGCCATATCGTTCTCGGGAAAAAGAGCGGCCTCGACAGCGTCGATCTCAAGGCCAAAGAGCTCGGGATCACGTTTCCAGAGGATCAGCGCGCTCCAATCCTGGCCGCAGTCAAGAAGCGCGCCATTGCAAAGCGCGGCTTGCTGTCGGACGAGGAATTCCGCCAGATCGTCGACGAGTTTGCAGGCGCGTTGAAGCGCTGACTACTTCTTGAAATGCGGCAGGACCGCATCGCCGAACAGCTTCGCCTGCCCGGTCCGGTCATCTCCCCATATCTCCAGCATGATGTGCGTACAACCTGCCGCTCGATACTCCTCAAGCCTTTCGATACATTCCTCCGGTGTGCCGGCGATCGCACACACTTTGCGCAGAATCTCGTCCGTGACCGCTTGAGCCGCCGCCTTTCTTCCGCCCTTCTCCATCGCGTCGGCAACCGGTTGAAGCTCCTCGAACGTCAGGCCCGCACACTCCAAAAGCACATCCGCGGAGCCCTTGATGTTCTGGACTTTGTTGGCCAGGTACATGGCCGCCTGTTCACGGGCGCCTTCCTTGCCTTTCTTCGCATCGCGACCAATGCTGCCCACGATCACCGATCCCAGAATCAGCTTCGCCGGATCCTTCCCTGCCTTGATCGCTCCCTGTTCCAGGTTCTTGCGGGAGTATCGGACAAAAGCCGGCGTCGTAATGCTCGCGGTCAACAGACCGTCGCCGATGGATCCGGCCATCTTCTGCAACACGGGACCGGTCCCGGCTACATAAATTGGCGGGACGCTACGCGGGGAGTGTGCGTCAGCCTTTAGAGGTGGCACACTCGCCTGGAACACCTTCCCCTCATACTGAAATGCTCCGCCCTGCAGCACGCCCTTCACGATCTCGATACTCTCGCGCATGACCGTCGCCGGGCCAACTTTCTCGCCTTCTCCTTCGCCGATCTCCTTCATGAAGATCTTCGAGGCTCCCAGGCCCAGCATGAAGCGGTCGCCCGCAAGGTCCTGCATGACTCGCGCTTCCATCGCAATCTGCACCGGATGCCGGGTATAGGGAGAAATAATGCCCCAGCCGAGTTGAATCCGCTTTGTGGCTGCCGCGATCACCGCGAGGACAGCGGTAGACGACCTTGCCTCGAACCCATGCTTACGCCACCAAGGATAAGCCTCAGCAATCCAGAAAGCGTCGAAGCCGGCATGCTCGCACGCCGTCGCCATGGCGACCGTCTCGCGCACTGGCTCCATACTCAGTTGCAGGACACCGATGTTGAACGGAATGGTCATGGTTGTACGATTGACTCCTCTATCGATCTGCGAAAACGGATCGGCTCAGTCGGGGTCGGTCCAGGCGTGCTCGAGCCCTTTGATGAGTTCCCACAGTGCGCGATTCAGAGGCGTGGGCACACCGGTCTGTTCGCCCCACTTCACAATCGCACCGTTCATGAAATCGACTTCAGTCTGACGTTTTGCAAGAACATCCTGCAGCATGCTGGCACGATGCTTTCCTGGCGCGTTCGCGCCTTTCTGAACCAACTGGCGAGCATCTCCATGCAGTTGAATCCCGAGAGCGCTGGCGACCGCTTCCCCTTCCCTGATGAGATCCTCGAATAGGCCTCCGGTCGGCTTGAACCTGGTAGCGGCACCGTGATGGAGCAGCGTCAGCGCACCTACGGGATTGGTCGATGCATTAAAGATCAGCTTGGTCCATTGCGCCCCACGGGCATCCTGTAATGCAATCGTATTCATGCCCGAGCGTGTCATCAGACCAGCCAATTTCTCCACGCTCTCCATGGGAGTCTGGGTTGGCTCGAACGGGCCGATCCAGGTATCGCCCTTGATGTCGTAGCCGATGTGGCCCGGAGCGATCGGGTGGCCCGCCGGAAATGTCGTCCCGCGAATCACATACTTCACGTGCTCAGCGAGAATTTCCTCATTCCCCACGCCGTTCTGGACCGAGCACACTGCGCCATGGGCAAAAGCATGAGCCGTCTGTGCTATGGCGCTTCTGGTGTGGATCGCCTTGGTAGCGACGATGCCGTACTCGCATTGCGGTAGTTCGCTCGGATCGCTGGTCGCCTGAAGCCTCGCCGTGAATTCGGCCGCGCCTGAAAGTCTCAGGCCGTTCTTGCGGATGGCATCCGTATGGTCTTTCCAGACATCGTACGCCCATACCTCCGCTTCCCCGGCCTTGGCCAGATGCGCCGCAAACAGGCTGCCCACTGCTCCACAACCCACAATGCAAATCTTCATCCCAAGGGCCTTCTTGTCTCCGACTCGCAGCTCACCGGCTCGCGGTTTGTGGTGTCTCCTGCCCGGCGAAGAACTTCCACGGTACCTGGGCGAGGCATTCTCCTTCGGTCTTGCCGACGCGATACGTGTCCTGGGTATACAGACAGACCTTGCCGTCGCGATCGACCACCTGCGGGTGAAGGGAGAAGATCATGTTCTCTTCGAGAGGCACTTCGCTTCTGGCGCCAATCGCAGGGTATTCGAGCATGGTCGTTCCTATGGAATGTCCCGAGAGATGTCCGAGCGCGAAACCATGCTTCGAGAAAGTTTCCGCCACGACTCGATGAACGTTGCTCGCGAGTTCGCCGGCGCGCATCTGCTTACGGGCTGCCTCCAGGGCAACCGGATATGCATCCGCCATTCTCTGTGTGGTCGCGCTCGGTTTGCCTCTGAGCAGGGGGCGCGAGAACTCGACCCAGTATCCCCCTGCACCCGTGATCTCCAGTGAGTACAACAAAAGATCGTTCGCTTCGACGACGCGCTTGCCCGGGACCTTGAAGAACGCCTCTGCCTCGCCGTGAGTGCCCGAGAGCAGAATATTCATCATCCGCGGCCCGGCTCCGCGCGCAAAGAAGCGTTCGACGGCAGGAGCCATGATCTCCGCCTCGGTCTTGCCGGGAGCATACGCTCCCACCAGAGCCCAGAATCCGTCGAGAATGATGTCCATGGCATCGCGCACTTCCGCGAGTTCTTCCTCGCTCTTGACCGCTCGCGCCATGTCGAATTGCGTGTCGAAGGGAACCAGTTCCAGCGATCCGTTCGAGAGTTCCCTGTAGTCTCGAACCGCCATCACGAAGTTCATGCCGTACACGCCGAGCTTTTTCCACTGGCGCTCTCGGACCACCTCGCTGATCCATTGACCAGGCACTTCGGGCCAAACGTGGTCCTTCACCCAGGGTTTGCCCTTATCGCCGATCCAGCGCGCTTCGCGAGGAAACACCAGCGTCGGCTCGCCCTCTAGCGGAAAGAGAACGTAAACATAGCGGTGAACGATCTCGAAGCCCGACATATAAAACACCGCGCCCTCGAAACCGGCGTACTGGTTTCCGCAGATCAGCAGCGCATCCAGTCCAGCCTCTTCCATGCGTGAACGGACGTTCTTATAGCGCCGTTCGATTTCTTTCTGACTTGCCACGTCTGACCTCAGGGCAATTTGGCCCATTACGATGTGACTTCGCAAAGTTCCGCGGCGGTCAACGCATAAATCTTCGTGATATCCACCAGCGTTTGAATCTTCACCTTCTCCCCTTCCTTGTCCCGGGGCCCGCTGGAAGGTCCATAATTCACCGTCTCCACACCGTATCGGCTGAGGACGCTGGCATCCGAGCACCAGGTAACTACTTCCCTCTCCGGAGGCTTGCCCATGATGCGTTCATGATTAGCCTCGATGGCCTGAATCATGGCGTGGCTCTCGTCGATCCGGGCTCCCGGTACAGAAACGTAGGTTTCGAATTCCAATCCATAATCCGGATGCTTGGTTTGCAGTTCCAGGAACAACTGGTGGATGTCGCGCCGTGCCTGATTCATCGGAATGGTCGGCGGAACCCGCACATCCAGGAATAGATCGGTCTTCTCCGGTGTTCGGCTGGCCCGCCACGCATGTCCGCCTCGAATGCCACCCAGATTGACGATCGCCTTCTTTCCGCCGTGAGCCGCCTTGGTTTCCCAGTTCGTGATCCATTTCAAGATCGGGTCCATCAGCGTTAACATTCGGCGAATCGAGTTCATTTCCTCGCGGCCTTCGCAGAACGCCGTATGCACATAGATTCCGGTACAGGAAATCCGCACCCACATGGAACCGAAGTGCTCGAGCACTACGTGCATATCCGTGGGCTCACCCAGAATGCACATATCCGGAAGTATTCCGTGATTCACCAGGTAATGCGTACCGAATCCGTACCCGCGGTATTCCTTCCCTTTGAACTCACCCCATTGCGTCTTTTCGATCTCACCCGCAACTGCCGCGATAATCACATCGCCTTTCAGCCGCACACCGGAGCGTTGCAGCGCTTTCACCGCATGGGTATAGCAGACCAGCGCGCCCTTCATGTTGTAGATGCCGAGCCCGTACAGGAATCCGTTCTTGCTTACCGCGTTCGGCTTATACCCCAGGCCAGTGAGGAAATCTTCATGCCCAGTGTTCGATGTATCCATGTGGCCGTTAAACATCAGATTCTTCCCGCCGCCGCTGCCGATCCACCGCCCTACAACATTAGCGCGCCCTTCTTCCACCTCCTGCCACGTGACTTGCAGACCGAGCTCCTGCAAAACATGCTGCATGTATTGAGCCATCTGCAGTTCTTCGCCGGTAGGACTTGGAATGTTGATCACGTCGCGCGCCATCGCGACGATCTCGTCTTCCTTCACCTGCGCGAGGATTTTCTCCACGAGGTCAGAACGCAGGCTCGTCTTGCGAATTGTGGTCGGTATCGTCAATCTCAATCCTTATTAGTGGCGACGCGCCAGACGAAAGTCGTCTGGATCGCTGCAAAGCTTCTCATTACCGCTATCTGTGATCAGGAAGTCGTCTTCCAGACGCAATCCCCCGCCGCCCGGCCAATAAATTCCCGGCTCGATCGCCAGCACCATCCCCTTTCGGATCGTGCCAGTGCCTGCTTGATGCGCATAGGGTGGCTCGTGGGCGCGAGCACCGACTCCGTGACAGATCGGATGTGAGGGTTGTCCCGGATACCCGCCTTCCGTAATCCGCGCGCGCACCAGACGGTCCAACTCCGGAAAACTTGCCCCATCCCGCGCGAACTGTACGGCTTCGTTGAATACGCTCAGTAAGAGGTCGAGCAATTTCTGATAAGGCGCGGTCAGAGTCCCCGGGCACGCATTTTTGGTAAGGTCAGTCCAGTAGCCATCCACACATACCCAGATTTCAAATAACGTGGGCTCATCCTTCTGGATGGGGCGATCCCCAGTAGCCGTAAAGGTCGCAATTCCCTTCCCCGACCAGACCAGCGTGAACGCACGTGCCATCTCGACTTTACCCTTGTAGCCAACTCCGAGACCGTGCACAAAACTCTCGTACATGCCTCCGACTTCGCTTTCCTTCATTCCCGGTTTCATGTGCTCGCGGGTGTAGTCCATGGCCAGCGCAGCCAACTCATTGGCCAGACGCATGCGCTCGATTTCCTGCGTTGTTTTGATAGCGCGGGCTTCACTCAACAACGGCGTTGCGTCCACGACTTGACCGGAGACTTTGCGGAAAGCGTCGAAGAAGAGCTGCGTGGGAGTCGTCGGCTCTCCCACCATGCGATCGGCGCTTTGGGTTCCCATGTTGAGTTCGACGGCAACTTTATCGGTAAGACTCCGTTGCTTTAGCGTCTCTACCGCCAGATCAAGTGAGCGAAAAGGCGCGGGTCGGGGGTCGCGCTCGTCGTATCCTTTGAAAAGCTTGAGATCCTTCGTCCACGAATTCCGCTGTGCATCTGCAAGCTGAGGTTCGAGAACGATCAGAGTGGGGTCGCCCTCTTGGGGAAAGACCACGGCGTCATAACCCTTCATGCACCAATAATTGGTGAGATACAGAACATTGTCGGGCGCGCGAACGACGAGTGTGCTGACCCCCTGATCTTTCATCAGGGCCCGGACTCGATTCAGTTTCGACTCATCCTTGGGCCAAGCCATTATTGCTTCCTTGGAAGCTGCGTTCGCCGCCTCGAATCAGTGTCTACCGACTCCCTCGTGTGCCGCCATGGGCCGATTCTCATCCTTGAAGGCCCACCCTGCCTCCTTACCTTTGATGAGGCGATAGATTGCCGTATGCAAAGGTGCCTCTACATGGGCGCGCTCAGCCTCGCGCGCAATGGCACCACTCAGAAAGTCGACTTCGGTGATCGACTGATGTCGCACGTCTGAGAGCATCGATGGGGGGTGATTCGTCATTGCGCCAATCTTGTTCATCGCCCACGGGTCCTCGTGAAGTGTCACCCCAGCGGCTGCGGCCACCGTTTTGCCTTCTTCAATTAACGCGTGCAGTAGGTACCCAAGGTCCGAGAACTCCGACTCGGCCGCGAAATGGGGAGAATGGGGAAGCCCCGTCAAAGCCGACACTCCGTTCACCGAAGCATTGAAAATCAACTTCGACCACTGTGCTGGACGCGCATCCCGCAGTGCATCTGCTTTGAGTCCGCTTTGCACGAGCAGTTCGGCAGCCTCCTGCACGATCACAAAGGGCGTGTTCCGAGGCTCAAACGGCCCGAGCCAGGTCGCCGTATCGAGTTCGTACTGGACGTGGGTATCGCTGTGTCGCGTTCCACTCATGAAGGTCGTGCCCCGGATCACATGCCCGCGTGTATACTCCGCGATGATTTCCTCACTGCCTAAACCATTCTGAGCCGAAATCACAGCCCCTCGATTAAATCGGTGCCCAACGCTGGCAATCGATTCCCTGACCTGCGTCGCTTTCGTTGCAACGATCGCGAGATCGCAATCCGGCAGCTCTCGGGGATCATCCGTCGCCCGCAGTGTCACCGAGAAGTTGTGCGTTCCCGACACTCTCAGTCCATCCCGATTCAGTGCCTCCGCGTGCTCCTTGCGCCGTACCAGAGCCCAGACTTCGGCTACGCGCGCCAGGTGCGCAGCGTACAAGCTGCCGATCGCTCCGCACCCGATGATGCAGACTCGCTTCATGCAGTCGCGTCAGGCCCGCCGCTCCACCTTTACCAGATCAGCCGATTGGCCAATTTCCCCTTTGAGCGCCCGAAACAAGCTGTCTGGATTGTTAAAGGAATCCTCGATGAAGATTCCCTTTTCAAACAACGCATCCTGTAGTGCGGCAGAGATCGTGTGGATCGGAGCCGCGCCGCCTTCCCCCATGCCTTTCGCGCCGCTATAGCTGTGGGGAGAGGGCGTCTCGATGTGGCCGTACTTCACATTCGGCATATTCATGGCCGTAATCGGAATGTAATCGCTGAAGGTGCTCGTCAGCATATTCCCCACGGCGTCGTACACGCAGTTCTCCAGCAACGCCGCGCCAATCCCATGTGCCGTCGCGCCATATACCTGGCCCTCTACGATCGGCGGATTGATGACGGTGCCGCAATCGTCCACCGCTACGTAGTCAAGAATCCGCGGAATAAACGTCTCCCGATCGATCTCGACGACTGCGATGTGCAGTTGCGACGCATACGTCATCGTCAGATTGCCGTACTTCTTCTTCGTGTCTGGCACCTTGAAGGGCGCACGCCAGATATAGCGGCAGTTCAGCGTTACATCGTACAGATCAGCCGTCAGCACGGCACTGTTCACATTGACGATGTTTGCCAGCCCCCAGTAATTGATCGATTTGCCATTTGCTTTTGAGCGCAGTTCCGGTCCCTGCGCGCCCACACCGAACTCGATCTCCTCAGGCTTGCTCTCCAATACGAAAGCTCCGAGGCGTGCCATCTCCGCCTTCAGCTTCTGCGCCGCACCGTGCACTGCCGACAGCCCTGAGACAGCGAACTGGCTTGCATATGTCCCGGAGAATCCGGTATGTACGTTGCGTTCCGTGTCAAAGCCCGTGCGCACCGTGATGAGATCAGGACTGATGCTGAGCACATCGGCGACAACCTGCGCTGCCGTTGTTTCGTGTCCCTGACCTTGTGGACAGCTCCCGACCGCTACGACCACCTCGCCGTAGATATCGAGTTTGCAGTTCGCACCCTGCGAGTTCCCCGAGAAAGGCGCGCCCGGATTCACAATCTGCGACTGGCCGAAGTTATTGGTTCCCGAGTCGAGGGTCGTGCCGATGCCAATCCCAATCAAGCGCCCCTCTTTGCGCCCTTCGCTCTGCTTCTTCTTCCAGGTATCCCAATCGATGAGGTTTTTCGCGAGTTCCAGCATCTTGGGATAATTCCCAGAATCGTAGATGCACCCATTCGGCGTGGTGTAGGGGAACTCCTCGGGCCGAATGTAGTTCCGCAACCGCATTTCGTCGGACGGGATACCAAGTTCATGCGCGCAGATGTCCACCACGCGCTCGAGAAACCAAAGGTGCTGCATGCGCGAGTAGCCGCGATTCGGACCGACCGGACATTTGTTCGTCACGGCTTGACTGAACTCGATGCGCGCATTCTTGAACCGGTACACGCCCGGAAACACTTGCGACCAGATCACGCATCCCAGCGGTTCATAACGCGGATAGGCGCCGCAATCATCGATGTGCCGCGATGTAATCGCGGTAATGACCCCCTTCTTGTCCAGGGCGACGTGGGTGTCACGGAAGGTTCGCTCATTTCCATGCGCGCTTGAAATCATGTGCTCCGAACGCGTCTCGACCCATTTGATCGGACGTCCGCCCGCCTTCTTCGAAGCCAGCGCACAAACCGACATCTGCGGATAGTTCGTGATCTTGATACCGAAGCTGCCACCGATGTCGAACGTCTGCACGCGAATACGGTCAATGTGAACCCCGAGGTGCGCTGCCAGAAACTGGATTGCGAAGGACGGGAACGAGTTGTTGCACCAGTAATAGATGCGCTCGTCTTTCGGATCCCACTGGCCGATCACAACGTTGTTTTCGAGCGGAGTGCTCGAGAATCGATGGAAGTGCATACGGTCGATCTTGACCACCGAAGCGGCTTCTCGAAACGCTTTCTCGATATCCCCATACTCGAACACACCGCTCCACACCTTGTTCGTGCCAGCTTCCTCGTGCAGAATGCTGGCGTCTTTCAGAGCTTGCTCGGCATCCACGACAGGATCGAGTGCTTCGTACTCCACCTGCACAATCTCGGCGCCGTCGTCGGCAACCGCGGGAGACACCGCCACCACTGCAGCCACAGGTTCGCCCTGGTAGCGGATCTTCGAGACCGCCATCGGAAAATCACGGATCTTGCCGCCAGCGTCGGGAGCAATCTCGATAAAGGGCTGGGTCTTGGAGGCGATCTCCGAACCGGTAAGAGTGCACACAACTCCGGGAAGGGCCTCAGCCTGCGAGGTGTCGATGCTCACAATCCTGGCGTGTGCATAAGGCGAACGCACGAAGCGTAGATAAAACGTCTCGCCCAGCTTGATGTCGTCGGCAAACTTGCCCCGGCCGCGCAGCAGCCGATCTTCTTCCTTGCGTGGCACCGCCTTGCCGACCCACTTCTTGCCGTCCCCGCTCACAGTGCGCCCCCGCTCGCCACATTCAGGGCAGCCTGCAAACCGTCAATCAATTTCTGCACCTGCTTCTTGCCCAGTGGCTCCAGCAATCCGCCGGCAACCGACGTTAAGCGCCCGAACACCTGTGCCTCTCCTTCCCACGCAACCTGGGTACCTTCTCCCGCGGGCGCCAGGTTGAACCCGGCCACCATGCTTACATTGCCTCCAGCCACGCTGCCTTGTCCTTTATATTGCGCTCGCGTGGGGCGGGCCGATTCCGATAACTGCATCTTCACGTCAGCAATTCCCTTGATGTAGGAAATTCCTACATTCACTTTGACGGTGAAGTGCTGCGCGTCTTCCACCGTCAGACCTCGAAACTCCGGAAGCAGCGGTCCAAACCTGTTCGGATCGGTAAGGAAGTCATACACCTCCTCGGGAGTCCGCCGTACGTCGAACGAGCCCGCAAACTTGATCGCCACCGCTATGCTCCCTTCATATTCTGCGCCGCCAAGCGAATGGCCTTGAAGATGTTCTGGTAGCCGGTGCAGCGGCAAGTATTCCCCGCGATCGCCTTGCGAATCTCCGGCTCCGTTGGTTCGCGGTTCTCGCTGACTAACTGGTAAGTCGAGAGCATCAGACCCGGCGTGCAGTAGCCGCACTGCAAGCCATACGAATCACCAAAGGCTTTCTGGATGGGATGGAGCACTCCATCTTTCTCCAATCCCTCAACCGTCAGGATCTCAGCCCCATCCGCTTGCACGGCGAACATGGTGCATGACTTCACGCTTGCCCCGTTCAGCAGCACCGTGCATGCGCCGCAGTAGGTGGTATCGCAACCCACGTGAGTGCCCGTCAAATCGAACTCCTCACGGAGAAGTTCCACGAGCAGCAGACGTGGTTCCACGCTGGCCGAATAGGGCTTCCCGTTTACCTTCAGCTGAATCGCGACCTTGTCGAACGTTTCAGGCATAGATGTGACTGACCTCAACCCGCTCGCCGCGTGCCCGGCGCATCGCCACCGCAATAGCGCGCTTGACCAACCCCGCCGCCAAGGTTCGTTTATATTCTGCCGAACCTCGCATGTCGGACTGCGGATCTACCGCTGCGCGCACCGCTTCCATGGCAGATTCGACCGTCTTGTCGTCGATCTTCTTCCCACGCAGCGCTGCCTCGGCTTCAGTCGCCTTTACCGGAACCAGTCCAACACATCCCAGAACGATCGCCACATCCTTGCAGCGATCACCTTCCATCACCAAGTGAACGGCCGCGCTTGCCGTGGGATACACCGGCGCAGAGCGTTTAAAGGCCAGGTAGGCTCCTCCGCTTCCCTTCTCCGGAGGTTTCACCGCAATCTCGCGGACCAGTTCATCGCGCTCCAGCACCGTGGTATAGGCATCGCTGATGAATGCAGCGAGCGGCACCGTGCGCTCCCCTCGCGGACTCAGACAATGGACCTCGGTTTTCTGGGTGAGAAGGACAGCAGCCCAGTCTCCGCTGGGATCGGCTTCCGCCAGCGAACCGCCAATGGTGCCGCGATTTCGGATTTGCACATCCGCGATCCCCGCCGCGCAATCATGAAGCATGGGAATTCGCGCGGCCAGGCCGGATTTTTCGATGGCAGCGTGCCGGGTCAAGGCTCCAAATCGCAGAGAGCCGCCATCGTCCTTGATATAGGCAGCCTCGGGAACAAAGTTCAGATCTACGAGGTGAGACGGATTCGCCAGGCGTAGCTTCATCAAGGGAATCAGGCTCTGACCACCCGCCAGCAGTTTGGCCTCCTCGCCTATCTGAGAGAGCATGGTCGCTGCCTCTTTCAGCGAACCGGCTCGGTGATAGTGAAATGGTCGAGGATACATCACTACTCCAGGTGTCTCACGTACTCGTTGTCCTGCGCCGTCAGGCGTAAGTTCGTGCGATCGCTAGAATTCTCCCGATCATGCATTCGAATGCGCGAATCCCCATACTACCGCTCCCAGCCCTATCGTGACGGTCGCCGATCCAAGAATTGCCAACGCCGAAGCGAAGGCCGCTCCATGGCTAACCGTTTGCAGAATCACCCCCAACGGGAACACGAAGGACCCCGCCACCAGCGCCACCGCGATCCAAGTCTTTGCCCTTGGACCGAACGCAACGTTATCGAGAACCGCACCCAGAACGATCAGCATCATCGCCAGCCCAATCCAGTGCGAATGCACATCCACCTGCCGAGCGTAGTCGTACTTGGTGGACGCATACGCATTGATCGCAGCATGGGCTTCGATCGGGTTTCGCTGCGCCGCGCTTAGAAACGCTTGTGCTAAAGACCCGCCCATCCGATCTAATGTCTGGTGCTCCACGAAAATCGCGTAATGAAGCCCGTACAGCATGCCAAGCGCTGCTAAAACGAGCCCTCCTATCACAAGCACCCTGCGTCCCACGCTCATGAACCAGCCTCGGCAACAAGATCCAGACGCCCGCTGTAACGAAGAACCCCCACCAGCATGCCGATCAAAGCAATGATCACAAACAGACCACCCACATCGGCGATGCCTCCAGCCACCAGCCCGAGATTCATCTCCAGGAGGACGAATACCGGAAGAATCGCGGATCCGGCCAGCAATAGCAGGACCCAGCGCCGCTTCCAGCGTTCACTCAAGCCGACATAGGGCTGCACGAACGACAACAGCATCGCCAGCAGGCCGAACTCGATCACGTGCGAATGCGCCGCGATCTTGGCCGCCCTTTCCGCTGCCAGCGACCCGTAGTTGGCAACCGCGACCACCGCACCGCCTTGTCCGCCGGCGGAATCGTCCAGCATATCCTTCAGAATCTGCGCCTCGCGGGCTTCCTGGCTGATACAGATCCACCCCGGCGTACCACGCGCCATACAGGAAGCCGACGAGAATCAATAGCGCGCCACCGCTCATCAGGGTTCGACGCTCCCAGGTACGCTCGGCGGGTACTTCAGGTTCGCTATCGCTGCTCCTTCCCCGAAGAAACACCCAGAAACCGTATCCCTCTACGATAAGGACGAAAATCAAGAGGCCGCCAGCCGTATCCGCAAGCACGCTGGCCCACCCGATTGCGGCGAACGGGCTGTACGCCAGCCCTACATAGTGAATCAGAAAAATCCCTACTGGCAGGAGCAGTCCACCTGTGATGAATAGTCCTGCCAGTAGCTTTTTGCGCCTCGGGGGGAGCGCCACGTACGGCTGTATGAGAGCCAACAGCAATGCGAGATAACCGGCGTCGGTCATGTGAACGTGCGCGTCGACCTTGGTTCCACGATCCTCGAGCAATCCACCGATCCCATGGAAGGCTTCCTTCACTGCAAGCGTATTCCCGGCGCTTACGGCCTCGGAGGCAGCCAAAAGTGCCCGCCCCGTATGTCCCCCGTTTTGATGGAGAACAAACACCGCAAAAATGTCCCCAAACAGCATGCCTCCCGCGATTAGTGCAATGCCCCCAAAAATCAAAAGTCGACGCGCGCTCATTGGTGCAAACGTCTCAGCTATGTTGGTCGACACCACCTGGGTAGACATTTCCGTTTATAGTTGCAAATGTTGTGGGCTTCAGGCCGTGGCCATTTCGTGGAGCGAACTTCGAAACGCGGGCATCACTCGCCGCGCAAATAACTCCTGGGTCTTAATGCTCTTCCAATTCTCCAGTCCACCGAAATTCGAGACGATCGCCAATTCGCCGATGCCACCTTTTCCTTGCAGGTTTTCGATTTGCCGGACGACTTTTTCCGGGGTTCCGATGAAAGCGATCTCCTGGTCGACAATTTCGTCGTAAGTTAGCTTGGTCAAGGATTCCAAAGCTCCGCTGGCATAGAACCCGTAGCCTTTAGCCCGCAGCTCCTGTTTCTTCTGCTCATCCTGCAAGGACTCAACCGGCGAAGCATTGAAGGCTAGAAAATTCAGCAAAGCCTGCTCCACCTCGCGGCGGATCGCGGACTCGTCATCGTCGAGATAGACCGGCCGGATATAAACGATGTCCGCAGTGTGCCCGTGTTCCGCGCACGCCTTTTTGTAAATGTTGAGCGGCGCTTCCAGCACTTTCCACGGGAGCAGAGGCGGCACGAAGATGCCCCAGCCCTTTTCGCCTGCCATCTGGTAGGTAATGTCGCTCGTGCCGCCGGTGTAAAACTTCGGATGCGGCTTCTGAATTGTCCTCGGCACCACGCGCACATCTTTTACCTTGTAGTACTCCCCCTCGTAGGAGAATTGCTCCTTCGTGAAAGCTAACTCGAGAATATCGATGGCCTCGTTGTAACGCGGCCGACTTTCTTCCAGCGGCAGCGCCGAGGGACCGAAAAGCCACGCATGGCCGCGCCCCAAACCGCACTCCAGCCGGCCATTGGTAAGGATGTCGGTTTCGGCAATCATTCCCGCCAGCCGCATCGGATTTTCTAACGGCAGCGTGTGTAGAGCGGTTCGAAACCGGATTCGCTGCGTTCGTTGCGCAGCCGCCGCAAACATCGCCAATGGATTAGCAGAAATCGAAAACTTCTGGAAAAAGTGGTGGTCAATGACCGAATACACGTCGAATCCCACCTCGTCGGCGTGCTCGATCTGCCGCATGATCTCCCAGATCATGTCGTAATGCGACTTGCCGGGCGGCGTCTGGATTTCACAGTAAATTCCGAATCGCATTGCGCTCCATCCCAACTCGCTCAGATTCTTCCGCTTCTCATTCCCTTGTTACCAGGTCAGCTTTAGCGCGAGCTGAATCTGACGCGGATTGAAGAGGGATCGAGGCGTCCCATAGAACTGATTCGGAGACCCTTCCTTATAGAACGGCAGGGGCCGTGCAATACGTCACCCCACCGGCAGGACAGAAGTCCGACGCCCCATATGCCGTGTTGTAGTAGTTCACGTTGAGAGTATTCAACAGATTGAAGCCTTCGGCCATCGCCTGAAGATGCAAGCCTTCCCGCAGACCGAACGTGCGCGAGATGCGCAGATCGACACTCTGGTATGTATCTCCGCGGAAGGTATCTCTTCCTTCGATGCCTACGCGGTCGTTGTTCCCGAAAATGTCGCCGTTGGCATCGAAGCCGGCAAACTTGGTGAAGTAATGTGGAGTTTGCAGGCTGACGATCATGCCCAGTTCCCAATTGTTCACCAGAGCATTTGTATGAGTCGGACCGGCCAAGGTCGCGTTGCCAACGAAGCGCTGCGCCACGTGATCGGCAGAGAGAGCGCGCTCTTTGTTGAAGCAGCAGGTATCTTGCGGGATCAGCACGAAGCTCGGATTCGGACCGTTGTCGATTCCCTTCGACCATGTATAGCTCAGGCCCCAGCCGATATGATTCTTCATGCGCCTGTTGAATGTCACAAGCAAACCGTCCCACTGCGAATCCCACTTCGAGTCGGCCTCGAAGTCGACTGCGAAGCCCAGGAACCCGCTGGGAACCGGACACCCGGTGAAGACCGCACACCGCACCCCGGGAGCGATGACCGGAGGAGTGCACGGGAAGTTCGCGCAGTACATGTTTTTCATGCCAACGTCTCCGCGCGAATCGTGGAAAGGCAGCTGGCCGCTCGGATCGGGCTGATTCACGTTATAGAAGCTGCCCAGATGAATCCCGCGCACATGAAGACCAGTGATGTCGAGAACTGTGTCCTTAAACGGCTGGAGTTCAACTCCAAAGCTGGCCTGTGCGCCGTAGGGCGGTTTGTGGTCTTTCGCGAAGCGGACGATCACCGCATCCAACGCGGGTAGCGGATAGTTCGCAGTCGTCAAACTCGGCCCTAGCATGCCGGAGAGGGCCGTCGCCATGGTGAACGGATCAGTGCCGAATGCGGAGAGCCTGGTCTTCGAGTTCAAATCGTCCTGTTTGTTTTCCCGGCCCGGAAACTTCCCGATCGTTCCACCGCATGACGGGATCTGGCACATCAGCAGCGGCGACGGAATCATGCCGTGGAAAAGGCCGGCACCTCCACGAATCACCACCGAGTGACTGCCTGGGATTGCGTACGAGAAACCTGCTCGCGGATCGAAATTCTTTAACGGGTTGTTGAGCGCGGCGCTGGGCCAGGTTTCTCCCTGCCACCGCAGCCCATAGTTGATGGTGAGATTGCTTGTCGCCCGCCACTTGTCTTGCGCAAACAATCCTTCATACGTATGTCCGAGCGTGCCTTCCGCTTCGTTGCGGATCGCTTGTGAGATCGCCGATCCCTGATAGACCGAAGTGCTGAAGGAGGTTTCGTTGAACCCTGAGGCAGCGTCAAAACGCTCAAAGAAGATCACGAAGGGGTGGGGTCTGCCAACAAAGTCTGTACCTTCGAATGCGGCAAGGCTCCCGAAATCTCCTTCGAAGGGATAAAAGAGCGGGAAAGACTCCGTCGTATTCACGTGATTGAAGTCACCGCCGAACGAGAGTGTGTGCGAGCCGAAGGTCTTGGTTACAGTGTCCGCAATCTCAAAACGTCCTTCTGTGTACAGGTCCGGGTTCCCGCGATTCACCCCCATCGTGAATACATTCGAAACTTCCAGGTGCGGCTGCGTGCTGACGGTAGGGAAGTCGAAGCGCCGATTGGCGTATTGCACCCGCAATTCATTGACTAGCGAACTGGACACAACCGAAGTCAGGTTACCGACCACGGACTGATCACGAAGTGTGTTGTTCTTGAATCCCGAAGGCAGATCAAAACCGTCGTTGAGTGGAGACAAGTTCGTGGAACGCTGATCGTTGAAGAAATAGCGCACAAACAGCGCTTCTTTCTCATTGATCGTATGGTCGACACGGACGAGAAAATTGTCGTAGTTGATGGTGCGGTTGACTTGCAGATTCTCGGCCGGCAAACCGAATATATTTACTTTTGTTGCGTTGATGTCCTGGATATGCTGGATCACGGTTGAGTTGTAGAACGGAGACTCGACGTGGCGCTGGCCCTCATAGTTGCCGAAGAAAAACGTCTTGTCCTTCTGAATCGGGCCACCGAGAGTTCCGCCAAACTGATTTTGGCGAAGCTTGTTGAACCCGGCCGCCAGCGCGTTCTTCGCATCCATGGCATCGTTGCGGAAGTATTCATAGACAGACCCGTGCAACTGGTTCGATCCGCTCTTGGTGACAATATTCACGATCCCGCCGACGGCCCGCCCGAACTGGGTGCTGAAGTCGCTGTTGATCACGCGAAACTCCTGCACCGCCTCCTGCGAGGGCGTAGTTTTCTGAATTCCCGACGCCGTTGACATGTTGTCCGCACCGTCGATGGCCACGAAGTTGTAATGGATGTTCTGCCCGGCAAACGATAGCTTGGTCACCGGCTCAATAATCACGTCCGTGCTGCCCGAGGTCGTATCTCCAACGGTGACGCCGGGCGCCAGCAGCGCGAAATCGATAAACTGCCGCCCGTTGACCGGCAGGTTCTCGATTTTCTGTTCGTCGATGACAGAACTGACCGTCGTGCGAGTCGGCTCCGCCAACTCGCCCACATCCTGCACCTCGACCTGAGCGATCACCTGCCCAGGAGAGAGCGAGAAGTCCAGAGTGCCGGCGGCACCGATGTCGAGATGGATCTTCTTCGCAACCTTCTGGAAGCCGGCCTTGTCCGCCGTCACCGTGTAATCGCCCGGCGGGAGTAGCGCGATCTGGTAATCGCCCACTGCGCTAGCCGTCGTACCGCGACTAAACCCTGTGGCCGAGTTTACGGCCGTGACCGTCGCCTGGGAGATTGCCGCGCCACTCGAGTCGTAAACACGCCCCTGTACGGTGACTGTCACGACCTGCGCCGAGAGCGAAAGGGACGCCATCAACACCATGAAGGCGGTGGCTGCCTGGCTGACAACGCTGGTATAAGGCTTCCTGCTGAGCAGATTGTGGTTCAACTTCATGGTCGTCTCCTTCGTGATGAACTCGAACGAGCCTTCTGTTCAACCGGTCTTCGATCTCGGCACTGGTGGTCCGGCTGGCTTCGCCAGCCGATGATTGTCCATCACCCTCGACAAACGTGCTTCTGAATCGTCGAGATGCTGGAGCAGAATCTTGGCGCATTCTTTGAGCTTCTGAGCGGTCAGCAACTGGTAAAGCTTGCGATGCACCGGAATGAGCATGCCAGGATGGTCATGCCGCTGGTCAACCAGCACCATCCCCACCCGCAACTCGGCGATGGTCTTCTGATAGAAAGATTCCAGTCGCTTATTCTCAAGAAAGCGGATGAGCAAGCTGTGAAAATGCAAATCATGGGTCACCGCGCTCACCCAGTTGCGGGCCTGAACCGCTTCTTCGTAATGTTGAAGCGCGTGCTCCAGTTCCCGCAACCGTTCCGGTGCAGGCGCCTTCGCCGCGTGAACGGCAGAAATTTCCAGCACTCGGCGCACATGATAGATCTCTTGCACATCCTGAATTGACAACTGTGCGACCGCAATGCCCCGATGGATACTGCGCTTCAGCAACCCCTCCAGCGACAAAATGCGCATGGCTTCGCGCATGGTATTCCGCGATACACCCAGCGACTCAGCCAGCGGAATTTCCTGGAGGGCCGTTCCGGGACGCAGTTCGCCATTCAACACTCTTTGCCTGAGAATGCCGGCCACCTGGTCGGCGACGCTGGTTCGGTGAATTTGCGAGCGCTCCATCGATTCTGAAAGGAAAAATTGGTCCGCCATGTTGAACCCAAATGTTCAATCTGTCAAGTGTTGAACAATTCAACTGTCATACCACAATAGAAATGTCCCCGTCTTGTCCGCCATAGAAATGTCCCCTGGTTGTCGTTTCACCATGCCGATGAAAACATCGGCGTTTTCATTTGTTGGTAGCGGTTTTTTCTCCACGGATGATCGACAGCGGGAATGCACGATTTTGGTTTCGGGGATGGGGGCGCGGGGGAAGGGGCAGCGCCCCTTCCATCGCTCCTCGCTGTAGAAGCCGCCTTCCATTCGCGGAACACCAGACAGTGATCGCGATAGTGAATCGCCAGTTCCCCGGCTTGGTTTTCCCGCACCAGTACCCGACTCTTCGCCGGTACCCTGGGTCGGCTGGGCCGTTCCAGTTGCAGCAGTCGGTTCTGGTAGCGCACCACCCAGTCCTCGCTGACCACGCGTTCTTCCTCCAGCCAGAAGACTTCGTCCAGCTGCCGCGCCGTCGGGCGTCGCCGGTGATAATCGGCGGCCGCCGCCGCGGCGTGCGCGTAACGCCGGTTGTGTTCGGCGAGGTAGTGCTGGTCCAGATACGCATTGGCTTGGTCGTAGTTGGCGATTCCGGCCAGGCGCAGTTTCTTCACCAGCCGATCCTGATGCGTGCCGTGTGCCCGCTCCACGCGCCCTTTGGCTTGCGGCGAACTGGCGGCGATGATCTCGATGCCCAGCTTCGCGCACATGCGTCCAAACTGCGTCACCGCCGGCTCTCCGCGCATGCGCTCTTGGGCATTCGGTGGGCGCACATAGACGTTCTTCCAGTCCGTGTACAGCGCTTGCGGCACCCCGTAGCGCTCGATCCAGCGCCGCAACACTGCGACCGCCGCCCAGATCGACTCCTCCCCGGAGAACCAACCTAGCGCTTGCGTGGTGGCGTCATCGACCATGTGCATTAGACAGCCCCGCGGTCCACGTTCTTCCAACCACCGGTGAAAGCTCCCGTCCAATTGCACTAACTCGCCGAAGTGCGCCTTGGCTTCGCGTCGCTGCCGATACGGTTTCCGCTGCCGTTGCCTCTGCCAGCACCCCGCCTCTTTCAACCACCGCCGCAGCGTCTCGGCATGCATGTGCAGGCCGTCATCGCTCGCCAGATGCTCGCAGGCCAGCGTTGGGCCAAAGTCCTCATAGCGGGCCTTCACCTGCTTTAGCACCGCCGCTCGAAACTCTGCCCGTACGCCCGGTTCGACACCCGGCCACAGTTGCCGTGCTGCAGGGCCTTGGCTCCTCCTGCCCGATACCGCGCCCAGATCCGCTTGCTCTGCCGATAACTTAACCCCATCAACTCCGCCGCTTCGATCAATCGCAAGCTCCGCGCCTTTACCCTCCCCATCACTTCCACTCGGCTCAGCTCTTTCTTGCTCAATCCAGTTCTCCCCAATCGCAGTTCCTCCTCGCCCGAGGAACTCTAAAGGGGACACTTCTAATGTGGTTTCAAGGGGACACTTTCAATGTGGTTCAACAGGGTTGAACAATTCAACAAGGACCAACAGCGCGCATCATCGGCAAGAGCGATCTAGCGGGTCTCGAGTTGCTCGTAAATTGTCACTGCGTTGTCCGCGAATGTGGCGTGGTATTTCGGATACTGCCGGAAGTTTGAATACTTCTCCATGTGAATGTCTTGACGAATCTGGTCGACAGATTCCCCTTTATTCTTAAGGGAACGAACCTGCTCATACAGATCGTTCAAATAGTCGCGGAAGCGCTGCAGGTCGGAATGCGTGCCCACCGCAAAATGCCCAGGGACAGCCTGGTCAATCGGCAAAGACAGAACGTGATCAAGGGCGTCAATCCAGTTTGCCGCACTCCCATCGTCCATGGCCGGACTGGACTGGTTCAGAAAAAGATCGCCCATCGCGATCGCGTGCTGCTCCGGAAAATAGACGAGGGCATCGCCAGATGTATGGGCTTTGCCGGGAAAGTAAATCTCCACGAGATACGCGCCCATGTAGAGCCGGATTCGCTCCTGGAAAGTCAGGCTGGCCGGACGGAAGTGAAAGCCATCCATGTCAGGAGCTTTTGCCATGTCGAGCGTGCGATTACGCGTGTAATCCGTACTGATCACCACCGCATCTGGACCAACAGTCAGGTTTCCCCCCTGATGGTCGGGGTGATAGTGCGTGTTGACGATGTACTTCACCGGCAATTTGGAGATCTGGCGGATCGCGCTCAGCAACTTGGCGCCCTCGGTCGCATTCAGGCCGGTATCGACCACGAGAATTCCAGAGTCCCCAATCAAAAAGGTGGAGTTCGCGCTGGCGTCATTGTCTGAGATGTAAGCATAAAGATCCTTACCGAGTTGTTTTGTTTGCGCCGAGCCCCACACAGCGCAGAGAACAAAAGCAAATGAGAGAACGTAGTTCTTCAACGATCGAAACATGTTCGACATGGGAGGTTGCACTAGAAGCTTAGTTTCAAGGCAAACTGGATGAGGCGTGGCCCGCCGGATCCCAGACCCACGTTATTCTGTGCAGCATCCGGAGTCTGGAAAAGCGCACCGAAATTCGGTGCCGCGAAGATGTTGCTCGGGAGAGCGAACGCGGGATGGTTCACAATATTGAAGAACTCAGCCCGAAACTGCGCCTTCACCCTTTCTCCCAATTGCGTGTTCTTCATCAGCGAGAAGTCGAAATCGCGATACCCGGGACCAGTCACGATGTTTCGTCCTGCATTACCAAAGGTAAGAGGAGCGTTCAGGGCAAACGCGCTCGTGTTGAACCAGCGCTGGACATTGTGCGGACCGGCGTTTGGATCTCCCAACAGGTTCGGCACACATTCATCTCGCCAGGGCTGTATTGTTCAAGCAGCGGGTTATCCCCCTTGGAGAACACTCCTCCCGAGGCACAGAACTTGATCACGTCTGCGCCATACTTGATCACTTCGCGGACACGGTGCATCACAGCCTCTTCGCCGTCAGCGACACCTTCCGCCGAGTAATGAAATTCGAAAGGGAGGAGATTGTTGTCACAATGTCCGCCCGATATGCCCAACGGTGGCCCTGAAACCTGCATTCGAGGTCCAACCACGTCGCCGGCATCGATAGCATCCCGAAGCGCTACATCGGAATAGCCCTCCGCACCAACATTGCGCACCGTCGTGAACCCTGCCATTAGAGTGAGCCGCGCGTTCTTTGCGCCGATCAGTGCCGCACGCGGAGTAGAGATACCCAATCCTTCGTAGCCGCCTCCGCCCGCATTCATCGTCAGGTGTGTATGCACATCGATGAAGCCGGGCAGGATCGTGGCGTTCCCCAGATCGATCACCTTCGCGCGTGGATCGACGGATCCATTGCCTTCCGAAACCGACTGAATCTTGTCTCCTGAGACCACGACCACAGGGTGGTCCATCATGTGACCGGAGATTGGATCAAAGAGTCGGCCGGCGCGGATCACAACAACGGGTGCTGCGGTCTGTGCTATTGCGGAATAGACGCTTAGGTAGAGGAAGGCGACTACGAACAAGGTCGAAGTTTGTTGGGCAACGCGTCGCGCCGGATATACCGGATCTCTACAGAGCGAACTCTGTGTGAAACGGGGACGCACCGTGGCAGGCATTTCTGTTCTCGATCACTGCACGGATTTAAAAAGCGACACCCAAACACGGAGTCGCGAGTGCGCGTAAAATAACTCCGCGTCGTCCGCACTGTCAAGATCGTTTTGCATGCTAGCTGTATACAATCCTGACTAATTTGTTGGACGGCGACAATTTACCTGCGGTCGATTATGGACGTTTCTGCTCTTGCGCGCGGCGACGTACTCTCCAATACACCATGGACATCGCCAGAAGGAGTGGCAGAAACCCTGGTATTGCGTAGCGCAAGCCATCGACGAAGAACGTAGACACCGTCACGCCAGCCAGGGCGGCAATGCCGATCCAATCTGAGTACGGAGAGAACGCCAACCGCAGCGGCAAGCGCGCCCGCGCCTCGGGACCGAGGGACTTTCGGAAACGAATATGGCAGAGAAGAATTATCGACCAAACAAAAAACATACCTGCAACCGCCACTCCGTAGAGCATCAGAAACGCCTGTGAAGGAGCGTAAATCGCCAGCAAAATCGCGGCGACCATTCCCGCAGTGGAGAGAACCAGTGCACGATGGGGAACGCCATTTCTGCTGAGTCGCGAAATCCATCCAGGCGCATAGCCGCTGCGGGAGAGAGAAAACAGCATCCGGGTCGTCAGGTAAAGATCGGCATTACAACTCGACAGAGCCGCGGTGATAACGACGAGATTCATAATGCTCGCCGCATATGGGATTCCCACACCGGAGAAGGCGGCCACGAATGGGCTCCCCGTAATCGCTCCGTCGGTTCCCAACCGGTTCCAGGGCGTCATTGCCAACATGGCAATCGTGGCAAGTACATAGAAGCAGATCAGGCGATACACGATCGTGCGCATGGCGCGGGGAATGGATTTCTCTGGATTGCTCGCCTCGCCCGCCGTGACGGCAATAACTTCGACTCCCATGTAACTAGTCAGGACCAGGGTCAACGCCAGCCATACGCCTTTCAGGCCAAATGGAAAGAAGCCGCCATGCGCAACGAGATTGGATAATCCAAGAGCTGGCTTGGGGCCGATACCAACGATCAGGATTCCGCCAATCGCGATGAAAATAACAATCGCCGACACCTTCACGACGGCAAACCAATACTCGAACTCTCCGAAACTTCCGACCTGCAGGGCATTAATCGCGACGAGACCGATCGATGCTCCTGCCACCCACACCCACTGCGGCACCTGAGGAAACCAAAAGCCGCAATAGATGGCTACCGCTGTAACTTCAGCACCAATGGCGATGATTTGTACGAGTCCGTAGGTCGCACGAACGGCGAAGCCCGACCAGGCATTGAGATACGTCTCAGCATATACGCCGAAAGCACCCGCTACCGGATGAACCACAGCCATCTCGGCAATTGCGTACGCCACGATCATTGCGATGACGGCGCCCAGCAAGTAGGACAGGATCACTCCGGGGCCGGCGAGTCTGATGGTCACGCTGCTGCCCAGGAATAGGCCGACTCCAATCGCGCCCCCCAGGGCCAGCATCGTCAGCTGACGTTGGGTGAGCCGGCGTTGAAGATTTTGATCCGCCGGAAGACCATCAGGAAGCTGTGCCCCGTTCGTAATGGGAGGCACTGGCTGCGAACCCTCAAGCATGGCGGCTCAAGCGTAACAGCACATCTTGGAATCGATGGATTTCTTCGACCGTGTTGTAGTGCACGAGAGAGAGGCGGACCACTCCGGAGTCCGGATCCAGCCCCAGCCGTCTCATGAGGCGAGGCGCGTACATGTGTCCGTCGCGAACGCCAATCCCGGCGTTTGCCATCGCCTCGGTCACATGTGCGGGCGGAATGCCTGGGAGATTGAAACAAAAGGTGGGCACGCGTTCTTGAAATCGTGCTTCATCGTTGATGCCGTAAACGCTAGCCCCAACCTTGCTGAAGGTCCGAAGCAATTCTTTTGACAATGCTGCCTCGTAGGTCCGCACTGCCTGCATGGCATGCACAATGTGGTCACGCCGCGAATCGGTGGAATTGGGGCTCCGATCCTTCAGCGTCGTTGTCCCGAGCCATTCCAAATATCTTACGGCCGCATCCACACCGGCCACGTTCTCATAAATAAACGTTCCTGCTTCGATCTTGCCCGGCGGTTCGTCAGGAATGAAATCCTCCCGAAAGGTTGGGAGCCTTTGCAGGAGTTCTCGTCGACCCCACAAAAAACCCATGTGCGGCGAGAAGATTTTATAGCCAGAGCACACTAGATAATCGCAATCGATGGCTTGAACGTCGATAAGCCCGTGGGGACCATAGTGGACGCAATCGAGGAAAATCTCCGCTCCCACCCCATGCGCCGCTTTTGCCGCTCCAGCTACGTCCACGATGGAACCCAACGCATTCGAGGTCATCGTGCACGCCACCAGCCGAGTTCTTGGGGACAGTAACTCCTGCAGATCCTCGACATGCAGATTCCCATCGTCTCGCATTTTCCACCAGACGAATTTCGCGCCACGAATGGCAAGCCAGGTTGCGATGTTGGCCTCATGATCCATGTCGGTAACGATAATTTCGTCTCGGTCACCTAACGTTTGGCCGATGGCAAGGCTGACGAGCCGGATAAACGACGTGGCATTCATGCCAAAGGCGACCTCGGACGGATGGCGCGCGTTCAGCAGCAACGCGACACTCTCCCTTGCCCGCCCAATCACAGCATCGACCTCCCGGCTCTTCGAATAACGCCCGCCCCTTTGGACGTTATTGACCAGCAGGTGGTGGTTCACGGCGTCCAGCACGATTTGCGGAACTTGCGCTCCCGCGGCATTGTCGAAGAAAACGAATTCCTTATCGACATTCAGGGCGGGAAACAATGCGCGAACCGATCGTACTGGAAACTGTTCTATCGCGTTATCTGTCGAGAGACTGGCTTTCATCACGATTCATCAATATCTATAAGATAGCTTGTTTGATGAAGCATATCATAAACATACCAAACGTATACGAACACTTGCAGTGTTCATCGGACGACCGCCAGTTATGACGCAATCCAGCTATTCTATTCATTGACATCGCTGCCGACTCTCGGGAACAATCGTGGTGCTCGTTCACAGCGAGGGAGGAAGCTTGGCAAAAAGAGCCCTACAAGGCAAAGGATACAACGCCCTGTCGCACACGCTTTCTTCGTTGTCTCAGCCACGACTGATTCCTCCTGCCCCCGCGACTCTTAGCGAGAGAGTCTATTCCGCGTTCAAACGCGATATCATCCACGGTTTTTTCCAGCCAGGCGAGGCCCTGAGTGAGAAAGAACTGGCCCATCGCTACCGAGCCAGCCGAACCCCTGTCCGCGAAGCCGCGGTCCGGCTACAAACTGACAGGTTACTGCGGATCGTTCCGAACCGCGGCTATTTCGTCGCCCAAATTACATTGTCAGTGCTGAACGACATCTATGAATTCAGGGTCGCAGTGGAATGCGCCGCCGCCGAGCTCGCCGCTACTAAGGGTGCAACCGCCGAGGCATTGAAAGACCTAGCGGATTTAGCGAAAACACGTTGTAATCCCGATAACCGCGCAAGTTGTGCCCGGTTTATCGAGGCAGATACTGCATTTCACGTCGGCGTTGCGCTGTTGGCGCGCAATCAGATGCTGGTAAGGGCGGTCAGCGAGGCGCGCAGCCAAATGGAGCGCATCATGTTAGCTGCCGTTGATATCAACTACTTCGGTGAGCTTCCTGGCCGCGAACATCTGGCGATTTTGCAAGCGATTCGCGAAAAGGATTCGGAGCGCGCCCGCCAGCTTATGCACGATCACATCATGCAATCGAAAGACAAAGTTTTAGGAGTGGCCTCGATTCTGCCGGTCCGACCATCAAGTCGCTAGCGAGGACTCCCGCGACCGCTGAACGGTTCATCTGTACCCATATCCGCTTTCAATTATTTTCGAACACTTTGCACGACCAGTTCATGAGCGACGAGCACGCAGCCGCCAAAGACATCCAGGACGTTTACCGCGAAATTCGCGCTCACTTCAAAGGAACACTGCTACGGCCTGATGACGCCGACTACGGCAGAAGTGCTCCCATCTGGAACGGGATGTTTCAACGCAGGCCCGGCATTATTGCTCGCTGCAGCAACGTCGCCGACATTCAAACCTGTCTACGCGCTGCAACCGCATCCGAGGTGGTGACCGCAGTTCGTTGTGGTGGGCACAGCCTTGCCGGTTTGAGCACTTGTGACGATGGTTTGGTGATCGATCTCTCCGCGTTTCGTGAAGTTCGAGTCGACTCCAGTGCCCGAAAAGCCCGGTTTGGAGGCGGGTGCCTGTTGGGTACGGTTGACTCGGCAACCCAGAGAGAAGGCCTGGCGTTTCCCGCTGGCGTTGTTTCTCATACCGGCGCGGGCGGTCTGGTCCTTGGGGGAGGGACCGGGTGGCTGAACAGGTTGTACGGACTATCCTGCGACAATGTCGAGGGCTTCTCCCTGATTACCGCGGAGGGTTCGGTTCTGCGGGCCAATGCCAGGGAAAATCCTGATCTGTTCTGGGCGCTTCGTGGTGGCGGTGGAAACTTCGGAATCGTGACTGAGTTCGAAGTGCGCCTCCACCCAGTGACTGGCGTCATCTTCGGACGCGGGTTGTGTCTTGGTGACGCGATTGTGCGTCTTCTGCGGCACTGGCGCGAGTTCATGCCTGACGCCCCCGACAATCTCCGCTGGGGCTTTTCCTTGAGGAATAGTGATGGGGGGACAACCTTGCCAGGGGCGAAGAGAGTACCGGTTGCCAGCACTTCGGTTCTCTGGGTTGGTGATCGGGGGCAAGGGTTGAACTGCGTCAACCACGCTCTCACCGCTGCAGAGCATAGAGATGTTAGCGTGCAGGAAATGTCATTCCTCACATTGCAAACGCTCGCCGATTCCGATTTTCCCCATGGCCGGCGCTACTACACGAAGTCGGGTTATTTCCGAGAGTTGGGGGATGATGCGATTCACAAGATGATTGACTCCCTGGCCAGTATGCCCTCCCGTTTTAGCGAGATCGAATTAGCCTATCTCGGCGGAGTTCCAGCCCGCGTGCCCGCGGATGAGACTGCCTTTGGTGATCGGAGCGCGCCGTTCGTCGTCAACATTTTGAGCAACTGGACGGCGCCAGACGAGGACGAAGCAAACATCGCATGGACTAGGGATCTTTTTCTCCGGCTGCGGCCCGCCATGGTCCCCGGGGTCTACGTGAACTTCATGAGCGGTGACGAAGACGACCGTGTCCCTGAAGCGTATCGAAATCGATGGGACCGCCTGCGAGCCATAAAAACCGCATACGACCCTCACAATTTCTTCCGCTTAAATCAAAATATCCCGCCACGGCGCCAGCCGTAGCTGGATCGTTCGAGATCTCAACTCGTGTCGCACAGCGCACGTCTCTTTCTTCGGATCGCCATGAGCATCGTCAAGTCTGATTTTGCAAAGTAAATCTTTGACATGCGATTTGAATACCATTGACATACGATTTGTCCACGGAGTAGCATGCGCCCAAAATGGGGGAGGGTCGCCGTGAAGAATCTAAGCGTCGTTCGTGTGGTTACGTCCGCCGTGTTGCTGTGGCTCGTCTGCGGTTCGCTTCGCCGAGGCTCAGCTGTTTCCAGGCCGAATCACCGGAGTCGTCCGCGATGCCCAGGGTGCAGTCGTGGCCGGCGCTACGGTCAAACTTACCAATCCTTCCACCGGACAAGAAAGAACCATCGTCAGTGACGCAACCGGCGAATTCAACTTCCCGCAGTTGCCATGTGGGCAGCTTCCAGTTGACGGTTACGAAGGAGGGCTTTCGCACAACTATCATCAACGACATCGTGACCGCGCAGGGTCAGGTGAACAATGTCGATCCAGTCCTGGCGATCGGAACCGTCAGTTCACAGATCGAGGTCGAGTTCCTCGTCGGCCCTGATCCAGACCGAGACCAATGAGGTCGGCGGACAACTCAACCAGGTGCAAGTCCAAGCCCTTCCCATCGGGAACAGTGACTACACGCGGCTGGCCCTTGTCTTGCCCGGAGTAACCCAAAACAGCAACTTCGCATTCGCGCAGTACACCATCAATGGATCCAGGGCTCGCTCAAACGGCTTCAACATCGACGGCGTGTCCGACACCGACCCTTCCACCTACCTTCCCTCGATCAACGAAGGCGGAAATTCGGCGACAGCGGCAACGCGTCTTCCGCTGGATGCCATTCAGGAGGTCACGGTCAGCGCCAACGCGGGTGCGGACAGCGGGCAGAACTCGGGCAGCGTGATGAACGTCATCATGCGCAGCGGGACTAACCAGATTCACGGTTCTTTGTACGAATTGCATCGCGATTCCTCGCTGGATGCGGCCAATTTCTTCGAGAACCTTCACGGAGTGCCCAAAGCGCCTTTTGTCTGGAATGAATTTGGGGGAACCATCGGCGGCCCGATCGTCATTCCTCATATTTACGATGGCCGAAACCGGACGTTCTTTTTTGCCGGCTACGATGGCAGCCGTCTCAGGCTCGGGACCACGCTGAGCGGAGTCGCCCCGACACCGGCCCAGATCGCGACTGCGACGAGCCTGGTACAGGGTCAGGGAATCACGCCCAACCAACTAGGACTGAATATCCTGCAACAGTATGCGAACCTTGGACTATCGGGTCCATTCGCCGTCGACAATCGAGGCCGGCAGACACCGAACAGCGGCGTTCTGAAGATCGATCACAGTTTTTCGACATTCTGATTCGCTTTCAGCCCGCTACCTTCACGGCAACGGCGAGGACGAGTTTCCTGGTGGAGGACCCGGTCCCGGCGGAGGATCGCAACTAGGCCCCTGGTTTGGCGTGACCCCAACCGTGGCCGACAATTTCGCGATCAGCGAAGTTCACATTTTTAACCCGAGGTCTGATCCATACGTTGCGGCTGGGCTGGAACCGCTTCAGCCAGTTTCAAAAAGGACGCGACGCGGATGTGAATCCGGCCACGATCGGCTTTAACACGGGCGTCACCCCTGTTAGCTACGGCATGCCCGAGGTGGACATTTATGGCTTCGCGAATCTCGGATTGCAATATGGCGCGGGCGGCCGCGTCGCGACCAGTTACCAGATTGCCGACGAAGTGAACTGGACGCGCGGGCGCCACGCCTGGAGTTTTGGTTTCAACTTCCTCCACAACTATTCCAACTATACCCTGGCCGGGGGGCGCGGAATCTTTTCATTTACCGGGTCGCAGCTTGGAGAACCAGCTGGGTCAAACCGGCGGTCTGGCATCCCTTGTCGACTTGATCGCAGGCCTTCCAACGCCGGCTCCTGGCCTCACGCAAATTACCCGAGTCGGCAGCCCCCGCGCGAACATCGACCAGAACGTCATCAGCGGCTACGCAGTCGATACGGTGAAACTAACTCCCCGGCTCACGCTGGTTGCAGGACTTCGCTACGACTTCTTCACCACGGTCAATGAGTCGCGCCACCGGTTCTCCGCCTTCGACCCCAACCTGGGCTTGGTCGAAGCCTCTCAATTGCCGGGCGGGCACATTTACAACGCTCCCAAAGGCAATTTTGGCCCGCGCTGTCTCGCTCGCCTGGGACTCCTCCGTTCAAACTTATCTCCGACAAACAGACGGTAGTGCGTGCCGGGTTTGGAATCTACTACGACACGATTCCGCTCAACAATTTTCAGGAAGGCCTCGCGCAGAATCCAATCGGCCCAACTGCCGGCTTCACGATTGTGTCCAAGCGCTCCCATTCCATTCGGCGTTGGCGTGCCCATCTTCGGCACGGGCGCGCCGCAACCGCCGTTCAACATCGCGAGTATTCAGCACAACCTGAAGACGCCGAATGTGCAGGAATGGAATTTCAACATTCAGCAGGAACTCGCGGATAAAGTCGTCTTTCAGATTGGGTATGTCGGCAACCACAGCATTCACCAACTGCAGTTGCTCGACATCAACCAACCGCCCCTGGGCGCCGGCTTCGGGCCTGGCTGCAATTTCAGTCACCCGGCTTTGGTGATCCCGCTTGCGAGCAGGCTGCACGCCCCTTTAACGCGAAGTTCCCCACGCTTGTCGCAAATCAACACGATTTCATCGCCTGGATTCGCTACTTACCACTCGCTTCAAGCTTTTTTGAAGACGAATAACTTTCATGGCCTGACAACCCAGTTTTCCTTCACCTGGTCCCACAACCTCGATACCGCGTCGGAAGTGGAAGATTTCTTCGGGACCAGCGGGTATGTCCCCCAGGACTCGACGCAACTTGAAAGGAAGTTACGGAAATTCCGAATTCGATCAGCGCCGCGCGTTCATCATTCACCTATGTCTATGCCATTCCATCTCCCAAGACTGGCGGCGCGCTGTCCTATCTGGCGAGAGATTGGCAACTCTCCGGAACCACCACGTTGCGAGACGGCTTTGCCGCGCCTCTCCTGACGTTTGGCGATGAGAGCGGAGTCGGCAATTTCCACACGCGCCACAATTGCGTTGGTCCGATTCACTACCAACTAAGCGATTTTACGCAGCCGTACGCGTCACCGAGCTCGTTTGCAGAGCCTGCGACCGGGTACATTCGGCAACTGCCCGCGTGATCCTCTGGTTGCACCCGGGTTGAAGGCTTGGGATATCTCTCTGCAAAGAACGTTCAAGCTCGGGGAGCGCGTAGGGTTTGAATTCCGAACCAGCTTCTTCAATGCCTTCAATCACCCCAACTTCGCCGAGCCGGCGCCCGGCCCCGCAAACAGCACACTGATTACGGCATCTGCGGATGATGGCAGCTTCGATTCGCACTTCGGCGTCGGAGGGCCACGCAACATACAGTTCATGGCCAAAATCAGCTGGTAGAAAAACACAGATGCGAAACCCTCGTACGGAAAGCATGATGAGAGCAGCCCTGCTCTGTCTCTTGATCGCAATCGCAGGCATGCCCTGCAGTTTTGCCACGGCCTCCGCCGCTCCGCCTGGCCCCATTACCATCTCGGTCGACGCCACCCAGGTGTCCCGGCGGATCCTGCATGCGAAGCTGGTATTTCCAGTCCACCCTGGGCCTCTAACCCTCTACTACCCAAAGTGGATGCCGGCAGACCACTCCCCCGACGGACCTATCTGGAATCTTGCGGGACTCAAGTTCTTCTGCGGTGCACATGAAGTCCCGTGGCAACAAGACGACGTGGATATGTACGCTTTTCATCTCGTCGTCCCGGAAGGGGCGTCTTCTGTAGAAGCCTCGCTGGACTTCTTGATCTCAGCTCCGGGGCCGACCATCGACTTCAGCGCATCGGGCGCAGCAAATCTCTTTATTCTGATGTGGAGTCAGGTCGTCCTTTATCCCAAAGGATGGCCTGCCGCTCAACTGACCTTCCTGCCAACCCTGACGCTCCCCAGCGATTGGAAATTCAGCACGTCTCTCCCCGTCAGCAATCGATCCGGCAATACCGTTTCCTTCGCTCCGGTAGCTCTTGACCTGCTCATCGATTCTCCGGTGCAGTCGGGTCAGTACATGCGAGTGTTCCCGCTAAATCCGAACGGAAGCCCGCTCCAGGAATTGGATGTGCTTTCCGACGATGCCTGGGCGCTGGATGTTCCCTCAGACTTGATTGATCACTATAAACAGCTGGTCGCTGAAGCTGAGGCCTTGTATAAGTCTCACCACTTTCGCGAGTATCACTTTCTGCTCACACTGAGCGATAACGTGATGGAGTTGGGACAAGAACATCACGAGAGCAGCGACGATCGAGTCAAGCAACACACGCTGGTCGATCCTAATGCCCGATTGCACATGGCCGGCCTTTTTCCCCATGAGTTCTCGCATTCGTGGAACGGACAATATCGCCGGCCCGAAGGTTTGGCCACACCGGACTTCCAGGAGCCAATGAAAGGCGAGCTTTTGTGGGTTTACGAAGGCTTGACGGAATATTTGGGAACGATTCTCAGTGCTCGAAGCGGGCTTCTGACTCCAGCCCAGTCGCGCGACCGAATTGCAACCGTCGCTTCCGACATGGAACATCGCGCCGGTCGTCGATGGCGCTCGCTGCAAAACACGGCTACGGCGGCACAAATCCTCTACTTCAGCGTTCCAGAGTGGGCTTCGTATCGCCGCGGAACTGATTTCTATCCGGAAGCCGTTCTTATCTGGCTCGAGGTCGATGCCACCATTCGCAAGCTAACTGGCGACCACAAATCCATGGACGATTTCTGCCATGTGTTTTATGCCGGACACGAGGGCGAACCTGTCATCAAGACCTACACATTCGAGGACCTCGTTTCGACCTTGAACGGAATTGCTCCCTACGACTGGGCGTCTTTTTTCCGCTCGCGTCTGGATGCCACTGCTGATGCTCCCCTGGGCGGTCTTATCGGCAGCGGTTGGCGGCTTGTCTATAACAACGAGGCCAACGAAATGATGCTGGCGGTTGCCGAGGTGTTGGGCGGCGGAGACTTTACCTCTTCGATCGGGCTGCGAGTCAAACACGATGGCTCGGTCATCGACTCGACCCCCGGTATGCCAGCATTCGAAAGCGGCATTAGTCCCTACCTCAAGATTATTGGTGTCAACGGCCGCGCGTTTTCCATGGATGAGCTGAAACGCGCGGTTCGTGATTCAGAGACAAGCGCCTCACCAATTGAACTTATGACTGACAATTCGGGAAAGATGGAGCTTCACAAGATTCACTATCAGGGGGGAAGCCGATTCCCGCACCTCGAAAGGGTAGACGGTTCCCCGGACTATCTGGATGAAATCCTCAAGCCGTTAACACTAAAGACGAATTGACATTTTTTCCCTTGGGCAGAAATCCTGTTTTTTGGGAGCCGGATGCCCTATGAGGTGCGCGACATTCGTGGAGTTTGGATGGGCGTTTCCTGATTCAGAATCGCAACCCACCGGCGACCGCGCATTATCCAGGTGGTGCTTTCGATCACTGTGCCGTCCGGAAACGCGTTCCCAGCCTCTTCGCCAAGGCGTAGAGCTTCATAATAGAGGATAACGGTCCGTGCATTGGGCATAAACCCACGAATATTGCGGAGTTCGTAACGTGAAATCGTCCGTTTGTGCATGGTGGCTAGATACTCCGGCTGGGGCACGATTCCGGACTGGAAGATCATGATCGCGTCGGAGGGCACAAGTTCTGCAAATGCATTCGCTTCTCGGCGCTGAGCCGTTTTCCAAACTCGTTTTTCTAGGCGGATGACGGTATTGATGATGCCGCGTGCGACACTCGTCTTCTGCCTCTGCGGTTTCTTATTACGGCGAGTTATCATGAGTTTTTTCCAGGTCCGTCTAATATCGCGAGGAGGGCCATCGCGCTCCTTATACTTTAACGGAAACCTTAGGTCCAGAAACCTTCTGTGGAGTTAACTATTTTGTCTCCAAAGATCGAAGATATCCGCGCACAATTCCCCATCTTTAAGAACAAGATCTTTCTAAATTCATGTTCACAAGGGGCACTGAGCGAGGCCGTTGAAGCTTCTCTGCACGCCCACATTCGTTCCTGGCACGAATGTGGTTCGCCCTGGGACCGATGGGTCGAAGAGTACGAAAACGCCCGGGCCGCTTTTGCGCGTTTCATCGGCGCCGAGCCGGATGAAGTTGCCGTGGTGGCCAGCGCCTCGGCGGGTATCAATTCAGTGGCGAGTGCTCTCCACTTCGGCAAACGTCGCAAGGTCGTCATGGGCGAATTCGAGTTTCCCACCATGGGGCAAATCTGGCTTGCCCAGCAGTCGCGGGGCGCTGAAGTCGAGTTTCTCGATGCGAAGGAAGGCAGGATATGCGCGGATTGCTACGCCCGTGCGATCGACGACCAGACCCTCATCGTTCCCGTCACGCAAGTTTGTTTCATGAACGGGTTCCGCTCCAACATCGAATCCATCGTCCAACACGCACACGAGCGGGGCGCCCTCGTCATGCTCGACGGCTACCAGGATTGCGGCACGCGCCCCATCGATGTCAAAGTGCTTGGTTTGGATTTCTACGTCACAGGTGTACTCAAATACCTGCTCTGTCCCTCCGGAATTGCGTTTCTGTACGTCCGACGCGACTTGATTGCATCGCTTACACCGACGATTACAGGCTGGTTTGCCCAGCAGAACCCTTTTGCGTTCGATGTCAAGCACTTTGATCCCGCGTCCACCGCACGGCGCTTTGAAGCCGGCTCTCCGCCCTTGCCAAACGTATATTGCGTCCCGGCAGCTTTGAAACTGTTAGAAGGCGCTGGTTATGCCGCAGTTGCGGCGCACATTCAAGACCCTGACACGCGCTCTCATTGATGGTGCTCGCGACCTCGAGATCAAGATCAAGACTCCACTGGATGGCGTTGGCCCCCTGGTCGTACTGCAAATGAAGAACGCCGAAGCCATGGTGCAGAAAATGGCCGCCAATAATATCGTGGTCTCGAACCGGATGGACGGTTTACGCGTGTCATTTCACTTGTACAACACGCTTGATGACGTTGGCGCCGTCTTGGATCTTCTCAAACAGAACCCGGATCTCGTCGTGCACGAGTGACGTTGTCAGGCGATTCCTGAACGCCGGGAAGCGTGCCCTTATCGAAAGTCCACGTACTTTCGGTGGACAGCGACACATTGTTCCTCGACTCCATGTGAGTAACACTAGATCTCGGGGATGGATCCCTTTGTGTCTCGCTCACAGGGTCGGCGTCGCGAGACTCGACGACAAACCATCAGTTATTCAATGCAGAATAGGAACCTTACCCGCGCTCTCCTTAAGTCCACGCTCGTAAAGTCGATGGGAGCGTCGAGGTGAAATATCTCGCGCTTAGGCTGATCCGGGCCGTTCTCCTGCTACTCGGCGTCTCGGTCCTTTGCTTTCTCTTCACTGAGATGGCGCCTGGAAGTTTCTTCGATGAGATGCGGCTGAACCCGCAGGTTTCCCCGGACACCATTGCATCGTTACGTTCGCGCTACGGACTGGATCAGCCGTTGGTCGTGCGATACGGCCGCTGGGTGCACTCTGCCCTTCGCGCCGATTTCGGATATTCGATCGCCTACAACAGCCCGGTTGCACCGCTTTTGTGGACTCGGGCCAAGAACACCCTTCTTCTCAATACAGCGGCCATGGTTCTGACCTGGCTCATCTCAGTACCCCTCGGCGTTTGGATTGCAACGCTGCGCCGCAGTGCATGGGACAGAGCGATTGATGGATTGAATTCAATTTTGATCTCGCTCCCCGAGATTGTGGTTGCGGTGGCCGTGCTCGCAATCGTCGTGCGTTGGCGTGTTCTTCCCGTGGGAGGCATGAGTTCTGTGGATCAAGACGCCCTCTCGCACTGGGCGCGAGCGCGAGAGATCGCGACCCGAATGCTCCTGCCCGTCATGATCCTGACCTTGGTGGAAGCCGGCATTATCGTCCGCCATGTACGCGCAGCGGTTCTGGAAATTCTGGACGCGCCGTTCGTGCAAGCAGGTCGTGCCTTGGGCATCAGTAACGTGCGCCTCATGCTCCGGCACGTATTACCCGTCGCCGCCAACCCCATCATCTCGCTTTTCGGGCTTTCCCTGGCAGGCCTGTTTAGCGGATCGTTGCTCATCGAAGCGATTTGCGGTTGGCCGGGTCTCGGTCCTCTCATTCTCGATGCGACACTCGCGCGCGACCTTTATTTGGTGATCGGCGGGATCATGTTGTCGACGCTTTTCATGCTGGGCGGCAACCTGATCGCCGACGCCATGTTGCTGGCTTGCGACCCGCGCATACGAACAGGAAGAGCCGATGAATCGTAAGGCCTCCATCCTGATTCTGGCGCTCGCAGCGCTCCATTTGGCGCTGCTCTTCACAGGTTTCCTTGCGCCTTGCGACCCCATTGCACAGGATCGTGACCTGCCCTACGCACCTCCGACGCGGCTCCATTTCCGGGATACTTCCGGCTGGCATTTGCGACCATTCGTCTATGCATTACAGCCTGGACCGGACGGCTATATCGAAGATCGCAGTCAGAGCTTTCTGGTTCGCCTCATGGTAAGGGGGAATAAGTACAAACTGCTCGGCCTTGTGCCGCTGGACTGGCACCTGATTGGCGTGGACCAACCGGGCAAGATCGCTCTGCTCGGCACCGACGAATTTGGTCGCGATGAGTTTTCTCGAGTGCTCTACGGCGGCCAGATTTCAGTCGCGGCTGGCATCCTGGCGACACTCGTTGCGCTGACCGCAGGCGCCACGTTCGGGGTTGTGGCCGGATACTACGGGTGGATCGTAGACGAGTCGCTCATGGGAGCAACGGAATTGTTTCTGTGTCTTCCATGGCTCTATTTTCTGCTCGGAGTCCGGGCCTTCCTTCCGCTTCATTTAAGCGCTACCCGGACATTTTTCTTGTTGACCGCAGTGATTGGACTCATTGGCTGGGCGCGGCCGGCGCGATTGGTGCGCGGTATCGTCCTGACCGCACGCACGCGGAATTACGTCCTGGCAGCCAAAGGCTTCGGGGGATCTGATTCTTATGTGATGCGACGCCACATCTTACCCGAGGTGATGAGCGTACTGGTAGCTCAGGCTGCCCTGCTCGTACCTCGATATATCGCTGCCGAGGTCACACTGTCGTTCTTTGGCCTGGGCGTAAATGAGCCAACCGCCAGCTGGGGCAACATGCTGAGTGTGCTGCAACGATACAGCGTATTGGTGTCTTACCAATGGCTGCTGGCGCCCGCCGTGGCTCTCGTCATTACCTCGGTAATCTATGGTCTTCTCGCCGATGCCCTTCTCTCGCGGTTAGAATTTCAGTCAACCTAGCAATTCGGTTCTGTGGGGACAGGGGTTTCATGAAATTCACCGTGCGCCTAGCCCTACTGGTGTGTCTGATTGCTGTGCCGTGCCTTGCCTCTGGTCCGTCCCCGGAGAAACCGAATCCTGGGGAAGAACTCTTTCGCGCCGACCAGACTTCCGGTCACTATGGCGGAAATTTGAGTATTGGCGGTCGCGCCGAACCGAAAACGTTCAATCCCGTCATTGCGACCGACGCCGTTTCGCGCGAAATAACTGGCCGCATGATGGCGGACCTGATCGAAATCAACCGCGCCTCCCAGCAAACCGAGCCTGCGCTGGCAAAGTCGTGGAAGATCTCACCCGACGGTCGCACTTTTACCTTGCAGTTGCGAAAGGGCATTCGCTTTTCTGACGGCCAGCCCTTCGATGCGGATGATGTCGTGTTTTCCTTTGGCCTCTATCTGGACGAGAACGTGGACGCGCCGCAGCGTGACTTGCTAGTCATCGATGGCAAGCCGCTCACTGTGACTAAGGTCGACCGGTACACAGTACGCTTCAGCTTGCCTCGCCCCTATGCCTCTGCCGAACGGCTTTTTGACAGCCTGGCGATGTTGCCCAAGCACTTGCTCGAGAAACCATATCGAGAGGGGAAATTCGTCCAGACTTGGTCGCTCAACGCCGCTCCTTCCGAGATCGCAGGACTGGGTCCGTTCCGTCTGAAACAGTTCGTCCCGGGTCAACGAGCGGTGCTCGAGCGCAACCCTTACTACTGGAAGATGGATAGCAAGAATCAGCGGTTGCCCTACCTCGACGAAATCAGTTTCCTCTTTGTAGGCACCGAGGACGCTCAGGTGATGCGCTTCGAGGCGGGCGAGACCAGCATGATCAGCCGGCTCAGTTCGGAGAATTACAACCTGCTTGCGCGTGAACGTGATCGGACTCACGCTCAACTCGTCGACATGGGACCGAGCCTCGAGTACAACTTTCTCCTCTTCAATCAAAACGACCTTGGCGACACGAAACTCGATGGAATCGCCCGCAAACAGAAGTGGTTTCGCGAACTGAAATTCCGGCAGGCCGTTTCCGCAGCGATCGACCGTGACTCGATTGTGCGGATGGTGTACGGCACCCGGGGAGTCGCTCTGTGGGGAAACGTTGGCCCCGGCAACAAGCTGTGGCTGAACAACGCCATTCCTCATCCGCAGCGTTCACTCGAGAACGCAAGAAACTTGCTGAAATCCGCAGGCTTTTCCTGGAATCAGTCTGGCAAATTGCTCGATCCGGCAGGGGCCGAAGTTGAATTCTCGATCATCACAAGTTCGTCCAATGCGCAGCGCATGAAGATGGCCACGCTGCTACAAGATGATCTCTCGCATCTGGGCATGCAGGTCCACGTAGTTCCGCTGGAATTTCGTGCCTTGATCGATCGCGTATTCCAAAGTTTCGATTACGACGCGGCAATCATGGGCTTGGGCGGAGCCGATGCCGACCCCAATCCTGAGATGAACGTCTGGATCAGCAGCGGCACATCGCATCTCTGGTACCTTCACGAAACCGAACCCGCAACCGCATGGGAACGCGAGGTCGACGGACTCATGAAGCAGCAGATGATTACACTCGACTATGGGAAACGAAAGCAGCTCTACGACCGCGTTCAGGAGTTGATTGCGCAACAACTTCCCTTCATTTTTCTGGCGACCCCGAACGTCCTTGCCGCCGCCGACCCGCGGGTGGGGAACTTTCATCCGGCAAGTCTGGACCCCTACACGCTCTGGAATGCAGACGAACTCTACATTCGCACTCCGATGGAGAGTGCGGGCGTGCGATGACAGCTACTGCCCCAACAAGGCAGTCGGGGCGCTCGTCAGGCGCGAGTGATGAGCAACTCGTTCTTCGTTGCCTCGACAATGACCCCCAAGCCTGGTCTGCGCTCATCGACAAGTATAAGAATCTGATTTACTCGATTCCCATCACCCTTGGGATGCACCAGGATGCCGGTGACATCTTCCAGACGGTCTGTTTAACCCTGCTCTCCAAGCTTTCACAGCTTCGAGAGCACCGCGCACTGGCCAAATGGCTCATGCAGACCTGTTATCGCGAATGTTTGCGTCATCAGCAAACCAGCAATCGCCACAGCAAATTGAAATCGGCCGGTGACGATCAATTGCATTCCGAAGACATCCCGGAACAGATCCTCGTCCAACTCGAAGATGAACAGACCTTGCGGGAAGCAGTTTCCGAGATGCCAGCGCGCTGTGCACGCATGATCCAGATGCTTTTCTTTGAGACTCCTTCTCGATCCTATGCGGAGGTTGCGAACGAGCTAGGCCTTGCGCAAGGCTCAATCGGGTTCGTCCGGAGTCGCTGTCTTGCTCGCTTGAAACAACACCTTCAGGCCAAAGGCTTCTGATGAGCGTCAAAGCAGCACAAAAGAGCGAAGTCGATGCGCTGCTCGGACGCCTGCTTGCCTTGCCTGATCCTGCCAGCCGAAAGCAGTTCGTTGCGGAGCATCCCTCAGCCGATTGGGCCACCCTGGTCACCACCCTCGCCGAACGAGTATGGCAAGAAGTGCGCGTCGATACGGTGCGAGCGGAACGCTTCGCCGAAACCGCTATCGAGGTCGCGGAAGTCCTGGGAGATCGCGTCTCTCTGGGCAAGAGCTTGCGCGCCAAGGCGAATGCGCTATATGCACTCGACCGCCATGCGGAAGCGATTCAGTTTCATACGCAGGCCGTATCCCTATTCGAACTAGCAGGCCATCAAGAAGAGCTGGCACGAACCCTCAGCGGCTCTGTTCAACCGATGTTGCTTCTTGGCCGCTATGACGAAGCCCTCGCAGTCGGAGAGCGCGCCCGCAGGATTTTTCAGGAGCAGGGCAACACCCGCCGGTTGGCTCGCCTCGAGATCAACATCGGAAACATCTACCACCGGCAGGATCGTTTCGCGGAAGCGGCTGAAGTATACGAGCGCGCCTATCAGGAGTTGCTCCACCACGGCGACCCTGAAGGCCTGGCTGCTGTACTCAGCAACCTTTCCCTCTGTTACATCAGCCTGAATGATTTCCCCAGGGCATTGCAACTGCACCGCATGGCGCGCCAGCATTGCGAGAAAGAGGGCATGCCCATCCTGGTCGCTTATGCCGACTACAACATCGCCTATCTCTATTTTCTGAGAGGCGAGTTCGGGCGCGCCATCCAGATGCTGCGCGATGCCGCGATCAGCGCGAAGAAGGCGCCCGATGCGTATCAATTGGCGCTCTGCAACCTCGATCTCTCCGAGATCTATCTCGAACTGAATCTGAACTCGGAAGCGGCTGAACTCGGACGAGCGGCACATCTTGCCTTCGAGGAACTCGGCTTTGGCTACGAAGCCGCAAAAGCGCTCGCTTTCACGGCCATTGCCGCCAGTCGAACCGGCCAGGCATTCGAGGCGATCAAGCTGTTTGCGCAGGCGAAAGCGATATTCCTCCGCGAGAAAAACGAAGTATGGCCCTCGCTCATTGATCTCTACGAAGCGCTGGTACTGTTCAATGAAGGGCGGCTCTTTGAGGCCGAACGGCTTTGCGTTGCGGCGCACGAGTTCTTTCAGAGTTCGCCGATGCGCGGAAAAGCCGTGCTGTCTGGACTCTTGCTGGCACGAATTTCCCTCCGCATCAATGACGTGGATTCGGCTCGTCAGCGCTGCCAGGCCGCGCGCTCCGAAGTAGAAAAGCTCGACTCATCCCTGTTGTTGTATCAGACAGAGTTTCTAATGGGTGAGATCGAACGTTCCACCGCCAGGTTGGCACAGGCCTATGCGTCTTATTCCCGGGCACGCGAGGCAATCGAACAGGTGCGCGGGAAATTACAAGGCGAGGAACTCAAGATCGCTTTCTTCCAAAATAAGCTCGAAGTTTATGAGAATCTGGTCGACCTTTGCCTCCACCGTCCCGACAGCACGGAGGAGGCGTTTCAATACATTGAGCAGGCAAAGTCCCGTGCCCTCGTGGATTTGTTGAGCGCATCGATACACGTTCCGGGCGCAAACGATCCCGGGCAAAGCGAATTAGTTCGCTCGATCAAGAATTCCCGCGAGGAACTGAACTGGTATTACAACTTGATCGAGCGCGAGCAGTTGCGTCCAGAAGAACGCTCCCAGGAAAGAATCAAGCAACTGGAACAACAAGCGCGAGTGCGCGAAACAGAACTCCTGCGCGCTCTGAAGGAAGCGACGGTTGCCGAGGCGCATCAAGCCGGCCTCTACGTTCCAATCACCTCCTCGCTCGAACAGATCCGGGCTGCGTTATCTCCTGATACTGCGCTGGTTGAGTACTTCCGAATTCAAGACAGGATTCTGGTCTGCGTGTTGCGTCGCGACGCGCTCCATATCGTTCCCGTAACCGTGCATTCGCGAGTTCAGAAGCTGTTGCAATTGCTTCAGCTCCAGATGTCGAAGTTTCGGCTGAATAATGATTACCTCACCGCTTTCAGCGAACCTCTCCGGATTTCCACCGAGGCGCATCTCAAGAACCTCTATCAGGAGTTGCTCGGTCCAGTCCGTCAGTGGCTCGACGTGCAACATATTGTCTTCGTGCCGCATGGAGTATTGCACCACCTGCCATTTCACGCTCTGCACGATGGCGAGTCTTACCTGGTCGATCAATATGCGATCTCCTACGCTCCCAGCGCCAGTATCTACGCCATGTGCCAAGATAAGCAGGTGAATCAAGCCGGCGGAGCGCTGCTTCTCGGCATCCCCGATACGCAGGCGCCGCTCATCAAATCCGAAGTCGAAGCCCTGAGCTCCATTCTTCCGAATGCCAAGCTGTTCGTTGGTAAACAAGCGACCGAAGCAGTCCTGCGCAGTCATGGAAGCGAAAGTCGCGTCGTGCACATTGCCACCCACGGCTACTTCCGCCAGGACAATCCGATGTTCTCTTCGATTCGCCTCGGGGACACTCACGTCAGCCTGTGCGACCTGGCCCACTTCCGCATGCCTGCCGAGCTTGTCGTATTAAGCGGCTGTGCGACCGGGCTGAATGTGGTGACGCCCGGTGATGAGTTGATGGGCCTGGTCCGCGGACTGCTGCAAGCTGGTGCTCAGTCGCTGATCTTGAGTTTGTGGGACGTTCACGATGAGAGCACGAAAGATTTCATGATCGGCTTCTACACTCGTTGGCAGCGAGGGCTATCGAAAGCAAAAGCCATGCAAGCCACCATGCTGGAGTTGCGCGAGCATCATCCCCACCCTTACCACTGGGCGCCTTTCTCATTGATAGGAAAGGGGTAGGCAGCAGAGAGAACAAAAATGAAGTTACCCCTATATTTTTTCGCCTGCAACGCACTCTTTATCTTGATGAAAGGCGAGTTCAGGTGCCGGCGTGAGATGCAGGACCTGAGACGTGAGGTTTAAATGTCGCATTTTTCTGAACAAACGTGGGCAGATTTTGTGCGCGGAATGGAAGTTGATGAGACCAAGGTGAAGATGGAAGCCCACCTGCTGGCAGCCTGTCCTGAATGTGAATCCGACCACGAAATCTGGGAGCGAGTCGCGCGACTCGCATCGCGTGAGCGCAATTACGCAGTTCCCGACAACCTGCTTCAAATGGTGAAGGCACGATTCACAAGCAATAAAGGGGCGGAATCGGAAAGCTGGAGCGCGGCTACCTTAGTGTTCGACAGCGCCTCGGCGGCTCCGCCCGCCGGAATACGCTCCGGAATCGCCAGCATTCGGCAATTCGTCTATGAGGGGGAGGGTTTGAGCGTGGACGTGCGTTTTGAGCGCAGAGCGAATTCCTCTGTGGTTTCTGCCTCGGGACAGATCCTGGACAAGGAAGCACCTCTGCGCTGGCTGGGCCGGGCCGCGATCGTTCTCTGGAACGACAAGGGCCAGGTACTAAGCACAACTGAGTCCGGTGAGTGTGGAGAGTTTCAGTTTGAATTTGTCCCGAAAGACCAAGTGCGCATGTCGATTGCGACTGCGGATCGCAGGACCCTTCGCATCTCTTTGGGAAGTCTGGAGTAAAGAAACGCGAATTACTTCAGGAATCAATGCAGGTTACTCATGAGGATTACGGCCGTAAGTAGCGCAGCGCGAGTTCCCGTTTTAGACTCGCCTTCATTCCCCGAACTGCCGACGCCAAATAGAGGGAAACGGACTCATGAAAGACCTGACAGCAAGAACTGGTTTCAAACGCGTGGCCTTGGTGGCCGCCCTTTTTCTGCTGTTCACTGCCCTTTGCGCACCAGCCGCACAGGCGCAAACGCGGCTCATCGTCCGCGACTCTCTCGGATTACCCGGACTTAACCTGAGCTGCCTGCTGGCAGGCTGCAATGTCGTTACTGGCTTGGGCGATCCGGATGGTCAGTTATTTCTGGTGACGTTTCCTCCCCTCCTGAACCCGGTTCTCGGGCTTCTTCGTTTGAACTTGCAGACCGGCATTCTTTCCATCGAAATCGATCAGGCCGTAACCACGCAGCAGGCGTATGCCGCCGGCTCCCCCTCGTACCTGACTGACCAGAGTCCAGTGTCTTACTACGGCTCGACGGTCTGGCATGGATATGTCGTGCAGCCCGGCAATCAACTCATCCGTACCGACCTGACTCACTCAAGTTTCAATGCCGCGGGTGCAGGAGTGATTGTCGCGGTCATCGATACGGGAGTCGACCCCACTCATCCAGTGCTGAAAGCCGTTCTGGTGAATGGATACGACTTCACCCGGAACGTCGCTGGCGGTTCGGAACGATCGGATGTGAACGCATCCCCTAACACCAGTTCCGGGCAGACCGGAGAAGTGAACCAGCGCACCGTAGCCGTGTTGGATCAGCGCACGGTCGCAGTCTTGGATGGAAGTCAGTACCAGGCGTTTGGACACGGCACCATGACGGCAGGAATCGTGCACCTGGTGGCGCCACAAGCAAAAATCATGCCGCTGAAAGCATTCAGCGCCAACGGCACCGGATATGACTCGGACGTGCTGCGAGCCATCTATTACGCCGTACGGAATGGCGCCACTGTCATGAACATGAGTTTCGACTACACCAGCTATTCGCCGGAGCTCGCGCGCGCCATCAACTACGCCAACAGCAAGGGCGTCGTCTCGGTTGCCTCGGCCGGTAACGATGGCAAGCGGACCCTGGTTTATCCCGCAGCTCTGCCGGGTGTGATCGACGTAGCCTCTACCTCGAATAGCGATATCCAGTCGACCTTCACAAACTACGGCGCACCTCCGGTGTGGCTGGCAGCGCCTGGTGAAGGCGTCATGACGACCTACCCCTGGGGTACCTATGCTGCGGGCTGGGGAACTTCATTCAGCACTCCCTTCGTGGCTGGAACCGCTGCAGTGATGCTGGGTACCAACGGGGGCTGTCGCAGTTCGCACGTTCAGCTTGGACTCACCGCTGCAGACCCCATCGGGAACGTCGACATGGGCTTCGGTCGCCTCGACACCTATCAGTCGGTACTGGCTTGCCGCATCCTGCACTGATCACGGATGGGAAACGGATGAGCATTGCTGCAGGGACGGTAACAAACGTATGGGCGTAATCACCCATCCCGGATTCGAAGTGTCCGAACTGCTGCTTCGCGTCAAGGAACTCGAAGAGCAGCAGTTGGCCCATCGCAACTCGGTAATTTGTGCATTTAACCACTTGCTGGACCTCAAGGACATCAGTACCGGCGTGCACAGCACGCGGCTGGCGGAATGGGCCATTCGGGTTGGACGTGAAATGAATATTCCTGAGGAACGCTCCTACCAGGTAGAGGTCGCCGCGCTTCTCCACGACATCGGCAAGATCGGTGTTCCCGACGCCATCCTTAAAAAGGCCGGACCACTCACTGACGACGAACGTGCGATCATCAATCGACATCCCGAGTACAGTTGGTCGATCCTGCGCCTTTTTCCGGGCCTGGAAGAGGCCAGCCTTTATGCTTTGCACCACCACGAGAACGTGGACGGAACCGGTTATCCTGCCGGATTGAAGGGGTCGAACATTCCACTGGTCTCTCGAATCATCTCTGTCATTGATGCCTACGATGCCATGGTGTCGAATCGTTGCTACCGCAAAGGACTTGACCATCAGGAAGCAATCACCCGATTACTCAAGAGCTCCGGAACGCAGTTCGATCCCGCGGTGGTACAAGTCTTCATTCCCATCGCTGAAAAAGAAACCGCCGATGTCTTCGCGGCTGCCGGCACGAGCACAAACGCAGTCCTCTAGTCGTGGCAGCTGCGACAATTCCCGCTCCAAATGCTTTAGAAGTTCGTGCGGCTCGGATCAGTGCGGGCAAGTGAGCGCGGCTCGTAGTCGAAAGGCCTGCACCCCATTTGGAAAGGTTGCGAGTATCATGGGATCGCGCTGGATGCTGTCGATCGAATGGGTCAGGGAATGCCAACGAATTCAGCGACGACGCCGTCGGCAATCGACGACAAGCCCTCCGCGGGCGACCCCCTTCCGCCAAAGTGTGCCGTCATCGAGGTACACGTCGGGGAACTCAAGCAGCTGTTCAATTCCATCGATCCCTCGCCATTTCGGAATAAGGATCTGGACCCCAACGCCGAAGAGTTCATCGTTGGCTGGGCAAAGGACTTGCCGGCCGACGTGGCCCTGGCCCTCGTGGTCGATCTCGATCGCCAGGCCGGGTTGCCCGATGAGGCCGCGGTCTTGCGCGACGCGATCCATGAGTTCTTTCGACAACGTGCTGAGGCAAATCGCCGGCGTCTGCGCGCATTGTTCCGGCGTGGCCGGACTAGCTTGCTGATCGGTCTCACGGTATTGGCGGCGGCCACGGCCTTTGGAGATTTTCTGGCCACCGTGATGAAGAACAGCCGGCTGGGCGAAATCGTGCGCGAGGGTCTTACCATCGGAGGCTGGGTGTCGATGTGGCGTCCTCTCGAGGTCTTTTTGTACGACTGGTGGCCCATCCGCAATGAAGCCCGACTGTTCGATCGGCTGGCAGCAATGCCGGTCCGCATCCGATATGCGAGCGTGGCATCACCCGATGCGTGGAAGGCTGACTGGCCCGTAAAGACGCCACCCAGTGGTGGGTCCAAGACGGAGCGCCCGCCCGAACCCTGGAATCAGGCGATCTGAAGAAGCCGGCACGAGGCTACTTCTTTTTGGAGCCGGCGGGAGGCTTACTGCTCTCGGTCTTGGCGGCGCCTCGACGAGGGCGTCGGACCGCGCGGACCTTTCCGGTTTTTTCTCCACCGCAAAAGAACTGATCGGCGCCATCGGACTCGAGCCCGGAAACGTGGACTCCACGCGGCATCTCGAGGCTCTCCAGAACTTCTCCCGTTTCAGGATCGACTCGCCGCAAATCACTTTCATCCCCTTCCCATGTCGCGTGCCACAGCTCGCCGTCGACCCACGTAACCCCGGTGACGAAGCGGTTGGACTCGATGGTGCGCAGAATTGCGCCGGTTTCCGGATCGATCTGATGGATCTTCCGGTTGCGATATTGCCCGACCCATAGCGTGCCTTCCGCCCACGCGAGACCCGAGTCACCACCGCCACCGGGGGCCGGGATGGTGGCCAGCACGCGGCCAGTCTGTGGATCGATTTTATGGATGCGATCCTCGGCGATCTGAAACAAGTGGCGTCCGTCGAAGGCCGTTCCCGCATGCGCTGCGACCTCGAGCGAGTGGAGCATCTTGCCGCTCGCCGGATCGAAGGCGTTCAACTTGTCTCCGGAAGCAAACCAGACCTGCTGGCCGTCATAGGTGACACCATGCACGCGCTCGGCACCGGCGAAGGGGCCGTACTCACGGACGATTTCGGCGTTGGATCGATTCATGCCTCCATCCTAGTCACCCGGCAGTGGAGCGGGGAGTAACAAGATTGTCGTGAATCCGGGCACCGGCGGAGTGATCCAACGCCGTGCGCGCGCCTGACCAAAGGACTGCACTTTGCCGGCGGCCGCGAGCGAGTCGAGAGCGCGCTGCACGGTGCGCTGGCTGGCTCCGAGCGCGAGCGCCAGGGCGGAGCTCGACCACGACTCGCCGTCGGCGAGGAAGGCGAGAACAGCCGCATGCTCTTCTTCTACGGGGCGAGCGAGCACGACGACCTCGCGACCGCGGCGCGCCACGAGCGCAAAGCCTTGCTTGGTGGCACTGATGCCTGGCCAGATTCCGCAGCATCTGGCGGAGACGGCCGATTTCGACACGCAAACGCGCGCGATGGGATTCGTCGGTGAACCTTGCTCCGAAGGCCCGCGCCAGAAGCACGTCTCTGGGCACGTCGCCGGGCCACGCTTCGCCCAAAGCGCGCGCGAGGGCGAACAACACTGGGCGGCTTGCGAGCGCAACGAACGTGCTTGCATCACGCACAGCATGACGGCAGGCGTCGACGACGAGCGCTTTCGATGCCAGTAACCCCTCGACATCTTCCAGCAAGAGAAGGCGCTCCTGCCCGCCCGCAATCAGTCGTCCTGCCGGAGTATCCAGGACGCGGAATGCACTTTCGACCTCCGCAGTCAGTGCAGGAATTCTTGCCTCGCGGGCCGCGTGCCGGGCGCAGGCGAGCGCAGCGCGTGCCTCCTTCGCACGGAGGCGGCGCATCGCGATTCCTGCAACGACCAACTCGTGGGCGGTCCTCCACGCGGGCGGGAAGAGAGTGGGATCGAGATCGGCAAGCATCCGCTCGGCCTCGTCGAGGCGCCCGATCAGGGTAAGGCGCCGAAGTTCGAGATAACGCGCATACGCGGCGTTCAACCGGTCGCCGTGTTGTTCCAGCGTCGCGCGAGCCGCGTTTAGCATTTTGGCAGGCCAGCCCAGGTCGCGCGAGACGAGCGCGATCTCGGCCTCGGCCACAACGCATCTCGCGCGCGCCACCGCTTCCTTCACGCTGAATTTCCGCGCAGCCGTGCGCAGGAGTTCTTTCGCCCGCACGAAGTCGCCCAGCTGCGCCATCGCAATGCCACGAAGCGCAAGCCCAGGCGCATCGTCGCGCAGCGCCACTCGCTTCAATGCTCCCAGGGGATCACCCGCCGCGAGCGCGCGTGCTGCCGCTGTGATCAGAGAGTCCATCGAAATCCCGCCACACTTGTCACTCCCACCCTTTCGAAGCCTGGCGGTAAATATAGCGCATGACAACTGATCAACAGGTCATATCGAGAAAGGAACAGAAGGAGAACAAGACAATGACGACACACAGAAACCAAGCAGTGCAGGTAACCGGGCTAAGCGGGGGGTCGGTGGCACCCTGGTTAAGGAAGCCTCGAAGAGTGGCGCGAAGCGGGGTCTATGCCGGTCAGCTTCAGTGCTCGGAGGCCGTTCGTAGCTGGGAAGGATTAATTTCGAACTCCGGATGAGGTATGCCCATCATCCACTTGTCGAACCAACCTACGATGTGTTCGAGACGCTCGACGCGATGCCAGGGCTCGCCCGAGCGCGAGAGCTCATGCGTCTCGCGTGGAAACACAACCATTGCTGTTGGGCGTTTCATATACTTGAGCGCACGGAACAGCTGTTCGCCGCCTGAGTCTTGCGGCGTCCGGTAATCAGATTCGCCAAGCACAAATAAAACAGGGGTATGGATGTTCTTCACGAAGGTGATCGCAGAGCGATTGTTGTAGTCCTGCGGGTTTTCGAACGGTGGCGCTTTGAACCAATTGGCCTGGAACAAGGTGAAATCCGCCGTGTACCACCATGAGGCCCAGTTGGAAATGTCGCGTTGCGACACTGCCGCCGCGAAGCGGTTCGTTTGCGTAATCGTCCAGTCGGTAAGGACACCGCCACCGCTCCCGCCCGTCACCCCGAGTTTCTTGTCATCGACGTAGCCACGCTTCAGGACTTCGTCGACTCCAGCCATCAGATCTCGGTAATCGTCCCCGGGGTAGTGGTACTGAATGACATTCCCAAATTCCTGTCCGTAACTGGTGGAGCCGCGTGGATTGACGTACAGGACAACGTAGCCCTTCGCAGCCATCCATTGAAATTCGTGATCGAAGACCCAGCCGTAGGCAGCATGCGGACCGCCGTGAATGTTGAGAATGAGAGGGTACTTCTTCTGCGTGTCGAAGTCGGGCGGTTTCTGGATCCAACCCTGAATGCGCTTTCCGTCGAAGCTCGTGTAATTGACTTCCTCCGGCGCAGTCAGATTGAGTTGCGACCACAGCTTCCGATTGAAATCGCTGATGCGAGTTTGCGTCCCGTCGCTCGAAAATAGCGAAAAGGTCGCCGATCATCACGGGCGAGGAGACCAGGGCAACAACCGCATTCGCGTCGGCGCTCACAGAAAAATCCAGCACCGCCTCATCGCCCCGCGTAATTTCAGTGACTTTCCTACTTTGTGCATCGACATGCACCAGGAACGTGCGCCCCTGCTTCGAGACGATATCGAACAACCAGCGACCGTCCGGAGACCAGTAGAGTTTGCGGCCGCTTCCACCGCGCGGTGCCGCATTGTCGCCGAAAACCGAGTCGCCCATGTCGAAGTCGTAATCCGCTGTCAGGTTTTGCGGTTTCGCGCCAACGCCCACATCCATGACCCATAGATCGGGTTGCGAATAGGAGCGGATCGGCTCGGCAGCTGAGCCATGAAACGCGAGCCTCCGACCATCTGGGCTGAGGACAAGATCCCTGATACCCATCGGAATGGTGACCAGCTTCTCAGCTATCCCACCCGCTGCGGATGCCGAGTAAATATCCGCACTCGGAAGCTCGTAGTAAGGTTCTTCGATGCGTTGCGTGACGAAGTAAATTCGCGCGCCATCATGGCTCCAAAGCAGTTGCTCGTCGTCGAAATTCCCGCTAGTGAGCTGCATCGGGGCGGGAAGTTCATCGGAGTCCGTTGGCGCCTCGAGCACCCAGATATGGCTGTGGCGCTTGGGATCGAGATAGCCCTCGTCGTTGCTGCGATACACGGCACGGCTAATAACGTGCACGTCGGATTCGTGCTCGCTCTCTGCTTGCCCGTCACCAGCCTTCTTCTTGCGTTGCACTTTCTGGATGTCTTCCTGTGTAGTCGAGCTCGTAAAGGCGATCCGTTTGCCGTCTGGCGACCAGACCGGGTTCGAGGCTCCTTTTGGCAGATCGGTAATTACCCGAGCCTCGCCTCCGCCGAGTGACAGCAGCGCCAGCTGTCCTGGCTTGGGCTTGCCCGTCTCGTCTTTGTCGCCGCCTCGAACGAAGACGAGTTGCTTACCGTCGGGCGACCATCGCGGCTGTGCGTCGTGCTTGCCATTTGTCATCCGCAAGGGCGCTTCCTTGCCATTGGTCGCAGCGATCCAGATCGAAGTCTCATAGCCTGTGCGCTTCTCGTCGCAGTTGACCCGCGTGAATGCAACACTCGCACCATTAGGCGAGAGTTGAGGATTGGCAACCCAAACGAAGTCGAAGAGGTCTTTCTCCGTGATGAGGCGTTTCTGCGTAGTTTCCTGGGCTGCCAATGATGCAAGAAGCGCGAGCATTACAACCGGGAGGCGAGTCTTCATGCACATCCTCGTGGCCGCAGTCGTCGCGGCGGAGCGAGTTTGTCTGTTTCGACTGCTGACTGTCAACTATTTCAAGCGGCACGGTGGAAGGATCGGACTATTTCAGCGTTCGGGTTCAGGCGTGACGTTAACCAACATGTTTGGCCACAGGTTCAAAGTCTCGACGGTCATCTTCAGGATCAGAGTGTGCACGTTTTCTGGAAGCTCCTGATCGGCGCGCTCATCCAAAATGTTCGCCAGGCTTGCTCGCATCGACAGCTTTCCGACAAGAACCATCCGCGATGCTCGAAGCAACTAGCTGAGAAAGAGCTTGATGCGATTTTCGAAAAGCTCTGCTTCTGCCCGAATCCTTCCCTGCATTTCTGCCCAAGAAAATCTGACAAGCTCGCATTGTCGGCTCAAGTCACGGCGATCGCCGCATTTGGCCGTTTCAGGCGATTCCTGTCAGTGCATCAAATGGTGACAATCGTTGACAATATGCAACATGTGTTGTAGCATCTCGCCCCATTCCGAGACGCAACGCCTTTCGAGATGCCGAACCACAGTGCCGCAAGCCACGAACCCGGGTATCCACCGAGCAGCACTCCGCTAGAGGATCGCTTTCGCAAGGCCGAGCCCCGGCTCAATCCCAGTCGCAAGAAGTTGATTCACGCCATTCTCGAGAACCCCGACGACACTTTCTTTCTTTCATCTCGCGAACTCGCTAAACGGTACAGCGTCGACGCTGCAACCATCGTGCGCACCATTCAGGCGCTGGGCTACGAAAAGTATGCGGAATTCGCTGCCGACCTGCGTTCCCACTTCATCACGCGCATCACTCCGTATACCGTTCTCAAAGCCGCTTCCCGCGAAAAACGAAGTCTTGCCAATCGAATCCAGCACAGCGTCGAGATGGACGTGCGCAATTTGCACGATCTGCATTCCAGCCTCGACACGGAAAAAATCATTGCCGTTGCGCGACGAATCAATCGCGCACGCCGCATCCTGGTCGTGGGCATTGATCTGGCGGCGACGCTAAGTTGGCAACTCGCCTACGGCTTGACGGCCCTTGGCTTGGCGGCCGAGGCCCCGGTTGGCAGCGCCGGAAATGTACAGCGGCGGGTTCGCACGCTCACCCGGCAGGACCTCCTGATTGCGATCAGCTTCGGACGCTGCCTTCGCGAAACCGTGGAGGCCGCGCGGCGCGCCAAAGCACAGGGAGTGCCCACATTGGGCATTACCGACGGACTTCAGACGCCGGTCGCAAGAGCTTGCGATGTGTGCTGTTTTGCTTCGATTGCAAGTCCGTCTTTCGGTGGATCGTACGCAGCGCCTGTGTCTTTGGTGGGCGCGATCATGGTTGCTTGCGCGCACACGCAGACAGCGCGCTCGCTGGAAATCCTGAAACAAAGCGAGCAAGAGGATCGAAATGGCCGACGCTGGTACAGCCCGCTCGGGCAATCGGATGTTTCCGAGTGACAAACGCCCGCGCGCACGGCGAAGGTCGAGATCGAATTGATTAACTGACGCTCATGAGGAGGGGTCATGAATCAATCATCGGTGCCATCTCTGAGAGGGCCTCTTTTTCGTCCCCTTTTCCTTGCGGTTTTCTTCGGTGTGCTGTTGAGCATCAGCCAGGCACAGACCGCTGGCACGGGTGCGATCTCCGGCACCATAACCGATCCCACGGGTGCCGTGGTCACAGGCGCCACCATCAAGGCGATTGACCAGACCACCGGCGAGACCCGGACAACGGTTTCATCCGCGGGAGGCGCCTTCCTGGTGCCACTTTTGAGGCCGGGCACCTATCGCGTCGAAGTCAGCAAAGGCGGTTTCAAGATGTGGGTAAGCGAGGCTGTGCCCGTGCAGATTACCGAAACCGCTTCGCTCAGGGTGCGGCTTGAGCTGGGCGCGCCACTTGAGACTGTGGAAGTGAGCGCGATCTCACAACTATTGACGACACAAGACAGCACTTTGGGAAACGTTGTTAACGAAAGAGCCGTCAATACGCTGCCGCTGGTGACCCGTAACTACCAGCAGATTCTCGGCCTCTCGCCGGGAGTTTCCGCCGAAGTCTTCAATGCCGGCGAGATTGGCAGAGGCGGCGTCGACAGCAACCTCGTCACCGGGGGCGGGGTCGCCAGCGACAACAACTTCCAGATGAACGGTGTGGAGATCAACGACTTGCAGGGGAGCGGCCACTTCAGCGGCGGAGTGGCGACTCCCAATCCCGACAGTATCCAGGAGTTCAAAGTACAAACCAGCCAATATGACGCTTCGTTCGGCCGCAATGCCGGCGCAAACGTCAACGTCCTGACCAAGTCAGGCTCCAACCGATGGCACGGAACCGCCTGGGAATATTTTCGCAACGAAGCTCTCAATGCGAACGACTATTTTCGCAAGCAGACGAATGAACCGCGAGCGATTCTGCGCCAGAACCAGTTCGGATTCGCGCTCGGTGGACCTGTGATCCCCAGCAAGCTGCTGTTCTTCACTTCATATCAGGGCACACGGCAGCAGAACGGGCTTGACCAGAATTGTTCCGCCAGTGACATTCTTCCGGTGTTGACCGACGACCGCTCTCCCGCTGGTCTGGCGGCCGCGGTTGGACCCACCACCGCCTTTGGCGGACTTGATCCGCTCGGCCGTCCGGTGAATGCCAGCAATGTCAGTCCTCAAGCTTCGGCCCTGTTCAACCTCAAGTTGCCCAATGGCAACTTTCTTATCCCGAACCCCCAGCAAGTCATTACCGACCCCGCCAGCGGTCTGCCGGAGGGCTTCTCCACCTTCAGCTCTCCCTGCCGCTATACCGAAGATCAGTTCGTCACCAACCTGGACCTCTTCCACACTGCCAGGAGCTCATTCCAGGGCCGCTTCTTCTTCTCAAACAGCCAGGCGAATTTCACCTTGCCCTCCGCCCGAGTGGCCGGCTCCGGAAGCCTGCCCGGCTCTCCTTCTACGAACCCGCAGAACTTCCGCAACTTCTCTCTGACCCACACTTACCTGTTCAGCGGCAACTTAGTAAATCAGGCGGAGGTCGGATTCCACCGGACTTTGGCAGGCACCGACCAAAAGTTCCCATTCAGCTATTCCGGCATTGGCAGCACTGTGCCTTCGTTTGACGATGCGCGCCCCGTCGTCATCGTGGCTGGGGGGCTCAGCCTTGGAGGCAATGGCCAGACCGTGGTCTTGGCCCAAAACACCTATGTGTTCGAAGACACGCTTTCCTGGATACACGGGAGGCATGCTGTTCGCTTTGGCGGCGGCATCACCCGCGCCCAGGACAACATTTCCAAGTTCCTGTTTGCTGGCTACTCGATCTTCATTAACTATCCCGGCCTCATGTTGGGACAAGCGCCCTTCAACCCATTTATCACGCAAGATCTGGCCGGCATCACGCAGCGCAACTGGCGGGTTTGGGATGGCGACCTCTATGCCCAGGACGACATCCGAGTCACACACAGCTTGACGCTCAATTTGGGCTTCCGCTACGAGCGGCTTGGCGACTTCGGAGAAATCAATGGGCGCAATGCCAGCATGGATCCCGCATTGATCGATCGAAATCCTCCGAGCACTGGTTCCCTTGCAGGCATTGTGGTCTCCAACAATTTTCCAGGCACACGGCCGGCAGGCGTCATCAGCAGCGGCAACAACCTGGGAATCAGGGGCGACGGCCAAAATACCCTGAACCCCCGCGTTGGCTTTGCCTGGAGTTTGCCCGGGCCTCTCCGCTCAGTGTTGCGTGGCGGCTACGGTGTATACCATCAACGCGCGACTGCTCAGCCCTATCTCCAACAGCTAGCGAACCAGCCCTTCGGACTGATCCGTCTCGTCCAGCCGGTCACGACCGGGGATTTCGCAAATCCATTCCCACCAGACCCGGGTGCCTTCCCCCAATTCCTGCCCTACTTTCCGTTCGATCCTGCTAATCCGGGCGCACCAACGCTTTCGCCACAGATCATCGATCCCAAGGTCCGGCCGCCAATTTTTCAACGATACAGCCTGAACCTGCAAACACAACTCCCCCAGGATATGGTGCTGGAAGTCGGATACGCCGGCATGCGCGGAACACATCTGCTGACATGGCACACCATCAACCAAGCCGGGCTCGCCACGCCGAGTAATCCCATTGGAGGTGAGACGACTACTACGCTGACGAATCTTCAGTCACGAGTTCCCTACCAGGGATTTTCAGCAGGAAGCATGTTCGACATTCGGTCCAACGGAATTGCCTGGTACAACGCTCTGCAAGCCAGCTTGACGAAGCGATTCAGCCATGGATTGCAATTCCTGGCGTCGTACACGTTTGCTCGGGACCTGGCCAACGTTTTTGAAAGCACGATCAGCCCAAATGGGGGCCAGGTGTATGGCAACAACAACGATCCACGGTCGAACTATGGCCCGGATGCATTTGTTCGGCCGCACCGGTTTGTATTGAGTGGAGTGTATGAACTGCCCGGGCCAAGAAACCATCGGTCGCTTGCTGGGCAATTCCTTGCGAATTGGAAACTGGCGGGAGTTCTCACCGTCCAGTCCGGCCATTTGCTCCCGGTGATCAACAACACCGGTACCAATGCTTTTGGCATCCCGACGGATTTTGCACAGATCATTCCAGGTTGCAAGTTATCCACCACCGGATCGGTGCAGAGCCGAGTTAATAACTGGATCAACCAAAATTGCATCGACCAGCAGAACCTACCCTACATTGGCGACCCAGACCCCCCGGGCACGTGCCTCGTTCCAAATCCGCAAGGGGTTTGTGCGAGAGATTTCGGCAACAGTCGCATGGGAATTCTGCATGGTCCCGGTCAGGCCAACACCGACCTCTCCATCATGAAGGTGTTCTCCGTGACCGAGCGGGCAAAGATGGAGTTCCGCACTGAATTTTTCAACGCCTGGAACAAGGCCGTTTTTAATGATCCCGATTACACGGTCTTCGGATACTGGCAGTTTTGGCCACATCACCAGCACGATTTCCAACCCACGCGTGATGCAGTTTGCGTTGAAGCTGAGTTTTTGATCGGGACGACTCAGAATCAGGCAAGCGGAAAACTGTTACTGATTGGAATCCAATCGTGAGCGGGAGGAAGGAATGTTAACCAGGGAATGCGGCGGACGGAGTCGAGCATTTTTGCATGTCGTCCGAAGTTTGACTCTACTTCTAATCGCGGTTGCGTTCACGGTCAGCAGTTCCGCGCAGAAGCCGCAGACCCCGGCAAAAGCGATTCCCGAGGTGCCACCCTCAGCGCCGAGTTTCACTCCCGCCTCGACTCACGATCTCACCCTCGATGACCTCGGCGCCTTTCTCGATGGCCTGGTTCCCGCATACCTGCAAAAGCAGGACATCGCGGGCGCAACCATCTCGGTCGTCAAAGACGGCAAGGTCCTGTTCGCCAAGGGCTACGGCTTTGCCGACATCGAAAAGCGCAAGCCAGTGTCTCCCTCCGATACCTTGTTTCGACCCGGCTCCATCTCGAAGCTGTTTACCTGGACCTCCATCATGCAGCTCGTGGAGCAAGGCAAACTCGATCTGGACCGCGACGTCAACGACTATCTCGACTTCAAAATTCCCCCGGCCTTCGGCAAACCAATCACTCTCCGGAACATCATGACGCACACCCCGGGTTTCGAGGAAACGGCCAAAGACCTGTTCGTGCCGACCGCCACCCAGATGCGGCCCCTGGACGCCTATATTAAGGCGCACACGCCGACTCGCATTTACCCGCCCGGAACCATTCCTGCGTACTCCAATTACGCCACCGCCATGGCTGGCTACATCGTGCAGCGCGTGTCCGGGAAGCCCTTCGAGCAATACGTCGCGGATAACATCCTCAACCCGCTTGGTATGCACCACACGACCTTCGTTCAGCCCCTCCCCCCTGAATTGCAGCCGCTGATGTCGAATGGTTACGTGAAGGCTTCATTGCCCGCGAAATCCTTCGAGTTTGTACAGGCGTTTCCGGCCGGCAGCGTTTCAACCAGCGCCGTGGACATGTGCAATTTCATGATCGCTCACCTGCAGGACGGCCAATTCGGCGACACGCGAATCCTGAAGCCAGAGACTGCCAAGCTGATGCATGCGCGCCAATGGGGATACGATCCGCGGCTCGATGCGATGGCGCTGGGTTTCTATGAAGAGTCGAAGAATGGCCACCGCATCATCGGCCATGGCGGCGACACGGTTTACTTCCACAGTTACCTGCACCTGATTCTCGACCAAAACGTCGGATTTTTCATTTCTGTGAACAGTGCCGGTAGGGACGAAGGAAGCGTAGACATCTTTGAGAAATTCCTGGACCGTTACTTCCCTTTCACACCTCCTCCAGCCGAGAAGGTCGCCAGTGCGAAGGACGACGCCCACCGCGTGGCCGGTCACTACATTGCGAGCCGCCGATTCGAGACTTCATTCCTGAAACTCCTCAACCTCGTGGGCCAATATAAGGTCAGGCCGAATTCTGATGACACGATCACAGTCGAGCTGCTGAAGGATCCCAACGGTGAACCGAAGAAGTACGAAGAAATCGCTCCTCTGCTATACCGCGAAGTGCACGGTCAGCTCCACGCCGCATTCAAGCCGGATGTAAACGGGAAGCTGGCGATGTCGATTGACTGGCCCTTCTTCATCTTCCAGCGCCCAGGTTGGAGCGACGGCAAGTACTTCAACCTGTTCATCATCGGTTTTAGCATCGCGGTGATGCTCTTGACCTTGCTGCTATGGCCGGTCGCCGCGATGATCAGAAAACACTACGGCCGCCCGCTTCAGTCGACGCCAGAACAAAAGCGCATGCGCCTCTTGGTTCGACTTATTTGTGTGCTTGATATCGTGACTCTCGGCGGATGGGTCGCGCTAGCCACCGCAATTGACGATCCCGGCTCGTTCAATGACAACCTCGACAAATGGATTGTGTTGCTCATGATTCTGGGAGTGATCGGAGCGTTGGCGACCATACTCGCCTTTACCAATGCCGCGCGAAGCTGGGCGAATAAACAGAGCTGGATCTGGACAAGGATCCACGACGTTGCCATTGCCTTGGCTTCTCTGGGCGTGACCTGGTTCAGCTGGCATTGGAACCTGCTTAACTTCAACCTGAAGTTCTGAAGGGAGCGGAGTGTCGTGCGCATTGATGCGATTTCGGTTCGTGAGATCCGGCTGCGTCTGAAGACGCCGTTTGAGACGAGTTTCGGAATTCTGCAAAAACGGCGCATCCTTCTCGTGGAAGTGAAATCAGACGGAGCAACCGGCTGGGGAGAGGTCACCGCGGTCGAAGGCCCGTTCTACAACTCCGAAACGACCGACACCGCATGGATCATCCTGCGCGATTTCATCGTTCCCTTGCTGCTGGGGAAAGACGTGACCTCCGCCACGCAAGTTCCCCCTTTGCTTGCCCCTGTGCGCGGGCACGAGATGGCGAAGGCCGCTGTCGAGAATGCGATCTGGGACCTCGAAGCGCAGCAAAAGGAGGTTCCTCTGGCGGCTCTTCTGGGCGGCCAAATGGAAGAGATTGCGTGCGGCGTCTCCATCGGAATCAACTCGAGCATCGACGCGCTGGTACGCTCCGTAGAAAAAGAACTCGCAGCCGGATACCAGCGCATCAAGATCAAAATCAAACCCGGCAATGACCAGGAACCGGTGCGAACTCTCCGCCACCGTTTCCCCGACATCAAGCTCATGGTGGATGCGAACTCCGCATACAGCCTGAGCGACATTGCCCATCTGCGAAAATTTGATGACTACGACTTGATGATGATCGAGCAGCCGCTCGCCTGGGACGACTTTTACCAGCACGCAAAACTCCAGGCGAAATTGCAGACTCCAATCTGCCTGGACGAATCGATCCACAATCTGGACCATACCGAGGCGGCGGTTGCCATGCAGTCGTGCCGTGTCCTCAACATCAAGCTCGGAAGGGTCGGCGGCCACACGGAGGCGCAAAAGATCGAGGACTACTGTCGCCGGCACGGCATTCCGGTATGGTGCGGCGGAATGTTGGAAAGTGGTATCGGGCGGGCCCACAACATCGCGATGTCCACATTGCCCGGGTTTGTTCTGCCGGGCGATGTGTCCGCCAGCCAGCGCTATTGGGATGAAGACATCATCGAACCTGAGGTGGAGGTTACAAAACGGGGCACAATCGAGGTTCCTGCCTCGCCCGGCCTTGGATACCAGGTGACGCGAAAACGGGTTGATTCGCTGACTGAGCGGCAGGAAACCTTCACCGCGAATCCCACCGTAGCCGTGATGTGAACCCTGTTTCCAAATTCACCAACTCAACGAGGATCGCCAGCGTGAACCGCAAACATGCAGTTGCAGGCAGCATCGCAATTCTAGTAATCACCGCATCAATCTCCCTCTCCCGAATCGTGGCGGCGCAGACCCAGGCACAGCCAACCCAGAACGGTTCGACATTTGACGTCATCATCCGCAATGGTCACATCCTGGACGGAAGCGGCAATCCCTGGTTCGCGGCCGACATCGGCATCAAGGACGGCCGCATTGCAGCAATTGGCAAGCTCGATGGCGCCCGCGCGACCAAAGTCATTGATGCCACGAACCGCATCGTTTCGCCTGGCTTCATCGACATGCTGGGCCAATCTGAATATCCCCTGCTCATTGATAACCGCTCGATCAGCAAACTGGCCCAGGGCATCACCAGCGAGATCACCGGGGAAGGCGCCTCAATAGCACCTCACAACGAAAAGACGCTCGCGCCCCTGAAGCCATTTCTCGACCACTACAAGCTCACCGTCGACTGGACAACGCTCGACGAATATTTCAAACGCCTCGAAAAACAAGGCACCCCGATCAACATCGGCACCTACGTCGGCGCGGCCCAGGTACGTGAGGCTGTAATCGGCGACGATGATCGCGCACCCACTCCCGCCGAGTTGGAACAGATGAAACAACTGGTCACACAGGCGATGAAAGATGGAGCGTTCGGCATTTCGACGGCCCTGATCTATCCCCCGGGACACTACGCGAAAACTGATGAACTCATCGAACTAGCCAAGGTAGCTGCCCAGTACGGTGGTATTTACGGCACGCACATGCGAAGCGAAGGCGCATCCGAGATGGAGGCCATTGACGAAGCCATTCGCATTGGCCGCGAGGCAGGAATCCCCGTGGAGATCTTTCACATGAAGGTTAGCGGCAAGCCGCGCTGGGGATCCATGACCAAGGTCGTCGAGAAGATTCAGGCGGCACGCGACCAAGGACTCGACATTCGCGCCAACCAATACCCCTATGTTGCTGGCGGAACCGCGCTGGCGTCCGCGTTGCCACCCTGGGTTGCAGACGGAGGGACCGAAAAGTTCCTCGCACGTCTTCGCGATCCCAAAATCCGAGAGCGCATCAAGGGCGAGATGGCGTCCGATCATCCCGACTGGGAAAATCTCTACTTCGACTGTGGAGGCGGATCCGGCATCATGATCGCGGGAGTGATTAATCCTGATTTGAAGAAATACAACGGCAAAATGGTTTCGGAAATGGCAGCAGCCGAGCACAAGCCTGAGCTCGATGCCCTGTTTGATTTCATTCTCGCCGACCAGGCCCAGACCGGCGCGCTCTACTTCATGGCAAGTGAGCAGGACCTGGTATATGGCCTGAAACAACGCTGGACTTCGATTGGCTTGGATGCCAGCGAAACCGCCCTCGATGGTCCCTTATATGAACCCTACGGCCATCCCCGGGCGTTCGGTTCCATGGCACGCTTCCTGGGCCACTACGTCAGAGACCAGAAGCTTATGCCGATGGAAGAAGCTATCCGAAAGATCACATCCATGCCCGCCCAGCGTGAACACCTGCTGGACCGGGGACTAATCAAAACTGGCTTCTATGCCGACATCACCGTGTTCGATCCGGCCACGATCATTGACGAAGCAACCTATCAAGATCCGAACAAGCTGGCCAAGGGCGTGGACTACGTCCTGGTGAACGGGCAAGTCGAATTCGACCATGGAGAACTCACAGGAGTCAAAGCGGGACGTGCCCTCCGTGGCCAGGGTTGGGCGGGACACTGACTTAGCTCAGTGTTCCCCATGCCGCCGCATCGAAGCTCCGCCGCTCCGAGCAGGTCCTCACGAGTAACCGAGATACTGGGATGCCGCGCGGACCATCAAGCCGATCTATACGGCGGCAACCGGCCTTCAGTCCGTCCCATCGACAACAACGTAAACCACAAAGCTCAACCTTGATCGTTGCAGACTCCTACAGGAGCCAGGGTTATTTTGCGGATTGTTTCCAGTTAGGCCGTCACTCGGTAGGCATCAGTGTGGTTTAACATAAATTCGCTGCAGCATCAGAATCCATGCGGTGTCGGACAACGGATCGGACGGTATGTGGAAATCGATGCTTCGTCGTCGCAGGTCTGCGATGAAAATCTCCATAGTCCGATCAAGGGTTAGATCGTCGGGCCTCGGCTCTCCGTTCCGAACTTCGGCCTTCCAGAGAACAGAAAACCGAATCGCACGGCTTGCGTAAGTAGCGCGGACTTCGCCATTCTCAAAAATGATCCAATTGCCGTCGCCATCCGGCTGGATCTTAGCAGACGCTGAAATCCGCGGCATTTCCTTATTGCCATTTCCGGTAGGACCGATGCGGTGGTACATCCGATCATTATCTCCGCAGAGAGCGACATTCCCGAAGGGCGCCTGCTCGCTTAGCATTGGACCATCGATCCCCTCAGGCCAGTAATCGAAGTTGCCCCCCTCACCTTCGTAAAACCAAGAGATCGTGCTGGCGCGAACCACACGCCATGCGTCGAACAGCTCGGAACTACCCATCACTCTCAGAAACGGCAACGGATACTCTACGCGCGTTGCTCCATAGAAGGACGGGTTGTCGATGTGCGTGGTGCAAGCTGGCATGGGTCCATTGATATTGACAGCAACGAATTCGGGATGAACAAATGACGTGCCGAAGGCACTTCTCGCAGCCTCAAGAAACCTTCTATTGTGTAGGATGACTTCGGCACCCTCGACGAGCGGCTCGCCGCCCAAGGCCCAGTCTCCACGGAACCACGGAAGAATCGGCCGCTTGGCTTCATCGTGCGTTTCATCCTCTATCCCCTCAGGAGCGTAGGTTGCGAGCGTCCGGTACGGAGCATGCCGCTCAAACATCAGGCGAATCTGCTCAGGGTTGTCGAACGCTGGCTCGATGCGAATAGGCTTACTAATGGATGTCATGATCCCTCCGGTACTGCGCTAGCCACCTGTTTCGAAGGCTACTTCGGCCGCGTCTGATAGCTGATCGGGAGCAGGCAGCGCTCGCTTGGGCAAGGCCAGCGCCAAGCTTGCTGACAGAAGGAAGAAAATTCCCGCGCAGATCAGGCCGTAATAGGTGTTGCCCGTCCTCTGTCGAATCAGACCGACGGTGTAGGGCCCGACGAATCCGCCGAAGTTAGCGACAGATGTCACGAGCGCAATCCCCGCGGCCGCCGAAAGGCCGGTCAGGAATTCGCCGGGCATCGAAAAGAAAACGGGCAGAAAGCTGTACGCCCCCATGGCAACGGCTGAAAAGAGAACGACAGAAACAAATGGCGAGCGAGGCGCTCCAAGCAACAGCATGGCGATTCCAGATAACGTGGCTACCGTCGCCATGTGGTAGCGCCGCTCCAGTGTGCGGTCAGAGTGACGAGACGCTAAGATCATCGCGATCAGGCCAAGAAAATTGGGGATCATCACCAGCATTCCAACCACGGTATTGGACTGGCCGCCGACTGCCGACTTCAAGATCTGCGGCAGCCAGAAGCTGAAGGTGTAACCGGCAAAGCCGTGGCCAAAGCCGATACAAGCCAGGAGCCAGACTCTGGGATGAAGCAGAGTCCGCACGACTGAAGTAGTCCGCCCCCCCAGCTTCTGTTGATCTTCCTGCTCCATTTGGACTGCGATCCATGCTTTCTCTTCGCCGGAGAGAAATTTCGCGTCTGCGGGTCGGCTCGGCAACAGGAGATATGTCAGGAACACACACGCCAGGGCGGGCGATCCTTCCAGAATGAAAAGCCATCGCCAACTACTGAGCCCGAGCCAATACGCATGATCAAGGATGAGACCCGAGATCGGACCCCCCAGCACACTCGCCAAGGGGATACCCATCAGAATCAGTGCTATCGCCTGTGCTTTCTCCCGTTGCCGAAACCAGTAGCCCAGATACAGAACGATGCCGGGAAAATATCCGGCTTCTGCGAGCCCAAGCGCGAAGCGGGCGACATACAGTTGATTGGCCGACTGCACAAACCCGGTCAGAGTAGCAACGACTCCCCACGTGATCAGGATTCGTGTGATCCAAACCCGCGCCCCGATCTTGTGAAGCATGAGATTGCTGGGGATCTCCAACAGGAAATATCCCCAAAAAAAGATTCCAGCGGCGAATCCGAACTGCTGGCTGGTGATGGCCAGTTCCCGATTCATCGTAAGCGCCGCAAACCCCAGGTTGATTCTGTCGATAAAGGCGACAACATAGAGTGCAAACAGGAACGGCAGCAGCCGGGTCCTGAGTTTCCGGACCGTCGTCGCCTCAATCGGGTTCGAAACAATTTTGGGGCTGCTCACCTTGTGAGTTTCCTGTCCCACACATCCTATGAACGTGCAGCGTAAACGCTACAGCAGAAATGACAATAGCTTCCGTCTGACCAAAATGTTGACAGGCAACTGACTGAAAGCAAGAATGTTCGACAGCCATGAACGTGCGGTTCGGAGCATTCGAGGTCGATCTGGAAGGCCGCCGACTGTTGAAGAGGGGAATTCCAATTACCCTCCGGGAGCAGTCGTTTCAGGTGCTCGCCGCTCTCATGGAACGGCCCGGCGAAGTCGTGACGCGCGAAGAACTGCGCCAGCGGCTCTGGTCGTCGGACACGTTTGTGGATTTCGAAGTGGCTCTGAATTCCGCCGTCAGCCGGTTGCGTGACGCGCTGGGAGATTCCGCCAACTCGCCCAGCGTTATCGAAACCATTCCAAAGCGTGGCTACCGATTTGTGGTCCCAATCGCGAAGCGGCCTGCCGTGGCGGTGATGCCATTCCTGAACCAAACAGCAGAAGCAAATGATGACTACTTCAGCGATGGATTGGCCGACGAGTTAATCCGCGTGTTATCGCGGATCGACGGATTAAGGGTGACCGCGCGCAGCGTCGCATTTCGCTTCAAGGGTCAGCGCTGGGACGCCCGGCAAGTTGGCCGCGAACTGGGCGTCGAAGCTGTATTGGAAGGGTCGGTATGGAGGTCCGGAGACCGCATTCGCATCACCGTTAACCTGGTCGGCGTAAAAGATGGATTCAACCTCTGGGCGCAGCGCTTCGACGGCAACATGGGAGACTTATTCGGCATCCAGGATCAGGTGTGCGCCGCGGTAGCCGAGGTGCTGCACGTTCACCTCGCGGTTCAGGTTCGAGAAAAACGCCCAAGCGACATGAACGCGTACGTGCAGTACTTGAAGGGAGCGCACCTGCTTAAAAAGCGACGCCCCGACGATGTGCGACGCGCATTCGAGTACTTTCAGGAGGCGATCCGGCTGGACCCCGGTTTCGCAGAGCCTTATTACGGTGCGGCCATGTTTTACAACGTGAGCGCAGCATATGGAGCGTTGCCTCCCCGAAGTGCGCTTCCCCAGGCGGAAGAGTTGTTGTCGAAGGGACTGGCGCTGGATGAAAATTCAACGAGGCTCTACAGCACCTTGGGGATGCTGCGAGTTTTTCAGTGGCGCTGGGCCGAGGCCGAGCAGGCGTACCAGCGAGCGATCAGCCTGGAGCCAACGAATGCGTTCCCGCACATGGCGTACCCCATTCTATGCAGCTTCCTCAGCCAGCATGATGAAGCCCTGTTGCATGCCAGCAAGGCGGTCGAACTCGAGCCCCTGGATTTGATGACGAACTTCCGCCTGCTACAGGCCAACTACTATTCGCGTCGCTATGAAGAGGCGGTCCGCACCGGCCGTATCGCCATCGAACTAACGCCAGATTCGCCCTACACCTGTTTCTATCTGGCCTTGTCTTTGGCAGCTCTGGGCCTAAAGGACGAGGCTTGGAGCATGGCAAACAAGGGCAGAAAGCTCAACGATGGCCTGCCCCTTGGCGAGGGCTACTTTGGCTATGTTGCCGGAGCGCTAGGGCACACGGCCGAAGCCCGCGGCTTGATCGGGGAATTGCAGGGCCGCCGCCAAAGGGATTACAGCCCGGCACTGCCCATTGCCTGGACTCATCTTGGATTGGGTGAAACAACTTCCGCCCTCGAATGGCTGGAGACAGCTCTTGCCGAACGCGAGCCGTTCTTGGGATCGGCGATGGTATTCCCCGCTTACGATGCGATCCGCGACCAAGCAAGATTCATGCGGGTGACACGCAAACTCAAACTTTCGACCCAACTCTGGACCCCGATTGAAAAGGCTCATAACTGATTGATAAAGTTGACGGAGGACTATTTTAAGCTCTTGAGTATCGCAAGTGATTAAGGCTAGAATTTATGTGGCTCCGGAGTCCATTTTCGCATCAACGGTCAGAGGACGATTCGGTGCGCTACGGTCTCACAATTGCGGCAACGGTCGGTGTTCTGGCAATCGCTACTGTTTTGCGCGGTTTTGTCGGCACTCCGCTCGCCTACATTGTGCTTTTTCCAGTAGTGGCATTTTCTGCCTTGTCTTGCGGCATCGGTCCGTCGGCTGTCGTCGTGGCCCTTGCTCTTGCCGGCCTGAGATATTGGTTTATCACTCCCCTGCACTCGCTTCGCGTTCCCGATAGCCCACAGTCTATCTGCCTGCTCGCATTCTTGTTCGCATCGGCCGGGGTCATCGCACTTGGCGAGGCCCGTCGTCGCGACAATCAAAGGCTACAAAAGGGACAAGCTGAACTGGAAGATCGCGTCCGGGAACGGACCGCGGATCTGGACGCGGCGAATAACAGCCTGCGGGATCTCTCGGCGCGTTTGCTTCAATCCCAGGATGAAGAAAGACGCCGCCTGGCTCGCGAACTGCACGACAGCGTAGGGCAACTCTTGGCAGGCCTGAGCATGAACCTGGCGAACGTTCGCGGCGATATCGAACGTCTCAACAAGGCTGCTAATGCGCTGACCGACAGCGAAGCTCTTGTCCAGGAAATGAGCAAAGAAGTCCGCACGATCTCTCACCTGCTCCATCCTCCTCTGCTCGATGAAGCAGGCTTGGACTCAGCGATACGCTGGTACGTGGAGGGATTTGCGCAGCGCAGCCAAATTAAAGTGAATCTCGATTTACCCAATGAGCTCGGACGGCTTCCGCGAGATATCGAGACGGCTGTCTTTCGAGTGGTGCAGGAATGCTTCACGAATATTCACCGCCATTCGGGAAGTCCGACGGCTACCATTCGGCTTCGGCGCCAGGACCATGAGGTATTCGTCGAAGTCGCCGATCAGGGCCGAGGAATACCTCAAGAAAAGCGGGAAACGATAGCCCTAAATGGAGCGCCAGGCGTGGGCATTCGAGGTATGAGAGAAAGGATTCGGCAGCTCGGCGGCACCCTGGAGGTCCGCTCTAATAGCTCAGGCACAATCCCAGGCACAATCATCGCCGCCCATCTGCCCATTTCAGAGGCTTCCGGCGGGCAGGACGATTCAAAACTCCCAGACAGATCTTCGACTGCCGCGGCATAGAACCGGGTCGAGGATGGTCTCGGGGAAGGTTGTCTCTTTAAAGTATCCATCTTGCTACTCATTTCGTGAAAACTAAGGGTGTCCAGAGTTTTGCGTCTTTGGATGATGTCAGACAAAGCAACGCTGCAAGGAAACAACTCTCATGGGCATGATTCGAATTTCACCGGCTATTGAGTAGCCACCGCGCACTGTCAACGGGATCAGTTGTTAGCCAAAGAGATTCATCTGCATTTTCCGGACATGCGGCATAACTTCGCGACAACATCAGACCTGGTGGCCAGCTTTCCTCATCCAACGAGAGATTGCGGGACATTGTAAGTTGGCTGTTGGCGACCGTGACTGCCGAAATGAGCAGGAACGCCTGACCGGTACGTTACCGCAGAGGTCGCGAACCGGTGATGAGGATATCCACCAGTCTTCTGGCGCTTTGCTGCCAGTCAGGGCTGGACGCCACGTTGGCGACACCGATGAGAGCACGAAGCAGGTCAAGCGGGTCGAGGTCCTTGCGTATGTCGCCGCTTTTGATCGCACGCCGCACCAAGGCACGAATCGCTCCCCATATCTGAGCGTGCGAAGATTCGAAAACCTTCGACGGCCCTCCGACAATGGTGTTCAACGCAGGCGCGATGATCTTCTTCGTCGCAATGTAATCAACAAACAACAGCATCCAGGACCGCAGCGCTTCCATCGGAGGCATGGTCTCAGCGAACTTCTGCTCTGCCGCGGCTAGCTTTGCTACCTCTGTCCGATAAACCGCCTCGAGAAGCGCATCCCGCGTAGGAAAGTGGCGATAAAGAGTTCCGGCCCCAATTTCTGCCTGTCGAGCGATGTCGTCAAGGCTGGCGTTTGCACCCGACCGGGTGAATGCCTCCTTTGCCACTTCGAGAATGCGTTCGCGGTTACGCTGCGCATCCGTGCGTGGCTTTCGCGAAGCAGTTCTTCTTTCTTTGCTGGGCATCTAAAAAGTTGCAACCGCAGACTGTTTCCGGTAATCCTAATCTAGTAATTCGGAGACATCCTCCGTTTTAGTGGAAAACCGGCGGGCTGTCAATAATCGGGATGTCCGCCGGACAGATTGTCAACGTTAGCATCCAAAAACAATTTGCAACCGGAGACAGCCTCCGATTATCTCATGTAGTGATTCGGAGACTTCCTCCGCTTTATTCCAGGCCGCGGAGGCTCGTGAATCTCGGTCGCAGGAGGAACGAGATGGTTGAACAGACGGAACTCACCGCCAGCTTCACTCTGCCCGGCACATCGATAGCGGTAAACAGGATGGGCTATGGCGCCATGCAACTTGCCGGCCGTGACGGGAACAAATTGGTATGGGGTCCTCCCCGAGATGTCGACGGAGCGATCGCCGTTCTGCGCGAAGCCGTTGCCAGCGGCGTGAATCATATCGATACCGCTGATTTTTATGGTCCCCACGTCACGAACCAGATCATACGGAAGGCGCTCGCTCCCTATCCTGATGATCTTGTGATCGTCACCAAGGTCAGCGCACGCCGCGGCGACGACGGATCTTGGATTCCGGCGTTCTCACGCGAAGAGTTGACCAAAGCGGTTCACGACAACCTTCAGAATCTGGGTCTGGATACGCTCGACGTAGTGAACCTGCGCGGTATGTTTAACACCCACGAACCTGCCGAGGGATCGATTGAAGGGCAGATCACCGTTCTGGCCGAGCTCCAAAAAGAAGGCTTGGTGCGGCATATCGGGCTGAGCAACGTCACTCCCACGCAGATCGCCGAAGCCCGACGGGTCGCTCCAATTGTGTGCGTACAGAACCAATACAACTTGGCACATCGAGCCGACGATGCCCTGATCGACGATCTCGCCCGAGACGGCATCGCCTATGTGCCGTTCTTTCCGCTCGGTGGATTCACCCCACTGCAGTCGGCTGCGTTATCTGACGTCGCCGCGCGACTCGAGGCTACACCAATGCAGGTTGCGCTTGCCTGGCTTCTCCAGCGCTCTTCCAACATCCTGCTGATTCCGGGCACATCTTCCGTTGAGCATCTTCGCGAAAATCTTAAGGCGGCGACGCTGCAACTTCCCTCAGAAGTAGTTGCCCAGCTCGATGCCATTGGTCGAGCTTCAGGACATTGATAACGGCCCGAAGTATTCATCCTTCAAGGCCATCAACGACTAAAACTACAAGGAGCACTTTTATGAAGATATTCGTTACGGGAGCCACAGGCTTTGTGGGTTCTGCTGTTGTTAAGGAGCTAATTCAGGCTGGCCATCAGGTGGTCGGTCTTGCACGCAACGATGCGGGCGCCAAGTCACTGCTAACGGCGGGAGCCAACGTGCATCGCGGTTCGCTCGAGGATCTCGAGAGCCTTCGCAGCGGAGCAGCAGCTGCCGACGGAGTGATCCACACCGCTTTTATCCACGATTTCTCAAACTATGGGCCAGCCGCCGAGGCGGATAGGCGTGCCATCGAGACTCTCGGCGGCGCGCTCGCGGGATCTGATCGCCCGTTGATCGTCACTTCCGGGACCTTGCTCGCTCAACGCCAAGGCCCGCTCGCAGCAGAAGAGGATGCGCACAATCCCAACTTCCCGCGCAAGTCGGAGGATGCGGCACTTGCCCTGGCGGCACACGGAGTCCGCGCAGCTCTGCTACGTCTTCCTCCATCGGTTCACGGCAACGGCGATCACGGCTTTGTCCCACGCCTGATCACCATCGCACGGGAAAAGGGCGTTTCCGCATTTATCGGCGATGGGCTCAACCGTTGGCCCGCGGTACATCGGCTCGACGCTGCTCATCTCTACAGGCTTGTGCTCGAGAAAAGTTCAGTCGGAGCCACGTATCACGGCGTCGCCGATGAGGGCGTGCCGACGCGAGAGATCGCTGAGGTCATCGGCCGGCATTTGAACCTACCGGTCATCAGCAAGTCCCGCGAGGAAGCAGCCGATCATTTTGGATGGATCGGTCTCTTCTTTGGTATAGACGCTCCGGCTTCCAGCGCGCTGACGCAGGAACGGCTGGGATGGCGACCGGTTCAGCCTGGGCTCATTGCCGATCTGAACGCGGACCACTATTTCGAACATGCAGCGGACGTGGCGGTTTTGCGGCGCTAGCGTGTGCAACACCATCGCATCATTGAGAGGAGAAGAGCATGCCGAATGTATCTGAAGCAACCTTAGTAAGCTTATTCGGCGCAACCTCGACCACAGACGATGTGTTGTCCGGCTTGAATCTGAAGGCATATGGATTCTCGTTACCGGTGTTTCTGCCGGCTCGGTGTGGAAACGGCGCGGTCGCTGGCGGCGCATGGTGCTGACGTTGTAGGCACAGCGCGGGATTTGAATAAGGCCAAGGCCGCAACCAAGCCGGTGCGAAGGGACCACCCTCCGCCAATGCCGGGGACTTCGATCTGGTTGAACTCGATCTGGCAAATCTAAAAAGCGTTTCTTTTTGGCCGGACCGAGTCGCGCCATAGCGATGCTCAAGGTTTGTCCAGCCAGCCCGTACCACATGGCGAAGATCTAGCATCGGGAACTGATCCGCAGTGAACAACAGAAGCGCCCAACAGCCGATGGAAATTTGGACGTCGAGATTCTAGTGGGAATCGCGCGCAACCTGCGCACCACTACGGCCCACGAGAAAATCCAGGTCCGCACCTTTGTCGGCTTGCAGAACGTGCTCGATGTAAAGCCTCACCCAGCCTCGTTCGGGTAGTGCGGGAGGGCTCCATTGGGCACGACGCGCGCCGAGGACCCGGTCATCGACTTCCAAGCGAAGCGAGCGATTTGGAACGTCGAGCGAAATCACGTCACCGGAGTTCACCAGGGCGATCGGTCCTCCGGCTGCGGCTTCGGGCGCCACATGTAGAACCACGGTGCCATAAGCGGTACCGCTCATGCGAGCGTCCGAAATTCGGACCATGTCTTTGATACCCCTACGCAAGAGCTTCGGAGGCAGCAACATGTTGCCGACTTCTGCCATTCCCGGGTAGCCCCTTGGGCCACAGTTTTTGAGAACCATAACGGAATTTTCATCAATGTCGAGAGACTCATCGTCCGTACGGGCATGGCACTCCTCAACATTTTCGAAAACGACTGCCCGCCCCTGGTGTCGGAGCAGGTTGGGGCTCGCGGCCGAGGGCTTTATCACAGCACCGTCCGGAGCCAGGTTCCCACGTAGGACCGCAATCCCGGCATTCGCCTTGAAAGGTTCACGGAAAGTTCGAATCACGTTTCGATTCCAACAGCGCGCATCAGCGACGTTCGCCCAAACCGTCTGCCCGTTCGCCGTCAAGGCATCGCGGTGCAGGACGTCCGCTTCCCCTAGCTCGCGAAGCACGACCGGCAGTCCTCCGGCGTAGAAGAAGTCCTCCATCAGGTGTGAGCCGGAGGGTTGGATATCCAACAAGCATGGCAATGACGATCCAATGCGATCAAAATCGCTCAGGCTTAACGGGATACCCACCCGGCCAGCAATAGCGATCAAATGAATTACGGCGTTCGTTGATCCGCCGATGGCCGCGTTGGCGCAGATCGCATTCTCGAACGCGTGCTTCGTGAGGACCCGGGACATGCGAAGGTCTTCTTTCACCATCTGCACAATTCGCCGCCCGGTCATTTGGGCCAGCGTGTAGCGGCGTGCATCGACAGCCGGAATAGCCGCGTTTCCCGACAGGCTCATGCCGAGTGCCTCCACCATGCTGGCCATGGTGGAAGCCGTTCCCATGGTCATGCAGTGCCCTTTCGAGCGATGCATGCAGCTTTCCGCCTCAAAGAAATCCTCGAGCCTCATCTCGCCGGCCCGAACGCGGTCGGTCATCTGCCACAGCCCGGTCCCCGAGCCCAGATCGTGGCCCTGAAACTTTCCCGACAGCATCGGTCCGCCAGAAAGCCCGATCGTCGGCAAGTCGCAGGATGCGGCACCCATCAGAAGGGAGGGCGTAGTTTTGTCGCATCCCATGAGCAGGACCACCCCATCAATGGGATTGCCCCGAATGGACTCCTCCACGTCCATGCTCACAAGGTTGCGAAAGAGCATGGCGGTCGGACGGAGTTGCGTTTCTCCCAGGGACATCACGGGGAATTCCAGAGGAAATCCGCCAGCCTCCCATACACCGCGCTTCACAAACTCGGCGAGTTCGCGAAAGTGCGCGTTGCACGGTGTCAGTTCGGACCAGGTATTGCAGATCCCGATGACCGGGCGCCCGTCGAATAAATCATGGGGCCAGCCTTGGTTCTTCATCCAGCTGCGATAGAGAAAACCATCTCGATCCTTGCGTCCATACCATTGCTGACTGCGCAGTCTGGTCACGTTTTTTCCTCAATTAAGGTCTGGCACTTTTGCGATACGGTTTCGTGGGCGAACATGCTGATCATAGCGCAGAATCTATGGGTAAACGTAATCTCAGAATTGACTTTTGCTTGACGAAAGGCCCTTCTCGGAGGATGATCTCGGGGCCACAAATTCTCTGTCAAGGTCTCATTCTAGTGTCGAGCCCGTCGCCGTCTGGCATTCGAAGAGTCATCTCAATCGCGCGACGATCCGCATTCTTGATTTTGACTGTCACGCTTCTTTGCCTTTCTCGCGCGGCGGCAGCACGCGACGCTAGCGAGCCATTGCATATCTTTTTTGTGGATGTCGAAGGAGGACAAGCGACCCTGTTCGTCACGCCCGCAAAACAATCGTTGCTGATTGACACGGGCTGGCCTGATAACAGTGGGCGAGACGCCGATCGTATTGTCGCCGCAGCGAAACTCGCTGGAATTAGCCGGATCGACTACGTTTTGATTACGCACTTCCATAACGACCATGTGGGTGGACTGCCACAACTCGTCGCACGGATCCCGGTGGGCACAGTCATCGACCACGGAGACAATCGTGAGAGCACCGATGCTCCGACGGTCGAGGTCTGGCATGCATACCAGGAATTGCTGGCGACGAAGAAGGTTAAACGTCTGACGGTTAAGCCGGGCGACCGACTGCCGATCGACGGGATGGACGCAATCGTTGTTAGTTCCGACGGAGCGGTTGTCGGCGATCCGGCCCCGGGTGCAGGGCAGGTCAACCCGGCCTGCCAGAACGCAGAATCATTCGCTGCGGATCAAACGGAGAACATTCGCTCCCTTGGGACTTTGATCAGCTTCGGCAAATTGAAGGTTCTAGACCTCGGCGATCTCACGAGAGACAAAGAGAAAGAGCTCGTTTGTCCGAATAACAAGCTTGGTCTTATTGACATCTATGTGGTCTCGCATCACGGCTGGTATCAAAGCAACAGCCCCGTGTTTCTCAAGGCCATCGCGCCTCGTGTAGCGATCATGGACAACGGAGCGAAGAAAGGAGGAACGCCCTCCGCTTGGGACATTATTGAGAAGTCTCCTCGTCTCGAGAGCATGTGGCAGCTGCATTTCTCCGAAGAGGGCGGACCCGCCCACAATGTGCTCCCCGAATTCATCGCCAACCCCGAAGGACCCGACGCCGGCAACTATCTCGAGTTGACCGCCTGGCCAGACGGGCATTTCGAGGTACTCAATTCTCGAACGCAGAAAACGACACACTACACGGCACAGTAGGCCAGGTGGGCGTGCGCCAGAGCATGCGTACACATTCGATCACGGGGTGACGTGCAGTGAAGTGCTTCAACGTTGCAGTCGTAGAAATCCACGAGACCTGTCAGCCTCACCAATGTGGAAATAACGGGGCGAGCGCATATGGAATGCCGGCGTTGACGGAACGCAAATGAGCTTGTCGTCCGCAGCGAACCTTGAGTGGAATACCCGGCGCCGCATCGCGGTTCGCCTTCTTCCCTTCCTGTGGTTCCTCTATATGATTGCTTTTCTCGACCGGGTCAACGTGGCCTATGCCGCGCTGGAAATGTCACATGATCTTCGTTTTAGTGATCAGGTCTTTGGGCTGGGCGCGGGCATCTTTTTTGTAGGCTACGTTCTGCTGGAGATACCGGGAGCTCTCATCGTTGAGCACTGGAGCGCGCGGCTCTGGATCGCGCGCATCATGATCACCTGGGGAATCATCACAGTGCTGGTGGGATTCGTGCACACTGCTCGTCAGTTTTATGTGATCCGATTTCTGTTGGGGGCGGCAGAAGCAGGCTTCTTTCCGGGCGTTCTGGTCTACCTCACCCACTGGTTTTGCCGGCGCGATCTTGCGAAAGCTATCGCTTCGTTTATGGCGGCTCTGCCGCTGGCAAACTTTTTAGGCTCGCCCCTTGCGGGGCGAATCTTGCAGATCCACTGGCACGGCTTCGAGGGGTGGCGGTGGTTGTTCATTCTCGAGGGAATTCCTGCGATCGTATTCGGAATCGTCACAATCTTCTACCTCACGGACTGGCCGAGAGAGGCGACGTGGTTGCCGCCCGAGGAATGCGCCTGGATCACGGCCGAACTCGATCGCGAAAGAGCCGCGAAGAAAGCCCTGCGATCCTATACCGTGGCAGAGGCGCTGCGGCACCGCGAGGTGATCTTGCTGGCGCTGATTTATTTTCTCAGCGTTACCGGGTTCTACGGATTCACCATCTGGTTTCCGACCATCCTGAAGCGAGCGTCAGGACTGGCGACGGGCACAGTGACCTTAGTGGTCGCCGTTCCTTACCTGATCGCGCTGATCGCGACGCTGCTGAACAGCTGGCTCTCTGATCGAACACAAGAGCGGCGCTGGCACACCGCGGGCCCTCTGTTCCTTGGCTCGGGCGCTCTGCTTCTCGCCATCGCTACTAGTTCTCATTTCTGGATACAGCTCGGGTTCTTCACCGTTTTTGCTGCGTGTGTTCACTCGTTTCAACCTCCGTTCTGGGCTCTACCAACAATCACGCTCGGGGAATCGGCGGCTGCGGCCTCGATCGGATTGATCAATGCTATTGGGAATCTCGGAGGATTTGTCGGTCCATTTATCGTGGGCATCGTGGTGACTCGAACCGGCTCCTTTACGTACGGGCTTATCTGGTTGCTGGGGAATCTCGTGGCGGCGGGAGTTGTGGTTCTCTGCTTGCGCGGATTCCGGCTCCCCACGGCGGCACCCGTCGCTGAAATGTAGCGTGCCCGCGCCGCTCACCAGCGCTGGTGAACAGAGGCACGGATTTTTTCGTCGTAGATGCGCCGTACGGCAGCCATTGTTTCTGCGCTGAGTGGGGCGAGATCAGAAGCGTGGCAATTGTCGGCGACCTGTTCCGGCCGCTTTCCTCCTGGGATGGCGCAACTCACGGCATCGAACATCAGGATCCAGCGCAGGGCAAACTGGCTCATCGACACTTTTGCCGGCAGGAGTCGTCGAAGTTCCTCAACCGCGTCGAGTCCAAGGTTGTAATCAACGCCTGAGAATGTTTCGCCGACATCGAACGACTCGCCATGCCGATTGAAGTTTCGGTGATCATCGGATGCAAACGTAGAATTCGCACGCAACTTGCCCGTTAGCAGACCGCTCGCCAGCGGGACGCGAGCCAGAATGCCCACCTTCTTTTGGCGGGCGCGCTCGAAGAAGAGATCAGCCGGGCGCTGGCGAAAACAATTAAAGATGATCTGGACGGTTTGCACGTTCGGAAACTCGATGGCCTTGAGCGCCTCTTCTACTTTTTCTACGCTGACGCCGTAATAGCGGATCTTGCCCGCCTTTACGAAGTCATCGAGCCAGCCAAAGACCTCGGGCCGGTAATAGAGCTCGGTCGGCGGACAGTGCAGTTGAAGGAGGTCGAGCGTTCCGACGGCAAGGTTGCGCAGGCTATCGTCAATCCACGCGGTAAGATTGGACCGTGTGTACCCTTCGACTGTTTGACGCGGCAGGCGACGACCCGCCTTCGTAGCAACAATGATCTCTTCCTTGCGTTCCTTCTTAAGCTGTGCGATCAGGCGTTCACTACGCCCGTCACCATAGACATCCGCCGTGTCGATGAAGTTGACTCCCTCGTCGACCGCGGTCCGCAAGGCACCGAGGGCCTCGGCCTCGGAAACATCTCCCCAGGAACCTCCAATCGCCCAGGCACCGAAGCTGATTTCCGCTACTTTCCATCCGGTCCTGCCCAGCGGGCGGTAGTTCATGATTTTCGAATCCTCTCTTACGCCGTTAATTTCCAGTGGCTCGAGTTCTACTTCGAGAGATCGACCTCGACGGGTGTACCGTCAAATATCACAGATCGACTGATGTCAGCGACCTTCACGACCATAGCTCTCTTGTCCAGCGGCAGCATGCGCGAGCCGGGAGCCAGTTCCATACGCAAAACCTTGGGCGCGTCGCTCCAGGTCAATTGCATTCCCATCCACTCTCCCTTGCGATAGTTGAAGGATGCGCCGTCATCTTCATAAAGAAGAAACGATCCGTCAGCGCCGGGGTAAATCGAGATGGATAGCGATTCATCGATCTTTTCACCGGTGAATTGTTTTACCGGCCCAAGCGGCAAGATTGCTCCGGCACGCACGTATAGCGGCATGGTCTCGAGGTCAACGGTCTTGGTGACCTCGCGGGCGCCCTCGTGTCGTTCGCCGGTCCAGAAGTCGTACCAGGCACCGCGCGGCAGGTAGACTCGACGCGTCTTTGCTCCCTGCTCCACCACCGGAGCGACCAGCAAACTGCTTCCCCACAGATATTGGTCGCTACAGCTCAACTGCCTGCGGATCCTCGGGAAAGTGCAACCACAGGGCACGCATGATGGGCATTCCGCTGAGGGAACATTCACGCACGACGCTGTAGAGGTAGGGGAGCAGACGGTACCTAAGCTCCAGATACTTTCGGCATATCGGCTCGACACTTGGGTCGTGCAGCTGACTGGAATCCGGTGTCGCGGCTCCATCGTAATTCTTGACTTCGACCGGACCCGGATCTCCAGTGTTCCATCCCCAGGGCAAACGCAGTTTCCAGGTACGTCCGTGGCATCGGAAGAGAGGACAGAAAGCACCGAACTGAAACCAGCGCAGGTACAACTCTGCGGTGAACTCGCGGGTCGGCACAAAGCCGCCGATGTCGGTGCCCCAATAGGGAATGCCACTGAGGCCAGTATTCAGGGCAATGGGGATTTGGGTCTTCAAGGTCTCCCAGGTCGAGTAGATATCTCCTGACCACAGGAAGGATGCATAGCGCTGCATACCGGCATAGCCGTTGCGATGCAGCGCATACGGGCGCTCATTGGGCCGGTCGATCTGCGGACCTTCCCAGTACATGCGATTGCGGACCAGTCGCGAGGCGATATCGAGGGAATCTCCTTCGTCCGGCCACCAGCCGTCGATTCCCATCGTGAAGTCCTTGCGATGAGTATCCCAGTAGCAGCCGGCTTCCGCTTCGTCAAAGCTTGAGAGTTCGCAGGGATCGTGTACTGTGCCGCGCAGCCGATCCGAAAGAATCACCACGTGAGGAATGACTCGAAAATTCTGGCGGTGCAGTTCGCCGAGCATCTCCTTCGGATCGGGAAAGACGTGGGAGTTCCAAACAAAGGAACCATTCTCAGTGTTCCAGCCAGAGGGGCAAAAACCAGTGCCCAGGTAGATCAGGGCATCGCAGGGCAATCGCTTTTCCCGAAAGGTTTTCGCTTCGTTGAGAACCTCTTCCCGATTCGCGAGCGTGCGGTGCGACTGTTGAAACCCGAGACTCCACAGCGGAGGCATCTCCGGTTGACCAGTGATGCGCGCATACTCTGCCATGATTGTGACCGGGTCGCTCGATGCCACGAGGAACACATCGACGGGAAGTGCGGCCCCGGGATGGGGCGCTAGAAACCTCCCTTCGGGTCCGGTCAGATCAAAGGTTCCATGCGGCTGGTAAAAGAATATGGCCCAGCCTGATGTTCCGATGAGCCAGGGGATGGGCACTCTGCTACCGTGAGTGGCGAGTTTATAGACATCCTGCCCGTTGCGCATCAGGTCGGTAGAGCCGCGCCGATCGTATTGGGGCCCGCCCTCGCCTAACCCAAGCAAAGGCGAGTCGCCGATGAGAAATGAGAGGCTCGCACTCTTCTCGTCCCAGACAAGCCGCTGGATGATTTTGTCCGTCTCGTTCTTCACCAGGATGGTGACGGGATGGAAAGTTATTGTCAGCCGGGAAGTCCCGATATCGATCTGGCGGCCGGGGTCGGAGCGAAGTCTCGCGATGGGGGCGCCCCAGGATTCCTGCGAGAGGGATCCGTCGGAAGGAATGGACACAACCGTACCGTTCTCCACCGGGAGAATGCTCAATCGGAAGGTGTGGGAGCTGATAGGAGTGACTTGGATTTCGACCAACGGCGAGGAAGGCTCGTCCTCGCGAACAGCCTGACCGGTCGCCGGGTGAATCCACGCAGCCGAGGCGGCGACTAAGCCTTTCAGGACATCGCGGCGGCTCCAGTAGGGGCACATGGTGGGTGGGCGAAAGCAGCGATTTTACCGCAAGAAGGAGAAATGAGTAAACGTTTACCATCTCCCCCTTTGCCCCCTATAATCGAAGCCTCGTGGCCGCAACCCAGGTCCGCATGGAGGCAGCGTGTTGCGCTGGCGTATCGCTATCCTCATTAGCGCAGCGATCGCGATCAGTTATCTCGATCGCCAGACCCTCCCCGTCGCGATCAAGGCGATTGGCCACGACATCCCACTCAGCAACGGGCAATTTTCCACACTCCAGTCGGCTTTCTTGTTTACATACGCCTTCATGTATATCGGTGGGGGAAAAGTTGTCGACCTGCTGGGCACCCGGCGAGCCTTCACTCTGGTGATGGTGTTCTGGTCGCTAGCCTGCGCCAGCCACGCACTGGCCACGAGTTTCCTTATGCTGGCATCAAGCCGATTACTTCTTGGCGCGGGTGAGGGTGGTGGCTTTCCCGCTGCCTCGCGTGGGGTGGCTGAATGGTTCCCCGCAGAAGAGCGAGCCACGGCGATGGGGATCATCAATGGCGGTACCGCGGTAGGAGCCCTCATGGCTCCTCCGCTTGTTGCTGGTGTGCTGGCGTACGCGAATTGGCGGTGGATCTTCATGATCACAGGTGGGCTGGGGCTTCTCTGGGCAGCGTGGTGGAGTTTGCTAGGCCCGGCCTCAAGTCCATCCCTTACAGGCCAAGGGCAGCCAACGGATTCTCTGGCCGAGGCGACGAAGCGGCCACCATGGGCTCAGCTACTTTTCATTCGCGAAACCCGAGGGCTTGTGCTCGCGAAGTTCTTGAGCGATGCGGCGTGGTTTTTCTATCTCTTCTGGCTGCCAAAGTACCTATACGACGCTCGCGGTTTTGACGTGAAAGCGGTCGGCTTGTTCGCGTGGATGCCTAGCGCCGCATCCGGAATCGGTTGTCTCCTAGGCGGCGCATTCTCTAGCTACCTGGTGCAGCGCCGATACTCTCTCGGGGTTGCGCGCAAAGTGGCGCTTGGCTTGAGCGCCATGGTGATGCCATTCGTGATCCTGGTGCCGCGGGTTCCGGTGGCATGGGCAATTGCCCTCTTTTGCCTCGCCTACTTCGGGCAGCAGTCCTGGTCAACCCTGGTCATGGTACTGCCGACGGACCTCTTCCCTACTAACGTGGTTGGCTCAGTTGCAGGCATGGTCGGATTCGGAGGCGCAATGGGCGGCATCGTGTTCGGTCAGATTGTCGGGTATCTGCTCGACCACGGGTTCGGCTACGGAGCTGTTTTCGGCATCGCTGGGATATTTCACGTGGCCGCCTTCCTGATCATCGTTGCCAGCGTTCCGGTGGTAGAACCGCTGAAGCTGGATCGGCTTCTGAGCTGCGAGGGAATTCCGTGAAAATCACCGAGATTCGCACACGTGTGTTTCGATGGCGCGGCCGGACGGCTCCTTTGCCTTCACACTTCTGCACGAATCCGATGGACCTGATGGAATTGCCATCGCCATCCATGGGAACCTTCGCTTTTCATGGCTGGCTCGTGGTCGAAGTTTTCACCGACACTGGCCTGGTTGGTCTAGGGAATGCGGCACTTGCGCCTCAGATCACCAAGCAACTGATTGACGTCTACCTGAAGCCCTTGCTGATCGGTGAGGACGCTTGGGACGTTGAGCGCCTATGGCAGCACATGTACCGCAAGACGATGGCGTTCGGTCGCAAGGGAATTGGTATGGTCGCGATCAGCGCGCTGGATATCGCGTTGTGGGACCTTTTGGGAAAATCCGCCAAGCAGCCAGTCTTTCGCCTTCTGGGGGGCAGGACGAAGAACCGGATTCCGGTTTACGCGTCGCGCCTTTATAGCGGGGATCTGGACAAACTCGCCGATGAAGCGCGCCGCTATAAAGAAGAGGGGTTTCAAGCCATGAAGCTGCGCTTTGGATGGGGCCCGGCCGACGGTCCGGCCGGAATGCAGCGAAACGTCGAATTGGTTCGAACGGTTCGTGAGACGGTTGGTGACAGCATCGACGTTATGGCAGACGCGTACATGGGCTGGACACTCGACTATGCGAAGCGAATGCTGCCGCTGCTCGAGCCTTTTCGCCTGCGCTGGCTCGAGGAACCGGTGATCCCCGATGACATCCATGCATACGCCGAACTCAAATCCCACGCGCGCATTCCGATTGCCGGGGGCGAACATGAATTCACGCTCTACGGATTCCGAGAGCTGCTCGAGGCGCGAGCTCTGGACTACATTCAGTTCGATACAAACCGTGTAGGCGGCATCACGCAGGCCCGAAAAATCGCGGCTCTCGCGGAAGCACACTCCATCCCGGTGATCCCTCACGCCGGCCAGATGCATAACTATCACCTGGTGATGGCCAGCTTGAACTCACCGATGGCGGAGTATTTTCCGATGGTGGATGTGGAGGTAGGAAATGAGTTGTTTTGGTACCTATTTGAAGGGGAGCCGAAGGCCAAAGATGGATTCATCAATCTGGACGACACGATCCCCGGTTTGGGATTGGCCATCAACGAGACAGGGAAGGAATTCGAGGTAGTGGAATAGCGCAGTGACCCAAGAGGTGTGATGACACGACTGATTCAAATCAAGAAAGGCAAAGTTCGGCGGGTTGCGCTGGTGGAAGAACCCCATGTGCGCCTGGTGGATACCTGCTCCTCGATTTACGAATTGGCTCAGATCGCGATTGCGTCTGGCATGACGCTCAGTGAGGTAGTGCGCCAGAGAGCGACCCGGGAAGTCCTCGACTACAACTGCATTTACGGCGGCCGGTCGGAGTGGCGCCTGCTCCCTGCAATCGATCACCCGGAAGAACCGGCCCGTTGCTTGATATCCGGAACAGGACTCACCCATCTCGGGAGTGCTCGTGATCGTCAGGCCATGCATGCGAGCGCGGTTGAAGACCTGACCGACAGCATGAAGATGTTTCGCTGGGGGATCGAGGCTGGTCGCCCTGCCGAAGGTGCTGTTGGAATTGCGCCGGAGTGGTTTTACAAGGGACGGGGCGCGACTTTGCGGGCGCATGGCGAGGCCCTGGATATTCCCTGTTATGCCGAGGACGGCGGGGAAGAAGCCGAGATCGCCGGTGTTTACCTGGTTGCACCGAACGGTCAGCCTTATCGCCTTGGTATGGCACCGGGCAACGAATTCTCAGATCATCAGTTCGAGAAGAAGAACTACCTGAACCTGGCCGGATCAAAGTTGCGCAACTGTGCGCTTGGACCCGAACTGAGCGTCGATCCAGAGTTTGAGTCTATCCCGGTCAGCTCGACGATCGAGCGCAACGGCCAGGTCCAGTGGAGCAAGACGTTTCGGACGGGCGAGTCCGAGATGTGCCATAGCCTCAGAAATATCGAACACCATCATTTCAAGTTTGAGGCCCACCGCAGACCTGGCGATATTCATGTGCACTTCTTTGGTACGAATTGTCTCAGTTTTAGCGATCACATCCGTCTGCAAGACGGCGACGTCATGCAGGTGACGGTGGAGGGTTTTGGACGACCTCTGAGGAACCCCGTACATGTGGACCGATCGACACCGGCCCCGATCAACATTATTCCTTTACGTTGAGTGATAACTATGGCAAAGCCTGCTGTTGCGATTCTGGGACTGGGAATCATGGGGTCTGGCATGGCCAGGCGTCTGCTCTCGGCGGACTTCCTCCTGACCGTTTACAACCGAGGGCAAGATAAATCTCGTGCTTTTGCTGGCACAGCGGCGTTCCTCGCTGCAACTCCGCGGGAGGCGGCGTCTCGCGCGCAAATCATCTTGAGCATGGTTGCGGATGATAACGCCTCACGCAATGTTTGGCTCGGTGAAGACGGAGCTCTTGCCGGGGTATCTCCAGGATCCGTTCTGATCGAGTCAAGCACTCTCAGTGTTGATTGGGTTCACGAACTGGCAGGCAAAGCGGCGAATCGATCATGCACGTTTCTGGATGCTCCGGTCGTAGGTACTAAACCGCATGCGGAGTCTGGAGAACTCCGCTTCATGGTTGGAGGTTCGGTCGAGGCGGTCCAGGCGGCCCAGCCCGTTTTTTCGGTGCTCGGCCGCGAGGTCGTGTACCTCGGCGCGACGGGAAGCGGAGCATTCATGAAGCTGGTGAACAACTTCATCTGCGGTGTGCAGGCAGCTTCTTTTGCGGAAGCGCTGGCAATGATCGATGCTGCGGGACTCGATCGCGCCGAAGCGATTCCCATCATTACCGAAGGCGCGCCGGGAAGCGGAATCATCCGGCGGATGGTCGACCGGATGGCGAGCAATGACTTTACGCCCAATTTTGCGCTGCGGTGGATGGCGAAAGACCTGACGTACGCCGTCCGGGTCGCATCCGAGCGTGGACTCTCTCTTCAGACCGCTGCGGTTGCACTTTCAATATTTCAAGGGGCCGTCGCGGACGGCTACGGCGATGAAGACTTCGCCGCAGTTACTAAGTCCTCCGACCTCCGAAAAACAGTTCACCATCCGCCCAGCCGGAGCGAATGAAATGGACTTCGAATCCGAAGATGCAACACACCCTAGAGACCCGCGCTCGCTGTGCACCTGAAACCGTTCCGCAAAGAGTAATCGGGATGATAGATGGAAATTGGAAACGAAGGTTGAGCCAGATCTTCGGATGGCGCCTCGGTTGGCTCATCTTCGTCAGCTTTGCATCAGTCCATTGCTGGCCCCAATCCGGCGCAACAGGCGTTCATATCCAAGTGCAATTCGATCAGGCAGTCGGACAATTGCCACCCATCTGGAATTACTTCGGCTACGACGAACCGAACTACTCTTATTCACTCAACGGTAAAAAACTTCTGCGCGAGTTGGCTGCGCTCGATGCTGCGCCGGTGTACGTGCGTGTCCACAATCTTCTGACCAGCGGCGACGGAACTGCATCCCTGAAGTGGGGCTCTACCAATGTCTACACTGAGGATCCTTCCGGACGGCCCATCTACAGCTGGACTATTTTGGATCAGATTTTTGACGCTTTTCATTCCAGTGGAGTAAAACCACTCGTGGAGATCGGCTTCATGCCGGAAGTTCTCTCCAGCCACCCCAAACCGTACCGCCACGACTTCCCGCGGACGCCTGTCTCCGAGATCTACACCGGCTGGGCCTACCCACCGAAAGACTACGGAAAGTGGTCCGAGCTCGTTTTTCAATTTGTTCATCATCTTCGAGAACGTTATGGGGACGCCGAGGTAAAGACGTGGCTATGGGAAGTGTGGAACGAACCCGACATCGATTATTGGAAGGGGACACGGGAAGAGTTTTTCAAATTGTATGACGTGACCATTGATGCGACATTGCGTGCACTCCCCGAAGCGCGAATTGGAGGACCGGACAGCACGGGCCCCGGGAACTCGAAAGCTGCCGACTTTCTCCGGGCGTTCCTTGAGCATTGTGCGCACGGCAAGAACTTCGCGAACGGTGGCCAAGGCTCGCGTCTGGACTTCATCAGTTTCCATCCCAAGGGATCGCCCACCTGGGAAGGAGACCACGTTCAGATGGGAATCCAACGTCAGCTTGCTGCTATCGAAGAAGGCTTCAGCATCGTTGCTTCCTTTCCGGCAGTGGCGAACGACCCCGATTGTTCTCGGCGAGTCCGACCCGGAGGGTTGCGCAGCGTGTTCCGCCATGGACCATCCCCAAAACTCCTATCGCAATGGGCCGCTGTACGGCGCCTACACCGTCGAGGTTATGGATCGCGTGCTGGAGTTAGCCGAGGAGCGGCACATCAACGTCCTCGGTGCCGTGACATGGGCTTTCGAATTTGAGGACCAGCCTTACTTCGCCGGGTTTCGGGAACTGGCCACCAATGGCATAGACAAGCCAGTGTTAAACGCATTTCGGATTTTGGGATTGCTTGCTGGAGAGCGCGTGAAAGCTAAGAGTTCCGGTGCTTTGTCGTTGGATGATGTTGTGCGTTCTGGAGTGAGAGCGCAGCCCGACATCAACGCGATTGCAACTCGCAAGGATCGCGAGATGGAAATTTTGGTCTGGAACTACCATGACGACGATCTTCCCTTCCCTGCAACTGGTGTCGACGTCGAAATAACGGGGTTGCCGGCAAATATGAGCCGTGTTTTGCTCGAGCATTTCAGAGTCGACACCGACCACAGCAATGCCTTCACATTGTGGAAAGAGATGGGCTCCCCGCAATCGCCGACGCAAGACGAATATCGGCGCCTCGAAAGTGCTGGGCAATTACAGCTTCTAGATTCCCCGCGTTGGGTTCCCATCCAAGGTGGAGAATTCCGGGAGCAGTTCACCCTTCCTCGACAAGGCATCTCACTGCTTCGTCTCACTTGGTGAGGCAGCCTTACCCTTGCGCCAGCAGATTCCAGACCTGCATCGAAGTCGCTTGCCGATTGGCCCATGCGTAGTACGGAATAAATGTCAACGGAACCTCACGGGCCTTCGCGGGCACCCCGAGATAGCGACCGTAGAGTTGTTTCTCTGAGCCGCCGTGCTCATAGACCGACCCGGTGTGATGTAGAACTACCATTCCCCCCAGCATGTCGCTCTTAAACTCGGGTTGAAATTGACTTGCCGGATGGCGACCTGGATTAACCGCAACGTCGGTCAACGAAACCCCGCCAGGCTGATCGACCTCTTCCAGGCAATAAATAAGAGGACCGCGCTGAACGGCGACGCGCCCGGTATCATCCGCAACACGCGGATTCGCCGCTATCACCTGTGGCACAACCTCGAGTTTCAGGCGAACCGTGTCGCCCTTTGCCCAGCGACGGTGGATGGGAAGGTATTCCCCTGATCTCACACCTGCGATCGTCTTTCCGTTTACCGACACTTCCGCATGGTCAGCCCAGCCGGGAACGCGAACGTAAAAGGTGAAGTCCGTGTCTTGCGCCGGCGTGACCGCGATTTCGACATCCCCGTCCCAGGGATAGTTCGTCTTCTGGGTAACCTTGAGCCCAATGCCATTCTCCAAGTGCCAGTTGAGCTCGGAGTTTTCGTAGAGATGCACGTAAACCCCGTCGGCGCTCGTACTGTAGAGATAGCCTGGCAGCGATCCAAACGTGCGCTCGAGGTTCGGCGGACAGCAAGTCACGTCGTACCAGGGATTCCTGATCTTGTCTCCGGTCGATGAGTCGAATGCAAGCGGATTGCGGTAGCAGTAAAGCGTGCCGTCGAGCGACATGCCGGAATTGATTCCGTTGTACAACGCGCGCTCGATCACATCGGTGAACTTCGCGTCTCCCGTTGCGGCGAGCATTCGCCAGTTCCACATCATGTTGCCGATGGCGGCGCAGCTTTCCCCGTACGCGCGGAAGTTTGGCAACTCGTAGGCGTCACCGAAGGCTTCCCCGTCCGACCTGGAACCGACTCCGCCGGTCACGTACATCTTGGTGGCGGTCATGTCGTCCCACAACGTGTTCAGAGTTTTCCAATAAGCGGGGTCGCCAGTCTCCAGGTAATAGTCGGTTGCGCCACAACAGGCGTACATCGCACGAACGGCGTGCCCTTCCAGCTTGGTCCGCGTTGTGAAGGGGGTACCACTGAACATGTATATGGTGCGGCGCTCGGGGAACTCGGCTCGTTTATCTCCTTGCAGAATGTAGCCCGCGAGGTCGAGTTGCCGTCGGTCGCCGGTTATGCGATAGAGCTCGATCAAGGCCATCTCGATCTCCGGGTGGCCGGAGACGATTGGCTTTTTGGGAGCTGGGCCGTAGTTGGGCAGCAGAAAATCGTCGACGAAGCGAATGCCTGCGTCGAGCAGTTCTCGATCGCCTGTGCCACGGTAGTAAGCGATCGCGCCCTGCAGCATGTGCCCAATGTTGTAGAGTTCGTGCCCGGTGCTTTGTGTCTGCGGAGTCATCCGCAGCGACTTGCGATCGTCCTGATAGTAGGTGTTTAGATATCCGCTAGGTTCCTGGACGGCCACTACTTCATCGATCATCTTGGCGCTTGTTGCCCGCAGGTCAGCACGATCGCCGGATTGCAGAACGAACCCGACAGCCTCCGTCCATTTATATATGTCAGAGTCTGAAAACACCGGGCCGCTCTGCGCTTTGCTACTTTTCCCAGCCAGGCGACGAAAGTTGTCCATGCGTCCATTGGCTTCCAGCAGGTCGTGCATGCTGGGAATGCTTCGCGTCACGTTGATCTCGCGACGTGGTCCCCAGAAACCACCGGTAATCGTGACCGCGCGCACGGGAATGTTTCGCAGTTTGGCGTGGGGCGACTTGGCGAGATTCTCGATTCCCTGGTCTTTCCAGTTGGGATCGTCGGTCAGCTTAACGATTGCCTTCGAAGCGTCATCCGCCGCCGCTTCGGCTCGGCCGCCGATACCCGGCAGCGCTGACAACGCGGCGACCGAAACTGCCGATGTCACGAATTCCCTTCGCGAGATGCGCTCTTTTCCAAACATGCTTTCTACTCCGTATCTAAAGCGTCCATTGAACAACCACATACGACCGCGCCGGAACTTCAAACTTGGTTCGTCCAGCGCTGGCGCTTGGGATGGTGAATGACTGGGGCTTGACGCGCTGAGGCGATGCGAAGCTGTTGCTGGCCTTCAGGTCGTCGCCAGTCAGCAGCGCTGCTGAGAGAACACGGCTCGGCGCGGCATCCTCCCACAGAATCTCTACTGGATGCGCGCTCGATAAATCGCGATTGAGAACGAAGAGCGATACCTTGCCGGCACTCTGGTCGTACGTACCGGCCACGTCCACATGGCTCACCTGGCCGAGATCTTTCACCTCGTAGGTGGACGATTCCACCAGCAGGTTCAACACGGCACCTTTGGCAAACTGCAGAGCCCAACTGTACGGATAGTAGATCGTCTGCCGGAACAGGCCGTTCGGATCCGTCATGATGGGCGCAATCACGTTGATCAATTGTGCCAGGCACGCGATTTTCACCCGGTCTGCATTCCGCAACAACGTGTTGATCAGCCCACCGACCAGGAGTGCATCCTCAAGGTTGTAGATCTCTTCCAGCAGGTGCGGGGCTTCCTGCCTGTGTCCGTCGACCGCATCGCCGGTGGTGGTCCGATACCACACATTCCATTCGTCGAAAGACAACCAGAGCTGCTTCGGAGATCGCTTGTGACCGCGGACCAGGTCGCACACTGCGACCGTCTCCGAAATCTGACGCTCCATCAGCAGATTCAAGGCAAGGTACTTCGAAGTGTCTCCTCCTGTATCGCGGGCGTTGTTGCCGAAATAGCGATGCAGCGACAGTCCATCCACGTAGTCGTAGCATTGCTCGAGCACCTCACGATCCCATTCGAGATAAGTTGGCATGAAGGGACCACTCGACCCGCAGGCAATCAGCTTGAGGGAACGATCCACGTAGCGCATCTGTCGGGCAGCGTCCGCGGCCTTCAATCCATACTCGCTCGCAGTCATGTGACCGATCTGCCAGGGACCGTCCATCTCGTTGCCAAGACACCACCGTTCGATCTTGTAAGGCTCGGCAATCCCATGCTGGCGCCGCAATTCGCTCCAGCGCGTACCTTTATCGATATTGCAGTACTCCACCAGCGCGGCGGCTTCCTCCGCTGTACCGGTTCCGAGATTCAGCCCCATGAGCGGTTCGGTTCCTGCGGCCTTGCACCATGCCAGAAACTCGTTCGTGCCGAACTGATTCGATTCGAAGCTGTCCCAAGCCTTGTCAAGCGTACGCGGTCGATTTTGCTTGGGGCCAACGCCGTCGAGCCAGTTGTAGCCCGATACGAAGTTCCCACCTGGATAGCGGACGATCGGTACGCCCAGCTCTCGGATTTCGGCAAGGACATCCTTCCGAAATCCGTCAGCATCGGAAAGCTTCGAACCCGGATCGTAGATTCCGCCATAAACTGCGCGACCCAGATGTTCGATAAAGGACCCGAAAAGGTTGCGGTCGATTGGCGAGATGGTTCGCCGCGAGTCGACATAAACCCTGCACGCCGGGTTCGTGCCTGCCTGCCCAAATAAGCCTCGCCCTAGCAGAGTGCTGGCAGAGAATGCGATTCCTGCGCGGGAAGCTTGTTGCAGGAACCGTCGCCTAGGCGCAGAAAACATGCTGGTATGCTCCTGATCCACCTTTTGAGGCCGCTACGAGCTCGCCGCGAACACCAACTTTACTGCTCCAGACGCCACCGTCGCCACCTATCGATTGACCATGATTGAAAGAGCCACTCGCGAAACACGCCGAGTGGCTCAGAGATCGCGCAAGGCTCTGCCGCTAGAGCCGTGCAGGCTTTCATTTGTGGAGCCTGAATCGAGAATCCATTCCCTCCAATCGCTAGAAAGAGACCCTCAAACCGAGTTGGAGTTGTCGGGCGCCGAGGGCTGTCCTCACCTTGCCGAAATTCGCATCGCCTAAGTAAGGATCGACGCCGCCCAGGTTTCCGTGGTTGACAACGTTGAGGAAATCGAAGCGGAATTGCAGATTCCCTTGCTCGCCGAACCAGGGGATGTGGTTGTTCTTGAGAACGCTCGCATCCCACTGGAACAAACCAGGATTGCGGTAGATGTTTCGTTTCAGATCCCCCTCGGTTCCGGCGGGAGGAGCCGGAAAGTCAGCGGTCGTAAACAATCCATTGATGTAGGCCTGCCGGCTGTGTGACCCGGTGAAATTCTGCGCCGGCGCCATCGGTATATCGAAGTTGTTACCGTCCGCGTTGTAGTCTCCACCCCCAGAGAGCGAACGATTATCGATCACCCAGAAGGGCGTCCCCGTCTGGATAGCCATGATGCTGCTGACTTCCCATCCCGAGGTAAGGACCTTGCCGATTCCGTTGCGCAATCCGGGCAAGGTGTAGAGACCCGAAAACGAGAAACGCTGCCGCACGTCCCAGTTCGCGTCCGCATAGTAGTTGAAGTAGGCGTTCTGATCCGGAACGCTGAGGTTAGTGCCGAAGTTCTGTCCTCCCGTGTCCTGATCAAAGCGAGTGCCCGCCTCTATGTAGCTCTTGGCGTGGGAGAGTGTATAGGACGCTTGAAAGCTGCCGCGCGAACTGGCAGTCCCACGCAGGCTCAGAATCATTCCGTTATACGTAGCCGCGTTGGCATTGTTGACATAGTCGATAGATCCGAAGCTTGTGTTCGGTCGGGTGACGGTTTCTCCCCCTCCGTTAAGCGTCGCGCACCCCGCGCAGCGATTTTCGTCCGTGCCCGTCAGCCCGTTGTAGCTGCGCGACCCCGTATAACTCGCACCCGCAACCAGCCTCCACGGAAGCTGGTGCTCCACGCCAATGACGTAGTTCACCGCCAGTGGCGCCTTCATCTTGCGGTCGAGCGATGTAACGGCGGCTTGAGTCCCCACGACACCTCCCTTGGGATCCAATTGCCCAGCCGGGATCGCAGGTAAGGGGTAGTTGAACGGATAGGTGCCTGACGGAGCCAGTGCAAAGATGGGCTGAATGCCCGTGCCGCCACTGAAGAAAGTCGGACTGATCAACCCGGGCGGATTGAGCCTTGTCTGATCGACGGTTTGACCCAGCACAACCCAGTCGTGATAAACGCCGATCCCGCCTCGTACAGCCCATTTGCCGGTTTTGCTAGGATCCCATGCGAACCCGATGCGCGGACTCCAGATATTGTTCATCGAGTTCGCGAACACCGACGGAACTGTTCGGACGGCAGCGTTCGCGACCTGATCCGCAAAGGTGCTTCCAGACCCCAGGATCAGGCTACTGAACTTGAACCCACTGTTTCCCCAAGGACTGTGATTCGTAAAATCGTCCCAGCGCAGGGACAGCGTCAACGTCAGGTTGGATTTCACCTTCCAGTCGTCCTGGGCAAAAAATCCGAAGGGAGTCGATTGGCCGCCAAACACAACCGATCCCGGTTCACCCGTCAGGGGATTGTATGCGCCGACCGACTCCGTGGTGGGTTGGTCCTGGGCAAGCTTGAGCAGGTTGTCGAAGGAGAAGATGGGACGCACGTTCACCGGCGTGAAATCGCCATGCTCAATCCCGTGTCCGCCGTCAAATCCAAACTTCAAGGAATGGGGTCCGTGCATCCAGCTGAGAACCGAACGCCAGTTGTACATCGGACCGCGAAACGCGCCCGGTCCCCATCCCCCACCAATGTGATATCCGACGTCCTGACCTGAAACATTGATTTCCGGTACCTTCAAGTTGGCATCCTGCCCATTGGCACCACCCACACTGGCAAAAGCGAAACTCGATTCCCACAGCAGGTTGGGACTGAAGGTGTGCGTGTAGTCTGCCTGGCCATAGCGGTTCCGCATGATGTTCAGGGCTTGCAGATCCCGCACGAGGTGAGGGCTGTTGCTGGTCGAACGACACGTTGTAGTAACTCAAATACACGCGATCTTTCTGCGTGGCGTAAAGGTCGACGCGGAAGTTGTACTGGAGGGCGTTGTAATACGGGCTGAACACAAAGCTGCCTTGGTCAAGGATGGGCAAGTCACAGGGAATGGTGACCGAACCACTCACCGGAATCGTAGTCTGTCCGGAGGGGCATCCCGCCGGGCCGAATACATAATTCCCCGTTGATACAGTCGTTCCGGTGGGATGGAGAAATGTCGCCGGATAGAGCTTCATTACTTGCGTTCCCACGCTGTTAGGGAAATTTTGGGTCGACCATGCAACAAACTCGGGTGACTCGAAGGTCTGGGTCCCCTGCTGCTCCGGAGCCTTTGACCACAGTTTTTCGAAATCCGAAAAGAAGAAAATCCGGTTCTTGATCACCGGTCCGCCCAGCGCGCCTACGAGGTCTTTACGCTGAAACGGTGCGATCGCGCTTTGAAAGTCGGGCTTGGCCTGCAGGTCCTGATTCGTGAAGAACAGACTACCGGTTCCATGGAACTGGTTGGTCCCCGACTTGGTGGTCACTTGAATCAGGATGGAACTGCCAAGGTTGTTTTCCGCGTCCCACGAGTTCGCCTGCAACGAGGCTTCCTGCACCGCGTCGGGAATCGGCGCCAGGATGATGTTTCCGTTCTGAACGGGGCTGGTGACGTTCATGCCATCGACCATCACCAGGTTGCCCGTATAGCTACGCCCATTGGCGCTCAACTGCGGCGTTTGCGTGCCAAAGTTATCGTTACCGCCCCCTGGAGCCGTTCCAGCAGCGCGAACTCCTGCTCCTACGACTCCCGGAGTTACGGCGAGCACGTCCCACAAATTGCGGTTCGCCTGCGGCAGGTCCCGAACCGCGGTGGAGGATAAGGTTGTTTCCAACCGGCTGTCATCGGTCTCGACTGCGGGCGGGGTTACCTCGACCGTGACCATCTGTTGAGCCTGCGCCAATGGCAGAGTCAGATTGATGCCTTTCGTTTCCGACGTGCTTAGCGTGAAACGCACTTCTGTTTTGCGAAAGCCCGAAGATTCGGCAGTAAGCACATAGTTACCCGGTGCCAGACTGGTGAAGCGATAATTTCCGGAACTGCCGGTTGCGTCACTCTGTTCGATCCCAGTGTCCACGTTGCGCAGGCGCACTGACGCATTGGCGATGGCTGCCTCGGAAGGATCCGTAATCACGCCTTGAACATTGCTGCTGTATTGGGCCAGAGCCGTAAGGCTGAAGAGAAGGAGGACCGCAGCGGCGGATCGGCGCAGCAGTTGGCAGCAAAAGTCTGTCGGCATCTTGCCCTCCCCACAAGGACAACGTCGAGCGCGGAAAACGATTTGAGAAAACGCTTTCTCAACTGATGGAAAGAGCTTATAGTCCTCCCAGGAAGCGTCTGTCAAGCTATTTATATGGCCTTCGTCGCTTTACCGCACCAAGCTGCCTCTGCAGTGGACAGCTCGGTTTGTAATCATTTGAGCAAGCGATTGCGGGCACTTTGCCGTCCAATTTTGGCATGTTGCAGGGGGCGTCATGCAAAAACGCCGACTCGGAAACAGTGACCTTCACATCACCCCAATCGGCATTGGTGCTTGGGCGATTGGAGGCGGCGGTTGGAGCGGCAGCATGGGGCCTCAGAACGATGCTGACTCCATTCCCGCGATCCACGCCGCTCTGGAGCACGGCGTTAACTGGGTGGATACCGCGGCACTGTATGGCCTTGGGCACTCGGAAAGGATGGTGGCCCGGGCCATCAAGGGGCGCACTCCCCGGCCTTACCTGTTTACGAAGTGCGAGCGCGTGTGGGACTCCCAGGGACGCATCGGAGCCTGTCTGAAAGCGGAGTCGATCCGCCGCGAATGCGAGGCCAGTTTGCGGCGTCTTGAGGTCGACGTGATCGACCTCTACCAGATTCACTGGCCGGAACCGGATGAGGACATGGAAGAAGGCTGGGCCGAATTAGCGCGCCTGCAGCAAGCGGGCAAAGTCCGCTATATCGGGGTTTCCAACTTCAGCGTTTCGCAGATGAAGCGCGCCCAAGCCATCGCGCCGATCACTTCGCTGCAACCTCCCTATTCCCTGGTTACCCGCGAAATTGAGGCTGACATTCTTCCCTATGCCAAGGAAAACCACATTGGCGTGATCGTCTACTCGCCGATGTCCGCCGGCCTGCTTACTGGTGCCATGACTCGGGAGCGCGTCGCTAGCTTTACGTCCGAGGACTGGAGGAAGAACCTCCCCAACTTTCAAGAGCCCCTGCTATCCCGAAACCTCGAACTGGTGGAATCCCTGCGAGAGATCGGCAACCGGCATGAGAGAACGCCGGGAGAAGTAGCCATCGCCTGGACCCTGGATCATCCCGCCATCACGGGGGCGATTGTCGGATTTCGTAGCGAGAGGCAAGTCTCCGGCATCATCGGAGCGGCGACGTTCCGGTTGCTCCCCAGCGAAATCACGGAACTAGAAGAAATCCTGAACCGGCAACCCGCCGCCTGAGCGAGCCAAAGGCAATTGACAATCCCGCGCTGGCGGGAGAACATCTTGCTTAGAAAACGTTTGCTAATACTCCTCATCCGCACGAGGGATCGCCATGTTGCTTCGTCCCGTCAGCCGTCGCTCTTTTCTAAAAACCGCCTCCGCCACCACTGCTGCCGTTTACGTGGCGCGTAGCGTTCCAGCCTGGGCTGCATCCGACCGCGGATCAGTTGCCATTCAAACGCCCCTGAATATTTTCGCCTATTCCGAGGTCGAGTTGTTCGACAGCCCGTTGAAGCGGCAATTCGACGAAAATCATGCCCGCTTCCTGAACCTGGACGACGATCGCCTGCTCAAAGTGTTTCGCCAGGTTGCTGGTTTGCCCGCTCCAGGGGAAGACATGGGCGGTTGGTACGATCTGACGGGATTCAGCCTGGAGCGCAACGATTTTCACGGGTTCATTGCGGGACATACCTTCGGCCAGTACATGTCGGCCTTGTCGCGAGCTTATGCCGTGACCGGGTCCGAGCCCACCCGGGCGAAAATCAACCGCCTGGTGAAGGGCTATTCCGAGACTCTCGACCCCAAGGCCAAATTTTTCGTGGATTACCGCCTGCCTGCCTACACCTATGACAAGCTCTCTTGTGGCCTGATTGACGCCCACGAATTTGCTCACGATCCGATGGCGATGGACGTCCACGAAAAACTTACTCACGCCATCACGGCGTATCTCCCCGAGAAGGCGCTATCCCGTCTTGAACAACGCGCCCGGCCACATAAGGACACCTCTTACACTTGGGATGAAACTTATACCCTTCCCGAAAACTTGTTCCTTGCGTACCAACGTAGCGGCAAGCCTTTCTATCGGGACATGGCCAAGCAATATCTCGAGGATGACTTCTACTTCGGCCCACTCTCACAAGGCAATAACGTCCTTCCATTCGAGCATGCGTACAGCCACGTGAACGCCTTCAGTTCCGCCATGCAGGCCTACATCACGCTGGGTAGCCAAATGCATCTCCAGGCCGCCAAGAATGGTTTCGAAATGCTAGTCAAGACCCAAAGCTTCGCGACCGGCGGCTGGGGCCCCGATGAGTCGTTCGGCGAACCGGGTCGTGGCCAATTAGGAGACAGCCTGGCCCTTACGCACGCGAGTTTCGAAACACCTTGTGGCAGTTACGGTCATTTCAAAATCACGCGCTATTTGCTTCGAGTCACCAAGGATGCACAATACGGCGACAGCATGGAACGCGTCCTGTACAACACGATTCTTGGTGCCTGGCCGATTCAGGCCGACGGCACCTCGTTCTACTACTCCGACTATGCCACTACTGGCAAGAAGGTCTGGTATGGTCAAAAGTGGCCGTGTTGTTCGGGCACCTTCCCTCAGGTTGCGGCCGACTACCACATCAGCACTTACCTGCGATCTGCAGATGGCGTGTACGTGAATCTGTTCACGCCTTCCCGAGTGCAATGGAACGATGGCAGCAGTCGCTATGGCCTGAAGCAGGAGACGAAGTATCCGTTCGACAATAAAATCCAGATCCAGGTTTCGGGTTCGCAGCCGAAAGAGTATGCGATCTATGTACGCATTCCGGCTTGGGCTTCGCCCGAACCGGTTCTTTCTGTGAACGGTCAGCGCGTTTCCGAACAAGTTCAGCCAGGATCCTTCGCGGCGATCCGTCGCACTTGGAAGGACGGCGATCGCATCGAACTCGAACTGCCTATGCCTCTGCGGCTGGAACCGGTTGACGCGAACCATCCCAACCTGGTGGCTCTCTTACGAGGTCCGCTGGTCCTGTTCGCTGTGGCCGATTCTCAGCCCAGCTTCGACAAGAATTCCCTGCTGCAGGCCAAGGCGACGAACAACGCCACGGGAGACTGGATAGCGCAATCGGTCGAAGGAAGCAGCGTAAGCATGCGGCCGTTCATGAAAATCGACAAGGAGAGTTACAGCACCTACGTGTTGCTCAAAGCTTGAGCAAGAGCCATTCAACAAACAGGCTGGCTACTTCGGCTCTGCATCTTCCTCGACCAGCTTGTATTGGTAGCGATGGCTCTGCTCTCTCGCCGCCTGCTTGCGCAAGTCCGCCAAGCGCTTCAATAGATCAGGGATCTCGGACTGGTCGCCTGTTTTCCGCAGCCCCTGGATCAGGTGATAGAGAGCAGTTTGGTCCTTTGGATCGTGTGCGAGCGCCTTTCTGCACTGTTCAATGGCTTCACTAGGATTGCCCGATTGCAGTTCTAGCTTCGCCAGCACCGTCCGCGCACCACTCAGAGTGGGCTGCACGGATACAGCTTGCTTGGCCGAGCGCAAGGCTAGCTGAAAATCAGCCGTGCCCGGCTCCGCCCCCTTCTGGGAAAGGAAGTCTGCTTGAAGATAAAGCAGCAACGCATCGCGCGGCTTAGTCTTCAGTTCTTTCTGTACGGTAGACAAGGCCTGATCCAGATCATCCTGCTGTCCCGCCAGCACACCGCGAGCTGCTGAGCTCAACGATTGGCGGGGATCAAGCTTCTGCGCTGTATCAAAGTCAGCCTCTGCTTTTTCGTACTGAGCCAGTTGAACGTAAAGTACACCTCGCGCCAGGTAGAGCGGCGCCGCCTGGGGCAATTGACTGATGCCGTCGGATACCACGTCAACCCCGACCTGGAACGAGTCGTGCGCAGAACTCATGTTCGCAAAATCAAGGTACAGATTGACGTTGTGTGGATCGAGCAGGATTGCCCGGCGCAGCGTCGCAACCGCCTGTGGGGTATCACCATTGTCCTCGTATGCGGTGGCCAACAGTTCCAGGCTCTCGGGACTTGCTTTGTCCATATCGGTCGGCTGCAGTGTGGTCAAGGCGTCGGCAGGCTGGTGCGCCATCAGTTGAACAGCTGCCAATAACTGACGCTCATGCTCACTTCCCGGCTCCAAATCAACCACGTGACGCTGGACGTCAGTGGCCTTACCGAACTGGTGGATCTTGACCAGGCATGTCGCATACGCATGCAGGGCGCTGACCTGGCCGTCCAACAGCGACTTTGCTTTCTCAAAATGGACAACCGCGTTCCCGCAGTCTCCCTGTTGATACTCAAGCACGGCTAGCATGCCGTGTCCGGTTGCGTCTTCGGGCCGCAGCCGCAATAGACGTTTGAGCAGCGGGATCCCCGCCGCACTTCCGTTCTCATATTCGATTTGCGCCGCGCCCTGCAGTGCCGGAAGGTAGTCGGGAGAAATCCTGAGGGCATTCCGAAAGGAATCCAGGGCTTCCCTCTTCTTCCCGCTACCCGCGTAGGCAGTGCCTTGCATAGCCCACAGTTGCGCGTCGCCGGGCGCCTGCTGCAGGGCGGGGCGAAGCAACTCCAGGGCTTTCGCGAAGTCTCTGGTCTGCAGCGCAGCCGCGATGTTCCGAGTATTGGCGGAAGAACTTTGTGCTACCGCAAAAGAAAGGCCGCTTACAAAGGCGAGCACGATGCAAGCGGCTTGAAGTAAGGATTTGATCCTTACCGTCTCTTCACGGCTAGCTCTTGTGCGCGACGGGGCTGGACGGCATGGTTCTGAGTCGTCGTCCCTCCCGACACATCTCCGCGCCACGCGCAGCAAAAAGCCCCTCCGCTTCGGTTTAAGCGTAGGGGCTTTCTCTGCCTGATTCAACCCAGGCAATCAGAATGTCAACCGGCCGCCAATCTGCCAATTGCGAGGCAACTGCTGCCCGGTTGCTTTGCCAAACGGTCCATCCGCGAGGTTGTTATCGAACTGCGTCAGATTCACCCGGTTAAAGATGTTGAAGAACTCAAACCGCACCTGAAAATTCACGCTTTCGGTCAGATGCGTGTTCTTGTAAAAACTTAAGTCCGTTTCGGCGTAGTTTGGAGAACGAAATTGATTCGGTTTTTCGTTGCCCTGCGTCCCAAAGGCGGGTTGAGCGAATTGGCCACTCGAGAAAACACCATTGAGGAAGGCAGTCTTGGACGTGCCTTGGTGATAGCTGGTGACGTCAGGGAAATCGAGCCCGACGCCGGCAACTCCACTCGTGTCTCCATCGGCGTTAAAGTCGCCACTCTTCGGGCCAAAACCAACTGCTGGATTCGCTGCCGAAGGACACGGCGGGGCGCCCGTACCAGTGAATTGGCAGGCGGGTTGGAACGAGGCCGTCGTCCAAATCATTTGTGGGTAGCCGCTTTGGAAGATACTGGTTCCACTGACTCCCCACCCGCCGGTTGCGCGACCGGCAAAGCCTCGTCCGCCATTTAATCCAGGCAACTCGTAGTTGAGCGTCAGAGAAAAGCGATTGGGCACATCCCAGGGCGAGGCTCCGTAGTACTGGTTCGGATTGGCCTCAGCCGGGTACACGGACGCGTCGTCCTGCGAGCGCGATCTCGTGTAGGAAGCGTCGATGAAACCGCGCCCGGAGAAACGTCCCTTGAATTCGAAGAAAATGCTTTCGTAGTTGCTCCGTCGGTTGTTGTCTGTGTAGCCGATCGATCCGAAGCTGGTATTGAGCCGCGTGGGCGCAAGACTATTGTTCTGGATGAGATCACCTGCAAACGCATTGATGCTTTGACCGTAGCTGACAATGCCGGCCTGGTCGCCTCCACCAACCATGTTGTAGCCGTGCGACCCGGCGTAGCCAACACTGGCCGAATAGTTGTTGGTAATCTTCTGCTCCAAGGTCAGCGACCATATGTCTGCCTTGGGAGACTTCAAGTTGGGGTTAATCGCCCCAATGCCAAAGTTCCCGCCAACAATTCCTCCTTTCGAGTCCAGACAACCGTTGGCCCCAAGCGTAGGACAGAGCGGCGAACCCGCGAGTGCCGGATAGGTGAACCCAAACGGTGGCTTCCCACCAGTTCCGAGAGCAAATAGCGGAGGCGTTGACGTCCCCGTCGTGAAGGTTGGAGTAATCGGTCCGGGTGGACTGCCGCGGAATTCTTCCTGCACATTGGCTTGCGTTAGCCAGTTGTTGTACACACCGAAGCCACCGCGGACCACGGTATTTGCGGTACCGGCGACATCCCACGCAAAGCCAATTCGCGGGCTGACGAGATTGTTGACCGAATGATTCAATGCGTTGTGCGTCGCCTTGGCGAAACCATTCGCGACCTGTTGCTGGAAGGTTTGCCCCGGTCCGAGATAGAAGTTGCCGAAAACGGTCGTTGCACTCTTCGACCACGGGTTGCCGCTGTCATCCCAGCGCAGCCCCAAGGTCAGGGTCAGGTTCTTCCGCGCTTTCCAGGTATCCTCCGCAAACAGCCCCCAGGTTCTCGAGGCGGCGTCCCACGACCACAAGACTGGCTTTCCGGTGAGCGGGTCATACATCACGTGGTTCTCGCTGTGCGGCGAATCCTGGGCGAGTGCCAGAAGATTGTCGAAATTGAAGGTAGGTTGCGACCATGGCCCCTGGAACGGCTCAACATCATCTCCGTACCAGCCTTCGTAGCCAAATTTCAAAGTGTGCGCGCCCCTGACGTGGGTGAGCACATCGCGCCAGTGGTAGTTGTGCTGAATAAAGTCTCCCTGCGCAAATCCCACCCCAAAGCTTTGACCGCCTTCCGTGCTAACTCCTTGCACCGCAATCGACGGAACCGAGTAATCCTTCGCGCCACTGCCGAGAACACCCTCGACTCGGTTCGCACCAAAAATGGCTTCATTCAAAGTGTTGCCTGAGATGTTGTGCGCCCAGTTCACCTGAAATGCGCGCTGCCAGTTCTTATTCAAGGCCGAGAAGGCCGGAATCGCCGAAGCCGCACCGTAGGTGAGGAGGGTTCGGTAGAAACTGCCGTAGATGCGATCGCGCCGAAAGTACTTATCGACTCGACCAAAATATTGAGTACCATTACGAACCTGCGGAGCACTGAAATTCGCGTTGTCGAGGATGTTCAGGCTACACGGGATGTTTTCAACGGCGGGCGTGCCACAGATCAGGTTGCCGTTCTTGTCCTTGCCGAAATAGTCGGAAGCGGCCTGTGCCGTAACACCAGACACGTTCGTGGGCAGGTATGTGGAAAGCACATGCGTGCCTACCGTGTTCGCATGGTTTTGCTGCGCCCAATTGATGAACTGCGGATCAGCAAACTGTATGGCGCCATTGGTCGCCAGCGATGACCTCAATGGCTCTACCGCAAAATAGAAGAAAAACTGCTTGTGCGGAATGATCGGGCCACCGAGCGAAAACGAGAAATTGTTGCCATGGAACGGCAGGTACTTCGGCGAGAAATGAGTCGCAGCAAACATTTTCTGGTAATAGAACCAGTCCGCTGCTTCTCCATGGAACTTTTCCGATCCCGACTTCGTGGTCAAGACTTCCTGCACACCGGTCGCACGGCTGAACTCCGATGAGTAGGTGTTGACCTGGATACTGGTTTCCTGGATGGACTCGGGATTGGGCGTGAGGTTGAGAACACCCTGACGGATGCCACTGGTGATGTCCAGGCCGTCAATCACGTACATATTCGACATCTGCCCCTGCCCGTTGGCACTAGCATCGACCTGCGTTTCAGTGGAGTAGTTGTCGACGCCAGAACCAGGAGTGCCGGCTTTGCCGGGCTGGCCACCGCCTGTGGTTCCCAGACCCGATACTCCGGGAGCCAGCGTCGTCAGTGTGACCATATTGCGACCTGGTACCGGCAACTCCGCCACGGCTCGATTCTCGAGCGTCAACTGGTTGCGGCTCTCGGCGGTGTCGACCACGGGGGCCTCGGCCGTCACCGTCACGGCTTGGGTTGCGGATCCCACCTCCAGTCTTACAGGGACACTCAAGTTCTGCTCGGTAAGAAGAGTTAGTTCGCTCGTCGACTTGGCGAATCCCTTTGCCTCAACGCTCATCTTGTACGCGCCCGGCGCCAGGCTGATAAACCGGTAGTTGCCGGAAGCATCGGAGACAGTGGTTGTTGTGACTCCGGTGGCAGAATTGATCAGAGTAACTTTCGCATCAGCGATCTCGGCACCGCTCGGATCCTCAACGTTTCCCTGAATGCTACTGGTGAATTGAGCGAAGACGAAGCTGGAAGGAAACAGCAGGAAGGCAAGCAGGAACAACCCGAAGCATAACAGCCGCATCTTGGCAGCCATGTTCACCCCACGCGCGCAGTTGCTGACTTGCTTTGGAGAAAACGTTTTCTCATATCGCCGAATTTTATAGCCGCCCGCCCGCCTCACTGTCAAGAAAAATCTCTAATGGATTTATACTAGGCGGGTCCAACACCCTTCCGCCTGACCTGCTCTTGCGCTACTTCTTCGCCCACCCTTTGGAAGGAACGATTCCCGACCCTTCACGCAGAGTGACCAGTTGGTTGGCGGAGACGGCCTTAAACTTTTCATGGAGCCCGTTGGGCCAGAAGACGTCGATGTCGACGGTGTTCGATGCCCCCAATCCAAAATGAAGTCTCGGATCGTTGCACGAGTAAAAACTGGACTGGCTCAGCACCGCTTGCGCCTGCACCTTGCCTCCGTAGTGCACCAACACCCGCGCACCAATCGCGCTGCGATTCGACTTGACTCCCTCGAGCTTGACCTTAATCCAGTTTTGTTTACCGCGAAGGTCATTTCGCAACAGTGACGGAGGCTCGTTCAGGTTCACGATCAGAATGTCAACGTCTCCGTCGTTGTCGAAGTCCCCGAACGCGCAACCTCGGCTGCAATGCGGCTCGGTCACGCCAGGCCCGGCTTGCTCCCCGAGTTCTTCAAACGTCCCGTTGCCGAGATTGCGAAATAGCGCGCGTGGCGTCTTGTTCGCATATTGCGGCAACTTTCGCTCGACCTCCGGGTACACATTCCCTGTCACCATGAAGAGATCGGGGTGACCATCGTTGTCGAGATCGACAATGCCCGCGCCCCAGCAGATATACCGCGTCTCAACCGCCAATCTTGATGACCGCGTTACGTCATCGAAGTTCCCTTTCCCTTCATTGTGGTAAAGCCCGTTTGCGTCCTCGACGAAGTGCGTTTTGAACAGGTCGAGGTGACCGTCGAGATCGTAGTCTCCGACGCCGACTCCCATGCCGGCCTGTTCCATGCCGTCATCGCTCAAAGCCACGCCGCGAACCACACCTTCCTCTCGAAAGGTTCCGTCATGATTGTTCATGAAAAGGAGGCTGGGCGTGGAGTCACAGGCCACAAAAATGTCAGTCCACCCGTCCTCGTCGAAGTCGGCGGCCACCACGGTCATCCCGTAGGACTCAGTAGCAGTCGCGATGCCTGCTTCCTTGCTGACATCGGTGAACGTACCGTCCCCATGGTTGCGGTACAGCGAATGTCTGCCGGTGGGCAATCCCCGCGGTCCACACTCGACCGGCACGCCTTTCCAATTGCAGTTCACGTTTTCACCGGGCACCGGCGCATGCTCAAAGGAAAAGCGAACATAATTCGAAACGAACAAATCGAGATTTCCGTCCCGGTTGTAGTCGACAAAGCTGCAGCCCGCACCCCAGCGCGGCTGATCATTCCACAGACCGGCGCTTTTGGTGACATCGGTAAATGTGCCATCGCCATTGTTGCGATACAGATGGTTCTGCCCGAAGTAGGTGCAGAAGATGTCCTCGAAACCGTCGTTGTTGTAGTCCCCGATGCAGACACCGGAAGCCCATCCGGTCTCCTTCAATCCGGCTTTCTCCGTGACATCGGTAAAGGTGCCGTCCCGATTGTTCTTATAAAGACGATTGGTTGCGCCTGGCGGATCACCGGTCAAGCGCGTGCCCGAGAGCAGAAAAATATCCATCCATCCATCGTTGTCATAGTCGATGAAGGCACACCCACACCCAGTCGCTTCCAGGATGTATTTCTTGCTGTCGACACCGCCATAGAGAATCGGCTCTCGCAAACCGGCTGACGCCGCCACATCGACGAAATTCGCATTGAAAGGTCGCCCCGAAGGCGCCGGCCTTGCCATGGGTTTCACCGTGTGCGCGGCGACGCCTTGCGCGAACAATCGTGGGGTCATGGCGAGAGCGGTCGAGCCGAGTGAGAGTTGTATGAAAGAACGGCGGGTAAACATCAGAAACGTTACTTCTCCGTTGACGGGGATTTTCCTTCCACGAGCTTATAGCGATAGTGCTCCGCCTCTTGCTTGGTGCTCTCCATCCTCAAGTCCGCCAGTTGTTTGAGCAGCTCCGGAATGCCATCCTTTTTTCCGCTCTTGCGCAGCGCCTGAATGAGGTGATAGAGCGCCGTCTGGTCTTTGGGATCGCTGGCGAGCGCTTTGCGGCTTTGCTCCGCGGCGGCCTCGGTCTGTCCTGCCTGCAGGCAGAGTTTCGCCAAAACATCATGCGCGCCCGCTAACGAGGGTCGCAGCGCAACCGCCTTCTTCGCCGACTCCATGGCCTCGCGGAATTCCGCGCTGCCAACGGCCGGGCCGCTTTGGGTCAGAATTTCCGCGCGCAAGTACAAGAGAAACGGATCATTCGGCCGTTTCGCCAACTTCGCGCGCACCGTCGCCAGAGCGCCCTGCGGATCGTTTTGCTGCACCGCCGCCAAGCCTTCCGCCGCCGACCCGATGGCTTGCTTGGGATCGAGTGCGTCTGCCTTGGCAAAGTCTTCCTCGGCCTTGTCGTATTGGGCGAGCTGCACGTAGAGCACCCCGCGTGCCACATAAAGCGGCGCAGCCTTCGGGTCGGCAGTAAGCCCGGCGTTGATCATGTCCACGCCCACGTCATACGATTGGTGATCGATGGAGATGTTGGCGAAATCCAGATACAGATTCAGGTTGTGGGGATCGGCCAGAATCCCTTGGCGAAGCAGACGCACTGCTTCCGGTGTATTTCCGTCTTCCTCGTAGGCCAGTGCCGCGAGCTCAACGACGTCCGCTGGAACCGGGTCTTGCTGCAACAGCGGCTGTAAAGTTTGCACGGTATCTTTCGGTTGCTTCGTCAGGAATTGGACCGAGGCAAGCTGATACCGTACGCCGGCATCGGCATTGCCTTCTGCGAGAGCCCGCTGCAAAACAACAATTGCTTTGTCGGTCTGCTTGAGAGCCGCCAGGCAAGCGGAGTATTCCTGTAACGCTCCGGGCTGAGTATTCACCAGCGATTGACTCTGCTCAAAATGTGAGACTGCGGAGGCACAGTCACCTCGACGGGACGCCAGTACTCCGAGCATTGCGTGGCTGGTTGGATCATGGGGCTGCAGTCGCAGAATGTGCTGCAGGAGTTCTACCGCGTCCTTTCCCCCGGTCTCGTACTCGACTTGTGCCGCTCCCTCCAGAGCGGGCAGATAGTCCGGCGCCAGGCTCAGCGAATGCTGGAATGCGCTGAGCGCATCCTTCTTGTTGTTCTTGTTGATCAGCGCGATGCCCCGCAGCGTCCACAATTGAGCGCTCTTGGGATTCTTCTCAAGCTGTGGTTGAAGAAGTTGGAGAGCCTGGTCAAACTGACGGGCACGAATTGCGGAAGTGATGGCCTCAACGCCCACCTCTCCTTGCCGGCCAAGGACCAGCGTACCCAGCAGCAAGATCGAACCGAGCGCTCGGACGCAGGCGAGAGTCAACCGACCCAAACTCCCCTCGCGTAGTGTCGGCCCCGGAAACATGGGAAAATGTTTACTCTATATTAGATTCTAGAATTCTAACTGCTCGGACTGCAGAAATTCTGCGGCGCTCGATCGCACCTACGCTAAACATGCCGAAGACGGCTCTCAAATTCGCGGCCGCAATACTCATTCTCGCCGGCAGCGCGAGCAATTCGGCAATCCATCAGCGTTTTCCCGAGGAAGACATGGGGCGAGATTCCCTGCCGGCACGCAAAAAGGCGCAACTGGAAGCTGCCCGACAGTTCAAGGTCTTCTATCAGTTTCAGTTTGCCGACAAGCTCAAGGAGAGTGGCATCACTTTCCGCTATCGCGCCGTGGACGACGTCACCAAGCACATGCGAATGGGCCACTACGATCATGGCAGCGCGGTCGCCGTTGCCGACGTGGACGGTGACGGACTGTACGACATCTACTTTGTGAACCAGGTCGGCGGAAACGAACTCTGGAAAAATCTCGGCGATGGACGCTTCCAAAACGTCACCGCAGAAGCTGGCGTCGGTCTCCCCGGCCGCATCAGCGTGGGGGCAGCTTTTGCCGACATCGACAACGACGGCGACCAGGACCTCTTCGTCACCACGGTGCGCGGAGGCAACGCACTGTTCGAAAACGACGGCCACGGTCACTTCAAGGACATCACCAAAGAGGCAGGCCTTGGCCTCGTCGCTCACTCTTCCGGAGCATTCTTCTTCGACTACAACAACGACGGCTTGGTCGACCTTCTCGTGTGCAATGTCGGCAAGTACACCTACGACGATAAGGGGCCTGATGGAGAATACATGGGAATCCCCAATGCTTTCTCCGGGCACTTGTATCCCGACCGCTATGAGTATCCCGTGCTCTACAAAAACTTGGGCCACAACCGATTCAAAGACGTTCCTACTGAAGTCGGGTTGAATCCGCGCGGTTGGTGCGGAGAGGCCAGTTTCAGTGACGTTAACGGTGATGGCTGGCCCGATATCTTCTTCCTCAACATGCAGGGGCACAGCCACTATTTCGAGAACCAGGGTGGCAAGCGATTTGTAGAAAAAACAGACCAGTACTTTCCCAAAACTCCGTGGGGAGCGATGGGACTGAAATTCTTTGATTACGATAACGATGGGCGCCCTGACCTCTTCATCGTCGACATGCACTCTGACATGAGCCAGGAACCCGGCCCCGAAAATGAAAAACTGAAGTCGGACGTCACCTGGGACGATACTTATATCCAAGGCACCAAATCTGACTTTATCTGGGGAAATGCCCTCTACCACAACCTGGGAGATGGGAAGTTTGAAGAGGTCTCCGATCGCATGGGAGTGGAGACCTATTGGCCATGGGGCCCGAGCGTGGGCGACCTGAACGCCGACGGATGGGATGACATCTTCATCGCGTCCGGCATGAGCTACCCTTACCGTTACGGTATCAACTCAGTTCTGCTGAACAACCGCGGCGAGAAGTTCGTCGGTGCAGAGTTCGTGCTGGGCATCGAGCCCCGCAAGAGTCTGTACACACCTTGGTTTGAAATCGATTGTTCTGATCCACACGAGCGGCAACTGCAGGAGAAATTGGACAGCAAAGTTTGCTTGGGCCAGGGCGGCAAGTCGGTTGTCATGGCGCCCCGCTCGAGCCGCTCCTCGGTCATCTTCGATCTCGACAATGACGGCGACCTGGACATCGTAACCAACGACTTCAATTCTGAGCCGCAGGTGCTCGTCAGCAACCTGTCGCAGAAGAAAACAATCCACTGGGTCAAGATTGTTCTCTCTGGCATTCACTCCAATCGGAACGGACTCGGCGCCATTGTCCGCGTGACCGCAGGCGGGCAGATGTATACCAAATTCAACGACGGGAAGTCGGGATACCTGGCACAGAGCGCTTTGCCGCTTTATTTTGGACTCGGCGACGCTGGCAAGATCGATCGAGTGGAGATCGACTGGCCGTCGGGTCGAAAGCAGGTGTTGACTGCGGGAATTGCGGTGAATCAGACTTTGCGAGTCACAGAACCCGAATAGCGGGCGATTTCGATTTCCTTCAGACAGCTCACTTACTCGGTTCGGTTAAATAAGGTTCACGCGGCGACTGCAATCGCACCGAATATTTATCTTCGGCTGGAAACCGCTCATCCTCCGTTGTGCAAATTACCCCGTGCTTTTCACACGCGGCGTATTCAGCTGGGTGGATTGCCGAAGAATGAGATTGGTCCTGAGCAAATACTCGGTCCCGGTGGGCGACGGGTTTTCTCGTTCCACGTCCGCCATGAGAGCGTCAAAGGCAATTCGTGCCAGTTCGGCTTGCGACATCTGAATGGTGGTCAGCGGGGGCACCATGAACTGCGCGAGGCGAATGTCGTCAAACCCGATCACCGACAAATCGTTCGGGATCCAGAGCTTGAATTCGTGCCCCTTTCGCATGACCCCGATGGCGGTCATATCGTTCGAGCAGATCACTGCCGTGGGGCGAGCAGATTGCGCCCACAATTTTTCGAAGGCAGCCATTCCGCCCTCCATCGTGTGATCGCCTTCGACCAGAAACTGTTGGGGAGTTTCGAGGCCAATCTCTTTCATCGAGCGGACAAACGCTTGTTGCCTCGCGGTCGCGGATTTAAGCCGTAACGGCCCCGAGATAAAGGCGATTCTCTCGTGGCGCAAGGCCGCGAGATGCTGCACCGCCTGGCGAATCCCGTGAAGATAATCAATCTTGATATTGCTGACCCAGGGACGCTGCGGTCCGACGTCGACAAAAACCAGAGGTACTCTGCGCATGTGAAGGTGGTCCAGCAGAGTCTCCTCCATGCCAAACGTCATCACGGCAACACCTTCGACCCGCCTCTCAATCATCCGCCGCACCGAGCTCTGCATGCGTTTCGGATCGTGGTTCGTGGAACTGAGCAGGATCTCGTAGCGGTGTTGGACCGCAATCGTCTCGAAAACCTGCACAATCTCGGGGAAAAACGGATTGGTAATGTCAGAGATAATCAGCCCAAAGATGCGGCTTCGACCGGAAACCAGGGCGCGCGCTTGGGTATTGGGGTAATATCCGAGTTCCTCGATGACATTCCAGACGCGCTTGGCCATCTGCGGGTTGACAGTGGACACGCGATTGACAACCCGCGAAACCGTAGCCGTGGAAACCCGCGCCCGTTTGGCAATTTCCCGAATGTCCATGACGCGCTGTGATTCTAGCACGGTAAACGTTCCCCCTCGGCGCACGCGATGAGGGCGGTCGATTTAAAATCCCTTCTGCATTGACAAAACCGAAAGGGTGCTCTACTTTCACGATGCGCAGTAAACGATTACTGGCGCATACCTCCGGCCATCCCGGATATCCTGACTTCTGCCATGCTGCTGCCGACCCTCCGCGAACAGGTGCTGAAAGCCAATCTCGAATTGGTGGACCGCGGACTCGTGCTCTACACCTTTGGCAACGTCAGCGGCATCGCTCGCGACGAAGGCCTGGTCGTCATCAAACCCAGCGGCGTCCCTTACGAATCCATGACGCCCGCCCACCTCGTCATCACCGACCTCGAGGGCAAAGTCGTGGAAGGCGATCTGCGGCCCTCCTCTGATCTGCCAACGCATCTGATTCTCTACAAAAAATTCGGCAGCATCGGCGGAGTGGCTCATACCCACTCCGAGTATGCGACGGCGTGGGCCCAAGCGCGTCAACCGATCCCTTGCTTCGGCACCACACACGCCGACTATTTTCATGGGCCCGTACCGGTTACAGAGAGCATGACGGATGCTGACATCGCCTCTGACTACGAGTTAAATACCGGACACGCGATCATTCGAGCGTTTCACAACGTCGATGCATTTGCAATTCCGGCTGTATTGGTGGCGAATCACGGACCCTTTTGCTGGGGAGCCGATGCGGCCACTGCAGCGCATAATGCGGTCATTCTCGAAGCGGTCGCGCGGATGGCGTATCTTACCTTGCGAATCAACGAAAAGGCGGAGCCAGTAGAACGCAGTTTGCACGACAAGCACTACTTGCGCAAACACGGCTCGCGGGCTTACTACGGGCAGGTAAAGGAATCTCGATGATGCCAGCTTTGGCAGTTTTTGCCACCGATCGCCTGGTGCATCTGTCGGGCGTCGATCTGGTAATTATCGCGATCTACTTTGTTCTGGTCCTGGGCATCGGCTTTTACTTGAAGCGCTTCGCCAATACCGGCGAAGACTTCTTCCTTGCGGGTCGGGAGATGACGGCCTGGGTGGCTGGACTCGCCTTTGTCTCCGCTAACCTGGGATCTCTCGAACTGCTGGGCTGGGCGGGAAACGCCTATCAATACGGCATCATGGCATCGCACTGGTACTGGATTGGGGCGATCCCGGCGATGGTGTTTCTCGGTATCGTCATGATGCCGTTTTACTACATCTCCAAAACCCACTCGGTCCCCGGGTATCTGCAGCTCCGCTATGGTCCAGAAGCAAGCGCATTGAGCGCTGTTACCTTCGCATTCATGACCATCCTGATGTCAGGGGTGAACATGTACGCGATGGCCGTCGTGATGCAGGTGGTGCTTGGCTGGAACCTGCATTTCAGCCTGATTACGTCATCGGTGACAGTCGGGATCTACGTAGCGGCGGGCGGGCTGTTTTCCGCGATCTTCAATGAGGTCCTGCAGTTTTTCCTGATCTGGTTTGGCGCTCTGCTGATCCCGATTCTCGGACTCATCGAAACCGGCGGCTGGTCCGGCATGGTGGCGCGCATTCACCAGAATTTTCCGGGACAAGACTTCACGCATCTCTGGGCGCCCATGCATTCGTTCTCCGCCAATCCCATGGGCATTCACTGGACTGGGATCGTCTTCGGCCTTGGCGCCGTGCAGGCGATGGGCTACTGGACCACGGATTTTTTGGTGGTACAGCGCGTGCTCTCGGCCAAGAATGTGCGCTCAGCAAAGATGGCGCCGATCATCGGATCCTTTTTCAAAATGGCTGTCCCGCTGATCGTCATTGTTCCCGGCCTGCTGGGGCGAGCAGTCCTGCCGATGCATCTGGTGCCGGGCAGCGAAGCTGTTGCCGGACAGTACAAGTACGATGACGTGCTGCCGCTCATGCTCGCCCGCTACTGCGGGCCGGGATTGCTGGGTCTAGGCATCACCGCGTTGGTGGCGGGATTCATGGCGGGGATGGCAGGCAACGTCAGCGCATTTGCCACCGTGTGGACCTACGATCTATATCGTCCGTTTCTCCGTAAGGACGCACCCGATCATCACTACGTCTCGATGGGACGCTGGTGCACGATCATCGGCTTGATCATCAGTATCGGAACGGCATACCTCGTGATGCGGTTCGCGAGCATGATGGACTACGTGCAGGCGCTGTTCGGATTCTTTATTGCCCCCCTGTTTGGCACCGTGCTGCTTGGAATGTTGTGGAAGCGGGTCAGCCGGGCTGCCGGTTTTTGGGGACTGCTCGCTGGAGTTTCGTCTTCCGTGGGCATGTTCGCGCTTATGAAACTGGATCCGTATCGCTGGGTTAGCGTGTTCGCCTTATCGCCGTATGCGAAAGGATTGGCCCAGGCCATGTACCAGGCGCTGTGGTCGTGCGTCACCTGCGTAGTGGTTACGGTGCTGGTGACGCTTGTGACTCATCCGCGGCCTGACGAGGAATTGCGCGGCTTGGTTTACTCGCTGACCGACGTGCCTCATGAAACCGAAACGAGTTGGCTCGATCGCCCCGCATTCTGGGGCGTCGTGGCACTGGTGATATTTGCCGTCCTGCAAGTTATTTTCTGGTGAGTTCTTGATGAGCGAACGACATCACATCATTCCGGTTTGGTTCTTTGTGGGTGTCCTGTTTCTGGTGTATGGGCTCCTGATTCTGGTGAGCGGACTCGCCGAGTGGTCGCATCCGCCCCATACCGTTGAGGCTCAGTTGCACGCTCCCGTTTGGTGGGGTGCTCTGCTGAGCGTAGTGGGTTGTACGTACTGCCTCCTGTTCCGCCCGGGAAAAGGTCAGTAGACCGGCGGCTATGGATCGCAGCTAGGATTTCGGTTATGTCGAAAGAAGCAAAAATGACGATGGGCCTGATCGTGGGAAATCGCGGCTTTTTCCCCGATCACCTTGCCAAAAGTGGCCGCGAGGAAATGCTCCGCGTGCTCGAAGCATCCGGCATGGATGTGGTCGCCCTCACGCCGGAACAAAGTAAATATGGCGCCGTTGAATCCCGCGAGGAATCACGCCGATGCGCTGAGTTGTTCAGGCAAAATCGCGAGCGGATCAATGGTGTAATCGTTACCTTACCCAACTTTGGCGAAGAACGCGCTATTGCCGACACGCTGCGGCTCGCCGACCTTCGAGTTCCGGTTCTTATCCAAGCCACACCCGACGATCCGAAGAAGATGACCATCGCGTTTCGTCGCGATAGCTTCTGCGGGAAGATGTCCGCCTGCAACAATCTGCGGCAATATGGAATTCCCTATTCCATTACGACGCTGCACACCGAAAGCCCGGATTCCGCTGAATTTGCCAACGACCTGCAATGGTTCGCGGCAACCTGCCGCGTGGTCAACGGATTTCGAAATCTTCGCGTCGGTGCAATTGGCGCACGCCCGGCCGCGTTCAACACCGTCCGTTACAGCGAGAAGATTCTCGAAGCCAATGGCATTTCGATCGAGACTCTGGACCTTTCCGAGGTGCTGGGCCGGATCGCACGATTGAAAGACGGCGATGACGCAGCACAAGCCAAGCTCGCGAGCATCAAGAAATATGTCGACGCGGGCAATGTCCCTGAGGCGGCCCTGCTCAAGATGGCCAAACTCGGCGCTGTCGTCGACCAGTGGATGTCGGCCACCGAAGTTGCCATCAGCGCGGTGCAATGCTGGACGTCGATTGAGGAGAACCTTGGCGTCGTGCCCTGCACCGTCATGAGCATGATGAGCGACAGCCTGCTGTCGAGCGCGTGCGAAGTGGACATCTGCGGTGTCCTCGGGATGCACGCCTTGCGTTTGGCTTCCAACACTCCTTCCGCACTTCTCGACTGGAACAACAACTACGGGCCGGACCCGAACAAAGCTGTGTGCTTCCATTGTTCCAACCTGCCCAAACATTTCTTCCGCTCAGTGAAGATGGACTTTCAGGAAATCATCGCTGGAACCGTGGGTAAGGAAAACACGTTCGGCACCTGTGTGGGGCTCATCAAACCGGAGAGGATGACGTTCGCGCGCTTCTCTACTGATGACACGGCCGGCAAAATACGCGGCTATGTTGGTGAGGGAAGGTTTACCGACGACCCATTGAATACCTTCGGTGGTGCTGGAGTGGTTGAGATTCCGCAAATGCAGAAATTGCTGCACTACATCTGCGAAAATGGCTTCGAGCATCACGTGGCTGCGAATCTTTCTACGGTTGCCGCTGCCGTGCACGAAGCAACCACTCGTTACCTGGGTTGGGATATGTACTGGCATGGACTAACCGGAGCCTGCTGATGGCGATCGTTGCCGGCGTCGACTTCGGAACATTGAGCGTTCGTGTCTCCATTGTGGACAGCGAGCGCGGCCTGCTGTCTTCTGCTGTTGCAGAGTATCCTCTTCACCGCAAACGCGAAGACCCCGAATACGCCACGCAATCGCATCAGGACCACATGCGCGCCCTCGCCGCTGCCACTCGTGAGGCGGTAAAGAGCGCGGGAATTGCAGGCGATCGCGTGGAAGCCATTGCACTCGACACCACCGGATCGTCGGTCATTCCTGTGGACAAGAATCTGCAGCCACTCGGCGAGTATTACCTATGGTGTGACCACCGAGCCAAAGGTGAGGCGGCGGAAATCACCGAAACCGCTCACCGCGAAGGCCTGGAAGCGATTCAGTGGTGCGGCGGCGTGTATTCGTCGGAGTGGGGATTTTCGAAATTACTGCACTGGCTGCGGCACAACCCTGACAAACGTTCGCAGTTCGCGTCGGCTTTCGAGCACTGCGACATGGTGGCGGCCACACTCTGCGGAATCACCGATCCCGGGAAAGTGAAGCGCAGTATCTGCGCCATGGGTCACAAGTGGCTGTGGAATGCCTCTCTCGGCGGTCTACCGCCCGAAGCGTTTCTGACGAAAGTCGACCCTCTGCTCAACGGCGTTCGAAAAAAGCTTGATGGCAAATACGCCACTTCTGAAGAAATCGCTGGAACCCTGGCGGCGCAGTGGGCGGAACAACTCGGATTAAGAGCTGGTATCCCGATTCCAGTCGGAGCGTTCGACGCGCACTGGGATGCGATCGGCGCTGGCTGCCGCACCGACGACATGGTCAACGTGGTTGGAACGTCCACGTGCATCATCGGAATTACACCTTCGGTCAATCTAGTGCCCGGTGTGTGCGGTGTGGTGCAAGGGAGTGTTCACCCGAGACGCACAGGGATCGAGGCCGGATTGTCAGCGGTCGGCGATATATTCAATGCGATCGCCACTCGTGCAGTGACCGACGTCCCGACACTCAGCAAGGGACTCGAGAGTTATCAGCCGGGTCAGACCGGGTTGCTTCGCCTCACGTGGGACAACGGAGATCGCACGGTCCTGGTCAACCCAAACCTTCGCGGCGTCACTTTAGGCTGGAATCTGCAGACCACAGCGCAGGATGAACTTTTCGCGGCGATCGAGGGAACCGCGTTTCACACGCGCGTTATTCTGGATCGCATGGCAACCCACGGCGTCCAGATCAAGCGCGTGATCAACGCGGGCGGCATTCCTCAGAAAAACGAGGTCCTGAACCGGGTCTATGCGAACGTGCTCGAGCGGCCCGTGCTTGTCCCAGCCAAAAGTGTGGTCAGTCTGGGCTCGGCAATCTTTGCATTCCTGGCGGCGGGGACGTTCAAGTCGGTCGAAGAAGCGCAGGACAAGATCTGCCCTCCCTTTAAAATCTACCAACCTGACTCGGCGGCTCAACCAGTTTATGGAGAACTCTATCCGTTGTACCGGGACTTGTACTTCGCTCTGGGAGACCCAGGCAAAAACCCGCTGGCAAAGGTGCTGCCGACCCTCATCCGAATCGCCGCAGCATCTCATCAGGGCGAGGTTGCCATGGCCTAGTTGCACCGTATAATCGAGCGCCTGGTGTGATCGCATCGACCACAAATCTGCAGCGAATGACGCGGAGAAACAGAACATGAAACGGCGGTTTCTTATGTTAGGAATCCTGTTGGCGTACACGATGGCGAGTTGTCATGTCGCGGCCGAGGGGAAGTCGACCATGAAGAAGCAGCCGTTCGGAAAGCTGAGCGACGGGCGCGAAGCCGATCTGTACACCCTCACCAACAGGAAAGGAATGGAAGTCGCGATCACCAACTTCGGCGGTATCGTGGTCAGTCTGAAGGTACCTGACCGCACCGGCAAGATTGACGACGTTGTACTTGGCTACGATTCCCTCGACGGATACCTCACCAACAAGGCCTTTTTTGGCGCAACCATCGGGCGCTATGGAAACCGCATCGGCCACGGAACGTTCGTGCTCGACGGCAAGACGTACACGCTTCCCAAGAATGATGCTGACAATACCCTCCACGGCGGGCCAGAGGGATTCAACAAACGGCTCTGGACCGCAAAGGACGTCTCAGGTAAGCGCGGCCCCGCGCTCGAACTGACCTACTTAAGTAAAGACGGTGAAGAGGGCTTCCCCGGAAATCTCTCCGCCAAGGTCGTGTTTACGCTTACAGACGAAAATGAGTTGGTAATCGACTATGCCGCGACGACCGACAAAGACACCGTGGTGAACCTGACCAATCATTCCTATTTCAATCTTGCGGGGCAAGGCAACGGTGACATTCTGGGACATAGACTGACCATCCGCGGCGACAAGATCACTGCGGTTGATACGACCTTGATTCCAACGGGAGAGCTGCGCCCCGTGAAAGGGACCCCTTTCGATTTCACAAGCGCAACCGCGATTGGCGAGCGTATCAATCAGGATGATCCGCAGATCAAGATCGGCAAAGGCTATGATCACAACTGGGTGCTGACGTCTCCAGCGAAAAGTGCGCCGGCGTTGGTCGCAGAGGCATACGAACCCACGACTGGACGAGTGTTGCAGGTATTGAGCACCGAACCGGGCGTTCAGTTTTACAGCGGAAACTTCCTGGATGGAACCATCCAGGGCAAAGGTGGGAAGACCTATAATCATCGTTTCGGGTTTTGCCTTGAGACGCAGCATTTCCCGGATTCGCCCAACCACACAAACTTTCCCTCCACCGAACTGAAGCCTGGCAACACGTACGCGACGACTACAGTTTTCAAGTTCTCGACACGCTAGTCAGCGCTAGCGACAGTTTCCGGATGGCCGATTCGGCGTGCCTGTTTCAATCCGGTGTTCCTTTCCGTTTTGAGCGGCGACCGCTCCGCGACGATTTGCACCCCATAGCACAAAGGCTAGGGCTGCCGTTCCTGCCGGTTGGCAAGAGCGAAGCGAGTAAAGCTCATCGGTCATATGGCTTAAGCAAGACTGTCGCGATGCTGGAGGCGTCTGCCCTTGTCGCGACAGCGGCTACGGCGTTGCTCCTCACGAAGACCTATGTGTCTGATCGGAGATGTCCGCCAAAGACGCACCTTGAGATTGAGCAAAAGATCTTCCAGTGCTGGCGCGAATGTTTTCCACATGCGCGCCGATTTGCTTATTTTAGGCAAGGGCCTGCCGGAGATATCCAGCCACGTCGCTAACGAAACGATGCACCGACACCTCTGCGATGCGGTGGCCGACGATCGCATTCATGGTTCTTCCCACGGCGCCGAAGGGTGGTTCATAGAACCCCGAGAAATCCAATTGCGTTTCGGTTGAGGTCAGCGGGTACACGGAAAGCTCGCCCCTCATGAGCGGAAACAATCCCGGCACGGTCGCGGCCTCCCATTCCAGCAGCAACCGCGTGGTGGGAGTTGAAGTGGCGTCAACGATCTTTTCCTCAATGCTCTTTACGGAAATATTGATGTCGGTCTTCACCCCAATACCGCCAAAGTCGACGTGCAGTTCAGCGGCAACCGATTGCGCTCGGGAAGCAGCTGCCTTTGTAGCGGACCGGAACACCGTGAGGGCGTTCTGCCTCAACGCATCGCGGACGCGCTCGTAAGGACGGTTCACATAGTCGTAGCTGCGAATTTCACGTCCTGCACTCATCATTCCGTCCAGCTCAACGTCAAGTCTTTAAATTGGCGTTCACGAAAACTGTACCATAGGGCGTTCGCACTGGAGTTCGATTGCGCGTGGGCGCTCTTGTTTTCGGATTCATCGTTGCCCCGCCTTTGACTTAAGGCATCATTTCCGAAAACAATGACACTGAATTTGCCTGTATCATGGCAACCGCTCGTACTCAGTCGCTATCAGGCTAGCGTTTGATAGCCGCAGCGCGAGCGCGTCAGGAGGCTCGATGTCTCAGATTGACGTCCCATTATCGCGTGGGAGTTTCGGGCAGACGCAGCGAGCCGACAATTGGTGGGTACAACCGCTCGTTGTGTTTCTTGGTTTGTCGGCCTTTATCGGTTACTCCACATGGGCTGCGCTGCAGGGCCAGCATTTCAGGTTCGGACCATATCTCTCGCCGTTTTATTCGCCCGAATTGTTCGGCCCGGCCCATGAGGGTTGGTTTGGAGCAAACCCGAACTGGATGCCCGCTTGGGTCACAGGCGCGGTGCTCATTTTGTGGGCGCCGGGTGGCTTTCGAGTAACGTGCTACTACTATCGCGGGGCGTATTACAAGGCTTTTTGGGCCGATCCGCCTTCCTGCACTGTAGGGGAGCCGCGGAAGACATATCTCGGCGAACGATCGTTTCCTTTAATCCTGCAAAACGTCCACCGGTATTTTTTGTATCTGGCCCTGGTATTTCTCGTAATTCTGGGGCGGGACGTGTGGGACGCGTTCTGGTTCGACGGCCGATTTGGCATCGGCGTCGGCACTCTCGTCTTGTTGACGAACCTGCTTCTGCTGAGCTCCTACACTTTCGGCTGCCACTCCTTGCGTCATCTGGTCGGCGGTTTTCGCGATCGGTTGGCCGGGGCGCCGTCCCGCAAGCGACTTTACGATTGCGTGAGTTGCATGAACCGGCGCCACATGCTGTTTGCCTGGTGCAGCCTCTTCTCGGTAGCGTTTTCCGATTTGTATGTGCGGATGTGCTCGATGGGTATCTGGACGGATTGGAGGATCGTCTAGTGAGCGAGTACATCACGCATGAGCACGACGTTCTGATCATTGGAGCCGGGGGCGCCGGCCTGCGGGCTGCCATCGAGGTCTCGGCTGCCGGCGTAAAGGTCGCGGTCATTACGAAGTCTCTTCTCGGCAAAGCACACACCGTCATGGCTGAGGGTGGCGTAGCCGCAGCGATGGGAAATGTGGACGACCGAGACAGCTGGCGGGTTCACTTTGCCGACACCATGCGCGGCGGTCAGTACCTGAATGACTGGCGGATGGCGGAGCTGCACGCCAAGGAAGCTCCGGCGCGCGTGCGTGAACTGGAGGCTTGGGGCGCGCTTTTTGATCGCACCAGCGATGGTCGAATTCTGCAGCGGAATTTTGGCGGCCATCGCTATCCTCGGCTCGCGCATGTGGGCGACCGCACCGGCCTGGAGATGATCCGCACCCTGCAGGACCATGGAATCCATCTGGGTCTCGACGTGTTCATGGAATACACAGTCGTCACGCTGCTGAAGGACGGCGGTCGCATCGCGGGCGCCTTTGCATATGATCGCGAGCGCGGCCGATTCCACCTTTTCCGCGCTAAGGCCGTGGTGCTGGCGACGGGAGGAATTGGAAGGGCTTACAAAATCACCAGCAACAGTTGGGAATATACGGGCGACGGCCATTCCCTCGCCTACCATGCCGGTGCGGCGCTGATGGACATGGAATTTGTGCAGTTCCATCCTACGGGAATGATTTGGCCTCCAAGCGTGCGCGGCATTCTGGTCACGGAAGGAGTGCGCGGCGAGGGAGGGGTGCTCCGCAATCGGGATGGCGAGAGATTCATGTTCAAAGATATTCCGCCGCTATATGCCAACCAAACCGCCGATACCGAAGAAGAAGGCTGGCAGTACACGCAGGGGGATAAGAACGCGAAACGCCCGCCCGAGCTGCTGACCCGCGACCACGTGGCCCGCTGCATCCGGCGAGAGGTGCGGGAAGGACGGGGCAGTCCTCACGGCGGCGTGTTCCTGGACATTGCCTGGATCAAGGAGAGAATTCCGAACGCGGCGGAGCATATAAAGAAGAAGCTGCCCAGCATGTATCACCAGTTCAAGCAGCTTGCTGACATTGACATTACCCAGGAGCCGATGGAAGTGGGTCCCACAACCCACTATATGATGGGAGGCGTCAAGGTGGACGCCGATTCCCAAATGTCTGACGTGGCCGGCCTGTTTGCAGCGGGAGAGTGTGCGGCAGGTCTGCATGGCGCCAACCGGCTCGGCGGGAATTCACTTTCCGATTTATTGGTCTTCGGCAAGCGAGCCGGAGAGTATGCCGCAGTCTATGCAAAAGAAAACTCGTTGGGCGCGGTGAATATGGATGAACTCGCGTCAGCGGAAAAATGGGCTCTGCAGCCCTTCGAGCGCAAGGGCTCCGACAATCCATACGCTGTCCAACATACGTTGCAGGACGTGATGCAGGAAATGGTGGGGATCGTACGCCAGGAACAGGAAATGCTGCAGGCACTGGAGCGCATTCGAGAGTTGAAGGCTGCCAGCGACCGGGTCAGCGTCGATGGAAATCGGGAATACAATGCGGGCTGGCACACGGCGCTTGACCTTCACAGCCTGCTGACCGTATCGGAAATTGTTACCCGGGCGGCGCTGGATCGGAAAGAGAGCCGTGGGGCGCATTTCCGCGATGATTTTCCCAGCCAAGGACAAGCAGTACGAAGGCTTCAACATCGTGGTGCGAAAAGGCGCCGGTGGAGAAATGCAGCTCACGCATGAGCGAATTCCTCCGATGCGAGAGGATCTGCAGCAAATCATCCAGGAGATGAAGTAATGGCATCGGCCACGTTTCGGATCTGGCGCGGAGAAAAAGGCCAGGGGAAATTCCAGGACTACCCTGCAGAAGTCTCCGGAGGCATGGTGGTCCTCGATGCCGTGCATCAAATACAGGCAGAAAAGGCCGGCGATCTGGCGGTTCGATGGAACTGCAAGGCGGGGAAATGCGGCTCGTGCTCAGCCGAGATCAATGGCATCCCGAAATTGATGTGCATGACGCGGCTGAACACGCTCCCGCTGGATAAGCCTGTGACCGTCGAACCCATGAAGGCATTTCCGCACGTGAAAGACCTGGTCACGGACGTATCCTGGAATTACGGGGTAAAAAAGCGCATCCCAAAGTTCCAGCCGCGGCAGCCCGACGCGCCAGATGGAACCTGGCGCATTGCCCAGGAGGACGTCGAACGTGTGCAGGAGTTTCGAAAGTGCATCGAGTGCTATCTCTGTCAGGATGTCTGCCACGTCTTGCGTGATCATCACATGCACGAACAATTCATCGGCCCGCGATTTCTGGTGTATGTAGCTGCGCTCGAGATGCATCCGTTGGACGTCGGCGATCGCGTTGAAGATCTGAGAAAGCAATTCGGCGTAGGCCTTTGCAACATCACAAAGTGCTGTACCAAAGTTTGTCCTGAGAACATCACGATCACCGACAACGCGATCATCCCGCTCAAGGAGCGCGTTGTGGATCGTTTCTTCGATCCGCTGTCGAAACTGTTCCGGGTATTCAGCAATTCGAAAAAATAGGAGATGTTATGCATTTCGAATTGAAATCCATTTCCGAGAAGAGTATTCCCGAAGCGCTGGCGAAAGTGGAGCGCTACAGACTGTTGAATGAACCCAGCCTCGCGGAGAGCATATGCCTCGATATTCTGGCCATCGTGCCCGACCATCAGCAGGCACTGATTTCGCTTTTGCTAGCGCGAACCGACCAATTTCACGAGCATCTGGATGCCAAAGCTGCACAGGAGGTTATTGCGCAAATTAAGGGCGACTACGAGAAGGCCTACTACGAGGGCATCATCTGGGAACGTCTGGGGAACGCGCGCATCCGCCACGGCGGCGCTGGAGCTGGCGCATCCGCATATCACGCGCTGCGGGAAGCAATGGATCACTATGAGAAAGCCATGATTTTTGCGATGCCCGGAAACGACGATGCCATTCTGCGATGGAACACCTGCGCGCGCGTGATCATGCAGAATCCTCACATCCGGCCGGCCCCTGAGAGTGAACCTTCCCAGGCGTGGGAGTACGACGAAGCCGGCTCCAAAATCGCAGACGCTTAGCGTCAGGCCATTGAGGCGCCGCGGTAGTCAAAGCATTCGATGTCGCCGGGAACTTTGCCGCAAACTCTAGCCTTGAAGGGCCCGGTGGGTGTACGATTCTGTTGCTCTTTTTAGCAAGCGACCGAGTGAGCGGCCTTATCGTTAGCAAGCCTGTTAGGTAACCCGGGAATCCAAACCATCTCTCGGGGCCGTGCAGATCGAGCACCTAGCCCTCCGCAGTGCGTTCCCGGCAAGCACGAGGAGGATACTTGTCGCTCGGTCGCAGACACCATCCCGCCTTCTCCATCTCCCTTATTTCTCTGCAGCATCATCGTGTTTTCGCATGGTCCGGTTGGACGCTTCTCAGCACGGACAAGGGGGCACGATGAAATTTACCGACCCGGTTGAACTGGTACTGCAGAACAAAGGTCGACACAAAGTCCTGTCGGTCACACCGGAGCAGTCCGTCTACGAAGCGATTGAAAAGATGGCCAAGGAAGGTGTGGGTGCCTTGCTGGTCATTTCTCATGATCAGTTGGTGGGCATCCTTTCAGAGCGCGACTACGCTCGCAAGGTTGTCCTGCAGGGCCGCTCCTCCAAGGACACGGCTGTCCAGCAGATCATGACCGCTCCGGTCGTATTCGTCACCCGGCAACACACGGTGGACGAATGTATGGCCATCATGACCGACCATCACTTTCGCCATCTCCCCGTCGTGAACGATGGAACCGTGGTGGGCGTGATTTCGATCGGCGATCTGGTGAAGTGGATTATGAGCGGCCAAGCCCAAGTCATCCAGGAACTGGAAGGCTATATCGCGGGCAGGTATCCCGGCTAGGAGAACGTTTATGAAGCAGACTTTCACGATTGGGATCGGCGGCGCAGCCGGACAAGGGGTCGCCACACCGGGCGACATCTTCGCGAAGATCTTCAGCCGCCGTGGCCTGCACCTGAATGCCTACAACGCCTACCAGTCGATCATTCGCGGCGGCCACACCTTTCTGACGATCCGCACCGGCCCCGAGAAAGTCAGCAACATGGGCGATCGCCTTGACTTGCTGATTCCGCTGAATCAGGACGCCATGGATCGTCACCTCAGGCTGCTTCGTAGCGGCGCCGCTTGTATTTACAACGCGGATACGATCAAGCCCGGCATTGCGGCCGAAGAAACCGCACTGTGTCCACTTCCCGTTTCAACGTTGGCTGACATCACGCGAAACAAGGTCGCACAGAATACGCTGGCGGTTGGCGCGGGACTCAACATGATGGGAATCGGTTTCCAGGCGCTGGAGCAGGTTCTCGCCGAGCAGTTCAAGAAGAAGGGCGCCGCCATGGTCGCGGAAAATGTCGACATCGCGCGTGCCGGTTACGACTACGCTGCCGCCAATTTCAAACCCTTCGCCTGGCCGCTCCCCATGACCAAGAACCGCTATGCGGTGCTCAGCGGCAACATTGCGATGGCCATGGGCGGTGCTGCCGCCGGGGTGAAGTTTTATTGTGCTTACCCGATGAGTCCCTCGACGGGCGTCCTGCACTGGATGGCGGCTCATGCCCGCAAAGCCAACATCATGGTCCGGCAGGTGGAAGACGAAATCGGTGTAGTGAATATGGCGATTGGCGCCGCCCATGCCGGAGTTCGCTCGATGTGCGCGACCTCGGGCGGTGGCTTTGCCCTGATGAGCGAGGGTCTCGGGCTCTCGGCCATGATGGAAACTCCCGTGGTGGTAATCGACTGCCAGCGGGCTGGACCGTCCACGGGAGTTCCAACAAAAACGGAACAAGGCGACTTGTGGCAAATGTTGGGCGCGGCTTTTGGGGACTATCCGCGGGCCATCGCGGCTCCTCTCGACATTGGAGACTGCTTCAAGGTCATTCCAGAGATTTTCAATCTCGCGGACCGCTATCAATGCCCGGGTATCGTGCTCTGCGATCTGTTGTTGTCGGAAGGACAGGCTGAGCGTAGACCCGAAAGACCTCGACTTCGCCCCGGTTGTCGATCGCGGCGAGTTGATCACAGAAGCGCCATCGACAACAGGAACAAACGGCGACGGGGTCTATAAGCGTTACAAGATCACCGACAGCGGTATCTCTCCGCGAGCCGTTCCGGGCGTTCCCGGCTACACCCATACCGCCGCCAGCGACGAACACGACGAAGACGGTGTCCTGATCAGCGACGAATTCACCAATCCGACCAAGCGCCGCGCCATGATGGAGAAACGCATGCGGAAAGTCGCTGGCATTGAGGCCGCCGTTCCGCTTCCGGAGTTGTGGGGTCCGCACGATGCGGAAGTCACTCTGATCGGTTGGGGCTCCACCAAGGGCGTGATCGAAGAGGCCTGCGAGATCCTCAACGAGCAAGGCATTTCGGCGAATCAACTCCAAATCCGCTGGCTGGTCCCGCTGCACGGCGACGCGATCCTCGACATTCTGAAAGGCGCACGCCACACCATCATCGTGGAGAACAATTACAGCGGCCAGTTCGCGCGCTACCTCCGCAGCGAAACCAGCTTTGTCCCGAACGGGTACATCCGGAAATACGATGGTGAACCGTTTATGCCGCACCACATCGTCGAAGCGGTCAAGGAACAGATGAGCGGCAAGTCCAGACTGACCGTTCCCGCGCACGAAATTTTGGTCTAGGAGAACTGAAAATGGCGACCGCACTAGTCGATAGCAAGCATTTGGCAGTGACAGATTTTAAGGGTAAGGTGGACCCGGACTGGTGTCCCGGATGCGGCGATTTTGGGGTGCTGGCCGCAGTCCAGAAAGCGTTGGTCGACCTTCAGATCCCCAACCACAATGTGGTCACCATCAGCGGCATCGGATGTTCGTCCAATTTTCCTGGGTTCATCAATACCTACGGCATGCACACCTTACATGGCCGGGCGCTTGCAGTGGCCACGGGAGTGAAGCTTGCCAATCACGACCTCACAGTCTTAGTGACTGGCGGAGACGGCGATGGCTTCGGGATTGGCGGCAACCACTTTATGCACACCATGCGGCGCAACGTCGATCTCCTCTACATCGTGATGGACAACCAGATCTATGGCCTCACGACGGGTCAGACATCGCCAACCAGCCGCGTCGGCATGAAGACCAAGAGCATGCCTTTTGGCAACATCGAAGCGCCGGTCAATCCGATTTCTCTCGCACTGGCCGCTGGTGCTACCTTCGTAGCTCGTGGTTTCAGCGGAGAACAGAAACACCTGACCGAGTTGATCAAGCAGGGCATCCAGCACAAGGGCTTTTCCCTCCTCGACGTCTTCAGCCCATGCGTTACTTACAACCTCGACAATACCTACCAATGGTTCCGGCCGCGCGTGAAAAAGCTCGAGGACGACACTGCTTACGATGCCACCAATTGGCTGTCGGCGATGGAAAAATCCCTACTTTGGGGTGACGAGATCCCGATCGGAAAGTTCTTTGAGCGCACCGATGTTCGGACCTTGCATGGAGCGGAACCCATATTGGACGCAGGCCCGCTTCTGCACGCGGACACGCGAATACCGGCCGATGTGGCTCGTGCGTTCGTTGAGGAGTTGATGTAGCGCACGCTACCGGAAGTTATCAGTAGCCGTCGGGTTGGCCCCGATAAACGCGATCGCTACACTCAACTCTCCAATGGTCGACACCCAACGGCGACAGGTGAGTCCTCGTCACGTTTCTTTGTCAGTAGCTCGTCGAGGTTTTGCTGGTGGAGACATCCTTAGATGTCATGTCGAAGGTGAGCATGAACCCGTTCGTGCCTTGAACTCGAAAGCGTTCGGGCCGTCTTGGTATCTCTCAAGCTCATTCGGCACCATTACGACGCCGTCATTGCGCGGCGACGGTAGAACAGCCGATATGCAATATCGCATTTGAACGGGTATCGGGACGCAAACCTGTCGTCATTGGGTCTCGGTACGCCTCATCCGTGCTCGTGTCTGTTGATGCGAACGAGTTAGCACGGCTGCTGCCGACCCAGGTGCACACCGAAAACAGAAACGTTTATCACGCGCAAGATCATCTCCGAGCCATGCATCCTGGGATCACCGGTGGCTCCGTAGGAGGCCTTTCAGCAACACGTAGGCCGTCGCGGGCGCCAGCGCAAAGAGAGCCGCCATTTGGGCCATGATCAAAAGGACGCGATGCGCGAGGGGGCCCGCCTTTCTGCGCTCGTAGAAATAAAAGACGACGAGCAGAATTACGAAGGAGACGGAATAAGCCGCGAGTCCTGTGAACAGAAGCCTCATCTTCCTACCCTGGCACCGATGTCGCGAAGACTGTTGGCTGCAAGATTACATCGAAGTCTGATAACGGTCCAAAATAAAAACGAAGAAGTCGTGGCAAGTTGAAAGGACAGCTTGCACAACTAAGAATCGGATGGGCCATTCAGAAGCTCAAATTTATCACCTGCCCAAACCAAGAAGCGGAGATGGACACTTCCCGCAGCAGTCACTGCCCGAGACCGAGAGGGCTCGGTCGCAGGGAGCGGCGGCAACGAAGCATCGCGGAGGAACAGCGGATCGTGGAAGAGACACCGAGAAAGGGACATCATCCCGGGAATAGCAGCGGGAAATAAGGAGGCAAAAAGACGAGGTTGTTAACCGCGCCCAAAGTCCTCACGCACACTGTAAATGCCGTAGCCGCGCCGAATGGAAGTGGTGTGGTGGCCGACCACATTGTAGGCGAAGCCGATGCGCGGTTCCCAAACCGTTGCGATGTGATCTGGAGTGGACGAAAACTGCCTATCGTGCATAGCCTAACCGGTTTGAACCAGGATCGTGCGCGATACCATGGGCCGCGCGAAAATCGACTAGAAAGCGGGGATCGCACAAGTTGTCCGCTGGTTACCAAAGATGTGTCCATAAGCTAATCATTTCTGACGCCCGCCGGGTATCCTGAGTTTAGAAGCAATCGGGCAGTTCACAGGTAAGGTCACGATCGACCATGACAACAACGTGCGACGGGAGATCTCTCGGAATGCCAGTTATCGCCGGCTTTGTCTTTCCCATTTTCGTATTTCTGCTTCCGTTGTTCATGGTCCTCCTTCTCGTGCCAGGTAGTCTGTCGGCGGACGAAACGTGGCTGCTCCGCTTCTCATTTCTCTTCTTGATGCCACTTTCCAGCGTCATGTGGTTCGTCGTGGTGCATCGCCTGGTGACCCGACGCAGGTCACGTTATTTCCATCAATTTCTAGTGCTCGTCGCAACCGCCGTTCTCATGTTCATGTTGATCAGCGTGGGGATCTACAGAATCGGATGATCAGACAAAGTTCCGCCACTCGAAGACTCCGCATTCTCGTCGTCGATGACGACGACGTATTGCGAAGCTGGCTACGCGCGCAGCTCGAACCCAGAGGATTCGACGTTTGGGAAGAATTCGAGGGGGACGAGGCCCTAGCAGCGTATCTGCGCAAAGGTCCATGGGACTTCGTGTTGTCGGATCTTTACTTCTTCCGCGGGGAAAAGATTAGGAACGGCTTGGACCTGGTAAGGGCCATAGCGGCTGTATGTCCAGAGCAGCCTATGGCGATACATACTTCAGAACCTGGCGTTGAAGGACCTTGCGCTGTTTTGCGCAAACCATACACACTTGCCGCATTGCTCAAATTCTTGCGCAACCCGGTAAGACCATTGAAAGTCAAGAGGTGATCTACGATGGTCCTCGAGAAAGAATCGACCCCGAAAATATCGGTGGGGCCGAGAACCGATCGCGTGGGTAAGCTGTTCCTCGTAATCAAGGGGGGAATGCGCCGGTGTTTAGTCTGCGAGCACTTCTTCACAAACCACGAGGCTGCGGAACACTCGCGTGTCCCTTGTGGACCACGAGATCGGGGTGTCGCGAAGTTTGACGACTGGAGAGACCCAGCCTGCGAAATAATCGCCGGGTTCTCAGGGTCTATATACAGGTTTTAGCGCGCGGTTCCTCGGTGCTTACAAGACGCTACGACAACCATACCCATGTGCGATGGACAAAACCACCAACCCTCGAGTCAGAATTCCGCCGGCATGTCGCATGCGACCCCGATGCTGCAAAGGTAGTAATCGTTAGGACGGAATGGCGAAGCTCACCAGGCGGCACGTTCGATTTTTGATCGTCGCGACAAGTGAGGTCGCTTAACATGATCCCGAGCGCCGTTCCTTCAACCTCTAACTACGCGCGGGACAGCATCCAAGCGACGGAAGGCCCATACAGCGAACCCGGACTGTCTTCATTTGCCTAAGAAGGGAGGCTTGCAAACTGGGGTGCCAGTGGCAGCGAACGCCGGAGTGCTCAACGCGAGTCAGATCACTTCCTCACCAAGCGGCGTTGGTCTGACAGTGTATTTACATTCACGCGGTTCGCGGCCGTAATCAAGCACAATGTTGAAAGGATACTTATCGCCAAGCACGTCCTCAAGGCAGATCATGGCTGCTAGTTTCTCCTCCTTTTCGAACGGTGCCACTTCGGGCAGAAATCCGATGGCCAACCCTCGCACGGTACTCCCCGCTTTCAGCTCTATGATTGGACGGAAGCGGTAGTTAAGCACCTCTTCGAAGGAGAATAACAGCGAATATTCCTCGCGATATCCATGGAAACAATAGTGGCCGTGTTGATCGCAACGAGTAAGCCAGGATATCTCCTTCTTGACCCAATCGCCCCAGAGATGAAGACGACACAAAGTAAAGGCATTCTGAGCGACGATGCGCAAAGGCAATACGAGGGCCGCACCGCCGGCAATCGGAAACAGGTGAAATCCACAAGGCGAAGCTTCACAGCCGGCCCTAATGGGGTGCCGAAAAGGTGGCAGATGCTCCAGATCTACTGGACAAGAAGCCGAGCGTAGCCGCCGCAGGATTGCCCATTGCTCTGGGCGGGGTGCTTGCGGGTCCCTCATGGCTCTGCTCCAGCTTGATTGTGTACTTCATGTACTTCATGTACGTGTTCGCGAATGTGGTTGCCAGGGTCGAGCGTCTGGCTCGCAAGCTCAGAGCACATAGCGCAGGCCGGATGTGGTGTCATCATCGATAACGTGCCGTATGCCGAAGCCAAGTTGTGGATGCGCTGCCGGATCTGGCTGCTCAGTCGCAATGCGTAACCCTGGGCATCCCGTTCTGGACACAAGCTCAACTCAGCGCGCAAGATTCCACCAAGCGCTTTGGGAGAGAGTACTTGGTTATCGTGTCGGCCGAGAAAGATTCCATTTGCTAGTTCGGCAATCTCGAAAACGTGAATCTCGGGCCTTTTCTCGTGACAAGCCACCAGCAACGCCTCTAGAACGACAGCTGCCGGACTCTGGGAGCTTTCCACCTTCGACTTTTCGTCACTGCGCCTAAGCGCTTCGATGATACGAGCTTGGGTCTCAGGACTGCCTTCAACCGCCGCGCCTAGAGCTCGTGCCAGCATTCGAACATTCCAGTGAAGCCGAGGAGCGTCGAATTCCGAGTTTGCCACCTCGCGATGGCGAGTAAGTCGATATCTTAGGAGATATGGCTGGAACTCGTCGGCCAGTTGCTCGATAGTGGCCTGGGTGATGCGGCGGTAGGACGATCTCTCTGGGTGCAGATGAACGTTTAGAGCAGGCGTAGGAATCGGGCTCTGGGTACAGACGATGGTGGCGTAGCGCAAATCGACAACGCGATCGTGCGCCAGCACACTCACATTCGATCCTGTGATTGCTGCCAAAACAGGCATAAGGGCAGCTGGACGCGGATGGTTTAGGATCAGTGTAGGTGAGAGCCCCTCAGGAAGCTTGGAGAGCTTAGCTATGGACGCTTGTGCGAGTGGGAGCGGCCGACGGCAGACGCCGGCTAGGATGTTGAGCAATGTCGTTTCTGTTCCAGGTCTTCCGCACAAATTAAGACAGGGGGCAGTCGGCAAGCAATCAAACACCCAACTGCTCAGCACAAATGCTGCTACTAAGACCGAGGAGTCCTCATCCAGCTGCGAGTGGCTGGCAATCATTCCCGCCAAGCGCGAAACTAGAAGTTCGATGTTACCGAAATCGTCCGTTGCCTTAGGCAGCCGAAGGAGTCTCTCCAGTTCGGACCCCAGGGGAGTGGCCGCATACGTACGACCCTCGTGCTCTGCTAAAACACCGATGTGCTCCTGACCGTCGCGCCAGAGTGTCAGGTGACCACTGCTCAGTACATCGATCGCGCTACCGGTTGGAAAGAGCTCGCCGAGTGTGAGCAGAGCGTCATTCGATTTTTCTGAGATTCGTACCGCTGCAGGCATAGTCCTTCAGCTCTTTGATGCCGCCTGGTTCGGGCATGATTTGCCTCAGGCACCACATCGATCCATAAGCGATCGTGCATGAAAGGAAATCGGAACTCGCGCAGGCCTTTCACGGAATGGAGCCGAGTGCATTACGTTAACTCGACCTTACGTCGGATGTATATGAATCTTGCACAGTACAAGTAACCTTAGTCACTTCGAGCAGGACAAAGTGATTGCGAAGTGAAATGATTCGAGACCGCCTCTTCTCTTGCTTGCATTGCTGTTTGGCCAAAGAAATCCTTGAAGTCGAACGTTAAACCTGCTCGCGGATGACTGCAGATCATCGACTTGTCTTGGATGACACGCACTGGTGGCGCCTTCTGCCATGCTCTAGAGAAAGCATAAGAGCCGGGACATGAGGGTCCGGCTCTTCGGATAGGCGTGGAATGTAGCGATTTATCTAAATCATCGTGACCACCACTCGAGCTGGCTACAAAGCACTCGTGTGATGTGGGTTGGCAAACGAACACCGACATCTTTGTCTCGGAGGGCATCTTCGACATTGTGAGCGCCAAACTGTCGGCAGAGTTCCGCCACTTGTTTCGAATAGCGCTTCGCCAGTTCGAGGTCTATGAATTCGGAAACGTCGAGTTTTAGATATGCAACCAAGCTGCTTAGCTCGAACTGTTCGTCGTCTGTTAGGGTCTTAGTGGGTTGAGGTTGGTAAGTATTCTCCATAAATACTCCTTCTTTTCTCAGGCGGAATGTGGAGGGTCGCCACCCCCCGTCTGTCTTTGCGGCAAAATCTCTTCCGTTTAACTGACCGTCTTTAGAGGAGCAAATAGTCAATTTTCTGATCCGGTTATCATTAGGAACCCACTCCGCGGACCCTGACTGCCTGCCTCAGTTGCAAGTATCAGCATCGTGTGGAATGCCAGAAGCGATCCTGGGGTCCAGCTTGCGAGGTCAAGGTTTGTACGCCGGCGTGCGACCGCTGTTGCGTGAGGCAGGGCATTCTGTCAGGGGCGGGTCGGACTGCTTGTTGGGACAGTCCTCTAAAGTCAGGTGGACCGAGCTAGACAAAAGCAAGCCCGATCCTGTAGTCATTGGGAGCTGTAGGGCGAAGTTAGCTAAGGATTTAGCGGGATTCATTGAATCGGTCCGAAGCCGTACACACAGCGTGATTTTTCACCGTCGCACCCTTGACCGTTGTAGGTATTCTTCGAGCTGTCGTCCATACCATGGCCGTCCAGGAAAAACTGGTGACCGATTTCGTGCGCCCCGTTATTTCCAATTCCGGCTCCGATCGCAATCATCAAATCGATTCGCTTTAATGCGTTCTGGGACTCGAAATGAAACATCGGATCGAACACACGCTTCAGAAGTACCTGTTGAACCCGCCAATCAAGCTCGCTTGCGATAGGTCTCGCGCTGCCCGGATATGCGTTGCTCGAAACGAAAGGACGGAAGACGGGCAAGCCACGCCGTACGCCAGTGGGCGATGGACGTATCGGAAACCAGTTCTGGCTAGGGGCAGAGCATGGCATGAAGGCAGGATACGTCCGCAACATTGAACGTGATCCCCATGTACGTCTGAAGCTGCGCGACGGGCTAAGGGCTCGCTGGCACACGGGCACCGCACATTTGCTCCCCGAAGACGATCCACGTTAACGCCAACGCTGGCTGGCGAGTCATTCGCCAAGCAGCGCAGGGAATGCGCGGGCGGTGCGCCTCTTCGGAACGCAACTCCTCACCGTTCGAATTGATTTGAAATAGCTGATAGGACGGCGGAATGGGTCGACGGGCATATCCCGTCGTGGCTGGCAGCGACTAGCCGACGAGGATAGACTTCAGGAACGCCTTGGTACCCTCCGGACCAGTGATGCGAACGGTGAGTGCTCCCCTGTTCGGCTCGGCAGTCAGTTGGAACGTCAGAAACGGGCAGCACTGGCGTTCCGCAATCATGAGTTCCGCCACCAATTCCAACCGATTCTTCTCGCCGGAAACTCGGAAGGCGTACCCGTCAGCAAGTTCTTCGGTGACAGTGACGGCAGACTTGAACTCAGCCAGAAGGATCGTTTCACGGCTACGTAATTCTTCGCTTGTCAAACTGCAAGCTATTGGAATCGTGTCGTGGTTCATGGCTGACTCGCAGGCGGAACCACGCCGTTCATCCGCAGGTACTCGACCATTTGCCCGTAGTGATCGAAAGCATGAATCAACGCCTCGACCGTTAGCGCCAAGCGTGTCGTCTTGCTGGCAGGTAATGGCGAAATCGGGGACGATTTTACGGCTGCGCTGTTGTCACCAATCCCGTCAATCGCTTTGCCAAGGTGCGTGAAAGAGGCGTTTAGGTAATCCAGAAGCTCCGGTTTGGTCCGTATGTTTTCGGGACCTTGCTCGTCCCCGGCATCGGAGGGCGGGTCCTCACCGAGAGCGGCAGCCGCCAAGATATGGTTGGTCGCCGCCAAATGTTTCACTTGCTGACCGAAAGTACGGACGCCCTTGAATTCGCCCTCGGTCGGAGCAAAGCCGTACTTCACGGCGGGCATCGCATCAGCAGCGGATACGATTTGTGATTGCACAGACTTCAGAAAAATCATTAACGCACGTTTTTCCCGTTGAGCATCAAGCGTGCCAGCAGTCACTTCAGCATCCGGCTGATGCATCTCAACGACAGGCACCGCAGCCGTTCTATTCGGTTTGTCTGTCTGTGCCATGGTGATGCTTCCGCACACCAGCAATAGTGGCAATACGAAGGTACAGTTGTTCTGCACCATGGACGTGTCCTTCCGCAGTCGGCGAAGCTTAACGCTCTGCCTACAAATAAACACGCTACGACTTAAAGCCGACTTTAAGGCAAGCGGAGAATTTGTAAATTCTTTGTCAACTCGATCCAGCAAATCGGGAATCGGTTGCTTTAGAATGCGACGCATGCCGCAACTAACTGTTTCTGAAGTCGCTCAACAAGTTGGAATACGACCGTCCGCCATACGGTATTACGAACGCATCGGTGTACTTCTACCCGCCCACCGGAGCAGCGGTCAGAGACGTTACGACAATACTGTGCTGCATCGCCTTGCGGTCATACAGTGGGCGAGGCAAACAGGTTTCACGTTGGATGAAATCAGGCAACTGTTCTTCGGTTTTCGCGATAACACTCCGGCATCCAAGAGATGGCGAAACCTGTCGCGGCGAAAACTTGTGGAACTTGAGTCACAACTGGAGCGAATCAAGATGATGCAGCACTTGCTTCGAATAATGATGCAAGGCTGCCGTTGCGACACTCTGGATGAATGTGGGAAGGGGATATTTCGCAAAGCCTTCAGTAATGTTGGAGTGAAATCTGTGGCAAAGGTGGTGAATCGGAGAGCCTCTCCCAAGTCAGTACTGCTTCCCAAAAATCGCCAAGTACAGGAAAAGAAGCAGCGCCAACCCGCTTAGGACGCTCCGCACAGCGTGGAGCCTCCCCCAGCGTGCAAGCAGACGCCCTGCTTCGGCTGACCGCTTATCCAGCGTCGGGCTGAGCAGCAGCTTGTTGGTTGGCAGGATGACAATCAGTGTGAAGGGGATGACCGAAACCTGCAAGACTCCGGCAATGACCCACCAGAATGTTACCCCGGCAAGCCAAGCCGCAATAGAAGACAGCAGGCACACGGCTGCCAATGTCGCCTGCATGATGGTGCCCCGGCGATAGCTCGGAGGAAATTCGGTCGCAGCCAGTTCTACGCCGCATTCCATTCTGGCTGGATGTTCGACGAGGTTGACATATACGGCGGCTCCTGCGAACAAGCCGCACGCGACCACAGCAACGAACTCGGTGATCTGACGCATCGTTTAATGCCCCATGCTGCTATCTGAGAGCGATACGAGTCGCTTTCCGAGAGCGGGTGCTGTATCCACGACGGGACCATCTGCGAAGACAGGCGAAGAATTGCCCCATTGCGCTTGTTTACCATAGAGCACACCCAAGTCCCAAAGTATGCCTCGGCGCTGGCAGCAGCTAGGCTCCGAGGAAAGCTGGTGGCGCAAAGCCTTCGCGACGAGATGGTCATTGTCCTTGTCTTCCGCCTTATACACAACGGCCATTCCCCCTCCACCAAGTTTCGTGATAACTCGGTAGTGCGAGATGGTTTGGCCGATCACCTAGGCACAGCTCGTCCTTTGGCGCGATCATCTTAGGGGCCAAATTCTTGCACGTCAATGAGATCAAAATCCGCGTCCGAGAAGCGTGCATGAGTGACGCGTCAGGAATGATCACCCCTACTCGATTCGATGGCCCTGGCCTCAGCTCTGAAAACTTTACTGGCAATGAAGCCTACGTCGTCGTCGGGTACTCCTTTGAACGAGAGCTATATGTAGTACGTAAACCAGTCTGCTCGGGATGCAGCGTGGACGATCATTCACGCACCATTTGAGAAATTAATTCAGTCTGTCGACGCCGGTAGCGATGGTACGGAGATTCTTCAAAAGCTTCGACAGGGTGCCGCACCAGCTCCTGTCGTCGAACCAGCAACTGGAGTGAATATGCTTTGCTGAGATACTCTTTGTTGGCGGTCTTTAGCTGTCAGCATTCTCTTCCTGCTGCTACTGAATCGCTGCCCATTTGAGAAAAGAGGGTGCTGGCATTTGCCCCAATCATCCGCAGCATCTCCATGACGATCACAAGGACGACAGCCAGCATAATCGCGTACTCAGCGACATCTTGTAAATCACAGCAATCTTCGCAGTCGCCGCATTGGCTCGCGTCGCCGTTGAGGCAGCCCAACATTGCGCACATAGAGGTTCCGCTTGTGAGCCGAGCCAACGCTTCATGGCGTAACTTACGGTCGCAATGAAGTTAGGAGTTATTGAATTCCGTAGAGCCACTTGCGCGACTCCGAGCATCCGGAGGTGAAGCCTGGGACGCTGCCTTCTGCACTGCAGCTTTCGCTTTTGCAGCTTGCAGTCCTAGCCAAACAATGGCGCTGTCCAAATTGTGGACAATGGCAAAATGGTCATGGTCTACCAAGAGCTGGTACATACGGCTTAGGCCGTAAATCGCACCCTGGCCGGGAGCAATCACAGCTCGCCTGCCTTCGTTCGAGAAGGGGTCATACAGCCGATGGATTATCTCCATGTCGTTGAATCCCAGTTTTAGGCCGGAAACTTCTGAAAGATCAATCAGCTGCTGAAAGTCGGCACTGAAATCCGGATTTCTTTTCAGTTCTTGCAAGCTAGCCACAACCTCATCGCGCGACACTGTCCCCCAGCACTTGGTAATGACCAAGCGCATGGCCGGATCGATAAAATGCTGAACCGGCATTGGGGTCTTCTTGAACACTAGTGGGTTCTGAATGGATCGTGCATCGGTTGGCGGATTTGTTACGAAAACCGAAAAAGCAAAAATCCAATGAACACTAATATTGCCGAAATCTCGGCATTAGCATGCGACAATGCCGCCCATGCAATTGGGTGTAATCCGAGAATGCGTACATGCTCTACAGCAGGAGATCTCCAGACTTCGGGCTGAGAACGCAAGATCCTTGGGCAAGCGCCTTCACTCGGCGCTGGAAGCTCGTGAGCACCGACTGAGAGAAGCGCGGTTGCAGGGCTGCATCAACTCGCGCAGCTTGCGTGCTTCCTCCAGCAGAGGTCGTGGATTCGGCCCAACTCCTGTGCAACGGTCACCGCCTGTGAAGCGGAATGGCGGCGCAGCACGTCCAACTGCATCGCCACCGCGATCATCGACTGCAGCGCACCATCTTGCAATTCACGGGCAAAACCGCGTTTCTACTTCCGCTCGCAACTGCTTCTGCTGTTCCGCCAGGTAGCCGAGCAACCACCCCATCACCAAGAGATACACAGAACGCATAAACAGGTGTTTGGGTTCGAGCTCGACCACATCGATTCCCAACTGAGGCCAACGGTGGCGGAGGAGGAAGCCTTCCACTGACCCAAGGAATCCCGGGTCTATAGTAAGTGTCAGAGCAAACACATGGTTGACAGATTGAATCCGCAGCCGGCGTGACTTCGCCGACGCTTGACCAGAAGATTCTCAGCCGGTCAGTCTTCGTTCCTTCGTCCGGGACCGATTACTTCAGGGTAGCCCGTCATCCTTCCACATATCCCGGTTGCTACGAGGAAATCCATCAGTAGCCTTTAGTCCGGCACTGCATTTGACATTCCCTGCGAGGCGACAGTTTGTTTTGACAGCAATGGCTTCTCAGACTCCAGCCCTCATTGAACAACCTCGGGCCTACTAGAAGCGAACGTAGACTGTAGACTAAGGGCCTTCAGCCACGATCGGAGTCCCGGTAAACGTGCCACTCCGGTGAAAACCGGTCAAGCCCAGGATACCGTCAGCACTGAATGTACCGGTCAAAGTCCCATTAATAACGCGTGCTGAAAATTTGCCAGCGATCGCTCCGTTCCTGACCCCATTCGTAAAGTTGAACAATACGTTGCTAAAGACGACACCGCCATCATCTGTGTATTTCCATGTGCCAACCGCTGGCGCGTTGTTTCGGCCATCGATCCGCGTAAAGGCACCGCCCTTGGCGAAGGCATAGGTCGCGTCGAAGGTCGCCTGGATCGGCTCCGTCACACTAACCGTGATGTACCAGCTACCTTCGACTCGGTTGGCATCGCTCGCCCCCGCGAAGACCTTAGTTGGCGCGGTTCCAATTGCGGTCGCGCTGAGGAAGGCAATTACAAGCAGGACTCGTGTGATCTTGTGTTTCATGGTTATCCTCCGGTTGTATTTCCAGCATCGGCTGGGTTCCAAGGCGCGTATTGCGGATTGGGCAGGTAAAGTGCAACAGTGCAGGCGCGAAGTCAATCCACGCTACGTCCGTAGCCGCGCCAAATATTTCTCTAGAGGTAATCGGCTGAATCAAGGGCAGTTGCAGGCACACATCCCCTACAGCTCTGCCTGCCACGATGTGCTACGATGAACGACCTAACCGCACGACAACGGCGGCGCCCAAATAATCGGAGCATATGCTTCGCTTTGGTGCGTTCGAGATCAACACGAGCGAGGGTGAGTTGCGCAAGAAGGGCGTAAAACTGCGCCTGCAAGGTCAGCCTCTTCAATTGTTGGCTCTCCTGGCCGAGCGCTCGGGCAAGCTGGTGACGCGCGAGGAGCTGCGGGCTACCCTGTGGGCGGAAAATACCTTCGTGGATTTTGACCACAGTCTCAACAATTGCATTGCGCGCATCCGTGAAGTTCTGGATGACTCGGCAGACTCACCCCGCTTCATCGAAACCGTCCCCAGGCGCGGTTACCGCTTCGTGTCGCCTGTGGAGGACGTGTCCGAGCGTCTCGCTCCCGCGGCAGTAGGGCGGGCCACAGCATCGGAACTGGCCGACGGGGCGGCGAGGCAGCGTCACCGTCTCTGGCAGCGGCGGCGAGTAGTCCTAATCACGATGGCCTGCATGGTCATCGTAGTAGCAGCGTTCACTGCTGCCTACTTTTGGCTGCACCGCTCGCCGGTGGCGGCGATTGACAGCATTGCTGTGCTTCCATTCGAGAATCTCTCGGGAGATCCAGGCGAGAATTACTTCGTCGATGGTATGACTGACGAGCTGATTACAACCCTGGCGAAGATCCGATCGTTACGCGTGATCTCGCGCAGCTCCGTCATGCTTTATAAGGGGACGAACAAGCCTCTCCAAGAGATTGCGCGAGAGCTGAACGTGAACGGCGTGGTTGAGGGAGCAATCATGCGCTCAGGCAATCGAGTGCGAATCACGGCACAGCTGATCTATGGACCAGCTGATCAACATCTGTGGGCGGAGACCTACGAGCGTGACCTCGGAGATGTCTTAAAGCTACAGGGCGATGTTGCACAAGCCATCGCACAACAGATTCGCGTTGAAGTAAGCCCACAGCTGCGCGCCCAACTCCAATCGGCGCCCTCCGTGAATCCTGAAGCCTATGAAGCTTATTTGAAAGGGTCCTTCTACAACAATAAGTGGACCAAAGAAGGCTTCGAGAAGGGGATCGAGTATTTCAATCGGGCGCTGGAAAAGGACCCGCACAATGCGCGGGCCTATGCTGAGCTTGCGGTCGCATATGGAGGGCTAGGGATTTATGGCGACGTCAAAGCTTACCCCAAGCAGAAGGCCGCATCGCTGAAGGCGTTAGAGATTGACGATACGCTGGCGGATGCGCACACAACGCTTGCGTGGGCAAAATTCACCCTTGACTGGGACATCGCAGGGGCGGAGCAAGAATTTCGCCGCGCTATCGAACTCAACCCGAGCGACGCAAGAGCGCACGCATGGTACGGAACGTTCCTGGCAATGCGCGGCCGCGTTGAGGATTCTTTCCGACAGGTGAGGAAGGCGAGAGAGCTCGATCCTCTTTCGCTCTCCAATGTCTCAACTGCTGCGTTCATTGCCTATTACAACCCGCGCGACTACGACAAAGCCATCCAAGTTTGTCACGAAGCACTCGATTTGGACCCGAGCTTTCGTCCCGCGTATTGGCGGCTTGTAAGAGTGTATGAACAGACCGGCGAGTTAAGCAAGGCTCTCGAAGAGCAACAGCGCGTTGCCGCTCTCATTGGGGAAGACCCACGAGTCGCCCGAGAGACCGATTTGCTACGAGAGGCGTATTTGAAAAAGGGCGCCCGGGGGTATTGGGTTCAGAAGATGGAATTATTGAGACCGGATGCTAACCCTAGGGACCTTATCAACATGGCCAAAATTTACGAACGACTCGGAAACAAAGATGAAGCTTTTCGTTGGCTGGATATGGCATTTAAGAATCACGTCCCTTACTTGATCGGGGACGTGCCAGCGAACCCAGACCTGGACGGCCTTCGCTCGGATCCCGATTCTCAGACTTGCTGCGCCGGTTGGTGCCCCGCTCGGAGTAAAGCGAATGTCAAAATCTGTGCTTTGGACGCATTCCACGGAAGGCATTTGTCTCAGCTGAAAGCAGTCCTTCGGTTCGACGCCGAAAACTTGTAGCAGATACTTCTAAGGGACAACCTAGTAACGACGAAGAAAAACAGTTCTCGAGAACAGCCGCATTAGTGAATCCCAGGAGCGCGCGTGCTTATGATGCCAGACCAGTAGTCACGGGCGGCTCTTGACTACCGGCTGGGCCAAGTTCGTGGATCGTCGGCAATCCGGACACTGGCAGCGAGCTAAAAACCCCTTGTGCGTCCACGGTGTTTCAGCTCTTTCTCAAAGGGGTTATGCGGATCATTTATGCGGGCGGGAAATATTAGTTTTCCGCTCGGTGCACCGTGTTGTGACGCATAATGCTCTCCAGCAGCGTTCGCAAATCCCCTACTCTCAGGCCTGTGCTCAGATTCTCAAGTGCCTGGTTTGTCGGTAGATGATTTTGGCATGCGAGCGTTCGTTTAATTGATGATTTATAAACGCTGTTCCGTTTGCGCGGGCCTCGGGTTTAACTTAATTTCCGAGGAGGGTCTCAGCCCCTCGCCGGTGATCTCCGCACAGAAATAAGCTCCATGTATGCCGTCACTCGGGCGGCGGGCCCGTGGCAGCATGTCGTAACAGATCTTCGACTTTCCTATCCAAATCCCGAGCTACCTCCACCGCTTCGCGATTCTCATACGGAGCTAGGAGGCTGGTCATCTTGTCATATGAGAAATGAACGCCGTCAGCGCGCTCATCCACAAGCACCGTAACCGGCGCGTAAGAACCGGCATCCGCAACATGCTTCGCCATTTCCTTCATGATGAGTGGATTGCCAATCAGCAAACGGACGATCTTGGGGACATCAAACTGCTTGGAAGTAGTCAGGCTGAACCGCTCTATCTCGATTTTTCTTATCATCTAGAATCTCCAGCCTGACGGTCACACTAGCAGGAACACCTGGTCTCAACCGGCAACTGTTCAGCTGGGCTGGATGAGAAACTATCACAGCCCAACTGAACAACTACTGAGGCTGCTGGTCCCGTTGCAGAGTCCCAGGCACTTTACGCTGCTGCCATAGCTTTTTGAACGGCTTTTGCTGCAGTACGGATCACGTCGATGACGCGTTCCGGCTGGGAGAGCATCGGCACATGGCTGCTGTCGAGTTCGTAGACGGTGGCGCCCATGCGCTTGGCCATAGCGCGCTCCAGATCGGGATGAACCGTGTGGTCCTTTTTACCGACAATGTACCAAGTGGGCTTAGATTTCCAGGCGGTGCCCCCGGCTCTTGCCTCGAACAGGTCAGGTTTCGGGACGCCCTGCGTCGCCCAAACGAGTTGCTGCTCCTGCTCCGAAAGGTCTCCGCAGAAAAACCTTGTGCCCTCCCGACGCAGCCAGATACGACCATCCACGACTTCTATTTGAGAAAAGACGTCTGTCGTCGGGAAATTGGACTGTTGCGTCTGCGAACTCTCGTCGGCGTCTGGTGCAAGCGCACAGATGTAAACCAAGCCGACAACGCGATCGTCGGTTCCAGCGCCGGTGATGACGGTTCCGCCGTAGGAGTGGCCTACAAGGATAACCGGGCTGCTGACGCGGCCGATCGTTGCTTTGGTTAAGGCTACGTCCTCTGCCGTTGAGTTGAGGCCATACTGCGCCGCTATGCACTCATACCCCTCGGCTTCGAGGGGAGTGATTAACTTGCTGAAGCAGGAACCGTCTGCCCAAAGTCCGTGGCAGAAAACGATGCTTGGTTTTGTTTGCGTAGGTGTCATTTTTTTGTTCTCCCTTCTTTTCATGGTTTTCTGTTTCGCATATTGTGCCGATTGGCAAAGTTAATTTGCAAGGTTGGCGAGCCTGGGCATCGCCACGCAATGACTACGTGTGACTATGTTGCGAGGAGCGTGCCAAGCACCTCGGGCCACCGATTCTCGAAGTCGTCGTCCCTTTGGAGACCGCGCTCCAGCAGAGCCTGAATTCGCTGCTGCGCTTCAGGCCACGTCAGGGCAGTCTCAAACGAGGTAATGGCGTCGAGAAGCTGGTCAGCGGATGGCAACGAGACCTGGTTAATAAGACCCTTCGCCGCCGCAATGGCAAGACGGTCGAAGGAGGCGATCCGGCGCGCGAGCGAGTTGACAAAGCCGTCCAACTCCGCGTCTGGAAGTGCCCGGTTGACGTATCCGTACCGCTCGCTGTGTCGCCGTCAAAGTCGCTCGCGCTGAGAACGATTTCCATCGCGCGGCCTCGGCCGACTAGATGTGGAAGCCGCTCCGCACCGCCGCCGCCGGGATGCAGTCCCACCCCGACTTCGGGTTGGCCGAGTCGCGTGTTCTCGCGCGACGTGAAGCGCATGTCGCAAGCGAGGATGAACTCGCTGCTCACTCCCCGCACGCAGCCTCGGATCTTCGCGATGCTGACCACCGGAGACTTGGTGAGACGGACGAATGTATCCATCAGGATCGGGAGGCCGGAAGCCCCGACAGCGGTCATGATGTTCCCTATCTTGCCGGTCAAGTCAAAGTGGGCGAGATAAAACTCGGCATTTGCACTCTCGAATACGACGACCCGGAGGCTCGGGCTGGCGTCCATTCGCGCGAGCAGATCCTGTAGGGCTTCGAATATGCTGGCGTCCACGATGTTGAAAGGCGGGTAATCGAACACAACCCTCCAGTATGCAGGCGTTTCCTCGATCACCCGCACGTGCGCCGCAGTATTGGTATTGGCCACAAGGTTCTCCCTTCTTAGACTTCGAAACCGCGCGCCGGCGCTGAACGACGAGCAACCTGCGCCCCTGGACTCTTGGGTCTACGCGACGCGAGCCTTTCCGTGATATGCAGGCGCAAAGACGTCCTGCACAAATTCTTCAAACGAGGTCGGTGTGGTGTTGTCCCGCGAACGCGGCTCCTGCGCAGCGAGGACCCCTGCGTTGATCGCCTTGAACATCTCGATGTACACCGCAGCCTTTTTCGGCGTCATGCCCATTTGCTCTAACCCGTGCTGCACCTGGTCGTAAGGAAACT
>CAVSOD010000020.1:0-14592 GCA_963729415.1 uncultured Acidobacteriota bacterium | reverse complement strand
GATCGTAGGACCGACCGTCGACGACCAGCGTCTCTTCCAGTTTCGAGAGCAACACCATGCGGCCGACCGGCGGTTTCGTCGCGGCCACCAGCAGCCCATGATAGCGGCGCGTATTCAGGCCCACGATGGTGGAGGAGGCGTAGCCGCCCAATCCGTTGGTCTCGAGCCATTCCAGGCGGAGAGCGCGGTCGAGGTCGGAGCAGATTGCGTGATCGAAATGGATCATCGTGTGTTCACGTTTATATGTGAAAGCCGGAACGACAATCGTATTCCCCGGAGAAAAGCAGGTCCCCTTCGGCTTCGCTCAGGGCAGGCTTTCGCTTCGCTCAGGATGACAATTCATTGAGATGATGACAATTTTATTGAAAGCGGGTCCTTCGCTTTCGTTTGTGACGCTTCCCGAGAAAAGCAGGTCCTTCGCTTCGCTCAGGATGACAATTTTATAGAGAGTCGGCCTCATTTATTCGGCCTCATTTATAGAGAGTCGGCCTCACATCCCTCAATCGGCGGCGAGGATCTCCCGAGTATCCACTTTGTTTCGTTCGCGCGACTCACCGCTCTGCTGTAAGAGCTTGGTCACCAGCCCGGTCCAGCCGGTCTGATGGCTGGCACCGATTCCGGATCCTGAGTCTCCATGAAAGTACTCGTGGAAGAGCAGCAGGTCACGCCAATGCGGATCGGTCTGGAACTTCTCGACGTCGCCGAACGCGGCGCGCCGGCCATTCGCGTCGCGCAGAAAAATGTCGTTGAGCCGCCGCGACAGCTCCGCGGCAACTTGCCATAGATTCATCTTCTGCCCGGAACCCGTCGGAAACTCGACCTCAAAGTTGTTGCCGAAATAGTGATGAAACTTTTGCAGCGCTTCAATCAGAAGGAAATTTACCGGGAACCAGATCGGTCCGCGCCAATTGGAGTTTCCCCCGAACAAGCCCGTGGTCGATTCCCCGGGTTCGTAGTCGACGCGGTGCTCCATGTCGTTTACGGACAGAACGTAGGGGTGATCGCGATGGAACCGCGACACCCCGCGAATCCCGTATCTTGACAGAAATTCGGATTCATCGAGCATGTACTTGAGAATGCTGCGCAACTGATCGGCGGTCGCGATCGAGAGCAGGCGTCGCATGCCGCGGCCGGGCGTGATCATGCAAGCCGCGTTTTCAGTGAGGTCGGAACGGTTCTCGACGAACCACTCCAGGCGGCGCCGGAAATCCGGAAGACGATCAAGCAGTTCCGGTTCCAGCGTCTCAACCGCGAACAGTGGAATCAGTCCCACCATGGAGCGGATTTTCATCGGGAAGTGCTGGCCGTCAGGCAGACGCAGGACGTCGTAGAAAAAACCGTCTTCTTCGTGCCACAGACCCATGCTGTTGTGGCCGCGATGACTCATGGCGTTGGCGATGTAGAGGAAGTGCTCCCAGAATTTGCTGGCCACGTCTTCGTAACAGGGCTCTTCTTTGGCAAGCTCCAGAGCGATGGCCAGCAGATTCAGCGTGTACATGGCCATCCAGCTGGTGCCGTCGGATTGCTCGATGTAGCCTCCGGTGGGCAGGGGTGCGCTGCGATCGAAGACGCCGATGTTGTCAAGACCGAGGAAGCCGCCCTGGAAGATGTTCATGCCGTCCGCGTCTTTGCGATTCACCCACCAGGTGAAATTCAGCAACAGCTTGTGGAAGACGCGCTGCAGGAATGCGCGGTCGCCTTTGCCTTTGCGTTTCTTGTCGATTTTGTAGACGCGCCACGCGGCCCAGGCATGGACGGGAGGATTGACGTCGCTGAATGCCCATTCGTAGGCCGGGAGTTGCCCGTTGGGATGCATGTACCACTCGCGCAGCAGCAGGATGAGCTGCTCCTTGGCAAAGTCGGGATCGAGCAGCGCCAGCGGGATGCAATGAAACGCGAGGTCCCATGCGGCATACCAGGGATACTCCCACTTGTCGGGCATGGAGACGACGTCGGCATTGTAGAGATGCTGCCATTCGTGATTGCGCCCGCTCTTGCGCTCCGGGGGCGGAGGCGGGTTGCCAGGATCGCCTTGTAGCCAGTCTTTCACCACGTAGTGATAGAACTGCTTGGACCAGAGCATGCCGGCGAAACCCTGGCGCATGACGTTCTGGGCATCCGCGGAAAGCTCTGCGGGAATCAAGGTCGCATAGAATTCATCGGCTTCCCGCTGGCGCTTTTGGAAGATCAAGTTGAAGTCGGCGAGCGCGTCTCGTTTGAGAAAGTCGGAGTCCGCCAGCCGGAGCCGCACCGTGATGGTTTCGCCCGCACCCACTCTGAGGTCGTAGTGCGCCGACACCTTCGTCCCCTTGTGCTCGGGATTGACTGCGTCCTTGGCTCCGTGAACGATGTAGTCGTTAATCCCATCTTTCACGTAGGGAGTGCGGTTGCCGACTGCAAACAGCCGCTGCATGTTGGTTTCGTTTTCGGTAAATAACAATTCCGGCGAGCCTTCGCAATGAAGCCATCGCTTGCCAAACTGCGGATGTTCCAGCTCAACGACCGCATGGGGTGACGGCCGTGCCTGGCGAAGCGCAGGCGGGCGATCGGCGCTACCCCAGGACCAGGTATTCCGGAACCACGCGGTCGGCAACAGGCGAAGGTTGGCGATTTCATCAGCCCGGTTGGTAACGGAAATCCGGATCAGGATGTCGTCCACGTCCGCCTTGGCATACTCCACAACAACATCGAAGTAACGATCGTGGTCGAAGACGCCGGTGTCGATCAGTTCATACTCGGGTTGCTTTTTGTCGCGACGACGGTTCACCTCCGCGAGCTCGGTATAAGGGAATGCGGCCTGCGGATACTTGTAGAGGTACTTCATGTACGAATGCGTGGGCGTGCTGTCGAGGTAAAAGTAATATTCCTTGACGTCTTCGCCGTGGTTGCCTTCATTGCCGGTGAGCCCAAAAACCCGTTCCTTGAGAACCGGATCCTTCTCGTTCCAGAGGGCAAGGGCGAAACAAATGAACTGGCGGCGGTCACTGATGCCGGCCAGACCGTCCTCATTCCAGCGATAGGCGCGGGAACGGGCGTGGTCGTGGGGAAGATACTCCCAGGCGGTGCCGTGGGGGCTGTAATCCTCGCGGACCGTACCCCAGGCCCGTTCGCTTAGATAGGGTCCCCAGCGTTTCCAGTGCTTCTTACGCCGGTTCGACTCTGCCAGTCGGATTTCTTCCTGGGTCATGAACCGCCTTTCTTGGCTCAAACAGTCTCAGCAGTGTGCATGCCGGGTGGGGGACCCTGCAAGCCATCACTCGGAGCCCCGCAAGGACCTCCGGCTATGGTATCTCGACAGATTTAATAACTGAAATCGGGAGATTGCATTCCGTTCCGGATACTCTCCTCAATTCTTGAGAGTGTCGGCTCCCGAAGCCGCCACTGAACTGCCGCTATTTCGGCACAAGCCAACTGGTGATTGGATGTGGGATTCGCCGGCAAGATACATGCGTTCGTTGAGCGGCAATTGTTCCGGTTCCGTAAAATCAGCGACTCAAGTTTCTTGCGCACAACCCTTCGGAACGGATGGCAGGACTCAGGGCCGAGTCTGCGCCTGAACCGGGATGCAGCCTTTCGAAAGAGCGCGGAGTGCACGAGCGGTCCTGGGAACATCGCCCGGACCCGCGCCAACAGCGGGTTCGGCGAGGTTGCCAGCGCGACACGACGGAAGCGTGAGTCTTGTTTTTGCAACCAGGAGGGAGTAACTTTCTTGTTACAAATCCGGAACAATTCGATCCGGAAGCAGTTTCGAGCGACTCTCTAGCAGTTCGGGTCAGGTTTGGCAAAAGGGGGAGCGGATGCTTTCTGCGGGACACAATCTGCGGACTTTGCGGGAGCGGCTCGGGCTCACCATGCGAGACGTGGAAACGGCCAGCGCAGCCATTGCGACCAGGCATAAGAGCGACGAGTTTGCGATCCCGCCCAGCCGTTTGTCCGACATCGAGACCAAGGGAGTGGTTCCAAGTATCTATCGTCTCTACTCGTTAGCCGTGATTTACCGACGAGACGCGCGCGAGATCATGGCCTTCTATGGTGTGGACCTCAATTCCGTTGCCGAAGATCTGCATCAGGTTTTGCCTCCGAAGTCGCACATGTCGGAGGCTTTGCAAAGCAGCACTTTAGCCCAGATACCGGTACGGCTCGACCCCAGCTTTGATCATCGCTTTACCGTAAACATGGGGCGGGTGGTGGAACAGTGGGGACTGGTGCCGCTGCAATATCTGGGGCAATTTGCCAGCCGGCGCTATACCTACGGTTACGTGGGAAGCGAAGACTTCACCATGTATCCGATCCTGCCGCCGGGAACGTTTGTGCAAATCGACGAATCGAAGTGCCGCGTGGCCGAGGGAGCATGGCGTTCCGAATATGAGCGGCCGATCTACTTTGTCGAAACCCGTGAAGGTTATACGTGCTGCTGGTGCACATTGCAGCAGGATGAACTGGTACTTCAGTCGCATCCACTTTCCCCTGTGCCGGTTCGCCTGCTGAAGCATCCGCAGGAGGCCGAGGTGATCGGGCAGGTGGTCGGAGTGGCGATGCGGCTGGGAGAGTGGACTACCGTCGATTCTTTACGAGAGCCGAGAGTGCCAGAAGCACTGAACTAAGGTGGCGGCGGGAGCCTGCGCCTGGCGCGGGGGGCAGCAAGTGAGGTTTGCGGTTGCTCAACTCCCCAAGGAATTCCGTCCCCGTCACCTGCCTGGATTGGCAAGACTCCCCGACATCTTCTACGAGCTTCGAAAGGGGCGCCCGCAAGACGGTGGACAAGACCGTCCGGTGAGCTTCTGTCAGCGCCTGCTGCGAAGCCTCTTCTCCGTATACGCGGGACAAGCCCCAATGGGAATAAGTGCCGTCATCCCGGCGCAGGCTGGCGAAATAGCTGAGCTTTCCAAGTAGTCCAGCTACCGCGCGAAGTGTCCTCGCCTGCAGGTCCTCTTTTACTGATTTCAGGGTCATAGCTGTTACGGTTTCCGGAAACGAAATGCGAAAACAGTCTTCCGGCCAATAGCTGCGCTAGCCTGCAAGTTATCACGATGCGAATCCTTCGCAAAGGAGCTGCATCGTGAAAAGAATTCTATGGTTTGTGGCGACGATGATCGTGCTCGTGGGCACCTACTCGGCACCTTCCCGCATTTACTCGGATGGGAACCCCTCGGGTGGCTGCCCGAACGGTCAGAAAACCTGCAAACCCTGAAATAGACGGATCTCTGTAGAGCACGTTTTTGTTGAGGGTAACGGCGTGACACAGTATAGTTTGCTGGGACGAGGGCATGACTCTGACTGTGCCACGCTGGCTCTACTTTTACCTTTGGACCGCACCTCATGTCCTGCAGATGGTGCTGGTTATTGTGATGCTTCGCCGCAACTTGCAACGAAGGTTTCCTGCATTTTTCCTGTACACAGTTTGCCAGGTCCTGCTATTCGCAGTCCTTTTCGCAATGGACAGGATCGATGCAGTAACACAGGTCCAGTATGACTGGGCCGGCCTGGCAGAGGAGGCCATCAGCATCGTACTGCGATTCGCGGTTGTTCACGAAATCTTCATTGACGTCTTCCGCAGTTACCCGGGTTTGCGGAGTCTTGGCGATGTGCTTTTCCGCTGGTCGACAGCCTTGCTGGGAATTGGGGCGGTGATCGTGGTTGCCTACACTTCCGGCAGCGAGATGGATCGTTTTACTGTGGCATACGTGGTGGTGGACCGAGCCGTCAGCATCGTGCAATGCGGTTTGTTGGTCCTCCTGATTTTACTGGCTCGTTTTTTCAGCCTGTCATGGACGAACTATGCCTTTGGCATCACATTGGGATTTGGCCTTTTCGCGAGCGTGGAATTAGCGGTTACTGCGCTGAAAGCGCAATACGGAGTCTTCGCGGCCTTCCGTTGGATGGACGTGGTCACCATGTTGACATACCACGTTTGCGCCGCGGTCTGGATGGTTGCGCTTGCCTTGCCAGAACGAGCCTCGCAACCAATCACTCGGATACCCAGCCACGAACTGGAGAACTGGAACGACGCGCTGCAACGGCTGTTGCAACAATGACAATGACGGTCACATTGCTTTTGATTCTGTTTGCGCTGCTCGCCCTGATCTTCTTCGTCCTGAGAGGCGTAGCCGCGATCAGGACAGGGACGGATGAGGCGACGCTCGCGGCACAGATGCGGCCCGTGGACCTCGAGGCCTTTCGCAACCTCGCCGATCCGGACGAGGAAGCTTTTCTGCGAAACAGTCTTTCGGGTAAAGAATTTCGCACGGTACAGCGCCTACGGCTACGGGCTGCGATCGAGTACCTGGCTGCCGTGTCGCACAATGCGGCCATGCTCGTTCAACTGGGGCAGGCGGCACGTCGCAGCTCTAACGTGCAAATCGCGGAGGCGGCCCAAACTCTGGTGGATAATGCGCTGATTTTGCGTCTTTACGCGACCCTCGCAATCTGTAAACTTTGCGTGCGATTCCTAAGGCCGGAGGCCAGACTACAAGCCGCCGGGATTTTAGACCGTTATCAACGCGTTACTGAGGGAGCTCTGCGACTCGGGCGCCTACAGTACCCGGGACGGGCGCCCCTGCTTTCGAGAACGCTTTAAGGTTTTCCCAAGGAAGAGTGTTTGTTCGTTTTTTGGAACAGCCCTGACCCGAATGTTCCGAACGCCAAAACCACGCGTACGATCAGTTCGCTGCATAAGCAGCTCCGACTGGGGCCCGCCCTGCTCCTTCCCCCCTCAAAGGACGTTGCAGCGCGGGCTTTAGTCATGGCGGGCTGCACAAAATAAAAGGACAAGCGGGAATTCCCGCTTGTCCCAGTGGTTCTGAACCTTCTCTGATCTAGTCCTCGAAACTCCTGGCCCCACCTTTCATGCGGTTCTTCACCAGGTTGGTCCAGACGAACTTGATTACTCGCGCATCGTTGTAGCAGTACGCCAGATTGTGATTCAAGGTCGAGAAGCAGTGCTGCTGGCAGGTCTGCTTCATGGAGGCCAGCTGGCCGTCCTCGAATTTGTGCTTGTCGATATTCCCCCAGTCATAGCTGGCGCCGTACATGGGGAAGCAGGGGGCGACGGTTCCGTCGGTGCGGACGATCACGTTATTCTGGCCGGCGCGGCAGTTCCACTCGGCGAAATGCAACTCTCCGTTTTGGTCTTGCACGATGCCTGGGGTATGAGCCAAGCGATCCGACAAGTCCCCGTTCAGCCCAGTGCCGTCGCCATTCCAGCCCAGACGCTTGAGGTCGGCGCCGCTGGCCATGCGGATGAAGGCCTTGATCTCGTGCAGACGCTGCACGGAGTTCACCATCTGGTAACCGGCTTTGTTTTTCTCGATGATCCAATCGACGAGCGAGTCGATTTCGGGCCAGTCTTCCGGCCGGATGTAGGTGGGGTTGTCGTTGAGGTGTTTGAAATGCTCGTCCTGCTCCAGCATGGGGGTTTCGTTGATGTGATAGTCAGTGGCAATGCGATGCGCACGCGCATACTCGGTGATCTTGCGGACGTCTTCGGTGTTGTTGCGGCAAATGTTGATGTTGAAGAAGACCATGTACCCGTACACGTACTGCTTCTTCATGATGTACTCGATGTACTTCTGCACCGGAACGACGGCCTTGGGCAGACTGGGTTTTTCGTCCCAGGAATCGAGGGCGAAGTTGAAGATGGCGACACCGGCATCGCCGAGACGGTCTGCTACCTCGGGGCGGAGCAAGCGGCCATTGGTGGCGATGTAGACCCAGAAACCTTTCTTTGCGGCGTAGTAGACGACCTTATGGACGAAGTCGGGGCGTAATAAGGGCTCTCCACCCATGAGCGCCAGGACACGGCAGCCGTTATCGTGCAGAAAGTCGATGGAACGACGGGCCACGTCTTCGGTCATCCCCTTCACCTGGTTGTTGTAGGACCAGCAGTACCAGCAATCGAGATTGCACTTGTACTCGACGAACAAGTAGGAAGTGATGGGGTGGAACTCGCCGGGCATGACGCGCGAGCGAATGTAGGGGAAGAGCCAGCCCCGCATCTTGCGGTAGACCTCGGGAATGGTCCAATCCCGCTTCTGGAGAATGGTGGCTGGGCCAGGATCGAGCAACTTCTCGGGGAAGCGCGGGAATACAGGATCCGGCAATCTCTTGCCCTTGACGAGCGCAGGCTTGGCCGGAGCCTGGGCGGTATTCGTCAGCAGATTGTGAATATCGACGTCAATACGAAACTTTGGCGCGCTCGCCATGCATTTGTTCCTTCCTGATTGTGGATATCCGGTTTGGGCGCTCTAGTCGGCGCCTATGCCCTGTTCGATAGATTCGACGGTGTGCGCGTAAATTGCTGGTTGAGAGTTGGTCTTTTCGTTGCGGAGTTCTGCTTCCAGGGCCGCCAGTTGGGCCTCGATGTCCCCCTCGGCCTTGCGCTTGCGGATAACTTCTTCACGGTAGCGGCGTAGGAAGTAGTCGATAGTTTCAACGCGAATCTTGATGGATCCCGACGGCTTGTTTTCGTCCAGATCTTTAAAGCAGAAATACGGGGTACCGGACTGCTCGATGATGCCTTCGACGACACCGTAAATCGGGGCGTCGTGGCCGCACTTGAAGCTGGAGATTTCGAGAGCTACCAGGTTGGGATGGCGTGCCGTGAATTTTGCCGCCCATACCTTGTGATTGGTGCTGCAGGAGTACGAGTTCTTCCAGGCGTCGTTGATATCGAGCGGGCTGCTGATGACGCCGGCGCGGACTTCATCGCCGAACAAGCGCTCGAGCATGTCTTCGTCGACCGGCAAGGTGTTTTGCGAGAAGATCGGATAGCCAAGCTTCTGAAACTCGTCGAGAATCTCGTGGTTCAGGCCGGGATCGTGGTGATAGGGCCGGCCGAGCATGACGATGCCAATCCGATCCTCGCGCTCGAGTTGATCGATCACCTGGCGCGCCCGGCGGCGGATACCGGCCTCGTATTCCTTTAGTGCAGCAAAACCGGACTCGACCGCGCGGTCGTTCTCTTCCTGCGACAGGCCCATGACCGGCTGTAATGCCTGCAACATCTGGTGGGCGAAGAGCTTGCGATCGGCGAAGTTGAGGACCGGATCAATGTACTTGAGATTGTTTTCGGCGAAGACGTCGTTTTCCTTGGTGAATGCGGCTTTGACGGTTTCGGGCGTAGCCGTGACCGTCGGGCAGGCATTCGTGCCCATGAGATTCACCAGGGGCGAGTGCAGCACGTCGTACATGGGGAAGAAGATGACGTTCAACGGCTTCTTCCGGTGCTTTTCCTGAATGAGGTTGTAGACGTGCGAGATGCCGATTTTCGCCGGGAAGCATGGATCGATGGCGCCGCGGCTGGCACCGGCACGGTAGAGCTCGGAACTGGTGTAGTCGGAGTAGACGATGTTTTCCGGTTGGACGCCCAGGCTCTCGAAATACGCATTGAAGAGCGGGGCGTAGGTGTAGATATTGAGAACGCGTGGGATGCCGATACGCAGGGTCTTGCGGGCCTCCATCAGCGCGTGGCGTTCTTTGTCGCCCTTCTTCCATCCCGCCCAGGCCTTGGTGGGCAGCGGATCAGCAATGTTCTTCGCGTTGGTCGGGCGGAAAACTTCTTTTGAGGCAACGTCGACGAAATTGGGATGCTTGGCGCGGATGGAGTCGAGTCCGGCCTTGATCCCCTTCATGTCGTTGAGATCTTCGACCGTTCCTTTTTCGCAAGTGGCGATAATGAGGCGCTGCTCGCCGTGCATCAACGGAACCTTCGTCACCTTCTGGATGGGGATGAAACTTTTGTCGTCCTTGGGCGCGGTACGGATGTCAATGAAGGTTCGCAGGCAGTCGTTCTTGCAGAAATGGCAACGGGTATCTTCGTTGCGCGTGGTGCGGTATTCGATTTTACGGACCGCATCGAGTCCGACGAACGTGGTCTGCTGGCCGTTGCGCCACAGACGCAGGGATTCCTGCGCAGCACCGATGGCGCCCGATTCGCCGCAATGCTCGTGGACGATGATCTCAGGCTTCTTGCCCGTGGCCCGGAAACTGTTGCGGATGAAATCGACCTCGGCTTTCACGACCGCGAGGTTGTTCTGGGTTCCTCCTTGCAAAACGAAGCGGGAGCCGAGAGCAGCCAGGTTGGGAATGCTGGCAACGTAGAGGAACACGTTCTTGGGCAGGACGGCGGCGAGTCCGGCGAGGATTTCTTCGGCACGCCAGCCCTGGCGCTGGAAGTTCACGATGTCAGATTGCATGAAGACAGCGCAACCGTAGCCGAAGACGGGCATGGCTTGGGCGTTGAATGCAAGATCGGCGTACTGGTTGACGTCGTAGCCGAAGCCTTCCGCAGTGGACTGCAGGAAGTAACCGTTGCCGGCGGAACACTGCGTGTTGAGCTTGAAATCCTTCACCCGGCCGTTGTGCAGGATGATGATCTTGATATCCTGCCCACCGACGTCGACGATCACGTGCGGGTCCTCATAGAACTTCAGTGCGGACTCGGTGTGGGCAACGGTTTCGACAAGCGCTACGTCAGCGTTCAGAACGTCTCGCAAAATATCCTTGGCATAGCCGGTAGTCGCGACGCCCAGAACCTCGAGTTTGGCGTTTTGCTTCTCCACCTGGGTGCGCAGGTTCTCGAACATCTCGATGGTGTCCTGGATCGGATTGCCATTCGAGAGCTCGTAAGACTTGCACAGGATGTCACCGTCTTCACTAAGCAGGACGGCCTTGGTGGAAGTAGAGCCGCCATCGATGCCGATAAAGCCAGCGACCGTGCTTCCCTTTTGAAAGACGGCAGGCGTGAACTTCTTGCGGCGGTAAGCTTCCTTGAACACGTCGAGTTCGGCGGGTTCCTCAACCAATCCTTTGCCGCCGGACTTGGCTTTCTCTTCCTGGCGTCCGAAATCGATGTAGTGGATCAGCTGGTCATAGCCGCGGTAGCAACCGATGCAGTCGTCTTCGCTTTTGCCGAATTCAACAGCTCCGAGCGCGGCGAAGTATTGCGCATTCTGCGGGACCTTGATCAGGTCCTCAGGCTTCGCGCCATCGGGGATCGCAACTTTGCGCTCCTGCCACATGCGCGGGATGTTGGCCTGCCACGCTTCGCGCATGCCCTTGATGAAGCTGTTTGGCCCGCCGAGCAGTAGGACGTGGGGCCGAAGTGTGTGACCACGGGTGAGGACGCTCAGGTTCTGCAGGACGATCGCTTCGAACAGCGAAGCCATCAGTTCATCGGGCGGAGTCCCGACTTTTTGCAAGCCATTGATATCGGTTTCGGCGAAGACGCCGCATTTCCCAGCGACCTTGTGCAGTTTGACGCCCTGATATGCCTGGTTGGAAAGCTCGAGTGCGGGGATTTTGAGCTTCGCGTTGATCTTATCGATGACCGCGCCCGTTCCGCCGGCGCACTTGTCGTTCATCGACGGGATTTTTTTCTTGCGGCCAGTTTCCGCGTCGTCTTTGAAGACGATAATCTTGGCGTCCTGTCCGCCGAGTTCAATGACGGAGTAGACCTCGGGGTGAAGCTTCTCAACCGCCAGAGAGACCGCGGTTACTTCCTGAACGAACTTCGCGCCGATCTGCTCGGCGATGCCGCTGCCGCCGGAGCCGGTCATAAACATGCGGGTGTTGTGGCGGTTGATGCCGACCTCGGCTTCCATGCGCTTCAGGAACTCGAGCGTCTTTTCCGGTTGCTTGGTTTCATGGCGCTGATAGTCCTGCCAGAGACCCTGGTCGGTGGCGGCGTCCACGACTACCGCTTTCACGGTGGTAGAGCCGACGTCGAGGCCGACGAGATATTTCGTTGTGTGGTCGTGTGGCTTCTGCGCAGGTTGCGCCGGCGCGGCTTTGGGGAGCGATCCCTCGAGTGGCGCGATCTGGATCAGGGCTGGACCTTTATGATCGTGCATTCCGTCCTCTCAAAAAAAGCTGCTAGCTTTTAGCTCTTAGCCGTTAGCGAAATCGCTCCGATCGAGCGTAAGGCTACAGGCTAAGAGCTCGGGTTGCAGACCGTTCTGCGTGAGTTTTGCGCTCCTAGTCACCAGATGTTGCGGGTATGGTTTCGGATACACGAACCCGAGAGCGTTTCCAGAAGCGCGTGTCCTTGTCGATGCGGTCGTTCACGTGAAGCACAAATTGCGCGGCCGTTCCGGCCACGCCCTCTTTGTGCGGTACGTGATAGAACGGGCGCTTCAGTTCCGGATGCTCGTCGATGTATTCGCGTATCTCGGCCATGGTCTTCCCGGTTGAGCTCAGGCATTGCTCAAATTCCGTCTTGGCCTTGACCTTGGCTTCCCCGAGGGCCATCTGCACGCGGCTGTGCGCGTTCACTTCGCCTTCGCCCGAAGTTTCGATGGGCAGGAAAATCATGTCTTTGAACTTGTTCACGACGGCCGATTGAACGCCATCGGACTGCGAAGATGGCATGCAACCGAACGGCTTCAGCGCCAGCACCATGTGACAGAGCTTGTGTACGGTGTAGTACACATTCTTGCCGACTTCGAGATGACCTTCGCCGCCGCGGGCAAACTGGTTGTAGAAGGGATGGGCCATCTCGGCCAGATCGGTCTGCGGAACAAGGTGATGGGTAATGCCACCGAGATTCTCGATGGTGCGGTGATAGAAGAAGTTCCACATGCGCTCACCGGCGCCAATGCCCCAGAGTTTCTTGTGCAGGCCGATGTAGTTGGCGAACTGCTTCTTGAACTCGTACCACTCGGGGTTGCGATGAGGACGGTTCACCGGCCACTTGGCTTTGGCATGGGCCTTGGCCTGATACATCAGGTAGGCGACCCAGGTGGCGATTGGCTCGACGATCACCTGCGCGCCTTCACGCTCGAGGAAATCGAACATGTGGAAATTTCCGTCGCCTTCGGTGATTTGCGCCCAGAACTCGCCCGTGATTTTGACCATCGGCTTAACGCGCGTGCGGTCGACTTCGATGGAGTCCATCTTGTCGCGGGCGCTCTTGAGGGCTTTCAGATAGTCCTTGCCCCACATGTGCTCATGCCATTTGCCGAAGACGTTAAAGGTATTGCGCAGGACTTTATTGCTCTTGAATTTCGGCTTCGCCCAGTCGGGAGCGGCTTCTTCGATTTCGAAAGAGTGGCGATTGCGGAGGTCTTCGCAAAGTCCATCGACAGCGTCGCGGAAGACGCGGTCGGTTTCGCCCTTGTTCACCTCGAAAGGACGGATCTGGTAGATCAAGTCGTTGAACACATCGCCGAGGTGCATGGCGTTCAGCATGCCGAATCCGAAATCGATGGTGAACTTGAGGCCGGGTTCACCCGAGGCGGCCTTGATGCCGTCGCTGTCTTTGAACAGCAGGACGCGGAAGCCGTCGAAGCCGGCATTCTTCAGGGCAAAGCGGTACTCGGCTTCGTACATGCCGAAGCGGCAGGGCCCGCAGGAGCCGGCGGTGAAGAAGACGAAATCGTCGAGAATCTGTTGGCGCGACAATCCTTCTTTCTCGAGGAACTGCAGATATTGCACCAGGTTTCCTACGGTGAAGTAGGTCGGATTGCACTGGCCGTTGTTTCCGAATTCCTTACCGGTCTGGAAGCCGGCGACGTTGGGGACGGGCAGTTTTTCGCAACGATAGCCGCAACCCTGAAAGACCGAGCGGATCAGGTCCTCGTGTTTCCAGGTGAAGCCACCGAACAGGATGGTGACGTGCTTTCGCTGCTCGGCCGTGAAGGGCCGCTCCACTGGACGATGGAAGTGCGTGGCCTGATCGAGACCGGCGATCTTGCGCAAGCGCGCGCGTTCTGCGGCCAACCGCTCCTTGATTTCAGAATCGTTTTCGATTCGAACGAGATTCGTCGCCATGTCTTCCTCCGCAAAACTCGGTTTTAGTGATGGTGAACGACTGAGAGGTGAATACACGGAGCCCTGCAGACGTACGGGAAGCGGGGAGCCTCCCGGCCACGGTCAGCCTGCTAACAAAACACGACAACATCCGAAACTCCTAAAATCGGTCAGGAGGTTCGAGGTCTTACACCGGCGGAACTGCTACATGGAAGTCCCGTGGGCGCCGGATGGAGCAAGAAAGCTTTAAATCATGAATTGCAACGTATCCCCAACAACGTAACCCCAGTTTCGATGGTGCGATCTACTAGTGATGCGATCTATCAACGATGCGTTCCATTTATTAGTGATGCGATCTAATTAATGAGGCGATCTATCGATTGTGTCCCCAGATGCGATCTTGAAGTTCTAGCAGAACATTGGGTACCGATTCAAGTCATTCAGGCAAAGCATGTAGTTATTCCGTTCGCCGAGATACAGAGCGCTTCGAATGCGCGGAAGCGAACACTCGACAGGATGGGGTCAGGCAGCGGTGGTTCCGCGTAACTCGGAGACGCGCGCGGATAAAAACTCGAAGTACCCTTCCATCCCCGCACCGGTCTTGGAGGAAAGCTGGAAGACTTGCATGTTGGGCCGCACCGCCTGAATATTTCCATACGCGGTTGGGTAGTCAAACTCAACGGCGGCAGCCAGGTCCATCTTGGTGATGATGGCTACGTCTGCGCTATTGAAGATGGTGGGATACTTCAGCGGCTTGTCTTCGCCTTCGGTGACTGAGATCAATACGATGCGCAGATTTTCCCCGAGATCGTAAGAAGACGGGCAGACCAGGTTGCCGACGTTCTC
>CAVSOD010000019.1:0-23997 GCA_963729415.1 uncultured Acidobacteriota bacterium | reverse complement strand
TGCAGGTTCGAGTTTGACCCTCCGCACGGAACCTCTTAAACTATCGCTGTATCTCCTACAGCTTACCGCCCGGTTGGAGGGTTTCCTGGGTTTTCACTTCCGACATTCGATAGTGGCCGCTCTTGTCGCCATGCTGTCATCGGTGTCTCTGGCACAGAACACTCCCAAAGTGACGCTCGACACCAGCGAAACCCTGTTCACGGTCTTGGCGTCGATGAACGCTTGTGGATACAACGAGGGTCTGAATGCTTCCGATCCCATCCGCAAGCAGATCCGGAACGAGATCGCGCGGGCAAGCCATGACTCGGATGATGCCCTTCAGGCGAACGCAGTCCTCTGCCAGTATTACCGCGAGCACATGCGTCCCGATCCCTCCCGAGATCTGGCGCAGTACATCTCTCTGGCTTTGTACCTCGGCGATCCGCCCAATTTCCTTCCCAAGGTGAAGGAAGCGGAACTGCCCCCCGATGCCGCCAACGTGATCGGCTTCGCCAAACTAGCGGCGAATTTCTACGAGCGAGCCGGGCTGCATTCCATCTGGCAGAAGCACCACGACGCCTATCAGCATCTGGCGGATCGTTATCATGAGCCGCTCGCGAAGACATTGTTCGACACCGAGATCTATCTGAAGCTGCCCTCCGCCGGTTATCTTGGACGCGGCTTCACTGTCTATCTCGAGCCCATGGGCGCTCCCGACCAGGTCAATGCACGAAACTACGGGAACGACTATTTCGTCGTGATTACGCCGGCCGGGGCTGAATTGAAGATGGATCAGATCCGGCACACCTATCTTCACTATCTTCTTGATCCGCTCGCGCTGAAGTACCCAGCCTCGGTGAAGCGTCTTGATCCTCTTCTCGACTCGGTAAAGGCGGCGCCCATGGAAGAGTCCTTCAAGATCGACATTTCCCTGCTGATTACCGAGAGTCTGGTGAGGGCAATCGAAATCCGCATGCAAGGTTCGGCCAAGACTCCGGAAGCGCTGCGGACCGACGCAGTCGAAAAATCCATGGAACAGGGCTTCATCCTGACGCGCTATTTCTACGATTCGCTGGGACCGTTCGAGAAAGATCCAACCGGGATCAGCGGCGCGTATATCGATCTGCTGGCCGGCATAGACCTGAAGAAGGAACAGAAGCGCGCAGCCGAAACTCATTTCGCGAGCGAAGCGTCCCCAGAGGTGTTGCGCTTTTCGCGGCCCAAGGACCAGCATCTGCTCCTGGTGGCCGAGAAACGGCTGGCGGCTGGCGATCTGAAAACTGCGCAGGAACTCGCCGATCAGGCTTTGCGCGAAGGCCACGAGGATGCCGGGCGCGCCTTGTTCGTTCTGGCCCAGGTCGCGACCGCGAATCACGACATCGCCGGGGCCACGGGATATTTCCAGCGCGCGCTCGAAGTCGCCAAGGAACCGAAAGTCATTGCCTGGTCCCACATTTACCTGGGCAGAATTTTCGATTTGCAGGAAAAGCGCGAGAATGCGCTGGATGAGTATCACGCTGCCCTGAACGCGGGAGCCTTGCTCCCGGAAGTCAAAGCGGCGGCGGAGCGCGGTTTGAAGCAGCCTTATGAACCACCCGCTCCCCGGTAGCAGCGGCGAGATCGTACCTCGACTCCAAGCGTGAGTCGCAACTCTAAGGAGAAAGCATGAAGCAAGCAGCGATGATCGGTGTGGTGCTGGCCCTCGCGACCTGGACCTGGGCGCAGGGCACCAACAAGCCCACCCCTTCGAATCAGCCACCCGCGCAAGCCGGTACGTCGGCCACGCCCGCCCCGCAAGCCAAGCGTCCGCCCCAGGCGAAGACCACGCCCGAGTACGAGGCGTACAACAGCGCCGTCGCGCTGACCGATGCCGCCGCTGCAGAAAAAGCCGCGGACGATTTTGCGACCAAGTTCCCCGATAGCGAACTGCGCGTCATGCTGTACAAGTCGGCGATGCGTGCCTATCAGCGCGCCGGCAATTCCGACAAGATTATCGAGATGGGACGCAAGGGGCTCGCCCTCGATGGCGACGACCCGGAATTGCTGGTCACCGTTGCCGGCGAACTGGCCGAGAAGACGCATGATACGGATCTGGACAAGGACCAGCGCCTGGACGAGGCCAACAAGATGGCGCAGAAGGCGATCCAGACGGTAGACACCGATATTTCGATTCCACCCGGCACGCCACAGGATCAGATCGATGCCTACAAAGGCCAACTGCGCTCTTTCGCGTACTCCATCATCGGAACCTTGGAATTCAAGAAGGACAATTTCCCTGCGGCTGAAACCGATCTGCGGAAGTCGATCGATGCATATCCGTCGCAGCCCGACCCGGTCGTGGTTTTGCGGCTGGCTATCACTTTGGACCGGCAGGGGAAATATCCTGACGCGCTGAAGGAAGCGAACCACGCGGTCGAACTGACGCAGGACACCTCCGGCGCTGGAAAACTGGCGCGGCAGGAGCGGGACCGGCTGACACAACTGGTGGGAGGCAATCCGGCGGCGCCGAAGTCCGCGCCTCCGACTCCACCGAAGAATTAAAGATTCCCCGGGCCTCGCGCGGCGCGCCCCCACGTCCGCGAATTTTGAATCCGTATGAAAGCCAAAGAAATCGTGGCGCTGGAGGCTCTGCTTGGGCATGGCTTCCAACGCCCGGAGCTCCTCGACCAGGCGCTCACGCACAGTTCGCAAGCGAGAGAGTTGGAGGCGGCGCAGCCGCCCAAAGACGGCCTGCGACCGGGCGATAACGAACAGTTGGAATTCCTGGGCGATGCCGTCCTGGCCCTGGTGACGGGCGAGGAACTGTTTCGACGCTTTCCGTCGTTTCGCGAAGGCGAGCTTTCGAAACTTCGTGCTCACCTCGTGAGCGAAAAGCATCTCATTCAAGTAGCGCAGAAACTGGGCCTGGGAAATTATCTGCGCCTGGGACGCGGCGAGGAAAAAAGCGGGGGCCGGGCGAAAACGGCCTTGCTGGTAGACGCGCTTGAAGCGGTGCTGGCCGCCTTGTATCTCGACGGGGGTCTCGAAACGGCGCGGAATTTCATTCTTCAAACCGTCATCGTGCCGGAACTGGAGCGCATGAACCCCGAAAGCGGGGGAGTTCCGGTCATGGATTTCAAATCGGCGCTGCAAGAGGCTCTGCAAGCCGCCGGACGTCCCCAGGCGTCCTATGTGCTGGTCAAGGAGGCCGGCCCGGAGCACAACAAAACTTTCACCGTGGAAGTCAGGCTCACATCACCGGCGCAAGCGAAGGTTGAATTCACCGGTCGGGCCGAAGGATCGACCAAGAAGAAGGCCGAGCAGGCGGCGGCCCGGCAGGTACTCGACTACCTGGCATCGCACCCGCGAAGTGCGGAAGCGAAAGTGCCCGATCCGTCGCCGGCCACATGACCACCTCTTCCAATCCGTCCAGAGAGCCCGCTCCCGACTGGTTGACTTCCCTGCAATCTCTGCTCGCCACGGTCGTGATCGCGGTCTTCGTCATCACCTACGTTGTGCAGGCGTTCCAGATCCCATCGCCCTCGATGGAGAACACGCTTTTGACCGGGGATTATTTGCTGGTCGACAAGTTGTGTTACGGCGGAAGCGGTATCAGCAACTACATCATTCCCTACCGCCCGATTCGTCGCGGCGACATCATCGTGTTCCACTATCCCGTGAATCCATCGCAGCATTTCGTGAAACGCGTGGTGGGCGTTCCCGGCGATCGCATTCGGTTGGTGAACAAGCGAGTCTTCGTTAACGGTGTTGCGCTTGCCGAACCCTATGTGCGGCATATCAAGCCCGAGCGCAATCCGTTTCGCGATGATTTCCCGCGGCTCGATGTGCTCGATCCCGGCATCAATGCCGACTGGTGGGTGCAGATGCCCAAACTGGTGGAGGATGGCCAACTCATCGTCCCCGAAGGCCATTATTTTGCGATGGGCGATAACCGCGACGACAGTTCCGACAGCCGTTATTGGGGATTCGTTCCCCGCGAAAACATCATCGGGCGGCCGTTGCTGATTTATTGGTCGATCCGCGATCCCGACAACGACCTGCCATTCCCCGCTTCGGTGGGTGATAAACTCTATCATTTCGCCTACGCGGTGACCCATTTCTTCCAGATTACCCGCTGGGACCGCACTTTTCGCGTAGTGAGTTGATATCGTCAGCGCAACGGGATGAAAGCAACGCAAATGGCCAAGAAAGAAATCCCTGCTCCTGAGAAACAGAGCGAGACGACCGTCGAATTCCTGGCGTCGCTCGCTGCCGTGCTGGTTACAGGTCTTTTCATCATCACGTTCATTCTGCAGGCCTTCGAGATTCCCTCCAGTTCGATGGAGGACACACTGCTCATCGGCGATCACGTGTTCGTCAATCGCGAACAGTTTGCGCCGAAGACAAACTGGGTTGGCCCGCTGCTTCCCTACCGCGACATCAAGCGCGGCGATATCGTCGTGTTCCTGTCTCCCGCCGAACCCGGACTGTACGTGGTCAAGCGGATCATGGGAGTTCCGGGGGATCGCATTCATCTGCGCGATGGAGCCGTTTACCGCAACGGCGAGAAACTGAACGAGCCCTACGTGATGCACAAGGGCCCGGTGCCTTACGATCCCTATCGCGACAACTTCCCGGCCATTCCGCCTTCCGACGCCTACAACGTTTCTCCTGAGTGGCAACTGGAAATGAGGTCCCACATCGAGGGTGACGATATCGTCGTTCCGAAAGACAGCTATTTCGGAATGGGCGACAACCGCGACGTAAGCCTCGATAGCCGCTATTGGGGGTTCATTCCAAAAGAGAATGTGATTGGGCGGCCGATGTTCGTTTACTGGTCGTTCAATACTCCCCCGGACCAGTACCGGCACACCGACTTCTCTGAACGCATCGGGTTCCTGGTCCACGTGGTGGTTCACTTTTTCGATCAGACGCGCTGGCGTCGTACGTTCCGGGTGGTGCAGTGACCCTGCGTTCCAAACGCGGCGTGGTGCTGGTGTGCGTCGTGCTTGGGCTTGTGCTGTTTCTGGTCCGGCCTGGAGCCGCTCGCCTGAAAACGCGCATTGCGACCTCCATCGGGATGGCGTTGCAACGGCAAGTCGAAATCGGGAGGGTGCACATCCGCCTCCTGCCTCGGCCTGGCTTTGATCTGGAGAACTTCGTCGTTCACGACGATCCCTCTTTCGGTGCGGAACCGGTACTTCGTGCGCAGGATGTCGCCGCCTATCTCCGCCTGAGTTCTCTGTTTCGCGGCCATCTCGAAATTGCCCGTCTCAGTCTGACCGAGCCCAGTCTCAACGTCGTCCGGCGCGACGATGGCCGCTGGAATATCGAGAATTTTTTGGAGCGCACTGCCACCATTACCCGTGCCGTCGCCAAAAACTCTTCTGAATCGCATCCGGCGATGCCTTACATTGAAGCCGATCGTGGACGCATCAACTTCAAGATCGGTCGCGAGAAGAAGCCCTTCGCCATCACCGATGCCGACTACGCCTTCTGGCAGGAATCCCAAAACACCTGGGGCATGCGGGTCCGAGGGCAACCGGTTCGCACCGACTTCAATGTGACCGATACCGGGCAGCTTCGGATGAGCGGAAGCTGGGCCGGAGCGGACGTACTCTCTCAAACACCCGTGCGTTTCAACCTGCAATGGGAAGGCGCGCAACTGGGACAGTTCAGCAAGCTTCTGTCGGGCCGCGACAAGGGCTGGCGCGGCGCAATGAATGTTTCGGTCGGCGCCACCGGCACGCCCGCCGATCTGCACGTCATCGCTGATGCCTCCCTGCTCGATTTTCGCCGCTACGACATCCCGGAGAGCGCACGGCTGGAGTTGAAAACCCACTGCGATGCGCGCTATCAGGTGGCCGATCACAGCCTTCACGAAATTCTGTGCCAGTCGCCGGTTGGAGACGGACAGCTATCGCTCCGCGGCACCATAACGAACGTGTCCGCGCCCACTCATTACGAAGCGCGGCTGCACGCTGTGAGCGTGCCTCTCGACGCTCTCCTGTCACTTCTGCGTCGCGCCAAGAAAAATCTGCCTGATGATCTTCAGGCCGACGGCACAGTTGATGGCCAGTTCAAATTGAATGTGGAAGGCGCCAGCGTCTCGATTGAGGGCCGCGGACAAACGACCGAATTCCATCTCAGGACCCAAACTGCCAAGAATGACCTCGCGTTCGATTCGATTCCCTTCTCGGTGATCTCGGGGCCTCAGGCGAAATTGACGAAAAAACCGCGCCTGGCTGGTGCTCACGCGCCCGAAGGAATCGAGCTCTTGCCGGCGGAACAGACTCGTCTTGATGTTGGCCCGTTTCAAGTCAAGCTGGGCAGGCCTGCTCCTGCCAGCGTGCAAGGCTGGTTTGCTCGCTCCGGTTACGGCTTTTCCTTCAAGGGCGATGCCGATCTGCAGCGTCTCGTTTCTCTGGCGCGAGCCACAGGCCTTCCAGCGGCGCAACCCGCCGCAACTGGATCGGCCAGGCTGGATCTCGAAATCGCGGGCGTCTGGTCCGGCTTCCCCGGTCCCGAAATCACAGGCAAAGCGGAACTCCACCAGGTACGCGCGGAGTTTCGCGGCTTGAGTGCTCCGGTAGAAATCGCCTTCGCGAAACTCAGCATTGAACGAACGGCAGACCCATGTGGAAGCCATTTCGGCTTCGGCCGCGGGCACGGAATGGAAGGGGACGCTCGATCTTCCCCGCGGATGCCCTGGCGCTGAACCTTGCCGCGTGATGTTCGACCTGCACGCCGACGTGATTTCAACCGACCTGATCCACGAGTGGCTAGTTTCCCGGACCTCGAAAAAGCCATGGTACGAGTTTCCGACGAGCGCCGGACTATCTGGTTCGCCGCTGCTCGCCACCATTCGGGCGTCAGGTACCTTGACCGCCGATCACATTTTGATCCGCGACTTGTCGGCCGATCATTGCACCACCAGAGTGGAACTTGAACAAGGAAGGCTGCGCTTGGCGGATCTCCGCGCCGACGTTCTGGGCGGCCAACACCGCGGGGAATGGCGTGCGGACTTCAACGTCAAGCCACCGGCGTACTCCGGGACGGGCACGCTCGAGGGCATCTCCCTCTCGCATCTTGCCGATGTAATGCACGAGAACTGGATTAGCGGTACGGCAGACGCGAGGTATGAACTGTCATTCTCCGGGCTATCGGCCTCTGACGTGGCCGATTCAGCCAAGGGCACGCTGGAGTTCGACGCGCGCGACGGGATCCTCCCGCATTTCACGCTGGCATCCACTCCGCTTCGCATTCGTCGCTTTACCGGAGTTCTCGATCTGGCGCAGGGAGAATTCACCTTGCGGGATGCAAAGCTGCAGAGCCCCGCCGCGAACTACCTCATGACGGGAAGCGCGTCGATGGCACAGCACCTCGATCTCAAGCTGGTGCAGAAGGGATCCCCCGCCTTCACCGTTACCGGCACGCTCGCGGACCCGCGCATTGCGGCAGTACGTCATGCCGAAACGCAAGCCGCTCTTAAGCCCTGATTCGTCAGTGGAGCGACGGGCGTCTCGCCCGTCGGGTCGGGCGGGGACGCCCGACTCTCCACCGTTGCTCCTCTCAGGCAGGATTCTCTCCCTTCATGTTTCTGTCATAATCGAACCCTTGGGTTCATGAACGCGTACCTCACATCTTTACGAGCGCGTCTCATTGCGCGCGGCCTCTGGCCACAGACCCGCACCGCATGGGGCGCATGGTATTCGCTCGGCCTGGCTCTGGGGTTATTCCTGTTGCAGCGACTCCTCGCCGCACTGAGGCTCTCATGGGGCGACAGTCTCGGGGGCTGGGTCACGTTTCTGTCCTTCATCGCGATTTTCCTGTTTGTGGTTCTGGGCTTTCGCTGGCTGAAAGCCAGGATTCTGTGGCGACTGCGTAATCGGCTCATCGTGACCTACGTGTTTGTGGGCGTGGTGCCGGTGCTTCTGCTGATCGCCATGGCCTTCGTCACCCTGTACCTGTTTGCCGGGCAATTCGCCAACTTCATCGTCATCTCGGAAATTCATCTCCAGCTGCGCAATGTGGAAGCGCTGAATTCCGCGATTGCGAATGAGTTGGCCCTCCGCCTCGAGAAGGGCGAGGCGCCCACGGTGGATCTTCTCGAAAGCCTGCGGAAGACCGATGTGATCTGGAAGCATCGCGACGTCTGCGCCTGGCACGGCACCAAGACACTCCCGGTGTGCGGCAACGCCCAGGGCAACACCCCATTCGCGCAACCATCGTTCGTGCATGGTCCCCTCAGCGAGATCGTCCGCGATCACGGCAATCTGTACCTGCGGGCCGCAACAGCCATTCCTGTCCACTCCCAGCAGTTGACGGTGATTTCCAGCGAGCCCCTTGATCAGGAACTTGTTCAGGAGATCGCCAACAATCTCGGGGAAATCACGCTCGTGGACCAGCCTGAATTCGCTTCCGATCCCGGCGGCGACTCCAACCGGGCTGAAACGTCGAATGCAAAAGATTCTTCCGCCGCTTTACACGTAAACATTGCTCCAGCCGGGCCCAATGCTTCGCGTCCGATTCTCACTGCCGGCACCATTCCACAGAGCACCGGAGCGCTCGATTACCAGATCACGTTTGGCACTCCGCTGGAAGTGGTGGAGTGGAAAACCGGAAATCGCGAGCCCCTTTCCTACCGTACCCGGATCCAGACCGCCACGCGACCGTCGGTCCTCTACAGTCGTCTCTTTGCGGCTTTGGGAAGTTTTGCCAAGGGCATCGAGCAGATTCTCCTCATCATCGCCATCACCCTGGCGGTCATCGAACTGCTGGCGCTCATCATTGGTACCAGCCTGACCCGCTCGATCACCGGCGCGGTGGCGCAACTCTACAAAGCAACCCAGCACATCGATCAGGGCGACTTCAGTCATCGCATTCCGGTGAAATCGAATGATCAGCTCGCGCTCCTGGCGAAATCGTTCAATACCATGACCGCCTCCATCGAGAAGCTGATTCTCGAACAGAAGGAGAAACAGCGGCTCGAGAACGAACTGATCATCGCGCAGGAAGTGCAGGCGCAGCTGTTTCCTCGTGAGATCTCGCAACTTGAATCTCTCGAGCTCCACGGATTCTGCCGCCCGGCGCGCACCGTGAGCGGCGACTACTACGACTTTCTGACGCTGAATTCCGACAAGCTCGTCCTGGCGGCGGGCGATGTCAGCGGCAAGGGCATCTCGGCCGCGCTGTTGATGGCTACCATTCACTCGGCAGTGCGCGCCTACAGCATGGAAGGCATGCCCTTGCTGCGCGAACCGGTCGCAGTGGGCGCTACTGGGGCTAGGATGCTGCTTGCCTCGCGATCGGAAGGTGCCGAAGTTTCGCCGGCCGCACTGCTGTCCTTGCTCAATCACCAGCTCTACGAGAGCACACCCCAAGAGAAGTACGCCACCCTGTTCCTGGCGACATACGACGGAGACACCAGAAGGCTGACCTACAGCAACGGCGGCCATCTGCCGCCAATCATCATCAGCCGCGATGGCACCATCCGGCGCCTTGACCAGGGTGGGATGGTCGTCGGCCTGTTCGACAATCTCACGTTTGACGAGGCCACCGTACAGTTGTCGCCGGGCGACATCTTCATTGCTTACAGCGACGGCATCACGGAACCCGAGAATGATTTTGGGGAATTCGGTGAGCACCGCTTGATGGAGGTCATCCGTGACAATCGCGACCTCCCGCTGCAGCAGATCACGGAACTGGTCACGGCTGCGGTGGACGACTGGATCGGCGACAACGAGCAGCCCGACGATATCACTCTGGTGCTGGCGCGAGCGCGCTAGTGGAAGGAGTGGGGCGGGAGGACGGTTTCGAACCGCCATCTCCGGGATGGTTCCCGGCGCATTACCAAAGCTATGCTACCCCCGCATTCCTGCGCTCGACCTCTTTTTTCCTGGTGCAATGCCAGAAAAAGGGTCGACGAACAAGGTCTTGCGCCGATCAGCTAAGTCGACGCGAAGAAACCTCGAACCAAAAGGAACGTAGACTCAGGGCAGCTAGCACAGCAGAACGCACAGAAAACAACGGAGATCAACGGATGCCCGCGCATCGAGGGGATGGAGCGCGGCGGCTTGCAGATCAGACCAGTGGCGAACTACTAAGCGATAAGTGTTCCCGACGGAAGCCGTCATGGCCGGCGCCGCCGTCACCAGAAGCCGTGCCACTACCGGAGCCCCTCCGTCGCGGAATGTCGTATCCGGCAGATCCACCTGCGGCAAAATGAGGATCAGCGCGAACAGAAACAGCTCCGAGATGAGTAGGGCCCAGCGCCAGCGTGCCATGACCAGGGTCGCGAAACAGCAGCCAAGCTAATCGATTGCCGACGCCCTTGTCAATCCGCCGCGCTTCCGACATCCGGCGCGCTTCCGGCAAGGGCATACTGTAGCGCCGGCGTCCCGCCGGCAGTCGTGAGGGCATCTTGCCCTCGCCTCGCAGGTTCATATCAGGGCACCCCTTTTCAGGCGTGCCGCCAACGGCTGCCGCTTTCGCACCGTCCAGACACCTCTTTGTGAGGTGCCTCACAATCCGCTGTGGCTTGAATCACAGCAGCACTGCCTCTCCCAATCGTCTAATCAACCATGGGCTGGCCTTCCATCCGCAGTCCAGGGATCCCCAAGGTCCCCTTGAGGGTTGAACCATCATGACCGACCATCTTGACCTGTTGCAGTGCCCGCTGTGTGAGGGGCAAGGACACGTTCGCCGCTACCACTTGGTCCAGTTCTTTTCTGATCCCGAACTGCAGGCAAAAATCGCCGGCTACCTCGGAAAAGGCGCGCCGGATGCTCCCGACACCGCTCCGGTTCTGGCAGGCACGCCTGCCAAAACACGAGACTTCCAGAAAGAAGTGCACAGCTGGAACCCGCAAGTGCCCATGTGGCAAAGAAGCCCGAAAGAGTGATACGGACCCGCAAATGTCCATTCGAGCGACTCGCCAGCAGCTTTCAGGTGTAGAGTTACAGACCGCAGCCCTTATACATCAAGGAGGTTTACCGATATGAGTGCTACCCTGACACCGTCCGATACAAGGATTTCGGGCGATTACATTGATCAAGTCATGACTCAGGTGAAGGCGAAGAATCCCGCTGAACCTGAGTTTCACCAAGCCGTCCGCGAAGTCTTCGATTCCCTGCGACTCGTGCTGCAGCGCCATCCCGAATACCGCGAGGCCCGCATCCTCGAGCGCATCGTCGAGCCCGAGCGCGTCCTCATGTTCCGCGTTCCCTGGTTCGACGATCATGGCAACATCCAGGTAAACCGCGGGTTCCGCATCGAAATGAACAGCGCGATCGGGCCCTATAAGGGCGGGCTGCGGTTCCACCCGTCCGTGAACCTCGGCATTCTGAAGTTCCTGGCCTTCGAACAAGTTTTCAAAAACTCCCTGACCACGCTGCCCATGGGCGGCGGCAAGGGCGGCTCCGATTTCGATCCCAAGGGCAGGAGTGATAACGAAGTGATGCGCTTCTGTCAGAGCTTCATGACCGAACTCCAGCGCCACATTGGCCCCGACACCGACGTGCCTGCGGGCGACATTGGCGTGGGTGGACGCGAGATTGGCTTCCTGTTTGGCCAGTACAAGCGCCTGCGAAATGAGTTTAGCGGCGTGCTGACCGGCAAGGGCCTCAACTGGGGCGGCTCGCTGATTCGTCCCGAAGCCACCGGCTACGGCTGTGTGTACTTCGCCGCCGAAATGCTGAAGACCCGCAAGGATTCCCTCGAAGGAAAACTCTGCCTGGTCTCGGGCAGCGGTAATGTTTCGCAGTACACCATCGAGAAGCTGCTCGACCTGGGTGCGAAGCCGATGACTGCGTCGGATTCGAATGGCGTGATCTGCGATCCTGACGGCATCAATCGCGAGAAGCTTGCCTACATCATGGAACTCAAGAACGTCCGCCGCGGCCGCATCCGCGAGTACGTCGACAAGTTCCCGAAGGCGCTGTTTATGCCGACCGACATCAAGGCCGATCACAACCCGCTCTGGAACATCAAAGCGGATTGCGCATTCCCCAGCGCCACGCAGAACGAGATCAACGCGAAGGACGCAGCCAACCTCATCAAGAATGGCGTCAAGGTTGTCGCCGAGGGAGCCAACATGCCGAGCACCCTCGAGGCCACCAAGCTGTTCCTGGAGAATGGCATCCTTTATGGTCCCGCGAAAGCTGCGAACGCCGGTGGTGTTGCCACTTCCGGCCTCGAGATGGCGCAGAACAGCGCGCGGCTCAGCTGGACTCGCGCCGAGGTCGACGATCGTCTCCACAAGATCATGATCGCGATCCACGACAACTGCTACCGGACCGCCGAGAAATACGGCACGGCCGGCAACCTGGTCAACGGCGCCAACATCGGCGGCTTCCTGAAAGTAGCCGACTCGATGCTGGACCAGGGCCTGGTCTAGCTGGTAGCGCCGGCAGCCTGCCCTGAGCGAAGTCGAAGGGTCCCGCCGGCCGTAGCGAGGTCAGAACCGCAACCAAGGCGGGGTGGACGAAATCCTCCCCGCCTGTTTTTATAAGAGCACCTTCCCGCCCGCCATGACCACGAGACCCGAACTCGATGTCGACATGGATGCGCAGAGGCTTTTCGAAGGCTTCGAAAACCTCATGCCGTTCCGGGTTCGCGACATCCTTCTGGTCTCAAGCCTCTACGATTCCTTCATCCTCAAGGAAGACGGCCGCCTCAACGAACTCCTGATCGGCGAATCCCTGGAACTCAATCTTCAGCAAATCCCCAGCCTCACCCAGGTTTCCACCGGGGCGGAAGCTCTGGCGATCGCCCGATCGAATCCCCGGTTCAACCTTATCGTGACCAATTTGCAAGTGGGCGACATGGATGCCGCGCAACTGGCTCGCGAAATCCATGCCGCCGGGCTCGATATTCCTGTCGTCGTCCTCGCCTATGACTACCGCGAGCTGAAAGACTTCGTCGCGCGCAACCCAAACAGCGAAATCGAACGCGTCTTCCTGTGGCAAGGCAACGTCCGCATGCTGATCGCGATCGTCAAGTACGTCGAGGACCGGCGCAACGCTCCCCACGATACCTCTGCGATTGGCGTCCCCGTGATTCTCGTGGTCGAGGACAACATTCGCTACTACTCCTCCTTCCTGCCGGTGATTTATACGGAGCTGATTGGCCAGTCGCGACGCGTGATTCGCGAAGGCATTAATGTCGCCCACAAGCTCTTGCGCATGCGCGCGCGCCCGAAGATTCTGCTGGCTTCCAGCTACGAGGAAGCCGAACGGCTGGTATTGCAGTATCGCAACTATCTGCTCGGCGTGGTCTCGGATGTCGAATTTCCCCGCAACGGCGAATTGAGTTCGGAGGCCGGTTTCGAGCTGGCTCACCTCATCAGCGACACCGTGCCCGACGTTCCGATCGTGTTGCAATCCAGCCGCGCCCAATTCCGCGAGCAAGCCCTCGAAAAGGGATTGTCATTCTTGCGCAAGCGATCTCCCACGCTTTTGGCCGACCTGCGCCACGTGCTCACCGAGCAGTTTGGCTTTGGCGACTTCGTGTTCCGGCTGCCCGATCTTTCGGAGGTAGGTCGCGCCGCCGACCTCGGCGACCTTGAGGCCATGTTGCAGGAGGTGCCGGTCGAGAGCATCGTGTACCACGCCCAGAGCAATCACTTCTCTCATTGGCTGATGGCACGAACCGAATTCGCCCTGGCGCAAAAGCTTCGTCCTCGAAAAGTTTCTGATTTCGCCAGCCCCGAGCACTTGCGCAGCGATCTGGTCGCATCGATCGCCGACTACCGCGGGGAACAAAGTGAGGTGCTGATCGGAGACTTCAGCCCCGCCGCGTTAAGCTCCTCCGACGCATTCTTCCTCCGGGTCGGCGACGGCTCTCTCGGCGGCAAGGCCCGCGGCCTCGCCTTCATGCGCCACCTGCTGCGCAGGCACCGCTTCTCGCGCAAGTTCCGCAATGTTCGTGTCACCGTTCCACCCGCGGTCGTGCTCGCCAGCGGGGTCTTCGATGAATTCCTGCAGGAAAACCATCTCGCCGATTTCGCCCTCAACTGCGACGACGATGCGACCATCGAACGGAGATTCCTTGAAGCCGCGCTGCCCTCCTCCGTGCGCAACCAGCTGCTGGAATTTCTCAGCGAAATTCACTATCCGCTCGCGGTGCGGTCTTCCAGCCTGCTGGAGGATTCGCAGTACCAGCCCTTCACCGGCGTGTACGAAACTTTCATGCTGTCGAACCACCATCCGGAACTCTCCGTGCGCCTGGAGCAGCTGATGGAGGCGGTCAAGCGCGTCTACGCCTCGACTTTCAGCCAACATGCCAAGGCCTACGTCCGCGCCACGCCGTATCGCCTCGAAGAAGAAAAAATGGCCGTGATTCTTCAACAGGTGGTGGGAGCCGCTCATGGCGAGCGCTTTTATCCGGACTTCGCCGGAGTGGCGCGCTCGTACAACTTCTATCCCGTTCCCCCGATGAACTACGGCGACGGCATTGCCGCCGTAGCCCTCGGACTCGGCCGCGCCGTCGTCGATGGTGGCAAGTGCCTGTCATTCTGCCCGCGCTATCCGCGACACCTCGTGCAATTCTCCTCGGTCGAAGACATCCTGGCGAACTCCCAGTCCGACTTCTGGGCTCTGGAATTGAATCATGCAAAGGGCGCCGACACCGACTCTGCCGCCAGCATGCGTGAGGTCCGCTTCGGCCTCGACGCGGCGGAAAAAGACGGCACTTTATATGCCGTCGCGTCCACCTACTCGCCCGACAACCATGCCGTCTACGACGGCGTGAGCCGCGCCGGGAGCCGCATTGTCAGCTTCGCTCCCGTGCTGAAATACGACGTGTTTCCCCTGGCGCCGCTGCTTGAGCAGCTCACCAAAGTCGGGGAAGATGCCTTCGGCCGCCCGGTCGAGATCGAGTTCGCGATCCGCTTACCCCAGAACGGCTCGGAAGCGGCCGAGTGCGGCTTTCTGCAGATTCGTCCCCTTGTGCTGTCGCGCGAAGGCGAAGAACTCCACCTCGACGAAGTCGATCCCACCCGCCTCGTGTGCCAGAGTTCCAAGGTGTTGGGCAATGGCCGCATCACGGACCTGCGGGATGTCGTCGTGGTCGACGTCCATCGTTTCGAGCGTGCTCGCAGTCAGGAGGTCGCTCGCGGCGTGGCCCATTTCAACGCGCTTGCTTAGCGCGCGCGGCGTCCCTTACCTTCTTGTCGGCGTCGGACGCTGGGGGTCGACCGAGCCCTGGCTGGGCATTCCGGTCGAATGGGACGAAATTTCCGGCGCCCGCGTCATCGTCGAGGCCGGTTTCCGCGACTTCCGCGTTACCCCGTCGCAGGGCAGCCACTTCTTTCAGAACCTCACCGCCTTTCAGGTCGGCTACTTCACCGTGAATCCGGACGCCGGCGAGGGCTTCGTCGACTGGGATTGGCTGAATGCGACCCCCTCCATGGAGGAAGATGGCTGCGTCCGCCACCTCCATTTCGACACGCCCCTCACCGTGGTCATGAACGGCAAAACCAGCCAGGGCCTGATCTTCAAACCAGAACTGCCCACGTAGGACCAGACGCCACGGTCCGCGTAGGGACAGCCGCCCCCGGCTGTCCAGCCGAGCGCCAGCTCGGCAGCTCTTCCAATGACTGTTGTTTCTTGAGTTGTACGGTAAAAGCCCGTACAATCACCGAATGAAGTCGACGGATTTGGAACACAAGAAGGAGCGCCTGGAAGCACGACTGACTGCTGAACAGAAAAGACACATTGAGCAGGCTGCCAGAATCCGGGGCATCTCGATATCCGACTTTGTTATTTCGAGTGCGGACGAGGCAGCGATGCGGACGATTCGCGAGCAAGAGATCCTCGCCCTGAACGAGCATGCTCGAATCATTTTCGCCAAGGCGCTGCTCAACCCCCCGCCGCCGGGAAAAAGGCTTCTGGCGGCAGCCAGGCGCTATCGAAAGAGCTAAGGATGCTGCTCTCCGCTGCGGACGACTCAGTAGGTCCGCGCTTCCTCGTTGGGGCGATGAAATATCTCGCTCACCGAACCGCTTGGGAATCGAAATGCGATCGAATTGCTTTCTGAACAGCCGAACCCACTTCTCTTCGTCGTTAGTTGTTTTGAACAAGGAATAGACAATTCAAGTGGTCCTCGGAGCTAACCCGCAGCACCACTTCAGAATCGAACTCCTCCAGGACCTTCATGATCGGAGCAGATTTTCGTGCGGCGTGGAAGCACTCGACCGATACCTGCGCACGCAGGCTGGACAGGATGTTGCCAGACACGTTGCCGTTTGCTTTGTATTGACGCCGGACGGCACCACGATTGCCGGGTACTACACGCTTTCGCAATACTCTGTCGATCTGGTCAGTCTTCCCCTCGAGATAGCCAAGAAGCTACCCAAATACCCCGAAGTTCCTGCCACACTTCTGGGGCGTCTGGCCGTCAGTGAAAATTACCGAGGACAGCACCTTGGAGAATTTCTGCTTTTGGATGCTCTCTACCGCGCCTGGCGGCAAAGTGAGCAAGTAGCTTCCGCCGCCGTAGTGGTCGACGCCAAGAATGAAGCGGCACAACGCTTCTACGAACATTTTGATTTTATCCGCCTCCCGGGGCAGCCAGACCGGTTGTTTCTCCCCATGCGCACGATTGGCAGGCTATTCCCCGAGTAAAACGACCCGTTCTTTCGCCTTCTCCATCGTGATCCCCCTCTCCCTTCCGCGTGACCCACATCACAGCCGCTCGGAACATGCTTCGCCACAATCAGGATGAGTACTACGGGGTGCCCTTGTTCAATATCGTTCATGCGGCGTTCATTGCTCCTGGAATCAAGCGTTTCGTGATTGAGGCCCCGCGCATTGCCCGCAAGCAAAAACCCGGGCAATTCGTGATTCTGCGCCTTTATGAGAATGGAGAGCGCATCCCTCTCACCATCGAGCGCTCCGATCCTTCCCGCGGCACCATCAACATCGTGGTGCAGTCCGCGGGCAAAACCACTCACTTGCTCAATAGCCTGGAGACCGGCGACCGCATTCTCGATGTCGTCGGTCCACTCGGCAAGCCTTCCGAAATCGAGAACTTCGGCACCGTCGTCGTGATGGGCGGAGGCGTGGGCACGGCCATGGCCTATCCCACCGCGGCGGCCCTCAAAAAAGCCGGCAATCGCGTGATTTCCATCGTAGGCGCGCGCAACAAGGACCTGGTTATCCTCGAGCGCGAGATGAGGGAGGTCAGCGATACGCTGCTCATCACCACCGACGACGGCAGCTATGCCGACAAAGGATTCGTCACCGACAAGCTGCGTCAACTCATCAAGTTCGGCACGCGCATCGACCTCGTCCTCGCCGTCGGCCCCATCCCGATGATGAAGGCGGTCGCCGACGTGACCCGCGACGCGCATATCCGCACCATCGTCAGTCTCAATCCCATCATGATCGACGGCACAGGCATGTGCGGCGGTTGCCGCGTGCTCATCGACAGCAAGAGCGAGTTCGCTTGCGTCGATGGCCCCGAGTTCGACGCGCATCGCGTGAACTTTGAAGTTCTGGTGCAACGCAACACGATGTATCGCGAGGCAGAGCGAAGATCGATGGCCGAGTTTGAGCGCGAGGTTGAATCCGCGCGTGACTCGCTTCGTCGAGAACTTGATCAGCTTTGCTCCTTGAGCGGAGGCCGGCGATGACACCTCCGGCAAAGATGCCATCCCAGAACCCGCTGCCGCTGAAAGAGCGCATGAAAATCCCGCGCCAACACATGCCCGAGCAGCTGGCGCAGATCCGCGCCACCAATTTCACCGAAGTGAATCTGGGATACTCGCCGGAGCTGGCGCGCCAGGAAGCCATCCGTTGTCTCGAATGTGCCAAGCCCGCCTGCACCGACAAATGCCCCGTCGGCGTCAAGGTTCGCGAGTTCGTGCAGCTCATCGTTGCCGGAGACTTCCTCGCCGCGGCCGCCAAGATCCGCGAGGACAATGTTCTCCCCGCGATCACCGGCCGGGTCTGCCCCCAGGAAGATCACTGCGAGGGTGGCTGCCTGATGGGCAAGAAGGTGCAATCGCTCGGCATCGGCTACCTCGAACGCTTCGTCGCCGACTACGAGCAACAGCACCTGGATTTCAGCAAGATCCAGAAGGCCCCTGCCACCGGTAAGAAAGTCGCCATCGTCGGGAGCGGCCCTTCCGGCCTGACTGCCGCGGGAGATCTGGTACAGAAAGGTCACCAGGTCCACGTTTTCGAAGCATTGCACGAGGTCGGTGGCGTTCTCGTCTACGGCATCCCCGAGTTTCGCCTGCCCAAAAAGATCATCCGCGAGCAGGTCGACTACATGCGCGCCATGGGCGTCGAGTTTGAAACCAACGTTGTGGTGGGGCGCACGGTCACCATCGATGAACTTCTGCAAGAGGAAGGTTATGACGCGGTCTTCATCGGCACCGGCGCCGGCCTGCCGCAGTTCATGGGCATTCCCGGCGAGCACCTCAACGGCGTCTACTCCGCCAACGAATTCCTCACCCGCATCAATCTGATGCACGCCTACGAATTCCCCCGCTATGACGAGCCGATGGTCGACCTCGTTGGCAAGAATGTCGCGGTCATCGGCGGCGGGAACACCGCGCTCGACGCCATCCGCTCCGCCCTACGTTTAGGCGCCGGGAAGGCCTACGTTCTCTATCGCCGCAGTGAGGCCGAGATGCCGGCGCGCGCGGAAGAAGCCAAGCACGCGAGGCAGGAAGGCATCGACTTTCAGGTGCTGACGGCGCCCGTCGAATTTTTGTCGGATGGGCACGGCTGGTTGAAAGCGGCGCGCTGCGTGCGCATGGAATTGGCCGAGCCTGACGCTTCGGGCCGTCGCCGCCCGGTCGCGATTCCGGGCTCGGAATTCGAGATTCCCCTGTCCGTCGCCATCATGGCGATCGGTACTAGCGCGAACCCCATCGTGCAGAGCACCACGCCCGGCCTCGAGACCAACAAGCGCGGGTACATCGCGGCCAGTCCCGAGACGCAACGCACCTCGCGCCAAGGCGTATTCGCCGGTGGCGACATCGTGACCGGCAGCGCCACCGTAATTCTGGCGATGGGAGCCGGCCGCCGCGCCGCAAAGTCGATTCATGAGTACCTAACGACGGGAGTCTGGTAGATGCATGGCTCCGATTCCTTCGAACGAACACGCAGTCATAGCCAGGAGTGAGGTGCAATATGCGCGATACCATTTCTTTTTCTACCTTTGATCCCCTGTTTTCCGATGCTCCGTCACTCTGCGATGTGTGCGAGTCCAAACCATCGATCTTCGAATTTGAGAGCCATGGCTCCGGCGATGGAACCAGGCGCCGCAAGAAAGGTTTTTGCTGCGCCTCCTGCGCTGCCGTCCTCCTGGCGGAGTTGCAGAAGGAAGAATCCGTTGCGTGGGCCGAGGAGGAGGCGTCGATGCGCTCCGATGGCCTCGATATGACCGACTTCCACACCCGCCGCCTGGCCACGTTCGGAAACGGCAAGAATTAACTCGTTACCACCAGGGCTGCCTCAACATTCGGCGACGGTAGGCGCAAGAAAAGGCGGGCAGCCTTGCGCCGTCCGCCCCTTCCTATCAGGAGGTCTTATTTCTCTCTTCTGTGTGCATCGTACCGACACTCCGTTTCCACGACCAGATCACGTAGGGTCGTGGCTCAGTTCGATTTCCGCGGAATCACTTTTACGTTCGCTGTGACCTGCTGCCCCTTTTCCATTCCTCCCAATACCACCAGCCCCTCGCGCGCAACCAGTAGGCCGCGCAGATCCATGGTCGGATCCGGCGTGTCGTCATTCACTGTTTCCCATTGCCCTTTTCGCACGTCGAAAGCAAACGTCACTCCAGACGGCTCCGCCGGACGCCCGTCATACCCGGTTCCGTTGTAGTCGTAGGCAACCTCGCTTCCGCCAGAGAAAAATATCTTGTGATCTTTCTCTGACACGCCGGCTCCGATGCGATACCGCGCCGCACCAGGATGCTCCGGCAGCTGGGTCCACTGAATCTTGCTTGCGTCCTTGTGATCGATCTTGCCCATCCAGCATGCGTCCGACGCTTCATACGAATTTCCTGCCGAGCCTTTGTGGACTCCGTCGACATAGACGATGGCGTCATCCACCACGCCGCCCGCATGGCCGAATACGGGCGTTCCCGGCATCGGCGTCGCCTGCTGCCACTTGTTCTTCTCGACGTCGTACAGCTGCACGTTGGCAACTGCATCCTGCTTCGATCGCCCGCCGATCACGTAAAGATACCGATCGCGATAAACCCCGACCACTGCGTCATGCACAGCCACGGGCAAATCCGTTCCGCGATACCAGCGATGCCCAGCCGGTTCGTACACCGAAACATCCGATACGGTGATCTCCTCACCCTGCCGATCGACGGTGTAGCCGCCAAGCAGCAGGATCTGTCCCCGGATTTCCACCGCCGATGCCCCAATCCTGCCCGCGGGACCCGGCACCGGACGCAACTCACTCCACTTGCCCGTATCGAGGTCGAACGCGTACGCCGCATTCGTAATCGCATCCCAGGTTTTCTTTGGCCCAATGCCCATGAACGAATACCAGCCTGCGTGTTTTCCGGTTTTCGCGCTGGTCACCGCATTGTTCGAAACGGGTGCAGGCAAAGGCGCACGCTGGGCCAGCAGTGTCGGCCCGGCAAGCGTCAGGCATATGGACAACCAAGCAAAAGTGCAGCAGATTCCGTTCTGGCATCACGACAGGGAGATTACACGTTCGACACTGCTCCCGAAAGCACCGCATCGCAGATCGCGCTTTTGAGGATCGCATCGCAGAAAAGCTGACGCTTCCGGCGGGACCACGTTCTTCAGATCGGCCTTCGCCAAAGAACGATCTATTCCAGCAGTCCCTGCCGAACTCCATGAATGAAGTCCGTGTATGCGGGAACATTGCCGGCCTGACGCATATCGCTGGCAATCTGTCCGCGATGATAGGCGGAGTGCAGGAAGACGTGCGTCAGAATGTCCCGCACCAGGCTCTCGTAGAATTCTCCCTTGCTGTTGGTGTAGGGAACCTTTGTCTCCAGGAACGCCGGGCTATCCGCCGCCAGAAATCTTTCCCAGGAGCCCGCTAACTCCGCTACCTGCTCTTCGCACTCAGCAACGGTAAGCTCGGGCCACACCGGCAGCGGCGCTTGACGTTGCTGCAACCGCGCCAGCCAAAGTTGCTCGGCGGCGAGAATGTGCGCCATCAATTTTTGCGCCCGCGCAACCGCTGTTGCCACAGCGCGAATCCCCTCGATCACTTCGAGGTTCGCCCACCGGTCATAACTCGCCAGTTGCCGATAGTGTTCCAGCAGATCCATCGCGGGTTCTATTTCCGCGCCGACTTCGCGATGCGCTCCACCTGTTGCAGATGATTCAGATCGTGAGCCCGCGAACAACCGCGCAATGTGCGCCACCGTCTCCTTGCCCCGCTCGGAATGCACCCCATGGTTTTCCCACAGTTTGTGCGGCACCGACTTCAGCATCGACAGGTTGTTCTCCCGCAGGACCCGAAACACCTTCAGCGACTCTTGCGGATCCCGATCCTGATAGCGAAAGGTTTTTGCCCAGACATCCTGGTCAAATCCCTGGATCGGGGTTCCGTTACTCGCCAGAATCAGCCGCAACCGCCAGCTCGCCACCACTTCCGCGTCCGCCAGGTGCGCCAGAATCTCCGCCGCCGACCACTTCCCCGCCGCCGGACGCCGCCGCAACTGCTTCTTACTGAGCGGCTTGATCGCCTTCGCCAATTTCTTTGGCGTACTCTTCTGAATCTTTAGTGGATCCTTGCCGTCCACATGCGACAAAATCCGCTTCATGTACTGCTGGGTCGTTTCTTTCATGAGCAAAACCATCCTTCCGACAGGATTGCGGAATCAGCCAACGTCCGTCATCTTCCCTGCGAAAACACCCGCCTTGCTTGGTCCAGAGCTCTTCGGGAAAACATAGGATTATAAATGGTCCAGAGGCCGTTGCCCGACTCACCGCGCGAGCGCGCTCAACCGTCCGTTTTAACGCTTTATTTACATCCTTCTGTTTATAATCTGAGCAGAAGCTACCACGCGTTCATCTTTCCTGAAAGCAACCCATGGCGCCCCCTCGAGCCTCCCGCTCCCGCAAGGTCAAAACCGAAGTCAGCGAGGAAAAGCCGGCAAAAACCAAGGCAGTTGAGGCGCGGGTGAAAGCCGACGGCACGCAAGGCGAGCTGATGCGATTGGCTCTAAAGGCGTGCCTGATTGCGCGCGACGCTACCTTCAACATCCAGGACCTGCTCACCAACTCCTCCCGCATGGCCTACCTCGCGATTCGCGACTGCGAAAAGGAGCTCGATCAGATCGAACGGCAAATCGACGAGCAGCTGCCCGGCGCCATCACCCGCGTGAATGAACGGAAAGCGCGCCAACTCCTCGCCTGCCTGAAGTGCATCACCGATCTCGAACGCATCGGCGACCTCGTGATGGGCGTCGCGCAGCGGGTCCAGGCGCGCAGCGGCCAGCTTCCCGGCAGCGACGTCCGCCACCTGGTGCAGATGTCGGCCATCCTGCACGACATGCTCGAGGACATTCACCGCGGCTTCGTGTCCCTCGACATTGAAAACGCGCGGCGCGTGCTTCGCATCGACGCCGAACTCGACCGCATCTGTCACGCCATGTTTCAGCGCTATCTTTCCGACACCGTGCGCGAGAAAGACTCTCTGGCCTTCGACGTCCTGCTGATGGCGCAAGCCCTCGAACGCTCCGGCGATCATGCCAAGAATCTTGCCGAAGAGCTCTATGGGTTGATCGAAGGCCATACCCTGCGCCACCTGCCCAAACGAGTTGTGGTGCCGTAGTTGTTCCCCATCCCCGCCGCACTGTTATTAGTTGATGCACCTTGTGCCGCGAATTAACCAAGCGTTAACAATCACGACATATGTCCGCAACATTTCATGCTTAAAGTTTTGACGTCTGCCTACTCCTTGCTTGAGCACCGGGCAGGAGACGCCAGAGATCCTGCAGTCAACCGGCATTCGAAAACCCGCGATGCAGCCGCTGACCCAAGTCTCCGAACCCGCTCCCCCGTCTGGTGCCGTCCGCAGCCGCATTTTCGTCGTCGAAGACGATGAAGATATTGCCCGCCTGATCCGCCACAACCTTGAGGCGGCCGGCTACGACGTCCAGACCTTCGTGAACGGCGCCACCGTTCTGGCTTATGCGCACAGGGAGCAGCCTTCCCTGTTCCTGCTCGACATCATGCTGCCCGGAACCGATGGCTTCGATCTTTGCCGCCAGATTCGCCAGTCCGAAAGCCTGGCGAAAATCCCCATCATCTTCCTGACCGCGAAAGCCAATGAAGCCGACCGCGTCAAAGGTCTCGAGCTGGGCGGCGATGACTACATCATTAAGCCCTTCAGTCCTCGCGAACTCGTGGCCCGCGTGCGCACGGTTCTCCGCACACCCGAGAGCTTCCGGTCACCGAAGTGCTGAAGATTGGCGACCTGGAAATCGACGGCTCCTCCATGACCGTCCGAGTCGAAGGGCGCACCGTTTTGACCACGGTCCGCGAATTCCGCCTGCTGGAATATCTGGCCGCTCACCGGGGCCGCGTTTTCACGCGCGACCAGCTCCTTGACGCGGTATGGAAGGAAACCGCATTCGTCACTCCGCGATCGGTCGACGTCTACGTGCGCCGCCTGCGCGAAAAAATCGAAACCGATCCTCGCCATCCTCACTACCTGAAGACCCTGCGAGGCATCGGCTATCGCCTGGAAGGCCCAAAGTAGCAACGGCCAAATCTCGCATTGGCACCAGCCGATTCTGATCGCCCCGGCGCCCCAGTCGAATACATATCGAGAAAACGATAATTCTAAAAAATTGTGATCCTGAACGAAGCGAAAGTTTTGATTAAACTTGTCATCCTGAGCGTAGCGAAGGACCTGCTTTCCACCGCGAACACCACCGCCCTTCCACCAGTCTCCACGCGGGAAGCCCTGTCCAGCTGGTTTGTTATAATTTCGTGTCCCCAGTGGCGCTATCGTCTAGGGGTTAGGACGGAAGATTCTCAATCTTCAAACCCGGGTTCGATTCCCGGTAGCGCTACCA
>CAVSOD010000018.1:1280000-1535280 GCA_963729415.1 uncultured Acidobacteriota bacterium | reverse complement strand
TACAGGTGTTAGCCCGTATAACGGTTTAGCAAACCGCCGCCTTCAGCCTCTCGGCCACCTCTCCGGCGTGCGGAGCTACAGTTTACCACGGTCGATATTATTGCGGTTACCGCTTCAATCACAAACATTTACGCTGCCTCGGTTTCTACTGAACCGGAGTCGTGATAATCGTCTCAGTCGCTTTTTGAGACGTTTGGGGAGCAGTTTTGGGGAGCAATTTGACACTTCCCACGTTCGCGAACGCCTCGGACAGCAGCCGCATGGCCGCACGCGCTTTAATCGAGGGCGGCTTGATGTAGTGCTTACGAGTAACGCGCTCGTCGGTGTGGCGGAGAATCATGGCAGCGATTGACTCTCGTACACCAATTCGTTCGAGGTTGGTGGCGAGTCCACGTCGGAATCCGTGCCATCCCTCCCACTCCACTCCGGCTTGCTCAAGCCTCTCTTTCATCTGGTGACGATAAAGAGAGTCGAGATCAAACGGTTTTCCGTCACCATTGGCGAAGATCGGACCAGCGACTGGATTCCTCATCGCCCCCCGATGCCGTTCCAGCATGGACTGGAGTTGCGGTATTAGGGGAACGGGGGCTTTGGAGCGTTGCGTTTTTGGTTCACCAATGCGCCCGCGCCATACAGAATGGAGTACACGGACGACCCCAAGCGAGTTCTCGTCCCCAGGATCGTAGGCATCCCACGTCAAGCCGCGGATTTCACCTGCTCTCAAGCGTGTGAACGCCGCCACAGCAACAATGGTGTGCGACGGTTCTGACAGAACCGAGAACATTAGCGCAACTTCTTCGAGGCTGTAGGCTCTCCCATTAAAGTCAGGGATCGCGGACGTCTCGGCACAAGTCACGGGGTTGCTGGTGCCCTTGGGCAGATAGCCTTGCCTTGACCTGATCCCCTCTTTCCGCACAAAGCTGAGTATGATTTGAGCGAAAGGAAGGGGAAGAGTGTATGTCGAAGAGCAGGCACACGGAAGCGCAGATGATCGGGGCACTGAAACAGCTGGAGGCGGGACGGAAGGCGGAAGATGTGGCGCGGGAAGTGGGTGTGTCCAAGCACACGATCTATGCCTGGAAAGCAAAGTATGGCGGGAGGATGTGAGCGAGGCACAGGAAGCGAAGCCGGTGGCGGATCTGAGCAAAGCCGCAACGGGCCGTCTGGCAGCGATGCCGCTGGCGGCATCTGTGAAGATACTTCAAATAGAAATGCCACAGAATCAGTCGAGAACTCGCGAGCCCCGAGCGACTCGAGAGCCTGGAAATCACTGTGCCTCACCTGTCTTGAAATTTGGACGGTGGAAAACCTATCTAATGGAACCCGAGGTGACTTCGCCCATTCGGGCGGCTGTGGGAGCGATGGATAAAAAGTCTCTTGTGTCTTATTTCTGACGCGAGGCAATAGCTCGACATCGCACGATCCAACCTCGGGAAATGAATTGTTAAGAGACTGTAAAAAATCTGCTTCGAGATATCGCGTAGGCGCAACAAACCAAAAACCAAGGTGGCAGAGAAAGAGCTTGACAGTTTTAAAGAAGGGCCTAACCTTATGGCCAACGCTTTAGTGACCACCTTGCATCTCAAGCGACTACCCTGTTCCCAAGACCAGGCTTTAGCACTTTCCGAGTCAGGTTCAACATGCATGGCGTGCCCTTCCGTCTAGAAGGTTCGAAAGCGCAGTATGGAGAACCATTCATCTGCGGTTAGAGTATTTCTATTAGCGGAGAATCGCCTCCTTCTTGACGTGTTTGCCCGCCTGCTAAGCAGGAAGAGCGACATTCACGTCGTCGGCGCAGCCGCCATAGGACCGAGCGCTCTCCTTCAGATGGTGGCCGCAAACCCGGCAGTGATTCTATGCGACTCTCTGGCCACCGCGGTGTCTACAGACGGCTTGTTGGCGGAAATCAAGCGAAACCTGCCGAATGCAAGTGTTCTGATGTTCGGGATGGACCCTGACCCGGAGAAGTTTCTGATTGCGGTCCAGCACGGTGCAGCGGGGTATGTGCTGAAGGATGCGTCGGCAGCCGACGTCTGCAATGCGATTCGCGCCGTTGGACATGGAGAGGCAGTTTGTCCACCTTCCCTGTGTCGATTTCTTTTCGATCACGTGGCGAAGTCGGCCGCATGGCAACCGGGGGTACAAGTGCGGAAGAACCTGGGGCTGACCCGGAGAGAACAGCAAATTGTACAACTCGTCAGCGAGGGCTTAACCAACAAGGAAATTGCAACACGGCTCTTCCTCTCGGAACAAACGGTAAAGAATCACTTGCGGCATATGCTGCGAAAGGCTGGAGCGACCGATCGACTAGAGGCGATCGAGCGCTGGCGTGCGCAGGGATTCTGGAATTGATAGGAGTAGAAATCGAGAAAAAGCGGCCCTGGTTACTGTCTGCTGCCTGCCACAACCAACGGTTAATTTCTTATTGGATTTGACTGCTCGACTTTGCACATCTAACTCTAGGTGAATTCACCTAACTGCCCCATCACGCACTTAAGCATCAACTACTTACGCTCCCTCCCCTTGACATTAGAATGGTCGCGTCAGAGACATTGATAGCGTACACACGCTACAGGATTTGCCCCCCGTACTAAATCGGTACTTGCAGGTCACTCCAAACCGGTACTGCTCTCAGTCAGAAATTGAGCCTCCACGTTTGTGCAAGCGTGCAACATAATCCAATGTCCTCCGGAGGTCCGGACGGTGGAGAAAATAAGGATCATGGTCGCAAGCCAGCCCCGTCTCATGCGCGAAGTAGTGCTTGAAGTGATCTCCGGCCAACCCGACATCGAGGTAGTTGCAGAAGTACAGGATGACAGCAAGATCGTGGATCTCGTCGGGGACTTGCGCCCGGACTGGCTTGTCATCGCACACGATGAGCCGGACAGCAGGCCCATTATCTGCGACCCATTGTTTGATCGCTATCCTAATCTCAAGATTTTGACGCTCGCGTCGAAGAACAACGACTGCATATTTTATTGGGCCACGATGAGCATTCGGTCGAGTCGTGTAGAGTCTTCGGAAAAAGGAATTCTGGACGCTTTACGAGGCCGCCGACCAGTGAGTGACAGTGTTTTCGACCGACGATCGAAAAGGACGGTTAATTAGGCATCTCCGGCGCAAGCAGCGCTGGTTAACTTTAGTATTTCGTTGGGTTTAGCTCACGAGTGCCCATGTAAGTGAGGTGGCGAAGCTGTGAGTACGCTATCCATCGAGAATGACCTCAAAGCTCCCTGGTACGCTGCGTACACATTCGCCAGGCACGAAAAGCAGGTTGCGCGGCAGCTAGAGGAACGACACATACCGGCTTTCCTACCCACTTACAAATCTGTGCGGCGTTGGAAGGACAGGCGCAAAGTTCTCGATCTTCCCCTGTTTCCTAGTTATATCTTCGTGCAAATGAGCGCCGACAATCGCTTGGACTTGTTAAGGCTGCCGGGCGTGCTGGGACTTGTGTGTATTCAGGGAAAACCTGTACCGGTGGCGGGGGACGAAATCCAGAACCTTATGCAAGGAATCGTTGATGGAACTGTTGTCCATCCCCATCCTTACCTGAAGGCCGGGTGCAAAGTGCGGGTCCGGAGTGGCGTTATGGCTGGCCTCGAGGGAATCCTGGTTCGCAGGCGCGATGGTGCGCGCGTCGTCCTTTCAATCTCTCTATTGCAGCGCTCAGTCTCGGTCAACATCGACGAAGCCGACGTCGAACCTTTCAACTAAAGGGCAGTCACCGCCGAAATCTATCCCCGTCGACTATTTTGCGGGGAGGGAAGTATCCAATGGGAAACAGCAGGGTAGCAGCAACGTCGCTGGTGATCTTGATCGTCTTCCTGGCGATGTCGATGAGTGGGCCTTTGCAAGGGCAGGTCTCCAACCGGGATGTCGACCGGGGTGTCGTGCAGCCCGTATACACCCGAAATAGTCGGACGCCGGACGTGTCGGAGCTCGCGAAGGAGAATGACAGCAGAGTTGCGGCTTCCGCTGTGCAGATCCGTGCTGTACTTGCACGTGATGTGGGGTTGATGGTCGAACTTAAACGCTGGGTTGCGAAAGAAGCCACCGACAACGGACAGATCGTCGAGGATCGAAGCCTGACCGATCAGGCGATCTTTGACCGTCTGGAGAGTGATCAGGTATTTCGGTCGGTCGCCACGCGCCTGCTGCAGCGCTACGGTTATCTGACACCTGCTCCGAATCCCGATTCGTACCTGGGCAAGCAACAAGATCTCATGCTGAAAGAACGAGCGAAGCGACTGGTCGCCCTTGAGGCTGAGCAAGACAATCAGCTCTTGCACCAGCAGACGAGAGAGGAACCGCCCGAGCGCACAGAAACCTGTGATCCGCAGAACGACAAGGCATGCGAGAAAGGGGAACGCCCGAAGGGCCGACCCGAACTCCCGTTGCAAATCGACCAGCCTCCTCTGCAGTTGCCCTCGATTCCCGCCGAGCCCGCGCCGCTTCCGGCTCAACCCCGTTTGCTCCTGAGCGGTGAAGACGAAAATGAGACTGGGCAAGGCAGTCAACTGGGCTTCTCAAGTCTAGACATGATCTCCAGCACGTCGACTTCTTCTTCGACTTCGTCGGGTTCGCTTAGGTTACCTAGCGTCACTCCACAGCAGCCAAGTACGTCAGACCTGCTGGCGAATCGCGAAAACTCCGCTATGGCCGACCGCTACGACGCTATGGCTGCATCTGGCAGTCTTCCTGTCGAAACGATCGCACCGAAGCGATCGAAGATGCGCCGCACCGACGAAGGCATTGAGCCTGTCAAGATGGTTCGACCCGCGAATCCGTATTCCGATATACCTTCTCTCTACGACATGTACACGCAGGCCTCGGCGACGCAGCGCCCGGTAGAGCGCTTTGGCCTGGATGTCTTTCGCAACAGTGCAAGTGATCCAAGCGTGGTTCCTATGGATCTACCGGTTGGGCCGGACTATGTGGTGGGTCCCGGCGACAGTCTGGCTGTCGACCTGTGGGGTGGCTACTCCCAGCGCCTGATGCGCGTGGTCGACCGCACAGGGCGAGTCTCCCTCCCCGAAGTGGGGCCGATCCTGGTTAGCGGCAAAAATCTTGCGGACGTACAGCTGACGATCCAGCGCACGCTGCGAACTCAGTTTCGCGATCTCTCCGCCGATGTGTCGGTCGCCCGGCTGCGAACGATACGCATTTACGTAGTCGGGGATGTTATGGAACCAGGCGCCTACGACGTCAGTTCGCTTTCGACGCCGTTGAACGCCTTGGTCATGGCGGGAGGGGTTACCAGCCGTGGCTCGTTGCGAACCGTAAAACACTATCGCGGAAAGGAACTGATCCAGGAAGTGGACGCCTACGATCTGCTGTTGCATGGTGTGCGCTCTGACGTACAACAAATGCAGAGCGGTGACACGTTACTCGTTCCGCCCATCGGGCCTCTGGTAACGGTGGACGGCATGGTTCGGCGCCCCGCCGTGTACGAACTGAAGAACGAGACATCGCTGGCTCAGGCTCTCGAACTGGCCGGTGGAATCCTTCCGACCGCGACCCTGCGTCACATCGAGGTCCAGCGCATCGAAGCCCATGAGAAGCGAACCATGCTTTCCGTCAATCTGAAGCCAGACAGCGACGATCACACGGTTGACCAGCAGCTTCAAGACTTCATGATCCACGGTGGCGACCAGATCCACCTTTTCCCGATCGCCGCCTACAACGAAGATGCGCTTTACCTTCAAGGGCATGTTCTGCGCCCGGGACGTTACTCCTACAAGAAGGGAATGAAACTCGCGGATCTGGTTGCGTCGTACGGAGACCTCTTGCCCGAACCCGCTCCCCACTATGCGGAGATCGTGCGTCTGAACCAGCCGGATTTTCACCCCAGTGTCGAAAGCTTCGACTTGGCTGCCGCCCTCGCCAACCCGGCGTCTGCTCCGACGCTGCAGCCTCTTGACACCGTCCGCATCTTCAGCCGCTATGACTTCCAAGCCCCGCCCGATATATGGATTGGTGGAGAAGTTCGAACTCCAGGCAAGTACCGTACGGCCGGCGAAGCTCATCTTCGGGACGCGATCTACCTTGCCGGCGGGACGACTCCGGACGCTTCCATGGATTCCGCTCAGCTGTTTCGTAGCCAGGCAGATGGGACGATGAAAATCCTGAGCGTCGACTTGCGGCAGGCTCTCGACGGGAATCCCTTGGACAATATTGTTTTGCAGCCGCGCGACAGAATACTCATTCATCGCAATGCCGCCAATATCGAACCGGCAACCGTCTACATCAAAGGTGAAGTCGCGAAGCCGGGACGCTACCCTCTCGCTACGAATATGCATGTAGAAGATCTGATACGGGTCGCCGGAGGCTTAAAGCGAAGCGCCGACGCCCAGAACGCCGACCTGACTCGTTTTGCTGCAGGTAACGCTCCGAGCAACGTCAATGAGAGGCTTGAGCTGAAACTGTCCGCCGCGCTCAGTGGCGACGCAAGTGAGGATGTGGCCCTTCGCAATGGGGACGTACTCACCATCCGGCAGATCCCGCAGTGGAGCGATTTGGGAGCTACGGTCAAGGTTCGCGGAGAAGTGCAGCATCCCGCGTCCTACGGCATTGAGCCAGGTGAAAGATTGAGTTCTGTTTTGCGTCGAAGTGGCGGCTTCACCTCACAGGCTTTTCCCTATGGAGCCGTGTTGCTCCGCCCGCAGGTCCGGGAATTAGAAATGAATTCGCAACAAGAGATGGTAGAGCGTCTGAAAACTGAGCAAACCTATCTGCGGACTCTGCCCGAAAATGATCCAGATCAGCGAAACCTCAAACTCACTGCGATTGCGCAAACCGAGACCACGCTCCGGCAACTGGAAGCCAGCGCTCCCCTCGGTCGAGTGGTCATTCATGTCCCTTCCGATGCGAAGAACTTGCAGACATTCGAGAAGAGCTCGGCTGACGTAGCGCTGCAGGATGGCGACGAACTCATCATCCCGAAGAAGAGCAGCTACGTGATGGTTCGAGGTCAGGTCTACAACCCAACCGCGATCAGTTATCTCCCTGGCAGGAGCGCGAAGTGGTATTTGAGCCAAGCCGGGGGGACGACCGCCATTGCGGACCGGAACGCGACCTTTGTGATCCGGGCAGACGGTTCTGTCCTCTCGGCGAAGAACAATTCAAGTCTCTGGTCGGGGGATCCGCTTAACGCGGTGCTCAAGCCCGGCGATTCCATCGTAGTCCCAGAAAGAGCCCCGAAGATCGGAGGGCGCAACTGGACACAGATCTTGCAGGCCGCGCAGGTGGCTTCCTCCGTCGCGCTTACCGTCGCATATATCCACCCGTAGGCTACGATCTTGGTTTCAGGGAAGAGACCGCAACTCCTTTGCGTCCTCCTGAGCGCAGCCTTGTTCCTCGTGAACGCGGCCATGGCCCAGGATCAGGAAAGGGAGCACAATCCGACGCCTGACAGCGTGACCCATCCGCCAGCGAGTTCTTACGAAAGCCGTGGAGCTCCGCAGGACGCCGAGTCAAGCCGGAAAGGCAGTCTCCCGAAGCTGCTGGAAGACTTTGGGCAAGATCAGAAACACATCTGGACCAGTCCTGCGCGGATTCGCCGCGCCGACGCTACATGGCTTGTCCCTTTTGCCGGCATCACAGCCGGACTTCTCGTGACCGATCGAGGGTACAGCAACTCGCTTTCGCGACAGACATCGACGATAAATCACTACAAGAACGTCTCAAATCTGGGAGTCGGCGCGCTTGTGGCCTCAGGCGCAGGCATGTATTTGCTGGGTTTCCCGACACACAACGAACATTGGCGCGAGACGGGTTGGCTCGCCGGCGAAGCCGTCCTGAACAGCTTGGTTGTGAGCGAAACGTTCAAATATTCGCTGGGACGGCAAAGGCCTTATCAAGGCAATGGAGATGGAGCCTTTTTCAAAGGCGGCACCTCGTTCCCTTCCGAGCACGCGGCTGCGGCGTGGTCAGTCGCTGGAGTGATCGCTCACGAATACCCGGGCATTCTTCCCAAGCTGTTCGCGTACAGTGCCGCAGCGGCGGTGGACTACTCACGGATTCATGGGCGCCAACATTTCCCCTCTGACGTGCTGGTGGGAAGTGTCCTTGGCTATCTCGTGGCGCAGAACATTTACCATCGTCGTCATCAGCCTGAGCTCCTTGGCAGTGCATGGGAGCCCCCCAGCGACTTTGTGAGCGAGGAAAATCGTCGCTCACCTGCCTACATGGGTTCGCCCTACGTCCCTCTGGACAGTTGGATCTACCCGGCTCTGGAACGCCTCGCAGCCCTCGGTTACATCGGATCGGACACTGTAGGGCTGCGACCTGGGACTCGCTTGGAGTGTGCACGCCTGACCAACGAAGCTGGGGAGCGCCAAGCCGGCAGTGACATCCCGCTGGAAGTGCAACAACTCTACGGCGCACTCTCCGAGGAATTCGCACGTGAATTCGAATTGATGAGCGGTGAACAGAATCTCGGAGTCCAACTGGAATCCGTCTACCAGCGCTCGCTTGGCATCTCGGGGAAGCCGCTGACTGATAATCAGCACTTCGGCCAGACCGTATTGAACGACTACGGCCGACCGTTCCAGCAGGGCTTCAATGCCGTGGCGGGTACGTCTGGATGGACGACAGCGGGCCCTTTCGTTATCTATGGCCGCGGTGAGTATCAGTCGGCGCCGTCGGCGCCCGCGCCTTCCACTGCAGCACTGGGGTTCATCAGCCAGGTCGATCAATTGCCACCAAACGCTCCTGCCCTCCCCGTCCCCGCGACAAGCCGCTTTCGCTTGTTGGACGCGTACGTCGGCCTGACCCTCAGTAATTGGCAAATTTCGTTCGGAAGGCAGAGCCAGTGGTGGGGGCCCAGCGAGAATGGCGCCATGCTCTTCAGCAATAACGCGGAGCCCCTCAACAACATGCTTCGCGTTGACCGCGTGGAGCCCTTCCGCCTGCCGTGGTTGTTCCGGTATCTGGGCGATATCCGTCTGCAGTTCTTTATCGGACAGCTCTCAGGGTATGAGTTCCTCAACAATACCCCCGGAGGACTAGTTGGGCAGTATGGACGTTCCCTCCACCCACAACCTTTTCTTGATGGCGGGAAGATTACCCTCAAGTTAACTCCAAACTTCGAATTTGGTCTTTCGAAGACCACTGTCTACGGAGGCCCCGGGAACCCACTCACTTTGAAGACCTTCTTCCAGAGCTTCTTCGGTGTTCACGTCAACGGAGTCGCCCTTGGCGATGGTCGCAGCGGTGCCGATTTTTCGTATCGGCTTCCGAAACTCCGCGACTGGGTGACTTTCTACGGCGAAGCAATGAGCGAAGACCAACCCTCTCCGATCCCCTACATGAGGCAGTCGATTTTTCAGGGTGGTCTTTACTTCGCCAAGATACCGAAACTTCAGAAAGTCGACTTGAGGGTCGAGGGTGGCTCCACAAGCGCCGTGAACTACGACGTTGAACCCGGGGGCTACTTCTACTGGAACGGCCAATATGTTAACGGCTACACGAATAACGGCAACCTCATCGGCAGTTGGCTGGGACGAGCCGCCCAGGGCGAATCTGCCAAGGCGACTTATTGGCTATCCCCAAAGAGCAAGGTTGGATTGGAATTTCGACATCGGAAGGTCGACCGGGAGTTCCTTCCGCAAGGAGGAACCCAAAATGATGTTGCCCTGAGCGCAGATATCTTTGCCAAGTCAGGCTTCCGCTTGAACGGCAGCGTTCAATACGAGCAGTGGCTGCTTCCGCTTCTTGCTGAGAATCGCCAGTCCAACCTCTCCGTGGCCTTTCAATTCAGTTTCTGGCCGAAGGTGCACGTCCACTAACGCAGGTTGTCACCGCTTGAATCCCAACTGAATTCGTTGATTTAGCGAGATAAGAGAACCTATGTCGACAGCTAGGCTTGGTAGTGCGACGAGGGAATCGGTTCAAACTTCGCCGGATGCCGGTCTAACACCTGAGTTGAATCTGGTTGAGGTCGCTCAGAAGAGCAGGACGGCGGAGCACTTCCGCATCGGTATTGCGTTCGCAGAAGCAATGATCGACCTGTTGACCGTGAGTTTAGCGGTCGTAGTTGGGTATCTCGCGTACTACCACTTGCAGTTGGGAAAACACATTCAATATCCGCTTACGGCTGTATTTGGGGTTGCGTTCGGATTTGCCATTGTTGTGGTGCTGATGTTGGATCGGGTTGGAGCCTACAATCGCGGCAATGGCCTGTTACGAATTCGTGAGACGGAACAAGTGTTGCGAGTCTCCATTCAGGCGTTTCTGATCGTCTTTGCTGCAAGCTTTTTCACGAATGTGTTGGTTTCCAGATTGCTGCTCCTGATCTCAGTGACCCTTGTTCCGTTATCCCTGTTCATAGAGAAGGATCTCGTGTACAGGCTCGTCCGGATTCTGCATTCCCGCGGGTATGGTATCGAAAAGGTCCTCATATATGGCTCGGGTTCGACCGGACGTCGGGTGTTTTCGGCTCTGCGTCGGTCACCCAAATTGGGGCTGGATCCGGTGGCGTTTGTTGATGACGACGCTGCCAAGGTAGGGAGTGTCGTTTTTGAAATGGACTATGATCGGCGCCGATCAGCGCCTGTTATTCAAGGTCCCGTTCGACGGGAGCTCATCACTCGATACGGTGCCGATCTGATCGTCATTGCAATCCCCTTGACTTCACACCGCTTCTTTGAAGCGATCAATGAAGCGCTAGTCGCAAATGCCCGAGTTGCTTTCGTTCCATCACATTTTGTTCCTTCTGGCGCGTTGCTGGAGTATGACGACATCGACGGCGTGTTGTTGGCGAGATTCGGAAATGGGTCACATCGTCGGGCGTATGAGACCGCAAAAAGGATCGGTGACGTTCTTTTGTCCATCTTCATCATGATCCTGGGGGCGCCTGTGTTCCTCCTTCTGACCATTCTCATAAAGTTGGACTCTAAAGGCCCAGCACTTTTCTGTCAGGAGCGCATAGGTCGGCATGGCCGGCCGTTTCAGATGTACAAGTTCCGCACTATGTATCTGGACGCGTCGTGCTACGAATATTCCCCCAGGGCTAAGAGCGATCCTCGCATCACACGCTTCGGCAGGTTCTTGCGGCGCACCAGCTTCGACGAGTTACCGCAACTTCTTAACGTGCTCATGGGACAAATGTCACTGGTAGGTCCGAGACCGGAAATGCCGTTCATCGTCGCGCAATACACGGTCGCGCACCGGCAGCGCTTGGAGGTGAAACCAGGCCTCACCGGTCTCTGGCAGCTCAGTGCTGACCGCGCATACCTCATTCACGAGAACATAGAGTACGACATCTATTACATCAAGAATCGAAACCTTTTTATGGATCTGGCGATCCTGATTCATACCGCATTTTTTGCCATGAGGGGGATCTGAATCAAGGCGCACGGTGCACATGGGAACGATCGAAAGACGCCCGTCCACGAAGGCTGAGCCAATAGAAATTCGCGCCAGGTAGCGCATTTACTCGGTCCCAACTAAATGCACCTCGAGTGAATGGTTGGGAGAAACTATGAAGAGCCTAAGACAGGAAGTCGTTGTACGCGAGGAGGATTCAATTGCGGAATCCGAACTCGTGTCAAATGACTTCCAATCAGCGGTAAAAGGTACAAGGCCGGAGACGGCGACTGACGCGTTGGACACAGTAGAGATGTTGGCGCTCCTTTGGCAGCGCCGAGCACTCCTATATAAAGTGTCTGTTCGAGCGCTGATTATTAGCACACTCATCGCTTTCTTGATTCCGATTCGATACGATTCGACAGTTCGGCTCATGCCACCCGACTCATTGGGTGACAGCGGAATGATATTGGCTGCGCTCACCGCTTCCGGTGCAGGATCCGGGTCCGGGAAAGTGCCGGCTGGCCTGGCGTCGCTGGCAGGGAGCGCACTGGGCATGAAGAACAATGGTGCCCTGTTCGTGGATCTTTTACGTAGTCGCACTGTACAGACCCACATTGTTGACAGGTTTCACCTGCGGGGAAGATTTTGGGACCGCTACGAAGACGATGCCAGAAATACATTGGATGACCACACGCAAGTCACCGAGGATCGCAAGAGCGGTGTCATTTCGGTCAGCGTACGAGCAAAGACTCCCGAGCAGGCTCGCGACATCGCTAAGGCTTACGTGGAGGAACTAGACGGCTTGCTATCACATGTCAGTACTTTTTCAGCGCGTCGGGAGCGCATTTTCATTGAACAGCGCCTCATATCAGTAAAAAGCGATTTAGAGGATGCCGAGCGACAATTCAGTCAATTCGCTAGCAAGAACACAGCCCTGGACATCAAAGAACAGACGAAGGCCATGGTTGAGTCAGCGGCCGTCCTCGAGGGCCAGATTATTGCTGCACAGTCGGAGCTCGAATCGCTACGCGAAATCTACACGCCTAATAACGTACGCGTGCGGGCCATGCAGGCACGCGTCGATGAACTCAAGCGGGAGGCAGAGAAGCTAGGTGGAACGGATGCTTCACTTCTTCCCGGTGCAATACAAAGTGATCAACAATTCCCCTCTGTTCGAAAATTGCCACTCTTGGGTGTGGAGTGGGCTGACCTGTACAGGCATTTGAAGATCCAGGAGACAGTGTTCGAGCTGCTGAGTCAGCGGTATGAGTTAGCACGCATCCAGGAGGCGAAGGAGGTCCCAACCGTAAATGTGGTGGATCCTGCTTTCATACCGGAAAAAAAGTCGTCGCCACAGAGATGGTTAATCATCTCCGTACTCACATTCCTCTCTCTGGCAGCTACGTGTGCGTGGATTCTTGGCACAATACGTTGGCAGCGGGTGAACGATGATGATCCGGGCAAGCAGCTGGCCGTAAGCATTTGGCGTAGCACTGAGAGGAGCATTGGTGGATGGATGCGTAGGATCCGTCGGTTGTGAGGGAAACTGTATCCTCGAGCTAAATATGTTGTTGATTTATCAATCCCACATCGCAGCTAGAATGCCAGTCCCCCGATGTCGAGCCACGACGGAAGGCCAGATGTTGCCAGGCGGCACAATTCGTCTTCAGGTCCAGTTTTCGCCCCGGCTACAATAGTGGCCACACCCCGCGATCTCGTCGCCGTCGAGTCTCTTGAACAAAGGTGGGGTGCGGTCCGTCTTCTCTCGGCGTCTTCGAAGGCCGGGCTTGCCGTGTTTGGGCAAGCCCTATTTGCCGGTTCTCATTTCTTGGCCAACATTTTCTTGGCACGCTGGCTCTCACCGGAGCAGTATGGAGCTTTCGCTCTGGCTTTTGCGTGCTTTCTGCTTTTCTCGATGCTGTATTCAGCGTGTATTTATGAGCCGATGATTGTCTTTGGTTCGAGTCGCTACGCAGGTAGATTTCGGGGATATCTTGCAGTTCTAGTCTGTTCTAACTTAGTCATGCTAACCGCGGTTAGTATCTCGATGTTCGCTGTCTCGTTGTTGCTTGGCCGGCTGTACTCGTCCAGCGTCCAGCATGCATTTGCCGCCCTCTCCGCGGCAGCCCCGTTTGTGCTGTTGACTTGGGTCGGTCGAGCAGGATTCTATGCTCGATTAAACCCAGCTGGTGCCGCCGCTGGAGGAGCTTTCTATTTCTGCATACTGATCGGTGTGCTGTTGCTCCTTCGGGAACACAATCTGCTCTCGCCAGTCACAGCATTTCTCGGAATGGGGTTGGCAGGACTGGTGTCCGCAGCGTACCTACTTGTCCGACTTGGTTTTCGCTGGCGGCGTACGCCCGATGGTCTGACCCTACGGACTGTCGCCGAAGATCACTGGCGCTACGGGAAATGGGCTGCAGCCTCGGCGGTCGTTGCCTGGTTTCCAGACAATATCTATTACGTAGTTCTCCCCACAATAGCGGGGCTGGAGGGAAGTGCGGCTCTCCGGGCTCTGATCAATTTAATCAATCCCGTTCTACACACATCGGCCGCGCTGTCTGCAGTCCTTATTCCTACCTTGGTCCGCCACCGCGACCGAGACGGGATTGCGGGCATGACTCGAACCATGAAAACCGTACTTGCTTTGCTGACGCCTGCCTCGATGGCGTATGCAACGGTCCTGTTTTTATGCCGGTCAGTGCTGTTTCAGACGTTCTATAACGGCAACTATCGCGAGTATTCTGGAATGGCCCTGTTGCTTGTGGCTATGATACCGATCGCTACCGGGGTGATCATGGTGCTCGGAGCAGGTCTGCGCGCTATCGAGCGACCAGACTATGTTTTTTGGGCCTATGTGGTGGCAAGTTTGTCGACTGTGTGTATCGGTCTTCCCCTAGCTCATATATTAGGCATTGTCGGTGCCACCGCTGGAATGTTGGTATCGAGCTCCGCAGCCGCCGTGTCGCTCGCATGGCTTTACCGCCGCCGGGCCCAGGCCATGAGCTGATGTCCTCATTACCGACAAATGCGGGCGACGGGTGGCCGGTTCGCAGGAATCTGACCGCGTCAGGCCGAGGCAGCCTGCTTGAGGGATTCCAGTGGATGAACTTATGGTTGCTGCTTTTGCTGACCTTCGGCACGATCATCGTAGTCGCAGACGGTTTCAGCCGTGATCCAATGCTCGACGAGGGAACAGCGGCGCCCACACCGGTTCTCCAATACGAGTCTTTCGGCGCCGTGTACGTTTTTGCTGTGTTGTCGCTTCCGTTGTGTTATCTCTATGCCAAGAAAAACGGTGCTTCTAGCGGTGAGGCTATTTTGCTTTGGTTTGTTCTCGACACCGTTGCTTATGCGAAGGACTTCGCGTACATCCGAGTGCCGGGTGTTCCTTTGTTCGTTACCGATATTGTCCTCGCCGTGTTTCTTTGCAGTCTCTTATGGCGAATGAGAAGGCATTTCCTCCTAATCGATCGTTGGTGGAGCCGACTGGTTTTGGCATTCGTGGTCGTCGGGGCTCTGAGCGTTGTGCGTGGTGTCGCTGGACACGAGGAACTCACCTTGGTAGCCAGGGACGCAGCCATCGTTGTCTACGCGCTTTTCACATTTGTTGGGTACCATCTGGTCACAACCCGGGCTGGAGTCCGTCGGGTATTCATCGCCGTGGTTCTAGGATCCATATTTGCAACCCTGAACGGTGTAGCTTGGTTTCTTGCACAACCGGGCCAGCGGCGCTACATCCCTTATGGCCTTTTTGTGCTGGTGTCGTTTGTGGGAACCATCGTTTTGACGATGAACCGGATTATTCGACCCTTGCTGGGCTGGTCGCTCGCTACAATCCTTCTCGTCGGAATTCTCTTGATCAATGCTCGCACAATCTTCCTAGGATTGGCATTCGGCATCGTAGTAACAATGATTGCCAGCCCCTCGGGCAAGATCCGGTTCAGCGTCCGGAGCCTTCGTTTGTTAGCGGGGCTCGCGGTCGTGTTGCTCTCTCTGTTGTGGGTGATAACCCAAACGAGAACAGGGTCAACCTTTGTAGAGCGAGCTGAGACCGAGCTCGTGTCCGGTACGCTGAACTACTCGGACGACCCCAACGCCACATTCCGATTGATGGCATGGTTCGAGGCTTTCCAACGGTTTACCGAGAACCCCGTCCTCGGAGAGGCGTACGGTATCCCCTTCAAGTTCGATCTCGATGAATCCGATGCGAGACCTCACAACACCTATTTAACAGTACTCTACAAAATGGGAGTGCTCGGTCTTACGCCGCTAGTCTTGTTACTGGCAGGGTTTCAGTGGAACGGTTGGAATAATATCCGTCGCTTGCACTCGGCGTCGAAAGGCGCGGTCCTGTATACTCTCCTAATCGGGCAGTTATTGATGTGCGTTTTCGGACTGTTGAATTTATTGTTGGAGAGCCCTTTCCTTGCCTCGATTTTCTGGTTGACTATTGGGATTGGATTGAGGATGACGTCCACCCCGTCAGTTCCCGGCAGACAAATCGTGACTGCTTAATGACACGCTTTTCGTCTAACTCGTCCAAGGTCCTGCAATTGTTCGCACTTCTTCCGCATCGGCCGCGAGAGTTTTACAACCGTGTGGCGGCGGTGGTCGAGTCCAAGGTGGAATTCCCCAGGCGTGGCGCTCCTCCCCGATACGAAACGCTTCCCTGGGACCTTCTCAAGCAAAGCCTCGCTGTTCTTCTCTCAGCCGATGTCGAAGCTGTGCTGCACGAGGAAGAGCTCACACTAGTTGAGAAGGAGGTCTTATTCGGTCTCCACGCGTTGCCGCCGGATGCGCCCTTCCCGTTGTTTCACAACGGAGACCTTACTCTCGCACGGTTGTGCTATATGCTGGTGCGGATCACGCGACCGTCATCGGTGGTTGAAACGGGTGTTTGCTATGGAGTAACTTCTGCTTTCCTACTGCAGGCCATCCGGGCCAACGGCAATGGCTACCTTCATAGCATCGATCTCCCCCCTTTAGGGAAATCAGGGGATGAGTTTGTTGGCCGACTAGTTCCGGAGCATCTCCGTTCCCGCTGGTGCCTGCATCGTGGTCGAAGTTTGGACCTGCTTCCCAAGCTTGCAGGAGACCTTGGCCGGATCGATTTCTTCCTGCACGACAGTTCGCACACGTACCGCAATATGCATCACGAGTTCGAAATCATGACTCCTTTTCTTGCGCCTCAAGCGGTTCTGGTCGCTGACGACGTACAGGGAAATTCTGCGTTCATGGAATGGGTGTCGAGGTCGCGGCCATCGTATTCGGCAGTTCTGAAAGAACATTCGAAGCAAAGTCTGCTTGGTGTCGCGGTGTTAAGCGCGCAGCAACGAGGCGAGGCGAGCAGCTCTTAAGTTGGCAATAGCGAACAGGGCTCTCTGGAATCACTCAGTCCACTACTTTGCTAATGCCAACAGCGGACAACCCCCGAGCATCACTGAAGTAAAATCTGGAGCGACCTTCATCGTGAGCGAGCGCACGGCGGCCATTACGAGGTGTATAGGGTCTTTGGGAGCGATTTGATATGCGGGTGTATAGAAGGAGTCAAGAACCTCGTACCCAGTGTCTTCCAGCAAGGCAATCGCCGTTTGCTTACTGAAATAGTGGATATGTCCGACGCTCTTGCGGATGTCGATGAGGCGGTTCCGAACGAGAAGAGAAACGGCCATGTCGAGAGGAATATGGATGATTTTATATTCAGCCTGTGGCCGAATGGATCGAAGGAAGTCAAAGCAATCCTCAACGTGCTCCACCACATCCATTACCAGCAAGACATCAAAGTTGCTGAAGTTGTCGGGGAGATCTGCGTTGAAAAACTGCAGTCGGTCACTCTCGCGTTCTCGAGCTAAGGCGATCGCATCTGCGGAAGTGTCAAACCCCAGAAACCTAGCCTCCGGCAAATTCACCGATAGTTGTCTAAGAATCTCTCCGGCACCGCAGCCGATTTCAGCAACCGTGCGAGGATGAATGTCGTGTAACTGCAGCATTCTCAGAACTTGTTGGGCTTTCCAAGCAGAATCCTCGACGTGCCAACCAGGATTCGATTTCAAGTAGGTGCCGTCGCTATAAATCGAGCCACTCATATCGGTCTCCATTTCCAAGAAGTGGAAAGTAACACAGAGCGGTTGCGGCGACAAACTTTGCGCCCACGGGCTTGGCTGCGCAGATCTGTATGTCGATCTCCGAATCAGAAAAACCAATAGGCCAGAGTCCCCAGACGATACTCATCGTCGGCCCAACGCCCCCGCCTGCTCATGGTATCAGCGTGCTCACAGAGCTTTTGCTGCAATCAGGCCTGCGGCGGTCTTTCAAGATTATTCATCTCGACACATCGGACAGGCGGACGCTGGCCAATATGGGGCACTTGGAGCTTCGTAACGCTGGGCTGGCGCTCTATCACGGCACGCAATTTCTCTGGCTGCTCTTACGGAAGCGTCCGGTACTGGTCTATATGCCGGTCTCCGAGAGCCGGCTAGGTTTCGTGCGCGACAGCCTTTTCCTTGTGCCGAGTCGGCTGCGACGAATCCCTGTGGTACTTCATCTCCACGGAGGTTATCTCGACATCCTCTACGCGGAGAGCGGTCTCGTGTTTCAGTGGCTGATGCGCTTTTGTTTCAGTCAAGCCGCTCGGGCCATTGTTCTGAGCGATAGCTTCCGTGGGAAGCTCGCGAACCTTGTCGAAGGGGACCGCGTTCGCGTTGTGTACAATGGCATTCCCCCTGCCATTTACGAAGCATGTGAGAATAGGTATCGCTCTGCTCGCGGTCCGTCGCCCAAGACCGTTCTTTTTTTGGGAGGCCTCATCGAGTCCAAAGGCTTTTTTGATCTGTTGCGTTCGGTCCCCCTTGTCCTTGAGCAAATGCGTGACGTTCGATTTGTTTTTGTGGGCGACAACTCCTTCCCTGAAGCTGAGCGGGCAATGGAATGGGTTAAACAACACTCCCTCAACTCCTACGTCAACTTCCTAGGACCCCGGTCCGGCGACGAAAAGATCCGGATCTTCCAGGAGAGCGACATTTTCGCCTTTCCCACTTGGTATCCGCTCGAGGGTCAACCTGTTGCGATGATCGAGGCGATGGCTGCGGGTCTCCCTGTGTTGACGACGCGTCACGCCACGATCCCAGACATTTTGGGCGAGGATGGCGCGGTATATGTCAGTAAGCGGGACCCGGCTGATGTAGCAGCAAAACTTCTTCAGTTGCTCAACAACGAATCTCTTAGAAAATGTATGGGGCAAAAGAATCAAAGTAGATTCTTGCAGCACCACACCGCTGACAAGTTTGCTGAGGGTGTGGTGCGGGTACTGTACCAAGCTTTATGCCTCCCATCCTCTTCAGTCGATTGCGTGGTTAGACCATGAAAGACCTCGCTCGGGTACTGTCTTACCGATTCGGCTACAACCCCCGCCGTTACGTCTCCGGAACACTTCATTTGCTGAGGCCACCGGACTTCTCGGATGAATTGTGGTCCATCGTCCGGTCCATCAAGCATTACACGATGACATCGCCTGAGCGTGTCAGTGCCCTAGTTGATGCGGTCCAATTCATTGTGCAAAATCGGATACCGGGGAACATTGTTGAGTGTGGTGTGTGGAGGGGAGGAAGCATGATGGCCGTCGCCCTGGCTCTGAAAAAAGCAGGCGATGCACTGCGAGAACTCTATCTTTTCGATACGTTCGAAGGAATGCCTAGCCCAAGTGAAGAAGACATTGATCTAAAGGGCAACTCCGCGGACACGTTCTTCCGGAAGCGTCAGATTGGTCCGGACAGGTCGGATTTTTGTCGTGCAACCTTTGAGGACGTTCAACTGGCGATGAATTCCACGGGCTATGACTCTGCCTTAGTGCACCTTGTGAAAGGCAGGGTCGAGGAGACGATTCCTGAGCATGCGCCCGGTACCATCGCTCTTTTGCGTTTGGATACTGATTGGTATAAGTCGACGAAACACGAACTAAAGCACCTTTTTCCGCGGCTCTCAAAACATGGAGTGCTCATCATCGACGACTATGGGCACTGGCAGGGCGCACGAAAAGCCGTAGATGAGTATTTCGAGGAAAATAGAATCCCGATCCTGCTTACTCGCGTCGATTACACAGGCAGAGTCGCGGTCAAGCTGGAATAGACTTCAAATGATTGCGACACAGTCAGCCATGGTCGTCCAGCGCCGCAAGATCTACATTAGACTGGAATTTGCACGATTGTGACGTGCTCCTCCATATATCACTACGATTGGGGTCGTAGCTGCCCTCGATCCATTCTCGCTGAGCAGTCATGTCGTGTGTTGAGAATATGGGCCTTGTTCTTGATTTCATGCGCCGACTACGGTTGTGGGTCACGACAAACTCCGCCGAAAGGATGGTCAAGTTGGTACGCATTCTATGAGACTGTGTCAGACGCCAAGATACGTCATCAGGCAGACTTATTAGTATCGACCGGTCTCCGTGACATTGGATATATCTACGTCAATGTAGATGGCGGGTGGGAAGGATATCGAGATTCGCAGGGGAGAATTCACCCCAATAGTAATTTCCCCGACATGAAAGCACTAGGAGATTACCTGCATGCGAAGGGGCTTAAGTTCGGGATTTACAGCTCTCCTGGGCCACAGACCTGCGACAACCTTCCAGGCAGCCAGGGATACGAGCAACTTGACGCCAACACCTACGCTTCTTGGGGCGTCGATTTTCTTAAGTATGATTGGTGTAGTCTATACGCTTTGGGCCCACCGACCGAGCCGGTCTATAGAAAAATGCGCGACGCATTGGACAAGACTGGAAGACATATAGTACTCAGCATTTCAGAAATTGGAGATGGGAACGTCTGGGAATGGGGAGCGCAGGCTGGCGGGACAATGTGGCGGACCGACCGTGATCTGGGGTGGATCCAGGGCTGGCCTGGAATGATGGCATTTGAGCGCATTCGAGCGGTGGCAGCACACGTTGCCAGACTATCGGTATTTTCTTCCCCCGGTCACTACAATGACCCGGACTATTTGCTTATTGGCATCAAACGATATTGCCTTGGGCCCTACATTCCAATGCGGGACTGTCCAGCATGGTTCGACGACGCACTGACGATAGCGCAAGAACGTGAGCAATTGAGATTGTGGAAAGCGCTAGACTGCCCACTCATTCTATCGGTTGACCTCGCTCAGCTTTCGACCGAGGAAATCTCGCTCCTACAAGGGTATTGATTGAGGCTCACGCGGATCGCTCAGTTGCGCTTGCAGATCGGGTGAGATCCGAGGTCACACATTGGACAAGGCGCTCTTCTTGCCCTGGATACCATTCGCTAGCATGGATGGGACGGGGTCGAGTAGCGCATAAGCTACCGTCCACGGGTAGCAATCGGATCGCAAGCACTCACTCCACATATCGAAGTCAACGGGGGTTCTATGAATGAGGGGATTTCTGTCATCGGGCTCGGAAAACTGGGAGCACCGATGGCGGCTTGCCTTGCGGCTAAAGGGTTCGATGTCATCGGCGTTGACATGGATTCGCACAAGATAGAAGCCATCAACCGGGGCGCTTCGCCAGTGTTTGAGCCAAGGGTCAAAGAGATGCTGGCAGCCGGGGCTGGTCGGATCCAGGCCACGCAGGATGTCAAGGGAGCGGTCTTGGCAACAACCATAACCTTTGTCGTGGTGGCGACACCGAGCGAGCCAGACGGGGGCTTCTCTCTTCGATACGTTCTGCCGGTCTGCCGGACAATAGGCTCGGCACTGCGATGCAAAGATGGCTTTCATATAGTTGTCCTAACCAGCACCGTAATGCCGGGAAGCACTGGCGGTGACGTTCGCGCGATTCTGGAACGAACCAGTGGGATGCATGCGGGGCAAGAATTTGGCCTTTGCTACAGCCCGGAATTCATCGCCCTTGGGAGTGTTGTCCGAGACTTTCTGAATCCAGATTTCTTGCTCATTGGTGAATCGGACGAACGCTCCGGCAAAACCTTGGAAGGCATTTATCGCCGGGTATGCGACAACGAACCGCCCGTGGCTAGACTTAACTTCGTCGACGCAGAAATCGCCAAACTGGCAGTCAATACCTTCGTAACTACAAAGATCAGCTTTGCAAATATGCTTGCTCGGATCTGCGAACGCGTGCCTGGCTCAGACGTGGATGCGGTTACCAGTGCGCTCGGCATGGATAGCCGTATCGGTCCCAAATACCTCAAGGGAGCCATTAGCTACGGCGGCCCTTGTTTTCCTCGCGACAATTGCGCGCTAGCGTCATTGGCGAAGCGTGTAGAAGCTCCGGCAGATATCGCGCAGGCAACAGACAACTTCAATCGAGCACAGATCCGATGGTTGGCCGACCTCGTTCAGATGTGTCTACCTGATCGAGGGACAGCGGGAATCTTGGGCTTGACGTACAAGCCTTACACTGACGTAGTGGAACAGTCACCGGGTTGGATACTAGCGCAGGAATTGACGTCCCGGGGAGTTCCGGTCGTCGCGTTCGATCCAGCAGCCTTCCACAAGTCGGCCGGTTTCTTGCAGAGCAACGTAGTACTGGCCACAACGGCGTTGGAGTGTATCACGAATGGGGATGTAGTAGTGATAGCTACGCCCTGGCCAGAATTCGCAAAAATCGAGAGCGGAATGTGGGCTCGCCACTCTTCGGCTAGAACGGTACTCGATTGTTGGCGCGAGTTCGATTTTTTGGACGGGCTGGATGGGGTGAACTACGTCTGCCTGGGGTCTAGCTCGATGCTGGTGGGCCTTGCGCGCGCTGCGAAGACTTCCTCCACAAATGAAATCGCGGGACGAACTCTGCTTCAACTGGCAGGAGAAGGTCGGGCCGACTAATGGATAGAGCGAACATCCTGGGTGTTGGTGTGAGTGCGGTCAATATGCGGATGGCCGTTGCAAGAATCCGATCCTGGATTGAGCAATGCACACCCAACTATGTTATCGCAGTCCCGGCACATTGCATCGTCGAATGTCTGCGACACGAAGGTCTTCGTCGCATTTACAACCAAGCCGGAATGGTTACGCCCGATGGGATGCCGATCGTCTGGATCAGCCGGTTGATGGGTCATCGCCAAGTAGAACGAGTCTATGGTCCCGACCTTATGCTGGCAGTCTGTCAACAATCAGTAAGTTCCGGATATCGTCACTTCCTATACGGCGGCTGGCCACCGGATGTGGTGGAGAAACTCGCGGTACGGCTCCGGGAGCGCTTTCCGGGTATTCAGATCGTTGGCACCTACGCTCCTCCATTCAGGCCACTCACCCAAGATGAGGACTCGAAGATCATTGAAATGATAAACGCGGCCAAACCAGATATCGTGTGGATCGGCCTAGGAGCCGCAAAGGAGGAATATTGGGCGGCCTCCCACATGGGAAAACTTGCAGCGGCAGTCCTAGTCGGTGTGGGTGCCGCCTTTGATTTCCACGCTGGAGTAAAACCACAAGCCCCTCGGTGGATGATGCGTTTGGGTCTTGAATGGCTATTTCGCATGCTAAGCGAACCCCGTCGACTCGGCCCAAGATACCTCAAGGACAACCCTGTCTTCATCTGGAATATCGTTCTGCAGGCACTGGGAAGAACTCCTCCACCTCTCGCCTAGCGATTACTTTCCTAACCAAGACCTTTGCTGAGCTTATCGACAACGAGACAGTCCCTTATGCTGGTCTAACAAACGATAGGTTTTTCGAGCGATCTATTAATCCAGGAACCCTACCACCCTTTAACGTTACGCGGGCCAACACAAACAGTACATAACAACGGAGAGAACAACGCAATGGTAACTACCATGTCCCATAACAGGCGCATTCTTGTAACAGGTGCTGGCGGGTTCATTGGGCACCATTTAGTTAAACGGCTCAAAGCCGATGGCTACTGGGTACGCGGTGTTGATGTCAAGGTACCGGAGTATGAAGAGTCGCTGGCGGATGAATTCGAACTACTCGACCTTCGCAAGTACGACAATTCCCTGTTAGCCACTCGCGGGGCAATCGATCAGGTGTATAACCTCGCGGCCGATATGGGTGGCATTGGCTACATCACCGCATCCCATGCTGATATTTCTCGTAACAACATCCTAATCAATGCCCACATGCTGGAAGCCAGTCGCCTGAATGGGGTGGGCAGATTCCTGTTTTCGTCCTCGGCTTGCGTCTATGCGCAGTGCAAACAGACAAATCCGGACGTAACACCTTTGCGTGAAGAGGATGCGTATCCAGCCGACCCCGAGCCTGGGTACGGATGGGAGAAGCTTTTTGCTGAGGAGCTATGCCGCTATTATTTGCAAGATTACCGATTTGAAACGCGCATCGTGCGCTTTCACAACGTCTATGGCCCACTCGGCACCTATGAGGGTGGCAAAGAAAAGGCACCCGCCGCAATCTCACGAAAAGTTGCACTGGTTAAGAATGGCGGTGAGGTTCAGGTGTGGGGTGATGGTAAGCAGACTCGTTCTTTCATGTATGTCGATGATTGTGTGGAAGGATTGATTCGATTGATGGCTTCTGATTACCATAAGCCACTGAATCTTGGGACGGAGGAATTGGTGACGATCGATGACTTAGTTAGAATGGTATCCTGTATTGCGGGAAAAGCATTGACGTTACGTCATGATCTCACTAAGCCCCAAGGCGTACGTGGACGCAACAGCGACAACACGCAACTCAACCGTGTGCTAGACTGGGAACCGTCAATCAAACTCAATGTGGGTCTAAGAGTTACTTATAAATGGATTGAAAGTGAACTCCAAAAAGCTGGGCGCATTCCCGGAGCTGAAGTCACCGTTCGCTAATCTACCGCGCGCCAATGTGCTGGGGCGAGGCGTTCATGCGCTGGATCTTGATTAAGCCGCGAGCGTCGTCCCTGGAGGCGATCGAAGTCGTGCACAAGTCACACGTCTGTCCAACGAGGTCCGCGGGATTACTCAGGCACGGCAAGATCAAGAATTCCTCCGCGTACTGAGGTCGTCGATGCTCATTCTGCCAGATGGCACGCCTACTGTATGGGTCTGGTTTCTACTCAGCAAGACCACCCACGACTAATGAAACCGAGGACGGCGCACAATGATTCTGCGAAAAAGTGGGGAGCAAAGTGGGGAGCAAATCCACCCGAATGAGGCGCAACCACCCCATTTGAGGGCCTTGCTCCCATCTGTAAGTTATTGGGAAGATTGAAGCGGATCAACCTTGGCAGGCTTAGCAAACCGCCGCCTTCAGCCTCTCGGCCACCTCTCCGGCGCGGAGAATACAGCGTATCATGGGGTTTTATTAGGGACCTCATCGCCCCTTTCTGCCAACTCGTCGATTCCCTTCCGCTGTCGCGGTCATGCCAATCAGAAAGGTGCGCGGAGTTTTCTGTCGATCTGGCCCTAAAGACGATCGCCCTAAACACAGATCACAGTTGAACCGCCGGGAACCGTTCGGGCAAACTAGTGCTCGGTACGTCCAGTTTCGAAGAAATCCATGAAAAAGCTACGCTTTCTGTTTTCGCTCACCACTGACGATAACGACTACCAGATCGAGCAGGCGGTCCATGCGGAGGAGGCTGCGCGAAAGCTGGGTGCAACGGTGGAAGTCATTTATGCAAACAATGACGCGATCAATCAGAGCCAACAGTTGCTAAAGATTATCCAAGCCGACAGAGTGTCGCGTCCAGATGCGATCGTGTTTGAGCCGGCGGGTTCCACCGGCCTCCCGCAAGTGGCACGGGCAGCGGCAGCCGCCGGCATCGCATGGGTCATCCTTAATCGCGATGCGGACTACATCGGTGAGCTTCGCTCTTCCTATCAAGTACCGGTTTTCTCACTCACCTCAGATCACGAAGAAATCGGGAAAGTCCAAGGCAAACAGATCGGGGCCCTGGTGCCTCCAGGCGGCTCGATTCTATACATCCAAGGCCCTGCAGGGAGCGACGCTGCACAACAACGCACCGAAGGCATGCAGAAAACCAAGCCAGGCAGCATCCATGCGCGCATGGTCCGCGCCCAATGGACCGAGGGAAGCGCACACCAGGCGGTAAGCGCTTGGCTCCGCCTGTCGACATCGAGGGGTCTCCACCTGGATGCCATCGCTGCCCAGGACGATTCGATGGCGATGGGGGCCAGGAAAGCATTCCAGGAGATCACAAATTTGGAGCAACGGGATCGCTGGCTCGGTCTGCCATTTACGGGTTGCGATGGGATGCCAAAAACGGGCCAAGCCTGGGTTCGAAATGGACTGTTAGCGGCTACTGTTGTGATTCCCGCAAATGCCGGACTCGCGCTGGAGATGCTTGCCAAGGCGATTCACTCCGGAGCGATGCCTGCAGAACGAACCACCACCGAAGTGCGCTCATACCCGACGATCGAAGACCTAACGATCAAGCACGGACAAGCTCGGCGTTAGCGAATAGGCAAGCGCAGGACTTGCGCCCTACGAAGAGTTTCCCGCAGCGTTTCACTTCCCGCGTGTCCGAGTTGTTCCGTTCATCTCGACACGGTTTCTACCGGATTTTTTGGCACGATAAAGGGCTTGATCCGCCGCTTTGATCACATCATTCGGATGAGCGTGCTTTTCATCTTGTCGAGCGACTCCGATGCTCACCGTAATTCTCAAAGCTGCCGAACCCGCCAAACGAACTGATCTCACTCGACGACCTGAAGGCCGCTTGCTTCGAGACACGGACCGGCGGTCGGTCCCCCTTGCGCGAGCGCGACGGTCGGCACCACGCAACCGGAATGGGGAAGATTCAATAAGAGTCCGCAAGTTTTCGAGGTCGGGCAGAACCTCCTGAGCAGAGCATCCGGGAAAGAGAATGCAAAATTCTTCACCACCGACACGGAACACCTGACCGCCGCCGGTTACCTGAGACAACTTTGAGGCGACCAGGCAAAGTACGTCGTCGCCAGTGTCGTGACCGTAGGTGTCGTTCACGCTCTTGAAGTGGTCGATATCAACCATGGCGATGGTATATGAGGATGTTAATTGCAAGATGGCATCGTGAAATGCACGACGAGAGGGTAGACCCGTAAGTTCGTCGTGATACGCCATGGCGTAGGAAGTCTCCACAATGGAAACCGTAAAAATGATCGCCGCGCCGGCGGCATAGAGGGTTGCCGCAGTGCCGGTAGCTCCCGAATGAAACGCCATGAGATAACTTATAAGGGCCCAGACAAATCCGGCATCAATTGGCTTCGGCCACAATAGCGCACGGACAAAGAGGAGAACGATGACGACTCCTCCGACCAGCAAAGTGACTTGCGGAAGCTCGGTGCGAGGAAGCCATGCGTACTTGAGGGTCGCAGAATGGAAAAGCTTCTGAACAGCGTAGGCATACTCAGGCCGGCACATGACGGCCACGAACATGGACTGTATCCCCAGCAGTCCGAGCCGCGCGGCAATTGCACGGACGGTGAAACCCCGTTCCCTGATAAATGCGAGCAGTACAAAATTTATCGGGACCAAGAATGAAGAGAGTTCAAACACGGCTTGCCCACGGGCCGACATATGGATCGAGCCATCGGAAAACAAACGTAACGCCTGTTGTGCGAACAACATTACGATGATCGCTGAGAAGACACGACTTAAGTGAAAACGCCACGCTAGAACAAGCGCCGAGAAGAAGGCAGCCAGGTAGAAAAAGTTGACAACTGGAGTTAATCCATGGAGGACACCGCTGTGCAGCAGAACGACAGCCAGCGCGAAGACCACGCCGCCGGGTACGAGCAGTAAGCTACCTTTGTAGAGATTCACAGCATGAGTCCTATCAGAAAACCGACACTGCAGAATTATCTATGCGCAGTGGACCGGCTTGCGATTGACCTTTCGGGTTCCTCGCCAGAAACAACTGCCCATCGGTCACTATCGATTGTGTCAGTTATCACATGCAAGCGAAGTTCCTCAGTTTTAAACTGTGGGGGAATGCTCCGAGTACGTTGCAGGTCCATGCGACATGCGTATTCTGATCGCAGAAGATGACTCGGCTTTAGCCGGATTCGTATGCAAGGGACTGGGCAGAACACTATGCCGTCGATGTCTCCGGGGATGGGGAACAGGCTCGCGCCCTGGCAACTGAGTTCGACTACGATCTGGTGGTACTCGACCTAAACTTACCTCGACCCGACGGCATAACAATTCTCAAGCATATCCGCAGCAGAAAACCTAACGTGCCAGTTCTGGTGTTACCCTCTCATGGAAAAGTCGAGGATCGAGTATGGTGCCAGGATGCAGGTGCAGATGACTACCTGGTGAAGCGATTTTCATTTTCCGAACTCTCCGCAAGGATCCGGGCACTCCTTCGCCGAAGCCGAACCCCCGTGGAACCCGTGTTGGCCATCGAAGACTTCTAGCCGATGCGCGGCATTTACCCTTTGGGCCTGAGTCTCTGAATGGGGTGTTCTCGTAGAGCTGTATTCAGTACTTCAGCAAAGCAAACGCCGAGAGGGTCGCGAGCGAGATCGGTCGTATGTTGAAACCGCGATCCAAATCCCTCGTTCAGATGGCGAATCGCGGCGGAATCCGATCAACGCTCGTATTAGCACGGAGAGGATTTTCCGAGGGTTCTGAGTTCGACGTACGCTACTACTCTATCCCGGAGCTCATTCGCCTAATGGAGGCGAAGATCGGTGACCACCTGGTTTGTAGACTGCTTTCTTGGCCTCAATGTTCATCGAAGTGATCAGCGATTCGTGACGCGATCGAAGCGATCGATTATCACCCTTGCAGAAATGCTTCGGCAGGTCAGCGATGATCTCCCAGTCTAGCAGCGACGTAGCGACACCGTGTTTGTGAACTCGACGAAGAACTAGATTTCGGCTTTTTCTTGGGAGTCCTAACTCTCGCTGCTAGTAACAAGTAGTGTGTGACCAGCTGCTGAGTCCCGCAACCGTGGCTGGTATTGCTTGCGTCGTACAGTGTATCGGCTTGGAGCCTGAAAGGTCTGAGGACTCGCGATAGCAAGTACCGCCATATGATCATGCCACGCCAGCAGCGATCGCGGTCGTTTGTATCGCAGTGCCAACACTCAGTACGGAAGATCGCCAGTGGGGTTTCTCTGGTCTTATCATCAGCGTCCTCGCCGCCTCACCGCTCATGATCCCATAATTATTATCCTGAAACTTCAAACATGAAAGCCACTGTACGGGCTGAATTGTCGAAAATTGCAGAGTGGTCGTACTACCTCGGCTGCGTCAGTGCGGCAGTGGCACTCATTTACCGAGTGTTATAGTTCGGCGGATTAGGGGCACGCCTGTTCGGTGCACCTCGCGTCGTTCCTCATTTGCTGGCGATGGAGATCACAAACAGGAGAATGCTGAGGTCCATGAAGCTGCGAATGGTAGACGAACCAACGCTAGGAAACAGTGAAGTGGCACCTGGGCTTATAGGGGCTCGATTTCGAACATATATCGCAAACCGATATATGTAAGTTTCCGGGTCCTGAGTTCCAGTCCCAACTCTCCGCGCAAGGGAGGCGTAGCAGATGTTGACTGGAAACCCGGCCAGGCGCGGAGCGTGGACCAGGCCCCAGTCTGCCTCAATCGAGTGCGGAATACAGGTAGGAAAAACATCTCGCACGAAGTCCATCAGTTCTGAGGCAGGATCTGGCTGCTGATCTTAATGGTCTCGACAACCGCGGATGCGAGCCTCTGCAACCGAGTAATATTGTCCCCCTGAGCATGGGAGGCACACGTGCCATATCTAAAGCCGGTATTGGCCGGGCTGCTCGCTTAGCACCGAGAAGTTAGGAATGCTCATGGGAGTGGAACTTGCAGTCACGATGCGCTTTGGCGGAAAGCGCATGCTCCTCAAAGACATACTTGACCTCTGCACGGGAAGTGTCGTGGAACTCGAGCAACAAGTGCAGGAACCTGTCGACCTGCTGTTGGATGGGAGACTGATCGCACGCGGTGAGGTGGTTGTAGTTGATGGGAATTATGGTCTCCGAATTACGGAAGTCATCTCTGGCAACGAGAAATAGGAGCGTCACATACGTGATGGAGAAGGTAACTGGCCGACACTGGACGCGCAGCGTCCGCTACCATCTATTTCCGCCACGGTGCGCTGCGACAACGTGCATTCATCGCAATGCGGCACGAATCTGGCAGAAAAGCCGTCCAATCTGCATGCATGATATGTGGTTCTGCTCTCCGCAATGCGTCGAGCAAGCGGCTGCGCAGATTCTGGATGAGGCCTGTTCTTTGCCAGATATTACCCCTCATGCCCACCGCGTGCCCCTGGGCCTGCTGATGCTTTCCCGCGGCGACCTGAATGAAAGGCAACTTCGGCTTGCGCTGGATGCTCAACAACGAGGCGAACCGAAGAGAATCGGTCAGTGGCTGCTGACACTCAAACTCGCAACCGAACGACAGGTGCTCTCAGCCCTCGCTGTGCAATGGGCATGTCCACTCCTCGTATTGAAGGACTTGCAGAATCCAGTTTGCGCGAGCAAGTTGCCGCTCCTTCTCCGCCAGACTCAGCATATGCAGCCAGTGCGATTCATACCCTCAGAGCGAACCCTCTACCTCGCGCTGAGCGAGAAACCAGACTTCGCCGTGCTCGCTTCTGTGGAGCGGATGCTCGACTGTCGTACAGTTCCGTGCCTCGTAAGCGAGCGCGTAATGAATGAGCTTCTTGAGAAATCTCGCTGGTCAGACAGTCCTGACGCACAAACTTTCGACCGAATAACAGATCCGGCCGAGATGGCGCGGATTGCGACGAGCTACTTGACCAGGCTGGATGCCGAAGAAATCCGCATTGTTCGATGCGGAGCGCACATCTGGATACGTATGAGCGAGAACACCGGCAAAGTTGATCTCCTGTTCGCGTGGGATGCGTTTTCGGCGGCAAAGGCGAGCTGATCGGCAAACCACTCGTTAAACGATAGCAACAGGCCACCAGCGATGTGTCCGCAGGCCTGCGCTCCAGCGGTTCCAACTACGGAGTGATGCGGGCGAGTTCGTTCTGGTAAAGCTGATTGCTCGGGAATTCCTGGGCCAGCCCAGCAAGAAGAGATCGAGCTTGTCCCCGATCGCGATCACGCAGAGCCGCAACTGCAAGCAGAAGACGTGCATAGGGCGCGAGATAGTGACCCTTTTCCGCAGTCAGGCGCAGCTTGGACAACCCATCCTGTTTGTCGGTCTGTGCTCCGCCAAGGCGTAGCAACCACCGCACCGGTGCGGAATTGAGACTGAGCAAGTAGTTCTCAACTCCGATCGCAAGATAGGCGTCGTAATACGACGGATCCTCCGCAAGCAGTCTCTCAGCGAGAGAGCGTGAGCTTTTTATTGTGCTCAATGCCGCGAAGTTTTTCTTTTCTATCAATGCCTGGTAATCGCTCCGCAAGCCGCCGATCATGACCTCCGCGAACAGGGCACTATGGTTACCTGGCGAGCGCACCAAGGCCTGTTCTGCCAGCTCTTGAGCCTTTGCAAGTTCGCTGTTAAACGCCGAATACACCGTCGGGTCCGCGGTCAGTTTCGGTCTTTTTTGGAAAGCGTGGTCGTCAACAAACAACTCAGACTCAAGAATGTGCATGCGCTGAAATTCGCTGAACAGGTACGCCGCAGCATTCGAAACAGGCCCCATGGGGTCATCAGGATGAATCTGCTCCCATGCGGAGAAATTCTGGTGAGCACTCTCGAAATCGAGACCGTACATCTCACGATATCCGGCTTCCAACGTCACCGCTCTAATACTGTCGGCTGCCTGACAGGTTTTGATATTCCCCGCCAGCAGGCAGAACAGCGCAAAGAAGACGAAGACCCTAGGACGGGAAAGCCTTATCGAATCAACAAAAGCGTGCCGCAATTTGGCGGTTTGGAGCATAGACGTTAGGTCGGATCGCGATAGCATGAATCAATCAGACGAAATGCGCAACACTCTTATATTGTGATTCCAACCAGAGCAGCGCCGTTGTAACGAGACAAAATATTTACATATAGAGATAACAAGGTCGCCGGAAGACGTGCTCGCGAGAAAAACGGACAAGCGCCAAGGCCGCGCACCACTACAGAAGGATCGCTGATAGCGATTACGAGGTAGTGCGTCTCTCTGGACGCAAACCGACGACTGCCATCATCCTTCCGGTTACTCCCTTTTCCACTCGATGGGAGAAGAGGAGCTCCGTATTGCAGGAGGTGCAGAGGGCAGAAGCTTCGATGCTTTTTGCCCGAACTCCAGCATCCAGCAGTTGTCGTCGATTCGCCTGCACCAGGTCCAGGAAGATCTTAACGGGCAGAATGCTGTGTCCAGGCGCGCGGGCGGTAAGAAAGAGCATCGGATACTTTTGCCGAACCGGGTCAGACTCTCTTACCTCGTGAAACAAAGCCTGAGCATAGCCAAACTGCGAATGGAAATCTTCGCGAACCTGCTCTCCTACCGAATAGCAACAAGAATGTATGCCGGGGCCAATCGCGGCTTCGAGATCGCTCGCCCGGCTTCCAAAGAGACGGCGCATTTCACCGACACCTTTCTCCACGATCCGCTTCACCGTCCCACGCCAGCCAGCGTGGAAGACCCCAACGGCTCGAATCCGGCGATCAACCACAATGATCGGCAGACAGTCGGCAGTTTGAATCCCTAGCAAAAAGTCGGGGACATCGCTTACCAGGCCATCCCCTACCAAGGGGGCGGAAACATTTTCTGGGACTCGTCGAATGAGGTCGGAGTGAATTTGTCGCAACGTGACGAGGGTGATTGCGGATGCTCGACTTATACCCAACTCCTCAAGAAACAGTGCGCGGTTGCGCTGGACCGAACGTTTCGAATCGTGTGTGGTAAACCCCAGGTTAAGAGATCTGCCCCCGTAAACCCGGGAGTAGCCGCCACCCCTCGTCGAAAACCCGTGAATGAGCCAGGGAAACTTCTCGAAACGGTGAGCCTTCAAAATTGTCGAGTTGGTCTGCGATGGGAGCGGTTTTGACACAGAATCATAGTAAATGGAAAAAGTCTGGCGGCGAGGTCGGCGGGAACTCTCGATCAGAGACGAATGGAGGTGAAGCGGCGTCTCGTCCTTGCCGAGACGCCGCCGATGACTCCGATACTAGTCTTTGTCGTATTGCATGCAGATCTCAAGCTGATGGATGGCTTCATCGATCGCGCGAATCGCTTCCACCCGATGACCACCGAAGTCATGAGCAGCATGCTCCAGATGTTCCTTTGAGTTCCGTAGAGCTGCCAAGGCCTCGCGAATTTGTGGATGTTTCTCAGGCGGCACAGGCGCCTCTGGGGCGGGCTTGGCGCTTGGCGTGGGGTTCGGGGACGGTTTTGCGTTAGCTGCAGCGGCGGGCATTGCCATAGAGAACACCAGCGCCAACGCGGGCAGCAAGCTTGCGATTTTCCTTAGCGTAATCATGCTTCTCCGATCTCCTCCTTGACGTTCTGAACATCACCCTCAACGAACACGGAAGAAACGACCACGGTTGAAATCGTTTCACCAGTTGTCGGCTAGTGTGGCCCCAGCGTTAGGGAATATTAGCTGGCCAAATGGCTTGCAGCTATTAGCTGTTCGGATACCTTGTTTTGTAACCGTTTGACCAGATCGAAAGTTGCGCGCAGTACGCTGGTTGAAATGCTCCGAACATGATCAATATTTCCAACTGCTCACGTCAGCATTTGGCGGCGCAGTCCGCTCCATGTGGGTGACCATGGCAGGCAGGAACCGTTGTAATTCGGTTGAACCCGCTGGGCCCGATGAGTCGTCCGCACCGGAGTAGCAATGCGGTTGGCGCACTCCGAAGTCAAATGTGCCACGATAGTACGGGTCCGTAGTTGTCTCCAGAAAGTCGTGTAGCAAATGGACGGCGCGATCCAAATACCACGTATCCGATTCACCAACGTAGAAGTGAAGCTTCCCAGCGAGTTTCGGCCCGAGAGTTTTCCAATCCCGCTGCATGATGGCGCTGAGATCGTAGTGGTCTTTCCAGTAGGCCGCGACCCCGTGGTCAATCTCTCCCGTTAGCTTGTCATAGATTGGCTTGGGATAACCGTCTTCGCCAATCGGACTGAACGTTGCTTGCCAAATATCGAACTGTTCCCCGGAACGCCCGTGGGTTCCAAGGACCAGTTCGTAGTGATTCGCTCCCTCCATGGTAGCCAGCACGAGTCCATCGGCCTCCCGTTTTTCGGGGCGCGGCACCCGGCCAAAGGGGCCCTCAATAAAGTAGGCATTCTTGTCCTTATAAAGATTCGCTGTGACATAGGCTCGGAAATCAACCACGTCCGGACACGAGACCCATGCACCATTGTAGGAATCGGGATAGAAAACCTGGGAGGCGAGTGCCTCCCACCCTCCTGTGGATCCCCCGTAAACCGTGCGCGCCCAGCCTTCGCCGATCGCCCGGAATTTCTTCTCGACGTATGGGATCAATTCGCGATTGATTGCATCGCCATAAGGGCCTTGACTCTCTGAATTCACAGCGTAAGAGTCGTCGAAATATGGCGTGGGATGTTGGATCGTCATAACAATCACTCGTGGAACTCGTCCTGACACCCAATCTTGATAAAACTTGTAGCCAAAAATGGCCGTCCGTAGTGGGCTACCCTCCAGTCCCGGCGGGGGCGGCTCAGTGCGGAAAGCATTGGGAAGGAAAAGATTCCGATGGAAATGATCCTGTTCCACGATTAGGGGGAAATGTGCAGCAGGATGCTCATCAAATCCCTCTGGCAATAGGACGACCGCACCAAGGTAAGTCGGGCGTCCCCAAAATTTCGTGAGTAGGTCGCTTTGTATTTGCACGTGTTTCACCCATTTGTTATCGCTGACTGGTTGAGCGAGGCCGCGTCCCCAGTCGAGCAGGCTGTCAACATCAGCGAGTTCCTCATCAATGGGTGGAATCTTCTTATTAAGCGAAATGCGAATGACCTGGCTCGATTTCGGATCCAGGTGCATTTTGACCGGCGTACTGTAGAGATTGCCGGGCTTCGTCTGCCAGTGCTGGCCTTCGCCCCGGTCAGGCGGAAGTTTCACGACATGCCCATTCGACAGATGGAAGATCTCGTAGATGTTGATCAGCGCCTGGACGTAGTAGTCCCCGACGGGGAGACTGTCGAGGCTTCTTGTGGGATATCCAAACGTCGAGCCATCAATGACCGCAGGAGCGTCTGACTGGAGAGCGTCAACATCCAGGCCAAATGCCTGCTGCGACTCCGCAAAATCTTCGAGAATCTGGAATCGGGGTTCTTCCTTGTCGTTCGTGGAGATCAAGAGAAGAATGTGGCCGTCGAGAGGCGCCGCATTTAACGCTTTGGGAAACGAGACCTCGAAACGGAGCTTCGAGGTTTGCGAATGGAGCATGATCGGGACGGTCATCAGCAAGAATATCGACACCAATCGAAAAACATGTCTTGCGGGCAATCAAACCTCCTAGAGTCTTCTCATCAATGGGGACAAAACTAGCGACCCGTGAGAGCATAGCTCTTCTCACTGTGAGCGTGCATGGCCAACATTCTTTATGGTGTGAACGGTGAAGGTTCAGGGCACTCGAGTCGTGCTCGAGAAGTGATCACTCACCTTGAAGCGCAAGGCCATCGAGTTTACGTGGCGTCGTTTGATCGCGGCTACAGCAATCTGAAAAACGACTTTGATGTGGTCGAGATTGACGGTCTCCGCCTTGCCTACGTCCACAACCGTGTGCGTTATGGCAAAACCGTCGTAAGAAATCTACTGCGCATGCCCCAGGTGACACGCCGGGTGCGCGCCCTCGGACGGATGGCAAGCGATTGGAATCTCGATCTCGTGATCTCCGACTTTGAACCCATAACATGCCACTTTGGCCACAAACTGGGAATCCCAGTCATCACGATCGATAACCAACACGTTCTCACGGATACGGAAATCTCCTATCCGCGGGAATACCGCAAAGAAGCTGCGGCAGCAAAACTCGTCACCCGCTTGATGACACCTCGAGCAAGAGCTCGATTGGTAATCTCGTTCTTTCGTGCTCGAATAAAGAAGAAGAGCACATTTTTATTCTCGCCCATTCTCCGCCAGCAAGTGTTGAAGGCTTCACCGCATGACGGCGAAGCCTTGCTCGTGTACGTCACTTCGGGGGCGGCTGAGTTAGTGGATCTGCTGAAGACGGTGCCGTGCCACTTCATATGCTATGGGTTCAACCGGGAAGGACAGGATCAAAATCTTGAATTTCGCAAGCCAGGCCTCGACTCTTTCTTGAGTGATTTGAGTCACTGCCGTGCCGTGATTGCAAACGCAGGATTCTCTCTCATCAGTGAAGCACTCTACCTGGGAAAGCCGTACCTGGCATGGCCGGTGAAGCGGCAATTTGAGCAGATTTTCAATGCTTTCTACATCGAGCAGATGGGGTATGGAATGTATCGAGACGAGTTGAGCAGGCAGGATGTTGAATTGTTTCTCTCCCAGCTTTCCGGATATAGGGAAAACCTGGCAACTTACCCCCGCATGGACAATTCAGTCTTGTTTGGCAAACTGGACCAGCTCATTGTAAATTTCGTTCGATAGGACAGGGCCATAATCGCTACTCATTCCGTTCGGAGTACGGCTGCGCACGTTTGCAGCCCTTCCCCACGTTCGACTATAGTTTCGATCATGTACAGCGACTTTCGGGTGATAGACCGATGGAGCAAGAAAGAAGTTCACTGCATTTATCAATCATTGATCGTCGCGATCGCGACTCGGCATGCGGATGCAATCGATATCAAGTTTTTGGAAGATGGACGGCCCGTCTGGGTCGCGCTTCCACATCCTGCGTGGGTCGAATACAAAAAGCGAACGGGCAATCTGATTACTGATCCATTGGCGATTGAGATCGCCGGCCATTATCTGAAGACGGCTCTCGAATCAGGAGAGGGAGTTGGACGTGAAATGTATTCTCTGACGGTTGAGGAGACGCTGCAGCATCTCGAATCTGTAGTGGCCGGTGTTTCCGCCGCCGCAGGCTAGGCTTGCGACCTTTCACATCGAAGTTCCTGCATCTGAATGATTTGTGGTCATCTGCCTTGTTCTGTCTTTGCGCGTCAGAACCGCGATCTGTCGTTCGAGTAGCAGCGGCTGACCGGTTTTAACTTGGAATCCCCCCTTGGAATGAGGGAAAATGGATAGTTTGCCGTGTCCACTGGATTCGGCATGCAGGGATTTGCCTTTTTATCGGTAATCGATGCCGCTTCTCGCCGCTTGACGCATCGCGGCATGTTGTTCGTCCGTTCCTTTGTGCGGAGACGCCTTTATGTCTAGTCTTACGATCGCAGTAGAAACCTCCAGCAGCGAGAATAAACACAAAAAGTTGGCGCACTGGGTCGACGAGTGCGCCCAGATGTGCAAGCCCGATCGTATCCATTGGTGCGATGGATCGCGAGAAGAATACCAGGCGATGTTACGGTTGATGTTGCTTTCCGGGACCGCGACCGCGCTCGACGAGAACAAGCGGCCAAACAGTGTTCTGGTTCGCTCCAACCCCGCCGATGTTGCACGCGTTGAGGATCGAACTTTTATCTGTTCACGCACCCGTGAAGATGCTGGTCCCACAAACAATTGGGAAGACCCCGCGAAGATGAAGCAGAAGCTCCGCGGTTTGTTTGCAGGGTCCATGGCTGGCCGAACCATGTACGTAATTCCCTACAGCATGGGCCCCATCGGATCCCCAATTGCGAAGATCGGTGTCGAAATCAGCGATTCGCCTTACGTTGTTGCCAGCATGCATATCATGGCGCGTGTGGGTACGCGAGTTCTAGAGGTTTTGGGGCCGGACGGCGAGTTCGTCCGTGGACTGCATTCTGTCGGCGCACCGCTGGGCCCGGCAGAGGCGGACACACCGTGGCCCTGCAATGCCGACCACAAGTACATCTGCCACTTCCCCGAGACTCGCGAAATCTGGTCCTACGGCTCCGGCTATGGAGGAAATGCGCTGCTTGGCAAGAAATGCCATGCCCTGCGCATCGCCTCTGTGCAAGCCAGAGACGAGGGCTGGATGGCTGAACACATGCTCATTCTCAAAATGACCAATCCCTCCGGGCAGGTGAAGTACATGACGGGCGCATTTCCATCTGCCTGCGGCAAAACCAATCTATCCATGTTGATTCCCACCATCCCCGGCTGGAAGGTGGAGACCATCGGTGACGACATTGCTTGGATGAAGTTTGGCTCCGATGGGCGGCTGTACGCAATCAATCCTGAGTATGGCTTCTTCGCTGTGGCGCCAGGAACTAACATGAAGTCGAACCGCAACGCCATGCTGACATCCACCCACGATTCAATTTTTACGAACTGCGCCGCTACTCCAGAGGGAGACATTTGGTGGGAAGGAATGACCGAGGAAAAGCCCGCGCAACTTGTGGACTGGCTCCGCCGGCCTTGGTCTCCGGCATCAGGACGTAAAGCGGCCCATCCCAATTCTCGCTTTACGACTCGGGTCTCGCAGTGCCCATCGATCGCTCCGGAATGGGAAGATCCCAAGGGCGTGCCTATTGACGCGATCTTGTTTGGGGGACGTCGCGGCGGAGTCGTGCCGCTGGTAACTGAAGCGTTCAATTGGCAGCATGGTACGTTTCTTGGCGCTACGGCCGCCAGCGAAACCACCGCGGCAGCCGCAGGCAAAGTTGGGCAACTCCGCCGCGATCCAATGGCGATGCTTCCCTTCTGCGGATACAACATGGGTGACTACTTCGCGCACTGGCTTAAGATCGGGAAGCATTCTGAAGCGCGAAAACTTCCAAAGATCTTTTATGTGAACTGGTTTCGAACCGACGAAAACGGGAAGTTTCTGTGGCCCGGGTATGGAGAGAACAGTCGAGTGCTCAAATGGATTTTTGAGCGCTGTGACGACAAGGCGCACGCGACAGATACACCAATCGGCCGACTGCCAGAGCCAGCAGATCTGGATACGAAAGGATTGGACCTGCCTTCAGACAATCTCGCCAAGCTGCTCAGCGTAGATGTCCAAGGATGGCGTGGCGAGCTACCCCTCATTGAGCAACATTTGGATAAATTTGGTTCTCGTCTCCCCGAAGGTTTGAAAACCGAACTCAAGAGTCTCGCTCAAAGGCTCGAGGCGGAGGCGAGAAAACGTTAGGAGCGTCCTGGTCTTTGCGGAAGGAGCGGTTAACCGAAGTTACGCTTTTTTGAGCTTTCTGCTGATCCATATCAGAAATACCGCTCCGATGATCGCGACGAGAATTTCAGATATGAGTCCTCCAGAGGAGTACAGTCCCAAGAGACGAAGAAGGAACCCACCCACTACACCTCCGGCGATTCCGAGCAGCATGTCCATGAGTGGTCCGTAACCGCCGGCACCCATAATTTTCCCTGCTGCCCATCCTGCAATAAAGCCCACGAGAATCACCCACAATAGCCAAATCATTTGGCAACTCCTTCTAGTCGATCTTTACATAGCAAGCCAGATTTGAATCGAGAACCTACTGCTGCGTCGCGCAGGTTAAGGTTCGACGGCATCCGCTGTCAAGTCGACTGATCATCCGTGTCGGTAGCAAGTTAAAATGTCCGGTTTTTGTAGCAAGTGAAATGTCCGGTTTCAAAGTTGTGCCCTCGCCGTTTGGGTTGGGTTGATTTTGGGGATGGGGTTGCAGGGGAAGGGGGCAGTTCCCCTTCCCCTGCTCGTCTCTGTAGAAGCTTGGCCTGACAAGGGTGCTCCTGCGCCGTCATAGCGACCCAGGCAATGCGGTCCGTGGGTGAGACTCAAGGTTCCATTCAAGTGTTGGTGGACCACCACCTGGCAACCGGCCAACGTCGCCCGCCAGCGCACCCGCTGGATCTGCAAGCTCAGATTCTGAAAGCTCACCGTGTTGTCGCGGTTCACGCTGCGTTCGAACTGCAGCGAGAAAATCCGTTCCAAGTCACGACTCCGGCAGGGCACAAAAGCATGGCCCCGCTGCCTGGGCGCGACCTGAAAACGGCGATTGAACTCGGCGATGTATTCTTCCCGCAGAAACCGGTTCGCCGCCTCCAGCGTCTCGAGCTGGCGCAGCCGCAACTCCTGCGGCAAGCGGCCCTGCCAGGTCGAGAAGTTGCGCTCGCTGCGCCCACGCGCTTCCGGCGAGTAGGCCGGGATCATCTGCACTCCCAACTCGTGCAACGCCCGCCCCACCTGCGTGCGGCGATGGTAGTCCACCTTGCCGCCCACCTTCGGCGTCAGCCAGAAATGGCTTCCCCGATCGCTGTACAGCGCGCAGAACACGCCTTTGCGCTCGATCACTTCCCGCAGTCCGGCCATCACCGTCGCCGTCGATTCCTCCTCCACCAGTTGGGCGTAGTAGATCTCGCCGGTCGCATCGTCCAGAATCACGATCAGGTCGTACCAGCGTTCGTCCTGAAACCACTGGTGGCGGCTGCCGTCGATATGCAACAGCATCCCCGGCAACGGCTGCCGCTCGCGCCGCTTGCGATGCGCTCCACGCTTGCGTCCGCGCCCCACCAGGCCCGCTCCCTGCAACGCCTGCTTCACCCAGGTGTAACTCAGTTCGATCCCGTGCTCGGCCTGCAGCTTCTCATGAAAGTGCTGCACGTTCAGATCGAAATACTTTTCCCGGTACAACGCCAACACTTTCTCCACCGTCGCCACCGGCACCCGCCGCCGCGAGGGCTGGCCCCGCCGCCGGTCCAGCAACCCGTTGTAGCCCTCTTCCACGTAGCGCTCCCGCCACCGCCGCATGTGCCGGTCGCTGATCCCCAGGATCTCCGCCGCCTGCCACCACGTGATCTTCTTCGCCATCGCTTGCAACATCACGTCCTGTACTTTCATCGCCCGCTCCATCGCGGTCCTCGGATAAGCTTCCATGCTCCGCATGGTCTCCCATCCTCACCGCCCGCTAAGCGGACATATCATGTGCTATCTCATCCGGACATATCATGTGCTACCGACAGTCGACTGATCATCCGTCCAGTAAGCGCCCTGAGATGTGATTTAATCGAAATATGTTCGCTCGGAGAATTCGAGTGGAGTTCGAGAAAGACGGAGTACGCCAACCGTGCCTGGTGAAGTGGATCGATAGCTTCAGTATGCGGAATTTCACGAATGCGAGCGTATTCGACGACACTCTTCCGGTCTCAGACGGAGTTATGGAAATCGGAGCGAGAGTACCGCTTGCAGAATTACGGACGGCCATGCAGGAGTGGTTCGCGGCAAAGGGTTACCTGCCAGCACGTTCTGCTGTAATACTTAGCGAACATTGAACACCGCGAACTTCTGTCTTTTCGCCCCAGCAAAAAAGACTCCAGCCTTGGCCGGAGCCCTTCGCACCGAACTCGACGTACTACAGCGGACGGACGTTCTCCGCCTGCAGCCCCTTTGGACCCTTCGTCACCTGAAACTCCACGCTCTGACCTTCCTGCAAACTACGGAAACCGTTGGCCTGAATCGCAGAGAAGTGTACGAATACATCCTCGCCACTCTGGCGACTAATGAATCCATACCCCTTGGCATCGTTAAACCACTTTACTGTTCCTTGTTCCATATGCTGTTCAAATACCTTTCGGTGAATTTATTTACGCTGAAAGCGAGTCGGAGGGTACTGCAGGGCAGGTACCAGCTTAAAAGCGGAACTGCTCACAACCGATTCTGATCAAACGCGTGCACACGTTACCAGATTGCCCAACTTTTCGTCCAGAAAATTCCATGCCCCCGGAGCCCGCGGCAACCCGAAGGCACGAGCCGAGAGCCTCACTTCTCATAGTGCAAGACAGAAAAAACGTCGTGCGGTTTCAGTTTGTCGCGACCATGTAGAAAGTCCAGTTCCACGACGAATGCCAGGCCCGCGATTTCGCCCCCCAGCGAACTCGCCAGCTTCGCCGTAGCTTCCGCCGTGCCTCCTGTAGCGAGCAGGTCATCGACAATCAGCACCCGCTGTCCCTTCTGAATTGCGTCCTTATGAATCTCCAAGACATTACTACCGTACTCGAGATCGTATTCCACCCGCGTAGTTGGAGCAGGCAGTTTACCCGGCTTTCTCACCGGCACGAATCCCGCATTAAGCCGATAAGCCAGCGCTGGACCAAAGATGAACCCGCGGGCTTCCATGCCAAGAATAAGGTCGATGTCCTTGCCGATGTAGCGCTCGGCGAGCAAGTCGATCAGGGTGGCGTAACCGAACTTGTCTTTCAGGAGTGTCGTGATGTCGTAAAACAATATCCCTTTCTTGGGAAAATCCGGAACCTCCCGGATGAGCTTTTTCAGATGGTCGGAGTTCAAGCCCGACTTGAACATTACCACGCTCCTTCGATACGAAAGACGTTCAGGCCCTGGCTGGGGGGAACTTCGCTTTCTTCGACCAAATCGACCCGAGCCGCTCGCGGCCCCTGCTGCAGGCGCTGCCGCAATCCAGACAGTTGATCGGTTGTTCCCTGAGCAAAAACCTCGACGGCACCATCAGTGTTGTTGCGAACCCACCCGGCAATCCCCAGGATGTGCGCCTCGCGCTCCACAAACCAGCGAAAGCCGACTCCTTGCACCCGTCCGTGCACAAGAAAACGAAGGGCTCGAAGCGACTTCTCCGCGGTTGCCATGATCTGAGATTTGCGAATGGAGTTTCAGGTGCCGATCGTTCCTGCGATAGTCCTCGAATCAACTACCTGCTTCAATTACGCACGGGACAGGTAGGTACCCTCGGCGGTATCTACCTTGATTTTCTCGCCCTCGTTGATGAAGGGTGGAACCTGGACGATTAATCCGGTTTCGGTCTTTGCCGGTTTCGTCACGCTTGATGCCGTCGCACTCTTCAATCCCGGCTCGGTCTCTACGACCGTGAGTTCGACCGTTTGCGGCAATTCGATGCCAACAGCCTTTCCATCAAAAAACTCAACCTTAATTTGGAGGTTGGGCGTCAGATATTCAACGGCATCGCCCAAGGTGTCGCGCCTCAGATGGGTCTGCTCGAAATTCTCGGTATTCATGAAGTAGTAATCGTCCCCATCGTTGTAGAGGTATTCCATGTTGACTTCGTCAACGGTAATTTTCTCGATGGGATCCGGAGAGCGGAAACGGTGCTCGAACATGGCGCCAGTACGCAGGTTGCGAAGCTTGGCCTGGATGAAGGCTCGGAGGTTGCCCGGCGTCCTGTGCTCTACGCTAAAGACTGAGTGCAGGTCATTGTTGTGCTTAATAATCATGCCGGGGCGGAGTTGGGTGGCGGGAATCGACATGCGACTGACTGTCTCCTTGAGAAATGGCGATCATGGGGCCGGGCGAATCGGGGACGAACCGCTTGTTCGTCCGGCACGGGGATCAAACCACTTAGTTTACACGGACTTGGCGCTACTTCAAAGTCATCCTCGATCCGGTCAGGATTCCACGGTAGGGCGCATCCCTATCAGAATAGAATAGAGTGCTGTCTTGGAATTTTAGATCTGCTAACTGAAAGGTGGTCTTTATGAAAGTAGGAAGATACGAAAGTTCGGATAAGAGCAGCGTGGGTACCGCAGTCACGTTTCTGATGATCGGGGTCGGTGCGGGCGCCTTGATTGCATTGCTCATCGCCCCAAAGACCGGCAAGCAGATGCGCAAGGACCTCCGCCGGAAATACGACGATGCCCGAGAGACTCTGCAGGACTGGTCGGAAGAAGCCGTGGATCGCGTGAACGACGCTGTCGATCGCAGCGCCGAGTGGGCTGAGGAGTTGCGCCAGACGGCTCGTGAAAAAACAGCCCCGATTGCAAAAGCGATCAAACGAGATTAGCGGAAAGAATCAAGGCGCACTGGGTTTCGAGTCTCGCCAGCCTTCTCTTAGTGGAAGATCCCTGAGAAAAATCCTTTGACTCGGCCAAAAAATCCACGGTGTGCCTGCCTCGCTTGTGCCTGCTCGGGGTTTTGTACCGGAGTAGCGGCTGACGGAACCGGAGCGGCTGGATCCGACTTAGGTGGCGCAGCCGGCTGCTTTGGCGGCATATTCGCAGCAGTCTGTGGCGCAGGCTTAGATCGATCCGTGCCGCGGAAGACCAAAGGCGCTTCGATCTGCACATGTATGTCTGCTGGCTTCGAGGGCGGCACCGGCACAGTCTCTGTTTTGGCTACTGCCAGGTTCACCTGCGAGCCTGGAGGACTGGATACCGCCGGGCGTGAGGAACTGGGCAAAGGCGGAAGCATCGGATCCAATGCCGCGCGGGCCGTCGGTGCCGAAGAGGATGGCAAGTGCACGTTCGACGGTAAGTTCGCGTCCGAAACCGGTGTCGTTGTCGGCGTAGCCGAGGCGCGCATCACTGCTGGCGGCGGCGCAGCACACCCGCAATCGAAAGGTACGTCATTGCTAACTCGATCGATTCTTCCTTCGTGAAAAACCAGTTGCTCCGTAGGCTTCACCTGATAGCTACGATCGCCCATCAGTTCCGAGACCATTAACGAGGCAGTGTTGCCAAGTAATGCGCGAATGCAAGTGTCCCCATGAGGGTTCGCGCTGATGGCGTAATTAAAATCACCCGGCCCCGATAGCAGAATCCGGAAATCTGGCGTCAGCACAGCATCGGAAGCAGCGTCCAGGTGATAGTGAGTCTCGAGCGTCCCTGTGCTCATGCCAAACATCAGCTCTTGGCCATTCTTTGAAGCAGTGACCGAGACCGTACTGCCGGGACACACGTGCAATTCCCCGCCCCGAGCGATATGCAAGACCGCTGTCTCGGTACTCGCCGTCACCGACGACCCGGAGCCAATGCGGCTCCCGGCCACTACCGCTGAGCCAGCCAAATGAGCGCTCACTGGCACAACGGCCGGCTGGGTTGCTGCCGAGAGAGTCGGAATCGTTGCCGGTTGTAGTGGAGGCTGCGGTGCCTGCGCCTTGGGCTCGTCGGGCGGTTTCAGGCGGATCGTCAGCCGATTGCCTGCGCCATCCCAGGTGTATGGATGAGCCTCGACGAGGTCCACCATCACTCGCGTGACTGGAGGCGATTCCTGGTACTGGTCAACGTGGACTTCCGTAAACTGGTCACCTTTCCCCACAAGAAACCTTTGCTTCACTGCCACGTTCGAGTTCGGCAGGTCAATCACCAACCGGGGTGGATTCGTCAGTGTCTGCAACGCAGGAGGAACCGGTCTGCTCGTGACAATCTCGATGGCGGGCCCGGTCTTGTCGTGAACGATTTTTACGTTCTTTACGGCGGCCGGCGCTTGAGCCGGCGGTGGCGCAGCCGCTGCCGGAACCGCTGGCCTCGTTGTGGCCGCAGCCGGTGGGACGGGACTCTGTGGGGCCTGACTTGCTGGAATCTGCGGCGGCGGCGGTGTGCGGGGCACGGCGGGAATTGGAACTTGTGCCGGAGCCGGAGTCGTTTCCTCAGCCTGCTTGGCCGCCGCTGCGCGCCTTGCGATGTCTTCCTGAATGACCTGTCGATATGCCGAGGACGGACGCGGCTGACTTTGAGGTTGTTGCGAAGAATCTGAATTCTGCGCCAGTAAACTTCCGCTCAGCACAGACAAGCCTGCGCTTAGTAACAGCTGCCCCGCTCGTTTTGACCAATATTGCGGCAAAGTAAATTACTCCGCCCACAGCTCAAAGCGGTGGGCCAACGATAACACTTAAGGCCATAGTCGAGAAAGCACGGGGGGAATTCGTGGCTTTCGCGGGATCAGGACTCAGACAGGAATTCGTATTCGTCAATGACAGCAGCCACGGCAACTTTTCCATTGCCTGCGCCGTCGTCTAGCCGAACTACCGTGCCCTTGCATCTCACGCGGATACTTTCGGTCAAGGTAATCTCAGCCGGGAGAGTCAGCGTGAACTCAATCGGAGAGCCTTTTGCAATCGGGGAATCCACGTAAAAGGAAATGCCCCTTGCGCTCACGTCGCGAGTTTGCGCTGATTTTTCCTGGGTTCCATTATCGGCGTAGGTCACAGCTACTGGCAAGCGCAGCGCGAACCGCCGCGTCGCCCGCTTTTCCTGCTGGGCCTCAGCCATGTATTGCCCTCCGAAAAATCGTAGTCAAGGATGGCTTGGGGATTCTTTGGTGTCAAGACCACTAATAGGGGATACGACCTCAAGGGGTACAAAAAGAACCCTCCTGATATCAATTACTTCCCCGGCTCACGGGAAATCGGGCGCCGAAAGCCCGTTTGGACGTATCGCCTGGAACGGGCATAAACTGGTTAAAGATTTGGTTCCATGATCTTCGTTCTCGACAATTACGACTCGTTTACCTACAACTTGGTGCAGTACCTCGGGGAGCTGGGTGCTGAGGTTGAAGTGCGCCGCAACGACCAGGTCACGGTTTCTGACGTTGCACTGCTCCACCCAGAGCGAATTGTCATTTCGCCTGGGCCCTGCACGCCGAGCGACGCGGGAATCAGCGTCGAACTGGTCCGTCACTTTGCCGGCAAGGTTCCGGTCCTGGGCGTGTGCCTTGGCCATCAGGCGATTGGAGAGGCCTTCGGAGGCAAAATCGTCCGAGCCAGAAATCTCATGCATGGGAAAACCAGTCGCGTCCAACACGATGGCAAAACCATATTCGGTGGCCTGACGTCGCCGATGACCGCAACTCGTTACCACTCGCTCGTTGTGTCGGAGGATGGATTGCCGGAGGAACTCGAGATCAGCGCCAACGCTATCGATCGCGATGGCGAGCGTGTGATCATGGGCCTGCGTCATCGAAGGTTTCGCGTCGAGGGCGTGCAGTTCCATCCCGAAAGCGTGCTAACGGATCAGGGCAAGAAACTGGTCGAGAACTTCTTGGCTCTATAAGACTGTCCTTTCGACCTCAATTCCTCAGCGGCTCGCTTGAGACGCCTTGTTTCAACCAATCAACTAGAGACCTTGCCTCGCAATTTCGACCGCCCGTAGAACCGCCTCCGCCTTGTTGAGTGTCTCTTGAAATTCTTTGGCTGGATCCGAATCGGCCACAATGCCGGCACCCGCTTGCAGGTAGGCTCGTTTCCCCTTCATAAACATGGTGCGTATCGCAATGCAAGAATCTAAATTACCGGCGAAATCTGCGTAGAGCACCGAGCCGCCATAGACGCCTCGGCGTGTAGGTTCGAGCTCTTCAATGATCTGCATAGCGCGCACCTTGGGCGCTCCGCTTAGCGTGCCCGCAGGAAAACAGGCTGCCAGCGCGTCAATCGCGTCCAGGCCAGGTCGCAACTTGCCTTCCAGCGCAGATACCAGATGCATCACATGTGAATAGCGTTCGACGTACATCAGATCGCGAACCTTCACGGATCCATATTCACTCACCCGGCCAAGATCGTTTCGGCCAAGGTCAACCAGCATTACGTGTTCGGCTCGCTCTTTCTCATCGTTCCGCATTTGCTCTTCGAGCCGACAATCTTCCTCTTCGTCCTTGCCTCGCGGATGGGTTCCTGCGATCGGCCGGTACTCCAGTTTCCGGCCAGTCACTCGCACCAGCATCTCGGGCGAGGATCCTAGAACGTGCATATCCCCCATGCGCAGAAAATACATGTAAGGGGAAGGGTTCACCATGCGAAGGGCGCGGTAGAGGTTAAACGGGGAGACATCGGGCTGAAAGTCGAGCCGCTGCGATAGAACCACCTGAAAGATGTCGCCAGCGCCGATGTATTCCTTCGCCCGCTCCACGCTTTTCATGAAGCGCTCCCGACCAGTTCCCGAGTGCACCTTCATGTTGCCGTGTTTTGCTGTCGTCTTCTCCCGGCCCAGCCGCAGGCCGGCTAGCTGCCTCTCAATGATTCCAAGATCCTTTACTGCACGCTGATAGGCGCGCTTTGGGCTTTCAATCGAAACATCGGCATTGGCAATGATGTGGATCTGGCGGCGCAAATGATCGAAAGCGAGCAGGCGATCGAAGAACATCAAGAGACAATCAGGAACCGATACATCGTTTTTGGCATGTTCTCCGATCTTCTCCAACTGACGCACCGCATCATAGGCAAAATAGCCAACGGCACCCGCTGTGAAGGGAGGGAGGCCCGGAAGGGAAGCAGGGCGGTGTTCCCGCAGCAATGCCTTCAAAGTTTCGAACACGTCCCCGGTTTTCCGCTCTCTTTTTTTCCCACGTTCAATGGTGATCTGGTCGCCATGGGTCCAGACCTGCATATACGGTCGCGCACCCAGGAACGTATAACGCCCGATCTGCTCGCCCCTTTCCACGGATTCCAGTAGAAAAGAGTGTGGTTCTTTCCCCGCGACCGCAAGGAAAGCCGATACCGGCGTGAGCAGGTCTGCGGTCACCGTCTTGACCACCGGGACCAAAGTCGCTTCGCGCGCCAGGCGCGAGAATTGCTCGTAATCAGGCTGCAGCATGGGGTCTTGTTTTCGGAACAGCTACCAAACTACCGTCGAGAGACTCTCGATTATAGGGGAAGCTCGGCATTGTATAGATGCTCTGCCCGGCCCCGCAGTCGCCAGATTGCACCTCGGTCACTATTGGAACCAGCGAAACAATTGACGCGGACCGGGCAGCATCGGAAGATTACCTTCAGCTGAAAGCCAGCGGAACGGAGAGCATGCAGGTCAAGTTCTGGGGAGTCCGTGGGTCAACCCCCACTCCTCAAGCCGGAAACTTGCGCTACGGAGGCAACACCTCTTGTGTCGAAGTCCGCTTCGGCAACAATCTCTTTGTCTTCGATTGCGGCACTGGCTTCCGGAGCTTGGGGCAGCAGCTTGAGAGCGAATCAAACGGAAAACCGATTTCAGCCCACATCTTCGTCTCTCACTTTCATTGGGATCACATCCAGGGGATCCCATTCTTTCGGCCGCTTTACGAAAACAGCCAGAATCAGTTCTCTTTTTACTCCTCCCGGAGAACCCGAAGCCTTCAACGTGTTATGGAAGAGCAAATGGCTTCCCCGTATTTCCCTGTTAATACGAGCGAAATGAAAGCTCAGAGAAACTTCTATGACATGGAGGAAGGTGAAACGAGATTGGCCGATGTGACGATGCGTGCATTGTGGCTGAATCATCCGCAGGGCTGCATGGGCTTTCGCCTCGAGACTCGAGATGGCATCTTGGTCTACGCCACAGACAACGAACCGGGCGATGAATTGTTCGACCGGAATGTCCGCAAGTTGGCGGAGGGAGCCAACGTGCTGATCTACGATTCCCAGTATCTGCCAGGCGAGTACGAGGCTCGCCGCAGAGGCTGGGGACATAGCCATTGGCGGGAAGCGATCAACGTTGTAATGGAAAGCGGTGCCCAGGAACTCGTGTTGTTCCATCATGATCCCGATCACGACGACAGCGTGATTGACGGCGTCGTCCAGGAGGCTCGCAACTACTACCCTCGGGTGCGCGCTGCCGCGGAGGGCATGGAACTCCAGATTTCTCGATAGGTGCGTAAGAATCCGCTAATTACCCTTCGGTTAACCTCTTGCTTGCCACGCTGCCCGGCCGCCCAATATACTGCTCGATTTGTGCGCGCACTGGTAATTCGCGGGCTGGCATCTAATACCTAGCAATCATTTCTGGAGATTCGAATGAAAACCGCCGCGATGGAACAGGAAACGAACCCTTGGGAGTCGCAGGCTGCCCGATTTGATCTGGCCGCCCACAAGCTGAATCTCGATGAGGGATTGTGGAAGGTTCTGCGCTACCCCACCCGCGAGATCATCCTGCATATTCCGGTGCAGATGGACGATGGTCATCTTGAGGTCTTTACTGGTTTCCGCGTACAGCATTCCATTGCGCGCGGACCCGCCAAGGGAGGCATTCGCTATGCCCCTGACGTCACATTGGACGAGGTTCGTGCCCTCGCCAGCTGGATGACATGGAAGTGTGCCGTCGTAAACATCCCCTTCGGTGGCGCCAAGGGCGGCGTGATTTGCGACCCGCACCGTATGTCGATGGGCGAACTGGAGCGAATGACTCGGCGCTACACGGCGGAGCTCGTCGAATTCATTGGCCCCGAAAAGGACGTGCCCGCTCCGGATGTCAACACAAACGAACAGATCATGGCGTGGATGATGGATACATATTCCATGCATATGCGGCAGACGGTCACGGCTGTAGTGACCGGCAAGCCGATCAACATCGGCGGCTCGCGGGGCCGTCGGGAAGCCACTGGCCGTGGTGTTCTCATCGTTTGTGATCAAGCTATCAAGAAGTTGGGGCTGAGCCGCGAAGGCAGCCGGGTCATCGTTCAAGGCTTCGGAAATGTTGGGTCCAACGCGGCACGCCTGATGGCAGCCGCCGGGTACAAAATTATCGGCCTTGATGAAGTGGGCGGCGGTCTCTACAACAAGAATGGAATCGACGTCGAGGCGCTGTGGGACTTTCGCCAGAAGAATGGGACGATTCAGGGATTTCCCGGGGCCGAGAAGTATCCTGCCGGGGAATTGTTGACCGTCGACTGCGAAATCCTGATTCCAGCGGCTACTGAAAATCAGATTACAAGTCGCAACGTCGATCGCGTCAAATGCAGAATCCTCGCTGAGGGCGCCAACGGCCCAACCACGGCTGCAGCGGACGAAGTCCTGGCGGAAAAGAAAGTCTTCGTCATTCCCGACATTTTGGCGAATGCCGGTGGCGTAACGACCTCATACTTCGAGTGGGTTCAGGATCGGCAAGGCTATTTTTGGAAGGAAGCGCTGGTGAATGAGCAGCTTGAAGGAATCATGGTGTCGGCCTTCGACGACGTTGTGAGATACGCGGAAACGCACAGTGTCCACAACCGCATCGCGGCCTACATGCTGGCGATCGATCGCGTCGCCTACACCATCAAGCAGCGCGGAATTTACGCGTAGTTCGGCGGCTGGTCCGTTTCTCAGGCCCTTGCATTCGCGTGCCACCGGTCGCACCAGGGTTGACCTCCGTGCCTTGTACTGGCATCATGGCTGCCCGCGGGCGTGTTGAGGTTTAGCCGTAACCCCGCCACCTACACCGGCTGACCCCAATCCTCTCGCCGTTCTAGCAGACGGGGTTTGTTCCATGCCCCTAACAAAAGCGAGGACTCTCATGAGCCGATTTCCCAGTAGAGTAACTTCTTGGGCCGTAAACTTGGGCTTGGTATTCGCCTTCCTATTGATCCCTGCATTCGCGCGGCCCCAGAGCGGTACTACCGATCAAACCACTACAACGACCACAACAAAAAAGTCGAAAAAAACAAAAAAGAGCGCGGACGACAGTCAGTCCGGCAACTCGGACGCAACCACCGGAAGCACTGCAAAGAAATCGAAGAAGAAATCCGAGAAGGCAACGACCGACGACAGTTCTCCGGCTGCCGCTGACACCACGAAAAAGACGACCAAGAAAAAAGCGGCGACCGATCAATCCGCCGAGGCTAGCACCGACTCTGCATCGACCAAAAAGAGCCCCAAGAAGAAGACTGCGGACAGCGCTGCCGCTGGTGGCGAACAAGCCACTAGTGCTGATACGGGTACAACCAAGAAAAGCCGCTCAAAGAAGAGCGGCGAGAACGCCAGTGCCGGCAATTCTGCGACAACGACTCCCGCTGCGGCCCCGGCCGCACCTGCTCCTAGCAAATCTGCGACAAGCAACACCGCAAGCGCACCGGCGAGTTCCGCTGTACCCTCGAGTGCTTCCACCTCCGCTAAGAAGACCACAAGTAAGGCTGCTCCGGCCGGTGCAGCTTCCGATGGGGAGATCACCTCAGCCAAGTCGAGCGGCAAGGTTTGGGTGAATCTTGACAGTGGCATCTACCACAAGGGCGGCCAGTTTTACGGGAAAACGAAGAACGGCAAATTTATGACGGAAGCGGAAGCCCAGAGCGCTGGCTATAAAGAATCGAAAAAAGACTAAGGAGACGCAATGAAACAAAAACTGATAACACGCACGCTGATCAGTCTGTGCACTCTGTTTCTGTTAGCAGGGCTGGCGGCGGCGGCCCCACAGGCGGCTTCGAAGAAGACCGCCCCCCCGACGCCATCCGCGTCCGCGGCTGATCTCGTCGACTTGAATTCCGCCACCAAGGATCAACTGGATGCCCTTCCGGGCATCGGCGAGAAATACTCGCAGAAAATTATCGACGGGCGGCCGTATAAGGCGAAAACCGACCTGGTGAAGAAGAAAGTCATTCCCCAGGCAACGTACAACAAGATTAAGGACATGGTAATTGCAAAGCAGAAGTAGATGCGATCTGATTTCCAGCGGCGCCGGTGCGAGAAATGAAGGCCGGCGCCGTCTTGTTCTAAATTGTGCGAACCGGGTTGCGAGCTACGAGGAGGTACTATGGGTCTTTTCGACGATCTAGAGAACAAGGCAGCGAGTAGCATGTTGGGCGGCAGTTCCAATCCGCTTGCCACCGGACTGCTACAGATAATCAACAATCAACCAGGCGGACTGCCCGGGTTGATGCAATCGTTTCACGAAAAGGGACTAGGCGGACTCGCTGCTTCTTGGGTCGGAACCGGACAGAACCTGCCCATCTCCGCCGATCAATTACAGCATGTCCTCGGAAGCGATCAGGTCAAGCAACTGGCGGCAAAGGCGGGCATTTCCCCTGATGCTGCCGGTGCGGCTCTTACCCAGCTGTTGCCCGGTCTTGTCGATCGACTGACGCCGAACGGACAGATGCCTCAACACTCAAATCTTCTGGAAATGGGCATGAGCATACTGCAGTCGTTCGGGAAGACCGGAACCAACGGTTAGTTGTCAGAAGTCACGGCGGTCCGTCTACGGGCCGCCCTTTACCTCCCGGTTTTGCGGGGGAATGGTCGCCGGCGCTCTGTCCTTCTGTTCCATTGCATTCCGGTTACGGCGTGGAGGATAATCATTTCACGCTGTTTTTGTGACTGCCTGCAGACGGCGATCGTGGCCCGGTGAACCTGCCCAACTCCATTACGTTCGTCCGCATACTCTGCATCCCCCTCTTGATTTGGATTCTTTCGACAACTCGCTTGAGCAGTGCGCATGGCGAAAAGGAGTTGCTGGCCTCGGCGCTGTTCATTGGGGCGTCCATCACCGATGGCATTGACGGTTACCTGGCTCGCAAGCGCGGCCAAATCACGACGATGGGGATCCTGCTCGACCCGCTCGCCGATAAGATGCTGATTGCTTCCGCGTACATTTCCCTTGTGCAATTCAATCCCAGCCTGGTACCTGCTTGGGTCGCGGTGATCGTCATCGGTCGCGAGTTCCTGGTGAGCGGGCTCAGGGGCATTGCGGCAAGCGAAGGATTCACGATCGAAGCCAGCGATCTCGGCAAATTCAAAATGGTCGTGCAGATCGTGTCCGTGGTCGCGGTGATCCTGGATCATCGCTGGAAAGAATGGCCACTTTTTAGTGGATATTTCTTCCCCGTGCATTGGATTGCCTGGGTTGCAATCTGGTTCATGGTGTCCTTGTCGCTCATATCCGCGGTTGATTACTTTGTAGCATTCTGGTCCAAGATCGATCGGCAAGTGGTGAGGAGTCGGCGTCGGGCATTCGTGCTCAGCCGGCGAAAGCGCAATGCCGTTCCTACCTCATAGATCGCCGCCCTCTGAAACACAATCGCCGCAGCTCAGCCTGCAACAAGCTGGCGAGTTTTCCGAGGAAGAACGTGCCTGCTTGCTACGCGTAGCGCACGAGGCCATCGAGACTTTGGTGGAAAACCGGCATTTGGACATAGAAGCGCCGAATCCACATTTCCGGGAACCTCGAGGTGTCTTCACAACGATTTATCTGCACCGTGAACTGCGCGGCTGTGTGGGTTATGTTTTTCCGGTGACGAGCCTCTATCGTGCCGTGATCGAAACCGCAAGGGCTGCGGCGTCGCAAGATACACGGTTCCGTCCAGTCGGGGCTGAGGAAACCCGCCATATTCGTATATCCCTTAGCGTCATCTCCCCGCTAAGCCCCGTTCTCCCGGACCAACTGGAAGTCGGACGCCACGGGCTGGTTGTAACTCTAGGAGTTCACCGCGGTCTTTTGCTCCCGCAAGTTCCGATCGAGCACAACTGGGACCGCGTCACCTTCCTCGAACAGACTTGCCGCAAAGCCGGGTTACCCGCAGATGCATGGAGGAATGGAGCCACCCTGGAAGCCTTTACCGCCGAAGTATTCTCCGACCCTGAGAGCTAGAATCGCCCCTCACAGAATTGCGCCTTTTAGCGAGTGCTTGAGACCGAAACTCTCAAGGACGCCAGTGATGATTTTTTGCTTGTCCCATCCCTGAAGGTCCGCATCCAACCGCATGGCACGAGTGGTGGGTCGACGATGGCACAGAGGTAACATTGAATTAAGGCTCGGTTTTGGTCTATTGTGTCAAATTGTCGTTTTTGCTCGGGGAGGATGAGGATGGAACTCGGGATCGTAACAGTGCTTCTGATCGTAGCGGCTTCGTTGATACCGGGAGAGTACCACGTCGTTTTCTTCCGCTGAAACGGACACGAACCCGCCAGCGCCAATCTCAAACAGCGTTCCCGCGGGCCGTCGTTCCCAGGGTACCCGCTTCTCACCGAACTTTCTCAGCATCTCAATCAAGCTTTTTTCGCAAACTAAAAAGGGGAGGCTGTCGCCTCCCCTGAAGAACCCATGACGTCGCCGACTATTGTTGTTCGTCCAACTCGACGCCATCTCCCACATGCACGTCTTCGAGAGCGAAGACGATCATGCCGGTGGAGGTCGTCGGCGTCACGCTAATAATAACCACCTCACCGACAGCGCGTCGGGGCAATTCTCCCACATGGATATTCGGCCCTTTCGTCTTGGTCATCCAGTTGCCCTCGATCGATGGAGGCCGCTTCTGAGTATCTTCCGCGGTAGATGCCCTGAACGAAAGCGAATCAACCGGATCTGCCAGATCTGCCGAATACGAACGGACCGCTCTGAAATAGTCGCCGATCTTGATGCCTTGGTTCGTGCCCAGATTCATGTACACCTTCATCCCGGTGCCCAACTCTGAATCGAAGTCCTTTGCCAGGACTATCCGGCCGCTCGTCTTTCCCGTTTTCGGGACGAACCGATCAAATCGCAAAGGAGGGTGGAACGAAATCGGAGGTTTCTCGGCAAAAGGTACTGCAATGTCGCCAGGATTGATCGGGTCGCAGCTGTATTCGATCTGGGCAACCGCCATCTTGCTACGGGTATCCACGATTCGGACACGTCCAACTTCGCCATAGGGTTGGCCCGTCGCAGCCAGAGTCTTGGCCTGACCGGGGAACACTTCGTATCGGTTCTGATCTTTCATCTCGCGAAGGATCGTGTACTGTGCGCCTGTGTTATAGCCGCCGCCAGCCAAGTACACGATGTCCCCAGTCACAAACTTGGTGGTATTTGGGGTTTGGAGTCCACCAGCCACGAAGTTGGCGTTGGGCAAAAGGGACTTGCTGATAAAGCCTGCGCAGTATAGATCTGCGTACGTTGGCGTCTGGATCCGCTCCACCGGAAAGCTCACTGAGGTAGGCGAGGTCCCCTGTGGACCGTTCGCGTCGCCGTTTGGGGCGTCTTGTGCGACTGCCACCATCGCCGCAAAAATTATTAAAATCCCTATTTTCTTCATCTTACCTCCGTGGCCCGGATGGTCCCGTCGGCCCTGACCCACGACCATTGCAGACACAGGGGTCTCAGCCGGAAGGTAACAAGGGGGTGGGGATGGGTCAAGGTTACGAGGGTGTCATGGGCCTTCGCTCACTGCTCTCGGAGAAAGTTAATCCGTTGTTGCATCTGGAATTATGCCCCTGTAATATCGCGCCCGACTCGCCTACGACCTCATGATTTCTGCCCAGAGCACCTATGCGCCCCGGTTACTCCCGCTTCGGATGCCTCGGGTTTGTGTGGCAGTTACGGGCGCTGACCCATCTGAACTCATCGAGAAGGCTGAGGGACTTGCTAGGGATAATTCCTTCCTTGAGTTCAGGTTGGACTATCTTCCCAAGCCTGGCTTGGCACTTCCAAAGATCCGTGCTTTTTTCGAGATGTACCCGCACGCTGTGGTTATCGCTACCTGTCGACGCGCCTCGAATGGCGGGCGATTTCGCGGAAGTATCCCCTCACAATTGGACGTCCTCACCAAGGCCGCAGCTGCAGGTTGTCAGTTGGTCGATCTGGAACTGCAGACGGCAACCAAGTGCAAGCCCGAGCAAATACAGAAGTTACGGACTCGCGCAGCTTTGATCCTCTCGTTCCACGACCACCACGCCACCAAGAAGTTGGACGAGACGCTCGAGAAGATGCAGAAATACCCCGTCGATTTCTACAAGGTCGTGTCGACGGCGACCACGCTCTCCGACAACGTCGTGATGATGAAGTTCCTCGAAAAAGAGAGCGATCGCCACTCTCTCGTCGGCCTTTGCATGGGGGAGCAAGGAATCATCAGTCGCGTATTGGGGGTTCGGGCAGGAAGTGCTTTTACGTTTGCAGCGGTAACTCGAGAGGAACAGACAGCTCCAGGCCAGGTAACCGCCCAGGACTTGCGAGGAGTCTACCGCATCGAGCAGGTCGACGTCGCCACCCGAGTTTACGGCGTCGCAGGCGACCCTGTTTCCCATTCGTTATCCCCGATCATCATGAACACAGCGATGCGGCGTGAAAACGTCAACGCCGTCTACCTCGCGCTCCATGCCAAAACACTCAAAGACTTAGTCGCTTGTGTGCGGGACATACCCATTCACGGCCTCAGCATCACCATGCCTTACAAGGAAGCGATCCTGCAGTACCTTGATAACACCGACTCGCACACCACGAAGATCGGTGCCTGTAATACGATAGTCCGGGCACAGGACGGAAAACTTTATGGCTTCAATACCGATACCGCCGGCGTGGTTCGTCCGTTGGAACAGCGGCTTGCGCTGGAAGGTGCGCGGGTTCTGGTTCTTGGAGCCGGAGGTGCCGCGCGGGCTGCCGTATTCGGGCTCAAAGAGCGCGGCTGCGAGATTTTTATCCTAAACCGAAGTGCTGCGCCGGCTCAGAAGTTGGCGCGCCAAGCAAAAGCCCGCACCATCAAACGACAGGATCTCAAGAAGTTGTCGTTCGACGTGATCGTCAACGCTACACCAGTGGGAATGTCGAATACACGCGAGTCTCCGCTCAATGAAAATGAAATCAACGCCAAGTATGTCTTCGACATGGTCTACGATCCGCAAGAGACTCGTTTCCTGAAAGCCGCGAAGGCCAGAGGCGCACAGATCATTCCTGGTATCGAAATGTTTGTTCATCAGGCTGCCCGGCAGTTTGAGATCTGGACAGGCAAGCCTGCTCCTTGGGACGATATGCTGCGTGTGGTTACGATTGCACTTCAAGAGCGAGCCGGGGCTAACCGGTAATACCGAGAGCTAGTTAACGATCTAAACCGCTTCAGCCTCAACGCTTTGCTCGTCCGCCTCCCTCGCCAACATTACCGTCTCGAAAATGAGACGAAGAACGTTCCAGTGACTCCAAGTCAAATCGGGATTGGTTTTACTGAAACGAATCAATGCCACGAAGTTGTTGCAATTTTGCATGTGACGGAAGTAATATGCCGATAGGACGCATCAACAAAAAGCGATTCGCGTCCGTTCTCGTCGTAGCTGCCCTTTCTTCCAGATTTAGAGAGTCGGACCCTACTTTTCGCGAATGCAAAAGAGACCGCTTTCCCGTCTCTGTTCAGATTCGGAGAGATCGAATATGGCGTGGTACGCATACTGCCTGACTGAACATCAGGCTCTCCCCAATGGTACCCGTGCCCGGCGTCCCTTCCTGCTGGAAGGCATACAGGGTGTGAATGGAGCCCCCGTCCTTAGCTACCCAAGTGGAGACTTCGCTGTGGTCGTTAGCGAATACGACCGCGCGACGCACCAAGTGGATGAGAAAACCGTTCTCGAACACGCTCGCGTGGTAAGCGTCTGCTTCCGCAACGGAACGGTTCTGCCGTTTCGCTTTGGGACCGTTTTCGACAGCGATGACGCCCTTCGCCAAGCCGTTCGCTCGAACCGTCGCACCTTCGGGGTGAGCGTTGAAAAGTTGCGCGGTAAATCGGAGATGCGCCTCAAACTGGTGGTCCGAGACGGATCCCTGCGCGACGCGATGATGAATGTGGAACTGCCTGATACGGTTGGGCGAGAATATCTCGCCAAACTCCGCGAGAAGGCCTCTAAGGAGCGCGAGAGACAAACCAAAGCCAGAGCCCTTTCAGTGCAGGTGCATAAGCTCTTCAACCCCCTCGAAGAGGAAGTAAGCTGCAAAAAGGTGGCCTCAGACGGCATGCTTATCGATATCGCCCATCTCATCGATTCGAAATCGGTCGAAAAATACCAAAACCGGTATTCCATGGCGGCCAAGCAACTGAAGAACTGCGAGCTTCTGATCAGCGGGCCGTGGCCTCCCTACCATTTCTTGCCGGGCAAGCTGCGCACGGTGGCCGGCAACAGCTAAGTTCCATACCTCGCGCAAAACCCCGCCCGTGTTGGGCGGGTTTTTCTTTTCAATTCCAGCTTTCGAAAGCAGTGGACTGCAACGTATGTGCAGCATTCTGCACTTACCGATAAAACCGTTCCAATCCCGGTTTAGAAGCTGGCGACGTCCTGACCACGCGTTAACTCGCTTGCCAGCAAACAGTTAGAGTGACGAAGATCACAACCGGGTGTGACGAGTTTCCTTTGGCTCGGCAAGTGCATAAATCCTGTACAACAAAAGAGGCCGCAAACAGCAACATGACCTTCACCACAACTCATAGTTCTCGACAACTCCCGATATCTCGCTCTGCCCGTCAGAGCGACACCTTGCAAAGTCTTCCCTGACTTCCCGCCTTTCTGCCTCTTTGAATAGTGGCCCCAGGAATGGGGCCGCTTTTTTTGCGACCCGATCGAGCCTTGTAAAAATGTCGCTTTCCCGGTGCAGACACTGTTTGTCTCCTGTATGCTTTTCAACGTCCACAAAAACTCAGTCTCGTGGAGGGCACTATGAGGGACATCTATCTGGTGCTGCGGGAGAAAGAACTCGAGGTTGTTCGTGTGCGTCAGGAAATTGATGCGCTGCGTGCGATCATTCCACTTCTCGCCGATGACGACGAAGACCCGCCCGCCACTCCGATTTACCCCCTGCGCGCCATCAGTCGCGACTGACGAAAATAGACTCTGCTCCAAGCGATGTTGGCGCGATGCCTGTAGTAGACTGACGCGTCTCGGCAGTTCCTGCGGTCAGCTACGACAAATAGGATCTCAATAGCATTTGCGATTTTCTGCAGACCATCGCCCAATGTGCACTCCCGGTACGCGGAGTCTCTTCTCGCCGGCGCCGCGGAAAAACCATTTCTTCCGTATTCCTCCAGGACTCGCGGCTTTCTTGCTGTTGGTGATTGGGGCTTTCCCCGTCCAAACTTCCGCAAGCCAGGAGAAGCCGCAAAAAGCCGCCGACCCTGTTCAGACCACAAAAGTCTCCGCGGCTTTTCCCTTGGAACTGGTGAATCAGCTCACCTCTCTTCGCGACGCCGCCCTGAGCGACGACTACGCATTCAAGCAACTCTCCCACCTGACAGAAAATATCGGCCCTCGTCCGAGCGGGTCTCCTCAGGCCCAAAAAGCTGCGGAATATGTCGCCGAAGAGTTCCGCAAGCTAGGACTCGAAGCTCGCCTTGAGGAGGTCACCGTTCCGCACTGGGTCCGCGGGGCTGAAACCGCGGAACTTGTCGAATTCCCGGGTCAGGTTTCCGGCACTAGCCAAAAGATTGTCGTGACCGCCTTGGGAGGAAGCACTGCTACACCTGCGAATGGTTTGACGGCAGAGGTTGTGGTTGTCCGCAACTTCGACGAGCTCAATACCCTCGGCCGCAGCAAAGTTGCTGGCAAGGTCGTTTTATTTAACTTCCCTTTTGACGTGCGGAAAGCTGAGGCCGGTCTCGCGTTGGAGGCCTATACGGAGGCTGTCGTCTATCGTGGCTCGGGAGCGAAAGCGGCCGCGGAGCTGGGTGCTGTCGCATCCCTGGTTCGCTCGGTGGGCGGAGCTGCGTTCCGCCTTCCTCACACCGGTTGGAGCGCTCCCGCCGGCATTCCGGCCGCAGCAATTACGGTGGAAGACGCGGACTTGATCGCGGACCTGGCTCAAGAAGGAAAAGTGAGCATCCACCTGACACTTACGCCGCAGAGTCTGCCCGACACCAGAGGATACAACGTTGTGGCAGATCTACCGGGCACCGAACATCCTGAACAAATCGTAGTCGTCTCGGGGCATTTGGACTCATGGGACCTTGGCACAGGAGCGATCGACGACGGGGCTGGCGTTGTGGTCGCAATGGAGACTGCTCAGTTGCTACAGCAATCGCACCTGCATCCGAAACGGACGATCCGCGTCATCGCCTGGATGGATGAGGAGAGCGGCGGCCGCGGCCGCCAGGCCTATACTGCAGCGCATTCGTCGGAGTTTGCGGACCATGTCGCTGCGATCGAGAGCGACCTGGGGGCAGGTCACCCGCTCGGTTTCGATGTGAAAATGAGCGCCCCTGCAGTCGACTTCTTGAAACCAGTTCAGAACGTCCTTTTGAGCTTTGGAGCAAGTCTCATTAAGCCAATTGCGTTCAGCCCAGGTTCTGACATCGCGGGGATGGCGGCAGCGGGCGTGCCGACTCTCGGGATCATGCAGGATGGGCGTGCCTACTTCAACTATCACCACACGGCCGCCGACACTCTCGATAAGGTCGCGCCAGCAGAATTGCGCGAGAACGCAGCCGCCATGGTTGTGATGGCGTATGCGTTGGCCTCGAGTACCTCTCCACTTCCGCGTTGAGTTTTGTCCCAAAGGCAGTTCTTACAGCCCTTCGACCAAGGCTCTACGCGAATCCCCCCTGTTGACGCATCTTCTTTTTGGAGCTTATGATTTTTGTTTGGCCTGAGGGGTTTTGTGGCTATGTAGCTGCGGCCCTGGTTGTAGAGCATGGACCATGGATAAGAAAAAGCTCGAGTTATTTAAAAAACGCCTGGAGACCCGGCAACAAGAGTTGCGCCGGACCGTATCGCGGACGGAACAGGACGGCCGTTCCGCCGATGAGGATTCGACGCAGGATATCGCCGATAAGGCCGCGAATTCCTACAACAAAGAGTTTCTCTTTCACCAGAGCAACAATGACCGCCAGCTCCTTCAGATGGTCGAGAACGCTTTGTCGCGGATTCGTGAAGGCAGTTTCGGGGAATGTATCCATTGCGGAAAAGAGATCAACGCCAAACGTTTGGAAGCCGTGCCTTGGACCCGACACTGCATTGAGTGTCAGGAGAAATTGGAGCAGGGCTTGCTCGAGGAAACCCCCAAATAATTCGCTTGAACAAATCAGGCCGCCACCCCAACGCTGGCGGCTTCATATTTTCCCCTCCCAGAAACCTCGGACATCCCGCTGGGCCAGGCTCAACCTTTGACGCTGCTGTTTTTAGCCTGTAGACTGAGCGCTTGACAGCCTACAATTGTTCTTAGAATTGAGGAGTATGTGCGCGCAGAAACTCGCCATCAACTGAAGACCGACCGCTTCACACAAGCCACGATCGGCGCTGCTGAAGCAACTGCCCACTGGACGGTCGAACACAAAACAAAGCTCATCGCGGGCGTCGCCGCGGCCGCGGTGATCGTAATCGCTGGCTTCGGTATTTGGTACTACCTCGGGCAGCAGGACGACAAGGCCAACCTCGAACTGACTCAGGCTGTGCGTACCTTGCAGACTCCGATTCGCCCCGCCGGATCCCCCGCGATGCCGAACGTGCCTTCATTCGCGTCCGCGCAAGAGCGTGGGACGGAAGCCAAGAAGCAGTTGCAGGCCGTGATTGACGAGTATCCCCACACTCACACTGCGGACATTGCCAGATATCTCCTCGGAACCACAGCAGTCGAACTCGGTGATAAGGCCACGGCGGAGCGCGAACTGAAGGATGTCGCCTCCAGCCACAATTCGGATCTGGCCGCTCTCGCCAAGATGGCTCTTGCCTCGTTCTACGCCAATACCAATCGCGGGAAAGAAGCCTCTGACCTTTACAAGCAGTTGATCGACAGGCCCACCATCACGGTGAGCAAGGTGATGGCTCAGATGCAACTTGCCTCTCTCTACGAGTCTTTGCAGCAGCCCGCCGAAGCGAAGAAAATCTACGAGCAGATTGTGAAGGAAAACCCCAAGAGCCAGGCCGAGTCCATCGCACAAACCAAACTGCAAGCCATGAAGTAAACCTTGGCGAAACCGAGGTTCAGCTGCATAGCTGGCGTTCTCCCCTCATGCACTCCGTGACGCAAAGAGTCTCTGCCACTCTTCGAACTTTGCCGGCGGAAGAAGTCCCGCTTTGACATTTGTAGCAACGTGCTCCTTCCGTCCCATTCCGACAAGTGACACTGCGAGCCCAGGGGTCGACCGCGAGAACTGAATCGCATTCTCCGCGTCCGACTTCATTCCCAATGTCTGGCCAACGAACTTCGGCAGACCATGCGCCAGGCGCCCCTGGTAAAGCGTTGCGCTTCCAACTACGGTGATCCCGAGTGCGGCGGCGGCGTCTAGTAACGAAACGCTCTTTTTCCCCACGATCTGATTAGCAAGGAGGTAGGCTTCCGGCATCGCGAGATTGAAAGGCAATTGCACGAAACGAAAATGATGGCCGTCGCCCCCAGCCTCGTGCGCAACCTCGACCACCGACTGCAAGCTGATGTAATCTCGCGCGCCATCCGGAACTCGAAACGCATTCCAGGTGGCCAGCCCATAATTTCCGATCTTCCCCGCCTTTACCGCGCTTTCCAGTGCCCCAAAAGCACGCTTCAACCTCTCGTAAAAGACTTCGACGGAGACCTCGGCAAGCTGCGTTTCCGGATTGTGCAGGTAAAACAGATCGACGGTCTCGAGCCCCAGATTCGTGCACGAGCGCTCGATCTGGTTCCGCAGGTACCCGGGCGACATGCAATGCATACCCCCGACCAGTTCCTTCGGATCGAGAATCCCGGTCTGCACGTACTCGTGCACGAAATAGCCTCGCGGATCGGGAGGCAGGTTGCCATCGAACGATAAATAACCCGCTTTCGTGCAGACAAAAATCTCGTCGCGTTTCAGGGCACCGCGCCCTACAAGATCTGCCACGGCCGCCCCGATATTGCGCTCCGAGCGTTGATGGCGATAGTTGATTGCCGTATCAAGCACGTTGATGCCCGACCGAAGCGCCAGCGCAATGGCCTCGCTGTATTCAACATCTGCAGCTTCGTCAGGTTCACCCAGGTAAGTCCCTAGACCGATCGAAGACAGCCACGGCGTCCCGCCCCGCGCGCCGTGACTGGTACAACGGAAAAAGTCCGCCTCGCTCAGTTGAGGAAACCGCTCTCGGTAGCGGCCTGTCCCTTCGATGCTGGCGGTCCCCACAATCATGGGCATTCAGTGTACCGCTTAGCTTGTGAAAACAGAGCGAAACCTGTTCTTGCTGCAAGGCGCAATTCCAAGCCCGAACTAGGTTGCGTGCGGATTACGCAGGTAATGAGCGTCGTCAGTTTGGCCTTCGATCCTGACCTTTCGGTCCCCGACAATCTAAGCGGACCTTCGTGCTGCGGAGTTTGGAATGCCATTCGTACTACGATCCCTTTCCGTTCTCGTACTCCTCTGCCTCCTTCTGACAATTGGCGCTTCGGGTCAGCAGCCGGCACCGACTGCGCCGGCATTACAAGCACAAGCCACCCCACCCGCTCCAGAGACGCAAAGCCTCGCCGACGTCGCTCGCAAGCTTCGCAAAGACAAGCCTGCGGAAATCAAGATGACGGATGTCGACGAGAAGGAGCTTTTCCGGTCCGTCGATAAAGTTTTCGAGTTTGCCAGCGATGATACGGGCTTTCCAAAGCGGAGTAGTGTCAAAAAGAAGCTTGTCGGCCAGTCCGACATCGAAAAATTCACCAAGGATCGTCTGGCGCGCGCAGATTTCTCGCAACGCTTCGCACGCTCCGAACTGACGATGAAGAAGTTCGGCCTGCTCCCGCGGGACTTCAACCTGCGTGAATTCCTCGTGAAGTCGAATGGCCAGTCCATCGCCGGGCTCTACGATGATGAAACTAAGATGATCTGGCTGCTGAACACCGTCTCGATGGACAAACAGGGGCCGATTCTCGCCCACGAACTCACCCACGCCTTGCAGGATCAGAACTACGATCTTCAGCATTGGGCAAAAGCCGGTGTTAAGCCCGCTGCGAAGGCTCAGCCCGGCAATGGAGATGACGTCAACGACGAGAGTACGACCGCCCGCCATGCCATCGTTGAAGGCCAGGCCATGGTGGTCTACCTCGATTATTTATTAGCGCCGTTCGGTCGCAACTTGAAAGATACGCCCGGCGTAGTTGCATCCATGGAGGATGCTGCTGTCTCAGCCACTATCGATACCGAACTCATGCACAAAGCCCCAATGGTGCTGCGCGAGGCAGGCAGCTTCCCTTATCGCGACGGTCTGTTCTTCGAAGCCGACATCCTCGCCCAGCGTGGCAAGCAGGCAGCATTCCAAGGGGTCTTCGCGCAGCCTCCACGCAACACTCACGAGGTTTTCGACTCGAAAGCCTACCTTGAACATGCCAAGCTGACGCCGATCCAGATTCCCGATGTCCGCTCATTACTGAGCAAAGACTACGAGGTCTTCGACGCCGGATCCTTCGGAGAACTCGACGTCCGCGCGCTCCTCAAACAGTTCGGTGACAAGCACGGCGCCACTGACTTCGCCCCGGCATGGGAAGGCGGCAGCTACGTCGCTTTCAAACGGACGCTGCTCACTGCCGGCGCCGAACCGACGACCGCCGACGTCGCCCTTCTGTATGTATCGCACTGGAAAACCTCACAGGCGGCCGAGCATTTCGCGCGCTTTTACGCCACTACAGTGTCAAAGCGCTATCAGAATGCGGTCGTGCAGGCTGTTCCCACCTGCGCCGCCGCACCATGCCCGACCGGAGCCGCCCAGGTCTCAACCGAAGAAGGTCCGGTGATTGTCGAAGAATGGCCCGACAACACGGTCATCGTTTCCGAGAGTTTCGACAGCGCCACCGCCGCCAAGCTCAGCGCAGCGATTCGCACCGCTTCCGCCGATCGCCGCGCCGATGCTACGCCCCTACCCGAACTCGCTCCCCGGCTCTACTCGCTACCGGCGTTCCGGGCATTTCAGGAGCACATTGGTCAACAGATTGTGAGAGCCTTGATCAGCTTGCGATAGGCGACTGGCGCTGGTCGGAAATGCCCGTGGCACCCTAACGAATCCGTGACCGCTGACATTCCCCTTTCTCTCTATTTCCGCTACCATGTTGGGCTTCGCACACAACCAACGGGGCCTACATGGCAGATTTCACTCTTCGCGTTAACGGCAGCGATCGCAAAGTTAGCGTCGCGCCCGAAACTCCACTTCTCTGGGTTCTCCGCGACACTCTCCAACTGACGGGAACGAAATTCGGATGCGGTGCCGGCCTGTGCGGCGCCTGCACGGTCCACGTCGACGGAGCCTCCACTCGCTCCTGCTCCATTCCAGTCTCGCAGGTAGCCGCCAAGAACATTACGACCATCGAAGGCCTCTCGCCGAACGGCCAGCATCCGCTGCAACAGGCATGGATCGCCGAAGAGGTCCCGCAGTGCGGATACTGCCAGAGCGGCCAGATCATGGCCGCGGCCGCCCTGCTTGCCAAGACACCGAACCCTAGCGAAGAACAGATCGCGTCATTCATGTCGGCGAACATCTGCCGCTGCGGAACGTACGACCGCATCCGCCGTGCCATTCAGCGCGCCACGCAAGGCGGAGGTGCCCGATGAGTCCCCTCTCCCGCCGCGAGTTCATCACCGCCGGAGCCGCCGCAGGCGCCGGACTGATCATCGGCTTCTATCTCCCCCATGGATCCAGCGGCTCTCCAGGTGGCGCCTTCTCGCCCAACGCTTATTTGAAGATCACTCCCGATAACAAAGTCACCATCGTCGTTGCACGCTCCGAGATGGGCCAGGGCGTCCGCACGTCCCTTCCCATGATCCTCGCCGAAGAACTCGAGGCCGATTGGAAGCAGATCCAGATCGAGCAGGCGGGTGCCAGTACCCTCTTCGGTGATCAGACGACTGGTGGCAGCGCCAGCGTCCGCACCACCTGGGATCCCATGCGCAAGGCCGGCGCCGCAGCCCGCGAAATGCTGATCTCCGCCGCCGCGCTGCAATGGAGCGTCGCCCGAACATCCTGCAAGGCCGAGAACGGCACTGTCGTTCACTCGGCCTCGAACCGTCGCGCGACCTACGGCGAGCTCGCCTCGAAAGCAGCAACACTTCCCGTACCCACCGACGTCCCCTTAAAGCAGTCCAAGGACTACAAGATCGTCGGAAAGCCCATTCCCCGCCTCGACACTCCCGCCAAGGTAAACGGTTCCGCCGAGTATGGCATCGATTTCCGCTTGCCCGGGATGAAGTACGCCGTCCTCGCCCGCTGCCCGATCATCGGCGGCAAGGTCGCCAGCTTCGACGATAAAGAAGCCCGGAAGATCTCCGGTGTTAGTTATGTCGGCAAGATTTCCGACTCTTCGGTCGCGGTAGTCGCCGACAGCGTTTGGGAAGCCATGGAGGGCCGCCGCGTCCTGCAAGTCAGCTGGGACGACGGCCCCAACAAGGACCTGAACTCTGGCGATATCACGCGCGGGCTCCACGAGGCGGCATCAAAGAAAGGCGTCCCACTCTACTCAGTGGGTGACGTCGCAAAGGTATCGGGCCGTCACATTGAAGCCGCCTACGAACTACCCTTCATGGCGCACGCCCCCATGGAGCCCGGGAACGCCACGGCTCATTTCCAGGGATCCAAATGCGAGATTTGGGCTCCGACTCAGGTCCCCCAGGACGTTCGCGACGCGGCGTCCGCCGCCGTTGGTCTCGATCCGGACAACGTTAAAGTGAACGTCCTTCTCATCGGCGGAGGGTTCGGCCGCCGCCTCGAACACGACTATGCCGTCGAAGCCGCACAAGTCTCCAAAGCAATCAATGGCCCCGTCAAGGTGATCTGGACCCGCGAAGACGACATGCGTAACTCGACCTACCGCCCTGTGAGCTATCACAAGCTAAGCGCCGCACTCGACGGTCAGGGATGGCCAATCGCCTTTACGCATCACTTCATCTCTCCCTCCATCAACGCGCAGAAGGGTTCTCAGGGCGAAGGGGGAGTCGATCCTGACCTCAAAGATGAGGCAGCACTGGTGTATTCCTTCCCCAACGCGCTGCTCGACTACATTCAAACCGAAACGCCTGTTCCATTAGGATGGATGCGCTCCGTCTACGCCCTGCAGGCCGCGTTCGCCAGCGAATGCTTCATCGACGAATTGGCCACTGCCGCGGGAAAGGATCCGCTGGCCTACCGCCTGCACCTGCTGCAGAAAGATGAGGACATCAAGTACTTCGACGCAACCTGGCGCACCGCCCGCATGCGCGGCGTCCTGCAGCTTGCCGCCGACAAAGCCGGGTGGGGCAAGCCCCTCCCCTCCGGTCACCATCAAGGGATCGCCTGCTTCGGCTGCTTCAGCACCTACGCCGCGCAGGTAGTCGAGCTTTCCATGGAAGGAGATCAACCACGCATTCACCGCGTTGTTGGAGCCATGGATTGCGGTCAGGTGGTCAACCCCAACATCCTGGAACAGCAATTGCACGGAGGAGTCATTTACGGCCTGGCTAACGCGCTTCGCGCCAGGATTACGATCGAGAAAGGTCGCGTCGTTCAAGGCAATTTCGACGACTACGCCCCCATGCGTATGAACGAGGTCCCGAGCGTCGAAGCATATTTTGTTGAGAGCTCCGAACCGCCGTCCGGTGCGGGCGAGCCACCGATTCCTCCTTTAGCCCCGGCAATCTGCAACGCGATTTACGCCGCCACCAAGAAGCGCATTCGCGCTTTGCCGATTCTGAGCTGACATGGGGTACAAGGCATTCCCACGCTCCGGCCTCCTTGGCCTGCTGGCGCTTCTGTTAACGGTACAGCTCCGGGCGCAAACACCGTCCTCCTCTGTTCCTGAACAGCGCCTGAACCACCTTCGCCACGGCATCAATCTCAGCGAGTGGTTCGCACAGGTCTACGATCCCAAGGGATACACGAGGGAGCACTTTCAATCCTGGACCTCCGCCCAGGACATAGCCCTGATCAAAGCGATGGGTTTCGATCACGTGCGTCTGAGCGTGAACCCGGAACCGATGTTCCGCCATAACCACGCCGACGAAATTCCTTCTGACTATCTCGCCTACGTCGATGACGCCGTCAAGATGATCCTCGACCAGGGTCTCGCCGTCGTCCTCGACATTCATCCGGAGAGCGATTTTAAAGGCAGACTCTCTCAAGACGACTTCGTCGAGCAGTTTGCCGACTATTGGCGGGCTCTAGCACGCCACTACTCCGCCTATGATCCCGATCGCGTCTTTCTCGAAATTCTGAATGAACCGGAGATGTCCGATCGCTATCGCTGGTTCGGGGTTCAGGCAAAACTGGCGGTTGCGATTCGCCAGGGGGCACCGCGGCACACCATCATCGCAACTGGTGCCCTATGGTCTGCGGACGATCAGTTACTTTTCCTGGAGCCGCTGCGCGATCCCAACGTGATCTACAACTTTCACTTCTACGAGCCACACGTTTTCACGCACCAGGGCGCCACTTGGGGCGTGAATCATTGGCACTTCGTAAAAGGCCTGCCTTACCCTTCCGACCCGCAGTCCGCGCAAAAGGTGGCTGCTCTCGAACCAGATCCCCTGAATCGGCTCTACGTCGCACGCTATGGAAGCGACCATTGGAACGCCGACCGCATTGATGCCGAGATCTCTCAGGTTTCGGATTGGGCGAAACAAAAAGCAGTTCCCGTCGTCTGCAACGAGTTTGGCGTCTATCGCAAGAATGCCGACCCCAACGACCGTGCCGCTTGGCTGCACGATGTCCGCACGTCGCTGGAAAACCATGGCATCGGGTGGACGATGTGGGATTACAGCGGCAGCTTCGGCGTAGTGACCAGGCAGAACGGAAAGCCTGTGGCGGATGAGACTGCCCTTAAAGCACTCGGTCTGAAAACTCCCTGATGCGCCACGGTCGGCATGCCCGGTGACCGCATTGACACCCCCTGCCCCTCCCATTATTCTTAAGTGTTGCTCCCTGGAGAACTTACGCCTCTGGGCGTGTTCCGCGGGCCTTCGCGGTATCAAAAGGTGGGCGCGGAGGTTCCCGATGTTCATCGAAATTGCCGAGCTAGAACTCCATCCCATTGATTTCCAAGAGGAGTTTCTTCCGGGCGTCATCGATCTGGGAGCCGACGTGCGCCAGTTCACGCCGCTGAAAGCCAGCGGCCGGGCTCAGTTGGTCGAAGAGCATCACGGCAAGCGCAATGTAATCAAAGATATACGGTTGCAAGGGGAGTTGACGACGAATCTGGAACTCCCCTGCGCCCGCTGCCTCGACCCGGTTGTGCAGAATGTCGTTCGACCCTTCGAGCTGCTGTATCGCCCGCAGGGCACCGACGCCGGTAAAGAAGAACTCTCGATTACCGCGACCGAAGCCGAAGTGGGGTACTACCGGGGTGAAGGGATCTTGCTCGAGGACGCGCTTCGCGAGCAAGTCCTCCTGGCAGTTCCTATAAAAGTAGTTTGCCGCGACGAGTGCAAGGGGCTTTGCCCGGCCTGCGGCAGAAATCAGAATATCGAACCATGCTCCTGCGCGCCGCCCCTGGGCGATCCGCGTTGGTCGGCCCTGAAAGACATTCGCGAGAAGCTCGACCATTGACTTCGTCGCAAGCACCGCAAAAGTAAAGACGTAGACAGCAAGATTCGCGATATAACTCGAATTCCGGCCGCGCCCGAGTGGCTTGGCCCCAATGAGGAATTATCCATGCCAAATCCGAAACGGAGACACTCTCAGAAACGAACCTCCACCCGCCGCGCCCACGACGCGCTTTCCAAGCACTCCCTCTCCGAGTGCCCGAACTGCCACGAGAAGAAGATGCCGCATCGCGCCTGCGCCAAGTGCGGCTACTACAAAGGACGCGAAGTAGTGGAAGTAGAAGAAGCCAGCTAAGCCTCCTCACGCGACTCCATGCCAAGCGTCATAGCTCTGGATGCGATGGGTTCGGATCGCGCCCCCCGACCGGAAATCGAGGGCGCGATACACGCCGCCCGTCAATTCGGCACGCGCGTCCTCCTGGTTGGGCCCGAGGATCGCATTAAGGCAGAGTTGTCGCGTCACCGCTGGATCTCCCAACTTCCTTTCGAAATCGTTCACGCCAGTGAAGTGATCACTATGGAGGACAAGGCTGCCCAGGCAGTCCGGTCCAAGCGGGATTCCTCCATGCGTGTCGGCGTCCGGCTCGTGCGGGAAGGCCGCGCGGCCGGTTTCGTCACGGCTGGCAATACCGGCGCCGCCATGGCAACGGCAAAGATGGTGCTCGGCGCACTGCCCGGAGTTGATCGGCCCGCCCTTGCCGCCGTCTTCCCAACGGCGGTCGGAACTGGCGCCATGCTGCTCGACGTGGGAGCAACCGTCGACTGCGACGCGCACAATCTTGAGCAGTTCGCTCTGATGGGTGAAATTTATTTTCGCTCCATCTTCGGCACTAAGCGCCCACGCGTCGGCCTGCTTTCGATCGGCGAGGAAGAAACCAAGGGCAACTTGCTCACCCGCGAATCTTTTCAGTTGTTGAAGCAACTGCCTCTGAATTTCGTGGGCAATGTCGAAGGACGCGACCTCTACAACGGCAACGTGGATGTGATTGTCGCCGACGGATTCGTGGGGAATGTCGCGCTGAAGATTTCCGAGGGTGTGGTCAACCTTGTCCGTGCCGCTTTGAAGGAAGCGCTCCAGGCCACCGTTACAAGGCAAGTGGGCTACTTGCTGTCGCGCAGCGCATTCGGAGATTTTAAAAAGCGACTCGATCATACCGAGTATGGAGGCGCCCCGCTGCTGGGAATCAAAGGCGTGTGCATCATCACCCACGGTTCCTCCAACGCAAATGCCATCAAGAATGCAATCCGTGTGGCATCTGAATTCGCCGAAAGCCGGGTAAATGACGAAATCGAGAAGGGCATTGCGGCCATTCGACCGGTGACCGCCTGAGCCGTTTGATAAAGACTTTCCTCTTGACCGGCACACGGCGTGGAGAAACCCTTATTTCTTAAGAAGCTTTTCGTCTGTCATCACTTGCTAGACAGCCTTACTAACTTTTATGACCTTGATCGCATTCCTTTTCCCCGGCCAGGGATCCCAGGCCGTCGGCATGGGCAAAGAACTGGCCGAGCACCACACCGTCGCGCGACACACCTTCGCGGAAGCGGACGAAGCCCTCGGCTACAAGCTCTCGCATCTATGCTTCGATGGCCCTGAAGAACAATTGCGCCTGACCGAGATTACCCAGCCTGCGATCCTCACAGCGTCCGTTGCCGTGTGGCGCGTTCTGAAAGAAAAAGGGATGACGCCTTCTTTCGTTGCCGGTCATAGCCTGGGCGAGTACTCCGCGCACGTCGCCTCCGGTACGCTGGATTTCCCTGACGCGGTCCGGGCCGTGCGCAATCGCGGCAAATATATGCAGGAGGCCGTTCCGTTCGGTGTCGGAGCGATGGCTGCAATCCTTGGCATGGAACTGGAAAAAGTCGACGCCCTCTGTGCCGACGCTGCGCAACACGAAATCTGTGAGCCCGCGAACATCAATTCGCCCGACCAGATCGTCATCTCCGGCAACACCCCGGCTGTGGAGCGTGCTGCGAAACTTGCCACAGAACGCGGCGCCAAGCGCGCCGTCATGCTCCCGGTCAGTGCACCCTTCCATTGTTCGTTGATGAAACCCGCTCAGGATCGGCTCGAAACTGACTTGACCGCTCTTACCTTTCAAAAACCGGAGATTCCCGTTGTCTGCAACGTCGATGCGGCTCTGGTTAACACGCCTGACGCAGCTCGGAGCACTCTCGTCCGCCAGGTCACTGGATCCGTCAAGTGGGAGCAGTCGATACATCTTTTGATCGCTCAAGGCGTGGATCGCTTTATAGAGGTCGGCCCAGGAAAGGTACTTTGTGGACTTATGCGCCAGATCGATCGGTCGAAAGCCTGCTCAAGCGTGGGCGACGAAGCCTCCCTCCAGAAAGCACTGGAACAACTGGCACAGGCGTAGGTCGTGGCAATGAGCTTTTAGACGCAGTGTGATGGCTAGCTGCACGGCGAAGGACTGAACGTCTTTTCTGTCTTTTGCACGTAAATCTGCTCGTGCTCTGCCCGCTGGTTGACGACCACTTCGACGATCACTCCGCTCCCGCCCTTCGGACACTCGCCCGACGCATAGATCTTGTAACCCTTTACCAGGCCCCACTCACCGCCTGGCCCCCAGTCCCGATAAAAGTCGCTGTACGGATAGAGCGGATATTTTTGCGGATGTTGCCGCCATGATGGATCTGCCATGTATAAGCCGTAGGCTGTTTCAAACTCCTGTCGCTCCAAGGCCGTGAAGAACTTGTCAACCAGGCGCTCCTCAGGCCAATAGCGAAAGCGATACGCCAGGAACCCTAGCACCAGAAGTATCCCAACGATGCCCACGATGCGCCTTTTCCGCCGGCGCGCTCCTGCCTCGTCATACTCCTTGGCATCCATCAGCGTCATAGGCTTCTAGCATAACGGAAACCATGGACCGCCAAAAGGTTCCCGCCGCCGTACTTTGCTTCATTCGTTAACGAAGACCGCTCTCGAACTGGTCGCACGTTGGAATGTGTCACACGCGCAGTTCCACGACCGTAGCTCCGCCTCCCCCCTCATTCTGCGGAGGCTCGGAAACCGCTGCCACGTGTGGATGTTTTTGCAAGAACTGCCGCAGTGCCTTCCGTAGAATCCCCATGCCGCTTCCGTGGACAACCCGGACACGAGACACTCCCGCTAGAAATGCGCGATCCACGAACTTTTCAACTTCGCTGGTAGCCTCGTCCACTGTTCGGCCAATGACATTAATCTCGGTCGGAACTCCACCGGGATCGGAGCGACCCAGCGACACCGAGATCCCCCTTGCGCGAGCCGCCGCGACCGGTGAGTCGGCAGCCCGAACCATCACTTCTGCGATGTCCTCGCGAGCAACTTTCATCTTCATCGCGCCGATTTCAATCTCAAAATGCCGATCGTCCAGCCGCCTGGTCACTACACCCGGCCGCCCCACCGACTTCAACTTCACCGTGTCCCCTTCCGATACGTGCTTTACCAGGCTCGGCTGCGCATGTGGATCACCCTGGTCAGCCCCAGTCGAATGAGCCACGATGGTTGAGTCAAACTGCTCTCTGAATTCCCGACGCAACTTCGCAATGCGGCGCTCGGCATCCTTGGAAAGTTTCTGCGCGGCGGCCCGGTCCTGGATTGCGTTGACCGTCTCCCGGGCGTGATATTCGAAATCTTTGAATAGAGCCTCAAGCTTTTTCTCCATTTCGCGAACCTTGACTTGCTGCTCCTTCTTTCCTTCGGCCACCAGCTTCGATTTCTCGGCGTCCAACTCTTTCTCCCGGTTGCGCAACCGCAGACCTTCCGCTTCCACATCGCGCAACTGTGCGTGCAACCGGTCAAGGAAGTGTGCGATGTCCTGCGTCTGTGTCCCGATGCGCGCCCGCGCCGCTGCGATAATTTCAGGATTCAGGCCAAGACGCTGCGCGATGTTGATCCCCGCCGACGCGCCCGGCACTCCGATCCGCAACTCGTAGGTAGGCCGCAGTGTGGACTCGTCGAACCCGACTGCCGCATTCACCACACCCGGTGTGTTTACTCCGAACACCTTCAGAGAAGTGTGGTGCGTCGAAATAATGGTAGTTGCCCCAATGCGACGGAAGTGCTCTGCAATTGCCACCGCGAGCGCCGCCCCTTCCTCCGGATCTGTCGCCGAGCCAAGCTCGTCAAGTAAAACGAGCGAATGCGGCGTCGCCGTCCGCGAAATAAAGTCGATGTTCGTAACATGGGCAGAAAATGTTGAGAGATTCTGCTCAATCGACTGATAGTCGCCGATGTCGGCAAGCACGGCATCAAACACCGGAAATTCCGCTCTGTCGGCAGGAACCGGAATCCCGGATTGCGCCATCAGCGCAAGCAGGCCCACCGTTTTCAGCGCTACGGTTTTTCCCCCGGTGTTCGGACCGGTAATGACAAGTTCTCGGCGCTCTCCCTCGAGTTCAATAGAGATCGGCACCACGCGCCCGCCCTTTGAACGCAGATTCCGCTCGAGCAATGGGTGGCGTGCTTTCTCCAAAATCATGCGGGCTGATCCCTTTCCGGAAGAAGAATCCGGATCCGACGGAAAGCCGGCTGCCACGCAAAAATAGTCCTCGGCGAAACGCGCCTTCGCGAACTGCAACTCGAGTTCCGCTAACGCCTCGACCGCGTTCCCGATCGCCTCCGATTGCTCGCCAATGCGTTGTGTCATTTCCACGAGAATGCGGTGAATCTCCGCCTGTTCTTCGTCGAGCAAACGGACCAGGTCGTTGTTTTGTTCGATCGTCTCAATCGGCTCGATATATACCGTCTGCCCGCTCGAACTCGATCCGTGCACGACGCCGGGCACTCGTCGTTTTTGTTCAATCTTCACCGGAATCACAAACCGCTCTCCGCGGATCGTCACCAGTTCGTCCTGAACCGTGCCACCCTCGGCGAGCCGGCGGAGATAACCTCGCAGCGAGTCTTGGATGGCGCGCTTCTGCTTGTCGATATCTCTCCGAATTCGAGCCAGTTCAGCCGAAGCTTTGTCTTCCAGCGTCCCATCGGGTTGAATCTTGTTGCGGAAAAAGCGCAGGAACTCGGTGAAATCGATGATCGTCGACGACAATCCCGGGACTGCCGTCCACTCTTTCATCGCAGCCGGCGGACTCAGTGCGATTTCCCGCCACTCCGCCGCGCGGTCCACCACTAGAACGACATCGCGGATCTCCAGCGTTTCCAGCGCTGCGCCAGCAATGCGCGACTTGTCCAGGAGTTTCTCGATCTCCACCAGACCGCTGAATTCGAAGCGTCCTCCAACTCGCCGGAACTCACGGATCTCCTCACACAGTCGGTGCTGCACCTGAATCCAGCCGATATCCCTACTGGGTGAAAGACCTGCAATACGCTTCACCCCCAGCGGCGAAGAGGCGTAGCCGCGAAGCAGGTCGCGTAAAGATCCGAATTCCAGAACTGCGGCGCTGGTGTGTTCGAGCAGCACAGGGATTGTCCCGGAAGTATGGTACAGGAAGGAATACGCCTGTGAAGGAAACGCGGGCTAAGTTGAAAAACAGAGGATGCTGCCCGCGATGGACTTTACAACTTCCCGGCTTCGACCGCGGCTGCGGCCTGAGCGGCTCCCGGAAATCGCAAAGTAAAAACCGCGCCTCCATCAGTTTTGTTGCGGCACTGGATGTGTCCCTGGTGGTCCTGAACAACTCCGTACGTCGCACTCAAGCCCAGCCCCGTACCCTTTCCCACCGGCTTCGTAGTGTAGAAGGGATCGAACACACGCTGCGGATCCGCCATGCCCGGCCCGGAGTCGGAGAATTCGATCACCACTTCACTCCCGATGTGCCGCGCCGTTACGAGCAACGCTCCCCCGCCCGCTTCCGTAAGAGCATCAATCGCGTTTTCGCTCAAGTGAAGAAATGTCTGCAGCAACTGATGGCTATTGCCCCAGATGCGTGGCAAACCGGGCTCCAGAATCGCTTCGACTCGAATGTTCCTCCCGCGAATCTGCACATCATGCATTTGCAATGCGCGTTGCACCAGCGCACCCACGTCGACCAGAACTTTCTCGGATGGGCTTTGCTGTGAAAAGCTCAAGAGATCTGCGACCAGGTCGCGTGTCCGTCTTGCCTGCTGGCCGATCTTTTGCGCCATCGACGCCTGCTCACCCTTCAGTGATGACTGCGACGCCAGCAGTTCCGAATACCCCAAAATGGCCGCCAGCGGGTTGTTGATCTCATGGGCAGCTCCGGCCACCAGTTGTCCCAGCGACGCGAGTTTCTCCTTCTGCACGAGATGGCTCTGCAGGCGCTGCAGGTTCTCGTAGCTCTGCCGAGATTCATCCAGCAAGTGAATCAGCTGTCGATCCAGCAGGAACTGCTTCAAGAACACGAATAGGCCAAGCACCAGGGTGGCCCCCATGGTGACGAGCAGTCGAAACGTGCGTAACTGTGGCGATGTGTGCTCCGAAAACAAGGCCCATAGTCCGAGCAGTGGCAACGACAGAATCGCGATCATCGCGACACGCGAAGCCAGGTTCACCCAGCGACTTGCAGGTTCCGAAACAGACGACGGCGCCGGATTTGCCGATCTCGCCGACATCGCGGCCCAGATCATCCATCCCAGGGAAACCAGAAACAGCAGATCGTAGAACCCGCCGGTGTAGTACTGCTTCCTCGCGATCGCGGCGTTGATGATCTCCGATCCCAGTGTGTAAAGGCCGCTCGCGACAAAGAGGTTCCAGTACACCTTTCTCCACGCGCCACTTGTACTTGACGCCGCCAGCCCCAGCACCAGTACCAGCACGAGATTTTCCAGCAGATATAGAAGGTCGTAGTTGCGGCTGTATACGGATTCATTCAGGTGCACGTACTGATCGGGAAATACGATGTAGGCGTAGAGGAACACCCACCAGACCAACAACATCATGAAATTAATTGCGTCGAGAAGAACCTTGCGATCCTCTTGAGGCCGGTGCGGCCGCAGGGCAACGGCCGCCATGAACGGAACCACATGAAGGAAGAGAATCACATCCCCGGCGCAAGGCTCAGGGAGTTCCGCATGAAGATAAACCTCGTAATACGTCCAGAATCCCGCGTTGATCGTCCACAGCACGCTGCCTATGCCGAACAGCCACCAGAAGACGCGCGCGCGCTCGAACACATATGCATTTCGAAAGAACGCGAACGACGCACCCGCCAGCAACAGGAGCGCCAGGAGATCGCCAAAAGCTGTCAGCGCTGGTCCTCGCGGCACAAACCATTGCACGCAGAGGACAGCCAACGTCAACCCAACGGCACCTGCAAGGCCGAGTTTTCGCACAGCCGACATGCTTCTCTCAAGTCTATGGCTTCGACCCGGCGGTTCGAAGATTACAACTGAGGAAGAGTATGTTACTGAAGTAACTCGCCCTCCCCGCCTCCGATTTTTCACCCCAAAAATCGACCGCCGCCGAAACCATCACAGGCTCAGCAACCTCAAGTCTGTGATATCCATCACATTCGACAAGTACTTTTTCGAACGCCCGCCCCGCCCAATTTTGCAGTAAGTCCACCTCCGCTTTGCTAGAATCGATCCATGGCGTTCCCCGTCACACGCCTCCGCCGCCTGCGCCAGAGTGAATCACTACGGTCGCTCGTTCGCGAGACCAGGCTCACCCCGGAGAATTTCGTCTACCCCCTCTTTGTATGCCCCGGAACCGGCGTCCGCAAGGAAGTCCGCTCCATGCCCGGTGTTTTCAATCTGTCGGTGGATGAGGCGGTCAAGCAGGTCCGTGAGGCTCGCTCCCTGGGGGTGCTATCGGTCATTCTTTTCGGACTTCCCGAAAGCAAGGATGAAGTCGCCACTGGTGCCTGGGCCGACGACGGCATCGTGCAGCAAGCCGCCCGGGCTATCAAGCGAGAGGTCCCGGAAGCCATTTTGATGGGCGATGTCTGCCTTTGCGAATATATGTCGCATGGCCATTGCGGCATCGTGAAAGCCTCTCCTCAATCTCTCGGAGCAGCCGTGGCTGCCCCACCCGCGGCAACGGCCGAGTTCGAGATCGTGAACGACGCCACCCTGGAACTCTTGTCGCGCACCGCCGTTTCCCTGGCACGCGCCGGCATCGATATCATCGCGCCTTCTGACATGATGGATGGCCGCGTCGGAGCGATCCGCCAGGGTCTCGACGCCACTGGCTTTGCCAACACGCCGATTCTCTCCTACGCCGCCAAGTTTGCGTCTGGCTTCTACGGTCCCTTTCGCGAGGCAGCCGATTCCGCCCCCCAGTTCGGCGACCGCCGCTCCTACCAGATGGATGGCGCTAACTTCCGCGAAGCCATGCGCGAAATCGAGCTCGACCTGGAAGAAGGCGCCGACATGATCATGGTCAAGCCGGCCATGCCCTACCTTGATGTCATTGCTGCCGCCCGCGAACGCTTCGACGTTCCCTTGGCTGCCTACCAGGTCTCCGGCGAATACGCCATGATTGAAGCCGCGGCCCGAAACAATTGGATCGACCGCGAGCGCGTGATGATGGAATCGCTGCTGTCGATCCGGCGTGCCGGCGCCAGCATCATCCTCACCTACTACGCCAAAGAGGCGGCCAGGCTCCTGGGCTAGTCAGCAACACGCAATTCCTCGATTTCACCACCCCTCCGTACGTGATTTGCCTTGTTGACAAATCGGCGTATCATAGCTAACGGCGTAGATTTTGGAGAGAGGTTCGACCTATGCGGGCTAAGCCTTCTTCTGCTCCTCGTTTAGTAATCCTTGAGGAATTTCGAATCCAGCAACTTTCTGGCCTGGGATCTGCTTTGCAAATACTTGAGGAGTTATCGCGGCAAGATTTCCGGAGATTTGCGTCCATACCGCTTGGTCTACAGCCGCCTTCTCCGAAACGCCGAGCGAAAAATAGCTCTTCCCGTACATCTCCCGTGACGCCGTCATCCCGGTCAAAAAGTAAAGCTCAGCGGCCACAAGCTTAATCACTTCCAGCTGAAAATCGGCGGCCATCGTTTTCTCCTTCCGGCCATTGGGGTTGCGGTTGCTGCCAGAAATCTTGAATTCTCAAAAACTGCCTCAGAACTCTACCACTATCCGTCCCCTGCTTCCCCGTGAATCCTTGTCCAATGTCGTAAAATCAGCCTTATCTCGGATTTCGTAGCGACAAACTGCCAATGATTTCCGTCGTCCAGCTCGGCACCCTCGATTACGCCACCGGCCTCCGTTTACAGCAGAAACTCGTGGACCTCCGCAAAAACGCTCAAATTGGCGATGTTCTTCTCCTGTTGGAGCACCCTCCGGTGATCACCCTCGGGCGCAATGCCAAAACCGCGAACGTCATTGCCTCGGAAGACTTGCTGGCGCAACGCGGCGTCGAGATCTTCGACTGCGATCGCGGCGGCGACGTCACCTTTCATGGGCCCGGCCAACTCGTGGGATATCCCATTTTCGATCTGCGTGGCTTTCCCGCCGAAGACGGCCGTCGCAAAACCCTCGGCGTCATCGAATACGTCCGCCGCCTCGAAGAGGTCCTGATCCGCACCTGCGCCGATTTCCGCGTTCCTGCCGAGCGTGTTTCGGGCCTCACAGGCGTCTGGACCAGTTCCGAGATAACCAATGTTGGTGGAGGGACGGGCGTCCTCGCCCGTCCTCAAGCACACATCTTCTGCAAGGACGAAAAACAGGCCAAGATCGCCGCCCTCGGGGTCCACATCTCGCGCTCTGTAACCTCTCATGGCTTTGCCCTCAACGTGAACACCGATCTCAGCTTCTTCGATCTCATCGTCCCCTGTGGCATCGCAAACAAACCCGTCACCTCACTCGAGAAAGAACTCGGTCACACTGTGCCCCTGCAGGATGTCGCTCACTCGGTTGCCCGCAATTTCGGCAACGTCTTTCGCAGCCAGATCCTATGGCTCGACTCGCTCGATGCCCTCCTCGGCGAGAAGATCGGCGTACCCTCCCGCCCACCCGAAGAATTGCGCCGACTCCACAAAGAAGATGACACCCACTGGGCCTGATGCTTAAGACCAAAATGCCTCAGAGGCTTGGCGATCTGCCCGGAGGACACCAAGTTCGCAAGCAAGTTTTAGCGTTACTCCGTGTTCCTCTGTGTCCTCTGTGGTTTAAGATTCTTAGTCGGTGTGCCCGCCCGCCCGAAGAATTGCGCCGACTCCACAAAGAAGATGACACCCACTGGGCCTGATGCTTAAGACCAAAATGCATCAGAGGCTTGGCGATCTGCCCGGAGGACACCAAGTTCGCAAGTAAGTTTTAGCGTTACTCCGTGTTCCTCTGTGTCCTCTGTGGTTTAAGATTCTTAGTCGGTGTGCCCGCGCGCCCACCCGAAGAATTGTGCCGACTCCACAAAGAAGATGACACCCACTGGGCCTGATGCTTTGGTCCAAAATGCCTCACAGGCTTGGTCATCTGCCCGCAGGATACCGAGTTCGCAAGGAAGTTTTAGCGTTACTCCGTGTTCCTCTGTGTCCTCTGTGGTTTAAGATTCTAAACAGGATCAGATGATTTGCTTCATTGCCGTTCGCCACGTATCACGCGAAGCCAATGGCTAAAAAGACCAAGCCGATTCGATCCACCTCGAATCACAAATCATCGCGCCCTGCTTCACGAAGGCTGACCTCCCAGCGTACCTACACCATCGTCGACTACCGACTGGAAAAGCCCCGCTTCGAACTCCGCCAGGTGCGCGACGGCGACACTGTTCGCTACGAAGTTTCCGGTACCCTGAACGCTCCGGTTCCTCCCATCCGCGATTCGACCTACCTCACCCGGCAGCAGTCGATCGCCATCTACCGCTGGATGCTCCTCAACCGCAAGATGGAAGCCGCCCTCGAAAACCTCTACAAGCAGGGCAAGGTAGTCGGCGGCGTCTACTTCGGCCTCGGCCAGGAGGCCTGCTCCTGCGCCTCCGCCTACGCACTCAAGCCCGACGAATGGCTCGGACCAATGATCCGCAACCAAGGCTCGCTGCTCGTCCGTGGCTTTTCCCCGCGTGACATCATGATGCAGTACATGGCCAAGGCCGGATCTCCCACGCACGGCCGCGACGCCTCCTCGCACTTCGGGGACATTCAGGAACGCAATGTGGTCGCCCCGATCTCAACCCTGGGCGACTTGATACCGGTGCTCGCGGGCGTCGCCCTTGGTGCGCGGATGCAGGGAAAGAACATCGCCGTGATGACGTACATCGGCGACGGCGGTCAATCGACAGGTGTGACCTATGAAGGATTGAACTTCGCGGCTGTCCAGAATCTCGGCCTGGTCCTCTTCGTCGAAAACAATCTCTGGGGATACTCCACCCCCGCCGACATGCAATTCCGTGTCGAAGACCTGGCCGAGCGCGCAATAGCCTACGGCATCCCCGGCGTCATCGTCGACGGTACCGATCCCTGCCAGGTCTACGACTCCGCTCACGAAGCCTGCGAACGTGCCCGCCATGGCGACGGCCCCACGCTCATCGAGGCCAAAATGATGCGCATGAAGGGTCACGCCATCCACGACGCCGCCGACTATGTCCCCAAGCCGCTGTTTGAATACTGGAAAAAGCGAGACCCGATTGCGCGCTTTGAGAACTATTTAGTTAACGTCAAGAAGTGGCTGACGCGCGCCGAGAATGAAAAGCTGATCGCAGAAGTCGAAGCCCAACTCGAAGCCGACCGCGACTTCGCCGTAGCCTCACCCATGCCGGAACCGGAAAGCGCTGTGGGGCACCCGTATTGCAACCCGGCATGCCATGAGATCAAGCCGAAGTATGCGATGCCAAAAGTTCGAGCAGGTAAAACCTCAGTTCAGAAAAAATCCGATACTGCGGTTCATTTGAAGTAGATCTTCCGCTCCGCCGGAAAACACAAGGCCCCCTCGATTCCGTTCGGCTCCACCTCGCTCCGCTCGGGAGGGCGGTGAGAGGGAGTTCGGTCTTGCAGCGATGAGGTTCGGAAACCGACCCGTCCCGGCATTGCCACAAACATGTGACGACCGTCACCGTGTCTCCACTACTTCACTCTCTATAAATCTCTTAAAACCATGTCATCCCGAGCGAAGCATTCCCCTCGCGAAGCGAGCGAAATGCGTAGTCGAGGGACCTTGCGTTTTCTCGAGGTTTGCAGTGCGCAGAGAATATCGTTACTACGTCTACATCATGCAAAGCGCTTCCCGACGTGCACTCTACATCGGCATGACGAACAATCTGCACAAGCGTGTCTGGCAGCACAAGAACCATACCTACGAGGGCTTCACCGACGACTACAACGCGGTTCGCCTCGTATATTGGGAAAGTTTCGACGACGTGCATAACGCCATCGATCGAGAAAAGAAACTCAAAGGTTGGCGTCGTGAGAAGAAACTCCGCTTAATCGCAGGCTTCAATCCAGGCTGGAAAGACTTGGCCGCGGATTGGTATCCATCGTATGCTGTCTCGACGTCGTTGATCCCAGCGTAGGCGGCCTCACGAAATCCAGCTCTCACATTTTTTTTAAGCGACTGCGATAATCTAGGTTCAGCTGCTAGAAGCCAGAAGCCGATGCCTACTCTCACCTATCTCGAAGCCATCCGCCAGGGAATCTGGGAAGAAATGGAGCGCGACCCCACCGTCTTCTGCATTGGCGAGGACATCGGCATCTACGGCGGCGCCTTCAAGGTCACCGACGGCTTCATCGACCGCTTCGGCCCCGAGCGCGTCATCGATACCCCCATCGCCGAATCCGCCATCGTCGGTGCGGCCTTCGGCGCCGCGCTTACTGGCATGCGTCCCGTCGCCGAATTTCAGTTCATGGACTTCATCGGCTGCGCCTTCAACCAGATCACCAACATGGTCGCCAAAGCCCACTACCGATGGGGCGCGCCCGCTCCGCTCGTGGTCCGCGGTCCCAGCGGCGGCAACGTGCATGGCGGCCCGTTTCATTCGCAGAATCCCGAAATGTACTTCGTGCACACTCCGGGCCTGAAAGTCGTCTGCCCCGCCACCGCCTACGATGCCAAAGGCCTCATCAAGGCCTCCATTCGCGACAACAATCCGGTCATCTTCTTCGAGCACAAATATCTTTACCGGCGCATCAAAGAAGAAATTCCCGCCGATGACTACATCGTTCCTCTGGGCAAGGCCCGCATCGCCCGCTCCGGCCGCGACCTGAGCATCATCACCTATGCCGCAATGGTGCACGTCGCTCAAGAGGCCGCCGACCTGCTAAGTAAAGAGGGCATTGAACTCGAGATCCTCGACCTGCGCACGCTCTCCCCGCTCGATCGCGAAGCCATTGCCGAAACTGTCCGCCGCACCAGCAAAGTCCTGATCGTGCATGAAGACGTCCGCACGGGCGGCATCGCCGGCGAGATCAGCGCCATCCTCAACGAAGAGGCCTTCGATTCGCTCGATGGCCCCATCGTCCGCCTCACCGCGCTCGACACGCCCGTCCCCTTCTCCCCGCCCCAGGAAGAATATTTCCTGCCCAAGGTTGCCGACGTCGTCCGCGAAGCGCGCAAACTCCTCGCCTACTAACGCCGTCGCCCGAGCCTGACCAGCCAGAAATGCAAGAGCCAAGCCGCCTCATTTATGATAGAAACTTGCGGGTCTACGTCACGGACCCTGGTATCTCTGCCCGTTCGCTGCGCAATCGATACAGGTACAGCGCACAACCCAGATCAAAGGGGGACTCATGCGAAGCTTCATCCTCGGCGTTGTCATCACGCTCGCCGTTCTCATCATCGGAGGCCTGGGGGCCGCCCTGCTCGGTTTCATCCCTACGAACGCCAACGCAACTCCTCCGAAAGTCGAAGAACACATCGCCATGGGTGCGGTCGACGCGTTCGTCGACAAGCATGCCCCCCACGCGAACAGCCCGGTCTCTCCCACCGCCGAGAATCTCATCGACGGCATGAAGCTCTACACCATGAATTGTGCCGTCTGTCACGGCGCGCTCGACAAGAAGCCCTCCACTCTCGCCAACTCCTTCTATCCTCCGCCCCCGCAACTCGTCCAGGATCCCCCCGCCGATCCCGACTGGCACAACTACTTCGTCATCCGCAACGGGATCCGCTACACCGGCATGCCCGCCTGGGACAAAACTCTCAGTGACGAGGACATCTGGAAGATCACCATCTTCCTCTCCCACATGGAAAAGCTTCCCCAGGCTGCGCAGGATTATTGGAAGAATGCGTTCGGCGTACCCGCTCCCGCGGGCGAAGCCGGTCACCAAGGCCACGACGACCACGACAAACATTGATCGAGCTTTGTCCCCTGGGTTCGTCAACATTTTGTAGGCGAAATTCGCTTCGGAAATGTTTAACAGCGCCTTTCGAGATGGCCTTTCGCGGCGAGGCCCTTGAGGAAGGTCGTCGAAGCCAGATTGTCGAGGTCAGATTTTCGAGGCCAGATTTTCGAGAGGTCTCGGAACCACTGCTGATCCATATCAGGGCATCGCTTTAGCGATGCCGACGCGACCCCGACCGATACCGCCCCTTCAGGGGCCGGTCTGCGAAGCTGCTCGAATATATATAATAGGGATTTGTGCCTGGCCCGATATTCGCCTCAGTGGGCCGCGTGGAAGGAAATTATGCCAACTGACGTCATCATGCCCCAAATGGGGGAATCCATTTTCGAGGGGACCATTACCAAGTGGCTGAAGAAGCCCGGCGACAAAGTCCAGCGCGACGAGCCGCTGTTTGAGATCTCCACCGACAAGGTCGATGCCGAAATCCCCGCCCCGGCCTCCGGCGTCCTTCAGGAGATCGTCGTCGCCGAGGGCAATACTGTTCAGGTCAACACGATCGTCGGAACCATCGCTGCCGACGGCGAATCGTCCGCATCCGCGAAGGCTGCGCCTGCCGCTCCGCCCGCGCCCCCGAAGAAAGAGGCAACCTCCGCCCCTCCGCCACCAGTTCCCGTCCCCGCTGCGCCACCCGCACCCGCCGAAACACATGACGAAGACGTCCGTTCCTCGCCCCTGGTCCGCAAACTCGCCCGCGAGAACAACGTCGACCTTTCGCAAGTCACCGGCACCGGACTCGGCGGCCGCATCACCAAGCAGGACATCATGGCCTTCATCGAAAGAGGGCCTTCTGCTGCCGCGCCGCCGCAAATCGCCTCGACGCCACAAGCCGACGGAGTCTCCCAACCTTCGTCTCGGCCTGAGCCGTCCGCCCCGCCACGTCCTGCCCCCGCCGCGATCCCCGGCGACCTGGTCCCCATGAGCCAGATGCGCAAGATCATCGCCCAGCGCATGATCGAGTCGCGCCGCACCAGCGCCCACGTCCACGCCATGTTCGAAGTGGACCTGACCCGCATCGTCAACCTGCGCAACAAGCTGAAAAACGGTTTCGAGCAACGCAACGGCGCTCGCCTCACCTTCATGCCGTTCTTCGTGCGCGCCGCCATCATCGCGTTGCAGCAGTTCCCCATCGTCAACGCCTCGCTCGAAGGGGACAGCATCCGCTATCACCGCCACGTCAACGCCGGAATCGCGGTAGCTCTCGACTGGGGATTGATCGTACCGGTCCTCAAAAGCGCCGACGAACTCAACTTCCTCGGACTGCAACGCGGCATCACCGATCTCGGCGAGCGCGCCCGCAACAAAAAGCTCATGCCGACCGACGTGGAAGGCTCGACCTTCACCATCACCAATCCAGGTCAGTTCGGCGCCGTCTTCGGTCTGCCCATCATCAATCAGCCCAACTCCGCCATCATGGGAGTCGGCGGCATCACCAAGCAGCCCATGGTCATGACCGACAAAGATGGCAACGACTCGATCGCCATCCGCTCCGTCGTGCACCTGACCCTCGGTTACGACCACCGCCTGATCGACGGCGCGGTCGCTGATCAGTTCATGGCCCTAGTGAAGAAAACGCTGGAAAACTGGAGCGAAGACGTCGGCTGAAATGTGGCGGAGGGCAATTGTTTTCGGAAGTTGAGGGCGAAGATCCGATCATCGAATCCGCGTAAGGCCCTTCGCTATGCGGGGACGCTCAACTTCTCTATCTGCTTCTTCATCGGACCAATGATGTGCTCGTTGCAGTCCACAAAGTGTTTCTTAACGTCATTGTGTAGTTGTTCAATGGCGTTAGACAGTGATTCGTAGTGGGCATCAGAGACAATCTTCATCGCATCCATCGCTGTTGGTAAGGTTCCAATTCTTGCATCAACGGCAATCAACCTTCCGCTAATCGTGCCATCGAGAGCTAAGATTTTGGCACTCAGCGATGTGTCCAGTTTCTCGAAACCGCTTTCAATATTATTCATCCTGCCACCCAGATCCCTGCACCAAACGAAGGCATCCCAGAGCCGCATCGCTAAGGCGCCCCCTATCGCACCACTCACGACGCCTACCACGATACCCCGAAAATCGGTAAACCAATCCCACGAAATTAGGCACAAAGGTACGTAGGTCATCAAGGTCGACTCCACTCTCGTAACACTTTTCTACACCCCAGGAAGCGTGTTCTTTGTGACCAGGATCACGAGTGGCTGTGAGTGATTTCGGATCAATGTGAGGACGCTAGACAAGTTGAGCGCGGATGTCTGGCAGGTTCATGAAGGGGCAGTCGCCCTCGGGAGCCTGCCCCGAGCGTAGTCGAATGGGTCCGTCTAAGCCGAGCTTGTCGATTTATCTTCGGACTTGCTCGGGACCGTGTTGGCCAAATGCCAAGCGCTAAGTGCCAAATGCTGCCTGCTAAAAAAGGCGGTGGGCCCTAGTACTTCCACCGCCTGCCCGCGCGGAAACTCTCTACTTCGCCGCAGCCACCGCACCCGGAGCCGGCTTGCTGACGCCTGCCGACTTCGCATACGCCTCGATCGCCCCGATCAACGCCTTGATGTCCGCAATCAACTGCTGATCGAGCGTGATATTGATGCCGTTCTGTCCCGCCGCATCTCCCGCCTCGGTCACAGCTTGCGCGGCCATGCCGAGAAGCGCAAACGCGCCGCGCTCGAGTTCCACCGCCTGCGGAAAGAAGATTCCGCTCAAAGCCTCAATCTCCGGCTCCACTTTCTCCGCCTTCAACATGACGCTCGCCACGGCGCGTGCACCCTTCACAATGTCGCCTGCAACCGTTGCAAAAAAATGACCGACGTTCTTGAAACTGAACTGAGACATATTCCACTCCTGACTGAATTTTTCTTTCTTCGAAAAAATCGCTTGCCCTATTGCGGCCGCGCCCAACTGGAAGCGTTGAGGCACTCAACGGTTCCGTCGATGATCTTTCCTAATCCGTCCTTGAACTTGACCACATCATCAATTTTCTTTTGTCAGGCTGTTACGTCAGGCTGTTACGTCAGAAAAGAACTTCTACGACTCACCCCTGATTCACTCTCCAGGGCGTCTCGACAACCAGATCCAAAAACTCTGTCACCCTAATCAAACCCGGGCGCCGGGTGCCCCACCCTTCCCGCGCTCTTTGCGGGAGGGTGGGGATTTTCTCGCGACGAGAACATTGAATCCCGCTACCAAATAAATCTGTCATCCTAATCAAGCCCGGGTGCCCCACTCTAGCGCGCCCTTTGCGCGAGGGTGGGGATTTTCCTAGCGGCCCCTTCGCGTGGGTGCCCCATCCTAAAATCGCGCTCTTTGCGATTTTAGGGTGGGATTCCACCACCGCCCCGATCGTACGATTTCCTCTGTCATCCGGCGCGCCGCAGAACTCTCCCCTGAGCAAGTCGAAGAAACCCTGCCCCTCTCTGCGTCCTCTGCCGGGTGCCCCACCCTTCCCGCCCTCTTTGCGGGAGGGTGGGGATTTTCTCGCGACGAGAACATTGAATCCCGCTACCAAATAAATCTGTCATCCTAATCAAGCCCGGTGCCCCACTCTAGCGCCCCCTCTGCGCTAGGGTGAGGATTTTCCTAGCGCCCCGTCGCGTGGGTGCCCCATCCTAAAATCGCGCTCTTTGCGATTTTAGGGTGGGATTCCACCACCGCCCCGATCGTACGATTTCCTCTCTCCCCCGTCATCCGGCGCGCCGCAGAACTCTCCCCTGAGCAAGTCGAAGAAACCCTGCCCCTCTCTGCGTCCTCTGCCGGGTGCCCCACTCTAGCGCGCCCTCTGCGCTAGGGTGAGGATTTTCCTAGCGCCCCGTCGCGTGGGTGCCCCATCCTAAAATCGCGCTCTTGCGATTTAGCGTGGGATTCCACCACTGCCCCGATCCTGGGATTTCCTCTCTCCACCCGCTCATCCTGCGCGCCGCAGAACCCTCCCCTGAGCAAGTCGAAGAAACCCTGCCCCTCTCTGCGTCCTCTGCGCTCCCTCCGCGCCCTCTGCGTTTTAAGATTTTCTTCGCGCTCTATGCAGCTTTTCTTCCCGCTCGCAGTTTCCCTGAGCGAACCCGCATGCCGATCTCAAGCTGTCTGCCCATCTCAAGCTTTGTCATCCTGAGCGCAGCGAAGGACCTGCTTTTCTCTCTGCGCCCTCCGCGGTCCTTCTCCCTCCGCGCCCTCTGCGTTTTAAGATTTTCTCCGCGACCTTGCCGGCTGCCCCACGGTAGGAAATGTTTTCTTCGCCGAGTTTTGCGCCCCTCAGTGCAGAATCAAGCTCAGCATGCTGCCGCCCCACGTATAAAGATCCGCCGGAGGCGTAATGCTCGCATCCAGTGTCCCCTGACTTCCGCTCGTCGTCACCATTCCCCCGCTCAGGAACGTCACCACCGCCGTGCTCACATCGGCCGCCAATGTCGCGCAGCCTGTTGTGCAGTTGGTTGTGATCGCCAGGTAGTACTTTCCCGGCTGTAGCGTCTTCGCACCGCCCGACCACGCCACGCTGTGCGCTCCCATCACCGTCGCGGTGGATCCCGCAATCGCTCCCGTGTGTGCCTTCAGGCTTCCCGACGCATCGTAGATGCCAATGTCATAGAGATTCCCCGTGAGGTCTGCCGCCGTCACGTTGTACGCGAGCGCGCTCGTGTTGAGCGGCACCTCCAGCGTTGCACCCCACAGTTTTATTTTCGTTCCGGTCACATCGAAGCTCACTGTCGATCCTGCCCGATACGCCGTCATCCACTCCGTCGTGTACGGCCCGGCCATCACTCCCGAATCCACCAGGGCCGACACGCCTCCCGCCTTGGCATAGTTCCCATTGCTTAACGCCGACGTGCTCGCGATCGATCCATCCACATAGGCCGACGTCAATGTATTGCACGTAGGAGGCGCACCCACAACCGTCGCGGTAACCACCTTATTACTGCAGGCTCCAGCGCCCACCGCCGCCGGAATCTGGCTCACCTTCGCCACTTCCGTCACCGCCCCGCCATTTTCCGAAACCTTCAGCTTTCCGTCGGAATCGAATCCCACCTTCGAATCGCCGGCGCCCACCGTCATCGCCGTGGCCGGACCCGCGCTCTCCACCTGCCACGACCCCGCCACCGTCATCGCCCCCTGCACCGTAACATTCCCCGAGAACGTCTTATCCCCGCCAATCGTCTCCGGCCCACTGTTGTGCACTACCGCATTGTCAGCCGCCGCGTTCGTGATTTGACTGACGTTGTAGTCGCCGGTCTGCGCGGTAATCACGCCCGTCCTGCCGAAAATCGAGGCGACTGTGCCTCCGCCAGAACATGCGCCCCACTTCAGCCCGAGAGCTTGCGTGGAGTCGGTGACCAGGCACGAACCATCCGTCCCCACCGCCAAGCGGCTGTTGCTCGAGCCGAACGTGTACAAGTCTCCCTTTGTGGTTAGAGGCGAAGAACCTGTTCCGCAACCAGTACAGGTTCCACTTACCGTAAGATTCGTGAACGTGCCCACATTGGGAGTGCCCGAACCAATCGGCCCTGGCGCCGCAAACGTCGCCCCATTCAAACTGGAAGCATTCAGATTCGGAACGTTCGTCGTGGACGCCACCGTAAACGGCGCCGTGCCCGTCGCCACCGAGGAGGTGTAAGTGCTGGCAGTCAGACTATTCTGGTAGATAGTCTGCCCCGCCGGATAGACCGTGGCTCCGATGATCGGCTGGACCATCCGAGTTGGCAGGTTGTAATTGAACGCATTCACACTCCAGCCAGCCGGCGGTGTCGTGTCATCCCTGACCTCGATCCCCATAGTGGGAATCCCGGAAGGACCAACGACTGTGGTATTCGAGAGCGCGACTCGCGGGCGGTTTCCATAGAGCGTCCACGTCACCGACCCATCTGTCACCGTGCAGCCCGGAGTCGTGCACCACGCAGGTTCCGACGAACCGCTAGTCCCGGCGCTGCCCTTGTTCATGTAGATGTAACTGTTTTCGATAGTCGGAACCGCAACCTTGCCCGCACCGTAGGCCGTCGTAGCAATCCATGTCGGACCCAATCCCGGGGAGACGATCGCGAGCACCATCGACGGAACCTGGCACGCCGCGCCGCTACCCGTGCAGTCCGAGTCTTTCAGGCAGGAGGTGTGGGGAGCCACAGTGCAATAGCCTGTCTTGTAGGTGATCAGGTTCCGGTCTAGTACCACGTTTTCCAGAAATGGCGACTGGTTGCCGTTCACTGAAAGCATAAAACTGACCGGATATACAGCGCCTGTGTTTGAGAACTTGTTGCCACTGATCGAACTTACGCCGTGCGGTTTAGGAGGCTGCGGGCCGTAGTTGACGTTGTTCGTCTCTTTCCCGCTACCGATGGAGATTCCACTCGTGTCATCGACAATCGTATTGTTGTCAACGGCGACGTTCGCCATGATGCCGTTGACATTCTCAACCACGGCACCGTTCCAGCCGCGAACAATGTTATCGCGCACCGTCCAGTTCCATAGACCGTAAGTCGACGAGGACAGATTCAGCCACTCGTGCGGTCCGGCCCCGTAGACATCCGGCCCGCCACCATCGAACTTGTTCGCGTACACATCGGAATCGTGCGCCGCACCCTCAACCGCCTGACCCGAGTCAGAAACAAAGTTGTCGTGAACATGAGAGGTGCTCCCGTTCACATTGATAGCCGCGCCGGTGGTAGAACCCGTTGGTCCGCCAAGGCCACACTGATAGAACGTGTTGTCATGCACGTCCCAGTCTGCGCTCTTGCCGCCCTCGTATAGGCACTCGCGCGGGTAGTCGATGAATGTGTTGTGGTGAACCTTTACGTTGTTGGATGCCCAATCATAGATGTCCATCAAACCGGTATTGCCGTACTTGATCTGCCGGAAGGTGAATCCGTAAATCTCAAGGTTGCGCAGGTTGTAGTTCCGCCAGTTACTGACGGGCGCATCGTAATCGCCAAGAACGGACCAACCAATCGTGATCAGGCCCTGCCAACCGCCGGTGTTATACCCATTGACGTTGGTCGCGACGTCCCAGTTTTCCCAGACGGTCGTTTCTGCGCCATCGCCCGCAAACGTGATGTTGTTATAGGCGATCGCGCAGTTCAGACCGCCTACGCCGGAAAAGTTGCCCACCACAGAGCAAGGCATGGAAACGCCATGCAGCAGATACAGCCCCTTGGGCACGATGATCTTGCAGCCGCCCTGAGCACCACAAGCATCCACGGCAGCCTGCATCGCTGAAGTGTTGTCCGTTCCCCAGACCACTCGCTCGCTGTGTCCATCGGCAGTCCCGCCTGCCGAACTGGCCACGTCATTTAAGAGAACGCTATTGATCGTGAACGATGTGCTGGTGGGCACAGTTTGAATCGGCCACACGCCCATGAAGGATTTATCCGCAGTGGCGTTTAACGTCACCATCTGCCCCACCTGGAAGCCGTGGGCACTCGCCGTATTACAGGTCGCCACATTTACGGAACGCGAACAGGTCGTAATCGTGGCAACCGGATGGGTTGTCGAGTTTCCCGCAGCATTCGCCAGCGTCACCTGCGTCGGACTTTGATAAGAGAGAATGCTGGACGACAAGGGCTGAAGATATCCACTTAATATCGACCCCGATCCATAGACCGCGATCTTCTTCCCCATATCCCCCGAGACGAAGTGGTTCGATTCGCAATTGAGAACCGCGCTTCCCGACGGTCATGTAACAGTCGGATGCGGCCTGTCCGTCTCCTACCGCGCCGTAATCGCGCACATCCAGCGCCGGTTTGGATTGAGAAACAAAAGCAGAACCATTCCCGACAACCTGCATGCCTGCATTCGCCGCTCCACTAATGGCGGATGTGCTGGCTTTCGGGACATACTTATTCTGTGACTTGTCGTAAGTTGGAACCTGGCCATCGTTCGGCGCTGTGGTGTCCACTTGAACTCCCTGCAGTGCAGTGGCGTTGCCACCGTTGCCGCACGCACCCCAGGTCGAATCTCCCTTCAGACACACCGTCCCGTCAGAACTCCCGCTCCCCAGTTGCGCTGCCGGAACCACTCCGCCAATCAGGTTGGCTTTCGCCAGCAGCGCCGTATCCACGTAATGCTTCGTGGCCGCTTGCCCAGGCGCCGAAGGATCCGACGGCAGCGTGAGCGGCCCGCTCATCGAGTCGCCGTTCTTCGCCACGTACGATCCCGACCCGACGTTCGCCACCGCCGCATCCACATACGCTTTGTTCGTCGCCATCGCGCTATCGACGTACTGCTTCGACACCGGAGGCACCGCCGTCCCCGATCCCGGCGTAGCCCGCACCGCCGCCAGCGTCGTCGGCGAAGTCGTCCCCACCAGCCAATATTCCGTCCGCACCACGTCGATCTGGAAAACCACCGTGTAATACGATCCCGCCGGAGTCGCGCCTGCATTCGGCACCAGGTCCACCGTCAGTCCGCCGCTCGCATCCAGCGCCACCGACTTGGCCCCCGCCGCTACCGGCTTCGCGTCCGTGGTCGTGAACGCCGGCCACGAGATCAGCACCGTCCCTGACGCAGGCGTCCCATCTGCCCGGTACACCGTATCGCTAACCCGTGTGGTGGCCGGTCCCGCATCCGTAGCCCAGCTGGCCGACGCCTGCAGCAGTCCCCAACCCACCAGCAGCACCGAAATCAGCCCACAAAAAAACCGCCCTACCGGGCGGCGCCGAGCATCCCACATTGCGTTCCTCCTCTAACCGATCCCCTCTAACTGATCCCTTCCAACTCCGTTTCAATCCCGCGTACAGCCGACTAAATCCCGACGCACCCAAAATCATTAAAATCCTGATGACCCAAAATCTCAAAATCCCGACGACCCAAAAAGATTGTCATCCTGAGCGAAGCGAAGGACCCGCTTTTTCTCTGCGTCCTCCGCCGGGTGCCCCACCCTTCCCGCGCTCTTTGCGGGAGGGTGGGGATTTTCTCTTCGCGTCCTTAGCGCCCGGAGCCTGCCCTGAGCGAAGTCGAAAGGTGGTCAAAAGCTTTTCTCCGCGTCCTCCGCGGCCGTTCTCCGCGTCCTCTGCGTTTTAAGATTTTTTTCGCCCAGCGCCGGGTGCCCCACTCGGCGCCGGTGAGAATTCCTCGCCCCTATTTCCCCGTAGCCGCGTACCCCTGCACAAATCTCTCCACGCTCCGCAGATACACATCCGCGAAATCCGCCTGCGGACGTCGCATCTCGATCAACCGCACCGCGTCCCGCAGCTTCCACCCCAGCGCGCACAGCAGCGCCAGCGCCATCATCGGCGCCCGATGCACGCCCGCCGCGCAGTGGATATACAACTTCGTCCCCGCCTGGTCCAGCGCCTCAATCGCAAACTCCACCCCGCGCTGAAACACTTCCGGCGGCTTCGGCTGAAAGTCATCGTCGGTTGGATTCCAGAACACGACGATCCCGAACGGAGCCGCCAGCGCCGTATCATCGAACTCCACCTGCATGTCGATGATGTGGGTCACGCCCGCGCTCGCCACCGCTTCCATGTTCGCCGCGTGCCAAATCCCGCCCCCGACCGCGATCCGGCCCGTCACCCACGTCATGTCCATTCGAGTGTCGCCGTCCCTGGCACTCTGATTCAACAACTTCACCGATCGAAGCGTCCGCTCCAACCGCTCGCCAAACTTCACCCGTGCCCTCACAGAGTCCCAAGCCTAAAAAACCGCAAGCCCGAGACCAACCCATCCCGTTCCACTAGAACTATCTTCGTGCCCTCAACCGGAGCCTGACCTAACACCTAAGACCCAAAACCTAACCCCAGATCCGCGTCACCTGCGACCTGTCACCCGCGACCTGTCCCCTGTAACCCGCGACCCGTGACCTGTTTTCCTCATTCTACCGAATCGTTCCCCACCGCGACCGTCGCCGGCGCCTCGATCGTTTCGCCGTCTTCATCAGCCTCAGAAAGCCGATGCGGAAAGTGAATGTTCTTCAGCAGCAACTCCGCCAGATCATTCCCCTCCGTCGCTTCCGACTCGGTCCCCGGCGCCGCCGGATATAGCCCAATCATCTCCGCCAGGTACTTGTAATGGACCAGATGCCCCTTCGACGCTTCCTCGACGACAGCATTCGTCATCTTCCCGATATTCTCCCCGACCAGCCGAGCCACCTGCTGCCGCAGCTCCCCCAGATTCACCGGACCCTTGCCCGCCTGCTTCGCCCCCGGTTTCTTCCGCCGAACCGCCTTCTTCGCCGCTTTTTTCGTCATGTTCCCTGCCATCCAAGTTAGATCCCGCAATCTCGATGTCTCACCGCCCAGCCCGGGGTACTCCATTCCTTCTCCTCCGGGTGCCCCACCCTTCCCGCGCTCTTTGCGGGAGGGTGGGGACGTTTTCTCCACCAGTTCCTTCGGGTCCTTACGCCGGGTGCCCCACCCTTCCCGCGCTCTTTGCGGGAGGGTGGGGATGTTTTCTCCCGATTCTCTTCGCGTCCTTTGCACCCTGCGCGCCCTTTGCAGACACTCCTGCCCGCCGGCCCAATCTCGAATCCTGCCGAACCCAAAAACGTTGTCATCCTGAGCGAAGCGAAGGACCCGCTTTTCTCCGCGTCCTCCGCGGCCGTTCTCTGCGCCCTCTGCGTTCTAAGGTTTCAGACTCGATACCCACAATTACCCGCCGCCCGCTGCGTGCCCCACTTCCCGCGCTCTTTGCGGGAGGGGGATTTTTCTCCCGATGCTCTTCGCGTCCGTCGCAGACACTCCTGCCCCCAGCCTAATCTCGCATCCTGCCGACCCAAACGTTGCATCCTGAGCGACGAACCCCTTTCCCGCGCTCCGCTGCCGTTCCGCGCTCTTTGCGGAGGGTGGGGATGTTTTCTCCCGATTCCCTTCGCGTCCTTTGCGAACTCTTCGCGCCCGTTCGCAGACACTCCTGCCCGCCAGCCTAATCTCGAATCCTGACGAACCCAAAAACGTTGTCATCCTGAGCGAAGCGAAGGACCCGCTTTTCTCCGCGCCCTCCGCGGCCGTTCTCTGCGCCCTCTGCGTTCTAAGGTTCTCAGACTCGATACCCACAATTTCCCGGCTGCATCCGCCGGGAACCCCCACCCTTCCCGTCTGGTTTGGCGGAAGGGTGGGCGCTTCACTCCAAAGCAAAAGGCGCGCCCACCGGCGCGCCTCTCGGAGTTTTTCTTTTTTTTACCCTATAAGTTTAGAATACCAAGTTGCGCAGGGTAAATGGGACAGGTTTTCCATATTTTTCTTCTCCCTTCGAATCACATGATTACAAGCGTTTCGTCTTCTTCGCCCTCTTGACAAGCCTCCTCGACCGCCGCCGCCGGCGCCCGCATCGGCTTCACCAGCCCGACCGCCAGGAAGATTTCGCTCAGCTGGTCGAGCGCGTCCGGTAGCCGGCGATGCACCGTTTTCCGGCAACACCCCAGCAGCCCCGCCGCTTCGTCATACGAGAAGCCCTGCAGGATCACCCGCGCAATCAACTGTTGCGCCAGCTTGTCGAGCTTGCCTAAGCAGCGCTCCACGTCATGCACGAAGATCACTGTGTCCTCAAAGCTCGATATGCCGTACGACGTCACATGCGTGCGGAAAAATTCCTGCCCCAAAATCGACGGCAACCTCCCCATCTCCACCGACATGCGGAAAAATTTCCGCAGGATCGCCGTCGTCCGGTCCCGGTACAGGCACAGCTCCGGATTCCTCCCCGAATCCCATGCCTCGTCCGACCAGTCCACCGACGCTGCCAGAAAACCGATGGCGGCCGTCATGCGTTGCCTCCCTCGCCGCAAAAGGCCGCCAGCTCCGCCAGCCGCCCTTCCAGTTCTTCAATCGAATTCACCGCCACCACCAGCATCCGCTTGCGCTTCGGCCGCGGCAACACCGCCATTTCCGGCGCGCACTCCGGACAGTAAATCCCTTCGTCCCCGGTCGCGCGAAACCACAACCCGCCACACCGCTCGCAATACTTCAACTCCACCGGTATCAATACATCGTCCAGCGTTTCCATATGATTGCCTCCTGAAGGCTCAGCAATGAATTTGAAACACGTTTATGAATGCAAACTTTCCTTCGTCCCCAGTCGTCTTGGCGCCACAGCATCGTGTGTCCCGCCAACGACCAACAACCAACGACCAAATAAAAAAGCCCCGCGCCGGTTTCCCGGACACAGGGCTCGTTTCTCTTACGATGACCTGCTTGCGCTATTTAGTTATGAATCCCGAACTACTTTCCGATTCCAGATCTTTCCGAACCGACCTGGCCCCAAGCCCTTCCCGTGACCTGTCACCTGTCACCTAAGACCTGAGACCTGAGACCTGAGACCAAAGACCTGAGACCTGAGACCTGCTCTACTCAGGCCTGCTCCTAAAGTAGCCCTCCTCGTAACCGGTCTTCAGCACGCGGCCATTCTGCACCACCACGCTGACCCGGCCCGTAAAATGAATGGCGGATAAAAGTTTTTCCATCGACGCCGACAGCAGCTCCGAGCATCGCACCTTGCGGCGAAACTCCCCAAAGCTCCTCTCTTCGTCGATGGTTTGCACGAATTCCATGATGACTCCGAGCAATACCACATATGAGCTATAAATGCTGCTTAGCCTATAGCTCCTCCCTCGGGAAGTCAAGAACTCTATTTCCTTTCAGATGTTGTACTTGATCAGTCAATATCCCCACGCTATAAGCCTGTGCTATACTTTCGCCATGAAATTCAAGGCGCTGCAGGAAAATCTGCGCAAAACCCTCTGGGACCGCATCGAAGAAGGCGAGCTCACCGGATTGCGTCTGGCGCAGCAGACCGGATTCAAGCAGGCCCACATCTCCAACTTCCTCAACCGCAAGCGCGGTCTCAGCCTCGAAGGCATGGACAAGGTGCTCAACGTGCAGCACCTCTCCGTCCTCGACCTCATCGAGCCCACCGAAGTCAACAAGCGCGCCTCCATCCTGCCCCCCACCGAAGATGAATTCGATAACGTGCTGCTGGTCGACGGCGCCGTCGCCGCTAAAGAACCGCTCATCATGAGCATGAACGTGCGCGAGATCCTCAAGTTCAAGAAAAGTTTCCTGCGCAAGATGCGCCCCGAGCTCGAAGGCGACCGCGAAACCTGGGAACGTTTCGTCATGATCCGCGCCGACGGCCGCGAAGGCATGAGCATGTATCCCCGCCTGCTCCCCGGCGCCACCGTCCTCATCGACCGCCACTACAATTCGCTGAAACCGTACCGCAAGGGTGAGTTCAACATGTACGCCGTCGCCAAGGACGGCGACTGCACCATCAAGTACGTCGAAGTTGCGGGCCAGCACCTCATCCTGCGCCCGCACAATCAGGCCTACCCCATCGAGGTCCTGACCATGGAAGAAGACAAAACCGCCGCCGACTACCTCGTCGGCCGCGTCTGCTACGTCGGCATCGAAACCTGACGCGCAAGTTCCCACCCACCAACCCACCCGGCCGTCCTCATTGCCTCAACCAGAAGGTCAATGTGTGCAATCGCGATGTTTCGCCAACCATCTGCGAAATCGGGTCTGTGGTTTAATGTCGCGCATGAAACTTCTTGTTCTGGTGCTGGTTCAATTCGGATTGAGCACCTGCCCGTTTCTTGCTCCATCGCTGTATTCACAGACGTTAAAGCGAAAGACGGAGTGCTCTCCTCTTTTCAAGGCTGAGTGGATACAGCTTCACGGCGACACTGTCGATGAGGTGACGGCTTGCGCCGACGGCGAACTGATGGCGTCCCACACATTCAACGCTCCCGCGTTCGGAAGCACACCCCCCGAAAGAACAACGTGGCGCTACAGCGGTCAAATCGACAAAAACCTCGTTGCGGATCTGAGCAAGACTCTTCATCGCAAGGAAATCTCTGTGTTACCGACCGAAATAGACTTGGGAGTGAAAGGAGTACCTAACGCTGTACTGCACGAGCAAGATCAGGTCGCCCACTTTTCCATCTCTCAGGAGAAAACTGAGCAAAAAATAACATTGGAGAACATCCCCGGCATCTATTGCGGAGACAAGCCAGCTCAAGTGGAAGAAGCCGTATGGGATCTGATCTGCCTCTATCGTGACCTTTACGCACGCGCCAAAAATGGAGACAAATTAAGCTCGGGGAATTGTGGGTGCAAATCTTTGAACGATATGGCGAACACCAACGCTTCCACTGCCGCAGGACAAAAATGTCCTTGACATCCCCTCTTATAGATCAGGCGTCAGCACAAGCTTGCGCCGTCTGTTCGCCTTTTCGCAGGTCAATGCGTGCAATGGGGATTTTTCGACAACCGTCAGATAGACTCGTGTGAGTGCAACTCCAAGTGAAAAGAACGGTGAGCTTTGCCCAGCGGTTGGGGCGTATTGCTCTTTTCTGGGGCGTACCGATGGTCTGCCTTGAATTGATTGGCATACCGCGCCATTCCTGGGCTACGGTTCTGATCCTTGCGATACCAGCCACCTTTGTCGGAGTGTTCGCTGGCGCAATTCTCGAACACTGGTTCGTGGCATGGCTAGCGAAACGACCATCGAGCCAGTAGGGGACGCCCGAGCCCGTAGTTGGTGTAACGGGGATGTTACACCAGTACGGCACCCTGCTCGTCTTGGCTATTTCGCAAGACTGTCATTCGGTTACGATCTTTAGTTGTGAAGAAGATCTTGTGGATTGCGGCTCAGGCCATCTGGATTTCCATTTGTGTTGTAGCTCTGATCGAAGCGTATAAGGGGTACCGAGGCCTTTCTGATTGGCAACTGGAGGAGGGACTAGGTTTCGAGATGATCGTATTGTCTTTTCCCGCTTCGCTCCTCGTCATCGCGGGATTCATTTTTACGGGAATGATTCTCGGGCTCTTCGGTTTCTCGCTCCCATCCTCTAGCAAGCCTGAAATGGTGGCAACATGGCTTCTCTTTGTGGTAGCTGGTTATGCCCAGTGGTTCGCGCTGTTGCCAAGATTCCTACAGCAGAGGAAAAAAAGTACAGAACCTCAATGAGTGTAATGGGGAGTAGAGTCGAGAACAGGCGCAGTGACTGTAGTCTCCCGGTGGGCATGTGACTCGGCTTTCGCCTCATCCCCTCAGTCCGGTTTGGCTTGGTCCTGGTTCCTGTTCCCGCTCATCGAACCGGACTGGCAGTTTTCCCGCATCCGGCTCTCGGAAAAGACTCACGCTCTCGCCCACGGAAGGCTCGCAGTACGATGTGGTAACTGCACCAGACCATACACAGAATGAAGAGACGCTTCCGGAAAGCGTTTATAGCCCGGCCGCGCTGCCTCGTGTTTGTCGCAGAGCCACCGACGCAGCCTGCGGCGGGCGTGTAGATCGACCGCACTGTAGGCTTTGCTGACCGCTCCCAGACAGAAGTAGTTGGCCCAACCGATCAACATCCGGTTGAGTTTGTCCACTATCGCCTTCGGAGCCAGCCTGACGGTATCTCGCCCGGTTTCGTCGCTGATTGCGCGACAGATGCGCTGCACCCGTTTCCGGGAGGGAACCGTGCCCACATAGACCCGGCCTCTCCTCATCGAGTAGCATCGCCCGAACGTATATCCCAGGAAATCGAACTTCTCTTCCGGCAGATACCAGACCCGCGTCTTCGTTTCGTTCACCGTCAACTTCAGCTTCGACATCATCATTCGCATCTCGGCCAGGGCTTGCTCCGCCCCAGCTCGACAACAGATGACAAGGTCATCGGCATAATTAACGATGTACGCTTTCCAACGCTTCTCGTGCCCGAGTTTCTTCCATCCCAGCACGAACCGTCGCATGTACAGATTGCTGAGCAGAGGACTGATCGGAGACCCTTGTGGAGTCCCTCGACCTTCGTCCCGATTGCGTGTACTTCGATGTTTGTTTCCACGCTCGTCCGTATCTTCGACCGGAGCTTCCAGCCACAGCTTGATCAGATGTAGCATCGCTCCGTCGACGACCCGTCGAGCCACCGAATTCATCAGCTCGGCATGGGGAATGCTGTCAAAGTAACTGCTGAGATCAGCATCAACGATCTGTCCATGTCCCGTTTTGATCAGCTTGTGAACGTGTTGTACTGCGTCCAGTGCGCTGCGGTCTGCCCGATAGGCATATTGTTCCGGCTGCAGGTCGGCCTCGAAGATAGGTTCGAGAACCAACACGGCCGCCGTTTGCACAACCCGATCCCGGATTGTTGGTATGCCTAACGGTCTCTGCTTTCCATCCGGCTTGGGTATATAAACCCGTCGCACAGGTTGAGGTTGATAGGTTCGACTTTTCAGCTCTTGCGTCCGTTCGTCCAGCCATCGGTCCACGCCATACCGCTCGATATCCTCGAAAGTTTGTTCATCCACTCCCGCTGCTCCGCCATTGGCTTCACAACGTTCGTAAGCATGTGCCAGAACATCCTTCCGATACACCTTGTCGTACAGCGCATAGAAACGAAAGTCGGGCGATTCCTTCGCTTTTGCGTGCAACGCCGTCTGCAACTTCTGAACACTGGATGGAGTTGTTAGGCTCGTCGCCAATCCCTCGGTCCTTCGTTGCTTCCTGCGTTCGTCTCTAACTGAGGTCCCTTCCCTCCACCGGAGTTACCCGGTTTCACAGGTACTGCGAACCCCTCCGCCACCCCACACGGCCCGGTCCATCTCTCACGAGTTACCGGTTGATCCCGACCGCGATCACCGCTGGGGCTTCCCGTGTTGCGTCTGGTCTCCTCCGCCTACATGCCATCGCCATTACCCCGGCAGGCCCGACGGAGCTTGTTCGCTCGTCTATCTCCATCGTCAGCGGCCTTCCCTGTGTAACAGTCAGGTCGGCTCCTGCAATTATTGTTTCGGGGCCTGCTCAGCGTTCACTCTCGTTATGGCCTGCACGCTCACCGAGTCGCCTAGCGACCCTTTACATCGAAAGCTCCGACAGCTTCGTTGCCTCCGCCGCCGTTTCGATTGTTACCGGGTGGAGCGAACCAGTTCCCGGGCGGGAGTTGCACCCGCTGAAGTCCAGCGCCTTTCACGGCGCACTGTTACGCCAGTTGACCCTCAGGCCTTACCCGAAGTCTCACTTGTGTGCAGTTTCGCCCGAGATTAACCATTTAGGTACTGTGTGCAATTGTGTATGACCTATATTGACCAGCCTGGCCAGATTCCCTAGCCATATGATTTAGCCTCTTTCTCTATTGGGAGAACGGCACTCACGTGAATTGATCGTGCCGGGGAGACAGATGGCGAAACAAACTCTCGGTTTCAGTTCCACAGTTTTCCGCAAAAAGTTCCGGGATGGGATGACTGTGCGGACCTACCGAGACAATGAGATCATTTTTGCGCAAGGGGACAGAGCCGATGCTGTGTTCTACATCCAGAGCGGCACGGTGAAGCTCACGATGGCCGCTACCCGTCGCAAAAAAGCGATAATCGCCGTCCTGCCGCGGGGTAGCTTTTTTGGCGAAGGATGTCTTGGAGGGCAATCGCTGCGGATGTACACCGCGAGGTCCATTGGGCCCTCCAATATCACTCGCTTGCAGAAGGAGAGATCGCTTCGCGCACTCAAGCGCGACCCGCAGTTTGCTGCATTGCTTAATGCGTATCTGCTTTCCAGAGTTATTCGAGTCGAGGAAGACCTGGCAGATCAATTCTTCAATTTCAGCGAAAAGCGACTGGCACGAGTTTTGTTGTTGTTTGGGCAAATAACAAAGGAATCAAAGTCGGACATCCCCCTAAAGGTAAGCCAAGCAACCCTCGCGGAGATGGTTGGTACCACCCGCGCAAGGGTAAGTAAATTCATGAATGCGTTCAAGAAGAAGGGCTTCGTCTACTACAACGGCGGTTTGCAAATAAATAGCGCCCTTATCAGCGCCTTTCTGCAAAATCGGCCCATGTCCGTTGTCAGAAGGGCGTAAACCAGGGAAAATCGGCGAAGGTTGAAGGTGTCGGCTGATTCGGTACGCCTAGATTGGGTTCCCCGCAACCGGTCTAGTTGACCACGGCACATGGGGCTTGCGATGAAAAAGGAACTCAGCCCAAAACAGTTACTCGCCGTCCGCTGCCCGACTTGCGGAGCCGCTCCGGGGGAGAAGTGTGAGCTTAGCACTGGCCAACCTCGCAATAATCCGCACGTAGACCGCCGACTGATCGCAAAAGATTGAACCCCCTTTCGGCGGACCTGACCCCGTATGAGGTGGTATCCATCATTTCCCGCACGAATGCACGTCAATTGTTGTAATCAGGCGTGGGTGTTGAAAAAGTCACTTCGATTAGCAGGATGAGATTCAGCAGAAGCATGTTAGAAGAAAGCATCTGCCATGCTTTGTTTGATTCTGATCGTCGGAGGCCTGCTGATCATGATGGGACAGCACGACCGCTCGGAAGCATTGTTCCACTACTTTCGATTGGAAGATCAGGTTCCTGAAACCCACCTGCTGCGTTTGATTGAAAAGCACATCAGCTTTGCTTTCGTGCGCCAACAACTGAAGGACCGCTACAGCGAGATGGGCCGTCCCTCGGTTGATCCCGAGCTTCTGTTTCGCATTCTCTTGATCGGCTATTTGTACGGCATCACTAGCGAGCGCAAGCTGGTGGAAGAACTGCGCATGCACTTGGCCTGGCGCTGGTTCACCGGTCTAGGTTTCGATCAGGAGATCCCGCATCACTCCACCTTCTCCAAGAACCGTCATGGGCGGTTTCAGGAGTCGAAACTGTTCGAGGAGTTGTTTGAACAGATCGTGCGCCAGTGTGTGGAAGTGGGATTGGTCGAGGGCAAGCATCTGTCGGTGGATGGCAGTTTCGTGGAAGCCAATGCCGCGAAGCAGAGTCGCATTCCACGGGAGCAGTTCGTGGAAGCGGCACAGGTCCATCACGCCGTGCGCCAGTATCTGCAGGAACTGGAACAGCAGAACCCGGTAGAAGAACCGGTGCATACACAAGATGAGGTGTCCACCACGGATCCTGATTCCACCTATGCCACCAAGGGCGGAACGCCGGCTCGGCTGGGTTACTACGACAATTACCTCGTGGATAACCCGAGCTGTGTGATCGTGGGCGTGCAAGCCACGGCGGCGCGACTGAGCCAGGAGACTGTAGCCGCGGAAGACATGCTCACCCGTTTCGCGCAATGGCAAGGACGAACGCCAGAATCGGTGGGGGCCGACACGACCTATGGGAACGGTGAGTTTCTGCAATGGTTGGCCGAGCGGGAAATCACTCCCTACATGCGGACGCGGGAGAGTGCGAAGCGCAAGAACAGCCCCTTCTATGGACCGGATCGTTTTACTTATCAGCCGGAAAGCAACCGTTATCGCTGTCCGGCGGGAGAACAACTTAACTACGTTGGCTTGAATGTTCGCAATCGCGCTCACGCGTACATTGGCAGCGCCAAACGTTGTGGGGCATGCTCGCAAAAACCACAATGCACGAGTGGACGATACAAATATCTTGCCATCCACATGGATGAACTGGCCCGGCAACGCGCCCGCGAGTTGGCCAACACACCCGAGTTCGCCTACGCCCAGCGGCAAAGAAAAAAAGTAGAAGCCCTGTTTGCGGAACTCAAGAATCAGATTGGTCTGCGTCGCGTGCGCCTACGCAGGTTGAAGTTCGTGCGGGAGCAGTTCTTCTTGGCCGCGGCTGCGCAGAACATCAAGCGACTGGTGCGGTTCCTCAGCCCGCCGAGCACACCGGTTCTGCCAGCCACCACATAGTCAAGCTCAGGGGAGAAAAACTCAGCAACCGAATGCTTGTAGCCGAAAAGACCTTACGCTGAGCCACTTTTTCAACACCCACAGGCGTTCTCGCAAGCTTGCGCCGTTTGTTCGCCAAAATTCGGTCACTGAGTGAAATGGGGATTAATCGCCAGTTAAGCACGCCTGTATAGCGCTTTAGTCGACGTTGCGAATGGCTGCCGCGCAACACCCTCTCAAGTCGCCAAATCGAGGGAATCCGTTTCGCGCTGGATTCACGGCTGTTTAGTACCTCCGTAACCACGCCGTTGCGAATCCGCTATGTACACGGCTTCACCGCGCAAATACTTGGTTATTATGAGACACTCCGCCATCATCGCCGCGGTCCTCTGCGCCCTCGCCACGCTCACTTTCGGACAGAACCGTGTTTTCGACTGGACCCCGGCCAACAGCGAGACGATCCCCTTGGAGCCCGCCAGCCTCCACGCAGGCCGCATCTACTATCCTGCTGTCGGGGGCGGCGACATGCACGTGCAGATCGACTCCAGATACTCAGTCACCGTGGCCATGGCTTGGGCCGACGAATGGAACGCCGCCATGCAGCACCCCCAGGCCGCTGCGAATCTTAGCTTCCTCTGCGTCAAGGAGCATGTAACCAGCACGATTTACGAGTGTCATCTTCCCTCCGAACGCCCAATGATCATCACCTTCCGCGATGAGCGCAAGCCCGAGAAGCCCGTCGTCACCGCCATTGGCGCCATCCTCGGACCCGGAGTGCGGCAATTCATTTCCCCCAACGATCTCCATATCCAGTACTACAATTGCATTCAGCCCGAGTTCCACTGGCGTCGCATCCTCGACGAAAAATACCAGATAACGCTGGCGCCCAAGGTCTACAGTCTGATGACTCCAGACCACGACGGCCAGGAACTCAGCGTGAAGATCAAGTCGCCTATCCCCCTGACGGTCGCTCTGCTGCCATCGCATCTTGCCGACCAGGTCTACGACAAGACCGTTACCCTCACCGACGCCCTCGACAAAACCGGCTGCAAGGAACGTGGCGTCCAGTCGATGAGCTTCAACTGCACTTTTGACGTCGCCAATGGCACGCAAACGCTGCTGATCCTTCCCGACATCGATTTTTCCGGCCACAAGAAAGCCAATGTCGAGGTCGACACAGTAAAGTGCGTCGAGCACTGCGAGTACCTGAATCTTCCGCCGAACCCGTAGAGCGCAGCCACCTTGGGTGGACAGTCCGCGTGTACCGCTTACCTCGGCGGCAAAAATTGTAATCAGCGTTTACGCTCACCTTCCCTTCGGGCAGGGGTTTTGAGTGCAATTGGGAGATGTTTCGCAAACTGGCACAGTCCGGGCTGCCGAAAAACGCTCATCATCCGTGTATCGTGGGCAGCAGAGTCCAGCTCAGGGTAGGTTGTCGAAGAAGAGATAGAGCGAAGCAATGCGACCGTTCCGGGCGATGACGAAATCGGTTCCCGCGTAAGCTGGTGGTTTGCCGGGAGTGCCAGATACCCATCGAACCCGTCCGGCATCACCTAATTCCTCGGGAGGGAAGATGGGCTGATATTTGAAATCTGGATGGGTTGCTTTTATTACACCAGCAATACGATCAATCTCGTCGCGGCCTCGGTAGGCGCCTCCCTTAGGATCATAGAACACACCATCCTCATGCCAGATGTCGTCGATTGCAGCGCGACGACGCACGGGGTCACTTTCGCCAAATACGTCGCTCAGATTACGCAGCAGCAAGGTCGATATGCTGTAGGACATGGCTGGTCTCCTCTCGTCATCAGATCCCGAGGAAGGGAATTGGCCTCGCTGTCTAGATGCATGCATCGAAGGAAAGTTGCAGCAAGACGCGGTGTGCTGATTGTTCAAATCATAGACTGTCGCAATCAGGCGTTCATGCTCATTGAACGACGGTCAACTGGTAACGGCGATATTCGCCAACAACGAAAGCTCTCACCAAAAGCCTATCGACGGTAAACTCCAAGAGGCTGAAATCCGAAAGTCAGCAAGATAGGCGCGGCGCCATTTGTGGCGCAATCAAGGCATTTACACAAGAACCCCGACTCCATCCTAATGCCGTGCTGCTCGTCGTTCGACACCAGGATGGAGCACCGAGGTCTGCGCCACTGTCCGTGTGTTCTTACTTGGCCTCCGGGATTCCCGCGGCGAACCACACTCCTGATCCCGCGCCGTTGCGGATCAGCAGGACTGGCGTGTCGCAGGAAGCCGGGGAAGCCGGCGACAACAGGTCGTCGATTCGGAAGTCCCCGTCCGTATCAAGCGCCACACGACCCGAACTGTGCGCCGTGGCCGTGGCGGCAGGCCCGCAAAACAGCGTGGCGAACACGCTCGCGCCGGCATTCGTGCCGATGCCATTGCCGGCCGCCAGCAGCAGGCCGCGTCCCTTCGCCTGGATGCGCCCTTCCGATGTCACATTCGCATCCAGGTCCGCGATCCGCCATGGTCCTGCAGGATTTACACCACGTACCACGTTAAGGTTGACGGCCCCATTCGCGGCAACACCGGTAACGGGAATCACCCCGATGCCGCCCCTGAATTTCAGGTCCGCATTTTCCTGTGCGGAAGCGATGCCCGTGATAGCCATTGCTACCAGCGCTACCAGCAGTCCGCGGACCATGGTCCGTGCCGCTCTGCCATTACGAAATTCCCCACTCTGCTTGCTGTCCAAATCATCCTCCTGGTAAGAAACGGTTGAGTTGTGAAAGACACACAACTGGCTCGAAAGCCGCTCGGCACACTGCGTCGTAGAAATCAAAATGGCCGAACGTCTGAACGTGATTCGTGTGTTTTCTGTTTAGCAGTTGCTTGTAAGGCGCGATCGGCCTCACCAGACAGGACGAGATTTCTGGGGAATTTGCTTTTTCCGGGAGCAGTCTTGCGCGGGATCTTCACAACTCCGCCGCGGACGATGACCGCGACCGAACCGACTGCCACAAACATCTCCCGTTCGTTGACGTGCCCATGGGGCTCGCCGAAGGCAAGAATCCCTGAGCGTACGCGGCTTTCCGTGCCGTTGCTCAGCGGCTATCCGACTTGCGGAACCTGGATACCCGACGCGCGTCGCTATAATGTCCGGGACGTTCCGGCCTCCCGAACTTTTCAGCAATCGAGTCTGCGTTGGTGACTACCCGAATTCCGCTTGCGCTTGCTGCCATCCTGCTCACCACCGGCAGCCTTGGGCAAAACGCACCAGCCAAACCGCGCCCAAGAATCCGCGACGTTGGCATCACCGTCGGCATACTTCCGACCGGGCCCCTTAACGCGATCACCGACGTCGAGGGTGTGAAGGTCGGGCAAACCACTCTGGTGCGAGGCGACACCATCCGCACCGGGGTGACCGCGATTCTTCCTCACTCCGGAAATCTGTTTCGCGAGCGTGTTCCGGCCGCGATCTTTGTGGGCAACGGCTTCGGCAAGCTGGCGGGTTCCACCCAGGTGAACGAACTGGGAGAAATTGAAACTCCTATTGTGCTCACCTCCACGCTGAGTGTGCCGAGAGTCGCGGACGCAGTCATCGACTACATGCTGGCGCTGCCCGGTAACGAGGATGTCGTCTCGGTCAATCCCGTGGTCGGTGAAACCAACGACGCCTATCTGAACGATATCCGGGCGCGCGCCATCAGCCATGACGATGTGATCGCCGCCATCAAGAATGCGCAACCTGGCCCAGTCGAAGAAGGCGCGGTCGGCGCGGGCACTGGTACGATTGCTTTTGGCTTCAAGGGCGGCATTGGCACGGCCTCTCGCCGATTGCCCGCCTCACTCGGCGGCTACACGGTGGGAGTTCTGGTGCAATCGAATTTCGGCGGGATTCTTACCATCGCCGGCGCGCCGGTGGGCCGGGAACTTGGGCGCTACTATCTGAAGGAAGAACTTGAGCGTGCCGGCGACAAGCCGTCCAGCAGAGGCTCTGCAGCGAGCGGAAGCGCGCAACAAGTGTCTTCGGCTGGCGGGGACCTTGCCGCGCATCAGGACCTGGCCGCCGGTTCCGCGATGATCGTGATCGCCACCGATGCGCCCCTCGATCACCGAAACCTCGCGAGAATGGCGGCTCGCGCCATGCTCGGGCTCGCATACACCGGATCCAGCAGTCATAACCACAGTGGCGATTACGTCATTGCTTTTTCGACAGCGTCCGAGGTGCGCATCCGCATGGCATCGTCGAGCGATCATCCGGGTCCGTACGCACCCCGCGAAGAGAAAGTGCTTTCCAACGACGGCGTGTCTCCTCTGTTTCTCGCCGTGGCCGAGGCGACGCAAGAAGCCGTGTACAACTCCATGTTTCGCGCGACGACCACCAGCGGGCAGGGTCATACGGTCGACGCCTTGCCGATCGATCAGACCGTCGATATCCTGCGACGGCATGGATTGCTTACCGCGGTGAAATCAGATCACTAGGTGAAGAAAAGCATTCGAAGCGAAGGCCCCGCTTCAAGCCGCTTGACGAAAGACGTTTATGCAACGCCGACAATTTCTTCAAGGCCTTTGCGCGGCGGCTGGGTTGCCTTCATGGACACAGAAATCGTACGCAGACTATGCGCCACCTCACTATGACCTCCTGATCAAGTCCGGCGAAATCCATGACCCCACGAACGATCTGCACCGTCGAGCCGACATCGGTGTGGTCGACGGAAAGATCGCTGCCATTGCGGACGGCATCCCCTCCTCCACTGCCGACGATGTGATCGATGCGCGCGGATTGCAGGTCACTCCCGGCCTCATCGACCTGCACACGCATTGTGCTTTCGCCACTTCGCCGTACACCCTCGAGGCCGATCCCATCGCCGCCCGTTCCGGCGTGACCACCTGGGTCGACGCGGGCAGCGTCCCCGCGGAACAGGTTGCCGCCTTCCGCCGCTTCGTGGTGCAGCCCGCGCAGGCCCGCATCTACGCTTTTCTCTATATGTACGGCGCAGTGAAGAATCCCGACATCGACATCGTGCAATACGTCCGCGGCTGCATCGAATCTACCGGCGAAGCCGTGGTCAACAATCGCGACATCCTGCTCGGGGTGAAGTTTCAGGCGGGCATCAACATGAATGGCAAGCACAGCCTGGAACTGCTGAAGATCGCACGCGAGACCTGCGATCGATACAAGCTGCCGCTCATGGTGCATATCGGGTTTGCCCCGCCCGAGACCGACGAAGTCATGCCGCTCATGCACTCCGGCGATGTCGTGACCCATTGCTTCAATGGCAATTCGATGGGCATTCTCGATTCCTCAGGAAAAATCAAGTCGAGTGTGAAGGATGCTCGCGCGCGCGGTGTGCTCTTTGACCTCGGTCACGGATGGACGAGCTTCAGCTTCGATGTCGCCCGCAAAGCTCTCGATGCCGGATTTGCGCCCGATACCATCTCGACCGATCTTCACCCGCTCAACGTAACTGGCCCGGTCTTCGACCTGCCTACCACCATGTCGAAGATGATGTATCTGGGCATGAATTTTGACGACGTCCTTTTGCGAACCACGGCCAATGCCGCGCGCATTATCAATCGCGTTCCAATGTCAGGAACCCTGCAGGAAGGCGCGCCTGCCGATATCGCGCTGTTGGCCATCGAGGAGGGCAAGTTTCCACTCCTGGAGTCGAAGCACTGGAACGGTATCGACGCCCCGCACGATGGCCAGGTCGTCACGGCCGATCGCCGTATCTCGAGCCGCCTGACCATCTGCCGCGGCAAGCGGCTCACCGCCTGATCCCGTGTTGTGCGCACACTCTTGTCCGCGGCTCCCTGTAGCGCGCGAACATTTGGATTCGGCCCCGACCAGTGGAATGGTGCTGTTACACCAAGTAACTCAGACGAGCATGTGGGAATATAATCAGCGCTCGCAAATCAAGAAAAACCGGGCTCCACACCAATCTTCCATGAGTCGCAAGCTCATCACTGGTCGCTCACGCGTAATCGCAGAGGCGGCGGCCTTCATGCTGATGACAGCGGTTACCTCACACACGGCAATTCCCATCCAAGTCGCGACCCCGGTGCCATCCCCGGCAACTGCCAACCTCGAACACGTCGTCATCGCAGTCCGTGACTTGGCAGTCGCGACGACCTCCTATGAACGCCTCGGCTTCACGGTGACGCCCGGGGGCAAGCATCCTTCCGGAGGAACCACCGGCAACGGCGTCTTTTTCGCCAATGGCACCTATCTGGAACTGCTGACGTTCTATGATCGCGAAAAGGCGGCGGATCTGGCCAAGTCCTTAGAGGGGCGCGAGGGTCCCCGCAGTATCGCAGTCGAGGTATCCTCGGCGGCTGTAATCCGCGATTCACTTCATGCAGCTGGTATCGAAAGTGCCGAACCGACGAAAGGCAAATGGGAATCCTCCTCTCCTGTGACGAAAGAATGGCTCACCATTGATCCGAAGCCAGCTTTGCCGGGCAACATTTTCTTCATCGATTATCTGAGAACAAGCCAGTCACATCCCAACACGGCGACTGGAATCAGGTCCGTGTGGGTGAAAGTGAAGAATCTGCCGGAAGCAACCCACACTTTCGAACGGCTTGGATTTTCCGTGGGTAAGCAAACTCAGGCACCACGATTTGGAGCTGTCGTCCAAGAGGTGACGTTGGGAAAGGCGTCGCTGATGCTCATGATGGCTAAAGAGAAACGGACGGAGAGCCACGCCGACGAGGCTACAGCCGGTAGCGATATCGTCTGCCTGAGTATCATGGTGCAGGATTTGGAGGCGACTCGCGCTGTCATCAAGGCTCGCAGCGGTCAGACCCTGGAGGTCTACAAGGGCATTTTTGGCAACAGTGTCTCAATTCCAGCCAACCTCACGCATGGTATCGAAATTGAATTCGTGCAGAATGCCCGTTAATCTGCGTTTGCGGCGCTACTAGGACTTGCGCTCTATCCCCGGTGCCCGGGGGTTACTCTGTTACCCGGCGCCTCGTCCTGCTCCGAATTGCACTAACGGAAGCTGGCTTACAGCCTTACACTTTGACATCATCGGCAACACTTGGGGACAACTTCCCCGACGAGTGCACGCCATGCGATCCGGTGTTACCTGCCTGTTGCTCGTGTCGATCGGATTCTTTTGCGGCTGCGGGAGCACTTACAACTACCCGTTCAATCCTTTAGCTCCCAACGATCACCACGCAACCCGCAGCCCAGAGCGCGGCCCCCGGGCAGACCGCCACATTCAGCGTCGTCGCGGCTGGGATCCAGTCCGCTGAGCTATCAGTGGCAGAAGAACGGGACGGCCATTTCCGGCGCGACTGCGTCCACGAACTACACCACCCCTCCCGTTGCGCCCAGCGACAATAACTCCAAGTTTCAAGTGGTGGTGAGTAACTCCGCTGGCCAGATCACCAGCAACGCCGCAACCTTGACCGTAACTACCACTGCAGCCGGAGTCGACGTCGTCACCTACCACAACGACAATGCCCGCACCGGGCAGAATCTCAATGAGACCATCCTTACATTGACCAACGTCAATTCGGCAACCTTCGGAAAGCTGGCGTTCTTTTCGACCGACGGCAAGGTCGACGCACAGCCGCTGTACCTCTCGTCGTTGAACATCGCCGGCGGGACGCACAACGTTCTCTACGTCGCCAGCGAGCACGGCACGCTCTACGCCTTTGACGCCGACTCGGGCACGGTGCTGTGGCACGTCTCGCTGCTGGGAAGCGGCGAGACTCCCAGCGATAACCGCGGGTGTTCACAAATCACTCCAGAGATCGGCATCACCTCGACTCCCGTCATTGACCGGACTGCCGGCACGAACGGCACCATTTACGCCGTAGCCATGTCGAAGAATGCGGCCGGCACCTACTTCCAACGCTTGCATGCGCTCGACCTCACCACCGGAGCCGAACTTTCAGGAGGGCCCATCACCGTGCAGGCGTCGTACCCGGGGACGGGCGACAACAGCACGGGCGGCAACGTGATCTTCGATGCGAAACAATATGCCGAGCGCGCGGGACTGCTGTTGCTGAATCACACCCTCTACCTCACCTGGACCTCGCATTGCGACGCCCGCCCCTACACGGGATGGATCATCGCCTACAACGCGGCCACGCTGGCGCAAAGCAGCGTGCTCAACGTCACTCCGAACGGCAACGAAGGCTCGATCTGGATGGCCGGGACCGCGCCCGCCGCCGACAGCGCCGGCAATATCTTTTTCCTCGATGCCAACGGCACCTTCGACACCACGCTCACTTCCAGTGGATTTCCCGCGCAGGGCGACTTCGGCAACACGTTCATCAAGCTCTCGACGTCGGGAGGGCTGAAGGTCGCCGACTACTTTGCCACGTTCGATACGGCGCAGAAGTCGAATGCAGACGTCGATCTCGGATCCGGTGGCGCTTTGCTCCTGCCCGATCTCGTCGATGGCTCCGGACAGACGCAGCATCTGGCCGTAGGCGCGGGCAAGGACGCCAACATGTACATCGTCGACCGCGACAACCTGGGCAAGTTCAACTCCGCAACCAACAATATCTATCAGGAACTCGACGACGCCCTGCCCGGCGGCGTCTGGGGCATGCCAGCCTACTTCAACGACACCATTTTCTACGGATCGGTAGGAAGCACTCTGAAAGCATTCAGCATCACGAGCGCGCGCCTTTCGATCGCACCGACCAGCGAGACGAGCGTCTCGTTTCCGTATCCTGGGACGACGCCGAGTGTTTCCGCGAATGGCACGAACAATGGCATCGTGTGGGCGCACGAAAACAGCAACCCGGCAGTTCTTCACGCCTACAATGCGACCGATCTGACGCAGGAGCTCTACAACAGCAACCAGGCAGGCACGCGCGACCAGTTCGGAGCGGGGAATAAGTTCATCACGCCCATGATTGCCCATGGCAAGGTGTATGTCGGAACAACGAACGGCGTGGCGGTGTTTGGGCTGTTGCCGTGATCGAAGTGCGATCGCGAGGCACGGGCGGATTTCGCGTCAATCAGAATTCGGCAGCAGGTGAGGCGGCTGCCCGGGGGCGCGCGCGCTCGATTGCCGCACCCAGCTCCGCAATGACCTTCTCGCGCAGCGCTTCCGGCTCGAGCACTTCCACCCGCGCGCCCAGCCCCATCACCCAGAAGCAGGCCTCTTCTTCGCTTTCGAACTGAATCTTCAAGCGCAACCAGCCATCCCGATCTGCCTGCTTCGCGTCCGGCGCGACCATGCGGCACATCCGCACCCAGCTCGCCGCGTTCGGTTCCATGCGCAACGTTGCCTGGTAGCGCGTCCACGCCTGCTGAAACTGCTCGGTCGACGTTTTCCAGAATGCCACCAGGTCGAAATCCGCCGGGCGCCTTACCGGGAGATTCAGGACCTGCGCCTTCTCGATGCGCGACACGCGGAATGTCCGCAATCCGTTCGGCGTTTTGGCCACCATGTACCAGGTGCTGCCCTTCGCGACCAGCCCGAGCGGATCGACCATGCGCTCGACAACCTCCCGTCCCGCCTTGCGGTATTTCATTTTCAGCCGGCGATCGCGCGCCACCGCTTCTTGCACGATGGGCAGCAGGGCGACGTTCTCGGTTGAACCGCGCCAGGCTGTGGTGTCGACGTAGAGCCGCTGGCGCATGGACGCGGCACGCGCCCGCATGGGCACCGGCAGCGCCGCCATCAGCTTCGACATGGCGCGTTCGGCGGCGGCCGCCAGCCGCGTGTCTCCGATCACTCGCGGTTGCGCCATCAACAGCGCGCGCAACTCGGCTTCTTCGAGCGCGGGAACCCGCGTGCTCCAGTGCTCATCGAGACGCCAGCCGCCGCGCGCTCCCCGCAAGGCAAACACCGGAACACCCGATGCACTCAGGGCTTCCATGTCGCGATGCACCGTGCGCGACGAAACCTCCAGGCGATCGGCAAGTTCGCGCCCGCTCATCCGGCCGTGCGCCTGGAGCAGAAGCAATGTCGAGAGTAAGCGGTCGGCACGCATGGGGAGAAACAGGTCTCAGGTCTCAGGTCTCAGGTCTCAGGTCTCAGGTCTCAGGTCTCAGGAAAGCGGAACCCCTTTGTCGCGCGTATGCAAGCGAAATCCGCAGGCAATCGGATGCTTTTCTTTGCGTGCTTTGCGCGGTCTCCTTCGCGATCTTTGCGGTCCAAGAGCTTTTTGAGACGCGACTGCACTACCTTCTCCGGAATCGAATGCCGGGAGGCGAAAAGCTTTTAACCGCAAAGCTCGCGAACGGCGCGCAAAGGTCGCTAAGAGCTAAATAGGCTTTCATCGCGCGAACCCCAAGTTCCCTTTGCGGGCTTTGCGGGTTTTCCTTGCGGTCTTTGCGGTTAAAAGCTTTTTTCATCCCCCAAAATTTTCCGGGCGCAATTATGACACGAGATGTCATATATGCCCGGTTAATCTTTTCGCTCGCAGCATCGCGGGGAACACACTGTCCCTGCAGGAGATCAGAAATGAAGCTTACGGAGTTTTTTCTGAGCCAACTCGAGCGCGAAGCGGCGGGCACACGCAGGGCGCTCGAGCGCGTGCCCGAGGGCAAGAACAACTGGAAACCGCACGAGAAATCGATGGAACTCGGCTACCTGGCCGCTCTGGTCGCGAAGATGCCTTCCTGGATCGCCATGATCGTGCGCGAGGAAGAATTCGATTTCGCCAGGCGCTCGGAATCGAGCTTTGTGCCCAAGGGGCAGCTCGCGCCCGCCGACCTGGTGCGCGTGCTCGACGAATCGCTGGCCGAAGCGCGCGCCGCGCTCGCCGAGACCAACGACGAACACCTGAGCAAGCCCTGGCGCTTCCGCGCTGGCGAGCGCATCGTCAGTGAAGAACCGCGCTATGTCATGATCCAGGACTCGGTCTTCAATCACCTCTCTCACCATCGCGGACAGCTCACCGTCTACCTACGACTCGCCGGCGCTTCGGTGCCGGCGATTTACGGTCCCTCCGCGGATGAAGGCAAGTTCTAGAGGCAGGTGTCAGGTGTCAGGTCTCAGGTCTCAGGTCTTGGGTTTCAGGTATTGGTTTGTTTCAGGTCTCAGTCCTTTGCGCCCTTTGCGCCTCCTTCGCGCTCTTTGCGGTTAAAAGCTTTTTGCTCCGCCACTGCCCATTAGCCGCGGCGATTTGATCCGTGGGTTCCACTGGGAACTCCCGCCAGGCTCGTACTCGCCGCAAATGCTATGTTGGTTTCAGCCCAAAAATCTGCGATGAAGATCGTTCTCGCCTCCGAGTCTCCGTTTCGCAAGCGCGCCATGGATCTGGTCGGCCTGCCGTACGAAACCCGTCCCGCCAATATCGACGAAAAGGCGATTCGCCACGACGACCCTGCGGAACTCACGCGCCAGCTCGCCGAGGCCAAAGCGTGGAAGATTGCGGGCGACTTTCCTGATGCGATCATTGTTGCCGGCGACGCGGTCGCGGCGAAGAACGGCACGATTTTCGAGAAGCCGCGCGACCTCGACGAAGCCGCGCAATTCCTGCGCGAACTTTCCGGAGGCACGTTCCAGTTCGTGACTTCGCTCGCGGTGCTGCACACCACGACGCGCCGCATGCTGGCCACCGTCGAGAGTTGCGCTATCACCTTCCGCGCGCTGGCGGAGCGCGAAATCCAGGCCTACATTCACAGCTATGCAGTCTTGAACTACGCCGGGGCATTCGAGGAAGACGCGGTCCGCAAATTTGGCGACAGAATTTCCGGCAGCTACAACATCGGCACCGCGCTCCCGGTCAGCCGCCTGATCGTGATGCTGCGCGAGCAGGGCGTGGACGTTTAGCGCGGCTCAGCGAGAAAAAGAACCGATGCTGCGGTGATGTCGCGGACGTCGCCGGGGTCCTTCGACTGCGTTCGGCTCGCGCCTCGCTCCGCTCAGGATGACAGAGGAGAGGTGAGCTCCAGGCAAAGTTGAGCTTCGTGAATTTGGCATGAGGTGCTTCAAGCTCGCTGGGTGCAGTGCTCGCTATAACGGGATGAGAGCCAGCGATGGGACGGTCCGGAGAGAAAAAGAACCGATGTTGCGGGGATGTCGCGGACATCGCCGGGGTCCTTCGACTGCGTTCGGCTCGCGCCTCGCTCCGCTCAGGATGACAGAGTAGTGGTGAGCCGCAGGCAAAGTTGAGCTTGGTGAATTTGGCATGCCGTACTTAAGGATTGCTGTGACCCGTGACCTGTCTCCTGTGACCCGTCTCCTGTGGCCTGTCTCCTGTCCCCTAGACCTGCCCTACCGGCTGTACTGGTTCTTCTTCTTGTCCTGGTGGCGGTCGATGCCGAGCTGAATCAGCCGGTCGATCAGGTCGGAATACTGGAGACCGCTTGCGGCCCACAGCTTCGGGTACATGCTGATAGCGGTGAAGCCGGGCATGGTATTGATCTCGTTGAGATAGAGTTTGCGCGTCTTGGGGTCCATAAGGAAATCGATGCGGGCCAGGCCGGAACAGTCCACGGCCTGAAAGGCGCGCACCGCGAGGTCCTGCACTTTTTTCGTTTCGGCCTTGGTCAGCTTCGCGGGAATGATCAGCTCAGAGCCTTCGTCTAAATATTTCGCGGCATAGTCGTAGAACTCTTTTACCGGAACGATCTCGCCGGGCACCGACGCCTGCGGGCGATCGTTGCCGAGCACCGAGCATTCGATTTCGCGCGCCTTGTGCTTGGCGCCGCCGACGCCTTGCTCGATGACGATCTTGCGATCGAACTTCGCGGCTTCGTAAATGGCGGGGCCGAGTTCCTTCTTGTTGTGCGCCTTGGAAATGCCCACCGACGAACCCAGGTTCGCGGGCTTCACGAACACCGGGTACTTGAGCGCGCGGTCGACTGCTTTCTCGGTTTTCTTGTGGTCGCCGTCCCAGTCGCTGCGGAGCAAGGTCACGTGCTTCACGATGGGCAGGCCGGCGGCGCGGAACAACGCCTTCATGATGTCCTTGTCCATGCCAGCCGCGGAGCCGAGCACGCCTGCGCCGACGTAAGGAATGTCGGCGAGTTCCAGCAGGCCCTGGATGGTGCCGTCTTCGCCGAACGTTCCGTGCAGCACGGGGAAAATCACGTCGACGTTGATGGCGCGGTCGGCGGCGCGGCGCAGGGTGCTCGCGTCGCTTTGAAATGGCGTGATCGATCGCGTGCCATGGTGCACCGGCTCAGGTGGCACGACAACGGCTTCGCCCCGGGCCAGCACGGCCGCACCCGGCGTGGCTTCCGGATCGCCCGCGCGCAGAGGTTTCGCTTCCTCGGGAGGCTTGCCCTGGAGCAGCGCCTCGGCGGCGCCGGCGGTAAGCCAACGTCCGTCCTTGGTGATGCCGATGGGCACGACTTCATACTTGGCTTTGTCGATGGCGTTCACGACCGACGCGGCCGACAGCAGCGACACCTCATGCTCGCCGCTGCGGCCTCCGAACAGCACTCCCACACGCAGTTTTTTCATGACGTTTCAGTTTCGACGGAGACAGCGCCGGCGTCAATCGTGACGATGGTTCCTCGTACTTGTAGATTGAAATCCGCATGGGCCCGATCAAGCTAGTAATTGTTGACGGGCCTGCGCTGCCGTATTAAAGGAGCAAATCCCACCGCTGATCTCACCAGAGACGCGAGGTTCGGATGTGGCGCCCTGAACACTCAGTTCTTGTCTGCCGGGTGGGTGTCCGGCTTTTGCGGCAGCAGAGCGACGCTGTGGGTGGCGTGACATTCTCCCTCCGGATCGTAGACGGCGATTCCCGAGAGCTGATCTTTGGAAACACGGAACTCGAGAGGCGGGCGGTGCACGCGCGCCGGCAGTCCGGTGAACTTCACCTTGCCGTCGTAGTTCGTGTAGGCCTCGAGATCAAGCCGGCGTACGCCTCCAAAACCGTAAGCGATATGCACCTTCACCTCGGCAACGGTTGCGGGTTTGCCGTCTGTGGTCACGCTTAGGTCGAGCGTGCACGGCCCCGCTCCACCATCCATCACGGGAACTGCTTGCGGGGATGCGGATTGAGAATTGGCAGGCGGTGTTTCTTTCTGCCCCGTCTGCGCGGCTAGGGTGGCGGTGATTCCAACGACCAGAACTGTCAGGAGAAGGCAACGCGTTTTATCCATAGCTAGAGTCCGATCCGCGCCGGGGTAACGCTAAAGAATCTTTTTGCCAAACGCCGACAGCGACAGCTCGACGGCCAGGTCGGCGGTCTGGTTGTGCTCGTCGATCACGGGATTCACCTCGACGATCTCCATGCTCAACATGCGGCCGTGGTCGGAGATGATTTCCATGGCGAGGTGCGCTTCGCGGTAAGTCGCGCCGCCCCAGACGGGCGTGCCCACGCCAGGGGCGTCTTCGGGATCGATCCAGTCCATGTCGAGCGAAACGTGGTAGCCGGCGGTGCCGCGTCCGGCCATGCGCAGCGCTTCTTCCATGACGGAGCGCATGCCGCGCTCGTCGATGTCGCGCATGGTGAAGACTTCGACCCCGGCGCGGCGGATGTTTTCCTTCTCGTGGGCGTCGACGTCGCGGATGCCGACGAGCACGCAGTTTTCCGGATGGATCTTGGGCGAGAAGTTGAAGATGTTGCCGAGTTCGTTGGGACCCAGTCCCATGATGGCGGCGAGCGGCATGCCGTGCACGTTGCCGCTGGGCGAAGTCTCGGGCGTGTTCATATCGCTGTGAGCATCGATCCAGAGGAGCCCGATCTTCTGGTTCTGCTTGCGGTAGAACTCGGCAACGCCTGCCACGGTGCCGGCCGCGACGGAGTGGTCGCCGCCCAGAACGAGCGGAACCTTGCCCGACTCCAGGGTCTTCAGAACCAGTTCGGCGCTCTTGGTGCAGGTGGCGGTGATCTCCTTCAGATATTTCGCGTGGGCCGCGCCTTCCTTTTTCTGTTCGGGGATCGCGACGGCGACGTTGCCACCGTCTTCGACGTTGTGGCCGATGGCTTCGAGGCGCGCTTCGAGTCCGGCGACGCGTACGGCCGAAGGTCCCATATCAACGCCGCGCCGCGACTGGCCGAGGTCAAGCGGGACGCCGATAACGCGAATTTGTTTCGGCGTGATGCTACTGAAGGAGGTTTGCGGTGTTGGGGTCATGTGCTTTGGTCGCTGTTGTTACGAACGGGACGGCTGAGGCCTGCGAAAAGAATTTGTAATTGGGTAATTGGGTAATTTTGTAATTTAACGGCTCAAGACTTGCCAGGTGATCGGCAAAAACGTCGACAAGGCCAGCTTTCAATTACCAAATTTCCCAATTATTCAATTTGCCGCAATCGCGAGCCCGCTCTTTCTGCCGCATTGGGTCTTTCAAATTACAAATTACCCGATTACCAAATTACAAATTCTACGGGTACAGCCGGTGCAGCGTTCTTGGGAACGGGATGGTTTCGCGCACGTGTTCCAATCCGCAGATCCAGGCGACTGCTCGCTCGATGCCCATGCCGAAGCCGCCGTGGGGGACGCCGCCGAACTTGCGCAGGTCGAGATACCACTTGAAGGCTTCCTCGGGCAAGCCGTGCTCGTGGATGCGCTGGAGCAGCAGTTCGTACGATGCCATGCGCTGCGAGCCGCCGATGATTTCGCCGTAGCCTTCGGGCGCGAGCACGTCGACGCACAAGGCAAGGTCGGGGCGCTTCGGGTCGGGCTCCATGTAGAAAGCCTTCACCTTGGCCGGATAGCGATGGATCATCAGCGGGCGCTCGAACTGCGACGACAGATAGGTCTCATCGGGCGAGCCGAGGTCGCCGCCCCACTCGAACTTGTTTTCGAGGGCGCCTTTGGCGAAGCCTTCCTGCAGGCGCTCGACGGCCTCGTCGTAGGTGATGCGCGGGAACGGCATGTCGATTTTTTCAAGCTTCGCGATGTCGCGGCCGATGGTTTGCAGATCACCGCGGCGCTTTTCGAGACACCGCTTCACGAGGAACGTGATCAAGCCCTCGGCCAGTTCCATGACGTCGTCGAGTTGCGCGTAGGCGACTTCGGGCTCGACCATCCAGAACTCGGTCAGGTGACGACGGGTTTTGGATTTCTCCGCGCGGAACGTGGGGCCGAAGGAATAGACCTTGCCGAGCGCCATCGCGGTCGCTTCGATATAGAGCTGGCCCGACTGCGTGAGGTAGGCCTGCTCGTCGAAGTAGTCGACGGGAAACAGCGTGGTTGTGCCCTCGCACGCGGCAGGGGTGAGGATCGGCGGATCGGTGAGCGTGAAGCCGCGGTCGTCGAGGAAGTCGCGGGCCGCTTTAATGATCTCGGCGCGCACGCGCAGAATCGAGGCCTGGCGCGGCGAGCGGATCCAGAGATGGCGGTGCTCCATCAGGAAATCAACGCCGTGCTCTTTCGGAGTGATCGGGTAGGGATCGGATTCCGAAACTTTTTGCAGGACCTGAACGCTGGAGACATCGAGCTCGAAACCGCCCGGCGCGCGCTTGTCGGCGCGGACTTTGCCTTCGACGATGACGCTCGACTCCTGGGTCAGACCCTTCAGCGCGTCGAAGGTTTCTGGCGAAACCGCGTTCTTGGGAACGACACCCTGAATCTGGCCGCTGCCGTCGCGGAAGATGGGGAACAACAGCTTACCGCTCTCGCGCAGGTTATACAGCCAGCCGCGGATGGTGACAGATTCCCCTTCGTGCTTGCCGATGTCGGCGATGGTAGAGATGGGAGAGGCGGTTGTTTGAGTCATGGGCAGTCGACAAATTCGGTGATTGGGAATTTAAGAATTTGTAATTTGGCAATTTTGTAATTTGTAATTTAAAAGCGAACCCAGGCCGATTCTTGATTTTAAATTACCCGATTACAAATTACTAAATTACAAATTCCCTCATGCGTTTTCCAGCTTATCGAATGCCGGGGCCATCTTGTCGATCGGGTTCACCTTGTCGTCGTGCTCGATTTCGAGCAGCAATGGCGGCGTGTTGGGCGCGCTGCGAAGCAACTCCATGGCTTCTTTCCAGTTGATGGAGCCGGCGCCCGGCCACAAATGCGAGTCGCGGTCCTTGGCGTTGTCGTGGATGTGGGTGGAGCGGACGTGCGGCTTCACGATCTCGAACGCTTCGGCGACGCTCGACATCATGTGGGCGTGGCCGAAGTCGAAACAGACACCGACATCGTCAAAGTGCGCCGCCTGAATAAAATCGACCAGCTTGTCGGGCGTGGCCAGCTCGTTCGGAATGTTTTCCAGCAGGATGCGCACCCCGAGCGGCTTGGCGAAGGCGCGCAAGTGCTCGATGGAAGTCAAGGCGGCTTCCTGTTTCCGGTCATCGAAGGACTCGTTCGTGGTGCCGAGGTGCTGGATCAGGAAGCGAAACGGGATTTGTTCGGCGATTTCGAGGGCGCGCTTTACCTCGTCCATGGCTTCGATGCGCCCGGCGCGGTCGGTGGAGGCGACGTTGACGGGCGGGGCTCCGGCGCGGCCGAATTCGTAGTCGCCGTATAGCGGAGAGTGGACCGAATTCAGAGGGATGCCGCTCGAGCGGAACCAGTCGGCAATCTCGCGAACGTGCTGCTTGCGGTTCGCGTAGTCGACGTGCTGGCGCGCGGCGAAGATCTCGATGGCTTGCGCGCCGCCGCGGACCAGGCCGTCGAGCAGGCCGGGGTGGAGGCGCTCTTTGACGTAAACGTAGGTGGAAACCGCTTTTTGCATTCTGGTCTCGCTGGTTAAAGTTCCGTCCGGGCGAATTGTTTCACAAGCCGGCGGCTAAAGCCGCTCTCGATCCGAATCGTTCCTTACGGCGCGCCCTTCGACTCCGCTCAGGGCAGGCTCTCAAGGCGTGCCCTGATACGAACCTGCGAGGCGAGGGCAAGATGCCCTCACGACAGCCGGCGGGACGCCGACGCTACCGTCGTTTTTCCGCAGTCTGTAAAGCCGCTCTCGATCGAACCACCTTACGGCGTCGCCTCAGGCGCACCCTGATACAGCCCTTTCTCTTAAGCTGCGATCTTGCCCTTACGCTACGCGTCGACTGATTTCATGACATACGGTCGTATTACAAACCTCGAGTCCTCAGTAGCCCACCGCTTTGCCGTTGTTGCGGCCGTCGGGGGCGCCCAGACGCTCGCCGGTTTTCGGATCGATGGCGATACATTCCGCGTCGGCCCAGAGGTGTTCCATGAGAATTTTGTGGCCCTTGTTTTTGAGCAGGCGAACGGTGTCTGGAGAGATTCTATCCTCGAGGCGCAGTTCGTCGGGCAGCCATTGGTGATGGAACCGTGGTGCGTTTACGGAGTCTTGAATGTCGAGGCCGAAATCCACGACGCCCATCAGGATGTTGGCGACGGTCGTGATGATCGTCGGGCCGCCTTCCGCGCCGAGAACCAGATAGAGCTTGCCGTCCTTCAGGACGATGGTCGGCGTCATCGCCGACAGCGGACGCTTGCCCGGCCCGATGGCATTCGCCGGCCCTTGAATCAGGCCGTATGTGTTGGGCACTCCAGGTTTCGACGAGAAGTCGTCCATTTCATCGTTCAGCAGGAACCCTAACCCTTCGGCGGTGACACGCGACCCGAGCGTGTCGTTCAGGGTGGTAGTGACGGCAACGGCGTCGCCGGCGGCATCGACCACGGAATAGTGCGTGGTGTTCTCCGGCTCGCGCGCCGCGCGTGCTGCGGGATGTGTGGCCGCGTAGGTCTCGAGTTCGGTGAAGACCGCGGGCCGCTTCAGTTCCTTGCTGACGCTGGCGTGGTCGAGATCGATCGACTCGCGCCACCCGGCGGCGTAGCGTTTGTCGATGAGTTGCGCTACGGGAATTTTCGCGAAGTCGGGATCGCCCAGAAACTCAGCGCGGTCGAAAAAGGCGCGCCGGAAAGCCTCGGCCGTCAGATGAATCCCTTGCGCCGAGTGGTTGCCGGCCTTGGCCACATCGTAGCCTTCCAGAATATTCAGGATTTCGAGCAGGGCTATGCCGCCCGAAGACGGTGGTGGCGCGCTGATGATGTCGTAGTCGCGGTAAGTGCCGCGAATGACTCCGCGCTCCTTGACTTCGTAGTGCGCAAGATCGCCGGCGGTAACGAGGCCGCCGCCTTTCTGGATGTCGGCCGCCAACTCGCGCGCCATCGCGCCGTGATAGAACTCGTCAGGATTCCTGGCGATGCGCTCGAGCGTGCGCGCCAGGTCCGGTTGCCGCAGGATTTCTCCCTGCTGGTAGTAATTGCCATCACGTTGAAAGATCCGCTTCGATTCAGGGAATTTCGCGAGATCCTCATCGCGAAGATCCTGCGCATCTTCCCAGGCAAGCGCGTAACCCTCGCGGGCCAGCTTGATCGCGGGAGCCATCACTTGCGCGAGCGGCAGCTTGCCATAGGTCTTCTGCGCGTAAGCCAGTCCGGCCACCGATCCGGGCACGCCAATGGCCTTGTATCCGACCAGGCTGGCGTTTTCGATCACGTTGCCCTGGGCATCGAGATACATGTCGGCACTCGCGGCCGCGGGCGCTTTCTCGCGGTAATCGATGAAGTGGGTCACCCCATCAGCCATGCGGATGAGCATGAACCCGCCGCCTCCGAGATTTCCGGCTTGCGGGTGCACCACCGCCAGGGCGAAACCGGTGGCGACGGCGGCATCGACCGCGTTGCCGCCCGCCTGCATCATCTCGACTCCGGCACGCGAAGCCAGCTCGTGCATGCTCGCCACCATGGCATGCTGCGCGTGCGCCGGCCGCATGGGAGCGGCCTGGACCGCGCTCGCGAGCACGCACATCAGCAGCAGCGGAATGAGTGAGTTTCGGCGGAATCGCATTGCAGGTGAAGTTTCGGAAGACGGGACGCTACACCAAGCTCGCACGCCCGAGCCCGTGAACTCTTGAGGCTAGCCCACCGAGGAATGGTGAGTCAAATCGTCGCGTCAGGCGGTGGTGAGCTTCTTCTCCATGTCTTCGAGCACGATGTTCTTGGTTTCGGGATAGAAGAAGAGCACCACGAAGAATTGCAGCACCATCATGGCCGAAAAGAAGACAAAGGGCGCGGGCTTGGAGTGCGCGGCAACGATGGGAAACGCCCAGGAAATGATGGCATTCATGATCCAGTGCGTGGAGCTTCCCAAACTTTGCCCGCGGGCGCGCACGGCGGTGGGAAACACCTCACTGATGTAGACCCAGATCACCGAGCCTTGCGAGAAGGCGAACGCCGCGATGAAGCCGATGAGCAGCCAGACCAGTAACCGCTCGTGCTGACCCGTCCAGAAAATCGCTGCCACCCCGGCCAGGCTCAGTGCGGTGCCGACTGAGCCGATCAGCATCAGCGTGCGGCGGCCAACGTGATCGATGATCGACATGGCCAGCATGGTGAAGAGCAGGTTGGTGGCGCCGATGGCGACCGCCTGCAGGTCGGAAGAAACTTTATTGAAGCCGGCGCGGGCAAAGATGTCATTGAGGTAGTACAGGATGGCGTTGATGCCGGCCAGCTGGTTGAACATCGCGATCGAGATCGCAAGGAACAACGGCAGCCGGTTGCGGGCGGTGAACAGGTGCTCCTGCCCCTGCTGCTTTTCGAGCTGGAACGCCGCATTCATGGCCGCCAGCTCGGAGTCGATGTTTTCCTCGCCGATGGCTTCGAGAACGCCACGAGCTTCTTCGATGTGTCCCTTGCGCGCCAGCCAGCGCGGGCTGCGGGGGATGCCGAACAGCATCAGGAAAAACAGCGCTGCGGGCACGGCCGAGATACCCAGCTTCCAGCGCCACTCGAGCGGGCTGCCTTGGAGGGAAAGGCCGACCAGGTAATTCGAGAGGTAGGCCAGCAGAATTCCGGCAACGACGTTGAACTGGAAAAATCCGACCAGGCGCCCGCGCCAGCGCGCAGGTGCGATTTCGGCAATGTACATGGGGCCGAGCACGGACGAGCCGCCGATGGCGAGACCTCCGATGAAGCGGAAGAACACGAGCGCATACCAGTTCGTGGAGAAGGCGCAGCCCAGTGCCGAAATCAGGTAGAGGATCGCCATGACGCGCAGGCTGTCGCGGCGGCCATAGCGGTCGCCAGGGATGCTCGCCAGTAAAGCTCCGGCGACGGTGCCCCAGAGCGCGATCGAGACGGTCAGCCCCAGGCCCCCGGGCGTCAACTGAAAGGCGGTGGTCAGCTGGCCGGTGGCGCCGGCGATGACGGCCGTGTCGAAGCCGAAGAGCAATCCGCCAAGGGCGGCGACTGCCGTGCTCTTCACCAGCGTGGAGTTCAGCGCCATGCGTCGGCTCCTGCCAGCGGCGCTCCGATGCGCGCGCTGGGATTCCGATAGATGTGCTCCGCCAGAACCATCGCGCCCAGCACCCCGGCGCGACTGCCCAACTGCGGCGGGACCACGTAGCGGTCGATGTCCTGGAGAATCGCTTTGACCTGAATGTATCCGTTCAGCAGGCGGAGGAGTTCCTGGCGAATCAACGGAAACAGACGCGCCTGCTGCATGACGCCTCCACCGATCAGGATGCGCTGGGGCGAAAGCGTGCATACCCAGGTCGCGAGGCCGAACGCGAGGTAACGCGCTTCGAGCGCCCACCCAGGATGATCGGGGGCCAACTGCGACGCGGGCACGCCCCAGCGCGCCTGGATTGCCGGGCCGGAAGCGAGTCCCTCGAGACAATCGAAATGATAAGGACAACAGCCGGGAAAGGGATCTTCTTTCAGATCGTGCGGGATGCGGATGTGGCCCATCTCGGGATGGAGCAGCCCATGAATCACTTCGCCATTCACCAGCGCGCCGCCGCCGATGCCGGTACCGACGGTGAGATAGAGAAAGTCGGGAATGCCGCGGCCCGCGCCCCAGCGCGCCTCCCCGGCCGCTGCCGCGTTTACGTCAGTGTCGAAGCCTACGGGAACGTCGAGGGCACGCTGCAGGGTACCGGCAAGATCGAAGTCTTTCCAATCGACCTTCGGTGTCGAAGTGACGTAGCCGAACGTCGGCGACTCGGAGCGAAGATCGACTGGACCGAAAGCGCCCACGCCAATCGCGCTCAACGAGGATCCGGCTTCGCGAAAGAAGCCGACGACCTTGTCCATCGTGTCGCTCGGCGAGGTGGTGGGGATGTGGGTGAGTTGCAGATCATCGGGGCTGGTCCCCAGGCCGCAAACGAATTTTGTTCCGCCGGCTTCGACGCATCCGAAAAGGCTCAAAGCGGTCCTCGCGACCCGCAAGTCTGGCATAACCGCGCGAGTTCGGGAAGAGGTACGTGTGTCTGGAAGGAGATTACCGGCGCTTGGGCTTTCGGGAAGCGCTCTTGCGGCGAATCACCGATTTCTTCCCCGCACGGCGAGCGGCTCTCGGCGTGGGGGACTTCTTCTTGGCGGCGCGGCGGGAAGTTCCTTTCGCGGTCACACGGCCCGTTGTGCGGGAGCGCGGCGAAGCTTTCCGCTTGGGAGCTTTCGCGGCGACCATGTCGTAAGACTGGCGAATGAAGTGTTCCAGTTCCGCGTCGCCGAGGGCATCCAGACGATCGAGCATGACCCACTTGTAGCGGCCGACATAGGGAGCCGGGCGGATGTCTTCGCGTTCGATCAGTTCGGCAAAAGCATCGGGCGCGCACTTGAAACAAAGGCGCAGGCGGTCGAGCCCGAGCATAGCGAAAATTTTGCCGCCGAGCTTGAAGCAGAGGTTGTCTTCCCATTGCAGCTTTTCAGTGGCGTCGGGAAACGCGAGGCAATACGCGCGAATGGAATCAACGTTCATGGTGCTTCTCAGTCGCCAGGCGCTCGTCGCTTGTTTTCAGCGGGTCGCTGGCGGCTGATGGCTTTTTTACCACAGAGGGCACAGAGGGCACAGAGCACGGAGAGTGGTTGCTCATCGTGCTGCTTCATTTCTTGTCATACCATGTCGCGTAGCACGAGCTTGGCTTCACGCGACAAGCAGGGCCATGGCCGTGAAGAGAGTTCGGGAAAAAGCTTTGAAACGCAGAGGACGCAGAGAGGTGCCGCAGAGAAAAATGCAGAGAAAAATTCGCATTGAGTTGAGGGAGCGCGGGCGCTTTGCTCGCGTCTGTTCTATTGGACGACGCAGAGGGCTCTTCGTTTGGATTGGTCTTTAAACTTACTCTCTACACTTGTTCTCTGGCTTCGCCCAGCGTCACCGTGACATCGACTTTCTGCTTGCCGCGATAGACGGTGACCTTCACCGAATCGCCGGCGCGGTGGGCATTCATCACCTGCGCGAGGTCCTGCTGGTCCTGAACGTTTTCACCGTCGATGGCAATGATCAGGTCGCCGCCCAGCATGATCGGGATGTTGCCCAGGTAGGCGCGCTCGCTGCCACCACGCAGTCCGGCATGCTCGGCGGCGCCGCCCGGCAGCACCTTAATAATCAGCAGGCCGAAATCGACGGGCAGCCCCATCTGCTCGGCAAGCTCTGGACCGATGGGGATGGTCTGCACTCCCAGCGCGGGACGCCGCACGCGGCCGAGCGTCACCAGGTCATTGAGGACGGCCTTCGCGGTGTTGATGGGAATGGCGAAGCCGATGCCGGCGTTCTGACCGACGTTGGAGAGAATCATGGTGTTGATGCCGATGACTTCGCCGTGGCCGTTCATCAGCGGCCCGCCGGAGTTGCCGGGATTGATGGCGGCGTCGGTCTGGATGGCTTCGTCGATCGTGGCGCCGTTCGGCTCCTTCACCGGACGGATCGAGCTGACGATGCCGCGGGTCATCGTGCCGGCCAGTCCGAAAGGATTGCCAATGGCGTACACCTTCTGCCCGACCTGCAGGTTTTTCGAGTCGCCCAGCACAGCCGGGGTAAGGCTGGGCGCGTCGATCTTAATGACGGCGAGGTCATGCGCCGGATCGGAGCCGACGACCGTGGCCCGATACTTCTTCCGGTTGTGCATGGTGACTTCAACCTGGCGGGCGTCGGCGATCACGTGGTAGTTGGTGAGGACGTGCCCTTCCTTGTCGATGACGAAACCGGAGCCCTGGCCCTCCTGGGGAACGAGGCCATAGAAGAAATCGAATGTCACCGCCTTTGACGTGATGTTGACGACCGACGGGATGTTCTTGCGGTAAACGAGAATATTGTTCTGCTCTTCGGGGTCGAGGGACTCGTTGCCGGCAGCCTCGGTGATCTCTACCTTATTCGGGCGGCTGATCCAGTTCGCCAGGCGTGGTGCCGTGGACTTCCAGGTTGTGAAATAGAAGAATGCTGCCGCCAGCAGGACGGCGAGCACGATAGGGCGGAAAAGCTTCATAAATGGGTCACCCGCTCGAAACCAGACAACGCCTACACCTAATTCTAACCAATCGATGAGGTCCGACGCGTCCCGCGGCGGGCGAGTCCCTCAAAGGACAGTACGGACGCAGGAGGAGTTTCGTTCCGGTCGAAACGGGCAGTGCTTATGGTCGTCGCGGATTACTGCAGCTTGGCGTACTCGGCCTTCGCCTCTTTCAGGATGGGCACGTCCGGATCGGCGTCTTTCCAGATCGAAAAGAACTGCTGATAGGCCGCCTTGGCCTTGCCAGAATCTCCAGCCATGCTGTAGGCACGGCCCAGTTGGAGGCGGGCAAGCGAACCCAGCAAAAAGTTTCTCACGACGCCGGGATGATCGACGAACTTCTGAAATTCGGCGGCTCCAGCTGGACCGTTCTTTTGGGCAAGATAGGCCAACCCGCGAATGTACGCAGGATACATTGTGCTGATTCCAGGAGGTGGCTCCCCAAGCTCATAGGGGAGGGAAGGCTCAAGCGCGACGGTGGCCCGGTCCGGCGCCTGCTGTGCCATCGCAATCGATGCTTCGAGCACCGGGAACCAGTACACCTTTAGAAAAGTATTGGTGGGGTCGGACTTTTGGAGCGTTTCGAGGAGGGATTTGGATTGAGTAGTTTCACCCGTGCGTGCCAGGGCCAAAGCGGCCAGAACTTTGACATTTCGGCCCGGAGCGAGTGCCAGCGCGCGGGCAACGGCTTGGCGGGCAGCGCTGACGTTCCCCAGTTCGGCCTCGCGGACTGCCTGAAACGCGATCCACTGCGCCCCGGTTTCTTTAGCGTCGGCTCGCACCGCGGAGTCAGCGGCGCGCCGGGCAACGTCGCGCGCCTTTTGCAGGCGGCCGTAGTAGGCCTGCGAATCCGCGTCCATGTTGAGCATCTGATCTTCTTCGCCGGGACGGCCGGCTGCCCAGGCCACCTGTCGTTCCATTTCCGCCGTGTCCCCCGACAGAAATGCCAAGGCGTACAGGTCGCTTCGAATCCCCAGACCATCGAAGTGCTTCTGCTGTGCTTCCTGCAGCGTCTGCCGAGCGTCCTTGACGCGATTGAACATGACATAGAGCTCTGCCAGGTTCCCGTAGCCGTTGATGGTCGGTTCCAGGCTTTGCTTCATTTCCACTTCCGCGATCGCCTTGTCGTATTGGCCCAGGTTACTGTAGAGAACTCCGAGATTAGCGTGAGGAACCATGTCGCGCGGGTAGCTCTTCGCCCACAGTTCGTATGCCTCTGTGGCCTTCTCGACTTCGCCGGTGACGAACTCAAAATAAAAGGAGGAGATGCGGTACCTCTCTCGTTCACTGACGCGGTCGCGCAAGTCATATGCCTTTTTGGCATTGTCCGCGGCAAGACTCGCCCGTCCAAGATTCGCATAATTGACGGCAAGGCCAACATAGGCCATGGCGAAGTTGGGGTCGAGTTCAATGGCGCGTTTCAGAAAAGGTATGCCTTCTGCGCTGCCCTTGGTTCGGCCAGTCGTGATGCTCATGCTGTAAGCCCTCAGGGCTTCGAGCGACGGCGTAGTGGCTTCCACGGGCACATCGAACTTCTGCACTGATGCGAGCGATTCGCCGAGGCGCGTACGGATGGCGATGGCTGCGGTATCGAGCGCCTTGAGCACGGATTCCTTGCTGCCCGCTTCGGCGCGCTCCCTGGCCAGGCTGTCTCCGTTACTGCAGGCAATCGCGTCGAGCGAGACGACATACTCGCTGCCGAGTTTGGAGATCGATCCGCCGATGACGGCCTTGCTGCCAGTGCGGAGGCAAAGTTCCCTGGCGATCTCGGCAGTGACATGCTCGCTGGGAGCGCGGCCCATGAGTTTCAAAGTGTCGCTGATCTTGCGGTCGGAAAGAATGTTGAGGAAGGGAGATTGCACGAGATCGACGGCGAGGGCCTGCTTCAGTGTGCCGTCGAAGACGGGGTCCCCGGTGGAGTTGTCGAAATCGGCAAGCACCACCGTGTCCTTTTCGGTCAGCGGCGCGCTGGCTTTCGAGTCGGTCCCCGGCACGCGCGAGTGCATGAAGTAGTAGCCGCCCCCAATGAGCGCGGCGAGAACTACGGCAGCCGCCACAATCCACAGTTTCGAGCGCCCCGAACCCGGCGTCTCCACAACCGGAACCGAAGCTGGTTTTTCCTCGGAGATTTGTACCGAAGGCGAAGAGGGCGCGGGAGGCGCCGTCAGTACGGACTCCGAGCTTCGACTTGCGGGTGTGGCGGCGACATGGACTCCGCTCTCGGGGGCGGCCGCCACCACGCCGGAACTTTGTTTCGGCACGCGCCCGGTCTCGGTGTCGCGCTTCAGGCGCTGCAGTTCCGAGCGCATCTCTTTCGCGCTCTGGTAGCGCAGTTCGCGGTCTTTTTCCAAAGCGCGCCCGATGATGTCCTCCAGCTTCGGCGGAACCTCCCGGTTGAAGCGGATGGCGGGCGGGGGATCGGAGTCGAGGATGGCCTTGAAAATGATCGCCGAGGTTTCGCCGGGAAACGGCAACACGCCAGTCGCCATCTCGTAGAGAACCGCTCCGAAGGAGAAAAGGTCGGTGCGGGGGTCGAGTTCTTTTCCCTTGGCCTGTTCCGGCGACATGTAGGCGACCGTGCCGAGAGTCGCGCCCGGACTGGTCAGGTGCTCATCGCTGGCCGCGGTCGCGCTCACTAGCGGTCCCGCGACGACGGAAGGCGTGACCTTCGCCAGCCCGAAGTCGAGGATCTTGGCGTGGCCGCGCTTGGTGACAAAGATATTCGCGGGCTTGATGTCACGGTGAATGATGCCTTCCGAATGCGCGGCGTCAAGGGCGTCGGCGATCTCGATGGCGAGGGAGAGCAGGAGATCGAGGTCGAGCGGTCGTCCCGCAATTCGATGCTTCAGCGTCATGCCATCGAGGAACTCCATGACGATGAAGGCCTGGCCGTTCTGCTCGTCGATCTCGTGGATGGTGCAGATGTTCGGATGATTCAGGGCAGAGGCGGCTTTGGCCTCGCGCTGGAAACGCGCCAGGGCCTGCGGATCTTTGGCGACTGCGTCGGGAAGGAACTTGAGAGCGACGAAGCGGCCGAGCTTGATGTCCTCAGCTTTGTAGACCACGCCCATTCCGCCACCACCCAACCTCTCAACAATGCGGTAGTGGGAAATGGTCTGGTTCAGCATGGCGCGCGGCCATGGTATGCGCGGCTGTGGCTCAAGTCAACGAGGTCGCGGAGTTGAAGGACGCGGCGATTTTAAGTGCTAGGGCCAGGTGCTTGAAAGCTACCCCTCGCGGGGCTACGGCCTTGGGGACGGAGACTTGTGCCGCTGCACTTGCACCTTGGCGGCAATGGTTCCGTGACATTGCCAGCCATTCACGCCGAGATAGAGGTGGCTGGCGTCAATGATGGGCAGGTCCGCATCGGGGGACGCGAGAATCGGGTTCGCTTCCGCGTGAAGCTTGAGCAGCAACGCGCCTCCCGGAGCGGAAGGCAGCGGCAAGTGCGCTTTCTCACTGGGGGAGCCTCCCTCACACGCAGTAACGGCCCCGGTGACATGAATCCGATCTCCCGGCTCAAGATCGAGGCCGGTGTCGGTCCAGACGCTGCTGGCTCTGACCGTGAAGGAATAGTCTTTGGGCGGCGGCTTGCGAGAAGAATCCTTCTCGTTCTGGGCGACGGCGGCAAGGGCGACAGCGACGATTGCGACGAACCCAACGGCAGGAGCGAGTCTCATGAACGACTCCGGCGGCAGCTGGCGAGTATACCGCCTCTTTCTCTCATTCGAGATCAGGTCAGGCTTGCCGATGCAATCTTTCCCTCTGGTGACGTAGCCTTGCTGTTCGGAGTCGGCTATTTGGAGTTGAGCGGATTCTGCGCGGCCTCCCGTCCTTCGGCCTCGGCCTTGAGCAACCGGTACACCCGCTCCACCTGCGCATGGGTCGCGTCGAGCGAGCCGGAGTTGTCGATAATGTAGTGGGCCTTTCTGGATTTGACGGAGTCGGGCAGCTGGGCGGCCATGCGGCGCTCGACTTCGCGGCGGGCGCGTTCGGTTTCCAGCTTCAGGCGGCGCGCGAACCGCTCGACGCGCTGCTCTTCCGACGAGGTCACGACAATGAGCCGATCGAAGTGGGCGGCGGCGCCGGCTTCTATGATCAGCGCCGCTTCGACGATCGCCACGGCGCGCGGGTCGCGGGCGCCTACTTCGTCCATCCATTCATCCTGTCGGCGGACTACGGCCGGATGCACAATGCGGTTAAGCTCGGCGATGCGGGACGATCCGCCGCTTTCCGGATGTCCGAAAGCAGCTTCTGCAAGCTTGGGACGGTTGACGGTGCCGTCGGGATTGAGAATGCCCGCTCCGAAGACTCGCACAACTTCGTTGTACACCGGCTGGCCCGGCTGCATCAGCTCGTGAGCGATGTGGTCAGCCTGAATCAGGTGCGCGCCGCAGGCCACGAACATTTCGCCCACGACCGTCTTGCCGCTCGCGATGCCGCCGGTGAGGCCGACTTTCAGCAGAGAGCCCTCGTTTCCGCGGGAACCTCAAAACCAAAACCTACCACAGAGGCACAGAGACACAGAGAAAAGCTTTGGGGAAAGGCTCTTGCAGACGGTGGAGGGACGGGCGTCTCGCCCGCCAGCGGGCGGGGACGCCCGCCGCTCCATCGATCAAACAGACAGACTTGCTATCCGACCGAGACGGCCGTTCCTCTGCGCAGCTTCGCGGCCCTCACCGTGTTGGCCATCAGCATGGCGATGGTGAGCGGACCGACGCCGCCGGGGACGGGCGTGATGGCGCCGGCGATTTCCGCGACTTCAGGGTGAACGTCGCCCACCAGGGTCGATCCGTTTTTGGCGAAGGCCTGCTCGCGTTTCTCGTTCCCTTTGAAGAAGCGGTCAAACTCGGCGCGGTCGGTGATCTTATTCATGCCGACATCGATGACGGTAGCGCCAGGCCGCACGAAATCGCGCGTGACCATGCCGGCGCGCCCGATGGCGGCGACCAGGATATCGGCGCGGCGGCAGACCCCGGGCAGATCGCGGGTTTTCGAGTGGCAGACGGTGACCGTGGCATTCGCGTTGATCAGCAGCATGGCCATCGGTTTGCCCACGATGTCGCTGCGGCCCACGACCACCGCTTCCTGGCCGGCGATCGGGATATTGCAGCGCCGGAGCATTTCCATGATGCCGCCAGGCGTGCATGGCACCAGGCCCGGACGCTGCGTGGAGAGGAAACCGACGTTCATGGGATGAAAGCCGTCGACGTCTTTGGCCGGATCGACGGCCATGAGGACTTTCTTGGCGTCGACCTGCGAAGGCAGCGGCAACTGCACGAGGATGCCATCGATTTCATCGCGCCGGTTGAGGTCCTCGACGAGCGCCAGCAATTCGTCGGTGCTCACGGTCTCCGGCGGCGTGTGCTTCTCGCTGTAGAGGCCGATCTCCTCCGAGCTCTTCACTTTGCCGCGAACGTAGATTTCCGAAGCGGGATTGTGCCCGACCAGAACGACGGCCAGTCCGGGACGCATCCCGGCCCCGGCGAGTGCCTTGGCTTCGGCGGCGACCTCGGCGCGGATTTCGGCAGCGATCTTATTGCCGTCGAGAATAGTAGCGGGCATGGGGTCCTTTATTTATGTATGGCAAGGCTTACGCACTATTTTAACTGGCAAACGTCCGAAGAATCAGTGACCAGAGCCACCTGATCCGGCGGGGGGACTGGGCGTGGAAACCCGCTCACCATCCCGGCGCAGACACGTCCAAAAATAAACGACCGCCCGGCCGTCGGGCGGTCCTGACTCAATCATCGAACCAACCTACCGAAGGGCACCAATAATTTTTCGGTACTCCGCTTCGGGAAACGCTTTCATGGTTTCGGTTGAAATATTTCCGAGTGCTCCTGCGGACAAGGTGAACTTGGCGCAGGCCTCGTCGCTGGGAAACTCGGCGATAAAAACGGCATCGTAATGGCCCATGGTCAGATACCACGCCTGAATCTTCCCTCCTTCGGCCTCGGCCGCTTTCCTGGCCGCGTCGAGGCGCGAGGGGCTGTCCTTGATTTTTGAAATTCCCTGGTGGGTGTATCGAACGAGCGTCACATAGTGTGGCATTGCGGTTCCTCCGTCGTTCGGCGACACAGTACGCGGGCCGAGCGCCGCAGTCAATGCCGGGGCAATCAGGCGGGGCGTGCGGGGAAGAATTGAATTCCGGAGTCCGGCAAATCGAGCGCATTCATGTCGTGATACGATATATATCAACATATGAGGATATCGGCTCGGGTCTCCGCCGGGAACGCGAGGATCGCCACCGTCTGTCGACGGCGCACGTCACATGAATATCTCGGCCCCTTTCATCAGAAGACCGATCGGCACTTCGTTGTTGACCGCCGCCCTGCTGCTGTCGGGCGTGCTGGCGTTTAATTTCCTGCCCGTAGCGCCGCTTCCCCAGGTCGAATTTCCGGTCATCCAGGTTTCCGCGAGCCTTCCCGGCGCCAGCCCCGAGACCATGGCGTCGTCGGTGGCGTCCCCGCTCGAGCGCCAGTTCGGCCGAATCGCGGGCATCAACCAGATGACTTCGGTGAGCCAACTGGGCTCCACCGGAATCGTCCTGCAATTCGATCTCAACCGCAACATTGACGCCGCTGCCCGCGACGTACAAGCCGCCATCAACGCGGCGCGCAGCCAGTTGCCGGCCGATCTGCCAGGCAATCCCTGGTACCGGAAGGTAAACCCTGCCGACGCGCCCATTCTGATTCTGTCGCTGACCTCCGACACCATTCCCCTGCCCAACATTTACGACCAGGCGAACTCGATTCTTTCCCAGAAGCTGTCGCAGGTCCCGGGCGTCGGCCAGGTGTACGTCGGGGGCGGCGCGAATCCCGCGGTGCGCGTCGAGGTCAATCCCAATGAACTGAACAAATTCGGCCTCGGCCTCGACGCGGTGCGCACGTCCCTGGCCAGCGCCAACGTCAATTCTCCAAAAGGCGAGATGGCAGACAGGATCGACACCTGGACCATCTCCGATAACGATCAGCTCACCAAGGCCGAGCAGTACAAGCCCTTGATCATCTCCACGAACCCGCAGACCGGATCGACCGTCCGTCTCAGTGATGTGGCCGACGTGCAGGATTCGGTGGAGGACGCTCACATCTACGGCTTGTCGAACGGGAAGCGCGCGGTCATCGTGATTATCTGGCGGCAGCCGGGCGCAAACATTATTCAGACCGTCGACAACGTCCTTGGAACCCTGCCCGAGCTGCAGTCGTCCATCTCGCCCTCAATCAAGATCGACGTGGTGTCAGACCGCACTACCACGGTGCGCGCCTCGTTGCGCGACATCGAGATCACGCTGGGAATCTCGGTCGTGCTGGTGATTCTGGTGGTATTCGCCTTCCTGCGCACCGTGCGCTCCACCCTCATCCCCAGTATCGCCGTGCCGCTTTCCCTGATTGGCACGTTCGGCGTGATGTACCTGCTGGGCTACAGCCTCGACAACCTTTCGCTGATGGCGCTGGCCATTTCCACCGGGTTCGTGGTCGACGACGCGATCGTTGTGCTCGAAAACATCACCCGCTATCTGGAACTGGGGCTGCCGCCAGTGCAGGCGACTTTCCGGGGCGCGAGAGAAATCGGCTTCACGGTGCTTTCGATGAGCACGTCGCTGGTCGCGGTGTTTATTCCGATTCTGATGATGGGTGGCATCGTCGGGCGCTTGTTCCGTGAATTCGCCGTCACCTTGAGCATCGCGATTCTGGTGTCGCTGGTGGTGTCGCTGACCACAACCCCCGCCATGTGCGCCCAGATGTTGCGCCCGCTTCGCGAGGAAAAGCATGGCCACACGTTCAACTTGAGCCAGAAGCTGTTCAACGGGATCCAGGAAACCTACCGGGTCGCACTGGGCTGGGTGCTTCGTCACCAGTTCGCCGTCCTGCTCATCACGATTGGCACCGCGTGCCTGAGCGTCTATCTGTTCAAGGAAGCCCCCAAGGGCTTCTTCCCGCAGCAGGACACGGGGAGAATCCAGGGATCGGTGCAGGCCGCGCAAGACATTTCCTTTGAAGCGATGAGCCAGAAGATGCGCCAGTTTGTGCACATCGGGATGGAGGATCCGAACGTGCAAAACATGATCGGCTTCTGCGGCGGCACCACCGCGATGAACCAGGGACGCATGTTCATTACGCTCAAGCCCCTGGGCCAGCGGAAGCTGTCGGCCGATCAGGTCATCGCCGGCCTGTCACGCAAGTTTTCCGTCGTTCCCGGAGCCACCCTGTACATGCAGGCGCAACAGGACCTGAACATTGGCGGCCGCATCAGCCAGGCGCAGTACCAGTACACGCTGCAAGGCGACAACCTTGCGCAGCTGAATGAATGGGCTCCGATGCTGCTGCAAAAGATGCGCGCGCTTCCCCAGTTGCAGCAGGTGAACACCGATCAGCAGGACAAAGGGCTGGGACTGAACGTGGTCATCGACCGCGACACAGCCTCGCGCCTGGGAGTCGCCGCTCGCGACATCGATACCGTCCTCTACGACGCCTTTGGCCAGCGCCAGGTCTCCACGATCTACGAGACCCTGAACCAATACCACGTCGTCATGGAGGTGGCGCCGCAGTATCAGCGAACTCCAGAAACTCTCGACAATGTGTACGTACGCTCCTCCGCCGGGAAAGTGGTTCCCCTGTCGGCCTTCGCGCACTTCGGAACCGGCGACACTTCTCTCGCGGTCAACCACCAGGGGCAATGGCCGGCCGTCACCATTTCTTTCAACCTCGCTCCGGGTGTCTCTCTGGGACAAGCCACGCAGGCGATCGAAAACGTGGAGCGCTCCATCCGCTTTCCCGAGACGATTCATGCCAGCTTTCAAGGCACGGCGGCGGCCTTCCAGGATTCGCTCGCCAACGAGCCTGTGCTGATTGTCACCGCTCTGCTGGCGGTCTACATCGTGCTGGGAATGCTCTATGAGAGCTTCATCCATCCCATCACGATTCTTTCGACCATTCCCTCGGCCGGGGTTGGCGCCTTGCTCGCGCTCAAAATCACGCGCAATGAGCTGAACGTGATGGGCCTGATCGGAATCATTCTGCTGATCGGCCTGGTCAAGAAGAACGCCATCATGATGATCGACTTCGCGCTCGACGCGGAACGCAGGGAAGGCAAAGCTCCCGTCGACGCCATCCATGAAGCCTGCGTGCTACGCTTCCGGCCGATCATGATGACCACCATGGCCGCGTTGCTGGGCGGGTTGCCCCTGGCTCTGGCCACCGGCACCGGGGCAGAGTTGCGTCGCCCGCTTGGCCTGACGATCGTCGGCGGCCTCATCGTCAGCCAGGCGCTCACGCTGTTCACAACACCGGTTGTCTACCTGTATATGGACCGCCTGCGATTTCACTTGGGACGCAAGCCCGCTCGGCCCCCGCTGGAGTCTCCAAGCTCCGCCGACTAGGCGAACGAAATTCCTACACTTGTGAGCGTCGAGGGGTAAAATCCGCAACATGATTCCCCAAGACCTGCTTGAAATTCTGGTCTGCCCGGTCTGCAAAAAGCCACTTGTTCTAAAAGTTGACCCCGAAGCCCTGAAATGCACGGAATGTGAACGCGTTTATCCGGTACGGGACAACATTCCGATCCTGCTGGTGGACCAGGCGACGACTGAACCTTCCTGAAAGCGGCTGACAGGTCGACGGGCGAGGACGCCCGAGTCGCTCCATCGACAGGTGGGCATTTCCGTTCAAATTTTCCGCGCTTGGGCCTTTTGCCGCATTTTGAACGAAAATCGCCGCTTTTCGTCCCAGATCGACACCTTGTGTCACTGTCGGGACGGCTCCGTTCGTACCCCGACACTGGGTACCTTGGTAAAGGTTGCCCGCAACTCTCCATTTCCAGACGGGTTAATGAAAGCAGATGACGTTCTGATCCCAATATGGGAACAGGGGCTGGTTGCGGCATCCAAATTGCTTGCAACATTTCCAGTAGCCGCTGAGTCTAATGGGCAGGATGTTGAACGCAGGTCGGAGGTGAGGACGGCCATGAAAGAGAGATTTACAAGCATGGAGCTGGCGTCGCTGAGAAGCGATCTTCTGCAAGGCGGGATGATCGATTCGCGAGAGGCTGCCGAGCTATTGCAGGTGTTCCTGATGGGCCGCGGCTACGGGGTGTCTCCGCAGGCGGCTCTGGATGCAGCTGGCCGGGTCGAGATGGCAGGCTGCTCTTTGCCGGTACTTCAGATGGAACTGGAGAACCTGGCACTGGTCATGTAATTCAGCCTTGGGAACTGGTGACTTCCCAAGCCGGGCCAAGTACGGTAAGCGGTGATACGGCAAGCGGTGACAGGTAGGAAAATTTATAAGTCTGACCGGACCCTAGTTCGATCAGAATCCAAGAAAGCCGGGCGAACCTGCCCGGCTTTTGCATTGGAGGGCTTCTGGCTTCTGGCTACTAGCTTCTGGCTATGAAAACCCGACGGGCGGGGACGCCCGGCGCTCCACCGACACGACGAAACGTTCTCGCTAGCAGCGGGATTTTCCGAGTTCTCGGGATCGGATACTCGGAAAACCGGAAATAGCTCTGCCGACCTGGCGCTCGGCCGGACAGCCTGAGGCACCTCCACCCCATCTCGCCAAAACCGGGCGCGATGGGGACCCCGGGGCTGTCCCTACGCAAACCTTACTCGTACCTGAGACTCTCCACCGGGTCGAGCTGGGCGGCCCGCGTCGCGGGGAGCGTTCCGAAGATAATTCCCACCAGCGACGACACGACGATGGCGATGATGGCCGACAGGCCCGAGATCGGGATGCGGTATTCCGTCAGAAAACGAACCGAGAACGGGATGGCCAGGCCGATGACGATGCCGGCGATGCCACCGACCAGGGAGATCAATACCGCTTCGGCGAGGAACTGAAAGCGGATTTCGCGGTTGGTGGCGCCGACCGCCTTGCGGATGCCGATTTCGCGAATTCGCGAACTCACCGTGGCCAGCATGATGTTCATGATCCCGATGCCGCTGACCAGCAGCGTGACGGCGGCAATCAGCAGCAGGCCAATCGTCAGCGCATTGGCGATCTTGTCCCAGACGGCGAGCAGTTGCGTCAGATTGCTGACGGTGTAAACCGACTCGGACCGGTGCCGGGACTGAATGACGCGCTGGATTTGATGAGTGGCGGGAATCACGTCGTCGGGGCTGGCGACGGTAAAGAAGATCTGCTTCACGGCGGCGTTCTCGGTGAAGTAGCGGCTCACCGTGTCGGGGATCACCATGCTGTAGTCCTGCACTTCGGACTGGCCGAAGGTGTCGACACCTTCCTTGAAGGTGCCAATCACGGTGAAGGGCAGGCCGCTCAGCTTGATGACCTGGCCAACGGCGGCGTCGGCCGAGCCGTAGAGTTCCTCGGCCATTTTCTGGGTGAGCACACCGACCTTGTTGCGCGACTGCGCGTCCCCCGCATCGAAGAAGCGGCCGGAAAGCACGATCAGGTTGCGCACGCGCTGGTATTCGGGCGAGGAGCCCATCACGCTGATGTCTTTTTCTTTCCCTGACCCGGCGGCGATGCGTTCGCTGAGCATGACCAGCGGCGAAGCATAGGTCACGCTGGGAACCTGCTCCTGGACGGCGTGCATGTCGTCGACGGTGAGCGGGTCGGGGGCGTTGGCGGTGATGCGCTGCGCGCCGCCCGAGTACTCAACGTAAATCATGTTGGCGCCGATCGACTGGATCAGGCGCTGCACGTACTGCTTGCCGGTCATGCCGATGGTGACCACCAGGATTAGCGAGGCGGTACCGATGACCATGCCGAGTCCCGTGAGCGCGAAGCGTACCTTGTTCGACATGAAGGTGTCGTAGGAGAAGGCGAGGATCTCGTTCAGCCGAATGGTACTGCGGCGCAGGGGTGGACCAATCTGGCTGCGCAGGGGTGGGCGCGCCGGTGGCCGGCACTCGGCGGGGGGTGGGGTTTGGGTGCTTGGGGTTGTCGCCATCGCGCTGGTTAGATGCTACTCCTGCGGACAGGCGCGACACCAGCGCTGCGTCATGCCGTGAAGTCCAAGGAGCAGTGAGATAAGGAGTTCGCCCTGCCGCACCGCCGGTACCGTGGTAGTATCAGCAATCCTGCGGGGTCCGACAGGGGGCGACATGTCGACATTGGAATCGGCCCAGGTGCCACTGGCAGATTCTGTCCCAAGCTCTGCCCCGGTCTTGCCGGTTACAACCGCCAAGACCACGCCCCGGCACTCGGCACTCGTTCGCATTACTCACTGGATCACGACGCTGTGCTTCCTTGCCCTGCTCGTCACCGGCGGCGAAATTGTTGTTTCTCACCCGCGATTCTATTGGGGCGAGACCGGCACTATCCTGACCAAGCCGCTGTTTAAGATTCCCATTCCCTCCTCGCGATCGCTGGTTCCGACCGGCTACGGATACGTGATGCCCGATCAGAACGGCTGGAGCCGCGCGCTTCACTTTCAATCGGCGTGGATCGCGGTACTGACCGGCCTGCTGTATGGGATCTACGGCGTGTTCAGCGGACATTTCCGGAAAGACCTGCTCCCGAGTAAAACCGACCTGTCGTGGCGAAGTTTCTCGGCCGCGCTAAGACATCACATGCTCTTCAAGCGGCCGGACGAGGAGGAAGCCTGGTCGTATAACCTGCCGCAGCGGATCACGTATCTGTTCGTAGTTTTCGTTCTGTTTCCGCTGGTCATCTGGACCGGGTTGGCGATGTCGCCTGGCTTCGTTTCCGCGTTTCCGGCGACGGTCACCCTGCTGGGCGGTCGGCAAACCGCGCGCACGCTACACTTCTTCATCTCCATCGCTCTGCTGCTGTTTCTTTTCGTTCACGTCGGGATGGTGTGTTTTGCCGGATTCCGCAGCCGCATGCGAGCCATGATCACGGGCCGAATCAGCCCGGGTACGGAGGGCCAATGACCGACATATCCCGCCGAAAGCTCATCACCACGGGACTCGCGGCTGCCGCGGGGGTCTCAGGCCTGGGAGTGGCCGCGCACCTGGCGAAAAAGTACGGACTGGTCCCGCCCGATCATGGCGGACTCTACGGCCTCGGCGAAACGCTTGACCTATGCTTCGCAGCGGCTGCTGACCAGGCACTCGCTGGCCCGGGAATTTTCCCGCAGCCAGATCTCGGAGCGTCCTCTGCCCAACGAGATCGCGCCTCTCAGCGACGCGTTCAAGCGCTTGCAAGCCGGACGATTCGCCGACTGGCGCCTGACCGTCGACGGCATGGTCGAACGGCCCACCGCGTTTTCGATCGACCAGCTCAAAAGCTATCCATCCCGCAGCCAGATTACGGAACTGGCATGTGAGGAGGGCTGGTCCTATGTTGCCGAGTGGAACGGCGTGCCCCTGTCCCACGTCCTCGATGTCGTCGGCGCTCATCCGCAAGCCACGCACGTTGTCTACTTCTCGATCGAGCCGGACTGGTGGGAAAGCATGGACATGGCCGACGCCATGCACCCGCAGACCTTCCTCACTTACGGAATGAATGGCAACGATCTTCCCGTGGGCAACGGCGGACCGGTGCGCATCCGCGTGCCTCGGCAGCTTGGCTACAAAAACGTGAAATTCATCACCCACCTGACGGTCACCAATGATCTGAAGAAGTTCGGCAAAGGCCTGGGCTCCGCGTCTCCCGAAGGAGGCTATGCCTGGTACGCGGGCATCTGATGGGAGCGCTCCGGGCAAGGTGATAAGACTCTCCCTCGGACGCCACGTGTTTGGGTTGGCCGCGTTTGCTCGAGTTAGCTTCATGCCCCGGGCCAGCCTCGCCCCCGCCAGGCCTGCGTTCAGAAAAGTTCTTGATTCTCAATGACTGGGGTTACACCGACCGGACTTTGGTAACTGGCGTGCCCATTCCCAAAAGACTCAAAATGAATGCGCAGAAGGGGGGCCTCCGTATGAAGGCAAGTTTGGGGTTGTTGTTCTTGGGGACGACCGCGCTGGCGGCAAGTAGCGTGGCACAAAGCGCACAAACCGGCGCTACGGGGTCGGTGTCGAGTCAGACATCAGCGATTGCCCAGCGATCAGGCGTGCAGGCGCAAAGTAAGACTTCGGCCGCTACATCCGCGGCCACTAAAGTTTCAAACAAGGTTGGAAAAGTCGCGAGCGCGAGCCCACTAAAATCCGGCACCATCATTCAAGCGGAACTTGTGAAGCCGGTCGACGCAAAGAAGAGCAAGGTCGGGGACGAAGTGATCGCAACGACCACCCGGGACGTCACGGCGGGCGGGAAGGTCGTTGTTCCAAGCGGGTCCAAGCTCGTAGGCCGCATCATGGGAGTGAGAGTGCAAAACAGTGAGCAGACAACTTCACAAGTCGGCATTGCGTTTAACCGCGCCGTCTTGAAGAGCGGCAAGGAAATTCCTGTAGCGTTGACCATTCAGGCGATCGGCAGCAGCCCGGAGGCGGCCGCCAGCGCCGCAGCCAGTGCGAGAGCGTCTCATAGAGCTTACGGGGGTGCGGTCCTCAGCGGAACCGGCTCCACCAAGGGGGCGGTGGTCACCACTGTTTCACACACGACCGGGACAGTGGTCAACACGGCAGATCATCCAGGCGCAGCCGCGAATGGTTCCTTGTCGGCCAGCAGCCAGGGAGTCGTTGGACTGCCGGGTCTCAGCTTGTTCTCGCAAACCACCACTTTCGCAACCGCCTCAGTCGTCAGCTCGCAGGGCAACAATGTGCATCTCGACAGCGGGACAGAAATGATTTTGCGAGTGAATCAATAAGTTCGCGGATCTGCCCCATCCGTTCAGACCAATTCTCATTTCCGGTGCCCCACCCTTCTCGCGGTTTTTGTGAGAGGGTGGGGTGTCGTTTGAAACTAGAATCTCGTCAGCAGTGAGACCCAAGCCGGTGCCCCGTTCAAGCCCGGTGTTGCCTTGAGGCGGGGATGTTCATTGGGGCAGCCCTAGAACCCAAGCTACTGGCTCGTTTTTGGCACACTCGGCTTGGACGGAGACTAAACAGGGTTGGCTGGCGAAATATCCCGGTTACACTCACTGACATGCCCTCGCCGTGTCCTCACGGTACCCGGCACACCCGCAGCGCGGCGTTCTCGTAAGGACACTCCAGTCCTTCCCCGCCTGGGCGCTCGACCAGCACCCAATCCACGCCGAAGCGTTCTTTCAACTTCGTGAAGTCGGCGGGGCCGAAATGTTCCCAGCCGCGCTGCGCTTCGACTTCGTCCAGCCAGCGTTGCGCGAGTCGCGGGACTTGGGTGGCCACGGCGGAGTCTTTCGCCGCGTCGGCGAGGACGCTGCGTTCGGCGAGCGCGCGGAAGCCGTGATAGTCCTCGCCGGGACGGCGCATGTAGTCGGCTCCGGCGGCAAAGTAGGCGTCGATTGGCGTCTGCGTGCGAATCCAGGCGAAGGCTTCGAGCCAGGGATTATGGGGAGCGGATCCGGGCCATTCGAGATGCCGCGACGCCGGGTACGTCGCGCACTGCGCCCAGAACATGCCGGCCGCCAGCGGAACGAAGACCAGTGCCCAGCGCGTCCAGTGAGCACGCAGGAATTTCTGTCCGAGCAAACCTCCGGCGAGCACGATGAAGATTACATAGAGCAGATGCAAATACCGCATGGGCTGCAAGGGGCGAATGCGCTCGAGGCTTTCGGGCAGCATGAGTGCGACGGCCACGATCAACTGGAAGACGCCGAAGTAAGTCAGCCGCGTGGCGACGTAGGCCAGAGTCGTCGCGCCATTTTTCTGCCCAATCTTGCGAAACCACCACAGAATTGCCAGCGGCACGATCACGCCGAGCCACTCGTACCATTGCCAGCGTCCGAGGTAGTAGTAATCGCGGGTGCTGGCGGCGGCGCGCCAGGCGGCGGAGGTCGGCTCGAAGATCCAGCCTAGCGGGGTGAAGGTGGCTAGCTCTCTTCCGCTGAATCCCCAGGGTTCCAAAATTCCTTTTAACCACAGAGGACACAGAGGGGCACAGAGGAAAAGGACACGAGCAGGGCGCCAGGATGGGTCTCGCCAGGCCAGAAAAACACAAAATGAGATCCCGAAGCTCGCCATGATGGGATGAAAGAGGAGGGCGACGACGAGAAGCGCACCGGCGAGAACGAGCTTGCGATCGAGCACGGCGACAACCGCGGCAAGGATCGCGGCCGTGGCGAGAGCCCGCGGATGCAGGTTCTGATCGACGATGTAGAGCGCGCTGCCGGCGATGGGCAGTGTGAGCAAAACACTCACCAGCGCGGTCGACGCCCACTGAGCAGATTCCTCGGGAAAGCAGCGGCAGCTGAGCCGCCAGCATCCGAGCAAGACCAGATAAATGGCGAGATAGTGCCACGCGAGGACCACCCAGCCCAGCGGCAGGTGGGTGAGGCGCACCGATTCCGCAACGACTTTGTCGAATACCGTCGCCTGCAGCTGAACCGCGAAGAAGTCGGAATCGTGCGGAAACAGCGCCGGATTCAGGTCGCGCTTGATGGCCGAGAGGTAAACTTCGTCGTCTTCGGCCCCGGGATGATAGCCGGCGATGAGCAGGCCGAGGGCGGCGAGAACCGCTAAAATACAGGCATTTTTCAGGAAAAGATAGTTTTTCAAGCGCCCAGATCTTAGAATCAGGTTACATGTCTGCAAACGCCGTGAAGCTCACGGCAGAGGAAATCGATTCTTCTGCCGACCGTCAAACTTTGTCCGTCTCCGCCGCGCCGAAGGCAGCTGCCAAGCTGGCACTCGTCGTGCCCACACTGCGCGAGGCGGAAAACATCCGCACGGTGCTCGATCGTATCCGGCAGAGCCTCGACCCTCTGGGATTCGCTTACGAAATCCTGGTGGTGGACGACGACAGTCGCGACGGAATCGACACCATCGTACAGGAAATCGCGGCCACCGACCCGCGCGTGCGTTTGCTGATTCGCACCGGCGAGCGCGGCCTGGGTGGCGCGGTGCTCTTCGGCTGGAAGCACACCGACGCCGAAGTGCTGGGCGTGATCGACGCCGATCTGCAGCATCCGCCGGAATTGTTGCCGGAGTTGTGGAAGGCCAGCGAAGCCGGGAGCGATGTTGTGCTGGCCAGCCGCTATGCGCCGCAAGGCGGGCTCGACAACTGGCACCCGGCGCGGCACCTGCTTTCGCGCATCGCGATCTGGATGACGTATCCGCTGCAGAAGCCGGGCCTCCAGGTGAAGGATCCGATGGCAGGATTCTTCATGGTGCGGCGCTCGTGCCTGAAAGAGATTGAACTGCACAACCGCGGCTTCAAGATTCTGCTGGAAATTCTGGTGCGGGGAAAAGTGCAGTCGGTACGCGAAGTGCCGTTCACGTTCGGGCCGCGGCGCGCGGGCATCAGCAAGGCAAACCTGGCGGTCGGGCTGGATTATTTCGCGCTGCTCTACCGGCTCTGGAAGAATCGCTAGCTTTCGAGCGAGGGCGGGACAGCCGGCAGGATGCCGGCGCTACCTATAAGATCCCAACCCATGTTCCGTGCGCGCTTCAAGAAAGACATCGTTGCTGAATTTCTGCCGCCGGTCCGTGCGGGCAAGAAGCAGAAAGTCATCGTCCTGTGCGACGGCATGCCGTCGATTCCGCGGAAGCAATCGCTGGCCGAGTTTCTTGCTGCCAGGGGATATTGGGTGTTCTATCCGCGCTACCGTGGAACCTGGGAAAGTGAAGGACAGTTTCTCGTAACCTCGCCCCATCTCGACATCCTCGATGTCATCGACGAGATCCCGAAAGGCGTGCGCGACGTGACGTTCGGCAAGCGATTCTCGCCGAAGCCTGACGAAATTTTCGTGATCGGTGGAAGTTTCGGCGGGGCTGCGGCGATTCTTGCCTCGCTCGATCCGCGCGTCACCAAGGTGATCGCAAACTGTCCCGTAGTGGACTGGTCGGTCCTGGCGCGTTCAGAAAAAGCTGAGACTTCGAACCCGAGCTATGCCGCATATATCCGTGAGGCCTTCGGCACGGCCTACCGGCTGAGCGATCGCAACTGGAAAAAGCTGCGCGGCGGGAAGTTCTACAATCCGGCACACCACATCGAAGAGATCGACCCTTCCAAGGTGATGATGTTCCACGCGCAGGACGACCCTTATGTTCCCTATAAGTCGGTTGCGCGATTCGCCGAGCGCACGGGAATCAAGTTGCGATCGTTTCGCCGAGGCGGACACATTTCGACGGATGGGACGGTGCGGAAAGTATTGGAAAGAGATTCGCAGAATTCTTTGAAGAGCGATGAAGTGGGGCTGGACCAGGTCTCAGCATTCTCAAGGCGACCTAGCACCGTTTGCACCTAGCCGAATTCCGCTAACTTTTGTGGCCCCGTCGCAACCGCACTCTTGCATACTTATCGTCCGCGTCCGCGCACGTAGGCGCGGATCATGTTCGTTGCTTTCATGCTCCATCCTGCCAGTCGGGCGCGCTTTCGCCAACGTGTAAGCTTCGGTATTCCATCATGCATTCGTCTCAGAGCAGTGGATAGGCGCCGCAGGCTCCTCAGAGGTCTCGGCAAATCCTGTTTCTTGCACATGCCAGGATGATACCTGTCGCGTATGTGCTTCGGTATCTTCTTCTGCGTGACGGATGAGAATCGAAAATGCCGTTCAGGCCATCGTGGCTCAAACATAAGTCGACCAGATTCGCCATCCGCCCCGCGCGGCGAGTGTAATTTGATGCGAAGTCGGAACGCGGTAACGTCGATCGATTCCGGATTCGCGCCTGCCGCCGCCGAGAAGATGTCCACAATCGCCTGCTGTATGGCATCGCCGCGATAAACGTCGGCGATGAGTTAGACATCGCCGTGGCGGTGCTGGAACACGCATCGCTCCAGAATCTCGGTCGTCAGATTTCTCTTGGCAATTGAGGAATGTCCAGTCGGAGGTGCGAACGCAGAAAGTCTTAACGCCAGCAGCAGCGCCCCAATACAGGTTGTGTGTCGAGATCCAAGCAATTTCCCAGCTTTGCGGGGACAGGGACGATTCCTTGATGTTGATTGTCGGCCAGGGCCACAAACGCGTGGATGGTACCAGGAGTTTGCGCCTGCGAAGAAATCACCAGAATCAGCATAGAGTAGAAGAGGGGCGAGCCGGCGAGTCGTAACAGAAAGAGCAGAGAACATGGCGGACTCTTATGAGCCTGCGAAGAGCTGATGGATTCACGCCGGCCGTTTCCCAGCCATGCCCCGGGTGTAATAAGTCAGGCCGCGGGCCTCGAGTTTGCGGCCCTTGTCGCTGAAGATGCGGAAGCGGCCCAATCCCCATTTCTGCAGGGCAAACTGCAATGTGGTCGCGAGAACGCCGAGACCGTAAACGACGCTGCGCCCGAAGTTGATCGACGACGCCTCTTCGAAATACTTGGTCGGGCACGAGACTTCGCCGATGCGGTAGCCGAAGTAGACACACTGCGCCAGCATCTGATTGTCGAAGACGAAGTCGTCGGAATTTTCGACCAGCGGCAACTCGGTCAGGACCTCACGACTGAAGCAGCGGTAGCCGGTGTGGTACTCCGAGAGCTTCACCCGCAGGAACAGGTTCTCAAACGCGGTCAGCAAGCGGTTGAAGATGTACTTGTAGCGCGGCATGCCCCCGCGCAGCGCAGTACCGCCGATGATGCGCGATCCGAGTACGACGTCGTAGACGCCGTGGGCCACCATGCTGGCCATCGCGGTCACCAGCAGCGGCGTGTACTGGTAGTCGGGATGCAGCATGATCACGACGTCCGCATCGGCCGAGAGCGCTTCGCGATAGCAGGTCTGCTGGTTGCGCCCGTACCCGTAGTTGCGGTCGTGGACGAAGACCTGCAGGCCGAGCTTGTGCGCCAGGTCGACGGTGGCGTCTTTGGAGTGGTCGTCGACCAGGATGCAGGTGTCGACCATATCCGGAATTTCGCGGACCGTGGCCTCGAGCGTTTTCTCCGCGTTATAGGCGGGCAGAACGATTGCGATGCGTTTGCCGTTGATCATGGGAAGCGCCTGAGGCATTTCATCATACCGTGGGATCGATCGACACGAAAAGCTCTTGCCGCAAAGATCGCAAAGAACGGCCGCGAAGCGCGCGAAGACGGGCAACAGAATCAGGGGGCGTACAATCTTGCTTTCAGCAACGCGGACCTATGGCGCATAGCAACGCACCGGTGATGGCGGGACCAGGCAACGCCACGGTTTCCAGGCGTCCCTGGCTGACGCCCACTGCGGCGGCGCACGCGACGTTCGTCCCCACGGGAATCGTTACGGTGTTGCTCGGGCCGGCGCTGCCGGCGCTCTCGGCAAAGTGGTCGTTGAACGACGCGCAGGCGGGAGAGCTGTTCACGGCGCAGTTTCTGGCCTCGACCATCGGCGTCGCGCTGTCGGGCTTCCTGGTTCCGCGAACGGGATACCGGTTAGCGCTGGTGCTTGGCTTGCTTTTCATGGCCGTGGGCGTCGGGGCCTTGCCGCTGGGATCGCACGCTCTTGGCGTAGCCGCTGTGGCCTGCTACGGGGTTGGCCTGGGACTCACGATTCCCGCCTGCAATCTGCTGGTGGCGGAAGTGAATCCGGCGAAACGCGCCGGCGCGGTTTCCCTGCTGAATTTTTCCTGGAGCGTGGGCGCGGTGGCCTGTCCTTTTTTGCTGACGCCTTTTCAAAAAAGCGGACACCTCGCGACGTTCTTCTATGGGCTCGCGGGCTTCGTGCTGGCGGTGGCGCTCTTGATCGTGCAGGTGCAATTCCCGCGAGCCAGCCGCGGCGGGGCGGACTCGGGCGAAACGGCGGAGCCCTTCTGGGCGGCGATTCGAACCGCCGATGCCATCGTGCTGGGCATTTTGTTTTTCGTTTACGTTGGAACCGAGAACGCGGTGGGAGGGCTGGCTGGCCTCCTACGCGAAGCGCCTGTCTGATTCGGCGGGTACGTTTTGGGGCACGACACCTTCGTTCTTTTTCGGCGGATTGCTGGCGGGCCGCGGGCTGGCGCCGCTGATCGTGCGTAAGCTCGGCGAACTGCGGATGGTTCGCGGTTGCCTCGCCGTCGCCTTGCTGGGCGTAGTTGCGCTGCTCAGCGTGCACTCAATTCCGGCAGTACTGGTGAGCGCAAGCATCATCGGGCTAGGGCTGGCAGCGGTGTATCCCATTACCATTTCGCTGCTGTCGAGCCGGTTCGGTACGGGCGCCAATCGCATCGGCAGCGTGATGTTCATGCTGGCGGGACTCGGGGCTGCCACCATGCCCTGGATGGTCGGCGTGGTCTCGACCAAGACCTCGAGTTTGCAGTACGGCCTGGGCATCCCACTTGTAGCGTGCGTGCTGATGCTGGCACTCTACTCGCGCACGTGGAAGACGGTGCAGTGAGCGATACGGTATAGGATGCTGCCCCGAGATTTTACCGAAACCCGATTCCACCACAGAGACACAGAGTCACAGAGAAAGGCTTGGGAATTGCGAGAACTTGGTACAATAATCGGGCGCCAGTGACGCCTTCCGCGAGGGATGAGGCGTCCGCAAGTTCCCGAGGCGAAATCCGAAGATGCCAGGTCCAAAAACATTATTTGAGAAGGTGTGGGAAGCGCATCTGGTGACTCGAACCGACCGGTCGGTCGCCACTGATCTACATCGATCTCCACCTCGTCCACGAGGTCACTTCCCCGCAGGCTTTCGACGGATTGCGCGCGGCGGAACGTCCGGTGCGGCGGCCCGAGCGCACGGTCGCCACTGTCGACCACAACGTTCCGACGGAGCCGCGCGGGACGCCGATCACCGACCCGATTGCCGCCCGCCAGATCGAGGCGCTGCAGAAAAATTGCAAGGAATTCGGCGTCCGGCTGTTCGACATGGATTCGCCCGAGCAAGGAATCGTGCACGTGATCGGTCCGGAACTCGGGTTGACGCAGCCCGGAATGACAATCGTCTGCGGCGACAGCCACACCAGCACGCACGGCGCTTTTGGCTCGCTCGCTTTCGGCATCGGAACCTCGGAAGTGGAGCACGTGCTCGCCACGCAGTGCCTGCCACAGCGCAAGCCGAAGACGATGAAGATCGAGATTACCGGCCGCCTGCCCGAGGGCGTAACCGCGAAGGACGTTGCGCTCGGCGTGATTGGGCAGATCGGCATCGACGGCGCCACCGGGCACGTGATCGAGTACGCCGGCGACGCGGTGCGCGGACTCAGCATGGAAGGCCGCATGACGCTCTGCAACATGAGCATCGAGGCGGGTGCGCGCGCCGCGATGGTCGCGCCGGACGAAACGACGTTCGCCTACGTCAAGGGACGGCGCTTCGCTCCTCAAGGACGAGCGTGGGAAGAGGCGGTGGCGCGTTGGCGCACCCTGACTTCCGACCCCGGCGCGAAGTTCGACAAGGTACTGACCATCGACGCGTCGACCCTGGCGCCGTATGTGACGTGGGGTACGAATCCTGGGATGGTGGTGCAGGTCACCGACCGGGTGCCGGAGCTGAATGGCGCGAACGATGCCGACCGGCGCGCCAGCGAGCAGGCGCTGGCTTACATGGGACTCCAGCCCGGCATGAAGATCGAAGACATCCTGATCGATCGCGTGTTCATCGGATCGTGCACGAATTCGCGGCTGGAAGATTTGCGGGCGGCTGCGCGTGTAGCCAGGGGATACCGCGTGAATCCAAAAGTGCGCGCCATGGTTGTGCCCGGGTCGCAAGCCGTGAAGCATGCGGCCGAACAGGAAGGACTGCACCGAATCTTTCAAGATGCCGGATTTGAATGGCGTGAATCGGGCTGCTCGATGTGCCTGGGCATGAATCCCGATATTCTGCAGCCCGGCGAGCGCTGTGCTTCGACCAGCAACCGCAATTTCGAAGGCCGGCAGGGACGCGGCGGGCGCACGCACCTGGTGAGTCCGATGATGGCGGCGGCGGCGGCCATTTCCGGGCACTTCACTGATATTCGCCACTGGAAGTATCAAATAGAAATTTACCGCCGAGCACGTGGAGAACGCTGGGAAAGGCGTTTCACCACAGAGGACACAGAGATCACGGAGAACAGCTTTCAAGGATTGTCACTCTGAGTGAAGCGAGGAATCCGGTTGCGGTAGAGCAGAGAGCGGGCTTGCTGCTTCTCGTCGTTGGCGCGGCTATAAACGGCTCCGATGACAAGTGGTTGAGCACTTAGCCTCGCGTTCCTGCGGTCTCGGCGAACTTGGCGGTGAACAGGATTTCATGATGAAGCCATTTCGTGTACATAAAGGCCGGGTCGCGCCGCTCGATCGTGCCAACGTCGATACTGACCAGATCATTCCGAAACAATTTCTGAAACGCATCGAGCGCACCGGGTTCGGCGAATTTCTGTTTTACGACTGGCGGCGCACGGCAGAAAGTTCTGGTGAGCCGTTTGTCCTGGATCTTCCGCGCTACAAAGACGCAAGCGTGTTGCTGGCAGGAAAGAATTTCGGCTGTGGATCATCGCGTGAACACGCGGTCTGGGCGCTGAGCGATTTCGGCTTTCGCGTGGTGATCGGGCCATCGTTCGCCGACATCTTCGCCAACAACAGCAGCAAGAACGGATTCCTCAACGTGGTTTTGCGCGAAGAAGAGGTGGCCGAACTGATGCGGCGCGCGCAAGCGAGCCACGACTACCACCTGACTGTGGACCTCGAGCAGTGCAAGGTCTACGACGACCAGGATTTCTCCGCGACGTTTGCCATGGATGATTTCGTGCGGCACTGCCTGCTCGAGGGTCTGGACGACATCGGGTTGACGTTGCAGCATGAAAAAGAAATCGCCTCCTACGAGGCGACGCATCCGACCCCGTGGGGATCCACGTAGAGGCGTTCGTGGTTGATTTGAAAGTTGTCTCTGAGACGGGCGGGGACGCCCGTCACTCCACCGTCGGGACGTCGGTCCATCGATCGAACGCTCGAAAAATGACGTGAGTCCGCGATCGCGCCGTGGCGCTCGCGGAGCGGCGATTATTTGGTCCCGCCGGTTTCCTTCTCCATTTTTTCCGCCATTTCCAGCAGTTTGTTCACCGTGTTCCAGTTACGGAAGGTCCCACTCTTCTTAAGAACTTTGTCGACCATCCCGCCGACTTTCGACTTGCCCATGCCGTCGGGAAAATAAACAAAAAGCTCGCGCTTGCCTAGTTGGATTTCTTCGGACTTGCAAGGTATGCCGACAAGCTCTGCGCACGTCTTCTTCTCAAGCTCGCTTGGCAGAAAAGTAACCGCCAGCTTGGCAGGTTCGATTCCGTCGCGATTCGCGAAAGGATTTTTGGCGACCAGGTTTTTCAGGTCTGCGGTGGTACGTAGCACCACATCAGCGTGAAAGCCGAACTTGCGCTCGATGGCCTGCTCAATGCGCTGCGAGAGGCGGACCAGATCTTTCTCATCCGTGCGGAAAACGACGTTCCCACTCTGCACGTAAGTCTGCGAATCACGCAGCTTGAGCGATGCATACAGCGCGCGCAACTCGTCCATTTTGACCGTGTGGTGGCCAGCGAGATTGATGCCCCGAAGCAGGGAAATGACAACCGGCATGAAAAACTTGCTCCCAAGTCACGATTTTAATGGCTAACCACGAACGCTACAGAATGACCGATTGTTCAATATTCTAGAGTACATCTGAAACAGTATAGTTGCAGTTATAGCGTTTATTTGGTAGGCTATTCGAGTGGGAGGACTTCATTTCTATGCCACCGGGTGAAGCATCTGCGCTCGACATTTCCCTTCGCGAGCAAAAAGAGATCGCCGAGATCTATAGCAAGCTCCGCGCGGCGGAAGCGAAACTCATCGGGCCCGACGGCAAGACCGAGATTCTGCCGAACAACTTATACTCGTTCCTCCTCCGTGTTCTGGCAGACCTGCATGCGGGTCACTCGGTCACTATCCTGCAGAACCGGCATGAGTTGACCACTGTCGAAGCCAGCAAAATTCTTGGCATCTCGCGGCAGTACCTGGTGCAACTGCTAGAGAAAGGTGAAATCCCCTATCACCCCGTGGGCACGCACCGCCGACTTTACGTGCGTGATGTGATCGCCTACAAGGTCAAACGGGATACATCCCGACGGAAGACTCTGGACGAGTTGGCCCGACAAGAATTCTCCAAGGGAGATTACGACAAAGTTCCAGATGATTTTCACTCAGGAAAATGAGTACTCAGCCGTACTGGATGCGTGCGTTCTGGTGCCCATGGCCCTGTGCGACCTTCTCCTGCGCTTGGCGGAAGAACCAGCGATGTACCGGCCATTCTGGAGCGAGCAGATTCTGAACGAACTGGCGAAAGCGTTGAAGACGAAACTTCATCGGACCTCCGAAGAGGTGGATCGAAGGCGCAAGAAAATGATGGAAGCCTTTCCTGAGGCCATGGTGCGGGTTCCCGGCGAACTGCTCAAGGCGGTCGAATGTGTTCCCGACAAGAATGATCGTCACGTGCTGGCCGCCGCGATCATGGCCAGAGCCAACACGATTGTCACGCAGAACACACGGCACTTTCCGAGAGAGTGCATCGAAAAATTTGGCGTGCTTTGCCAGACAGCGGATGAGTTCCTGGTTCATCAATATCATCTGTTGCCGCAACTCGTGCTGGATAAATTGGACGATCAGGCAGCGGGAATTTCTCAAAATCGCCAATATGTGGTAACCAGCCTGACGAAGGCGGCCCCTCAGTTTTGCGGGCTGGTCAAAGCGCAAGTTTTGTAGAACGCGAGCCGCTTCTTACCCGCATCCTCAGTTCCCCTCGTTGGAATACGCACCGTACAATCAACGAAAAAGCCGGACGCATCTCGCGGATGCGTCCGGCTCGACGATAGGGTTGGTTTAGCGGCCTTCGCCCTTGTGCTCCGACTTCTCCTCGCTCTTGCTGGGCTTCGGACTCGAAGCGTGGTGCTGCGGCGCGGCCTGATGTTGCGGCGGGGCCGGCGCGCTCGGCCGCTGGGGCTGGGCGTTGTGGGGCATCGAGACGTTCTGTGGCGCGCGCGGAGTGCTCGGCGACGAGTTTTGCACCGCGGGCTTCACAGCGTCGTTGGTAGCTGCGGGCTGTCCGTTGTTCTTGCTGATGGCGTTGTTGGCTGTATTCCCGGAATTGCCTGCTTGTGGCGGACGAGGAACCGGGTGTGCCGCCGCGGCCGGCTGATTCGGGTTAGGGACAGGAGCCTGCGAGCTGGGCGTGGTCGAACCACCTGCTTGCGACGGGCGAGGAACTGGGCGTCCCGCAACGTTTGCTGGCGTCGACGGAGTTGCTGGTCCAGCCGGCTTTGATTCCATCGCACTTGCGTTACCCGCTGGCGGTTGCGGCGCACCGGGCCGTGGCACCGGGCGAGCATTGTTGGCCGCCGGAGTTGCGTTGGCCGGAGTCGAAGCCGCGGGCACCCCAGGCTTACCAGTTCCCGCGGGCTGAGTCATAGGCGCTGACCCCGTCTTACCTGCTGGCGCGGCCTGAGTCATCGCGTGTGCGGGCTGCGCTGCGATATTGGTACGAATCTGCGTCTCGGTCTGCGCGTCGAGTGGACGCCCAGGGTTTTTCGCCAGAGCTTCCTGCTTCGCCTCAAACGGAACCGGCTTCGGAGGCGGAGTGGCGTGCGATACCACCGGACGCGCTGCCATGGCGCTTGCCGGCGGAATCGCGGTCGGCGCTCCCGCCTTCGCGCCCAGTACGCTGGTCTTTGCAGGGGCGACAGCAGCCGCATTCACCACCGACGCATTCTTCATTTCGCTCGGCGGCACGGTCACCGCCGCTTTCGCGACGGGCTCGGAGTTCGTCATGGTCCGGGTGGGCACTGCCGTCACGGCACCCGTAACGTTCTGGTTCGCGTAGTGAATGTTCTGGATGTTGTTGTTCACGACGGTCGTGTTGTTGTTGTTGACGTAATAGTTGTTCGTCACCGTGGTGATGTTGGTGATGTGCGTATTGGTGACGTTCACTTGCTGGAAGTACGTCTGGCTTACGTGATACGAGGGCACATAGGGTTCGCCCCAACCCAGCGCGAACCAGCCGACGCCTCCACCGCCACCGAAGGAGAGGCCGACACCGAAGTGCGGTCCGCCGACCCAGGCAACCAGCGCGGGCGCGTAAACCGGGCGCGCCACGACAACGGGTCCGGGCGCCCACCCCCAGTATCCGCCGGTGAACACCCAGCGTCCGTAATGGCAGGGAGCAAAACCCCACGGCGCCGCATCGACCCAGGTCCAACCCCAGGGCTCAACCCACACCCAATGTCCGTCGTGGTACGGCGCCCATCCGGGCGCAACCGCCGGAACCCAGACCGAGCCATAGGCACCCGCCGTGCGCCAGGTTCCGTATTCATCGAGCTCGTCAGCGCCGACCACGTCGGCGGAAACGTACTGGTAGGACTTGGCATGATCTTCGCGATCGTCGCGCACGCGGCACCAATCATCGAATCCGTCGGGATCCGGCGCGCTTGCCATCTGGTTTTGAAGGGACGTCCCGCCACTGAAGGTAGCCTGGTGGCCGGATTTCAATTTCACGCCCGGGCCCTGGCCGTTGGCTTCGCCTTCACCGTGCCACACGATCACCGAGGTGGTGTCGGCGTTGGGGTCGACGTCAAAGCGATAGTCACCTGCTTTGAGAATCGTGAATGCCTGGTTGGGTGTATCGATCTCGTAGGTCTCTCCGCCGAAAAGATGCCGGATATGCAGATTCAGCGTGCCCTGATCGAGTTCGACTTGCACCATGTCATCACTGACGTTGGTCAGCGTGAGGCTGGTCTCGGCATTGGCGCGCATCGAGGCGCTGCCCAGGCTCAGCTCGGCGCGCGCTTCCTTGTCGGTCCACACGCGGTCTGACGTGGTCAGCGGTCGGTTCGCCACGGCCGCAACCCAGTCATTCACGCCGCCGGGCTGAATCGACACCGCGCCCGACATGTATTTGAGGTGCACGGCGCGACCTGGCGGATCGGCAAATGCGGAAAGCGCCGCCGAAGAAAAGAACAGCGCGGAAGCTAGCGATAGGAAAACAATCCGGCGAAGATTTTTCATTTGTGCCCTCCTGCAGGGCTCGCGTGGAATCGCAGTCGATCCAGGCAACAGCTTTTGTTGGCCAGGCAGTTCCCGGGCACCGAAAGCCGCTCGTTGCTCTAACCCAACATCCGGTTCGCAGTTGCGGATTGGCTTCAGTATGAAGACGGTCGTAATGGTTGGATAGTGACGGAGGTAATGAACTTCGCCCGCCTGCCTAACAGCCTCTAAGCCGCTGAAAACAGGCGCGCCAGGAGAGGGCCACCATGCGTCAGTTTGCCCGCCTGAAGTCGCTGGATAAGCGCGGGTTTCGAGCCTTTTCTCCTGCTAAATTTCTTTCTTGACAGAAGCACGTCTGTGCCTGACCTTATACTGGCTGATTAAATCGTTTCAATAGATCGATTCTCTAGGCCGGAAGTATGCCCCGGAATACGCCGCACTCTCGCCTCCCAACGCCGCTCCGGCGGCGGACGCGCCTCTCGAAAGGAGCGCCAGAGTGACCTCGGGTGACGGGCAATCCCGAAAGCGGGCGTGCGGCGTTGCCGTGGACATGGGCGCAAGCCACCTGCGCTTCGTGCTGGCCGACGCGGATGGAACGATTCTCGAAGAGGTGCGCGATCGCGTGAATGGCGAGGCCGGACCGCGAGGCGTGATCGACCAGATCCGCACCGGCATCACTTCCGTGCTGCGGCCTCCTGCCGACGAGTGTCTGCGCGGCATCGCCATCGGCGTGCCCGGAGGGGTCGATCCGCAGAGCGGCAAGGTGGTCGACGCCAACAACGTCCCCGGATGGCGTGAAGTCGACATGGGCCGCGAGCTCGAAGAGGCTTTTCACGCCCCTGTTTATCTCGATAACGATGCGAACATGGCAGCGATCGGAGAAAGCTGGCGGGGAATTGCCAAGGGCATCGACAATTTTGTGTTCATCGCGCTCGGTACCGGCATCGGCGCCGGGATCTTTATTGATGGTCGCATCCGGCGCGGACATTCGGGCTTTGCCGGAGAGCTCTTCCGGATGAACGTAGACTGGACGCGCTGGAACGACAACTTCACCGACACCGGCTACCTGGAATCGCAAATCTCGGGCATGGCGCTGGCCAGCGAAGGACGAAAGCTCTTCACGCAAGGCAACGGATCTCCGACCGGGTCGCTTACCGATACGCGCGACGCACGCTACCTCTTTGAAGCGCTGCGCCGCGGCGACGGAGTGGCTCGGGAGCTGGTGGAGCGAGCATTTGTCGTGCTGGGGGTTGGCGTCGCGAACGTAGTGAGCGTGCTCGATCCGGAATTGATCGTGTTCAACGGCGGAATCGTGCAGGGCGCTCCGGAACTGCTGCTGGAGACGGTCGAAACGGTGGTCCAGCGCATTCACCCCAAACCGCCCCGCATCAAGCTCAGCACGTTAGGCGATCGCGCGCAGATTTTTGGTGGTCTGCGGACGCTGCTGGAACCCGGCGAGCAGAACGCGATCCGGCCGAAGAGTACGCACGGTCGGCCGAATTAGAGTCACCGGGGCCGGAAGCCCGAAGAGTTTCGTGCAAAAGAAAAAGCAGGGACGATGCGATGCATCGTCCCTGCTTTTTTATTCGCTCAGGAGATCTAATTACGCTGCGAACTTGCGGCGAATCATGCCGGCCAGGCCGAACAGCCCGGTGCCCAGCATGGTCAAGGTGCCGGGTTCCGGAACCGACGCACCGCCACCACCGGTCAGGCAAGTCCTTCCATGAACATCTTCGAAGGAAAGATGGCCATCTTCATACTCGGCCTCGAAGAACTGCACGGTCACGCCGGCAAGGTTCACGCCCTGGGTCACGCCCGAAAACGTCCCCACCAGCTTGAAGAAGTCATCGCCCAAAGAGCTGATCGTGCCCGAGAAATTGTTGGCGAATATGACATCGCCGAAACCGTTCAGATTGATGTCGAATGTGCCGCCGCTGAAGCTGCCGCCGACGATGGATCCCGTGCTGAATGTGATGGCGCCTAGCTGGCCCGAAGCGATCGGATGTTCCGTTGAACGAGAACCGGGTTATTTCGGAACTCAGGGTGAGCCCACTGCCGCCGGAGACCGACAACAAACCTTCATTCTTGAAACCGAGCGAATTAGCGAACGCTGGAGTTACCCACAGCGCCAGGAGTATCACCCCAATCGCAACACGTACCTTCATGTCTTTCTCCTAAGGTTCGGGCTCGGCGGTAAGTCTCTACAACCGGTAAGACCCGTAAAGATCGGTTCGCCGACTTACGTCAGGCGCGATCAACCGTCGCACTGTGTATCGCAGACGAGGTACCACTTGAGCATTCCGCTGCTCATTGAAAACAAATACTTTAGCGATACTTCAAGATATGGCACGAAAGTGACGTTACCGCAAAAGAGTGCAACAAATTGGTAGCGCGTGGCCGGGAAATTTCCCAAGCCGGGAAGGACTCGAGCAATGTGCTGACTTTGCGCGTTGCGCGGCGCTCGTGCGCAGAAGAGCGCGCTATGAATTTAGAAGAGAGCGCGCTAATCGAGGATCTCTTGCAATAAGCGGAAAGCCTGACACGAATGCACCTGCGGCTGCGATGCGGCGGCGGTTATTCGACGGTCAGGCCCTCGGCGCGAAATTGCCCGATCACGACGTCGACGCGATCACCGCGCTTCACCAGACGGCCTTTGTTCGAGAATGCCATCCAATACACCTTGCCGTTTTCGGGCGTGGCGCTCTGGCGAAGCTGGCCGATCTTCTCCAGCGAAGGCACGACTAATTTGACACCGGCGCGCGGGTCGATCAGGGCCGGTTCGTTTTTCTTGTCGTTAAGGGGTTTGGCCTTTTCCGCGTCGAGCACGCGATAGGAAAAGCGAATGACCTCGCCCGACTCGGTCCAGCGGGCGCTGAGTGAGTCGACACCCCAGACCCCTCCGTAGTATTCGGTCGCTTTCCTGGAAACGGGATTCGGCTTATACGGAGAAGTTTTCTTGGAGGCCGAGGGCTGCGTAGTCGCCGACGGCGCTGGTGCCGGAGCAGGCTTTTGCGCGTCAGGAGCAGATTGGGTTTGAGCTGAAGAGATCTGGATCGCCGCGAAGAGAACTCCCGCGAGAATAGATTGCATCGACTTCATGATCATTTTTTAAAGTTACCGTACCGCCTGTGGTCTTACAAGGCACCTTAGTAGCACTTCGGCGTCGCATTCGGTCGACGGCTGCGAGGAGTGGTGCCTGATCAACGGACCACGTGCGCGCCAGGCATGTCTCTGACTCGTCCACCGCTCAGCCGCTTCGCGTTCTCGCGGTTGCTAAAAGCGACGCTGCTCGCGAACGGTTATTCGCGAGCAGCGTCGTCCAATCAATGGTTACCACCCGTACGACCTAGCGAGCGGTACCGGTTATCGCCGCAGATTGCGTGCCAGCCGAATCCGTAACCGAGACGGTCGCGGTTTTCGTGCCAGCCGTGTCGGTCGACTTCGGCAGGAACTGCACGGTTACCGTGCACGAGTTGCCGTTCCCGAGGGTAGTCGAGAAGCCGCAGCTCGAGAGCAGTGGAACGATCGAATAGTCAGAAGCGTTCGTTCCGCTGAGGCCTATGGTGACGCCCGTCAACCCTGCGCCAGAGTTATTGGTGAGCGTGAAGATCTGGCAAGGTCCGACGTTGAAACCAAGGCAGAAGATGCCAGCACCCACGCCACGTGTCGCCGTCGGGGTCCAGGTCGTGGGCGTGAAGGTGACGTTTCCGCCTCCACCGCCTCCGCCACCAGCCGCGAACTCAACTGCACCGGCGTCCACCGAACCATTCTTCCGGTTGCTGCCGAAGAAGTCCTGGCTCGGGGCGTCGCTGTAGTTCTGCGTGCCGTTGGGAACGAGGTTGATGACCGACGATCCCGCGGCCGGTGAGTAGTTGCCGAGGACTTTTCCGTTTACGGGCTGGAACATGCTGAGCGGTCCCCAGCTCATGTTGATCCAGTTGTTGCCCTCGTCGATGGTCGCCGCTGGCGTGAGGTTGAAGACCGGGTTCGGAACCTGGGCGTCCGAGATGCCCGGAGGCACCTGGTAGCCCATCGATGCCAGCTCCGGCGGGACGCGCGAGCCGTTGCAGTACTGGCTCAGGAACGTCGGGTTGCCCGAGCTGTTATGCAGGGCTGCAACCGCATAGTCTCCCGTGCCACCGATCGTCGAGATAATCGAGTAGGACGGAGCCAGGCGGCCAGCGTTGCTGCTGCCGGTGTGGTTCGCCGGCGCAGTGTCGCCGCGCACGCCGAGATCCCAGTAGCTCACGCCTGGGGTGCAAGCGCCGGTGCCACCGGTGACGATGACACCGCCGCCGTTCGGAGACGTAGCGTCCGCCTGCGGCTGACTCGGTGCTGATGTCCCGGTGAAGGCGTTCTTCAACGAGACCACGTTCTGCTGGTTCAAAGTTCCAGCGCCCAGCGAGCCGACGCCGATGTAGAAGGAGCGGTTCTGCCAGAACACGTCGTTCTCCAGCTTCGGATACGAGAACGAGCGGCAGTTCGCGTTTGTCGCACTGCCACCCGCGAAGTGTCCAGCCGGGCAGGTAACCGTGGCGGGCAGGTTCGCCGCCAGCACCGCGCTGTTCTGGATACTGACCAGGCCAGCGGGCTGAGGCAGCGACGTGGTGCCGCAGTTCGAGGTGCAGGTCGGGCCGGACGAGCTGGCCAGAGGAGCACCCAGGGTATTGAAGAGCACGCCGGACGAAGCCGTCGTGTCGTTGGAGACGATGGTGTTGTTGATGATGTTCACCGCCAGCGCGTCCTGCAGGGAGATACCCGCACCGTCCCAGCCGGCCACGTTGTTGGCGATGATGTTGTTGGTCACATTCACCGAGTACCACATGCTCGGAGTCGTCGGGAACGTAATCACGTCCGTGCCGTTGACGGCCTGGAAGCGCAGTCCGCCGCCGCTACCGCTGTCGGCGCTGTTACCCAGGAACAGGTTGGCGTTGATCACCATGCCGGGCCCGGTACCGTCGCTGGGCGTGATCGTGCTCGGAGCCGAAACGCAATCCTGGTCGGTGGTCGCACCGCAGGCCGGATCGACGTCGGGCGCGCCCATCACCAGCAGGCCGCCGCCGTTGGTCGGGATGGTCGGGTTCGTACTCTGGTTGAACAGGAACATGTTGTTCTCGATGTCCCCGTTCCAGCTGTATCCGATGTGGGCCACGCCGCCACCGTCACCGGTGCTCAGGTTGCCGCACACCCAGTTGTTGTTGAACTTGTAGTAGTCAGAACCGTTGCAGATGCTGACACCACCCGCGCCGGCCGGCGTCGCCGAGAACAATTCGTCGCCGGTCGAAGAGTTCGACGTGATCGAGTTGTGATGCATGTTCACGTTCAAGTCGAAGCAATAGGGCTGCTGCTGGTTCGCTTGCAAGCCCGTCTGCTGGCAGGAGTCAGGAGCCGCATTGGTGCCGGACCCGAAGATATAAGCTCCGGGGAATTCGCCCTGGCCGACGTTGATGCCGCCCGACAGAGTTCCGGAGTTGCTGTTGATACGGTTGTTCGCGAGCTGCAGGTTATGCGCCCAGCCGTGGACGTAGATGCCGCCGCCGCCCTGCGAGCTGTCGGTCACGGTCAAGCCGTCGATGCTCGACGGGTTGCACATGAAGTTGCTCGGGTACGGATTCGGGTTGTCATGGCAATGATCGATCGAAGGCGCAGCGCCTCCCACGTTCTGCAGGAGCTGCGTTCCCGGTGGGAAGCCGCCCGCTTCGTTGCCGTCCGTCCAAGGATTGAGGCCGTTGAAGTTCAGACCCTTGGCCAGGACGGTGATGCCGGCTCCCTCGAGCGCGCCCATCAGGGTCGGCTCTTGCAGGAGCTCAGCCAGGTTGCCGTTCTGCGTGGCATCCCAACCCACTGCAGCTTCCAGCGGCAGACGGTCGACCTGCGGAGCATTCGGCGCGCCCTTGAAGTCGTTCCAGCCGGCCATCGGGCAGCTGAAGTTGCCGCTCGAGTCGTACGGGTTGGAGTTGCCGGTGCCGACGACAGGGTTCGTCCCTGACGTGTAAGGTTGACCGTCGATAGCCAATCCAAACAGGCAATTGACTTCGCGGCGCCACGTATCCAGCTTGCCTGCCGGATGCGTGTTCGCGTTGATGACGCTCGAAGCCGCTCCGACGCCTTGCAACCGGACTGGCTTCCACATCAGCAACAGCTCGTTGTGCGCGGCGGTGGTCGCGGTGCCGCCCGTCGGGAGACCCGACGCACCGGTGCTGGTGGTGCATGCCGACGATACCGCACCCACCGCGCAGTTCGGGTCGATGATGATCAGGTCGCCAGGATGCGCCTTGTCGATCGCGCTCTGGATGGAGGCATTGGCCGCCACGTGCGTGGGAGCCTTGCCGCCGATCGTGACCGTCACGGTATCGATCGACTTGCTGCCGTTTGCGGCTTTGATGAACAACTGGCCGCACTCGGCGAACGATCCCTGGTACTGCGCCTGCTGTTGCACCGCGCAAGCCGGCACACCGGCGGGCACGGTGAGGACGATGGTCGTGTCGTTCCAGGTCGTAATGCTCGCGGCCGGAACGTTGACGCCGCCGATGGTGACCGATCCCTTGGTGTTGCCGAAGCCGTAGTGACGGGTCACGGTCTTCTGGTTATAAGGAATGGCGTTCTGCTGCGGGCCAGAGTACGCGTTGTTCGGCACCTGCACATCGCCAAGGGCTGTGATGGTGATTTGCTGCGCGCTCGTGCCCACCGCGGCCGATGCGGTCGCATTGCTGCCGCCGCCGCCGCTGATGGTGAAGGATGCGATATTGCCGGCATAGCCTGCACCGTCACCGGTCAGGGCAATGCCATTCACACCCATGCTGGCGGAGCTGTTCGACAAGCTGGTCGTGCCGCCCGATAGACGGGCGATACGGACCGTCGGCCGGCCGGTGTACCCACTGCCGCCGGCGTTCACCACGAAGCTGATGGTCGTCCCGCTCTTCGTGGCAGTTGCGGTTGCACCCGAGCCGCCGCCGCCGGTGATGGTGACCGTCGGATGCGTAGCGAAGTTGCTGCAGCGATTGGTGCCGTTCCCGGTGCAGGTGAAGCTCGCGATCGAGATCAGCTTCAGATCGGTGATCTGACCGGTTGCAGCGGTAGTGCCACCGGGAATGTTGAAGGAAGCAGGAGCCGTGTTGTAGCTACTGCCGGAGGTCAACAGAGTGATCGAAGCGATCGAATTCTTACCCACTCCGACCCACGGACCGATGCCATCGCCGTCAACTTCCTTGATGGCCGGTACGCCAGGCGCTGTCGGCGTGCCACCCGGATAAGCGCAATCCGGATTGTTGTAGCCCGCGCCCGCGAAGGCGGAGGTCGGCACAACCGGCGTGTCCATGTACTGGGTCTGTCCAGGCATGAACGGAATCTCGTAGCAGAACTGGCTGTACTGCGGGTTATAGAGCGGATCGGTCATCATCTGCCCAGCGTGAGCGGGATCAGGAATCGGACCGGGATCGTTCATGCAGGTGACCATCATCGTGGGCGCGTAACCAGTCGGGTTCGGCGGATTGACTTCCCAGGTGGAGTAGGTCAAGCCGTCATAACTGCCCCAGTGATCGGCGTACACACGGGAGATTTCGGTTCCCGACCAGTCTTTGACCGAGATCGGCAGGTTGGGCGGCGAGAACTTCTCACCGAACTGCGGCGAGTACGGATCGAATTCAGAGGTGAAGTCGTCCGTGATCACGCCGGTGAAGTGAGCCGCGACGTGCGCCGAGGTGAAGATCCAGAACTTGGCCAGGGCCGCGGTCTGATCGTCGAGTTGCACTTCCTTGCGATCGCACAGGTTGCGTACCGCGCCGGCGAAGGGCGAGACTTCGTGCGACTGCGGGAAGAGACTGATGTAGTCAGGCACGACGCGCTTGGCGCCAACGCAGGGCCAGAAGGTCTCCACACTGCCGGTGTCACCTTCGTGGCTCGGCAGGGTGGTGCGTCCCATGGTCTGGGTTGGGTTCTGCGGGTTGGTAGCGTTGTAGAGCGAACCGACTTCGGCCTGGTCCGGCAGAATATAGATCGCCGATCCAAGTCCCGGGAACTCCTGGGTTACCGGCGCAATGTAGTTGTCGCCGATCAGGATGTTCTTGTCTTCTTCCTTCACCAGTTCGTAGCCCGGGGGCACGATCATTTCGACCACGTACTTGCCGGCCGGGAGCATGGGTGTACCAACCCGATACGTGTCAGTCGCGTCTGGGTTCGCCACGCAGCCCCACGGCTCACCCGCGCTCTGCATGTGGCAGTTGCTGGTCGCCGGCTTACCGGTGGTTGGGCTGTAGGTGACGATGCTGGGGAACGCGTACATGCCGTCGTAGGGCGCCGGCTGTACCTGGTTCCAGTTATGCATGCCGTCGTAGCACTTGAACTGCGCGCTGCTCGGCATTGCTGTGGTGCCGCCGGTGCCATGCAGTACGTGATTGTACTCATCGAGCCACATCGGCTGATTGAACAGCGAGAAGTAGAACAGGTCGGTGGTCGCCTGGCCCGGGCAGTTCATGTTCGGGATGTGATCGGTACGGAAGCCCTGTGCCCAATCATCCCAGCTGCTGGTCTTGGTGGTATCGACCAGGTGCAGGGAGACGGTGCCATCCGGCGCCGTGCCTTCCTGGTACAGGTTGATGGTCACGCCCGGAACGTCCGGCGTCCAGCTGGTGTGAATCAGCAGGCCCGGATCGTCGAACGGACGGGTAGAGGCATAGATCACTTCGCCGTGGATACCGCCAGTCTCGCCCACCGCGAACGGATGTCTGCCGAATTCCACGAAGCTGTTCTGACCGGAGAAGCCCTGCCAGCCTTCCGACCCGAACCAGAACGGAGGATCGACGCGGCCGGTGGAAAGAGGCTGCGAAAGGTCAGGCACAGAATCGCCGGCCGGGCAATCCGCTGATGCGCAGTAACGCGCACCCGGGACGCGCAGGTTCACAGGCACGGACACCTGCTCAGCCGTGTTGGCGAGGTTGGCGGCGATGCTGGAGTTTCCGCAAGGAGCGGTCGGCGGAGTGGTCGAGGTTCCGCAGGGTGTCCCGTCAGCCGGACCACCCGCGTCATAGACGACGTGCATACCGGTACTCTTGTAGCGCGTGGTGTCGGTTTCGATCACATACCAGCTGAACAGCGGGAAGATTTCGTTGAACCCCGCGTTGCCGGCGAGGTCGGTGTTGTTGAAGTTGGAGTAGCTGCCGTCACGGAACCGGATGTTGGTGGCCACCAGCGTCAATCCAGGTTCGGTACCGGCTGCGCCATCCTGGACGCCATCGTAGTTCGCATCGATGAACGTCTTGGTGTAGATGTTGGCCTGCCACTGGTTCATGGCAATCTGGCCCATATCGACGTTGGCACCGCCGCCCAGACGTACGGGCGTTGAAAGTCCGTCCACCAGCATGTCGTTCCACTGGTCGAACACGGTGACGCGCCAATCGCCATCCGGCAGTCCGCTCATCGAGAAGTTACCGTTGGCGTCGCACTTGGTGAAAGAGAAGTCCTCAGCGTCGGGGTCGCCGAAGCTCACGTAGCACTGGGTGAACGCGAAGCTGCTGTTGTCCCCGCTGCTATAGAGACGCTCGTCCGGAGTGCGGCTCATGCGCTCCATGGTGACGGTACCGTGGATCGAGTTCGTGCAGCCACCGGTCCCGAGCAGGGTCGGGTCGAGGCCGCTGCAAACGGTCGCCTTGCGGCCGTTGATGATGGCCGGGTTGGCGAAGCCGATGGACACGTGGTATCCGGCCGGCCCGAACTCCTGGAAGAAGCTCGGTTCGCCGATGCGCAGGAAGGAGTCATGCGCCTTCTGCCCGTCGAGAGTGTTGGTCTGCAGCCACTCTTCGCCGCGTCCGATGCGGTCCGCTGCGGGAGTTGCGACGACGCCGTAACGTCCAGGCATCAAGTTGGCCACAACTGCCTGGCCAGCCAGAGGCGAGAGCGTGACGCCGTCCGCTTCGTACTTCGGACAGGTCACGATCGTGCCGGTGATGCCGGTCTGGTTGGGATCGCCCACGCCTTGGCGGGAATTAACCGTAACCGGGCAGGCATCGATATTGCTGTTGGCCGGATCAGGAGTTCCCGCGAGGCTGTTCACCAATGGCTGGTTGAACATGTCGTAGGTCATCTGGCCGGTCGCGTCGCCGCTGCCGCCGGCATCGTCGAACAGCGTGATGTTGAAGCCGCCGAGACCGCCTTCGTTGGGCGACAACACGTCGATACCGCCGCCACCATCCTGCTCGCCGTTCAGCGGGAAGTCATCTTCGAACACGAAGACCGACAGCTTCGACGGCGGATACGGGGAAGGCTGCGACAGAATCGTGACTGCCTTCTGTCCCGGAGCGATGGGAGCGCCGCCCATGCCGTGACCGCACTTGGTGGGGTCATAGCTTGCGTCCGTGGTTGGCGGGCAAGCCGCGAGGTTCACCGCGATGAACGGGTTGCCCGCGTCGCCGGGGAGCACCGAAATGTAGTAGTGCTTGGTCGCGTCGAGAGCCACGTTGGCGGGATCGACGATGGTCTGTTCCACACCCGGTCGGCAAACGCCGTTGCCCACGTCGCAAACTACCGGGATGTGCTGCCCGGACGTCGCGCTGCAACCCGCTGGAACTCCCGGCGAAGTGCAGGGCGGCGCCGCATCAAACATGGTCTGGCCCGATTCGCAGGCGACCGCCGACCCATTCTGACCGACGCAGCCGGTCGCGACCAGGGGCATGTAGCTGGTGTGGAAATTCGTGCCGAAGGTCGGGACGATCCCGCTCGCCGAAGTCGGACATCCCGCCGGCGGTGGGTTCGTGGTGCACTTCGGGTCGATATAGAAGGTGCGGTCTTCTTCAATCACCCAGCGATAGTCGGTGATCGGTGTGCCAGTCTTGCCATCCACTACCGAAACCGTCAGGCCGCTTCCGGCCGGGAAGATAACGGTGACCGTCGCAGACGTGGCACTCACGGTGCCCTGTGAGTTCTGCGCCTTATAAGTAAAGGTATACGTGCCGGGCGCGCTGACGTTGGCATTGAAGCCACCGTTGGGATCGACTGTAACTGTGCCTGTGCCAGTACCGGTCAAAGCTGACACGGTGCCTGGGGCCACGATGAGAGGATGACCGTCCTTGTCACTGTCCGCCACCAGAATTCCCGGAGGCGCGATCGACAGGTGCGTGGCCACGTTCGAGGTGAACGAGGTGTTCCCCATCGTGATGTTGCCGTTGGCCTCAAGGCAGGTGCCCGTGCAGGCACCCAGCGACACCATGGCGCAGGCTGTTCCGGTCGTCGCGCCATTGCCGCAGTAGCCGAATGTGTCGGACGCCACGCCCGCACCCGGAACATAGGTGAATGTTCCGTCGCGATTCAGCGTGAGCGTGCTGGCTGCGTTGGGCAGATGCGCCGCGTCGAGCTGCACGCCAAAGACGTTGGTGTCGTTGGCGAGTACGCCCTTGCCAGGATCAGAAATGGAGAGCGTCTGGCCACTGACCAGGGTATAGCTGTCGGCGCGAGCCGTCGCCCCTGTCAAGGACGCGATCCCGGTGGGAATGCTAGAGCCGTTGACGCTGATGTAAGCCAGCATGCCGGCGTCGCGCCCGATGGCGTTGCCCGACAAGCTCAACTCGCGGTCGAAGACGGGGAGAGCGTTAGAGCCGGCCGCGGGAGCATTGATCATCACGTCGTAGGTCTTGCCCGCGGGCATGAAGACTTCGCTCTGCAGGCGAGTTACGCCGGGCAACGGATTGCCGTCTTCCGCGATCAGGCCGAAACCCGAAGGAGGTGTGGCTGCTGTTCCGAGTTGCGAGCCCACGATCGAAGGCACGTGCATACGCAAGCCGGCGTTGACCATGCGGACCAGCACGTTGCCGGTCACGCTGGTCGCGCTCGAGGCGCCCATGCTCACATTGAACAGCGACGCGCCGGAGTTCGTCTTGTCGAACGCGACGCCGTTGATGAGGTAATAGAGCGGAATGTAATTCACCGCCGGGGGATAGCACTGATGATAAGTCGCCGAGCTGGGATTGCCGCACATGCCCGGCTGTCCTGACCAGACCATGTCTTCCTTGAAGCCGACCGTGGTCACGGCCGCCTGGACGGCAGCGTTTTGCACGGGGTCGATTTCACTGAAGAGTAGCGGAACATCCGCGTTATAAGAAACGTTCGGATACGCGGTGCCCGCAGTCGTTCCATTGGGAGCGGTGGTCACGACCAGGATTCCATACAAGCCCATTGGCCCCTGGATCGAAGGATGCGTGCCCGACTCAATCAGGTAGGTGCCCGGCTTCAAGCTGCTCCAGGTCAGGGGAAGGGTCGAGCCCGCTGGCACTTCCATGCCAAACGACTGCACGCGCGGCTGCTGTGTTGGCGGCGTGCCGACTCCCACCGGGGTCGCGCCCGGAGGCGTGCCGGCAATGGGCCAGGTGACAGCTTGGGCATTGCTGTGGTCCGGAGGATTCGTATAGTTCCCGGGCGTTCCCAAACCGCCGCCCAACTGCCCGACGATGACCAAGGACGTCGGCACGGTGTTGGTGCCAGTGCCGGCGGTAAATGACAGGCTATTGGTCAGATTGATCGTCAGGCTGGTGCTGGTTCCGGAATATGGAACCGTGATCACCACGGGCGACCAGGTCGTGCCAGCTTTGGGCAACGTGTCGAGGTTGCTACAGCTAACGCCAGTCGACGTTGCACCGCAAGTGTAGCCCCACATCGGCACCGTGTTGCCGTCGGGCGTCACTACCTGCGCTGCCCCGGCCGTCAAAGATACTGTGGCTTGTCCAAAGGACATGCCCACTCCGAAGAGGAGAATGGTTACCGCGAATACCGCTGTCTTCAGAGTTCCTTTGAGAAAGTTGGATCGCATCGCTATTCTCCTCAATTAGTTCGACTCGTCGATTACAAATTCCCGGGAATCAACCAGCATCATCATCAGCATGCCGCCAGGGAAAATATTGTTGGTGGTGATTTCGCGCTCGTTGTGCGAGTGCCACATGAAGGCAAAGCCGGCCTCGGAGGAGGGAGGATTGGCGATTGTGCCTGAGGGCGGCGTGGTGCCGGTCGGTCCAGTCGCGCGTACCGTCGCGTCGGGTCCAAGGTAAGGACTGCCACCGTACCAGGCGCCGTTGGTGAAGAGGTTCGGATCGGGCAGAGTAACCGGACCGCCGCCGGCTACATCGCCGAACGGATATGCCTGGACCGCCTTGTTGTGATCCTGGCACCACTCGTAGTAGTTGATGGAGCCATACGCAGCTGAGCTGGTGTTGTAGCCGTTGGCGTCGGGAGTGCAGGTCGCCGTTGCGTCGGCGTGGGCAGTGGTGTGGCCGTACGCATCCCAGTTCAGGCCCTTCGCGGTCCAGTAGAAGATGCCGTCAAAGGCCAGGCCCGGCGTAGTCGTGGTGGTGAAGAGCAGCGGGCCAGCGAGATTCGTTTCGTTGGCAGCGTTGGAAGCCAGAATCAGGTTGCCGTCGCGGCCGAGAATGCGCACGTGATTGCCGTGCTCGTGGAACGGATGCTGCCAACGCCCCTGGCCGATGACCCGCAACAGCACCAGTTCACCTGGATGCATGTGGGGATTGCCGTTGTAGGGCTGGTGCGGATACTGCGTGGCGTAGTTCGGATCCATGTCATCCGGCATGGAGCGTCCGTTGATCATGAAGTACGCCGGGTGATAGGGCTCAGTGGCGACTTCGAGGCTGCATCCCGCAGCGCCAGCAGTGCAGCTGCCGAGTGCCAGGACCTGCGCCTGTGCCTGGCTATGAATCCGCGGATCCATTTCAGAGAACTGGAACAGATACTCGCGGTCGTAACAGCTGCGCGGATTGTCGTAAGCCGAGTCGGCGAGCCGGAAGTCAGTCTCCGGAGTCAGTACCCCAGGAGCTCCGAAAAGGTTCGTGCGAATGGCCTGGGTGGTGCAAGTGCTCGGCACGTTCTTGGGAAGGACGATGATCGCCCCGAACATTCCCATCTCGACTTGCAGATCGCTTTGCGAGCCGCTGTAGTACGCGCGGGTTCCCGGGCTGCCGGCGGTGAACTTATAGGTCACGCTCTGACCCGGCGCCGCCTCGGTGGTCAGCAATCCGGGCGTGCCGCCGGTCGCCGTCACATTGAATCCCGGGAACAGAATCGAGGTGTTGCCCGCCGGCGTGGGCAGGTTGTTCGTGAGGTTGACGGTGACCGCCTGCCCTTCAGTGACGATGAGGGTCGGGCCGGGAACCTGCATGGTGTTGCAGACGCCCGTGGTGATCGTGGCCGGCAAGAAACCCGGATTGGTGGCGCCGCTCGCGCAGCCGTAACCCCACGAGTAAACCATCTGCCCGTCGGGCTGGCTCAGGTAGGCTTGCTGCGCCGTCAGGTAATAGGTGACGGACGCGCCCGTGGTGCCGATGCCAGGAGCTGCGGCGAAGGCCGCCGTCGCCGCGAGCAGGAGCGCCACTACCACCATCGGGAGCAATTGTGTTTTTGAGATCGCTTTTTTCATGTTCGTCGCCTTCATTGCTGCGCTCCTAGTTCACGCGAACTTCAGTCATCAGCCCGCCGAAGTTTTCCGCGTCGTTCGACAGGTGATCGAGATTCGGGGTGTAGAGGAAATAAGTGCCCGCGGCCATCGGCGTCGTGCAGGGTGACGATGGGTCGCTGGGATTGCTGCGAGCCAGGCAAGTATCGAGAATCACGTCGAGCGACTCGCCGCCGCCCAGGGTGATCGAGTTCGTGGTGTAGTACAGGTTGTTGCCCGCCTGATCGCGCAGTAGCTTGGCGTTGTAGCCGATCACCTGCATTGGAACGCCGAGCGAGGCGAGGGTCTGATACTCGCTGACGTCCAGGTCAGAAATGCGCACCAGCGCGCGCTGCCCGGCAGGGATGCTGATGATGGCCGACAGCGGCTGCGAGAAGTGGCTCACGCCATCGGCCGACTGGGTCTGCAAAGTGCCCGCGGTGATGGTGTCGGGATAGCTGCGGCCGTTCAACAGGAAGTACTTGTCCTTCATGTCCGCGAACCCTTCCGGGTTGAACGTCATGCCGACAAAGTGGAAGTTGGGATCGAAGCCGTGAATCTGCAGGGGGTACTCGATGTCGTAGTAGGTGGAACCGTCACCGTCGTTGTAGGCGTAGCCGGCAGTGCCGCCCGCGAGAACCGTCGCTTTCCCTGTGGCACTGGTATTGACGGCCGGGAGTGGGTGGCTGCACAGGATGTCGTTCACAGAAACGCAGGCCATGCGCAGATCCGCATCCTGCTTCTGGCGCGCGCTGTAAAGGTCACCGGTTACGCGATCCTGACGTGGACGCACATAGAGCTGTCCCACCATGCCCATCTGCAAGTGTTCGGGAGGCGTGATGTGGCAGTGCCAGAAGTAAGTACCGGCATCGGGAGCCAGGTAGTAATAGGTGAAGCTGGCGCCGATGTTGATCGCGACCGACGCGTCCGGCACGCCGTCATAGAACGACGACGCGTTCGGGTATCCGTGGAAGTGCACCGTGTGCTGCTCGAACAAGTCGGGGCGCATGATCATGCCCACGTTGGTCAGGGTGAGGAAGAACTCGTCATCTTCGTCAATCGCCATCAGGGGGGCGGGGATGTTTCCGTTCATCACGCCCACATCCATGATCTGGCGGGGATCGACGTGGCCATCCATGCGGGCAGGAATGCCGGCCGTCGCGGTTTGCGATTCGAGCACGTCGGCCAGTCCCGTGGGTGTGGGAGTGCCCGTCGGTGTTTGAGAGAAGGTGAAGTTGTCAGAGGTCGGGAAGCCGTAGTAGACAACGCCCGCGGCGTTGGCAGCGCCGATCGCCGGCAGCGGCGGGGTGGTCGGAAACCCGATGCTGTCGACCTTCCACGTGCCGTTATACCCGGTTCCAGCTCCGGAGATGGTCACCGTGTCGCCAACATTGATACCCAGAGGAGCGTTGGCCTGCACCGTCACGCGATGCGGCGTAGCCGATGTGGCCGCGTCTTCCGCCATGTCATAAATCGAGACCAGATTCGGAATGTCCATGGCCAGACCGATGGCGCCATTGAACGGCTTGCCATCGCTGCCGGTGAAATTCGCTAAGCCACTCGTGGCCGGATCGCCAGGCGCAACCACGCCGGGATAGATCTGGTTGAACACGTTCGGGAACTGGGTTCCCGGCTTGCCGTTGGCGATATCGGCGAGCCCGGACAGGGGGCCGAAGGAGAACATGTAAGTCTGCGTTCCGTCGCCCATCGTGGAGTAACCGTCACCGCCCGAGATCTGCTGACACTTGATCGCGCCGTTCACGTTCGCGGGTGCTGCGGGATACCCGTTGGTGCCCGAATAAGTCGGACCAACGAACGCCGGCTCGGAGTTGTTGACACCCGTTTTATTGGGGTCGGGGTGGGTGATGGTGCTGGTTGGGCATTGCACGCGGAACGACTGGGCGCTTGCGGCGACTGTCCCAAGACAGATTAGAAGTATTGGCAACCAAACCTGGTGCGGCTTTCTCATAACTAAGCGGCCTCCTTCCGGACCAGCCGGCGCACGTGGCGCCTTGTTGCATTTAGGGAGAGGTGACGTGAAGGAACCGGGGGTTGAATGTCCGCCAGCAGATCGCGCGCAGGAATTTCGCTGGACACACGCGTGGCTTCGTTGTCGAAGCGCATGGTGTAAGCGAGCAAATCCTGTTCGTCGAACAAGCTGGCGCCCTGTTGGGCCAAAAGGGACTCCTCCACAGAACCCCACATCAGAATGTGGAATGTATCGTTAGGCACGAGGCGAGGGAGTAAAAGCGCCTGTGCGCCATCTTCAATTTGGGGGAGGCTGTATCGCCAGGAGGGAGTCTGGCGCGCCAAGAACTGACGTGAGATTAGGCGAGGTAGTTACCTCTGTCTACGTCCACATGAATGATACGTGCGCCAAATTTCGCTTCTGAAGCACGATGTCCGTCAGTAACCAGCTCCGTTTCGGGATGAGTCGACAAGGTGGAGGGTAACGGCGTGAAGATTTCCAACAGCGCTCATTGTTCGCGAGGCACACAACCTCAGGACATCGATTTATTAGGAGTGTCTTCCGCCCAGGAACGCCAGGCCTACGCTCTTAAGCAGCAGTGCGACCAGTTCGGTCTGCCGATGCACTCCCGTCTTTTTGAAGATGCGGCGCAGATGCGTGCAGGCGGTCGGACGACTGAATCCGAGCGCTTCGCAACAATCTTCGAGCGCGCTGCCTTCCATCAGACGGCTCGCCAGCCGTGCCTCGGTCGGCGTGAGCCGGTAGAGGTCCTGCAATTCGGCTTCAATCGAGCCGAGCGGTAACGCAGAATCCAGAATCATCAGCAGCAGCGCCGATTCGCTGGTCGCGCCGTCAACCGGTGACGTGCAGGTGTGAATGAACACTGTAAGTGGGCGCTTGCCTGGACCGCGCGAAAGCGCGAGAACACTGCCGTTTTCGAGGGTTCGCCGCTTGCGCCGGGTGCGCTCTTGCTCGATCTCCAGGAACGATCGGCCCGCTTCCTGGGTCACGCACAACACTCCGTTTTGATTGCGCGTCAGGGCGTCCCCGGCAGCAAGGACACACTCAGCGACTTCGTTGTGCCCAAGGATTTTCCCACTCTCGGAACACAGAACCAGTCCGATATGCAGTTGAGAGAATGCGTCGAGCGCGGCGTGCTGGATGGAATCGGCTGCCGCCTGGAAGTCAAGTGCCGCTTGTGGGCTCGCCGCTGATGCAGACCTTTTCTGTTCGTGCGCGTTATGCGCGGCGACGCTCATCTCGCGGCAAGCTGGAGTTTTCCGGCAGTGGCTGTCGCTGCTCCATGAGCCGCAGACCGGGCATTGCAGATCGCTTTGCGGCGCTGCTACCGGCTGGTTCGTGGCCATGGCGACAAAAGGTCCAGAGATGCTCATCGCGATTTCACATGTCGGGGGAGAGAATTAAGAGGCAAGCAACACGCGCCGAATTCAGCTTCGGCCAGCGTAGCCACGGCGTCTGCACGGATGAACAGACGCGCCGCGTCTTACTTCACACGCGGGCCAAGACCAATACTCTTCAGCAACAGGGAAACCAGTTCTCCCTGGCGGCGCACACCCGTTTTCGCAAAGATGTTTCGCAGGTGCATACGCGCCGTGGTGCGCCGAATGCCCAGTTCCTGGCAGCAATCTTCCAGCGATAACCCTTCCATCAGCAGGTTCGAGAGCTGGGCTTCGGTCGACGTCAGCCCAAACAATTGGCGAAGATCCGCCTCGGCGGTCTGCACGGGCAGACTGGAATCGAGGATCATCACCAGAACAGACGCCTCTGCCGGGTCGACACCTTTACCAGCACCCGTCACGGCGCGCACACACAGGGTGAGAGCTCGTTTGCTCGAAGAACGACGCAGGGAAAAGGCGCGGTCGCGGCTGCCCAGTTCCGGATTCTGCGATGCGCTGGCAACATCGCGCACAACCTCGCGGATCGCGGCCGGATCGCCCTGCGTGGCCAGCAGCACTCCCTCGGCGTCGCGCTCCATTCCGTCGCGAGCGCGCAGGATGACTTCCGCCGTGTCATTGGCGGCGAGCACTTCGCCGTCGGCGCCGCAGACAATTAGTCCGATTTTCAGCAGATCGAGGGCTTCAAAACCCGCAACCAATAACTGGTTCACGTTGGAATCGGGAACTAGCTCACTCTGCGATATCGACAAAATTCGGGAAAGCCCGATTCGATTGGAGCCAGGAAGTGTGTCGAGATCCATGGTTTCCGTACTGGAACCGCCAGCGCGCTGCAGGGCGGATTGCAGACGCGAATTCAGGCTATTGTCGACGACCAATCTTCGACCCTCGATAGGAATGTCCCGAAAGAGCAGAAAGAGCCTAGGGGGTGCTCCGCTCAGCCAGAACTCTCGTGGCTCTCACCCGAGAGTCATAGAATGGTCAAATCCGCACAAGAATGGAACCCTATCTTTCGCACTGTGATATATCGTAAAGACTGCCGGTAGGTTCCTGTTCAAGAAGTAGATATCGCCTCCTGAAACGGCACGGATGGGCCATAGAGACTCGGAACTATATGATATTTCGAGTGCTGCCGTGCAGGGACACGCAGCCGATTCGCAGGAATGCCTGCCATTAGAGGCTATCTTTCGGCCAGACACCGAAAAGTCAGTGAACCCGGCCCCGGAGTTAGGCAACAATGAAGGGAATGCTGCAAGACCCGTTATCGCTTATCTATTCGCCATCCAATCGTTCAAGGCTTCTGGTTTTCGCCGGTATTTTGTTTATCGCGATTGCGGTGGTGGACTGGCGTATTGAGCCCTACATTTCGCTTGGCTTTCTCTATCTTTTCCCCATCATGATCGTCGGCGGATTCCTGTCGCGGGCCACCATCGTCAGCTTGGCGCTGGTCTGCGCCATACTGGATTTCGTGCAGTTTCCCAAAGATGAAACGCTCGTGCATCTTATCTTTAGTTCCGCGGGATTTGTGGGCACAGGATTGTTCATCTCGGAACTGATGCGCAATCGGCGAATCGTGGTGCGCCGGCACCTCGATGCCCTCGGCGATCAAATGAAACTTCGCCGCGAGGCCGAAGAGCAGTTGCAGGTTCTAGTGGAAAGCAGCCCCGCCGCCATCGTGACGATTGATTTGAACGGCACGATCCTACTGGCCAACGACGCGGCCCATCATCTGTTGCTGGGCGAGGACAGCATGCCTTTGCAGGGCCAGCAAGTCAGCTGCTATTTGCCCGCATTACGCACGGTCGTACAAACTCAGGCGTCGCGGCAATTTCGCACCGCCTTGCAGTGCCGCGGACAGCGCAGCAATGGCGAGGTATTTCTCGCCGGCATTTGGTTTTCGACTTACTCGGCTTTGTCGGGACCGCGGTTGGCCGCGATCGTGGTCGACCTCTCGGAAGATCTCCGCAATCGCGAGGACCTCAGCCTGAATCACCTGCTCAAAAACAGCCGAATCCTTATGGCAGCAGTCGCCCACGAAGTGCGCAACCTGTGCGGCGCCATGATGGTCGTCCACAAGAATCTTTCGCGCATTCCCGACCTCGAGCACAATGAAGATTTTCACGCGCTCAACACGCTGATTGGAAGCCTGGAGAAGGTCACGGCACTTGAGTTGCGAACTCCAACCGCGCAGGATGCCGACTGGGTGGAGCTGACCTCGCTGCTCGACGAATTTCGCGTCCTCATCGACACCGCGTACCGAGAATCGGAGATGGAGATTGAGTGGCAAATCCCCGCTAGCCTGCCGCTGGTTTGGGCCGACCGCTACGGTCTCGTGCAAGTGTTTCTGAATCTTGCCAAGAACAGCCAGCGGGCCATGCAGAAGACGATTGCGAAGCGGCTGCGGGTAAGCGTCGTAGAAGAGGGGAAGTCGGTAATTATCCGTTTCGAGGATACAGGTGTCGGCATTGCGTCTCCCGATAAGCTTTTCCGGCCGTTTCACAGTGGTTCAGATTCGACCGGGCTGGGGCTTTACATGTCGCGGGCCATCATGCGCAGTTTCGGCGGTGAGCTAGTGTATGAGAAGAGGGACCGCGGCTGTTGCTTCGCCATGATCACGCATTCGTTCAGGGAGGCGGAGGAACCGGCGCATGCCTGAGCCCATCACCCAGACGATCTCCATCCTGGTTCTGGATGATCACGCCTTGTTTCGTGAGAGTGTGGCCCGGCTGCTGGCCACCGAACCTGGCTTTCAGGTAGTGGCGCACTGTGGTTCGATCGACGAAGCCATCAAGGCGCTCAAACAAATGCGCGTCGATATCGTGCTGCTGGATTTTGATCTCGGCCGGCAGACGGGAACCGAGTTCATGCGCCTGGCCAGGCAGCAAGGATTCACCAGCAAAGTGCTCGTGGTCACCGCGGGCGTCGATGAAAAAGAAGCGGCTCAGCTGATTCACATCGGGGTCTCAGGCATTTTCATGAAGCACAATTCCGCGGCTTTGCTGCCGCAAGGAATTCGTGACGTGATGGCGGGCAAGGTCTGGTTCGACCAGGAACTCCTGCAGAGCGCTATGGCCGGAGGCCTCGACCCGCGCCCGCACCCCCGCTTCACCCAACGTGAACGCCAGGTGCTTTCCTACGTTTTCGAGGGCCTCGCCAACAAGGAAATTGCCGAGAAAGTCGGGGTCTCGGAGAGCTCCGTAAAAGCTACTCTCCAGCAGCTTTTTTCGAAGACAGGAGTCCACTCGCGAAGTCAACTGGTGCGCATCGCACTCGAGCAATATAAGGATCAGCTGTAGCGCGCTGGAGCGTCCCAAGTTGCCCCCGTCCGGCAGTAAACTGCATCGCTTCAGGCCCGACCTGCTGGCTCGGCCTCCCGGCATCCTTATAGTTCCGACCGCGCTATATATATAAGGAGGCGTATTGAGGAGCGCGACCCGGTCCCTGGCAGCGGTATCGAACATTCGTATGATTGACGGGCACCCCACAGGGGTTCGGGGGAAATCCGGGACGAGCCATCTTAGGTGGATTGGCCGCTCACCCACCCATTACTTATTCTCAGTTATTTATTCTCAGTCTCGGCGTCTCTGAATCCATGTGTCTCTGGCTTCGATCCCCCCGCCAGGCAATGTGGCAATGAACAGTGAGCCTGCTAAACTTAAGAGGCGCGGAGGGATGTGTGAGTGGTTGAAACAGGCGGTCTTGAAAACCGCTGTACGGGAAACCGTACCGGGGGTTCGAATCCCTCTCCCTCCGCCAGTTATTTCATTGATTCACAGAGGCTTCCACTTTCTACAACTCTTCTGTTCCTCTTCCATTCAGCCAATCTGGGGAACACAGTGGGGAACATTTAGAGGATTTTCGCTCCAAAATTCCCTCCGGGGAACGGCAGCCCAGCCATCGGCCATTACGCTCCGCAATCAATGCGTGCAAAGGCGATTGTTACGTCAATTCGACGCCGTGAAGGCAAGCGAGCCCAAGGACCCCACAGGATTTTATCCCGCGCGAGCCTGGGCTACATTTCAGGGGAAGCCAGACACTATCCTCAACTGTCGCTATCAGGCTTTCACTCAGAAGCTCTTGACTCAGGGCCGCACCCTATGTAGACTTTCGACTATGGGTATCGATCAACCACGTATCACTACTCAAACTCTAAAAGTTTTGGCGATCTTGATGTCACGGACTCAGGATGAAATGTCGGGCGCTGAGATCGCCCGCTCCACCAATCTCGCATCCGGAACGCTCTATCCGATTCTCCTCCGGTTGGAGGAGGCCGGATGGGTTGAGAGCCGATGGGAGGCTGAAGCCCCTCAGGAACTCGGCAGACCCCGCCGTCGGTTTTTCAAAATCACAGGCGTAGGCCCGAGACGCGCAACCAGCTTTACGAGACGTTGCCGTTGCCCTCAAGGAGTTCGCATGGCTCTGATTACGAGCGTGTGGTTATTTGTTCTCAGCATCCTTGCTGCTGTGCTATCACGCCTCGCAGCTTCGGATCTAGAGGCGTGGGGGCCGTTGGTCATTCGCACTCTTATCAAGCTGGCGGCTTGCCCGGTTGCCCGAGAAACTCCGTGAGCGGTACCGAGAGGAGTGGCAAGGGCATGTCGACGAGACGCCGGGGCTTGTCTGGAAGATCGCTCTTGCCGCAGGCTGCGTGTTGGCAGCTCGTAAGATGGCGCGGATTGAGCGCCACACTAGCGAGGTTGAAGGCTGGCGGCGAAAGATTGTCCAACTCCAAGAATTGCAATCTCTCATGGTTACAGCGACTAATGTGGTCAACGCGACCCACAAGTTTATCCACAATGTAGCGAAACCTGTTCCCAACGGAGAAAGTCTCGCATCTAACGTGGCCACGGTGAATGCGCTTGTGAGCAGACTAAAAGAGCTGACCGAAAAACTGGCTGAACTCGTTTCGGCCAATCCTCCGACCTACCTCGGGAAGCTTTCAAACCAGCTACAGCGAAGAATCGTACTCCAACAAATTGGCGTGGCCACACCCGCCGAAGCATCGCGAGTCCTCGACGGACTTTATGAAGTCTTGAAGAAGGCTGTGAAAACAAGCCACAAACGTCGGACCCACCCCAAGGCACGCAGACCCGCATAAAACACTTGCTCGGATGCAATCGACACACTATCTCGGAACCCACCTCAAAAAGATCAAGCCTGACGGCAAATCTTATCGCACCGTTCTCAACTGTTGAGAACAGGCGTGGGTGTTGAAAAAGTGCTCAGCGTAAGTTTTCCCCTACAACATTTCGTTCGCTGAGTCTTTTCCTCAGTTTCCTGTCGAGTCGCTCCTTTACCAGACAATGCAGCAAATCTGAACGAGTGGGACTTCCAGCCTCGCTTAATTTAACATGTGCCGACATGCCTTTGACGGTGCTTCACGGTTGAGAACCTCATTGGTGGCAATCGTCTCGACGCACTCACCTTTTTCGTCGTAATCGCAGACGCGACCGGGATGGGCTTGTTTGCATTTCTGGCATAGTTGAGTAGCCATTCCACTTCCTCCAATTTGCGATCAATCGTATCGAAGATGCGACCTGACGACCGGGATGTACCCTTACGTTACGCGGTATTCCCATCGGAGTATGGTCAGAAGCGACCACTATGGGCAAGCTGTGCAATTACGCCTATTGGAGTCGATCGGTCGCCCTGCGGAGATGAGCCTCCACGGGAAGCTAACGGTCAAAAATTGAGAAATCTGCCGCTGGAATCGTGGGGAACAAAGTGGGGAACAATAAATGCCGAATGAGGGCCCATGCACCCATTTCAGCCACGTCCAGCCCGCCGCTAAACATCTGATACGCTGAGAACCCCCTCAATCCATATATCTTGAAAACCGCTGTACGGGAAACCGTACCGGGGGTTCGAATCCCTCTCCCTCCGCCAGTTATTTAATAGGCGCCAAAACTTTGCAAGTTTCTGAAAATTACAGATCGCGCACTGCTTTAGCCCTCCCGAGAACAAGGCGGAAAACGTTTTAACGGGATCTGCCAGCCTCCAGCGCCGATTCCTCCCGTGTCGCTGCCTTCTTGTCACCGTCTTTTAATCGCCCGGTCACATACGGCTGGTATCTTTCGCGTCGGTTTCTCCGGCCCCTTGTTGCATAGTCTGAATTGGAGTGGCTACATCATCCGCTTAGTCCTAGGGGTGCGAGCACCAGGCCAAGAATAGCTGTACTAAGGGGGATAAAACGCACTTGCTCCTTCCCAGGTAAAGTGCGCTCTCAGCTCTCGCTCTCGATCACGATCTTCTCCGCTGCCCAGGGGTCAACGGCCGGCACGGAAAGATCGGAAGCGACGGAAATCTCTGGTCCGTCAACAACCGGGGTGCTGGAACCGGCAATCGCTGGATGCGGTTCCTGCTCCTGCCGTTTGAGTGGAGGCGCGATCGCTCGGGCATCGATCGGTAACAGGTGAGTGTTTTGCGCCGCCCACTTCGCCGCCAGTCCATTGAGAGGGCTCTTGGTGTTGTATTCCTGGTAGGCAATCATCCGCCCGATGCGGATGATGAGATCGTCCAGCCCTTCGGAAGCCGCCCAGAAATCTCCAATGCACACCATCGAGTCATCAAAATTCGGGTGAAAGACCGGGGTCAGCATTCTGCACTGCGGCGCTCGCCGCGGGTATCCCAGCGTCAGGTTCACCTCGAGGATGTGCGAATCCCGCTCCAGGATCTCTCCCGCCCCGGCGACATACAGGCCCTTGAGAAAGTAGGTGAACCGGTAAACCTCCGGCGGCATTCCAGCCTTGCCGGTGATCTGAATCAGCGGCCAGTCTTTCAGCAACGATTCCAGCATCGCGGCGTCGAGCATCAGACGGCGTATTCGTGGCGAAGGCATACTCGACCCCGGGTTAACTAAGCGCGCCCGTCTTCTTCCAACGGGCCAGGCTATTGATGTGATACTGAATGTAGACCGTGCTGAAAAAGAAGGTCATTACGCCGCTCAACTGCAAACCGATATTCTCGGTGGAGTTGTAATACTCCTCCATGGCCGCCTTGATGCTGAACATACCCACCAGATAGGCGACGAAACCTCCCATAATCAGTAACCCGCTAATCCACGGCTCGCGCGGATACAGCATCGTCGTCAGAATCCCCGCGATCATTCCAGCCGGATACATCGCGACCAGCACCATGGGCTTGTTATCGTTCGAAAGTTTTCGCGCCCAGTTCGCTTCAATCAACGCCCACAGCAGGTTGAAGAGCTGCTGGGTGACCACACCCAGCACCAGCACGATCGCCCAATGCAAATTCGGAGGAAGTGGCACAAGCTGGCGCTCGGGAACGGGAGCAATCGCTGTCTCAGTAGCGCGTGGGGGGGCAGGAATGTTGCCTAAAATCTGCACCACAGGCACCCATTCCACCATGCCTTCGCTCTGGGCCAGGTCTTCCGTGGCGACATTTCCTGATTGCACATATTGCTGCAGGTCAGTCAGGCTATAGGGCCCGTAGCGTTGCTCGCCGCGCTTGACGAAGTAGTTCATGAAACCGCTCCTACGATTCGAATTGGACGCCGTTGTGGTCCTGATTGATCGTGCAGATATCGATGACCGCCCAAACCCAGACCATGGGTCCGGCGAACCCGAGAGTCAGCACCGTGATTGCCAGTTGAGCTATGCCTTTCTTCGTATAACCTGCGTAAAAACTGTGCCCACCCAAGGCTCCCAGCAACGCACCCAGTAAGATGAATGTCGTACGGCTTCTGGGCTTTGGTGGGGCTGCGGGTTCGGCGACTACTTCTCCGCCGGCCACGCCTAGTCCTCCGAAAATGGACGGCACCAGCAGGCTCGAAGCGTATGGCAACTCGGGCGGAAGTTCTGCCATCCGCATCGCTGCCGGGCTCCCGGGCGGAGGAGGTGGCGGCGGCACCGAAGCGACTGGCTCCGCGACAACAGTAGCCGTCTGCGCTCCGACAGCCAGCAATTCCGGAGCAGAGACTCTCAGCTTTGGCTCATCCGCCGGTGCCTTGCTGCACCCGAAAATGGTGCAGCCGCCGTTCTCGGCGTAGCAGTCGGCATGATGCAAGGTGCCGCATCCTTCGCACGCCAGAGATACATCCTCTTCCTCGATGTGCGCCCTGCAGTACGGGCAAACCGCCGTAGTCATGGACGGTGTTTCTCCTTGTAGCGGAATGCGTATCTGCCGAGTTGGAGCAGGTCGCCATCCTGCAGGACGCGGGAATTTACCTGCTGTCCGGCCCAGAGCACCGGGCCCATCGCCTGCAGCATGACCCGTGCTCCGTTCAACGAAATCACCGCGTGATTGGGCAGAATGTTGGGATCCTTAAACAAGTAAATGTCCGACTCCTGCTTGCTGCCGATCGTGGTTTGCGATTTGTAGAGAATGAATTGCTTTCCAGCCAGCGGGCCCGAAACGACGTAGAGCCATCGATCCTTCAACGCGCTCTCCACCAACCCCATGCCGACTCCGGTGGCCAGCCCGAAAAGAGCGAAACCGACGGCCCGGCTCACGCTTCCCACGTGTGTGGCCATCGCAATCGGGTCAAAGACTAATCCGCCGAGCCCCGCTCCCAGCGCGCCGCCCAACACTCCGTACTTTCCCTTCTTCGACGATTGCCCGACGATGCCGTAGACGACTCCGCCGGCGGCGCCAAAAACCATCCATGCCATCCCGCGGGCAAGCCAAACCGCGGGATTCCGGTTTGTCTGTGCTCCCAACTCGAAGCAGACCCGCAGCATCATGTTGAAGATGATGTTGGCCATCATGTCGAAGATGAAGCCCAGCAGGATTCCGAGTGGCAATGCCAGAACGCCGCGCAGCAGAGCTTTTTTCACCGAGCGCTCGACCGTACTCTCGGCAACACCGAAGCCGATACACATGAGGGTGATGATGCTGGGTAGCATCAGGAAATTGCCCCAACTATGCGACGCCCCGTCGATAAATCCCGGTTCCGCAAGTCCCCAGCCGGCGAGCGCTCCCAGCAGACCGGCGAGTCCGAGGTAGAACCATCCCTGCAAGAGAATGCTGCCACGCTCGGCTGTGACCGTCACCATCTGTTCTGCCGTTTCATTGATGGTGCCGTAAACCTTCGTGCCCGTCGGCGACGACCCGGCCGGTGCGATGACGCCCGCCGACGGCAGGATGATGGTTGCCAGGTCTTCCGCGGTTATCTTGATTCCTTCCGGATCATTTGGCCTTGGCATCGTCCCCCTTTTTGCTGCCAGGTTCAGGACCGGACGGCTGGCCTGATTTCGCCGGATCGGCCTGCTGCGCGGCCTCGCCCTTCGGTTGCCATTGCCCGACAACTTCCCCGGTCTGTGCGTCGATGAGCTTGCCAGTTGGATCCAAGAACACCGGCACCAGGACCGAGCGAGGCAAAAAGTACCAGGAGAGCAGACCGCCAAGAACGAGCAGTGCGAGCGAGAAGAAGACCTTCGCTACCAACTCTTCGAGCGATATCGAATCTTCAGTGCGTGCCCGCTCCGCCTCGTCGCGCATCACGCGAATGCGCCGGTTGCCACCCTGCGTCGCCGGCTTGGCCGCGGGCTTATCGTTTGTATTGGCTACATTGCCCTCTTCGCCACGAACCTTTGCCACCTCTTCAGCGCCGGCCTCAGCAACTTCACCGCCGCGCCGATCCTGCACGGCAACTCGCGTCAGGCGCTCGATACGCCCGTCGACCCAGCCAAAGCACCCCTCTTCATCCGAGTGAGGATCGAAAACCCAGGCAACCTGCCCTGGCGAGGAAAAGAAGTTCTTATGAATAAAGGTGTCGTGTTCGGAAAGGAAAATGCCAAATCCCGGATGCGAGTGGTACCAGCCCACAATCCTCTCACTGGGATATTTCTTGTCCTTCACCGCGTAGATGTGCTCCCAGGTATCCTGGGTGAAGGTGACGTGAGCTCCCGCCTGGTCCGCATTCTCTCCCTCGATGCTGGCTGTCACCTCGATACGCTGATCCTTATCTTGTCCGATCAGTACGCCGCAGATCTCCGTCGTATTTGAAGCCCGCGCGTGTTGCCGGATCTTGCGCACGACTTCACTGTCGACCAGCAGAAACGGCTGTCCCGCCCCGGTTTTTGTTTTGGCTCTCATCGCGTCACTTGGCCCGCAGAGATTTCGGCAAGACTCCCTAACACTCTGGGTGCATCTCCATATGGGGTGTACCCAATCTCGCGATCGCCGCTGCGCGCGATGAATACATCGAGAGGCGGCAGCCCGAGATCGCTCAGCTTGCGCTCGCCCGGCTCGCTGTCCCCCAGGTACGAGTTGAGCGAAATCACTGTGCGTAAGTGTCCGTCAGTTCTACATGCGGCCTGTTCGAATGGAACGGTTCCGATCGGACGGTAGAGCTCTTCTTCCTGTTTGCAGTTTGGGCACACAAATTTCTGGAGCACCTCGCGGCTGAACTCGATCACCACGTCAGAGGATCCCAGATCAGCTTGCGCGCGCCGTCGCAACCCTTCCAGGGTCAACTCGTGCGATGTTTCCGGCAAATGCACAATCTTCGGCAGCGTGTAATGGCTCATGCAATCTTCGTTCGCCGTGTATTCCACCACGTAGGAAGAATGATGCATGCCCTCAAAAATGAATCCCTTGCTGGCCAGAGTTGGCAATCCATGGATGAGCTTCACCGCCTCCTGCACCTCGATGCCGGCGATAATCGAAGATATTGTCGGAGTAGTCGGAACTTTCCCCTCGGCAGCGGATTCCAGCATCAGCAGATTGCACGACATTCGTTTCTGCAACAACTGCCAGTCCACTTCGCCCAGCGTGCACTCATAGCAGGGAGCGTGGCCCGGCAGAAATACCCGCGCGACCCCGTTGATTCCTTCTATGGCCCCGTCGATCCATGGGCGATTCACTTTCCAGGCCGAGCGATTGATCCAAAGCCGTGCTTCGCGATTGTCGAGCCCGGCAAGAATCACGTCGGCCCACTCGAACAACCCCAGTCCGCATCCGTGGATCACGTCGGCCACCAGCGGATGAATGGAAGCCTCGGGCGCAAGCTCGTGATAGGCGCGCGCCGCGGCCTCCGCCTTGAAGTCGCCGATGTCCTCGGCGCGAAACAGGACCGCCCGCGACAGGTTCGACTCCTCGATCCGATCCATGTCCACGACCACGACCTGAGTAAATCCGAGGAGAGCGGCGTTCTTCAGAATCTCGTTTCCCAGCGCTCCTGCCCCGACCACCAGCAAACGGCAGCGCGCAATCTTCTCCTGCTCCCACCAGGGAATCAGTCGCAGCCGGCTGTACTTCTCCTGTCCGGGGCCGTTTTCAGAGGAACGCGTCATTGATCAGCCCGCGGTGATTTCCGGCTGCAGGCGAAGAATGTCGCCTTCCTGCACCTGGGCCTCGGCCAGCGTTTGTCCGTCTTGAATCTGGCGCCCGGAATTTTTGTGATGGAACTTGTAGCTCAGCGGCGCACCGTCGGGCCCGTTGGTAGGCAGTCGCAACTTCTGCACCAGAACGGCAATGATCTTGTTGCAAGGAGCGTCATCCGGCAATTCCACCGGCACACGCTTGTTTTCGGTCGAATCAAATACAGTAACGTTGATATTCGCCATCCAGTCCGCCCCGTTCTGGAAACACTCAGTGCTTGCCTACGACAGGCAAGGCCTTCTCCATTTGCTCGTCTTGCGCGATGAAGTCAATCAATCGTCTGCGGCCCCGCGGAGTAAAGTCCCATCCTGAGTCCTGCAGCAACGCGTCGGCGCTCACGGCAAAGTTCAGATTCTCCGCGTTCGGATCGCCATGCTTGTCGACCATGGAAGTTACGATCCCAACCAGATTTCCCCGAGCATCAAATACGGGACCGCCGCTGTTTCCCGGGCTCACGGGAGCCGAGATCTGAATCGTGCTGCCGTGCGTCCTGGAAACGATCCCGGTGCTCAACGTGAACCGCAAACCCTCGGGATGCCCGATGACGAAAACATTCTCGCCTTCCATCGGGGTAGTCGATTTCACCAGGGGTTGCACAAATGTCCCGTTGCCGGATTCCCGCGGCACCCACAAGAGCAGGAGATCAAGATTGCGATGTCGAGCGACGACGTCGGCGCCGCCCCACCCTCCCGCGGCCATCGTGATCAATCCCCGCGAACCCGAACTGGCTGTGCTAAACCCCGGGCCGTCGATCACGTGCCGCGCGGTCAGGAACAGATACCCATCTTTAGTGGCCTGCAACAACGTTCCCGCTCCAAAACTCGCGGTGGGCGTTTCGACATGGGTAAACCACGATCGTGCGGCTGGAGAAATCACCGCGACGAGTGGCTTCAATTTTTCCGCCACGTCTTTTGCCGACATTGGCTCCGCAGTCGGCAGCGCCGGAAATTCGGTCATCTCATCCAGTTCGCCCAGCCCGCTGCCGACAACTGAAGGCAAGGGTGCGAACGAAAACGCCAGAAGCGCCGCCACCGAAGTGAAGAGTCCGCTCACAATAAGCAACGTCGCCAGCAGTGAAGTCCAGGCGTGGCGCGTGCGGGGCGGCAACGTGCGCATGGCAACGCGCATCACGATGGCCACTACACAGAGGAGGGGCAAAACCAGCACGAGCGGAGACAAGGTCCACTTGGCCCACCCTGGCACGGCCGGCTCAAGCTTCGGCTCGAGGCGAACAGGAACATCCGGGGAAACCTCGGTACGAGCTACCTCGGCGGCGCTGATTACGATTTTGTCCATGTCAAAATTGCCAATGAATCAGCCAGAAGCGGGAGGGGAGTATAGCATTCTTGAGGATTTATTCCCGAATTGCAAAGGCCAGAGTTTTACATGCTGTTAATGATGCTAGGTAACTATACGCACAGGCCTTGTCGGGTTACCCGTTATCGGGTTACTTCGGTGTTTGTAACAATCTTTGCAGTTATAACCGCCGAGGGCTACCCAAACTAGATTTCTCGGAAGGCCCGAACCCCGCCTGCCCTACCCTCGTAGCTTCCTTCTCCCGACCTTGTTCAGGATGCGGCGCACTTTTTTCGGCGACATAGACAACCGGGTAGCTACGCGCGAAACCTTGCGGCCTTCACGCTCCCAAACCTTTGGGACGATCAATTCGGCGAACTCTTCCGCGATTTGTTGGAACGTCTTATCGCCTATTGATCCTTGGGACCAGGCACGCAATTGGGGATCGATGCGCCCGCTGCGCACCACTTTGCTCTTAAGATTCTCCAGGTCGTCCCAGGCGCCCTCGGAGTGAACTCCCTTCGCCAGGCTTACAGCCTGATCGTAAGCGCTGCGTGCCGATTCAGGGTCATCGAAGTAGTGATTGCAGTAGGTCAGTCCCTGCCACACCCACGCATCCGACAGCAGGCGGCGGTTCTGCGTGTGCCGCGCCAGCTCGATCGCCTCCTGCGCATACTCCAATGCTAGCCGCGCGCGGCCACCGGGTTCGGCGTTGTCGCTAATTTCCTCATCCACGCGAACATTCTCGACCATGCAATCGAGCAACCGCGCCCGCGCCATCAGGATGTGGTCCCCTTTTTCTTCGCCCAAACGAAAGGCTTTCTTCGCCTCCGCATTGGCGTCATCCAGATCGCCGTTGTCGAGATGAAGATAGCCGTAATTCAAGTGCACGCTGCCCAGCCCGTGGTAGTTGCGAAACTCTTCGTAGATGGCGGCAGCCTCATCGAGTTCCGCCAGAGCCTCCTGCCGCAGTTGCTCGAAACGCTCGCGAGGCTTTGGCTTGCCGTTGCGCTCGGCCGTGCGTCCTTTGGTGGCAGCCTTTCGCTGCCGCGCCGCGTCGGCATCGATCTTGTGAAGCAGGTGCAACGCAATTCGCCGCTTCGCCGAAGCAAGATTGTTCAAGCAACGCGCGACATTACGATGCCGTGGATCCCGCAATCGATACTGTTTGATGGCCGCAGTGAAGTGCTCCACTGCATGCTGATAACGGCCCTGGCGCCGCGCAATTCGACCATACGACGAATAGATGTTGCCGAGCGTCAGATAATCGTCCGTCTTATTGAGAGCTGCCTCGGCCTCCTGCAGAATCTGCAAGGCCTGCTTGGCGTTCCCCTTCTGAAAAAACAGCCAGCTCTCGAGAACGCGCATCACCGCCGCCATCGGTGCGTGGCCCAGTTCCGTTGCCAGTTCTCTGCCTTTGACCGCGTACGCGAGCGACTGGTCGTACTCGCCTTTCATTCGCAGGCAGCGGCCTTTCCAGAAGTTCGCGATCGATAGCAATTCTTTGTCATCGATCTGCGCCTCGAGCCCGAGAACGAAATCGAGATGGGCAATGGCCTCGTCGGTGGATTCCTCGGCCATCGCCACCATTCCTTCGGCCAGACGGAGATAGAGGTAGTCGCCCAGAGGAAGGCGCGAACGGACGTCCCGCGGAAAGCGCGCGATGACCTGCTTTACCAGCGGTGAGCGCTTGAAACCGATGTCCACCCACTGCGCAAGGTAGCCGGCGAAGCGTGCGGCATTTTTTTGTTCAGGGTCGAGAGCGGTAAGAAACTGGCTATACTCCCCAAGGCGCGCCATCCCGCGCGCTACGCGACGACGCACCAGGTCCTGCTTCAGTTGCGCCAGAAAATCATCGGAAATTTCTGGAATCTCGCTGCTCCTTCAGAGAACCAGTCGACTCTCAGTCAATGTAGTCGTACGCCACCAGCGTCAGAAACTCTGGAAAATCCGCGCTCGTCATCATTCGATCGAAAATCGCGCCGGCGTCCTCGGCTCGCGCGCCCGTGAGCTTCTTTTTCTGCCCGGCGATGCATGCTCGCACCATTTCCTGCGTGATCGGCCGCCCGTCATCGCTCAACCGCGCTCCGTGCCGCACCCACTGCCAGACCTGCGCCCGGCAAATCTCCGCCGTCGCGGCATCTTCCATCAGGTTGTAAATCGGAACGCAACCATTCCCGCGGAGCCATGATTCCAGGTACTGCAAGCCGACATCGATATTCCACTTCAAGCCCTGCTCGGTAATCTTGCCTTCCGTCACGGCGAGCAGGTCCTTCGGCGTGATGTGAACCTCGTCGAGCACCCGATCAATCTGGTTTGCGCCTTTCATGTGAGCGTCGAAGATTTCTTTCGCAATCGGTACCAGTCCCGGGTGCGCCACCCACGTTCCGTCGTGCCCCGCATGCACCTCGCGCAGCTTGTCTTGCCGGACTTTCTCCAGCGCCTTTTCGTTCGCCACCGGATCATTCTTGATCGGGATCTGCGCCGCCATACCTCCCATCGCGTGAATCCCTCGCCGATGGCAGGTGCGGATCAACAGCTCCACATACGACTTCAGAAAGTGTTTCTCCATGGTGACCATCGAACGGTCAGGCAACACGAAATCCGGGCGGTTTCTGAACTTCTTGATGTAGCTGAAGATGTAATCCCAGCGTCCGCAATTCAGCCCCGAGGAGTGTTCGCGCAGTTCGTAGAGGATCTCGTCCATCTCGAACGCTGCCAGAATGGTCTCGATCAGCACCGTTGCGCGAATGGTGCCGCGAGGAATTCCCAACCGGTCCTGGGCAAAGCAAAACACGTCATTCCAAAGCCGCGCCTCCAGATGGCTCTCCATCTTCGGCAGGTAGAAATAAGGGCCAGTTCCTCTGCGGATCAATTCCTTCGCGTTGTGGAAGAAGTACAAGCCGAAATCAAACAACGATCCTGAGATCGGCGCTCCATCCACTTGAAAGTGGCGCTCATTCAAATGCCAGCCGCGTGGTCGCACCAGCAGCGTCGCCACCTGAGGATTCAGCGCATACTTCTTGCCTTCCGGGCTGACAAAGCTGATCGTGCGCCGCACCGCGTCCTGCAGATTGGCCTGCCCTTCGATGTTGTTCTGCCAGGTCGGCGAATTGGAGTCTTCGAAGTCAGCCATGAACACGTTCGCTCCCGAATTGAGCGCGTTGATGATCATCTTGCGGTCCACGGGGCCGGTGATTTCCACCCGCCGGTCGCGCAGGTCGGCAGGAATGGGCGCAACCCGCCAATCCCCTTTGCGGACCTCCGCCGTTTCCGCAAGGAAATCAGGCAAGTGTCCGCCATCGATTTCCTTCTGCCGGACGCGCCGGCGCGCCAGTAACTCCTGGCGACGCTTCTCAAACTTCCTCGCCAGCTCCGACAGAAACTCCCGCGCATCCGCGGTCAGAACCTGGGATTCCACTTCAACAGATGGCACTGCGGTAATCGTCATGTCTTTCATGGTAAGCGTCACTCCCACGTCCGAATTCCGCGACTAGGACAAAACGGACGAGTTGGCCGAATCGGACCTACAGGGTTGCCCTTCGCGCTTGAATCGAGTGTACTGCGATCTGCGCCCGAGTGGGGAGGAAACCTGAATATGCGTCGTACAACCGTAGCTGAGATCGAAAAGCAATGGCAGTCGGACCCGCGTTGGCGGGGTATCCAGCGCCCCTATACCGCGAATGAGGTACTCAAGCTGCGCGGATCCATCCACATCGAACATACCCTGGCCCGGCTTGGCGCCGAGCGCCTGTGGTCGCTTCTTCACAGCGACTCCTATGTTCCCGCTCTCGGCGCGCTCACCGGCAATCAGGCCGTTCAGCAGGTGAAAGCGGGGCTGAAGGCCATTTACCTCAGCGGCTGGCAGGTCGCTGCCGACGCCAATGACGCTGGCCAGATGTACCCCGACCAGAGTCTCTACCCCGCCGACAGCGTTCCCAATGTCGTGCGCAAGATTAACAACGCCCTTATGCGCGCTGACCAGATCCATCACATGGACGGGAAAGATGCGACCTATTGGTTCGCGCCGATCGTGGCCGACGCCGAAGCCGGCTTCGGCGGCACTCTGAATGCCTTCGAACTCATGAAAGCGATGATCGAAGCCGGCGCCGCCTGCGTCCACTTCGAAGATCAGCTCTCGTCCGCCAAGAAGTGCGGACATCTCGGCGGCAAGGTTTTGGTGCCCACTTCCGAAGCGATTCAGAAACTGGTCGCCGCTCGCCTGGCTGCCGACGTTCTCGGCGTACCCACGCTCGTCATGGCTCGCACCGACGCCAATAGCGCCTTCCTGCTCACCAGCGACATCGATCCGCGCGATCGTGAGTTCATCACCGGCAAGCGCACCCCGGAAGGCTTCTTTGAAATTCGGGGCGGCCTCGATTCCGCCATCGCCCGCGGATTGGCGTACGCTCCCTATGCCGACCTGATCTGGTGCGAAACCTCTGAGCCGAATCTGGAAGAGGCGCGCCGCTTTGCCCAAGCCATTCACGCCCAGTACCCAGGCAAGATGCTGGCCTACAACTGCTCACCCTCCTTCAATTGGAAGAAGAAGCTCGATGATGCCACCATCGCGAGTTTCCAGAAGGAACTGGCCCGCATGGGATACAAGTTCCAGTTCGTGACTCTGGCCGGCTTCCACGCGCTCAATCTCAGCATGTTCGAACTGGCGCGCGGCTACAAAGACACGGGCATGACCGCATACTCCCGCCTGCAGGAAAAAGAATTCGCGCGCGAAGCGCAGTACGGTTATGAAGCGGTGAAGCACCAGCGCTTTGTTGGCACCGGATATTTCGATGCGCTCACGCAGGTGATCGCCGGAGGCCTGGCCTCAACGACGGCGCTTGCGGGATCGACCGAGCAAGAGCAGTTTGCGGAAATCAAGCTGCAGCGGCATCCCGAGCATGGGCCCGACGCTGGCTGTCAGCCAATCCTCGGCGAATGCCCATCGCTCGTGCAGGAGATCATGCCGACTGAGGAATCACTCCTGCCATCCGGCGACTAGATCGAGCGCAAGAATCCTGGCTTGACCCCCTCTCTGAGGCAGGCAACTTCTCGCCTGCCTCACCTTTTTGTTTGAAGGGAACGGCACACGGAACGACCGCGCCGGCTAACGCAACTCAATCCATTTGGAGGGAATTTGCAAAGCCTGCACCAGGTCTTCCATGAACTGAGCCGCGCGCGCTCCATCGACCACGCGATGATCGGAAGAAAGTGTCAATGTGAGCATGGGACGGACCACGGGTTTGCCCTCAAGCGCCACCACTCGGTCAGCAATTCCGCCAATCGCCAGAATGGCTGCCTGCGGTTCGATGATGATCGCGCTGAACGCGTCCACCTGATACATGCCCAGGTTGCTGATGGTGAACGTTCCACCGGCAAGGTCCGCGGGGCGCAATTTCCCGGCACGCGCCCGCTCGCTCAGCTCGGCACGCTGCACGGCAGTCTGTGCGACGCTGAGGCGATCGGCATTCGCAATAACCGGAGCCACCACGCCGTCGTCGACCGCCATCGCGAGGCCTACATTAATGTCGGCATTCCTGCGGATCGTTTCGCCGCTCCAGCTCGCATTCAGCCGCGGGTGCCTCGCCAGTACACGAGCGACCACACCAACCAGAAGATCTGTTAGCGTAACGCGTGCCCCGCCGGTCTGCTCCGATATCTTCGTGATCTGCGCGCGGGCCTCATTGAGCGCAGCCGCGTCCACGTCACGCACGACAAAAAAATGCGGCACCGTCGCCCAACTGTGTGCCGTACGTTCCGCCATCAACCGCGCTACTGAACTCAGCGCAGTCGCTGTTTGGTGGGGGGGCTTTGCTCCCGCTGAGCCTGCCTGCTTCGCCGCTGCCTCAACATCCGCGGCGAGAATCTCTCCAGCTGCTCCCGACCCGCGCACCCGCGTGAGATCAACGCCCAGTTCCTTTGCCAGCCGCCGTGCCTTTGGTGAGATTTTCGCTGCGGGAGCGGATGGCGTCGTCATCGTCTCAACGGCCGACGGACCTGCCGTCGCGCTCGCACTCTCCTGATGCCGTCCCGACTGCATTACTGGTTGATCCGTGGGAACCGCTTCGCCGGGACGCAGAATCCAGGCGATCGTTTGTCCCACCGGAATCTCCGCGCCTTCGTGCGCCTTCACGCCGCTCAGCACACCATCACCCGGAGATTCAATCTCCATGATCGCCTTGTCGGTTTCGATCTCGAGCAGGGTCTCGCCTTTGCTGACGCTTTCTCCTTCTTTCTTCCGCCAGGAGACGAGCTTGCCAGTCTCCTGCGCCATTTCCAGAGCGGGCATGACAACGCTGATGGGCATAGTGTTTGGGGAGGGCTGAACCCGCGCGTTAGAGCTATCTCATAATGCACCAAACGTGTAAGCTTCGGTCTCCTCAGGGGCTAAAGCCCCAACTTTTATGCGGCTCCGGATGGCGCGGCTGAAGCCACGCCCTTTCAAAACCGATTTATGAGATAGCGATAGCTTTCGATAGCTTCTAGTCTCCTACGGTCACCCGCTCTGTCTTGGCGCTGGCTTCGATCATTTCTTTCACGTGCTGGCTCGGCTCCGCTTCGCTTTCGCGAGTCGTCGGCAGCGGCCCGTTCACGGTGTGATAGTGCGCGCCGGCTACGAGGAGTTGCTCTGCAGGGAAACGCGTGATGACTTCGTGTCCGGTCGGCGTGACGACGATTTCTTCTTCAATTCGCGCCGCGCTCCAGCCATCGCTCGAAGGCCAGAAGGTCTCCAGTGCAAACACCATGCCCGGCTTGATCTCGCAGGGATGATCGAACGACACCAGGCGGCTGATGACCGGCTTTTCCCAGATCGCCAGGCCGATGCCGTGGCCATACTGCAGGGCAAACGCTGCTTCTTCGTTCGGGAACCCGAAGTCCGTTGCCTTCGGCCACACGGCGGCGATTTCTGCGGTCGTGCGTCCCGGCCGCACCAAGTCGATCGCGGCATCCAGATAGTCGCGGCAGCGCTTGTAGGCGTCCACCATGGCATGCGACGCGTAGCCAATCGTAAAGCACCGGTAATAACACGTGCGGTATCCCATGTACGAATGCAGGATGTCGTAATACACAGGATCGCCGGGCCGCAGTACCCGATCTGAAAACACGTGCGGATGCGGATTGCAGCGTTCACCCGAAATCGCATTCACCGCTTCCACGTATTCCGAGCCAAGGTCGTAGAGCACCTTGCTGACGAGTCCGACTGCCTTGTTCTCGCTCATTCCCGGCTTCATCGCCCGGTAGAGTTCGTCGTACGCCGCATCCACCATCATGGCCGATGTATTCAGAAGCGAAATCTCGTCCTGCGTCTTGATAACCCGCGCCTCGGACATCAGCGCCTGCCCGTCGACCACTTCAAGACCTATCTTCTGCAGCGCGAACAATACCGGCGGCTCGATGATGTCGATGCCCACCGGCTCGCGATGCAGCCCGCGCATTTCCAGTTCACGATAAATCTTCTTCGCGACATCTTCGGCGCGACCCATCTCCGGCGTCATCGCGCCACGCAGCATCGAAATCCCTGGTCGGGAACGCTCGCCGAGCCACGGGCAATGCAGCTGATGATGGCGTGCCGCCGACCCAAAGTCCCACAGGATGGGCTCATCATTTTGCGGAAGCAGCGTGAAGCGGTTCGCCTTGTCCTGCGCCCAGGTTCCAATGTGCGTCGAAGTCAGGTAGCGCACATTGTTCATGTCGAAGCACAGCAGGGAACCCATCTCCGACTTCGCCAGCAGATCTTTCGCCTTTTGCAGGCGTTCGCGGCGCAGGCGGTCAAAGTCGATGCGCTGTTCCCAATCGACCGCCATCGTTCCATGAGTTGGAAGTGCCATGACACGCCTCCTTTACGCAGGTATCAGTTGCGATTGCAAAGAGCCCGCGCCGCTTCAAACACCTTCTGCTCCGTCGGGACCGTCATATCTTCCAGCGGCGGCGAGAAGGGAATCGGCACATGCATCGCGCCCATGCGCTTCACCGGCGCATCCAGATCGTAAAATGCACCCGCTGCAATCACCGACGCGAGTTCCGCCGTCACTCCATACCGCTCGTAGCCTTCGTCGATCACGATCACGCGCGACGTTTTCTTCGCCGATTCGATCAGCGTCTTTTCATCGAGCGGCCACATCGTCCGCGGATCGATCACCTCAGCGCTGATGCCCGCTTCCGCCAGCAACGCCGCCGCGCCCAGCGCCACCTGCACCATGCTGCTGGTTGCGATCAATGTGATGTCGCGACCTTCGCGCTTCACATCCGCCACGCCCAGCGGGATCGTGTATTCCTCGCTCGGCACCGGCCCCTTGAGTTTGTACATCATCTTGTCTTCGAAGAAGACCACCGGGTTCTCGTCGCGTATCGCCGACTTCAGCAGTCCCTTCGCGTCGTATGGCGTCGACGGCAGAACAACTTTCAATCCCGGCACGTGGCTGAACCAAGCATGCAGCGACTGCGAATGTTGCGCCGCCGAGCGCCGCGTCGCGCCCAGCGTCGTGCGCATCACCATCGGGACCTTCCACTTCCCGCCCGACATGTAGTGGACTTTCGCCGCCTGGTTCACCATCTGATCCATGGTCAGCGTGATGAAGTCGCCGAACATGATGTCGACAATCGGCCGCAGTCCTGTCATCGCCGCGCCCACGGCCATCCCGGTAAAACCCGCCTCGGAAATCGGCGTGTCGAGCACGCGATCTTTCCCGAATTCCTCCACCAACCCTGACAGAACCTTGAATGGCGTGCCGGCTTCGGCGACATCCTCGCCCATGACGCAGACGGTTGCGTCGCGGCGCATCTCCTCCGCCATGGCCTCGCGAATGGCCTGCGCGAACGTCAGTTCCCGCTGAGCGGTTTCAGGCATACACATCCTGCTCCACTTCTTCGGGACTCGGATACGGCGCAGCCACCGCGAATTCCACGGCCTTATCCATCTCCGCAGTCAACTCCGACTCCGTTTGCGCGAGTTGCGCCGCGTCGGCAAGTTTCTGATCAAGCATCCACGTGACCAGGTTCTTGATCGGATCGCGGTCCGATTTCCACTTCTGCTCTTCCTGCTTCGAGCGGTAGTAGTCGCGATTGATGTCGCCCACGTGATGCCCGGTGTAGCGGTATGTGTTAGCGAGCAGAAACCCTGGGCCGTCACCACGCCGCGCGCGCTCAACCAACCGTGTAGCAGCCTCGTGTACGGCACGCACATCCTGCCCGTCCACAGCTTCTGCCTCAAGCCCAAAGGCCGTGGCACGGTTCACAATCTCGCCCGCGGTGGTCTCTGTAAAGTGCGTGTACTCGGTGTAGTAGTTGTTCTCGCAAACATAGATGACCGGCAACTTGAACAACTGCGCCAGGTTCATCACTTCGTACAGAACTCCCTGCCCGAGTGCTCCTTCGCCGAAGAAGCATACGGTGACTCTTCCGTTTCCAAGGCGCTTTGCTGCCAGCGCCGCTCCCGTCGCAATGCCTACGCTGCCGGCAACGATTGCGTTCGCGCCCAGATTCCCGGTGGCCGGATCGGCGATGTGCATCGAGCCGCCTTTGCCCCGGCAGTAACCGGCCTCCTTGCCCAGCAATTCCGCAAACATGCGATCGGGCGAAGCGCCCTTCGCCAGGCAATGGCCGTGGCCGCGGTGCGTGCTGGTGATGTAGTCCTCGGCGCGCAGCGCCTCGCAGACTCCAACCGCTACCGCCTCTTCGCCGATATAAAGGTGCGCCAACCCCGGCATCAGTGCGCGAGTGTAAAGATCGTTGACCCGCTCCTCGAACAGGCGGATTGCCAGCATCTGCCGGTACATGCGCAAGGCTTGCGCAGCCTGCGTCGACGCCGCTCCGGTGCGTTCGGCCGCGATAGTCATTTCTCTACTCCCGACATGCGCGCCAGCACGTCGAACACGACCGCGAAATCTTTTTTCTCCCAGCCCATCCCGCGCGCCGCCGTAAGAAATTCATTGCTCACCGCCGTCGTCGGCACCGGTACGTTCAGCTTCCGGCCCAACTCCATCGCCAGCAGCATGTCTTTCTGCATCATGTTGCAGTCGAACCACGCCTCTTCCGGTTGCTCGAGGACGAACGGTCCACGGTATTGAATCATGGGGGAGGCTACGGCGCTGTGCGTCAGGACATCGACGGCCACCTCGCGCCGGATTCCGCTTTTCTCCGCCAGCAGCACGCCTTCGGAGAACGCCATCATCTGCACGGCGAGGCTCAGGTTCACCGCGATCTTCATCGCCAGCGCCAGCCCGTTGTCGCCGACGTGCGTCACCTTCGGCCCAATGTCGAGCAGCAGCGGCTTCAAGCGTTCGAAGGTTTCCTTGCGCCCGCCGACCATCACCGAGAGCTTGCCTTCCTGCAAAGTAATGACGCTGCCAGAAACCGGCGCATCCACCATGTCCGCGCCCTTGGCACGGACCTTCAACGCCGTCGCCCGGCTGACTTCCGGGCTGACGGTGCTCATATCGACGAAGTATCTCCCCGCGCTCAGGCCCGCGATGATGCCGTCTGGACCATCGGTCACCGCGGCAATCGCGGCCGCATTCGTGACCATGGCGAACGTAACCTCTGCCCCCGCGGCCACCGCGCGCGGAGTGTCCGCCCACTTCATGCCTTTGTCGATGAGCCACTGCGCCTTCGCGCGCGTCCGGTTGTAGCCGGTGACCGTGTGTCCTTTGCCGAGCAGCCGGCTCACCATCTGGCTGCCCATCACGCCGAGACCAACAAACCCCAGGTTTGCCATCCGCTCGCCCTACGTCCTTGATTTTGTTGCAGAAGATTCTTGCGCCGAAGAGCTACCCGAATCCTCGCGTACTTGCACGAGATGCTCCCGCATCGCGGCCCGCGCTTTCTCCCGATCGCGCGCTTCCGTCGCCGCGAGAATGCGCTTGTGATGGAACTGCCCGCGCTCGGGCCCGCCATCGACGCGGAAAATTCGCAGCCGCTGTTCCCGTAGCAGTCCGACGATCGAATCCAGCAGCGACAGCACCATCGGGTTCGCTGCCGCTTCCGCCAGCGCCAGGTGAAAATCCAGATCCGCTTCGATGTACGCATCCGGATCGTGCAGGCTCCGGTCCATCGTCGCCACGGCTTCCCGCATCGTGGCCAGCAGCTGATCTTCAATTCTTTCCGCCGCCAGCGCGGCAATCTCCGGCTCCAGGATCTGCCGCAGTTCCGCCAGATCCGCGAGCCCTTCCTGCTGCCCGATGCGGCTCATCAAATCGAGCGACTGCCGGATCGCCTGCGAGGTTCCATTCGTGATGAAGGTCCCTCGCCCCGAGTAAGCTTCGACCAATCCTTTTTCGCGCAGCGCTTTGACGGCTTCCCGAACTGCCGTCCGGCTGACACCGAAGTTCTGCGCCAGTTCGCGCTCGGCCGGCAGCTGGTCGCCCGGCTTGAGCGCTCCCTTCAAGATGGACTCCTCGATCTGCTGCACAATCTGTTCGTACAGCCGAGATGTCCGCACCGCTTTGTACACGGGTTTGTCCCCTAGGGGAGCGAGCGATTCATTCGTCATCAGCGCGCTTCAAAGCGAGTCAACCTTCAACCAAATGCTGACATGGTGGTAAAGCGGTTGGACCACTTTACCAAAAGACCAGAGCTCGTCGCAACTTCCCCTGCTGCTCTGCCCTCACTGGATCCACACCGTCTTTATATTCGTGAATTCACGAATGCCATGCTCGCCCAGTTCTCGCCCATAGCCCGACTGCTTCACGCCACCGAACGGCACACGCGGATCGGAGGCCACCATTTTGTTGATAAACACCATGCCCGCTTCCAGTTCGTTGATGAATCGTTCGCGCTCGACGTCGTCTTTCGTCCACGCGCTGGCTCCCAGCCCGAAACGGCTGTCATTCGCGATACGGATCGCCTCGTCCACGTCCTTGACGCGAAAGATCGACGCCACCGGGCCAAAGAATTCTTCGCGATATGCGGGCGAGTTCTTCGGAATATTGGTCAGCACGGTGGGAGCGTAATACGACCCAGCGCGCTTCAGCGGATGCCCTCCGGTGACCAGGCGCGCTCCCGCTTCCACCGTCTTCTTCACATCCGCATCAAGCGACGACACCGCGTCTGCGTTCGCCAACGGACCAAGCTCGGTCTTGTCATCCATTGGATCGCCAATCACCAACGACTCCATGCGGCTTACAAACTTCTTCTCGAACGCATCTGCGATGGGTTCGGCGACGATGAAGCGTTTCGCCGCGATACACGACTGCCCGTTATTGATGATGCGGGCTTCGACCGCGGTCGCGACCGCCGCGTCCAGATCGGCGCTCGGCATCACGATGAAGGGATCGCTGCCGCCCAGCTCGAGCACTACCTTCTTAATGCGCTTCGCTGCGCCCATGCCCACCTGGATTCCCGCTTGTTCACTGCCTGTGAGCGTTGCCGCCACAATCCGCGGATCGTTCAGCAGGTCATCCACTTTCTGCGACCCGATCAGCAAGGTTTGGAACACGCCCTCGGGAAACCCGGCGCGGCAAAAAAGCTTTTCAATCTCGAGCGCGCATTGCGGAACATTCGAGGCGTGCTTCAAAAGACCGACATTGCCCGCCATCAGGGCTGGAGCCGCGAACCGCATCACTTGCCAGAAGGGAAAATTCCACGGCATGATGGCCAGCACCGGGCCGATCGGAAGATAACGAATGAAGCTGCGCTTCGCCGACGTCTCGATGACTTCGTCCGCCAGAAAACGCTCGGCGTTCTCCACGTAGTAGCGGCAGGCGGTCGCGCACTTGGCCGCTTCGGCGATCGCCGCTTTCAGCGGCTTTCCCATTTCGAGTGTCATCAAACGGCCAAATCGATCCTTCTCCGCTTCCAGAATCTCTGCCGCTTTCGTCATCATTCGCGCACGCTCGGCGAACGAAACTTTCCGATAACTTCGAAAGGTGTCGGCCGCGCGCTCGACTTTCGCCTCTACCTCAGCATCGGTGAGCGGCTCGAACCTTTTCACGACTTCTCCGGTGGCAGGATTAACGGTGGCAATCGCCATGGACAACGACCTCCCGAAGACCTGTGGATTTTGCCAACGGAACGCCTCCTGCGCAAATCGAGGCCGGTTGACAACGGGGTCGACAAAATTGGTCCGACCACAATACCACTGCACGTTGGGCCTCAGTCAAGCCACCCCAAAAGCCTTAAAATTCCTTGACATTGCTCTTCGTATGGTGGTACAGCTGTCGGACCACAAGCTTCCACTCTGCCTTGGAGGTCCGTAATGCGTTCCCTGTCGAAAGGCATGCGGGTCTTGGGCCTTGCCCTGACCATCGTTCTACTTTCCGTTCCCATGTTCTCGCAGACAGTGACCGGCCGCATCCTCGGCACCATCACCGACTCCACCGGTGCCGCCATACGCGGCGCCAACGTGACCATTACCGACACGCAGCGCGGCATCACCCGCAACCTCGTGACCGACGATTCCGGAGCCTACGTCGCACCTACCCTTCTGCCCGGTGTCTACAAAGTCCGTGCCGAGGCCAAAGGCTTCAAGACAGTCGAGCGCGTCAACATCCCGCTCGAGGTTGCACAGGACGTCGCTATCGATCTCACCCTCCCGCCGGGACAAGCCAATGAGACTGTGGTGGTGACCGGAGAAGTCCCGCTGCTCAATACCACGACATCAACCTTGGGCGGCACGCTCAGCAATCGGGAAATCAACGAGCTGCCGCTCAACGGCCGCAACTACGAAAATCTCCTCCAGCTACGCCCGGGCGTGGTCCGCTATCCCGGCGGCGGATTCTCCACCACCAGCAGCAACGGCCTCCGCGCCGAAGATAACGCCTATTTCATCGACGGCCTCTTCAACAGCGAACCCTTCTCCGGACAAAGCATCATCAACGGCGCCGGCATCGCCGGTGACTCGGCGACCATCCTTCCGATCGATTCGATCCAGGAATTCAACCTCCAACAGAATCCTCCCGCCGAGTACGGATGGAAACCCGGCTCCATCGTCAACGTCGGCCTGAAGTCTGGCACCAACGGCCTGCACGGCACCGGCTACGCTTTCGGCCGCGACACGCCACTCGATGCGCGCAACTATTTCAACCCCTCGTCCCAGGCCAAGAACCCAAGAAATCTTGAGCAGTTCGGCGGCAGCATCGGCGGTCCGATCGTGAAGGATCGCGCGTTCTTCTTCGGGGCCTACGAAGGACAGCGCTACACGGTGGGTAACACTGGCTCACTCGCAACCTGGTCTACGGTACCGCTTCCCAACGCTGGGAATTGCGCGTTTTCGGGAACGGGCGACTGCGCAAACAGCATCCCCGACGCTATCGCCGACGTACATGCTGCGTTCCTGGCTAACGCTATTCCCCACGATGTAAGCGCGGCCAGCCTCAAGATTGCCGGTTGTACCTTCGCGCCACCCAACACGGTTAGCTGCGACGGTAGCGGCTTCCCCATCAACACCAGCACCAGCCCTGACAGCTCCATCAACTTCGGCCTGCCCAACAGCGTCAGTTCAGACAACGCAGTTGCCAAGGTCGACTATCACCTGAACCAACGGAATAGTCTCAGTAGTATGTATTTCTTTGGCAACAACTCCGGGACTGTATCGGACGCCAGCCAGTTGCAGGCAAAGTGGCTCACACAGATCCACACTCGTGCTCAAGTGTTCGGCGAAAACTGGACCTTCGTACCCAACGCGCGCTGGGTCAACGAAGCACGCTTCGGCTACAACCGCCTTTACCAGCCGACCTTCACGAACGACCACAACACGAACATCGCGACTACCTATGGCCTCAACACAGGAGTCACTAACCCCCTGTACGGAGGGCTTCCCCGCATCAGCGTTTTCCCGAAGTACATATTCCCGCAGGAATTAGGTGGCTTTAACTGGCCCAAGGTGCAGGGACCCGACACGCGTTTCCAGTTCATCGATCACATTTCCGACGTGGTGGGCAAACATACCATTAAGTTTGGCGGAGAGTTCCATCGCGACTCGTTCTCGGGGGCCGGATACGGTGGGGCAAGGGGCCGCATTAAGTTTGGTGCCGGCGCCCCAAACGACGCGTTCGCCCAGGGCATTGAAGACTTCTTCGCGGGCGTGCCGAGCAACGCCACTCTGCTGATTGGCGATCCGACCCGGCACATCCACAACTGGGGCTATGCGGGATTTATTCAGGACGATTTTCGCTTGACCTCGAATGTGACCCTAAACTTCGGCCTGCGCTATGAAGTCAATACCGTCATCAAGGAAGATCACAACCTGCTCGGTAACTTCGATCCGACCAAAGGATTGATACAGGCGCACGTGGGTGGAGTGAGCGGTCCCTATAATCCAGATCGCAAGAATTTTGCGCCGCGCTTCGGCTTTGCATGGGATGTGTCGGGCAACGGGCGTACGGTGCTGCGGGCCGGTGGCGGGATCATGTACGAAACGCTTAACTGGGAATCGTTCCTCGCCTTGAACAACTCTCTTGGGCTAGCGACTGTACCAACCGGGGCCCCAATCGACTCCTCCGGGACTACCTCCGGCGGCAGCATCGCTACAGGCCTCCAGTTCTACCCAGGCGGGACACTTGACTGGAATGGCACAGTATTTGGCAGCAACCCTGTTAATTGTGACCCGCTCACGGGCGCCCCATGTACGGTGATGGGTGTCGACCGGAACCTCAAGACTCCGTACGTCACTACCTGGACGGCGAACATCCAGCACTCCTTCTCCCCGAATCTTGTGCTGGAGGTCGCATACGTGGGCAATCACGGATCGAGGCTGGTGGGCATTCGCGACATCAACCAACCCACTACGGGTGCAGGTTGGACAGCTGCTGCAATTCAAGCCTGTGTTACCGGGCCACCCCCATTCAGCGCCTGCGCAGGCGGCACTGATCCCGGTGCCGAGCAATCCGCGCGCCCCTTCAATACCAAATTCCCATTCCTCGCGCAGATCTTTCAGATGGGGAACATTTACCGCTCCAATTACAACGCGCTGCAAACCACGCTGACTTCGCGGAATTTCCACGGTCTCACCATGGTGGCTGGCTATACCTACTCCCACGCTTTGGACCAAGTGGGGGCAAACTGGGATTTTGGTGCGGGATCGGGGTTACCGACTGACAGCACTCAAACCAATCGGGAATATGCCAGCAGCGACTTTGACATACGCCATCGCTTCACCCTCGCGCTGAATTACTTGCTTCCGGGCAAGGACGGCTTCGGCCAACTTCTGAAAGGCTGGCAGGTGAACTCCATCATTAGCCTTTACGGCGCTCAACCGTTTGGCGTGATGGACGCGAGTACTGATGTTAGCGGAACCGGTGAGCTCATCTCCGACCGCTGGGACTTCTTCGGCAATCCCAAGGACTTCAAGTCCACGCCCGTGGGGATTCCATTCTTCCCCGGTAGCGCTGATCCGAACAATCCGAGTAATCCTGCGTGTGGCGCAAAAGCACTGGCTCTGGACGGCGGAACCGTGGGGAATGCGAGCTATGCACTTGCAGCCTTCGGCTGCTATGCCGCGGGTAATTCCGTACTCATCCCGCCACCGCTCGGATCGTTTGGAACTATGGGGCGGAATATCTTCCGCGATACAGGATTTAAGAATGTTGATTTCTCGTTGGCGAAGAACTTCAGGTGGGGTGAGCGCTTCGGAGCTCAGTTCCGTGCCGAATTCTTCAACATCTTCAATCATCCAAACTTCGCCAATCCGTTTGGGGGACAGAACGGCTGGGCGCACAATGACCCGTCGAGTGGTTCGTTTGGCTGTTCTTGCGCTACGCCCGACGTCGCCGCCTCCAACCCCGTCATCGGATCTGGTGGCAGTCGTGCCGTGCAGTTGGGATTGAAACTTAGCTTCTAGTTGCGGCTTTGCTTTGAGGGGGTAAGGGGCCGGACTTCGGTTCGGCCCTTTTCTAGTAACAGCAATTCGTAGGTTCGTATCAGGGCACGCCTTCAGGCGTGCCGCAAAGGCTCAAACAATCTCAAGCGCCTTTAGGCGCTGCCGCTGCGCCCTGAAAAAGGAAAGGTCAATGTTCGACTTCATGTTCTCGAGAAACCACCGAGTCTCAGCCACCTTGCTTGCCACGCTCGCCCTCGCTATCCCGGCCCTCCCACAGCAGCGCCCGGAGCGTACGCTCGACGAGATCAAAACCGAGGCCGTTCATCGCGCGGAAAACGGCATGTATCCGCTCATCGGTCTCGACCCGTCCGACGTGAAAGAGGCGCTCGCGAACGTCCACACCCGCGACAAGGACGAGTGGGCCGCCGCCTTCATCACCGTCGGCGACCGCTACTTCAACGAAGCCAAATCGCTCGAAGCCACCGACCCGGCCAAAGCCAATGCCGACTACATCCGCGCCTGGCGCATCTACTCCTTCGGACGCTGGCCGGTTCCCTCATCTCCCGGCAAGCAAAAGTCCTACGCCAAAGCTCTGGAAGCCTTTCAGGCCCACGCCAAGTTCCTCGATCCGCCGCTACAAGTTGTCCACATTCCATTCGAAGACAAAGAAATCATCGGCTACCTGCGTCTCCCGAAAGACGCGAAAGGTCCCGTGCCTCTTGTCATCGCCGTCAACGGCCTCGACAGCCGCAAGGAAGATTTGTCAGAGAGCTTCGCCGCGATTCTTCCCTTCGGCATCGGCTTCCTCGCCGTCGATGGTCCCGGAACCGGCCAGGCACCAATAAAAGTCAGCCTGACCGCCGACCGCATGCTCAGCAAGGTGATCGACTACGCGCAGAGCCGCCCCGAAATCGATAAGTCCCGCATCGCGCTTCACGGCGTCAGTTGGGGCGCCTACTGGGCTACCAAGCTGGCGATCGTCGAGCGCGCCCGCCTGCGCGGCACCAGCGCCCAGTCACCGCCGGTGGATGGGTTCTTTCAAAAAGATTTTCTGATGAACAAGCTGATCGGCAACCGCGAATATCTCTTCGACCAGGTTCCCGCGCTGATGTCGGTCATCGAAGGCGCCAACTCCATCGACGACCTGGCCACCATCTTCCCGAACCTGTCGCTGGTGAAGCAAGGTCTGCTCGGACAACCCATGGCGCCGATGCTCGCCATCGGCGGCGTGCTCGATACCCAGGTCCCGATCGACGACCTCTACCTCCTGCTCAGCAAAGGCGACACGCCTAAGACCGCCTGGGTCAACCCGCAAGGCGGTCACCTCGGACGTCAGGTCAAAGTCTGGCCCGACCCTCTCATCTTTAAGCAGGTCATCATCCCGTGGCTAGTGCACTTGCTGGAAGCGCCTGCGCCGGAAGAGAAGCACTAACGCAATGCGAGGTGCCTCGTATCAGGGCGCGCCTTCCGGCGCGCCATAACTGCCCAACGACCTCGCGCCTTTAGGCGCTGCCGGACGAACGAAAAACCCATGGCCACGCTGAGCACCACCCAACCCGTCGCCGCACAAAACCCCAAGCCCTTCTACTCGACGCTCTGGGTGCAGGTCGTGTTCGCCATGACGATCGCCGTCGCCCTCGGATATTTCCGGCCCGCCACCGCCATCGCGATGAAGCCTCTGGGCGATGCCTTCATCCGACTTATCTCGATGATCATCACCCTGATCATCTTCTGCACCGTCGTCTCCGGCATCGCCGGCATGGAGAGCATGAAGAAAGTCGGCCGCGTCGGCGGGCTCGCTCTTCTTTATTTTGAAATCGTCTCGACTCTCGCCCTGCTCATCGGCCTCATCGTAGGCAACGTGGTTCGTCCCGGGTCCGCGTTCAACGTGAATCCCGCCACGCTCGACGCCAAGGCCGTTGCCGACTACGCCGGCCAGGCCAAGGCCCAAAGCGTCACCGATTTTCTGATGCACATCATTCCCACCACGGTCGTGGACGCATTCGCCAAAGGCGATATCCTCGAAGTGCTGCTTGTTTCCATACTCTTCGGCTTTGCCCTCGCTGCCCTGGGCCCGCGCTGCAAGCCGCTGGTCGAGCTCTTCGACGCTCTATCGGCCGCCGTCTTCGGCGTGGTCAACATCCTGATGAAGTTCGCGCCTATCGGAGCCTTCGGTGCCATGGCCTTCACCGTCGGCAAGTACGGTCTCGCCTCACTCGGCCCCTTGGCCAAACTCATCGGCACCTTCTGGATCACCTCGATCCTGTTCGTGCTGATCGTGCTTGGCGCTATCGCGCGCCTGGCTGGATTTCGCATTTTTCCGTTCTTGATTTACATCAAGGAGGAAATCCTTCTCGTCCTGGCCACCAGTTCTTCGGAAACCGCCCTCCCCACGCTCATGGAAAAGATGGAAAAGCTGGGCTGCTCGAAATCGCTCGTCGGACTCATCGTCCCCACCGGCTACACCTTCAACACCGACGGCACCAGTATCTACATGACGCTGGCCGCCCTCTTCGTCGCGCAGGCCACCAACACCCACCTCACGCTGCTGCAACAACTCACGATCTTCTCCGTCGCCGTCCTCACGTCAAAAGGTGCAAGCGGGGTACAGGGTGCTGCCTTCATCGCACTCGTGGGAACTCTATCGGTGATTCCCGCCATCCCCGTCGCCGGCATGGCTCTGATCCTCGGAATCGACCGCTTCATGAGCATGTTCCGCGCGCTCGTCAACATGATCGGCAACGGAGTCGCCACGCTCGTCATCGCCCGCTGGGAGGGCGAACTCGACAAGACAGCTCTGCTCCTGCGCATGCGAGCAACAACAGCCGAATGACGTGAGCTTCCGTCGCACTAGCAAACCGAGTTCGCTGATTCCTCCTCGCCGCATTTCAAAATCGCATGCAAAAACCAGCGAGAAACGAACCACACAAGACCGTGCGGTTCCTGCGTGTACTTCGTGTCCTTGGTGGTAAAAAAAATACGGTGGCAGCGCCTGAAAACCTTCACGCCGCCACCGCCCCGCCCCAAGCGGACTACTCGGAATTACGCCCGTTTCCGCTTCCCGCCTCCGCCGGCGTGTCCCGCTCCCTTGGCCTGCAGTTGCCCGGCAAACGGCGCCGGTGTACTGCGTGGTCCCTCCGGTCCATGGGCGCTGTCGGAATACTGAAACTGCACCGGCGCCGTCCCGCTTCCGTCGGTGAGCTTCACCTCCTGAAATACCTGCGTCAAGGGATTCGCTTCAAACACAGGGAAGTCCCCGCACTCTTCGCCCTCCTTCGACGTCCATCCCAGAAACTTCACCGCGCTTGGATCATTTCCCGCGCGGATCGCGTCCTCCACGTCTGTGTCGGTTCGCGCTTCGTTCAGTTCGTGATAAAACGTCGCCACCACGTTCTTCCAGGACTGATCGAATACCGGGATGCCGTTCACGGTGCCGTCTGGCAGTGTTTCCGAATACACGCCTACCGCGTAGTAAACAACAGCCGCATTCGCTCCCGAGCCTGCGTGCACCGAGCCGTGATAGCCGCCGAGTCCCTGCGTGGAGTCTTCCTCTTCCTCCGCCGGCAATCCTTTCTTTACGGCTGCCGGTTTTTCCGGCTGCGCGGCGATCGCGCCCGTTGTCGGAGCAGCATCGGTGTTCAGGATCGTCCCGCTGGGCAGCATGAAATTGAACACCGTCGAGGTGAAGTCGAATCCGTTCAGCGTTCCCGCCTCGAACAACTGCGTCACCAGGTTCTCCACGTCACCTTGTGAAACCACCTTCGGCGGTGGCCCCGCCAGTGTCTGCGACGGCTTGAATGTAGTGGTGATGCGCCCCGACGAAAAGTACTGCACCATCACGTTGTTCAAATCGACATCCGACATCGCGGCCGCCAGTGCCTTGTCGATGTTCTGAATGTCACTCGCCTGCCAAGCGGCCGCTCCTCCCAGGTAAAAGTTCGTAAAAACCAGATCCGTGATCGTGTGCCCACCATGAAAAATCAGGTCGTGAGCGGGTGTGGGTGGAACGCCGGGTGCGATGGCTTTCGGACTCGGCATCGACATGCGCGAATGAAACCCCTTCTCCGCCTTCGTCCCATGTCCAACGAAGACGCGCAGGGGCCGGACGTACTGCTTCGAATTTTCTGTCATGACACTCCTCCAGGACGACAGGTGGGGCAACGGGGTTTGCGAAGGACGGAGCGGCGGTTTTCACTGCTTACTGCTTACGGCTTCCTTCAGCTTTCATAGTTCCGCCGTCGCGCCATGTCAACCGCTAGATTTGCAGAGCCTATCTCACTTCAGCGCAAGGCTTTCGCCTGCCCCACAAATCCTCAAATCCCCCGCTGACAGTTTTTGCTAGATGGGAGCCGTGATGAATGGTGCTTCACGACTGCAAAACGTTGCGCCGCGTGCAAACATTTTTCCCACAAAGCTGCCACTTTTGTCCTTTGCACGGCCGGCGGCGAGCACACCCACAAAAAGTTGAGAGAGGGAAGTCATTGGGGAGCAGGGCCGGGGAAAGTTTTCACTCGGACGCGCAAGACGAAATCCACCCTAACCTCGCAAAGAACGCGAGGTTGAGGGTGGGACACACAGCGAGGCTAGGGACAGGGCCTCGGTTTCTCTTTCTATGCTGCAGTGGACTGTTGTTGGAACAGGGGCAAGAGAGTTTCCGAGACGAATTGCTCGTAACTGGTGGGAGTCGTGTTGCCGGCGGAACGATGCTCGAGGGCACGCATGTGACCCGAGTTGAGAGCACGGGCCATCTCGGTAATGAGATCGGCCAGGTTTTGCGACATGCCAAGCTGCATCAGAGCGGAACGCACCTGATCATCGGACAGTTGAACGTATTCGAGATTGGGTTTGCCGATCGCCTTCCCGATGATGGCGGTCACTTCGGTCATGGTCAGATCGCGTTGGCCGAGCAACTCGAGGATCTGGTGGCCCTTGAAGTTGGGTTGAAGAAGAATTTCGCCGACCACGGTCCCGATGTCTCGGCTGGCGATCATGGGGAGCGTGAGATCGGGGCGGAGGGGACCGGCGCACTTGCCCATCGCTTTGATGGCGGTCACCTGGGGGAGCGTGTTCTCCATGAAGTAGCCGGCGCGCAAGGCGAGGGTGTTGGTTCCCTCGAGGTGACTCAATTTCTGCTCGAAGTTATGCAGGCCGACGACGGGCCCGGTGTCGCTGGGCTTGTCGGCGCCGATGCTGCTGAGTAAGACGACCGAGGGAACTTTGGCAGAGGCAATGGCGGAGGTCATCGCAGTGCTGACCTGGTCCTGAAATCCACGAAAGTCGTTGCTTTCGATGTTGGGCGGCAGCATGGCGTAGACGGCCTGAGCGCCGTGGAAGGCCTCGGTGAGACGCTTGGCATCGGTCACATCGACGACGAAAGGCTCGGCGCCGTCGGCAGCAAGGGCGCGGAGGCGATCAATGTTACGGCCGAGGACCCGCACTTTGTGTCCACGCATGAGAAGAATTTTTGTGGCAACGCTACCGGTGTGACCGGTGGCTCCGGTGATGACATACATGACAGACCTCCTTCTCTCATATTCGATGCGCGAGGACCGCGACACGGATCGGAATAGGAACTTCTGTGTATTGAATAGGTCATCCGTCCGGTTGATTTCGCAGAGCGGTGCAAAAGTGAGGGCCACGCCTGACTGCGCGTGGCCCTTGCCGGCTTATAACTCTGAATGCCGGAGTGCGCCGGCTTTCGCGAAAGAGTTACCCCTACTCTTTGCTGCCTTCGACGATGGGATGCGCTGGAGCATCCTTGGCGACTTCCGGAACTTCGACTGGCTGCAACTTCACCGAGGCAAGGATCTGTTCGAGCTTGCCGAAGACCAGCGAGCGGTTGACCGGCTTCAATCCGGCAATGTTGGCATCGACCGTGCCGAGCCCCATGCTGAATTCGTAGCAGCTGCCATTCTCGAAGTGATGGAAGTACTTCAAGTGAGGTTCTTTCTTGGCGGAATCGCCGAAGTCCTCGACCATGGAGTATTCGGCTCCCGCGATCTTCACCCTGGAAACGTTGCCGGGTTCGTTTTCCGGATGCTCGCTCTTGGGGAAGGCGAACTGTTCGCACTGGTCCTTGGAAATCGCGGAGTTCACGCTGACGCTGAAGAAGCCAGCGGTGAAGTCGGTTCCAGGATACGAGGCGCGGGGCAGTTCGAGCGAAGCGACCGTGACGGCGCCGGGCTGGATGAAGTTGGTCTGCACGGGGCCGAGGCCGGCAAGATCGAGCTGCTTCTCATCGTTCGCCTTCAGGATGTAGTTCTTTGGATAGCGGAACGAGAGGCCGTAATTCGGCTCGCTATAGGTGGTCATCGGCGCGGTGTGTTGCACGCGCTTTTTGGCGGGCTTCGGCGTCACCGCGGACGGCTGGACCGCGGCCACGGCGGGCGTGGGCGCCGACACCGGGCTGGTTGCGATGGAATTGGAGACTGGCGGCTCAATAGCGCTGGATGCGGTCTTCGAACCTTTCGAGCAGCCGTTGGTAATGAGCAGAAAGACTCCCGCAATCACGGTGATGGCCAGCAGGCCGGCTCCGAAGAGAGTCTTTTCTTTGGAGAGCGATTTCGGTTGCTTGCTCTTGTCGTCTTTCTTTGGTTCCTGTTTCTTTGGGTCTTGCGGATTGTTGCTCAAGTGAAGCTGTGTGAAATTTGCCATAGTGGCCTCCCGTTGCTGGTTCCCCAGTCGCCGAGAGAAAAGGCATGCGGGCAGCCAATGCTCGGGGCATTGATTTCAGGGAGGTTGGCGCCTTGAGCGGCGCACGGGAACGTGGGTGCGAAGACACGGGTGTGGAACACGGTACACGGTTGTTTCGCAGCGCTGGCGGAAGCTTCTATGGCAGGGCGAGTGGTGTTTCCTTGGCGGGTTTGGGCATAGCGCTCTCGGCGGCAACGGACCGGATCTGGGCGATGCGGCGTTCGAGGCTCTCCTTGGCCTCTTTCGGAGTGTTCGGCATGTTGTCGCCAAGAATGATGTAGGTCTGGAGCAGGCGGATGGCGGCATCGGCGGAATAGCCGGACTGCATGGCGAGTTTCACGCCTTCACGATCGGCGGCGAGTTCGCCTTCGCGTCCGTAACCGGGGAGGAACGGATCGACTTTGAGTTTGGTGGTGTTGGCGGGAGTCAGGTGCTGCTCCGCGAGAACCTTGATGAGGCGATCGCGACATTGATTGAGATCGATGTGCTCGACTTCGTGGCCGAGGACCATGGCGAGTTGGTCCTCGCTGTCCATGTAAGCGAGGATGCCGGCGCCCACGAAGACCTGGCCCCCGGGAAGGCCGACGGCGCTGCGGAACGAGGGGCTGGGGTCGAAGCGGAAGCGATAGGGGATTTTACGTTGCGCATTGGCGGCGACTCGGTCGCCGACCGCCTGGAGGTATTTGTCCATCTCCTCGGTTTGCGGTGTCGGCTGCATGCCTTCCTGGGCCATGAAGTCGTCGGCGAGCAGCCGGCCTATACGGACTTCGTCGTCATCGGAGAGGGAAGCCGGAGCGGTCGGGGTTTGCGCGTATAGACTCGCAGCCAGCACGAGGCAGAGAAGTATGCACCTGGCAGAGTTCATGAAAGGTTCTGGTCCCGTGACGACGAAGAGCTGTGTAGCGTCTGCATCAGGATGGACGCGTGCGGCAGCAATCGGTAAGCATGCTCAAATGAAAGCTCACTCGTCCGGTTCTGCCGGACAGCACTAGAGCCTGCCTTTACCGGTACTTCCCTTTCGAGAAGTACCGGCGTTTTCTTTTTCCTTTGGCATGGCAAGAGACAGAGTCGGACAAAAGAGTGTCCGACCCTCGCGGTTATTTTGCGGAGCCGACGAGTTTCTCGACGTCGGCCAGTTCCTTCGGCACACCGGAGGAGAGAATCTCGGGGCCATTGTCGGTGACGAGGACGGTGTCCTCGACACGGAAGTGCATCTGCTTGTCGGGGAACTCGACGATGGGCTCGACGGTGACGACCTGTCCGGCTTTAATGGGGCCGCGGGCGAACAGCACGTCGTGGGTAGCGAGCCCGACGAAGTGGCCAGGAAATCCGTGCCACTGTTTTTCCTCGCCGGCTTTGGCGAAGACGGCCTTGCCGGCATCGGCGGCCTGTTCGTAGGTGTTGCCCGGCTTCAGCATGGCGATGACGGCTTTCTGCGATTCGAGGTCGACCGCATACCACTTGGCCTGTTCGGGGGAGAACTTGCCGCTGATGTTGAAGGTACGGGTGATGTCCATGGTCATGTGGTCAAGGTCAGCGGCGAAGTCGAACACGACGAGATCGTTCGCCTGAATCTGGCGGCGGTCGCTGAAATAGTGCCAGGTGTTGATGTTTTCGCCGGTGCCCACGATCGCGGGGTAGGCCCAGCCGGAAGCGCCGCCGTTGCGAAAGACGAAGGCGGCCTGAGCTTCGATCTGGTACTCGTACATCATCGGCTTGGCGTGTGCGATGCCCTGCTTGATGCCCTCGGCGCTGAGCGCGCCGTTGCGCCGTAGCACGGCAATTTCCTGAGGAGTTTTGATGTTGCGCATGGCGTCGATGAACGACGTGACGTCGCGTTGGTGCGCGGCGGGGTAGCGCTCGGCGAGTTTGCTGATCGCGGCGCGGTCACCGGGCGTTGGGTCGCCGTAAGGATGGGAGTAATCCTGCGCATAGTCGTTGCCGGATTCAAAGCGAGCGCCGTCGGCTTTGTCGGGGTAGCTGAGACGCAGCCAGAGATCGGTTTCTTTGCCGAGGGCGTAAGCGAGGGTGCGGTCGAGGACGCTAAGCGGCAAGACGGTGGAGATGCCGAACTTCTCGCGCTGTTCGGGAGTGAGGGAGAGCACATTCGCGCCGTAGACCTGTTTGGTGCGGGCGGATTGCTCGGGTTCGAACAGGGTCACGTTGCCGGAGGCGGCGTCCATGAGCATGACGGCGCCAGGATCGGAGATGCCGGTGTAATAGAAGAAGTCATTGTCTTCGCGGTAGTGAACCGCTTCGGGGATGATTTTGCGTGCAAAGAGAATCAGGTATCCAGATTTGAGTTGCTTGCTGAGTTCGGTACGGCGGCGAGCGAATTCCTGTGGGCCACCGAGATCGTTATCGGCCGTAAGGTCGGTGTATTGAGCGAGCGCGGGAAAAGGGAAAACGAGCCCGAGACAGAAGGCGAGGCAGAGCAATGAGCGTGGGACAAGCATTGGGCGTTCTCCAGAAACCTCCAGAGGGTATCACTAACGAAGCCAGCTTTTAACACTGGCGTAACACTGGTTGCGTATAAATCAGTCCCTCAAGCGGGAATCGCTTCTTCCATTCCAGCCGCGAAGGAGAACTCCATGGCCACTGCATCGGCGGTACTAGACGCAAAGCTGAATAGAAGTCCAGGGATGATCGGGATGGTGTGCTTTGGAGCCGTCCTGCTGATTGGCGTGGTCTACTCCGCGTTTCACCTGCTGGGCGATTTGTCGGGAGTGCATTCGGCGACGATCACGCCCTACGTGTTGCTAGGCATTGCGCTGATGGTAGCGCTGGGCTTCGAGTTCGTGAACGGCTTTCACGACACGGCCAATGCGGTGGCGACGGTGATTTACACACACTCGCTGGAGCCGCACATCGCGGTGGTGTGGTCGGGGTTCTGGAATTTTCTGGGCGTGCTGACCTCGAGCGGCGCGGTGGCGTTTGCGATCATCTCGCTGCTTCCGGTGGAACTGATTCTGCAGGTGGGCAGCAAGGCGGGATTCGCCATGGTGTTTGCGCTGCTGGTGGCGGCGATCATTTGGAACCTGGGGACGTGGTATTTCGGCCTGCCAGCCTCGAGCTCACACACGCTGATCGGGTCGATCATCGGGGTGGGCATTGCGAACCAGTTGCTGCATGGGCGGAGCGGAACCAGCGGAGTGGACTGGGGACAGGCCGGCAAAGTGGGATGGGCTCTCCTGCTGTCGCCGATCATCGGGTTTGTGCTCTCGTTCATCCTGCTGAAGGTCTCACGGGCGATCATTAAGGACCGGAAGTTGTATACGGCTCCGGAGGGCGCGGCACCGCCACCGTTCTGGATTCGCGCACTGCTGATGCTGACCTGCACGGGCGTGAGTTTTGCGCATGGGTCGAACGACGGGCAGAAGGGCATGGGGCTGATCATGCTGATCCTGATCGGCACGGTACCGACGGCTTATGCGTTGAACCACGCAGTCACTGCGAAGCAGTCGCAGGATTTCATTGCCGTGTCGACGCAGGCGGCGAACAGCTTGAACAAGTATGTGTCGAACAACGCGGTGGTCGGCGATCCGCGGGACGAGGTGACCGACTACGTGCGCACCAAGGAATTCACGCCCAATACGATGGTGGCGTTGCGGGAACTGGTGAGCGATGTGGGCAACGAGACGGCGCTGTTTCACGAACTGCGGGCGATTCCGCAGGACCGGGTGAGGAATTTCCGGAACGACCTTTACCTGGTAAGTGAAGCGCTGCGTCTGATGCAGAAGAGCGGGAATCCGAAATTCGCCGCGGCGGACGTGGATGTGCTGAAGAATTACAAGAAGCACGTGGACAATGCGACCAAGTTCATTCCAACGTGGGTGAAGGTGGCGGTCGCCATGGCGCTAGGGCTGGGGACGATGGTGGGCTGGAAGCGCATCGTGATCACGGTGGGCGAGAAAATCGGGAAGGACCATTTGACCTATGCGCAGGGGGCGGCGGCGGAGATCACGGCGATGCTGACGATCGGGGCGGCCGACGGATTCGGGTTGCCGGTAAGTACGACGCACGTGCTGTCATCGGGCGTGGCGGGCACCATGGCGGCGAATCATTCGGGATTGCAGTGGGCGACGGTGCGCAACCTGATGATGGCCTGGGTGCTGACTTTGCCGGTCGCGATGGTGCTGGCGGGCATGCTGTTCTGGGGTTTCCGCTACATTTTCTAGACCGTGGCGGTGGAAGTTGTTGCCGGCGGGAGTCGTGTTGCGAGCGGCTTTCGTTGGTTTATTTTTTGGGCTGGGGGAGTGGGACTGAGAGAGCATAGAGGTCGCAGGAGAAATCTCTCACCGCTAAGAGCGCGAAGTAGGCGCGAAGGAGCGAAGAAATGCACGGGTCCTTCACTTCGTTCAGAATGACAGTTTGAACATAAAAGTTTCTCTGGCGCTGCGCGAGACAGGCTCTCGTGCCTCGCAGCGATTTAGCGGGCAGGAGCGTCCGCCTCACACATAACTAATCCACGTGCTCGCCTTCCTCGAGGAAGCGGGCTTCGGGTGGAGGGAGTTTGTCGCCGGGGCGGGCGATGAAGCAGTACAGAGTCGGGAGCAGGAAGACGCTGATCATCAATTCGAAGGTGAGGCCGCCGACGATGACGATGGCGAAGGGGCGCTGCGAGTCGGAACCGATGTCGTGGGACATGGCGGCGGGGAGGAGTCCGAGGGTTGCCACGAGCATGGTCATCATGATGGGGCGCAAGCGCATGGAGGCGCCTTCGGTGGCGGCATCGTGGACAGTGCGGCCGCGGACGCGAAGCTGGTTGATGTACTCGACCATGATGACGCCGGTTTGCACGGACACGCCGATCAGCGCAAGGAATCCCAGACCGGAGGAGACGCTGAAGTGCGTTCCGGTGATGAGCAAGGATAGAAAGCCGCCGAGCGGAGAGAGCAGAACAACCGCGAGGATCAACCCGGTCCACTTCCATGACGAGAAGGCGGAATAAAGGATGAGGGAGATCAGAAGAATTGTGATCGGAACGACGATGGTGAGGCGACGGTTTGCGCGCTGCTGACTTTCATATTCGCCGGTCCAGTCGAGGTGGTAGCCCTCGGGCAGCTGGACACCACGATGGACGTCGTCGATGGCCTGACGCACGGTGCTTCCCAGATCGCGGCCGCGGACGCTGTACTTGATGGCGATGTAGCGCGAGTTTCCCTCGCGGTAGATGGTGGAAGCTCCGTCTTCGAGCGCGACTTTACAGACCTGGGCGAGAGAAACGCGTTCGCCGGAAGGATTGAGGATGCGAATCTGCGAGATGTCATCGACAGTGGACCGGTAGGGCGCCTGATAGCGAAGGGTTAGGTCGTAGCGCTGTTCTCCGACGAGGACCTGGCTGATGGCTTTGCCGCCGACGGCAGTCTCGATGGTGTCCTGGACATCGCTGACATTGATGCCGTAGCGGTTGGCGGCGGTGCGGTCGACGACGAGATTGAGGTTGGGTTGGCCGCGCACTTCGAAGGTGCCGAGGTCGGCGATGCCGGGAATCTTGCCCATGATGTCCTGCATCTGGTTGGCCTTCTCTTCGAGGACTTTGAGGTCGGAGCCGAAGAGTTTGACAGCCAACTCACCCTTCACACCACTGACGGCTTCTTCGACGTTGTCGGAAATCGGCTGGGAGAAATTCCAGATGACACCCGGGATTTGCGCGAGAGAGGCGTCCATCGCAGAGATCAAGTCGTCCTTGGTGTGAAACTGGCTGCGCCACTCGCCGCGCGGGCGAAGATCCACAAAATATTCGGTGTTGTAGAAACCGCTGGCATCGCTGCCGTCGTCGGGGCGGCCCACCTGACTGACGACCTGCGTAACTTCGGGGAAGCTGGCGAGAAGCAGGCGCGCTTTGTTGGCGGTGGCGATCCCTGTGTCGGGGCCAGCGCTGGGGGCAAGGGTGCCACGCACCCAGATGGCGCCCTCGTCCAGGTGGGGAAGAAACTCGGAACCGATCAGACCGCTGAGGCCAAGAAAGAGCATAAAGGCCACGAGGCCGACCCCGGTAGTAAGCACGATCTTTTGATGATCCAGACACCAGTGAAGAGCGGCGTGGTAGGAGCGGATGACGCCCTCGAGAATGGGATTGCGCCATTCCTTGATTTGACCGCGAAGCAGGTAGCTGCACAGAACAGGGGCAATCAGGAGAGAGAACAACAATGCGCCAAGCAGGGCGAAGGCGACGGTCCAGGCCATGGGATGAAAGAGGCGTCCTTCGACCCGCTGCAGAGTGAAGATGGGGAGATAGGCGGTGATGATGACGAAAATCGCAAAGAAGACGGGGCGCTGCACCTCGTGAGCAGCGTCGCCAATGACTTGCACCAGGGAGCGATGGGAATCGGCATGCGACTCAACGTGACGAAGAACGTTTTCGACCATGACGACGGCGCCATCGACGATCATGCCGAAGTCGAGGGCGCCGAGCGAAAGCAGGTTGGCGGGAATCTGGTTGAGATCGAGCAGAATCGATGCGAAGAGCAAGGAGAACGGGATGGTAACGGCAACGATCAAGGCGCTGCGGACGTTCCCGAGGAACAAGAAGAGGACGAGGGTCACCAAAAGAACACCGTTCGTGAGATTGCGAAGGACGGTGTGGCTGGTGTAGCGAACGAGATCGCTGCGATCGAGGTGGGGGACGAAGGTAACGCCGGGGGGCAGCAATCCATTGTTGAATTCATGAATTTTGGCATGAAGAGCATCGAGCGTAGTGTCGGCATTCGCACCCTTGCGGAGCAGGACGATGCCCTCGACGACGTCGTCGTCGTTGAGAACAGTGCCGTCTTCGCGGCGGATGGTTTTGCCTAACTGGCCGAGACGCACCTTGGGAGCCTGGGTGACGACGGCGAGGTCGCGGACAGGAACCGGAGTTCCGTTCACGACTTTTACGAAGGTGGAAGCGACGTCATCGCTGGTCTGGACGAGACCGACGGCGCGGACATTCAGGGCCTGCTGTCCGCGCTGAATGAATCCGCCGCCGGCATTGGTGTTGTTGTTGGCGATGGCCTGCTCGACCTGAGAGAGCGAGAGGCCGTAGGAGACGAGCTTGGCGGGATCGAGTTGGACCTGGTATTCGCGGGTGGGACCTCCAAAGATGTTGACGTCGACGACATTGGGAACGGATTTAAGTTGGTTGCGCACGAACCAGTCCTGCAGGGTTTTAAGTTCCATGGTGTCGTACTTGGGATTCGCGCTTTTGAGCGTGTAGAACATGATCTGGCCGGTGGGGCTGTAGTCGGGACCGAGGCCGGGGTTGACGCCATTGGGAACGGTGACCTGCGCCAGCCGGTCGAGAACTTCCTGACGGGCGTTGAAGGTGCCGATGTAGTCGTCATAGATCATGGTGATGACCGACAATCCCGCCAGCGAGACCGAGCGCAGATGCGTTAAGTGAGGGACACCGTTCAGTTCGACTTCAAGGGGTACGGTGATCTGCTGTTCAACTTCTTCGGCGGCGTGTCCGGGCCACTGGGAGATGACCTGCACGTAGGTGTCGGCGACGTCGGGGTAGGCCTCGATGGGTAAGTTGTGAAACGAGACGATGCCCCAGACCAGCAGCAGCACGGCAAGACTCAACACCAGGATACGGTTGTTGAGGGCGAAATCGACCAAATACCGGATCATCCTTCTGCTCCGAATGCTCGTTCGACCAGTGGAGTCGCATGCGGGGAAGGCGCCATCGACGGCACCATTCAGCGCCGAGGCAGTAAGCCTCGGTCGAAGGCGCAGTCGGAAGCCATCGCGATTTGGATTTCGCGCTAACGCGCGAAGCCCGCAAGGGACTCAGCCAGCAATGAGGGAAGCAGCGCTACGTAAGCGCAGCGCTATCTTGCTAGGCGAGCAGGAAGGAAGGAGGAGCGCGCGAAACCAGGGCAACGGATTCGGAAGAGCTTGGGGCAACGGGGGACGAAGCCGAGTACGCGTCCTGACGGAACTACCGTCGGTACAACTCTTGCGACCGCAGGCAACTCCGCAGGAGGCGCGGTGATGTCGTGTCCGGGAGTCGACCTGCCAGCCTGCTTCAGCGTGCGCTTGCTCGGGCCGGACTCCTCCATTTCCTGCCGCATCGCGTGCAGATCGTCGGACGCGGAAATGACTGGAAAGAGCAGGAAGAGCAGGCAGGTCAGCGCAACGGAGAATTGCAGAACCGACGTTGCGACGCGGCGGCGCTGCAGCCACAGGTAGATGGCCGGGCCGAAAAGCAGGAGACAACACAGGTTGAGAAGTAGTTCCAATTCCAACCCCGTTGCGCAGGAGCATAGCATTCCGGGCGCAGGTTTTCCAACCGGCAAACGGTTGAGGCACGAGTGTTCTGTCTAATCAGCGGTGAGGGTACGCGTCGCGAATTCAGCCATGTTCTGTCGTGCCGTGGTCTGGAAACGTGTGAGGGTTCGGATACAATGAGCGGCTTCGCGGAGGGAAGGTATGCGGCGTACGGGGCTTTGCCTGATTTTCGCATTCGGGATCGTTCCACTCATTCAAGGACAGCAGAATGCCGATCAGCCTGGGGCGCTGTCGAACGAAGTCCTGAAGTACGTGCGGGTGCAGGCGCCGAAAGTCATGCTGACGCACGTGCGTGTGATCGACGGTACGGGGCGCGCCGCGGTGGACGATCAGAACCTGGTGATTGAAAGCGGAAAGATCACGGCGATTCAGCCGGGGGCGGATGTTGCTGCCGAGAATGCCAAGGTGCTCGATCTGCACGGCTACACCGTGATGCCTGGAATCGTGGGGATGCACAATCACTTGTTTTATGCGGCGCGGCCAAACCTCGACAGCCAGTGGCATGGCGATCCGCCGGCATTGCTGCCGCAAATGACTTTCTCGGCGCCGCGTCTCTATCTGGCGGGCGGGGTGACGACGATGCGGACGACGGGAAGCGTGGAGACATACACCGATCTGAATTTACGGCGCGAGATTGACGCGGGACATCTCCCCGGTCCGCACATCGACGTGACGGGACCGTACCTGGAAGGCAGTGGAAGTTATTTCATTCAGATGCATGAGTTAAAGGACGCGGACGAGGCGCGGCAATTTGTGGATTACTGGGCAGACCGGGGCGTGACTTCGTTCAAAGCGTACATGAACATCACGCGAGCGGAGCTGAAGGCAGCGATTGACGAGGCGCACAAACGAGGCATCAAGGTAACTGGACATTTGTGTTCGGTGACTTACAGGGAGGCGGCGGAACTGGGTATCGATGATCTGGAGCATGGATTCTTCAAAAACACGGAATTCGATCCTGGGAAGAAGCCGGATGTGTGCAGCGAGGGAAATGGGAAACCGACCCTCGAGCGGTTGGCGCCGGAGAGTGCGGAGGCAAAGGATTTGATCAACACGCTAGTGAAGCATCACGTGGCGGTGACGTCGACTTTGCCGGTGTTCGAGAGTGGAGGGATGCCGGGACGGCCGCCGCTGCGGCAAGCGATGCTGGATGCGCTGTCACCGCAGGCGCGCGAAGCGTATCTCTACCGGAGGCAGAGGCCGCCAAACCTACAGACATCGGGACCGGCGTCCGGGGACTCGACCGAACTGATCAAGCGGGATATGCAATTGGAGCACGCGTTTGCCAAGGCGGGAGGGCTATTGCTGGCGGGTCCGGATCCTACGGGAAACGGCGGCGTGGTGCCCGGGTTCGGCGATCAGCGGGAGATCGAGTTGCTCGTGGAAGCGGGGTTCTCGCCGGTGGAGGCGATCGAAGTGGCAACCTTAAACGGCGCGATTTATCTGGGAAAGCAGGACCAAATCGGCAGCGTGGCGGTTGGGAAGAATGCAGACCTGGTCGTGATGAAGGGGGATCCGTCGACGAAGATTGCGGACGTGGAGAATGTAGAGATCGTTTTCAAGGACGGCGTGGGCTACGACTCGGAGAAATTGCTGGACTCGGTGAAGGGGCGGTATGGGGAGTATTAGGGGGCCGGTTTTCCGAGCTTCACAAAGTCTTTCGCATTGTCCGGCGTGGCTCTCGATTGATGTTTCCAGCTCAGCGATGCGGAGCAAGGGAAACACGCTTAAGCCGCACATCAAGCGGCTGATTTGCGTCGCCAAAAGTTATGGCTGAGATGTCGTAGCCGAACAGATGCGCGCGACGGATCACAGAGCCGTATCTTTTGACAAACTTATCGGTGTCGTCCCCGGTTTTTGCAGATCCCGCGGCTCGGATCGCATTCAGGATTTCGAGCTTTAAAACAGACTCTACCGACCGCATCGAGACCCTCCAAAATCCACGGTTGGGGCCTGATGCGATGAACGTAGTCGATCCCCTAAGTAGTGTCAATAGAGTTAACAATTGTCTTGCAAGAATTTTACAGTGTCGTAACGTCGAGACCATGGGCACAGTCAACGGAGCTCCCCATAGCCATAGAGCGGGGTTACCCACTCAATCGAAAAGAATGCCAATGAGGCCCGGCATTGCACTCATGAACCGCATTGGATGGGACAGGCTGGCAGAGCGCTCGCGGCGAAGACAACCGGACCTATGTTGTCTGCTACACTCGCTCGATTTTTGGCTCAACTCGTTCGGAAGGAGCGGTGACTTTCTATGTGGAGGCGAGGAGTTTCATCGATTCGATGGACCGGGTTAGTGGCGATCGCGGCGAGCGGGATCTTGCTTATGTCGTGTGGCAGTTCGTCGACGAACTCGATGACGCCGCCTCCACCACCGCCGCCGGCGTCGAACAGTCCGTTCTGGGCGCAGTGGGGGGCGTCGGCGCAGCATACGGGAACCGTGAATGTCGCGGCACAGGGGCTGAATAGGCAACTGGCCGACATTGTGTATGACCCTTTCGTCGCGCAGGAGCAAGCGGAGTTCGGCGGGGACCTGGTAGCGCACTTTCAGGCGACGCTGACCGACGGAAACGATTTCTATATGGAGAGCAAGAGCGGGACGTATCCGTCGTGCAGTCCGGCGGGAAACTGGGTGAATGGAGCGGCGTGCGGTCCCGAATGCGTGGAATCAGTTGGTATGGAACGTCAATCGCTACACGTGGGAGAGCGGGAAGCCGGTTCTCATCTGGACGTTCACTTCGGACTGGAAACCGGAGCCTAACGTGACCAATGGGCTGGGTGGATGGGAGCCGGTGTTTCATCCGGTGCTGGCGAATGGAGCGATTTACGTTCCCGGCGCAGGCGGCACGGTCTACAAAGTGGATAAGAATTCTGGGAAGTCAGTGAAGCAGATCGATCCGTTCAGCGGGCAGGCGATCGACAAGGCGCATACGTATGTGTCGGGGCCGCTCGCGACCGATGCAAACGGGAACGTGTATTACAACGTGCTGACATTAACGGATCCGGCGACGGCCGATCCGTGGTTCGGATCGGACGTGCAGGGCGCGTGGCTGGTGAAGGTAGCGGCGTCGGATACAGCGAGCGTAGCGACGTATTCGTCGCTGGTGCCGAATGCGCCGGCTGGGGGAGCGGCGAATTGTCCGGGGACATTCTTTGGCGTGGTGCCGCGGCCGCCGTTCCCGTGGCCGCCGACGCCGACCTCGGTTCCACCGACGCAGGCGTGCGGATCGCAGCGGCCGGGAGTAAATGTTGCGCCCGCGATCGCGACGGACGGAACGATCTACACGGTGAGCCGGGCGCATTTTGCGGAGATGGTGGCGTATGTAGTGGCGGTGAATCCGGACTTGACGCCGAAGTGGCAGACTTCCCTTGAGAATCTTTTGCAGGATGGATGCGGGGTGCTGCTGCCGGTGGATGGAACAAGTCTGGGAGCGTGTTCAGTGGGAACAACGGTGGGCGTGGATCCGACGACGAATGCGTTTGGTTCGGGGAGGGTGGCGGACCAGGCGTCGTCGACCCCAACGGTGCTACCGGACGGGGCAATTCTTTTCGGCGCGCTCGATCATTACAACTTCGCGCGCGGACATTTGTTCAAGATCGATGCCAACGGAAATTTTCTGGCAGCCTATTCGTTCGGCTGGGATTCGACGCCGGCGGTATACGTACACAATGGAACTTACTCCATTGTGATCAAGGACAATCATTACGATGCCAGCGCTTACTGCGGGGCGCAGGGGAATCCGGTGTGTACGCCTCGAACGCCGGGACCGTATTTCATCACGCAACTGGATGCGAATCTGAATGTGGAGTGGCAGTTCCAGAGCACGACGATCGACACGAATCATCCGAATGGGTATGAATGGTGTGTGAACGCGCCGGCGATTGATTCCAATGGAGTGGTGTACGCGAACAGCGAAGATGGGAACATCTATTCGATCGCGCAGGGGAACAGCGGAGTGTTTACCACCCCGAAGCAGAAGATGTTTCTGAAGCTCGCGCTGGGCGCGGCGTATACACCGTTGTCAATCGGGCCCGATGGCAAGCTGTATTTGCAGAATGACGGGCATTTGTTTGTGGTGGGGAACTGAACATCGGGCGATTGAGTGATCGGTGATCGAGTGAAGGGATGCTCGGTTTTTTGGGAAAGTGCGCAGTCTAAGAGCGGTGTAAGTGGAGGTAACCACGGCTCCGTCACTTTCGTAACCTCGTCATATGGAGGAGGTAAGAACTAGTCTCAGGGGCGGGGGTTAGTATCCGCATGACGAACAAAATCAGCAACATGCTCGCAGTTCTTGCGGTGGGGGGACTGATGTTTGTCGGTTCCGCTGCTGCGCAACAGACAACCGACAATACGTCAGGCGCAGGGCCGGGCGTGGTGGATCCGGGTCATCCGCGGGTGAACCAGGTGAACGGGCGCGAAGCCAACCAGCAGAAGCGCATCGGGAACGGCGTGGCCAACGGAAATTTGACCTCGAAGCAGGCGACGCATCTGGAGAAGCGCGAGACGGCAGTCCAGAATCGTGAGAAGGCCGACATGGCCGCGCACAACGGACATCTGACCAAGGCCGAGCAGCGCGGGATCAACCGCCAGCAGAACCGGATCAGCCGGAGCATCAAGCACGACAAGGCAGTCACCGAATCAAAGAAGTAGTTTTCGGGCCAAGTTCAGGGAAGGACAGCCGCAGAGAATCTGCGGCTTTTCTATTTGGGGAAGCAGTTGGCAAACTCTGATTCACGCGCCCGACGGCGCCGAGATCTACGTTACATCTTGTCATCCTGAGCGCAGTGAGGCGCCAGCCGAACGGAGAGAAGGACCTATGCGTTCCCGACGTTCGGGTTTAGCAGGCGCTTGCCGGTGACCATGACTCCTTAAGAAACCATCCCTCGCTCTAAAGGTTTCTCGGCGCGCTCGGCGATCTCGGCGGTAAAAAATCCTCAAATCCTCAGTGCACCAGCTTCGCCAGCGCCGAACGGAGGTCGTCGGGTTTGAAGCCGAAGGGGCCGGGTTTGCTTTTGTAGACGACCCGGTTGTTGGTGTCGATCAGATACAGGCGGTCGGGCCAGCCAGTGTAGGCGCGCTCGGTCGAGTTGCCGAACTCGTCGAGCACCGCGGGAAACTTGATTCCCAGCTTGCGCACGCAGGAGCCGGCAACCTGCCCACGCTCCTCTTCATTTCGTGGGCTGGCAAAAACGACCTTGTCCTTTATATTGCTCTGCATCTGCCACACGTCGCTGGGGTGAGCCTCCAGGATGTAGACCACCAGGAAGGCGACCTTGCCGTTGTACTCGTCTGCGAGCTTGTTGAGAGCGGGAACCTCCCGCCGGAAGGGCGGTCAAGTGTAGCTGCCGAAAACGAGAACGACAGGTTCCCTGGCGGTGAGAGCAGAGAGCTGGATGCGGTCGGTTTTGTCGAGTTTGAGCAGAGAGAAGTCAGGAGCGGCATCGCCCGGGCGGAGTTCGCCGGCGCGGGCGTGAGTCCAGAGAGTCTCGAAGGGTAACGAGAGGAAGACGACCGCAGCCGGCATACGGGACATGACGCGGGCGAAGGCTTCGGGCGGCTGGCGCATGGCCCAAACGATGTATCCGGCGAAAGCGACGTAGAGGACCAGCGCGACGACGAGTGTCCGGACAAGCCACTTCTTCTGATTTTGCGAGACACTGATCCCCATGGGCTGGACATGGTACAGGAAGGGGCGCGCGGAGGCTCTAGTAGTTTTCGATTAGATGGTCGTGGTCGCACGCGGCGCTGGTTTTCAAGGAGGCGGATGTGATCGGAGAGACATCTGTTTGCGTTTGTGCGGTGGAGCGCGATTCCTGCCGGTCGCGGCGAAAAGCAGATTCCTCCTGTCTCCCCATGTTCGCGTTACGGAATCGCAAGATTTCTGGATTCTGGGCCTTGCTGCTGATCGTCCTTTGGGTCGGCCTAAAGGCAAGTGGCCAGGTTCAAAGCAGCGCCGCGCAGCTACGAAGTATTGTGGTGGCCGGGAAGCTGGAGGATCTGCGATGGCCGAGCTTCTCAGACGTCAAGGCGCAGGCAGATGCTTTCTATAAGCCGTCGTATGCTTTGGCGTGGATTCGCGCGGGAAAGCCTACCCCGGCGACAAACGAAGTGATCTGCGCTACTGGAACGGGCACAGGACGAAGGCCTGAATGCGGACGACTATGACGGGCCGAGGTGGGCGGGACGGCTGAAGCTTCTCGACACGCAACATACGGCGGCGGATGAGGCGCGATTTGATGTCGCGCTAACTGTTTGCGCCATGCGTTATGTCGCGGCGGTGCGGGTGGGGCGGATCAATCCGAAGCATGTGCAGTTTGCCTTCGATCTTGGGCCGAAGCGGATCGATCTGGCGCGATTCCTGCGCCAGGAACTGGTGAATGGAAAAGATGTGAAGGCCGCGCTGGCGGAGATTGAGCCGCCGTATGCGGGATACCGGCGGGCCCGCGAGGCGCTGGCGCACTACACAGCATTGGCGAGCGAGGACGACGGCGCGAAATTGCCGGATCCGGGGCGAACGATCTTTCCCGGGGATCGCTATGAGGGAGTTGCGCGGCTGGCCGCGTTGCTTCACCGAGTGGGCGACCTGCCGGAGATGGTGCCTACGGACTCGGTGTACTCGGGAGACCTGGTGGAAGCGGTGAAACGGTTCCAGGAACGGCACCTGCTGTTTGATGACGGAAACATCGAGACGCTCACGCTCGCGCAACTGAACACGCCCTTCAGTTTTCGGGTGGAACAGTTTCGGCTCACGATGGAGCGGTGGCGGTGGCTGCCGCTCTCGTTTCCGCAGCCTCCGCTGGTGGTGAACATTCCGGAGTTTTATTTGCGGGGTTTTGGGCCGAAGGGAAAGCTGGAGCTGACGATGAACGTCAACGTCGGCGAAGAATTCGAGAACAAGACACCGATCTTCGAGGGCAGGATGACGTACCTGGTGTTTCGTCCGTACTGGGACGTGCCCGCGAGCATTCAGCGGGAAGAGATCGTTCCGCAGGTGGAAGAGAATCGCGACTACATTCACGAATACAACTTCGAGGTGCTGTCGGCGGATGGGAAGGTTGTGACCGATGGCGAAATCAGCGACAGCGTGCTGCAAGGGCTGCGAGCGGGAAGGCTGCGGGTGCGGCAGAAGCCGGGGCCGTCGAATTCGCTCGGACTGGTGAAGTTCATGTTTCCCAATGAGCACAGCGTTTACCTGCACGACACGCCGGTAGAGAAAGACATGTTCAACCGGGGCGAGCGGGCGCTCAGCCATGGATGTATCCATGTGAAGGAACCGGCGGAGTTGGCGGCCTGGCTATTGCGCGATCAGAAGACATGGACGCTGGAGCGCGTGCAAGCTGCCATGCATGAGGGGAAGGACAATCAGCGGGTCAATCTGACGAAACCGGTGCCAGTCTTGATCCTGTACGGGACAGCGATCGTGGAGGAAGACGGCGAGGTGTATTTTGCAAAGGATCTGTACGGGCACGACCAGACGCTGAAGAGGGCGCTGGCCAAGGGATATCCGTATCCGCTTTCCCCGTCGCGCTAAGCCATCCCGCTCTCCATCTATGACTTAGACGTAGCCTCCCGATCCAGGAAAAATTCCACAACTTCCCGAAACTGTCCGTGTTTATGTCCCACAGGGCGAAGCCACTTTCGCCCGCAGGTATCGCGCTCGTTCCGGGCGACTGACAGAGGCGTCTACGCCCGGAGTTTAGCGCGAACAATGTGCAGAACCGTTCCGGGTAAGCTATCCGCTCGCCGTCGGGGCCGGTTAGCACCGGGAAGGGCGTGCCAGGGGATGGGGACGCCTTTCCCTTTTTTCTTGTCTCATGATTTGATGCCGTCTACTTCGCCTTCGACGCAGGAGCCGGGATGACTCCGCACGCAATCCGGTCCCCTGCATTGCCCGCCGGGTCCGTTTTCATATCGTCCGCTTTGGCGTGAATGACCAGGGCCGTCCCACCGTTGCTGAAAATGGAGTGATTGTCGCTGCCCATAGTGATGTCTTTATTCAGGATCGATACATGCGCCGTTCCATCCGACTGCACCTTGAAATTCGGCATGTCTCCTGCGTGATGGCCCTCCGGATTTTCCAGGCCGTGCTTCTTTCCGTCGGGGTTGAAGTGCCCGCCCGCCGACTTGAAATCTGGTGCCTCGCATTTCGCCGTCTGATGCACGTGCACCGCGTGCTCGCCCTCCGGCAGATTATTTAAATTGAGTTTGATCTGCACGCCGCCTTGCTTCGCTTCTTTCAGCGTAGCCCTTCCCACGCCCTCGCCTTTTGCGTTCTTCAATTCGATGGTGACACTCTTGCCCGCTGCGTACAAAAAAGACGCAGCGAAAATCGGCACACACAAAACTGCTGAAAAGTAGGGGATTCTCATAGCGCGCATTATAGCCTCTCCTCAATGTAGCGCGGGCGCCCCCGCCCGCGTCGACCGCGGGGCGATCGAACCTCAAGCGTTTCACCCGCGAACGAATTACCTGGAATCCGCCCCTTGTTTGCCCGCCCCTTCACAACTCACGCACCCTGTTTTGCAGCTCCCGCGCAATCCACTGCGGATCCGCCGTGGATTCAAACCGCACTGGTTTCCCGATCCGCACCCGGATCTTCCCCGGCCGCGCGAACTTCTTCCCCGCCTGCTTCACCTCGAACAGCCCATCAATTCTCATCGGCACGACTGGCACACCCATGCGCGTGGCCAGCAATCCCACACCCGCGCGAAATGGCCGCAGCTCTCCATCTGTCGTGTGGTGCCCTTCCGGGAAGACCAGCACGCTGTACCCGCGATCCACGCATTCTCCGGCGTACGCAAAGCTCTTCAGGAAGGCCGCTTCGCGCGGCAAGGGAAACAGATTCAGCAGCGCGATGCCTAAAGTCCACTGCACACGATCGTAAACACGTCCGAAGAAACCTCGCTCCACTGGAGGAGTCCTCAACGCCTCCAGAGCCTCTCCGCCCGTCGCGGTAGCCAGCCAATGCCGAAGCCGCGCGGGAAGTGCCGTCTGCACGAAACCGACATCGACGTCATCAATGTGATTGCAGACCACGAGCACGGGCCCATCCACCCCAGCCAGATTCTCGCGCCCCTCGATCCGCGGCCAGCCCAGCAGCAGGATCGCCGGCCGCACCAGCAGGTAGTACGCCGCCATCCGGATCCATCGCACCGGCCACGACAAAGTCCAGCGCGGATAGTGATACTCCACCCGCGCGCCGCCCCGGCTCGCGAGCATTCGCTCCACGATCGCCTACCGTTTGCGCCTTGCTGAAACTTGTTTCGCGCAAATCCACCTGGTAGCGGTCCTCGAGCGCGCTCATCAACTCGACTCTCTCCAGCGAACTTAACTGCAGATCGTCCTCGAGGCTCGCCTCCGGACGCAGTCCGTCCACCGCTCGCCCAGAAATTCTGCCGACCAGTTCCGCCAACGGACTCGCTCCCGCAACCGTAGCCGCACGTTGCTCGCGTGCTGCCCGCACCACGTCTCGTATCACATTCACCCGCGGCTTCCCCGTCGAAGTCCGCGGAAAATCCCCCTCCGGCCAGACGAACCACTCCCGCATCCGCTGATACTCAGCGAGGGATTCATTCGCACGGCGCATCAGCGTTGCGACATCGTTCGCACTATCCCGCAGAATTATCACCGCGCACGGTTCTTCATTCCCGCCTCGCTCGATGCCCACCACCACGCAATCCCGCACTTGGGGTTGCTTACGCAGTGCGGCCTCCAAATCCTCCGGATAGAGATTCATCCCGGCCGGAGTGACCAGCACGGCTTTTTTTCGCCCTTTGAAATAAAGATTGCCCTCGGCATCGAGTTCCCCGACATCTCCCGTCCGGTACCAACCTTCCTCGCCAGCCACCGCCCGCCGCTCATTTCCTTCCCAGTAACCCGACGCCACTCCTCCGCCGCGCACCAGGATCTCTCCGTCCTCTGCCAGCTTCACTTCCCGCCCCGGCAAGACTTTCCCGATCGAACCCTTCCCCAAGTGAAATGGATGATTCACGCTCACCAGCGATGTCGTCTCCGTGAGCCCGTAGCCCTGGATCACCGCGAACCCCAGCCGTCCCCAGAATTCTTCCGTCTCGCGATCGAGTGCCGCGCCCCCGGAAATGAACGCCCAGAATTTCCATCCGAAGCGCCGATGCACATCCCGAAATGTCCACCAGCGCCGCAGGAAATGCTGGCCCGCCGCCGACTGAAATTCCGCGCGGAAGCGCTTCCGCTCTCCCTTCCGCCTCCACGTCTCTCTCGATCTTTTCCTTCAGCGATTCGAGCATGCGCGGCACTGCCACCAGGACCGAAACCCGGTCGCGGCAGATCGTCTCCATCACCTCCGACGGCCCGAGCGACTCCTGAAAAATCACAGTGCCGGCGAGCAACGGAGGCAAGAACAATCCCAGGAACTGCCCAAACACATGACTCAGCGGCAGCAGATTCAGAAACCGCACCGGATGGACCCAGCGTTCGTACTTCAAATATTTCCGGATTTCTTCCTCGAGCGGCGCAATGTTGCTCAGCACATTGCCGTGCGAAATCACCACGCCCTTCGGCTCGGCCGTCGTCCCCGACGTGAAAATGATTTCCAGCGGATCGCTGCGATCCACCGAAACCGCGTCATACCTTCCGCGCGGGTGCGCCGCAACCAGCGTTCTCAAGTCCTCCAATACCACGACGCTGGTCGCACCTAGCGACTCCACGTGCTTCCGAGAGCAAACCGCAACCTTGGCATCGACCTCCGCCCGAACCCTTCCCGCAAAACCCGCATCCCCCGCGTCATCCAGGGGCACCGCGATCGCGCCCCGCAGTCCGCACGCAAAGAACGCGACCACCCATTCTGCGCAATTCGTCCCCCACAGCAGCACGCGATCACCTTTCTCCACTCCCCGCCCTTCCAACTCGCGCGCAAACTGAAACGCTGCCTCCGCAACCTCCCGGTACTTCCACCGCTCCGTGCGATAGCCGCGCCGCTGCACGTAAGCGCACTCCGACCCATGCCGGAGAAACTCGTCGAGAAACTCGTTCACGGCGCGCCGTTCCATGGCAACAATGTAGCGCGTCTCGGGCATCAGCATTTCCCTTGAATGAAGCTGCTGCTTGCGGGAAATCCCCTAACGACCGGCCCGCGCTGGCGTTTTTCCCTCCAGGTTCCACAACCAGCATTCAACTTGAAACTGGAAACTTGAAACTGCCTCCCAGTTGCCAGAACCGGGGCCGAGGCGTTAGGCTGCTTAACGTTGTGGCGGCGCCATCCCCCAGTCAGCCACGACCCGTTGAAAGCGATTCGGGCCCGCGCAGCAACGACTCAGCAGCATCGACCCCATGAGAAGACTCCTGGCACCCATCGCCCTTCCGGGCGCGCTCGCAGCCTGTTGCATTCTCCTGCTCGGCGGGTGTGAAGCCCCGGTACCCAGGGACGTCGCGGCCAACAGTTCCGCCAGCTCGCCGCGAACTTCGCCTTGAGGGCAACCCCCGCGATCTTTCCCAGGACGAAGCCGCCGGCGGACACACGCTTCGCAAACACGTCGGCCGAACCGATGATCAGCTGCGCGAGCGTCTCCGCCACGAGCGCAATATTTCCGCTGCCTCCACCTGGACCGATCGCAGCACCGCCGAACACGCCATCGGAACCGCCATCACCCAGAACCACGAAAAAATCAACCGCTGGCTCGAGCGCAGCGGAGGTCACCCCAATCTCGTCATCGACTACGACGGCGATCCCGCGCATCCCGTTGGACGCTCACTTCGCCGCGATGCCGACCAACCCCAACCCTGCGCCCACGCCACCATTGTTCTCAAGTGGACTGGCCCTGACGACTACTACGTTTTGACTGCATATCCGGAGTGCCGCGCATGAGCACCAAGGCTGCTCACCAAGACAACAACGAAATTACCGCTGCCACTTTCCCCGCGCTCCGCAGTTTTCTGCGCGGATACTTTCACGAAGATATGGCCGACGAGTACGGCACCCTCGATGAAGCCGTGCGCCAGTTCTGTGAAGACGCCGATACCAACGAGCGCAAAACCGTGTCTGACGAATGGCACCGCTTCGTGGCCCAGACCAAAGGCCATCCCCTTTCCGAGATCAATAAGATCCTCACCCAGAAACTCGGCAGCGCCTGCCGCCTGCAGCCCGACGACATCGACAAAATCACCCGCGCCTTCGAAGGCTTACCCCCAGACTAACCTGCGCGGCGCAGGCAGCTTGCCTTGAGCTTGCCGAAGGCCATCACCCGCCGCGAAGCGCCGGACTGCCGGAGCGAAATACCCCGGTCCGTCCGAATCGTCCTTACGATTTGCTCACGCGCCATAAAATCCTTGCGCAACCCGTAACGGTCTGCTTACAATGCCGCCACCACAGGTAGGTAGGACGGGCAGCAGCCTCCTGCACCAGGCTTGCTTCCGACAAGGTTCATTTCGCGGTCTCCCCCGCGCGGAGGATCCAGTCGATGAGCATCATGGTTTGGCACGTTCTACGCCGCCTTCCCCGGCCCGCTCTTCTGGGCATTCTGATTCTTGTCCTCACCCCCATCGCCCGCGCCTGATCGACCGCCTTCATCGAGCGCCTTCCTTGTTTCAAAAGCGAACCGTCGCGCCTCCGGGTCGCAATCATGTCCGATTCCGGACGCTCGGCCACGACTCGGCGAGACGAACAGGTTCCTCTGAACAGGTTCGTTTGAAACAGATTCGTCTTCCGCTGCCTGACGAGGTACTGTCTTCTGATATTCGGCGCGCTGCTGTCTTCCGATGCCGCGTGTGATGCCTGGGTGTGATGCATGGCGAGTGATCGCTGCCGAATCTGGTTCGTATCAGGGCATCCTTCAGCGATGCCGCATCGTCTGCTCTCGATCAACACGCTTTAGGGGCTGATTTCCTCGGAAAACGCCCCGCCTGCCTGCAAAACGTCCCGTTTCTGTCCCGATTCCCAGGTTCCTTCCGTAACCCGGTCGTACACTCCCTTCTGGTAACCCTTAGTAACCATACGATTCTCGGTTACCCGCCTTACAATTACCTCTGTCAGTCAAATTGTCTCTCCTGCCCTTTGGTGGGAGGACCGCTTTGGCCCGCTTTCAAGAGGCTCCCAGGTTTCGTGAGCACATCTCGGGCGGGAAGAAGGCTGGAGTCCGTACCCTTATGGCGTTTGGTTTCGGCTTCAACAAGCAAAAAGTTCTCAGCGCTGCGGAGAAGTACGTCCAGCAGGGCAAGCTGCAGAACGCCATTGCCGAATACGAAAAGATCCTCAAAGCCGACCCCAAGGATCTGACCGTCCTCAACACCGTGGGCGACCTCTACTCCCGCAACGGGGAAGTCGATAAAGCCACGGAATGTTTCAAGAACGTGGGCGATGCCTATGCTGCCCAGGGTTTCACCGTCAAGGGCATCGCGATGTACAAGAAGATCGGCAAGCTCAAACCGTCGCTCGAAAGCGTTCTGAAGCTCGCCGAGCTCTACACTCAGCAGGGCCTGTTCAACGACGCGCGCGCCCAATACCTGCAGGTTGCCGAAGAATTCCTGCGCGCCGGCGAACTCGAGCAGTCGGTCCGGATTTTCCAGAAAATCCTTGAGATGGACCCGGAAAACGTCGCCATGCGTGTGCGCCTGGCTGAGGTCTACATCCGTCTCGGCAAGAAGACCGACGCCTGGCAGATTTTCGCCGCCGCCGCCGAAACCCTGCGCAATCGCGGCTCCCGCAGCGGCGCGGAAGAGATCCTGCAGCGCATGCTCACGCTCGATCCCGGCAACAGCTACGCGCTTCTGCTGCGCGCCCGCAATGCCCTTGATTCCGGCGACGCTGCCTCCGCCATCCCGCTCTTTCAGAAGGTCAGTGATCTTGACAGTCATCCCGATGGCCAGCGCGATCTACTGAAGGCCTACCTGCAGACCGGCCGCGTCTCGGAAGCGGGCGGCATCGCCGTGAAGCTTCTTGAAGCCCACAACGACAGCGCGTCGATGTTCTCCTATCTCGACGCCATGCTGCAGAACGGCGCCCAGGAAGACGCCATCATGGTGATCGACGGCTACGCCGATCGCCTGCTCGCCGACAACTCCGGCAAGATCCTTGAGATCCTGCGCTCTTCCATCAGCCCGCTCAGCAACAATCCGGCCGCGCTCGAAAAGGTCCTCGAACTGTTCCAGAAGGCAGGCGATCAGTCGCACACCGCCGAGGTCTACGAGCTTCTCGCGCATGCCTACGTGCAAGCTGGCGAACTTTCGAGAGCCCGCGATTTGTACCAGAGCCTCGCCGAGCAGGAACCGCAAAATCCCATGCACATGCAGAACTACCAGCAGGTAGTCGGCATGATGGGCGGCGGCACCAGCGGGGCGAAACTACTCAGCGTCGAAGAAGGCATTGTTCTCGTCGAAGAACTCGAAGCTACCGCGCCCCCGGTCGATCAGTCGTACTCTCCGGAAGTCGCCAACGCGCTGCGCGCGGCAATCACCGATACCGAGCTCTTTGTCTCTTACAACATGCCCGACAAGGCACTCGGCCCCTTGATGGCCGTGCTGCCCATAGCCCCGGGCGATGTGCGGCTGAACCAGCGTTTGGCCGCCCTCCACGTGCGCTCCGAGCGTTTCGGCGATGCTGCCGCCTGCTGCCACACCCTGGCCACCGTCTACTCACAGGCAGGACTCCAGGAAGAAGCAACCCGCTACGAAGACCTTGCGCAACGCTGTGAAGAGCATGCTGCCGCTTCGCCCACGCGCATGCCAGCCCTTGCCGCGACGGACGCCGCCGAAATTCCTATCGCCCCGTGGCCTCTGTCGCCCGCTGAATCCGCACCCGGAATTTTTGGTGACACACACCAGGTCGAGACCCCGGAGCCCGCCGAGTTTGAGACCACGCCGGCCGCTGCCAGTGCCGAAATCGATCTATCCGACGAATGGGAAGGCACGCTGACCGAAGACACTCCGGAACTGCCTGCGCCCGTCGAAGAAGTCTCCGAAGAAGCCGTCGCGCCTGCGGTCGAAGAAATTTCCGCCGAGGCCAGCGATGCGGTCACGGAAACCATCGAGGAGATTCGCTTCTACCTCGAGCACTCGATGGTCGATCAGGCCCGCGCCGCCTTCGCCAAGCTCCAGTCCCAGACTGCCGACTACGAACAGCTTGCCGCCATTCATGCCGAGATTGACGCGGCCAGCGCTCCGGCCCCTGCGGAACCCGTCACGGTGGAAGAAGTCGAAACCGCCGCCACCGAGTCTGAGCCTGCTGAAGCCGAAGTTCACGCGGAGCTTCCCGCGCTCGAGCCCGAGCCGGAGCCTGCCACCCCGCTGAAGAAGATGGTGGCCGAACTCGATTCTTCCCTCGGCGATAGCTTCCTGCCCCAAACTGTCACCCACGGACTCGAACAGGAACAGGAGATCGAAGCGCACGCCGCTACCGACCCTGCTCTGGTTGGGCACCTGGAATTCATGGCCGGCCCCAAGCTCTCGATGTCCAAGCCGGTGGAGCCGAAACCGGCTCACGACAGCGGCGTATTGGGAGAGTTCGTCGCCGACCTGGAGAATTCCCTCGGAGATAGCTTCCTGGAGGGAGCTCCGGTACCCACATCTCCAGAAGTTGCAGCAGCCCCCCAACCTGCCCCAGCTACGCATACCGAAATGCATATGGCCGCCGGCGCCGCTTCCGGTCCCGCGGCGACGCAGCACAGCGCTGTTCCGGTTCCGCCTCCGGCAACGCCGCCAGCCGCCACCGCGCCTTCCGCGCCTTCCGCCACATTCCGTGCATCCGTGCGTCCCGGCAACGGCGCTGCGAATGTCGATCAGGCGGCCAGCGTCGATCTCGCCGACATGTTCGGCGAAATCCGCCACGAACTCGAAGAAGAGGTTTCCACTGCTGAAGAGGATCCCGAAACGCACTACAACCTCGGCGTCGCCTTCCGCGAAATGGGCCTGCTCGATGAAGCCATTGGTGAACTCCAGAAGGTCTGCCAGGCCATCGAGCAAGGCCATCCCTTCAAGCTGGTCATGCAGACCTACACCTGGCTGGCGCAATGTTTCCTCGATAAGGGCGTGCCCGAGGCGGCCATCCGCTGGTACGAAAAGGCGCTGAAGCTGCCTTCCCTCGATCAGGAAACCCGCACTGCCCTTCACTACGAACTCGCCTCCGCCTATGAAACTGCGCAGGATCGCACCACGGCCCTTCAGCATTTCATGGAAGTCTACGGAGCCAACATCGACTATCGCGATGTCGGTGAGCGCATCAAGGCCCTGAAGTCGTAAAATATGCGGATGGCTCTGCCACGGGTCACCAACGTGTGCGCACTCTATGGGGAAGGGCGGAGTTCCGCCTGATGCCCGATTCCCAGACTCCCCCAGGAAGCGGCCCCGGCCTTGCTTCCCCGCCGGCGCAATCTCCGGACGCACCGCCGGTCCACACGCCGTCCACCGACAAGGCGCATTCCCGCCTCGCCATCTGGATGCACCGCCTGCTGGTCCTGCTGTTTGTATTCGTCTGCGCCGCTGCCGGCGTCCTGCTGGTGGTTATGCCCTGGACCCCGCAGTGGACCGACAACACCTTGCTGATGCGCTACCCGGATCTGCGCATCATCATGACGCACGGCTTCTTCCGCGGCCTCTGCAGTGGACTTGGTTTGCTCGACATCTGGATTGGATTTTCCGAAGCCATCCACTACCACGAAGACAAGCTTCCCTGACCCGTTGTCGCTCGGACGCTCGTGTCCGACACCCGGCATCTGCCAGGCCCAAGGCTAGCGCTACAATGAGTTCCGGAAAATTTCCGCATGAGTGAAGACCGACTGAAATCCGCCCCGCTCGCCTATCAGAACCAGCCTTTTCTCAATAGCCCTGACGGACGCATCCTCCGCATTCTTTCCGAGTACAGCGAGCCGCTTTCCCGCTTCCGGCGTGAACAGATCCAGGACACGGTCGTCTTTTTCGGCTCCGCCCGCTTTAACAGCCATGCCGACGCCGAGGCTCGACTCGCCGAACTCCGCCGCCCTTCCGTCGATCCGAAGGAACTGAAGCGCGCCCAGGCTGCCCTCGATATGTCCCGCTACTACGAAGACGCACGCAAACTCGCCTCGATGCTGACCGAATGGTCCATCAAGATTCCCGCCCGCCGCCGCCGTTTCGTAGTCACCACTGGCGGAGGCCCCGGCATCATGGAAGCCGCCAACCGCGGCGCCAAAGAAGCCGGCGGAAAAACCATCGGCCTCAACATCAATCTGCCTTTCGAGCAGTTCCCGAACCCCTACATCACGCCGTCGCTCAACTTCGAGTTCCATTACTTTTTCATGCGTAAATTCTGGTTTGCGTACCTGGCCAAGGCCCTCGTAATTTTCCCCGGAGGCTTCGGTACCTTCGACGAACTTTTCGAAATCCTTACCCTCGCCCAGACCGACAAGCTGGCCAAGAAAATTCTGGTCGTCATCTACGGCAGCGAATACTGGAAAAAGCTCATCAACTTCCAGGCCATGATCGATGCCGGCACCATCAATGCCACAGATCTCGATCTGTTCAAAGTGGTGGATTCCCCGGAGGAGGGTTTCGAGTATCTGCGTGACGGCCTCACCGACTTCCATCTCGGTGGCGTGGCCAGAAAAGAAACCGAAGTCGTCCCCGACATCGCGAAAACGCGACCGTAGCCATGTGGCGCGGGCGCCCCGCCCGCGTTCGCGAACATGCCCCAACCGATTCTCTACTACATCAGCGACCGCACTCAGTTTCCCGGCGACGAATCCACCCGCCGTCGCCAGTTGCTCGCCAGGATCCGCGAAGCGGCCCATGCCGGCCTCGACTACATCCAGCTCCGCGAGAAGGATCTCCCCGCACGCCAACTCGAAAGACTCGCGGCCGAAGCCATGGGAATCCTCTGCGAACTGAGAAATCAGAACCGCGAACTGACAACCAAGCTCCTCATCAACTCCCGCACCGACATCGCTCTCGCCGTCGGCGCCGACGGCGTCCATCTCCGTTCCGACGACGTCTCTCCGGTCGAAGTCCGCCGCATCTGGCAGTGTAGCGCGGGCGCCCCCGCCCGGGTGACAGTCACCGTCTCCTGCCACAAAGCGGAAGAAGTCCGGCAAGCCGCCTCGGATGGAGCCGACCTCGCCCTCTTCGCCCCGGTCTTCGAAAAGAAAGATCGCCCTGGCACCCACCCTGCCGGTCTCGAAGACCTCCGCCGCGCCTGCCAATTCGAAATACCCGTCCTCGCCCTCGGCGGCATCACGCTTGAAAACGCGGCTGCCTGCGTCGCGGCCGGCGCCGCCGGCATCGCCGCCATCCGCCTCTTCCAGGAAAACGACATCCGCGAAGTCGTCCGCCGCTTGCGCGCCCTCTAAGCCCTACGCCTCCCTTCGTGATCCTCGCTTCCTTGGTGGTGAACCCGCTTTTCTTGCGGCCCTGGCTCACCTTGCGCGTCCTATGCAGTCCGAAGCTTTCTCTCTGCGTCCTCTGCGGCGGTTCTCGGCGGGCTCTGCGATTTAAGATTTCTGCTCTGCCAACCTCACCGCCGCCGGTATGTTAGCCTGACCTCACATTCTTCATGTCCGCCCTGCCCGATCCCGTCTCCGCGCATATTCCCGAACCGCACCTGGTCACCATCCCCGAAGGCTGGTTCCTCATGGGATCCGACGCCGGCCAGGACAACGAGCTTCCCATCCACCGCGTCTGGATCGACTCGTTCCAACTCGCGGCCCACCAGGTCACCAACGCCGACTACGCCCGGTTTCTGCGCGCCGTCGGAAAACTCCCTCCGCCGTTCTGGCACGATCCGCACTTCTCGCATCCCCAACAGCCGGTCGTCGGACCTTCCTGGCATGAGGCCGTTGCCTACTGCGACTGGCTCGCTCGATCCACCGGCCATCCATACCGCTTGCCTACCGAAGCCGAATGGGAACGCGCCGCTCGCGGTGGCCTCGAAGGCACCCGATTCCCCTGGGGCGATGCCGCGCCAGAATCTCTCCCCAACTATTCGACTCGCTGGCGATCCGGCCCCGAACCCGTCGGCCTGTCCGCACCGAATGCTTACGGTCTCTTCGAGATCTGCGCCAACGTGCACGAGTGGTGCAGCGACTGGTACGCCGCCGATTACTATTCCATCTCTCCCGACCATAATCCGCGCGGCCCCGAAACCGGCACCCGGCGCGCCTCCCGCGGAGGCTCCTGGCGCCACCACATCAAGGTCACCCGTTGCGCCGCCCGCTCCAGCATTCCTCCGCATCTCCAGTACGCCGACTACGGCTTCCGCGTGGCCTGTGGCTTGGAGACCCCTCTCCACGTCTCGGAATCAAGCTGGCACGTCAACTCATAGTCTGCGTTGCCGGTTCTAGCGGAAATGCTTTGCCCGCGAATTTGCTCGGACCTCACCAACCCCCACCGTCCAGGATTTTGACTTTCCTTCGTGATTCCTTCATGTCCTTAGTGGTGAACCCGCTTCGCGTCCTTCGCGCCTATGCGGTAAAAGCTTTTCTCCGCGATCTCTGCGCCGTTCTCCGCGTCCTCTGCGTTAAAGTCCCTTTCCTCAGCCCACGCCCAACCGCGCCCTCCGATACAATCATCCGCTCGACCAAAAGGTGCCCCATGTTCCAACCAAACCTGCTCCGCGACAAACGCATCCTCATCACCGGCGGCGGCACCGGACTCGGTAAGGCCGCTGCCCACCGCTTCCTCGAACTCGGCGCGGCCGTCTACATCTGCGGACGCCGCCACGATGTCCTCGCCACCACCGAAGCCGAGCTCCGCGCCCTCACCGGCGGCACAATCCACTCCCGTCCCTGCGACGTGCGCAACGCCGCCGCCGTCGACGAAATGATCGACACCATCTGGCGCGATGGCCCCCTCGACGTTCTCATGAACAACGCTGCCGGAAATTTCCTCGCCCGCACCGAAGAACTTTCGCTGCGCGCCTTCGAGTCTGTGATCGGCATCGTCCTGCAAGGCACCCTGCACACCACCCTCGCCTGCGGCAAACGCTGGCTCGCTGCCGGACACCGCGCCGTCGTCCTCAACATCACCACCACCTACACCACCACTGGCTCCGCCTACGTCGTGCCTTCCGCGGTCGCCAAGGCTGGCGTGCAGGCCCTCACTCGCAGTCTCGCCGTCGAGTGGGGCAATCGCGGCATCCGCATGAACGCGATCGCGCCCGGCCCGGTCCCCACCGAAGGCGCTTTCTCGCGCCTGCTCCCGCGCGCGGAACTCGAAGAGCTGGCAAAGAAGCGCATTCCGCTCGGCCGCTTCGGCACGCTCGAGGAATTCGCCAACCTCGCCGCGTTCCTCGTCAGCGACGGCTCCACGTACATCAACGGCGACGTGATCACCATGGACGGAGGCGAATGGCTCCAGGGTGCCGGTGAATTCACCGCCCTCGGCCGAATGCTCACCGACAAAGAATGGGAAATGATGAAACCGAAGAAGAGTTCCAGTCCGAAGCAGGCAGACTAGCTTGCTTGGATTTGAGCGTTGTTAAAGTACCGTTGCACCGAACAGGGACGCCAAGACCCAAAGTGCCGTACAAACAGAAACGTAGGCCTTTCTGCCCTTAGGGGTCAACCGCTTTTCTTCGCGCCCTTCGCGACCCTTCGCGAACTTTCCGGTTAAAAGCTTTTCTCTCGACCATCTCCCCAAGCGCCGGCGGCAAGAGCCCACCCGCGAGCCGCCAAGTGCTAAAGGCCAAGTGCCAAATGCGGAACCACCAATCTACTGCTTCTCCGGCATCACCAGCCACTTCAGCGCCATGTTCACCAGGCTCAGCACGATGGCTCCCCAGAATGCCGCTCCGAACGTCGCGACGTGGAACCCCGGCACGATCGCCGACGCCAGTTCGATCATGATCGCGTTGATGATCAGCCAGAACACCCCCAGCGTCAGCACCGTCAGCGGAAAGGTGATGATTTTCAAAAACAATCCCAGCGTCGCATTGACGAATCCGATCACTACCGCCGCAATCAGCGCCGAGACCGGCCCGCTCACCGCAAACCCTGGCACCAGCCGCGATACAATCCAGATCGCCAGCGCGGTCAGGACCCAATGAATCAGCATTCGCATGAAAGTCTCTCCGGAACTGCGCCAGCACTATAAAGCTCTCCTCGCCACAGCGCAAACGTCGCCTTATTATCTTGTCATCCTGGCGAAGTGAAACGCTAGCCGAGCGCAGTCGAAAACTCGCCCCAGGCGGAGCCGAAGGGGATCCCGTGTTTCCCTCCCGTTCCACCGGCCCCCACCGCATTCTCTACCGCGACTTCCTGGCTTCGTTGAAGTCGTCATTCACCTTCACTGTCATCGTGAGCGAGGTGAGGCGCTAGCCGAACGCAGTCGAACGACCCCATGCCTCTCCATTCCACCACCGGCCCATCCAACTTTTCTCCACGACGGCGTCCTCGCTTAGTTCATCGACGTAAGCGACTGACGGCCGACGATTAAAATCAACCGATGCCTGCCAAGACCAACGCCGTCCGCCTTCTCGATCAACTCGCGATCCCTTACGAACTGCGCGAGTACGAAGTCGATCCCGACGATCTCGCAGCCGAAACTGTCGCTGCAAAAATTAACCTCCCGGCCGAACAGGTGTTCAAGACTCTCGTCGCTCGTGGCGACCGCCACGGCATTTCCATGGCGGTGATCCCCGGCAACGCCGAACTCGACCTCAAAGCCCTGGCCACCGCCACTGGCGATCGCAAGACTCAACTGGTCCCCGTAAAGGAACTACAGGCCCTGACCGGCTACATCCGCGGTGGCGTTACGGCCCTCGCCGCCAAGAAGGACTACCCGGTCTACGTCGACGAAACCATCGAACTCTTCGACGTGATCTCGATCTCCGCCGGCACACGCGGCCTCCAGATCCTTCTAACCCCCGCCAACTACCTCCGCGCCACGAAGGCAACCCTCGCCCCGCTGTCTCACCCAAAGTAGCCAAGGTTGCGCGGGCGCCCACGCCCGCGACTTTCCCTAGGCCTAAACGGGCTCGCCCCGATACTCCGCCACAACCTCAATCAAGCCCACCATCCTCTCGTTAAACGCCACAAGATCCTCCGCCGGAATCCAAATTCCCGGTGCGTGACGTCCCCTACCTGCCGCACCTGATATCGGTTCAGAAACTCGCTCTCAACCTGGAACTTGAGCACATACCCGACGCTGCCCGATTGCGCATCTTTCGCGTTCCAGTCCCGATGCAATTTGGGTGGCATATTCGAGATTCAACACTGGATAAAAATACGGCTGCTCAGGCAAACGCGGAGGAAACTCCCGAAATCCCGAAGCCCGGATCAACTCAAACTCTGTCTGCCCCACCGGGCGAAAAAGTTTCGTCAAAACGGACAAAGTCGGTTCTCCATTGATGGACGGGGACCGGCAATGGCACACTTACCGCCACCACACGCCTAGAAATAAAAGCAACGCGACGGGCGAAAGAATAATGCAGTACCGGAGTGTTAGCCACTAAGAATGCTAGAACAATAATTCAAGAATGCTACGAACATAACTAAAGATCGCCGCAAAGCGGCGCCAGAATGAAGCCCACGGCGCAAGCCGTGGGTCCAGTCGTTAGTGAACCTCAGCCCCGAAGGGGCGAAAGAAAAACTCGCCTACTTCCCACCCACCGCTGCCCCGGCCTCCATCCTCTCAAACACATCCTGCGCCCGCCGCACGGCTTCCTGCACGTTTTCGCAGATGTTGTTCTTCCCGATCACTTCCTCGAACTCCGCTTCGTGCAGCAGCTTGGCCGGCTGCTCCCGCGCCCCGCACAAAATGAGGGTTCTCCCCGTAGCCTGCAACGAGCGGGCCATCTCCTCAATCGCAAACAACCCAGTCGCGTCAAGCGCAGTCATGTTCCGCAACCGCAGAATCACCACCGGAGGCAGCGTGTGCATGTTTTCGCTCACCACCGAAATCTTGTCCGTCGCTCCAAACAGAAATGGTCCATGAATCCGGAAAATCGTCGCGTAGTACGGAATGTCCTTGTCCTGCAGGATGTGCACCCGCCCATCCTCAATGTAATCATCCGTCACCTGCGATACCGTCGTCGTCGCCGCCACCCGGCTGATGAACAGCAGCGCCGCCAGGATCATGCCCGCCTCCACCGCCACCGTCAGATCGGCAAACACGGTCAGCGCGAACGTTACCAGCCAGACGCTGATGTCAGTCTTCGTAAGCTTGAGCAGTTGCGGGATCTCCCGCCATTCACCCATGTTGTACGACACCACCATCAGGATGCCCGCGAGCACCGCCATCGGCACATAAGCGACCAGCCGCGACGCAAACAGCAGCACGCACAGCAGCGTGAGCGCATGAATCATTCCCGCCACCGGCGACTGTGCCCCCGACCGGATATTCGTCGCCGTCCGTGCAATCGCGCCCGTCGCCGGCAGCCCGCCAAACATCGGCGACGCAATGTTCGCCACTCCCTGCGCCATCAACTCCACATTCGGATTGTGATGGTCGTTGCTCATCCGATCCGATACTACTGCCGACATCAACGACTCGATCGCGCCCAGCATCGCCACCGTCACCGCCGGCCCCAGCAGCCCATGAATCAGATCCGTGCGAAACACCGGAATCTGCAAGTGCGGCAACCCCCTCGGAATTCCTCCGAACCGCGTCCCGATCGTCTCCACCGGCAACTTGAACACGAACACCGCCGCCGTCCCCATCACCAGCGCCACAATCGGCCCCGGAATCCGGTTCGACACCGCCCTGCACACGATCAGGATCGCTACCGTCGCCACCGCCAGCAGCGTGGCATCGTAGTTCAGTGTCCGAAAGTGGGTCGCGAAGGCCTCGATCCGCTGCCAGAACACGCCCGGCACCTTCTCGATCTGGAGCCCAAAGAAGTCCTTCACCTGCGTGCTGGCAATGAGAATGGCAATCCCGTTCGTGAACCCGATCACGATCGGCCGCGGAATAAATTTGATGGCCGACCCCATCCCCGTGGCGCCCATCGCCACCAGCAGCACCCCCGCCATCACCGTGCACATGAAGAGCCCATCGACGCCGTGCGCCGCGACGATTCCCGCCACCACCACCACGAACGCACCCGTCGGGCCGCCAACCTGAGTTTTCGATCCACCCAGCAGCGAAATCAGAAACCCGGTGACGATCGCGCAATAGATTCCCGCCTGCGGTGACAGCCCCGACGCAATCGAAAACGCCATCGCCAACGGCAAGGCCACCAGCCCCACCGTGACGCCGGCGATTAGGTCATGCACAAATTTGTTCAGGTTGTAATCGCGAAGACAGAGGACAGACTTCGGAAGCCAACGTTCTTCAAGGAAAGCACGCGCCATTGAATCATTATGACAACTTCCAGCGCAAATGCATCCGCAAATTGCGGACATGCGTGTGACGTCCGTCACCGGTTTCGTTGACAGGCCCTCATCACAACCATAAGATGATCCGGCATCGCCCGTGACTTACGCTCGCCGCTATTTCCTCGTTTTCATCTCTTCCCTCGCGTTGGCCGCGCTCGTTTCGCAGGCTGTCGCAGCCGATGCGGAACGCCCCACTCCTCTCCTGCTCGCCATCCACGACGCACCGGTCCCGTTCACCGGATCCGACGGTCGCATCCATTTCGTCTACGAACTCTGGGTGACCAATTTTTCCAGCGGTGATTCCACGCTCGAAAGCCTTGACATCCTCGGCGACGGAACAGTGCTCCAGACCTTCGACAGCGCTGCGATTGCTCGTCGCCTTCAACCCGCCGGAAGCCGCGAGGCAACCGGCGTCCTGTCGAAGAGCACGCAGGCCCTGCTGTTCCTCCACCTCACGCTCGCTCCCGGCGCCGCTTCTCCGAAGCAACTGTCTCACCGCGTCAAGGCCCGTTTCATGGCCGCTCCTCCTGGCCACCAGGAACTCACCGAAACCGGCGGAACTACAGATGTCGACCGCCAATCAGTTGCACAGATCGGGCCTCCGCTCCTTGGTGACAACTACATCTCCGCGGATTCCTGCTGCGACGCCGTCCGTCACTCTCGCGCTGCCCTGCCCGTCAATGGCCGCGTCTGGATTGCCCAACGCTATGCGGTCGATTGGGAGCAGGTCGACGGCGCACATCGCATCTATTCAGGACCGCGCGAAAAGCTCGAGAGCTATACCATCTTCGGAAAGCCTGCGATCGCGGTTGCCGACGCCGTCGTCTCTTCGATCACCGACGGCCTGCCCGAGCAGATCCCCGGCCAGTACCCTACCAACATCTCCCTCGATGCCGCGGATGGCAACTCCGTCATTCTCGATCTTGGAAATCATCGCTACGCGTTGTACGCGCACCTTCAGCCCGGCAGCATTAAGGTTCGTCCACATGATTCCGTGAAGCGCGGACAGGTGCTCGGCTTGGTGGGAAACAGCGGCAACTCCGTCGCGCCACACCTGCACTTTCAGGTGACCGACGGACCCTCATCGCTTGCGTCGAATGGCTTGCCCTATGAGATTGACCAGCTGAAAATCACTGGAAGGACCGCGGGCACAGAAGCTTTCGACCACGCGGAGGCCGAGGGCACGCCTCTTGAGTTCACACCACTAAATCCGGCGCAGCCGGTTCGCGGCGGCCTACCACTCGATCAACTTGTCATCTCGTTCGCGCCCTGAGCGCTCGCAGAGGCTCACTCAAGAAATGATCTCTCTCACCACACCCGGCACGCGTTTGCCCGCACCATCGGCTGTCCGGCCTTGCACCCGAACGCGTGCGCAAACTCCGGCATATTGCCGACCACATTGTTAATGCGGTACCGATTGAGCGAGTGCCCCTGGGTCATGACCGCCGTTCGCGCCGCCTCCGGCCGAAGCTCTCCGCACCAGACGTTCGCGTACGCCAGGAAGAACGTCTGCTCTTCCGTCACCCCGCCCTCTGCCGGGGAATCCAGTTCTTTCCCCTCCGCTTTCAGCGCACTCTCCAGTCCCGCCAGTGCAATGTGGATGCCACCATTGTCCGCGGTATCCTCGCCCAGTGACAGCTTGCCGTTCTGCTTCACTCCCGCCTCCGGCACATCCTGCGTGTACTCATCCGCAATGCAGCCGTCGCGCTTCTCGTAGGCCGTCGAATCCGAAGGAGTCCACCAGTCCTTCAGATTCCCATCCGCATCAAACTTCCGCCCCTGGTCGTCGTAGCCGTGGATGATCTCATGACCGATCACCGCACCGATCGCCCCAAAGTTGGCGGCGTCTCCCAGCTTCGCATCGAAAAACGGCGGCTGCAGAATCCCCGCCGGGAAATTAATGGTGTTGGTCTGCGCATCCTCATACGCATTCACCGTCGGAGGCGTCATGCCCCACATCTTCCGGTCCACCGGCTTCCCCACGCGGCTCAACCGCTGCCCAATCTCAAACCGGCTGGCTCGTTGCACATTGCCGAGATAATCGTCGCGTTTGATCTCAACCGTCGAGTAATCGATCCAATGGTCTGGGTAGGCGATCTTGTCCACCTGCGCCGCCAGCTTGATGTGCGCCTTCTTCTTCGTCTCGGCCGACATCCAGTCCGCGTTGTCGATCTCCCGGCTCAACGCGGCTTCAACCGTCTTGACCAGTTGCAGCATTCTTTCCTTGCTCTCTGGCGGGAAATAACGCGCCACGTAAGCCTGCCCAACTGCGTCTCCCAGGTCCGCATCCGCGAACGACGAGCATCGCCGCCACCGCGGCTGAATTTCCTTCATCCCTGCCAGCGTCCGCCCATAGAAGTCAAAGCTCGCCTCGACAAACGGCTCCGACAGCGATGAGGCCGACTGCCGCAAGATCGAATAACGCAGGTACGCGCGCCAGCTCTCCACAGGTTCTTTGGCGATCTCTTTTTCGATTCCCCGGAAGTAATCCGGCGAGGTAACCAGGTACTGCTTCGACGCCGGCACACCCAACCCGGCAAAGTAGCGGTTCCAGTTGAACGATGGGGTCAGTGCCTGCAACTGCTCGAGCGACAGCTTGTGGTTGATATTCTTCGGATCCCGCCGCACGACAATGTCCATCTGCGCATTCGCCAGCGCCGTTTCGATCGCCAGCACCGATGCTGCGTCCTTCGCGGCCTGCTCTTTCGACTCTCCGCTCAGCTCCAGCATCCGCGCCACGTGCTGCCGGTACTTCTCGCGGATCTCTTTCGACTTGTCATCGTCCTTCAGGTAAAACTCCCGCGACGGCATGTTCAACCCCGACTGGTCGAGCACGCCCACGTTCATCCTCGCATCGTCAAAGTCGGGCCCGCTGTAGATGCCAAACAGAATTCCCTGGTACTGCGCGTCAATGAAATTCAAATTCGCCGGCCGGATCATCTGGTGCAACCCGGCTATCAGTTCCGGCAACTGCGCTTTGTCCTTCATCCCCGCAATCCGGTCAAGTGTCGGTTTCAAGGACCCGATCCCAGCCTTATTGATCGCCGCCTCGTCCATGCACGACGCGTAGTGGTCGCCCGCCTTCTGATCAGCAACCGTACGGTTTGACGAAGGCTTTGCCGCTTCCTCCAGCGTGTTGTGAATCGCCGCCACATTCCAGATGGCCAGCTTGGCGAACGTTCCCCAGCTCGCCTGGTCCGCCGGAATGGGATTCGCTTTCACCCACTTGCTGCACGCGTATTGAAAGAAGTCGTTGCACGGATCAAGCGACTTATCCGCCCGCTCCGGAGTGAAATGCTCCAGATCCGGCATCCCGTCTTCCGCACCAGAAGCCGCTGGCTGAGCAAACGTCAGAACGCACGAAGCCATCAAAAGCAGAAGAAACAAAGCAGAACGCATGGGAGGAGTCCTTTCGAAAGCAGACCAAACCAATATGAGTAGACGAGGGCGGTTCTCGATTGTAACAAGCAGATCGGAGAAAAATAGGCGGCGTATCGGAATGTTATGTCTAGCCGACGCCAGACCTTGCGCTTGGCATCCGCCCAGTATAAGTCGCTGCCGTGGGGTGCCGCGACACGCGCCCAAATATTTGATAAGGAAAGGTTAACAGCCGGCTGTCACGCTCTACGGATCCCACACCGCGCTGCCGTATCCGGCTTTGCGCGCGTTTTCCTGCATCTGCTCGAGATCCCGCTTCTGGTCGTCGTATTGCGCCTGCATGCGCTCGACGTCCTGCTGTTTCTGGGCCTGCTTCTTGTTGTACTCCACCCCGTTGCGATAGGCGTTGGCTTCGACGAAATGAATCGAGCCATTGAGTTTGTCGATCCGATCCTTCAAGTCCGCTAGCACCGCCTTGCGCTGCGCGATTGCGGCCTTCCATTGGTCGCCGGTTCTGACCACATCGTCCGCCGACTTCGGCACCGAAGCTTCGTCGTGCGGCCCGTCCGGCCCGGCCACAGCCTCGTCCGAATCCGGAGCATGCTCCGGCATGTCTTCGTCAGTGACCACCTTCTTTGCTTTAGCAGGAGCGTCCTTCGCTTTTGCAGGTGCATCCTTCGCGTCTTTCGCGTCCTTCTGCTTGCTCTCCCGCTGCTTCCGCGCCAAATCTCCCAGCGACGGCGGATTGCACGACGACTGCCCCAAACTGGCCGATGCTAGAAAAACCGTAACTGTCACAACCACAAACCCCAAGCTTCCACTAAGCTTCTTCAGCAGACGCATAGCCCCTCACGCGTCGAAAAGATTCAACGACCCGAGCCTCCATCGTAGGCTGAATCTTGCCCCCGCCGAAGTTACCTTCGTGCATCCTCGCTCGAACACCGAAGCGCCAATTTCTCCCGTGGGCGTGAACTTAGTAGTCCTTCGCGAACGTGAAGGGAAGTGGCTCATCATCGCTCACGAATCCGCAATTCCGAACCCGGCAACCACCGTCAAAGAATTGTAGAAAGCGCGACTCGGCCCCGCTCTCTCAACGCGTGCTAGACTTCTTGCATCCAATCAGCCATGCGCGGATGCCGAGCTGTCTTCGTTCTGTTGCTTTCGTTCCTCGTCAGCGTTCCCGTCGTCCGCGCGCAGGATCCCCTCATCAGTGCGGATCCCTCCCGGTGGGTTTACGGGCAGAAGCTCAACGTCACCGGCGTCCCCAATGCCGGAAAGATTACCGACCAACTCTATCGCGGAGCACAGCCTCGCCGCGGCGGGATACAGGAACTCAAGAAGTTCGGGATCACCACGATCGTCGACCTGCGTGGCGAGAATGCCGCCGAACGCGAGCGGGAAAAGAAAGAGGCCGAGGCCCTCGGCATCCACTTCATCAGTATCCCGGTCAGTGAGTTCGCACCGCCCACCCGCGACCAGGTAACCGAGTTTCTGTCGCTGTTCAGCAGCGACGATCCCACAAAGAAAGTCTTCGTCCATTGCCATTTCGGCGAAGACCGCACCGGAGTTTTCGTCGCCACCTACCGCATGGCCATGCAGAAATGGCCCGCCGACGAAGCCATCAAAGAGATGTACTTTTTCGGCTTCAACGGATTCTGGCATCCCGCCATGAGCACCTACGTCCGCAATTTTCCCAACCTCATGTCGTCAGGCACCATCAGCGCCAAGCCCGCCACCGTTGCCGCGCAACCCAACTGAGCCGCGACGGTCTTCCCATTCCGCCACTCTGCCTCACCGACAACATCAACTTCTTCGCGCCGCGTGACCTGCCAACAGCAGGCCGCAACACCACTCGACTACAGTTCCATCGGCATGGCAAAACCTCTCCACCCGGGACTACAATTTTTCCGTGAGGATGGCCCCCATGTCGCGCAAAGCTTTTCTGTTTCTCTTCATCGCTGCTGTCGCGGCCTTCGCCGCAGTGGGCACGCTCAACGTCACAATCAAGGAATACGAAGTTCCCACCCCGAAGTCGCGGCCGCATGACCCGGCGCGCGCGCCCGACGGCGCACTCTGGTATACCGGCCAGGGCGCCAACAAACTCGGACGCCTCGATCCCTCGACCGGCGCCTTCAAAGAGTATCCGCTCAAGACGCCCGGCTCCGGACCCCACGGCCTGGTCGCCGACTCGCGTGGCAACATCTGGTTCACCGCCATCTCCGGCCGGCTATGTCGGACGCCTCGATCCCTCAACCGGCGACGTCAAGGAATACCGTCCCGTCCAACAAAACCGAAATCGATCCACACACGCCGGTCTTCGATCACGACGGCACCCTCTGGTTCACCAACGAAGAAACCAACTACGTCGGCCGCCTCGATCCTGCCAGCGGCCAGATGACCCTCGCCGAAGTGCCCACTCCGCACGCCATCCCGTACGGCATCGTCATCCTGTCGAGCAACGCTCCGTTCTTCTGCGAATTCGGCTCGAACAAGCTGGCCACCATCGACCCGAAGACGATGACCGTCCACGAATACACGCTGCCCAACCCGGAAGCGCGCCCGCGCCGCATCGCGCTCGCGCCCGACGGCACCGTCTTCTATACCGACTTCGCCCGCGGCTATCTCGGACACTTCGATCCCGCCGCCGGCAAAGCTCCTCAAAGAGTGGCCCTCGCCCGGAGGCTCCGGCTCCGAGCCCTACGGCATCGCCATCGCCAGCGACGGCACCGTCTGGTACAGCGAATCCGGAGTCAAGCCCAACACGCTCGTCCGCTTCGATCCCAAGTCCCAAACCTTCAGCCAGGAAAAGATCCCCTCCGGCGGAGGCGTGGTCCGGAACATGGTCGCCACCCCCGATGGGAAGCTCTACCTCGCCTGCAGCGGAGTCAACAAAGTCGCCGTCGTGAATTTGAAGTAGCGCTTGTATGGGGCGGGCCGTTCCGGTCCAGCTTGGCATGCGGCAGATTTCGAGGGTACCCCCCTCCCCCCCGATCTTGTGGAATCATCGGGTTACGCGGGAGAGAGGACCAAGATCTTTGATTTCAAAGAACTTATAGGCAAAATATTCCGGACAAAGCACTTAGCCCACGATGCTCGCGTCCTCCAGGGACACGCCCGGCGAGTTACATTTACTTACTAAGTAGGGAAGCCGCAAGGACGTCGGTCACGGATGTGTGTGACGGAACATGTGGGGAGTTCCTGACAGCATTTCGATCCCACTCAATCGCGAAGTGCCGCGATTGAATGGGCCACCAGGCCAAAATGGGAGTGCCCGGCGTAAGGGGGCGCCCCTGCCCGCGTAAACGATTGTGTCCGAAGGAGAAAGCGAAGGTCGAACCGGCAAACTTCGGTCATTTGACCGTCCAGGGGAATGCAGGGAAACTCGGGTGCGGGGAGGGCTTCATGAGAAAGCTCGGGTTGGCAGTCATCGTGTGTCTGGTTGTCTCAGCGGGAGCGCAGGAAAAGCCGCGCGTGTTTGTGCAAGGCAAGGGTTCGCAAGACGTGACCAGTAATGGCAGCGGAGGCGGCGGCAAGCATTGGGGAGCGTGGGGATCGAGCTCGACGATTGATTCGCACGACGAGAGCATGGAGATCACCAAGGATCTGCAGAAGAACTGCGCCGTGACCGTGACGGTGAACCAGGCCAATGCCGATTACACGATCATGATGAATCGTGAGTCGAAGAAGAATCGCGGCCTGTTGCGCAGCAACAGCCAGATCCAGGTGGCGAACAAGGCCGGCGATGTGCTGGGCACGAATGCCACGCACACCGTGGGCAACGCGGCCAAGGATGCGTGCCAACTGATCCTGGCAGACTGGCAGGAGCATGGCCGGATGAACGCGCAGGAATCGCCCGCGCCGCAAGCGACCGCTCCGGCAGCACCCGCAGTGGTGCCGGCGGTGGCAACGCAAGGACAACCTTCCGGCGCCCGCCTGCAAAACGCGGCAGCGACCACGGGAACGGCATGCAGGTCAGCCCGCGACGGATCCAGTCGTCACCGGCGTGCCAGTTTCAACCGCACCCGGGAGCGTGGCCGATGCGGCGAAGAAACAGAAACAGCATCAGGCTTGCCTGGACCTGGCGAAAGACAATCCAAGCATCGTTTGTAAGTAAGTCGCTGCATCTCACATAAAACTTCAGGGCCGATCCGGACGGATCGGCCCTGTCTTATTTGGGGAAGAAACCTTTGTGCGCGCGGGTACCTGATCAGTCGAGGAACACCCCCGCCCAAGCGGAGCTTGGACGGGGCACCCTCGAGAGTGCGAACGATGCGTAGGCCGGGCCACCCGCCTTTGACACCATTAACCTCCATGCAGTGGTTTTCTTGCCGCCTACACGGCTGGTGACTTCCGTCCCGTGATGGCATCTTAGTACGTGACTTATCTTAATTTGTTTTTCGGCGGGCTACCCTACCATCGCTCCGGCTTTCGAGGGTGCTCCGTCCAAGCTTCGCTTGGGCGGGGCTTTCCTAACGGTCTGCACGGTTGGGAAAATTCCGCGGCGCTCTCTCTGCCGCGCCGTCCATCTCGATTCGATTTCCACGCCACACACCTCTCCTGTCAGATAGTGCCGGAAACTCGACCATGGCCAATCCTCAGGGCGACCCACGAGTCCGCGCGTGACGGGGTTACGATGAATGTAGCGTAGCTTCTCGGTGAACTTGCATTCGCTCCAGACGCTGAAGTCGTAGTGGTAGCGCGCTTGCCAGAATGGCTCCACGGCGCGCAGCGCCAGTCGGCGCGCTACCGATTGCTTGAGCGACTGCAGAGCTTGTGCCAGCTCGCACTTTTCTGGTTCGCCTACCAATAAGTGGACGTGCTCAGGCATGACCACGAATCCATAGACACAGAATTCATATTGCTGGCGCACCGTCTCGAGAGCTCGGTGGAAGATCCCTCGGCGCGGGTGTGCCGGGTTTTGGCTGGCGGTGATAACAGCTGAAAGTAAGGTAGTGGTTTTGACCCGATTGCTGGAAATGCTTCAGCGGCACTCCATGAGTCTGCTCCAGGAGCTCTGGGTGATCTGTGACCGAGGAACACCGCCGAAATATCGTCAGACTGGGAGAAAGCCACAAGGCACAACTGGGCGACACGCGTGCTTTCCCCGCACCTTAGTCCATTTGGATGATGACAGCCGTGGATAGTTAGGCGTACTCTCCGCGCCGACTCAGTTAGGCCTGCTGCACGCGACTCTTTCGGGGATCCTCCGTTTCGAGCACGACGCAAGTCCCCTTGCCGCCATTTGGGCACAGCGATCGTGACGTCATCAGCCGATCTAGCTACTACGCCCGCTCAAAAATAAAAGCTGGACCCGCCGGGCTTTGGAGGAAAAACATGTTTGGAAGACTGTTCCACCACTTGGGGCTAACTCTGCTTTTTGTAGGCGTGCTTTGTGTGACGAGTTCCGCGGCCACGCTGGTCGTCGGGAAACCGAATACATCTTGTCCGCATGCACACTACACCACCATTACCGCCGCCGTGAATGCGGCTGATCCGGGTGACGTGATCGAGATCTGTCCGGCGCTCTACCCCGAACAAGTCATGATCGCCAAACCGCTCGTGCTGAGAGGTATCGCCACGCACGTGGACATTACTCAATTTCTTCCCTGCTGCAATGTGGTGGATCGCGTTTTATTGCAGCCCGCCTTGACGGATTTACAGGGCCTGCCTTTCGAGTCGGTGATCACGGTCATGAACACGGAAAATGTCACCCTCGAGAACCTCGCCATCGATGCCAGCCAGAATACGATCGCAAGCTGCGACATCGCACTGTCGGCAGTTCATTTCTTTAACGCTTCGGGCCGAATTAAGAAGAGTGCCGTTTTTGGTGCGCAACTGCCCAACCCGCAAAGCTGTTCGACCTTCTTTGGAAATGGCTTCGGAGTGGCGGTCGACTCCAGTGAGGCCGGCCCATTCCACGTCGAGATCGAAGAGAACAGCATCCACGATTACCAGCGAGACGGCATCGAGGTCAGCAGTGCCGGAGTGAGTGTGGAAATCGAGGGCAACAACATTTCCGGGCTGGGGCCTGCCAGTGGAGTCAATCAGTTCGGGATATTCCTGCTCAACGGAGCAGTCGGTGAAGTTGAAGGCAACGTCATCACGGAAGGCGCATGCGGGACACTGTCAATATCGGATTGCGTCAACCTGCGAAGTGAAGGGGTAGTGCTGAGGGCGGTGGGGGACGGGGTCGTCGTGGACCACAACGTGATCAACCACGTCCAGAGTGGCATCTTTCTGAATGTGGTCAACCGTGCCCGCATCAGCAACAATCTGATTGGCAATATCGACGCGCTGGACGGAATCGACATGCAAGGCACGTCCAACAGCGTGGTGGATAGCAACACCATTTTCAATGCTACGCCCCTGGCCAACTTGTCTGAGGGAGTGTTTGAGACTGACGATGGAGTTGAGGCCAACAATGTGATTTCCAACAACACCGTCAACGATGCCTACTGTGGAGTCGCCTTTGTCTCGACCAGCCATGTAAGCGGCGGCCGATACCTGAATGTCCTGTATCCCGAACTGATCAACAACGGCACGTCCGGTCCACCACCAACCGAGCCTCCGCTTCCATAGGGATATGGATTTAACCGTGCTCGAGTGCCCCACGTTTGCGCACCCTTTGCGCAAGCGTGGGATTCCATAGACGCCCGCGCTTGGGCTCTCGCCAACGACAGCCACCAACGACCAACTACCGCTCATCCCGCCCCACCAGCCGGCTCACTTTTTCAATGTTTCGCAGAATCCCATCGAGTGGCACCGCACTGTGCCGCTCCGCGTGACTCGCATCTACCTTCGGCAGCATGACCAACCGGTCGACTCCCGCCGCGGCGTAGGCCGCAACGTTGCGCTCATCCAAAGGCCCAACCGGGGTCACGGTAATCTCGAGCTCGCCGAGTTCTGCCGGACGCGCAAACTGCCCGGCTGCCCGCTTCAACCCTTCCACATGCTGCTTCGTTTTCTCCACGGTGAGCGCGAACCCGTACCAGCCATTACCCATGGTCACCGCGCGCCGCAACGCTGCCGGGCTTTCTCCGCCAATCACGATCGGCGGCATGGGACGCTGCACCGGATGCGGATACGCCGCCACCCCGTGGAACGACGTGAACGGTCCGCGGTGCTCGGGATGCTCCATCGTCCACAGCGCTCGCATCGCGCGCAGAGCATCGTCCATGCGCTCGCCCCGCCGTTCCATGGGCACGCCGAGCGCTTCAAATTCCGGCGCCAGCCATCCCGCTCCCACTCCGACGATGAGGCGACCTCCCGAAACTACGTCAACACTCGCCAGCTCTTTCGCCAGCACCGCCGGGTTGCGAAAGGGCACCAGAATGATGCCGCTTGCGAGGCGAATTCGCTTGGTATGAGCTGCGATCCACGTGAGAGCTACTGTCGTATCGAGCAACGGCGTTTCGGTCGCGAGAGGAAACGACGGGAGCATGGGATCGGGCAGCACAAGATGCTCCCCCGTCCACACCGACTCAAACCCCGCCGCCTCGGCCGCCTGCGCTACCTGCACCGCAGAGGCAGGATCGCCACACGTGCCAAAATTGATTGCGAATAAACCGATCTTCATGAAAGGCTCCCTTGGAGAGGAAAAAGAAAAGAGACAACAAAGACGTCCTTCACTGGCGCCGGGTGCCCAATTTTTGCACGCCTTTTGCGCAAACGTGGGATTCCACATACGCCGCGATCTTGGGCTTTCGCCGGGTGCCCCACGTTTCGTGCTTTTTGAAACGTGGGATTCCACAACTCGGGACATCTTTAACATCCCGGAGGGACGGCAGATATTAGCCCCGCACCTAAGTCCGTGGAAAGGCTGCTCCTCATGACTTTAACAACCCTCCACAATTTTTCTGCTACCCTTGCTGGCCGTCGAAAAGGAGAAACCATGCGAAAATTTCTGCCCACATTGCTGTTGTGTCTTGTTGCCTTGCCCGCCCTTTCCCAGCAGCCTTCCGGCAATCCGTTCAGCGCCATCAACAAGCGCGGCTACGAAAGAACCAAGGGAATCCTAATCCGTTCCGCCGAAAAAATGCCGGAAGAGAATTACAACTTCAAGCCCGTCGACACCGTGCGCAGCTTTGGTCAGATCATCGGACACCTGGCCGACGCTCAGTATCTGTTCTGCTCCACCGCTTCTGGAGAGAAGAGTCCTGACCTGAACATCGAAAAGACCAAAACGTCGAAAGCCGATCTGATCGCCGCACTCAAAGAGGGCTTCGCTTATTGTGACAAGGTCTACGACACCATGACCGACGCGGCGGCGACTCAAACAGTGAAGTTTTTCGGCAATGATTTGCCGAAGTATGCGGTTCTGAGCATCAGCATTGGCCACAACATGGAACACTACGGAAATCTTGTCACCTACATGCGGATCAAGGGCATCGTCCCTCCCACGAGCGAGCAGCAGGGAGCAATGCCGAAGCAGGACAAACCTGACACCACGCAGCCTAAGAAATAAAGCGCGTCCGTGGTGGGATGCCACTTGTGGCCCCGGCTCCGCAGGGGCGGCAGATATTAGCTCCGAGGGTTGCCAACAACCAACGACGAACGACCAATGACTCGTCGCAAAAGGAAAAGGCCGTCGAGATTTCTCTCAACGGCCTTTATTTATGCCGGCAACTACCTACTCTCCCACACACTTTCGCGTGCAGTACAATCGGCCCAGCGGGGCTTAACTTCCGTGTTCGGGATGGGAACGGGTGGAACCCCCGCGGTAAAATCACCGACAACTTGATCGCGCGCCCTGCGCGCGAAGCTTTTAGCTGTTAGCTCTTAGCCGTTAGCCGTTAGCTGGAATCCCGCGGGATTTGAGCTAAGAGCCAAAAGCTAAGAGCTGAATTTCTCAAAGAGCGTGAGGACGAAGCCTCACAACTGAATAGATTGGGTGCTAGCTAGCAGCCAATGGCTAATAGCTAGCGGCTTTCTTCTTCAAGGCTCGAAAAAATTCGTCGGCGCACCAGTGGTCAGCGTCTCCTATATTGTTCGCCACCCAGGTTCGGGTTCGAACAAAAAACTTGCTTTCGCCTCAGCTCAGGTTTTAGCTGAGGACTGAGAGCTGAGAGCTGACGACTGGTTTTTACTGCACCGAGTAAATTTTATGGTCAAGCCGAACGGGCGATTAGTACTGGTAAGCTGCACGCATCACTGCGCTTCCACTTCCAGCCTATCAACCAGGTAGTCTTCCTGGGCCCTTCTTATCCCTTACGGGTTGGGAGATCTCATCTTGAGGAGTGCTTCCCGCTTATATGCATTCAGCGGTTATCACAACCGAACTTCGCTACCCAGCCATGCCGTTGGCACGACAGCTGGAACACAAGAGGTTCGTCCATCCCGGTCCTCTCGTACTAAGGACAGGTCCTCGCAAATCTCCTACGCCCACAACAGATAGGGACCGAACTGTCTCGCGACGTTCTGAACCCAGCTCACGTACCGCTTTAATAGGCGAACAGCCTAACCCTTGGAACCTTCTACAGCTCCAGGATGCGATGAGCCGACATCGAGGTGCCAAACCGGAGCGTCGATATGAACTCTTGGCTCCGATCAGCCTGTTATCCCCGGCGTACCTTTTATCCGTTGAGCGATGGCCCTTCCATGCAGAACCACCGGATCACTAACGCCTACTTTCGTACCTGCTCGACTTGTAGGTCTCGCAGTCAACCACGCTTATGCGTTTGCACTCGTCGGCTGATTTCCAAACAGCCTGAGCGTAGCTTCGCGCGCCTCCGTTACAATTTAGGAGGCGACCGCCCCAGTCAAACTACCCGCCTTACTATGTTCCTCTCCCGGATTACGGGGGTAGGTTAGAACCACAGAACTCGCAGGGTGGTATCTCACCGGTGGCTCCTCCAAGCCCGAGAGCCTGGAATCAAAGCCTCCCACCTATCCTGCGCAGCAAGTGCCATAGTTCATAGTAAAGGTGTAGTAAAGGTGCACGGGGTCTTTCCGTCTAGTTGCGGGCAACCGGCATCTTCACCGGCACTACAAGTTCGCCGTGTCGCTCATTAAGACAGTCGCACTTTCGTTACGCCATTCGTGCAGGTCGGAACTTACCCGACAAGGAATTTCGCTCAGTTCATCTCACTCTGTTTCCAGAGAAGCTGGACTTTATCTTTCACATCCCGTGTTCATCGTGGTCGCGATGGCTCGGATCTCTTCGATCCCAGCGGGCGACAGGTGCTCCCCTTTTGTCATCAGTTGCAGGATTTTCCGGAACTTTACGAAGTCGACTCTCTTCTTCGACTTCAGCGGATGCTCTTCGAAGAAGGGAATGATCCGTTCATTCAAGTGATCCAGACTTCGCACCCGGTAGGCCATTCGCTCCGCATGATTCGTACGAACCACGCCGCACCCAAAAAACTGCTTGAGCGCGTGAAGCAACTGGACGTCCCGTTGATGCTGCACAACTGTGAACTCAGGAAGGACCTGGAATCCGGAAGTCATTTCCGGGTGCCGGTTGATGCCGACGAAGAAACAGCCTTCGCCGTCAACGAATCCGACGACCCATTGTGCTTCCAGCTTTCCGGGATGTTGCTGAACGTGAAGTCTCTGAGGGTTCTCCATGATGGAGCCTTCCCTGCGGATTGTCCCCGTGTCTGTCAGATTTTGACTGCTGCCACTTTCGGCAGCGAGTACTGAACAGCTGTGTGAGGAGTTTCCCGCATATAGTTCAGTTTTACTAAGGCTAGCGAATTGTTAACCTTAGGACCGTTATAGTTACGGCCGCCGTTCACTGGGGCTTCAGTTCGAAGCTTCACCTTGCGGTTGACCTCTCCCTTTAACCTTCCAGCACCGGGCAGGCGTCAGCCCCTATACGTCGTTTTCGACTTAGCAGAGACCTGTGTTTTTGTTAAACAGTCGCAGTGCGCATTTCTCTGCGGCCTCTTCGGGCTTGCACCCTAGTGAGGCGACTCTTCTCCCGAAGTTACGAGTCTAATTTGCCGAGTTCCTTAACAAGCGTTCTCACGAGCGCCTTTGGATATTCTCCTCGTCTACCTGTGTCGGTTTGAGGTACGGTTCCCTTTTGTTCTCCTTAGAGGTTTTTCTCGGCAGCGTGGAATCGGCGGCTTTCACCCATACGGGTTACTGCTTTGCGTCTCAGTGATAACTCCCCGACGGATTTTCCTATCGGAGACACCTTACACGCATCGACCGTCATAGCCATAGGACGGCCCGCTTATCC
>CAVSOD010000018.1:0-1275000 GCA_963729415.1 uncultured Acidobacteriota bacterium | reverse complement strand
ACAATGGGACCCCGCTGCTCTTTGACGTCCAACCTTGAAACTCTCGAGGCAGCGCATGTCCAAATAACGCAATGCCACTTGCCTACGAGCACCGCAGGCGCCTGCCACATTACCAACCGGATGATCGCGCCCTGCTCGTAAACTTTCGAACCTATCCACGATCATCTCTCCCCAGGCGCGGTCGCTCGTCCTAGAGCACTGCCTTCGCACGCATAAACGCATAAAGAAGAGAATTCGGCTTTACGCGGCCGTAATCATGCCGGACCACGTCCACCTGTTGTTCACTCCACTTCGTGATCAACAGGCACGTTCGTACCACATCTCGGTTGTGATGCAGACGATCAAGGGCGTGTCATCGCATTCTGTAAACAAACTTCTCGCGCGCACCGGGCCCGTGTGGCAGGAAGAATATTTCGATCATGTAGTGAGAAGTTATGAAAGCCTGCAACAAAAGATCGAGTACATTCGGCAGAATCCCGTACGTCGAGGGTTGGCGAGAGTTCCGGAGGAATATCCGTGGCTGTGGGCCGAGTACGAAGTAGTTCTGTAAGTCCTTGGTCATTGCGGATCGCGGGCGGGGGCGCCCGCGCTACACCTGGTGACGCTTCAGGAACTGCAGTGTCTTCTCGTTGAACTCTTCGACCTTTTCGTAGATAGGCGCGTGCGAGCATCCCTCGAAGATCACTAACTCAGATTGGCGAATTCCCCTGCGCAGGGGCTCGGCGAAGCGTGCGGTCGAGGTTGCTACATCTTGTTGGCCGAAGGTGATCAGCGTCGGTGCCTGGATTTTGCTCATCTGCGCTTCCGCGTCGTGCTTCAGAACAGCGTCGGACTGCAGCATGAAACTTTCGACCGACTGCTGCGGGCGGCTGCGCACGAAGTCGGCTAGTTGTCGGATGTAGTCCGGCTTCTCGACATATAGCTCGGGAGTGAAACACCAAGTAAAGAGTGACTGAACCACCATCTCCGGGACGCTGTTCAGTGATTTGGCGACGATCTGGAAGGTCTGGATCAAAGGACGCAGGTAGTTGTCGGTTTTTGTCCACGCACTGTGGAGCGACAGCGAACGCACCATGCCGGGGTGCTTGGCAGCCAGCCACATGCCGACGACCGCTCCCAGAGAGAGTCCGGCGATGTGAGCTTTTGAAATGTTCAGCGCTTGCATGAAGGCGGCAACGTCGTCGGAGAGATCTTCGGTGGAATACGCGCTTTTCGACGCATCGCTCTCGCCGGTGCCGCGCAGGTCGACCGAGATGCAGGTGAAGTGCTTGGAATACTCGGCCACCTGGAATGCATAGCAGGCGCGGTCGGCCGCGAGGAAAGGGATCAGGATGAGCGGGTCGCCTGCGCCCTGTTGCTCGTAATGCAAGTTGAGGTTGCCGGCTTTGACCGTGGGCATGGGGTTACTCCTTATAGAGGAGATTTGATTGTGCCCTGCTGCGCGGTTCGGCCCCTTTAGTCGATGGGATCTATCGAGCTTCGCTCGATTTCGCGGGGTCCCTTCTACAGCCTCAGGGGGCAAGCTGCCCGCGCTACATGTGCTTCACGGAAATTCGACGGTCACGAACTTCGCCGGTTGCCTGCCGATGTTGGTGAGCGTGTGGGTGTAGTTGCCGGGGACCCATCGCACGTCGCCGGCTTTGAGTTGGGACGGAGTGGGACCTCGGCCTTCGATATCGCTGCGCAGATCGAGATCGGTGACGGCCACAATAAGGTGCGGGCCCTTGTGGTGATGAGTGGGGATGACGCCGCCGGGCTGAAGCTCGATTTCGGTGACGCGGGCGTTGTCCTTGGCGAAGAGGATTTCCTGGGTGCCGGCATTGAGGACGTGGAGGCCGCGGTCTTCGTCCCATTTCGCAGGGGAGTCGCGGAATTTGTCGTCCTGGAGGAGTTCGATGGTGACGTTGCGAAACGGGGAGTCGGCGAGGTTGCGGGCGATGTGGGCGAAGTTGCCGGCGGTGAAGCGGGTTTCGCCGTCTTTGAATTTTAGTTCGACAGGAGACTTGCCCTCGACTTCGTTGGAGATGTCGGCGTCGCCAAGCCAGACGAAGAGGTAGTCATGGCGGTGGCGATGCATGAGCGTTGCCTGGTGCGGCGGAGCTTCGACTTGAAAGACGCGAATGTATTCGTTCTCGAGGGCGAGGTGGTGGTGCGGTTCGCTGGTGATCTCGACCTCGGAGGCAGTTTGGGCGGAGAGAAGGGCGGCGACGAGGAGAGGCACGAAGAGAACAGGGCGTTTCATGGCGGGGGATTTTAGCATCTGGCAAGGCGTTGTCGAGTGGACTCTCCGGCGCCAAGTGGGGCGGGAGGTGGACTAGACTGGACGGGTGACGGATTTGGGGAAATTGTTGGTGGTCGTTGGCGGGCTGCTGGTGCTGGCGGGCGTGGTGGTCGTGCTGGTTGGAAAGAGTGGGCTGCCGCTGGGAAAGTTGCCGGGCGACATTGTGTATCGCGGGAAGAATACGACGGTGTATTTTCCGCTGGCGACGTCGGTGCTGGTCAGTGTGGTGCTGTCGGTGGTGCTGTATCTGGTGTCGCGGTGGAGGCGGTAGGCTGAGAGCTTGGTGACTGCCTGCAATGAGTGCGACGGATCAACTCGGGTTCAGCTTTCGTCCGCCGGAGCGGCGGGTTTGGACGGTACGCGAGCTGGTGGCCGCGGTGCGCACGCATATCGAGCGCGAGTATTCGGATGCCTGGGTGGAGGGGGAAATTTCGAATCTGCGGGCGCAGAGTTCGGGGCATCTTTATTTCACGCTGAAGGATGAGGGTTCGCAGATCAGCGTGGTGATGTTCCGGTCGTCGGCGCGGCTGCTGCGGTTTCGTCCGGCGGACGGGATGCAGGTGGTAGTGCGCGGGCGGGTGACGATTTATGAAGACCGCGGCCAGCTGCAGATCAGCGCGGAGTATGTGGAACCGAAAGGCGCTGGGGCGCTGCAGATTGCGTTCGAGCAGCTGAAAGCGAAGCTGGCGGCGGAGGGATTGTTTGCGGCGGAACGGAAGAAGGCGGTGCCGGCGCTGCCACGGGCGATCGGGATTGTGACGTCGCCGCAGGCGGCGGCGCTGCGTGACATTTTGCAGATTCTGCAGCGGCGGCATCACACGGCGAGCGTGGTGATTTATCCGGCGCAGGTGCAGGGGGAGGCAGCGCCGGCGGAAGTGGCGTCGGGAGTGCGGTATTTCAATCGGGCAAAGACGGTGGAGGTCATCATTGTGGCGCGGGGCGGCGGGTCGGCGGAGGACCTGGCGGCATTCAATGAGGAAGGACTGGCGCGGGTAATCGCGGCGTCGAGCTTGCCGGTGATTTCGGCGGTGGGGCACGAGACGGATTTCACGATTGCGGATTTCGTGGCGGACCTGCGGGCGGCGACGCCGTCGGCGGCGGCAGAGATGGTGATCCGCTCGCGGCAGGAAGTGGAAGAACAGGTGGCGGGGCTGGAAGCGCGGATCGCGCGGGGAATGCGGTATCGGCTGGCGATGGGGCGGCAGCGGCTGACGGAGCTGGCGCAACATGGGGCGTTCGGGCGGATGATGGATTTGATCCGGCGCAGGCAGCAGAAGGTGGACGACTTGAGCAACCGGCTGGCGCATGCGCAGCGGGATCTGCTGGAGAGACAGCGGCGGCGGTTTGAGACACTGGCGGGGGCGGTGCGGCATTACGATCTGCGCCTGGTTCTGGGTGGAGTGCGCACCAGGCTGGATGCGCGGGTGGCGGCGATGGCGGCGGCGGCGCGGGATTGCTTTTGCGGCGACGGGCGCGGCTGGAACGGCTGACCAGTCAGATGGAGGCGCTGTCTCCGGTGGCGATTCTGGAGCGTGGGTATGCGCTGGTGTTCGATGCGTCGGGGAAATTGTTAAAAGATGCGGATCGAGTGAAGGCCGGGGAGGAGATCCGGGCGCGGCTCGCACGGGGAGAGATTACGGCTACGGTGAAGAAGACGTCGGGGCAGTAAAACCGAGGTTAGCGCCCAAAGAACGGACGCGAACCTGGGGCACCCGGCTGTCCGGCACTAACGCTCTAGAGGCGAGCAGAAATGAGTACGTAGCGTACATGAACATCTCAAATGGAGACTGAGCAGTTGAATAGTTCTCAAGATTTAGGACTGCCTAGTGACGAATGAAGAGCAATACGCAAAGTCCTCTCCGTTGCAATGGGTGACCTTCATTGTGCCAACCGCGTGTGCATATTGGCTCATGGGTCATTCCGGAATCGCCAAGAACTGGCAGGATCTTATCGTCTACTCGGTGCTCCTGTTTTCCGGTTTGATAAGTTTGTTCCGCCCAGAATGGAACAAGAGGGAGTTTTGGGTTTCCCTGTTGGGCGTGTTTCTACTTCACACTTTCGCAGTCGTGATCGTCGGGCAGGTCTGGCCACGTGGCAGTCGTATCCCGAAGCTCTCACTGAGTATAGTTGTCTTGGTGGAAGCGATGCTGATGCTGTCCCTTCTGTGGAAAAGGACCCACGCGAGAGGCGGGACGTGATTCGCTTAGAGCGTATCTCACAAATAGCTCCGCAAAGGAGATGACCTCAGGGGCTAAAGCCCCAGTGTTGCCCTTCCCGCAACCGCGGAAGGCGAGGGCGAGACGCCCTCCCACCCCAGCAAGCCAAAAACGCTTGCTGGGGACCCCGGCCCTCGCGACAGCCGGCGGGACGCCGGCGCTACAGTCTTTTTCCGCAGGCGGTGAAGACATGCCCTTCCCAAACCATTTATGAGATGGGTTCTAGACACAAAGCGCGCGCGATTGAGTGGGGCACGTTCAAGTTCTACCTGGCCCACCCGCCCTCGTCGTTTTCTCCCGCGCCACTGACCTTTGCTGTTACCCTGTATTGCGGCAATACGAAAAACGCGAACATATTAAAGGAATGGGACATGTCGAAGAATCACTACTCTACCAAGCCAAAGCGGCGCAATCGCTCGGGTAAACGCAAGGACACCCGCCGCATCGCCGAAAACATGGCGAAGATCAAGGAACTCGAACGCAGCTCGGCCCCAATAAAATAGAGCTGTCCCCTCTTAACGGTGCGGGCCCTTCCGCACCGGCCAAGTCTGTGCGCAATTCTCGATGCGTGTAAACGTGGTCGCGTGGACTACCCCGACATTTTGATCGGAAATTGCTCAAACTTTGGGGGCGGAGCTACGTCTAACTCGCAACCGAGCTTCTGAAAGCAGATCCAAAGAGGGAGCAATCCACAAATGAAACGGTCTGCGCTTGCGCTAGTTACGGTCAGTCTGCTTGCTGCTGTCGGATTGAGTCTTGCCAGTCAGGCCCAAACCCAGAACCAGCCTCCGAGTCCTGCGCGTTCTCGTTCCGAGGAGATGCTGGACAGGTGGAACGACATCGGGAATAAACTGATCGCGATGGCGCAGGATTTTCCCGAAGACAAATACGATTTCAAGGTGCAGAAGGACGAGCGCACCTTTGCCCTGAATCTTCTCCACGCCGCCGCGCTGGACTTCGTCCTGATACGGAGGATTTCCGGATCCAATGTCGGGCCCGACTTCGGCGAGGGCGACAATCCTACACGGGACGCGTTCAAGACCAAGGCCGACGTGGTCAAGTTCGTGCAGGAGGCCGTCGCCGACGGAGCGAAAGTGATTCAACAGCAGGGCGACGCAGGGCTGGACAATACCACCAAATTTTTCGGCAACCGGCTGTTCCACAACTCCACCATCTGGACGTTTGCCATCGAGCACAGCGGGGAGCACTATGGCCAGCTTGTTGTTTACTATCGCGCAAACAACCTGGTGCCACCAGACTCGCGGCGACATTGAGGTTCTATGCGGCGGAGGATCTGGACGGACACCACTGGCTGTTCTCGCGTCACGCGAATGATCGCTCTCCGGAAGAGTGGGGCGCAGTGGTAAACCAGCGGTCTTTCGGCGCCCGCAGGCTTTGATTTTCGCGGAATTCCTTTGATTTGTGTGCGCCTTCGTACGGAGTTTTCACAACATCTGTTTGCAGATGAGGTAATGAACTCCTGGATGCTTGAACCGTTACGGTTGCGGAGTTAAAGTGGGAACCCGAGGGTGGCCTCCATGGATTTTCGTTTGCGCGTGATTCTCTGGACCCCAGCTCTTGCCTACGAAGGATTCCTGCTCTCCGGCGGCAGCACTGCCGCCCCTGCCCAGATTGCAACGGTCGGCTTTCTGGGCGGTTCCCTGGGTTTTCTTCTTGCGACCATGTTCACCATCAGGCAAGGTCGCCGAAAGAAAGTCCGCCTGCGTCGTTAACGTTCGCCGCTGCGTAGCTCCCGGTCGCCTGCGATTTTTGCACGACCTTACGATCAAATTGGCTCTTGATCGCAGAGAGCAAAGGCTGGCAACGGACAAGCAGCTCCATCGGCTGACGCCTGTCTTCTACTTTGCCTTGCCCCACAGGTCCTGCACAGTAAACCCATTCGGAAAGGGATCGGTGTCGTCGAGGACATATTCGGCGAAGCCGGTGATCCAGGCGCATCCGCTGATGGTGGGCACGGCCGCTTCGTAAGGACCGACGCGAGTTTCAGAGACGAGACGTCCGGTGAAGGTGGTTCCCAAAATCCCTTCGTGCACAAAATCCTGACCGAGGCCGAGCTGTTTTTTGGCGTAGAGGGTGGCCATCTTTGCCGACGTTCCGGTGCCGCAGGGAGAGCGGTCGAGGGCTCCCGTCCAGGATGAGGGTTGGTTCCAATCGAGTTCCCCAGAAGAAACGATGACGGTATTTTTTCGATGCACGCCAGGCCGGGCCGAGGGGCCAGACAACTGGGCGATGGTGATGCCTTGAATTTCCGGATTTTCCGGATGCGAGACCGGGAACTGCTCACGGGCTGCCGCTTTGATCATTTCTCCGACGCGCACGATGTCCCTGGCTTCGTCGGCGGTGAGCCGAAAACCTAGCGGAGCGGCCTCGGCGATCACGTAGAACATTCCACCGTAAGCGACGTCGACGGGAACGGTGCCCAGCTGAGGGACTTCAACGGACGCATCCAGGTGGGTGGCAAAACAGGGAACGTTTTGAAATGTAACTTTGTCGACCTTGCCGCTTCGGACCTCGGCCTGGACCTCTACCAGTCCGGCGGGAGTATCGAGTTTGAGCGTATTGCACCCTTCCTTTGCCGGCACAATGCCGGTTTCGAGCAAGGCAGTCACCACGCAGATGGTGTTAGTGCCCGACATCGGAGGGTATTCGACCTGCTCCATGATCACAAAGCCTGCATCGGCGCCGGGGATGGTCGGGGGAAGAAGAAGGTTGCAATTCGAGGCCGGGTAACCGCGAGGCTCGCGCAGCATCCGCAGACGGAGTGCATCCATGTTCTTTTCCAGAAAACATTTCTTCTCGAACATGGTTTTGCCGGGGACGTCGGCGACGCCAGCGGTGATGACGCGCCCTGGTTCGCCGCAGGCATGCAAGTCGACGGCGGTAACTCTGTTCGTAAGGCCCACACGGCCTCCTGGGTTCGAGCGGTCGGAGAAGAGTAGAGCTTATCTCACGCCTCAATTGCGCGCGCCCTGATACGAACCGGCACGGCGAGGGCAAGATGCCCTCACGACAGCCGGCGGGACCCTTCGACTCTGCTCAGGGCAGGCTGCCGGCGCTACAGTTAGGCGGAATTGTACACAGCGGAGTTTGACGAAGTGCAGCGGCCTGGTTCTTTTCTACTCTGGTTTTTTCTCTTTTTTCTGCGATCTCGCTGGATTTCTGAGGCGCGCTCTGTCTCGCGATGTATCGGATGAGCGGTTCGGGCCCACAGCGCGGTAGTCCATGTGGACAGATCTGGCGTGCACTACCGGCGTTGTCGCATGTACTTCCGGTCCCTTGACCGCCTGTCGAATCGAAAGTAAGTTTCGCCAGCTAGTTTCACTTTCTCCATCTTGCGAGCGGCGGTTCGCGGGGACGATGCTGGCCATGTCCTCCAGATGGCTCGCTGCGTTCTGTGCCTGGCTTTCGCGCGCTACCAAAAAAACTGGCCTTAAGCATTGTGTCGACTTCGCGTGAGTCTGACCTGTAGCGGAAGTGTGCAATCTCCACGGTGGAGGTGGGATATGACGCATTGGAAGAAAGCAGCGGTGATCGCGACAGTTTTAGCGGGAGTTGCCATTGCGACATCGCAAAGAGGTGCGCACGACCCTGGACCACGGATTGGACCTGCGGCGGCAGGCGCGGTGACCGCGGCGGCGACGGTTGCGGACGGATTAACCGGCTACTATCCAACGCTGAACGCAACCGAACAGGCCGCGTATGCGAACGGGATCGCGCAGTTCGTGGAAGACGAAGGCGTTCCCGATCAGCCACCCGGAACTGGAAATGGCGGATTGGGGCCGGGGTTTAATTCGACAAGCTGCGGTTCATGTCACGCGCAACCTGCGATCTTAGGCTCAAGTCCGGGGCCGGGCAGCCCGCAGGTTCCGCAACCGAATCCTCAGCTGGCAGCCGCAGCCGCCATGAGCGCGACCAATGTGATTCCGCCGTTTATCACCGCGAGCGGGCCGGTTCGCGAGGCCCGATTTATTAAGAATCCCGATGGGACGCCGGATGGCGGGGTTCATAATCTATTCAACATCACGGGCCGAACCGATGCGCCAGGTTGCAGTCTCGGGCAACCCGACTTTAAAGCCCAACTCGCCGCCAACAACGTCATCTTCCGAATTCCGACCCCGCTGTTTGGATTGGGCCTGGTCGATAACACGCTCGACTCGGTACTCAAAGCGAACTTAGCGCAGGATGCGAACCGGAAAGCGGAGTTAGAAATACGCGGAAGGTTCAATCTCAGCGGCAATGATGGAACCATTTCCAAGTTTGGCTGGAAAGCGCAAAACAAGTCCCTGACTCTGTTTGCGGGAGAAGCGTACAACGTCGAGATGGGCGTCACCAACGATGTCATGCCCAATGAACGAAATGGAGTGTCGGGATGCGTATTCAACGCGACTCCCCGAAGACACACACTCGGAAGCGGCCGGGGGAGTTTCCGACCTGGACGCATTTGTGGATGCGATGCGCCTGTCGGCTCCGCCTACGCCGATGCCTCCGACAGCAGACACCACAGCAGGCCAACAGCAGTTCGAACGGGTTGGCTGTAGTCTGTGTCACTCGGAGAACCTCACCACCGCTCAGTCTGTGTTCACGGGAATGAGCAACGTCACCTATCATCCCTTTTCAGACTTCGCCCTGCACCATATGGGAGACAATCTGGCCGATGGTGTTTCGCAAGGCGTTGCCGGTCCCGACGAGTTCCGGACGGCTCCGTTGTGGGGAGTGGGACAGCGACTCTTTTTCCTGCACGACGGGAGATCGACGGACCTGTTGGATGCGATTCAACAACATCGATCGCGGGGGTCGGAAGCGAACCGCGTAGTGCGAAGGTTCAACGAGTTAACCCCGGCGCAACAGCAATCATTGCTGGACTTCCTGCGGTCTTTGTAGCGGAGTTCGTCGATAGCGGAGGTCGTGGGCTCGGGCGAGACGCAGGAGCGTGCTCAGGAGTGAGCCCCGCTGGGTCGTGGGGCAAATCGCGATAAGACCAGCCATTCGCGGTTTGTCCTTCGCTGCACTGAACGAATCCCTTCCTTAAGTAGATTGAGTTTCCCTGCATTGCGCGGGCACGGTCGACGTTGCTCGCCCACCTTTGCTAAGCTGTCGAATCCGCTGATTACCTTCCGGGCAGCGGGGACTTCTCGAAAGGTGATTTTCTTCCGGCTGGTGATATTCCGATGGCCTCCGAGTCCGGCACCGCGCAAGCCTCGGCTATCTTAACGAACCCGCAACTGGTTGCGTCTCCGCTCACCAGCGCGGCAATCTTTCTTGTTCTCACAATCAATCCCGGCGACGAAAATCGTGTTTCGGTCCTTTCCCTTTGCGCCGATCTTTCCGCGCTGCTGCGCGCCGTCGGCTTTCGCACCCCCGAAGGCTCGCTCTCCTGCATCATGGGCTTCGGTTCCGATGCCTGGGACCGCCTGTTCAGCGCGCCACGTCCTGCCGAACTTCATCCCTTCCATGAGATTCGCTCGGGCGCGCGGCACGCAGTTTCCACGCCCGGCGACCTGATCTTTCACATCCGCGCCAAGCGCATGGATCTGTGTTTCGAGTTGGCCACGCAAATCATGGCTCGCCTCGAAGGCGCGGTTACCACCGCCGACGAAGTCCATGGCTTCCGCTACTTCGACGAACGCGATCTGCTCGGCTTCGTGGACGGCACCGAAAATCCGTCAGGAAGCGCTGCCGCCGACGCCGTTTTCATTGGCGAGGAAGATCCGGGCTTCGCCGGCGGAAGCTACGTCATCGTGCAAAAGTATCTGCACAACCTCGACGCCTGGAACAAGATTCCCACCGAAGCCCAGGAAAAAATCATCGGGCGAGAAAAGGTCTCGGATATAGAACTCGACGACTCGGTCAAGCCCAGCTCGGCGCACAATGCCCTCACGGTCATCGAAGAAAACGGGAAGGAAATCAAGATCCTGCGCGACAACATGCCCTTCGGCCGCCCCGGCCACGGCGAGTTTGGCACCTACTTCATTGGCTACAGCCGCTCGCCCCGCACCATTGAACAAATGCTCGAAAATATGTTCATGGGTCGTCCGCCCGGTAACTACGACCGCATTCTTGACTTCAGCACGGCGGTCACAGGAAGTCTGTTCTTCATTCCGACCGTCACGTTTCTCGATAATGTCTCGGCTGAACAGCCCGCGCCGGCTGCGTCCTCGAGCGCACCGCGGTCCGCGATGGCCTCGGCGCCGGTTGAGACCTCCGCTTCGAACGCGCCATCCAAGAATGGTTCGCTTGGCATAGGTTCCTTGAAAGGGAAGGATTCCGATGAATAACCTGCATCGCGAGCTGGCTCCGATTTCGGATGCCGCCTGGGGTCAGATCGAAGAAGAAACGTCGCGCACCATAAAGCGCTATCTGGCCGGTCGCCGCGTTGTCGACGTTCACGGTCCGGCGGGTACTGCTCTGTCGGCGGTGGGCACAGGTCACCAGCGCACGATTGCCGCGCCCGGAGACGGCATCACCGCGCAACAGCGGGAAGCGAAAGCGCTGGTCGAGCTGCGCGTGCCCTTCGAGCTCGAGCGCCAGATGATTGATGACGTCGAACGCGGCGCCACTGATTCCGATTGGCAGCCGGCAAAAGACGCCGCGCGCAAGCTCGCCTTCGCCGAAGACCGCGCCATTTTCGAAGGGTACGCTGCCGCTGGCATCGCAGGCGTTCGCCAGGGCACCAGCAATCCCAAAAAGCCTCTTCCCGCCGACGTGCGCAAGTACCCTGAAGCCTTTGCGCAGGCCTTAAGCCAGTTACGCCTGGTTGGTGTCAACGGTCCGTATTCCATTCTGTTCAGCGCCGAGGCTTATACAGAGCTCGCCGAAACCAGCGATTACGGTTATCCCGTGCTCGAGCACGTCAAACGCATGGTGGAAGGAAAAATCCACTGGGCGCCCGCCATTGACGGGGCCTTCGTGGTCACGACCCGCGGCGGCGACCTCGATCTTCACATTGGCCAGGACGCCTCCATCGGCTACTTGAGTCACACGGACACCCACGTTCGCCTTTATTTGCAGGAGACGTTTACCTTCCTCTATCTCACGTCCGAATCGGCGGTCGCCCTCGGCCCGCCCACCAAACCGCGGTGATCGCGACGCGCGGTCTCTCAGCCTGAGGCATTCCCATTCGCCGTGGCAGCCCGCAACGGAGGTAACTCCCACACCGCCAAGAACACGGGGTATTCGCCGGCCGACGTTGCGCTGCGGCCTTGGCGCCACCTTGCGCAGCTTTGCGCGCCGCCTGCCGAGGGCGAAGCTGCTGGGAATTACGCGGGTACCGTGGCAGGTGGAGCATGCACGAACCCTGAATGAGGCAGCCGGTTGCGATGAGCGGGTTGACGTTATCGAGGGGGACTACGAAGACATCCTGTTGCCGCGCTCCAGCTACGACGGTGTGTACGCGTTGGAGAGCAGTTGCCACGCGCACGGCGGGGACAAGGGCGTGTTGCTGGAACAGGCCTACCGGCTGCTGCGTCCCGGTGGACGCCTGGTCGTTTCCGATGGATTTCTTGCCAGCGGGCGCTTCGTCAATGAACTGCAGGAGCGCATCTACCGCAAGTTATGCGAATGCTGGGTAATTGGAGAACTGGCGCAGCTTCGCCCGTTTACAGAGCGGTTGGAGCAGCTTGGCTTCAGGGAAATCAGGGTGGAGCATCTGCAGAGGCGCGTGGCGCCTTCGGTCGCGCACATTCCCTGGGTGACCCTGAAGTTTCTGGTGACGGATGTTGTGTTGGGCAAACGGGCAATGACTCGCGCCCGCTGGAACAACGTGCTGGCACCGGTGTTACTGCCCCTGGTTAGCGCACCGCTGGGCCCGATGGTCTACTGCATGGTCACGGCGACCAAGATCTAGTCTGCGCTTATCGGCGGCGGTTCACTCAACGCGATCCCAGAACGATCTGGTTGCCCTCGGAGTCCTTCAGGATGGCGAAGGTTCCCCAGGATTGTTTCTGCGGAGGGCCGACGAATTCCACGCCCCGCTTGAGCAATTCGTCGTAGGTCTTCTCGATGTTGTCGACTTCCCAGGAGGTATTCACGAAGGTTCCGATACGATCGTCGTGACCGTCGGGCGTAAAAAGCGCGAGGCCGATTTCAGCTCCGGGAATGGAGAGCTCAATCCAGCGTTGTTTGTCGTTGAACTCCTGGTCGGTGAGAATGCGGAATCCGAGTTTCTCTGTATAGAAGCGCAAGGCGCGGTCCTGGTCGCGAACCGGAATGCCGAGGAACTTAATTCGCTTGATCATGGAAAGCAACAATGCCAGCGCCGATCGAGGAAATCAATGGTGGCGATGTCGAATGGCGGAGGCTGATGCTATAGCTATAATTGCTATAGCGTGAAAGCTGATCCCTACATCGTGGACACGCTGATGCGCGACCTGGTGGCGCACAGCCGGTCGAGCGCCGCGTTCCTCGTGTATCGTGCAGCTTTACCGGCATACGCACGGTGTGGGCCGGGAATCGGCAGCGATGAGCCATAAAGTGCTGGCAGACTTGACCGGCATCTCGAAGCGATCGGTGCAGAGCGCGCTGGCACACCTGATCGAGCGGCGCCTGATCCGGCAGCGCAAGGCGCGTCCCACGGCCGTGCCGGTGTACACGGTGCTGACGCCGTGGATACGCAAGTCGAAGGCGTAGGCGCACAAAACCGCTACTAGCCATTGGCTATTAGCTACTAGCAATCTAGCCAGTAGCGCGTAGCTCGGAGCCGGTAATGGCTCGTGTCCGCTCATGCAACGGATGCAGCGCAGGTTACAATGAACAGTTAGGCAGGATGGGCGTGCTAGTTCTGGGCGGAAGGTCCTTCTTTGACGCAACTGCTGGCACCATGGCCGCACTTGACGATGACCAATGTCATCGACATTGTGCTGGTTGCGTTCGTCATCTATCAGTTTCTGATGCTGGTGCGGGGAACGCGGGCGGCGCCCATGCTGGTGGGCGTGGCGGCGGTGGGCCTTGGCTTTTACATTGCGCGGGTTGGGCGGCTGACGACGCTGAGCTGGCTGGTTTCCACTCTTCTCCCTTACGTTGTATTCGCGTTGATCGTGGTGTTTCAGGCTGAGTTGCGGCATGCGCTGGCGAATCTGGGCAGCCGCATTACATTGAGCCGGGCGGCCAATTCCGAGTCGGACGCGTACGACGATATTGTGCTGGCGGCAAATCTCTTTTCGCAGAACCAGACGGGCGCGCTGATCGTGATTGAGCGGGAGATCGGGTTGCGGACGTATATCGAGAGCGGGGTGCCGCTGGATGCGCGGCTTTCCTACGATCTGCTGGCGACGATTTTCCGGCCGAGTGCGCCGCTGCATGATGGGGCGGTGATCGTGCAGAAAGACCGGATTGCGGCGGCGGCGTGTTTTCTGCCGTTGTCGATGAATCCGGTGCTGTCGACGCAGATGGGCACGCGGCATCGGGCGGGGATCGGGATTACGGAAGAGACGGATGCGATCGCGGTAATCGTTTCGGAAGAGACGGGAGCCATCAGCCTGGCGGTAGCGGGAAATTTCGAACGGGATTTGACTGTGGAACAGTTGCGGGAGCGGTTGAGCACGCTGCTGCGCCGGTATGTGCCGCCGACGACGTTGCCGACGCCCATTGCGGGCGATACGGAAGAGATCGAGGAACAGCGGACGGCGGGCCGGAATCCGGATGAGAGTTATACGCCGGGAGTAGATCGATAGCGGAAACGTACTGCCGCAAAACCTTGGTGAACATTGGCGTCGTGATAAACGCAACGTCGCGTAAACGAAGAAGCTGGCAACGAAACGTGGTGAAAAAGTCAGACATGGCAGTTGTGTTAGCGAGGTGCATGGGATCCCCTTCGGCTTCGCTCAGGGCAGGCTTTCGACTTCGTTCGGCTTTCGCCTCACTTCGTCAGGATGACAGTTTTTTTGTAATTTACGCGGGCGGGGCTGCCTGCGCCACATAAGGCGATGATCGACTTCCTGCAGCGATACGTGTTCGCACATTTCGGGTACAAGGTGATCTCGCTGGCGCTGGCCATCGGCTTGTGGTGGGCGGTGTCGCACGATCCGGTTGCGGAAGTGGAAGTGACGGTACCCATCGAATTCCATCGGATTCCGACCAATCTGGAAATCAGCGCGGTGAATATTCCCGAGGCGCAGGTGCGGGTGCGCGGGCCGGAGCGGGTGATCCACGAAATGCGGCCTCAGGAAGTTCACGTTGAAGTGGACCTGGCCGGTGTGAAGCCCGGAGAGAGAACGTTCGATCTGACATCACAACAGGTCGGGCTGCCACGCGATGTGGAAGTGGTGCAGGTGGTGCCGAGCCAGGTACGCCTGTCGTTTGATATTGGGGCGAGCAAGCGGATTCCGGTGCGGCCGCGGGTGATTGGAACGTTCGCGCCGGGATTCCGGATTGCGACGGTTTCGGCGGAGCCGGCGGAGGTCACGATTGGCGGACCGAAACAACGGGTCGAAGCGGTGGAAGCAGCGACGACGGATCCGGTGGACGTTTCGGGAAATATGGATCGAGGAATGTTCGTGACCAACGCGTTCGTGCCAGATCCGCTGGTGCAGATCGTGCGTCCGATGCCGGTGCGAGTGACAGTAGTGATGGAAAGAGTTGGGGCCGAACCTGCGGGGAACAAACCATCCGAATGAGTCAACCTACACGACAACTGTTTGGCACCGACGGGATCCGGGGGGTAGCGGGAGAATTTCCGCTCACCTATGAGAGCACGTATGCGATTGGGCGCGCGCTTGGCCACGATCTGCGGCGAGTCAACGCGAAGCCGCGAGTGGTGATTGGGCAGGACACGCGGGAATCGAGCGGGTGGATCGCGGACCGGGTGGCGCTGGGGCTGGCGTCGCAGGGAGTTGCCGTGGAGAGTGCGGGCGTACTCACGACTCCTGGAGTGGCGTATCTGGCGCGTTCGCGCGGGATGGCCGCGGGGGTGGTGATTTCGGCGTCGCACAATCCGTGGACGGATAACGGCATCAAAGTTTTTTCGGGAGATGGATACAAGCTGCCGGATGCGCGGGAGTTGGCGATCGAGAAGGAGATTTTTGCGCTGATCGAGAAGCCGCAAGCTGACGGCGCAGGCAAGCCCGCGCCAAGCTTGCCTGGGGACGCGGGTTTACGCGAGGCCTACATTCACTGGCTGGCCAAGAGCGTGACCACGGACTTGAGCCGCATGCGGGTGCTGGTGGACTGCGCGAATGGCGCGGCGACGGCGGAAGCACCAGGGTTGTTTCGCGCCTGCAGGGTGAAGGCTGAGTTCGTTCACTGCACGCCAGACGGTAAGAACATCAACGAAAACTGCGGGGCACTACATCCCACGACTGTTGCGGAGATGATCGCGGCGCGCAAGGGTGAGTTCGACCTGGGGATCACGTTCGACGGCGATGCGGACCGGGCGCTGTTCAGCGACGCCAACGGCAACGTTGTCAACGGAGACGTGGTGCTGCTGATCGCCGGGCGCGAGATGCAGGCGCGCGGCACGCTGGCGGGAAACACAGTGGTGGCGACCACGATGTCGAATATGGGGCTCGAGGTGGCGCTGAAGCGGGCGGGGATCCAGATGTTGCGGGCGAACGTGGGCGACAAGTACGTGCTGGAAGAGATGCTGAAGACGGGTGCCACGCTGGGCGGCGAGCAGTCCGGACACATTTTGTTCCGCGATGGCGACGCGACGACGGGTGACGGGTTGCTGACGGCGCTGCGGTTGATGGAGATCATGGCGCGGAGCGGGCAGAGCGTGGCAGAGCTGGCGGGGGACATGAAAGTGTTTCCGCAGACAATTCAAAACGTGCGGGTGCGCGAGAAGGTTCCATTTACGCAGGTGCCCGAGGTGCAGCAGGCGATCACCAGCGCGGAGAAGGAACTGGATGGAAACGGGCGTGTGGTGGTGCGGTATTCGGGAACCGAGGCGCTAGCGCGGGTGATGGTGGAGGCCGAGTCGGAAGAGCGAATGACAGCGCTGGCGAATGGGATTGCGGGGGCGATTCGGGCGAGGTTGGGAGCTTAGTGTTGAGATGCCAGGTTAGCTTGCACGGAGCGCAAGCGAACCTGGGGCACCGCGCAACTCCTCGCGGCAGTGCGGAGCAGGGGTGGAAAATTCCGAGAGGCGAGTGGTGTTACCACCTGCAATGGGGTCCTTCGACTGCGTTCGGCTTTCGCCTCACTTCGCTCAGGATGACAGATTTTTTTGATGCGTACGACGGCATCGGGCAATGCCATAGGGAAGAGAGCGTGGCGCTCGACGACATCGATCAAGGTTGGTGTGTGTGATGCAACTGGCGTTCCCGTTCGTTGAACTGGTGCGGTGGGTGGCGAATGTTTGGAGTCTGGGGTTAGTGCTGGCCGCGGTGGGCACGCTGGCATGGTTCGTGTATGCGGTGTTTCTGCGGCGCTACTGGCGGATGCGCAGGATTGCGAATTTCCGGTTAAAGCGGATGCTTGCGGAGAACGCGCAGCCGGAGGAGAAGCGATAGTTCGGAGGTCCGTGTGTCCGCCGTCGCGGTTATCTTACCGAAGCTTGTAAAGAGAAGCCCTCACCACAGAGGTCACAGAGGAAACTACGAGGTTGTTGATCTGGCGTGATGGGTCAGGCGGAGAGCTTGGCGTCTTCTCCGTGGGAATTGTCGGCGGGGCCTAGCGCCCAGAGCAAAGCCAGCTGGTGCTCGATGCGGTCGAGATGCACCATGAGGGCGGCAAGGGTTCGACCGGTGGTAAGCAAGTCGGCGGTGAGGGTGAGCAGTTCGGAGAAGGGACCGCAGCGATCCTTCCATTGGGCGCCGGCTGCCCGTAGAGCTTCGCGGGTGGCGTCGCTGGGCGAGGCGGCGGCGTATTCGGGCTGGACCTTTTGCGCGAGCTTCGCACAAAAATCGTAAAACTCGGTCGCGGTCACACCTGCACGCTTGAGGCGCTGGGCCATGACCAGCGCGTAGAAGGCGTTGGTACCTTGCCGTGGGGCGGGCTCGTCGCGGAAGAATCCAGGCTTGAGATAGTCGGCCGGCCGCACCTCATTCATGGGGTCGCTCATAGGCACCTCGCCGCGGACTGCGTGGTTGAAGGAGTCATTTCCGGTTGCGTGCACCGCAGCGGCTGAAGCCGCGTCGTTCTTTTTGCTCTTTACGGCGCACCTGTAGGCGCGCCGTGGTACGAACCTGCACAGCGAGGGCAAGATGCCCTCGCGACAGCCGGCGGGACGCCGGCGCTACGGCGTGCACCGCAGCGGCTGAAGCCGCACCGAATTCAGTTATTCGCTAGCGTTTTGACGGTTCATTCGCTCGACCCAGGGTAGATAGGTCAGGCGGCCGTGGGTCCTGACATGACTACTCCTCCTGATCAGTTATCGGGATGAAACGGAAAGGGTTGCTATCCGCGGGTTAAGTTCTGAGAAAGCCGCCAAATCCCGCCTATTTGGCGTAGTCGCTGCGAACCACTTCGCCCCCTTTCATGACGAACTTCACGTGCTCGAGCTGCCTGATGTCGTGGAGCGGATCGGAGTCGACGGCGATCAGATCGGCGTATTTGCCAGGCTCGAGGGAGCCGATGTCGTCGGACCAGCCGAGCAGATCGGCGGCGTTGAGGGTGGCGGAGCGGATGGCGTCGAGCGGGGACATGCCGTAGCGGGTCATCCACTCGAATTCGATGGCCTGGGTACCGTGAGGGAAAGAGCCGGCATCGGTGCCGAAGGCGATTTTCACGCCCGCGGCGAGCGCTTTTTTGAAGCTGACTTCGTGGATGGCGAGGCGGCTGGTCTTGCCTCCAGTCATGGCGAGGTCACCTTTTTCGAGGGCACAGCAGTAGACCTGGAGAGTAGGAACGAGATAGGTGCCCTTGGCGACCATTTTGCGGATAGCGTCGTCGTCGAGCTGGATGCCGTGCTCGATGGAGGCGACGCCGGCGTCGATGCAGTAGTGAAGGCCGGGACCGTCGTAGGCATGGCAGGCGACCTTGATGCCTTTGAGGCGGGCTTCATCGACGATGGCCTGGACTTCCTCGAAGCTGAAATTGGCGACGCTTTTGATTTGGCCGTCGGCCAGGAAGCGGTAGCGGTCGTTGCCGTACATCTTGATGAGGTCGGCACCGTAATTGAACTGCTCGCGCACGGCTTTGCGGGCTTCGTAGGGGCCGTCGACCAGTTGCACCCCGCTGGGGACTTTGACTTGCGGCGAGTAGCCTTCGAGTTCGTAGCCGCCGGTAGAGGAGAGGCCGCGGGTGGCGACTTTGAGGCGAGGCCCGGGAATAAGTCCCTGGTTGATGGCGTTGCGCACGTCGACATCGCTGTACATGGCGCCTTCGGTCTCGACGTCGCGCATGGCGGTGAAACCGGCTTCGAGGTCGCGTTTCACGTTCAAGGTGGCGAGGATGGTGCGGTACTGGTAGGAGTCCTTGAGCAGGAAGTCTTCGTAGTGGGAGTTGTCGGTGTCGGCGAGCATGATGTGGGTGTGGCAATCGATGAGGCCGGGAAGGACGGTGGCGTGAGACAGGTCGACAACTTTCGCGCCGGCGGGGATGGACTCGGTGGCAGGCGCAATGCGATCAATGCGGGCGCCGCGAATGACGAGGATCTGGTTGTCGAGGATTTTTCCCGAACGCACGTCGAGCAGTTTGCCGGCGCGAACGTACTCGGGCGCAGCAGAAGCAGTTTGCTCGGCGGCGGGAACAGGGCCAGTGAGCGAGGCGTTCTGGGGCAGCGCCGAGGGCGCGCAGGCAAGAAGGATGGCGGGGACGAGTGAGAGGAGTTTTGTGAGATGGGAGGACATGGATGATCTCCGATGAGAATCAGGAAGTCGAATTTTCGGGAGCGGGGGGATTGTAGCGCAGCGGCGAAACGGTGGCGCCACCGCGTCACGAAGTACGCATAGGGATAAGCTGTTCTCTCTTACTTTTTGGCGGCGGACGGCGGCGTGACCTCCGCGGGGTTCACCCAGTTCACCTTGAAGGGACCAATCCCGTGCGCCTGAATTACCGTTTCGCCTTGGGCGCGGGCGAAGTGGCGCATCTGTTTTGGCATGGTCATGTAGCTGCCAACGTTCATCGGTTTCAATTGCTGTTCGTCGTATTTTTCGCCAACGCCAACCAGGAACGCTCCTTGCAGCACCGTGATGTTTTCGTCGCTGGGATGCCAGTGCGGCGGAACGTGCGCGCCATCTTCTCCGTGGAAACGAATGGTAAAGGGCTCGCCTTCCTTGTCGGGATCGCCGGAGACGACGGCGATCTGCCAACCGGAAATGATGGGGATCCATTTCAACTCTGCAGGTGTGACGATGGGATGCATTTCAGGAGATTTCTTGTCTTGCGCGAGGACTCCCGTGCACACGGTTGCCAGAATTGCAGCTGCAACAAGTAGTACACGCCAGGTCGAGAGATTTTTCATTCAATCCTCCGTTTTGCGCGGCCAAGAGTACGCGCATCGCGGTGAGGTTTCAACTGTTGACGGCCGGCGAGCGACATATGGGGTCGGGATGAATTGAGCCTCTGACCGCCGCTTTTGGCGAGGGATGGGCGGGTTGAGTTCAGCGGCTGAAGCCGTGTCTTGAGGGGCGCCGGGTTGGCACGTCTAAGGCGTGCCCTGCTAACGAAGCAAGTTCAATGGGGCAGAGTGAGAAAATATCCTTCAAAAATCCCCGCCCAAGCAAAGCTTGAGCGGGGCACCCGGCCGTGGTGAAAAGGTCCTCGGTTCCGAGGTGTTGCAGGCTCACGCGGGGTCCCCTTCGGCTTCGCTCAGGACAGGCTTTCGACTGCGTTCGGCTGACGCCTCTCTTCGCTCAGGATGACATGATTTGGGACGCGGCATGAGTGTCCCAGCCAAAACGTTATGGACATCGTGGCGATGGGTTCAGTGGGCAGCTGGGCGCGCTGGGCGAGGAAATTGTCCTGGCACTGCTTGGCGGCGGTCAAGAGTGGGGGGAATTCGGAACTGGAGCGTAGCGAGGCGAGCCTGGGGTCGCGCTGGAGTGCGGCGTAGGCGCAATAGTTGCTCTCGATCGCGGACTTGAGCGAGCGGAGAGCAAAGTCTTTTTGGCCGCATACGGCGAAGTCGGTGGCGGCGACGTAGCGGTTTTCGGGATCGGGGTTGGCCAGGGCGAGGGTGAGGAACTCGCGTCCGGCCTGGTCGAGTTCCGGGGAGAGCGTCGATCCAGAGGGCGGATGATCGAGGCAGGTCCTGAGGTAAGGTATTCCTCCGCGGTCGGCGGATAACTTCTGACCGAGTTCGCGGGCTTCGGCACGTTTGCCCTGAGCCAGGAGCATGCGTAACACGGAGCGGTTCGCCCAGTCGGATCCGGCGTCGAGACGGATGAAATCCATGGCGTGGTCGGAGTTCCCCATGACCAAAAAAGTGAGCGAGCAGGAGCGCAGGCCAAAATTGCCGGGATCGAGCGCCAGGGCCTTGTCGCAGTCCTGGGCAGACTCGTCGAGCAAACCGGCATAGCGGAGGGCGTAGGCGCGGGCGAAATGCGCGAAGGCGCTGTTGGGCTGACGACGGACGAGGTCGTCGGCGTCTTTGTAGGCGCGCGCGAGTTCGCCGCGTTCGGTGCGATTGGCGATGATTTGCACGTTGGCGTTCAGCAGATTGGGATCGAGGGTGAGGGCGCGATCGAGGGCATTGTTGGACTTCTGGAACATGGCCTCGCCGCCGTTGGAGTACTGCGAATCCCAGTAGTAGCGCACGCCGAGCCAGGCCCACGCAGGAGCGTAATTGGCATCGAGTCCGACGGCGCGCTCGAGCATGGCGATGCCTTCCTTGTTGGGTCCGGCATCGGTGCCGAGGGCGAGACTGCGGAGGTAGAGATCGTAAGCCTCTTCATTGGCGGGGCGAGTCGCGGAGTCGGCGGTGTCGCCGGCGGCGCCGAGAGCGGGAACGAGGCCGTTGCGGACCTTGTTGGTGATCTCGCTGCGCATGGCGATCATGTCGGGCGCGGAGGCAGTGAGAGTGTCGCGCCAGAGGGTGCGATTGTTTTCGACGTCGACGGCTTCGAGCGTGATCTGGAGTTGGTTGCCCTCCTTGAGATAGTGGCCGGTGACGATGTCGGTAACGCGCATCTCGCGGCCGGCCTGCTGCAGGTCGAGGCCGGCGGCGGTGTATTTGCTGGTGGTGGCGAAGGGACGGATGCTCAGCGAACGCACGTAGCTGAGGGCGGTGGCGATTTCGTCGGGCAAGGCGAGGCGAAGGAAGTCGCTGTCTTTGTCGCTGCCCATGTTCTGGAATGGAAGAACCGCGACGGTGGTGGAAGCGGCGGAGCCGGTTGCAGTGGTGGCTGGCCGCTTCGCGTGCCAGAAGAAAAAGCCGGCGGCGGCGATGAGAACCAGGAGGGCAACCGCGGCAAGGATTATTCCGTAGCGACGGGATGAGGCTGGCGCGGCGATCGCGCCGGATACCGCGCTGCGCGGGCCGGAGATCAGCGACGAAGAAGTTTGGTCGACGGCGGAGTCTGACGCGGCGGCGGGGATGCGGCTGCTGTCGGTATCGCGCTTCAGGCGTTGCAGGTCACTGCGGATCTCGGAGGCGTGCTGGTAACGCAGGTTGCGGTCTTTCTCGAGAGCCTTGCTGATGATGTCTTCGAGCCTCGCCGGCACGTCATGATTGATACGCACGGGAGGCACGGGGGCGCGGTTCATGATGGCTTCGCAGATGACGGCGGAACTTTCCCCGTGGAAGGGAACGTCGCCGGTGGCCATCTCGTAGAGGACAGCGCCGAAGGAGAAAAGGTCGGTGCGGGCGTCGAGCTCGCGGGCGCGCACCTGCTCGGGCGACATGTAGGCAACAGTTCCGATCATCGTGCCCGGACTGGTGAGATGCGCTTCGTCGAGAGTGGCGGTACTGGCGGTAAGGGTGTGGCTGGAGGCGCCGGTGACTTTGGCCAATCCGAAGTCGAGGATTTTGGCGTGACCCCGCTTGGTGACGAAAATATTGGCAGGCTTGATGTCGCGGTGGATGATGCCCTCGACGTGGGCGGCGTCAAGAGCGTCGGCGATCTCGATGGCGAGTGCGACGAGCGTCTCGGTTTCGAGGGGGCGGCCCGTGATCATGTGCTTGAGGGTGACGCCGTCGAGGTACTCCATGGCGATGAAACGCTTGCCGGCGTGCTCGCCGATTTCGTAGATCGTGCAGATGTTGGGATGGTTGAGGGCCGAGGCAGCGCGGGCTTCGCGATTAAAGCGCTCCAGGGCGGGGGCATCCTGCGCAACGTCTTCGGGGAGAAATTTGAGCGCGACGAAGCGCCCGAGAGTGGTGTCCTCGGCTTTGTAGACGACGCCCATGCCGCCGCCACCGAGTTTTTCGACGATGCGATAGTGAGAAACGGTCTGGCCGATCACTGGCTTGAGATCGTAGGGCGGCAGGCGGAGGAAGTCAATTTGGAGGGGGGCGGTTCTCCGAGCATGCAGATTTTGCGCGCTTGGTCGTCAGTGAACGGGCTTGAGGTAGTTCTGAACGGCCAGCTCCCCGATTTTCTTGCCCATGGCTTTGCCGACCACAGTGGAATTCCGTATGGAGGCGAGCAAGAAAATTTTAGCCGCGAAGGGCGCAGAGTATCTGTTCATTTATGTGTCACGCCTGGCGCTGTCGAGCTGGTCATCGTCAAGGGATTCGGCCCCGTCCCGAATTCCGATTCCAGCACGGCTCGCGGCGGGTCGGATAGAATGCCCTATTCGTGGTGAAGAAGTTCTCGGGTTTGTGTGATACCGCAAACAGCCTCGGGTGTCCTTGACTTCGTTCGGCTGGCGCCAGAATTGAAAGCGTACTTTGCTTCGAAGACCGCGATATAGAATCGGCTACGGCCATCTCCACCAGAGCAAACAAACGCGCATTCTGGCTCACTTCGCTCAGGATGACAGAGTTTCCAGATGCGATAAGATTTCGGGTCATTCAGAACGTGCCGTCTCGGTTTGGTCGCTGGTGCGCCGTGAACTCTTCTTGGCCCCGAGCTCTTTGATTTCGTTGTAGTCGGCCGCCCATTCGGCGCTGCCCAGAGCCGGGGGCGAGGCGCGATGGAATTGCGATCCACGCTCCATCACCCAAGGTGTCACATTTCCCCACTGCGAGCCGACCGGCAGCGTGGTCGCGATGTATGCGCCCGGAGTGGTCAGTGGCCGGTAGGTATTGGCTGCGTCGGCGCCGTCGGAAGCGCGCCACGCCAGAACCTTGGCGGCCACTTCTTTTCCGACGCCACTCCCGCTGCTCTCACCCCATCGGGGATTTGCGCAAGAGAGGTCGCATACGCTGCGTCCAGCGTAACCTTCTGTCAGGAAAAAGTGCAACCAGAGCGGCATGCGCAGCGGCGACTCCGGCAGCTTCCGGCGAAGCGCCGGCAGGCGCGGATACTTTGAACTTGTAGGGCGTATAGCGTCCTTCAATGGAATTGACCGCGTCGAACATCGCCGTGTGGACTATGGCCATCACACGTGTGCCTACGAAGGGAAGGCTCTTGGCTTCCAGAAGGCACGCTCCCGCTTGCTCGTTCCACTGCGTCACCACGTCGGCGACGGACGCAGCTGGAAGCAGGATCGCGACGGCGAACAGCACACTAACCCGAAGTTGAGCAGTGCGCATGAAGACCTCCCGTCGTTGATGCGGTAGTCAAAGTTATGCAAACGGAACGACAAGTCTGGAAGTTCGGGGGCCCGACTGGATAGTGTTCTGGCTGGCATGAGCGTATCTCCTCAGCTATAGGCGCGCAGCTTGTCGCACGTCTGCCGGCTTCAGAACCTTCTCACGCTGGGCTTTAGTTAAGCGAGTCCTGGCTTTTAGTGGCGCCCGAGCCGCCGCCCACGCTTCGGAGGATTCAATAACGAGAAACGGTTTTACCGGTGGAATCGTAGATCGGCGGGATGGGACAAGTCAATTTCGGGGGTGCCCTGGGATTATCGTGCCTTCCGAATCAGGAAAGCAGATTTCTCCTGCCTCCATTTCGCTCGCCGTCGGAATGACAAGGCTCAAAAACGCTGATCCGGAAGATGCGTAATTAGAAAGCAGCTTTATTGTCAATGGGCTGTCGAGGCGGGACTGGAGCTCTTTGCGGTAGCGGCGGCTGAGGTGGAGTTGGGCGCCGGTGACGAGAACGAGTTCGTATTCGGCGTCGCTGTCGAAACGAAGTTCGCGGACGCGGTCAAGGTTCACAATGGTGGAGCGGTGGATACGGCAGAACTGTGCCGGATCAAGGTCGGATTCGAGGTCGTTCATGCTGCGGCGGACGAGATGAGTCTTCGCGCCGACGTGCAGCGAAGCATAGTAGTCGGCGGCCTCGATCCAGTCGATGTCGGCGACGGGAAGAAAGAGGACGTGGCCGGCGCTCTTGATGGTAAGGCGATCCATTTTTGCGGGCGCTTGCCGGCGATGGGCGATGCGTTCTTTGGCGCGGTCGAGCGCACGCGCGAAGCGGGCGTTATTGAAGGGCTTGAGCAGGTAGTCAAGGGCACCGCTATCGAAGGCCTTGAGGGCGTACTGGTCGTAGGCCGTGACGAAGATGATGGCAGGCGGCGCGGTGGCGCCGAGCATCTCGAGCATATCGAAGCCGTCGTATTCGGGCATGCGGACGTCGAGGAAGACAAGGTCGGGCTTGCAGGAACGGATGGACTCGAGGCCGGCGACGGCCGTGCCGCATTCGCCCAGGATTTCGACCTCGGGACTGGCGCGCAGAAGGTGGAGGATATTGGAGCGGGCGAGAGGTTCGTCGTCGATGACGAGGACGCGAATTTTCAACGCGAGATCGGGACTCATTAGCGGGGATGATACGGAACGGAGAGCTGCACTTCGACGCCGGCGTCGCGATTCTCGATGTTGAGACGACAGTCTTTGCCATAGAGGCTCTGCAGGCGCGCCCGGACATTGGAGATGCCGACGCCAGAATGACGCTCCCAATCGTCGGGGATGCGTGGACCGTCGTTATAGACACTGAGTGTGAGGAAGCCGTTGTCGCGCGCGGCGGCGATGCGAATCGAGCCACCGGCAGCGCGCTTGCCGATGCCATGCTCGATGGCATTTTCGACCATGGGCTGGAGGATCAGGCTGGGGACACGGACCGAGAGAAACTGGGACGGCACATTGACGCTGAGTTGCAGGCGGTCGGCAAAACGCATCTTCTGGATGTCGAGGTAGGTTTCGAGGAACTCCATTTCCTCGCCGAGCGAGACCGCCTGCTTGCCGGAATCGTCGAGGACGCGGCGGAGCAGGTCGCTAAGGCCGGCGATCATGCTGACGGCGGTTTCATTGCGATTTTCGCGCACCAGCCCAGCGATGGCGTTGAGGGTATTAAAGAAGAAGTGGGGCTCGAGTTGACGGCGCAGTGCCCCTAGCTGCGCGCGAGAGAGTTGTTCGTTAAGGCGGGCGGTTTCCGTTTCCTGCTGGGCCAGACGGCGCTGGGATTCAAGCGTGTAGTGAATGGCGAGGATGGCCGCGTACAGGATCAGGAAGAGGTGGAATTCGCCGGAGAAAACGTAGAACGCCGTTCCCCAGAAACGCTTGACCTGAACATAGCCCCAGGGCTGGAGGAGTATCTGCAAGGTCGCAGCCCAGATCGAGTAGACGATGCCGGTGGCGAGACAGGCGGCGAGATGAATGATCCACGTGGTGGCGCGCCGCCATTGCGTCGGGGGGAAACGACGGCCCAGACGCAAAATAAGCGGCGTGGCCAGAGCCCAGGCAAGCCAGGAGGCGAAAACGGTGAAGAACAGGCGGGACCAGAGGTGCTGCATGCCGGCCGCGCGCATGCCGGCAACGATCTGGGTAGCGTTCACCAGGGCGAAAGCAACCCAGAGGAGCGCAATCCAGCGCCAGGGCTGTCGGGGCGCGGGAGATGGGCGCAAGTCCATGCCGGATAGTATCGCCCTAATGGTCGCTATCTGGGCAGGAAATGCAGCGAAATCACGAGCGGGCGCAGGGGAAGGTATGGCCGGGGGAGCCGTTTTGGGCAGATACTACGCCGCATGACAACACTCACGAAAACGATGCTGCTGGCCGCGACCGTGCTGGTTTCGGCTGCGCTATTCACGCAAAACTATCCGCCGCCGAAACAGGGATGGGATGCGAAGGAGCAAATGAACCTTCCACCCAATTACCGGGAATGGGTATACCTGACGACCGGGTTTGACATGAGCTACAACCCCGAGTTGGCCGCCATGGACCACTCCATGTTCGACAACGTGTTCGTGAATCCGGAGGCGTACAAGAAGTTTGTGGAGACGGGGACGTGGCCGGACAAGACGGTGATGGTGCTGGAAGCGCGCATGGCCGAGAACAAAGGGTCGATCAACCAGAAAGGGCACTATCAAGGCGAGGTGATGGGGCGCGAACTGCACGTGAAAGACGAAGCGCGGTTTCCCGGGGGCTGGGCGTTCTTCGCCTTTGGGGAGGGCGACAAGGGGACGCTGGTTCCGAGGTCGGAGGATTGTTATTCGTGCCATTCGCAGCACGGAGCCGTGGACACGACGTTCGTGCAGTTTTATCCAACCTTGCTCCCGGTGGCGAAGGAGAAGGGGACGTTGAGCGCGGGATATGTGAAGGAGACGGGGAAGAAATAGGGGACGGGGGACAGGTCTCAGGTGTTGGCGACACACAGACACGGAGAAGGGCTCAGACTGAGAATTAATTCTTGAGACAACGCCGACGAAAAGCAGGTCCTTCGCTGCGCTCAGGATGACAATGTTTAAGCAGGTCCTTCGCTGCGCTCAGGATGACAATGTTTAAGATGACAATCCGGGAAACCCCTGTGACTCTGTGTCTCTGTGGTGAGAACGAACAGGTGTCAGGTCTCAGGCAGCAGCATTCGTTTGTGTGAGGGCGCGGGGTCTTGCGGAGTTGGTACAGCAGGCGAGGTTCACGGGGAAACAAAGTGAACCTCAGGGGTAAAGCGCTGAATTGTTGCGAGTGGGAGGGGCACGACTAAGTCGTGCCCTTCCCTTTTTGCGCACGAGTTGGCCCCCTGAAGACCGGACCGGGGTCAATCGAGTCCGGGTGATACTTGCTCGTCTGCAAGCAACGTACGATCCCGCCCTAATAAAACAGGAACGGAATCGCGGCACACACCGCGAGTCCAATGATGAACGTGATGTACACGAAGTTTCGGGTGCTCATAACATCTCTCCGAGAGTCTGCCGCGTAAGCCACCTTCCAGGCTTCCGGCTCAGCTTGCATGTCAATGGTTCCGCCGGCGGATGCGCTTCGCTATGACCTGGGGCACACTGGCGTGTGACAAGTGGCGGGGGGAGACGCGAAACGTTTGAGGCCAAAACGTTACGGAGGTGCTCAGGACGTGGAGCGAATGGCAGACAGCGAATCTCAGGCGCTAAGGGATTGGTTGCGTGCTTTGAAATTCTAGATCTCGGTCGTCTTCCATTTCGAACCACTGCCAGCGGTCACATGTAGAACAAACTCAGGCGCGGCAACTCGTATTTCTCGAGCAACCGCTTGTGGATGTACTGTTTCAGCAGTTGCTCGATCTGCGCGCCGGGCATCTTGCTGCGATAGGGGGCCAGCTCGCGATCGGCCTGCGCGCGCACGTTCATCAGGTCCGCATCAGGCGTCGCAGCCATGAGGGCCGCCTGCAACTTTTCTTCGAGCACGGTCAGGCGCCGCTCGACTTCTTCGAGGCGCATCGCTTTTTTTGCGCTGAGGTCGTCGGCTAACTCGCGCAGGGTCCTCGCCGAGTCACGCGCCAGCGCCGCCGGAGCGCTGCTTCCGCCGGCGGGCAGTTTCGCCTGCTCCAACTTGTCCGCGTTGTTGCGGAGAAACGTGACGATTTCCCCTGGCTCGAATCCGCGCGCCGCCTGGGGGGTTGCGTCCCGCCCGCTTCCTGCATCCGACGTACCGGGCGCCGCACCGACTGCCGCTTCCTTCATGTCTTCGGCGGCGGTCAACACTTCCTGGGCGCAATAAGCGAGGCTGTTGACCTTCTTTGATTTCGACGGACGCTGGTCGTAGCGATCAAACGCCGCGTCAATGCCGCGCAGCGCGGCCTCGAGCGGTATGCCGGCGTCTTTCCAGGTTTCGATCAGCGCCCAATCGAGCGTCGACAGCAGCAGAATCCCTCCACGCCGCCGCTGAAAGTGCTCTTCGATCTCGGTGAAGTAATTGAAATAATTTTCCACGCCGACTCAGTGGGAGGAAGAGCGCGCCTTGCCTGCTGGCTTCGGCCCGTTGCTCGCGGCTTTCGAGGATTTCTGCTCCGACCGCGTGTTGCGCTCCCAGATGATGCGCAGGCCTTCGAGCGTGAGGTGATCGTCGACCGTCTTGATGTATTTCGACGCGGTTCCGATCAGCGGCGCAAGGCCACCGGTAGCGATCACTTTGCAGTCGGCCCCCATCTCCTTGAGCAGTTTTTCGAGGATGCCGTCAACCAGGCCGAGATAGCCGTAGTAGAGTCCCGATTGCAGGCTGCCCACGGTCGTCGTGCCGATGACCCGCGAAGGCTTGCGAATGTCAACGCGTGGCAGCCGCGCGGTGCGCTGAAACAAGGCGTCGGCCGAGACGCCGATCCCCGGACAAATGACGCCCCCGACATATTCACCCTTGACCGAAACGCAATCGAATGTGGTCGCCGTGCCGAAATCGACGATGAGGCAAGGGCCGCCATATTTTTCGAAGGCCGCAACGCCGTTGACGATGCGATCGGCGCCGACTTCGGCGGGATTTTCGTACTGCACCGGCATTCCGGTTTTCACGCCGGGCTCGATGAACAGCGGCTTCAACTTGAAGTAGCGCTCGCAGACTTGCCGCAAAGTGGAATCGAGTGGCGGCACGACCGACGAGATGACGATGCCCTGAATGCCCGCCACGTCGAGGTTGTCCATGGAGAAGAGGCTGCGGAACAGCACGCCATATTCGTCGACGGTGTGATTGAGCACGGTCGCGACGCGCCACTGCGCTACCAGTCGCTCGTAACCAGGCGTTTCCGAGGTCGCGTCGGCATGCACCTTGGCCACGCGGGCGAAGACGCCCAGCACCGTATTCGTGTTGCCGACATCAATGACGAGCAGCATAGATGAACTACGTGGGGACGGCCGCCCTCGGCCGTCCTGGCCGGGCAAAGCTCGGCGGCCGCTATCTTGGCCTTACCGTTCCACTCAAAACGGTTCGCAAACCATGGGCGGTCCGGACTTGCAAGAATCCGCGCGCATCGAGCCCTTCGGTTACGCCATCGAAGCCGCCATTTTCCTCGATATGCACGGCGCGTCCGCGCACGTGCGAGGAATGCTCGGCGAAGCGGCGTAGTACCGACTCGCTGGCATTCGGCCGGTGCAGCAGATCGCGGTACTCGCGGTCGAGCGATTTTAGCAAAGCGGCCGCCAGGTCGACGCGCGACCATTCTTGGCCGGAAGCAAGCCGCAGCGACGTCGCCGTGTCGCGCAGGTCCTCGGGAAACTTCTGCTGGTTTACGTTGATGCCGATGCCGATCACGATATGGCGCACGCGGGTGGCCTCGGCATTCATCTCGGTCAGGATGCCGCAGAACTTCTTTCCATCAAGCAGCAGATCGTTCGGCCACTTAAGATCAGGACTCAACCGGCCATCGACTTGCTGGACCGCTGCATGCACCGCGAGTCCCGCGGCCAGCGAGAGAATCAATGCCTCGGACGGCGGCAGATTCGGGCGCAGCACTGCCGAGCAGTAGATTCCAGTTGAGCGTGCTGAATGCCAGCGGTTGGCGCCGCGTCCGCGACCGGCGGTCTGCTCCTCGGCCAGAAACACGCTGCCTTCCGGGGCTCCTTCGGCGGCAGCTTCCATCGCCGCGAGGTTCGTCGAACCGATCTTGTAATAGTGATGAATCTGCGAAAACAACGTGCCCTTCACCAGTGGCATCAGTACATCGGCAAGCAGCAGGTCGGGAACTTTGCGCAACTGGTAACCGGTTGCGGCATGACCGTCGATCTCGACGCCCAGCGAGCGCAATTGCTGAACGAGTCGCCAGACCTCCGAGCGGCTGATGCCGATCTCGTCGGCAATCTTGGTGCCGCTGACCACTACCGTGGCGTGATCCATCAGCAAGCCGACAATGCGGCCCAGGCGCGCGTCGGTCTTCTGTGCCGGCACGCCGGCACGCAACCGGCGAGCACGAGTTGGGACAGATTTCGCGATGTGGTGGATTATAACGGCACCAGCGTCTGCGGGACGCCGGATGCAAGGGCGCCCTGCCGCGGCACCCGCGCAGCAATTGGCAGGTTCTTATCCGCAACGTTTGCGCTGCTATAATAAAGAATTGCGCTCATGATGAAAAAGCGACTGATACGTTCGACGACAGTTTTGTCGGTTCGCCGCGATGGCAAGGTTGTGCTGGCCGGAGATGGCCAGGTAACGCTCGGCGAGTCGGTCATCAAGCATACGGCGAAGAAGATCCGCAGGCTCTACCAGGACAGGATTCTCGCCGGTTTCGCGGGGTCAACCGCGGACGCGTTTTCCCTGTTCAGCCGGTTCGAATCGAAGCTGGAGCAGTACCACGGCAATCTCGGTCGTGCCGCGGTTGAGCTGGCGAAGGACTGGCGCACCGACAAGTTCCTGCGCCACCTGGAGGCGCTGCTGGTGGTCTGCGACAAGGACCAGACGTTCATGCTGAGCGGGCAAGGGGACGTGATCGAACCCGACGGCGGGATCGCCGCCATCGGTTCCGGAGGCCCCTACGCCCAGGCCGCCGCCGATGCACTGGCCGCGCATACCAAGCTTTCGGCGCGCGAGATTGCCGAACAATCCATGAAGATTGCCGCCAAGATGTGCATCTATACAAATGATAATTTTACGATTGAGGAGTTGTAGCAGTCGCAAATCGCTAGTCGTCAGTCGCCAGGTATTTGCGTTTTGGCTGACGACAGGCGAGTGAAGACCGACAACTGATTTATGGCCATTTATTTCCCTCCAACCGCCGAAGAAGAACAACTGGCGCTCGACGACCTGACGCCGCGCGAGATCGTCGCGGAACTCGATAAATATGTCGTCGGGCAGAAGGACGCCAAGCGCGCCGTGGCGATCGCCCTGCGCAACCGCATGCGACGCCAGAAACTCACGCCCGATCTTGCCGAAGAAATCATTCCCAAGAACATCATCATGATCGGGCCGACCGGCGTAGGCAAAACCGAGATTGCGCGCCGGCTGGCGAAGCTCACCAATTCGCCATTCCTGAAGGTGGAGGCTTCCAAGTTCACCGAAGTCGGCTACGTGGGCCGCGACGTGGAGTCGATGATCCGCGACCTGGTCGAGATCGCCATCGACATGATCCGCGAAGAAAAGCTCGAAGACGTCGCCGACAAGGCGGAACTGAATGCGGAAGAGAGACTGCTGGATCTGCTGTTGCCGCCGCCGGCGCCTCGTCCTTCCGAGAGCACGAGCGGCGGAATGGTGCTGGAGGGATCGACAAGCGAGGGCGGCGACTCGCAATCGCGCACCCGCGAGAAGCTTCGCCAGCAATTGCGCGAAGGCAAGCTCGACGAGCGCATGGTGGAGCTCGATGTCCGCGAGCGCAATTTCCCGTCGTTCGAAATCATTTCGAACCAGGGCGTCGAAGAGATGGACGTCAACATCAAAGACATGTTGCCGAACATCTTCGGGCAGCGCAGCAAGAAGCGGAAGATGAAGGTCAATGAGGCCTTCGAGTACCTGATCCAGGAAGAAGAACAGCGCTTGATCGATATAGACCAGGTCACGCGCACCGCCATCGACCGGGTGGAGAATTCGGGCATCGTGTTCCTCGATGAAATCGACAAGATTGCCGGGCGCGAGAGCGGCCACGGCCCCGATGTTTCGCGCGAAGGCGTGCAGCGCGACATTCTGCCCATCGTCGAAGGCACGACGGTGAACACCCGCTACGGCATGGTGCGTACCGACCACGTTCTTTTTGTGGCTGCCGGCGCGTTCCATGTCTCGAAACCCAGTGACCTGATTCCCGAGCTGCAAGGGCGTTTTCCGATTCGCGTCGAGCTGCAGTCTCTCACCATGGACGACTTCATCCGGATTCTGACCGAGCCCAAGTCTTCGCTGGTGAAGCAATACACGGCGCTGCTCGAAACTGAAGGTGTGAAGCTCGAGTTCACCCACGAGGCGTTGGAAGAAATTGCCCGCTTCGCGTTCCGGGTGAACGAGGGTACCGAGAACATCGGCGCGCGCCGCCTGCACACGATCATGGAGCGGGTGCTCGATGAGATCAGCTTCGAAGCGCCCGAGAAAAAAGGCCAGCAGATCACCATCGATGCTGATTATGTCGGGAAGACCCTGTCTGACATCGTGAAAGATCAGGATCTGTCGCGGTACATTCTGTAGGTTCCGACGAGCTGGTTGGGCTAAGAAGTTGCCGTGGCAAAATCCGCCACGGCCAGACAGGCGAGGGCGCCTGTCCCTACATGGGTTGTGGGGTCTGCCCTACGTGTTGTGGAGGCACGGATTTTGGGTCCGTGCCTTTTTGTTTACGCGTATTGCGGCGTCGGGATCGTCAGGGAATCAAACGGCTTCAGCGGTCCGGCCTTTGGACTGCTCGTGTCGGGCACGGCGATGTACTCACAGAGCAGATTCTTCTTCGTCACCGTGATCCGCAGGTAGCCGTGCTGGCTGTCGTTGAAATTCTCCAGCTGCCCGGTCGACCCGGTCATGCTTATTGGCAACTTGGAGTTGTGAAAGATCTTCGCCAGCGTGTGCAGTTGCTTGTTGTATCCGCCGGCTCCCGCGACAATTATCGGAATGTCTTTGCCGTTCAGCGCGCCGGTGAAGCGCTGGTAGTCATGGACATGCCCGGAGAGTACCAGCTCTGGTAACCGGCCTGCCGATTGCACCGCGGTGTCGAGCACGCCGTACAGATGCTGGCTGCCGGGCTTAGGACCATAGGCAGAATAAATGGGGTGGTGGACTGCGACGATCAGCGCACGATCGTCCGGAGCTTGCTTCAACTCGGTTTCGAACCATGCGATCTGTGCCGGACTGAGCTGTCCGCCTTCAGGGCAGTTGCTGTAAAGCCCAATCACGGTCACCAGCGGCGTCAGCAGTGTCCAGTAAACATTCGGTTGGGTCATCGTGCTGCGGGTGGCGTCGCCGGCCTCGGGTGTATGGCCTGGAATCTGGCTGCAAAAATTCCTGACGAAACCCTCCAGGCTGCTCTCCTTCGTCTGGGGATCCACATCGCCATCGTGATTGCCGGGAATGGCAAAGATGGGCGCGGGATAGTTCATGTAGGGTTCATAGAACTCGGGGAAATAGTTCCCCAGCTCTCCTTCGTAGTAGACGACATCTCCCAGGTGATAGAAGAACGACGGGTGCGTCGTAATGTCGTTTCCGGAAAAGTCGGCTTCCATGTAGTTCGCCACGTTCTCGATGTAGGTGGGGGTATTGACACCGCCCGTATCGCCGACCGCATGAAAGACCAGTCTGCCCGAGGTCTCGATCGACTGCATGGCTTCGGCCGAGAGCACGCTGTCCAAAGAAAGATGATAGGGAGCCGGCCCGGTGGCGGACGGAAGATCACGCCAAGGCTGCGGCGGATTTTTTTGCGGATCGATAATGGTCTGAAAGCCGGGGGGCAAGCGGTCTGTTCCGAACGAGCGCCCGGCAGCGGGTTTGGGATGGTGTTTGCGGCTGGCAAGTAACGCGGCAGCATCAATGACCGTGCCTTTTGGCGCGGCCTTCCCCTTAGGCGAAACGGACTTCTTCATGGGCAGTTTCCTCTGGTGTGGGATTTCCTGGTTCGCCAGGGCCGGGACGGGAATAAGGAAGATTGCGCACAACTTTACGCCTGTCTTTGCGAATGTCAAGCCGCGAGAGGACGCCCCTCTTGCGCGTCATCGGACGTCCCGCGTAGACTCTCAGCTTTCTTTCAACTCAAATTCGCAGTGTCCCAATGAGACAGATCGATCGTTCTCGTTTGCAGTCCTTAATGGCGCGGGAGCAAAAGAAGTTCGTGGCCGACCGCCCGAAGTCCGCCGCCCTGTTCGAGCGCGCGCGCAAGTCATTGCTGGGCGGCGTGCCTATGAACTGGATGGCGAAGTGGGCCGGCGCTTTTCCTCCGTTTGTGCGGGAAGCTCGGGGAGCGGAGTTTTTCGACGTCGACGGCCATCGCTACATCGACCTCTGCCTGGGCGACACGGGCGCAATGACGGGGCATTCGCCATCGGCCACAGTGACTGCGGTCGAACAGCAGGCTCGGCGCGGCATCACCCTGATGCTGCCCAGCGAAGACGCGATCCTCGTGGGCGAAGAACTGCAGAAGCGTTTTGGGCTTCCGTTCTGGCAATTTGCCCTGACGGCGACCGACGCGAACCGCTTTTCGATCCGCCTTGCCCGGCACATCACACAGCGCCCGAAGGTTCTCGTCTTCAACTGGTGTTATCACGGGACGGTCGACGAGAGTTTCCTCACGTTGACGGATGGTGTGGCGAAGGCGCGGCGCGGAAATATCGGCCCTCCGGTCGACCCTGCGGTCACAACCAAGGTTGTCGAGTTCAACGATCTTGAGGCGTTGGATGCGGCGCTGAAAAGTGAGGACGTGGCCTGCGTGCTGGCAGAACCGGCGTTGACCAACGTCGGGATTGTGCTGCCTGACCCTGGGTATCACGCGGCTTTGCGCGATATCACGCGTAAGTGTGGGACGCTGCTTATCATCGACGAGACCCACACGATTTGCGCAGGCCCCGGCGGCTACACCCGCGCGGAAAATCTCGAGCCCGACTTTCTCGTGTTCGGCAAACCGATCGCGGGAGGCGTTCCGGGCGCGGCCTACGGATTCACCACCGAGGTTGCGCAATGCATCATCGACCGTATGAACCTGGAGGACTGCGATACGGGCGGCATTGGCGGCACGCTCGCGGGAAATGCGCTTTCGCTCGCGGCCATGAAGGCGACGCTGCAAAAGGTTCTGACTCCGGAGGCTTTCGCGCGCATGATCCCGATGGCGGAGCGCTGGACCGACGGTGTCGCGAAAGCCATCGCCGAGTACGACCTTCCCTGGAACGTTACGCGTCTGGGATGCCGCGCCGAGTATCTGTTTGCGGCACAGACCCCTCGTAACGGCACAGAGGCCCACAACGCCATGGACTTCGAACTGGAGCGCTTCATGCACTTGTATGCCATGAATCGCGGCATCCTGCTGACGCCCTTTCACAACATGGCGCTGATGTCTCCTATGACGTCGGCGGAAGACATCGACCAGCACACCAAAGTGTTTCGCGAGGCGGCGAAGGAGTTGGTGGGTTAAAGCCAGGAACGCAATCGGCAAGCCTCCGTGCCGCCGTCCCGGCGCATGTTAGGCTGATACTTCCTCGGATGAAATCGCCCGGCCACCTTCACGGCGTCATCAGCGTTGTCGCGCTCGCCGTCCTGATGACGGCATGCGCAGCGGTGCAGGCTCCTCTTCCTCCATCGCTTGAGCTGCCCAGGCCGCCGAACGACCTGCGCGCGGTTCGCAAAGGCGACCGGGTTTATCTGTTTTGGACTACGCCTACGCGGACCATCGACCACCAGAGCGTGCGCCGCCCGGGGCCAACCCGCATTTGCCGCAGCTTGGAGAATGCGATGAATTCCTGCGGCACCCCGGTTGGCAATCAAGCTCCAATTGCGCGCACCGAAGGAGAGAAAAAGGGGATGCCCGCGGTGAAACCGGAGGCGACCTTCGTCGACACGCTGCCGAGGGAACTTCAGGAACAGAATCCGACGCGGTTAGCGAGTTACGCGGTGGAAGCGCTCAACCTTGAAGCGCGCAGTGCCGGCATGTCGAATCGCGTGCAGGTTGCGCTTGCACCCACGCAGCCGCCGCCAGGGAGCTTTCGCGCGGAGGTGACGAAAGACGGCGTAGTGCTTACCTGGGATTGGCAGGAACCATCGTCGAAGATTCCGGATCTCAGCTACCAATGCCGCATTTACCGTACCTTCCTCGAGACCGGAACCGAAGCGAAGCTGGCGGACGTTGACTGCTCGCTTGGACGTTACGAGGATGGGACCATCGAGTGGCAGAAGAACTACCAGTACAGAGTCGAGGTCGTGACTTCAGTCAAGCTTCCCAGCCAAGAGACGCCGTGCGCCACGAAGCCAGAGGGCAACAACGGATCCACGAACTGCATTAGTGTTTCGTTCATCGAAGGCGACGACTCGCCGCCGCAACGAGTCTTCACCAAGGACATTTATCCACCCGCCGTTCCCACCGGCTTGCAGGCCGTCTTCTCGGGTCCCGGGCAACCACCTTTTGTCGACCTGCTTTGGACGCCGGATACGGACGCCGACCTTGCCGGCTACAACGTCTATCGCCGGGAGGAGGGGGGCACATTCGCCAAGATCAATTCGGATGTGGTGAAGACGCCTGCCTACCGCGACGGCAACGTTGCGTCAGGCAAGACGTACTCCTATGCGGTGACCGCCGTGGATGAAAGAGGCAACGAAAGCGCGCGGTCGGAGGAGGCCAGCGAGACGGTTCCGCAAGAACCGTGATTTCCAGAGATTTCCTCCGTGTTCCTCCGTGTCCTTTGTGGTTAGATTAACCCTCTATGAAATATTGCCGTTTTCATAACAACGGGGAAGTCCACTATGGGCTGGTCGAATCTGTGGCTGGCCGCGAAGAGATCACACGCCTGCTGGTTACGCCGCCCGAAGAAGTAGGCGGCGACATGGAAGACTTGCGTACCAAGCGCATGGAACATGTCGCACTGGCCGAGGCGGAGCTCAGCGTGCCAGTCCGCCCTTCGAAGATCGTGTGCGTCGGCCGGAACTACCGCGACCACGCAGCCGAGCTTGGCCATGCCGTTCCCACCGAGCCGCTTTTGTTCTTCAAGCCGACCACGTCCTTGAACGCGCCGGGAGGAACGATCCGGCGGCCGCGCATCTCAGAGCGCACCGATTACGAGGGCGAGCTCGGAGTTGTGATCAGCAAGCCTTGCTACAAGCTCGCCGACTCCGACGACGTGCGCCCTTATATTCTCGGCTACACCTGCGTGGATGATTTCACGGCGCGCGATTTGCAGGATAAAGACGGTCAGTGGACGCGGGCCAAGGGTTTCGATACGTTCTGCCCGGTTGGCCCGGTGGTTACCGACGAGATCGATCCCTGGGCGGGGATCGGGGTGAAGACCACAGTCAATGGCGAGGTTCGCCAGGATGGAAACACGCGTGATTTTATTTTCCCGCTTGACGTGGTGATCCGCTACATCTCGCAGGTGATGACGCTGCTGCCGGGAGACTTGATCGCGACCGGGACGCCCAAAGGCGTAGGCCCCGTCAACGCCGGCGATGTGATCGAAGTTTCCGTGGAAGGGATCGGAACCCTGCGCAACCCGGTGGCCGACGAGTAGCGGTCCTCTGAGCGCAAACCCAAAACCTTTATACAGAGGAACACATAGGTTGATTCCTCTGTGCGACTCTGTGTCCTCTGTGGTGAAGGGGGCCTGTTTCCCTGAAAATTGGCCACAGACGACTTGCTCTTCCGCGGTCCTGCCCATTGGTAACCGCGTCCGCTCTTCCGCGTTTGCGGTTTCGGGCTTATTCTGTTCTGTCAGGAAGTCGTCGCGTGTGCGGCTGTTTCCTTCCAGTTTGGTCATGAATCCGTTTCGTATTTACAGTCTGGTGCTGGGTGGCGCTGCCATCGCGTTCAGCGCATATTTCATGTTCCGCCGCAAACCCAAAAGTGCGGAGGAACTGGAACGCAAGCGCCGGGAATTCATCGATACGGTCGGCCGCATCACCGACGGCACCGTCATCGACGTTCAGGAACTCCCGTTCGATGGCCAGCGTGCGGCCACCATGCTGATCTACCAGTACGACGTTGCCGGGGTCTCTTACGAGGCGTCGCAGGACATCACGTACCTGCGCCAGTGGGTCAATCTGCACTCCTGCCGCCTGGGCCTGCCCACGTCGGTGAAGTACGATCCGCAGAACCCGGGAAACTCCCAAGTGGTTTCCGAGCGCTGGATGGGGTTAAGGCAGTAGGGCATTCCCGGCCTCCAGTTCGTTGCGCAGGCGCGAAAATGGAATCAGTTGCTGAGGATTGCCACTGCTGGGTCGGTGAGTGTAACGGGGATTCTTCGCCAATAATGCCCTGATAATCAAGGATACAAATCGCGGTAGGGCGTTATGGAACCTTCATCTTGCCGGACTGTTCAAGGTGAACATGGGTTGCTGAGTAGCAAGACGGCGGCTTGTAGCTCGAGACGTCAGGTTCTGCGAGCCGGATGTTTTCAAGCTGATTCGTGAAGCTGCGATCCGGATATTCGTCAGTCTGCAATACCACGGTTTTCAAGTCGGGAGAAAACCAACATTCGTGACTAGATTTGTTGGTCTGATAGCGAATCCCCTGTACGGAGATTCCTTCGATGGTTCTAGTCCCCAGAGTCGTTCCATTCAATCGTTTCGCCGTTGCGTCAAACGAAAAAGCATCCACGTTAGGGCGGTTCGCTGAGGCGACCGCATTCGAGGATGGGAAGTGGACAATCTTTACAACTTCACGAGTAGTGTCCCACGTGGTTTCGGTATTTGCGACGGGGTCAGAAATTCTAACCAGCGTCTCGCTCTTTTCGACTGATTTACCGTCAATATTCGTCGTCCAGCGACGCTCCCCTGAACTGTAGTTTCGTCCTTTGCTGTCCCTTGCTTCTTGCTCCGTCGCTTCTGAACGACTCGTAGTACCGTCCGCCTTGCGCTCTGTTGTGATGACGCGGCGTACTGCTGAATATGGAGCGTTCGTGACCGGAAGAGCAGACTGCGCTTCGCACTGGGCAATCGCAGTCGAGGTCATGGACGCAATCATCAGATACACGAGAACGAATTTCTGCATAGTCCGCGCCCAAATGTCAGCACATCATATCTGTTGTTGACAATCTTTCACCAGCGATATGGAGCGAGAGCTATCGCTCTGACACGATGGAGTTTAAGATTCGGAGGTAGACGCGCTTTGCCCTGCGGCGTATGCTTCAAAGCGGGTGAGTAATCCCGCTTCCTCTTTCAGGTCTTCTGAACTAAGTCAGTCCATCTGAAGTGCGCCCCTCTTAGTTAGTCCGCTCTGCCCAAGAAGGAGTCTTGCCCGATGATCGTCCCCACCCCACAAGCACAACCACGCCCAAAGATGACCACCGACCTGAAGCGCTCTCCCGCCAAGGTCCAAATGATGACCGACCCTGTTCGATCACAGGACATGATACGAGAGCGTGCCTACGAGCTATATGTGAGCCGCGGCCGTGAACCTGGCCAAGACGAACAGGACTGGCTGCGCGCCGAGCAGGAAATCGTCAGCAGACAAAACCTCAAGAATCCGCCACTGCGCTGAGTCGACTGGAAGGACACCATGGATTGCGTAACCTGCGAAAGTCTGGAACGAGCTTTTGAGTCCAGGCGAAGCAAGTACATCGAGGCTGTTTCTGCTCCGTATTACTTGGTCAGTTCAGAGCTTGCGGCCGGCAAGAACGTCGCCATGGAACAGGCCAAGGGCTGTCTGGAGGACCACCGATCGATATGCGTCGGCTACGCGGCCCATCGGTCCACCAGCCCGTAAAAGGATACGAGAGGACGCAAGCGAGAGAAGAGAGGTGAGATTGAAGGCTGTCGTGAAAACCTACGCGCAACGGTTGGTACACCCCTACGAGTACTCCAAGAGCCTTCTAGGGCTCCATTCTGCGTCCTTCCTCCAATCTCTGACTACTGCGTTGCTCTTAGGTGCGACCGCAGCTCTCATAGGAGTGGCCGGAACTGCCGCCTTGTACTATCGCCATTTCGCTTGGTACATATGCGCGGCGACCGGACCTCTGGTGAACACACTGGTCGTGGTCTGTTTAGCAACGATCGCCCTTGAACAGTCCCGCAAGCGATCTATCCGGCGAACTCTGGAAATCTCCTTTCTGAACCACCATGTTCACAATGCCATGACCCAGATGATTATGGCTTCCGAGCTTAGCGATGCTGGCAAACAGGACCGCTACTTGCGGGAGGCGGTCAGTCGTATTTCGGAGGCTTTGTTCCGAGTCGCAAATAGTGCAGAGGTAACCGAGCTTTCTCTCGAAGTGGATGCCGGAGGAGCAGAACTCATTCGTGCCAGAGAAGAGCGTGAAAAACAGTGGCTGGTCGAAACTGCTGAGCAAGGCGATTAATGCAAGCGCTAGCAATAAAAAAGGGTAGCCGCGAGAAAACGACAGGTTTCCAAGAGATGGGAACTCTCCGGTGTGACGGTTGCGGCGAGGAGTTCTTCATCGGCCACACCCCGCAATCGATAGACACGCGCGTTGCAGAAAAGCAAGCAAAGTGGCTTGAAAGAGTTTTAGCAGAAGAGCACGAGCGCGATAGAAAGCACTCCGACCGAATCGAACTACCGGACTAGCTGCCCAGAACTGGAACTGGTTGGCTGTTGCAACCCGTTAGCACAAGCTTGCGCCGTTTGTTCGCCAAAATGCGGGGCAATGAGTGTAAACGCGGTGTTACGCCAACCGTCTGACAGCCTGCCATAAGAGCTAGTGCCACTCTTCAGCTATTGAGAGGCGCCGAAAAGAACCGGACTCACCATGGTTTCAATCCTGGCTGCCATCTCCTCGGCGGGAATACGGTCGGGGGTCTGAAACCAGCGGCGCGCGGCTCCAAAAACGGCCCAGGCGGCGGTAGTCGCCAGCAGTGCCGCATCGGCACCGGGTGCCATCTCATGATGGGCAAGGCCTTCCTTGAACATGCCCTCGACGACGGGGATGATGGAGCCTTCGAGCGGTACCCGAGCCAACTGACTGGGACAGCCTGTGGTCTCAGCAAGATAGTCGCAGACGCCGAGCGCAATGGCGCGCAGTGCTCCATGGCAGTCGGTAAAGGTGATGCTGCGGCGCTCTAGCAGATCGCGGAAGCGGGATTCTGTCATGGCCTGCAGCAGCGCGTTCTTGTCTGGATAGTGCAGGTAAAAGGTAGCCCGGTTTAGCGTCGCGTCGTCAGCTATCTCCTGGACGGAGATGTCTAAAAAAGCCTTTTTTATCAATAGCTTGGCTAGTGAATCCATGAGCATGCGGCGGCTGCGCAGAATGCGGGGATCCGTCGCGGTCTCGGGTTGTAGAAGCTGGGCCATTCCAATTATTTAAGGATACCTCTTTGGACTAAAACGACACTTGTTTATTTTCTGAATCGACATATGTTGATTACTAATCAACTGTCGTGTAGGAGGATTACAGAATGTCGACGTTGCTTCATATCGATTCCAGCCCACTCTACGGCCGATCTGTCTCCCGGGAGCTGACCGCTGCGTTCGTCACCCAATGGAAGGCTACGCACCCAGATGGAAGGGTCGTAGACCGCGACCTCAACGCAACAGCCATGCCGCCGATCAATGCGGAATGGGTCGGCGCCGCCTACACGCCGGAACAGGCCCGTACTCCGCAGCAGAGGGAATTGCTGTCGCTCTCCGACTCCCTGCTCGCCGAATTGGAGCAGGCCGATGAGTACGTCATCGGAGTGCCGATGCATAACTTTGGTGTGCCCTCCGTGCTTAAGCTATGGATCGACCAGATTGCGCGTATGGGCAGGACCTTTTCCTACGCGGACGGAAGGCCGAAGGGCTTGATTACTGGCAAGAAGGCGACCTTCATCATCGCAACCGGCGGGATCTACGACGCCCAGACGCAGATGGCCTCGTTCAATTTCGTGGAGCCGTATCTTCGGTCCGTATTTGGTTTTCTTGGTGTGACGGACGCGACCTTCCTCACCGCAGGGGGGACCAGCGTGCTGAACCAGGGGCAGGACCGGAACGCGTTCCTTGCACCACACCTTCAGGCCGTGCAGACGCACGCGCAGACCTTCCAGGGAGATCACGCATGAAGACTGCTTCGATTTTTGCGCGCTACCTGCTGGGGCTGATCTTTACGGTCTTTGGGCTGAATGGATTTCTCAACTTCATCCACCAGCCGCCCCCGGCGAATCCGCTCGCGATTCAGTTTCTTGTCTCCGTCAGCGAGTCGCATTTTGCCGCATTCTTCTTCGCGATTCAATTGCTCGGTGGGCTGCTGTTGCTTTCGGGCTACTTCGTGCCCCTTGCGCTGACAGCGTTGGCGGCGGAGCTCTACAACATCCTTGCGTTTCACCTGACGCTGGCGCCGGCGACCATTGCTCCGGCTCTGGTGGCCTCCGTACTGTGGATACTGGTCTTCCTTCAGTACCGCGAAAGCTTCAAGGGCATCTTCAGCGCGAAGCCTGCGACGCCGGCATGAATTGCGTCGCAGCTTCGTTTGCATCTACCCGAAGAGTTTCGTAACAGGCTCAATTCCGACCACACTTCGTTTGGTTTTCTGGGGTCGTGGCGATTAGCAGCTGACAGCCGATCTTAGCTGCCTGCCGCGAAGCCGCCGGTGTGGGCTACGGTGATGCGGAGGTACTTGTAGGGATTGACCGGGGTATCGTTGATGCGCACTTCGTAGTGCAGGTGCGGACCGGTACTGCGGCCGCTGAGGCCGACGAAGCCGATCACGTCGCCGCGGCGAACATGCTGGCCCGAGGCTACCGCGAATCCCGAGAGGTGGCCGTAGCGGGTTGCGATGCCATGACCGTGGTCGAGCACGATGGCGCGTCCGTAGCCGCCGAGGAAGTCCGCGAACTCAACCACACCGTCTGCCGGAGCAACTACCGGCTGACCGACCATGGCGGCGATATCGACGCCGGTATGAAAGGCACCCTCCCCGTTAAACGGATCGATACGCTCACCAAAGGAGCCGGTGACCTGGCCTTCGACCGGCCACAGGTTCGGCGCCGAATTGGCGCGGAGCCAGTCGGCCGTGGTGTTGTTCTTGGTGAGGCCGAGCGATAAGCCCGTGGTCGTGGCGCCAGTCAGGGCGGAGTTCTTCAGAGCATAGAGCTGGTCAAGCGAGGAATTCACTTCCGAAGTGCGCACCTGCTCGTCGGCGCCGGTCACCAGGGCGGGATCAGATTTCAACCCGTAGAGCGAGGAAACCTCGCTCGCCAGCGATCCCAGCGACGCCACCTGAACATCGCGCTCCTTGGCAACCTGCTCGAGGCGCGAATACCGGCCCTTCAGGTCTTCCTTTTCAGTCCGCAGCTGGTTGTAGCTGTTGACCTTGAGCAGCATGCGGGCATAGGAACTCGCGATGCCCGTCATGCTCAAGAAAGCGATGGTCGCGCCCACTGCGAAAATGTACAGGTAATGGACGGGGATGGGGATCTTGCGCAGTTGGCCGTCGTCGTCGCGCGCGACAAAAAGAATGTAGAAGCGTTTGCGCAAAATCTTCCTTCCGTCAAAATGAATTTCAGAAACCATGCCCGGACGGCCTGCGGTTACAGGAGTCCGGATCTGCATCCCGATTCCCGAGCTACGCCCCATGCGGGGTTGCTGATACGCGCTCACTACCTACCGGAACCGGGTAAGGCCTTTGACTTAAGCGTCTGCAATCCAAACCGGATACAGCACTTAAGTCAGCCAAAGGTGTTGGAAACAGCTTCCACACGGTAGCAAACTGGATTCCTCCCTGTCAACGCGGAAAGGGGCCCGGTACCCGTTACCAAGGCCGGGTGGCCCAAACTGGCCCTGGGTACGGGTGGGGTCACCGACCCCGGCACTGGCCGAAAGGCCGATGCCGGCCTTGGCCGTTGCAAGTTAGTAAACCCGAGAGCACCGGGGCTAATGGTGCGGCGGGTTAGACATCCTCCCGCGCAACGTCCCGGGGGATCGAGCCTCGACTCGTCATTTGCGGATGGAAAGGCGGGCGTCCTGGCACGTGGGCCCCGCAGACCCGATATAGTGTTCGCCGTGCCTCTCGCGGAAAAGGCGCTGATTGAACGCATTCGCCAGTCGGCCCGGCGCACCTCACGGCTCAGAACCGGCATCGGGGACGACTGCGCGGTACTGCGCACTCCGGCGGGCCGCGATTTGCTGGTCACCACCGACTTCAGCCTCGAGGGTGTGCATTTCCGACGGGAATGGCACCCGCCTGAGGTCGTCGGGCACCGCTGCCTGACTCGCGGGCTCAGCGACATCGCGGCTATGGGGGGCGTGCCGCTGGCGGTCTTCCTCTCTTTGGCGCTTCCCGACAAACTTCCGCAGCGCTGGGTCGACAGCTTCTTGAAAGGCCTGCTGAAACTGGCCGACGAGTTTCGGATTCCGCTGGCCGGAGGCGATACTGCCGAATCCAAGGCAGGGATTCTCGCGGACATCGTCGTGCTTGGATCGGTACCGCGCGGGAAGGCGGTTCTGCGTTCGGGAGCGAACGCCGGGGACCGGATTTATGTTACCGGGGAGTTGGGGGGCGCCGCGGCGGCGTTGCATGAGTTGTTCGCCGGCCGAAAGGCTCGAGTCTCGGATTTTCCCCGGCACTTTCATCCGGTCCCACGGATCGCTATCGGCGAGTTTCTGCGAACGAAGGGCCTTGCAAGCGCCATGATCGATTTGAGCGACGGCCTCTCGACCGACCTGGCGCACATTTGCGAGGAGTCGGGAGTAGGAGCAGAAATCCTCGCGTCGGCGCTTCCGCAAGGCGACCATCGGGAAAACGAGGTACAGCAAGTCGATATCTGGCGATGCCCTGCACGGCGGGGACGATTACGAGCTCCTGTTCACCGCTGCCGCGAAGCAAGCGCGTGCCGCGACCGGATTCACGGCGTGCCGATCACCCTCATCGGACACGTCGACGCGGGGCAAGCGCATTGTCCGTGATCGATGCGAAAGGAGTGCGCTCCGAGCTGAAGCCCGCAGGGCTGGCAGCATTTCCGGCGTTAGCCAACCAGCCGGACACGTCCTGACGTACCTTTCCGTGCTCTAGTCCCTGGCTGGGCGCGCGACTAGAGTAAGGCTATGTCGTGCCTTCGCCTCACAGGTCTTGGTCTCGTGCTCTTTAGTTGTGTTCTGGTCTCTGTTGCACAGCAGGCTGGAACGGTGTCGCCTTCCATGCCCCAACAGTCTCCCGTAGCGGCCCCCGCGGTGAGCGTCGACGAGAATTTCATTCACCAGGCATTTGGCGAAGAGTTTTCGCTGGTGTCCATCTCGACGCCGTTTGTGCGCGACTTGGATGGCGACGGTGTGGACGACTTCGTTATCGTGGCGAAAAGCAGGAAGCCCATGCTCGATGCCGCCGAACACCATTACCGGGTGATCGATCCTTATTACGAATTCTACGGATACGGCGACCCGAAGCTGACCGCGACCTTCGGCGCCGAAGATTTGATGGAGAAGAACCTGGTCATTCTGGTAATTCACGGCGCCGGGCCGGAGGCGTGGCGGTCGGAAACTCCGAAAGCCAAGTTCGTCATCATCAACGTGCCGCTCAAGCGGGTGACAGTGAAGCGCCTGCAGCTGCGCAAGAAGCAGGTCAACGCGATCTTCGCCGTCGAAGCCGATTCCAGCGCCGGCGATTCCGTTATCTTCTGGGACGGCAAGCAGTACAAGTACCAGCCTCTCGGCACTGGTACGAGCGACGACTAGGACGGCTGATTTCGTCCGCGCCGCTTACCTCCGCGTAACGCCGCTTTCCTTCACGTGGTGTAAAAACTCTAACCCTTCGTTCTTTCTCCACTCGGTGACCCCGTGGTAAAGCGCCTCTTGTAGCGCCGCCGTCCCGGCGGCTGTCGGGCGGGCGTCCCGCCCGCCCTGCGAAGGCGAGACGCTCCTTCGACAGGCTCAGGACGAGCTCCCGCGACAGCCGGCAAGATTCCGGCGCTACCGTCAGTCAGACGTCACCCGCCAGTTCCTTGCTCGCCTATAATCGGTGCGCTATGGACCTCGAACAGAAGATTGAAGAACTCAAAAAGCGCGACCACCTGGCCGAAGAAGGCGGCGGCCAGCGGCGCCGCGAGAAGCAGCACAAGGAAGGCAAGATGTCGGCGAGGGAACGCATCGAGTTCCTGCTCGACGAAGGCACGTTCGAGGAGACCGATAAGCTCGTGACCCATCGCTGTAACGACTTCGGCATGGCCGAGCAGAAGTACTACGGCGATGGCTTCATCACCGGCTACGGGCGCATCGAGGGGCGGCTCGTATTTTTGTTTGCCCAGGACTTCACGGTGTTCGGCGGCTCACTCTCGGAGGCCAACGCAGGAAAGATCGTAAAGATCATGGATCTCGCCGCGAAGATGGGCGCGCCCGTGATCGGCCTGAATGATTCGGGCGGCGCGCGCATCCAGGAAGGTGTGATGTCACTCGCCGGCTACGCCGACATTTTCCTGCGCAATACGCTTTACAGCGGAGTGGTCCCGCAGATCTCGGCCATCATGGGTCCCTGCGCGGGCGGCGCTGTGTACTCGCCGGCCATCACTGATTTCATCCTCATGGTCGACAAGACTTCCTACATGTTCATCACCGGCCCCGACGTCATCAAAACCGTCACCCATGAGGAGGTCACCAAGGACCAGCTCGGCGGCGCGATGACCCACAACGAGACTTCGGGCGTGGCGCACTTCCTCTCGCGCGACGACGCGGAGTGCCTTTCCATGGTGCGCGAATTGCTGAGCTTTGTGCCCTCGAACAATCTGGAAGATCCGCCGCGGCGCCCTTGTACGGATCCGGTCGACCGGGCCGATCCCGCCCTCGACAAAATGGTGCCCTCCGAATCGAACCGGCCCTATGACATGAAGGACGTGATCCACGCAGTGATCGATGACGGCTACTTTTTCGAAGTGCAGGAACACTACGCGAAGAACATGGTTGTCGGGTTTGCCCGCCTCAACGGCCGCTCGGTGGGAATCGTCGCCAACCAGCCTGCGATGCTGGCCGGCACGCTCGACATCAACGCGTCCATCAAGGGCGCGCGCTTCGTACGCTTCTGCGACTGCTTCAACATCCCGCTGGTGACTTTCGAAGACGTTCCCGGCTTCCTGCCCGGCACAACCCAGGAGTACGGCGGGATCATCAAGCACGGCGCGAAGTTGCTGTTCGCCTTCGCCGAGGCGACTGTCCCGAAGGTTACGGTGATCACGCGCAAGGCGTATGGTGGCGCGTATTGCGTCATGGCGTCGAAGCACATCCGCACCGACGTGAACTACGCCTGGCCAACGGCCGAGATCGCGGTGATGGGGCCGGAGGGTGCGGTCGACATCGTCTACAAACGCGAACTCGAGCAGGCCGCGAACCGCGAAGAAATGCGCCAGGCCAAAATCGAAGAATTCCGCGACCGCTTCGCCAACCCGTATGTTGCCGCCGACCGCGGATTCGTCGACGCCGTCATTCAACCTCGCGACACACGCAAGAAGCTCATTCAGGCGCTCGCAATGCTGCAGACCAAGCGCGACAAGAATCCGCCCAAGAAGCATGGGAATATCCCGCTGTAAGCGGCATGGATGGTCGCCCGGTGGCTGTCAGGCGCTGACTTGCGCTGAGGCCTCCTGCGAATTCGGGTGCGGCTTGCGAATATAATCCCACCATGGTGACGACGCCGGACTCCTCGATAGCAACGGGATCGAAGTATGAGCCGGTGATCGGGCTGGAAGTCCACGTCCAGCTGCTGACCGAGTCGAAGATTTTCTGCTCGTGCTCCACGAAGTTCGGGAATCCTCCGAATACGAACGTATGCCCGGTGTGCCTCGGGATGCCGGGCGTGTTGCCGGTGCTGAACCGCAAAGCGGTGGAGTTTGCGGTGCTGGCGGCAATGGCGCTGAATTGCCGGATTAATGAGACATCGATTTTTGCGCGCAAGAACTACTTCTATCCTGACCTGCCCAAGGGCTACCAGATCTCGCAGTACGACAAGCCGCTGGCCGAATTTGGCTGGATCGAACTGAAGCAGAATGGCGGCAAGAAGATCGGCATTACGCGCATCCACCTGGAGGAAGATGCGGGCAAGAGCCTGCACGAAGGTTTTGCCGACGCCGGCCAGAAGACGGCCATCGACCTGAACCGCACGGGCGTGCCGCTGATCGAGATTGTCAGCGAGCCCGACATGTCGACGCCCGAGGAAGCCTACGAGTACCTGACGCTGCTGAAGGAAATCATCCTGTACACCGGCGTGAGCGACTGCAACATGGAGGAAGGTTCCCTGCGCTGCGACGCCAACGTCAGCGTGCGGCCGCGCGGTCAGAAAGAGTTTGGGACAAAAACGGAAATCAAGAACGTGAATTCGTTCCGCTTTGTGCGCGAGGCGCTGGAGTATGAGATTGCGCGCCAGGTGGAGGTGATCGAGGCGGGCGGCAAGATCCCGCAGGAGACGCGCCTCTACAACGCGAACGAAGGCCGCACTTACGGGATGCGTTCGAAAGAGCAGGCCCACGATTATCGATATTTCCCCGAGCCGGATCTGCTGCCGCTGGTGGTCGACGAAAAATGGAAGTCGGAGATTGCGCGGCAGCTGCCGGAGCTGCCCGAGGCGCGGCGGGCGCGCATGGTGAAGGATTACGGCATCACTGAGTACGACGCGAATGTGCTGACCTTCTCGAAGGAGCTGGCCGACCAGTTCGAGGCGGCAGCCAAGGCGGCGAAGAATCCCAAGCGCGTGGCCAATCTGGTGCAGGGCGAGTTGATGGGGCGGCTGAAGGCGAAGGGACTGGAGATCGGGCAGTCGCCGATTACGATGCAGGGCGTCGCGATGTCGGCAGACCTGGTGGAGTCAGGCGCGATCTCGGGCAAGATGTTGAAGGACCTCTACGACCTGAGCTTCGAGCGCGGCAAGGATTTCGGCGCGGTGTACGAAGAAGAGGGGCGGCCGGTACAGTCGTCGGACACGTCGGCGCTGGAGAAGATTATCGATGAGCTGATCGTGGCGAATCCAAAGCAGGTCGAGCAGTACCGTGCAGGCAAGAAGACGATGCTCGGGTTCTTCGTCGGGCAGGTCATGAAGGCGTCGAAGGGCCACGCGAATCCGCAGGTGGTGAATGAGGTGCTGGTGAGGAAGCTGGAGGGGTGAGGACATATATTGGGTCGAGTGCGATGGACAGTCTTGACACCGTCGAGATGGTGATGGCATTCGAGGAGGTTTTCGAGGTCGACATGCCTAATGCTGACTCCGCTGCAGAGGGCTTCGACAATTCCCGCGAAATCGTGCACTGGCTTGAAGCTCGGCTGTCGAACCAGCGCCCAAACAAGGCGGCCCGGACCTTGCTCAGGAAGCTGGCTGAGGATCAGCTGTGGCCTGAACTGTCAGAAGCGTTAGATGAGAATTGGCGGCGAGAGCAGATTGAAGCCCTTGTGCGCGAGATTTTTCGTTGAGCAGTCGAGTCTCACTGGCAGCCCTCTACATACTGAATCGCCTCAACGGTGCCCGCATAGAATTGTTCGATCTTCCCCTTGTCAGTCTCGAAGCGAATCCCGTAGCGTCCGTCTTTAGAGCGAATCGTTACATAGTGTCCATCGGGGTTATATTTGTGTTCTTCTACCTTGGCATCGGGTCCGTAAGCCTGCAAAGCATGCTTCTCTGAATCACCGACCTGAATGCCCTTCTCCGTAGGTGTTCCCGGTTTGTTGATGTCGATGCGCACAAGGTGCTTATCTTCGATCATTAACGATACGCGGTGCTTGGCCGGCTTCACGTAGAAGCACCCCTGATCGTCTTTGTTCTCAGGTAGCTTGAATTTTTCGTGGAGGGCGGTGCTCAGTTGGGGCAGCGTCATGCCAATTTTGATGGGTCCGATCCCATCTTGGCGCAGCGTCCAAGTATCATTGGCCAAGGTAGTAGCGGTGATCACAAGTGCAAGAATTGCGACTACTGCCGGTCTCTTTGATGACATCCATAGAATTATATGAGTCCCCGACCTCTGCCAGTGAGTCACCCATTATGCAGATTCAAGACCTGAACCTTTTCCTCGACTACTTCGACAAAATTCACCAGCGCACTATGCATGTGGCGCGATGCATCCCGGCGGACAAGATTGAGTGGACCTACCGCGAGGGCAGGTTCACGCTGGGTGACCTGGTGCGGCATATTGCGACCATCAATCGCTACATGTATGCGGAGACGGTGTCGGGTCGGCCGAGCCGCTATGCGGGGTGCGGCAAGGAACTGGCCGACGGGTATGAGGCGGTGATGGAGTTTGCCGAGCGGCTGCATCGCGAGTCGGTGGAGACTTTTTCCCGGCTGACTCCGGAGGACCTGAACCGCAAGGTGGCGACTCCGGATGGCACTCCGATCACCTGCTGGAAATGGCTGCGGGCGATGATCGAGCACGAGGCACATCATCGCGGGCAGATTTATCTGTATCTGGCGATCCTGGGAGTCGAGACGCCGCCTCTGTACGGGCTGACGTCGGAGCAAGTGCGGGAGCGGAGCGTGCGGAGTTAGTGGCGAATGTAGCGCGGGCAGCCTGCCCTGAGCCTGCCGAAGGGCCCTCGCCCGCGAACGACCGTGAAGGGGCAACTCCTCGAAGATGTTTATTCAGCCCAGCGGACAGCGGCTTTGGTGATGTGAACCGGGGGTGGGCGTGGCATAGCATTGGGAAGGGGTCGTCGGCTTTCGGTCGTCGGTCGTCGGCTTAACCCACGTGGTGTCGGGTGTCGTGCCAAGAATTCCCTTGCGCGTCGGTGATGGTGTTAGAAAACACGGGGTCCTTCGACTTCGTTCAGCTGGCGCCTCGCTTCGCTCAGGATGACAGTGTGAAGTAGCAGATGACAGTGTCGTGGGGATGATCAGGAGCACCCATGAAGATCAAGATTGATCGCATCATCAGCATCGCAACTCTTACGGCCTCCGTGGTCGCGCTGATTCTGGTGCTGAAGAAGCCGACGCCGGTGGCTGCACCGTTACCCGCTCCGGCCGTGGCCGCCAACGCGCAGTCGTTTCAAAACAAGATCGATCAGCTGGCGCAGGCACAAGCGCAGGGACAGTCGGGCGCCGAAGTGCGGTTAAACGCGCAGGAGGTGGCCGCGGCGCTTGCCCAGGCCTCAGGTGCGCTCTCTTCCGAGCCGGCCTCAGGTGAGGCATCTCCCCCGGCGGGCGGCGGACAAAGCAGCCCAAGTGGTTCGCTTTCCGGCGATCTCGGTCCCGGGGATGCCAGCGTCAAGGATTACCAGGTGAACTTCGAGGGCGACGTGGCCAAGGGCCAGTTCCTCACCCACATCGCGGGGAAAGATGTCTGGGTCACGCTCGAAGGACATGTCGGATCAAAGGACGGCTTTGCTACGTTCGAGCCGACCAAGATCAAGATCGGCGACCTGGAAGTGCCGGTGTCGCTGGTGAACGATCAGCTGCAGAAACGCCTGCTGGAACAGCGCGACCGCTTGAAGCTGCCTGAGAATGTCGGTGGGATCAAGGTCGAGAACGGCGAAGTGGTCGTGACCAACAAGTAGATTCGAGATCTAATCCACACGCGACTTCAGGGATGGGGACCGGGCGACGGAGAAATCTTAAAACGCAGAGGGCGCGGAGAGCGGCCGCGGAGATCGCGGAGGAAAGCCTTTAACCGCTAAGCACGCAAAGGAAGGCCGCAACGGGCGCGAAGAAAAGCGGCAACAGCGAGGAGGGAGTCTCCTCGAAAGATTCTCTGGGAAAGATTCTCTGGGAAAGAGATTCTCCAGCCCCACAAAGAACACATCAGCCTCCAACGCTCTATCCCAGCCGCATGGCTCCGTTCGGCGCCGACGACCTATACTGATTCGTCCATGAAATCGGTCATTGTCGGCACGGCGGGACACATCGATCACGGCAAAACCGCCCTGGTGAAGGCGCTCACCGGCATCGATGCGGACCGCCTCGAAGAAGAAAAGCGGCGTGGCATCACCATCGACATTGGCTTCGCGCATCTCGAATTGGCGGCGCCCACCGGGGAGAAGCTTCGGCTGGGCTTCGTCGATGTGCCCGGGCACGAGCGTTTCGTGCGCAACATGCTGGCGGGGGTGGGTGGCATTGACCTGGTGCTGCTGGTCATCGCCGCCGACGAATCGATCAAGCCGCAGACCCGGGAGCACTTCGATATATGCCGCCTGCTCGCGGTGCGGCGCGGCATCACGGTGCTGACCAAGTCCGATGCGGTCGACGCCGAAACCCTCGATGTGGTGAAACTCGAAGTCGAGGAGTTCCTGCGCGGGTCTTTTCTGGATCCAAACAATTCAGAGAAGACGAGCACCAGAGTTTCTCGCCCCGCAACCCGATCATTGCCGTCAGTTCGCTTACCGGCGCCGGCCTCCCTGAGTTGAAGCAGGCACTGGCGAAAATGGCGCAGGAAGTTCCGGCCAGAGACCCGAGTGCGCTGACGCGACTTCCCATCGATCGCGTATTCACCATGAAGGGATTCGGGACGGTGGTCACCGGCACGCTCGTGTCGGGCACCATTCACAAAGACGACGAACTGGAAGTGTTTCCGATCGGCAAGCACGTACGCGTGCGCGGCGTTCAGGTGCATGGCGAGTCGGCCGACAAAGCAATCGCCGGGCAACGCACGGCCTTGAATCTCGCGGGGGCCACGGTAGAAGACCTTGCACGCGGGATGACACTCGCACCGCCGGGGACTTTTCGATCCACGAACCGAATGGATGTGTCGTTGTCCCTTTTGCCCTCGGTCAAGCCGCTGAAGGATCGGGCGCGCGTCCACTTGCACGCCTACACTTCGGAAACGATCGCCGAGGTCGCTCTCGATGGCGCGAAAGCCGTGAAGCCCGGCGAAACGACGTACGCGCGGCTGCGCCTGGCCGAACCCGCTTTGCTTCTACCCGGGGACCGCTTCATCGTTCGCCAATTCTCGCCGGTGGTCACGATCGGCGGCGGCATTGTGCTCGACGCATTGCCGTTGTCCCGGAGCCTGCACAAAGACAGCACTCTGGAGGCGCTGGCCAGCGGCGACCGCAAGACCGTTGTACAGGCTCGCGTGGCGCGCGCGCATCACGATGGCATCTCGTTGCATGAGTTGGTGGCGGAGACTGGATGGACGCGGGCCACGATTTCGTCGCTGCTCGCAGATGCTGTAAAGGCCGGACACATCGTGCAAATCGAAGATGTCTTTCTGCTGACCTCGGCGTGGAACGAACTGCAGCGGCAGATCCTCGGTTCGATCTCGGAGTTTCACAAGACCCATCCGCTCGAGCCGGGGATCGGCAAAGAGGCGCTGCGGGATCAAACGGACGGCGGACCAGTGGTTTTCGAGGCAGTCCTGCGGCAACTTGCACGCGATGGCAAGATCGAGTTGTCGGGCGAACTGGTGCACTTGCGCGGGCGCGGCGTCGTGATGAGAGACGACGAGGCCGAGTCGAAGAGAACCATCGAGCAGGCGTTTTCGTCGGCGGGTTTGCAAGTGCCGGCGCTCTACAACGTGCTGGCCGGCCTCAAGGTCGACAAAGCGCGCGCGCAGAAGATCGTTACGCTGCTGCTGCGCGACAAGGTGCTGGTGAAAATTTCCGAAGAACTCGTCTTTCATCAGTCGGCGCTTGAGGCGCTGCGCAGGCAGATCGCCACACAGAAGTCGCAAGGCGTGGCGAAGATCGATGTCGGTAAATTCAAGGAGCTCACCGGCGTCAGCCGGAAATATGCAATTCCGCTGCTGGAGTACCTCGATCGGGAGCGCGTAACCCGGCGCGTGGGGGATGAGCGAGTTATTTTATAGGGCTCCGTCGCTTAGAATCGTTTTGTGATGGAGATCCGGTTCACTCCCAACGCTGAAGATGTCGAGGATGGTCTACGCAGCGCCCCTCGGTCCACATGGGGACAGTTCATCTACATTTTGCTCCTGGCACTGCTCTTCTTTATCGGCACCTACCTGGTTCAAAACCGCCACTCCTTAGCCGGATGGGCATGGTTGGCCGTGTCCTGCGCAATTGGTATCGCGATGTATGAGGTTCCATGCAGACGGGCGCGACGCGCAATCCGAATGAACCCTTCGGCTCAGGGTGAGATTGTACTGACACTTGATGATCGGGGCATCGCCGCAGTTTTTCCGACGGGGAATTCTCAGTTGGAGTGGCGGGCCTATACAAAATATCGAGAAACAAATCGCATGTTTCTTTTATTTTTGGGGTCAGAGCGGTGGACGGTCGTCCCGAAAAGGGTCATGTCATCAGAGCAGATTCAAGAGCTCCGTGGTCTTCTCCGCGACCATGTTCGACAAGACCAGACACCCAGCGTCGGGGATGTGCGGTGATTGTGTACTAGCGCCTTCGAGCTTTGAGCTGTGAGCAGCCACCGGCTAAAGCTGAGACCTCCCCCGCTCCTTGCTCATCAAAAAGACTAAAGGAGAATTCTTCATGTCCCGTATCCCCGGTGCCGATCCGTCCAGGCAAGGCTTCCCGAGCGGTCTCTTCACCCGCATCGTCTACGCGCTCACGAAGCGCAAGCTGGGACGCAACGTCATGCCGGTGCAGGTCACGGCACACCATCCCGCAATTCTTTGGGGATATGGGCAGATGGAGCAGGCACTCGCCTCGAGCCATCGCCTCGATACGGCGTTGAAGGAACTCGCCACCTTGCGTGTGGCCACGCGAGTCGGGTGTCCGTTTTGAATCGACATCGGGTCTGCCGTCGGCAGACATAGCGGCATCTCGCAGGAAAAGATTGAAGCGCTTCGGGACTACCCAACCAGCGGCGTGTTCTCGGATCTGGAAAAAATCGTGCTCGCCTATGCCGACGCCATGACCGACACGCCGGCGGAGATTCCTGATACTCTGTTTGTACGCTTGCGTGAGAAGTTCGACGACGCGCAACTGGTGGAACTCACCGCTAACATCGCCTGGGAAAACTATCGAGCCCGTTTCAATCATGCCTTCGGCCTGGAGTCTGAAGGGTTCAGCGAGGGCGCGGTTTGCGCTTTGCCGGTGGGTCAAAACCCTTAACCACAGAGGACACGGAGGGACATAGAGTCCGTGCGAATGTCCTCTGGATGCTTGCGCCTGACGACGTTTTTCATTCCACTGTGATTAAATCTCTGCTCGCATGAGACCTCTTGAATTTTCTGCAGATGACTTCCGCCGCCTGGCTGAGCAGGTGTCCGATCTTTCGGCCGAGTATCTCTCGGCGCTTGGCCAGCGCGCCATCTTTCCGTCAACGAGCGGCGCAGAAACCGAACGCCTTTTCGCACTCGATCTACCCGAAAAGGGCATGGGAGACCAGTCTGTCGCCGCCCTGCGCACAATGATGGATCACAGTCGCGCACAGAATGGGCGCTTCTTTGGCTACGTACAAGGGCCGGGCGAGCCCGTGGCTGCGCTAGGCGACCTGTTTGCTTCTGTCATCAACCAAAACATGACGGCCTGGCGCTCGTCGCCCGCGGGCGTCACGCTCGAACGCACGGTCGTAGGTTGGCTGGCGGAAGCGATCGGTTGCAAGGGATTCACCGGAACGCTTACTGGCGGCGGCTCTCCCGCGAACCTCATGGGTCTCGCCATGGCGCGCGAAGCCAGGACTCCTGCGAATGAGCGCGGCTTGTGGGGGGCGAACGCCGGGGTTATCTATGCTTCCGAACAAATCCACATGGCCGTGCCGAAGGCTGTAGCCATGCTTGGCATCGGCCGCGATCACCTGCGCTACATCGCATGCGACGATGCCTACCGCATGATCCCTTCAGAACTGGAGCGCGCGATCCGTGAAGACGAGGCGCGCGGACGGACTCCGATTGCGGTGGTGGCCTCGGCGGGAACCGTGAATACTGGCGCCGTCGATCCCTTGCGTGCGATTGCTGAAATTGCCCGCGCGCATGGCATCTGGATGCATGTCGACGGCGCTTATGGCGCGCTCGCCGCTGTGGCTGCGCCTGAAAAGTTCGACGGCCTGGCCCTGGTGGATTCCCTCTCGCTCGATCCGCACAAGTGGCTCTATCAGCCTATCGATTGCGGATGCCTGCTCTACCGCGATCTGGACATGGCCCGCCAGACTTTCAAATACACCGGCACTTATGCCAAGCAGCTCAGCAGCGATCCCATTGAAGGCTTCGCCTTCTTCGAGGAATCGATGGAACTTACGAGGCGTTGTCGCGCTCTCAAGTTATGGCTCTCGCTGCGCTATCACGGGCTCGAGAGTTTTCGAAAAGCGATTCGCGCCGATCTCGAACATGCACAGCAGCTCGCGCGCGCCATCGATGCTGCGCCGGCCCTGGAACGGCTGGCTCCGGTCGAGTTGAGCGCGGTGTGCTTTCGGTATCTGCTTCGCGGCGACGCATCCAAGGACGAACGCAACGCCTTTAATCTCGCATTGCTGAAGAGCATCATTCGTCGCGGACGAGTCTATCTGTCCAATGCCGAGTTGAAGGGAAAGTTCTGTTTGCGGGCGTGCATCGTGAATCACCTGACGACCGATGCCGACATCGACACCGTCGTACCCGAGGTATTGGCAGCGGCCAAGGAACTTCACGCTTAACGTGTCGGCGCGGGAGCCAGGTTGGCGTCCACAGAACCGAGGCAAGCCTGGGGAACCGAGCTCTTGATCCGACGCGAAAGTCAAAATCCCCACCCTAAACGTCGCAAAGAACGCGACGCTTAGGATGGGGCACCCTCAAGAATGGGGTCACCCTCGGAGCACGCGTACTCTTGTAGGATGTGGCACCGAGCGCTTGCTCGATGCGGAACCAGGAGGCCCCATGACTCACCGGATTCACCTTCGCAAATTTGCATTCCTGCTGTGCATAGCGGTTGCCGCTGGCTGCTTGGCCGCAGTGGCGGAGAAGCCGCCGTTGACCGCGGAGTGGGTTTACGGCGAGGGCAGCCACGTGGCGGATGTTCCGGAATTTCAATGGCTGAACGATGGGACAGCCCTGCTGTACGACACGCGGGTTCCGTTGGCGGAGCGAACACTGGAGAAGCTCGATCCGGCAAACGGGCAGCCGCACCCGGCAGTCGACATGAAAGCGGCTGTGGCTTCGCTGGCGTCTCTCGCCAAGGATTCCGGTGTGAAGGACGCGTTGCCCTGGCCTGACGCTATGGATGGCGCAGGAAAGCAGGCCGTGTACGTGATACAGGGAGACGTTTTTCTTCTGGATCTGGCTTCGTCACGCTTCACGCGGATCACGGAATCAGCGGCTACCGAGAAAGACCCGGAATTTTCGCCAGATGGACGCTTCATCTCCTACGTTCGCGAGAACGACCTGTACGTGTATGACGTGGCCGGCAAGAAAGAGACGCGGCTCACGAGTGATGGATCGCAGACCACGCTGAACGGAACCCTCTCGTGGGTGTATTGGGAGGAGGTTTTCGGGCGCCGCGACACGGCGTATTGGTGGTCTCCAGACTCGCGCTCGATTGCGTATCTGCAGTCGGACGAGTCGGGCGTGCCGGTGAGCACTTTCGTGGACTTCGCGCCGGTGGATCCGCGCATCATTCACCAGGTGTATCCGAAGGCAGGAGAAAGGAATCCGCGAGTGCGGGTGGGCGTGGTGAAGATCGGAGACGCGAGCACCCGGTGGATCGAGATCAACGACAAGCCCTACGAATGGGTCCTGCGCGTGAAGTGGCTACCCGACTCAACGCGGGTCAGTGTGCAGACGTTGAATCGCACGCAGACCGAGATGGGGCTTTATTTTGCTGACCCGAGCACGGGAGTCGCGCGGCTGGTTTTGACGGAAAGCGATCCTTTCTGGGTGAACACCAGCGACGATCTCTTTTTCCTCAAGGACGGCGCGCACTTTCTCTGGGCGTCGGAGCGTGACGGGTACATGCATTTGTATCGATTTCAGATGGATGGCAAGCTGACCAACCAGGTCACGAAAGGAGAGTGGGCGCTGGCTTCGGCGGGAGGAGTTGCCGCGTGGCTGCGGCGGGCAGTGGTGGGCATCGATCCCGAGCAGGACTGGATCTATTTCACGGCGCTGAAGGAGTCGTCCATCGAGCGTCAGCTGTACCGCATCAAGAGCGATGGCAGCGGGCTTACGAAGCTGACAACCGAGGCGGGGACGCATCGCATCACGATGTCGCCGGACGCGCGCTACTACTTCGACGTATATTCGAATATCCGGCAATTGCCGGCTTTGCGGCTCTGCGGAGCGGATGGCAAGACGCGCCAGACTCTTGCGCCGCCGCGCCCCGAACTGCTCCCGGCGGATATGCAGTATCCAGAACTGTTGACGATTCCGGCTGCGGATGGCTTCCCGCTGCCGGCGCAGATCCTGAAGCCGAAGAACTTTGATCCGGCGCACAAGTATCCGGTGATTCTCTTTGTTTATGGGATGCCGTCGATTCCGACCATTCACAATGCCTGGCAGCCGGCCTTACTGAACAATCAACTCTTGCTCGGCGACGGTTATGTGGTGGTCGGCCTCGATGGCCGCGTTTCGACCGGGATCAGCAAGAAGCTGGAGAACACTTCCGCCACAAATCCGGAGAGCACGACCGCCGACCTGGTGGCCGGGGTGCGCTGGCTGAAGTCGCAGCCCTGGGTCGATGGCAGCCGCTTTGGCGTGTGGGGGTGGAGCGGCGGCGGCACCATGACGCTGACCTTGATGACGCATTCGAAAGAATTCAAGGCTGGCATCGCGGGCGCGCCGGTGACAGACTGGCGCTACTACGACTCGAAGACGTCGGAGATGGTGCTGGGCCTTCCCGAGGAAAAAGCCGAGGGATACGAGCGCGCGTCGCTGGTGAAGCGAGCCGCCGACTTGAGCGGCCACGTGATGCTGATCTTCGGCAGCTACGACGACAACGTTCATCCACAGAACGAGTACGCGTTTATGAATGAACTGATCAAGAACGACAAGATGTTCGAGATGATGGTGTATCCCATGCGCAAGCACGGCTTCACGGATCCGCCCGCCAGAATTCACCTGTCGAAGACCATGCGGGAGTTTTGGAGGAAGAATTTGTAGAGATGTTTTCGAGAGCTGGAATTCAGATCTTTTCCGTTAAGGTCGGTTCTTTCCGCCCAGCGTTCCGAATCGAAGATTGCACTCGTAGTCTTGCAAAACGGGGACAGGAGTGTCCGCCACAACCGGGCATATTTCCGCGAGTTGTGCTCACGCTGACCCGCTGACTGAGTCTATGTGCAGGGGAGGCCCGACCCATGCAAAACCGAAACCTCGCTCGGTGCCTGGCTATTCTTCTTGTGAGTCTATCGTTCGTGGCGACCGTCGCCGGATCCAACGAACGGCTAAGCTCGCTGACTCCAGCCGACCACAACGCAATCCGCTCCACGATTGAAGCCTACCGAACGACCTGGCTCGCCAATGACGCTAAGGGTGTTCTCAAAACCTTTAGCGGTGATGCGGTGCTGATGCCCGCGCACGGAACGCCCGCTGTTGTGGGTATCGCAGCAATTGAGAAATATTGGTTCACGCCCGGAGGCCCGGTTACGACCGTCACCGGGCTGGACATCACCGTCGATGAGATCGACGGAAATGCGGCCCTGGCGTTCGCGCGCGGGGCCGATCGCGTGACCTGGACGGTCACTCAGGACGGAGTGACGCATAGGCATTCCCATCCCGGAACCTATCTCAACGTGATGAAAAAGATGCCGGACGGATCCTGGCGGATCCGGGCGCATATGTGGGACGACGGACCTGAGACTGTGGAGTAGTTCTGGTGGGTGATATCCGGCTCCAAAGCCGTGGAAGGTTATTCGCCGTTAACAGCTTTGGGTGTCGACGCCAAAGATATTCGGCCTCCACCGGAGCGCATCGGGGTCCTTCGCTTCGCTCAGGATGACAAGTCATTTTTGGCGAACACGTAGCTGAGAAATTTGGACGCTCACACCTCGTTATAATCCAGCCATGTTGTTGACCATCACGACCACGCATCGCCCTGCGACGGATTTGGGGTATCTGCTGCACAAGAACCCGGCGAAGGTCCATTCCTTTGAGTTGTCGTTCGGCAAAGCGCATTTGTTTTATCCGGAGGCGTCCGAGGAGCGGTGCACGGCGGCGCTTCTGCTGGATGTGGACCCGGTCGGGTTGGTGCGGGGCAAGGGGCAGCGTGGCGAGGGGGCGACCCTGGATCAGTACGTGAATGACCGCCCCTATGTGCTGTCGTCGTTCACGAGCGTAGCGATCGGGAGGGCGTTGGGGACGGCGATGACCGGACGCAGTAAAGGGCGGCAGGAGTTGGCGGAGCGAAAGATTCCGCTGACTGCGACCCTGCATGTCATTGCCTGCCGCGGTGGCGACGGCCTGCTGCGCGAACTGTTTGAGCCGCTGGGGTATCGGGTGCGGGCGGAGCGGCATCCGCTGGACGAAACATTTCCCGAGTGGGGCGATGGACCTTACTACACGGTCACGCTCGTAGGCGAAGTGCTTTTGCGCGATCTGCTGCGGCATCTCTACGTGCTGATTCCGGTGCTCGATGCCGAAAAGCATTACTGGGTGGGCAAGGATGAGGTCGAAAAACTTCTACGCAAGGGAGAAGGATGGCTGGCGGGGCATCCGCACAAGGAAGCGATCGTGAAGCGCTATCTGCCACGACAGCGGCAGCTGGCGCGCGAGGCCATGGCGCGGCTAGCGGAAGAAGACAATCCCGATCCGGATGCAACCCAGGCCGCACATGCGGAAGAAGAAACGAAGATCGAGGAACCCATCCGCTTGTGGCAGCAGCGCATGGGAGCGGTGGTCGCGGTGCTGCGCTCGGTGGGCGCAAGGCGCGTGATCGACCTGGGCTGCGGCGAGGGAAAATTGCTGAAGGCGTTGCTCGACGAGAAGGGAATTCGCGAGATAGTGGGCATGGACGTTTCCTATCGCAGCCTGGAAGTGGCGGCGCAGCGCTTGCGGTTGGACCGCATGCCGTCGAAGCAGAAAGAACGGCTGAAGCTGATTCACGGCTCGCTGATGTATCGCGACCCGCGGCTGGCGGGGTATGACGCAGCCACGGTGGTCGAGGTGATCGAGCATCTCGATCCGCCGCGTCTGGCGGCGTTTGAGCGCGTGCTGTTTGAAGCAGCTCGGCCCGAAACAGTCATCGTGACAACGCCCAACGCCGATTACAACGTGAAGTTCGAGACGCTGCCCGCGGGCGAGTTTCGGCACAAGGACCATCGTTTCGAATGGACGCGAGCCGAGTTTCAACAGTGGTCCGCGCGTGTTGCCGGGCGCTTTGGCTATTCCGCGAGATTCCTGCCGGTGGGAGAAGAAGACTCCGAGGTTGGGGCTCCGACGCAGATGGGGGTCTTCTCGCGGTGAAGATCACGATTCCGGAATTGTCTTTGGTGGCGATGGTCGGGGCCTCGGGATGTGGCAAATCGACGTTCGCGCGCCAGCATTTCAAGGCGACGGAAATTCTTTCATCCGATTTCTGCCGGGGACTGGTGTCGGATGACGAGAACGACCAGTCAGCGACCGGCGATGCGTTCGAGCTGCTGCACTACATTGCGCGCAAGCGCCTGGCGGCGGGACGGCTGACGGTAGTCGATGCCACTAACGTGCAGGAGGAAGCTCGCAAGCCGCTGGTCGCGCTGGCGCGCGAGTATCACGTGCTGCCGGTAGCGATCGTCCTGAATATGCCGGAGAAGTTGTGCCATGAGCGCAACCAGTCGCGCCCGGACCGGCAGTTTGGGCCACACGTGGTGCGCAATCAATCGCAGCAATTGCGCCGGTCCATCCGCGGGCTGGAGCGGGAAGGCTTCCGCCACGTGTTTGTGCTGTCGTCGCCGGAAGAAGTTGCGGCAACGACGATTACGCGGCAGCCGCTCTGGAACAACCGCAAAGACGAACACGGGCCCTTCGACATCATCGGCGACGTGCACGGCTGTTGCGATGAACTGGTCGAGCTGCTGGGGAAACTTGGATACGAGCCAACAGCGGCGGGTGGGTACAAGCACCCGCAGGGACGCAAGGCGGTGTTCGTAGGCGATCTGGTCGACCGCGGACCGAAGATTCCGGAGACCGTCATTCTTGTGAAACAGATGGCGGACTCAGGTGACGCGATCTGCGTGCCGGGGAATCACGACATCAAGTTCATGCGCGCAGTGTGGGGAAAGGATGTACGGATCACGCACGGGCTCGGCGATTCGCTGAAGCAATTTGAAGAGGCGGACAAGCACTGGCACGGGCTTTCGCGCATTGCGGCTGACTTCATCAACAAAATGGTCAGCCACTATGTTTTCGATGACGGCAAGCTGGTGGTGGCGCATGCCGGAATGAAAGAAGAAATGCAAGGGCGTGGATCGGGCAAGGTTCGCGACTTCGCGCTCTTCGGCGAAACCACTGGCGAGACCGACGAGTATGGGCTGCCGGTACGCTACAACTGGGCGGCGGAGTATCGCGGGAAGGCGATGGTGGTGTTTGGGCACACTCCGGTGGCCGAACCGGAATGGCTGAATCGCACGATCAACATCGATACCGGGTGCGTCTTCGGAGGGAAGCTCACGGCGCTGCGTTATCCGGAGAAGGAGCTGGTTTCGGTTCCGGCGCATCGGACCTACTACGAGTCCGCCAAACCATTCTTGAAACCGGACGCGGCGGCTCCTGCTCTGACGGCGCAACAGCAACAGGATGAGTTGCTCAACATCGAGGATGTGCTGGGCAAGCGCATCATCCACACGCGACTGTCGCGCAACATCACAATTCGCGAGGAGAACGCGATCACGGCGCTTGAGGTGATGAGCCGGTTCGCCGTCAATCCGAAGTGGCTGATCTATCTGCCGCCGACAATGTCGCCCTGCGAGACCAGCAAGCGCGATGGGTTGCTCGAGCATCCGGAAGAAGCGTTCGCCTACTATCTGCATGAAGGCGTACACAAGGTGGTCTGCGAGCAGAAGCACATGGGCTCGCGGGCGGTAGTGATCGCGTGCCGCGATGCCGAGACGGCGCGGCGGCGATTTGGCATTGTCGAAGGGGAATCGGGCGTTTGCTATACGCGAACCGGGCGGAGATTTTTTACTGACAGCAAGCTGGAAGACGAGTTCTTGCTGCGGGTGCGCGCTGCGATCGGAGCAGCGGGCGTTTGGGAGGAGTTGAAGACCGATTGGGTCTGCCTGGACTGTGAGCTGATGCCGTGGTCGATGAAAGCGAAAGAGTTGTTGCAGCGGCAGTATGCGCCGGCGGGGGCAGCAGCGCGATCTGGGCTGGCGGCGGCCATCGATGCGCTCGCGCAGACGTCGGCCGCGGATTCGGAGATCTCCACGATTTTGGAGCGATATCGCCAGCGCGCGGAAGCGACGAAACTGTATACCGAAGCTTATCGGCGATATTGCTGGACGGTCGAGTCGCTGAAGGATTTGAAATTGGCGCCGTTTCATTTGCTGGCGAGCGAGGGAGCGGTGCACGTCACGCGAGATCACGGGTGGCACATGCAAACCCTGGCGCGGATTTGCGCCTCTGACCCGGAATTGCTGCTGTCCACGCCCTACGAAGTGATCGATTTGACACAACCGGCGGAGCAGGAGCGGGGCATCTCCTGGTGGCAGCAAATCACGGTGGACGGTGGAGAAGGCATGGTGGTCAAGCCAACGGAGTTCGTTGCGCAGGGACACAAGGGACTGGCGCAGCCGGCGGTCAAGGTTCGCGGACGCGAGTATTTGCGCATCATCTATGGGCCTGAGTATGTGCTTGGCGACAACCTCGAGCGGCTGCGCCGGCGGGGATTAGGAAGGAAGCGGTCGCTGGCTGCGCGGGAATTCGCCCTGGGGATCGAGGCTCTGGAGCGCTTCGTGCAGAAAGAGCCGTTGCGGCGGGTGCACGAGTGCGTCTTCGGCGTGCTGGCGTTGGAAAGCGAGCCGGTCGATCCCAGGCTCTAAGGATCAACGCGGAAAGATTCGTGTTTGGCATCGCGGAGTCTCGGAACAAGCTATGACGTCTGGCTCAAATTCAGAACAGGATCGCGAGCGGCGCGGGGCTGGTGTTTGGATGGCCCTGGCGACGGCGAGCGCGATCTTCTGGCTGGTGCACAGCTTCGCGGTGCGGACTCTGGGGCAGGCGGTGCGGTTGCTTATGGCGAAGATGGGGCATTGAAGCGGACCTATGGCGGCGATCGTTTATCTGGTGGCATCGGCTATCGCGAGCTGGATATGGAGCCGGCGTTGTGCGGTCTCGGCGGACCGGGCGATTCGGGCGCTGGCGGGACTGGTGATCTGGGCGCTGCTGGTGCTGATCCCGGTGCAGGCAATGGCAGCGCTTCAAATCGCAGGGTGGGTCGGCGTTATGCACCTGTGGGGGCTCGCGGCGATTCAATTCGTCATTCTGGCGGCGGTCGCTTGGCGTTTCAGTCCACTTCGCGATGCAGCCACCGTACCAAACGGGATCGAATCCAAACATCGCGATGAGGCCTCCCGGAATCTGGCAATTGAGGCAACGCTAACACGACAACCTGATAAGCGGTCTCCGGTTCCGAGGTATCTGTGGATTGGTAGCGGCGTACTCGCCTGCTCGTATCTCGTATTCGCAGCGAATCTGCTGAGCTCGTATCCAAGCGGATGGGACGCGCTTGCCTACCATCTGCCGGTGGCGTTGCGTTGGCTGCAGACTGGTTCGCTGGGGATTCCGGCGTCGCTGGGATGGCAATACGGTCTGCCGGGCAACGCCGAAATTGGAATGATGCTGCTGCTCAGCACCGGTTGGCAGGCGCTGGCTCCGCTGGTGAATTTCTTCGCTCTGGCTGTTCTGGCGTTATCTACGTACGTCATTGCTGCTCGGTTGGTAAGCGGGAACCGCGTCGCGGCGTACACGGCCATGTTGGTCATGCTCAGTTTGCCCATGGTGGAATTTCAGGCGTTCTCCGCTTACGTGGATTTGTTTGGGACCGCGTTTCTGGCGGCGGCGCTGGCATTTTTTCTTAGCAGCCGAGAGGGGCAGTCGCGGAGCAACGCGGACCGGCAGTTCCATCAACGATCGCAGAAGCTGATCCTGCTGGCGGCATTGGCGTGCGGCGTTAGTGTTGGAACCAAGCCCGTGTTCTGGGTGTATGCGGCAGTGTTTTGCCTGGTGGTGGCGGTTGTGCTGGTGCGCGAATCGATACACGCGAGCAGCGAATTGGCGAAGGTGCTGGGTTTGGTCGTCGTGGGCGTCTTGTTGCCGAGCATTTTCTGGTTTGGGCGATCGTTCGAGGCGACAGGAAATCCGCTGTTCCCGATGCAGGTGAAGATCGGCGAGCACGTGCTTCTTAAAGGATTCGCGCCTTCCCAGATTACCGGGAACGAATTCAGCGACAAGTTCGTGCACCGGCGGGCGGAGTGGGCGATTTATCCGTGGACCGAGTGGATGCGAAATCCAGGGGACCAGCTGATTCCCTACAGCGAGGGCAGCGGGACGGGCGCCGCCTTCGCGGCATTCGTTCCACTAGGGATTCTGTTCGCAGCCTACCGTATCTTTACCGGGCAAAACCGTGCCCTCGCCGCGGTGCTGCTGGCTGCATCGATGGCCCTCGCGCTGGTGTGGTGGGTCATGCTGCAGCGCATGCCGCGGTTTGGGCTTCCGTTACTGGTTCTGTCCTGCGTGCTGACCGCGCCACTATTGGAGTTTTTGCAGAATTACAAAAGAAGCGCTTTCGTCGCGCTGCTTACCATTTGCCTGATCGTGACTGGCGGGATTTCGGCATTCGTTCCACTGCGCGAACTGGGAGCGCGGACACACAGTCGAGCGTGGAGTCGATGCAGGACCTACGCATATCCGTGCATGGTCGACGCGCTGCCGGCAGGAACGACTTTGCTGAACGATACGGGAATCCAGGAAGCGAATTTCATGCTGGCCGGAAGCCATCTGTCCAATCATGTCATCGCCGATTTCGACATGCCGCATCCGATCACGCGGGAATTTCTGCTGCAGCGTCACGTGGACTACGTAGTTGAGGTTGTTCCCGAGCAGGGCGGGGCTAAGCTATCGGACACGGCGGGCTTCCAGCCGGCGACGGGGGCTAGTATCGATTCCACGATCGCTAGAAAGCACTGGCAGCTGTGGAAAGTGGCAGGGAACGACGACGGGCAGCCATCGAAAGCGGCAAGCGACGGGCGTTAGGGATTCTTGGGCGCTGTCCCGTTGCGCAGATCGCTGGGAGCTTCGTCTTCCGCAGGACGATTCTGGTCGATGGGCACGGGGGGCGCATGCTCGAGGGAGCGCGCAGCAAGGCGTGGCTCTTTCCACGTGTATTTCGCCAGCACCCAAACCGCGCGGACGCCGTCTTTCCAGCCGATCTTTTTTCCTTCTTCGTAAGTACGACCCGAGTAGCTGATTCCTACTTCATACACGCGCAAGCGGCGCTTGGCGATTTTGACCGTGACTTCCGGCTCGAATCCGAAACGGTTTTCGTTCAGGTCGATGGACTGAATCACCTCACGCCGGAAAACCTTGTAGCAGGTTTCCATGTCGGTGAGGTTGAGGTCGGTGAGGGCATTCGACATCAAGGTGAGCAACCAGTTTCCGACCGAATGCCAGAAGTACAGCACGCGGTGCGGCCGGCCCCCCATGAAGCGGGAACCGTAGACTACGTCGGCTTTGCCCTCGACCAGCGGCTCGAGAAGGAGCGGATACTCGGACGGGTCGTATTCGAGGTCGGCGTCCTGGATGATGATGAAGTCGCCGGTGGCCTCCTGGATACCGCGGCGCAGGGCAGCGCCCTTGCCCATGTTCCGCGGCTGAAGCAAAACGCGGATCGAGGGAGAGTATTCGCGCTCAAGGGCGGCGAGAATCTCGCGGGAAGAGTCGGTGGATCCGTCGTCGACGCAGAGCAGTTCGATCTCGAACGAGTGCGACTGCGAGAAGATGCTGCCCACGATGCGCCGCAACGTGGCGCGCTCGTTGTAGATGGGCATGACGACCGAAAGTTTCATGGCAAACCCGGAACACAAGGGAATCTGAGAGGAACCAATATTAAAGCGTGGTTACAACGCTCAGACCAACCACGAATCGAGTTTAGCGTAATCCACAGCTCCGGGAAAGCGACTTCTGCGGTGGCATAGAATCGAGAGCTTGGAAATAACCATTGAAAAACTCGTGTATGGCGGAGATGGGCTGGGCCGGCTTCCGGGCAATGAACAAGGACGCGGCAAAGCCGTCTTTGTTCCATTCACGCTCACCGGCGAAAAGGTGCAAGCCTCGATTGAAGAGGACAAGCGGGGCTTTGCGCGCGCGAAAGTAGAGAACATTTCTGCAGCTTCTGTGCACAGGATTGAACCAGCCTGTCCCTACTTCCTGCGCTGTGGCGGGTGCCACTATCAACACACCGACTACGAGAACCAGCTCGCGATCAAGTCCGAAATTTTGAGCGAGAATTTGCGGCGCCTCGCCAAGTTGAAATTGCCGTCGGAACTCCGTCTCCATCCCTCGCCGCCGTGGAATTACCGGAACCGCACGCGTTTGCAGGTGCGGGCGGAAGGTGACTTCGCTCTGGGGTATTTCAAGGCATCTTCGCACGCGCTGCTGCCGGTAGAAACATGCCCGATCAGCTCGCCCCTGCTGAACCGCGCGATTCAGGTGCTCTGGCAGATGGGTCGAGCCGGGAAGGTTGCACCCGCATTGCGAGAAATCGAGCTGTTTGCCAATGAAGACGATTCGCAACTGCAGATAGAGCTCTACAGCGATCCCAGGGTGGCGGATCAACGGAACAGCTTGCGATCGGCGCAGGCTTTCGCAGAGCTGCTGCGTGCCGAAGTCCCCGAACTGGTCAGCGTTTACAGCTTCGCGCAGACGATCGCAATGGCGCGCGGGGTCGAGGGGCACCTAAGTGAAGAGCCCGATTGGGTGCTGCATCCGGGAGAATTTCGCTATCGCACCCAGAGCGGAGCTTTGCGCGTGAGCGGAGGCTCGTTTTTTCAGGTGAATCGATTTCTCGTGGATGAACTGGTTTCGATCGTCACTGCGGGTCGATCGGGCACGATGGCGCTGGATTTGTATGCGGGCGTGGGATTGTTCAGCGTGGCGCTGGCGTCATCGTTTGATCACATCATGGCGGTTGAGTCGTCACAGAGTTCCGTGTCCGATCTGCAATACAATTCACAACCGAAGGTGAAGGCTGTGCGCGCGAAAGTGGACGAGTTCCTCACCAGGCGCGGGGTGAACCTGCATCCCGACCTGGTAGTGGCCGACCCGCCGCGCGCCGGACTGGGAGACCGGGTAACGCGCGCTCTGGTCCAGCTGGCCGCTCCGCGTCTGATGTATGTGTCGTGCGATCCGGCGACCCTGGCGCGGGACCTGGTTCCGCTGATCGGAGGCGGCTACCAGGTCGAGCAAGCGCACCTGATCGACCTGTTTCCGCAGACCTACCACATCGAGACGGTGGTTGAGCTGGTCCGCTAGCCTTCCGGTTCTCTTCTTTCATCGGCAGTGTCGTCCACAAAGGCCATCCCGCCGTTATTAATCTCCAGACAGAAATCCGCCTCGCCAGCCGCTGCTGTGGGCCGCGCTTGCGTTTGCGGCCGGAATCGTGGCGGGCGCGTACGCGTGGCGGCCGGCGACGTGGTGGTGCATCGCGGGGGCAGGATTTATCGGGGCCGGCATTTATTTTTCGCGCCGGCGGTGGTGGCTCGCGTTTCCTCTGGCACTGGGAGCGCTCTTCTTTACCGGCGCGCTCGAACTGCAGCTGCAGAGCTCGAACCGGCCTTCTGGCGAAGGCATCCTTGCGCTCGCCGATGGGCAAGAGATTCTCGTGACGGCGCACGTGATACACGAGGGCGAGATCCGCGAAGCGGGATTCGGAGGACTGCGGCAATCAGTGGACGTCGAAACCGAGGAAGTCGGCCCAGGCACGAGCGCGTCGCCACGGCGCACCACCATTCGGCTGGGTATCTACGGCAAGGAGTCAGACCAGGAATACGACGACAGCGGTGCGATCGTGCCCATGCGCGTGTTTCGCTATGGCGAGCGGTTGCGCTTTCCGGCGAAGCTGCACGCGCCGCGCAATTTCCGAAATCCCGGCGCATTTGACTACGAGGGATACCTGGCGGACCAGGGCATCACGACGCTGGCGTCGACGAAGAGTTCGAAAGTCGAGGTGCTGCCCGGATTCGCGGGCAATCTCCCGGAGAAGTGGCGAGAGCGCGCCCATCGCAGCATCGTTGGCAAGATTCACGCGTTATTTCAGCCGGAAGACGCAGCGCTGATGGACGCGGCCGTGGTCGGCGAGAGTGCATTCCTGACCCCGCGAACCCGCGTGGATTTCCAGCGCTCGGGGACATATCACATCCTGGTGGTTTCGGGGATGAACGTCAGCATCCTGGCCTTCGTGGTGTTTTGGACGATGCGGCGGCTGCGCCTGAGTGATGTGCTGGCCAGTTTGCTGACGGTGACTTTGTGCACTGCATATGCACTGGTGACCGATGTCGGGCCCCCGGTGTGGCGGGCCGTGCTGATGCTGACGGTGTACCTGGGAGTGCGGCTGTTGTATCGAGGGCGGTCGATGTTGAATGCGCTCGGGGCGGCCGCTCTGGGGGTGCTGGCGGTGGACCCCAAGGCGTTGCTGGGCGCGAGTTTCCAGCTGACGTTCCTGGCCGTGTTCATCATTGCGGCGATTGCCGCCCCGCTGCTCGAACGGACTTCGGAACCCTACTTGCGCGGCTTGCGGTACCTCAGATCGGCGGATTTTGACCGCACATTGCCACCAAAAGTGGCGCAGACACGCCTGGACCTTCGCATGATTGCGGGTCGGTTGGAAAAGTGGATCGGAACGCGAACGTCGTTGCCGCTGGTGGGAGCCGTGGCGCGCGGCACGCTGTCTGCCTTCGAACTACTCTGCGTTTCGTCGTTGATGCAGGTGGGGCTCGCGCTGCCGATGGCGTATTACTTTCATCGCGCGACCGTGATTGGCATTCCGGCCAACGCCATGGCTGTGCCCTTGACGGGATTGCTCATGCCGACGGCGGTGTTGGCGGTCGCGTTGAGCTATCTGTGGTTTCCACTTGCCAGAGTTCCGGCCCTGTTCGCGGCCTGGGCCCTGCACGGAATTACAGGCACGGTGCGCGGGCTTGGCGGGCTGCGCATTGCCGATCATCGGGTAGCGATGCCGGACCCGGTGATGATCGCCGTCGGCGCGTGCGCGCTGGCCTTGGCGATGATGCTGGCACGGCGACGCGCGATCGCGGCCACCTGCGGGATCACTGTACTGGTGGCGGCCGGAGTGTGGATCAGCGCGGCGGTGCCCAAGCCGGATTTGCGGCGAGGCGTGATCGAACTGACGGCGATGGATGTGGGCCAGGGAGACGCCCTGCTGGTGGTTTCGCCCCAGGGCAGGACATTGCTGGTGGATACGGGCGGTCCGGTGGGCGGGCAAGCGTCAGACTTCGATTTTGGAGAGAACGTGGTATCGCCATACTTGTGGCAGCGCCGGATTTCCCGGCTCGATGTGGTGGCGATTACTCACGGGCACTCGGATCACATTGGCGGCCTGCGCGCCGTGCTGAATAATTTCCGGCCACGACGAACTGTGGGTTGGGGCGCTGCCGGAAACGCCCACGATCCGCGCGTTGCTCGAGTATGCGGGAAGCCTTGGGATCCGCGTCGTGCGGCACAATGACAAGGAGGCCTTCGATTTTGGCGGGATGCAGGTGGATGTCTTGTCCCCTCCGGCAGACTGGCAGACTTCGACGCAGCCGCGAAACAACGACTCGCTGGTGTTGCGGCTACGCTATCGCGATTCGAGTGTGCTGCTCGAAGGCGATGCGGAACGGGTGGTCGAACAGAGGATGGTCGCAACCCATGAGTTGAAGTCCGACCTGTTGAAGGTTGGCCATCATGGGAGCGCGACGAGTTCTTCCGTGGAGTTCCTTCGTGCCGTGCAGCCCCGGTGGGCGGTGATTTCGGTGGGCGCGCGCAATACCTTCGGACATCCGCGGATGGAAACCCTGGAGCGTTTGCAGGACGAACGAGCGCTCACGTACCGGACGGATTTCAACGGCGCAGTCAGCTTTTATCTGGATGGGAAGTCGGTCAGCCCGCAGTTGGCGTGTCTTCGCTGATGTCAATCTCCGAAGTTTCATCGGCATCGGGCGACCGGCGGTACTCCTCGATGAGCCTGGCGCGCCTGATCGGCGTCTTCTTCGCGCACCAGGATCACGGTGCCGCCGACCCCGGGAAACATATCCTGGATTGCGTCGACCGAGGTCATGTCGGAATCGATGCCGGCCGAATCAAGCAGGCCTTTGACCACCAGGGCTTCATTCTCCCGCTCCGAGTCGAAAACCTTGACCAGCTTCTCATTCGGATCAGGAACGCGGGGAGTGGAACTGGAACCTTGTGCCATAAGCCCTCCAGTGGCGTCGCGGATGGGCCGAGAAGCTTGGGTCCCTGGGGCGAGGCGCCGCCCAAATTGTACCTCCGAGGCGGTGGGTTTGTGGAAGGGCAGCAAAAGAAAGAGGTTGCGCAGTCTGTGGGGCTACAGGATGGACCCCACCTTAGGGGAGTTGCTTTCCGCCTCTAATGCCCGGAAAATGAGGGCAACAGGGTGAGATGGCGGCGGGCGGCTCGATGGGGCGGCCGCAGCAAGCCTTTTGGTCTTCCCTGTCGAGGGCCGTATGGAAGATGCGAACCGGGGCGGGCAAGACGGGAACCTTCAGGAAGCACAGGAAGAAGCTAGAAAAATCAGGCGGCTGCAAGTCATGATCAGCATGGTCATGTCGGTGATCAGCCAGGACCCGGATTTAACCATCGAAGAAGCGTCCGAACTCTCGGCCAATGCCCGTCGCGCGGCGCTCGCCATGTTCCCCGGCAAGGAACTCGCTTTCGACATCCTCTACAAACCGCGCCTGCAACGATTGATGAAGGAACGTTTCCGGATCCAGTAGCTTCCTCCCGCCTGAAGGGTCGATGTCACAGCAACTCTTGGCATCCTGAGCGGCCGAACGAAGCCGAACCACCTCGAGACCTAAAGAGCATCTAGCCGCGGAGCGGCGGCATAGACTAGCCCAGCGCGTAAGCGCTGGGTAAGCCAACCGGAGAACCGCGAGCCCCGTAGGGGCGGCACACCATTGAGGGGGGCTGACCCACCTTTGGCCTTCCGTAGTGGACACTGGCACAACTGAGGCTGCCCCACCCATCGCGGTTTTCGATGGGTGGGAGGCACGGACCGTAACCTTAGTGCGGCAAGCGGCCCTCCAACTTCCAGTGCAGAAGGAACTCGATCCGATGAGACCGCGGCGCCTGTGCTTTCCACCTTTCGAAAATCGCGAAAGGTGGGCCTGCCAATTTTATAAATAACTCAAGAAAAACCCAGAAACGTGGGCCCGCCCCAGCCACAGTTGGAATGGGCTCACGACAAGAGGGGAAGGGGTGGGCCAGCCCCCGATCTTTGCAGCTATCAAGGAAGCAGAACTCCTTCGAAAGCGAACGCAGAAGAGCCGCGCTCCACAAGTTCGCGGTTCTGAGCGCGATATCATCCGCGCCACGACTCTCGCGTGGTTCAACAATCACCGAAAGCAGCTCACTCCCGCACTGAGCGAGGGAGATTTAGCTGAGGTCGATGCAGTGTATAGGCGGGTGATGCAAGCTAGCCATAAGAACGCGTCACGGGCGCGGTACATCTCGGACTTGAAGAAGATCGGTGATCTTCTTGTGCGACTCCGAGCCGAAAACGTGCTAAAGCTAGCAGCGCCTCAACCAAACCCAGCTGCCGCAATTGATTCACCCCCAAACTTCTCCCCTCTGATCTCTGATCCGAAGATGCAGGTGATCTTAGAGAAACGCTGGCTTGAGTGCGATGCTTGCGTGGACGCGAAAGCCCCGTTGGCCGCCACGGTGATGATGGGTGGACTTTTGGAAGGTCTCCTGATGGCTCGGGTTCTGGGGGAGAAGAATCAAGCCCCGGTATTCAATGCGAAAGCCGCTCCCAAGGACAAGCAAGGCAAACCACTTCCGCATCTGAGAGACTGGACGTTGCAAGACTTCATCGCAGTTGCTCACGAGCTTAAGTGGATAACGACTACGGTCAAGGACGTTGGAGTGATTCTGAGGGACTACCGGAATTACATTCATCCCCAAAAAGAACTCTCGCATGGCATCGTCCTCAACCCCAGCGATGCTCGTCTGCTCTGTCAGATCGGAAAGACGGTAGTACGGCAGGTTATTCAAAGTGTCACACCGTAGGGGGGTGGCCGGGTGCCCCAGGTTCGCGTCCGTTCTTTGGACGCTAACCTGGGCTTTACAGCCCCGACGTCTTCTTCGCCATTGCGGCAATCTCCCGACGGTCGGGTCGAGTATACCGTCCCGGAACCGGCGCGATTGCAATTGAAGGGAATCTGTATCGCATTTATGTGGTAGTAAGCTTGTTGTTACTGGAACAGAGAGGTTTGGCGGATCAACCCAGGCGTTAGCTCGCCAAACAGGGAGAACATTTTGGCTGCGAGAATTCTCATGGTTCTTAGTGCGAGCATTATCTTTACGCTCGGAGTCATCCACTTTGCCTATACGTTCTGGGGGACGAAGCTCACGCCCCGCGATCCCGCGCTGCAAATCAGCATGAGTCAAATTTCACCTGTCATTACGAAAGAAACGAGCATGTGGCGGTGTTGGGTGGGCTTCAATGCCAGCCACAGCCTAGGACTTATGTTGTTCGGCCTGGTTTTCGGTTTTCTGGCATTGGCTCACGGCAAACTCCTCTTTCGCTCACCGTTTCTGCTCATTGTCGGGCTGGCAATGCTTGGTGGTTTTGTCGTGCTCAGCAGGCTCTATTTCTTCAGTGCCCCTCTTATTGGCATCAGCATTTCTTTGGCGTGCTATATCACCAGTATCGCCCTATCGTGGGCCTACCCGCGGCACGGGTGGCCTGGGTAAAAACTCGAGGGGCACCCACAAATTGTGTGCGCCACCCGCCCCCAAACCACTGTCCGTGCCCGAAACAGGAGCGACTCCCGCAATTCTAGCGAGCTTAGGGCGTTATGGTGGTCATGTAGCCCGTCAAGATGACGCCACAAAATGATCCGTCAGCTGCTGTCCCGGTAACACCCATAATTAGAGTGAGCAGGGAACCCGGCTCGGCATACAGGCGTGTCTGCTGCGACGTGGTTTGAATGAGTCCAGAAGCAGAGGCGGATACCGGGAGAGTGTCATAAAGCGTGGCAGTCGGGGAGTTCTCGTTTAGCGTGGTGCTCAGTAACAATTGAAACACTTGTTGACCAAAGCTTTCACAACTACCCGTTATGTTTTCAATCACCATGCGCTCGATCTTTTGGCCGTCGCTTGTCGTGTAAGGAACGACCACAGTGCTGTTGGCAGGTGGAAAGTTAGTCTGGCAACTGCCCGCGACAATACCAGTATCGGTACACAACATAATGTGAAACGGCTGCGTTGGGGTGTGGTCCCGCACCACTAGAGGCAGTGGGTTCCCCCCTGAGTCGGGTACGTTCGCGACATTGATCTTCGCGAGTGGAACGATGCCGACGTTCCCGGCGATGTTCGTCGTACCCTGTGCAGCAGTAGGGACCGGAGCGGAGGCCGGGTTGACTACGGTTACCGGGACAGAGGCGGGGGCAGCCGGTGCCGGGGTGCTGGTCAGAAAACCGATCGCCACCGCAAGCAAGCCGAAGCCCAGCGCCACCAGCAGAATTCTCAGGAGTCCGTTCATTGTAACTTTCCTCCTTGCTCATAGGGTCGAGACGTGACTCTCATCAATGAATGCGAAATTTCTCGGGAGAATTCCTCAATCCTGCTTGTGTAAAAATGGGCTGGACCGCGGAGCTTGGTCTTTTGGAGAACATAGCCACTGCCCTATGTGCGGGTATCACGCGCATCTGTGACCACTGCCCTTGCGCCCCTCGCACTTACTAAGCAAAACTAACCCGCTCGGCGTGTCCCTTGAGGACGATGGCGGCGGACGCTAAGTCCTTTGTCCGGAATATTTTGCCGATAAGTTCTTTGACATCAAAGATCTTGCGGGATTTTCTGCGTAACCTGCTCATTCCACAAGACCGGGGAGGGAGGGGGGTATACCCCAACAACCTGTAACGCAGGGTGTTCGTCCGCCAATCTGAGGCCGATTGCGGCAGTTTTTTTGCGATGTGCACAGCCATCCACGGCGAAATTGACCGCTTTGGTTTTCGCGGTCTAGACTTCCTGCACGAGGTCCCTTCATGAAAATTCTCGCGTGTACGGTGATTCTATTCTTGTGCTGTGCCTGCCCGCTGTTAGCCGATGAAGGACATCATCATGAGGATTTGAGCGAGCAGCAGCTCGGTACGGTGCATTTCCCGGTGTCTTGCGCGCCGGCCGTCCAGAAGCCGTTTGAGCGCGGTGTGGCGCTGCTGCATTCGTTCTGGTACGAGGAGGCCGAGAAAGAGTTCACCGACATCGCCAAGGATGATCCCAAGTGCGCCATGGCGCAGTGGGGCCTCGCCATGAGCCAGTGGCATCAGTTGTGGAACCATCCCGACGCGACCACCACCAAAAAGGGAAAGGCGGAAATGAAGCTGGCTCGCTCGCTGCATGCGCCGACACCGCGCGAGCGCGACTACATTGCTGCGATGTGGGCGTTCTACGGCGGCAAGGGGAACTTCGAGGCGCGCGCTACTGCGTACTCGAATGGCATGGAGAAGGTTTACCAGCGCTACCCGGACGATCACGAAGGGGCCGTCTTTTATGCGCTATCGATCCTGGCCGCCAACGAAGGAAATGATCCGACTTTTGCCAATGACAAGAAGGCGGCGGCGATTCTCGAAAAACTGTTTGCCACCGAGCCGGACCATCCGGGCGTGGCGCACTATCTGATTCATGCTTACGACAAGCCGCAATTGGCGGAGCTGGGATTGCCGGCAGCGCGGCGCTACGCGCAGGTGGCGCCGGCGGCTCCGCACGCGCTTGCACATGCCGTCGCACATTTTCGCGCGCGTGGGGTTGTGGCAGGACGACATCAACTCAAACCTGGCTTCGGTGGCGGCCACCCGCAAGACCGCGGCCATGCACATGGGTGGCGAGGGGCATCAGTTCCACGCCATGGATTTTCTGTTCTACGCCTACATACAGAGCGGACGCGATGCCGACGCCCGAGCGCTGATCGAAGAAGTGAAGGCGATGCCCGACACGATTCACAATATGTACGGCATGGACTACAACCCGCGGGCGGTGACATTGGTGCACTTCACGGCGACGTATCCGATTGAGATGCGGCACTGGGCCGACGCGGCGGCGCTCACGCCTACGGCCGTGGCGGGTACCGCGGAAGACTCTGTGGTGTACTGGGCGCGGGCGATCGGCGCAGGTCACTTGGGGAACGCCGACGAGGCACGTAAGGACGCCGAGCAGATTGAAGAGATCCACAAGAAGCTGGTGGCCGAAAAGAGGAAAGATTTTGCCGAGACGGTTGAGGACGATCACCAGCAAGCTCTCGCCTGGATGCACGTGGCAGAGGGCAAGTACGACGAAGCGCTGGCGATTCTGCGCCCGCTGGCCGATAAAAACGACTCGCTCGGAGAAGAGCCCGCGGGGATTCCGACGCGCGAGATGGTCGCGGAAGTTCTAATGATGGCGAAGCGGCCGGAGCAGGCGCTGGCGGAGTACGAGACCGATCTGAAATTCAATCCTAACCGGTTCAATGGACTCTATGGCGCGGCACAAGCCGCTGAGGCAGCCGGTAAGCAGGAGAAGGCTACAGAGTACTACGCCGAATTGGTGAAGGTGTGCGCCGGATCAAGCTCGGATCGGCCGGAATTGAGCCGGGCGAAGGGGCTGGTGGCGGCGAAGTAGAAGGGCATTTCAACGAGATCTCAGATTGCAGATTGGGAGGCAGTCCGGTCAAGGAGGCCGCGCTCACAACAATCCCAGTTGATCGGGATACTTGGCCTGCAAGGCGCTCACCAGGTATTCAAACTCGGGAAGGCCGTGCAGATTCTGAAGACAAGGGTCTTTCAGGAAGAACGGCCAGCACGCGAATCCGGTGACGACACTGCGCTCCAGCCATTCAAAGGCGGTTTGCCGCCGTCCAGTGAGGGCGAGGATGCAGGCGATCTGATAGTAGGTGTGGTGGGCGTGGCCGAAGGATTTCGAGCTGGCACAGGCTTTGGTCATACATTCGAGTGCAAGTTCGCTTTTGCCCATCAACGCGTGAAGAACGCCCTGCAAGCTGACGATGAGCGGTTCGTCGGGCAGCAACTGCAGCGCTTCGTCCATCCGTTTCGTCGCCTCATCCCAGTTCTCCGTCATCATTGCGGGCTGTGGGGCGAAAAAGAAGGCGTACTTGTTGGTTGGGTTTTCCTTCAGCCATGCCTGAATCTGCTCGCGCGCTGGCTCGTATTCTCCGTTCCATACATAAACTTGTGTGATGCTGGGACTAATGGCCTTCTTGGGATGAAAAAGCCTTCCCCTTTCGTACATTTCACGAGCGTGATCGAGCAACCCGATGTGCGTCAATATGGTGCCGAGACGGTTGTAGGCGTGGGGCAGATTGTTCTGCAGGGCGAGTGCGCGCTTGAGATCGGCGATGGCTTCCAAGTGCTGGAAGTTTTTCGACGGCCCCCACAGCAGGAATGCGCGGGCGACATGACCTTCCGGGAGGTCCGGGTCAAGGTCAAGCGCGCGTCGACAGTGGAATTCAGCCTTCTCCAGCCACACGCTGGCCGGATCAAATTCGAAATGGCGAGTCGTACACGCGAGGGAAAGGGTGGCGTGAGCGAGGGCAAAAGCCGGGTCCCGAGTCACGGCGTTCGCCAGGTGCTGGCTGGCCTTGTCCATCTGGGCCGCATCGCCAGAAGCGCTGAGCCGGAAGCCGCGCATGAATTCCGCATAAGCCAATGGGTCGCGGCTATAGCGCTGGCGCTGCTGAACGGTGGCTGAACTCAGCGGCCGCTTCAATACGCCCGCGATTTGTTTTGCGATGTCGTTCTCGAGATCGGACAAACGGCCGAGGTCCAGATCGCACATCCTTGTGAAGCAAGAGCGTTGCAAATATGCGTCAAACATTTCCAGGGAGAGGCGCCATTGCCCTTTTGACATTTGGATAGCGCCATGGACCACGAAACGGATACCCAGGCGTGCTGCGATGTCGGAAGGGGCGGCTTCGGGAGGCAGAGTGAGTACCGCCGAGGTCGGCAGCACGTCGAGACCCTGGAGATTCCCGAGGCGCGTGACCAGCGAATCGGCAAAACCGAGGCACACGCCGTGGTCGTCGGCCTTCTTGCCTAGCAGCAATAACGGCACTACCGCCAGGGATGAGCGCTCGTCCAGGTTCTCCCGTCCGCGAACCTGCGCAGAATCTTGTGCGAGATCAGAACGCGGATATTGGGCGTCGATCACGCGTACCGGACCGATGAAGCGGTACCCCTTTCCAACTACCGTTTCCAGAAAACGCGGCTTCGCGGGGTTGTCCCTGAGGGCGGTGCGAATTTTGCGGATGATGTTGTTGAGGTTGCGATCGGTATCGATGAACAGGTCCGAGCGCCAGAGTTTCTTCACGATGTCTTCGCGAGACACCATCTGCTCGCGGCGCCCGGCCAGGAAAATGAGCAATTCCATGGGCTTCTTCTCGAGTTTGATCCTTCGCCCGGAGCGGCGAAGTTCGTAGCGCCCGAGATCGAGTTCGACATCCGCAACTGCCCGTTTTGAGCCCGGCATTAAAACCCCTGCCTAAGCATTATCCAGCCAAGATTCAGCGCATTGCACCGATATACGAAAGATATCCAAAGGATACACCTGGTGGATTGGAAGCGCGCCCGGAGCGAGAGATGATTCATCTCGATCAAACCAACTAGGGAGGCAGAATTGATGAAACGAAGCATTTACATCGCAATCACGATCGCCGGATTGTTGTGCTGTGCGGGTGGAATTCTCAGGGTCGGTGCGCAGCCCGACTCGCAGGCAAGACACTCTTTTACGCCGGATACGATTCCCTGGGGTCCGCCGCCGCCGTTTATCGCACCGGGCGCGCAACTCGCAGTGCTCGAGGGAGACCCGAGCGCATCGCATGGGGACTATACGGTGCGTCTGAAAATGCCCGACGGCTACCGGATTGCACCCCACTTTCATCCTCTGCGGGAAAACGTTACGGTGATTTCAGGGACGTTTAAGGTGGGGATGGGGGATGTCTTTAACAAGGAGAAGATGGCGGCATTCACTGCCGGCAGTTTTGCCTTCCTCGATCCCGACATGCACCACTACGCGATGGCCTGCGGTGAGGTCGTGGTGCAAGTGCACGGGAACTCGCCATTGCAATTCAACTACATCAATCCCGAGGACGACCCGAGCCGAGGCAAGTAAATTTCAGTTCCTGAGAACCCATCGCAGGATCAGGGCAACGGAAAACGGTCCGCCGAGCACCGAGAGTAACCGTCGTTAACATACGAGTACGCCAGCAAGCGAAATTGCTGGCGTAGTCGAACTGGCGCCGGCGATGCCACGAGCCGATGACTGACTGAACTTCTAGTGTTTCTCCACCCGCTGCAGCCGGAACAGCAGCGTTCCCCACGTGAGTTTCGCGCGCATCTGCACTGGGGTATGGTTCGCATCGTCGGTGAACCAGGTCCAGATTTTTCCTCTGCCTTTCAGCGTGCCTGAGGTCGCTTCAGCGGAGAGACGCACGGTCTGAAATGTTCCGGCGGGAACTTTGACCTGTTCTTTGCCTTCCACGCGCGCGGTAACCTCGGCGGTCTTGCCGCCATCATTCACGGGGAAGATGTAGGAATTTCCGGGCTGCAAGGGCAAGGCTTGAACATAGTAGAAACCGGTCACTACGTCGGTCACGCAGGGAGGAATATCGTTCTCTGCGTATTTCGTCTCGCCCGTCTTCAGATTCTTCTCGTGCAGGATGCTCTTGCGCTTCGGATAGTCGTAGGTGACCTGAGTCTCGCGCTTGTGCGACCCCTCCTCGATGTGTTTCGTGACCGAGATGGAACAGAACGTCTTCGAATCGTAGAGAGCCTCGAACCGGTCATGCACGCCGTAGAGCACATTGGCCATCCCCGAAGAATGGGCGACGGCGCTCACTCGGTGTTCGGTTCCAACCGCTTCGAGTTTCACCGTGGACGTGCCGGCAGTGAAGAAGTGCCATTCGGCGGTGTAGACATAGGCCTGGTCGTCGGGGAAGCGATAGGTTGGGAGCGGCGGCTGGATATGGGCCGCGGGGCCGATGGTAGCGATGGAGCCTTGATTTTGTGGGACGGCGAGCGACGTATCGAGCAGAAGACACGCGCCGAGACAAGAAATCCGTAAGGCTGGCGCGAATTGGGAGAGTGCACGTATCAAGGCGCTATGAACCCTGCGACCGAACTGCAGAGGATGTTTCTCTGACCGGCTAGCGAAGCCCCCAGAACAGTTTGACCACCAGGGCGGCCATCAGCGCCGCGGTGCCCAATGGTGCATTGTACTCGCGATGCTGACGGTACAAATGACCCGAAAATCCGCCATGGCCGCTGCGAAAGGCAGTCAGCCGTGGCCGCAAACGGGGCACGTTGCGGGCGTATTCGTCAAAGGCGGGAAACGTCTGGCGCAGGTAGGCCTCCTCGGAGCGAATGACGGGAAGATAGATGGCGAAGAACATCGCGACGATCACCAGCAACACCCAGACACTGCGTGCGGCGAGGGCAAATCCGACGGCTATGATCAAGGATCCGAGATAGAGCGGGTTGCGGGTGTAGGCGTAGGGACCGGACGTGGTAAGTTCTTCATTTTTCTTCACGTGACCCGAGGCGAGGGCGCGCAGCAAGATCCCCGGAATCGCGACACCGGTTCCGATCAGGATGGAACTCCAGGTGGGGCGGGCGATCCAGAGATAAAAGGCAGCAAAGGCGAAGCCGAGGGGGACGCGGATACGGCGCGCGATCTGCGACCACTCAGCCACGGCATTCCTCCATCAGGCGGGTGGCGGCGGCGACCACTTCCTCGACGTTGATGGCGAGCAAGCCAGGATCAGATTGCGCGCGATGCGTAAGCGTGGTGGGACTTGCAGGATGGCGCAGCACGATGCTTTTTGTGCGGTACGGGCCGTTGCGGGCAGGATCGGTCGGCCCGAAGAGGGCAACGACGGGAATGTGCAAGGCCGCGGCGAGATGCATGGGGCCGGTATCGCCTCCAATGAAAAGGCGCGCTCGCCGGGTGAGCGCGATCAACTCGCCGATTGAAAACGACATGGCTCGCGCGGTGCCCTCGCTGGCTGCTTCGGCTATTTTCGCCAGTCCCTCTTCGCGGGGGCCGAAGTTGATCAGACTTTGAACACCACGAATCGATAACGCTTTTGCCAGCTGACCGTAGCGCTCTGCCGGCCATTGCTTGGCGCCCCAACCCGCACCCGGATTCAGAATCGCGAAGTTGCGCAGATTCGCTTCGCTCAGCCGCTTTGCGACGGATTCTTCCGCGACAGGATCGCAAGGAAAGATCGCATCTGGAATTGGGCGGGGTTGTCTGGTAACTGCCTCGGTAATCTCGGCGTACTGTTCGATGACGTGCCGGTGCTCGGTGATGACCTGTCGCGTGTACCACAAGCTGGCAAGGTTTTCGCGCGGCTGCGCTGCACCATAGATCGTGGACGCTCCCGACCAGCGGGCCAGAATCGCCGAGCGCGCGGCGCCTTGCAGGTCGACCGCAACCTGATAGCGCATAGCGCGGAGCTCGCTGACTCCGGCGGCGACGCGTTCCCAGGTTTGATTCGACGACAGAGACTTACGCCATTTTTTCAGGTTGACGATGTGAACGGCATCGGCCAGGGGACGTTGCGGAGAACGAGCGCCGTGTCGCGGCGTGGACAGCGTGCACAACAACTCGGCCCAGCGTTCCTCGACCAGCCATCCGATCGTGGCATGAGGAAAAGCTTCCCGCAGCATGACGGCGGCGGGTAGCGCGTGGATGATGTCGCCCATGGAACTGAGCCGCACGATGAGAAGGCGTTCGAAGCGTGCGCCAGACGAGGGCGAATCCGTGCCGGTCATGTTACTTGCCGGCCCTCGGCGGCGTCAGCCGGGTACGGATGATTTCGCTGGCGGAATGATCCTTGGGATCGCCGACTATGGCGACCCGCCCGCCGTATTCGCGGACCGTGTCGGCCTCGGGCACGCTGTCGGCGGTGTAGTCGGTGCCTTTGGCCTGGATGTCGGGATGGATTTCGCGGATGAGTGCGCGCACGTCGCGCTCGGGAAAAATAACAATGGCGTCGACGTCAGCGAGGGCGGCGAGAATTTCGGCGCGCTCTGCGGCTGGCATCAGCGGACGGCCTTCGCCTTTCAGCGAGCGCACGGAGTCATCGGAGTTAATCGCAACCACGAGGCGTCCGCCCAGTTCCTTGGCAGCGTGAAGATAACGCACGTGGCCGACATGGAGCAGATCGAAGCAGCCGTTGGCGAGGGTGACACGTTCGCCGGCCGCGCGCCAGGCAGCGACCTGGCGGCGCAGTTCATTGCGATCGAGGATCTTGGACTGCGTCGGTGCGTTCAATGGAGTCTGGTCGCGGGTGGCGATTTGTCGATGGCGTCGAGCAGTTCCTGCCGCGATACAGTAGCTGTGCCCCGCTTCATCACCACGATTCCACCGGCGTAATTGGCAAGCTGGGCGGCATCTTCGGGCGTGGCCCCGGCTGCAAGGGCGGCCGTGAACGTGGCGATCACCGTATCGCCCGCGCCGGTCACGTCGGTGACTTCGTCAGAGCCAAAGATTGGGATGTCGAGCGGCTTGTGACGCCCGGGGAACGCGGCCATGCCGTCACGACCGCGCGTGATGACCAGCGACTGCAATTTCATGCGCGACATGAGTTGCTCGCCGGCGGCAACCACTCGGGACCAATCTTGACCTATGCGGATACCCAGACATGCTTCGACTTCGGGTTCGTTCGGCGTCGCTGCGGTGACGCCTGAGTATTCGAGCATCCTAAAGCGCGAGTCGAGCGTGACGGGAACGCTGACGCCCTTGGCGCGAATCGCGTGCAGAATCGCGGGCGTGGCCGATCCGTAGCCGTAGTCGGAGACCAGCAAGGCATCAGAGGCTCGGGCGTAGTCGCGGGCGGACAGCACGAGTTCTCGTGTGAAGTGAGAATTCGGTGGCGTCTCGGGCTCGCGGTCGACGCGCACCACCTGCTGGCGGGCGGAATGCGTCATGCCGGCGAGAATGCGCGTCTTCGTGACGGTCGTGTGTGCCTTGTCCTTCAGGATGCCGCTGACGGGAATTCGCTTGTGACGGAAGGCCTTCATCAGCAGGCGGCCGGGTTCGTCGTCTCCGAGCAGGCCGACGGGCAGAACGTTGACGTCGAGATCGGCGAGGTTATTGACTGCATTCGCGCCACCGCCGGGCACTACTGTGCGCTCACGATGCTTCAGGATGAGCACCGGAGCTTCACGAGAGACGCGGGAAATTTCTCCGTAGACAAATTCGTCGGCGACCAGGTCGGCGAGCGCCGTGACCGTGATCTTGGGAAAGGCGTCGAGAATTTTCTTGAGGCGATCGGATTCTTTGGGATGTTTGGTCATCCGGCTACCGATTCTCTCATGCCTGCTTCTTTCGCTCGTCAAGGATGCGCAGCATGGTATCGACGGCGTTAGCAGCGTCGGCCAGTTCCATTTTCACGGGGACGACAGCGATGGGCGCAAGAGCGGAGAAGTACCCTCCGAGGTTGATGGCGTCTTTTTCCGTGGTGACGAATCCGTCGGCTTCGCTTTTCATTTTGAGCGACAGCAACTCACGGATGTCGCGTTCGGTATAGGCGTGGTGGTCGCGATAGACGGCCTCGGCGGCGGGCTCGATGCCGGCTTTGCGGAGTTGCAGCATGAAGTTCTGCGGGCGTGCTATGCCGCAGAACGCGACCGGGCGGCCCGGAACGTTTTGCGGCAGGATGCCGCGACGGACGCGCCACACCAACTTGCCGTCGAGCGGGAAGGACTCGGGAACGGCACCAGCAGTGAGGACCACGGCATCAGCGCGCTGCAACGAGATGAGCGGCTCGCGCAGGCGGCCGGCGGGCAGCAGGCGATCGCGGCTGTCGTCGGCGGTGACAAGTACGATATCGAAGTCGCGAGCCAGGGAGCGGTGCTGGAAGCCATCGTCGAGCAGGTGGAGTTGCGGGCGGTACTTGTCTTCCGCGAAAACGCCGGCCTGGTAGCGATCCTCTCCCAGTACCACGGGGACTTCGAGGCGGCGTGCGATCAGCAGCGGTTCGTCCCCGAAGTCGCGCGCCGAGCCGCCGGGATCGACCTGCATCACGCCTTTGGTTTTGCGCCCATATCCCCGCGAGAGCACATCAAATTTCACGCCCCGAGCCTTCAGGAGCTCACCGAGAAGAATGACAAACGGTGTTTTTCCCGAGCCGCCGACAGAGAGATTGCCGATGCTGATGACCGGTCCCTCGAGACACCGCGAGGGGATGAGATGGCGATCGTGGAGGGTGTTGCGCGCGCTGACGACCGCGCGATAAAGACTGGAGAATGGGTTCACGATTTTCCGGCGGCCGCAACGTTTCCCGCCGAGTTGAGCAACTTCTGCAGAGCGGCGATGGTTTTCTCGGTGGCGCCAGCCTGCGACTGCAAGGTTTCGGCGGCGCGCTGCCCCAAGGCACGGCGCTCGGCGTCGTTTGAGATCAATTCCATCAAGACCAGCGGCAGCTCCGCCGGACCGACGATTCTCACGGCATCGTGGGTCTGGAAGAGCCAGATGATATCGCGAAAATTCTCGGTATGGTTTCCCACCACGATGGCCACGCCATGGCGGGCAGGCTCAATGATGTTGTGGCCGCCCTTGGGCACAAGGCTGCCGCCGACGAAAGCAATATCGGCGAGTCCGTAAATGGCGGAAAGTTCGCCGATCGTATCGAGCAGGAGAACACTGCCGGCGAGTGGCTCGCCACCCCAAAGCGAACGCCGCAGGAAGCGGATGCCGAAGCTTTCGAGTAGAGCCGCCACCGCGGCGAAGCGCTCAGGATGGCGCGGCGCCAGGATCATGACCGCGCGTGGATGGCTGGCCAGGATGCTTTGAAACGCCTGCAGGAGCATGCGCTCTTCTTCGTCGTCGACGGTGCTGCCGCAGACCAGGATGGGGGAGGCTTCCGTGGTTCGGAAGCTTTCGCGAAGATTGGCGAGCACGGCGGGATCGGGGCCTGGCTTCTGGTCGAACTTCAGATTTCCGGTGACCTCGATGCGGGCATCCGGCGCGCCGATTTCGACAAGCCGCTTACGATCTTCCCAAGTCTGGGCCAGGAACAGGTCGACCTGCGAAAGAATGCTGGGCAGCCACCAGTGGAGACGAAGATAGCCGCGCAGGGAGCGGTCGGAGATGCGCGCATTGACGACGACCAGGCGCGCGCCACTGCGTTTGGCCAGTCGCAGGAAATTCGGCCAGAACTCGGTTTCGGCGATGATGACGAGATCAGGACGCAGCGCCTCCAGGTATGGATTTATGGCAAAACCCAGGTCGATCGGAAAATAAAAGACGCTTTCGGCGCCGAAACGAGTCTGGGCCAGATGCTGGCCCGTGTCGGTGGTGGTCGAGACGACGACGCGAACCTGAGGCCAGTCGGCGCGCATGCGCTCGACCAGGCCGCTGATCGCCAGGACTTCTCCCACGGAAACGGCATGCACCCAGATCGTGGTTTGGCCGAAATGTTGGGCCAGGCGCGCCGGTACACCGCCGAAACGCTGGCCGAAGCCCGCCCGGTACTTCCCGTGACGCAGCATTTGGTATATCCAGTACGGAACGCTAGCGAGCAGAACCAGCGCCAGCAGCGCACTATAGACGAGATACATGAATTTCCCATTCTAACTGCGGGGATTGTTCTTCAGGACGTCTTGACGGGCTTTGTGGCGAAGGTTTCCAATTATTGAAAAGTTCCTTTTTTGCCTGCGCCCGAGTCCACGGATGCATTAAGAGGGACACGATGACGATTGTCGTCCGGCGAAAGAGCACACTTCGTAACCAGTGGCTGGTCGTGATTCTGCTATCTGTTTTAGCGGGATTGGTGGGGGGAAGTCTGGTAGGCATTGCGACCGGACGCCACGCCAGCACTCCGGCTGCCGCTGCGGGCACAAGTTAGGCGCAGCTGCCGTAGACCAGGCCGTCCACGACTATAATCGAACCATGCGGCAGTCCGCGGATCACACACCCAACCTACGTTTTGTGGCGTATGTGGCGGGAGTTTTGTGCCTGATCGCCACCGGTGTCACGCTCGCCAAGGATTTCGTCAAGCCCACCGCGCAGCCGGCCAAGACTTATGCTTTGCACGACCAGCATAACGATGAAGGTGTCGGAGCCGCTGTCGATCCATACGACAGCGCGGAAAAAACGCAAATCTTCAATGTCAAATGGAATGAGGAAGGTTTCCTGCCCATCTTCCTGGTGGTGACCAATGATGGCGATCAGCCGATTTCCCTTGGCAGAATGCAGGCGCAGCTGATCACGGCGCATCGCGAAAAACTTTCAGCCGCGAGTAACGACGAGCTGTACCGGCGGCTGTCGCATATTTCGGCCGGGGGGCCAAAGTATCCCATTCCGTTTCCGCGCACGAAGGTCAAAGGCGCCGTGAAGCAGAAAGCGCTCGACGAGATGGATGCGGCGCAGTTCAGCGCCAAGGCCGTCGAACCGCATTCGACGCAATCCGGCTTCGTGTTTTTCGATGTGAGCGGGATCCCGTCGCCGCTCGACGGCGGGCGGTTTTATCTCACCGGGCTGCGCGACGCCAAGGGGAACGAACTGCTGTATTTCGAGATTCCGTTTCAGAAGTGAGGGCGTTTCGACGAGGAACACGCGCGAGGCTGCTGAACCCGACAATTGCCAGGAGTTCCTGAAACACTAAGAGTCCCGAGGTGATGTTGCTCTCATTCATCTCGGCCAGTAGCTCGCGTTAGACCCTTGCCGACCTGCTCTCGTCGCTTCCTTGCGGGTTGCAACGTGCGATCTAGGCTCGGGCTCCGGGCTCACCGCCAACCGGACAAATCAGTTCAACGCCTCGGGACTCTATATTGCCTTCGACGTGTCGTTCCCCGTTCTCCTCGACCGGCGCTTAGCTATAGACCCTTGCTAGCCCTCCTTCCGGCTTTTCAGCTAGAAGGTGACTTCGCTTGAGCCCCGGACGCCGCACCAACCGGCAAAACTCAGGAACGTGTCAAAGAACGATTGTGTTTTTACTCCTTCTATTTTTAGAGTCAATCAAAACCAGACGAAATTATCTCGCGCAGAATCAAGCGAGTGCAGCCTGTTCACAGGGCATTGACGAATTTTGGTGCAACTCGCCGCGCGGATTTTGCTGGCCTGCCGACGCACCCGCGTTTTTCTCAACTTTCACGGACACAAAGACAACCGAAGGTTGTCCGTGGTGTTTGCTTTGGCGATGTGGAAATCCGGTCATCGTGCAGCAATCGCGCGGAGTCAGGGGATTTCGTCGGCGGGCCACGGTGCTCCGCAAAGGCACTTACGGCGGTGCTCACTTGTTTCTAGAATCGCCCCGGGGAGGTTCTTGGCGATGACCATCTTCAATGACCCTCGGGCAAAAATCGTGGACGCGAATGGTGCTCCATTGCTGAAGCTGATCGGACTGGCGTTTGCCGGCCTGATCGGCGTGATCTTGCTTTTCAGCTGCGTCACTAAGGTGCCGACCGGGCATGTCGGCGTGCTCACCCTTTTCGGCAGAGTGACCGGGGAAGTCCTTGCGGAAGGCATTCACCTCATCAATCCGCTCAAGACCAACAACGAGATGTCGATCCAGACGCAGACGATCAAAGAGTCGGCCAGCGTGCCTTCCAGTGAGGGCCTGGTCATGAACCTGGATACGTCGCTCATCTATCACCTGAATCCTGACAAGGCGGCCGATGTCTTTCAGAAGATCGGCGCAAACTACGAAGCGGTGGTGATCGAGCCTACGCTGCGCGCGGCGATCCGCGAATCGACGGCCTCGCACACCGCCAACGCGCTCTATACCGGCGAGCGCGAGATGGTAGCCAAGCAGATCAGCGACCAGCTCACGTTGGCATTGAACCTGCGCGGCCTGGTTGTCGAGAACGTGCTCCTGCGCGACATTCAATTGCCGCAGACCTTGAAGGCGTCGATCGAAGCCAAGCAGCAGGCTGAACAGGAAGCGCTGGCGATGAACTTCCGCCTGCAAAAGGAGAAGCAGGAAGCAGAACGCAAGCGGATTGAAGCGGGCGGTATCCGCGACTTCCAGCAGATTGTCGCGCAAGGCATCAGCCCGGCGCTACTCGAGTGGAAGGGTATCGAGGCGACCGAGCTTCTTTCCAAAAGTCCCAACTCCAAGGTCGTCGTGATCGGGAATCCGAAGAATGGACTGCCGCTGATCCTGGGACAGTAAAGCGGCACGAAGGCGACCGGTGCCGGCTCGCGCCGGCGATTTTGTTGCAGCTCGATCGCAGCCAGCGAGGACCTCCCGCTCTACGTCACTAACTGCTTCGGGCTGCTACCATAGCCCCGTGCCTGCAATGCTCGAAGTCCGAGGCCTGAACGTCTCTTTTGCGGCATCGGCGAACGGCACCCGTCGCCAGGACGCATCGTCCACGCAACCCATTGCCCTTGACGGTCCGCTGGCGGTGCGCGATCTCTCGTTCTCGATCGCGCCGGGGGAAGTGCTTGGCCTGGTCGGAGAGTCGGGGTCGGGAAAATCGGTAACTTCGCTGGCCATCATGCGGCTGTTACCGCCGCAAGCGCACCTCTCGGGTGAGATTTCCTTCGCCAACGGAAACAGCACACCGAGCAGCCTGATCGATCTTCCCGACGAGGAAATGCGCCGACTGCGTGGTTCGAGCATCGCCATGATTTTTCAGGAGCCGATGACCGCACTGAATCCTGTCATGCGGGTGGGGGAGCAGATCGCCGAAGCCGTGCTCGCCCACCAGGCAGTCTCGAAAGCCGAAGCCTGGCAGCGCGCGGTTGAGGGCATGAACGACGTCGCGATTCCTGACTCCGAGCGCCGCGCTCGCGATTATCCCCACCAGCTGTCGGGGGGGATGCGGCAGCGGGTGATGATCGCCATGGCCATTGCGAACCGGCCGAAGTTGCTGATCGCCGACGAGCCCACTACTGCGCTCGACGTCACGATTCAGGCGCAGATTCTTGAGTTGCTGGCTGAGCTGCGAGCCCGTTTCAACCTCGCCATGCTGTTCATCTCCCACGATCTGGCCGTGGTGTCGCAGGTCGCCGATCGTGTGGCTGTGATGTATGCTGGGAATCTTGTCGAGTTGGGTAGCAAGCGCGACATCTTCCAGGCGCCTGCACATCCTTACACGCGAGGTCTTCTGCATGCTGTGCCGACGCTGAAGACCGACCGCGGACAGCCGCTTCGCACCATCGAAGGAACAATTCCCTCGGCGAACTCCATGCCGCGGGGCTGTCCCTTCGAGCCTCGGTGTGGTGACCGGGTGCCTGATTGCGCTATGCTGTTACCTCTCCTGGTGGAAGTGACCCGTGGACATTGGGCCCGTTGTCCAGTGATCAATCCCTCGCCCCACTTGCATCCCGGCGTATAATCGCGACCTTGTCGGTGCCTAGTGCTGATTCTCGTTCTCAGCGACATTCACGGTAATCTCGACGCGCTTGAAGCCTGTCTCGCCGAAGCCGGGGGCTACGACGCCGCGGTGAACCTCGGCGACATTGTCGGCTATGGCGCCAGTCCGAATGAGGTCATCGAGCGCTCGCGCGAGGTGGGGAAGTACTTCGTGCGCGGCAATCACGATAAAGCGTCCAGTGGACTGATGGACCTGAAGGACTTCAATCCGATTGCGGGGCTGGCGGCGCTATGGACCCGGGATCAACTTACCCCCGAAAATCTGGCGTGGCTGCGCGGCTTGCCGCAAGGGCCGGTGCAGATCCCTGGTGTTCCCGAAGTGCAGTTCGTGCACGGATCGCCGATCGACGAAGACGAATACGTGGTCACGCTGCACGACGCGCTTGCGCCCCTCGCCTCATTGCCGTTCGCGGTCACCTTCTTCGGACATACGCATCTGCAGGGCGCCTTTTCATTTAAGACTGCCGCCGGGGACGCGTTCCGACCCCTCTACAAGACGATCGGGCAAAGCGAGAACGTGAAGTTTGCGCTGAAAAGGGACGTTCGCTATCTGATCAATCCGGGATCGGTGGGTCAGCCGCGGGATGGAGACTGGCGCGCTGCCTTCGCAATCTTCGATACCGACAAGTGGACGGTTACCTTCCAGCGCGTGCCCTACAACCTGAAAAGCGCGCAGGACCGGATCCTGGATGCCAACCTGCCCCAACGGCTGGCCACGAGACTCGCTGCCGGCAGGTAGGCCGCCTGTTGGGAGATAACGAAAACCGGACCGCCGCCTAAACGAAGAGTTGACCAAACCTCGCGGGGGGATCCTACGGTTCGCTGAATACTGCCCATGCCCCGGTCTTCCCGTAGTAAAGACGGAGGCTGCACTGCTTCGGGGCGACGTGGGCGAAGAGGAGTTGCACGTTCTTTTCCGCGGCGTCCAGGCTTCCGAGGTCCATCGGGAGGCGCACGATATCTTGTTGAGCGTCGTATTTCTTGCTGGTCACATCTTTGTTTACAACCAGTGTCCACTGGCTCTTGAGTGGGATCACGTACAGGCTGTAGGCGCCAACGGGAATTTGCGTGTCACCAGCCTTCAGAACCGTCGTGGTGAACAAATACATCGGCGATTCGCCGGCGCTCCACACGCGACCCTCGGCGGGGCGGTCGCCGTGCACCGGGGCAGGTTCGTATCGCACCGAGACCTGGCCTCCGTCCGCAAAGGTGCACGCCGAAGTCTGCTGATTTTCAGCAGGGCTCTGGGCCCAGACAGCCGTTGCCAGAACGCCAAGCAATCCTACGCAAGCGGTTGTTCGTAGATGCATCGTAATGCCTCCCCGCTGCGGCGCGGGGCTGCTTGCATGCCGTGCATAGAGACGAGCCGGTCGTGCCCCCCGCCAAGCGGCTGTATATATCGTATCACGATATTATGGTACTTTCTCCGTCCGCAAATGCAACGCCCGGCGACGATCCCTTGCCGACGAGCCTATTTCGCGGTGTCGGCCGTCGGCATGGTAGGCGCTTCATGGCGTTCTCATTCTGGCTCGTGCGTCGTTGTACACTGCTCCGATGTCTCCATATTTCTCATCTCGCGGAGGGAAGACCGAGCGTTCCGAATCGGCAAGGCTGTTTCCTACGCAGGCTCCCCCCGATTCGTATCTGGTAGCTCACATTGACGGCGGGGCACGGGGCAACCCGGGGCCGGCCGGATACGGCGTCGTGATTACCGACCAGTCGGGACGGAAAGTTGCCGAGTTAAGCGAATACCTTGGCCACCAGACCAACAATTACGCCGAGTACAACGGGCTGCTGGCAGCGCTTAGTTACACGGTGCAGCACGGCGACAAAGCTTTGAAGGTCATCGCGGACTCGGAATTGCTGGTGAAGCAGATCCGCGGTGAATACAAGGTAAAAAGCCCATCCCTGGTCGAGCTTCATCAACGCGCCCAGAAATTGATTGGGCAACTGGAGTGGTTCTCGATCCAGCATGTTCTGCGGGGAGGCAATCAGGATGCCGATCGCCTCGCCAACCAAGCCATGGATAAGGGGATGGGACGTTCGTCCGCTGCGCAGGCGGCGCCTGCAGGGGCGCGCGGCCAGGAATTCACCGGCATCGTGCGCAATGGCGTCATCGTCGTGGACGGCGCACCACTCCCGGAAGGCACGCGCGTGCAGATTCGCGTGCTCAGATAAGGCAGTCGTCCTTCTTCAGTCTTCAGTCGCTAGTCTTCAGCCACGAGTCCTCAAGGGGTTCGCATACCGGGTGCACGGAGGAACAGCGAGTCGCGACGGACTGCCTACTCGGCCGACGTGTGGTCGTGGATAATCTTCCAGCCCTCGGGGAAGCGTCGAAACATGAGCGTGAATAGCCCATGCGGTGTCTTGCCATCGGAGAGGGTCAGCCGCCAGGCTCCACGCACGAACGCGGCATCGGCGGCCAGGGGCTCGATCTGTAGTTGGGAAAATTCGAGCTGGCCCATTTCCTTGCCTTCACTTTGATAAACACGGCGATAGCGGTCGAGGGCGCCCTGCCAACCCAACGTGCGTTGTGCCCCAGAGAAAAAGGTGAGTTCTGGCGACTTCCAGTATCCGGTCATGAATCCTTCGAGGTCGTGACGGTTCCAGGCTTCCTGCTGATCAAGCAGGACGCGTTCGACTGATGCGTGGACATCGGAGGAAGTGGAGTTGTTGTTCTGTGTCAGCGACATCGCCAGAAAGGTAAAACCGAGCGACAGCCAGAGAACTGGAGTGCTCATGCAATCTTTTCTCCTGGGAAGAGCGTCTAGTGTCGCACACAGAAAACCTTTAACCGCAAAGATCGCGAAGAAAGGCCGCGAAGGTCGCAAAGAACATCCGAGCTTCTTTGCGGAAAAGCAAACAACAAATAATGAAAAAGACACGCCTTGCGTCTCTTGCGAACCCTACGTGCCCTTTGCGGTTAAAGCGGTTTCGCTTCGCACAAAACAAAAAAGCGGCCGCGGGCCGCTGTCCCAATTTGGTACTGAACCCGGTACTCGTGAACTGGCTATCGACCTAGGCGGGGCTCTTTTTCGCTACCAGGGTTTTCACGCCCGCCACTTCCCACGGACGTTTCTTGCGCTCGGTTTCGGGCTTGTCGCGGTCGACGATCCGATCGTAGTGGTAGGCCTCGCTCACCGTTCCCAGTGATTCGTTGTAGAGGCTGGGCAGGCCAAGAGCCTCCTTTAATTCCTCCGAAAACGAATGCAGCGCTTTCAAGTGATCCGCCGTGGCCGGCACTTCTGTTTTCGAGGTCTTCAGGAACTGCTGGTAGCCCTTGTTAACCAGCTTCGAAATCTCGGTGCCCACCAGATATCCAGGGTAGGCGAAAATCTTCACGCCATCCTTGTCGTCCTTCTGGATCGCCGCCGACACGTTGTACTTTCTGAGAAAGACCCGGCCCGAAGTGCCGGGAGCCTCGAGCACATCAAAGCCATGTTCCCGCAGCCAACTTACCGAGTCTTCAAATGTCTTTTGTTCAAGCTTCGCCATCTCTGATTGATCAATCCCTTCTGCACGCTCGCTAATTAGATGCATTTCTCATCGGATGAGTACATAACAAACTTTCCTTGGATCCGTGGAACCTCTTCTATAATCGAATGCACGTAGTAGATACCTCTTTTCGCCGATTCCGGCACATTACTATAGTCACGGCCGTTTTATCCACATGACGAAGGCTTCGACCAATCCGGCGGACGCCGCTGAGGCTGCTTCGCGCGAAGCGAACAACGGTTCCCGCCGTCTCGGGCTCAATGCGCTCGACCGGGTTGGGAACACGCCGCTGCTGCGGCTAGAACACGTCGCGAGCGATCTTCCCGAAGTGGAACTGCTCGGCAAAGCCGAGTGGTACAACCCCGGCGGGTCGGTGAAAGATCGAGCCGCCTCGCGGATCATTGCCGAGGCCCAGCGCACCGGGCAGCTTACGCCCGGCAAGATGCTGCTCGATTCCACCAGCGGGAATACCGGTATTGCCTACGCCATGATTGGAGCGGCGCGCGGCATCCCGATCACTCTCTGCATGCCAGAGAATGTTTCGCCAGAGCGCAAACGCATCCTGCAGGCTTACGGAGCGAACATCATCTACACCGATCCCGGCGAAGGTTCGGATGGCGCGATTCGCATGGCGCGCGAATTGTACGCGAAGCACCCGGATCTTTATTACTACGCCGACCAGTATTCCAACGACGCTAACTGGCAAGCTCATTACCATGGCACGGCCAACGAGATCTGGCAACAGACCGAAGGACGTATCACGCACTTCGTTTCCATGCTGGGAACCAGCGGCACGTTCATGGGCACCTCGCGCCGCCTGAAAGAACTGAATCCGAACGTACGCTGCGTTTCGCTGCAACCCGATTCTCCATTTCACGGAATCGAAGGCGCCAAGCACATGGCGACGGCCATCGTTCCCAAAATCTACGACGCTCAACTCGCGGACGAGGATCTCGGCATCGCCACGGAAGACGCCTACAAGATGGCCATCCGCATGGCGCGCGAAGAAGGACTGCTGGTGGGAATTTCCGCCGCGGCCGCGGTGGTGGGCTGCCTGAAAGTGGCGGAGCGTCGGAAAAAAGGCGAGCAGGCGGTGATCGTCACGATTCTGTGCGACTCAGGCGACAAGTACTTGAGCGAGCGCTTCTGGTCGGAAACGTAGAAAGAGCAAGCTCACCACAGAGACACAGAGTCACAGAGACAATTCCTGGCAAAGTGTTTTGCTTTCTGCTGTCTCTGTGTCTCAGTGACTCTGTGGTGGACAGATTTGTAGTGAAGAAAAAGTCTGCATGTTGAAAATCAGCCGAAAGGACTACGCCGAAATTCGCCGCCACGGCGAAGAAACCTACCCGCACGAATGCTGCGGCGTGCTGCTCGGTCAGATGGACGGCGATGCTCGCATCGTCACCTCAACCGCGCGCTGCGGTAATACCCGCACCGATTCGCCCCAGAACCGCTACCACATCGATCCCAAGGAACTGGTCCGCATCCAGCGCCAGGGCCGGGAACGCGGCGAAGACATTATCGGCTTCTACCATTCCCACCCTGACCATCCCGCGCAGTGGTCCCAGACGGATCTGGAAGAAGCGCACTGGATCGGGTGCTCGTACGTGATCACGCGCGTGGCGGCAGGCAAGGCCGACGTCACGAACTCGTTCGAGTTGACGGGGACGGATGAAGCGGACAAGGCATTTCGCGACGAGAATGTCGAAGTGGGCTGAGTTACCTTTACTCACCGCAGTGCCACAATGCAGGCCTGATGCAAACACGGAGTTCGTGTCAATCGCGGAGCAATTGCTGAAAATAGCCCGGCGGTTTAGCGCCGGGATTCTGGACGGGCGAGCGCGTCCCGGCAGGGACGCCTGAAAGAGGCTGCAGACAGTTCAGCCGTGCCTCCGGCACGAGTCAAAGATGCATCGGTTACCCGCCACTGAAGTGGCGGGCTACTATCAGGTCACGATTCGCAGCTCCAACGCGTGAAGGTCAATAAAGCAACACTATACGTCCAACGTGCTACCGTGATGGGCTCTCCGCGGAGACTACACAGGAGCTTCCGTTCAGTGGAATGTCCGCAACTCGACATCTCGACCAAATATGGCGCTTACTACGCGGATTCTGGAAACTCCGGTTCGTGGTCGCTCCTCTGCTAAAATCCGGGCTTGTTGATGGAGGGTCCTCGTGCGCCGACTTCCCTATAGGCTACTTCTGTGTGCTGCAATCGTCCCGCTCATCGCCGTTCTTTCTGCACAAGCTGCCAACACGCCTCCTGAATTAAAGGGCGCCTTTCGCGATCCCGCAAGGAACGGCTGGACTTATGTCCATCTCGAGGGCACTCCCCATCAGATCGGCTTTCAGAATGGCTACCTGCTGGCTCCGGAGATCGACGATATGTTGAAGGTCGTCGTGCTCGAGGCGCAACACGACTACAAGAAGGACTGGGCCTTCTTTCGCGATGCTGCGCAAAACATGATGTGGCCGCACATTGAGCAGGAGTACCGCGAAGAGTTGCAGGGCATCGCCGATGGTGCTGCCGCGCACGGCGTCAAAATCGATGTCTGGGACGTGGTCGGCCTGAATGCCGAAACCGAGTGGAGTTACTACAACAAGCAATACGACAAGGAACACGGCATCAAGAGCGCAACTCTGTCGGTGCCGGAACATTGCAGCGCCTTCGTGGCGACCGGCAGCTATACGAAAGACGGCAAGGTGGTCATCGCGCACAACAACTGGTCAACCTACATGGAAGGGGAACGTTGGACCATCATCTTCGACATTGTTCCGGCGCACGGTTATCGCATGCTGATGGACGGCCTGCCCGGTGTCATTCACAGCGCCGACGACTTCGTCATCAACACCGCCGGCGTGGCCATCACCGAAACCACGATCAGCCACTTCCTGGGATTTGATACCGCCGGCATCCCCGAATTCGTGCGAGCGCGCAAGGCGGCCCAGTACTCGGCGTCGATCGATGACTTCACCCGCATCATGAAAGACGGGAACAACGGCGGCTATGCCAACACCTGGCTCATCGCCGACACTCACAAGAATGAGATTGCGCGGCTTGAGCTGGGACTGAAAAACGTGACGCTCGAGCGCACCACCGACGGATATTTCGTGGGCTCGAACTTCCCGATCAACGGGAAACTTATCCGCGAAGAGACTGACTTCGACGGCACAGATACGGGCCAGAGTTCCGTTGCCCGGCACGCCCGCTGGGAGCAGTTGATGGCCGAGAACAAGGGCAAGATTGACGTGGCGGCCGCCCAGCGCTTCCTCGCCGACCATTACGACACCGTCGAAAAGAAAGAAGACGCCGACGAGCGCACGCTCGACGGCCACATCGACCTCTCGCCGCGCGGCTCAAGCGGCTGGGTCGGCCCCTACGGCACCGCTGGCGCCGTGCAAAACAAAGCTGCTGACGCGGACATGATCGCAAAAATGCAGTTCACCGCCGCCGCCGGTCATGCCTGCGGCAAGAACTTCAAAGCCGTCTCCCATCTGAGCGCACATCCGGACCTCGATTGGCAGAAGCCTCTGCAGCGGGATATGGATGCGTATCCGTGGACGAGCTTTAGCGTGGCGAAGTAGAAAGTAGGAAGTGTTTCGAAAAATCCCCACCGTAGCGCAAAGTGCGCGCTAGGATGAGGCACCCGCTGCAGGAGATCCTTATTCGAGGTTCCAGGGTGGCCTATCCAGATTTGGCTGCCCCATTCACGCTGCTCGCTTTCCGATGCGAGCGTCGAATTGACACCGCCCGGCCTTTCGGTGCAAGAGGGACACAGGTCCGAAACCGTCCAGGGGAACGCGTCGATTCCGTTAAAGTCATCAGACAGAGCTTGGGGCCCCACAAGCGGGCGGTGTCTTCGACTGCCGTCAAACCACGTCTTGCACGGAACTCACATGCTAAGAAAACACTCGTATCGCGCAGCAGTGTTTGCAGTCGTCATTGCTACGGCGATTCTTCTCACTTCAGCCTTTCGCCCGGCTCCAGAGAATCCGTTCACCGATGACATGGACCGTTCGGTCAATCCTGGAGACGACTTCTACCGTTACGCCAATGGGGGATGGATCAAGACCGCAACCATCCCGGCTGGACAGGCGACCTTCGACACGCGCGCGATACTCACGGCGCGAACGAATCAGCAAGTGCGCTCGCTGATTCAAGGCGCAGCCTCGGCACATTCCGTTCCGGGCAGCACCGCTCAGAAGGTTGGCGATTACTACGCGAGTTTCATGGACCAGGACGCCATCGAAGCCAACGGCATCAAGCCGCTCGCGGGCGAGATGGCGGCGATTGCTGCGATCCACGACGCGACTTCGCTGTCCGCCTACCTGGGCAGCACCCTGAACACCGAAGTCGATGGACTCACAGGCAACGCCGATCATGTGTTCGGCGTGTGGATCAATCAGGGTTTTGAAGACTCCGAGCACAATCTTCCTCACATCTGGCAGGGCGGCCTGGGACTTCCTGACCGAGACAACTACCTCGACTCTTCGCCGCAGATGACAGAACTGCGCGCCAAGTATCGCGCGCATATTGCCGCAATGTTGAAGCTGGCGGGCGTGGCGGACTCCGACAACCGCGCCGAGCGCGTCTTGGCGCTTGAGACGGAAATCGCTCGTGCATTCGCTCCCGACGCCGACGCGGCCGACGTCTTTAAGCAAAACAATCCGTGGAAGCGCAGCGAGTTCAACGTCAAGGCGCCGGGCATGGATTGGGACGCGTACTTCAAGTCGGCCGGGCTTTCCGCGCAGACCGACTTCCTCGTCTGGCAGCCGTCGGCCCTTACGGGCGTTTCGGCCCTGGTCGCGCACGCGAGCCTCGACGATTGGAAAGACTATCTTCGACTTCACTTATTGGATCACTACGCTGCGGTTTTGCCGAATGCCGTGGCCGACGAACACTTTGCCTTCTTCGGCAAGGTTCTTTCCGGAGCAACGGAAGTGCCGGGCCGCGATTCACTCGCCATCGCCGCCACGAATGGCGCCCTCGGACAAGCGGTGGCCCAACTTTATACGCAGCGTTACTTCCCGCCTGAAGCAAAAGCCAGAGCCGAGGCCATGGCGGCCGATCTCCTCGCCGCTTTCCGCGGACGCATTTCGAACCTCACCTGGATGTCGGCGCCCACGAAGCAAAAGGCGCTCGCCAAGCTGGCGGCGTTCAAGATCTTCGTCGGCTACCCCGACACGTGGATTGACTACTCCACGCTCGAAGTCGAGCGCGGCGATGCCTTGGGAAACATGCGGCGTGCCGAAGCCTTCAACCGCTCGCGCAACCTGGCCCGACTCAAAGAGCCCGTCGACCCGATCGACTGGCCGCTCAATCCGCAGGCGCCAGGCGCCGTTATTATGTTCAGTCCGAATGCGGAGTTCTTCTCGGCTGCGATCCTGCAGCCGCCGTATTTCGACGGCCAGGGCGACACAGCTTCCAACTATGGCTCGGCGGGTGCGGGAATGGCGCACGAGATCAGCCACAGCTTCGACGAACTGGGCAACATCTACGACGCGCAAGGCCGCCTCGACCGTTGGTGGACGGATGCGGATCGGGAGGCGTACCACGCGCTGGGCGCGAAACTCTCGGCGCAATTGGACAGCTACTGTCCGTTCGCCGATGCATGCGTGAAAGGCAAGCAAGTGCTAAATGAAAGCATTTCAGACCAGGCGGGAATGCTGGTTGCTCACGACGCGTATGTTGCATCGCTGAAGGGCAAGCCGGATGTAGTGATTGACGGGCTGACCGGCGAGCAGCGGTTTTTCCTGGCGTTCGCCCAGCGCTGGCGAAAGCTGCAGAGCGAGGCCGCCTTGCGCAAGCAGGTCGCTAGCGATACGCATCTTCCCGGGGAATACCGCAGTGACGGAGTTCGCAATGTTGACGCCTGGTATGAAACATTCAAGGTCCCACCGGGAGCGAAACTGTATTTGAAGCCCGAAGACCGCGCCAAGGTGTGGTGAGGTTGCAGACCACGGGGTGGAAACCCCTGGAAGGCACGTACGTGTATAGAACACTGGCGGGAATCCCCGTTTTGCGCGGCGTTAGCGCTTCCCCCTGAATCTTTCCTCCGCCTGTGGCATCATTACTGCATGGTTAAGATCCACATTCCAACCCCTTTACGGCAATATGCCGGGAAACAGGCGGCGGTGGAGGTGAAAGCGGGGTCGATCGCCGACGCGCTCTCTAACCTCGTCGCCCAGCATCCCGAACTACGCCGCCACCTCTACACCGACGACGGCAAGTTGCGCGCTTTCGTCAACGTTTACCTGAACGACGAGGACGTCCGCTACCTGCAGAAAGAAGCCACTGCGGTCAAAGACAGTGATACCATTTCGATAGTGCCTTCGATCGCCGGGGGCCGGTAGGTATATGCTTGCTGGACTGACAACTCGCGTTTCCCTCCTCAGCACCTGCTGCTGTTGTTGTCCGCCTTGTTGTTGTCGCTAGCCGTCCAGTCTGAAGTCGCCAAGCTTGGAAAATTTCCACAAACGAGGTTGTGATGGCCACCACAGTTGAAGTCAAACCCGAAGCCACTACTCTTACCAACGAGGAGATCCTGCGTTACTCGCGCCACCTGATCATGCCCGAGGTGGGCATGGTGGGGCAGCAGAAACTGAAAGCAGCGCGCGTGCTCTGTATCGGAGCGGGTGGGCTGGGATCGCCGCTGGCGCTTTATCTGGCGGCGGCGGGCGTGGGCACACTCGGCATCGTCGACTTCGATGTGGTCGATTTCACCAACTTGCAGCGGCAGATCATTCACTCGACTGCCGACGTAGGCCGCAAGAAGCTCGATTCGGCTGCCGAGAAGCTGAAGGCCATAAACCCGTTCATCAACCTGAAGACGTTCGAGACTCGCCTCACCAGCGAGAACGCGCTCGAGCTCTTCCGCGATTTCGATATCGTGGCCGACGGCACCGACAATTTTCCAACGCGCTATCTCGTCAACGACGCCTGTGTACTTACCGGCAAGCCGAACGTGTACGGATCGATCTTCCGCTTTGAAGGCCAGGCCAGCGTGTTCGCCACCGAAGACGGCCCGTGCTACCGCTGCCTCTATCCCGAACCGCCACCGCCGGGACTCGTTCCTTCGTGCGCCGAAGGAGGCGTGCTGGGAATTCTTCCTGGCCTCGTTGGCGTGATGCAGGCTACGGAAGTTATCAAGCTGATCCTGGGCGCGGGCGAGCCGCTCATCGGGCGCCTCCTGCTCATCGACGCGCTCGGCATGAAGTTCCGGGAACTCAAGCTGCGCAAGAATCCCGAGTGCCCTGTGTGCGGCAAGCATCCGACGATCACCAAGCTGATCGACTACAATGAATTCTGCGGAATCCGCGGAGAGGAAAAGCCATTGGAGACGGGAATTCCTGAGATGCAAGTCGAAGAGCTGAAGCGGCGGCTGGATGCAGGCGATGACCTGTTCGTGCTCGATGTGCGCGAGCCTCACGAGTATCAGATCTGCAATATCGGCGGGCACCTGATTCCGCTCGGCGATCTTCCCAAGCGCGTGAACGAACTCGACTCGAGCCGTGAAATCGTAGCCCACTGCCGCTCGGGCGTCCGCAGCGCGAAGGCGGTTGGCTTCCTGCAGCAGGCCGGGTTCAAGAAAGTACACAACCTCGCTGGCGGCATACTGGCATGGGCTGATCGGGTAGACCCGAAGATGCCAAAGTACTAAGCAACGCCAGCGCGTCGATGTTAGGGGAGCGGTTTACCGCTCCCCCTTCTTATTTGCATTCACGCTGGTCGATCTCTGATACAAACCGCCAAACTTCGTGACAAATTGCGGACCTACCAGCCTACAGTGATCAAAATCACTTGAATTTCCTCGCAACCCGGGGATAATTCCGTTTCGCTCGGTGCCACCCTTAAAGCACTGAAGGGCCAGCCTCGCCGGGTCATGCTCAACTACATGGCCGATGTATTGGCGACCAACGCCAACTAGACGCAAAACTCTCATAACGAAAAAAAGGGGGAGAATTTTGCTCCCCCGATTCTTGGATGAACACGCTACGGCTTACTGGGTAGCATCGGCCCGCGGGCTTTCGTCACCAACCGCCAACGCGAACTTCTTGCCGCTTAGCCGCACTTCGGTCAGCGACTTGGTGCCGTCACCGTTGTTCTTCACGACGGCAGCGTCGCTCTGTGCCGGCGAATCCAGGTCGACCATGTGAGCGGGAACTTTCGCGATCACTTTCTTGCCCTGGGTGATGCTCAGTTCCACGTTGGGGCCGTTGCCGTCCCATTGAACTTTGTAGTCTCCAGCTGCCAGCTTGGTTCCGTTCAGCATGACCGGTTCCTGTACCGACAGCGATCCCTTGTTGGCTGCGAATGCGCTGGTTGCCAGCAGCAAAGCCAGCCCCAGAAATAGACTCTTCGATGCTTTCATGCAAATCCTCTTCTCTCTCCCGAGTTGATGTCGGGCACCGGTTCTGGGCGGCCTGGTTACGTCCTGCTAAGGACGCGCTTGCGTTTTACCGCGGCTGGCTTACAATGCTGCGGTCGGGGTTCCAGACAAAAGGGCCAGGCCGCAAGACCTTGTGCTCTTGCTCCGGGGATTGATCTCATCTGGCCGCCAAACCGAGTTGAGACAGTCCCCTGAACCCCGTAGTTGTTTTCGCCTGTGAACGTGCCCGGTTTCCCGGTTCCTCACCCGTTCTCAAGCACCTTTGCTCAGATACGTCGTATCCCAACTAAAAGTTCCGTTCCCTTTTTCAATCGGGATGAGCTTTGGACGACTGCGCGGATGCGTGGTTAGCAGCGTCTTCTGCCCTGCGGCATCACGTCTTGACGGTGTCTTTGTTTATGCTTTATGCAGCGTGATATCACGCAGGTCGATGCAGGTTACTTCTGTGTGAATCGCGATGAAGATCACCAACGAGCCTGATAGGAGTCGGATGTGCGAGCGGAACAATGAGCAGAACTCGTTGAGCGGAGTTTGTTCACGCGATCTTCAAAGCAACTTTTCCGAAGTTCTTGCGCTCAAGCAGTAGCTCGTATCCTTCCCGCGCGCGCTCTGCCGGTAGAACGATCCCGATCACCGGGCAAAGTTTTTTCTCCGCGATCCAGATCGAGAGTTGCTTCCACGCTTGCTCCATCAGTTCGCGCTTGCCCGACAAGTAGGTGAGCCAGAGTCCTTGCACGCTGGCCGCTTTCGCATAGAGCGCGCGCAAGTCGAGTTGTGGTTGCTTTCCGGTGGCGGTCCCATACTGAATGACCTTTCCAAAATCACGCAGACAGCGGATGCTTTTTGCCGTGTGCTCTCCGCCCAGCATCTCGAACACCGCATCGACACCTTCCCCGTGAGTCAAGTCGCGAATCGCCTCTTCATAATCACGAGCCTTGTAGTTGATCGCGTGCTGCAGGCCGAGCGCCTTTACTCGCTCCAGTTTTTCGTCCGAAGAAGAAGTCCCGTACATTTCAGCGCCGAGGATCTTTCCGATCTGGACTGCCGCAGTTCCGACACCGCCGGCCACGGCATGGATCAGAACTCGCCGGCCCGGCTTGTCTCCCAGAAAGCCGGCTTCCCAATAGGCGAAGTACGCGGTGAAGTAGTTGACGGGGAACGCGGCCGCCTGCTCGGAAGTCCAGCCTTGCGGGACGGTCCACAGCAATTCGGGCCGGGTCGCGACCTTCTCTGCGAAGGCCCCCCACTGCATATATCCCATCACTCGGCGTCCGGATGCTGCCTCCACCCCCGCGAACTCGCGTCCTGCCACCAGAGGGGGCTTCGGTGTGCCGGGATAGCCACCCTGGGCGGTCATCAGGTCTGCGAAGTTCAGCCCTCCCGCCTCGACCCGGACCACAACCTGCCCCGCATCTGGTACAGGGTCGGGCATATCGCGAACCTCAAGCACGTCGGGCCCACCTAACCGTGTGATGACAATAGCTTTCATGGCGGAAAGTGTATCAGGCGTCTCGGCGGTTCCTTCTTAACTGCGTCCTCAAAGCCCTATCGAACGGCGTATCCAAGCGCTGTTTAAGACTGTCTGATCGGGGAAACCCGGTATATACTGGGCACGTTGTGCGGTCGCTCGCCGGAGTATTCCGTAAGCACCGGCGAGTCAGCGGGGCGCCGTTTCATCCCTCATTCATAGCTCCGCCTTAAAGATCGTTGGCCCGGTTTGTAAAGGAGCCAACGCGGGCCGCCCATTGCCTGGTTCCGGCATGGAAGCTGCCTGGGGAGGTCCCTACTCATGGATTTGGTTCTTGTACGTTTTTTATTTGTCATCATTGTTGCGGTCGCCTGTTATTTCATCCAGCCCTTTGGTCGAAGCGCCAACGTTGATGCCGGACTGGGTGCCCTCATCGGCCTCGGAGTCATCATTTTTGAGTGGCGACTTCGCCTGGTCAGCCTGAAGCGCCTGATCGGCGCCGCGATTGGCAGCATCCTCGGCATCATCGGAGCGTATCTGTTCGCGCTGGTGATCCGAAACAGCGTGCCTGAGGGCCACACCCAGAGCTTCCTGCAGATCCTGGTCATGCTGCTGATGGCCTACGTCGGCTTGATCGTCGGCGCCAACAAGGGCGACCTGCTGAACCTGGCGGCGCTGGGTGGCATCTTCGGCGGCGAAAAGCAGTCGAAGAAGAGCTACAAGATTCTCGATACCAGCGTCATTATCGACGGCCGCATCGCCGACATCGCCGAAACCGGCTTCCTCGACGGCGTCATTGTGATTCCTCAGTTCGTGCTGCGCGAGCTGCAACTGGTGGCCGACTCCGCCGACTCGCTCAAGCGAAATCGTGGGAGACGGGGCCTCGACATCCTGCAGCGGCTGCAGAAGGTCGCGTCGCTCAACATCCAGATTGTTGAGGACGACTTTCCCAGCGTTCGCGAAGTCGATCTCAAGCTGATCGAGCTGGCCAAGCTCTACGAAGGCAAAATCATCACCAACGACTTCAATCTGAACAAGGTGGCCCAGCTTCAGGGAGTCGCGGTACTCAACATCAACGAACTGGCGAACTCGCTGAAGCCCATCGTGCTGCCCGGCGAGACCATGCGCGTCTTCATCCTGAAAGAAGGCAAGGAGTACAACCAGGGCGTCGCTTACCTCGACGACGGAACCATGGTGGTGGTCGACAACGCGCGCAAGATGATCGGGAAGACCATCGACATCTCGGTGACCTCAGTGCTGCAGACCACCGCGGGCAAGATGATCTTCGGCAAGTGGGATGAGCGCGCCGCGATAGCGCGCCAGGAGACGGCGCCCGTCCGCGCTCCGAATCTGGTGCCGGCGGCGCCCGCGAATCCCGTGCCCAACGGCGGAGAACCCAAGAAGCCTCAAGTTATTGCAGTGGAGCGGCCGGCCGACTGAGAAACAAACGCCGGCTGTGCCGAGTCCTTAACAAAGGCTATTGCTTACGGCGCTGCACTTTCTGGATCAAGCAGAACGGAGATGTGCCGTACCTCGCCGCTTGAACCACGCAGTGGCGTCGCCCCCTCGATGGTCACTTGGCCCGGGAAATACCAGGGTTTGTAGCCCTTCACTTCAATTTTGATACTCATGTCTGTATCAGCCGGCAGGAGTACTTTATTGTCGGCCATACTGCCACTCAACCAATAGTTCGTGTCAATCCTGGTCAGTGTGATTGTGTAATCGCGGATTGGTTCTCCGGTCAGTGCGTCCTTCAGGTCGAAGCCGAGCGTCACTGCTTTGGGGCCAAGCTGGAGTCTTACATCGGGCGAGGAACGAGGAGCGGCGGAGGCGATGACAATCGGAGCCTCGTCGGTGGGATTGTAGGTCAGTATTGTTGTATCTGCGTAGGCGTCCTCCTCCTTCATGGTGTACATCTTGTAGCGATGACCGGGAGTGAGGCCGCGAATCACGAAGCGACCTTCTTTGTCCGTCTCGACCCAAGGAACCGGGCCGATGTGAACCTCGACAACGCCACCAGGCGTTGGCTCGATATCGCGAGCCTGCACGGAGGCGCGCTTTACTGGGTTGCCAGCTTCGTCGACTACGCCCCTTAATGGATCCGGTTGAGGCGGCGTTGGCAACAGTCAGGGCGCACAGGAGTGATACGGTCGCGAGCGCAGTGCTTGCTCTCTTCACCGAAGGCTTCATTGGGATCCCATCCAGCCCGAGTAATCGGGGTATCTACTTTATAGAAGGCGTTCCGGGGACAGTCTTGCGACATAAAAGTTCCCGAATTTCCCGAGATTTGCTGCAACTCACGATAGTTCGCCCGTGCGCCCCAAACAGGCCAGTCTGATCGTGGACTGGGCCCATAGAACTGGTAACAACCTTGCTCACTCGCCGTCGAATATAATTGCGCTCCGCGCCCAGACTCTTTGACCTGATGCAGCATTACGAATCTTTCTCGCACAAGATGTACGGCTCAAATCCCCACAGCGTGAGGCTATATGCGTAGTTTCCGAACGGCTTGCTTTGCACTTCTTCTGGTTACTACAAGTTTCGCGGCTGCCCAAACCGCAACAACTCCCGATGCCAGTAAACTGCGCTTTAATCCCGACATGCTCGACAAGAGCGTCGATCCCTGCACCGACTTCTACGCTTATGCGTGCGGCAAATGGCAGGCGCAAAATCCGATTCCGAGCGACCGGCCGTCGTGGGCCCGCTTCAACGAACTGCAGGATCGTGGAGAGGTATTGGTTCGCAGCATTCTCGAGAAGTATTCGGTCGACGATCCCAAGCGCAGCCCGGTCGAACAGAAAATCGGGGACTACTACTTCTCCTGCATGGATGAAGCTGCCATCGAAAAGGCCGGCACCAAGCAACTGCAGGTGGTGTTCGATCGTGTAGCTGCCTTGAAGTCAAAAGAGGACTTCGCCAAAGAGGCAGTTCGCCTTCATCGTGACGGCATTACGGCCTTCTTCGAATATGGGTCAGAGCCTGACTTCAAGGACGCGCGCCAAGTCATCTCGGCCGCTGAGCAGGGCGGACTCGGCCTGCCTGACCGCGACTACTATCTGAAAGACGACGAGAAGTCTGTCGAACTTCGCAAGCAGTACCTCGCCCACGTGCAGAAGATGTTCGAGTTGCTCGGGGATCCCTCTGAAAAAGCCGCCAGCGAGGCGAAGGCGGTCATGGACATCGAAACGTCCCTTGCCAAGGGATCGCTCGACCGTACCAGCCAGCGCGAGCCCGAAAAGATTTATCACAAGATGTCGACCAAAGAGCTGGCCGCAATGAACCCATCGTTCGGCTGGCAGGTCTACCTCACAGAGATCGGCACATCGCCGGTCGATTCGCTCAACGTGGCGGAGCCCGACTTCTTCAAGCAGTTCGAAGCCACGCTGAAATCCACTTCGCTTGACGACTGGAAGGCCTACCTGCGCTGGCACGTCGTGCACTCCAACGCAGCCGTGCTGCCCGAGGCTTTTGTGAACGAGAATTTCGAGTTCTTTTCGAAAACCCTGCAAGGCACTAAGGAACTGCCTCCACGCTGGAAGCGCTGCGTCCGTGCCACGGTCGGGGACCTGGGTGAGGCGGTCGGGCAGAAATACGTTGAGGCGACTTTCGGTCCCGAGGGCAAAGAGCGCACTCTAAAGATGGTGGATGCGCTCGAAGCCGCGCTCAGACAGGACATTCAAGGGCTGCCATGGATGGGCGACGACACCAAAAAACAGGCCCTCGAGAAACTGAAGGCGATCACCAACCGCATCGGCTATCCCGACAAGTGGCGGGACTATTCCAGCCTGAAAGTCGTGCGTGGCGATGCCCTGGGCAATTCCATCCGCGCGCAACACCTTCAAGGAGCAGCACGACCTGAACAAAGTCGGGAAGCCCCTCGACAAGAGCGATTGGCCCTATCCGCCAACCACTGTCAACGCCAGTTACAACCCGTTGCAGAACAATGTCACGTTCCCGGCCGGTATCCTGCAGCCTCCGTTTTTCGACAACCAGGCCGACGATGCCCTGAATTTTGGAGGCATCGGCGCTGGCATTGGCCACGAACTCACCCACGGCTTCGACGACGAAGGCGCCAAGTTCGATCCGAACGGAAACCTGCACGACTGGTGGACCGCGAAGGATAAAGAAGAATTCGAGAAGCGCACCACCTGCATTCGCGACCAGTACGCCGACTATAACGCGCTGCCCGACGTGAAATTGAACGGCAAGCTGACCCTCGGCGAAAACACCGCTGACAACGGCGGTGTGCGCATCGCGTATATGGCGCTCATGAACTCCTTCGCTGGGAAAGAACCGGCGCCCATCGACGGCCTCACCGCCGAACAACGATTCTTTCTGGGATTTGCGAATGTATGGTGCCAGAACCGCACCGAGCAGATTTCGCGCTACCTGGCGAATATCGATCCCCATTCACCAGGGAAATGGCGCGTGAATGGAACAGTATCGAACATGCCCGAATTCCGCGAAGCATTCCACTGCAAGGCGGACGCAGCGATGGTGCGGGAAAATGCGTGCCGGGTGTGGTAGGGGATTTTGTGTTGCGCGGGTTTCCCTCCCCCGCGAGAGCGTTAAGAAGGATCTATACCGTTGGAGTCGTCGACTCCGCCTGTTCATGCGCGTGATAGCTCGAGCGCACCAGGGGCCCCGACTCCACGTGGCGGAATCCGAAGCGCAGCGCCTCCTCTTTCATTTGACGGAACTCGGCCGGCGTGTAGAAGCGCGCGATGGGCAGATGATCCTTCGAGGGACGCAGATACTGGCCGACGGTCAGGATATCGACGCCGCGGTTTCCGAGATCGCGGAACACTTCGATCAACTCGTCCATCGATTCGCCGAGCCCTACCATCACGCCGCTTTTGGTCACCATGCCTGGGGAAAACTTCTTGGCATTTTCCAGAAGGTCAAGCGTGCGCTGGTAGCGCGCGCCCGAACGCACCGCACGATATAGCCGCGGTACGGTCTCGGTATTGTGGTTCAACACATCGGGCCGCGCGTCGAGGACAATGCGCAGCGGTTCTTCCAGTCCCTGGAAATCGGGAATCAGCACCTCAACCCGGCAATCCGGAGTGGCCAGGCGAATCTGCCGGATGGTTTCCGCAAAAATCTTCGCGCCGCCAACATTGTCATCGTCGCGGTTCACGCTGGTGACTACGGCATGCTTCAGCCCCAGCGTCGCCACGGCCTCGGCCACGCGCTGCGGTTCATCCCAATCGATTGCTTCCGGCTTGCCCTTCGGGCACGGCGCAGAAGCCACAGCGCCGCGTGCAGATATCTCCCAGCAGCATGAAGGTCGCTGTGCGGTGGTTCCAGCACTCGCCAATGTTGGGGCACTGCGCCGACTCGCATACCGTGTGCAAGCCCAGCCCGCGCGCCAGCTTCTTCAGATTGTGGAAGTTGTCGCCGACCGGAGCCTTGGCCCGCAGCCACTCCGGCTTGGGCTGCCGGACCCGGGGACCAAGTTCGATCTGAATCAGCTGGGAAGCGCCTGCCATATCTCACTCGATTTTACAGGGAGCCGGGGGATTCGTCGAAAGGACGGTTAGCGCTTGATCGGAACACAGACCGAATCAAACCAGCGGCTGATGAATACCTGGGCATGGGCTTCGCCGCAGAAGTGGCGCGCCGCCGGACCGCTGGCCACTTCCAGATTCCATTTATGCACCGAAAGCTTCAGGTCGCCGCACTCGATCACGAACCAATGAATCGGACTCGCCGTCATGGTTCCGCAGATTTCGCACTTGAACTCGCTCATCGTCGACATGTCGATCCTGGGATCCCCGCTCCGCTGAAATTAGCGACCTTCCACCTTCTCAGAAAGTCAGCCAAATTTGCAAATCGCCGTGGCTCGTTTTGCCGGTGAATTCCTGGTTACCTGTGGCTCGGGAATGTTTCTGGTATCCTCACTCAACCCGGCCTGCTGTTCGATGTGCTGCTTGGGGGTCGAACAGTTTCATGAACCCGCAAAAGAAGGATCCTGCCCATGAGCAACTGCTCGCGGTGTTGCAGAGCTCGCGGAACCGCCTCGAGTACATCACCCAGAACGACTGGCTGCTGATCGTCGATCGCACCAAGCAGGCTGCTTTCAAGAAAGACGACGTGCTGATTCACGCCGGCCGGCAGAACAAGACCGTGTACCTGCTGGTGAAGGGTACCGCGCGTGTGGAATCCCCCAGTAAAGCGCTGATCGCGAAGCTCGAGCCGGGTGAGGTCTGCGGGGAGATGGCGTTTCTGGAGAATGGCGTGGCCAGCGCCAGCGTCACTGCCGCGGGCGATCTGGAAGTGTGCGCGATCGAGTGGGCTGCTCTTCACGATCTGTTCGAACTTTATCCCCATCTTGGCTCCCGCTTCTACCGCTCGCTCGCCGTGAACCTGTCGCGTCGGTTAAGGGATGTGATCGGTGCGCGGCCGAGCGCAAAGGCTCAAGGCTGACTCTCGTCCTCGGGGTGGACGATTTTCAATTCGATGGTCTTGTGGTCTCGCCCTGCCAAGGTGACGCTTTGTGGGCCCGATTTAAGAGGCACATCCCTTGTGAATGAAGCAAGCCGAGCGACCACGCGATACTTGCCAGGCGGCATCCCGGTGATCACGAAGTGCCCCGCCTGGTCGGTTCGCACGGTCTGCGAAAGCCGTCTGTTGTATGGAGTCTCGGGATCTCGCCTGATCCGCACCCGGGCGCCGGCTACCACGTGTTCCTTGTCGCTCACGGACCCTTCGAGTTGAGCGCTATCCGAATCCAGCCCGATCTCGAGCGCTCCTCCGGGGTTTCCCCTCTCTACCTGCAGTCCCCTCTCGAACACATCGTCCCGGCCGATCCGAACAGATTTCACATACCAATCGTGCCCCAGTCCATAAACCTCGACCGCATAGCTGCCGTCTTTGACTGATGCGATTTCGAGCGTTCCATCCTTCTTGGCGTTGCCTCGTGCGACCGTCGGCCCTGCCTCGTCGATCGAAAAAAGTATGACCTGCAGTCGATCCAAGGCGGGCGCGCCGGGACCATTCACCGAAATGCGTCCATGCACGGTGACCCCGCCACCCAGCAGAACTGCTATGGAAGAAATGTCCTCATTTCCAACTTCGACCCTCTGTTGCCCCTGGTAAGGTTTGTCGCCGTCTCCACGATAAGACGCAGTGATCGCGTAACGGCCGGGTGCGATCCCCTTCAAAGTAAAGCTGCCTTTCTCATCGCTGCTCGTGTAGTGGTTGCTGGAGTCGCCGGCTTCTAATTGTTCCAGGTTGATCGAAGCACCTGAAGCAGGGCCTTTCGGACCGATCACTCGCCCAGACACCGTTACCGTCTTCACCGGGCGAAATGCAATATCAGCCTGGACCTCTTCTCCCGCGCGCAAGGAGACTAACTGCGCCTGATCGAGCTGCAACACGCCGGGGTAGTACAACGAGGCGTATCCCGTGCCCAACTCCTGCCGGGCATGCACGTCCATGGCGTGCACGTCCATGCGGAGAGCGCCCTGAAAGTGTGGTTCCTCCGTTTCGCTGGCTCGGAGGTAATACTCACCCGGTCTGAGCCCAAAAATGCGGTATTGCCCGCGGTCGTCGGTGCGAGCCGACTCGACTGGCATTAGATCCTGGACGCGCGAGTGGAGCGGGCTGTCATCCTCATCCTCCTCGTCATCTGCCGGTTGGAGGGCCGTTACCTCAACTTCTGCCATCGGCTCGCCGTCTTCATCGGTAATACGACCAGTAGCCACAGCCGCGGGTACCATCCGGAAGAGCACATCGGTAATTTTCTGACCCGGTTTAAGAGCCAGCACCGTCCCTTCGTCCATCTCCTCTGAGTGGTAGAAACGGTTCACATACCCGGCATGAGTCGCAAAGAACTGATACCTGCCTGGAGCAACCCCTTGCACCACGAACCGGCCTTCAGAATCCGAGGTAGATTGATAGAAATGCCAATTCTCTCCGGGATTCTGCAGCATCAATGTCACCCGCGCAGATTTGATCGGGCTCCCTTCGCCGGCAGTTACTACGCGACCGGACACGGTGCAGTTGGCTAGTTTGCTGTCGGCTTTTTCGAGGTTTGAGGGGAGAGACTGCGCTACCAGCGCCACCGACGTGCCGGCCAGCAGGAATGCCGACAGAATATGCAACATATACAACCTCGGTCCTCTTCTGGACCACCGGTCACACAGGATCATACGCCGGTTAAAATGTAGGTTGAAGGAATGGGTGCTCACGGTGTTTCCCTTGCAAGTCGCTTGGCTCGCCTGAGAATCGCCGTAGAGGCTGGGGTTCTAAGGACATTGGGTTGCAAATGGAAAATCCGTTCTCTGTTGGCGGCCTTGCTTTTCTCCGCTGCCGCGCTGCATGCCGCTGACTCCCCCTGGCAGATGGGCCGCATCGTCGACGTCGAGACCTCGACCACCAAGCCGCCAGTCTGGATCGTGAACACGCCCATTCCCGACGACCGCGCCCTCTATACGATCCGCGTGCATGTGGGTACCCGGATCTATCAGGGCACGTACACGCTCGATCGCAGACATCAGCCGCCGCCGTCGGAATGGGCGCCGCACGCACCCGTCCTCGCGCAATTTGTGGGCAACACCATGGTCCTCAAAGCGCCCGTCGGCAGGGACTATCGGCTGCGCGTCGTCTATTCGAAAGGCGCGCCGAAGATGGATCCCTGGAGCGCCGAGGAAATCGCAGCCCATCAACCGCCCAGCGCCAATAAAGAAGATTCTGCGCGTTCGATGATCGGCTTCGACGACCAGCCCAAGTCCGGCTCGCCGCCAACAGAACGGCCTGCGACTCCCGCCGACGAACCGCCTACCGGCCTGGTAACCATCAGTTCCATGCCTTATCTGGCGGAGGTATTTGTCGATGGCGTGAGCGCCGGGTACACTCCCGCAAAACTCAAACTTGCCCCCGGGAAACACTCTCTTCGTTGTGAGAAGCACGGCTACAAACCCTGGACGAAAGACGTCACCGTGACTGCGGACACCGAACTCACGATCGACGCCACGCTCGTCCTGACCGGCCATAAGTGAGTCATCATCCTGCGAGCGATTGGAAGCTTGCTGGCAAACAGGTCACGTCCCCAGCAGGCTTGTACCAGGGTGCGGCTTCAGCCGTGCCGTCCCGGCACCCCAAAATCGGGGCTCTAGCCCCCGCTTCCACGAGCGGCACTCGTAGCGCAACGTTTCAGCGACCAGGGGTGCTCGGAGGAACAGTGGCGGAGGGCTCCGCGTCCACCGGCTCATTCATCGTTTCCAGGGCGTAGCGAAAAGCGTCCGGGCCTACGCGCACATCGCCCTGGTAGGGACGGTTGATCGACGCGATCGCCACCAGCATCAGCGACAGCAGGAAACTGATCTCGAACACCTGCACCATGTGCAGCTTGAAGTTCTCCACGCCAAACAGGCAGGTCGAACTTACAGTCACCACTCCGCCCACAATCAGCACGGCCCAAAGCAGGGCAGGAAGTTCCTGCCGGCTTTGCAGCAGGCGAATCCGGCGGTGCTCGGTCATGCTGGAAAGTTCCGACAGCGAATGATCCATGACCGTCTGCTCGCTTGCATTGCGCGGCTGCACGCTGCTCAGCGCGCGCCACAGTTCTCGGGTCAGCCGGTGAGCCGTCAGACTCTGCTGTTCGTGCGTCATCGCCGGCCACTCTTCGTCAATCATGGCCCTGCAGTAGTCCATGGTGATTCTTTGCACTTCCGCCTTCGATTCCGGAGGCAACTGGTAGGCGAAGCGGAAAATGTTCACCAGGTTGTTGCCTTCCTGCTCGGCATTGAGTCGCGCGCCTTGCAGGTTGTTCCACACCCCCGACAGCATGAAGGCAATCAGCACCGCATAGGTCGTCCCGATCACGCTCACCGCCGGCCCAACCACATCGTTGTGAGCCATGCGGGCGGCCGGCGACCAGTAATGACGCAACACTGTCAGGACAAACAGCGCGCCCAGAATGCAGGACACGATGATGGCGATGCTGCCAAAGGCGGTTTGAGCCATAGATCGTTTCTGCCGACGATGGCTGCGTCAGAGACGGCAGGCCTAGGGCAGCGAGGCATCATGTTCTGTTATTGGTGCGGGAGGGGGCAAGAAAAAAAGTGGGCGTGAGGAATTCGGCAACGAACTCGAGTTTTACGGGCCTTAGACGTCACTATCACGAGCGTAACGTTGTAGCGATGCCGCCGAACAGCGATAATTTTGTGGCCGAGAAACGAATCTAATCGCGCATGCGAGACATTATTGGCGACATCCTGGGCAGGATTATCGTTTGGGGACTCCTGATCACATTTTGCGCTTACGTACTCAGAAGTTGGGTGCGCTGGTCCAATAGTCAGGTTAGGCTGACGCCACCAAGATGGAGAAGTGGCGCTACGGTTTTTGGCTTCGGAGCGAGTACTACGTCCTTAGCGATCGCCGTCGCAGTAGGATTACATGCGCTTTTCACCGGGGGACTGGCGTACTATCACCCAGTCCTGATGCTCGCATTCCGCTTTGGTTTCATAACTGCCTTGACGGGCATGTTGGCAGCACTGATTGGGACAGGCCAGCTTGAGGTACCGACCATAGTCACTTCGCTGCTTTGCCTCCTGATTTGGTTTGTGGAAGCGATAGCGCAATAACCGTTGAAATCCAGGGAATGGCTTGTTGAGGCGGCACACATCGAAGTGCACCTCACCCCACTTCCACCAGCCCATAAGTATGCTGCCACCGGGTCCGCATATGCCGCAGGGCGCGGTCGATCTCCGGCTGCGAAATCTCGGCATTCGGGCCCGCCACGACCGCGGCGGCCTCGCGCTTGGCCGCCTCGAGGACTTGCCGGTCGCGAATAAGGTTTGCCACGTGAAAGCTCGGCAGGCCCGCCTGTCGTGTGCCGAAAAACTCCCCTGGCCCCCGCAACTGCAGATCGAGGTCCGCAATCTGGAATCCGTCGGTCGTGCGCACCATGGCATCCAATCGCTGCTCGCCTTCCTCTGACACTTTGCCGCCCGTCATCAAAACGCAGTACGACTTGGCGCCTCCACGTCCGATCCGCCCACGCAACTGGTGCAGTTGCGAGAGACCGAAGCGCTCCGCGTGCTCGATAACCATCACCGTCGCGTTCGGCACATCCACACCGACCTCGATCACCGTGGTCGCCACCAGGATGTTCAGCTCGCCCGACTGAAACCGCCGCATGACCTGTTCTTTCAGATCATTGTCGAGCCGCCCATGCAGCAGCCCCACTTTCAGATCGGCGAACACGTGATTGCTGAGCTCCTTGTACATCTTGAGCGCGGCTTTCAGTTCGCGTTCTTCATTCTCTTCGATCACCGGATACACCACGTACGCCTGGTGTCCGGCCGAGACCTGCTTGCGCACGAAATCCCAAACCTCGCTCGACCGCTCATCCGACACGCGCCGCGTAACGATCGGCGTGCGCCCCGGCGGCAGCTCGTCGAGCACGCTGAGATCGAGGTCGCCGTAGAGCGTGAGCGCCAAAGTCCGCGGAATCGGTGTGGCCGTCATCACCAAAACGTCCGGCTCGGGCGCGGCGGAATCTCCTCCAGCTGTCTTAGCTTCACGTACGCCGGTCCCGTTGCCACCCTTTTCCTCCTCCTTCGTTTTCCGCATCAGCTTCAGCCGCTGCATGACTCCGAACCGATGCTGCTCGTCGACGATCACTAGCCCGAGTTTCGCAAACTCGACGCTCTCTTCCAGCAGAGCGTGCGTCCCAATTACCAGGTGCGCGTTCCCCTGCGCAATATGGCGCCGGATCTCCCGCTTGCGGTCCTGCTCCAGTGATCCGGTCAGCAGCACGATCCGGTACCCTGCGCTTTCGAGGATGCGCCGCGCAGAAAAATAATGCTGTTGCGCCAGGATTTCGGTCGGCGCCATGAGCGCCACCTGGCAGCCGTTCTCGATCGCAATGATCGCCGCCTCAAACGCGACGATCGTCTTCCCCGACCCCACATCGCCTTGCAGCAACCGCCGCATGGGATACGGCTTTCCCATGTCGGTGGCGATTTCCTTCAGCACGCGCTTCTGCGCCGCCGTCGGATGAAACGGCAGAATCTTCTTGATCGCCTCACGCACACGGTCATCCAGCCGGAACGCAATGCCAGTCTGCGCCTTCATCTGCCGGCGCTTGAACTCGAGCCCCAGCTCAACGAAGAACAGCTCCTCGAAAATCAACCGCAGGTGGGCGGGCGTGCGCGCCGATTGCAGATCCGTTAGGCTCTCGCCGGCTTCTGGCCAGTGCACTTTCCACAAAGCTTCGGTTGGAGAAATCAGCCCCATGCGCGAGCGTACGATCGCCGGAATGGGATCAGGCATCTCGGCCGGCATGCTCTCAAGCGCCGCGCGGACAATGCGCCGAAACCACCGAGCGGTCAGCCGTCCCTGGCCTGCCGATTCGTAAATCGGGACAATGCGCCCCACCTCGAGCGAGGCGGCCAGCTTCCGGTCCGCTTCATCGCTTCCGCCTTCTTCGCTGCTGTCGCCCAGTATCTCGAACTGCGGCTGGACGATCTGCAACTCGCCGCGATCGCTTTCGACCTTGCCGTAGAGGGCCACCATCTGCCCGGGCTTGAAGCGGTCGCGCAGGTAGGTCCCGTTGAACCACAAACATTTTAGGCGTGCGCGACCCTGCCCGGCCGTCATCTGAAAGATAGGCATGCGACGGGTGCGGAACAGCCCCGAGGTCCGCACTTCGGCAATGACGGTCGCCATTTCCCCGGGGCGGAGCTCCGCAATGCCCCGAGGGTTCAGGCGATCTTCATAGCGAAAGGGCAGATAATGAAGGAGATCGGCCACCGTGTGGATGCCCTTGGCGGCCAACACCTCGGCCAGTCGCGGTCCGATGCCCTTGACGTACTGCACCGAGGTGGAAAGTTCCGGCATGAATCGAGGTTCGAAGAAATGGTAACAGGCAGGGAGCCGAGGCGGCTGGCGAGGGCAGCATCTGTTTTGAGGGCTGCGAGGGGTGCCGGCGGTGTCTAAACCACTGGTGTCCGCGAATTTCGTGCAAAGCTTGCTGGCCGTGCTGCTGGGCAACGCCGCCTACTACGTTCTTATGCCTTCTCTGCCGCCAGCGGCGCGGCACAAGCTCTTTCAAATCGATCTCGGACTTCTGGTGGATTTCTGGTTCTGCGTCGTCGCCTTCGGCCTCATCCGCACCGCCCAGTGGTGGAGACATCGCCACCACGGAGGTCGGCGCGGCTCCAACGCTCAATAGCCGAACGAAAGGCTGAAATCTGCTTCCACCGATTTCACAGTGGCTCCGCCGGGCGAATTCACAAACACTACGTAATACTTTTCCGGATCGTCGTGCGAAGGCGGCAGCACAAACTCCACTTCATGATCGTGTGTCGCCTCCACGGTATACAGGGCTGTGCCTCCGCCCTGCCCGTGCGAGTAGTCCGTGAACTGCTCGGCGTTCATCAGCAGGAACGAAATGTCAGTCGTGTCGTCGCTGAGATTGTCGTTCCCTTTCCGGGGCACGAAGGATTTGAATGTCCCGTGAACGCGCGGAATCACCGTGTGCGGGGGGACCTCAAACAAAAATTGCGCGTATTTCCGGACGGTAAATGTCTTGTGCAGAAAGTTGATGGGCTTGGCGTGCGAGGAATCCACGTGATCGAGCGAGCTGATGTCCTGCTTGGCCGCCGGCTGTTGCCGGTTGCAGGCGGCGAGCGGCACCGTAGCCAGAATCGCGACACCCAACCTCGCGGCCACGAACAGAATCGGCGAACGACGCAACTCCACTTCGCCCATGCTTGGGCTCCTCATCAATCAGCCCTTTCGCGGCGAATTGCCGAACTCTGTTGTGTAGTGCAGCTTGATCTCGCCACACGTGCCTTGCTCCTGCGAATACACGATGCAGGTATCAAACGGACGGGAATACACATGCAAACTCACAGCGCGCTGGTTGAACTCGCGCGGATTGAACACGCGATGCACCGGCTCCACCGGATCGACGGCGCAGGGATGCCCGGGGTTCATCTCCACGGTGTCGGCCGTCTCCAGTTCGCAGCGCCCCTCGGCCATGTCCTGAAACACAAGCCGGTAGTTTTCGACCAACAACCGCCCTATCGGTACCGCCATCCAGCAATTCTGATCGCGATGGTTGTGGATCGAACTGGCCTGCCCCACCTCCCAGCAAATCGCGATCAACTCGTACAGCGCCGTCTTGTCGATGAGATTGCGCGTGTAATGCTGCCGGTCCCAGTTGAGGTAGGGCGCCAAGGTGTCGGGCGCAACTGCGTTGTTCGAAAGAAAGGCAACCAGCTCTTGCGTTTGATCGAAGGCGGGCGCCGGAAACGCGCGCAGCTGGCCAACGAAATCCTGGATCGAAACCTGCTTTTGCGCTGCCTGCAGACTCATGATGCGCTCTCCTCCAAAAGTATATTCGTTCGGACTTCGATCGGATACGGCGCTGCTTCACCTGCAACTCCGCTACTCCACGAACATGCAGTCTCCATAAGAATAAAAGCGATATCCGGTCTCTACCGCATGTTTGTATGCCGCGAGTACCCGCTCGCGTCCCGCGAAAGCGCATACCAGCATCAGCAGCGTCGATTGCGGCAGATGGAAATTAGTGAGCATCGCCCCCACTACACGAAAGCTGTAGCCGGGATAGATAAACAGATCGGCCTCCCCTGTGCCCGCCATCAGCCTCCCATCGCGTGATTGGCTGGCCGCGTATTCCAGAGTGCGCACCGTGGTCGTCCCCACGGCGACAATTCGGCGCGGCTGAGCCCTTGCCCGGTTGATTGCTTCTGCGGTTTCTGCCGAGATCGAATACGCCTCCTGGTGCAGACGATGATCTTCCACTTGTTCAACCCGCACTGGCTGAAATGTTCCCAGGCCAACATGCAGCGTTACATAAACGATTTCAATGCCCCGCAAGCGCATTCGCTCCAGAATCTCGGGCGTAAAATGCAGCCCGGCCGTCGGGGCCGCCACCGATCCGCGCTCCCGCGCATATACGGTTTGATACCGATCACGATCCGGCGCCTGGTCTTCGCGCGCGATGTAGGGCGGCAGGGGCACGTGGCCGAGCTTCTCTACGGTTCCGAAAAAATCCTCTATCGGCGCAAACCGAATCTGCCGCTCTCCAAAGGTAGATCGACCGATCACCTCAGCCCGCAACTCGTCGCGATCGCCGAAGAAAAGCTGTTCGCCGACCCCTATCTTCCGGCCAGGACGAACGAGGCACTCCCATTCATTCGGAGTCTCACTGATCTGCTTCGTCAGAAGAACTTCGACGCGCCCGCGCAAGAACTCGCGCGCTGCGGGGTTCCGCGGGCTGACAGGCTGCGCTTTGGCCCCACCTCGCCTTCCATAAAGGCGGGCAGGAAACACGCGGGTATTGTTGAGCACGACCAGGTCATCGGGCTGCAAGAGATCGGGAAAATCCCGAAAAACTCGGTCTTCCAGTCGCCCGCTCTGCCGGTCCAGGTGCAGCATGCGGGAAGCGGCCCGGTCGGCCAGCGGTTCCTGCGCAATTTGTGCTTCGGGAAGATCGTAGTGAAAGTCGGAAACGAGCACGCCGAATTATAAGAGGCGGATTGGAGCCAATTCGCAAGGGCAGCGGTAGTCCGCGGTAACCATGCGGGCGAAAATCGCCTGGTTTCGTAAATGGGATTGTCGGAACCTTCCAAGGTGCGCTACCATGGCCGGGTCGGGTTCCCCCTTCTGCCGTGTCCATCCCCATGGCTTCAGAACGCCAATATCGGGAGCAGATTGTCCGCTACGGCCGCATGTTGCATGAGCGTGGCTTTGTGGCCGCTACCGATGGCAACCTCTCGGTTCGCCTGGAGGAAAACCGCATTCTTTCGACGCCCACCTGCATGAGCAAAGGCTGCATGCGCACTTCCGACCTGGTGATCGTCGACATGGAAGGTCACCTGGTTTCCGGCAAGCGCAGGGTCTCGAGCGAAATCGGTATGCACCTGCTGATTTATCGCCTGCGGCCCGACGTGAAGGGAATCGTCCACGCGCATCCGCCCACTGCCACCGGATTCGCGGCGGCAGGCGTGGCGCTGAATCAGCCGCTGGTTTGCGAAGTCGTCATCGGCCTCGGGTCGATTCCGCTGGCCAAGTACGGCACTCCGGGCACCGCCGAGCTGACCGATGCGCTCGAGCCTCTGGTGCCTGGTTTCGATGCGATTCTCATGTCGAACCACGGCGTGGTTGCCTACGGGGCCGATCTCGACCAGGCCTATATGAAGATGGAAACGGTCGAGCACTTCGCCCGGATTGCGCTGGTGACCCACCAGCTTGGCCACCAGCAGCCGCTGGGCGCGGCGGAACTCGAAAAGTTAGACGTGGTGCGAGCCAAGTACAACGGGAGCCTCGGTTCGGCCAATGGCAACGGACGAAAAAAAGCTCCCTCCGAGGCGTCTTCCAGCGTCGAACCCGTTCCACAGCGACGAGTCTCGCGGTAAGTCCCGCCCGTCTAGCCTCCACCGAAGCGGAACCGCAAGCCCGCGCGAAAGTTGATGCCCAGCGCGGGATATCCCACTACTTCCTGATAGTGGCGGTCGAGCGCGTTCTCGATATTCAAATAGCTGGTTACATGGGAATTGATCGCATACCATCCCCCGAGGTCGACGCGCGCGTACCCGGGAGCGTGGTCGATCCCGAAACCCAGGAAGTCTGAATCCGCCCGTCGTCCCACGAAACTTCCCGCGAGATTCGCACCCCAACGGTTGCCAAGATAACCCAGCAACACGCTGCCAGAATGTTTGGGGCGCCGTATGAGCGGGGCACCGGGCGCGTGGAACGCATCAAAGGCGAAGGGAGCCACCAGGATCTGGGTGGAGTCGTAGGTGTAACCTGCGTTGAGCTGCAGCCTTCGCGCCAGTTGCGCCTTCAACTCCACTTCCGCGCCGTGCGCCATCGATTTGTTGATGTTGATGTACTGCCCGAAAAACGGGGAAAAGCTGAGCGTTTGGAAATCGATCTGATTGCGGAACTGGTTGTTGAAGTAGATCGCCGATAGCGCGTACTTCCCCGCGTAAAAGCTCTGCTCGAAGCCGGCCTCGAATGCCCGGTTTTCTTCCGCCTTCAGATGAGGACTGCCGATCACCGATGGCAGGCTGGGAAGCACTTCTTCAAAGCGCGGTTCCTTGATGCCGGTCGCATACGAAAATCGGAGCCGCGTCCCCGATAAAATTTGCCCGCCCCGCAGCACCTGCAGCCCCAGAGCAACCCGCGGCACGCCTTTGTTCCCGAAAGTCTGATTGTGCACAAACCGCGCCCCGGCGATCAGGGAGACGCGCCCCATTCTCAGTTCCTGTTGTCCGTAGACGGCATGATTCAAGCGCGTTCCGTGCTGGGTACTGGGCGGACCGAAATCCGACGAACTGGTGAGGAAGGCATTCTCGTCTTCGAACTCGTACCCAAAAGTTGTCTGCGCCCAACTGCGCTCCGAGTAGCCTCCCTGGTAGTCGAATCCCGCGCGGTTGCCGTGCAACGTGTCGCGGTAGATGAAGTCGATCGGCCCAAACGGCGACACGCGGTTGGGATCCAGATAATCGTTCTCGTTCATTGTGCGATGGTTATACTCGAATCCGGTGAATCGATGCTGCCAGCGCGAAGGGCCGACAATCGCCAGCTCGGCGCTGGCCAGAAGATTATTCTGCCGCGCCCGTTCGTTGATTTCTGGAGGCAGCGGCGGCACGCCATCAAACTGCCACTCGCCTTGCACGCCAGTTCGACTATTAGAATGCCGCGCGCGAATCCGCAGAGTGGCATGGTCGCTCAGCCGCGCCCCGAGGTTCGCACCCTGAAGCGAATTCGAGTAGTCGTCGTTCGGCCCCGACCCCTGGGTATTGAACTGGTCTCCAAAGACGTTGTAGTCGAATCGGTGCGCAGCGCCCGCCAGCGACAAATACCCGTGCGCCGTTGAGAAATTTCCACCGTCCGCCCCGAAGCGCAGCTCCGGCGTTTCGGTAGACCCCGTCTGCGTGAACACCTGGACCACGCTGGTCATCGCGTCAGAGCCATAAAGCGTACTCTGCGCCCCGCGCAGAAATTCCAGGCGATCGGCCCCACCCAGCGACACCGTGCCGAAGTCGAACGTGCCGCCTGCATCGTTCACCGGGACACCATCAATCAGCACTTTGTTGTAGCGCGAATCGCCGCCGCGCACGAACAGCGACGACTGCCCGCCGCGCTGCCCCGCGGTGTTCACAATTGCACCCGGCCAAAAGCGCGCCAGCGTCAGAAGCCGCCACGGGTTGCATCACCTGCAACTGCCCGCTCTCGAGCGTCGAGATGCTTGCTCCCGAATCCTCCAGCGGCGTAGGAGTGCGGGTTGCTGTTACCACCACGATCTCCGACCCGCCGGCAATCGCAAGCTTCACCGTCAACAGCAGTCTCCGTGGGTACCGACACGTCGATCGATTGGGGTGCGAAGCCGGGCGCCAGCACCTGCAACTGGTAATGCCCGTCGGAGAGGCCATCAATCGTCACCATGCTTTCGCTTGAACTCGTGCGCAGGGCTACAGGCGTCGATGTTCCCGCGGGATAGAGCGTGATTTGAGCACCCGCGACCGCTTCGGAATTTGGATCGAGAACTCGGACTTTCAGGTCAGCTGTCCAAGCTAACCCGCAGAAGGGGAGCAACAAAAAAATCGTGCGGAGCACGCGCATGCAATCCTCCTTGACACGCGAAAGGGATTGTTTTGGTGGCGGTTCGCACCGGTCTCCTGGCTTCGCGAGTAAGAACGCTCGGGCGGGGCGACCAAATCGCCTTACACGAGCAGTTCGCAGTTCTGCCTCCGGCCTTCCCGGGGGGTTCCCAGTGGCCGGCGGCGTTTTCCTCGCTCACAGTTGCGCGGCAGCGCGGGATTTGCACCCGCTTCCCAATTCTCGCCGGCAGCGGCGAGAATGCGCGAACCAGAATTTTGAAAGAGCGGAAAAAATGTGTTCAGGAAATTTACTTGGGCCGAGAACGGAAGTCAACGCGGGTCGTGCGGGTCGGACCCCTTTGCCCGACAAAGCGGAGGTCGGGCACTGCCTAAGAACATGTAGCTCGGGCGCTCTCGCCCGCGGCCGTTGAGTGTGGTTGTAATCGATGAATTGTGTGTCTCTTAGCGAGTGTCGAATCGGAATCTGTGCCAATCCGCACTCACTGCTTGGCGAACGTTCCCCCGCCTGCGTTACGCCAAAAATAGGGAAACTCCTCGCTCCCCACCTTCTCCACATTCGCTTCCGCGAACGCCTTCACGCGGTCCAGCGACGACTGCAGCAGGCCGTTGTAATGTTCGAGTTCCTCCGACGGCATGTCTTCCGGCACCGGAATCAAACTCCCCACGCGCATCAGCGCGCGTGAAAACGGCTTCGGCACCAGCAGCCGATCCCAGGTATGCAGCGTCCACTTGCGATCGATCGCAATGTGGAACACCGCCATCGGCACCCCTGAAGAGCGCGCCAGCAGCACCGGGCCGGGCTTGGTCACGAACCGCGGTCCGCGCGGCCCGTCAATCGTGAACGCCACCGTGTAGCCGGCCTCGATTTCCTTGCGCATGCCGAGCAAACCACGCACTGCGCCACGACTGCTCGATCCCCGCACCGGTACAAACCCGAACCGCCGGATCATCCGCGCTGTGAATTCGCCATCGAAACTCGTGCTGCTCATCACCCGAATATCGAGATTGCGCCACAGGTAGGTCGCCGCGAACGTGCACTGGTGCCAGAAGGAATACACAAATGGCCGTTGCTCGAGGCTGATTGGCGAGTTCTCCTCGCAGGAGACGGCGAATTTCATGGTCGGGCCGATCAGCCGCACTGCGATGGTCGTCGCCCAGGAGATCAGCGTGAGCAGAATGCGCTCAGCGCGAGTGAACGGGGGCCGGCCGGTAAGAGGGTCGATTACTTCGTCATCGGCCAGCGGCGGACTGGAGGGCACCAGGATATTCTAATGGGAAAAGGAAGAGTACCGGACCGCGGCGCACGCAGAAATCTAAATCTAAGATCTGCAATCAAGAATCTACAATCTTCAATCTGCAATCGGAGATTCTAATCTCAGATTGAAGATTGTAGATTGAAGATTGAAGGACAGTGCCACACCTAGCTTTCCAGATACGCGTCGATCCATTCTTTCAGTTTTCGCCGCCGCTCGTCCGCCGGATCGAATTTCACTCCAAACGAGTGCTTGGGTTTCTTCCAGGTCACGTTGCCCCTCACCCAGACGCGAGGCAAAGTCAGAAGCGCAAACGAGACTTCCACGGTTTGCCCTGTACCTACATCCTCCGCGCATCTCAATGACATTCCGCCGGAGCTGACCTCAACACTGGTTGCAGTAATTTTCTTGCTGGGCGTCTGCACGGCGACTTCGGTTATCACGGGAATGCGCACATAGCGCCGGAACTCGTGCAGCACCAGCATATTGGTCGCGCGCACCAGCTTGAGTGCGGCGGAGCGCTCCACCGGCTCGTGAAAGATAGCGTTGATACCGTACTTGGAGTAGCGCATCGCTTCCTGCGCGCTTCCGCCGAGACCGTAAATCACCATGCGGCTATTCGAGGTCGAAGTGCGCACCGCTTCCATCACCGCTTGCGCGCCGGGCCCGAGGTGGATAACACACGCCTCGAACTTCTCTTTTCGCAGGCGCTCGGCGGCATTGGCGGTCATCACCACCGACTCGATGCCAAATTGCCGGAAACATTCGCTCAGAATTGCGCGGGTGGCATCTTTTACGTCCACGATGGCAATCCTGGCACTGGCCTTTTTGGTCTTTTGTGGGATGGGGGCCAGAGCAGTACCGAAGGCGTTTTCCATAGAAGCGGCGGCCGATCTACGCTCGAAAGTCTATTCTGGCCTGCAAAACCGGCTTTAGCAAAGATTCCTTCGGATATCTCGACGGTACAAAAGTGTCATTACAAAAGCTGGACTGAAGGGTTACTTTCGTCCCTTGCAAATCGCAAAGAGCCTGGTTTCGTGGGGGCTTCGTCAGTGGCATCTCGTAGCAGAGAGGATTCGTATCAAGGCGCGCCTGACACGAACTGCATGGCGAGGGCAAGATGCCCTCCCACCCCATCAAGCCAAGAACGCTTGCTGGGGACCCCGGCCTCCCGACAGCCGGCGGGACCCTTCGACTCCGCTCAGGGCAGGCAGCCGGCGCTACAGTCGCTTTGCGCAGCCTGTTTGGCCACCGTTTATCCGCCGTCGCGAAACTAGCCAGCGACTAAGACCAGCGCTTGAATACCAGCGCGCCGTTTGTTCCGCCGAAGCCAAACGAGTTCGACAGCACGTAGTCCACGCTCGCCTTGCGCGCGTGGTTCGGGACGAAGTCCATATCCTTCGTGTCGGGATCCTGATTCTCGAGGTTGATGGTCGGTGGCAGCATCTGATCGCGGAGGGCCAGCACAGAAATCCCCGCCTCCAGGCCGCCGGCGCCGCCCAGCAGGTGCCCGGTCATCGACTTCGTCGAACTCACCGGCACTTTGTGATCGCCGAAGAAGTTCCGAATTGCATGCGCCTCGAGCACGTCGCCAATCGGGGTCGAAGTCCCGTGAGCATTGACGTAGCCGATGTCCTTAGGCTGCACCTTGGCATCGTGCAGAGCATTCTTCATCACCCGGAAGCCGCCTTCATGTTCCGGCGCCGGCTGCGTAATGTGATACGCGTCGCCGCTCATGCCGTATCCGACCAACTCAGCCAGGATCGGCGCCCCACGCCGCTTGGCAAACTCCAGGTCTTCAAGAATCAAGATGCCCGCGCCTTCGCCGATCACGAATCCGTCGCGTGCCGCGTCCCACGGCCGGCTCGCCTTCTCCGGCTCATCGTTTCGTGTGGAAAGAGCGCGCATGGCGGCAAATCCACCAACCCCCATGGGGGTGATGGCCGCCTCCGAACCGCCTGCGATCATCACGTCGGCATCACCGTGTTGGATGATCCGGAACGAATCGCCCAGGGAGTGCGCGCTGGTGGTGCACGCGGTGGCGGTAGCTTCGTTCGGGCCTTTGGCCCCAAAGCGCATGGAGACGTGCCCGGCGGCAAGATTCACGATAGCCGCCGGAATGAAGAAAGGGGAGATCTTGCGCGGCCCGCCTTCCAGCAGCGCGCGGTGTTCGCGCTCGATAACGTCGAACCCGCCGATCCCGGAGCCGATATGCACGCCCACGCGCTCGGCAATTTCGGGGGTGACCTTGAGGCCGCTAGACTGCATCGCCTCCTCGGAGGCGGCGAGGGCAAAGTAGATGAAGCGGCCCATCTTCTTGACTTCTTTTTTCTCGACGAAGTTCAGCGGGTCGAAGTTCTTGACCTCGGCGGCAATCTGGCAGGCGTGGGCCGAGGCGTCGAACTGCGTAATTTTTCCCACGCCGCTTTTGCCCGCGAGCAGATTCTTCCAGACTTCGTCTGTGCGATTGCCGACACCGCAGACCAGGCCGATGCCGGTGACTACGACCCGCCTCGTCAAACTTACTTCCCGCCTTTCGCGTGCTTGCCGATGTAATCGATGGCATCCTGCACGGTGCGGATCTTTTCCGCGTCTTCGTCGGGAATCTCGATGTCGAAGGCCTCCTCAAAGGCCATCACCAGTTCGACCGTGTCGAGCGAATCGGCGCCCAGATCGTCGACGAACGACGCATTGGTGGTGACTTCCCCCTCATCGACTCCCAGCTGCTCGACAATAATCTGCTTCACTTTCTCGTCAACGGCGGCCATTCGTTCTCCTAACCAGCCGCGCCCCGGGGCGCCAGGCTGCGCTTCAGCTGTGCTACTTGCTCACTTTGGAATGCTTGTCGATGTAGTCGATAGCATCCTGCACGGTGCGGATCTTTTCCGCATCCTCGTCGGGAATCTCGATATCGAAGTGTTCCTCAAGTGCCATCACCAACTCGACCGTGTCGAGCGAGTCGGCGCCCAGGTCGTCCACAAACGATGCGCTGGGGGTCACTTCCGCTTCCTCCACGCCCAGCTGCTCCGAAATAATCTGCTTTACCTTCTCCGTAATCTCTTTCAGCTTATCGCCTGATGCCATGGAAGTCCTCCACCTTGAATTCTTGTATGGAAACGTTCAGTGTAATGGTCGGTACGAATGTGTGTAAAGCGACGAGGGATTGATTCCCGGGAACCAGAGAAGTCCGGCCGCGAATCGTCGTCTCGAAAGCCCCAAGCATCCTAACGGCTGATAGAAGCGCGGTCAACGCGGTTGGCGGAGCGCGCCAATCGCGATTTATTTCGAATACTCGTCGCGCAGACGGGTTTGCCGGCTGGTCATGGGAATCTCCTCGCCGCCAATAAACACGCGCTTCACGTCGGTCTTTACATCGAGCGGGTCGCCGTTTGCCACGACCACATTTGCCGTCTTGCCGGCATCCAGTGAGCCGAGTTGGTCGCCGAGCCCCCAGATTTCCGCGGCGCTCAGCGTGATCGCCTTCAGAGCCTCGTCGGGTGGAAGCCCGAACCCGGTCGCGAACCCTGCCTGGTAAGGAAGGTTGCGGGCGTTGTGAGCATCGAAGCTCGCGAACGCAATCTTCACCCCTCGCTTGTACAGTTCCGCCGGCAGGCTGTAGACAGCGTCGAAGCGCTCGTACTCTTTCGGTGTTTCGTAGATCGGCCCCACAATCACCGGCACCTTGAGGCTGGCCACATAGTCGAGCATGGGCCGCGAGTGGCTGACGTGATTCAGCACAAACTTCAGATTGAACTCCTGCGCCAGCCGCACGGCCGTTTCGAGGTCGCTCGGGCTCTCCGCCGCGAGCACGATGGTCTTTTTCCCCTGCAGGTAGGGCAGGAGCGCCTCCAGCTTCAGATCGCGCTTGGGAGCTGCAGGCGGCGATTTCTTGTCGCGCTCCGCATCGGCTTTCTTTTTCTCGTAGTCCGCGGCCTTCTGTTGATAGTCCTGCGCATCCAGAAAAGCCTGCCGGAGCTGCGCCGCCATGCCCATGCGCGTCTGTGGGAACTTGCGCTTCTCCCACGACTCGTTACGGCGCTGCTCGCCGGTGAAATTCAACGGCATGGCAATGTCGCGGACCAGGAGCATCTCGGTTGCCGAGGGGCCAGCCAGCTGGATGAACGAATCCTGCCCCGGCAAAGTGTCGGCGCTGTCAGGCGCGACGATCGCGTTGGTGATTCCGTTCAGCCGCGTGACCGGAATCAGCTCCGACTCGGCGTGAAACGCTTCGTAGACATGCATGTGCGGCATGATCTCGTCGCTAATCTCAATGCGGTCGTTGGTCATCGCTTCGGCCGAAATTTCCGTCAGCCCGAGCGACGACTCCGAATCAATCAACCCCGGATATACGGTCATGCCCGTGACATCGATCACCTTGGCGTCTCGCGGCACCTTCACCGAGGCCGCAGCCCCAAGAGCGCTGATCTTGCCCCCTTGCATCACCAGCACTCCGTCGTCAATGTCGCCATGAGAAACCGTCAGCAGCTTCCCACCCTTGAGCACAATGGCCTGCTGTTGCGCCATCCCGCGCCCGCCAAGCAGCAGTAAGGAAAGCAGAGAAGCCGCAAGCACTCGCGCGACACCAGGTTTTCCTGTCAGCTGCGACCTGACACCTGTCACCTGTTCCCTATGACCTGTGACCTGCATCATTGTCCCTCCGAGTAGTGCGGCATTCCGTATCCCGGCAGCGCGCGATCAAAATACACGTCGCCATCGATCAGCACTTTGTTCGGCACGGCCGAACTCGACAGCGGATATCCGTCCCAGATCACAAGGTCGGCATCTTTGCCGACCTCGATGGACCCAACCTTGTCGTCGACGCCCACAATCCATGCGGCATTCAGCGTGATCATCTTCAACGCCTCTTCTTCGGTAGCTCCGCCGTAGCGCATGGTCTTGGCGGCCTCCTGATTCAGACGCCGCGCGAAGTCATTCGAATCGCTTTTGATGGCGACGCGCACGCCCTTGCGCATGGCCATCACCGCATTCCACGGAATCGCGTCCCAGGCTTCCTGTTTGTAGCCCCACCAGTCGGCAAACGTCGCAATCCCGATGTTCTCCGCCGCCAGCTTCTCCGGAACCTTGTACGCCTCGAGCGCATGGTGGAATGCCCGGATGTGGTAGCCGAACTCCTTCGCCATCGCAATCTCGGTGAGGAATTCATCAGCGCGATAACAATGGATTTGCACCATCAGCTTGCCGCGCAGGACATCGGCCAGTGCCTCGAGCTTCAGATCACGCTTTGGCGCCGTGGCATCCTTGTCGCCGCGCTTTACCTTTGCGTTGTACTCATCCCATGAGCGCATGTAGTCCTGGGCTTGCACCAGCGCGTCGCGTTGCACCGCGAAATTCCCCATGCGGGTCGAAGGCAGCTCGTTGCGGCTTCCATACACGCGCTTGGGATTTTCGCCGCTGGCAAACTTGATCGACCGCGGCGCTCCCGGAAACAGCATGGCATCGCGCCCGGCGCCATACTTGTGCTTGATCACGATGGCCTGCCCGCCGATCATGTTGGCGGATCCGTGCAGCAGCAGCGATGTGGTCACCCCGCCCGCCAGCGCGTGATAAATCGCCTTGTCCTGGTAATCGAATGCGTCCTGCATCATCATCTGCGGTGTGACGGGGCTGGTCGCCTCGTTGACATCGTCATCGAGCGCCAGGTGGGAGTGCGAATCAACGATGCCGGGGGTGAGATACTTTCCGCCCGCGTCGATCACGGTCGCCGAAGCTGGGGCATCTAGCGATTCGCCGATGGCGGCAATCTTGCCATCCTTAATGTAGATGCTGCCGTTCTTGATGTTCCCGCGCGTCACGGTCATCACGATGGCATTCTTGATGACCACCTCGTTGTGCGCCGATGAAGCCGGCTGCTGCTGCGCCAGAAGCAAGCTGGCTGCGAAAACGAAACTCAATACCGATGACACGCTCCACACCGTCGTGTTACGAAACATTCAGTGCTCCTTGCCGGCAACTGGAACGACGTGCGATTGTAGGCGGGCGTTTCCTGAGGGTCAATGCACGAAGCATGCCCCGTCACTCAAGTCGGGGTTGCTGCACAAGCAGCGCGGGCAGCTGACCTGAACTTGCTGAGAGCCCCGCGCTCCGACTTAGGATATTGCTTTCAACAAAACAACCAGGGACACTTTGTTGTATGCGTGCCGTCATTCAAAGAGTCAGCCGCGCGAAAGTCACTGTGGCCGGGGAAATCACCGGCGAAATCGGAGGGGGACTGCTAGTGTTCCTGGGCGTCGGGCGTCAAGACACCGAGCCCAGTGCCGATTACCTCGCCGATAAAATCACCGGCCTGAGGATTTTCGCGGACGACGCGGGTAAGATGAATCGCTCGGTCGTAGATGTAGCCGGCTCAATTCTGGTGGTCTCGCAATTCACCTTGTATGGCGACGTCCGCAAGGGCAAGCGGCCATCGTTTGATGATGCGGCACCACCCGAGATGGCGCGCCGTCTTTATGAGCATTTCGTCGAGCGAGTGCGCGCCGCGGGATTACGCTGCGAGACCGGGCGATTTCAGGAAATGATGAAGGTGGAGTTAGTGAACGAGGGGCCGGTGACGATTCTGGCGGATTCGGAGAAGGGGTTCTAGGTGATGCCTGAATCTCGCAAGCTGGCCTTCCCCAGTTGTCCGATGTAAACATCCTTCGTTCCGATGTTCTGCTCAACGTACTTCTTGCTGTCGAACTTCTTGTACTACATGTAGCGAGTCTGCCCGAAGATGGGCCGCTCGAACCAGGACGCCTTCGGGCTCACGCCCTCGGCTTCGAGGTGCCGTCCCTCCGGGACTTGGTCGGGTTTGGGTGCCGACCCAGCGCTTACGCGCTGGGCTATCTTCTGCCGCCGCTCCGCGGCTGGTGTGCGGTGCTGCTGCCGCCGCTCCGCGGCTGATGTGCGGTGCTGCATGCAGCCGCGCTTCGCGCCTGAAGCACGGTACCAGGCCCCGCCGCCACTTTGTGCGCGGGGACCCGTTCTCACGGCGCTCGCGGGTGGTGTGCGGGAGTTCATTCCGACGCGGCTTGCTGGCTGTTGCTGGCACCGGATTCGACCGATTTGCGGCTGGGATGCGAGCGCCGGTCGAGTTGAAGGCTGGAGTCCGCACTTCGAAGTCAGGCAACCACATCCGCCGCTCGTGCCGCCTCGACGCTTGCCCGCACGTCATGCGTGCGGATCACATGCGCTCCCTTCAGGATCACCGCTGTCTCGGCAGCGAGCGTGCCGTAGAGCCGCTCATCCACCGGTGCATCCTGCCCGTTGCGCGCCAGCATGCGTCCGACAAACGATTTCCGCGAGATGCCGGCCAGCAGCGGGTAACGCAGCTGATGAAATTCGTCGAAGCGCCGCAGCATCGGATAGTTCTGCTCGAAATTCTTTCCGAAGCCGAACCCGGGATCGAGCACCATGCGCTCACGCTTCACCCCCGCGAGCACAGCGGCATCCGCCCACTCGCGCAGTTCGCGCTTTACCAGCACCACGATGTCAGCCACCGGCTCCAGCGTCCGCCACTCCTCCGGACGCCCGCGCATGTGCATCAGGACCGCCCCGCACTTCAGGTCCGCCACTGTCTTCGCCATCTTTGGATCCCAGCGGAATGCGCTCACGTCGTTGACGATCTCCGCCCCGGCCTCGACCGCGGCTCGCGCGACGCTCGCTCGGTAGGTGTCCACCGACACCACGGCACTGGGCCGCTTCTGCTTCAGTTCACGAATCACCGGCAGCACCCGTTCCAGCTCCTGCTTCTCGGTGACCGTCTTTTCCGTATCGGCTTTCTTGGCACCAGACCCGGACACCTTTGCCCCCGGCCGCGTCGACTCCCCACCCACATCCACCATGTCGGCACCGTCGTCTAGCAGTCGCAGGGCGTGCTCGACCGCCTTCTCTGGTTCCAGGAACAGGCCCCCGTCGGAGAACGAGTCGGGGGTAACGTTCACCACCCCCATGCACCAGGGTGCGCTTGCCCAGTGGCAGTGAGCGCGAGCCGATGTTCCACTCAAAAACTGGACGCATGCGGCGCGATTCTAAATCACTTCGACCGCCGACGAGGGACGATGTCGACAGGAAGAAGGGACGATGTCGAGCAGAAAGGGAAAGGCGCTCGAGACCGCGCCTCCCACGCAATCCCTTGGCTGCACTGTTTTCAATGCTAGAATCTCTTCTGAGAACATCCATGCGCCGGTTTGCGATCCGCGTCGCTCTCGCTTTCTCCCTTTGCCTGTCTCTCATCCTGCCCAGCGCGGCTCAAAAAAAGAAGCCCCTTTCGGAGCGCATCGCCGCCATCCTGGCGCAACCCGACATGGTGCGCGGGTTCTGGGGCATCGAAATTACCTCGCTGAACACCGGCAAGATTCTCTACGCCCAGAACCCCGAGCGGCTCTTTACTCCGGCTTCGAACACCAAGCTCTTCACCACGGCGACCGCGCTCGCCCTCATCGGTCCTGACTACCGCTTCAACACGTCGGTCGAAACCAACGGGATCCTCGACACTCATGGCCGCCTGAACGGCAACTTGCTGCTCATCGGCCGCGGTGATCCTAACCTCTCCGGGCGCGAACTTCCCTACGACCTGCGCACGCAGCGCAACGACCATCCCATCAAGGTTCTAGAAGACCTTGCCGATAGCCTGGTGCAGAAGGGTGTGAAGTATGTTGACGGCGATCTGATCGCCGACGATTCCTTCTTCGCGTTCGAACGCTACGGTGAAGGCTGGAGTCAGGATGACCTGGTTTGGGGCGACGGGGCACCCGTCTCGGCGCTGACTATCAACGACAACGTGGTGGTCGTGAACATCCTTCCCGCCGATCGTCCCGGCGAGCGCGCCTTTGTCACCATCATCCCCTTCGCGGGCTACTACCACGTCGACAATCGCATCATGACCACGCCCGCCGGCACCGCGCGCCGCATCTTCTTCAACCGTGAGCCCGGCTCGACCTCGCTCACGCTTTGGGGTGAGATGCCCATCGACGATAAGGGCGCCAACCAGGCGCTCGCCATCGACGATCCCGCTGCCTACGCGTCTTCGTTGTTTCGAAGTCTGCTCGAAAAACGCGGCATCACCATTTACGGCCGGGAACGCACGCATCACACCGAACTTGCCGGACTCTCCACCTTCAGCGTGACCGCCACTGCCGAAGCGCGCGGCAGCGAGGGCGACACGCCGCGGCCGGGTCAGCCGCAGAATCTGGTACTCGCGAATTTCGAATCCAAGCCGCTCATCGAAGACATTCGCGTCATCAACAAGGTCAGCCAGAACCTGCACGCGGAAATTCTTCTTCGCCTCCTGGGACGCGAGAAGGGCACGGCTGCCACCGTCGATAGCGGCCTCGAGGTTGTGCGCGCCTTTCTCACCCGCGCCGGCATCCCCGCCGATCAATACGCTTTCTATGATGGCTCGGGACTTTCCCGCCAGAACCTGGCCACGCCCCATGCCGTGGTGGCGTTGCTGCAATATGCTTCGCGCCAGCCTTGGGGAACCACGTTTCGCGACACACTGCCGCTTGCCGGCGTCGATGGCTCGCTGGCTGATCGTTTTCATGGGACCATTGCCCAAGGCCGTGTTTACGGCAAAACCGGTTCGCTCGGTGGGGTAAAGACTCTCGCTGGGTACGCCACGACCAATCACGGCGAGCCCTTCGCCTTCGCCATTTTCACCAATAACTTCAACCTCCCGGCCAAGCGAATCACCGACACCATCGACGACATCATTATCAACATCGTCGACGACGACGCGCACAAGTAGCGCCCTGACCCGCGTTTTAATTCATGAATTGAGCCTGCTTCAGAGGGTGGTGACTTCCTCACGGCGTTTAGCTTGGCGAAACCGCGTCAGGATGGGCGTCGCGCGGCTTTCCGCAGTCCAACGGCGGCGCCCATGGGACCGGTGCCCGTCGGCGGCTTCTTCATTCCGTCCAGCAATTCTTTCAGCACGACGGCATTGTTGTGCTCCGTATCTTTGAAAGCGTAAAGCAACGTGAGCCGCTTTCGTCCGCGGGAGAGTTCATAGAGTTTTTGCAGCGCCTCCGCCGCCTCGGGCCGCTCGAGTTCTTTCAGGTAGCGTTTGCGGAACATGGACCACGCTTCGCGATGCGCATGGGCCCACTGCCGCAGTTCATCGGAAGGAGCCAGTTCCTTCAGCCAGGCATCAAGGGAGGCTTCTTTCTTGGTGAGCCCGCGCGGCCAGAGGCGGTCGACCAGCACGCGGGTGCCGTCGGCACGCGCAGGCTTTTCGTAAACTCGTTTGACCGCGACGGCCATGGCTTTGCTCTATTATTGTACGTCCGGAGTCGGAAGCTCGTGCAGGCGTCCAGCCTCCCTAGAGACGCGTTTTCTGGAAGCACCATCCGCAATCCAGGTTCAAGGAGCACCATGGATTTCTCGCTGCGTCGGCCAACGCAAACTGCGCGCAATCGTCGGTTCGTGGGGTGGCTTTGTGCGGCGGCAACGCTGCTGCTTCTTGTCGGCTGCGATGTCGAGCGCCGCAAGTCCGACAGTGAACTGGGATTGAATCCGCAGCAGGCCGCAGGACGCCGGGTGTATGACCGGCATTGCGACCAGTGTCACGAGCCCTATTCGACGCGGGGCAAAAAAGGCCCTGGCCTGAAGGGAATCTTCAAGAAAGAATACCTCTCCGAAAGTGGCCTGCCCGCCAACGACGACCGCGTCGGCGAAATCATCCGCTTCGGCCGCAGCAAAATGCCCGGCTTCGGACAGACGCTCGACCAGCAGCAGGTCCAGGATCTGCTGGCGTATTTGCATACACTGTGAGGGAGCTTGCGCGAGCTCAAGCAGCACGCCGGCCTCAAGAGTGCCGACACCTTTTCGCTTCCGACGCTGAATTCCGGCGCCGTGGGATAATCTTCCCCGGTGAAGGCAGCCTCGAAGTCGGACCTCTACCGCAAGCTTCCCTCGGTCGACGAAGTCCTCCGCGACCCCGATCTCGCCGACTCTGTCGCTCGCGATGGCCGTGCCGCCGTCACCAACGCGGCACGTAAAGTCCTCGAAGCCCTCCGGCAGGAAATCGACTCTGCGCCGCTCTCTGCTGAAGCTCTCGACCTTGCCCTCTCGGGCCTCGCAACGGCGATCGAGCGCGAACTACGCCGGGCTGTCGGATATTCGCTACGCCCCGTCATCAATGCCACCGGCGTCATTCTTCATACCAACCTGGGCCGGGCCCCGCTGGCGCCCGCGGCCATCGAGAATGTCCAGAACACCGTCGCCGGATATTCGAATCTCGAATTCGATCTGGCGACTGGCGAGCGCGGCGAGCGCGACGTGCACATCGATCGCCTGTTCCGTGGGCTTTTCGCCGCAGAGAGCACCGGACGCGACCTCTCCACCATCGTCGTCAACAACAATGCCGCGGCAGTGTGGCTCGCGCTCAATACCCTGGCCGCCGGCGGCGAAGTCATCGTCTCCCGCGGAGAGCTGGTCGAAATCGGCGGATCCTTCCGCATCCCCGACGTGATGGCGCAATCCAACGGCATCCTGAAGGAAGTCGGCACCACCAACCGCACTCGCATCGCCGACTATGAGAAAGCCATCACTGAGAAGACGCGCTTACTTCTGCGCGTTCACCGCTCAAACTTCCAGATCACCGGCTTCACCGAGCAGCCCGCCCTTGAAGAACTCGTGTCTCTGGCCCGGGCGCGCAACATCCCGCTCGTGGAAGACCTCGGGAGCGGTGCCTTGTTCGACCTCCGCTCCGTCGGCATTACTGGAGAGACTGGTGTCGCCGAGAGCCTGCGCGCCGGGGTCGACGTGGTCACCTACAGCGGCGACAAGCTTCTCGGGGGCCCGCAAGCCGGCATGCTGACTGGACGCGCCGAACTTGTCCGCCGCATGCGCTCGAATTCCTTGTTCCGCGCGCTGCGCGTCGACAAGCTCACCTACGCTGCCCTCGAAGCCACACTGCTCGCCTACGTCAAAGGCGACCACGACTCGATCCCTGCAGTGCGCATGATTCGGGCATCCAAAGAAGAAATCTCTTCTCGCGCTCTCACACTCGCTGCGAAGCTGCGCGCAATGGCGGGTGTGGACATAGAGATCCTCGACGGAGAGTCGGTGATTGGCGGCGGCGCCGCCCCGTCCTCTACGCTGCAAACACGCTTGCTTGCAGTTTTGGTGAAGGGCATGAGCGCCGACGATCTGCTCGCAAAGCTGCGAAGCGCGGAACCGCCGATCATTGCCCGCGTTCAGGACGCGCGCGTGCTACTCGACCTGCGAACCGTGTTGGCGCAAGAGGAGCCGGCGATCGTCTCGGCCCTGCGGCAGATCGCCGAAGGATCAAAATAAACGTGTGGCGCGGACGCCACTACCCGCGTTCTGCGCATCTTGAGAGTCTTGGCCACCCTTTACAGCATCGGACATTCCACTCGCACACTCGACGAGTTGATCGCCGTCCTGCACGCGCACAAGATCGAAACTCTCGTCGATATTCGCGCTTTCCCGATGTCGCGCCGACTGCCTCACTTCAATCGCGATTCGCTTGAGAAGGCCCTCACCGCCGCCGGCATCCGCTATCTCTGGATGAAATCCCTCGGCGGGTATCGCAAGAAGACTCGCGACGATTCGCCTAACACCGCCCTCCGCCACCCCAGCTTCCGCAACTATGCCGACCACATGCTGACACCGGAGTTCGAGCAAGCCATTCACGAACTCATTCATGTGGCCGAGGAGTCCCGCACCGCCTATATGTGTGCCGAGCGAGTATGGTTCCACTGCCACCGCATGCTGGTCTCCGACTGGCTGACCGCTCATGGACACACCGTCCTGCACATCGACGGCGAAGCCGCGCCGAAACCGCACCGGCTGACTGCCGAAGCCCGGCTGGTCGACAACCAACTTCTCTACGACGGCGGAAGTCTCTTTTCGTGAGTGCTACTGTGCGAATGTTGCGAATGTCGAGGCGCCGTCGCCAGCCGTGAGACACAAGCCACCAGTGGCAAACCCGCCACGAGCTACCGGCGATCAGCCACCAGCGACTGGCGACCAGCGACTGATGTCTGTTAACGTTGCCCCATGATCGTAGGCACCGGCATCGACATCGCCGAGGTTCCCCGCATTCGTGAGACGATCGAGCGGCATGGCGAACGCTTCCTGAGGCGCATCTTCACCGAAGGCGAGATTCAATACTGCGAGTCGAAAGCGAACCGCATCGAGCGTTATGCCGCCCGTTTCGCCGCCAAAGAAGCCGGCATGAAAGCCATCGGCACGGGTTGGAACCACGGAGTCCGGTGGCGCGACATTGAAGTTTCTCGTAAGCCGGGCGGCCGCCCCACGCTCCTGTTTCACGGCAAAGCCGCAGAATTCGCTGCCAAGCTTGGCGCCACCAACATCGCTCTTTCGCTCACCCACACCGCCGAGCAGGCTATGGCCCAGGTGATTCTGGAAAACTGAAGATCTGCCGAGAAGGCCCAGCGCTGCAGTCTGCTAGACTGCCGTCCACAGAACCCATGGCTTCCACCGTTTCTCCAACTCAGGCCCCAGTCGCACCGGTCGCTATTCGCTCTTGCACACTGCTGTCAGGCATTGGGCTCAGCAGCTTCGCCGCCCTCCTGCTCGAACTCGCCCTCACCCGCCTGTTCTCGGTCGTGCTGTTCTACCACTTCGCGTTCCTGTCGATCTGCATCGCCCTACTTGGTCTGGGCGCCGGAGGGGTCTTCGCCTACATCTACAAGACCCGTCTCAGTCGCATCGAAACCCGCCCACTCGCCTCAACGCTATGCTCACTGAACGCGATCGTCATTCCGATGGTGCTCGAGATTGTCCTGCACGTGCCGGTCTCGCTCGATCTCTCCTGGAATAACCTGCTGAAGCTCACTGTCCTCTATCTTTGCTCGGCAATTCCCTTTTTTCTAACCGGACTTCTCTTCTCGGTTGTCTTCGCGCGCGAAGCGCGCATCATCACCCGCCTGTATGGCGCCGATCTGCTCGGAGGCGCGGTCGCCTGCCTGTGTGTGGTTCCCCTGCTGAATCGGCTGGGCGGCCCGAACGCAATTCTCGTCGCCGCACTCGTGATGTCCGTTGCGGCTGCCATCTGGGCCGATGCGCCGCGCTTGCGCGCCATCGCGGCAACACTTGGTGGCATCCTCGTCCTTCTCATCGCCGCCAACTACTCTGGCCGCCTCATCGACGTCGTCTACGCCAAGGGTGTCCTCCGGGATAAATCCTGGGTGGAATTCGCCCGTTGGAACGCCATCTCCCGCGTGGAGGTCGACCTGCAGGGTGATAGCGGCAAGGACATTGTTATCGATGCGGACGCGTCCACCTTCATCATGAACGTCGATCCTCATGCCTGGCAGGGGACCGACTGGCAGAAGAACCTGATGGCCGCTCCGCCCGCCCTTGCTAACGTCCTGCGCCCGCACGGAGAGTTTGCCATCATCGGACCTGGTGGCGGCGTTGATGTCCTGCGCGCTCTCGCCAACGGCAGCCCGAGCGTCACCGGCATCGAAATCAATCCGATCATCGCCAACACGATCATGCGTGGCCGCTACGCGGAGTATTCCTACCACCTCTACCAGCGCCCTGAAGTCCACCTGCATGTCACCGATGGCCGCTCTTTCGTGCGCAATGCAAAACAGAATTTCGACGTCGTCCAGATGACCCTCGTCGATACCTGGGCTTCGACTGCCGCCGGAGCCTTTGCCCTCAGTGAGAACAGCCTCTACACCGTCGATGCCTTCCGCGAATACTTCGAACATCTCAAGCCCGATGGCATGATCGCCATCACGCGCTGGGAATTCCAGCAGCCTCGCGAAGCTTTGCGCGTGGTTTCGGTCGCCACCGAGGCTCTGCACCAGCTCGGTGTTGCCGATCCCGCGAAACACTTTATCGTGGTCTCCCAGGGCGACCTCGACGAAGATGGCATCCCCGTTGCTGTCTTGGCCAAGAAGTCACCGTTTACTTCCGAGGAAGAAGCTGCCGTCAAAGCGCATCTCGACGCGAACCCCGATCTGGTCGACCTCTACACCCCTTCGGCTCCGCGGCAAAATGCCTTCTCCGCCCTGATCGCGCGCAACAATCCCCGCGCCTTCGCGCGCGACTACCCCTACAACGTTGCGCCGGTGGACGACAACGCCCCGTTTTTCTTCTTTACCCTGAAAACCGATCAGATCCTGCGCAACGGGCCTCTGCAGCGCGGGATTGACTGGAAGGTAAACCTCGGCGTGGTCGTGCTTGGGATCGTGTTCGTGATCTCGATCGTTGCTGTTCTTGCGTTCCTGATCGTTCCCATGCTTCTCCGCGGCGGAGGGCAGAAACGCGCGTTGCCTCTGCTCTACTTCGTCGCCGTCGGCCTCGGATACATCCTGGTCGAAATCTCTTGCATTCAGCGGTTCGTGCTTTTTCTCGGCCATCCCACCTATGCGCTCACGGTGGTAATTTTCCTGCTCCTGCTGTCGAGCGGAACCGGCAGCCTGCTTTCCCATCGCTGGCTTTCCGAGACGGCGCGCGGATGGATTCCACTCGTCATCCTGATCCTTGGCATCGCCTTGACCACCTGGGCGCTTCCGGACTTTCTCTCCGCCCTCATCGGCTTGCCGTTCCTCCTGAAACTCGGAGTCAGCGCAGTCGTCCTCGGTCCCCTGGGACTCGCCATGGGGATGCCGTTCCCCACCGGACTCCGCGCAATCACCAAGACATCAGAACTCGAAATTCCCGCGACCGAGTTCGGCGAACCGGCAACCAGTGACGACAACGCGGTCGAATGGGCATGGGCGATGAACGCCGCCTCCAGCGTCCTCGGCTCCGTGCTCGCCATGGTGATCGCCATCCGCTTCGGCCTGAATGTCACTCTGGCCAGCGGGGCGGTAGCGTATCTCCTGGCACTTGGCCTGTTTCCCACGCTGGCTACCCGTCGCGCCTTGCCGTGATGGTGTCCCGCTTCGTCTGCTATGATCAGCCCATTCCACCTGCCGTCCGTGGAGAGGTGTTAATGGCATTGGTTGGATGCTTGGGCCGGGCGCCGATTCCGTCCGGGCGAGGGACGCTTGCCTAGCCAGAAGCAGCTGAAGTGGTCACAACTGCGAGTCGGTCTGACCGTCCTGTTCGCCAGCATCACGCTGGGTGTGCTCACCTTTCTCATGAGCGGCACTACTGGCCTGTTCACTTCGAAGATCACCTTGAAATCCTATTTCGACAATGCCGGCGGCCTGCGCAATGGTGCTCCCGTCCGCCTGCAAGGCGTTGACGTCGGCAACGTCACTAGCGTGCGCGTAGTGCCCAAGAAGCCCCTGACCCCGGTCGAGGTCACCATGAAGGTGACCACCAAGTACCACGACGTCATCCGCAAGGACTCCGTCACTTCCCTCGAGACCGCCGGGGTGCTTGGCGAAACCTACATCGACATCGACAGCAGCCATGCTAAGGCCGCCGAAGTCACCGATGGCGACGTCCTCGCCACCCGCGAGACCCCCGAACTCCAGGACGTTGTCCGCGCTAGCCAGAGTACGCTCCAGAACCTCGACGCCCTGCTCAAACGCACCGACCGCATCCTCGCCTTCGTGGAAAGCGGACAGGGCTCCATCGGCAAGCTCATCTACGATCCCGCCCTCTACAACCGCTTCGCCGAGACAGTCACTGAATTCAAGGGCATCGTTGACGACGTCCGCAACGGCCAGGGCAGCCTCGGAAAACTCGTTGCCACCGATGAGGCCTACAACAAGGTGATTGCCGCCGTCGACAAGCTGAATCTCATGATCGACGACCTGCAGCAGGGGAAAGGCACCGCCGGCAAGTTCCTCAAAGATCCCGCCCTCTACAACAACGCCAATGACACCATTGCCAACGTGAAGAAGCTTACCGACGACATTAACGCCGGCAAGGGCGCCATCGGCAAACTCACCAAGGACGAGGCCCTCGCCCAGAAGCTCGACGACACCATCACCAAGCTCTCGCTCCTCACCGACCGCCTCGAAGCAGGTGAGGGCACCGCCGGCAAGCTCTTCAAGGATCCCTCGCTCTATAACAACAGCGACCAGATGCTCATCGAGACCCGTCAGCTGGTGAAGTCCATTCGCGAAAACCCCAAGAAGTACCTGACCTTCAAAGTGAAGATCTTCTAAGCCGCCTGCCGCCTTCTTCGCCTGTTCGGATTTGAACTCCCTCGATCCTGACCGTATACTTCTCAACCGCCATGAAGGTTGTGGTCATCATTCCCGCCGCCGGTCTGGGAACGCGTATGGCTCCTGCCGCCGCCAGGGCCAAGACGCCCTCCAAGCAATTCACCGAACTGGGGGGCACCCCGATCCTCGTTCATACTTTGCGGAAATTTGCCTCCAGCCCTCTGGTGAGCGAAATCTTCGTGGCCCTGCGTAAAGACGAGATCCCCGGTTTCCGCGAGCGCCTCGAGGCTGCCGATGCCGATCAGAAAACCCTGCTCCGCAAGAAGGTTGAACTGGTCGAAGGCGGCGAGCACCGCCAGCATTCCGTGGCCAACGCGCTTGCCGCGGTCTCCGCTGCGCCCGATGATGTCGTGCTCGTCCACGACGCGGTTCGTCCGCTGGTGACACCGGAAATCATCGCCGAAGTCATCCGGGGGGCTGAAAAATTCGGCGCTGCGATCGCCGGCATGCCTGCCGTCGACACGGTAAAGAAAGTGGAGCGCACCGCCGACGGTGCCCTCGTCACCGCGACCATCCCGCGCGAACATGTGGTCATGGCGCAGACGCCGCAGGGTTTCCGCTACCACGTCCTGAAGAAGGCCTTCGACGAGGCCGCCGCGGACGGATTCGTCGGCACCGACGAAGCCTCGCTGGTCGAACGCTCCGGTCACGAAGTCGCCGTCGTTATGGGCTCTCCCAGAAACATCAAAATCACCAGCCCCGGCGACATGGAACTCGCGGAGTTCTACCTGACAAGGTAGGATGAGCGATCAACAACTTGTTAAGAAGGACGCCAGTGGCCACCCAGGAGCCAGCAGCCCCATGACACGGATTGGTTTCGGCTGGGATTCGCACGAGTTCGTCTCCGGCGTCCCGTTGAAAATCGGCGGAGTCACCTTGTCTCACGCCAAGGGTCTCGGCGGCCACTCCGACGGCGACGTTCTTCTGCACGCCATTACTGACGCGCTCCTCGGCGCCATCGGCGCGCCCGATATCGGTACCCTCTTCCCGCCTAGCGACCCGCAATGGAAAGGCGCCGACTCCGTCGTTTTTCTGAATGAAGCTCTCAAGCGCGTTCGTGGCGCCGGTTATTCCATTGGCAATGTCGATTCGTGCTTAATTCTGCTTGCGCCCAAGATCGGCCCGCAGGCTGCCGCCATTCGCGAGCGCGTGGCGCAACTGCTAGGAGTTCCCCTGGATTGCGTCGGATTGAAGGCAAAGACTCCGGAAGGAATCGGAGCCGATAATGCGGCCATCGCGAACGTGGCGGTGTTGCTGGAGAAGAGGGGGGCGCCTGCGAAAAAATCCGCTGCCACAAAGGGATCGACAAAACCGCCGAAAGTCTAACGGGTGCCCCATCCTAACGGCGCGTTCTTTGCGACGTTAGGGTGGGTGATTTTCTCTAACGAACACTCCCGGCGGTTTCGACCTTGTCTTTCCGACACGCGAGCCTGCGAGCAAGAAGGAATCTGCATTCTTTTCACAAAGCGACAATTAGTCCGTTACCTCTGCTTCCCCCACTTCTCTCCCGCCCTGACCAGCGCCCGAAAAATCTCCCGCGACGCCGCATCCTCGTTCACCGACCGCTCCGGGTGCCACTGCACCGCCAGCACAAAATGATCCGGATCCGTCCCCTCAATGGCCTCGATGATTCCGTCCTCGGGACAACGCGCCGAAACCCGCAATCCCTCGCCGATCGCGTCCGCCGATTGGTGATGGCTCGAGTTCACTGGCACCCGCGCCGTATTGGCGCCCGACTCCCGCACAATTCCGTGCAAAAGCGATCCCGCATCCACTACCACGTCATGCGCCACAGCGACCTTGCGTCCCGCCTCGTGGTTCACCGGCGACTCGATGTGCTGCACCAGCGACCCGGCGCGATGCACGTTCAGAATCTGCAACCCGTAGCAAATCCCCAGTACCGGCTTGCGCTGCGCATACGCTTCTTGTAGTAAAAGTTCGTCCACATCGTCACGGTGCACATCTGCATCCGCCGTCTTCGGATCGCGGACGGCCCGGTACTTCGCTGGATCCACATCGGCGCGGCTGCCCGGCAGCAGCACTGCATCGCACCCGGCAATCAGCGTCTTGATATCGGCTATGTTGCCGCCAAGCGGAATCGCCACCGGCTGCCCGCCGGCCAATTCCACCGCCCGCTCATATTGAGGCAAAGCCCGCCCCGCATATTCCGGATCCCCGGAGTGCGGCACCGGTATGGCAACCCGTGGACGCATATCTGACGCCTACCAACCAGCACGCCTGCAACCCGTCACACCCGCCAGCGGTGCCCTGTCAGCCGCGACCTGGTCACCGGCTCACCCGCGCTATGCCCGCCAGCGCCTTTGCCTGCCGGTAGTGCCGGACTTCCATCACGATCGACAAAACCAGCACGGCCGACCCCGCCACCAGCGCCGCCGGAAAGGCCACATGACGGTAGGCAAAGCGCATATCTGGAGTGCCTCCTCGAACCGCGGCCGCCACCACGAGAACCACAAGCGCCCCAAGCAGCACCACCGCGAATGAAAGCAGGGTCAGCAGGAACGTCATGAACAGAACCCGCCCCGGGATCGAGTACCACCGGGGTCCTGAAATCCTCGCACCGGAAGGCATAACTCATTAGGGTACACCGCCTTCGCAGCTTCTGCTCCAGTCTGCCCGATGGCGTGCGTTACAATGCTCCCATATGTCGCAAGCCGCTCCAGCCTTGACGCGAACCCCCGCCGAGGTGGTCCGTCAAACTCCCGTCTCGCAGGCTTCCAACGGCGTCTGCTATGCGATGTCGGGCGAGGTCACGATTTCCGATAGCGACCTGGAACGCATGGTCGCCGCGATTCCAGGCAGCGCCGCAGCCGCCCTCGAACGCAAGGCGTACTATTTCGTCCCGCTCACCGTCAGCCAGGGCGACGACACGGTCATCGCCGACCGCTATGACGTCGAGCTGAGCGACAACGCCGTCTGTCATCGCAACCTCAACCTGGGCGATGCGCAGTGCGTCTTCATCTCCACCCGGCTCATGGACGACAAGTTCTCCGTGGCGTTCGAGTTCTACATCAATGTCGGGCACGCCATCGTCGAGCGCATCGGCGTCTCGCAAGCTTTTGCCGACCTCGCGTGGAAACAGGTCGAAGCCGATGTGCGCGGCGAAACCTCCCTCGATGCCTGGGACGCCCGCAAGGCCTCCACAGGTTCCGGTCCCAACACCGAGAAGGCCAAAAACGAGTACTTCGCGGCCGCGTTCGCCGATGCCATCTCGATCTATCTACTCTCGCTTTATCTCGACGTCGACTACTACGACCTGCGCGAGCGCGACTACCCGCTGCTGACTCCGAGCGCCATGGCCGAGCGCCTGCGCAAAGTCGCAGAACTGTTCCCGCCGAACCCCGGCTTCGAATTCGCGATTTACCACAAGCGGCGGACGTAGCACCGCGCCGCTACCGCCGGACACTAAGCACGGCAGCCTTAAATCCCTTTTGGAGATTCCGAAGGAATCGGAGCTGACTGCTCTTCCAAGATCAATGTAGATAGGCTCGGCTTCCCCGGCGCGTATCGAATACTGACTTTTCTATCTTTCCAACCACGCACGGCCTCTGAGCCGCATCCTCGTCGCGAGCTGGCAACTGTGCTACACCCGCATAGTACTCACCATCGACGGAATAGGAATAACTCAATTCGCCAACCCAATATGCAGTGCGGCCCTCTCCCTCCATCTTTGGACTTGCATGCTCCACCGTCCCCTGGACGGTCGGCCATGCAGCAGCATGGCGTTGCACTCGACGTTGCGCTGTCACCGCCAAGCGTCGGATTCCCCACGCGATTGCAAGGAGGGCTCCAAACTCTAGTAGCAACCTCCAAAGCGGTTCAAAGAGTTCCATAGATTGCCGAACCAAGTTCGAAAAACAACGCTTAAGACTCTACAATCATCCCCCCATGCCTGTCACCGTCCGCTCCTTTGCCAAGATCAATCTCGGCCTGCGCATTGGCCCGCGGCGCGCGGACGGGTTCCATGAACTGAGGACGGTTTATCAAACCATCGGTTTGCACGATGTTCTGCGGCTGCGCGTGCAAGGTGGGACAGGCATCGAGATCCACAGCACCGATCCGCGCGTGCCTACGGACGAGAGCAATACCTGCTTCAAGATTCTCGAACGCGCCATGGCAGCGCTTGGAGCCAGAGGGCGAGTCGTCCTCGAGATTGAAAAGCGGCTCCCTGTGCAGGGTGGACTGGGCGGGGCTTCGGGCAACGCCGTGGCCGCGCTGCTGGCGCTGGAAGTCGCGTTGAAAAAGGAGCTTTCGGGGTCCGAGCGCCTGCGCCTGGCCGCCGAAATCGGTTCCGACGTACCGCTCTTCCTGGTCGCCGGCACCGTCCTCGGCGTCGGCCGCGGCGAAGACGTCTATCCGCTTCCCGACCTGCCCGCGACTCCCTGCGTCATCGCCATCCCCGAGATCGGAGTCTCGACTCCAGTGGCCTTCGCGGACTGGGACGCACTGACTTCCGCATCAAAATTGACCGAATCCCACCCCTCCGATAGAATGAATGAGTTCAGCCGTAGGATTTCCGCGTGGCTGAGCAGCGTTCCGTCGAAGAAAACGTCGAAAGGACGCTTATCCGGTGTCCCTGCCAAGGGCGGGGGCCGGGCCGAGACCCTGCTTCTCGACCTCGTCCGTACCGGGATTGAAAACGACTTTGAACAAGTCGTCTTTCCCAAATATCCCGCACTACGTGACGTGAAGTGTGTACTCGAGCGAGCCGGTGCGATCTATGCATCGCTGTCCGGGTCGGGTTCGGCTGTGTACGGGCTCTTTAAAACCAGGGCGGCAGCAGAAAAGGCCACCACGCGGCTGCGGAAAGAAGGCGTTCCGGCCCAGGCGACAGTGACGCTGACGCGGCCACAGTATTGGAAGAAGTTTCAAGTTTCGAGTTTCTAGTTTCGCGTACGCGGGCGAGGGCGCCCGCGCTACACTGGAGTCACTGGGCCGTCGACTAATGGTAGGTCAAGTGCCTTTGGAGCACTTTGTCTAGGTTCGAATCCTAGCGGCCCAGCCAAGTTCTGTGCGGTCGATCGGGGGACCACGTTGTGGGTAGCGATGCGGGCGGACACCAACGCTCCCTTCGCCCACTCGAAACCGGAACCTTACACTGTCTACGAGAGAGCCCACATGGCAACTTTAGCGACGCCGGCGGAAAAAAAAGGCCAGCAGGTGCCTGAAGAGAAGAGCGAGCGCAAACCGCGCCCGCGCGTGGACGAAAAATTCAAGATCTTCAGCGGGACCGCGAACGAAGCTCTCGCTGATGAAGTCTGTCACTTCCTCGGATTGACCCGTGGCCAGGCCATGATCACGCGCTTCCGGGATGGCGAATGCTACGTGCAAATCCAGGAGAACGTGCGCGGCGCTGACGTCTTCGTCATGCAGCCGACGTGCCGCCCCGTGGACGAGCACCTGATGGAATTGCTTTTAATGATCGACGCCCTCAAGCGAGCTTCGGCGCGACGGATCACTGCCGTGATTCCGTACTATGGCTACGCCCGCCAGGATCGCAAGGACAAGCCCCGCGTTCCGATCTCGTCCAAGCTGGTCGCCGATCTGCTCACCACCGCCGGGGCCGATCGCGCGCTGGTCGTCGATTTGCACGCCCCGCAGCTCCAGGGCTTCTTCAATATCCCGGTCGATCACCTCTTCGGTTCGCCCGTGCTGGTCAGCTACTTCAAGGAGCTGAATCTGCCCAAGCTCACGGTCGTCTCGCCGGATGCCGGCGGTGTGGAACGCGCCCGCTTCTTCGCCAAGAAGATGGACGCCGCCCTCGCCATCGTCGATAAGCGCCGCATCGAGATGAACGTTGCCGAAGTCATGCACGTTATCGGCGATGTCAACGGCCGCACTTGTCTGGTCATCGACGACCTGATCGATACCGCGGGCACGCTGGTGAAAACCGCGCACGCGCTGCTGGAAAACGGCGCGACTTCCGTCTACGCCTGCTGCTCGCACCCGGTCTTTTCCGAGCCGGCGATTGAAAACATTTCGACATCTCCCATCACGCAGGTGGTGGTCACCAATACCATCCCGCTCAGCGAAGCCGCCGAACGGGAACCCAAGATCAAGAAGCTCACCATCGCGGGACTGATTGGCCGTGCCATCCAGTCCATCCATGAGGAGACTTCGGTCAGCAAATTATTCAGTTAGGCAGGAATCCAACAGATATGGCAACCGTTACCGATACCAACATTCTCGAAGCGCAGCCCCGAACCGCGGGCAACAAAAACGAAGCTCGCCGGGTTCGCCAGGAAGGAAAGATTCCGGCGGTGGTCTATGGCGCCGGACAGCAATCGCTTTCCGTCTCCGTCGACCCGCGCCAGGTCACCCGTATCCTGAACTCCGAGACCGGACACAACACCATCTTCGACCTCACCCTCGACGGCTCCAAGACCAAGGCCATGATCGTCGATTGGCAGTATGAGCCCATCAAGGGCAAGTTGCTCCACATCGACGTCAAGCGCATCGCCATGGACAAGAAGCTCGCCGTCAAGGTGCCCATCTTCCTGAAGGGCGAGGCCACCGGTGTAAAGCAGCAGGGCGGTATTCTCGAGCAGATGCTGCGTGAGGTCGAAGTCGAGTGCCTTCCGCAGGACATTCCCAGCCACATCGATGCCGACGTCAGCGAACTTGTCTTCGGCAAGGTGCTACGCGTCGCGGACCTGCCGCACAACGATAAGGTGAAGTTCGTTACCGACGAGAATCAGCCGGTCGCGCACGTGACCTCGGTGAAGGAAGAAGTGGCTCCGACGCCCGAAGCCGCCGCTGCCGAAGCCGCAGCCCCGGCCGAGCCCGAAGTCATCAAGAAGGGCAAGCAGGAGACCGAGGAGGAAGGCGCGGCTGCTGCTCCCGAAAAGGCGGAAAAGGCCGAGAAGAAGGAGAAGAAATAAGCTCGTGTGGCGCGGGCGCCCTCGCCCGCGGCTTTTTGGGAGTCGTTTGCAGGAAGCTGGAGAGACTGAGGCGACAAGCTACGAGCCACGAGCTACAAGCTGCGAGCGATGAACCGTGAAACTGATCGTCGGGCTGGGCAATCCTGGGATCGAATATCAGTTCACGCCGCATAACCTGGGCTTCCTCACCATCGACCGCATCGCAAACGATCGCGGGGTCGACGTCAGGAACCACCAGTGCCGGGCTTTAACCGCCCGCACCGAGATCGCGAAAGAGCAGGTTCTTCTGGCGAAGCCAGACACTTTTATGAACCTGAGTGGCATGTCGGTGCGGGAATTGCTCGACGAGTATCACCTTCGGCCGGAAGCCGACCTGATCGTCATTTACGACGAACTGGACCTTCCGCTGGGCACGATTCGTATCCGGCAGCGGGGAAGTTCGGCGGGACACAATGGGATGAAGTCGATCATCGGGGCGCTGAACACGCAGGAGTTTCTGCGAATCCGCCTCGGGATCGCTCCCGAGGAACGAATTTTGAAGCCGTTCACCAAGCGGCAGCTCAAGGTCGTCGACGAGGTACTCGACACCGCGGCCGAGGCCGTGAACGTCATTTTGACCGAAGGTCCGGCAGCGGCGATGAACCGCTTCAACCGCAAGAAGGATGATGACGACGCGGCTCCGGACGCGACCTAGGATTTGGAGAGAAAACGAATGAATCGTACTTACGAACTGATGTTCATCGTTCGACCCGATATGGCGGAAGAGGACCTCGACAAGCTGATCTCAACGCTCGAAACCGCCGTGTCTTCGACGGGTGGCATCGTGAAAAGCGTCGAGCGCATGGGGAAGCGCCGTTTGGCCTACACCGTTCGCCGTTTTCATGATGGCGTCTACGTCCTGCTCACCGTCGAAGGCGGCGGCGGCCTGATCCACGAACTCGAGCGCCGCTTGCGCGTGACCGAACCCGTAATCAAGTTCATCAGCGTCCGCATCGACGAAGAGCAGAAGCGCCTCGACAAGATCAAGGCCATTCGCGACGCCCGGAAGAAGGCGTCTGCGGCCCCGGCGCCCGCGGCAGAGGGCGGAGAAGCTTCGCCAGCGACCGTCTAGAGCGCGAGTTGGCGGACCAGAGTGTCCGCCCCACAGTTGAAATCGAAGGCGGCGGACAACAGCGTCCGTGCCACAAAGTGAAGGAGCATCATGGCTGACGAAACGAAAGCACCTGCTGCGACGGCCGAAGCGCCGACAGCAACCGAAGGACATAGCCAACGTCCACCTTCCCGGGGCCCGCGCCCTGGTGGCGGACCGGGTGGCCCCCGAGAAGGCGGCCGCAAGTATTTCCGCCGCAAGAAGGTTTGCAAGTTCTGCGTCGAGAAAATCGAGAACATCAACTACAAGGACGTGCGCCTGCTCGCGCAATTTGTTGCCGAGAGTGGCAAGATCGTCCCGCGCCGCCTGACCGGAGTCTGCACTCCGCATCAGCGTCGCCTCTCGAGCGCGATCAAAATGGCCCGCAACATCGCGTTGCTGCCGTTTGCCGGCCGAGCGATGTAGACAATTGGGTAATTTTGTAATTTGGTAATTGAGTAATTTAAGAGCTCATGGTTCGCCAAGCCCGGTTACCAAATCACATGGAAAACCAGCGGCCGCATGGGGATTGGTTTCCAATTATCCAACTACTCAATTACACAATTTCTCAATTTTAGGAGTTCCCATGGAAGTCATTCTGAAAGAAGACGTACCGAAGCTTGGCTCGCGTGGCGACGTGGTGAAAGTTGCCGAGGGCTACGGCCGCAATTTCCTGCTGCCCCGCAAGCTCGCCATCGAAGCCAACGCCGCCAACAAAGCCGTCATCGAACAGATGAAAGCTGCCGCCGTGCGCCGCTCCGCCAAGGAGAAGCACGAAGCCGAAGCCCTTGCCAAGCAGTTCGAGGGACTCTCGGTCAGCTTCCAGCGCCGCTCCGGGGAAAACGACCAGCTCTTCGGATCGGTTACCTCGAGTGATATCGCCGAGGCGCTCGAGAAGAAGTCCTTCCACATCGACCGCCGCAAGATCCAGTTGCACGAAGCACTGAAGTCGGTTGGCGAATTCGACGTCCCCGTGAAACTCCACACGGACGTCACCGCGCATGTGAAGGTCGTGATCGAAAAAGAAATCGCCGAGTAACCCCGTCCCGGCAAACGGGGTTCATTCGGCAGCCCTCCCCCAAAGGGCCAACATTCGAGAAGCTCGGGACGAAACTCCCGGGCTTCTGCGCGCTCAGACCCATTGACGGGCACCCCAATTTTTGGACTGTTGCATAACTGCCCTACATTTTGTGCAGAGGACAGCCCTCGCCGCCGTGCGTTAAACAACTTTTTACAATTTTTCGTTCTACCTGACATCCAAACCCTGTCTAGGATGCCCTGCATCCGGAACGGATCAGCGCTAAAATAAAGTTAAATCAATGGGTTGTGAGTGGAGCTGCAGGAACGCAAGAATCTTGCCAAACCGTATTTCCCCTGCTCACGGTTCAGATGCTGCCTCGTCCATTACTACGCAACCCCAAAAAGCTCGAAGTGAGGGTTTGCTGAGGATAACGGACAGACATGCCGGCCGACGCGTGCGTGGTACCAATTACGGTTGGCGAACGTTCCTTCCCGGGCACGATGAACTCCCGGCCGAACACCAGTAGCGGAACCCATAACCCCGCCGTACGGAGCCAGATGGCTGGGCAAGGAAGCCGCATCGACGACACGATGTTGATCCGCGAGGCCCAGCGCGGCAACCGCGCTGCCTTCGAGGAACTCGTTCGCCATTACGATCAGGCGGTCCTCCGCCTCGCCTTGCATCTCACCGGTTCCGAGCACGATGCCCAGGATATTTTCCAGGACGCCTTCCTCAAGGCCTATAAGAACGTAGGCAGCTTCCGCTTCGAATGCTCGTTCTATACCTGGATCTACCGCATCGTGACCAACCTTTGTCTCGATCACCTGCGGAAACGCCAAGTGCGCAAGGAAGACGCGCCAGTCTCGGTTGACGCCTCGGGCGAAGAGTACAACCTGCTCGACCAGGTACCCGATGGCCGCGCCGGGGCGAATCCAGAACGCGATCTCATGCGCCGCCAGTTGGGCGCGCGCATCAGCTGCGCGCTCGAGAAACTCACGCCCCGCGAGCGCATGGTTTTTGAATTGAAGCATTACCACGGCATGAAGCTCAGAACCGTGGGCGAGATTTTGAACACCACGGAAGAGACCGCCAAGAACACGCTCTTCCGGGCCACGCAGAAATTGCGCGGTGCGCTGGCCGACTTGCGGTGAAGTCGCCGGCCACGAATTTTGATTTTGATAAGGAGTAGCCCCGCAAGGGGGTGCAATTATGAAGTGTGAATGGGTACAAGACAATATTCTGCTTTATGTTTATAACGAGCTCGCTGACGACGCTCGTTACGAACTCGAGCAACACCTGGGCCGCTGTCCCGAATGCGCCACAGAGCTGAAGTCCGCCCGCGCCTTCCACGCGACCCTCTCCAAACTGCCGGTCGCCGAGCCTACGCCAAACCTGCTCGCCGCCTCGCGAATGCGAATGCAGGAGAGCCTTGAAACCGCGGAGCAGGGCGGTTGGTGGCATCGCCTGACCTTCGACCCGGCCAACTGGCTGCGCCAGATTCGCTTCTCCCCGGCCCTGGCGGCTGTCATTTTCATGATTGGCTTCGGCGGCGGAATTGCAATGATGGTCAAACTGTCAAGACCCCCGACCAGCACGATTCAAGAAGCGGACTACAACAACAATTCCTCCCATCGAAGCCTCCACCGTCAGCCGGCATCCGCTCCGTGATCCAGGACCCCGGCTCCAATCAGGTCACCATCAAGTACGACACAGTGCAGACGGAGCAGACCCAGGGATCCATCAACGACCAGCGCATTCAGCAACTGCTTCTCTACGCTAGTCGCAATAACTACAACTCCGGCGTGCGGATGGACTCGGTCGACCTGCTCACGCAGAAGCCCAACGACAGCCGCGTTCGGGAGGCTCTGATCTATTCGCTGCGTAATGACAGCAATCCGGGCGTCCGCCTGAAGGCGATCGAGGGCTTGGGATCGTATGTCAAAGATGACATTAGCGTCCGCGATGCCGTTCTCAATGCACTTGTAACCGACAAGAACCAGGGCGTCCGCACTCAGGCTTTGCTGCTGCTTGAGCCGGTCAAAGCCGACAGCAGCGTGCGCGCGGCACTGCAACATCTGGCCGAAACCGACCAGAACCAGTACATCCGCTCTCAGGCCCGTACGGTCCTGGCCCAGTTGCCCGAGATCGACTAGGAAGCGACCGAATGCGAGCCAACGCAAGATTCGTATCCGACCGGATTCGAAAGAGGCTCGGTCCGGGATCGTGTGAGCCCCGGATCGCACCAGTCTGGGTTCGCATCAGTCTGGGTTCGCATCAGTCTGGATTCGTATCAGGGCGTCGCTTTAGCGACGCCGTAGACAGTTTGCCGTACCGCCCCTTTAGGGGCTGAGCCGCAACGTTTCCAGACATCTGGACTTTGCGCCCAGAAAGCATTATCAATTCGGAGCAAACGCTCCTAAAAAGGAGAAGACGCCACTCATCAGGACTCGCTCGATCCCTGAAGTCAAGGCTTCAATCAACGCCATGTCCAAGAAGCTTTCTAAATTCGCCGGAGCGTTGCTCGCGACAGCGCTTCTGGTCACTCTCGCTTCTGCCCAGCAGACGCGTGTTTTCCGCGACGGTGATTCCTGGACCGAGGAAATCACCGGTTCTCTCCCCGCTGCAAAGATCCTTCGCCTCCAGGTCGATTTCGGTTCGGTTCACGTGCAGGGCGGCTCTCAGCAGGACATCACTTACGTCATTCGCACTCGTTCTTACGTTCCTGACGAGAAACAAGCCCGCCGCGAATTCGAGTCCTACAAGATCAACGCATCGGCGCATGGAGACACCGCTCTCATCCAGGGCGATTGGCAAGGTCACCGTCATAACCTCTGCTCGGGCGAATTCACCATCAACGTGCCCCACAACCTCGAACTCGCCAAGATCGAAACCAATGGCGGAGGCGTCTTCGTTACCGCAATTTCCGGCCGCGTCGAAGCCGAAAGTGGCGGCGGCAAGATTCATCTCGACGACATAGGTGGCACCGTAACCGCCGAAACTGGCGGCGACAGCATCGAGATCGGCACGATCAACGGCGACATGCACCTTGAAACCGGCGGCGGCAAGATTTCCATCGCCAACGCCAAAGGCAAGGTTAGCGCCACCACAGGCGGCGGCAACATCGTCCTGATGGCCGCCTCACAGGACGCCATTCTCGAAGCGGGCGGCGGCAACATCGACGTCAAGCAGTGTGGCGGCAAGCTTAAAGTCTCTACCGGCGGCGGCAATATCGAACTCGGCGACATTTCCGGCCCCGTCGAGATCGAAACTGGCGGCGGCAGCATTCGTCTCGGCTGGGCCAAGGGCCTGGTGCGCGCCGAAACTGGCGCGGGACGCATCGAGCTGAACGGCGTTTCTTCGGCGCACGCCGAAACCGGAGCCGGCGCCATCCAGGCGAAATTCATCTCGTCCACCGGAGAGCGCGTGGACTCGGTCCTTGAGACCTCGGCCGGCGACATCATCGTCTATATCGCGCCTGATGTCGCCCTCACGATTCGTGCCAGCATCGATCTGGCCAATGGTCACAAAATCTCGACCGACTTCAACGATATCCGCGTGACCAGCGAAGGCGGCGACTGGCCTGGCCCGAAGAGCTTTACTGCGGAAGGCAAGCTGAACGGCGGAGGGCCCACCCTGAAGGTGCGTACCACCACCGGCGACATCAAGTTCTTGCGCGCCAGCCGCTGAGGATCTGTAGCGCCGGCCTCCCGCCGGCTGTCGCGAGAATGGGTACTCGGCAAGCGTGCTCTTGGCTTGCTTGGGATGTGAGGGTATCTTGCCCTCGCTCCTATAGACCAGGGAAGCTGTCGGTTTCACTCGTTCGGGAAGGGGCACGGCTTCAGCCGTGCCACCCGTGCCGATAAAGCGGGGCTTAGCCCCTGAGGTTCGCTCCTCGAGCGCCACAAATCGATAGCTGGAGGATTCCGCATGCGTTTGTCCATCCTGCTTTCTCTGATCCTCCTCTCCGCTCTCACTGTCGCCGCTCATCCGGCCGAATGCCCCGTGATCGACGGCCCCTCCGTGTCCTATCCGCTGAGCCTGATCTCCTCCGACACCGGCTTCGGCGACGAAGAGAACTCCGGCGCCTACATGGGCGTCGACATCGCCGACGTCACTCCGGAGCGCCTCGCCGCTCTCAAACTCAAGGACGAACGCGGCGTCGAGGTCACCATGGTCGACCAGGACGCGCCTGCCGGCAAAGCTGGCCTGAAAGAACATGACGTCATCCTGAGCATGAATGGAACGAACGTTGAGAGCGGCGCCCAGCTGCGCCGCATGATCCGGGAAACTCCTGCCGGACGCGTGGTCACCCTCGGCATCAGCCGCGATGGCCAGCCCCTTACCCTCAAGGTGCAGCTCGCCGATCGCCGCAAGTCGATGGCCTGGGGCCAGAAGCCCAAGGACTTCAAATTCGAGATGCCCAATATACCGGCCATGCCCGACTTCGACGTCCCGGTCTCCGTGGTCGTCGCGCACTCCTCCATGCGCAGCGGCCTGATGGTCGAAAACATCACCCCGCAACTCGGCGAGTTCTTCGGCGTGAAGAACGGCAAAGGCGTCCTGGTGCGCTCTGTCGAAAAAAACAGCCGGGCCGAAAAATCCGGTTTCCGCGCCGGCGACGTTATCGTCCGCGTTAATGACCAGCCCGTGAACGATACCAGCGACTTCAGCCACGCCATTCGCTCCACCACCAGCGGCAGCGTGAACGTGGGCATCATTCGCGAAAAACATGAGCAGAACCTCACCCTGCCTCTGCCTGAAGGCAAGGATTCCGGCAGCTGGTTCGAAGATAGTTTCGATCTACCCGACTTCGACGCCGAAACTCATTTGGATATGACCAAGTGGCGCGACCAGATGGCGCAACTGCAGCCGCAATTACAGTTTGCGATACAGGAATCGCGCCGCGAGCTTGAAGAAGCTCGGCCCGAAATCGAGAAGGCCAAGCGCGCCGCCATGGAAGAACTCGAGCGCCAGAAACCCGAGATCGAGCGCGCTCTACGCGAAGCCCAGGATGCCACCCGGCGCGCCCAGGCCGAAATCGCTGCCCATCAGCGCGCTATGCGGGAACAGGCCCAGAAACTGCAGAAGGAATTGCAGAAGCAGCGGAAAGACATCCTGCGCGAAAACCGCAAACAGCTCGAACGCTTGCAGCACGAAATGCACGGCGACTGGATGCCGATCTAGACTAAAACTGAGATTGATTTCCCGCTGCGGTTACTCCGCTCCCTGTGCCGCCGCCTTGTAGCACGTCGGGCCAAGCAGCACCCGGTTGCGTCCACTCTGCTTCGCCGCGTACAGGCCGGCATCGGCCGACTTCACCAGTTCGTCGCGCGTCGTCCCATGATCGGGATACGTCGCCACCCCCGCACTGATCGTCACCGCGCGTGGCACACCCGGGAACTGCCAGTTCTCCACCAACCGCCGCAGTTTCTCGGCCACCTGCAGTGCATGCTGCGGATTCGTCTGCGACAGCAAAATCCCGAATTCCTCGCCGCCGTAGCGGCACACCACGTCAATCTTGCGTACCTGCCCATGGAACATCGACGAAACCTGGCGCAGGACTTCATCCCCCAGCAGGTGTCCGAACTCATCGTTCAGCCGTTTGAACTGATCGATGTCGATCATCAACACCGCCATGCCCGTGTTGAACCGTCGCGCCCGATCGATTTCCTCCACCACCCGCAGTTCGAAGAACCGGCGGTTGAAAATTCCTGTGAGCCCGTCCAGATAAGCCAACTGCTTCACGCGTTCGACGTAGTGCGCGTTCTGGATCGCCGTCGCACAAATGTCCGCCACCGCTTCCAGCGACTCGATGTCCACATCCTGAAAGCTTCCTGGCTGTTCGCTATCCAGCATCAGCACGCCCAGCGTTTGACCGAACGACACCAGGGGAATGCACATCCGTGACTTCGTCTCCTGGTAGAACCCCACATACTCCGGACACTCGCGCACGTCGTTTTCGATCAGCGTCTTTCCCGCCGCTAACGCTCGTCCCCAGAGCCCGCTGGTTGCCGGGAGCCGCCCGTCCGCGGCCGCGCAAGCCGTGAACCTCCCCTGGCTTCCGCGCAGTGTGAGCCCCTCCTCGTCGCGCAACAGGACTGAAACCTGCCCCACCTGAAACGTGTGTTGAATCACGGCGCACACCTTGATCAACAGCTCCTCCTGGTCGAGCACGGCCGTGGTCTCGCGCGCAATCGCATTGATGACTTCCAGATGTCGCGCCCGTTGCCGCTCCAGGGAATAGAGCTGCGCGTTCTGCAGCGCCATCGACGCCTGCGTGGAAAACAGCGTCAGCAGGTCGATGGTGTCGTTGTCGAAATGATTGGGATTCGCGCTCTGGCAATCGAGCACGCCCACCACTTCACCCCGTGCCATCAGCGGAATTGCCAGCTCCGACCGCGTGCTCCCGGCGGAAGAAACATACTGCGGATCGTTCAACACATCGGGCGAGTAGATTGGGCGCTTCTGCCGCGCTGCAGCTCCGGTCACGCCACGATCAAGCCCCATCCGGGTGTGCTCGTGTCCCGCATCCCAGCCGATCTGGCAACGCGGGTACAGTTCCGGTTTTTCCTTATCCAGCATCAGGATGGCGACGTTCTGCAAATGAAAATAGTCGCGCGCGATCACCAGGATCTGCCGCAGCACCTCGTCCAGATCAAAGGTCGAGAGCACCGCCTGGCTCGCGTCGTAGAGAATGGCGATTTTTTGCATTCGCGCAAGAATTCTATCCGCATCCCGGCGGGTTACCGAGGTTCCGAAAGTAACCACCCGGCGACCGTAGCGCCGGCGTCTCGCCGGCCGAAGTGCCTCAGCCTCACGTCGCGTTCGTTGTCGGGCGCCCCACCCTAAAGGGCGTGCCCTTTGTGACGTTTAGCGTTAGGATTCCACGACCCCAACACCCACGCGAATCCTTCCAAATCTCCCGACTTCCCCCGCATCTCACCCTCTCCCCAACTGTTAAACTAACTGCTTGCCTCCCCGCAAACCATCGTCGCTGAAGCAGTCCGCGCCACCCAAGCCCGGCCCCACACCCGTTCCTGCCGCCAAAAACCGCGTATTCCTCATCGACACGATGTCCTTCATCTTCCGCGCCTATCACGCCATGGCGCGCCAGCGGCCCATGACGACCAAGACCGGCCTCCCCACCGCCGCCATCTACGTGTTCGTCAACATGCTGCGCAAGCTGCGCGAGGACTTCTCCCCCGAGTACCTCGCCGCTGTCTTCGACGTCGTCGGCCCCACCTTCCGCGACCAGGAAGCCGAAGCCATCACCACCGTCCGCAAGTTCGACCTCAAGACGCAAAGCTTCCAGGAAGTCCAGTACCACGGCTACAAAGCCAACCGCTCCGCCATGCCCGAGGACCTCGCACAGCAGGTCCCGTACATCCGTCGCGCACTCGAGTCCTACCGCATCCCTATCCTCGAACAGCAGGGCTTCGAGGCCGACGACCTTATCGGCACCCTGGCCCGCAAAGCCGCGGCCGAGTCCTATCTTGTCTACGTCGTCTCCAGCGACAAGGACATGCTCCAGCTCGTCACCGACAAGGTCCTCGTCCTCAACCCGCCCAAGGACAACCTCATCGCCGACGCCGCCAAGGTTGAAGAAATTCTTGGCGTTCCGCCCGAGCGCGTCATCGACCTGATGGCCTTGCGCGGTGATTCCATCGACAACATTCCCGGTGCCCCCGGCATCGGCGAAAAGGGATCCCTCGAACTCATCAAGCGCTTCGGCACAGTGGAAGCGGCACTCGATCGTGCCGCCGAAGTCGAGAAGAAAACCTACCGCGAGTCCCTGCTCCACAATCGCGACATTGTCCTGTTCAGCAAGCGCATGGCAACCATCGACTGCAACGTCCCCGTCGCCCTCGATCTCAACGCTATGCGCGCCGGCGAACCCGATGTCGCCACCCTCCGTGCGCTCTTCTCCGAACTCGAATTCACCTCGCTCCTCAAGGAACTTCTCCCCGTCGTCGAAGTCACCGAGGCACGCTACACCGAAGCCAGATCTGCCGCCGATGTTGAGGCCGTCCTCAAGGAAGTTCCCGCAAAAAACTCCCTCGCCATCGCCCTCGAGGCGCCCACCGAGACTGCCACCGACAGCGAAGAAGCCGACGAGCCTGAGCCCGAAGAGGGCATGCTCCCCTTGCAACTCGGATCTCCAACCCCAACTGCGCCCCCGATTACCCGGACCATCGCGATCTCGGCCACATCGGGCGCTGCCACCGTCGTCCCGCTCAACTCCGAGGCAGGAACAAAACTGAAATCCATCCTCGCCAATGAACAGTTCACCAAGTCAGTCCACGACTTCAAAGCCGCCCTGCACGCGCTCAATGCTGCGGACATAGGGCTCTCCGGCGTCCGCCACGACTCGCGCCTTTACTCGTACTTGCTCGATCCGACCTATTCCTCGCATGCTCTGCCCGAAGTCGCGCTGCGCCGCCTCAATCTCAAGCTCTCCGGAAATCTTGCCGAATCCGCCGATGTCACCGGCCGCCTCGCCACCACACTCGCGCACGAAGTCGAACAAGGTGGACTCAGGAAGCTTTACGAAACCATTGACCTCCCGCTGGTCCCCGTTCTTGCCCGCATGGAAGAAGCCGGAGTGAAGATCGACACCGCGGCCCTCGCCCGCATGTCCACGCGCCTGGAGCGGGAAATCGACGCCAAGGCCCGGGAGATCTACGGCCACTGCGGCCTCGAATTCAACATCAACTCGCCACGCCAGCTCGGCGACGTCCTCTTCAACAAACTCAACCTGCCCAAGCCCGTGAAGTACGGCAAAGGGAAAACTATCTCTACCGCCGTCGATGTGCTCGAGGGCCTGGCCGCCGATCACGAAGTCCCGCGCCTCGTGCTCGAGTTCCGCCAGCTCTCGAAGCTTAAATCGACCTACGTCGATACTCTCCCCGCATTGCTCAGCCCATCCACCGGCCGTCTCCATACCACCTTCGACCAGACCGGCACCGCCACTGGACGCCTGTCGTCCGCCAACCCTAACTTGCAGAACATTCCCATCCGCACCGAACTCGGCCGCGAGATCCGGGCCGCCTTCACCGTTGAGCCCGGCCACGTCTTGCTCGCCGCCGATTACTCGCAAATCGAGCTTCGCCTGCTCGCGCACTACTCCAGCGATTCGCTGCTGGTCGAAGCTTTCCGGCGCGGCGACGATATCCATACCCTCACCGCGTCGCAGGTTTTTGGTGTTCCGCCACTGATGGTCACCCCCGACCATCGCCGTCAAGCCAAGGTCGTCAACTTCGGCATCGTTTATGGCCTCTCCGCATTCGGGCTCTCGCAAAATCTCGGCATCGAGCCGGGTGAGGCCAAGCAATTCATCAACGCTTACTTCGAAAAGTACGCCGGCGTCCGCTCCTTCATCGACAAAACCCTCGACGACGCGCGCCACACCCAGCGCGTCCAGACTCTGTTCGGCCGCATCCGCCCCATGCCCGACATCAACGCCAAGAACGTTCAGCAGCGCGGATTCGCGGAACGCACCGCCGTCAATACTCCCCTGCAAGGTACCGCCGCTGACCTCATCAAGCTCGCGATGATCCGCATCGACGACGCCATCCGCGAACGCAACTTGAAATCGCGCATGACCCTGCAGGTCCACGACGAACTGGTCTTTGAAGTGCCGGAAGAAGAACTGGACGTCATGCGGTCGCTGGTCCGCGAGTACATGGAAAGGGTCCATCCCCTCACCGTTCCGCTCGTCGTAGAAATTGGAATTGGAAAAAACTGGCGCGATCTGGAGTAATTCAGCAGAATCTGGAATAACAGCCTGCTCGGGCCGATTCGCCGTAAAGCCGGGCGCATTCAGTTCCTGTACCTTGGATATAATGTGCGGCAGCGTTGTTTCTGCCCTTGTGACCTGAACCGGGAGCCCTCCACAAATGCTCCGCATCCGCGCCGCCACTATCGAAGACGTGCCCTTGCTCGAAGCGATGATCCGGGAGTTTGCCACCTTTGAACAGATGGCCGCCGAAGTTACGATCACCACTGAGATTCTGGCGCGTGATGGCTTCAGTCCGCGCCCGCGCTTTCGGGCGATGCTGGCGGAGTGGGATGGCAGGCCGGCGGGATATGCGATTTTTTTCAATTTCTATAGCAGCTTCCAGGGGCCAGGACTGTTTCTCGAGGACATCTACGTGCGCGAGGAATTTCGCGGCAAGGGAATCGGCAAGGTGTTAATGGCCGAGGTCGCATCGATCGCCCTGCGGGAAGGATACTGGGCAATGCGCTGGGAGGTGCTCGAGTGGAATCAGCCAGCCATTGACTTCTACAAGCGGCTCGGCGCGAAGTTTCTGCACGATTGGATGGAGGTTCGGCTGGAGGGCGACGGTCTGCGGCGGCTGGCGGAGGGGGCTTGAAAAGCCGAACTTCGCCCAAAGATGTGCTGACGGCAATCGGTAAACTCTGCGATGCGTGGTGCGAGCGCAAGTGTCTTACCGCGTTGCGATATCTGCTTCCGTCCTGGCCTCTGATCAATACCCTAACGGACGGATGGGCGGACCTGTCGGTGGCTCTGCAGAACGTGAGGGCTTTCGCTCGGCATGAAGTTACGCTAGTGGAACTGCAAAAAGTGGAGGACCTGATTCGCGATGTCGATCGCATCGTCCAACGCGCCTAGAGTTCGAATTATCGGCGCGGGGCTGGCTGGTTCGGAAGCTGCCTGGCAATGCGCACGGCGCGGAATCCGGGTAGAACTGTTCGAGATGCGCCCGGTGCGTTCCTCTCCTGCGCATCAGACGGCCGACTTCGCCGAGTTGGTCTGCTCGAACTCGCTGAAGTCCGACAGCGCGAACACCGCTCCCTGGCTGCTGAAAGAAGAAATGCGGCGTGCCGGATCGCTGCTGCTCGAGATCGCCCGCGCCTGCGCCGTACCTGCAGGACACGCATTGGCCGTCGATCGGACCGCATTCTCCGCGAAAGTTACAGAAGCGATTTCGCGCGAGCCGCTCATTTCTGTTCGGCGAGAAGAGGTCACTAGGACCGATGAAGCACAGATCACAGTGATCGCAAGCGGACCGCTGACTTCCGATGCGCTGACGGCCGAAATTTCGCGCTTGAGCGGGAGCGCGGACGATCCCGAAGCTTCGCCGACGGCATCCACGAAAGAAGAGCCTGCCTCGCCGCAGCTTTACTTTTACGATTCCATCAGCCCCATCGTCGAATCTGACTCGATCGATATGTCAAAGGTGTATCTGGCCGCGCGCTACGACAAAGGCACGGCAGACTACATCAACTGTCCCATGTCGAAGGAAGAGTACGACCGTTTTTACGATGCCCTGGTGACGGCGGAGTCGGTCGAGGAGCGGGACTGGGAAAAGCTGAACTACTTCGAAGGCTGCCTTCCGATTGAAGAGATCGCGCGCCGCGGCCGCGACACGCTGCGCTTTGGACCCATGAAGCCGGTGGGCCTGCGTGATCCCCGCACCGCCAAGCCACCCCATGCCGTCGTGCAGCTGCGGCAGGAAAACCTCCGCGCCGATTCCTACAACCTGGTCGGTTTTCAGAATCACCTGAGGTTTGGTGACCAGGCTCGCGTTCTCCGCCTCATTCCGGGGCTCGAGCAGGCGCGTTTCCTCCGCTATGGACAGATCCATCGGAACACGTACATCAACGGACCAGCACTGCTACGCGAGACTCTGCAGATGAAGACGCATCCGCGCGTATTGTTTGCCGGGCAAATCTGCGGGGTGGAGGGTTACGTCGAATCGATCGCCACCGGACTGATGGCGGGCGTGCACGCGGCCACACTGGCGAACGGCGGGGAGCCGTTGGGGCCCCCTCGCGCGTCCGCCTTCGGATCGCTGGTGCACTACGTCGCACAAGGCGATCCACGGAATTTCCAGCCGGCCAACATAACATTCGATCTGTTGCCGCCTCTGGACCGCCAGGTACGCGATCGCCAGGAGCGGCACCGCTTGCAGTGCGAGGCAGCCTTACGCGAGTTTGACGCCTGGCTTGAGCGGGTCGGAGCGGTCGCCGTGTAACCTGCATCGCCTTCCAAAGCGCTGGGTAACATCCCCAATTTACTTGCAAGTCGCTCGGAATGACCTTGTTACCTCCAAGGGATAGCGGCATTGGGCCCCTCCAGCTCCAAAAACCTGAGGAGATCGCGAACAAAACCTCCCCCACCTGCGTATCTATCAATGGACGGCCCCGGGCGCATCGGGGGCAACTTCCCGTTTCGGCCTCAAAATACGCCTGATTACTGACAACGAACCGCCCCGTCCAACGAAGTAATGATCCTGCGCGATCTCATTGGCGATGTCTTCCGGACGTTGTGGGCGCACAAGCTGCGCACCTTTCTCACCATGTTCGGGATTGCCTGGGGCATCGTGTCGATCGTGTTGATGGTGGCCGCCGGGGAAGGTTTGCGCGTCGGCCAGGCGAAAGTCGCCGAGACCCTCGGCAAAGACGTCATGATCGTCTTCCATGGGCGCACGAGCCTGCAAGCCGGTGGACAGCGTGCCGGTCGACCCGTGCAATGGAGCGATAACGATTTGCCTTACCTGCAGACCATGGCCACGGAATGCCAGTACATCTTGCCCGAGCTTGAGCAGGAGACCGTGCGCACGCACAGTGCGTATAACAATGCGGCATTTCTGGTGAGCGGATCCATGCCCGAATTCGGCTGGGTACGGACGCTGAATCCAGGCGAAGGGCGTTTCTATAACGAGAGCGACGTGAAAGAAGCTCGCCGCGTCGCATTCCTGGGAACCGATGCGGCCAAGCAGTTATTTCCCGGCACCAGCGCCGTAGGCCAACTGATTCATCTGAACGATTTTCCTTACACCGTTATTGGAGTGATGCAGAAGAAGAAGCAGGATTCCAGCTACGACGGCTGGGACGTGAACAAGGTATTCATCCCGTTCACCACGATGCAGCGCGATTTTCCTGCTAAACCGCCCGCCAAAGCGCACGACATCGATCAATTCCTGGTCACGCCACGCACGGTTGATCTGCACGATGTCTGCAAATACCAGATCCGGCGCGCCCTGGGGCACCTGCACAACTTCGATGCGAACGATAAAGAAGCGTGTCCCATCTGGGACACGGTGCAGGAAGCCAAAGCCTTCGAGACCATGACCAATGGCATGAAGTATTTTCTCGGCGCCGTGGGGCTGGTCACGCTGGTACTCGGTGGATTGGGCGTGATGAACGTGATGCTCGTGGCGGTTCGCGAACGCACACGCGAGATTGGTGTGCGCAAGGCGCTCGGAGCCCGGAGTGGAGAAATCCTGCGTCAGTTTTTCTTTGAAGCTCTGCTGATTGCCGCTCTGAGCGGCGCGGTCGGTCTGGGCATTGCTTATGGCTTATGCGCCTTGGTCAACATGCTGCCCATGCCTGACTTTTTCGCCGGACTGCTCCCCACGTGGGGAACGGGCGTGCTGGCCTGCACGCTGCTGGGAATGATCGCCGTGTTTTCGGCTTTGTATCCGGCGAGGCGCGCGGCCTCGGTCGATCCCATCGAGGCGCTGCGGTACGAGGCGGGAGGCTGAGAAGCAGTTACTGGTCGCTAGTCGTCAATCATTAGTCGCCAGCGAAAGGCTCAGTCGTTGGTCGTTAGTGGCAAAAGCGAATTGGGTGCCAGGAGCTAGCAGCCAGACCAGAAGCTACTAGCTACAGGCCATCAGCCAAGAGCTGGTTTCTCATGCTTACTGAAGTCATTCTCGAAGCCTGGATCGCGCTGAAACGGAACCGGACCCGCAGCGCCCTCACCATGCTGGGCATCGTGTGGGGCATCGCCACGGTTACGCTGCTGATCGCGTACGGCAACAGTTTCCGCTCGATCCTGGTGAACGGCTTTAATGCCTTCGGCAAGGGCGCGGTTGTCTGCTGGCCACAGCAGACCAGCGAGCAACCCGGCGGACAGCGCGCCGGGAAGAAGGTCGTCTTCGAAAAACAAGACGTCGAACTGGTCAAGGAAACTGCACCGCTCGTCAAGCATGTGTGCCTGGAGACGGTGAGACGCCCCGGCATTGCGTACGAAGACCGCATGGCGGGAACAGCGCCGGTGCGCGGAGTCTGTCCCGAGTACGGCGACATGCGCAACGAGGTTCCCGCGGAAGGCCGCTGGATCAGCAAGCTCGATGATCTGGAACGGCGCCGCGTCATCTTTCTTGGCGCTCGGGTCAAAGAGCAGTTGTTCAGCGGACGCCCCGCCGTCGGCGAAACCGTTCTCGTGCAAGGCGTCCCCTTTCAAGTGATCGGCGTGATGGCGCGAAAAATCCAGATGAGCAATTATTTTTCCAGCGATGATGACTCCACCTGGATTCCCTATTCAGCGGCGGGTGATTTGTGGAACACGCGCTATGCTGAAGTCCTGATATTCGAACCGATCGCCCCGCAGTTTGAAAAACGCGCCGAAGCCCAGGTGCTGGCCGCCGTAGCTTCACGCCAGCAGTTCTCGCCCACCGATCCAAAGGCCATTCAGATGTTCGGGCGCGAAGAGTTTCGTCCCGTCATCGACGGAATTACCATCGGCCTGCAGGTGCTGCTCACCTTCATCGGCACGCTCACACTCGGCATAGGCGGCGTGGGTGTGATGAATATCATGCTGGTGTCGGTGGACGAGCGTATTCGCGAAATCGGCCTGCGACGAGCGCTCGGCGCACGCAAGCGGCACATCAAGATGCAGTTCCTGGCGGAAACCATCATGATCATGCTGCTGGGAGGAGCCATCGGAATCCTCGTGTCGTATTTTATTGCCCTCACCGTGGGTACATTGCCGCTACTGGGCCCTCTGTTCGAAGATGACTCCGGGAAAGCCGACATTCACCTGCGGATTTCACTGATGACGGTGCTGTTGTCGACCGGCGTACTGCTGCTGGTGGGCGTTGCCAGCGGCATGGTGCCGGCGCTACGGGCCTCAAGGCTCGATCCCGTGGAGGCTTTGCGTTACGAGTGAGCTGATTCGCCAGCTTGAATTGCACCGCGCATCCGGTCTCCTTTTTTCTGAGCGACGCTCAGGCTCGGCATTTCAGCGTGATTAGCGGCGGCGCACAATTCCATTGACCCCCTCTTACCTTCGCAGTACTTTGCGAATTGAGATTCCACTCGGAGGCATGTCTTGGCCAAGTCCGCGCTCGAAGTGGTAAGAACCGCTTTCGCGCACGCAGCCGACCAACTCGCGGAGCCGTTCCGGCTTGGACAGTGGACGCGGCTGGCTTTGCTGGCCCTGGCAACGGGCGAAATCAGTTCAGGAGGCAGCTGCAACAGCATGAGCAGCCTGCCGTCGAAAATTCCCCACTCGCAGAGTTTCGCGGACACGCCCGATCTCTTCTGGAGAAACATCTTCCATGGCATAGACCCGGCAATACTCGCCACGGTGATCCTGATTGCGATCTTCGGCGGCCTGGTGCTGATGCTGGTATGGATCTATGTCTCCAGCGTCTCCCGGTTCATCCTGTTTGAAGCCGTTCTGCGCAAGAACTGCGACTCGCTCTCCGACGGCTGGCAGCGCTGGCAGAGGCAGGGCCTGCGTTTCTTCTGGTGGCAGCTGGCAGTCGCCGTTGTGGGCTTGGCTGTGGCGGCTGCGCTGTTCATCCCCTTGCTGATCCCTGTGCTCGCCACGATGCGAAATCACAAGCAACCCGGGCTGGAAACTTTCGCCGCTTTTCTCCCGATGGTCCTCGTGTTCATGCTGTTTGGACTGGCGATGACGCTGATCACCGTACTCGCCAAGGATTTCGTTATTCCGTACATGGCCATCGACGGCACTGGAGTAATCGAAGGCTGGCAACGCGTGCTGGCCAGCATGAAAGCGGAATTGGGAAGCTACGCTGGTTACATTGGGATGAAAATTGTGCTGGCGATCGGTGCCTCGATCATGTTCGGCATTCTTGCTTGGATCGCGGCTATGATCTGTCTGATCCCGGTCGGAATTCTGGTTGTGATCGTGGTGATCTTCGGTAAAGCGGCGGGCCTGGGCTGGGATGTCTTTACGATCACAACGGCGATTGTCGCAGGAACGGTCGTGTTGGGCGCCGTGATCTATGTGGTCGCCCTGGTGTGCGTGCCCATCGCGGTCTTCTTCCCGGCCTACGCGATGTACTTTCTGGCGGAACGATATCCGGCCCTGCACGCGCGCTTGTATCCGCCGCCCCCCATGGCGCCGCGTCCGCCAGAACCGCCGCCGCTTGCACCGGCACCCGCGCCGATTGGATAGTTGCTACTCTGTTTGCCGGTGGAGGGACGGGCGTCTCGCCCGTCCGGCGGGCGGGGACGCCCGCCGCTCCATCGAACACCACGAGTCGCCATCCCTGCCGTCGCGCACTTGATCCACGACCACGGGGTCAGCGTCCTGCATCCCCTCCCGAGGACGCCTTCACGTGCGCATGTTTCTCGTGCGTCCAGGAAAAGCGGCGCCCGACAATGCATTTCACGATCAGGTGATCGGTAGCCGGCGTGAGTCCCCAACCCACGCCGAAGTTGAACTCCCACTTCGGCGAGACGTTCAGATCGATGGTGGGGAAAATCTGGTGCTGTTGCTGGTCGATGGGATCGAACTCCGTGGCCGCGCCTACGCTGCCATAGTACTCAATGCCGGCGGCAATCTTCTTGGTGACGTCGTAGCTGATTTTCACGTTCGGCGAAAATCCCCAGCCCTTGGTGACCGTCGGGCCGTGCAGCGTGCGGTCAAAAACAGGATTGAAGCCCAGATACCAGGGACCGATCGTCTTGTCGATAATTGGGCGCAGTTCGTACGTCCAGGTATCGCCGGTAAACTTCGCCTGCGTGTAACCAATCTCCTGCGAGATGCTGAGCCCTACAGGCCAGTGCCATTTTTCCGGAATCGCGAAGCGCGGACGAATATGATCCCCCACCCACTGCCAGCCGCCTTTCGGCTGAATGGAGCTGAAGACGTAAAAGCCGGTTTCAAACCAGTCGGTGAAGCCCTGCGTGATTTCCAGCGTCTCATGCTCGGCATGGTTCGTTGGCTGGACACCATCGACGACGGTTTTGCTCCCGTTTACGGTGAAATTGGAGTGAATCTCGACCATCGTGGTGCGGGGCGGCACCAGTTCAGAGGCGTATACCTGAATTTCATAGTTGTCCTGCGCGCGCGCACAGGCGAAAGCCAGCGCCAGAAACCAGCTCAGCGCGAGAAATCGTCCGGTGTGCATAGAGAAGTGCGCCGATGCAAGCCGGAAGATGGAACGATCTGCCGCGCCAGTCGACGCGTCGATTCTAAAGGAATTCGTCACCGCTCGTTAAACTAGGTCGCCCCGTACTACGAGCGCTAGCGTAGACGGGAACCCGTTCGCACCGCCGGGTGTCCAATCTCTCAGACACGCCGCGTGGCCTCAAAGGAGAACATCATGGCAATGTCGATGGCAGGCGGTGGTGCGTCTGGGCCGCAGATGAATGTGACCCCGCTGATTGATGTGCTGCTGGTGCTGATCATCATCTTCATGGTGATCGTAGCCAAGTCGAAGCCCGAGTACAAAGGTCTGGACGCGCAGATACCGCAGCCGCCGGCGGACTCGGTGCCCGCACCTGAGCGCACGATCGTGATTCAATTGGACGATCAGCCAACTGCCGAGAAACCCCTGCTGAAAATCAATCAACAGCCCGTGGCTTGGGCGGAACTGCAAGGCCGGCTGCGGGACATCTTCAAACAGCGTGCCGAGAAGGTCGCCTTCGTGCAGGGCGAAGACGGCATCGACTTCGAGTACGTGGCCGACGTCATCGACACCGCGCGCGCAGCGGGTGTGCAGCGGGTGGGCCTGCTACCGAAAGAAATGGCGTCCGCCCGTTGACTGCGCAATTCGGCACTCTCGCTGCGCACAAATTGCCTTCCTGCGGAAGGGTCGCGTACAACTGCCGAATCCTCGAGGTTTTATCTCAGCAGGTTCGGGAGTGGCACTGTGGAGGATTTCGAACGGCGAGTGAGGGAGAGTTTCGGGCGCCAGGCGTTCATGATGACGCTCGGCGCCACGATCGCGGCGGGGAAACAGGGCGAGGTGGAGATCCGGTTTCCATTTCATTCCTCGCTCACGCAACAAAACGACTTCGTGCATGCCGGAGCCATCACCAGCATTCTTGATTCGGCTTGCGGCTACGCGGCATTAAGCGTCGTGCCTGAGGGCCACGACGTCTTGAGCGTTGAGTTCAAGGTGAACCTGCTCGCTCCGGCGGTGGGCGAGGAATTCTGTGCACGCTCCCAGGTCAAGCGCGCAGGAAAAACGCTGATTGTCTGCGCGGCAGACGCCTTTGCGTGCAAGAACGGTGAGGAAAAACTCGTGGCCACGATGCTCGCCACCATCATGGCGCTGCGGCCCAACAGGTAAGGGCTTACCCGAAGACCTATGTCCTGCGAATTGTCATCCTGAGCGTATTTTTCGAATTGTCACCCTGAGCATATTTTTCGAATTGTCATCCTGAGCGCAACGAAGGACCGGCTGTTTTGCTTGCTGTGCACACGCACAGGAGTTGAGGACGAAATGCGCTATTGACGTGTTCCCAGCGCCTGAAGGCGTGCCCTGCTACAGTGCGTGAGGGCAAGATGCCCTCACGACAGCCGGCGGGACGCCGGCGCTACAGTCGTTTTTCCGCAACCTGTAAAGGCGTCGCGCCCTGACACACCTCTGACAGCCCTTGAGAAGCCCGACTCCCGATTCGTTTCTTTCGCGCCGGCACGAAGAGGCTCAGTCCCTCGCCCGGTTCTTGATCCAGATCGGCGTACCCACGAACCCGAATGCCTCGCGAATCTGATTCTCCAGGAAGCGCTGGTAGGAGAAGTGCAGCTTCACCGCTCGATCGGTGAACAGAATGAAGGTCGGCGGCGCCACGTTGGCCTGCGTCATGTAGAGGATCTTCACCCGCTGGCGCATCGGAACCCCCGCGCGATCGAAGTCGACTGTCTTCAGGAAGCGGTTCATTTCGCCCGTGCCGATGCGCTTGTATCGTTCGCGGGCGACTTCCTCGAGCAGCGGGAAAATCTTGTCGACGTTTTTCCCGGTGCTGGCCGAAATGAAGAGCGCCGGTGCATAGTTCAGGAATTTCAGGGCACCGCGCAGGCGCTGCAAGTACACGCTCTGGTCGTTCGGCCGCCTGGAGTCCTGGATGCGCGCGGCCCGCGCCTGGCTGATCGCGCGCTTCTTGCCTGTGGTCACAAGGTCCCACTTGTTGACCAGGATAATTATCGAGCGTCCACTCTCGTGCGCGTAGCCGGCGATGGTCGCGTCGAGCGCGCTCACACCTTCGGTGGCGTCAATGACCAATAACGCGATGTCGGCTTCTTCGAGATGCTTGCGTGCCATCACCACCGAAAGCTTCTCGGCCATCAGCCGCGTCTTGCCCTTGCGCCGAATGCCCGCCGTGTCGATGAAACGGAAGCTCTGGCCGTCGCGCTCGACGACCTCATCGACCGCGTCGCGCGTGGTGCCCGGGATCGGCGAAACGATGGCCCGCGTCGTACCTGTGAGCTGGTTCAGCAGCGTGGACTTCCCCACATTGGGATGGCCGATGATGGCGACCTTGAGTTCAGCGGGTAGCTGGGCGCCGGTTTCGGTTGATGGCTGATCGGTCGTCGGTCCTCGGTCGTCGGTCGTCGGCAAACTGCCAGTCGTCGTTCCTCGTAGATCGGTGGTCGTTGGCTGGGCTGCGTCATCTCCTGCTACCTGGACCCTGTTCCCGGATTCCCCTGTGCCCTCGGTGCCCTCTGTGGTCAATTGGTCTTGATCTTCTTTCCTGGGCAGGAGGGCCACAAACGCATCCAGCAGATCGTCCACGCCCCGCCCATGCTCGGCCGAGACGGGAAAGACCTCGTTCACCCCCAGGCGGTGGAAGTCGCCGGTGAGCGTCGTCTGTTTGTCGCTGTCGATCTTGTTGACCGCAAGAAACAGCGGCTTGCTGGTCTTGCGCAGCAGTCGCACGAGTTCGAGGTCGGGCGCCGGCGAGTTCGCTGCGGCCATCGACCACTATGACGATCGCTGCCGCTTCCTCAAGCGCGACCCGCGCTTGCCGGAAAATTTCCGACGGGATGAGGTCTTTGTCCTCGGGAATGATGCCGCCGGTGTCGACCACCCGAAATTGGTGTCCGCGCCATTCAGAGTTGCCATAAAGACGGTCTCGCGTAATGCCAGGCTCGTCGCCCACGATGGCGCGGCGCGATCCGACCAGTCGATTGAAAAGCGTGGATTTGCCGACGTTGGGGCGGCCCACGATGGCAAGCACGGGTGACTCCACACCGCGGGCGCGTAAGCTCGTCGTTTGATTGGTGGATGATGATTGCAAGTCGGTCACTTATCGCTGTCGGGATCGGATAGTCTCTATAATAGCTGCATGAACTCCGTAGGCACAGGCGCACAGGCCTGTGCCGCCGCGGCGGGCCGTGTCCCGGCATGGTTTTAGCCAAGCTTTGCTTGGCCGGGACAGCCGAGGCGGCTGTCCTTACGCAAGCTGGATGCCTTCCTCCTTCGAGCCCGCCGCTTCTCGCAGTTCGGGCACACCTACGCGCGAGGTATCCCTGCACAACTTCTTCGCCCCAGGCGGGATGCTTTCAAAGACTCATCCAGCCTACGAATTTCGCCGAGGCCAATTGCAGATGGCGCAGGCGGTCGAGCAAGCCCTCGCCGAGAAGCGTCACCTGATCGTCGAAGCCGGCACCGGCACGGGCAAGACCCTTGCTTATCTTCTGCCAGTCATCCGCTCGGGCAAACGCGTCATTATTTCCACCGGAACCAAGAACCTGCAGGAACAGCTGTTCTACAAAGACATCCCCTTCCTCGAGCAGGCGCTGTTTCCCAACGGCGAAGGCAAGCTGAACGTTTGTTACATGAAGGGCCGCAACAATTATCTTTGCAAGAAGAAGCTCTACGATCTGACTGATCAGCCTGTTCTTTCGGGCCTGGAAGAAATCGAGCACTATCGCGCCATCGCGGCCTGGGAAAAAAACACGCACACCGGCGACCGCGCTGAACTGGCCTCTCTGCCGGAAGCCAGCGCGCTCTGGCACAAGCTCGATGCGCGCTCCGATACCTGCCTTGGCCAGAAATGCTCCGCCTTCGAAACCTGCTTCATTACCGAGATGCACCGGCGCGCGATGGAAAGCGACATCATCATCGTCAATCATCACTTGTTCTTCGCCGATCTCGCCATCAAGCAGGCGTCGGAGTACGCGCCCGACGCCGGCATCCTTCCCGAGGCAGGCGCGGTGATTTTCGACGAAGCCCACGAACTGGAGGACGTGGCCGGCAGCTATTTTGGCGTCGCCGTCGGCAACCAGCGTGTGGAGGAGTTGGCGCGCGACGTAGAAGCTTCACTCACGCGCAATAAGCTGCTTTCGGCGCCAATCATGGGCGCGCTCAAGAGTCTACGCGACCACTCCCAACTCTTCTTCTCGTTGCTTCCCGCGGGCGCAGGCCGGTTCTCCTTCGACAATCGGCGGGAATTCCTCGAAGAAAATGGCGACGAGTTCCTGGCGCTGCAGCAGTCGCTCGAACGGTTGGGGGCGGAACTCCAGAATCTGCCCAGTAAGGCTGAGGAGATCTTCACCTTCTCGCGTCGCGCCCGCGAACTGCAGGTGCAGCTCGGCTTCCTCATGGAATCCGAAGACCACAACACCGTTTTCTGGATCGAGCGACGGGGTCCACGCGGGGACGCCGGGACTGGGCGCCGCACCGGCAACGTCTATCTCCAGGCCACCCCTATTGACGTCGCGCTGATCCTTAAGAACACGCTCTTCGAACCGCTCGAAACTGCCGTTCTGACCTCGGCGACACTCGCGGTGAGCGGCGGCTTCGCCTACATGCGCCGGCGCCTGGGACTCGAGCACACGCGCGAACTGGTGCTGCCTTCTCACTACGACTACCAGCGGCAGGCTCTTTTTTACGTTCCTCCCGACCTGCCCGATCCGCGCACGCCGCAGTTCGCCGCCAAGGCTGCCGACCGCATCCGGCGGCTGCTTGAGGTGACGCGCGGCCGGGCGTTCGTCCTCTTCACCAGCTATGCGCAGATGAACGAAATCTACCAGCGCCTGCTGGGCGAACTCGAGTTTCCCATGCTCTTGCAGGGAGACGCTCCCAAGAGCGCGCTCCTCGAAGAGTTCCGCCTCACGCCACACGCGGTGCTTTTCGCGACATCGTCGTTCTGGCAAGGCGTCGACGTGCAGGGAGAGCAGCTCAGTTGCGTGATCATCGACCGCTTGCCCTTTGCCGTGCCCAGCGACCCGGTGGTTGCAGCCCGCATCAAGGCCATCGACGCCGAGGGCGGTAATGCCTTCTTCGACTACCAGGTGCCGGCCGCGGTCATCACGCTGAAACAGGGCTTCGGCCGCCTGATCCGCTCCCTGCACGACCGCGGCCTGCTTACGCTCCTCGATAATCGCATCTTGAAGAAAGCCTATGGGCGGATGTTCGTCGAAAGCCTGCCCAACTACCGCAGAACGACGGATCTGCGCGAGGTCGAGGAGTTCTTTGGCGCTGGCTGACACGCGCCGATTTCTGTCGTTTCATCGCCCACAAGGCTGCCAGCCACACATTAGTAGGATCCCCGTATTTGCGGCCGCGTGCGCTCGCAAAACAGCGTAAAATCGGCTCCTCGCGTAAAATACAAGGTTAGCTTCAGGTGCGCGGACGCTCTGTAAGGGCGGTTCCGCCGGGGGATTCATGTACGAAGTTACGGTCGAAGACACCTTCGCCGCGGGCCATTACCTGCGCAACTACAAGGGCAAGTGCGAGAACCCGCACGGCCACAATTACAAGGTGAGGGTCACGCTGGCCGGAAAACAGCTCGACAAAGCCGGCCTGCTGCTCGACTTCAAAGACCTGCGCGAAGTGATGAAGCACGTCATCGACCGCCTCGATCACCAGATGATCAACGATATTGCCCCGTTCACTGAACTCAACCCGTCGGCGGAGAATCTGGCCAAGTATTTCTACGACGAGACCAACGGCCACCTGAAGAGCGTCACCAATGGCCGAGTCTTCGTGCGCGACGTAACCATTTTCGAGACGGACACAACGACCGCGCGGTACTCCGAGATCGGGTGATCCAGGATCGGGTCATCGGGCCAACAGTTAAGGTGCATTGGAATCGCCCGATCACCAGATCGCAGATGACCCCATCACACGATTGCATGCAGATCACTGAAATCTACAAGTCGCTTCAAGGAGAATCCACGCACGCGGGCCTGCCGTGTGTTTTCGTGCGCCTCACCGGCTGCAACCTGCGCTGCTCCTGGTGCGACAGTGAATACACCTTCACGGGCGGACAGCGCATGGCGTCCGACGAGGTGTTCGACGAAGTCGTCCGGCTCAGTCCAAACGGCGGTTTGGTGGAAATTACCGGCGGCGAGCCGATGCTGCAAGAGCGCGAACTCGTTCCGTTCCTGCAACGCCTGCTGGACGCCGGCTACAAAGTGCTGCTCGAAACCAGCGGCGAGCGCCCGCTGGCCGCTGTCCCGAAACGTGTCATCAAGATCGTCGACGTGAAATGTCCACATTCCGGCGAGCCCGATACGTTCGACTTCGCGAATCTCGATGCGCTCGCGCCCCACGATGAAGTGAAGTTCGTCATCAGCGATCGTGTGGATTACGAATTTGCGCGCGACTTTGCCAAGCAACACCGCCTGGCGGAACGCGTGAATGCCGTGCTGTTTTCGCCCGCCTTCCGCAAAGATGCGAACGGCGCGCGCGATGCCTCGCATTGCCTCGTCGATCCGCAGCAATTGGCCGAGTGGATGCTGGCCGACGATGTTCCGGCACGGCTCGGATTGCAGATTCACAAATTCATCTGGGATCCGGCGCTCAAGGGAGTCTGATAGGCATCGGGTAATTTTGTAATTGGGTAATTTGGGGCTGGTGGTGGTTCTGGTCATCTCTCTCGATGCGGATGGGAGGTCGCCAGCTTGCATCTAACTACCTACGGAGAAGTTCCGTGCACGAGCGCCTTAGGGTTCGTAGCCGGACGGTCTTTCGGTTTCGTGTCAGGACGTGAGATTCGTATCAAGATGCGAGGTTCGTGTCAGAGGGCGAAATTCGTAGCAGGGCGCGCCGCAGTCGTGTGATAGATTCAAGCGCCTTCAGGCGTTGCGTACGAGAATGGTGACCACCAAACGACGCGCGATCGTGTTGCTCAGCGGAGGGATGGATTCGTGTGTCTGCGCCGCCCTGGCAGCCCGTGACTTCGATGCCGCAGCCGTCCATGTCAGCTACGGCCAGCGTACCGAGCAGCGCGAGCGCAAGGCCTTTGAGGCCATCTGCGACCGTCTCGGCATCCACGACCGCCTGATCGTCCGGAACGAAGCCCTGCGCGCCATCGGAGGCTCGGCGCTCACCGATCCGCAAATCGCTGTGCCTGAGTCCCACAGGCTCGGTCAAGATATCCCCGTGACCTACGTCCCCTTCCGCAACGCACATTTTCTTTCGGTCGCCGTGAGTTGGGCTGAAGTGCTGGGAGCGCACAAGATCTACATCGGCGCCGTCGAGCAGGACAGTTCCGGATACCCCGATTGTCGTCCAGCCTATTATCAGGCGTTCAATCAGGTCATTCAGAAGGGAACGAAAGAAGGAAATATCGAAATTGTGACCCCGCTCATCGCGATGCGCAAACACCAGATTGTGAGCCTCGGCCTTGAACTGGGCGCGCCCTTGGATTTAACGTGGTCGTGCTATAGCAGGGAAGACCGGGCCTGTGGTGTGTGCGACAGCTGTGTGCTGCGCCTGCGGGCGTTTGAGGAAGCCGGCGCGCGGGACCCGATTCCGTACGCTGCTGTACCGATCACAGCCGCCTCCTCGTCGAGGGTCTGAGATTCTCAGATTTGAGATTTCAGATTTCACATTGCCGTTCGATACCGTCGCGCGCAATCTGAAATCTGCAATCTGAAGTCTGCAATCGTAAATGGAATCTGCCAGGAGGCTCCAAATGAAACAACGCTTTGCATGGACCGTGCTTGTCGCCCTGGTGCTGGGCCTTTGTGTGCCGCCAATCTTCGCCCAGGCCACGGGAACCGTGAAAGGGGTGTGCCGCGACGCGGATGGAAAACCGATTACCGATGGCACCGTGGAGTGGCTGAACATGGACACGGGCCGCAAATACACCCTCAAGATCAATAAGAAGGGCGAGTACTTCTCCTTGGGCATTTCACCGGGAAAGTACAAGGTCACGCTCTTCGGCACGGATGGAAAACAACTGTTCTACATGTCGGGGATTCCCGTTGGCCTCGACGAACTCAACCAGGACATCGATCTTAAAAAGGAAGCGGCAAACCAGGCTACCGGTCAGGGACTGACTCCAGAACAAAAAGAGCAGGTCAAGCAGCAGCAGGAAGCCGCGGCCAAAGCCCAAAAAGAGAACACCACCGTCAAGCAGCTCAACGAGAAGCTGCTGGCGGCCAAGACTGCCAGCGATGCCGGCGACTTCGATACTGCGGTTCAGGTCTTGACCGAAGCTACCCAGGTCGACCCGAGCCGCGACCTGCTCTGGTTCAAGCTGGGCGACGCCTACCGTATGTCGGCGACCAAGCAGACGGATTCCGCCGAAAAGCAGAAGCGCTACGCCTCTGCGGCCGACGCCTATCAGAAAGCCATCGATCTCAAGGTGGCCCACCCTGATCCCAAGGAAACCGACGCGAACCAGAAGCTTGCCGCTTACTACAACAATCTGGCCGAGGCCTACGCGAAGTCGAACAAAATCGACGACGCAGTTACCAATTACAACAAGGCGGCGCAACTCGATCCCACGCGCGCCGGCCAGTACAACTTCAACATCGGTGCCGTCCTGACCAATGCCGGCAAAGTCGACGATGCCATCGTCGCCTTTGACAAGGTCATCGCCGTCGATCCCAGCAAGGCCGACGCCTATTACTGGAAGGGCGTCAACATGATCGGAAAGGCCACGCTGAAGGGCGACAAGATGGTGGCGCCGGAAGGCACCGCCGAGGCCTTCAACAAGTACCTCGAATTGGCGCCTACTGGTCAATACGCACAGCCAGCTAAGGACATGCTGGCCAGCATTGGCGCGTCGGTCGAAACCGGGTTCAACAAGAAGAAAGCGGCCACCAGCAAAAAGTAGCCGACGTCGCATTTGCGAGAAAGAGGCGGCCCAACCGGGCCGCCTCTCTTCTTGCGTAGGGACAGCCTCCCTCGGCTGTCCGGCGGAGCGCAGCTCCGCATCTGTCTGCGCCGGGTAACCCCTCCCCAGGTTACTTTTGGGCACCTACCTTCCGTCCTTCGCGGAAACTACTCCACGCGCTACAGTAACCATAGATTTTCCCCCCGGATTTCGTGGTCCTCCCTGACCTGTGGCAAGGAATCCCTGGACGTGCGAGGAGTGCAATGGCTGCAACGGGTGTCGCCCCGATTTCGGTTGCCTTGGAGGGAGTCCACGAACCTGGCGCCGTGCCCACAAAGGCGCTGCTGGCTGCGATGCTGCGCGCCTCGGAGAAGGTCAGTGACCTGATCTTTTCTCCCGGCCGTCCGCCGCAGGTGGAGGTCTTTGGGCAGCTGGTGCCGGTACAAATGGAAGGCCTGGCCGCCCTCTCGGCCGATGATACCCGCCGTATCGCCGCCGACCTGATCGGGAATAACAAGCAAGCCATTAACACCCTGCGTGAGCAGGGTTCCTGCGACATCTCCTATGGCCTGCCCGGGCTCGCGCGCTTCCGCGTGAACGCGTTCATTCAGCGCGGCAGCTGCGCGGTAGTCATGCGCGTGATCCCGACTGAAATTCCGGCCTTCGAGTCCCTGCATCTCCCCGCGCATCTGGGAGACGTGGTCAACCTGCGCAACGGGATCGTACTGGTCACCGGGCCAACGTCTTCGGGAAAGAGTTCCACGGTGGCAGCCCTGCTCGATCGAGTCAATCGCGAGCGCGACTACCACATCATCACCATCGAAGATCCCATCGAGTTTCTGCACAACCACAAGCGCTCGACCATGCATCAGCGCGAGTTGCACAGTGATACTCCCAACTTCGCCTTGGCCTTGCGAGCGGCCCTGCGGCAAGCGCCCAAAGTGATCTTCGTCGGCGAAATGCGCGACCGCGAAACCATCGAAATGGTGCTCGAGGCCGCCGACATGGGGCTGATCGTGTTTTCGACGCTGAACACGATTGACGCGTCGAAAACTGTGGAACGCATCGTGGGCGCGTATGCCTTGGAAGAGCAGAAATCGGTCCGCGAGCGGTTCGCCAAGTCGTTCCGCTTCATCGTTTCGCAACGGCTGATTCCTCGCGCAGACGGCAACGGGCGCGTCCCAGTCTTCGAGATCCTCAAGTCGAACGGCCGCACCCGCGAGTGCGTGGAAAAGGGCGAGCACGAAGGCAAAACCATACTCGACGCGATCAAGGTCGCCGAAGCCGACGGCATGCAGTACTTCGATGGGGAGATCGCCAAGCTGGTGCGCAACGGACTCATCGACCTCGAAACCGGCGTTTCTTTTGCTACCAACGCCGCCGTCCTGGGCCAGGAACTGGCGAAGTAGAAGCCGTCAGGCTCAGTCGTCAGTCGCTTGTCTCCAGCCAAACTGACAACGTCTGCCGCCACAAATACCTGGTTCCTATCAGGGCAGGCCTTCACAGACTGCGGAAAAACAACTGTAGCGCCGGCGTCCCGCCGGCAGTCGTGAGGCCGGGGTCCCCAGCGAGCGTTCTTGGCTTGCTGGGGTGGGAGGGCATCTTGCCCTCGCCGCGCAGGTTCGTATCAGGGCACGCCTTCAGCCCGTCGCAGAGGCCTCCATATCCCCCGAGGCTTCAGCCGCTGAGAGTTGGCTTAGCTGACTAGCGACTGGCGACTAGTCCCACGTATCATCGTCGCCATGGCTGCTGTCCCCCAACCGCCGTCCATCCCGACCTTTGAAGACGCCCGCGCGGTTGTCGAGCGGCATGCGGCGCAGGTTCGCCCGCCGGGGACCGAGTCGGTGGAACTCTCCGCCTGCTTGGGGCGCGTGCTCGCGCAAACCGTCACCGCCGATCGCGATTTCCCGCCCTTCCGCCGTGCCATGCGCGACGGCTATGCCATCCGCGCCGCGGACCTCGCCACCCTTCCCGCCACCCTTGAAGTCGTAGCCGAAATCAAAGCCGGCGCCAGCCCGGAAGACCTTCCCGCCGGAATTCGGGCGGGGCAGGCCGCAGCCATCATGACCGGAGCGCCTGCCCCCAACGGCGCGGATGCGGTGGTCATGGTCGAATACACATCGATCAGCGGAAATCGGGTCACCATCACGCGTGGCATTGCCAGCGGCGACAACATCGTGGAGGCCGGCTCCGAAGCTCGGAAGGGTCAGACGCTGCTCGAGCCGGGCGTGGCCATTGACTACGGCGCGATCTCGATCGCCGCTTCAGTCGGCCAGCCTTCCGTGACCGTGTTCCGGAGGCCAAGCGTGGCGATCCTGGCTACCGGCGACGAAATCGTCGGTGTCGGTGAGCGCCCAGGGCCCTACCAGATTCGCAACTCGAACAGCTACTCGCTGGCTGCGCAGGTGCAGCAAGCAGGCGCCATTCCCGTCCTCTTAGGCGTGGCTCGCGACGAAGTCGCTTCCTTGCGAACCCTGATCGCGCGCGGCCTCGAGCACGATCTCCTGCTGCTCGCCGGCGGAGTTTCCATGGGAAAGTACGATCTGGTGGAGCAGGTGCTGGCCGAGTTCGATGCCGAATTCCTGTTCACCGGCGCCCAGATCCAGCCCGGCAGGCCCGTGGTTTTCGGCCATGCTCACGACCGGTACTTTTTCGGACTGCCCGGAAACCCGATTTCCACCATGGTCACCTTCGAGCTGTTCGCTCGCGTCATTCTCGAAGCTCTGGCCGGCATGCGGCCGCGAAAACTCCGCTTCCTGCACGCGCGCCTGAAATCCGAAATCCGTACCAAGACTGGCCTGAAGCGCTTTCTGCCGGGCAATCTCTCAGGAGAATTCGAGCACGCTCAGGTCGAGCTTGCTGGCTGGCACGGCTCCGGCGACATTGCCGCCATGACCCGCTCCAACTGCTACGTCGTGATCCCTCCCGACCGCGAGAGAATTCCGGCCGGCGAGTGGGTCGCGTTACTGATGAGGTAAAAGGTTAAAAAGTGTAGCGCCGGCATCTTGCCGGCTGTCGCGAGGACGTCTCGCCCTCGGGTTGCGGGCCGGACGCAGCAACGACAGCCGCCGGGACGGCGGCGCTACGCTCAGCAACACTGAAACTTTGAAGCCTTGAAACTCTGAGACCTTGCATCTCTTCTCCCTGTAAGATGTTGAAGTTCACACGTCATGCCCCGCAAGCTCTCTCACTACGACCGCGCCGGAAAAGCCCGCATGGTCGACGTCAGCGACAAGGCAGTCACGCGGCGCGAGGCCGAAGCCAGCGCCTTTGTCGCGCTCAAGCCGGCCGTGCTGAAAGCCCTGCCCAAGAATCCCAAAGGCGATCCGCTGGAAGTCGCTCGCCTGGCCGGCATCATGGCGGCTAAGCAGACATCGAACCTGATTCCGATGTGCCATCCGCTGGCCCTGGCGCACGTTGAAGTGAATATGCGGCTATGCGAGAATGGCGTCGCTATTACCTCGAAAGTTACCACCACGGCCTCCACTGGCGTGGAGATGGAAGCGCTGGTGGCGGCCAGTGTCGCGGCCCTCACCGTCTACGACATGTGCAAGGCGCTCGATAAGGGCATCGAAATCCGCGAGATTGTGCTGGATCGCAAATCCGGCGGGAAAAGCGGCGATTACGTCCGTCCGCCCAGGAAGCTTTAGCGAGCATGTCTTCGAACGTCAAAGTGCTGCTGGTCGACGACAATCCCATGGTCCTCGGGATGCTCAAGCAGTCGCTTTCAACACTCGGCCACGTGGCCACCGCGGGCGATGCTGCCGACGCCCTGCTGAAAGCCGTCGACGATCCACCCGACCTGCTCGTCACCGACTACCGCATGCCGGGCATGGACGGCCGTCAGTTGATTGAAAAACTCCGCAGCCGTCCCGCGACTGCGAATTTTTCCGCCATCATTCTCGCCACCAAAGCCGACATCAATGAGCGCCTCTCACAGCAGGACCCCGTCGATGACTTTGTCGAAAAGCCCTTCTTCCTGAAAGAAGCCACGCGCCGCATCAAGCGCGTGATCGACAAGATTGCACTCGAAAAGATGACCAAGGCCGCGCCCTCCGATGGCGTCTTGCGCGGAAGCCTCTCGCAAATGAACGTTATCGACCTGATGCAATCGCTCGAAATGGGCCGCAAAAGCTGCCTGCTGACGCTCACCAAAGATGACGACAAGTGCGATGTGTACTTCACCGAAGGCCAGGTGGTGCATGCCGTCTACGGCGGCCTGAAAGGCGACCAGGCCGTGTTCAAGGTGCTGCGCTGGACCGGCGGCAACTTCCAACTCGACTTCGAGAGAAAGACCACCGAAACCAGCACCCAGCTCAATACCCAGGGCCTTCTGATGGAAGGCCTGCGCCTGCTCGACGAAGCCAATCGCGATGGCGGAGATAAGCCCGAGGAAGAAGATGTCCTCCTCGACACCTGAGCTGACCGCCGCCGTCCTTACCGTCAGTGATTCCTCATCTCGCGGAGAACGCGAAGACCTCGGCGGCCCGGCCGTCGCGGCTGCTCTCGAGAAGCGGGGATTCCGTGTCGTTACCCGCGAAATCGTTCCTGATGATGAACCTGCAATCGCCGACGCGATCAAGCGTCTGTGTGCGCAAGCCCGCTTCGTAGTCACCACCGGGGGCACCGGCATTGCGCCCCGCGACGTCACTCCCGAGGCTACGCGCGCGGTCTGCGACCGCTTGCTGGAAGGCGTTGCTGAACGCATGCGCTCGGAAGGCGCGAAAGCCACCAAGTTCGCCGCCCTCAGCCGCGCCGTCTGCGGGGTGCGTGGCCCGTCGGTGGTTCTCAATCTTCCCGGAAAGCCCTCGGGCGCGGTCGAATCGCTCGAAGCCGTGATCGAACTGATTCCCCATGCATTGCAACTCTTGAGCGGAGACACGAAACACACTTGAAAATTCGCTAAGTTTTGCATGTCCCGGAAAACGATCTGCGCCCGCCATACCAAGCAGATTCTGGAAGTGAAAGGCGACCCGAATTTCCCGAAACAATAAGCATCGAGCTACGAGCGGCGAGCGATCAGGCGCGGGATTGCTGATTGCTCACGGCTTGTAGCTCGTAGCTCGAACCTGGCCGGCTCGCGTACACTCGTGGTTCACCTTGAACACCATCAAAACCATCCTCAAGCGCTACACCGGCTGGATTCTGGCCGTGCTGCAGCCGCTTGGCCCCTGGGGAGTATTCGCTATCGCCGCCGTCGATGGCTCGCTGTTCGGCATGCCCATCGACGCCGTCGTGGCCTGGTACGTCTATAACGACCGCTCACGATTCCTTTTTTACGTGCTGATGGCCTCTGCCGGCTCCACGCTTGGGTGTCTCGTCATGTATGCCATCGGGTACTTCGGCGGTGAAACGTTGTTGCGCAAGCGCATCCCCGAAGCGCGCTTCAACAAAATTCACGCCTCGTTCGAGCGTCACGAATTTTGGGCGCTGATGTTCCCGGCGATGCTGCCTCCGCCGACGCCGTTCAAGCTGTTCGTCCTCGCTGCAGCCGCCTTTGAGATGCGTTTGGTGCATTTCCTGGGCGCCGTCTTCGCTGGACGCTTCGTGCGCTTCTTCGTCCTGGCCATTCTCACCATCGAATTCGGCCCCCAGGTCATCCACCTGCTCGGCAGGCTGGCACGCGAACACATCGGATGGGTCCTCGTTGGAGTCGCTGTTGTTCTGGCGCTTGCGGTCGTCACCTGGAAGCGGCGCCGTCCCGCGGCTATAGACTCGACCACCTCCGGGATCCCCGGCTCTGCGCAATAGAGCGCAAACGAAAAGCCGGTCGATTTCTCGACCGGCTTTCCACCCTGTCCCCAGATCTTTGTGCTCTAAGCAGCCGCCGTATGATCTCCGGATTTCGCAAATGCTTCTGAGACCGCGTGCATGATGACCGGCAGCCCAAACATCGCGCAGGTGAACAGCATGTCGCCTTCAAGCGCGCGGCGGAAAAAGGGCACGCCGGCGGCATAGCAAGTCATCAGCCCGGCGAAGGTTCTCGGATACATGTCCGTCCACACCAGCCACGAGCTGAAATTGCTGAACAGGAAAAATGAAACCGACCCAGCGAGCGCCGACCCAACCACGGTCACAGGGTTCACGTGGTTCCGCAGGCGCGTGCCCACCCACAGCATCGCTCCGTACCAGATCCAGCTCGCGACCTGGTCCCACGTGAAGGAATAGGCATAGACAAACTTGTTGAGAAGCAGATCCGACGCCATCAGCAGCGCCACTGGCACCCACGCCTGACGGCGGGGCCCGCGCGCCCCGAAGTACAGCAGCGCCCCGGTCACCGGGGTGAAAGCCATCGGATGGGGCATCAGTCGGACCGCTACCGCGAGAGCAACGAACAGATATGCCAGCATGTTCACCTCGAACTCGAAACTTACGATTGTGGCGCGCTGGCGCAGCCGCGTCAAGCCACGGACAGCTGTCAGCAATTGTTTGTATCAGGGCCCACCTTCACGCGCGCTTGTAGGTCGATGAGCCTTTGCGCCTTCAGCCGCTCCCAGGCCGCAACGAATTTAGCGGCTAGTCTGGCGCAGGCTGCGCCGAAACGCCCATAAATTCACTCACGACGTTCAACTCGCGATCCAGCACTACCCCAGCACTAAGCGGCCTGCGCCCACCAACCCGCAACCCGCCGTCAAAGCGCAAATCATAAAAGTGCACGATGTATCCCCCAGTTGGAGTCGGCTCAGTCTCAGTGATCGGAAACCTGGCCCAATCGAGATACGCCCTCCCCAGATACGACCGCTTGGCCGCCAGCGTAATGGGCGTTTCTTCGGGCTTGTATCGAATCTGCATCGCATCGTCCGGATCAACCTCTGGCGCCAGGGATTTCACCTCTGCCAGCGCGAAAGAGTTTCGCGTCTCGACCACGCCGTGCCAGACGAACGGATTGATGTAAGTCGGATACGCTCCTACCCGCACAGGGTCCGCCTGGTCGTAAGTACGCGCCTCAAGTGCATGGATCGCCTTGCGATGCTCAAAATCGCGCACCGCCCAAAGCACCACCATTGCGGCGAGCGCGGCAATTGCGGCCCCGCGGCCGCGCAGGCCCTTGGAACGCACCCCAACTTCCTGATTGATCAGCGCAAAAAAACCGGGCACGACCAGGCCCAACGCCAGCACAATCAGCAGGACCGGTTCGAGGATAAACACGATGTCCCACGAGTACCACTTCTCCCAGAAAGGCCAGAACGGACGCACACCATAGTTGTTCGTAAAATCGAGTAGGATATGGCTCAGCCCCGCGAGGTACGCGAAGAGAAACAGCAGCCCCCATCGCGGCGGAAGATTGGGGTCCTTGACCGGCTGCCCGCGCAGCCGCCACAACCCGTACATGAATCCCACCACCACGCCGTTGAAACCAGAAACAATCCCAGGAATGAATGGGTAAATCCACGATGATGAGCAAAGGCGAAAACCGATCCACGAACACTACCGAACACGTCTAGGTCCGGCGCTTCCGCAGCGAGTGTCATGGTGGCGGTCGCCAATGCCGTCTTGCGGTTGAATCCGGCACGGCTCAGGCAAGCGCCAGTTAAGAAGTGTGTGACTGGTTCCACGATCCCCCGAAATCCCACGCTGGCGCTTGAGAATAAAGCGCGCGCCCTTCAGTTAAACTAATCGAAGAACGTTCCGAACACCCTATGACCAGGCGAAACATCGGCAACTCTGCCGACAAGCAACAGATTGTCGAGCGCCTTCAGAAGATTCAGCCTTCGAGCGTCCGCCTCTGGGGCAAAATGACCGCGCCCCAGATGATCTGCCACCTTGCCGATTCCTTCCGCGTCACGATGGGCGAGAAGCAGTGGGCCACTGAGCGCATCTCGGTAACACCGATTCCCATGCCTGACTGGTTCGTGAAGTGGTTTGCCCTCCAGTTGCCCGTGAAGTGGCCCCGCGGCACACCTACGCGCCCCGAAGTTCAGGCAGGACAAGGCGGCACGCCGCCAGCCGAATTCGACGCCGATCGGCGCGAGCTTTTGCGCTTGCTGGAGCGCTTTACCCGTCAGCCGCGCGACTTCGAGTGGCATCCGCATCCCATCTTCGGACCTATGACCGAAGCCGAGTGGATGCGCTGGGGGTACCTCCACATGGATCACCACCTGCGCCAATTCGGCGCCTGACCACTACTTCCTTCGGGCCGACAGGATGGTCAGCGCATCGGGCACCATCGCGATCTCGGCGGGCAACGTGCCAATCAGTTCGCCATCCGCCTCTACGTAGACCTTCGCGCTTTCTCCTCCTGAGGCCGAATTGGTCGCGGAATCAGACTCCGCCTCATAGTCACACCGCACCCCGCCGGCATGAAACAATTCCACTGCCGGAACACTCCACCGCCCGCGAGTCAGACCTCGCACCACATACAGCAAATACGACAACCGGTTCGAGGTCGTGCAGACGACCACGCGCATGTCATTGCGATCGAGCGACGCTCCCGGAGCCAACTCCTGCACCACACCGCCAAAGTGGCGAATGCGCACCGCCAGCATCTCCGTTACGCCATTTCGCGAAACCATGTCTGCTGCAGAGCCCACTTCCACTCGAAACCGTGCCATGCGATGCGTGAACCACAGCTGCCATGCCTTTGCGTAGTAAGCGGCTATCCCCAATCGCTGCTTCGTACCGGCATGCAGCTTGTAGAACAAGTGAGCGTCCACCCCGACGCCCACCGCGACGGTGAAGTAGCGCGTTACCGGATTCCCGTCCAGGCCGCGAACCGTCACCCGCCCCACCGCAATTCGCCTCGCTTCGGCATGCAAAGCGGCTCGCACCGCCTCGGCCGGCTGCATCGGAAGCCCGAGATCATGCGCGAGCGCATTCGCCGTCCCCAGTGGAATCACGCCCAGCGCGACGCGGCTTCCCGCCATCGCCTGCAGCACGTCGTGAATCGTTCCGTCGCCGCCGCAAGCAAACACTGTGTCGTAGCCCTCGACAATCGCTTTTCGTGCCTGTTCCGTGGCGTGGACATTCGACGTGGTGCGCACCAGGCTGGTCTCGACCCCGGCGTCCCCCAGGATCGACAGGGCTTTCAGCAGATCCGCTTCGCGGTGGTTTTTCCGGCCGCCCGAACGCGCGTTGTAGAGGAGAGCCGCCTTGCGCATGGGAGATTGAGACTCAGCAAGCTCCGTCGCGCATGTGCCCTGACGTTTGCGCCCAGCCCGGGAGCCCGATGCCCGCGTAGCGGCAACTTGCAACGCCGGTGCGGCCGACTGTCTCGAGGACAACGCTAGCGGTAGTAGAAACGAAGGCGATCGTAGACACGGCGTTTGCCATCCGACAATTCACAATTTGGCGCCCCTAGCTTAACAGGACCCCGGCAACCTATTGCGCCTCGTGTTCCCTTCTATTAAGCTGATCACACTCCCAGGGGCGCGAGTTTCCAAAATATACGTTCCACCTCGTTTTGGAACGGATGCTGCTCGGCCACTCACCAAAAAATTCGTAGTGGAGGATCTGAACAATGAGGAAGATGGGCTCCCTCCTGCTTATAATGTGCTGCTGCGCGATTGTCGTCGCCCAGGAACACAACGCTCACCCTGCGGCTGCGAAGCCGGCTACCCTGATGACCGGGATCGGCACCCTTCATCACCCCGTCTCAACCAAAAACCCGCAAGCCCAACAGTTCTTTGACCAGGGTCTGCGCCTGATCTATGCCTTCAATCACGACGAGGCTGCCCGCTCGTTCCAACGCGCCGCCGATCTCGATCCCAAACTGGCCATCGCCTACTGGGGCGTCGCAGAAGCCGTGGGCCCCAACTACAACGATCCCGCGAGCGACGACCGGTTTCAGGCCGCGCACAATGCCATTCTGAAAGCCGTTGACCTCTCCGGCGACGCACCGCCCAGCGAGAAGGCTTATATCCAGGCCATGGCAGTGCGCTTTCCGGCCGATCCCAAGGCGGACCGCCGCAAGGCCGCCGAAGCGTATCGCGATGCCATGCGCGATGTGGTGAAGAACTTCCCCGACGACCTCGACGCTGCCACCCTGTTCGCCGAGTCGGGCATGAACCTCCATCCCTGGGGCCTTTGGCATGTCGACGGCACGCCTGAGGAAGGCACCGAGGAAATTGTCGCCACCCTCGAGTCAGTGCTGAAACGCGACCCCGACCATATGGGCGCCGTGCACTACTACATTCACGCCGTCGAAGCCTCACCCAGTCCGCAACGCGCACTGGCCGGTGCAAACAAACTGGCCGCGATGGCTCCCGCCGCAGGGCACCTCGTGCACATGCCGGCCCACGTCTACATCCGCACCGGCGATTACGAAGCGGCAGTCAAAACCAACCAGCAGGCGGCCGAAGTCGATCGTGCCTACATCAAGGCGAGCGGAGTGCAGGGCATCTACCCGATGATGTATTACAGCCATAACCTGCACTTCATCGCCATGTGCGCGGCCATGAACGGGGATTATCAGGAAGCCAAGAAGAACGCCGACATGCTCGCCGAACACGTGGCTCCTGGCGTGAAGCAGATGCCCCCACTCGAAGGCTTCATGACCATCCCCCTCGCGGTCGACGTGCGCTTTCACAAGTGGGATTCCATCCTCGCCACGAAGCAACCCGACCCGGAGATGAAGATCACCACGGTGTTCTGGCATTTTGCGCGCGGCATGGCCCTCGCCGGAAAAGGGAAGCCGGTTGAAGCCGAAGCCGAGTACAAAATCGTCGCCGATGCCGAAAAAGCCACCCCCGAAGACATGGTGTTTGCGATGCCCGTGAACAACAAGGCCAAGGACATCATGAAGATTGCCGAAAACGTGCTTGGCGCCAAAGTCGCCATGGCGAAGAAAGATACCGACGGCGCCATCGCCATGCTGCAGGAGGCGGTCGCCATTCAGGACACGCTCAAGTACGGCGAGCCACCGGATTGGTTCTTTCCGGTGCGCGAATCTCTCGGAGCGGCGCTCCTGATGAAGGGTGACAACGCCGCGGCCGAAAAAACTTTCCGCGACGACCTCGAGCGCAACCCGCGCAATCCGCGCTCGCTGTTCGGCTTGCAACAGACTCTCGAAAAGCAAGGACGCAGCTACGACGCAGGCTTCATCGAAGAGCAGTTCAACACCTCGTGGAAAGGCGGCGCGAACAAGCTGAAGATGGAGGATCTGGTGTAGCCCGCCAGAGGTTCGCCTGGTGCCCAGGTTCGCGTCCGCTCTTTGGGCGCTAACCTGGGCGTACACGCTCCGCGGCCGCCCACTCTTCCCGCGTCACCCGATACACCCGGTGCGCCAGTCCTACCCGAACCGTCTCCTTCCACACCGTCATCCCGCAACGCTCCGCCACTCGGCGCGACGCTTCATTCTCCGGCCGTATCAGCGAAATCAAGAATGCGGCTCGCAAATTCGTGAACCCATGCTCGCGGCACGCGCGCGCTGCCTCAGTCGCCAGCCCTTGCCCCCACAGGTCCCGGCGAAGGTGATAGCCGATCTCCAGCATCCGCTCGCCGTCCACCTCCTGCAGCGTGATCCCGCAATCGCCGATCATTTCTCCCGACGACTTCAACTCCATTGCCCACAACCCGTGCCCAGTCGCTTCATATCGCCGCCGATTGCGATCGATCCATTCCTCCACCGCCGCCCTATCAAAGCGCATCGGGAAGTACCGCATGGCCACCGGATCGGAGATCACCCGGGCCAGCGCATCTGCGTCAGCAGGGACAAACTCACGAAGCGCCAGCCGCGGAGTTTCGAGAACTCTCTTCATGGAAAAACGCCAGGGGAACTCCGCCCGACGGTGCCCCGGGTTCGCGTCCGCACTTTTGGACGCTAACCTGGGCCTACCACGCGGCCGCGACTGCGTCTCGCGCGACCTCGCCCCGCAAAGCCTCGCACCGTGCCCGACGAATATAATTCTTTGGCCATGGCGAGCGCGAACAAAGACGTTGGCGAAAAAATCGAGGCCCTGCGCGAAAAAATCCGTCACCACGAGTACCGCTACTACGTACTCGACGACCCGGAAATCAGCGACTTCGATTTCGACAAGCTCGTCGAACAGCTCAAGAAACTCGAAGCTGAGCATCCCGAACTGATCACGCCCGATTCCCCAACCCAGCGCGTAGGCGGCAAGCCCCGCGAGGGCGTTGTGAAAGTGGCGCACTCCTCGCCCATGCTCTCGCTCGACAACACCTACAGCGAGGACGAACTGCGCGCCTGGGAGCGACGCGTGCACGAACTTTCCGGCCGTAAGGACGTGGACTACGTCTGCGAGCTCAAACTCGACGGCATGTCGCTGGCCCTGATCTACGAAGATGGCGCCCTGTCCCGCGGCGTCACGCGCGGCGACGGCTCCATCGGCGAAGACGTCACCCTCAACGTCCGTACCGTGCGGTCCATCCCCTTGGCGATCCCTAAAGACAAGCTCAAAAAAGCCGGTCTCCCTCGCAGTTTCGAAGTCCGCGGCGAGCTCCTCATGCCCATCGCCGGCTTCAAGAAGATGAATGAAGAGCGCGAGGCCAAGGGGCTCTCGCTTTTCGCCAATCCGCGCAACGCCACCGCGGGCACCGTGCGCCAGCTCGATGCCAGCATCACGGCGCAACGCCGCCTCGATTTCTTCCCCTACATTTTGCTGCAGAACGGCCGCACCTATATGGGCCGTCACTGGGAAACCCTCGAAGCCCTCGAAGCGGCCGGTTTCAAAGTCAACCAGCACCGCGCCCTCGCCAAGAACATGGAGGAGGTCTGGAAATTCATTCGGCACTGGGAAGAGAAGCGCGAGAGCCTGCCTTATGAAATCGACGGCGTGGTCATCAAGGTCGATCGCACCAGCCTGCAGGATGAACTCGGCTTCACCGGCAAGGCTCCGCGCTGGGCGATCGCCTACAAATACGCGGCCCGCGCCGGCATCACCCAGATTCTTTCCATTCGCGTGCAGGTGGGCCGCACTGGCAAGCTCACCCCGGTCGCCGAACTCGCCCCGGTCGCCATCGGCGGCACCACCGTCCGCAACGCCACCCTCCACAACATGGACGAGATCGAGCGTCTCGGCGTGAAAATCGGCGACTGGGTGCAGGTCGAGCGGGGCGGCGACGTCATCCCCAAAGTCGCCAAGGTCATCGACGACAAGGATCATCCGCGCGGCCACCAGACGTTCCATATGCCGGAGAAGTGCCCCGTCTGCGGCACGAAGGTCGTCAGGACCGAAGGCGAAGTCGACTATCGCTGCGTTAATGCCAACTGCCCCGCCAAGCTCCTGGGGACAATCCTGCATTTCGCTTCGCGCGGCGTCATGAACATCGACGGCATGGGCGAGTCGCTGGTCACGCAGCTCATCGAACGCGGCCTGGTCAAAAATGTCGCCGACATCTATGACCTGACCAAAAAAGACCTGCTCAGCCTGGAGCGATTCGCCGACAAGTCTGCGCAGAACATTCTCGACGAAATCGAGAAGTCGAAGTCGCTTCCTCTCGAACGCGTCATCTACGGCCTCGGCATCCGCATGGTCGGCGAGCGTACCGCTCAGTTCCTTGCCGAACACTTCGGCTCGATGGACGCGCTCATGAATGCTTCTCAGGTAGAACTGGAGTCCGTCAACGAAGTCGGGCCCAGGATCGCCGAGAGCATTCGCGAATTCTTCGACGAGCCGCGAAACCGTGACTTGGTCAAACGCCTTCGCGACTCGGGCCTCACCTTCACGGGCAAAAAGCGCGAACGCGGCACTCACCTGGCAGGCAAGACCTTTGTGCTTACCGGTACCCTGCTCAAATACTCGCGCGACGAGGCCAAGAAGCTGATCGAAGACGCCGGGGGGCGCGTCTCCGGCTCGGTCAGCAAAAAGACCGACTACGTCGTGGCCGGCAGCGACGCTGGCTCGAAGCTCGACAAAGCGAAGGAGTTGGGCGTGCCGGTGATTGAGGAGAAGGAAATGGAGAGGTTGCTGGGATGAAACTGTAGAACCGGCATCCTGCCTGCTCTCCCCGGCGGCGTTTCACCCCCGCTAGTGCGTCTACGACGTCAGCGCCCCTCGGATCCTCTTCCACGTCTCTTCCAGCGTCTCCGGCAGCATGCGGGTCTCCCCGATCACGCTCACGAAGTTCGCATCCGCCACCCATCGTGGCAGGACGTGCATATGGATATGCCCGGCCACGCCCGCCCCCGCTGCCTTCCCGATGTTCATTCCCAGGTTCACGCCATCAGGTTTATAAAGGTTTCGTAAAGCTCCTTCCATTTTCTGGGAAAGGGCCATCATCTCCTGCGCGGCGGGCGCCGGCAGGCCCTGTAACTCCGCAATATGGGCATAAGGCACGATCATCACGTGCCCGGGCGTGTACGGATAAGTGTTGAGAATGATGAAACAGTGTTCGCCGCGATAAGTTATGCGGACTTTTTCATCATCTCCCGCCTTCTGCACCTCGCAAAAGATGCATTCCGGCGTTTTTTCCGCGCTGGTTACGTAAGCGTAGCGCCACGGCGTCCACAGGTAGTCCATGGCAGGGCAGAGTAGCAGATGACCGCCAGATTTCGGAACGTTTCCGGTACCTGTTTTTACCGGTGTTTTATGGGTTTTTTCCGATTCTTTAAGAAAGTTGTATCCAACTCTTCTCCAACCCAATCCAATACCCGCATAAGGGCGGGTACGACGCCGCGCTCAGATTCGTTTCGGTGTTTGACACTGTTTGGAAGCGGTTGCTACACTCGAAGGGTTCCCATTGGACGCGGGTTGCTTTACTCGTCCGAACGCTGGGATTGTTCGGTTCAACCGCCAGGTTGAACCCACCACAACCTTAGACCCGTTCCGGCAGTCCGTCGAACACCCGCATCCGTCCCGCACTGAAAGCTGTGCGAGGTATTGAGAGGCCATGACCTTGTACGACGACAGCACCGCCCAACAGTTGGATTCCGCTAACTCGCTTTCCGCAGTCAGTGAGCCTGGCGCATCCAACGACACTCCGGTGCAAAGCACTCATAATCCCGAAACATCTGAGACTCCAATTCAAGAAACTAATCCAGCCATGTCAACAACCGCCATCGAAGAGAAACCTGTTTCATCCACGCCAACCGGCGAAGAAAAACCTGCCGCTGCCCCAGCGAGCATGGACGACTTCGCCTCTGCCCTCGAGACCTTCACCACCGAGTCCGAGGAAGCCGTCAGCGAAGACCGCGTCATCAAGGGCACGGTCCTCAAGCTGACCGACAAGCATGTCGTCGTCGACATCGGCGCGAAATCGGAAGGCATGTTGCCGCTTGCCGAAGTTCTCGACCATGAAGGCAAGTCGCGCTTCCAGCCCGGCGACGAAATCGATGTGATGCGCGACAAGGGCGAGACCGAGGAAGGCTACATCAACCTCTCGCACCAGAAAGCGCAGCGCCTGCGCGCCTGGGACAACATCGAAGCGGCCTACAACGAGAAGAAGCCGATCAAGGCCCTCGTCATCGACCGCATCAAGGGCGGCCTCACCGTCGACATCGCCGGCGCCCGGGCCTTCCTTCCCGGCTCGCAGGTTGATCTGCGTCCTGTCCGCAATCTCGATGGCATGAAGGGCACCACCATCGAAGTTGCCGTCATCAAGCTGAACAAGAAACGCGGCAACATCGTGGTTTCGCGCAAGCAGTTGCTCGAAGAAGAGCAGAACGAGAAGAAATCGAAGACGCTCGAGCATCTGGAAGAGGGCGCGGTCCTGACTGGTGTGGTCAAGAACCTCACCGAGTACGGCGCATTCGTCGATATGGGTGGCATCGATGGCCTGCTGCACATCACCGACATGTCCTGGGGACGCCTCACGCACCCACGCGACCTCGTGAACGTCGGCGATCAGATCCAGGTCAAGGTTCTCAAGTTCGATAAAGACAAGCAGCGCGTATCCCTCGGCTTCAAACAGCTCACGCCCGACCCGTGGCTCGACGCCGAGCATCGCTATCCTGTCGGCGCCCACGTTTCCGGCCGCGTCATCAGCGTGACCGACTACGGCGCGTTCGTGGAGCTCGAGCAGGGCATCGAGGGCCTGGTTCACGTCAGCGAAATGACCTGGTCGAAGCGCATGAAGCATCCGTCCAAGCTCGTCAATGTTGGCGACCAGGTGGAATGCGTGGTGCTGAATGTCAACCCCACCGAGCGGCGCATTTCGCTCGGCATGCGCCAGCTGGCCTCGAATCCCTGGGATAGCCTGCACGAGAAATTCCCGGTGGGCACGCAGGTCGAAGGCCGCGTCCGCAACCTCACCGACTTCGGCGCCTTCATCGAGATCGAAGACGGCATCGACGGCTTAGTGCACGTGAGCAATCTGAGCTGGACCAAGCGCGTGAAGCATCCGTCCGAGGTTCTGAAGAAGGGCGACCGCGTGAAAGCCGTGGTGCTGGCAATCGAGCCCGACAAGCGCCGCTTATCGCTTGGTGTCAAGCAGCTCCAGCCCGATGTCTGGGAGACGTTCTTCCAGCAGCATCACATCGGCGACGTGGTTCACGGAAAAGTGCTGCGGGTCGCGACGTTCGGCGCGTTTGTCGAGATTGCCGAGGGCGTGGAAGGTCTTTGCCACAACTCTGAGGCGGTCGACGGCAACGGCCAACCGCTTCACCTCGAGCCGGGCACCGAGCACGACTTCAAGATCATCAAGATGAATCCGGAAGAGAAGAAAGTCGGCCTCAGTATCCGCGCCGTGGGCGAGGAAGCCTCGCGCTCGGAAGTCGAAGCCTACAAGCATCCGGTTTCGAGTTCGAGCACCAGTTCCACCATCGGCGAGCTCATCTCGTGGAAGCGCGCTGGCGGCGAAAATAACTAAGTTTCGTCTTGTCATTCCGAACGCAGTGAGGAATCTGCTTTCTGCTTGTGGTGGTAAAAAGCAGATTCCTCGTCGCTACGCTCCTCGGAATGACAAAATGTTTTGGCCAGCCCCATGAGCCTGGCCGGCTCCGCCCGCCTTTCAGCACCCGAATCCCTGCTCTTTCCCCTCGCATCCAAGCCAGCATGAACCTCGAACTGGAAGGCAAGCGTGCGCTCGTCACCGGATCGACCGCTGGAATCGGCTACGCCATTGCCGAAGGCCTCGCCCGCGAAGGCGCCTCGGTCACCCTGAATGGCCGCACGCAGGCTCGTGTCGACCGCGCCCTCGAATCGCTGACCACAGCCGGACTCCGCGGCAAAGTCGAGGGCATCGCCGCCGACCTCGGCACGGCTGAAGGCGTGAAGGCCGCGACCGACAAGTTCCCCGACCTCGACATCCTCGTCAACAACCTCGGAATCTTCGACCCCAAGCCCTTCGAAATGATCCCTGATGAGGAGTGGTTCAAGTTTTTCGAGGTCAACGTGATGAGTGGAGTCCGCCTCAGCCGCCACCACCTGCCGCGCATGATGAAGCGCAACTGGGGCCGAATTGTTTTCATTTCAAGTGAATCCGCCGTGCAGATCCCCGCAGAGATGATTCAGTACGGAATGACAAAGACCGCGCAGCTGGCCGTCTCGCGTGGCCTGGCGGAAACCACCGCGGGCACGAATGTCACGGTGAACACAGTGCTCGCCGGACCAACATCCTCGGAAGGCGCCACGGAGTTTGTGAATCGCGTCGCCGCCAGTATGAAGAAAACCCCAAAGGAATTTGAGCAGGAATTTTTTCGCAGCATGCGCCCGACCTCGCTGCTCCGCCGTTTCACGACGCCAGACGAAGTCGCTGCCATGGTCACCTTCGTCTGCAGCCCGCTCTCGTCTGCCACGAATGGCGCGGCTTTGCGAGCCGACGGCGGCGTGGTGCGCTCGATCCTCTAACCATGTGGCGCGGGCACTTTCGCCCGCGCAGAGCTCGCGAACTTCTCTACGATTCCACGTTGCGCCAGGTCCGCAGGTTGACGCCGCATAGTACCAGGCAAAACAGGTTCGCCGGAACAAAGCCAAACTGCGCGGTTTTCACTCCAATGATACAAATCAGGACGCTATTGACCGCCGCCAGTGCCCAGCCTTCCCAGCAGCGCTTGCCAACAAGAATGGTTGAAAAAATCGTTAATATGCAGGATATATAATCGAGCCGCACGGCGCAGAAAAACCTCCGACAACTACTTTGTAGCATTGCCGGAGCCGCCGTCTGTGATCTCGAACGTGCTACGCACGTAACGACGGTAACGCCTTCTCGTGATCTATGAACAATTTACCGGCACCCCTGCCTTCTCGCGTTTTCCTCACAACCAAGGTCGGCGTGCGCGACTCCAATACGGAGTGAGGTGACCCATGGCTCGCAAAGCCCCCAAAAAAGCGAATAAGCCAGTGCACCGTCCTTATGTCGATGATCCCGCGGATGAGCCTCTGGGCCCTGGCCCCGATTCTGCGGGTCAATCGGGCGACGTCCAGGGATTGTCCGGGGTCGCTGACGCAGACTCGGAAAGCGTCGAAGAATTGGCGGAAGAAGGCCAGGCGCTGGAAGCGGAAGTTGTCTCCGGCGTGGAAGATGCTCCCGACGCCGACGTCAAGGAAGTCCACGTCCACGAGCGCCCCGAAGACGATGTCCCCGAGGAGTACCTCGACCGGGACTAACGCAAACGAGGCACGAACCTCATCGGTGCCGCCGCTTCGTTCAACTCGGCTGGAAACTTGTCGATGCTTGTCGGAAACTGGTCGATTCCGAAAAACGAGGAGCCTGCTTTTTGCTCGTGAACCAAGGACTGCCCTGAAAACGCCGCTATCCGCCGGTTTCAGCGCGTATCCACTTTCAGATTGATATTCACTTGCGGGCGGTTGTCGAACTGACTCACCGTCTTAGTGTCGCTCTTCTTTCCGTTGTACTGTGCGTACACTTCGTAGTCGATATTCGGGGAAAGCGACGGAAACCGGTACCCGCCGTCCTGTCCCACAATGTAGGTTTTCACCGCGCGCGTGCGCGTATTCGTCAAATACACCACGGCGTTCGGCAAGGGACTCTCCTGCCGATCGGTCACGCGCCCCAGCAGCACGCGGCTGTTGTCGGACTTCTTTTCAAAGGGTTCGCTAAAAGCAGCAAGTTGGATCAGCAGCAGGACCAAGACAACCATTGAGGTCTTTCTCATGGACCAGCTCCCCACCTCATATTGCTTCGCACTACTTTAGATGCAATCCAATATCGGCGCGCTCGTCCGATTCGATGTGCACGGCAACTTCTTCGCCAGGTTGCAACTTGTTCCTGCTCAAAGACTTGAGTGCCTTGGCGTCGGCCCAGACCACGTAGTCGGCCTTGCCCGCCGGCAGCCGCTGCGCGAATTCCCCGGTGTGGTTCGAGTAGAGCTCCCAGCCCGGCTTCTTTTTGTCGGTGCGCCGGATCAGCACCTTCACTCCGTATACCGGACGGTCATCGGGTCCCCACACCGTCCCGAAAATCAGGGCGTAATTCTTGCGCGGATCCTGACGATCCTCCCTGGCTCGCAGCGTGGCAGGGTGCAGGCTGGCGAGCAGCCCTATTCCAACCAACACGCCAATCCTCAACCCGATGGACCGGCGCGCCGAATCGGCCGGACGTTTGCTTCTAAAGGTCACCGTCCTCGGTTTCCTCTTCTTCTTCTTCCCTCTTCCTCTTCCTCGACCGGCTTCAGTTCGAGGGGATTCACCGTCACAATCTCAAAATCGGTCCCGCACTCGGGACACGACACGACTTCACCTTCGTCGACCTCATCTTCCTCGATGTCGAGGTCGCTCTCACATTCGGGACAATAAACCATGAATGCCTCCGTGCCAGGGCGTACCCTGATAATATTTAATTCTCGCGGGCGAACGGTCAAGTCCTCAGCCTTTTCTGACCGCTTCGGCTCTTTACAATTCTCCAGACCGCCTCGAGCAGGGTCCCATTGGTCACGATGCCAAGCAAGAAGATTGCGCCGAGATTTTCTATCACGCATGGGATGACCGCCCTGACGCTGGCGATGGCTTTATTTTCGGCCGTTCCCAGCTTGACGCAGCAACCCGCTCCGGCTCCCTCAAGCGATTTTCATCCGGCCGATGCCCCGCCTCCCGATCCAAAGATCGCAGCCGCTCTCAAAGAAATCTCCGCCGCTCACATTCAAGCCAACATTGAAAAGCTAGTCAGCTTCGGAACGCGTTCGACGCTCTCGGCGCAAGATCCCGCCTCCATCGCTGCCGGACGTGGCATCGGTGCGGCGCGCGATTGGATCAAGTCGGAATTCGAGCGCTACTCCAAAGACTGCGGCGGCTGCCTTGAGGTGAAAACCGACAGCTTTACCGAAGCGCCCGCAAAGCGCATTCCCCAGCCTACGCAAATCACCAATGTTTACGCAGTCCAGAAGGGAACCGACCCAGAGCGTTCCAGGTACATGGTACTGGTGACCGGCCACTACGACTCGCGCAATAGCGATACCTTCGACATCAAGGGCGATGCGCCCGGCGCCAACGACGATGCCAGCGGCACCGCCGTCAGCCTGGAGTGCGCCCGCGTGCTGAGCAAGCTGAAGTTTCCCGCCACGATCGTTTTTCTTACAGTGGCAGGCGAAGAACAGGGATTGAACGGCAGCCGGCACTTCGCGCAGATGGCGCGTCAGGAACAATGGCTGCTCGAAGCCGTGTTGAACAATGACATCGTGGGCGGCGACCGCAGCTCTGAGCAGGATCCCGGCGTGGTCCGGGTGTTCTCCGAAGGCGTGCCCGAGGCGGCTGACGACAAGGCGCAGGGCGTGATTCGATCCCTGGGCGGCGAAAGCGAGAGCGATTCCAGCTCACGGGAGCTGGCCCGCTACATCGCCGATGCCGGCCGCATCTACGATGCGGGCGTAAAACCACTCTTGATTTTCCGTCAGGACCGCTACCTGCGCGGGGGCGACCATTCCTCGTTCAATCAGCAAGGATTCGCTGCCGTGCGGTTTACCGAGTACCGCGAGGATTTCAATCATCAGCACCAGAACGTGCGCACCGAAAACAGCGTCGAGTACGGCGACCTGTCAAAGTTCGTGAACTTCGATTACGTCGGCGCCGTGGCCCGCTTGAACGCGGCAACGTTAGCTTCACTGGCGTCGGCGCCCGCACCCCCGGCAAACGTCCGAATCGACGCCTCCAAGCTCGTAAACGATTCCACCCTGCTGTGGGATGCCTCACCAGGAGCCACGGGCTATGAGATCCTCTGGCGCGGCACCAGCGCCCCAGAATGGGAGCACGCGCAGTCGGTCGGGAATGTCGGACGCGCTACCCTGAAAGTCTCAAAAGATAATGTGATTTTTGCCGTCCGCGCAGTTGATAATGAAGAACACTGGAGTTTGCCGGTCGTGCCGGTGCCGCAGCGATGACCCCAGGCTCGTGCCGTTCAACAGGAGACGCCTCTGATACGCCGCACCAGTAACGAAATGACCCTGAGTTTCCCGCCCTTCACGAAGGCGGTCATCTGGCTCTTAGGGATTAACACCGCGATCTTCCTGTTCATGGAAGCCTTCGGCTCGCGCGATCTGATCAATTGGATCTATTTTCACCTCGGCCTCGTGCCTGTAGATGTCGTGGAGCCACCTTTCCGACTCTGGCAGATCGTTACCTATAGCTTTATCCACGGCGGCTTCGGACACTGGTTCTGGAACATGCTCGCCCTCTGGATGTTTGGGTCCACGTTTGAGACTTCCTGGGGAGTTCGCCGTTTTCTGGAGCTCTTCTTCACGGGTGTCGTCGGGGCTGCGCTGACCACCATCCTGCTGTCGTTCGCGCACATTCTGGGTGATCCCAACATCCCCACCGTCGGCGCTTCTGGCGGCCTGTTCGCAATCCTGATGGCCTACGGGATGGTGTTCGGCGAAAACGAGATCATCATGATCCCGTTCCCGCTCCTCATCAAAGCCAAGTATTTCGTCCTGATTCTCATCGTGGTCACGGTCGCCTTCTCGATCGCCGGCGGCGGCAACACCGCCTACCTCGCCCACCTCGGCGGACTCTTCTTTGGTTACCTCTACGTCAAGTATGCGCCGGTGCGGCGCGCCAGCCGTGGCTTCTCCGTGTCAGAGTGGTTTTACGGCCTCCGCAATTCCTTCTACCGCTGGAAGCGTCGCCGGGCTGCCCGCAAGTTCGAGGTCTACATGCGCCAACACGACCGGGACGTGAAGTTCGACAACCTCGGCAACTACGTCCCCCCCGAAGATCACGAGAAGAAAAACGGCGGCAACAAGTCTGGCTGGGTAAACTAAACAGTAGCGCCGCCGTCCCGGCGGCTTTCCCTCGGCGTCTCACCTCGAAAGCTGGTCCGCCCGTTCTTAACGAGCAAAACAAGAACAACAGGGATTCGTATCAGGGCACCGCTTCAGCGGCGCCGTAAGTGGCCTAATCTCTCGCCCTCTTTAGGGGTCGCCTCGTCAACTTGGATTGCTTTTCGACCCCCCATCGCGGCGCCGCACTATCTAATCGAAAAACCCCTTGAACGCCCCGACGATCGCCTGCGCCAGATCTTCTCCGCCGCCCTTCCCCTTCATCCCCAGATCGTGTCCCGTGCCTTCCACCTTGAAAAGCTCGGTTCGTCCAGGAATCAGTTTGATGGCGGCCTCCATTTCCTCGATCGATCCGAATGGATCCCGCGTCCCCTCGATAAAAAGGCTTGGCGTATGCAGCTGCGGCAGATGTTGCGTGCGCAATTGCTCCGGCTTACGTGGAGGGTGCAACGGATAGGACATCAGCACCAGCCCATCGACTAGCCTCGACTCTTCAGCACAAAGCATCGTCGCTTGCCGCCCGCCGTAGGAGTGCCCGCCCAGAAACATTCGACCGGTCGCCATTCTGCGCACCGCGCTGACCGCATTCCGCAGTCCATCCCGGTCGCGCGCCGCATCCCCTGGACCCGGCGGCCCATAGCGCCGCGCCTGCCGGTAGGGCAGATCGCAGCGTAAAACGATGAATCCGGCTGAGGCGAACGTCTCCGCAACCGCGATCAGCAAAGGTGCTTGTGCATTCGATCCCGCGCCATGCCCAAGAACGAGGCCGTCGCCGGTGGGGTTCGCCGGCCGGTGCAGGTAGCCGTGCACCGCGGGCTGCAGGGCGGATTCGAGAAAAGTCTCGGCCATCTGCTTTCCTTGGTAGCGCCGGCATCCTGCCGGCTGTCTAGAGGGCGTCCCGCCCTCGCTTGCGGCGCGACGCCGCAACCGCAGCCTCCGAAACGGTGGCGCTACAGCTCAATCTCTTCCAAACTCTCATGCACCTTCAGAATTTTTATCTCGTGCGCCAGCTTCGCCCAGCGCCGCTGCGCTTCGGGATCCTCCAGAGCGGCCCGCCGCGCGTCCTCCGACTTCCAGAACCGCACCAGCACGTACTCGCCCTCGGGCCCACGATACAGAACGTCGCGGCTGTATCCGCCCGCCGCCAGCACACCCGACAGCTCGCGCACCGTGGCCAGCGCTTCCTCTTCCTTGCCCAACAGAGGAACAAACACGGCTACCGACAGAATTTCCTTCGCCACCGCTACCTGCTCCAAGTTACTTCTTTCCGCTTTTGCGGGCTCGCCGCCGTCGCTCGCCCCCGCCCGTCACCGGCTCGGGCACCGTGTGCAGGCGCATGAAATTCGTCGACCCCGACGCCATCTGCGTGCCCGCCACGACGCCCAATACATCTCCAGGCTTCAGCTTGCCATGGTGCAGCAATTCGCGCTCCGCCGTGTTCACCATATCTTCTGCCGATCGCGCCTGCTCCCGACGCCGCACCGGATGCACGCCCCAGAAAAGATTCATCCGGTTGCACACCGGACCGTTGTGGCTGAATGCATAAATGCTTACCCGCGGCCGATATTTGGAAATCAGGCGCGCCGTGTTGCCCGTTTCGGTGAACACCGCGATCGCCCCCATCGGCAAATCCTCGGCCGCGTGCGCGATCGATTCGCAGATCGCTTCCGCCACTGAAACCTGTTGCCGATGCCGGCGTCGCCGCGGCTCGCTGAACGACGTCATATTCCGTTCCGCCTCGACCACGATGCGGCTCATCATAGCGACCGCCTCGCGCGGATACCGCCCGCTTGCTGTCTCGGCCGAGAGCATGACCGCGTCTGTCCCGTCGAATACCGCGTTCGCCACGTCGCTGGCTTCCGCCCGGGTCGGCCGCGGATTCTCAATCATCGATTCCAGCATCTGCGTCGCAATAATTACCGGCTTGCGCCACTCCGCCGCCCGCCTGATCACGTGCTTCTGGATTACAGGCACCTGTTCCGGCAACATCTCCACGCCCAGGTCGCCGCGCGCCACCATCACCCCATCGGCCGCTTCGAAGATTTCCTCAAGTTGCTCGAGGGCTTGCGGCTTTTCCAGCTTGGCGATCACCGGCACGTCGCTGCCATGATCGAGAATCAGCTGCTTGACCTCGCGCACGTCCGAAGCTGACCGCACAAACGAGATCGCCACCATGTCCACTTCGTGCTTGAGCCCAAACGCCAGATCCCGCCGGTCTTTCTCGGTCAGCGCCGGAATCGTCAGCGCGGCTCCGGGCAGGTTGATCCCCTGGTGTTCCGCCAGCAGCCCGCCATTCACCACGTCACATTCCACGTCCTGCCCGCGCCGCCCTGTCACGCGCAGCTCGATCAGACCATCCGACAGCAAAATCCTCGCCCCCGGCCCAACTTCGCGCGCCAGCCCGGTGAACGTGGTTGCAATCAGTGTCGACGTGCCCAGCACATCCCGCGGCGTAATCGTGACTCGTGCGCCGGGTTCCAGCAGCACCGGCTCGTGCCCCTTCAGCCGGCCGGTGCGGATTTTCGGCCCCTGCAGGTCTTGCAGGATGCACACCGTTCGTCCCTCGCTGCGCGCGGTACGGCGGATGCGCTCGATATTGCGCGCGTGGTCTTCGTGAGTACCGTGGGAGAAATTCAGGCGGGCGACATCCATTCCCAACCGCAAAAGGTCGTGCAGCGCCGCTTCGTGATTCGAAGCCGGTCCGATGGTGGCAATGATTTTTGCGCGCCGCTCGCCGCCGGCCCCCGACTCCGCCGACAGGGCAAGCGTAACAGTCCGTTCCGCCTCAGCGCGTAAATCGGAGACGTTGCCAGACACCAGGTCGAACTTTCCCTGTCTCAAATGTAGTGCTCCCAAACGCTGACGGAGAACCACGGAGGTGGATTTTTCTTCTGAGCGCCTTCGAGGATCAAGGCGCGGTCATGCGCAGTGTCGCGCTCGACTCCAGCAGTTCTTTCCCCAAAAACGACCGCGGGAACAACATGGCGTTGAACTCCGCGCCGATCAGGACAACCAGCGAAATCAGGTACATCCACACCAGCAGCGCAATCGACACCCCAAGCGAGCCATAGAGAATGCTGTAATCGGCGTAGTTGTGCAGGTAGACGCTGAACAGTGCCGTCACCACGAACCACAACGCGGTCGCCAGCGTCGCCCCTGGTAATACGCTATGCCAGGGTTGCGTGCGTGGCACGGCATTGTGATAGATCAACGCGATCACCGCAATGCTGGTGAGCGTCGCGATGACCCAGCGGATCGCGCCCCACAGGATCACGATGTACAGACTGAATTCGTGTCCAGTGTGAAAGAGAATGCGGCTCTCGATGCCCGAACCGAACGCGACCAGCACGGTGGCAAATGTCAGCGGGATGCCCGCCATGATCACCAGCGAAAATGCGATGAGGCGTTCCTTCAGCAGGCCCCAGGTCTTGGGAAGCTGGTAAGCATTGCGGAAGCCTTCCATCCAGGAAATCATGGTTCCGGAGGCGGTCCACAAGGTCAGAAGCGAGGTGCCGATGAGCAAGCGAACCGGGCGCTCCGACGTTCCGCGCAGATATGAGATCGCCGCCGCCGACCCCGTCGGCATGATCCGGCCGAGCGCATACGAGATTTCCCGTAGATAGACGTCCCCGCGGCTGAGCGTGGCGAGAACAGAGCCCACCACCAGCAGTGAGGGAAAAAACGTAAGAATCGAGGAATACGCCGACGCCTTGGCAACGGCGAACTGGTCATGCTCAAACGCGCGCCAGGTCGCCAGGCGCATCAGGCGGAAGAAGCGCAGCATCGCGTCCCTTAGAGTAGGGCGCGGCGCCGGTGGGCGCAACTGCGAAATTCGCCGGCGTACCTCCTGGGGTCCAAATTGTTGGGGACTGGCGTTCATAGGTAGATAAGATGAAGGGGCGGCAGACGCCGCCCCTCCGGATTATCCCTGAGCCTACTCGGCCGCCAGTTCTTCCGTCTCGCCTTCGTGCCGCATTAATTCCAGGGCACGTTCCGCTTCTTCGTAGGCCTGCGAGACCTCTTCCTGTACCTTCGCCGCGGCCTCTTCCATCTCTGGTGAGAGGCGCACGTTGCGGTAGTACTCCATGCCGGTGCCGGCAGGGATGAGGCGGCCCACGATGACGTTCTCCTTGAGCCCGCGCAGGTGATCGACCGCTCCCTGGATGGAAGCTTCGGTCAGCACCCTCGTGGTCTCCTGGAACGACGCCGCGGAGATGAACGAGTCGGTTGAGAGCGAGGCCTTCGTGATGCCAAGGAGCAGCGGCCGACCGGTTGCCGGACGTCCGCCTTCCTTGATCACGCGCTCGTTCTCTTCAGCGAAGCGGAACTTGTCGACCTGCTGTTCGAGCAGGAACGTCGTGTCCCCGACGTCTTCCACCTTGCGCCAACGCATCATCTGGCGGACGATCACCTCGATGTGCTTGTCGCTGATGTTGACGCCCTGCAGCCGGTAGACTTCCTGGATTTCGTTCACCAGGTAAGCCTGCAGCTCTTTTTCGCCGAGTACGGCCAGGATGTCGTGCGGGTTGAGCGGCCCGTCCATCAGCGGTTCGCCCGCCTTCACGCGCTCGCCTTCCTGCACGTTGATGTGTACGCCGCGCGGAACCGAGTATTCCTTCTCGGTGCCGTTGTCGGCGACCACGTAGATTTTGCGCTGGCCCTTCGAAACCTCGCCGAACTTCACCGTGCCATCGATTTCGCTGATGACCGCGGTCTCGTGCGGCTTGCGGGCTTCGAACAGCTCGACCACGCGCGGCAGACCACCCGTGATGTCCTTCGTCTTGGTGGTTTCACGCGGGATCTTCGCCAGCACATCGCCCGGCGATACCGTGTCGCCATCGGCCACCATCAGGTGGGCGCGTGACGGCATCAGGTACCGCTTGCTCGTCTTGCCCTTGATCACGATCGCCGGCTGGCGCTTCTCATCCGGAGAATCCGCCACCACGTGCCGTGAAAGGCCGGTGACTTCGTCCACTTCTTCGTGCAGGGTGATGCCTTCCTGCAAGTCCTTGAACTGGACGGTTCCGCCGATTTCGGTGAGGATCGCAAAGGTGTACGGATCCCACTCGACCAGAACCTGGCCGAGTTCGACCGCGTCGCCTTCGTTGAACTTCACCTTGGCGCCATACACCACCGAGTAGCGCTCACGCTCGCGGTTCTTGTCGTCAACCAGGGCGATCGACCCCTGCCGGTTCATCACCACCAGGTCGCCGGACTTCGCTTTGACGGTCTGCAGGTTGATGAAGCGGACCACGCCGTTGTTCTTGGCTTCCAGTCGCGACTGCTCCGAAACTCGCGATGCCGTACCACCGATGTGGAAAGTTCGCATCGTGAGCTGTGTTCCCGGTTCGCCGATCGACTGTGCTGCGATCACGCCCGTTGCCTCGCCCAGCTCGACCAGCCGGCCGGAGGCCAGGTTGCGGCCATAGCACATCACGCAGACGCCGCGCTTCGATTCGCAAGTCAGCACGGAGCGGATCTTCACCCGCTCGATGCCGGCAGCCTGGATCGAACCCGCCAGCTCTTCGGTGATTTCCTGGTTGATATCGACGATGACGTTGCCGTCATAGTCCTTGATCTTCTCGAGCGACACGCGACCGACGATGCGATCACGCAGCGGCTCGATGATCTCGCCGGCTTCGACGATACCGGAGACGTAGATCCCGTCGACGGTACCGCAGTCATACTCGCTGATGATCACGTCCTGGGCCACATCGACCAGACGCCGCGTCAGGTAGCCCGAGTCCGCCGTCTTCAACGCGGTATCGGCCAGACCCTTGCGGGCGCCGTGCGTCGAGATGAAGTATTCCAGCACCGTCAGCCCTTCACGGAAGTTCGCCGTGATGGGCGTCTCGATGATTTCTCCCGACGGTTTCGCCATCAGTCCGCGCATTCCGGAAAGCTGGCGGATCTGCTGTTTCGAGCCGCGGGCCCCGGAGTCGGCCATGACGTAAATCGGGTTGATCGCGCCTTCCTTGTCGCGCTGCTGCATCTGTCCGAACATCTCGTCCGCGACCTTTTCCGTAATCGCCGACCAGATTTCGATGACCTTGTTGTAGCGCTCGCCGTTGGTGATGGCGCCGTCCAGATACTGCTGCTGCACGCTCACGCCCTGCTTCTCGGCGTCCTTCACCAGCGTCTTCTTGTTGTCGGGAACGACCATGTCGTCAATGCCGATCGAGAGGCCCGCGCGGGTCGCGAAATTGAAGCCGAGCGACTTGATCTCGTCGAGCATTTTGACCGTGACTTCCAGACCAAAACGCAAGTAGGTGTAGTTGACCAGCTGGCCAATGCCCTTCTTTTTGAGCAGGCCGTTGATGTACGGCATGCCCTCGGGAAGATGGTCGTTCAGGATGGCGCGACCCACGGTCGTGTTGATGAAGCTGCGCTCGTAGTGGACTTCGTCGGTGTGAGTGATGTCCTGATCGTCATACGCGGTGGTCAGGTCTATCACTTCACCGGTGAAGCGCAGGCGGATGGGCGACAATGTCTCCACTTCGCCGGCTTCGAGCGCAAGCAGGACTTCATCGATGTTCGCGAACGAGCGTCCTTCGCCCTTCGCGCCCGGTTTCCCTTTGGTCAGGTAGTACAACCCGAGAACCATGTCCTGCGTGGGCACAGTGATCGGCTGGCCCGAGGCGGGCGACAAAATGTTGTGCGAGGCCAGCATCAGCACACTGGCTTCGACCTGGGCTTCCGGAGACAGCGGAATGTGAACCGCCATCTGGTCGCCGTCGAAGTCGGCGTTGAACGCCGTGCAGACCAGCGGGTGAATCTTGATGGCCTTGCCTTCCACCAGCACCGGCTCAAATGCCTGGATACCCAGGCGGTGCAGGGTTGGGGCGCGGTTCAGGAGCACCGGGTGGTCTTTGATGACCTCTTCCAGGATGTCCCAAACAATCGGTTCCTGCTGCTCCACCATTTCCTTGGCCTGCTTGATGGTGGTGCAGTGCCCGGTTTGCTCGAGCCGGTGATAGATAAACGGCTTGAACAACTCCAGAGCCATCTTCTTGGGCAATCCGCACTGGTGCAGCTTCAGCTCGGGACCGACCACGATGACCGAACGTCCCGAGTAGTCGACGCGCTTGCCGAGCAGGTTCTGGCGGAACCGGCCCTGCTTGCCCTTGAGCGTATCGGACAGCGACTTCAGCGGACGGTTGTTGGCTCCGCGCAGCACGCGGCCACGGCGTCCGTTGTCGAACAGCGCGTCCACGGCTTCCTGCAACATGCGCTTTTCGTTGCGCACGATGACTTCCGGAGCATGCAGGTCCATCAGCTTCTTCAAGCGGTTGTTGCGGTTGATCACACGCCGGTATAGATCGTTCAGGTCCGACGTCGCGAAACGGCCGCCATCGAGTGGAACCAGCGGACGCAGCTCCGGCGGAATCACCGGAATCACATCGAGAATCATCCAGTTCGGCTTGTTGCCGCTCTTGCGGAACGCCTCGACTACTTTCAGGCGCTTGGCGTACTTGAGGCGCTTCTGCAGCGACGCCTCGTTCTTCATCTTCTCGCGCAGTTCGGTCGAGAGACCTTCGATGTCGACGCGTTTCAGCAACTCTTTGATTGCTTCCGCGCCCATCATGGCCTTGAAGCCGGCCGCGCGATACTGCTGGTCGAGTTCGCGGTACTTGGCTTCGTCCTTGATGATCTCGCGCTCTTTTACGGGAGCGTCGCCCGGCTCAACCACCACGTACGCCTCGAAATAAAGAACGGACTCGAGGTCACGCAGCGAAATGTCGAGCAGGTGCCCGATGCGGCTGGGCAGACCCTTGAAGAACCACACATGCGAGCAGGGGGAGGCCAACTCAATGTGACCGAGACGCTCACGGCGAACTTTCGACAGCGTGACTTCCACGCCGCACTTGTCGCAGATCACGCCGCGGTGCTTCATGCGCTTGTACTTGCCGCACAAGCACTCCCAGTCGGTTACCGGTCCAAAAATACGCGCGCAAAACAGGCCGTCGCGCTCGGGTTTGAAAGTTCGGTAATTGATGGTTTCGGGCTTTGTGACTTCACCATGCGACCAGCTCCGGATTTTTTCCGGAGATGCCAGGCTGATGCGGATGGCATCGAAATCGGCAATCGGGTTCGCCATGTCAAAGGGGCTCGAACGATACAAGGTGTTCCTCCGCTTCCTGCGGGGTCTCACGCGCCCGCTGACGGCCCTTGAAAACCAGTCGCTAGTCGTCAGTCGCTAGCGAAACTCGCTGGAACCGGACGGCCCAAGAGCCAAGCCGCCCGTCCTCATTTCGATTCAATCCTGTTCCCATCGTGGTCGTCACCCGCTGAAGACTAGCGACTGACGACTGGTTTTAGTCCGCTGCCACCGGAGCCGGCGCCACGGGCTTCTTTTCGCCCATCGCCGCCTTGATCAGCTCCACATCCAGGCACAGCGACTGCAATTCGCGAATCAGCACGTTGAACGACTCGGGGACGCCGGGTTCCATGGCGGCCTCGCCCTTCACGATGGCCTCGTAAATCTTGGTACGGCCATACACATCGTCCGATTTCGCGGTAAGCAGTTCCTGCAGGATGAAGGCCGCCCCGTACGCCTCCAGCGCCCAGACTTCCATTTCTCCGAAGCGCTGGCCGCCGAACTGCGCCTTGCCACCCAGCGGCTGCTGGGTGATCAGCGAGTACGGACCGATGGAGCGAGCGTGAATCTTGTCGTCCACCAGGTGTGACAGCTTCAGCATGTAGATGTAGCCCACAGTGACCGGCTGTTCGAACTTGTCGCCTGTCATGCCGTCGTGCAGGAAGGTCTTGCCCGACGTCGGCAGACCTGCGCGCTCGAGCAGCGTTTTGATTTCGTTCTCGCGCGCGCCGTCAAATACCGGCGATCCCGAGAAGACGCCGTTCACCAGCGTCGGGGCCACGGTTTCGATTTCCTCATCCGTGAACTCGGCTACCGTATCGGCCAGCGCCGTATCCTTGAACAAGGCTTTCAGTTCGCGCCGGATCGCTTCCGCGCGGGTATTCTCCGCCAGGATCCGGCTCACTTTCTTGCCCAGTTCAAAGCCGGCCCAACCCAGGTGCGTCTCCAGAATCTGGCCGACGTTCATACGGCTTGGCACACCCAGCGGGTTCAGCACGATTTCCACCGGCGTCCCGTCGTCGAGGTACGGCATATCCTCTTCCGGAAGGATGCGGGCAATCACACCCTTGTTTCCGTGACGGCCGGCCATCTTGTCGCCGACACTCAGCTTGCGCTTCATCGCGACATACGCCTTGACCAGCTTGATCACGCCCGGCGGCAGCTCATCGCCCTTGGTGAGTTTCTCTTTCTTCTCGTTGACGATCTTCTTGAGCACGTCGATCTGGCGCGAGGTCATTTCCTCGATCTCGTCGATCTGCTCATTCACCCGCGGATCCTTGTCGTTGTACTTGATACGCTTCAGGTTGCGGGTCGAGATGCGCTCGATTGTGTCGCGGTCAAGAATCGCGCCCTTGGTCAGCAGGCGCTTGTTGGTGCGCTCGTCGTGCAGGTCGGCCTGCACTTCCTTGCCGCCCAGCAAGCCTTCCAACCGCTTCAGACGCTCATCGGTCAGAATCCGGATTTCGTCCGACAGATTCTTCTCGAGCTTCGCGATCTGCTGTTCCTCGATCGCTTTCGCCCGCTCGTCCTTTTCCTGACCCTTGCGCGAGAAGATCTTCACGTCGACCACTACGCCCTCGATTCCAGGCGGGCAGTAGAGCGAAGCGTCGCGCACGTCGCCGGCCTTTTCGCCGAAGATCGCGCGCAGCAGTTTTTCTTCCGGCGTCAGCTGGGTTTCGCCCTTCGGCGTAACCTTGCCCACCAGAATGTCGCCCTGCTTGATGGTCGCGCCGATGCGGATCACGCCTGCTTCGTCAAGATTGCGCAGCATGGTCTCGCTGACGTTCGGGATGTCGCGCGTGACTTCTTCCGGCCCCAGCTTCGTATCGCGCGCCTCGATCTCGAATTCCTCGATGTGCACGGAGGTGTAGTAATCCTCCTTCACCATCTTTTCCGAGACCAGGATCGCGTCTTCGAAGTTGTAGCCGCGCCACGGCATGAAGGCGACCAGAACGTTGCGTCCCAGAGCCAACTCGCCGAACTCGGTGCAGGGGCCGTCGCCGATCACCTGTCCCTTCGTGACGCGCTGGCCCTTCTCTACGATCGGCTTCTGGTTGATGCAGGTGTTCTGGTTCGAGCGCTTGAACTTGGTGAGCTGATAAATGTCGCTGCCCACCTCGCGCGAAAGCTGCCCAGGATGGTGCTCGCCCTCGACGCGCACGATGATCCGTTCCGAGTCCACCGAGTCGACGATCCCGTTGCGCCGAGCCAGGATGACCGCACCCGAATCGCGGGCCGTCACCCCTTCCATGCCCGTTCCGACAACCGGAGCCTGTGCACGAAGCAGCGGCACCGACTGGCGTTGCATGTTGGCGCCCATCAGCGCTCGGTTTGCGTCGTCGTGTTCGAGGAACGGCACCAGCGACGCTGCCACCGAAACCAGTTGCTTCGGGCTGACATCCACGTAATCCACTTCCTCGCGATTGACGAGAACGAAGTTGCCAGCTTTACGGGCGTTGACTAGTTCGGCAACAATCCGCCCCTTGTCGTCGAGCTCGATGTTCGCCTGCGCAATGACGTGGCGATCCTCTTCCCACGCTGAGAGATAGAACGAGAAAGGCTCAATCTCAACCGGGCGCTTGCGACGCTCTTTCAGATCCCCATTGACTTTCTCGATTTCGCTCTTCTCGATGTGGTCGCCGACCTTGTAGTCGCTGTCGCCCGCGTTCACCACCGTGACGTAATCGATGACGCGCGCGTTCTTGACCTTACGGTACGGTGACTCAATGAAGCCGTAGTCGTTGATCCGCGCATAGCAGCTCAGCGACGAGATCAGTCCGATGTTCGGACCTTCCGGCGTCTCGATCGGGCAGATCCGGCCGTAGTGCGTCGGATGCACGTCGCGCACTTCGAATCCCGCGCGCTCGCGCGACAGTCCGCCCGGCCCAAGGGCCGAGAGGCGCCGCTTGTGCGTGATCTCCGACAATGGGTTGGTCTGATCCATGAACTGCGACAGCTGCGAAGAACCGAAGAATTCGCGGATCGCCGCCATCACCGGCTTCGCGTTGACCAGGTCGTGCGGCATGGCCGTCGACATTTCCTGGTACACGCTCATCTTTTCCTTGATGGCGCGTTCCATGCGGACCAGGCCGATGCGGAACTGGTTCTCCATCAACTCGCCCACCGCGCGCACGCGGCGGTTGCCGAGGTGATCGATGTCGTCCACCGCGCCAATGTTCTTGCGCAGCTTCAGCAGGTAGCGGATCGTGGCATAGAAATCGTCCGGATCCAGCGTGCGCTGCTCCAGGCTGGTCGCGTCCTGGTTCTCAAACAGCTTGATGTTGAACTTCAGCCGGCCCACGCGCGAAAAGTCGTACTTGCGCGGGTCGAAAAACATCCCCTGGAACAGGGCCGTCGCCGTATCAAGCGTCGGCGGATCGCCCGGACGCAGCTTGCGGTAGATCTCGATCAGCGCTTCCTGCGGCGTCTTCACCGAGTCGCGCTTCAGGGTCTGGCAAATCACTGTGCCTACGTCGTCGCGCTCGGGGAAGAACACGCTGAGTTCCACCACGCCTGCCGCATCTAGAATCTTGGGCAGCTTGTCGGCGGTCAGCTCCGAGTTCGCTTCGAGCAGCACTTCGCCCGTGGTCGTATCGACCACGTCGCTCGCCACCCACGCGCCCTCGAGATCAGTAATATCGACCTCGATCTCACTTACCTTGGCCTTCTGAATTTCCTTCAAGACCTGAGCATTGATCTTGCGGCCCGAGTGTGCGATCTCCTCGCCTGACTTGTTCTTAATGCTGTGCGCCAACTTCATGCCCAGCAGGTTCGTCGGCTTGTCGCTTGCAGGATCAAGTGTCCAGTAGAGCTTCTTGTCCTTTATCGCCAGCCGGTCCACCGTGTAGAACGTCCGCAGAATGTCTTCGCTGCCGCGCAAACCAAGTGCCCGCAGAAAAATCGTTCCCAGGAACTTGCGCTTGCGGTCGATGCGCACGTACAAGACGTTCTTCTGGTCGTACTCGAACTCCACCCACGAACCGCGGTAGGGAATGATCTTGCCCAGGAAGTAGGTGCGGTTGTTCGCCGTCTCAAAGAACACGCCCGGGGAGCGGTGCAACTGGCTGACAATCACGCGCTCGGTTCCGTTGATGATGAACGTGCCGTTCTGCGTCATCAGCGGCACGTCGCCGAAGAACACTTCCTGCTCTTTAATGTCGCGGATCGAGCGGTTGCCGGTCTCGGCGTCCTTCTCGTAGATGGTCAGGCGCATCGTGACCTTCAACGGGGCCGAATACGTCATGCCGCGCTCTTCGCACTCGTTCACGTCGTACTTCAGCTGCAGCCCAACCGGGTCGCCGCACTTGTTGCAGAAATCTGGAGTGTTCGCGTTGTAGGTTCCGCACTTCTGACAAAGCACATCGCCAGGATGAAACGGATCGGTAATGACCGTGGAGCCGCAATTCTTACAAGTGGTGCGCAGGTGATGCAGTCCCTTGAGGTGACCACATTTGCACTCCCAGTTGCCGATGGCGTAATCCACAAACTCCAGTTGTGATACGTTGCGGAAATCGGTGATCGGAAAGACCGACTGAAATACGGCCTGCAGCCCGGCATCGTCGCGCTCGCTGGGCAGCCGGTCCATTTGCAGAAACCGCTCGTAGGAGCGCTTCTGCACCTCGATCAAGTTAGGAATCTGGATGGTTGCTGGAATCTTTGAAAAATCAAAACGTTTGCGGAAGGCATTCTTCTTCATTCAGAAAACTCCCAAAGTCAGCGCGGCCGCCGGCCGCGCCACGGAAACCGCGGAATGTTGGGCGCGTTCGCCGCGCCGCGTAACTACGATTTCGTAGAACTTGAAAAGACAATAGGGCACCTTCGAGGACAGGGTTCCCCGTAGGCGCCATGGGCTGCGCGTTGCCAATCTTGTTTTGTTTCTTTCCGCGCCAGTTCTTAAGGCCTGTTTCCGTTCCGCCTGCGTGCGGAACAGCCTGCCAACTCTGCCCGCGACTCCCGTTCCGCTCCCTGGACTTGCGGATTGCGAGTCGCACTCACCTTGCGTGAATGCAGGGATGACGATGTTATTTAGATGATAACACCGCCCGCCCCGATTCAGCTAGTAGATCGTTCGCCTGGCCCAAAACTTGCAAGGGATGTGCAAGTTATTGAGCGGATTGAAGATCGATCACAAAATCGTGCCGCCGCCCATCCACCCCACCTTGACGCCGGAGGGACGGGCAGACTATCCGTAACGAAGAGACCATGGTGCGTCGCACAGCCTGCCTTGGCGAAGTCGAGGAAGTCCCCCGAAAGCGGGGCGAAGTCCCGCTCTCGGCTCACCAACCTTCTCAGTCGCCAGCATCGTGGGCTTTTGCCAACGACCAACGGCGACCGACCAAGGACTGCCTATCTACTTCACCTCGACCGTCGCGCCCGCCTCAGTGAACTTCTTCTTGATCGTCTCGGCTTCTTCCTTCGAGACGCCTTCCTTCACGTTCTTCGGCGCGCCGTCGACCAGGTCCTTGGCTTCTTTCAGGCCGAGGCTGGTGACTTCACGAACCGCCTTAATGACGTTGATCTTGTTCGCGCCCACGTCCTTGAGAACCACGGTGAATTCCGTCTTCTCTTCCACGGGAGCCGACGCGCCAGCCGCTGCACCGCCGCCGGCCACCATCACCGGGGCCGCTGCCGCGGCCGACACGCCAAGTCGCTCTTCCAGTTTCTTCACCAGCGCCGCCGCGTCCAAAAGCGACAGGCCTACGATTTGCTCTTCGAGTTGTTGCAGATCCGCCATTGTTCTTCTCCAATTCTCGTGTTATCGGTCGTTCGATTTCGTCATCGCCCGCCAGGTTTCCAGTGCGACCAGGCTTCCCGTCCCCGCGCCAGACAACGCAGGAGACTTCAGCCGCGCAACCCCTGACAGCAATGACGCAATCTCTTTCCGGCGGCAAGCCGCCGAGAAACTTGTTGGGCTTCTGGCTGCTAGCTTCCAGCTGCTGGCAATCCAGTTCGCTAGTAGCCAGTGGCTAGGAGCCAGAAGCGCTCACGCTTCTTTAAACTTCTTTTCCTTCACACCCTGGTCAATCACCACGGCCAGGTTGCGGCCCACTGCGTTCATCGCCGTCACCAGCCGCTGCGCCGGAGCGTTCAGGAGATACAGAAGTTTCGAATAAATCTCTTCCTTCGACGGCATGGTGGCCAGCGCTTCGATCTCTTTGATCGAAACCACGCGCCCTTCCACTACGCCCGCCTTGAACGTGAATTCCGGGTTGTCCTTGGCGTACTTCGCGAGCGCCTTGGCCAGCGCGACCGGATCGCCCTGTGTGTACGCAATCGACGTCACGCCATGCAGGTCCTTCAGCGCCTCTTCGACCTTCGTACCCTTCGAGGCCCGCTCCGCCAGCGTGTTCTTCACCACGCGATACTTTGCCCCCGTCGAGCGCAACGCCTTGCGCAGCTCGTAGTCCTTCTCCACCGTGAGCTTGCTGTAGGTCGCGACGATCACACTCGAAACATTCTTCAGCTCGCCGCTGAGTTCCTCGACCTGCTCCATCTTCTTCGCTTTGCTGACTGCCATGTTCGTATCCCTTCAGAACTTTATGTTGTCATCCTGAGGCGACATGCCTTTCGTCGCCGAAGGATCCGGGCGCGCCGCGCAAAGCGTCCGCGGTCTTTGCGGACGCAACAATTGCGCGTCTGGCGCGCTTCCTTAATTACGCCTTCGCCGCCGCCTCGACCGCGCTCGTGTCGATCGAGATCCCAGGCCCCATCGTCGAGCTCAGTGTGCAGCCCTTGATGTACTTGCCCTTCGCTACCGACGGCTTCGCCTTGATCACACTGGTGATCACGACCGTCGCATTCTCCACCAGCTTGTCGGGCGTGAACGAAATCTTGCCCACCGGGACATGCACAAGAGCGGTCTTATCGGTGCGGAACTCGACCTTGCCAGCCTTCACTTCCTGCACCGCTTTCGCGACGTCGAAGGTTACCGTGCCCGTCTTTGGGTTCGGCATCAGTCCCTTGGGTCCGAGCACCTTACCCAGACGCCCGACCGATTTCATGACATCAGGAGTCGCGATCAGCGCATCGAAGTCGGTCCAGTTTTCCTTCTGGATCTTCTCGACCATCTCTTCGCCGCCCACAAAGTCCGCGCCCGCCGACTCGGCTTCCTTCACCTTGTCGCCGGTGGCGATGACGAGAACTTTCTTCGACTTTCCCAGGCCGTGGGGCAGAACCACAGTTCCGCGCACCATCTGGTCCGCGTGTTTAGGGTCGACGCCGAGACGCATGGTGACCTCCACGGTCTCGTCGAACTTGGCGTATTTCACTTTCTGCAGAAGAGGAACCGCATCCTGCAGGGCGTATGACTTTTCACCAACCGCGGCGCGAGCCTTGGCGATGTTCTTTCCTGCTTTTTTCATCGTTTCTCCGTCTCCCACCGCTCGCCGTTGATCTGACGGGCCGTGGTTTTTTCGACTGGGCTGCTGGCCACTAGCTACAGGCAGGCAACCCCTAGTGCGAATCTAGTGACTACCGACACTACAAAACCTTGTCATCCTGAGCGAAGCGAAGGACCTATGCATTCTTTGGCCTGCGCAACTCCTGCTCCGCACGATCACTGCTTGCCAGAAGCCAGCAGCTAGCAGCCAGCGGCGCTACACAACATCAATTCCCATTGACCGCGCTGTGCCCTTCACGCTATTGATGGCCGCTTCGAGCGATGCCGCATTCAAATCGGGCATCTTCTGCTTGGCGATATCTTCCACCTGCTTCAGCGTCACCTTGCCGACCTTATCCTTATTCGGCGCACCCGACCCCTTGGCAATGCCCGCGGCCCTCTTCAAAAGAATCGACGCCGGCGGTGTTTTCGTAATGAAGGTGAACGAGCGGTCGCTATAGACCGTGATCACGACCGGGATGATGAGCCCTTCCAGTTCCTTCTGGCTGGTGCGCGCGTTGAACTGCTTGCAGAACTCCATGATGTTGATCTGCGCCTGGCCAAGCGCCGGACCCACCGGAGGGGCCGGAGTCGCCTTGCCTGCCGCGATCTGCAGCTTCACTGAACCTGTTACCTTTTTCGCCATACTCTCTTTTCCGTCCCAGCCCCGGGTCTAGGATTTTCGGCCCGGCAACCTGGAACTCGCCTTTCTTAAAACCGTCGTCGGTCGTTGGCCGCTGGCAAAAACCGCATCGCAACCAACGCTCACGCCCCTCTCAATTTCCCAATTACCAAATTTCCCGATCACTCAATTTACGTCACGACTTTTTCGACCTGCCCAAACTCCAACTCTACCGGAGTCGACCGCCCGAAGATCGTCACCATCACCTTCAACGTCTCGCGATCTTCATTGACCTCATCCACCACGCCCGTGAAGCTGGCAAACGGCCCTTCGGTGATGCGCACCGTCTCGTTCTTTTCGAACTTGACCTTGAGCTTCGGCTTGTCCTTCGACTCGCCGACGCGGTACACGATGTTCTGCACTTCCTCATCCGAGAGCGGCGTCGGCTGCTGGCCGGTACCGACGAATCCCGTCACGCGCGGCGTCGACTTCACCACGTGCCACACGTGGTCATCCATGTCCATCTCGACCAGCACGTAGCCGGGATAGAACATGCGCTCGCTGGTGTACTTCTTGCCACCGCGCACTTCCGTCACCGACTCGGTCGGAATCAGCACGCGGCCGATCTTGTCCTGCAATCCGAAAGCCTGCACGCGCGACTCGAGCGACTCGCGCACCTTGCGCTCGAACCCCGAATACGAGTGGATGATGTACCACTTCATGTTCGGATTGCGCGGAGCCTCTGCCGCAGCCGGCCCGCCAGCAGCCGTGCCGCTACTGGGAGCTTCCGGCTCTCCCGAACCCGCGTTTTTCTCTTCTTCCTGCATAAGTTGCTTCATTTCCCAAACTTTCTATCGCTGCCCGATCAGCTGTGCCCCAGAGTGCGGAACACAAAGTCGATGCCGCGTCCGATGACGAAATCAATCAGCCAGAAATACAGGCCGAAGATGAATACCGTAATGATGACCACGACCGTCGTCGCCTGCACTTCCTTCAACGACGGCGTGGTGACCTTCTTCATCTCCATGCGCACATCGTTGTAGAAGGTCTTGATCTTGTCTGGCCAGGTGGCCAACCGTGCCCCGAAGTTATCGTCCGGGCTGGCTGCTGCAATCGACTTTGTCATCTTCTTTGTCTCGATTCCCATGCGCCACACTTCCTGTCGAACATTCAAAAAACTGGCAGGGGCGGAGGGATTCGAACCCCCAAGTCCGGTTTTGGAGACCGGCAGTTTAACCGTTGAGCTTACGCCCCTAGAGCCATTTGTCATCCTGAGCGAGGCGCTTTTTGCCTCGCGAAGGATCTGGGCGCGCCGCGCGAGGCGTCCGTGTTTTTTGCGGACGCTAAACCGCGCGTTCGGCGCGCTTCCTTACTTCACTTCCTTATGCGGCGTATGCTTGCGGCAACGCTTACAGAACTTCTTCATCTCGATCCGGTCCGGCGTCGTCTTCCGGTTCTTTGTCGTCGAGTAGTTGCGCTCTTTGCAATCACCGCACTGCATCGTAATAATTTCTCGGGGCATTGAAATACCGCTCCTAGCTTCTAGCTGCTATGCAACCGTTCTCTCTCTCTGCCCGTCGCATTTACCCGTCGGCCGCGATCGTGGACATTTGCCAACGACCGACGACCGACGACCAACGACGGTTTACTGCACAATCTCCGCGATCGTGCCTGCGCCCACCGTGTGGCCGCCTTCGCGGATCGCGAACCGCAAACCCTTCTCCATCGCCACCGGCGTGATCAGTTCAATCACCAGGCTCACGTTATCTCCCGGCATCACCATCTCGGTGCCAGCTGGAAGTTCCGCCACGCCCGTCACATCCGTCGTTCGCAGGTAGAACTGCGGACGATATCCCTTGAAGAATGGCGTATGTCGTCCACCCTCTTCCTTCGTCAGGATGTACACCTCCGCCTTGAACTTCGTGTGCGGCGTGATCGATCCCGGCTTCGCCAGCACCATCCCGCGCTCCACGTCATCCTTGCCAATGCCACGCAGCAAGCAACCCGGCATTGTCGCCCGCCATGCCTTCGTCCAGCTGCTTCTTGAACATTTCCACGCCCGTGACCACGGTCTTTCTGGTCTCGCGGAAGCCCACAATCTCCACTTCCTCGCCCACCTTCACCTTGCCGCGCTCAATGCGGCCCGTAACCACCGTGCCGCGCCCCGAGATCGAGAAGATGTCTTCGATCGGCATCAGGAACGGCTTGTCCAGTTCACGCGCCGGCTGCGGCACACTCTTGTCCACCGCCTCCATCAGCGCATCAATCTGCTTCTCCCACTTCGCTTCGCCGTTCAATGCTCCCAGCGCCGACAACCGAATCACCGGCACGTCATCGCCGGGGAACTGGTACGACTTCAGCAGTTCGCGCACTTCCAGTTCGACCAGGTCGAGCAGTTCCGGATCGTCCACCGCATCGCACTTGTTCAGCGCCACCACGATGTAGGGCACGCCCACCTGACGGGCCAAGAGCACGTGCTCGCGGGTCTGCGGCATCGGACCGTCTGTTGCCGCCACCACCAGAATCGCGCCGTCCATCTGGGCTGCGCCCGTAATCATGTTCTTGATGTAGTCGGCGTGACCGGGGCAGTCGACGTGCGCGTAGTGACGGTTCGCCGTCTCGTACTCCACGTGCGCCGTGGCAATCGTGATGCCGCGCGCCTTCTCTTCCGGCGCATTGTCGATCGAGTCGAACGAGCGGAACACGATTTTCGGGTTGTGCTTCTGCAACACCTTCGTAATCGCCGCCGTCAACGTCGTCTTGCCATGATCAATGTGCCCAATCGTGCCTACGTTGCAGTGCGGCTTATTCCGTTCAAATTTTTCCTTCGCCATAACTTCGCTCTTAGCTCCTAGCTCTTTACCGGGTGCCCCATCCTTCCCGCGCCCTTTGCGGGAGGGTGGGGAATTTCCCCAGACCTCAGTAATACTGAAAAACCCTCTTGAACTTGTGTCGCAGCGCTTCTTCTACACTCTCCAGCTTGGAGAGGTAGAACTCGCGCATCTGCCCTTGGTCAGTGAGCGTCAACTCCAGATAAAGCCCCCGGGCGGTTCTGCGAGCCTGCCGGAGCTTTTCATCCACATGCTCAATGACCTGCTTCGCCAGTACACTGTCAAAGTCACGAATCCGGATCCCGCGGCTATCCAGTCGCTTCAGCAGCTTCTCGACGCCTGCCTCAGAAAACGCACGCTCGATCGCGGCCTTCAGTTCCGCGAACTGCGCTTCTTTCTCGACCTTGATGACCGCCTGCTCGTAAGCCACCGTTGTTCACCTTGTCAACCTGAGGCGACATGCACTTCGTCGCCGAAGAGCCTGCCCCGAGCTTGCCGAGGGGACCTAGGCGCGCCGCGCGAAGCGTTCGCGCATTTTGCGAACGCAATAATCGCGCGACTGGCGCGCTTCCATACTGGAGCGGGAGACGGGAATCGAACCCGCGACCAACAGCTTGGAAGGCTGTGACTCTACCACTGAGTTACTCCCGCGAAACCCGCTGCTAGCCATTAGCTAAACTCTGGAGCCGATGATCAGGATTGAACTGATGACCTCTCCCTTACCAAGGGAGTGCTCTACCAACTGAGCTACATCGGCTCGAACCAGCTATCAACATCTACTCCACTTCGCGGTCGGTGCCGTCGCGATGCATCACTTCTCCGCGATGCAACCACGTCCTGACCGCGAACAACACCAGGATCGCAAACGTCATCAGGCGAATCCGCTCATCCGGCAGCGTTTTGTACGCCAAGGCGCCCAGCGCTGCATAGGCCGCGAATGCGAAAAGCAACCGGTTCACGCAAAATCCTGGTGCACAGGGAAGGATTCGAACCTTCGTACCCCGCTAGGAGGAGCAGATTTACAGTCTGCCGGCTTTAACCACTCACCCACCTGTGCACAAACCACCAAGCTCCCGCTTCACGCCAGAAGCGCTTCTTCCCGACAGCCCTCTACGGGGTTTACACACACGCGGACAAACTCTGCAGGCTTCGCAACCACTCAGAAAAACAGGAATCGCGCGAACACACTCACGCACGAAAACCACTACACGTCGGAAAATTCCTAATGGAGTGCTTTTGGATAACCTGTTGCGCCGCTAAACTGCTTCCGCCGCCCTGCCGGAAAATCGTTCTTGGAGCTGGCGAAGGGATTTGAACCCCTGACCCTCTGATTACAAATCAGATGCTCTACCGACTGAGCTACGCCAGCAAGCTGAGGGACCGCATCCTCTCGGACGCAAATCTCCCTACGGATCCCTTTCAGATGACCGGGACAATTTTAAAAGGTACCATAAACGGCAAACGGCGTGCAACCAATCCCTTACCCCGCCTTAACCCCTCGAAATCATCACCTCTGATTCCGTCTTCCTTATCATTCCTGCATCATTCCTGCCCCATTCCTGCCCCATTCCTGCGTGCGAACCCAAAGACCGGAGGAATCTATTTCCCGTTCCCCCAGCGCCCGAGACCTGCCCCCACCCCGACCCCGAGTGCTATCATTGATTCTTCTCTGTGCGCTTCAGACGCAGACTCCCCGTCCCGATCGCGGTCCTGCTGGTCGCAGCCGCCCTTGTCGCGGTTGTCCAACTTCGCCGCCGTGCACCCCCGGAACCGGCTCGCCTGCTGCCCGGTGCCGACGGCTTCTTGTACGTCAACCTCAAATGGTTGCGCACCCTGAAAGCTATCGGACAACTTCCGCCGGTTCCCCATGACCCCGACTACGAACGTTTCCTTGAGGAAACCGGCTTCCAGTTTGAGCGCGACCTCGACGAGGCAGCGTTCGCCGTCCACTACCCCTCCACCTGGGGCCCGGGCACAACCGGCGGCCCTGTTCATGAGCCACGCTTCTCGGAAGTTTTCGTTGCCCGCTTCCAGGGCGATCGCGTCCGGGAATACCTCCGCAAAATCGCCTCGAGCGTCGACAGCTATCACTCCACCGACGTCTACAACATTCCCATCGAAGGTCGCATCCTGCGCATCGCTATCCTCAACGTCGATACCGTCGCTGCTTCCAATCTCGACGACCCCAAAGTGATCCGCGACATGATTGACCGCTCCCGCAAGCTCGCTTCTCCGTTCGGAGGACCGGCATTTCTGCGGCAGTATTACAAGGCTCTCCCCGTTGTCAGCAAATCGTTGCCCGTGCTCAAGCTCGCCTGGTTCATCGGACGCATCGAGCCCAAGACCGACCTCGTCGGTCCGCCCGGCACCTGGTCGCTTCTATTCCAGAAGCCGACATCGGTCGTGATTTCGGCCTACTACGCCGTCTACTCCCCCACCCTGCATCTGCGCGCCGAAGCCTTCCCCGGCAACACCGCCGACGCCGAAAGCCTCACCGAAAGAATGGCCGCGCTCGTGAGCCTCTTCCACGCCGCCGAGGCCTCGGTTGCCACCCACGGCACCGATCCCGACATGCAAACTTTCTTCGACAGCTTGCGCGTCGAGCGCCAGGATGACCGTGCCATCCTCACCGCTGCCGTCCCGCCAGGAGTCCTGCGCAAGGTAGTGGGAGCGCCTTTGCAAGAAGGCGCGGAAGCAGCCGAGACGCCGGCCCAGGAAGTCTCACCCTCCTCCCAGCCGCAACCCGCTGGTAAATCTGGGAAGTAAGTTTTCCGAGGACGCGCGTTTTAAAATCTCCCCCGTCCGATTTCCAGACAGGGACTGATCTCTTTGCCGGATGCCGGGTGCCCCATCCTTCCCGCGCTCTTTGCGGGAGGATGGGGTTTTCCTCGCACGCCACCACGGCTCCCAACAAAAAAGAGGACAGCCGAAGCCGTCCTCTCTAAGCTCTGAACTGTTCCCTACTGAATCTGCACGCACGAGGACGCCGGGCGCCCGAACTGCACATAGTGCCGGGTGCCCCATCCTTCCCGCGCTCTTTGCGGGAGGATGGGGCTTTCCTCGCACGCCACCACGGGTCCCAACAAAAAAGAGGACAGCCGAAGCCGTCCTCTCTAAGCTCTGAACTGTTCCCTACTGAATCTGCACGCACGAGGACGCCGGGCGCCCGAACTGCACATAGTGCGGATCGGCGGATGCGCCCGTCGCCGGTGGCGGATTCGTGTTCATCCCGTAGCCGAACGCGTCAAACAGGTTCCCCGGATTCGCATCCGTGATCGGCGCCTGCCGGATCGTCACGTAGTCTCCGAACCGCGTGCTCCCCGCGTTGCTCTCGGTCGTGATGTAGGCGATGAAGTCGCCCCAGAACCCGACCACGTGATTCTCGTAGTTGCCGTTCCCGCCGTACTCGAACGACATGCCCACTTCGCCCGTGCACAGGTTGGTCGCCAGCGCCGGATACCCGAAGGCATAGCTGTTGTTCCATACCTGCACCTGCTGCGCAACGCTCAGGTTCGGCGGATTGTTGTTGTCGATGTTCATCGTGACCATCTCAACGTGCGGTTGCTGGAAGTTGTTGTCCGTGCCCGCGCTCCAGCCAAACCAGACCTGGTTCCCCGACCGCGTCAGCCCGATCACCGACGTCCCGGGGAAACCGCTCAGCTTGTTCATCCAGTCCTGCCCATCCGGAGTCGTCGAACTGAGCCCCGTATTCGACCAACTCGAGATGCCGACATCCTGCCAGAAGTAGGTGTTCGATCCTTCCATCAGCGAGAAGATCCGGATGTTGCTGGTGTTGTTGTGGCCTGCCCAGAAAATCTCGTTGCCCGTGTCCTGGCTCAGATGATCGCCCCAGCCGTTGCCGCTGTCCGAGGGCGTCGTGTAACCGATACCGATCGAGCTGCTTGCCTGAATCTGCGCCAGCGACGTGCGCATAACTTCGCGCCCGCTGTTGCAACCCGTCGGACACCCTGGCCAGCCCGCGTCCCAACTGATGTAGAGCGAGTTGTCGCCGACCGCTAGGTCCGGATAGTCGAAGCCGGTACCGGCGGGCTCGCCGAAAGTCTGCACTGTCAGGTTCCAATAGGTCCACGCCGTGCCTTTGCTGCTGATGATGTCCGCCGGACTCGCCGAAGCCAGCCGCATTCCATTGCCCTGCAGCAGCCAGATGAACCGGTTAATGCTCGGCACGTACTGCACGATCTGATCGCAGCAGAATCCGATCGCATCATTGTTCGGAAAGATGGTCGTCGGATCGAGCTGATGGAACGTGCTTCCCCCATCGATTGAGTACGCCGCGAACCAGTTCGACGTGACAAAGACCACGCCACCGCCGCTCGCGCCGCTCGGCTCTGCCACCGTGCTCTGCGCAATGTTCCAGTCGTTGTTGACCGTGAAGTCGACCGCCGGAGGATCCCCAATCGGCGCGGGCTGCGTGCCCGTCGTCGTTGGCGTCGGCGTTCCCGGAACAAACGGACCCACCGGCACTGTGTAGCGCGACCCGTTGTCCTGATCGCCGAAATTCGGCTTCTGTGGCGGGAACGGCGCGCCCGTCACCGTGTGCGAAGGCACGGTCCCGGTCTTCAGGGTTTCCGATCCCGGCCCTGCCGGCGGAATCACCAGCGTGATCTTCAGCTCAAAGCAACGCCGGTGCTCCTTCTCTTTCAACTCGCCAGTCAGCTTCAGTTCGTGCGACGATCCCGGCGCAAACGGACCGCCGGAAAAATCTGCATCCAGCACCGCTGAGCCACCCGCTGGCAGCGTTCCCAACAGCACGGGCAGCGACATCGGCAGCGTCAACGTTCCGCCGCTCAACTCGATCGACGTGATCTTCACATCGTGCGCCGTCTCTTTGCCGCTGTTCACGATGGTCACCGCCGACAACAGCGTCGAAGGATTCTCCAGGCTCGCTCCCGGCGCCGTCACTTCCAGTTCGGTCTTTCCCGCCTTCTCGCAATTGCAATCATCATCCCGGTCTCGATTATCCTTGCCACCGGCCTCATGTCCCTTCGCATTCTGATCGTGATTGCCCCGGTCTTCGCATTCTGCTTTGTGCTTCCCTTGATCATCCCCGTGACGATCGTCATCCCACGTCATGTGCAGTCCCGCGAAAACCACGCGGCCCACTGACGGCGGCGGTGTCACCGGAATGTTCTTTACAATTTGTGCGCTCGCCGGCGTGCTCGCGGCCAGCGCGAAACTTGTGATCAGTAGACTCATGAGAGAGAAGGGGCCCGTTGGTCGATTCATTATCCGTGCTCCTTAAATACAGTCGAGGCCCTCTCGAGCGTAGATTGCTTCGCTTAACTGGCCCCGCGGCTGTCGCCTTTGCAGATTGAGATTGGTTGTGTCTCAATAGTGCGATTTGAGCCGACGGCGTTACAGGACCAGACGCGACATCTATTTCGTAGAAGTGGCGCGACTTATCGATGATTTGGATTTGGTTCGGAACAGCCGCGCAGTCCAGTCGCGACCGCTTCCCCACGAGGGTGGGGCAATCCCTGTGCCAGCGTGAGCATCACCGTAGACGATTCCAACCCAAGGCCTCATCGCATTCAGTTTTCATAACGCGAGCTTCCTGCCCCAACGATTACAAAAACCTTGCAAGACAAGGCTTACCCGCGACTCTCGTCCGCGTCGAAGACTTCAGGACGCGGTAGTTACTTTCGTTTTCTTTGAGGAAGCATCCCGCCGGTTCCAAGAGACTCGCGCTTCAGTGCCGAGTCCTGTAACTTCCGCCCGGCCAGGGCATCTTGCAGATGGCACTGTGGACTGCGGCCCGGGAATAATTCGGTTCGAGGGTGATTTTCATCGCCAGGTGCCGTTAGATCTGCAGAGACGCGTCAGAGAGAACTTGAACCGGCCGCGTTCCGTGCGGTTGCGCGGTGAGTTGCCCCTCGCCGCGCGTTGTATCGAGGCGCTGCCAGGACAGATCGACGCGGCCTCAGCCGCTGAGGTCGACTCGTTTTGAACAGGCTCAGCCCCATTCAAGTCTTTTTGCCACAAGGACAGGTAAAATAATCCTGATGTCCACTCTCCCTCTACCCATCGCCGCGTTCGTTGCGGGACTGATCTCTTTCCTCTCGCCCTGCGTGCTTCCGCTCGTCCCCGGCTACGTCTCCCTGATCTCCGGCGCCGGTGTCGAAGAGCTCAAATCACAAGACGGCCAGCTCCTGCGCAAGGTGATGCGCAATTCCGCAGCCTTCATCGTCGGATTCAGCATCGTCTTCATCACCCTCGGCGCCATCTCGACCGAAGTTGGCCAGTTTCTCTCGCGCTACAAATCCGTCCTCGCGCAAGTCGCCGGCATCGTCATCATCGTCTTCGGCCTGCACCTCACCGGCATCTTCAAGATCAAGGCCCTCTACACCGACGCGCGCCTGCACAGCGTCAAGGGCGGCAGCACACCCTGGGGATCGTTCGTCATCGGCTTCGCCTTCGCCTTCGGATGGACTCCTTGCGTTGGCCCGATCCTCGCCGTCATCCTCGGCCTCGCTGCCACGCAGAACTCCGTCACCAAAGGCGTTTTCCTTCTGGCCATTTATTCGCTCGGCCTCGCCGTGCCGTTCCTGCTGACCTCGCTCGGCATCGAGCGTTTTCTCAAGTTCTACAGCCGCTTCCGCGCGCACATGCACGCGCTCGAAGTCGCCAGCGGCGCTTTACTCATCGTGCTCGGCGGCCTGCTCGTCGCCGGCCGCTTCACCCTGATCGCGCGCTATTTCTCATTTCTGAATCGCTTTGCGCTTTGAGAGGTTGATTGTGAAACGGAATCCAGCAGCATTGTTCTTCGTGGCCGCCGTCGTCGCGGCCATGCTCTTCGTGGGCTTTCATGCCGCGCGCCGCGCAGATGGAGGCGGCGGCAACGACAGCCTCGACGTCGCCGGCAAACCCGCCCCCGACTTCACCCTCGAATCCCTCGACGGTAAAAACATCCAGCTCAGCAGCTACAAGGGCCAGGCCGTCCTGCTGAACTTCTGGGCCACCTGGTGTGGGCCCTGCAAAATCGAAATGCCCTGGTTTGTCGAGCTCCAGAAGGAATATGGGCCGCAAGGCCTGCAGATCGTTGGTGTCGCCATGGACGACGCGGGCAAAGACGAGATCGCCAAGTTCGTCAAAGAGATGGGAGTGAACTACCCGATCCTGCTCGGCAAGGAAGCCGTCGGCCAGGACTACGGCGGCGTCAACGTCCTGCCGACCACCTTCTTTATTGACCGTGACGGCAAAATCGTCGCCCGCGAATTCGGCTTACAAAGTCGCAGCCTGTTCGTCGATAACATCAAGAAATCCCTCGCCCAGGGACACGCAGTACAGGCGCAAAAGTAACGTGGTCGCGGGCTCAGCTTCGGACTAGTATTCGAGTCGGATCCGTAGGTTTTATGGTCCGTACCAGGGCGCGGCTTTACAGAGTGCGGAAAAACGACTGTAGCGCCGGCGTCCCGCCGGCTGTCGCGAGGGCATCTTGCCCTCGCGCGCACCTGTATCAGGCGCGCCGTAAGAGCGAGAAAGATCGAGGCGGCTTTATAGCCGCCCCGTAAACAGCCACACTCGAGCCCCTTTAGGGGCCGCACAATTTCTAATGTCACCGAAACAAACGCGCCAACCACTCTTCCTCGCATTCCTGATCTGCGCCACTCTCGCCTTCGCGCAATCGCCAGGGAAGAAGGCCCCGTCCGTCACCGTCGCGCCCATCGACCCCATCACGGTCACCCGTGGCAAATCCGGCGTCGTCACGCTCAACTTCCGCGTCGCTCCCGGCTACCACATCAACTCCAACACGCCGAAAACCGAATTCCTTATTCCCACCGCCCTTAAAATGGACGCGCCCACCGACATCGCCCTCACCAAAGTCAGCTACCCGGCGGGCAAAGACATGTCCTTTCCCTTTGCCCCAAACGAGCCGCTGAACGTTTACACCGGCGACTTCGCCGTCACCATGACCGTACGCCCGCTCCATACCGTGCAGCCCGGTAAGTACGCCGTCCACGGCGACCTGAAATATCAAGCCTGCGACAACGCCGCTTGCTACCCGCCCAAACATCTGCCCGTCGACTTCGAAGTCAAAGTTCTCAAGGACGCCACCCCGGCCGGCAAGAATCCCGCCCAAAGCCCCCACGCCCACCGCTAACGCAGAACCCAATCTCAGCAGTCACCATCAAGTCGCGAGAGGAATTCTCTCTACGTGATCATGAACCCGCTTGCCGCCTCCAGGTAATGTTCAAAAATCAAGACGGAGTCCGCTAACGTCCTCCATCACAATCGTCGGAATTCCTTGCCTGGAGCCTGTTCCCAGACGTTCCCGGCAGGATTCACGAACTTTTCAACTCTCCTTAACCTCTCCGTCACACGGCGTTTCATACTATCGCCGCTCGAGGTCACAAATGAAAAAAACACTCGCTGTACTCTCCCTCGGAATTGCCTGCGCGGTTGGCGTCGCATCCGCCCAGAACAACCATCCCGGCCACATCAAACGCGTCCTGTTGATCAGCGTCGATGGTATGCACGCTGTGGATTACTTGAACTGCGCTAAGGGCGTCGGCACCGTAAACAATGGCGAACCCTACTGCCCCGCGCTTGCTGCTCTCGGGAAGAAGGGCGTTAACTACGTTGCCGCCAGCACATCAAAACCCTCGGACTCTTTCCCCGGCCTCACCGCGATCATCACCGGCGGAAGCCCGGCCCTGACCGGCGTGTACTACGACGTCGCTTATTCGCGAAACTTCGACGCCCCCGCGAAAACCACCGGCAACGGCGTGGCGGCAGGCCCTTGCACTCCCAATACGCCGCCCACGGGTACCACAACTGAGTATGAAGAAGGGATCGACATCGACCAGACCATGGTGAATGGCGGCGCCCCCGGCGCTGCGTTGACCGACGGCACCATCGCTTCCATCGATCCGATGAGACTCGTCCGCGACCCAAGCAAGGGCTGCAAGCCCGTTTATCCGTGGGAGTTCGTTCGCGCCAACAGCATCTTCAGCGTTATTCATCAGGCCGGCGGATTCGCAGCATGGTCCGATAAGCACCCTGCCTATTCCTCGGTCGCCTCTGGCATCGGACCCTCAGCGCTCGACGATTTCTACGCGCCCGAAATCAACTCTAACGTGATCGGCCTTCCCGGCGTGACCACACCCACCGGCATCTCATGCGCCACCGTCCTCGATCCCGGCTCCGACGTGACCGCCTGGACCAACAGCTTCCAGAACATTCAGTGCTACGACACGTTGAAGGTCAACGCCATTCTCAACTGGATCGATGGGAAGGACCACCTCGGCACCAAGAAGACTCAGGTTCCCACCATCTTCGGCATGAACTTCCAGGCAGTCAGCGTTGGTCAGAAACTCATTGAGGCGAGCAACAACGTGACCGGGGGATATCTCGATGCCGCCGGCACACCCTCTGCCGCACTGCTGAACGAATTCCAGTTCGTCGACGCCTCGATTGCAGCGTTCGTCAGCAAACTGAAGGCAAGGGGACTCTACGATTCGACCCTCATCGTGATCACGGCCAAGCACGGTCAGTCCCCCATCGATCCCAGCCGCTACGTTCCTCAGACTCGCGCCGGCATTGGCACTTCGCCCGCCACCGTGCTCGCCACGGCGGGCTTTATTCCTGACTCGGAGTCTCCCCTCGGCTCCGGCATTGGACCGACGGAAGACGACGTATCGCTGCTCTGGCTGAAGAGCTCCGCCGATACCGACGCCAGCGTTACCCTACTTGAAAACAATGCGTCTGCCTCCGGCATCGCCCTCGGGCAGATCTACTACGGCCCCTCCCTTACCCTTAACTACAACGACCCAACCAAAGACCCGCGCTCGCCAGACATCATCGTGACCCCGAACGTGGGCGTGACTTACTCCGGCAGCCACGCGAAACAGGCGGAGCACGGCGGGTTCGCCCACGACGACACCAATGTCATTCTGCTGCTGTCCAACCCGTCCTTCCGACGCACAACGGTCAGCGCCTCAGTGGGCACCGCTCAGGTCGCGCCTACCATCCTCCAGGCCCTGGGTCTCGATCCTTCAGCCCTTGACGCGGTTCGCATCGAAGGAACGGGCGTCCTTCCGGCAGTTCAATTCAAATAATTCGTTCCCCCTACCAGGCCAACCTATAGCGGACGCTCCTGAGTGAGCGTCCGTTTTTTGCCCGTGGAGTTCGTTTTCAACTCGACAAGCTTTCGCCGCGCTCGTCACTCAGTCCGCCGGCAATTTACTTTCCCGCCGGCTTCCCATCCAACCGATACCCCAGACTCAAGTACCACTGGCTGTAATCCATCATCACGCCCCGCACCAGCGTGTATCCGCTCTGGAAAAACGACCGCCCCCAAAGATTCACATCGATCGATGTATCCACAAAATTCGACCGCGTATTCACCGTGAAGGGCGACACCAGGCTCTGGCTCCCGATCTGCGCATCCCACATCATCCGCTCGCCCAGATGCCGTGACAGCGTCAGCAGCTTGTAGTCGCCGCTTCCGAACGAACTCGCGAATTTCGAATACCGCATGTCGGCCCGCCAGCCCGTCCGCCCGATCTCCGTCAGCGTCAACCCGTACATCTGGTTCAGCGAGCGTCGCGCATCGCCTGTCTTCGCGCTCTCCCCGAGCGTCGTGTACACCTGCACATGCTTGATCGGTTCCACCCGTACTCCGAAGCTCAATCCCTGATACAGCAGTTTGTCCACCAGCCCGGTTCCGATGAGCGCGGTCGACGCGGTTGGCACATCGCGAAAATAGTTGTGGTACACGTCGAACGAAATCCGCGGATGTGGCTGGTAGTGCACCGTCAGATAACTCCGGCTGATCCCCGCGCCCGGCGTGATCCCATCCGTCGTCGTCCCCTGGGGAGCGTCCGCAATCAGCGAGTGGTACACCGAGAACGTGTTCTTGTACGACACTCCGTTCTCCGCAAACACAAACGGATGGTCCAGCTTCCATTTCAGCGTGTTCAGTGCGATTCCGGTTGTGCTCGTGTAGCGCCACGATTCCGAATCTCCGCCGGAAAAATTCACGAAGCCGCCGCCAATCTTCTGATCCGGGTTGTAGTGCCATGACGTCGGATCTGGCGTTGACCCCGCGAACGCCCCGACAATGACTCGCGATCCCACGCGCCGCCCCACGTATCCGCCATCGATCGTGTCGAGGCTGTTCGCCCACGGCACATACAACCGTCCGAACCCGGCCACCCACCGCGACTCCGGATTCTCGTAATACAGCTGCATCGTGTACGTCTTGTTCAGCACGTTCTGCAGCGATTCTTCCTCTGTCCGCGACTGGTGCGTGATGCGCCCCCGCCAGTAGCCCTCGAGATTCCAGTGTGTCCCGCCAATCTGCGTGATGTCGGTGCGCGCCACCACGCCGAGTTGCGTGCTGCTGCCGAGCGACCCGGTGATGCCGCTATAGTCAAACCCGATCCGGGCGCGCACCCGTCCTGCCTCCGATCGTTCCACCTGCGGCGTGCGCGCCATGAACGAGTCGCCCGGCGAAATTGGCCGCTCCGAAAGCACCGCGATCGGTCCACTCTTCTTACCTGCTTTCTTCGCCATCAGCGCGTCCGTTTCTTCCAGCGATAGATAGGCCCAATCCCCCGGCTTCACTGCCCGTTTCGCGTTGTGCACTTCCGTCACCGCCGAATTTTCCGCCACAGAGACTACGCGCAACTGCGCGACGCCCCCCGAATCGTCTCCCGCCACATTCGCCCGCGACCCGTTCTTCTCGCGGACCGTCAGCGTCATGCCTTCCTCGAGTCCCGCATGACGCCCGCCTGCCAGATACACCGCTCCTTCGGCCACGTACTTCACCTTGAACCCCATCTGCACGTGCTTGCCTGCCGCTCGCGTCATCGCCGCGATCCCCGTCTCCGAAATCCCGCTCAGTCCGCCGCTCGCCAACATCCCTGGCTGCGCGCCTTCTCCTTCAGCCGCCGGCAACACAGTCAACGCAATCGTGTTCCCGACAACCGCCAGCCCATACGGACGCGCACCCATCAGGTCCACCACCACCCGCGTCACCATTGGAGACGCGCTCGTCAGCCCGATTCGCAGATCCTTCACCCCTGCCCGGTTCACTGCGATACGCTGCTGCCTCGCCTGCACCAGCGTATTCGGCAACTCCAGTACCAGCCGGTTCGGATTCTCCGCCAGCAACACCCGCGGACTCACCGCCTCCGACAGCCTCACCTCCACCTTCACCCGGTCTCCGCGCTGCGTAACATTCACCGCCTCGATCTCAGCCGCCGAATGCAGCTCGATCGTTCGAGCCGCGCCCAGCGACACGAAAATCATCACCACGCAAATCCAAAACAGGCCCTTCATCACTAACCTTCATTACCTTCCAAACTCAAATGCATGAAAGCTCAAATGCATGAATGCATCCATGCTTTAGTCTCGAAAGTCCTAACACATGAATTCACCCAATGCTCTAGTCTCGAAAGTCCTAACGCATGAATTCACCCATGCTTTAGTCTCGAAAGTCCTAACGCATGAATTCACCCACGCTTTAGTCTCGAAAGTCCTAACGCATGAATTCACCCACGCTTTAGTCTCGAAAGTCCCAACGCATGAATTCACCCACGCTTTAGTCTCGAAAGTCCTAACGCATGAATTCACCCATGCCTTAGTCCCGTAGGGACGGCATAGATTAGCCCCGGGCGTAAGCCCGGGGTGAGCTCGAAGAAGCGAACGAGCCCCGTAGGGGCGACACCCTTGCGATGCGGGCGCAAGCCCGCAAGCAATGTTGGCGTCCTTTGCCACTCTCGCGACGCACTCTATCCTCACGGCCTCTTCCCTCTCCTCAGCATCCCCGGCGAAATACTCGTTCTCCATCCCACCATCAGGCTGTGGCACTCCAGGCAGTCCATCGAAAAACCTAGCGCCTGGTGATTCGGAGACTTCGCCTTCCGGAAATCATCCAGGTGACAGCTCGAGCACTCCGTCGACAGCCCCTGCCGGTTGAACGCTCCCACCGTCCCCACCTTGTGACACGAATAGCAATCGACCGCGGCATGCGCCCCGATCAGCGGGAACCGGTCCTGATGTTCGTTGATGTTGTGAATCGAGACTTGCCACCCGGTATCGCGATGGCACAAATCGCACTGCGCTCCGTTCTTGCGCCGGTGGATATCGGCGTGGCAGTCCTGGCACTGCCGCCCCACGTGCGTGAACACCAGGTCCGAGTGGCAGTCTTTGCACCCGACCTTCACGTGCAATCCACGCAGGGGAAATCCCGTCTTGCGGTGATCAAACTCCGGGATCGCGCGGATGGGGGACCACCCCTTTGGGCTATGGCAGTTCTCGCAAGGCAATGCTCAGTGGGCCGTGTGGACTCACCACCGTCACGCTCCCACCGCGATCTCGGCTGTCGCGCGCCGCTGCCATCCCCGCCTGCACACCCACGAACAACAGCAGCAACACTAATCCGCGCACGACCGTTCACCTGACTTCGTGATAGACCCCGCTTGCGCGCGCGGGAATTCTCCCTTCCGGCACTGCCACAGAACGCTGAGCCTTTCTTCTACCGCTCACTGCAATGCTCCCATTTCATCAGCGATCGCCTGTGTTGAAAATATCTGACAGGTTCCAGTGATTTGGGCAGGGCCTTTCGTACAGGTTACGCACCAAAAGAAAACTGGCGTTCATCGTCGCCTCACCGCACAAGCGGTGGACCTCCTGTTCCCATTCTTTTCGACACGCCCCATCCGCTCACCCTGACGCGCCAACCCCGTCTGATCCTCGGAGCGGATCATATGACCAAACCCCTCGCCGCGATTCTCTTCGCCTTTCTCGCATTCCAACCGCTACTGACCGCCCAAAATCTCTCGTCCCCGCAAAACGAGCCAGCGCATGCCACCACGCTCCCCATCGAAAACCGCGCCTTCATGGCGTCGCAGATCTACCACGTCATCACGACCTTCTTTCCAGGCCTCTCCCAAGACAAATTCGACTCCGCCTACAAACAATATCTCTCGACCGTTCTCGCCTCCGACGATCGTCGCACCTTCGACCTCGCCTCCATGGAACTCGTCGCCGATCTCCACGACGGCCACTCCTGGTTCTACGACACCTGGCTCGATCAGACCTCCGCCCAACCCATCGGAATCCTTGCCTACCCTCTCAGTGGCCGTTGGACCGTCATCCGCTCCCAAGTCGACTCCATCCACATCGGCGATGTCATAACCTCCATCGACGCCACGCCGATCGACAACTTCTTCGCGGCGAATCGCCGTTACATCTCGGCCTCGAGCGACCGCGACGCCGGTCTCAGCTTTTTCGATACGCCCGCCGTCTTTCCGGAAAAATTCACCCTCACCTTCGCCGACGGGCGCCGCGTTCCCATCGACCGCAGGAACGACAAGAAATCTCCTCTCCCGCCCGCCAACACCGAAGGCCGCTGGCTCGTCGAAAAATCCGTTGCCTACATTAAGGTCCCCACCTTCCACGGCATCCAGACCCAGGCCCACGCTCTCGATCTCCTCCAGCAATTTCACGACGCCAAAACCATCATCCTCGACGTGCGCGGCAATCCTGGCCTTGGCTCCCCCGGCATTTTGCAGCGCGCGCTGATGACTCGCCCCTACCAGACCTGGACCGACTCCAGCACCGAGCATGGCGGCTCGCTCTTGCGCAACTACGCTCCCTCGTACCCCGCGCACTCCACGCTCACCCTTACCGACACCGTCATCACCCCGCGCGACCCCGCGTTTTCCGGCCGCCTCATTCTCCTCATCGACCGCGTGTGCTCCTGTGCCTGTGAGGATTTCGTCATGCCATTCAAGTACGCCAAGCGCGCCACGCTCGTCGGCGAAACCACCGCCGGCACCTACTCGCTCACGGAGCACGTCGACTATCCCAACGGGATGATGCTCAACATTGCCGCCGTCCGCCACACCTTCCCCGACGGCACGCAATTCGAGGGTGTCGGCATTACCCCCGATGTCCCCATCGACCCCACTCCCGACGACCTCCGAAGTTCGCGCGATCCCGTGCTGAAAAAAGCTATCGAACTCGCTCGACTCCCTTAAACCCACTCCGGAACCGATCTCCCGTCAGCGATCTCGCGGGGAATCAGTCTCTCCACAAGGCCGGCACACGTGTTCGACCATCCACTCAGCGAGGAACACCGCTCTGCGTACTCTGCGGAAATTCTCTGCGGCCGCTGCGTTTTAAGATTTCTCCGTCGTCGCGACGCCGATCACGACCATGGCCACGATCAGCGTTAACCGTGCCTCAATCGCGCAACGATCTAGTGTGAGGAACGCGAAGAACTCGCGTGAAAATCGGGCAGGAATTTCTACCGCAAGACACCAAACTCGCGCTGCAGGCGCAGGCACGAGCTACATACCCAGGAACCGGCCACTGGGTTCTCTGTGCCCCCTGTGTCCTCTGTGGTTAATTGCTCTTTTTGCAGAATGAAGGCACTCCACCGCCGCCGCAAGAATCTTGCGCGCCGCCATCCTGCTGAATTTTTCTGGATTATTGAATCCCCTCGACCAGGAACAAGTCGGAGAGCGTGCGCCCGTACTCATACACGTACGACTTGCCGTCGGGCGTGACCAGGATCGGTCCCATGTCCGTGATACCCGCCGCATCCGCCGGCATCAACTCTTTCCATAATTTCTTTTGCCCGCTTGCAATATCCAACTGCGAAACCTTCGCCGGCAATTCCCCCGGCGTGTAGATAAAGACCGATCGTCCATCCGCCGACCACCCCACCGGAATGTATCCATCCGGAAAGCCCGGGATCGGCCGTGGCTCGCCACCTTCGGTGGAGAACAGATATCCCTTCCGGTCCGCCTGTGCCGCTGCCACCAGCTTCCCGTCCGGCGACACCGCCCACTGCGTCGCCTGCGTCCCTTCCGGCGAAATCGCTTTCGGATCGCTGCCCTCCACACTTCCCACCCACAACCGCAAGCCGTGACCCTTCTCATTCCCGATGAAGACGTACCGCTTGCCATCCGGCATCCAGCGCGCCCGCACCAGCGTCACCGCACCGTGGGAGAGTTTTCGGCTCTCCCCGGCTCCGGTTGGCAGCAACGTCGAATCCATCGGCGATCGCACCGCGCCCGCAATCACCCATTTCTGGTCTGGGGACAAGGCATACGCCGCGCCATCTCCCAACCGCACCGCCGGGGAACCATCCGTCTGCCGCACATACACGCTGTAGTTCTCCCCGCCGCCTTCTCCCGACTCCAGAAACAACAGTGTCTTCCCGTCCGCCGACAGGTCCGTCGGCGCCGACCAGTCCAGCCACGAGAGATCCGCTTCCTTGTTTCCTCCCGGCGCCTGTCCTACCATGCCGACTCGTTGCACGTCGCGCGTCAGCAGCACCCGTCCATCGCGCGCCACATCCTGCAGCGTCAGTGTGCCCGGCTCCCGCGCCAGCAACCTCTCTTTCCCTGACAGCGTAACCGCATTCAGAAATCTTCCGTTGCCCACCTTCGCCGAGCTGAACCACAATTCGTCCCCGCGCGGCGACCACGCCAGCCCCTGCACCGATTCCCACGTTTGCGACAGGTCCTTCTTATTCCCCGCCGTGTCCACCACCGACACCACGCCCTGATCGTCGCGCCGCTCCGGATGATCCAGAAACGCCACCCATTTCCCATCGGGCGACACCCGCGGATGACTTACCCATCCCGCCGTCTTGTACAACACCTTCCCAATCGGATACTCCAGCCGGTTCTGCCCCTCCATGTCCCGCACGACGGCAAAGTTCGTCCCGTCTGGCGACCAGTCCGCCCACTGCACATCTTCCAGCACTTCCCGCGGCGCGCCTCCACCCAAAGGCACCCGCGCCAGAGTTCCGTTGTTGATATAAGGCTCGGTGTTGTGGCTGCGCAGCAGCACGGCCATCTCCCCTTGCGCCGACACCGACTCCACCTCCGCACCCCTCAGACCAAACGGCTTCGACTCCGGACTCTCCGGCCGCGTCGTGAACACCTCAATCGGAGTCTCTTCCCAAGCCGCGCTGTAGATCATCGTCTTCCCATCGCTGCTGAAGCGCGCCATGCGGATTCCGCCATGCCGGAACGTCAGCTGGTGATACACCGGAGGAATCAGCGGCGCCGGCTTCGCCGTAACTCGCCCCACCAGGAATCCCGCCCCCAGCGCCACCGCTGCCGCGCCCGCAGCCACCCACTTCATGCTCGCTGCGCCTGTTTTCGCAACCGTTTCCCGCGTTGCCGCACTCGCCGCGATAATCCGGCCCGACTCGCTGTCCCGCTTCAGCCGCTTCAGATCGCCGCGCAACTCCGCCGCCGTCTGGCAGCGCAGATCTCTGTCCTTCTCCAGCGTCTTGTCGATGATTTCTTCCAGCCTCGCCGGCACCTGCGGATTCAGCGTGCTCGGCTTCGTCGGTCGGTGTTCCAGAATCTCGTTGAACACTACCGCCGACGTCCCGCCTGAAAACGGCTGCCGTCCGGTCGCCATCTCGTACAGCACCACGCCAAACGAAAACAGATCCGTGCGCGCATCCAGCTGCTCCCCGCGCGCCTGCTCCGGCGACATGTAGGCCACCGTCCCCATCGTCATCCCCGGACTCGTCAGGTTCACATCGCTCGCCGCCGTCGCCTGCGTGTTTCCACCCGCCAGCCCAGGACCGACCTTCGCCAGCCCAAAATCCAGGATCTTCACCGCGCCGCGGCTGGTCACGAAGATGTTCGCCGGCTTGATGTCGCGATGCACGATGCCCCGGCTGTGCGCCGCATCCAGCGCGTCCGCAATCTGTATACCCGATATCGCACATCTGCTCCAGCCGCAGCGGCCGGCTCTCGATCCGGTGCTTCAGTGTCAGCCCTTCGAGAAACTCCATCACGATGAACGTGCGTCCACCGTCTTCGCCGATGTCATAAATCGAGCAAATATTAGGATGATTCAACGCCGACGCCGCCCGCGCCTCGCGCCGGAATCGCTCCAGGGCCTGCGGATCGCGCGCCAGCTCTTCAGGAAGGAATTTCAGGGCAACAAACCGCCCCAGCCGTGGGTCCTCGGCCTTATACACCACGCCCATGCCGCCGCCGCCCAGTTTTTCGACGATTCGATAGTGGGAAACGGTCTGCTCAATCATGGAAGCCGGCGCCCATCTTATCCACGCCAATCTAGGGCGTCAACGCCACTTACGCCGCGACGTCATCCCGGCTCGAATTCGAGGCTCGGCGGCGATGAGCATGCTAGAATTTCCACAGGAATTTTCCCGCGAGACCCAGGTTTGATCGAACTAGCGCCTTCCATATTGTCGGCCGATTTTGCTCATCTGGCGGACCAGGTCCGGCGCGCCACCGAGGGCGGCGCCACCGTGATCCATGTCGATATCATGGATGGGCATTTTGTACCGAATTTGACCATTGGCCCTCCTGTGGTCAAGTCGCTGCGGAAGGCGACCAACCTGCCTCTTGATTGCCACCTGATGATCGAAAATCCCGATGAATTCATCCCGGCTTTCGTCGAGTCCGGCGCGAATTGGGTTTCTGTGCACCAGGAAGCTTGCGTCCACCTGGACCGTACGCTGCACCATATCCGCGATCATGGCGCGCTGGCAGGGGTGGTGATCAATCCCGCAACGCCGGTTGAGACGCTCTCGGAAGTCCTTGATATTGTGGACTATGTCCTGGTGATGTCGGTCAACCCAGGTTTTGGAGGGCAAAAATTTCTGCCCAACTCCCTCCACAAAATGCGGCGGCTCGCGGAGATTCGCGCCCGCCGGGGACTCAACTTCCGCATCGAGGTCGACGGTGGCGTGGCGCTCGACACCATAGCCGAAGTGGTCCGGGCGGGAGCAGAAATTTTGGTGGCGGGCAACGCCGTGTTCGGCAATGGTGATCCAAAGACTAACGCCGAAAAGCTGTTAAAAGCGGCCACGGAAGCTACGTTGCAGAAGGTCTGATTTCGAAAAGGGCCGTGCTCAGCCCTTTCGCCCGGGAGGCAACCGGGCAGCGCGGGAAGAGGCAAACCACCCGCGTCACACTGATTTCCCGAGGTTCTTATGTCACGTCGTATTCCGGTCATCGTTCTGCTGGGCGCGCTGGCGTTCAGTGTCGCCTGCACGAACAAAAAGGTGAACAACCCCCTTGCGAACGTAGGCTCGAAACAGCCCGATAAGGTGCTGTTCGATCGCGCCATGGACGCTCTCAAACATAACCGGTACGACGTCGCGCGCATGACCCTGCAGACGCTGATCAACACCTATCCGGACTCCGAATTCATCGCGCGCGCGAAACTCGCCGTCGGTGATTCCTGGTATGCGGAAGGTGGCACGGCCGCTCTGACGCAGGCCGAAATCGAATACAAGGACTTTGAAACGTTCTTTCCCAACATGCCCGAGGCCGCCGAGGCTCAGCTGAAGATCGCCAACATCCATTACCAGCAGATGGAGAAGCCCGATCGCGATTACACCCACGCCAAACGCGCGGAAGAGGAATATCGCAATCTCATCCTGCAATATCCGGACTCAAAGCTGGTCCCGGAGGCGAAGCAGCGCCTGCTGGAAGTGCAGGAAGTGCTCGGCGAGCGCGAATTCGAGATCGGTCGGTTCTATTACTTGCGGCAGTCTTATCCCGCTGCCATCGCGCGCTTGAGCACGCTGGTCGAGCGTTACCCGCTCTACAGCGAGGCCGATGAAGCGCTCTATCTGCTCGGTCAGTGCTACGAAGGCGAGGTCGCCCTGATTCGGTCCAAGAGCTTTAATGAGACCGCCAAGGCCCGTGCTATCGAGCGGGAAACCAAGCGCGCCGTCGATGCTTACTCGAAGATTCTGACTCGCTATCCAGAGATGAATCGCGCCGAAGACGCCAAGAGACGGCTCGAGGCGTTGCACCGGCCCATTCCGACCCCGACGCAAGCCGCCATCGCGCAAAACAAAGCCGAGGAGGAAAGCCGGCATAGCACCGGGATCGTCAGCCACGTCATGCGAGGCTTTCAGAAGCATCCCGATGTAGCGCGCGCGACCAAAGTTGGGGACCCGCAACTCGTCGATCCTAAGGGAATGAGCGCCACCGACGTCAGCCGCGATGTGACCGGGGCGATGTTGGGGGCGCCGGCTGCCTCCGGAAACAACACGCTGTCGATTGAGATGCCTAAAGACGGCTCGGCTACGCCGCCCCCCAACGAAGCCCCGCCGCGCTCGGATGCAGGGACACCAGCTGCAGGGGATACCGCTGCCGCACCCCCCGCCGCCTCGGATTCGAACGAGTTAAAGCCGAATGCTGCGCCTGACTCGAACGAACTCAAAGTCGAGCCGGCCGATAACGGCGGCCAGACTCTGCCTCCGCCGGCCCAGGTCAACGAAGTCCAGAATGGCTCGGTACAGCCTGTCGACAGCAGTTCCAGTTCGTCCACTGCCTCATCATCAGGCACTTCCACGAGCAAGAAAAAGAAGAAAAAAGGATTAGGGAAGCTGAATCCGTTTTAGGTGCGCTCGAACGGAAGCTCCAGCTGCTTCACTTTCGTGTATCGGATCCTAAGAAACGCCGCTAACTGCGGCGTTTCTCGTTCCAATCTCGGTAAGCCATGACCCCCGGTAACCACTCGTAACCGCCTTCCGCAATTGACTTGGGCAGGTGCACAGGTTAACTTCGCAGGTATCTCCCCCTTCAGCAAAGGACACCCTTTGGCCCGCAAAATCCTGCTTGCCGACGACAGTGTGACCGCCCAAAACATGGGCCGGAAGATCCTCACAGACGCCGGTTATGACGTGATTACCGTCAATAACGGCTCGGCAGCGCTTAAGAAAATCGCCGAAGGAAAGCCCGATCTCATCGTCCTCGACGTATACATGCCCGGCTATAGCGGCCTGGAAGTATGCCAGCGCATTAAGGAGAACCGCGAAACCGCGCGCATTCCGATTTTGCTGACCGTCGGCAAGCTCGAGCCGTTCAAGCCCGAAGAAGCCCGCCGCGCCCGCGCCGACGCCTTCGTGGTGAAACCGTTTGAAGCTAGCGAGTTGTTGGCCGCGCTCACCAAGCTGGAAGACAAGATCATTCCTCAGCCCGAGCCGTATAAGCAAGGGCGCTTCGCCAGGGCGGTTGCCTCTGTCGATCAGGAATCGACCGAGAAGTTCGGTGATAGCGATGAAGGATGGAAGGCGCGCCTTCGTATCCCGGGGGGACCGCCAAAATCGCGGGATAACGAACCGCCGCCTGATTACACGGCGACGCAAGGCAAGGGCTTCCGCGATTTCGTCGAGCCCACGGCCAGAAAGACCCAGCCAAAGCCGGCTGCAGCGGATACTTTCGAGCGACCTGTGCCCGCTGGAGTGCCGCACGACATCACTCCCGAAGAGATCGCCGCGATCACGGCCGCAGCAGCGCAACTGAGCGGCGCTGCAGCTGCTGTCGCCCCCGTGGTGGAGGTGGTCGAGACCGATGTCTCCACCCATGTTGCCGATAGCGACTCGCCTGCTGTGGTCGAAACCGACGCTTCAGACGCAACCCCCGAAGATCCCGGGCCGGTAACCTTCGCTAGCGCCCCAGAAATCGAAACACCCGAGCCGCAACCCATTTCCGCTGACTTCGTTCCAGAAGCGGTCTCGGTTCCCGAGGATCTCAGGTCCGAGGCAGAGCCACCTGCGGAAATGATGCCGAGCGCCGTGCAGGAACAGGCGCCGGTCGAAACGAATCAGGCGATCTCCGCCGAGACGACGGAACCCATCCAGTCCGAAACTTTGCCGGTTGTGGACACTGCCCAGCTCGAGAGTCCAGTCGATCCTGCCCCGTATACACCGGTTGAAACGTTGCCCGAGCTGCCGCCACCAGTCATCCAGGGCAAAGCGGCAGACGATGAGGTAATGGCGGCATTGCAAGCTCTCATCCCGCCTGCCGATACGGCAAACGCGGCCGTATTTGCTTCCGCCGGATCCCAGGACAACGTGAGCCCGGCTGCCTCTGCGAGCGCAAGTCCAGCTGCGGGCCCTCGGTGGGTCGCTGAAGAAATCGCGCTTGCCGGCGATGAGGCCAGCGCTTCTCTTGAGACTGAGATGCAGCACGCTCATACCGTCGCCTCCACCGAGGCTCAACCGGCGCCACCGGCGAACCCCGCTGATGTGCCTGCGGTGGCCGCTGCCACGGCTTCGGTATCTGATTCCGCCGCGGTATACGCCATGGCGACGGCCGCAGCTGCCGGAGAAGCAGCGTCGCTGGTAGCTGCCATCAGTATGCCGCTGCAAGAAGAAACGTCACCTGTGCCTGCAATCGACTCCGCTCGCGAAGTTGCGGAGCCAGTCGCTGCCACCATGCAAGCCCAGCTCGAACGTTCCGAAATGGAAACCGAAATCCTGGGAGGATCTGAGATCATGGCCGCCAACTGGAAAAATATTCGCGACTCGATTGCTGGAGCCGCAGCCAAGCCCGCGCTGGCCAAGGAGGAGTTCGATCAGGCCGAGCCTGTAAAGAGCGAGTCTGCAAAGTCAGAAACCGAGACGATCACCCCGGCTCCCTCGGAAAAGACTCCCGTCACCGACGCCAGGGCGATTGCCAGTATTGTGGACAGCGTACTGGCAGAGTTGCGGCCCAAAATCGTCGAAGAAATTGCCCGCAAACTTGGAGATTCCAAGAAGGACTAACCGCAGCGCTCGCCAAAAAATCAGCCCACTCACACGAGCAGAACCCGGTGAGTGGGCGTTTTGGTTAGAAGCTAGTTGTGTTTCTACGGTGTCCCGGCGCAGCCATGCACGGAGTTGGAATACTCCAGCTGCACTGCGTACAGGTGACGGCCAATCGTGAACACCGACGGGTCGCCAAAGGCCGGAGGAACGATAAACACGCATTCATCACCGATCTCTTCGCCTTGAAGCCCAGTCACCGACGGAGTAGCGTTCCACCAGGCATCGCCGTCAGGATCGGATATCGTCTCGGAAAGCTCATGCGAAAGTACATCGTTCGTCGAGTCAACCAGTTGCCCGTTCGGCGTGCCCGGAGGATCGGAGCAGCCGAAAACATTCTGGTACGGCTCTACGCTGTAGAGAACGTGACCAATGTCGCTGAAGTCCGCGCTGCCGTGGTACGCACAAAAGAAGAACGTGGCATTGTTATCCGGGGAATAACAGACCGTGAACGTGTTATCGAAACATTCGTCCGTGCCCTGTGGCAGGAACACGTGATAGATGTGGTTGTACCCCGTCCCTCCCGTGCGGGAAGCCACCGCGTGGACGTAACTCACGATGTCATTGTCCGTTAAAGGCGTGCTCGAAGGCGTGAAGCTGATCTTGGCGTGTTGTCCGACCGTGTAACGGTTGTTATCGGTGCGGCCCACATACTGATCCAGCACGTGAGAGAACTCACTGCGCCCGAAATCACGCAGGAATCCCTCCGGATTTCCCCAGCACTGGGATACGTCGCAATGCCCATTCGGCAGCAGGTAAACCGCGTGGGATTCTGCCATCTCCACTACCTGTCCACCCTGATAGGTGACATCAGCGGGATAACGTGGCGGGGGCGCTGGTACCGACTGGTCCGCTCTGCTTGGCGCGCCCGAATGTGCTGCCGCGGTACGATGTCCGCTCGAGAGCAGCGTACGCGAAGTCGTGGCCGATTTGGGCAGATAGCGCGATGTCGCGTGATGGGTTCGGTTCGTCGCCTGCCGTGCAGCTGCTCGATCGACGGACGTCAGCTGAACATCAAGGCTGCTGGAATCCTGGGCGCGAGTCGCCGTCGGGACGAGGGTCGCCACGAAGGCTGCGACGGTCGCCAGTACAGAGACGCGACGCAAAATTCTGACTTCAGACATGAGTCTACTTCCTCCTTGCCAGATTTTTTTTGGATCATGGCCCGTGTGCGGGGTCCCTGGGTGGTGGGCCGAGGAGCGCCATTCTACACCGAACCCGGCTTCTGGCAGGGGTTTTGTAGCATCGGACATGGGCGGCGCGAATTTTCGGAAAATCGGAGTTAGATCAAGCCCCTGTGCCGCTCCATCACTACGACCGGCTCCGTAGAGACTAATGGCTGTCTTTTGACCCGCTTGCCGGAATCACGATCATCACGGCATCGGGTTGCCCAGGCCGAATCAGGCGAGGCATATTTATCGCCGCTGGCGGCGCACCAATGTCTTTTTCGGTCGCATAGGGAGCGTAAAACATGAGATGGGCCGGAATGTGGATCAACTTTGTTTGACCGGGAAAGTACAGGTATCCATTGTCGGACATCATGTAAACGATCCCCGGCTTGCCCGGCGCGCGATACTTGCCGCTCTTATAGCCTGCGTCGATGTCCGCTTTGATCTCTTCTTCGCTCTTTCCTTGGGCGCGTTGCTCTTCAGCGAAGAAACGTGTCGGCAGTGTGGTTGCGCTCCCCTCGGCATCAAAGCAAGTCGGCTCCTGGTTGAGCGGTGTCTGCCGGTCGACAAAGCAAGAAAAACCGTTGCTTCCATCCTGAGTCTTGACGTAGCCGGTGCGGTCCAGGACGTAAACGGTCGCCTTATCTGCGACCTCGGGCGGAGCCGCGCTCTTGGCCAACTTGATTTTCTCTTCGCGGGATAACGAGAAATCATAGGCAGCCTTTGGAGCAGTTGTTTGTGCGAGAACTGGAAGTGGGACGATTAAGAACAGCAGTGGCAGGAACGTTCGCGGCATCGGCGCCTCCGCAGCGGACTTGCAGGAACAAACCCTCCCCAGTAGACGCAACCAGCCTGATTTTCGTTAGCAGGCAAAACCCTCAGGGTTGTGCACGCCACGGCATTGTCGTCCGGTTCGCGGTGGATTTCCGCTTCACACTGCCTGTCGGCCTGTCTTTGATAACGCGAGTGCATCTAGAATCGAGAGGTGCTCCTCCACCGGCTTGAGTTCGAGGCAGACCGCGACCACGAAATCTTCCTCGCCGTCCCGGCGCAGCCAGCGGTCTTCCTTCTGCGCGGCGATGAAGGGTCGGAACCCTACGTCAGCAAGACGGCGAATCTGCGCCGACGCCTCGAGCGCCTGCTTGCCGTGCCCGAAGAGCGTACCAAGCGTTTGAACCTCCGCAATCGCGTTCGAACCATCGAATACAGCCCCACAAGTTCCGACTTCGAATCGGGTTTTCTTCTTTACCAATTGTTACGCGCAGTCTTTCCGAAGAGCTACGCTTCCCGGCTGCGGCTACGCTTTGCGCCACTGGTGAAACTGCATCTCGACAACCAATACCCGCGGGCTTCGATTACCACGCGGCTCGGGCGCGCGAAAGGCAATTCGCTCTACTACGGCCCCTTCCCCTCGCGGACCAGTGCGGAGAAGTTCGCCAATGATTCCCTCGACTTTTTCAAGATGCGGCGCTGCGTGGACGACCTGCATCCCGACCCCGCGTTTCCCGGCTGCATTTATTCAGAAATGAAGATGTGTCTCGCGCCCTGCTTCAAAGGATGCACCGATCAGGAATACCTCGCAGAAGTCCGACGGGTGCAGGCGTACCTCGATACTTCGGGCCAGTCGCTCGAGAGCGAACTGTCACAACAACGCGAGGAAGCTTCCAACAACCTGGATTTTGAGAATGCCGCGGCTCTGCACACGCGGCTGGAGAAATTGCACCCGGTAGTTGCGCAGTTACCTGAAATCGTGCGCCGTATCGATCGCCTGAACGGCGTCCTGGTGCAACCGAGCCTCACGGAGAATACCGTGACTCTGTTTCCGATCCGCAGCGGCTGCATCGCCGGCCCGGCCGCATTTTCCATTCAATCCCCCGAACACACCAAGTCGCAATCCATGGAATCGCGCGTCCAGCAGGCGCTGGATGCCATTCCAAATCCTTCTTCTAACAGCGCGCTCGAAATCATGGAGCATCTCGCGATCTTGAGACGCTGGTACTACCGCGGAACGCGGCTGGGCGAGATCTTCCTGGCCGATGACAAAGGAATTCTGCCCATGCGCCGAATCGTTCGGGGGATTTCGCGCGTCTATCGGGGAGAGAAGCCCGAGTCGTCGCCCACAACTCCGGGCGTGATGCCGGGCTAGTTCATTTCAAGGTCAATACGGGGGAGTATGAAGACCAGCCACGACCAGGCGCTCCGCGAACATCTCTTGTATCTTTTGCAGGGCGGAGGAGCGCATGCCAAGTTCGACGATGTGATCGCCGATTTTCCCGCCAAATTGCGCGGAAAAAAGATCCCTGGCCTGCCATACACCGCGTGGATGCTGCTCGAGCACCTGAGGATCGCGCAGTGGGATATCCTCGAATTCAGCCGCAATGCCCATCACGTTTCCCCGGAATGGCCCTCCGGCCACTGGCCGAAGACCGAGGCGCCGCCGACTCTCTCCGCCTGGACCAACAGCGTTCAACGCTTTCGAAAAGATCTGAAGGCGGTGCAAGCGCTTGTGAAGAATCCAAAAACCGACCTCTATGCTCGCCTGCCGTGGGGTGACGGGCAGACCGTGCTACGCGAGGCCTTGCTGGTAGCCGATCACAATGCCTACCACCTGGGCCAGTTGGTCACGTTGCGACGCCAACTGGGATCCTGGAAGGAGTAAGGCGAATCCCAAACGGTTGGTTTCGTTCAGGCCGACACCACGGACGACTCCTTCACGATCTTTTTCCACCCTGTCAGCTCGGAGAACGTCGCTCGCTTTCGAAAGATCGTACGAACTCCGTCGCGCCAGCGTTCGTCAATTCCCACCAGCGTCCAGTCGATCTGAGGCGAGAGATAGCGCAGGATGGTGTCGGTAGTCGGATGGATGTGCAGGGTGGGAGCGACCAAGAACAGCAGCGGATCTTCCGGGGAGAGCTCCCTCCCTGGAAAGTACCCGAATTGCTGGAACTCTCCGCGAGCATGATGCCATTGCACGCGGGACCAGTAGTCGAGCCCTTGAAGAGGCAAGTGAATGTCCTCGTCTGCTTTCAGTTCCACCACCGCCAGTCGTCTCTCTCGCGTAGTTGTGAGTACGTCGAGCATGGCCCGGTCCGACGCCGAAAATGCCGGCACTTGCGAATACAGACAGCCCGTGTCGAGTCGTTCGTCCAGCACGCTGACGTCGCGAACCACCAGCGATTCGAGCCAACGTTCCGGGTGCAGCCTCCATAATGGCTGATGCCGCGCCCCATGCGGACCTCGCACCGATTTCAAACGACGAATCAACTCGGTGAAGTCTGCGCCCGAATCACGCACTGCGTGCTCCTCTGCGCCGATCCCAAACACCAACTCTTGCGCGGACCGGAACGTGCCAGTTTCGTGAGTAAGCCGGGCACGCGCGAATTCGAGCCCTCTCCAACGGAACCCAACTTCGGCCGTCGAGAGCACGGCGACTTCGCATTCCGGCAACAGCGCAAGCACTCGATGAATCGACTCGGAGAAGCGTTCCAGGACCGCCGACTCGTCCGGACAGCGCACCAGACGGGTTGCGATGTTTCCCCGATCCGCGCAATCAATCATCGTCAGGTCATCGTGCCGCTCATTAAATTCATACAGATGCCACTTGGCTGCGCCCGCATTCAAATGTGCCAGGCGTTCGCGGGTGAGTGCCGATGTGCCCGCAGGCACAAAGATTTTGATCCCTTCCACGAGAACCCGATGGTCGGCGTCGCGGCATGTGTCGAGCCACAGAATGGCAAACGTGAGTGCCGCGTCGATCGAGGCCTGCGTCTCCTCCTGGTTCACCCCGAACACCGCAAATGCGGTTCGACCCTGACGCATCAGCCCGCGAGCATAGATGGGCCCAAACGAGCGCTCGAGGTCCATCGCATTGCTGAGCTTAGTTAACGTGAAACCGGGAAAGTTGCGCTCCATCGAACGTCGCAGCCGCTGCTGATACGTTGCGCGTGCCACCCGCCGCGCCGTCGGCGTGCGGTGATCGTGACCCTTGCAGATTTCCAGCTTCGAAGGCCTCGACTGGCCCAGGCGCTGCACCGTGAGCCGCAGGTTGGAATTCCGGACTTCCGCGTCGAGAATCCTCCGCACCGCATTCCGCTCCGCCGACCACAAATGGAGCAGGCATTTGTTGTATTCACCGGAAATCGAGTACCTTGCCTCGGCCAGGTCAAAGACACGGGCACCGTCTTCGAGCACAATGGCGTGGCGAGACCCGCCTAGAAATTCCTGCAACAGGACCCTGAGCGATTCTGGAGTCATGCGCTCATTCTTCCAGCGCCGCTGGACCCCCGTCTGTGACCGCTGAACATGCGTTTGGCGACGGGAGGTATGGGATAATAGCTGGACAAGCTGCCACCGGAGTCCAGTTTCGGGTGGAAGGCATCTAATCAACGTGACTCAAGAAAACTTCTTTTTTAAGCATTACGGACTTACCCAGCCCGATTTAACACGTTACCTGGGAGCGGCGCTCTCTGCGGGCGGCGATTACGCCGACCTTTATTTTGAGTATCTTTCCTCCACCTCGCTGAGTGTCGACGAGTCGATGGTGAAGTCGGCCTCACAAGGCATTTCGGCCGGATGCGGCATACGCGTGGTCTCGGGCGAGCGCACCGGGTACGCCTACACTGACGATCTCTCCCCTGAACGCATCCTGCACGCGGCACGAACGGCGGCCCTGATCGCCTCGGGCCCAGCGAAAACACCATCCGTCGGATTCCAGAAATCGCAGGCGCGGAGTCTCTATCCCGTCACTCTGCCCTCCGTCGATGCCGAGATTACTGCCAAGGTCGAACTCGTCATGCGGATTGACGCGGCGGCCCGTGCCTACGATCCGAGAATTAAAGAAGTTCGCGCGAGCTACGCCGACGAGCTGCGAAACATTCTCGTGGTGACTTCGGATGGGACCATCGCCGAGGATTCTCAGCCGCTCGCGCGTCTGAACGCTTCCTGCATTGCCAAAAGCGGAGAACAGTCAGGCCGGGGCAGCGCCGGAGGTGGTGGCCGGGTCGCGCTCGATTTCTTCTTCGGAGAAAAGACTCCCGAGCATTTCGCGAAAGAAGCTGCCCGGCAAGCGATTCTGCAACTCGACGCGCGCGAGGCTCCAGCGGGCGAAATGGAAGTCGTGCTCGGACCGGGCTGGCCAGGCGTGCTGCTGCACGAGGCCGTCGGTCATGGGCTGGAAGCAGATTTCAATCGCAAAAAGACTTCCGCGTTCGCGGGATTGGTGGGCCGCCGCGTGGCCAGCGAGAAGTGTACCGTGGTCGATAACGGCACCATGCCCTGGCGCCGCGGGTCGTTGAATGTGGACGACGAAGGCCAGCCCACTCAGGAAACGGTGCTGATCGAAAACGGGATTCTGAAGGGCTATCTCAGCGACAAGCTATCGTCGAAGCTGATGGGCATCGCCGACACCGGCAACGGTCGCCGTGAAAGCTACGAGCACATTCCCATGCCGCGCATGACCAACACCTACATGCTCGCCGGCCAGGACAATCCGGAAGACATCATTCGCTCGGTGAAGCACGGCGTGTACGCGGTAAACTTCGGCGGCGGTCAGGTCGACATCACGAACGGGAAATTCGTCTTTTCCGCGTCGGAAGCCTACATGATCGAAGACGGCAAGATCACCGCCCCAATCCGCGGCGCGACTCTGATCGGCAACGGTCCCGACGTGCTGACGCGTGTCTCCATGGTCGGCCACGATCTGCAGCTCGACGAGGGTGTCGGCACCTGCGGCAAAGACGGCCAAGCCGTGCCAGTTGGCGTCGGAATCCCGACAATCAAAATCGATCGCCTGACCGTCGGCGGTACCGCCAAGAAAGACACTGGCGGGTTTATGCAATAGCAGCAGCTAATAGCTTCTGGCTGCTGGCTTCTGGCAAGCGGAGTCCGTGAGCAACTCAGCGATCGAAACAATGTCGTTCTGAGGGAAGCGAAGATCTCTGCATTTCTCTGTGACCTCTGTGTACTCCGTGGTGAAGATTTCTTATGTCCCCAACTGAACTCGAAACTCGAACTCCAAAACTCGAAACTGATCTCCGGGAAGTTGCCCAGGACCTCGTCCGTCGCGCCATGGCAGGCAGTGCTTCCGCTGCCGAAGCCGTCGTCCGCGAAGGCGACGAATTCTCAACCACTGTCCGGCTCGGCCAGGTCGAGACCCTGAAAGAATCCGGATCGCGTGCCGTGGGGATCCGGGTCTTCTTCGGCAAGCGCGCCGCCAGCACGTATTCGAGCGACTTCTCGCGCGAGGGCCTCGACCGCATGCTCAAGTCCGCGCTTGAGCTGGCAAAGATCACTTCAGAAGATCCGTTCGGCGGCATCCCCGAGGCAGGCCAACTCGGCTCTCTCTCCGGTGACCTCGACCTCTATCACGAAGACGTCTACTCGCTGCCCGGCGCCGAGCGTATCGACTATGCGCGGCGCGCCGAAAAGGCTGCGCTCGATTTCGATCCGCGCATCAAGAACTCCGAAGGCGGTTCTTTCGATGCCGCCACCGGACGCAAAGTCCTCGCCAATTCGCATGGGTTCGTCGGTGAATACCGCCGATCCTACTGCTCGGTTGCCGCGATTCCCATCGCACAAGACGACAAGGGCGCAATGCAGCGCGATTATTGGTTTTCAGTCGCGCGCAATCTCGGCCGTCTCGAGTCGCCGGAGCATGTTGGACGAATCGCCGCGGAGCGCACCATCCGCCGCCTGGGCGCGCGCAAAGCGAAAACCGCGCAAGTCCCCATCATCTTCGACCCGATGGTGGCGACGTCGATCCTTGAGCACATTTTCGAAGGCGTGAATGGCGACTCGGTCTATCGTGGCGCTTCGTTCCTCGCCGGCAAGCTTGGCCAGAAGATCGCTGGCGACAACGTCACGGTCATCGACGACGGAACCATTCCAGGCGGATTCGGCACCAGCCCGTTCGACGGCGAAGGCATCCCCACGCGCCGCAAATTAGTTATCGAAAACGGCGTGCTGAAGTCGTACCTGCTGAACACCTACACCGCAAAGAAGCTCGGCCTTGAGACCACGGGCAACGCCTCGCGAGGCCTGGCCGGGACGCCTGGTATCGGTCCGGGCAACTACTTCCTGCAACCTGGCCCGAGAACCCCCAAGCAGCTCATCGCCGACGTGAAGGAAGGCCTTTATGTCACCGAGTTCCTCGGCCACGGCGCGAATCTCGTCACCGGCGACTACTCTCGCGGCGCCTCCGGGCTCTGGATTTCCGGCGGCGAACTCACCTATCCCGTGGAAGAAATCACTGTCGCCGGCAATCTGAAAGAGATGTTCTTCCACATTTCCGAGATTGCGAACGACCTCGAGTTCCGCGGCTCAGTCGCATCACCGACTCTGCGAATTGACGGGCTGACGGTGGGTGGAGAGTAAGATTTTTTCACCACAGAGTCACAGAGAAAGCCCTTCGAAAACCTCGATCTCGGGCGAAGTCAGGTGGAAGCCGTACGCAGTCGGAGGACCCTCCGTGCGCGATGATTGCAACCGCAGGTACAGGTTCCCACCACGAAGTGTTAGGGGGGCCGTAGCGTAAAAGTTCGCATTCGTCACATAAGATCAACGCACACTCGGGTCTTTCGACTGCGTTCGGCTAACGCAGCACTCCGCTCAAGATGAAAAACTTGATTGATTCTCTGTGTCTCTGTGCCTCTGTGGTGAAAAGACGTTTTCCTCCCAACCTTCGCGTACGCACTCTCGCGCTGCGTAACGGATAGTACAATCCCCCCATGGGCGGATTCATTCAGCCGAATCCAACAGTCGAAGAACGCGAAACGAACTGGCGGGCCATCGGAATCGGCATCGCCGTGGTCGTGGCCATCGTTGCGATTCTTCTTCTGATCTCGCGGAGCGAGCAAAAGACTCCCTCCGGCCCACCTCCCTACGCAGCCAGCATCAAGTTCTCTGACCTGAAGATGAGCGCCGCCGAGAACTTCGTCGGCGCCACGGTTTCCTACATTGATGGCACGGTCACGAACTCCGGCAATCAAACCGTCACTCACGTCGTCGTCGAAGTAACGTTCAAGGATTCCCTGGGCCAGCTGGCCCAGCGCGAAACTATACCCCTGCGCGTCTTGCGAACCAGCGGCCCCTATCCCGAGGCCGTGGACCTGGGCATCTCCCCCCTCGCGCCAGGCCAGAGCAAGCCCTTCCGCCTTACGTTTGAGACCATCTCGGAGCAATGGAACCACGAGTATCCGGCGCTCAAGGTCACGGATGTGACGACGAAATAGCTCGCCAACTATTTTCACCACAGAGACACAGGGGTCACAGAGAGACCACTTGAAAAGCGTGGCTTCTCGAGCAAAGTTGAAGCAAAGCCGATCGCCGTCGAGAAACACTGTTTTTTCCCGAGTATCTCTGTGACTCCGTGGTGAGCTTGACCGCGACTCACTATTCGCCACTCCTTTACAATTACCTCGTGCCCGAGACCAAGCCATTCCGATTGACCGAGTCGGTGAAAGCGGCGGGTTGAGCTTCCAAGCTTAGTCCGGCGGCGCTGGACTCGGTGCTTGGGAAATTAGCCCGGCAACACGACCCGAATGTTCTGGTCGGCTTCGACCACGCCGACGACGCGGGCGTGTACCAGATTTCCCCCGACACCGCGCTCGTCCAGACTGTCGATTTCTTCACCCCGATCGTCGACGACCCCTACACCTTCGGCCAGATCGCAGCCACCAACTCACTGAGCGACGTGTACGCGATGGGCGGCCGCCCGCTTACCGCGCTCGCGCTTGTCTGTTTCCCCGAGAAGGGTGACCTGGAAATTCTGGAGCGAATCCTGGCTGGCGGCCTTTCCAAGATGATGGAAGCCGGGTGCACGATTGTCGGCGGCCACAGCATCCGCGACGACGAAACCAAGTTCGGCTACTCAATAACCGGTCTGATCGATCCGAAACGCGTACTCGCCAACAGCGGTGCCCAGGCCGGAGACGCTCTGGTACTTACAAAAGCCATCGGCACCGGCGTCATCTCCACCGCCATCAAGAAAGAAAAAGCCAAGGAAGCCTGGGTCCAGGGCGCGGTCGCTTCCATGACGACGCTTAACAAGAAGGCCGCAGAGCTTCTCGCCAGCAAACCGTACCGGGCGCATGGAATGACCGACATCACCGGTTTTGGGCTGATCGGCCATGCCCGCGAACTCGCCCTGGCTAGCGGGGTTTCGATACGTCTCTACGCCGCAAAGGTTCCTCTTCTCCATGGCGCCATCGAGTGCGTGCGCGCAGGAAACATTCCCGGCGGCCTGAAGGCGAACCGCGAATTTGCCGAATGTGTGGTCGAGTACGGCAACGGTATCCCCGAGGAAGTGAAGACTCTTTTGTTTGACCCGCAGACCGCCGGCGGCCTGCTCATCTCGCTCGCCAGCGGCGACGCGGAAAGCCTCGTTTCAAAACTGCAAGATCAGGGACTGGCAGCGGCTCACATCGGTGAAGTCATCGCTTCCACTAAGCCGTTGATCGCGGTTGTCTAACCAGGTAGGCGGGAGGTCCTTGAATCGGGGGACTGCCACCTCGAGGTGGCGGTCTAACCAGGAAAAGAAAAAAGGGCGGCATTTTGCCGCCCTTGGTTTAGTTCTGAGAGGATTACGCGCGGGCCGGACTCTCGCCGCCTTTGGCCAGTCCCGGACGTCCCGGCTCTGGCTTCAGCACCTGCTGCACCCCATCGTCTTTCGACGGCAGCTTGATAGGCGGCAATTCCTTGCCTTCGACGATCATCTTGATCTCGTTGGCATCAAGAACTTCACGTTCCAGCAGCGCATTGGCGATCCTGGTTAGAACGTCCCGGCTGTCGGACAACAGAGCCTTCGCCCTGCCGTAACCATCATCGACCAGGCGACGCACTTCCATGTCGATCTTGATCGCGGTGTCTTCGCTGTAGTCGCGATGCTGCGCAATCTCGCGGCCCAGGAAGATCTGCTCTTCCTTCTTGCCGAAGGTCAGCGGACCCAGCGAGCTCATGCCCCACTCGCAGACCATCTTGCGGGCGAGTTCGGTGGCGCGCTCGATGTCGTTGCCCGCCCCGGTGCTCATCTGGTTGAGGAAGAGTTCCTCCGCCAGGCGACCACCCATCAGGATCGCAATCTCTGTCTCCAGATATTCCTTGGTGTAGTTGTGCTTGTCGTCGATAGGCAGCTGCATGGTGACGCCGAGCGCCATGCCACGCGGAATAATCGTGACCTTGTGCACCGGATCGGCGTGCGGCAGCTTCACCGCCAGCAGCGCGTGTCCCGCTTCGTGGAAGGCCGTGACCTTCTTCTCCTCATCGGAGAGAATCATCGACTTGCGTTCCACGCCCATCAGGACCTTGTCTTTAGCTAACTCAAAGTCGTACTGCAACACCGCCTTACGGTTCTGACGGGCAGCACTCAACGCCGCCTCGTTCACCATGTTGGCGAGATCCGCGCCCGAGAATCCCGGGGTTCCACGGGCCAGAACGCTGAGGTCCACGTCCTCCGCAAGAGGAATCTTGCGCGTGTGCACGCGCAGAATCTCTTCGCGACCGCGCACATCGGGACGATTTACCACAACCCGGCGATCGAAACGCCCGGGCCGCAGCAGCGCGGGATCGAGTACGTCCGGCCTGTTGGTTGCCGCCATCAGAATGACGCCTTCATTCGATTCGAAGCCGTCCATTTCGACCAGCAGCTGGTTCAGCGTCTGCTCGCGCTCGTCGTGACCTCCACCGAGTCCGGCGCCACGATGCCGCCCGACCGCATCGATTTCATCGATAAAAATGATGCAGGGAGCATTCTTCTTTCCCTGCTCGAATAGGTCGCGCACCCGGCTGGCGCCCACGCCAACGAACATCTCCACGAAATCCGATCCGGAGATCGAAAAGAACGGGACATTCGCCTCACCCGCTACCGCTCTCGCCAGCAGCGTCTTGCCCGTTCCCGGAGGTCCTACCAGCAACACCCCCTTGGGGATCCGGCCGCCCAGCTTCTGGAATTTCTGTGCCTCGCGCAGAAATTCGATAATCTCGCGCAGTTCTTCCTTTGCCTCATCCACACCGGCCACGTCTTTGAACGTGACTTTCTTCTGCTGCATGGAGAGCAGGCGTGCCCGGCTCTTGCCGAACGACAACGCCTTGTTCCCGCCTGTCTGCATCTGGCGGATCATGAAAAACCATAACGCCGCCAAAAGAATGAGCGGGGCCCAGGTCCCCAGCAGCTGCAAAGGCCAGCTGCCGTTGGTTACGTCGCGGATGTTGATGTTCACACCCTTGTCCCGCAACGCCTTGATCATGTCGGGATAATTGACCGGAGCGGTCGTATGGAATAGCTTCTGATCTTTATACTTCCCGCGCACTTCCTGCGCGTTGATGGTCACTTCCTGGACGTTCCCCTGATCGACTTCCGCAAGGAACTGCGAGAAGGGAACCTCCGTCTCTTTCTGACCCGAACTGCCGGTCCGAACCACCTGCCATAGCAGGAACGCCGAAATCACGATTACCAGCCAGAAAATGACTGTCTTCACCGTCGAATTCACTCAGGACTCCTCTGAAAAGAACGTGCGGCCGTTTCAGGAAATCAAACGCGGGCCGTAGACTGTTCTAAGACAATTAGATGCCAGCCGCGGGTTTTCGATTTGGCCAAATACACGAACAAGCCATTCTACTCGTTCCGCTGATAAAAATGCGGGGCTTGTTTTTGTGACTTAAGTCATGCTCGCTGTTTGGCTTGCCGTCGCCAGGTAGGGAAGATTCCGGTTCGTTTGCTCTGGAGTGCCAAGGCCATAGCCGACCAGAAACGCCTCGTCCACCAGGAACCCGAAATAATCGGGTTGCAGCTGAACCCGCCGCGCCGATTGCCGGTCAAGCAGCGTCGCCAGCTTCACCGACGCCGCTCCTCGGGCCCGCAAATCGTTCATTAGAAATTCGCTGGTCACCCCAGAGTGCACCAGGCCCTCCACCAGCAGAATGTCTTTGCTTCGAATATCCAGTTCATGACTGAAGACGATTTCCAGGACGTCCGACGCCCCGCCGGCCGGCTGCTGTCGATAACGCGGTTTGACGAACGTGCAGGTCAACGGAGTCTCCAGCGCCCGCACCAGATCGGCCATGAAGATGAAACTGTTTTCCAGCAAGCCCAGGACATGGATTGTCTTGCCCTGGTAATCGTCCGAAATCTGCCGGCCCATCTCGCGGACCCGCTTTTGAATCTGCTCCGCCGAGATGACCGATCGTAGAACCTCTGGCTTCGAGCTGATAGTCATTTTGGTGGCGCGCCCCTCGCAGTTTCGCTATCACCGTTTCCATCAATCTTCGTCGATTGGCCAGTCACGGATCAGAATGGCCTCCTTTCCCTCTTTCGACTGTAACGCGGCCGGCACGGAAAATCCGCGCAGCCAGATAATCTCGTCCCCACTTGCCAGGACCGGCCAATGCTTTCGAGATCCGCCTAGCACATGGCTTTCCTGCAGCAATTCCTTGATCTTCTTGGGAGCCTTGGTATGCGCTGGCCAGAACCGATCCCCGGGCCTCCAGTTTCGCACCACCAGCCGCGCCGGCAGTAGCGAGGGCTCGAGGAGTTGGTCGCGACTATATGCTTCGCCATCGTTCCCCAAGCTTACTGGCACCGCTTCTACCATAATCCCCGCCTCAGGCACCATAGCCCGGCCGGGCACGGGGAACACATATTCATAATCTGTCGGGATGCGCTCCTCATTCCTGAGGTCAGCTGTGAGAAACGTCAGAGCGGCAGGCTCCCGCTGTACTCGCCAGCCCAATGGCAGAGAGAGGCTCTTGCTGTCGCTGTTCTCGTCGGCGGCGAAACGCAGAATCTCCTCGACGTGCTTGAACTCCAACGGAACCCGGGCCAACTCGCCAATTGCCTTCACGGCACGCCTCTGTACGGCAACCGGCTCTGAAAGCAGCCACAGCAAATCAACCGTTGCATTCATCACCAGCGGACCCGGTTGGCGCACTCTTTCCTGCAATTCTTCATTGACCGGACGCAATTGCACCAGGCCCTGTTGCCCCGGGCTTGCCCAGTCTGGTTCTGTCCAGTGGATTGCTGTGCCCATCCATCCCGCGATCTCGTTTTGCCAGTAGTCTTCTTCTGCCCGCGCCAGCTCAGCCAGATCGCTGAGCCCCCGGCTAACCGACGGATTGAAATCACGCTCGAGCAACGGCAACAGGACCTGGCGAACACGATTGCGCGTGAATCTCAGATCGCGGTTGCTGGAATCCTCGCGCCAGGGTTGGCCGATTCGCCGGAGATATTCCTCCAGCTCCCGGTGCCTGGTTTCAAGCAACGGCCGGATCACTTCCCCGATGACCTCGGCACCATCGTCGAGATCCACGACGGGATAAATTCCCCCCAGACCGCGCACGCCCGCCCCGCGAATGATCCGCATCAGCACCGTTTCGGCCTGATCGTCGAGTGTGTGCCCCGTGGCAATCTTGTCGAGCCGTGATTGCTTGTTGTCTTCTGGATCGATCAACTGCTGGAAAAACCCGTAGCGCAACTCTCGCGCCGCGGCCTCGATGCTCGTGCCCTCCGTCGAAGCTTCGGCTTTCACGTCGGCGCTCGCAGTATGAAATTCAAGGCGATGCTCGCGCGCCAATTGAGCAACGAACCGTTCGTCTTCCTCGGACTCGTTGCCCCGCAGCTTATGGTTGAAGTGAACCACCGACAAGACGATGCCAAGTTCGGCCCGCAGCTCACGCAAAATTCGCAATAAGCCGACCGAATCCGCCCCGCCCGAGACCGCCACGCCCACACGATCTCCAGCCTTCACGAGCTGAAGGCGGCGAATGTGCTCAAGAACCTTGTGGGAAAGGGGATCCATCGGAGACATGGTACAACCCAGGAACCTCGCGTAGGGGCAGACGCCCTCGTCTGCCCGGCGGAGCGAAGCTCCGCCTTTAAAAAGCTGGTGGCCTCACCAGGATCCCGGGCAATTTCGGAGGCGCGACCCACCACCAGGCATACATCCGCGCCATTGGAACCAACCCTCCGCGAACTGGGTTGTTCAGAACGTACTCCATCTTCTCGTCGAGCTTTTCCGAATAACGCAGGACGCGATCAAACGACTCCTCCTGCCATACGGTCCCTGTTCTTCCCAGTTGCCGATTGATGAGATGAGCAGAAGCTCCCTTAATCGCCTTAGTAATGCGTGCGAGCGAAACAACCTCGCATCGCGCGCGATCGACCAGAGGAGTGAAGATCAAATGGACGTGATCGGGCATTACGACCACGACGTTCAGATCGATGGTGGATGCATGTTCATGCACGCAGCAGTCGAGCGTGATTTGCCGGGCACAAGCTGGAAGAATCCACCGGTGATACGTGCAGAAAGTCAGAAAATGGGGCTTGTCGTCCCTTTGCAGGTGTGGAAGGTTCCGTCTGTAAAAAGCCTTGGGCATCCAGGAAGCGCTTAGGGGCAGACGCCCTCGTCCGCCAGCGGAGCGAAGGTCTACTTTCATTATCAATGGGGGTAGCTCAGAGAATGGTTGAATTTAGAACGAAATCTGCTCCGATGAGTTCCGACTTGGGACGCCGGGCGCAAATTTTGAGGCCCGAAACAATGTGCCGAGCTTGCGCCGACTGCCCAGACGAGGGCGTCTGGGCCTACGCAATTCGTGGCTCTGCTACAGCCCCGGACTCTTCTCCGCAATCAGCTTCCTGATCTTCTCCACAAACTCTGGCGCCGCCATGTCCTCGGTCTTCTCTTTCCCGCGGGTGCGGACGTTCACTTTGCCCGCCTCCGCTTCCTTGTCGCCGACCACCAGCAGGAACGGCACTTTCTGCATTGCGTGTTCGCGGATCTTCGCATTCATTTTCTCGTTGCGGGCATCCACGTGGACGCGCACTCCCGCGGCTTTCAATTGTGCCGCGACTTTGTTGGCATATTCGGCGTGGCGCTCGGAGATGGGGATCATTACCGCCTGCACCGGCGACAGCCACACCGGGAACGCGCCGGCGTAGTGCTCGATCAGCACGCCGAAGAAGCGCTCGATTGACCCATACAGCGCGCGATGCACCATCAGCGGCTGCTTGCGCGAGCCGTCTTCGGCGACGTACTCCAATCCGAAACGCTGCGGCAGATTGAAATCGAACTGCACCGTCGAGAGCTGCCACAGCCGCCCGATCGCGTCGACCAGCTTGATGTCGATCTTGGGTCCGTAAAACGCCGCTTCGCCAGGAATCGTCTTGTATTCGATGTTCAGTTCTTTCAGAACTTTTTCGAGCGAGTGCGTGGCCATGTTCCACTGGTCTTCGCTGCCCACGAAGCTCTTGCGGTCGTCGGGATTCCACGTCGAAAGCTCCGTCTGGAACTGCTCGAAGCCGAAATCCTTCAGTACGTCTTTCGCAAACTCGACGCAGGCCTCGATCTCGCTCTCAATCTGCTCCGGGGTGCAGAAAATGTGGGCGTCGTCCTGGGTAAACCCGCGCACGCGCAACAACCCGTGCATTACACCCGACCTTTCATAGCGATACACCGTACCCAACTCGCCCAGCCGCACCGGCAGATCGCGGTACGACTTCAGCGAATCTTTGTAGATCAGGATATGGAACGGGCAGTTCATGGGTTTCATGCGGTATTCCGCGTCGTCGAGCTCCATGACGTCGAACATATTCTGCGCGTAATAACCCTCATGGCCCGAGGTTTGCCATAACTGTCGCCGGGCGACATGCGGGGTGTACACCAGCGAATAGCCGCGCTTGATGTACTCCGTGCGCATCCAGTCTTCCATCTCCTTGCGGATGATCCCGCCCTTCGGATGCCAGAAGATCAGTCCCGGCCCTGCCAGCTCCTGAATCGAGAACAAGTCGAGCTGCTGGCCCAGCACGCGATGATCGCGCTTCTTGGCTTCCTCGATTGAGTTGAGATAGGCGTCGAGATCTTTCTTTGAGAAGAACGAAGTACCGTAGATCCGCTGCAGCTGCGGATTCTTCTCGTCGCCCAGCCAGTAGGCCCCGGCAATGTTGAGCAGCTTGAACGCCTTGATCTTGCCCGTCGACGGAATGTGTGGGCCGCGGCAGAAGTCGAGAAACTTGCCGGTCTTGTAAATCGAGATCTTTTCATCGGGCTGCGTGAATTGCTCGATGAAGTGGCACTTCATAAAGTCGCCTTCGGCCTTGAACTTCTCGAGCCCTTCCATATGCGGAAGGAATTCCCGCGCATACGGAAGATTCTGCTGCACCAGCTCCTGCATCTTCTTTTCGATCTTCTCGAGGTCCTCCGGCGTAAAGGGGGTCGGACGGTAGAAGTCGTAAAAGAATCCGCTCTCCGTCGCCGGACCGTGGCCGAGCTTGGTTTCCGGAAACAACTCGAGCACAGCCGCCGCCAACAAATGCGCCGACGAATGCCGGTACACCCCTAGCGACTCCGGGTCCTTCTCCGTCAGGATGCGTAACTCGGTGTCTTTTTCGAGCGGACGGGTCAGGTCGATCAGATCGCCGTTGGTCTTGGCCACCAGCGCAGCGTCGGCGAGACGCGGGCTGATGGATTTGGCGACGTCGAGCGCGGTGGTACCTTTGGGGAATTCTTTGCTGGATCCGTCGGGAAGATTGATATGAATGCTGTCGGCCATGGGGATTCGCTCGTAGAGTGCTGAAACATTTGAGTTTATCGGACCGTTCCGGGCGGGTCAATCGACTGCAAAAACAACCACTTGGAGACATTCCCGCCGGACCGGTTTCGGGCTCGTATGGTCTCGGTCTTTGGTGACCTACTCGCCCCGCCCACCCGTTGCTACCGTGAACACCAAGGGAAAGGAAGGTTGGCTCGTCCCATGGCGAAATCCGCATTCAAGCTGAAAATTCTCTACGGGGAAGGCGACACTGAAGTGGCAAACTCTCAAGCCGGTTCGATGGAAAAGGCCGGCCACCATGTAACCACCGCCACCGACCGCAAAGGCGTCGAGGCCGCGCTGAAACAGGGCGCATTCGATCTGGTGATCCTCGGACCGACACTCACCCGCAACGATCGTCATCATTTGCCTTACATGGTGAAGAAGTCCCACCCGGGCACCCGCGTCCTCGTCCTGCACGCCGACGGCGGCCGCCATCCCTACGTTGACACGGCCACCGATACCGGTCGCACGATCGAGCAGATTCTCGAAACCATCGCTTCGATGATGGCGCAGCAGACCGCCACGGTTCGCTAGATCTAAGCTTGGTAGACTTTTGAGGCGGCCCAAGGCCGCCTCTTCGTCGTCTGGGTCGTCGGGCAAAGGTTTCGCTCTCCAGCCCTCAGCCTTCAAGCACGATACACGAGCTCTTGCTTTGGAAACTGGACGACTAGCGACTGGAGACTGACCCGACAATTCGGTTACGATAACGAAGGCCTCGGGAGCAGCAGCATCCCGCATCCCCCGCATCTAAGCTTATGGTGAAAAAGTTCGCATTTCTGGTGTTTGCCGTTCTTTGCTTGGGATCACTGGCGTTCTCTCAAGCGCAACCGCCCGTGCATCCGGCTCTACGTCCGCCCAAGGGCGCAACTGTCGCCATCGTGATCTTCGAGGACCTGGAGTGTCCGGACTGTGCCCGCGCGGCTCCGTTGCTGGAAGAAGCGTCTCGCACCTATAAGATCCCGGTGGTCCGGCACGACTATCCTCTGCCCATGCATCCCTGGGCCTACGATGCGGCCATCCTCGCTCGCTACTTCGACACCCATTCGAAGGCGATCGGCAACGAGTTCCGCGATAGCTGCTTCAAGCATCAGTTGGAAATCACCAAGGAGAACTTGCGATCCTTCGCCGAGAAATTCGCCGCCGCCCACAAGATCGACTTGCCTTTTGTTGTCGATCCCGACGGGAAACTGACTGCCCTGATCGAGGCCGACCGCGCCGCCGGGAACCAGCTCGGTCTGCAGCACACCCCGACCCTTTACGTTGTCAGCAACAAACACACTGGCACTCCCTTCGTTGAGGTCGTGGACCGAACCCAATTGTTTCAATTGATCGACACCATGAAGAAGGAATAGCCGGGGAGGCGAATACCTTAGAAAGGGCGTCCCCACGGTTGGTTCTGAACCCATTGCGCTCCCGCGAATAAAACCTCTTAAATCAGCGGGTTAACGCTTGCGGCCTGCAAAGCAATAGCTATTTCTAGGGGATATAACGTATAATACCGTGGCGTTTGATTTTTGCGGTTCTATGCACTCTGCAGTTTCTCCGCTTACCAGCGTGACCTGCCTGCCTGCACCAGTCCTGCGACATCAGCGCAACATCTGAAAAAAAGGAAACAAAGCATCACCATGGAAACAGGAACAGTAAAGTGGTTTAACGACGCCAAGGGTTACGGATTCATCAGCCGCCAGAACGGTGAGGACGTGTTCGTTCACTTCTCCGCCATTCAGGCCAATGGCTTCCGCAGCCTTCAGGAAGGGCAGCAAGTGCAGTTCGATGTGGTCAAAGGCCCCAAGGGCTGGCAGGCCGAGAACGTCAAGGGCGTCTAAACCGCTTTGCACGGAAAAATTGAATCAGGGGGCGGCTGAAAAGCCGCCCTTTGTATTGCCCGAATCTCGTATTTTGGCTGCCATCGACATGCACTTCGAATCCTTACTCCGCCACCATCATCACTGTCATCCTGACCGACTGAGGCGCCAGCCGAAGGAGTGGAATGGACCCCGCGAGAGCATCGATCCCGGTTAACGTTTCGGACTTTTCCGCCACTGAGCGGTAGCCTCGCCGGCACTCGCCTCTAGCGTGCGCACCACCCTCGCTTGCGACTTTCCCCCGTCCCATTCATCATGGAAGCATGGCTCGTTGCATCGCCGTCTTCTTTCTTCTGACCTCATTCGCGTTTGCCGGCATTATCGACGACGTTCGAACCTCGCTCGCGCAGAACAACCTCAGCGCCGCAGAATCGGAACTCGGCGCTTATAAAGCGCAGCGCGGCGTAACGCCCGAATACCTGGAAGCGCTCTCCTGGATGGCCCGCGCCGCCCTGACCAACCAGCAATATCCGCAGGCGGAGAATTTGCCAAGCAGACGCAGGCTCTCGCTGCGCCCCTGTTGAAGGGCCGAACCCTCGATTCTGATGAGCATCTTTCCACCGCCATCGGCGCCGCCCTCGAGGTTCAATCCCAGACCCGTGCTGCCCAGGGACACAAAGCCGAGGGCATCGCCTTGCTCCGCCGCGCGCTGCAGACGTACGGCAACACCTCCATCGCGCCCCGCCTGCACAAAAATCTCAACCTGCTGACCTTCGTCGGCCAGCCCGCGCCCGCTCTTCAAACCACCGAATCGCTCGGTACTCCGGCGCCGTCCCTGGCCAAATTCAAAGGCTCGCCCATGCTGCTGTTCTTCTGGGCGCATTGGTGTGTGGACTGCAAAGGCGAAGCGCCGATCCTGGCGCGCCTCCGCTCCGAGTTCAAAGATCTCGTCTTCATCGCCCCCACCCAGCGCTATGGCTACGCCGCCCGCGGCGAAGACGCCACCCCGCAAGCCGAACTCGCCTATATCAAGACCGTCTGGCAGCAGTACTACGCGGGCCTGCAAGGCGTGCCCGTCCCGGTCAGCAAGACCAATTTCACGGTCTACGGCTCCAGCACCACGCCCACGCTCGTTCTAATCGATCGCACTGGAAAGATCGCCTACTACCATCCCGGCGCGGTGCAATATGAGGAATTGCGCGCAGCGATTGAGAAGGTCACGCGCGGTTAGGTGGGTGGATTCGGAACAGTTAGAGAGTCCAGGGAAAACGACCGCAACGCCTTGGTCCATTAAAATTCTAGTTGGTGATCCTCATTGCGGTTGCTGTTTCCTGACGAGTTTAGGCTTATATTAGTGTCCCGCTATCGCAAGGTAATCCGCGAATTGAGGGACGACCGAGCGCGCTGGTTCTGAACCAAGGTTCTCTAGAGCTGGAGGAATTCCGGTTCGATCGGTTTCCGTGGCAGTCAGGAGGAATGACGGCAATGCTGGAATACAAGATTCGTCAGAGCGGAGATGTCACGGTGCTTGACCTGAGCGGGCGCATCAGTGTGGGCGAAGCACTCGCCTTTGGCCCGGGAAGTGGGGTGGTTCTCGCTGACGTGATTGGCGAGTTGGCCAAGAAGGGTCAGAAAAAGATCCTGCTCAATCTCAAGGCTGTGAAGTACATCGACAGCTCCGGCATAGGGGACTTGGTTCGGAACTACACCAGCCTGCGACGGCAGGGTGGTGAACTCAAATTGCTGAGCCCGACCCCCACGGTTCTGGAGGCGCTGCGGATCACTCACCTGGACAGGATTCTCGACATCAAGGAAGACGAGCAATTGGCAGTGCAGTCCTTTTCCAAGCCCATATCTGCGGCGGGATAGTTAACTGTCGAGAACACGCGCATTACACTCGGAACGCCTTCGGACAGTTCAATGAGTGAGATCGCGACTTTTCGCCAATTGACCCCTTGCCAAGGGCCTAATCGTCTACATACAGGCTTGCCGCCACGTGTAGCGCTGAATCACGATCACCCATCCCACGAAGGCTCCATTCGTATTGTGGAGCGTCCGGTGTCTGTGAAAAACCACGCCTCACCTTTTGGTGCTTTCGGCAACTCATCACGGAGCAAAGCAATGATTGCCCTACCAAGTTCGATTACGGGAGCTGTGCGTACTTCCTTGAGGCCGCGATGAAAGAGGCGCTTACCCTCGACAAACGGCCAGCCAACAATCTCTTCCATCGGGATGGAGTCTCTAGTCGCCAACCTCGCACATACCTGCTCCGCGAAGCCTATGACGTTGTGGCGTTGGAGCGCCGTCCATGATTTCTCAAGATGGAATCCAAAATTTGCGATTGGCGCGAGACGCCAATGCTGTACAGCCTCGTTGAGGAATGGAGCATGTGAATATCCAGTTGCCTCGGCTACATCGATGAGGTATTTGAGGAATACCCCGAGCACAATGTCGTAGGCCCAGAAGCCACGATCGCCGAAATGGACAAACACGGTAGCGCTCACAAATGCCCTTCGTACTTCGGTGTGCCATCAGCCCCGATGCAAACACGAAATGATATGTCCCGCGTGAATTGCCAGCAAGATAGGTGTTGAAAGCAGCTGTGGGTGTTGAAAAAGTGGCTCAGCGTAAGGTCTTTTCGGCTACAAGCATTCGGTTGCTGAGTTTTTCTCCCCTGAGCTTGACTATGTGGTGGCTGGCAGAACCGGTGTGCTCGGCGGGCTGAGGAACCGCACCAGTCGCTTGATGTTCTGCGCAGCCGCGGCCAAGAAGAACTGCTCCCGCACGAACTTCAACCTGCGTAGGCGCACGCGACGCAGACCAATCTGATTCTTGAGTTCCGCAAACAGGGCTTCTACTTTTTTTCTTTGCCGCTGGGCGTAGGCGAACTCGGGTGTGTTGGCCAACTCGCGGGCGCGTTGCCGGGCCAGTTCATCCATGTGGATGGCAAGATATTTGTATCGTCCACTCGTGCATTGTGGTTTTTGCGAGCATGCCCCACAACGTTTGGCGCTGCCAATGTACGCGTGAGCGCGATTGCGAACATTCAAGCCAACGTAGTTAAGTTGTTCTCCCGCCGGACAGCGATAACGGTTGCTTTCCGGCTGATAAGTAAAACGATCCGGTCCATAGAAGGGGCTGTTCTTGCGCTTCGCACTCTCCCGCGTCCGCATGTAGGGAGTGATTTCCCGCTCGGCCAACCATTGCAGAAACTCACCGTTCCCATAGGTCGTGTCGGCCCCCACCGATTCTGGCGTTCGTCCTTGCCATTGCGCGAAACGGGTGAGCATGTCTTCCGCGGCTACAGTCTCCTGGCTCAGTCGCGCCGCCGTGGCTTGCACGCCCACGATCACACAGCTCGGGTTATCCACGAGGTAATTGTCGTAGTAACCCAGCCGAGCCGGCGTTCCGCCCTTGGTGGCATAGGTGGAATCAGGATCCGTGGTGGACACCTCATCTTGTGTATGCACCGGTTCTTCTACCGGGTTCTGCTGTTCCAGTTCCTGCAGATACTGGCGCACGGCGTGATGGACCTGTGCCGCTTCCACGAACTGCTCCCGTGGAATGCGACTCTGCTTCGCGGCATTGGCTTCCACGAAACTGCCATCCACCGACAGATGCTTGCCCTCGACCAATCCCACTTCCACACACTGGCGCACGATCTGTTCAAACAACTCCTCGAACAGTTTCGACTCCTGAAACCGCCCATGACGGTTCTTGGAGAAGGTGGAGTGATGCGGGATCTCCTGATCGAAACCTAGACCGGTGAACCAGCGCCAGGCCAAGTGCATGCGCAGTTCTTCCACCAGCTTGCGCTCGCTAGTGATGCCGTACAAATAGCCGATCAAGAGAATGCGAAACAGAAGCTCGGGATCAACCGAGGGACGGCCCATCTCGCTGTAGCGGTCCTTCAGTTGTTGGCGCACGAAAGCAAAGCTGATGTGCTTTTCAATCAAACGCAGCAGGTGGGTTTCAGGAACCTGATCTTCCAATCGAAAGTAGTGGAACAATGCTTCCGAGCGGTCGTGCTGTCCCATCATGATCAGCAGGCCTCCGACGATCAGAATCAAACAAAGCATGGCAGATGCTTTCTTCTAACATGCTTCTGCTGAATCTCATCCTGCTAATCGAAGTGACTTTTTCAACACCCACAGCTGATTCCACTCAAAACGTCCCACACCCCATCTCCACCCCATCGTTGGCCTATAATCTCGCTACCCCTTAAGGGTCTCCCATGTTCCTGACCACCGATCACGGCCCGATCCGCGAGCTTCGGCTCAACCGTCCTCCGGCGAATGCGCTTTCGCTCGAGTTGATCATCGCCCTTCGCGAGGCCGTGGAGGCTGCGCCGCGCCAAGGCAGCCGCGCCCTGATTCTCTCCGGCTCGCCCGGCCGATTCTCCGGCGGGCTCGACGTTCCGCTGCTGCTCGGCTACGACCGGGCTGCAATCGCCTCCCTCTGGCGCGAGTTCTATACGCTGCTGAAAACGCTCGCCGCCTCACCCATTCCGATTGCCGCCGCCATCACCGGACACGCTCCCGCCGGCGGCACCGTACTCCCGTTGTTCTGTGACCGCAGAATCATGGCCGAAGGCGATTTCAAGCTTGGCCTGAACGAAGTGCAGGTCGGAATTCCCTTGCCGCCGGTGATCGTGGCGGCGCTCCGCCGTGTGGTGGGTCCGCGGCATGCCGAGAGCCTGGGAGTCAGTGGGGCACTGATTTCGCCCGCTGAAGCACTCACAGTCGGCCTGGTCGACGAACTGGCCCCGCCCGGTCAGGTCATCGAGCGCGCTCTGCTCTGGACCAAGTCCCTGCTCGCCCTTCCTGCGAACGCGATGGCTCTGACCCGCCGCGAAGCCCGCGCCGATCTGGTTGCTTGCTTCAGTCACGACATCGACGCGGAACTGCATCAAGTCGCCGCCGGTTGGTGGCATCCCGAGACGCAGAACACCTTGCACGCCCTCACCACGAAGCTGGGCAAGAAGCCAGTGGCAGCCAGCTAGCGTCGTGTTCAGCGGGGCTGCGCAAGACTCGTAGATGTGTTTGGGAAAGCAAGGCTTCAGTCTTCAGAAGAGCAACGGAACAAGAACGGCCGTAACAGAAGAACCACCGTAGCGCCGGCGTCTCGCCGGCTGTCGTGAGGGCATCCTGCCCTCGCTACCTCCGGATTTCAGGAACTGAGCGCCTGCACACCATGCAAAAGCCACGACTCGTATCAGGGCACCGCTTTATCGGCGCCGTAGCCGGGTTGTTGTAAACACCCTTTTGCCTTTCTCTGCGCCCTCCGCGGCTGTTCTCCGCGCCCTCTGCGTTCAAAAGCTTTTCTTCTCGACGCCGTTAGCGCTGAGAAAAATCTCGCTAGAAGTGGAACCTATACTTCACCTGAAACGCCAGCTCGCGCGGATTGGCGAAGTGCGAGCCGCCGAACGTGTTGCTGTTGTCGAGCATGTAATGATTGTTGCCGACATTCAGCGCGCTGAAGCGCACACTCCAGTTTTCCCCAAACGACTTGCCGATCGAAAGGTCCACTGTCGTATGCGAAGGCAAGTGACCGGGTCCGTTCCCGTCAAGAAATCCCGACCCGTAGTTCACGTTTACCGCCGTCCAGGCACGTCGCGGCAAGCTCAGATTCAGACCCGTGCTGACCGTGTCGCGCTGATCGTGATCGAGAAAGAAATAACCAGCGTCGGGCGGAGCGAAGTTTGTCAGGCCGCCCGTCACCGCACCCGCACCTTCGGCGTACTGATGCGAATAGGCAAGATGAAACTGGACACGCCCCGCGACGCGCGGCGAATTCGCCGTCGTCTCCCAGCCGTGGATCCGCGCCCGATCAATCGTCAACGGAAAGAAGATATTCGAGTTCCCCAGCACATCGTGATCGAAGAAGTTTCTCGCGGCGGTGCGGAAGTTCGCGACATCGAACGTCCAGCCCGCGAGCGGAATCGTCAATCCAAATTCGCGTTGCTCGTCACGCTCGCCATGCAAAGGAAGGAATCCGCAATCGGCGCTGTTACACTGCGCGAGCAACGATCCCGACACGGTCAGCAGCGGGGGCGCCTGGTAGTAGCGTCCCCAGAACGCGCGCGCCACCCAGTGCAGTTTCGGGATCTGTACAGCCGCTCCCAGGCGCGGATCCGCCGCGTTCTCGCTGATCGGGTGATTCCCGCCCAGCAGCGTGTTCGTGCCCGTGCCGCCGAAGTGCGTCAACCGCACGCCCCCGTTCAACGTCAACCAGTTCGTCACCTTGTACTGGTCTTCGAGAAACAATGCCGATACGCTGCCCCACAGAATCTCCCGTTGCGGCGGCACTGTGACCGTCCCGTCTCCTGCGTTGACTGCGAACAGCTGATTGTCGCGCTGCCCGAACACTTGTACGCCGAAATGCGCGTTGTGGTGGCCGCGCGTGTAAGCGGCCGATACCACCCCACCTATGTAGTTCGAGCCGCGATCGTCCTGGGGAATCGAAACCGTGGAATCCGGCACGCCTGTGTAGTCGCCGATATAGTGCGCGCGGTTGAAATGGAAGAACGGCGAAACCGTCAGAACGATTCCGCTCCCAATCGTGTGCAGCCACGAAAAATTCGCGAAGGCGTCGCGCTCGTTCTCCACATCGCGAAATCCCTGCGCTTGCAAATCGGGATCGTTCGGAACCTGGTAGTGATCCCCACGTATCGAGGTCACCAGCCGCAGCTGATCATTGGGCGATTTGTTGAAAATCAGCGATCCAAATCCCCCCAATCCCGCCGCCTGGTTGTGCAGATTCTCCGCGCTCGGCGTCTCCAGACCCAGATCGGTTCGGTATCCCGACAAGCTCCCGTACCAGGCAAACCGATCGCTATGATCGCCGAAGCTGATCTCCGGATTGGTGGCGTTATAACTGCCATAGCCGAGCACCAGCTCCCCCTGGCGGTCGCGCTCGAATCCGGAACGTGTTACCACGTTGAACACGCCGTAGGTGCGGTCGCCGTACTCGGCGTTGAATCCGCCGCGCTGCACCTCGAGATAATCGATGTCCTTGGGATCGAACTGCGGGCCGACATTCGAAGCAATGTTGGTATTCGGCACCGGCACACCGTCGAGCAGCCACGACACCTGGTGCCCGCCGCGAATGTGCAACTGGTCGTGCACCATGTAGGCGCCTGGCGTGTAATTGGTGATCATCGAGAGGCTGTTCGTGGCATCGGCCCCCGGCGTCCGGTTGATGGCATCACGGCTGACAAGGGTCGTGCTGGTCGAAGACTCCGGATTGACCAGCGGCGCAACGTCCTGCACTTCCACCGTCACGGCGGTTTTCGCCACGGCCAGCGAGAAATGTGGCTTCGCGTCGCGGCCCGACGTCAGCACAACCTTTTGTTCCTCCGTGGCGAAGCCCGGAGTTTCTACCGTCACCTTGTACTCGCCGACCGGAACGTTCTCGAAATCAAACTCCCCGGCATTGTCGCTGCTCGTGGTCTGTAACCACTCGGAGGTGGTCGAGTGCAGCGTTACCTTGGCACCCTCCACCGGGCGGTGCTGCGGATCGTGAATTAATCCATGGACTGCGCCGAAAATCGAGGCGCTCGCCGCTATCGCCAGCAACAGCAGGCCGCTCCCTAGCGTGGCCCGAATCAGGTTTTTCATCGTGGTCCCTCAATGCTGCCGTGAACGTCCGTGGTTGGCGAGATCCAAACGGAACGGCGAAACACAAACCTCGTGCGCCAGACAACATCCAGTTCTGTTAAGGACTCGCTCGGGACTCAGGTCGTTTACAACGCGGGAGGAGCGCGGACGGAGCGGGAGCCGATCGGCTCAGGGCTTTGAACCTGCGATGAGAGCCAGCCAATCCGATCGTGGGTGCGATCAGATTGCTGAAGCACGGTTTGCAAACGAACTTGCGCCCACTGCGAGCGAACCGTCGACCGGCAACAGGCATGTTCGCTGCAACACTGATTGGAACGGATACTCGAGGTAGGGGCCGCTAACCCGGCAGATTGTTCTTCGGTCGCGGCATGGTCATGATGATGGCAACTCGAGACGCTCTCCGCCCGAGTTCCCATGGGCTGGCGCATGCAGTGCGCGTGCATCGTCGGCATCGCCAGCGCTCCAGCCAGGGGCGCGAACGTCCCCGCAAGAAAGACCAGCGACATCAACTTGGCGATCACGCGATGCATAGTGTTGAGCGGAGGAGAAGGGACCCGAGCTTCAAGCCCGCTACCGGCTGAATCCCGCCGCCGGATCGGGCGCCAATCGAAGCAAAACTGCAGCCTCAAGCATAGGGCAGTTTGATGCACAGCACAACCCTATGTGACTTCGGTCACTAGGGGATGTTTGGACGGGGAAGCGGCGGGCTTTCGGCGCTATCTCCATTGGATTTAAGGAGGGGAACTGCCGTCAGTTCCCCTTCGCACACAACCTGCCTACCGGCCGACAATGTCACCCCTGAAGCTCAAGATCGCTCCCAGCACCTCCCCTTTCTCTTTCTCCGGAACTTTAAATTTATCGAGCGTGTCGACCAGATATTTCACGCTGGTGGACCAGTCCTCCTCGCTGATGTTCAAGCCGGTGTGGGACGTTTTCATGTCACGCCCGGTGTACTTGCACGGGCCGCCGGTCGCGACACACAGAAAATCGATGACGTGCTGGCGTACCCTGACCTTCGAATCGGCGCTCAGACCCGTGAAGAAACGTCCAAGCTGCGGATCCGTAGCCAGGTGTGTGATGAAGTCGTCCGTAACCGCTGCCAGTGCGTCGTATCCGCCGAGCCGCTGGTACAGGCTTTTCTGGGACGGCATTGGCGCCGCCTGCGGGTCCGCCGCGTACGTCGGGACTACTGCCGCGAACACCATCAGACAGAGGTACAGAAACGGTGTGAGTCTTTTCATTTCCATTGCTCCTGAATTTGCAGAGGGTATCGGGTGCAATCGCCCTCGGTTTCTAGATACGGCTGGCCGGGAAAAACGGATTTAGCGGGGATTCTCTTGGACCCACCCGGCCCGCTCAGCTTGAGAGCCCAAGTTCCGGCGTGGTAGCATCCATGGTTTTGGCAGGTGATGTCTGGGCCGGCTTGTACCAGTCCTCATCCTCTTAACGCCGCTGCTCAGCGAGGCGCTCCTTTCGCTGACGACTGAGACCGGCAACGGACGACTGTTTTTTGGGCCGAACCGATTTCGCTCCCACCCTGCTGAAGGAGTGAACCCATGAAAGTTTACGAAGGCGCAAACATCCGCAACGTGGCCCTGGTTGGCCACGGGCACGCTGGAAAAACCTCGCTCGTCTCCGCCGCCCTTTACACCGCGGGCGCCGCCCAGCGCCTGGGCCGCGTCGATGATGGCAGCGCCACCACCGACTACGACGAGGAAGAAATCGCCCGCAAGATGTCCATCGGCACCGCTATCGCCTTCGCGGAATGGGGCAAAACCAAGATCAATCTGCTCGACACTCCCGGCTTCAACATGTTCGTCAACGAAGCCAAGACCGTGCTGCCGGTGGTCGAGGCCGCCCTCGTCGTGGTCGACGGAGTGGCAGGAGTCGAAGTCGTCACCCAGCGTGTCTGGGGCTACGCGGAAGAAATCAACCTTCCGCGCGTGATCGTCGTCAGCCGCATGGATCGTGACCGCGCCGACTCCGAGCGTGTCCTCGAATCCCTGAGAGGCGCATTCGGCCGCGCTGTCGTGCCTTTGCAGTTCCCAATCGGCAAAGAGAAAAGCTTTACCGGCGTCGTTGATCTGGTGCGGATGAAGGCTTACACCTACGAACTAGGCGGCAACGGCAAAGGCAAGGAGGGTGCCATTCCCGGCGACCTCGCCGCCTCTGCCCAGGAAGCCCACGAGAAACTGGTCGAGTTGGTCGCCGAGGGCGACGACAAACTGATGGAAGAGTTCTTCGAGAAGGGAACCATCCCGGAAGAACATCTGATCCCCGCGCTGCACGACGCCATCCGAGAAGACAAAATCTTTCCCGTTCTTTTTACCTCCGGCCTCGGCAACGTCGGCGTCGACAAACTGATGGACTTTCTCGTCGACTACACCCCCGCTGGCACCGAGCACACGGCTTTACACGGCATCGCCGGAGGCAACGGGCAATCGCCCGAGCGCCACGTCGCCGACTCCGACGCGCTCTCTTTATTCGTCTTCAAAACGGTGTCCGATCCTTTTGCCGGCCGCATTTCCTACTTCAAGGTCTACAGCGGCGTTCTGAAGAATGACGCTACCGTGCAGAATTTCACGCACAACGTGCAGGAAAAACTCGCGCACATCTGGGTAATGCAGGGGAAGAACACCACCCCGGTGAACGAACTGCATGCCGGCGACATCGGCGCTGTGGCCAAGCTCCGCGACACGCTCACCGGCGACACGCTCGGCGACAAGAGCGCGCCCATCCAGTATCCGCGCGTGAACCTGCCCGAGCCCGCCATCACCTTCGCCATCGAACCCAAAAGTCGCGCCGACGAAGACAAGCTCGGCCCCGGCATCCACAAGCTCATGGAAGAAGACGCCATGCTGCGCTTCTTCCGCGATCCACAAACCAAGGAATTCCTCATCGCCGGCACCGGGCAGCAGCACATTGAAGTTGTCGTTTCGAAACTCAAAAGGCGTTATCACACCGAGGTCAATCTCAAAGCCCCCAAGGTTCCGTACCGCGAGACCATCCGCGGTAAAGCCGATGTTCAAGGCCGTCACAAGAAACAAACCGGTGGCCACGGCCAATATGGCGATTGCAAGATCAAGATGGAGCCCTTACCGCGCGGCGGCGAATTCGAATTCGTCAACGACATCTTTGGCGGCTCCATCCCCAGGAACTTCATTCCCGCGGTCGAGAAAGGCATTCGCGACGCCGCTGGCCGCGGCTACCTCGCCGGCTTTCCCGTCGTCGACTTCAGGGTCGTGCTCTACGACGGCTCCTATCACGACGTCGACTCAAACGATCTTTCGTTCCAGATGGCCGGCCGTATCGCTTTCAAAAAAGCGATGGAAGTCGCCAAACCCACCCTGCTCGAGCCTGTCATGGGAGTCGAGATCACCGTTCCCGACGAGTTCGCCGGCTCTATCATGGGCGACCTCAATAGCCGCCGTGGACGCATCCAGGGTATGGACAACAAGGCCGGTAACACCGTCATCAAAGCCGAAGTCCCCATGGCCGAAATGCTGACTTACGGCGCCGATCTCACCTCCATGACCCAGGGCCGCGGCAGCTTCAACATGGAAATGCACCACTACGACGTCGTCCCCTCGCAATTGCAGGAGAAGATCATCGAAAAATCAAAGGCCGAACGCGGCGAAGTAAAAGAGGAGGAAGAATAAGTCGAGCATTCCACCATGCTGTTCCTCAGGGTGTTCAGAAAACTGGCCGCCTTCTTCATTTGCCATCTGCTCTTGAAGTCTTCGCGGCCATCGATCGGCCTCACGCACCTGTTCAATCTTGCGTACCGCGAGTAAACTGGCGCGGTTTCTTCGCCGTGTACCGAATTGCAAGAAGTGTGGAGGCTGTCGTGAAATTGTCCCGCGTACTTTCCTTCGTCCTGCTCTTGTCCTTCGCAAGCGCCGCCTGGGCGCAAAAGGTTGACGTCGATTGGAATCGGAATACCGACTTCTCCAAATTCAAAACCTACGCGTGGATCGAGTCGAAGCATCCCGGCAAGGGCCTGTGGAACCAGCGCATCATCGACGGAGTCGACGCCAAGCTGGCGAAAGCTGGGCTGAAAAAAGTCGACGCCAGCGCAAATCCGGACCTCGAAGTCGTCTACAACGCCGGCGTCAAGGAACATACCGTCGTCGAAGGCTACGACTACTACTACCACCCCTGGGGATGGTACGGACCCCGCCCGTGGTTCGGCCCACGTCCGGTGTACACCGACAGCTATCAGGAAAAAGAGGCCACGCTGATCGTGGATCTCGTCGACAACTCCGATAAAGAGATGGTCTGGCGTGGCACCGCGCGCGACACCCTCGCCGACAGCTCTGAAAGAAACGTAAAGACGTTCAACAAAGCCATGGACAAGATGTTCAAGAGCTTCCCGCCGAAGAAGAAGTGAAGAAAACATCGAGGCCTCGTCTGGCAGGCCCACCCAAGATCTCGTCCTTCCGACGCCGAGTGCCCCACCCTTACGTCGCGCTTTTTGCGACGTAGGGTGGGAATTTTTCCTACTGCTTCCCGCCCTCCACTTTCCCGTTGTGCTGCAGCTTCGGCATCTCCGGGACCACCAGCAGCGACTCGGTTGTCCGATCCAGCTCAAAGAAGGTTCTCTTCTTGGCGCAGCTCGAAGTGCCCAGCACCTCTTCTTCCTCGGGCGACAACGGTTGCGCCTCCAGCACAATCGCTCCCTGCACGCTAAATCCCATCACGCGAAAGTCAAAGGAGCAGTCGTGGCCGTAGTTCTTGGCTAGTGCATGAGCGAGTTCCGGCTGCTGGAAGGTGGTGTAACGTGTGTCGTAAATCAGAACACTCCGAGTGACGCCCGGCTGCTCGTACTGCCACTCCGCGACTTCCGCCAACAAACGTCGCCCGTCCGCCGACCAGTCCACCAGGCGCACCGAGTTCCCCGTTTCCACATCGACAGGCTCCTGCAGGAACCGTAATTTGGAATCTCCGTTGTCACCTATGACAAATATTCGCGAGTAATTCACGCACATCGGCCCCCGGTAGCCGGAAGGCCGTTGCGGATACATCGCCGTGGCTTCCACCTCGACATAGGCGCGATGCTTCTGATCGGGAGAGATCAGCGGATCGCTTTTCACCGTGCGCGAAGCGAAGGGGGCCTTCTCTCCACAGGTGATGACCGTCGGGTCCGCTGCTTTGGGAACATTTTCGGGGGCTGGAGCTGGATTCCCCGTCTGCGCATACGCGGCGAAGCTCATCACCGCGAACATCACCGCACGCAAAACCACTGAGAGAGGTCCGGGCACGACAGGATTGTAGATCAGCGGGTGTGGGCCCGTCTGTGCATCGCGTGTGATTTTCGTGGAATCGCGGCTGCCCGGCCCGCAGGGCCGAGAAACTTCCGTTGCGTCCTCGTCCCTTTCGCTTTACCATCGCCTTAACGTGGCCGCTTCCGATCACATTCCCAACCTGAATCGACGTCTCGTCTCCGCCGCTCCCGTTGGAGACGATTCCACCTTTGAACTCAAGCTGCGGCCTCAACGGCTGGCCGAGTTCATTGGCCAGGACAAGGTGAAGGAAAATCTGGCGGTCGCCATCGAGGCCGCCCGTTCCCGTGGCGAGGCCATGGACCACGTCCTGCTCTACGGCCCGCCCGGGCTTGGCAAGACAACGCTCGCGAACATTATCGCGAACGAGTTGGGCGTTGCCTTCCAACAGACCTCAGGCCCAACGCTCCAAATCAAGGGCGAACTCACCGCCATCCTCACCAACCTGCAGGCTCGGCAGGTGCTTTTCATCGACGAAGTCCACCGCCTGCAACCGGCGCTCGAAGAAATCCTTTACTCGGCGCTTGAGGACTACAAACTCGACATCATCATCGGGCAAGGGCCTTCGGCTCGTACCCATGTCATCGACGTGCAGCCGTTTACCTTCGTCGGCGCCACCACGCGGGCCGGGCTTCTCTCTGCCCCGCTGCGCTCCCGCTTCGGCATCATGCTGCGCCTGGAGTTCTACACCAATAAAGATCTGCAGATCATCATCGAACGCTCCGCCGAGATCCTCGGCGTGGCCATCGACGACGAAGGCGCCAGCGAAATCGCCAGCCGGTCTCGCGGCACGCCGCGCATCGCCAACCGTCTGCTGCGGCGCGTCCGCGACTACGCGCAAGTCCGGGGTGCCGGCAAGATCGACAAGCGCACCGCCGAAGCCGCGCTGCAAATGCTCGAAGTCGACCGTCACGGTTTCGATGAGGTCGACCGCAAGCTGCTCCTCACGATCATCGAGAAGTATCAGGGTGGCCCAGTCGGCGTAAACACGCTGGCAGCTGCGCTTGCCGAAGAGCCCGACGCCATTGAGGAAATTTACGAGCCGTTCCTGATCCAGATCGGCTTCCTCAACCGCACGCCTCGTGGCCGGGTTGCCACCATGCTCGCCTACGAGCATTTCGGTATCACGCCCAGCCGCCGCCAGACCTCGCTCTTCTAGTTACCTATAGTTACCTACCATCCGGATTCGGGAAGTCCACTAACAAACTCATCGCTCCAGAATCCACTTAGCATCTTGGGAACCTCACCGCGATGGTGTATCGTGCTCAGTTCATCCTGAGAGATACGCCGCGGACCAATCTTGTTTCTGGGACGAGTGCCTGGGTGTACCGGTTTCCTGAACGACTCTTCATCGCTTCTGTTTTGATCGCCCTTGGCAGTACACCCTTCGTTCCGGCCCAGCAATCTACCTCTTCGGGTGAACTCGTCCCACCGGCCATCGTGATTCCGCGCCTATCGCGCTCTCCCTCGCTCAATGACTTCCTCACTATGGCGCCGGCTGGGGAAGTCGCGCGCCAAATGACCAAGGTTGCTGGCTTCGTGCAACGCGACCCACACGATGGCGCGCCCGTGTCGCAGCGCACCGAGGCCTACCTCGGTTACGACAGCAAGAATCTGTACGTGGTTTTCGTCTGCTTCGACGAGCTTGGAAAAGTTCGGGCCCATGAGGCCCGCCGCGAAGACGTGGTCGATGACGACACTGTCGAGGTCATGCTCGATACCTTCCACGACCGCCGCCGTGCCTACGCCTTCCAGATCAATCCGGTCGGCGTGCAGTGGGATGCGATTTGGAGCGAGGCGCCCCACGAAGAAGTCAGCGGAAATTTTGATACTTCCTGGGACACCGTTTGGTATTCGCAAGGCAAGGTAACGCCCGAAGGCTACGTGGCCTGGATAGCTATCCCCTTCAAGAGCCTCCGGTTCCCGCACACGCCAGAACAATCCTGGGGCATCATTCTCTATCGCGGCATCGTTCGTGAGAACGAGAACGCCTTCTGGCCGCAGGTTTCGCAGCGGTTCGAAGGCCGACTCGGCCAGGCCGCCACCCTCGCCGGCCTCGAGGGCATCTCGCCCGGACGCAACATCCAGCTCATTCCTTACGGCCTGCTCAATTCTTTCCGCGACCTCGATACCCGGAACCCCAACGACCCTCACTTCGAAAATCGCTCCATTGGCGGCACCTTCGGCCTTGATTCGAAAATCGTCCTCAACGACAGCCTCGTCCTCGACCTTACCGCCAATCCAGACTTCAGTCAGATCGAGTCCGACGAGCCGCAGGTAACCGTCAACCAGCGTTTCGCAGTCTACTTTCCTGAAAAACGCCCCTTCTTCATCGAGAACGCCGACTATTTTCGGACACCCATCGACCTTTTCTTCACGCGGCAGATCGTCAACCCCAGCTACGGCGCGCGCCTCACCGGCAAAGTCGGGCCATACTCGCTAGGCGTGCTCACCGCCGATGACCGCGCTCCCGGACTCACCGTGGCTCCATCCGATCCGCTGGCCGGCTCTCGCCAGTACTTCACCATCGCCCGCATGAGCCGCGATATCTTCAAGCAGTCGAGCATTGGCGCCATTTTCACCGACGAGGAGTATCCCGCGGCCGGCGGCTTCAACCGCATCGGCGGCCTTGATACGCGCATCAAGTTTGCTCCCAGTTGGACCGCCACTCTTCAATCGGTCGAAAGCGCCACCCAGCTTCCTGGCGGGGGCTATCAGGCCGGCCCCGCTTCCTTCGCCGACACCACTTACTCCGGGGTGCACACCACCTACGAAGGAACCTATAAGGACATCACCCGCGGCTTCACCAGCCTGCCCGGATTCGTGAACCGCGTCGACATTCGCGACTTTTCCAACACGCTGAACTATCGCTTCCGCCCGCAGAACGGACCTCTGGTGGCCTGGGGTCCTTCCATGCATACCGACTGGGTGTGGGATCACAACGGAACTCGGCTCGACCTGCTCACCGACCCCAGCTTCGGCTTTGGGTTCAAAGGCCAGAGCTTCTTGACCGTGTATCCCTACACCGATTTCCACGAACGCCTTCGCCCAATCGACTACGCCTCTCTCACCGCGAACCGCGACTATCACGAACACAATAGCTCCGTAGTCCTTGGCACTAGCTACTTGCGCTGGTTATTGCTGCAGGGCTACTACCAGTGGGGCAACGGAGTGAACTTCGTTCCGCCCGTGGCGCCAGTACCGATCTCCTGCCCCGGTTCTCCTGGTGTACTGTCGACCTCCTGCCCGCCGTTCCTGGCGCGGTCCGATACCGGCAGCCTGTCCGTTTCCATCCGTCCCACCTCGGCGTTGCGGATCGACAACACGTATCTGTTCACGCGCCTGCGCGATCGCGAAACGGTCGCGGGTATCTTCAACAACCACATCATCCGCTCCAAGTGGAACTGGCAGCTCACTCGCGAACTCTCGCTCCGGATGATCCTTCAATACACCGCGACGCTGTCCAACTCCGCCTTCACTTCGCTGCCTACCACCAAGCAGCTCAACGGGGACTTCCTTATCACCTATCTCATCCATCCCGGGACAGCGATATACGTCGGCTACAACAGCGACTTCCAGAACATCGACCCCACGCTCCCTCCGCTTCAAAACGGAAACCTGCTCCGCACCCGCGACCGTTTAATCAACGACGGCCGCCTGTTCTTCGTAAAGGTGTCGTATCTGTTCCGCTTCTAGCCTGTGCCTGGAACAACCCAGATACGACCTGAGAGAGCCACGCCCCCTGACCCGACCTGAGGGTCGCGGCCTCTCTTACAGGCGCGGAAAAACGACGTAGCGCCGGCGTCCCGCCCTGAGCGAAGCCGAAGGGTCCCGCCGGCTGTCGTGAGGGCATCTTGCCCTCGCCGTGCAGGTTCGTATCAGGGCGTGCCGAATCCGGTTAAGGTATGAGAGCGGCTTTACAGACTGCGGAAAAACGACTGTAGCGCCGGCGTCCCGCCGGCTGTCGTGAGGGCATCTTGCCCTCGCCCTGCAGTTCGTATCAGGGCGCGCCGAATCCGGTTAAGGTATGAGAGCGGCTTTACAGACTGCGGAAAAACGACTGTAGCGCCGGCGTCCCGCCGGCTGTCGTGAGGGCATCTTGCCCTCGCCGTGCAGTTCGTATCAGGGCGCGCCGATCCGGTTAAGGAATGAGAGCGGCTTTATAGCCGCTGTGGTTTTCGCTGACCCCCATCGCCCCGTGCGACGACCCGCTACAATGTCGCTAGATGATTGCTCACCTGCGCGGAAAGCTGCTTGCCAAACATCCCAACCAGGCCATCGTCGAAACCGCCGGCGTCGGCTACGACGTCACCATCAGCATTCCCACCTACTCCGGACTGCCAACCGCCGGCAGTGAAGTGTCGCTTCACATCCACACTCACGTGCGCGAAGACCAGATCGCGCTCTACGGATTCTTGCAACTCGCCGAGAAGCACCTCTTCGAGAAGCTGCTCACCGTGAGCGGCATCGGCCCCAAACTCGCCATCACCATCCTGAGCGGCATGCCCGCCGACGACATGGTCGGCGCCATCCGCGGAAACGACGTCGCCCGGCTCACCCGCATCCCCGGCATCGGCAGGAAAACCGCCGAGCGCATGGTGCTCGAACTCCGCGACAAGCTGCCCCCGGCCTCCTCCGGCCCGCAAGTCGCCGCTCCGACGATGACCGCCGTTGAAGAAGACGTCCTCTCCGCTCTGCTCAACCTCGGATACCAGCGAGCCGCAGCCGAGAAGGCCCTCGCCGCTACAGCCAAGGCGGGAAAGACTGCTTCATTCGATCTGCTTTTCCGGGAAACGTTGGCGGGACTTTCGAAGTAAGACCGCGTCGGGTTTGGGATAGGCTAGTGCCCCACAAACCGCAAATACAGATCCCGGTCCGTCTTGCAGGCCTCGGCCATCTCTTTCACCTTCTGCCAGGCCTCGCGCTGGGACTCATCCTTCGCGCGGTCTTTCACCCGCTCCCATTCCTCGAGGAAGCCCACCACTTGCAGATGATTGAAGACCGTTTTGCCGAATGGATCGATCCCGCGCAGCACCGGGAAGGCAGCCTCGTCAAAGGCCGGAACCACCCCGTGCAGAATCACCCACTCCCCGTGTTCCCCAAGCTCATCTTCCAGCTTTACCACTAGCGACATGCTGCTCCCCATTTCGCCAAATGCTGGGAATGTACCAAGGGTGAGGCCTTTCGCCAAATCGCGCAAGCCTATTCCCCTTGTGGCTCAAACGGTTGCGCCTGTCTCCACCGTCCACTCCGCGGCGCGCCTCACCCGCCTCAAGCCGGAATTTCTTGCGACCCGGCATTGACTCTGCTACGCTGGGGTTCCCCGCGACGGGGCACTACCCCCCTTCTGTGGCCCGCTCGCCGTTCGAAAGCTTTCATCAAGAAGGGTCCCGTGAGAAGTTCCAGCTTCCGGCGTAAGCCGCTGTTTTCCTCCGCATTTCACTGCCTTTTTTTCATTTGCTTTATCGCTTCGATGGCCCACGCCCAGGGGTTTACCGGCGGCATCACCAGCGGTAAGACGAAGAAAAAGGTCGTTCTACGACGCAAACTTCCGTCGGCCATCCGGCTCACCGCCAATTCCTTCGCCGTGAAAGCCACGGCCCACGACAAGGCGCAGGCCGACGTTGCCCAATCCCTTTCCGACGTCCTCGAAACCGAGTTGCTCAAGAACGACCATCGCCTTCGCGTTGAGAAGGGCAATCCTGATTTCGTCGTCTCCTGCACGATCACCCACTTCGATACCCCTGCCCCGCAATCTTTCGTGCGCAATGAAGTCGTCATGCAGAAGGGCCATAGTCTCGAAGAACCCAAGAAGCTTTACAAAGTCACAGGCGAACTCGACGTCGCCTACCAGGCCCGCGACCGTTCCGGCAAGGCTCTCGATTCCGATAACTTCAACGCCAAGTATTCCCGTGACTTCGAGGCCGGCACCAACCAGGCCACGGATAAGTCCATCACCTCCAAGGTCGCCGACCCGTTCAAGCGCATGGCCGGGAAAAAGACCGAGGACTCGGGCGCTCCGCCCACCCCGATCGAGTTACGCCACGAACTTATTCAGCAGATCGTGACCGACATCTCCACCCGCCTGGTCAGCACCGAGCAGGCCGTTGATGTCTACCTCGCCCGCGGCAAGCTCGACAGTGCCAACAAGCTGGCTGAATCCGGATTGTGGAGCCGTTACCTCGAGACTCTGGAGACCATGACTCCCTTCCAGAATCCTCACGATGACGCCTACCGCCTCTACAACATCGGCGTGGCCAACGAAGCTCTCGGATACCAGACCGAAGATCACGCCGCCGCCAAGAAATTCCTCGAGCAGGCCTCCATTTACTACGGCAAGGCCATCGACGGCAAACCTGACGAGAAGTTTTTCCTCGAACCGCAGAACCGCATCGAAACCGCGGTCGCCTACTACAAGAAACTCGAGGATCGCGGCAAAGAACCGCTTGTGGCCGAAACACGCTCCCAGTCAAGCGACGCGAAGAGTTCCAAGCCGTCCAAGTCGCCCCACAGTGACACTGCGCAAACTCCGTCAGTGACCATCGCCAAGAAGAGTCCTGCGGCAAAACCGCCTCTGACCAATGCTGCGTCAAAGCAGAAAGACACTCCCGCCGCACCCGCTCTGACCAATCAGAAAGTTATCGAGATGGTAAAAAGCGGTGTCGACGAAGAGAACGTCATCGCCACAATACGACAGGCGCCCGCGGTGGACTTCGACGTTTCCCCCGACGGTCAGATCCAACTCGCCAAGAACGGTGTGAAGGGCAAAATCCTCGCCGCCATGCGGGAACGCAGCCATCACGCCAAAGCCATGGCTACGAACTAAGCGGCGCACCATGGATGTTCGGACAGTCGGCACGATCTTTACCCTGGAGAGCCAAAGCACGTTCGTTCGTCACGCAAGGTCAGCGCCCCTCTCGCGGAAACCGCGCCCACATCGTGGCCTGCGCGGCATTGTCCTTTCCTTACTGCCGGGTACCCCATTCTTGCGCGCCTTTTGCGCAAGAGTGGGATTCCACGGACCTCTCGACCTCGGCGCAAGAGCCCACTCTGTCCCTCTTCTTCTGCTCGTTCTCTTTCTCCTTCCACGGCCCGCACTGGCGGAAGAAGAAGGCCGCTGCGGGATCGCGAAAGATTACGTGGTCCAGGCGCTCGAACAAATCAAGACGGGCGACCACGAAGAAGTGGAAAACGGCCTTCAGCTCCTCAAACACGCCAACGAACAATGCATGAGCCTCGGCGACGCCTGGTATTACCGCTCCCTGTTCGAGCAAAAACTCGGCCACGCGCCCCAGGCGGACTACTCGATCAAGAAAGCAAAGTTCTTCGGCTCGCCAGCCATGGACGACCAGGCCGATCCCTTCCACCTGGCCGCGCCTCCCATCCCTGGCGAGAAACCTTCCAGCGTCGTTCACGACAAGTGGGCGCTCGTCATCGGCATCAACAAGTTCAAGGACACCCGCGTTCCGCGCCTGAAATACACCAGCAAAGACGCCCGCGATTTCGCAGCCTTGCTCAAAGACCCCACGTACGGCCGCTTCGCCGACGATCATGTCCACCTCGTCACCGACGACCAGGCCAGCACGCGCAAGATCAAGGAAGAACTCAACTGGCTGGCACGCAGCGCCGGCAAGGATGACCTGGTTGTGGTCTTCCTCAGCAGCCACGGCACCCCGCGTGAGAAAGATACGGCCGGGGTCAATTACGTGATCACCAACGACACCGACCTGAAAGATGCCGACAGCTTGTTCGCCACCGCGCTCCCGATGGTCGAGCTGGTTGACGTCGTCCGCACCCGCATGCAGGCTCGCCGCGCGGCGATTTTTCTCGACACCTGCCACAGCGGCGCCATGGCCGCGGCCGCAGCCTTTAACTCATCGCAGGTTTCTGATGCCACCTTCGACCGCCTCACCCAGGGCGTGGGCCGCGTCATCATCGCCTCCAGCGAAGCGAAACAGAAATCCTACGAAAACGACAAGGTCCAGAACGGCTACTTCACCTACAATCTGGTCCGCGCGCTAAAGCAAAACGGCGGGTCCGACAGCATGGATAAAATTTTCGGCTTTGTGCACGACGAGGTCGCCAGGCAAGTTCAGTCTGACTACAAGGCACATCAGACCCCGGTCCTCAGTAAGAGCACGCAAACTGCGGAGATCGTAATCGGCGCGCGCCCGGCCTCGACGACCGCCACGTCGGGAAATTAACTCGGAAACTTCGTAGCCATCAGCTGCGTGGCGGCTCTCCTTTACCCACCGTCTCCGCTGAAACAGGAGCGCCCGCCGGTGGACTCGACTCCGCCGATCCACTCGGATGTTTCATGTCTTCGATCTGCTGTTCCAGCCGGGCGATGATCTTCTCCTGCGCCTCGCACTTCTCTTCGTGCTCTTCGATCAGGTCGAACTCCTCCCACACCTGATGCACGACCACACCTAGCACGATCGCCGCCGTATCCAGCCAGATCCCGTGGTGAAAGAGAAATTTGCTCAGGAAGCTGAAGGCCAGGAAAATCGCGAATGCGCATAACCCGAAGAACGCGCGCAACGATATGCCGCGCCGAAGCGGCTTAGCATTCCACAGCAGAATTACCAGCAACCCCGCCGTGATGTCGGCCAGGATCTTCCACACATCGTTCGGTTCCTGAATTCCCTTGTGCAGGTCCGTCTCCACCGCCTGCGCCAGCAACTCCACCCCGGCCATTTCCCCCAGTGGCGTGCGATACACATCGCGCGCGCCCTTGTAGGTCCCGCCGATCAACACGATCCGCGGCTGCTTCAATTCCAGTGCGCGATCAATTTCCATCTGCTGCGGATTGGGCAACAATTTGCCCGACACTCGCGGCAGCAGGTAGTGGGCTTCAATCGGAGTGAACACACTCGGATCTCCGACGTACTTCAGAATCAGATCTTCGTCGGACTCCTTGGCCTCCTCCGCACGCCATTCCGGGTTTTCCGTGATACACGGTTGGCACGCCTTCACCACTGCGTGCGGCAGGGAAGCCATCAGCCGAGCCTCCGGAAGGAGTTCTGCCTTCCGGTGGTCCGTTGGATTTACCACGCGATACCATCGCCGATAGCGTCGAACGACTGAATCCGGATCGAGGGGAAACCGGGGAATTCCGGAATGCTCCGAGTCCACGCCGAGGTCGCGCCCGACCACCTTTTGCAGCGGCAATGCGGTCTCCTCTACCTTTTCGCCCTTCCAAAACTCCTGCCAAAACGCCTTCCATCCGCCCTCCGCCTTGGCCCGCACCGGTTCTCCCGGTATTTGCGCCCACACGATAGAGCTTGCATGCGCGCCTTGTTCTACCAGGCGTTCCGTGTCCCGCAATGTTTTATCGAGATCCCCGCGTGACCTGGGCAGAAGCTTATTCAGTTCCTGTGTCAGGCAGTCCGCATCCGCCAGGCTTCCGTCTTTCCCTGGCACTCTGCGAGCACGCGAAGACGTTTGCGTTCGCGCAGGTCGCGGGATACTCCTGCGGCTTCCAATCCGACGTGTCGAGATCAATCCCAATCACGGACGGATGCAGCTTCTCCTGCACCGCCTCAACCAGCCCGACCACCGCTCGCGCGTCCAGCGGACTCTTCCCGCAAAAGTAGTCTTGATAATCCTGGTCGCTGATCTTCACGATCGAAACATCAATCGGAGTCCCCGGCGCTCCCTCCTTCAGCATCGGATCGAGGCCCAGCGCCATCTGCGGCGTGTGCAGATACCCGCGCGAATCCAGGAAATGCATGATCAGCGCCAGGCCAATCAGCACCCAGAAGCTTCTCCACATCCGGTTTTTCAGTCGCGCCTTCACTTCGTTTTCCCGGCATCCCGCTCCGCGAGACCCTGCAGGCAGGCACGCAACAACGCCCGTTTCCCCGATGTATCGACGCGGTCGCCCCAGCTCTTCGTGAGCGCCACCGCTTGCTGGAACTCTTTCGCGTCTGCCTCGTATTGCGGCGATGAATCAGCAATACCCATGCCTCCGATCCCTCGGACTCTCCGCCTTCCACCGCGACGCTCAACCGATAAAGTCCGCGCCGTGTTCCCACCTCGAACTTCGCCGGATTCCCGGGCGCCCAGTGAACCTTGCCGTTCACCGGAGCTCCCGAATCGCCGACCGGTTCCAACGTCACCGCGTACGCTCCCGCATCCACTCCTTGAAGCGCCGCGCCCAAGTCGACTTCGGATCCGCTCGTCAGCAGCACCGCCTCTTGCGGCTCTTCTTCGACTCCGCGCGCAGCGGCCACAATGTACATCTGCGGACTGCGGAGCAGCCGATTCAGAATCCCCTTGAGATCGAAGCCGCCGAAAATACTCGCCTCAGCAGCCTCACGCTGCGGCTCGGCCTGCGTATCTGCGCAGTGAGAGTTCTCCGGAACTGTTTTCGGGACGCTGGGACACGACGACATACACTGCGCACCCATCTTGTCGAAAACATAAGTGTTCGCTGCCTTGGTCTGCGCATCCACCACCTGCAACGATCCCCCGCGTCCGAATACACACCGCCCCCCGACCGGGCTGGCGAATCCCAGCGCTTGCCCGTTCGAATCCCACCAATCGCCATCAATGCTCAATACGAGTCGCTGCGCGCCGGCCGGCAGAGCTAGCATCACGCTCAAGGAAAGGCCAAGAACCAGTGACCTTCGCATCACGAACCTCAAAAAAGGGAACAATCTTAGGGGGAGCAGACGACTCAGGCTCGCCAAGTATAACGCCAAACGCAAGCGGTCCAGCGCTGTTTTGCCGCGATGCCGCCTTCGCAGGACGGCCTATTTCCCTATGCAGAATGTGCTGAAAATGAGATTCAGGATGTCATCATTCGTGGTTGCGCCCGTGATCTCATCCAGCGGCCGCAGCGCGTTGTACAAATCCATCAGCAGCATCTCGTGCGGAATCTTATTGGCCACCGCCGACTCTGCCGCTGACAGCGCCGCGATCGCATCCCGCACCAGCGCCTGGTGCCGGACGTTCGTCAGAAATCCGCCTTCCCCCTGAACCACGGCTTCGCCCCCAACCTGCCGCAGAATTTCAGCCTTCAACTCCTCGACACCCTGACCCGTCAGCGCCGAAGTCCGCACCCGCGATAACCGAGTACTGAGTACTGAGTACTGAGTACTGCCTCCCAAGTCTGCCTTGTTTTCGACCACAATCGCGCGCCGCTCCCGGACTTGATCGATCAACTCGCCATCCTCGGCGCTGACGGGAGCCGCAGCATCCAGCACCAGCAGTACGAGATCCGCATCGGCCAACGCTTCCATCGACTTCCGTATGCCGATGCTCTCCGCCTCGTCCAACGCCTGCCGGATGCCTGCCGTGTCGACGAGTTTGACTGGAATCCCGCCAATCGCCACCGTTTCGCTCACCAGATCACGGGTCGTGCCCGGTGTCGCCGTGACAATGGCACGCTCCCGTTCGACCAGTCGATTAAACAAACTCGACTTGCCCACGTTCGGCCGGCCCACGATCGCGAGCGTCAAGCCTTCATGCACGATCTTGCCAAACGCGAAACTCTCCGCCAGCTTCGCCAACAGCGCCTGGACGGCCGCCATCTGCTCGAGAATCGTCGCGTCCGGAAGAATCGACACGTCGTCTTCCGCGAAATCGATCCCGGCCTCGAGTTGCGCAATCAGCGTCACCAGGTCTTGCTTGATGGGCTTGAGCCGCTTCGAGAGCGCTCCTTCCAGTTGTTGCGCCGCGACCTTGGCCTGAAAAAGCGTTCGCGCGTCAATCAGGTCCCGTACCGCTTCTGCCTGCGTCAGATCGATGCGCCCGTTCAGGAAGGCGCGCATCGTGAATTCGCCCGGCTCCGCCAGCCGCGCCCCGCGGGCCAGTGCCTGCTCAACAATATGTCGCAAGACTACCGGAGCCCCATGCGCCGAGATTTCTACGATGTCGTCGGTGGTGTAAGAATGCGGCTTCGCAAAATAAGTGACGACGACTTCATCGATGCGGTCTGCAGAGGCTGGCTCATGCTGAGCCGAACCGTGTGGGGCGGACACTCCTGTCGGACGTTGGTCGCTCGGTGCCATGCCGTCACCATTCGGCACACGCGCACTCTCAAGTTCCACCAACTCCCCAAACACCGCCCGCCCCGCCTCCAGCGGATGCTTCAACCGAAGCATCGGCTCGGCAATCGCCCGCGCCTCAGGCCCCGCCAGCGCGCACCACACCGATACCGCCGCGCCCCGGCGGCGTGGCAATCGCGACGATGGTGTCGTCAAGATTCACTCGGAGATTGTAGCGAGGAAGCTCTACCGCGCGCGCTCGATCCGCTAGGGACAGCCGCGTGGGACAGCCGCCCTCGGCTGTCCGGCGGAGCGCAGCTCCGCAACCTCGCGGATACAGCGGGGACGCATGCACTAGAGATAAGATTTTTAGGAGCAGGAGCTGCGAAGAATCAGAATTCCCGGGAAGCTAACGGATCCCCCGTCGCGCCGTGCCAGCGCTCCGGTAATCCTTCGGATACACCACCAGACATCGCCGCATGCCCTCGCCTTCGCTCTCGGTCCGCAGATCGCTCTCATCCCGCAACGCCAGGTGCACTATGCGGCGCTCCCGCGACGACATGGGCGCGAACTTATACGGCGCTCCCGTCTTGCGGACCTTCTCGGCCGCAACCGTTGCCGCCAGGCGCAACTCTTCGATCCGCATGGCGCGATGATTCATGCAATCGAAGGAAATTTTTTCGTGTTCATTTCCCGGCAGCCGCAACATCTCGATCGCCAGCAGTTCAATCGAGCGCAGCAACTCGGCCCCGCGCTCCAGCATCAGCGGAGAATCCGGCCCGGCAAACTCCACCAGGATTTCCGGCCGCTCCCAGTCCCGCTCCTCGGGCAGCGGCGGATCGACCGTGATCCGGTACTTCAGCCTTAAACCCGCGTTCGCCACCACTCCGCGCAGAAGTTCGTTGATCTTGTTGGCCGCAGCGATTTTGTCCGTAATCGGCATAGGAAAACCAGCTCTCAGCTATCAGTCGTCAGCTTTCAGCCCAAAAACGAAACCCTCGAACCCGCGGAGACCTTCGTGCTCAGCCCAACTCTCAACTCGCATCCCAGCTCGGCTGAGAGCTGAAGGCTGATGGCTGACAGCTTTACTTCTCCTTCTTTCGCGCCCGTTTCTCCGCCAGTCTCCGCATCTCCTGGCCGGTTTTCGTGCGGTTCAATATCGCCTGCTGGATGATCGAAATCAAATTGCTTTCCGCGTAATACAGGTTCAACCCGGCGGCCAGGAAGCGGAAGATGAATCCCATCATAATGGGCATGGTGAACATCATCATCTTCTGCTGCGCCGGATCCATCCCCGTCATCGGCGTCATGCGCTGCATGAGGAACATACTCGCCACGAGAAAAATCGGCAGGATGTAATACGGATCGAACGCCGACAGGTCCTTGATCCACAGCCAGTGCGCGAAGCGCAGATCGAGCGCCACGCCCAGCATGCGGTAATAGGCAAACAGGAATGGCATCTGGATCAACAGCGGCAAACAGCCTGCCGCCGGATTCACTCCATGCTCCTTGTAGACGGCCGCAATCTCCTCCTGCATCTGCCGCTTACGCGGATCGCCCATGCTGTACTTCTTGTATTTCTCCTGGATCGATTTGATATGAGGCGCGACCCGCTGCATCTCCAGCGCCGACTTCTGCTGCATGAACCGCAGCGGCGACAGCAAGAGACTGATGATCAACGTCTGGATCGCGATTGCCCAGCCCCAGTTGTGCACCATGTGGTTGTAGGTCCACTTCAGCCACAAGAACAACGGCCGCGCGATATATCCCAGCCAGCCGAAGTCCACCAGCTTGCGCAGATCCGGATCGGCGCCCGCCGGCAGCCCTGCCACCGCAACCGTTTCCAGCACGTCGAGCGCTTTCGGCCCAACGTACATCCGCGCTACGGTCGCCCCCCCCAACCTGCCTGCAGCTGCGCCTAAAACGTCGTTCGGGTGCTTCGCATCCTGCGGATTGTCCAGTGACCCGTGAAGCGTAACCAGCACCGCGCTGGCCGGATCTTCCGGCATAAAGATTGCTGCAAAATACTGATCGGAGACGCCTCCCCATTGGAACGGCCCACGAATCGTATTGCCCCCGAGCACCTTCTTCAGCGCAATCCGCTCCACGTCGTTGCCGTTCTGATACTCGATTCGGCTGGCCGCGTAGGAAGTCGCGGTCGTCTCGTCTCCAAAGCCGGCCGGCCACATTGGCAGCGCGGTGACCTCACTGCCTTTCTGCACCACCGACGTCTCGACCTTCACCACGTAGGAGTCATCGAAATGAAACGTCTTGCGCACCGAGACGTCGGAATCCGCATACTCGAACGAAAGTTCTGCCGGAGGGCTCAGCGTATCGCCCGAAGATTCTCCGCCACGCGCATACAGCACCGAGTTCAGCTTGTTGCGCAGCGATTCGTCATACGACCAGAGGGACAACGGGTACCCATACTTATCGGCCGCGGCGGCATGGACCAGTTCTAATGGCTGGCCTTTGTCATCCTTGAATTTCTTGAGCACCCACGACTTCACCTGCCCGCCGCGATTGGTAAAGCGGATCCGGTACACATCATTCTCGACCACCGTCTCTGACTCGGACGATGCCTGGCGGGAGCCCGCCGTAGAAGCCGCTGGCGGGGGCGTCGCGGCCGCTTCGGGCGCGGCAGGGGTCGCCGGAACGTTCTGCGCTTGTTGCCGCGTCGGCTCGGTTGGCTGCAGGCCGTACTTTTTCAGTAGCGGCTGCGAGGCAAGGATAATCAGGAACGTGAGCGCGAACACCAGCAGAAGCCGCTTCTCCGTTCCTGGTTCTTGTTGTGGATTTTGAAAGTCTGCCAAGGGCTTACCGTGTGCTCTTTCCCATTCGGTTGAACTTGCGGTTCCGCATGCTAAGCCTGCCCGGATCGCAAAATCTCGTGGCTGTGGCCGCCGTCATCCTTCGCGACCGGATCGTAGCCACCCTTCACAAACGGATGACAGCGCAGCACGCGTGCCACCGCCATCGCGCATCCCCGCAGCACGCCATAGCATTCCACGGCCTCCATGGCGTACTCCGAGCAGGTCGGAACATAGCGGCAACTCGGCGGAAACATCGGCGAGATCGCCCACTTGTAGCCGCGCAGAAGTAACAGCGCTCCGTGCTTTGCCACCTCTCTCACCGTTTGACCGCCTTCAGAAAAACTTCCGCCTCTCGCGAGACGCGCATGCTTCATGCTCTGCCCCGAGGCTTCTCCGCCAGCTTCTGTGCGATAACTTCGAAAGCCCGGCTGACCTCGCTGAGCAATACTGCAAACTCGGCTGTCCGCACCGACTTCTTCGGATTGATCACCACATCCACCGCCGGCCCAACCGCCGGCCGGCTCAGACGCACTGACTCGCGAAGCCGCCGCTTCATGCGATTCCGCTCGACCGCGCCTCCAAGCACGCGGCCCACGGTGAAGCCCACTCGCATACCATCGCCGTCCGCCCGCTGCAGGTAAAAGACCGTCATGTGAGCCGCAAAGTGACGCCGTCCCAGCTTGTACACTCGCTCGAAGTCGGCATGCCGCAGCAGACGGCCGCTGCGCGGATTCTTTTTCCCCGGCGCGCGCGGATTCGATCCTTCCCGCGAAGCGATCGCGTTCACGACTGACACCACCCGTCGGTGAATACGGTGCACACCTGGTCGGAGAAATTCGTTAAACCCCAGAAGGAAAAGGGAATCTATTCGCGGAAGCCGGGCTTCACCGATACCCGCTTGCGACCCTTGGCGCGCCGGCGCGACAACACCGCGGCTCCGCTCTTGGTCTTCATGCGAGTACGGAATCCGTGCTTCTTCGAGCGCTTACGCCGGTTCGGTTGGAAAGTGCGCTTGGGCATGAAAAATCGCTACTCCTGACTCGATCAATGGCCTTAAGGCAAATTGTGAGTATAAATGACGCGCCCCAAATGCGGCAATTCGGGGGAGGGGATAGCTATACGCGACGGCAAAATTCCTCCCCGGTTCGCACGCGTGAACAGGGTTGGGGCGAACCGCGCCAATCCAGGGTTCGACGACGGTTAACTCTTAGGCAATGGGGCGGGTGGCGCGGGAGCTGAGCTTAACGAGTTCGGCCAGATAACACCTTTGGTGGTAAGCCTCGATGGATGATTCTGTACGCCAGCCGCCAAGACCTGAAGGATTCTTGACCAGAAAGCCAGAATCGAAAACGAAGCACACAAGCGTCGCTATCCCTGGCACTTCGGGGATACGTGTGCCGCTCAATAAAACAACCTGGGTCCAACGCGCTACCGTGATGGGCTCTCCGAGGAGACTACACAGCAGCAGCGTGCCGTAGGCTTGTCACCGCAGAAGGGCACGATCGCATCGCAGCTCGCGCCCAGAAAAATGGCATGTTTGGATTGCAGCTCGTGCCGAGAAGTACGAACCCTCCGCAGAAGGGCACGATCGCATCGCAGCTCGCGCCCAGAAAAAGGGCATGTTTGGATTGCAGCTCGTGCCGAGAAGAACGAACCCTCCGCAGAAGAGCACGATCGCATCGCACCCTGCGCCGAAAAAAACGAACCCTCCGTGAACTCAACCACGCGCCGAAAAAAACGAACCCTCCGTGAACTCAACCACCCAAGCCGCGGAGCGGCGGCATAGTGAAGCCCAGCGCGTAAGCGCTGGGTAAGCATCAGCACGATCGCAAGCCCCGTAGGGGCGGCACCAAAGCGCAGCGGGCGTGAGCCCGCAAGTTCCCGACAATCGTCAGGATGCCGAATCTCCGAGCGCTCCGCGAACTCGCAACGCAACCTCCCCGAGCCGACAGAATCTTTCTCGCGCACACAAATTTTTTTCTCGCCCGCAACTCGAATGGGACACTCTCACGCTCCGCTGCCGCACTCGACTGCCAGTCCTCATCAAGCACAACAAAAAAAACAGCGCCACTCCCACTGTCTCTTCTCTCCTGCTCTGCTCCTCCGAACCCCGCGCCCAAAGCCACATCTGCGCGAACTCAACACAGGCGCGTTTTCCTGCACCACCCGTGTTGCAGTTATAAATCTGCTACTTGACAGGACCAGAACTACGCGCTCGAATCCTTGCTGCGTGGAAAATTTCTTTCGCGAAGTTTTCCACGCGGCGAAATATTTTGTGCTAGTATGCCGCCTGATCTACTTTCTGAAATTTTCTTTCGTTCAGGCACCCGCTCCCGCGAAACGGGAGGCGCTCTGCACTAAAAAGAGCTTCTTCAACCGGAATTTTTAACAATCGGGCCCACACCAGCCACCGGCCCCGAGATGAACCTTTATGTCCGTTCCAAGCACAACTCTTCCCCCGAACCCGTGGCTTCGGATCCTCGACGCGCTCGAGAAAAAAATCAATCGGCACTCCTATGACACCTGGCTGAAGCCTACCCGCTACAGCCATGCCACCGGCGGCATTCTTTTCGTTCGTGTGCCCACGGTAGAGTTTCGCCACGTGGGCGACAAGTACGCCGACCTCATCCAGGAAGCCATCGATAATCTCGGTCTCGATTACGAAGACGTGAAGTTCGTCACTCCCGATGACGATCCGGCCGCGACTCCTGTCCGCCACGACGGCGGTCTCTCCATGGTCACCAGCTCCACCGGTGCTGCCGTCGCTGCCGCCCAGGCGCGCTTCGATTGGGATGGCGCTGCCCAGCTCAACCCCCGCTACACTTTCGACGCTTTCGTCATCGGCAGCGGCAACCAGTTCGCCCACGCTGCCTGCCAGGCTGTCGCCGAGCGCCCCTCCAAGGCCTACAACCCTCTCTTCTTGTACGGTGGTGTGGGCATGGGCAAGACCCACCTCATGCAGGCCATTGGCCACGAAATCAAAAAGCGCTTGCCACAAGCCGCCATCTGCTACGTCTCCAGCGAGAAGTTCACCAACGAGATGATTAACTCGCTGCGCTACGACAAGATGACCAGCTTCCGCGACAAGTTCCGCAACGTCGACGTCCTGCTGGTCGACGATATCCAGTTCCTCGCCCAGAAAGAGCGCACCCAGGAAGAGTTCTTCCACACCTTCAACGCCCTGCACGAGTCGATGAAGCAGATCGTCATCGCCAGCGACCGCCCTCCCAAGGAACTGGCCGAAGTCGAAGACCGCCTGCGCAGCCGCTTCGAGTGGGGCCTCATCGCCGACATCCAGCCGCCTGACCTCGAAACCAAGGTCGCTATCCTGCAGAAAAAAGCCGAGCAGGAAAAAGTCACCCTGCCTACCGATGTCGCTCTTTACGTTGCCTCCAACATCCGGTCCAACGTCCGCGAGCTAGAAGGCGCCCTGATCCGGTTGGTGGCGCATTCCTCGCTCATCGGCGCCGAAATCACCCTCCCCTACGCCCAGCAGGTGCTCAAGAACTTCATCGACTCGCAGGCGCGCAAGGTCACCATCGAATCCATCCAGAAAGCCACCGCCGAACAATTCGGCCTGCGCCTGGTGGAGATCAAAGCCAAGAACAATTCGCGCGCCATCGTGTACCCGCGCCAGATTGCCATGTACCTGGCCAAGCATCTGACCGAAGCGTCCTTGCCCGAGATTGGCCGCCAATTCGGCGGCAAGCACCACACCACCGTGCTTCACTCCGTCGAGAAGATCGACGAGGCCCGCAAGAACGACAAGGATTTAAACAGGCTGATCAACAAACTCACCGAGCAGTTGGGCGGTTGATTACGGCCTCCGCGCAGTTTTCCACCAAAGCAGCGCGTCTTCCTTTCGGCCCTCTGTGGAGTGCGTGTGGAAGCTGTGTAAGACCGGAGCCATTGCTGAAGGGACAGACCGGTTCTGCGTCCCTCTCCGCTGTCAGTTGGACCTATTTTGGACATGAACCCTGCTCGGCTAACCGGATGGCAAATAGGCCGTTTCCCGGTTTTTCCACATTTCCGCCTTGCCTACGGTTACTGCTGGTTTTATAGGTTTTTGATTTGATATAAGAAAGAAACAGAAGTAGCGCCGCCCACGGGAGATTCCGTTATGCCGGTTGAAGTGGCCACCGCGACTGGAACTGGAACCATGGAGATCACGATCAGCAAGTTCGAACTTCTGCGTGAGCTCACTGCAACTCAGGGTGTCGTCGAACGCAAGACCACCATCCCTATCCTGTCCAACTATCTCTTCGAGGCCGCGGGCGATAAACTCTCCCTCACCGCCACCGACCTCGACCTGAGCCTTCGCACCGCCTGTAACGCCAAGGTCAAAAAAGAAGGCTCCTGCACCATCCCGGCGCGGAAGCTCTACGACTACGTCAAGCTGCTTCCCGATGCCGAGATCACCATCAAGCTGCTCGAGAACCATTGGGTCAGCATCCGCTGCGGTCGCTCGAACACCAAGATGGTCGGCATGGCGAAGTCCAACTTCCCAAGCCTTCCCGTTTTCCCCACCGCCGGTGTCGTAAAAATTCCCGCCCAGGTTCTGCGGACCATGATCGCCAAGACTGGCTTCGCCATTGCCAGTGAAGAGTCGCGCTACACGCTGAACGGTGCTCTGATGGTTCTTAAGCCGGAATCGATCACCATGGTCGCTACCGACGGTCACCGCCTGGCCCACATCGAGCGCAGCGGCGAAAAATTTGACGGTGTCTCCGGCGAAATGAAAACGCTCATCCCGAAGAAGGCCATGGACGAGCTCAAAGCCCTGGTCGATGCCGCCGAAGACGTCGAAACCATCGATTTCGCCAAAGACGAATCCACGCTCTTCTTCCGCATCGGCCCGCGCCTTCTGACGTCCCGCCAGCTCACCGGCCAGTTCCCGAATTTCGAAGCCGTGCTTCCCAAGGACAACAACAAGCACGTCAGCCTGAACGGCGACGACTTCAACGCGGCCATCCAGCGCGTAGCCCAGTTCTCCGACGAGCGCTCGCGCGCCGTCCGCCTGCGCCTGGAAAAAGGAGAACTGAAACTCTCCGCCTCCTCCACCGAAACCGGCGAATCCGAAGACTCGCTCGAAACCCCTTACAACGGCGACACCCTGACCATCGGCTTCAACGCGACCTACCTGCTGGACTTCCTGAAAGCCGTCGGCTCCGGCGACGTCAGCCTCGAACTAAAAGATCCCCAGTCTGCCGGCCAGCTAAGGCCCCTCGGCAGCGACGATTACAAGTACCGCTACATCGTCATGCCCATGCGCATCTGACCGTAGCGCCGGCGTCCCGCCCGGCTTCCTTATGAGTACGCTGAATAGCCCCCGCTGACGTCAGTAGGGGCCTTGCGTAGATTCCCCGTCTTGACCTGCTCTTCTGTCCGCATTACATTGTCCGCCACCTTATTTCGAGGAGGCTGAACATGCTCGACGGCTTCAAAAAATTCATCCTGCGTGGAAACGTAGTCGACCTGGCAGTTGGCGTCGTGATCGGCGCTGCCTTCGGTGGCGTGGTGACCGCTTTCACGAAAGACCTGCTCACCCCCTTCATCGCTGCCTTGGTGGGCAAGCCCGACTTCAGTTCGGTCGGTTTCAAGATACGCGACACGGCTTTCCCTGTCGGCGACTTCATCAACGCCATCGTGTCGTTCGTGCTGGTGGCCGGAGCCGTCTACTTCTTCGTAGTCCTTCCGCTAAACGCGCTGATGGCCCGCATCAATCCGCACAAGGAGGCCCCTCCGACGACCAAGCCCTGTCCGGAATGCTTGAGCGATATCCCGATCGAAGCCAGGCGCTGCGCCCACTGTGGCCAGCCGGTTGCGGTAAGCGTCGCCGCTTAGTTGCGCGGCAGGTGTTGAATCTCTGACGCAGGAACCATGTAGGCACAGCAGCTCGTCTGTCCAAACGCCCAAGTAGCGCCGGCATCTTGCCGGCTGTCCCGAGGGCGTCTCGCCCTCGCTTCCCCGGCCCTCGAACAACGATCATGGCATTCCTGTAGCATTGGAGCAGATGCCCGCCGTTCCCGCGCCAATCCTGCTGATACTCTTGCTGACAACCACTGCCTTCGCGCAAACCTCCTCCTCCAAAGACAAGCAGCAAACCGAACAACACGTAAAAGCCTCCCGCTCCGCACCCGCTTCGACTGACGCCACCGCCTACCGCAATCCCGAGTTCGCGTTCACCTGCAAGCTCCCTTACGGCTGGGTCGACCGCACCCAGCAAATGCAGGATGAATCCAGCGATGCCGCCAAAGCCAAATTGCTGCTGGCCGTCTTCGAACGCCCGCCCGAAGTCACCGGCGACACCGTAAACTCCGCCATCGTCATCACTGCGGAAAGCGTCGCCTCTTACCCCGGACTCAAAACTGCCGCCGACTACCTCGGTCCGCTCACCGAGCTCACCACCAGCAAGGGTTTCAAGGTTACCGAGCAGCCGTACGAATTCTCCGTCGGCTCAACCCACCTCGTCCGCGGCGATTTCAGCAAAGATCTCGGCAAACTCACCATGCGCCAGTCCTCGCTTGTGCTCCTGCGCAAGGGATACGTTCTCTCTTTCACCTTCCTCGCCGGCTCCGACGACGAAATGGACGAGCTGATCGAAAAGCTGTCTTTCACCAACGCCCAAGCCAGGTAGCCGGCGATCGCGTGACCTGTGCGAAAAACTCCCCTTCCAGCCGTCGCTAACCCCCTCGGAAACCAAGGTTTACCGCCCCGGTTCGCGCCTCGAAAAAGGTCTCCGACTATGGTAAAATTACATCAGCTTGGGAAGCCCCTAAGTCCAATAAATATCAATAATTTGAAGTCATTTTGGGGCGCCCGGAAGTACCACCAGCCAGGGCCAAGAAACCAAGCGGATTTTCCACGGAGCTGAATGGCCACCAAAGAGACGCTGAATCCCGCCGCGATCGCCGACGCGAAAGCGAAAAACGAAAAAGTTCCTGTCACCAACGGCAACGGAGACTACACCGCCGACTCGATCAAAGTTCTCGGCGGCATGGAAGCCGTCCGCAAACGTCCGGCGATGTACATCGGCTCCACCGGCGAGATGGGATTGCACCATCTCGTCTACGAAGTCGTCGACAACTCCGTCGACGAAGCGCTCGCTGGTCACGCCGACAAGATCGAAGTCGCCATTCACACCGACAACTCCATCACCGTCATCGACAATGGCCGCGGCATTCCCGTCGACAACATGGACATCGATGGCGAGAAAATCCCCGCTGCGCAGGTCGTCATGACCAAGCTGCACGCCGGCGGAAAATTCGATACCTCGACCTACAAAGTTTCCGGCGGACTGCACGGTGTCGGCGTGTCCGTCGTGAACGCGCTCAGCGAAGAACTCGAACTCGAAATCTGGCGCGATGGTTTCACCTGGGAGCAGACCTATTCGAAGGGCGAGCCCACCAGCAAGCTCAAGAAGACTGGCGCCGTCAAAGCGAAGACGGGCACCAAGGTCCGTTTCCTGCCCGACAAGAGCATCTTCACTCAGACTGAATACAACTACGACACCCTGGCCCAGCGCCTGCGCGAACTCGCCTTCCTCAACAAAGGCCTGCTCATCACGCTCACCGACGAGCGCACCACCGATGCCAAGACCGGCGAGCACAAGCATTCCGACTTCAAGTACAACGGCGGTATCGCTGAGTTCATCAAGCACCTGAACCGTGGCAAACAGGTCCTGCACGACAAGCCCATCTACATGGAAGCCGAAAAAGACGGCGTCGTGATGGAGATCGGCCTGCAATACAACGACGCCTACTCGGAAAGCGTCTTCAGCTTTGCCAACAACATCAACACCGTCGATGGCGGCTCGCATCTCTCTGGCTTCCGCACCGCGCTCACCCGCACCATCAACTACGCCGGCCAGCAGATGGGCCTGTTCAAGGACGTCAAGGAGAACCTTACCGGCGACGACGTGCGCGAAGGCCTGGTGGCCGTGGTTAGCGTGAAGCTGCCCCAGCCCCAGTTCGAAGGCCAGACCAAGGGCAAGCTGAATTCCGACATCGCCGGCATCGTGCAGGCCTTCGTCAACGAGAAACTCGGCGCGTTCTTCGAGCAGAACACAACTGTCGCCCGCAAGATCATCAACAAGGCGATCGACGCCGCCCGTGCGCGCGAAGCCGCCCGGAAGGCCCGCGACCTCACCCGCCGCAAAGGTGCGCTCGACGGCGGAGGCCTGCCCGGGAAGCTCGCCGACTGCTCCGAACGTCAGCCCGATCGCTGCGAACTGTTCCTGGTCGAGGGCGAGTCCGCCGGTGGCACCGCCAAGCAGGGACGCGACCGCCGCTTCCAGGCGATCCTCCCGCTCAAGGGAAAGATTCTCAACGTCGAAAAGGCCCGTTACGACAAGATGCTGGCGCACGAGGAAATCCGCGCCATGATCACCGCGCTCGGCACCGGCATCTCGAAAGAGGATTTCGATCCCGCCAAAGTGCGCTACGGCAAAATCATCCTGATGACCGACGCCGACGTCGACGGCAGCCACATTCGTACTCTCCTGCTGACGTTCTTCTTCCGCCACATGCAGGAACTGATCAAGCGCGGCCATGTCTACATCGCGCAGCCGCCGCTGTATGGCCTGAAGAAAGGCCGCAGCCTGCAATACGTGAAAGACGACGACGCGCTCGACAAGATTCTGCTCAAACGCGCCGCCGACAGCATCGTCATCCGCTACGGCCAGGGCGCTGCCAAGCTCGAAGGCGGCAGCCTCTCGCGCTTCATGGCCCAGCTCAAGGAGTACCTCGGCTTCTTCGACAAGGTGAACAAGCGCCTGCGCGATGAGCAGGTCACCGAACTCGTTCCCAAACTCGACCTGGCTAAGCGCGCCGACTTTGAAGGCGACAAGAACACGCCCTCGAAGAAAGTAGAAAAACTCGAAAAAGAACTGAAGAGGATCCAGAAAGACCGCGGCTTCAAGGAAGTCGGCAGCCGCTTCGACGAAGAGCACAATCTGTGGGAGGTGTTCTTCGTCAACAATCAGGGCACCGAACGCGTCATCAACTGGGAACTGGTGTCCGCTCCCGAATACCGCCAGCTGCTCACGAAATTCAAGCAGATCGAGCCTTACATGGAGCCACCGTTCATGGTCGAATCGGTCGCGAAAGATTCGGCCGGCGCCGAGGCCGACGAAGACTCCGCCGAAGGCGAAGAAAATCTCGAAGCGAAAGCCGAAAAGCCGAGAAGTCCGAAAAAGCCGACAAGAAAGCCTCTGCAAAAACTCCGGCGAAGCGCAAGGCTGAGCCCGAAGTAGTCGAGAAGCCCAATCTGCGCGAGCTCTTCAAATACGTGCAGGAAGCCGGCGGCCGTGGCTACGAAAAGACTCGCTACAAGGGCCTGGGCGAAATGACCGCCGAGCAGCTCTGGCAAACCACCATGGACCCCGAGCGCCGTACCCTGCTTTCGGTCAAGCTTGAAGACATCGCTGAAACCGAAACCATCTTCACCACGCTCATGGGCGAAGACGTCGAGGCGCGCCGCAAGTTCATCGAAGAAAACGCCCTCGACGTAAAGAACCTCGACATCTAAATACTCGTGTAGCGCGGGCGCCCTCGCCCGCGTTCTGCCGATTCGTCAGACCGGTGTCGGTTATGCAAGCGGATCTCAGTGGGTTTCGGAGAGCTACTCGCGTCTATCAGTGGTTTCCCACAATCGCCGTTGTAGTTTTCGTTGCTGCGTTTCTGGTGACTTACTCTGCGACCGGACGCTACTGGGTCGCGTCAATAGCGGCAGGCGTTCCGTGCGCGTTCCTGCTTTGGATGTGGATGTCCGCCGCACATGTCGTGGATTTTTGCCCGCACTGCAGTCGTCCACTGTCGGGCAAGATGACTTGGACCTCTCCCCCGAGAAGCTGTCCACACTGCGATGGACGCTTGCCGAAATAGTCTGAGTGTCTTTCGTTTCGAATTCCTGGCGCGCTATCTGGGGCAACGTACCGTGACGAAAATCGCCCTGGCCACATCGACGAAGTACCCGCAGCTCACCACCGACGACCGCCTCCTGCTTTCACCACTCGCCGCACACAACATCCACGTCGAACCCGCCATCTGGGATGACCCGCACACCGACTGGTCCCGCTTCGCGGCCGTCGTCATCCGCTCCTGCTGGGACTACCACCTGCAGCCCGAAAAATTTCTGCGCTGGATCGCCCACCTCGACTCCGCGAACATCCCCGTCTTCAACCCTGCCCCGCTCATCCGTTGGAACGCGAACAAATCCTATCTGTGCGATCTAGAGGCGAAAGGCGTGGCCGTCGTTCCCACCTACTGGGGCGAGGACTCCACCCCAATCCCCTTACAAGACAAGCTGAGCGAGCTCGGTTGGACACAGGCCGTGGTCAAGCCGCGCATCTCGGCCACTGCCTATCGCACCCACCTCGTCACCCAACAGACTGCGCACTCCACCCAGCCGCTTTTTGACGAACTCCGCCGCACCTCCGGCGTCATGGTGCAGAAATTTATGGAGAGCATCTCCACCGAAGGCGAATGGTCCCTGATGTTTTTCGGCGGCGCCTTCAGTCACGCCATTCTCAAGAAGCCCCAACCCGGCGACTTCCGCGTGCAAAACGATTTCGGTGGCACGTCGCAACTGGCCGATCCCCCGCCCCACGTTCTCGCCAGCGCCACCCGCGCCCTGCAAGCAGTCCATCCCACGCTCTACGCGCGCGTCGACGGCGTCGTCGAAGGCGGTCAGTTCCTCCTCATGGAACTCGAACTGATCGAGCCCATGCTCTTCCTCGCCGACCATCCCGACGCCCCCAACCGCTTCGCCCACGCGATCTCTCGCGCACTGGCCGTACACCTGCCCCAAGCCACGTAGGGACAGCCCCGGGGCCCCATCACGCTGCATTCGATGCAGTCACCACCGGCACCATCCCGCAGAATGTCCCCTTCAATCCCATCCACGTCCTCCGCCTCGATCTCGACCGCACCCTGCGTTGATCCGGCAAACGCCCGCGTAGGGGCAGACGCCCTCGTCTGCCCAGCCGAGCAAAGCTCGGCAGTTTACCTTCTCCCGACTACCGCGGCCCCCAACAATTCCCTTGCAAGCCGCGCCCCGTCCCACGTTCTCCGGACAGGAGACGAGACATGTCAGCCATCACCGATTCCCGGAAGTCTGCGCAAAAGCTTTGGGCGCCGCTAGTCGTAGCTACCGGAATGATCTTCCTCGTGGCGACCATCGCCGCTCCCAATCTGCTCCGAAGCCGGATGGCAGCTGACGAATCAAGTCGGGCTTCTACCTTGGGGCGCATGTACGCCAGCACAGGACGCGAAAGTCTGGCTCTCACCGACACATCCCCGGTGTCTTTACCCAGTGCAGGACCTGTGGCCGCTGCGATCCAATCCGCTGCCCCGGGCACAGCCAAAGCCCCGACTGCCACCACTGATCGCAAGATCGTGCGCACCGGTGCGCTCGAACTGACCGTGAACAGTCCCGCTGACGCTGCCGAACAGATCCGCCGGATGGCAGAGAGCATGGGAGGCTACCTCGAAGCTGCGCAGATCGGTGGAACAAAAGAAGCGCCCACCGCCGACGTCACCATCCGTGTCCCTGCTGCGCACTTCGAAGACGCCAAAGCGCAAATCCGCAAACTGGCCGCCCGTGTCGAAAGCGAAAAGACCGACGCACAGGACGTCACCCGCCAATACGTCGACATGGAGGCGCGCCTGCGCAACCTGCGCGCCGAAGAAACTCAATACCTCACCATCCTGAAGAGCGCGTACAAGGTCACCGATCTGCTCGAAGTGACGCAGAAGCTCAGCGAGGTGCGCGGCCAGATCGAACAGCAACAGGCCGAATTCCAGACGCTCTCGAAACAAATCGAGACCGTCGCCATCACCATCTCGTTGCGCGCGCTCGCCGATACCCAGGTCTTCGGCCTCAACTGGCATCCTCTGTACGAACTCAAAGTGGCCGCGCGCAATGGCCTCGAAGCCATGGCCGATTACGCCGCCGCCATGGCCGCCATTCTGTTCTACGTGCCCGTCGTCCTCGCCTGGACTCTGACCATTCTGTTGGCCGCTGTCATCGGGTGGCGCCTCTTCCGCTGGACGGGCCGCCGCTTCTTCGACTGGCCGAGCCCGCCGGCACCGCGAGAAAGCCGCAGGCGCCGTTTAGTGGAGAACCACATCACACAGAAAAAAATCAGCGAGAAAACAATTTCCAATGACATCAGGCAACGCCAATTCGTCACCCAAGTTCCAAGTCATCACGTCGCGGAGGTTCGTATGAAACGCAATCCCCGGGGCCCCAGCTCGTCTACCCTCGCTTCAGTTTTCTTTACTCTCCTGCTGCTCCTGGTCATCACCCCGCAACCGCGCGTGCTCGCCGCGCCCGGAGAAACTGCGAGCGCAACCCCAGGCTCGCTCACGATCGTCGGCAAGGACGGCAAAATGCAGGGCGCCTGCCCGCTGAAGCACACCGACGTTCGCGCCGGCATCAGCGGCTTCCTCGCCCGCGTGACGGTCACGCAGATTTTTTCCAACACCGCCACCCAGAACATCGAAGCCGTCTATACCTTCCCGCTGCCACAGGACGCCGCCGTCGACGACATGACCATCCAGATCGGCGACCGCACCGTGCGCGGCCTCATCAAGCGCCGCGAGGAAGCCCGCGCCATCTACGAGCACGCCAAGAACACCGGCCACGTCGCCGCGCTGCTCGATCAGGAGCGCCCCAACATCTTCACCCAGTCGGTCGCGAACATCCTGCCCGGGCGAGCAAGTCACCGTCACCATCAGCTACGTCCAGACATTGCGCTACGAGGAAGGTTCCTACGAGTTCGTCTTTCCCATGGTCGTCGGCCCGCGCTACATTCCCGGCCAGCCCACGGGATACCAGGGCACCGGCTGGGCGCCCGACACGAATCGTGTTCCCGACGCCTCGCGCATTACCCCATGGGTCGCAGGCAAGGGCACCCGCGCCGGACACGACATCTCCGTCGACATCGCGCTCGACGCCGGCGTCCCCATCCAGGAACTGCGCTCCAAGACCCACGACATCGATGTCAATCGCCAGAGCCCGAACCGCGCCACCGTCCGCCTGCGCGACGAAGCCGTCATCCCCAACAAAGATTTCATTCTGAAATACGACGTCGCTGGTGCGCAGATTGCCGACGCGATCCTGACCACGCCCTCTCCCGGTCGTTCGAAAGGCGCTGGCGGCTACTTCACCATGATCCTGCAGCCGCCCGCTCGCTTGCCCGAGTCCGACATCCAGCCGAAGGAACTCGTCTTTGTGCTCGACACTTCGGGCTCCATGTGGGGATTCCCTCTCGAGAAAGCGAAGCAAGTCATCAGCCGCGCGCTCGACGAACTCTACCCCGGCGACACCTTCAACCTCATCACTTTCTCCGGCGACACCCACATCGTTTTTCCCGAACCCGTCTATCCCACGGCGGAAAACATTCGCAAGGCGAAAGATGTCCTCGCCACGCGGACCGGCGGCGGTGGAACCGAAATGATGAAGGCCATCCGCGCTGCTCTCGTGCCCTCCGACAAACAGGATCATGTGCGCGTCGTCTGCTTCCTCACCGATGGCTATGTCGGCAACGACATGGAAATCGTCGGCGAAGTGCAGAAACATCCGAACGCCCGCGTCTTCGCCTTCGGCATCGGCACCGCCGTGAACCATTTCCTGCTCGACAAAATGTCCGAGGCGGGCCGCGGCGCTGTCGAATACGTCAACCTGGCCGACAAAGCCGACGAAGCTGCCGATCGCTTTTACGAACGCGTCCGCTCGCCGCTCCTGACCGATCTCTACATCGATTGGGGTGGCCTGCCCGTCGCCGACGTCTATCCGCAACGCTTGCCCGATCTCTTCAGCGGACAGCCGCTCATCATCACCGGCCGCTACACCCAGCCGGCCAGCGGCAAGCTTCACCTCAAAGGCACGCGCGCCGGAGGCCCCTTCACGCGCGACATCCCGGTTACGTTCTCCTCGACCACGCCGCCGTTCGATGCGATCGCCGGCTTCTGGGCGCGCCGCCGCATCGACGACCTCATGTCGCAGGACTGGCTCGGCCTCCAGCAAGGCGCCATGAAGCCCGCCGTGCAGGCGCAGATCACCCAACTCGGCCTCGACTATCGCCTCATGACCCAGTTCACTTCATTTGTTGCCGTCGAAGATCAGATCGTTACGAAGAATGGCAAGCCCGAGCGCGTCGAAGTCCCGGTGGAAATGCCGGAAGGCGTAAGCCACGAAGGCGTCTTCGGCGATCAGAAACAATATGGCTATGTACATGACGGCCGGAGTTGGTGGCGGAGTTGGAACAGGAATCGTTGGGGGCCTCGTAGGCCGCAACGTTAGCAGCCTCGCCAGCCTCTCCTCCGCGCCAGCCCAGGCTGGTGTGGCAAATCAAACCGTCGAAGTGCAGAGCGCCGCACCCACGACCAGTGTGGACGAGCGTCATTCCTACGACGCACTGAAAGCTCCTGCGCCGCCTCCGCAGACCCCGGCGCCGGTCACCATGCCGAAGACCAAGGCAGAGAAGCCAGCGCAAGCCTCCCTGCTCGACGAGGACAGGCGCTCGCTTGAAAGCAAGCTCCAACCTGCCGTCCTGGCCGCCCTCGATTGCTATCGCAAGTCACCAGGAGCTTCGTGTGCGAACGTGCACGCGGGCAAGATCGCCATCGAGATCCGCCTGACGGCCGATACCCCAACTCTGCGTGCTCAGCTTCAAGCCCTCGGCTTCGAACTCAAGCGCGCCAACCCGGCTCAGAAAATGCTCGCCGGCAATCTCGCTGTCGACAAGTTTGACGAACTGGCTAAACTGCAAGCCGTCCAGTTCGTCTCGCTAGAACGCCGATAGTAGCGCCGGCGTCCCGCCGGCTGTCGCGAGCGCATCTTGCGCTCGCAGCAACAACGCTAAACGCCGGTCCTGGCAGGAGCCTCCGCTCCTGCCGTGACCGGTCTTGGCATTGTGGTGAGTCGAAAGGCTTGTCATTCCGACGCACGAGCGCAGCGAGACAGGTAGATAGAAAACCAACCCTTTCTCGCGGTGCCCCAGGTTCGCGTCCGCCCTTTGGACGCTAACCTGGGACTTCCGCGAACCGGCAATCTCCGCAGACGCTCCCGACCAGCGGTCGCCCCACTCAAGCCTTGCCTGAGTGGGGATGTTCCACTGCCGTTCCTGCGCCATACCGCACGCCGCGATACCTCCACGCGAACGCCCCACTCACGCCCGCAATCACCACGAAGCACAGCACGCTCGCCTCCGGCCCCACCGTGCCTCCCGTCAGCCAATCCGGACCATGAAACGACGAACGCAACAGATGCCCCGCCTCCATCGTTCCGCTGTCAGGTACGGAATACAAATAGGTCTGCCCCCAATCCCAGAACGCGTGAAAGCCCACCCCGAACCACAAATTCCCCGTCCGATACAGCGTCAGGCAGAAGAACAATCCAATCGCCACCACACCCAGCAATCCAACCCAGGTCTCGCCTGTGTTCCGCCAGTGGACTACCGCGAAAGCCAGCGAAAGCACCACCGCGGTCGGCCAGAAGCCCATTACCCGCGAGAGCGTGTACATCGCGTACCCGCGAAACAGAAATTCCTCGAAAATTCCCACCAGTACGAAGTAGACGCCCCAGAACAAGGCAAACTTCAGCACACGCGCGCCGTGCAGCACGACCGCGCCAAAATAAAATGCATGCACTCCGCGTAAAACCAGAATCAGCACCGTGAGCGAGGCCAGTCCCCACACTGCGCCCGTCCAGAACATTTTCCCGAACGCCTGCCGACGCGGGAGCCCGTAAACGCCCACCTCGCGCCCCTCGAGACGCGCCATCAAGAAAGCGGGCAGCACCGCTCCCAACACCAAGGCGCCTTCCTCGTACATTTCTCCCCACAGGCGCCTCACGCCGTTACCCTCCGAAAAGAAAGAAGCTCCCAACCACATCACGAAGTAAACGGTAAAGGCGCCACACAGGACATACGCGGACAACCGCGCGCCTGCCGCGACCACAGCCGTCGTCGCCAAACATCCGTTGCGCGAAAGATTTCTCAGTCGACACAGCCGCCGCCGTCTCCGGAACGGCAGCGCCCCGCGGCTCAGGAAGCGATTTCTCCACGGGTGCGGACTCGGGCGTTTGCGGTTCGTTCATCACGAAGTTCTGCGGGTTCAGGCCCCGACATGGTAAAACACTCGATCTTGCTCCTGGGGAGGGATTTTCAGGTTGGGACCCGTTGGCAAACCGCAGTGGATCGCCGGCTGCTTGCTGCTCGTCTTCCTCGCGCAATGCGGATGGCTGGTCACCCGCAACCTGCGCTCCGGTGAAATGGATCTGCGGGAGTGGTACCGGCTCGACACCGGACTTCGACTCTGGCATCGCACGCCACGCACTACAGCCGCCCTCGATCCTCATGGCGCTTTTGCGCCCGGCCCGCCGCCGCGCATTCGCGACAACGACGGCTTCGACCCCGATCACTCCGCCCTCTGGTATCTGATTGCTTCGGCGCCCTTGCTCCTCTGGCCCGGCTCCTTCCAGTCGGACTCGCTCGTTTACTGGGGATGGCTCGCTCGCGCTCCGCACATCGCATTCGGCTTGCTGCTCGGCGCTTCGCTCTGGTACGTCGCTCGCCGTCTCTACGGCAACGAAGGCGGATTCATTGCGCTCACTCTCTACTGTTTCTCCCCGGGCATGATCCGCGCTGCCTCGCTCTGGTTCGCCGAGCCCGAGATGGGCGCTGCCTGGGGAGCATTCGGTGCAATCTTCACCGGCATCGCCGTCGCCCACACGCTCTACGCGCCGCGCGAAGTCATTCTGTGGAACTGGCGCCGCACGCTTCTTCTAGGTATTTCGCTTGCACTGGCGATCGGCTCGCAGTTTTCCCTCATCCTCATGGCGCCGCTGGCCCTGGCGTTCATGTTGTATCTCGCGCCCACTCGCCGCGGTGCCGCCGCCGTCATCTGGTGTGCCGCTTGCGCCATCGCTGATCGTCCTGCTTTTCGCTGGATACTTTTTTCGCCCCTCCGCCTTCCTCGACGGACTTCGCCATGCCGCCTGGCTCGGCATCACCTGGCAAGCCTTTACCATGCCGCTCGCCTATCGAGAGCTGCTGAAAGAAATCGGCGCCGGAAGCCCGGCTCTCATTTTCGCGATTCCCATCGCGCTGCTGACTTACATCGCCTGGCCACGCACCCGCTACTTCGGCAACACCGCTCCGCTGTTGGTCGCCGTCGTCTGCCTCGTGTTCGGTCTCGCCGCCCCGCACTACCAGGGCCTCGGATTTCAACTGGTCGCCATGCCCTTTCTCTTCGTCTTCGTCGCCGGCATTTCCGCAGACCTCCTCGAATCGAAACAACGCACCCTGATGCTGGCCAGCATCTCCGGACTCCTCCTCGCCTACGCCATCCTCAGCCTCACCGAATTGACCCGAGCCGGCCTCTCCCACTAACAATCGACCCCTATTTCCGACGGACAACCCGAACACCATATCCACTGTCATCCTGAGCGAAGTGAGGCGCTAGCCGAACGTAGTCGAAGGACCCCGGCAATGCGGAGAGTCTTGTACCGGCGCCGCGACCTTTTTCTCCACACCTTCTAAGCCCCACCCACCCAATCACTTAACATCGCCCGCCTGTTTTTGCCGCAAGGCGGGCCAGTGAACGTTACCCCGATTACCTTTACCTCTCCCTGCCCCGAAGAACGAATTCCCCCTCGCCATCATCTAACAAAAAGGAGACCTTTATGCCCGCCCACCTGGAGTATCATCGCGCAATGCGGTACTGGACGCCGGTTCTTGCGTTTTTCGTGGTTCTCCTCTTCACGCTTTTCGCCGCAGCTCAGGCCAACGGCGTTCCGCCTTCGGTCACATCATTCGGCTTCGGAGGACATCCGGGCTTCAACGGCGTTCCCCCGTCGGTGACCTCGTACGGGTTCGGCGGCCAGCCCGGCTTCCACGGAGTTGCTCCGAGCGTCACCTCAATCGGCCCCAAAGGCGTTGGCCCCGTTCACGCGCACCCGCCGATCGCGGGAGAGCCTCACCACCATCATCGAGACTACGTCTATCCGACATACGTGCCCTATTACGTCCCCTACTACCCCATGGACGCCTACGACGGCTCGGTCGCCGATCAGTCCGCTGCCGATGCGCCCGAGGATCCAGCACAATATCAGGGTGGTCCTACCATCTTTGATCGTCGTGGACCTGGGGTTCCCGCGGCCAACGACTATCAAGCGGCCAAGCCGAAAATCGCAGTGCCGAAACCGCCCGCGGCCTGACGTCACTGACGAAGATCAGACTCTCGCCACCAGGGCACCAGATCCCGCTCCTCTGGCAGCGCCCTCCATCGCCGTTCAACCGAAGACCATCCTCATCTTCAAGGACGGTCACAAGCAGGAAATCGGGAACTACGCGATCGTGGGTGCCAATCTTTTTGATCTCACCCCCGGACATCGCATGAAGATTGCGCTCTCCGATCTCGACCTCGCCGCCACGCAGAAAGCCAACGACGACGAGGGCAACGATTTTCAATTGCCGCAGGATCCCGGCGGAAACTGAATCCCTTGATGTTCAAGCGCGCCATCCCCGGATTGCTGACACTGGCCGTTCTCCTCGGGCCCGCATCCGCGCAGATGGCTCGCGCCCCCATGCGGTTTTCGACGTCGCGGGGTTTTGGTCGCGCGACCGAGCATGCCCGCTTCCCCAGAAGCGTCTATCTCGGGACACCGCTCTGGCTCGATGACTACGCCGAGCCCTACGAACCAGCTTCCTCGCCGATCATCGTTCTCCAGGCTCCATCCGCTGCTACCCAACGCACAAGCACTCCGATCGAGGAGCATAAATCCGCCGACCCGCTGCTGATCGAATGGCAAGGCGACCGTTACGTTCGCCGCAGTTCGGTTGCTGCGAACAACCCTCGCGCCGGACAACCGGACTACGTCGCCGACAGCAAGCAATCCGCCGACACGAAGAGTTCCGACACGGTCGCGTCCTCCAAGTCCGAGCCGCCGCCCGCGACGTTCATCTTCCGCGACGGCCACCACGAAGAATCTGCTGACTACTCCATCATCTCCGGAGTGATCTACGCTCGCGGCGACTACTGGACCACCGGCTATTGGTCGAAACAAATCCCTCTCGCCCAACTCGATCTGCCCGCAACCCTCAAAGCCAATCAGGATCGCGGCGTCCCCTTCCGCCTCCCCTCGGCTCCCAACGAAGTCGTCACCCGCCCGTAAGACCGGCGCGGATTTGGGAACTCCCTTCTGACGACAGAGGCTGAAGCCCTTCGCCTCCGCGAACGTGTCATCTTTCATTTGCTTCCAATGTCATCCTGATTTCACTTTCTTCCAATGTCATCCTGAGCGAAGTGAGGCGCCAGCCGAACGCAGTCGAAGGACCCCACGCCTGCACACGACGCTCCCGGCCGACGAGAATTCTTTCTCCACAACGTCCATCTGAATCCTGTCGGTCCCCACTTAGCGCGGATTCGTTGCGAGGTTAGGGTGGGGATTTTCTTTCCGAACTAAAAACACGCGTCGCCCACTCAGTCGCGATCACTCAGCCGCGCAAGCGAAGAGAGCGCATGGACCCTCGCCCTCCTCTGTGTCCTCTGTGGTGAAATTGTTCTGGGGGGTCCACAACTCACGCGCCGCCTGCGACGTTGATCCGCCGAACCCTTCTGCCCTGTGCCTGCATCCTTAACTCCGGCATGAGACCCCCCTGCGATGAAGTCATCCTGCGCTCGGCGACCGCCGACCAGCCTTGCCGACCCCAGTCCGGTCCATGGATCCTCGCCGCGGCCATCCTCGGCAGCAGCATGGCCTTCATCGACAGCACCGTCGTCAACGTCGCGTTGCCGGCCTTACAGTCCGCTTTCGGCGCCACTGTCATCGATGTGCAATGGGTCGTCGAGTCCTACGGACTCTTTCTCGGCGCGCTCATCCTCGTCGGCGGCTCCGCCGGAGACATCTTCGGCCGCCGCCGCGTCTTTCTCATCGGCGTTACGATCTTTGCCCTGGCCTCCGCCGCGTGCGGACTCGCGCAGAACATTCACGAGTTGATTTACGCTCGCGCTGTCCAGGGCATTGGCGCCGCTCTCCTCACTCCCGGAAGCCTCGCCATCATCAGCGCTTCATTCCCTGAGCAAGAGCGCGGCCGCGCCATCGGCACCTGGTCTGGATTCACCGCCATCACCACCGCTTTCGGCCCGGTTCTCGGTGGCTGGCTCATCGAGCATGTTTCCTGGCGATGGATTTTCTTCATCAATCTGCCACTTGCCGCCGCTGTCATCGGCGTTTCTCTTTGGCATGTCCCGGAAAGTCACGGTCCTCGCGCCAAACAAGTCGACCTCACTGGCGCATTGCTCGCCACGATCGGTCTCGGCGGCCTCGTCTATGGCCTTCTCGAATCCCCGCTCCTCGGCTGGAGCGCACCAACGGTGATCGCGAGCTTGGCGATCGCCGTTATCTGCCTTTTGGCATTCCCCATCGTCGAGTCGCGTGCCTCCTACCCTATGGTCCCCCCCGCACTCTTCCGCTCGCGCACCTTTTCCGGAGCCAACCTGCTCACGCTCTTTCTCTACTCCGCCCTGGGAATTTTCTTCTTCGTCTTCCCCATGAACCTGATCCAGGTTCACGGATATTCCGCCACCGCCGCCGGAGCCGCCGCCCTTCCCCTGATCCTGCTGATGTTTCTTCTTTCCCGCTGGTCCGGCGGACTCGTTTCCCGCTACGGACCGAAGCTCCCTCTCATCATCGGCCCACTCATCGCCGCCGCTGGCTTCGCACTATTCGCGCTCCCCTCCATTGGTGGTTCCTACTGGACCACGTTCTTCCCCGCCTTCCTCGTGCTGGGCTTTGGCATGGCAGTGAGCGTCGCCCCGCTCACCACGGTGGTCATGAACGCTGTGGATCCCGAACGCGCCGGCACTGCCTCCGGCATCAACAACGCCGTTGCCCGCGTCGCTGGACTGCTGGCCGTTGCCGTATTCGGAATCGTGATCGTCGAGGCCTTCGCCCAACGCCTCGATCATCAACTCGCCGCCGTCAATGCGCCAGCCACCGTCCGCCAACACATGCAAGACAACCGCACCAAACTCGCCGCCATCGATATTCCGCCCGAGTCCGACCCACAGCTCACGACAAAACTCCATACCGCGGTCGCTGACTCCTTCCTCTTCGCCTTCCGCATCGTCGCCATCTGCTGTGCTGTGCTCTCTATCGCCAGCGCCGCCACAGCAGCCGCCATCATCGACGCGAATCAGAACCCTTGATCGAGCGAGGAAGGGAATCGCAACTCTGTGGCAACATGAAGCCGCAGCACCAACAAACGCGTCCACCAAGAAGTCCGCAATACAAGCGCCTTTGCAGCCCGCGGAAAAGTGACTGTAGCGCCGGCAGCTTGCCCTGAGCGAAGCCGAAGGGTCCCGCCGGCTGTCGCGAGGCCGGGGTCCCCAGCAAGCGTTTTTGGCTTGATGGGGTGGGAGGGCATCCTGCCCTCGCCCCTGCAGTGCAGGGCGCGCCTTCAGTCGCACCGAACTGGTTTAAGAAATGCGAGGGGGACTTTTCAGCTGAGCCGTCACAGTCGCCGAAATCTGTGCTGCCTTCAGGCCGTTATAGAGGAGCCGATCAGTAACCCTCGCCTCCCCCAAACACGCCTCTTCCGTGATATAATCACTGTTATTCCAGTGCGTATTAACATCTTTTATTTGCAATACTTTACCCAAGCTCCGATACCTCTGGAAACGCCAGAGCGACGCCCCAACCGCGTGCGTCAAACCGACAAGCTAAAAGCTAGAAGCTAACCGCTAAGAGCTGACTTTTTATGGCTGACGATCAGAATCCCGAACTCCCACTGACTCCACCGCCCGGCGGCGACGGCACCTCTCCCGGCGCCCTGAACATTCAACCCGTCAACATCGAAGAGGAGATGCGCCGGTCGTATCTGGACTACTCGATGTCGGTCATCATCGGCCGCGCGCTCCCCGACGTTCGCGACGGATTGAAGCCTGTCCATCGCCGCATTCTCTACACCATGCAGCAGATGGGCCTCGCGCCCAATCGCGCCACCCGCAAATGCGCCCGCATCGTCGGCGACGTGATGGGCAAATACCATCCCCATGGCAACCTTGCCGTCTACGATGCGCTCGTGCGCCTCGCGCAGACCTGGAGCATGCGCTACCCGCTGGTGTTCGGACAGGGCAACTTCGGCTCCGTCGATGGAGATCCTCCGGCCGCCGATCGTTACACCGAAGCCAAGCTCGCGCAGGTTGCCACGTCCCTGCTCGAAGATCTCGACAAAGAAACCGTCGACTTCCGTCCCAACTACGACGACAGCGAAGTCGAGCCCGAAGTCCTGCCCGCGCGCGTTCCCAACCTGCTGGTGAACGGCTCCGATGGCATCGCCGTCGGCATGGCCACCAAGATTCCGCCGCACAACCTCACCGAAATCGTTGACGCCACCATCACTCTGGTCAACAACCCGCACGCCACGTTGCCCGAACTGCTCAAGTTCGTCCAGGGCCCCGACTTCCCGACCGCCGGCATCATCCACGGTCGCGCCGGCATCCTCGAGGCTTACAAAACCGGCCGCGGCCGTTTCATGATGCGTTCCCGCGCCGCCATCGAAAATCTGACCAAGGACAAGCAAGCCATCGTCGTCACCGAAATTCCGTATCAGGTCAACAAGTCTCGCTTGGTAGCGCGCATTGCCGAACTTGTGAACGACAAAGTCATCGATGACATCTCCGACATTCGCGACGAAAGCGATCGCGAAGGCATGCGCATCGTCATCGAACTGAAACGTGGCGCCGAACCCCAGATCATCCTGAACCAGCTCTTCAAGCACACTGAGATGCAGCAGGGCTTCAGCATGATCCTGCTGGCCATCGCGCACGGCCAGCCCCGTGAGATGGGCCTGATCCAGGCCATCCAGTACTTCATCGACCACCGCGTCGAGGTCGTCCGCCGCCGCACTGCTTACCTGCTCGCCAAAGCGCAGGACCGCGAGCACATCCTCGAAGGCTACCTGACCGCGCTTGATCACCTCGACAATGTGATCACCATCATCCGCGGCAGCGCCAACCGCGCCGACGCCCGCGAAAACCTCGTCGCCTATTTCGGCGGCAAGAACATCGACATCAACACCACCGGACGCGCGCCCAAGCTCGACCCCGAGAAGCCCTTCACCGCGAAGCAGGCCGACGCCATCCTCGAACTCCAGCTGCATCGCCTGACCAAGCTCTCCATCGATGAAATCTCGAACGAATTGAAAGACACGCGCGAGCGCATCGCCGAGTATCAATCCATTCTCGGTTCCGAAAAGAAGCTGCGCGGCGTCATCATCAAAGAACTCGAGGAAGTGAAGAAGCAATACGGCGACGCGCGTAAGACCATCATCGAAGACGAAGCCGCCGAAATCCACCTCGAAGATCTCATCGCCGACGAGCAGGTCGCCGTCACCGTCAGCCACTCCGGCTATCTGAAGCGCACGCCCATCTCCACCTACCGCATGCAGCGCCGCGGTGGCACAGGACGCACCGGCATGAAGACCCGCGATGAGGATTTCGTCGAGCAGCTCTTCGTTGCCTCCACCCACGCCTACATCCTGATCTTCACCAGCGCCGGACGGGTGTACTGGCTGAAGGTTTACGAAGTCCCCGACGTCGGCCCCGCCGGAAAAGGCAAGCACATGGGCAACCTGATCTCGCTGCAGGCGGGCGAGACCGTGCGCACCATGCTCGCCGTCCGCAATCTCGAAGAAGAAGGGAAGTACGTCTTCTTCGCCACCCGCAACGGCACCGTGAAAAAGACCGAGCTCAAGGATTTCTCCAACGTGCGCTCGATGGGTATCATCGCCATCAACATCGAAGAGGGCGACGAACTCGTCGCCGCCACCTTGACCGATGGGAAGCAGATCATCTTCCTCGCCTCCCACGAAGGTCAGGCAGTCCGCTTCGAAGAGGAAGACGTCCGCTCCATGGGACGCAATGCCACCGGTGTTCGCGGCATGAACCTCGCCGAAAAAGATTACATCGTAGGGATGGCCACCACGCCCAAGCCCGGAGACGCTGGAGCCACGGGCGTCTCGCCTGCTGCTGGCACGGCCGCCGTCTCTGAAGGTGTCAAGCCGGAGGAAGTTGCTGACCTGATTCCGGTGAAGGGCTCCCTCATCCTCTCCGTCACCGAAAACGGTTACGGCAAGCGCACGCCTGCTGACGAGTACCGCCTCACGAACCGCGGAGGCAAGGGCGTGATCAACGTGAAGACCACCGAACGCAATGGCAAAGTCTCGACGATCGCGCAGGTCTCCGAAGACTCCCAGGTCATGCTGATCAGCCAGTACGGCAAAATCATCCGCATGGACTCGAAGACCATCCGCGAATCCGGCCGATCCGCCCAGGGCGTTCGCCTGCTGCACCTCGAACCCGGCGACCGCGTTGCCGCGGCCGTGGTCATTCCGCCCGACGAGCCAACGAACGGCAACGGCTCGCTGCTTCAGTAACGCTAAACGTAAGGGCAGCCGCCCTCGGCTGCCCAGTCGAGCGCAAGCTCGACATGTTTCAGGGTGCCCCACTCAAGCTTTGCTTGGGTGGGGATTTTGATTTTCCCTTCAGCTAGAGCGTCCCTTCAGCGAGAGCGTAGGAAGACTCTCGTACCGACCGTGACACAGGTTCGCGCCCTTGTTGCTCAAAAGTTTTTCTTTGCGTCCTTCGCGATCCTTTCTTCGCGACCTTTGCGGTAAAAGTCTTTTGTATGCCCGCTTCAACGCGAATTGACACGTCTCCCTCCGAACCCTGTATCTTCATTGCACCGGTACCCTCATGATCATCGACCTCAGCCACAAATTCGCCCCTGGCATGCCCGCCTATCCCGGCCTGCCAGCCCCGAAATTCCATGTCTTCCTCGCCCACAACGATGCCAGCCGGCAAACCCACTACGCTCCCGGCACCACCTTTCAGATTGCCTCCTACGAACTCGGCGGCAACACCGGCACCTACGTCGACGCCCCATTCCACCGTCACGCGGCTCTAGACGACCTGGCGACCTTGCCGCTCGAAAAACTCGCCAACCTTCCCGGCATCGTCATTCCCGCCCCTGAGGATGGCCCCATCGAGCCGGCGATCTTTTCCCCATTCGCCCTCCGCGGCAAAGCCGTCCTGGTCCACACCAACTGGTCGCGCCATTGGGGATCCGGCGACTACTTCCGCTCTGGTCCCTACCTCACCGCAGCAGCCTGCGAGCACCTTGTTCATGCCGGTGCGGCGCTCGTCGGCATCGACTGCGCCAACATCGACAACATGAAAGATCCCGCCCGGCCCGCCCACACCTTGCTGCTCGCCGCCAGCATCCCGATCGTCGAGCACCTGCGCGGCCTCGACCAGTTGCACGCCCGTGAATTTCACTTCTTCGCCGTTCCCCCAGCCATCGAAGGCGGAACGTCGTTCCCGGTGCGCGCACTCGCGGTGTGCGAATGATTGGCTAGGTGTGAGTATTTAGGGTACTCAAATCGATCAGCTGATTAGCCGGGTGCCCCATCCTAGCGCGCTCTTTGCGCTAGGGTGGGATTCCACGGCCCGCATCAATCTTGGTCTTCCTCGAACCCTGCCCAAGTTCAACAGCCCCATCCGACATCCCGCCCGCTTTCTGATACGCCTACTCACTTGCCCGGGTGCCCCACCCTTCCCGCGTTTTGTGCGGGAGGGTGGGATTCCACGCCCCCCATCAATCTTAGGTCTTCATCGAACCCTGCCCAAGTTCAACCCCCCTGACATCCCCGCCCTCTTTCTGATACACCTACTCACTTGCCAATCCACTCCGCCATCGTGCTCTTCGTCGCTGGAGTCCTCGGGGGCGCGCTCAATGCCGTCGCCGGCGGCGGCAGTTTCGTCGCTTTCCCCGCTCTCCTCTTCACCGGAGTCCCGCCCATTCCCTCCAATGCCACCAACTGTTTCGCGCTCTGGGTCGGCACCACCGCCAGCGGCGGAGCCTACCGCAACCGACTCGATATCAGCCGCCGCGTTCTCGTTCCCCTTCTCCTCATCAGCGTCGTCGGCGGCGTCGCCGGCGCCATCCTCCTGCTGAAAACCCCCGCGCACACTTTCATGCAAGTGCTGCCCTGGCTCATGCTCGGCGCCACACTGCTGTTCGCCTTCGCCAAGAAACTCACCGGCAACCGTCCTTCCGGCCTCGCCCACGACGCTTCCACGACCGCGCTCTTCTGGGCGTGCGTCTTCGAATTCGTCGTTTCTGTCTACGGCGGCTACTTCGGAGGTGGCGTCGGCATCATCAATCTCGCCATGCTGGCCGCCCTTGGCATGACCGATATCCACGCCATGAACGCGCTCAAAGTCGTCCTCGGCGCAGTCATCAACGGCGTTGCCGTCGTCACCTTCATCGCCGCTCATGCCATCTATTGGCCGCAAGGCATCGTCATGACTATCGGCGCCATTCTCGGAGGTTACTCCGCGGCACACTTCTCCCAGAAGTTGCCGCAGCCCTGGATTCGCGCCTTCGTCATCCTGGTGGGCTCGGGGATGACTGTCTACTTCTTCTACGTGGCGTACCTGGTGTGAACTCGCGGGACGGGCGGGCGCCCGTCCCTTCAACTCACTGCGCCGGGACTGAAATATGCTCGTGCACGATCAGCCACTTCCCGTTCTGCTTCTCAAACACGACCGTCCATCGGAAATTCCCCATCTCGCGCTTTCCCGATTTCATCGTCGCATCTTCCTTCACCGTCGCCGTACCCCAATAGATCGGCCCGGCAGCATGAAGCTCCGCGTCGTCATTCACCGTCAACGTCGCCGTTTTGAAATCGGCCAACACCGCGACCACGCCCTTCTGATACTCGTCCCAGCCGCCGTACTTCAGCGGCGCGAGATCAAAAAACACATGCGGCCCCGGCGCATAGAAAGGCGCCGCATTCACCGGATCCAGCGTGCTCCACGCGTCCCAGATCTTCTGCATCAGAGCCCTGTCCGGAACCCCGCCCGCCGGCTTCGCCGCCTCCTTCTTGGCCTGAGCGAACGTCAAGCTCGACAGCAAGATCACACCAAGCAGCGCCGACCCGATCCTCTTTCCCATCGGAATCCTCCCCATCGCAATCCTCCCCGCAAGAAGATGTACCCGAAATCAAGCGCGGCATTGTCGCATAAAAACGACAATCCTCGCGAACCGCCTGATCCAACGCGTGCTGCTCAACAAAGCAACACATACTTCCAAAGTGACCCCATGGGCTCCCCGAGGAGACTACATAGGAGCTCCCGACAAAACCATCGCGGAAGCGTAACGAGCCTCCACTCCGCTTTCCGCCACGACTCCGCACGCCGTCTGCTACCCCGCCCCCAAACGGCATCCGAATATTTCTCTGCTACCAACCAGGGCGAAACGGTATCCGATGCAGGAGTCCCGAAGGGACGGCATAATTTAGCCCCGGGCGTGAGCCCGGGGTATGCAGCCGATTGCCGACCAAGCCCCGTAGGGGCGACACACCACCCTCGGCGCGGGCGTAAGCCCGCGACCACCTGAGTTTCGCCAAAGGCGAAGCCTGCTTCCCCCGTGACCTCTGTGGAGAAAATGGGTTTCGTTAACGGGTTTCGTTTGACCGATTTCCACACCGCACGCTAAAATAATCAGGTTTGCCTGTATCTGCGGACCCGTTCTGGGCCGCCCGCCGTGGCTCAAGCGCCAAGCGGCAAAGCACAGCAAGCATAAGACTTCAGGGCTCCCCGCCAAAGCGCTCGTGTGCGCCGGGGACAGCAATTTTTCGGAGGCGACAGTATGTACGCGGTCATCCGCGCCGGCGGTAAGCAGTACCGGGTGGCGCCCGGAGATGTCATCCGAGTCGAAAAAGTCGGCACCGGGACCGACGGCCACGTCGAATTTAACGACGTGCTTGCCGTCTCCGCGTCCGAAGGCGAAATCGTCCGCCCCGCCAGCGAAGCCCGCGTCGTCGGTGAAGTCGTCGAAGAAGGCCGCGGCGCCAAAATCCTGGTCTTCCACTACAAGCGCAAAAAGCAGTACAAGAAGCTTCGCGGACACCGCCAGCCCTTCAGCGCCGTCCGCATCACCGAAATCGCCTACGACGGCCAATCCTTCAAAGCCCCCGAACTCCCCAAGAAAGAACCGAAAGCCAAGAAGGCCGCCCCCGCAGGCGAGGCCAAAGAAGCCGCCCCGAAAGCCGCCAAGAAGAAGGCAGCCAAAAAAACCGCGGCCAAGAAGTCGCCCGCAAAGAAGAAATAACTCGGTGGGCTCGGAGTCGGGCGGGCGAAGCGTGCCAAGGTTTTAGCCAACGACCGACGACCGACGACTGATTTTCAACGACCAACGACCAAGGACTGATTTTCTATGGCACACAAAAAAGGACAAGGCACATCCCGAAACGGCCGCGACTCGAATTCGCAGCGCCTCGGCTTTAAGGCTTTCGGCGGACAGGTCGTCCCCGGCGGCACCATCATCGTCCGCCAGCGCGGCACCCGCGTGAAGCCCGGACTCAACGTCGGCCGCGGCAAAGACGACACCCTCTTCGCCAAAATCACCGGCCGCATCATCTTCAAAGACCGCGGCCAGATGGGCAAGTTCGTCATGGTCGAACCCGTAGAAACGGCGAAGAATTAATCTATGGAGCGACGGGCGTCCTCGCCCGTCGACACACCTGGCCCCTTGCATCTGAGGGGCTATTGTTTTTGCAGATGTTTTTAACCGACAGCCCACAACTGACAACAAGGCTCGTGCCAACGACCAACAACCAACAACCAAGGACCAAGCGACCAACGACGATTTTCCTAAGACCTAACACCTGAGACCTGACCCCTGCTCCTCCATGTTCATCGACGAAGCCACAATTCGAGTCAAAGCCGGCGACGGCGGCAACGGCTGCCTCGCCTTCCGCCGCGAAAAATTCGTTCCCCGCGGCGGTCCTTCCGGCGGCGACGGCGGCAAGGGCGGCGACGTCATCATGGAATCCAGCGAGCGTCATAACACCCTCGTCCACTTCCGCTTCAACCCCGAATACAAAGCTGAGCGCGGACGCCACGGCGAAGGCTCCAACAAAACCGGACGCGAAGGCGCCGACATCACCCTGAAAGTTCCGGTCGGCACCATGGTCTACGACGAAGAAACCGGCGCCAAGGTCTGGGATTTCGCCCGCCCCGACGAGCGCATCATCATCGCTCACGGCGGCCGCGGTGGCCGTGGCAACGCCCGATTCGCCACCTCCACCCACCAGGCCCCCCGCGAGCACGAAGACGGACGCCCCGGCGAAGAGCGCATCTTCCGCCTCGAACTCAAGCTCCTCGCCGACGTCGGCCTGGTCGGATTTCCCAATGTCGGGAAGTCCACCCTGATCTCGCGCATCTCCGCCGCGCGGCCGAAAATCGCCGACTACCCTTTCACCACGCTCGAACCCAATCTCGGCGTGGTCGTCGCTGGCGACAAGAAAAACGAAATCAGCTTTGTCGTCGCCGACATCCCGGGCCTCATCGAAGGCGCCCACGAAGGCGCCGGCCTCGGCACCCAGTTCCTCCGCCACATTGAACGCACCCGCCTGCTCGTTCACCTGGTCGACGTCTCCGACGCAAGCGGCCGACCCGACGTCGTCAACGACGTCGAGGTCATCCTCGGTGAACTCGACAGCTTCGGCGCCCATCTCGCCGAGAAGCCCATGCTCATGGTCGCCTCGAAAATCGACGCCGCCAACAAAGACAAACTCGCCAAACTGAAGCAATACTGCAAAAAGAAGAAACTCCCTCTGTACCCGATCTCCGCCGTCACCGGCGAAGGCATCGAGAAACTGAAATTCGCCATAGCCGAAAAAGTAGAAGCTCTGCGCGCAGAAAGCACCCAGTCGAACGTCGCCAATCCTCAGGACAGCCTCCCCTGACGTCCCACCCCAACACTGTCATCCTGGGCGATACACTAACCTTTGCGCCGGCCTTTCGTGTTTGCGCGCAGAAACGCCGCGTACTCCATCTCCTTCATCCTTCCGTCCGCCAGGGCGAAAACAGCTCCTGCCGCCTCTTCCTCGGGCGCGTTAAAGACATATCCGTTCAGCTCGAGGAAAAGTACCCCCAGAACAAAGCCCACACGTTTGTTCCCGTCCACAAAGGGATGGTTCTGCACAATGCCGGCCGTGTACAGAGCAGCCAACTCGATAGCATCGGTCTTTTTTCCGTAGGCAAATCGTTGTCGCGGACGCGCCAGGGCCGATTGCAGCAATCCGAGGTCGCGAATCCCTCGTGCGCCGCCATGCAGAACCAGCACACGATCATGAATAGCAATCGCGTCGCGCTCCTCGATCCAGACTGGCGTCTTCACTTGGAGAGCGCGTGCAGGGTGTTGCGATAACGAGCCATGATTTTCTCCGCCCGCGTCATCCTCTCCACAAACTCGGGATCATACGGCGTCAGCTGATAACTGCCGTCCGCAGCCTCGATCAGGTATAGCGGCTTGCCATCGCCGGTGTTCAAACGGTCAATCACGTTCTTGGGGAGCACAACTCCAAGCGAATTGCCAAACTTGCGGACTTTCAGCTGAACCATTCGCCCTCCAATCGTATGTCATAACGATTGTAATAACATGCGCTGGCCGAAAGCAAAAACAAAAGCCGCCCGCGCGGGCGGCCTTCGTCGGCTGGAACTCTCCCCCCCTTTTATTTAGCGATGATGACGCCAAACGTTCCCGCCAGATTGTTATCGGGACCGGCCGTGAAGAACAGCTGATTCGTCCCGCCATCGTTGGGCGAGCCGCCGCCAAACGTAATGCCCCAGAGTTGATTGATCGTGATCGGCTTCCCCGCATCGTCCTTCATCAAACCCACGAATGCTCCGGTGATGCCGTCAAAGGCATTGATGTGCCCGTTGTTCGTGTTGTTCGACACCAGAAGCGTATTGCTGAACGGCCCGAAATTCTTTGGGGCTGCGGTCATGCCCCAGGGCTGATTCAGGCGCGTGTCTCCCGTCAGACGTTTAATGAACGTCCCATCCTCGGTGTACATGTCGATAAATCCGCCCGGCCCGCCCGTGACATCCGCAAACGCGACATAGATCACGTGGCTGATGTCTTGAATCCCGAACGGAGTGAAATTCGCGGGCAGAGTCTTGTCGGTGAAAGAATTCACCAGCTTGAACGTCCCGTCATAGATGTCGACTTTGTTATTCGCCGTGTCGGCCGCGAACAGCAGGTTCCCGCTCGCGTTGCTGGTAATCGCAAGACCGGTATACACCGCCCCCGATTTCGAATTGTCGACTTTGATGATCGCCTGGTTCGGATTCGCCTGCGGTGCCCAGCCGCTGATCGTGCCATCCAGCGTGGCAAACAGGAAGAAGGTTGACCATCCTTGAATCATGAAGTCCGGTGACCCGTTGAACACAATTCCGGTCGGCGAGCCCGGCCCCTTGCCGTTCTCGCTCGGAACCACCACCTGCAAGGTGCGCGGGACGCCGGCGCCGTTATACAGCGTCGACCACCCGGTTTTGTTGTCCGCGATCCAGATCGGACCACCCGGACCATAGGCGAGCCCCCACGCATTGACCAGCAGCGGGTCTGTGTGCGATGCCGCGCCAAACTGATTCGAGACGAGATTAGTGAGCTTGTATTGTGCGTGGACCGCGCTGGGCAACAGCATCAGAACGAGTCCAAGGCAGGCTGGGAGAACGAGCGGGCGTGAGCGCATGGCAGAAATCTCCTTGAAGCACGAAAAGTCAGGGGAGGGTTCACGACCTCTGGAATTCCAGGCTGGCCTGAACCGACTTCTACTCCGACCTGCAGAGAAGGCGATGCTAGGCCAGAAGCCGCAATCCATTTGTCAGGGAACTGTCAACAGTTTGCACAATTCTGGTTTGATCGTGATGGACCCCGCCTGGTGTGATCGTGATTGGAGCCAGCTACCGCGGCGATTCGCTTGTGTGACAAGACTTTCGCATCAGGGCACGCCTTCTGGCATGCTAACCACGCGCTGACCGTCACCGTGACCGCAAACACGGCCAACCGCCTCTCTGCTACGTCGGCGAAAACCACGGCAGGAATCAGCGCGAGCGTGGTACGCCGAAAACGACTGTAACGCCGGCGTCCCGCCGGCTGTCGCGAGGCCGGGGCCCCCAGCAAGCGTTCTTGGCTTGCTGGGGTGGGAGGGCATCTTGCCCTCGCCGCGCAGGCCTGTATCAGGTCGCGCCTTCAGAGCCTGCCCTGAGCGGAGTCGAAGGGCGCCCCGTAAGAACGAAAAAGATCGAGGCCGCTTTAGCCGCGGTCTTGCACGTCGCATTTTGTTTGCTGATCACTGGCGGTGAGCGTGGCCCACTCACCGCAGAACCTGGGAGAACTTCGCCGCACGAGCGTCCAGCTTGACCGACCTTGCATCGGCCGCTTGCTATTTACGCCTCCGACACACGAGAACCGTGCTGGAAGTGATACTGCAGGATTTTCGCAGCCAGCGCCGGACTCGTTGACGCCCCTTCGGTTTCCACGGAACGCACCACCTCTCCGCGGCACACCACTTCGGTTGGACTGAGTCCTGCGATTTCTGCTGGCAATACCAGGTTGATTTCCAGTTGTACGTTGGGCTGCAGGACTTCCTCCGCATTGAAGAGAAGTCCGGACCGACTGATGTTTGACGTCGTTCCTTGCCGCCATCCTTGTTCACCCAGTTTCCGGTAACGCAGCGGCAAATGCAGATTGAACCGCTGCGCGCGAAAACGTTGAACTCTGTCCCGGGCCACTCGGGCCTCGGTGCCGATTACTGCTCGAGCCGACATCGCAACCTCCAGGGGGAGCGTGGTTTGGTCCAGCACCTCACGCACCTTCGCCTTCAGTGCGTGCAGGGTAAAGGGCTTCTGGAGCAGTGTGATCCCCGCATCCAGCGTGCCGTTGTGGCCGATTGCGTTTTCCGTGTACCCGGACATGTACAGCACTTTCATGTTCGGACGTATTTCGGAAACGCGTTGTGCGAGTTCGCGTCCGTTCATTCCCGGCATGATGACGTCCGTCAGCAGCAGGGCAATCAACCCCTGGTGAGCTACACAGATCTGTACCGCGGCCGCCCCATCGGCGGCCTCCAGCACCGTGTAACCCTGGTTCTCCAGGAATTGACGCGTCAGGCGGCGCAGGTTCGCTTCATCCTCCACCACCAGAATCGTTTCCCGCGCGCGCTCCGTTGGCGTGGTCAGCGTGGCCACCGGTTGATCCACCGCTGCCGCATCTTCCACCGTGACGTGCGGGAAATAAAGTTTGAAAGTCGTGCCCCTGCCGATCTCGCTGTAGACCCAGATGTAAGCGCCGCTTTGCTTCACGATGCCGTACACGGTCGAAAGGCCCAGCCCGGTTCCCTTCGTCCCCTTGGTTGTGAAGAACGGTTCGAAGATGTGCGTCTGGGTTTCATTGTCCATGCCCACGCCGGTGTCGGTGATCGCGAGCATCGTATAGTCCCCGGGCTGTACCGGTGCATGCAGCCGCGCATAAGCCTCGTCGAGGGTAACGTTCGCCGTCTCAATCGTCAGCTTGCCGCCCTGTGGCATCGCATCGCGGGCATTCACGGCGAGATTCAGAATGACCTGCTCGATCTGCCCCGGGTCCGCTTTCACCGCGCCCAGCTCTGATCCCGGAATCATAACCAGATCAATGTCCTCTCCAATCAGCCGCGTCAGCATCTTCAGGTTTTCCGTCACCACCGCGTTCAGGTCGAGTACCTTCGGCGCCAGCATCTGCTTCCGGCTGAACGCCAGCAGTTGCCGGGTCAGGGAAGTCGCCCGCTCGGCCGCCGTCGAAATCTCTTTCGCCGGACCGCGCAGCGCCGGCTCGGGTCCTAATCGCTCCAGCAGAAATTCCGAATACCCCGAGATCACCATGAGCAGATTGTTGAAGTCGTGCGCAATCCCGCCCGCCAGCCGCCCGATGGCTTCCATCTTCTGCGACTGCCGCAGCTGCTGTTCCAGCGCCCGCCGCTCGGTGACGTCTTCTGTGAAGATTTCAAACGTTACGGTCTTCTTCGACTCGTCACTGATCGCGCGCCCGGAAAGCCGCATCGCCGTCGTCGTCCCGTCCTTCCGCAGCCACTCGCACTCCAGCCCCTGAAAATCCTTCTTCGTTCCCAGGTAGTCCGCGAGTGCGAACCATTGCTGTCCATCTGCATAAAGCGTGCTTAAGTTCCGGCCTACCAGCTCTGCAACCGAAGCGTAGCCGAGCGACGCCACCAGCGCCGGATTCGCGTCCACCAGATGTCCTCGCGAATCGCACCGGCAGATGCCGTAAGGCGCGTTCGTCACCAGCGATCGAAAATTGCTCTCCGACCGCCGCAGCCGCTCCTGCGCCGCGCGCAACGCAGCATTGAACCAGCAGATCAGAAACGCGACCGTGACAAACAGGCCCAGTCGAACGATCGCCTGCCGATATTCTGCGGGTGTATGTCGCCCCGCCAGTGAGTAGTACGCGCTCACGGTGAGCGCGAAAGATGTGGCTACCAGTCCCGGCTTCCATCCGCCGTACCACGCGCTGACCATTACCGCGACCGCAAACACGGCCAACCGGCTTTCTGCTATGTCGGAGAAAAGCAGGGCAGGAATCAGCGCCAGCGTGGTACTAAGCACCGCGACGCCGTAGCGCAGGATAGGATCCCGCGCAGGCGGAACGACACCGGTGCGAAGCAGGGGGAGGTTCTGTCGCATACAAGTAAATCTTAGAGCCGCAAAGAGAAAGCGGCGAGTTACAGCAGTGCAACAAGAAGGGCCCGAACGGTCCGTGTCCTTCCGGACAGGGGCCTGCCGGGCCAGATTCGTGTGGACGAGTGACGTTCGATGCTGCTTACAAAATTCTTTCGAGAGTCGCCAGCATACGCTTACTCCCGAGCCTTCCGCAAATAGAGGAACAAAGACTTGCAACAGACCCGCGAAACCGCGAGACTAACGGGACGCCCGGCAGCCAACACCATGAAACTCGGCCTCTTCGGCGGCACTTTCGATCCCATCCACCGCGGCCACATCGCCCTGGCGCAAGCCGCGCGCGAAAAGTTTGCCCTCTCCCGCATCCTCTTCGTCCCCGCTCACATTCCACCGCACAAACAGAAACAGCCGCTCTCCGCCTTCGCGCATCGCTATGCCATGGTCGCGCTCGCTACCGCCGCGGAAAAAGCATTCGTCCCTTCGTTGCTCGAAGCTCCAACCGAGATCCTGCCCGCGCCCTCGAAAGCCGTTTCCATCACTAAGACGTCAACCAGTAAGACGTCAGGCCAGGCTCCAGCCGCCGCCAACTACACCATCGACACCGTCCGCCGCCTCAAGCAGTCTCTCAAGAAAATCGACCAGGTCTACTTCCTGATCGGCATTGACGCGTTTCGCGACATCGCCCAGTGGCATGAAGCCGAAGCACTCTTCTCCGAATGCGAATTCATCGTTGCTTCCCGCCCCGGATATTCCCTGGCTGATGTCGCCAACTCTCTGCCCGAAAAACTTCGGCCCGCCGCTCACGTCACCAAGCCCTTCGAAAAGCAGCCCGCGCGCGGTGACCTCGTCCTCAACGGCGCGACCATCCACGTCCTCGACAGCGTCCACCAACCCATATCCGCCACCGCCATCCGAGAAGCCGTCGCGGCTGGCAAACCCCTTGGTAAACTCCTCGACCCCTCCATCGCCGACTACATCAAAAAAACCGAGCTCTACAAAAACGACGCTTGACCTGCGATGGAAACAACAAACGTCTAAAACGTGTAATCGTTCCCAACGCCATCCTCTGATCCCTCGTGTCCTTAGTAGTGAATGCCTTTCTTCGCGTCCTTTGCGCCCCCTTTTGCGACCTTTGCGGTCAAAAGCTTTCTTTTTGACACTCCGAGACCCGAGCAAGCGAGGCAGGAGGAATCTTGCGTTTCTGTGCAATCGCAATCACCGCAAACAAAAACGGCGGTTGAGCTGCGATAAAACGCGGGTGCCCCATCCTTAACGTCGCGTCCTTTGCGACGTTAGGATGGGGATTTTCGCTTCGCCTCCTTTGCGCCCCCTTTTTGCGATCTTTCCGGTTAAAAGCTTTCTTTTTCCTTGACACTCCGACACGCGAGCGCAGCGAGGCAGCAGGAATCTTGCTTTTGTGCTCAATCTCAACCCCGCCACCCACCGCTCGGTTACAATCGCAACATGCAACCAGCTACCGGCCACAAGCCGCTAGCCAGCGACCCTTTCATGACTCCCAACGAAACCCGCCGCCAAGTCGCCGAAGCCATCGCCGCCTGCCAGGACAAAAAAGCCGAAGAACTCACTATCCTCGAACTCGAAAAAGGCTCCGGAGCTTTCACCGATTACTTCGTCATCTGCAGCGGCACCAATCCCCGCCAGATCCAGGCCATCGCCGACGAAGTCGAACTCCGCCTGAAAAAAGCCGGACTCTACCCCTCCCACACCGAAGGCTATCGCCAGGCGGAATGGGTTTTGCTCGATTATGTCGACTTCGTGGTCCACGTCTTCGCCGAAAAAGCCCGCCGCTACTACGAACTCGAGCGTCTCTGGAAATCCGCCAAACGCCTCGAGCCCACCGACCTCAAAGCGACACGCGCGCCACGGCGCAAGCGAGCTGTCGTTGCCACTCCAAAAAAGAAGAGAGCCTAGCCAGTCGCAAAGCCTTCTCCCAGGGATTCTGGGAAGCCCGAGATTCTCAGAAGCCGTGTATTGCCACGATTTTCTCTGCGTCCTCTGCGCCCCCCTCCGCGCCCTCTGCGTTTTAAGATGTAGCGACCCCGCCTCCGTCACGACTCCAAAAAAGGAGAGAGCCGAGCCAGTCGCGAAGCCTTCTCCCAGAGATTCTCGGAAGCCGTGTACACGAGTTTCTCTGCGTCCTCTGCGCCCCTCTCCGCGCCCTCTGCGTTTTAAGATGTAGCGACCCCGCGTCCGTCACGACTCCAAAAAAGAAGAGAGCGACCGACTCCACGAGCCAAACCCTGCAAAATGTCCCGATATGTAAGCTCCCGATGTCCCAGTCCCGTAGGGACGGCATAAATAAGCCCCGGGCGTAAGCCCGGGGTCAGCCCCAATAAACGACCCAGCCCCGTAGGGGCGCCACACTGCGACGCGGGCGCAAGCCCGCGAGCGACGACGCGCCCACCCTTCTCCCTCTCTCGATGGAATGTCCCGATGGCATGGATGTTCCCTCGGCAATCCTCCACCCACGCCGCGCGTATGCTTAAATCACCAGGATGAAACTCAAAATCGCCTGGATCGGCAAAACCAAAGACCCCGCCATCCAAGCGCTCACCGACGACTATCTCCACCGCATCTCGCGCTTCGCCCCGGTCGAAGCTCTCCCCGCATCCGACGAATCCTCGATCCTCAAGCTTCGCGACAAAGCGGGCAACCGCCCCGCACACACGCTCGTTGTGTTCGATTCACGGGGAAAACAGCTGACCTCCGAAGAATTTGCGCGCTTCCTCCAGAACCACCAGGACCGAAATCCGCAACCGCTCCTCCTCGCCATCGGTCCTGCCAATGGGTTCAGCGATCATGCTCGCAATGCCGCCACTGCCGTCCTTTCCCTCGGCAAGATGACCCTCGCGCACGAACTTGCTCGCGTCGTTCTGCTCGAGCAGGTTTACCGTGCCTTCACCATCCTAAAAGGCCACCCCTACCATACCGGTCACTGACATTTGTCCTGCCAATTGCCACTGGGCCAAGCGAGTGAAGCCTCCGAGAATACGCAGAAGACGAAATCCCCCAACCGGCCAACCGGTTCTTTCACTCGAAAATGCTAGAAGCACGAAGCGCCCGGCCATCCCTATCTGATTGAAACTTAAGCGCAAAGACCGATTTTGAAACCCGGTCTCGTCCCCGTGTACTTCCGGGATGTACCCATGGGTGTTACCGCGATTTAGAGTCTCCCTCTCCGGCCCCAAATCCAGCCAACGCAAGGACGCGCCATGAAAACCATTGCGGATGTACTTCGCGCCAAAGAAGAAGAAATTCTTCGAGTGAAGAAAGAAGTGGAAGCCCTCAGAATCGTCGCTGGCCTGCTCAGTGAAGAAGAGACTCCCGGCCATTCCGAGCACCGCACCGAATATCGCCAGCTTCTGCAAATGCCCTAGACCGAAGAACCTCAAAGATCCCGTCGGCACGAAAAACATTCGCGTAGGCGCCCGACCCCTACACCTGCGGCCTTGTTCCTTCTGACCGGCGTGTGACTAGCTTTTACGGAAGAGGTTGTAGCTTTTTCGGAAGAACTGGTAGCTTTTACGGAAGAGCTGCCTTCCTCGATATTGCTTCGTTTTCTTTTGAGGAAGCTCGTCCTCTGCGTTCTCCGCGAACCCTCTGCGCCCTCTGCGTTTTAAGACTTACCTCGCGAACCATCCCGCATAATCGCAGCCCGAACGCAACTCCCACAGACCCTATCGCGTCACCGTTGCCTGATAGCTCACCGTCTGCCAGCGCCCGTTCCGCCGCACCCAGACTCGCGTGAACCGGTATGGTCCGCTGAATTCCTCACCCAGCTCCTTGCCTCGCACATCGGCCCGCGCCGTCACCACGGCCGTATTCCCATACAGCCGCACTACCATCTCGGTGACATCGATCGAGTCATAGCGTAGTTGCGCTGTCTTTCGCGCCGCCACCGTCTCCGCCTTCCCGATCACCTGCCCCAGCGGGCTGATCGCCACATAGTCGTCGGCCAGTGTCCGCTCCGAGAAGGTCGCATCCCGATGGATCGCCGCCTCCTTCGATTGCCGCTCCAGATCGACAATCTCGCGTACCACTTCCTCCTCGCGCGGTCCGGTTGCGTTCGACTGCGGACGCGTCGCTCTTGCCTGCAAGCCCGTGGACAACGCCAGAATCAGCACAGACAGCCAGACACTGTTATGTCGCATGCGGAGAGACCTCCGGACTCCTTCCAGAGTGGCGGACCCGTTCTTAAGATGCATACGCACCCGACAGCGTACCAGTTCCATAGGCAAGAATGCAGTCAGTCATCGTTTGCGTGCAGTACATCAAAGCCCAGCTAAAGGTCATTTCCACCCTTCAACGGCCCAGCTCGACGAAGTCGTACCCGAAAGAAGGAAGAACGCGCACCATCGACGACTGTAGCGCCGGCGTCCCGCCGGCTGTCTTGAGGGCATCTTGCCCTCAAGTACTGTATCAAGGCACGCCTTTCAGTCGTGCCAACCACCCCCTGGGCAAAGCGCACTTCAGCGCCCGAGGGTTCATCCCAGCCCGCGAGCAGGTACAATAGAAGATTCGACTCCTATGCCGGACGTCCGCCGTGGACTCATCATCGTGAATACCGGCCCGGGCAAGGGCAAAACCACTGCCGCCATGGGCACCGCCCTCCGTGCCGTCGGCCAGGGCATGCGTGTGCTTATGCTCCAGTTCCTCAAAGGTTCCTGGCACTACGGAGAGCTCGACGCCGTCCAGGCCTTCGGCGACAAATTCATCATGAAACAGATGGGCCGGGGCTTCGTCAAAGTCGGCACGGAAAAACCCGACCCCGAAGACGTCCGCTTAGTGGAACAAGCCTGGGCCGAAGCCGAGAAGGCCATTCAGTCCGGCGCCTGGGATTTGGTCATCCTCGACGAGATCAACTACGCCATCAGCTACCACATGCTCGACCCTGGGAAAGTCGTCGAGAGCCTGAAAAAGAAACCCGAGATGGTGCATGTCATCTTGACGGGCCGCAACGCCCATCCGACAATTGTCGAGCTAGCCGACACCGTTACCGAAATGCGCCAGGTTAAACACGCCTACGAAAAAGGCGTCGAAGCACAAAAAGGAATCGAGTATTAGCAGGACAGTTGGTGGCGTGTGGCTGGTAGCTTGTGGCTCATAGCCGATGGCTTCGTGGCCCGCCATCGATTTGAGATTTGAACAGTTGACAACAATCGACGAGCAGCCGAAAGCAAGCGACTGAAGACTGACGACTAGCGACGGGTGTTACTGAGGACCTTGACAACTGAGTACTGGGTACTGAGTACTACCTGAGACCTGACACCCAAGACCTGAGACCTGCTCCAAAATGGCCTGGTTCAAACGACAATCCGGAGAACTCGACGGCTCGGGCGAGAAGAAGATCCGCACCGAAGGCCTCTGGGTGAAGTGTGACAACTGCCGCCAGATCATCTGGAAAAAGGATCTCGAAGAGAACCTCAACGTCTGCCCCAAGTGCGACAAGCACTTCCGCATCGACGCCCGTTCCCGTCTCGCGCAGTTGCTCGACGACGGCCAGTTTGAGCCCTTCGACGCGAACCTGGTCTCGACCGACCCGCTCAAATTCGTCGACCTGAAAGCCTACTCCTCGCGCCTTAAGCAAGCCACGAAAGATACCGGCCTCACCGACGCGATCATCAACGCCGAAGGCAAACTGAACGGTCGCCCCGTCATCATGAGCGCCATGGAATACGCCTTCATCGGTGGCAGCATGGGCGCAGTCGTCGGCGAAGTCATCACCCGCGCCATCGAGAAGGCCGCCGACACCAAGCGCCCGCTCATCATCATCTCCGCGTCCGGCGGTGCCCGCATGATGGAAGGCGTGATCAGCCTCATGCAGCTGGCAAAAATTTCCGCCGCCCTGGCCCGGCTCGACGAACTCAAAGTCCCCTACATCTCCGTGCTCACCGACCCCACCACCGGAGGCGTTACCGCGTCTTTCGCCATGCTCGGCGACCTGAATATCGCGGAACCCGGCGCCCTGATCGGCTTCGCCGGCCCACGCGTCATCGAACAAACCATCCGCCAGAAACTTCCCCAGGGCTTCCAGCGCAGCGAATTCCTCCTCGAACACGGGATGCTCGACGCCGTCGTCCACCGCCGCGACCTGAAACCCTATATCGGCCGCGCCATCGACTTCATGTCCCACGCCGCCTGAGCCGGCAACCCTTCAACCCTGTCCTCCTTCGTGCCCTTGGTGGTTGGACCGTCCTACCCCGTGATCCCCTGTGTCCCTCTGTGGTCAAGGATTTTTCGATGCAATGTGTCCCAGGCCGCCTGAGCCAGGAACCCTTCAACCCTTGTCCTCCTTAGTGCCCTTGCCGGTTGGACCGTTCTACCCCCGTGATCCTCTGTGTCCCTCTGTGGTCAAGGATTTTTCGATGCAATGTGTCCCAGGCCGCCTGAGCCAGGAACCCTTTAACCCTGTCCTCCTTCGTGTCCCTTCGTGCCCTTGGTGATTGGACCGTCCTACCCCGTGATCCTCTGTGTCCCTCTGTGGTCAAGGATTTTTCGATGCAATGTGTCCCAGGCCGCGTGAGCCAGGAACCCTTCAACCCTGTCCTCCTTCGTGCCCCTTCGTGTCCTTGGTGGTTGGACCGTCCTACCCCGTGATCCTCTGTGTCCCTCTGTGGTCAAGGATTTTTCGATGCAATCTGAAAATCACGCAGTGAAAGTTCCAGCCCGCCGTATTCCGGATGGTCGTTGTGGCCGACTGTAAAAGCGATGTCGATGGAGTCCCCGGCCAACAGCTTTATGACCGAGTGAGACGCCAGCCGAACGAGCGGAAAGCCTGCCCTGAGTCACGGCGAGGAGATGTTCCACCGGACTTCTCCGAACCATCACGGGGAGAGATTCAATTCACAAACTCCACCGCCTCAAACCCCAGCCCCTGTAGCAAACTCACTAGCGTCGTTCGTGCATTCTGATCTGCCGTCTTCAAGATCCCATCCACCATCGCCGCCTGCAGCAGTTGCCGTTCCGCCTCTTGCCGTACTTGGGTTTCGAGGTTCGGATCCACCGGAACCAGCAATCCCGTCTGCCGCGAGTACACTCGTGTGCGTGAGTTGTCGAGCCGCGTCGAGAAGATTTGCGCGCTCGGCAATCGCAGGTGCGCTCTTTTGCCCTCAACCATTACATCGCCGGCCTTCAATCCGCTGAAGTCCACTCCCGCCACCACCTCGCCATGGACCAGCATCAACAATCGGTCCCCCGCCAGAAAATCCGGCAACAGCGCGCTCCCCTTTTCTCCGCTGACCACCTTGTCCATGCTGTAGACCACGGTCTCCAGTCGCTGCAGTTGCTGGATACGGTTCACCACTGTCGGCTGGCTGACATCAAGCTGTGTGCTCCGCCCCAGCAATCGCCCCGCCCATCCGCTCCACGCGGACTGTGGAGCGTGCCGCACAATCACCAGGATCCCAAGCGCGCCTACCAGGATTCCAAGCGCCAGCGTACCGACTCCGCGGGCGCGACCCCTGCGCTTTCCTTCATCCTGTCCCTCGTTTTCCATGTTCCCTCGTGATGGTTCCCGGTGACGCTCATGGGCGAACATAGCACAGCGCAACCTGAGTGGCCGACACGTGCTCAGCCATCCCCCGAAAGCCGTATGCTCCTTCCCGGCGCATCCATGTAAAATCCCCGGATGGACGCCGCCAAGACCCTAGCCGCCTACCGCATCGACCCCAAGCCCAGCCGCCTCACCGTGCAGGTCACCGCCGGAGGATTCCTCGCCAGTTTCGGCCACAACCCAACCATCGCCGCCCGCGATTTCACCGGCGAAGCGCAGTTTGATCCCGAAACTCTCGCAGACGCCAGCCTCCATCTCGAAATCAGCGCCAGCACCCTCGAAGTCGCAGGCGGCGCCAGCGAAAAGGACAAGCCGGAAATCGAACAGCGCATGCACCACGACGTCCTCGAGTCCGATGCATATCCCCTCATCAGCTTCGACAGCACGAATGCGAAGGCCACGCCCCTCAGCCCCGGCCAATATCGCGTTGAAGTCGCGGGCCAGATGACCTTGCACGGAGTCACCAACGACCAAACCATCTCCGTGCGCGCCATCGTTGGCCCCGATCGCCTCCGCGCCTCCGGCGAATTCACTCTCCGCCAGACCGACTACGGAATTGAGCTCGTCTCCGTCGCCGGCGGCGCTCTCAAGGTGAAAGACGAAGTCAAAGTTTCTTTCGACCTCATCGCCGTCGCCGCCGCCAAGGCAAAAGAAGTCGCCGCGTAGGCCGCCCGCTCAACCCCGGATCAAAGCAGCGAAGCCCAAAACAAAAGCAGCCAGGTTGCCATCGCCCCTGGCTGCTCGCTTCCTGCAAACCTCCGATGTTTCAGTTTTCTCCTTGAACCGACGGATCCGACAACGCGATTAACTGTCCTACCGGATAGTCTTCCTCCCGTAACGGCAGCTCGGGATCCGGATTCAAAATAGTTAACACTTCTCCGCTCACATTTCCTTGGATTGTCAGGCTCTGGCTCTCTACAGCAATCACCCGATAGGTCTCGTCAAAAATGGCCATGGCATCGTCCTCATAGAGGTCTTGGATGCAACGGCCCCCCGATTGGTCGGATCATCCGCAACTTTTCATCAAACTGAAACCGCTTCAAACTTTTGGCACCAGCTAGTACATCACCCGATGCGAGCCTCCGAGAAAATCACCGCCCGGGTGCCCCATCCTAACGTCGCCGGGTGCCCCACCCTTCCCGCGCTCTGTGCGGGAGGGTGGGGATTTTCTCAATGGGAACGTCGCCGCCGATTCGCCACCTCCGTCAATTTCGCCTTCACAGCCGGCCACTCTGCCGCCCCGATCGAAAATCGAACCGAATCGCGCCGAACGAAATCCACCGCCATGCGATGCGCTCGCAAGATGCCTTCGCACTGCGCCCCAATCCGTGCCGGGTGCCCCATCCTAACGTCGCCGGGTGCCCCACCCTTCCCGCGCTCTGTGCGGGAGGGTGGGGATTTTCTCAACAGGAACGTCATCGCCGATTCGCCATCTCCGTCAATTTCGCCTTCACAGCCGGCCACTCTGCCGCTACGATCGAAAATCGAACCGAATCGCGCGGAATGAAATCCGCCGCCATGCGATGCGCTCGCAAGATGCCTTCGCATTGCGCCCCAATTCGTGCCAACGCGGCCCTCGATCGCTCGTTGCGCGCGTCCGTATGAAAGCACACGCGTAATACCTGCCACACTTCGAACGCATGCGTCAGCATCAGCAGCTTCGACTCCGTGTTTGCCGCCGTCCGAGTCGCCGCTTTCGCAAACCACGTGTATCCGATCTCGCAGGCATCCGGTGTCGTCCGTCCGTGCAACGCATGCCCTGCCGGCCACGCCCACTGCTCCAGGTTCCAGAAGCGCGTTGATCCGATCACCGTCCCATCGCCAACCCGCACTACAGCAAACGGCACCGCGGTCCGCGCCTCCCGCCAGGCCAGCGCTGTCTCCACGTACTGTCGCGCCGCGTCCCTACCCTGCGGAATCGGACTCCACTGGTAAAGCGACGGATCCTCCGCCGCAGCCGCCACCAGCCCATCCACGTGCCGATGCCCCAACGGCTCCAGCCGTACCCACCGACCCGCCAGCTCAACATCATTCTTCATCCCAGCTCACCATCAATCTTCATTGCTGTCATCCTGACCGAGCGACGCGTGAGGCGAACGAGCGAAACGGTGGTCCCTGGGAGTCGAAGGTTGGGTGCGGTGCCTTTCTCTGCGTCCTCCGCGGCTGTTCTCCGCGACCTCTGCGTTTAAAAGCTTTTCCCAACAGGTGTCGGGTGCCCCATCCTAACGTCGCGCTCGTTGCGACGTAGGGTGGGATTCCACGACTGCTCGAATCTTTTCCGCCCGGACGGTTGGATCCCTGAAAGCGTCCATCCCTAAAACTTCACTTCAACCCCACTGAATCGCCCGTCACTATTTCAAATGAAGTGCCCCAGCATAGCGCCAAAAAATCAGAATGCGACAAGGAATCTCCAGGAGCGTGCGACTGCGCCGCGCCACAAGAGAACTCGAGTCGTTACGTTGATTGTCGAGCGCAGCTACTTTTTCCGCTGAATCAAATCCCACAGATTCCCATACAAATCGCGAAACACCGCCACCGTCCCGTACGGTTCCTCTTTCGGCTCCCGCACGAACACCACATTGCGTGACTCGAGCATCCGATAATCCCGCCAGAAATCGTCGGTATGCAGAAAAAGAAACACGCGCCCGCCCGTCTGATTCCCAACGCGGCTCGCCTGTTCCGCAGTCGCTGCCCGCGCCAATAAAATGCTCGTCCCGCTCGAGCCCTCCGGTGCGACCAGCACCCACCGCTTCCCCTCGCCCATGTCTGCGTCTTCGAGCAACCGGAACCCCAGTACGCCCGTGTAGTACGCGATCGCCTCGTCATACTCCCGCACCACCACCGCAATATGACCCAAAGTTTGCATGCGCCCGATTGTAGAAGACTGCTTTCCCTCTCCTCGCCGGGGAGGGTGGAGCGTTTCTCTACGACCTTTCCCTCAGTTTCCTCTCCTGCTCGAATCCCGTCATTTCAACCCGACGGTGCCCCAGGTTCGCGTCCGCTCTTTTGACGCTAACCTGGGCAACACCACCCTTTGAAGTTCACACCTGCGGCCAGATGCCAGACGCGGGTGCCCCATCCTAACGTCGCGCTCTTTGCGAGGTTAGGGTGGGGATTTTTCCCGTCGAACCCCACTCTCTCTCCCGTATCATTCCAACGCCGAGCGCAGCGGAGGCACGAGGGATCTACAATTCCGCAGTCCTTCTAAACAATGTCGCGTGGAGATTTTCTGGAACTCTGTCAGCCTGACCGATTAAAGCGCCATCGTAATAGCGCGGATTTTTTCGGTCGAACTGCCCCACTCCTCTCCCTTGTCCTTCCGACGCCGAGCGCAGCGGAGGCAGGAGGAATCTGCAATTCCGCGGCGCTTCTAAACAACCTCAGGCGGCTATCTTCTGAACACTCTCGGCCTGACCGATTGAGCGCCCTCGCCACAGCGACACGTACCGTGCAGAGCACGACACCCCCTTTCGATCTTTGCGGCCCCCCTTCGCGCCCTTTGCGGTCTAAGATTTTTTCTTCCGAACCACCAGCGCAAACCGACAAACCTGCTTCCCCTTGACGTTCACCCCGCCAAGCGTTAGCCTCGCGTGGAAAATTTGTCCACTTCAGCCCCCGAGGTCCTCATGGTTCCCCTCTCCGCTCTGTGGCTTCCCATTGTCCTTTCTGCAGTCATCGTCTTCATCGCCAGTTCCATCATCCACATGGTCCTGCCCTACCACAAAAACAACTACAAGCGCCTCCCCGACGAAGACAAAACCATGGCGACTCTCCGCGCCCAAAATCTCGAGCGCGGCCTCTACGTCTTCCCGTTCTGTACCCCGAAAGAAATGAAAACTCCCGCTGCCATCGAAAAATACAAGCAAGGTCCCGTTGGTTTCCTCACCATCATGCCCCCGGGTCCTCCCGCCATGCCCAAATTTCTCAGCCTGTGGTTTGTGTACTGCCTCCTCGTGGGATTCTTCGTGGCCTACCTGGCCGGGCACACCGTCACCTCCGGAACGCCCTACCTGGCTGTTTTCCGCGTCGTTGGCACAGCCGCCTTCCTCTCTTACGGACTCGGCATCCTCCCTAACGCCATCTGGAAAGGCCAAACCTGGGGCATGACCATCAAGGAAGTGATCGACGGCCTCATCTACGCCCTGCTCACCGCCGGAACCTTCGGCTGGCTCTGGCCCCGAATCGCCGCCGGCATGTGAGTCCGCTCTACAAAACAGATTTGTCATCCTGAGCGAAGCGAAGGACCCATGCACTTCGCGGCTAGATTCATGCTGTCATCCCCACCGAGTGAGGCGAGAGCGACAGAAGCGGCGGTCCCTGAACGCGTCAGGCGTGGTTACGTGCCTTTCTCAGCGCCTCCGCAGTCTGTTCTCCGCGGACCTCTGCGTTTAAGCTCTTCCCGATGGTTGGGATTTCCTCTCCAATCACCCCCCACCAAAAAAGCACCCCCAAAAACAAAACCCACGGCGACAGCCATGGGCAACCCATCGTGGCAATCCTGAATATCTATTCCTGATGAAAATTCAACACCACAATCTCTTTCGTCTCGTGCGGCCCCGACTCCCACTTGCACCGCCGCACCGCGTCCACCGCCGACTGCGCCAGCACCGGATGCCCCCCTAAAATTGCCGTCGATTTCACAGTGCCGTTCGGCGCCACAATCGCCTCGACCTTCACCGACCCCGCAATGTGCATATCGTGCGCCAGCGCCGGGTAATTCGGAATCACCTTCGTCAGGATCTTCCGATGGCTCTCCGCTTCCTCCTGCGCACTAGAAGAAGGAGGCGCCGTCGCCATCAGCAAGCCGCAAATCGCAACCGCCGTACACCTGATCCACAGACGCATAACTCCCCCGTTACCCCCATCTTAGGCACCCTCGTTTTTTCGTAAAGGTAACCGGGGTAATCCGTTGCCTGGTTCCGATCGGGGAGGTAACTCTCTAGATAAGACTCCTCCCAGTACATCGGTGGTCAGAGATCCACCTTCTCTGCGCTCAGCCGCGCCCAAAACCGGCGTATCATCGCCCGCAGGTGGGAAATTCCCCTGCCTCTTCCGAATTCAGTTGCGGGAATCTAACTTGTTACAAGTGGGAAACAAGCGTTGCCATGCGCAAGTGCCCGGAGCGACAACTTCGCCCAGCATCACGATTGTGGAAGGCGCACCCCGTCTTATGCGAAATTTCTCGCCCGGCATCCCCTAAGACAACAGAAGCATCCAGCTCCGCTATGGCGCCAATCTCTGACTTACTCGTAACCGCGCAGCCAAGCCACCGCCGCTTTCCCATTCCCTTCGCGCTCCTTTGCGGCCTTTCTTTGCGGACGGCGCCTGCCCTGAGCGCAGTCGAAGGGCGGTTAAGAGCTTTTTCTTCCCCGCCGTCCTCCTCCTTGCTCTCAGCTCCACCCCGACTCCGCAGCCCAACCGCCCTCCCGCCGACACCCCCATCATCCAGCTGGCGGAAACTCCCCACCCCATCTATTCCGCCGATCCCAACGACTCCTGGAACCGCATCTTCTATTATTTGTTTTCGCGGCGCATCCACGCGCTGCTCTCCTCCGAATTCCCCGACGCCGCTCCTTTCCACGCCTTCGACAGCTTCCCCGGATACCTCAACCTGCAGGTCAGCTCCCACAGCATCGAGCGCAACGAAACCGGAGACCGCGCCATCGATCCGCTCTATCCTTCTTTCTTCGTCGATGCAGGCGTACGCGTCGTCTTAAGCGGTCCGGCCTATGACGGTCTGCGCCAGGCTTTGCAAGACGCCACCACCGAAACCGCGCCCCGCCTTCCCCTCGCGCGCGCCATCATGCAGAACGACCTCTGGTCTGCCTACGACATCCTCTCGCGCAACCGGTTCCCCCGCGAGAACGGACCGCCCGACCTCGCCGGCCATCTCGATCAGCTGCAGCATTTGCTCGCTAAGCTCATGCACAAGCTCGCCCTCACTCCCGAAGAAATTCTCGCGCTCCCCGACAATTACGCGGCCGCGAAGAGCCGGAATTCTCTCCCTGACTTCTTTGGAAAAGACAGTGGCTGGCATGAAGTGCAATGGTTCCGTCAACGCCTGCACGATGAATCTGTCGACGACCGCCGCGCCGTCCGCATATTTCTCAAACCTGCCAGGCCGCCTCGCAATGTCCGCAAATTCCTGAACCAACTCCCCCGCGTGCAGGGTTCCGCTGCCGATCAACTTGAAGCCGTCGCCCTCGTCACCCAGGCGCTAGTCGTCGACTCACGCGGAAACCCGCAACCGACCTCGCTTACCACCGAAGTCCAGATCCGCCGTTTCCGCAGCCTCGACGAGAAGCCGCTATCGCGAAACGAAATCGCCGTCTACGAAATCAGCCGCGAGCAGTTGCTAAAAGATCCTCTGTCCGGCGGACTCGTCCCGGAACCCGAAGACTCACCCGCCTATGCGCCCGCTGCTGGCAATGACTACAGCTTCACGTCGCTTTTGAGCACTCATCAGGATTGGGGCCCGCCCGTGCTCATCCACCTGCGCACCCGCTGTGTCTACTGCCACGGCGGCGACGACCTCAAATACATCATGACCTTCGGCATAGTCCGTGCGCCCCACGAGCAGGTCCCGCCCGTCCGCGAACTCGACCGCCAACACCACGAAGCCGCCGACCAGGTCGCAGACCTCAAGAAAAAGCGCGCCGAGTGGAAAGCACTGCTCAAAGATTGGGAGGCTGTTTCTGAATCGCACTAGCTCCGCGACGATCAAACCCTATCTGACAGTTCTCTCCTCATGACTCGCCGCCTCTTCTACACCGACCACCACGTCCTCCCGCTCCCGCCGCACCATCGCTTCCCCATCGAAAAGTACCGTCTCCTCCGCGAATTCCTCGCGCGCGACAACCACTTCACCTTCGAACCCGCCCCTCTCGCTGACATCGAAACCATCGCGCTCGCCCACGACCGCGATTACATCCATGCCTTTCTGAACGGCACTCTCGGCGACGCCGCCATCCGCCGCATCGGTTTCCCCTGGTCGGAAGCACTGGTCACGCGTACCCTCGCCTCTGTTGGCGCAACGCTCGCCGCTACTCGCGAAGCCCAATCCACCGGATGGGGCGGCACTCTCGCCGGAGGCACCCATCACGCCTTCGCCGCCGAAGGCTCCGGCTTCTGCGTCTTCAACGACATCGCGATCGCCGCGCGCCGCCTGCAACAAGACAAAATCTCCCGCATCGCCATCCTCGATCTCGACGTCCACCAGGGCGACGGCACCGCTCACATCTTTCGCAACGACCCTTCCGTCCTCACCATCTCGGTTCACTGCAAAGCCAACTTCCCGCTGCGCAAGCAGCAGAGCTCCATCGACATCGAACTCGACGCCGGCATCGCCGACGACGAATACCTCCGCGCCCTCGCCACCGTTCTCCCAAAGATGTCGGATTTCCACCCAGACTTCGTCTTCTACCAGTCCGGCGTCGACGCGCTCGCCACCGATCGCCTCGGCCGCCTCCGCCTCACTCCCGCCGGTCTCGAAGAGCGCGACCGCATGGTCATGCGCGCCGCCCGCGATCTGGCCGTCCCCTTCGTCATCACCATCGGCGGCGGCTACTCCGACCCCATCATCCTCACCGCCCAAGCCCACGCCACCACCTTCCGCATCGCGCAAGAAATCCTCGGCTGAATCCATTGGCTGAAACTTTTTTCTTTCGCCCAAGGCAGGTTCTAAATTTTGCCCGACGCACGTCTAAATTTTGTCATCCTGAGCGGAGTGAGGCGCCAGCCGAACACAGTCGAAAGCCTGCCCTGAGCGACGCCGAAGGACCCCCGCGCCTCCTTGCAACGTGTCAAAGGCTGAACGTTTCCTTACCATTGCTTGACACGCCTCGACGCGAACGCAGCGAGCCAGGAGAAATCTGCTGTTGGGTCTTTGCTCGGAGGCGGCTGCACTACAGTCCAGTTGCTGCCCCGAAGCTTCGCGCTCTTTGCGCCACCTTCGGCCGGAGGCTGCCCTGAGCGAAGTCGAACCGCGGTTAAGAGCTTTTGCCTTCCGAAGGCGAAAACTTTCCCTTCGCCGCCCCACCGCATCGCGCAGCAAATCGGTTGATCTCGAAGCGAACTTTCCAGGAAATGATGGACGATCTAGCCTTGCTGAGCACTAGCCCGGACTGCAATCTGCAATCGAACTTCCGAAATCTGCAATCTCAGGCGTGAATCTGAACCGGCGCGGCGCATTTCTTCGCGCTCTTCGCGGCCCCTTCGCGCACTTTGCGGTTAAAAAGCTTTTATGGAGATCTAGCCTTGCTGAGCACTGGCCCGGACTGCAATCTGCAATCGAACTTCCGAACTCTGCAATCTCAGGCGTGAATCTGAACCGGCCAGGCGCATTTCTTCGCGCTCTTTGCGGCCCCTTCGCGCACTTTGCGGTTAAAAGCTTTTTCTGTTCTGGTTTTGAAGACTTGTCATTCCGACACGCGAACGCAGTGAGCAAGGACGCTTCTGGCTAGCGACTAGCGACTGAAGCCTGACGACCCTCAAACAACTCCGTCACCGCTTTCTGCACCCGTTCCGACAGCGCTTGCATATCATGCCCCGTCAACCCCGCCGTCGAAATCGGCGCGCCCACCCGCATCTCCAGCGGCCGGCTCTTGATGTGATACGTATTCATGGGCAGCAGCTCGTACGTCCCCACCAACGCCACCGGCACAACATCCACCTTCGCCTTGATCGCCAGAAAAAACGCTCCCGGCAGAAACGGCTTGATTTCCCCATCCGGCGTCCGCCCGCCCTCCGGATAAATCACCAGCGGCATCCCCGCCTTCAGACCCTTCAGCGCCGACCGTATGCTCCCGATCGATCCCGCCGGATTCTGCTGGTCCACGCAAATCTGTCCTGACCGCTTCAAATGCCAGCCCACCACCGGATACGCCAGCAACTCCTTCTTGAACGCAATCCGGAACTGAAACGGCAGGTACACGTACAGCACCGGAATATCCAGCGCCGATGCATGATTCACCGCGTACACATACGTCTTCGTCGTGTCGATCTTTTCCAGCCCCGTCACCTTCACCGGCGAGAAGATCGTCTTCATGATCATCCACGACCACGCACGCGCAAAGCCGTGCAGGATGCGTTCGCGGTCGCCAAACAACGACACCGGCACCGACACCAGCCCGAGCACCACCGTGTACATCCAGATCAGTGGATCGAAAATGAAATAGGATCGCAGCTGGCTCAGAATCCCGTACTTCGGCGTGGGCAACGCCCGCTTGATCCAGCGCCGTTCGTGCGCGGCCTCAGGCACAACCGGCGCTTCGCCGCTTTCCAGCTCCGTCAATGGAGTCTTCAACGCCACTCTTCTATTCGATGCGCGCGCCCAGCGCTCGCATGGCCTCTCCTACAATGTAAATCGAACCCGTAACCACTACCAACCCGCGCGCTCCCGCCGCTTCTCGCGCCTTCTCCAGCGCCGCCGCCACATTCGCGGCCTCATCGATCTCCACCTCCACGCGCCGCGCTGCCTCCCGGATCTCCGCCCCTGTCGCCGCCCGCGGATTCTCCACCTGCGTCGCAATCACCCGGTCCGCCAGCGGAAACAAAATCTCCGCCATCTCCTTCATTGCCTTGTCTCGCATCGCACCAAACACAAACACCAGGGGCCGCTCCTCGTAGGCCGCTGACAGTGTCGACCGCAGCGCCCACGCGCCCGCCGGATTGTGCGCCACGTCAAACACCACCTCTGGATGCTCCCCCGTCGCCGGCAACACCTGGAACCGCCCCGCCCAGTGCGTCTCGCGAATCCCGCGTTCCACGCTCGTTGCGTTGATCGTCGCAAATCCCTGCTCGCGCAACTCCTCCGCCGCCGCGATCGCCAGCGCCACGTTCCGCAGCTGGTGCCGCCCCACCAGCGGCGTCTCCACCACGATCTCCCGTCCCATCACCAGCAGTGGATACCGCGCCACATACCCCGCCTTCTCCTGTGCGCTCGGCACCAGGTACTGCCCGCTGTTGGGACTCACCGGCGGCACATACTCCACCGCGCTCACTGCTCTTGCCTCCAACTCCAAAATCGTATTTCCCAGGACATCATTCGCTTCCGGTGTCTGCGGCAACGTCACCACCACGCCATTCGTCCGGATGATCCCCGCCTTCTCCCGCGCAATCTCGGTCAATGTCTCACCCAGAAATTTCTGATGGTCAAGAGAAATATCGGTGATCACGCTCACCCGTGGCACGACCACATTCGTCGCGTCCAGCCGCCCGCCCATCCCCACTTCCAGCACCGCAATCTCAACCCGCTCCCGCGCGAAATACTCGAACGCAATCGCCGTCAGCATCTCGAAGAAGCTCGGATGCCACGGCAACTCTCCCTCGCTCACCAACCGCTCCGCCGTGCGATCCACCAGTTCATGAATCCCCGCGAACTCGTCATCCGAAATCGCCGCCCCATTGATGCGCACGCGCTCGTTGATGCGCACCAGGTGCGGCGACGTATACAGCCCTGTCTTGTAACCGGAAACCTGCAGAATGGAAGCCAGCGTCGCGGCCGTCGACCCTTTCCCGTTCGTCCCCGCGATCAGCACCGCCGGAAACCGCCGCTCCGGATGCTCCAGCCCCTCGAGCAGCACCCGCATGTGCGCCAGGTCAAACTTCTGCGACGGCGTCTGGGCCAGTTCGTGGCCCAGCGCAAACATCCGTGCGATGGCAGTTTCGTAAGACAAAGAGACGGTCGCCGCCGCCCGGTCCCTGGGAAGACCTCCGCGCTACGGCGTATCTCAAGGGTATCAAGGAAGGCCACTGCGTTTCGAGGCCCGATGTTGGTGCCGCGGACACTCCCGTCCGCCAGGGATAGCCGCAGTGCGTTGCGAGCCTTCGCGCTCTTTGCCGTAAAGAGTCTCTTGCCGTCGACTGCCCATCCGAGGGAGTGCCCGAGCCGGGTGCCCCATCCTAACGCCGCGTTCTGTGCGACGTTAGGGTGGGGATTTTCAGCGTGGGGACTTCCAACCACGATAACCCTGAGCAAACTGAGACGCGCAGTCGAAAGCCCGCCCTGAGCGAGGTCGAGGTGCTACCTTTCTCTGCCGGGTGGGGATTTTCAGCGTGGGGATGTTCGCTGACTTTCTCTGCGTCCTCGGCGGCAGTTCTCCGCGCCCTCTGCGTTCAAAGCTCTTTCACGTCGCGGGTGCCCCATCCTAACGCCGCGTTCTGTGCGACGTTAGGGTGGGGATTTTCAGCGTGGGGATTTTCGCTGCCTTTCTCTGCGTCCTCGGCGGCAGTTCTCCGCGCCCTCTGCGTTCAAAGCTCTTTTCACGCCCCGGGTGCCCCATCCTAACGTCGTGCCCTTTGCGACGTTAGGGTGGAGATTTTCAGCGTGGGGATGTTCGCTGCCTTTCTCTGCGTCCTCGGCGGCAGTTCTCCGCGCCCTCTGCGTTCAAAGCTCTTTCACGCCGCGGGTGCCCCATCCTAACGCCGCGTTCTGTGCGACGTCAGGGTGGGGATTTTCAAGTCGGAGCAAGCAAGAAGGAACCTGCTGTTCGATCCCCGAGCAACCGTACGGTGCCTTCTTCGCGACCTTTGCGCCCACTTCGCGCACTTTGCGGCTAAAAGCTTTTTCGCTCCCTTTCCTCGAAATCCGCGTTGCGAAGCTGTTTGCCGAAACGCAACGGTCCTGCCCTGAGCGGGGTCGACGTGCGCTCACTGCCTTTCTCTGCGTCCTCGGCGGCAGTTCTCCGCGCCCTCTGCGTTCAAAGCTCTTTTCACGCCGCGGGTGCCCCATCCTAACGTCGCGCCCTTTGCGACGTTAGGGTGGGGATTTTCAAGTCGGAGCAAGCAAGAAGGAACCTGCTGTTCGATCCCCGAGCAACCGTACGGTGCCTTCTTCGCGACCTTTGCGCCCACTTCGCGCACTTTGCGGTTAAAAGTTTTTTCGCTCCCTTTCCGCGAGGTCCGCGTTGGGAAGTTGTTTGCCGAAACGCAACGGTCCTGCCTCGAGCAGGCCCTGGAGGCCTACATCGATTTCGCGATTCGCAATCCCCGCGACTATGACCTCTACTATGCGCCGCAGCACGAATCGCTGCGTCCTCCCGAGTCGCGCTCTGCCAACATCGGTCCTGGTTTCGTCTGGGTCCAGTAGAAATTAGTGGAGCGTCTCGGCGGATCGGCACAGGATCACGTCGCCCTCGTCCTCTCCCTGTGGGCGCTCGCCCACGGCACGGTAACCCTGCTGACTTCGAAGGTAGTCCCCGCTCCCCGCGCAGCCGAACTCCGCGCCGGCTGTGCCGCCGTCGTGCGCATTCTCCTCCAAAACGCCGAAAGCCGGCGCTAAGCCGCAGGGTGCCCCATCCTTAACGCCGCGTCCTTTGCGACGTTAGGATGGGGATTTTCTCACGGCAACCGATATTCCTGACGCTTCGTTCGACGCGCCAGCGCAACCAGGCAGAATCCGCTATGCCGAAAGTCGGCCCAGCTTCCCCAGCGAGCAGGTCTAAGCTGACGACTGGCGACTGACGGCTTGAGACTGTTTCCTAAAACCCGAACTTCAACGCCAGCTGTCCAATCCGCGGATCCCGCGCCGTCGTTGCCTGTCCGAAGTTCGATGCGTTGAAGTTCCCTTGCACATTCGCGAACTGCGTGTGGTTGAAGATGTTGAAAAACTCCGCCCGGAATTCCACGTTGTATCTCTCTCCGAAGCGGGTGTTCTTCGCCAGTGCCATGTTGAAGTTGTTGATCCCCGGCCCGCTAAAGAAGCGCCGGCGCGATGAGCCCAGGCTGCCAAGAGGCTCCTGGGTGAATTGGCAGCGATTGAAATAGTAGTTTGCCGGCTGCGTCGCACAGGCGGGAGTCGTAAGGTTCCGCGCATTGTAGGTCTGCACCGAGCCACCCGCGAAGTCTGGCGTGTCCACTCCCAGTGGCAGCGGCCCCGCGAACGTCGTGCCCAGCAACGAGTTGTCGTCATTCTCAAACACATACACCGGGATGCCACTGGAGAATGTGGTTATCCCGCTGATCTGCCACCCCTCCACCAACTGCCTCGGTCCGCCCAGTTTCCGGAACGGAAGCTCGTAGGTGTAACTCACCACGAAGTTGTGCCGCAGATCGAAGGCCGACAGTCCTCGGCTCAGCCGCGGATCGAAGGGATTCACTTGCTCCCCAAATCCGGAACCATCGTCCATCGACTTGCTGTAGGTGTAACCCAACAGCAGTTGCAGCGGCCCGCTCCGGTGCCGGTAATCAATCTGCAACGAGTGATACGCCGAGTTCCCAATCGCCGAGAAGTACCCTTCGCTCGCGAACTGGTTCAGGCCATTTGCAATGTCACTTGGGGTATGCGAGCTGAATGGCCCACGATCATAAGACGGTTCACCTCCGGGAACGCACGCCGGATCCACCGAGCACAGCGCCTTAATTACCGGGTTCGCCTCTTGCGTCACCAGCAGGTGGTGTCCCTGCGTGCCCACGTAGCTCAAAGTCATCAAATCCGTTCGACTCAGCTGCCGCTGTAGCGACAGCTCATATTGCTCCGCATACGGCACCCGGTTGCTCGGGTTGAAGGCGGGTGAGGTTCCAATCGTCCCAAACACACCCGCCGGAATATTCGACGGCGGGTTGAAATTGGCCGGGAACGGAGTCCCGACAACCGCTCCCGTCGCGCGGGTCTGGTACGGTTTGTCGAACGACGGCGCGCTCGTGGAAGAATAGAACGCTCCGTAGGGAGCGTCCCCAATCACGCTGAAGTCGTACGCGCCCTCGTACGCGCTGTAGTACATCCCATACGCCAGGCGAATACTCGTCTGGTCCGGCCCGCCAAACAGTTTGCCCAGAAACCCTCCCGCGGCATTGGGCGAATACGCGATGCCCAGCCGTGGAGCAAAATTCCCCCACCGCACCGGTGCGATCGTCTTCGGTATCCCCGGGTCTCCCGGAAACACCCAGCCCCGCGGCGAGTTCGGGAACTTCACCGACTGCAGCCCCAGTTTCAGCGTCTCGATCTCATTGTGTTGCTCCCACCAGGGGCTGATCACATCCCAGCGCACTCCGTAATTCACGGTCAGGTTCGATCGCGCCCGCCAGCTGTCCTGCGCAAATGCCCCAAGGTAGTAGCTGCGCGTGTTGGCCGCCGGCGTTTGTCCCTGCTGGAATGTCCCCGGCGCCCCTAACAGAAAGTCCGCGAAATCGACTCCCGTTTCCGACGTGGTGTTGAAAAAGAAATAGCCGTTCTCGATGTTGTGCAGTTGCTCCGCCAGCTGCGTGTAGTGGAAGCTCCCGCCAAACGTCAGGCTGTGCGTCCCAACCAGTCGGCTGTAGTTGTCCGACGCCTGATACGTGTTTTCCACCAGCCCCAATATCCGGCTCGGCACCCCAATGCTGAAGCTCTGGAAGTCCATCTCTGGCAGCCCTTCCGTCGCCGGATCCAGCGGCAGAATGCCCCCAGCCGCGGTATCCGTCGAGAAGCCCAGCTGCGCCAGCTTCGTGTTCGTTCCCCCGCTCGGACTGTTCAGGAAGTCATGCACCCGCAGGTACCCGATTCGCGCTTCATTCACCGCGTTGCTCCCCAGCGGCTTCGAATCTCCGATGTTCACCACCTGCGTGCGTCCCTTCGTCGTAGCGTTGAACCCCGGCACCGTCGCCACCGGATACGGATTGTTCAGCGAGAACTGATCGATGTAGTAGTACCCGAACAGCGTCCCGATTCCCGTGTTCGCATCGACCCGCCCGCTCCCCTTCCGGTCCGTCAAGTTCTGCGCAAACGCGGAAGTCGAGAACGTTCCATTTCCATCGCCCACCGGAATCGCGCCCGTTGTAAGAACGTTCTTGGATATTTGCGACACGATGGTTGCAGGGATCAAGCCGCCCGGGAAAATGCAGGCGACTGCGCTCGTGGTCGCGCAATTCTGACCGTAAGGCGCTTTCGTAACTGGGTTGGTATCAGTCGCCCGATAGTAGTACGGCTCATTGGCACTGGTGGCTCCAATCTGCTGGAAGAATGGTGTACCGGGCCCCGCAGTCAGTAGGTGTGGCTGTTGGACCCCAGGCGTCGGGGAAAATGAGAACGCACCGGCGGCAGCCAGCGCAGAGAAATCATAGTTCCCATTGGTAACCGTTTGTTCCGCCGAAGTCGGAACCGGGATCGACCCCGTCGATACGCCAACAACCCTTCGATTTTCCTGGTAGTCCCCAAAGAAGAAAACCTTGTTCCGCTTGATCGGTCCTCCCAGCGTTCCTCCAAACTCATTCTGATGCCACGGTCCTCGTGCCCCATGATCAAAGTAATTCGCCGCATCCAGCGAGGTATTCCGCCAGAACTCGAACACGTTGCCATGAATCTGGTTCGCCCCCGCCTTGGTCACCACGTTGATCTGCCCGCCCGAAAAATTTCCGTACTCTGCGTCAAAGTTATTCGTGATGATCCGGAACTCCGCCAGCGAATCCAGGTTCGGTACCACCGCCGTCCCCGAATATCCGTACTCCTGCACCGACACTCCGTTCAGCAGATATCCGTTTGCCGACTCCCGCATCCCATTGACCGACAGGTTCCCCGGATTTTGATCTCCGGAAACACTCGGAAGCTGGAATCCACCGCTCTGAAACAGGTTCGACGTCGACGACCCGCCGCCGATGTTCGAATTCGTGTTTCCCACTCCCGGCTGCAAGGCCAGCAGATCCGTGTAGCTCCGCCCGTTCAGCGGCACCGACGTCATCTCTTTTTCCTGGATGACCTCGCCCAGTTGTGTCGACGCCGTCTCCGCATGCAGCGCGTCCGCCGATACCGTCACCGCCTCCGCCACTTGGCCCACCGGCAGCACCGCATCAATGGTCCGCACATCGTTTACGTTCAACTCGATGTCGGTATCCTTGAACGTCTTGAACCCCTGCTGCCGCACTTCCAGCACGTATTTCCCTGGCGGCAGCGCCGGGAAGTTGTAAGCCCCGTCCCCATTCGACGACACCGTCTGCGACACGCCCGTCGCCGTGTTGGTCGCGGTCACGCTCGCGCCCACCAGCACTGCTCCCGTCGAGTCCTTCACCGTCCCCGAGATGCTGGCCGTGACTCCCGCGAACGCGATCCCGCACGCCACCAGCACCACCACCAGCGCCATCCATAGGCTCCGGCCACTCCACCGCGACACGGCGTTCGTCCGCTCTTGATTGCTATTCAGGCTTGCCACGAATTTTTGCCGGTTCATCGCTCTTCCTCCCAACAGATTTTGTCGGTCCGCCGTCCTGCGCCCGGTTCAAGGCCAAGCCACGGAAAACGCCGATGATCACAATCCACCCATGCTATTAAAACGATTCAATGTTAAAACGTTTCAATACACCGCAGCCCTCTCAACTGTCAATTAATTTCTCCCGCGTCCCACATTGGCACCCCAATGCGCGCGTTCCGCAGCCCCCGGACCCCCCCCAAAATCGAATCCGCGAAACAAAACAGCGAAATCAGCACCGCGGCAACAAAAAGAAATGTAAGTTCGTATCAGGTCCCGGCTTTATGGCTAGTATTAGCGCCGGCTGTACGATTCGTACTAAGAAATGGCTTTACGATTCGTACCAGGACCCGGCTTCGTCATCGGGATCAGGACCGTGGCGTCAAAACGGGGTGCCCCATTTCTCGCGTCCTTTGCGAGAAGTGGAAGTCACCCCCAGATTGTCATCCTGAGCGCAGCGAAGGACCTGCTTTTTCTCACTGAACGTCGGGGACGGGGTGCCCCACCCTTCCCGCGCCCTTTGCGGGAGGGTGGGGATTTTCTCGTCCGCTCCTTAGACGCTAACCTCGCGAACCTTTGCGAGAAGTGGAAGTCACCACCAGTTTGTCATCCTGAGCGCAGCGAAAGCCTGCCCTGACCGGAGCCGAAGGGGACCTGCTTTTTCTGTTGTCACCCTGAGCGTAGTCGAAAGCGCGCCCGAGGACCCTCACTCCGCATCGACGGCGCCCTCATCGACGACTACAAGCTCCCCCACGGCTACTGGGAGGCCAAGGACGAAAAAGACGACCTCCTCAAAGAAGTCCAGCGCAAGCCGGGTGCCCCACCCTTCCCGCGCCCTTTGCGGGAGGGTGGGGATTTTCTCGTCCGCTCCTTAGACGCTAGCCTCGCGAACCACCTCGCCCCTCAAATTCTTGTCATTCCGACACGCGAGCGCAGCGAGGCAGGAGGAATCTGCTTCCGATCATCTCTACCTCTTTGTGTGGACAAACCCGTCGCGGCCCAGGTGCCCCATTTCTCGCGTCCTTTGCGGGAGGGTGGGGATTTTCTCGTTCGCTCCTTAGACGCTAACCTCGCTAACCTTTGCGAGAAGTGGAAGTCACCACCAGATTGTCATCCTTCGCACAGCGAAGGGGACCTGCTTTTCCTGTTGTTATCCAGAGCGAAGCCGAACGGGACCTGCTTTTTCACTCGGACATCCTAACGTCGGGGACGGGGTGCCTGTGATCTTTCAAGAGGTTGTCCATTCGATCGGAACCGGAGAAGCTGATTGTGACGAGCAATCCAGTTTCCGAGGACAGACCGAATGGACATCCACAAGAATGCCCGACTCACTCTTCGTAGTCGAGAGGCGTTGGTCGAAACCGTCATTCGCGGCCTGGGCTTCAGCCGTGCCGCAGCCAGCTTTCGCGTGACTCCCAAAACCGCGGCGAAGTGGGTTCGCCGTTATCAGAGCGCAGGAGCTGCCGGATTGTGCGACCGTTCCTCTCGTCCGCATCGCAGTCCAAGAGCCACTTCGTCTAGCCAGGTCGGGTTGGTGATTGCAGCTCCGCCGTCAGCATCGTCCGGCCTATCAGATTGCACAAAGCACCGGACTCAGTCCTGCCACTGTCAGCCGCATTCTGCGTCGCGCTCGTCTCAGCCGCTGGCGCGATCTGCATCCGCCGCGCCGGCGGTGCTGCGTTATGAGCATCCCTTTCCCGGCGATCTCCTCCATCTCGACATCAAGGGCATGACCCGCTTCCAGCAAGTCTCTTGGCGCGGCGATGGCCGCCGCCGTGGTCAACAGAAACATCCCGGTTGGGAAGCCTTGCACGTCGCGGTCGACGACCACTCTCGCTTGGCCTTCACCCGCATCCTCCCCGATCAGAAGACCCACACCACCATCGCCTTTCTCAGGGATGCGGTTGACTTCTTCGCTCGCCACGGCATCATCGTCCACGCTTTGCTCACCGATAACGGCAGCAGCTATCGCTCCCACCTGTTTCGTCAAGCTTGTTTCGAGATGGGCCTCAAACACCGCCGCACTCGCCCGTACTCGCCGCAAACCAACGGCAAAGCCGAACGCTTCATCCAGACCGCTCTGCGCGAATGGGCCTACTCCACTCACTGGCCCGACTCCCATCTACGCAACCTGGCCCTCGCTCCTTGGACCGACTACTACAACCACGCCCGTCCTCATGGTAGCCTTCACTACCAGCCGCCCATCAGCCGCTCCGAACCAGGTACAACCTCTTGATCATCTACAGGTGCCCCACCCTTCCCGCGCCCTTTGCGGGAGGGTGGGGATTTTCTCGTCCGCTCCTTAGACGCTAACCTCGCGAACCACCTCGCCCCTCAAATTCTTGTCATTCCGACACGCGAGCGCAGCGAGGCAGGACGAATCTGCTTCTGATCATCTCTACCTCTTTGTGTGGACAAACCCGTCGCGGCCCAGGTGCCCCATTTCTCGCGTCCTTTGCGGGAACTGAGAGTCACCACCAGATTGTCATCCTTCGCACAGCGAAGGACCTGCTTTTCCTGTTGTCATCCTGAGCGCAGCGAAGGACCTGCTTTTTCTCACTGAACGTCGGGGACGGGGTGCCCCACCCTTCCCGCGCCCTTTGCGGGAGGGTGGGGATTTTCTCGTTCGCTCCTTAGACGCTAACCTCGCTAACCTTTGCGAGAAGTGGAAGTCACCAACAGTTTGTCATCCTGAGCGCAGCGAAAGCCTGCCCTGACCGGAGCCGAAGGGGACCTGCTTTTTCTGTTGTCACCCTGAGCGTAGTCGAAAGGGACCCTGCTTTTCTCCGACGACAAGGTTCAACACCTCCACGTTCTCCAGCTTGATCCCACGGCATCTTCCCTGATCGCGACCTACCCGGATGTTTGTGGTCTTGGCACATCCTTCAACCAGCCCGGAGGCGTGCACCAGCCGCGTTGTAAACTTGACCTTCACGCTCAAGCTATGTCGTTCGACCTGAAACACTGCAACGAAGTCATGCTGTTGCCGTATTACATCGCCAGCATGAACATCGAGCACGCGTATTACGAACGCGTGGACGAGTACAGACCGTTTCCGGGAATTTGCTTGGTGGATACATTCGAGTTGGCAGAGTCAAAGCAAGTGCCCATGTTTATCGAGCAAAACGCGCTCCGCGTCGAACATCAGAAACAGCAAGAGATTTTTGTCGTTATTGGCAATCCTCCAGACAACGCTTGGCAGGCGGATGAAAACGACAATAACAAGAATCGAAAATACCCGGCGATCGACGCACGGCTGACGGAAACATACGTGAAGGACTCGAGCGCCACGAACAAAGTCTCTCTGCGGGATCCGTATATTAAGGCGATACGATGGGCATCGGATCGCCTTGGCAAACAGGGGGTCGTGGCTCTAGGGCCGTCGATCAATTCCGCTCCCGCTACCACGATCCCTCGATCACCAAATGGGACATCTTCCATTACGTCTACGCCATCCTCCACCACCCCGACTACCGCCAGCGCTACGCCGCCAACCTCCGCCGTGAACTCCCCCGCATCCCCTTCATTGGCACGAGCGAATCGCTGGGCAACGACGAACCCTCACCCACTGCTGAATCCAGCCGCGTAGAGGCGGCAGATGATAGCCCCGGACGTAAGTCCGGGGTAAGCCAGAAAAAATCCCCTTCCTCTCTGCCGAAGGCCGTTGCCGTAGAGCGTAGCTCGCAGGCAACAACAAAGAATGCGGCTGCCGAAAACAAAGACGTCGTCGTCTTCCACAAATTCGTACACGCCGGACGCCGCCTCGCCGAAATCCACGTCCACTACGAACAACAACCCGAATACCCGCTGAAGAAGATTGAAAAAGCCGGTGAAAAACTCGACTATCGCGTCACCAAAATGAAACTGAGCAAGGACAAAACCACCCTAACCTACAACCAGTTCCTCACCCTCACCGACATCCCCAATCAAACCTACGAATACCGTCTGGGCAACCGCTCCGCCCTGGAATGGATCGTCGACCAATATCAAATCTCCACCGACAAGCGCAGCGGCATCACCAACGACCCCAACCGCGACGATCATCCGGGGTATATTCTGCGCTTGATTGGGCAAATTATCAGCGTTAGTCTCGAAACGGTGAAGATAGTTCGTGGTCTTCCCACTCTAGGAATCTAAGTATTCGCGGAGGCCTCTGTTGCCAGTCGAATTTAGTATCCGCACCTCTGATTTGCGCCGCGCCATCGAACAACTTAAAGTCAATCGCGGAAAATACAACGACAGCGACTCTGTCGACATCGTCATAACGGACTCCGCGGCGCGGTTCACAGCGGTAGGAACCGAATCGGAAGAGCCGGTTGAAGGGAAGCATCTAGGATCCCTTCGCATGCCACTGAAGCTGGTAGACACGATCAGTGGGCAACTTGGCACATTTAAGAAAAGTACAGTTCCTTTCAAATGCTCCCCGGGTATCATAAAGATCGAGAGTTGGACAATCCGGAACGAGGCCATCGAGCTGAATCCAAAGCTAGAGCGGGGGACAAGCCTGCCAATCGATCTCTCAATGCTGGACACATTAGCGCTCAGCACGCTACGCACGGCGAAAGAACTCGCACGCGACGGGCTCGGGACCAGAGTACAAGATGCGAGGCAGACGCGAGATTCTGCGGTTCAGCAGGCCGTCAAGCTCTTGGAGCCATTCGCGGTCTCCGAAAAAGAGTTGCTCGCCTTGCTGGAAACACATGTCGCGGATGCGGCAGCCCGGCTCGCGAAGTCCGTAGCCTGATATAGGGGGAAGACGGGGACCGATGCCGGGTGCCCCGTCCAAGCTCCGCTTGGGCGGGGGTTTTTCATCATCAATCGACACTGCGCCAAGTCGGCGATCCCCGAGTCCTCTACAATGTGCCGGGTGCCTGTAGATGATCAAGAGGTTGTACCGGGTTCGGAGCGGCTGATGGGCGGCTGGTAGTGAAGGCTACCATGAGGACGGGCGTGGTTGTAGTAGTCGGTCCAAGGAGCGAGGGCCAGGTTGCGTAGATGGGAGTCGGGCCAGTGAGTGGAATAGGCCCATTCGCGCAGAGCGGTCTGGATGAAGCGTTCCGCTTTGCCGTTGGTTTGTGGCGAGTACGGGCGAGTGCGGCGGTGTTTGAGGCCCATCTCGAAACAAGCTTGACGAAACAGGTGGGAGCGATAGCTGCTGCCGTTATCGGTGAGCAAAGCGCGGACGATGATGCCGTGGCGAGCGAAGAAGTCAACCGCATCCCTGAGGAAGGCGATGGTGGTGTGGGTTTTCTGATCGGGGAGGATGCGGGTGAAGGCCAAGCGAGAGTGGTCGTCGACCGCGACGTGCAAGGCCTCCCAACCGGGATGTTTCTGTTGACCACGGCGGCGGCCATCGCCGCGCCAAGAGACTTGCTGGAAGCGGGTCATGCCCTTGATGTCGAGATGGAGGAGATCGCCGGGAAAGGGATGCTCATAACGCACCGCCGGCGGCCGGGGATGCAGATCGCGCCAGCGGCTGAGACGAGCGCGACGCAGAATGCGGCTGACAGTGGCAGGACTGAGTCCGGTGCTTTGTGCAATCTGATAGGCCGGACGATGCTGACGGCGGAGCTCAATCACCAACCCGACCTGGCTAGACGAAGTGGCTCTTGGACTGCGATGCGGACGAGAGGAACGGTCGCACAATCCGGCAGCTCCTGCGCTCTGATAACGGCGAACCCACTTCGCCGCGGTTTTGGGAGTCACGCGAAAGCTGGCTGCGGCACGGCTGAAGCCCAGGCCGCGAATGACGGTTTCGACCAACGCCTCTCGACTACGAAGAGTGAGTCGGGCATTCTTGTGGATGTCCATTCGGTCTGTCCTCGGAAACTGGATTGCTCGTCACAATCAGCTTCTCCGGTTCCGATCGAATGGACAACCTCTTGAAAGATCACAGGTGCCCCACCTTTCCCGCGCTCTTTGCGGGAGGTTGGGGATTTTCTCGCCCCCGTCTGGCCCATTTCTCGCGTCCTTTGCGAGAACTGGGACTCACCAAAATTGTCATCCTGAGCGAAGCGAAGGACCTGCTTTTCCTGGTCACCCCGAGCGAAGCGTAAACCTGCCGGGTGCCCCGTCCAAGCTCCGCTTGGGCGGGGGTTTTCATCATCAATCGACACTGCGCCAAGTCGGCGATCCCCGAGTCCTCTACAATGTGCCGAGTGCCCCACCCTTCCCGCGCTCTTTGCGGGAGGGTGGGGTTTTCATCGAGCAGTCGCCATCGCACTACCTTCCCCGTCATCCTCTACAATGCACTGCGTCGTGGACACCTCTCGCATCGCCGAACTCCTCCACCCTTTTCTCAGCAGCCCCCTGACCGCTCTTCAGCTCGATCAAATATCGACGTACATCGATCTCCTCCTCCGCTGGAATGCCCGCGTCAACCTCACCGCGGTTCGCGCTCCCCAAGACATCGTCACCCGCCACTTCGGTGAGTCCCTCTTCGCCGCCGGCCACCTCCTGGATCGCAATGGCTCCTGTGGCGCGGGCACCCCCGCCCGCGAACCTAAAGCCGACTCGGTGCCCCAGGTTCGCGTCCGTTCTCTGGACGCTAACCTGGGCTCTTCCACGACCGAACCCACAAAAGAAACCGACCCCGCTGCCATCGGCCCCGCACACGGCGGCCGCACCTCCTCCGTCCCCGATCACCTCGTCGACATCGGCTCCGGCGCCGGTTTCCCTGGACTCCCCATGAAGATCTGGTCCCCGCAAACCCGCGTCACCCTCATCGAGTCCAATCACAAGAAAGTCGCCTTCCTCCGCGAGGTCATCCGCGCTCTTACATTGGCGGACATCGATGTATTCCCCGCCCGCGCCGAAACCTTCTCCCCCGCCACCGCCACCCTCGTCGCCCTCCGCGCCGTCGAGCGCTTCCCCGAGACCCTCGCCACCGCCCTCGCCCTCCTGGCCCCCACCGCGCGCCTGGCCCTACTCACTACCCGTCCGCAATTCCCCCTCGCCCAAAGCCTGACCCCAGCTCTCCACTGGCTCCCGCCACTTTCAATCCCGCTCTCTGAAAACCGCCTCCTCGCCATCGGAGTGAGATAGATCGCTTTCAGACTCCAATCCAAAATCAAGGTATCCAGACGGCAAAGTGGGATGGTGTAGCTATGTCATCAAGTTTCTCCTGTCAATTCTAAGATCCTGAGCCGTTAAGTGGGAAAATTAGGGTGATGAACCCAACAATTCATTCGCTAGCAACCCATCAACCCGGTCCCCACAACTTCGAGACCGTGAGACGAATCAAGATAGTAAGAAGTGGGATGAACCTCTGGCGAGATGAGCTTATAGCCGGGGTACTATCGTCGACTCAAGCACGCGTATGGGAAAAGTGGGATGCGATTGCATCCCAGAGATAATTTGCCTGACGTTGACAAGCAGACCCATCGATGATGTTCCACGTGGAACACATCTAAATCCCTGTCCCCTTGATCGTTCCTCCTGCCAACAAGTACGCGAACGTTCCACGTGGAACACTCCCTCGAGTTGCAACCGCCACCCGCCCCCCGGGGATCGGGAAATTGGATACGTGCGCTCCTTCTTTGTTTTCCTCCCTCTTTTCTTCTAGTCCATTCAGCTTGAGTCATCGAATTTGAAGTCCACAAAACCAAGCGTTCCGCCTGGAACGTTTGGGTTGACGGCGGGGAAGATCGGCGCCGATGTTCCACGTGGAACATTTGTACGGAATGCAGTGAAAGAGAGCGGGCCACTGATTCGCGTGCCCGAAGTGAAGTTGTGTTCCACGTGGAACGCGCATGCGTTTCTGTTGAAATGCATCTGGAAATTCTGGACAAGTGATTTGAATTCAGTGGTGACTTCGAACTGGCACGCTGCACCAAATTCCGTCGTTGCAATCGCGGATGCATTCGACATATTCTGCGGGCAGCTCTCGCTTCTCCGAAAAAATCAATGGGACGTGTCATCGCGGTTGCCAACCAGAAGGGCGGCGTCGGCAAGACTACGACCGCCATCAATCTGGCCTCGTCCTTCGCGGCAGCGGAGGTTAACACTCTGCTCATTGATTGCGACCCGCAATCGAACGCGACAAGCGGACTGGGCCTGGTCAAAGATCCCGAGCGCATCAGCACGTATCATCTTCTTATGGGCGCGGCCTCGGGCGAGGAGGCGGTGCAGCGTACCGAGCTGGAGCAGCTCTGGCTGATCCCCGCGCACAAGAACCTGATCGGCGCCAACCTCGAGCTGGTCGAAGGCGAGCGGCGCGAGTACCGGCTGCGCGACGCGCTCGAGCCTTTGCGCGACCGCTTTCAGTTCGTGGTGCTCGACTGTCCGCCAGCGCTCGACCTCCTCACACTCAATGCCCTGGTCGCAGCGGACTCGGTGCTGATTCCGATGCAGGCGGAGTACTTCGCGCTCGAAGGGATCAGTGAGCTGCTGGACACGATCGAGCGGATCCGCGGGGCCTTGAATCCGGAGCTGGCGGTCGAGGGGGTCGTGCTGACCATGCTCGACGATCGCACCAGCCTGGCCAAGCAAGTGACGGCTGAGCTGAAAAAGTATTTTGGGGAAAAGTTGTGCGCGACGTCGATCCCGCGAAACATCCGGCTGGCGGAGGCGCCGAGCCACGGGAAGCCGGCGCTGCTCTACGATGTGCGGTCGCGCGGGGCGGAGAGCTACATCCGGCTGGCGAAGGAAATCATCGCGCACTATTTCCCAACGGCAGCGGGCGACGCGGAGGGAGCACCGGCCGGGGCGCCGGAAGCCCCGGCTGCGGCCGAGGAGGAGGTGGTGGCGGAGACGCAAGAAACAGCGCCCGCCTCGGAGGTTGCGGCGCAGGAGACAGGGACGCAAGAGCCGGAGCAAGGCGCGGAGAACGCGGGCGACGAGATGGGCAAGACGGCTTAAATTGATGAATATCTATATTTATTAGTGTCGATGTAATTGAGAGCGTGTCGTTGGTTGTTGGCAAAGACCCTGGATCGGCTAAGAGGCTTTTGGACAGGGATCGGGCAGACACTCCGGCGCCTAAAGGCGCACAACGAAGAGTTCGGTATGGCGCGCCTGAAGGCGCGCCCTGGATACGAAGCTGGCGATGCGTACGACCGGGGGCAAAAGCACGTAAACGCAGAGCCGAAGAGGAAAGCGCGGAGGGCGCAGAGAAGAGCTTGTAACCGCCCTTCGCCTGCGGGCAGACTCCGATCGCGAAGAAGGGCTGCTGCACTGCGCGACGAAGGAGTGAGGGGGAAAATCCCCACCCTAACGTTGCAAAAGACGCAACGTTAGGATGGGGCACCCGACGGCGGAGGCAAAAGCACTTAAACACAGAGGTCGCGGAGAACAGGCGCGGAGGGCGCAGAGAAGGCGATGTAGCCGCCTTCGCGTGCGCGCAAGAGCAGGCTCTGATCGCGAAGGACGACCGCGAGGCGCGCGAAGGGAGTGAGGGAAAAATCCCCACCCTAACGTTGCAAAAGACGCAACGTTAGGATGGGGCACCCGGCGGGGGCAAAAGCACTTAAACGCAGAGGTCGCGGAGAACAGGCGCGGAAGGCGCAGAGAAGAGCTTGTAACCGCCCTTCGCCTGCGGGCAGACTCCGATCGCGAAGAAGGGCTGCTGCACTGCGCGACGAGGGAGTGAGGGGAAAAATCCCCACCCTAACGTTGCAAAAGACGCAACGTTAGGATGGGGCACCCGGCAGATTCCTCCTTTGCTCGCTGGACTCGCGCATCGGAATGGCGAGAGGTTTTTTCACCAGCAAGGGCACGAAGGTCCACGAAGCACGAAGGTCTACGAAGGAAGAACCGGAGTCCTATGTAGTCTCCGTGCAGGGTGGGTCGTAGCCGCTCTCTGCGCGGCACGGTTCGGTCCACAGAAGGACCTAAGGATCTGAAGATGGGATTTTTTTCAGGGAGAAAGAAGCGGATGACGACAACGGCGGAGAAGACGGGGACGGCCGAAAAGATGGTCCCGGAAACTGTTCCAAGCCAGGGTGTGAAGGCGGGGTCAGCACCGGGACATTCGGGGTCTGCGGGAGGTGGCGCCGCGCTGGCAGGTGCGGCGGCGACTGCGAAGGAACTAGATCCCGGCGCTGTGGTGGGCGAGAAGGCAGTGGCGCGTCCGGTATTGGCGCATGACAAGCGACGCGCTCTGGGGCGGGGGCTGGAGTCGTTGCTGCCGGGACCGCGTCCGTCAGGCGGTGGCGCGGCGGGATCGGGTCCCGCGGGCGCGAGCGGGGCAACGCCTTCCGGTGGGGGCGCAGCCTCCGCGGCGAGTGTTGGCGCGGCGGGCGCCGTCGGCGTGGCATCAGCGGCTTTTGCACCCATTGGTCCAGGCGCGTCGGGAGCAGGAGTCTCGGGCGCGGTTGTCGATGGAGCTCCGGTTCCGGGCGTGATCGCGGAGTTGCAGGGGCAGGCGGCACGGCGGCAGGTAGACGGTCACGAAGTGATGGACATCGCGATCGAGCTGATCGATAAGAATCCGCACCAGACGCGCCGTTTCATGGACGACGGGATCGATGCGCTCATGGAGCTTTCCGACTCGATCAAGGTGCAGGGGGTGCTGCAGCCGATCACGGTGCGACCGGGGAAGGACGGGCGCTACATCCTGGTTGCGGGCGAGCGGCGCATGCGCGCCTCGAAGATGGCCGAGAGGAAAACGATTCCGGCAATCGTGCGGGTGGTGTCGGAACAGCAGGCCGCCGAGTTGACGATCATCGAGAACCTGCAGCGGGAAGACCTGAACTGCATGGAGCTGGCGCTGGCGTACGCGTTGCTGAGCAAGCATTTCAATCTGACGCAGGAGCAGATTGGCGCACGGGTGGGAGTGGCGCGAGAGACGGTGTCGAATTACATGCGGCTGGCGCGGCTGCCCGATTCGGTGCAGAGGCACCTGGCGATGGGACGGCTGGAATTCAGCCACGCGCGGGTGCTTTTGAACCTGCAAGATTCGGATGTGATCGCGAGGGTCGCGGACAAGGCGGAGCGCGAGAACTGGTCGGTGGACAAGCTGGAGAAGTTTGTACTGTTTGATCCGAGCATGAAGGACGTGAAGAAGAACGTCCCGAAGGCGTCGGGGGGAGCGCGCTGGGTCGATCCGAATGTACGGGCGGCGCAGCGGGACCTGGAACGGATCCTGGGCCTGCGGGTGCGGATCCGCGACCGCAACGGCAAGGGGAAGATCACGCTGGAGTACTCGACGCTGGAGGATTTTGACCGGGTGGTGGGGATGCTGAAGGGGAAGGGGTAGGGGTCGTCGGTCCTCGGTCGTCGGTCGTCGGCAAAGCGGTGTTGGGTTTTGCTTGCGGAGCCCTGCTCGGGAGAGTGGGGCTTTTCGGTCGCACCCAGCACGGGCAGAGCCGGCGTCATGTACGTCCCAAAGTTTATCAGTTTCGCCTTTTCTTCCCTGGTCGGACTGTGGCACAATCCCTCCTGAAAAAGAAAGCAGAATGGATCGTCGGCACGAATATTACCGACTTGATGCGCGACTCTTGCGGCAGCTCCATCTTCTTGCAAGACTGGATCTTACGCCACTCTTCCACAGAACGCGCAGGTTTTACATGATATTCAAGGTTGCGCACTTAACCGAAGTGCATTTAGAAGAAGTGGACCAGCCGCCCAACACTGGAAAAGGATTCAAGACTCTGGGAACAGAACTCTTGCCCGAAGCAGTACGTCGGCACTACGACGTGGCTGAGCGCCATCATGCTTGCGCCGTTCTTCATACAGATTTCCCCACCGAGTGGAACGAATTGATGCAGGGGCTCACTGGGCTGCGCCTGCCCAGAACTCAGATACTTACACCTGGAGGCGGGAAATCCCCAATCAGCAAAGCCATCAACGGATTCTTTTATGAGCGGGACTGGCAGGAGAAGCAGTTTGATGTAACGGTCACGGTGGATGGTGTAGTTACGTTATCACCCACTCATCACGTGGATTACTACAAGAATCGGATCGCGATTGAAACGGAGTGGAACAACAAAGATCCGTTCTATGACCGTGACCTAACAACCTTCCGCCTGCTCTTTGACCTAAACGTGCTGAGCGTGGGTGTCATCATAACCAGAGCAGATGAGCTCCAAAACATTTTTGATGACTTAGGCAAAGGAAAATCCTACGGGCCGTCAACCACACACATGTCCAAGCTTGTGCCTCGCCTTCACAACCGTGCTTCTGGTGGGTGCCCCGTGCTTGCACTGGGCATGAAAGCTTCACTCTACGACGCCAGCAACTGACCTCAATGCATAGAAGCGGAAAATCCGAAAAAGGAAACGGCGACAGCAAAGAACGCCCGCCACAATTTGGCACAATACTGGCCGACCCGCCCTGGCAGTTCATGAACCGCACAGGCAAGATGGCTCCGGAGCATCGTCGGTTACACCGCTACAAGACGATGAAGCTTGAGGAAATCTGCGCCATGCCCGTCCGGGAGATCGGCGCGCAACAGTCCCATCTTTACCTCTGGGTACCGAACGCACTGCTCGCCGAAGGGTTGCAGGTCATGAGTGCATGGGGATTTACGTACAAGACCAACATTGTCTGGTACAAGATTAGAAAAGATGGTGGTCCCGATGGACGTGGTGTGGGGTTTTATTTTCGCAATGTAACCGAACTCTTACTTTTCGGCATACGCGGAAGGCTACGGACGCTTGCTCCCGGAAGGCGCGAAGTCAACATTGTTGTGACACGAAAGAAAGAGCATTCGCGGAAGCCGCACCAAGTCTATGAAATCATCGAACGCTGTAGCCCAGGCCCCTACCTTGAACTGTTCGCGCGCTCTCAACGCCGCGGATGGACACAGTGGGGGGATGAAGTACAGACGAACGGCGATTTGAGAGACCTTGACCCGCTTCCGTTCGTTGTGCCGGATGAAGTGGAGTGGTTGGAACAGCAATCGGTGCTTCCCGGTGTTGGCTAGCCTAGCAGCCAATGAACGCTGATCGCATTACTCAGCCGGAATTCCTCAATCAGATCGCGGTTCTTCTGAAGAGATTGTGCCAGTTGTTTTTGTTGTGCCATAGGATAGGCAACGAATTGTTCGGGCAAAAGTGCTTAAATGCAACCAGCAGTCCGCAGTCGCCGTATCCGAGGCGATATTCCGGGCTACATCGTGTCTTCTCACAATAGCGTCTCAAGGAAATCTTTTCATCTGCAAGAAAAGCGTTACAGGCATCCGACAAAACATTGCTTTCCTCGGTCAGTTCCTGAACTGAGACGACGGTAGGACTGAATTCACGTAGCCGCTCCCGGGCGCGAAAATTTAGAACTAAAACTCCAAATACGACGTTGGAGACTTTAGGAAGAACGGCTGGTTCGATATTGGCCCACCAACTCGTTAATGTCTCGCCGGTGCCGCTAAAATCCTCAACAAAAACAACCGCGTCGACTTCGCCGTCCGGAATACTTAACAACTCAGCGACGGTCTTGATTTGTGAGCGCTGAACGTGCGGCGTATCCCGCAGCGCTCGCGCCAAGACTACTGCCCCACTGTATGGCTTCCCAGCGGGGATAAATATTACTCGGTTTTGACGAACGTCGGTTAAGTGTTGATAGACTCTCTCTACCAACTGGCGAAGCATTGTCCTAATGTCCTGGGCCGAGTAGTACCGAATCTCGCGAAGCACCTTCATTGCGATACTTGTGTCGTCATTGCCGAATTGTGTGAGCCACCTCTGCACCGCTGCAGGAGTGACGTCCTCATGATCTCGAAACCGCGCCGCGAGAAGTCGAATTTCCTGAGGAAACCGTGGGTGCTTACGCTTTCTTGGCATGACGCGGCTCGGCTACAAGGGCATCGGAGAACTTCTGGGAAATCGTCTTCATGAGGCGTCGAAGTGTATCTAGAATCTCTTCGTCCGCGACGAGTGCATCGGGATCGAGATCCTGAATTTGACTTAGCAGCCTCTTCGCCGACCTCCTAATTTCCTTAAACTCCGGTTCGAAACTTGCGCCCTCTATGCGCACGTCATCTATACCTACGTTTTCCTTCGCAAGGAGACGATCTAGCTCTCTGTAGAACTTGTTGATCTTCCCAATCCGCGCAGATGCCTTAAAGATTTCAGCCAAGCGCCTGAAGTCGGTGACTGCGCCGATGATTCCATTTTCGTATTTTTGGAGAAGAACGTTGATACATCGAGAATCACCCCGTTCTCGCCACGGCGGCCACTGTTGTTCCAGAGCGGGCCCCGAATCCTTTGCAGTTCAATAAAAAAATCGGCCTTCATGCGCTCGGAAGGAGGCGCAAGCATCATGTCTTGAAACTTCTTCGGAAATGTCAAGAGAATCTTGCACCGTCTAACTTGGCCGATTGAAAGCTTAGTCAGTTCAAATAGTTTTCGCTCATTTGTTTCTCCGAGCGCCTCCATCAACGTCTGAAGTTTGAGCGCAGTTGGCATAAGTTGCCATCCCTCGCGCACGTTGTGAATGTGGAACATCGTCAGAATGTTCTGCTCAGGGCTTGGCCTTTCGACGATAATTGCCGGGATCGTCGGAAGCTTCAGTTCGCGAGCGCAGCGCCAGCGGCGCTCTCCATCCAGAAGAACAAAACGTCCACGCTTGGTGTCTTGCGTTCCCGCAATCTTGGGATAAACGGTGACGGGCACCAAGATCCCGAGTTTACTGATTGACTCTTCGAGAATTCTCATGGGCTCTTCGTCGAATAATCGGCGTGGATTGTGGGGATTAGGTTCGATATTCTCGATGGGAATAATTTCGACAGGGGCAGGTTTTACTTTCATGTTGAGAATTACCTGTACGCTGGACTGTCGTAAAAGCTGACGCCCTTGAGACGCTCAGATCAGAATCGCAAACTAGCATAGCGCACTTCTCCTGAACGCACGTCTTTGGGACGCGGCGCCAGGGCCGGACTGCAGATTCCTGATGCCTCCGCTGCCCTCGGCGACGGAATGGGCAAAGGAGCGTGGGTCGCCAGGCGGCCCATCCAGGTTCGTTCTTTGGCGGGTGGCCCGCCCTAATTATCCCCCCGACTCTTGAGGGTGCCCCGTTCAAGCTCCGCTTGGGCGGGGATTTTCTTTGCGGTTCTTTGCGGTTGGGAAAATTCCGAGGCGTTCTCGTGCCCGTGCCGTCCACCGAGACTCGACTTCCACGCCACTGTGTTCTCCCGTCAGATAGTGCCGGAAACTCAACCACGGCCAATGCTCAGGGCGATCCACGAGTCCACGTGTCACGGGATTGCGATGAATGTAGCGCAGCTTTCGGTAAATTTGCGCTCGCTCCAGACGTTGAAATCGTAGTAGCGGGCTTGCCAGAAAGGCTCCGCGGCACGCAGCGCCAGTCTCCGCGCCACCGATTGCTTCAACGACTGCAGGGCTTATGCCAGCTGGCCCTTTTCTGGTTCACCTACCAATAAGTGGACGTGATCGGGCATGACCGAAAAGCCGTAGACGAACAATTCATATTGCTGGCGCACGGTCTCCAGAGCGCTGATGAAGATATCCCGTGGCGAGGATGTGCCAAGTTTTGGCTGGCGGTGATCACAGCTGAAGGTGAGGTAATGGTTTTTGACCGGATTGGTGGAAGTGCTTCAGCGGCACTCCATGAGTCTGCTCCCGGAGCCGAGGGTGGTCTGTAACCGATGAACACCCCCGCCCAAGCGGAGCTTGGACGGGGCACCCTAAAGGTTTGTGGGCGACGCCCAGGCCGGGCCACCGGCCCGGGAGAGGGTAGCACGAGAATGGAGCAGTGGTCAGTCGCTGGTCGCCTGTCTTCGGCCAAAGGAGTCGTTCGTCGTCGGCAGGACCCGAGTAGGGATGAGACTTGCGATCCCACCCTCCCGCACAGAACGCGGGAAGGGTGGGGCACCCGGCGGCAAGCTTGCGGAGCCTTGCTCGGGAGAGTGGGGTTCGTGTTCACGGAGCAGCCGGAGAGGTTTGGGAAAATCTCAGGACCGATGGTTTCGTGGAATCCCACCCTAACGTCGCAAAGGACGCGACGTTAGGATGGGGCACCCGGCGGCAAGCTTGCGGAGCCTTGCAGCCCCGCTCGGGAGAGTGGGGGTTCGTGTTCACGGCGCAGCCGGAGAGGCTTGGGAAAATCTCAAGACCGACGGGTTCGTGGAATCACCCTAACGTCGCAAAGGACGCGACGTTAGGATGGGGCACCCGGCGAACCCGCCCTCCCGCACAGAACGCGGGCAGGGAGGGGCACCCGGCTGGAGATGAACCAGGTCAACCGCGAACTCCGCCACTGAGAAAAAATCTACAATACCGTCCGCCCTCACCAGGCTCTCGGCTACCTAACCCCTCTCCAGTTTCTCCGCCAGAACTCATCCCAACGAAAAGAATGAAAAGTGTCACCTATCCACTGGACGAGTACACCGGATTGACAGTTCCATGCAATGAGACTAGGGTCGAGGGTGAGTGAGCTTCCTCTTCCGCTCTTTCAGGTTTCCTGAACTAAGTCAGCCTATCTGAAGTCCCCCCGCCCTTAGATTACCCATCAATCCATGGAGGTTGACAATGTTCGCTCGCAATGTAGCTCTTCATCTGAAGCCCAATACGCTCAGCGATTTCACCAAGACTTTCGACACGAGTGTGCTTCCCATCCTACGGAAGCAAAAGGGGTTCCAGAACGAAATAACGTTTGCCACTGCTGGTGGAACCGACGTGGTCGCGATCAGTCTGTGGGATACGAAGGAGCATGCCGAAGCCTATAACAGCACTGGCTATCCGGAAGTTCTGAAGAGCTTGGAAAAGATGTTGGACGGAACGCCCAAAGTCCGGGTCTCGGATGTGATCAGCTCCACCCTGCAAAAGACCGTGGGAGTATCCGCTTAACCAGTTCATGCATGGGTCTTGGGGACGGCGCCTGGTGGCCCGTCCTCGGGGCCTCTCTGTTTCCGAGGAAAAGGCCGTGATTTCCGATATTCGAATTGGGACCATTCTCATGCAGGATCGCCCTCTCATGTGTGGGCGTTTAAGGTTGCAGACCGACGCGTATTCTCAGAGCTGGAGGGTGATTCGGGCAGTCAATGGCTTTTCCCTGGACCGTAAAGTCCGTGCCGCGGGATGGAATTCTTTCTTCATGGCGGGCACCATCACAGCCAGCGCCTTGGGCTCGATCAAGGAGAGCAGCGTCCGGTCAGCATTGCGGCAGATTTTCTCCAAGATCCGCGGCGACCACTTTAACTGTCTCGAAGTCACCGGCATCGTGGAGCGACATTTCCTGGGCGTACCCTATGTCACGGTGTCGGCACATTCGCGCCACATTCAGCAGAGCCAGTTTCTTGAACATCCCCGAGCAAGGCAGGTGGGTCAAGGGTTGGCTGAGGGGGCGCGGGCTTGAGGCCCTTAGCCGAGCGGAAGTACGCGAAGGCGCCATCGGCTGCGCCTGCGAAGGACGTCGAGTTGGACTCCATCGCTGCAGTGGATGAAAACTCAGCACCCGATCTGCATCACTCAACGAGGAAAATACTATGAAGAACCTTTACGTTGGCAATCTCGCATTTACCACGACTGAGCACGAACTCCGAGCTTTGTTTGAGACACATGGAGAGGTCGAGCGCGTGAACATCGCAATCGACACACAAACGGGACGTCCCCGCGGATTCGCTTTTGTCGAAATGACTAATCCTCTAGAAGCTGACAAAGCCTGTGCCGCCCTCACCGGGGCCAATGTGGGTGGACGCACTCTAAAGGTCGATGTGGCCAAAGCAAAAACTCAGTAGAGGGTTGACTCACCGCACCCTGCCGAGATGCAGATGCGAGGCGGATAATTGGACACCACAGAAAAATATCTCGCTGTCGTCGTGACACTGCTGTTCGCGGTGGGTATTTGTTTCCTGATTGCTATGGTGCGCGAACAGAAAAGGACACGCAAACGGTGGGGCGGGCGGGGTTGATCTATTTCGGCGCGAGCCAGCACGGACGAGCGCCTGAACCTCGCTGATCTCTGTCCGGGTCATGGGAACACAAAGAGGACTCCTATGCTTACGACATTCATGAAGTGGATTGCAAGCGCGGCGCTGCTCGGTATTCTTTCGCTGCCAATCTTCCGGGGACTCCAACCACCGGAGCTGTTCGCGGTGCTGCGATTCCTGGTCGCGGCAGGGGCCGCAGTGGTCGTGTTCCAGGCAGCGGCGATGAGCGAATATCGCTGGATGTTTGCCTTCGGTGCGGTGGCGTGTATGTTCAACCCTGTCGTTCCAGTCGGATTCTCCGCCAGCGTGGCAATGGTCCTCAACGTCTCGACGCTACTCCTGTTCGGATTTTCGCTGAGGCTGCTCAAGACGCCGCCGCGGCTTACCATTGCCTCCATCACCGATCGCACACCGGGCAGCGAGTCGTTATGAGGTGGGGAGAAAAGCAGAGTCCTGACTCTATCCCCTTCGACCATGCTTGAACGCCAATGTCCGGAGTGTGACGGGGAGTTAGTGCTCGCAGTACGTCCAAGCCGATCGCCGGGCGTGAACGGCGGCCCGGCATCGGAGGCCAGGCTGTCGTCGTGGAGATGTGGTACTTGCGGATGCGCTTTTACCCCGGAACAAGTTCGGGAAAGTAAGCGCAATCGATCGAAAATTGATAGATCCGCGTGACGGTTGTTACGAAGGACACCCGCCTGGCACAAAATCGTACCGGCGGGCGTGAACGCAGGCGGAAGAATCCAGTAGAAAGAGGGTCGAATGGAATCACAGGAAAAAAGCGCGGTAGTGCAGACGCAAGGCGGTGCATCGCTTGGCGCGGTAAGCTCGACCATAAGCCCACCGGTTGCTCCTGGAGCCAGCGTGGTTTCGACTCCGGCGGGAGAGGGTGAGGGGAAGTCCACAAGGCATGCTTCGCCGGAGCACACCCCAGACCGGCGCTTTGAACAAAGGCGCGCGAATGAGAAGAGGGCACGTGCCGGGCACAGACGTAACATAAGACGATCGAATACCAACGGCTAGCTGGTTCGTGATCACGCTGAGTGATCGGTCCGCACTCGTCGGCTCCGAGTAGGGATGAGACTGTGATCCCCACCCTCCCGCACAGAACGCGGGAAGGGTGGGGCACCCGGCTCTGAAGGCGCGCGCTCTGATACGAAGCCCTGGTACGAATTAGTAACTTTCGATGCGCGGCCGTAGCTCGTGAATCCAGCTGGGAACCCCAGGTTAGCGTCCAAAGAGCGGACGCGAACCTGGGGCACCGAGCCGGCGGGACGCCGGCGCTACAGTCGGCTGAAGGGAAGTAGAGCGGTCGTTAGTCGCTCGTCTTCAGCCAAACTGGGTCGTTGCTCGGTGGCCAGATCCGAGTAGGGATGAGACTTGCGATCCCACCCTCCCGCACAGAACGCGGGAAGGGTGGGGCACCCGGGAAAGTCGGACACAGCTCCCCGACCGGGTGGGGCACAGCTCTTCGGAAAATTTGTTTTCGCCCGTTTTCCTTCATGGCCTGCTACTAAGCGTTGGCTTGGCCGCTGGGGTTGGGGGTTGCCACGTCAAAGGAATCCTGGCGGGCAGAATTTCGCGGGAGCATCCATCGGGATACTCCCTGTTTGAACAGTTTCAGAATCGTTTGGCGGTTCTCGACCACGACCCGCAGCCACGATGACTTCCCCATCATCGGGAAATAGATTCCGCGAAAACAAAGACGCGCCAGGAAGATATTGACGCGATCCCCCACATGCTGATCGTCGAGCGCGGCAACTGCCTGAGCCAGGGCTTCCGGGCTGTAGGAGAGAGCCCAGCCGTAGTTCATTTCGGCATGCGCTTCTTCGATGGTCATCTTCAGGGGAGTGTGCGCCATGGTGAAGGGAACGAAATCCAGCCAGTGCTGCGGGCGGGTGAGGCGCCCGGCTGCCTCGAGGCGCTTGTATAAAGGCGTTGCGGGAAGGGGGGTGAGCAGTCCGAAGATGGGCAGCCCTGGAGGCCAGGTGCGGACTTGCTGAAGGGTGCGTTCGGCGACTCCCGGCGTGTCGTTATCCATGCCGAAGATGAACGAAGTGATCGCGTAGATATTGCGTTTTGCCAGACGCTCAAGCACGGCGGCATACTCTTCGGGCTTATTGAATCCTTTATTCACGCTCTTCAGATTTACCGGATCGACCGACTCCATGCCGATAAAGATCCACTTGCCTCCAGAAGCAGCGATCAAATCAACCAGTTCTTCGTCGCGCAGAAGATTGGCGCTGATCTGCGCCACCCAGAAGACCTGGGCTTTGGCGGCGATGATGTCACGCAGCAGAGATTTGGTGCGTTTTACATTGATGGCAAAGTTGTCGTCGATGAAGAAAACCGCGATCTGGCCTCCCTCTTTGCGGGCGCGGGCTTTCAGCAGGAGCAATTCGTTGACGACACTTTCGTTGGTGCGGAAGCGAATGGAGTCACCGAAGAATCCGGTGACCGTGCAGAATTCGCAGCCGTAAGGACAGCCTCGTCCCGATTCAACCGGCACGATGCGAAAGCATCCCCAGCCCTCGCGGAAATTCTTGAGCAACGGGTGCATCAGCTTGGGTACGAGATTGAACTGGCTTAGATCAAGCTTGTCCCATGGAATGGTGGGATAGGGATTCAGGGGAGGCTTGTGCTCCTTGCCCATAGCATCCACCGGCGCGTAGATTTCCTTGAGCTCACCGCGAACCGCATCTTCGACGATTTGCGGCCAGGTCTCATCGGCTTCTCCCAGGGCAACGGCATCGGCATGGCGGGGTCCGCCATCGCGGCCGAGAGCTTCGTCGGCCTCTTCGGTCACGTGCGGGCCTCCCATGACCACCGGAACTCCGGTCGCCCGAATCGCGTCGGCCATGCGATATGCTCTGGCGACCATCCTGGTCATGGCCCCGATACCAACCAGTCCGATGTTCTGGTCGCGAACGAATTGGGCGATTTGGTTTTCGTCCATCGGCTGGGCATTGCCATCGACCAGCAGGACTTCATGTCCGGCAGGGGTGAGGGCTTGCAGCAAGAACATCCAGAGGTGGGGCATGAAATTGCGGGTGACCCCGTTGTCAGGGTTGTAAAGCAGAATTCGCATGACACTCCTTTAAGGGTCGCTGATTCGGTCGCGACGATTTCGGAAGGCCGGGCATCTCAGTTGTATCTTGCGAAACAAGTGTTGGTCCCCCAGGTTTGCCAGGTATCCCGTCATCATACAGAACCCAGTCAACGTGTGGGGTGTCGGAGGCAGTTGGCGAAACGGGATTACACGCATTGCCCCGGATCTTGGCGAACAAAAGGCGCACGCTGGTGCAAATGCCTGCTACCAACCGTTATCTATTGGTGAAGAGCGCAGTCAACTCGCGCAACTGGCTTGAATGATGGGTCGACAGCAACCGGCGTCCTGAAAGGTCGTGCAAAAATTTTGGGCCGGCTCCTGGCCAGCCCAAAGTCGTTGGATCGTTGATTTCAGATTTATTAGCGATCGTGCCCGCGATCGGAATGACCTTCGTTCTCCTGGTGAGGCGCGTTTTCATGCGGGCCTCCGTTGCCGTGCGGAGCGGCGTTTTCATGCCCTCGTCCGTTGTCACGCGGAGCAGGGCTCTCGTGTCCACGCCCATTGTCGCGCGGTCCGGCGTTTTCGGGCCGGGAATTGCCGGGACGCGGAACTTCATTGCGGCGAGCATTGTAATCGGGTTGAGGGCCGCGGCTGCCGTGCATCTCCTCGCGCGGCATCGGACGATCGTTGTGCACATTTCCATTCGGACGCGGCACGGGACGATTTTCCGGGCGACCGTCAGGGCCTCGGTCTGCGCGGGCCGGGACAATCCTGGGGCCGTGGAATTCTCCGGGACGCGAGGTGGCGGCGACTGCAGGTCGGCCATGATTCTCAGAGGCCAGAAACTCGCGGTTGCGGCTGGCGCCCCGCTCGTGATCACGCTGCAGGTTGGTGGGCTCGAAATGGTGTTCGCGGCCCCACATTTCCTGCTCGCGCGTCGGTCGGGCGTCAATTCCGCCGTGGCCGCCGTTGTAGCTGATGCGATTTACGGTGACGTTGTTGATGACGGTCTTGTTGTAGATGTGAACGTTGGTGATGGTCACGTTGTTCACGGTGCGGTTGTAGTAGAAGTGGCGATCTCTCCAATAGCCACCCTCATAGCCGGCGCCAAAATAGCCGAAGCCGTAATTCACTCCACCGTAGAAGCCGATGTGCGGTCCCCAGTAGCCTGCGTGCCATAGGTACACGCCATTGCCCCATCCCCAGTAACCCGGCGTCCAGAGCACACCCACTGTCGGTGGTGTCACCCATGTGCCGGGAACCCAGTAGTAGCCTTCGGGGCCGTAGGCCCAGTAGCCGGGCGTCCAGATGTAACCGTCACCGGGGCAAGGCGGCTGCGCGTAAACGGGCAGCACGGGCGGGGCGATGTTGACGGAAATGAGAACACCCGCGAAAGAGGAAGCTGGAATAATCAAGATGAGAAGAGCGAGCCAGACAAGACGCAGAGTACGCATTGAGATTCCTCCTGCCCATTCGCCCCTGGCTTCTTGAGGATGAATCTCTGCGGCCAGGCAGAGGCGAGGGGATGTGGGCACAACCTATTTACCTTGGAACGGGAGATCACTCTGGGATGTGCAAACCCAAGTTGCGGGCGAATGTTGCTGAACGCGTAATGAGATGATTTTAAGTGGATACGCCAGAGCTTCTTGCGTCGAAAGAAGGTGCGGTATTACGTCGGTAACAAAGGAACGGGTGCGAGCAGGATCATTGTGGCGCAGGCCATTCGCACATCTTGGCCGATGGCAGGCGTCTGCGGATCGATGAACAGCCGTTAGCGACACTTTGCAGCGACTGTAAAGTCGCTCCCATTCCTTAACGAGATCGGCGCGCCTGAAGGCGCGCCCTGATACGAGCCTGCACGGCGAGGGCAAGATGCCCTCACGACAGCCGGCGGGACGCCGGCGCTACAGTCGTTTTTCCGCAGTCTGTGAAGCCGCCATCTTTGGCCGGGAGTGTACGACACGCCCTTCGACTCCGCTCAGGGCAGGCTCTGAAGGCGTGCCCTGATACGAAACAGACACTTTCGATGCGAAGCGGTCGGTACGTGAATGCAGCTGGGAAGCCCAGGTTAGCGTCCAAAGAGTGGATGCGAACCTGGGGCATCGGAGCTAGTCGGCAAGACCCGAGTGCGGATGAGACTTGCGATCCCACCCTCCCGCACAGAACGCGGGAAGGGTGGGGCACCCGGCGAGCAGGATTTGATTCAAGGACGAGCGCCAGTTCGCTCTAGTGGAGGTTTGCCAGACCAACCTTGGGCTGGCTGCCAATCGTTACGGGTCAGGAACAACCGTCTCTGCGATCGCAACCTCGATCATGATTACTACTTCGAACTCCCCTCGGAAGGGGAGTGGGAGGCTCAATCATTTACGCCGGTGGTTTCGTGCACACCATGGCGATCGGCGTGGCTGCCTGGGGTGCTGCTTACCAGGGTTCATCGGCCGAACGGGTGGACCGGAAACCTGGCAAGGTCATCTAAACTACTGGCAAATTGCGAAAACTTCTGACATTTCTGCTGCTCCTCGGACTCGCCTTTGGCGCGTGGCTGGGGTGGGGCGTGCTGACGCCGACCGCTCCGAGCGGGCAGACGTTCGTGCTGCTACGCAGCGGGTTGACGACGCGCAAGATTGCCGAGGAACTGAAGGCGGCAGGCGTCATCCGAAGCGACAAAGCATTTCTGGTGTGGCACTACTTCCACCGCGGGCGGACGCTGAAGGCGGGGGAATACCGGTTCGAAAAGGCGGCGAACATCATCGAGATTCATCGGCGGCTGGCGCGCGGCGATATCTATACGCACACGGTGGTGATCCCCGAGGGATTCACCATGTTCGACATCGCGCTGGCGGTCGAGCAGGCGGGGCTGGGGAGCAGGGATGATTTCCTGAAGGTCGCGCGCAGCGAGGTGGAACTGGTTCACGATCTGGCGCCCGAGGCCACGTCGCTCGAGGGCTACCTGTTTCCGGATACCTACGAATTCACGCGCACGCAGAGCATGCACGACATTGCGGCCGTGATGGTGCATCACTTCCGGCAGGTGGCAACGGCGATCGGACTGTCGAACGATGTGCAGCAGACGGTCACCATGGCGTCGATTGTCGAGAAAGAGACGGCAGCACCGGAAGAGCGTCCGCTGGTGGCCAGCGTCTACTACAACCGCCTGACAAAACGCATGGCGCTCGATGCGGACCCAAGCGTGATCTATGCGGAATTACTGACGAACACGTATCAGGGCGCGCTGCATCACCAGGACCTGCAGACCAATTCCCGCTATAACACCTACAGGTTTCCCGGGCTGCCGCCGGGGCCGATTGCGAATCCCGGGAAAAGCGCGCTGGAAGCGGCGATGCATCCGGCGGTCAGCGAATACCTGTATTTTGTCAGCGACGGGAACGGGCACCACCGGTTTGCCAAGAGTCTTGAGGAACACAACCGGAACGTGACCGCGTTTCGGCGGGCGTTGCACCGGCCGTAGGCGTTGGGGTGCGCTCATCAAGGCTTGCTTTTCTGAAAATCAGCGAGGGCAAGATGCCCCTTCGACAAGCTCAGGGCAAGCTCTCACGACAGCCGGCGGGACGCCGGCGCTACGGTCGTGAGGCGGCTTCGCTCGAGGGCAAGCTGCTGGCGCTACGATTTTTTCCTGTCACTTTTCCCAGTTGCCTGCTGACGTTCTCATCGATGCAATCACGATTCGCCTTAGGGGCGTCCCTCAGATGGGCCAAGTCCCATGCGCTTTGAGGAAAGGCACTGCAAAAGGGTGCCTTATGTCGAGACGCGCACCCGGCTACACGTTCAGGCTGACTGAGAGGGAGGCAGAGTTCGAACATTCGTGCAACTCCGGCACGTTATACTCAATCTCACGCTACGATGGTTCGTCTCCCACCAGGCCGAGTGATTCTGTTGTTTCTGGTGACACTTCCCCTGACCGGTTGCCTGTTCCGCTCGCGCAGGGTGGAGCGGAAGTTGAGTACTGCGCCGTTGAAGTCGGCGACGCAGCAGGAGTTGGTCGACGCGATCAATCTGCAGGCGGCACGAATCCGCACGCTGCAGGCGACGGTGGACATCGACACGTCGGTGGGCGGAGCGAACCGGGGGAAGGTCACCGACTACAAGGAAATCCGCGGCTACATTCTGGCGCGCAAGCCGGCGATGCTGCGCATGATCGGGCTGCTGCCGATCGTCAGGAACCGGGCGTTCGACATGGTGAGCGACGGCAAGGAATTCAAGCTGTGGATTCCTCCGAAGAACCGGTTCATCGTGGGCCGCAACGATGTGGCGACACCGAATCCGAAGCAGCCGTTCGAGAACATCCGGCCGCAGAACATTTATGAGGCACTGTTGATTCGCGCGGTCGACGCGGAGGAGATCGCGGTGCTCGAGAATGGGTATGAGACGGTGCTGGATGCGAAGCGACATCAGTACGAGCAGCCCGACTATGAAGTCCTGGTGGTGCGGAAAGGGAAGGTGGGGTGGTTTCTGTCGCGGAAGATCATCATCAGCCGCACCGACCTCGAGCCGCACCGGCAGCAGATTTTTAGCGAAGAGGGGACGCTGGAGACCGATGTGCGCTACGGGGACTACAAGGAATACGATGGGATCCAGTTTCCGGCGCAGACGGAAATTGAGCGGCCACAAGAGGAATACGACATCACGTTCAACGTCTTGAGGCTGGAGCTGAATAAGCCGCTTACGGATGAACAGTTCGATTTGGAGCAACCGCCGGGAGCGGAGGTCGTGCGGCTGGGAGAAAACGGGGATCACGCGCATGCTGCGGGCGCGAGCAGTTCGAATTGAAGAAATGAAAGAATGCGGCGGTTAAAGGCATAGGGCGAGTTGTTTCTTTCGCCCCTTCGGGGCTGTTCGCAGGTGAGTTGCGAGTTACCCACGGCTTGCGCCGTGGGCTTTATTCTTGCGCCGCTCCGCGGCGCGGCTACTCGTCGCCGGCGCGGTTGCTGGCCGCGGCTGAGAACGAGGCGCCACGCACGGAGTGCGGTGCAAGATTGCTGTGCGTGGGAAGGCGCGGCTTTTTGAGCCGCGCGTGGCGAGGGCAAGATGCCCTCCTACCCCAGCAAGCCAAAAACGCTTGCTGGGGACCCCGGCCTCGCGACAGCCGGCGAGACCCTTCGGCTTCGCTCAGGGCGGGACCCTTCGGCTTCGCTCAGGGCGGGCTCCTTCGGTTCGCTCAGGACAGGCCGCCGGCGCTACAGTGGTTTTTCGCGCTAAGGTGGTTTTTCGCAGGGGGTGAAGGCGCTCGCTGATACCATCGCAATGCAGGACTGAGTCGAGCGGGAAGTCTCTATGCAAGAGTCAGTGGAGCCGGAAGTTACAGGCTCATCGCCCCAGCGCTGCGGTTTTCCATGACGAACAAGTTTCTATGATGAACAAAATGATTGTCGGGAATCTGGTGCACCGGCCGGTGCGGTCGCTGATCAGCATTGTGGCGGTCGCGCTGGAGGTGACGCTGATTCTGCTGATCGTGGGGCTGTCGTTGGGGATGGTGAATGATTCCAAGCAGCGGCAGGCGGGCATTGGCGCGGATGTGGTGGTGATGCCGCCGGGGTCGTCTTATATTGTGGGGCTTTCCGGGGCACCGATGCCGATCAAGATTGGCGATGTGCTGGCGAAGTTGCCGCACGTGGTGGCGGTGGCCCCGGTGATCACGCAGGTTTCGACCAACGGGGCACTCGAGGTCATCGCCGGGATCGATTTGAAGAGCTATGAGGCGCTGGGGCCGTTCCGGTTTCTGCAAGGCGGGCCGTTTCAGGGGCCGGACGATGTTCTGATCGACGACATTCTGGCGCAAGCCAAGCACATCAAGGTTGGCGACAAGATGGAAATCCTGAACCACGAGTTTCGGGTGGCCGGGATTGTTGCCGCGGGAAAGGGCGCGCGGAAATTTCTGCCGATCGGGACGTTGCAGGACCTGAACGGGTCGAAAGACAAGGCATCGATCTTCTATTTGAAGCTGGATGATCCGGCGAATGCCGAGACGGTCGTGAACGAGATCAAGCAGGTTCCAGGCATGGAGCGGCACGTGGCGAGTTCGATGAACTACTACCTGTCCATGCTCACGCCTAAGAATTATCCCGGGCTGGGGACGTTTTTGAACGTGGTGATCGCGATCTCGGTGACGATTGGATTCATCGTGATTTTCCAGGCGATGTATACGGCGGTAATGGAGCGGACGCGGGAGATCGGGATATTGAAGTCGATGGGGGCGTCGAAGTTTTACATCGTGAATGTGATTTTGAGGGAAACCATGATGCTGGCGTTGGGAGGCATCATTTTGGGCATCCTGATCAGCCTGATGGCGCGCGCCGGGATTGCGCAGAAGATTCCGACGATTCGAGTGATCGTGACCGGGGGATGGATCCTGAAGACGACGCTGATTGCGATTATCGGGGCCATACTGGGGGCGCTGTACCCGGCGTATCGGGCGGCGCAGAAGGATCCGATTGAGGCATTAGCGTACGAGTAAACTCCCTAGTCGAGGTTCGACTTACAGGCGTAACCCGAGCATTTCGTTGACAATCTTTCGACGAGTAGGCTATCTTTAAAGCTTCGGAAGTATTGCGTTTGCCCGCCTGATACCTCTGCGCGTTCGGCGCCTGGTGGCACTCAGCGGTCTTCATAGCTGTTTTAATTTCTGGGAGAGTTTCGATGTCAACCTATTTCCCCAAAGAGGGGGAAATTGTGCGCAAGTGGTATGTCGTGGATGCGTCAGGGCAGACGCTGGGCCGGCTGGCCTCGCAGGTGGCCCGCATCCTGATGGGGAAGGAAAACCCCAAGTACACCACGTTCCTTGATACCGGTGACCACGTCGTCGTCATCAACGCCGAAAAGGTGAAGGTGACGGGCATGAAGTCGGAGCAGAAGGCGTATCACCACTACACGGGATATCCGGGCGGGCTGCGGTCGGAAGATTTCCGCAAGCGCTTTGACCGGAAGCCGGAGCTGGTGATTGAGGATGCTGTATCGCGCATGCTGCCCAAGTCGAAATTAGGCAAGCAGATGTTCACCAAGTTGAAGGTGTATCGCGGCGAGAAGCATCCGCACGAGGCACAGAAGCCGGAAGCGCGGGTGCTGGTGTAGAAAAGCAGCTTTTAGCTATTAGCTTTTGGCTCTTAGCTAAAGCCGAATGGTTGCGAGTTTTTTCGGAATCGCAGATTTTGAGGAAAGGCACAAACGTTGGCTCTGATCCGGCAAGCTAAGAGCTAACAGCTAAAGGCTAATGGCTGAAACAGTTCAATACTACGGTACGGGACGGCGGAAGACTTCGGTGGCGCGTGTTTATTTGCGTCCGGGCAGCGGCGACTACAAGGTGAATGGCCGTCCGTTCAACGAGTACTTTGTGACGGAAGCGCAGCGGGCGAGCGCGCGGCAACCACTGCTATCGACCGACACAGCGGGCACATTCAACGTCGTCGCCAACGTTTCGGGCGGGGGCGTCAACGGGCAGGCCGATGCAATGAAGCTCGGGATTGCGCGTGCCTTGATGCAATTCAACGCGGAGCTGCGCAAGAAGCTGAAGACCGAGGGCATGGTCACGCGCGATTCGCGCGGCAAAGAGCGCAAGAAATACGGGCAGAAGGGCGCTCGCAAGCGGTTCCAGTTCAGCAAGCGCTAGAAGTGCAGGTTTCAAGGTGGCAAAGTTTCAAGGTTTCAAAGTGGCATCGGCCGCTCGGAGCCTTGAAACATGTGAACTTGAAACCTTGAAACCTTGAAACCTTGTTTTTGGTGTTCAATTCTTCTCGTGCCTCGCGGCGCGGGGACGGGAATGGCAATCGGAAGAGAAGTTTCAATGTTTCAGAGTTTCAAGGTTTCAAAGACCTTGAAATGTTGGGACTTTGAAACGTTGAAACCTGATCTTTCGATGCAGACTTAACAGGAGGTTAATTGGCTAACATCACCATGAAGGAGTTGCTCGAAGCAGGAGTTCACTTCGGGCACCAGACGAAGCGCTGGAATCCCAAGATGAAGGAATACATCTTCGGAGAGCGCAACGGGATTTACATCATCGACCTGCAGAAGACGCTGAAGATGTTCAAAGAGGCGTCGAAGTTTGTGCAGGATCTGGCGTCCGAGGGGAGGATTGTGCTCTTCGTGGGGACCAAGCGCCAGGCCCAGGACGCGATCGCAGAAGAAGCGGGGCGCGCGGGCATGTTTTATGTGAACCAGCGGTGGCTGGGCGGGCTGCTGACCAACTGGGTCACGGTCCAGAAATCGGTGAAGCGGCTGAAGGAACTCGATGATATGGCCACCGATGGCCGTTACGAGCTGCTGCCGAAGAAAGAAGTGATCAAGCTGGAGCGCGAGCGGAAGCACCTGCAGGCGAACCTGGCAGGCATCAAGAACATGTCGCGGCTGCCGGACGCGATCTTCGTGATCGATTCGAACAAAGAGCAGATCGCCGTGCGCGAGGCGCGCAAGCTGGGGATCCCGGTCGTCGCCGTGGTGGACACGAACTGCGATCCGAGCGAAGTGGATTACGTGATTCCGGGCAACGACGACGCGTTGCGGGCGATCCGGCTGTTTGCCTCGAAGATTTCGGATTCGATTGTCGAGGGTTCGCAGCTGGCGACCGACAAGCAGCAGCATGAACTGGCGGCGGCAGTTTCCGCCAGTGCCGCGGCGGAATCCGCACCGGCGCAAGAGGCGACGGCAGAGACGGCAGGCGAGCCGGGCGGCGAAGATATCAGCATGGAAGACGTGCTAGGTGGCGGGACAAAGAAGGCGCCGTCGGCCGCGCAAGACGTCGCCGACGAGGTTCCGCAGGTCGAAAGCCAGACGTTTTAAACGGAACTGGTTTACAGATTTCGGACCCGCGCGCGTCAGAACGCCGCGGGTCGAATTTTATCGGGAGCATTCCGATGGGAGCCGGCGAGACCGGGCAGTTGGCATCGCCGGGTGGGGATCAGGCATCGAAGAAGGGACAATCTTAAGAAAATGGGCACAACTACCGTGAATATTTCGGCAGCACAAGTAAAAGAGCTCCGCGACAAGAGCGGGGCGCCGATGATGGATTGCAAGAAGGCCCTGGCCGAGGCCAAGGGCGACATTGAGCAGGCCATTGTTCTGCTCCGCAAGCGCGGCACGGCCGTGGCGGAAAGGAAGGCGGGACGCGTGACCAGCGAAGGCTCGGTGGCGAGCTACATCCACGCCGGAGGCAAGATCGGCGTGCTGGTGGAAGTGAACTGCGAGAGCGACTTTGTGGCGCGCACCGACGACTTCAAGGAACTGGTGCATGACATCGCGATGCACATTGCGGCCAGCGATCCGAAGTTCGTGCGCAAGGAAGACGTCACGCCCGAGGCCTATGAGCGCGAGAAGGACATTTTTCTGGCGCAGGCCGTGGCCAGCGGCAAGCCGCCGCACATTGCCGAGAAAATGGTCGCGGGGAAGATGGAAAAATTCTACGAGGAGGTCTGCCTGCTGGAGCAGCCCTTCATCCGCGATCAAACCATCAACATCGGTCAGCTGATTGCTGCGAAGATCGGCAAGCTGGGCGAGAATATCGCGGTGCGCCGTTTCGCCCGCTTCAAGGTGGGCGAGTCCGGCATGACCGTGGCGGCAACCACGCAAAAGCCGGACGAGGGTGGCGAGGCTGCGGCACCGGCGGCGAAGTAGTTCCGACTATCAGGGACCGACTAGCTAGCGACAGGAAGCAAGCGGCGGACCTCTGGAGGACTCTGGACGCGGAGTTGTTCTGGGGGTCTGCGGCGCACGACGGGCGAGGACGCCAATAGCTCCATCGGTCTGAAATGATCTGTTTGGGCCCGAACGCGACTGCAACTCCACCTCATGTCAAAGACTGCCTTTAAACGTATCCTGCTCAAATTGTCGGGTGAGGCGCTGGCGGCGGGCCAGGGCTTTGGCGTGGACTCGACGCGAGTCCACGAAATTGCCGCGGAACTGGCGGATGTGCACACGCTTGGCGTCCAGATTGCGATTGTGGTGGGCGGCGGAAATTTCTTTCGTGGGGTTGCGGAGCAGGCGAAGGAAATGGACCGCGTGTCGGCCGATCACATGGGCATGCTGGCGACCGTGATCAACGCACTCGCGCTGCAGGATGCGCTGGAAAAGCAGGACGTTCACACGCGGGTGCAGTCAGCGATTGAGATGAACCAGGTTGCGGAGCCGTTCATCCGGCGGCGCGCGATTCGGCATCTCGAAAAGGGGCGGGTGGTGATCTTTGCCGGTGGCACGGGGAATCCCTATTTCTCGACCGACACGGCGGCCTCGCTGCGGGCCATGGAGATCAAGGCTGACGCGATTTTGAAAGCCACCAAGGTGGATGGCATTTACGATGCCGATCCGATGCTGGTGAAGGATGCTAAGAAGTTCACCGAGATCACCTACATGGACGTACTGCGGCAGGGACTGAAGGTGATGGACTCGACGGCAATTTCGCTGTGCAAGGACAACAATCTTCCGATCATCGTATTCAACCTGAATGTGCCGGGGAATATTCGGAAGGTGGTCATCGGGGAGAAGATCGGGTCGCTGGTGAGCGCGTAGAAGCGGTCGTCGGTCGTTGGTCGTTGGTCTTTGGCAAAATCCCAAGAGGGATAGTGCAGTGGATTCCCACCCTTCGACCCGGCTCAGAGCAAGCTGTTTGCGCACAGAACGTGCAAACGTGGGGCACCCGTCGCCCGCCCTGTCGTCAGCAAAAGCATACGCATGGCATCTCTACCGACTTGGGGGTCGCTAGCGACTGACGACTGGCGACTGACGACTGGGTTTATAATTCTTCGTTTCGATTCCTCCTCTACTGGAGCTGACTGACTATGGCTCAGGCAACGATGGCGGCGATCGCGGGACTGAAGGATACCTACGCGCAACTCAAGTCGCGAATGGAGAAAGCGGTCGAAGATTTCCGCCGGGAGATGGCGGCGACCCGGACCGGCCGCGCCTCGGTTCGCATGCTGGATGCGGTCAGTGTCGAACTCTATGGCACACAGATGCCGCTCAATCAGGTAGCCACCGTGCACGCGCCGGAAGCCCAGCTGATCACGGTACAGCCGTATGATCCGACAGCCCTGGGGGTCATCGAGAAGGCCATCCGCACGGCCGATCTGGGACTGAACCCCATGAACGACGGGAAAATTATCCGGGTCCCGGTGCCGCCGCTTACCGAAGAGCGCCGGCGCGATATGGTGAAACATCTGCACAAAGTTCTCGAGGAGCATCGCACGGCCGTGCGCAACATCCGGCGCGATGGCAATGAGGCCATCAAGAAGGCGATGAAGGACAAGAAAATCACCGAAGACGAAGAGAAGCGCGCGCTCGATGAGATCCAGAAGCTGACCGACGACGAGATCAAGAAGATGGAAGACATGAGCAAGGCGAAAGAGAAGGAAGTGATGGAGATCAAGTAGCAGTCGCCAGCCGCCAGTCTTCAGTCGTCAGCAAGTTCGGGAAAGCCGCGCGCAGCGCGGCTTTTTCACTTTTACCGCCCTGTACCGCCAGCCTGATCGCTGCAATTGCCTGACTCCAGGGAAGATCGCGGGGTTGACTTTCGAGCGAAGCGTCTGTAATTTCTGTATAGACAGAAATTACTGTAGTGATGAGTCAGAGAAAGCGAGTCGAGGAGGGACGATGAATGCATCTCTGGTGCTCGTCAGTGGGCTAGCGGTTACGCTGGCGGCCGCGCTGACCGTGGTCCGTTACCTGCATGAACCGTTGCGGAAACAACTGCAGGAGCTTCGTGGAAATGCGGAGCGGGCCGAGTTCTGGACAGCCTTCTCGAACGTAACTGTGGTGCTGACGCCTTCGATTTTCGCGATCATGGTGGACCCGAAGGCAGAACCGGGCGTTCCGCTGCTGCTGGCGGTAATCGCGCAGTTGCGGTGGGGGCTGATCGGTCTGCTGAGTTCGATCCTGATGTTGGGTTGGATTCTCGGGCGATTTATCCCGCGAGTGCCGGCCCCGTCCGTCGCGTTCGTAAATGCGCAAAAACCGGTGACTGGACAATGAGCGAAGCAAATGCGCTACGACTGATTTGGGTCGCTGGAGCCATTCACGCGGGCATTGTGCTGGCGAACATGCCATTGCCGGAAAGGCTTCGGGTGCGCGAAAAGCTAGCCAGCGTGCCGCCGTTTCTGCGTCAGATTTTCTATGTGCACTGGCTCTACATTGTGCTGGTGGTCACGCTTTTCAGCGCGCTTTGCTTCGGATTTGCGCGTGACCTTGCCGGGAGCAGCGCCTTGGGCCGTTTCCTGAGTGCCTTTCTGGGTGGCTTCTGGTTGCTGCGAATCTTGCTGCAATGCTTCTACTACGACGCGGAAGTGCGCCGGGCTAACCGGGCACTTGACGCGCTGTACTTGCTCGCCCTGGTTTCGCTGTGCGGAATCTTCGGTTGGGTTGTGATCCACCCGGTGTTGTGAGGACTTATCCCATGTTTGGCGCAAGAGAAGGCGCATGGAGCGCAAGTATCAGCCTGATTGGCGCTGCGATCTGGGCGACGTGTGCAGCGCTCGCCGGGCAGCGACACGCGCCGCTTGGAATTATCGAATTGCTGTTTCTATTCGCCCTGCTAGTGATCGTGCCGCTGGGCCTGGAGCTGGCGCGAACGCTTGATCCGCAACCGCGAACTCGACTTGCTGACCGCCTGCATCTGTGCCAACCTCTGGCAGCGATTGCCGCCTGCACTGCATTCTGGATTCCGCCAGGGCGCATCTCCGCGGCTTTCGCGTTACTCTGGTCCCTGGAGTGTGTGTTGTTGGCACTCTCCAGGGTTGTTCAATGCCAGCGTTCGAACCGGGCGCTGGGTACGTTCATTCTGGGCCTGGCATATGCAGACCTGGCTCTGGGGTCGGCCTGGTTTGTAGTGTCGCGAGCCGGGGCGCGCCCAATGGGGTTTCAGGAACCCATCGTTCTGCTGACAGCGGTGCACTTTCACTACAGCGGCTTTGCAACGGCGGTCATCGCGGCCGTGAGCTTGCAGGCTATGACAAGATCGGGGCTACGTCTGCCGGGGTTGAGAGCGCTTATTCTGCTGGTCGTGATGCTGCCATTTGTTGTGGCGGCGGGATTCGTGTTCTCGCCGTTCCTGCGTTTCGTGGCTGCCCTCGCTTTCGAAGCCAGTCTCGTGCTGTTTGCGGGAATCGTCTTCTGGTTTGCGAATGGGCTGAGAAGCAGACCAGCTCGGATGTATCTGCGTATTGCGTGCTGCGCGGTGGGAGTGGGACTTGCGGTAGCGAGTGTCTACGCCGCGAGCGAGTTTTTGGGGAAAGATTGGATCACCGTGCCGGCCATGGCAAATTCTCATGGCTTGCTGAACGGCTTGGGATTTGTGCTGCTGGCTATGCTCGCGTGGTTGGCGGAGATGCAAGAAACGGCGGCGAACCGCTTGGAGGGGCCGCCACGGCAACAAAAGCGATTTTCAGGCGCACAATCTGCGAGCCGGATCGTAGAGGTGGTGCATGCTCGTCGAGACACACAAGCCTATGGTCCGGAGCTCCCCGTCCCAGCCGAATTTGTGGCACACGATTTCTCTGGCCCTATAATCAAAGGGTCATGAAGAAAGTGGTTCATGCCGCCTGTCCGCATGATTGCCCCGATGCCTGCGGGGTACTGATTACGGTTGAGGATGGGCGCGCTTCGAGGATTCAGGGCGACCCCGACCATCCGGTAACGCGCGGGTTTTTGTGTGCGAAGGTGATGAAGTATCTCGACCGGGTGTATTCGCCGGACCGGGTTCTTTATCCGATGCGTCGAGTTGCGCCGAAGGGAAGTGGCAGCAAAGACGCTCGAGATTTTCACCGGATTCCCTGGGACGAAGCCCTCGGCGAGATCGCCTCTCGTTTGAAGCAGGTTGCATCGGAGTTCGGGAGCGAGGCAATTCTGCCGTATTCCTATGGCGGAACGCTGGCGGTGTTGAGCGGGGCGTCGATGGACCGGCGATTTTTTCATCGGCTGGGCGCCTCGCAGCTCGAGCGGTCGATCTGCTCGGCGGCTGGCGAAGCCGGGTTGAAATCGGTGACCGGAGTGAAGCTGGGCACCGAGCCGGAGCAGTTTCAGCATTCGCGCTACATCATTGCGTGGGGCGCCAATGTTCACGGCAACAACGTCCACCTGTGGCCTTTCATCAAGCACGCCCGGCAACACGGCGCACGCCTGGTCGTCATCGATCCATATAAAACGCGCACAGCAAGACAGGCGGACTGGTATTTGCCGATCAATCCTGGAACGGATACGGCGCTGGCGCTGGGGATGATGCACGTCATTATCGGCGAAGGGCTGCACGACGCTGATTATGTGACGAAGTACACGGTGGGATTTGAAGCGCTGCGCGAGAAGGTCAAGGGATATCCGCCGGAAAAAGTGGCGACGTGGACGGGGATTTCGGCAGAGCATATCCGGAAGCTGGCAATCGAGTATGCGACGCACCGGCCGGCGGCGATTCGGGTCAACTATGGGGTGCAGCGTTCCGAGGGCGGCGGAATGGCGACGCGGGCGATCGCGATGCTGCCGTGCATCACAGGATCGTGGAAGGAAGTGGGCGGCGGGTTGCAGCTGTCGCTGAGCGGAGCGTATGGGCTGAAGCGCGAGGCGCTGGAGCGCGCGGACCTGATGCAGACGTCGCTGGGGCGGCCGGCACGCGTGGTCAACATGGTGGAACTGGGGAAGGCGCTGAATACGCTGGCGGATCCGCCGGTCAAGGCGCTGTTCGTGTACAACTCGAATCCGGCGGCGGTGTGTCCCAACCACAACGACGTCGTGCGTGGGCTGCGGCGGAACGATTTGTTCACCGTGGTGCACGAGCAGTTCTTCACCGATACGACGGATTATGCGGACATCGTTCTGCCGGCGACGACATTCTTTGAGCAGAAGGATCTGCAGACCGCATACGGGCACTACTACCTGCAGATGTCGAACCAGGCGATTGAGCCGCTGGGAGAGTGCCGGTCGAACGTTGAGGTGTTCCGCGGGCTGGCAAAGGCCATGGGGTTTGAGGATGCGTGCTTCGACGAGTCGGTGGACGAGATGATCGACCTGGCATTGGACTCGCCAAACCCGGTGCTGCAAGGAATCAGCCGTTCGCAGCTGGAGCGCGAGGGACAGGTCCGGCTCAAATTTGAGGGCACGGAAGATTCGAAGGCGCCGTTTTTGCCGTTTGCGCAGGGAGGATTTCAGACGGCGAGTGGCAAGGCGGAGCTGTACAATCCGGCACTCCCCAAGCTGGGGCTCGACCCGGTGGCGGAGTTTGTGCCTCCGGAGGAGTCCCGCAACGGCAGCCGAAGCGGAACCTTTCCGCTGGAACTGCTGGCGCGCAAGGCGGACAACTTCCTCAATTCGACATTCTCGAACTTACCCTCGGTGCAGAAGCTCGAGGAAACGGGGCTGCTGGAGATTCATCCCAAGGACGCGCGGCAGCGGGGGATCCGCGACGGGGACGCGGTGCGAGTGTTCAACGGCAGGGGCGAAATGGCGTTGCGCGCCCGGGTGAACGGAGCGGTGCAGGCGGGAGTGGTGGCGGCGAGGTTGAATTGGGCGAAATTGAGTCCGACGGGAAGCAATATCAACACCCTGACCTCAGAAAAACTTACCGACATGGGCAACTCGGCCACGTTTTATTCCGTCTTGGTTGAGGTGGAGTTGGCGGGTCCAACTTCGCGAAGCCTCCAGAGGCATAGAAAGAGTGGGGGACTTGGACGCTGCCCCTAACTCTACCGTATAATTGCCGTTTTCCTAACTCCCAGAGGCCGAGGTAGTAGCGATTCCTCTTCGCTTTCATCCGGATATCCCTGTCGTGCGCCCGAGCGGCTCTGGCCGCTGTGCCACCACGGCCTCCGCATCTCATTTATTTCCATGGTTTTGGGTTCGAAACGGCGGGACATGGCAGCGCTCGCTGACCGGCTTCCTTCTGACCGCGATGGTTCTGATCTGCCCGCGAGGGTGGGCACAGCAAGACCTGATCACTGACATCGTTATTCACGGGAATCGGCGCATCCCGGCCGACACGGTGAAGGCGCGAATCTTCACGCACCCGGGCGACGTGTACGACCCGGGGGGACTGGAGCGCGACTTCAATTCGCTGTGGAACACGGGATACTTCGAAGACATCCGGTTCGAGCGAGAGCAGACGGCCAAGGGCTGGCGGATTCACGTGTACGTGAAAGAGAAACCGACCATCCGCGAGATCAACTACACGGGATTGAGTTCGGTCTCGACCAGCGACGTGCTGGACCGGTTCAAAGAGCGGAAGGTCGGGTTGTCGGTGGAAAGCCAGTACGATCCGACACGCATCAAGAAGGCCGAGGTTGCGATCAGGGAACTGCTGGCGGAGCATGGCAGGCAATTCGCGACGATTCGTTCGGAAGTGCGTCCGATTCCACCAGCGGCGGTGGGCATCACGTTTGTGGTGAAAGAAGGTCCGAAGGTCAAGGTGGGGCGGATCCGGTTTAGCGGGAACCGGAACATTAACGCCCGAACGTTGCGGGCTGCGATGAAGAACCTGAAACCCATCGGGATTCCGCATTCGATTTTTCTGGAAAACATTTTCGCCAAGACGTACGACGCGACCAAGCTGGAAGAAGACACGGAGCGGGTACGGAACGAGTATCAGAACCGCGGCTTCTTCAAGGTGCTGGTAGCGGACCCGAAGACGGAAATTCATGATACGGGCCACCCGGGATTTCACATTCCACTGGTGCAGAAGGGGCCGGGGAAGGCGGTTGATATCACGATGCCGATTGAAGAAGGTGACCGCTACAAGCTGGCGAGCATCACCTTCAAGAACAACAAGGCGATCACCAACACCAAGGCGTTGCGGACCCTGTTTCCGATCAAGGACGGAGACGTTTTCAGCCGGGAGAAGATCGGCAAGGGTCTGGAGAACCTGCGCAAGGCTTACGGGGAGTATGGCTATATCAACTTCACTTCCGTGCCCGACACGAAGTTCGATGATGAGAAGAAGCTGATTTTTCTGGACATCGATGTGGATGAGGGCAAGCAGTTTTATGTACGCCGCATCGAGTTCCAGGGGAACACCACGACGCGCGATAAGGTGATCCGGCGCGAGATTGCGCTGGAAGAGGGCCAAGTCTACAACTCGCGGCTGTGGGAGTTCAGCCTTCTGCGCTTGAACCAGCTGGGCTATTTCGAACAGCTGAAACCGGACGATCCGAATACGACGGACAAGAAGCTCGACGAAAAAGAGGGCACCGTCGATTTGGCACTCAAGGTCCATGAAAAAGGTAAGAACAGCATTGGCCTGAACGGCGGTGTAAGCGGTCTGGAAGGCGCGTTTGTCGGTCTGAGTTATACGACAAACAACTTCCTCGGCCTGGGTGAGACGTTGCAGGTTCAGGCGAGCATCGGGAACCTGATGCGCAGCGTGTTGTTCGGCTTCACCGAGCCGTACCTCTGGGACCGGCCGCTGCAAGCGGGCTTCACGGTATACACGACGCGCACCAGCTACAACCAGGCGCGGCAATACGCGATTTTGTCGGGGCAGCAGCTCAACCTGCCTTCATACTATCTGCAGAACCTGCAGAACTACACGCAGTCGAGCACCGGGTTCACTACGTCGCTCAGCTATCCTCTGCACCGCTCGCTGAAGCGGGTGGGCATCACGTATTCGTTCGACAACTCGTCGCTGATTGCGCTGAGCGATGCGTCGAAGGCGCTTGTTCACGAATCTGGCGTTTCGCGGCATCAATGGCCCGAACGCGCTGAACGGAATCATCACCAGCAAGATCCTGCCGAGCTTCTCGGTCAATACGCTCGATGCGGCGTACCAGCCGCACCAGCGGCAAACAATTGTTCGTGGGCGGAGAATTCGCGGGCATCGGCGGCACGGTGAAATCGATCCGGCCGATCGTCCAATACAAGCAGTTCTTCCCCATGCAGAACCGGCGGAATGCGATCGGCGTTAACTTCCAGGGCTCGTTCCTGACGGGCTATGGCGGACTGGTTGCTCCGCCGTTTCAGCGGTTCTACATGGGCGGCGAAAATGATCTGCGTGGATTCGATATCCGGTCGGTCTCGCCCATCGCCTTCCTGCCCAACAAGGCGGTGGTGAACCTGACAAATCCGGATGGATCATTGGTGTTCAAAGATCCTTCGAACCCCCGGCGGGGTCCTTACCAGATTCCAATCCCGGTGCAGACGATCGTGCAGCCGGGTGGAGACCTGAACCTATTCGGGAACGTCGAGTACCGCATCACCATCGTGGGACCGGTGACGCTGGCGCCCTTCATGGATATGGGGATCGATCCGATTGTGCGGCCGTCGCAGCTGCGCATCAATTCAGGACAGCTGAGTGACATCAACAGCACACTGTTTGGCTGTCCGCAGCTGGACATTGCGCTGAACTGCACGGGTGGCGAGAAGCTGACCTTCTCGCAATACCTGAAGTCCGTGGCGGGGACGAACTGGACGCCGCGGATGTCGACGGGGTTGGAACTGCAGGTGATGCTGCCGGTGATCAATGCGCCGTTCCGTATTTACTGGGCCTATAATCCGCTGCGCCTGGATACCCAGACCGCGACGCCGACGGCGCTGACGCGCGGCATGTTCCCCGGGGGAACGGCGCCGTTCCTGTACAAGGCGGCGGGAGACTATACGTATCAGCAAGCCATCAATACGTACGGCTCGACCTTCACGTTGCGGGAGCCGCGCAAGACGTTCCGGTTTACGGTGGCGACCACGTTCTGAGGGTGGTGCCGGGGGGAAGTTAAGTCCGGTTGGATTGACGATCGGTGCTATAATGTAGCGACTTCTGCCCTGAGAATGAAGGAAAGTCGGGGTATGCTGCCACGCATATCAGGTTCGGCGTGAGGAGCTGCGACCCAGCTCACCTGTCCCGGTTGCGAATGAATAGTCCGCTTCAAGACCCGGTCAACCTAGTGGCACGGCCCAGCGTAAGCCTGGGAAAGTGAAAGTCAGCCAAAAATTTCCGGGAAATTTCCAAGGAGTCCAAGCGATCCAATGAAAAGCAAGCTCACAAGCATACTTCTGGCCATGGCGTGCGCGATTTCAGTGGCGGCCCTGGCACAAACGGGCAGCGCGGCCGCAGCTCCCGCATCCGCCGCCGCAGCTCCGGCGGCCAGCCCCGCGGCCGCACCGGCAGTGAGCGGTGTGGGCACCAAAGTCGGCACCATCAGCATGGAGCAGGCCATCTTTGCGACGAATGAAGGCCGGCGTGACTTCGAAGCTCTCAGCAAGAAACTGGAGCCGAAGCAGAATGAGCTGAAGGGCGCCAACGACGAGATTGAGAGCCTGAAGAAGCAGCTCAATACGCAAGGCGACAAGCTGAACGAGGACGCGCGCGCCAACCTGGTCAAGCAGATTGAATCGAAGCAAAAGACGCTGGACCGGCAACTGCAGGATGCCCGGGAAGACGCGCAGAACCAGCAAAACGAAATTGCGCAGCGCATTCTACAGAAGCTGGGGCCGGTGCTCATCAAGTACGCAACGGATAACGGGTTCGGCATGATCGTCGATACGTCACAACCGTGGCCGCAGAGCCCGGTGGTTTGGTGGGGCGAGTCGGTGGACGTGACCAAGTCGGTGGTGGATGTGTACAACGCGCAGTCAGGCGTCGCGCCGCCACCGTCGTCGCCCAGCAGTGGCGGGGCAAAGCCGGCGGTAACCAAGCCCGCGGGGACAAAGCCGACGACTCCTCCAGTGAAGCAAGCCGAGCCACCGAAGTAAATTTTGTCGCGACACCTCAGGGGTCGCAAAAGTTCCAGAAGGCCGCGTGTTTGCGCGGCCTTTTTTCTTTTTGGGAGCGGCGCCGTCCCATCGGCTGTCAGAGCGGGCGTCGCGCCCGCCAATGGGCCGGCAGGATGCCGGCGCTACATCTCTTGTGGTCCGAAAAATTGCTGACTGGTGTCCTTATAGCTAACGAACTCTCCTTTCTGGAGGACACCATGTTTGCTGACAGTTTGCTCGATTCGCAGTGGGCCAACCGTTCGCACCGAGGATGGACGACACTGGCTTCCTTCGCGATGCAGGCGCTTGCCGTGGCGGTGGTGCTGGCGCTACCGCTGATCTATACCGAAGGCCTGCCGAAGCTGCAACTGCTTTCGATGAGCGCGCCAATCGGGCCGCCGCCGGGCCCGCCACCGCCGACGGGAGCGCGGCACCCGGCCATGAATCCCACCGACACGCAATATGTTTCACGGGATTGTGGTAGCCCCGCCGACCATTCCCACAACGATTGAACGTGTGGATGATGGAGGGTCGGCACCAGAAGGCACCTCCCTGCGTATTTTGCGTTCAGGGTGGCACCGGACCGGGGTCGAGCACTAACTCGGTAATCAATTCGATCGGGAATTCCATGACAGTCGCCCCTCCCCCGCCTCCCCCGGTGGCGCATCCGCTGCGGATTTCGCACATGATGGAAGGCAACCTTATTTATCGGGTGCAACCGATCTATCCGCCGCTGGCGAGGGCCGCGCGGATTCAGGGGACGGTTATGTTGCGGGCCATCATCAGCCGTACGGGAACGATCGAGAATCTTCAGGTGATGAGCGGGCACCCAATGCTGGTGGGAGCCGCGATCGATGCGGTGCGGCAATGGCGATACCGGCCGTACATCTTGAATGGAGATCCGGTCGAGGTGGAGACACAAGTTACGGTGAACTTCTCGCTGACGGGTGGATAGGTCGCATCAAGATAGGACACGGCGGGCGCCCTCGAGAATTGGCGAGCCGCTATAATCGCGAGAACGTGAGTTCGGCAACCCTCGACGTCGCACCCCGGCAATCGGCTCGTCCCACGTGGGCGGAAATTTCGCTTTCCGCCTTATGCGGGAATTTCCACACCGTGCAAAGCCACGTCGGCCCGCGGGTCACGGTGTGTGCGGTGATCAAGGCGGACGCCTACGGTCACGGCGCCACTCCGTGCGCGCTGGCTCTGGAAGCGGCGGGGGCAAAGTGGTTTGGGGTGACAACCACGGACGAAGGGATGCCGCTCCGCTCGGCGGGATTGGCGGGACGGATCCTGCTGATGACGGGGTTCTGGCGAGGCGAGGAAGAAGAGGTGGTCCGGCAGAACCTGACGGCGACCGTGTGGGAACCGTGGCAGGTGGAGTTGCTGGACCGGGCCGCAGAACGGCTGGATGCCCCGCCACAACCGATTCACTTAAAGATCGACAGCGGCATGGGACGCCTCGGCGTGACGCTGGAGGAGCTGGCGTCGATGTGCAAGGTGATCCAGCAGTCGACGCACGTGTTTCTTGAGGGCGTGTCGACGCACCTGGCTTCGTCGGAGGTGCTGGATGCAACGGAAACGGATGCCCAGATTGCGGCGTTTGAGCGCGCCCTCGCGGTGGTGAAAGGTGCTGGCCTCACACCATCGCTGTTTCATATGGATAACACCGGGGGCCTGCTGGCGCGACCGGAAACCTGGAAGAACATGGTGCGTCCGGGGATTGCGCTGTATGGCTATGCGTTGCGCCAGAGCCGCGCGGGCAAGCCCGCGACTGGCGGTCCGAAGCTTCCCTTGGAGGCGGCGCTGTCGTGGAGGACGCGGATTGTTTCGATCCGGCAATTCGGCGCGGGGCAGAAGTTGGGGTACGCCGGCACTTACATAACACAGGCGCCGGCGAAGATTGCGGTTCTGCCGGTTGGATACGCCGATGGATACCGGCGCGGCTTGTCGAATCGGGGACGCGTGATCATCGGCGACACCTATGCTCCGATCGTGGGCACGATTTCGATGGATCTTACGCTGGTCGATGTAACCCACATTCCGGGTGCTCGAGATCGGCGATGACGTTGTATTGATCGGCAGCAGCGGCTCCCTGACGGTGGATGCAGTGGAAGTCGGCCGACCACTGCGGGACGGTTCCCTACGAGATTCTGTGCGGGATTTCCAAGCGTGTGCCGCGCATTCATCTCACCTAGTTGCCAGCCCTGAAATCCCCGCTGAATGCAGCATTTCGCCACTCGATGCGGGCTGACTGTGAATAGCGTACGGCTTTGTTATATTCAGCTTGCGACATGCCAAGCCGCTACGCCAAATGGATGTATGAGTGGGAAGACCGGCTCACGTCGGTGGACAACAACCGTGTGGTCCGCCCACTGGAGTGGGGCCTGGAGTGCGCGCGCGATTGGCCTTGCCGCAACGGCGTTCCTCCGGGGCAAGTTCCGAGCGATCCGGAAAAGTTTTTTGCCGACTACAACCAGCGAATCATCGCGGACAGTGATGAATTTTATTCGTATCGTACGCCGAGCGACTTCCGGTTGGAGCAGCGAGAGGTCAAGGTTTTCAGCACGCGCGAAATACCCGATCCGAAGCTGGAGGAAAAAGTTCGCGGGACGCACGCGAATTTTCTACGCTTCACTTCCCCGGTGCTGACGTCTTATCCCGAAAACAATCTGGTGAATGCGCGGTGGTTTCCCGCCCGTGGGCGGCGAGCGGTGGTACTGCTTCCCCATTGGAACGCGGACGCGATTGCCTACACCGGGTTGTGCAAAGTACTCAACATGCTTGGGGTCGCAGTATTGCGGCTGAGCATGCCCTACCATGACATTCGCATGCCGGCCGAGACGAGACGAGCGGACTATGCGGTTTCTGCCAACATTGGGAGGACGCTCAACGCGGTGCGGCAGGGCGTGGTGGATATTCGCTGCTGCCTCGACTGGCTGGAGCAACAAGGATACAACCAGCTCGGCCTGATCGGGACGAGCCTGGGTTCCTGCTACGCCTTCATTGCGAGCGCGCATGACGCGCGGATTCGAGCGGCGGCGTTCAATCATGCGTCGACCTACTTCGCCGATGTTGCCTGGCATGGGCAAACGACACGACACATCCGACAGGGACTGGAGACGGAGATCGATCTGGAGCGGTTGCGGCAGCTGTGGCTGGCAATCAGCCCGATGGTGTATTTCGACAAGTTTGCGCGATTCCGCAGACGGTCGCTGGTGGTCTATGCCGACTACGATTTGACGTTTCTGCCCGAGTTCTCGCGCGAGGTGGTGCGGGAATTCGCCAACCATCACCTCGACCACAAAGTCGTGGTGCTTCCCTGCGGTCACTACACGACCGGCGAGGCGCCGTATAAATATATGGATGGCTGGCACCTGGCGTCGTTTTTCCGAACCGCATTCGAAGCGTAGAATCGTGAGGAGCGCTCGGAAGCGGCGCTTATCCAGACGGGCTGCGCGCTTCACCTGAATTCCTGAGCTGCAAGGCCGCAGCCGACCACCGCCGGAGACTGAAATCATGAGCCGAAATCCGATGTACCGTGCCTTGTGGGAAACCGATCCGCAGATTGCCGCTGCTATCGATAACGAAACCCGGCGGCAACATGAAGGGTTGGAGCTGATTGCGTCGGAGAATTTCGTGAGTGAGGCCGTGCTGGAGGCGGCGGGGTCGGTGTTTACGAACAAGTATGCGGAGGGCTATCCGGGAAAGCGGTATTACGGCGGCTGCGAGTTTACCGACGTGGTGGAGGACCTGGCGCGGTCGCGCGCGAAGCAGCTCTTCGGCGCCGAGTTCGCGAACGTGCAGCCGCACGCGGGGTCGCAGGCGAACATGGCGGCATACGCGGCTGTCCTGCAGCCGGGCGACACGATTCTTGGGCTTAATCTGGCGCACGGCGGGCACCTCACGCATGGTCATCATCTGAATTTCTCGGGCAAGACATACAAGGTAGTTCCTTACGGGGTCACGAAAGAAACCGAGACAATCGACTACGACGAGTTGGAACGGCTGGCGGAGAAAGACCGGCCGAAGTTGATCATCGGCGGCGGGAGCGCGTATCCGCGGATTATTGATTTTGCGCGCATGCGGCAGATCGCCGACAAAGTGGGCGCGATCTACCTGGTGGATATGGCGCACTTTGCGGGCCTGGTGGCGGGAGGAGTGCATCCGTCTCCGGTGCCGCATGCGCAAATCGTGACCTCGACTACGCACAAGACGCTGCGCGGGCCGCGGTCGGGGATGATCCTGGCGAAGGCGGATCTTGGTCCTGCGATCGACAAGACAGTTTTTCCTGGAATGCAGGGCGGACCACTGGTGCACATCATCGCGGCGAAGGCGGTGTGCTTCCTGGAGGCGATGCAACCGGAATTCAAGGTGTACGCGCGCCAGGTTGTCGCCAACGCCAAGGTCTTGGCCGAGACGCTGGCCGCCGAGGGGTATCGCATTATTTCGGGCGGCACCGACACGCACGTCATGCTGGTGGATGTGTTTGCCAAAGGCATGCTGGGGAGCGAGGCGGAGAAGGCGCTGGGCGAAGCCGGGATCACGGTCAACAAGAACGCGATTCCGTTCGATACGAACCCACCGCTCAAGCCGAGCGGGATCCGCATTGGAAGTCCGGCGCTGACCACACGAGGGATGAAGGAAACGGAGATGCGTCAGGTGGGACGCTGGATTGCCGAGGCGCTGCAGCGGCGGAAGGAAGCGGAGGCGCTGGCCCAGATTCGGCGCCAGGTGCTGGAAATGGCGGAGGCGTTCCCGCTTTATGCGGAGCGGCGTGCGCGGGCGCAGGCCGAGGTGCGAGCCTAGTTTTCGGGGCGTCGGCCCGGTTCTAGAGGCTTGGCACGGCGGGGTATCCGGCGAAATCGTTATATTTCGCGGTCGGGGCTGTGGTTAAATCGTCCCGTGAAGATTGCCATCGACATCCGTCGCATGACGGAGTTCGGCATCGGAACGTACACGCGGAACGTGGTGCGTGCTCTCGGGCGACTCGACCGGCGGAACAAATACTTCCTGATTGGCTCACCCGAAAAAGTGAAAGAGATCGGCGCGCTGCCGGCGAACTTTCACACGGTTCCCCTGCTCGAACCGGATAGCACGGTCAAGGGCTACTTTGAGTTTCGAACCATCTTGAAGCGGCTGGAATGCGACCTGGTCCACATCCCAAATTTATTCTGGCTCCCACGCTCACTGCCGTGCCCCTACGTGATGACGGTGCACGACCTGCTGGAACACATGTCGCGGCCGAAGAACGGTTCCAGCATGATCCGGGCGATGCACTACCAGTTGACCAAGCGGGTGCTGGCGCGAGCGGCTCGAATTTTCGCGGTATCCCAGTTCTCGAAGAACGAGATCGAAAAGCTGTTTGGCATTCCGCCGAAACGGATCCAGCTTGTCTATAACGCAATCGACGAGCGCTTTCTGCATGGGCACGCCAGCGAAGCGGACCGGCAACTGATCGCCGAGCGCTACCTGGTGACGTATCCGTTCTTGTTGTACGCGGGGCGCATCAGTCCGCATAAAAACCTGGTGCGCATTATTGAAGCTTTCTCGGCCTTGCGTGGCGAACTCGAGAAGGAAGATCTGTTTCCAGATTTGAAGCTCATCATCATTGGAGACGATTTGTCGGGGCATCCGGACCTGCGGCGCACGGTGATTCGCAGTGGCGTGCACAATGATGTGCGCTTCTTTGGGTTCGTGCCCATCGATATTCTGCGAATCTTCTACGACCTGGCGACCGTGTTTCTGTTTCCTTCGTTGTATGAGGGCTTTGGCTTGCCTCCACTGGAGGCGATGGCCCACGGGACGCCGGTAGTCACGTCAAACACTTCTTCGCTGCCGGAGGTTGTAGGCAATGCGGCAGTTCTGGTGAATCCGGAAAATGTGTTTGAAATCATGCGCGCGACCCATCGGGTGCTGGTCGACAAAGCGCTGCGAGAACGATTGAAGCTTCGGGGCTACGAGCAGGCCAAGCGGTTCTCCTGGGACGATTCGGCGCGCAAAATCCTGAAAGCGTATGAAGAAGTCGGCGGAGGCACCGGCGGTGGCGACGTCGGGCAATCCGAGACCGAAATGCAGCGCCTGCGAGCCTGAAGCCGGCTGCAGAGCACGCAATCTTCGAGTTGTCGGCGGTCTTTCCGTTCTGCTCGCTTACTCGCGAGAAATTTCCTTTACTGTGGATACCACTCAAGCAGCTTGACTTCGATCCCGGTTCCTTCCAGTCCTTTTTGAAAGACGGACAGATCGGAGCCGTGGTAGTGGTACGGGATCACGACCTTCGGATGGAATGCCTTGACGGCATCCGCGGCTTCCTCGGGAGGCATGGTGTAGGGCAGGTTCATGCACACGAAAGCGACGTCAATATTCTTCAGGGCTCGCATCTCGGGCACGCCTTCGGTGTCGCCTGAGAAGTAGAAACGCTTCCCGCCAAAGGTGAGCACGTATCCGTTCCCGCGGCCCTTGTCGTGATAGAGCTTGCCCGGGGCGGGACCGCGTTTGAGGTTATACATCGGGATCGCTTCGATGCTCCACTGGTCCCAGGTTTTCGTTTCCCCGTTGGCGATGGGTTTGGCGGTGGTGACGGTCTTCACGACCGCCGATGGGGCAAGGATCTCGGTGCCGGGCTTGCTGATCTCGGCAATCGAAGCGGGGTCCATGTGATCCTGGTGAATGTCGGTGATGAGGATGAGATCGGCCTTGGGCAGGCCTGAGAGCTTGGCCGGTTTCGCGGGATCGATATAAATGACTTTGCCGCCCGCTTCGATCAGCGCACTCGCGTGATAAAGCGGGGTGATCTTCACGTCTCCGGCGGAGGTGGTGAAAGTCGCGGGCGTAGTGGCGTTCGCGAGCGAAAAGGCGACAAACATGAAAAACACAATCAGAAAGAACAGTTTCATTTTTGCCTCACGAGCAAGGAGTTTCGATGCTGTTTACAGGTTGAAGAACACGGTTTCGTTATCACCGCAAAGGTGAACTTCGAATCGCCAGGACGAATCAGCGCTGTCCATTTGAGCCATCAGGGTATTACGACGTTCCCGCGGGACGAGTGCCAGGGCCATATCTTCGTCGTTGGCCGAATCTCCGACAAAGTAAATCCGGGTCGTCAGCTGCTTCAACAGGCCGCGCGCGAAGATGGAAACGTTGATGTGCGGCGCCTGCAGCCTGCCGCCTGGAGCGGGCACACGTCCCGGTTTGATGGTTTCGAAGGTGCAAGTTCCATCCTCACGCGTGGGCAAGCGACCGTAACCATGGAAGACGGGATCGATTTGCTTCGTTTGCGGGTCTTCCGGGTGATCGTACTTGCCTTCGGCATTCGCCTGCCACAGTTCGATCATGGCATCGGGCACGGGAGCGCCATCGCCGTCGAGTACGCGGCAGTGGAGGCGAATCCGTTCACCTCGTGCGCCCTTGTCGGCCATTTGGCCCAAAGAGCCGTGGTCGGTCAATTCCAGGTGGAAAAATGGACCGACGGTCTGCGACGCAGTTGGAATCAGGGACATGATCAATCAATCTTCAAAGGGCGTAGCCTCGCGGCCACGCAGAACGATGTCGAAGCGAAAGCCGAGCGCCCACTCGGGTTTCGTAGTGTCGAGGTCGAAGGTTGAGACGAGGCGCTGCCGTGCCTTCTCGTCTGGAATCGATTGCCAGATGGGATCGTAGGCAAGCAGGGGATCGCCGGGGAAGTACATTTGCGTCACCAGGCGCGTGACGAAGGCGTTTCCAAACAGCGAGAGATGAATATGCGCGGGGCGCCAGGCATTCTGGTGGTTACGCCATGGGTATGCGCCCGGCTTGATGGTTATAAAACTGTAGTTCCCGTCCGCATCGGTCAAAGTGCGGCCGGTACCGTTGAAGTTGGGATCGATGGGCGCGGAATGATTGTCGTTGGCGTGAGCATAGCGGCCAGCAGAGTTGGCTTGCCAGATCTCGATCAAAGTGTGGGGCACGGGGCGACCGTTGCTATCGAGGATGCGGCCGCGGACGATGATGCGCTCGCCGATGGGGTCGCCGGTGTGTTGGCGCGTGAGATCGTTATCGTTCTCGCCGACCGCTTCGTGACCAAAAACCGGTCCGGTAATTTCTGACAGCGTGTGGGGAAGGAGAACCAGCGGGCGCGTGGGAGCACGGCGACGAGTGGCGACGTATGCCGGATACAGATATTCGGGCTGGGTTTGCGGCTCGGGGCGAGCGTAGGGGATCACCGTCCGCGCTGCGCTTTCCGACGACGGTGTCCGCGACCCTGGCATGACTTTCTCCGGCACGGGTTTCAGAGTTGAGCGGCCCCCAAATTCTACATCAGCGCGGGTTGGACAATCTCCGCTGCCGGCCGGCGCATTGCTACTGCGAACGCGTGTGGAATGCGGGTTTGAGACTAGATTGATCTTGATCCCTGTTAACTTCTGTGTTACGTTTCCGCGCCAGCACGGCGCAAGATCCTGCAATTGTATTTGTGCCGGTCGATCGGAGCTCATCCGGTGATCGGCATGAGCAGCAAGGCGTCGAGGAGACGATGTCCCAACTTTTTTCCACCGAGCTGTTGCCGGCATCGGACCGAATCGACGCCTGGCAATGGAACGCAAAGCAAATCTGCGGTGACTGCCTGATTCAGCTTCCCAGAGCTTCTTTTCACGGAACTATTGATGTCCGGGACGTGGGCGGATTGCGGTTGACGCGGTTCTCGTCAAGTCCACTTTCGTTTTCGAAGTGGCCGTCTGATTCGCCCAGCGCGGAGAACCGGTTCTGCATCGTGATCACCCAGATCGCCGGGGTGCGCCGCTACGTGCAGAATGGGACCAGCGTCCTGCTTTATCCCGGTGACAGCACGCTGATTGACTCGGGACATCCGTGGTCGTCGGCGTGTTCCACGGATTGCGCTCGTCTGTATCTGCGTGTGCCGCATTGGCTCATGGAGAACCATCTGCGCCGAACCGACATTCCGCTGGCGCAACGAATCAGCGGCGGAGAGCGATTGGGCGCCATGCTCTGCCGGTTGTCGCAGTCTCTTTACGAAGAGGCGCGACGGATGCAGGTGGAAGAAAGCGCAGCGGCACTCGAGGCATATTTCGAAATTCTCTCGGCATGCTTTGGCGGGAATTCCGGGTCAATCCCCCGTGGCGCCGAGCTTCGCGGGCAAATTCAGCGCTACATCGCCGCTCACTTGTCTGAATGCACGCTGGACGCGGCGGAGATCGCCTCAGCAGCTGGGATTTCGGTGCGTCATTTGCACCGGTTGTTTCTTGTAACGGGCGCCACGCTGGGAGACTACCTCCGAACTCTCCGCCTGACGGGATGCCGCAGTGACCTGGCGAACCCCGGCATGAAGAATCGGACGATCACCGAAATCGCCTTCGGCTGGGGGTTCAGCGATTCGGCGCATTTCAGCCATAGCTTCAGAAAGCAGTTTGGTCTTTCTCCGCGGGCGTTTCGATTGCAGGCAGCGAGCGAAACATCGAGGAGCGATGAACCGGCATTGCTGGAACTCCCGCCGGCGGCGACGGCCGAAGGATATTGGCAACCGAATTAGTCCAGTCTGAAGACAGCGGCTAGTGGCGTCCGATGTATTTCGCGAGCGCGGCATCGGGCGGCTGGGATCGTCCTTTCTTGCCCGCCTCGTCGATTCGACGAAACGCATTTTGCATGTACCGCACCGCCAGCCAGCGGAACGGTTCGACCTCCCAAAGTGGCGAGTGGCGTTGCGCCATTACCAGCTGACTCAACGAGGTGGGGCGCCCGGAAATCAGTTCGGCGAGGATTCTGCCCGCAAGGTTCGTGGTGGAAACGCCTTGCCCCGTGTAACCGCGCGCCGTGGCAATTCTGGTGTTGGGATCGAATTCGACCATCGGCATCCAGTCGCGCGGCATGCCCACGGAGCCGCCCCACTCGTGCGTGAACCGGATGTCCCTAAGCGTCGGGAACCATTCCACGACAAGTTGCTTGATGTGAGCGTGAGTTTCGGCGTGGCGATCCTGCTCTTCGCTGATTTTCGAGCCGAAGCGATAGGGTGCGCCACGACTGCCGAACAAGATGCGGCCGTCGGCGGTGCGGGTGAGGTAGTCGACGGTGTAATTGCAGGATGCGAGGCTTTCGCGATTCTGCCATCCGATTTCGTTCCATTGGGCATCCGTCAATGGCTCGGTTAGCACGATCAACGAATACACGGGCAGAACGACGCGATGAAGGTTAGGAAGCCGAGTGAGGTAGGATTCGCCCGCCAGGACTATCGCTTGCCTGGCGCGAATTTCTCCGGCAGTGGTGATCAGCTTCGCTGACGGGCCGCGCTCGAAGCTCAAGACGTCGGTTTTCTCATATATGGTGCCGCCGCGCTTCTCAATCGAGCGGGCGAGTCCCCGCACCAAGCGGCCGGGGTGCAGGCTCGCGTTCTCGGGGGCATAGAGTCCACCACAGGCGTTGGTGACGCGCACGCGTTCGCGCACCTGATCGGCAGTCAACAGCTTGTACTGTTGTTCAAGGCCCAGCCGCGCATAACCGTCAAATGCTGAACGCAACATCGGGACGTGATGATTGCTCCGCGCCAGAGTCAGAATGCCACCCTTGTGAAAGTGCGCATCGATGTTTTCACGCTGGCAGACTCGCGCAACCTCGGCGACGGTATCGTTCATGGCCAACAGGAGCGAACGGGCTTTCTCGCGGCCGTAGCGCTGCTCGAGCATGGCGGGACTCACGGGAAATTTGGAGGAACACCAGCCGCCGTTTCTGCCCGAAGCGCCGAAACCGACGATCTCTTTTTCGAGGATTGCGACCTTGAGGGTTGGGTCCGCACAGAGAAGGTAGTACGCGGTCCAGAGCCCGGTATATCCGCCTCCGAGGATGGCTACGTCGACGTCGATGGATTGGCGAAGCGGCGGTCGCGGGGTCAGGTCATCGCCCGAAGTTTGAAGCCAGAAGCTGTTGTTGGCGTAGTCGCTCATGAGGGGAAATGTGGGTGCGAGTTTCGTCGACACGCTAAGGGGCAGCGTCGGCCATTTCCAGGTCAGGCTGCTCCTGAAAATTCCGCTCCCGGGTGGCGTGTGCTGCGATCCCCAATGCCGACCAGATGCCCAAGGCGAGCCACTCGTGCCAATGGAAGTGGCCGGGAATCCAGGGGAGCAGCTTCACGAGGATCATGGCCGCGGTTACGAACAGACCAAATACTGCAGCAGCGCGCTTCAGTCCACCAGGCCGCATGCGGTAATAGGACGCGCAAGCCGCCATCCAGCCGACGGCGGCGCTTATCGCGCCTACTTCCAGGATCGGGATGAGCAAGGCCTCGCCGAGGAAGATCGCCAATGCGGTCACCATTCCAACCGAAATGATTGCGGTTGAAGGAATGAGGTTGCGCGGGTGGACCCGGCTCATCACGGGATTCAGAAGGTTGCGGCGCGACATCGCATAAAGCAGGCGCGACGATGCAACCACGTTGGCATTAAAGGCTTGCACCAAAGCGACGAGTGCGGAGCCCATGATGAGCGCGACGATCCAATGCGCGTGCAGGGCGCGCTCGAAGGCAACCGCAGTCGGGAATTGCTGACTGCTGTTCAGACTCTGCCATGGGGCAACGAATGACACGGCCGCAATCACCACCCAAAAGAAAACCAGCCCCGAGAAGATGGTGAGAAGAACGGCAACGGAGAAGTCCCGCTTTTCGAAACCGAGGCTGGCTTCTTCTGCGCATTTGCCGACCGATTCAAAGCCCGATACCAGCCACGGAACCACTTGCCACACTAACAGGATCGATAACAACGGCTTGTGACTGAATAGTGGATAGAAGTTCGAAGCAGAGCCGTGTCGCGCGCCGGCCAGAGCGAAGATCACGACCAGGGTCAGGAAAGTGAAAGTAGCTGTCTTGCTGAGCCGGGCGCTCGCCTGGATGCCGTGGTAGTTCAGCGCGGTCAAGGCGATCGTGAGAATCAGCCCCAGGATCACATGCGGCAAAAATACCGGGTAGCCGCCGAGGCGATAAAGCTCGATCGAGTTGAGCGCGGGGAACAGGTATCCGGTAATCCGCCCGGCGGCTAGTGCTTCGAACGGACACGTCAGGAAATAACTGAGGAACATCATCCAGCCGGTGGCAAAGCTGACGGCCGGGGGAAAGAACCTGGCCACGTAGGCGGCTTCCCCGGCGGCGTCGGGAATTTCCTTGATGAGCTGGCCGTAGACGTAGCCGATGGGGAGCAGGATCAAAGCGCCGAGCGTGAAGCCGAGCAAGGCGCCGAGCGGGCCGCCACGCTTCAGGATGTCATCCATCACGACCAGCCACGCGGTGCCGACCATCACGCCGAAACCGAGGGCGAAATAGTCCACCAGCCGTAGCTTGCGTGCCAGGTGTGTCATGAGATCCGCAAAAGTCTACAACTCACCTCATAAATAGGGTACGCGAGGAAGATGGCTGACCCCAGGAGCTAAAGCCCCAGTGTATCTGCAACCCGTTGGCGGCGCGGCTGAAGCCGCGCCCTGATATGAACCTGCGCGGTGAGGGCAAGATGCCCCTTCGACAAGCTCAGGGCAGGCTCTCACGACAGCCGGCGGGACGCCGGCGCTACAGTTCAGAATTCGTAGCGCAAGGCGAATTGCATAATTCGCGGATCGGTCAACAGGCCCGTGTAGTTTCCGAACGAAGTTGGCAGCTGCTGCAGCGATGCGATGCAGGCGCAGGCTTGTGTGCCAAGCCCCGAGAGCGCATTGAAGCGATGCAGGTTGGGCACGTTGAAGACTTCCCAGCGGAACTGCAGGCTGTGGCCCTCGATTGGCATCTTCCAGCGCTTGTTCAAGGCCATGTCGAGTCCGGCGAAGCCGTCCCCGCGGATGACATTGCGCGAGCCGGCCTGGCCCGGATAAGGATGCACAAAGTCGGCAAAGGCGGCAGCGGGGTCGGCAAAAGCACTCACGGCGCCGGTGGAATCGCGGTGGTGGCCCATACTTGGCCGAGCGATCATTTGCCCGATGCCTTGCTCGTCCCAGTTTGTGGGCCAGAAATTTCCGTTGTCTACGGTGAACGGGTAACCGCTGGTCCATCGAGCCACTCCCGAGAGTTCCCAGCCGCCGATGATGGCGTCAGCCAGCGAGCCGGCGTTGCCGGCAAAGTGACGGCCTTTGCCGAAAGGTAATTCGGCAATCCAGTTCAGGTTGAATTGGTGCGGCGTGTCGAAGTCGGAAACCGCGCGGCGCGCATTTGGGGACCAGGCGTTCGCCAATCGGCTTCCAGGAGAACCCACGTTGACGCTAGAACTATAGCCAAGTCGAGTGGCATTGGATGTGATATCGAGAGACTTGGAGAAGGTGTAGTTGAAATCGAACTGCAAGCCCTGGCTGAACTGCTTGCGAAAGCTGACCTGGAGGGCGTTGTAGTCGGATTTGCCGATCGAGCTCCAGGCAAACATGCTGGTGGCCTGATTGTTCAAAGACGTTCCGGGGCAGAAGTTCAGACCCGCGGACGGTGCACAGCCCGGACCTTTGAATCCGTAAAAGTTGGTTCCGGGAGCCGCGCTGTCAGTCAGCCCATAGTAGATGTCGGTGTATCCCAACCCGACCACCTCGTTGCCGAGATAGGAAAGGAAGGGGTCGTAGTAGAGGTCATAGACGGCCTGAATCAATCCCGCGGAACCGGGTTGAGTTGCCTGAAACTGCGTGTAGTACGAAACGTAGGACGAGCCTTGATTCGCGAGCGGCGAGATCATGTTGTGCCAGAAGGCGGCGGTTGGCCCAACCATCGCGTCCGTGACCTGGGTGGGATCGAACACCGCTTGCGACTGAGCGACCTTTGCCAATGCAGTAGCGGCAGAGAAATAATCGATGCCGGTCTTGGGATCGTAAAGGTCGATTGGCTGGCGGAGATCGCGCTGCGTAAGCAGATTGCGTCCGAGGCGGTTTACATAGGAAAGCTGCAGCGACAATCCTTTTGGCAATTCGCGTCCGACCGAGAAGTCGAATGCGTAGGCATACGGAGTTTTGATGGCTTGATCGATGCCCCAGGTGATGGCCTGACCGGTTGCAGGCGGGGTTTGGGGGAATTGTCCGGGAGGCGCTTGCACGAAGAAGTTGGCGCCGAAGATATTGTTCACCGGAATCTTGTTGATGTTGGCGATGCGCGGGACACCATCGGCCGTGTCGTAAGGAGTTCCGGATCCTGCAGGATCGGTCGCGGCGCAGCAGGGATTCTGCACGGTGGCCGACAAGCCTCCTGGAGCGTTGGCATCGAAGGTACTCAGCATTTGCATGCCGGCACGATCGTAGACCTTGCTGAAACCGCCGCGGATGACGGTCTTGTCGGAGTCGCCGAACATGGTTTTAAGCCATCCGCCGTGGGGACGAGGGGAATACGCGAACGAGATGCGGGGAGAGAAATCCGATTTTTCGAAGTGGTAAAAGCCGGGACCGGGATTTCCGGGGCCACCCAGAATAAACGACACGAGGGGCGTGGCATCGTAGCCGATGCCCTGGCGCATTGCCTGGGCGTTGTGCGCGAACTCGGTGCCGAGGTTGGAAGCCCAGGGAGGACAGCCTCCGGGATTTACGGATGGGTCGCAAGTCGGCGAGGCCTGAAGGCCGTTCACTTCCCACGGCGGCGGGAACAGCGACCAGCGAACTCCATAAGTGACGGTGAGATTCGGCTTCACCCGCCAGGAGTCTTGGGCGTAGAGCTCATACCAGTTAAGGCCGTATCTTCTTTTTACAGGTTCGCCAGGAGCCAGGACCTGACCGCTCTTGTCGTAGTTGTAGTTGGCGACGACATCGGAGACCATGCCGAGCAGTCCCATGACGGGATAGTCAAATTGCGGAGTGGACGCGGGCTCCGGATAGGGGAGATTGGTGTTGGGATCGGTTCCGTGACAGGGATCGAGGGGACTTCCGCCGGTGGCACTTCCGATTCCGCCGCAGGCGAGGGGATTTGCGGCATCGGGATGAGTCGCCGTGTTGGCAAAACCGGTGGGAGACATCCAGTTAGTCGCACCTTTGCCGACGCTGAAGGAATGTTCGGAGCTGATGCGCGGGTTGCGGGCAAAGCCGATGTTGGCGCCGAACTGGAACGTGTGCTGGCCCTTGGTCCAGGAAAAGTCATCGAGGAAATTGTGCACGGGAGTCTGCGCGTTGTGACTGTAGACAATTCCCTGGTCGAGGCCGTAGAAGACATTCCACTCCTGGTTGGAATTTCCCAGAATCCCAGTGCTTTGCCGGGTGAAACCCCAGTGAAAACTGTTGACGGCTTTTGGAGTCAACACCGCGGTGTAGCCAACCACAATTCCTTTGCTGTGGTCGTCGAGAACTGACTCTGGAGCGCTGCCGGGGAGGAATGGGGCCTGGGGGTTGTGGAGGTTCTGCAGCGCGCCGCGCCAGAACAGAGTGTGCTTGCCGTCGGCAGTCAGGTGGTAGTCGAGGCGTGCGATGAAGGCGTTGTTGTCGAGGCTGACTGGGGCGCGAAAACGGAAGCCGGAATAGTTCAGGCCGTCGCCCACGGAGCCATCATTCGTGTTGAACTTGCCGGTGCAGAATGTCTTGTCGAAGTAGCCGGTGCTTCCATTCAGAATGGCGGGATTGATCCCAGCACCAGAAGGGTTCCAGCCCAAAGTCGTCCAGGGATCGAGATTCTTGATGTCGGCCGGAGTCAGGGTTTGCACCTGAAGTGGCTGGCTCGAGTCATTATTTGGGTAATAGAGGTATTTCAGGTTGCCCGCGCACATGGAGGGCGTAGGAATGGTGCGCACGGTGCTCTGCTCTTCGCGCTGCCGAGTGCCCTCGTAGTTGAGGAAGAAGAACAAACGGTCCTTCTTCACTGGACCGCCCAGCGATGCGCCAAAGATATTGCGAATGAGTTTGTCGGGAACATTCGGTTCGCCACTGCGCACTTCAGACGCCTTGACGAACCAGTCGTTCGCGCTGGTGACGGTGTTGCGATGGTATTCGTAGAGAGAACCGTGAAAATTGTTTGTGCCGCTCTTGGTGACCAGCGCCACCTGGGCTCCGGAACCGTTGCCCTGGTCGGCGTTGTAGTTCGAGGTGGTCACGCGGAATTCCTGCACGGAATCGAGGGTGGTGGGGAGGACTGAGGTGAAGGCATATCCGCTGGACTGGTCGTTGACGTCCACACCATCGAGCGTGATGTTGCTTTGATCGCTGCGTGCTCCGTTCACGGCGCCGTTGCGTGAGTCCTGATTTTTGTCGATATCCTGACGATTGCCGGTGTAGGCCACGCCAGCCTGCAGGCTGAGGAGGTCGGGGACATTGCGGCCCTCGAGCGGGATCTGACGGATCTGATTTTCGTTGAAGGAATTGCCGATGGAAGCATCGACCAGGTTCAGCGCGGGCGCTTCGCTGGTGACGTTGATATTTTCGGTCACGGCGCCGACTTTGAGTTGAATGTTTGCGGTTGCTGGCGTGTTCACAAGTAACTCAAGGCCAGTCTGCATGTAATGAGCGAAACCGCGCGCGGTTACGGTGAGGGTGTACGTTCCGGGAGGGACAGCGAGCAGGCGAAAGTCGCCTTGCGCCCCTGTCGTGGTGGTTCGTTCAAAGGTGGCTTGCGTGTTGGAGAGCACCACGGTCGCGCCGGGGATGGCGCTGCCGCTTGGATCAGTCACGGTTCCCTGCAGTGAACTGGACGAACCCTGCGGGAAAGCTGCCCCTTGCAAAGCCAACACGAACCCAAGCACGGACGCGCACCACGAGAACGGTTTCATGGCTCCTCCTGACCGGGATGTACCTGTCTCGCCCGAGCGAGGCATCGAAGAAGACACTTCGCCGGGGGATGTTTGGCGACAGGCTACTCCCGATCCAGCGGTTGGACTTGTCTGGGAGTGACACGGGACGGCACGGCGTCGTGGCGCGAGTTGGCGAAGCAGAAGCCGCCTGTAAGTAGCTGATGTAGCTGTAGATAGAGTGACTCGAATTGAGCGGAATTGACCCGAAAACACGCTTTTGTTTCGTGATTCTCTGTTCTATTCTCCTCGGATCATGCAAAACGACAAGGGCAATGAACCACTGCCAAGGCGGTGGGCTGGGCTCATTCTTTGTTTTGCCATCCTGCTGCCGACAGCCGCGGGATCTTCGCGCGAGGCGGCCGACGCGAAAGGGCTCGCCCCCATACTCGGCTACATTGCAACAGGCTGGGACACATTGACGCGCTCGATGAGCGACTGCAATACGGTGGTGGATCCGAAGCTTGTGGAAGCATCGGTCCTGTATTTGCCCGCTGAATTTCCTGAACCCGATTCGACAAAAGAGGCCGAGAAGCGCTGTCACCTGCAGGTTCGGCAGCTTCCGGTCGCGATCACCGGTCCCGGCCAGGTCAGCACCAATCTCACACCTCCGGGTCTGCTCTATCTGGCAAATCGGTACGTAGTGCCAGGGGGGCGGTTCAACGAAATGTACGGTTGGGACAGCTATTTCATTGTGCGTGGCCTGATTGAGGACAAGCGGGTCGACTTGGCGCGCGGGATGATCGAGAACTTCTTCTTTGAGATTGAGCACTATGGCACGGTCTTGAATGCCAACCGGACCTATTTCTTGACGCGCTCGCAGCCGCCATTTCTCACGTCGATGATCGTGGCGGTTTATGAAGCGGAGAAAGCGGCGGGAAAAGACGATCGCGAATTGCTGGAGGCTGGCTACCGGTGGGCCAGCAGAGATTATGAGATGTGGAATCGCGACCCGCATGTGGCGGGCGACACTGGCCTGGCACGCTATTTTGATTTTGGCAATGGTCCCGCTCCCGAGAGTTTGAAGGACGAGAAGAATTTCTACCGGAAAGTCGCAGGGTTCTTGCTGCTCCACGGAGACGCGCAAAAGTATATTGCGGAAGTTCACGGCGATAAGCAGCACGAGCCGATTGTGGGAGCGGAATACGCGGTACAACTGTGCGATGCGGCGCGGACCATGGCGGCCCCGGATTGCAATCCTGCGCAAGACATCTCGCTGGCGGCCGACTACTACAAGGGCGATCGCGCCATGCGCGAATCGGGGTTCGATATTTCCTTCCGCTTTGGACCCTATGGGGCGGCGACGCATCACTACGCCCCGGTGTGCCTGAACAGCCTTCTCTACAAAACCGAAACGGATCTCGAGCAGATCAGCAAGATGTTAGGCCACACAGAAGATGCGCAGCGCTGGCAGGAACGCGCGCAGCGGCGCAAAGATCGCATCCAGCAGTATCTGTGGGAAGCGCAGCGGGGAATGTTCTTCGACTATAACCTGGAGACTTCGGCGCGCTCGACCTACGAATACATCACGACGTTTTATCCGCTGTGGGCAGGCATCGCCACGAGAGAGCAGGCTGAGGCGGTGCGACGGAACTTGTCGATTTTTGAGCATGCGGGTGGACTGGCGATGAGCAATCGCGAGGAGGGTGTGCAGTGGGACTATCCATACGGCTGGGCGCCCACGCAACTGCTGGCGATCGAAGGCCTGCGGCGATACGGCTATAAAGAAGATGCCGATCGTGTGTCGTATGAGTTCCTGTCGACGGTCGCGGAGAATTTTCGGCGCGATGGAACGATCCGCGAGAAATACAACGTGGTCACCCGGTCCTCGGAAACGCCGGTGGCTGCCGGGTATCAGCAGAACGTGGTTGGATTTGGCTGGACCAACGGCGCGTTTTTAGCATTACTCCACGCCTTGCCCGCTGAGATGGCGACACGGCTGGCAAATGAGCAGGATCATCCTTCGACTGCGGGCAAGTAACCAAGCTCCGGCGTCTCTCGCAGAGCACGCGTTTCCCCGGATTTAAGTGGACGCGGTCACTGCGGGTTATTGGTTGTTGCAGCGTCGTTCAGTTGTTGGGCGAGCTTACGTTCCCGTTCTGCGTCGCCTGTTTTTCCCATGTCCTGGTAAGCCTGGCCCAGCAGGTGGTGCGCGACGGAGTTGTTTGGATCCATGCTGAGCGCGTGCTGGAGAGCTCTGACGGCAAGCTCGGCCTCGCCTTTTTTCTCAAGTACCTTTCCAAGCAGGATGTAAGGCCCCGTGGAAGTAGAGTCCAGCCAAATCGAGCGCTGGAGAAGGCGCTCGGCCTCATCGAATTTCTGCACACGCGAATAGGCGTCGGCCAGTTTGTAGTAGGTCGGCGCGTGCCCAGGGTTCAGAGCCAGTTCCGCCTGAAAGTCGGCGATGGCCTCGGGGATCTTCGATTTGAAAATATGCAACTCACCCAGGAAGAAGTGGGCCAGAGGCAGCTTCGGATCGAGCGCAATTGCTTTTTGCGCGTACTCTTCGGCAATCGGATCGAATTCCTGACGAAGAAGAACCCGCGCTGTGAAGAGGTACGCCGCCGCGGAATCGGGAGGAACGTCGAACATCCGGGCGAACGCCTTGCGCGCCTGAGGATAGTCTTTGGTCTGGATGTAGCAGACGCCGAGGATGTAGGAGGCATCGACATTGGCGCGCGGGAACCAGCCCTGAACTTTTTCGAGGAAAGGAATCGCTGCCGCGGGGCGGCCCGCGAGGTAATTGGACAGGCCGAGCAGTTGGATGGCCTCCTGATCGCCAGGATCTTCCTGCGTTGCCTTCTGGAAGGACTCAATGGCTTTGGGGTATTCCCCGCTTTTGTAGTAGGCAACACCGAACTCCCTGGCGAGGCCCGGCGTGGAAGGGCTCTGCGAGGCTATTTGCTGCAATCGAGCCAACGCTTCTTCGTTCTTTCCCTGCTCCAGCAGCCTTCTGGATTCCGCAAAGGAAGAATCGGCAGCATGCGAGGGACTGGCGGGCAGAGTCGGGCTATTCTGCGTGGAGACGACACTGGCTTGGGCCAAAGTTCGGGCAGGAATCCCGACCAGCAAACCCCACACGATCCAGTCAGCAAGTGTCACGGAGTTTTCGTTGAACCTCTGAACGCAATTAGAACACAGCCCCTCCAGATCAGGGGCCGCAGGCGGGCGGAACTTGATTGAGACGTTGGAGGGACAACTTGGCGTGCGCCGAGTCGGGGTCGAATTCCAGCACGCGCAGCAAATAGGAGCGCGCCGAATCGTACTGTCCGGACTTGCAGAAAGCCTCTGCCAGATTCAACCCGACGTTGCTGCGGTAGGGCGCCCGTGCAAATACCGATTGCCAGAGCTTGACGGCCGCCCCAAGATGCCCGCTGCTGGCCTCCAGCACCGCGAGATCGATCGCGACATCAAGGGTGTCAGGATCGCGAGTGATGGCACGCTGATACAGTGCACGGGCAGAGTCAATGCGCCCGTGTTGCTGCTCAACATATCCCAACTCGGCAAGCACAGCGGGATCGTCGGGATTATTCATGATGGCTTGACGAAGTAAACGTTCAGCCTTGCCACGGGCCTCTGCGTCTCCTTTTTGGGCCAGCATCTGCCAGGCGAGCGCACGGTCGCGCAGATCGACCTGCTCGGAGCGCGGGAAGGGGACTAGTTCAGGGTCTCCCGCCGATTGAAGTACGCCGTCGAACCCGAGATGCCGCCGCAGAATGCGATGATCGGTCACTTGCGTGTGCGCCACATCGGTGCTTCGCGAGGCCGGCATATGACAACCCGCGCAATCGGCCTGGTTGGGATGATGCTTCTCAGCGAACGATGCGCCGTGACAAGACAGACACTTCTTTCGATAATAAGCAACCTTGTTTTCCGGGCTGGGCTCCGAGTGAGGATCGTGGCAACTCGTGCAGGACATGGAGTCGCCGGCCTTCTGCTTGCAGGTGCTCTGCGCCAGGGCCTCCACCTGGCTGACGGCTCCCAGGTCGCGGGTCGCGAGGTCGGCGAGCACGAAATAGCGAACGTAGGTTGAAAGGTCGTCCCCGGGTTTGTAGTTTGAGAGATGAACGCCGGGACGTTCTACCGCGATCTTGCCTTCGAGATGGCACTGCATGCAGATGGCGTCGCGGCGATCGGCGGGGAGATGAGCGGGATTCACGATGGGTCCGCCCTTGACGTGAGATGCCCCTGGACCATGACAACGCTCGCAGGTGACGCCTCCATGACCCTGGAACGGCATAGCGTAGCGGTTCTCGGTTCCCGGCAAAGGCGGCTGTAGATCGCTGACGTGGCAATACAGGCAGCTGGTAAACGCGGGGAGATTCAATGGAATCTCCCGCGTACCCTGGTAGGCTGGCGCCATGTCCCAAAGCTTCTTGTCGCCATACCAGTTGATGGGCGATTCAAAGAGAAAACCGTCGACGGCGAATAGATAGGTCAGGCCGCGCCGTCCGGAGCCGACAAAGTACAACAGCTTCCGCTTCCCGTTGACGAAGTTGTCGCCGGGGCGCTCAAAACTCAGCCAGAGTTGCCCCGCATCGCTGAAGATCCGGTAGTGAACGCGAGAGCCGGGGTCCACGAAGTCCACCGTCCGCGGCTCGTCAGTGGCCAGACCGCTGGCATGCGCCATCGAGGTGTGCGAGTAGGACTCGCTGATGGCTTCGTGGCAGCGAGCGCAGGCATCGTTTCCAACGTAGGAAGTTTCGGGAGCCGCCACGGCGGGGAGTCTTGCCGCGTCGTTCGATTGCGGTCGACCGGAGTTCAAGCGCGCCACGGCGGCCGACATCAGCAAGAGAACCAGAATGATTCGCTTCGTCACAGTACCTACGCTTGCCCGAAGCAACCTGATGCGAGCTATTGTAGTTCCTTCCCCAGCTTTACCGGCAATCTGCCGATTGCATGGTAATGGGCTCGCACCCAATAAATAGAGGGAGCCACGTGGGCTCCCTCGTGAATTGGAAATTTTTGGTTCGGATTAGAAGTCGAACCGAACCGCGAACTCCAGTTGGCGCATGTGGGTGCCGCCTTCGAGTCCAGTGATCTTGCCGTTGTTGCCGCCCTGGCAATCAATGCAGCCATTGGCTCCGTTGTTTTGACTGAAAGCATAGACAGGGTGATTGAAGATGTTGAAAGCATTCACGATGAACTTTGCCTTGACCTGTTCGGTGATCGCGAAGGCCTTGGTGAGCGACATGTCGGAGTAAAAGCCTCTCGGGCCGTCGTACGTGTTGCGGCCGATGTTGCCGATCTGTCCGCAGTTGGGAAGCGCGAATGGCCCAGAGGGGGCTCGCGCCAGGGCACAAACATCCGTCCCCACAGGCACCGCGTTCGGATCGAATACTGGGGCGACAGGCGTAAAGAACGACCGAGTATGGTTGACTGTGTCTAATGGTCCAACCCCGGTGTGAAGTTTGGAGCTGACTGAGTTTGGACGGCACGGACCTGTGTCGATGACGCTCCCGCATTCACCGATGCTCGGGGTCCAGGGCAGGCCGCTGCTCCAGTTGGTGGTGTTGCTGATCTGCCACCCACCGACGATGTAGTTCATTGCCCTGCTCGCGTCACCCATGTACTTTTTGCCTCTGCCGACAGGCAATTCATAGATGGGGCTGAAGACGAAAACGTGGTTGCGATTGAAATCCACCCGGCCCCAGGAGTAGAGGTGGCTCACCGCGTAGTAGTTATCCTGGGGATAGCCATCCGCGTGAGCGTAGGTGTAGTGGGTCAAGAACTGGAAGCCTTGCGAGAAACGCTTGTCCAGTTTGACTTCGAATGCGTTGTAGGTACTGGCCGCATCGTTGCCGTAGTAGTTGCTTAGGTCGAAGGGAATTTTGGGGTAAAGGGGCCGCCGGTTGTTCTGCGGGACAAAGGGACTGAGCGAGGCGCTCGCCGGGCCACAGAAGCCGCTCGCCGTCTGTGAATTTGGCGTAGAGCCTGCTGGACAGGGTGTTGTCGTCGCAGGGGAGCCTGCGCCGCCGGTCAGGATGAAGGCCTTGGTGACCGAGGTTCCGTCACCCACAGCCGCCGGGTTGATGTCATAGTTAGGTCCATCGCCGACGAAACCGTGCGTTCCCTTGCTGCCCACGTAGGAAACTTCCAAGGACATGGTGTTGGTCAGTTGTCGCTGCACGGTGATGTTCCAGGCGTCCACTGTGGGCAGGGTCTGACGCAGAGGACGGATGTGGGTACCGGAAAGTCCCGGCGTTAACGTGAAAAAGCCGTTGGACGGTATGGCCGGGAAGGCGTTGCCGGGATTGATGTCGGGACTGGTATTCGGCCCTTGAGGGTCACCCAGATTGAACAGCCTGACCAGATTGGCGGAGCACGTAACTGGTTGCGCTGCAGTTACAACGCAGTTGGGGTTTGGGGCATTCGCGTCGGGGAAGGTGCTGGCATCGTAGTTCTGCTTGAGCAACACGGGCAGGTTTTGCGTGACCGTGTGCCCGAAGTTGGAGCCGAACACGCCGATGTCGTAGCTGCGTCCATATCCCATGCGAACCACGGTCTTGGACGTAGCCTGGTAAGCAATACCGAAGCGAGGAGCGAAGGCACGCAGAGCATTTTTGACGTTCCCGCTCGAATTGTAAGGACCGTAACCCGCAACGCGGATTCCCCCAGTTCCGAAGTCGACGATGTTCGCGAATCCTCCGTGGCCCTTGCCGTTTACGGTTTCGGGGAAGTAGATCTCCCAGCGCAACCCGTAGTTCAGGGTTAGCTTGGTTGTGGCGCGCCATGTATCTTGCCCATAGAAGAACCAGCGCTTTTGTCTCTCGGCCGCGTTATTGGCGCCGGCGATGGTGGGGTTGTTGACGTAGCGGGCAAACGAGGTAACGTCGCCCAGCAGGAAAGTAGCTAAATCCAAGCCTCCGTTTCCGCCGCTGGAGGTATCCTCGGGGCTGAAGTTGTATTCACCCGTACGGTTGTTGTCGCTGGGGATTCGCAGGTTCATGGCGTAGCGAATGTCGGCGCCAAATTTGATCTGGTGGTTGCCTCTCACATGCGTCCAGTTGTTGACGAACTGGAACTGCTGCTCGCTCTCGGTCAGCGGGCAGTTGCAGCGAGCCACGCCTAATCCATCACCAAAGCTGGAAATTACCAAACCATTCCCGCCCTGGTTGGGCGCGCCGTTGAATCCGCTGAGAGGATCTTTACCAAGCTGGAAGGAGCCGAGACCGTTCGTCTTGGGGTCACCCGGTATATTCGCACCCAGGATTCCGAAGTTGGTCATTGGCGTACCGCCATCGGGCTTGCTGGTTTGGGGATTGTACTTGAAATAACCAAAGCGAAAATCGGTAAGCCAACTATTGGTTACGGTTTTGTTGAAACCCGTGGCGAGGCTGTAATTATGGGTTTTGGAACTACCGGACAATCCAGGAGCGTCCGCCGTCCCGCCATTGCCAGGACCACCCAAGGCGCCCAACAGACCCGTCCCCGAGATGGTGTAGTAGGAAAGGCTGAACCGCCCGAACACGTTGAGCGATTGGCTCACCGTGTAGTCAATGCGGGTGTCGAAGCCGTTCGATGTAAAAGGACCTGAGCCTGATCCAACAAAGTTATTGAGTACCGGAGCTGTCGCACCGGGGTCAGGAAACAAAGCGAGAATTTTCGTTGCTGCCGCCGAGAGTCTAGTCACCGGGATTTTATTGCCGGGGAACGGTGTTCGACCCGCTCCGGTTTGGGGGTTTCCTGTTTGAGGGTCGTAAACGATGCCTCCACCGGGCGCCTTAGTCAGATACTCGCTCAGATCGCACATGCCCCCTGGGTTTGTTGCGGGATTGCACGTGGTCAGAACCGTGTGGGTCGGAACGGTAAACAGGCCGCTGACACCGTTGATCTGTCGGGTTCCCTGGTAATCGCCGAAGAAGAACAGCTTGTCCTTGATAATCGCGCCGCCGATGGTGCCGCCAAACTGCGCCCAGCGGGAACCTGGAATGAAGCGATGCGTAATCGGATCCGGCGCGCTTTGCGCAAACGGATCGCGCGCCGCTGTCCAATCGGTTCGACGATAGAAAAAGCCCGACCCGTGCAGGCTATTGCTTCCGGACTTTGTCTGCGACGTCACCAGGCTAGCGACGGCTTTGCCGAATTCGGCGTCGTAGTTCTGCAACGCTACTTTGGCTTCGGTAACTCCGTCCAGGTTGGGGTTCACGACGATAATCCCCAATATGGGGTCCTGGTTATCGGTTCCATCCAGCTCGAACCCGGTGCCACTGAAGTGCTGTCCCTGCGAGAAGATCTGGTAGCCCTGCTGCGGATTCTCGGTGGCGGCGTGGCTCCAGCCGACAATCTTTTGCGAGCCGGGAGCCATTAACTGGAGCTGAGTAAAGTTGCGATTCAGAATCGGAACTTCTTCAACCGCTCGGTCGTTGAAGGTAACCGCGACGTCGGCGCGGTCGGTTTTCAACTGAGGAGCTTCGGCCGTTACTTCGACCGTTTCAGTGGTGCCGCCGACTTGGAATTGGAGATCGACGCGAGATCCGGCGTCGGCTTGAACGATGACGTCTTTCTGTTCGCTCACCTTGAATCCAGATGCTTCGACACGAACGGTATAGGTGTCGGGGACGAGGTGGGTCACTGAATAGTTGCCGTCGGCGTTGCTGGTCGTCGTGTCTTCAGTCCCCTTGCGCTGATTGACGACGGTCACTTTCGCGTTTGCGACAGCCGCGCCCTGCGGGTCAGTGACGGTGCCAAGAATGCTGCCGTATACCGCCTGCCCAAACGCTACGGGCGTCCAAAGAGTGCAGCACAGCCCCACCAGTGCTACCGCCAACCCAATCAAGCACCTGGTCTTCATCGAATCCTCCAAAAGTTCTGAACCACTTTTCGTAAACGCTGTCAGTTGTCTCAAAAAGCTACGGGACCGTTGATCCGGCGACGGTCAGCCCTAATTCGATTTAGTAGTACAAAACAATTACTTGCCCCGTCACACCCCAGTGAGCTATTGCCTTTAGCCAACTGGGATTTGGGCGAGGAACCTGCGTCGAGTCCAACCTACAGAATTCTGGACACAAACGTTCTTTGGACTATGAAAAGCGGGATTCCAATTCCATTTCTTGAACGAAAAACGGAAATTCACAAAGAGTCCTTGCGCCCCGACGCTTCGCCAGCGCCTCCGGCACCAAGCTCTCCAAGTGAATGTCAGCTCACAAAGCAGTGAACAGCAGCCGAGCTTTCCACACCCCACACGCTCGACTGAAGGATTTTTGGCCCCGCCACTCTGAGCCTTCGATCGACCGAATTAAAGTTTCGGAGGGTTTGATACGGTTACACAAAAAATGTTCTAGCGCTTGCAGTAGGTTGCTCGCATTGTTACGCTGAGTTACATGGGAGTAACAGGACCCACGGTGGTGGAGCGGGAACAGTATTCAGCCGCGGTGGACAGGGTCGCGAAAAGCCAAGTTCTTCACGGATCCGAATCCCTTCGCAAGCTTCTTCGATACCTCGCCGAACACAGCCTGCAGAATCCCGGAGTGCCGATCAAGGAGTATCAAATCGCGACAGAGGTCTTTGGGCGCCCGGCTGACTTCGATCCACACTCGGATTCAGCGATTCGAGTCCAGGCGGGCCGGCTGCGACTGAAGCTTGCCGAGTACTACTCTTCAGAAGGAGAGACCGATCCTGTCCTTGTGGAACTGCCCAAAGGCAGCTACACGCTATCGTTCCAACCCCGGGTCATTGTCCCAAAGACTCAACCGGAGACTTTCGAAAAGGAAGAGCAGAATCGCAAATGGCGGCACATCCTGCGAAATTGGGCAGCAAGCGTGCTGGCGTTGTCGCTTTTGCTGGCCGCGGGAGTCGCGGTGGTGGTGGTGCTTTTGGTGAACCGCTCCCGGCCAGCCGCTACCGCGGATCCACCAGTCCCGGCCGTATTTCAGACATTTTGGGGCGGCTTCATTTCGGCTCCGACGCCACCCTGGGTTGTTTTCAGTAACGCAGCTTTCGTGGGCAGGCCAGAAACTGGAATGCGCTACCGGAATCCAGCCACCGATGCCGGGGCGATTATGCTTGATCACTACACGGGCGTAGGGGAAGTCCTTGCCGTCCACGAAATTGACCGCGTGTTTCACCTTTTTAGCCGCGAGGTCCGGGTAAAGAGAGGCAGCCTGTTTTCCCTCGACGACGCGAAGAACGACAACCTCATCTTCGTAGGGTCCACCGCCGAAAACCTGTCGTTGCGCGACATTCCGATGAATGAACAGTTCGTGTTTCAGCGGCTGGAATCAGGCGAACGCAAAGGAGATCTGGCGGTCGTGAATTTGCATGCCCGAAACGGAGAGCCAGTTTACTTTTTGGGAAGTCCGCGGAACGTACCGTTGAGCGAAGACTACGCGGTGGTCGCTCTCATGCGAGGAATCAATCCCACGGAGTGGGTTCTCATCCTTGCGGGCACGTCGACGATCGGCACCCAGGCCGCGGTGGAATACGTCTGCCACGAGGATTCCCTGGCTCAGTTGCTGGGACGATTGAATGTTTCCACGAACAGCGAAGTGAAACCCTTCGAAGTTGTTTTGCACGTCAAGGTGGCGCGCGGCGTCCCGGTGGGATCGGAGATTGTCGCCATGCGTGACGAAGCATCCAGCCCGAAGTAAATCTAGCGATCAGGTGGCGTCAGCCGGGGATCGAGTTCCGCTGCGCGCTTGAATTCTTCCGATGACTGTTGCTTCTCACCCTTGCGACCAAGCGCAATGCCTAATTGATAGTGGGCTGGCGCGTAGTTCGGGTTCGAAGAAATCGCGGAGCGGAACTGGGCAATCGCTCCATCGAGATCTCCCGCATTGAGCAAGCGCTGGCCCGAGCCGGTTGCCAAGGACGCTGCCTGGAGCGCGTTCTTTTCGTTCCCAATCTTCTGACCTTCACGAGCTTCGGCGGCCGCGCCCTGGTCGTCACCTAAGGCTCTTAGAACGGCGGCGAGCGTGGTGTGTGCGCCGGCGAAAGCAGGCTGCAAGCGGATGGCTTCTCGAAGAGCATTGGCGGCATCGGGGAGTTTCCCCTGCTGCTTCAGGACAGTGCCCAGGGTGTAGTAGGCCTCGGCGTAATCGTTACGGGCATCGATCGCGGCTTGCAGCTCCTTGATAGCTCCGTCGAAATCGCCCTGCTGCCAGAGTGTCATGCCCAACGTGTAGTGAATTTCCGCCTGCTTGGGATCCAGTTGCTCGGCCGCGCGGAACTCCGCCATGGCCTCAGGAAGCTGATCCTTCAATTTCAACGCGAGTCCAAGGTCATAGTGCAACGTGGCATCTTGCGGGGCGGCTTGCAGACCGGCGCGAAATTGCGTGATTGCTTCATCGAAGTCTGTCCGCTGTAAATACGCGCTTCCGAGATTGCCGAGGTAGCCGGGATCATTCGGATGGAGGCGCAGGGCGGTCTCGAATTCAGGAATCGCGGCTGCCGCTTGCCCGCTCTGAAGCAGAGCGAGTCCAAGGTCGTTGTGCACATCGGGGTTGTTTGGTTCGAGTTGAATGACCCGTCGGAACGACTGGATGGCTCCGTCGTTGTCGCCTTGCCTTTGGAGCAATAGGCCGAGACGGATCTCGGGATCCGTCCACTCCGGTTGCAACTTTACGGCAGCCTGCAACTCAGGGATTGCCTGCTCATAAGCGCCGCGGTCTTCGAGCACACGCGCGAGATAGTAGTGGGCTTCGGCCGATTCGGGGAGTTGTTTTGCGGCGCTTTCGAGGAGCGACTGCGCACTGCCCAGGTCGCGCTGCTGCCAACGAATCGCTCCAAGATGCAATTGTGCCTTGGGGAAGTTGGGGGAGAGACGCAGCGCCTCGGAGAATTGTTCGATCGCCTTGTCCTGTTGGGACGCCTGCGCCAGGAGGGACCCATATTCGTCGCGAATGTCGGGCCGACTCGGTTCCAACTCCACCGCCCGTGCGAGCTCGTTGGTGGCAGACGGTAGATCGCCGCGAAAGCTTAAGATCCGGCCGAGAGTTCGATGGGCCTCTGAACTCGCAGAATCGAGCTGGGTCGCCTGTCTCGCCTGAGTTTCCGCAGCGGCAAGATCGTGCTTCGCCACGAGCGCATTGGCCAGATTGATGTGGGCCTGCAGAAATTTGGGATTGAGACGAAGAGCCGTCTTCAGTTGGGAAATGGCATCATCGGTGTGACCTTGCGTAAGCAGGGTCCATCCGAGCGAGTTATGTGCTTCCGGACTGGCGGGTGCGAGCTTCGCCGCGTGCTCGAACGCTGCACGAGCGCCATCGAGGTCGCCATGCTGAAGCGCGGCCATGCCCTGGCGATAGCTTTCTTCCGCCTGAGCCGGAACCGGCTTTTGCTGAGGGAACGCGAGCGCGAGGAGAACCACACCAATGAGACAAAAAAGCAGAGTAAGCCGGATCGAAGTTCTCACCTTGGGTTCCCGACGCTTTTGCTGCTTCTTCGCTCACAAGCTCGTGGGGATAGTATGGCATGCCTAGCGCGGAGCGGGACGGAACGCTCGCGCACGCTTGACCCGTGCGTTGCATCCTAGTATTCCAATGGTGATGGCTCTGGGTGCCGGTTCCTCGCTCGTCGGGAAAATCTCGCGGAAAGTTGCCGTTATTCTGATTCCTCTCCTCCTTATTCAGAATCAGCGGGCGGTCCCACAGCAAAGTGCCGCAGCGGCGAAGGCTCCCCCGATTGCTCAGTTTGAGGATGTTGCCGACCGCGCGGGACTGACCATGACGAACGTGTTCGGCGGGAAGGACACCAAGAAGTACATTATTGAGACGACGGGCAGCGGGGTCGCGATCTTCGATTACGACAACGACGGATGGCCGGACATTTTCTTCGTCAACGGGACTACGCTCGAGGGCTTCCCTGCGGGAAAAGCGCCGACGAATCATCTCTACCGCAACAATCATGATGGCACCTTTACCGACGTTACGAAACAGGCCGGACTGGCGGACGCCAGCGGATGGGGACAGGGCGTGTGCGTCGGTGACTACGACAACGACGGCTGGGAGGACCTGTACGTCACTTACTACGGGAAGAATCGCCTGTACCACAACGACAACGGAGTGTTTCACGAAGTCGGAGAAGCGTCAGGAACCGCGGGTTCTGGCAAAGCCTGGGGAACGGGATGCGCCTTTGTGGATTACGACCGCGACGGACTGCTGGACCTCGTGGTGGCAAATTATGTGGACTTCGATGTCTCAACCGCGCCGGCGCCGGGCGAGCGCGCTTCCTGCATGTGGAAAGGAGTTCCGGTTATGTGCGGGCCGCGCGGGCTCCCGGGAGCAAAGAACATCCTCTATCACAATCTGGGCGGGGGAAAGTTTGCCGATGTCACCGGAAAAGCCCACATCGATCAGACATCGGGTCACTATTCGCTGGGCGTGGCTACCTTTGACTTCGACAACGATGGCTGGCCGGACATCTACATTGCTTGCGACAGCACGGCGAGCATCCTGTTCCACAACAATCACGACGGCACCTTTGCCGACGTCGCGGTGTCGGCGGGCGCCGCCTACAACGAAGACGGACGCGAACAAGCTGGCATGGGCGTGAGCGTGGGCGACTACAACGGGGATGGGCGACTCGACATCTTCAAGACCAATTTCTCGGACGATACGTCTACTCTTTATCGCAACAACGGGGACGGCACGTTCGACGATGTCACCTTCGCCGCCGGGCTGGGCTTGCACACGCAATATCTGGGCTGGGGTACGGCGTTTCTCGATGTCGACAATGATGGCTGGCCCGATCTGCTGGTCGTGAATGGGCATGTTTATCCGGAAGTGGATAAACAGCATTTAGGCAGCACCTATCCCGAACCGCGAATCCTGTACCGCAACAACGGGAATTCCACATACACAGATATCTCCGCTGAGGCCGGACCGGGCATCACCGCCATGCACGCAGGGCGCGGACTGGCCATCGGGGATTTGTGGAATGATGGGCGGCTGTCCGCGGCAATCAGCAATATGAATGACCATCCGAGTTTGCTGGTGAACCAGGTTCATTCCTCGAATCACTGGATTGGCATCCGCACGATCGGCACGAAATCGAATCGAGACGGGATCGGGGCGCGGGTCACGGTGAAAGCTGGTACACGCACGCTGGTGGACGAAGTTCACAGCGGCGCCAGTTACGCATCGCAAAGTGACATGCGGCTGCACTTCGGGCTAGGGGCCGCGACGAAGGTCGATTGGGTGGAGATTCGCTGGCCAAGCGGGCTCACGGAACGCTTCGAAGGGCTAACCAGCGACGCGATACACACGATCAAGGAAGGAAGCGGCAAGTCGAGTGCACCGGAGCATGAGAAACCAATTCCTTAGCGGCGCGCGCAGAGGCGTGTGCATGCAAGTTTGCGAATCACAAAACGCGATTCCCTGCCGCCGCCTGACATTGGCTCTGCCTTGCCGGCCAGAGCTTGAGGCATGACGACGATCCACTTCCTGTGGATGGGGACCATTGTCGCGATCGCAGCTTGCGTGCAGGGGACCCTCGGCATCGGGTTTGCCCTGGTGGTGGCTCCGGTCCTTGCCGTCCTGAACCCACAACTGCTTCCGGTTTCGCTCTTGCTGCTCATGGTGCCTCTGAATCTTTTCACGTTGCTGCGCGAGCATCATGCTTTCGATTGGCCGGGAGCGGGATGGATCACGCTAGGGCGCGCAGTGGGCACATTGGCGGGCGCGGTCATTCTCATCCGCCTGACATCCCATGGGCTCAACCTGGCAGTTGGCGTGGCAACGATTGCGGTCGCGATTGTGACGATGGCAGCGCCTGCCTTCTCTCCGGACCGCAAGGCATTTGTAGGCGTAGGGCTGCTTACAGGCATCAGCGAGACGGCTACCGGCATCGGCGGACCGCCGCTGGCCCTGGCTTATCAGCATCATCGACCCGAAGTGTTGCGCTCGACGGTGGCCGGTTGCTTTCTGCTGGGAGAATTGTTGTCGATAGGAGTTCTTGCGATCCTGGGACGAGCGACCTCCCAACAAGCACTGTCGGCTGCCCTTTTACTTCCGTTTCTGGCGATCGGAGGCCTGGTCAGTTCGTTCGCCCGGCGATGGGTGAACGCACGGACCTTGCGTGCGATCGTCCTCCTCTTCGCCGTGATTTCCGGAGCGTTTCTCATTGCGCGTAGTTAAAACTACCTACTTCTGCGACAACCAACGGGCTACCCCTCTTTCGGAGTGATCGCACATTGTTTCGAAGCTGTGCAGCTTGATCAGTGGTGAAGAACAATCGCCCGGCGGACAGGCCATGCAACTGGTCGGCCTGCCAGCGTGCCCGCATGATTCCCTGAACAGAGTGTGCATGATTGCCCAGTAGCAGGTGACCGAGTTCATGGGCAATGACATCGCCCAGAATTGCGTCCAACGAAAGTTCGCGATCCAAGGCGGTCATCTGCTGGATCGGAGTCAGGAACACGTCGGCGTAGGTACCCTGGCCTACCTCGTCCAGGAACGAAACTCCGAAGACTTCCGACGTATAGGTGCGGGCATTGGGGACGATTCGCAGAATCAGGTCGCTGTTCTGAGCGTCATCGAGACAATGCATGTTCGATAGCGGGACTCTTCGCTCGCAGGTAACCCAACTCACATCAACTCCCGCCATCCGGAAGACCCTCCCTGCACCTCTTTCCGCCTCAAGGAGAGTCCGACCTGATATGGCCGCATCTTCGACAACAAAGACACGAAGCTGTGCATTGTCGCTGGGGCGAGTTTCTGCCAGACTCGAAAGTGACGAACCCCAACAACCAGAAAATCACTAAAATTTTGACCCGTCGCAACATGGCCGCGTCCTCCGTTGCGGGAACTTTCGATCGGGGCGGCAGGTATCACAAGGACAGGGCGGTTACGGGCCAATGAAATTTTGGTAACGAGATAACGGTTGTGACGTCAAATAGATACGGGGTGAGGTAACGGGCGTGGCCGAGACCAGTAGTGCTAGACTTCGAGCGATGTCAGAGGCGCGAGCAGTGCCGACGACTGCTGCCGGGGTCGTGCGCTTCGGAACCTTCGAAGTGGACCCGAAGGCCGGAGAACTGCGCCGGAACGGCTCGCGGGTGCGGTTGCAGGACCAGCCCTTTCAGATCCTCCTGACCTTGCTGGAGCGACCCGGCGAAGTGGTGACGCGCGAGGAGTTACGCGGCCGGCTGTGGCCGCACGATACCTTCGTCGATTTCGAACACAGCATCAACACCGCTGTCAGACGGCTGAGGGACGCCCTGGGCGACTCGGCGGAAAATCCCCGGTTTGTGGAAACGGTGGCGCGGCGGGGTATCGATTCCTCGCGCCGGTGAATGGCGGGCTCGAACTAGTTTCGCCGCCAGCGCCGACTGCAACGATTCACTGGCCGAGCCGCTGGTGGTTCCTCGGTGGGCTCGCCCTTGCCCTTCTGGTGGGAGTGATCGTCGGCTTCCACGTCGCCCATTCCACCGCGACTCGCATTGAAAGCAACATCCGTGAGAGACGGCTGACCGCGAATGCTCCGGAGTTGCCGGTCATCGATGGAGTGATTTCTCCGGATGGCAAGTATCTTGCGTTTACCGATTCCAGCGGCTTTTATCTGAGACAAATCGATACGGGAGAGACGCACGCGGTCAGCGTGCCCAGTGGCTTCATTGCCAGGCCGCAGAGCTGGTTTCCAGACGGAACTCATCTTCTGGCAACGTGGACTGGCGGGCCCCGCGAGCCGGAGAGCATCTGGGAAATCTCGCTGATGGGTGGGACGCCGCGGAAGCTCGTGGCGCAGGGAGCATGGCCCGCGGTATCGCCGGATGGCGCGTCGATCGCTTACCTGGCTTCGCCGATTCCGTTCAAGGATATTGCGCTCGATAAGGAGATCTGGCTGGCACGGTCGGATGGCGCCGAGCCTCGGAAGGTGATTGGAGGCGGGGAGGATGTATTCGGTCCGCCGGTATGGTCGCCGGATGGAAAACACCTCGCTTTCATGCGCGGAAAATTTACGGCGGGCATGCCGTTTATCCGGTGCCAGTTGGAAACTGTAAACGTGAAGACGGGCGAGACGCTGACGCTGCTTTCGACTGCAGGGCTGCGACCGACGATTGCGTGGACTCCGGATGGTCGAATGATCTACTCGCTGGGCGAAGCGATACCGAACCAAGTCGATTCGAATCTCTGGGCGCTGAAGGTAGATAGCGATGGGCACGCGAGTGGCAATGCTACGCGGCTCACGCATGGCACGGGGGAAGCATCGGCGATCAGCGTTACCAGTGATGGGAAGAGGCTTGCGTTCTTCCGGCAAGCGGTGGAGCCGGATGTTTACATCGGAGATCTCGAGGCAAATGGAACGAGGCTCACCACGCTACGGCGGTTGACGTTGGATGAGCGGGCGGACTATCCCTATTCGTGGACTCCTGATAGCAAGTCGGTGATTTTTACCTCAAACCGCAATGGGACGTTCAATATTTTCCGGCAGGGAGTGCATGATGCCGGGTCCGGAGGCACTGGTTCGCTCGGGCGAGGATCTGGCGGTTCCGCGGCTGAGCCCGGACGGGAACAGCATCATCTACCTGATCACGCCGTCCAGCGGGGCGTCGGTCTACAGCAACTCTCGATTGATGCGAGCGCCGCTGACGGGAGGACCACCGCAGCTGATTCTGGAAGCTACCGGCATCAGCAATCAGCAGTGCGCTCGCTTGCCGTCGGCGGTTTGCATCCTTAGCCGCTTCGAGCCGGGGCACGAGCGATTCTTCTACTTCGATCCGGAAAAAGGAATGGGGGCGGAGGTTACCAAGGCCGAAATTCGGTCGATCAATGCATATGATTTTAACTGGAGCCTTTCTCCCGACGGGCGGATGCTCGCGACAGCGAAGAGGGTAGGCATCCAGGGACAGCTGGCAATTCGGATAACACCATTGGGCGATGGAGCCGAGACTACGATTTTGGTTCCCGGCTACGCTGGCATCGGCAGCATCGACTGGGCGGCGGACAGCAAGAGCGTGTGGGCAACGGTCTACAACAGCGATAGTGGAAAGACGCTGATGAACGTCTCGCTCGCGGGAAAAGTGCGGCCTTTAATGAAAGAGAACGAGATGACGCTGGGCTGGGCCATTCCATCGCCTGATGGGAAGCATCTGGCGATCTGGAAGGCGCACGGAGATTCGAACGTCTGGATGCTGGAGAATTTCTGATTGGCGTGGGTGATCAGCGCGAGCCTTTGCGGGAATTCTCGAACTGTGTGGTCTTCACGATGCCCGCACCTTCCTTCACATAGACCAACTGGTTCGGCTTCACGTCCTTGATGGTATCGACCTGGCCGCTGGGCCAGCGGATCTCCAGCAATTCCACTTTCTCGGCTTTTCCCAAGCCGAAGTGCACGCGAAGATCGTTCTGCGAGAAGTAGCCGCCACCGCTGCGGACTTCGTCAATCTGTTCGTGGGCTTGGCTCTCTCCAGCAACTTTCGTGACGCATTTTAAACGGGCGCCTATGCCGCTGCGGTTGGATTTGGTGCCGATGGTACGAACCTTGATCCAATTGTTGCGGGTCCGGAGGTCGCAGCGCATAAGCTGCGGATAGTCGTTCACCGTGTTGACGACTACGTCCAGGTCGCCGTCATTATCGAAATCCCCGAAGGCGCAGCCCCGCGAGGCGACCGGATCCGAGATAGCGGTCCCGGCATTCAGGGAAACATCCTCGAAGCGCCCGTTGCGCAGGTTGCGATAGAGCAGCTTACGCTGCGCATAGCCAGCCTCGGTCTTGAGTTGCTCGACTTCGGGATAGACATGCCCGTTGCAGATCAGGATGTCGGCCCATCCGTCGTTGTCCATATCAAAAAATCCGCAGCCCCACCCGAGGTACTGGGTGTGCATTCCGAGACCGCCGGTGAAGGTCGCGTCCTCGAAATTTGCTCCGCCCAGATTGTGGTAGAGCGAGGGGGTGTCGCCCGCGAAGTTTGTCTTCACAATGTCGAGATTGCCGTCGAGATCGTAGTCGGCCGCGGAAACCCCCATGCCGGCCTGCGGTTTGCCGTCGGGGCTGAGGGCGCAGCCGGATTCGAGGGCGATATCGACAAACTTTCCATTTTTCTTGTTTTGATAAAGCGCGCTCGCAGTTGAGTCGTTGGCAACGTAAATGTCGGGCCAGCCATCGTTGTCGAAATCGGCGGTGAGCACGCCGAGGCCGTAAGTTCCGTTGGCTGCCACAATCCCGGAAGCCTCGGACACGTCGGTAAACGTGCCGTCGCCGTTGTTGTGATAGAGAATGTTTTTTCCGCCCTTCAATCCTGGAGGTCCGCAGGCCACCACGACCGCTTTATAAAGGCAGGGGCCTGACTCGGGCAGCGGAGCAGTGGCGAGATCGAGATCGATGTAGTTCGCGACAAAGAGGTCGAGTTTGCCGTCGCGATCGTAGTCCACAAATGCACAGCCGGTGTTCCAGCGTTTCCCGTCTCCGGCTACGCCGGCTTTCTCGCTCACATCGGTGAAAGTGCCGTTTCCGTTGTTGTGATACAGCACGTTCTTGCCGAAGTAGCTAACGAACAGATCCTCATAGCCGTCGTTGTCGTAATCCCCGATGCAGACGCCTTGTCCCCAACCCGAGCGGCCGACGCCGGCTTTCTCCGTCACATCGGTGAAGGTGCCGTCACGATTGTTCTTGAAAAGATGCGAGGTGGGCGCGGTTCCTTTGGCGAAACCCTCAAGTCGTGAGCCGTTGACCAGAAAGATGTCGAGCCAGCCGTCGTTGTCGTAGTCGTAAAAGGCGACGCCGCACCCAGTGGTTTCGAGCAGATATTTATTTTTGTGTTCACCGCCGTAGATGGTTTTTGCGTTGAGGCCCGATTCTCTGGCGACGTTGATGAAAGTCAATCCCAGGTCGGCGCTGGGCTTCGTCTGTGTGTTCTGGCTTCCGCCCTGTGAGGATGCCCGCAGTCTCCCAGGCAGAGCCAAACCGAGGACGTTCTCCAACGACAGCACCAACGCCGAACGGCTCAGGGAATGGAGAAACGAACGCCGGGAGGAGAACAAATGAGTGATACCTTCCTGAACAGGCCCGTGCTAGAATGCGCCCCTACTTTAGAGACAAGCCCGCGCCGTTGGCAAATTCGGGTGGGCGCATGCAGAGCCAGATTCCGCGCTTTGAGATGCTGATACTTCGTTTGCGCGCCTCTTCTGAGGATAATCCAGAATTCGCGAGAATACCCGGCGCTCACGTCGTCGCCAGAACTTTGATGACGAGGCGGTGCGCTAACAATTCCAAACCCGGTCCAATACGGACCGTGCCCGGCACCTGATACAAAAGCGAGGGACCATGCCAAGAGCTGCTGCTTTGAATGCCATCCTACTCATCCTCGTCACGGCGTACTCGCTGCAGGTACGGGCACAGAACGCAGTTGACGCCGAAGGTCACCAATGGTGGCAGCACGCGGTTTTCTACGAAATCTATCCGCGTAGCTTCGCCGACAGTAACAATGACGGTGTTGGCGACCTGAACGGGATTACTGCAAAACTCGGCTATCTCCATGACCTCGGAGTCGACGCGATCTGGATCACTCCCTGTTATCCCTCGCCGCAGGTGGATTTCGGATACGACGTATCGGATTACGAGAATATTGATCCCATGTACGGCACGCTGGCGGACTTCGATCACCTGGCCGCCGAGGGGAAGAAACACGACGTGCGGATCATCCTCGACTACGTGATCAATCACACCTCGGACCAGCACAAATGGTTCCTCGCGTCGCGATCTTCGAAGACGTCTCCTTACCGCAACTGGTACATGTGGCGTGATGGCCGAGGCGCGAATCAGCCGCCCAACAATTGGATCTCGGAGTTTGGCGGCTCGGCGTGGAAGTTCGATCCGAAGACCGGGCAGTACTACTATCACTACTTTTACACTGAGCAACCCGACCTGAACTGGAACAATCCGGAGGTCGAGAAGGCAATGTTCGACGTGACCCGCTGGTGGTACAAGCGCGGCGTGGCCGGCTTCCGCCTGGATGCCGTCGACACACTTTTTGAAGACCCCGATCTCCGCGACAACCCCGTGGTTCCGGGCAAGAACAAGCTTGGCGATCCGAACACCGAAGAAAAGTACAACAAGAAGTTGCCCGGAGTGCATGACGTTCTGCAGGGCCTGCGCAAGGTTGCTGACGAAAACCACGCGGTCCTGATTGGCGAAACCTGGACGAAGAACATCGATGAACTGAAGCAGTACTACGGCGAGCACAACAACGAATTGCAGCTCCCGATGGATTTCATGTTCACCCGAGTCGACAAGCTGTCACCTGCGGAATTCCGCCGACAGATTGCGGCCGCGGATTCGGCGGGCGGCTGGCCTACCTGGGTCATCAGCAACCACGACATCGTGCGCTCCTACAACCGCTATGGCGACGGCACGCACAACGATGACATCGCCAAGTTGATGGCGGGCTTGTATCTCACCCTGCGCGGAACCCCGATCATGTACTACGGCGAAGAACTGGGGATGGAGAACAACGATCCGAAGCGTCCCGAGGATGTGAAGGATCCCAAAGGCAAACTGGGTTGGCCGGCTGACAAAGGCCGAGACGGCGAGCGTACACCGATGCAGTGGAGCGACTCTGTCAATGCGGGTTTCAGCACCCATGATCCGTGGCTGCCTGTGCCGCCGAGTTACAAGACCCACAATGTGGCCAGCGAATCGAAGGATCCCGATTCCGTTTTGGAGTTCTATCGGAAGGTGCTGAAACTACGACACACGAACGCGGAGTTGCTGGAGGGGGACTACAAGGCGCTGAATGAAGACGACGCGAGCGTGCTTTCCTACCTTCGCTCTTACAAAGGTAAGGCCGTCCTGATCGCGCTCAATATGTCGGATTCACCGAAGAAGGCCGCATTCGATCTGGCTTCGAATGGCTTTGCATCGCTTAGCTTCAACGGGCTTGTGACGACACCTGGCGCAAGCAGCGCAGGCTCGGAGGTAACGCTGCCTGCTTTTGGTGTGTTCATTGCAGAGGTCGAGAAGAAGTAATGGCGTCGCGGGAAACGCAGAGAGTCGCAGGGCTTGTAGTTAGAAATGCGCTTCGTCCCACGCCGAACGTCTTCTCGGAAGTCTCTTGGTTTCCGCTAGGATTGTGTTCCCCATGAAGACATTCGGATTTGTGATTTTATGGCTGGCGGTCACGCACCTGTAAGCGAATTTGTCACCCTCTCTCCTCGCTGAACGCATTGAAGGCGGCGTGAAGAGTCCCGCAAAAGCCTACTTCTTGCGGGCTGGTAGATATTTCTTCTCGATCGAGGCGACGATCACGTAATTCGGGTCGACCATCTCGTCGAGGTGGATTTTCGCGACTTTGGATAGCAGCTCGTATGCGTCGAGTTCGGAGAGTCCGTAATCGCTATGGATCCAGCCGACCAGTTCCGTGAACGCGATGCGAAGCGCATCATCGAGTGGGCGATAGATACCTACAGCCATAATCGCCTGATCGTTTTCAAAGCGCGGCCAGTTAATTTTCTGTCCCTTGATCAAGCTCAATTGCAGACGACCGCGCAAAGGAGCCTCGATCGCAGTGCCGGCGACCTCGCCGTCACCCATAGCGGCGTGGCCATCGCCCATATACAGTAAGGCACCCTCGACGTTCACGGGAAGATACAGCGTGTTGCCCACGCTGACTTCCGGGGCATCCATGTTGCCGCCGAATTCGGCTGGAACGATGGAGCTTCGGGCCTCACCATTGGCGGGAGCGACACCAATACATCCCCAGAACGGGTGCAGGGGAATCTTCACCGAGAAGTCGGAGTCCGACGCTTTGAACGTTGCCATGTTCGTGGCGTGATCGATGGGATAGAACCAGATTTTCTCGGGCAGGGGCGTGTGCAGCATGGGGGTGTAGCTGGTTTCGTTGATCGCGCCAAAGCCGGGAACGATCGCGCCAATGCCCTGGTCGCCGTCTACTTCGACTTCGAGAATCTTGATGGCCAGTGTGTCGCCAGGTGCAGCTCCTTCTACGTAGAACGGCCCGGAAAGCGGATTGTCGCCCTTGACCATGCTGAGCGTGTCTCCGGGTTTCTTCAGCGCGTTGCCAAAGCCATCGAGAGTGTTGGTCTCAAGAATGTCGCCCGGCTTGAGGCGGGCCACCGGCTGCGCGACCCCGTAAACGTATTTCACATCGTTGATGGTCGCGTGGTACTTCACAGTGTTCTGTGCGCTGGTCGCGCACGCAAGGAACCCGAAAGCAAACGCTACCGAGACGATCTTGAATCGCATGAGTGACTCCCGTAAGTCTGGAGATTGTAGCTGGTTCGGCAGGGGTGTCCTCGAAAAATCCACCACGGAGGCACGGAGACACGGAGAAAACCAAAGCCGGGTTTTTCGTGTGCGAACGCCGCCGGAGAGCATCGATTCTTGCCGCAGATTCCCCAAGACTAGAATTGCCTTCCTCCGTGTCTCTGTGCCTCCGTGGTGGATTCTTCGCGAGCACCGCTGCCGATCCGGATGAAGACGCAGGTTGCCCTGCTTCAGAACGAATACTTCAGAGAAAACTGGACCAGCCTCGGTGTACCGATGGTCGAGGTGATCGGAGCGGAACCCGAGCCTGGCCGTCGAACCTACCGATGCAAATGCCGGATTCGCGAAAGACGGATGGTTGAACAGGTTGAAGAAGTCCGCCAGGAAACGCAGATTCTGTCCTTCCGTAATCTTAAAGATCTTACCCAGGCTGAAGTCGACATTCTTCTGCGGCGGGCCAATGACGCAGTTCCGCGGCGTGTTTCCGAACAGGGTTGCATCGCTATTCCCGCCTGTCGAAAGCTGGGCGAACGGGTTCGGCTGATATGCCGCCGGGTTTACCCAACTCGCTAAGCGCGTCGCTCTGTTCCCCGAGCTGGGAGCACTGCCACAATTGAACCCGGGCACAAAGGTCGCGCTCGCCGATGGACTGGCCAGCTGGTACCCGCTTCCTCCCGCAGGATCGAAAACGGTAAACGGCGAACCCGACTGCAGGATGATCACTGTACTGGCCTGCCATCCGCCCAAGGCACCTTTGGTGAACTTGTTCCTGCCATTGAGGACCGGCAATTGATAAACAGCGCTCGTTACCCAGCGATGGCGCTTCGCAAAGTCGGAGAGACCGCGAGAGTCGCGTGGGTTGAGCTGGTCATTGATGCGGGCGACGAACGCGACGGAGGCGGTCGAAACGTCATCGATGGAGTTGGCATAGGTGTAGGCGCTCTGGAAATAGAGCCCGCGGCTGAAACGGTGCCCCAGCGTGGCCTGCAGAGCGTTGTAATGGGAGTCGGAGTTGGGTGCGAACTCCTCGTAGAGTCCCGGACCGATCGGGTAGAACTGCGCTCTCGCGCCTGCATTCTCGACGGTGGTGTCGATGATGGGACAAGACCCGGACCCTCCTCCGCAGGCAAAGGGCAACGTGATCGGACTCTGCTGCGTGGCCAGCCGGGCCTGGTTGGGATCGTAGTCCCCGCGCAGGCGCGAGCCTTTGGTGCCCACGTAGCCCACTTCCACGAACCAATTCAGTCCAAGCTGACGCTGCACCGTAAGGTTCCACTGCTGGGTCGTGCCGATCACCCAGTGCAGCGGAACATTCAGAGCAAAGATGCTCGGGATGTTTCCGGAAAACCCGGGGAAGCATTGCTGCTGCCAATGGGAATGAACAGCCTGATGTGGAAAAACCCGTGAAGAACGAGGGCTGGGGAACATACGTCTCAGATGGTGGCGCACCCATGGGCGGGATCCCGGGGAATCCACTCGAATTCGGTTGAAAAAGATTCGCGAGGCCTCCCGGACCGGGTGCTCCCGGAAAGAGCAGAGGGAAATATGGAGGCGAAAAAGCGAGGTTGTCGACTGCGCCCAGATCCTCGCGCACGCTGTAAATGCCATAACCAGCGCGAATGGAAGTAGTGTGGTGACCACCTACGTCGTAGGCGAATCCGATACGAGGCTCGAACACGGTGGCAAATTCGTTGTTCAGCCCCGCCGAATTGAGAGTCCCTTTCAGGCCGGCAAGCTGATATTTGTTCGCACACTTCGGGTACACGAAGGGTTGCCCGGTGGCATTCGCGATCGCAGGATCGGTATTGGCGGTGCGGCATAGCGTGTCGTAGGGGGCGCCGACGAATTCATTGCGCACACCCAGATTCAACGTCAGGTCCTTGCGAATGCGATAGTCATCCTGCACAAACCACGCGTAACTGGGAATGCGATAGTCGTGCGTGGCCAAGCCTCCCCCGCCGTTCGCCAAGGAGGGGTCGCCCCCGAGGAAACTCAAGAAATCATTAGTGAACCCGGGCGCGGGTGGTGCGAAGAACACCAGTCCGTTGTTCGCAACCGGCAGGCTGCGACGCAGTGTGACACGATTGAGCTCACCGCCGATCCGGAACTGGTGTGGGCCATGGCTCCAACTCAGCGTGTCGAGCCAGGTGAAATTGTCCGAGAGGGCGTACTGCAATTGCGTCGGGTAAGGGCCAAAAGCCCAGGTTCCGAACTGCAATCGGTACATGTTGGGATTCTGGTTGGCGGTAGGCAGATTGATGCCGATGTCCGCGCCCGTGATGGGTGCTTTGTTATCGAGCTTGTCGCTGATGATGTTTACCCCAAACCGGAATTCATTCACAAGTGCGTTGCTGAAGAGATGCGTTTGCGTGACGCTGCCGAACCGGCTGTGCAGAGGAATGCTGAGGGGGAAATTGAGATTGTTCGTGCCCGGCAGGCCACCGGTTTGGATTCCGTAGGAATCCGCTCCGAAAGGCTGGAAGGTAGACGAGTTCGACCAGAAGAAGCGAATGGCGAGGTGATCCTTGCCGCCGCGAAAGTCACGGTCCCAGTTGGTAGTGAATTGATCGTCGGTAAATTTGCCAGGATTCGTAATGGTGAATGCGCCTTGATTCAACACAGTGCCGCACGTTTTCGTGGTTGCATTGTATGTTTGCGAAACACCCGCGGTTCCCGCGGCCGTCGGGAACAGGAAACCGCCAGGAGTTGCTCCAAACTGATGGGTCTTGTCAGGTGTGTTCAGCAGGGCCAAGGCAACGGGGTCGATCGAGGTGAGCGGTATTGCCGGGCAATTGGGGATCGCCGGCACACTGAATACGGACTCGAGGTTCGCGGCAGAGCGGTCGGTCGGCAGTATCGGAATGCTCGTGTTGATGTACGTTCCCGGAGAATCGCCGCTGCGCTGCCGCGTCCCCTGGTAGTTCACGTAGAAGAAGCCGAATTTGCCATTGGATCCGATCGGGCCGCCGAAGTCGCCTCCGAAAATGTTTTGCTTGACCTGGACCTTGCCCAGAAAATAGTCGTTCGCGTCGAGAGCTGTGTTCCGGAAATACTCCCAGGCGTCGCCGTGGAATTTGGAGGTTCCGCTGCGAAGAGTGGCGTTGATGTTCCCTCCCCCATTACGCCCCTGGCTGGCGTCATAGAGACTGGTAGAAACTTTGAATTCCTCGATCGCGTCGGGGTTGGGCAGCGGTGTGTAAGTCAGTTCCCCGAAAGCGTAGTCTGCGGCCGAAATGCCGTCGATCAGGTAGTTGTTGTTGTCTTCCCGCCCGCCGTTGACATGAATAAAGACCTGGCCACGGCCAAGCTGGGCCGCGTTGTTTAAGTCGGAGGCAGCTCCCGCGGAAAGCGTCAGGATTTGCTGGAAATTGCGCGTCGCCAGCGGCAAGGAGTTAATTGCGGTATAGCCGAGGGACTCTCCTGTGGTGGCCACGGTCGTGTTCACCGTCGCGACCTGGCCCTGCACTTCCACCACTTCCTGGGTGGCAGATGGTTTCAAGGTCGCGGTCATCCGCGTCGTCTCGGTGATACGAACAGCGATCCCGGGAAATTTCGTTTTCGCGAATCCGGCGGCACTGACCTCTACGGAATAAGATCCAACGGGTAAGAGCGGCGCGGTAAAGGCGCCAGTCGAGTCGGTCGTCAGTTGTCGGACAGTCTGTCCGGTGCTTTCACTGGCAATATCCACGCGAGCATTTGCAAGAACCGCTCCAGATGCATCCTGAACTGTTCCGATGATCGCGCCGGTGGCGCCTCCCTGGGCAGAGACCAACTCGACCAAACCAAGCAATAACGCGACAGCCAAGGCGACCTTGTGTGTGCTCATTTCCTTCCCCCTCCCATCTCGGAAACGACCACTGCGGCGCTAGCCTTCGGGGCAGATGCAATGCCCGGTAGCGAAAGGAATCAGAAAGTTGCTGAGTGGCCGGAAAAAACGGCGAGGATTATACCTCTGTTCACGCACCTAGGTTGTGCAAAGATATCGATACGCCAGCGCACAATTCCCGAACTTGCGGAACTGGGAGTGGGAGGGTCAACGATGCTGGCAGCATCGTCATCAAGAACAAGGTGAGGTTGTGGCAGCCGGACCTGTAAGCCGAATTCTGTCCGCCTTGCGGCGGGACGGTCATTCCTCTGGGCCGCGTATTGCTGCGCGGCTCTAGCGACCTACCCGGAGGTTGTGACGCGCCGAGCCGGCACGTGTCCCGACCGAGGCCTGGACTTCCCTCCCTATTTGGTCTTGCTCCGTGTGGGGTTTGCCATGCCCGTCGCATTACTGCGGCGGCGGTGCGCTCTTACCGCACCTTTTCACCCTTACCTCGCCGTCGTTCTAAGCCCGAGTCTTAGTGCACGATCAGTTGACCGGTAAATTTCCCGACACCAAATTTCGGGCCTACAACGACGACGAGGCGGTATGTTTTCTGTGGCACTTTCCGTCGACCGGGCTTGAACCCGGCCTCCCGGACGTTATCCGGCACACTGCTCTGCGGAGTTCGGACTTTCCTCCCTCCTTGCGGAGAGCGACCGTCCGGTCCGGCTGCCAACCATCTTCATTATATGCGATGGTTCCCAACGGGCGGTTCCTAGAATCGCTTCGTTCGATGGGGAAGTTAGGATTTATGCTGCTGGCGACACATTCGAGTGACTGAAGCTCTAAGTAAATTCGCAGCCGCGATTGCGGGCGTGGGCGCGCTCGCGGGAATCGGCTATTACCTGACCTGCCTGTGGAGCGCAGGTTCGTATCTACGGGATCGTTCCAGAATTCTCGCTCAGGACAAACTGCCCGCTGCGTTCCCTCCCGTGTCAATTCTGAAACCCCTGAAGGGCGAGGATCCTGAAATCTATGAGAGCTTCCGGAGCCACTGCCGGCAGGAGTACTCAGAATTCGAAATCGTGTTTGGAGTAAGCGATGCCAACGACCCGGCGGTACAGGCGGTGGAGCGTCTGCGCCAGGAATTCCCCGATCGGTCAATCCAGTTAATTGTCTGCACAGAGGTCTTGGGAACGAATACCAAAGTCAGTAATCTGGCGCAGATGGTGCGAAGCGCGCGCTACGACCACTTCATCGTCAGCGACAGTGATATTCGTGTTCCGCCTGACTACCTTCGAAGAGTGGTTGCTCCTCTCGCCGAACCGGGCGTCGGGCTGGTTACCTGCCTTTACCGTGGCATCGCCGGCCCAACTGTCAGTTCGAAGCTCGAGGCGCTCGGGATCAGCACGGACTTCTGTGCCGGCGTTCTGGTCGCGCGATCTATCGAAGACGGCCTTCGTTTTGCGCTGGGTTCGACCATGGCATTTCGCCGGCAGGATCTGGAAGCGATTGGAGGCTTCGAGTCGTTCGTCGACTACCTGGCCGACGATTATGAACTGGGAAAGCGCATTGCCGGCCTCGGCCGCGAAGTTCGTGTTTCCGATGTGGTGGTCGAGACGTTCTTGCCCAGTTACACGGTGCGCGAATTCTTCGACCATCAGTTGCGATGGGCGCGAGGAGTGCGCGGCGCGCGCCCGGGCGGCTACGCCGGGTTGCTGTTTACATTTGGGTGGCTATGGGCGCTGCTGGCGCTGTTCGCGTCGGGCGGGGCGATGTGGGCATGGAGTGTTTTCGCGGCGGCGGTTGTTCTTCGATTTCTCGTGGCGTGGATCGTTGGGGTCGACGCCCTGGCAGATCGCCAGGTGCCCCGATTTTCCCTTCTAATTCCGCTGCGGGATCTGGTCGGTGTCCTCGTCTGGGTCTTAAGTTTTGCCAGCAACACCGTCACCTGGCGCGGCGACCGTTTCCAGGTCAAAAATGGCAAGCTGACGAGGCTTGTGTCATGACGTCCTGGTCGTTGTCCCTTGCGTCGGTCGGTGTTCGGGAACGATGCGTCCACCGCTGCGAAAGAGATACGTTTCCCCACGCCAGTAAAAGCGACGGCTGGTATAGCTTCCAACCCAAATAAAGAATCCGGTCAGATCGCGCAATGGATACAACCAGCAGAACGCAGCCGAACGCGGATCCCGGGCAATCCCCCAACCCACCGCGACTGACTGAATCATGCGATTCACGAAGGCGGCGGCAAACAGCAGGATCCCCAGCGTCCAATTTCCCAACGCCCCAGCCGCAACGAGTCCGAGAAAGCCGAACGGCATGGCGAAGGTCAGCCCGGTACCGAGATGTCCCGCCGGACGTGAATAGCGCGTACTCTTCATCCAGCGCAACTGGTCCCCGAGCGTACGCAGCACCGGACGCGGCGTCAGCACGTTCTTCACGATGTGATGCGAAAGGACCACCTTGTAACCTTTCTGCCAAATCCGATGGCCCAGTTCGAAATCGTCGGAGTAGTAATCGGCAGTCGCCACAATTCCGCCGATGGCATCGATCGCGTCGCGCCGCGCAGTCATCGCCGGACCTAGGGCGAATCGCATGCCTTCGAGCATGTCCGCCACCATGACGCCGGAGGACATCTCGACCGAAAGCCCCAGGGCTTCAAGCGTCGACCAGAAGTCCGAAGCAGGCATGCCACGATACATGCACGTTACCAGGCCAACTTTCGGGTCGAGCAACGGCGGAATGGTGTTGCGCAGGAAATCGGGCGCGACGCGAACATCACTGTCGCTGATGACGAAATACGACTGCTCCGAAAGCGCGATCATTTTGTTCAGCGAGAAGACTTTGGCATTCGGCCAGGTTGGCGGACCGGACAGGACCACGCGACTGTTGATGTGCGGATAGCGGGCGCGCACGCGCTCGGCAACCTCGAGCGCCGGATTCTGCGCATCCCGGGCTCCGAAAATGATTTCGTAGGCGGGATAATCCTGCTCAAAGAAGCTTTCCAGGTTCTTCTCGAGTTCGGCTTCCATCCCATGAAGGGGCTTGAGGATGGTCACGGGCGGGAGTGCTGCTTCCGCAACCGCGAGCGCTGCGGCTTGCGCGTGCGCTGCCAGTCGCCGATAGCGGACGGCCGCGGCCAGCGTCATGATCAGGAAAACCGCGGAGCTGAGCGTGCCGATCACCGCGACCGCAAGGGCAACCTTCAGGATTAAGAAAACGACCGCCTCCCCCGCCATGGCAAGACCCATAACGAAGATAAGATCACAAATGGATGAGAAAACTGCGAACGATCCATTGAAAATCACGGTTGCCGGTTGGTCAGGATGGATTTGCCGCCATTTCGCGCCAGCAGGAACGATCGCATGCCGATCAATGCTTTGGGCTCGTCCTGGTCGGTCCACAAAAATACCCGGGACGAACCGCTCCACAATGCCGCGAACGACTCCGGCGTCTCGAACACGTGTGGCGCATCCGGGAACTGCGAACCGTACCACAGGTTGCCGGTCGGCACATGCAACACGCGCACCGGATAGCCGGTATAGAAGTTCAGCGTCGAGGCCTGGTGATATTCGCCGTCAATGACAATGACATCTCCGGGCCGATAGTTCTGTCGAATTGCGACTGCCAATTTGTACGACGACAGGATCGGCGAAAATGTGCTGAAAGCTACGTGAACGCAGGTCAGCAGGCCCACCATCATGAGCGCGAGCGCCGCATTCGCCAGCGCGGGACGACCGCGACGCCGCAGGAGCCAGTTGATTCCAGTTCCGAGGAGCAGAGCCAGAGAAGCGCCCAGCAATGGGCCTCGAAATGCGCCGAGCGCGCTCGGCGTCAGATCGAGCACGTGTCCGAGTGAGAGATCATAATCCTGCGGATTCTTCTTCAGTAATTCTGCGAGGTCCGCGCCGGTGAAGGCAGATGCGAGACGGAGAGAAGGTACATGCCTGCGACGAAACCGGCGACACCACACGTCAACAATACCGCAGCCGAAATTCGTCCTGCCCGGCGAGCTTGCTCGTCGGCAACGGGCGCCGATTCACGCGCCAGCCATGCTCCCACCAAAAGTGCCATGCCGGGCAAGGCAGGGATGGTGTAGTACTCCTGCCGGGTGGAGAAGCTGAAGAATACGACGATCACCATCGCCCATAGAAAGAAGAGCAGATTTGCCCGTTGAGGGCGGCTGAGATTTCCGCGCAGCGCCCGCAGCCGCACCGGAATCTGGCGCAGTGCTTCGGGCAGGAACACACTCCACGGCAACAACCATGCCAGCAACAGCCCCCAGAAAATAAACAGAGGAACCGTATCGTATCCCGCGGGCACCCGCTTGTTCAGGAAGCGGTACAAATGCTCGTTGATGAAATAGAACCACAAGAAGCCTCGCACTGATCCTTGCGCCGGATTCCGAACCGCCGCCAGGACATGCCAAGGCGCTGCTATCAGAAAGAAGACCAGCGTGCTTGAAATGAGACGCAGCCGCAGCAGGTGCCGCAGGTTGCCCGTCAGGATCAGATACAGCCCGATGGCGCCGACCGGGAACACCAGGCCAATCAGTCCCTTGGTCAGGACATTCAACGCGCACGTCGCCGCAAAACCCCAACAGGTCCAGCGGGACGGCGGATCCTCGTCGAGAGAACGCAAGAAGAAGTAGTACCCGATGGTCAGCCACAGACCGACGAGCACATCCGGGATTAAGAAGCGCGTAAAAATGTATGGGCCGATAGAAGTTGCCAGCACAACACCAGACCAAAGCCCGCCCGCCTCTCCGTATGCGTACCGTCCCAGGCCATACGTGGCCAACAGAACCGCCAACACGCCGAGCATGAGGGGAAGGCGCGTGCTCCAATCGCTGACGCCAAACAGGCTGTAACTGGTCGCCAGGCTCCAGTACATCAAAGGCGCTTTTTCCAGATACCGGATGCCGTTGGTGTACATCGTTACCCAGTCGTGGCGAACCAGCATTTCGCGGGCAGCCTCGGCATGGATGGTGTCGACGTCATCGAGCAGCGCCGGCGTAAACATGCCGGCAAAGTAGATGGCTCCCCACAGGAATCCGAGAATCAACAACGATTTGGAACGGGAAGAACGATTGAAGACTTTACTGGAAGAAGTGCGATTCCCGGGTTCCTCGTCCCGCACGGCAACTGGCAGGGGCATGCGTGGTTCCGCAGAGCGTTTGATTATACGGGGGCAAGAAAGCGCCGATCAACCGGAGGTATCTAGCTTGCTCCCGCACCGGCGGCCACCGCAGTGCCGAGCACTTCACGAATTTTCGTGCCCAGAGATTTCAGAGTAAATGGTTTTTGCAGGAAGTTGCATCGGTTGTTCGAAATCTTGTGCCGGAGAACCACGTTTTCCGAATAACCGGAAACGAATAGTACTTTCATTGCTGGATATTTTTCCGCCAGCAATTCGGCAAGTTGGCCACCGCTCATTCCCGGCATCACCACGTCGGTGATCATGAGATCGATCGGGCCCTCGTGCTTGTCTGCTGCCTCCACAGCGTGCAGACCATCTTTTCCTTCGATCACGGTATAGCCACACTGTCGAAGAAATTCGCAAGCTGGGTAGCGCACTGCGTTCTCATCCTCAACCAGCAGCACGGTCTCGCGACCGCGAAGAGAGGCCGGATCGACGTCAGCGGTGCTTACGGGGCGTGCTGCTCCCTGCTCTACCCGCGGGAAATAGATCTTGAACGTAGTTCCCATGCCGCGCTCGCTGTACACCCAAATGAACCCGCCGCTCTGCTTGACGATCCCGTATACGGTCGCCAGGCCAAGGCCCGTGCCTTTACCTTGCTCCTTGGTGGTATAAAACGGCTCGAAAATGTGAGGCAAATGTTCCGGGCGAATGCCCTCGCCCGTGTCGGTCACTTCGAGCATTACATAGTGTCCAGCGGGAACCACGGTCCGAATGTGGACGTAATCGTCATCCAGTTCGACATTTCGCGTTGTGATCGTAAGCCTTCCACCGGCTGGCATCGCATCGCGGGCATTGGCGGCGAGATTCATTACGACCTGCTCGAGTTGTACTGGATCCAGCTTGACTCTCCCCAGATCATCTTGCGGCGAGAGGACCAACTCGATGTCTTCGCGCATCAGTCGCGGCAGCATCTTCGATAGGTCACGGAGGCTCGCATTCAAATCGAGCACGCGCAGTGACTGCACCTGTTTCCTTCCGAAGGCAAGCAGTTGCCGGGTCAAGTCGGCAGCTCGCCGCGCAGCGCCCAGGATTTCCTGCACATTCCGATGCAGCCGGTGATCCGGTCCGACCGAGTCCTGCATTAACTCCGCATAGCTGCTGATCACCATCAGCAGGTTATTGAAGTCATGTGCCACTCCGCCGGCCAGCATGCCGATCGCATCCATCTTCTGGGCCTGAAAGAGCGCCGCCTCGAGGCGCCGGCGCTCGCTGATCTCGCGATCATTCGAAATGAAGTGCGTCACTCGGCCTTCGCCGTCCCGCACCGGCGTGATGGTCTTTTCGACAGTAAACGACTCCCCACTTTTCTTGCGATTGACCAGCACACCGCGGTAGACATCGCCGGCTCGAATCGTGGCCCACAACTCGCGGTAAAGATCCGGGCCCTGCTCGCCCGATTTCAAAATCCGCGGAGTTTGTCCGATGACTTCCTGTCTTGAATATCCCGTGTGTTTCTCGAATGCAGGATTCACATACTCAATCTTCCCTGCCTCGTCGGTGATCACCACCAGGTCAGCACATTGCTCCACGGCGCTGTACAGCATGCGGAGAATGGCGTTCGGGTTTTTCTCTTGCGCCCAGCCAAAAGCTTCAGCATCGGGTTCGCGTTTGCTTACCATTGTCGGACTCCCGGTGCTTCCTACATCGGAAAGTGGGCGCGCACACTCCGCCGTGAATGCGGCGGTGACTAAAATAACTAAGGTGGTCTTCCCGGATTGAGACTCTTTCCGGATTCAAGACAGAATCCGACAGCGCGTGCGCAACGACCGGGATGCTCCTCAAGGAGCCGTGAAGTAGCCCTCGCGGGATCGTATTTGCGCGCCGTCGGTTTGGGTGGAGATCACGCGCACTCTTCGAAAGGCACGCTTACCGGAATCATCGGGTACGCGGTAATAGAGGAGATAAGAACTGCGGAGTTCGTCATTGATGGCCGCCAGGGCTTCCTGAAGCTGAGCCGCGTCTTTGGCCACGAAATCGCGGCCTCCAGTCGCCTGCGCCAGGTTGTGGAGAACGGCATCACCGGAAGTCTTTTGCTTCGGATTGTGTGTCGTGACGGTGTAAATGGCAATTCCGCTTCGCTCGGCCCGCGCAATCGCTTCGCTCTCCCCGTGCAGGCTGAGATCGTCATCCCCGTCGGAGAAGAGGACCAGGGCCGAACGGTGCGGCTGAGGGTCGCCGGTAAAAACACTGTGGTCGCACGCCAGGTAGAGCGTGTCATACAGCGCAGTCAGGCCCCCGGCCGGAGGATTTTTCAGGACCTCGGTCAGTTGATCCGGGTCGCGCACGACACGTTCCAGTTCGATTTTGCTGTTAAAGGCGAGAACCAGTAATTCATCGTCGCGGCTCATGGTGCGCCCGAGGGCGTGAACCAGCGCGCTGCGCACCGTAGCCCATGACTTCTGCGTCGAGTCGCTCAAATCGAGCACGACTCCAATGCGCAAGGGCAAATCGGCCGCCGAGCGCAACTCAAAGCGCGGCACCGGTTGGCCATCGTCCAGCACCATGATGTCGGCCGGGGACAATCGCGACAAAGGACGATGGTTCTGATCGGTTGCGACCAGCGTGAACTGCACTTCGCTGACGCGCTTATGAAAAACCGCGTCGGGTTCCGCGCACCATGCCGCAGAGACCAGCAGAAACGTAACCAAAAAGACAGATATTCGCCTCACACCTTGGCCATCGGCACGGAGTGCTGACCCCTTTCGTGCGCCGGCAAACCGTAGTAACCCCTGCCCCATTTCCGCCCATCCCGTGCACGGTCCGCGCTAAAAAACCCGCCTCAGTGCGGAGAAAGCCGCGCGTATTTCCCCGGCAGCGGGCCGCCCATTGCGGCAACTCTCGTAACTGATTGAAATTACAGGACGACCCCACGTCGCCGATGGGGTCGGATTTTGGCACTCGCAGTGCCTTAAAGCAATAGGGAATTGTGGTATTCCAACCGAAAGTCACAACTTATGCCCGATTCAACGCCCAATCCCAGCTCCGCTCTCTGGCAGCCGAAACTCGTTTATGGAATGGCCGCCACCTGCTTGCTCCTGGGGCTCGCTGTCGGGTTTCTCTTACGGGGCTCGGAATCGCAAGCACGGGCCAGCAACGTCGCCACCAAGGGCTTAGTGCCCGAGCCGCCCGTCGCCGCCCAGATGCCCACGCTTGAGCAGATGAAGCACATGGCCGACAAGCAAGTTGCGCCCCTGCTGGAGCAACTCAATAAGGATCCCAAGAACAAAGACCTGCTCATGAAGGCGGCGTACTCTTACAAGTCAGCCCATCAGTTCAAAGACGCTGCCGCTTATTTCGATCGCGCGTTGCAGGTCGATCCCAACAATGTGGCAGTGCGTACCGAGATGGCGTCCTGTCTTTATTACGACGGCAATGTCGACGGCGCCCTGGCGCAACTGGACGAGGCTCTGAAGATCAGTCCAAAGGATGCGAACTCCCTGTTCAACCTGGGCGTGATCCGTTGGAAGGGAAAAAAGGATGCGGCGGGAGCGATTCACGCCTGGCAGGAATTACTGCAAACCAATCCGAACCTCGATAGGAAACCAATCGTCGAGCGCATGATCGCGGAAGCCCGGCAACAGGGGCGCCCGCAATAGAAGATCCGGCCACGCCGGATCCACAAGGAGCCGCAACGTTATGTCGAATGCCGAGAGAACGACGGAACAATGGACCAGCAAGCAGGCTTACGCGCTTTCGGTGATTTGCCTGCTGGTAGGCATCGCCGGCGGCTGGTTTGTCCGCGGCTCGCAAGGTTCAGCCATGGAAGTGGAGCGCGCCTCGGCTGCCACAGCTTCCCAGCCCGACGCCAGTTCCATGCAGCCCACCCCCGAGCAGATACGGCAGGTGGCCGACAAGCAGGCTGCTCCGCTGATCGAGCAACTGAAGACCGATTCCAGGAATGCCGCATTGCTCGCCAAGATCGGCAACATCTACTACGACGCGCAGCAGTACCCCGTGGCAATTGACTACTATCAGCAATCCTTGAAGATCGCGCCCAACGATGCTTCGGTGCGCACCGACATGGCGACCGCGTTCTGGTACACCGGGAACTCCGACACCGCGATCGCCGAGTTCAATCGCGCCCTCTCTGATGAACCGAACAAGCCGAACGCGCTGTTCAATCTCGGTGTAGTGCAATGGCAGGGCAAGATGGATGTTGCCGGTGCACTGGCCAGTTGGCAGAGGCTTCTCGACACCAACCCGAACTACGAAGGCCGAGCCAAAGTCGCTGAGTTGATGGAGCAAGTCAAGAAACACACGGGCATGAAGCCCGGCACGCAAGCGAAAACCTCAGAGTAAAGACTCGCGAACCGCAAAAATGTCTTTCGCCGCTGCGAACTAACCTGCGTTCCCGACATTCGTCGACTCCGGCGCCGCCGACAATACCTGCCGCAGCCGCCACAAGACCCATGCCAGCGATCCTATCCCTGCAAACCAAAATGCGAATGCGCCCCGCACAACCCATCGCGGTGCCTCTCCCACGCGGCGCAAAACGAATGGCAGGAAATTCCAAGTGGTGATCTTCACGTAATCCCATGGATCGGTCAGCATGTCGGAATTCGTAAGCCCCCAGGCATCCATTTTTCCCAGCGCGAATGCCACGATGTTCTTGAAGCGCAGCCCCACCACGAAGGTAGGATGGCCGAGCGTGGTCATTTGGTAGATTTCCAGCGAAAGCCAGAAGGCGACGGAGGCAGCCTGTACCGCTGTGGCAATCGCGATCAAGCCAACTCCCAGCGCCCAGACCGCTTTGCCCAATTCCGCTCGATAGCGCAGCAATAGTGGCACGGAGAAGAACGCGACCAGCTGTGCGGCGCTTGAAACATAGCGGTCACCCCACGCTGAATCGCCGCTCCATACCGTGTAGCGCGCATAGAACGAAATGTAGGTCAGCAGCAAGAGACTGGACGTCACGAGGTACGCTTTGATTTCTGAACCGAATCGCCGCCAGCCGACAACGACGATGAGGAGCGTCAGCAGCAACAGGGGGTCAAACAGAAAGATCGACTTCTCAGGCGTGAACAACGCGCCCACGAAGCCGACATGAAACGGCACTTCAAACGGATAGTTCGCCGGCAGCGATGGATTGAGCTCGCGCTGCTGCTGCCCGAACACTGTGATGTAGGTATTGAAGAACGAGCCGAAGCGATAGTACTGGTACACACGGTCGATCAGAAGAAACACGGCGTAGATGGGAAATGCGGTCAACGCGTAGCTGCGAACCTTCGACCAGATCTGGTCGAGCGACTGGTGCGTGTAGAGCAAGACCAGCAAGAGGAATATTCCGCCGGCGATCAGGTCCATGCCGGTTGTCAGACGGGTGAGCAGGTTCAATCCGAACGCCGCCGACCCAATTGCCAGCGCCGTACGGCTTCCGGTCAATAGCCATTCATACTGAAACGAGAATCCCGCCAGGGTCAGCAGCAGAATGTAATTGTTCTCCATCATGTTTTGCGTGTAATGGAGATGCGTGGTGCAGGCGAGCAGCGCCAGGACTCCTGCGGCTGCTTGCGTTTGCGTGAATTTCAGCAACGTAAGGAAACGAAAGCAAACCAGGGCGGTCAACACGTTGATGAGGATATTGGTCGAGTACGAAATGATGATGTAGCGAACGCTGGGATCGTTTCCGTTGTACTCGGCGAAGATGGGCAGCTTCTCCACATAGGTCCCCACAATGTCGGCGGGGAGCATGAGCAACGATTGCCCAATGCCATACCAGGCGTAGATTCGCCCGTTGCTGCCACGCAAGCCGAATTCGGGATAATCGCCCCGCAATACCGGCGGTGCGGACGTCCAGAAGGAGTGGGTGGTCTGCAGGCGGCGCGCGGTGTCGGCAGAATCCACGTCGCCCGACTGCACAACAAAGGCGATCAGTCCCGCCGCGAGAGCCAACAGGAAAACGGGATCCTTGAGGAGACGGCGACCATTCCCGAACATTGCACGTGATCTTAACCGACCGAGGAACGAGCCTCAAATGACGTGCTTGATGGTCGCCAGGCGCGGATTACTGCCTGAGGCTGGTCACAAGGTCAAACTCGACCACTGCAATCTCGTCAAACTTCCCGAGCACGCGAGCCGTGAAGCCGCCTCGTGTGTAGTTCGCAAGCCAGCGACTTCAGCGTTCATTTAAAGGGTGTGACACCTGCCCCTGAATTCAGCTCAGTGGCTGTGCCCGTGACACGTCAGCGTGCAGGTATTGGTCGCGCGGTTGTAGGTGATCGGAGTTGCGCCGTTCGGGGCGACGACGCGAACGTCGAAGTTCACCAATCCTACTCCCGACACGCTACCCGCCTGCCCGATCCCGTGCGCGCTATGACACACAGAGCAGGAGAATCCATTGCTGGAGACGTGCAACGAGTGCTGTTTGAAGCTGGTGTTGGCGAGAATCTGATTCCTCAGATCGTGGCACTTGGCACAGAGGGCATAGGGTCCCGCTGGACCGAGGTCCGGGGTTTTGTAGAGATTTCCGTCTGGGATGGTTTGGCCAGGCGGTGTCCCGGCCGGCAACTGCGTGAATTCGTACCTGCGCTCCAGAATGTGTGCCCACTTGGACCCGTGCGGCCCGTTGGGTCCACTACCTCCGAATTCACGATTGTCGTCGCTGTTGTGGCAGTCCGTGCACAGTATCCGATTGCCCATGAGACGCCCGTCTGTGGTGCCATCAAGATTCTTCATGTAGGGAAGGATGCTGGGCTGGGGGAACGGACTGTTGAAATCGCGCATCACCGGGTGGCTGGAGATCGCGCTTACGCCGAACTGCGCGATAACGTTCAGGGGATCGCCTCCCGTATTCGCTCGCGTGGGCAGATATCCAAAGCTGGAGCTTGAGGTTTTTCCTGCGCTCGCGCCATGGCAGCGCAGGCAGTTCTCATACTGATTGGCCGCAGGATTCAGGACGGTCACGCCGTCCGCAGCACTAACCCCTGTAACGCCCTTTTGTGACACGCGGATCGCGGGCGCTCCCGGAAACGAACTCACTGGAATCGAGGAATGGGCGTTGTGGCAATCGACGCACGTAGCATGCCGGTTGTTGTTCAGGGTAGCTGTTTCAGAGGCATCGTGTGTATTGGTCCCCGACGGAAACGGATGCCCCCCTTTGGCGAACTCGGCGTATACGTTCGGAATGGCGGGCGAAAGGTTCGACCCACCATTGTGGCAGGTCATACAAGCCTGTGTGGCCGGGTCCATGGTTGGAGGCGCCGCCGGACTCGCCGCGCGCAGCAGCCGCGCGGGACCCTGGGCATTGTGAGGCATATGGCACGAATTACACGCGTTCTGAGTGACCGTAGAGTAGCGGCCAACACGCGCTTCCACCGTAGGCCTGTTGGAAGCCGTGGCATGGGCACTGCTTTGCCAACCTGCAAGCACGTTGACTTGTCCTGGAACCATGCGATTGGGATCGTGGCAAGCAAGACACATCTGGCCGTTCGAACTGTCGCGCACCAGGAACATCTGTGCGACCCTGTCGACGCCCTGGATATGCGGGTTATGACAACTGGTGCACTCCACCGTTCCATTCGGAAGCGTGACCTTTTTAAGTGGGTCTGCCGTCTGGCCCTGTGCAAGTGCGGCAACCAGATCCGGAGAATCTTTCAAGGGGGTGACCAGGCTGAAGGGATGCGACCCCTGCAGATTCGTCCCGAACACGTCACTCGCAGCCATTGAACCGGCCATCGGAATCTTGCCGTACACCGCACTTTGGCCCACGGCGATCGTACCGTCGTGGCAACTGAGGCATAGACTGCTGGAGCGGCCGAGCGGAGGCTGAGTATTCCCCTGCTGCTTGTACGTGGAGCTTTTGTAAGGTGTGTAGGTCTGCTTGGAAAGGGTCTGGTTCCATAAAGGAACGGTGCTAAGCCCGCTGTGCGGGGCATGGCAAAAGGTGCACCCAAGGCTTCCGGGAGCGGTGATGGGGGACCCACTTCCGGGCGACAGGTTGTGCATCCCGAGCACGTCGCCGCTTACTTGCGCCAGCATCGCGCATGGAACGAGGCACACAATCAGGCCGATCCACATCCACAGGAATCTTGCCCTCACCGTGTCCCCCCTTCCGCCTGTTTTGCCAACCCCAGGTAATGAAAGACTTGAACGCGACGGCTGTAGGAATCCACCACGTAAATGTGATCCTGGCGATCGATCCACAAGCCGGTAGGCAGTTGAAATCGGCCAAGTCCTGTGCCCATCTGACCGAAGTAGTACAAGAGCTGGCCTTCGCGGTTGAACACTTGGACCATTCCTGACAGCCCTTCGACCACGTAAAGATGACCCTCGGAATCAACCGCGATCCCTTTGGGCCGGAACATTCCGCCGACCTGGTCGTCAATCTTGCCCACGGCATACTGAAAATTCCCGGAGCGGTCCAACACCTGCACCCGGAAGTTCATTGCGTCGACAACCATCAAATCCTGCCCTTGCAGCAGCAGTTCGGTGGGGTAGTTAAACTGGGCGACGTCCGTGCCCTTCTTCCCGATGACCTGCAGCACGCTGCCGTCCATGTCCAGCATGTAGACCTTGTTGCGCAGGGTATCGGTGACATAGATCCGTCGTGCCGCTGAGTCGACGGCAATCCCAGTGGGCCGTTTGAAGTATCCTTCGCCGCCCTTCAGGCTACCCAGGGCGCGTTGAAACTTACCGTTCGCGTCGAAGACGAAAATCTTGCCTGACCTCCGAATCGGTGACGTAGATATTGTCCTGGGCATCGACGGCGAGGCATTGTGGCGCGCGCATCGGATCTTTGCCTTTGTCCTTGCGCTGCAGGAATTTGTACTTCTGTTGCGCAAGAGTCAAAGATGTGAATGCCGAAAGCGCCCGGGTCGGTCACGATGAGGCGTCGACGAGAGTCCATCGCGATATCGTAGGGCCGCACCAGCGAGCGAAATGTGGGCTCGCCGGCAACCACATCCACCAATCGGTTCCAGAAGCCGCGGTTCGGGCGCACTTCCCGTTCCGAACTGAAGCTGCGTTCATAGGTAAACTTGCGGCCACCGTCCAACAACAATTCCGGGTTAACTGGCTCGCTGAGCTTTTCCTTCGTGCGCTTCGAGGCCCAGACCGGAGACACCAGGAGAAGGGCAAAGCAGACAAGCTGCCTCGCGATCGCCGAGCGCGCTCCCGTCAGAAAAGGTTGAAACACCGGTACACTCCAATATAGTAAGAGGTGAGTTTCTGCGTCCCCGTGCCGACCGCACTGATGTTTTGACTCAGGCGGCTGTATCCGCCCTTGAAGCCTAGTTTCCTCAGCTGGTATTGGACGGTGGTGTCCCACAAGGCATTCCGGTTCAAGGAGGTGGTCACATTCTGCACCGTATTGCTATGCGCGTTCGCGAAGGCGGCAGAGATCGTAAGCCTGCGGGTCGGGGTCGCGGCCAGCGAAAATCCATAGCTACTTCCACCGTACATTACCAACTGGTTCGGAGGCAAAACTCGGGTGGCACAGTAATTGGTTGCAGTCCACTCGCGGTCAGAAATGACGTTCCGCTCGACCGCGAATAGTTACCCGTGGCTGAGATCCACCGCACCGAGAAGCTGGTCGTATAATTCTGGCTACTGGTTCCGCCACCGGTCTGGTCGTTTTGCATCGCGTTCACCAACACGCCCCAGCGCACGTTCGTACTGAAGCGATGGTTTGCGGTGGCGCTAAAGCGATAATAAGAGGTCGCATAACCGACCAGCAGGGTCTCGACATTGTGTGCGTAGTTGAACGTTCCTGACAGGTCCCAGTTTTTGACCTTTCGCGTGATCCCCACATTCGCCAGAACGCCGACGGAGGAGTTGCCTTGCTCGTTGGCGGTGTCCAGCACGGATACGGACCAATCCAACAGTCCGAACAGCTTGTGCCCGTAATCGCCATACAGCGTCCCATTGAACAAGGTCGCTTGATGGTTCTGGCCCGCGTAGGACTGGTCGAGGTGCAAGACCTGACCCGACACTCCCAATCCACGGATTATCAAATAACTTGCGCCCCCGGAGAAGCTGAGGGAATGGGACCCGGATCCAAGAATGGTGGGGACGCCACCCCCGGCAGAGAGGATCGCCTGCTCCAAATTGCCAGCCAGGTTGCCATTGTAGTTCTGGCTGAAATTCAAACTCAGCTTCGTTGAAGGACGGAAAAGCGCCGTTGCGTTCTCATTGTCCACCGTGTCGTGGTTGCTTCCACCCTCATACGCGTTACGGTAGCTCACTCGGTTGTAGTAGGCGGAAAACGCGCCATGCAGGGGAAGAGGATGAGAGACGCTGCCACCATAGGTGTCGCTGTCTGTATTCAGATGCAGGGGCTGCAGGCCCCCGAAGAAATCGGGGATCTGCGAGTCGGAGGTGGAATGAGTATAGCCGCCACTCAAGTTGAAGTCCGCAATCGAATAGCTGGACCGCAGACCAAAGATCCGACTACTCGATTTGCTCTTTTGGCTCGTTCCGTACACCGAAGCGTCCCCGTCGCTCACCGTGTAGTTGGCAGTGAGTGTAGGCAGATCAGGAAGCAATTCGCTCCAGCCGATTCCGAGGCCCTGGCTATTGCCCCGGGTGGTGAAGCTGGGTACGCCAGGGAGGCCGAAGGTTCCAAAGGAGTTGTAGGCCCGGTTATAGCTGAACGATCCTGGGAAATGGCTGCCCCCAAAGATGCTGGCTGTTGCATTGACACCGCTGCTGTCGCTGGTCGCCTGAGACAGGGAATTATTCTGCGCCTGGTTGTAGTAAGGCAGCAGGGTGAATGAAAGAAAGTTGGGATCGTGATAGGAGCCGGACACGCTGCCATTGACGCCCACATTCAAACTGTGGCTCGAACTGCTCGCGTCCCCAAAACTCCCGGCGTATCCCGTGGAAACAGTTCCATTTCCCTGCATCTGAAGTTCGTCGCCGATCGCTACTTGGGCCGCGCAGGGTAGCACCCACGCCATCAAACCCGCCAGGATGTAGCACCACTTTGTCGACATACTGAACCTCTAACCAACTCCTGGTTCCGAAAGCAGTTCCACTGTTGCGGATTTACGCAATTTCCGGTCAAGTTCGACGCGGAGTTGGTTGGTCTTTTTCTTTTGCAATTCCTTCTGCAGAGCATCTTTCACTTCGGCAAACTTTTTCTTGCCGGCCGGATTGTGGGCACCGAGTCGGATGATGGTGTACGCCTGCTCCACCTGGATAAGGTCGCTTATTTGCCCGGGCTGCATGGCCAATACCGCTTGCAGTACGGGCGGCGGCATTTGCGTGCGGTCCGCGGGCTTATGCTCGCCCATGTTCACGCGGTAGTCGTCTTCGGAGATTTTCTCTGCAAGCAAGCCAAACTCCTCGGCGTTCTTGGTGGCTTTGGCTTGGCGCAACGCCTCCTCCGCCCGCTTCCGTTCGTTCCCCAACTGTTCAGGCGCGGGCTTGGCCGGCGGCAAGATCGTAATGGTCTGCAGAGTGAACGACTCGGTTGTTTCAAAACGTGCCGGGTTCTGGTCGTAGAAGGCCTTGGCTTCGGCCAGCGAGACGGCCGACTTGTTTTGTACCTCGGCTTGCAGCAATGCCTCAATCAACATGGAACGACGGATCTTCTTCAGAAGCAGTGGCCGAGAGCCCTTGAACTCGGTCTGCAGAAACTGCTGATATTCCTCCGGACTCTTGAACCTTGCGCGCAAGTCAGCTGCGGCCAGGTCGAGTTTTGCGGGGAGCACCGTCATCTTGCGGCGCTCTGCCTCCTGGTACACCATTCCTCGAAGACGATCATGTCCAGCGCCCCTTTGCGGATCTCGGCCTCCTCCGATTTGGGAAACCCGTTGTGCTGGCGGGCGTAGGGGAAGATCGCGAACATCTCCTGCAACAGATCGCGGTCAGTGAGCGCGACGCCGTTCACCCGGGCAACTGGCTTGCCCGTCACCTGGTTCTGCGGGTTGGCGCTTCGTATCCAACGTCGACGCGTGCGACGCGACTTGAGCGCGGGCGGCGGCCAGGGCCACCAGCAGCAGCAGAACGGTGATGGAGAACTTGTATTTCATAAAACCTCGTCCGTACGAACCTCGTTCCAAGAAGAGGGGAGAGGCCTCTCTCCCCTCGTTTAAGCGATCCGTTTAGAAAACGGTCGGAATCGAACCACGGACCGCTCCATTCGCTTCGTTCGAGTCGCCAAAATGGCACTGGCGGCAGAACTGCGTCGTGGAAGCGGCTTGGCCCGTAAAGCTGCCGCCCTTGCCGACGATCGTGTTGGCAGCAGGGTTATAGGGCGACTTCACGAAGAAGAACGTCTGATACGTGCCCGTGGCGTTGCCGGCCACCGGCTGGCCGCGGTTGCCCGCGTTGTAGACGCTCATGGAGTGCTGGTTGTGGCAGGTGGTGCAAACCGGGAAGATCCCGGTGCCATCGGTCTTGAGAGACACCAACGCCGCGTCCGTATAGACCGCGAGGAAGTTGTCATAGGCCGAGCCCGGCGTAACCGTGACGTTTACTGACCATCCTCTTTTCCCGTTTACCATGGCCAGGGCCGCTCCCGTGCCGACCCAGTCGTTCGGGTCTACCGTTGCCTGGCGGCCCACCGGGTGGTCGTTAGCGTAGTTCCCGATCTTTGAACCATCGTTGCCCAGCAGGGTCGGGATCGGGTTGTTGCCGTACGTCTTGGGCAGAAGGCCGAGCCTCTGCTCATAAGACTGGTTGGTCATCATGTTGGTAGGGGTGTACTGGCCATCATGGCAGCTCAAACACATCATGAGGCCCGAGCCCTCGGGGTCACTCCAACTCGTGGCGGTTGAGAAGGTGGTGACATATCCCGGGCCGGAGCTGATTTGTTTGCCGTAGAGGACAGAAACATCCTGTCCCCACAGTGCGCTATTGCCAGTTGTGGGGTCGGTTGAGGCTTGGCCAGCGCCACGGGCGCCGCTGTGCGGCGTGTGGCAACCAGCGCAACCGCGGCCGTTATTCTGGTGGGCGCCGAGGACGTCCTGTGTGGGAGTGTATTTCTGCGCCAGGGCCATGCCGATGGCGAAGAAAACGACGAGTGTTACTAAGAATACTTTCTTCATAAAAGTTTTAAGACCTCCTGATTTGTGTTGCAACACTCTGCTCTTACCTGTCATTCGAGAGTTGGGGTACCTTCCATCTCTCTTTTCTTGGCCACCCGCGCGCGGGCAACCAAAACCTGGCCCTGCTACCGAGACGCTTTCTTGTCCAGTTCGGCCTGCCGGCTGGCCATTTCGGCCGCCGCTTCAGAGTCAGTGACATAGCGGAACATCTGCACCCGTCCCGGAAACTGTTCCGAGGTCACCACCCGGTTGAACTTGGTGTCGATCGCGATGTCATAGGGCGCCGAGAACTGTCCCGGCCAGCTGCCGGCTTCGCCGAAATAAATCAGCAACTGTCCCTCGCGGTTGAACACCTGCACCCGCTGCTGTACGGCGTCCACCACCCAGATGTGCCCGTCCGCGTCGATTGCGATCCCCTTGGGACGCGCCAGATAGCCGGGGCCATCACCGTTCTTCCCGAACATGCCGATGAACTTTCCGTCAGCGTCGAAGATCTGCACGCGGTTGTTCAGCGTGTCGGTGACGTAGACGTTCCCGTCTTTGTCGAGCGCGACATTGGTCGGCAGAGAAAAGGTGCCGGGATCGGTCAATGTGTGCTTTTTCCCGGCCACACCAATCTTGCGCAGCATCTTGAAAGTGTCGGCGTCGAACACCACGACCACGTCGTTCTGCGTGTCCACCACATACAGAAACCGGTTCTCGGTGTCGATGGCGAGACCGCCCGGCCCGCCCAGCACTTCCATGCCAAAGCCGGCGTCTTCCTGAAATTTCCGGTCGCCAACTTTCGATGGGCTGATCACCGTGATGCGATGCAGCTTGTCGTCGCTTACGAAGATGCGGTCGTTGTCGTCGATCGCCAGACCGTTGATCAGTCCGAAGTGCGCTTCCTGGCCGTTGCGGATCAACTCGACTTCGCCTTTCTTTTCGGCGTCGAAGATGAAGATCGCGCCCACGGCCTGGTCGGCGGCGTAGATTCTGCCCTTGGAATCGAACGCCACGCCGTAAGTACGTACCAACTGGAACGGCAGCTTGAGGTCCTGATCGGCTTGCGGCTTTGTGCCCGCCAGGCGATCCATCCAGCCTTGCTTCTCTTTTTTCTTGCCATTCACCACGGTGTTGAAGTCGATCTTTTCCCCGGTGAACTGCTGCAGGAAACGAATGCGTGTGATGGCTGGCGGATTCGGCCAGATGATCTTGCTGACGTCGAAGTTCACCCGCTTGGGCAGTTGTGCCTGAGGATCGGCCGCAGCTTTCTTCTTCTTGTCAGCAGCGCAAGGCAGGGCCACGGCCAGCATCAGCGTCACGGCCAGCAGGGTCCAAATCTTTCGGCGATTCGAACTTGCGATATGGGGCAACATGGTCAATTTGTCTCCTACTGCCCTTGCGACAATCTGCCCTTGTGGCAGGTGTTGCAGAAATCCATTCCCGGCTTCTGGTCTTTCGCCAGCAATCCGGGTTGATCGGAAGAATGCGGCTGATGGCACGTCAGGCAGCTGATCTGTCCGGCTGCCGGATTCTTCGGATCGACTGGACCAGCCACCGGATGGAAGTCCACCGGGTGTCCCGCGCCGTATTGCAGCGGCAGGACTGGAGCCTTGCGCAGGTAGTTTTCCGGGAGCCGAACCTTGCCGTCGAAAATCGTGATGAGGTGCTCGGCTTCTAGCTTGTTGGGGCTGCGATCCGGTCCGTGGCACTCGAGGCACACGCTGTTGACGTCTTTCGCGCGCAGCAGGTGAACGTTCTCGCTGCCGTGCGGCTCATGACAAGTCGCGCATCCCTGTTCGAAAGCCGGCTGGTGCACGTTCTTCTTCTTATGCTGCTCGGCCTGGTCGGCATGGCAGCCCAGGCAGGCGTTCACCGGGTCCGGCTTCACGAAGCCCGGGGTCTTCCCGGCATGCGGGTCGTGACAGTCAGTGCAGTCGCCGGCCGCGCCGGGATGCTGCACTTTGGCATCGGCAATCTGCTTGGCCTTGTCCTCATGGCAGGTGACGCAGAGATCTTTCGCGCTAGCGGCCGCCAGAACTACCTTGCCGTCTTTCGCGGGCTTGTGGCAGGTGTCGCACATGTTGTTCTCGAACGGATTGTGCGTGAACGCCTGCAAAAGCTTGGGCGATTTCGACTGATGGGGATCGTGGCACTGCACACAGTTCGCTGTGGCAAAAGGCTGGTTCTGATGTGCCTTCTGCAGGTTCGCGTCTTTCGCGTCATGGCAGTCGAGGCAGAGCGCCGGGGCGGATTTGGTCAGATGGAAATCGAATTCTTCTTTGCCCCGCTCTCCGGTTTTGTGGGTGATGTGGCAGGTCTCGCACCCCATGTCGAGCGCTGCGTGACGGCTGCCCTTCGCCGGAGTGTTCAACCCGATCTGGTGGCAGCTCAGGCAGAGATTCTCTTTGGCGTCGCCCGAAGTGGCTTTCAGCAGCTGGTTCTTGTGGTCGGCAACGTGGGGGTCATGACATTTGAGGCAATCGCGAACCGCGGGTGTATGAACGACGCCCTTGATGTCGGCGGCGTCCTTATCGGCATGACAGGTGAGGCATAGGGCGTAAGGCGTGGTCGTGATCAGCTTGACCCGGGTGACGTCTTTGTTGACGCGAATCTCGTGGCAACTCAGGCAGCCCATCGGGATGGCAGAATGCACCGCCTTGCCCTTGGTCTTGTCTTCGTGGCACTCCAGGCACTTCTTCGCGTCGGTGTTCTTATCGAGCGGGATCGGATGGGTCGCGGCCAAGGCGGGAGCAGCGATGAAGATCACCGCAAAAATCCGCAATACCCGCGGCGTGACAATTTCTCGAATCCCAGCTAGAAGCTTTCGACTTTGCCTTGTCACGAACACCTTCCGACCACCTCCATCAAGTGCAATTGCACGCCCCCGACCTTTGGTGCCGGCGGACTTGCATTTCTGGTCAGACTCGGCAAGTGACTGAATGCAAATAAGTTCGTCGAGGCATCGCGCGCGATCGTGGATCGCAGAAACCCTGAGACCGCTTGGCGGATGGGCCTTCTCCCACACTCGCTTGGTGAAATGACCCAAGTGCGGGGTGCTGCAGAATGCAACGCTTGGCGGGGAGATTCCGATTTGATATGCAGCAGAGACATTCCCATTTCGCAACAGGTTTGGTCGTCGCATATTCAACGCGAACCGCTGCCTGAGGGTAAGTACAAGGCGCACGTCGGGGCGTGACCGGGCGCACACGCACTCCGTGCATTGCGCGAAATCCCCGCATCCTCTTCAGCTTGTGAGTGTTTTGGCCCAGCAACGCTCGGGACTGCTCAAGGCGGAAACTCCTAAGTTATTGATAAGAAGTCCACTAGCACGCTCGTTGACGTTGGCCGGGCAGTTGCACCTCCCTCCCCGGAGAAGGGGTCAAAATGCCTGCCAATCCAAGCCGCTTAACCCGAAAAATCTGGCAAACCCTCAGCTCGATCAAGACTGGAGTGCTGTTGCTGATCACCGTAGTCGTACTGTCGGCTGCAGGCACGATCGTTCTGCAGCGGCCGGTGACCGAACCCGACGAGATGCAGCGGGCATACTCCCCCCAAGTGCTGCGCCTGCTCGATGCTGTCGGTCTGACCGATGTTTTCCACGCCTGGTGGTTTGTGACGTTGATGCTGTTGGTGAGCGCAAGCATCATCGCGGCCTCAATCGAGCGCTTTCCCAACGCATGGCGTTTTTATGCGCGTCCTTATAAATCGCCGGACAAATCATTCCGGCGGGTGCTGCCGACCCAGAAAGAGATCTCCGTAGCGGATGAAGAGACCGGCCTGGTGGCCGCCGAGCGCGCGCTGCATAGCCTCGGCTTTAAGGCGGAGCGCGTTGTACAAAGTGATCACTTTTCTCTGTTCGCGGAACGCAATCGCTTCTCTGAGATGGCGGTGTACATCGTGCACGCCAGCCTGCTGCTGATTTTCCTGGGAGGCATCGTCGATGCCGTATGGGGATGGCGCGGTTTCGTCGCCCTAACTCCGGGACAGCAATCCAGCCAGGTCGACTTGCGCAATGGAAAGCAGAAGTCGCTGAATTTCGCGGTGCGGTGTGATGGCGCCGGTCAGGAAAACTACGCAGACGGAACTCCAAAGAAGTGGTGGTCGAAATTAGCCGTGGTCCGAGACGGCCACGAGGTGCAGCGCAAAGAGATCGTCGTGAACGATCCGCTGGTGTTTGGCGGAGTACGCTTCTACCAGTCCAGCTACGGACCAACCGGAAAGATCGACAAGCTGATTCTGTCGGCCAAGCCTACCAATTCCGCAGAAAAGAGAGAGATTGCGCTGGGTGTCGACGAGAGTGCGCCACTCGATTCCGACACGATGGTCACGCTCGCAGAGTTCTTCCCGGACTACGTCATCGAAGACGGACAGGTCTATAACCGTTCGAATTCGATCGAGAACCCGGCCGCTCATCTGATCGTTACCTCACGCGCCAGCGCCAAGAGCGTGAATTTCTGGCTGCCGGCCCTCGAAGGGCTCGCCGAGAACGCACAGTCTCCCTATCAGTTCGAGGCGCTTGATCTCAAGCAGGGATATTTCACCGGCCTCGAAGTTTCCCATGAGCCCGGACAGTGGGCGGTATGGGCGGGTGTGGTGTGTATGGGGATTGGGCTCACGTTTGTGTTCTATATCTCACATACGCGTTTCTGGGCCGTTCCCGTGACAGACGCCAAGGGTAAGTTGCGGCTATGGGTCGGGGGGACGGCGAACCGCAACCGCGACGCTTTTGAGCTGCGTTTTCAGGAGCTGACCGGAAAAATCGAAGCCGAACTGAAATCGCAAGCTGCAGAACCCGCTGGTCAGCGGGTCGTTTCAATGGCCTAAGGGGCACGAATCACGGAGGAGACAACGATGGCTCGCGCAAGAGTGGAACAGCAGCAACCCGCGGCGACCGGAACCACGTTGATTGTCATGGTGGGGCTGGGGATCGCGTTCCTGCTGTTCATGGCATTTCTGAATGTGGTGAAGAGCGGCAACCTGCTCAACGAATCGAACCTGCTGTATGCGGCGTTGATTTTCTACGCTGGCGCTGGGGCACTCTACCTGGGGTTTGGAGTCACCGGGACTGAATCCTACGTGCGCTTCGCATCGCTGGCGACCTGGCTCGGACTCGCGGCCAACACGGGAGCGGTGGCGCACCGCTGGTATGAAGCTGGACATCCACCTTTCGCCAGTATTTACGAAATGTTGCTGAGCTTTGTCTGGACACTCGCAGTGCTGACCCTGGTTGCCGAGAAGAAATTTGGAGTTAAGGTCATCGGCACGGTCACCATGCCGGTGGCCATTGTCGGCGTGGTGCTGATGCAGTTGCTCCGCACCGACGTACGGCCTCTGGTCCCTGCATTGCAATCCACCTGGCTGCATGTGCACGTGACCCTCGCCATGCTGGCCTATGCCGCGTGCGCGTTGAGCTTCGCGCTTGCCTTGATGTTCCTGATCCAGGATGGCATGAAGAGCGAGACCTTCCTGGCGGCAAGCAGCCTGTTTACCGTCGGGGTGTATGGCGGCATTCTGACCCGTTTTGAAAATTGGGGCGGACTGAGCGTTGTTGCCTGGAACGTGCAGGAGAAATCCGAAATGTTTTTGCAGCGCGGTGTGCGGCTGTATGTGGTGATTCCCGATCTTGGCTGGCTGATGCTACTGGTGCTGCTCGTGGTAGCTGCTCCGTTGGCGCTTTTTCTGGTTGGACAGTTCCGGAAAGACAGCGCCTTCTTCACGCTGGCGAATCGAGCGGTGTTCGTGAGCATCCTGTTGCAGATTCTGGCGCTGGCGGTTTTCCTGCTGCGCGCCCGCAACGGCCAGTATGGCTCGCTTGATGCCGAGGGCCTGTATCCGACCAGCCTGGCGGCGAGCCCGTTCATTCTTTCCGGACTGGTTGTCGGCATTTTTAGCTCACTGCTTTACCTGTTGTTACTGTGGCGGCGGCCCGACCTTGAGCGTTTGTTGCCCACCGCGGACGCTCTCGATCGCATCACCTACAAGACGATTTGCATTGCTTTTCCACTGCTTACCCTGATGATTGCAGCCGGCGCATATTGGGCGAATCGAACCTGGGGTTCCTACTGGAGCTGGGATCCAAAGGAAACCTGGGCGGCGATTACGTGGTTGATATACGCCGGCTATCTTCATATGCGCATCACCCGTGGGTGGCGCGGACGGCGCGCGGCGTATTTCGCAATCATGGGATTTGCAGTGGTGATGTTCACTTTCTTTGGCGTGACGTACTTGCTGCCCGGGCTGCACGCCTATGCCTGATCACAAGTGGAATCGATCGTCTGGGCGCGCAAATGAGGGGGAGGCCTGATGCAGTCGCCGGTCACTTTTCGACGAGAAGAAAACGGGCTGCCCTCGGTGCGCGTGAACTGGCAGGTAAAGACGGTGCTGCCGGTGGCATTCGTTCTGCTGAATGGACTGCTGCTTTTCCTGATGGCAACCGTTTCCTTGCGCGATCCCGAGCGGCATCAGGTGCTGATCGTGGCTGGCACCGGCGCGGTGGCGATCTGCGCAGCCGTAATGATCGCGCTTGCCTACTTCATTCAGCGGCCGATGGTCGAACTGCAGGAAAAGATCGCGCGTGTGGGCGAAGGCGATCTGGATGTTTCCGTGAAATTTGCCAAGCGCAACGATGAAATCGGCGACCTGGGCCGAAATTTCAATCTCATGGTTCAGCAGCTACGAGAAAGCCGCGAGGAAATCGAGCAACTCCATCGCACCCAGATGTCGCGCGCTGAACATCTGGCTACGTTGGGCGAGCTCGCCACTGGCCTGGCGCATGAAATCCGCAATCCCCTGGCGGGCATTGCCGGCGTAATTGAAATCGTCGGCCGCGACCTGCCGAGCACCAGTCCGGCGCGCGCCGTGATCAGGGACGTTCGCCTGGAAATCGCACAAATCAATCGCATTCTGACCGATCTGCTACACGCGGCGCGGCCTCACCCACCCGAAGTGCGTGCCAGTGATCTCAACATCACCGTCGAACACGCGGTGATGCTGGCCCGGCAACAAGTGCTCTCCAAGCCAATTCGCATCGAGCTTGAGAAAGATCCGCAGCTGCCGATTGTCGAGCACGATAGCGATCAGATTCACCAGGTCGTTCTGAATCTGTTGTTGAATTCCGTGCAGGCCATCGAAGGCGCGGGCGCTGTTCGCGTCGTCATGGCGACGAAGAAGGACAAGGCACTGATCTCGGTCGCGGACAGCGGGCGCGGCATTTCTCCCGAGCACTTGCCGTTTATTTTTCGTCCCTTTTACACCACCAAGGGAAACGGGACGGGTCTCGGACTATCGCTGGCGCGGCGGATCGTGGAGGATCACCACGGCCGGATCGAAGTCGCGAGTGAATTGGGTCGTGGAACGGAATTCCTGGTGACCATTCCAATTCGCCAGCCGCAGCAATTCAACGAGAACGCCGAAGTAGCAGCCTCCTAAAGAACCATCGACTCAACAGCCCCACTCGGCTTCGCCGGGCTTGGCGAAGTAACGGCGTGAATCGTCCTCTGGCTTCGTGTTGGCCGCAAGTTCCAACAGCGCTAAACGCGCCGCCGCCACCGACCGTTTTCTTTCCTCCTGGGGAAGATCATCCCAGGATTCCTGGTTGGACTTGTCGTCGCAGCCAAAATCCTCTCCCAGTGCCTGGCGGTAATGATGAAAAAGCTGCGCCAACTCTTCTGCCGAAACGTTCTGTGCCCACATATTGTGTTCCTCCTGGTCCCGCTGACCCTGCTTACGCAATCTTTCGGATGAGCTCTTCCTGATCATCTTCCAAAGAATCCCTACCCGGGCGTGGACGGGTCTCAGCTCGCACCAGAAACCCGTGCCAACTGTGCTTCGACTCCTTGTATAGGGCGATCAGGAACCGCCCATAGAAACCGGCGGCGGCCACCGTGAGCAGGGTCAGAAACGAGATGCCAGCCATCCCAACCTCCTGATCAACGTTCTGGCTTGCTGCTCTCGTCATTCGATACGAAAGCACATAAAGGTCGAATAAGAGGCGCATAAATTGTGCGTAAGGACGGCATCCTGCGGAATCAGAAGCAGTTGCGGAGATCGCCTCGCGCGCAAGAAACCAGTTCGGCGGATGCTGAGATCTCCTAAATACGGGGCCGCGGGGAAAGGCGCATAGTCGTAGTAAGCTATTCCCGGATGCCCTCCGAGAAAGTCGCTTGATTCGTTGCCTCTCCGTCGCCGTCGTCGTAGTGGAACTTCTGGGCTCTTGCATGGTGGGACAGGACACTGCCTCACCTGCGTTCATCGCCAAGTTCAAATATGGTAAAGCTGAACGTGATTTGTCGGACACGTGCATTGTGGTCTTCCCTGATTTTAAGTTTCATGTCGAGGTTGAGGAGTATCTCGGAGGAAAGCGGCCCAAAGTGTACGAAGACTCGCTCTCCGAGGACGGCCGTAAGACGTTGACGGCCATACTCGAGGACCCCTCTCTGCGGGCGCTCCAGATGCCGAAACCCGAGGGGCCGAAACCAAGGGTGTATGTAGTCCAACATGGAGAGGTTGTTCTGGCCGATATCGCTCGCGGAGAGACGGAGCAAAGGTTGGTGTACGCTAACCAAGAGGCCCCATTTCCAACATCATTTGTTCCGCTGGTTCATTGGATTCAGGCCACGATCAGCGAACTCAAGGACCGCCATATCCAGCCCATGAAGAAAACCAAGCCAACGAATTGCTGGATGGGTAAGAAACAAGGCTTTCAGCCGCCTTTCCAGTAAACCCAAGCCCCCGCGATTCGTTGCTGATGGTGCTCGTAGTAAGCTATCAGTCAATGCCCTCCGAGAAAATCCTGATCGTCGACGATGAGCGCCTGGTGCGTTGGTCGCTCCGGCAGAAGTGTGAGGAGTGGGGCTACCACGTGCTGGAGGCCGAGTCCGGGGAGCCCGGATTGAAGGTGGCTCAGCATGAGTCCCCCGATCTGGTGTTGCTCGACGTGCGCATGCCCGACATGAGTGGGCTCGAAGTTCTTGATCAGCTAAAGAAAAACGGGGACGCCCGCGCCGTCATCATGATCACCGCCGACCCGCAACTCGACGATGTGAAGGCCGCCCTCAAGCTGGGGGCCTACGATTTTGTCGGCAAGCCGCTCGATTTCGAGGAGCTTCACGTCACCATTAAGAATGCCCTCGAAACTACCCGGCTGCGTACCGAAGTTCAGTCATTGCGCGGAGAAGTGCACCGTCGCACCGGCTATCACAATGTGGTCGGCGTTTCGGCCAAGATGACGGAGTTGCTGAACTTCGTCCGGAAGGTTGCGTCGAGCGAAGCTACGACCATTCTGATTCAAGGCGAGAGTGGAACCGGCAAAGACCTGATCGCCAAGGCCATTCACTACGAGAGCTCGCGCGCTGACAAGGCGTTTGTCGCCATCAACTGCTCGGCCATTCCCGAAACCCTCATGGAAGCCGAGTTGTTTGGTCACGAGAAAGGCGCTTTCACCGACGCCAAGCAGTTGAAAAAGGGCCTGTTCGAGATGGCCGACGGCGGCACGCTTTTTCTCGACGAGATCGGCGAGCTTTCGCCCCTGCTGCAGGCCAAGCTTTTGCGAGTCCTTGAGGACCAGGTCATCCGGCGTGTAGGCGGTGTGCGCGACATGCAAGTGAATGTGCGGGTTATGGCGGCTTCGAACCGCGACCTCGAAAAAGCGGTGCGGGATGGCCAGTTCCGGCAGGATCTCTATTACCGGCTGGCCATCATCGCGATCTTCATTCCGCCGCTGCGGGACCGCAAGGAAGACATCTTGCCGCTGGTGGATTCTTTCATCGAGCGCTATAACGGCAGGTTCCGGAAATCGATTCGGGGGATCACCGACGAAACGCGCAAACTGCTGCTGAGCCACAGCTGGCCCGGAAACGTTCGCGAATTGAAGAACACCATTGAACGCGCCATGATTCTGGAGGAGGAGCAATACCTGCGGCCGATGTACTTACCTTTCTCGGTCGCAGATGCCAGCGGACGCACAGCGTTCGAGCGCACCGCTGCGCCCGAGAATGGGCAAACGCTGGAGAATGGCCGCATGCTTCCCCGGCTCTACATTCCCGAAGGCGGCACCTCGCTTGAGGAAGTCGAGCGCGCCATGGTGGAACTGGCCATGCGTCAAGCGAACGCAAACCAGACCCAGGCCGCCAAGCTGCTTGATATCAGTCGCGATGCCCTGCGCTATAAGCTGAAAAAGTTCGGCCTCATGCACGGAGAAGAAGAAGACAGCGGGTCGCACTCTGCGGCCGATTCGTCCAGCGCTCGCTAGACAACACCATCCAGAAATCCACGAGTTTCTAAGCTCCGGTGTCAGTGCTAACTGGCTGCGGATTGCACCGGTTGCCCGAACCGCTGGGTCGCATAGCCGATGATCGTTCCCACGATTCCACCAGGAAGCATAATTTGGAAGTAATAGTGGTTCGGCCCAGGCTGCATGGCGGCGACGGCGTAGGCCAACAACAACCCAACTGCGAGCCCGAAGACCAGGCCTAGCGCCAGCGAGTGCACCTTGCGGGCAAAGAATCCGATGAGCACTCCGGCAATCAGGCCCTTGATGGTGGAACCGAACACGATTCCCATCAGCTGGTTGCGAACTTCGGGCGTAAACCAGGAACTCAGCCCGTCAAACACTCCGAGGATAGCGCCGACCAGTATTCCAAGCAGCACCTTGTTCATGTGGTTTCTCCGGCGGGCGACCCCGCTAGTACTTCTATTCCGCGCAAGCCGAGAATTCTTTAGCGGGGACGGAAGAATATCAATAAGGCTCGCACGACGATATAGACAAGAAGAAGCAAGATCCAGGCACGATTCCGGCGGACCCAGCGCCACATCCGGGTCAGCGGGCCTTCCGGATAGGCGCTCACCGCCACTCCATCCAGGAAGTGTTGGACGTCCACCGCCAGCTCCTGGACCGTCTGAAAGCGACTGCTCGGAGAGACGTTCATCGCCTGCTTTCGGATCGCGTCGAGGGACCTCGGGACAGGAACGGCACCCGCAAGCAGGAATTGCAGAATTGCGCCCAAGGAATAAATGTCAGCACGCTGGTCAATCAGAGCGTTGGCCTCGGCCTGCTCGGGGGCCATATATCCGGGAGTGCCCAGTACGGTCCCATGCGCGGTGCGGTCGGCTGGCGCCTCCATGAGAGGGTTGTCGCCCGCGACCGAGGCTTTCTCGTGTCGCTGAGGATCATGGAGCAGTTTCGACAAACCCCAATCCATAACCAACACTTCGCCGAAGGGACCAACCATCACATTCGAAGGTTTCAGATCGCGATGCAGCACTCCGTGGGCGTGCGCAAAGGCGACCGGATCGCATATCCGTAGGAAGAGCCGCAACCGGTCGGTGAGAGTCGTCACCGACACGACATGTGCATCGAGGCGCTGCCCCTGGACCAATTTCATCGTGTAGTAAGGACGTGCATCAGGCAGTGTGCCGGCATCGTGGACCGGGACAATTCCCGGGTGTTCGAGCCGCGCGATGATGCGCGCTTCCTGCAGCAAGCGCGCCGACAGTGTTCCCTCGGGATCGGCAATGCTGAGCACCTTTAACGCCACCTGCCGCTCGAGTATTTGGTCCTCAACCTGGAAAACTCCGCCCATACCTCCCTGCCCAAGCTTCGACACTAATTGATAGCGAGTACCCCCGAGGTCAGGGGCGTCCGCCGCCGCGCGCAGTCGTTCCAATGCGGAATCGCTCAGCCAGGTCATGCCAGCTTCACTCCCAGCAGCATCTGGGCTTCGCGGCGGAACTCCTCGTCAGAAGCGGTCATGCTGCGCAATTCTTCAAGCACGATCCGCCGGAACTCCCTGCGCGCAAAGGCGAGGTAATTGGTGACGTCGGTCGCCTTGATGCCGAATCGACGTCCGGCCTCTTCATAGGTAAGCTGCTTGCCGCCTTCATCGATGTCGTAAAGCTCGAGCAGTTGGAAATGGAGGGCCTTGCCCTTTGCCTCGCATTCGCGGCGCAGCCGATCGATGGCCAGACCGAAAAGACTGCGGGCGAATTCCTGCGCGAAGAACTCCTCGGGCCCCGTGGGAGAAGCGATCGGCAACTGCCGCAGTTCTCCTTCGGCCGACTCAAAATCGAGCGGCAGGAATGCGATGTCCCCGCCACGCTTCTGACGCTGTGCGGCCTTGTCGCTGTTCATGACCAGGCCGTCGACGCATACCCGCAGGTATGTACGCAAGCGCGCGCGGGAAGGGTCGAAGCGGTCGAGCAGGTGTTTTTCGAGAAGGCGCGCAAAGAAATCCTGAGTCAGATCCTTCGCTTCTTCGTTCTCTTTATTCCAGTGCAGGCGGATGTATTTGTAGACCGGCCGCCAGTATGCGGAGATGAGTGTTTCAAGCGCGCGCTGCCGCTGGATCGCGTCCGGGCTGCGGGCAGCCTCGATAAGCGACCAGCGCGTGGCAGGAAACTGCCGCGGGTCGGGGATTGAGCCGATGCTGTCAAACATGCGGAAGCGTTGCGCCGCTGCGAAGTGTACGTGGAAAAACCGCGAATCGACAAGCAAACGGAAGGGGGAGGGAGGGAGATTCGTCATCGAATCTCCCCTTGGGAGGAAAGCGACCACCCAGGGTATGAGCGGATAATAGTGGCCGCCTGTGTGTAAGACTCAGGAATTGGCGCCGGCAAGCGCCTGTTCTGGCGTTTCCAGATGGAACAAGCGTTTCACTGCGACAGTCATTTGTTCTTGCTCCGTCTTTTCCGGAAGTTCCTTGAGTTCGCGAGCCAGCGAACCTGCGATCCTGCGAGTAATGCGGCCTGCCACATCCGCTAGTAAAGTGTCCTCATCTTTCGAAAACGGCCCGCACTCTTGTCTGAAGGACTCCAGTTCTTGCCGGCAAATCTCGTCGAGGCGGCCGCGCAAGGCGACGATCGTCGGGACCACGCGTTCCGCGAGCAGCTTGCGGCGGAATCCGCGTGCTTCCTCTTCCACAATTTTCTGCGCGTCGAGCGCGGCTGCTTGCCGTTCCCCCGCGTTGTGTTGGGTTACTTTTTCGAGGTCGTCGAGGTCGTACAGAAAAACTCCATGCACCTCGCGAACCGCCGGGTCAACGTCGCGCGGCATCGCGATATCGACAATGACCAGCGGCCGGCCGGAGCGCTCGCGAACAACCAACTCCGCCTCGTCGCGGCTCAGGACCGTGTGGGGACACGATGTCGAGGAAATCACGATATCGGCGTTCACCATGCGCTGCCAGCGATCTTCCAGGGGAGCCGCGCATCCTCCCAGCGTGGTCGCCAGTTCGAGCGCGTGCTCGTAGGTGCGATTGATCACGCACACGGGCTGCGCTCCCTGGTTCATGAGGTAACGCGCTGACAACTCGCTCATCTTCCCGGCTCCCAGTACCAGGACCTGCTTATTCTCGAGCGTGCCCAAGGCCTGCCGGGCAAGCTCGACCGCGGCGGTTGGAACCGAGACCGGCGACGCGCCGATGGCGGTTTCATTTCTCACGCGCTTGGAAACCGTCAGCGCCTTCTGCAGCACCGCGTCCAGAAACCGCCCAGTGCTGCTGACCTTCTGGGCAAGCTGCCACGCGCCTTTCAGCTGCGAGATGATTTGCGGTTCGCCCAATACGAGCGAATCGAGGCTGGAAGCCACACGGAAAATATGGAGGAGGGCTGCATCGTCGAGCAGACGATAGAAATGCTTCCATTCGCAGAGTTTCAGACCATATTCGGCGGAAAGAAAGCGCAAGACCGAATTTGCAGCCAGGCCAGGATCACTTGCCCACAAAAGGAACTCCGTGCGATTGCACGTCGCGAGCACGATGACTTCGTCTACGCCTTCGGCCCGTTCGAGTTGCAACAGCGCTTCCGGCCGGCGGCCTTCACTGATCCAGAATCGCTCGCGGATGGCCACCGGGGCCGTGCGGTGATTCAATCCGATAACCATCAAGGTCGGTTCCAAGGCACTGCTCCTTAAAGCTTACGAAGGGACAATGGCACCTCGGGGGCCAAAGGCTTTTCCGGACGCCTTCGAGCGCCGCGTTCCTGTTTTCAGACACTTGCCCTCCGCAGCGAACTACAGCCTCGAGTCTCCTTATCCGTAAGGCTGTGGGTTCTCACGCGTGATTCGCGTTTTTTGACCCGTGCGAGAGGGCGATATGTCCTTGCCGAAGGTGTTGTATTTCCTTACACTTCACCGACATACGGGATGAACCGAATTTTGGCACATAGCGTGCCACCACAGGAATCAGAGGGACCTTTGCGCCCTCTTCAACCGATCAGGAGAAGAAAGACATGAAGAGTATTTTTCGGACGTCGCTGGTTATTCTGGCGGCCGCATTCGCATTCTCGACCTGGGCCTTTGCTGACGCGGGCGCAGATTACAAAGCCAAGTGTGCATCCTGCCATGGACCCGACGGCAAGGGAGACACTGGCCCAGGAAAGGCAATGAAGGTAAAAGACCTGGCTTCGGACGACGTACAAAAGCAGTCCGATGCAGACCTGGCTGGCATCATCGAGAAGGGTAAGAAGCCAATGCCGGGCTACGAGGGAAAACTGACCAAGGAGCAGATCGACGGTTTGGTAAAGTACGTCCGGTCGTTAAAGAAATAGTAAGCACTATTCGGGTGCAATTCACATTCAAGAATGGGCTGACACATGTAGAGTGCCAGCCTGTTTCCTTCAATAAATCTTCACGGACTCTTGAAGAAGAGTCTCTTTGCTATTGGCCGATGCGCTGTCGGGGAAATGTCCGATTCGGTAGGTCTGGGAAGAGGGCCCGTTCGCGCACAGAATCCTTTCGAGTTGTATACTCATCTACCTACAAGTTTTTCTCCCGTTCAACTCTGTAGCTGCATCGGAACCTTCTTTCCCAGCCTTCCCACGCTTGCGGGCAGGCGAAACCGGTGATTGCGGACCGGCACTTCCGCTATTCGGAGGACAGGGATGCATGACGACGAGTCGATCGTAAAGGACCCCAAGAATTCCAACGAAGAAAACTCGGGCGTGTCGCGCCGGGAATTTCTCAAGATCTCCACCATTGCCGCTGCAGTCCCGGTAGTTTCGACGCCTGACTTTGTGATGGCCGCGGGTGAGCAGGTTCCCGTGCGTGGACCCGGCAAAGTGCCCATCGAACTGACTGTAAATGGCAAGGTTCATAAGGTCAGCCTGGAACCGCGGGTGACGCTGCTCGACGCCCTGCGTGACTCGCTCGACATCACCGGCGCGAAACGCGTATGCGACCGTGCGGAGTGTGGATCTTGTACCGTGCTGCTCGACGACAAGCCTGTCTACGCCTGCTCGGTGCTGGCGATCGAGGCGCAAGGCAGGAAGATCACCACCGTCGAAGCGTTGATGGAAGGCGGGAAGCTCCATCCCATCCAGCAGGCCTTCGTGGACAACGACGCATCACAGTGCGGTTTCTGCACGCCTGGGTTTGTTGTCGCCTGTAAGGCCTTGCTCGACAAACATCCCGATCCTACTTCCGACGATATCCTCCACGAATTGAGCGGCAATCTCTGCCGCTGCGGAACCTACGCCGGCATTCGCGGCGCCGTCGCGCAAGCCGCGCGGAAGGGAGCCTAAGCCATGCCCGACTATCAGTGGCCCGATCCGGAACACCGCACGCTGATCGGACAGAGAACTTTGCGCGTCGATTCGCCCGACAAAGTTTCCGGCCAGGCGCGCTACACCTACGACGTCAAGCGGCCAGGGATGCTCTTCGGGAAAGTGCTGCGGAGTGCCTACGCGCATTGCAAGATCGTCAGCATCGATACCAGCGCAGCCGAGAAGATGCCTGGGGTCAAGGCGATCGAGATCGTCCAGAAGCCCGGCTCTACGATTCATTGGGCAGGGGACGAGATTGTCGCGCTTGCTGCCGTGGACGAGGGCGTGGCGGAAGACGCCATGCGCACGATTCAGGTCAAATACGAGAAGCTTCCGCATCTGGTGAGCGACGCAGAACCGGCGCCGGACCAGGGCGAAAGCCAGGGGCCGCTCAGCATGGACGACCTGGGCGATATGCTCGACAACCAGGTACCGGAGAACCAGATCATCTCCCAGATCGCGCAATACGGCGTCAGCTTCCAGGCCACCGACCAGGACTACAAAGACGCTAAGGAGGAGGGCGTCCCCGACAGCATTCTTGAAGCAGTACGCAAAGCCACCGTGCACCCTGAGGCTGCCGGCCAAACGACGAAGTCCAACTACCAGAAGGCTGCGACGCAAACGCAGGGCGATGTTGAGAAGGCGTTTTCCGACTCCGACGTGACCTCGGAAGGCTTGTACGGGGCGCCCGTCATCACGCATTGCTGCCTGGAGTCCCACGGCTCAACCTCGGAGTGGACGGACGCCGATCACCTTTTTGTGCACATGTCGACGCAGAACGTCTCAGGAATTGCTGGACAGATGGCGGAGCCGCTGAAAATCCCGGCGTCCAACGTTCGCGTGCATCAGGACCACGTTGGCGGTGGTTTCGGAAGCAAGTTTGGACCGGATCGGTGGGGCATCGCGACCGCGAGTCTCTCGAAGAAGGCGGGCGGCAAGCCGGTCCACCTGATGCTCGAACGAGACTCCGAGCTGGAAGTTGCCGGCGCGCGCCCTTCGGCATATGCGCGCGTCAAAGTCGGCGCCAAAAAAGACGGCTCACTGCTGGCATGGCAATCGTACTCGTGGGGCACCGGCGGTCCCGGCGGCGGGGGTATGCCGCCCATCCCTTATTGTTTTGCCGTCCCCAACCAGCACAAGGAACACACCGCCATTCGCAACAATATCGGTCCGGCGCGGGCCTGGCGCGCGCCGAATCATCCGCAGGCGGCCATCCTGACCATGTGCGCGCTCGATGACCTTGCCGCCAAGCTCAACATGGATGCATACGAGTTCTTCCTGAAGAACATCGATCTGACGCGGCTGGCCAACGTTTACCGCGAAGAGCTTTCCATCGCGGCCGAGATGATGGGCTGGAAAGAGAAGTGGCACCCGCGCGGCCAGAATGTCTCGGGCAACATCGCGCGCGGCGTCGGCCTCTCATTGCACACCTGGGGCGGACGCGGCCATGCCAGTGACTGTGATCTAAGCATCCACCCCGATGGTTCGGTCGACATCAAGATGGGCACGCAGGATATCGGCACCGGGACGCGCACTTGCATTGCGGTGGTCGCGGCCGATGCGCTTGGCCTGAAGGCCGGCGACATCAAGCTCTACATCGGCGACACACAGTACCCGCCATCGGGCGGCTCCGGCGGATCGACTACGCCGGGAGGTGTGAGTTCTTCCACGCGCCGTGCGGTTGTCGATGCCCGCGACGCTCTGTTCGCTAAAGTGGCTCCGGCTCTGAATGCGCAGCCCGATGACCTCGAAGCGCGCGACGGCAGCATTCGCGTGAAATCCCAGCCCAACCGTTCGTTGAGTTGGAAAGAAGCCTGCTCCAAGATCGGCGCAACTCCCATCACCTGCCACGGACACAACGATCAGGCCGCTGCCAAGAACAAGCCCGACCTCACCAACAGCGGCGTCGGTGGCGTGCAGATGGCTGAGGTCGCTGTTGATATGGAGACGGGCGTGGTCAAAGTCACGAAGATGGTCGCGGTGCAGGACTGCGGGTTGATCATCGACGTAAGGCTGGCGGAGAGCAGCGTTATGGGCGCCCTGGTCATGGGCATCAGCTATTCACTCTTCGAAGAAAAAATCATGGACCCGACCACCGGCCGCATGCTCAACGCGGACATGGAGTTCTATCGCCTGGCCGGACTTAACGACATACCCGAGCTCAAAGTTCACATGATGACGGGCAAGGGTTACGACGAGCGCGGCGTGATCGGACTCGGCGAGCCCCCGGCGGTATCGCCGGGCGCAGCCATTTCCAATGCCGTCGCCAACGCGCTGGGGGCGCGGGTGGGGGTAATCCCGATTACGCCTGACAAGGTCCTGGCGGCACTCAGCCAAAATTCTTCGCAGAAGGCAGGTGCATAATGCGACCCTTCGAATACGTGAGTCCGTCGACTACGAAGCAGGCTGCCAGTCTGCTCGGCACGACCTGGGGACAGACGGAGATTCTTGCCGGTGGCACCGATCTGCTGGCGCTGATGAAGGAAGATGTGATCGCTCCGAAGCGCCTGGTGAACCTCAAGGAGATCAAGGAACTCACGGGCGTGAGCGCCAACGGTTCCGGATTGCGGATTGCCGCACTCACCACCTTGGTAGAAATCGCTGAGAACAGCGCCGTCAAGGACAAGTGTCGGGCCCTGGCCGAGGCGGTGCAGGAAGCGGCCAGCCCGCAGATTCGCAATATGGCGACGTTGGGTGGCAATCTTTGTCAGCGGCCGCGCTGCTGGTATTTCCGCAACGGGCTGGGCCTTTTGCCGAAAGACGAATCGGGTAAGGATCTGGTGGACATTGGCGACAACCGCTACCACGCGATCCTTGGCAATGACGGAGCCACAAAGTTTGTCAGCCCGTCGACGATTGTGCCGGTTCTCATCGCGTATGGGGCCAAGATTCGCCTAGAGGGCCCGAAAGGGAAGCGTGAACTTCCGCTCGAGAAGTTTTACGTGATCCCGAAAACAGAAAAAGACCGCGAACATGATCTGCTGCCGAACGAGATCGTCACCGAGGTGGTGGTGCCGAGTTCGGAAGGCTGGAGGGTGGCGCACTACGAGATCCGCCAGAAGGCTGCCTTCGATTGGCCGCTGGCGGTGGCGGCGGTCGCGCTGAAAACCGATGGCGCCAACGTGCAGGCCGCCCGCGTGGTCCTCGGCCATGTTGCCCCTACTCCGTGGCTCTCCTCCGAGGCTGAGTCGGCACTGAAAGGCCAGAACCTCAGCGAACAAACCGCACAAAAAGCTGCCGAGGCTGCGCTGAGCGGGGCAAAGCCGCTGCGACAGAACGGCTACAAAGTGCAACTGGCGCGCGTGGCCGTAAAGCGAGCCATCCTGAAAGCCGCTGGAGGTGCCGCATGATCCGCAAGCCGCAGCGCTTCGATACGAAAGACCCCAATCTTTGTTCCGCTCTGCGCTGGAAAGGACAGTTCATTCTTTCTGAGCCGGATCCGAATGTGCAGAGTTCCAACGACGGCTTGTTCTGGTGCATGCACACGCAAACCTGCATTGGCCCGGATGGCGAAGTGGCCGAACCGGGGAACTGTGCTTCGAAGGGCCGCTCTTGTCATGGGACGGGGAAGTGCGCTTAAGTTCGTGAGCTTTGCTTTCTTGGATGCGGCCTGGTCGTTTCGATTCGAGGTAGTGTCGTGAATCGCGAGAAGTGGAACCGGTTTAGCGCCGCGGCCATGGTCGTTTTGTCTCTTATCGCCCTGTTCGCGGTGCTTAGCGGGTATTTTCAATCGCCGCAACCGGATGAAGGCGCAGCGGCGCATATTTTCCAGCTCTCCGTTGTGGCGTTGTTCCCGGCCACCATATTGTTTCTCACTACGGCGGAGCGGAAGTCGCCTTTACGACATGCTCGAACCCTGGCTTTTTCGGCGGCCACGTTGGCCGTGGCGTTCGGGGCTCTCTACTACCTGGAGCATTACCGGTAGGGTCCACATTGCTAGGCCCCCGAAACCCAAACACTTGAAAACGCCCGACTGGCCTGCCCATCGGCGCTTGAATGTTGGATAATAGGGACATCGTCCGCGATCCCCAGATCCGCGGTTTCTCCACCTGTGGGGTTTCGATCATGAAGCATCCATCCCGTTCCGTCGTAGCTTTTTTCGCGATCGGTTTGCTGTTCGGAGTATTGCCGCTCGCGGCCCAGGACTATAAATTCACCATCTCCACCCTACAGCCCTGGACGGACACGGGCGTGGACCTGCACAGCGGGGATTCGCTCGCGATAACCGCGACGGGTGCAAAGGGGTCGAGTTGTGACCCCGGGGGCACCGAGACTCTCTCCACTCAGCATTTGCCCGTTGCCAGTGCTCTACCGGGAGCATTGATCGCGCGTCTTCAAGAGGGCGGCCCGGCGACCTTCGTGGGCGCTAGCCAAATCCTACCCGTTGCCGGTGACGGCCACCTCTTCCTCGGAGTCAACACAGAAGGCACTGGCATGGAGAGCGCACCGTCTCACTGCAGCTTTGCGGTGAAGGTACACATCACGCCGCGCGGCGGGACCGAATTGCAATCGGACACTGCCACAACCACGCCTTCCGAGTCGCTTACAGGCAACGCATCCACCGCCAAGTCGAGCACCACCTCGGCAGCGACGTCGACCAGTACCAGCGGGGAGAAGGACGTAACGGACATCAAGGGAGCGCTGGGCACCGCTGCCCAGACTTGGCTCTCGGGACAATTCGGCGGTATGAAGGGGGCCACCACGCCGACAACGTCCTCGGCGACGGAAGGCAGCTCGACGGCTACGGCTGCTGCGGCTCCCATGCTGAAGCTTTCCAACTCGCCGCTGGACTCCCAGTTGCGCTCCGACATCAACGGTCTTCCGCGCCGTGTGAACGATCAGTTTCAGCATCAGGGGGACATGGTCAATTTCGTGATCATCGGCAGCCTGCAGAAGGTGCAGGACGCGCTGACTGCGGCCGATTGGCATGTCGCCGACAAGGATGCGAAGGAGTCCGTCTTGAAGGCGGCACTCGAGACGTATGACAAGAAAGCCTATCTCACGATGCCGATGAGCCAGCTCTATCTATTCGGACGGGTACAGGATTACGGCTATGAGCAGGCCGAACCTTACGCTGTGGTGGCGAGCCGGCACCATTTCCGCATCTGGAAGGCGCCGTTTCAGTGGAACGGGCAGGATGTTTGGGCGGGTGCGGGTACTCACGACATCGGCTTTGAAAAGGATCAGCGCAACGGCAGCGTGACCCACAAGATTGATCCCGCGGTGGATAGGGAACGCGACAACATCGGCGCGACTCTGCAGAAGGGCACGAAGGTGAAATCCCTGACCTATTATTTGCCGCCCGATCCCGTACAGGACGCGAGGAATGCAACCGGCGGCGGCTATCACTCCGACGGCCGCATCCTGGTGATCCAGCTGCAATAAGGTTTACGGCACAGGGCATCCGCCGGGAACCACTTTACTGGACGGTCGTGTATTCTGCTTTCACTTGCTTCAGCAGCGGGATGTCGGGGTCCGCGTTGTTCCAGAGGGCAAGGAAATCCTGGTACGCCATGCGACTGTTCGTCTTGTCGCCCTCGACGGCATAAGCTCTTGCCAGGCCCAGCTTCGCCAGCGATGTGATGGGGTCCATGTTAATGCTGCGCATGTCGACGACCCGCTGGAACTCCTGCACAGCCTGTGCTCCCTGGTTGACTTCGAGATACGTCATGCCGCGGGCATAGAGAAGACCGGTGTTCGCCCGCCCGTACACCATGGCGCCATCGAGCAGATCGATGGCCTTCTTCGGTTGATCGTGGTGCAAAGCGACGATGGCTTTGACCGTGGGAATGGTGACGAACTGGGCAATCGTGTCGAAGGGGCGTTCCAGCGCAACTTCGCTGGCAATTTTCAGAGCTTCATCGTCCTGGCGAAGCAGAGCCATGCAAACCGCGGCATTCAAGGCGACGTGTACCGGCGGACGACCCTGCATGGCGTGACTCGCGAGTTGCCGTGCCAAGGGCGCGAATCCGACCAGCGCTTCCCAGACTGCGCGCTGCGCCTCTGCGCCTGCCGCCGCCTCGTCCAGATTGCTCCGCGAAGATGCTTCCTGCAGCTTTTGGGTGAGGGACCGCATCTGCTTGAACTGCCCGTGCGCGGCGGCCAGATCGGCGCGCATGCTGAGCGCCATCAACTGCCCGTCGGGGCCGCTGGTTTCGGTGGCGGTGAGTTCCTGTTCCATCGTGGCCGCGTCTTTCTGATTCCAGGCGATGCCCGCCAAAATGGCGTGCAGAGAACTGTTTTGCGGCGCCCGCTTCAACCCTTCAACCGCGGTCGCCTTGGCTTCCTCCATCCGATTCAGCCCGGCGTAAGCCATCGCGAGGTTGTCGTAGCCGCTGATGGAATCCGGCTCGAGGTCCACGGCCTTGCGAGCCTTGTCGAGAGCATTCTCGAATTGTCCAAGCTGGTTGTAGATGTTGGCCAGATTGTTGGCGGGGATGGAGTCGCGCGGATACGTCTGCTCGTAAAGCTCCAGCGCCGTAATGCCCTTGTCGAACTGTCCGCTGTCGGCGTAGTAGTGCGACATGATATAGAGCTTCTCGCGTTCGCTGGTCCGGTCGCGCAGCTCGAATGCCCTTTGACGATTTTCTTCGGCGAGCGCCGTCTGGCCCAGGTTGCTGTAGACCGTTCCAAGGCGCGCGTAGGCGGTGGCGAAGTTCGGATCCAGCTGGACGGCGCGCTGGTAATCCACCACCGCGCCAATTTCGTTTCCGGCGCTGTGCTTGGTATCGCCTTGGGTAAAGGCGTTCAACGCTTCAAGGGAGGGCGTCGTCGCCTCCGACACCATCTTGTTGTATTGCTGCACCGATTGCAGCGATTCACCCAGCTTGGCGCGCAGATCGGAATCGGCCTTGTGCAGAGCGTTCAAGACATCTTCCCGCCGCGGCGCCTGCGCTTCGGCCCGCGCCAGTACATCGCCAGTCGCTGCGTTCAGCGCTTCCACGGTCAACACGTACTGGCTGCCAAGGTTGCCGATCGTCCCGGTGAGCATGGCTTTGACTCCGGCACGCTGACAGATCTCACGCCCAGTTTGCACGTTGATGCGCTCATCCGGGGGACGCCCCATGAAGCGCAGCGTCTGCCGTGCCTTGCCCTCGGGAAACACGTTTAAATAAGGAGACTGCTCCAAGTCGACCGCAACCGCTTTCTTCAAGGCCGCGTCCCAGACCGGATCTGCTGTCGTATTCACAAAGTCCGTGAGAAGGATGGCATCTTTCTCGGATAGACCTCTCTCGCGCTTGCTGTAAAGAAAAGCGCCACCAGCGATCACGGCAGCGAGCAATCCGAGTGCTGAGAGGTATTTGCCCAATCTTCCTGGCGACGCAGCCTTGTAGGCGAGAGCGGGAAGGGACGAGGCCGGCTTGGCCGTCGCGACCATGACGGAACTGCCGTCGCGCGAGAGTCGCTCAAGATCGGCGCGGAGCTCCCGTGCTGACTGGTAACGGGAACTGCGTTTCTTTTCGAGCAGCTTGCAGATGATCTGCTGCAACTTCGGGGGTAATTCCGGATTGAGCCGCGATGGAGTGACGGGTATGCGATTGAGCAGCGCATCGAAAACAACGGCGGGAGTCTCGCCGCGAAATGGAATCGTACCGGTCGCCATCTCGTACAACACGATGCCCAGGGAAAACAGATCGGAGCGGCCGTCCAACTGCTGGCCCCGGGCCTGTTCGGGCGACTGGTAGGCGATTCTCGCAACCGCGGAGTCCCTGCTGCCGCGGCTGGCGGTCACCGCGGTCCCCCGTGTAGTGTCCTCGGGCGTGGTTCGTTTTTCGCAGGCTTGCTGTGCCGTTCCGAAATTCAGAATCTTGGTCTGCCCCGCGCCGGTGATGAAAATGTTTCCTGGCCGCAAATCGCCGTGAAGGACTCCCTTGGCATGGGTCGCGTCCAGCGCACCCGCGATCTGCAAGGCCACCCTCAGCAGGAAATCATTCTCCACCGGTTGACCGTCGAGGCGCCGTTTCAGTGTCTGTCCTTCGAGCAGTTCCATCGCAACGAAATGCCGCGCGTCGGACTCACCGACTTCGTAGACCTCGCAGATATTAGGATGGTGCAACGCGGAAACTATGCGCGTTTCGCGCTCGAACTGATCCAGCGCACCCGGACTTTCCAGCGCAGTTGAAAGGAACTTGAGGGCCACGTGACGGCCGAGGTTCAAGTCCTCCGCGGAGTAAACCGCTCCTGCGCCCTCGCCTCCGAGCTGCGACAAGACACGATAATGCGCAATGGTTTCGGCAATCATGGAGCTTGGGTTTCGTGCGGGTTAGAGTCGATGGTAGGGCCGGCGTGAAAGCAAGTCAACGCGCAGGGGCGAGCTTGTCGTGATTTCTTCACGCGCAGCATTATTCCGCTTTTTCTCACTATTCTTTCGCTGCATCCTGGTCGAAAATGAAGGCATCAATAATAGGGGTGAGGTGTCCCATGCGTCTCCGCCTGGCTGTTCTCGCTTGCTCTGTTATCTTCCTGACGTCGATCGGGCTCTACGCCCAGCAGATCCGTGGCGACTACATTGAAACCCGTAGCGCTGATGTCTACACCGGCCAATGCTTCGCGAACGGAGAGGTAAACCTTACCGGCAAAGAAGCGATCCTGGCCTGGCATGTGCAGAGCGGAAGCTGGGACGGAGTGCCGCTCGACGGCCTCACCATCGCCGCCGCAGTGCGAGCCAAGGCTACGCTGGGTGATCCGTACGGCAATCCCTACCCCGCACAGGCGGTCCTGCTGGTCGATGAGCAGGCCAATCCGCAACAGCGCGCTGCTTTAGTGAGCTTTGCCAAGCAGATGGGCGGAGAGTTGTTGAAGAACGTGGATCAGACCCTGGCGGCTCCCATGGAGATGATCGTGAACCATGAGCGCCACGGTGTAGCGTTGCTGCGCGCCGGTCAGTTTGCCACCGTGCAAACACGCTCGCTCGGCGACAAGGATCACGTCTGCGGCAACGAAGTCACTTTTTATCCGCCACTCACTCCCGTGGCCCATTCGATGGCCGCGGTCGCCGTCACCGACGCGTATCGTGGTCCCGGCCTGGGCGAGTCCTGGGATAGTCACGGCCGCCGCAGTGCCTTTGTCGGGACGTTCGCGCGTTAAAATCGGTTGGTGCCATCGTCGAGCAGAGCGACTGCCACAATCTGGAACTTGAAGAGCACCTCGTCCTCCGCCAAGCGGTCACGAGAGTGCCTTCTTTTTTTGCTCACCTTACTTTGCCTGCCGAGTTGGGCCCAGACAAGCAAAGTCGAATCCATTGCGGCGCTGGACGATCCAGCCGTTCCCCCATCCATTCGCCAATCACTTGCGCCGACGGGATACCGCATCACTCTCGATGGCAACACTGCTGCGATTGATCTGTGGTTTTGCAAACAAGCGGTAGCCGTGCCCAAGGGAACCCCGTCTGACGGCATCTACGATCTGGCGGAATCCGCCCTGGTAGGGGTGTTGCATTTCTCCCGGGCTGCGAGTGATTACCGCGGACAAGCGTTGCCTGCGGGCTTCTACACCTTGCGCTATGAACTCATGCCCAACGACGGCAACCATCTCGGAGTTGCCCCCAGCCGCGACTTCCTGCTGTTGGTTCCGGCCGGCTCTGACCCCGGTCCCGATAAGGCGCCTCATTTTCAGGAGCTCGTCAGCTTGAGCAGGTTAGCTTCGGGAACCAAACACCCGGCACCGCTGAGCCTGGTAGCGCCCGAAGACGGCAGCGCGAAGGCCTCACTCTCAACAAATGATGAAGGACATAGTATCTTTTGGGCGACGATTCACCTCGCTTCCGGCGCGGACACGCCGCTTGGCCTCGTGGTGAAAGGAACGGCGCCTCAGTGAGAGCCCATTTTGTGTTGCATCTCGCATCTTTCGCTGTTGCCGTCTGCAACAAGGCGTCCTATCTGCCGTAAGCCTTTGATGCCATGCAAGTTCCTTTTGTCCAAGCAGCTAAATCCTAGAAAATGCGTGTTAGTGCTGTGGTGTTTCTCATCGCGGTGCTGCTGAGTCTTTCAGCAAACTGACTGTTGCAGTTCACAGCAGCACACGCGCAAGCTCCTGATTTCATTTTGCCTAAGACTCCGCTTCGACATCCGCGCGAAGCAGACGGACTTTGGCCGAGCGATTGCCTTTACGGAGAGCGGCGAGTGGCCCGGAAACGAAAGAGACCCGAAACGAAGGCCCCTCCGAGAGGTGATGCGATGACAGTCCTACTGGTTCTGATGACCTTCGTGACGTTCCTGCTGATCGATCATTTCCACAGCCGCGGCCAAGTCGTGGCTCAGCCCGCAGTGCAACCCCTAAAGCGCGAAGCACCGCCGCGGCTTGCTCCGAGCCTGGTGGGCGGGTTCCAGGTTCCGGACAAATTGCGCTTTCATCCCGGGCACACCTGGGCGTTGAGCGAGAGCCCGAGCCTGGTGCGCATCGGTATCGATGAGTTCGCTTCCAAGCTGACGGGCAAGCTCGAACGCATCGGGTTGCCGCAGCGCGGCCAGTGGATCCGCCAGGGACAGAAGGTATGGACGCTGCATCGCGACGGCACTACGGTCGACATGGTCTCACCGATCGAGGGCAGCGTGGCCGACATCAACGAAGCTGTCGTCAACAATCCTGAACTGGCGTTGAAGGATCCCTACGGCGAAGGCTGGCTGGTGACGGTGCAGTCGCCCGACGCAAAAACGAACTTCCGCAACCTGCTGGGGGGCGCATTGGCCCGCTGGTGGACGGAAGAGTCGGCCAGCCGTTTGCAGCGTCGGATGCCGGTGGCGCTCGGAGCCCTGGCGCAGGATGGTGGCGTTGCCATGGACAATCTCGCCGCGCAAATTCCCGACAAGGAATGGGCCACCTTGGCGAAAGAGTTCTTCCTGTCGTAGTGGGCCCCATCAGTGACAGGCCACTCGCCGCCTCCTGATTGATGTCATCACTTTGGCCGCAGCGACACCCGGATCCCAGGCAAAACAGCCCGGACTCCGAGGACGCTGCGGCCAAGACTTTTTGCGGAGCGAGGGCGAGAGGCGAGCGCGCCGCTCTCATGTAGGTGCTGCGTTCACGACCGGTTCGTGTTCGAGGGTAATTCCACAGGCTTGCCGTGAGGCGTGTGGCGATAGGCATCGGCCCACGCCTCTTTCCGTGCGAGGAGCGCGGCGGTACTGGACAGTCCCCTTGCAGTCACCAGGCGCTCAAGAGTAGCCAGCCAGTGCTCGTAGTAGTGGGAGCCATCATCTGGCTCACCGCGGTCAGCCGCGGATTTCAGCTCAGCGGCCAGCGCCGCGGCCCATTCCTTCCACGTGAAGTGCCCTTGCTCGGAGAGCTTCACAGCGAGGCCGAACGCCTGCGCCTGCCAGGGTTCGGCAAACACGGGGCCGCCCTCATCGCGAGGCAAAGCGGGCAGCTCGGAAAGTTTTTCGGACTGCGATGTTGAATCAGGCTGGCTCAAGATAGTCATCCCAAAGATCCAGGTAAACGGAGTCGTGTGATGCGGCCTGCTCGCCCCACAATTCGCGCGCCGAAAAGCGAACCGAGTACACGTGCTGCGGCTTCTCTCCGAGGAAGTGCGCGTTCGTATCCGGAAAAACGAAGACGCCGTGGTCCCGGTCGATTGTGCCTCTCTTCCCCCGTGCGTAGCGAGGCAGGCGAGTGTGACCGGCGGGATGCATGTTGCGGGCGCGCACCTGCTGGCCGACCTCGAAGCGAGCGGTCACGGGAACCTCGCGGCTGGTCGGTACACCCCTGGCAACCAGCTGTGCAGCTTTCTCTGCGGTGAGGGCTGGAGTTGCCTTGGGCTGCTTGGGGACGGGTGTGGCGTTCTCGATTTCCGCCTTGGAGACCAAACCGCTCTTTGGCAGCATTTCGAGAAACGCGACCAATTGGCGGGCGTAGTAACTCAACTCGAGATAGGCCGCTGGAGGGACCAACTCGACCTGATAACGCGTAGCATCGATATTCCACTTGCGCCAGGCTCCCATGGCGCGCCTCAGAGCGAAGAGGCGTGCTTCCCAGGCTGCGTGAAATACAGGCTCGTCTTTCTCGTATTCGATGGGCCCCATGTCATGCATCCCGCCCATGTCATGCACGCCGTTCATGCGCGAGTTCCTTCCTGCGGCAATGCGACTTTAGCCACGCCCACCATGGCGTCGCGCGTAATCAGGGCCGCCAGCTCCTCCTGGCTCATCTTCTCGGTTCCGCGCGGGCGCTCCGGAAGCACGAGGTAGCGTACCTCGGCAGTGCTGTCCCAAACTCTTACCTCAACGTCCTCCGGAATTTCCAGACCGAATTCGCGCAGGACTCCGCGCGGATCAATGACCGCGCGCGAGCGATAAGGCGCCGATTTGTACCATACCGGCGGCAATCCCAGGACCGGCCAGGGATAGCACGAACACAATGTGCAGACCACCAGGTTGTGGACCTTGGCTGTATTTTCGACCACGACCATGTGCTCGCCTTGCATGCCTCCGTAGCCCAGTTCGGCGATGGCGGCGTCAGCAGAGGTCATCAGCCGGTGTTTGTAGGCAGCGTCGGTCCAGGCCCGGGCGACAACGCGCGCCCCGTTCCGTGGACCAATCTTGTGTTCGTAGGCATCCACCAGTACGTCCAGCGCCGCCCGATCCACCAGTCCTTTCTCGACCAGGAGCGACTCCAGCGATTTCACGCGCAAGGCAAAGTCGGAGGGAACCGCTTGATGTTCGTGGTCGTGGGAGTGTAAGTGTTCGTGATCGCCTGTCATCGCTGCTCCCGCGGCACTCGCCGCCGTGGTCAGAAAATCGCGCCGAGTTGTGTCCATCCAGTCCCTCCCGGTCGTCTTGGCGTTGCCGTCGGGGGTAGCCTTCGCTGCGGAATCCCGCGATTCTGGGTTACCCGATGCTCCGCTGTCAAGCGCGACGGCGCCGGCTGCGGCCTGGTCCGTGCCGAGCCTCGTCAACGTCATCGACCAACCGGCTGGCCGGTCTAAGTGGTTCGAATTGAACGGGTATTCGTGTGATCCACGTCACCAGTGGAGGTGCGAAAGGTCACGGCCCGCAAGCCGGCTGGGGCGGAAACTGGCGACAGAGGGTAGAGAGGATTCCGGTCATGATGCTGGCTTACCGACTCGTCCGCCTGATCGAAACCCACTCGGATGGGCTGGCCTCGAGCCTGCTCGCAAAAGTGCAGCGTTCGGAATGCGCCCGCGATTACCGCCGCGTTCCCGCCGACGATCTGCAACAGCACGTCTATGAAATCTATCGCCACCTGGGCGACTGGCTTCTGGGCAAAAGCGAGTTCGACATCAAGCAGCGGTATCGCGAAATCGGCGCCCGTCGCGCCAGGCAGAATGTGCCGCTGAGCCAGCTTGTCTGGGTCATTGTGCTGACCAAAGAGAATCTTTGGGAGTACCTGCAGCGCGAGGCGGGCATGGAACGGCCCTCCGAAGTATTCGGGGAATTGGAGATGTTGCAACTTCTGGATCAGTTTTTTGACCGTGCGATTTTCTACGCGTCCGTCGGATACGAAGAGGCCTGCGCAAAAGTGGAAGAGAGCACGGTCGCTGGCAAGCTTTGAAGGAGACTGGGGAAAAATGTCCTGGGAGATCGAGTACAAGAAAAAACTGCGCACGCCCGATGAGGCACTGCGCTGCGTGCAATCCGGAATGCGGGTTTACATTCAGCCCGGCTGCGCCGAGCCGGAGACGCTGGTCGAGGCGCTGATTCAGCGTGCGCCGCATGTCGAGGACGTCGAAATCGTGCACATGATGACGATGGGGAGCGCGCCTTACGTCGCACCGGAAATGGAAGGCCACTTCCGCCACAACGCTGTTTTTATCGGCAGCAATGTGCGCGAAGCCATCAACGAAGGGCGCGCCGATTACACGCCTGTCTATTTGAGCGAGATCGAAGATCTGTTCGAAAGTGGCGCCATGCCGCTCGACGTCGCGCTGATCGAAGTCTCTCCTCCGGATTCCCACGGATTCTGCAGTTTTGGCATCGGCGTCGACACGACGCTGACCGCGGCTCGCCTGGCCCGTTACGTGGTCGCGCAGGTCAACGACCAGATGCCGCGCACCTACGGTGACAGCTTTATTCATGTGAACAAGATCGATGTGGTTGTGGAATCTTCGCGTCCGCTATGCGCGATGAAGAGACCCGAGATCACCGAGATGCAGGCAGCGATCGCGCGTAACGTAGCCGGCTTGATCGGCGACGGCTGCGTTCTGCAAACCGGCATCGGGGGAATTCCCGACGCCGTACTTCCCCTGCTGATGGATCGCAAGGACCTGGGTGTGCACAGTGAACTGGTTTCTGACGGCATCATTCCGCTGATTGATGCGGGCGTCATCACCGGCGCCCGCAAGAATTTCAAGCCGAGGAAAATCATCCTCGGCTTTGCTTTGGGCACCCCTAGACTCTTTGACTATGTCGACAACAACCCGATCTTCGAGTTCCATCCGACGGCTTATACGAACGATCCGGCACTGATTGCGCGCAACGACAACATGGTGGCCATCAACTCGGCCTTGCAGGTCGACATCACCGGGCAGGTCTGCTCCGACTCGATCGGCACGTATTTCTACAGCGGTATCGGGGGGCAAGTGGACTTCCTGCGTGGCGCCTCGCGATCCAAGGGCGGAAAGGCCATCATTGCTCTCTCTTCGACTGCCAAGAATGGAACAATTTCCCGCATCACTCCGATGCTCGCGCCCGGGGCCGGTGTGGTGACGTCGCGCGGGCTGATCCGCTACGTCGTGACCGAATACGGCGTCGCGTACCTGCATGGTAAATCGATCCGCGAACGGGCCCAGGCTCTGATCGAGATTGCTCATCCCAAGTTCCGCGATGGATTGTACGAATACTGCGAGCGCACCAAGTGGTTACAGCGTCCACACGCAAAAGAAACGACCACAGTGAGGTGATCGATGGCAACGCCGGCACGAGGCAAGGTTGCGGTCAACGATGAAGAGTGCAAGGGCTGTGGGCTGTGCGTCGACTCCTGCCCGCCGAAGTGTTTGGATCTTGCGCCCGAGTTGAGCGCGTACGGCGTGCATCCGGCACGCTATACCGGGCAGGGCTGCACGGGATGCGGGATTTGCTTCTATTGCTGTCCCGAGCCGGGCGCGATCACGGTGTACCGGATCGCGCCTCGCCTCAAGTTGGTTGTCACGCAGCAAGGAGACAGCCATGCGACAACTCTGTAAAGGCAACGTCGCCATCGTGAAGGGCGCGATCCTCGCCGGATGCCGCTCCTTCTACGGATATCCCATCACTCCCGCCAGCGAGATTACTGAAGCAGCTGCCCTGTACATTCCGCAGGTCGGCGGCACGTTCCTGCAGGCGGAAAGCGAAGTCGCCGCCATCAACATGGTGTACGGCGCAGCTGCGTCCGGGGCCCGCGTCATGACCGCATCCTCCGGCCCCGGACTCAGCTTGATGCAGGAAGGCATTTCCTACATCGCCGGCGCCGAGCTGCCGTGCGTGATCGTCGACGTGGTTCGCGGCGGGCCGGGCCTGGGCAATATCGCGCCCGAGCAGAGCGATTACTTCGCCATGGTGAAGGGCGGAGGTCACGGGAACTATCGCAACCTGGTGCTGGCTCCGGCCTCGGTGCAGGAGATGGCGGACCTGACGACCCTCGCCTTCGAACTGGCCGACAAGTACCGGAATCCCGTGGTGATCCTGGCCGACGGCTTCATCGGCCAGATGATGGAACCGGTTGAGCTGGAGTATCGCGAGATCAAGGCCCCGCCCAAGCCATGGGCGGTGCAAGGCACTCCCGAGACTCGCAAGAATCTGGTCAGCTCGATTTTTCTCGAGCCCGACGACCTCGAGGCCCATCAGCGCAAGCTGGAAGCGAAATACCGGAAGGCACAGCAGGACGAACCGCGCTGGGAGGTGTATGACACCGAAGATGCCGACATCCTGATGGTCGGATACGGGATTACTTCCCGCATCCTGCGATCCGCGGTGGAATTGGCCCGCTCGCAGGGGCAGCGCGTGGGATTGTTCCGTCCGATCACGCTGTGGCCGTTCCCGTCCGCGGCCCTGGTCAAGGCTGCCGCAAATGTCCGGCAGGTGCTGGTGGTCGAGTTGAGCAACGGTCAGATGTTGGAAGATGTCCGTCTGGCGCTGAATGGACGAGTCCCTGTCGAGTTCTACGGCCGCACTGGAGGCAATGTGCCGTCGGTCGAAGAAATTCACGGCGATGTTCTAGGGCACTTAAGCGCGACGGACCCTGCGCTCGCGGGGCAGAGGATGCAGGCACAGTAGAGAAGCGAGGAAACCCATGGCAGACGACACGAAGACGCCGGTGAAGGAAACAGAACTCGCGGCCAACGGTTATGAAGTGGTACACGCGAAGTCGCCGGTTTTCTACAATTTGTACGAGCGCAAAGCCGACCTGCAGGGCCAGACTCACTATTGTCCCGGCTGCGGCCACGGCATCGCGCACAAGTTGATTGCCGAGGCCCTCGAAGAACTTGGGCTGCAGGACCGCACCATCTTCGTCAGCCCTGTCGGATGCTCCGTCTTCGCCTACTACTATTTCGACGTAGGAAACGTGCAGGCGGCCCACGGACGGGCTCCGGCTTGCGCCACCGCCATCAAGCGAACATGCCCGGACAAGATCGTGATTTCCTACCAGGGCGACGGCGATCTGGCGGCGATCGGCACGGCGGAAATTGTCCACGCCGCGAACCGCGGCGAGAAGATCACCGTCTTCTTCGTGAATAACGCTATCTACGGGATGACCGGCGGCCAGATGGCTCCGACAACGCTCGTAGGCCAGAAGAGCACCACGTCTCCCTGGGGCCGCCGCCCCGTGAACGAAGGCTATCCCCTGCACATGGCGGAGCTGCTCTCGACACTGGAGGCTCCTGTGTACGTCGAGCGGGTGGCGCTCTGCGACAACAAGAACATCATGAAGGCGCGGCGTGCCGTACGCCGGGCTCTTGCGAATCAACGAGACGGCGCGGGCTTCTCATTCGTTGAGATTCTCTCCCCATGCCCCACGATCTGGGGCAAGGATCCGGTCGATGCGCGCCGCTGGGTACTCGAGACACTGGTCCCGGCATTTCCGCTGAACGTGTTCCGCGACCGCAAACCGGAAGCCATCGACAGTGCAGCGCCGCCGCAATCTACAGTTTCCGACGTTCTTGAAATCCGCGCGAAACACGAGACCGTGTCGCGGGCGGCGTCCGAACATGCTCATCACTTCCGCGACTACTCCATCAAGGTCGCCGGGTTTGGCGGCCAGGGTGTCCTCTTGCTCGGTCAACTGCTTACGGAAATGGGTATGCGCGAAGGACTCGAAGTCAGCTGGCTGCCCTCGTATGGTCCCGAGATGCGCTCGGGGAGCGCGCACTGCCACGTGTGCCTGTCGAAAGAGCGCATTGGTTCCCCGCTTATATCGTATCCCGATGTATTAGTCGCGATGAACGAAATCTCTCTCCGCAAGTTTGCGCAGCAGGTCGCTCCCGGCGGCGTCATCCTCTACAATCGCGAGCGCCTGCCCGCGGATTTCATGCTTCCGCCAGCGCGCGTGATCTGCATTCCCGCGGCAGAAATCGCCGACAAGCTCGGTTCCACGAAGGTCACCAATATCGTGATGATGGGCGCGTTGCTTGAGGAAACGGAATGCCTCTCCAGCGCGACCGCAATCAGCGTGCTGGAAGACAAGATCAAAAACTCCAACCTGCTCGAGATCGACCGGCAGGCGCTCGCCGCCGGGCGCAACTTCATCGACAGCCAGGTGCGCGTGGGCGCTGTCAGCCAGCCCGATGGCTTTGCGTATTGACTCTTCCGATCCACGGATGAGCCTTCCATTTCTGCGCGAGACATCCCGACCAGTCGTCTGGCGCATCCTAAAAATCATTGCACATAACAGGGATTGGTCTGCCTGTGTGGGTGTCAGCTAAGTGCACAGAAATAAACACCCTACTGTGCTCACCCTTCGTTTTTCGGGTCGTCTAAACATTCAAATTCAGGCAAGCTGCCGCGCACGTGAGAAAGGCCTACAACGTGCAGCTGTAATGTACCAGGCGGTTTGCTTGTCGAGAGTACGCGGAACCGATACGTGGAATTCAACGTATTCTCAATCACGGGGGTGGTGCGCGCTTTCCGCCTCGGGGGCCCTCCGATGCGGGATCCGGTGCACCGGAGGATGGAGTCATGGAAATCGGTCGGGTCGAGTTCACGAACGGAACCAAACCCATGCCAGGCAGCAACAACGATCCGCATGTTGTGGAAGTGGTTCGCCAGGCTCACGAAGAATTGCGGCAGCTCATGCGTCAGCGCGCCGATGTCATGAAACGCATTGGCACCGTGAAGCAGACCATCGTCGGTCTCGCAAATCTCTTCGGAGATGAGGTGCTCAACGAAGAACTCCTCGAACTGGTGGACCGTAAGTCCAACGGCCGCCAACCCGGTTTCACCAAAGCTTGTCGCATGGTGCTGATGGAAGCGGACCGCGCGCTCGGCGCGCGCGAAGTATGTGAGCTTATCCAGCAAAAGGTGCCTGCAATTCTGGCGCGGCACAAAGATCCGCTGGCGTCGGTGACTACAGTGCTGAACCGACTGGTCGAGTACGGGGAAGCACGTACGCTGATTCGCGAGAATGGCCGGCGCGCATGGCAGTGGGTTTCCGATCCGGAGAATCCGACAAGCGCTCGTCCGGGCTTGCCTCGCGCCTAGTCGCCTCTTCCAAATCCTGGATTCTAAGCCGGCATGCGCTCCGTCATTTGGTAGTCTGGAGCGCATGCCGCGTTTTACGAGGCCGGAGAGGCAACTCATTAGTAAACGCTGGCCGGCAGTCATTCCCGTCAGCCTGGGCCTGGCGATTGCGTCTCTGGTTTTGTTTTCCTGGCTCGCTGACGAAGTTCTCCGCAAGCACACCGACCGCTTTGACGACACGGTTCGCTCCGTCGTCCACGCTTTCGCATCGCCGGCATTAACTGCCGTGATGCGCTTCGTGACCAACCTGGGTGACTGGCAGGTCATCATGACCGCGACTCTCTGCCTGCTCGCCTACCTCTGGTACCGCCGGGACCATACGCACATCCTCGTCGCACTGGTCGCCATGATGGGCGCCGGCATCCTCGACGCGTCGCTGAAACTCGCGTTCCACCGCGCGCGGCCGGATCCGTTCTTTGTCCCCCGGCCAAGCACTTACTCGTTTCCCAGCGGACATGCGTTGATTTCGCTCTGCTTCTACGGATTGCTCGCCGGAACGCTGACGCACGACATGCGGTCGAAGTGGAAGCGCGTTCTGATCTGGACCGCCGCTGCCGTGCTCACTGCGCTGATCGGATTGTCGCGCGTATATCTCGGCGTCCATTGGCCGAGTGATGTGATTGCCGGCTACGCAGCCGCGCTGATCTGGATGGGAGCCGTACGAGTTATGGCGCTGAGGCTGGAGGGAAGAAGGGCGAATGCTGGCTACAAGTAGCACGAGCAGCACCAGGCAGCCAAGCGGGAAGGTCACGCCTTCAAGTCGTGCCCTTCCCAGACTTGCAGGGGCGAGGGCAAGATGCCCTCGCGACAGCCGGCGGGACACCGGCGCTACGGTCGTTTTTCCGCAGCCTGTTCAGTCGTGCCGCAACGACCGTCACTATTCTGGCGCTTCAGCGCCTGGGGTGAACTCTTCCGCACGAGCGAGAAAATGCGGCTGAAGAAGCCACCCCCAGCGGCTAAAGCCGTTCAAATTTTCGGGCCTTTCGGCCCGACTGAAGTCAGGCCCTTCCCTTCACCGCCGTTCTTTCTCGCCACCACTGGCTTCTCGCCACCTGGCCTACCCCGGCGGCAGCAACATGCCTTTTTCCAGATGCCGCGTCACGTGGGCATAGGAAGCGGCGTGCGGATCGTGAGTCACCATCACGATTGTCTTTTTGAAGTCTTCATTCAAGCGCTTCAGGATTTCAAGAACCTCGGTCGCGGAATGACTGTCGAGATCGCCAGTGGGTTCGTCAGCCAGCAACAACGTAGGATCGCTGACGATCGCACGCGCGATCGCCACGCGCTGTTCCTGCCCGCCGGAAAGCTGCTTCGGCAGGTGATGAACGCGCTCTGCCAGGCCCACCAGCTTCAACGCGGTCATCACGTGATCGCGGCGCTGCGCGGTCGTCAACTTCGTCAAGAGCAGAGGCAACTCCACGTTCTCAAATGCGGTCAGCACCGGGATCAGATTGAATGTCTGAAACACATAGCCGACGTGCTCGTTACGCCAGCGAGCCGACTGGGTGTCGTTGAACCGGAAGATGTTCTCGCCCATGACGAGCAACTCCCCCGATGTCGGCCGATCGATCGCGGCGATCATGTTCAGCAGGGTCGTCTTGCCCGAGCCCGATGGTCCCATCAGGGCCAGGAATTCTCCCTTAGCAATGTCGATGGAAACATTGTCGAGCGCGGTGACCTGGAAGGCATCGCGTTTGAAAATCTTGTTGACGTTCCGGGCCTGCACCACCGCGGTGCCGGTCGCGACTTGAGGAGTGGTCATCGTACTCATCAGGACTGTCCTTTGATTCGAATCGATTGGCCGTCTTTCAGTTTTTCGGGACCGCTGGTGATGACGTTCTCGCCGTTGATCGGGCCGTCCACCAGAAATGCGTTGCTGCGTTGCTCGAGAATCTTCACCGTCTTCATCACCGCCTTGCCGTCGAGCGCGACAAAGACCACTTTCTTCCCATTCACATCGCGCACCGCGGTCGCGGGAACGACCGCGCCGGCAGGTTCCTTGTTGCCGCTCTTGTCGTCATCGGCCAGAAACTTCACGGTGGCGTTCATGTCGGGCCGCAGGTGCTCGTCAGGATCGAGAATCTGCATCTTCACCTGCACGGTGGCCTTTTGGCGGTTCGCTTCCGGAGACATCTCCGCAATCACGCCATCCCATTTGAGACCGAGAAACGCGTCGACGGTCACGATGCCTTTCTGCTTCGGCTTCAGGCGGGCGAAATCGTTCTGCGCGATATCAAGCTCCACCTGCAGGTCTAACAAATCTGCCAATGCCACAACCGAGCCCTGGGGGCCGCCTTCGGCGGTACTGGCAAACTGCGCGGTGAGCAACTCGCCCTTCTCTACCTTGCGCTCGAGAATGGTTCCGGTGACAGGGGCGCGGATGACGGTGGCATCCAGCAGGGACTTGGCGTACGCTGCCTGACCCTCGGCCTGCAACAGCGCGCCCCTGGCGCGCGCAACCTCTTCCGCACGCGGGCCAAGCTTCGACAGCTCAAAAGCTCTCTGCAAGGAATTCGCGCGCTGCTGATCGGCTTCGTTTTTCGCCGTGGCGTCGTCAAGGTTTTGCTTCGACATCACGCCCCCGGTAAACAACTCCTTCGTGCGATCGAGCGTGATCCTGTCATTGGCCGCCGTAGCGCGCGCTTCGTCCAGATTGTGCCGTGCCTGCTGGATTTCTTCCGGGCGCGATCCGTTCTGCAGTTCGAGGAGGTATGCTTTGGCATTCTCTACCGCCCCTTGCGCCTGCAGGTATTGTGCCCGGAACTCGTCGTCTTCCAGACGCACCAGCACCTGGCCTTCCTTGACCTTGTCGCCCTTCTCCACGCCGATCCAGGCCACACGGCCCGTCACTTTGGAGTTCACGTTGATCTTGTGGTGCGCCACGATGTAGCCGCCGGCGGAGAGAACCACGCCACCCACATCGGGTCCCCCTTCGGTTGCGGCACGCACGACTTCCACCTCGGCCGGGGCGGGCGAGAAGAGTCGATAGGCCAGGGCTATGACGCCCAGCAACACCACCAGGCCGATTCCGCCGAGAATGTAGCGGCGCGACCATTTTGGCGGTTCACCGTCGGAATCGTGACGATGCGACCGGTCAATGCGCAAGCTCTGCAGGTCTTCGTGTTTGGTGTCAATCGACATTTGGTCGTTAGTCGCTAGTCGTCGGTCGTTGGCAAAACCATTAGTCCGATGGGCTCTGCGCGGTCAAACGCCCGGACCCATCCGGGTGTTCCCACCCACGCTCCGCTTGGGTGGGTTTCTTGAGACCTATCCGCGCAAAGCGGTCAAAATATTCTGCCGGGCCGCGTGCCATGCTGGCGCCAAGCCGCCAAAGAATCCCATCACCAGCGCGAACACGACGGCGTACAGGATCACCGTCGGCGTCATCCGCAGGGCGAAAACCACCTCGCTGAACGTGACGGCGTTCGACGTTCCGGTCGACATCCCGTTAAACGGCAACATCAACAAAATCCCGACGATCGCGCCCAGCAACGAGAGCACCAGCGACTCAAATACGAACGACGTCAGAATGCTCGGCTTGCTGAAGCCAATCACACGCAGAGTTGCAATCTCGCGGCTGCGGTACGCCACCGCCGCATACATTGTATTCATGGCGGCGAAGATCGACCCAATCCCCATGATGAAACCGACCATGTAGCCGACGATCTTGATGGGGCCGCCAGAACTGGTCTGCTTGGCGTAGTAGTCGGTTTCCAGCGTGCCTTCGAGCTTCAGCCGTTGATCGTCGCTCACCGCGTTCTTTAGAGCATTGGCCGTGGACGCATCAGTCGCGCGCAGGTAGGCAGAAGCGAACCCACCCTGGCGATCGAAGTCCGACGCCATCTGGTTCACATCGCCCCACACCTCCGATTCGTAGGCACTGCCGCCCGCGTCAAAGATACCCACCACGGTCCAGGGCCCCTTGCCGAACTGAATCGCGTCGCCGACATTGGTATTGGCAAAGCGGCGGTGAATCGAGGAACTGACGACGACTTCGCGCTGTCCGGGCCGGAACCAGCGGCCTTCTACCAGCTTCACCTTCGGCTTGTCGGGCGGGAGCTGGCGCATTTCCAGCCCATCCTCCATCATGCCCCGCACCGTGACATTCACTTCTCCCGTTCCATCGCGCCGGGGCAAAACAATGACCACCACCCACTCGCCCGACGCCATCGGATCGCCGTTCTTATCCTTCGCGATTCCGGGGAGATTCTTCAGCGTGGGGAACAGGTTGGCGTCGAAGCCGCCGGAGAGTTCCGCGGTCGAACCTTTCCGCAGCACCAGCACGTTCAGAGGGTCTCCGCTGCTGACAAATGCTTGCCTCAATCCGGCGAGCAAGGCCATGAGGAACACGACCGTGGTGACTGTCAGCGCGATGCCCAGCGCGGTCATGATGGTCAGCCCCTTGCGAAGCTTAAGATTGCGGATGTTGTAGCTGATCGGGATCGCCATAGTTCACAGCGCGCTATCCGATGTAGCGCAAGCCCTCCACGATATCCACTTGCGAAGCGTGATACGAAGGAAATAGCGCGGCGACGCAGCCCACCAGGCCGGCCAGTAGCAAGGCCAGCACCATGGTTGCGGCGTTCACGCCAATGCCCTGGAAGAAGCCAGCCTGCGGATTATGGCTCGCCATGAACATCAGGCCGGTCCCGATCAGGATGCCGATGACCCCGGCGAGAATTGCCACCACAATCGCCTCGCCGACAAACAATGCCAGCACCACTTTTCTCGTGAATCCCAGGGTCTTGAGCACCGCGACTTCCCGTGTGCGCTCGCGGATCGACATCGCCATCGTGTTGGCTGCGACCAGCAATGTCGCAAACACAACCGCTCCGCAGATACCAAGAATGAAAGCTTTCACATTGCCCAGCATGGCCACGAAGTCCAGGCCAAAAGCCTTCTCGCTTTCCGTTTTCGTCTGCTGCGGCGAATTGTGGAACATGTCATCGACCGCGGTTGCAATCTTAGGAACGTCGCCGGGCGTGTCGGCCAAAATGCCAAACGTGCCGCTCTGGTCTTTCATGATCGGCACTGCTTCTTCGAAATACTTCCGATCGAAATATAGTGACTGCGTGGGTTGCGGTGCTTTATAGATTCCGCGAATTGTAAGTTCGGGATTCGCATCCCAGATCGTGCCCTTGAGCACAATGCGGTCGCCAACCTTCCAGCCGTATTTCTTTGCCAGCTCGCTATCTACGACAGCTCCCGCGCGATCATGTTGCCACGCGTCCAGCTGGTCCGGGGGGATCTGGAAATCGGTGTACACCTTGAAGAGCAGCTGCGGATCGGTGGCAAACTGGGCAAAGAAATGTTCCGGCTTGTCGTCGATATACAGTCCTCCAAACCACTGCGTTGGCACAACTTCTACCACACCAGGCACGGTTTTGATTTTCTGCGCATAGTAAATTGGGAGAGAGAAAGTGAGCGACACCCGGTGGCGCGTGATCAGCCGCTGCGTCGACTGTTCGCTGCCATTGTCGATATAAAATGCGCGCCAGATCGTCATCATCACGGTAAGCAGCGCGAGGGACAGCGCGATACTTACCATGGTCAATGCGGTGCGCCGCTTGTTCCGGAAGGCGCTTTTGGTGACAAACGTAGTAAGGGTCATGACAACTCCGGGAGACCTGGGTGAAACACCTTGAACCGGGAGGGGCGCGCCAACAGGCAGCGCCGCAAACTCGTTCGCCTAACGTTGCCCTTTAGCATAGTCGATGTGCACCTGATGCCACAACTCGCAACGTAAAAGAACCGTTTTGGCTGCGGACGCTTATCGCACTTTTTTCAATGAGATCGCCCCTTCAGCCTTGCAGAGATTATCGGCTGGGCCACCTTTCCACGCCAGTGGACAGTGTCATCACCTCCAGATGACAAATGTCATCCGCAGGACTCGGCGAAATCGGCGGTTATAACAATTGACGTTCCTGGAGTGTGAAGGTTTTGCCTTGTCGCACGACCTGTACGAGAATGCGAAGTCCCGCTCGCGGTTGACATTGGGACCAACACTCTGTTTTTTCATTCAGGAAGCATGTCCAATATCCGCAGTCTGAAGCCCAACGTCACCCGCGAGCAGGCGATCCTGCAATTCTCGGCGAGCGGCGTTCCGAGATTGTTTCGCAATGCGGCATTTGGCCGATTGCGCAGCGTGGCGGAACTCTACATTCCGTTTCGATTGTTCCAGGTACAAATCTCCAATCGCGGGAAGACGGAGCAGTTACTGGTTGCGCTCGATGGCGTGAGCGGAACTTTGGACCTATTTCATTTCGATCATGTCCCCACTGACGCCGAAACCATCCGTCTGGAAACCCGGAATCATTTGTCCGGAAGTCTTGATTCTGCGGCCGCTGGTTCGCAACTGATGGCCAAGCTTCGCCGTATTGCGTATGGGCGAGGGTTCTTCCGGTTGCAGGGGCTGGAAATCCATGCCTCACCCGTCGACGAAATTCACATCCCATACTGGCTGGGATTCCGCGGCTCGGACGCTCGCGCCCGCGTGTCGGTGATCGACGCGGTGCGGCGCCGCTTCGAAGGCGCCAAGGTCCGCCGCATGGTGGAGGCTTGGCTGACTTCGAAGCGCTGAGCCGGAGCGGCCGGGCCGAAATCGTTCTGCCCCACGTCACTCCTTTGTTTCTCGTGACTTTCGTAACTCGAAGCCCCTTACGCATCGGGCTATTCTTTGAGTTACCCACCCCCAGAAACCAAGCCCATGCCCTCTTCAAAAGAAGGCATTTGCCAGGGCTTTGCCTGGATGAGGCTGCGAAGAAATGTCTACCAAAATTGGTCGCTTCGAAATTCTTGGAGAGCTCGCGAAATCGGAATCGAATTGCGTCTACAAGGCCAATGATCCGGAATCGGGACAGACACTCGCACTAAAAACATTTCGGCTCGATATCTACGGCGAGCACGCCGACGACGTGGTACAACGCATCCTTCAGGAAGCCGAAACCACAAAAGACCTGAACAGCTCGAACATCACTCTGGTCTATGGCGCGGGCGAAATTGACGGGCAGTTCTGCGCCGCCATGGAGTACATCCAGGGCAACAGCATTGCGACCATGCTGGCGCGCAAGGAAGGCTTCTCCATCTGGGACCTGCTCGATATCAGCCGCCAGGTCTGCCAGGCACTCGACTACACGCGCGAGCACAACGTTTTTCATTACAGCCTTGAGCCCGCGAAGGTGATGGTCACCTGGGATGGGACGGTCAAGATTCTCAGCTTCGGCATCTCGAGCACTGGATGGGCGGCAGCCGGCGCCACGGGCGTCCCGCCGAATGTTCTTTACTACATGTCGCCTGAGCAGTTGCGCGCCGAGCCGCTCGATGCTCGCTCGAACCTTTTCAGCTGGGGCACGATGCTGTACGAAATGGTGACGGATCGGAAAGCCTTCGACGGGACGGACGCCGACGCGGTGCGCCAGAAGATTCTCGAAGAGATGCCGGTGCCGCCGGCGCTGGTTAATCCCAAGATCAACCCGGTGGCCAGCGACGTCATCATGCGGGCGCTGGCGAAAAATCCCGCGGATCGCTACCAGAGCGGCCGCGAAATGGCCAATGACCTGGAAAAGTGCCGCGAGAATTCCGGCAAGACCGTGAAGAAGTCGCCTGCGGAAGCGCCCAAGGGGCTCGTGGTTCCCGACAGCGTAAAAGCCGCAGCGGCGGCAAAGTTTGCGGCTGCACAATCCCCAGTTGCGCCCCGCACTGAATCGAAAGCTTTCGAGGCACGCAACGCCGATACCAACTCTTCGCTTTCCGAGGAACTCGAAACCTCCTGGACGCCTACCGTCACGACAGAATCCAGACAGAAGCCGCCGGCGGTGAAAGCTGCGGCGGCAGCTGCGGGAACACATGCTGGTATGTCGGCGACATCGCCCAAAGCTGGACCAGCCGATCCTGCTTCGCAGTACGTGTCATCGGTGGTCAATGCTTCCGTCGAAGCGCTCGAGAATCCCATGGCGAACATGTCGGCCGCGGTCGCCGACGAGCCGACCACGCAGAAGCCGAAGATTGCCGTGGATCCGCTTATGGCCGACGACGCGGGTGCAGGCAAGCGGGGCGTCAGTTTCTCGGAGATGGACGAACTGCCTCCGTTGAAGGAAGTGTATGTTGCTCCGCCACCGCCGAAAACGGAATCGGCGGAGCCGGAAGAGCCTCTGCCTTCAATCGTGTTACGGAAGACTGAGCCCGAGAAACCCAAGATCCAGCCTCGCGAAGTTGCCGAGAAAGCTATCAAGGAAATCAAGAGCATCCCGCCGCAGCTGATGATTTACTCGATTGCGGCGGCGGTCGCGCTCATCGTGATCGTGTGCATCGCGGTATTCTGGCGTTCGCAGTCGCAGAGCACCGACGAAGAGGGCCGCGCGCCTGAACCGGCTGCCGCCGCGCCTGCAACACCGGCTCCTCGCCCGGCGCAGCCGAGCGCAGCGGAACAGCCGACTCCGGCGCAGCCTGCTCCCGAAGCGGCTCAGGCAGAGGCGCCAGCCGAGCCGGTTGCAGAAGAGCCGAGGCACCAGGCTCCGCTACCTGCAGCAAAAGCGCACGGCAAGAATAAGAGGAACTCCGCCCCGGCTCCCGCGGCGTCGATTCCGGGACAGCTCGCGGTCGACTCGACGCCGGAAGGCGCGCAGGTTCAGATCGACGGGCGCAGCGATCCCAACTGGGTGACGCCCTACACCATTCCCGGACTGCCTCCAGGGCAACACACGATTCTGGTCAGCAAGTCGGGATTCGTGCAGGAAACGCGCACGGTGGACGTGGTTGCGGCCAGCAAGGCTTTCCTGGTTGTCCATCTTGGAACTTTGACCGCGACCATGAACGTCACCAGCGAACCGGCCGGCGCTACGATTTACGTGGATGGCAAAGATACGCTCAAGGTCACGCCATCGGTGATCACGCTCGATAAAGGGAGCCACACCGTGCTGGTGCGCAAGCCGGGCTTCCTCGACGAGACGACTTCGGCGGCGGGAACAGCGGGACAGACGTATCACTTCGCGTCCACGCTTCGCCCGCTGGGCAACGCCGATGACATCAAGACGGTCGGCAAGTTCAAGAAGCTGTTCGGCGGCAACGCGCAGGCGGGCATGAGCAAGGTCAGCATCAAGACTTCACCCAAAGGCGCGCAGATCTCGATCAACCGGCGGATGCTCGACAGGACTTCCCCGGTGGAAGTCCTGTTGAACCCGGGCAACTACATCGTCGACATCACGCTCACGGGCTACAAGCCTGTACAGAAAGTGATCACGGTGGACCAGGGTGGTAGTACCGTAATCGACGAGACGATGCAGACGGAGTAGGGGCAGCCGTTGGTCTTTATCGCTAGTCGTCAGTCTCCAGTCGTTAGCCTGCATGTCGCTGTCGGTTTCTCGTTCTTCGTCTAAAGCCCGCCCGACCCCTACAGCGGGATTGCGTTCGAGTCGCGTGCCATAACTGCGAAGGTTGGTTTTGCGGGCCATACATTCGTATCGAACCACCAGTGGCCACTGACGTTAGTAACTCTGGTCGGATGGCCAGAAGCCAGATAGCTACATCCCGCTGAAGACTGGCGACTCGCGACTGGCAGCCTGATTTCTTCGATAGCTTATGGCTATCACTTTGCGATTAGAAGCTCTCAGGCGCACGATCGAGACGCCGGATGACCCTTCACTCACTCTGGAGCCGAAATGCGCTTATAGCGCTTCTAAACGCAATTAACAGGCATTTCACGATGTATCGAGACCCTGTTGTTCACGGCTGAAAATGCCGCGGACGCATTTTCAACAACTTAGCTAGAAGTGAACCGAAAAGCATCTGCGCCGGTATGCCAAGACGCATACGATCACACCACCGATGACCCCAGATGCGTATGAGGCGTTATGTGCCCACAGGTCGGCAGCGAAGCGGGATTTCCCTTCAGGTGCTATAAGCGGCTCAAATTCACGAGGCACCGTTCCCCAGAAGAATCCGCCGACTCCCGCCAGAAGTGCGCACGAGGCCATGACGAGCAAAAGTGTTCGAATCCACGGCCTGAGATCCGAAACGAGGAGCTTCGGGCGGTTGCCAAAGCGTGAAGCAAAAGCTAGCGGAACACCCAGCAGCAAGCCGACCCACCAGCTTGCGATCAGGCCCCAGCCTAGCGCGAGGAGAGTAGCGGATTGAGTGTGATTCAAAATCGGCGGATGAAAGACGGTGAAGTACTCCAGGCACACGCGCGTCGTGATCAGGTCGTGGCCGATTCCGTAAGCCACGGCCGCCAAGACACAGACCCCGATGATCTTTAGCACTTCCACAATCTCAGAGCCGATGCCCTGGCCTCTAGGCAGTTGAGTCGCCCTCTTCGTCACGCTACTCGCTACCCGCCACAAGCTGCCAGCCGCCTCTCCAAACGAAAACTGCGCGAGCAACTTCGCCTCGCGCAGTCTTGTGCCAGAGCTTGAAAGAACTGGGCTAGTTCGGCAGTCGGAAGTTCACCAGGATCTGCGTCTCGATCTGCACGGGCTCGCCGTTCAGATAGTAGGGCTTGTACTTCCATTGCTTCACAGCATCCTGGGCAGCTTTGGCCAGAACTGCGTCGCCGCTGACGACCTTCAAATTCGCGATGTCCCCGTCTTTGGTGATCGTGGCCTGCAACTGTACCGGCCCCTGAATTCTCATCTGCAGTGCCTGCGACGGGTAGCGCGGCTGGACGCGTTTGAGCACCAGGCCTTCCATCACACCTTGCGAGACCTTCAGCATCTGAGGCGTCGGTTTGGCCACCGCCGCATTGCTAATACTCGCCAGAGCTTTGGTGTCGGCCGCCCCATCTAAACCAATTGCGCTCGGAGCCTGCACCGCTTCTGCATCATGCGGAGCAGAGGCGGACGCCAAATGACGAGTGTCACTGCGCACCACGAGGCGCTGCGTCACTTCCGGCTCAGGATCAGGCGCGGGCGCAGCCGCGGCCGCCGGAGTTTTGGTTGAGGGCTTCGCGGCGCTCGGGCGCGGTGCGGAAGTGCTCGAGGTGGAAGAACTCGCCAGCGTGATATCGGTTGCCACCGGCTGCGAAGGTGCGGCCGTTTCCGATGCTGCCGGCGAATCGGCTGCCGGAGTCGTGGGTTGCGCTGCCGGCGTGTTCTGTGTGGCGCGCGAGGCTGCGGAAGCATTCTTCCCGTTCATGTTCCGCCAGCTGAGGTAACCCGCGGAACATGCCAGCAGCACGACCGCGGCAACGATGATCAGCGCCTTGGTTTTGCCGCCGCCTTCGACTTCGTCGGTATCGTAGCCGCCGGGGAAAAACGTAGGAGGCGCGACGTCGTCGCGCGTCGTGTCGACGATCGGCTTGTCGAAGGTCTCACGCGCGGCGGGTTTGATGACAACTTCTTCCACAGCCGGTGCAGTGGACAACGGAGCCGGGGGCTTCTCGATGGTGCGGGCAGGCGCGGTCGCAGCGGCATGTCCCTGCGCCTGGAACATTGCACCGGTCATCGGACGCTTCTCCGGAGCCGGGGGCGCAGCGGGCGCCTTGCTGGGGAGCGGCAGTTCCGTCGTTTCTACCTGGCCTGCTGCTTCAGCAGCACGGCGCAACGCCGAGGCCATCGGCTCGGCCATCTTCGGAGAAGGCTGCCAGGGAAACTTCGGGGAGGCCGACGAAGTGTTGTTCGCGCCCATCGGGGAAGCGGAATCTTCAAAAGCTGGCTGAGGCGTTGCCGGCTCATCCGCCTCGAGAATCGAGTCCTGATCGTCGACTTCCGCCGGCTCAACGTAGGCGGATGCAAGCGGCGAAGGCGTGGCCGCGAAGGCAGGCTTCGTCGGCAGTGCGGGAATGGCCGGCTTCTTCGGCGAAGCTGCGGGCGCAAACGTCGGCGCTGATGGCGAAGGTTGAGTCGAGACGCGAGCCGCTGGTGCCAATGGTGCAGGCTTCGTGGCTGGCGCAGCAACCTGTCCGGAAGCAGGGGACGCGGGCGCAGCCGCTTTCGGAGCTTCCGAACCCTTCCGCAAAAGTCCGCGTGCAACTCGCAGAGTTCCTTTTGCCTGCTCGACGTTGATGGGCTTGGTGAGTACCAGATTGGCGCCGATGCGGAACGCTTTCGCGACTCCGACCTGTCCTTCCACCACAGCGACCGCAAGGGACGATTGATTTGATGTCGAATTCCGCGCGCTCTTGAACAGCAGGGTCGCATTCTGTTCGTTGTCGCAGTCGACTACCACCGCGTCGAAGTGTTGCGCCATCAGTTTCTTGACGGCAGCAAACGGCTCCGTGCAAGGCTCGACTGTGAAGTCGAGATCGTTCAGAACGTGTGTGACCGTGCGCGCGGTTTTCTCGTCGGGACAGAACAGTAATGCCTGGTAACCCATACCTTCATCGTAGGTAGAGCTGCCAGACGCGGCAAGTTACGGCAGTAATAGGACTTGCAGACCTTTCAGGCGGAGTTTCGGGTGGCGAGCCGTGGGGAGGAAAGCTGCCGCTGGGGAACTTACGGGAGCTTGAAATCGACCGTGACGCGCGTCTGGAAGTCGGTCGGTTCTCCATTGTGCGAGTAGGGCTTATAGCGCCACTGCTTGACGGCGTCGGCGGCCGCCTGCGCCAGCAACGGATCGCCCGAGACCAGCTGCAAGGAATCCACCTTGCCGTGCTTGTTGACGATCGCCTCAAGCACCACAGGTCCGTGCAACTTCCGTGCTTTCGCCTGCTTCGGATATACGGGATGAACGCGATGAATCACCTGATCGTCGGCGTAATCCTCGGGCACTTCGAACAAGTCGCTGCTAGGCGGCTTGACTGCGTCGGAGGACGGCAGGTTTGCAGATGCGGAGACCAGGGAAGGATTCGCCCCCTGGTGGTTAGGAGTCGTGTCCTGCTTCGCAGACTGTACGGCCGCGGTCTTCTGCGCGCCATTGTCCGGAGCTGCGGCGCCAGGTTGCGCCGAAGCACCAGGTGAGTTAGACGCAGCTGCGGAGTCCGCTGACGGCGCAGTTTGCGTTGGAGCAGTCGCGTTCGAATCCGACGCAAGAGCATTTGCAGCTACCGCCGGCTGTGGTGCCTGCGCAGCTGCAACAGGAGGCGGCGTGACAGGCTTCGCCGCGACTGGCGTGGGTTGTTGCGCACGCCCACCCGCGAACTTGCTCATGACATTCAGGTACTCCCACGAAACCAGATTGCGGAAGGAAGGCTGCGTCATCCAGGCCCCATACACGCCAGCTGCGAGCACAAACACCAAACCTGCGGCGATCAGCGCTCCATGTCCACCGCCGCTGCGCTTTGCTGTCTCCATTCCGGCAAAGGGCTGCTTTCCCAAACCGCCGAATGAAGGCACGCCGTGATCGTCGAGCGGGTCGACGTTGTCTTCTTCGGCCAACGGATCCACCACTCTCAGCGGGCGTGGAGATTCTTTCGAATCCTTATCGTCACCCAGGACCTTGGCGGCGCTGCTTTTCGTGCCGGAATCTTTTTCTGGTTCGGCAGGGGTAGTGAACATCGAATCGAAACTGCTCTTGGCAGCGGGAGTCGAGGCGGCTGCCGCTGCGGTGGTTTTCGGAGCACCCGACGAACCAACGACGCTGGGCTGCGGCTTGGAGACGGTAGTGGCCGTCGACCCTGCTTTGCTATCTTGTGCCGTTGCGGCTGGAGTACTAACCACCGGACGGGGAACAACGGCTGGCTTTTCCGCAACAGGGGCAGCGGGCACGACCACCTTAGCGGGGGTGACCGAAGCAGTGGGCGCTACAGGGGCGACCGGCGTCAGAACCGCTGGCGACGAAGGACGCACCGGCGCTGGCGGTGCCGCGGAAACTGTTTGTGTTGGAATAGCAGGGGCGCCAACGTGTGGGGTTGAGGACACAATCGGCGCAGCGGGCTTCACTTCTGGCGCGTCTTTGCGGGTCATCCCGATCCCGGTACGCAAGGTGTTTCGCGCCTGTTCCAGCGACACGGGCTTGGTCAAAACCAGGCTGGCACCGAGCCGGAAGGCGTTCGGCACGCCCGCTTTTCCCTCCACAATGGCGATCGCGATCGAAGTCTTATTCAGATTGGAAGCGCGGGCACTGTTGAAGACCTGAGTAGCGTTCTGGGCGTTGTCGCAGTCGACCACTAGCAATTCGAACTTTTGCGTCGACAACCGCTTTAACGAAAAAGCGGGCTCGCTCGAGTGCTCGAAACTGACTTCCAATTCGTCAAGGATCTGGGTGACGGCCTGAACGGCTTTCTCGTCACCGCATAAAAGGAATGCACGTATCGCCATAGTAACTCGATGCTACGAAGGGGCTTGTACTCCGGCAAGTTACGGTGGTAAGGGGCAAAGAGCTTCGAGCCGCGAGCGGTGAGCTCCGCGCCAGCAAAGCTTGCGTACCGAGAGGGAGTGTTCTCTCGTGCAGCAAGTGAAAGTTCGTTGGCGGCTTGTCGCTAGTGGCTGGTGGCTCGTAGCTCGTAGCTTCCGACGTACAATGCCGCGGTGCGTATTCCGCTCTGGCTCAAGATCGGGTGGACGATCTGGGTAGCTTGCTGGGTGCCTGTCTACTGGAAACAATATGGAGCGCAGAACTTATTGTTCTTCTGTGACCTGGGAAATCTTTTTGTGGCGGTTGCGCTCTGGCGCGAAAGCGCGCTGCTGTTTTCCTGGCAGGCGGTCAGCCTTTTGTTTTTTCAATCGCTCTATCTGATTGATCTCGTCGGGGCGCTCCTCACGGGGCATCACGCGATTGGTGGGACCGAGTACATGTTCGATCCGCATTTATCGACTCATGTACGCCTGTTCGGGCTTTTTCACGTGGTGATCCCGCCGCTGCTGGTGTGGGCAATCTGGCGGCTTGGCTATGATCGGCGGGGCTGGAAACTGCAGACGCTTACTTGCTGGATTGTCGTAAGCACAAACTATTTCTGGCGGCCGGAGCACGACGTGAACTGGGCGCGTGGACTCTTCTTCAGGCAGCAACACACCGTACCGGGTCTCCTGTTCCTGGCGGCATATCTGGTGGTCGTACCGTTGGTCGTTTATTACCCGACTCACCTGGCCCTGCAATGCTGGGCTCAGCGAGTGGGCATTCCGATCCTGCCAAAAGGCGATTAACCACAGGGGACACAGAGGAACACAGGGGAATTCGCAGGAATCATGGACGGAAGCAGAAGGAAGTAAGTAGGGACAGGGGCAGCTCGAGGTTCGTCCCTTTGATTCACCCTGTGTTCCTCTGTGTCCCCTGTGGTTAAGGAGTTTTTCAAGAGGTCGCACGGACCGATTTTTCACCAACAGCGGTTCAGGAAAAATTACTGCTGTTTCGCCTGCACCTGCTTCAGAGCATCTTCGGTGGCGGTGAGGAGAGCGTCGGCGGAGACCGGCTTTCCAGTGGCGTTCTCCATCCACAAATCAGGAGTGACACGTCCCATCTTCGCCATGCGTTCGAATTCGGGGCCGATGCTACCCGCCTTCTTCATCTGTTCTTCGACCTGAAACGCAATCAGGTGGCCGATGGGATAGTCGGGGAGATACAGAAACGAGTCGATCATGTGGGAATAGATGGCAAGGAGCACAACGTCTCTTTTGCCGAATACTGGCGCGTAATAGCGGTTCCAGGTGTCTTTGGCGATCTGCAAGGTGGCATCGCGCAATTCCTCGGGCTTGGCGTCGGGATGGTCGTACATCCAGTGCCAGACGGCCATATCGACGAGGGCAACGCCGGAGATTTCGTAAGTTGTCCAGAAATCGTTCAGGGTCTTGAGGGCCTCGCTCTGGGCGTCGGGCGAGGACAGGCCGAGCAGAGCCAAGTCTTGATTCTGGAATACGAAAGCAAGGGCCTCGGTAAAAGCGGTGTTGGGGACGCCTTGCAGCAAAGTGTAGTCGACATCGTTTAGCGAGAATGTCTGCTCAACGTTGTGCCCCATCTCGTGGACCGCAATGTTGTAACCCTTATAGTTCATCCCATTTTTTTCGACGCGCGTGCGCAGGTGAGAACTTTCGGAGCGCATCTGGGCTCCCATGGCGTGACCGGAGCCGCGCGCGGGGTCAACGATGATGTGGCTGGCGACATAGCGAGCGCGCTCAGGCGGGAAGCCGAGCTTCATAAGCAGGTTCGGAATATCTTTCTGGTAGGCCTCGGCGGTGGGATATTTTTTCGCGACGGCCGCATCGAGTTCGGCTTCGCTGTATTTGTTGCCGGCGCGAAAGCCGCTGTACCAGACGTCAAAGGGTTCGAGCGGGCGTCCGAGGCGCGCCTCGATCAGCTTGGCTACTTGCGGAACCAGCGGCGAGGTGAGCACCTGTTCGAGCATGGCGCGTAGCCGCTCCTCGGGAATCTCGCGATCTTCGTTGAAGCGGCGATCGATGAGGGTGGGAGCAGTAGGGGAGTAAGGGTCGGCCAGCCGGGCTGCCCTGTAGTCCTTGAGCAGAGTTGTGTAACGCGTATCGGGCTCAGGCGCGTTGGTGATTTTGAGATCCGCACGCGCCGGGGCGTCTGAATCCTGCTCAGCTGCGGGCTTGACTTCGTTGGTGAAGGGATTCCAATCGACGTGGGGATCGTCGATGGCTACTTGCGGGATGGATTGTGTGACGATGCGCTCCATCACCTGCTGAATCATGCGCTGCTTGGCGAGTCCGTTCGCGGAGTCGGCGTAGTCGGCTTTGATCTCGTCGCGCAGGTTCCAGTGGCTGAGCAGGCGCATTTTAGGGGGAAAGATCCGGCGCCCCTGGTCATCGACCAGGTGATACATCCAGATGTTGTAGCTCGCGATGTAGCTTCCGGAGTCGGCGGCGGCCTGGGCGATGGCGAGGTTCACCTCAGCGGGGATGCGTTTTGAGAAGCGCTCGGCCAGTCGAGCCTCGGCCCATTCGCGGCGAGTCCACTTTGGACCGAGATTGATGCGCTCTTCGAGCGTGGTCAGACGAAAATTCAGCAGCGCGACAAAGGCGAGCTTGTTCTGGAAGAAGTCGTCAATGACATGCGCCGAGGGATCATAGCCGGCAAACACTTCGTCGTAGCGCTGGATGGGGCCGAGATCGAGATCCTGCTGAGCAGAGAATTCGCGGGAGATCTCGTGCATGTGGCCATCGAGTTCTTCGAGCATTCGCTGGAAGCGGACGAACATAGTGTCGAGGGAAGCCTGGTCGCCGGCGAAGTTGGTGCGCACGAAATTTTCAAACACGGCCGCATCGCCATCTTCCGGCCGCCAGAATTCGACGACCTGGTGCAGGCCGGTGCGAATGCGGGCTTTTTGCCCTTCGCCGTATTTCGAAAGGAGTTCGCTCTGAAGCTTCAACATCGACTCGTTCAGTTGCGCGGCAGTGAGGGTTGGCGCGGACTGAGAGTTAGCAGCGGTTGCCGTCGACTGGGCCATCAGCGTCTCCTGGGGTAGCAGCGCCATTGCGGCGGCACATGCCGCCGCGCATGCGATGAGAAGAATGCGAGGGATTGAGCAGCCGATGCGTCGCGCTACACGGCTCCGACGTACGGGCGCATTACGTGGTGCCGGTGCCCACAGGTGGACGTTTCTCATGCGGCTCCTATCCGTTGTTTCGATTGACCGCCGACTCGGGTGGCGGATACGGCAATGAATCGCGAATCTCGGTAATCTCCTCGGGCGCGAAATCGGGAAACGGTAACTGTTTCTGGTCGCGCCAGCGGCGAACTGCTTCCTCGGCTTGCTCTGCCTTTGCTTTGTCGACTCCAGTATTCCGGCCGAGATAAACATTTTGGGAAGGAAACGCGAACCCCGTCCCCGCATCTTCCACCACGGTCAGCAGCCGCAGCAGGATATCTTCGCGGATGGCGGTGAATTCCGCCCCGTCTCGAGTGAGCACGTAGCTGAAAACCTCGAGTGAAGGCCAACCTTGTTCGAGATTAGCGAGGCGAATGCGCGCGCTTGCGGTTTCGACCTTGGGATGCTGATACAGGAAGCGGCGTGCTTCGGTAAGCACATAACGGAGTTGGTCCGGTGTGGTTTCGGGGCGCAGGCTGAGGGTTGGATTGAACAGAAATTTGTCGCGGCGCGTCAGGTTCTCGATGTTCATGGTTGCGAGCGCGCCGTTGGGAATCGACAGCTCGGTGCGTTCGACGGTCCGTATGCGGGTGGAACGCAGGCTGATGTCTTCGACGGTGCCGATGCGACCGTTGAAATTGCAGCTGTCGCCGACTCGAATGACCTCATCGCCGAGCAACGAGATTCCACCGAAAAGATTCTCGATGGTTTTCTGCGCGCCGAAGCCGATGGCGAGGCCGCCAATACCGAGTCCGGCGAGCGCGGTAGTCAGGTTGAAGCCAAGCGCGCCCAGCAAGGCCAGGCCGGCAAAAATAACCACCAGCGCTTTCAAGACGCGCTGCCCTAACAGGACGAGCGAGCCGGTCCCGGTGCTTCCGCGGGCGATGGCGCGGTCGCGGAGCCGATCCATGCCGCGCGTCAGCCCGCGAAGAGTCAGCCAGCCGACCGCAATGATGAGCACCACGCGGGCCGTGAGGTAGTAGTAGTGACGATGGAGGAGCGGCAGTCCAAGAAAGCTCACCAAAATGCGGTGAATCAGCACTCCCAGAACCAGCCACATCGGGCCAGAGACTTTGCGCCAGTCAGCGAGTTGTGGCTTCTTGCGCAGGCCGCGCCACCACAGCATCGGCAGCACGATCAGCTCGATCAGAAGCCAGGCCAGGCCGGCGGCCACAGGCACAGCCACCAGCAAAGCCAGCCAGAGCCAGACCGACATTCCCAGGATTTGAGTTTTGACCAGCGGTTTCGGAACGTGAGTCTCGACCTGGTGGGCCTCGACGAGATGGTAAAACTCCGGAACTCTGGCGAGTGTGTCGGCGGAGAACAGCCAGACCTTGCCGGCGTTCGGGTCGTTGACGCGGACCAGGATCACGTCGGCTTCGCTGTCATCGACCGAGAGGGTGCCAAGCCTTTCACGGTCCGGAGGCAAGCCCAATTGCACTGTGCCTTCCGGATTGGTGCTGATCGCTTTCAAACTGCCGACGAAAGCGCCATCAAGCACTGTCTTCAACTGTCTGGCGATCTCATCGCCCTGCGAGGCGCGCCGTGCCGGGCTCATCTGCAGGTACTGCGCCGCGTTCGCGTAATTTCCCACCTGCATGGCTTGCAGAAAACCGAACAGGGTTCCGTTGGGAGTCTGGCGCCCGAGAGGGTCGGTGGGGCCGGAAGCATTCGGCTTGGCTGGTTCAGCGGGGAGAATCTGGCTGATGGACTGCGCCCAGAGTGCGGAGCTCAGCGCGAGGCAAAGGAGGGGGAGCGAGAATTTTTTAAAGAAGAAGTTCATCGATTTCCCCTGGGACCACGTGGCGATCGCCGGGAGACAGATTGTCTCGCAAGAGCCGAGATGAAGAAACCGGAAAGCAGCGCCTGCAGGCGCTGCGATCAATCACCTGAGCCGTGCCCTTCGACTGCGCTCAGGGCAGGCTCTGAAGGCGCGCCCTGATACACATCCCTCCTCCCTGCAATCGCAAGCCACGCGGCTTGTAGCATCCGTTCTACGTTTCAGAATCTGCAGCACGTTCCAGAATCTGCCGGGGAGCGGAGTCTTGGACGTTAACTGCGTTTCGGACGATAGACGTCGGTGCTGGTGCCGAAGAAAACTTCGGCGGCTTCCATCACGGTCTCGGAAAGCGTGGGATGCGGGTGAATCGTCAGCTCCAGATCTGTGGCGGTGGCAGCCATTTCGATCGCCAGTACCCCTTCGGCGATCAACTCACCGACCCCGGTTCCCACCATGCCGACCCCCAGGATTCGCTCGCTCTTGGGATCCAGGATTAACTTGGTCATGCCTTCCGGGCGATCGAGCGTGATGGCTCGGCCAGAGGCGCCCCAGGGAAATTTTGCCACCGCGATTTCGCGGCCAGTTTCCTTGGCCTGGGTTTCAGTCAGGCCTGCCCAGGCGATTTCCGGATCGGTGAAGACAACGGCTGGAATGGCGTGGGGCTCGAAGGCAACTTTGCGGCCTGCGATCGCTTCGACCGCGGTGCGGCCTTCGTGCGAGGCTTTGTGGGCCAGCATCGGCTCGCCGACCACGTCGCCAATCGCGAAAATCGACGGATCGTCAGTCTGCAGCTGCTTGTTGACCTGAATGAATCCTTTCGGGCCGACCTTCACGCGGGTCTTATCGAGTCCTGGAATTTCGGAATTCGGCTTGCGGCCGACAGAAACCAGCACTCGATCGAAGACCTTTTCGCGCTCCTTTACGTCGGCACCGTCGAAGGTCGCGCGAATACCGCCGCCCTCTTCCTTCAGCGACTTCACGGTGGTGTTCAGCAGAATTCCCTCGAACATTTTTTCCAGCCGCTTGTGCAGCGGAAGGACCAGATCGCGGTCGGCGCCGGGCAGAAGACCGGAAAGCATTTCGACCACCGTCACGCGTGTTCCGAGGGCAGCATAGACCGATCCGAGCTCAAGCCCGATGTAGCCGCCCCCGACGACCAGCAGGCTTTTCGGAATGTCCGGCAGATTCAGTGCGCCCGTGGAATCCATCATGCGAGGGCTGTCGATCTTCAAACTGGGAATGATGGCGGGACGCGAGCCGGTGGCCAGCAGGATGCGATCGAAGCGAAGCGATTCGCTGCTGCCATCCGCTTTGGTCACGCGCAGGGTATTCGAGTTCTCGAAGCCGGCGCGGCCCTGGATGTATTTCACCTTGCGTTGCTTCGAGAGTTGACCGAGACCTCCGGTCAGGCGCTGGACGACGCTTTCTTTCCAGGAACGGAGGCGGGCAAGGTCGATCTTCGGAGCGCTAAACTCAATGCCCCAGTTCTTTGCCTGATGCGACTCCTCGATCAGCTTGGCGACGTGCAACAGCGCCTTCGAAGGAATGCAGCCGCGGTAGAGACAGACGCCGCCAGGGTTCACTTCCGGATCGATGAGGGTGACGGTGAGGCCGATGTCGGCCGCCAGAAAAGCGGCGGCGTAGCCCCCAGGTCCGCCGCCCACAACTGCGAGATTCACGCTTGTATTCTCTGCCATGAATGTTTGAGTCCTTGAATTATCCCTGTACGGAAAGCAGGAAAGGCTGTTCGAAAGCTTCGGCGATCCAGCGCAGGAAACGGGCCGCGTCGGCACCATCGATCAAACGATGATCGTAGGACAGCGAAAGCGGCAGAATCAGCCGCGGCTCGAATTTCCCGTCGATCCACTCCGGCTCCATGCGACCGCGAGACAAGCCCAGGATCGCAACTTCTGGATGGTTCACGATGGGCGTGAAGGCAGTGCCGCCGATGCCACCGAGATTGGTGATGGTGAAGGTGCCGCCTTCCATTTCCTCAGGCGTGAGTTTTTTGTCGCGGGCCTTCTTGGAGAGTTGCGAAAGCTCGGCCGCCAGTTCGACGATATTCTTCTTATCCACGTCACGAATGACCGGCACCAGCAAGCCGCGGTCGGTATCGGTCGCGACACCGATGTTGATGTACTGCTTGTAGACGATTTCTTCTTTCTCCATGTCGATGGAGGCGTTGAACTGCGGGAAGACTTTGAGCGCGGAGGCGCAGACCTTCAGCGCAATCGCGGTGACGGTCATCTTGCCGCCGGCTTCTTCGGCGCGGGGCGCAAACTTGGCGCGCAGGTGCTCGAGTTCGGTAATGTCGGCGCGGTCGTGCTGGGTGACGTGCGGAATCGTATTCCAGGCTTCGCGCAGGTGCTCGGCGGTTTTACGCCGCACTCCGCGCATTGAGACGCGCTCCACCTTGCCCCAACGGGTGAAATCGGGAAGCTTCGGTTGTGCGAAGCGTGCCCCGGCTTGCGGCGCCTGTGCGGCTGAGATGGCAGTGGCGAGCGTGGCCTTGGCGTGGGCTTTCACATCGTCTTCGCTGATGCGTCCACCCGGACCGGTGCCGGTGACGCTGTAAATGTCGAGCCCTAGTTCGCGTGCGAGCCGACGCACGTGCGGCGCGGCGGCGACGGGATCGCCATGCTCAGTGCCGGCTACTTTGCCGAGCTGCACCGGCATGGTGAACGTGGGCTGGGGAGGAACGGGCTGATCGGGTGGCAAGGCCTGTTCTTCGGTCTTGCCCTCAGCCTTCATCGCCAGATGGAATGCCAGGCGCGCAGCCTGCTGACCCGAAACGTGCTCGACCGGCTCAGGCATGCGCCTCACCGGCGGCGGCGCCGCAGTTCCTTCGAGCGTGAAGATGACCTGGCCAACCTTCACCTTGTCGCCTTCTTTGACTCTGATTTCTTTGACGACTCCGCTGACCGAGGAAGGCACTTCAACGACTGCCTTGTCGGTTTCGAGTTCCATCACCGGCTGGCCTTCGGACACCCGCGCGCCGGGGGAAATCATGAGGCGGACGAGGTCGCCTTGATCGATGTTCTCACCCAACTCGGGCAACTTGAATTCAGACGCGCTCGAAGCAGGCCGGACAGCAGGCGCGGGAGCAGGAGGTGCTTCGGCAATCTGCGGTGCAGGCACCGGCTGCCTGGGAGCAGGTGGCGCTGAGACCTTGGCTGTGGGCTGTGGCTCCTGTACGGATGGTTTGGCGCCGGTTCCGTTTTCGACAGTGAAGATCACTTGCCCGACTTTAAGCTTGTCGCCTTCCTTTACACGGATGTCCTTCACGACGCCGCTCACCGACGATGGAACCTCGATGACGGCCTTGTCCGTCTCGAGCTCCATCACGGGCTGGCCCTCTTTGATGTCGGCACCGGGCGCGATCATCAATCGAACCAGGTCGCCCTGTTCGATGTTTTCGCCCAGCTCGGGCAGTTTGAATTCTGTCACTGTCCTGAACCTTTCTTAGCTGATCGCCGGATTCGGTTTTTCGGGATTGATGCCGAGATCCTTCACGGCCTGTTGCACGACTTCGATCGAGATCTGATTTTCGCGTGCCAGCGCGCTCAGCGTGGCGAGCACAATGTGCTTGGCATCGACTTCGAAAAAGTCGCGCAACGCCGCGCGGTTCTCGCTGCGCCCGAAACCGTCGGTGCCCAGCGACACCAGCCGCCCGGGAACCCAACGCGCCACGCTTTCGGGCAGAACCTTCATGTAGTCGGAGGCGGCAACAAACGGGCCGGGAATGTCTTTCAAGGTCTGCGTGATGTATGGGACGCGACGCGTCTGCCCGGGATGGAGCAGGTTCCAGCGCTCGCAGTCATTAGCATTGCGATACAGTTCTTTGTAGCTGGTCACACTCCAGACATCGGCGGCAACGCCGTATTTCTCGTCGAGAATATGCTGCGCCTTCAGCACCTCGAACATGATGGTGCCGCTGCCGAACAGTTGGGCACGCAGCTTGGCATCTTTTCTTTCGCTCTGCTTGAAGCGGTATAAGCCCTTCAGAATGCCTTCACGAACTTCTTTTCCCGCAGGCATCTCGGGCATGGGCAAGGGTTCGTTGGTGACCGTCAGGTAATAGAAGATCGACTCGCCGTCGACGTACATGCGCTTGATGCCGTCTTGAATGATGATCGCGATCTCGTAAGCAAACGCGGGATCGTAGGCCAGACAGTTCGGGACGGGCAGCGCGAGCACGTGCGAGTGGCCGTCCTGGTGCTGCAAGACCTTCGCCGGCGAGGGTAGTGCGTCCGGCGGTGCCACCCACGAGAAAGCCGCGAGTGCGCATGTCGGCCGCTGCCCAGATGAGGTCGCCGATGCGCTGGAAGCCGAACATCGAATAGTAAATAAAGAAGGGGATGGTGTTGATCCCGTGATTGGAATAAGCCGTGCCGGCGGCGATAAACGAGCACATCGAGCCCGCTTCGGTGATGCCTTCCTCAAGAATCTGGCCGTCCTTGGCTTCCTTGTAATAGAGGAGCGTGTCCATATCGACCGGCTCGTAGAGCTGGCCGACGCTCGAGTAGATGCCCACCTGACGGAACAGAGCCTCCATGCCGAAGGTTCGGGCCTCGTCGGGAATGATGGGGACGATCAGCTTGCCGATTTCCGGATCACGCAGCAGCTTCGCCAGTAATCGCACGAACACCATGGTGGTCGAAGCTTCCCGGCCTTCGGTTCCCTTGTAGAACTCCTCGAAGTGCGTTTCAGGGACGTGTGCCAACGGAGTCGCGCGAACCTTGCGCTCGGGGATGTAGCCGCCGAGTTGCTTGCGGCGGTCCTGCATATATTTGATTTCCGCGCTGTCGTCGGCGGGACGGTAGAAGGGCGCATTGTGCAACTCGTCGTCGGGAATGGGAATCCCAAAGCGCGAGCGGAACATGCTGAGCTCATCTTCGTTGAGCTTCTTCTGCTGGTGGGTGATGTTCTTGCCTTCGCCGGCTTCGCCCAGGCCGTAACCCTTGATGGTCTTCGCCAGAATAATGGTCGGGCTGCCGGTATGTTCGACCGCAGCTTTGTAGGCGGCGTGGACTTTGATGGGATCGTGGCCGCCCAATCGCATGCGCGCGAGCTGCTCGTCAGAGAGGTGTTCGACCATCTTCAGTAAGCGCGGATCGGTGCCGAAGAAGTTCTGGCGGAAGTAGGCGCCGCTCTCGACAAAATATTTCTGGTATTGACCGTCGCTGATCTCGCCCATGCGGCGGACGAGCAGTCCGTCACGATCGTTCTGGATGAGCGAATCCCAGTCGCTCCCCCAGATGACCTTGATCACGTTCCAGCCCGCGCCGCGGAAGATGGCTTCAAGTTCCTGAATGATCTTGGCGTTGCCGCGCACCGGGCCATCGAGACGCTGCAGGTTGCAGTTGACGACGAAGATCAGATTGTCGAGCCGTTCGCGCGAGGCCAGCGTGATCGAGCCGAGGGACTCGGGCTCGTCCATTTCGCCATCGCCGAGGAAGGCCCAGACTTTGCCGCCGGTCGTTTTCTTCAGTCCGCGGTTTTCGAGATACTTGATGAAACGAGCGTGGTAGATGGCCTGGATCGGGCCTAGCCCCATCGAAACCGTGGGGAACTCCCAGAAATCTTCCATCAGCCAGGGGTGGGGGTACGAAGACAGCCCCCCGCCCGGTTTCAGTTCGCGGCGGAAATTCTCGAGTTTCTGTTTGGGGATGCGGCCTTCCAGAAACGCACGCGAGTAGATGCCGGGGGCGGCGTGTCCCTGGAAGTAGACGATGTCGCGGTCTCCGTCTTCGGTCTTGGCGCGGAGAAAGTGATTAAAAGCAACTTCGTAGAGGGTGGCGGCGGAAGCGAACGTGGAGATGTGGCCGCCGATGCCTTCCTGAATTTTGTTCGCCCGGATCACCATCGCGAGCGCATTCCAGCGAACTAAACTCTTGATCCGCCGCTCCATTTCCTGACTGCCCGGAAAGGGCGGCTGAGTCTTGGATGAAATCGTGTTCTGGTAGGGAGTAGTCGCGGTGAAGGGAAGATTCAGGCCCGCAGCCCTCCGGGCATGCAAAGCCAACTGCTGAAGGAGGCGGCCGGCACGGTCGGGTCCACCCTTGGCTAGCACATAGTCGAGAGAGTCGAGCCACTCTCGAGTTTCCAGGACTTCCAGGCCGTCGGTCTGCGTCTGAGCCACTTCTACGATCCCCCACAAGGAATGCCGAACCTTTCATCATATTCAATTCCGGAGATTTTTGCTGGCACCAAAACGATGAGGCAAAATTCCCCGTAACCTTGCAGCAGCGGAATGGATCAAAAGAAGTGGTATCTCCTCCGAGGCGAGCCACGGAGTACGCCGTGGCAGCAGACCGGGGGATATTTCGGTCAAGATCTAATGATGTTTCTATGGCAGAAGTGAAACCAAAGGTAGTGTTTCTGCGGAAAGAACTTGTCAGGATAGAGAGTTTTTCCGCCAAGGTCTGTGCAGTGTGCGGAGAAATGATTGCCTTGACGCGCCGCGCCGCGAAGGATTGGGACCATATCCGATATTGCAGTGCGGTCTGCCGCCGCATCGGAATGGTACAAAGGCGAATGGCGAAAGCCAGCTAAGGCTCAGCACCAAAGTCTGCACGCGACATACTCTGTTGGTCTCTTCCCGCACGTGGTTCGCAGCATGCGCCAGTTGCAGGCCGCCATCGTGTTCATCCATTAAAGTTCCGCCCCGAGGGCGTCGATAACGATGGCAAAGGAGCGGATGCTCCTTTGGGAAATATCGTTTCCGTTCGGTGCGAGTCTCGTTAAGGGTTGGGCCTGCCTCTCTCGCGCAGGCCGGAAGATTTTGCCGGGCAGCGCAGAACGCACCCGGCAAGATCTTCCTCATTCCCGGTGACGATTAGAGCCTTCTAATTTTCTGCTGCTGGGAAGTCCCGTTCGCCCCAAACTTTGCAGACACTTCGCGATCTTGCTGATTGGTGGGTCACATGCTGGAACAATTGCGGAGATCATTGACGTGGATAGCGGATTCTATGCGGCCTGCGCGGGACTGAGGGCCAGAACACAAGCCTTGGAAGTGGTCGCGAACAATCTGGCCAACATCAACACTACGGGATACTCGTCGTCGCAGGTAGATCATCGAAAAGTCGGTAAACTCGCAGTCGCGATTCAGGTGGCGTTTCAGGAGCTGGGAGTTTTTCCCGCCTCGGGCTCAGCCATCTCGCTGAACAGCAACGACCCCGTCCCCTTTAACACGGTGCAGGCAATTGAGAATGCGGAACGCACGGCTGCCCTGGGACGGGTGGTCCCCACGAGCAAAGGGGCACTTGGGGCATCGGAGAGCGGCGATCTCTCAAGCTTGCGGCAGGAGTTGGAAGATGCGCTGGCACCCGAAATCCAGAAGAATGAAGTTGCGGTGACGGTAGGCCCCGAAGGATTGGTGATCAGTTTGCGCGAGATTGGATTTTTCGACAGCGGATCAGCGCAGATCCGGACCAGTTCCCTTTCGGCCTTCAGCCGGATCGCCTGGCTGCTCGCGGACCGCAAGTATCGCTTGCGCATTGAAGGGCATACCGACAACCGGCCGATCCATAATGCACAATTCAGCGACAACTGGGAGCTATCGACCGCGCGCGCGACCGGATTGATTCGGCTGCTGATCGTGAAGTACGGGTTCGCGCCTGAACGGCTTTCGGCTGCCGGCTATGCGCAGTACCATCCTGTGGCGGAGAACGATACGAACGAAAACCGCGCGCAGAATCGGCGGGTGGACATCGTCATTCTGGGCAAGCTGGCAAACCGCATTGTATTTTCATCGCATGCAGCCGAGCCGCCTGGGACTCCAGTACCCGATGCAGGTCCGCCCACCCCGACGAAACCTTCCCCTGCGGTCTTGAGTCCTGGCGCGCAGTAACACATTGCTATTCATCTCGTAGCGGTCAGCATGGTTTGAAACGGATCAAGGACAATCTTCCTGGTGTCAGGCGGAACTGCGAAGCGAAAAGGAGTGTTGGGCTCATCGACCAGGACTGTGCCGAGTAACCGCGGCTTGCCGGTAGCGACGGCATAAACCGGCACCGCAGAAACCAAATCGGTGGGAGCATCTTTCTCCACAATCGTTCCCGTCACTTCCGTGCCGTTCGCCTTCTTACTGAACTTCACGTTGTGTGTGCTGAAGTGAGGGAGAGCGACGCCTTCGACCCATCCCTGCACAAACCAATCCAGGGATTTGCGTCCCTCGTACCACAACGATCGCGGAAGGTCTTCCTCGAATACCGAAAAGAGCTCTCTCGTAGTGATCGCCTTTCCAGCGTACCGTTCCCGCACTTTGCGGAGATCGCGGAGAAATGGTTCTTCGGTACCTGCGCGGCTCTGCGATGGACGGCCTGATTCGGCATCGAGGAGCATGTTGCGCAGCATGTGAAAAAGCCATGTGCCTCGGCCATAGCTGACTGCTTCATAGCCGTTCGGAAAATGCGATGAATTCAACCGGAGGCCCAGTGTGACGGGGCCGGCGTCGCGGAGCGATTCGCCGTTGGCGTTTTTCTCCAGCAAATCGTCCCGATATTTGGCAAGAATGGTTTTAGCGTCACCTGGCCGAGTTGTCTCCATCAACATTAATGCGGAGTAGTTGGCCAGAGCCTCGACCATCCATTGATCGCGGTAGCTGCGCCAGCCTACCAGGTCTCCCCACCATTGGTGCGCGATCTCGTGGGAAAGGACCAGGCTGTTCATTGCGCTTTCGAGCGAGTTTCCGCCCAGATCCGTCGTCTGCTGCGGGGTAAGGAACGAAAAGCTCGAAAGAAACACAAGGCCCGGCCATCCCTGGCTTGTTCGACCCGGCATCTGCGTGAGTTCGAGGGAACTGTAGGGATACGGGCCGAAGTGCTGCGAAAAGAAATCGAGGGCACGAGCCCCGTTGTCGGCAACCGCCTGCGCATTGCGCGCGGGAGAGGGTGCGATCGAACTTAGCACCATTGGTTCGGTACCCGGAAGCGGAGCAATCGTCGGCGGGGGGGCGACTACCACGTTCGGAGGCCGGGGAAAGGCTTTTTCCATGGCCCGTGCCGCATAGGCCTCGACCATAACGTGATCGGCATGAGCCACTGCCCGATCATATCGTCCAAGATTGAAACCTGCGAGTACACTCGGCTCTTCGGTGACCCAGCGCGCGGTCTGTTCCGCAGGCTCGTTCCCGGCGCCCGCCCCCACTGTCCCCGAAGGAACCTTCTTGCCGGTTGCGACCAGCGTCCAGCCTGGTGGGTAACGGAATTCCAAATCAAAGTCGGCTCTCAATAACCCGCGGTTGGGATACCAGGTTCCGCGGGCACCAACGTAAAGCAAGCCACCACCGGCTTCGGAGAGAACGTCGCCACTATAGACAAACCGCAGGTCCAGCTTCTGCCCGACGCGAAGACTATCGGGAAGGACTACGGCTACGAGATCGTTGCCTCTTCGCGAAAGTTGCGTGCCGTCAATGGCAGGGTTGTCGATGAACTCAACTGGATGTCTGTCGACCTCGACTTCTTTCACTTGAAGGTATCGAGAGAGCTCGAAATACAGGGTCCGCTCCCCCGCATGCTTGGCCTCCGCGTGCAGCAGGGCTTCGGCGTGCAGGGTTGTCGGAGGCTCCACCTGTGCCCGAATCTTGTATTGCGAAACAACTACGTCGTCACTGCGTTCTTTCGACTCCGCTTTGCCGCGGCTGCCAGCCTTCGTCGGCGTAAACGACGTCCATAAATCATAGTAAGTAAGACTTTCGACATTCCGGGTTTGCCCGGCCCAGACTTCCTCTACTGCTCGCGTATCGAAGTAGACGTCGAATGCTCCAAGTTGTCGTCCTTGCACGCGAGCGTGCAGCAGGCGATCGGTAGGATCCAGCACAGGGGACGAGATCGGAGTTGCACGGGTTTCTCCGGCTGGAGGCAGAAACCGGCTGAAGCTGGCCAGCAACCGCAACGCGTCCTGTTCGGCCAGACTTCGGGCCGCGTCATTCCAGCGAAGACTGAAGTTCGGATCTTGCGCGGGGCGCAGGTAAGGTTGCAGCTCGGCGAATGTATTGTCATTGAACCGGAAATATGCCGACGAGAAACGCTCTTCCAGTATCGCCATCCCAGTGAAAAGCGTCATCGAAGCTCGTTCCACCTGGTTTGGCGGAGTCAGCAGCAGCTCCCCGTCGCCTTCGAAAAAGGCGCCGGTCACGCGGCCGGCGACGTCAGCCGTAAAGGCGATCTCTCCGTCCTCGAGGAGTATCTGCAATGCTGGTCGAACAATCGACACGTCGCGGATGTGGTAAGCGCGCGCCGGGTCCAGACCCACGCTCTGCAGTTTCAGGTAGAGCGCCTCGGCAGGTTTTTGAGTGCTGACATCGGAGGCCGACGCAGAGTTCGTCGGAAGTGTCGAGTTATCGAGTGATTGAGCCCGAAGCCCGCCCACAAGGCTTAACAGCAACGCGAGCAAAGCACAGTTTGTTCTTAATTTGCCGGTTACTTGGGTCACCTATTGAGGCTCCCTACTGATTGTTAGAATGCGCCTGAGTGCGCATCCGTGTCATTTTTCATATAGCGGTCCTGCTGATTTTCGCAGGGGCTGCCCCCGTCGCGCTCGTTCGCCGACGTCATCCACTTGAAGAACGGACGGAAAATCTGGGCCGACCACGTCCGCGAAAATGGAAACCACGTCGAGTATGACGTAGGCGACGATTCCTACAAAATTCCGAAGTCTTCTGTAGAGAGCATCGAGGCGGGCGGCCTTCCTCCGACGTACGCGTCGTCGGGCAGTTCGCAAGGCTCAAAAGATTTGCCCGCCTTCGTTCCAGCTGACAGTCTTGCTGGCCATGACGATTTGGCGACGAAAGTTGTTCACGACGGCAAGGTGGATCTTGATGCACTGACGGCCCTTGAGAAGGAAGGTAAGCCCGAGCTTACGGCAACTGCATACTTTCTGGCGGGCAAGCACGAATTCGAGCATGGCAACCTGCCACAAGCTAAGCATTACTTCGAGACGGCACTTCGCTTCCAACCCGACAATTCCACGATTTTGAACTATCACGCGATGGCGTTGGTGCGGTCGGGAAACGCGGCATCCGCTCTTTCCTATGCCGAGCGATCTGTCCGGGCCAATCCCGACTCGGCCGACGCGTACACCGTGCTCGGCTATGTCGAGTTTGCAAGCGACCGGACCAAGGACGCGGTGCGCGCCTGGAAGCGATCTTTGGAACTTCGTCCGGACCCCGTTGTGGAGCAGTATCTGGCCAAGGCGCAACGCGAGGCGACGACCGAGGCGGATTTCTCGCAACGCGAAAGCAGCCACTTCACGTTGCGCTACGAAGGCAAGCAGACCTCGGAGCAGCTTCGACGGGAATTGATAGCCACTCTTGAGGCTGAATATGACGATCTGGTTCGCGAACTGGGCGTCGCCCCCCGCGCCAGCATTCCGGTCATTCTTTATACAGAGCAAGCATTTTTTGATGTCACGCACGCCCCATCCTGGTCCGGGGCGGTGAATGACGGCAAGTTGCGCATCCCAGTAAGCGGTTTGTCTTCGATGACCTCGGACCTGGCACGCGTACTGAAGCATGAATTGGCACATTCCTTCGTGAACCAGGCTTCAGGCGGGCGCTGCCCCACCTGGCTTAACGAGGGCATCGCGCAGGCCATGGAAGGGAAGTCTCTGTCTTCGGATGGACGCCGACTGGGCCAGCTCTTCCGCGCTCAGCAGGCGATTCCCTACAACATGCTGGAAGGTGGGTTCATGCGCTTCTCCACTGGAGAAGCGGTGGTGGCCTATGCCGAATCTCTGGCAGCGGTGCAATACATCAGCGAAACCTATGGCATGAGTGATGCGGTCCGCATCCTCGAGCGTATCAGTCAAGGCAGTTCGCCGGAAGCTGCTCTTCGCGCGACCATCCACTCGGATTACGGGCAACTTGAAGGTGAGGTCGGCAAATACCTATCCAGCAAGTACGGCGATTGAGACGGATCGTCCGTCTCTTCCTAGTAGCCAACTCTTCCTGCGTGTGCTAGTTTCAGCCGTTCCTGGTGCGCCATGAGATCCCTCTTAGGCTGGCGGAAGAACAAGTCGACTCTGGCTATCGAGCCCGTTCCCTCAGCCTTTCCCAGCGTGCGGGGCGCTGCGATTGCCGCAGCGTATATCGGCCAACGCAGTGCGGGCGACTTTTACGACGTGATCCGCGTCAATCCCTCCCGGATTCTGTTCGGACTTCTCGATGTCGCCGGGCGTCGCGACCAGAACATGGACATCCTGCGCGCGGCACAGAAGGTTTTCCATGAGTCTGGAGCGAAACTGCTCTCTCCGCCAGAGGCCAATGAAAGTGATGCGATGACCGAACTTTGTCTTCAATTGAATCGGACGATCATGGAGGTCGCGGGAGGCGTGCACTCCAGCCCGGCTTTCGCCGGCTGCTACAACGAAGACCTGGGCATCGTCTGCTACTTCAACTCGGGTCATACGCCCGCTTTAGTGCGTCATGCAAACGACATTTCCGAGTTGGGCGCAACCGGCCTTCCGCTCGGACTGTTCTCCCTTGCTACTTCGGAAGCGAAGTTGATCGCCATGGAACCGGGATCGGCGCTTGCGTTGGTTTCCCGCGGAGTGGTCGAGGCAGAACGCGGGCGAGAGGAGTTCGGGCTGGCCCGGGTGGAGGCCTCCCAGAAAGCTTCAGCGCTGGCCGATGCCCAAGGCGTCTGCCACTCGATCCTTGATGACGTACAAAGATTTGTGGGCCGTGGGGCCTTCCACGACGATATTACGGCCTTGGCCTTGGTGCGGAAGCCGGAGGCGGAGGCTTCTCCTGTCCTTCCGGGGCTAGCGACATAGCATCCTCCGGGGGTACAATCTTTTGAAATCTTGTGTTTCCGAGGATCTGACGGAGTCGGCCGCATCCACGTACTCCCCGATGCCCCCCATGAAGAGATTGTGTCTGGTTTGCTTGTTCGCCTGCCTTGCGATTCTGCCTGCCCTGAGTGCCGACACGGTGGTAGAGCAGATTATTGCCCGAGTCAACAACTCCATCATTACCAGCTCTGATTTTGCGCGCAGTAAAGAGCAACTCAAGGACGAATTCAAGCAGCAGGAGCCTAACGCCACCGAGAAACAATACGCTGAGAAGGAACGCGACGTCCTGCGCGATCTGATCGACCAGCAGTTGCTGCTGGAGAAGGGCAAGGATCTGGAAATCACGGCTGACACCGAGCTCATCAAGAAGCTCGATGAAATGCGCAAGCAGATGAACCTGGACTCCATGGAAGAGCTGGAAAAGGCGGCGCAGTCCCAGGGTATTTCCTACGAGGATTTCAAGCAGAATCTGCGCAACCAGATCATCACGCAGCAGGTCATTGCGCATGAGGTAGGCTCGCACCTGAACATTACTAAGGACGAGGCGCAAAAGTTCTACGACGAGCACAAGAGCGAAATGGAGCAGCCGGAAGAGATCCGGCTAAGCGAGATCCTTGTTTCTACGAGCAAATCTGAACCCGCTCCCAAACCCAGCCCGACTCCTGCTGGCGGCGCCGCTTTTGACGCGACCAAACCCATGGGCGCAACCAAACCCATGGACGCAACCAAACCCATGGACGCAACAACACCCGCTGCGGCAGCTCCACCGGCAAACCCCTCAAGCGAGCCTGACGCGGACCAACTTGTTGCCGCGGAAGCCAAGGCCAAGAGTTTGCGGGAACAAATTCAGAAGGGTGCTGCCTTTGATGAAGTCGCGAAGAAATCCTCCGACGGTCCCAGCGCTGCGCAAGGCGGTGATCTTGGATTGTTCAAGCGTGGAACCTTGTCGAAGGAGTTAGAAGATCGCACCTTCGCAATGAAGGCGGGCGAGGTCACGGATGTGATCCGAACCAAGCAGGGTTTCGTGATCCTTAAGGTAACCGAGCACCAGGCGGCCGGCGTTCCGAGCATGAAGCAGATGGAGCCACGCATCCAGGATGCGCTCTATTACCAGAAGCTCCAGCCAGCGCTGCGGACCTATTTAAAGAAGCTGCGCGAAGAGGCATTCATCGACGTGCGCCCGGGATTCGTTGATACCGGAGCCAGCCCGAACCAGACCAAACCGGTCGAAACCGAAAGCAAAGAAGCCAGCGCGAAAAATCTCAAGAAAAAGAAAAAGCTCGGTATCTTTAAATAGCCTGTAGGACCCGGCGGGCTCGCTTGAACAGCCTTTCTGCAGTGAGCCCTCAAAACGCATGAAAGATTTCTTCATCGCCGACTGCAATCAACAGGAAAACAAGATCATCACCTCGAGCTTTGTGGTGGTGTCGAAACAGGTCAAACCCAAGAAGTCCGGCGAGCCTTACCTTGCGCTCACCCTGGGTGACCGCAGCGGACAGCTCGAAGCGAAGATGTGGGACAACGTTGAGGAGGTCCTCGACGCTTTCGAGCAGGATGACTTCCTCAAGGTGAAGGGCCTCATCAACAAGTACAAGAACCGTTTCCAACTCACCATCCACAAGCTACGGAAGCTGGGGGAATCGGAGATAGATTTTTCCGACTATCTCCCGAAAACCACCAAGGATATCGACGAGCTTTGGAAGACCCTCGCGGCGTTTGTCACAAGCTTCGAGAATCCTTACCTCAGGGCGCTGATTCAGGCGTTCATGGCCGACCCTGAGATCGCACAAGCCTACCGCAATGCTCCGGCGGCCAAGACCCTGCACCACGCTTACATTGGTGGTCTGCTGGATCACGTTGTATCGTTGTGTCGCTCGTGCGATCTGATTTGTCGAAACTATCCGCAGGTAAATCGGGATCTCGTTCTGGCGGGAGCGTTTCTTCACGATGTGGGCAAGATTCACGAGCTCACTTACAACCGGTCGTTCACCTACACCACTCGCGGACAGCTTCTCGGGCACATGATCATCGAGCTTGAGATGCTGCAAGCCAAGCTTGCCGTGGTTCCCAATTTTCCTCCTGAACTGAAAACGCTGCTTGAACACCTGATCATCAGTCATCACGGAGAATACGAGTTCGGATCACCGAAGCTGCCCATGTTTCCGGAAGCGCTGTTGTTGCACTACATGGACGATCTCGACTCGAAGATGGAGAGCATGCGGGCGCTCTTCGAACGCGACTTGGACCCGGATAATCCATGGACCACGTATAGTCCTTCGCTGGGCAGGCCACTGTTGAATACGGCGAAATTCCTGGCGCCAAGAGATGCTCCAGTCTTGGAGCCGGCGGCCGCATCCCAAACGGAAACGTTGCCCTTGCCAGGTCTGGGGTTGCCGGACGAAGCAGAGCCCACGCCGGTTGCCACCGATACTGGCATTAAGAATTAGTCCTACACTGATAGTGATCTCTCTGGCCCGATAGTTCACTGGTGCACGAAAAAGCTCGTACATTTCACCGAACGGAGGTTCTTATGCGATCACGTCTCGTAGCGCTGACTTTGACTTGTTATGTGATCTTCACCGTGATGGCTTGCAACAGCCGGCCGCCGGCGAATGATGCAGGAAACGCCAACGCGCCCGGATCGAATGCCGACGCCAACAATCCGGCGAACGGGAACTCTGCGACGCCTGGTTCCCAGGGCGGTAACTCGGGGGGCGGCATGGCTTCGGGCAAGTCGGCGATGCAGAGTCCGGCAATACGCCAGCCGCTGGTCGTTCCGCAAGGCACGGTTCTTACGGTTCGCCTGGGTGAGGGGTTGAGTTCGAAGGAGAGTCAGCCTGGCCAAACATTCACTGCTTCCCTGGTGAATCCAGTCGAAGCGGACGGCAGGGTGGTGATCCCGGCGGGAGCAACCGCTACCGGAACCGTTGTGGCGGCGCACGCCGCGGGTAAATTCAAGGGTGCGTCGCTTTTGCAGATCAAGTTGGATTCGGTAACAATCGGAGGCAGGCAACACGCGATCGAGACGTCTTCCGTGAGCCGAAGTGAAAAAGGAAAAGGGAAACGCAGCGCGGCTCTGATTGGAGGTGGCGCGGGAGCCGGAGCTCTGATCGGCGCCCTGGCGGGAGGCGGTAAGGGAGCTGCCATCGGCGCTCTGGTTGGCGGCGGCGCAGGTACTGCAGGCTCGGCCTACACCGGAAATCGAGACATTGTTCTACCGGCCGAATCCGCTTTAACGTTCAAGCTGGAGGCTCCGTTGGAAGTTCCGCAATAGTAATCGACACGGTCTACAAGCCTGGCCCCAAGGTACGCTTCCTTGGGGCTAGTTTTTTCTGCACCCGCCGTCAGGCAGAATAGAGCACACCTATGTTGAATCTCTCGGCGTTCGACCTGCTCACCTTCGATTGCTATGGAACGCTGATCGATTGGGAGACCGGAATCTTCTCGGTACTGAAGCCGCTTCTGGCGGCGCATGGAAAGTCGATCCCCGATAGTGAATTGTTGGCGCTTTACGGGGAATTCGAAGCTCAGGCTGAAGCAGGCCCGTACCGCTCCTATCGCGACGTGCTGCAATCAGTGGTACGCAAGATTGCTGCCAGGCTCGGATTTGCAGTCACCCAGACTGAGGCCGAAGCGCTGGCCGATTCAGTGCCTGCCTGGCGCCCATGGCCCGATACGGTCGCAGCACTCCAACAACTCGCCAGCCGCTACCAACTCGCCATCATTTCGAACATCGATGACGACCTCTTCCAAGTCACGCTGAAATACTTACCTGTCGAATTTGTCGATGTGACCACGGCGCAGCAGGCACGTTGTTACAAACCCGGGCTGGAGATCTTTCATCTTGCTCTGGGGAAGACAGCAGTGGCGAAGGACCGCATCCTGCAAGTGGGGCAAAGCGTATACCACGACGTGTTGCCGGCGAAGTCTTTGGGGCTGGCAACGGTGTGGGTGAAGCGACCATCGCCCCGCACCGGAATTGGTGCCGTCAAGCCGGCGGCCGGACACCCCGACCTCGAAGTTCCCGATCTCGCAACTCTGGCCAGACTGGCGGGATGCTGATCCGATTCGCGATCAGAACCCTGCAGGCACCTTGACGATCTTTTTCCGGATCGCGCAATGCACCAGTTCGGCTTTGTTGTGGATATCGAGCTTGCGCATGAGATTGAACTTGTGCGCTTCGACCGTTTTCAGGCTGAGACCCAGCATGCCGGCAATTGCGCGGACCGTTTTGCCTTCTGCCAGGTGCTTCATGATCTCGGTCTCTCGTGGCGTCAGACCAGCACTAGAGGGCCGCGAGCGTTCGGGCCATCGTAATTTACCGTTCTCGAGCAACCCACTCAGAACCTCGGGACTCACAAACTTTCCGCCGTTGCGTACTTCGCGGAGCACGCTGACCAGCTTGCTTGCCGGCGTGTCCTTCAACAGGTAGCCGGCCGCGCCCGCTTGCAATCCCTGCATGACGTAGTCTTGGTCTTCATGCATGGTGAGAAACACGACGCGAGTCTCTGGAAAGTCGCTTTGAATCACACGGGCTGCCTCGAAGGGAGAGAACCCGGGCATGCCAATATCCATCAGCACAATGTCGGGACGCAGTTCGGTGACACGCTTCAAAGCCTCGGTGGCATCGCCGGCCTCGCCAACGATGTCCACGCCTTCTTCATCTTGTAAGAGTCGACGTATGCCCTGCCTTACCAGGACGTGATCGTCTACGATCAGGCAGCGGATCTTGCTTTCCCACGGATGTTGCGTTGTGGTCGGGTCTTCCAAAAACACCATTCCTCCTGGGCCAGAGACATGGAATCGCCAGCGCGGCGGCGCGCGGTGAAGGCAGGTTAGATCGAAGTGTTATCGCGATTCTACCTTTTCGACTGGCGCATGTCACCGTGCAAATTGCTGATTTTCCAAGTCGACCGCCGTGTCGAGAAAGGCTCATCAGTTAGAATCATGGGTTTATGTTGCGCTACTTCACATCCGGGGAGTCCCACGGTGAAGCACTCGTTGCCTTCCTGTCGGGTCTGCCTGCGGGTCTGGCGGTGGACCAGGAGTTTCTCGATCGCGACCTTTGGCGAAGGCAGCAAGGCTATGGTCGCGGCGGGCGCATGAAGATTGAGACGGATAAGGCGCACATTCTTTCGGGCGTGCACCATGGCATCACGATCGGATCCCCGATCGCAGTTCTGCTCGAGAACAAAGATTGGAAAAATTGGCAGGAAGCGTTGCCGGTCGCCGCGGGCGATCCCGCCAAACATAAAGCCGTGAAGTCGCCGCGGCCTGGCCATGCCGACCTGGCGGGAGCATTAAAGTACAACTTTTCGGAAGCGCGTTACGTATTGGAGCGAGCCTCGGCGCGCGAGTCGGCGGCCCGTGTTGCGGTGGGTGCGATTGCCAAGCTGTTTCTACGGGAACTCGGTATGGAAGTGCTTAGCCATGTCATCTCCGTCGGTGCGGTGAACGTGGAACGAGCGGTCCCGTGGGACCAGATCCAAGCAATCGGCAAACAGAGCGAAGTGCTTCTCAGCTGTGCCGATCCCGAAGTCGAGTCGCGCATGAAAGAGGAAGTCGACAAGGTGCTGAAGACGGGCGACTCCGTGGGCGGCGTCTTCGAGGTGGTGGCCCACGGTGTCCCGCCTGGATTGGGCACGTATGCGCAGTGGGATGAGAGGCTCGACGCGCTGCTGGCCGGTGCGGTGATGTCATTGCAGGCGGTGAAAGCAGTCGAGATCGGATCGGGCGTCACGGCAGCCGCTTCTCCGGGCTCGCAGGTGCACGACGAAATCGGCTACGACGGATCGGGTGGACACACGAAATTCAGCCGCTCCCGAAATAATGCCGGAGGCATCGAGGGAGGAGTCTCGAATGGCGAGGAGATTCGCGTACGCGGCTACCTCAAACCCATCTCCACCTTGCGGAGACCGTTGCAATCGGTGGACTTTGCCACGCGCGAACCGGTAAAGGCCGCCTACGAGCGCTCGGATGTGTGCGTGGTGCCCGCCGCGGGCGTTGCGGGCGAGGCCATGGTCGCTCTGACTCTTGCGCGAACCGCTTTAGAGAAATTCGGCGGCGACTCCGTGGTGGAAACCAAGCGAAATTTTGCCGGCTATTTGGAGCAATTGAAAAACTACTGATACGCTCGCCTGCCAGGCTCATGCCTGCCAGCGCGCGAGCTGACGATTGAATGATTTATCCGATTGTGAAATACGGCGACCCCGTGCTCGAAAAGCACGCTGAACCCGTGACCGCTTTCGATGACGAATTGAAGAAACTGGTCGAGGATATGTTCGAGTCGATGTACGCGGCGCACGGAGTGGGGCTGGCAGCGCCGCAGATCGGGATTTCGAAACGCCTCGCGGTCATCGATACGTCGTTCAAGGAAGATCCTGACGCGAAACTGGTGCTGGCAAATCCCGAGATCCTGCATACCGAAGGCCGTCACACACAAAGCGAAGGGTGCCTGAGCATTCCTGAGTTTCGCGAAACTGTCACGCGGCCACGAACCGTCACCATTCGCGCCCAGGACGTGAATGGGAATTTCTACGAGAAAACTGGAGAAGAACTGCTGGCACGTGCTTTTCTGCACGAAACCGATCACCTGAACGGAAAGCTTTACATCAGCCACATCAGCGCTTTGAAGCGCGACCTGATGAAACGCAAAATCCGTAAATTGATGAAAGCCGGAGAGTGGTAAGGTTCAGGAGCTTTGTTTGTCATTTGGTCGCGCTCGCTCCGTTGATCGGCACTCTTCCTGTCATAGTTTGGGCGTTTCGCCAGATGATTCAGCGATTGGCTATTGACTGAAAATGAATCTCGTCTTCGCTGGTACTCCGAGTTTTGCCGTCCCGACGCTGGAAAAACTGGTTGAGGCAGGATTCCATGTGCGCCTCGTTGTGACGCAACCCGACCGCCCGCGCGGCCGCGGCATGGAGACAACGGCATCGCCCGTGAAGCAGAGTGCGCTGCGGCTCGGGATTCCTGTTCTGCAACCGGACAAGATCAAGCACAACCCGGATTTTCAGGCAGAACTGAGTGCGCTGAACCCGGACACCATCGTGGTCGTGGGGTACGGGCGAATCATTCCGCAGTGGATGGTCGATCTGCCTCCGCTCGGCAACCTCAACGTGCACGCGTCACTCCTGCCGAAGTACCGTGGAGCGGCGCCGATCCAATGGGCGATTGCGCAAGGGGAAACCGTCACTGGCGTCACCACGATGCGAATCGACGCCGGGCTCGATACGGGGGACATTCTGCTTCAGCGTGAGCTCGCTATTGCCCCCGAGGACACCGCCGAGACGATTGCTCCAAGGTTGGCTGGAATCGGCGCGGAATTGATGACGGAAACTCTGCACGGACTGCAAGCCGGCACGCTTCAGGCAAGGAGTCAGGATCACTCCTGCGCTACGCTTGCGCCGATTCTCAAAAAAGGAGATGGCCAAATCGACTTTCGCCGCTCAGCCACCGAAATCTGGAACCGGCTGCGAGGATTCCAGCCCTGGCCCGGAGCGTTCACCAGCTTTCGCGGCAAGAATCTGCATGTGTGGAAAGCGCGTCCGATTGATGCCCGCATCTCAACGGGCACGATTTACTTGGAGGGTCACTTGCCGCTGGCCGGATGTGGCTCGGATACGGCACTCGAGTTGATTGAAGTGCAGGTCGAAGGCAAGAAGCGAATGTCGGCGCAGGATTTCGTGAACGGCTATCGGCCATATGATGGGGAGGTTTTGGGCGGCCAGCAGTGATGGAATTATTCGGGCTATCTTCAATCCGTCGTCATTCTGGCACCTGACCACTTGTACTGGGAACAGACCTTTCATGTCCGCTTCTCCCGCACGCGCGGCCGCTTTTGACATTCTGCTTCGAGTCGAGCAGGAGGAGTCCTATGCCTCGGAGCTTCTACATTCCAGGCACTGCGCGGATCTGACCCCGGAAGATAAAGGACTCGCGACTGAACTGGTGATGGGCGTTCTGCGTTGGCGATCGGTGCTCGACGCGGGCATCGCGCGGGTCTCCTCCCAGAAGCTCGGCCGCCTCGATCTGGAAGTGCTGACCGCACTACGCATGGGCGCATATCAACTCGGGTGGCTGGAGCGCGTGCCTGCCCGGGCCGCGATTCATGAGAGCGTCGAACTGGTAAAACGAGCTCGGAAGCGTTCGGCGGCACCGTTCGCGAACGCGGTGCTGCGCAGGCTTGCCGACAATCATCCATCAAGAAACGCGCAGGAGGAACTCGCGAATGCGGCCCAGGATCCCTCTGTGCTCGCCACGGCTGCCGCGCATCCCGAGTGGCTAGTAGGCGACTGGTGTACGGTGTTTGGCATCGAGATCGCCCGGCGAATCTGCACCTATAACCAGAGAGTCCCGGTAACCACAATTCGCTTAAGGTCACCCGATGCAGAGGAGGAGTTGCGCAGGGAAGGAATCACGCTGGCTCCGGCCTCCTTACTCAACGGCGCACGAAGGATCGTCTCTGGGGACGTTACGAAAACTCACGCCTTCGCGGAGGACCACATTGTCATCCAGGACGAAGCGTCACAACTGGTGGCGGCTTTAGTCGGCGAGGGATCTCGCATCCTCGACTGTTGCGCGGCTCCCGGTGGTAAGACCTGGGCGGTGGCCGACCGCAACCCGAATGCGACGGTGATCGCGGTCGAACTGCATCCCCACCGGGTAGAGCTGCTGCGCAAGCGCGTGCATGCGCGAAACGTCCAGTTCTTGCATGCGGATATTCGGGAACTGCCGGTCGAGCAAGGGTTTGATCGCGTGCTGGTGGACGCACCCTGTTCTGGTACCGGCACGATTGGCCGCAACCCGGAAATCAAGTGGCGGCTCGCGCCACGCGACATTGCGGATTTGCAAGCCCGACAGATCGCGATTCTCGAAGCTGCAATGAGGCACGTCGCCAAAGATGGAAAGCTGATCTATTCCACTTGCTCCTTGCAGCGCGAGGAAGGGGAAGAGGTCGTCGCGAGAGTATTGGAGGCGAATCCACAGTTTCAATTGCTGGACATGGGCTCTGAACTCAAGACACTTCGCGAGAAACACCAACTGAGTGCCGATGCCGGACAGGAACTCATTCGAGCATCCCTCTTGCGAACGATTCCGGGGCTCCAGCCTTGCGACGGGTTCTTCGTAAGCGCCTTGCAGCGCTTCGAATAGACGTAGCGTGGGAAGTGGGCTTAGCGTACTTCGAAGTTCACCGAAGCCCCCGCGCCCACTCTTTGTCCCGGCGCCGGGTTTTGCGAAACGATGATGCTCGCAGGGGATGGCTGTGGCGGCGAACCCGGTTGGGCGCCTGTATCTGACGTTCCTGAGGCCGTGACGGTAACTGTACCTACGTGGAATCCCGCGTCGAGTAACGCGAGATTTACGCTTCCCAGGGGCTGGCCGAGGAAACTGGGCATCACAAAGGCGGCCGGCGGCGACCCAGCGCTCATCAGCAGGTTGATTCGCGGGACGGAGACGCCGCTCGCATTTGGTGGGGGGCTCTGGGCAACGACCTGGTCAGCGTTGGAACCCGGCAGTTGCAACGACGCGATCGCTCCGACGTCAAGTCCGCGCCGGCGGATATTCAAATCGGCGGCGCGACCACTTTCGCCCAGCACGTCGGGAATCGCGACGCGCTGCGGTCCCAGGCTTTCGGCAACGCGCAGCTGCCAGCCGCGCCGTACCTTCATGCCCGCTTCCGGGACCTGCAGCATGATCTTGCCCTCGGGCACGTCAGCGCTGTAGTACTCGCGCTCAATCGCCACAGTCAAGCCAAGGCCGGCAACGGCTCGCTCGGCTTCCGCAGGAGAGAGCCCAACGACTTTGGGTACGGTAACTTCGCTGCCATGAATGGCAAACCGCATCGCGAGCAGGGCAGAAGCCATCGCCACCAGAAGCAGTCCGAGTGCGACCAGGGCAAATCGAAAGGCGGATTTCACGGATGACCTGGGCTCGTGGTTCCGGGAGAGTCAGGGGATTCCTTCAACTTTATGCGCTCGATATGCCCGCCGCGGTCAATGTCGACTTCGTGCTCCTTAGGGAGAGGCGGCTCAGTTGATTTCACTTGTATGGTCTTTCTCCGCGCCTGTGATGAGTCGAGCGTGTTGACCGGAGGCCGTTGGTCCTGGTTGCTGTCGGAAGGGTTGCGAATCGCCAACTGGATGCGTCCCTGCTGTGCCGCAAAAGCGAGCTTTTCTGCCTCTTCGGGTGTAACCAGCAGGGTCACCACGTGCGTCTCGCGCGTATCTTTGCCAACAGAGCCTTCGAGCTGCGATCCAGTCGCAAGGATCCGTACGCGTTGCACGACAATCATGCTCTGCAGCCGGCGACCGTCGGCGCCCGGGCCAGTCACGAGTACATCGACCACGCTGCCGGGCCGGGCAAAACCGGCGACCGAGGTTACGTCGTTCACACTCACGGCAGCAGCCCGCATCCCTGCGGGAATCAGGCGTTCCACGCGATCTTCCTTGTCGGCCACCAAATTCGATGAGGTGACAAAACTGCCTTTGCCCAACGGCAACAGAAGACCTTGCCGCAACGCGGCCGACGTGGAATGTAGCACTCCATCCGGCAGAAAATCCGGCGGATACGTCAGCACCTTCAGATCGCGCTCCTGGAGCGGCTCTCCGGGGGAGAGGTCATGCGCGGCGACTACCACCGCGACCCCGGGAGTGGGTCGAACGATTTTTTTCTGCAGGGAGCGATACACGACCGAGCTGGATAAGCCACCCAGGAGCAGGGCAGCCAGGCCGATAAAGAGAAGGCGTCTGCGAATCATGTAATTCTGCCTCGAATTGGGTTAGCTTGCGCTTGTGCCGCAATGCTGTCAATAGCGCCCAGTTTCCGTGTCATACCACAATAGAAATGTCCCCGTCTTGTCCGCCATAGAAATGTCCCCTGGTTGTCGTTTCACCATGCCGATGAAAACATCGGCGTTTTCATTTGTTGGTAGCGGTTTTTTCTCCACGGATGATCGACAGCGGGAATGCACGATTTTGGTTTCGGGGATGGGGGCGCGGGGGAAGGGGCAGCGCCCCTTCCATCGCTCCTCGCTGTAGAAGCCGCCTTCCATTCGCGGAACACCAGACAGTGATCGCGATAGTGAATCGCCAGTTCCCCGGCTTGGTTTTCCCGCACCAGTACCCGACTCTTCGCCGGTACCCTGGGTCGGCTGGGCCGTTCCAGTTGCAGCAGTCGGTTCTGGTAGCGCACCACCCAGTCCTCGCTGACCACGCGTTCTTCCTCCAGCCAGAAGACTTCGTCCAGCTGCCGCGCCGTCGGGCGTCGCCGGTGATAATCGGCGGCCGCCGCCGCGGCGTGCGCGTAACGCCGGTTGTGTTCGGCGAGGTAGTGCTGGTCCAGATACGCATTGGCTTGGTCGTAGTTGGCGATTCCGGCCAGGCGCAGTTTCTTCACCAGCCGATCCTGATGCGTGCCGTGTGCCCGCTCCACGCGCCCTTTGGCTTGCGGCGAACTGGCGGCGATGATCTCGATGCCCAGCTTCGCGCACATGCGTCCAAACTGCGTCACCGCCGGCTCTCCGCGCATGCGCTCTTGGGCATTCGGTGGGCGCACATAGACGTTCTTCCAGTCCGTGTACAGCGCTTGCGGCACCCCGTAGCGCTCGATCCAGCGCCGCAACACTGCGACCGCCGCCCAGATCGACTCCTCCCCGGAGAACCAACCTAGCGCTTGCGTGGTGGCGTCATCGACCATGTGCATTAGACAGCCCCGCGGTCCACGTTCTTCCAACCACCGGTGAAAGCTCCCGTCCAATTGCACTAACTCGCCGAAGTGCGCCTTGGCTTCGCGTCGCTGCCGATACGGTTTCCGCTGCCGTTGCCTCTGCCAGCACCCCGCCTCTTTCAACCACCGCCGCAGCGTCTCGGCATGCATGTGCAGGCCGTCATCGCTCGCCAGATGCTCGCAGGCCAGCGTTGGGCCAAAGTCCTCATAGCGGGCCTTCACCTGCTTTAGCACCGCCGCTCGAAACTCTGCCCCGTACGCCCGGTTCGACACCCGGCCACAGTTGCCGTGCTGCAGGGCCTTGGCTCCTCCTGCCCGATACCGCGCCCAGATCCGCTTGCTCTGCCGATAACTTAACCCCATCAACTCCGCCGCTTCGATCAATCGCAAGCTCCGCGCCTTTACCCTCCCCATCACTTCCACTCGGCTCAGCTCTTTCTTGCTCAATCCAGTTCTCCCCAATCGCAGTTCCTCCTCGCCCGAGGAACTCTAAAGGGGACACTTCTAATGTGGTTTCAAGGGGACACTTTCAATGTGGTTCAACATAGCGCCCAGTTTCCGACCTTCTTGTGTGTGCCGACAGACGAGTGACGAGCGCACGGCCTTGCTTTTTCGGTTTCCCCTTCTGTTCGGTCACTAGTTACCAAAGTCCGTGTCCGCGAGGGCCTTTCGGCAACTTCGCACAGCACTCCTGAGACGACGATCTGGAGGGCCACTTCGGGTTAACTTAGTCCGTACAGGATGGCCTGGCCGTTGGGCAATGCCGTCACTTACTCCTTCGGAATAAGGCAGTGATTATGCACAAAGCGAATTCCCCCGCACCGCTTCGGCGCAGCTCGCGCGTGCCGATCAACGTACCCGTTCTCGTGACCAGCCTCGAACCCGGTACCCGCTTTTCCGAAGTGTGCGAAACCATGGTGGTGAGCGCGCACGGCTGTTCGCTGCGCTCGCCGGCACAACTGGATGCCGGGGTGCTGCTTCACTTTCACAGCAAGGAGGGGCGCGAGACCACGGCGAAAGTGGTGTACTGCCAGCCGCTGGAGTCCGATCGCTCCGGTTGGCGACTCGCCGCGCGGCTCGATCGTCCGGAGAACTTCTGGGGTCTGACCACATATCCGTCGGACTGGGCACAGCTGCCGCCGCCAGCCGCGCCGACGAAGGAAAAGCTGCCACCGAAACTGGTGGCCAAGGCCGCTCCGCCGCTCGATCCCAACAGCGTCTCGCCCTCGCTGAAGGCGATGTTCGACAAGATTCAGAAACAGGTCTCTGACGAACACCTGCGCGCGCTGATTACGGAGATGGTGCAGCCGCTGATGACAGAAACCGCCGACCTGCGGGAAAAGATGAGCCGCGGGCGCAGCAAGTTCGAAGTCTCTCTTTCGCAGATTCCGCCCGAGCTTCAGGACCAGATGGAAGAGCGCCTGAACAAGAATCTCGGGCCTCGGGTACTGGAGGAGACACGGGCCCAGGCGAACCAGGTACTCGAAGCGGCCAAAACCGCGATCGACAAGAAGACGGCTGCAACCCACGACGATTTCCTGAAGCGGGTCACGAGCGAACTACACACGGTCGAAGAACGTGCCCGAACCCTTTCCGCCGACATCGCCGAACACCAGCGCGAAAACCTGAATCGCGGCATGGGTGAGTTCCATCAGCACGTGGTGGATGCTGGTAGCCGGCTGAAGCGACTAAGCGAAGACCTTCTCCAGGTGATGCAACACGATCTGGGTGAGGATCACGACATCCGCCGCCGCGAACTCGACCAGGCGCAGGCCTCCATGATGGCCGAGAAGGCGCGCATCGACAAGGAAGTGGGATTTCTCGATGGCCGCATCGCCAAGCTGGACGAATCGGCGAGCAACCTTGAATCCGGCCTCGACAAGCGACTGGGGCAGATGGCCAGCAATACCCTGGCCGAAGTACGGCGGCAACTGGAGGCGGCTGTCGATGAGATCCTGCTCGAGCTCGAGACACGCAGCTCGCGCGACCTTGCCGTCCGGGTAGAATCGGCCTGCTCGCAACTGAAGACCATCCAGTCCGACATCGAAACTTCCACCCTGCGGTCACTGACTGCTCAAGTGGATCAGACCCTGCGCATGTTTGCGCAATCTGTGCAGGAATTGCAGCGTGAGTCGGTGGAGCGCCTCAGGACCACGCTGGCAGGCGGCTTGAATTCGATGGTCAAGAGCCTCGGCGAGCAATTCTGCAAGGATGCGGAACCGGCGGAGCGCCGCTGGCCGGCCGCGGATTAGGCAGATCTAACTTTAGACAGATCTAGCTGTTGGGATAACGCGTGAAAAAACCGGCGCGGATCGCGCCGGGGCTCATCTCAATTCTTCAGGAAATCTCAGGCGCGGCGTCGGCGGTTCGAATCAGACGCGCCTGTGTGCTAACGAATTGTCCCCTGATTTAACCGGAGTAATCACGCGGCCGGTTCGGCACATGTTCACCAGGTCATACTCGTACGCAGTTCCACAGAGCAGACACACCTGGTAGTCCTGTCCCTGGGCTCCGCTGTGTGGCCACGAGAACTGGTGCGGGCACATTTTTTCCAGGAGTCGCTTGAAGAAGTCGGTCGCCACGCTTTCGTGCTCCTCATGTTTCGAAGTGTGAACTCAAAGTAGCACAGAGCCGCAAAACCCGTGCGCACCGCGGTGCATGGAGCAACAGCGGAAGGTCAGGGCAGGGTCTGATTACCCGACGAAAGGACGATGCGGCGCTCCGCAACTGGACTGGCTGCAGAGTCCTAACGGACTTCGTCTCCTGCAGGCGCAGTATCGGGAGTGTCGATTTTTAGTGCCGCGGGATTCGCGGAGGTGGCGGCCGGAGGCGGCTGAAACGCACCTGGGTCCTTGCCGGCAAGCGCGATCTTCATGAATTCGATCCACATGGGCAGGGCAGCATGGGCGCCGCTCTCCTTCGCACCCAGGGTCTTCTTCTCGTCGTAGCCGATCCAGACCCCACAGGTAATATTCGGCGAGAACCCGACAAACCAAGCGTCGGTGAAATCGTTGGTGGTACCTGTTTTCCCGGCAAGAGGAAGCTTCGTACTGGCAGCCGAGACCGCCGTGCCGTGCTGTACGACTTCCTGCAGCATTCCGGTCATGACGCGCGCAGTGCGCGAAGAGATCACGTCCTTGACCTCGGGAAAGTCTTCCTCGAGCACGCGCCCGTCGTAGTCGGTCACTTTCGTAATGTAACGTGGAGTAAGGCGGACACCGTCATTCGGAAACACGCTATAAGCACTGGTTTGTTCGAGCAGCGTGACTTCAGCCGCCCCGAGGGCTACCGGTAAATAGGGTGGGAGATTTGAGGTAATCCCGAAGCGCCGTGCATAGTCGATCACAGTCTTGATGCCCACTCGGTCAGCCAAACGCAGGGTTGGTATATTGCGCGACTGGGCCAGCGCTCGCCGCAAAGTGATGGTGCCTTCGAATTTTTCATCGTAGTTGTGCGGGGTGTAGGAAGTCGTCCCCGTCTCGAATGTAATGGGGGCGTCGAGCACGGTGTCATCCGGGCTAGCACCTTGATCGATCACCGCGGTATAGACATACGGCTTGAACGACGAACCTACCTGGCGCAGGGCCTGTGTTGCCCGATTGAACTTCGATTCGTTGAAATCCCGCCCGCCGACCATAGCTTTGATTTGCCCGGTGGCGTTGTCGATCGCGAGCAGGGCGCCCTGTGCGCCCGAATCCTGTTCCAAGGTCAACCGCGCGGTTCCGTCATTCCCGAGGCTGGTGATCTTGACGTAACAGATATTGCCGGGCTTCAAGATGTCGTGAATTTTCTTCTGCGTCCAGGCTGCATCCTGCTGCGTGAGTGTCGCGCGGTAGCGGCCGAACCGTATCGTGGCAGATCCAGGTGCGGCGGACATCACCAGCGCGTGCAGGTACCCGTTCACTTCAGGCTCGTCGTCCCAATCAGGATGGTCGTATTTATCCAGCGTCATATCGCCTGACAGGATGTTTTCCAGGTGATTCTTCCAGCCGTGCCGACGTTCGTAAGCCGCGACACCGTTGGCTACCGCTTTGTTGGCGGCCTTCTGCAGATCCATGTCGAGCGACGTGTAGACGCGCAACCCACCTTCATGTACCTGGTCAGTGCCATATTTGTTTTCCAGGTAGCGACGGATCTCCTCAACAAAGTACGGAGCGAGGGAATTCGGATCGTGTTGCAGATTGAGCCGGATCGGTTTGCTCCGCGCAGCGTCCGCCTGTTGTGCTGTAATCTTGCCGTCCTCGAGCATGTTATTGATGACCAGGTTGCGGCGCCTCAGCGCGCGATCGGGATGCAGAATCGGTGAGTAGTACTGCGGCGCCTTTGGAAGGCCGGCGAGCAGGGCGGCCTCGTCGAGTGTCAGTTTCTTCGCCGGCTTGCTGAAATAGTATTCCGAGGCAGACTCGAACCCGTATGCGCCGTGGCCGAGGAAAATCTGATTTGCGTAAAGTGTGAAGATTTGTGGCTTGGTGAACTTGCGTTCGATCTGGATCGCGAGCAGTGACTCCTGGATCTTGCGATGAAATGACCGATCCGGGGAAAGAAACAAATTGCGAGCCAGTTGCATCGTGAGCGTCGATGCGCCCTGCACCCTTCCACCCGACTCGATATCGCGATAGGCAGCTCCGGCAATGCGCCAGATGTTGATCCCGGAATGCAGGAAGAAATCCTTGTCCTCGGTGGAAATTAGAGCGTCGCGCAGGACTTGGGGATAATCCTCGTAGCTTGCCACCACCCGCCGTTGCAATGCGAAAGAGCCGATGATCCGCCCCTGGTCGTCATAGAGTTCCGTGATGGAGCTGGGGCGATAGTGTTCGAGTTCGTCGACCTGCGGCAGATCGGTCGAGTACACCAGCAACAATCCGGCGGTAGCACCCACCAGGGCGGCAGCCAGCACCAGAAACCCGAGCAGTACACGGCCGACGAGCTTGTGTCCGTGGACTTCCTGGACCGGAGGATCTTCGAAGAGCGACCTCATCGATAGACTTTCAGGATACCAGTGCGCAAAAACAAACTGCGCGCCCTGTTGGTTTCAGGACGCGCAGCAGGTAAAAGGAAAGACCAAAAACTGCTTCTACGCTTTCGTCTCGCGTTTTTTCAGGACCTCGATGGCCTTGCGCAACTGTTCGTCCTGCTGCGGCACTTTGGCCTTATTCTCGTCGGCCGGCGCGGCGGAGTCCTGGTCATCGTCAGGAAGCGGAGCGTCTTCGTCGATGTCCGCAACCAGCACGTTGGGCGTGATCGCATTGTCCTGAATCGCCTTCCCGCTGGGCGAATAGTATTTGGCGACAGAGAGAATCAGCGCCGACCCGTCCGGAAGGTCGATCAACTTTTGCACCGACCCGTCGCCGAAGGTTTTGTCGCCGACCACATCACCGCGGGCGTTCTCAAGGATGGCGGCGGCCACGATTTCGGCTGGCCCCGCGGTTCCGCGGTTCACCAGCACGGCCACAGGCAGATTCGTGATGGCCTTCGAAGGATCCGCGGCAAACGCTTCCCGTGGATACTTCTGGCCCTGCAGGTAAGTGATCGTCCCGTGATTCAGGAACAAATTCGCCGTGGCGATGCCTTCTGATTCCTCGCCTTCGCCGTTATTGCGCAGGTCGAGAACAAATTTCTTAGCGCCCTGCTTCTGCAACGACTTGAGGCGACTGGCAATTTCCTGCGACTTGCCCTTGGAGAACGTGTCGACTTTGACGTAGCCCACACCGTCTTCCATCAATTTCTCGGAAACCGTCGGAATCGCCACCACATCGCGGGTGATGACCAACTTCTGCGGTTCGGCGCGGCGCGCCCGCACCACAGAAACGGTTACGTTCGAGCCTGGCTGGCCGGAGAGCAGCGCCCGGATTCCTGCCAAGGACATCTCGCGCGTGCTGTGACCCTCGATGGCCTCGAAAATGTCCGATCCCTGAATGCCCGCCTTGTCGGCCGGCCCGCCGGGGACAACCGAGATCACGGCCGCGTACCCGAAGCGCTTCGAGATGGCGGCACCAATGTCGGCCTTGGCATCGGTTTTCTTGGACTTATATTCCTCATACTCTTTCGGGCTCAGGTAGCTCGAATTAGAATCGAGCGCCTCAAGCAGACCGTGCAACGCGCCATCGGTCACCTTGGGGATGTTGGGATCTTCGACGTACTCGCTGTTCACGCGAGACAATACTTCGCTGTACACCTGCAGTTGACGGTAGGCGCCGTCGTTGGACGAGGCCCGCACTCCACCCAGCCCGCCAACTACCATGAACAGCAGAACGGCGAACGAGGTAACAAGAATGGCTGCTTTTGCTTTCATTGACATCGGTTTGTGGTCATCCAGCGCAGGAAGGGACGTCACTTCCAGAGGGATACTCGCATTATATCCTTATTGATGTCGCTTTCCCCACGAGGGCTGCTCGAAATCAAACGGTGGTAACTCTGGGATTACCGCTGGTGGCTTCCGAAGGAGGCCACCGGTTTGGGCCCAGACACCGGTTCCGGTTCGTGGCACTCGGTAAGCCTCTCAGCGATATAGGCTTAACTTCTAGCCCGATTCACTTTGGAGATTTGAAATTTAGCGTCACCGTGGTTTGGAACTCAACGACGCGGCCGTCTTGAACGAACGGCTTGAACCGCCATTGCTTGACGGCGTCGAATGCGGCCCGGGCCAAGATGAAATATCCCTTCACCAGCTTGAGGTCGCGAATCGTTCCGTCCTTCGCCACCCACGCCTGCAACACGACCGGCCCCTCAAGATGCTGCTGCAACGCTTGCGACGGGTAGTCTGGATCCACCTTGTGAATCAGCAGAGTTTGTGAAGTCTCCTCAGGCAGGGAGAACGTCTCCAGGCTACTGGCGGGCGAGGGAGCCGGAGTGGTTCGCAAACTGTCCGGAATAATCACCCCGACTCGGGTATCAGGCTGCGCGGGAACTGCCTCCAGCACTGGCTTCGCTGGCTCGGAGTGAGGTGCGGCCGGAGCCTGGCGAGCGGGCTCCGCTGGCGATTGCAGACTAGCTGCGGCATTGGTCTCCGAGGCAGCAGCTCCCGGTTCCGGGGGCAACTGCGGCTGGGCCAGCGCTTTTGCCTGGTCGGAATCGGGTGGCGGATTGTAGCTGGGTGGCTGCTGTGCCCCTGCCTTCGGAATCGCCTTCGTCTCAATGATCTGGATCTTGCTAGGATCGACGTCGGTAGTATCAATCGGCCCCGGGTCTGGCGCCACTTCGGGCCTAGCGGCAGGCGTGTCCGGACTCGGCTTCAGACTGGCAACCGGTTGAACTGCGGGGCCCTGCGAGTTCGCTTGTGCAACTTCGGACTTCGCCTTCGCGGAGAGCGAGTGCACCGCAGAACTCATCCTTCCCAGGTATGAATCGCCTGGAGCCCACACATAGAGCACCCCGGCGACGAGGACGCAACCAACCATGGCGAAGACCAAATACTGTGGAAGCGATGAAGTCGCGGCTTCGGGAGTGACAAAAGAAGGCTCAGGCAACGAGGAAAAAACACCCGTCGAATCCTGGGAGCCGTGCCCCTCAGGAACGGGTTCCTCGCTTTGTTCCTCCTCAGGCTTCGGCGCGTCGCGAAAAATCGACTTCACATCATCCCAGCGCTTCTGGCTTACGGGCTCGACCTTTCTCGATTCGGTGTTTGCTTCCTGTTCGCGAAGGGAGGCCGGGCCACGCGCGGCCTGCCAGCCCGAGTCGCTCGCCGGCATCTCGATCTTCCCAACCTTCTCTTCGGCTTCCAGGGCGCTGCGGCTCATGTTCTGCTGAAGGAAGCCGGCCTTGGGCGCGAACGACTCCTCGAGAGGCTCTTCGGTATTGGTTCCTTCGGCCTGCAACGCCGCGAGGCGAGCCTGCTTGTCCCGTTGTTCGGTGCGGCGGGACAGAATCAATTCGCGAGCAGTGGAAAGCGTGTCATGCGCCTCGATGGGATCGACCGGTTTCCGGATAACCGAGTTCGCACCTTGCTGCAATGCGCGGCCAATCGCGGCTTCATCCGGCACAAGAGCCAGGTTCAAGCTGAAACTCTTGTGCTCGCGTGCATTCTTGAGCAGCAAGGTTGCTTCTGATTCGTGATCCCAGTCGACGATCAGCGCGTCATAGTTTTCGCGCCCTACGCGTTCTACGGCGACCAGCACTTCGGAGCAGATTTCAGCGGCGATGCCCAGGTCGGTCAGCACCTGGCACAGCGTGGCCGAGCTACTCCCATCGGCGGTGAACAATAAAGCGCGGAGATCCACGTTTTTAGGCTAGTAGTGGGTAATGCTTGCAGCAAGTTACGGAGGTGGAAGGATTTGGCACGACAGGCCCATGGCACGGTGAGGAAGGACATGTCCCTTCGGAGAGATCGCCATCCGGTTCAGTCACCCATGAACGACAGAGGCCCTCAATCCCGATCAGCTACAATCAAGGGATTCCACTCTCCCATGCGCAGGCTTTTTCTTCTGGGTCTTCTATCGGCGGTGTTGGCCTCTGCGCAGAAGCTCCCGGTGCCGCCCGGTCCGAATATGCCGACGGGCAAAGACGAATCACCTTCCGCGGATCTGCCTCATTTTGAAGACATAGCCGCACAAGCCGGACTGACCAAGGCGCACATCTCATCGGCGGACAAGCGCTACATCATTGAATCGGTCAGTGGTGGCGTCGGCCTCATTGACTGTGACAACGACGGAAAGCTCGACATCATTGCGGTAAACGGCTCGAACGTCGATCGTTACCGTAAGCAGGGTGGAGACCCCCTGATCACCCTCTACCACCAGGATGCGGACCTCAAGTTCACCGATATCACGCAACAAGCTGGACTGACTCGCAAGGGGTGGGGCATGGGTGTGGCAGTTGCGGATTATGACAATGACGGCTTACCGGACATCTACGTGACCGGTTACGGCGGAAACGCCCTCTACCACAACCTTGGAAACTGCAAGTTCGAGGACGTCACGGAGAAGGCCGGGGTCGCCGTCGGCGGCCTCAGCCTTGGTGCGGCCTGGGGCGATTACGACCGCGACGGGAAGGTTGACCTGTTTGTTTCGCGGTATGTGCACGTCGACATGAACAAGCTGCCTGAGCTGGGCAGCGACGAAAAGTTCTGCCAGTTTCGCGGCGTGCTGGTGCAGTGCGGGCCCTGGGGCATGCAGGGCGAGAGCGACTTCCTCTTCCACAACCGTGGCGACGGAACGTTTGAAGACGTTTCCAAGAAGGCTGGTGTGGATGATCCCCGGCACTATTACGGCATGGGTGTGGTGTGGGGCGACATCGACAATGACGGCTGGCCGGATCTTTACGTGGCCAATGACGCTGGGCCGAACTATCTGTACCGCAACAAGCATGACGGCACGTTCGAAGAGATCGGACTGCTCGAGGGAGCCGACCTCAGCGGCGACGGCCAGGAACTTGGTTCGATGGGGGTCGACCTCGGCGACTACCGCCATGAGGGACGCCTAAGTATTTTCGTCACGGAATTCGTCGATCAATCAGACACGCTTTATCACAACAACGGCAGCGACGGCTTTACCGATGTCAGCTGGAATTCCCAGATCGCACAACCCAGTCATCCCTACGTTGGATGGGGCACGAGTTTCTTCGATATGGATAACGACGGCTGGCTCGATATTTTTGTCGCCAACGGACACGTGTATCCCCAGGTCGACACCATTCCGAATGCCGCCCATTTCCGTCAACCCATGTTGCTCTTCCGCAACAATCGCGATGGCACGTTCGCGGAAGTCGCGTCGTCTACCGGACTCGCTGATGTCCCGTTGCGTTCGCGGCGCGGGGCCGCTTTCGGCGATATCAACAATGACGGCTGCGTCGATATTGTGACCCTGAACGTGGGCGAGCCACCATCGCTCCTGTTGAACCACTGCCAGAACGGCAATCATCGCGTTCTGTTCAAGCTGCAGGGAACGAAAAGCAACCGGCTTGCCATCGGCGCGCGGGTAACAGTTCGCACCGACAAAGTGACACAGATCAGCGAGGTCAAGGGCGGCTCAAGCTACATCTCGCAGAGTGACTTGCGACAGCATTTCGGACTTGGGAAAAACAAAATGATGGACGAGGTTTCGATTCGCTGGCCCAATGGCGAGACCGAGACCCTGCATGACGTACCGGCCGACTTCATCTATACCGTCGTCGAGGGCAAGGGCATCCAGGACAAAACCCCGCTTCCTCCCCCCGACCAGAAGAGCAACCAGGCTAGTTCTGCGCGCTAGCGTTTGCCGCCGAACCTCTGTCAAAACTGCATACAATATCGATTTTGTGCGATACAATGCCTGCGCACGACGTGTGGGTGTGCGCGCACCATTTACAATGCGACGCCGTCGTCGTTGACAGAAGAACCATGGCGAAAGATCGAAAATCACGTTTGAAAAAGCCAGGCGCGATCACTTTGAAAGCGGTCGCGGATCATGTTGGCCTGACCCCGGGAACGGTATCTTCCGTCCTGAACGGCGCCCCTTCCGCGCGCTCCATTCCGCAATCCACGAAGAACCGCATTATGGCGGCAGCACAGGAGCTTAACTATCGGCCCAATTTCTTCGCGCAGTCGCTCCGTAAGAAGCGCACCTACACAATTGGCGTGATCGTCGAAGAGATCGGCGACGCTTACGGGTCGCTGGTGATCAGTGGAGTCGAGCAGTACCTGCGCTCGAAGAACTTCTTCTTCCTGACCGTGGTGCACCGCCATGATCCCGACCTGCTCGACCGCTATGCCCAGATCCTGCTGGAACGCGGGGTCGAAGGCTTCATTGCCATCGACATGCAGCTGCGCGAAGCACCGTCAATTCCCACCGTCGCTGTTGCTGGCCATAAGGCGTTCCCCGGCGTGACGAACATCATTCTCGACCATCGTTCCGCTGTACGTGCGGCTCTCGGACATCTCGTGGACCTGGGACACACGAAGATTGCGTTCATGAAAGGCGCCCGGTTCAGTTCCGACTCTGAAGACCGCTGGAACGCGATTGTCGAAGTGGCACGCGAGCTGAAGATTGATCTGAACCCGGACCTCACGGTCCAGATTGATATCAACGATCCCACACCCCAACTCGGCTATCCCTTTGCCAAGCAACTGCTGGAACGGAATGTCCCGTTCACCGCGCTGTTCGCCTACAACGACTTGTCCGCCCTGGGAGCGATCCGCGCTTTTCAGGAAGCTGGACTACGGGTTCCGAACGACATTTCTGTCGTGGGTTTCGATGATATCCAGGGAGCGGCCTACAACACGCCGAGCCTGACCACCGTGCGCCAGCCATTGATCCGCATGGGCATGATTGCTGCGCAAACTCTTCTCGAGCGCATCGAAAATAAGAAGGAAGAGCCGCGCGAAATCGCCATAGAACCGGAATTCGTGATCCGCGAATCGACGGCGAAACCGTCCTAGAAGCGTTGCCAGGCTTTGTCCCAGAACTCAGTCGCTTGACGTCTGAAAGATTCCGACCCGTTGGGTCATCAACGTAAATCCTGCTTCCTCAGTGACTTCCAGCTTGATCGCCTTTCCCCCACAGCGTCACACCTGCGAGTGACTTTCCGCACTGCAACCACCCCGGCGAACAGGGGAAGATGCAGAGTAATTCCAGCGCGGTGAGGTTTCCTATGAAAACCGTTCTGTTGCTGGGAGCCGCGGGTCGAGACTTCCACAATTTCAACGTCTACTTTCGCCACAACCTTGATTATCGGGTAGTCGCCTTCACTGCAACTCAGATTCCCGACATTGCCGGGCGCCGTTATCCGGCCAGTTTGTCCGGACACTTGTATCCCGATGGCATCCCCATTTTCGAGGAGAAAGACCTCGAGAGGTTGATCGCTGAGTATTCGGTAGACGTCGTGGTGTTTTCCTACAGTGATGTTTCCCACCAAAACCTGATGCATCTGGCTTCGCGTGCCGGGGCCGCGGGCGCCGACTTTTGGCTGCTGGGCACGGAGCATACGCAGGTTGCGTCGCGCGTGCCGGTGGTTTCGGTCTGCGCCGTGCGCACCGGCTGCGGCAAGAGTCCTGTGTCGCGTCTGGTCGCTTCCGAGTTGCGCCGCCACGGCCGCAAGCCGGTGGTGGTGCGCCATCCCATGCCATACGGCGACTTGGCCACGCAGGCCGTACAGCGCTTCGCGACCATGGAGGACCTCGACCTGCAACAGTGCACGATCGAGGAGCGCGAGGAGTACGAGCCCCACATCCAGCAAGGAACAGTCGTCTACGCGGGTGTGGACTACGAAAAGATTCTCCGCCAGGCCGAACACGAGGCCGACGTCATCTTGTGGGACGGCGGGAACAATGACACCCCGTTTTACAGATCGGACCTGGAGATCGTGGTCGTCGATCCCCACCGTGCCGGGCACGAGCTCTCCTACTATCCCGGCGAAGTGAATCTCCGGCGCGCCGATGTTTTCGTCATCAACAAGGTGGATACGGCCCAGCAGCGCGACATCGAGACCGTCCGAACGAACATCCGGCTGCACAATCCGGAAGCAGCCGTTTGCGAGATGGCTTGCCGGGTCTCGGTCGACGACCCAGCGCAGCTCAAAGGCAAGCGGGTGCTGGTAGTTGAGGACGGGCCCACCCTTACGCACGGCGAAATGCCCTATGGTGCGGGTGTGGTCGCAGCCCGGCAGTGCCTTGCCGCGGAACTGATCGATCCTCGTCCCTACGCCGTGGGATCCATTCGTGGCACCTACGAACGTTATCCACACCTGACCGCCCTCCTGCCTGCAATGGGCTACAGCGACATGCAGCGACACGAACTGGAAGAGACCATACGTCGCACGCCTTGCGATCTGGTCATCATCGCAACACCTATCGATCTGGCCCGGGTTATCAAACTGGAGCGCCCAAACCTGCGCGTGACGTATCAGGTCGAGGAACTGAGCACGCCCAATTTGGCGGACAGGCTGGCTAACTTCGTACTTGATCACGAACTGGCAGAAACAGGAGTTGCCCGATGAAAGGAAAAGACTTTCTTTCCATCCGCGACTTTTCACCGTCGGAGATCTTCTATTTGCTGATCCTGGCGCGTCAGGTCAAAGCGCATCCCGGCACTTATAGCGAGGCGTTGAAGCGGGAAACGCTCGCGATGATCTTCGAAAAACCGTCCCTGCGCACGCGCGTTAGCTTTGATGTGGGCATCCAGCAGTTAGGCGGATTCTCGATCTATCTCGCCCCCACGGATATCAATTTGGGGAAACGCGAGTCGATCTATGACGTTGCCAAGAATCTCGAACGCATGGTGCAGGGCATCATGATTCGCACCTTTGCCCACGAGATCGCCGAGCAAATGGCAGCGCATGCGGCCATACCCGTGATCAACGGGCTCACCGATTACAGCCACCCCTGTCAGGCGATGGCAGACTATCTCACCATGTGGGAAGCCAAGGGGGATCTGGAGGGCCTGAAGGTCGCCTTTGTCGGCGACGGGAACAACGTTGCACATTCCCTGCTGTTTGCCGGGGTGCAGTTAGGTGCGAACGTTTGGATCGCAACGCCGCCCGGCTACGAACCCAAAGCGGATGCCATCAAGTGGTCGCGGCAGCGCGCTCTCGAGACTGGCGGAAGTTGTACGGTCACCAATGACCCGGTTGAGGCCGTCTCGGATGCCGACGTCGTCTACACCGATGTCTGGGCCAGCATGGGCCTGGAGGCAGAAGCCGAGAAGCGCAGCAAAATCTTCCGTCCATTCCAGGTAAATGATTGGCTCTTCCGGCAAGCGAAAGGCGACGCCATCTTCCTGCATTGCCTGCCAGCTCACCGAGGTGAGGAAGTAACGGACGACGTGATCGACTCACCGCGTTCGCTGGTGTTCCAGCAGGCTGAAAACCGGCTGCACGCGCAGAAAGCCATCATGCTGGAACTGATGAAAGGCGAATTTGTTCGCTTGCCGAGTGTGGTCGAGTTGCAGGAAACGCTGCACGTCTGAAGGCAAGTAGCCCTGAGCCTGGCTGCGGCTGCCACGATGGACAGTGGATGGCGTGAACCATGAAGACGATCCTAGTCGCTGTCGGCGGCAACTCGCTGATCCGTGCCGGGGAGAAGGGTACTTTTGCCGAGCAACTGGCGAACGCCCGCCGAACCGCATCCGAGATCGTCGCGCTTTGTGCCTCTGGCTACCGCATCGTTGTCACCCACGGCAATGGTCCGCAAGTAGGCGCGGCGCTGCTCCGTTCCGAGCGTGGCGCCAGCGAGGTCCCGAGCCAGCCTCTTGACGTATGCGACGCCTGCACCCAGGGTGAAATCGGATATTTACTCGAACAATCGCTGGAGACGGAACTCAAATCCGCCGGCCTGCATATTCCTGTCGTCACGCTCCTAACACAGTGCGTTGTTTCTCCGCACGATCCGGCGATGACCCACCCGCAAAAGCCGATCGGTCCTTTCTATTCGCGGGCCGAGGCGGAAGCGCACCGCCAGCAGTTTGGATGGCAAATCGTCGAAGACGCCTCGCGTGGCTACCGCCGGGTTGTTCCGTCGCCAGACCCGATCGACATTGTCGAACTCGAAGTGATCCGTGATCTGGTCCAGCAGAATGTCATCGTCATCGCATGCGGTGGCGGTGGGATTCCGGTGGTCTGGCGCAATGGCATTCTTCAGGGCGTTGAAGCAGTTATCGACAAGGACCGCGCTTCCGCCTTGCTGGCTACGGAGCTCGGTGTCTGATCTTTTTGTCATTTCCACTGACGCCGAGTTCGTCTACCTCGACTATAAGAAGCCAACCCAACGCCCGCTGAAAGACGTGCGGGCGGACGAACTGCGGCGACATCTCGATGCTGGACATTTTCCGCCCGGCAATATGGGCCCCAAAATTGAATCTGTGTTGCGCTTTCTGGGAGGCGGCGGGAAGGAAGCCATCATCACGTCTTGCAACCGCCTAAGCGAAGCCGTAAACGGCTCCGCGGGAACTCACATGTTTGCCGATCAGGAAAGCTTGACGCTCTCGCTGCATCTCAGGCTCGGACTTCCCGTAGGAGGCTGCTGATATGGCTGAGCCAACTGGTACCGTTCCACGACTCGTGGCGGGGGAGAGCAGTCACTGCTTGCGCCATGTGATCGAGTCTCAGCAATTTACCGTGCCTTTACTCATGGAGCTTTTCGATCGCACTCGAGGCATGGAGCGCATCGTCGCTCGCGGCGGTTCCCTCGACTATCAAAATCGCATCATGTCGACGCTGTTCTATGCACCTTCGACTCGTACGCGCTTCTCGTTCGAAGCGGCCATGCACCGGCTTGGGGGCAGAGTGCTATCCACCGAACATGCGCGCGCCTTTTCCTCTGAGATCGAAAGCGAACAGGTGGAAGATTCGATTCGCATTATCGGCGGCTACTCCGATGTCATCGTCATCCGCCACCATCAGGCGGGCGGAGCTAAACGGGCCGCGGAGGTTTCGCCCGTTCCTGTGATCAACGCCGGCGATGGAGACGGAGGACAGCACCCCACGCAGGCGCTCCTCGACCTCTACACTATTTATCGCGAACGCACACTCAACGGATTGAGCATCGCACTTATTGGTGAGCTCGACAAAGGACGCACTGCCAGATCGCTCGCCTATCTGCTGGCAAAGTTTGAGCGCATCAGGATGTTCTTCGTCAGTCCACCTGATATGCGCATGAAAGACGACATTCTCGCCTATCTCGACGAGCACGGCGTGCAATACGAGCACGCAACGGACCTTGAGCGCGTCGCGGGAGAAGCCGATGTGATCTATCAAACCCGCATTCGCCCCGAACGGCTGTGCGATCGAGCTACCGTGCTTCGATACTCGATCGACTCGTCAGTGGTTCGCAAAATGAAGCCCGACGCCTTGATCCTGCATCCTCTGCCGCGCACGGCCGAACTCGACAAGTCTGTCGATAACGATCCCCGGGCTCTTTATTTTCGCCAGGCCAGGAACGGCCTGTACGTGCGTATGGCACTGCTAACCATGCTGCTGGAACACGACTAGCGTTGCTTTAGGAGACGATATGCCCACCGTAACCGCGACTGAGCACTCCACAGAGGAATTTGTCGAACTGGAAGATCAGTTTGGCGCTCACAACTATCACCCGCTCGATATCGTGATCGAGCGCGCCGAGGGTGTGTGGGTGTATGACGTGGAAGGCAAACGCTACCTCGACTGTCTCGCTGCGTACTCCGCTGTCAACCAGGGTCACTGTCATCCCAGGATCCTCAAAGCGCTGATCGAGCAGGCCCACCGAGTAACGCTCACCTCGCGCGCTTTTCGTAACGATCAGCTTGGGCTTTTCTGTCAGGAACTCCACGATCTGACCGGTTTCGAGATGATTCTGCCCATGAACACGGGCGCTGAAGCCGTCGAAACTGCGATCAAGACCGCCCGCAAATGGGGCCATAAGGTGAAGGGGATCGCAGAAGAGAAGGCCGAGATCATCGTCTGCGCCAACAATTTCCACGGACGTACCGTCACCATTATCAGTTTCTCGACCGATGCGCAGTACCGGGATGGTTTTGGTCCGTTTACGCCGGGATTCAAGGTGATTCCCTTCGGCGACGCAAGTGCCTTGCGCAAGGCCGTGACTCCGAACACTTGCGGGTTCCTGGTGGAACCAGTTCAAGGCGAAGCCGGCATCGTGATCCCGCCAGCTGGTTTTTTGCAGCACGCGGCACAAATCTGCCGCGAGAACAACGTTCTGCTTATGGCGGACGAAATTCAATCCGGCTTGGGCCGCACGGGCAAGCTCTTCGCCTATATGCACGAAGGCATCCGGCCCGACATCCTGATCGTTGGGAAAGCGCTTGCCGGCGGCTTCTACCCCGTCTCGGCCGTGCTGTCGTCAAAAGAAATTCTCAGTGTGTACAAACCCGGAGACCACGGCAGCACATTTGGGGGCAATCCCCTAGGTTGTGCGATAGCACGTACGGCATTGCGGGTGTTGATCGAAGAGAACCTTGTACAACGCTCCGCTGAACTGGGGGCCTATTTCCTCTCGCTCCTCAAAACGATTCGCAGCCGGAACCTGAGGGAAGTCCGGGGGCTCGGCCTCTGGATTGGCCTCGAGCTGCACGTCTCCGCCCGGCCCTATTGCGAGGCTCTCAAGGATGAAGGTGTGCTCTGTAAGGAGACGCACGATAAGGTCATTCGAATCGCTCCCCCTTTGACCATCAGCCGCGAAGAAATTGACTGGGCGTTTGCACGCATTCGAAACGTGCTGGAAAAGAACTGAGGGATGGAACTTTATCCTCTGTAGTAAGGTCTCTCAGGACTGGACTCATTCCTGTGGCAGGTCGAGCCCAACTCTGAATAGTTCGGGTTACTTACGGCGAGCGGCGGCGGTCCAGAGACGGGGCGTTTTCAGGAAGTCGCGAGGCCAATCGACAACTCTCCAGAGAACCCCCTAGCAAGATTCTCGGCGGAACGTGCTTCCCAGAGCATCTCACCCAAAACCTGAGGCAAGAGACGTGACCATGCGAGCGGTAGTGAGTGAGTCGATGTCGGAGGTTCGTTCGGACGCACTCCGACCTCGAAAGAGGAAGAGTTGGTGGATTTGGCTGATCGCAACGATCGCAATCCTTCTTGTTATCGCAGCAATTCTTCTGGCAAGGGCTTGGCCCTTTACCCAAGCCAACGTCATCAGGGAACTGGAGCTGGCGACTTCGAGCCACGTTCGTATCGGTGCGTTCCGGCGCACTTATTTCCCGCGGCCGGGTTGCGTCGCTGAGCAAGTCACTCTCGAGCGCGGTACAAACCCGCAAGATCGTGCGGTCATGACGATCCAGAGGCTATCGATCGAAGGCAACATCACCAGAATGCTCAGCAGGCATGTCGCGTTGATCCGCGCCGAAGGAGCTCATCTTCAGTTTCCTCCCATCGGGGCGGGACAACCCTGGAAACCGACAGAATCCAGTGTGATCGTCGACGAACTCATCGCGGACGGAGCACTGTTGGAATTTGCCCGTCACGATTCGCGGCAACCTAAGGTGAGGTTTCTCATCGACAAGTTTGCGGGACACCATCTCGCCTCTCACGATGCGATGAGGTTCGAGGTAGAGGTACAGAATCCAACGCCCCCTGGCGAGATCAGCGCCAGTGGAAGCTTTGGGCCTTGGGGAGCTGACCAGATCAGCCGCACACCTGTTTCCGGGAACTACACATTCCGTAACGCCGACTTGGGGGCCTTGGGAGGGATTCTCGGAACCCTGTCCTCTGAAGGGACATTCCGCGGAACTCTCGAAAGTATCGCCATTGACGGAAAGACAGCGACGCCGAACTTCGCCGTCAAAGGAACACCGCACAGGCTTGCCTTAAGCAGCGAGTTTCACGCTGAAGTCGACTCCACCAACGGCGATGTCACGCTTCATCAGGTACAGGCACGGTTGCAGCGGACACTTGTGTCTTCGCGCGGGACTGTCGCCGAACATCGGAATGAAGATGGAAAACGAGCCACGCTCGACTTGGCGGTGCAGAACGGGCGCATTCAGGACCTGCTCTTGTTATTCGTATCGGACCCGCAGGCCCCGCTCAATGGCCAAATCAGCATCGCGGCGAAAACCGTGATTCCCCCGGGCAAAGAACCGTTTCTGCGCCGGTTGCAAATGACAGGCGACTTCGGTATTGCGGATGCTTTTTTCACGAAACTGAAAACGCAAGAAGGCATCGACAAACTAAGCACGCAGGCCCGAGGCCAGGCTGATCAGGTCGACGACCCCGAGCGCGTCGTCTCCAACCTGCAAGGTCACGTAGAAGTTCGCGACGGCATCGCGACGTTTAGCAGTTTGTCGTTCAGAGTTCCGGGTGCCAAAGCGCGTCTCGACGGAACCTTTGACCTGATTACCCAGAAGGTCAATTTTCACGGCATGCTTTTCATGGAAGCGAAGTTGCCGCAGGCCACCTCAGGGATCAAGTCCTTCCTGCTGAAAGCCATTGATCCCTTTCTCAAGAAGAATCGCCGCGGGGGAGCGAAGTTCCCAGTCAGTATCACGGGGACGTATCAACATCCCTCGTATCACGCGGACCCAGTCTGATCCTGGAGCGCCGCCGTCCCGGCGGCTGTCTGGCGGGCGCGCGCCCACCGTTGGCGAGGGCGAGACGCCCTCGCGACAGCCGGCAAGATGCCGGCGCTACCAGTCTTCGATTCCACGAGATCAACAGGAAGCTTCTCGGCTGTGGAAAAACTCGTAACTAATTCGATGCGTTTCCACCGCATTTCCACAGGTAGGTTACTTTCGTCACTGTGCTTTTTCCGGGTGTGTGGGAGATAATCAGCGCCTCAACTTCCCTTTGGAAAGGTGTGAAGCCATGTCCATCCTCCCCCTGCTGTCTCGACTCTGGTCTGATGATCAGGGCCAAGATATCGCCGAATACGCCGTTATGCTTGCCGTGATCCTTGTGCTCGTGGTCGGCACGGTTCGCATGATTGGCTCGAACGCCAACGGGGTATTCTCCCAGGCGGCCAGCTCGATCCAATAAGTCGTTCAGGGATGCGCGAATCAGAGGATCGCCCGGCTTGTGCTCGAGGCCGGGCGAGACTTTTCCGTTGATGCAGCCGCTGCATTGGCTCGGCCAACCCGAGTGACTCTATCGGCATGGTGCTTCTCGTCTCGTGGTCCGTGGCGACGTTTCCATCCCAACATTGCTATAATTTCTCAGGTGACGCGGGGCTGGATGCTTTTACCCGGACCAAACAAAGCGAATCTCGAGAGGAGCCGCTGGCGCGTTCTGCTGGTGGTGCTTGCAATCTGCGGGCTTACGATCAGTTTGACCACCCGCACCTTCCACTTTACGATTCCGCACCAGATCGCGGCCAAGTCTGAGTCAGGGCAGGCGGTGCGACAGCACCTCGATCGCGATGGCGCGACGTGGATTCCTCCCGTTCCGACCTTTGCCGTATTACAGGTCTCTTCGTTTTACCCGCGCGTAGCCCCGGCAGGGCCCCCACTCCCCACGGTTCTCTTCGAAAAAAGCCTTTATAACCGGCCCCCTCCATCATGCTGAAGTTGTAATCGCAGATTACAGTCTTTCCCAAGAAATCATCGAGAGTATCGAGGCTCATAGGGTCCGCCAAGCGTTTGCACGGGGCGGAGCGGTTTCGACCGGCCCATGTACCGGCGTTGCCTGGAATCGCCGCAAACTCGAAAGCGATTTCGAGTGAGGCAATCTCTCGATGATCTTCGGAAGGGTGTATGTTTCTCAGGCTTGGCAGTCTCGCGCGATCATTTGAATGACGTTGCAATGCGCGCACTCGCCTGAGCACCATGGTCTTTTTCCTGAAGTGTACGTCGATGCGTTGCCACTCTTGCTAGTGGCACGGTGGAGGTTTTTACATGGATGGCTGCCAATATGAATAAGCGGCCGGTATTGATTCTGGTAGGAGTATTGCTGGTCGCGGTGCTCGTCGTGCTGCGTTTTTCGGGCAAGAATGCGAGGGCCGGGAATGCTGGGGAGCCGGCTCTCCGCCCTGTGGCGGTTGCAATCGTGAAGCGTGGACCGGTCGCCAACACGCTAAACCTGTCGGGAGAGTTTCGGCCCTACCAGCAAGTAGACGTACACGCCAAGGTCGCCGGATTCATCCGAACAATCAACGTAGATGTGGGGGACCATGTGAAGGCAGGGCAGGTGCTTGCCATCCTTGAGGTCCCTGAACTGAGTGCGCAAGTGGCGGGCGCGAAGGCCGACATTCGCCGTTACCAGGATGCGATCCGCCGCTCCGAGAGCGAAATCAGGCGTGCCGAGTCGAGCCACAATGCATATCACTCTGCCTACTCGCGTCTGAAAGAGGCTTCGGAATCGCGCCCGGGCTTGATCGCCGCACAGGAACTCGACGATTCGCTGGCAAAGGACCAGGAGACCGAGGCGCAGATTGAAAGTGCCCGCGCCACGCTGGCTGAGTCGCAAAGCCAACTCGCGGTCGCCCAGGCCGAATGGGATCGCCTGTCGGCGCTGGAAGCGTATTCGCATATCACAGCGCCGTTCGCGGGCGTGGTCACCAAGCGCTATGCCGATACGGGAGCATTGATTCAAGCCGGCACCGCTTCTGAAACGCAGTCCATGCCCGTGGTGCAACTGGCGGAGTGGTCGCGGTTGCGCCTGGTGGTACCGGTCCCGGAATCGGCGGTGTCTGACTTACGTCTGGGAAGCTCGGTGCAGGTTCACGTTTCGGCGATGAACCGTGATTTCGTCGGCCGCATCGCGCGCTTCGCTGACGCGTTGAATGAAGAAACCCGAACCATGCATACCGAGATCGACGTCGAGAATACTGATGGCACGCTGAAGGACGGGATGTATGCCGAGGCCAGGATTACGCTGCGGCAGCATAACGACGCGTTAACCGTTCCCATTCAGGCGTTGCAACGGAACGGCGAAGGCGGGACGGTGCTGGTCGTCGATGCCCAGGGACGCATCCAGGAACGGCAGGTAAAGCTCGGTGTCGAAAGCAGCGACCGGGTCGAGGTGGTTACCGGCCTTGCGGAGAATGATCGCGTGATCATCGGCAACCGGAGTGAGTTTCGCGAGGGCGAAAGAGTACAGCCGAAGGTGGTCGAGGACAACGCACGCGGATCGGAGGCGACACTCTGATGTCCAGCTTCGCGATCCGGTATCCGTTCTTCATCATCGTTCTTTGTCTGATCGTCGCAATCGTTGGAACCGTCACGCTGGTGCGAATGCCGGTGGATTTGTTTCCTCCGATCAATATCCCGGTCGTCGTCGTGGCGACATTTTATTCGGGCATGCCGCCGCAGCAGATCGAGACCAGCATCACCAATCCGTTTGAAAGGTTCTTTACTCTGGGCAGTGGCATCGACCACATCGAGTCGCGCTCGTTGCCCGGCGTAAGTCTGATCAAAATCTATTTCCAGCCCGGCACCAACGCCGACTCCGACCTCAGCATCATCTCGAATCTGGCGATGGCGGATCTGCGCCGGCTGCCTCCAGGGACATTGCCCCCCGTGGTGCTCAAGTTCGACGCCTCGAGTCTTCCGGTTTGCCTCATCACCCTGAAGGGACAGGGGCTGAACGAGACGCAACTGCGCGATCTCGGCCAGTACACGGTGCGCAACCAGATTGCCAGCGTGCAGGGCGCCTCGGTTCCGCAACCTTTTGGTGGACGCTATCGCCAGATCATGGTTTACGTCGATCCCCTCAAACTCGACGCCCATGAGCTCTCGGTGATGGATGTCGTCCGTACCGTGAACGATAGCAACCTCATCCTGCCCGCCGGCGACGTCAAGATCGGTCCCATCGACTACAACCTCTATACCAATAGCCAGGTTCCGACCGCGGACGAGATCAACGACATGCCGATCAAAACCGTAGGACAGGCGTCGGTGCTGGTCGGCGATGTGGGCCATGCCAAGGATGCGCAGCAGATTCAGACCAATATCGTGCGCGTCGACGGCCAACGTTCCGTGTACCTTCCCATCCTGAAACAGGGTGGGGATAGCAACACGATCGCCGTCGTCAACGGGATTCGCGACGCGCTAGCCAAGCTGGTCGATGTTCCGAAGCAACTTGTCGCTTCGGTGGTTTTTGATCAATCCGCATTTGTGAAGATGGCCATCGAAAATCTTCTTCATGAAGGCGCCATCGGCCTTGTCCTGACGGGATTGATGGTGCTCCTGTTTTTGGGAAGTATGCGGGCCACGGTGGCGGTCTTCTTGTCGATTCCGCTCTCGGCTCTGGCTGCGTTCATGGCTATCAGTGCTGGAGGCGGGTCGGTCAACACCATGGTCCTGGGTGGGCTGGCGCTGGCATTCTCACGATTGATCGACAATTCGGTTGTCGTGCTCGAAAACATCTTTCGCCACCTTGAAATGGGCGAAGCGCCGGAAGTCGCCGCGGAGAAAGGCGGGCAGGAAGTTGCCCTGGCGGTTCTGGCGGCAACCTTGACCACATCGATTGTGTTCTTCCCGGTCATTTTCCTTTACGGAGTGAGCCGATTTTTGTTTGTCGCATTGGCCGTGGCCGTGGTGCTTTCCTTGCTGGCATCGTACCTGGTTGCAATGACGGTGGTCCCGCTGTTCTGCGCGAAGCTGATCAAGAAACACCAGGCAGACGAAGAAGTTGGCGAGGGCGCACTGGGCTCCCGTTTCGGCATCATCGCCAAACGGTTCAATGCCTATTTCGAGAAGCTGCTGGGCAAGTATGACCGTACGTTGAGCACGGCGCTGCTGAAGCCGGTGGCAACGACGGTCGGCCTCGCGGGTGTTTCCATACTCTGCCTCTCGATGTATCCCCTGTTGGGTGTCGCATTTTTCCCCCGCACGGACCCCGGACAGTTCGTTATCAACTACAAGGCGCCGTCCGGAACGCGCATTGAACTTTCCGAGCAATACGCTCAGAAGATTGAGGACATCGTTCGCACGGTCGTGCCCGAGAAAGAGTTGGGAATGATCGTTTCCAACCTCGGCATCACGTCGGATTTTTCCGCGATCTACACGCCGAATTCGGCTCCTCACACTGGTTTTGTGCAAGTGAGTCTGAAAGAGGACCACAAGATCGGCAGCTACGAATATATGCGCCAGGTGCAAGACCGCTTGAGCGAGGAACTCCCCCAGGTCAGCACCTACTTCCAATCCGGCGGCCTGGTCGACGCTGTCCTAAACATGGGCATGCCCGCGCCCATCGACGTGCAAATCAGCGGCAGCAGCCTCCGCAAAAGCTACGGCGTCGCGGCGCAGATCGCGTCGCAAGTACGCGCGCTGCCCGGCGTGAGCAATGTTCTCATCCCGCAGGATATCGACTACCCGGCACTCCAACTCAACATCGACCGCGAAAAAGCCAGCCTCGTCGGCCTCTCTCAAAGGGAGGTAGTCGACAATGTCATCACCGCACTGACTTCAAACGGCATGATCGCTCCGAACTATTGGGTTGATCCGAAGAGCGGGAATCCTTACATGCTGACGGTGCAGTATCCCGAAGACGCAGTAAAAACGCTCGAGGATCTGAAGCAAATTCCCATGCGCGGCGCGAAAAGCAAGGACCCGACCATGCTTGACACCGTCGTGAGTGTGAAAACCATCCCCACGCCGACCGAGGTCGATCACTACCAGTTGTTCCGCGTGATCGACGTATACGTTTCCCCCAAGGCCGAAGACCTGGGGAAAGTCACTGCACAGATCGACAAGATCGTCGCCGAGACCAAACTGCCCGAGGGCGTACGCATCAACCTGCGAGGTTCAGTGCAGAACATGAGGTCGTCGTTCAAGAGCTTCGGAATCGGCTTGCTGCTTGCGACGGTGCTTGTCTACCTGATCCTGGTGGCGCAGTTTGCCTCGTTCCTGGATCCGTTCATCATCCTGTTAGCCGTACCTCCCGGCCTTGCCGGAGTGCTGCTGTTTCTCCTGGTGACTGGCACAACGCTCAATGTCATGTCGCTGATGGGGGTGGTGATGATGGTGGGCATTGTGGTCTCGAACAGCATTTTGATCGTGGAATTCACCCGGCAGCTACGCCATCAGGGCAAGCCACTCCAGGAGGCTGCGGCCGTCGCATCGCGTCAGCGCCTCCGCCCGGTCCTAATGACTTCGTTGGCGACTCTGCTCGGCTTGATTCCGATGGCACTGAAACTGGGAACGGGCAGTGAGGCGTACGCTCCGCTGGCTCGCGCGATTATCGGCGGTCTGCTGGTATCGGTCGTGGTGACGGTGTACCTGGTTCCCGCCGCCTACCTTTGGTTCCATCGCAAAGAAGAGCCGGCTCCGCAGGAGGTGCGGGCGTGAACGTAAGACTGATTGTCATTTTGCTGTGTTCGTCGACGTGGGCCTCATACTCAAAAGCACAAACTCTCGTCTACCAGAATCCTACAGAGCCGACGGCTGCCACCGCTCCGCAAGACCAGCCAAGTATCCAGGCGGTCGAGCCCACTCAAGGAGCAGCGCCAACGCCGAGCGTGCGCCTCTCCGTCAAGGATGCCGAAGCCATCGCCCTGAAGAACAATCCTGCGATTTCGGTTGCACGGCTGAGCGCGCTGGCCTCGCAGCAGGTAACCCGCGAAGTACGGTCGAACTTATGGCCGCAGACTTATGCCAACATCACGGCTGTCGACGCCCGCAACAACAGCCGTATCACGGCGGGGGCCCTGAACAACCCCATCATTTACACACGCGCCGCCGGAGGCGCCACGGTAAGCCAGCTGATCACCGATTTCGGTCATACGACAAATTTGGTTGCCAGCGCACGTCTTCAGGCCCAGGCGGACGAACAGAACGCCATCGCCACTAAGGAAGAGGTTCTGCTCGCGGTGGATCAGAGCTTTTACAATGCGCTGCAAACTCACGCCGTGCTTCGAGTAGCTGAGCAAACGGTTGCATCCCGCCAGTTGCTCTCGGATCAGGTCTCCGCGCTGACGAAGAGCAAGCTGAAATCCGAGCTGGACCTGAGCTTTGCCAATGTGAATCTCGCGCAGGCCAAGCTCCTCTACCTGGATGCCCTCAATAACGACAAGTCGGCCGTGGCCGGCCTCTCCGCGATTCTCGGCTATCCCACGCTACAAAACTTTGAACTGGTCAACGAAACCGAGACAATGAATCCACCTCCCGCCGATATCGATCAGCTGCTGGCAGATGCTTTCGCCAAGCGCCCGGAGATTCTCGCCCTCGAATTTGAATCGCAGTCCGCCGAGAAGCTCCACCTGGCAAACCGCGACCAGATGTTTCCCACGATCAGCGCCCTCGCCGCATACGGCGATTCCCCGGTGCGTGACGATCGTGTCTACGGCCCTTATGCCGCGGCCGGAGTGAACCTGCAAATCCCGATCTTCAACGGTTTCCTTTATTCGGCAAAAACGCATGAAGCTGACTTGCGCGCACAAGCCACGCGGCAACGCCTGCTTGACTTGCGGAACCGGATCGCACGCGACGTGCGCACCAGTTGGCTCGCAGCCAGCACCGCGTTCGACCGCGTTCATGTCAGCGAGCAATTGCTGTCCGAGGCAAATCTTGCACTCGACCTGGCGCAAACGCGCTACAAGCTCGGCCTTAGTTCGATCGTGGAATTAAGCCAGGCGCAATTGCAACAGACCCAGGCGGAAATCGGAAACGCGCAGGCAGGATTCGAATATCGGCTGGCTCTCTCTGTGCTGCGTTATCAGACCACAGGGTTGTGAGCAAGACGGCTGAGGTTTTGACGCCAGACCGGCGGTTGGGCTCGAATCAACGACCTAGGGAGTATGGGACCCCTCGGTGAGGATTGAGGGCGGGGAAGATAAAGACCTTGGCTCTGCAGAATCAGGCAAGGTTCTGCAGAATCCGCAACAAAATCGCAACAAAAAAATGAGGCCGTACTATCGAGGGCGCAGTGCTCGGCACCCGACACGGATGACACACGAGGGAATAGGACTTGACGTAAAGGGTGCCGAGATTGGATGCACAATCCGGTTTCACACTTTCGCTTTTTCCAGCTTCCGGATTGCCGACGTCTCGCCAGCTGACCGTAAAGCTCTTGTTTCGGAATGCGAACGGCAATTCGAGCTTCCAAGATCATGCACCGGCCACAAAGGGATTCGCATCAAATTGCGCTAGGAGGAGATGTATGAAAGCCGCAGTCGTACCCGCCGTGAGCAGTTCCTGGCAGATCAAAGATGTTCCTCAGCCTCAACCGGGAGCAGGTCAAGTGCTGGTGAAGATGCACGCAAGCGGCATCTGCTACACCGATGTGCACCAAACGCTTGGACACCTTCCCGGACAATTTCCTCGAATCCTCGGCCACGAGCCGGTGGGCGAGATCGTCGCCGTGGCTCCTGATGTGACCACTCGCAAGGTAGGCGACCGCGTCGGCTCGGCATGGATTCAGTCCACCTGCGGACGCTGCGAATGGTGCCAGCGCGGCCGCAGGATGTTCTGCCCCTATCTGAAGGGCACGGGGGGCGATGCGCAAGGCGGTCACGCCGAGTACATGCTGATGTACGCCGACGCTACGTACCTGATTCCCGACAAGGTTTCCTACGAGCAAGCCGCACCGATCTTTTGCGCCGGGTATACCGTTTATAGCGGGCTCCGCTGGGCCGATCCGCAGCCGCACGAGCGCGTGGCCGTACTTGGAATCGGCGGGCTTGGGCATCTGGCGGTACAATACGCGAAAGCTGCGGGCTTCGAGACCATCGCGATTTCGCACTCCCCCGATAAGGACAAGATGATTCGCGAGCTGGGCGCGGATGAAATTGTCCGGGACGGAAAGAGCCTTTCCGCAGTGGGCGGCGCTGACATCATCCTCAGCACCTCCAACTCGACCAAATCCATGGTGGACAGCATTCAGGGTCTGCGCCCAGACGGCAGGTTCATCGTTATGGGCGCCGACGCGGAACCGCTTTCGATCTCGCTGATCGAGTTGCTCTTCAAGCGCATCAAAATCATCGGCAGCCAGCAAAATGGCCCCGAATATCTCTACGAAGCCCTGGATTACGTAGCCCAAGGAAAAGTTAAATCGATAATTGAAACCTACCCATTGGCCGAAGCTGCGAAGGCCTACGAGCGCGTTGCGGAGGGCAAGACCCGCTTCCGCGCCGTCCTGACGATGTAATCGCCAATCCGAGCCGTCACCGCCGGTTTCGAGCGGATAACGGGCAACCCTTCCATAATCCCGTAAGGTAAGGGTTGCCGCCCATTCGGAGATTGCTCGGTTACTGGTTACAAGCGCGTTTGAACTAAGCCGCTAGCGCGGCGGACGCTACCGCGTGGTCATCCCCAGCATTGTTGTGCGTGTAAGTTTTGGGTCACAAGGAGGTTACTGTGACCCATCTCAGGAAGCTGATGCTGGATGAGCTTCAGCGTCGCAACTACGCTCAGAACACTGTCCGTGCCTACATTCACGCGGTAGAAGATTTCGCGAAGTACTTCCACCGTTCGCCCGATCGCCTCGGCCCAGAACATATTCGCGAGTACCAGGTTCACCTGTTTCGCGACTGCAAGCTTTCGCCAGGAACGATCGAAGGTCGTACCGCTGCTCTGCGTTTTCTCTTCGTCAAGACACTCCGACGGCCATATCTTCCCGATCACATCCCGTTTCCCAAGCGGCACAGGCGGTTACCCACAGTACTGAGTCAGGAGGAGGTGTCGCGGCTCATTGCTTCCGCGCAGAACCTGATGCACCGCACCATGCTGATGATGCTGTATGCGACCGGTCTGCGACGCGCTGAGCTATGCCATCTCAAAGTTTGCGATATCGACAGCGAACGCATGGTCATTCATGTTCGCCACGGCAAGGGTGGCCGTGACCGCGACGTCCTGTTAACCCCGAAGCTGCTGGACACCCTGCGCGAGTATTGGCGCTGGATGAAGCCGAAGACATATCTGTTCCCCGGCACCGTCAGGAACTGGCGAGCCGACGTTCCCATCACAGAGAAGATTGTCTGGAAGGCCGTGGCAGAGGCCGCGAAACATGCTGGTGTGAGCAAGCATGTGTCTCCTCACACGCTCAGGCACAGTTTTGCCACTCACATGCTGGAGGCCGGCGCCGATCTGCGAACGATCCAGATCCTCCTGGGTCATGCCAAACTCGCCGACACCACCGTTTACCTGCACTTGTCGCGGCGTCATCTGCAAGCAGTTCCCAGCCCGCTGGAAGCTATCGAGGTGTCTAGTCCCGACCAAGTGAAGCGTTCCAGGAGGCTGATCAAGCGATGAGTCGGCCCACCCTTGAGGTGGCCGACATCGTCCGAGCATCCGGCAACAGATTTTGGGAGCACCACGGATCACACCTGGCGTGGCAGCATCGCAAGGTGCTCGATGCCATCGTCCGCTGCCGCACTGCGGCCTTGGGCGCTCATCGTGATCAGTGCACGCGCTGCGGACATCAGGCTATCTCTTACAACTCATGCCGTAACCGGCACTGCCCCAGATGTCAGGGCAACGCTCGCTCCCGCTGGCTCGCCAAGCGCAGGGCTGAGCTGTTGCCCGTCTCTTACTTTCACATCGTCTTCACCCTGCCGCACGAACTCTCCGCTCTAGCTCTGCAGAACAAGCGACTGCTTTACGATCTGCTGTTCCGAGCCAGTGCTGCGACGCTACTCGAACTCGCCGGCGACCCGAAGCATCTGGGTGCGGACATCGGGTTTCTTGGCGTGCTCCACACTTGGGGACAGAACCTTCACCATCATCCGCACATACACTACGTGGTTCCTGCTGGCGGTCTTGCCCCCGACGGTTCCCGATGGATCGCCTCCTCGAGACGATTCTTCCTGCCCGTCGCCGCGCTGAGTCGCGTCTTCCGGGGCAAGTTCGTGGCCGGACTGAAGCAACTCTTTCTTCAGCACAAGCTCCAGTTTCACGGCTCACTCCAGAGTCTTGCTCGATCCGCGTTGCTTTCGCCAGTTTCTCCGACAGCTCTTTCACGAAGACTGGGTCGTCTATGCCAAGCCACCCTTCGGCGGTCCCGAGCATGTTCTGAACTATCTCGCCCGCTATACGCACCGTGTCGCCATCTCCAACCATCGACTGGCGGCGTTCCAGAATGATCGAGTCTCGTTTCGCTGGAAAGACTATGCGCACGGCGGCAAGCAGAAGATCATGACAGTCTCAGCCGACGAGTTCCTACGCCGATTCCTGATCCACGTTCTGCCTAAGGGCTTGGTCCGCATCCGCCACTTCGGCCTTTTTGCAAACCGCAGACGCGGCAATCTGCTCGCACGCTGCCGTGCTTTGCTTGGCGTAGAAGGTTGCGCAACTCATCCTGATATCACTACCCAGCTGCGCTGTCCGGTTTGCACCGGTCCCATGGTCGTCATCGAACGGATGACCGGTAGCCAGCTTCATTTCCGCTCAGGCCTGATCCTGCCTGATCTACCGAGGTGCAGCCTTGATTCCTCCTGAGATGTCGATGAGGCAACTTGCTTCGATCTTCGTCGGTCGCAGGCGTGTTCAGACACGCCATGCCCTCGTGTGCTCAACCGGCGGTTCTGCCCACCGATACGAACTCTTCCTCTGCAGTCCGAGACTCCACGGCGGCTTACAAGAACAGGTCCACGGCTCTCTTCGTTCCGGTTTGTTTCCGCAAAGACGGTTCCTAACCTGCACTGCTGAATCGAAATCCCATAGATCTCACCGCATCCGCCGCAAACGCTAGCGGCTCAGTTCAAACGACCCTATCGAAACTGCCCCGACGACACCGACCTATCATCCCCGCACTTCTGCTTCGGGGCAGTCCCGATAGGGATCTATCGTTTGTCATTCCTAATCGCAGAGCTGCATCATCCGCAGTGTTTCCTACGGCAGCGCCTGGCAGCTACCAAAATTTTCCGATTTAATGTCTACGGAGGCAAATTATGAGCGAACTTCATGGATGGATGATCTATTCCTGGATCGCGCTCCCGACGGTGATGTATGGCGGTTACTCCCTTCTGCAACTCTTAAACAAGGCCAATGCCATGACACCGTTTCGCCTAACTTGGTTCAGGGCAGGCCACGCGCATGCCGGCGTGCTCCTATTGATGTCGCTGCTGTACTACACGTTCATGGACAAAACGTCGTTGTCTCCGGCGGTCAAACATGTAGGCTGCGCAACCGTTGTGGTGGGCATTTTGGCTCAGTCAGGCGGATTCTTCATCCATATGGTCAAGGGGCAGCCAGACCGTGCCTCGATCGGGACCACGGTCACCACGATTGGCGCGATACTGTTGACCTGCGCTATCGCCGTACTGGTTTATGGCTTGGCTGCCTCCCATTGACCAGCGCGCCGTTACCAGGAATTTCTGAGTATCTGGAAGGATGCTGACCCGGATCGTCCTGAAGTCACCACTGCCAAGGAATTTCTCGCGAAAAAGTTCATCGGTGATAAGTGAAATTTGTTACGGCGACAGCGCACCAGCAACCACATCGAGGCGCTCAGAGACTATCGAAGGTACAGATCAGCAACAGGTACCAGGAAGCCCGGGCCCCGGATTCGTCACAAATAATTGACAAGATTGGTGGCGGCGGTTGGACTCGAACCAACGACCTAGGGATTATGAGACCCTCGCTCTAGCCACCTGAGCTACACCGCCATTTCTGGAAAAACGAACTGGTAGGACGGACCGTTCCGCATGCCTGCGGTTCGTGCGGCTGGGCGTGGCTCGCCCGCTGCAGTGATCGACTCGATTCTATGAGGCACGCTCGGAGAGTGTCAAACTGCGAAGGTAGCGCCGTCGAGTCTTGCCCCAGCGTAGTTGCACAGATCGCTCCAACCGGCGACACTATGCGATCCCATGAAAGCAATCGCCGTCATTCCTGCACGCCTCGCCTCCACCCGCCTGTCACGCAAGGCTCTTCGCGATCTTGGCGGTTTGCCGATGATTGGCCATGTCTATCGTGGCGTTTCAGCCTCCCCTTTGCTCGACGACGTGATCGTAGCCACCGATTCGGAAGAGATCCTTCAGGTCTGCGAGAGACATCACTGGAAGGCGCGGATGACGTCGGCAGAGCACCGCTCCGGTACCGAGCGCGTACATGAGATCGCGAACGCAGTTGCCGCTGATGTTTATCTGAATGTGCAAGGGGACGAACCTCTCACCCGTCCTCAACACATCGCTGCGCTGCTCGAGGTGATGAAAGATCCAGCCGTACTGGTCGGAACCTTGAAAACGCCAGCTGCTGCCATCGATATCCCCAACCCCAACGCCGTAAAGGTGGTGACTGACGCAACAGGGCGCGCCCTTTATTTCTCAAGAGCAACCATCCCTCATGATCGCGACGGTAGCAGTCCCGCCTATTACAAGCACCTCGGCTTCTATGCCTATCGCAAGCCGGCGCTCGATCGTTTTGTAAGGATGCCTGAAACCGCGCTCGAGAAAGCTGAGCGGCTGGAACAACTGCGATTCCTCGAAAACGGCATTCCTATCTTCGTGGGAGAAACGCCTTACGACACCATCGGCGTAGACACGGAAGAGGATCTGAAACGTGTGGCTGAGATTCTTGGCTCACGGTGAATCGCGTCTCGGCGCCACCCCGCCTGCTCGTAGAATCTGAGTTTTTTGAGAACCTGAACTAGCGTGCGCCGGCAGCGGACCGCGCAGCCGCCGTAAGTCGAAGCTCTCTCCACGCTTCGGCCGCGGCTACCCGTCGCGAGATGGCGGGATGGGAATGGAACAACCACTCCACCCAACGGGAGGGAGTGCGCTCGGCAAGATTCTGAGCGGCCAGCTTGTTCATCGAGCTGATGAATGGCTGAACACTGCGGATGGATTCGAATGCGTAACGATCTGCCTGCCGCTCATTGAACCGGGAATAGGCATTCATCGCCGGCATCAGCAAAAGCGAGAGCGTCGTAGCCAGAAGCACCAGGAGAGGCAGGTTAGAGAAATCCGACAACGTATCGAACATGCCCCATTGCTCGATGGAAAGGTGAAGAACATAATTTGCGGCCCAGAAGCCGAACAGGGTTACTCCGGCTTGCACGAAGATGCTTTTCAGAATGTGGCGATGTACGTGATGTCCCAGCTCATGCGCGAGAACGGCTTCAATCTCGTCGGGCGAATAGTGATCGAGCAGCGTGTCAGCCAGGATGATGCGGCGGGTCGCACCCAGCCCGGTCAAGGCTGCGTTCGCCTTTCGGCTTTTCTCCGATAGGTGCCACTTGTAAATCCCGCGTACTTTTGTCCCAGCTTTGTCACTCAGCCGCAAGAGCCGCTTCTTGAGGTCCTCGTTTTCGAGTGGCTCGAATTTGTAGAAGATGGGGAAGAGCATGAGGGGCGCGACCTGCGCCAACGCCACGAAAAGCACCATGAACAGCGCCCAGGTGATGATCCACCAGTGCTGCGGCGATTGCCGGATCGTGAAGTAGAGCAACTCTGCGATCAGGCCTGCGAGTACGAGACCGACCATGAATCCCTTGGCCTCATCCCACAACCACGAACGGGTCTTCTGGATCGTGAGTTGATACTGACGCTCCAGGCGCAAGCCGTAGTAGTCGAGGCCGATTCCCAGCAGTTTCCCGGCCAGCATCAACATAAAGACATAGAAAAAGACCGAAAGCGTGTAGTTCTGAAATGCCGCGCTGTAGGCCCAATCGCGCAGTACGCCATTCCACCCCGTTAGCAGCAATGCGCCTAGAAATGCCAGGCCCAGTGCAAAGTCGCTGACCTCGAGCCAACGATGGATGCGGTTATACCGTCGCGCTTCTGGGGTATCAGGAGGAACGGTCGACAAATTCTCGGCAACAAATCTCATCGTGAATCTTCGTGAATCCTTAATTATCCCTTACCTCGGATGATTCCTGACATTTCCCTTCCGCCCGAAAGTCCAACGCCTAACGGACCATCTGGAACCGCTGCTGGCGGTTAGATGCCCGCGTTAACAAAAGCCTTTGCCTGCTCCAGAATTTCGGTAACCAGGTCCGGCGAGGCGGCCTCGGAATAGAGACGCAAAAGCGGCTCCGTACCCGAGGCGCGAAACAAGATCCAGGGGACAGCGCCGTTGCCGTCTTTCGGAGCGTCGAGGAAAATCTTGACCCCGTCCATTGTCTCTTTTTTCAGTACGTTGTAGCGGCCCACCTTGGTGGTGGAATCGGCCCGCGCCCGCTGGATGGCACTTTGCTTCACCGCTTCAGGGATGTGGAGATCGCGGCGTCCAAAGTAATGCGGTCCAAACTCGCGTTGCAGGTCGGCCACCAATTCCCCCAGGGGTTTATGTTCTTCGGCCATCACATTGGCCAGCAATAACGAGTTCAGAAGGCCGTCGCGCTCCGGCAAATAACGCGAATACCCGATCCCGCCCGACTCCTCGCCTCCAATCACGATCTCATGATCCATCATGAGGTCGGCGATGTATTTGAAGCCGATCGGGCACTCGTGCAGTTTGCGACCATGTTTGGCTGCGATCCGGTCAACCATGCCGGTTGTGTTGAAAGCCCGCACTACGTCGCCGGGCCATTGCTTGCGCTCGAGCATCCAGCGCGTCAGCACTGCGAAACACTTGTGCGCATCGACGAAGGTTCCATCCTCCGTCATCGCCCCGATGCGATCCGCGTCGCCGTCTGTTGCCAGACCGGCGTGGCACTTTTCCTTGATCACGGTCTTTCGCAAAAGGTCGACGTGGGGCTCAATCGGTTCTGGATTAATACCCGGAAAAAGCGGATTCACTTCCTGACGGATCGCCACATACTCGATACCGTGTTCGCCGAAGATGTGGGCTATGACACCGCGTCCCGAACCGTACATTGAATCAATAGCAAATTTGAATTTCGCTTTTGCGATGAGGTCCAGATCGGCAAATTTGCACATCGCGTCAATGTGGGCCTGCTTGAAATCCACTTCTTCGATATCCGTTCGATTCCCGCTCGGCGCGGCGCCTGCGTGCAACTCGTCCTCGACCTGCTTCATAATCGCGGGGGTCGCCGATCCGCCGAATTTCGCCTTGAACTTCAAACCATTCCAGTTCCACGGATTATGGCTGGAGGTCACCATCACACCTCCGGCGGCCTTCTGCTGCTTGACGGCCAACGAAACCGCAGGAGTGGGCGTGTAGTCGTTGGCCAGCTTCACTGGAATGCCGGCGCCGGCGACCACATCTGCAACCAGCCGGGCGAACTGCGGAGAACCGAAACGGGTGTCGTATCCGATCATCACGCCGGTGCGGCCGTTTTCGTGCTTCAAAACGTAGGCGGCGATCGCCGCCGCCACGCGGCGAACGTTCTCAAACGTATAGTCATCGGCAATGACGCCACGCCAGCCGTCGGTCCCAAATTTGATCTCAGTCATATGTCAACTTTCGATCGCGAAACTTGAGCGCCTTGCCATAACCTGAATCACCGTGAGGTCGGCCTGTCACAGGTCGCCAATCCACTACTCGGAACCGAAGAACGGCGGCAGCAATCGCGCAGCTCTAGCCTCGTGGCTGCACAGCTGCCGTCACGTCAATCTCGAAAGCTTCTTTTCGTCCAGATACTTCACCACTTTGCCCACATCCTGGGCGCGCTCCCGTGAGGTGATCAACAGGGCATCTTCGGTTTCAACCACCACCAGATCCTTGACGCCAACAGCCGCAACGAACTTTCCCGGAGCGTGTACATAGTTGCCCGTCGCATCCAGAGTGAACGAACCCTGATCGCCGAGCAGGTTCCCCTGGGCTGGTTGCTCCTTCGCAGTCCGATGTTCATGCAACGCCGTCCACGATCCAAGATCGTTCCATCTGAAATCGGCCGGCAGGCAGAAAATATTCGAAGCGGCCTCACCCTTGGCTGATCGCGGTTCAAGCAAAGCGTAATCGACGCTGATGTTGTCGCACTGGGGATAGAGCTTCCGAAAAGTTCCCTCGAATTTTCGCGTTCCCGCAGAGCCAGCGATTTCCTCGAGGATTGCGGCCGTCTGCGGCAAATGTTCCTTAAGCGCATTGACTACAGTTTGGGCGCTCCATAAGAACATGCCGCTGTTCCAATAGTAGTTGCCCGCTGCAAGAAACGCTGAAGCCCGGTTGTGGTCCGGCTTTTCGGTAAAGCGTCGAACGCGGAGGGCGTCTCCGTTGATCTTGGAGCCCGCCTCAATGTATCCGTAGCCGGTCTCGGGACGGCTGGGACGAATCCCCAGCACAACCATGTTCTCTCCCGCCGCCGCAATCTCAACTCCGCGGGCAATCGTCGCAGCAAAGGTATCGTCATCCTCGATTACGTGATCGGAGGGGAATAAGCCAAGAATTGCTCCCGGATCTTTGCGCAACAGAAGAAAAGCCGCCAGCCCAATCGCCGGCGAGGTATTCCGGCCAGCCGGTTCGGCCACAATTTGCCGCTGTTCCAGACGCGGCAACTGGCGCACGATCGCGGCTCGAAGATCGCCATTGGTTATCACCCAAATGTGCTTTGCCGAGGCGAGACGCAGCAACCGCTGCACAGTTTGCTGGATCATCGACTGCTTGCCGTCGAGCGCCAGCAGTTGCTTGGCGCGCCGCCGCCGGCTGAGCGGCCAGAAGCGCGTGCCTCGTCCGCCCGCAAGAATCACTGGATAGAAATTGGGTCGTTTCGCCAATTCGCTTCTCGGACTCGCCAAACCAAGATTGACTACAGCCGCGTTTCCGGCTCGGGTAAAGTGATTCCCGGAACGTAAGCTTTCAGAAAATTTACCGTCCACTGCGGACGCACGCCAAACGCTGGCACGCTCGCTGGAATCACGGCTGCGTCTCCTTTCGCCAAGGTGACCGGCTCCATCCCAGGCGCCTCCACGACGCCGCAGCCTTCGACAGCCACCAGAATCTGCACCGATGTCTTTCCCGCCTCAACGGAGGCGCCGAAAGCCTGCGGTTCTTTCAAGTCGTACTGATCGACCACAAAATACGGCGCCCGGATCATTGTCGCTCGGGTGTTCTTTGTGTGTTCGATGGTCGTTGGGCCAGGCCTCACCACCTTGCCCGACGCCACCTTCTCCTTGACGGCAGCCAAACCTTCCTTCAGATGGAGCTCGCGCGGACGACCGTAGTCGTAAAGACGATACGTGCAGTCCGATTGTTGCTGTGTCTCGACCAGAATCGAGCCCGGCCCCAGCGTGTGCACCGTGCCGCCTGCCACATAGATCATTTCACCGGGATAAATGTTGATCCAGTTCAGGAGTTCTTCGGCGCGTTTTTCTTCGATTGCACGCTGCAGTGCGGCGCGCGTAACGCCCGGCTTCATCCCCATGGCGACCTGCGCGCCGGGCTCGGCGGCAGCCACGTACCAGCACTCCGTCTTTCCCCACGGCTGTCCGGTGCGTTGCGCCTCGGCATCATCAGGGTGCACCTGCACCGACAGCTTTTCGTGAGGAAAAAGAAACTTGAGAAGCAATGGAAATCGTTCCGGATCGCGTGCTGCGTCCCCCACCAACTCGGGGCCAAATTCCATGCTCAGATCAGCCAGGATCCGCCCCGCAAAAGGACCGTTAGCAACCTTACAATGATCGCCGGTCAACCAGGCCTCACCGATTTTTTCCTCGAACTTGTGATCCGGATAAATTGGAGATAAATCCGTCGTACCCCAGGGACGTGGGTCGAACGCGGGTTGCATCCTGAACGGGTAAAGGTCGCCCATTTTCTAATAATCTGATGCAGCGGTCGCACGGAGCAGCCGTTTCTTTTTGGTTCAGGGTTGTCCCGTCTGAACCCGCTGCCAGACCAGCTTACGCTCGTGGTCCTCGCCCATTTCGTGAGCTTTGGCCGTCAATATGAGGCGGTCCCCATCAAGAACAAAATGTCGAACCGCATCCTCGCCACGTTCACCCGGATACAAGGACTGCCGAATGTGGTGAGTAACGGTTGCGTTTGCAACATCGAGGGTCCACGTCCCGCAGTACGCGTAATATCCGTCGAGTGCCTTGGCTTTTTCGGCCGGGCTCGCGGCGATGGTCTCCTCACGCGAACTGGAGGTCGGCACCGTCGGCGGTGGATCAGAGACAATTTGGACACTCATCCACCCGCTGCGGTCGTACACGATGAGTCCTTCGGGATGTTTCCCGTAGAAGGGATAAATCACTTCGCCGTTGGGTCGCACGGTTTCTATGCTCACCAGGCGCCATGCGCCCGCGAATTTTTCGCGGATCGATGGGACCGAGGTCTCCTGTCCGGCTGCCGGAATTATTCCTATCATTCCAGCGATTACGCAGCACAAGAAGAACCAGGCTCGGGATAACAAGCACACCTCCGCGGCGGCGACACCCGCATAATTCTTACGATATTCCGATGTGAAAGTAGGCGCTCGATGTCGAGAGCGCCGCAAAGAACTGGCGCATCCGTTCCAGCCCGCGGTCCAGTTCCCCGACCGATGTCGCATAAGAAACCCGAATATGATCGGTCGTTCCGAAACCTTCGCCGGGCACCGTGGCCACGTGGGCCTCGCGCAGCAGCCGCCCCGCAACGTCGGATGCGGATTTCACTCCGCCCTTTCCGAAAAATGCCGATACATTCGGATAGGCATAAAACGCGCCTTCCGGCATCGTGCACTTAATACCCGGAATCCCCCGCAGACCGTTGATGACGTGATCGCGCAGCTTGATGTACTCGCGGCGCATTTCCTCGACGCACCCTTGCGGTCCTTTCAGGGCAGCCACCGCTGCCTTTTGTACGATCGAAGTCGGGTTCGAAGTCGACTGGCTTTGCAGCTTCGCCATCGCACTTACCACTGCAGCCGGCGCCAACGCGTAGCCCAGCCGCCAGCCTGTCATCGCGTAAGTTTTCGAGAGAGATCCGAGGATCACCAGTCGATCCTTGAATTCCGTGAGCGCACCAGCTGAGAAATTCCGGTCCGTGTAGTTGAGATATACGTAGCACTCATCCGATGCCACCCAGATGCCGCGCTCATGCGCCATCCGGACAATTTCCGTCATGTGGTCCGGCTTCATCACTGCGCCCGACGGGTTCGATGGCGAGTTCAAAATGATCATCTTCGTGCGCGAAGTTACGTTCTTCAGCACCATCTCAGCGGTCAGCGCGAAGTTGCGTGATTCGTCGGTCTCGACCAGCACGGGTTTGCCGCCGGCGTAGCGAATGATGTCTTTGAAGGACACCCAGTACGGCACGGGCAGGATCACTTCGTCGTCGTGATCCACAAGCACCTGCAGCGCATTGAACAGAGCGTGCTTGCCGCCAACCGAGGCAATCACTTCCTCGCGGCGGTAACCAGAGCCGAAGTCGGCCGCGTGACGCTGCACAATCGCATCCCGCAACTCGGCAGTGCCGGCCACCGCCGTGTACTTGGTGAAATTCCCCTGAATTGCTGCGATCGCCGCATCCTTGATGTGCTGCGGCGTCGCGAAATGAGGCTCGCCGGCGCCGAAATCGACCACGTCGATACCCTGCCCGCGCAGTTTGTCTGCTTCCGCCACAACTGCCATGGTGGCGGACGGTTCTATCCGGTTGATGCGATCGGTTAGCTTGATGGCGTGGCTCACTTCGGTCGTGGGTGTCATGCTTTTTTCCTTGCCCTGGATTTCCGGCTTTCAGATTTTTCTTCCCTGCTCCCGCTGGTAAACTCGGCTAACTTGAACGCTGGGTCAAGCTTCCCGCGCAGATGCTCTTCTACAAGCTCCGGGACCAGGCCTTTCACTGATCCCCCTAACTGCGCAACCTCCCGCACCAGCCGCGCACTCAAGTACGAGTACTTTTCCGCAGGCATCATGAATACAGTTTCCAACTCCGGCCGCAACTTGCGGTTCATCAAGGCCATCTGCAGTTCGTATTCGTAGTCGCTCAGCGCCCGGATGCCGCGCAACAAGCTGCTGGCGCCAATCTTCGCAGCATAGTCCACAGTGAGGCCGTCAAATGTATCGACTCTCACATTGCTGTAATGGCCGGTTAACGCCTCCAGCATGGCCACGCGCTCGGTTACATTGAACAGCGGCGCCTTGTCGGGGTTTCGTAGGATGGCCACCACCAGTTCGTCGAAGATCTTGCTGCCGCGTTCGATCAAGTCGAGATGCCCGTTAGTCGGCGGATCGAACGAGCCTGGATAAATGGCGATCGTTTTGTGCAAGTTTCCTCGCGGAACCAGCATCGCAACGTGGCGAAGTATGATTTTAGTGGGCGAGGAACGGGGATGGCAAACCCGGATCAGCGAACTGGAATCGCGGATGACAGAAGAGCAGTTGGCTGAGGCAAAAAAGCGGCTGGAAAGCGTTAGCTCGCCAACCGCCAAGTAACTCGAGCTCCTCGAATTCTCTTATCGCTTTCTACCTTCTGGCCGCCGGCACTTTGGCGTCCGTCCCTGTAGGCATGGTTGCGACCTTGCTCGTCGTCTGAGTGACCGCAGCCGCGCCATTGGTTGGGGCAACTGGAGTTGCAGTTGCCGGTGTCAGTCCCAACGTCTTGCGCACCTCGGCCTCGAGCTTCGCCAGCGTATCCTTGTTGTCTTTCAGGAACTGGCGCGCGTTCTCACGTCCCTGCCCAATCCGCTCACCCTTGTAACTGAACCATGATCCGGATTTCTCCAGAACATTGTTGTTCACAGCAAGATCGAGCAGATCGCCTTCGCGCGAGATGCCCTCGCCGTAAAGAATGTCGAATTCTGCCTCGCGGAACGGCGCGGCAACCTTGTTCTTCACCACCTTCACCCGCGTACGCGAGCCGGTCACGACATCGCCTTCCTTGATGGCCGCGATGCGCCGGATATCGATGCGCACTGACGAATAGAACTTCAGAGCGCGCCCGCCCGTCGTGGTCTCGGGATTGCCGAACATCACGCCGATCTTTTCGCGAATCTGATTGATGAAGATCAGGCAAGTGCGCGACTTCGAGACAATGCCGGTCAGCTTGCGCAGCGCCTGCGACATCAGCCGGGCCTGCAGGCCCATGTGGCTGTCGCCCATCTCGCCGTCGAGTTCGGCTTTGGGCACGAGCGCCGCCACCGAGTCCACCACCAGGACATCAATCGCGTTCGAACGAACCAGCGCTTCCGCGATTTCGAGCGCTTGCTCGCCGTAGTCCGGCTGTGAAACCAGCAGGTTTTCGATATCCACGCCTAACTTCTTGGCGTATTGCGGATCGAGGGCATGCTCGGCGTCCACGAAGGCTGCCATCCCGCCAGTCTTCTGCGCTTCCGCGATGACTTGTAGGGCGATCGTCGTCTTGCCCGACGATTCCGGTCCGAAGATCTCCACCACGCGACCGCGCGGGAACCCGCCCACGCCCAGCGCAGCGTCGAAGGAAATCGCGCCGGTCGGAATCACCGCGATCGGAACGATCGCTTCCTTCGAGCCCAACCGCATAATGGAGCCCTTGCCAAACTGCTTTTCAATCTGGGAGAGCGCAAGATCAATCGCTTTGGTACGTTCGTCGGCCATGGTGGCTCCTCAAATGATGTGTTTTATGAAGACCCTCGTAGAGTAAACCCACGGGCTGGTGGGCCGTAGTGTTCGTCGTCACAGCAATTTTGGTCAATATACCACGAAGCGAACAAAAAGCGAATTATTCTTTACGCGGAACCAGCGGCGACACCGGGGCCGGTTGATTACCGCTTCAGTAAATCAATCGGCTCCTTCACGTCGTGCACGCGGAAATACTTCGCCAGCGCCGGATACTTCCGCGCCACCGCCTCGTACATCGCGTAGGCGACACTGCGATACGACATGTGTCCCGCAGGCCCGGTGCGCAACTCCGAGATGTAGACCACCTCGGCGAAGTCCATCTTGAACAGGGTACGCTTGCGATAGCCAAGCGGAATGACATATTGCGAGTTCTCGATTGTTTCATCGCCGGGCCGGCGGGCGATCTGGTCAGCAGCCAGAGCAGCGTTCTTCATGGCGGCGTCGTAGCCCCCGCGCGCGCCGGCGGCTTCGATTTCGGGAGGCGTGTCGTAACCGTGGCGGGTGGTGAAGCCTTGCCCAATCTGCACGCAACGCCGGTGCCGATGCATGTCGCGGAAGCCGCCGATATCCATGAGAATGTCGAAGCGGAACTGCTGCCCCGAGCAGAAAGCGCGCAGCATCTCATCATGCGGACCGCGGTTGCGCAGGCCGAGATCAATAACTTCCCGGCGGAGTTTTTCGCCCGCCGCTTGAATCGCCTGCCGCACCTGGCGATACGGATAGTGACAGTGCTCGTAGAGCAAGGTACTGGCTAGCTCGATTTCCAGCGGATCCTCATCCAGCAGATCGACCAGCTTCGATGGAGCAATTTGAGTTCGCCCGATAACTTCGACCGCCGCCTGCTGCAGGGCGCGGCGCGTCTCGATCTCGTACGGATTGGGATTGGCGTACTTGACCAGTGTGGGCGCAACTCGAACTTCCTTCAGCAACTGCTCTTCCGCCTTCAGCGCAACCGTCGGCGAGACTTCGCGGATCTCTGCAACCAGTTCCTCGAGCGCCTCTCGATTTACGTTGTAAGCGGGCGACAGCGCCGCCTGCTTCAGCAGTTCGCCGAGATGGCGGATCTCTTCGTGCGTGTGCGAAAGAAGATGTGCCACCTGCGATTCGAGGGTGCGTGCATTGACGATTTCGCCCAGCGATGTGTTGGTTCCCAGGGGAAGGAGGTAGCGTGAGATGTCGAAGGCCCGGGCACGCACCGTGCGCTCGTAGCTATCCGGCTTCATTTCTTGCGGCTTGGGCGTGATCTCCGCCAGGTACTCATAGGTCCGCTGCGACAGCGCCTCGTAGACTTCGAACAGCCCGTCCATCGTGTCGCGATATAGCCCCCGAGCCTGCTCGTCGCCGCCAAACTCGGGCACGTAGTAGCCGCTCTTTTTGAAGTCCTGATAACGGGTGGAGCGCTCCTGACCGTCCCACCGCTGCTCGTCCGCGACCGCGATCGCAGCCAGGATGGAAAGTTTCTCGATCGCCAGCGCGATGTGGGCCAAATCCGCAATCGACCGGTGACCGTACTGAAAATAGAAAGTGTTGAGAAACTTCTCGGCCTTCTGCGCCGTGATTTCCTTCAGGGACTCTTTCATCGAGAGCGCCGAACGCGAGTACTTGGCCATGGCATAGGCCTGCACTTCCGGTTCGACGCCGTACACGGCAAAAACTTCAATCGCCGGCGAATCTGTGGGAATACGGCTTTCGTGGGTAGGCTCTGGTTTCGTCATTACTTCCGACATGGGAGTGACGGAAATGTTATCTGGGGCGCGGCCCTTGCGCAATCGGCGCCCTGTGGAGAACTCGAAGCTCGGATCCCAATCGCGGAACCGTGCGATTCCGCGGTACCTGTAACGTTTTTGTTACTTTTCAACTAGTACTTGAATCTTATATAAAAGAAAGATTGTTCCTTTATTGATGAATCGTCCTATCTTCATAGTCCTACTCCTCGGACTGTGCGTGCCAGGAGAGGTTTTTGCTCAAAAGATGTTTTCCACGGGCGTCGAAGTGTCTCCGCCCGCGGAAGCACCGGTACCCCCGTTTCCGCTCATTTTGGCGGACACCGGGCCTGTGGCCACGCTGGACCTCGACGCTCAGTTGCCGGCGATGTCCCCCGAACTGGCTCTACTTACCTACCAGCGCCGGGTCACTCGCCAGGCAAATGATCTCGCCGCTTACTCTGCCGTAACCGTCGTACGAGCGCAACTGCCGGACACTTCTCAGCAGGGCGAGTACGAACTTGAGCGGAAATACGAGGCGCCGCACACCCTGCAATTCACGCCAATCCACTTCACCGGGGATGGATTCGTGAGAAGCAATGTGATCAACCGCCTGCTGCAGTCAGAAGTCGATCATGTTCAAAAGGACGACCCCGGGCTCACGGCCATCAGCCCCACAAACTACAAGTTTTCCTACAAAGGCGTCAGCAGAATCGACGACCGTCTCGTACATGTGTATCAGGTGAAGCCGCACAAGAAGCGCCCCGGGCTATTCAAGGGCCGCGTTTACCTCGATGCGTATTCCGGCAGGTTGGTTCGCGTCGAAGGTGTGGTTGTGAAATCGCCGTCATTCTTCGTCAAGCACATCGAGTTCGTACAGGACTATACCGACGTACAATCCTTCACGCTGCCCGTTCACATTCACTCCGAAGCCAAAGCCCGGATCGTTGGCCGCACCGTCGTTGATATCGTGCACCGTGATTATCAGGCGGTGCCATCTCCTGCTACGCAAACCGCGCAACAAGCCTCTTTTGCCGCCGCGCATTCTCGCGGACAGTAATCTTTCATTTTCTGGCACGCCGCCGATCCTTACTACAATCGATGCATGCATCCGTCGCTGGCGTCCACCGCGCACCGGCCATGGCCCTTACCCGCCGGTCCGTGGCTCATGGCGCAGAGTTGGCACGATCTTCTTTTCGCGCATTGGCCTATCTCGCCAGAAACGCTTCGGCCGCTGGTTCCCTCGCAACTTGATCTTGACCGATTCGATCAGCAGTGCTGGATCGGCGTGATTCCTTTCTGGATGAGCGGCGTCCGCCCTCGCGCCATTCCTGCTATTCCAGGACTCTCCTCTTTTCCGGAACTCAACGTGCGCACCTACGTGACACGGTGCGGCCGGCCTGGAGTGTATTTCTTCAGTCTCGATGCCGCCAGTCTGCCGGCCGTGCGAACGGCCCGCGCGATTTATCATCTGCCCTACTTTTTCGCCGACATGCAGGTCAAAGATACGGGCCCAGAGATTGCCTACCGTTGTTCACGTCGTAAGGCCGAAGCTGAATTTCGCGCGTGTTATGCGCCGCTAGACGTTGTCGAATTGCGCAAGCCGGGAACCATCGAGCACTGGCTCACCGAGCGATACTGCCTCTACACGGTCCACGACCAAACCGTGTATCAGGGCGACGTTCATCATGTGCCATGGCCTCTGCAAAACGCATCCGCGGAAATCGAGGTGAACAGCATGGCACGGGCCGCCGGAATCTCGCTTCCTGATACGCGGCCCTTGCTGCATTTCGCGAAACGGCTGGACGTCGTAGTCTGGCCTTTGCGTCGCGCGGGCTAGCGGTGAACCGGCATCCCACGATTGAGCCACTCCTGATACAGCCCATTGCTGCGCCGTTGCCGAATCCTGCAACGCGTATAATTTCACGTTTCTAACGTTCGATTGGATCAAGAGGAGATTCTCGAATGACTCTCTCCGGACGCGTGGCGCTGGTAACCGGCGCTTCGCAGGGCATCGGCCACGCTTGCGCGTTGAAACTCGCGGAAGCAGGCGCCGCCGTGGCCGTAGCTGCCCGCAATCAGGGCAAGCTCGAAGAACTTGTCGCGCAAATCACAGCCGCCGGAGGTCAAGCTGCCGCCTTCCCCCTGGATGTAGCCGACGAAGAGCAAATCAAGTCGGTGTTTAAGTCGGCGATCGCCCACTTCGGCAAGGTCGACATTCTGGTCAACAATGCCGGAATCACGCGCGACCAACTCGTCATGCGCATGAAGCGCGCCGACTGGGATGCCGTCCTCAACACCAACCTGACTTCGGCATATTTGTGCATTCAGCAGGTGATCGGGTCCATGCTCAAGCAGCGTTGGGGGCGAATCATCAACGTCACCAGCATCTTCGGGCAGATCGGGCAGGCCGGGCAGGCGAACTATGCCGCGTCGAAAGCCGGCTTGATCGGCTTAACCATGGCCATCGCCCGCGAGGTCGGCTCGCGCAACATCACTTGTAACGCGGTGGCTCCTGGCTTTATAGCAACCGCGATGACCGACGTGCTTTCCGACGAAATCAAGCAGAGCGGCCTGAAGATGATTCCCCTGGGACGAATCGGCACCACGGACGACGTCGCGGGCGCAGTGCGTTTTCTCGCGTCTGAGGAAGCTTCCTATATCACCGGACACGTTTTGAACGTGAACGGTGGGATGTTGATGGGATAGACCACCGGAAGGATCCCTCAAGAAAAGCAGCCAGCAACGCACCGGAAACATCCAAAAAGTCGACTTCCCGAGTCTTGGTCAAGGGTTAGAAGTCGCTTTTGTCAGAGATGAACTCACGCGACACAACGCCCGGTTTTACGTTCTCCCAGGTTGAATCCCCCGCGCAAATCGCGCAGGTCCGGGAACTTTTCCTTGAGTACGCCAACTCGCTCGGCTTCAGCCTCTGTTTCCAGAGTTTCGATCAGGAACTTGCAGGATTGCCCGGAGACTACGCACCTCCTGATGGCCGCCTGCTGCTCGCCGAATACGAGGGCCAACTCGCGGGCTGTGTCGCGCTGCATAAAATAAGCGCGGACATTTGCGAGATGAAGCGGTTGTATTTGCGGCCGGCATTTCGAGGCAAGGGACTCGGCCGCATCCTGGCGGAGAGAATTCTGCGCGACGCCCGCGAGCTTGGCTACCAGCGGTTGCGGCTGGATACGGTCGAGCCCGTCATGAAAGATGCGGTCGCCATGTATCGACGGCTGGGCTTTAAGGAAATCGAGCCCTACCGTGCCAATCCGATGGCCGGCACGCTATACATGGAACTGGATTTGACCGGCAACGCGTCGCGCCCACCGCTATGAACCTCGACTCCCACATTCTTCTACGACTGACTGCTTGCTTTCTCATGTCGATGGTTTGGTATGCGGCTGCCGCGCAGTCTGCCCCTACTCCTGCTGCCCAGCCCAAGGAGACCCGTTTGACAGACCATGCTCGAGGACCGTTCGATGTGAAAACCACGGCCCAAGCTCTCTCCGAGAAAGTCGCCGATCCCACGCTCGGCCGAATGTCGCTCGACAAGCAATACCATGGCGACCTGGAAGCCAGCGGCAAAGGCGAGATGCTGACAGTTTCGACTGGCGTCAAAGGTTCGGGAGTGTACGTTGCGGTCGAGCGCGTCACGGGGACCTTGCAAGGCCGCAAGGGCAGCTTCGCGCTTTACCACACCGGAGTCATGACTCGCGGCACCCCGGAATTAAGAATCACCGTGGTCCCCGATTCGGGTACGGATCAGCTGGCCGGAATCGCCGGCACAGTATCAATTCAAATCGAAAACGGAAAGCATTCGTACGACCTTGAATACACGCTGCCCGAAAGCAAATGAAATTCGGGGAGATATGCAGCGCGTTGCGCACACCGGAAATGGCGTCTGTGGCTTGATTCTCCGGTGGAAAAATTCTGCACGTCGCGTGTCGTCGCGACCCAAGCTTCTAGGCTGGAAGGCTTTGCCGCGTAGTCAATTTCCTCTTGCCAGACGGTACTACTCTGGTTACTATGCAGTCCAACTTCCGTTGGGCTCTGGTGCTGTCTCGTTGCCTATGAACATCGGCGAAACCATCCGAAATTACCGGTTGCAAAAGGGCATGTCGCAGGGCGATATCGAAAAGCGCACCGGGCTGCTCCGCTGCTATCTGTCCCGGGTGGAAAACGGCCACACCATCCCTTCGCTCGATACGCTGGCCAAAATTGCCACTGCGATGGAATTGCCGCTCTCGCAGTTTTTTTCTGATTCCAGTCACACCAACGGGTCCAAGGGACTGCCCCAGCTCTCCGAAGACGAAGTCCGCTTCCTTAGCCAGATCCGCCGCTATTCCACCAACCTCAACGACAGCGACCGCAAGCTAGTACTGGCCATGGTGAAGAAAATGGCCTCGAGCGCAGCGCGGTAGGCGCCAGCTTTTAGCTCCTTAGCTTTTAGCCCCTTGCTTCAGAACTCGTTTCATACATAGTTTTGGGAAGGGCACGCCTTCACAGGCTGCGGAAAAACGACCGTAGCGCCGGCGTCCCGCCGGCTGTCGGGAGGGCGTCTTGCCCTCGCCCCTGCAAGTCTGGGAAGGGCACGCCTTCAGGCGTGCCGCAACGGTTGCATAACATTGGGCTTTAGCCCCTGAGGTCCGCTATCTCCGTTGCGAGCTATTTGATGAGATGCATTCTCGATCCTTAATCATCGAAGGTCTGAGTCGCGACGCCGGGTTACGTGCCGTGAGCATCTCCAGCAAGAAACATCGGGGAACATAGCCACGGAGCCGGCGAATGAAGTTTCGCTAAGAGCTAGAAGCTAAAAGCTAGAAGCTAGGAGCTAGGAGCTAGAAGCTGTAAGAGCTAAGAGCTAAAAGCTAAGAGCCAAAGCTGCCTTCTCATTACTTTCGTACTCCTACCTCAGTGCCTGCCGGGCATCTGCCCATACCGGCATAAGTCCCTAAACTGATCTTGCTGAGGCGCGCCCTTGACGATCGACGAGGAATTGTCGCACCTCGACTCGCTGCTTCGTCGTCTGAAGATCGAGTACGAGGTCTACTTCAATAACCCCACCAAACGTCCGCCTTCGGACCTGGAGTGGAAAGCGGTCGCTCTCATCCGCAAGCATTCCGACGGCAGCCGTATGAATTTCACGCAGCGCTTTCGCTATAACGAAATGGCCCAGCGCTATGCTATCTACAGCGACCTGTGGCGCAAAAAAATGCGCATCCGGGAAGAAGGCTACCGTCGCCCGCAGGATGCATTGCTTTCGGTGCAGGGAGTCCGCTCTTCCGAAGATAATGCCCCCAAGCATCGCGCCGCTTACGGAGTGGGTCGCGCGGAGCCCGGTGCATTCTCCATGGTGTGTTCTGAAAGCTCTCCCAAGGAAGATGTGGAGCGCCTCTACAATGCGCTGACCGCTGCGAAGAAGAAATCCGGTGAAGCCGTCACTGGAAACCTCGACACGTTTTCGACCTTCGTCAAGAAAAAGACAGACCAAATCCGCAAGCAATACGGCTGTCACAACGTGGAATATTCCGTGGAACTGCAGGATGGCCAGGTAAAGTTGAAAGCCAAGGCGAAAACGTAAACGCAGTCGCCGGTCTGCAACAATCACTCGTCAGTCAAGAATCCTTCCGCCGATAGAATCCATCGCCTGTCTGCACGCGAGTCGGCCCCTTTTGCACCGTAGCGCGCGAACTCGCTCGGCACCGACGACTGCCCCCTCGCGTCTGATGTAGAATTTTTAGTTGCTCCCGCGGCATTGATCCCTTCGTGAGGCTCCCATGGCGAAAATCCAGCGTGCCATTCTCAGTGTGACCGACAAAACCGGACTTGTAGAGTTTGCCCGCAAGCTTGCTGGCATGGGGGTGGAACTGATCTCCACAGGTGGCACTGCAAAACTTCTGCGTGAGTCGGGTATATCCGTGAAGGATATCTCCGACCTCACCGGATTCCCCGAGATGCTCGATGGCCGCGTCAAGACGCTCCATCCCAAAGTGCATGGCGGCATTTTGCACAGGCGCGAAAACGCCGCGCACCGTTCGGCCGTAGCCGAGCACGGTATCCAGCCCATCGACATGGTCGTGGTCAATCTCTACGCATTCGAGAAGACAGCGGCCAAGCCCGGTGTACCGTTTGAAGACTTGGTCGAGAACATCGACATTGGCGGCCCGTCCATGATCCGCTCTGCCGCCAAGAATTTTCACGATGTCGCCGTGGTCACCTCACCCGCCGATTACGATGCGCTGGCTGAAGAAATGGCACGTTCTGGCGGCGAACTCTCCTCTGCCACGAAGTGGCGCCTGGCGCAGAAGGCCTTTGCCACCACGGCAGCCTACGATTCCGCCATCGCTTCAACACTCGAGCGTGTCAGTTCCAATGGCCATTTCGAGCTGCGCCCCGCCGAAGGCTTCCCCGCGACGCTACGCATGTCGTTTCACAAAGTTATGGATCTGCGTTACGGCGAGAACCCCCATCAAAAGGCGGCCATGTATTCCGATGGCTCAGGCGCTGGGGTCGCGAACGGCCGCCAACTGCAGGGCAAAGAACTCTCTTACAACAACATTGTTGATCTCCAGGCCGCATGGGATCTGGCCCAGGAATTCGACGAGCCGGTCGTGGCAATCATCAAGCACACAAACCCGTGTGGCACGGCGACCGGTAAAAGTTTGCTCGAGGCCTATAAGAAGGCGCTCGAATGCGACCCGGTCTCGGCATTCGGTGGCGTGATTGGCGTGAATCGCGTCATCGACGGCTCGGCGGCGGAGGAGATGGCAAAATTGTTCCTCGAGGTCATCGCTGCGCCCGGTTTCGATAACGACGCGAAAGCCAAATTCGCCGCAAAAAAGAATCTCCGCCTGGTCGAGGTTGTTCCCTCCGACCAGAAATGGGTCCTCAAAAACGTATCCGGCGGCATGCTCGTACAGGATGCCGACATTCGCCCACTCACCGACGCCGACCTGAAAGTAGTCACCAAGCGCCCGCCAACTCCAGAGGAAAAACGTGCCTTGCTGTTCGGGTGGAAGGTCTGCAAACACGTGAAGTCCAACGCCATTGTCTACGTGCGTGACGGTCAGACCGTCGGTGTAGGCGCAGGTCAGATGAGCCGGGTCGACTCTTGCAAGATCGGTGCCATGAAGGCGCAGTTGCCGCTCAAGGGCACCGTCGCCGCCTCAGATGCCTTCTTTCCATTCCCCGATGGCGTGGAAGAGATTGCAAGGGTCGGGTCCACTGCCATCATCCAGCCTGGGGGGTCGGTCCGCGACCAGGAAGTCATGGAGGCTGCCGACCGGCATGGCATGGCGATGATTTTCACCGGCGTCCGGCACTTCCGCCATTGATTCTGCCGGGTTTCCCGCCTCTGCCGGTTCGCCGCCTCGGCTGAACGAATCAGTCGACCGTTGTGGCTTGTGGACTCTGTGTAAATGTTCGTAAAGGGAATCCACCAGTCCCTGTCCTTCCGGGATTACTTTCGCTCAAGGCGAATGCGCCGTTTCCTTTCGATTCCATCAATGGGAGAGTACAATTCTCATACACCCACGCGCGGCGGTTGGGCATCTATATCGCTGAGACTTTGGGATCTAAGGTATTTCATGAAGAGAATTGTCGTCGCATTTTCGGTGCTTCTGCTGGCAAGCGTTGCCAGTTTGGGACAGTCCTCGGGTTCGCCAGCCGCGAAGCAACCAGAACCGCCCACACCGCGCAAAGTCGATAAGGCTGCCGCCTACTACCACTACACACTCGCTCATATGTACGAAGAGCAAGTTGCTGTGTATGGGCGCAGCGATCTTGCGAACAAGGCCATTGAAGAATATCGCGCCGCCATCGACGCCGATCCCGGCTCGGAATATCTGACCTCGGCATTGGCGGAGTTGTATGCGAAGACCGGTCGCATTCGCGACGCCGTGCTCGAGGCCCAGGACATCCTCAAACGCGATCCCAACAATCTCGAAGCACACAAGCTGCTAGGGCGGATCTACTTGCGCTCGCTCGGGGACATGCAGTCGACCAACAACGGTTCCGGCAGCGTCCTCAAACTCGCGATTGAGCAGTACGAGCAAATTGTCAAGATCGAACCCGACAGTGTGGACGATCACCTGCTCCTTGGTCGCCTCTACCGGCTGAACAACGACCTGCAGAAGGCGGAGAGCGAATTCAAGCTCGCCGTGAAGTTGCAACCCGATTCTGAGGAAGCTGTCACCACCCTGGCGTACCTCTACAACGAAGAGGGAGATGCAACCCGCGCAGTTCAAGTTTTGAGTTCCGTTCCCGACGCCGGCCGTTCCGCCAAGATGTACGCGGCATTGGGTTACACCTACGAGCAGCAGAAGCAGTACAAGGAAGCCATCGAGTCCTACCGGCGTGCGATTGAACTCGACCGCGACAATCTCGACGCGATCCGCGGCCTGGCTGAAAACCTGATGAACGATGGCCAGACGGATGCCGCGCTCGAACAGTACAAGGTCATTGCCGACGCGAACCCGGAGGACGCCCAGACCTACCTGCACATGGCCGAGATCTACCGCAAGACGGGCAAGTTCGATCTCGCGCTCGAAAACCTGAAAAAGGCCGAGTCGATGGTGCAGGACTCGATCGAGGTGCCCTACAACGAAGCCGCCGTTTACCAGGCGCAGGGCCGCTACGACGAAGCCGCGCAGACCTTGCAGGATCTGCTCAAGAAAACCGAGAAGCCTGACAACAGCTATTCGCAGGGTGAACGCAACAACCGCGCCGTGTTTCTCGAGCGCCTGGGCACCGTATACCGCGACCAGGGCAAATATTCCGAAGCCAACGACGCATTCCGCAAAATGATTGCGCTCGGCGACGACAACGCCGTGCGCGGCTACCAGCAGGTCATCGACACCTACCGCGAGGCCAAGCAATGGCCCCAGGCAACCGCAGCGGCGAAGGAAGCCGTTCAGAAGCTCCCCAACGACCGGGGCCTGCAGATGGTTTACGCCGCGCAACTGGCCGACACCGGTCAGCCGGACAAGGCCCTCGCCGAAGTCCAGAGCATGATCAAGGGCAAGCCTGAAGATCGCGACGTCTATATCACGCTCGCCCAGATGAACACGCGGCTCAGGCGCTGGGACGATGCGCAACGCGCGCTCGATAAGGCGGAAGAGCTTTCCACCAAGCCCGACGACAAAGAGTATGTCTATTTCCTGCGCGGCTCGAGCCTCGAGCGCCAGAAAAAATACGATCAGGCGGAAGAGATGTTCCGCAAGGTGCTCGCCAGCGACCCGCAGAATTCCATGACGCTCAACTATCTCGGCTACATGCTGGCCGACCGCGGCGTCAAACTCGAAGAGGCTCTCGGCCTTATTAAGAAAGCTGTCGAACTCGAGCCCTCAAACGGCGCCTATCTCGACTCCCTCGGCTGGGTTTACTACAGGATGGGCAAGTACGAGCAGGCCGAAGAGGAGCTGGTGAAGGCCTCGCAGCGCATTGGCACCGATCCGACCGTGCACGATCACCTCGGCGACGTATACCAGAAAACGGGCCGGCTGAAGCTCGCCGTAGCTCACTGGGAGCGCGCCGTGGCCGAGTGGAACAAGACCGTCGGCCCGGAAGTCGATACCGACAATTTTGCCAGCGTGCAGAAGAAGCTCGAATCCGCCAAGGTGAAGTTGGCGCGCGAGCAGTCGGAAAAGCCGTAGCACAAGTTTTCAGAGTTTTAAGGTTTCAAAGTTTCAATGTGACGCCCTAAGTTTGAAACCTTGCCACCTTGAAACTTTGAAACTAGACTCTTCTCATGCTCGCCGATTACGCGGTGCGCGCGGAGCGATCTCGCGGGCGCCGATTTCCCGAGCCGCACCACCCCTACCGCAACGATTTCCAGCGCGACCGTGACCGCGTCATCCACGCACGCGCCTTCCGGCGCCTTGAAGCCAAGACCCAGGTCTTCACCCGCCGCTACTCCGACCACTTCCGCAACCGCCTGACCCACACCCTGGAAGTTGCCCAAATCGCGCGCACCGCCGCCGCGGCGCTTTGTCTGAACGTGGACCTCGTGGAAGCTCTCGCGCTGGTCCACGACATCGGCCATCCGCCCTTCGGCCACGCTGGAGAAAAAGCGCTCGATGGCGCCATGCGCGAGCACGGTTTCACGTTTGATCACAACCTGCATGCTTTGCGCATCGTCGAGGATTTCGAGATTCGCTACGCTGCGTTTCGTGGATTGAATCTTACCTTCGAAGTCCGCGAAGGCATCATCAAGCACTCCCGCGACTACGACCCGAAGAAGTTTCCGCAACTCTCGGAGTATCTGCTCGACCAGCGCCCGCCGCTAGAAGCGCAGCTGATCGATCTGGCCGATGAGATTGCATACAACACTGCCGACCTTGATGACGGCTTTGAAGCCCGCCTGCTCTCGCTCGACGACATTCGTACCGGCTTGCCCATTTTTGAGCACTTTTACCGGGAGGTCGACTCGATTTACCCAACCGCCCAGGACAAACTGAAGTTCAACGAAACCATCAAGCGTATTCTCGATCGCATGGTCGGAGACTTCATCGAAAACACGAAACACGCCCTGCGCGCGCAGGGAATTCAAAGCCTCGACGCTGTGCGCCAGCATCCCACCAGGTTGGTTGGCCTGAGCGCTGAAGTAGAAGAAGAACGCCGGGCCAACAAGCAGTTCCTCTACGACCAGCTTTACTTCAGCCCCGCACTCTCGGAAGAGAAAGACGATGCTGAGCTCGTGGTGAAGGCGCTCTTCGCCTACTGGATGGAGCAGCCTGCCGCGCTTCCTCACAATTATCAGGAGAAAGCGCAGGAAGAACCGCTGCCCCGGGTCATCTGCGATTACATTGCCGGGATGACCGACCATTTCATCTACGAGCAGTACGATCGGTTTTGCGGCCACTGACGAGCCCCGCAAGTGCCATTTGCAGCCGGCCAGTCCTGTATTACCTTCGAAGTTTGTGCTCTTGCACCTTGGCACAACCGCCCTGAGACGAAAGGCAGCCATGATCTCGACCCGCAAAAGATCGCAAGTGAACACGGGGAAAATTGTCCTGTTGTTAATGTTGCTCGCGGTAACCTGCACCCGGATCGGCGCGCAAAGCCAGATGGGCGCGCAAACTCAAACCAAGGACGACCCCGAGACCGCTGCCTTGCGCCAGCAAGCCTTGGAACTGTACCGCGCCGGGAAATTTGTCGACGCGATGCCCCTGCTTGAAAAACTCGCCAACACTAACCCCAAGGACTTCGTGGTGAAGGAGCATTGGGCGTACTGCATCCTCGAGTACTCCGCCACGCTGAGCAATCCGGCAGACCGCAAGCGAGAACGCGTGCGTGCGCGCACGATCGGGCTCGAAGCCAAGCAACTCGGCGACCAGAGCGACATCATGCAGATCCTGACCTCGATTCCCGAAGATGGTTCCGAGCCCAAGTTTTCTGAACGCAAAGATGTCAACGACGCCATGAAATCCGCCGAATCCAGCTTCGCCAAGGGCAATCTCGATGAGGCTCGCGAAGGTTACCAGCATGTGCTGGAGCTCGATCCCAAGAATTACGAGGCAGCGCTGTTCGTCGGCGACGTTTACTTCAAGCAGAAGATTTATGACCGTGCCGGCGAATGGTTCGATCGCGCCGTCAACATCAATCCCGACCGCGAAACCGCATACCGCTACTGGGGGGACGCCCTCGCCATGGCGGGCAAGAACGATGAGGCGCGCCAGAACTACATCAAGGCCGTCATCGCTGAGCCTTACAATCGCGCTCCCTGGGCAGCTCTTCGCAACTGGACCGACCGCATCAACCAGCCCTTCAACGCGATCATCCTTGAGAACAAATCTTCGGCAAAAAAACCGGCCGACAAGGAGGTCACCCTCGATGAACACTCCTTGAAGGAGGAATCGCCGGAGTCTGCCGGGTGGACGGCCTACAACAACACGCGGGAAGCCTGGGAGCAAGGCAAATTCAAGAAGGAATATCCAAACGAGACCGCCTATCGCCACAGCCTGAAAGAAGAGGCTGCGGCGCTCGATGCGATGGTCACGGTTCTAGCCCCAGACGCGGCTTCACAGAAAAAGGCCGAAAAACTTGACCCGTCGTTGATGGCGCTGATTCAGGTGGACCATGACGGCCTGCTCGAGCCGTTCGTTTTGCTGAACCGCGCAGACCGTGACATCGCGCAGGACTATCCAGCCTACCGCTCCGCTCACCGCGACAAGCTTTATCGCTATCTCGACGAAGTAGTTTTGCCCAAGTCCACGTCTCAGGGGCCCAAGTGATCGCGGGGACTGATTAGCCGGGACCTAATTAGCTCGGTTTCGATGCCAGAACGTATCCCCGCCGGCTCTGATACTCAACCTCCGGAGCGTATGGATCCCTCTCAAGTACTTCCTCGACGAGAAATCCCGCCGCCTGAAGGTAGCGGCTCATTTCTTCCGTGGTGAACAGAGCGATATCCAGCTTCACCTGGTGACCCAGCATTTCCTCGTGATGCGTGTCCTCGGAGCCAAGGTGGAACGTCACCAGGAAAAGGCCCGCGGGCCGCAAAACGCGCCGGATTTCTGTGAGCACCGAAACCACTTGTGCTCGCGGAATGTGAATGATGCAATAAAACGCGGCGACACCTCCCAGCGTCCCCGATCCCAGCCCAAGCGAAGACATCGAACTCTGCACGAACGCTAGATCCGGGTTAAGCCGGCGTGCTTGAGCCAGCATTCCGAAGGAAAGATCGACTCCGAACGAGTCCACTCCGCGATCCCGCAGATAGCGGGCGATCTGCCCCGGCCCGCAACCAAGATCGCACACCGGGCCGCGGCCTCGCAGACGTTCGGCGAAGCGATCGAGCAGTTCGCGATCAAATGGCTTGTTCGCGAGTTCGCCATAGATTTCATCGGCATACTCACGCGCTACCGTGTCGTAGCTGTTCTGAATGTCGCCACCCATGAACGCCTCGTTCGTCCCAACTCGCACCTCAGATCAGCTGTCGCCGCGGGATCTTTGGCCACCGCGCAAGCGGCACGCAGGGCTTATGCCCCGCCTGCCACCGCCATCACTACGTCGTAAAGGATCCTGGGCCCGCGTCGCACTTCTTCAACCCGGATACGCTCATTGTCTCCATGCTCGGTACTTCCTTCTTCGTCGGTCGCGGTATACGGGGTAAACCCGTACGCTGCGATGCCTAAGGGCCGATAGCGCTGGTTCTCGGTGTAGCCGCTGGTCAACCGCGGAGCGACCGGTGTGCCCGGAAAATATTGTGCGGAAACGCGCTTGATTGCCGCATAGAGGCTATTGTTTGTCGGTGAATAGTTCGCGCTGCGATCGTTACCGGGCAGGGGCTCAACCGTTACTTCCGAATCGCCAATGACTTTTCGGATCGTTCCCAGCAATTTCCGCCCGTCCTCCCCCGGAAGCAAACGCACATCCAGGTTCGCCCAGGCCAACGAGGGAATCACGTTCGTCTGATCCGAGCCATGCAGCATGGTCAATGCGATCGTGTCGCGCAGCAGAAAATTCAGCGACTCATCATGGTCCACCTGCTCGCGGAAATTCGGATCCTGCAGCGCCTGCCGTATGTTGCGAAAGTTCCTCGCCCGCTCCGGCGGCTCATAGGGAGCCATCTCGCGAAAAAACTCCTCCACCACCGGCAATACACGATACGGCGGCCGATACGCAATTACCCGGTCCAGGGCGCGCACCAGACGATTTGGCGCCGAATCGAGAATCGGCCGCGAGCCGTGTCCCGAACGCCCATGGGCCTCCACACGAAGCCAGAATGGGACCTTTTCTCCCACATCTACCCCGATATAGCGAGCCCTTCCATTCTCCAGCAGATTTTCGCCGCCCTCGTTGATCAGAAACTCGGCGTTTTCGAGCAGATCGCGATGATTCGCAAGTATCCAGTCGGTGCCCGTACCGTCGGCTTCCTCATCGCTCACGGCCAGGAAAATCACATCGCGGTTCAACCGCGCTTTCTCGCGCTTCAGCATCACCATCACGACCAACTGCGCCAGGCCTTCATTCTTCATATCCTGCGCACCACGGCCATAGATGGTTCCATCCAGCATTTGCCCGCTGAAGGGTGGCACCTTCCAGTGCGCAGGGTCGCTCGTGACCACATCCATGTGATTCAGCAGAATCAAAGGACGCTGCGCTTCGTTTGCGGCGTGCGGAATGCGCGCCCATAAGTCCGCGCGTCCGGGCTGATACTCAAACAGCTTGTTTTCGATGCCTTCTCCATCCAGGATTTTCTTGAAGAACTCGGCCGCCTGCAGTTCGTTCCCGGGAGGATTCGTGGTGTCGATGCGCAGGTATTCTTGCAGCCACTCGACGGCAAGGTCGGAATAGCGTGCCAGATGATCCGCGGGCACTGCTGCAGACGCCAGTGCTTGCGAAGCAACCTCAGCCGGCATTCGATGGGCTGCGACCGGCACCCCTACTGCGAGCACTAGGATTGCAGCCAGCGAAGTGCAAACACATTGCACACGGGCTCGAAACATTCTTGCGTTTCTCCCTCAATTTGCGTGAGTTACCCCGATTCGGCCCAAGTAGTTTTTATAGCAGGTTCTGCCAAATTTACTCTGCAAGCGCGGCTGTCCCCTATTTTCACCCTAAAGCGCGTTACAATGTGCTTGACGCTCAAGGATTTAGCGTAGCCTGCCAATTCGGGGTTTGGCACGCAAACTGTAACAACCATTACAAGCAACGCCGGAAACGGCGGTGCTCATTTGGTAGGGTTCGGTGCATACGTTGCGTCAGCGTATGCCGGCAAAGCAACATCTTGCTTTCTGTTCACCCGTTAGGGGACGCAATCAAAAATCACGCAACACGCTCTCAGGCGTGCTGGAGTGGAGCCCCAAACGCTCCCCCAATCGGAGGAAGTTCAATATGAAAAACAGCCTTATTGCACTGCTCGTGGCCGGCGCCCTTGCTCTCCCGGCCTTCGCTCAGCAGCAGCCCGCTTCGACCACACCCGCTCAGGGTACGACCCAGGCCGCGCCTGCGCCGACCAAGGCAGACGCCGCCACCGGCAAGGATCCGCTGCAGCCGGATACTCACGAAGGTTTCTGGGGCAAGTTGAATCCGTTTGCCCGCAAAAAGTATGTGCAGCGCCAGACCTCGCCCATCCGCGACCGCGTCAATGAGCTCGATGAGCTGACCAGCCAGAACACCAAGCTGATCAAGGACGTCGACTCGCGCGCTCAGGCGGGGATTCAGCTCGCTTCCAACAAGGCCAACGAAGCGGATCAGCACGCCGTCGATGCTGGCAATCGCGCCAACGCCGCCCAGCAGACGGCAACCCAGGCTACCACCCGGCTGAATACCGTCGAGCAGGTCGTGGGCAACATCGATCAGTACACGCCCTCGACCCAGACCGAAATCCGGTTCAAGCCCGGTCAGACTGTGCTGAGCAAGGCCGCGAAGGACGCGCTGGACGAGATGGCCACCCCCCTGAAGAGCCAGCACGGCTACATCGTCGAAGTGCAGGGCTTCTCTTCGGGCAAGGGTCAGACCGCGATCCAGAGCTCGCAGAAGATGGCCGAGTCCGTGGTTCGCTACCTGGTCCTCAATCATGACATCCCGGTCTACCGCATCTACCTCGTCGGCATGGGCAATGCTCCGACGCAGGCCTCGACTGGCGATGGCAAGACCAAGCGCACGAACGGCGGCCGCGTGGAGATCAGCCTCCTGAAGAACAACCTGGATCAGCTGGCATCCAGCACCTCGCCGGCTCCGGCTCAGGATCAGCAGCAGGCGCCCGCGAAATAACTTTGTACTCCGGACGGGATCCATTCCCGTCTTCTCCCCTCAAAGAGCCTCTCGCCGCCGCGAGAGGCTTTTTGCATTTCACCCAGCTCACGTAGGCCCCGACGCGCGGGTGCCCCATCCTAGCGCGTCCTTTGCGCTAGGATGGGATTCCCGGCTGCATCGACCTTGGGATTTTCCCCGGCTCCGAAAGAGGGTCTCTCTTCTCCGCGACGGCAGACGTTTTCGGACCGCGTCCCTCTCTCAGCTTGCATATTCTTTCCCGTACATGGAATCTATAACTCGGAGAAGCCATGGAAACTCTCCACTACTCGCAACTCGATTCGCCCGTCGGTCCCCTGAACGTTGCTGTCTCTGCGAAGGGCTTGGTCGCGCTCGAATTTGACCGCGGACGCTTCCCGACTACAAACAAAAACATTTCCTGGGAAAAATCCGCCGACCAGACCAAACCCGTCGCCAACGAGCTCGCCCAATATTTCGCCGGAAAGCGCCGCGAATTCACGTTTCCGCTCGATCTTCGTGGCACTCCATTTCAATTACAGTGCTGGCACGCTCTATTGGCCATCCCTTACGGTGAAACCCGCTCCTACGCCGACATCGCCCGCGCCGTCCGCAAGCCACAAGCCTTCCGAGCTGTGGGGATGGCGAACAACCGCAATCCCATCGCGATCATTGTGCCTTGCCACCGCGTGATCGCCTCCGACGGTACCCTCTGCGGCTACGGCGGGGGCCTCGACGTAAAGCGCAGGTTGCTGGAACTAGAGGGCGCGCTGACCGGCACGCTGGCCGCCTAGCGATTGCATCTCCGTTTCTTGCACGTATAATCGGCGCTCGTCTCCGAACCCGTGGCCAGCGAGCGCAGCGTCCAATCCGCCGTCCGCAAAGCCGGACTCTTCTACTTCGTCTGGGTCATGTTCTCGTATTGCACCGGAGGCCCCTTCGGCCTCGAGGACATGGTCACCACCTCCGGCCCCGGCTTGACCCTGATTTTCCTGCTCGTCATTCCGCTCTTCTGGTCGATCCCCGTCTCTCTGGTCTCCGCCGAACTCACGACAGCCATGCCGGTCGAAGGCGGCTTCTATCGCTGGGCACGCGCTGGATTCGGTAACTTTTGGGGCTTTCTCGCCGGCTGGTGGAACTGGTGCGCTTCATTCCTGCTGGGCGCTGCGTATGCGGTGCAATTCTCCGATTATTTCAGCTTCTACTTGCCTTGGCTTACGGGATGGCGGCACTACGCCGTCTCTCTCCTGGTCGTTGCTCTAATCACATGGATCAACGTGCGCGGAATTGAGGCGGTCGGAAAATTCGCTACAGTGCTCGAGATTTTCATTCTCATGCCCGCGCTGGCGCTGGTCGTGATCGGGTTCGCCAAGTGGAAGCACAACCCATTCGTGCCCATCGTTCCACCCCACCAGCCGCTATTCAACGTGTTTGGAGTCGGGCTCGCGCTGGGACTGTGGCTTTATTCCGGATACGAGCAATGCTCCACTGTTGCCGAAGAGGTCGAGAATCCGCGCCGTACCTATCCCATTGCCCTCGCCATCGTGGTGCCACTGTCGATCGCGGTCTACTTCCTGCCCACGCTGGCCTCGTTGGCGGCTTTGGGGAACTGGCAGGATTGGCATACCCGCTACTTCTCCGACGCAGCACAACTCGTCGGCGGCCCCTGGCTCGGCTCCTGGATGACCATCGCCGCCATGGTGACGAACCTCTCGCTTCTCAATGCCACGGTCCTGACGTCTACCCGCATGCCCTTCGCCATGGCGGAAGACGGGTACCTGCCCTCTGCGTTGACTGTCAAGCATCCGCGTTTCGGCACTCCATGGATAGCCATCATGGTCTCGGGAGTCATCTATGCCTTGCTCGCCCAGCATTCGCTCACGCAACTGATCATCGTCTACAACTGGCTGCGGGTCGCGACCACGGTTCTCACAGTAGGGGCAGCTTGGCAGCTCCGCCGCAAAATGCCGGATTTGCCGCGCTCGTTCGTCGTTCCAGGAGGTCGGCTTGGCCTGATTTGTGCCGTGCTCGCGGTCCTCGTCATGAGCGCAGTCGCGCTGCTGGGGAGTGATCGCTATGGACTACGCTGGGGGCCCGTGGCTCTGGCCGCGGGGCCTGTCGTGTATATGATTCTGCGGTTTTTCGGCGAGAAGGGGACGGCTCCGCAGAGCGGACTTTGATTCGGCAATTTGCCGGAAGATTCTGATGATCGTTGCGACTTAGTGGAAGTTCGCGACCAACCCCATGATCACCGATCCGATCAACGCAGCCGTCACGATGTACAGCGCCGCGCGCGCTTCGCTACTTTCGGTCACTGACTGGAACATTGCCTCACCCTCGAATGGAGTTTTCGACGACGGGAAACAGCGCCGGATTATACACTGCGTCCTCCCGACTCCAAGCGATCAGCTCACCCAATCGAGCACCTTGTAATACGCCCCCGCGAACGGCAGAAACCACGGCTTCCCGTTGTACAGCCCTAGCGGTGCACCGGGAAATTTAATACCTTCAAATGGATTCTCCACGAACTCGCCCGCGATCCGCTGCGCCATGAGCTGCCCCTGGTAGGTCGCCATCGCCACACCATGCCCGGCATAGCCCACCGCGTAGTAGATCCCATCCATCTGCCCGGCATGCGGCATGATGTCGAAAGCAAAATCCAGGGTCCCGCCCCAGGCGAATTCCACGTTCGTGTTCCGCAGCTGCGGGTACACCTCGATCATGCCCCGCCGCAAAATCTCCGCGCTCCTTCGCACCGTATCGCCACTCTCCGGGAAGAACGCCGCCCGCCCGCCGAACAGCATGCGATTGTCCGGCGTCAGCCGGTAGTAGTAGATGTAGTTCTTCGAGTCGTAGATCATGCGGTTCCGTGGGCTTAGTTCGTGCGCCAGCACCTCGGGCAGTACTTCGGTCGTAATGATGTAGGAACCAATGGGAATGATTTTTTTCTGGAGCGCGGGCGTGATTTTGCCTGTATATCCGCTGGTTCCGACGAATACATCGCGAGCCCAGAGAGTCCCCCGTGAAGTGCCAATCGCCCAGCCTGGGGACCCCTGCCGGCTGCCGCGCTCAATCTTTTCGACTCGAGTCGTCTCGTGAATACATGCGCCTGCCCGGATCGCCGCCGCTCCGAGCCCGGCCACGTAACGAGCCGGATTCAACCCAACGCTGGTTTCATCCACCATGCCGCCGTAATAAATATCCGAGCCGATCTCCGATCGCAGTTCATTGCGCGGGACAATCTTCAGCTCATGATTGAATTCGCGCCGTACAACCTCCGCCTGCCGCGCGTAGTCGTCAAAGTGCTTCTGCTTGCAGGCCACCTCCAGGTGCCCGCAACGGGAGAAGTCACAGGCAATCTCCTCCTCACGCACGATCTTCTCCACGCAATCAATCGACGCCAGCGACGCCTTGTACATCTGCTGCGTCCGCTCGCGCCCATACATCGAGATCAGCTGATTGACTCCCAGTTTCAACCCGCTGAGCACCATGCCGCCATTCCGTGAACTGGCGCCCCAGCCGATGGTCTGACTCTCCAGCACAACAACCTTGATGCCCTTCTTCGCCAGTGTCCGCGCCGCCGACAACCCGGTAAATCCCGCCCCGATGACTGCCACGTCCGCCATTTCTGGCAAGGCACGAGACGTATCCGTCCGCGGTATTTCCACCGTCGTCAACCAATAATTCTGTTCCTGGATCGCGGTCACAGTGCTCCCTACGAGTTCATTTGTTTTAACGATCTTGTGTTCCTTTTTTGCGCGTTCTTAGGGCATCGACTGTGGTTGCAAGCAATAGGGCAAGTTATCGCAACCCGCAGTCAGCCAAGACGGCTCCGACGAGAATGTGCCGCCCTGCTATTCCCGTGCTCCGCATTGTCGTCGAGTCAATCGTTATTGCGGCTGCAGCACCAGCGGCCGTTCCAGCCGGAAATGCAGGATGGTTTCTGCCGGAACTTTTACCTGTTTCCCACGTGTAAACAACTGGGTGAGAAAGCCTCCACCGGCGCCCGATGCCGCGCCGATCGCGGCTCCCTGACCACCGCCGAAAATAGCTCCGAACAGCCCGCCGATGGCCGCTCCGCCGCCTAGGAATTCCGCTGTTCGCTTGTTCTTCCCGAAGCCTTTGTCGTTCGATTCCTTCAGCTCTGACGTGTACACGCGGTGGATCTTGCCACTAATGCTTACCGAATCGAGGTCGAGGTAGAGATAAGGCGAACCGGCTCCGCCGCCCGACTCCGAAATGATCAGAAGTTTGGCCGGCGAGTGGCCTGGAATCGCGACTGCTCCGGACAGATCGTCCACCGGCTCCACCACCTCTGCCGAGAAGCGCTGCCCCGGCGACGCGTTGTCGGAATCGATCTTCTCGTTGGTGCGAATGCTGATTTCGCTCCCGGTCGGAATGACCTTCGCCCCTTGGGGCGGAGCCGGTGCCACGCCGGTCTCGCTCAGAATCAGCGACTCCACGTCTTTCCGCGGGAATTCGTAGAGAATTCCCATGTTGTCCTTAAACGGCAGCGGATCGGCGCCGTTGAACTTACCCGAATAGACCTTACCGTTGCGCAGGGTTACGGTGTCGTTGGTCGCCGTAAACACCAGCGACTGCACATCGCTGACAGGAAACGTGTAGCCAATGCCGCTTGTGTCGGTGAAAGAAATCATCGCTTCTTTCGCCCCGAGGAACCTTCCGGAGTAGCTCGCTCCTTCTCGCGTAATGATGGTGTCAGCCGATGCGACGGCCACCATCGCCAACCACAGCGCCAGTACAGACGATCCCCAACGACTGATCCGCATGTTTTCTCTCCGTGGAAAATTCCGGGCGCGCGCAACCGCCAAACCCCTGCACCGGAAGGCAAGCATTCTACTCTTGTTTCAGGCGTGCCGATGCCGGGAAGCCCCTGAACCACGTGCCTTGAAGCAGGTCCCTCGCCCCGTTACACTTATTACGATGCATATGCACGCGCATTCCGGCGCCGGACACGGCACCTCCAAGGTGCTGCGCATCTCGCTGTTCGTCACGCTGGCTTACATCCTGCTGCTGGTAGTCGCAGGAATTCGCGCCCATTCCCTCGCCTTGCTTTCCGAGGCTGGCCATAATCTTTCGGATTTCCTGGCACTCCTGCTGTCGCTGGTCGCCGTCTATCTGCAATCCCGGCCGCCCAGCGCCACCAAGACGTTTGGCTATCATCGCGCGGGAGTCCTGGCCGCCCTCATCAACGCGGCCTCGCTGGTGGCAATCGCATTTTTTATCTTTTACGAGGCCTTCCGGCGCATCCAGCACCCCGAAGTCGTCCATGCCGGACTCATGATGTGGGTGGCAGCCACGGGCGTCGTGATGAATGGCGTGATCGCCCTGCTCCTCTATCGCACAGGTGGCGACGTCAACATCCGCAGCGCCCTGATCCACGAAGTCGGCGACACGCTCTCCACTGCCGCAGTCATCATTGGTGGCTGGGCCATCATGGTCACGCACCGGTATTGGATCGACTCCGCACTCTCGTTCGGGATCGGCGCCCTGATTCTGTGGTCTTCGATCGGAATCCTTCGCGAAACCATGAACATTCTGCTCGAAGGCACGCCGCGCGGCATGAAACTCGACCGGCTCGAAGCCGCCATCCGCAAGGTGGAAGGCGTCAACGATGTGCACGACCTGCACGTCTGGAGCATCGGGTCAGAAAGCCACGCCCTGTCCTGCCACATTGCCATCGCCGACATCCCGCCATCCGCCAGCGAGCGCATCCTGCGCGACGTAAAGGAAATCCTTCACCACGATTTTCGCGTGGTCCACACCACGATCCAGTTCGAGCACGCCGAATGCGAAGTCGCGCACGGCTGCGTCATCCCGATGGGCGAAGCCGAACATCATCATCATCACTAGGGGCCTGAACAAGCCCCCCGTAGCCTTCGTGCCTTGTTGATCCAATTCGTCATTCTGAGTGTGGTGTGGTGAGGCGCCAACTGAACGAGCGAAGAATCTTTGCGGTTTCTTCCCGGGCCTCCGGTCATGAATCCAACCCTCACAGGCCACCGTGACGACCGTCACAAACTCACCGGACCATCCGCGCTAGGCTAGCCTGCCAGGGCGCGTACTGCCTGAACCCTATTCAGGTCCGCGCCGATCTTTCCCTTTTGCAGGTGCCGCATGTCCGTCTCCACAAAAAACACCCGCGCCGTTTGGCTCGAAGGCCCATCCGCCGTCTGCCCAGCCCCGACGGAACTCGCACATTGTTGGCGCTTGATCCTGCTGGGTGCGCCAGGAGTCGGCAAAGGCACCCAGGCCGACCTGCTTCGCCAGCGTCTTGGCGCCTGCCACCTCTCAACTGGCGACATCTTCCGTGCCGCCGCCACGCGCAGCGACTGCGAACAGACGCCCGCGATGCGCGCCGCCCTCGACTTCGTGCGATGCGGGGCCCTCGTGCCCGATGTAACCGTCTGGGACTTGGTTCGCGAGCGGACCGACTGCCTTCGCTGCCGCGGTGGCTTTATTCTCGACGGCTTCCCCCGCACGCTCCTTCAGGCCGAATTGCTGAAGCGCCTGATGGAAGACGAGCAGATTACGCTGGACGCCGTGGTGAACTACGAATTGCCGATCGCCGAAATTGTCGAGCGCCTCGGTGGGCGCCGCACCTGCGAAAAATGCAAAGCCGTTTACCACATCACGCGGCAACCTTCGCAAGTCGAGGGCATCTGTGACCGCTGCGGCGGACGCCTCTTCCAGCGTGAAGACGACCGCCCCGAGTCGGTCACCGTTCGCATGGAAGCCTACGAACGAAGCACTGCCCCCCTGATCGACTTCTACAGCAATCTTGGCCTTCTCTTGCCAATCCCGGCGACGGGATCGCCCGAGGAGATTTGCGAGGGAACGGTCAGAGTACTCAAACAGCGGTTAGCGGTGCTGCCGAAAGGCTCTGAGTTCGCGAAAGTGCGTTGAACCGCGTCAGCACGGACCACTCGTGATCGAGCCGACCATCAGCCGTTCCGCCGAACCTCACTTTTCTGCTGCGATTCGTAAATCTCCCGGACCCGCTCAATCGTATCCGCTTCCTCTGCCAGTTTGTCGGGGCGCAACCGCACAATCCGCGGGAACCGCAAGGCATAGCCGCTGTCATGCCGGTCCGACTTCATGATGTTGTTGAATGCGACTTCGAGCACGATTTCGGGCTCGACCTCGCGGCGGAATCCCTGGTCGTTGACGGTGTGCTCCAGGAACCATTTCGTCATCTCCGCGATCTCGGTGTCGGTGAGCCCAGAGTAGGCCTTGCCGATATTCACCAGCCGCTCGCCGTCGCGAACCGCGAACGTGCAATCGCTAAGTACGTTGATGCGCTTCCCGTGACCCCACTCGACGGCGGTCACCACGACGTCGAGGGTGGCGAGTTCGCGCTTCATCTTCAGCCATGACTTGCCGCGGCGCCCCGACGCGTACGGCGACTCGAGATCCTTGATCATGAGCCCCTCATTCCCGCGGGCCTGGGCGGCAGTGAACAGGGCTTCGATTTCTTCCGGAGTCGAAGCGCGTGCGAAAGGGACGCGAATCAAGCGATCGACCACGGGCTCGTCGGCCACTCCGAATTCAAGCCTCCCCTGCGTCTTCCTCCGTGACTCAGTGCCTCCGTGGTGGGTTTTCCTCTCCGCGGCCAGCAACTCATCCAGGATTGCCCTCCGGTCCCGTAACGGCCTCTCCAGCAAAAGCTCTTCTCCGGCGTAAAGCACATCGAACACGAGATACACAACCGGCACGCGCCGGATCAAATCTGCGCTGACTTTCTTGCGTCCCAGGCGCTGTTGCAGCGCACTGAAAGGCAGGGCGCTGCCGGGGCCATCGTCGGTGTAGCTCCACGCAAGAATTTCTCCGTCGAGGATGACGTCGCGCGGCAGTCCCGCCAGCGACTCCGGCAGCTCCGGGAACGATTCGGTGATTTCATCGCGCGTGCGCGAGAAGAAGCGCACCTCGCCTTGCGACACATGAGCCTGCGCGCGGATGCCGTCGTACTTGTCTTCGATCGACGCCTGCTCGAAGTAGCTGAGCGCTTCTTCCGCGGATTCAACGGGACTGGCCAGCATGAATCCCAGCGGATGGAACATCCGCATGTGCGCTTCACCCAGCGCCCCGCGTGATGCCAGCCGCAACGTTTCGCCAATGTCGCCCACGAACATGTTCGCGCGCTGTACCTCGGCGAGCGTTCCGCCGTAGGCGCGTGCGATCGCTTCCTCGACCAGGCTTTCCTTCAGCCCGATCCGCAGATCGCCGGTCATGATCTTCACCAGGTACTTGGCTTCGAGTGGAGTCGCCCGCGCCAACAGTTCGCGCACTACCGCAGCCTTCGCCGCCGGACCGCGGGCCGCCGCGACCCGCCGGAAATAAGCCTCGGCCTCGATCACGCTCAAGTCTGCATCTGTGGAGACGCGCCCTTCCGCCTGTCCGCTGGAGCGACGGGCGTCCTCGCCCGTCGGCCGAGCAAAGCTCGGCTTGTTTTCCATCACCGGCTCCCCACTCAGCGCCTCTCCAGCCACCGCACCCACGTCCCCCAGCTTCCGATACTCCGCGGTCAACTCCGCATCACTCCATCCGGACAATTCCGACACGATATGCCACAAGGACCGCCCTCCCACTTGCAGTGTCGCCTCCTCGTAAGCCGGAAACGGCTTCCCCGAAAGAAAGATCGCCGAGACGGACGCTTCCTCGACTGTGCGCGAAGTCAGGTACTCCGCCACGATGCGCGTCTTTTCGAGCTTCTTGGTGGTTGCTGCGATCGCCTCGCAGGCTTCGGCGAATTTCTTCATCGAGTCATGGGAACGACGAACTTTGGGCGCGTGCCGCCGCTCAAATGCGTAGGTCCTTCGCTTCGCTCAGGATGACAAACTGGGCTAAGTGCATCGGCGCCAAAAACGACCGACGAGCATGCCATAAGTGCATGATAAACAATCGTTTGCCCCGGTAATCTCGCCAACATCACAGCTATCTGTGATACCCTTAACTTCTGCTACTTCCCCGCCGGAAGTATCATCTAAGGAATGATGCGTTATCTGCGAAACATGTGGCGTTTTCTGGTCGCTCTGCAGCTCTTGCCCGCTCTGGAAAGCGGGGAAGAGACGCTGGTCGGCGGCCAGGCTGTACTCGAAGGCGTCATGATGCGTTCGCCCCACGCCTGGGCCATTGCGGTACGCCGACCTTCGGGCGAAGTCGCTACTCACAGCGAACCGCTCGAGCGGCCCTCCGATAAGCATAAATGGATGGGCTGGCCCATCATCCGCGGAGTCATGACGCTGGGTTACGCGATGACGCTCGGTTTCCGCGCCCTGCGCTTCTCCGCCGATGTCGCCCTCGAGCAAATCGCCCCGGTTCAAGAAAAAGGCAAGAAAAAACTGGAAATCAGCGGATGGGTTGCGGCCATCAACATCATCATCTCGCTCGGATTCTTCATCTTGATGTACAAGTTCCTGCCGCTCTTGGCCGCGCGGCAACTTGGGCACTTGAGTCCGTTCTTTGCGAAACCCAACGTCGTGATCCTGTTCGACGGCCTGATCCGCCTCGCCCTGTTCCTGCTGTTCATCTTCGGCACGTCGCTGATGCGGGACATCCGCCGCGTCTACGAGTATCACGGCGCCGAGCACAAGACCGTCTTCGCCTTCGAGAACGGCGATCCGCTTTCCACCGGCGTGGTCCAGAAGTATTCGACGTATCATCCGCGCTGCGGCACCAGCTTCCTGATGACGGTGATGATCTTCTCCATCGTCGTCTACATGGTCGCCAACGCGCTCGTTCCGGTCGCGACCTTCGCCGCGCAATTTGCCACGCGCATCATCCTGCTGCCGCTGATCGCCGGCCTGTCGTACGAGATCATCCGTTTCGCCGCGAAGCACCGCGGCTCGCTCTTCGCCCTGATGACCGCTCCCGGCCTGTGGCTGCAACGCATCACCACGCAGCCTCCCGCCGACGACCAGGTCCACTGCGCGATCGTCGCCCTCGATCAGGCCATGGAGCTGGAAAAACAGCACGGCGGCGAGCTGGTAATTGCCTAGGGGGGCCACCCCCTAATTGTCGTTGGTCGTCCGTCTTCGGTCGTCGCCTCAAAAAATAAGCTTCTAGCCGATGCATCACGCAAGACATGTTCAACTGCCCTTGGTAGAGTTGATATGGCAGGGCTATGGTCGATGCTGGAGGTGCCCATGTCAGCATCGTTTCGGGACTTGCGAGTTTGGCAGGATGCAATGAAACTAGCCAGTGAGACCTATCGGGTTACAGCGAACTTTCCGAAGCACGAACTTTATGGGCTGAGCCAGCAGATGCGCAGAGCAGCGGTTTCAGTGCCCAGCAACATCGCGGAAGGCAAAGGTCACCGCACCGACAAGGGATTCGTCAATTTCTTGTTTCACGCTCGGGGATCCCTGCTTGAGTTAGAAACACAGCTTGAGATCGCGCGTGACCTCAACTATCTACCAGTCGAACAGGCAGAGCACTTGTTCAGGCACACGAAAACGGTTGGCAGAAGTCTGACTGGACTAATCAACGCCCTGGGCGCGCAGGAGCGCTCGCGGCAGTCGGAGACTTGGTTGGCCGACGACCGACGACCGACGACCGACGACTAAAAGCCCATGTTCGACAGATTGTCCCAACTCGAAGCCCGCTACGAGGAACTCACCCGGGCCCTCGCCTCGCCGGAAGTCATCGGAGACTCGGCGAAATACCAGAAGACTGCCAAGGCCCATAGCGAACTCACCGACATCGTGGAAAAGTATCGCGAGTACAAAGACCTGACCCGTGGCATCGCCGAAAGCAAAGCTGTCCTCGCCGAAGAAAAAGATCCCGACATGCGCGCCTATGCGCAGGAAGAACTCACCCAGCTCGAAGCCCGCGTCGGCCAGGTGGAAGCAGATCTGAAAGTTCTGCTGATTCCAAAGGATCCCAACGACGAGAAGGACGTCATCCTCGAAATCCGTGCCGGCACCGGCGGGGATGAGGCCACCCTCTTTGCCGACGAGATGTTCCGCATGTATTCCCGCTACGCCGAAGCTAAAGGCTGGAAAGTCGAAGTGCTTTCGACTTCGGAATCATCGGTCGGCGGCCTGAAAGAAGTCATCGCCATCATCGAAGGCAAACGCGTTTTCTCGCAGCTGAAATACGAAAGCGGCGTGCACCGCGTGCAGCGCGTGCCCGCAACCGAACAGCAGGGCCGCGTACATACGTCCGCGGTCACGGTCGCGGTACTGCCCGAAGCCGAAGACGTCGACGTCAAGATCGAAGCCAAAGACCTGCGTATCGACACGTTCTGCTCATCGGGCCCAGGCGGACAATCCGTAAACACGACCTATTCTGCCGTCCGCATCACGCATATTCCGACCAACACTGTAGTCAGCTGCCAGGACGAAAAATCGCAGATCAAGAACCGCGAAAAGGCCATGCGCGTGTTGCGCTCGCGTCTCTACGAAGTCGAAATGCAGAAGCAGCAGGAAGCGCTCGCCAAGGAGCGCAAAGCGATGGTGGGCTCCGGCGACCGGAGCGAGAAAATCCGCACCTACAACTTCCCGCAGAACCGCGTCACCGACCATCGCATCGGCCTGACCATCCACCAGCTCACCGAAGTGATGGACGGCAAGCTCCAGCCAATCGTCGACGCGCTCATCACGCACTACCAGGCCGAGAAGCTGAAGAGCGAAGCGGCCGCACCGGTGGCGTAAGCCCGAACCGTGTAGGGACAGACGCCCTCGTCTGTCCAGCCGAGCAAAGCTCGGCCTGTTTTCCCCTAGGGATTTCCTCCGTGCCCTCTGTGTCCTCTGTGGTGAAATAGCGTTGGAATGCTGCGCGAAGCCCTCCAAGCCGCGATAGCCCGTCTAACCGCCGAGCATGTCCCCTCACCGCGCCTGAACGCGGAAACGCTGCTCATGTTCACCCTCAATTGCGACCGCGCCCACCTCTACGCCCATCCCGAGCGCGAACTCACACGGGAAGAGCAGTCCCGCTACGAAGAAGCCTTGACTCAGCGCTCGAAAGGCGTCCCCGCGCAATACATCACCGGGCACCAGGAATTCTGGGGACTCGATCTCATCGTCTCACCCGCCGTGCTTATCCCGCGTCCGGAAACCGAGCACCTGATCGAAGCGGTTCTTCCGCTCGCCAAGCCGATGAGAGCGCCAAAGATCGCCGACGTCGGCACCGGTTCCGGAGCGATCGCGCTCGCCCTCGCCAAGGAGCTCCCCAACGCCGAAATCCACGCCACCGACAACTCGCCCGCCGCCCTGGAGATCGCCGAAGCCAACGCCGCCCGTCTCCAGCTCGAATTCCGCTTCTAAAGATCACTATCCACCGCAGCGGCGGATCTTCTTCCACGACACTGATCTTCTCAGCGGACTTGAGGCGGGAGCGTTTGACTTCGTCGTTTCCAATCCACCCTATGTTGGCCTGTCGAAGAAGACGAGGTCCAGCTCGAAGTACGCAAATTCGAGCCCCGCGGCGCCGTCTTCGCCGGACCAACTGGCCTCGAAGTGATCGAGAAGCTGATCCCCGCCGCCCATGCGGCCCTCAAGCCCGGCGGTTATCTCATGATGGAAATCAGCGGCACCATCGCCGACGGCGTTCGCGCTCTCCTCGCCGGCTGGCAAGACATAACAATCACCAACGACCTGCAGAAGATTCCCGCGCGTGGCCACCGCGCGCAAACCGTAGCGCCGGCAGCCTGCCCTGAGCGAAGCCGAAGGGTCTCGCCGGCTGTCGCGAAAGCCCGCCCTGAGCTTGCCGAAGGGGGCGTCCTCGCCCTCGAAAAGCAATGGCCCCGTATGGCGAGCCCATCGAGGCCGCATTCGAGAAAACTTCATCCCCGCTCTCTATCGCCGAATCTATATTGCAAACGATCCTACGAGGCTGCCCATGCAACTCAAGCCTTTTCTGCTCGACGCCTGGCTCGACCAGTACGAACACAATATCGAATTCAATCTCGGCGCCAGCACCGGCCCGGTCTGGACCGTCAACGACATCCTTACCCTGGCTGACGAGGAGACGCGCCATCGTTTTCTCAACCACAATCTGGTTTACAGCCGTCCCGCCGGCGCCGACAGCCTGCGCGAAGCCATCGCCGAGATGCAGGGAGTCGACGTCGAAGCCGTGCAGGTCGTTACTGGAGCCTCGGAGGCCCTGGTCGCGTTGATGTGGCTCGCGGCCGAACCGGGCGCCAACGTAATTCTCCCGCTGCCCGGATTCACCACGTTCTCCGCGCTGCCCGAATCGCTCGGTCTCGAAATCCGCTACTACCGCGTGCGCCGCGAGAACGGCTTCCAGATCGATATCGACGAAATCAAGCATCTCGCCGACTCGCATACCAAACTCATCCTGATCAACAGTCCGCACAATCCCACCGGCGCCACCATCAGCGACGGCGACATGGAATTGCTGCATGCCTTCACCGCCGACCGTGGAATCCAGTTGATCAGCGACGAGGTCTATCACCCTATCTATCATGGACAGAAAACGAAATCCGCCGCGCGCCTCCCGCACGCCACTGTCATCGCTGATCTGTCAAAGGCATTCTCCATCGCCGGAGTACGCACCGGCTGGATGATCGAGCACGATCCCAAGCGCCGCCAGCAATACTGGAACGCCCGCGCCTACTTCTCCATCTGCAACGCGACCACCGGCGAAATCCTCTCCGAAATTGCCATCCGCAGGCGCGACGTCGTGCTCGGCAAGACGCAGGAGATCGCGAGCAAGAACCTCAAAACGCTCGACCGCTTCATGAACGATCACCGCGACGTGTTGGGCTGGATTCCGCCGAAGGGCGGCATGACCGCGTTCCCCTGGCTCGTGAGCGGCGAAGACGCCCGGCCCTTCTGTCAGGTGGCTACGACTCTAGGATTACTCTTCGCCCCAGGAGATTGCTTCGACGCGCCTTCCCACTTCCGACTGGGCTTCGGCGCCGTCGGCGAGCCACTTCGCGAAAGCTCTTGATCGAATGGAAGAACTGGTGATGGCAATCGAACAGCGGCGCGACACTCCTCAAGCGCAGAGTTGCCATGTGGAACAGCTCACTGGAGTGAGAGCATTCGCGGAATCCACGAGAATTCCCTAACGCCGATGGAGGGACGGGCGTCCTCGCCCGTCGCATCGGGAAACGAAAATGCGCCGTGGCGAGTTTTGTTCAGCCGACGACCGAGGACCGACGACCGACGACGGTCTTCTAGAACGTGACCCGCACCCCAATCTGCGCCGCAAATGGAGTCCCCACCGTCGTCCCCGGCCCGAAGAAATCTCCCAGCGCCCCCGCCGGCTTGCGCAGCTGATTCAGGCTCGTGATTGGAATCAGCGTGCTGCAACTCGCATCCCCGCACAAGTCGGTGACGTTGTTGTTGGCAATCTGAGACGCCGGCACATTCAACGCTCCCACGTCCGCCACGTAGTTGTTCGCGGGATTGTTGCGGTTAAATAAATTGAAGAATTCCACAAAAGGATCTACCTCTGCCCGCTCCCCGATCTTGAAAGGCCGCCCCACCCGCAGATCCACCTGCATGTAGGGAGTGCCACGGAACTGGTCAAGCTTTGTCTTGACTCCATTGATCACCGCGCGATCCGCGCCGTTCGCTAACGTGAACGGGCGCGCGCTCTCTAATTGCGTCAGCGTGCTGACCTCGATCCCCAGCGGCAGGTGCGCCGTCCCCGCCAGCACAAAACGATGCCGTACGTCCTCGCCCGACGGCCCGTAATCTCCCGGGGCAAACGCATGCAGCGGATCACATACGCCATTCACATAATCAAAAAGTTCACCCACGGTGCAACCCCAGGTCTGCGCCTTGGCCAGCGTGTAGTGCGCTATCAGATTGACCCGTTGTAGATTGCCCTGCAGCTTGACAGTCAGCCCATCGTAACTGGAGCGGTTGTCGGTCCTGTAAACATCGACGTTCGGAACCACGTCGGCTTGCGACACGCCGGGCGGCAACGTCATCGGAGTGAACAGGCTGTCTCCGCCAGCAAATGGGTAAGCGCGGTAGGCGTGCGTGCCGCTCTCGTGAGTCCAGTCCGCGCTCAGTGTCCAGTGTTCGTCGAAGGCATGCTGGATCCCCGCGCCTGCGTGTAGTGCGTACGGTGTCTTGTAGTTCGGATCGATGATCGCGCCCTGCCCGCCAAAATTTGCTCCCGGCAGACAGCCCGCATTGTCCGGATTCGTGAGCCCGGGGTCGTTCGCCGGATCAGTGCACGGACCCGGCGTCGCGTTCACCGCCTGGAACGCGCTCACCCAGCCGTTCTGTGCAAGGTCGTTGTAGTACAGTCCAATACTCGCCCGGAACACCGTGTTCTCCAGATGCCCCGGTGAATAAGCGATCCCGAGCCGCGGCCCGAACTGTTTGCGATAGTCGTGCGGGGCGCTTCTAATCAGTGGGATCCCGAGCGCCTTCAGCGTGAGATACGCCGCGTTTTGCAACTGGCTCCGTCCCGATGCGTCGAACAAGCCGAAGGTCGTATCCCACCGCAACCCGTAGTTGACCGTCAGGTGCGAGTTCACACGCCACGAATCCTGAGCATACAAACCCAAGCGCCGAATACTCTGCGTAAAGCTGCCATTGCCCGCGGGAGTCTCGGTGCAGCTCACGTCACTCGGCGTCGTGGCGCAGCTCGGGTCAAAGGTAAACGTCCCGGGATTGGCCACGTAGAAACTCGGATCATTCGCATACTGCAAAAAACTCTCCGCCGTGCCCGACAGCGCTCCGCTCAATACCGGCTCATGAATAAGGCTGATTCCGAACTTGGGCGAGTGCTTCCCAGCCGAATGGCTCAGGTCGTAGCGGAACTGATATTTCTCTTGCTTCCGTAGCACGGGAAACGCCGTGATCGGCGTCTGGAACTGGTTGTCGCCGAAAGTCTCGAATCCCGAGATCGTCGAAAACGTCGAGCTGAACGGGAACGCCAGCGCGAAGCCCAGATCCTGGTTCCGTGACTCCGTGTGATGGAGAAAACTGGCATCGAACGTGAACGAGCCCAGCCACGTCGGGCTGAACGTCATCTGGTTGTTCAGCACGATGTTCGTGTACTTCGACCCTGAAGTTGCTCCCGTCGAGGGCAAAGTCGCCTGCTGCACCAGGTCATTATTCGTCGTGTAGTTGTCGAGCGAGCCGCGCACGAACCACTGCGACCGGTTCGACTGCGCCCAGTCTAGCCGCAGCAACCCCATATAGTTGCGGAAGGGTACTTTTACCGAATTCGGCACCGCGATTGAATCCACGCCCAGCGCTTGCCCATCGGAATTGACTCCATGAATCAGCCCCATCGAGGCCAGCGACGCCAGTGCGTTGAACTCACTCAGGCTGTCGGGGCTGTAGTTGACGCTCGCGTTCTCACGCACCCCTTCAAACGACCCAAAAATCCAGAACGTGTCTTTCTTCAGCGGCCCACCCAGTGTGGCCACATAGTTCTGCCGCGAAAACGGCTGTTTTGGCTGCGGCGGCGGATTATCAATCGGAAAACGCGCATTCAACCCCGACGCCCGCTCGTAAAATGCGCCGCTGCCATGCCACAGGTTGGTTCCGTGCTTGGTCGTAATGACCACCGAACCACCCACCGTCCGCCCGGTATCCGCCTCTTCATTCGACGTGCGGACCGCAAATTCCTGGATCGCGTCCGGCGAGAAGTTCTGCAGGAATCCGCCAATATAGTCGTCGGAATTATCGCCGCCGTCCACCGATAGGTCGACGTTCAGCCCAGAACTCCCCCCAAACGACACCGCCGTAATCCGCGCCTTCGTGGGGTCTGAGGGTTCCACGGGCTCGGTTCCCGGAACCAGATAAGCAATGTTGGCGAAGCTGCGATGTGCCAGCGGAATGGTCTCGAGGTCGCGTGAGCTGACCGCGCCCTGGTGCACCGCGCTCGCAGTGTCGATCGGCTCTGTCGTAACTGAGGATGACGTCTTTCCTTCCACGCTGATGGATTCTGGCGCAGCTGCCGGGTTGAGCGTCACCGTGACATCGCGAACCATGCTCACTACGACATCGATGTCCGCGCCCGCCTGTGAAAAACCCTTTGCATTCACGCTGACGTGGTATGCGCCTGGAAGCAGTCCTTCAATGCGAAATTCTCCGCGATCGTTGGTTTCTGCCCCGCTTGTCAGCGACGATCCTCTCGACTCCGCGACGACCCGTGCCCCCGCGATGCGGGCTCCACTCGATCCTGTACCTCGCCGCGCAACGATCCGCGCGGGTTCTGTGCTTGCACGGCTGGGCCGACGATCAGACAAACGATCCCGACCCACAAAGGCAAAAACCATCGGAGACGCCGCAATCTGGCCGTGACGGTGAGGGTCTGCATGGACATTGGTCAGGGGGAATCTTTCGAACGGGTTCCGCCATTCCAGCGCTTGAGTTTCTTCGGCCCGGCAGGCGGCGAAGGGCGCGGCAATCGTTCGAGGCTATCGGCAAGCCACTTCTACTACCAGAACTCGTAGCCATCAATGTACGTCCGCGAGAAACTATTTGATTTGCAACTAGAGGGATAGTAGAGTCCAGACCTCCCAAAAAACGTGCGCGTCGGCAACTTACAACGGTATGTAAGTCCCGGCAACCAGGCTAGGGTGGAAGTCAACCCTTTTTTGCTTTACTCACCCACGAATTCTCCAGGAGAAGTAATGACCCCAGGCATGCGCTGTACTTCCTCAGTACTTATTGGGCTGGTTCTGCTGTCGCAGGTCGCTGTGACGCAAACCACTCCTACTAAGCCGCCCTTCCGCGATATCGATTCTTTCGTCGCGTACGTCAATGCTCACATTCGCGCTCCCTTTGACCGAGACAGCGCCCGGCTGCCGAGTGGTGCTCAGAGCGCAATCCTCGCCAACGCTGCGAAAGCCAAGGCCCTGCGCGCGACAGCGGCGGCATCCACAGCCGCAGCTGCCCATAACATCAAAGTGAATCAGGACCGCAACCCCTGGCCCAAGGCGGAAGTCGGCGCCGCCGTCGACCCCGTGACGGGAAAGAACTACGTGGTTATGACCAACGATTTCCGCGAGAACTACGATTATCAGTTCTACCACTCCTCCACCGACGCAGGCAGCACCTGGCATGACGACGCCATGGTCGGCGGGTTCGACCCCGTTAGCGGAGGTATTCCGCTCACGTTTCAAAGCGACCCCGGCGTGGCCTTCGACTCCGCGGGACACAGTGTGCTGTCCACCATCACCGGCAATTTGATCTTCGACTTCACCGGCGACGGCTATATCAATCAGGATACCGAGATCGAAGTCGCCGAGGGCTTTGCCAACGGCACCTACACCAGCCTCATTCCCATGGTGGTGGATTTCCAGCAATGCAGCGGAACTTTCCTCAACTTCGTCTGCCCGATTCAGCTCGATAAGCCACTCATCACCATCGACAACGTGCCTGGCAGCCCGAACAAGGGCACCATCTACGTCTACTACACTGTGTTCTGCATACAAAACACCCCCTGCAAGGATGGCAGTGCGACCATCCCCGCTTTCTCATCCTCCATCGTGGAGTCTCACGCTGCGGGCGCGGGCCTGCCGTTTTCCGTGCCTAAGCTCGTAAGCGGCTGGCATGCTCAGGAACAGTTCTCGTCCCTGGTCATCGACAGCCACGGCACGCCGCACATGTTTTACGACGACTTCAGCCTGCTCAGCGGCGTGGTGCGCATGTTCGAGTCGACCTACAACGGCACGTCGTGGAAGTTAGGTGCGGCTCCGGTTGCCAGCTTTAACTTCAACGGAATGGCCAGCCTGAACTGGGGCTTCCGCAACTCCGGAACGATCGCTCCGGGCTGCGGAATTCACGGTGACACCGCCTACTGCGCCTTTTCGGCCAACCAGATCGTCGGCGGGCCGGCAGAGAGCGGAGTAAGCGCCTACGTCGCCGTCGTTAACACGCTAACCGGTGCTTCCAGCGTACATCGCGTGAATAACGATACCTTCGGCAACAGCAAGGACCACTTCTTCCCGTGGGCCACCGCCAAAGCCGACGGATCGGTGTACGTTGGCTTCTACGACGACCGCAACGATCCGTTCAACACCAACGTCGAATACTTCGTCGCCAAGTCGACCGACGGCGGCAGCACGTTCTCTGCGCAAAGCGCCGTCAGCGACGTTGCCTTCAATCCCTGCACCGGCTTCCCCGGATGTGGCTTCTTCGGCGACTATACGCAGCTGGTTTCAGGTCCCGATGGCGTCGTCCACGCCGCCTGGTCTGACACTCGCGACGGCGCCAGCATGCAGATCTACTCGCAAGCCGTGACCTGGTAAGTGTGACAAATTGCACCTAGCATTCGCTTCAGATTCCGGGAGAGTTCAGACTCTCCCGGGACTTTGATTTTGGACAGTTTTAGTTCGCGACCGAAGCTATCTCATAAATCGGCTTTGAAAGGGCGTGGCTTGACAGCTTGCAGAAAAACGACCGTAGCGCCGGCGTCCCGCCGGCTGTCTTGAGGGCATCTTGCCCTCACGCACTGTATCAGCGCACTCCTTCAGCCACGCCGTCCAGAGCCGCATAAAAGCTGGGGCTTTAGCACCTGAAGAGACCGAAGCTTACACGTTTGGCCCATTATGAGATAGCTATAGCTTCTAGCATCTTCGATGTCAGCATTTCCGCGGCTCGACCATACGGGTTGGCTTTTCACGAACTCACAGCGTTTCCCCTCAGGCTCGGTGTACACTTCTCCGCTCTGCCAGTTTCTCGACTTCCTCTTCCTTGGAGCGTGATCTTGAATCGGCGTTGCCTGAATCTCATCCTCTTCACATTGCTGGCAGTTCAAATCGGATTCACTCAGTCCTCCGCACCCGCCTCTGGACCCGTAAAACCGCTCACGATCGAATCGATCTTCGCGGAAGGTGGAATTACCGGGCGCGCGCCAGAGGCGGTGCAGTGGAGTCCCGATGGCAAGAAGCTGGCATTCGTCCAGCGCGATGATGCCGGCGAGCACGGCGAGCTCTGGTACGTGGACGCCGCTACTGGCGAGAAGAAAGTGCTGGTCAGCGAAGCGAAGCTCGCGGGCCTTGCGCCCGACGCCACCAAGATCAAGGATGAGCGCGAAAAGGAGCGGGTCCTCCGCTATCACGTCGCCGCCTATGTCTGGAGCCCGGACTCGAAGTATCTGTTGTTCAATGCCCAGGGACAGCTCTGGGTCTACAGCCTCGAGAATGGGGTTGCCGTGCAGTTCACTTCGTCGCCCGAGCCTAGCGGCGATCCCAAATTCTCACCCGACGGCACGCGCATCGCCTACATCCGCAAGCACAATCTCTATGTCCAGCCAATTGCCGGACAGGACAGCCACGCTCTTACCGATGACAACGACGAAAACATTCTGAATGGTGAAGTGGATTGGGTCTACGCCGAGGAACTCGAGGTGCGCAGCAACTATTTCTGGTCCCCCGACAACAAGGAAATCGCCTTCCTCCAGATGGACGAAAAGCAGGTTCCGACCTACCCCATCACCGATTGGATTCCCACTCATCCCAAGGTCGAACAGGAGAAATATCCCAAGGCGGGGGATCCCAATCCCGCGGTGCGGCTTGGGGTCGTTCCCGCCAAAGGCGGCAAGCCCAAGTGGATCACCCTGACCACCGACACCGACATCTACGTTCCGCGGTTCGGATGGGTGCGCGACGGCATTCTGTGGGCGCAGGTACTAAATCGCGCGCAGGACACCTTGGACCTGTACTTCATCGACGCGAGGAGTGGGCATTCGCGCAAAGTTCTCAGCGAGAGCAGTCCGGGAAGCTGGGTCAACGTCAACGACGTTTTCCGGATTCTGAAGTCGGGCGATCGCTTCCTGTGGTCGAGCTGGCGCGACGGCCACACTCACCTCTATCTCTACAGCTTCGCCAAGCAGAATCCGCTCGACAGCGATGCCAAGCTCGAACGACAGCTCGAGAAGGGTGATTACGAAGTTTCCTCGATCGAAGGCGTGGACGACAACTCGGTATACTTCGTCGCCAATCAGGGAGACTATCACCGTCGGAACGTATTTTCGGTAAAACTCGATGGCAGTGATTTTCGCCGCCTTTCGCAGACGGACGGCTGGCACGGCGCCGACTTCGCGGAGGATGGAAAGCACTGGCTCGATCGATACTCTGCCGTAGTGACCCCGCCTGAATGGTCGTTGTGCACGACAGGCGGTCCCTGCACCAAGGTATGGGAATCGCGCAGTGTCGCTGACTATGGGCTTGTCCCGCCGAAGTATCTCGAGTGCAAAGCGGACGATGGCAGTACGCTTTACGGCCAGCTCTTTCTGCCTCCCGACAGCCCCGCCGGAAAAATTCCGTTGATCGTCTACGTTTATGGCGGACCGGCGGCGCAACTGGTGACTGACGCCTGGGAAGGCACGAACGGACTGTTCCACCAGCGGCTGCTGCGGAAGGGTTTCGCGATCTTCACCGTAGACAATCGCGGCACGCCCAATCGGGGGCGCGATTTCAGCGCCTCCATCCGGCATGAGTTTGGCGCGATCGAACTCAAGGATCAGCTGGCCGCGCTCAAGGAACTTCTGTCTCAGTACCCGCAACTCGATAAGGATCGGATGGCGATCTGGGGATGGTCCAACGGCGGGTCCATGACGCTTTACGCCATGACCCATTCGGAAACGTTCAAGGCCGGGATCTCAGTTGCGCCGGTGACCGACCAGCGCAACTACGACACCATCTACACCGAGCGCTACATGGGTCTGCCGAAAGACAACGCCAAAGGATACGACGACGGCGCAATGTCAAGGTCGCAGGGCAGTTGCATGGGGCCTTGTTTCTCGTACACGGCACCAGCGACGACAATGTTCACTTCCAGAACAGCATCCAGATGATCGACGCGCTCATTAAGGCGGACAAGCCCTTCCGCCTCATGATTTATCCCAACAAAACCCACGGCATCGCCGGCAAAGCGGCACGCACCCATTTGTTCCAGTTGATGGAAGAACACTTCGAGCGGGAGCTGAAGTAGCGGGGCACGCATGCATCGCATGGCACTGGGTGATTTTGAGTTGAGTGTCTTCTCCGACGGAACCTATCCGCTCGATGGAGGCGCTTTCTTCGGAGTCGTCCCCAAGGTGATGTGGTCCCGCAAAGCGGCTGCCGACGACAAGAACTTCGTCTGGGCAGGTCTCAACTCACTCTTGATTCGCACCGGCAAGCACACCGTGCTGGTCGAGACCGGCATCGGCAGCAAGCTCAGCGAAAAGATGGTGAAGATTTACGGGCAACCCGCGAAGTTGCTCGACAATCTGGCAGCCGGCGGCATCGCTCCCGACGACATCGACATCGTGATCAACACGCACCTGCACTTCGATCATTGTGGCTGGAATACGGTGCGGAGGGGAGACAAGGTCGCCGCCACCTTCCCCAGGGCAAAGTACTACGCGCAGGAAGGCGAGTGGCGCCACGCCCAGGAGCAGCATATCCGGGACGCGGTCAGCTACATCAGCGACAACTACAATCCGCTGATCGAGAGCGGGCAGATGGAACTGCTGCACGGGGACCGCGAGATTGTGCCGGGAATTTCCGTGAAAGTGTTCCCCGGTCACACCGCGCATATGCAGGCGGTCGTGGTTGCGAGCGCCGGGAAGACCGCCTGCTACATCTCTGACCTGATACCGACCAGTGCGCACCTCGATCTGACGTGGCTTATGGCGTTTGATCTGTACCCGCTGGAGACGATCAATAGCAAGCGCAAATATTATGCGGAGTCGATGCCGGAGAACTGGCTCACGGTGTTTACACACGACCACGCCGTGCCCTGGGCACATATCGAGAAAGATGAGGCGGGGAAACTACTAGCGCGGGCGGTGTAGGGCACGAACCGCGCAGGGCACGAACCGCGTAGGCACAGCCGCCCTCGGCTGTGCAGCCGAGCGCTAGCTCGGCAGGGTTTCCGTGTTCGTTACGAAAAAATCGGAGCTTCGCTCCGCCGGACAGCCGAGGGCGGCTGTCCCTACATGAACTATTCTGTTCTCAAAGAAGTCTTCCACGCGCTTCAAAATCTCGGTGTCTTCCCGCGCTTCGTAAATCGCTTTCCTCAGCCCCGCGCCGCCCGGAACTCCGTGCGTGAACCAAGAAGCAAACTGCTTCATTTTGCCGGACGCATCCGGAAACTTTTCTTCGATCAGCATTCTGAAGTAGGTTCGGATCATCTCGTAGCGATCGGTCTCTTCCGGTTCGTCGTACCGGCCAGTGGCCGTGTACTGAACAATCTGGCGAAAAATCCAGGGGTTGGAGGCAGCGGTACGGCCGATCATGACAGCGTCGCATCCAGTTTGCGCGATCATCGCGCAGGCGTCCTCGGGCGTGCGAATGTCGCCGTTGCCGATTACCGGAATCTTGACCGCATCCTTCAGCGCCGCGATCCATTCCCAGCGGGCATTGCCGCTGTATCCCTGCTCCCGGGTGCGTGCGTGCAAGGCAACACCGCACAGGCCGCAGGCTTCGGCCAGCTTCGCCAGCTCCACGCAGACGATTTCCTCGTCGTTCCAGCCGGCGCGGAACTTCACCGTGAAGGGAATTTTCACCGCCGCGCGAACCGCTTCGAAGATCTTGCCGATCGCGGGCAGGTCCCGCAACAGACCGGACCCGCCATTACACTTCACGACCTTTTTGGCGGGACAACCGAGATTGAGATCGACCAGGTCAAAGCCCAGCCCCTCGACCATGCGCGCCGCCTCGGCCATCACCTCGGGATTACTGCCGAACAACTGCGCCGAGATGGGGTGCTCGTCCTCATAGAAGTGCAGGTAGCGCTTGGCTTTTTTGTCCTTGGCGCGAAGCACGCCGTCGGCCGAGGTGAACTCGGTCATGATCAGTCCGCAGCCGGTCAGATTGCGAATGAAGCGGCGGAATACTGTGTCGGTGACGCCAGCCATCGGGGCCAGAACCGTTGCCGGGGAAATTTCCACCGTGCCCAGACACACCCTGCCAGGCACCGGAGCAAGGCTGCGCTCTTGAGGGGTGTTGGCCGGCTTGTCCCAGTACTTACGCACGTCGTTATTCTAGCCCGAAGGCAACAGAAAGCCCCCGCCTAAGCGAGGGCTTCGATTTTCAAGCTGCCGCGAATGGTTACTTCTTCGCCGCTTCAGCCTTGGCGGCGTCGCTCTTGGCGTACTTGCGGCGGAAGCGCTCCACGCGGCCCGCGGTGTCGAGCAGCTTCTGCTTCCCGGTAAAGAAAGGGTGACAGTTCGAGCAGATTTCCACGTGCAGATCGCCCTTATGAGTCGACCGGGTCGTAAAACTATTGCCGCATGCGCACATGACGCGAATCTCTTCGTATGTGGGATGGATAGCAGCCTTCATAATAAGTTAACCTCAATTCGAATCCTTTGATTCTACAGGAAGCCCGCGAGATTCAGCAACCTCCAAGTTGCTGACTACACGGTGTTTCCGGCCAGTACGCTATGGGACTTGGTATGATTCGGGCATCGTGGGTGGCGCTGACGAAAAAGAAAAACGGCAGGACCGACCTCCTGCCGTCGACGAACCTTAACCTGTCGACCTATTTCTTATTGACCGCCTTCTTCAGTTCAGCTCCCGGGGTAAACTTCGCGACTCTGCGGGCGGCAATTTTGATCGTGGCACCGGTCTGCGGATTGCGCCCATTGCGAGCCTTTCTCTGCGAAACAGAGAACGTGCCAAACCCGATCAGAGCTACCCGGTCTCCCTTCTTGAGGGCAGCAGTGATGCTGTCCACTGCGGTGTCGATCGCGGTGGTCGCTTGTGTCTTGCTAACTTCACAAGCTCCCGCGATGCGGTCCACGAGATCAGCTTTGTTCATCGTCTCTCCTAGGCAGAATTCCAGTCTGCCCCAGCCAGATTCTGGGGGAAGTGAAGCACGCTTGCCGAGGCGGAATCCTGATGGCGCTATTCTCCCCCGACTTCTCGCATTGTCAACTGTGAATAACTCACCGCAGCCGCATGGTTCTTGCTTGCGCCGCAAGAGCCATGCGATTAACCCGCCAAAACCCTGCTGGGCGGGGCATTTGAGCCTCGCAGGTGACGATCTTGATTCCAAGGTTACTCAGAAGTACATGCCATCGGAATCGCTGGCACGAGGCCTGTATTTCCCGGTTTTCCTCGGTCCTCCACAGCCCTGCGCGCTACTCCACAGGAAGTACACACCCATTTGCCAGTTTCACCTTGCCCGAACTTGCTGACGGGTGGCACAGTCTAAACAGAGGAAAGTATTCGGCCATGAAGGTGTCGGCAGAAGTTTGTCCGCTGTGCGATGGAACGGGGTGGAAGAGCGTCAACGAGTCCGGCGACCGGCGCGTCGCCCGCTGTGATTGCCGGCTGAAGGCGCGAGCCGAGAAGCTGCTGGAAGCGGCCCGCATCCCAAAGCGCTACGAGCATTGCGAATTGCCGAGCTTCACCACGGACTTTCCCGGCGCCCACGCATCGCTGGCATTGGCCCACATCGCGGCCTCAAAATTCGCTCAGGAGTACGAGTCGGGCGACGGCACCGGCCTTCTCCTGATCGGCAAGATCGGCACGGGAAAAACGCATCTTGGGGTCGGCATCCTGAAAGAGCTGATCCAGTCCCGCGGCGTGAACTGCCTCTTTTGCGACTATCGCGAGCTGCTGAAACAGATTCAGAACTCCTACAACGCCTCGGTACAAACCACCGAACTCGACGTGCTGCGCCCGGTTTTTGACGTGGAGGTACTTTTTCTCGACGAACTGGGAGCGGTCAAACCGACCGAGTGGGTCTGGGACACGGTAAGCCTCATCCTCAACACACGCTACAACAACAACCGCACGACGATCATCACCACGAACTTCGACGACCAGCCCGCCGCGGCAACCAGCGGTTCGCTGTCCCCGGCTCGCGCCGCTGTGCGCGAAGAGACTCTCGGCGACCGCATTGGAGAGCGCATGCGTTCCCGCCTCCACGAAATGTGCCGCATCATCAAGCTGGACGGTCTCGACTTCCGGCAGAAATTCCGCAGTGCAAATTTTCGCTAAGCCGCTCCTTTGATGGTGACCGAGATGGTGACCGAGGACCGCGGCCTCTACGAGGCGCGAGTCAGACACGCGGTCGGCAACGAGGATGCCCGCGTTTTTCCGCGCACTCTTCGAGCGCCACACCGGCGTCTCCCCGAGTGCTTACCGAAAAAGTTCGGTGTCTAATCTGCGTTGCGGATTCTCAAGGGCCCGCCTGTGCGACGAATCGGATCGAAGAACGGGGCTGGCCCCCCTTTCCCCGGTCTTGCGAAAGCCTCACCAAATGTGGCTGCCCCACCTTTCGCGGTTTTCAAAAGGTGGGAGGCACGAACCTCAAAACCCAGCGGTCGCTGACGTGGGGTGGGGTTCTCCTCCGCAAGGCGAAAAAGGTCCGCGGGTCGAGATTAGATTGGGGTCCTTGCTTCCCACCCATCGAAAAGCGCGATGGGTGGGGCAGCCTCAGTTGTGGTAGCGTCCCCCAAGGGCGGCGAAAGGTAGGCCAGCCCGCCCAGGAGCGATTCAGTATGCGATGCAACAGGGAGTTCAGTTCTCTGCTCAGCAAGTGCAGGATATCGCTGCTCAGAGCCAAGTCACGGCATCAGTGGGCGGGCAGCAGGGCAAATCGGCGCAAAATCACCCTCCGGTAACAAGAAACGCAACCGTTGCCGGTCAAGAATTCAAAACAAGGAACGGCGCAGCTATGGCGGCCGAAAAGGTAGCTCTACCGCTTACAAAGGATGCAAACAAGTCAGGTACGACCGATTGGGAATACGGCGGCTGGATCGTGAAAACGAAGGACGGAAAATATACCTACACAGAACCAATGAGAGGAGCCGAGCGAGGCAAGACTGATATAGACAATATGATCGTCCCGGATGGGTTCCGCAAGGTCGCGTGGTATCACACTCATCCAGATAACGGTTCATGGGGAGAAGGTTTCTCAGGATGGGATATGGCAATCGCTGATGACAAACGGTTGCGGGGATACGTTGGAATGACGTGGTCTGGCAATGTTCGGAAGTACGACCCTGGGATTACCAAAAGGAATGGCTATGGGGTTTCGGGGGATCTCGTGGGCCACATAGATTTTTAAGACCACTTCAGTATTTTCTTTGAGGGGAGCCAGGGAGGAGCAAGGCTTATGGAGCGCGTTGTTAAGGTGCAAGCGACTGGATTTCTCTTACTCATAACCGTTCTGCTTGCAGGCACGATGGCAGGGTCTTCACAACAAGGAGAACCACCTAACAAAGGTGAGCCGATAAACATCAGCATGGTCGCCCTGCTTTCATCGCCCGAGCGCTATGACGGTAAACTGGTACGAACAATTGGGTTTCTACATTTGGAGTTCGAGGGGAACGCTCTCTACCTCCATGAGGAAGACTATCTCCACCGAATCACAAAGAATGCCCTAGAACTCAGCCTATCGAAAGAACAAGAAGAGCGATATAAGCGGCTTAGCACAAAGTACGTCGTGATTGAAGGGACGGTCTCGGCTAGCAGGTGGGAGGCAGAAACCGGAATGTCTAGTGGGCACATTAAGGATGTGACGCGACTGGAGTATTGGCCAACGTGGGCAGATACAGCTTCTCCACATCCCGTGCGCAAAGGCCGGTGAGATGCACTTTGAAAATACGGCGCAAAGTCAAACGCAGCAGAATCAGTTGAACGCTCCGGCAAACTCGCGAACGGATGTTGTGCTCTACAGCAACGAGTACACGCCGAAGCCCAGCATGGTTCTGGGAGACAACCTGGACCGCCAGTACTTGTTCTGGCGACAGGTGTTTGCAGTCAACGGCAAATCACAATCAGACAATCACGCTCGTTGAACGGCGGCGCTTTCAAGCCGACCGGAGACATCCTTAGCGAGGAGCTGGGTTATCAGGAAGAGGTGGAGCATTTTCCCCTCAATGCGTATAACCCCTCCCCCCGTTTGACCCTTTTTTCCACCCGCCTGTACTATCAAGGTTTACCCCTCAGCCCATGGCTTGGACCGTTGCGTGACGGTTCTTGAACCTTTGGCGACCAAACAACATGCCCCACGAACTGCCCAAAGCGTACGAGCCGGGTGCGATTGAGACGCGCTGGGCTGACTACTGGATCCGCGAGAAGCTCTTCCACGCCCCAACTCCGCCCGCAGGGCACGCGCGCAACATGTTCAGCCTGCTGTTGCCGCCGCCTAACGTGACCGGGCGGCTGCATATGGGGCACATGCTGAACCAGACGGAGATGGACATCATCATCCGCTGGCACCGCATGCGCGGCGATCTGACGCTCTGGCTCCCGGGCACCGATCATGCCGGCATTGCCACCCAGATGATGGTCGAGCGGCAGCTGAAGAGCGAAGGCAAGTCGCGTCGCGACATGGGCCGCGAACAGTTCGTCCAGCGGGTCTGGGAGTGGCGACGGCAGTATGGGGGCGCGATTCTCGACCAGATGAAGCGCCTGGGCGCCTCGGTCGACTGGGAACGGGAATACTTCACCATGGACGAGAACCTGTCGCGCGCGGTGCGCGAAGTCTTCGTCCGGCTGTATGAGCAGGGGCTGATCTACCGCGGCAAATACATTGTGAACTGGTGCCCGGACTGCGGCACGGCGATTTCCGATCTTGAGGTCAAGCACGAAGAGGTTCCCGGCAAGCTGTACGAGATCCGCTACCCGGTGGTCGGCTCGAAGGAGTTCATCACGGTGGCGACTACGCGGCCCGAGACCATGCTGGGCGATACCGCGGTTGCGGTGAACGCGAAGGATGAGCGCTACACGCATCTGCACGGCAAGAAAGTCGTGCTGCCGCTGATGGACCGCGAGATTCCCATCATCCTCGATGAACTGGCGAATCCCGAGTTCGGCACGGGTGCGGTGAAGGTCACGCCGGCGCACGATCCGAACGACTTCCAGGCTGGACTTGCGCCATAACCTGCCGCAAATTGACGTGATGGACGAGCGCGCCCACATGAACCAGAACGCGGGCGCGTACGCGGGTCTCGACCGGTTCGAGGCTAGGAAGCGCGTGGTCGCCGATCTCGAAGCGCAGGGCTTTCTGGTCGGCATCAAGGACTACACGATTGCGCTCGGCAAGTGCGACCGCTCGGGCACGGTGGTTGAGCCGCGCTTGTCGGAACAGTGGTTCGTGAAGATCGAACCGCTGGCCAAACGCGCGATCGAGGTCGTGGAGAAGGGCTATATCGACTTCACGCCCGACAACTACAAGACGATCTACCTGAACTGGATGTACAACATCCACGACTGGTGCATCTCGCGCCAGTTGTGGTGGGGACATCGGATTCCGGCGTGGCGCTGCGAGTGCGGTGAGTTGATTGTCGCGCGCGAGGCGCCGGCGAAGTGCCCGAAGTGTAGCTGCACGAAACTCGAGCAGGATACGGACGTGCTCGATACCTGGTTTTCGTCCGCGTTGCTGCCGTTCACGGCGCTGGGATGGCCGGAGGCCACGCGCGATCTCGACGTTTTCTATCCGACGTCGCTGCTGATTACGGGATTCGACATCCTTTTCTTCTGGGTGGCGCGCATGATCATGATGGGTTGCTGGTTCATGATGCCGCCCGAAAAGCCGCTGCGGCCGGGAGAAAAACCGGAGAGCCACGAAGAAGCCCTGCGCAACAGCGTCCCGTTCCGCGAAGTCTACATTCACGCGCTGGTGCGGGATGCCGAGCGGCAGAAGATGTCGAAGGCTAAGGGCAACGTGATCGATCCGATTCGAGGTCATCGAGAAATATGGCACGGATGCGACTCGCTTCACGCTGGCCGCGATGGCCGTCGCCCGGCACCGACATCGCCTTTAATCCCAGCCGCACTGAGGGCTATCGCAATTTTGCCAATAAGATCTGGAACGCGGCGCGCTTCATGTTTATGAACATGGAGCGGATTGGTGTAGCGCGGGCGCCCTCGCCCGCGGAAGTGGGCGGACAAGGCGTCACGGGGTTCAAAGCGCAAACCCTCGAAGACCGCTGGATTCTCTCGCGCTTCAACGGCGTCGTGGCCTACGTGGATGAGGCGCTCGAGGAATACCGCTTCCACGAAGCCGCCAACCGCATCTACGACTTTTTCTGGGGCGAGTTCTGCGACTGGTATATCGAACTGATCAAGCCGCGGCTTATGGCCGACCAGAGGGCGAAGAAAGAGTCAGCAGTCCTCGCCTGCAATAACCTGGTCAGCATGTTCGACGCTTCGTTGCGCCTGCTGCACCCGGTGATGCCATTCATCACGGAGGAGATCTGGCACGCGATCTACGATGGCAAGCCGCCGCTGAAGTCGATTGCGCTGGCGCCGTTTCCGCAGGCCGATGAGAAACAGATCGATCTGAAAGCCGAGACGCACATGGCTGTGCTGCAGGACCTGATTGTGAGCGTGCGCAACCTGCGTGCCGAGCTGAAGGTCGAGCCGAAGGTGAAGACGCCGATTCAGATCTACACGGACGAAGCGGAGATTCGCGAGCTATTCGAGCAAAATCGAATTGCCATCACGAGCGACCGGCAGGCGAACGTCGAGTCGATCGCGTTCGTCGATTCGTCGCTGGCGAAGCGGCCCGGCGCACGCCACACCGCCCGCTTCGACGTGCACCTGGTCTACGAGCAGAAAATCGACGTGGCCGCGGAGTGCGAGCGTCTGAAGAAAGAGTTGGAGAAGATCGAAGCTGCGCTGGCCAGCGGGCAGAGTCGGCTCGGGAACGCCAGCTTCCGGGAAAAAGCTCCTGCGCACGTTGTTGAAGGCCTGCGCAAGCAGGTGGAGGAAAATGAGGTTCTGCGCGATAAGACGCAAAGCAAGCGCAAGGAACTGGGCTGTGAATAGATCCCTTGAGCGGCGTGAGTTGAGGAAACTCGACAAGAACAGCGCGCCGTGGAGGACGTGTGGGATTCGTTCCTGTAACCTGTGACCTGACACCTGAGACCTGATCTGTGGATTTCAACAGCCGCCGCATCACCGCCATCCTCGAAAACGCACTGCTCGAAGACCGGGCGACGCGCGATGCAACCAGCTATGCTTGCGTTGATCCCAACCAGAGGGCGGCGGCCACGGTCATCGCGAAACAGGATTGCATTCTGGCCGGTCTGGGGGTCATTCCTGCCATTCTCGATGTATTCGCGGCGCTCGACGGTGCGGTGGTCTCCCATTACGAAGTCACGAGCCACCCGGAAATGTTTGATGGCGTGCGCTTGCACCCAGGCCAGTCCGTGGCGGTCATCCGGCACAATGCGCGGGTGATTCTCTCCTGTGAGCGCGTGATTCTGAATTTCCTGCAGCGCATGAGCGGGGTAGCCACCATCACGCGGCAGTTCGTCGAAGCAGTGAGCGGGACAAAGGCGCGTATTCTCGATACGCGCAAGACCGTGCCCGGCCTACGAGTCATTGACAAGTACGGAGTGCGCTGCGGAGGCGGGCAGAATCATCGTCTTGACCTCTCCGACGGCGTGCTCATCAAGAACAACCACATTGCGCTCGCGGGTGGCATCGTGCCTGCACTTGAGCGTGCCCACCGCAATCGCCGCGGCGCGCAGCCTATCGAGATCGAAGTGCGCACGCTCGCCGAGATGGAACAAGCGCTGGCTCACGGCGCGGAAGCACTGCTGCTCGACGGCATGTCGGTCGACGACGTGCGCAAGGCGGTCGAGTACTGCGCGAAGCGGGATAAGCGCATCCCCGTAGAATGCGCCGGCGGGATCACGCTCGAAAACGTGCGGGCTTACGCCGAAACCGGAGTGGATTTTATTTCTGTTGGCGCGTTGACGCACTCGGCGCAAGCCGTCGATATGAGCTTGCGCGTCATGCCCGTATAAGTCGCCGGCTGTCCCACGCGCCCCTACGCGTGCACGGTTTCGGGCTTCATCGCCAGCAACTGTCGCAGGACATATTGCAGAATCCCGCCATTCGCGTAGTACTGCGCCTCTTGCGGTGTGTCGATGCGCACCAGCGCCTGGAATTCCGTCGGCTTGCCGTCCTTGGATGCCTTCACGGTAATCTTGCGTCCGGCCGCGAAGTGTTCGACCAGGTCGCGAACGCCGGCGATCTCGAAGATTTCTTCGCCGGTAAGCTTGAGCGACTCGGCAGACTGGCCCGGCAGGAACTGCAGCGGCAGGATGCCCATTCCCACCAGGTTTGAACGGTGAATGCGCTCGTAGCTTTCTGCGATGACCGCACGAACTCCCAGCAAGAGAGGGCCTTTCGCCGCCCAGTCGCGTGACGAGCCCGATCCGTATTCCTTCCCGGCCAGGATCACCAGGGGCACGCCTTCGGCGATGTACTTGGCCGATGCATCATAGATCGACATTTCGGTCCCATCGGGCAAGTGGCGGGTGAAGCCGCCTTCGGTCTGAACCATCTTGTTGCGCAGGCGCACGTTCGCGAATGTGCCGCGCACCATGACTTCGTGATTGCCGCGCCGCGAGCCGTAGGAGTTGAAATCCGCCGGCTTCACGCCGTGCTCGATCAGATATTTCCCGGCGGGGCTGTCTTTCTTGATGGAACCGGCGGGCGAGATGTGGTCGGTGGTTACGCTGTCGCCCAGCAGCGCAAGCACTCGCGCACCCTTGATGTCGCCGACGGCTAAGGGCTTCACGGTCATGTCATCGAAATACGGCGCCTTGCGGATGTACGTGGAGTCGTGCTCCCAGGCATAAGTTTGCCCCTGCGGTACGGGCAGCGAGCGCCAGTGGGAATCGCCGTCATAGACCTCGCCGTAGCTTTTGCGGAACATGTCAGACGAGATTTGCTGAACGGCGTCGTCGACTTCTTTCTGCGTGGGCCAGATGTCGGCCAGGTTGACGGGCTTGCCGTCTTTGCCTCGACCGATCGGGTCTTTTTTCAGGTCGACGTCGATGCGCCCAGCCAGCGCGAAGGCCACCACCAGCGGCGGCGACATCAGATAGTTCGCGCGAACCTCCGAGTTGATCCGCCCTTCGAAATTCCGGTTCCCGGAAAGCACCGAGGCGACGACCAAATCCTTCTCGTCAATCGCCTGAGAAACTTCGGTGGGCAGTGGGCCAGAGTTCCCGATGCATGTTGTGCAGCCGTAGCCGACAAGGTTGAACTTGAGTTTCTCGAGATAGGGGAGCAGGCCCGCCTTGGCCAGGTAGTCGGTAACGACCTTCGAGCCGGGCGCGAGCGATGTCTTGACCCAGGGTGGCGTTTGCAATCCACGTTCGACGGCCTTCTTCGCGAGCAAGCCGGCCGCCATCAGCACCGACGGGTTCGATGTGTTCGTGCAACTGGTGATGGCAGCGATCACCACGCTGCCATGTTTCAGCGCGTTCTTCACGTCAGGGGAAACGTGTTCCTCGACTCGCGGATCCTCGACTCCCACCGCAGTGGGATTCCCGCCTTCCTGCTCCCAGCGGCCCACCTGCTTTATGGCACTATCGGAGGTCGCAGCGACCGAGGCGGCAGACTTGGCCTTCGGCTTGATAAGCGACGGCAATGCCTGCCGGAATGACTCGCCGGCGTTCGACAGGGCGACGCGATCCTGCGGGCGCTTTGGGCCGGCGAGGCTCGGCTCGACGGTGGCCAAGTCGAGCGAGAGCAACTCCGAGTATTGCGCTTCGGGAGTCTTCTCATCGTGGAAGAGGCCTTGCTCACGCGCGTAAGTTTCGACTAACGCAATCTGCTCCTCCGAGCGTCCGGTCAGGCGCAGATAACGTAAGCTCTCTTTGTCGATGGGGAAAATTCCGCAAGTGGCGCCGTATTCTGGCGACATATTGGCGATGGTGGCGCGATCGGCCAAAGGAAGGTCTCGTAGCCCTGGGCCGAAATATTCGACGAACTTTCCCACGACGCCGTGCTTGCGCAGCATTTCCGTGATCGTGAGAACCAGGTCTGTAGCCGTCGCGCCCTCACGCAGGCGGCCCGTCAACTTCACCCCTACAACCAGCGGAATGAGCATCGATACGGGCTGGCCGAGCATCGCGGCCTCGGCTTCGATTCCGCCAACGCCCCAACCGAGTACGCCCAGCCCGTTGATCATGGTGGTGTGCGAGTCGGTGCCGACCAGCGTGTCGGGATAAGCGATCCGCTTGCCATCTGACTCCTGCACGAAAACCACGCGGGCGAGGAATTCCAGGTTTACCTGGTGCACGATGCCAGTATCGGGCGGAACAATCGCCAAATTGTGAAACGCCTTCTGCCCCCATCGCAAAAATGCGTACCGTTCTTTGTTGCGAACAAATTCAAGCTCGGCGTTCAGACCGAAGGCTTGCGGGCTGCCGAATTCGTCGACTTGCACCGAATGGTCGATGACGAGTTCCGCCGGCTGTAGTGGGTTGATCAGCTTCGGATCGCCGCCCAGCCGTTTCATGGCATCGCGCATGGCTGCCAGATCGACGACGGCGGGAACCCCGGTGAAGTCTTGCAAGAGAACGCGGCTGGGCGTAAACGCGATCTCCTTGTCCGGTTTCGACCCACTGTTCCAAGCAGCGAGCGCCCGCACCTCTTCCTTGGTTACGTTGCGGCCATCTTCGGTGCGCAGCAGGTTCTCGAGAAGAATGCGCAGGGAATACGGCAGGTGCCGGGTGGAGATGCCCTGCTTATCGAGCGCGTCGAGACGGTAGATTTCGTACTCTTTGCCGCCGACACGAAGGCTGGAGCGGCTTTGGAAGCTGTTCAATGACATGACCACGGTCCTTTCGATTCTGTGTGTGGGGCGGGTCGTAAACCCGGCTGGTTCCCACCGTCGACATCCGAGGCTGGGCGCTGCCTGACGGGTAACTCTCTAGTTTAAAACTTTCCGCCGAAGGTTTGGTAGAGCAGCAAGCCATTCAGCCCCAGAATGACCGCCACCGTCAGATAAGCCAGCCAGTTGGTGCGGGCATTGTTGACCAGATCGCCCATCAGATCGCCGCGGCGCGTGAGCAGAATCAATGGCACCAGCGCAAACGGCAGAGCGAAACTCAATACAACCTGGGAGAGCACCAGGATTCTCAGCGGGTCGAGGCCAGCCGCGATGACGGCAATCGCCGGCAACATCGTCAGAAAACGCCGCAGAAAGATGCTGATCTTAACATCGAGGAAGCCTTCCAGAATCACCTGGCCAGCCATGGTTCCAACGGTGGACGAGGAAAGTCCCGAGAACAGCAGTGCTACTGCGAATGCGGTAGCCGAGAGATTGCCCAGTAGAGGTTTCAGCGTCTCGTGCGCTTGTTCGATGGTGACGACGGGGCGTCCGGCGTGCGCGAACACGGCCGCGGCCATGATGATCATGGCGGAATTCACCAGCCAGGCGCCGTTCATTGCGGCCAGCACATCGATGAGCTCGTAGTGGGCATGACGTAGCTTTTTCAGATACTGCCCGGTCGGGCAAGTGAAGTTGTCTTCCTTCAATCGCGCCTGCACCAGCGCCGAATGCAGGTACACCACGTGAGGCATGACGGTCGCGCCCAGCATTCCGACTGCGATGTACACGCTGCCCGAAGTCAAATGTGGAATGGCGACATAGTGGACGACCTGCGCCCAGTCGGGCTTGGCCAGAAAAATCTCAATCGCATAACAGGCCGAGATGCCGAAGACGAACCCCATGATGACCTGTTCGAGGCGGCGGAATCCATAGAGTTCGCTGGCAAGAATCAGAAAGACCGCAATTCCGGTCACCAGCGCAGCCGGGAGCAACGGAATATGAAATAGCAGGTAGAAGCCGAGGACGGCACCCAGAAACTCCGCCAAATCTGTGGCCACGGCCGCCAGTTCGGCAGCAACCCACAAACCAAAATTGATCTTCGGGTTGAATTCGCGCCGGCAATTCTGAGGCAGCGTGTGGCCGGTAGCGATCCCAAGTTTTGCGGAAAGGTACTGAATCAGGATGGCCATGAGATTCGACCACAGCAGCACCCATAGCAAGGAGTAACCGAACTCCGTGCCGCCTTGAATGTTCGTGGCAAAGTTGCCGGGATCGATGTATGCGACGCTGGCGACGAACGCTGGTCCGAAATAGGCCCATACCTGGCGGCTGCGGAAAGCGGGGAGCCACTTAAACCGGATGTGGCCATTCATCGCTTCGTTTTGTGGTGGGTCCCCCATTCGGAGAGTACTCCCCGGGTCCAGCCGGGTTAGTGTAAGTATACCTCAGGAAGTAAACTATGGTTAACGATGTTGAGGATGGACTACCAAGGCGAAGGGAAAAAGAAAGTCAGCGATGCAGCAGGACGGCGGCTTTCAGAACTGACCCAGACCCTTTCGGCTGCGCCACCACCTAAAGCGATGCTGCCGGCGGCGGTAGTCAGATTCAGGGTCTGGTCGTAGTTCCGCCCTTCGACTCGAATTCTGGCTCCGGGCCGGATCGCACGCGTCTCGAGAAACTCCAGGAGTTGGCGGTCCCGCTCATAAATTCCGCTCACGATGTAGTTCTTTCCGACCTCAGCCTCCGCCAGCAGCGCCAGTCCACGATGCCGCCTGCTTGACGGGCTCTCGAGTTCGCTGAGGTTTCCATGCGGGCAGGCTCCGCCACGCCCCAGACGCGCCAGGAGCTTGACTTCGAAGTCCGGTGATACCGCGTGCTCCAGGCGCTCTGCTTCATCGTGGACCTTGTACCATTCCATGCCGAACATTTCCGCCAGCATGCGCTCGATGAGATGGTGGCGCAGTGTGAGGCGACGGGCGATTTTCCTTCCGGCTGCCGTCAAGCGCACGTGGCCGTCTGCCTGGACTCGGACGAAGCCATCTTTCTTCAGGCGCCGCAACGCCATGGTCACAGCGGGAGGCGAAACCTTGAGCCAATGGGCCAGCGTGGCCGAGATGACCGTCTCGCCTTCGCTTTCGGCTTCGAGAATCGCCTTGAGATAATCTTCCTTGGAAACGGTGATCATCGCCGTGACGATTATACGGCCAAGTTAAGCACAGTTAACGTGATTGATTAAGACTCGCAGCACTGTTCTTGCGTCGAAGAAGAATTCGTCGCGGCGTTGACATCATGGTTCACTCCCCCTACCCTTGACTGTCCCAAAGCTATGAAAGTTCTCGTCATTGGAGGCGGAGGTCGCGAGCACGCACTGGTCTGGAAGTTGGCGCAGTCTCCGCGTGTGTCGAAGGTCGTCTGTGCTCCGGGCAATGGTGGAATCGCGCAGGATGCCGACTGTTTGCCTGCAGATGTCAAAAGCCTGGATTCGCTGGTAGAAGTTGCCTCGAAGTTGCAGCCTGACCTTACCGTGGTGGGCCCCGAGTTGCCGCTTACGTTGGGGGTTGTGGACGAGTTCGAACGCCGAGGCTGGCCGATCTTTGGTCCGTCGCGGGCGGCGGCCCGGCTCGAATCGAGCAAAAGCTTCGCCAAAGAATTCATGCAGCGCCACCGCATCCCGACGGCGCACTATGCGGTTTGCACCTCGATCGACTCAGTTCGCGCGGCGCTCCCGCATTTCCACACCCCGATTGTGGTCAAAGCCGACGGCCTGGCTGCGGGCAAAGGGGTCGTTATCGCCAAGACCAAGGAAGAAGCCGCGGCAGTTGCCTCCGAAATGTTGAGTGGCAAGATGGTGGGCGCCGCCGGATCGCTGGTCGTGCTGGAAGAATGTCTCAAGGGCGACGAACTCTCGTTCCTCGTAATCAGCGACGGAGAGCATGTGGTCCCTCTGGTCGCGGCCCAGGATCACAAACGCGTCGGCGACGGCGATACCGGCCCGAACACCGGGGGCATGGGCGCGTATTCGACCCAGACAATAATCGATGACAAGATGCGGGACTGGCTGGTTCACCATATCGCCCAACCCGTGGTGGCGGGGATGAAAAGCGAGGGATCGGAGTACAAAGGGGTGCTGTATTGCGGCCTCATGATGACGGCGCGCGGACCGATGGTGCTTGAGTTCAACTGCCGTTTCGGCGATCCCGAGACGCAACCTATCCTGATGCGTCTCGAAAGCGACCTCGTGGATGTTCTCGAAGCTTCCGTACAAGGCAACGTGGGCGACGGGGAACTGCGTTGGTCTTCGGATGCGGCGGCCTGCGTGGTGATCGCTTCGGGCGGGTATCCTGGAACGTTCGAGGCGGGGAAAAAGATCGCGGGCCTCGATGCTGCCGGGGACGTCGAGGGCGTGAAGGTGTTCCACGCCGCCACCAGCAGACGCGACGATGTTTACTTCACTTCGGGGGGACGCGTCCTGGGAGTCACAGCTCGGGCAGCAGATCTTAATTCCGCCGTCGAGCGTGCGTATTCCGCTGTCTCGTGCATTGGCTTTGAAGGCATGCATTACCGCAAGGACATCGCGGCACGGGCGTTACGGAAGTAGAACCGCTCGATCTCAGACATAATTCGTTCGCACAGCAACTTCGGAGGAAGATGAGCAAGCCACAAGTTTCGATCGTGATGGGGAGTGACTCCGACCTCGAGATCATGCGAGAGGCGGGCAAGGCTCTGGAAGAATTCGGCATCGACTATGAGATCGACGTGACCTCGGCGCATCGTTCACCCGACCGGACGGCCGATTTTGCGCGCCACGCGGCCAGTCGGGGCATCCGCGTAATCATTGCCGGAGCGGGCGGAGCCGCGCACCTGGCCGGAGTGATCGCCGCCCACACCACGCTTGCCCGTGATCGGCGTGCCAATTCCGTCGACTTCGCTGCAGGGTATGGACTCTCTGCTGGCGACGGTTCAGATGCCTGCCGGGATCCCCGTGGCCACTGTCGCCATCGGCAAGCCGGGGGCGACGAATGCCGGGATTCTGGCTGCACAAATGATCGGCTTGTCTGATTCGTCCATCGCAAAGAAGCTTGAGGCGCACAAAGAGAAACTCGCGCGCGGCGTAGAAGAGAAATCCAACAAGCTGAAGGCTGCGCGGAGTTCGTGACGACAAAAAGCTTGACCACAGGGGACACAGAGGGACACAGAGGGGCTAAATCAATCTCGGTGCCCTCTGTCCAGAGAGCGTCTGCCCGCACAAGGGACGGTAAAAAGCTTGACCGCAGGGGACACAGAGGGACACGGAGAAGCTAAATCATTCTCTATGCCCTCTGTGTCCTCTTTCGAGAGAGCGTCTGCCCGCACAAGGGACGGTAAAAAGCTTGACCACAGGGGGCACAGGGGAACACGGAGGAACTGTGGATCATTCTCTGTGTCCTCTGTGGTTGAGATCTTTTGACCATCTCGATTCCCAGGAGGCCGAGTTGCAGGTCGCGAACCACCAGCCTTCGCCCTCGGCGATTGCAAACGAATAGTGACCTAAACACTGACGGCTGAAGAATGACGCCAGTTGGAGCTGAGCATGGATCCGGGTATCCCTTTCGCCGATCTGCTGGCCTACAACGCGGACGAGACCGAGCACTGGAAGCGCTGGTTCATGGAGCATCCTGCCGCACTCGATTTGCCCTGCGACGTCGCTGGCGCGGGCACGGTTCGAAAATTACTCCTCCACATTTTCGCCACCGAGCTTGTCTTCGCGAATCTTGTGCTCGACGAGCCAAGGCCAAACTACCAAGCTCTGCCGCAGGGAACGCTTGAGGACCTATTTGGCATCAGCGCCGAGGCGCACGCAAAATTTCAGCGCTTTCTCGCTGAGAGCGCTCCCGAGCAGTGGACCACACCGATCCCCGTCGGATTTGGCACGCTCCAAGCCAGCAAACGAAAAATGCTGACTCAGGCCATGTTGCATGGCGTGAATCACCGAGGCCAGTTGGCGACGTTCCTCAGGCAGCAGGGATTCAAGCAGGACTGGACGCACGATTTCATCCTGAGCAAAGTCATGGCGTGAAACCTTCGGCGCACGGGAAGGGAAAGGTGCCGGGAAATGAAGAGGCACGTCTCTAGAGCTCGAGGTTCTTGAGATACTCGCGAAATTTCTCTCCCAACTCGGGCCGCTTCAAGGCAAATTCAACCGTGGCTTTCAGGAAGCCGAGCTTGTCGCCCGCATCGTAACGCCGACCTTCATAGATATAGGCGTAAATGCGCTGTTCTTTCAGAAGTGCCTTGAGCCCATCGGTGAGCTGCAATTCCCCGCCGGTGCCATGGGGTGTGTCCGCAAGAATTTCGAACACGCGTGGTGTCAGGATGTAGCGGCCGATAATCGCCAGCTTCGAGGGCGCATCCTCGGGCTTCGGCTTCTCAACCATGTTGTTCACCTCGAACAAGCGGCCGTCGAAGCGCCCGTCTGCGGGCTTCACGTCCAGTACGCCGTAAGCCGAGATGCTCGGACCCTCCACCACCTGGGTGGCTACCACCGAACACTGGGTTTCTTCAAAGACTCGCATCATCTGCTTGAGGCAAGGCACCTCGGCATCGATGACATCGTCGGCGAGAAGCACGGCGAAAGCTTCCTGCCCCACCAGCTCCCGAGCCATGAGCACGGCATGTCCCAGACCGAGCGCTTCCTTCTGCCGGACGTAGGCCAGGTGAATCATGTCTGAGATGGAATGAACAATCTTCAGCAGATCGGTCTTTTTCCGCTCCTCGAGCATCTTCTCGAGCTCGTAGCTGACGTCGAAGTGATCTTCGATCGACTGCTTGCCCCGGCCGGTGACGATAATGATCTGGTCGCAGCCGGCAGCGAGCGCTTCTTCGACGCCGTATTGAATGATGGGCTTGTCGACGATGGGGAGCATTTCCTTGGGCTGCGCCTTGGTGGCAGGAAGGAAACGAGTGCCCAGACCGGCGGCGGGGAAGACGGCCTTGCGAACTTTCATCGGCATAGTGGTTCGTTTCTCTCGAGAGGCAACCGCTCAGGCGTTGCCTGCGCGGCGCAAATTACAATAGCAGGAGAAACGCTAGTCCGTGAATGTCCAATTCACCGAGCCTGCAGAAAGTTTCGCTGTAGAACGCAAACTGCGGACTTCAGAAAAAAGCCGCCGTTGGGAGTGGCCAGCGCCGCGTCATGATTACCACGGTCATCGGAGAGAGGAAAGACAAGAACGCCCGGAAGCTGGGTTCCGGGCGTCCAAGGTCGCTTTCCACAGCGCCGAGGCTTACTTGTTCAGCGATGCCATATCGATCACAAAGCGATAACGCACGTCGCTTTTCAAGACGCGCTCATATGCTTCGTTGACCTGCTGGATCGGAATCACCTCAATGTCGCTGACGATCTTGTGCTTCCCACAGAAGTCGAGCATTTCCTGTGTCTCCCGAATGCCACCGTTGGCAGAGCCGGCGAGGCTTCGTCGTCCCATGACCAGCGTCCCAGCGGGCACCGGGTTGTCCTTTTCGGGCAGCCCCACCATTACCATGGTGCCGTCGATTTTGAGGAGCTTCAGATACTGACCGAGATCCATCTGGGCCGAGACCGTATTCAGGATCAGATCGAACGAGCGCTCCAGTTTTGTGAACGTGTCCGGGTCCGACGTAGCGTAGAAGTGATCAGCACCCAGCCGTTTTCCGTCCGCTTGCTTGCGCAACGACTGGCTGAGGACGGTGACTTCGGCTCCCAGCGCGTGCGCCAGCTTGACACCCATGTGACCCAGTCCACCCAACCCAACAATCGCGACTTTCTTTCCTGGACCTGCGTGCCAGTGCTTGAGCGGCGAGTAAAGCGTGATGCCGGCACAAAGCAGTGGCGCGCTGGCGTCGAGCGCGAGATTCTCGGGAATGCGCAGCACATAGTTTTCGTCGACTACGATTCGTTCGGAATAGCCGCCGTAGGTAGGGGTGTCGTCTTTCTCACGGCCGTTATAGGTCCACGAGGTTCGCACCGCGCAGTATTGCTCGAGCCCACTGCAGCACTCGGGACAGGTACGGCAGGAATCCACAAAGCAGCCGATGGCGGCCCGATCGCCGACCTTGAATTTCGTGACTTTTGATCCAACGCCCTTGACGGTTCCGACGATCTCGTGGCCGGGAACCATGGGGAAGATCGCATCGCCCCATTCGTCACGCGCCTGGTGGATGTCGGAGTGGCAAATCCCGCAGTACTGGATGTCGATAAGGACGTCGTGTTCCCGCGGCTGGCGGCGTTCGAAACTGAACGGGGCCAGCGGAGCCTTGGCGGTCACAGCCGCGTAGCCGCGCGTGGGAATCGTAGGATTGGTCAAACGAGTGGACTCTTCAGCGATAGAAGACTGGCTAACCGTCATGAGTGCCCTCCAGAAAGCAGATAACAAGCTTAGATGTAGCCGATGGCCGGACGGTTCAGGCAGCGGGCGTGGTGCTTTCCGCTCCGGCGAGTTCTTCCAGCAAATGCTTCAGACGGTCGAGGACTTCTTCGGCCGCGTTCGCCTTCTCCACGAACTTCAGCGTGCCATCGGGAGTGAACTGCGTGCCACGCTGTGAAGCAACAAAGCGCGCGAGGCGTTCAGGATCTACCGTCGCATTCTGCCGAAACTTGATGCTGACCTGCTCGCGCTTGCGTTCGATGGCATTCACGCCCACCCGCACCGCCAGCAGCTTAAGTTCGGCATAGTCGAGGAGATTGCGCACAGCCAGCGGTGGTTCGCCGTAGCGGTCGATCAACTCGGCGCGCACGTCGTGCAACTGGGCCTCTCGTTCCACCCCGGCAACACGCTTGTACATTCGCAGCCGCTGATTCTCTTCGGGAATGTAATCGGCAGGAATGCGAATATTGAGGCCCAGATTGAGCTGGGTGGCCACCTCTTCTTCTGGCATCTCGCCCTTAAGCTCACGCACCGCGCGATCGAGCATCTGCGTGTACAGTTCAAAGCCTATGGCTTCGATGTGTCCGCTCTGTTCGCCGCCCAGCAGGTTGCCGGCACCGCGCAGTTCAAGGTCGAGCGCCGCGATCTTGAATCCGGCCCCCAGGTCGGAGAACTCCTTCAACGCGGCCAGACGGCGGCGGGCAATCGGAGTGAGTTCGATCTCGGAGGGAAGCAGCAGATAGGCATACGCCCGCCGATCGGAGCGGCCTACACGTCCGCGGAGCTGGTAAAGCTCTGAAAGACCAAGGCGCTCGGCGCGGTTAATCAGGATAGTGTTGCACAGCGGAATGTCGAGACCATTCTCAATGATGGTGGTCGCGACCAGGATGTCGGCTTCGTGATGCATGAACTTCAGCATCACCTTTTCGAGCTCGTTCTCCGACATCTGGCCGTGGCCGACGAGAATGCGCGCTTTCGGGACGAGGGTTTGCAGTTTCGCTGCAATTTCCCAGATGCTTTCCACGCGATTGTGAACGAAGTAGACCTGACCTCCGCGCTCCAGTTCCTGCTCGAGGGCGGACTGGATCAGCTTTTCGTCCCAATTGGCAACCACCGTCTGGATGGCCATGCGGTCTTTGGGCGGCGTCTCAATCACGCTCATATCGCGCAGGCCCACCAGCGACATGTGCAGTGTGCGGGGGATTGGGGTAGCCGACATGGTCAGCACGTCGACCTGCTTGCGCATTTGCTTCAGGCGTTCCTTGTGACGCACGCCGAAACGCTGCTCTTCGTCCACGATGAGCAGGCCGAGATCGGAAAACTTGATGTCTTTCGAGAGCAACCGGTGCGTGCCGATCAGTATGTCGACTTTGCCCGCCTCCACTTTCTGCAGGATCTCTTTCTGCTGTCTGGGTGAACGGAACCGGCTGATCATTTCAGTCGTGACGGGAAACGCCGCAAAGCGCTGCTTGAATGTCTCGAAGTGCTGGAAGGCCAGGACGGTTGTCGGCGCGAGCACTGCCACCTGCTTGTTGTCGCTGATCGCCTTGAAGGCGGCGCGCATGCCGACTTCGGTCTTGCCATAGCCGACGTCGCCGCAGAGCAGGCGGTCCATGGGACGGCCCGATTCCATATCGGCCTTGACGTCAACGATGGCCTGCGCCTGATCTTCGGTCTCGGTGAATTCGAAGGCATCTTCGAATTCTTTCATCCATTCTGTGTCCGCCGGAAACGCGTGGCCCTGCGCCATTTGGCGTTGGGCATAGAGCTTGAGCAGTTCGTCGGCCATGTCTTTCATGGCCTTGCGCACCCGCGCTTTGGTCTTGGCCCAGGTCGCTGTGCCAAGGTGGCTGAGCACAGGCTTGGCGCCTTCTGACGACCGGTATTTCTGGATCAGGTCGAGCCGCGTGAGCGGAACATAGAGCCGCGCCGCTTCGGCAAATTCCAGCAACATGAACTCGGCCGGCCCGTCGCCCTGGTTGATCTCCTTCAGCCCCTGGTACTGCGCGATGCCATGCTCCACGTGCACCACGTAGTCGCCAACCTGCAGATCGCGGAAGTCCGAAAGGAAAGCGGAAACCTTCGATCTCTGACGTTGAGGCCGCGAGGCCACAAGTTCCGACTCGTCGAACAGATCGCGGGCTCCGAACACCGCCAGGTTGGCGTCCGGGAAGATTACGCCGTCCGGCACGTACGCTTTCACGAGGGTGGTCGTCAGAACGTCAGAGCTGAAGTAAGCCGTCTCGTCGGCATAGCTTTCGCCACTTCTTGTGCGGCTGCCCAGCCGAAACGAAACGTTGTACTCGGTGAAGATGTCGGCCAGCCGTTCAATCTCGCCCGTGTTGGCGGCGGCAAACACTACGTTCTTTCCTTCGCCCGTGAGCTTTTTCACTTCTTCAAGCATGGCCGGCACGGAGCCGTGGAAGCGCGGCGCGGGTTGCGACGGAAAGGCTACCGAGGCTTCCAACTCTTCGGCATGCGTCGTGCCCAGATGGCCAAGGTCCGCTCCCGGCAGGCTAGCGAACATCTTCCACCATTCTTCGGGGACAAAGTACAAATCGCCAGGCCGGACCAGGTTGCCGATGCCACTGCGCTCGTGAGCTTCCTCGATGCGCGTCCAGGTACGATCCAGTTCCTGTCGCAGAATTTCGGGTTCATCCGCAAGCACGGCAGCCTGCGGCAACAGGTCGAACAAGCTTCGGCTCTCGCGAGCTACCGGAGCGTAAAACTCCCATCCCGGAAACACCGTGACTCCACCGGAACGCACGGCCTGCTCCAGCACTTCCTCGCTCCCCGCGATGCGCTTTCCCGAAAGGCGCACGTGAATTGCGCCCAGCAGGTCCTCGCGCACGGGTGTCTCGGTCAACGGCAAGAGCAAGGCCTCGTCCACCGGGCTCGACGACCGCTGCGAAGCGGGGTCAAACTTGCGGATCGATTCGACCTCATCACCGAAGAACTCGATGCGCACGGGCCGGTCTGCCTCGGGCGAATAGACGTCGAGAATGCCGCCGCGCACGGCGTACTGTCCCGGCATCTCCACGACATCGACCGAGTCGTAGCCGACAGTATTCAAGTGCTGCAACAGGGGTTCGATGTCGAAGGTCTCGCCCCGCCGGATGGTGCGTGCCAGGTCGGTGTAGTACTCGGTCGAAGCCAGGCGGATTGTCGTTGCGGCAATCGGCGCCACCACGATGGAGACAGCGCCGGTCGCAATTTTCCACAACGCCGTGGCGCGCTCTTCCTGAATCTCAGGGTGCGGTGACAGGTTCTGGAAAGGAAGCACGTCGCGGGTGGGAAGCGTGACGATGGAGTGCGGCTCGAGCGACGACGTAAGCTCGGCGAACCCTTGCAGCACAGGCACCAGATCCTCGGCGGCGCGATTGTCGCTCACCACCACGATCAATGGCCGCCCCGCAGCTTTTTGCAGCAGGACCAGCAGGAGGGCTTTGGCCGTGGGAGTGAGTCCGGAAACACTAACCCGTCCCGTGCCCTCCCGTAGACGGGAGGCTACACGCAGGAAAGCAGGCAGTTTTTCCACGTCCACGAAGAGTTCGCGGACGAATGGTAGGGCCATTGCTCTTTCATTTTAACAGTCGCGACGAGGATCGTTCTCCGGGTCCCCGGTCACCCGCGAAGCAGCGGTCGCGTCAGGCAAGTCGGGCCGCCTGCGCCGTTGATGCAGATTTCCGAACCCGGAAATGTAAACACCTCAAACCCAGCCCTGCGCAGGCGTTCGTTTGTTTTGCGATTCTCTTCGATCGCTACCAGGCGGCGTTGTCCGAGCGAGAGTACATTACAGGCCAGCGTGTTTCGCTCAGAGGCATCGATCTCGATAAAACCGTATCCGCGCGATTCGAGCAGTTCGACCGTTTCCACCGCCAGCCAGGGCAGATCGACGAGCGCGGTCGTTTCGTCGAGCAAGCTGATCAGCGACATCAGGTGCAGGCATGCGGAGGGGCCCGGTCCGTAAGGCAACGGCGCGCTCAGAACTTCTACCCCATGCGGCTCGAGTAGCGCGCGCATCTGCTCGATCCCCGCCCGATTCGTCCGATACCCGTGGCCAACCAGGAGCGTGCGTTCGCTGATCCATACCATGTCACCAGCTTCGGTTTTTCCGGGAGGCCGGATCTCGCCCAGCAGGGGAATCCCGAGACTCAGACAGAAGTCGCGCTGATGTGTGGCTTCTCCCACACGGTTCGGCTTTCCTGGGTACATAAAGATCATGCCGAAATCCGTGGGCAGCGACGCATCGTGGGCATAAACCGCATCGAGCGTCAGGTTTGCTGCGGGCGGCAGCTCGATCAGCTCTGCTCCAGCTTCCTCGAGAATCCGGCATAGCGTCGCGTGCTGCGTCCGAGCTGTTTCAAACTGTGGGGGATGCGGAAAGCCCAGGCTGCCCCCATCGGCTAAACGATCGGAATGATCCCACCCCGCAGCTTGCGGCGTGCACACCAGTACTTTACGGAGTGTAGCCACCATGGAGTGGCCGTTGCAGGTTTGAGATTTTACTGTAGTCGTCATCTTGAAACCGTCCACCGGTTTCAGGAATCTAAACTGGCGTTATGACAAAAGCAATTTGGGAAAGCGCCGTCCTGGCCGAGAGTGACAAGGCCATCGAGGTCGAGGGGAACCTGTATTTTCCACCCGAGGCCGTCCATAACGAATATTTCAAGCCAAACAGCCAGCATTCGACGTGTCCGTGGAAAGGGCTTGCCAGCTACTATGACGTCGAAGTGAACGGCAAGCGCAATCCGGGCGCGGCCTGGTACTATCCCGAACCCAAGCCGGCTGCCAGCCAGATCAAAGGCTACGTCGCATTTTGGAAGGGTGTGAAGGTCGAAAAATAGACTCGCGGCTCAGAACTCCAGATGGACCCGCAGAGACGGAACCAGGACCGGGTCCGCGATCGCGGTTGTATCCCGGATTGTTCATATGTTGCAGATCAAACGCCGCGAACAGGCCGCGCCAGACATGAGCGTTGTAGTAGCCCTCGACGATGTTCTCTCGCCCGTAATTTAAGGCACCGTCTCCAAGCAAGAACCCTTTGCCGCCGAGTGCAAGATAGCGCTGATGGTCGGCCTTGATGGCGTTCGATACGACCACCAGGCCTACCTTGTCGAATTTTCTCTTCCATTGCTCGCCCGCGTAGTCGGCGCCTAATTCCACGGTCTGGTCGACCTCGGTGTAGGCGAAAGATTCGTGCTGGCCTTCGTTCCACCCGAACCGGACAAAGCCGCGTAGGGAATGGGTCAGTTCCTGCTGCAGGTTTACCCCAAAGCCGTACTTGACGGTGGTTCGGAAAGGATGGTTCGTGATCTCCGGCGTTGGAGTCTTTCCCGCCAGGTAGTTGTTGATCGCGTCGCGATACACGCCCATGTTGGCATGGTTCACAAATGACAGCAGCCGCAGCGCCGCGGCGCGAGATCCCCAAAGCTTGGGATGAAACTCGAACTCGTAATTCTCGGCGCGTGCCCGTCTCAGGTTCCACTCGAGGTCGATACCATTCGCGACTTTGGGCATCAGCGCCTCTTCGAAGCGAAAAGCCCAATTGCGATCGTGATATTCGGCCAGCAGACCAACAGTGTAGCCGCGGGTATCGGCGGCGTAGTCGTAGGTGCCGTTGTCGTCCACAGTCCAGTTCATAAACTGGTAGTGGCTGTCGGTGCCGACATCGTTGATGTCGAAAAAATCGTTCAATCCCATCTTGCCGAAGCGCAACTCGATTCGCCGCACTGGCACTTCAGTTGCCAGGTACCAGGGATTCCGTTCCGCCTCCACCATCTCGTGACTCAGCGGAATGATCTGCCGCAGCATGCCGCGGGCGATATAGGGAGTGGTTCCCAACGTTGGATTTCGCACAACATCCAGGTCCGTAAAACCAGCGACCCCGAGTGCGTCGCTTAACCCGCCGCCTGCCGCCCCTTCGAAGTGCATGAAGATCTCTGTGGTGTGCGACAGTTCGTAGCCGGTAAACAGGGTGGCGACGTTCGATGTGGCGTGCTCAGCCCGGTCGCGAAAGCTGTTCGGTCCGCTGTATTTCGCGGGAAAGGATGGGTGCCACTGGGAGATGATGTTGTCCTGGCCTGACACCCACCAGGGCGTTTTCAGCGAGTGCGGAAACATGGTGACGGCGGTATCGTCGGGAGCGGGGTCGCCCGGAGGAGGCGCATCCTGAGCGGGAGCGGAACACACCGCGGCCAGACACAACACCACCAAGCCCCAGCCACGCAAACGAGACAGGCGGGTTCGGGTCCAACGAATTTTCCTGAGCTTCATCAAGGGCAGTTGCGCCAGGTGCCCATCCCAGACGCGCATCGAGACTACACCGCCACTCATTACAGGATTGTCGCAGCTTTCTGGAGGTGAGATTTGCGATCAGGCAGGGAGCGGCGGAGTGCGGGCAAAAAATCAGGACAGCCCGGAGCCCCCGAGGCTGTCCTAAGAAAACCCTCCCGGTTAGAAGGGCAACTGATGCTCCAAAAGTATCTGTCCGATGTTTCGGGAGTGTTGCCGCCTGGTGAAAATCTCATGAAAATACTGGGGATGGCCCACCTGTGTCACCGGTCACAGCCCCCGGTGACCGTCTGCGCTGCCCCGGAACTCGCGCTGCTATAGTTATCAGTTATCCGTTCAGTGCCCGTCCCCAGGAGGTCCCATGTCGCGCAAGCTGGAACAATCCCGCAGGCTGCAAAAGCGCGCCGAGAAAATGATTCCGGGCGGGGTGAATTCGCCGGTGCGCGCGTTCCGCGCGGTTGGCGGAGATCCGCCGTTCGTGGTTCGCGGGTCGGGTTCGCACATCTGGGACGCCGATGGCAACGAGTATGTGGACTATATCGGCTCCTGGGGGCCGCTGATTCTTGGCCATGCCCCGCCCGTTGTCATCGAGGCTCTGGGCGCGGCTATGCGCAACGGCACCAGCTTCGGCGCTTCGACGCCCGCCGAAGCCGATCTTGCCGAAGTCGCCATCTCGGCTTTCCCGCACATGCAGAAAGTACGTTTTGTGAGTTCGGGAACCGAAGCCACCATGTCAGCCATCCGCCTGGCCCGCGCTTACACCAAGCGCAAGTTCATCGTGAAATTCGAAGGCTGTTACCACGGACACGCCGACGCGCTGCTGGTGAAAGCGGGTTCCGGCGTCGCAACTTTGGGTATTCCGGGCTCGGCCGGGGTTCCCGAGGAGTTCACGCAATTCACGCTGGCCCTGCCCTACAACGATACCGACGCTCTCGAAGAAGCATTCAAGAAGTTCAAAGGACAGATCGCCTGCGTAATTATCGAGCCAGTCGTTGGCAACATGGGATGCGTTCCGCCGGCCCGCGGCTATCTGGAAGCAGTCCGCGCCGTGACCAGCAACGACGGTGCGCTGCTCATCTTCGACGAGGTGATGACCGGCTTCCGCCTCGCTTTCGGGGGGGCACAGGAGCTTTACGCCATCAAACCCGACCTGACCACGATGGGCAAGATCATCGGCGGCGGCCTGCCCGTCGGCGCTTACGGCGGACCGACCGAGATCATGGACCTTGTCGCCCCGCTCGGACCTATGTATCAGGCCGGAACGCTCTCGGGAAATCCGCTGGCGATGGCGGCAGGATACGCACAGCTGCGCTACCTGAAAGAACACAAGGAAATCTATCCGAAGCTCGACAAGATGAGCGGCGAACTCGTCGCCGGAGTTGCGGCCGCGGCGAAAGCAGCCGCAGTGCCCATGACCACCAACCGCGTGGGTTCGATGTTCACCTGGTTCTTTACTCCGGGCCCGGTCACCGACTGGGATTCGGCATCCAAGTCGGACACCGAAGCCTTCGGCCGCTTCTTCCGCAACATGCTCGACAGCGGAATCTACCTGCCACCGTCGCAGTACGAAGCCGCCTTCCTGGGAACAGCACACACGGAAGAGGATGTGAGGAAGACGATTGAGGCGGCGAAGCAGGCGTTTGCGATGGTGGCGGCGTAAAACGCGCTGTGGGGTGTGCTTACTGGGTCAATCGTGAAATCGCCTGATAGGGTCACGTGACACTGACTACTTCCGGTTAGCCCGTTATCCATTCTTCAGGGGTCGCACTCCCTGAGAACATGTCAGTGAGATGTAAGGGTCCGATTCCACGCTGCGCGTTACCAATGCGGTCGGCGAATGTCACACTGAGATTGGATCTTCTAGTAAGTGAAGTAGCAACTCTTTGGGCATTTCGGCGGCGCGGCCCAAGTCTTTGCTTCGGGAAGCCCAATCCAGCAGCGACTGATATTGATCTCGCCGCGAGATATTTCCCAGCCACACTGTTTTCTGCTGGGCAACGATCGCAACAACGTTCGGTACATCGCAGGGGCCGAGACATCCGCTAATCGTCAACTGAATGCGCTTGAGTAAACCCCGTCTTCTCCACTCTTCTTTTAGCCATTGTGCAGGGACTTCGGGTCTTCCACGTTCGACCTGACCACAACAACAGCCCTGACAGACGAACACCTGCGCGATTACCTTCCGTTTGGTGGTCAGCACTGCCAATCCAATCTGCTCGCGCAAGATCACTGCGAAGCATTGCGCATATACTACCCCCGAGTATACATTAGAGACATGGCTCACACGATCAGAGACAAGAAGAAGCTATTGAATCGCGTCCGCCGAGTCCGCGGCCAAGTGGAAGCAGTAGAGCGCCTGCTAGAGAACGAAAACGAATGTTCCGAAATTCTTCAGCAGATTGCAGCGTGCAGAGGCTCAATTAACGCCTTGATGTCTGAAGTCCTGGAGGGGCATATCCGTTTCCATCTGGTCGAACGACGGGAGAACCACAAGGCGCACAAGGGCAATGCCGTTGAAGAAGTGATCAGCGTTGCCAAATCTTATTTGAAGTAGAGGAAACCATGCCGAACATTCAAGAAGGTTTGCCGCCCTTCGGCGCAGAAATAGGCGCGCCTCCCTCCAACGCCCATCGCGCTGAAGCTCATGATCCCGAACACGAAAGCCACGACCATGGATTCGAGTTGCAGGATGGAATCCGAATAGCCCTAGTGGCGGTTGCAGCCGCGCTGGTCTGGGCGAAGGCATGGGAGCCCTTTGCGCACGTCAGTGTCATTGGTATCGTAGGCACTCTTATTGGAATTTATCCCATTCTCAAAGAGGCAGCCGAGAATGTGATGGAGCGCCGGATGACAATGGAGTTGTCGATGACCATCGCCATCCTCGCGGCATTGGTAATCGGGCAGTTCTTCACAGCGCTGGTGATTGTGCTGTTTGTGCTTATAGCGGAGGTTTTGGAAGGTCTTACTGTCCGACGTGGCCGGACCGCTATTCGCGATCTTCTCAATTTACTGCCCAGTGAAGTGATGGTTCGGCGAAATGGCAAAACCGAGCGGCGCAGCACGGCCAACATCAACATAGGGGAGTTGATCGAGGTCAATCCAGGAGCGCGTATACCCGTCGATGGGGACGTGGTGGGCGGCAATTCCTTTGTCGATCAGTCGGCGATAACTGGAGAATCTCTTCCCGTCGAGAAAGTACCGGGCACCTCCGTTTTTGCAGGTACAGTCAACCAGTCTGGTGCACTGGAAATTCGAATCACGAGAATTGGGCGCGATACGGCTTTCGGCCGCATTTTGAATGCGGTTGAGGAAGCGGAACGCTCCCGCGCACCCATCCAGAAAACGGCAGATCGGCTCGCTGGCTATTTGGTCTGGTTTGCCCTCGCCTTCGCGGTTCTGACTTTTATCATCACTCGTAATCTCATATCGACCATCTCAGTGATCATTGTTGCTGGTGCCTGCGGAATTGCGGCTGGAACTCCGCTCGCTATTCTGGGAGGGATTGGGCGGGCCGCCCGCGAAGGCGCCATCGTCAAGGGTGGATTGTATTTGGAACTGCTAAGTTCAGTAGACACCGTTGTCTTTGACAAAACTGGCACGCTCACTGTTGGGAATCCTGTGGTCACATCCATTGTTGCCGCGCCAGGGCGGACCGATCACGACGTTTTGCAGCTTGCCGCGATTGCGGAGCAGAGGTCCGAACATCCCTTGGGCAAGGCCATTGTCGGCAAAGCAGCTGAGGCCGGCCTGACGGTAAACCCACCGGAGCGCTTCGAGTACATGCCCGGAGCAGGCATTTCTTGCTCCCTCGACCACCGGAAGATACTCGTGGGAAGCAGAGCCTTCCTGCAGCAGAAGCAAATCCACCTCGACGGACAGGGCAGCGGAGCCGAACACTCATCAGAAATTCTGGTTGCCTCCAACGGCGAGTATGTGGGAACCATCCGGATCGCGGATACGCTGCGACCGGAGGCTTGCGACGCAGTTCGTGCCCTCCACGCTATGGGATTGCGAACTGCCTTGTTGACGGGTGACGCCAAAGCGGTTGCCGAAGCTATTGCCCAAGAAGTTGGCATTGACGTGGTGCATGCTGGCGTTCTGCCGGATGCGAAGAACGCCATAATCAAGCAGTTGGTCGCCGATGGGAACAAAGTTGCAATGGTCGGGGATGGAATCAATGACGCGCCAGCACTGATGCAGGCAACGGTTGGCATCGCGATGGGATCAGGTACTGAAGTCGCACGCGAAAGCGCGAACATCATGTTGATTGGCAATGATCTGCTGCGCTTGGTGGACACTATCAAGATTTCCCGGCGCTGCCGTCGCATCATCATGCAGAACTTTGGGGGAACTCTGGCAGTGGACAGTGTTGGCGTGGGCCTGGCCGCGTTCGGCATATTGAATCCGCTGTTAGCCGCCTTTATCCATGTGGCTTCGGAGCTTACCTTCATATTGAATTCTGCCCGGCTTTTACCCGGAGCTAAACGACAGAAGGAAACGGGTGGGACAATATCACCAATTTAAACAGAAGTACCATCCGATTGAACCCCCGGAGACGACTCCAGGCGCTCATCGCCGTTTCGCCTGGATTTGGGGTTTCGGCAGCCGCACTGGGTGAATAACCCTGTCTGGTGGATTAGTCGGCAAACAGGAAGTTTACGAGCCGCCACCGCACTAGGGGTTGTCTCAAGTGGCGAAACATCCCGCTTACACTCCTTCAGCCCACCAACGACTTACGACTAATGACCTGTTCTAGCCGACGACTGACGACGGTCGACTGACTGCCGTCCCCATTAACTCGGGGATGGTCACGAACTCGTAGCCCTTTTCCCGCCAGGACTCGATCAGCAGGTGCGTCGCGACCACCGTCTGCCAGCGGTCGGCCCCGAATTTTTCGTGATCGCCGTCGTGCATCAGGATTACGTCGCCGCCACCGCGCATCTGGCGCTCGCAAGTCTTCACGATTTTGGCGGCGGGCGGTGTTCTCCAGTCATAGCTGGTCACATTCCACATGATCGGCTCAAGTCCCAGCGAGCGTGCGATGCGCAGGGTGTAAGGCAGGCGTGCGCCAAAGGGCGGGCGGAAAATTTTGGGCGCTTCTCCGGTGGCGTCCTGCACAGCGCGCTGGCACTCTTCCAGCTGAATCCGGTTCTGGACCGGACTCGCCACTGCGAGATTCGGATGGGTGAACGTGTGATTGCCGACCGCGTGCCCGGCTTGAAGAAGATCGCGCACGATGTCCGGTCGCCGCTCTACGTAGCGGCCAATGACGAAGAACGTCGCCCGCACGCCATCTTTTTCCAGGACCTCCAGCAGGCGTAAGGTGTGGGGATCATTCGGTCCGTCGTCGTAGGTGAGGCCAATCCGCTTGGAACTGGTTCGCCCACTGACAAACGTGGAGCCGAAGGCCTGCGCCCAGGGAGACATCGATTGGTAGGCTGCCGCGCCCACGGCAGTTGCAACCGCGCCGGCGCCAATGAGAGGTCCGAGCATTCGTCGAGCATTGTAAATCGAGTGGCCGGTCGTCGGCCCTCGGTCTTCGGCATTGGGACGTCCCTACGGGACTTGGCGATGTTTTTTGGGGCCAGATTCCCAGCGCTGAAGCGCTGGGCTAGGTTCGCGCGTGCCTCCGGCACGGACTCACTAGCGTGTCTCCTGATGCTCGCTAAATCAGTTTGTCAGCGGCGAGTGCGCTTGCCCTGGGAACGCGGGCGAGGGCGCCCGCGCTACATAGTCATGTGACTGCCTAGCGCCAAGATTGTGTGGGACGCAAGAAGACTCCAATCCCAAAATGAAGATTTGCTGGCGACTGACGACTAGCCGTCGGCGAGACCGCGGGGACTCACGCTCGGCTGGCGTCTAGCGACTGGCGACTGGCGACTGGCTTCCTGTTAACCTTTCCCGCAATTGTTTTCCAGAGCGCGCTCGGGATATTCTGCACAGCGTACTCCTCGAACCATGGCAAATCTTTTTGAGAGCCCCCGCTACATCGCAGTGGAAGGCCCCATCCGAGTCGGCAAAAGCACGCTGGCCCGCATCCTCGGCGAACGCCTGAACGCCCAGCGCGTCATCGAGCCTGAAGACAACCCGTTTCTGCGAGCCTTTTACGAGGGCGAGCGCGGCGCCGCGTTCCAGGCGCAACTGTCGTTCCTGATTCGTCGCTTCGAGCAACTTCACGCGCTCGATCTTGGACCGACCTCGCCTCGCACGGTGGTGGCCGATTTCATCATCGAAAAGGACAAGCTCTTTGCCTGCCTGAATTTGAGCGACCAGGAACTGGAAACCTACAATCGCTACTTCAACTTTTTCCGCGAGCAGCTTCCGACGCCCGACCTCGTCATCTACTTGCAGGCCACGCCCGAAGTTCTGAAAAAGCGCCTCAAGAAAAAGAACGCTCCCAGCGAGAAGGCCATCAGCGACGACTATCTGGAAGAAGTCATTAAGGCCTACGAGCATTTTTTCTTTCACTACACCTCGTCGGACCTGTTGATCGTGAACACCTCGCAGATTGACTTCGTCGACCACAACGAAGACCTGAAAGAGCTGCTGCGCAAGGTCACCGAACCCATCAAGGGCACGCAATATTTCCTGCCACTCGGGGGGCAGGATGCGGCTAGCGCGTAAGTTGGTTCATAGCTGGTGGCCTGTAGCCGGTAGCTTGGAAGGCGGTGGCTGTTCGTGGCGCAGGGCTGGTGCTTTCGCTTGCGTCTAAGGAGCTTTTCTCTGCATCTTCAATTACTTAGCAATGGGCTATAGCTGAAGACCGCGCTTTCTGACGACTGAGCCTTCCCAAAACAGGGTCTCGAGCCCTGCCAGAGTGCCCGTTAATTGCGTTTAGAAGGCCTACAAGCGCGTTTCGCAGGGCAGGGGATGGTTCGGGTCGTCCCGGCCCCTTACGATCGATCCTGAGGCTTCCTGTCGCGAATGTAAGCTTTAAGAAAATGAAATTCAATTTCTGTGCGCACCGGCGGGGTCCAGCCACCTGTTCCCAAAGCCACCATCCCCAGCGCCGTCGGCAGGTAACTAAGGGTGGGATTTCTGGCTATGGCTTTATTCGTTTTTTCGAACTAAACTGTTTGTGGTTGAATCCAAGATGTAGACAGGCTCTATCCGGCCGGGCCGGAGGGGCACTGGAGGACATCGTGAGTCTCACCCCGATCGGCGAACCTCGCCATAAGATCACCGTCGCTTCTCTCCGCGAGAAAAAGCTCCAACATCAACCCATCACTTGCCTGACGGCTTACGACTATTCGAGTGGTCGACTGGTCGACGAAGCTGGCATCGACATCGTTCTGGTGGGCGACTCGCTCGCCATGACCATGCTCGGCTACGAAAACACGCTGTCGGTCACAATCGACGAAATGCTGCATCACGCGAAAGCCGTACGCCGCGGCGTGAAAAACGCGCTGCTGATTGCCGACATGCCGTATGGCTCGTATCACGTGAGCGCGGAAGAAGCCGTGCGCAACGCCGCTCGCTACGTGAAAGAAGCCGGGGCGGAGGCGGTGAAGATCGAGGGCGGAGAGAAACGCGCCGATATGATCCGCCGCATCATCGACGCGGAAATCCCGGTCGCCGGGCACATCGGCCTGACGCCGCAGTCGGTCAATATGATGGGCGGTTACAAGGTGCAGGGGAAAGACCTGACTTCCATCGAACACCTCATGCGCGACGCGGTCGCGCTCGATCGCGCCGGCGTGGCCTGCATCTACCTCGAGGGCATTCCCCGCGAGGTCGCGGCCATGATTACGGCGGAGGTCAGTGCGCCCACCATCGGCATTGGCGCTGGTCCGGACTGTGACGGACAGGTGCTCGTGTTCCACGACATCCTGAACCTGACGTTCCAGCAACCGGCGAAATTCGTGCGGCGCTACGGGGATGCGGCTGCGGAGATCACGCACGCGGTGCAGTCGTTCCGCGCCGACGTCATGTCGCACCAATATCCGTCGGAGGCCGAGTCGTATCATCTGCCGAAGGAAACCAAAGCGGCTCTTGATCCCGTGCTGGAGCGCAAGCACGCGATGCGGATAGAGCGGCGATAGATAAGTGGGCGATGGGCGTCGTGCCGTCGAACTCAGGAAACCCAGGCTTCGGTCTCCTCAGGGGCTAAAGCCCCGACTTTTATGCGGCTCTGGACGGCGCGGCTGAAGCCACGCCCTTTCAAAACCGATTTATGAGATAGCTAGATAGCTTCTAATCAGGGCCTTAGTTTCATGGTGTAGCCTCTGTGTCTCTGTGGTGAATACGTTTTTTCCGCTCGATGCAGATCTGCGAAACGATTGAAGCAGCCCGCGGCGCCTGCCGCGCTCGACGCCGCGCTGGTCAGAGCATCGGCCTCGTCCCCACCATGGGCGCGCTCCACCCGGGCCACCTCTCTCTAGTGCGTATCGCGAAGGCACAGTGCAACTTCGTGGCGGTTTCGCTCTTCGTCAACCCCCTGCAGTTCGGTCCGAAAGAGGATCTCGCGAAATATCCCCGCAGCTTCGAGAGTGACCGCGAACTGCTGGAAGGCGAAGGGGTGGATCTCCTGTTCGCCCCTGCCGTGAAGGAGATGTATCCCACTCCGGCCATCACCTATATGAATGTAGAGGGGATGAGCGAACGGCTCGACGGCCAGTCCCGTCCAGGGCATTTTCGGGGAGTGACGACCGTCGTTTCAAAGCTGTTCCACATCATCGAGCCCGACATTGCGGTCTTCGGACAAAAAGATGCGGCCCAGTGCGCGATCATCAAGCGCATGGTCCGCGATTTGAACCTGCCAGTCGAGATCGTGATTGGCCCCATCGTCCGCGAGCCCGACGGCCTGGCCATGAGTTCGCGCAATGCCTACCTCGACCCGCAGCAACGGCAACAGGCGCTGGTCCTGTCGCGGACTCTTGCACGCATCGAACAAGTCTTCCGTAAAGGCGAGCGCTCCACAACTCGCCTGGTCGCTGTGGGACGAGAAGCCTTCTCCAGCGAGCCTAATGCTCGCCTCGACTACCTGGCCGCGGTCGACCCCGAGACACTAGAGCCTGTAGATTCGATCGCGCGGGAAACGCTCATCGCCGTCGCGGCCTTTATAGGCACGATCCGGCTGATCGATAACGTTTTGCTCAAACCCTGAATGAGACTCTCGGGACTTCGACCGACAAATCCAGCCTCGGCAGAAGACGCCGCGGCCGCACAGGCGAGGGCGCCTGTGCCTACGTGACTCGGGGGTGTTTGGGAGCGCGAATCTCGCGGAAGGGATTCTCTGACACTCGACAGGAATCTTGGGGTTCTTTGCGTCCTTTGCGGTTAAAGGCTTTTGTCCATGTCTTGTGTTCCCCCTCTCTGCGTTCTCTGTGTTCTCTGCGTTTTAAGGTTTTCTTCGCGGACTTCGCGATCTCTTTGCGACCTTTGCGGTTAAAAGCTTTGAGGAATCTCGGCTACTCCCGGACCCGCGGCCCGGAGACAAACCGGTTCCCTGGAATGATGTAGCGCAGCGGCCGCTCGGCGGCTTTCGTGATTCCAATGCGTGGAGTGACTTTCACGCGTGGTCGCGGCGTGCCGTCGTCGGCAATCCACAAATCAGACTTTGCGGAGGTCAGGTCCTTCCCGTTGTCGCGCACGCGGGTGATGCCGAAAGCCTCTGCCATCCGTCCGGGCCCGCTGGTCAGCCGGCGCAGGTCGCTTATGTCGACCCCAGCTAGTCCGCGAGCCCGAGCCATCGCCTCAATGCCCGCGATGGGTTCAAGCGCTCGAAACAAGACTCCGCCCGCAAGGCCATCCGCGAGACAGGAAACATTGAAGCAGTAATGATTCCCGTAGATGAAGTACACATACGCAAATCCCGGAGGCCCCCACAGCACTGCATTGCGCGCGGTTCGGCCAGCAAAGGAATGTGCGGCCGGGTCGTTCCGGCCAAGATATGCTTCGACCTCCACGATGCGTCCCACCAGAAGGTTCCTGCCGTCCCGGCGTACCAGCACCTTGCCCAATAGTTCGCGCGACACACGCCGCGGATCACGATCGTAGAAGCTTGCCGGCAGCGGAGCCAGCCTCGACACGGGGGATGCTTTTGCGGGTACGGCCGCGGTTGCCAGCGTCGGTGAGATCATCGCGCTCCTTGTAAAATAATCGCAGCTTCCCTGTCGCCACTTCTACCTGAATCCATGATTATCAAGGAGAAACCATGCTCGGGACATCTCTGAAAACCACGGTCATTGCCGTGCTTCTCACCCTGGTCGCGTCAGCACAGACCATTCCCGCCGGCACCCATATTACCGTTCGCACTGGACAGGAGCTGAGCTCCGGCACCGCGAAGGTCGGCGATCGCTTTGAAGCAACGCTCAGCCACGACCTGGTGGTTGGCGGCAAAACACTCGCGAAAGCCGGCGCCCCCGTCCGCGGCAAGGTGACGCTGGCGAAATCGAGCGGGCGGCTGCACGCTCCGGGACAGATTTCGGTTCGCCTCACGTCGGTTCAGGTCGGAGGCAAGACTGTCCCGGTCTCGACGGGCAGCTACCATCTGGAAGGCAAGAGCCACGCCAAGAGCAATGCAACCAAGATCGGCGGCGGAGCGGCCGTTGGCGCACTGATCGGAGGCATCGCCGGTGGCGGGAAGGGTGCGGCCATCGGCGCCGGGGCTGGGGGAGCGGCTGGCACGGGTGTTGCCGCAGCAACCGGGAAAGAAGAGGCCATCATTCCCGCGGAGAAGACAATCACCTTCACCACTACGACTGCAGCCACGGTGAAGTAGCTTTACTGCGCTTCAATCGCGCCTGATTCGGTAGCGGGTAACTCAAACTCAGACTGGCGCGGTCCGACCGGCCGCGCCTCGCTCAATAACGGGGAGTCCGTGACGGCCAACACCTCCAAAGCAATGCTGATCCTCATCGCCGGGCCGTATCGGTCGGGCACGAATGACAACCAAGACTTGATTCAGAAGAACGTCGAGCTGATGGAGTCCTATGCGCTGCCGATCTTCCGGGCCGGGCACGTCCCGATTCTCGGGGAATGGCTGGCTTTGCCGCTGGTCGCGCTGGCTGGATCGCAGCACATCGGCGACGGCGCGTTTAACGAAGTATTCCACCCCATCGCCATTAGGCTGCTGGAAAAATGCGACGCCGTGCTCCGCGTGGGAGGCCCGTCCGCTGGAGCCGACGAGATGGTGCGCGTCGGGCGAAGCCTTGGCCTCGAGATCTATACCGCGCTGGACGAAATTCCGAAGGTGACGCCGCCGGCTGTGCCCGCCGAGGACGCTGCCAACGGGGCAAAAATCTAAGCCGCCAGCTTCAAATACTCCAGCACTTCCTCGGAATGCCCCTCAGGCTTCACCTTATGAAATACGTGCTTGATCTTTCCGTCCGGCCCGATGACGAACGTCGTCCGCGCCACTCCCATCACCTTCTTGCCATACATGTTCTTTTCCTGGATCACGCCGAATGCGTTGCACAGCTTCTTGTCGGCATCGGCCAGCAGCGTGAACGGCAGGTGGTACTTCTCCTGGAATTTCTTCTGGGCCGCGGGCGTGTCGGGGGACGCACCGAGCAACACCACGCCCGTTTTCTGAATCCGTTTGTAGTCATCGCGGAACGAGCAGGCCTCCTTCGTGCATCCGGGAGTATCGGCACGCGGGTAAAAATACAGAATTACGGTCTTTCCCTTGAAGTCCTTCAAGGAAACCTCTTTTCCGTTCTCGTCCTCTAATTTGATGTCTGGGGCTTTATCATTGACGTCGAGCATGGCTGTGTCTCCAATCCGACCATGGTTATACCGCAGGGCTTACCGCGCCGTCATCTGGGCGGTGCTCGCGGGGTGTGCCGCGCCGATCGCCTACTCCCAGTTGGCCCGCAAAACCAAAGAGGCCAAGGGACCCCGCGCCCTGGGGTTGGTCGAGCTCTCCTCCAATGGCAAGGCTCGGCTGATTCCCATCGCCATTATGGTTGACGGGAAGTTCTACGATGCCGGCGCGTACAAGGCCTCCCCGGTGCCATTTGCCCTGTGGAGCGAGACCGTTTACGAAGGCGAGAAGACCGGCGTTTCGCAAGGCCTTTTCACCGTGCACGAGGCCATGCGAACCGGGTCCGACATCTGGTTTGGCGAGGGCAAGTGGACGCCCGCCGGCTCCGAAAAGCCTCGCCGGAAAGACACCAAACCCAAGCTCGAAGAAGATGAAGGGCCTCCGAAGCTGCGCCGGGCACAGTCGGACACCGAAAAGTCGCCACCGACTTCATCGCCAACTTCCACGCAGCCTGCCGAGACGAAATCGCCCTCAGCAACCGCCGCCCCGCCCCCTGCCACGACTGCGCCTTCGGGGAGCCCTTCTTCGACTTCCGCAAGTCCGAGCGAAAATGAAAAGCCTTCCGATCAGTCGCTCTCGACCACCTCGAACGACACTGATCCCAATCGACCGGTTCTGAAGCGGGGAAAGGCCGAAACCTTGGGCGCTGCGCATCCCGCGCCTCCCGTCCTGCAAGCGAACGCCGCTCCCGCCAAGGGCACGGCAGCGAAGTCCAACGACCAAAAGAGCGGCCCTCAGCTCATCCCCGCGATCTCTGATGCGGGTGGGCCTGATCCGCGGCCGTACTCGTACGACTTGAGGTCCGACGAGGAGCAGAAATACCGCAAGGCGATGATTGCCCTGGCCACCGAAGCGGTTCTGGCGCGGGTCAAGGAAACTACCCCTATTCTTCCCGAAAGTAAGCCCGCTGCCCGGCCATCGTCCCAGCACCGTGCGGCTAAGGCCCCGCAGCCCACCTTCGACGACATTCACTTTCGCGCATTTGATCTGTGGAATACCAACGAGCCGGTATTCATTCTCAGCGCCAAGGCGCAAATGCCGAAGACGTCCGCGGCCGGCGGTTATGGCGACTTGCCCTACTTCGTCACCTTGGTCGCGAAGAAAGACATCTACGACGACTTGCATAAGCTCTACGCAGGAGTGACGGATACCCGACATCTCGACGAGACGCCGCGGCTTGAGCTGATCGATGCTGTCGACGCCGACGGCGACGGACGCGGCGAACTGCTGTTCCGGCGCATTTCCGACACCGGCAGCACCTGGGGCGTCTACCGTGCCGGCGCTGACCAGATGTTCCCTCTCTTCGAAGGCGCGCCCGCGGGCCAGTAACGTCATCCGTGACGCCTTCCCCGTTCGACTAGAGAGACGCCCTTCCCAACGGCTCTATTCGCCCCAGTCAGGCCTGTCGCGACCGAAACAGATCAACGACCAATGGCCGAGGACTGTTTTACAATGATGTTTCCACCCATGGCTCACCCTCAGAACCCTGCCATCACTCCGGAACTCATCCGGGAGCACGGCTTGACGCCGGAGGAGTACGCGAAGATCGAGCAACTGCTCGGCGGGCGAGCGCCTACCCTGACCGAGCTCGGCATCTTCAGCGTGATGTGGAGCGAGCACTGCTCCTACAAGTCGTCGCGCGTGCACCTGAAGCGGCTGCCCACGCGCAGCAAGCTGGTCGTGCAGGGGCCCGGGGAGAATGCGGGCATCATCGATATTGGCGATGGCTGGGCCTGTGCGTTCAAGATCGAGTCGCACAACCATCCGTCGTTCATCGAGCCGTTTCAGGGTGCGACCACTGGAGTCGGCGGAATTCTGCGGGATATTTTCACCATGGGTGCGCGGCCGGTGGCCGTGATGGATTCGCTGCGGTTCGGGCCGATTGTAGAGTCAAAGGCCGCGGGCGAGGGCGCGCGCGCTACACAATCAGACATCCACAAGAACCACTCCATCATGGAAGGCGTGGTCAGCGGCGTCGCGTCCTACGGAAATTGCTTTGGGGTGCCGAACCTGGGTGGCGAGACGCAGTTCGAGGCGTGCTACTCGGGCAATCCGTTGGTGAACGCGTTCGCGCTGGGGCTGGTGCGGCGCGATCAGATTTTCTACGCCAAGGCCGCGGGCGAAGGCAATCCGGTGATCTACGTGGGCGCGAAAACCGGGCGCGACGGCATCCACGGCGCGACCATGGCGTCGGAAGAATTCAGCGAAGCCTCCGAAGCCAAGCGTCCTAACGTGCAGGTGGGCGACCCGTTCCTCGAAAAGCTTCTGCTCGAGGCTTGCCTCGAGGCTATGCAGACCGGCGCCGTCGTCGGCATTCAGGACATGGGCGCGGCCGGCCTTACCTGCTCCACCTGCGAGATGGGTGCGCGCGGCAAAGTTGGCCTCGAGATCGAACTCGACCGCGTGCCCCAGCGCGAGACCGGCATGTCGGCTTACGAGATCATGCTCTCGGAATCGCAGGAGCGCATGCTGCTGGTCGCCGAAAAAGGACGTGAGGCCGAAGTTTTCCGCGTCTTCGAGAAATGGGGACTCGACGCCGTCGAAGTAGGCCACGTCACCCGCGACAATGTGATGCGCGTGCGCCAGCACGGCGAACTCGTCGCGGAAATTCCTAACGAGGCTCTCACCGATGATGCTCCCGTGTACAAGCGGCCAATGCAACGCTGGGAGCCGCCCGTGGAGCGCGAGATGCCGAAGAACATCCCCACCCTAACCGCAAAGGACGCGGTTAGGATGGGGCACCCTGCGGAGTCGGGCGATCTCACCGCCAACTTCAAGCGCCTGCTGGCCAGCCCGAACATCTGCGGCAAGCGCTGGGTGTGGCAGCAATACGACAGCATGGTGCAGACCAACACGGTCGAGGGTCCGGGCGCGGGCGATGCCGGCGTCATCCGCATCAAAGGCTCGCAGCGCGGGCTGGCGATGGCGCTCGACGGCAACGGCCGCTGGTGCTATCTCGATCCGCGGCTGGGCGCGATGCATGCCGTCGCCGAGGCCTGCCGGAACGTGGCCTGCTCGGGCGCCACCCCGATCGGCGCGACCAATTGCCTCAACTTCGGAAATCCCGAGAAGCCGCACATCATGTGGCAGTTCTCGCAGGTCATCGACGGCATCACCAAGGCCTGCGAAGAACTCGAAGTGCCGATTACCGGCGGGAACGTCAGCTTCTACAACGAGACGCTGGGGGAAGGCATCTATCCGACGCCGGTGCTGGGCATCGTCGGCATTCTCGAAGATGTGCACAAAACCACGAAGATGGAGTTCCGCGAACCAGGACGCACGATTGTGCTATTGCGCGCGACCGAGCCCGGCGATATCACGGACGTCGAATCCGAATTCGGTTCGTCGGAGTATGCGAAAGAGATTCTGGGAGCGGTCTGGGGATATCCGCCGGAATTGGACCTGGAGCAGGAAGCGGCCCTGCAGCGCGGGCTGGTCGAGATGATCCAGGCAGGCCTGGTCGAGTCGGCCCACGACTGCTCCTCGGGCGGCCTGGCGGTAGCATTGGCGGAACAGGCGTTTCCGAAGGGGATCGGGCTGCGTGTGGACGTCGCATCGAACGGTCTGCCAGGGGAATTTGCGCTATTCGGCGAAGATGCAAGCCGGGTGGTACTTGCCTGCGACCCGGGGCAGTTGGTTGGAATCAAACAAATAGCGGAGAAGCACGGGCTTTCGGTGGACAGGCTGGGGGAAACCGGGGGCGCAGCGGTTGAGATCAAGGTCGATGGGCGGGATGCGATCTCGGCCGCGGTGAACGAACTGAGCAACTTCTACGAGTCGGCGCTGGAAACGGCGTTGCGGACGGAACCTGATGCGGTGGCGGTCTAGTGCGATTTCAGATTTTCGATTTTGGTAAAGCTTTTAACCGCAAAGGACGCGAAGATTGCGCAAAGTTCGCGAAGAAAGGCAGAGATGGCGCGAAGATTCCGCGAAGTTCGCGAAGAAAGGCAGACGTGGCGAGGATCACGAAGACAGAGAGATTTTTGGGTTGCTTCGCGGTCTTTGCGTCTCCTTGGCGAACTTTGCGGTTAAAAGCTGTTCGCTAGAGGAATGCAAGACTCGTTGTAGCGTATCGAAGTCGAGGTGAGCGATGAGTTTTCTGACTGAAGCGATCGAGAGGTTGTCAGCAACGCCGATTCGAGCTGCTGAGCTGACGCACGGGCTCTCCGACGAGCAGTTGTCACGCCGGGTCAATCCCGAGTTCTTTTCCTTGCGCGAGAGCGTTTTGCATCTGCGGGACATTGACGTCGAAGGATACGAGCCGCGCATCCGCCGGATTCTGAGCGAAGCGTCCCCGGTGCTCGCCGACGTCAACGGTGCTCAGTTGGCGATCAACCGGAAATACAACGAGCGGCCCGTTGCCCCGGCTCTGACAGACCTCGCCGCCTCCCGCGGAGCCAGCCTCGAGAGACTGAAGGCATGCACCGAAGCGGATCTCGAGCGCACCGCGGAAATGCAAGGCTCGGGCACGGTGACGTTACGACATCTGCTCGAAATGTGGATGCAGCACGACGCCGATCACCTCAACGATATGGTCCAGCTGCGACGGGCCGTCGAAGAGGACGTGCAGCCATCGTTCGGGAAGCACGAGGCGGCGTAGGGACTGTAGATTTCAGATTTGAGATCTCAGATTGCAGATTGAACGACTTTCACCGCAAAAGGGCGTTAAGAAAGACGCAAAGGGTGGTAAGGAAAGTCTTAAAACGCAGAGATCGCAGAGAAAAGCCGCAGTAGGGACTCCTGTCGATCTATGATCAGGGTTGGTTGACTGATGGATCTGGTTGCTAGCAGCCAGAAGCCAGCAGCCAGAAGCGCAAGCTAGCAACTAAAGGCTAATTGCTAAATGCTGAATTCTCGACAAATTTCGCGAAGAGTGCGGCGTGGTCGCCATCTACGCGCACCCCGAGGCAGAGAAGCTTGCCTACCTGGGGCTGCATGCCTTGCAGCACCGCGGGCAGGAGTCGGCCGGCATCGTCAGCTCCGATGGCATGAGCCTGCGCGCGCACAAGGCCATGGGGCTGGTCGCGGATATCTTTGTCGAAGACGTGCTGGCCAAGCTGCGCGGGACTCTCGCGATTGGACACACCCGCTACTCAACCGCCGGCGATTCGGCGCTGCTGAACGCGCAACCGATCCTGGTGCAGTCGAATAAGGGGCCGATTGCCGTTGCGCACAACGGCAACCTGGTCAACGCGCAGGAGATTCGCTCGCGGCTGGAAGCTCATGGTTCCATCTTCCAGACTACCAGCGACACCGAAGTGATCGTGCACCTGATCGCTATGTCGCGCGAGCACACGCTCCCTGAGGCGATGGCCGATGCGCTGCGCCGCGTAGAAGGCGCGTTCTCGCTGGTGATGGTCTCGACCGACCGCGTCTTTGCGGCGCGCGATCCGCGCGGGTTCCGGCCGCTGGCCATGGGCCGAATTCCGGCAGCAGAAGGCGTTCGGAAAGATACGATCGTGTTTGCCTCCGAGACGTGCGCATTTGACCTGATTGGCGCGGTCTACGAACGGGAGGTAAAGCCAGGCGAGTTGGTGATCGTGGGGCCGGAAGGAGTGACTTCGCGGTTCTACTCGCCGGCGTCGACCCAGTCGAGCTGCATTTTCGAGCACGTGTACTTCTCGCGGCCCGACAGCATGGTCTTTGGACGTGCGGTGCAAATCAGCCGAGAAAATCTGGGGCGGCAACTGGCCAGGGAAGCTCCGGTCGTGGCTGACATCGTGGTCCCGGTGCCGGATTCGGGCGTAACCGCTGCCCTTGGATATGCAGCAGAGAGCGGAATTCCATTTCGATTTGCGCTCATCCGCAACCACTATGTTGGGCGGACGTTCATCGAGCCGAAGCAAAGCGTTCGCGACTTTGGAGTGCGCCTGAAGTTGAACCCGGTTCGTTCTCTGTTGGAAGGGAAGCGTGTCGTGCTGATCGATGACTCGATTGTTCGGGGAACCACCAGCAAGAAAATTGTTCGCATGGTGCGCAACGCCGGGGCGAAAGAAGTGCACATGCGGATTTCGTGCCCGCCCACGATCTCTCCGTGCTTCTACGGAGTCGATACGCCGTCGAAGAGCCAACTGATCGCGGCCAATAAGACGATCGAAGAGATTCGTGAGTACACTGGCGCCGATTCACTAGCGTACCTCTCGCTCGAAGGCCTCAAAGAGGCCTGCGGCGAAGGTGACAAGACGGATTACTGCACGGCTTGTTACACGGGAAAATATCCCACCAGTTGGGTGGATGTGGACGACATCCAGCCGGCCGTGGCGAGCAAGCCGTAAGTCACGATTTCTGTCCCCGGCGAAGACAGACTGCACGCGCCTCTATTCTCAAGAAATCTTGCTCACCCTCCCCGCGACGTCAGTGAGCCAGTTCCCCGAATAACGCCTTGCGCGGCCGTTGCGGATACCGCAAAATCATCCCGCTTCTATCCAAAAGTGATCGTCAGCAGGAGTGATCATGAAAACGGACTTGTGCCTCAAAACGCTGCTCTCAATCATCGCCCTCTCGCTGGGAACGATCGCGCTTCGTCCCATGCTGAATCCGCCAGCCGTTGCGGCGCAAGGCGCGGAGGGCTATCCCTTTTACATCGAGCCCGGGACCTTCATGTTGCGCGCCCCAGACGGGAGCCGCCAAGTCTACGGAAAAGTTGTGGTCGATCTGCGTAATGGCAAAGTTTGGGGATTTCCCACCACAACCCAGGATCCATATCCTTCCAATGCCATGAGTAGCACTCCGCCTACCTCGCATCCGTTTCTGCTGGCTAAGTTTGCGTTCGCGGATACGGACAAATAACCGGCCTGCCCTCTGCGCCTTCCCGTCATGGAAATGGGTGGCCGCCCTCGGGCTCTCCGGTCCGCCCTCGCGAAGACCCTCCCCGCGCCTGCATGCTAAGATTGAGATATCTTCATGCTGCAGGACGTCCAAAACCTGATGGAATTGCAGGTTGCCGACAAGGAAATCCTGCGCCTGAAGGAAGAGGTGGCTGCGCTGCCCAAGCGCGTCGCCGTAATCGAAAACAAGCTGGCAGCGACCAAGGCCAAGCTGGAAAAGGCCAAAACCGCCGCCAAGGCCGACGAAGCTGCCCGCAAGAAGTACGAAACCGCCATCCAGGACCTGCAAGGCAAGATTTCGAAGTTCCGCGACCAGTCGCTGGCCGTGAAAACCAACGACCAGTACAAGGCCCTGATGCACGAGATCCAGTTCGCCGAGCAGGAAATCCGCGCCAACGAGGACAAGATTCTCGACCTGATGGTCAATGCCGAGGCGCGCGACAAGGACGTCAAAGCCGCCGAGGTCGAACTGAAGGCCGAAACCGCTGAGATCGAGAAAGAAAAAGACGACGCCCGCAAGCGCACCGCCGAAGACGAAAAGCTGCTCGCCGAGTGGAACGGTAAACGCGACAAAGCTGCGCGGCGCCGTCAGTCCCGACATCCTGCGCCAGTACGAGCGGGTCATGAAGTTCCGCGGATCGGGCATCTCCGAAGTGCGCGACCAGAAATGCACCGCCTGCCAGGTCATGCTGAGGCCCCAGACCTACAACGAAGTCCGCGCCGGGCAGAAGGTCATCGAGTGCGAGTCTTGCCAGCGCCTGCTGTACTTCAATCCGGAAAACGAAGCCAAGATCGAGCGAACCAACCTCACCACCCGCCGCCGCGCCAAACCCAAGGTCGATTCACAGCAGGCCTGGTTCTACCACCCTTCCTACGGGGAAGCGGGTGAGGTCTTTCTGGCCTTCATCAACGCCGACACCAATTCCTCGCGCCGCGTCTACGAACTGCACACCGGACGGCAGATCGGCGACACCCTCAATCGAGAAGGCAGCTTCCGCCTGGCGTTTCCCGAAGACCTGAATGGCGTGATTCGCCTGAATGGACACTGGGACGAAGAGGAGATCGACAGCTGGGGGGCTGAGTTGCCGATGGTGGTGCTGGACTCGCTGCTCGGCGATCTCAGTGCCGCCCGCGCCGAAGCGGGACGTTCGTCGCACGCGGCCGCGGCCGAGACGGCAAGCGAGCATCCCGCGGCGAGCTAGAGATTCCCACATCAAGGCTTTCGTTCGGAGTGGTGCAAACGCTCGTCGTTTGCTCGGGATCTGGTAATCGAAGGGATGGCTGGGTCGGATCGAGTTCTTGACCCTGACGATTACAGCGAGCCCAGGTTGGAAAGCGCAAACCATCTACGAGAGCGAAATGGCGCTGTTCTCCGAGTGCAGGAAGTGGTGTGCTCGAAAGATGGCTTGACATCGCCGACATTGTTAGAGATGGGGATTTTCGGCAATTGAGACGCCCAGGAGAAGTGTCCCCTGACAACGCCTTCGCTCTCATCAAGGGGCACCCGCGCAAGCGGTCGTTTAGAACCTGTCGCGTTGCCTCGCATTCGCGGACAAGAGTCGCTGGTGAACGTGCGCGGCCGCAGGCACAGCGCCCACGTCATGTACTTCGGACTGCACTGTCCTGTACAGACTGTCGGCCCACCCACTTTGCGGCTTCTCCAGTTCAGCCAGGAATCCAGCCTCGCCACCGGACAGGTAGGCGGCATCCAGGCGAGTATAGGCGTCCAGCCCCGTTGCTCTGCGGCTAAACAATTGTTTTGCTGCTTCACTTGAGGCATCGCCCCAACCTGATCCATCCGCGAATTGAACATAGGTTGCCCGCCCAGTTAACTTGGTAGGTGGTAGCTTACCTCCCCAGCGTGCTCTATCTTCTTGTGCAACCATATCAAAATCCCATTTTTCGCCCACAGCCATTAGGCTTGGCTTGAAAAAGTATTCGTGGATGGGGGTAACTATTGGCTCACCATTACGTTGAGCCTCTGCCACAATCGCCATGATGGGTTGAGCACCAACGTTCGTGAACGTCACGATTCCATTACTAGTCGTGACCCGAAGACCACTGCCTGCTTGCCCGAAGGCACTGGTCGCCAGCACCAAAACTGCAATCATCCTGTTCAAGTGTCCTCCTTATGAACAGTAAGGAAGGCCCACCACTGTAAACAAGTAGTCCGTTGTTATACGACCACAGTTGGGCTCGGTTTGGATTACCTTGGTTGGCGTCCACTGAGTGTCGCAGAAGCAGCTGGGGAAGTTGCGTGTGCGAACGCTGATAAGCAGAGGCAGGACGCAAAAACTGTTCTGATCATTCGAGCCCTTCTGCGGACTGGTTACAGCTGCTTCCGTCAGACCAGTAAGCATGAAGGGCAACAAGCCAATGATCGAGATTCGCTGCACATCTGCTGGATGGCGGGGGCACGAGCCCTAGATCATCTGCAAGTAGAGGTATGGAAATCAGGCAAAGCAGTAGGATTGTAAGGGTTTTTGTTTTCGTAGAAATCCCTTCATCGTGAACGAAGTATACTTCTAAAACCTCAATCAACTGGCATTCATTCAGCCCGCATGCTCCATTTAAGATGAAAAGATGCCTGCCGACCCTTCTCATCTTGCCTTACGACCGAGAACACGCGAGAAAATCGTCGTCCCAGTAGGCCCCAAAGCCGTCATCTCCCCTCGTGCCGTCACTCGCCTGAAGTCCGGCCACGTCTGGATCTATCGCTCCGACGTCCTCTCCGCCAAGGACGCTGCCCCTGGCTCCGTGCTCTCTGTCACCGACGAGCGCGGCCGCTACTTCGGATCGGCTCTTTACTCCAGCAGCTCGCAGATCGCTTTGCGGATGATCTCCCAGGAGTCGGTCGGCGATTTCCCAACGCTTCTGCGAGAGCGTGTGCGCGCCGCCATTGGCTACCGCGAGCCGCTGGTTCGCGATACAGACGCCTGCCGCGTCGTCTTCAGCGAAGGGGATTTCCTCCCCGGCCTCATCGTCGACCGCTACAGCGACATTCTCTCGCTCCAGATCCTGACCCAGGCCATGGACGCCGAAGCCGTCCGCGCCGCCCTGCTCGACGAGCTGACCACCCAGCTGAAGCCTGCGGCCATCGCCGAGCGGGTCGAGCCCCACATCCGCGAGCTCGAGTCCCTGCCGCCCCGCGAATCCGGCCTGCTCACCGGAGACAAGACCAGCACCCTCTTCACCATGAACGGCGTGCGCTTTCATTTTGACGTCCGCGAAGGCCAGAAAACCGGTGCCTTCCTCGACCAGCGCGAAAACTACGCGGCCGCCGCCCAGTATGCCCACGGCGACGCTCTCGACGTGTTCTGCTACCAGGGAGCCTTCGCCCTGCATCTGGCAAAGGTCTGCGACCGCGTCACCGCCGTCGACAGCTCCCGCCCTGCTCTTGAAGTCGCCGACAAGAACGCCCTGCTCAACCAGCGCGAGGTCGAATGGATCGAGGCTAACGCCTTCGACCTGCTCAAGGACTATTCCGCCGCCGGCCGCCAGTACGACGTCATCGTCCTCGACCCCCCGGCCTTCGCCAAGACCCGTAAGAACCTCGAAACCGCCCTGCGGGGCTACAAGGAGCTCAACCTTCGCGCCCTGAAAATGCTCCGCCCCGGCGGCATCCTGGTGACCTGCTCGTGCTCTTACCACGTCAGCCCGTCGGAGTTCCTTGCGGTCGTCACCGACGCCGCCCGCGATGCCCACAAAATCCTTCGGCTGCTCGAGCAACGGGGGCAGGCCAAAGACCATCCCATACTGCCAAATGTTCCTGAAACCAGCTATTTGAAATGCCTGATTTTATACGTAACCTAATTATAATAAGGACTTTACTTTCTCTTGACAATAACACGCTCAACTTTTATGATTCATTAGCGCTAATCGCTCATCCAATTCTACTGAACACCAGCACCAACCCAAGATCAAAATTTGGAGGTTTTTCGAGCCATGACAGTCATTACCCGTTGGGAACCCTTCCGTGAATTTGCCACCCTGCAGGACCGGATGAACCGGTTGTTCCGCGAGTCCTATGGACCCGAGGGCCGCGAGGAATCGTTGACCACCACCAGCTTTGCCCCGCCCGTTGACGTCTACGAGGACGAGCACAACGTTACCTTGAAGATTGAAGTTCCGGGCATCGACGAGAAGGACATCGATGTTCGCATCGAGAACAACGTTCTCACCGTGCATGGTGAGCGCAAATTCGAGAAGGAAGAGAAAGAAGAGAACTATCGCCGCGTGGAGAGCCAGTACGGCAGCTTCACCCGCACCTTCACCTTGCCCACTACCGTGGACGCGGAGAAGGTTCAGGCCGACTACGACAAGGGCGTTCTGAAAGTTGTTCTGCCCAAGAAGGCAGAAGCCAAGCCCAAGCAGATCAAGGTCAACGTCGGCAGCCAGAAGACGCTGGAAGGCAAAGGACCCAGCAAGGCTGCCTAACGAGTCCCGCAGGGACAGCCGCCCCCGGCTGTCCGGCCGAGCGAAGCTCGGCAACTCAGTCGAGTGCTAGAGAGGCCGGGGCTTTGCCTCGGCCTCTGTCTTTGGTTCACAATGCTGACGGAGAGCAGGCTTGAAGAGGACGCTCGAGCTCATCAACCAGATGCAGGCCGACGGCGTCATTGGCCAGTACGCAATCGGCGGAGCGGTCGGCGCAACCTTCTACCTGGAGCCGGCAGCCACGCTTGACATAGATATCTTCATCACATTGCCGGCAGATCAGGGGAACTCGTTGGTGAGCCTCAGTCCGATTTATGAGTATCTCCAAGCCCGCGGTTGCGCGGTGAAGCAGGAGCACATTCTGATCGGGGGCTGGCCGGTCCAGTTTCTTCCGCCCAGTAATAACCTCGAGCGCGAAGCCGTAGCTGAGGCGATTGACACGACCGTTGAAGGCGCCAGCACGCGGGTTATGTCGGCTGAGCATCTTATGGCGATCGCGTTGCACACGGGACGGCCGAAGGACCACATCCGCATCCTGCAGTTTCTTGAGCAGGAGGGTGTGGATCGGACGAAGCTTGATCGCGTGCTGGAGCGGCATGATCTGACCTCGAGGTGGAAGGCGTTCGAACGCAAGTATTTGGAAGGCTCTGATGAGTAAGCACGAAATGAGGGAGCTATTGGCAGCGCTCAGCTTCTCCGAGAAGATTAAGATCCTGGAGAAGCTGCGCGACCGAAGTCTTGTGTTGGCAGCGTGTGGGTTGAGGAAAATGAAAGACCGTGGTCGCAATGCCTTCGCTCCCAAGAGCAAGATCGAAGCGAAGGAGAAGGTTTGAGATATGGCTATCCGTTGGGACAAATTTACAGTCAAGGCGCAGGAAGCGGTTCAGCGCGCCAATGACATCGCGTCGGAGCACGGCAACCCCGAGTTGCTGCCCGTGCACCTGCTCGCTGCCTTGCTCGAAGACCGCGAGGGCATCGTTCCGCCCATCCTGGAGAAGCTCGGCGTCGGTCCGCAGGTCGTTTTGAACGATCTCTACCAGGAGATCAGCCGGTTGCCAAAGGTCTCTGGTGAAGGCGCCACGCAGGCGAGCATGTCACCTGCCCTCAACCAACTGATCGAGCGCGCCTTCAAGGAAGCGTCAAACTTCAAAGACGACTACGTCTCGACCGAGCACCTGCTGCTGGCGGCCACGCAAGCCAAGAAGGATCCCGCGCAGGCGATCCTCGCGCGCCATGGCGCTACGTACGACGCCATTCTCAAAGCGTTGACCGCCGTACGCGGCAATCAGAAAGTTACTGACCAGAATCCTGAAGCCAAGTACCAGGCGCTCGAGCGCTATGCCCGCGACCTGACCGAACAGGCGCGCCGCGGCAAGCTCGACCCGGTCATCGGCCGCGACGAAGAAATTCGCCGAGTGGTGCAGGTTCTCTCGCGCCGCACCAAGAACAATCCTGTGCTGATTGGCGAACCCGGAGTCGGTAAAACCGCCATCGTGGAAGGCCTGGCGCAGCGCATCATTTCCGGCGACGTGCCCGAGGCCTTGAAGAATAAGCGAGTGGTTGCCCTTGATCTCGGGTCGATGCTCGCGGGCGCGAAATACCGTGGCGAGTTCGAAGACCGGCTGAAAGCCGTATTGAAAGAAATCGAAGAATCCGATGGGCAGATCGTCCTGTTTATCGACGAGCTGCACACGCTGGTCGGTGCCGGGGCCGCCGAAGGCGCTATCGACGCCTCCAATATGCTCAAGCCCGCGCTGGCCCGCGGACAACTGCGCGCCATCGGCGCTACGACCTTAAACGAATATCGCAAGTACATCGAAAAAGATGCCGCGCTCGAACGCCGCTTCCAGCCCGTTTATGTGGGCGAGCCCACGGTCGAAGACACGATTGCGATTCTGCGCGGCCTGAAAGAGCGTTACGAAGTCCATCACGGCGTCCGCATCAAAGATTCCGCCATCGTGGCCGCCGCCACGCTTTCGCATCGCTACATTACCGACCGCTTCCTGCCCGACAAAGCCATCGACCTGATCGACGAAGCCGCCGCCTCGTTGCGCATCCAGATCGATTCCATGCCGACGGAAATCGATCAGCTCGAACGCCGCGCCATGCAGCTCGAAATCGAGAAGCAGGCGCTCAAGAAAGAGGACGACGCGAACTCGCGCGAAAGACTGGCCGTGATCGACAAGGAACTGGCGGGAATCCGCGAGAAGTCGAATGCCTTGAAGGCCGCATGGAAGCAGGAGAAGGACCTCATCGCCCGCCAGCGCGCTCTCAAAGAAAAACTCGAGCAGCTGCGCATCGAAGAACAAGCGGAAGAGCGCAAAGGCAATCTGCAACGGGTGGCCGAGATCCGTTACGGCCTTATCCGCCAAACCGAAGAGGAACTCAAGAAGCTGACGGCGCAGCTGGAAAAAACCAGCGCCCGCCGCATGCTGAAAGAAGAAGTCGATGAAGAAGACGTCGCCCGCATCGTCTCCAAGTGGACCGGCATCCCCGTCTCCAAGATGCTGGAGAGCGAAGTCAAGAAGCTCGTCACCATGGAAGACCGCCTGCGCCAGCGGGTGATTGGCCAGGACGAAGCCGTGCAGCGCGTCGCGAATGCCATTCGCCGCTCCCGCGCTGGACTCAGCGATCCCAGGCGTCCCATCGGCTCGTTCATTTTCCTGGGACCCACGGGCGTAGGAAAAACGGAACTCGCGCGCGCGCTCGCTGAGTTCCTGTTCGACGACGAGCACGCCATGGTGCGCATCGACATGTCGGAATACATGGAGAAACACGCTGTCGCCCGCTTGATCGGCGCGCCTCCGGGATACGTCGGCTACGAAGAGGGCGGCCAGCTCACCGAAGCTATCCGCCGCCGCCCCTACGCGGTCGTGCTCTTCGACGAAATCGAAAAAGCACACCCCGACGTATTCAACATCATGTTGCAGATCATGGATGACGGCCGCTTGACCGATGGCCAGGGCCGCGAGGTCGATTTCCGGAACACCATCATCATCATGACCTCAAACATCGGTTCGTCGTTCCTGGTGGCAGAAAACCTGCGCACCGAAGAGGATTTCGAAAAAGCTTCGAAGGAAGTGGTTAGCTCGCTTTCGGGCTACTTCAAGCCCGAATTTCTGAACCGCGTCGACGACATCATCGTGTTCCGCCCGCTGGGCAAGGAACAGCTCGTGAAGATCGTGGATCTGCGCCTCGAGGACCTGCGACGCCAGTTGGCCGAGCGCAAGATTTCGCTCGAGTTGACCGATGCCGCGAAGGAAATGATCCTCCGCGAAGGCTACGATCCGGCTTACGGCGCCCGTCCGCTGAAGCGCTCGATCCAGCGGCTGATTCAGGACCCACTCGCCCTCAAGATCCTCGATGGCGAAGTCTTGCACGGCGACCACGTGATTGTGGACGCCGACAAAAAGGCCGGCAAGTTGACGTTCAATGTCAGCGAGCGTGTTGGCGAGAAGCAGGCAGCCAAAACCAAGAACTAAGCCGCTCCGTCTGCGGACGTGACAAGCATTGCCGGTCTAGAATGCTTCACGTCCGCCGCGGAGGGAAAAATGCGCAGCGTGCGTAAGTTGGGGTTCAGCCTGGTGGCGATTGCATGCGCCGTACTTCTGACAGCAGTGGGTTTTGCACGGCGAACTGTTGCCGCTGATGAGGCCGCTCTGCACGGGATTGAAAAGCTACACCAGCAGGATATCGACGCGACCCTGGCGCACGAACCCCAGGCCCTGGCAGACCTCTTTACCGACGATGGCGTTTTGCTTGAGCCTGACGCGGCCCCGATTATCGGCAAAGCAGCAATCCTTGCCGCGAACCAGAGAGACAAAGCCCAGCATCCGCAGGTGAAAATAGTTGGCTATAAGCCCGACATCAAGGACCTTCAAATTGTCGATGGCGTTGCCTATGAGTGGGATTACTTCGACGCCAGCTTCTCCGAGTCGGGAAAGGGAGATGATGTGAAGAAGTTTCGTGCGAAGGCTCTCCGAGTTCTAAAGCGGCAGCCGGACGGGTCGTGGAAGTTTGCCCGGGTCATGTGGAACCTGGCCGAAGGCCAGACGCTGCCAAAATGAAAACGCGATTCGTTCAACATGAATCGCGTTTCAGATCCGCAATTTGTTTCGGTTCGCTCCCGGCCGCCTGGCTCATGCCAGATCGAACAACAATACTTCACTATCCTCCTCAGCCTTGAACGCGATCTTCTGCTCGTCGCTGATCGCCGCTCCGTCGCCGGCCGTCAGGAACTTGCCGTTCACTTCGACGCTGCCCTTGGCAACCTGCAACCAACCATGACGGCTCTTCCCGAAGTCTATGCGTCACTTCCTCGCCCGGCTTGAGCAGGCTCACGTACAGACGGGCATCCTGGTTGATCTTCACCGATCCATCCTGCGCGTCGGGCGAGGCGATTAGCCGCAGCTTTCCCTGCTTTTCCTCGGCCGCAAAACTCTTCTGCTCATAGCTCGGCTCCAGCCCCTTCTTCTCCGGCAGCAGCCAAATCTGGTAGAGGTGTACCTTCTCGCTCTTCGAGGGATTGAACTCGCTGTGCCGGATGCCTCGACCCGCCGTCATGCGCTGCCCATCGCCGGGGAGGATCACCGACCCGGTGCCGAGACTGTCCTTGTGCTCCAGTTTGCCTTCGAGCACATAGGTGATGATTTCCATGTCACTGTGCGGGTGGGTCGGAAACCCCGATGCCGGCGCCACGTAGTCTTCGTTGATCACGCGCAGCGAGCGGAAACCCATCCAGCGCGGATCCCAATAATCACTGAAGCTGAAGGTGTGCTTGGTGTCGAGCCATCCGTAGTTGCCGCCTCCCCGCTCGTCACTCCGCCGAACCGTAATCATGATGTGTGTCCCTTCCCAAAATATATGTTTTAACAATAGTTAACTAGTCATGTAATTAGATGCGCTCAGGGTGCATGGGATTCAAGTCGGCGGATGTCTGTGTATTCAGCGACTTACGGGAGGGCTATCGGGAGGACTGGCGCTGTCGTTGCGGCTCGTACCGGCGTCGGTCACGCGAAACGGCCGCTGGCTTAATGCGACGAGCCCTTCGCCTCGGAAGGGAACGCCTCAGGCTTTCTTCTCACCCTTCTTGGCCGAGCTTTCGGTCTTGCTTTCCTTCTTATCGTCCTTCTTGTCTTCCTTCTTGCCGGCGGACTCGCCGTTTGAGGAAGAAGCGCCCGACCCCGACTTTTTCGCATAGTCGGTGACATACCAGCCCGATCCCTTGAACTGCACGGCCGGCGCGGACACCACCTGCTCCACCGGACCGCCGCAGTCCGGGCACTTCTTCACGTGGGGATCGGAAAATTTCTGGATACGCTCAAAGCGGTGATGGCACTTCTTGCACTCGTATTCGTAAAGTGGCATGCAACTCCAGATTCTGAGGAAACTCTCGGGCCACGCGTGGGACTGCAAGCGCTAGCCCTATCAAGTGATTAGATTCTAGGAGGACGCGGCAGGTCGCGTCAATTTGCAGCCGGGAGCCCTCAGCCGTCAGCCTTCAGCTATCAGCGTGTTTTTCGCCATCAGTTGTCAGAAGCTATCTCATAATGGACCAAACGTATAAGCTTCCATCCTCAGGGGCTAAAGCCCCAATTTTTATGCGGCTCTGGACGGCGCGGCTGAAGCCACGCCCTTTCAAAACCGATTTATGAGATAGCTTCTCAATGCTTCCCCGCGTGTGGGAATCGAATGACGGTTCGGTTCCGTCCGGAGAGGACGATTTAGCTGATCGCTGAGAGCTGACGGCTGAGAGCTGAAGTTCTGGAGTGTTATCCTTCCCGCCATGACCGCGGATTCTGAGCCTGCGTCGAAGTCCACACCGCTCGATCCGGGCCCTGCCCTGTACCTGGTCGCAACCCCCATCGGCAATCTCGAGGACATCACTTTGCGCGCGTTACGCGTGCTGAGGGGCGTGGATCTCATCGCCTGCGAGGACACGCGCCAGACCCGGAAACTCCTCGATCATTACGGCATTCCGACCCGCACGGTTAGCTATCACGAACACAACGAGATGACGAAAGCCGCCGAACTGGTGATGGATCTCGAAAAGGGGGCGAAGATTGCGCTGGTCACCGATGCGGGAATGCCCGGCATCTCCGACCCCGGCTTCCGGCTGATCACCTTGGCGATCCGCCATGATGTGCCAGTGATTCCCATCCCCGGTGCGTCTGCATTTCTTGCTGCTCTGGTCGCCAGTGGCCTGCCAACCGACTCATTCCGCTTCAGCGGCTTCCTGCCCGCAAAGCGAGGAGAGCGGCGCACTCTGCTGGAAGGTATTCGGTCTTCGCCGCGCACCCAGGTCTTCTATGAAGCTCCTCACCGCGTGCTCGACAGTATTGAAGATATTGTCGCGGTGCTGGGACCGGACCGCCACGTTGTGATCGCGCGCGAAGTCACGAAGATCCACGAGGAATTTCTGCGTGGCCCCGCCGCGGGGATTCTCGAAACCCTGAAATCCCGCGGAGACGTGAAGGGCGAGATCACGCTGCTGATTGCGAAGGCTGAAGGCCATGCGCAGAGCGTGGCGCCGGAACGAGTGTCAGTTCGCAAGCGCGTCGACCAGATCATGTCCGAAGAAAAGATCGACGAGAAAGCCGCCTTGAAGAGACTCGCAAAAGAAATGGGCGTCTCCAAAAGCGAAGCCTACCGAGAATTGCAACGAAGCAAGTAGGGGCACAGTTCACGTCGGGACAGGCGCCCCCGCCTGTCCGACCGAGCGGACCTCGGACGCCCTGTGTTGATTAGATCACCATGAAATTGCCTCCGTGATCATGGTCTCGGCCCGCCCGTCAAAATCCGTCGTGCTGGCGCACGACTGGGCAGACGAGGGCGTCCGCCCCTACACAGTTCGTGCCACTACTTTCCTGCCAACTCCTTCTTCACCGCATCGCTGACGACTTTTCCGTCCACGCGCATCCCGGCGGCGGCAAATCTGGCCATCGCGTTCTTCATCACCGTGCCCATGTCTTTCATTGTGGGCGTTCCCATTTCGGCGATCGTGGCTTTCACTCCCGCTACGATCTCTTCTTCTCCGGCCGCTTTGGGCAGATAGCCTTCGATCACCTTGATCTCGGCGGCTTCCTTGTCCGCCATCTCCTGCCGGCCGCCCTTGGTGAACTGCTCGACGGACTCTTTGCGCTGCTTAATCAGGGTGGTCAGGACCTGCTGCGACTCTTTATCGTCGAGGGGGCCCATCTTTTCGGTCTGCCGCAAAGTTAGCGCGGTCTTCACCATGCGCAGGCAGGAGAGACGCAACTCGTCCTTGGCCTTCATCGCGGTCACGAGGTCTTTTTGAATCTGATCAATCAGGCTCATGGAAGGAAATTATAGCGGTTGCCGCAGATCGCGTAGGGACATCCGATCTCGGCTGTCCGGCCAGGCGAAGTCCGGCTTTGCTGGCGATGTCCCCAAACGTGCGCCTTCGCCGCTGCTTCCGCTACACTACTAACCATCCGTTTTTCCAAGGAACTCATACCATGCTACGCAAAAACCGCCTCTTCACTCCCGGCCCGACGCCACTGCTTCCCGCAGCTCAATTCGCGGAAGCCTCCTTCACTGCTCACCACCGCACCGCCGACTTCCGCAACCTGTTCACTCGCGTGCTGGCCGACATGAAACAGTTCATCGGCACGCAGAACGACGTCCTCGTGCTCGCCTGCTCCGGCACCGGCGTCATGGAAGCCAGCGTTTCGAACCTGACCTCGCCCGGCGACAAGATACTCGTCCTCACCGCCGGCAAATTCGGCGAGCGCTGGACCGCCCTGGGCAAAGCCTACGGCTGCAACGTCGACGTCCTCAGCAAGCCTTACGGCGAAACCTTCGCCCTCGACGAAGTACGCGCTCGCCTCACCCCCGACGTGCGAGCCGTCTACATGCAGGCCACCGAAACTTCGACCGGCGCTCGGCATGACGTAAAGGGAATTGCGAAATTGGTACGTGCCGCCGGCGACGATGCCTTGCTCGTGGTCGATGCGATCACCGGCCTCGGCACGACACATCTCGATGTCGACGGCTGGGGTATCGACATCATTGTTGGTGGCTCGCAGAAGGCTCTGATGATTCCGCCCGGCCTGGCGTATTGCGCCGTGAGCGAGCGCGCCTGGCAGCGCATGGAAACCACGAAATCTCCGCGCTACTACTTCGATCTGCGCAAGGAACGCAAGTCGGCGGCTAAAGGCGAATCCGCTTACACTCCGGCAACTTCTCTGTTTGCCGCGCTGGGCGCGGCCCTCGACTACATCCGTCAGTTGGGCAATGGCAGCGTTGCGGCTGGACGCGAAGATCTCGTTCGCAACGCTGAACTCGCGGCCGAGATGACTCGCGCTGGCGCGCAGGCCTTGGGACTGAAACTATTCGCTCCTTCGGCTCCCGCGTCCGCCGTCACTGCGATCGAATCGCCCGCAGGCGTAGACTCCGGCGCGATCGTGAAGGAGTTCCGCGAGACCTTCAACGCGGTCGTGGCCAACGGGCAGGGCGAGATGAAGGGCAAGCTGTTCCGCATGGCGCACATCGGCTACTACGACTATCTCGATACGATTGGCGCCCTCGCCGCTCTCGAACACGTGCTCGCCCACGTGACCGGTAAGAGCGTAGCTTTTGGATCGGCCGTACGAGCCGCCCAGGAAGTCTTTGCGCGCCAGACTGAAACCGCCGGAGCCGCTCGTTAGTCTCCGCCACAACGGAAACGCAGAGACCACGCGAAAAATGAAAATCGTTGTCGCTGAGAAAATTTCTGCCTCCGCCATCGCCCTGCTGCAGGAACCGCGGTGGACGATCGTTCCTCCCGATCAGGTCGAAGGCAAACTGACCGCTCACCTTGAATCTGCCGACGCCCTGATCGTGCGCTCTGCGGTGCAGGTCGATGCGGCCCTGCTCGAGCACGCGCCCAAGCTCCGCGTCATCGGTCGCGCCGGGGTGGGCGTCGACAATGTCGACCTCGACGCTGCCACCCGCAAGGGCATCGCGGTGATGAATACGCCCGGCGCCAACGCCGTTGCCGTCGCCGAACTGACCATCGGCCTCATGCTCGGTCTGGCGCGTTTCATTCCGCGGGCCGATGGCCTGATGCATGCCGGCAAGTGGGAAAAGAAATCCCTGCAGGGAACCGAACTCCGAGGAAAAACCCTTGGCGTCGTCGGCCTGGGAAAGATCGGCATGGAAGTAGCGCGGCGCGCCCGCAGCTTTGGCATGGAGATCGTTGGTCATGACCCCTTCGTCTCTGCCGGGATCGCCAAAGAACAGAGCATCCGAATGTGCCCAATCGAGGAGGTCTATGCTCTCGCCGATTACCTCACTCTGCATGTCGGCCTGACCCCGCAGACTTCGGGCATGATCAATGCCGACACCATCAAGTCGATGAAGAAAGGCATCCGCATCGTGAACTGTGCCCGCGGCGAACTGGTCGATGAAGTTGCCCTCGCGCAGGCGCTGAAACAGGGCCACGTAGGCGGCGCTGCCCTCGATGTTTTTCAGGAAGAACCGCTGAAGAACTCGCCCCTGACCGCGCTCGACAACGTGATCCTCACGCCTCACATCGCGGGTTCCACCCACGAAGCGCAGGAGGCTGTTGGAGTTCAGGTGGCGCAGCAGGTGAAGGAGTACCTGAAGAGTGGAGTGATTCAGAATGCCGTCAACGTGCCCTCGGTATCGCACGAGGAGTACGCGGAAATGCAGCCGTACGTCGTTCTGGCCGAGCGTCTCGGATCTTTCCTGGCCCAGGTCAGCGATGGCATGCTGGAGGAGATTTCGCTCCGCTATAGCGGGCACATTGCGGAATGGAAAACCGAGTTGATCCGCAATGCCGCGATTCAAGGCATCTTGAACCAGATGCTCGACGAGAAGGCAAATCTGGTGAATGCGGCTTCCCTGGCTTCTTCGCGCGGCTTGCGCGTGCACGAACTGCACAAGCCCAAGAGCTCAACCGGCGGCTCTGGCAGCGTGCTCTCCGTCCTGCTGAAAACCAGTGCGCAGGAACATCGTGTGAAAGGCGCTGTCCTGCATGGCAATGACCCTCGCCTGCTGTCGGTCGACGATATCGACGTCGAGGCGCCGCTGGAACGCAATCTGATCTTCCTGCGCAATCGCGACGTTCCCGGCGTCATCGGCAAGGTGGGCACGATTCTCGGCGAGCACAAGATCAACATCGCGAATTTTTCTCTCGGCCGCCAGGCCCCCAACGACGGAAGTGCCAAGAAGACCGAACCACGCAAGGCGGTCGCCGTCGTTCATATCGATGGCCGTGTTTCCGAGGATGTCTTGAAAGCCTTGCGCAAGATTCCGGCCATTGAGCAGGCAAAAGCCATCAGGCTGTTTTAGTCTCGGAGAAAAGAGCGCAACGAACAGGAAGAAGATGATCGTCACCACCGGGAAGCTGGCTAGCCAAGCCGAGCGACAGACCAAGCGGGTCCTTCTACGCTGCTCAGGGCGGGCGCCACGGTCAGCAGGCTTACGCCCGCGTCGGGCAGGTGTCGCCCCTACGGGGCTTGTGGTTCTTTTGCGTACCTTACCCAGCGCTACGCGCTGGGCTAAACTATGCCGCCGCCACGCGGCTTGGGCGGTTGCTTACGAGGCAGTTTGGTGAGTTCGAAGCAGGGCGCTTGCAACGTCGAAGGACCTGCACGGAACGTCGAAGGATCCGCCGGCTGTCGCGAGGCTAAGGTAGAACGGCATCTTACCTCGCCACAAACCAGCTCAAGCCGAAGTCGGCTCTAGTGAGTAGGCTCAGGGCGGGCGCCACGGTCAGCGGGCTTACGCCCGCGTCGGGCAGGTGTCGCCCCTACGGGGCTTGTGTTCTTTTGCGTACCTTACCCAGCGCTACGCGCTGGGCTAAACTATGCCGCCGCTACGCGGCTTGGGCGGTTGCTTACGAGGCAGTTTGGTGAGTTCGAAGCAGGGCGCGCGCAACGTCGAAGGACCTGCGCGCAACGTCGAAGGATCCGCCGGCTGTCGCGAGGCTAAGGTAGAACGGCATCTTACCTCGCCACAAACCAGCTCAAGCCGAAGTCGACTCTAGTGAGTAGGCTCAGGGCGGGCGCCACGGTCAGCGGGCTTACGCCCGCGTCGGGCTGGTGTCGCCCCTACGGGGCTCGTGGTTCTTTTGCGTACCTTACCCAGCGCTACGCGCTGGGCTAAACTATGCCGCCGCTACGCGGCTTGGGCGGTTGCTTACGAGGCAGTTTGGTGAGTTCGAAGCAGGGTCCGCGCGCAGCGTCGAAGGACCCAGCCGCTATCCCGAGGCTGGGGTAGAACGGCATCATGCCTCGCCACAAATCGGCTCGGGAAGGGCACGACTAGTCGCGCCCTCCCCACAGCCCGGAGGGCGAGGGCAAGATGCCCTCCCACCCCAGCAAGCCAAAAACGCTTGCCGGGGACCCCGCCCTCGCGACAGCCGACGGGACCCTTCGACTTCGCTCAGGGCAGGCTGCCGGCGTTACAGTCGTTTTTCCGCAGGCTGTTCAGTCGTGCCACAAGATAAGGCGCGCAAAGGAACCACAAGCCCCACAGGGGCGACAGCAGCCCTGTTGCGGGGGTAAGCCCGCTGACCGTAGCGCTTGCCGCTGGGCAGCGTCTCGATCGTGCACCCATACACGTCTCCGGGCGCTTCAGTGCCCAAAATTTGCTTGAGATGCAGCACGCTTAGGAATTCAGCGCTTCTTTGCGAAGCTTCCGGCTCTCTGCCAGCAGCGACATCGAGTGCATCAAATTCTGTAGGGTAATGATGCCGACCAGGCGCTGATCTTCAACCACGGGGATGATGCTCAGGTTCCGCGAATTCAACTTGCGGAAGGCCGTCGCCAGCGATTCCTGCCGCGACGAAACTTCGAAGATGCGGTTCATCACCGACTGCACGTAGCCATTTCCCTCCATGCGCAGTGCATCGAGAATATTGGCTTTCGAAATCACCCCCACCATGTCGCTGCCACGCACCACGGGGAAATCGTCCTGCAGCGTGTGCACGGCCTTCTCCAGGGCGTCCTCCAGCGTGTCGGCCGGCGAGAGAGTGGCGAAGTCGGTAAGCATGACGTCTTCGAGATGCACCGTCTCGAGCACCTTTTGAAACACCGCCGAGCGTTCCTCCACCTGCGCCCCGATCAGCAGAAAGAAGCCGAGCGTGACCAGCAGGTAGCTGTCGGGGTAGCCACCCTGCAACAGGAGCAACATCCCGACCACGATGACGAGCACGGCCAGCGCGTGCGCGATCGAGACGGCGCGGCGCGTGGCGCTTGCCAGGTCGCTGTGTCGAGAAAATAGCGCGCGCAGCACGTGTCCGCCGTCCATGGGGTAGGCAGGGAGCAGGTTGAAGAGTCCGAGAAACAGGTTGACCCAGACCAGGCTGCGCAGCAGATGATTCGAGTGCACCAGCGGCTTGGTCCAGAGCTGCGCTTCCGGAAATTTAGCGAGTACGATCGCGGCGCCGACGAAGGCGATGCCGATGTTCACCAGCGGTCCCGCAAGCGCGATGCGCACGTCGCGTTTCCAGGTTGCCGGCCCCGCAGGCGTTGCGGGTTGGGCATCTTCGAGCATTGTAATGCCGCCGATGGGCAGCAGAATAATTGCCTTGGCGTGCAGGCCCTCGCGCATCGCAATCAGCGCATGGCCGAGTTCGTGAACCACGACGGCGCCGAAGATAATTCCTACCAACCCGAGAACGCGTGCGGGCTGGCTGCTATTGCTCTTCATCGAGGATTCCGCCATCCAGATGAAGGCCAGCAGGAAAACGAACGTGAAATGCAGGCGCACTTCAACGCCAAACAACTTTCCGATCGGAATGGACCAGTTCCGCATTTCAGCTATTCAATCTGAACCAGGCCGCCGGCTCCGGTTGCGACGGGGGCGGGGTGTTGCGGCGAGCGCCAGGAGTCGAAAATCGAGACCTGATGGACGCAGGACACGGTGCAGTGCGGCGCGCAGGATTTTTCGGTGAGATATTCGCGGCGGATATCGGCCACGCTGTATTTCTCGAGCGGCACGGCAGGATAGCCGCGCTGCTGCGAGCAGTAGTGCACCAGCCCATCTTCGCAGATGTAGAGGTAGCGGGCGCCGGCGCGGCAACGCCACTGGTTCGGGCGTCCCTGCGCGATATTGTCCTGAAACGAATTGATGCGAGTGAAGCTGCGCTTCTCGAGCGACTTCATTTCGTGATAGATGGCGCGCTCTTCTTCATTGAGGGGCTGCAATTGGCCGCTGCCATCGTGAATGATTCCGATGGTCGAGCTGAATCCAAGCTCCATCGCTCGCTTGCCGATGGTCAGCGCATCCTGAGGATTCTTAACCCCGCCGCCCACGACCGAGTTGATGTTGACGTGGAAGTCGGCGTACTCCGCCAGAAACTGGAGTTTTTTGTCGAGCACTTTCAGGCTCTTTTTCGAAACGTCGTCGGGCGTGACGTTGTCGATGGAAATCTGCAGCCATTCCAGACCGGCGTCGTTGAGACGTTGAATTCTCTCCGCCACCAGCAGGTAGCCGTTCGTGATCAACCCCGCCACCATCCCATTTTTGCGGATGCGGCGAATGATGTCGTCCAACTCGGGATGGAGCAGCGGCTCGCCTCCGCTGATGGTGATCACCGAGGTTCCCAGTTCCCCCAGCTTATCGACGCGGCGAAACATGGTCTCCGTCGGAACCGGTTTGGAAACGTCATCAAACTCGTTGCAGTACTCGCACGCCAGATTGCAGCGCCGGATGGGAATGATGTGCGCCAGCAGCGGATGGTCCGTGGAGGCGAGTCCCTTCACAATCATGCGAGCGCCACGCAGGTTGCGCTGAATCGCCTTCAGGCGACGTTTCCATAATGTGCGGGTGGACGGCATGCGATGACTTTCTTCTATTAGACCACAGGCCTGGAAATCCTCAACGACCTCCAGCAGTATTTGGAGGAATTTTGGGGCTGAACGGCTGCTTCGCGACCTTGATCCTTGAACTACCCTACGGTCAAACCTCGGGGCTGGCACTTTTTGCGGACAGCGAAATTTCCTGGTGCCCGGCAATTTTCAATGCTTCCAGGGCTTTATCCAGCCAGGCTTTTTTGACCAGAACATAGTCGGTATCGAATGTCGAAATAGCGAAGATCGGGATGGCGCGCTCCGACAAGGGCTGCACGAAAGCGGACAATATCCCGGTTTCTGAGAAGCGGAACGGACCTTCCAGCTTGAAGCATGCCCAGTCATTCTCGTGGCGAACCGTGGACGGAACTTGCGACTCTGGACAGACGATCGAGAGCTCATCGGCAGTCGAAGTGACGGAAAAGAAGGTTCCACGAAGTGCCCAGTCGGGCACCGCGCTCTCGCGAGCGAGGCGGCAGATGGCAAATGAACCCGGGAGTGTGGAGAACTTTAACTTGTGTAGCACAGGAGCCTGATCACCGTTGGCTGCAGACAACCGCCGAGCATTGTAGCAATCCGTGAAAGGCAAAACCGGGCGCCTAGCTTTCGGTGGCTTTGCGGAGTGCGGCGCGAGCCAGCAGGCGGGTGGAATCGAGGACCGGCAGCGGGGAGGAGTCCTGTGTCACGATCAGCGGAATCTCCGTGCAGCCCAGAACCACTGCGTCGCAGCCTTCGTCCTTGAGACTGCGAATCACTTCGCTGAAATACGCTTTCGATTGCGGCAGGAACTGCCCGTTCACCAACTCGTCAAAGATGATGCGATTGACGGCGTTTCGCTGTTGGGCATTGGGAATGCGATAGTCGAGGCCGATGGCTTTGAGTTTCTCGGGATACACCGGCCCTTCCATCAGGTAACGTGTGCCCAAAATGCCGAGGCGCTTGCGCTGTTGCCGCGTGGCCTCGCAGGCAACCTCGCGCGCAATGTGCAGCCAGGGCCGCGGCGCGCGGTGCTCGACCAGATCGAGGGCTTGATGGATGGTGTTATCGGGGCAGATGAGGAAGTCCGCGCCAGCACGCGCCAGCTTTTCGGCCGAGGACATCATCAATTCGGCTACACCCGCCCAATCGCCTGAGTCGATGAATTGCATGTAGGACGCCAGGGGATGGGTGTGCATGGACACTTCGGGATGGTTGTGCGTTCCCAGGAGCGCCGCACCCTCGAGGCAGATCGTGCGGTAGCACAGGGCGGCTCCCTCAGAGCTGCAGGCCACGATTCCGATGTGCTGGGGCATAGGGAATTGGATTGCAGATTCAGGATTTTAGATTGCAGATTCTGAGTTTTCGATCGGAGATTGTTGAGAACTCCAGGCGGTTTGATCCGGGCCCGTCGCGCGTCCACCGTTGTCAGCGCCGCCATGAATCGGACAATGAATCGCCGGTCTTCAATCTGAAATCTTCAATCTGAGATCTTCAATCTGAAATCTGCAATCCCTACCTGGCCGCGGCCGCGGCATCGAACAGGTTCAGGAACTCCAGCTTCTTCTCGGGCGGCAGGAAGGCAGCTTCAAAGGAGTTCCGCGCCAACTCGCGCAGGTGTTCGTCGCTGAAGCCAAAGTTCTCCTGTACCAGCTGGTATTCACGCGAAAGGGACGTCCCGAACATTGCCGGGTCGTCAGTGTTGAGCGTGATCATGAGGCCTTCATCAAAATAGCGGCGCACCGGATGATCGCCCAGGTTGGGGCAGACGCCGGTCTTCACGTTGCTCGTGACGCAGACCTCTACCGGCACCTGGCGCTCGGAAAGTTCCTGTATGAGATCCGGGTCCTGGCAGGCGGTCAAACCATGGCCGATCCGCTCGGCACGCAGATTCAGCGCGCCCCAGATCGATTCAGGGCCTGCGGTTTCGCCGGCATGGGCGGTGAGATGGAGCCCGTGCTCGGCGCAGTAGGAATACACTTCGCGGAACAGCTCCGGGCCGGCGCGCCGCTCGTCGCCGCCGATGCCGAAGCCGACGACATTCCGCTCCTGATACTGGACTGCCAACTCTGCCACCCGTTGTGCCTCGGCCGATCCGAAGTGGCGGACCGCGTCGAAAATCCAGAGCAGAGAGACACCGAATTCGCGTTCGCCCCGCATGCGGCCGCGCTCCAGCGCTTCAAAAATCGCGGCGAAGTCCTGCTTGCGATAGAGGCAAACTCCGACTGAGACATAAACCTCGGCGTGGCGTACGCTCTCCGCTTTCAGCCGCTCCATCAACCGGTACGTGATGAGTTCGTAGTCGGCTGGGTCTTTCAGGTGCGCGGTGATGTCCTTGAACGAGACGAGAAAGCCGCCGAAATCGGAATAGTGATAGAGCTTCTGCACATCGGCGAGGGTGGCACTGCTCTGTCCGTGATTCTGTTGAATCTCGAGCAGGGTCGCCGGCTCAATCGCGCCTTCGAGGTGCAAATGCAACTCCGCCTTGGGAAGCGTCCGCACGAAGGCGCTGGGATTCGGGTTGGCGAAAAGACCCATGGCGATTTCAGCTTGTAGATTTCAGATTTTAGATTGTTCCGGGAGGAACGGCTATCGAGAAGTCGTTCCTGATATTGCCGCATCCTCTGGAGTCTTCAACCTGACGTCTGCCATCGTCAACTGGAGATCGTCCTGTTCCGCGCCGCGAACTCGCTGTGGTGGCGGCTGTAGAAGCAGTAGATCAGCAACCCGAGGCCCAGCCACACCACGAACCGGATCCAGGTGATCACGGTAAGACCGGTCATCAGGCCACCGCACAGGACGACAGAAATCAAAGGAAACCACGGCACGAAAGGCACGCGGAAGGACCGCGGACGATCGGGTTGGCGACGCCGCAGGAAAATCACACCGAGCGACACCAGGGTGAAGGCGAACAGTGTGCCGATATTGGAGAGGTCGGCCGCGTCGCCGATGTCGACGATCCCGGCGGGAATGCCGACGGCGAAGCAGGCGATCCACGTGGACCAGTACGGCGTCTTGAATCGCGGGTGCACCGCGGAAAACAGCTTGGGCAGCAGGCCGTCGCGCGACATGGCATACCAGATGCGTGCCTGTCCGTACTGGAAGACGAGCAGCGACGAAATCATCCCCATCAGCGCGCCCACCACAATCACCGACCGGTAGAAGGGATGCGCGCCCAGTGCTTTCAGCGCATACGCCACCGGGGCCTCCGCCGCTTCCCCCGACACAAATGTCGTGTACTTCATCATCCCCAGAAGCACGACCGCGACGCCGACGTACAGCAGGGTACATATGATCAGTGACGCGATGATGCCGAAGGGCAAGTCACGCTGCGGTTCGCGGCATTCCTCGGCCGCCGTGGAAACCGAATCGAATCCAATGTAGGTGAAGAAGACGATCGCTCCCCCGGTCACGACCCCTGCGAAACCAGAGGGCGCGAAGGGCGTCCAATTGGCGGGCTTTACCAGCATCCCACCCACGACCAGGAAGGTCAGGATCGCGCCAATCTTGATCATCACCATCACATTGTTGGCTTCCGCCGATTCGCGCACGCCGCGCACCAACACCAGGGTCAGAAGAAAAACGATGAGGAATCCCGGGAGGTTGAAATAGGCTCCCGTCCAATGTCCCGAGGCCCAGACAGGGGTTGCCCATCGATCGGGCAAATTGATTCCGAAAGCTGCCAGCTGTGCCTTGGAATACCCGCTAAACCCCACGGCTACGGCGACGTTGCTGACAACGTATTCGAGGATCAGGTCCCATCCGATGATCCAGGCGAAGATCTCTCCCAGCGTGGCGTAGGAATAGGTGTAGGCGCTGCCGGCAATCGGGATCATCGAGGCCAGTTCGGCGTAGCAAAGTCCGGCAAAGCTGCACGCGACGGCGACCAGGAGAAACGAGAGGGCAATCGAAGGACCGGCCGCGGGACGTCCATGCATCAAGGCTCCGGCGGTGGTGCCGGTACGCAGAAAATTGATGAGCAGATCCAGTACCTGTGCGTGCAGGATAGAGGGCGCCTCAAAATGCTCGCCTGCGGCCGCCGTGCCCGTAAGGACGAAGATCCCCGAGCCGATGATGGCGCCGATGCCCAGCGCGGTGAGGGACCACGGGCCCAGCTTTTTTTCGAGGCGGTGGCCTGCCTCCTGCGAACCCTCGATTAATTTGTCGATGGATTTACAGCAGAGCAGCTGGTTTCCGCGGTTTGCCGTGTCGGTGGATTGGGTTGGATCTGTGGTTGCGGGTGTCTGTGTCAATGGGACCTCGGCATTGCGACTCTGACCAGCGCCGGCGAATGCTTTTGCGCAAAACAAAGGCGGATCCGAAGATCCACCTTTGGGTTGCGATGCTAGCCGCGCTTGGATTGGCCGCGCGCCAGCTTTTTGACTTTACTTTTCTTCGATCCGCGAGCGTAGTCGCGGGGCTTGAGCGGATGTTCCACCTTGCGCTTCTTGCGCGCCGCCCGTTTCACTTTCTTGCGTTCGTCCCTGCTCAACTTCGCTGTATTGGCCATGGATGAGTTAAAGTCCTGAATTTGTAATTTGGTAATCGGGTAATTTGTAATTTGAAACCGATTGTGGAACTTCTGAACCCAATGACTCTCAATGCCTTCTAGGCTTTTTCCAGCTGCGCGTACTTCTCAACCAGCTTCTTGAGCCCGAACCTCGGGAATTGTACCGTAATCTTGGCATTCTCCCCATCTCCTTCTCGCTGGTAGACAGTGCCCTCGCCGTACTTGGGATGGCGGACCTTTTGACCGGGGCGGAAGCCCTTCTTTCCTTTGGGCTCTTCGATCACGGTTTTTGGCAGACTGAATTTCTTGCCGCGCGAGGCGAAGAACTCCGCGATGTTGTCGATGGAGTTGTAGCTTTTGCCAGAGTAGGTGGGTTTGGCGCGCTCGGCGCGTTCGCGCTGCCAACTCGCGCTCTGGTCCTCGTCCTCATAGGAGTAGTGCGAGGACGTATGCTCATCCTTTTGCGCCGCGGACGCTCGTGGCCGCGAGCCCCCGGATGCGGCAGAACTGCCCATCCATGCGCGTCTTCGCGAGCCACCCAACTCCTCGATTAATCCTGCTGGAACCTCTTCCAGAAATCGCGACGGCACGCTGGCTTCGGGAAGGTCCGTGCCGTAACGTCGGCGGTAAACCGCCCGGCTCAGGATCAGGGTATCCATCGCTCGCGTCATGCCGACATAGCACAACCGCCGTTCTTCCTCGATGTCGTCCATTTCCAGCAGCGTGCGCGAATGAGGGAACAGGCCCTCTTCGAGCCCGCACAGAAACACCAGAGGAAACTCCAGACCCTTGGCGGCATGCAGGGTCATCAAAGTGATGCGCGCCGACTCATCGTAACCGTCGGCATCGCTGACCAGGGCGGCGTGATCGAGAAACTCCTCGAGCGACTCTCCGCGATCTTTTGAGTCGAGGGCGGCATTCACGAGTTCCCGCAGGTTCTCGATGCGGGAGTAGGCTTCGGGCGTGTCCTCGTCCTCAAGCAGCTTGATATAGCCGGTGCGATCAATCAGGAACTTGAGGATTTCCGCGGCGTTGGCCGGACCGCCGGGGGTGCGGAAGGCGGAGGCGTTGATATCAGGCGAAGCAGAGGTCTCATGGTTGCTTGCCTCCGAAGGATCGATGGAGCGGCGGGCGTCCCCGCCCGCCGGCACGTCTCCGGAAAAGGGTGAAACGCTCTGCTCCTCCCCCGCTTCAAAATCAAATGCCAGCGGATCGAACGCGGTGGCATCTTCACTCGCCGAAGACAGGCTTTCGCCTGCCTCGACGGGCGGGGACGCCCGTCGCTCCATTGTTTCGGTGCTCACCAATCGCTCGACGTACGTTCCCGCCAGCATCGCTTGCGCATCTTCAATCAAATCGCGAAAGTTTCGCAGGGCCAGGCAGGCGCGTGGTGGAAGCAGTTGCCGCCGGATTGCCTCGCCGACCGCGCCCCAAAGAGACAGGCCGGTTTCAAGCGCGAGGCTCTCCAGGGTCTCGATGGTCGTCTTCCCGATGCCGCGGACGGGGGTGTTGATGACCCGCAGCAGTGACACCGAGTCATCCGGATTCAAGATCACTTTCAGGTACGAGATCATGTCCTTGATCTCGGCCCGTTCGTAGAACGAGAAACCGCCCACTACGTGATATTTCAGCTGGTAGCGGCGCATGGCTTCTTCGAATAGTCGGGACTGCGAATTGGTGCGATACAGGACGGCGGTTCTGGGCGTCTCACCGTGCTCGACGCTCTGTTTCAGGTATTGCGCGATCTTGTCCGCAACAAACAGGGCTTCGTTCTCTCCGTCGGGCGCCTCGTAGTATCCGACCTTTGCGCCGCCCTGCCGCGCCGTCCACAGGTTCTTGCCTTTGCGCTTGATGTTATTGGCGACGACCGCCGAAGCAGCTTCCAGGATGTTTTGCGTGGAGCGGTAGTTCTCCTCCAGGCGAATGATCTTGGCTTCCGGAAAGTCCTTTTCGAATTCGAGAATGTTGCGGATGTCGGCGCCGCGCCAGGAATAGATGGACTGGTCTTCGTCGCCGACCGCGCACAGGTTGTGGCGAGTGCCAGCGAGCAGTCGCATCAGTTCGTACTGCGGGCGGTTGGTGTCCTGATATTCGTCGACCAGGATGTACTGAAACTTCCGGTTGTAGTAGTCGCGGACGGCAGCCACCGACTTCAACAGTCGCAATGCCTCGAGCAGCAAGTCGTCGAAGTCGAACGCGTTGGCCTTGCGCAGTTCCTTGCGGTACTCCTCGTAAATGTGCGCGATCTTCTCGGTCTTTGGGTCGGCCGACTGCAGGTAGATTTCCTGCGGATCGAGCATGTGGTTCTTCGCCCAGGAGATGCGCCCCAGCGCGATGCGTGGAGTGAGTTCCTTGTCGTCGATCCCCATGCGCTTCATGACCGACTTGACGATGCTCTGCTGGTCGGCCTCGTCGTAGATGACGAAATTCCTGGTGTGCCCGATCGGAGGCTGACCCGGCACGCTCGACGGAATGCGCAAGGCCTCGACATCCCGCCGGAGCACGCGCACGCAGAAGGAGTGAAACGTCGAGATGACCGGTTTCGCCACCGAGAGTCCGCCCACGATGCGCTCGACCCGTTCGACCATCTCGGCGGCCGCCTTATTGGTGAACGTGACCGCCAGAATCGATTCCGGCATCACGCCCAGGTTTTCGATGAGGTGGGCGATCCGGTAGGTAATGACGCGGGTCTTCCCGCTGCCCGCTCCAGCCAAGATCAGCACCGGGCCTTCAGTGGTCTCGACAGCTTCGCGCTGCTGGGGATTGAGTTGGTCTAAGAAAGACAAAGGAATTGAGTAATTGTGTAATTTGGTAATTGGGTAATTTGAAACCACGAACGCCAGCCCTGCATAAAGCGCAGACGCTCGGGCCTTTGGTGTTCCTCTGTGCCCTCCGTGGTTATCCTGGTTTTCCTCGCTCCGCCTTGCATTCCTCGCACGGGCACCACTCCCGCAAGAAGGCCCACGAGTAAATCCCCAGTTCGTGCCCGTCGTTCCAGTTGAACTTGATGGCGTACTTGCCGACACCTTCGGCCGAGAGCGGCTTGGCCGTAGGCTTGAACATGGGCAATGTGCCAGGCGCCAGTTTCGGGGAATCCCCGGGCTTTCGTCCGCTTTTGCTGCGCTCCTCTTCACAGAGAGCGCAAGGGCACGCGTCCCGCAGGAAGGGGAAAGCGTAGCTGGAGCGGTGGCCGTCCCGCCACTCGATCTCCATTCCCGTTCCTGCAGTTAGATTCACTTTGACGGATTTCGGATCCGTGCTCGCGCTGGGCGCTTTCAGCGGGGACTGCATGATTTCAGTATCGCATGTATTCCCATCTCGGATGCGACGCACGCTGATGTGTGACAGTTAACCGTGCCTGAAGGAGCCTTCCGTACCTACTCTTCGTGGGCCCGTGGTGTAATGGGAGCACAGCACCCTGCGACGGTAGCGGATGCGGGTTCGAATCACGTCGGGTCCAGTTCCAATGCGGAACTTGGGTTCTGGGGGTAGGCAACGCAGGGATAACCGACCCGTCAAAAGTAACTTGACCTAAACTCCGGGAAGCTTATGCTGACCTCGTCGCAGGGTGCTGTAAGTACCCGGATTCAAGTGGCCCCGAGAAATCGGGGCCATTCCACTTTGCAATGCCGCATCAATCACCGGCTTGGCGGAACCCGCTCAAATCCTGTATAATCTGAACCTTGCACAACTAGTTGGAAGATTCTGGAGAGTAGTCCGATGGCACAAGTTTGTGAAATTTGCGGCAAGAAGCCGATGAGTGGCAACACCATCAGCCACGCGCACAACGTGAGCAAGCGGCGCTGGAACATCAACCTGCGCCCGGTGCACGCCAAAGTCGGCGCGACCACCAAGCGCATGCGCGTCTGCACGTCCTGCCTGCGCAGCGGCAAAGTGGTCAAAGCCTAAGAACCGATAACCACAGCGGGCACAGGGTTTCACCGAGGAGCATATCGCTTAGCGAGCTTTCCTCCGTGCGCCTCTGTGTCCTCTGTGGTCAAGATTTTTCGATTTACTCCACGCTCAGCAACTGAATATCGAAAACCAGGGTCGCGTTCGGAGGAATTGCGCCCGGGTACCCTTCTTTTCCGTAGGCGAGGTCGGGAGGAATGCGGAGTTGCCGCTTGCCCCCGGCTTTCATGCCGGCGACCCCTTCTTCCCAGCCTTTGATCACCTGGTGCGCGCCGATGCGAAACTGAAAAGGCTGGCCGCCCACCGAGCTGTCGAACTTCTTTCCGTTGGTGAGCCAGCCCGTATAGTGGACCTTCACCGTATTTCCTCGATCGGCGGTCTTGCCGGTTCCAACCTGGATGTCCCAGTACTGGAGTCCGTCGGCGGTCTTGCTGCCGTCGCCCGTGACCTTCGTGGGACCACCCGCGGCAGTCGTCTTCGCCGCCTGCCCTAGCGCAAACGCCGCGACCAGTAAGACGATTCCGAGAATTGCGATTGGTTTCATGGCTCTCTCCTCAAGAAAAAACGTTAACCACAGAGGACACAGAGGGGCACGGAGGATTGATTCTGTCTGTACGAAGTCTCCATGCGCGTTTGGATTTCAGTTTCCCTGTGTTCCTCCGTGTCCTCTGTGGTGAAAAAAGATCTTAAGCCAGCGCGATCACGTCAATCTCGACAAGAACATCCTTCGGCAGGCGTGCCACCTCGACGGTCGATCGCGCAGGCGGCGCCGCGCTGAAATACGACCCGTACACTTCGTTCATGGCGGCGAAATCGCCCATGTTCTTGAGGAAGACCGTCGCGCGCACGACCTTCTCCAGGCTCGACCCGGCCGCTCGCAGGATTCCCGAAAGATTCTTCAGAACTCGATCGGTCTGGAACGCGACATCTCCCGTGACCAGCGTATTCGTCACCGGGTCCAGAGCAATCTGCCCCGACACAAACACGAATCCGTTCGCCCGGATCGCCTGCGAATAAGGCCCAATGGCTGCCGGGCCGTCCTTGGTAACAATCACGTCGCGCATGAAAACCAGTCTCCAGTCGCTAGTCGTCAGTCGCTAGCAAGAGCTTTCATCGGTGCAAAAGTCTGTCGTCGGTCGTTAGTCGTTGGTTGCTGCCAAAAGCATCTCGACCCGTGATTAACGCAGATGGACGAGGCAGAAGTCAATTTCTTCGAAGTGAATAAGGGATTCAACTCGGGGGGATTGGGTCGACGACCGAGGACTCACGGTCAGCGACGTTTTGCTGAAGACTGGCGACTAGCGACTGACGACTAGATCTTCTGCAGCCTCTGCACATCCCTTACACCGGGAATCTTCCGCAGGCCGTTGACGATGGTTTCCAGGTGCTTGAGGTCGCTGATGTCGAGCACGATGTCGACCACGGCCTGGCTGTTCGCGGTTCGCGCTTCGATGTTCCGGATATTCGACTTGGCGTCGCCGATGACGCCGGTGATCTGCTTCAGCATGCCGTAGCGGTCGTCGCAGAAAACCGTGAGCTTGACGGGGTAAACATTGGGCGCGGATTCGTCTTTCGCCCACGAAACATCGATGCGCCGTTCAGGCTCGTACATCAGGTTCACGACGTTCGGACAACTCACCGCGTGCACGGCTACACCCTTGCCTCTGGTCACGTAGCCGACGATGCCCTCGCCGCGGATCGGATTGCAACATCGCGCCCGGTAGACCAGCAGGTCGCCGGAGCCTTTGACCGTGATGGCGTTGTGGTCGCCGCCAAAAACCCGGCGCACGACACTGGTGACCGCCGACTCTGGCTCTCTGGTGTCTTCGTTGTCGGCAATGGGCTGGCCTGCCGCGGGAGTCAGCTTCGCTAAAACCTGGCGCGCCGAATATTTGCCGTAGCCAATCCCGGCCATCAGGTCGTCGGGTCGGCCCAGGCCGTAGTCCGAGGCGATTCTCTGGAACTCTTCGTCCTTGAGTTCCTTGAGAGCAATGCGGTATTTGCGCGCTTCCTTCTCAATCAGCTTTCGGCCGATTTCAATGGCCCGTTCGCGTTGATGAATGTTCAGCCAGTGCTTGATCTTGTTGCGCGAGCGCGACGATTTCACGATCGCCAGCCAGTCGCGGCTGGGCTTGTGGCCCGGCTGGGTCAGGATCTCGACGATATCGCCGCTATGCAGCTTGTGCCGCAGCGGCACCATGCGGCCGTTCACTTTCGCGCCAACGCATGCATGGCCGACTTCGGTATGCACCGAGTACGCAAAGTCGATCGGCGTTGAATCGCGTGGCAGCACCACGACTTTGCCCTTCGGCGTAAAGGTGTAGACCTCCTCCGGATACAAATCGATCTTCAGCGTCGAAAGGAATTCATTCGGGTCAGACACGTCACGCTGCCACTCGACCACCTGCCGCAGCCAGGCAAGCCGCTGCTCGTCCTGCGCTGAAACCGCTCCGTCCTTGTATTTCCAGTGGGCGGCGATGCCTTCCTCGGCCATCTTGTGCATCTCTTCGGTGCGGATCTGTACCTCAAACGGCGTGCCGTCTTCGGTGATCACCGAGGTATGCAGCGACTGGTAGAAATTCGGCCGCGGCATCGCGATGAAGTCCTTAATGCGTCCAGGCACCGGCCGCCAGACGTTGTGGATGATGCCCAGCACCGCGTAGCAATCCTGCACCGAGCGCGTGATGATCCGCATGGCGTACAGGTCGTACACCTGGTCCACATTGATACGCTGCCGCACCAGCTTTTTGTGGATGCTGTAGTAGCGCTTGGTGCGGCTTTCCACTTTCGCCGTGATACCGGCTTCCTTCAGTTTGTCGCGGACCACGCCTTCCACTCGCGTTAGAAAAGCCTCACCGACTTTGCGATGGGACTCGACCGCTTCCTTTACCTGCGCGTAGGCAATGGGATCGAGATACATGAACCCGAGGTCTTCGAGTTCTCCGCGAATCTTGCCCATGCCCAGCCGATGCGCGATGGGGCCGTAGATCTCGAGAGTCTCCTTGGCGATCTTCTGCTGGCGGTCGGGCTCCAGATGCTCGAGCGTACGCATGTTGTGCAGGCGGTCGGCCAGCTTGATCAGGATGACCCGGATGTCATCCACCATGGCCAGCATCATCTTGCGCAGGTTCTCGGCCTGCTGCTCTTCCTTGGTGGCGAAGTCAATTTTGCTGATCTTGGTGACGCCCTCGACGATGTGCGCGACCTGCTCGCCGAACTCCTTGCGGATATCGACGATGGTGACCGAGGTGTCTTCGACCGAATCATGCAGCAGTCCGGCGGCGACGGCCACCGGGTCCATCTTCATCTCGGCCAGCACGAGCGCGACCTCGAGGGGGTGAACCAAATAGGGCTCACCGGAGGCGCGGGTCTGCCCCGAGTGCACGTGCAGGGAGTAGTCGTAGGCTTTCTTGACGATTTCCAGATCGTCGGTCGGCCGGTTGGCCTGCATCCTCTTCATCAGGTCGCGGAACTTGGTGACCGAGAGGACGTTGGTTGCGATCTGTTGGCGCAGTGTCGCCATGCAGGATTATAGCTGCGGAAACCCGGGGAGGCACAGTTACTGAAGCGTGATCCGAGCAGCCCAAGGCCGTAACTGAATTATAACGTCACCGACAAGAGCTCCAAGAGGCCGTTTCCCGGCGGAAGGGAACCTGCGAGAGTGTTCCTGGCAAGAAAGTGAATTGCTGGCGAAAGTGGGGAGGGAAGAAATGCGGTCGGGTTCTGCGGCCCCTCTGCTACATTGACGCCATGGTCGCACTGGAATCCGCTCGCGTGCTGATGACCGGCAGTTCCGGCCTTCTGGGCGGCGCCTTGTTTTCTTCGCTGAAGGCGCGGGGATTTGAGGTGATGCGGCTGGTACGAGGCCGGCCGTCCAGCGAAGATCAGATTTTCTGGAATCCATCGCGGCCCGTTTCCGCGGATGTCGTTTCCGGGTTCGATGCCGTGATTCATCTTGCCGGAGAGACGGTGGTTGGGCGATGGACTTCGGCGAAGAAGGTGAAGATTCGTGACAGCCGGGTCGCGGGGACGCGCAACCTGGTGCACGGGCTCATCGAGGCGAAAGATCGGCCGCGCCTCCTGATAGCGGCGTCTGCGATTGGCTATTACGGCGATCGCGGAGAAGAATGCTTGCGCGAGGACAGCGCTCCCGGCACAGGATTCCTGGCCGAGGTCTGCCGGGAATGGGAAGCCGCGAGCCAGCCCGCGGCAGATGCCGGGATCCGTACCGCGCAGATTCGCACGGGCGTTGTTCTGAGCGCGGATGGCGGCGCCCTGAAGAAAATGCTCCTGCCTTTTCGCATGGGGCTCGGAGGGACGCTGGGCTCCGGCCGCCAGTGGATGAGTTGGATTCACATCCAGGATTGGCTGGGAGGTGTGCATCACATCCTGAAGAATGACCTGATGCAGGGCCCCATCAACATGGTCGGACCGAAGCCGGCCACCAACGCGGAGTTCACCAAGACCCTGGCCTCGGTGCTGTCCCGGCCTGCCATCTTTCCGGTCCCGACCTTCGCCGCGAAGCTGGCCTTCGGACAGATGGGCGAAGAAGTTCTACTGGCAAGCCAGCGCGTCGAACCCGCCAAACTCGTGACCAGTGGATACCCGTTTCAGTACGCCGACCTGCGCAAGGCGCTAGAGGCAGTGCTGACGAAGTAGCTATTTAAAAATTCGCATGTAACGTTGAGAACTCGGTGCGGAAGCTCTGTTGACAAAGTGACCCACGTCGATTGTCACCGATTGCCAGCCGCAAAGCGGCGCAAGAATAAAGCCCACGGCGCAAGCCGTGGGGAGCTGCCGGTTACCGGCGGAAGCCCCGAAGGGGCGTAAGAAACAGCTCTCCAATCCCAAATGTATTTCTCTTCGAATGCAATTCCGTTCTTTCGCAAAAATTGCAGGTACTCCTCCTGAAACGATGTCGTTCGGTGGTGTCTCTCCTGTTCTGCAATGTATTTTGTCACGGCGGCCACATTCGATTGGCTGACGCTGAATGCCCCGTACCCCGTCTGCCAGGCGAAGCCGCGATGCTGAGGCCACTTTTCATGGGCCCAGCGCGACGAGTTTGCCTTGACGATTCGTACAACCTCAGCAATCCCGTGCGCCGGCGGAATGCGCGCCAGCAAGTGCACATGATCGGCCATGGCATTGATAATGAGGGCAACCCCACCAGTCTCGCGGACGATGCCGCCGAGGTAGGCGCATAGGTCGCCCTTCATGTCGACGGCAATCGAGGGGCTTCGCCGTTTGGTGCTGAATACGATGTGTACCAGGACATTCGCTGATGTATGCGCCATTTTCTTGCGCCCCGTTGGGGCTGGACCTCGCTTTGCTCATGCCTCCCCACGGCTTACGCCGTGGGCTTTATTCTTACGCCGCTTTGCGGCTGGACACCTCGCTTTGCTCATGCCTTCCACGGCACGGCTTACGCCGTGGGCTTTATTCTTACGCCGCTTTGCGGCTGCTCCGGATCGATTTCTTAAGAATGCAGCCGTACGGCTCTTCGCTCTTGCTGTCGAAAATACTTCGTGCTTGCTGTCGAAATACTTCGTCTCTTGCTGTCGAAATACTTCGCTCTTGCTGTCGAAATACTTCGTTCTTGATGTCGAAAATATTTCACTCTTAATGTCGAAATATTTCGCTCTTGCTGCCGAAATACTTCGTCCCTGCTATCGAAATACTTCCCGATTAGTAGCCTCGCTGAACTATCCTGTCGGTGACGATCGGCCTGAGACGTCGTGATGACTTTTCATTTCCTGCCTGTGACCTTCATCACAGACGGAGCCCCCATTTCCTGCCAACCTCGACTCTATCGTTGCTCGAATGTTTATGCGCCGTCGACTCATTGCGATGCTGCTGTTGCTGATCCTGAGCGGCGCGGGAGGCTTCCCGCAGGCTCTTGCTGTTGTGCCAGCGGCATGGGGTTCGGATGGACTGCATCTGGCCGGCGCAGTTCCCCCATGTCACCACGCGACCGTGAACCCAGCGTTCGAGATCCTCGCGCCTGCGACCCTGGCAAACTCGCCCTGTGATCGCCAGCATTCGTGCTGCATGCGTCGAGTGCCTCCGAACGCTCCCAACCTGCCCTCGACAAACGGCTTGCGCCGGATGGCACCGCGCGAGTCTCGGGCTCCGGACCTGTCAAAAGAGCTTGAAAGCGGCGCCGGTGCTCGGCCTGCGCACGAAAAGGACCTCCTGTCCTACGCTGTCTTCAGCACTGTCCTTCGGATCTGATCCCAAGGGATTCCTGTGAGCAAGACTTCCGGTTCAGCGCAGCCGACGACTTTTCGCGGCACCCGAACTCCACATTTACAAGAAATCGTAATCATACGGAGAACATATGAAGCACAAATTACTGGTCCTCTTCCTTGCCCTGACGGTGATGTCCTGGGCGCAATCCACCACCCCGAACCAAACGCCTGCGCCGGACCAAAAGACCGCGCCTGCCGATGCGAAGCCGGCTTGTCCCTGCTGCGACAAGATGGCCGACCACACCGCCATGCACAAGGACATGGACTGCTGCAAACATCATGACGCCACCGCAAAAGACGACAAGGAAGCGATGTCCTGTTGCTCTGAGAAGGACGCAAAAAGCGAGATGTCCTGCTGCGGCGGCAAAGATGCCAAGGCCTGCATGAAGAAAGACGGGGCGAAGGACGACAAATCCTCGGCCTCCTGCTGCGCCAATGGCAAGTGCGGCGAAGGTCACGAAATGGCTTGCTGCTCCGCGAAGGAAGGCAGCGCTTCCGGCTGCTGTGGCGGCAACCAGTGTGGCAAACATAACCATGAGCCGACGTCACCGGGAAATTAGCGCTAGCGCTTTGCACAGATGGAAGCCCCGGGTCTTCACAACCGGGGCTTTCTTTAGTGGTTGGCTGGAAAAAAAGCTTTTAACCGCCCTTCGACTTCGCTCAGGGCAGGCTCCGAACGCGAAGGGCGTGCAAAGGACGCAAAGAAAAGCGCATCGTTTCGGAGGCACGTGGTTTCCTTTGCGATCTTTGCGGTAGTTCTTCGCGTACTTTGCGGTTGAGCTTTTTGTAGCGTTCAAGCCAAAGCTGTCCCGCTAGCTGCGGATCGTCGATCGCCGAAAAAAGGCTTTTAACCGCCCTTCGGCTGCGCTCAGGGCAAGCGCCGGCGCGAAGAACGCGAAGGATTTGCCAATCCGGAAGGAAGATTGTAGTGGTTCGTTAGAGCGGCAAGAGGTCTCAGTCGTAATTGGAGCTCGAAGGTGGCGAATCGCTATCCTGCGACTCGCGCATCTCACGCTCCAACCGGTCGAGGAGTTCCTGGCGCGCTCCGGTTTTCAGTTCCTTTTGCAATTCCTCAAGGGCGAGCGCGACGACGTGGTAGTGATGCGCTCCGGCGAAGCGGGGATCCTTGGTAATATCGAGCCACACATTGTGCATCAGTCCGATGTCCTGGGGACGCATGCGGGGCGTGTGCGGCCCCAGCAGATACTCGTGGACTTCGCCGTCCGGCTCGTAGACCGCGAGCGTTAGCCGGGGGCGTGGCTCGGGCAGGCGTTCCCACGCATCACCGGTGAGCTTGCCTTGTTCGTCGACGGTGAGCTTGTTTGAGCGGCCGCATACGATTTTGCTCGAGGACAGGCGCTGGGCCGTGACCATGATGGCCTCGAACACGTCTGTGCCCGGCACGACCAGCAAAGAAACCGGCTTGCCTTCTTTTTCGGCGACGGCTACGACGGCGGTAAACAGCTCCTGCTCGTAGTGATCGAAAATCTGGCTGGCATCGAAGACATTGCTGCCGCTGAAACTATGCTCGCGGTGATAAAGACGCGCGCTCATGACGACCACATCTTGTTTGACGGTGTCGGTGTTATGCAGGACCGTACGTAGATAATGCAGGTTGCGCGGATCCCTCACCGCTACCAAAATGTTGCCGGGGCGCACGCCCATCGCGCCGCTTCCCAGTTCCTGGTTGCCATAGACGCGGAACTGATCGAGCTGCTCCGGCTTCCCGTGGCGCTCTTTAATGACGTGCCGCTCCGACAAGGTGAAAATAATAAAGAACGCGCCGCTGAAAATTAAGCCTGCGACCGTCGCTTCAGACTTGGTGAACAGGTTCACCACCGCGGTCAGAAACAGCACCACGAAAATCGCCGCCAGGCCGATCGGAATCTCTGTCTTTCCGATGTGCAGGTTACCCGGCACCTTCCACTCGCGGTTACCGGGCTCGGTGAAGCGCAGCACCAGCACGGCCAGCGACTTCATCGTGAAACTCCAGATCACGCCGAAGGCATAGAGCGCGGCCAGGCTGTAGACGTTGCCGCCGCTCAGGATGATGGTCAGCAGCTGCATGCCCACGATCAGGTTGATGATGCGGTAGGTGGTGCCGTATTTGTACTGGGGCTTCTGGAACCACTCGGTGAGCACTCCGTCTTCGGCCACCCGGTTCAGCACGCCGTTGGCACCGACGATCGACGTATTTTGCGCGCCAGCGAGGATCAGCACACCCACCAGCACCACGAAGCCGTGGAATAGCAACTTGAGCGGCATGGGGCCGACGAGATACATCGCGATGCCGCCGATGAGGTTGGCGAAAAAGTTCGGACGCACCGTGTCCGGAATAATCATGTAAGCGAAGAACGAAACCAGCGAGGTGAACAGGAGGCTATAAATGAAAATCACCAGGCCGGTTTTTTCGAGGTTCTTCAGCTTCGGGTGCTCGATCTCGCGGTTTACCTGCGCCAGCGTCTCTTCGCCACTCATGGCGAGGACGGAATGTCCAAAGCCCACAAACATGATGACCAGAGTCCACGTGCGGAATGGCGTGTTATAGAGCCAACCCAGGGATTCCTTGTTCAACGGGATAACGCCCGGTTGCAGCGGGTTTGGTGGCCAGTGGATTCCAATCTTGAAGACCGTAATCGTGCACCACAGCAGCAGAATGACCACCATTACGGTGGTGATGATCATGATCTGCAGGGCCTTCTCGCTCGACTCGTGGATACCCTGGATGTTCTTCCACCAGAAATACGCCACCACCAGGATCGCGAAGGCCGCCGAGAAGTGGTTCTCGTTCATCGTGAACGGATGGTGGAGGTACGTTCCGATGTCTTCGATGAAACCGGCGAGGTACTGGCCGGCAGAAACTGCGCTGATGGGTCCGGTGAGTACGTAATCGAAGAGCAATGCCGAAACAGAGAACTTGGCCAGGGTGCTCCCCATGGCCTCTTTCACCACGCGGTACACGCCGCCGCGCACGAACATGCTGCTCGACTCGATGTAGAGCGCGCGCACGCAGTAGCTGAACAGCATGACAGCGAGGATGAACCAGGCCGCGCTCTTGCCAATGACCTTTTCCGCATCGCCGCCGGCGTAATAGGCAGACGATGCCAGGTCCGACAACACGATGGCCGCCGCGCGCCAGAACGAAATAAAGGTCAGCATCACCGTGGTGGCGACGAAGACCTTTACCGCGGGTCGTTTAGAACTTTCCAAGGTAGTGGACATGCAGCGAGCGCCCCAGCAGGCGGGCCGGGGAAACCTAACGAAGATAGCACACGGTATGCTAGGCGAGCACTACGGGCGGAACTGGCTCGGTCTCTGAAGTCGGACGCGAGACCATCGCGGGGCGTCTAGGCGCGGAAGCTGGATGACACGGTGACGATCCACTGCAACACCGTGCTGGCGGCGAAGGAAGTGTTTGGGACGTCGAAATCTGGCCAGTAAAATCCTTAACCACAGAGGACACAGAGGGGCACGGAGGACTTCAAGAGGAGGTCTTGACGGGAACTACTCAACCCTATGATCTGGCGCGATATGCGTCCTGGTCACTCGCTCGTGCCAGCACAGCCCATCCTCGTCGAGGAAGCGCCACGCGTAACCCATGCCCAATGAAAGAGCTGAGACCATGGAGCACAGGACGCGCCAGCGCCGCAGACGCCGTGCCGCAGGTCTGCCATCAAATCGTTCGACACGCAATTTCATGGCGCGCAGGCCGGGTGTCGTTCCCGAGTAAACGATGAGCAGGTACTGGTAAGCGGCCCAGAAAACACTCAGCAAAGCCGCGCCGATTGTGACCCCCTGAAGCGGAGTCGGCGTGATCGAAGTCACGCGGTAGAAGACGGCTCCGAAGGCTGCGCCCGCCAACAGGACGAGGATGGCATCTATGGCCATGGCGGCCAGCCGGTGTCCGCCCGGCGCCGATTGCAGCGGCATGTCGATGCCCGGGCGCCGCTCCGGCTCTGCCTTCGCGGTTTCCTCGATGGTCATGCCGCCCAGGGCTGGCGGGGGCGGAACTACCTCGGGCGCTTCCAGAATCCTGGGCCGATCGAGAATCGTCTCGGCAAGTTCATACAACGGCATGGGCGGCGCATACGCAGACCGGGGAAACTCGATGATCTTGGCCGTAACTTCGCTCGCACGAGCTTCAGCCGCTGCGGGCTCGGTCGCGGTGATACGAAAACTGGTTTCGGTGCTTGGGGCGAGGTCGGCATAATCCATCGCTACCGATTGGCGTGTCACGGGAGATGACCGGGGTGCGGGCTGCGAGCCGGGTTGTGCTTCACGCGACGGAGGAGCCCAGTTCACCTCCGGACTTTCGAACTTCAGACGCAACGACGGATATCTAGGCGCGCGCGGCCGCCGCCGCGCATTATATCGGTGCAACCGGTCCGAGACCTCCTGCCGCCACGACGAGCTGTCTTCGTCGCCCAGCAGGCTGGTCTGCGTAATGGTCGACTCCCGATCCAGAGGAGAGGAGGCTCGCATCGCCGGATTGGCGGTCTGCTCGTCAGACACACAATTGCATACGTCGCCGCAACGCGAACAAGTCATGGATAGATCTTGCGAGAACGCCAGGGCCAGAGCGAGGCCACGTGCGGAACAAAACCGAGCGGAATCCTTCTTGGTCGGGCGCTTTGCCTCGCGGGCCAGCGCCGTGCTAAGGTCACGAAGTCCCCGAAATTTGCCAACGGCGTTGGGGTCTGCGTGCGCTTCCGATGATCTCCCGCACACGATTCCTTATCACGGCAGCGTTCGTTTGTCATCTCCTTCTCAGCCCGCGCTTAGTTACCAGCCAGTTGCTGTCAGTTTCGAACCAGGAAAATCCTGTAGCCGAAGCCAGCCCGACTCTGCCGCCCCCCTCCACGGCGCATGAGGAAGATGTACGCATCCAGGCGCTCGAACAGGAAAAAGATGGTCCGATGTATCACTTGCGCGGCCAGGTGTGGATTCGCTATGGCACCTTCTCGCTCTATGCCGACGAGGTCTCCTACAACTCCGATACGGGAGAGAGCACAGCCGAGGGCCACGTCGTCCTCGATGGCGGTCCGAACAATGAGCACATCGAAGCCAGCCACGGAACCTATAACCTGCGCAGCGAGAGCGGCGAGTTCTACAACGTCATCGGCACGATCGGCGTGCAGGTCAGGGGTACGGCGACGCTGCTGACGTCCTCCAGCCCGTTCGCTTTTGCCGGAAAACGCGTGCAGAAGACTGGACCCGATCACTTCATTGTGTACGACGGGTCGGTGACCACCTGCGAGCTGCCGCGTCCCAAGTGGACGTTCAACGCCCACAAGGTTGTAGTCGAAGTTGGCGGTAACGCCGAAATGTATCGCAGCAGTTTCCGCATTCGCGACGTTCCTGTGTTTTACTTCCCGTTTGCCGCGTTTCCGACTGAGCGCCTGGGACGCAAGAGTGGCTTCCTGATCCCGAGCTTCGGACGCTCTTCCACCAAGGGCACGATCCTCGGCGATTCCGTTTATTGGGCGATCGATCGCACTATGGATCTGACTGCCGGAGCCGAATACTATTCGCAGCGGGGATGGGCGGAGAGGGGTCAGTTTCGCGCCAGGCCGAGCGATACATCGTACGTTGACTTCAACTATTCCGGCGTCATTGACCGCAAGCACCAGGGCGGAGAGGACGTGACGCTCAACGGCGAAGGCAGGTTCCTGCGAAATTTCCGTGCGGTCGCGAGCATCGACTATCTCAGTTCATTCGTTTACCGGCTGGCATTCAGTGAGACTTTCACCCAGGCCGTCAACTCGGAAGTGAAGTCGGAGGCTTTTCTTTCGAACACCACGAATGGTTTTTCCTACAACGCCCAGGTGGAACGCTATCAGGATTTCGAGAGCTCCACGAATGGTGATGTCATTACCATCCTGCACGCGCCGAGCTTTGGCTTCTCCAGTGTCGATCGCCGCCTGGGGCACTCGCCCTTGTATTGGTCGGTCGATGCCGCGGCTGAGGGACTGTCCCGCAGTGAACCCGGCTTCCGCACGGCGGACCTGCTGGGGCGCTTTGACTTGACTCCGACCGTTTCGCTGCCGTTGCTGTTTCATGGCTGGTCGCTGCGGCCGGAACTGGCGCTTCACGACACGCTGTACACCCAGCAACTCGCGCCCGGCGCGAGCGTGGGAACGGCGGTGAGCGATACCATCAACCGCAAGGCACTTGACGTATCGATTGAGCTGCGGCCGCCGTCGCTCTCGCGTATTTTTGAGCGCTCCATCGCTGACCATCAGTTGAAGCATGTCATTCAACCCTTCGCTACGTACCGGTACGTGACGGGCGTCGACAACTTTGGAAAAATCCTCCGCTTTGATGCGCGCGACATTCTCAGCAACACCCACGAGGTTGAATACGGGATCGTCAACCGGCTGTATTCCAAGCGAATCTCGGAGAAGCCTGAGGATTGCGCGGCTACGGTTATGTCGGCCCTGCGGATCGGTGCCCCTGGAGAACAGGTTCAGCCCTGGGAGCGCACCTATACTCCCGAGCCCATTCCGTGTTCGGAGAGGCCGCAGGTGCGCGAAATCGTGACCTGGGAGCTGGCGCAAAAATATTTCCTCGATCCTGATTTTGACGGAGCCGTCGTCAGCGGGGTGCGCAATGTGCTCACAACTACGGCTGATTTTTCTGGAATCGCTTTTCTGACCGGACCCCGGCACTTGTCGCCACTGATCTCGCGCCTGCGCGTACAGACCAGCTCGCAAGCCGATGCGGAATGGGACGTCGATTACGATTTCCAGAAAGGCCGCATCAACGCCAGCACCGCGCTGCTCAACTATCATCTCGGCGCCTTCACCTTTGGAGGAGGGGACGCCTTCGTGCAGGCGCTTCCGGGACTCACCACCACGACCACGGTGCAGCAGGATTTCAACCAGTTCCGTATCCTGTTCGGCTACGGCAATCCCAACAAGCGCGGGTTCAGCGGCGCCAGCAGCTTTGGCTTCGATTCAAACCTGGGGTTCCTGCAGTACGGAACCGTCCAGACAACCTACAACTGGGATTGCTGCGGCATTACTATCGAATACCGGCGCTTTGCGCTAGGCTCGGTCCGCAACGAAAACCAGTTCCGCTTCAGCTTCACATTGGCCAATATCGGTTCGTTCGGCAATCTGCGCAAGCAAGAGCGACTGTACTGATTCCAGCGTTGCGCTACGCAGGCCTACCCCGCCCGTATTAGGATAGAGGAACTTCATGTCCGCAGCCTTTGACTCGCCACCAAGCAAGCCGCCCTCGAGCAACACCTTCGCGGGCTCGGGCGCATCCTGATCGCCTACTCCGGCGGAGTGGATTCCGCTTACCTCGCCTGGGCCGCCCACCAAACCCTTCGCGAGAACATGCTGGCGGTCATTGCGGATTCTCCCAGCCTCGCCCGGGCGCAATTTGACGATGCCGTGGCCTTCGCGCGCGAGCAGAACATTCCGCTGGAGGTGATCCCCACGTCGGAACTCGAGCGCGACGAGTACGCCCGCAACGACGCCTCGCGCTGCTTCCACTGCAAAGACGAACTCTTCACCGTCATGGAAGATTTTCGCCGCAATCGTGGATTCGATGCGATTGCCTACGGCGTGAATCTCGACGACCAGGGCGACTTCCGCCCCGGCCAGCAGGCCGCGCGCCTGCATCATGTTGCTGCGCCGCTGCTCGATGCCGGTCTGAGCAAGGAGGAAATCCGCTCCCTCGCCCAGGCTGCGGGCTTGCGCGTCTGGGACAAGCCGGCCTCCGCTTGCCTCTCCTCCCGCATCGAGTATGGCCGTCCCGTAACTCGTGAGGCGCTCTCCGCGGTCGAACAAGGGGAGGATGCTCTGCGAGCCCTCGGCTTCCGTCAGTTTCGCGTGCGCCATCATGGCGACATCGTTCGCATCGAGATCGCCAAGGACGAACTCCCTCGTGCCCTGAATCCCGCCCTCGCCGCCGAGTTCACTCGCATTTTCAAAGCCTTAGGCTTCAAATTCGTGACGCTGGATCTCGAGGGCTTTCGATCCGGGTCGATGAATGCCCTGCTTCGGCCCGAAGATCTATTGCGCGCCGGATAGGTGCCTTCCTGCAAACTCGCCTCCGCGGGTTTTGACCGTCTAACTCTATGAGATAATTGATTTTCAAGCCCGAATGCTAAGGCGGTTCCTATTGACGCTTCTCCAACGTTCTTTCTGCGTTCTTCTTCTAATTTGCCTGGGATGTTCGGCCCAATCGAGCTCCACCTCACCGGAAACGGCAAAAGCCATCGAGCGCCAGGTGCGCGCCTACTACAAGTTGCCGCCCGACGTGCAGATCAATATCGGCGCGATTCAGCCCAGTGAGTTCCCGAATTACGACTCCGTGAAGCTTATTTTTGTGAAGGGCACGCACAAGGACGAGTACGATTTCCTGCTCTCCAAGGACGGCAAGACGCTGGTCAAGATGACCAAGCTCGACCTCACCAAGGACCCCAATGCCGAGGTCATGAAGAAAATCGACCTCAAGGACCGTCCGACGCGCGGCAACAAAGATGCCAAGGTGGTGCTGGTCAACTACGACGACTTCGAGTGCCCCTTTTGCTCGCGCATGCACCAGGTTCTGTTCCCTCAGATTTACAAGGAGTACGGCGATCGCGTCCTGTTCGTCTACAAGGACTATCCGCTGGCCGAGATTCATCCCTGGGCGACGAGGGCCGCCATCGACGCCAACTGTCTGGCCTCCCAGAACGGCGATGCCTATTGGGACCTTGCCGACTACCTGCACGCCAACCAGCAAACGGTCAGCGCCGGGAAAGGCAGCGATGCGCAATTTGATGCCGTCGACCGCGCCGCCCTGCTGGCCGGGCAGCAGCATAACGTGGACGTCGTGAAGCTTCATGCTTGCATCAAAGCTCAGGACCAGGCCGCGGTGAAGGCTTCGCTGCACGAGGGCGATTCGCTGGGTGTCACCGCCACTCCGACTCTTTTCGTGAATGGCGAGGAAATGGATGGTGCGCTGCCCATCGCGGAAGTGCGTGCCGTGCTCGATCGCGCGCTGATCCAGGCGGGAGTTCAGCCCCCCGCGCACACCGCTGCTACGGTTGGGGCGGGTCCGTCCGCACAATGATGCACCCTTGATATCTGAGTCAGGACTGAGGGAGAGCTTCACTTGAGACTCAACTCGACGCTGTTGCGCCTTGCGCTCGCTTTGTCTACTGGATGCGCTCTGCTTTTTCTTGCTGCCTGTCAGACCGGACAGGGTGGCGCCGATGTCATGGCCACCGTTGACGGGCGCAAGATTCTGCGTTCGGACGTCGAAAAGTATTATCAGAACCAGACTGCGGGCTCGGACCAGCCGCAAACTCCGATCGGCGAACAGGCAACCAGTCTGCGCCTCAGTATTCTGCGCGAACTGATTGATGACGAGATCCTCATGCGCCGCGCCGAGAAACTCGGCCTGCTGGCGACCGATGACGAAGTCGACCGCAAGATGAACGAGATCAAGTCGCCCTACACGCAGGAGCAATTCGATCAAAAGCTGAAGGACAAGAAGATTACCCTCGACGATTTCCGTCGGGATTTACGGCGCTCGCTCACGGTCGAGAAAGTCCTGAACAAGGAAGTTACTTCCAAGATCAACATCACCGACCAGGACGTCAACGACTACTACAACGCGCACAAGGGCGAGTTCAATCTCATCGAGGCCCAATACCACCTGGCCCAGATCTATGTCTCCCCGATGCCGAACCCGCAGGTTCACAATCTGAAAAACGACAAAGCGCAGAACGAAGCCGACGCTCGCAAAAAGGTCCAGATGCTGTCGAATCGTCTCGATAGTGGGGACGACTTCGCCACGCTGGCGATGAACTACTCGGAAGACGGCGAAACTTCGGGCAACGGCGGCGATTTGGGATTCACCCCCGAGTCCGCGCTGCAGCGCACCGATCCTGCGACCCGCGAAATCGTCATGAAGCTCAAGCCCGGCCAGTATGGTCCCGTTATCATCGTGCAGGACCCGGCCTCCAAGCGCCTCGTCGGTTTTCGCATCGTGAAGCTGTTGGCCAAAGAGCCGGCCGGACAGCGCGAGCTTTCCGATCCCCGCGTGCAGCAGGCGATCCGCAGCCAGCTTCGCGACCGCCGCGAACAGCTTCTGAAAGCCGCGTACTACGAAGTCCTGCGCGACTCCGCCAAGGTGAACAACTATTTCGCCGACGATATCCTGAAGAACGCCGGACCAGGAAAGTAGCTGAGGATTTCAGATTGAAGATTTCAGATTGAAGATTGCAGATCTCAGATTGAAGATTTTAATTAGAAATGTGAGTTGGAACATCGCAAACGCCGCGCCCAAGACCTAAGACCTGACACCTAAGACCTGAGACCTAAGACCTGACACCTGTCCCCTACCGTCCTCACTCCACGACTGCCAGCACGTCCCCCGCGTTCACGTTCGCGCCCTCGGTGGCTACCATCTTCCTCACGACGCCTTTTTTGGGTGACTTGATTTCGTTCTGCATCTTCATCGCTTCCACCACCAGCACACCCTGCCCGGCTTCCACTGCTGAATTCTCCGGCGCCAAGACGCGTACGATCTTGCCGGGCATGGGAGCCACCAGCTTGCGCGGTCCTTTGCCGTCGTCGGCTCCTGCCCGGCTGCGCAACGATCGCGGATCGCGCAGTTGAACGCCATAGCGTGCACTGCCCACCCACAAGTGCAGATCGGTCGCGCTGCGCTCGCGCTTGATCTCGTACGCCTTTCCGTGAATCAGAATCGACAGCACATCGCGACGCGTCAGCACCGCGTCGATTTCCACTGGCTTCCCATCGAGCCGGCAATCCCAGCGGCCATCGACGCGGTTCAGCTCGACGCGGTAGTTCTTTTCGTCAATGGTGATTTCATAAATCATGGGACTGTTTGCCGGGGAAAGTCCTGAAAATGCCCGCCTAGTTCAGCGCCTCCTCTCGTGCTCTTCTTTTCCAGTTCGAAACCGACTCTATGCCGCTCCCGTTAGTTCCGTTTGCCGGCGGACCGTCGCCGCGGGCTTCCCCATCGAGAATGGCAAAGACGCCGGCAGCAATCGCGGCCACGTCAGCCCCGCCTCGGTCCGATGTTGTGCTTTCGACGCCCCGTGCCAGAAGCCGGTCCAGAAATCCCGTGTCGAGATGGCCGGCCTGGAACTCCGCATCGTTCAGAATTCGGCGGAACAGCGAAAGGTTCGTCTTGATGCCGCCCACGAAATACTCGTGCAGCGCCCGCACCAGGCGCGCTGTGGCTTGCGCCCGGTCCGTGCCGTAGCCGATCAGCTTCGCCAGCAGCGGATCGTACTCGATCGGCACCGTCCACCCTTCATACATGCCGCTGTCCCGGCGAATTCCAGGCCCGGAGGGAAGCAGCAGCAAGGTGATCTTTCCCGGGCTCGGGAAGTAGTTGTTGTCCGGATCCTCGGCGTAAATGCGGCATTCGATCGCGTGCCCGCGCAGCTGGATGTCTTCCTGCTGGAAAGGCAGTTTCTCTCCGGCGGCGATGCGGATCTGAAGGTGCACCAGGTCGAGTCCGGTGGTGAGTTCGGTCACGGGATGCTCCACCTGTAACCGGGTATTCATTTCGAGGAAGTAGAAGTTCTTCTGCTGATCGGCCAGGAACTCAATTGTGCCGGCGTTGGTATAGCCGGCCGCCTGCGCCACTCGCACTGCGACCTCGCCCATGCGGCGCCGCATCTCGGCGTCCACCAGAGGCGAAGGCGACTCCTCCAACACCTTCTGATGCCGGCGCTGAATCGAACATTCGCGCTCGCCCAGGTAGACGGTGTTTCCATGCTCGTCAGCCAGCACCTGCATTTCAATATGCCGCGGGTTGACGATCGCCTTCTCGATATAGACTTCGTTGTCGCCAAAAGCGCGCTGCGCCTCGCTGCGAGCGCTTTCGAGCGCCGATCGCAGCTCCTCGGGCGTGTGCACCAGGCGCATGCCTTTGCCGCCGCCTCCTGCCGCAGCTTTCAACATGATCGGGTAGCCGATCTTTTCGGCTACGCTCGCCGCTTCTTCGGCCGAATCGACGCCTCGGGAAGTGCCTGGGACGAACGGCACTCCGGCTTTGTCCATATGCTGTCGAGCCCGGGTCTTCGAGCCCATCATCTCCATCGCGGCGGCCGTTGGCCCGATGAACTTGATCCCTGCTTCGGCGCAGGCATGCGCAAATCGTGGATTCTCCGACAGGAAGCCATAGCCGGGGTGGATCGCATCCGCGCCGCTCTTGCGCGCCGCTGCCATGATCTTTTCGATGTTCAGATAGGACTCGGCCGCCGGCGCGGGGCCAAGATGATAGGCTTCGTCCGCCTTGCGCACATGCAGGGCAGCCCGGTCCACATCGGAGTAGACGGCCACCGACTGGATACCCATTTCCCGGCAAGCGCGCAGCACCCGGACCGCGATTTCTCCCCGATTGGCGATGAGGATCTTCTTGAACATGCCAGAAAGGCCCTGCGGCGGCGCGCCGCTGGGTCATTCTACTGGACGCCCGCAGGCCGCGCATATCCGGAGTTGTGAGAGTTTCAGGGCTCTCCCAGTGCCCATGTGAGCCGAGTCACACCAGATCGTGGCAGCGGAGCCGGATCTAGCGGGCTGCTCCCGCAGCCAAAAAAAGCCCCTTCCTTTGGGAAGGGGCCAACAAATCTGAGGAGGAGAAACTCTACTTGTTCTGATCCATGGTGATGCCCGTGGTGCCGGGCTGCTTCTCGGCCTTCGCCTTCTTCACCGCCAGGGTCTTGTCGACCCACTCGTCTGCGGTCTTAAGGTCCGCCGCGCGCGCGGATGGGTCCTCACATTGCACGTCAGCCCGCTCGCGGTACATCAGGTTCATGTAGGCCATGGCGTCGTCATAATCCGGGCGCAGTTGCAGGGCCTTGTTCAGGTTGTCGATGCCTTCCTGGATGTTGCCCGCATTCTTTTCTTTCAGCAACGCGCAGACCTTCTTGTCCTTCAGCGGCTCTTCCGGCTTCAGTCCCAGCTTGGCGCGCTCTTCCATGCGTGGCTGGTAGGTCTGCGTCCAATCAATCACAGCCACGGAGTAGTAGGGCTCGGGATCATTGGGATCGAGTTCGGTGGCCTTGCGGTAGAACTCCTTCGCCTTGTCGAACTGCTTCATCTGCAGATAGAGGTACGCGATTCCTTTGACGCTATTCACGTTCTTTGGATCTCGCTGCAACACTTCCTTGTACTGGTCGATGGCCTGCTCCGCCATCTTGTTGTTGTCGGGAGCGTCGGCTCCGGGAATGTATTGCTGCGCAAACGCCGTGGCCAGGTACAGGCGAGCGTTCAGAAGCGTGGGATCAAGTTCGACGGCCTGCTGGAAATGGTTAATGGCTTCTTCGTACTTGGCGTTCTTGTATGCCAGAACACCCTTGTTGAGCTGATCGCGCGCTCTCAGCTTGCTGCAGCCCGTGGTCGAAAAAAGCATCAGCGCGGCCGCGGCCAGTGCCAACACTCGTACGCTGGTTTTCATTGCGTTATAAGTCTCCCTTGTCAGGAACTTTGGGAAGTTACCACCGCATCGAGGATTGTGCAACCTTCACGCATGGTGGCCGTACGCTGCCAGAAAGCACGAGCGGGCGGGCGCCTCTCGGTGTGCGCCCGCTGGCTCTTGCGTGCTCTGTGAATTCTACTGCCCGGCTTCGATCTTGGCTGTGATCAGCCCGACTTTATCCACGCCGGAAGCGTGGGCGATGTCGATCACGTTGGCGACGTCGTAAAAGGGAACGTTATCGTCGCCTTTCACGAACATCACCTTTTCCGCGCGCGTTTTGAAGATGTCGGTCAGGCGGCCTTGCAGGTCGTCCCACGTCGCGTCTTCCTGATTGATCTTCAGGCCCGGGGTCTGGCTGGCGCCGCGATCGATCAGTTGCACGACGATGGTACGGTCCGGGGTGTTCTGCTGCTTCTGGTTCGGCGGCGGCGGCTGCGGTACCAGCGCGTCCAGACCTTTCGGAGTCAGCGGCGTGATCACCATGAAGATGATCAGCAACACCAGCAGCACATCAATGAGCGGCGTGACGTTAATATTTGCGCTTTGGCCTCCGCTCGGGCCAACTGCCATTCCCATAGGAAATCTCCTCTATTGACCGCCGGCGGGTGGCGCCGTGGTCGGTGGCGTAGTGCCTGCGCCCTTATCTTTTCGCTGATCCGTAAGCAGACCCAACTGGTCGACGCCCGCGGCCCGGATGTTGTCCACAACCTCCACAACTCGGCCGAACTTCGCACGCGCGTCCGCCCGGATGTATACCCGCTTGTCGACACGGTTCGCGAGGCGGTCTTTCACCTTTCCGGTCAAGGCATCTGGAAGAATCTTGTCGTTGCCGAAGAATACGTCCCCGTTTCGCATGACTGCGACCACCAGGGCGTCTTCTTTATCGGCGTCCGGCATCTGCTCGGGATTGTTGACTTTCGCCAGGTCCACGCTGACGCCCTTCTGTAACATGGGCGTGACCACCATGAAGATGATCAGCAGCACCAGCATCACGTCCACCATGGGGGTGACGTTGATGTCGGAATTGACCTTGGCGCCTTCGTTTCGTTTTGCCAGAGACATAGGCTCACCTTTCCCTTGCGCTCGCTGCGCGTTCCACCCGATCTCGCAAGCTCCGCGAACCGTTGCCTGAGGGCCCGGCGCTGGATTCGACTCCAGCGCCGGACCAAGCAACTCATGACCGCGGACTCGTGTCGATCGGCTTAGGAACGGCGCAGGCTCCGCCGCTTCAGGAAGTAGTCGACCAGTTCGCTCGACGAGTTATCCATCTCGACGTCGAACGCTTCGACGCGTCCGGTCAGGTAGTTGAACATCATCACGGCGGGGATGGCGACCAGCAATCCCATGGCAGTGGTGACCAGCGCTTCGGCAATACCGCCGGCGACGGCCGCCAATCCGGTGGCCTTCTCCTGCGAAATGCCCTTGAACGCGTTCAGAATGCCGACCACCGTGCCGAACAGTCCCACGAAGGGAGCGGTCGATCCGATTGTCGCCAGCCCGCCGAGTCCACGCTTCAACTCCGCGTGCACGATGGCTTCCGTGCGCTCCAAGGCGCGCTTCGAGGCTTCGATGGTTTCGCCAGGGATTTCGCCCGGGCTGTCCTGGTGGGCCTTGAACTCCATCAAGCCAGCCGTGACGACCTTTGCCAGGTGGCTTTTCTTGTTGCGCTCCGCGACCTTGATGGCTTCATCGATCTTGCCATCGCGCAGGGCGCCTGCAACTGCCGGGGCAAACGCGCGCGACTGCTTACGGGCCGCGCTGAACGCCATCCAGCGATCAATCATCACGCCGATCGACCAGCCCGACATGATGAACAGAATGACGACCACGATTTTCGCCAGAATACCCATCGCCTTGAGCAGCGAAACCAGGTCCCAACCCACCGCTCCTTCCTGGACCACCCAGGCGGCTAGCGCGGGCACATGGTGTACAGCACTTGCAAGATTGGCTACGAACATGAGTTGCTTTCCTCCTCAGGAACTCGTCATACCTCAGCAGCTTCGGTCGCTACTTGTGTTGCGAAGAGCGCTTGCGCGGAATTGATGCCTCGAGTCCCTTCCCGGTCCCGGTTCAGAATCTCCCGGAACGTTTCTGGGCTACCCGGTACTCTGGCACTTTGAGACGCGGCCATATCCGGCGTTTTGGAAACGCCCTTCCCGGCCACGGCTAGGTGGGATTCGGGGAAGGGAACCGCCTGCACAACCGCTAAAACAAAACCACTGTCTGAGGTTTAGCCCCCAGACAGCGTGAAGTTGACTTGAACTTGCGTTTCCACCGCCACCGGCTCGCCGTTCAGCATGTAAGGCTTGTACCGCCACTGCTTCACGGCTTCGATCGCCGCGGGCGCCAGCATCGGATGCCCACTGATCAGGCGAAGATTCTCGATCGCGCCGTCCTTGCTGATTTCTGCCTGAAGCATCACCGTGCCCTGAATGCGGGCCTGCCTGGCCAGCGGGGGATACGCCGGCTGCACCTTCTTGATCAGCAATCCTTGCGATACCCCCAGCGATACCCGCACGCGCTGCGGTGTGGCCACTTTGGGAACGGCCACCGGCGTCGAACTGATAATTCCGCCGATCACGCCACCCATCTGGCCTCCCGGAATTCCACCCGGAACGCCGCCCACTACGCCAGCTCCCGCCATTTCCGGCGGAGGCGCCTCTTCTTCCTTAATCATCTGGACTTTTTGGGGAATCTTGGTGGGAGTTCGGAGTTGGCCGTTTACCAGGTCACTCTGGATCTGCTTGACGACTCTCACGGGGGTCGCGGCCGGGGGCGGAGGCGGCGGAGGCGGCGGTGGCGGCGCCACCAGGAAGGTCATGAGCTGCTGCTTTGGCAGCGCTTCGGTGAAGATCAGCGGCAACAGCACCAGCACGCCTACCAGCAGTGCCTGCACGATGAACGAGATCGTGGTTGTTGCTCCCCGTTTCGTCTTCAGCCGCCCACCTGACTCAATAAGGCTATCTTCAAACATAGGTTTCTCCCTACAACCGACCCTACGTAAGCTTAGACACCATACATCTGCTCTTTGCTCCCAAGCCACCCCTCTGAATGCAACGCGCCTGCCGCCGGCGCCGGGCCAACCCCAATCGTTGAACGATCTTCTAAAATCAACTACTTACAGCCAGCGATCTCGTTGCCCCTCGGTGGCTCAGGTCCTTTCCGGACTGCAATTGTTTGAACGCCCCGGAACAATGTCTTTCCGATTCTCTCCTCGCGGCGGGAGGTTGCACCTAAACGTTGGCTTTCGCCTTGGCGCGCTTGCCCGGATCTACAGGCATTGAAACCGGCGTCTTGCCCCGCCCTGACCGCCAATCCTGATACGCCACCAGGATCGGCGCCGCAATCGCAATCGACGAATAGGTCCCAATCAAGATTCCGATGACCAGGGCGAACGAGAACCCGTGCAGCACCTCGCCCCCGAACAGGTACAGCGCAAGCACAGTAAGGAACGTCAGGCCTGCCGTCAAGATGGTTCGGCTCAGCGTCTGGTTGATGCTCCGGTTGACGATGTCGGCCAGCTTCTCCCGGCGCATCAGCTTGATGTTTTCCCGGATGCGGTCGAATACGACAATCGTGTCGTTGTTCGAGTAGCCCACCAGGGTCAGGATCGCAGCCACCACCGTCAGCGAAATCGGCCAGTTGGCCAGGGAGAACGCCCCTACCGTGATCAGCGTATCGTGGAACACGGTCACCACCGCGGCCACACCGTAAATCCACTCGAACCGCACACCCAGGTACACCAGCATGCCAGCGAGCGAGTACACCACGGCCAAGATTGCTTGCTTCTGCAGCTGAGCCCCGACCTGCGGACCCACGATTTCGACGTTCCGCACGCCGAAATCCGAAAGATAAAAGCCGTCCTGGAGCGAAGCCACGATGGAGCTGTCCACGGCGTTCTTGAGTTCATCCAGCGAGCTCAGCACGCCGCCTTTGGTCTTGTCACGATAGTTCGCAATCGCTTGCGCGATCGCGGTGTACTTCGCGTCAGCGTCGGTGCCCAGATGCAGCGGATCTTTCTCCAGCAGATAATTCTTGATTGTCAAAGAGCTGGCGTTGTTCAGGTCCTGTTTGCCGGCTGGGGCATTCGTCTCGAGCGCACTGATGATCTGCGCCTTGCCTTTGTCCAGCGCCGTCTCACTCGTCTCTTTCTCGGCCAGGTCGATCAGTACTTCGTTATTCTGAGCCGGCCCATAGCTCTGAATCTTGGCGTTGGGCAGACCTACCTTGTCCAACGCCGCGCGGATCGCGTCGTTGTTAGGCGCATGCGAGAACTTCACATAGACCAGCGTGCCCCCTCGGAAGTCGACGCCCAGCGGGATCCCATGCCAGAAAAGCATCGAGAGTATACCCGCCACGCTGAACACTAACGAAAAGGCGAGAAAATACCACTTTTTGCCAAGAAAATCTATGTTTGGATTGCGAAAAAATTCCACGCGAGTTTAGAACCTTTCGTTAATGTTTCAAAGTTTCAAGGTTTCAAAGTTTCAAAGTAGCGCGTCAAACTGCCCCGATTCGGTCAAGAACGATTTTTTTCGCCTTACAAGATTCGTGCCGGGCGCGCTTTCATGTGCAGCCGTAGTGCACCATCGCGGCGACCTCTTCAGGTGCTGCCTTCTCTTTGAGACCTTGAAACTCTGAAACCTTGAAACTTTGAAACTTTGAAACTTTGAAACCTTGAAACCTTGAAACTTTGCTTCTACCCAATACTCAACGCTTCACCGCGCTGCTTGCGACCCAACACGTAATCAAAAATCACCCGCGACACAAACACTGCCGTAAACAGATTGGCCAGCAGACCGAACGTCAATGTCACGGCAAACCCTCGCACCGGACCCGTGCCGAAGATAAACAGAATGAATGCCGACACAATCGTGGTCACGTGCGTATCCACGATCGTGATCCAGGCGTGCCCAAATCCCTGATCTACCGCCGAAGGCGGTGTCTTGCCGTTGCGCAGTTCTTCCCGGATGCGCTCGAAGATCAGCACATTGGAATCGACGCCCATACCGACGGTGAGGATCACGCCGGCAATTCCGGGGAGAGTGAGTGTGGCCCCGCTGAATCCGAGGAATCCGAGCAAAATGATCAGGTTCAGAATCAAGGCGACGTCCGCGTTAATTCCAGCCCCGTGGTAGTAGACCAGCATGAAGATGAGCACGGCGAGCATCCCGATGACTGCTGCCCGCACCCCGGAGCGGATGGAATCGGCGCCCAGCGACGGACCCACGGTGCGCTCCTCCAGATACTTGATCCCCGCCGGCAGCGCGCCGGAATTGAGAATCAGTGCCAGGTCTTTCGCCTGTTGATCCGTGAACCGTCCTTCGATCACGCCGGAGTCGCCGATCTCGCTCTTGATGACCGCCACTTCCATCACTTTGTTGTCGAGCACTACGGCCAGGTAGTCGCCGACGTGCTGCGACGTGAAATTCGAGAACCGCCGCCCGCCTTCCGCGGTGAGGAAGAAATTCACTTCCGGCATGTTGGTTTGCGAGTTTCTTCCGACCCGGGCTTCGCGCAGGTCGTGGCCGGCTACGGCCGATACCCGGGAAATGAAGTAAACCGCATCCTCGCCGGTGGCCCCGATGTTGCGCCCATGCATCAGCAGGCTGTTGTCGGGGATGACTCCATTCACCGCGGCCAGCGCCGCCTGCTCATCCTTGTAGCTGGCGCCATTGTTCATCGCCTGCCGGATCTCCAGCATGGCGGTCGACTGCATGATCTCCTTGACGCGTGCCGGGTCGTCGACGCCCGGCAACTGCACCAGAATCTGATAATCGCCTAGTCCATGCTCCTGGATGACCGGCTCGCTGACTCCAAGCTTGTCGACGCGGTTGCGAATCGTCTCAATGGCCTGCTGTACGGCGCGATTCTTTAGATCCGTCAGCTGCTGCGGCTTCATCGTGAGCACCCAGCTGTTCTCCGCCCCCGAGGTCGCGTCGTATTCCGGCAAACGGTCGGAAATCAGATTCCGCAGGTCGGACGTCGACCTCCGGCGGCACGCCCTTGATCACGATTTTGTCGGGATTGTTGACGGGGTCCGGCTTGGTGATGTCGGTGGAGCTGATCTTGCGGGTTCGCAAGTCGTCCTTCAGACGCTCGATGGCCCTGTCCGAATCCGCGTTCACGGCATCGTTAACCTGCACCTGCAGGATGAGATGGGTGCCCCCCTTCAAATCCAGTCCCAGGTGGATACGGTCGGTCATGGCCGCGAGCAACCCTGACCCCGACCAGCTCTTGGGAACCCCGAAGATCCCAAACACAAAGACCAGCAGCGTCGCAATGATGACGATGACTTTCCAGCGTAGGTTCTTATTCATGACTTAAAAATGACTTTCCTAACCCCGATCAAATCTCAGATGGAGCGGCGGGCGTCCCCGCCCGCCGGACGGGCGAGACGCCCGCTCCCTCCACCAAAACGCTACTTCGCCACCGCTTCTTCCTGCGTGGTCACACTGACAATCGACCCTTTGCTGACTTCCAGCTTCAGGTTGTCGGGCGGGACGCGCAAGGTAATCGCGTCCTCTTTCATGGAAAAAATCGTCCCCCTCAGCCCCCCGCTGGTCACGACCTTGTCCCCGGTCTTCAGATCGGCAAGCATCTGTTGCCACTTCTTCTGCCGGCGTTGTTGGGGGAGGATCAGAAGGAAATAGAAAACGCCGAAAATCAGCAAAACGGGAGCAAATAGCGCCAAGCCTGACCCGCCGCCAATCTGCGCCGCCAGAAAGTATGAATTGCTCATGAAGCCTTAAAAGACGAACCCATCTTAAAATTCTCGCCGGCGCGGCAGCCGCCCAAAGCCCTCAATTGTCACCGCGGGAGTACTCGTGTATTCCGGCCGGGTATCCTTCGCTTGAACCAGGGGATCGGGAACCTACGGCTTCGGCTGAGACGAGACACCAGAAAGAAAGCGAGTCCCTTCCCCAAGTCGAATAGAATGCCGCACCCTCCGCATAGTGTCAAGGTAGAAACTCAGGTTGTGGACGGTATTTAAAACCTGTGCCAGCATTTCGTTAGCCGCATACAGGTGCCGCAAATACGCCCGCGAATACCGCCCGCAAACCCGGCACGAACAGGCCGGATCGAGCGGCCCTTCGTCAGTGGCATAGCGCGCCTGCTTGATCGAAATCTTCCCCTCGGACGTGAACAGCAGCCCGTGCCGCGCCGCCCGCGTCGGGAGCACGCAATCCATCATGTCTACGCCCATCGTGGCGTACTGCGCGATCTCCTCCGGAGTGCCGACGCCCATCAGGTATCGCGGGCAGTCGGCCGGCAAATGCTCCAGCGTCGCCTCGACCACCTCCCGGGTCACTTCCCGAGGCTCCCCAACGCTTAGCCCCCCGATCGCATACCCAGGAAACCCAATCTCCACGGTCTGCTGCGCCGACTCCTTGCGCAGTTCCATATCCATCCCGCCCTGCACGATGCCGAACAGGGACTGCGTGGCGACTTGGTCGTCGGTCGTCGGTCGTCGGTCGTCGGCGGAGCCAGCGTCACTGCGCTGTTCGCGATGACCACCATCGAAGGTTGCGGCTAAAGGATCTCTTGTCACCGATTCCCATGCACCATCCTGCCGACGGCCGATGACCGACGACCGACGACCGCCCCACGGCACTTCGTGCTTATGTGCTTCAAAATACTTCTTGCTCCGCTCCGCCCACCTCAGCGTCATCTCCATCGATGCCCGGGCGCGCTCCCGTTCCGCCGGAAACTCCGTGCACTCGTCGAACGCCATGATGATGTCGGCACCCAGCCCGATCTCGGCCTCCATCGCGCTCTCGGGACTGAAGAAATGCGACGATCCGTCCAGATGCGACCGGAACGTTACCCCTTCCTCGGTCACCTTGCGCAGCTCGCTCAAGCTGAATACCTGGAACCCGCCCGAATCGGTCAGGATCGACCGGTTCCATGACATGAACCCGTGCAACCCGCCCATCCGCCGCACCACTTCGACTCCCGGCCGCAAGTAAAGATGGTAGGTATTCCCCAGCAGAATCTGGACGCCGAGTTCCTCGAGCAAATCCTGCGGCACGCCCTTTACAGAACCGAGAGTCCCCACCGGCATGAAGACGGGCGTCTCCACGGTGCCGTGGGGCGTAATGAGTTTCCCCACACGCCCCGCGCCGCTGGCGGCCTCGATCTGAAATCGGATGGACACTGTGGCTGGATTCTAAAGCAGAAGGAAGGCCGGTAGAGCCGCCCGAGTCGTAGTTGTCGCAGTCAGCGTTGCCCAACCTGTGCCTTTTCGCCAAAACCCAATGCGAGTAATCGCGAAGTATGCCGACCACGGCTCAAGGCTAACCAATCGCCCAAGCGGTGAATTTCCTTGACATCTCGTGTTTTGAGGGTAAAGTTGCCGCAATTCTAAGGTCGCAGCCTCCCACATTCCCCTCGTGGTGCGACCGGGGGCCCTGTTCTCCAGGAGAGGCACCATGAACAAGTATTTTTCGCTCGTAGTTTGCAGCGCGCTGGTTTTGAGCTCTTGTGGCGGATCGCCAACTGCGTTACACTCAACCCCCAGTTCGGATCAATGCGTGGAGTGAAAGTTTTTTTTCGTCATTGAATCGAAAGTGATGCCATACTCTCGTCTCGAATGGTCGCTGCCCGCGAAAAGGTTGGAGTATATGCTTGACCCATCAAAGAACCGATTGGACGCCGGTGGCCTTCCTCTCTGGAATGCGGTGTTCTGCCTCGATTGTGAGGTGATCAGCAACAGCCGGAGAGACGAATGCCCGGTCTGCAATGGTCGATCGCTCGTGAGCCTGGCTCGGATTCTCGGCGGCAGTTTATTCGCGCACCGGGAGCGCCAGTCTCAAGAACCCGAACACGCATTGTTTGATATCGCAATTACGGTCGAGTTGCACCAGATGGACGCCAAAGACCTGACCACTACACTGGAGAGGTTGACCAGTGTGATTGGTCCGAAGCTGGCAAGAGAACAGGCAATGTTTCACATCGATGTGAAGCCGTCGCCCGACCGATTCAAATCTCAGGGCCTGCTTTCTTTCCCGGAACGAGATGCCGCTTAGCGGATCGAGTCAGAGCGTCATGGTCGGGTGCCCCAGATCGGGTGGCCCAGGTTCGCGCCCGTTCTTTGGCCGCTAACCTGGGAACTTTGCGCCGGCAACCCGCTTGGACACGCTGCTAATGTGCGGGCCGCGCCCTCGAATCAGGCTTCCGCAACGAGACGGGCAAACTTGTCCAGATCAATGTTCCCGCCCGACACAATCGCAACGATCTTCCCCGTGCCCGCGCGGCCAGATCGCGCGGCCGCCACGGCACATGCCGCAGCACCCTCAATAATTACGCGATTCCGCTCCGCCACCAGCTTCATGGCCTCAGCCGCCTCCTTGAGCGTCACCACCAGGGAGCCGTCGAGCAGTTTGCGAGCCTGCTCGAACATATTCGGGAACACCGTCTTGCTGCCGATGCCATCGACGAACGACGGCTGATATTCCACCGTGCGTGCCTCGCCTGCCGCCAGCGATGGAGCCAGTGGTGCAGCTGTCTCGATCTCGGCAGCGTAGATCCGCACCTTAGGAGCCAACGCTCGCAACACCGACGCGATGCCGCATGACAGGCCACCTCCACCCCACGGGATGACCACCGCCTCTACGTCCGGCAAATCCTCCAGAAGTTCCAACGCGATCGTGCCGTTCCCCGCCATGACGTGAGGATCGTCGAAGGCATGAATAAACGTGGCATCGATGCCAGGAAAGGAGCGCGTCTCGAAGGTTTGCCACCATTGGGCGAAGGGCACCTTGATAACCCGTCCGCCCATCCGCTCCACCGCGCGAATCTTGGTGGCTGGCGCCGTATCGGGAGCCACGATCGTCGCAGGGATCTTCAACCGTTGCGCACAGAACGCCACCCCTTGCGCCATGTTGCCGGCCGAGGCGGTCAACACGCCCCGATCCAGTTGCGCGCGTGGCGTCAGGGCCATCACGTTAGCCGCCCCGCGAATCTTGAACGAGCCAATGGGTTGAAGATTCTCGAGCTTCAGATACAGCTCAGCATCGCAATTACATCGAACCAGCGGCGTACGCAGCGCCAGCCCTGCGATGTTGCGGCGCGCCTCTTGTGCTTGAGAAACCGAGACCGGCATCGCGGTATGTTAGACCATCCGGACGCGACGGCGAACTCTTGGGTTTGTGCGGTTCTTGAAGAACGACGGTGAATTTGAGGCTGAACGCTGATTACTAACTGCTGACTTCCTATCTTCCGACTAATTCCACAATTCCCCCGCGCACCTTCCCGTCGTCAATCAGGAGCCTGCCGACAGTCACTGGCAATTTGAACCGCCGCGGACCCGCGCTCCCCGGATTGAAATACAGCACGCCGTTCTTGATTTCGGAACTGGGTTTGTGGCTGTGTCCATAGACCACGACCTCAAATCCGGCGGCCTCCGGCTTCAGATCCAGTTCGTCAAGAATATGCAGCACATAAATCGAAATACCCTCGATCTCGAAAACCTCGCTGAGCGGAAGAGCCGACGCCCACTCGTCACGATCCACATTCCCGCGCACCGCCGTCACCGGCGCAATTGTTCGCAGTTCCTCAAGGACCTCCGGCGCCCCCACATCGCCCGCGTGCAGGATGTGCGCCACCCCACGCAGCGCCTCGACCGCCTCGGGACGCAACAGGCCGTGAGTATCGGAAATTACCCCGATGGTAGTCATGAATGGAAGTCACGAGTTGATTCAGCACTGGGCATTTCGCATCTGGCGCTGAGCCCCTGATTTTCCGCTCGGCCCATTGCCAAGCGCGAAGTCGAAATGACCACTTGCTACTCGGCTACCTTCTTCAATCGCGCGATGAACTTCGATACGCTCACCACCGTCCGGCCCACCGTACCGCGGCCAATCTCTTGCGTTCCGTCGCTGGCCGAAACGCGCACCGTATAAAAGCGCCCATCAAACGACTCGACCACCGCCTCGGCCTTCACCCGCGTTCCGATCCCGCTCGCTACTCGATGCTCCACGTGAATCGAGGTCCCCACCGTAATCTCGTCACCTTCGCAAAAGGGCTGCAGGGCAACGAAGGCGGCCGTCTCCATCAGACGGATCATGTCGGGCGTCGAATACACCGGTGGCAGCGCGGGATGGTGCGCCGTCAACGTATGCTGAAACTCGACGGTTTCCACTGCTTCTCCCCGCGTGCCCGTCAAAGCCACCTTTGCCATCCCTCCTCCTCGTATCGACCCGATACTCTTGTCCGCGTCCGCTTGCCCAAATCCTGCGGGTGCCCCATTCTAACGTTGCGCTCTTTGCGACTTTAGGGTGGGCTTTTCTTTCTAGCTCCGAGAAAACGAAAAGCCACCGATCTTCCTGATCGGTGGCCCAGATGATGAATCTCTTCTGAATTTATGCCGCTACCGCCATCCTTCGCGCCTCGATGCCGTCCAGCGCTGTCCACAGTGCCTTGGCTGCTTCTTCCGCCGCGTCCAAGGCCGCTTCGGCAGTTTCCGGATGCGCCGCCACACGCTTGCCCAGCTGTTCCCTCCAAACGTTGGAGTGATACACATCCGCGGTGGCATGCAGGGTGAAATACCGGGTGGTCCGCTCGTCCGCGCCGTATTGTTCGCGCAGGCCGCGGTCCTTCTCCTTGGCTATCCGTGGGACTTGCGATTCGTACGCATAGAAGGCGGCTAACGCCTCCTCGGGGGTTCCTTCTTCGGCTACCAGAGAAAAGTGGTCGATGAGTTGATTGACTTCGGGCACGGCCCGGTGACCAAAACCGCTGCGCCCGGCGCCCATGCCTTCGGCAAAGTCAAGCCAGATGTCCGAATGCGGCTCTGCAGCTTCGTCCGCGACCGGCTCTCCGCCTTGCTCGTCGCGCATGTTCGCCAATACCGCGCGCCGGAGTTCTCCCTCGTTCAGTCGAAGCGCAAACGCCGCCAGATAGGATGGGAATGCGTGCACGTGCTGGTAGTAATCGAGCGCGTACGCGCGCAAATCCTCGCGCGTCAACTCGCCCGCGCTCCAGGCCTTATAGAATGGATGGCACAGCAGGTCATATTTGGCGATCCGGCTGTCTAGCTGCTGAAAAAATTGCTCGCTGCTCATGAACCCTCTCTCTCTTGGAGCAGGTTAATATAAAGGCCGTGCTGCCGCAGTGACAAGCGAACAACCGTCGAAAGAATCCGTTCGCGCTTCCCAACTGCATGACACAGTTGGACTTCCGCTGAGCTCGAGTTGCTACAATAACGACAGGACTTGGGCTCGGACCACAGCTGTGTTCTGCGGGCGTGGGGGCAAAATCTGAAATGCAGTTTACAGAACAATTCGATGTCGTCGTGGTGGGCGCCGGTCATGCCGGTTGCGAGGCCGCGATGGCGGCCGCCCGCATGGGCCTGAAGACCGCTCTCTACACGCTCAACGTCGATTTGATCGCGCAAATGTCCTGCAACCCCGCTGTCGGCGGCATCGCTAAAGGACACCTCGTCCGCGAAGTTGACGCCCTCGGCGGCATCATGGGCGAAGTCACCGATGCTGTCGGCATCCAGTTCCGCCTGCTCAACACTTCCCGCGGTCCGGCCGTCTGGTCGCCGCGTGCGCAGTGCGACAAGCAGGCCTACCGCCTCAAAATGCGCGAGGTTCTCGAGTCGCAGTCAAACCTGAAGATCAAGCAAGCCGAAGTCGTCGATCTGATCGTTGAAGAGTCGCCAGTCGCCAGTCGCCAGTCGTCAGCAAATGCTCTAAACAGTTGTCATCCTGAGCGAAGCGAGGCGCAGCCGAGCACAGTCGAAGTTGAGGCGGTTAGCGGGCGTTTGAGCCCGCTGCCGAAATCCCGAGCGGAGTCGAGGGAGCCTGGACCTTGTGTTTCAGCTGACGACCGACGACCGACGACCAACGACGACGGCGAGCGTCAGCGAGCCCTCGGCATCCTCCTCCGCGACGGCCGCACTGTCCGCGCCCAGGTCGTCATCATCACCACCGGCACGTTCCTCAACGGCCTCATCCACTGCGGCGAACAGCAATATCCCGCAGGACGCTCCGGCGAGCCGCCAGCCGTCCTGCTCGGCGAAGCCCTCAAGAAGCTCGGCCTGCGTGGCTGCCGCCTCAAGACCGGCACGCCTCCGCGCCTCGATGGCCGCACCATCGACTGGTCCCGTTTCGAGGCCCAGCCCGGCGACGCCGACCCAACGCCCTTCAGCTTTCGCACGAAGCGCGTCGCGCATCATGACACGCAAGTCCCCTGCTACATCGCCTTCACCACCGAAGAAACCCACCGCATCATCCGCGAGAACGTCCACCGCTCCCCGATGTACAGCGGACAGATTCAATCCATCGGGCCACGATATTGCCCCTCGATCGAAGACAAGATCGTGAAGTTTCCCGACAAGCTCCAGCATCAGCTCTTCCTCGAGCCAGAAGGACTGAACACGCACGAAATCTACGTCAACGGCATGAGCACGTCGCTGCCGATCGATGTGCAGCTGGCCATCCTGAAGTCGATCCCCGGCCTTGAAACCGCCGAAATGCTGCGTCCCGGGTACGCCATCGAGTACGACTCGATCGACCCGACCGAGCTCGAGCGCACGCTGGAAACGAAAAAAATCGGCGGCCTGTTTCTCGCCGGCCAGATCAACGGCACCAGCGGCTACGAAGAGGCCGCCTGCCAGGGCCTGATGGCCGGCATCAACGCCGCCCTCCAGGTGAAGAAGCAGCAGCCGCTCATCCTCGACCGCACCGAGGCCTATACGGCGATTCTCATTGACGACCTGATCTCCAAGGGCACCAACGAACCGTACCGCATGTTCACCTCGCGCGCGGAATTTCGCCTGCAGCTACGCATCGACAATGCCGACCGCCGCCTTACGCCCCACGGCCGCCGAGTAGGCCTGATCAACGACGCAGCCTGGGCTGAGTTTCAGGCCAAGCAATCCCGTCTTGATGCGATGAAGCAGTTGCTTGAGAAGACAAAACTAACGTCGGCGATGCTCGAGAAATTCGCATCCACGAACCTCGTAGGGACGGCTACCGACTTCTCCTCCGCCCTCGGCCAGCCGCTCGCCCAACTCCTCAAGCGGCCAGAGGTCGTCATCGAACAACTCGCCCCCATCCTTCGCGACCTGGCCCCCGATTTCTTTGCTCATGTGGGACAGCCCCCTCGGCTGTCTCGCCGGAGCGAAGCTCCGCAGTTTTCGCTGACGACCGACGACCGAACACCCAACTCCTCTCCTCCCCAACGCAACGACCTCAAGTCCCTCGAGACCGAAATCAAATATGCCGGCTACCTCAGCCAGCAGCAGCGTTCGATCGATCGCCTGAAGAAAGCCGAGCAGCGCACCATCCCCGACTGGTTCGACTACCGGGCCGTCAGCGGCCTCTCGCGCGAAATGCAGGAGAAATTGCTCAAGATGCGCCCGCGCACGCTTGGGCCACGCGGCGCGCATCCCCGGCGTGACCCCCGCCGCGATTTCGTTGGTCAACGTCTACATCGAGCTTCAGGCCCGCCGCCGCGAGCAAGCCGCCGCGCTCTAGCCGCTCTCGATTACACCATGACGCTCAGCGCGCAGCTTCGCAGCGTTCGCTTTTCAGGGCCGGGAGAATTCTCGCCACAAAATCCTGATCCGCGGGCGGGTCTTTCAAAATCGTCCATCCCGTAAACGTCACGATCAATTCCTTCTCTGGAAACACCATAAGCCGTTGTCCGCCGAATCCTCGCGCCATCCACACGAAGCCGTCTTTCTGCGGCAGCAGCCACCACTTGAATCCATACTTGAATCCTTCTTCGGCCTCGATGAACGGCGTCACCGACTGCTTCACCCACTCCTTCGACACGATCTGCTTTCCGTTCCACACGCCATCGTGCAGATAGAGGTAGCCGATCTTCGCCAGGTCCTGGCCGTTCAAGAACAGGCCGCCTTCCGTGTCCACCAGCCCTAAAGGCGAGCGCTTCCAGTAATGATTCATGCCGAGCGGCGTGAACAGATATTGCTCTCCATACTTCTCAATGTCCTGTCCCGTCTCTTTCTGGAAAATGTAAGCCAGCAACTCCGATACGCCGCTGCTGTAGTTGAAGACCGTTCCCGGCTCCTTCGCCATCGGGCGATCAATCACGTACTGGATCCAGTCGTCGGTCGCTTCCATCAGGTCGGCATCGTTGCGCGGATCGTCGTAGGCGACCTCTTCGTTCCAGTCAAGGCCCGTGGTCATGGTGAGCACGTGCCGCAGAGTGATACGCCGCTTGCGATCATCGACGTTCTTCACCTTCGTCTCGTCGAAGTAGTGCAGCAGTGGAGTATCCAGGCCAGCCTTGAAATCGCCGCGTGTAGTCGCGATCCCAACAATCACGGAACTCACCGTCTTGCTCACCGATTGCATGGTGTGTAAATCGGAGCCGTGATAGTAAGGGTGCCAGGCGGGATCGAAATAGTTGTAGGGTCCGGTCAGGCGCGCATTCAGCGGCCCGCGCGTTTTGGCTTCTTTCCCGTAAATCTGCCCGTAGTCATGCGGATACTTGCGCTCGAAGACCAATTTGCCACAGCGGAATACGGCGAAGCTGTCGACGAGGTCGAACTTTCCGGCGGCCAGGTCCTTGTCGAATGCGGCGAGCGTGCGTTCATCCATGCCGACACTCGCGGGCGTGGCTTTCTCCCAACCATGTGTGGGCCATAGCGTGGCAACATCGGCCTTTTGCTGGGCTCGCAGCGGAAGATTGAACTCCAGAAGAGCGAGGCTACATATCGCCAGCACAATGCGAGCGGTCGGAATCATTGGTTGTCCTCAATTGATTTGGATGGAACGCCGGTGCGAGATCGTAAAGTTCGCGGGAATTCGTGTCAATCAAATGCGGAAAAAAAGCTAATCAATCAGCGAGTGCTCGTCCCTCTAGTGAACTTTTTCCACCGTCAATCGGACCTTGTCCGTTTTAATCAAAACCGTCTCGTACTCCACCGTCGTCTCCCTGGTGTAGTTCAGCGGGACATCGCTGATCACCTGCGCAGCCATGCCTTCAGGTTTGTGGACCACTTTCTTCAGTTCGAGTGTCTTCTTGCTCGGGATCTTGCGGCTCACGGGCACAAGTTCCACCGCATATCCCGCAGTCGGAAACTGGCAGGTTGCAGTTACGTGCAGCGTGGGAGCCGCGGTGCCCGGCTGAACGTTGAGCCAGGCCTTCCAGTCGGAACATGGCGAAGCAGTTTCGTCGGACGCTGCCGCCAGGCTGGCCACCGACAGAACGCAAACGGCGATGGATCGTGCGCTCAATCGCATGCGATGCTCACTTTCCGCCCTGTTTTTTCTCGACTTTGGCCCATGTGTCTTTGAGAGCGACAGTGCGGTTGAAGACCGGCTTGCCGGGTGTCGAATCAGGATCGACGCAAAAATAGCCGAGCCGCTCGAATTGATAACGGTTTCCGGCCGTGACGTTCGCCATCGAGGGTTCGAGCTTGGCGTTGCTCACGACTTCGAGAGAATTTGGATTCAGGTTGGCGATGAAGTCCTTCCCCTCTTCTGCCTCGTCCGGATTTTCCTTGGTGAACAAGTTGTCGTAAAGGCGCACTTCAGCATCGATCGCGTGTGCAGCCGAGACCCAATGAATGGTGGACTTCACCTTGCGGCCATCAGGAGTATTTCCTCCGCGCGTGGCGGGATCGTAGCTGCAGTGCACTTCGATGACTTCCCCTTTGTCGTTCTTCACGACGCTGGTGCAGGTGACGAGATAGCCGTACCGCAAGCGCACTTCCCGGCCAGGCGACAGCCGGAAATAACCCTTCGGCGGATTCTCGCGGAAGTCATCCTGCTCGATGTAGAGCACCTTCGAGAATGGAACCTTCCTCGTTCCCGCGCTCTGGTCTTCCGGATTGTTGATCGCTTCCATCTCCTCGACCTGGTTCTCGGGATAGTTGTCGAGGACGACTTTGAGCGGGCGAAGCACTGCCATCACGCGCGGAGTGCGCTTGTTGAGGTCTTCGCGTACGTAATGCTCGAGCATCGCCAGTTCGACGATCCCATTCGTCCGCGACACACCGGCGGCGCTCACGAAGTGGCGGATTGCTTCCGGCGTGTAGCCTCGGCGGCGCATGCCGCTCAGCGTAGGCATGCGCGGATCATTCCAACCCTTGACGTGGCCTTCCTCCACCAGGCGGCGCAGCTTGCGCTTGCTCATGATGGTGTAGGTCAGGCTCAGGCGATCGAATTCAATTTGCTGCGAGGGGAAGATGCCGAGTTCGCGAATGAACCAGTTATAAAGCGGCTGGTGATCGGCGAACTCGAGCGAGCACATCGAGTAGGTGATTTTCTCGATCGAATCCGACTGTCCGTGCGCGAAGTCGTACATCGGGTAGATGCACCACTTGTTGCCCGTGCGGTGATGCTCGGCATGAAGAATGCGATACATGACCGGATCGCGCATGTTGAGGTTTGGCGAGGCCATGTCGATTTTGGCGCGCAGCACGCGCGAGCCATCGGGGAATTCGCCCGCCTTCATGCGCTCAAACAGATTCAGATTCTCTTCCACGCTGCGCTCGCGATAGGGACTGTTCTTCCCCGGCTCGGTCAGCGTTCCCCGATACTTCCGGATTTCCTCGGCACTCAGGTCGTCCACATACGCCTTGCCGTCCTTGATCAGCTTGATCGCCCATTCATAGATCTGATCGAAGTAGTCGGAGGCGTAATAGAGGCCGTCCCAGTGATAGCCGAGCCACTTCACATCCTCCATGATCGAGTCGACGTATTCCACATCTTCCTTTTCCGGGTTGGTGTCGTCGAAGCGGAGATTGGTATGTCCGTGGAACTCGTCGGCGAGTCCAAAGTCGAGGCAGATGGCTTTCGCGTGTCCGATGTGCAGGTAACCATTGGGCTCGGGAGGAAATCGGGTCTGCACGCGGCCCTGGTACTTGTTGGTCTTGAGGTCTTCGAGAATCTTGTCGCGAATGAAGTTCGACGGGCGAGGCTCGGCGGGCGCGTTTTCCATGGCTTCTGTGGGAGAGTTGGTCGCAGTCATGAAGACCTTCATTGTATAGCGTTACGGGAATTTCGATGGCGTAGGCGTGGAGCGCTTACGCACTTGCCGTCGCCTTCCGTTTCGCCCTGCACGAATTGCGGGTTTTTCACAAAATGCCGCCCTAACCGCTAATAAACAAAGCGCATATGTTTTCTTCAGGTTGATTGCGTATGACAAATTTCCTTTGATGATGTCGATTTTCCCGTGAGCAGAATCCTGTACGCGAACGCACCCACATGAGCTTACGGCGCGCGCTCCGCATTGGCACCGGGGTTGCTCCTCTCAATGGAGCAGTACATAGGAGGACCCTGTAGATCATGAGACAAACGAAATGCCGATACATGAAGCATTCCATTGCGTTACTGAGCCTGGCCGCTCTGTTTTGTTTCGTCAGTCCGGCCATCGCACAATCCACGCAAACTCAGGATCACGACACGACCAGTCGGGAACTGGCCAGCTTCGACAGCTTTATGGATGGCCATCCCGAAATCGCCGAGCAGATTCGCAAAGATCCGTCGCTCGTGCGAAACCAGGAGTTCGTAGAGAACCATCCCGACCTGCAGCGATATCTGCAGCAGCATCCGAATGTTCGGGAGGAGATCAGCGAGAATCCGAATTCGTTCATGCGTCAGGAAAAGCGTTTTGACGCACAGGAGACTCGCAAGGAGATGGGCAACCTGGACGGCTTTCTGGATACCCATCCCGAGATCGCAGAACAACTGCGCAAGGACCCGACTCTTGTGAATAACAAAGACTTCGTCAGTCACCACCCGGCGTTGCAGGAGTTCCTGCAGTCGCACAGTGGCGTCGCGCAGGAGCTGCGCCAGAACCCCAATGCCTTCATGGGCCAGGAACAGCGGTTCGACCAGCGGGAAATTGATCCGAATCGCAACGCGATGCGCTGGCAGATGGGCAACCTGGACCAGTTCCTCGACAGTCATCCGGAAATCGCCGAGCAGCTGCGTAAGGATCCGTCGCTGGTGAACAACAAGGAATTCGTCGAGAAGCATCCGGCGCTGCAAACGTATCTGCAGCAGCATCCTGGAGTGCACGAGGAATTCAGCGAGAACCCCGACGCTTTCATGCGGCGGGAGCAGCGTTTTGACCGGCAGGAAGATGGCATGGACCATGACGCCACTCGTGGGCAACTCGCCAGTGCGGATCGATTCTTCGACACCCACCCCGAGATTGCTGAACAGCTGCGCAAAGACCCGTCGCTGGTCAACAACAAGGAGTTCGTGAAGAATCACCCCGACCTGCAGACCTACTTGCAGCAACATCCGGGGGTGAACCAGGAACTCAGCGAGAACCCGAATGCGTTCATGCACCAGGAGCAGCGTTTCGATCGGCAGGAGGACTTCGGCCGAAATGGCGCGGGTTTTGGGGACGACCGGGACCGTCGCGAAATGGCTAGCTTCGGGGAGTTCCTCGGCGCCCATGCGAACATCGCTGCGCAAATCTCCAAGGATCCTTCGCTCCTGAACAACAAGGAGTACATGGAGAGCCATCCGGAGCTGCAGGAATACCTGAAAGCTCATCCGGGCGTGCAAGAGGAAGTGAAGGAAAATCCTCAGGCCTTCTTGCAATCGGCGCAACAGGCAAGCAAGCCGGCGCCCAAGACCTCGACGCTGCCAAAGAGCCCGGCCAAACAACAGTAAGGACGGCGAGCGAGGACGATGTGGAGAGGCCGGTCTGCCGGCCTCTCCGTTTCAGCAGTTTCCCGCAGCGAAGGATCGAGGAGCCGAGACTTTCAACGGAGGTGCACAGTGACAATCAGTCAACGAATCGCGGTCGTGATCGTTCTTGCAGTGAGCTTTCCTGCCAATGCGGCCGACAAGCACAAGAAGGGTTCAGACCGTGGCATGTTGGAAAAAATGGAGGCTGTGCCCTGCGGTGCGAAACAGAGGGGCATTACCGGCCTGGGCAGCATCTTTGCTTCAGCCGGAATTGAAGCCGTGAACTCGGAAGAAAAACTATGCCCCCAGTATCTGCTGCGAACCGATGAGATGGAGTATCACATCCGGCCAGTAGACAAGAAACACGCGCCGCTCCTTCCCATCGGCCGAGAAGGAGAATTCAAAATCAAGAAGGACCATATGTATTTGAAAGTCCCGGACGGGGACCACAAGAAGCGCGCCTACCAGGTGGTCGCGATGAAGCCACTGGAAACGGGAGAGAACGCGGCTCAGGGTGCAGCCTACCGGCCAAGCGACAAGCCCACTTCATACCGTGCTCCGGAACAGCCGGTGGAGAAAGCAGGCAGCAAAGCGCCTGAGCCTGCGAACAACCCTCCCTCACCCCAGTAAGGGCAGTGCGTCGCCTTCGCAGGGGACGCGATCATCAGGAACATTGGAACTATAGTTTTCTGATCGCGTCTCCGATGCGGGCCAGCGTCTTCTCTTTCCCCAGCACCTCCAGCGTCTCAAACAGCGTTCGGCTGGGTCGTAGCGCGGTAGTTGATCGACGAAGAAGAAGTCCGCCGTATCGGCCGCCTTCGAAAAAACAAAGGGCTTGACAAGAAAAAACCCAGCGTTCCATTTTCTACAACTCCTCAATAGCAGCTATGAACTGTTTTTGCCTCTCACCTCTCCTGGATACGTCCGTAGTCTGCCGGGCGGACGTTTCTCGAAATTTCTTGATGGGAGTAAATGCGGGATGACTTTCCACGATTTGCTGGTTCTCCTCAACAATTTCAGCAAACGCTTGGAGTCTCCTAGTTAGATCTTCATCCGTGTACTTGTCCAGCAGATCGCCAGCAATGATGGACGTAACCATGCTGTAAAAATACGTCTGATCCGTGGCCAATCGCATGGTATTCAACCCCGAGTTTCGGTAGGCAGTCCCCAGAAACCTGAACACCCTCTTTAGCTGCTTCTCCTCGCTTCCGCTTAAACGTGGCGAAGGATGATCCGGTTTGCTAATAAAACTCTTCAAAATTTCTACAGGCTTGCGATGCTTTCTTGTTCTGTTGAACAAAACGATCTCAAGCAGCCGCTCCCACATTCGATCTACTTGGGACTTTTGATCTGCCAGCTTTTCGATGATATTCATCGACTTAAGTATGTTCGTGAACGGCGTACGCTTCGTCCTATAGAACACATCTTCGCCACGCTTCTGCTCTTCTGCGATGAGATAGAAAACGTCCATTAGCAGTGCATCATTGCGCCCCATCGCCTTTACTATGTCGAAGCGATTCACTTTGACCCCATACTGATTGATATCCACGAAAAGACTAATCATGTCATCAAGGGTGCTCTCATCATTCAAAGTAATTTCTATCGTGGGGATGGAATACTCCCGGAGTTCGCGGATCGCGGCATCATCCAAATCGACAAGCGTCTTTGGCCCGCCGACCAAATCGACCGCAAACGCAGCATCCTTGCGGTGTTTGTCGGAGAAAAAATACTTCTTCCATTGCGGGATTGACCAATCGGCACGCTCATTGCTAATAAACAACACAATGCTTTCCAGCCGTTGTTTGCCATCAAGGATGTTGTAGGAATACTTAGAGCCAGCAGGTTCCTTGTATAAAAATATTGCCGGAATAGGCTTACCCTGCAGAATATTCTTGATTAGCCGCTTCCTCACGGTAAGGGTCCAGACGTGGCCACGCTGGAATACGGGGGAGAGATTAATCTTTTCCTCGTTAAGATAGGTAACAATTTGGTCCAATCGAAGTTCTGAGTTTCGATATATCATGGCAATTCCTAAGTGAAGTGGGAAACTAGAGCACCCATACTACACCCACTTGCACTACTAAATATTCGGCGCTTAACCTGTCACGGCACAACGAGATGCTATAGGTTTACGATCGCCTGCTCGATCCTTGCCAACGTTTTCTGCTTCCCCAGCACCTCCAGCGTCTCAAACAGCGGCGGAGCATTCTTTCGCCCGCAGACCGCCACCCGGATCGGCTGGAACATCTGTCCTGCCTTGATGCCGAGTTCCTGCGCAGCAGCGCGTAAAGCTTGATCGAGCGGGTCATGCTTGAACTCGATCGAGACCAGAACCGTCTGCGCTTTCTCCAGAACCTTTTTGGCCATCGCGGCGTCGCCCTTCTGCGGGATGAGTTCCACCGGGTCGTACGGCGCAAGCTGATCGACCAAAAAGAAGTCGGCCGCGGTGAGTACATCGCGCAGCAACTTAATGCGCTCCCGAATCAGCGGTGTAATCCGCAGCATCTGCGCGGCATCGATCTTGAACCCGGTCCCGTGCACAACCGGCAACAGCCGCGCGCTCAATTCCTCCACCGGCAGGGCTCGAATGTGCTCCGCGTTCAGCCAGACCGCCTTCGGGTCGAACATCTCTTCGGTCTTGACGGTTGCTTCCACCTTGGCTTCGATCGTTGTCACGACGACCCCGTCATCGCTTTGTTCGCGCACCTGCTCTGTCAGAAGGGTTGCCGGCTCTTTGAAGTTCACCACCGCGTTGGCCCGGTTGATCCCTTCCAGCGAAAACATTTCCTTCAGCTCCGTCAGCGACATCTGCTCGCGGTCGTTCTTCGGCGACCATCCCAACAGGCACAGAAAGTTGATGAACGCTTCAGAAAGAAAGCCCGCATCGCGGTAAGTCGTCACGCTGACAACCGGCCCGTGGCGGCGCTTGGAGAGCTTCGTGCCGTCCGGCGCCACCAGCAGCGGCAGGTGGGCGAAGTGCGGAAGCGCGGCGCCCAGGGAGTTGAAGATCAGCACGTGCTTGAACGTGTTGGTCAGATGGTCCTGTCCGCGGATAATGTGCGTAATGCGGAGGTCAGCATCGTCGGCACACGAGGCCAGGTGGTACGTGGGCATGCCGTCGGAGCGCAGCAGGGCGAAGTCCTCGATATCGACGGCGGCTTTGCGTTGCTCTCCGTAAACCGCATCCGTAAAGCGCACCTCTTCGCCAGTTTCCCGCGGAACGAAAAACCGCAACGCAAATGGCTCTCCCGCCGCCGCCCGCCGGTCGCTTTCCTCGCGCGACAACTCGCGCATCCCCGTGTTGAACAGCCACGTCCCCTGTGCGCCCGACCTTTCCGCATCGCCCGTGTGCGCTGGAGTGAAATCACGGTAGGCGAGCCCGCGCTCGAAGATCGCCCATCCCGCTTTCTGATGAAGAGCCAACCGTTCCGACTGCTTGTAGTCCTCGTCCCACCCGAGATTGAGCCACCGCAACCCTTCGAAGATTGAGTGGACCGAAGCTTCCGTATTGCGCTCGACGTCGGTATCGTCAAGCCGCAAGACCATGGTGCCCGCGTTCCGCCGGGCATACAGCCAATTGAAGATGAAGGTCCGCGCACTGCCGACATGCAGGAAGCCGGTGGGGGAGGGAGCGAAACGAACCCGTGGCCCGGACGCCGATAAGTCGTCTTTTTTGAGTGAAATAGGAGAACTCGCCATGGAAGTGAACATGTTACGAGGACGGCAAAACAGGCGTCAAGCGGACGCCCGTCTCGTTTTGTCACTCCTGGGCAGATACGGGACGCCCCGGTGTATTTCCACACCCCTGTACTGAAATCGTATTGAGTTCGCAGCTTGGGCTGTGAAACGATGCTTTACCAACTTCCCCTTGACTGTGGTGAACCGAGCCGTAACTCGGTGTTGCGCGCCATGAATGCTCTTGCCACGAACACGGTCGTTCTGCCGGGTATCGTTGCCCTGCTGCTTTTCCTCGTCTTCACCTACCTTTACGAGCAGAGCCGCCAGGCCTATTTCCGTGCCTGGCAGGTGGGCTGGGGAGCCTACTCACTCCATTTTGCGCTCGACGCCTGGAACGCCTATCACGTGCCTTCCCCTTGGGTGTACCTGGCAAGTTCGCTTCTCATCGTGGTGATGGCGATTTGCCTGTTTATCTCGACGCGCCTGATCCGCGAACGCTTTCGAATCCGGTGGTACGACGCGGTGATCGCGGTGGCCGGCGTTGCCCTCACCTGGTGGAGCCTTCAGCATCACATTGTGCGTGGTGTGTTCCAGGCGGACCTGCCGGTGCCGCCTCACGTGCGCCTTGAGCTGGGAACCGCGGCACTCCTGCTCTATTGCTCGCTGCGATTTTATCTTTACGCGCATCAGCGCAATTCGCTCGCATTTCGCATGTTGGCTCTCGCTCTGGCCCTTTGGGGCGGTCTCATGGCGGTGGGGCAGCTGGTCAGTCCGTATTCGGAAGTTCTGGGGAATGCGGGTCACATGCTCGGGCCGCTGCCGCAGATGCTGCTGGCCATTGCCATGGTCATGGTGCTGTTCGAGAATGAGCGCAACGCGGTGCAGGAGAATGCGCTCGCCTTCTCGACTCTCGGGGTCGATCCGCGGCGCCTGCTCTCCGCGGAAGATCTGGTGCCGAGCATGACCGCTGTGCTCGACCGGCTGGTGAATCCCTTGCCGACGCGGCGCGCGGTGATTTGCATTGCCGAGCAATGGCGCGGCGTCTTGCCTTCGGTGCAGCGTGGATTTTCTCCCGAACTTATCCAACGCCTCGAGAAAACCGGCGCCGGTGAATACGTTTGCGAACTCGCCTACCGGCGTGGCGGATTCTTCACCTTCCGCAATGTTGCCGAGATGACGGAGCCGCTGCCCGCGCTGCCCGGCGGTCATTTCGAGGATTTCAAGCGCGTGCTCGCGGAAGAAAATATCCGGCATCTGACGGCGGTCAGTCTGCAGACCCGCGAACACAACTTCGGCGTCATCCTGTTTCCGCACGCCGAGTTGCGGGTGTTCGGCTCCTCGAACCTGCGTTTGCTGATCGGTCTCGCCCTGCAAATCGGGCTGACGCTCGAGAACTACGTGGTCATGCACGACGCGCAGCGCCGCACCAAGGAGTACGAACTGCTGACGCAGATCGGGCAGGCCATCAGTTCGCGCCTTGACCAGGACGAAGTGTTGCGCACCATTCAGAAGGAATTGGGGCAGATCTTCGACACCAGCGAGTTTTACATCGCCTTCCAGGAGAACGACGAAATCCGTTTCGAGCTCGAAACGGAAAGGAACCGGATTCTTCCCAAGCGCACGCGCAAGGCGGGTAACGGTCTGACTGAGTTGATCATCCGTACCGGACAGGCGCTGCTGATCCGCTCGGACCTGGAAAGAACCCGCGAGCGGCTGGGCGCGGTGCAGGTGGGTGGCGGCGAGCCGGCAAAGTGTTTCTGCGGCGCGCCCATCCTGCTGGGTGGCAAGCCTGCCGGTGCCATGGTCGCCATGAGCACCGAGCGCGAATACGTCTTCCAGCAGCGCGATCTCGAGGTCATGCAGACGGCAGCGGGACAACTTTCGGTGGCCGTCGAAAATGCCCGCCTGTTCGCCGAAGAGCTGCGGCGCTCGCGGCAGTTGAGCTTTCTCAACAGCATCTCGAAAACTGCCATCTCCAGTGAAGACGCCGAGCAGATGCTGGCAGAAATCGTGGCCGAGATCCAGAAGAACTTCCGCTTCGATCACATTGGAATTGGAATTCTGGATTACGTCACAAAAGAAATCGAAATCAAGGCGGAGGCGGGGACGACCGCGCAGGCCAAAGGGAAACGCATCCCGCTCGGAGTGGGGATCGTTGGCCGCGTGGCTCGTACCTACGAACGGGCGCTGGTGCAGAACGCCGGCGAGGGACATCTGCTGGGCGTGCTGCCCGACTCGCGCGCTGTGTTGTGCATGCCGATCACCTACGGCGAATCCCTGCTGGGCGTGCTGAATGTCGAAAGCCGCGAAGAGAACGCGTTCTCGCCCCAGGATGTTCTGATCATGAGCACGCTGGCCGACCTGCTCGCGACCGCCCTGCACAACGCGTTTGTGTTTCAGAAACTGCAGCAGCAGTCCATCACCGACGGATTGACCGGCATCAAGACCCGTCGCTTCTTCTGGGAAGCGCTGTCCTCCGAGTGGAAGCGCGCTTCCCGATCGGGGCGTCCGTTCTCGGTCGTGTTGGTTGATCTGGACAAGTTCAAGGAAGTCAACGACACCTTCGGTCACCTCGAAGGCGACCTGGTGCTGGCGCGTGTCGGGCGGCTTCTCGAACAACGCTGCCGGCAATCGAATGTCGTCGCGCGCTACGGAGGCGATGAATTTATCATCCTGATGCCTGAGACCAGTGTCGAGCAGGCGCAGGCCCTCGCCGAGCGGTTGCGCCTGTGGCTGGCGCAAGACGCCATGCTGGCCGAGCATCAGATCACGGGCAGTTTTGGCGTGGCCAGCTTCCCGGGACATGGATTTTCTGCCGAGGACATCATTCGCGTGGCCGATGCGGGCATGTACGCCGCCAAACACGCCGGCGGGAACCGCGTCTCGATGGTCGAGGCGTTCGATGACGGGGAACAGGTTGCCACGCAACGGCAACAGATTTCCAACTACATCGAGGGCTTTCTGCAGCGGGAGCAGACCGGGCCCGATGATCTCGAGGAACTGGTCTCAACCCTGCGGCGCCTGTGCGGCGGCGAGGAAGAGTGCAACGTTCAGGTATTGAAAGAGTCGATCGAAGCGCTGTCGCGCGCCGCCGAATCGCGCGAGTTCCATGCCGCCGGTCATGGCGAAATGGTGGGCCGCTATGCCGAAATGATCGGGCGCGCGCTGGCCATGCCGCCGGACGAGATCGTCGAAGTGGTTTATGCCGCCAAGGTGCATGACGTCGGCAAAATTTTCGTGCCCGAGCGGATTGTCACCAAGCCCGGCCCGCTGACCGAAGAAGAATACGCGCAGATGAAGGAGCACGCGCAGGTGGGTGCGGAAATCCTGAGCACGATTCCCGGCAGTCCCATGGTGCAGAAGGCGGTCGAGCATCATCACGAAGCGTTCGACGGAAGCGGCTATCCGAACGGCTTGCGCGGCGAAGAGATTCCGCTGTGGGCGCGAATCCTCGGACTGGCCGACGCCTTCGTGAACATGACCACCGACCGCTCCTTCGCCCCGGCCAAAACCACCGAGCAGGCGCTGGCCGAAATCGAGAAGCTCAGCGGCACCCGCTACGACGGAATGCTGGTGCGCGTCTTCCTGCGCCAGATGAAAACCGGAAAAGCTCCAAGCCTGGGAGATTGAAGAGCAGGTCACAGAGGACAGGTCACAGGTGACAGGCCCAACCCATGTAGGGACAGGCGCCCTCGCCTGTCCAGCCGTGCGCAGCACGGGGGTGGTAGTGTCCACAAAGAAGGCAACCAAAGGTGGCCCAGCCACTAACCCCGCCCCAGCCCCCACTACAAGTCTATTCTGTAACGGTAATCGTGATCCGGGTTGACCTCACTTCAACCTCTCCGAGCTCTTTCGGCGCTTTTCGCATCACTTCCACAGAGTACTTTCCGGGTTGCGACATGTTGTATAAGGAGCTGACGAAAATCTCGTCTTCGAGAAACTCCTTCGGCTTCAGACGTACTAATTTTCTCCATCCCATAACTCTGCCCGTTCCATTCGGGCACTGCAAAGTGCGTTTGTATTCCCCTTCCGCGGCCAGATTGCCAGCAGGGTCTCGCACCTCGACAGCGTAGTCGCAGTACCTGTTGGTATCGAAGAACTCGATCTCACGGTTCGAGATATCCGTTACCTTGATTCTGACTTTCACCTGTGATCCCCGTTTCACTGCGGCCTCTGGAGCACTGATCGCAATTGAAAATGGCACGGCAATCTCTTGCGCAAAGCCGATAGTCAGTAACAGTAGAGTAGTAGCCCCGGCTTGAAGGCATCCTGTTAGGGTCTTCATAATTACCCCCCATCTTAGATCAATGGCAACTCAACTACCGGGTGCCCAGCCCTCCGCGCCCACTTCTCACCAACGAACATCACGTCTAAACTTTCCAAATGGTAGACATGATTCTCGAAATCCTATTCGAAGGAATCATGGAAATAATCGTCCACGCTTTGAGTAGTGCAGCCTGTTCGATCTGGCAGGGTATTCGGGAGATTTTCGGTTGATACTGGTTCCCCGGGGATAGACGGGATGTCCCCCGGTCTTTAATTACGAAAACTGCTGAACGTTCCGTCTGTCCCCAGGTTCCCATCACATGAACTTCTGGCGACGCTTGAACGCCTGCACATCGGAGCTGTCTAGCTCGAACCACTCGCCGTTCGTTCTTTTCGCTCCAAAGCGCGTGTGCCAGTAGGCTTCGATCCCGCTGGGATCATCGGTGCGGATGACGTGAACGGTACGCGCTTTCTGCGGTAGCTGGATCGCCAACTCGTATTCTCTGCGTCCGATGGCGTTCGTCTTTCCGATCTTGTAATAGCGTCCGACTTTGACCATGTACACACAGCCATCCGCGACAGGCTTCACCTTCTCCTCATCAGTTTTCTCTTCGACAGAAAGGATCCCAGTGCAGAGCTGAATGACATCCTCGAAGCCAGCACGGTTGCGGCAGTACTCAAGAGCCTTCGAGATGAGCTTGGCTTTAGACCCCAAACGCTCGTAGGTCTTGCTGTTGGGAAACGATGGATCACTCCGGCGCTTCATCAGAAGCTCGCCTCGAACGGGGATGTGGCCGAGTTCTCGGGCGAGTGCGATGTACTTTTCGATCAGCACATCTTCGTGGTAAGCGTCCTGCAGTTTGTTGGGCGCAAACCCAGCCTCCTGCACAGCATCGCCCCACCGGACCCAGTATTTTCCGAACCAGTCTTCGTATCTGATTCCCGTTTCCTGGAAGAATCGTTCCTTCCCGAGTGGCACGCCGGCGTTGTCCTTTGTAGTACGTTTGATCTCATCAAGGATGTGCTGTCTGGTCGTGGGCATTCTTATTTGTAGCTGCATGTCCAGCTAAAGATTGTAGTGGGAGATGTTGTTTTTTCAGCAGAGCTTACTCGTCGTCCTCGTCGGCGAACGCTGCGAGCAGTGCATCGCGCTCATGGGCATCATTCTCCTGGGTTGCGCCTGCTTCTCGGCAAGTGGTGGGAAACCTGGGGACAGACGGGACGTTCACCGATTATTTTGTCCATGCCGACGACAGCATAGTAACGGGTCAGTAAGTCAGAGCTATTCAACAAATAGGAAAGTGGTTCTAATGCCGCCGATTAACCGGACTGCCGAAGGGGCGGCAGCAGCATAGGGATTGATACTAAGGGACAGAAACCCACAGTGGTTGCCACCCGACGGACGCATGCCAACATCACACACCTATGTGAGCTAAATCCTATTTTTCACCCATCTCTGCAAGATATAAGTAACCCGCTGGGCGCATGTCCCGAAGGTGAACGTATTCTGAGCTAAGTCCTTTGTCCGGAATATTTTGCCTATAAGTTCTTTGAAACCAAAGATTTTGCAGGATTTTCCGTGTAAATCTCTCATTCCACAAGACCGGGGGGGAGGGGGGATACCCCACTTCAACCTTGAGACAACTGCAGTGGGTGGAACCGAGGCGGTCACAATCTGACGGGGTTCGCCCTGTCCCCTGTCGATTTTCCCCTGTGACCTGTCCCTTGTGACCTGTCACCCGTCCCTTGTGACCTGTCCGCTGATCACCTGATACCCTAAAACGCATGGCGGTTTCTCTCTCCCTGGAAGGCAAGGTTGCTCTGGTCACGGGTGGGTCGCGGGGGATTGGCGCGGCGACGGTGCGGGCTTTTGTCGAGGCTGGCGCCCGGGTTCTGTTCAACTACCAGAGCGCGAAGGCGCAGGCGGATGCTCTCGTGAAGGAGTGTGGCGAAGAGCGCTGCGCGGCGGTGGCCTGCGATCTGCGCGGCCTTAAGACAGCCGCCGACCTGGTTGCCGAAGCCGTCTCCCGTTTTGGACGGCTCGACGTTCTGGTGGCGAACCACGGCATCTGGCCGCCCGAGGATTTGCCCGTCGACAAAATGACCGACGCGCAATGGAGCGGGACGGTTGCCGTGAACCTCGACAGCGTGTTTTCCCTGGTGCGCCATTCCGTGGCGCAGATGAAGAAGCAGAATTCGCTGGCCGTCGGAACCGGAGGGCATATCGTACTGGTCAGTTCCACCGCGGGACAGCGTGGCGAAGCCTTCCACGTCGACTACGCGGCGACCAAGGGCGCCCTGATCAGCATGGTGAAGGGGCTTTCCACGGAACTTGCGCCCGATGGCATCCTTGTGAATTGCGTGGCTCCGGGCTGGGTGGGGACCGAGATGTCGACGCCGGCATTGAACGATCCGAAGACCCGCGAGAAGATTTTTTCGACCATTCCGCTTGGCCGAGTGGGTACGCCAGAGCAAATCGCGATGCCTGTCTTATTCTTGTGTACGGAGCATGCGGCGTTTATCACCGGCGAAGTGTTCAACGTCAACGGAGGCGCTGTACTGGCAGGATGAAACTCAGGCCCGCATCAGATTCGGACGTGCATGATTCCAGCGTGACAACTTTTTCGAAATGCAGCATCCTACGAAAAGAAATGCGCTGTTTCACGATATTTCTAGTCTTAGCAATGCTCTCCGCAACGCTCACCGTTTCACAGGCGACGGGACAGGGCACGACTGCTCCTGCGCAGACAGCCCCCGCCGCGCAAGAAAATGACGCGAAAGCGAAATCGCTGATCGACCAGGCAATTCAGGCTTTAGGCGGTCAGGCCTATCTGAACCTTCAGGACATGAGCCAGCAGGGCCGTACCTATAGCTTCCATCGTGGCGAAGCGACGAATGCGGGCATACTCTTCTGGCGATTCGTGCGATATCCCGACAAAGAGCGCGTGGAACTGACCAAGCAGCGGGACGTGTCCTATGTATACAACGGCGACCATGGCTATGAGATCACGTTCAAGGGAACGGCACCACTCGATGCCAAGGTGCTGGCCGATTTCCTGCGGCGGCGCGATCACTCGCTCGAATGGGTATTGCGGCGCTGGATCAATGAGCCCGGAGTCGCGTTGTTCTACGAGGGTCCCGCAGTCGCGGCCGACAAGCCCGCTGACCAGGTGACGGTTATGAACACCAAAAACGACAGTGTGACGCTTTACCTCGACTCCAATACTCACCTGCCGGTCAAGAAGATGTTCACCTGGCGCGATCCCGCCGACAACCTGCGCAATACGGAAGAAGAAATCTACGATGCCTACCGGCCGACGCAGGGCATCATGACGCCCTATAGCATCACCCGCTTTTACAATGGCGAGATGTCCAATCAGCGCTTCCTGAACAGCGTCACCTACAACAACAACCTCAGCGACGCAATGTTCGCTGCGAAAACAACCTACGATCCGACGGAATTGCAGAAGAAGTAATGACTAGCGAAAGGCGCCACCAAGGGTGTTGCACTCTTGGTACACGGCGAATCCAGTCCCGAACCCAATCTTTCCTGCTATCAGCGAGATAGCTTCCCGACAGGCGCCAGTGTTCCAAACCGAGCCACGCATTGTGGTAAATTTGCCACATCGAAAAATCCTCCGCCGCCTGTAAGCTAGCTTGTATCAAACACATCTAGCCCTCCCTTGAAACCGGAACAAACAATCCGCACCACGGTGGAATGCACCGGAGTTGGACTCCACAGCGGAGCGCCAGTCCACTTGCGGATCCTGCCCGCGGCTTCCGGCTCCGGAATCGTGTTTCGACGCACTGACCTGGACGACTTCGAGATCGAGGCTACGGGACGGAACCTGGCGCGCGTGAGCTACGCCACCAGCCTGATGAAGAAAGGCGTGCTCATCTCGACCACCGAGCACCTGTTATCGGCATTCATCGGCACTGGAATCGACAATGCGATCGTCGAGCTCGACAACCTGGAGCTGCCGATTCTCGACGGCAGTGCGCGGCCTTTCGTGGAGATGATCCAAAGGGCGGGAATCCGTAAACAGCGCAGACCGCGTACCTACTTGCGAGTGCGGCGCGAACTGGAACTGCGGGAAGGAAATAAGTTCATCGCGATTTACCCAGCCGACACCTACTCGGTCTCCTACACCATTGATTTTCCCCACCGGCTGATCGGGCGGGAAACGCTGCGCGTCGAGTTGTCGAATGGCAACTTTCTGAGGGAAATCGCTTCTGCCCGGACGTTCGGCTTTCTTCACGAAGCCGACGCCATGCGGCAGCAGGGCTTGATCCGCGGCGCTTCGACCGAGAACGCGATCGTGTTGACGAGGGAGGGCTTGATGAACCCTCCGCTGCGCTACCCGGACGAGTTCGTGCGCCACAAGGTGCTCGACCTGATCGGCGACCTGGCGCTGGTCGGTAAGCAGATCCTGGGCAATATTGTGGCCGACCGCGCGGGGCATGCCATGCATACGGCGCTAGTGTCACGCCTGCTCCGCGATCGTACGCTTTGGGAAGAGAACTCGCTGGAGGATGCGCCCGAAGCCGAGACCCCCGCGGCGCACGCAATGGCCGGGCAGGTCTAGAGCCGCAGATCCGAACGGCAGGTTGGAATCAGCCAGCTAAGAAATTTGGTTGGTTCAGTCTGCTGGTTCGCAGGGTGGATCGTCGTCTTCCTCTTCAACCCTGCGCTGTTCGACCAATCGCTCCAACTCTGCCCGCGTCTGATCGATCATGCTGGCAGCAAAACGCTTCGCCTGGGTCTGGCGTTCGGCGGACAGGTCTCGCACCCTCATTGCAAGGAGAGGTACATCCTCCTCAAGCCGTTGCAGCGTGCGCTGGATGCGCGCGATCTTCGCGTTGTATGCAAAAGTAGCCAAAGGACACTCCTGGGACAGTTGTCATTTAAGCTTGACGGGAGCATCAAGGGCGCAGCAAGTTGCTAACTTGGTGCCTCGGGTGCCGAGAATTGGGCGGTGAGGGCAAGATGCCCTCACGACAGCCGGCGGGACCCTTCGGCTTCGCTCAGGGCAGGCTCCTTCGGCTTCGCTCAGGGCAGGCTGCCGGCGCTACAGTCGTTTTTCCGCGGCCGGTGAAGGCGGATTCTTCCCCGAGGTTTCAATCGAAACTAGCGGGAGCTGGGTTGCGGCGGGAACTGGGTTGCAGCTGGAACTAGCGGAGCGAGGTGGAATCGGACTCCAGCCGCCGCATAATCCACTTTTCCAGCTGGGCGCGAGAGCTCTCGGGTAGGTCCATGAAACGGATGCCAGCGCGACCCAAACCATCCGCCCAGGCAACCTCACCCTTAGGTTCCATCACCACGTTGGTGCCGGGTAGCGTGAACTGAACTTTGGTGATCGACTTCTTCGAGAGCGTGCCTTCGAGATGAATGGCCATGCCGCCCTCACTCAGATTGGTGGCGGTCACCTTCACTTCTTCACCCTGATTGAACTGCAATTTGGCGGGAAGCTCGACCGGGCAACGGAAATAGCGTCGTTTCTCGCGCACCATGAAGCTCATCGCGGTGTTGAAGCAACGCAGAGTGCCGGCGGTGGTGACTGGTTTTTGGAGTACGAAATTCGCGCCTGCCTCAAAAGCCTGCTGGGTGGTGGTCTTTCCATTCAGGATGGCGAAGGAAACGGAGGTCTTGTTGCTGGAGTTCTGGCGCAGGCTGCGCAGCACGTCGACGCCGCCCTGCAGGTCGTCGCAATCGATGATGACGGCGTCAAACTTAGAAGACGTAAGGATTTCCGCCCCAGAGCGGGCCGCCGGGGACACTTCGACTTCGATCGAAAGCTTCTCGAGAGTCGGACAAAGGACGCGGACAACCTCCGCGTCACGACACACGAGCAGGGACTCCAGGTTCATACCCCCATACTCTAGCCTCGCTCCGAAGGCGGTTAAAGGCACGAAGGTAATGGGAATTGGGCCAGCTAAATCCCTGAGAGATATGTCCTTTTGGACGTGAGGCTGCGGCTCTTTCGATTTTGCTGGCCAGCGACCAAAGGACACTTGAAACTGAGCTGGGATGCGCCGCCGCTTCTATTTATCGCTAGGTTCAAACTTAGGAAATCGCGAGAGCAACCTGAGAACAGCGATTGGAGCCCTGGGAAAGTTGGGCGAGGTCACGGCCGTATCTTCCTTCTACGAGACCGAACCTGTTGAGGTGGTCGAGCAGCCCTGGTTTCTCAATTGTGCCGTTGCTCTCGATTCGGATCAGACCCCGCCCGAGGTTCTGCACGAGATTCTCGCGCTCGAAAAGGAGATGGGCCGATATCGAACCCAGGACAAAGGGCCGCGCAATATCGATATCGACATTCTGCTGGCGGGCGACGCGATCGTCGGCACCGCTGAGCTGACGGTGCCGCATCCGGCCATGCACGAGCGCCGATTTGTGCTCGAGCCGCTGGCGGAAATCGCGCCCGGCGCGATGCATCCTCGGCTCAGGAAGAAGATTTCCGAACTGCTGGCCGGCTTGCCGCCCGGTCCTGTGGTCAGGCGACTGGGAGAGGCGCCGTCCGGCTAGGGAACAATAATCCGGCTGCCGGGTTGGGACGTGCCTGCCAAAGCAGAGTCGGGCTGGGGAAACTGCTTAAAGAGGAAATCGACGAATGCCCGGGACTTGGGCCGTCCGGAGGTGTGCGTGTGCGCCATCCGGAGCAGAAAGACCAGGGCTCTCAGCACCTCAGAATCACGCAGGCGTGAGTAGCCGGTGTGTTTCAGTTCGGCCTCGCGGTACTCCTTGATCATCGTCTGCAACTCGGCCGCGATGGCCTGCTGCGCGTGGCTCTGGGCAGGTTCGTCGTAATGCAGGCCGGAATTGACCAGGCGCTCATAACTGCGGGCCAGAGAGGAGAGTCCGGCGATGAGGTCGCGGTCATTGAGGGCGCGGTCAGCGCGGGCACTTTTGGCGAGAGCGTAGGTGAGCCCCATGATCAGGTGCTCATGCTCGTACACAAACTGGTCGCCGACCTCGACCTGCAGAAAAAGAGCGGCGGCATCGAGGCCGTTGTGGGCTCGGGGTTTCTCGTGCTCGCGAGCCTGCTGCAGGTAAGGACAGTCGCTGGGGCAGTCGAGCGTAACCTCGCGCTGTTCACCGCAACACTGCGGGCAGATGCGGCCATGCACGGCCGGGCAAAACCGCTTCTCCTTTCGGATTTGGCAAATGGCGCAGGTCACGAAGCCTCTCCAATTCCATTATGGCATCCAGCGCTCGCTTTCGGGCGGCCGTCTGAGGGGGGCAGGAAGGGCGCGGGGAAGCTGCTTGGCTGGCCCGTTCCCAAAGCCGAGCATGTCGAAACAGGCATGTTTTGTGCCCTTCTGGGCACCCCCTATTAAAAAAACCGCGTAAAATGCGGCTCGGACGCTATTTTTCCACAGGACAAGTGGTATAAGATGGCCATCATCGCAACCCACACAAGTTGTTCTATCGAGGAGGATTCATGGCTTCAGGTATGACCAAGACTCAACTGGTGCGTCATCTCGCTGAGAAGCTGGAGACGCCGAACAAGACCGCGGCGGCATTCTTGGAGCATCTCGCCGACACGGCGGTCAAAGAGACCAAGAAGAACGGCATCTTCGTCGTTCCGGGCCTGGGACGTTTGAAGAAAGTTCATCGCAAGGCGCGCGTGGGACGCAATCCGCAGACCGGCGAACCGATCCAGATCAAGGCTAAGACGACCGCGAAGTTCTATCTCGCGAAGGCCGCCAAGGATGCGATCGCTCCGAAGAAGTAGTTCTGAGATTTTGAGATTCGAATGAAGGCCGGCTGAGAAGCCGGCCTTGTTGTTTGTGTGGAACAACTGCGGGCTTCGGCGCTGGCCGCTTTGACTGCGGCCGGGGTAAGAGCTTTTGAACGCAGAGGTCGCGGAGAACTGCCGCGGAGAACGCAGAGAAAAACTCACGCGCAAAGGCGGGAATCGCTCCATGAGAGGTGGTTCAGAGAGTGCAGATGAAAGCGGGCTTCGCCCGCTGGACAGCCGTGGCGGCTGTCCCTACGTGGTTTTACTTGACGTATTCGTTCTTTACCACCTCGCCACCTTTCATCACGAACTTCACCTGTTGCAGAGTGGTGACGTCACTCAGCGGGTCGCCGTCGACGGCGATGATGTCGGCGAACTTGCCGGGTTCGAGGGTGCCGATTTTGTTGGCCCAGCCGAGCAAGTCGGAAGCGTTGATGGTGGCGGTTTGAATCGCTTGTAGCGGCGTCATCCCGAGCCGAACATACACTGCGAACTCGTGCGCGTTCAGGCCGTGCGGGTAAACCGCCGCGTCGGTACCGAAAGCGACTTTCAGTCCTGCGGCGAACGCCTTCTTGAGATTGTTCTGCCCGACTGCGGAGACGTCCTTCATCTTGCGAACGACGAAATCGGGAGCATTGCGCTTGCCGAGGTTCTCGCGGTTCCAGTCCATCAGATAGAGAGTGGGAACGATGTAGGTGCCGTTCTTTTTCAGGGTGGCGATGGACTCATCGCTCATCAGATGGCCGTGCTCGATCGAATCGACGCCGGCGTCGGAAGCCCAGATGACGCCTTCGGCGCCGTGCGCGTGCGCGGCGACTTTCCGCCCCAGGCGATGAGCCTCTTCGACGATAGCTTTCATTTCCTCGCGCGTGTATTGCGAGGCGTTGGGGTCGTCGCCCTTGGACATGACGCCGCCGGTGGCGCAGATCTTGATGACGTCCGCGCCATACTTGATGTTCTCCCGGACTTTGTGACGGACGGCGTCGACGCCGTCGGCCACGCCCAGCGCGGTGTCGTGGTACTCGGGAGCGAGCAGGTTGTCGTCGCAGTGACCGCCGGTGATGCCCAATGCCGGACCGCTCGCGAGGATGCGCGGACCGGGAACGTCGCCGTCGTTGATGGCATCGCGCAGGGCGATGTCGCTGTAACCACCGGCACCGACGTTGCGTACCGTGGTGAACCCCGCCTGCAAGGTTACGCGTGCGTTGCGTGCGCCGATCAGGGCTTCCCTGGGAATTGAAATGCCAAGGCCTTCGTAACCAAGGTTCTTGGGGTCATAGGTGAGGTGAGTGTGGGCGTCGATCAGCCCGGGAAGGACGGTCGCATTGGGGAGATCAATGGTTTCGGCGCTGGCCTCTGACTTTGCATCAGTCATCGGTCCGACGCTCACAATCTTGTCGCCCTCGATGACGATTGCCTGCCCGGTGAGCATGTTGCCGGTCTTGACGTCGAGGAGGTGGCCTGGGCGGATGACCACGCGCCGCGACGCCGGAGCGGAGGAAGTCTGGGCGAAGAGTGGCAGGGCGAAGAGAAGAAGGGCGAGTATCACGGAAGGATGCAGTGGTTTCTTGTCGTTCATCGGTTCCTCGAGAAAAAATGCGGCGTGCAAGGATATGGGATACGAGGTGCAGGTGTCATCTGCGATGACTCATGGTGGCGTCGAGTCCCCAGCATTGTCCGGCGTCTGATGCAAAGAAGATGAAAAAAAGAAATAACAGAGGGATGGTGTCAAGCTCGGCGCCGAAGTAGCGCCAGAAGGCGACGCCGTGTCCGGGCGCCCACCAGGTGGAAAGCGTGAGATTCACCATGAACAGGGCGCCCAGGATAGAAGTGGGGCGCACCCAAAGGCCGAGGATCAGGGAAGCGGCGATCCACAATTCCAGAATTCCAACCACGTAACCGAAAAACACAGTGTGGGGTTGGATCACGTGGACGAGAAACGGGCGGTAGAACGATACAGCATCCGTGTTGACGTAGCCCTGAAGGTACTGTGGGAATCCCGCGTGTGCGAATAATGGGCTGGCTACCTTGTACTCTCCGAAAAGGAAAAACAGGAAGCCTGTGGCAATGCGCACCAATGCGACTGTCCGGGAAGGTGAAGTGGGTTGATCGGGCATGGAAAGGCGGGTGTTAGCCTCCGGGCCCGTCGTTGCTGACGTACTGCTCGAGGGAGTCCAATTCCTGCGTCAGGCCATCGATGCGCCACTCCAGCAGGTTCCGGATAGAGAGGATGCCGAGGAGTTTGCCGTCGTTGTCGGCGACCGGCAGATGACGGAAATGGCGCTCGACCATGGTAGCCATGGCTTCGCCCGGCCCGGTTTCCTCCGTGGCCATCTCAACCGGCGTGGTCATCAGGTCGCGCACGGGAGTGGTTTCAGGGTTCAGATTGGCCAGGGAGAGTTTGCGCAGGACATCGCGCTCGGTGAAGATGCCCGCGACCCGGCCTTCCTTGTCTACGATACCAACGGCACCGACATGGTGGTCGAGCATCCTACGGATGGCATCGGCCACGCTGGCTTCGACGGGTACGGTGGCGGCGATCGGATCACAAAGCTGCAACAGGTTCATAGAGACCTCCGTGGCCCGAGCCTTGGCGTGGAAAGATTGGTGCATTATGAACCTCGGGCGGCTGGTGTCAAGAGGGAAAGGCAGTCGCCAGTCGTAAGTGGTGAGTGGTCAGCGAGAACCGTAGTCCGAAAATCATGAATGGCGGAATTGGCCAGACGGACTTTGCTCACGACGGAAGACTGGCGACTAGCGACTGGTGTGCGTCTCGTCCTTGAAGACCTTGCCATCTTTCATCACGAACTGAACGTTTCCCAATTCCTGAATGTCCTTGAGCGGGTCGCCGGGGACGGCGATGACGTCGGCGAAGGCGCCGGGAGCGATCACGCCGACTTGCCCGGTCAAGTCGAGCATCTCGGCGGGGCGCAAAGTCGCGCTGCGGATGACGTCCATGGGCGACATGCCGAATTTGACCATGTAGGGGAATTCCTGAGCGATAGGTTCGGTCCACGGGATGCCTCCCATGTCGGTGCCGAAGACGATCTTCACTCCGGCTTTGACGGCCTTGCGGAAGCTCTCTTCGTGAACCGACGCGCGGAGCCGGTCGCGCTGACCCGCTGGCGTGTCGGCCGGACCCCAGTCGCTGTAGTAGACGCTGAGCGTGGGACAGTACCAGGTACCTTGTTTGAGCATCTGCGCGATGTGGGAATCCCCGAGTTGGAGGCCGTGTTCGATGGAGTCGCATCCGCCATCGAGGGCACGCTGCAAGCCGATGCCGCTGTAGGCGTGGCAGGCGACTTTTTTACCCCAGCCATGCGCTTCGTCGACAATGGCCTTAAGCTCTTCGAGGGTGAGGGTCGGCTGCGATACCAGTTCGCCGTTTTTGCCGACCCACGAGCGGTGCGTCATGTAGACCTTGATCCAGTCGGCGCCGTGGTCGAGTTGTTCGCGAGCGGCCTTGCGGGCTTCGACGGGGCCATCGATGATCTGGGCGCCCTTCGGCATGGTCAGTTCTGGAGCGTAGCCTTCGAGGTTGTATCCGCCGGTGGTCGAGATGGCGCGGGTGGAAACGACCAGGCGCGGACCGGGAATATAGCCGCCTTCGATGGCTTGTTTGATGCCGACGTCGCCGTAGCCAGCACCTTCAGTTTCGACGTCGCGCAATACGGTGAAGCCCTGCTCCAAGGCGCGGCGAGCGGCAACCGTCGCGCGTGCGGCACGCAGCGAGGCCGGGTACTTCAGAATGTTGACGTCGTATCCGCCGGCCGCCGGGTCTTCCCCTTGCAGGAAGATGTGCGTGTGCGAGTCGATCAGGCCGGGCAGCACGGTGGCTTTGGAGAGATCGACGACGGTCGAACCGGAGGGAATGCGGGCACTGGCCGCATCGCCGACACTCTCAATCAGGTTGCCGCGGATGATGATCACCTGGTCGTGCCGTGGAGTGTCGGACTTGCCGTCAATCAGCGTGCCCGCTCGAATGACGGTGACGTTTTTCAGTTGAGGGGCAACTTCTTTTTCTTGCGCAGTCGACAAGCTTCCAACCAGGGTGACCAGCACTACCCAGAACGCAGTTTTCATTGAGACAGTCTCCCGGGTGTGGGATTGTACGACGGGCGTGGGGGAGTAGCGACAGGGAAAAACCAATTCGTTCAACCACGAAGGACACGAAGGAACACTAAGGACGGCAGATGCCGATGCAGTACAAGCGACACCGTGGATGACTCAATGGGCCGGCCGCAGAGCAGGCAACTCGCGGCGAGGCGGGTTCATACTGTGGTGAGACCAATGCTCACTCTCCGACGTAGGCGTCGGCTTCGATTTCGACGAGCATGTTGGGATCCACGAGGCCGGTGACGCCCACCATGGTGGAAGCAGGGCGGATGTCGCGGAAGAACTCGCCATGAGCGCGGCCGATTTTTTCCCAGTCGGCGATGTTGGTGACAAAGGCTCGCGTGCGCACGACGTCTTTCAGGCTGGCGCCCGCCTTCTCGAGCGCGGACTGAATATTTTTCAAGACCTGGATGGTCTGCGCGTAAGGATCGCCAACACCCACGATCTTGCCTTCCGCATTGGTTGCAGTGGTGCCGGCAACATGCACGTAAGGTCCGATCCGCACTGCCCTACAGTAACCAACCACAGGTTCCCAAGGTGTGCCGCTGGAAATGTTTTTGCGTTGGGCGCTCAACGGGAGTTCCTCCTTGCCGATAATTGTATTGAAAGTAAGGACGTCGAGTTGAGCTCTCTGTTAGCAGTCGCCAACAGCGAGTGCCAGCAGAAGGCTGTACAACTGCATTCGATGATGCGTCTTCTAAATAGTAGTGATCGATTTTTTGACTGACTTACAAAAGTCACTTGCGTTCGACAATGAGCTGGGTTAATTAGTCAGTTAAGTGGCAGGAGGTCTGCGCACTGCGCGGGATTTGGGGGCCCAATGAGCGTGATTCCGGAAACGCATCCGTTGCGCGAGTTTTTTACCGAGCTGGTGGGAAGACACTACGCGGAAGAAATTGGAATCCGCGATCCTCAACTGGTTGCTTACGTCTCGCAACTGCTGACAGAATTCTGCGATGCGGAACAGCTGTTCAAACTCCGCAACGGCGCCAATCGCCCCATCGACGATGTGGGTGAGATGCTGCTGGAATCCGATCCCGTGTACGGGCCGGCGCCTTCGTTTGATCGCGAGCGCCAGGTGCGCAAGCATATTGGGGACTTCACCCTATTTTTTGCCGGCATGTTCCCCGAAAGCGTGAACCGTTACCGGTTGCGCCGTCAGCGCCTGGAGAGCCTGGTCGATTGGGTGAAGGCCGGCAAGGAGAGCTACTACATCGTCTCGAAGTTCGAGCATTTCGAGTACGCCAAGGTGGCGCCGCTGTTCGCGAACCTCTCCCGCAACTTTGAGGAGTGCGTTTACGGATTGAACCGGGTGAAGAACGAGCTTGAAGAGCTGCAGCATCCGATCGTGGGACGGGCACAGGAATTCTTGATGTAGGGGAAAACAGGTGTCAGGTCTCAGGTCGTAGTCTCGGGCTCACAATTGGACGTTCGCATCGCCTTTCCCGTTTACTTGTCTGCGATAAAAACTCAGAGCAGCGTCGCCTTGTTCCAGCCTGCGGTATCTCTTTAGACTTCCTGCTTCCTCCAATGGATCGAACCGCTTTGCGTGTTCGACAATCACGATCGTCGCCGGTTTGAGCAAGTTCGAGTTTCCCAGAAACTCCAGCGTGTCTCGATACTCGTTCTCCATCCGGTAGGGCGGGTCGAGGAAAATGTAGTCAAAGGTTGCAGACTCGCCCTGCCACTTGCGCAACAGTTTCCCGACATCGCCGGCAATGACTTCGAACCCGGTGGTAATCGCGAGCGATCGCAGATTGCTCTCGATCAGGTTCACGGCCGGCCGCGCCGACTCCACGAATGTGACTTTCTCCGCTCCGCGGCTCAGCGCCTCGATTCCAACAGCGCCGGTCCCGGCGTAAAGATCGGCCCAGATCGATCCCTCAAGCGCGGCTGGGTTGCCGGCTGTCAGGACGTTGAAGAGTGTTTCGCGCAAGCGGTCGGCAGTGGGGCGAATATCCTCGCCACGCAGCGAACGTAGAGGACGGCTCCGGTAGTGGCCGGCGATAACCCTCAGAGGCTCTGTCCTTCGGTTACAGCGAATCGCACCGCAACGCTTGCGAAGCGAATCTAATCCGTGAGTGGCACGGGTGCCGTCATCTCCGGGCCACCCTCACTTCTTCTGTTGCGCCGTCGGCGGAAGGAGCCCGTTCAGCCGCAGATAAGTGGCCGCGGCCGAGTAGTGGTCAGCCCAGTCGTTGGTCAGAGCAATCAGCGACCAGGCGCGCGGAACTTCACGGCCTCCGTAGGCCTGGATCGTGTCGCCGAGCTTCGAGTCGTCCACCTTCGCCAGACTGTTCGTGCAGAAATCGAATGACGCCTTGAGCGCCGCGACCAACGCATCTTTGTCGGTTTCCTTCATCGGCTCCAGTTTGGGCTGCGCAACATCCCCTGCCTTCGCGCACAGGTAATAGTTCGAATCGATCATGTGCGCCACCAGGTGGCCGAACGTCATCTGCGGCTCCGTTGGCTTGAAGGAAAACTTGTCGGCGGGCATGGTTTCCACCGCTGCTTGCAGGTTCTTCGCCTGGCGCGGCAGGATTTCCTTGACCACCGTGGTGACAGGATTTTTCTTTTGCGCAAAAACCGCGGTCGAAAGTGTGCAGACCGCGAGCACGAACACAATATAGCGTTTCATAAAGGGCGCCTCCGCGCGCGAGGAAGGATAACCGGAAACCGCCCGAGTCCGCCACGGTGTCTCGCCGGGATCGGCCAGCCCGAGCATCCTTACTTAATATCTGCAGCGCCGCATCATCCCGCGTCTGGGCGTCGTCTTCCACCTACACCGTAATCTCGGGCGTTGCCCCCAACAGGGTCCGCGTATAGGGATGCTGCGGTTCTTCGGTGATCTGCTCCGTGGTTCCAGTCTCGACGATCTGTCCCCGCTGCATGACTGCAATGCGTGTTGCCAGATAATGCACGATCGGCATGGAGTGCGAGATGAACAGATACGTCAGCTGAAACTCGCGCTGCAACCTGGCCAGCAGGTTCACGATCTGGGCCCCGACGCTTACGTCGAGCGCCGACACCGGTTCGTCAGCCACGATGAATTTCGGCCGCAGCGCCAGGGCACGCGCGATCCCGATTCGTTGCCGCTGACCTCCGCTGAACTCGTGCGGATAGCGGCGGCCGGCCGACTCGTCCATACCCACCGCTCGCAGCAGTTCTGCCACGCGAGCGCGCCGGGCATCGCTGCTCATGCGCTCGTGCACGACTAGCGGTTCCGCGACAATGTCCTGCACCCGCACCCGGGGATCGAGCGATCCGAACGGATCCTGGAAGATGATCTGCATGTCGTGGCGTAAGCGGCGCATCTCGCCGTGCCCAGCGCTCAGCAGATTGTGGCCTTCGAATTGAATGCGCCCTGACGTCGGCTCGATCAGTCGCAGGATCAATCTCCCCAACGTGCTTTTGCCGGAGCCCGATTCGCCCACCAGGCCGAGCGTTTCCCCCGCTTCGATGGTCAACGAGACATCATCCACCGCCCGCACATTGCCATGCGCGGTACCACCAAAAATCGATTCTCCCAGCGGGTAGATTTTGGTCAGGTTCCGGACTTCGATGAGAGCCACGCTGCGATGGTAGCAGTTTCGCTCGCTTCCAGGATTTGCTTTCAGGGGGCTGCCACGAAGGCGATCATCGGAACTGCCGCCAAGGCCGCGGCCAGGCCGGCGAGCCTCCAGGGCGTGAAGTGTTCCTTCAGAAAGACCCGGGCCAGCAGAACCGTGATTGCCGGATAAAGAGAGCTGATCACGACCGAGGAATCCAGCCTTCCCATTTGCGTAGCCCGGATAAACATGGCGCTTCCGCTGATGTCGAGCAGTCCCGCCGCGATCCCCCACGCGACACCAGATCGCTCGATGGGACGATACTGCCGCGCGGCAAGCACAATTCCTCCCGTAACGAAGAAGGAAACACAGCGCGAGATCGCGGCCAGCCAGAAGATCGACCCTTCGCCGGCTTGGCGGATGGAGAGGTAATAGCCGGCAAAGCCGATCCCACAAATCACAGCGACGCCGATCGCCGCAGGCTTGGCGGCGACGCCCTCTTCGGTCCGTGAGATCAGCCAGATGCCAATGCCCGCCAGCACGAAACCCGTTAGCGGGATCGGCCCCGGCATGCCCTCCGTCGCCATCGAGACGATGGTAGGAATCGCCGCACCGAGCACGGCCGCCACAGGCGCCGTCAGCCCCATGCTTCCTTGCGAAAGTGCCCGGTAGAAAATCGCCAGGGCAAATCCTCCAAACAAGCCTGCGATCGCGGCCCACGTCACGGCGTGGGCCGAAGGAAAGAGTGCATTTGAGCGCAGAGCTAACAGCAGCATCAGCAAGGTGCCGCTTACATGGGTGATGGTTGTGAGCAAAAACGCGTTGGTGCGTCGCGATGCATACCCTCCGATGAAGTCACTGACTCCCCAAGCGAAGGTCGCAAACAGGGCGGAAGCCGCCGAAACGGTTTGAGGATGTCCGAGCAAGTTAACAGTTAGAAGTCCACAGAGATTAGCATGTGCAATCGCTCCCGGTTCGCGGCGGCTTCCACCTTCCTGCGCTGACCCCGTCTCAGGCGGCTCTGTTGTAGACTCGCCTGACTGCGGAACCGGTGATTCTTACCCAAGCACGCACTTCCCGGAGTAGATGCCTCAAGCGATGTCGACGACTCTCATCCCCGGCCTTACCAGCGCACTCTGGATGGGTGCAGCAATGGGGACGCACTCACTTTGAAAGCAGCAGCCGTTAATCCATGAAAGCGTCGGTCGTGCTGGAAGTCTGCGTCGATTCGGTCGCCTCGGCGGTCGCTGCTGAACAGGGTGGAGCGCATCGCCTCGAACTGTGCGCCAACCTTGCCGCAGGCGGCGTCACGCCGAGTGCGGGCATGGTTGCGATGGTTCGTAAGCGGGTCGGCATTCCACTGCATGTCCTGATCCGCCCCAGGCCGGGTGACTTCTTCTATACGCCGGACGAATTCGAGGTGATGAAGCACGACATCGTGCTGGCCCGCCAACTCGGCGCAAACGGAGTGGCCGTCGGTATTCTTACGCCCGACGGCGAAGTAGATGTGTCGAGAACCAGCGAATTGGTTGACATGGCCCGCCCCCTCAGTGTTACTTTCCACCGCGCCTTCGACATGGTTGTGAATCATTCGGCGGCCTATGAGAGCGCGATCAAGACCGGTGCAGACCGCATTCTCACCTCAGGCGGGGCACCCACTGCCATGGAGGGCGCCCAAGCCATTGCCCGCCTGGTTGTGGCGTCGGGCGAGCGGGTCACCATCATGGCTTGCGGAAAAATTCGCGAATCCAACGTTCGCTCTCTACTGAGCGCCACGGGAGTGCGTGAGGTTCACGCCAATCTGCAATCGCCGCTGAATTCTGAGCAACGGGGATCATCCGTGGAGAAAGCAGCTACCGTGGAAAGTGAAACCGTAGCTCGGTTTCTGGCGGCTGTCGTACGAAAAATTTAGCCCAGTGCTTCAGCGCTGGGAGTTGCTGCAAGAATCAAAAACGCCGTCCCGTACGGATGACCCAGCTCACGACGACTTCAGTCCGAAGCCACCCATCACTCCACCCCCAGCATCACCGCCCCAAACGGCGGCAACTCCACCGCGCCCAAATTCACACTGCGTCCCGCCTCAAAATTGCTTTCCAACACAGCCCCAGTCTTCCCCTTCACTTCCTTCGCATCGAACTTCACCGTCTGCTTCTGATCGCTCATGTTCAACGCGACTAGCACGCTCCGCCCTTCCGGAGGAGTCCGCAAAAAGCTGAACACATGCGGATCCTCCCCGTTCACGGTCAGGTAATCCCCAAACCGCAATGCCGGCTCGGCCCTCCGCAACCGCAGCAACGACTTATAAAAATTGAGCAAGCTCCCCGGCTCCCCCGCTTCCGTCTCCACATTCACGGTCCGCGCACTGGCCGGCACCGGAAGCCACGGCTTCCCCTGTGGCCCGGTGAACCCCGCATTCGGCGCAGCAGCTGTCCACTGCATCGGAGTGCGCTCGCCATCGCGCCCCTTGTCCTTCGGCCATCCCGTCACGCCCACTGGATCCCGCACATCTTCTTTTCTCTGCGGCTCGGTCGTGCGCATCCCGATCTCTTCCCCGTAGTACATCTGCGGCGTGCCCCGCGACGTCAATTCGAGCACCGCCATCAGCTTCGCAATCTGCCCATCATGCTTGCCGTCGCCGTAGCGCTCCCACTGCCGCACCTGGTCATGATTGCTGAAAAAATACTCTGGCCACCCGCCCGCCGGATTCGTCTCCACCTCCTCAAACAGCTTGCGGAACTTCGCTGCCGACAGCGTATTCACATCCGCAATCGGAAAATCCATCGGCAGCTGCACTTCATCATTCTTCGCCCCATACATCTTGCTGAGCTCGGCGACCGTCGGCTCGTTGGCCTCGGCAATCAACACCGGATGATCCGGATAGCTGTCCGCTACCTTCCGGATCTCCCGAAACACCTCATGGATCTCCGGCAGATCGTCGGTGTACTTGTGCTGAATATTGCGATCCCCGTACGCGTTGTAGCCCGGCAAATACGGATCGTCGTGCAACTCCGGATCCTCGAACAACCGCGACACGGCATCCATGCGAAAGCCCGCCACACCTTTATCCAGCCAGAAGCGCATGACGTCGTACATCGCCTTTCGCACCGCCGGATTTCGCCAGTTCAAGTCGGGTTGCTGCACATAGAAATAATGGTAGTAGTACTGGCCCGTCGCCGGGTCGAGCGTCCACGCCGAGTGCCCAAACCACGACTGCCAGTTGTTCGGAGGGCCGCCATTCTTCCCATCCCGCCAGATGTACCAGTCCCGCTTCGGATTGTCCCGTGATGACCGCGACTCCTTGAACCACGGATGCTCGTCCGATGTGTGATTCAGCACCATGTCCATGATCACCCGCAGCCCCAGCGCCTTCGCCTCTTTCATCAGCGCATCGAAGTCCGCCATCGTCCCGTACTGCGGATCGATCGCTTCGTAGTCCGCGATGTCATACCCGAAATCCACCTGCGGCGATGGGTACATTGGGGTAATCCAGATCGCATCGACCCCGAGATCCTTCAAGTACGGCAACCGGTCCCGAATTCCCTGGATGTCCCCAATCCCATCCCCGTTCGAATCCTGAAAACTCCGGGGATAAATCTCATAAATCACCGCATGCTTCCACCAGACGTCGTCGCCGCTCTGTCGTGAACTCGCTGCTGGCACAGCCGCCGTGGATTGGAATACCCCTGCATCCAACACAGGCGGAATCGCTGCAGGTGACGTCCCAGTAGCGACTGAAGTCGCGGGTGCCGAGGGCGCGTGCAACGGCACCACTGAAGAAACCGGCTCAGCCGCCAGCTGGGCAAACGCAGCGCCAACAATCCCCAACCCAAGACACAGCGATGCCACTGCAGTGCGCACAACTCCTCCTTGCATGTTCGACTACCGCAAATTGGAAAGACTATTTGGAAATTCGAAACTAGAGTATTACACGCGGTCGGGAAGGGTTTTTCAACGCAGAGGACGCAGAGAACGTGCACGGAGGGCGCAGAGGAAAGCGTTTAACCGCAAAGAACGCCAAAGAAAGGCCGCGAAGGGCGCAAAGAAAATCTTTTCACCACGAGGGACACGAAGGGGCACGAAGGAGCTGCTTGAGCGGTCCGTCTTGAGCGGGTGCGATTTTCCTACACATAATCCATCAACGTCATAAACCCAAAATCCATATGCAGCTGCTGATGACAATGAAACAGCGTCAGTCCCGGATTGTCCGCCACAAAATCCACCGCCGCCTCCTGGTATCCGCCGAGCAGAAACACGTCCTTCATCACGCCCGCCATCGCCTGCCCCGCGATGTTCGTCAATTCGAAACTGTGCCGGTGCAAATGAATCGGATGAATGTCATCGCTCTCGTTCCGCATCCGAATCCGGTAGCGCTTTCCTTGCGACAGATGAAACGTGGCCGGCGCACTTTCCCCCGTCATCGGATACGCCACCCCATTGATCGTCCACCGGTTGAAGCCTTCCTCCGCAGCATTCTCTTTCGCGAAGGTCATCTCCAGCGTGTCATCCGCATCGCGCACCGCGCCCGCCTTGGCAAACTGCGCATAACTCCACTTGAACGCCGGAGGCGCCGTCCACACTGGCTTCCCGCTCCGTCCCGCATACTCCACCACAATGCCCATACCGTGTCCGCGATCGTCATCATCCAGATCGCCGAGTACCCACACGCCCGGATGCCCCATTTCCACCACAGCCGACACCCGCTCCGCCGGACCCAGCCACAGCACCGGCACCTCCGCCGGCTGCGGCACTGCATTCCCGTCGAGCGCCGTCACTCGAAACCGATGCCCCGGGAGCGCCAGGCTGCGCATTTCGGTCGCGCTCCCATTCACCATGTGAAACAAAACCCGCTCGCCCGACTTCACCCGCACCGGCTCGCCGTGTCCCAGCATGCGCCCGTTGATCGTGAACGCCTCATACCCCACTTCGAATCCCTTCGGCATCCCCTTCGCGAGCGACGCCTTCATTGCCGCCTCGCCCGTTTCTTCCAGCTTTTTGTCCCGCGCCGCCGGAGTCAGAAAATTCTGATCCATATCGCCGCCGCGGCTGAATCGCGGCTCGAATTCCTTCAGCATGAGAAACACTTCGCGATCGTAGCCCCCGGCCTCGCTCTGCGGCTCGATGTACGCGATGCCCGACCTCGCCTCCATACTGTCCCGCCGCCAGATTCGCTCCTGCTCGATTATGCGTGTGATAAAACCGCACCCCGGCAGGACCCGGCGTGAACGTAATCCGCCGCCGCCCATGCGCCGCGATATACGGACTTCCTTCTTCCGACGCGCCATCCACATCTGCCGCCACCTTCTGCCCGTGCCAGTGCAACTGTTCCGGTGTGTCGGTATCGTTGAACACATCCACCGTCACCGCCTGGCCTTCCTTGAACCGCAAGAGCGGTCCGGGAAACTGCCCGTTGTATGTCGTCGCCGAAACAATCCGCTTGGGCGCAATCTCCACCGCCGAATTCCGGATGTGCAATGTGTACCCAGCCGCGCTCTCATCCTGCCGTGCCCCTGAAACAAACCCTCGCGCCGCGCCATGCTCCTCCGCGAAACACACATCCCCAATTCGCACAGCCGCCGCAACCCCAGCCGCCATCCCCGCAGCTTTCAGGAACTCCCGCCTCGTCTGAGTCCAGCGATTCATCGCACCCTCCCGCCGCCCGAATTCCTCTCTCTCAGATGTCTCCATCCACCACTCTGGCCCAGAGAAAACTCGGAGTGCCGCCATCTTTAAGTCTTGTCATTCCGACAAACGAGCGCAGCGAACGAGAAGGAATCTGCCCTTCTTCGCGTCCTTAGCGGCTCTTCTTCGCGCCCTTTGCGGTTTAAGATTTTGTCCCCGGTCTTTCTTTCGCTGTGTCCTCTGTGGTTCACCCGCCCTCCCCAAAAACAAAAGCCCGCAGCCACGCCGCGGGCGTTCCTCATCGAACCAACACTTACTCCTGCAACCTCCGCAACTCCTCCAGCAGCCCCTCAAGATCGGGCAACTGGTCAATGGGATACACCTTCGCAAACCGGATCACGCCATCCTCGCCCACAATGAACGCCGCGCGCTCGCTGATTCCCGGCACCGGCGGCCCCTCGCGCAAAATCCCAAACTGCCGCGTCACTTCCCCATGCGGATAAAAATCCGAGCACAGCGGAAACCGCATCATCCCGATTTCCTTCCGCTGCCATGCCAGGTGGCTCTCGATCGAATCCACGCTGATATCCAGCAGTTTCCCGCCTGCGGCCCGGAACTTCTCGTGGAGCGAGTCCAGGATCGGCAGCTGCGACTCACACGTCGGCGTCCAGTCCAGCGGATGGAACGTCACCACCACCTTCTGTTTTCCCAGATAATCGCTCATCCGGAACTCCCCCAGCTGCTCGCCTTCCACCGACGGCAGACTGAAATCCGGAGCCCGGTCTCCCATCTTCAAAGCCACCCCTGCCTCCTCACCCCTCCGATTGTAACTTCCATCCTTCTGGTGTGGGGCCGACCCCCCTCGTCCGCCGATTCGGACAATTACCCATGATGCCGGCTCGTCTAATCGCTGTCATCCTGAGCGCAGTGAGGCGCCTCGCCGAACGCAGTCGAAAGGACCCCGACCCCATGTCGATCTGAACCTCCGACGAGAACTTCTCCACAACGGTCCAAAATCCGGACGCGAACCTGGGGCACCGCACGGGAGTTGGTGATGGAGAAGCTTGAGACATCTTCGACCTGCGTCTAGGACAAGTTGCTGAGAGAAATCCCCACCCTCCCGCAAAGGGCGCGGGAAGGGTAGGGCACCCGGTGGGTTCAAGACTGGCGAAGTCGACGAGGTTCGGGGCACAATCGATCTCCTCTAACCTGGGCGCATTCCGAACCAGTCCTCCCCGCCTTCGAACTATCTCAGACGACCCAACGCCTTCTTCGCGCCCACCCATCCGCAAAATTTACATTCCTGTAATATTCCCCGCCTGCCCCAAACGCTAATATCGGCGGATGTCGCCGATATCGCACGAACCCCTCACCATCGAGGATCTCACCGGCCCCCAGCCCGGCCAACGCATTCTCCGTCTGCACGGCCCTGTTGTTCTCGCCACCCTGTTCCAGTTTCAATCCGCCTTGCGGGCCAAGGAAGACCGCTTCCTCATCATCGACTTCGGCGGCGTCCCCTATGTCGATTCCGCCGGCATCGGAGCTTTGGTCAGCGCCTACGTCAGCCACAGCAAAACCGGCCGCTCCCTCGCCCTGGTCGGCGTCAACGAACGCGTCCTCAACGCCCTCAAGGTCACCCGCGTCGACCCCTTCTTCCGCTTTTTCAACACCATAGCCGAAGCCGAACAAGCCACCTAAACGTCAAGGGTGGCGCGGACGCCCCCGCCCGGGAACCGCGGCCACAAAAAACCACGGCGTTAAGCCGTGGTCTCTTCAAGCAGATATTCAGCCAAGGGAAGCCGGGTGCCCCCACCCTTCCGGCGCCCTTTGCGGGAGGGTGGGGCGTTTCTTACCCTCTTTCGAACGCGTGCTTCTTCTCCAACTCCTCCAACCCGATCCGCATCGCCGACTCAAACTTCTCCGCGCGCGCCATCAACGACGGCAATGCTGTCGCCCACCGTCGCTCCAGTTTGACCAATCCCTCACCCGCCATCGCGTTCGCCACCTGCGCCAGGTGCTCGGTCGTCGTCTGCAGATACTGTGCCTCGATCTCATCCCCGATCCAGACATCCCCGCCTGCCGCTTTCGTCTGCCAATAGATTTTCCGCTCCAGCAGCGTCCGCACCGTCGCCTCATCTGCCTTGCCAAACGCCCACTGCTTCCTCTTGAAGTCGTAGTGCCGGCTCGAGAAATGTACCGGCACCAGCTTCCCCGATTTCACAAACTCCAGCTGCCGCCGATCCACTTCCTTGCGCACCGCATTGATGATCGGCCCCTCGGTATCCTTCTGCTCGAGCGACGGAAACACTTCCCGCACCGTTGCCGACATGTTCACCGCCACCGGCGCGTGCATTCCCTCAGCGCCCACAAGGCGTACGTCCGCATGCAACACCCAGAAGTCCGCCGACGTTGACCGATGAAGCGGCCAGGCCAACTGAATCCACAGCGGCAATCCCGTTAACGTGACATACACCGTCTGCGGTGCCGCATTCGCGCTGGTCATCTTCGATCCCCTTTCGGAAACCGAATATTCTACGACCGGCGGAACCCCGCCGTCGCGCGACACCTCCGCCGCCGATCGTGCGCCAGCACGATCACCCTTTTCCCACTTTTCTTTCTGATTTCCCCAAGCGACGGTCAATCATTCCTCAATCTGGGGATCGGGAAGCGCGTGCGATTCCACCCGTTGCTCACTCGGATACGTGCCATCCGTGGTTCCAGGCGAGCGCTCGCGTGTAAGCAAATTGTAAGGCGACTCCCCGCAGCTTCCCCCATTACCCCGGTGCAAAACCTATTACGCGCGTTCCTACGGCAAGTTACTTGTGCGTCCGACACTCCTTGTCCCCACCCACAAAATCACGAGGATGCCGACGCCTGTCCCTGTGTCATCCTTCCCGAAGCGAAGGCCCTATGAGCTGTGGCTGGATTTCTACTGTCATCCTGACCGAGTGAGGCGGAGGAAAAACCTGCCTCGAGCCGGTCGAAAGAGGATTAGGTGCCTTTCTCTGCGCCCTCCGCGGCTGTTCTCCGCGATCTCTGCGTTCAAGCTTTTGTTGCCGAGGTTGCCCATCCTGACGTCGCCTCCGTGGCGGTCTGCGCCGCCTACCCTTAATTCGCATGAAAAACACGGGAACTTACTAACTCCCCCTCTGTTAACTACCCCGTTATCGGGAGATTCCCCGATTGACCTTCTACGCGCTCGCCCTCCATCATCCACGCTCGTCTTCGCGTGAGAGAACCCAATCCGGCCACCACGTAAGCACTGAGCGCCGGCCCCGCGCCGCCGCCTGCAACACCGCATTCCCCGAACGTCCACACTAAGAAGGAGATTTCGATCTATGAAGCGAACGCTGATCCACAGCGGCCTGCTGCTCCTGATCGCCTTGCCCCTCGTCCTGGTCGGTTCGGCTCCCAACAGCGCAGTCACCACCGACCCGGAAATCAGCACGATCATCAGCGGTATCAACCCAAACAACATTTTTAACACTGCACAGGCGCTCCAGAATTTCCGTACCCGTCAATCTTGCTCTGACGTGGCCGGTCCCAACCAGGGCGTCACTCCCGCGCGCGACTATCTGTTTGCCCAGTACAGCGCGATTCCCGGCCTCCAGGTCCGCCTCGATCCGTTCGTTCATGCCAACTGTCCGACCGCACCCACGTTCAACGTCATCGCCTGGCTCCCCGGACGCCATCGCAATCGTCTCGTGATTGTCGGTGGACACTACGACGCGCGCACCACCAACGTCCTCGACAACACCTCCAATGCACCCGCCGGGAACGATGCCGGCGCCCAGACCGGTGTCGTGCTCGAACTCGCCCGCGTGCTCTCCGGTCACAAGTTCGACGCCACGCTTGTGTTCATGTCGTTCTCCGGCGAAGAACAGGGTCTCTTCGGATCCCATTCCATCGCCGCCAACCTCACACGCTACTTCGATGACCCGCACGTCGTCGCCATGCTCAACACCGATATCCCCGGCGGGGACAATACGGCCAACACCGCTGCCGACCTGCAGATGTTCCGGCTCTACTCTCCGGGAATTCCTCGCGAGCGCCTCGCCACTGATCCCGACGGCACTACCGACAACGAATCGCCCTCGCGCGGCCTGATGCGCTACGTCGGATACTGGGGTGGCGCCTACGTTCCGACCATCACCATGCAGCCCCATCTTCGCGAAGACCGCCCCGGCCGCGGCAGCGATCACACGTCCTTCATCAGCCAGGCACATCCCGCCGTCCGCTTCATGGAGACGCACGAGTGCTCGCCTTCACCGGTCGACAACAGTTGCGGCGGACCGTTCCCCTGTCCTCCGCCCGCGCAAATTCCCGCTTTCTGTAAGGACACGACGTTCATCACCACGCACCAGCACTCGCCCAGCGACCTGGTGAAATACATCACTCCGACTTACGCCTCGCGCATCGCGCAGGTGATGGCATCCGTCGCCGCCAGCCTGGCCCGCGCGCCCGATTCGCCGCAGAATTTCACCGCCACCGGCGATGCTGTCAAGGGCGTTCGCGTCCACTTCGGCGAGTCTGACGACGATAGTGTCGACCACATCGTCGTCGCCGCCCGCTCCATCAACGAAAACTTCTACCGCCAACGCGTCGCCCTCTCTGGCGACGACGCCGGCGAACATCGCATCACTCCGCAAACCCTCGGCTTCAACCCCGGCGACAGCTTCTACATCTCCGTCGCTGCAGTCGATAAGCGGGGACACGAATCCCTGTTCGCTTATCCCGAAGTCCGCTGCGACTCCACCGGCTGCGTGATCCCGAGCTACGCGAACGATGTCACCGCGCCGCTCCCGCTGCCTCCACCACCGCCACCCGACCACGACGTCGACGACGACTAAGTATCGGGGTCAGACACAACGCGCCCCAGGTTTCCGCCCATTCTTTGGACGCTAACCTGGGGATTTCTTTCGCCCTGACTCACTTTTGTCCTGTCACGCAAAGGCTGGTGGCGGACGTCTTCGTACGCTCGATTTCGGACGCCCCATGGCTTTCCTCTGCGCCCTCCGCGGCTTTTCTCCGCGACCTCTGCGTTCAAATGCTTTTTTCACGGATCGCCGAGGTACCCGGCAAGCGGAGCTTTACCCAATCCCTTTCCTCTTCCTGAACTCGTCGTACTTCTCCAAAAACCGGTCCACATCTTTCTTCTGGATGTAATAAGGAGTAGACAGCCGCAGCTTGTGCGGCTCGCCGCCGCGTATCCGGATCTTGTACGTCGACCACATCCAGTTCTCCAGTTCCATGCGCTGAATCGGCGGCACATTCACCGTCACAATTCCACATCGCAACGCCGGATCGGGCGACGTCCACGACGTCGCACCCCGCCTCACCATCTCCGACAGCGTGTAGTCCGCCATCTTCCGGTGGCGGCGTTCGATGTGATCCATGCCAATCGTACTCGCCAGCTCAATCGACGCGCGCAGGCCACACAGGATCGGCACATTCGAGCTGCCAATGCGCTGAAACCGCTCAGCGCGAATCTTGGTGTCGTCCCAGCCTTCGGTCGCGACCGTTCCCCAGATCCGGTCAATGACTTCGTCACGCACGTAAAGAAATCCGCTCCCCTTGGGTGCCTGCAACCACTTATGGGGACTCGCGGAATAAAGATCGCAACCGAGATCGTGCACGTTGACCTGCATCATTCCCGGCACGTGTGCGCCGTCGACCGCCGAGAGAATTCCCTTGCTGCGCGCCAGTGCGCACAGTTCCTTCGCCGGCAGTACCACGCCGGTCACCGTCGTGATGTGGCTGAAGAACATCACGCGGGTCCGCGGGCTGATCGCCTCATTGAACAGGTTGAGCACCTGCGCTCCGTTCTCGACCGGCTTGGGCAGAGTGACTTTCTTCAGCACGACTCCGTAACGCTTCGCGCGCAGCTGCCACGGTTGCTCGCCGCCGGGATGCTCCTGATCCGTCATCAGGACTTCATCCCCGGCCTTCAGATCAATCCCGTTCGCAATGTAGCTGTTCGCTTCGGTCGCGTTGCGCAACAGCGCAATCTCATCGCGCTTGCAGCCAACAAACGCCGCCAGCGGATCGCGAAACTCGTTCCACGCCGCATACCCCCAGATCGGATAATCCTCGGGATCCTTCTGGCTTAATTTCTCAGCTTCCTCGTAGCCTTGAAATATCGCGCGCAACACCGGTGCCGGGCTCGACCCTACCGTCCCATTGTTGAGGTAAATCATGTCGCTCGGGATCAGGAATTGCTTGCGCTCTCGGCCCAGTACGCATCCTCGTCCGTGTCGAGCAATCCATGCTCCGGCAAAGAGGGGGGAGCAGCTTCCAACTGTGCAAACAATGAAGGAGCTACCGCGAACGCGCCCGCCATACCTAAAGCGCTGCTGACAAATCTGCGACGATCCATCGACGTACACCTCCGCACCAGCAGGGCATCTTAGAAGCTCACCTCTGCCGGAGCAAGGCGGACGATGCGATTGTTTGCGCAGTGGCTTTTGGAAGCGCGATTTTTCGTTCGATATCCGCAGCTCGCCGCGGATTTCAGCGCTCTACCTGTGAGGAAATCAGGCCGGCGTCTCAAACGAGCCCGGCTCAGGACCGTTCTCACAGAACAGTTCATCAGTATCGGACATGTTTCCCTGCCTGAGCGCCCGCGTCGAGCCAACCACTTCAAACGTCTTCACGTACGGTGGTCCCTCGAGAAGGTCCTCCAGAACCTTCAGCACCTGCGGGAAGTCTCTGGAATGGCAGGCTGGCATGTTCTCGTGATGATCCCAGAAACTGATCGTAGCCACTTCGCTGCCGTCGGGAGCCGCAAGCATGATCAGGTCCAGGAATCCTTCCTGCATCCGCAGCCAGGGCAGGATTTCACACTCCATGACCCTGACGAATTCCATAAGCGAGTTTGGTTTCAGCCGAGCAGCGACCTTGCGGGCAAACATGGGACCCTCCCTGTTGAGCGAGTCGGCGCTCTCTGCTTTCACAAATTTATTTTGCGCGAGACTCGACATTGCCATAGTGCATTTCCGCACCCGACCGTTTCACAAATTCGCCGTCTTTTCGGCAGCTCTAGCCGGGTGCCGATCCGTTCGTCAGATTCCGCACCGCCCGCGGACCCGACTCTTTCGACACCAGGAGTCCCTCAACCCATTGACATGGGAACGCCAACGAGTACGCTAGCCGACAAGTTTTTTCAGGAGGCGCAATGTCTTGCAACTTCAGAGTCTTCGTGCTGGCCTTTGTTCTTAAGCTCTTCGTTCTTCCCGCCGCAGCTCAGGAACAGCCGGGATATCCGCCGATTCCCATCGATGCTACCGAAGAGCAAGTTCGACAGGCAGTGAACCTGGTCCGGGCAGGCCAGCCGTTAATGCCCAAAGCCTGGCCGAATGGGGCTCGCGTGGCGGTGTGCCTGTCGTTCGACGTTGATAATGAGTTGCTCTGGAGGCGCACGCCCCTTCCGGTTCCACTCTCGCAAGGGGAATACGGCGCAACCACAGGCTTGCCGCGAATCCTTGATCTGCTCGATCACCACTCGATTCCTGCGTCGTTTTACATTCCGGCAATGAGCGCAGCCCTACACCCGCAGATGATTCAGGACATTTTGAAAGGCAAGCGGCACGAGATTGGCGTTCATGGGTGGATGCACGAGAATCTTCCCGCAATCGGAGACGCTGCAAAAGAAGAGCAGCTGTTGACCCAATCGATTGATTATTTGACGAAAGCGACCGGCAAGCGCCCGGTTGGCTTCCGCGCTCCGGCGTGGGCGTTCAGTCAGTTCACCCTCGACCAGATTCGCAAAGCAGGATTTCTCTACGACAGCAGCTTCATGGCCATGGATGAGCCCTACGAGTTGCTGGCCAACGGACAGAAGAGCGGGATGATCGAGCTCCCCATTAACTGGATTGCGGATGACTATCCCTATTACGAGCCCGAAGCCAGCGGCTCGCTGCCCGATCCAGAATTGGTGTTTGAAATTTATAAGGGCGAGTTCGATGCGGCCTATCAGGAACACTCGTTGTTTGTTCTCACCATGCATCCCCACATCACAGGACACAGGTCGCGCATTGCTACCCTGGAGAAACTGGTCCTTTATATGAAACAGAAGCCTGGAGTGTGGTTCGCAACCCTCGAGCAGGTCGCCGACTACGTGAAGACACAAGAGAAAGAAGCAACGAGGTAGGCACAACCGGCCGCAATGGAATACACCCACGACTTTGTCGCCCTGAGCGGAGTGAGGGCCGTATGCCCCATCCTAACGTCCCCGATTCTTGCGACGTTAGGCTGAGGATTTACTCGCACACGCCCCCTTTTGCGCACTTCGCTGCCGTTCTTCGCGATCTTTGCGGTTACATGCTCTTCTCTGCGCTCTCCGCGCCGTTCTCCGCGATCTCTGCGTTCAAGTGCCAGGCACTTTCCATTCGCAGCGGGATTCCAGGCGTGATCCCATCCCTCACCGCTTGGGGGCGATTCGCCGAATCTGCTCGAGCAACGCCTGGGGGGAGACAGGGCGTCCCAGAAACTGTTTCAGCAGCGTGGACGCGTCCAGTTCTTCGCCAAAGCGGAGCACACGCTCGCTGGTCCAGGAATACCACTGCGGGTTGCCAGTTTCAAACGGCCCCAGCGCTTCCCGCGTGTGTTGCCGAATGTCGGCGGTGAGCACTGAACCCAGACCGTAGTTCACCATGTATCCCGGCATCTGCACGAGTTGCCCGCGAAGGGCCCACCAGGAGATTTCGGGATGGCGAACGATATGCAAGTACCGGCTGGTGATGTCGGTCCACACCGCGTTGGGATCGGCCGTCGGGTTGTGCAGCATACGGCATTCAAACAGGGCCCAGGCGACATCGAGCATTACGGACGAGAACAGACCACGCAGCGACGCTGCCTCGGTCGCCGCCTGACCCAGGTATTTCCGCTGCCAGGCCGGCTCGTACGTATTCCAGGAAGGAACATCGGCAAAAGCTTCGTCGAACAGGTCGGCGCTAACATCCATAAACGCGGGGCGCTCGCGAATCGCCATCATGTAGACGGCATGCCCATTTTCATGAACCAGTTCGTTGAGCAGGCCGAGCCCGCCAGTTGCGTAGCTGCCGGAGATGCGAACGATGGTTGGGCGCCACTTGCCGTCCACGAACCGGCCGCGGGTGACGTAGTCGGTGTAGGCGAGAGGCGCCTTGCCGGGACGCGCTTCAAGATCGTAGAGAACGCCCAACTGCTGGAGATCGGCGCCCAGATCGCGATAGTAACGCTGGTTCACGGAGACAAAAGATTCCTTCGGGGTCACCCCGCTGAGTTGGCGGTCGGCTTCTCCCCCGCGATAGAAATAGTTCCAGGGCTCAACCATCTGTCCGCCGTCGACCTGGCGCCACGTATCGAGAATCTGCTCGAGCCAGTGCTCGACTTCCGGTGACGATACGCCGATCGTTCTCGCGGCGGCATCGATCCTCGTGCCGTGAGCTTCCGCTGCGGTGACGACTAACGGAAGCAGGCGGCGGTACGGACTTGCCGCATCATGCTTGCCGTTCACCGCGTTCCAGAGCGGCTCAAACGCGTAGAAGAGTTTCTTGCGCCGTTCTTCTTCATTCATCTCTCCCAGCATGCCAAGGGCAGAGACGCGGGTGATGTGCTTGCCCTCGAACTCGAGGTTGTTGCCCAACTCGGTGAAGCAGGACTGAAGGGCGCCCTCGAGCGATGCCATGGAGAGGTCCCGGCGCTGCGCGTCCTGGCAATGTTCGGGCGGCGCATTCTCATCCGTGAACTGCTCCGGGAAATCTTCCCGGAGGTGACGGTTCATCACATCGAGCGCGCGGGCATCGAGCGGGGAGAGACCGGAGGCAGAGATCTTGCTTACCTTGTCTGTCAGTTGCTTGCGCTTTTCGTCATACACCCGCTCCCACGCGGCGCGGTCCTTTCCCTGGTAACTGGCGAACAGACCGGAATCGATGGTGGAAATGACGCCATAAGAGTCGGCGAGGTCGGCATAGGACCCTTCCGCCTCGGCGACGGCAGCAGACGCTCCGGTCTCTGCTGCGCGCCCGGGCTGCGAGAGCGCAAGAAGAACGGCCAGCAGCCCGGTTGCCTTATACAAGATGTTCATCCCTGGATTCCCTGGAGACGTGCTCTGTTCCGATTTTCGAGATTCCCGCGGTTCCCATGCAATCGCGCCCTGTGCGAATTGAGTGGGGTTACGATGCGGCCTTGGGTACCTGGTAGTCATCCTTCGTTCGCGCGCGCCTGCGCCCGATGCTCCATCCACGACTGTAGGATCAGCACGGCCGCCATCTGATCCACGACTTGCCCGCGCCGCTGAATCGACATATCGGTTTCGCGCAGCAGCCGGTTTGCCTCGGCCGAGGTCAGCCGCTCATCCCACAAATGTACCGGAATCCCAATTCGTTCCCGCAATTGCTGGGCGAAGCGCTGCATCTTCTCCGCCTGGATCCCTTCCTCGCCGCTCATCCGCAACGGGAACCCCACCACGATCTCGGCCACCTCGTGCTTTCGAACCAGGTTCGCCAATGCCTCGAAGTCCTGTCGCTTGTTTTTCCGCTGCAGCGTCTCCAGGCCTTGCGCCGTGATGCCCAGCGGGTCGGAAATCGCGATGCCAATTCGCTTCGAGCCGACATCCAGCCCGAGAACTCGCCGCACCTCCGGATTCCCCTTCTCGCCCAGCGATGGCGCCATTCCGCGATTATATGTTGCGCCGAAATTGCAAGATTCGACTACGATAACGTTGCATGGCGGAAGAGCTTGAAATCGTGCCCGTGCGTGCCGCCGCGCCCGAGCGCGACTGGGCGCACATCATCATCGCCATGGGCGTCGTGCTCACCGTTTGTTACGTGGCCGAACTGGTTCTCGTCATCTCCCTGGTTTCGATGCTCCTGGCCTTTATCCTCGCCCCCATCGTCGATTTCCTCGGTCGCTTCCGGCTGCCTCGCGGCCTGTCCTCTTTGATCGCGGTTCTGATACTCCTTTCCATCCTCTACGGGATCACCTACGCCTCCTACAGCGAGGCCGCCAACTTCGTCCAGGTCCTGCCTAAGTACTCCGAGCGCATTCGGGCCAGCGCCACGAGCTTGCGTGAACGTGCGGAATTCCTCAACCCCCTCCGCCCTTCCACCCAGGACAAGAGCATCGTCCAGGTTCAGCCCAGTAGTCCTGTGACCGACCTCGTGACCCGCGGCTTCAGTTCGGTCTCGCAGGTGTTATTTGCCCTCACCTTCGCCCCGTTCCTCATTTACTTCATGCTCAGCTGGCAACAGCACGCGCGCTCGGCCACGGTCATGCTCTTCCGCATGGAGCACCGGCATACCGCTTACATTACCCTCGGTCTCATCTCGCGCATGATCCGCAGCTTCATGGTCGGCAACCTGCTCATCGGCCTTTTCATGGCGACGGTCAGCATTGCCATCTTCGGCGCGCTGCATCTGCCCTTCTTTCTGATCGTCGGGGCGATCAGCGGCTTCCTGAGTCTCGTCCCCTACCTGGGCATCGTGCTGGCCCTTGCTCCACCCCTGATGGTCGGTCTGGGCGTATTTGAATCCGCAGACCTCATCGCGCTGTCTCTCGGAGTCGTTGCTCTGCACTTTTTCGCGCTGAACGTCCTCTACCCAAAATTCCTCGGAAACCGCATGCAGCTCAACCCCCTCGCCGTAACCATGGCGCTGCTGTTCTGGGGATGGCTGTGGGGCGGCATGGGCCTCGTCCTGGCCATTCCAATCACCGCCGCTGCGAAAATCATCTTCGACCACATTGAGTCGCTGAAGCCTTGGGGAGATTGGCTGGGAGAGTGAAGGCCGCCAGTCGCTAGTCTCAAGTCCGCAAGCAACTTCCCGCGCCCTGAACTGGCACTCCGTTCATCCGTCACAGATTTTGCCTCGGATAATCTCTAAAAAGGAATTGCAGCGGGGGACCAACCATGAGTGGTTGCTATCAGGAGCTGAAAGTTTGGAAGAAGTCCATGGAACTCACCCTGGTGGTGTACCGGACTACACAGAAGTTTCCGGACCGGGAAATCTACAGCCTCACCAACCAGATGCGTCGCGCGGCTGTCTCAATTCCGAGCAATATCGCGGAGGGAAAAGGCAAATCCTCCGATCGCGAACTCACAGTGTTCCTATGCCACGCCCGCGGCTCGCTCTATGAACTGGAGACGCAAACTTTGATTGCTCGGGATCTCGGCTATCTTGAAACGCAAGTGGCAAAAAACCTTGAAAACATGGTTGCTGAGACAGGGAAAATGCTGAACGGCCTAATCAACTCGCTGAGAGAAAACCCCGCTCTCCGGTCCTCACGGAACGCAAACGCAAACTGACGGGATTCGGGGCTGTTGCTAGCGACTAGCGACTGGCGACTATAACGGCGACTGGCGACTAAGCCTCGAACTCCGAGGCCTCCGGAAACCTCAACTTATGCTTCACAGACAGGGCCTTGGTCAGCAATTCCTCGATCTGCGTCTCTTCGCAGTTTTTGGCCATTGCCAGTTCGCTGACCAGAAGGTACCGCGCCCGCTCCAGCATCTTCTTTTCCCGGAACGACAGGGGTTTCGACTGGTTCAGCAGCAGCAGGCTTTTGAGCACGCCCGCCACCTCCAGCAGCGACCCGGTCCGCATGCGCTCGGAGTTCTCCTTGAAACGGTATTTCCAGTCGGCGTTGTTCAGACACTCGCCATCTGAAAGAAAATCAAGGATTTTCTGGATTTCGCCGTTGCGCACCACCCGCCGCAGCCCGACGCTGGTCACGTTGTTAAACGGCACCATGACCTTCAGGCTGCTGGATTTGATCTTGAGCAGGTAGAATTTTTCGACCGAGGCGCCGATCGTCCGGCTGCTGATCTGTTCGATAATACCTACGCCGTGGTTGGGGTATACAACTTTGTCGCCGATGTGGAAACCGTCGCTACTTATCATGAGGAAACACCTTAATGAGCGCCGGAGCAACTAAGAAAAGAACAACTATAAGTGCAGTTTACTCCAAGCGCTCCCGAAAGGCAATTTTGCCCTTCCCGGCGGCTTGATCGCCGAATCTGTGTGCGCAAACAAACAAAAGAAGCGATTGGAGTTTGTTCGCTTCGAGGCTTCCGGCTCCTGGCTTCTAGCTTCTGGCGACCTTTTTTCTGTGCGTCGCAGGTGCCAGCGCCGCTCGCCAAGTAATTTGTCCCCAACCGACATTGGCGCCGGCCAGGGCTCACAGAAGCCACCAGCCGGCTTCCCGCCGGTTTATAATCCCCCAAAGTATGACTGAGCACCTCAAGAAGAAGCTCCAGGATGAAATTAACGCCCTGGAACACGAACTGAGCCATGAACTTCCCAAGGAATTGAAGAAGGCCGTCGCCCTCGGCGACCTCAGTGAGAACGCCGAGTACCACATGGCGAAACAGCGCCAGGAGTTTGTGAAGGCCCGTCTTCGCCAACTGGGCCGCCGCCTCGCCGACCTGTCCCTGATCAATATGAACAACATCCCCAAGGACAAAGTCGGCCTTGGTTCGACCGTCAAGATCTACGACAGCTCCAAGGAAGAAGAGATCGAATACAAGCTTGTAACCAGCGAAGAGACTGACGTAGGCTCTGGCAAAATCTCCACCACCTCGCCCATCGGCCGCGCCCTGCTGAATAAGAAGGTGGGCGACACCGCCACCGTGGTGACGCCCAACGGCAAGCGTGAGATGGAGATCCTCGCCCTGACCACCGTTTACGACGAGACCCAAGCCGAATGACCTGGACCAGCGCCTTCGGGAATGCGTGTGGCAAGCTGCTGCGGACCATCGTCAACCGCATGGCCCTGGCCCGGATCAGTCCCAACTTCCTCACGTTCCTTGGGTTGGTCATCGACACGGTAGCCGCCTTCCTGTTCGGCTACGCGAACGCCGACAACCAGGCCCGTATGTTCTTCTACGCCGGCCTCGTCATCTTCGGAGCCGGCTTCTTCGACCTGGTCGACGGCCGCGTCGCTCGCGCCAGCAACCAGGTCACGCGCTTCGGCGCCTTCTTCGATTCCGTGGTCGATCGCTACAGCGACGCCGCCCTGTTCTTCGGCCTCCTGGTCTACTACTCCCGTGGTGGACGGTTCTTCTATGTCGTGCTGGCCGCGCTCGCCATGATCAGTTCGGTTATGGTCAGTTACACCCGCGCGCGGGCTGAATCACTCATCGGCACCTGCAAGGTTGGTTTCATGGAGCGGCCCGAGCGCCTCGTCCTTCTGATCATCGGCGCCGTCTTCAATCGCATGGCGCCCGTGCTCTGGGTGATTGCGGTCCTGTCCACTGTGACTGTGGCACACCGCATCTACTACACCTGGCTGCAGACCGAGCGCGGAGGGGCGACTCCAGCCGAAGCTGGTCGTTCGGCCGCCTGACAATTTGTTGACCCTGCGCCCGCTTCCCTCGAGATGACCCGTCAGTCTAACCTCGGATCCCGTTTTTCGGAGAATTCCCCTATGACGAACTCCACCGCCCGCCGACGCTCGCTATTTGACCGCTTGTTCGCACTCTGTTTGTGTTTCGGCGGCCTGGCCGTCGCGGCCCGTGCGGCGGTGCCCGCTCCCCAGATCAAGTACGAAAAGTACACGCTGAAGAACGGTCTTGAGGTCATTCTGGCCGAGGATCACCGCCTGCCGCTCGTCGCCGTCGACCTGTGGTATCACGTCGGTCCGGCCAACGAGCGCGCCGGACGCACCGGCTTCGCTCACCTTTTCGAGCACATGATGTTCGAAGGCTCCCAGCACGTCGGCTCCAAGGAGCACGACCGCTATCTTGAAGCGGCCGGCGCCAGCGACATCAACGGCACCACCGACTTCGACCGCACCAACTACTTCGAGACGCTTCCCTCAAACCAACTCGAACTGGCCCTTTGGCTCGAGAGCGATCGCATGGGCTACCTGCTCGGCAAGATCGATCAGGAACGCCTGGCCAACCAGCGCGATGTCGTCCGCAATGAGCGCCGCCAGTCCGTCGAGAACACTCCCTATGGCATGGTCGAGGAAGAGCTTTACCATCAACTCTTCCCCAAGGATCATCCCTACTACGCCGACGTAATCGGCTCCCATCAGGACATCGAGGCCGCCCGTCTCGACGACATCCGTGAGTTTTTCCGCCAGTACTACACTCCCAACAATGCCAGCCTCACCATCGTCGGCGACATCCGCCCCGAACAAGCCAAGGCCTGGGTTGAGAAATACTTCGGCTCCATTCCTTCCGGACCTCCGGTCCCGAAAATCACCGCCGTGCCGCCCCACATCGCCGCCGAGAAGCGTTCCAAGGTCAACGACCAGGTCGAACTGCCACGGATCTACATGGGATGGGTCATGCCGCCCATCTTTCAGCCCGGCGATGCTGAAGCCGTCCTGCTAGCGCAAATCCTCGGGGGCGGAAAATCCAGCCGCTTGTTTAAGTCGCTCGTCTACGAAAAGCAGATCGCTCAGGATATTTCGGTCACGAATCAGAGTCTCCGGCTCGGCTCCGTCTTCGAGTTGCAGGCGACCGCCAAGCCCGGAGTAAAACCGGAAGAACTGGAAAAAGCCATCGACCAGGAACTGGAAAAGCTGCGCGCCCAGGGTCCTACCCAGGCGGAACTCGACCGCGCCCGCAATGTGATCGACACGCAGATCATCACCGGGCTCGAGCGTCTCGGCGGTTTCGGCGGATTGGCGGACCGTCTCAACCAGTACAACCAGTTCCTCGGCGATCCCGGCTACCTGCCCAAGGACCTCGAACGTTACGATCGCGCCTCGGTCGATGACCTCAAGCGCCTCGCCGCTGACAAACTCCAAACCTCCTCCCGGGCCGTTGTCTGGGGACTGCCGGGCGATCGCGTTGTTGACGATCCGCCCCGTGCCAAAGAGGAAGCGCCGCAAGGCGAAGGAATCCAAGGTTGCCGGCACCATGCCCGACGAGCCCTGGCGCGCCAACCCTCCCGCGGCTCAGCCGCTCGGCAAACTCAGCTTGCCGGTCGCCGACAGCTTCAAGCTGCCCAATGGCCTCACAGTTCTCCTGGTCGAGCAACATCACTTGCCCATCGTCTCGGCGAGCCTCATCGTATTGAACGGCAGCGATGCCAACCCGATCGCCAAGCCTGGTCTTTCCTCCTTCACCTCGGAGATGCTGCCGGAAGGAACCGCGCGCCGCACTTCCTCACAGATTGCCGACGACGCAGCGCAGATCGGCTCCGAAGTCCGCGCGCTCACCACCAGCGACAGTTCGCTCATCGATATCCGCGTGCTCAAGTCGAATGTCGACCCGGCGCTCGATCTTCTCTCCGATGTCGTGCTTCATCCCAAATTCGATCCTGCTGAAATCGAGCGTGTCCGCAAGCTGCGCGAAACTGACATTCTCCAGATTCAAGACGATCCCGGCCAGCTCGTCATTGGCGTGCTGCGCAAGGCGATCTATGGGCCGGGTCACCCTTACGGCTATCGCGGGGAAGGCACCATCGCCGCCACCCGCGCCACCACTCGTGAAGACTTAGTGCAGATGTGGAAGAGTGGATACCTTCCGGGAAACGCCGCACTCGTGCTCAGCGGCGACCTCTCTTCTTCCGAGGCGCGCAAGCTGGCGGAAAAATCCTTTGGCGGCTGGACCGGTGCTGCTTCGCGCCGCGAACCGCCTGCCGTCGCCAACAAAGCTGCGCGCAGCGTCTACATCGTCGATAAGCCCGGCGCGCCACAAACCTTCCTGCTCATCGGCAGCCTCGGGGTTCCACGCTCCACTCCCGATTACGTTCCGCTCGAAGTGATGAACAACATCCTCGGCGGTTTGTTCTCCAGCCGAATCAACAACAACCTTCGCGAGGAACACGGCTACACCTACGGGGGATTTTCGTTCTTCATCTACCAGCGCGTTGCCGGCCTGTTCGCGGCCGGAGGCGGCATCCGCACCGACTCCACGGGACCCGCAGTTCAGGAAATCTTCAAGGAGATGGACAAGATCCGCACCAGCTCGCCCACTGACGAAGAACTCCGCCTCGCCAAGGGCGCATTCTCCAACTCGCTCGCCGGACGCTTCGAAACTGCCGAGCAAACCGCCGGCACCATGGGCGAACTCTTCGTGTACGGTTTGCCTCTGGACTACTACCAACAGTTGCCCAGCAGCATCGCCGCCGTCACCGCCGCGGATGTCCAGCGCATGGCCAGCAAGTACATCCATCCGGAAAGCTCTGTTGTGGTGGGTGCGGGCGATCGCGCCAAGATCGAAGATCAACTGAAGAAGCTCTCGATCGGAACCGTCGAAGTCCGCGACTACGAGGGCAATCCCGTGATCGAAAAAGGCTCCGCGGGAGCGGCGCAGTAAGAATCACAACCGTTGCTGATGGAAGAATGCACCCGGGGCTGCTTGCTTATGTAGCGCCGGCTGCCTGCCCTGAGCGCAGTCGAAGGGTCCCGCCGGCTGTCGCGGGGGCGTCTCGCCCCCGCACCAACTTGTAGGAGAGCTCGTAGCTCGAAGCTCGCAGCGCCGGTGCTAGACTAGCAGGTCCTTTTTTCTTCCTGGAGTAAGCGTGCCGACTGATCCAGTCCTGGTAGTACACGGCGGCGCCTGGGCGATCCCCGATGACATGGTCGATGCTCATCTCAACGGCGTGCGCAAAGCCATTGCCGCCGGATGGCAGGCCCTGCACAAAGGCGGCTCCGCCCTCGACGCTGTCGAGGAAGCTGTCGTCATTCTCGAAGACGACGAAACCTTCGATGCCGGCCGCGGCAGCTTCCTCAACCGCGACGGCAAGGTGCAACTGGACGCCTTCATCATGGAAGGCTCCACGCTGCGTGGCGGCGGCGTCGGCTGCGTCGAGCGCCTCCGCAATCCCATCCGCGCTGCCCGCAAGATTCTCAGCGAGAGCCCGCACGTCTTCTTCGTCGGCGAAGGTGCCGAGCGCTTTGCGCTCGAACACGGCGTTCCGTTGTGCGACAACAAGGATCTGATAATCCCCCGCGAAGTCGAACGTCTCCGCGCTTTTCAGGCCCACGCCGCCGAACAGGCTCCTGATCTGTTCGCTCCCGCCATCTCGCACGACACCGTCGGCGCCATCGCCCTCGACGCCGAAGGCAACATCGCGGCCGCGACCTCCACCGGCGGCACGCTCAACAAGGCTCCCGGACGGCTGGGCGATTCTTCGCTTATTGGCTGTGGCTGCTACGCCGACAACGAAAGCGCCGCCGCCTCGCTCACCGGATGGGGCGAGCCCATCATGAAGCTAGTGCTCGCGAAATGGTCCGCCGACCGTGTGCTGGCCGGTAACGCGCCTGAGTGGGCCGCGCAGGAAGCGATCAACTACCTGAAATCCCGGGTCAACGGCCACGGTGGAATCATCCTGCTCGATTCGCGCGGAAGGTTCGGCATCGCCCACAACACCCCCCGCATGGCCTGGGCCTTCAAGACGACCAAGCGCGAAGACAGCGGAATCGAGCGCGGATAAACAAGGTCTCTCGCTTCTATGGCCGGGTGCTCGCCCTTCGCCCAGCTATACTTTTCCCAGCGCCTGTCCCACAAAATAGAGTTTGCTCCTCACGCGGAAACAGGCGTCCGCGAACTATGCATCGGAAAGCAACGACCAATCGATCAGCTTTCCTGGCGCTGGGTCTCCTCCTGGCTGTGTCCGCTCCCGCCCGTGCGCAGGAAATGGTCTTTCACTGCGACACCGCGCACACCAAGGCGACCTTCAACCTGAGCGCCACCATGCACACGGTGCACGGAATCTTCCTGGCAAGGCGCTGTGAACTCCGTTTCGATCCTGCCACGGGCAAACTCTCAGGCGCGATCGTGTTCGATGCCAATACCGGCAACACCGGCAACGACGGCCGCGACGCAAAGATGCACAAAGATGTCCTCCAGAGCGATCGCTTCCCCGACCTTACCTTTCACCCGGATCACGTGGAGGGCAAAGTCAGCGACAGTGGTTCCTCTACGGTGCAGGTCCACGGCATGTTTGGCGTTCACGGCGGCGAGCATGAGCTTACCGTTCCCGTCGTCGTGATTCGAGAAGGCGAGCGCTGGACCGCCACCACCCAATTTCCCGTTCCGTATGTGGCCTGGGGGATGAAGAATCCCAGCACTGTGTTTCTCCACGTCGGCGATTCGGTCGAGGCCCAGTTTCACGGAATGGGGACCGTCGAGACCCCACCGGTCGCACCACCGCCGCCCAATCCCCAGTGATACACTTTTCGTTCACCATCCTTGGCGCTTGCCCGGAGTCCGCTTCCCATGTCCCAACCTTCCGCACCCTCACTCCGCACCCGTGTGGTTCGCGAGCCTGAGCGCGGCGTCTACGACCGCGAAGTGCTCTACCGCATCCTCGACGAAGGCTTCATTTGCCACGTCGGGTTCGTGGTCGACGGGCAGCCCTTCGTGATTCCCACCTCCTACGGCCGTTCCGGCGACGATCTCTACATTCACGGCTCGGCCGCCAGCCGCATGCTGCGCAATCTCGACAAAGGCATCCCCGTCTGCATCACGGTTACGCTGCTGGACGGACTGGTGTTGGCGCGGTCGATCTTCAATCACTCGATGAACTACCGCTCGGTAGTGGTTCTTGGGACGGCGACGGTCGTCCAGGATCCCGCGGAGAAAATCGAGGCGCTCCGCCTGCTCGCGGAACACATCCTGCCGGGACGCTGGGCAGAGTCGCGGCAACCGAATGAAAAGGAACTGAAGGCAACGTTCGCGTTGCGGGTACCGATCGAAGAATTCTCGGCCAAGGTCCGCCAGGGCCCTCCCATCGATGACGAGGAAGATTATTCATTCCCGACGTGGGCAGGCGTGATTCCGCTCGAAACCGTGGCAGGCAGCCCGATTCCTGATCCGCAATGCAGCCCAGACATCCCGATACCGCAATACGCCAGCGGATACTCAAGACGGAGGATGTAACCGGCCGCATTAGCCAGAGAAAATCTCACACCTCTGAACCGACGAGAGGCTGAAAACGAAGAACTGAGTACTGGCTGCTGGGTACTGAGTACCGTGAACCGGTATACAGACGGCTGAGACTAAGCCTGACACCTAAGACCTGACACCTGTGACCTGTCACCTACCTCTACCCCAGCCACTGCGGATTGTGATAGGTCCCGTCGAAGTCGTGCGACGTTTTGTAGCGCTCGAATTCGCCTTCCTTGGCTGCAGGAGCAGTTTTCGCAAGCAGCGCCGAAACCTCGACGGAACTGATCGGCTGGAAGCTGCGGGCGGCGTCTAGCGCCTGCTGCAGAATATTCAGCGAATCGCATCCGGTGATGACCACGCTGGTCGGCAGGTTCATAGCGTAGTGCAGGCACTCGATGGGAGTCGCTGTCTTGCTGCGCAGAATCAGGCTGTCGCCCATCGGCTTCATCCCCAACACACCGATGTCGTGCTTCACCAGCACGGGCAGAACCTTCTTCTCGAAACTGTCAAAGTGCGCGTCCATGACGTTGAGCGGCATCTGCACCGCGTCGAACGTGAAACCGTGCGCGAAAGCCGTTTCGAGCATGTTTAGATGTATGTCGGGGCTCTTGTGGCCGGTGAAGCCGATGTAGCGAACTTTTCCCTGCTTGCGCGCTTCCATGACGGCGTCCATGCCCGAGCCTTCGGCAAAGATGCGAGCCGGATCGGTGTCGCGGATGACCTCGTGAAACTGCAGGAGGTCGACATGGTCGGTTTGCAGACGGTGGAGCGATTCGTCGAGTTGCTGCGTGGCGGCCTTCTTGGTACGCCCGTCGATCTTCGTCATCAGGAACGCCTTCTGGCGGTAGCCGTCGCGTAACGCCTTGCCCATGCGCACTTCGCTTTGGCCGTCGTTGTAGTCCCAACAGTTGTCGAGGAAGTTGATGCCGTTGTCGAGCGCGGTCCGGATAATGCGGATGCTCTCCTGCTCATCCTGTTGCTTGCCGATGTGATAGCCGCCCAGTCCGACAATCGACACCTTCTCGCCAGTGCGTCCGAGCTTGCGCGTGGGGACGGCGTTGGTCTGTTCGCCTGCCGACCGGTTCTGAAGAGAGGCAACCAAGGTTGTAGCAGCGGCGGTTTGCAAAAAACGACGTCGATCCATGCGGCACTCCCGATGAATTTTTTGAGAAGTGGGCGCCCTGGGAACTTTTTTAGTGTAGCGCTTTCGCGGGAAAAATGGCGAGCCAGCGCCGCGCCCAACAAGAAGAAGGCCTGAACTCGCGTGTGGCATTGGAGTTCAGGCCTGAATTTTCTTAACGGTTACGCGGGTTACCAGTTCACCTTCAGAGCGAACTGGAACTGACGCGGATCGTAGGCGGCAGTGGGCGTCCCGGCGTTGGTAAACAGCGGGCTCACGGCCGAAACGTTAAACCGGTTGGCGATGTTAAACATGTCGACGATCGCGTCCATACTAATGCGCTCGCCGAAGGGAATGCGCTTGGCTACTCGCAGGTCGTTGAAGACGGTCCAGGGTGACACACCCGCGTTGCGGCTGAGGTTGCCGTCGAGCGACAGCAGCGTGCCATCGAAGTTGGCCAGGCAAACTTCCTGGAAAATGCCAGTAGGGGAATACTTCGAGTGAACCGGGTTTCCGCAGGCTGGCGTCGCAAATGTGTTGGGGCGGCTGGTTAACGACGACAACTGCAGGTTGTCGCCGACGCCGGTGATGATGTTGAACGGACGTCCGGAGGCCACATCGATGATGGGGGCGAAGGTCCAGTTGCTCAGGAGTTTGCTGCCAAAACCGTCGCCGCCCACGTGTCCCGTCTGGTAAACGCCGCTGAAGACAAAGCGGTGTCGTTGATCGAAAAGTGAGGTCGAGCGATCGAGTCCCGGGTAGTAGCTATCTTGCGGCGTGAGTGTGGATTGCAGGTCCGTGGAATCGTCGATGGTATGCGAGTAGGTGTAGGAGGCGGTGAATTCGTAGTGGTGGCCGAAGCGCTTGCGCAGATTGGTGGTGAAGCCATGATAAATGGAGCTGCCGTTAGAGAAGTTCGCGTCCATGTCGCCGAACGGGACGCAGCCGGTGAAGTCGATGCCCGTAGCGCCGGGGACAGGATTGCACTTGGCATTAAAGCCGGGCAGTGTAGCCGCCAGTGCCGCTGCCTGCTGCACGCACAGGGCATCGGCAGGATTCCCGGTCAGGTATTTACCGAGCGCGATCGAGGGGTTCAATCCGCCGGGCCGGAAGAAATTCATCAGCGCGGCGTCGACGTAGCCGGGACCGCAACCACTGACCGTAAAGGGGCTAGCGGCATTTTGGCCCGCGGCGCGGGCGGCGAAGAAATTGGCGGTCAGCAGGTCACCGCGAATCGTGTTGGCGTTGATAGGCCGGTTCAGGTGGCGCCCGCCGTTGAAATTGTAGGCCAGGCTTAGCGCGAAGCCGCCGCCCAGATCGCGTTCGATCGTCAGGTTGGCCTGTTGCGAATACGCGTAGACGAAATTCTTCGCCTGCGGATATCCAAAGGGTTGGAAGCCGAGCGGCAGGAACGTGCTCTGGACCGGATTCGCGCTCAGGTTCAGGTAATTCTGGTTCAAGAACACCGACTGCGGGAAATTCAGTGCCTGGAATTGTTGCTGGTTGGGGAGATATCCCAGATTGGTATTCGCTTGCGGGAATGGCGATGGCGCGCATCCGGGCTGGTTCAATAAACCCTGGAAAATCGGAATTGCATTCAGGTTGGTCGGATCCCCGTTGACGCCGCTGCAGGGCGCAGTTCCACCGAACGCCAGCTGTCCGCTGGAGGAACCGTCCGAAGCGTCACCCAGAAAGTACAGGCCGAGCAGTGGGTGATCGTAGAACAGGCCGTACGACGCCCGGATAACCGTCTTGCCGTCACCCTTGGGGTCATAGGCAAGCCCCAACCGTGGCTGGAAGTTGTTCTTGTCGGTCTGAATTCCCTTCTGCAGGCCGAGCAGGTTATAAGCCGGCAATGCCAGTCCCTGGGGTGGCTTGAATTTGGGTGGGAATTCGATGTCATAGCGCACGCCGAGGTTGAGGGTCACATTCGGGCGCACGCGCCAGGAGTCCTGCCAATACAGGCCAAGCGGCTTATTCGAGAACGAGTCCTTGGGACTGCCGAGTCCCTGAATAAAGTCTCCGGGAAGGCCCGCACCGTAAGCCTGTACCGGGGAAAGGTCGGGAAATGAGATCGTCGCCCCGGGGTTAGTGGGATCGGGAAGCGGCGTGAATCCCAAGTCCACTGCGTGGAACGACCCGAAGTCGTAAACGCCGCCATAGTTGACGGTGAAGATGGCGTCGAGGGGCAGGTAGTTGAAGTCCGCGCCGAACTTGGTGTCGTGCGCGCCCAAGCTCCACGAGAAGTTGTCGGTGAACTGGTAGCGCTGCTCGGTGCGTTGAATGTAGGAGTAGGGCTCGCGTCCGAAGTAGGCGATACCCGGAATATTGACGGCGGGATCGGCGCCGCCCGGAATCGCAGTGTTATAGAAGTACGACAGACCGCGGCGCGCATACTGAAAGCTGAAGGAATTCACCTTGTTGATCCCAAGCGTCCAGGTGTCCTGCACCGTGCCGGCGACATCGCGATAAGTCTGCTCCGACGTGCGCGAGTACGCATTTTGCCCAAAGGGTTGATCCTGCCCGCCCACTTCAATTCCCGTGACCGTACTCGGACTGACATTGGCCCGCAGCATCAGGTGATTGCTGTTCGAGATGTTGTGATCCAGACGAAGCGAGTACAGGCTGGTCCCTTCAAAGACCGGAAAATTCCCCCTTGCGACGCGAGCGTCTGGTAGGAGGACGGAGTCGGCACACAGGGTCCGGGTGGAGGGCAACTGGTGGGGAAGCCGCTCCAGCTCGACAGCCCTCCCATCGTAATGGCTTGTACCAGCTGGGCTCGGCCACTGGCCCTGAATTCCCTGTCCGGCGGATGCACCCGCCAGAGTGACGTACTTCAAAACGCCCTGAAGTGCGGCCGGGCTCCCCTGCTCGAGGGCGATGACTCTGGGATCGGTGAGGAAGGTAATCTGATCGCCCGACAATTGTAGCGGCCCAAACGGCATGCCAATCTGCGTGGTGTCGAAATTCACCAGGTCGAAATTATTTTGCCCGATGCTCGAGAACCCGGTCTCATGCCGCCGCGTGATCTCGTACGAGAAGTAATAGTAGGTCTTGTCTTTCTTGATCGGGCCGCCAAACGCTGCGCCGGCCTGCACGCGTGTGTACGCCGGATTCTTCGTCGGTGCTGAATGGGTTGACCGCCTGAAAATTCCGATTGCGCAGGTAGCCGAACGACATCGCCGTGGAAATCATTCGAGCCGGAGCGAGTAATGATGTTCACCACGCCGCCGGCAGCGCGTCCATACTCGGCGGCATACCCGTTCGTGATGATCTGGAACTCTTGCACGGCTTCCTGTGAGACCGTCGAGCGCACGCCGTTCACAGAATTATCGGTGGCGTCCGCGCCATCCACATTGACCAGGTTCGAGCGCGCCCGCTGGCCGCCGAAATTCAGTCCGGATGTCGGCGCTGCGCCGGTGTTGGGCGCATTGTCGCGCACCACCTGCGAATCCGTCTGCGCGAAGTTGATGTAGTTCCGCCCATTGATCGGCAGGTTGTCGATGCGGCGCTGGTCGACCGTGTTGGTGGTGGAACTGCGGGTCGTCTCGACCAGTTCCCCTTCCGAGCTGACATTGACGACCGTTTCCACCCCGCTCACGCGCAGGATGATGGGCAGTTCTTTCATCTGGCCCACTGTCACCGATTGATCCTGAGCTTCAGCCTTGGCAAATCCGCTAGCTTCCACGGTCACCGTGTACAGGCCAGGAGGCAGCGACACCAGGCGGTATTCCCCATCGGTGTTCTGCGTGGTGGAACGCATGAATGCCTTAGCCTGTTCGCGCGCGGTGACGGTTGCGTTGGTGACGAAGCTTCCCTTCTCGTCTTTCACGATCACGTGCAGATCGCCGGATGCCGAGCCTTGACCGAAGGCTGAGACGGTCCAGATCAGGGCGAGCCACAGGGCAACGACGATTTTCGACGTGAATTTCATAGAGGTCTCCCGAAAGAACCGCGGCGCGGAACCTTGGCGCAGGCGGCGGAAAGCAGAACTTGTTTCGTGGACAGGGTGGGTACGATGCACGGTCTGGGACGTTGAGGTCCCGGTGGTTTGTATATCAGGAGATCGACGGAAAGCAAGATAAATAGATGAGGAGAATAGGGTTAGTAAGCGGTCACGGCATGGGTGACGAGATCGTTCGCGGGCCCGAACGACGCAGTTCCGTCACGAATTTAACAACAACACCTTTCCCGTTGTCTTTCGCGCTTCCAGGTCGCGATGCGCCTGCGCGACATCCTTCAGCGGATAGGTATGCTCGATCCGCAGCTTCAGTTTGCCCGCGGCGATCATGCCAAACACCGCTTGCGACCGCTCCTCGAGTTCCTCGCGGGTTGCGATGTACTGTGCGAGCGTGGGCCGCGTTAGATATAGCGATCCTTTCTGCGATAGCAGAATCGGATCAAAAGGCGGCACCGGGCCGCTCGATCCCCCGTATAACACCATGTAACCGCGCGGCCGGATCACATTCAAGCCTTTTTCAAACGTGGTCTTCCCCACCGAGTCGTAGACTACGTCCACACCCTTGCCATTCGTCAGGCGTCGCGTCTCCACTTCGAAATCTACCTGCGTATAAAGGATGACGTCGTCCGCGCCCGCTTCCCGCGCCACACTTGGCTTTCTCCGCGGTGGAAACAGTCCCAATCACGCGCGCGCCCAGGTTGTGGGCCATCTGCACCAGGAGCAACCCGACCCCTCCCGCCGCGGCGTGCGCGAGCGCCGTCTCCCCTTTCTTCAACGGATACGTGCTGTAAAGCAGGTACTGTGCCGTCATTCCCTGCAGCAGGCTGGCAGCCGCCTGCTCATAGCTCACGCCTTCAGGAATCTTCACTAGACGATCTGCGGGGACTGCCGCGTACTCGGCATAGCTGCCCAGCACCGTCGTGTAGCCCACGCGATCGCCGACCCTCACATCGGTCACGGCCGACCCCACGGCTACGACTTCCCCCGCTGCTTCCTGTCCCGGAACAAAGGGCACTACCGCTTTATAACGGCCTTCGCGGAAATACACGTCAATGAAGTTGACGCCTGCGGCCACAATCTTCACGACCGCTTCGTTCGCCTTCGGTTCCGGAACCGGCAATTCCACCAATCCCAATACCTCGGGGCCGCCCGTGTGCTTTACCTGGATCGCTTTCATAGAAATTTCCTGAGCGTCATCATAACGTGGCGGAACACCCGCACGCTCGGCGGCGGATCGGTGACGAAAAGAATGTCCCGCTTTTCAAGCGACCGGCATGAGCCCACGTGTAATGACGCAGCGCAAGGACAAAGAGCGCTGCCTTCCAGGAGCCTCAAAGGGCATGAATTTGCTTTGCTTCGCGACCTTAGCGGCTTCGCTTCGCGTCCTTTGCGGTAAAAAGCTTTTGCCGACGCATAAGAATGCAGCTCGAATTTGTAAGCCGGAATCGGCCTGAGCGAGGCTTGGAAACGCGCTATTTCTGCGGCGCTGCTGGCGGCGTGCTTTTATCCTTCGCCCCGTCCGCCGGTTTTCCCTGGTAGGCTTCCTGGATCTTCTTGAACTTTTCCTGCTGTTCCGGCGTGAGCAGCGCCGCAATCTTCGACTGATACGACTGGCGAATCTCCAGTGACTTTTGCCGCTTCTGATCGGGAGTGAGGTGTTCGTCAAGCCGATTGACGCGCAACCGTTCGCCTTCTTCCTCTACGATCGGCCGCAGCTTCTCGTGCTGCTCCGGAGTCAGGCCCAGCTGTTGCGTCAGCCCGCGCAGCTCGACCTGCGCTTCCATCGTGCGATGCGGTCCAATGCTTTGCTGTGCCGGGGACGGAACCTCTTTCGGCGGCGGTGCGGATCCTTGCTGCCCTTGCTGCTGTCCCCATGCGAACAGGCTGCTTCCCGCCAGCACCGCACCCAACATCCATGATTGCCAAACGTGCATTGCGTTCTCCTTGCTCCCTGGCCTCTCTAATCCGCAACAGTTGATCGATCTGGCGACTGGTGACTAGAGACTGGCGACTGAACCACCATCCTACCCGCCGCGGTGCTCGAACTCCATCCCCCGAGAGTGCAGGGCCTGCGGTTCTCGGCACTCAGTGCGGAGTCCAATGCGGATGCGCCGTAAAAAGCCCATCAACAAAACCAATCTGGATTGTGATGAACAGTCCGAATGCCACGCTGATCACGCCCGATGCCACGCCCAGCCCACGGTTGAAGTTCGCAAACCTCTTGCCCGTGTACGCAAAAGGCGCCCCCAGGATCATGGTGATCACCATCATGCCCGCAATCGTCCCCAGCCCGAATACCAGCAGGTAGCCAATCGCCCAGCGCGGATCGCGAATAGTCGTCAACACCAACAGGGCGACTGCCGCCGAACCCGCCAGTCCGTGCACAATACCGACCGCCAGCGGGCGCAGCAGCTGGTAGAGTCCGACCTTAGCCAACATCTGCTGTACCGGACTTTGCGGCGTTTCTTCCAGCATCAAGTGGGCATCTTCTTCGTGCGCATGGGTGTGAACATGGGCATGGCCGCCATGGTGATGCACGTGAGCGTGCACCACGTCCGCGCTGTGACCGGGCGTGAACCGCTCCGTAATCCTTCGCGTGATTCCCGTCAGATTCAGGACCCCGAGCAGGATCAGCATCAGCCCCACCGCCAGTTCCATGGCCAGTCCAACGCGTTGCGGGATCGCCAGGTTGAATACGATGATCCCGGTACCCACCAGTACGATCGTGATGGTATGCCCCAGTCCCCAAAGCACGCCGATCACCCCCGCCTGCCGGATGCTTTGCTGCCGGCTCACAATCGTGGTCACGGCGATGACATGATCCGGGTCGGTTGCATGCCGGATGCCCAGCAGAAAACCCACACCGAGAATGCTCAGCAAAGTGATCATGGAACTTGCGCCGCTTCGGGCCCGTAGGTCGCGGCGATGCAAGTCACGAGACTACACCATCGCAAACTTTCTTCGCGAGGTCCTTTCCCCTTCTAGTTCAGCTGGTTTACCATGGCCCAGTTGCGTGGGAATCGCGTTTCTCGCGCGCAAAACTTCGATTCACCAGGGTGTGGCATGGCGCTCGAGTTGGTCAGGACACGAATCAAGAACTATCCTTCCGCGCTGCAAACCTTTGATCTTCTTCCCGTCTACCTGGTCGGGATTCCCGTTCTGTTCGCCTCGCTCGGCATGGGCGAAGCCGTGTACCGTTTGCTGTTCTCTGACTATGACGGCGCCAAGGACCGGCTTCCCATTGAGGCGTTCTTCGGCCTGATCTTTGCCTGGCTCGCCATTTCTTTCGTTCGCAACCTTTATCAGCACCGCCAGCGCACGCTCGCAAAACTCCATCTGGTCTGGGACCGCAACCACCAGATCCGTGCCGCTCTCGAAGCCATATCTCCGCATCCCCATACCTCCCGCAATCAGCAGTCGATCCGCGTCATCCGCGAGGAGCTCGATCGCATCGAGAGGGAATTAAAGGAAGTGTTGCCCCGGTAGACGCCAACCTCGACCGCGCCACGTCCAGAGCGCAGGAGATTCCCCACGAACCAGGACGCCTGAAGGAATGGTCCTCGTAAAGAAAGAGGCCCCGTAAAGAAAAAGCCCCGTAAAGAAAAAGGCCTCGAGCGAAAAGGGCCGTGTGAGCGAAAAAGACCGCCCCGGAACGAAAAGACCGGAACGAAAAGACCGCTGGAGCGAAAAAGGCCACCCCGAAGCGAAAAGACCGTTGGAGCAAAACCAGCCTGAGTGACGGAGGCCAGCCCGAGTGACGGAGGAAGGAATTAGAGGGCCGGTAAAACCCACGACGACGCGTCAGTGCCGGAGGCACTTCCGACTTTAGCCCCGCGCTTCAGTCGCAGGGCGCAAGTAGCCTCAGGGTATGTCCCCGGCTGTTCACGTCCCGCAAACAACTCCAAGTCCCCTTAGGGACGGCACCTTGCGACCGGGCGCAGCCCGCGGGTCCTCCTGCATTTTGCCGCCGCGACGAAAACCCGTACTCCCCCGAAACAGCCAGATTGCAGTCTTGCACTCCTGGCTCACGACGAGTAATATCCCCGCCCTGTGCCCAAAGTCATGAGTATCGGGCCCTTTGGAAATTGACCCGGCCAAACCACGAGGGTTACCATTTCGCAGGTTTTCTGCATCCAAGCTTACTGGAGGGCGCCGGCGGTAAGTCATAGAGAAATATGAGATTCCACCAGCTCTATGCCAGAATCGCACCGCTGGCCGCCATCCTCGGCACGTGTGCCTGCCAGTCCGCCAAGCGCCCAGTCGCGATGCTGCCTGCCCGGCAAGCCTCTCCGCCAGCAATCACCGCCGCCGTAAACCCGGCCGCCACCGACGACCCGAAACAGGTCTCCGCGCCGAAGTCGGCTCCTGAGCCTCTTTCCCAAACCGCTGCCCCCTCGCCCGACCCCGTAGCTGACCTGATTGCCCAGGTCGAAAAGGAGTACGAGGCTGGCCAGGAAAACTACTCCGCCGGCCATCTGGAAGCAGCGCGTCAGAATTTTGACCGGGCCTTCGATCTGCTCCTGGGCAGCAAACTGGACGTCCATTCCGACCCGCGACTCGAGGCGGAATTCGACCGCATCCTCGACGGCATCAACAGTTTCGAAATCCTGGCGTTGCGCCAGGGTGATGGCTTCACCGAACAGAAATCCGAACCGGCTCCCATCGACGAGGCCAACGAAGCGACCGTTCCTGTCGACGCCAACGTAAAGGCCCAGGCCGAAGCCGAAATCAAGTCGACCCGCTCCGACCTGCCGCTGATGATGACCGACCAGGTCGCCGGCTACATCAGTTACTTCTCAACCCGGGGCCGTGACACCTTCGAAAATGCGTTGACCCGCTCCGGCCGTTACGACGAGATGATCCGCCGCATCCTCAAAGAAGAAGGCGTTCCGCAAGACCTGATCTATCTCGCTCAAGCTGAAAGCGGCTTCCATCCGCTGGCTTTGTCCCGCGTCGGCGCCCGCGGCATCTGGCAATTCATGGCCAGCCGCGCCCGCGGCTACGGCTTGCAGCGTGACTGGTGGGTCGACGATCGCCAGGACCCCGAGAAAGCCACTCGCGCCGCCGCCCGCCACCTCAAAGATCTCTATCACCAGTTTGGGGACTGGTATCTGGCGATGGCCGCTTACAACTCCGGCCCCGGAACGGTGCAGAGCGCGGTGAAGCGTACCGGCTACGCCGATTTCTGGGAACTCTATCGCCGTAACGTGCTGCCCCGCGAAACCCGCAACTACGTGCCCATCATTCTGGCCGTCACTATCATGGCCAAAAACCCGGCACAGTACGGTCTCGATCACCTCGAGAAGGCCCAGCCCGTTCCGTACGACACCGTCAAGATCGATTATCCCGTGGACCTTCGGCTGGTCGCTGAGTGTGTGGACGCCTCCGCTACTGACCTGCAGGATCTCAACCCCAGCCTGCTGCGCATGACCACCCCGAAAGACCACGAATTCGAACTGCGGCTGCCCGCGGGCACGAAGGAAAAGTATCTCTCCGCCATTGCCGCCATCCCAACCGACATGCGGGTCTGGTGGCGTTACCACAAGGTTCAATCCGGCGACACGCTGGCTTCCATCGCCCGCACTTACCGCACGACGCCCAATGCCATCGCGGAAGCCAACAATCTCGAAGACCGCGACCCCCTCACTCCGAGTACGAAGCTGACCATCCCGATTGCGCCAGGCAAGCGTGCCCTCACCGAGGAAGCCACCTACTCTCGCCGCGCCATCCGTTACAAGGTCCGCAAGGGCGATACAGTACAGTCCGTCGCTGACAATTTTGGCGTGCCGCCAGCCATGGTTCGCCACTGGAACCACGTAAAGGGAGACAGCCTGCGAGGCCGGAGCGTTGTTTACGTTCACCTGCCCGTCACGCCGAATGCTTCTCAGCCCGAAGTCGTCTCTGTTCACCATCCGGCTTCCAAGCACCGGCCCGCTTCAACCTCCGGGAATTCCGTGGTCCATCACAAGGTCAAGCAGGGTGAGACGCTTTTCTCCATCGCCAGCGCCTACAAGACGACAGTCGATGCCTTAAAGCGGGACAACCGCAACATCGCCGTGCTTCGTCCCGGAATGGTTCTAGTGATTAAGCCCTAGGCCACGGGTCAGGTGACAGCTCACAGCGAAAGGCTTCAGGTTTTTCACAGTTGTGCAAAGGAACTCTTCCAATTCTCTGAAAGCACCGTATCTCTGCAGGAACGACCAACCCGAGAGATCCAAAGCCCAGACGCCAGAAGCTAGCAGCCAGAAGCCAGAAGCTCAGAAGCCAAGACTCTGTGACCTGTCACCTGTTTCTCCATCGTCCCAATGGACACTTGAAAAACAAAGCGAATGCCGTAGCATCGGGGACGGGGTTCTCTGCTATAATCGCGCCCCGTTCAGGACGACGCAGTTCTTCAGTGGTCTTCTAATTTTTTCGTGCGCGGCGCCAACTTCGGCGGCGTGCCCGCGCTAACCTTTGCGCAACACCAGGAGGAGCAATGACCTTTTACGATGAAACCCTCTACGGTCTCGATGACGAAATGGACGAGTACGGGGATACCGGCGCCTACGGCGAGACCCCCGAAGAGATCCTGGAGGAAGAAGAGGAAGAAGAGGAGGAGGAAGAGGCCGGCGTGCCCGTCGTGCGGGAGTCGATCATCGAGGTCGATGAGGTCGTTCCCGTTCCTCCCAAACCCGCGGGCGGTGGCGGCGGTGGCGCCCGCAAACCTGCCAGGAAGAAGGCGGCGAAAAAGAAGGCTCCCAAAAAAGCTGCGAAAAAGAAATCCAAGAAGCCAGCAAAGAAAGCCGCCAAGAAAAAGCCAGCCAAGAAGGCCGCAAAGAAAAAGAGCGCCAAGAAGAAAAAGCGCCGTTAGTTGTGGATCGGCCACTGCTGTCGGCGAAACGCAGACTCCAGCAAAAAGCCGTGGAACTCGTCCACGGCTTTTTTGTCCTTACCTAGACCTGACACCTAACGGCCCACAGACCTGCTTCTACGCTACCTGATCCGCCAGGCTCCGCACGGCCAGCGACAGCATCACGCGGGTCACTCCGCTGATGATCAGGCTAATCCCCAGCAGCGTCCCAATCGCATAAAACGAGCTCGACGGCCAATGGACGTAAATCATTCCGCCCAGCAGCAGTGTGATAATCGAGTCCACCAGGATCCAGAACGCCCCCCGCGTCGAACGCGACTTCCACCACAGCATGAAATCGAGCACGCCTTCCACCAGGAACAAAAATGCCAACATCAGCGTAAGCGAGGCGACGCCCAGCACTGGACGAAACAGTAGATACCCGCCGATGAACAAGTAAGCCACGCCCACCAGCAGCTTCCAGGCCATGGCTTTTCCGGAGTGTGCGTGGAAGGCCAGGGCCACGTGCACAATACCGACAAAAATCAGCAGCCACGCGACGAACGTCGCCAGCGCCACAGCGGCCAGGAACGGCTCGGCTATCGCCAGCATGCCCAGAATCACCAGCAGCACACCCCACACGATGCCCCATTTCGATCCCTGCTTCACCACGGCTACCGCGTCCGGCATGCTTGCCATAGGTCCCTTTCCCTCGTTGTGCTGAATGTATCGTCAGCCGCGATTTGTGTTTGCGCGGCGCATTGTGGCAGATAGGGCCATCATGCCGCAAGCACCACGAGGACCTGCGGGAGATTTCTTGAGTCTCGAAACGAGACAGGAAAAGGAAGGGAAAGGTCGTCCAGGCACGTGCGCCAGACCGAAGCCCAAGACAATCAGCAATCAGCTAACCACCTTTTCTGGCGGGTGTTGGCTAGAAGCTGACTGCTGAATAGTCTGGAAGCTGCGTTACTTCTTCACTGCATTCAAGCACTTCGCATACAACTCCAGCAGGTGGGCCGCGTAATCCTCAGGCTTGGAGGCGCCGCCGGTGGCCTTTTCGAACCCAACTCCACCCGCCGTAGTGGTCTTTCCATACCCAGTCGTCATGGCAATAAACTTCATCAGATCGAGCGCGATATCCTGATCGCGACGCGCCCCTCCCGCTGGAGTTGCTGGCACATCCATGAATGCCTCCCCCGTTCCCGATACGTATGGAATTGCGTCTTCGTCTTCGAAATGCATGGGACGATTCGATGATAGCAAAGGCGGCGCACCGCGAGGCGATGGGCTCTACGCCGCCCGCAGCCGCTCGGCGATCTCCACGTGACCCTTCTCGTTCGCTACCTGATCCGGGGTGTGGCCCTCATCGGTCTTCGCATTGGGATTCGCGCCGTATTTCAAGAGCAACTCGACCATGGCCCGATCGCCGTGCTGTGCGGCCGCGTGCAATGCGGTCCAGCCCTTCTCCTGCCGTGCGTTCACCGGTGCCCCGTGTTCGAGCAGCGCGCGCACAATCGCTAGATTTCTTCCGGCCGCCGCCGAATGCAGCGGCATCACTTGCATGGGATTGTTCGCCACAGCACCTGCATCCGCGTGATGCTCGAGCAGCACACGCGCCACACTCTCCTCACCAAAGAAAGCGGCGAAATGCAGTGGCGTATAGCCGTCCCCGGATCGCGAGTTCGCCAGCCGCGGATTGCGCTCGACCAGTTCCTCGACGAGGTCCGAACGGCCCAGGCTGCTGGCCTCGAAGATGTCGAGCTCCGGCCGGCTCGCACGCAAGAGCTCCGCCAGATCTTTGCGCTGACGGTACAGAGCATGCATCAGCGCCGAGACTCCATTTTCGTCGCGTGCTGCCGCCAGCGAACGATCCGCCGCCACCAACTGGCGCACCTGAGTCGCGTCCCCTGCCATAACCGCCGCGATGACATCCCGCGATTCCATCATGCTCGCCTCGCTCCGTCTGGCGCTCCCCTTCGCCTTCGACGCCCTGGACGGCCCCACATCATAGCGGGTCCACCTCCGCGTGGTAAGGCCCGAAAGGGGGATGCCTCCCGTGTAACCCAGATTACGACCCGTAGTGATCTACATCACACCGCGGAGCGAGATGACCCCGTAGCCTGAAACGTACGGGATGCGGGTGTCGGGATCCGCGCACTGCGTGCGTTCCCATTCCGCAGCCCCCGGAGCGCATAGTGGGTAAAGCGATTGGGAATCGGGCTAACGAAGCCTCCCACATGGGTTCAACTCCCGACGCTCCGGCCAGATTCACCGCAGAACGATCCGCGTTTCGCATCGCAGCCGCGAGCCAGTCGTTCCGACCGGTCACAAGGAGGCTCATCATGTGGAAGTCCCTGGCGGTTCTTTCGTCCATGGCTCTGATCGCGGTCGTTCTATCAGCGCAGAACACCGCCGTACCCAAGCCCGGCGCTGCCGCACCGTACTACACCATCCCAGTCGATGCCGCCCAACAGCAGAACCCGGTCAAGCCCACCGAAGAGTCCCTTGCGCGCGGCAAGAAGCAGTACGGATTTGATTGCGCCATGTGCCACGGCAAAGATGGCACCGGGAAAGGTGACGTCGCCGTCGACATGAAACTGAAAATGCACGACGAGACCGATCCTTCCACCCTCAAGGATCGCACCGACGGCGAACTCTTCTACATCATCAAGAAGGGCAAGGACCAGATGCCGCCCGAAGGTGATCGCGTCAAAGACGACACGGTTTGGGACATGGTGAACTACGTGAGGTCCTTCGCCAAAAAGCCCGACACCGAGAAGGAAAAGCAGTAGCGCCTTCCTCCCCGTCCTCTGCGGCCCTTCTCTGCGCTCTCTGCGTTTTAAGGTTTTCCCACCCCGCAGCTACGGAGAAAACGCCTAGCCAATAACCACTCGCCCGCTTCTCGCACCACGTAGCGTCGCCACAGGCAGCAACGTCAACTGTTCGCGCCCCGGGCGTACAGCCCCAGCCACGCTGAGCGAGGGCGCCGAAGAATCGGGGGTGGGCCGTTCCACATCTTCCACCCACCCCTCAGACCTCGAACCAGGTCTTATAATTCCCGCTGTGCCAGCCTCCTCCCCACAGCTGCCCTCGGGTCTTCGCCTCGATCGTCAGGATCCCTATCTTCGCCTCCTCTGCGTGAATATTTTCGTCCGCGACCAGGACCGCAGCCTCCGCTTTTTCGTCGACCAGCTCGGATTCGGCCTGGTCATCGACCAGAGCTACGAATCCGGCGACCGCTGGGTCGCGGTTGCCCCGCCCGATGGCAACACGCTTCTTGCGCTCGTCGCCCCCACGCGCAAATCCGAGGAATACAAGCTGATCGGCCGCTGCCGCCACGCCGTGCTGGTCACCGAAGACGTCATGGCGAAATTCGAGGAATGGGGCAAGCGCGGCGTTCGCTTCCATCACCCGCCGCAGACCACGCTCTGGGGCGGAATCTTCACTCGCTTCGACGATCTCGACGGCAACTCGTTTTCTCTCGTCGGCCGCGACGACTTTGTCCGCGAAATCGAAGCGCAACGCCGGCTTGCCGAAGAGAAGCTCGAAGCCGAGCGTCGCGCCGCGCAGGAACTGGAAATCGCCAAGCGCGTGCAGGCTCGCCTTTTTCCCCAAGCCCTGCCGCGCCTCAACACTCTCGATTATGCCGGCTGTTGCATTCAGGCCCACGAGGTCGGCGGCGACTACTACGATTTTCTCGACCTCGGCCAGGATCGTCTCGGCCTGGTCGTCGGCGATACGTCCGGGAAGGGAATTGGCGCCGCCCTCCTCATGGCCAACTTGCAAGCCAACCTGCGCAGCCAAAGCGCGATCGCTCTCGATCACCCGCAGCGCTTCCTGCGTTCCGTCAACCAGCTGTTCTACGAGAACACCACCGAAAGCGCTTACGCCACTCTGTTCTTCGCCGAGTTCAACGACCGCACCCGCACCCTGCGTTACGCCAACTGCGGACATCTATTTCCACTTCTTCTGCGCGCGGACAACACGCTCGAGCGACTGGCCTCCACCGGCACCGTACTCGGTCTTTTTCCGAACTGGGATTGCTCAATCGAGGAACGCCAATTGTTTCCCGGCGACGTCCTGGCCCTCTACACCGACGGAATCACCGAATCCTTCAACGATGCCGAGGAGGAATTCGGCGAGCCACGGCTGATCGAAGCCTTGCGCCGCCATCGCGAAAAGGCTCCGAGTGCTTTCATCTCGGCAATCGTCGAAGAAGTTCAGAACTACAGCCGCGGCCGCCAGCACGACGACATCACCCTGATCGTCGCCAAGTGCCGGTGAATTCCAAGAGGGTCAAAGTCCATGGCGCGCGTCTTCATCACCGGTTCCTCCGACGGACTCGGGCGCATGGCCGCTCAGCTTCTCATCGAGCAAGGACACCGCGCCGTGCTTCACGCGCGCAATGATCAACGGGCGCGCGATGCCATGGCTGCCGTCCCCGGCGCTGAGACCGTCCTGCTCGGCGATCTCGCCAGCATCGCGCAGACGCGCAAGCTTGCCGACGATGTCAACGCCCTTGGCCCCTTTGATGCCGTCATCCACAACGCCGCGGTCGGATATCAAGAGCCGCGCCGCCTGACCGAGGATGGCCTGCCCCACGTGTTCGCCGTCAATACCCTGGCGCCCTATATCCTGACCGCGCTCATCCGCCGGCCCAAGCGCCTGGTGTATCTGAGTTCCGGCCTGCACCAGAGTGGTGACCCGAGTTTGAATGACCTCAAGTGGGAAAAACGCAAATGGAACGGACAGCAAGCCTACTCCGACACCAAGTTTCACGACACGCTGCTCGCCTTCGCGATAGCGCGCCACTGGCACGACGTTTACTCCAACGTTGTGGATCCCGGCTGGGTTGCCACCAGGATGGGAGGTCCGAACGCTCCCGACGATCTCGACGCCGGCTTTCGCACCCAAGTCTGGCTCGCCACCAGCGATGACCCGGAAGCCCAAGTCACTGGCGAATATTTCTTTCATAAAGAGTTCCTGGCGTCGCACCGCGCCACTCGCGATGTCGAGCGCCAGGAGAGACTCCTCGAAGCCTGCCAGCAATTCTCAGGAGTAAAGTTGCCCGCAAGCTAAACCTGTGACCAGTTTCCTGTCCTCCGTGACCTGCCTTCAGAACGGAAACCTTACCGTCAAAATTCCGTTGTGATTCGTCGTGTGGAAGTGCGTGGTGGCGATCTGGAAGCCGCCGCCAAACGTGAATCCTACCCGCCTCCACAAACGAAACCGTCCCAGCACCAGTCCCGGCGTGACGAAATTCTGTTTCTGCCCGTCGTTCTTCCCATCCTGAAAGAACGTTGTGTTGAGTTCGACTTCCGGCCAGATCCTCCGGAACACCCGGTACTGAAATGTGTTGTTCCAGGCGTAGGTGCGTCCCACGATATTGGTATCCGCGGTCGGCAGCCCGATCCCGAACGTCCCTTGCAGATCGAAGTTTCGGAAACCCTTGCCGTAAGCAATCGTCGGCGTAATCACCGCATGCAGAGCTCCGTTTTTGTGATCACCCGTCGGCACACTCCATCCTAAGAAGGCCGTCAAAATGTAATTGCCTTTCTCTTCATTCTCCGAAAGCAGCCGGTACTTCACCAGAAACGCCACATCCCCAAATCCATTGCGCACTGTGGGATCGTTGTGCGCCAGGTACGGCGGCACATTGAAGATCACTTCCACCTTCTCGAAGGGAATCAACTCGAGCCCCTTGCCGCCGTCGTAGTTGTTCGTGGTCACGCCCTTGGCGTTCACCTGCCACAACTGGTCGTAGCGGACTTCTTCTTCCAGGCGCGGCGTCGTCGTCGCCACCGGCGTGACCCAGTGTGGCTGCTCGTCTTTGGTCTTATCCACTCGTTCGAACCAGCTGGAAAAATATCCGTCCTGGGCAAAAGCCCCGCTCGTAGTAATCACAACCACCAGGATCGCGAGTCCCACGCTTCTATGCATGCAGCCACCAGCCTTCTTTAATCCAAGGATAGAAATCCGCCCCAAGAATGAAAGCGTACATAATACACGTATTGATAGATAAATGCTGAATGGTTTTATGCAGTATTCATGTTTTGCAGCGATACTGCATCCCGGCGCCGCTGAGTTGACCGCGAAAGGAGCGGGCTGTACGATGCGCTTCCATGCCCAAGAGCGGGAACAAGAAGAAGACCAGAAAAACTCCGACCGCCGCGTTGCTGCACCTGCGCGATGCCGCTTTGCAACTCGGAGTCAGTTTCCCCACGCTCAAACAATGGATCTACAAGAAGAGAATCCGCAGCGTGCCGACTGCGGGCGGCCATCATCGCATTCCACAGAACGAGGTCGATCGCCTGCTCTTTCGCACCCGCGGCAAAACCGAGAAGGAGCGCCGCGATGTGATCCGCCGCGTCAGTGGACGCAATCAACTGGTTGGTCGCATCGACAGCGTGCGCGTCAGCGGCCTCATGGCCGAAGTGAAAATCTCCATCGGCGGCCAGCAGATCACCTCGATCATTACCGCCAGCTCCGCTCGCGAAATGAATCTCAAGCCCGGCCAAACCGCCGCCGCCCTCATCAAGGCCACTGAGGTGATGATTCTGCGTGTCTAGCCTCCGACAGCTTTTTCTTTGCGCGCTGCTGCTTGCATTCTTACTGCGTGGCTCCTCGGCCGGCGCCCAGGATTTCACCGTCGCCGCCGCCGCTGATCTGCAATCCGCCATGGAGGACGTTGCCGCCCGCTTTCAGCAGCAATCCGGAAAGAACGTCAAGGTCATCTACGGATCCTCTGGCAACTTCTTCCAGCAGATTCAAAACGGCGCGCCCTTCGACATGTTTTTCTCTGCCAATCTCGACTACCCGAAAAAGCTCGAAGCTGCCGGACTGACCGAGCCCGATTCCTATTACCAGTACGCGAAGGGCAAAATCGTGATCTGGGTTCCCAGGGGCTCGAAGCTCAACCTCGAGTCAGGTCTCGCCTCTCTGCTCGATCCCGGTATCAAAAAAATCGCCATCGCCAATCCCCAGCACGCTCCTTACGGCCAGGCGGCCGTCGCCGCGCTCCAGAAGCAGGGACTGTACGACAAGCTGAAAGACAAGTTCGTCCTCGGCGAAAACATTTCGCAGACCGCCTCATTCGTCGTCACCGGTTCCGCCGACGTCGGAATCATCGCGCTCTCGCTCGCGCTCTCGCCCCCCATGAAAGACAAGGGCCACTTCGCCGAAATCCCTGCCAATACCTATCCACCCATCGAACAAGCGTGCGTAACTCTCAGCGCGTCGAAGAACAAGGACACGGCACGCGCGTTCCTCGCCTTCCTCAAGACTCCCACCGTAGCCAACCTGCTCAAGGAGTACGGCTTCGAAGTCGACGCGCGCCCCGCTAACTGATTCGCCCATAGGCAGCAAACACAAACCGCATAGAGCCGGCTCGCTCCCTTGACACACCCCGTTGTGACGCGTATTATCTTTCCCAAGTTTGCTCCGCTTTTGAGCAGACTTTGAATTTCATGCAGAGTGGCTGAGGGACGAGCCCTGAGACGCCACGGCAACCGGGTCGTGATCATATATCGCGACTGCTCGGTGCCAACTCTCTCCCGGAGACGGGGAACATGAGATTCGGGCAAGCGGCTTTTCTACCCGTTTTCCCGTAGCCTCTTTTCCTATCCGGAGAAGAGGTCTTCGTTTTTAGAAGCCCTTTTCTCCCGGGATGCTCGTCCTTCCGCTACTCGCAAGAATGCGAGTAGCAAGATGGCTCACTACGAATTGCGCTGTCGGGAATGCGGCAAGGCCTGGGGAAACCAGCCCCGGTCGATTTGCGACGAGTGTTTCTCCCCCCTGGAAGTCGGCTACGACTACGACGCCGTGCGCGCTGAGTTCACGCGCGAAAAGATCGCCCAACGCCCTCCCAACATGTGGCGCTACTCCGAGCTCCTCCCCCTCCCTCCCCATTTTCATCCGACGCTTCCCGTCGGCTTCACGCCGCTGCTGAGCGCGCCGAACCTCGGCAAGCAACTCGGCACGCACAAACTCTTCATCAAAAATGACGCCGTCTGCCTGCCCACGCTCAGCTTCAAAGACCGCGTCGTCGCGGTCGCCCTTGTCGCAAGCACGCGCCTTCGGCTTCGATACCGTCTCCTGCTCCTCGACCGGCAACCTCGCCAACTCCGTCGCCGCCCAGGCTGCGCGCAACGGATTCAAGGCCTGGATCTTCATTCCCGCCGATCTCGAGCCCGCGAAAATTCTCAACACCCAGGTCTACGGCGCGCGCGTCGTCCGCATTGCCGGCAGTTACGACCAGGTCAACCGCCTCTGCTCGCAGATCGCCGACGAGCATCGCTGGGGATTCGTCAACGTCAATCTTCGCCCCTACTACGCTGAAGGCTCGAAGACCGTTGGCTTCGAAATCGCCGAGCAACTCGGCTGGCGCTTGCCCGATAACGTGGTTGTGCCCATGGCGGGCGGGTCGCTGATTACAAAAATTAAAAAAGCGTTCGACGAGCTGATCACCCTCGGCCTGGTCGAGCCGAAGCCGGTAAAGTTCTTTGGCGCTCAGGCCAGCGGATGCTCCCCCATTTCCACCGCGATCAAAACCGGTCGCGCTGAAATCGAACCGCAGAAGCCCGCGACGATCGCCCGCTCGCTCGCCATCGGCAATCCGGCCGACGGCCATTACGCGATTAAAGCCATCACCAAGAGTGGCGGCTGGTCCGAAGACGTATCCGATCCCGAGCTGGTCGACTCGATCCAGTTACTCGCCGAAACCGAAGGCATCTTCACCGAAACCGCGGGCGGCGTCACCGTCGGCTGCGCCCGCAAGCTCTACCACGAAGGCCGCATCGCACCCGACGAAACTACCGTTCTGTGCATCACTGGCAACGGCCTGAAAACCACCGACGCGCTTGCCGGCGAATACACCGCCGAGACCGCCATCGCTCCCAAACTCGCCGAGTTCGAACGCTATCTCGACAACACGCTCGACGTTCCCGAAACCGTGGAGGCCTGACATGTCGATCACCGTACAAATCCCGACCGCCCTGCGCCGCCACACCGACGGCGTCGGCAAACTCGATTGCTCCGCCACCAACCTCGGCGAATTGTTCTCGGTGCTCGACCAGAAATTCCCCGCGCTCAAACCCCACCTGCGCGACGAAGCGGGGCAGATCCGCCGTTTCCTGAACGTGTATGTGAACGAAGAAGACATCCGCTTCCTCGGCGGCCCGGGCTACACGTTCCAGGATGGGGATGAGATATTGCTGGTGCCGTCGATTGCGGGAGGTGTCCAGTAAGCTCGATTCCTTATCTAGACTTGATCATCGTGTGGGAAACAAGGCCATGCTTGCGCGCGAATCCTTATTGTTAGCCGTCGTCGCATTTAAGGCTAGTCAGATATCGAGTTCGTCGACCATCAGGGACAGGCCGTCCGGATCAAAGGACCAAGCATACGTCCCGGTCTCACGTCATCTGTGGGAACGGGCGACGGTTGGGAAGACAATGTTCTTCGCTTAGCCGCTAGGACGTTCGAGCACTTTGCGTTGCGCTCCAATCTCGATCAGACCTTTCTCTGCATATAGGTAAGACGAGTCCGGAACTGTTAAAAAAATATTGGTCAAAGCCTCCATTCCCAACCTCATTTCTTAGGAGCATGGTTGCGTAGTAAAGTTTTTCCGCCTCAGAAAGAGCATTGAAGCCACCCGGAGAATTGTGAACCCGGTTGATTAGGGATCCGTACAGCAGGTAGATACGGGCTACTTCGTGTGCGCTTCATTTTGCACGCTATGCAAAGCCCCCGCGTTCTCTTCGCTGTGCTCGCACGAACTGGGACGCCGCACTCTACGCAAGCTACCTCTTCAGCCATCGAGAACACCTTGCTGGAGTCTCCCCGGTCTCACGCCGCTGCTTCCTCCTGCCTCACCGTCAGCACCGGACACTCGGCCAGCCGCACCACCTTCTCCGCCACCGATCCGAACACCCAGCGCTCCAGCCCCGTCGATCCATGGGTCGCAATAACGATCAGATCGGCGCCTTCGGTTTTTGCAATTAGAACGACTTCCTCCGCCGCCGATCCGTGTCCAACCTTGGTGCGCACCTTCACGTTTCTGCTGACCAGCTTCTCCCGCTCTTCGCGCAGATGCTTCTCCGCGTCAAGATGCAGATACTGCTCGTACTCCGGAATCTTGAAAACATAATTCGGATCAGGCGGCACGCTCGGCAAAGCCGGCACCACATTGACCAGCAGCAACTCCGCGCCAAAGTGTTCCGCCAACTCGCTGGCAGCCTGCACGCACGTGCAAGCCGGACCGCTGAAATCCGTAGGGCACACAATAAGTTTGATCGGCAACATAGCGTTCCTCGAAGCCCGAGATTATAGAGCAACGAAACCCGCGTAGGAATCGTCCGCACCCGGATCGAACGCTGCCGACAGGTCAACCCTGCCTCATGGGCTTCGAATCAGGGCTCGGCTTCACTGTTGGCTGTCTGGGCGATCTACCATCGCCATCGTTGGTGCAATCGCGACTTCTCGCCACTCACCTGCTCGTCGCGCTACTCTATTGCCCGTGACACAACTTGCCACGAAGAAGGCAGCGATATTCTTCTATATCACCGTAAATGGCACTTTGGGCGTTGATCGCCTACTTGCTTCATAAGGTCGGAGCGCCTTTCCGAGCCATCGCCTTCGTCCTCGGCATCGGCGTAATTTTGGGGAATTTAGCGGCCTACGCTGGCGTCAAGGTCGCCGCCAAAGTTCTGGGGCGACCGCCCGGGAATTTGCGTCAAATCGCGATGTTGCAACAGTTGAGATTGAGAAACTACGGGGAGGAACATTTCCACAAGTAAAGGCATCTCAGCGAGCGAATCTTCGTCGCCCCCGGTTGTACGGCCGGACCATGACTGGGTTTAGAACTTATGACATCTGGCAAATCCGAAGTTGCAGTGGGCACTCCCTCAAGGTCGAAACCGTCGGTTGGGGTGTGATCCACTTGCATGACGACCCGAAATGCAGTCGGGGTCGGCGCGTTAATCCGTAAATCGGCGAGCTTGGCCGTTTTAAAGCCAGGTTTGGTAATCGTCACAGCATAGCTACCTGTTCGCAATTCGACAGTAACGGACCCCGCTATGCTCGTGTGGGAAACGATTGTACCTAATTCCCCTCTGAACATAACCGCCGATTGTGCAATCACAGCGCCCGTTTCATCTGCAACGATGCCCTTAACCTCAGCCACTGGTTCGGGAGTGGAACGTTCCTGTCCCCTACTGAATGTAGCTAGCAAAACCAGGACTGTACCGAGAGCGACTGCGGCATCATGTGGGCGCGTTGTCATCCGACAATTTTAGCCTTTGACACATTGTTGATGTAAACAGGCGTTCTCACAACTTTGGGATGTTACGCCTGTTGTGGTCGCCAGGTGGCAGAGCGAAGCGTATGATTCGCAGCACTTGCGCCGATCAATACTGTACGTTGGTTAGGGCCAAGCCGGCCCGGAGGGAGTTCGATGGAGCAGATCATCAGCCGCTTGCTGCGTGATTTTGAGACGGGGAAGTTGACCCGCCGGCAACTGATCCAAGCGCTCGCTATTGGCGTGACGGCCGGACCGGCTGCGCTCGCGGCCGCGCAGAAGCCGGCGCAACCATCCACCATCCCGCCGTCGCGCTCCCAGGCGCCGTGGAAAACGGTGTGGCTCGATCACATCTCCTACGTTGTCTCCGACTACCGGCGAAGCACAGCCTTCTATCGCGATCTGATGGGATGGGAGATCATTCACGACGACGGCCAGAAGCAGTGCACGATGAAGGTCGGCAATGCGGGCGGCATCATCATCCGCAATCGCGCCGGATACGAGGGCTTAGACGGAGACACGAATCGGCCCCCGATCACCGGTCTGATCGACCACGTCTCCTGGGGTATCGAGCCCTGGGACACTGCCAAAGTGAAGGCTGAACTCGAAAAACGTGGCCTGAAGCCACAGCCCGACATGAACGGCAAGTTCCAGAGCTTTCACCTCCGCGATCCTGACGGCTGGGATCTCCAGATCAGCAATCAGAAGGACACGAGCGAGCTCTGACCATCGCGAACACCAGTGACACAATTAGGATAACTAATGAGAATGCTGTTCGATCATGCACCAGTTGCCCGTCCTTGCAAGGCACCCGGCGGCGGGATATTACATGGAGAACCCAAAGCGCCTCCGGCCCAACCGCTCCGGCCCTCATCATGCCGAGGTGCGAGCAAGGCGAGCCCAGAAACAATTCTCCGGAGATATGAGTAAACTCGTGCCCCACTTCATTGAAACCTTGAAACTCTGAAACCTTGAAACCTTGAAACCTTGAAACCTTGAAACTTGAAACCTTGCCGACCTTGCGCATCTCCACTCCTTGCAGTACAATCTAACTAACTGGTTAGTTAATATGAAAACCCTGGCGCCGGAATCCGCCAAATCCCGTCTCGGCTCCCGCGGTCGCCCCGAGGAGAGCCGCGAGGCCATCTTGCAGGCGGCCATTCGCGAGTTTGCCCGCGAGGGCGTCGCCGGCGCCCGCACCGAAGCCATCGCCAAGGCCGCCAAGGTCAACAAGGCGCTGCTCTACTACTACTTCCGCGACAAAGATGCGCTCCACATTGCTGCGCTCGAACACATTTTTCGCGAGCGCGATGCCGCCCTGATGCCCATCCTGCGCGAGAACACGCCCCCGGCCGAAAAAGTACTGCGCTACATCGGAGCGTTTTTCGACTTCCTGGCCAGCCATCCCGAGCAGCGCCAGATGGTGCAGCGGGAAATCTTCTTGCTTCCCCAGCGTGCTTCTGTACTGCGCGTGGTGAAGGCGCACATGCAGCCGCTGTTCGAAGGGCTGCTGAAGGTTTTTCGCGAAGGCGTCGCCAGCGGCGTATTTCGCCCCGTCGACCCCATGCAGGCCATTCCATCGATGGCGGCGGTGGTGGTGCACTACTTCGGCAGCGCGCCCTTCATGAAGCTGATGACCAATGAAGATCCGCTGACCCCCGAGAAACTCGCCGCCCGCCGCGCCGCCGTACTCGATTTCATTTCCGCAGCTCTCTTCCAACACACCGCTCTACCCGTTGAAGGAGAATCCAAGTGAATCCGCGCAATCGTTTCATCATCCTCCTGGGAATCATCTTTTTGATCGCCCTGGGCTACTACTTTTTTTCTACACCAAGCAATAAGGACCTGGTGCTCATCGGCACCGTCGACTCCAACCAGGTCATCGTCAGTCCCCAGATCCAAGGACGTCTGCAGAAGCTTCTCGTCGATGAAGGCACGCCCGTGAAAACCGGCGACCTCATTGCCGTGATCGACCCGGCGGAACTGCAGGCGCAAGCCGCGGCCGCGACCGCGAACATCTCGAGCCTCCGCTCGAAAGTGTCGGAAATGCGCTACACCGAGCAGTCGACCAAAGGCTCGACCACCAGCGATGTCGCCAACGCCCAGGCCAAGCTGCGCTCCATGACCTCGCAACTGGCGCAAGCGCAGGCCACGCTCGACCGCACCGAGAGCGACAGCCGCCGCATGATCGCGCTGGCCAAACAGGGCGTCGCCTCCGATCAGGAACGGGTGCAGGCGGAAACCAACCTGAACGGCGCAAGAGCCAACGTACAATCCCTGAAAGATCAGGTGACGGCCGCCGAAGCCGACCTGAATTCGGCCGTCGCGCGCACCCACCAGGCGAGTGCCGCGCTAAGCACGGTCGCCTCCACCCAGGCCGATCTCAAAAATGCCGAGGAGCAGAAACGCCAGGCCGAAGTCCGTCTCGGTTACACCAACATCTACGCGCCGGTCACGGGAACCGTCTCCGTGCGCGCCGCCCGCGAAGGCGAAGTGCTCAATGTAGGCCAGCCCATCGTGACCATCGTCGACCTCACCGATACCTGGGCGCGCGCTGCCATTCCTGAAACCCAGGCCGACCACATCGGCCTCGGCGACACGCTGCGTGTCCGTTTGCCGGGTGGCACCATCACTTCTGGCAAGGTGTTCTTTAAAGCTGCCGAAGCCGACTTCGCCACGCAGCGCGACGTCAACCGCCGCAAGCGTGACATCAAGACCATCGTTCTCAAAGTGCGTCTCGACAATCCCAAAGGCGCCTACGTTCCTGGCATGACCGCCGAAGTTCTGGTCTCTCCCGATCAGCTCAAGGCTGCGCCTCGTCAGGACGCCTCCGCGGAGCAGCGGCCATGACGCCAACGAACGGGAAACTGGCGGCCGCCGCTCGAGCTCCGAACTGCGAAGGCCCGGAAAAGCAGGGCAACAACGCCATCGACGTTGAACACATCGTCAAAACGTACGGCGATTTCACAGCGGTTGACGACGTCACGTTCCACGTCGCCGACGGAGAAATCTTCGGCTTGCTCGGCCCCAACGGCGCCGGCAAATCGACGCTCATCCGCATGATGACCACTCTGCTGCCGATCACCGCCGGCCGCGCCATCGTTGCCGGACACGACGTCGCCAAAGATCCCGACGGCGCGCGTCGCTGCATCGGCGTCATCCCCCAGGCACTTACCAGCGACCTCGACCTCACCGTCGACGAGAACCTCAACATTTACGCCAAGCTCTACGACGTTCCCGCCAAGCGTCGCAAAGAAGCCATCGACGAATTGCTGGAACTCGTCGACCTCACCAAGTGGCGTGATGCGCAGACCAAAACTCTGTCCGGTGGAATGCGCCGCCGCCTTGAAATCGCCCGCGGCCTGGTGCACAGCCCGCGCATCTTCTTCCTCGACGAGCCCACAACTGGCCTCGATCCCGTCTCCCGCGTCGCCGTCTGGGAAATGCTCACCAACATCAAGAAGAATCGCCAGCTCACAATTTTGATCACCACCCACTACATGGACGAGGCCGACCGCCTCTGCGACCGCATCGCCATCGTCGACCACGGCAAACTGGTTGCGCTCGATACGCCCGCCGCGCTCAAAGCCAGTGTGCCCGGCTCGAACGTAATCGAAGCGCAGTTCGAAAACCCGCCTGCCGATTGGGAACAACGGTTGAAGGCGCTTCCCGACGTGACCTCGGTGCAGCACGAGGGCGCCGGCATGTACCGCGTGTTGACCGGAAACGGCTCCGAAACCACGACCGCTCTGGTGGAGATGGCCGTGGCCGCCCGAGTTCCGGTTAAAACTCTATCGGTCCAGAACACCACGCTCGATGACGTCTTCGTGCACTACACCGGTCGCCAGCTGCGCGACGAACTGGTGAAGGCCTACGGATTCGTCATGCCGCAGCGTCCAGGATTGCAGCCATGAATCGAATGATGGCCATCGTCGAGCGCGAAATGCGCAAGTTCTTCCGTTCCCCCACGCTCATGCTGGCGTCGATGATCTTCCCGCTGGTGCAGCTCATCGTCCTGGGCAACGCCTTTGGCGGCAAGATCAAAGACGCCCGCCTCGGCGTCGTCGATCAGGACGGCGGCACGCAGGCGATTAAGATCCGCGAGGCCTTCGACTCCGTGCGCGCCAACATGCGCACCTTCCTTCCTGTCTACTACGACAACGAGAAGACCGCCCGCGAAGACGTGCGCAACGGCAAGATCCAGGGCGCCGTCATCATTCCGCCCCAGTACTCGCGGCGGGTCTACGAGCAGGACCGTCCGCAGATCGCTCTCGTGGTCGACAACAGCGACAACTTCATGAGCTCCACGCTCGAACAGGAGCTCACCGACATCACCAACGCCCTCAACCAGCCGACCATCGAGCCGCGTCTGCTCCAGCAGACCGTCCTGCAGATCGTCGAGCTCTATCCCTACATCGAGTACATGAAATATCTGCTGCCGGGCTCGATTACGCTGGCCATGTTCGTCTCGGTGATGATCGGTGGAGGCATGCTCTACATCGACGACAAGGCCCGCGGTGTGCACGAAGGCTATCTCGTCACGCCGATCACCAAGACCGAGATGGTGTTCGGCCTGAACCTCGCCGGCGCAATCAAGGCGGTGCTGACCGGAGTCGTCATCACGGTCATCGGCGCGCTGCTTGCCGGCGTCAGTACAATCTTCAGTCTCCCGACCGTGCTCGGCTTGCTGGTCATGATCGTTCTTACATCGATCGCCTTCAATACCATGATGTTTCTGCTCATGGTCCGCGTCGACGATCCGCTGGTCCCGCGCGCCATCTTCGGCATCCTGAATACGCTGCTTTTCTTTCCCAGCGGCTCGATCTATCCGGTGCAGGCGTTTCCCGCGTGGCTGCGGGCGATCGCCTATGTCGATCCCTTCACTTACGCCGTCGCTGGATTCAAGGGATTGCTCCTGAAAGAAGCCGGCTTCGTCGCGATTGTTCCCGACATGATTTATCTCGCCATCTTTGGAACCGTCGCGCTCTCGATCGCCACGCCGTTATTCAAGAGAACGCTGTAACGGAATGCTGCCAGGATCGCACGAGTGCGACCAGAAAGAAGAGTCGAGAAGGCAATAAAGTCGAAAACGACTGTAGCGCCGGCGTCCCGCCAGCTGTCGTGAGGGCATCTTGCCCTCGCGCGCTTGTATCACGGCATTGCCTTCAGCCGTGCCGACCCAATCTTAGAAGCTGGCTTCAGCCGCTGAGGCTGGCGACTTATCCAGCCAGGTCTCCTGCCACTAACAACTAACCACTGATCACTGGCCACTAATCACTGGCCACTGACCACTGATCACGTCCGCAACTTTCGCCGAATCACTCCAGCCAGCCCCAAGATTCCCGTGCCCAGCAACGTGAGCGTGCCCGGTTCCGGTACGGCGGCCGGCGGCGTGTAGCCGATGAACTCCTGCGGACCGTCTCCCGGACGCGAGCCAAGCGCGGTGTATACCTTCAGCCCCTTGAAGTCGCTGTTCGGCGCGATCGACGCGAGTCCCAGATACTGTGCCATAATCGCCTGCACCGAGGCCTCGCTCGACCCATTGTTCTGTCCGCTGAACAACTCCCACACCGCGGCGTTGCCCAGCGTCGCGCTGAGGTGCCCATCGAGCACGCTCAGGAAGATCAACCCGGCGGCCTTGTAGTCGAGCAGGGCCTGTCCGCTGTGCCCGAACATTCCACCTTGCAGGATGCTGTGCACATCGGCCACCCAGCTTTCTCCGAAGTTGATGTGGTTGTTATAGGCGTCGCACATCATCGGAGTAAGTGTCGAGCTGCCGTTGATGGAGAAGTTATAAGGATAAGCGTAAACGCCGGTGGGCGCGACATTGCCTGGACCGACGTTGACGAAACGTTAAGAATGCGGTGGAATTGGCGAAAGCCTGTCCGGCGAGCAGGCAGACGCCTACGACCAGGATCGCAATCCTGCCATAGCGTTTCATGAATCCTCCGTAAAACGTGAAGCGGGGAGTGCTCAACACCACGGTACGTGTCCTTTGGGACAAGCACAATTGCCCGAAAGTACCGTTATGGAGGATGACTAAGGTAATCAGCTTGAGATGGTCTGACGCCTTATACCACTTAGAAACTCGATTTACTAAATTGGGAAGAAGTTATGGTTGGAACTTGACCGTCGCTCGCTCTACAACCGCGCCTCATACTCCATCAGATCTAATCGGCACTGGCCCACCCTCTGCAATCGGTCGAGCAGTCGCCGAGAAAAGAAGATGAGCGCCGTCTCTTGCCGGCCCTCTAATTCCCTGGTGGGCCAGCAGTCTCGTTGAGGCAACGACTGGAACCCATCCCAAATATGCCTCGGGACAAACGCTACTCAGGCAGCGCCGCGATCGACTTCCTGAGCGTTGCCATTTGCGATTCGATGTTGGCTTTGTGCCCGCCGAGGAGACGTTCGATGTCTCCGGGAGTCAATTGGCGGGTATGAATCAGGGCCGCTTCCAGGGCGCCCAGGCTGGCTCCCATCTCGGACAAGCGATTCACAATTTCCAGCAAGATCGGTTTCATGGGAAGACGATATCAGAAGGAGGTAGCGCCGGGCGACCCACGGGCTGTCGGACAAGAGTGTCCGATCACACCTGATCAGACAAGAATGTCGAGCCCCACGCTCTCGCTTATCCACAGGCGTCCACAAGGCTTCACTCCGCTCCGGCCATTTCCCTTCTACCCGCTCGTGCTCCACAATAGAATCTTCCGATCTCCCTTCCATGCCCGCTTCCGACTTCAAAGACGCGCTCAAGCAGCAGGCCGACATCGTTCGCATTGTGGGCGACTACGTCAGGCTGAAGAAGGCGGGTGCGCAGAACTTTTCCGGACTGTGTCCCTTTCATAACGAGAAAACGCCATCGTTCTCCGTGCACGCCACCCGTCAGTTCTTTCATTGCTTCGGCTGCGGGGTTTCGGGCGACGTGTTTTCCTTCGTGCAGAAAGTCGAGAACATTACGTTTCCCGAGGCGGTGCGGCTCATCGCGCAGAAGCTCGATGTGCCCATGCCCAAGGTCGAGTTCTCGAGTCCGCAGGAAGCCCGCGAAGCGAAACTTCGCATGGCGCTGCTCGATGTGCACGAGCGGGCCTGTGCATTTTTCCAGGAATATCTCAAGCGTCCCGAGGGCGCGGCCGCACGCGGGTACCTTGCCGGGCGGGGGCTCGACGAGGAAACCATCGCGAAGTTCCGCATCGGCTACGCCCAGGATTCGGGCTTCCTTCTCCGCGACGCGCTGCGCAAGGAATTCGACGAAGAGTTGCTGAGAGAGAGCGGGTTGTTTTCGTGGAAGGAAGAAGCCAGGTCACAGGTCACAGGGGACAGGTCACAGAAGAACAAAAGCAGGTCCTTCGCTCCGCTCAGGATGACAAGCAAGGAGGGGGTGGTGGTTCGCTCGAAGCCCTGAGCTCGAAGCTCGGAGTCCAGGGCGTGCTAGCAGCCAGCAGCCAGAAGCCAGAAGCCTCTGGTTCGCCCGAAGCTCGCAGCTCGAAGCTCAGCGCTTTCTATTCCAAATTCCGCAACCGCGTCATGTTCCCCATCGCCAACGATGCAGGCCGCATCATCGCGTTCACCGGACGCACGCTCTCGACCGACGAGAAGGCCGGGCCGAAATATCTCAACTCGCCCGAGACCGCGATCTACTCGAAATCGCGCGTGCTCTTCAACCTCGATCACGCCAAGGAAGCCATTCGCAAACTCGACTACGCCGTTCTGGTCGAGGGCCAGATGGATTGCATTTCCGTCTTCGCCGCCGGATTTCAGAATGTGATTGCCAGCTCAGGCACGGCGTTCACCGAGTTGCAGGCGCGCTTGCTCGGGCGCTTCAGCAAGAATGTTGTCGTCAATTTCGATCCCGACACCGCCGGTGCCCGCGCCACCGAACGCACCCTCGGCCTGCTGGTCGAAGAAGAATTCCAGATCAAGGTGCTGACCCTCGACCACGGCTTCGACCCCGACCTCTTCATCCGCCGCAAAGGGAAAGATGCTTACGCGGAGGCCCTGTGCCACTCGCAGCGCTACTTTGATTACCTGATCGAGCGCGCGCGCGGGCAGTTCCCGGTGCGCAGCCCCGAGGGCAAGGTAAAGGCGGTGAATTATTTGTTACCGCACATCCAGCGGGTGCCCAGCCGCATCGTACGCGACGAGTTGGCCCACGAGATCTCGCAGAAGCTGGGGATCGACTCGGCCGTGCTGCGCCAGGAATTGAAGCATGTGGCGGCGAGCCGCTCGGCGGCCGTGGTGAAGGCGTCGGCGGAAACCCAGGTCACGGATGCGGAGCGCATTGTGATCCGGGCGCTGGCCTCGGCTCATGAAATGCAAATCGCGGACCAACACTTCTCCGCCCGCGACGGCGCTGAAGAGGAGTTCGATCCGGCGCGCCAGGCGCGCTTCGCGCTCGAGAGCGAGCGCTTGCATGAAGGCCTGGCCACAGAATCGCTCATCGAGACGCTGCTTGGCGGCGCGCTCGAAGTGACCGACGTGATGGAGTTGCCGCTCTCCGATGCGGATCGCCGCCGGCTGGCGTCGATGTTAATCGAGGACGCCGAGGAACTGACCGCCGACCGGGTCGAAGGCGCCGTGCGGGCGCTGAAGCGAATCCACCTGCGCCGCCGCCTCGAGGAGATTCAGCGCGAGCTGCAGTCGGGGCGGGGGCGCCCGATGCACGCAGTTACAGGGCCTTGTACAGGAGCGGCTTCGTCTGAAGCGGGCACTCATGGATCCGGGCTTGGCCGATGCCGGGCCGAGCGGCCAAGAAGGCGAAGCTGGGCAAAAACGTCCAGCGTAAGGCTAGGCACCTGCTTTTTGAGGTTGTCATCCTGAGCGAAGCGCAGGATCTGCTCTTTGGAGGCAAGCAGCACGAAGCTAGGTTCGTATCAGGGCGTGCCTTCAGGCGCGCCGTCGCCCGTGCCTTACCAAAGCGCCTTTAGGCGCTGTCAATGAGACCGGAGGGGAATAAAGTGCGTTTTGGAACGAAACCCCCTCAGAAGGCATCTAAATGATTAAGCTGGCAGGGGATGCGAGCGGCGGCGGGCAAGTCAACCGAGTTTCTTCCGGATGGGCAGGCAACCCGTTTGTCTGCTATAATCTGAAAGTTTGTGCCACCGGCACAATCCCGCAGTGCCACGTTCCCACCAACTGGAAAGGTAACGCTGCGTCCTCCCAACCGGAGACGCTTTGAGGAAAACCCGTCTTGGCTCTAGACGACAAGTACGACGATATTAAAAAGCTGATCGATACAGGCAAAGAGAAGGGATATCTCACATACGATCAGGTCAATGACCTCATCCCGCACGATGTGCACAGTCCCGAAGACCTCGACGATCTGCTGACGACTATCGGAACGCAAGGAATCGATGTGCTCGAAGGCCCCAAGATGCCTTCGTCCGCACTCGATAAAAAATTCGAAGAAGCAGAAGAAGGCGCCGAGGACGTCGAACTCGACCTCTCGCCCGGCGCTCTGGAAAAAACCAACGACCCCGTCCGCATGTACCTGCGCGAGATGGGGACTGTGCCCCTGCTTACGCGCGAGGGCGAAGTCGAGATTGCGAAGCGCATCGAGCGCGGCCAACTGCGCGTGCTCAAGGCGCTTTCGCGCTCGCCGATCGTGATTCACGAACTGCTGGCCATGGGCGACGACCTGAAGAAGGGCGTCCGCTCCATCAAGGAAGTGGTCACGTTCGACGAGGAAGAGATCACCGACGACATCCTGCAAAACCGGCTGAAGGAATTCACGGGCAAGATCGATGAGCTTGCCAAGCATTACAAGAAGGCCGGGCAGCTGCAGGAGAAATTCGCCGCGGTTTCGCAGAAGAAGCGTCCCAAGGACCATCGCAAATACCGGATGGCTCTGGGGCGGGGCATCGTACGCGTATCGCTCGCGGTGCGCAACCTCGGCTTCACCAACAACGAGCGCAAGCGGCTGATCGAGCGGGTCAACAAGACCGTCGACGGCATGCGTTCGCTCGACCGCCAGGCCCAGAACCTGGAACGGAAAGCCGATGCGACCCGCAGCGAGGAGCAGAAAAAGGAATACCGCCGGCAGGCTCGCTCCATCCGCGCCGAGATGGAGAAGCTCGAGCAGGAAGCGGGCGTGTTGTTCCTGGAGCTCAAGCGCACCCAGCGCGAAATCATCCAGGGCGACATGGACGCCGAGCACGCCAAGCGCGAGCTCATCGAAGCCAACCTCCGCCTGGTGGTCTCGATCGCCAAGAAGTACACCAATCGCGGACTGCAGTTCCTCGACCTGATTCAGGAAGGCAACATCGGCCTGATGAAGGCGGTGGACAAGTTCGAATACCGCCGCGGCTACAAGTTTTCGACGTATGCCACGTGGTGGATTCGGCAGGCGATTACCCGTGCCATTGCTGACCAGGCGCGTACGATTCGTATCCCGGTGCACATGATCGAAACGATCAACAAGCTGATCCGCACCTCGCGGCAGCTGGTGCAGGAACTGGGACGCGAACCGACGTCGGAAGAAATCGCCAAGCGCATGGATATTCCGGTGGCGAAAGTGCGCAAGGTGCTGAAGATCGCGCAGGAACCGATCTCCCTCGAAACGCCGATCGGCGAAGAGGAAGATTCGCACCTGGGCGACTTCATCGAGGACCGCGGCGTGGTTTCGCCGGCGGAAGCGGTGATCAACGTCAACCTGAAAGACCAGACTTCGCAGGTGCTGCGCACGCTGACGCCGCGCGAGGAAAAAGTCATCAAGATGCGCTTCGGCCTCGAAGACGGCAGCGAGCACACGCTCGAAGAAGTCGGCCAATCGTTCGCGGTCACCCGCGAACGTATCCGGCAGATCGAAGCCAAGGCGCTGCGGAAGCTGCGGCATCCCTCGCGGTCGCGGAAGTTGCGGGCGTTTCATGGATGGGGTTAGGGACTAGGACTTCAGGTGTCAGGTCTCAGGTCTTAGGTGTCAGGTCTCAGGTCTTAGGTGTCAGGGAAAGCAAAGGCCCCGCTCGGCAGAGCGGGGCTTTTTGTTTGGAGATTCTTAAGACCTCGGGAGCATCTCGACCCCGCTCAATCGCACAAAACACAGAACGCGATTGAATAGGGCAGCCTTGGTTTGGGTGGGCCAGTTCCCCGTGCTTCAGTCTCCACCCTCCGAATCTTCGGCCTGAAAGGTGGTCCAGAACACGCCCCAGTTATTCGAGCTTTTAAGGTCGCTGAATAGCTGACTTTGTGAATTATAGACCTCATACAGATAGAAATCGCCCTTGTCGGTAATCAACCTGCGTGAGCTCGGTAGGTTGTCACACTGACCGGTAACAAAATTGAAGTCAGTGCACGACGTCACATAATCCGCCAGCAACGTCTCCTGCTTCAAGTCCGTGGTATTCGCGAGATCGTAGGTCGGCCCGCTATAGTATGAGGCGGGGCCATGATAGTTGGAGGCCGCACCAATGAGAATATCGGCCACGGCGGCGAACACTTCAGTGTCCACATGGATAAAAGTAGGAGCGAGCACCGCCGGATAGGCTTGCCCGCCGGATTGGGAGCCAAATCCGGCGCCGGCGGTGGGATCGAAATAGGCGTAGATCTGGCCTGGGGCGAATTCCGCGCTGACCGTGCGGCCCGCCGCCTTTATGTCGACCCTTGCGACGCCACTCGAATTCATCGAGGCATATTGGTTCCCGTTGGGAAGCGGTGTTACGTGCGCAATGTCGGATCGTAAAGTCAGGTGAACGCTCGCGTTTTGATAAAGCTGGCCATTCAGAGACACATCCGAGACCAGGAACATGTGATAGGTGATGGATCCGGTCGGAACTGAGCCGGATGGTGCCAGAACACTGGCAGGCAATGGGGAACCGGAATGGCCTGGCTCCTGGAAGAAGAACCCGCCATTGAGGGAAAGAAGCTCGCCCCAGAAAATGTCCTGCTCCTGGTAGGGCTCCGCGAGGTAAAGGTCGCCGTGGTCGGTTTTCAGCGCCCAAGCAGGAGGCTGGCAGACTGTATTTTGCGGTACGCCGTCACAGGTGTAAGCCTTGCCACTGAACCCGACAACCCCTTGTAGATTACTTGGAAACGCATTCTGGTTTGGGGTGGTGGCTGTGCAGTTCGAGCATCCCGCGTCATCCATGGTGCCGTGATGCAGGCCAAGGGGATAAGTGGGCGTTAATCCGGCAGCGTTCGCACATGTCGCATTCACGAACGGGGGACCCGGTGCGAACGAGCCGAATCCTACGCCTGCTGGCGTCTTGGTCGAACGACACAAAGATTTGATTCCTGTCAAATCTGGCCGTCACCACCCGTTCGTGATCGGCAATGGTGATTGTCGCCACCCCGGTTGGGTTGTACACGACATGCTGGCCCATGACACAGGATGGATCGATAGCCTGGATGAACTCCGTGTCGCTTTTGAATGTCAGAACCACCCGGGCGTTGTGAAACTGCCATGAACCGAGTTGACCGTCCGTGATTATGAACCCTGTGTAGGTGATCGGCTCTCCGAATCCAAAGCACGCAGTCACTAAGACTGTAATCACGGTGAGGACGAGTGAACGGTGTGAAAGAGCAAAGTAGCGCAATTGCTTCATACAATGCCTCGCGACGCAGGTGAAATTGAAAGAGGGGTCAGTTCACTACTGGGGCCGGAAAGGGCCGAGGGGAAGGTAACAAAAGTGTCTCGCACTTTAGCCAACGGAAATCATCCTGTCAACAGGATTTTGGGGGCGCACCTTTGCCCCAGGAAGTTTCTGAACCTCTGCCCAACGGTGGACTGCCCCGCCCTTCGCGGTTTTCGAAGGGTGGGAAGCACAGCCCTCAACCTCACCTCGCGCGTGGGCGTGTGGCTAAGACCAACGCCTGTGCAAAACTCACGCGCAACGCGCTCATGCAGAATTCGATAAATAAGTCGGGAGGATTGCCATGAGCGACCTTAGGAATATCTCTTTCGGCTCTTTGCCTCGGCAGGCAGAGACCTGTCCAGAGCAGGACGGGCCCAAAGGGCCAGCTTCGGATGCTCCTTTGAATGAAACGAAGGTAGCAACACCCGACTACGACAAGATCACACCCGATGTTCTTAGTCACTTGGCCAAACAGATCCAGGAGAACGCCACCTCCATTGGCGGCGACCAATCCACTACGAATGCCAGTCCCACGGCAGGCATTGAGAAGTCCGGGCCGCAGGCAGCCTCGGATTGGCTGCTTAGCCAGGGAAAGCTCTCCCTCGGAGACGCGGGCAGGCAGGCCATGGTTCAACCCGGCACTGTGACTACTTTGCAAGCTGCAGCCGACGATGGGCCCACCAAACAGAATTTCGTGGGTGGACCTCCCAGCCCCTCACCGCTCGGCCCAACCTACGGCGGCAGCACGGGCGGTACATTCGATGCAAATTTTGGAAATTGGCAATCGAGCGTGGTGAGTGGCTTCCAGGCCGGTGTTGCCGGATACCAGGCCTACCAGCAATCGCAACAGACCCAGGGAGGACCACCGCAGTCGGGGCCGCCGGCAGTTGATCTTCTGCCTAGCGGTGGCGGCGATCGCCCGCCATCGTCGCAAGGACAGCTCGGGGACTTTCCCGATTCTTCCAGCCCTGAGTCGACAGCAGGAAATCAGGACGACCCGAGCTCGGTCGGGGATCCGGGCACTCCCGATGATCCGAACGGACCAACCGGGCTCGCCTACAACCCTGAGGGCGACTACGGACGGGGAGGAGGCCTTCCGGGAGTTATGGGGCCCGGAGTGGCGAGCTTCGATCCGGAAGCCGGCGGCGTAGGTAGCGGCGGTAGTGGCGTAAATTCGGTCAACGTACCCGGCTTCAAGGATCCTCGGGGTGGAGTAGGAATGCCGAACCCTGAAGGTGACGGCCCGATTGGCCCAGCTTCGCTGGGAATGGACAAACTCGCCGGCTAAGAATGTTCTCGGACTTCAGCTGTGAGCTCTCAGCTGTCAGCTGTCAGTAAGAACCGCGTAGGGACAGCCGCCTCGGGAGTCTGCCCTGAGCGAAGTCGAAGGGTCCAGTCGAGCGTAATCTCGGGCAGCAAAGATGAGCCCCGCTCGAAAGAGCGGGGCTTTTTGTTTGGATGTTCTTCAGACCTCGGCAGCATCTTGACGCCACTCAATCGGACAGAACACGATGCAATGGGACATCCTGGGTTGGTGGGCCACCCGCCCAGCGACGGCTCTCACAAGAGCCGTGACAGGTTAGACAGGTTGGAGTACCTTGGTCCAGTTTTGGATATCTTCACTGAGAGGAATCTGTATGTCCAGTACACTCGGGGAAACTCGGGAAACTCGGAGGGAAACTCGGGGACAGACGGGACGTTCACTGTTTTTCGAAACCAAGTTCGCCAGACCGGAGACCTAATCGGGAAACGTTCCGTCTGTCCCTGTATTTCAAACCCTGTATTTCAACCCAAGGCTGCAATGTGGCCCGAATGCGGGTCCAAAGATATAGGTCTGAAGTCTTTGGAGTCATTAGCGGAATGGACGAATCTTTGGTCCAACGTGCAATTGAGTCTGGCGGTCCTCGTGTCGCAGATGAGGCTTTCAAGCAAATGGATGTCCAGATCGAGTCCACCTCGGACGTCAAAGAGAAGGCGCGCCTTCTACTAGGAAAGGCGACTTTGTACGGTGTTCTTGGCAGATTTACAGATGCAAGAAGACAGCTCGATCTTGTTCTACGCGTCGCCCCGGAGGATATAGACATTAGCCTTCAGAGAGACTTCATAGACGGTTCGCTTTGCGACCAGGAAAAAAGACCTGAGCGAGCATACCTAAAACTCAGTTCTCTGCTGTCCGATTACTCTGAGCGTCTTTCGTCGCCAGATGTACGGTTTATGTATGAAGACATTCAGGTTCGTCGCGGGTTTGACGCTACGAGCACCGGCAGATTCAACGAGGCTATTCCTATTTTGACCGAATGCTTGTCATTCAAGCTTGAACCAAAAAACAAAAGTCTTGTTCTCGCTGATCTCGGGCGCTGTTACGTCGAAATCGGCGACTACGAATCCGCGAAGAATTACTTTGTCCAGGCGATCGATATGAGCCTTTCAGATGTTCATTTGGGGCAGGCTCGCATGTACCTTGGTATTTCCTATGCTCGGCTTGGTCTTCTCCACGAAGCGAGGCAGGAGTTCGAACGGTGTGAAGAAAACGCCGCGAACTACGGATTGGAAATCATTAAGGTGTATGGGTGGCTCTCCTGGGTTTCCAAGGCGCTTGGTGAGTACTCCGAATCAGAAAGGTATTCGCGATTAACGCGTCCGTCTTAGTGAGGTCAGACCGTCTGATAGGTGGGGTCAAGGCGTTCACCCGCGGATGTCGGACCCTCATGAGGCTTTCGCGGCTTAAGCTTCTTCAGACTCCTCGAAGCAACCCGGAAACGGTCTTGTCGGAGGAACCCTGGGGGGTAAACCTGGGGACAGACGGGACGTTCACGTTTTTTCCAAACTACGTTCACCAGACGAGGAGAAATAATCAGGGTACGTTCCGTCTGTCCCTGTATTCCCCTCCCTGTATTCCCCGGCTGTGTTCCCGTGTATTCCTCCCAGTATTTCCAGCCCCAGCCCCTAAGCAACCATCCCACCCGCACTCTCGATAACTACAGCAAGTAGGCAGTAGGAGGATCTGCCAAGAATGAACATTAACAACTTAAATTCGTTTGCGAACCTGTTTCCCGGGGATGGACTACTCTCGGAAGTTCCAGAAACCATATCGAACGTAGTCCAGGGCTTGGAGGGCGGCTCTTCGCATGAAGAGCGTTGTGGAAAGTTCTTCGGTGCGGTCACGGATCGCATCCAGCAACTGCAACAGGGCGGAACGCTTACGGCTCAGGATGTGGCCGGCTTCCGCCAGGCGATCGCCTATGGCGACAGCCATCCGATGCCCGGCATCGATCTCAGCAAGTTGGATCTCAAGGCGGGCACGAACCCGTTTTTGCGTCGTGGCGACGATGATGATGACGGCCGGGTACGAGACCATCGCGATGGCGATGATGGATATCGTTGCGGCGGAAACGATCATGACGCGGACGATCGCGGCATCGACTGGATTCATCCGCGGCAGGATCCGGACCGTTTGCAAGATGATCGCGAGCGTCTCGGCAAAGATGAGCATCGCCTCAATCGTGATTACAACCGTTGCGAAAACGACTTCGAGCGTATCGGCGACGATCTGGAAGACGGCAACTGGAAAGCTTTGGGGAGCGACATGAGCCGCTACGGTCAGGACCTGCAGCGCTACGGCCGCGATGAACAGCGCTACGATCGTGATCTGGGGCGCTACGAACGTGATCTGACTTCAGAAATCCCGGCGTGGTGCAAGCTGCGGTAGAACAACTGACTCGAATCCGACACAATTCCTGCGCACGAACGAATGCTTGAGAAAGCGACCCATCGTGCGCGGGATAGTCGGTGCGGTGATGGCGGGTGCCCCACACTCTCGAGGGTGGGGTCAGGATGCGGCTTCGGCGGGGCGTGTGGCCCACCGGTGTGCTCGGTGTGGTCAACGCGTCTCGATTCGAACCAGGCCGAACGTGAGAACTCTCAGGAGAGAGCGCCAGGTGCGATGCTCCGACCGGAAATCCGCAACAACCCCTTCTTCCGCAGACAAGTGATCCACAGCACGGTCGACGACGGCGCGGAGTTCGGCTGCGTACTTCACCTCGCGTCCCTTTGCCAGAGCGATGCGTGCATCGTCACTATCGAACCAGGTGGGGTTGCGCCCTGGTTCATCAGGAGGCTGGGTGTGCGTTACTTCCAGCAGGAAAGCCTTCACGACGAATTCCTGGACGTCATTGCGCTGCGAGGGGACGCCTTTGGGGTAGAGGTAGAGGTGAAAATGCTGGGGCTCGATGACGCCGACGGCCCCGGCCTCTTCCAGCGCCTCGCGCTCCGCGGCCTGGCTGTGGGATAGGCGTGGGCTAGTGGCTCCCTTGGGAAAAATCCACTTATCGCCACTGGTGGTGTTGACCAGCAGAAATTCCAAGGAGGTGCCGCGCCTCCGGTAGCAGACCGCCGCCACCTGGAGGGGAAGGAACCTTGACATACGCGCTGAGCCCATACAACGAACTGCTTTCGTTGGAACGACCCAGTTAAAGATATTTTAGAAATAAAGATGTGCAACGAAAATTTTGCAGGGACGTCATTACGGAAGGCCCATGCCAACAATGGCGAGTTCGGCCTGGGCACCCAGCTCCAGCCGAGTCAGCCTCAGAGTTGCGTCACTCAGCGGGGAAACCAATACGGGCTACAAGTTCGGTGTAGCGCGGATGGTCGCGAATCGCGTCGAAGTCAGGGTCTACACGGATCTGCAGCAGTCCGGGCTCGTGGGACGGCAAGCCGCGGAACAAGATTTCCATGGCCTGTTCTCGTTTTCCCGCCAGGACATACGCGTTGGCCAGGTCCCAGAAGTCGGGGTCTTGCGCCTTGAGGGTTTCGTCCAGTTGCTTGCGGGCTCTCCAAGAGTTAGCAACTTCGAACCCGTGCTTGCGATACTGGTCCACATATGCGGACACCCAATCCTCGTGGCCTTCGAGCGCGAGTTCCTTACTACACTCTGTAACAGCTTCCCGGAAGAGTTGTAAATGTGTCAGGCAGACGCAAAGGCTCGCGTGAGCACTCAGGCTATTTGGATCTTCCTGCAGCACCCGCTGCGATTTGGCCGCGATGGCCTGGTAATCACGTGCGAAGTATTGTTGGATGAAAAGTTCATCTCGCAAGTCGGAGCGAAATGGATCCAGGGCGACCGCTTGTTCCCGCTGATTGATGGCGTCCGTTAAATTGCCCGCAATCGTCAGGTAGCGTGCATAGACGGCGTGAGCGTCGGGAGAACTGGGATTCAATTGCAAGGCACGCAAGGCATGTTGGCGTCCGGCTCGCCAGTCCCAGTCGTGCATCAGCTTGATTTGGGCGAGGGCGACATGCGTTTCCGAACTATCGTCGTCCAGGGCGAGGGCTTGGGCCGCATACTGCGCTGCCAGTCGCCAGGCCGAGTCCGAACCAAAGTCTTGTTCTATCGCGCGCTTGCGGTAGAAATCGGCAAGCCCCGCATAGGCCGGGGCATACGACGGGTCCAGAGCGATGGCGCGTTCCAGATATACGCGTGCCCCATCAGGAACCTTGTCTTCGCGGCTCATTTCGAACCGGCCACGCAGGTATGCCTCGACCACTTCCTGGGATTTCGGCTTGCGCACCTTCTGGGGCAACACCTGGATTTGCAATGCGCGGCCAATCCGCTGCGCGATCTCAGACTGCAGGGCGAGCACATCGCCGACGTTGCGGTCGAATGAGTCCGACCAAAGGATGGTTGCGTCGGAAACCCGCATCAGCCGAACCGAGACGCGCGCTCGCTCATGTTCACGACGGACGCTGCCCTCCATAACGTACTGCGGGGATGGTTTCGAATCTTGCACAAAACCCGCCGCCGAGGGTAACGGGGACGATACCCATTTCACCACCCCCAACCGCTCCGGATTGAGTTGCCCGAGCTGTGTCAGGATTTCGTCGGTAAGCCCATCGGCCAGATATTCCTGCCCGGGTTCGGAACTGAGATTCCGCACGGGCGTGACCCCGACCATAATCCGGGCCTCTCCGATACCGGAGGCCAGCGCCGTATTGCGGCGGACCAAAACCACACGGACTAAGAGCGCGGCTGACAGGACGATCATCAGCAGCGCCGCACCCAATCGCCAACTGATCCGCGGGTACGGCTGGAGCGGTGCAACGACCGCGGCTGTTTCCGCGGTTTTGGGCTTGGGCGAATCGGGGAAGTTTTCTCCTTTGGCGGGAATGATCGGCGCGATAAAGCGATACCCCTGCCCGGTCACGGTCTGGATAAATCGTGGCGCCTCGGCGTCATCTTTTAAAACATGCCGAAGCTTGCGGATGGCGCCCCGGATGCTGTTGTCGGTATCGAGGAAGACGCCGCTGCCCCAAACCCGAGCGACGATTTCGTCGCGAGTGACGACCTCCTCAGGGTGCTCGAGGAAGAGGACAAGCATTTCGAGCGGGATGCGCTCCAGCTTCAGCACATGACTGCCGCGGCGCAGTCTCCGGAGACGGACATCGAGTTCGAAGTCTTCGCCAAACCGGATTGTTTGTTGAAGTCCAACAGGCGGAGACGTCATGGCACACCCCGCAAAGCTTCAGGGATTTTACATCACATGGTGAACACAGCCCTAAGTACCGTTTCATTCATCGGTTAGCGCGACACAAAAGATAACGCCGCGACACACGCTTCCTTATGGACAATCGAGGCCGCTGAGGCCAGGATTCACGATCACCGCTGCCGGATGACCAGCAGTGAATCAGGAGGAGGCACAATGAAAGGGATACGGCGAAGCGTTGAAACGGGGACTCTCAGGGTATGCATGTTGATGGCGACTCTCCTGTGCGGGTCCGTTGTCGCAACGGCAGATGTCGTGTTGGACTGGAACGCGATCGCCGTAAACACAGCCGTCGCGAACAAACAAAACCCCTTCGCCCAGGCGCGCTACGCGGCGATCGTACAAGTGGCTGTCTTTGAGGCGGTTAACGCCGTTACCCAGGAGTACCGCCCGTATCTTGGCACCATCACAGCACCTCCGGGGGCTTCACCCGAGGCAGCTGCGGTAGAGGCTGCGTATCAGGTGCTGAGCTCCTATTTTCCCGCGAGCCAACCGACTCTTTTTGCCGATCGCACCAACTCGTTGGGGGCGATACCGGACAGCCAAGCGAAGATTGATGGCATTGCAACGGGCGACGCGGCAGCTTTGGCCATTATGGCTCTGCGCGCGAACGACGGCTCGTCGCCTCCGCAATTCAAGATACCCGGCCCGGCTGTTCCAGGGGAATGGCAGGCAACACCGAGTTGTCCGATCGTGAATGGAATCGCAGTGGGAATCGCCTTTCAATGGCAGAACATCACCCCGTTTGGCATCGCGAATGCCGCTGATTTTCTGCTCGATCCACCTCCAGCGCTCAGGAGCAACCAGTACGCGAGAGCCTACAACGAGGTGATGACGGTCGGCAGCATCGACAGTACCCAACGGCCACAAGATCGCGCGAACGTCGCGCTCTACTACGCGGCTTCCTCGCCAACTCAGGTGTTTAATCAGGCTGCCGTACAGGTCGCTTTGGAACAGGGCCGTTCGCTGTCGGAAAATGCGCGCGCTTTGGCCCTGATCAACATGGCAATAAGTGACAGCCTGGTGGCGTCGTTTCTCAACAAGTATCACTACAATTTCTGGCGGCCCGAGACCGCAATCCGTGCTGGCGATACAGACGGCAACCCGAGGACCAATCCTGATTCCAGCTTCGCCCCCTTTGTTACGACCCCATGTTTCCCGAGCTATCCCTCGAACCACGGCAGTGCGAGCAACGGGGCAGCCGCGGTGCTGAGACGGCTCTACGGCGAAGGGGGACATTCGATCACGTTGACGAATCCGGCGGTGCCCACCATCGTGTTGCAATACACCTCGTTCAAGCAGATCACCGACGACATCTCGGACGCACGCGTTTACGGCGGAATCCATTTTCGAACCGACCAGGACGCGGGCGCGCAGTTGGGCCGGGCAGTTGGAACGGCGGTCTACAAGCACAACCTGCGTCCAAAGCACGACGACGAATGACGGTCAGCCGGGGAATGTGTGGCGCGGGGAATGGCGCTCCCCAATGCGATTACGCAACGGTCTGCGGTGTGGAAGACCACTCCACGGACGACTCCGGCGAGGTCGCGCGTTTGGTGCTGCGATGCGGTGGTGGCGCGTGGAGCACATTGGCGAACCGGCGGAGCGCCTTCGCATAGCCGCGGCGATTGAACGAGGGCCACTGGGTGGTCCAGGTATCGAAGAGACGATCGAAGAAAAAGAAGGCGATGCCGAAGTTCTTGTCCATCAGTCCCTGGTCGTTGAGGGCCCAGTGATGGATGTCATGGGCATCGCGCGCAGAAACGAACCAGCGCTTGAGGAATGGATTTCGCTCCATCCAGAAATCCGCGATGTGCATGCGATCGTGGAGATAACTGAACATGACGAAGCTCCACGCCAGGGATCCCGTCACGAATACCACCTGGTGAATGACGGACACGCGCAAGAAGTGGAGCACGGTGACCGACAGGACCAGAAGCAGCGCACCCGGCACGAGCCACTCCATGCCGATGTTTCCAAGCGCGAGGGTGCCGGCGGTGGCGTCGTGATAGCTGGACCCGGGACGCTGCGACTGAAGCGGGCCATAGAGCACCAGGTGGTGCCGCATGTGGCTGCGGCTCAAGAAACCAATCTTGCCGCTGTGCAGAAGTCGATGCAGCAGGTAACCGAGGAATTCGGAAACCAGGATCGAAGCGGCCAGCCAGGACACAACTGCGATTGCGTTTTTCATGGGCGGACGGTAGGCCGGTTCCACCGCCTGCGCAAGCGACAAGCGTCGTCAGCAGCGCTTTGTCGGAAGATGCCGGGTATTGTCTGAAGTGGAGACTGGCGTCCGAAGGGATATGTGTCGTCCCAGCGGGACTCGCGCACAGGAGTGCGTGGCACAGAGGCATTCGAGACGTCTAGTGCGCTCCGGCGATTGAGATCGGTTTCAGCCCGAGGCGCTGCAACAACTCGGCGAAACGCGGATCGGCCCGGAGTGGGTCGGCGAGCGGTTCGGTCGGGAGATAGACGAGGTATTCGCAGCGTTCGTTGTAAGCCTTGTCGAGCCACTCGAAGGCATGGTCCAGGTCGTGCAGTCCCGTGTAGACGAGCGCAGTGTAGACGGCAGGGACGTAGGTGTGGGTCGAAAGCTGCTTCAGTTGATCGATGATCTGAGCCGCTTTGGCGGTCTCTCCGGAGACCGCGTATTCGTGTCCGATGAGCGACAAGACCGCGGGGTCGTTGGGAGCGACGGCCAGAATTTTCTGGAAGGCGTCGCGAGCCTGGGGATGCATGCCTTTCAGCTCATAGGCACGGCCGATGTTGACCAGCGCGATGGCGTAGCTTGGATCAAACTCGAGGGACTTCGAGTTCTGCTGGATGGTGAGATCGAATTGCCGATTCTGATAGAAAGCTTCCCCGAGAGCAGAGGTGAGCAGAGGATTGACCGGGTCAAGTTCAAGGGCGCGCCTCCGCTCGGCGATGGCGCCGGTCAGGTTGCCGACGGCGGTGAGGTAATAGGCGTAGAACTGGTGTCCCGTCGCATAGTCCGGACGAAGTTTTATGGCCTGGGACAGCTCGCTCTCAGCCGCGACCAGATCCCATTCGTAGACCAACTTGGAGTAGCCCAGGGACACATGGGCCTCGGCCAGAGTCTGGTCAAGTTCCAAGGCTTTTCTGGCGGCGACTTCCGCCTTGGGGAAAGCCTGACTCGGCGGAAGAGCGGTGTAAGGAGCAGAACCGAGGAGTTCGTAGCAATCTGCCAAGCCGGCATAGGCTGGAGCGTAGGTCGGATCGGCTTTCACGGACTGCTGGAACAGCGCCAGGGCGCGAGTCAGGCTCTCGGTGGTGCGCTTGTTCCAGAAATAGCGGCCTTCGAGATAATCAAGGTAGGCCAGACGGTTTACTTCGCGAGTTAAATGAGTGTCCCCTGCTCTCAGTTCCTCAGACGTGGCTTTCCCCGGAAGCTTGCGCACAACTTCACCGGCAATCGCATAGGCCACTTCTTCCTCGGCGGTCAAGAGGTCTTTGACATCGCGGTCATAGCTCTGACCCCAGACGACCGTCTGGTTTCCGACCTGCACCAGTTGTGCCGCGATGCCCACACGATCACCGATCTGGCGGACACTGCCCTGGAGGACGTAGTCGGCTTTGAGGTCCTTGGTGAGGAGATCAAGGGGCGCTGTGGCGTAGCTGGGTCCAAGATGGATGACCCGCATTGCCTTCGGATGCAGAATCGCGAGGCGCGTGACCATCTCTTCAGTCAATCCGGCGGCGACGAAGTCCTGGGTTGGATCCGCACTCAGATTCTTGAAAGGCCGCACGGCCAGGGTGATCTTCTGGGGCGGAATGCCCCCGATGTCGTTTATCAGGACGGGCACAAGCCAAAACGCCAAACGCACGACAGCCGCGACGCTGAGTGTCAGAGCGAGCCAAAGCCATACTGGGCGATGTGGTGTGCGTGAAGATTGCGGAGGAGTCGGGACCGGTCCGATAGGTACCGGCTCCGGGGGGTCGGGCTCCGGTGGCTTCTTGAGGAGTTCCTGCCACCAGGCGTCAACCTCTGACTTGTAAGCAAAGACGCGGGAGGTCTCTTCGGGAGAACTGGCGTTGAAACGGCGGACGGGAAGGCCCCTGGTTTTTTCCCAGCGTTGGACCGTGCGTTCGGTCTTATGGAGGTGGTCGGCGATTGCCTTCCAGCCCTCCAACAGGTCGTCGTCGCTCTGCCCCGGAGACGGCACGCCCTCTGTTGCCATCCGCTCCCCTCGCACAGCATCAGTGGCCAAAATTCCGGTGAGTGTAGCGTGGTTTGGCTCTTTATTCAATGAACATTGGGCGTCGGCTGCGAAGTTTGGCAGAGAACAAACTTCAGGCATCCCCTTGATGGGCGAAGAGATATTCGCCGCAGGTCGAGTGAAGATTTGGCGCCGGCGGCGCTGAATCAGGTGGAAAGAAGACCCTACCCTTCGTAGCCAACGCGAAGAGTAGGGAAGCTTAAGGCGCGGACGCAGCGAACCGAAGCGAAGGCGCAGACCCTTTGCCGATTGCATTGGTGCACTTTTCATCTAAGTAAGTGGCTCAAGGGCTGCGATCAATAGGCTCACCGGCAAGGCAATTCTGCGCAATACACTTACGGTCCAGTGGGTCACGGATAAGCCTCCTTATGCTGACGCGGGCGAGTAAAAAATGGCCCGAGCGTAAGAGGATCGGGCGCTCTACGCAACTGACACGTTGCGACGTCAGACGAATGTCGGACTTTGTCGTGTGGTCGGGGTACCCACTTCTCGCAAAAGCACGAGAAATGGAGACCCAAGGAGAGATGGGGGCACCACAAGGGGATGCGGCACCCTGCACCCGACTACAGAGATTTCAGATATTCCACCAAGTCACGCTTGTCCTGATCGGAAAGATGCAGGCTCTTGAGGCTGTCGTAGTGATTGACGACGTCGAGCAGGGTGGCGAAGCGGCCATCGTGATAGAAGCCTCCCTTGGGATGGGTCCAGAGACCCTTGAGGGGCGAGGTGCGGTAACGGTCGTCGGGCGCACGCGAAGCCTGGAAGTCGTCCACGCCAATTTCGTTGCTGGTGTGCATATTCCATCCCGGCTCGGTGAACAGCGGAGGAACGTGACAGGTGGAGCACTGCGCGCGTCCGCTGAAAAGCTGCTTCCCGCGACGGGCGGCGGAGTGGTCATAGGAATCAGGGGAGGGCTTCGGAGCGTCGAGAGCCAATTGGTGGTCCCCCGATAACTCCAAATTAGTTCTGCGCTTGTTCGTAGGCGTGGGCGAGGCGCAGCAGGGTGGACTCGTCAAAGTGTTTGCCGAGAATTTGCAGGCCGATCGGCAAGTTTTCTTTTGTCACGCCACAGGGGATCGAGATGCCGGGAATGCCGGCGAGGTCGGCGGTGACGGTATAGATGTCGGCGAGGTACATGGCGAGCGGGTCGTTGGCTTTTTCGCCGAGTTTAAACGCCGCAGTGGGGCTGGTCGGGGTCACGATGGCGTCGACTTTCTTGAAAGCTTCGTTGAAGTCGCGAGTGAGCAGCGTGCGAACTTTTTGTGCTTTGAGGTAATAGGCGTCGTAATAGCCGGCACTGAGAGCGTAAGTTCCAAGCATGATGCGGCGCTTCACCTCGGCGCCGAAACCTTCGTCGCGGCTGCGACGGTACATTTCAGAAAGCGTGCGCGCATTTTTAGCGCGATAGCCGTAGCGGACGGCATCGAAGCGCGCGAGATTGGACGAAGCTTCTGCCGTAGCCACGATGTAGTAAGTCGGAATGGCGTACTCGGTGTGCGGCAACGAGACAGGAACGACTTCGCAACCGAGTTTCGCCAGTGACTGGATCGCATCTTCGACGGCCTTGCGGACTTCACTGTCGAGGCCTTCCCCAAAATATTCTTTGGCGACACCGATTTTGAGACCACCGACGGGTTTCTTGAGTTCGGCGACGTAGTCCGGGACGGGTACGTCCGCGGAAGTCGAGTCCATGGGGTCGCGGCCGGCGATGACGTGGAGAATGCGAGCAGCATCTTTCACGGTCTTGGTGAGCGGGCCGATGTGATCGAGCGAAGAAGCGAAGGCGATGAGGCCGTAGCGCGAAACGCGCCCGTAGGTGGGCATGAGGCCGACGACGCCGCAGAACGATGCGGGCTGGCGGATGGAGCCTCCGGTGTCGGAGCCGAGCGTGGCAACGGCCAAGTCAGCCGCGACGGCAGCGGCCGAACCGCCGGATGAGCCTCCAGGAACACGACTGGTATCGCGCGGGTTGCGCACGGGATGGAACGCAGAATTCTCGTTAGAGGAGCCCATAGCGAATTCATCGCAATTCAGCTTGCCGAGCACGACGGCTCCCGCGGCTTCGAGTTTCGCGACGGCCGTCGAGTCGTAGGGCGGGATGAAGTTGCCGAGCATCTTCGAACCGGCGGTGGTGCGGACGCCGCGGGTGCACATGACATCTTTGATGGCGACGGGCACACCGCCGAGCGGAGGCAGCGGCTTGCCTTCGGCGGCCAGGCGATCGATGCGATCCGCCTGCTCGAGGGCGCGCTCGCGGGTAAGCGTGAGATAGGCGCCGATCGCCGAGTCTTCTTTCTGAATTCTCTCGTAATGCGACTCGACCAGCGCCATGGAAGTGGTTTTGCGTTCCTGAATGGCGGTGCGAGCGGCGTCGATGGTGAGTGAGCGCGGGTCCATGGTCAGACGAATTTTCCCTTGACCGGGGCGGTAGGGCGATCGAGTTCGGAATCGAAGACGGCGCGGATGCGGGAAAGGACTTCGGTTTTTTCCAATCCGTAGCTCTGATGAAGCGCGTCGGCGACGTGGCGGGCGATGTCGCTGAGGAGAATTCCCCACGCGATGGCGGCGTCGCTCGCGGGCCAGGCTCCGGGGTTCAGGCTGCAGACGAGGCCACCGTGCGCGGTCCAGGCACGGATTAATTCGCAGGCATTGCGATCATCGACAACGTTCAAGGGAACGTGAAGTTCTTCGGGCATGGCATACCTTTCAGCGCTCGATGACTTTGGGGACTTTGAAGAAGGTCTCCATCGGCATCAGGCGCGTTGGCGAGCGCAAGGTTTTGCGGGAGCGACGGGCGCAGACCGAAGAGAACGTCCTGGCGGCTGGCGTAAGCGAAGCGCTCGCTGCCAGATTTCGAATTGTCGACACCGTAGCGATCAGAGACCTGCGCCATGGGTTCGACCTTTTCCGTATCGAGGCGGCCGAGCATGTCGACATAGTCGAGGATGGAGTTGAGGTCGCGCACCATGTGCGCGCGCTCTTCGTCGGTGAGTTCGAGGTTGGCGAGGTCGGCGACGTAGTGGACGTCTTGGTCGGTGACTTTCATGGGGCTAGGCGCGCTTGGAGCGTGTCCTCTTATTGGAAGAAGTATTGGAAGAAGCACCCGTGGCGGGCTTGCGCCCGGCGACGACGAACTCCACGCGTCTGACGTTGTGAGCGGCATAGCGGTTGAGAGTGGCGACGTAGCGCGGGGCGAGAGCCTGCAGTTCGCGGCGCCAGCCGGTGTCGGGGACTTCGATGCGGAGAATACCGTCGGAGAAATCGAGTGCATGGGTGCGCGCCGCTACGGCGCTGCCGCAGGCGAGTGGCCAGGCCAGCAGTGGCGTCTGCTCTGGAGGAGCCTTTCGCAAAGCGCGGGCGACGACTTTGTCGAGGCCGGCCGCGACCGGCTGCATGGGGATTTTGGATTGCGCCATGACCGGGGTAATCGAATTCAGGAGACGAGATTCTAGCATCTTGCGGGCGGAATGTTTTCCACCGAGTTATGCACGCGGCTCGGGGGGGAATGGAAGGTCTCTAGCAGGTAGTTGCAAATCATCTTCCATCCAGAGCGGAAAAGTGATGTGATGCGATCAACGTGTTCGTCGAGTAAGCCCGTCCCTATTGGTGGGATCAACTGACTTAGTGGGCAATATTGGGTTTTAACGGTAGAGGCTCCGGATCGAAGATTCAGGTGCAGCTGCTAGTTGCGATCCTGAAGGTGGTGCTCATGGCAGTCCTTCACTTAGTCGACTCTCCGCATCATCTTGTAGTCATGACGGTCTCCGGGCAAGTCACAGTTGACGAAATAGCGGCAGCTTGCACGAAGCTGCGCCACGACCATGACTTTCGTCCAAGCTATCGACAACTGGCGGACCTTTCGAAGGTCTCGCGCCTCGAACTACAGCCAGAACAGCTGACGTCGATTCGGGAAGCCGCCCGTAGATCCTCTCTCCTGCTGGATAACTCAAAAAGAACGATGTTGCGGATGCGCTATCTGGGGAATTCGTGGGCGATCCACTCGAGGGCGTCGTGTGTGGAGTGGAGGCGGCCTTCGAGTTGGGCGTCTTCGACGGCAGAAAGAATCTCCTTGAAGCGAGGGCCGGGCATGTAGCCGGCCGCGATCAGGTCGTCGCCGGTGACTAGTGGTGCGGGTCGCATGTTCTCGGGCGGAATGGCAGCGAGTTTTTCCTGGGCAAAGCGGTAAGAGCTCAGGTCGCCGTGGCTCGATTGGCAATCCATGCGATGCAGGTCGAGATGTTCTTCGAACTTGGGCATGCGGAGAAATTTCTTGAGCGTGGATTCCTTCATGAGGGTGATCTGGCCGAAGCGCATGTGGTGCTGCACGAGGGCGAGAATTTGCTCGGTGTCGTCGTTGGAGAAGCGCAGGCGACGGCAGATCTCTTCGGCCATTTTCATGCCGACTTCGACGTGGCCGTCGAAGCGGATGCGGTCGGGGGCGACGCGGAAGGTGGGAGGCTTGCCCACATCGTGGAGGAGCGCGCCCCAGGCAAGCGTCGCGGGGCAAGGGTGGGGAAGGTTCTGGAGCAGAAGAAGGGTGTGAACGAAGACATCGCCTTCGGGATGGAATTGCGGAGGTTGTTCCACACCTTTCATAGCCGAGATTTCGGGAAGGACTTCCTTCAGCAGGTTTGATTCGTCGAGCAGGAGGAAGGCAGGGCGCGCGTGGCCTTCGGTAAGCATTTTCGTCAACTCATCGCGGACGCGTTCGCAGCTAACCTGGTGGATGAGACGGGCCATGTGCTGGATCGCGGTGAAGGTTGCGGGATCGATCTGGTAATCGAAACGGGCGGCGAAGCGGACAGCGCGCAGCATGCGGAGCTTGTCTTCGGTGAAGCGCTGTCTGGGGTCGCCGATGGTGCGGATGAGGCGCGCGTCGAGGTCGGCGCGGCCGCCGACGAAATCGAGGACTTCGCCGGAGATGGGATCCATGAGCAGGCCGTTGATGGTGAAGTCGCGGCGCTCGACGTCCTCGCGGGGATCCCGGCTGAAGCGCACGGCGTCGGGATGGCGGCCATCGCTGTAGCTGACGTCGGACCGGAAGGTGGCGACCTCGATGGCGTTAGATTTTGAGGACGGCTGGGGCGTCGGGGGCGGGGTCGTCGGCTTTGGGGAGAGGCACAAGGACGACGCCGAATTGCGCGCCGACGGCATAGGTTTCCGGGAAAATGCGCATGACCTGGTCGGGAGTGGCGTCGGTGGTGACGTCGTAGTCGGCAGGCTGGCGGTGGAGCAAGAGGTCGCGAACACATCCGCCACAAAGGTAGGCCTGATGGCCGCGGTCGCGGAGGGTCCGGATGACGGAGACGGCGAATTGTTGAGCGGCGGACATGGTGGAGTGCGTTAAGGGCACGGCTGAAGCCGTCCTCTTCCCAAAACAATTTGTGGCGCGAGTGAAGCCGTGCCCTCCTCAGCTCCGAGACGGGCGAGGGCAAGATGCCCTCGCGCCAGCCGGCGGGACGCCGGCGCTACTGTCTTTTTCCCCCGGGGTCTGAAGCTGTTTCATTTCCGGATTCTTCGTGACTGTTGAAGCGTTGTTTCCAGATTCTCATCATCGGGGGCGTGCCGTTTCCAACTCCGGTTGCGAGAAAGTGTTACAAAGCTATTAGGGGATTATGCCAGACGCCTACATTCTCGGGATTGAGAGCTCGTGCGATGAGACGGGGGCGGCGGTGGTGCGGTCGGGGGAGCAGATTCTTTCGAACGTGGTCTTCTCGCAGATCGCGACGCACCTGCCGTACGGCGGAGTCGTGCCGGAGTTGGCTTCGCGCGAGCATCTGCGGGCGATCGTGCCGGTGGTGCGCAAGGCGCTGGCCGATGCGGGGCAGACGTATCAGTCCGTGGATGCGATTGCGGTGACGCAGGGGCCCGGGCTGGCCGGAGCGTTGCTGGTCGGATTGAGTTACGCCAAGGCGCTCGCGTTTGCGCTGGAGAAGCCGCTGATCGCGGTGAATCATCTGGAGGGACATATTCATGCGGTGCTGCTCGAGGAGAGGCAGAAGGGAAATCGCGAGGTGAATTTCCCGGTCCTGGCACTGGTCGTTTCGGGCGGGCACACGCATCTCTATCTTGCCGAGCAGCGGGGCGAGAGCTGGTCGTATGAGAACGTGGGGCACACGCGCGACGATGCGGCCGGGGAAGCGTTCGACAAGGTGGCGAAGCTTTTGGGGCTGGGGTATCCAGGGGGACCGATCATTGATCGCTTGTCGCCGCACGGCGACGCGACGGCAGTAAAGTTTGCGACATCGCAGATCAAGCATGCCGACCGCAATGAGCGGGGCCGGGCGGGGGATGGGCGTCCGCAGTTCGATTTTTCGTATAGCGGGATCAAGACCGCGATGCTGCGGTACGTAGAGACGCATAAGCTGGGGCCGGGGATTGAGGCGCGGCGCAAGGCGCTGGCCGGGATGGAGAAGCCGACGCTGGAGGATTATCTCGGAGTGTGCGACCGGGAGACGTTGAACCTGGTGGCGTCGTTTCAGCGAACGATGGTGATGGACCTGGTGGAAAAGACGCTGGCGGCGGCGCGGGCGTTTGATGTCGCGACCTTATTTGTAACTGGTGGAGTGGCGGCGAATAGCGAGCTGCGCAGTCGTTTTGAGCAGGAAGCGTCGCGCGAGGGGTTGCCGGTGTTTTTTCCGTCGCGGCCGTTGTCGACGGATAACGCGGCGATGATTGCGGCGGCAGCGTATCCGAAGTGGGTGGCGAAGGATTTTGCGGCGATGGATTTTTCGGCGGAGGCGAATCTGCCGTTGCGGGGACGGCTCGCGGGCTGACGCCCGCATCGTGGTGTGTCGTCCCTAACGGGACTCGGGCTCGATCTCGTAGCGTTCCCCGGGCTTACGCCCGGGGCTTCAATATGCCGCCCCTGCGGGGCTGGGTTGTGGCGTTGGTTGGGGGCTAGATCTCGAGGGTCAACGCAGGGCCTGGTTTATTGGGCGACGTGGAGAAAAAGTTGGGCAGGCCGGTGGCGGAATCGAGGGGCATGGGGTCGTTCGACTGCGTTCGGCTGGGCGCCTCACTTCGCTCACGATGACAGCGCGCATTAGATGACAGCGAGGATTACAGTAGGATTACTGAGTTTAGGTGAGGTGAGGGTTAGCTGTCTCCGAATCTGGCCATCTCTGAATAATCTGGCCATCTCCGAATAATCTAGCCATCTCTGAAGAAAGACGAAAGGCTGGGGTGTCTGCAGGGAGTTAGTTGCCGGAGGCTTGGGATTTGGAGCGGGGGCAGATGGCGGCTAGGGCGGTTTCGAGTTGTTCCTGGATGTCGATGTCTTTAAAGATGATGAACTCGGCGCGAGTTTCGGAGCTGTCGAATCCGCTGGAGCGTCCGGTCAGGATGACGATGGGGATGGTGGCGGTGGCGGGATTGCTTTTGAGGGCGGTGATGAATTCGCTGCCACCCATGGCAGGCATCTGCATGTCGGTGATGACCAGACCGGGATGGGAGCGATCGATAATCTCGAGGGCCTCCTGACCATCGGAGGCGGATTCGACAGTGAAGCCACGCTCCTCAAGGAAGCGGGAGACGGTGTGCCGAATCACCATGGAATCGTCGACCACCAAAGCCAGAACTGGCATTGGCCCCCTTACACGGACAAGAATCTCCGTGCCCGGTATTAGAGCAGAGCGTTTCTGGACTCAACAAACACAAACCGTGGATGGGGATTACCTCCGTCATGCGAGCAGATAAAGAAATCCCCAGGTGTCGCATTGACGGTGCATTGGGCGCTTGGATGGGATCAGGCTTCGTCGGATTGCGTGCTTTCTTCGATGGCCATGTCCTTGAATTCACTGGATTCAAAGACTTCTCCGCATTCCAGACACTCGACGTATTCGGTGTCCTCATCGCGGCTGACAATCTGCACGCGGGGGTGCTTACACGGATTCATGTTCCTTCTCTGCGAGGGGGGTTGCGACGGCGGTTGGCTTCATAACTCCGGAAGGCGTCCTTCGCCCGCGAGGGGTTCGGGAACCGATATTGCCGGAAATTTGGGGTATTGTAGACCGGCCCGAAAGGAAGTCAAGTCCTCTTCGGTAACGCCTCCGGTGCTGAGATGAGGGGAGGAGCAGGGGTGGTTTTGCGAAATCCGACTAATAAAGTCGCCATCTGCTAAGCCGTTGGGTCCCTGCCAGTTACAGTTCAATGGAGGATTTTCGCAGTTCCCTGCGCCGGGTTGCGCCGCGTGGAAGGTCAGGACTACAATAAAAGGCGACCTAAATAGTCGGATTTTAATCCGATCAAATTGGTCGGATTACTTTCGTCAGCATGCTGAAACTGTCCAAGAAGGCGGATTACGGGCTGATGGCCATGAAGCATCTGGCCGAGCATGCGCACGAGGGTTCGTGCAGCGCCAAGGATGTGGCCGAGTCGTATGGGATTCCGCCCGAGGTGCTGGCGAAGATTTTGCAGCGGCTGGCCCGGGCCGGATTGCTGCATTCGCAGCACGGGATCAACGGGGGCTACACGCTGGCACGAGCGGCGAGTGAGATTTCCGCGTACGAAGTGATTCGGGCGATCGACGGACCGCTGTTCATTACGTCGTGCATCACGGTGCGCGGCGAGTGCGATCAGACCGAGCGCTGCACGATCCGCGAGCCGTTGCGCAAGGTGAATCAGAGCATCGAGGAAGTGCTGAAGAACATCAAGATTGCAGACATGGCCGAGAGCGAGCCCGCAGCCGAGCCGAAGAAGGCGCTGGCGGAGCTGATCACGCTGGGCTGATCGAGACATTTGAGAGACCAGGTTTTTGAGAGCGAGGTAGGAGAGAGCAACATGAGTATCGATTTGAATACAGCGACCCAGGAGCAGCGCACGCCTGCTCCCGACGGCATCAAGCTGCCCATTTACATGGACAATCATGCCACCACCCCCATGGATCCGCGTGTGCTCGAGGCCATGCTGCCCTACTTCATGGAGAAATTCGGGAATGCGGCGAGCCGCAACCACCCGTTCGGATGGACCGCGGAAGAGGCGGTGGAGATCGCGCGTGAGCAGGTAGCGAAGCTGGTGGGCGCGACGGCGAAGGAAATCATCTTTACTTCGGGCGCAACCGAGAGCGATAACCTCGCGATCAAGGGTGTAGCCGAGATGTACCGGGAGAAGGGCAACCACATCATCACGGCGGTCACCGAGCACAAGGCGGTGCTCGACACCTGCAAGCGGCTGGAGAAGTACGGCTATCGCGTGACGTACCTGCCGGTGCAGAAGGACGGGCTGGTCGATCTGGAAGATCTGAAGCGGGCGATCGACGACAAGACGATCCTGGTCACGATCATGGCCGCAAACAATGAGATTGGCGTGTTGCAGCCCGTCCGCGAGATCGGGAAGATCTGCCGCGAGCGTGGCGTGCTGTTCCACACCGATGGGGTGCAGGCGATCGGCAAGGTTCCCATCGATGTGAACAAGGACAATATCGACCTGATGTCGATTACGGCGCACAAGATTTATGGGCCGAAGGGCGTGGGCGCGCTGTATGTGCGGCGCAAGAATCCGCGGGTGCAGATTTCGGCGATTATCGACGGCGGCGGGCACGAGCGCGGCATGCGGTCGGGGACGCTGAACGTTCCGGGGATTGTAGGACTGGGCAAGGCGTGTGAACTGGCTCGCGAAGAGATGGCCAAGGAAGGCGCTCATCTGGCGGCGCTGCGCGACCGCTTGAAAGACCGGATCATGGGCCGCCTGGATGAGGTCTACATCAATGGCTCGATGGAGCACCGGCTGCCGGGGAATCTGAACATCAGCTTTGCCTATGTCGAGGGCGAGTCGCTGCTGATGGGGATCAATGACGTGGCGGTGTCGAGCGGATCGGCTTGCACCTCGGCGACGCTGGAACCATCTTATGTATTGAAGGCTCTGGGCACGGGCGACGATCTGGCGCATAGCTCGATCCGGTTCGGCATTGGACGCTTCAACACCGAGGCGGAAGTCGACTATGTGGCCGACCGGGTGTGTGAGACGGTCGAGCGCCTGCGCGAACTTTCTCCGCTGTACGAAATGGCGAAGGAAGGGGTTAATTTGAAAGATGTGAAGTGGGCGGCGGAGTAAGGAAGCAGGTTTCAAAGTTTCAGGGTTTCAAAGTTTCAAGGGAAACCCGGCGAGAGGGTCGCCACTTTGAAACGGTAAAAGTTTTCGTTTTAGACTTTGAAACCTTGAAACCTTGAAACTTTGAAACTTTGAAACGTAAGGAGCTTTTTTCATGGCATACAGCGATAAGGTTCTCGATCACTATTCGAATCCCCGCAACGTGGGATCGCTCGACAAGAGCAGCCAGGAAGTGGGCACTGGTCTGGTGGGCGCCCCCGAGTGCGGTGACGTGATGAAGCTGCAGATCAAGGTGAATCCGCAGACGCAGGTCATCGAGGACGCGAAATTCAAGACGTTCGGATGCGGCTCGGCGATTGCCTCGTCTTCGCTCGCGACCGAGTGGGTGAAGGGCAAGACGGTGGACGAGGCGCTGCAGATCAAGAACACCGAGATCGTGAAGGAGCTCTCGCTTCCTCCGGTGAAGATTCACTGCTCGGTGCTGGCGGAAGACGCCATCCGCGCAGCGATTCATGACTGGAAGAAGAAGAACGGCGCGGCCGATGAGAAGGCGCCAGTGCCGGCGACGAGCCAGGCAGGCCACTAAGATCGTAGCGCCGGCGTCTCGCAGGCTGTCGCGAGGACGTGTCGCCCACGCCCGGCCAAGCGAACGTTTCGGAATGCTGCGACAGAGAAGGGTGCGGACGTTGTGACGATCATGGCAGAAGAAACGACCAAGACGATCGCTCCTCCGGCAACCGGGTCTCCGGCAAAAGGGGTCCAGGTGACGGAGAAGGCTGTGGCGAAGATTCGCAGCGCGATGGCGAAGGAAGGCATTTCTGCTGAGGAAGGCGGACTGCGCCTGGGTGTGCAGGGCGGCGGGTGCTCGGGGTTGAGCTACAACATCCGGTTCGACACGCAGCCCCGCGAGCGCGATCGGATCTTCCAGTTCGGCGATGTGCGGGTGTTCGTCGATCCGAAGTCGTTTATCTATTTGCACGGCATGATCCTGGACTACCAGGAGACGCTGCTGCAGCAGGGCTTCGTGTTCGTGAATCCGAATTCGACGAAGTCGTGCGGGTGCGGAAGTTCTTTCACCGCGTGAGTAGCGCCGGCGTCTCGCCGGCTCTTTGGCGTAACCACAGATGCCGGCAGGATGCCGGCGCTACAAGAAGCTCCAGGTTCTTGCACCACGGCGCCAGCTTGCTCGCACCGGGCGAAGGTATTCGGCGGCGCGACGGATGAGCGGTCGTGGTGAATTTGTCTATGGCGAATCCTGAAACCAAAGCGACCTCTTCCCTGATCATGCCGGGCGAGGTGACTTCGACCTGCTGGTCTTGCGGGACGATGCGCGCCGAGCATTTCTGCAGTGCTTGCGGAAAGGTGCAGCCGCCGGTGCCGGTGGACTATTTCACCTTCTTCGGGTTGCCGCGCAAGCTGAATGTGGATGTGGCGTTGCTGGAGAAGGAGTTCTATCAGCTGAGCCGCAAGCTGCATCCGGACCTTTATTCCGGGGCTGACGCGCGCGAGCAGGAATGGAGCCTGGAACAGAGTTCGCAACTGAACGACGCCTACCGGACGCTGAAAGACGCGATCAAGCGTACAGAGTATCTGCTGCGACTGGAAGGTGTGGAACTCGAGGAGCAGTCGAAGGCCGCAACCGAGCAGGCGCGGGCGAGCGGGCAGGTGAAAAAGCAAGTGGTGCCTCCGGATCTGCTGGAAGAAGTTTTCGATCTGAATATGCAGCTGGAAGAGCTGCGAATGCAGAAGAAGATGGGCGAGGATGATCCGGCGCTGATTGAGGAGATTGGCCGGCAGAAGCTGGAACTGGAAGAAAAGCACGAAGCCCTGCTCGAAGAATTGAAGGGGGATTGGGCTGAGTGGGATCGCGCCATCGATAGCGGCACGGAAGCAGATCGGCTGAAGATTCGCAACAAGATGGTGGATGTGCTGAACCGGCGGAACTATTTGAGGAACTTGGTAAGGGATGTGAATGAGGTGCTGGAGAGCTAGCACTTAGCCAGCAGCCAGTTGCTAATAGCCAGTAGCGAAACCATGGCCACCGATCGCATCGTCGGAATTGATCTTGGGACCACGAACTCCCTGGTGGCGTTCATGCAGGGGGAGACGCCCATCGTGATTCCGGGTGAGGACGGGCTGAACCTTGTCCCGTCGGTGGTGGCGCTGGGAGAGAACGATCAGGTGATCGTAGGCAGCGCGGCGCGGAAATATCTGATCGAGACGCCGGAGCGCGCCGTGTATTCGATCAAGCGGCTGATGGGACGCGGGGTCGAGGACATCCAGGAGGAACTGAAGCTTTTTCCCTTCCGACTGGCGGAAGATCTTCATGCGGGCGAAGTGTTGCGGATCACTTTGGGGAACAAGACTTACACGCCACCCGAGATTTCTGCGTTCATCCTGCGGCAATTGAAACGGAACGCCGAACGCTACTTCGGTGCACCGGTCACGAAGGCGGTGGTCACGGTGCCGGCGTACTTCAACGATGCGCAGCGGCAGGCGACGAAGGATGCGGGGCGCATTGCAGGTTTAGAAGTGTTGCGCCTGGTGAACGAGCCGACGGCAGCGTCGCTGGCTTATGGGCTCGACAAGAAGAAGAACGGGATCGTCGCAGTGTATGACCTGGGCGGCGGGACGTTCGACATCTCGATTCTCAAACTGCATGACGGCATTTTTGAGGTGATCGCCACCAACGGCGACACCCACCTGGGCGGCGATGACATCGACAATTTGCTGATCACCATCGCGCTCGACGATATTCGCGGGGACCTGGGACTCGATCTTCGGCGGAGCGGCGAGGCGGTGCAGACCATCCGCAAGGCCGTGATTGATGCCAAGATCGCGCTGTCTGCGCAACCCGCTACGAAGCTTGATATCGAATTGCCGGGTGGCAATCGTTACCGGCGCGAGATCACGCGCGAGCAGTTCGAGCAGTTGATCCAGCCGATTCTTGACCGGACGGTTGCGCCCTGCAAGCAGGCGCTCAAGGACGCGAAGCTCAAGCCAGAAGAGATTGACCAAGTGGTGCTGGTTGGGGGATCGACGCGCATTCCGAAAGTTCGGACGCTGGTCCAGGACCTGTTCAAGCGTACGCCGCACACCGATCTGAATCCTGACGAAGTTGTCGCTCTCGGGGCAGCGGTGCAGGCGAATATTCTGAGCGGCGGTTCGGAAGTGACCAAGGAAATGCTGCTGCTCGATGTAACGCCGCTTTCGCTGGGGATTGAAGTGGCGGGAGGCGTGACCGACAAGATCATCCTGCGCAACTCGACGATTCCGGCCTCAGCGACGCAGTTCTATACGACGCAGGTGGACGGCCAGGCCAACGTGGCCATTCATGTTCTGCAGGGCGAGCGGGAACTGGCGAAAGACTGCCGCTCGCTGGCGCGCTTCGATCTGAAAGGCATTCCGGGGATGACGGCGGGGATGCCGCGTATCGAGGTGAAGTTTCTGATCGATGCCAACGGAATCCTGCATGTGTCGGCGCGCGAGCAGCGCAGCGGCAAAGAATCCGAGATTGAAGTGCAGCCGAGCTATGGACTGACCGACGAGCAGGTCGAGAGCATGCTGCTCGAATCGTTTGATTACGCGGAAGAAGATTTCCGGCAGCGCCAGGTGATTGAGGCGCGCAACGAAGCGGAGACGATCCTGAGCGCGCTTGAAAAGGGACGGCGAAGCGCGGCGTGGGGTCAGTTGACGCCGGACGAGCAGCGGCGCATTGCGAAGCTCGAAAAAGCGCTGAACGGAGTGAAGAAAGGCGACGACTACGCAGCGATTCGCAAGGCGATTGATGAGCTGAACCAGGGCACGATGCGCTTGGCCGAGCTGATGATGGATAGCGCCGTTTCGACTGCCCTGAAGGGCAAGAGAATGGATGAGGCCGATCCGGGCGAAGGCCCCGACGCGCCGCATCCGATGGCGAAGGCAGAATTTGAGTAGAGCAGGTCACAGGTGACAGGTCTCAGGTCTCAGGAAAAGCAAACCATCGGCGTTGACCGGTTTTCCTGAGATCTGACAACTAAGACCCGACACTTTTCGGAGATTTCTAATGGCTGACGAAAAAACGAAGAGCAGCGGCAGTGCAGCGACGATCGACGCGCCCGGCGAGAACACCGTTCAGGTGACCTTCCTTCCCGAGGGGAAGACTGTGCAGTTCGAGCATGGCAAGCTGCCCTACAAGGATCATGGCAAGGAGCAGTCATTGCTCGATGTCGCGCTGAATAACGGTATCCGGCTGGATCATGCCTGCGGTGGAAATTGCGCCTGCACCACTTGTCACGTGTGGGTGAAAGAAGGCGCGGAGAATCTTTCTGAGATGGAAGATGACGAAGCAGACCGTCTCGACATGGCGGCGGATCTCCAGCTAAACTCGCGGCTCGGTTGCCAGGCAGTGATTAGCAAGCCGGGCAAAGTGGTCGTGGAGATTCCGGCCTGGAATCGGAATTACGTTTCGGAAGAGCATTGAAAGAAACAGCTTTTAGCCATTAGCTTTTAGCTGTTAGCCGAAAAGCGGATCGGCGATGGTTGAACCCCAGATTCCAGCTAACAGCCAAAGGCTAAGAGCAAATTGAAGGAGTCTCCATGCCGAAAGAACTCACCTGGACTGACGCCGAGGATATTGGCATTCTGCTTTCGGAGAAGCATCCGGAACTGGATCCGTTGGTGGTGCGTTTTACGGATTTGCATCGGTATGTGACCGAACTTCCGGAGTTTCGCGACGACCCGCAAAAGTCGAATGAGGCCAAGCTGGAAGCGATCCAGATGGCGTGGCATGACGAGTTTCTGGACCGCACGCAAGGGTAGGTTCGAGAGCGGGGGCGTTTGCGATCCTTCGTTTCTTGGTGGACCGCGTTTTTTTTTGCGATCGGCGGAAGCTACGGCTTGCCCCTCGGCTCGGTTTCTAAGTACTTTTAAGCACCTATCTTCCGTTCATTCCCAAGCTGTAAGTTCAAGTGCGTAGGCGATGGCTGGCGCGTGGTTCTTGTCTCGCAAGGTTTGCAAGCCCTTTACAAGTTAATGACAACAAAGAACAGGGGCTGGCCTAGACTCCGTTTGACTTGACTGATGTGCCGGGCGTCTGGGTGGAGCAGGGGCCTGCTCGGAGCTCGGGCGCCCGCGCACAGCAGGTCACGGATTTTCTCTCACAAAGCTGAAAGGGCGACGCTTCTCGGGGAAGCGCGCCCTCTTTTTGTTTCCAGATGAATTGTACGCCACGCACGGTGAGGGCAAGATGCCCCTCGCGACAGCCGGCGGGACGCCGGCGCTACAAACCCAAGTTATGAACGCGCCTAACTCGGGTGCACGCAGTTAGCGGAATAGCTAACCGACCGTTGCGGGGGTGGGTTCTTCAACCCCGGCCTCGCGCAGGAAGCGTGCGGCTTCTTCGGGTGGCGTGGGGTTGATATAGAAACCGGTGCCCCACTCGAAACCCGCGGTCTTGGTCAGCTTGGGCATGAATTCAATGTGCCAGTGGTAATGGTCGTTGTTGGAATCCTGCACCGGCGAGCTGTGAATCACCAGATTGTAGGGTGGGTTGTCGAGAACACGGTCGGCCTTCATCAGCAGCGTCTTGAGCGCCTTGGCCAGATTCTGGAACATATGAGAAGACGAGTTTTCGAAAGCGGACTCGTGTTCCTTGGGCAGAATCCAGGTTTCGAATGGAAAACGAGGCGCGTAGGGTGCGAGGGTGATGAAGTCGTCGTTTTCGGCGACCACCCGCGAGCCGGCTTCGGTTTCCTGGCGGATCAGGTCACAGAAAACGCAACGTTCCTTGTAGATGTAGTACTGCTTGGCGCCCTCGATTTCTTCGAGAACGTAGATGGGAAGAATGGGGAGCGCGATGAGCTGGCAGTGTCCGTGCTCGAGCGAGGCGCCCGCGGGTTCACCGTGATTCTTGAAAATCAGGATGTACTTAAAGCGCCGGTCCTTCTTCAGGTCGAGAATGCGATCACGGAAAGTCCATAGCACGTCCTCGATGCGCTTGGGCGACATGTTGGCGAGCGCTTGCGCGTGATCGGGCGTCTCGATGATGACTTCGTGAGCGCCGATGCCGTTCATCTTGTCGAACATGCCTTCGGCCTGGCGGTTCAAGTTGCCTTCAATGCCGAGCGCCGGAAATTTGTTGGGGACAACCCGGACAGTCCAGCCTGGAGCATCGCGTTGTGGCGGGCCTCCGTTGGGATTGGGGCGATAGGCCTGAATTTCGGGCGGAGTCTTGTTTTCGTTGCCCGGGCAGAAGGGGCAGAAGCCCCCTCGGATTCGGACTCCCTCGCGGACGAAGTCGGTGGGGCGCTTGGCGCGGTCGGTCGAGATAATTACCCAGCGGCCGACGATTGGATCTTTCCTGAGTTCCGGCAATTACTAAATCCTTTCAGTAGGACGGATGAAGATCACATTTTACGACACCGGGAAAGCATTTTTGAACAATTCGATACTCGGCGAAAAGCGCGGAGTGTCGTAGTAAACACTGATCACGTCGAAGCGCCAGGAGACGGTAACCGGCAGGTACCGCAGGTAATCGCGGGCCATGGCGGCAAGTTCGCGCCGCTTTTCGCGGTCGACGGCCGCCTCGGCCGGCTTGACGTCGTGCGTGGTGCGAGTCTTGACCTCGATGAAGCAGAGCACATTCTGATCCCAACCGATCAGATCGATTTCCCCACGCCGGCGCGGAGACCGGTAGTTGCGGGCGACCATCACGTAGCCTTGCCGGCGCAGGTGGAAGTAGGCGTCCTCTTCTCCACGGCGGCCGGTGCGCTGATGCGTCGGGACTGGTTCGTCCCCACGGGCGCCCAAGCGGTCGAGCAGGCGGATGGTGATCCTGGTAAATCGCGCGAGCACCGAAAGCAGCCTCTGCCCCATGCTAGGGGGATTCGATTGGCGAGGAAGTGACGGAGCTTACAACCGTAGGTTTGACTTATCACACCGGGCAGGCCTTGGCGTTTCAAGAGCGGACGGAACAGGCCGAAGCAGCGCAGGCTTCTCAGGTTTCGGGGATGGCGAGTGTCCCGGCAGCGGTTGACGATTTACCCCAAAAATTCACGAGGACGACTCCGGCGATCGCGATGGCGCCGCCAATGAGGCTGAGGGTGCGCGGCACCTCGCCGAGCCACAGCCACGCGATCAGGGTGGCGAATACCGGGATCACGTAGAGAAACGATGCCGTGCGGCCCGCGGAACCGTGGGAGAGCGCGTAGGCCCAAAGAAAAGAGGCGATGGCAGCGGGAAAGATACCCAGGTAGAACACGGCGAGAGTGCCGCCGCGTGGAGCGGAACGTATGGCGTGAAAGAGGCCTCCGCCGAAGGGAAGCAGGAGAAGAGTAGTCCATCCAGTAATTCATGTGGCTGACAAGCTGCCAGATCGAGTGGGGGTAGCCGGGGACGGTTCGGCCAGCGATCTCGGCCGACACGTCGGCGATGCTGGCGACCGGGTCAACATGCGCGCCTTTGCCGCGCAGAAGCTGGCGGAAGGTCGTATCGGTGGTGGGCAGGACCGGCGTCATGACGCAGTGACGGAGTCGCCGACGCGGATGATGCCCTGGGTGAGGATTTGCGCCCGGAGTCCGGCGCGATGGCGCAGCGACTTGATGACGGGAAGCCCGGTGAGCGCCTCGAGGTGGCTGCAAGGCTCGCACAGGCGGAGACCGCGGAGCTTGACTCCGCCAATCATGAAGTCGCGTCCGACGAGGTGATTCAGAGGGACGTCGCGAGTCACGACATTGCGGCGGGCTTCGCCCGGATTCATCTTTACTTTGTAGTCGCGCTCGGCGGCTTCGATGGCCTCGGCTTCGATCAGGGTAAGTTCATAATCAGGTTCGGGCTTGTAGAAGGTGCCGCGCTTCAGAAAGTAACGGTCACCGGAGAGACCCGCACCGGGAACCGCTTCGACTTCAGTGATGGGATGAGTGGGCGCCTTCGCCTCAGCGGCGATATGGATGGATTCGACTTTGCCGCTCCACATGGGGAGTCTCCTGTAAGTTGGGTGAGAGGCCGACGGAGTCAGCCGCTCACATTCAAAACCACGAAGGCGGCGGACAGGATTGTCCGCTCCAGAGGCGCTATGCGTTTTTGCTGACGATCTCGATCGACTCTTCGAGCGCGTCCATGGCGACATCGGCTTCGTCTTTGGTAACAACCAGGGGCGGCGCGATGCGCACGGTGCTTGGCCCGCAACCGAGGAACAGAATTCCGCGCTCAAACGCGTGCTCGACGATCCGGTCGCGTTTTTCGGGCGAATATTCCTTGGTCTTCTGATCTTTGACGATGTCAACGCCAATCATAAGACCGCGGCCACGCACGTCGCCGACAATGCGGTGTTTCGCGGGCCAGCCTGCCATGCGCTTCAGCATGTGGTTGCCCACTTCGGCGGAGTTCGCCAGCAGCCCCTCTTTTTCGATGACATCAAGAGTGGCGAGAGCGGCAGCGACGCAAACCGGGTTGCCGCCAAAAGTGGAGGCGTGGGAGCCGGGGACCCAATCCATGATTTCCGCTCTCGTCATGGTGACGCCCAGCGGCATACCGGAAGCAATCCCTTTGGCCATGCAGACGATGTCAGGCTGAACGCCCGTGTGCTCAACAGCAAACCACTTGCCGGTACGGCCGATCCCGCTCTGCACCTCATCGACTACCAGCAGAATGCCGTGGCGGTCGCAGATGCGGCGAAGTTCCTGCATGAAGGGGGTAGGAGCGACGACGTATCCGCCCTCGCCTTGCACCGGCTCGATGAAGATGGCGGCGACTTCCTCGGGAGGCAGCACCGTCTTGAAGAGTTTCTCCTCGATGTAGCGGGCGCAGCCCAGGGCGAAAGCTTCCGCGTCTTCAACGCCGCCGGAGCTTCCGCGATAGACATCGGGATAGCGCACGTGGGTGACGCCAGGAACGAGCGGAGCGAAACGGCGCTTCTGCTGGGGCTTGGAAGCAGTAAGCGAAAGCGCGCCCATCGTGCGCCCGTGGAATGCACCGAGGAAGGCAATGATGTTCTGGCGCTTGGTGTGGTAGCGGGCGAGCTTCAGCGCAGCCTCAATGGCCTCAGCGCCGGAGTTTCCGTAGTAGATCTTGTGCGGGCCGGGCATGGGCGCGATCTTCGAGAGCCGCTCGGCAAGGGTCACCATGTTCTCGTAATAAAAATCGGTGCCCGACATGTGGATGAGTTCCCCGGCCTGCTTCTGAATCGCAGCAACAACTTCGGGGTGGCAGTGGCCGGTGGACGTCACGGCGATGCCGGCGGAGAAATCGAAGAACTCGTTGCCATCAACGTCGGTGACGACGACACCACGACCACTCTTGGCGACCAGCGGGTAGGAGCGTGTATAGGACGGTGAAATGTATTTCTCGTCGGCCGCGAGCACGCGCTTGGCATTGGGGCCGGGCAGGGCGGTATGGATCTTGGGTCCGGCGGTCAGAGTCTTGGTCGGCATGGGTGGTCTCCTAAGGGTCGTCGGTCGTTGGTCGTCGGTCGTCGGCTAAACCCTCGGGCAGGCTACAAGCGGACTACGTCCCGAAGGAAATTTGCACAGGGAGGGATTGCAGCTAGTCGCTACCGAAGAGACTAGGACGGACCTGCGAAGGCAACACCGCCAAGTGGCGCCGCGGGCAGCAAAGCTGATGCAGCCAGCAGGCGGGCAGGTGCGAATTTGGGTTCTGCAGGGTCATGAACACAACTTTCCACTACTTAATTCTAACTGGAAAACAGCCGGACCGGAACCCCCTAAAAAGGCCCTAAAGTCCCACGAAGGTATCAGTCTAGTGGGCAATGAGGTGGGGTTCGGGGAGGTGAGCATCATCCCGAAAGATGCAGAAGAGCGTACGCGTCTGCAATTCCGGGTATCGGCTGATGGGAAAACGAGCAGCGAGTGATAGCGACGAAATGGACTTGTGCCACATCCAATCACGGGAGCCGGGTAATCATCCTGATATTCTTCCTTTTCTGTTATGTCTGCCTCGAGTCAACAACGGTGGAGTTTGATCCTTGCCTTCGGGCTGGTCTACCTGTTTTGGGGGTCAACCTACCTGGCAATTGCGATCGCGGTGGAGCACATTCCACCGGCGTTGATGTGCGGTGTGCGCTTTCTGATCGCGGGCACTCTGATGCTGTTATATTGCGCGCTCACCGGACGAGCGATTCGATATTCGTCACTCCAGCTGTGGCACATGGCGGTGGTGGGTATCCTGTTGCTGATGGGCGGCAACCTGACTTTATCGTATGCGGAGCAGGTGGTGCCTTCGGGCCTGGCTGCATTGTTGATCGCCGTGACGCCCCTGTGGTTTCTTGTGCTCGATGCATGGCTGCTCGGGGATCATCACATCACGCGCCAGGGTGCAGTTGGGTTGGCGCTGGGGATCGTTGGCATGGTCGTGCTGCTGTGGCCAAAGCTCACCGCGACCGGAACGATCGGCCGGCGCGAGCTCTGGTTCTCGCTGAGCCTCCTGGGCGGTTCGTTTAGCTGGGCGCTCGGTTCGGTGCTGTCGAAGCTCTGGCATTCCCAGGACCTTGACCCTGTCGGAGCGACCGGGTGGCAGGTCGTTTTCGCGGGCGTTGCCAACATGATTTACGCGATCCTGAACCGGGACTTCTCGCGCGTAGTGTGGACACCGCGCGGGATCGGAGCAGTACTTTACCTGGTGGTGGGTGGATCGTGGATCGGGTACACCGCCTACATCTGGCTGATCCGGCACGCGCCAACCTCGAAAGCGTCGACGTATGCGTATGTGAATCCCGTGGTGGCGGTGTTTCTCGGATGGCTCGTGTTGCATGAACCAATCGACCGCTACATTCTGATGGGAAGTGCGATCATTATTGCGTCGGTGGTTCTGGTGACGAGCGCGAAAGTGACGGAAAAGCCCGCGCGGCAGGAACTACCAGCGGTGGAAGCCGTCGATTGAGAGAGCAATCACGGATTCTGACAGGCTCGGGTTCAGGCGCTGCTCCAGCGCCGGGGATTCTCTATTGAACCCTGATGCAGTTGTTCTGGAGTTGGGATGACGACTTGTGTGCGCTGCGGGCGAGAAGTTCAAGACCCTGGATACAATGCGAATCTCTGTCCGGAATGCCGGGTTTCGGTTGCCGGAGGAGGAGGACAGCCTGCGGCAGTTGTCGCGCAGCCTCCGATTGCAGCGATGCGGCGAGTTCCGTACCGGCCACCGTTCACGGTAGCTATTGTCGGGATCAACGTTCTCGTGTTCGCGCTGATGGTATTGAGTGGAGTACCGCTGGTTACGCCGAATGTTCCTCAGATCGTTCGGTGGGGCGCCAACTTCGGCCCGTTATCGCTGGGTGCGCAGTGGTGGCGGATCTTGACCTCAAACTACGTGCATATCGGAATCATCCATCTCGCCGTCAACATGTGGAGCTTGTGGCAGGTGGGCCGCCTGGCGGAGCGGATCTTCGGAGGATGGCCTTATCTACTGGCGTACACGGCAACCGGGATTGCGGGCAGCCTGGCCAGCCTGCTATGGCGACCGGTCGGGGTGAGCGCGGGAGCGTCGGGAGCGATTTTTGGAATGGTGGGAGCGCTGATCGGAGCGCTGTACCTCGGGCATTTGCCGCTTCCCAAACCGGCGCAACAGAGTCTCTTGAAAAACCTCGTGGTGGTGGCTGCGGTGAACCTGATTTACGGGGCGCAAGCAAGTAACATCGACAATTCAGCGCACATTGGCGGCCTGATCACGGGATTGGCGATCGGCGCGCTGCTTGCCCCACAGCTGACCCAGCCCAGAGAGCAGCGTCAGGCCCACGAGCGATTCGTCTTCCTGGGCGTGATCCTCTTTCTGATCGGCTTTGGAGTCGTCGTGAAACACGAGCGCGGACCGATCGTCGACGAGTTCCGACGCCAGGCACCCGCAGCGCAGCAGCCTGATGCGCCGTAAGTACGCTAGTCGCTAGTCGTCAGTCGCCAGTCGTCAGTCGCTAGTCGTCAGCAAAATCCTTTAGACGCAAGTTCCGGCTCTGCGAGAGTGTCGGCGGCCGCACTGCTGGCTGGTAGCGGAGACCCAAGCGACTAGCGACTGACGACTAGCGACTGGCGGCCAGTTTCCTACTCTGCTCCTTCTTCGTCCTCTTCATCTTTGTCATTCACCACGTCGACGGCGTGACCCCGGACCGAGAAGGTCAGTTTTTGCGTGTCATCGGGTTCGAAGGTGACGCGGGTCGGCTGGCGTTGCCACGCAGGCGCAGGACATTCAGAGTCGGGCGTGTCATCGCCGTCGGGCTCGCCAAGCGGTTTTTTCAGGATCGGTTTACGCCTGCCGAGCTGGGCCACGATCGCAAACAACTTCTTACCATCGTCAGAGACGCCGCAGTAGGCGATGTAATCACGGTACCAGCTTGGCGTGGAGTAGAAGGTGTCGAATTCTGGCAGGTTGAGTTGTGTGACTCGTCCGGTAACACGATCGACCAGCAGCCAGCCCCCGCGTTGCCACTGCCAGCGCGAGGCGGCACCGGTTTCGGAAGGCAGGGTGTCGTTGAGGCGAAAAACCCGGCGCACGACAAAGAGCCGGTCGGTCACTTCGTGAGGTGTTCCGGTCGTGTACTCCTTGAGACGCGTGTCGACGTAGAGTGCTCGTACTTTTAATTCAAGTGCCTTGGTTTCGGCAGTTCCTACGTACCATTTCGCCGGGGTCCACTTCCCAAAGCTGATGACGTGGGGCTTGGGCACGGCGAGTGCTGCCGCAGTGCACAACATGAAAGTGAAAATGAAAGAAATGCGAAATTTATTGCACATGGAGGCAGCTAACCATAGGGTGCGGTGCGAGGCAAGGTCAGTTGCCACATGGAGAGTGAAATTTTTTCCCGAGGAGGGAACCAGAATTTGTCACAGAAACGATTTTTATGCGGCAAAAACGTATTCGCGAGAGGAGAAAGTTCGCTACAATAGGAGCGTGCGTGATGGATCGCGAGGCGATCTGTCATGCGTCGTGGCAACGAATTTTCAAATACTGCAATCTATTTAGTTCATGGGCGAGCTCCTAATCCACCGACGCGTTCCGCGCATTCTCGTGGTGGATGACAATCCCGACATGGTCGAGCTGATGCGCGAGCTTCTGGCAAGCCGTGGCTACGAGGTGGTCGCGGTGCGCGATGCCACGGAAGCGGAGGCCGAAGTGCGGCGGCACCTGCCCGATCTCATTCTGTCGGACGTGGTCATGCCCGGCCGCTCCGGTTACGAGCTTTGCCATGAGTTGAAGGAAGACCCTGCGACCCGACTGATTCCGTTTCTGCTCATCACCGGATTGAGCGATCGAGAGGACAAAGTCAAAGGGATTGAAGCCGGGGCGGATGATTTTCTGAACAAGCCCATCTTTCCCGCGGAATTGTTTGCCCGGGTGAAGTCGCTGTTGAAGCTCAAGGAATTCACCGATGAGCTGGAGACGGCGGAGTCTGTGCTATGCACGCTGGGGCTGAGCGTCGAAGCGCGCGATCCGTACACCGTCGGGCACTGCGAGCGCCTGGCGAAACGCGCGGCGGCGTTGGGTCGTCACATCGGGCTGGAAGAAGAATCCATCGTGGCGCTGCGGCGCGGCGGGTACTTGCACGATCTAGGGAAGATCGCGGTGCCCGACGAGATCCTGAAAAAAGGTTCCAACCTGACCCCCGACGAATGGAAGGTGATGAAGCAGCATCCGGTCACGGGCGAAAACATCTGCAAGCCGCTGAAGTCCCTGCGCCTGGTGCTGCCGATTATCCGTTTTCATCACGAGCACTCTGACGGCAGCGGATATCCGGACGGGCTGGCGAAGAACGAGATCCCGTTGTTGCCCCGCATTCTGCAAGTGGTGGATGTTTATGATGCTTTGCGGACGGCGCGTCCCTACAAACCTGCGCAGACGCACGAGCAGGCGGCTTTGACCATGCAGGTGGAAGCACATTCGGGGCTATGGGACGAAGACCTGGTGGAGCAATTCTTCTCATTGCTGGCAGAGCGCCAGGTCGCCTGACGCGGCGCCACTCCTTTATTATTCCAGTCGAATATTATTTCCGTCGAACAACCATCGGACCCCGCGCGGGTTACAACCAGTGACCAATACTGCTGTGCCGACCACCTACAGCATCGTGATTCCCGCCTACAACGAGCGCGCGCGGATCCGCGCGACGCTCGACCGCGTGCTGGCGCATGTCCACGAACGTGGTTGGAAGGCGGAAGTGCTGGTCGTGAATGACGGCTCGAACGACGGCACCGCGCAGATCGTTCAGCAATATGCCATCGAGCATGCGGCGCTGCGGCTGCTGGAGAACCCGGGCAATCGCGGCAAGGGGTACAGCGTGCGGAACGGGATGCTGCACGCGAACGGGGAAGTGATTCTGTTCACCGACGCAGATCTTTCCTCGCCGATTGAAGAGGCCGACAAGCTCTTTGCGGCACTCGCGTCGGGTGCCGATGTAGCCATAGGGTCGCGGTGGCTGCGCCCCGAGCTCCAGACCCAGCGCCAGTCATTGCATCGGCAGTTATTCGGACGGATATTCAATCTGATTCTGCGGATCGTGCTGGGGCTCAAATACAAGGACACGCAATGCGGCTTCAAGGCGTTCAACCGGCGGGCGGCGCAAATGATTTTTCCGTTGCAGCACATCGAACGCTGGGGATTTGATCCGGAGATTCTGTTCCTGGCGCATCGCTTCGGCCTGAAAGTCGAAGAAGTGCCGGTGGCCTGGGCGCACAGTGAAGGCACGCGCATCAACCCGCTGCGCGATGGATCCCGAATGTTTTGGGAAACGCTGAAGATCCGCTGGTATGCGATCAGCGGCAAGTACGGCACGGGGGCCCCGCCCGCCGTGGTCCCGTCATGATGCAGCCTTGAGCAGAGGGCGCAGGGGATGCGTGGTGACGCCCACGCCACGGCAATAGACCAGGGTCAAGCTCGAAGCACACTGCTCACAAAGCCAAAAAAACTCCACGCTCCTTGCATGGCGACGCGCGTCCGGCCCGAAGCCGAGCAGAGGTTGCGTGTCGTCCTTTCGGTTCTCACGTTCGAAACGGTAGAGCTTGCCTGTGTGCAGGTAGAGAAAGCGGGCGGAGCATCCCGGATTCGCGCATTTGGAAATCATCGCGGCCTCCAGTGGCTCGGTTGAACGGTGCGGTCAGTTTACACCCGGGCACCGGGTCAGTTCGCTGTGGATAACTTCGCAAATAAAAGTGCGCGTTCGGGGAGAGGAATGGATTCATGGCGCAGCGAAAACCCGGTGACGACTATCTGTTCGGATAGCGCGGACTAACCGACTGATTAGTCGGTACGGGATCTGTCGGCAGTGAGACGCAATATCGGCTCGCTGTCAGGTTGTGTATGTGATTGAGAATGCAGCATTAAGCGAAATGTCTTCGAGTTTCCGGAAATCTTCCCAGTTTGGGCACGCGGTTGCTTTAGTAAGACGCGTCAAGACGCGTTGGTCGGCAAGAGTCGCCCGCGAAATAGGAGAAAAGCCATGAAGCACTCGAAGATGAATCTACAGACGGCCCTGTTGTTCGCAGCGCTCGCGTTGCCGACTCTGGTGGTCCCGGCCTTTGCTCAACAGGAAGTGGATCCCAGCTGGTACAACCCCTGGGCTACCACAAGCAAAGCGACCGCGGACCAGGCCACAACGAAGAAGACGGCGAAGAAGACGACACGGTCGGATGACCGCCAGGCTTCGAACAGCAAGCCACGTTCGCGGAAGCAACTGGCATCGGCAGCGCAGCCGCCGAAGGGGCAGCCAGATACTACCCGCGAATATCGCTGAAGAAGATCGGGGGAGGAGCGGGATTAGTGGCCGAAGAAGACCCGGCGGCTAAGGCCGTGACGGAGTGAGTAAGTACAAGGCCCGGCGGAATGCCGGGCCTTTTGTTTGCCAGCAGCGTTTGCGATTCCCTTCCGAAGGTGATGCGATGGACAAGCGCCGAGCTGCGCGCCCGATCAGCAATCTGGCACAAGCCGTCTAGAACAGATTCCACAGGAACTGGTTGTAGACCTCGTGGTGATATTGCACCTCGGGCGCCTTGACGAAAGTGCCCAGCGCGCGCGGGCAACGATCGGCGGCGGCTTGCTTCAGGTCGCCATAGCGGCCCTTCACGTCTTTTCCGAGCAGCTGCGAAGTCCAGTCCGCTTTGCGGAAACCTTCCAGGGCGTCATAGATATTATCGGGCAGGTAGCGCTCGGCCTGGCGCAGGTTCTTGATCTTGGCGGTTTCGCCCTCGATGCCCGTCTTGAACACGGTGTACATCACCATGTAGGGACTGGCATCGGGACTGACCGACCGGACCTCCACGCGCATGCTCTTGTCGTTCCCGATGGGAATGCGAATCATCGAGCCGCGATCCGTGGGCGAGGCCTTGATCTGGTTGGGCGCTTCGAAGTGGGGATCGAGGCGTCGGTAGGCATTTACGCTGGCGTTGAGAAGCAGGCAGATGTCGTTGCCGTGAGTCAGAATTCGGTCCACGAAGTCCCATCCCAGCTTGCTCAGCTTTTCTTCGCCTTTGGCATCCCAGAAAAGATTCTTTCCGTCCTTGTTGATGGAGACATTGGTGTGCATGCCGCTGCCGTTCACGCCCACGACCGGCTTGGGCAGAAAGCAGGCGGTCAGGCCCATGCGGGTGGCAATTTCACGGCATACGAGTTTGTAAAGCTGAATCTGGTCGGCAGCCTGCACGACCTCGCCATAGCTGTAGTTGATTTCAAACTGCGAGGGCGCGACTTCGGGATGGTCTTTCTCGTTCTGGAAGCCCATGGCGCGCTGGACTTCGGCGGTGGTGTCGATAAAAGTGCGGAGCAGATCGCCGGGAAGTGAGTGATAGTAGCCGCCGGTGTTGACGTATTCGAATTTTCCCGTCTCGTGGTAGTGGCGCTCAGCGTCGGCCCCCTTGAAGAGGAAGCCTTCGATTTCGTTCGCGGCGTTAAGGGTGTAGCCCTCTTTTTCAAAAAGCTCGTTGGCAAAGCCTTTGAGCATTCCGCGAATGTCGCCGGTGTAGGGTGTGCCGTTCTTATCGATCACCTCGCCGAACACCAGGACCTTGCCGCCCCCGAAGAAGTCCGCGGGAGCCCAGTAAAAGGCGCCCCAATCGATGCCAAGCCGGAGGTCGCTTTCGCGCTGCGCGGTGAAACCGCGGATGGACGAACCGTCGAAGGTGAGGTTGTCCCAGCTCTTGATGAGGAATTTCTTGTCGTAGTCGAGCATGTGCAGGCGGCCTTCGAGATCGCTGAAAAGCACGGTGACCGCCTTGATCCGCTTCTCGTCGGTGAGGTACTTGAGCCGTTCTTCCTGAACCTTGTGGACGGGAACGCGATTTTTGCGCTGCTCCTTCGCCTTCAGATTCAGTTCTTCGAGTTGGTCGTACGACAGAGCCAGAAAATTCCGCAGTTCAGTCGACATGAGTCTCCTTAGGACAAGGGTAGTCAATTGGAATCAAGGGTTTTAGCAGGCCTCGGGGTTAACGGATCAGGTTACCGTGCGGGCGGCGGTCGGGCCAATAAAAAGACCTTATCGGGCAGATCAAACGGATTTATGCTGCACCACTTCTTGGGCAGAGTTGCGGCGCTGCCTTAAGCTCCACGATTTACGGAACTTTCCGCGGGGAGCCGCCGTATTTTTCTGCAGAGAGAGACCGGGCCTCGATGCAGGAGGCGCGGAAGGAGCAGGGAAGGAGATGGCGATGGGAGACATTACGGGACTGGCGGCGGTGGTGATGTTGTTCTCGATTCCCTTGACGGGGATGGGCATGTACACGTGGTATCGGGTTTCCAAGTTACGCACCGATGAGCGCATGGCGGCGCTGGCGCGCGGGGTGAACGTTCCCATCATGCCGGAACTTTCGCAAACGGCGCGCTCGCGGCGCGCAGGAATTTTGCTGGTATCGGCGGCGATCGGATTCGTCACCACCTTTGCGCTCATCGCGCGGGTTGAGCCCGATGCCTGGATCGCCGCATCGTTTGGCGCGATTCCGTTCACGCTGGGATTGGGATTCTTTGTGGACGCGACCCTGGTTCGGCGGGATCTGAAGGCGTCGGCTTAAACAGACTGCGGAAAAACGACCGTAGCGCCGGCGTCCCGCCGGCAGTCGCGAGGGCATCTTGCCCTCGCCCTGCAAATGTGGCAAGGGCGTTCCTTTAGCCGCGACGGAAAAGTATCGCCTATCATCGCGCCTTTTACGCCGTTAGGTGAAGGAACATCACGGGCTGAGTGCGGGGAGCCATCCGCAATCGGATTTATCACCAAGTATCTTCGGTTTGACCTCTGGCTGCTAAGCCATAATGGTCTAACGGCGATATCGCGTCGACTATCGCGCTACAATGCTGCCCGACTTTGCCATCCTGTTTAACCAGGGGTTCAGTCAAAAATCACTACAAAGGGGCATGCACGATGGGAAACCATGTCGACGTTCGCGCAGAGTCTGGCCGGAGACAGTTTCTTCACGCAGTTCTTTCCAGTGCAGTCGTGGGAGTCGCCGTACCGGCTGGAATCGTGTTAGGCGCTCCTGAGAAACTTAACGCCCAGAGCAATCTCAGTCCCGATGCTGCCGTGCAAGAGCTACTCGCGGGCAATCAACGTTTCGCCGCCAACCAGCTGACATCGATTGAACACGACCTGACCATCCTGAAAGAGCGTACTGTTGCCAAGCAAGAACCGTTTGCCGCCGTGCTCTCCTGTGCGGATTCTCGCGTGCCGGTTGAGCTGATCTTTGATCAGACGATTGGACACCTCTTCGTCACGCGGGTGGCCGGAAATATTGTGACACCAGAGATTATTGCCAGCCTCGAGTATGGTGTCGCGGTTCTCGGAGTCAAGGCTCTGGTTGTCCTCGGTCATAGTGGTTGCGGAGCGGTAAAGGCGGCAATGACGGCCGATGCTGTTCCCGGGCAAATCAGCTCGCTATATCCATGCCTTCGGCAAGCGGTGAAAAAATCTGACGGGGACTTCGAAAAAGCGATCGAAGCCAACGCAAAGATTCAAGCAGAATTGCTGCGAACCTCCTCAACCGTGATCCGCGACGCCTTTAAAGGTGGGAAACTGAAGGTAGAGTCCGGAGTCTATGACCTTGCTACCGGCAAAGTGACTTTGAGCTGAGAGAACAAAATTGGCGATTGACGTTCCCGGTGGGGGCCGTCACCGGAACACGTCGTCCGAACGCGGGCCGTCGAGGGGAGCCAGGGATGGGCGACGTGATGAGGCTTGCACCCAGCGCACATCGGAATGACAGGCCGATCAGTGCGGTTTGAAGGTCTTGCCGGTTTCCAGCAGGGTTTTCAAGCGAGAGAGAATGCGCGGCCATCCGTCGGAGCAAAAGGCGTAAGCTGGATCGCTTTCATCCCACTGATCGTGGCGGATAGTGAGCTTTGTGGCTTCCGTCTCCGGCTCAAGTTCCGCAGTCACTCGCGACTTGAAAGGACTTTGCCCGAGCTCAAACGTGTATTGAAGCAATTTGGGTGGTTCCGCGCGCAAGACCTCGCCCTTCACCAGAGTAGCGGGCTTGCCATCGGCTCCGGGCCCGATCCATTTCATCGAGCCACCAGGCTTCAGATCGGCTTCAAAGTCTGTGCCTGTAAAGATGATGCGGTTCGACTCCGGGGAGAACAGGCCGTCCCAAACCTTTTCAGGCTTGACCGCAAAATAGAACACAAATTGTAAAGGGGCGCTCATAAGTTCTCCTCAACCGGATGCTTCGCAGGAGGACTATTGTAAACGGGTGCTGGCATTCCCCGCGCTGTAGCGGTCAGAGAGTGGGATCCGAATTCTTCACCTGTCACGATCTCCAGGTCGACCAACTACTTGCGCTAGGCGATGGCAGTCATTGACCCGAACGGGGTCTTCGAGGCACGGGTTTTGAACCTCAGGCCCGCGGAATCATCCGAGGAAAACTGGCGACCCCGGAGGGAGTCGAACCCCCAACCCTCAGATCCGAAGTCTGATGCTCTATCCAGTTGAGCTACGGGGCCGGCGGAGAAACTGTATCACGTCTGCAGGGTAGAGCGTTGCGACGGAGCTATCGGCCGCAGGGGGCTGCCGCCGCAGCAAGCGGACCACGGAGTTGCCGGGCCAGGACGTCCGCTTCGAGTGGCTTGCTGAAGTAGTATCCCTGGATCTCGTCGCATTGATGGGCGCGCAGGAACGCCATCTGCTCTTCGGTTTCGACACCTTCGGCGATGACCTTGAGGTTGAGACTCCTGGCCATGCTGATGATCGCTCCTGTGATCGCGGCGTCATCCGGATTTTCGGCGACGTGCTGGACGAAGGAGCGGTCGATCTTCAGTTTGCTGACGGGAAATTGTCGGAGGTAACTGAGACTGGAGTAACCGGTTCCAAAGTCGTCGATGTCGAGGCGAACGCCCATGGCTCTGAGATCGCGCAGGACAGAGAGCATCACGTCGGCATTTGTAAGAAGAACGCTTTCGGTGAGTTCGAGTTCGAGATAGTGAGGCGCAAGGCCGGTTTCGCGGAGGACGCGATCAACAACATCGCGGAACCCTTCCTGTCGAAATTGAACCGCCGAAACATTTACTGCCACAGGAACGGCGGTGGTGCCGTCGTCCTGCCACCTCTTTGCCTGCAAGCACGCAGTGCGAAGCACCCATTCGCCGATGGGAATGATCAAGCCACTGTTTTCGGCGACCCGGATAAAGCGGTCGGGGGCAACCATGCCCATCTCCGGGTGACGCCACCTCAGCAGCGCCTCGAGGCCGATTAGATTGCCGGTCGAGAGCTCCATCTGAGGCTGGTAAACGAGAAAGAGTTCGTTGCGTTCGAGCGCCTGGCGAAGATTGCTTTCCAGTTCCAGCCTTTCCACGACTTCGGCGGTCATTTTCGGGGTAAAAAACTGAAAGTTGTTGCGGCCTTTCTCCTTGGCCCGGTACATGGCGGCGTCGGCATGCTTGACCAGGGTCTCGACATCCTCGCCATGCTCGGGGGAGACGCTGACGCCGAGACTGCAGCTGATGTTGAAGGAATGACCTTGCACGACGAATTCGCAGTGGAAGGCTTTCAGGATGCGCTCCGCCACAACCGCGATGTCGCCGATGTCGGTGATGGCATTGAGCACCACGAGGAACTCATCGCCGCCCAGGCGCGCCACGGTGTCCTGCTCGCGCGCCAGGCCGCGAAGGCGCGTGGCCACTTCCTGCAGCAGGCAGTCGCCGACGGAGTGGCCGAGCGAATCGTTGATATTTTTGAAACGATCGAGATCGATGAACAGCAGGGCGATCTTTTCGCCGCGCCGGCGTGCATTGGCCAGAGCGTTTATCAGGCGATCGTGCAGGAGAGCGCGATTGGGTAATCCCGTCAGGCTGTCGTAGTAGGCGAGGAACTGCACGCGTCCCTCGGCCACTTTGCGTTCGGTAATGTCTTCCACGGTCCCTTCATGCAGAATCACCGCGCCTTCGGCATTGCGCACCGCGCGCAGGTTCACCAGCAACCATTTTTTCGTGCCATCCCGATGAAAGACCTCGACTTCGACGTTGTGGACCATGCCGCTTTTTTCCAGTTCGCGGCCGAGATCCTCCATTCGGCCGGGGTCGACGAACAAGTCGCGAACAACATTGGAAACCTCGCCCAGCAGGGCTTCCGGAGAATCGTAGCCGTGGATCTGGGCCATGGCCCGATTGATGCTGAGGGGGCGGCCATCGGGCGTGGTCTGGAAGATGCCGATAACGGCGTCTTCGAAGATGGCGCGGTATTTTTCTTCGGCGCGGCGTAGAGCATCCTCAGAGCGTTTGCGCTCGCTGATGTCCTGTTTGACGGCAACGAAGTGAGTGATCTGCCCTTCGCTGGAAATGGGCGTAATGGTCATTTCCTCGTGGTAGAGAGTTCCATTTTTGTGGCGGTTTACGAGTTCGCCATGCCATACCTTGCCGGCGGTAACAGTTCGCCACATGTCGGCGTAGTAGAGATCATCCTGTTTGCCGGACTTCAGAATGCGAGGATTTTGTCCGAGGACTTCTTCGGCGCTATAGCCAGTCATAGTGGAGAAAGCGCGGTTGGTCCAGACGATGGCGCCGCCGTGATCGGTAATGACGATAGAGTTAGCGGCGGCTTCGAGACTGGCGGCCTGCAGGCGCAGGCGCATATTCATCGCGGAGAGTTCGGCGGTGCGCGCGGTGACTTGTTGCTCGAGATGCTCGCGGTGGTCACGCAGGCTCTGATCACGGAGGGCGATCTGCTCGAGCATGCCGTTGAAGGCGCGCACGAGTTGCCCGACTTCGTCGTGGTTCAGGGTCGCGGCGCGGATGCTGTAGTCAGCGGCGCTGGAAATCGAGTTGACGGTGTCGACCAGGGCGAGCAAGGGACGGGAGATGAGTTGCTGGAAGCGGGCAGCGACAACCAGGGCAAGGGTGAGGACCAAGGCCAAGGTCAGGGCAAAGGCGATCTTGTACTCGCGAAAGCGTTCGTCGAGTCGGCTCAAGTCCGATTCCACGTAGATGGTGCCCAGCGCCTCGCCGGCGAGGGTGACCTGGCGGAACTGCACCAAACGGTTGCCTTTGAAATTCGAACCCTGGCGCTCGATGGGCGGCGGCGAAAACGTGAGCAGGTTGCTATCCCGGACGTAGACGGCAAATGGCGCGCCGTCTTGGGTGTAAATGCAGGCTGCCGTGATGCTGGGTTCGGCGCGCAGCGCCTTGAGGATATCGTTGGCAGCCTCGGGATCGCGAAAGGCCAGGGCAGCGGTGCTGTTGCGGGCGAGTACTTCGGCCAGGGTTTCCAGATCGCGGACCATGGTTCGTTTCTGGCCCTGGTAGTCGAAGCTGCTCATGGGGAGCGACACGGCGAGCGCCGCGAGGAAAGCCATCGCCAGGAACAAGCCGGTGAGCTTGTGGCGGATCGACCAGTCACGAAATGGCTTCATCGGCGCCAAAAAGAACTCCCACCTACTCGATGACAAATTTGGCCAGGCTCAACAGCCGGGCGCTGATTACCAGGCCTTCCTGCGTCGCGGCCTTGTGATTGATTTCAAACTGCGCCTTGCCCTCGCGCATCACGAGGTTGATCATTCCACCCTGTTCGGCGAAGCCTTCGACATCACTGACCGTCAGGACACCGGCGCCGCGCAGGCTCTCGAGAATCTGGGTTCGCTGCTTCTTGCCGGTCGCGGACACAAAAAGCATGTGGCAACCTCTTGCGAGGTGCGGGTCTTGAACTTCGCGGACCAGCAACTTGTGGCCGCCAACGGTCCGGTCCCGCGTGATTGTGCCCAATTCCTCCCGCAAAGCGTCTGAGCCGAGAATGCAGATTTGAAACTGGGTCGTGGCTTCCGGCAGAGCCTTGGTCGGCCACTCGACAAATTTAGCGAAGTTGAAAAGCAACGCTGCCTTCAACTGCGCTTCACTGACTGGCGCGGCTTGCGCCCTGCCACCGATGGAGCCAATCGCCGCGAAACACACCAGCGCCGCAACCCGGAGCCAGAACCGCGGGAGGATGCGCATCGGCGGGCCGCTTGTCCCCGAGGTTCGCATCGCGCATGGCGTCAGTGCAGGCAAGCGGCTCCTTAGAAGGTCCACGTCAGTTTCAAATAGGCGCTCCGCCTGACGGTTGTAGAGTCCACGCTTCCCGTCTGATCGAGGAACTCCAGGTGACGGTCGCGCAGCAAGTTCTGGCCGACAAGCGCAAGGGAAAAATTTTCTTTGCATTGCCAGGCGAGCTGCGAATCCAGCCGGGTATAAGAAGGAACCGCGGGACTGGCCAGGCGGTCGACGAAGTAGGCCGCGGCGTCCCAGGTAAGTCCTTTTCGCACTCGGAGGCTGGAACGGAGCTGCGCCGCGTGCACGGGACTGCTGCCCTCGTTTTCCCGGGGAGTTGCGGTGTCATGACTGCCGGGCTTGCCATGCATATGAATGCGCTCGAAGGCATAGCCGGGGCTTAGGGTCCAGCGGTCCGCGATCTTCCAGTTGGAGCTGATCTCAACGCCATGGGACTCTCCGTACCCGAGATTCCGATAGGTGATCGGAATTACGAGATGGGGAGGCTGGGGCGAAGGCTCGAAAAAAGCCGGGGCGGGTTCGGTCGACTGCTGTGACGTGTAGTGATTGTAGTAAGTCGCCAGATCGACGGACCAGTGAGGGAGAAGGTCGGCGCGATATCCCAATTCGTAAGCCGTGAGGGCCTCGGCATCAAAATGGGGATTGCCGAGCAGCGCGGAAAGAGCCGGAGAGCCATCGGGCAGAGAAAAGCCGGCGAAATTGCTGCGGCTCGCTACATCGACCTCGCTGGGGGTGCGCACCGCGTGGGAGACGGCCGCCCACAAGGTGCGGTCCGGTGTCGGATTCCAGGCAGCGCGGACGCTGGGCATCAGGTTCCATCCGCCATAGGTGTCATGTTCGAGCTTGGTGCCGAATGTGACTGAGAGACGATCGGGTTCTAGGGACACCTCGTCCTGAAAGAACAGGCTTGCCAGGTTGGTCTGGGAATCGGGTGGATCGAGCGAGAACTGCAGGTTGCCGTGCGTCGCCGATTCGGAGAAACGGTAGGTCGCGCCCCAGACAAGATCCTGGCGTCCGCCCCAGGCCAGATGATGCTGGAACCCGAGGTTCACGGTATTGCGGTCCTCGGCGAGGATGTCGAGGCGCTTGTAGCGGGTAAAGGACAACTGCGCCTGCAGGTCGGAACGGTCCGAATGCCTGTGGTTCCACGTGGCTTGCAGGAAGCCTCCAGATAATGGAACCCGCAGATTCATATCGACGGGAGCGGCCGCGGTCACAGACTGCAGGACGGGGGCGGGGCCGCCTTCGTTTCCGCCGTAGAGGTCGCCTTCGAGAGTGAGCTTGTCGCGGGCGGCGAAGTCCCGGTCCATGCGAAAGCCGCTGGTCAGCAGGTGCCAGTCGTCCGCGCCGGTCGCAGAGTCGAGTCCTGGCAAGCGGAACTGGTTACGGTATTTCGCATGGACGCGGTACGTCAGGTTCTTGCCGATCCGGCTGCCGTATTGGACCGTTCCCACGGATTGTTCAGAAGTTCCCGCCAGCGCGCTGACGATGCCGCCCTGGGTTTCGGATGATTTCCGGGTGAGGATGCTGATCACGCCATTGACCGCGTTCGCGCCCCACGCCGACGCGCCCGGCCCGCGAATCACTTCGATGCGATCGATGTCCTCGAGGGGAAGATCCAGCACGTCCCAGAAGACTCCGCCGAAAGTTGCCGTATAAATGGGGCGGCCGTCGACCATGACGAGGAGTTCGTTGGCAAAACGCCCATTGAAGCCGCGTGCGCTGATCGCCCAGGTGTTGGCGTTGATGCGGGCAACATCGAGACCCGGAACGATGCGCAGGATTTCCGCGATGTTGGTCGCGCCGGACCGACGGATATCCTCGGCGGTAATGACGAAAACAGAGGAGGCGGTCTGCGATAGCGTACGCTCGGTGCGAGTTACCGAACTGACCCGAATATCCAACAGGTCCTCGAGGCTGGCGTCCGACAGATCGCGCTTCGTCTGGGCCAAAGCTTCGATGGTGAAAGACATCAACAGCAGGGCCGCCAGTAATCCCCAAAGCATGCGGGCAATGATTGACATCGATTTCATCCTGCGCATCCTTATTTCGAAAACGTCATGGCCGTCACCAGAAACAGAAGGCTCTTCCGGTATCTCGTCTAGCCAATCTGCACACAAATCTGTAGTGACCATCGGCACCAGCCGAGATTGACTTCAGTGATCAGTGGAGGGACGGGCGTCTCGCCCGTCGGGCGGGCGGGGACGCCCGCCGTTCCATAGACGACCGCGCACTACCCTTTGGTGGTAGGGGAACTGTCGAGTAATTAGTGAGTTCGAAGGGACAGGGACAATCGGGTAGGGCTTCCGTCACTACTTGGGGGCCGCCAATATTTGGTTAGCGGCGGAGCTAGCTCGCTTTCAATCCATCCGGGACCAGGGGCAAGGAGCGCAAGCGGACGCCGGAAGCGTCAAAGATGGCGTTGGCAATGGCGGGCGCAAGTCCAACCATCGGGCATTCGCCGGCGCCGGCGGACGGAAGATCCTTGCGATCGACCAGAACCGTTTCGATCGCGGGAAGGTCGCTGAACCGCGGCACACGATACTCCGACATTCGGCCGTTCAGAATTTTGCCATCCTGAAACTGGATTGCCTCGAACAAAGCGCCGCCGAGGCCCTGAACGTTGGAGCCTTCGATCTGGTTGCGGAGATTGTCGGGATTGACGATGGCGCCGCACTCGAAAGCGGAAACTACCCGGACCACGGTGACCTGCCGCGATTTGGAGTCGACTTCAACCTCGGCAAAAGTGGCCACATTGCCGAGCTTCTCGTAGCCCCCGCCCATGCCATACCCGTGGTTGGGAACGGCCGGTCGCTTCGCCCATCCGAATTTGTCGGCCGCTGCCGTGAACACAGCGCGCAACCTTTCGTTCTTGAGATTCTTGAGGCGGAATTGCAACGGATCCATCTTCAAGGCGTGGGCGAGTTCATCCATGTGCGACTCGCGCGCAAAGTGATTGGCCGTCGCAGCCAGAGCGCGATAAGACCCCTGACGCAGGGGAGAGCGCGTGGGATGGAACACAATGCGCTGGTTGGGTACCTCGTAATACGTGCGGATGCCGGCTGAGCCGGAGTTGTAGTTGTGGAACTCCCACGTGGTGAGCGTTCCGTCGGAGCCGACGCCGCTGCTTACGTCGATGACACCCGCGGGACGGAAGTAGGCCCAGGTGAATTCCTCTTCGCGCGACCAGTTTACTTTCACTGGCCGCTTCGCGGCGCGAGCCAGGCGCGCCGCTTCAATCGCGGTTTCGCCGGTGTGCTTGCCGCCATAGGCTGATCCCGTGTCCGGCATGAGGACGCGAACATGGTCTTCGGGAATGCGGAACGCCTCAGCGAGTTCACCGCGAACGCCGAAGGGCCGCTGCGTTCCGGTCCACACAGTCAGGTGGTCGCCTTCCCACTTCGCCAGTGCAGCGCGCGGCTCCAGCGGAACGTGCGCGATGTAGGAAACGGTATAGGACGATTGCAGTCGATGCGCAGCTATCGCCTTATCGACATCGCCAGTGTCGTAGCGGTCGCCATCACCGGTGGGATCGCGTCCTTCGACTGGATTCTTCCTGAGGTAGTCGAACAGTTCCTTGTTGGAAGGCTGCGGTTCCGATTTCCAGTCGGCCTGAATCGATGCGATGGCGGCCGATGCCTGGGCCGAGGTGGGCGCGGCAACACCGACGAAGTTTCCGTCCCGGACCGCGATGGCGCCCGTCGCTTCGACTTTTTCAAGGTTCACCGAAACCAACGTGGCTCCAAAGGATGGTGGTCGCAGAACCTTGCCGTACCACATGTCAGGCAGTTTCTGATCGAAGGGATAGCGATGCTGGCCGGTCACAAAATCGCGCCCGTCGACTTTCGGTGTCGACTGACCCAGCGTGGCCCAGCTTGTCGCAGGCGCCAGGGGATCCTGGGCGGGCAAGCTTTGCGTTAACTGCTGTCCTTTTACCAACTCGGCGTAATCAAGAGACCGGTTGCTCTTCGGATCGGTCACCTTGCCGTTGGCGGCGATGAGGTGCTGACGATCGGCGCGCCATTGCGCTGCGGCCATGTCGAGCAGCAGATCGCGGGCACCAGCCGCCACTTTGCGCAGTTGCAGGTTCATGGTCGGCGTTGTGCGGCTGCCGAATGTGCCCATATCGAAAGGCGTCAGCTGGGTATCGCCCATGATCAGGTCGATCCTCTCGAGTGGGCAATGCAGTTCCTCAGCGACCGCCTGGGTCAACGAAGTGCGGATGTTCTGGCCGACTTCGACCTTGCCGGTGTAGACCGTGATCCTGTCGTTCTCCCCGATGTGCAGCCAGGCGTCGATCTGTTGTGGAAGGGATTCTCCGCGTCTTGGCCTGGCAGAACCAGATTCCTGCGTCCAAGCGGTCGGTTTGATCACCGAGAGGAGCAGCACTCCGCCACCGAAGACTTTGAAGAAATCGCGGCGATCGAGATCGAACACGTAGGTTGGTATGGCCGCAAGCTCGTAACGTTCGGGCTCGATCTGGATTTCGAACTTCGAAGTCTCGCTCATCGCGCCCTCTTTTCTTCCGCGGGTGCAGACGACGCTTTTGCGGCTTTTTGAATCGCCGCGATAATTCTCGAATAGGTTCCACAGCGGCAGACATTTCCATCCATGAAGTTGACGATTTCGCCGGGCGTGGGACGGGAATTCCGACTGAGCAATGCCACTGCCGACATGATCATTCCCGACGTGCAGTAGCCGCACTGCAACGCGCCTTCTTCGAGGAAAGCGGTTTGCACCGGATGCAGATGCTCGCCACTGGCGAGACCTTCAATCGTGGTGATCTGTCTTTCGCCGACCGCGGCCGCCTTGGTGATGCAGGAACGTTGCGACCGGCCATCGATAAGCACGGTGCAGGCGCCGCATTGCCCCTCGCCGCATCCGTACTTGGTTCCGGTCAGATCGAGATGCTCGCGCAATACGGTGAGAAGACTGGTCTGGGGATCGGCCTCGACCGTCATCGGGCGCCCGTTAATCACAAGGTGAATGGTAGCCACTGGAAACTCCCGAGGCAGGCAATCAGGCGAAGTCGCTAAGGGAATGATATATCCACGGGGAGCCCGCTAAAAAGTCCAGGAAAGCTAAGCCCGCGGTTCGGACCGTGCCATACAGAACTTGTTTGAGACGGCTACCCCTCGAGCCGGATGCCCTTTTGTTTTTGTCCGATGTATTCGTGGAAGCAGTTTGCTTGGAGCGGCCGGCTTGGCAGAAGGCGTTGCTGGCCGCCCGCAGATACGACGAGAGAAGGGAGGCTTGATGAATCACCCAGCACTGGTAATTGTCATCGTGGTGGCGGCGCTGATTTTGATCGCAGTTGCCGCCTACGCGTACAGCCGGCAGCGTCGGACACAAACGCTGCGGTCGCGCTTTGGACCGGAATACGACCGCGTGGTTGGCGAAGAAAAAAGCGTACGCCGCGCGGAGGGTGTTTTAGAGTTTCGCGAGAAGAAACGCAAGACGCTTCCGATTCGGGAGCTGTCGCGTGCGGATCAGGTTGCGTTTGACGAGCGCTGGAACGGAGTGCAGAGCCAGTTCGTGGACGATCCGTCGGGAGCGGTCCTGCTCGCGGATGCGCTGGTCAGCGAAGTCATGGTGGCGCGCGGGTACCCGGTCGCGGATTTCGAGCAGCGGGCTGAGATCGTTTCGGTCGATCACCCGGTGGTCGTCCAAAACTACCGCACAGCCCACGAAATTGCGTTGCGCCAGAAGCAAGGCCGGGCGACTACAGAAGACCTGCGCAAGGCCATGGTGCATTACCGTACTTTATTCGACGAACTTTTACGAAGTGCAACACTCGAAAGAAAGGAGGCACGTGGATGACACTGCCACTGCGAAAAGAGAAACCGGAGGGCTCGCCCAGGACGACCATGGATCCGAGTTCCAGAGAAATGCAGGAAACCGATACCAGAGAATGCAGCAAACCGATACCAGAGAAGTGCAGGGAACCGTTATTGGAGCGGAGCGGGAACGGCCCAGACTACTGCGGCCTGATCCGGAGACCGCGACACTGGAAACGGAGCGCGAGCCCGACGTCGAGGTTCCCACCGCCCAAAGGACGAAGGAAATGGCGGCACGAGCAGCGACGGAATCTGCGGGGGAGAATACGCCCTTGTTTCCCAGCAATGAATTGCAGGATTTCCAGGGCCGTTGGGATCGGATTCAAACTGCATTCGTAGATCAGCCGCGGCAAGCGGTTCGTGATGCGGATTCTTTGGTGTCTGATGCGGTGGAACGGCTGGCGGACACATTTGCCGAGGAGCGGTCGAAGCTGGAAAAGCAGTGGGATGGCGGCGACAACGTCTCGACCGAAGACCTGCGAGTGGCGTTGCGGCGTTACCGTTCGTTCTTTCAGCGGATGCTTTCAGTCTAAGAACTGCAGAAGCGATGAAGGTGGTGGGGCGATTCAAAAAGTCGCCCCTCGTTTTTTGGGCGCAGATCTGATGATCGATGAGCCGGTTTTTCTTGCTCTCCGGGCTCGGAGCATGCCTCTCAAGCACCTGGTCCAAAAGCATGAGACAGTCCGCGTAGGTTGCGATTAGTCCCCTTGCGTTCCGGTGGACATCTCCGTGGCGGACGCACGGCCGCGGGTGGCGCGGGCGGCGAGCCCCTCGACGCTGCTTTTGGCCTCCATGGCCTTGTCGCGTAAATTGGCGCGGGTCTCTTCGCCCGACGCGGGTGCGAACAACATGGCCACGGCGATTCCGACGCCAACGCCGGCGAGGAGACTTGTGGTCCGAGCCAACCAGTCGCTCTTGCGCTGCAACCCGCTGCGGGCGGCGGCAAGTTGATCAGCTGTTTCGTCGTATTTCTGCTTGACGGCGTCGCCGATATCGCTGGCGCGCTCCTTGATTTCGTCCTGCACGGTCGCCCAGGTCCTGGCGTCACTGACAATCAGGCCCAGTTTCATGGCGAGGCGCGCCCAGTCTTTTGGTGTGTTTCGTCTCCCGAACCGCATAGTCGATCCCTCCCATAACGGGTTTACACTCTGCTGGCTAGCGACAGCAATCAGTGAACCTGTGTAGTTGGGGCACAGGATTTGCCTATGCGGAACGACCGGCCGAGGTCCCAGGAGCGCAGCCAGGGTTGCGGCGCGCCCAATCAAGGCGCGGTGCCGTCGTTTCAAAGGCCCCGGTTCAAAGACGCCTCGGCTGGCGGAGCTGGGGTAGTTTCCCACTCCCTCTGCAACGAAGCGCAAATTTAAATTGCCGATGGCAGGGTTTCGATTGATAATCGCGCCTTCATTTCCATCCCAACCTTCTACACGGTGAATCGATTGAGAAACCGCCGATACCTTGTGACCGCCTGCGTCATTGCTGCCCTGTTCTTGCCAGTGTCGCTGCTGGCTAGCGACACGCTTTTGATTCACGGTCACATTTATACCGGAAATCGAAATGCTCCCTGGGCGCAGGCCTTGGCCATTAACGGAACGCGGATCGAGGTTGTCGGAAGTGACCAGGAAATTCTGAAGCGCCAACCGCCGAATACCCACGTAATCGATCTGCACGGACAAACAGTGATACCGGGCATTTCGGATTCGCACACCCACATGTGGTTCGGCGCAATGGAACTGCACGGCTTCAACCTTTCCACGCCGGAGGCGAGCCTTACACCGGACAACGCGGATGCGATCGTCGAGAAAATTAAGGCGTTCGCGGCGAGTCATCCCAACGACAAGATTCTGTTTGGCCGCGCCGACTTTGGTACTGTGCCTCCGGCGGTGCCGACGCATGAGCTTCTTGATCGCGCGGTGTCGGATCGTCTGGTCATCATTCACAACACCAGCGAACACGCACTCTGGGTAAATGCAAAAGCGCTGGCCTTCGCTGGAATCACCGACGAACCGGTAGCTGATCCCGCGGAGGAACGCAACGTGATTCGCGATGCCAGTGGCCACCCGAGCGGCCTGCTCCTTGAGGCGGCCATGGAACTGGTGGAGCGCGCCGTGTTCGCAGCGTTATCGCGCGATGAGAAGCTTGCGCTGCTGCGCGATGCGTCGCATTACCTGAACCGATTTGGGATTACCAGCGTCGTGAACGCCACGGGCAGCCTTCCCGAAATCGAGTTGTACGCGGCGCTGCGCGACCGCGGCGACCTGACCGTGCGTACTCGCAATTCGTTCGGCGCCGTTGCGGTGAACCATCATCTGACTCCGGAGTTTCTGGCCGACCTCGAGAAGGCCCGCACGCAATATCACGACGACTGGGTTTCGGCCAATCTGGTGAAGTTTTTTACTGATGGCGGGAGTGGCATGATTCCCCCGCTTACCTACGAGCCGGCAGAATACAAGAAGCTGGTTCTGGAACTCGACAAGCGTGGCTACCAGGTGATGACTCATGCGCTGCGTGGCGATTCGGCGCACATGGTTTTAGACACTTACGAAGCAGCGGAAAAGGCGAACGGGTCGCGCGATCGCCGCTTCCGCATGGAGCATGCGGAAATTTTTCCGCTCGAAGACTTGCCTCGCTTCGCGAAGCTCGGAATTGTGGTCAGCACGCAGCCGTCATTCTGCTGCAGCGACATTGGCTCGAATTTTGATCCGCAGGACAAGACGCCGACAGATCGCTGGCGCAGTCTGGAACAGAGCGGCGCGATGCTGGCTTTTGGTAGCGATTGGCCCTGCACCTGGCCTCCCGATCCGTTTGCCGGAATGCAGCAGGTGGTGCTCCGCACCGTGTGGCACTCGGCGGCGGCGAGTGCGATGGTGGGCGGCGTGTTCGACGGTGCGGGCCAGGGCGGCACGGTTCCAACCTTGTCGGCATACGTGCCGGAGGAGAGCATCACCGTCGAGCAGGCGGTGAATGCCTACACCATCGGGTCGGCGTACGCGAGATTCTCCGAAGACAAGCTCGGGACGCTCGAAGTCGGCAAAGAGGCCGACCTCGCTGTGCTTTCGCAGGACATCTTTTCTGTTGCGCCGCAGGAACTGGCAAAGACTCACGTGGTGATGACCATGGTCGGTGGCAAGGTCGTGTTTACCGAGAAGCCGTGAATATATGTGAAAAGATGGCGAACACCAGTGGGGACGCCGGCAGACTAGAACCCATCTGCTTATCTCATAGATGGTTTGAGAAGGGCACGACTTCACCGCCTGCGGAAAAAAGACTGTAGCGCCGGCGTCCTGCCGGCTGTCGTGAAGGCGTCTCGCCCTCGCCTTCCGCGGTTGGGGAAGGGCGTGCCGCCAACGGCGCCATAAACACTGGGGCTTTAGCCCCTGAGGTCATCTCCTTTGCGGAGCTATTTGTGAGATAAGCTCTGGTTAGGAAAGACTCTGCCCAGCTGCCAGCCACTCGCCTCGAGCCTGAATTCGAGTTAATCTCGGCGGTGAAGAAGATCGAGGAGAGGATCATGGCTCGTGCCTCCACTTTGCCAGCATCGGATATTCTCCAGGCGATGCTCGAGACCTACCTGGTCAACGACCGGATGAACCAGCTCGTTCTCGAGCATCTCGATCCTCGCGCCTGGCGGGCCAAGCCTCCGGGAGGTAACGCACGGACCATCGCTGCGATATTCGCCCACATGCACAATGTCCGTCGCAAGTGGCTGCGGCTTTCGGCGCCGCATCTTAAGCTACCGGCGGAACTCGATCGCAGCCGCTGTACGCAAAAACAGGTTCGCGCGGCGTTGGCGGTCAGCGCGACACGATGCGGCAAGATGCTCGCCGATGCGATCGCAAATCGAGCAGGCCGCAAGTTCGTTCGTGACGGCTGGGCCAGGCCGTGGGTTCCGGGCGTGGCCATGTTGGCTTACATGATTTCGCACGACGCCCATCATCGCGGACAGGTTTGCCTGCTCGCCCACCAGCTCGGGTACCCGCTACGGGAGGGCTACGGCATCTGGAATTGGGAGAAACTGTGGAAGCAATGCGGGTTCACGCACCCGCGGTGAGAGCCTGTTGGCACCGGCGGCTGAGCGCGGTCAACTCCAAAGTTTGTGCTGTGTTGGTCGGACAAAATCAGGGGATGGAAGCCATTATGAAGCCGGGCTGGTGAGCTAGCCAGAAACCGTGGAGCTGCGAGCTGCCGTCTCAATGATGGCGGGTTGCGGAGTCGCGAAATAACGACGTTGAAAATGCAAGGCGACGTTCACAAGCCCGATCATGACTGGTACCTCGACCAATGGGCCTATAACCGCGGCAAACGCGGCTCCCGAATTGATACCGAATACAGAGACAGCTACAGCAATGGCTAGCTCGAAATTGTTCGAGGCAGCTGTAAACGAAAGGGTGGTTGTTTTGGAGTAGTCCGCCCCCAACTTCTTCCCCATGTAGAAAGAAACCAGAAACATCAAGAGAAAGTACATCAGCAAGGGAACTGCGATCCGTAGCACGTCCAGGGGCAGGCGGACGATGTACTCGCCCTTCAGCGAGAACATGACCACAATCGTGGACAACAGGGCAACCAGCGTTAGGGGACTTACGCGAGGTACAAAGCATCGTTCATACCACTCTCGCCCCCGGACGCGAATCAAGCTCGTCCGAGTTACGTAGCCTGCGAGGCACGGAATCCCTAGGTAGACGAACACACTTTTCGCGATCTCCGCTATCGAAACGTCCACAGTAGCCCCGCGAAGGCCGAATTTGGAGGGAAGGACGGTGATGAATATCCATGCATACAGGGAATAGAAAAAGACCTGAAAAAGCGAGTTGAAGGCGACCAGTCCCGCAGCGTATTCCGTGTCGCCTTTCGCCAACTCGTTCCACACGATGACCATCGCAATGCATCGCGCCAGGCCGATCAAAATCACGCCAGCCATGTATTCCGGGTATGCCCGCAAAAACACAATCGCCAGCACGAACATCAAGATCGGTCCCACCACCCAGTTCTGTACGAGAGATAGCCCGAGTATCTTTTTGTTGCGGAAGACTTCCGGCAACTCCTCGTATCTCACCTTCGTGAACGGTGGGTACATCATGACGATCAGGCCGACGGCAATCGGAATTGAGGTTGTACCAATGCTAAAGCGATTCAGAAAGGGCACCACTCCCGGAACAAGGAATCCAAGGCCGATGCCAACTGCCATTGCCAAAAAGATCCAGGCGGTCAAGTACCGATCGAGAAATTTCAGACGGCTAGTTGTATTCATCGAAGGTCGTGTACTCACGTGTTCTGAGCGATTGGCGATGTAGACTTCCCGATGTTGTCAAGTTCTCGCTGTAGCGCCAAGTTATCAAGAGCCTTGAACGGAAGACAGAGAAAGAGGCTGATTCGCCGATCCAACAGGAAGAAGGCATCCCGGAAGGCTCTCTGCACTTCTTCGTGCGTGCCGGTGGCCACTGCCGGATCGGGAATGCCCCAGTGGGCGGTCATCGGCTGTCCCGGCCATACCGGACAAATCTCGCTGGCGGCGTTGTCACAGACGGTGAAAACGAAGTCGAGCTTCGGCGCGTCCGGTTTCGAAAATTCGTCCCAACTCTTGCTTCTAAAGCCGCTCGTCGGAATGTGAGCGACTTCAAGCTGGTGCACGGCCTCCGGTCGCACTTTCCCCGAGGGATGACTCCCGGCGCTATAAGCCGTGAACTGTGGTCGGCCTTTGAAGTTCATGATCCCTTCGGCCATGATCGACCGAGCCGAGTTGCCCGTGCACAGAAACAGAACGTTGTAATGGGTCTTCATGCTACTCACCATCAGTTGCAACACGTCGGAGCGCAACACGACTGCTTCGTGAGCGGCTTCACCGCCCTGACGAACGCACTCATGATCTTGCCATCCACTTGCGGCGCGATCACGTCAACGTCAATGTTCTGGCCCGCTAGAAATTCGCGGGCGTCATCCACGTTGTAAACGCGGGTTGGTTCAAGGTCTATCTGCTCAAATCCTGCGGCGGCGAGTTTGGTGCGGTAGTCGTTCTCTTCTAATGATCCCGCTATGCAGCCAACCCAGAGCAGAAGGCTTTTCCGAACCTCGGGCAGCATTTCGCCGCGAGTGACTACGTCCGACACAGCGAACCGCCCACCCGGCTTGAGCACGCGGAAGGCTTCCCGTAGAACCGCGTCTTTGTCCGAGGAGAGATTGATAACGCAGTTGGAAATGATCACGTCAACGGAGTTGTCGGGCAGCGGTATGTGTTCAATCTCACCCTTCAGGAACTCCACGTTTGTGATGCCTGACTTGCGCTTGTTCTCTTCGGCCAGCGCGAGCATCTCGTCCGTCATGTCCAGCCCGTAGGCTTTTCCGGTCGGACCCACTCGTTTCGCTGAGAGTAGAACGTCAATGCCACCGCCCGACCCAAGGTCCAGCACCGTTTCGCCCAGATTGAGCTTCGCCAGCGCCGTCGGATTTCCGCACCCCAGGGACGCTTTGAGCGCCTCCTCGGGAACTTGCCCTGCCTGCTCGCTGTCGTACAGGTTTGAAGTAATCGGGTCGACACAGCCGCAATTGGCGGTTGCTCCGCAGCAGGAACTCCCTCCGCTTGTCGCCCGAAGCGCCGCTTCTCCATACTTCTGCCTGACCGTCGACTTGATGTCTGTACTGCTCATGGAAGTCTCCTAACAACGAGGTCTCCTAACAACAGAGTTGAACAATCTGCTCAGGTTTCACCGCTTTGTTGCGCGTACAGCATTCCGCGTACAGGAACCCGAGCAATTGTCGAAGGGTTTCCGCGTTTGCGGTGTAGCGTAAGAATGTGCTCTCGCGCTGCACCTGAACCAGTCCCTCGCTCTTCAGCTTCTCGAGATGATGGGACAAGGTTGAATTGGGAATGTCAAGCTCTTGCTGGATCTCGCTCACCACCAGACCATCCGGATGTGCCGAGAGTAAGAGCTGCATGATACGCAGCCTTGCTTCGGTTCCCATCGCTGAGAACATGTCGGCAAATTTCGTGACCTGGTCGTCGGATCGGGCGGAACCATTCGGCATATTTCCATATTTGCAGAAATATAAAATAAAGTCAAATTGCAAGAACAGGAACGTCTAAGGCCGGGTTACATTCGAAACGCGCAGGTAGATTGAAGACACGAAATCAGCATGGAGGAGAACCGAGAGGCGAACTTGGTAGGCCCGAATGGACTCGAACCATCGACCTCTTCCGTGTCAAGGAAGCGCTCTAACCAGACTGAGCTACGGGCCTACAAGAGGTGCAGTTAGTGTAACAAACTTCGGCGGGAAACCACTGTGGCAGCGGACTACTCCTCGTCGAGCGACTCCGCTTCGATCCCGATGTTTGTCTCGCCTGCGGCTTTTTTCTCGTGGTACTTCTTCACCCAGGCGGCGAAGCTCTTGCCGGCGGCGGTATCTTTGCCGGAGAAGGCCAACGCAGCAATGTCGCTATACGCGATTTGAATCTTTTCCCGGCTGTTCTTGGGGATCATGCGGAGCTTGCAGTCGGCCAGCGTGGCGCCGTCGTTGCGCCGGTCGAAGATGTAGCCTTCGATCTTGTCGCCGTTTCTCAGTGTGATGGTGAGGTCCCCGCGATAGTCGAAGGCTTTCTCAAGGGCGTTACGGATTTCGGCCTCGCTGGCCAGAGGCGGGATCCAGCCTTCAAGGTTCTCGTGGGCGAAGCCAAGCTTCTCGTCGTCCGCAGGAAGAGGATTGGAGTTCATATCGCGGGATGACGGTTAGGCGTCGGGGGCGGCGCCGATCTGCACCAGCGGGCCTGTACTTTTCCGCGGCGTCATCGGCGTGTCGTCGTCGACGTCGGGATCGGGATACTTGTCGAATAGTGTAGCCCGCACCGTGGCTGCGAATCCGCGCAGCGAGCCAAAGGTGTCATTCACGGCGCTGGCCTCATAGCCGCTGTGCACCATGCAGTTCGCGCACTTCGGATTGCCGCTCTCGGTGCCGTACTGTTCCCACTTCGTGTCGCGCAGCAATTCGTCGAAGGTGTCAGCGTAGCCATCGGAGAGCAGGTAGCAGGGTTTCTGCCAGCCGAAGATGTTGTAGGTCGGCATGCCCCAGGGCGTGCAATGGTATTCGCGCCGGCCCATGAGGTACTCGAGGAACAGCGGGCTCATGTTGAAGCGCCATGTCTTGCGGCGATTGCTCAGGATCGGGCGGAACAGACGGCGGGTTTTCTTTCTTGCTCAGGAAGTGGTCCTGATCGGGCGCCTTGTCGTAGGTGTAGCCCGGCGACAACATCATGCCTTCGATGCCCAGGTCCATCATCTCGTCGAAGAACTGGCGCACGCTTTTTGGGTCGGCGCCATCGAATAAAGTCGTGTTGGTGGTCAGGCGGAAGCCGCGCTTCAACGCCTCGCGAATGCCTTCGACCGCCTTGTCGTATGTACCCTCGCGGCACACGGCAAAATCGTGATGCTCGCGCAGGCCGTCCATGTGCACTACGAACGAGAAATACTTGCTGGGTTTAAACTCATCGATCTTCTCTTTCAGCAGCAGGCCGTTGGTGCAGAGGTAGACGTATTTCTTGCGCGCGACGAGGCCCGCGACGATCTGCGCGATCTGCGGATGCATCAGCGGCTCGCCCCCCGGGATGCTGACCAGCGGCGCGCCGCATTCCTCCACGGCTTTGAAGCATTCTTCCGGGGTAAGGTCGGTTTTCAGAATATGGGCGGGATATTGAATCTTGCCGCATCCGGCACAGGCGAGGTTGCAGCGCAGCAGTGGCTCGAGCATCAGCACAACCGGGTACTGCTTACGCCCCTTGAGCTTCTGCCCGATGACGTAGCTCGCCACCGTCCACATCTGCGAAACGGGAACGCCCATGCTCTGCGATTATCCTTTCTGAATGAACGACTTAGCCGAAACGCGACCCCAAGGCCAAAACTATTGGATGACAGCGGATGCTCCTATGATACCGAATAAAGTGCGGCGCGGAAAGTAACCTTCGCGGGGCCGCGCGGCAGGGGAGTGGGTACTTACCACGGAGTCACCGAGCCACGGAGCAACCCCTTTCTAGGTTTTTCTCTGTGTCCTCTGTGTCCTCTGTGTCCTCTGTGGTGAACGCATTGCTTACCGTGGCTTGGTGATCGCTCCTTCTGATGCCGACTGGACCAGGGCCGAGCGGCCGCGGGGTGGGTACCTACCACGGAGTCACCGAGCCACGGAGAAACCCCTTTCTAGGTTTTTCTCTGTGACCTCTGTGTCCTCTGTGGTGAATGCATTGCTTACCGCGGCTTGGTGATCGCTCCTTCTGATGCCGACTGGACCAGCGCCGCATACTTCGCGAAGACTCCGCTCGTATACTTCGGTTTTGCCGGCTTGCGTTCCGCCAGACGATGCTTCAAGGTCGCATCGTTCAGTTCGACTTCCAACTTGCGCTGGTTTACGTCGATGTGAACGGTGTCGCCTTCGTGCAGGGCCGCGATCGGACCGCCGAGGGCAGCTTCGGGCGAGACGTGGCCGATCATCAGGCCGCGGGTAGCGCCGCTGAAACGGCCGTCGGTAAGGAGAGCGACCGAGTCCCCCAGGCCTTCGCCGACGATGGCAGCCGTGACGCCCAGCATTTCCCGCATGCCAGGGCCACCTTTCGGCCCTTCGTTGCGGATGACGACCACGTCGCCTGCCTTGATTTGCTTGGCGGTCACCGCGGTCATGGCGTCTTCCTCGGATTCGAAAACCCGCGCGGGGCCGCGATGCGTCAGCCGCTCATGCCCGCTGATCTTCACCACGCAGCCTTCAGGCGCAAGGTTGCCGTGCAGGATCACCAGTCCGCCCGTTTTTTTTAGCGGTTGATCAAGCGGCGCAATCACTGGTTGGCCGGGAGTTTCGACGGCAGCGTTGGCTTCGTCGGCAAAGCACTTTCCGGTGATGGTGAGCGCGGCTCCGTGGGCTAGTTTGCCGTCGAGAAGACGCTTCGCAATGACGGGGATGCCTCCGGCTTTGTCCACGTCCGCGGCTACATACCTTCCGGCAGGTTTGAGGTTCGCCAGCAGCGGAGTGCGCTCGCTGACCTTCTGGAAGTCGTCGATCAGAAGCGACACCCCGATTTCGCGGGCAATCGCGAGCAGGTGCAGCACAGCATTCGTCGAGCCACCCGTGCAGGCCACGCCAGCAATGGCGTTTTCGAAGGCTGAACGGGTCAGGATATCCTTCGGTGTGATGCCTTTGTTTAACGCATTCATGACAATTTCGCCGCAACGGAAAGCGACCTCGTCCTTGCGCGGATCCATGGCGGGCACGCCGTTGAAGCCCATGGGCGAGAGGCCGATCAACTCCATCACCGTCGACATGGTGTTGGCGGTGTACTGACCGCCGCACGCGCCGGCGCCGGGGCAAGCGACGTTTTCGAGTTCGAGCAGGTCAGCATCGCTCATTTTGCCGGCCGCGTTGGCGCCGACCGCTTCAAACACATCCTGAATTGTGACGTCTTTGCCGCGGTAGACGCCGGGCGCGATCGTCCCGCCATAGAGCACCATGCCGGGCAGGTTCATGCGAGCGAGGGCCATGGCCCCCGCGGGGATCGTCTTGTCGCAGCCCACAACGCAGACCACGGCGTCGAAAAGCTGGCCGCGGCACACCAGTTCAATCGAGTCGGCGATCACTTCGCGGCTGACCAGCGACGCCTTCATACCTTCTGTGCCCATAGTTTCGCCATCGCTGATGGCAATGGTGTTGAACTCCATCGGCGTGCCGCCAGCGGCGCGGATACCGTCCTTTACCTTGGCCGACAAACGGCGCAGGTGAAAGTTGCAGGGCATGGTTTCGATCCAGGTATTGGCCACGCCGATGAGAGGCTTGCGCAGATCGTCGTCGGAAAATCCGATGGCCTTGAACATGGCACGAGCCGGAGCGCGGTCGCGCCCCTCGGTGATGCCACGGCTGCGATGCTTGGGATCCATAGAGGTAGAAGATTACGACAATGGAGCTTAAAAGGAGAAATCGGGGTTCTTGTGGTTTTGACCGCGACGTTCAGCGACCACTCCGGTGGAACAATGAGCGCTATGGCCTGCTTACAACAGTTGTCAAAGGACGGTGCAGTTTGCGGCTCCTCAGAAGAGCTGCTTCTTGCGAAACATCGGCACCCCCGCTCTGGAAGTCATTGCAATCTCAATCTGGAGATTAGAGCCTTTAGGGTCCCAAGCAGATGCAGTTTCATCGCTTCGGAGAGACTCGCCTGAAGCCTTGAGAAAATCCTTGGAGAAAACGATGTCACCGTTCTGACCGACACTCCAACTTCCTTTCACCTGCTTCGTGACGCTGACGGTGTGGATGACTTGCTCGAAGGTGTGATCTGACTTCAGTATCAATGTCGCCGACACCCCGGGTTCGTCTCCAGCATATGTACCGGAGACACTCTTAGTAGGGGAAGGATCGACTCTGCCGTACCACTCCACGTGATACTGGGGGAGTATGAGGGAGACCAACAATCCGAAATCTTTATGGATGTCGGCGTAAGCCGTCCCATCCGCGCTAGGTTCATGCCCAGAAACGAACAGAAACCCCTTTGAAAATGCAATACCGCCCTCGCCGAGACGGCGCCAAGTTCCGGCTGCGCGCTTTACTTCGCCATGCTCACTCAGCTCTTGTTGGAAGCTGTGGTCCGGTTTGAGAACCAAGGTGGATGTTTCGTCGTCCTGCGCAAAATGATAGGTGCCTGAGGCAACGCCGTCGCTGTAATCTGCGGCGACCATGTACCAAAGTGCAAAACAGACCACCAGCAGGAAGAGACAGCCCCCGAGAATCCACAAGCGTTTCATTCGCAAACGCAGATTCTACACTCAGATATTGATAAATCCCCATAACGCTCATTGAGGGGTTTTGAGCGCTATCGCCTGTTTTCGACAGTTAGCCAAAGAAGGGTGCACGCCTGTCACTGCAATCTTCAGCCCAGCAATGAACACGCAGCGGCCGCGGTTGAGGTACCATTCTCCGCAAATGGCAGAAGGCAGGTTACGACACCGCTTCGACGAATATCTGGGCAAGGCCGAGGTGGCCATCTATTCCATCCTGGCGGCGATGCTGTCGGTCACCGCCTTCGCGACGATTGCGACCGCGGGAAACATGCTGTGGGATGGCTTCCGGCACTGGACGATTGCCGCTCAGACTCTGCGCGTATTGAATGAGCTGCTGATCGTGCTGATGCTGGTGGAGATTCTGCACACGGTGCGCATCTCGATTCGCTCTCATGTCCTCGTAACCGAACCTTTCCTGGTGGTTGGCCTGATCGCTTCGATTCGGCGCATCCTGGTAATCAGTTTGGAAATAGCCACGCTTACGAAGGAAGGAACCTGGTCGAGCGACGGAGCCAGTATTTTCCGGGCCGCGATGATAGAGCTCGGCTTGCTCGGATTGCTAGTGCTCGTTTTGATGTTCTCCATTGCACTCTTGCGGCGCTACCCGCCTGCCTTGAAAGATTCCGGGCAGGCCTGAACCCGACCGATTACAACATCCAAGAAGCGATCATTCGGTGCTTTGAGTACACATCTGCCCTCTGCCCACCAGTCTATGAACGAGCAGAACTGTCCGGGCCCCGGTTGCAGAAGCGCGAAGACCCGCTTGGCAGTGGGAACAAGGCTCCGAGTCGTACCCGGATTCCCGGCTCCCGTTCGTAACTGTCGTAATATCCCCATTTCACTCATCTTCCCGGCGCGGCGAGCTTGCTTGTAAACGCTGAATTCTCGGTGCGGAAATCGCACACCTGTCGCGGCCGAGTTGCTATTTCTGATTGATTTCCATCAGCAGGGTGACTTTGTGCTCGTGGCCGTTGGGTTCGGCTTGCACGCAAGGCATATCGATGCCGGCGGCGAGTGGCGGCGGTCAGGATCGCACCGAGGAGCCTTGCCTCTCGTAGCGAACGTGAAATCCAAAGCCGATTTCAGATTGCAGATTTAAGATTTCAGAATGAACATCCCATGAAGCTCACTTGATTTCCAATCTGCAATCTGAGATCTGAAATCGAAAATCTGAAATCCTTTATGCGTTCACGACCTTGGGATCTTCTTCCTGCGCGGGCTTGGGTTTCTTCGCGTCTTTGTGCAGCCATGACATCATGCTGCGCAGCTTTGCGCCGACTTCTTCGATGGGGTGCTTCTTCTCGGCTTCGCGCAGCGCGGCGAATTTCTTCCCGCCCGTCTTGTTCTCTTCGATCCATTCGCGGGCGAACGTGCCGTCCTGAATGCGGGCAAGGATCTCTTTCATCCGGGCGCGCGTCTCATCGCCAACCACGACGTTGCCTCGAGTGAGGTCGCCGTACTCGGCGGTGTTCGAAATCGAGTGACGCATGCGGGCCAGCCCGCCTTCGTAGATCAGATCGACGATCAGTTTCATCTCATGCAAGCACTCGAAGTAGGCAACTTCCGGCTGGTAGCCGGCCTCGACCAGCGTCTCGAATCCTTTTTTGATCAGCGACGTCAGGCCGCCGCACAGGACCGCCTGTTCGCCAAACAGATCGCTCTCGGTTTCTTCCTTGAAAGTGGTTTGCAGCACGCCGGCGCGGGTCGAACCGATGCCATAGGCATAACACAAGGCGTTTTCGTGGGCGTGGCCGGTCGCATCCTGGTGGATGGCGAGTAGCGATGGCACTCCCCGGCCCTCGGTGTAGATACGCCGTACGAGGTGCCCCGGACTCTTGGGCGCGATCATGACCACATCGACGTCGTTCGGCGGCTGAATGGTTTTGAAGTGGATGCTGAAGCCGTGAGACACGCCGAGCACTTTCCCGGGATGCAGGAACGGTTTGATGGCCGACTCGTACAACTCGCCTTGGGTCTCGTCTGGAGTCAGGATCTGAATCCAGTCGGCACGCTTGGCGGCCTCGGGCGGCTCGACGACCACCATCCCGTCAGCCTTGGCCTGCTGTGCTGAAGGACGGTTGGATTCGAGACCGACGATCACTTTGTATCCGCTATCGCGGAGGTTTTGCGCCTGGGCATGGCCCTGGCTGCCGTAGCCGAGGATGGCGATGGTCTTGCCCTTCAGTGCGTTCGGATTCGCATCTTGCTCGTAGAAAACGGTAGCCACGGGAAACTCCTCGTTGTGACAAGGGGCGCGACCCTTGTGAGATGTCGAAACAGAATAACAGAAGGGCGGAGCCGTAGAACCGACCGGTCGGTCGGTGCAATGATAGTAAGAAGTTGTCTCCGGGATGTCAAGGGGAACCATTGGCCAGCGTGCGGATTTGCTACCATGTCGCACGTGACCCGCGAAGCCACTCTTGATTCCCGTCAGGACATTCTCCGTACCGCCGCCCGCTTGTTTCAGCAGCGGGGCTACGATGCGACCTCGATGAACGACGTCGCGGCCGCGCTGAAGCTCAGCAAGGGCGGTCTTTACCATCATTTCCAGAGCAAGGACGAGATGCTGTTTCACATCATGAACCATGCCCTCGATATCACCGAGGACCGCGTGGTGAAGGTGGTGCGCGGCATCACGGGCGCCGAGGAACGTCTCCGAACGCTGATTCGCCTGCACATTGAAGTCGTGCTCAGCGTGCGCGACCGCGAAGTTACTGTCATGCTGCATGAGAATCATCCGCTGCCGCCGTCGTTGCGCAAGCAGATCAACCAGCGCAAGAAGGACTACATTCATTTCGTCGAGGGCTGTATTGCCGATGTGCAGAAGCAAAAGGGATCGAAGGGAACGGTTTCGGCGCGGGCGGCGGCTCTGGCCTTGCTGGGCATGATCAACTGGATCTACCAGTGGTACAAGCCGGAAGGCCGGCTGCAGGCGCAGGACCTGATTCCGCAATACACGGAACTGCTCTTCGCGGGAGCGTTTCAGTGAAGACATTCCACGATCTGCCCACGATTTCCTCCGAACGTGCCCAGGCCGGGAAAGCTTACCGGGAATTCGTGCGCATTCCGATGCTCAGCGTCGGGGTTTACGTTTTGCCGGCCGGCGGGACCGACGCGCAGAAGCCTCATGACGAAGACGAGGTTTACTACGTAGTACGAGGTCGGGCGCGCATGAAGGTTGGAGCGGAAGAAGAGGTGGTAAAAGCTGGCAGCGTAATTTTCGTCGCTGCCAAGGTCGAACACCGCTTTTTCGACATTAGCGAAGAACTGGAAGTTCTTGTGTTCTTCGCCCCGGCGGAGACGCCATAGAATTACGCGCCCGCCGTTCTGCAATTGGACAAGAGTGTCCGACCCACACGGGATGACAACTCCAGATTCTTCTTCCTGCCGCATCACGGCCATGCAGGCTGCGGACTGGCCTGCTGTCGAAACCATCTATCGCTCTGGTATTGCGACCCATAACGCCACCTTTGAAACCGAATCGCCCGGTTGGGACAGATGGAACGCTGGCCATCACGTGCATTCGAGACTGGTCGCACGAGACGAGCAGAGACTGCTGGGATGGGCGGCGCTCAGTCCGGTCTCCACGCGGCGCGTTTATGCGGGCGTAGCTGAAGTCTCGGTCTACGTGGCGGACGACGCCCGCGGCAAGGGTGTGGGCAAGGCCTTGATGGCAGCGCTCATAGAGGCCGCGGAGCAGAACGGCATCTGGACCCTGCAAGCCGGCATCTTTCCCGAAAACGTTGCCAGCATCCGCCTGCACGAGGCATACGGATTCCGCCAGGTGGGCCGGCGGGAAAGAATCGGGCAGCTCGAAGGGAAATGGAGAGATACAGTGATCCTCGAACGACGGAGCCGGAGAGTAGGGGTATAAGTCCGGCGCTAACTGAGCAGCTCACCTTGCTCGGACAAGAAACTTAAACCGCAAAGCGCGCAAAGGTCGCAAAGGCAAAGAAAGGCCCGCTTCTTACTTTTGTGCGTCCCATTCCTCGGGAGCCTGGGCTCGCAGCTGTTCTTCGCGACCTTTGCGGCTGTTCTTTGCGACCTTTGCGGTTAAAAGCTTTGCTTCAGTTTGCCAGGCGGACGCGTCGATTCGACGCCTTCATCCGCATGTAGCTATGTATCTGGAAACTATGCCGAAGCCTGGGCGCGTTGTCTTTGGACGGAATCCAGTAAATTTCTTCGCGCAGAAACTGTTTCGTAAATCCGACGCGTTGCAGAATGCCTTTGCCATGCTCGATCATCTCGGGATGGCCGCAGAGATATCCGACGCCGTTCTGCCCGGTGATGCCCCAGGCGTCGGCGTACTTGCGGATGAGTTCGTCCACGCGGCCGATCTCCCCGGTCCATTTGGGATCATCCCAGGGCCGGCTCACGGTCGGGATGTATTTCAACCAGGGCACCTCCTCCGCGTACTTCTGCAACTCGTCGGAGTAACCGAATTCCCAGGAGCGGCTGGCACCGTTCAGCAGGTAGAGCTTGTGATCGCCCGCGAATCGTCCTTCCTTCCAGTCTTTATAAAGAGTCCGAACGAAGCTGACATAGGGAGCGACGCCGGTGACGGTGCAGATCAGCAAGTGGTTTTTGCGGCCGCTGGCTGTGTCGAGCGTGAAGCGGCCTTTCGAGACTTTGCGCATCAGCAGTTCGTCGCCGGTTTTGAGCTCATAAATCTTGGGCGTGAGTTCGCCGTGGGGCACGAGTTCGAAAAAGAACTCGATCTCCTTCTCGTATGGCGAGGAGGCAATCGAATAAGGGCGCTCCGAGCGCTTGTCCTCGCCCTGGATTCCCAAGGTCGCGTATTGGCCGGGAGTGAACTTGAACTCGGCGCCGGGATCGATGCGGATCATCCACAATTCTGGTGCGAGATCCACGCGCTTGGTAATCCGCGCCCGGTAGTGCTTGTCATCCAGGGAGGGCATGATGGTTTCTCTCAGAGACGCCGCAGGGCTCAAAAAAGATGTCATATATTACAGAACAATCTGCAACCCGAAGGCCAATTCGACGGGAATCTCGCTGTTTTCCTTGCCGAAACGGAACCGAGCCATGTGGACATCGTGGCGACGCGTTTTTCAATTGCGAAAATCGAAAGTACACGGACCCCGCGCTATTGCAGTTCGTGAATGCTCTCAGCAGGTCGTTGCGCCTCAGACTGTGTCGTTTTTACCGGCTCTGGTGTCATCGACGGGGTCGCGGCTCGCAATCGTTCCACATTGGCCAGAGTCTGGGTCCATGCTTTCTTGTTGTGCTTGGTCCAGATAGGCGCCTTCAGGTCCGCATAAAACTCCAGAATGTTTTCCTGAAGTTGCGGTGTGAGATGTTCGAACTTCTTATCGGTGAGCTGATTGAGCAGCTTCTCGTAAGTCTTGTCCGTCAGTTGGTACTCGCCCGGATGGGTATCGCGTCCAGTGTCGAAATCCCGGTTCGGCAATTGCAGATTCTGGGCGCGCGTCTCGCGTAGCAGCTTCCCGTAATCCTCGACGGTCAGATCGACGCTTTTGATGTACATGTCTTCCGTCTGCTGGGTGGGAATCTTGAAGGCGAGCGCGCTGAAGGGGCCCACTTTCGGCATCAGCCGCAAGAAAAACGCGAGAATACGCGTGCCTGCCCCCGGCTTGCGGTAGGTCGTGCCCCACTCTTTCTCATAGTTCTTGCGCGACAGATAGAACAGGAATTTTTTCTTGTTGAAGTTGGGCGTGTCCTTGACGATTTCCTGCCGCCGCGCCAGCAACGCCACGCGGGTCATTTCGGGGACGACCACGCTGACGCCCCGCCGGTAGGTCCCGATGGCGAGATCGAGATCGCCGAAGACATCTTCAATCTTGAGTCCATAAGTATCCAGAATCGCGCGCCCCAGCAGGTCCTTCGAGACTTCAAAACCAATGAAATCGTGATAGCGGTCCGACGTGTAGCGGTTCTTGGCGACTTGCACCATGTCGAAACCGAACTCCGTACGGATATGCGCCTTGGGATCGTCGGCGTAGGTGGCCTCGGCGCCGTATTTTTTCCCGAGCTTGGGGAATTCGATGGTGACGACGCGATTGATCGTCGGGTGGCCCATGGTGTCGGCGGCGTAGTGTGAGAGGGCTCCCAGCGCGAAGGCGTATTCGTTCAAGTCGGAGGATTCCTGAATGAGCGCAATGATGAAATCGCCGCTACGCACGTAATGGACGAGGTCGCTGAAGTATTTGCTGCCGAAGGGGTAGTAACCCATGTCCTGAATCACGCAGCCGCCATAGGCGTAGGCATGCGCCTTGCGCAGATCTTCGTCGGTCGCGGAGGGGAATCGCTTTTTCAGCAAGGGCTGGATTTGATCCTGCCACAACAGGTCGACAACTTCCTCGTGGGTGAGCACCGAATAGGCGGGACAAATCCGCGAGGCAAAGACGATCGCGACCAGCAGGAATGCTGTTCGCAACCAACGAACTGTGATAGCGTGCGATTCTAGGTCGCATTGGTTTCATACCGGACAGCTTCCGGCCAAACGCAGGTCATTGGGATGCGATTCCTGCGTCCGCTGGCGGACTTTAATTGCTGCCCGGCATGAGCTTACTGTCCCAGCACCAGCACCACAAATGTGTCGGGAAGGATGCTCGGCCGGGGATGCGGCTGCGTGCTGGTAGGCGCAGGCGGTGGTCCGAATTGCGCGGTCACCGTGTACACCTTGTGCGTCTTCGTGTCGACCGCCATGGTGCGGGCGCCTTTCTGGGTTTTCACGTTCTCAGCGACGCTGAATTTGTCAGGAGAATCTTCGTGCACCACAGTCAGCACACCTTCGCCGCACGATGCGAAAGCCAGGCCGGTCGAGTCATCGAAAGCAGTCGCATCGACCCCATCGCCGATGGGGAGCGTTGCCAGCACCTTGCCATTGTCGGCGTTGACGATGGGCATCACCTTATTGCCACAGCCGACGAATAACCGTCGATTCTTCTGGTCCATGGCAAGGCCGCTCGGCTCGTCGCAACCGGGAAGGTCCCAGCGCTCTTTCACCGTGAGTTTATTGGCATCGAGCGCGAACAACTGGTTCTTGTCTTCGAGATTGACGAACACGGTGCCCTTCCCGTCGCTGGCCGCGAACTCGGGCTTGCCTCCCAACGGAATGGAGCCGACGACTTCGCCCTTGGCCGCGTCGATCGCGGTAGCATCCTTGCTGCCCGCGTTGAAAGTGAATACGCGCTTGCTCGCCGTGTCGTACCAGATGGCATCCGGACGGTTGCCGACTTTGATCTTGTTCAGGGTTTTCAGGCTTTGCAGGTCGAACATGCTGACCGTGTCCTCGCGCCCATTGCTGGCGAAGCCTTTGCCGATCTCCGGGACCAGCGCTACCCCATGTACACCCGGCGTGTCAGGAATTTCGCCGACCGGCTTTCCGGTTTCGGTGTCAACGACCACCACTTTGGTCGCACGGGAAATGTAGAGGCGATGCGCGTCGCCATCGGCTTTCAGATAATCCCAACCGCCTTCGCCGCCAAGCTTCCAGGTATCGACGATATGGTAGCCGGGAGCAGCCGCCAGCGCTGCCATCGCCAAGAGAAGAACCAGAGTGCCCGCGAGAATGACATTGATGCTTTTCATGATGTCCTCACAGAACGGGGTAACTTTCGGACCGCAAAAGCTTATAGGACGAATCTGAAAGAAGGATGATTTTTCTGCGACGGGCTTTTTTGGTGGCAAGACAAAAAAGGGAGAGCCGAAGCTCTCCCCGCTTGAGGGAGGGAACGCAAAAAGCAGGTCTTAGGTCTCCGGTCTTAGGTGTCAGGTCTCAGGCATCTGGTCTCAGGTCTCAGGTCTTAGGTGTCAGGTCTCAGGCATCTGGCCGAATGACTGTAGGGCCCAGCCACCTGAAAGCTTCGAGATGTAAAAGCCGTGACCTCACCCGTCGCCCGTAACCTGAGACCTAAGACCTAAGACCTAAGACCTAAGACCTAAGACCTCAGACAACCTGAAACCTAAGACCTGAGACCTGAGACCTGTCTTCCTCACTCTGCCATCTTCGCCACATGAATCGCGAAGCCGGTCTTCGGCAAAAGCGACATCAACTCGAAAGCCTTGAAGCCGTCACCACTCACCTCGGTGTGCTTGTACAGGCCAGGTTCGCTGTCGACCGTCTCATGTCGACCATGCAGATTTTCGAGAAAGGCTTGCGCGGCGCTCTCGTTCACCTGTGCGCCCTTGGCGCGCGTGACCACGGCTTCGGTCGCATAGGAGCGCACCAGCTTGGGCCAGTACTTTTCGAGCAGGCTGGTGCTGGCGAAGATGTCGGCCCACACGATTTCGCCATTCACCGCGACCACCACGCCGACCGCTTTCTGATCGCGCAGTTGCTGGATGGTGCTGGCGTACTCCTTCTCGATCGAGCCGGCCACGGAGTCGACCCTCTTCTTCACCTCATCGTTTTCCATGACTCTCGCGTATGAACTGGTTTCCGCGACTTGGCGGCTCGCGGCGGGCGCATCCACCATCAATTGCCCTTCCATCTGTTCTCGCGTCCTCGCCACCTCGGCCCAAACTTCCTGCTGATTCTTGTCGGCCATGGCCTTGCCGCGCACCGAGGGAGCAACCATGGTGGCGTTCACCGATCCGGAGCCGAACGCGGCGCTGGCTCCCACCCAGCGGCCCGGCTCGACACAGAACACATCCAGGTCGATCGGATCGCTTTCCGCAGGCACGATGCGATCCTTCGCGATCACGCGATCCTGCTTCCCTCCAGTGACAATCTCACCCGCCAGCAGCAGCAAGGGGCGCTTCGAGTTATTCACCAGCATGAGCTTGTTGACCTGGGCGCCATCGTGCACCGGATACTCTGGCTGAGTTACACCCCCGCGCGGAGGACGCCGGATCATGCCGCGCACGTTGCCCGATTCCGTAACTTCCACCTCGCCCGACTTCAGGCCGTCGTCGAGCGTGAGGAACCCCGCGGTGTCGTGGGACGTCGATGCCACCACCGGAAAGACAGTCAGGTTGCCATGCCGGATCGGTGGCAGAACGTGATAGCCGGAAGCCGAACCCACTTCGCCGGCTCGAACCTCATGCCGTCCTACCACCACCAATCCGGCCGCCACCGCCAGCAGCAACAGGGCCGAAATCGCAATGATCTTCATCGTTTCCTCCCGGAGCCAAGCGACACCCCGGCTGCCGAGCGCATCCTATGTTTCCGGGGCGCCCTCGCTTCCCTGATTGACTGAGGAACGGAGAATTCTTCCTTCCTTGCATCGTAAAACTTAAGTAGCATCGCAATGGAACGCTAGTCGATGGAACGTTAGTTGATGGACCGCGCCACTCAACCCGCAACCGGCCTGCCGGCTGGCATTCGCGACGTCGCTGCCGAACTGCATGCGAAGTGTGCCGCCGTGCAATTTGGCGTGAGTTGCGACCATCTTGCCGGGATCCTGGCTGAGGTTTTTCAGAAGTACGCTGGCGCTTCTGCCCAGCCCCGTGAATTCTGCTCGTCGCTGAAGATCGAGGAACTGGTGCTCGCCCGCGCCTGCGCCGCCGGAAATGAGCGCGCGTGGGAAGTGTTCATGGGGCGCTATCGGGAAAAGCTTTACGAAATGGGGTTGCACATTACGCGCGAGGATTCTGCCGCGCGCGAGCTTTCTGATTCTCTCTATGCCGAGTTGTATGGAACGGTGACGCGCGATGGCGTGCGCGTTTCGAAACTCTCCTTTTATACCGGCCGGGGTTCGCTCGAAGGCTGGATGCGCACAGTCATGGCGCAAGAGCATGTGAACCGCTACCGCCGCCAGAAGCGCGAGGTAAGTCTCGAGGAGGAGACCGAAGAAGGGGCGCAGTTCGCTTCTCCGGAAAAAGAGGAGTCGCAGCGGTCGATCCCCGCCTGGAATCCGCTACCGATGAGGCTTTGGCGGCGCTGAGTCCCGAAGAACGCTTCATCCTGGCTGCCTACTACCTGGATGACCGGACCCTGGCTGACATCGCCCGCATGCTTGGGGTCCATGAGTCGACCATCAGCCGCAAGCTGGAAAAGCTCGCTAAATCGTTGCGGAAGCAGATCGTTGCCGGACTTGCCCGCCACGGCATGAGCCGCCGCCAGGCGGAGGAAGCTTTGCAGGTGGATGTGCGGGATTTGCGCGTAAATCTACGAGATCGCCTGGCGCAAGAATCTCCCGGCGAAACGTTCCATAAGAAGAAAGTGGAAGCCCCTGCGGGTGACGGAAATGCGTCGGTTTCAAAGGGGATACAAGCTAAGCTGTAGCGTTTGACGGATGAGTTTTTGACGGATGAGCGAACTGCCCAAAATCGTGCGTGCCCGCCTGAAAGCGGAACCGTCCGGGGATCACCCCGATCCTAACCTGCTGGCCGCTTTTGCCGAGCAGGCGCTTCCCGACCGGGAACGGGCGCCGATCTTGCTGCACCTTGCCCGCTGCGCCGATTGCCGTGACGTGCTGGCGCTCGCGGCTCCGCCCGGTGACTCTGTGACTGATGCTTTAGACACCACAAGGCACGTGCGGGTTTTCCGCTGGTCGATATTGCGTTGGGGAGCGGTGGCTGCGTGCCTGGTGATCGTTGGATCGGCCGTGCTGATGAAGCGGGATTCGATGATGAGGATGCAGTCGTCGAAGATCGTGGCCATGCGGTCGGAGGAACAGCTTGCGGTTCCGGACCAGCCTTCCGCGCGAGCGCCCTTGCCTGCACCTCTTCCTCCACGGCACGAGGAGACTTTCGCGACGGGCGCTCACGAACAGGCATTTGTGAGTAACGATGTAGGTCTGGATGCAAACAAGAAGAAAGAGGCCGCCGCAAAGACCAAAGCATTGCAAGCGGCACCGCCGAAGAGCTTGATGCTTACGCCAGGTTTGAGCGCTTCACGAGCCGGAGGTTTTGCGATTGGTCATGGGGGCGGGATGGGCTCCGGTGCAATGGCCGGAGCCGCCGGCAGTGCGGCGTCGTCGTATGCATTGCGCTCGAATCCAGGCGCACCGGCGAAGCCAGCATCTCCGAAAGCAGAGGATAAAGCCCTTCCCACGCTCGGGCGGAACGTTACCGACCTGACGACCCTCTCCCCACAATCGCAGACAGTGGAAGTCCAGGCGCAGGAGCAAGCGATCGAGATCGAGGCTGACACCGCAACCGCGGGAAAGCAGGAAACGCCGGGCCGGGCAAAATCCGCGGTGTCAGCTCCCGCCGCGCTACCCGCCGCGCCGCCCCCTGCCCCATCTGCAAACGGAGCACAGTTGTTCGACCGAATGACGCCACAAACGTCAGAAACCGTGACCACCAACCGGGCCGCGGCGGCCAAGGAAGCGGCTTCGGCGAACCGCGAGCGCATGCAATCCTATGCGCCGGTGTCGCGCTGGACGATTTCTTCCGACGGCCAACTGGAGCACTCGATCGACTCCGGCAAGACATGGCAGCCGGTGGCGGTCGCCGATAACGCGACATTCCGCGCACTCTCCTCCAATGGTCCCGATCTCTGGGTTGGAGGCGCCTCAGGCTTGCTCTATCACTCAACCGATGCCGGCGGGCACTGGACGCGGGTGAAGCCGGCTGCCGGCGGCACCAACCTGACCGCTGATATCGCCGCCATCGAGTTTACCGATGCGCGACAGGGAAAGATCACCGCCAGCAATGGCGAAGTCTGGCTCACCGACGACGCCGGCCAGACCTGGCGCAAACAGTAAACCTGGGGTTCTGCACTACGATCACTTCACCAGGTAAAACCCCTCCTGCCGCGGGATGAAGAACTTGTAGCCGTCGTCGGTCAAGTAGGCGTCGTCCTCCATCATGATGTACACCTTCTGACCGTCCCACTCGGGCACGGGGGTCTGCGTGTTCAATTCAACGGATAAATACGATCCCTTGCGCAATTTCTTGGCCTGAGCCGTCGCCGCGTCGCTGCGCTGCGCACCGCGGAAATCGATGCTCGGTCCAAGGCCGTGACCCTGGTTTCCGATGGGATGGCTGTAGATCTGCGCCTCGATGCCTTTCTGTTTCATCTCGTCCATGGTCTGGTTATAGACTTCGGCGGCCGTGCGTCCCGGACGAGCGGCGCGCTGGGTAAGCGCGTCCTGCAAGGCGTTGGTATTCTTCATCGCGTTCTTCAACCCAGCCGGCGCATCTTTTTCGCCGGGAAGTAGCACGTAGGCCATCTTCTGCCAATCGGTATTCAGGCCCATGTAGGTGATGCCGAAGTCGAGGTGCACGGCGTCGCCGCGCTCAATCACGGTGCTCTCAGGCGCGACCGCAAGAAACCCTCGGGAAGTGTCGTTCTTCTTCGAGCGCCGCTGCACCCGCAAGTCGGGCTGGAACCAGGTGCCGACGCGGTTCTGCCCCAGTTGGTCGTACAGCCATCGGCGCACGTCGCCGACCGTGGTCTTCCCAGGGTGAATCACTTCGCTCGAAAGCGCGCGCCGGGTCAGGGAATCGGTGAGTTGGACCATTGCCTGGTAAGTCGCGAATTCTTCCGGGATCCGCGTATCGAGGTACTCCTCGATCAGATCGGCAGCCGGGACGAAGTGCTGCGCGGCATCCGAGCCCATTTTCTCGGCGATAAAGTTGTAGGTGTCATAGGTCAGGCTGCGTTGTACGCCGCGGCGGGCGCCATAGCTGAGCGCGATCTTCTGCGGCTTGTACTGCGCGTAGAGTTCGGGGAGCGCTTTGTCGGCGGGTCGCGGATCGTCGGGCGATTCGAAGAATTGCTTGACGTTCTCCTCAGAGTATCCGCTGATCGCGATTTTGCGCAGGCCCTTCTCGCCAGTGTCGATGAATACGAAAAAGTCGCGATTGCCGGCGTAGGGCCGCGGGGGCGCGATGTACTGCGTCAGGGGATCGTCGTGAAACTCTTCGTTCACCACGATCCACATGTCGATGCCGTACTGCCGCATCATGGGTAGGATCATCTCGTGACGCTTCGCCAGCCATTGCTCGCGCACCGCGATCTGCTGCGACCAGGACAGCAGCACGGGAGATTTCGGGGAAGAGCTCTGTGCAACCGCCGCAACCGTGAGCACACAGGAAAGCAGGAAGATCCGCGTCCGCATTTGGGGCCTCGTTCGCTGAATTTTGCAGCGGGCCATATTCCCGTGACGGGCACATCGCTGTCAAACCCGCCGGAGAGTTGAGTCAAGGGAGGTGGGAATGGTACCGCGTCTTGGAACCCGCCTCGTCCGCGCTACCATGATTTAACTTAAATGTTCAATGATCAGTGAACTCATAGGAGGGAAGGCGTGCCTCATGAAGCGAAGTGTTTCGTTCTGGCAGCGGGGGTGATGCTTATGGTCGCCAGCGCCGCCGGACAGCAATTTCAGCTCATGGAAGCTTCCATCAGCGAAATTCATCAGAGCCTGCGGAGCGGCAAGCTGACTTGCCACAGCCTGGTACAGCAGTACCTGGACCGCATCAAGGCATACGACCAGCACGGGCCCACCCTCAATGCCATGCTCTACGTAAACCCCAAGGTGCTGGAGCAGGCCGATGCCATGGACAAGCAGCTCAAACGCGGCACTAAGCTCAAGCCGCTACAGTGCATTCCGGTGGTGTTGAAGGACAACTTCGACACCGCCGATATGCCGACCACCGGCGCATCGCTGGCACTCAAGGGCATGCAGCCGGCGAAGGATGCCTTCACGGTGGCGCGGCTCCGTCAAAACGGAGCCCTGATTCTCGGGAAAACGAACCTGCATGAGCTGGCGCTGGCTGGGCTAACCTCGAGTTCGCTGGGAGGCCAGACCAAAAATCCCTATGAGCTGTCGCGGACCCCGGGTGGTTCTTCCGGCGGCACCGGGGCGGCCTTGGCGGCCAACTTCGCGACCGTGGGCACGGGCTCTGACACCGTGAACTCGATTCGCTCGCCGTCCTCCGCCAATAGCCTGGTCGGCATTCGTCCCACGCGCGGGCTGATCAGCCGCGCCGGTGTCATCCCTGTCTCGTTTACGCAGGACGCCGCCGGGCCTCTGGCGCGAACCGTAGCCGACGCCGCCGTCATGCTCGATGTCATGGCCGGCTACGATCCCGATGATCCCGTGACGGCGCTCGGCATCGGCAGGATTCCCGCGACCTATACTGCCTCGCTCGACCCCAACGGCCTGAAGGGTGCGCGCATTGGGGTGCTGCGTACCCTGTTCGGAAGCGGCCCCGACCACCAGGAGGTCAACCGCGTCATGGCCAATGCCCTCGAAGTGCTCAAGCAGCAGGGCGCAATTCTGGTAGACATCGACGACGCGGCTTTTGATACCGGCAAGCTGAACTCGGACCTCGATGTGCAAAAGTACGAATACAAGTTCCAGCTCAACAACTACCTGAAAACCCAGCCTGACCCTCCCGTGCACTCGCTTGCCGAACTCATCGCGTCGGGCCAATACCACAAGGCGTCGCTTGAGAAGTTCCTCGCTTCGGCGGAAAGCTACGAGAATGGCCTGAACGAGCCGGACTACCGGGACCGCCGCGTCAAGATCGATGACCTGAGGGTTCAATTGGCGAACCTGATGGCGAAAAACAACGTGGTCGCGCTGCTCTATCCACACCAGAAGCGCCTGCCGGTGATGATCGGCGAGATGAATCAGGCGGAGCGCAATGGCATTCTGGCCTCTCTCGCGGGATTTCCGGCCATTACGGTTCCGGCAGGATTTTCCATGCCGACGGAGAGCGCGCCGATCGGGGTGCCGGTCGGGATCGAATTCCTCGGTCCGCCGTTTAGCGAGCCCCAGCTGTTGCAGATCGCCTACGGCTTCGAGCAGGCGACGCACGCCCGCAAACCACCGCAATCTACGCCGCCGCTAAATGGCCGCTGAATTGAGAGAATAGAGTTAGCCCCAAGCTCTCGCGGAGGGCTCGCGCCTAGCCTAAATTATTCACTGATTTTTCTGGCCAATTGAGAAAGGATGCTCTACAAGGTGCGTGAACACTGGGTTTTCGCAAAACAGCTCTCGGATGACAAAATAGTCAAGACGCCGGGCCGGAGCGCCGGCTGCTCCCCATCTCCCGCGCCCGCCACGCGTTCGCCATCGCCCGATCGCGCTTCGCCGTGGCAGGAGAGATACTCATCGGTTGCGCCGTGTCCTCGACCGACAGTCCGGCAAAAAAGCGCAATTCAACTTTAAGCGATGGCCTCCGGACGTTCCACATTTGCGGATATTGTCCGACAGCGCTGCCCGCGCTGCCGGCTGGGAAACATCTATGCGGGTTCCGCCTTCGTCGGCTTTCCGAAAATGCATGAGCGCTGCCCCGTGTGCCAGCTTCGCTTTGAGCGGGAAGCCGGATATTTTCTGGGCGCGATGTACATCAGCTACGGGTTGGCCCTGGTGATCATCTGCGGGGATCGCAGCCGCGTTGTGGGCCGCAACCGGCTGGTGGATCGCGAAAGCTGTGCTTTGGGCGGTCGTCCTGTTCCTGCCGCTGGCGCCAGCGATCACCTATTTCTCCCGCGTCCTCTGGATCTACTTCGACCAGACCTTTGACCCGGACCGCAGCTAGCGGCAAATGCGAGAACGCAGTCGCGCTTCGCGCAAGTTGTAAATTCCTCCGAACATTTTCGCCGCAGGCCGTCGTCTTGCGACCACGTAACCACGTCTTTTCATGCGCGCGAGCGGCGTCTCTTTGGTTCTTTGTCTTCATGAGATTCCAGCCGAAGCCAAGCTGCACGGTTGCGGCGGCAACCGAATTACTTCCGTAAGACGGGGAGTGGTTACGCATCGAAACCGCGAATTACGAAAGTGACATTTACACCTCGGCGTGCTCACCGTACCATCGCGTCGTGGTTTGGCAGTTCTGGGGGAGGGCTGCCGAGGCGTCCTGAACTTAGTTCAGGACGCTTTTATTTTTAAGGCAGGTCACAGGTCTCAGGTGACAGGTCACAGGTCAGGGGCGAGAGGAATAGGCCAAGGCGCCTGCCGCATTTCGCGACGCCACTCCGATGTGACCTCACGGGCTGGACCTGCCCAATCCGGTAACAAGGCTTAAGATCTGGGACCCAAGACCCAACACCTGAGACCTGAGACCTGAGACCCAAGACCTGAGACCCAAGACCTGAGACCCAAGACCTGAGACCCAAGACCTGAGACCCAAGACCTGAGACCTGAGACCTGTTTCCTGTGACCTGCCCCAGCCCCCTGCACCTTTCGCCGCTATTCCTTCATCTAATGCGAGTGTTAGAATTTCTTACCACCCAAGTGGTAGCACTCATACCGGTGCCACGGCCGGCAAGTTTCCAACCGGGGCCGGAACGAGGTATCTGGAGGAACAATGGCAAGTAATGGAATCGTCGAGGTGACCGACGCAAATTTCGACGCTGACGTATTGAAGTCCGACAAGCCCGTCCTGATCGATTTCTGGGCGACCTGGTGCGGCCCCTGCCGCGCCATCGCACCCATCGTCGACGAACTGGCCACCGAATACCAGGGCAAGGTAAAGGTGGGCAAGATGGACGTCGACCGCAACTCCGCCACGCCCATGCGCTATGGCGTTCGCGGAATCCCCACCCTGCTCGTCTTCAAAGACGGCCAGGTGAAGGAGCAGATTGTGGGCTATGTGCCGAAGGAGCAGATCCAGAAGGCGCTCGACAAGCACGTCGGATAAGTATTCGGCGAAAAAATAAAGAGCCCGGCCATCGTGCCGGGCTTTTTGCAGGCCGTCAGATTTGTGCAGCCCAGCCGTCTTTTCAGTACTTCCGCAGAACCCCGATTACCTTCCCCTGCAGTTCAACGGCCGCGGCCGGCACGATGATAGGCTGCATGTTCGCGTTGGAAGGCTGGAGACGAATCTTGTCGCCTTCGCGATAGAAGCGTTTCAGCGTGGCGTCCGCGCCGTCGACCAGCGCGACCACGATCTCTCCGTTGTGGGCGGTCTTGTTGCGCTCGACCAGTACGTAGTCGCCGTCGACGATGTGTTCATCCTGCATGGAATCGCCCCGCACCTCGAGCACAAAAACTTCCTTGGAGCGGACGAAGTCGGCCAAAGAAATAGTGTTGCCGTCGCGTTGCTCCACCGCCTCGATGGGACGGCCGGCGGCGATCCGACCCATTACCGGCAGCACCAGCCCGGTATTGACCGCCATCGATTGTTTCAACTTGCCCTTGGGCGCAACCAGGTCGATCGACCGGCTGCGGTTGAAATCCCGCGTGAGCAGCCCCTTTTTCTCGAGGTTGGCGACGTGCTTGTGCACCGTCGCCAGCGAGTTCAAGTTCAATCCTTCGCGAATCTCGTCGTAAGAAGGAGAGTAGCCGTTCTCCGACACAAACCGAGAAATGAAATCGTAGACCTCGTGTTGCCGCCGGGTGATTGCCATAGCCAGATGTTAGCGAATAAAAGGCGAATGTCAAGTGGGATGTGCGGCGCTGGCATCCTGCTCGCAAAAAGCCGAGCGCCTGGAGTTGATTGCGCGATTCCGAGCGGTATATCAAGAAGCGGGTAGTGTATGAAATCGGCGAATGTGCGTCCACCGGCGATCCCGGCAGGACTCGGCGGCCGGACACAGCACGCAGGTCTGCTACTGATTCTCCAACTCAATCTTCATTACGTGAATTTGATTCGTCTTCACATCCAGCGTGCCTACGATCTTCACCTTCTGTCCCTCAAAGCCGTGAACCAGGTCCGGACGGTCGAGCTTGTAAACATCTTTGCCTGCGGAAAGCACCAGCGTGCCGCCCAGATGCTCGATGCAGTAGGTGGAACAGGTGTTCGATGTCCCGCCCATCGATTTCGTCTTCAACATTTCCTGATGCGACCGCGTCAGCGAGTGTACGTTCATGGCGCACTGGCTGTCAGAAACCTCTCCCCGGAACATGCGAGTTCCCTGGCTTTCGGCAATTCCGGCCAATGCCACGATCGCGCTCGCACAAACTATGAAAGCTCTCTTCATAACAGCTCCTGACTTGTCCTTCTAAGGCACCACCGTAAACTTCAGGTGCATGCCTTCATGGTCTTCGCTGCATATTACGGTGCAGACCGCCTCGTATTCCCCCGGTTCCGCCGGAGCGGTCAGCAGAAACTCCTGCGTTCCGGGTTTGAATAGAAGGTCCCAACCCTCGACCTTGCTGCGATCTTTCGCTCGCAATAACGTTAAGCCGTGAATCGATCCATCGCGGTTCCAGGATTTGGCCCTGCGCGCTGTGACTCGCAGCAGCACCTGCTCCCCCACCTTGACCGTGATTTCTGGTGCATGTTGCCCGGCGATCCGGTAGCGGCTGTCGCGATCCGCGGTCAACTCGATGACTCGAGGCTGCGCGCCGGCGCTTGGAGCCACTGCCAGCAGCAGAGTCGCGAAACTGAAAACAACCCGTAATGTTCTTGCGCGCTTCATGGCCTCGGCTCGCTATTGCGTCATGTAGAACAACACGAGCCGCATATCCTCGTCGGTGATGGTGGCGCGCACCCGCATGTGGCGCACGATCGTCGCCATGGCGCGTGGGGGAAATTTTTGCGGAGCCGCATGGCAGCGTCCGCAATTGGCGCGGAAGCGCTGTTCCCCAAGAGTGCGCATAGTATCGGGATCAAGATTACTGTGCACGGCCGGCGTCGGAGCAGATGCTTCCTTCTTGCTCGAGGAACCCGCGAAGGCTGTCACCGCGAGCAACAGCGTAATCATCAAAACTGGAATCCGTTTCATGGCGCTCCCTCGCGTCCCAGCGGAACCAGGAAGCGGTAGACCATACCAACCGTCCACTGGTTGAAATTCCCCGCCGAACTCAGCTGGCGCCCGTAGCTGCCGACAATTTTCAGGCCATCTTTCAGGAAGTAGTTGACGCCAAAATCGGCCTCGCCCGTATTCGCGCCCGGCAGGCCAAGCGCCTGAGCCGCGTCGGAAGAGATGTCGCCGTTGAAGAACTGCTGCCCGCGCACCACCAGTTCGGTGCGCCGCATTGCTTTTTCCCAAAACCGCGCCTGACTCAGTCGATAGGCGCCCTCGATCCAGTAGCCGCTGCCCTGGTTCGCGTGGGCGAACTCGGAATGGACGCTGAGCGGAACGGCGTGCGGTTGCCATGCCAGGTGGACTCCAAACGCGTTCTTGCGGTCGTCCTGCAATACTTTCTGCCACGAGGCGCCGACCTCCAGCCGCGGACCAGGAAAGAACACTCCGGCACGGCCGCCGACGTGCCGCTCCGATTCCACCCCATCGATGCCAATACTCGTCACTGAAACGTACGCGGCATAGTTGAGGTTGGCGTGAGCGCCTACTGGGAATCCGCCGCGTAACATGGCGCCATCGCTTGAAGCGGTGGCGACGGGAAGAATCAGAGGATCGGGCTGCAAGGCGCGAATCCACTCGGGATAGAGCCGCTCGTTAAAGATCCCGAACGGAGTGAGAAAGCGCCCCGCCGTGATCGTGACGTACGGATTGGCGATGTAATCCGCCTGCAGGTAATCGAGGTGCTTGCTGACCGGGCCGCCGAACGACCCGTTGGGCTGCTGCTGGAATGCGCCTTCGAACTCTCCACGCGCTTCCACGAGCCAGTGGTCGCCGAACGGCACCAGCAGCACAGGATTCAGCTGGGTATCGACCAGACCCTGCCCGGCATTGACGTAGGTCAGGAATCCCGCGTTCCCGCTGAGGATGGGAACCGGCTTCTCGACGTCGACTGCCTGCGAATGCGCGTGAGCCGGCGCGAAAAACTGGAGAAGAACCAGGCCGATGAGCCGCGAGAGCAACACTCGCCGCCGTCGCGCCAGGCCAGATTTTGTGTACAGAGAAAACAACTGCAACCCCACGAATGGTTTTGCGGCGATTGTCCTTGAGCATTGAAAGAAGAGGAACGTAACCGAAGTAATGTCTTGTGGGACGGAACGGAATCAATGCGCTCAGATGCTTGAGCAGACACGACATCCGGCGTTAGTAAATATTGTGTAAATAGTAAAGATTGTGTAACGGACGCACTGCGTCGTCTTGGCGACGCAGGTGGTCCGCATCCCGGAATTGCCGATGAATGCGAGGCACAAGCCACCAGAAGTGAGCCTCAGCGCAAACTCCCGGAGCAGGCGTTTTGTCCGCTACAATAGCGAAGCACACTGAAAAGACCGCTAGAATTTTTGATCGATTTACGATGACCGCATTCCCGCCCGAACCTCTGTTGCCAGCCGAAAGCCCGCTTTCCGACTCGCGCCAATTTCCTCCCGGTTTCCTTTGGGGCGTTTCCACGGCTGCCTATCAGGTCGAGGGCAACAATCACAATGCGCAATGGTACGAGTGGGAAACCGCCGGACGCATCCGTTCGGGCGACTGTGCGGGCATAGCCTGCGACTGGTGGGCCAACGCGGAGCGCGATTTCGATTTCGCGCGGGACCTCGGCCTTAACGCACTTCGACTCTCGGTGGAGTGGAGCCGCATTGAACCCGAGGAAGGCCGCTGGAATCCACAGGCTCTCGAGCGCTATCGGGAACTGCTGCAGGCGCTCGTCGAGCGCGGCATTCGTCCCATGGTGTGCCTGCACCACTTCACAAATCCTGCGTGGTTCGAGAAGAAGGGCGCGTTCCTTCATGCGGACGCACCGGTTTTGTTCGAGCGCTTTGCGCGCTACACGGTGGAAGGTCTGCGCGACCTCTGCCAGGACTGGGTGACGTTCAACGAGCCGAATGTCTATGCGGCTTCGGGATATGTCCTGGGCGAATTTCCTCCCGGCCAGGTCGGCCAGATCAGTACAGCGATCCGTGTCACCAGCGCTCTTGCCCGCTGTCACCTGCTGGTTTACCGGATGATCCACGAGTTGCAGCCGCAAGCGCAGGTCGGCTGGGCACAGCACTACGTAGTTTTTGAACCGGTCGCGACCATGTTTGATCGCTGGGTGGCGGGCCTGCTGAACGAGACCTTCAACGAGACTTTTTTGCAGTTGGTGGAGCGTGGACGCCTGCGTTTTCCCTTAAGCCTGCTCGACGGTCACGCCTCCGACGTCGAAGGCGCCTGCGATTTTGTCGGCCTTAACGTCTACAACCGCCTGCACGTCGCGTTCGATCCCCTGAACCTGGGCCAGCTCTTCAGCCGTATCTTTGTGCCCGACCACGTGCCACAGGGCGATCCCGGAGTCGAGCGTCCTTACGGCGAGGCCTATCCCAAGGCAGTCCGCGTCGCGGTGGAGCGCGTTTCGCGGATGAAGAAGCCGATCTACATCTTGGAGAACGGCGTGCCCGATGCACAGGACCGCATCCGGCCCTGGCTGCTGGTGAATGTGGTCAAGGAGCTCCACCTGCTCATGAGCGAAGGCCACGATATCCGTGGCTATTTCCATTGGACGCTGACGGACAACTTCGAATGGACGGAAGGTTGGAGACTGCGGTTTGGGCTGATCGAACTGGACCCGGCCACGCAGAAACGAACCGTTCGCCCAAGCGGCCGGCTCTATAGCGATATCGTTCGCGCCAACGCCCTCACGCCCGCTCAGGCCGACGCCTACCAATCCCACCCGCAGCCCGATCCAACGCGGCCCGATCCAACGCGCCCCGCGTAGGGGCAGACGCCCTCGTCTGCCCGCGGGCGAAGCCCGCCCTCGCTTCTCCAGAATTGTCATCCTGAGTGAGGCGATCTACGTACCTTTGAGAATTGCCATCTTGAGCGAGGCGATCTATGTACCTTTGAGAATTGTCATCCTAAGCAAAGCGAAGGACCTGCTGCACTTTTTTAAATTGTCATCCTGAGCAAAGCGAAGGACCTGCTGTACTTTTTTAAATTGTCATCCTGAGCGAAGCGAAGGACCTGCTGTTTTGCCAGCCACGCCACCAAGCCACCCGTCTGCACGCGCCCTTTACGACACTCCGCCCGACCCTGCCCACGCCTCGCCATGCCCGACGGAGAGGCCGCTAACCGCTGGCGACACCGGCACAGAGTGTGGTACGTGCCGCTCGAGAACTTCTTCCAGAATCGCCGGCACTTCAAAGATTGCCCGGTTGGAGTAAGCCCGCGCGTTGGCGCGCAGCTCCTCGAAAGTGTCTTGCTGCAGCAGCCGCTCGATGCCCGAAGCGATCTGGCCGAAATCGCGCAACACGATTCCTAGCCGCTTCTCCTCGACCCATTCGGTGTTATAGCGTTCCTGCGGCAGGGTGCGCTTGTTGCGTTCGACGATCGCCGGCAGGTCGAACTGCAGCGCCTCGCTGATGCTCCCCGGCCCCGGCTTCCCGATGAAGAAATCGGCCAATGCCATGTAATGCGCGACGTTGTTCGTGAAGCCCTCGATCAGCATGGGACGCCGCTTGGGCATTGCCTGAAGTTCGGCGCGCAGCTTCTGGTTGTGGCCGCAAATCATAATCAGTTGCACATCGTTCGCAAGGCGGTTCACTTCGCGTGCGATCTCCGCCATCACCGGTGCTCCGTGGCCGCCGAACAAGACGATGCCAGTTGGCAAATCGCGCCGAAGGCCGAGTCGCTCGCGTTCCGCGGCAACGTCGAGCTTGGGTTTCTCGTAAAAACGCGGCTTCAGAATCATTCCCGATGTACGAAAAACCCGGTGCCGCGCATGTCCCATTTCGAATGCCTGCTGCTCCGCGCGCTCTGTCCCGCAGATGAGAAACTCCGACTCGGGTTCGATCCAGAAATGCGGCGGTGTGTCCGCCATGTCCGTCAGCAGCGTGGCGAATGCCGTCTTCGGCGCCGCCTCGCGCAGGCTTTCTCCCAGCGCGCGATTGAACAGGGGAATCACCGACAACACGAGGTCGGCGAGATGCTCGCGCCAATACCTTTCGAGCATCGCGACCACCTGCGCGTGGTAGAGGCGCAGCAGGCCGCGCAGCAGCACGAGTAGCTGTGGAGTCGGCCGCGTCCAACCCTTGCGCAGGATGAGGTTATAGCCGTCCTGGATGCGGATGCCGGTTGCACGCCGGATCACGTCGATCGAATCCAACTGATCCTGCAGATTCATCAACTCGACCTTCCACGGTCGCGGTTGCTGCTCGAGCGTGCCTTTCAGCGCCTCGGCGGCATTGCGATGCCCTCCGCCCGCGTCGAAAAATACGATGGTCAGCTTGCGCATGGCCCCTCCGCGCACACCTCGCGCTGTCTATAGCGTGACCGCGATTTCTTACGAGAACATCAATATTGTGTGAATTCTTCAGCAAAGCAGGGACTGGTACCAAGGTAATCAGCCGTCGATCGACGATTGCCAAATGCCGACCAGCGCGTGACTTATGATGGAAGGCCTGAGCCGGTCTCGACCCATTACCGTGAAAAATTTTCCAGCGTTTATCTTCGGCTGACGCATGCTTTCCCGCATTCTCCGCAATCTACGACCGTCGCATCAGCACAGCGCTTTTTCCGCCACCATGCTGCTGATGACCACGGTCATGTTGTCGCGCGTTATCGGCTACCTGCGTGAAGCCTACATCGCCTACGCCTTCGGCGCCGGCGGCCAAACCGACGCCTACGTAGCGGCATTCACCCTGCCGGATTGGCTCAATTACATCCTGGCCGGCGGAACCGCGTCGATCACATTCATCTCGATCTATACCCGTTTCCTCGCCGAGAAGCGCGAGGCCGATGCGCAGAAGACTTTCTCGGTGATCGTCACCGTGATGACGACGGTATTCCTGATCGGAATCGCCGCCGCCGAGATATTTACTCCGCAATTCGTTTCCTGGATGTTCCACGGATTCTCACCTGAGCAGATGAAGCTGTGCGTCTCGCTCACACGCATCCTGTTGCCGGCCCAGATTTTTTTCTACGTCGGCGGCGTGGTCGGCGCGGTACTGCTCTCGCACCGCATGTTCTTGTTTCCCAGCTTCGGGCCTGTGCTCTACAACGTGTTCATCATCCTGGGAGGCGTGGTCGCCGGAAAACAGATCGGCATCGCGTCGCTTGCCTACGGCGCGTTGCTGGGATCGGTGATTGGCCCCTTCCTGGTGAATGCCATCGGCGCGGCGCGAATCGGTACCGGCTATCGCCCGTCGTTCGAGTGGAGAAACCCCGCCTTCCGCGAGTGGGTGCGGCTCTCGATTCCGCTGATGCTGGGAGTATCGCTGGTCACCGCCGACGACTGGATTCTCCGCTACTTCGCCTCGAGTGGCGTGGGCGACATCTCCCGCCTCAACTACGCGAAGCGTCTGTTCGCCGTACCCATCGCCGTGCTCGGGCAGGCCACCGGGCAGGCCTCCCTGCCGTTCTTCGCGAAGTTGTTCGGCGAAAAGAAAATGAAGGAGTTTGGCGAGACCGTGAACGGCTCCGTCTACCGGATTTCCGCGCTGTCGTTTCTCTCCTCGGCGCTCATGATGGTGGCCGCCCTTCCCCTCATCGACCTGGTGTATCGCCGCGGCCACTTCTCGTTCATGGACTCGCAGGAAACCGCCCTCTACTTCTTCTGGTTCTCGCTATCCCTCGCCTTCTGGTCGGCGCAAGGACTCTACGCGCGCGCCTTTTACGCTGCCGGCGACACGCTTACGCCCATGGTCGCCTGCACCCTCGTGACGATCGCCTCTCTGACGGTTTACCGGTACTTGTTCCATGAGCTTTCCGTGGTGGGACTGGCCATCGCCTCCGACCTCGGGATCATAGCCAATACGGTCGTGGCCGCAATCCTTCTCGATCGTCGAAGGTTGGTCTCGCTCTCCGAGTTCCCGTGGTTCGAACTGGGCAAGTCTATCGTCGTGGCAGCCGTGGCTGGCGGGATTGCCTGGCAGGTATCGCGACTCATCCCCCTGCGCGGCAGCCGGATGGCGGACCTCGAATCCCTGGGCCTGAGTTCGATTACCTGGGCCGGGGCAGTAGCGGCAGGATTGTGGCTGCTCCGGTCCCATCTGCCCCAAAGTCTTCGCCGAAAGAGAACGTCCGAGGCGGTGCCGGAAAAGCCTCTCAGCCAGCCAGCCACTCTAGAGCCGTAGAAACCCCAGATAAGCTGGTTTACCTGGGACACGATCTCCATTTATTTCAGCGACTTGAGAGATGATCGAGACTTGTGGCCGAATGTTCGGTCATGCATTGTCAACGCGCATCAGAACGGGGCAAAGTGCTCCTGAAAGTTAGGAGGCCCCCAGATGGCGAGCCCCATGGTGGATTATTGCGAGCAAACCAACCCTAGAGTTCTGGCCGACATTCGCCGGCTGAGCAACGTCGTCGGCAACGCCCGGCGCATCCAGGCCAGCTTCCTGGCCTCAGCCGAGAAGAAGACATTGATCTGGCTGGCCGAGCGTACGCCCGCCTGGATTAATTCCGACCACCTCACCGCCGTTGGCTTCGTCGGCCAGATTATGGCTGGGGTCTTTTACGCGCTCTCGCGCTGGAACCGTTACTACCTTTTGGCGGTGATTGTTTGCCTGGCAGTGAACTGGCTGGGCGACAGCCTCGACGGCACGCTGGCCCGCGTGCGCCAGCAACAACGCCCACGCTACGGGTTCTACGTCGATCACATGATCGACAGTTTCGGCGCCGTTGCCATGATGAGCGGACTCGCTCTGTCTGGCTTCATGCATCCCTGGATCGCCATCGGCCTGCTGATCGCCTTCCTGGTGCTCTCCATTCAGTCTTATCTCGCCACCCATACGCTGGGTGAATTCCGTCTCTCGTTCTGGAATTTCGGGCCGACCGAGTTGCGGCTCTTGCTCGCCGTCGGGAACCTGGCCCTGCTGCGCTGGCCGATGGTGTTGCACCATCACTACCGCCTGTTCGACATTGGCGGCGCCATCGGCCTGACTGGAATGAGCTTGATGATCGTCTTCTTCACCATCAAGAACGGATATCGCTTGTACCGCGAGGAGCGGATCCGATGAGCCCTCGCGAGAACATGCAACGCACCGGCATGCGCTGGCTGAAATTCAATGCGGTCGGCGCCGGCGGGATCCTGGTGCAACTGGCCGCGCTGGCAATCCTGAAGTCCGGTTTCCACTTCGATTACCTGCTGGCGACGGCCCTGGCGGTCGAGGCAGCCGTGATCCACAACTATTTCTGGCACGAGCGTTTCACCTGGGCCGATCGCCCGGGCGGCAGCTCCTGGCTGCGCTTTGCCAAGTTCAACCTTACGACCGGCCTGTTTTCGATTCTTGGGAACGTGCTCGTGATGCGGGTGCTGGTGGGCGGGGCGCGCCTGAACTATTTCGTCGCGAACCTCCTGACCATCGCCACCTGCTCAATCGTCAATTTCCTGGTGAGCGATCGCTTCGTGTTCGAAGAATCCTGATTGGTTGGGCGCTGTCGGTGTTCAACACACGCAAGTTCCGGACAAGACAGCGTTCCTCTGTAGACACTGGCCTGGCTTGGGGTACGGGTGTAATTTTTGCGGAACCCGGCGCGCGTCAGGCGCGTACCTTCCGGTGTCTAAACTAAAGTCACGCCAATACGCTTAAAGCTTGCACCCGCAGCAACGCGGAAGACGCTACTTCGTGATCGAACTCATTCACCTGCGCAAGGAATACGACAACCTGGTCGCTGTCCAGGACCTGTCGCTCACCATTCCGCAGGGCGAAATCTTCGGACTGATCGGGCCCAACGGCGCCGGCAAGACCACGACAATTCGCATGGCTTGCGGCTTGCTCTCTCCGACTCTCGGCCGCGCCCAGGTCAATGGGATCGATGTCGCCAAGGAACCGGAACTGGCGCAGCAGTCGATCGGCTACCTCTCCGATTTCTTCGCGGTCTACGAAGATTTGAAAGTCTGGGAATATCTCGACTACTTTGCCCACGCGTACAAAGTCCCCGACAGCGACATTCCCGCGCGAGTGACGGAGGTGATCGGGCAGGTTTCGCTCGAAGTGAAGCGCGACACCCTGATTCGCGGCCTTTCGCGGGGCATGAAGCAGCGCCTTGGCATTGCGCGAGCCCTCATTCACCGACCCAAAATCCTGTTGCTCGACGAGCCGGCTTCCGGCCTCGATCCCAAGGCTCGCCTGGAACTACGCAACCTGCTGCGCTCCCTTCGAGACCAGGGAACCACGATCCTGATTTCCTCGCACATCCTCACCGAGCTTGAAGGTTTCTGCACCTCGATCGGCATCATGGAAAAAGGCCGCATGATCCGCAGCGGCCGGATTGAAGAAGTCACCGCAGACGAGAAACTGGGCCGCGACATGCAAGTCAGCTGGCTTGGCGATGCCCGTGCGACCCTCGAGGCCAGGCTTGCCGCTCACCCTCAGGTTTCGAAACTGCAATTGAACGAACACACGGGGACTTTTCAGTTCACCGGTTCCGACGATGAATTGGCTGCGCTTCTCGCTGATCTGATCAGCGCCGGGGTACGCGTCAAGACCTTCGCCGAGATCAAGCAGACGGTCGAAGACCTCTACATGAAGCTGTCGCGGCATGAGGTGACGTGATGTTGAAGTTCTGGCGCAATCCGGAATTCGTGCGCCACTTGCGGTCGGAACTGCGCCCCGCCCGCGCCGTCACTCTGGCGGTTGTGGTGCTGTTTGTCTGTGCCATGATCGGGCTCGCCTGCTGGAGCCAGCGTCAGCAGGTGCTCGCGAATGCCGAGTACAACGCGCAACGGTATGGCGGCCTGTGGGCCGAGCAGGCGGAACGCATCCGGCAAGACAATCCCCGCCAAATGTGGCTGCAGATCTGCCAGTGGCTGTTCGGATCGCAGTGCGTACTGCTTGCCTTCTGGTCGACCTACATGTGCGCGCAGTCGATCTGGCGCGAACGCGACCGCAAGACCTGGGACTTCCAACGCACGACCAGCCTTACACCGGCGGAACTGGCGGTGGGCAAACTGTTCGGCGAACCCGTGCTCGCCTACTTTGCCGTTTTATGCGTGCTCCCCATTACGCTTTGGGCAACCCTCGCGGCAAACCTGTCAGTCTGGAATTTTCTTGCTGGCTACATCTGCGTGCTGGCCGCATCCCTGTTCCTGGACCTCTGTGGCCTTTGGCTTTCGATCTTGCTCGAGAGCCGAAGTGGCGGAGTCGGCATGATTGGAGCACTCGGGTTGTACGGCGTTGTTCTCGCCACCTACGGCTTTGCCGACTCCTGGTTCCCCGGTCTCGCCGCCTTCAGCCCGCTCAGCGGACTGCATACAATTCTCGGCATCGACTTCGACGGCCATCCGGCGGCTCGTCCCATGCTCTTTGGGCACTGTATCCCGTGGTCTGTGATGAGCCTGTTGCTCTACGGTTCCTTCGGCTCGTGGATCACCGTAATGCTGCTGCGCAATCTGAAACGCGATTTCAGCGAGATACGGCTCCTCTCCCGTTGGCAAGCGGTCGGTTGCGCGGCCTTCCTGAATTTCGTGTTCTACGCGCTCTTCCGGCCTGGCACCACCCTCCTCAAAGCCGATACCCTTGCGACCTTCATGGTCGGCATCAACGGGTTCATCCTCTTTGCGATTGGCTTAGCTTCGCTGACTCCGCTCGAACGTTTGAAAGTCTGGTGGCGCGGGCGCATCGAAGGCGTTGGCGGCATTTTCTCCGAGGATGGTTTGCCCTGGCCCTGGCTAGTGCTCTCCGCCGGGGTGGCCTACGCTCTGATGGTTTGGGGACTGCTCGCCTGGAGGTACGGACTCGACTTCCACCCCGGCGCGCTGCGGACCGCCGCATTGCAACTTCTGGGGATCACAGTGTTCGTGACCCGAGACATCCTGTTCGTGCAATGGTGCACATTGACCCGCTTCCGCCAGCCGGTCTTGAAGGCATTTCTGTTCTTGTGTCTTTACTACGGCTCGGCGTTGGTAATCGTTGGCATTTGCAGCATCTGGGGCGACCCTGCTGCCGCAAATGCGATGAGCCTGCTCACGCCCGCCGGAATCTTCGACACGCGATTCGAGTGGGGAGGATTCTCAAGCGCGATCTATGTGTACGGCGGCCTCGCTTTGCAAACTGGCGTGATCGGAATAATTCTGCTGGCCATCAGCCACAAACTCGGCCGGCCGACCCTGGTGGCAGCCGTCAGCGAAGGCTAGCGATCCTCTGAGGTTTCCTTCGCGACCTTTGCGATCCCTTCGCGTTCTTTGCGGTTAAAGGCTCTTCTCTGCGTCCTCCGCCGTTTTTTCCTGCATCCTCGGAGGTTTCCTTCGCGGCCTTTGCGATCCCTTCGCGTTCTTTGCGGTTAAAGGCTTTACGCTCTAAGCCCGCGCACTCACCCAACGTCTAATCCGCGTGGTTGTGGTCATGCCCCCGATTGACGTCCCAGATCTCGGCTTCAGTCTTCTCCAGCGGATACAGGTGCACCATCCAGTTGAAAACCAGCGGGCGAAACGTTCCCCCGTTCGCGTCGCATTCTTCCTTGGTCGCAATCGAGCCGTGCAGCCCAAACTTCGGCCCCAGCGCTTCTTGTTTTCGATCTGCCGGAGGCATGCACAAGTTCACATGCTCGTGCCACTGCGCGATCGATAAAGGAATGCGCTTATCGAGATCATCCTCGTCGTAGCGCTTGGGTGCCGTGTACATCACGCCCACGAGCTTGTAGTCGTCACCGTGCTTCTCATACAGCAGCGACGTCGGATGATCAGGATTGAACTCGAACGCCGCCTCAAACGCGTACTTGTAGTTGGTAAAGTGATACATCTTCTGCGGAACGTTCGGCAGGAAGATCTTGAACCCGTCGGCCAGCGCCGTGCGGTAGTCCTTATATTTTTCGGCCACGGCGCGCGCGGCGTCGACGACTTTGCGGGCACGCTCTTCGTCGCCGGGCTTTGGGTCGTGCAGCGCGGTCATCTTCATGTGCGGCCCCATGTCCATGTGATGCCCTTCCATCGAATGCATGGCGGGCGCGCTGGCTTCGGCGTCCATGCCGGGCATGTCTTTCATGCCGCCGGCTTCGGGCGTCACGTCTTTCCCGATATCGCGGCCCGACATGTCCATTCCAGGCATCGACGGCGAGTTTTGCGAGGGCGCCTGATTCTGTGCAATCGCTGCAGAAGCAACCAGAACTGCAGCAACGAATATGATTAGAGCTGATTTGCGCATGGAACTCTCCCCACGGTTTTGTCAATTGTACAAACCCGGGCGGAGAAGAGTGGTTGCGGTTCTGACGGGTAGATTACAAGAGTAATCCCCATCAACTGCACGATTCTGAGAAAGCGAACGTTGGCGCCGGTTCAGAAAATCATCTCAACGGGAATTGGTGAAAGGGGGAATTTCTTTGGGCTCGAACCGTTGTCTGGGCAGCGGCTCATTCAGGTTCTCGAACGGGAAGGCCGTGGTGAAAAACTCAACCGACTTCGGCAGCACTGACCGATGTGGCTGAAGCACCGACGCCCAAAACAAAATGCGGTTTTGAGTGGAAAGAGTCGACAGGTCGCTGCCTGCGAGATATTCGAGATAGGAAAGGGTTACCGCATCCGCCCGTATCAGTTGTCCCGCGTCAATCAGCTGTTTTACCCAATCGCGCTGCAAGATACAATGCGACGTATCGTCCCGCATTAGTTCGAACGCGGGAACTGCCAGAACTTCGCAGGCGGAAAGATTGCCGTCGCGTACCGCGCAGCCGAAAGCGTACAGAACTGCCGCCCCCTCCAGTTCGGCTTCGGAGGCTGGGATCGCATTTTGCTCAGCTATCTCGCGAGCCAGTTTTCGAGCCTCGTCCAAGCTAAAGGTTTTCTTCTTCGACGTAGTTAGGTACACACCAAGTTTGGTCCGGTTGAACTTCTCTAGTTTTATCCGGCGCCGGGGACCCTGGCTTCCCTTCCTGAGCTGGATCTGGTTCTGATGAACCTCAACGAAGTCGAACAGTCGCTGGTCAATGTCAGCGAGCCGGTAGAACCCCTGATCGCAGGCGTCCAGGATGGCGTCACGAGCGTCGTCCTCTTGCAGAATAGAATCGGGAGGCGCGATGCCGAACTTGGCGGCATGAATCGCCCGCTGGGTAATCTCCGCGCAAGTTGTACATCCGATGCGTCGCAAGGAGTCAACAATCGTCAGAGCAAAGCGACGAGAGGAGTTGACGAAGAATTGGTGATATCCGCCGTTATTGACTTCGCGGGTTAGCGCCATGACGGCCAGCACCAGCCGTTCCTCATCGGTTAGCGCGCCCTCCCCGTCAGGCCCGATCTTTGCCTGAATCCCCCATTCGAACGCGCACAGGAGCGAGTCAATGCGATGGGTATTCTTGCAGGCCATCAGCTCGGGAGTGGTTTGGCCTTCGTATTCCAGCCACGGCAGCTTCGGCCGCCCACTCTTCTTCACTCTTTGATCCTCACGGCCGTGTCGTCACCGCCGGACGGACATCGATGCCCAGACTGCTTAGTGTCTCCTCCACCGCCGTCGTCCCCGACCTCACGCAGTCCGGCACGCCAATCCCGCTGTAGCCATTCCCAGCCAGTGCCAACCCCGGCAGCTTCTGACGCAGTGCCTCGATTCTTTGCAAGCGCTCCAGATGCCCCACCCCATACTGCGCCATCGCGCCCCGCCACTTGAAGACGCGCGCAAACAGGGGCTCCGCGCTGAGGTGGAGAATCTGGTCGAGCTCTTCGCGCACGATGCGCAGGATTTCTTCCTCCGCGAGCGCCAGCATCTGCTCCCCGCGCGCACCGCCCAGAAAGCAGCGAACGATCGCGCGATCCGCCGGCGCGCGGTGCGGAAACTTGTTGTGCACGAACGTTGCCGCCAGCATGCGCTTGCCTTCACTACGCGGCACCAGGAACCCAAATCCCGGTGGCAACGACTCGCGCACCTGCTTGTCGTATCCGAGCGCCACGGTTACCGAGGAACTGTAATCAATGCCGGCCAGCTCCGATGCCAGCTCTTTTCCAGACCGCAGCAAAAGAGCCCCCGCCACCCGCGTCGGCAGCGCGAGAATGACCGCGTCGAACTCATCCGACCCCAGCCCCGCCGACACAACCCATCCCCCGGCCTCGGGCGATACGGCCTGCACATTCGCGCCGGAACGCAATGACTCCCCATCGAGAGCGCCGAGCAGCGCGTCGACCATCTGCTGCATGCCATCTTTGAGCGAAGTGAACAGCGGCGGTGGCGCTCCTTGCGAAGCACGTGCCATCGCTCCCCGCGCCGCCAGCATGGCCCGTCCCAGGCTCCCATGCTTGGCTTCCATCTCGGCAAAACGCGGCAAGACCGCGCGCACGCTCAGCTGCGATGCCTCGCCGCCATACACGCCCGACAGCAGCGGATCGGCCAGCCGATCGACCATCTCGGCGCCATAGTGCCGCTCTACAAACGCCGCTACCGTCTCATCTCCGTTGGCCTTCTGGGGCGGGTGGAACCATTCCCGCGCCATACGAAGCTTGGTCCCCCAGGAGAAGAGCGGTGACAGCACCGTAGGCGCGAGCTTCGTCGGAACCATGAACATCAGCCCGTCGGGCATTTCGACCAGCTTGCCGCGCACCACGATGTAGGTCTTGCGCTCGGCATCGTTCGAGCCGATCAGTTGATCGCCTAGCCCAAGTTTCTTGCAGAGTTCGATGGCCCAGGGCTTCTCGGTGAGAAACGAATCCGCGCCCGCTTCGAGAATGCAGCCATCCACACGATCGGTTACCAGCACACCGCCGAAGCGAGAGCTCGCTTCGTACAGGACGTACTCCACTTCAACGCCCGCCCGACGTTTCTCCTCGAGCGCATAGGCAGCCGAGAGGCCGGAGATCCCACCGCCGATGATGGCAATCCGTTTCATGAAAAAGGTTCGTAGTTGATCGCTAGTAGCTTATAGATGATTGCTGCCAGCTAGTAGCTTCTGGCTTCTGGCAAACCCTTCTGAGCCGGAATCCGGAATTCCATTCGTACCACGTGCGACGTTGACCGAAGCGCGCTCAAAGCTCGCGGCTCACTCCCGCTTGCGCACAATATCGGCCAGCGCCGCGATCAGCAGCGGCGATTCGTTCAGCGACGCCGCCCGCCACAGGCGCATGCCCTGTTTCTCGGCAAACTCCTTGAAGCCGATATCGATATCGTAAAGGATTTCCACGTGGTCACACAGGAAACCGATGGGCTGTACGAACACGCCGTTGTGACCCCTGGTCTTAAGAACTCTAATTGTGTCCTCGACCGTGGGCCCCAGCCACGCCCCGCCCGACATGCCCTGGCTCTGAAATGCGAAGCTCCAGTCGTCGGTTTGCAGGCCACCCTCTCGCGCCACCAGTGCGGCTGTTTCGCGAGCCTGCGCTTCGTACGGATCGCCTTCTGCAATCGTCCGCTGCGGAACGCTGTGCGCCGTGAAAATAATGGGAAGCTTCGCGCCCGCTTCCTCGCACCCGCGCACCCAGTGGGCGCGCAGTTTCTCCACGAATGCTTGGATGAGCAGCGGGTGATCGTGCCACGACTCAATGAAATCGAGCTTAAACGGCGGACCGTTTTCCGCCTCGACTGCCTTGCGATACAGCCCGACGCTGGTGCGTGAATTCTGCGGCGCCAGGCAAATCACCACTGCCTGCGTCACGCCTTCCAAAGACATCTTGCTGACCACATCGGGGATCAGCGGCTTCCAGTTCCGCATCCCGACATACACCGGCATGCGCAGTTCGCGCGCCAGCAGTTCGCCCTGCCGCGCCGTGATCTCGTTCATCGGAGAGTGGCCGATGAGCGAGTAGCGGTGCTTCACCTCTTCGACCACCTGCGCCGGCACCCCGCGTCCGCCCGTAACGTTGCGCAGGAATTCCGGAATGTCCTCCACGGAATCGGCAGTCCCATGCGCCACCAGGAGAACCGCGCTCGATTGTTCGGAAGCCGTCATTTTTTTCAAGCTAGTGCATTCATCGCCGAGAGCGCAGAGTCGAGCAGTCGCTATCCTCTCCACTCCTGCACAAACTGGCAAAGCCGCTTCACATTGTCGACGGGCGTTTCCGGCAGAATTCCGTGCCCTAAATTAAAAATATGCCCCGGACGTCCTCCCGCCCGCCGCAGAACGTCTTCCGCGCGCGGTTGAATCTCCTTCCAATCGGCGAACAGCAGCACCGGATCCAGGTTCCCCTGCACCGCACCCTGAAACTTCATCAGCCCCCAGCCTTCGTCGAGCGGAACGCGCCAATCCAGCCCCACCACTTCGGCGCCCGTCTCCTTCATCGCGGACAAAAGAGTCGTGCTGTCGGTCCCGAAATAAATGATCGGCGCGCCAGTCCTTTGGAGCCGCTTCACCAGGTCGGTCACGTGCGCCAGCACGTAGCGCCGGTAATCTTCCACGCTCAGACAACCGACCCAGCTGTCGAAAATCTGGATCGTATCCGCCCCCGCCCGCACCTGTTCTGCCGCGTACTCGCTCGTCACTGCAACCAGCTTGGTCATCAACTCGTCCCAGGCTGCGGGCGACGAATACATCATTTTCTTGGTGTGCACGTAGTTTCGTGAACCGCCGCCCTCGATCATGTAACTGGCCAGCGTGAATGGCGCGCCGCAAAACCCGATCATCGGCAGCCGATCGCCAAAATGCTTACAGACCAGGCGAATGGCTTCCGACACATAACCGAGTTCGGCGGCCTTATCAGTTCGCAGTCGCGCAACGTCTTTCGCATCGCGGACCGGTTTGTCGATGACTGGCCCTTCGCCGGCTTCAAAGCGAAAGGGCAGTCCCATTACCTCGAGCGGCAGCAGCAGGTCGGCAAAAATGATTGCGGCATCCACGCCCAGGGTCTCCGCGGCGGTGATGGTCACTTCCGCTGCCAGTTCCGGTTTTTTGCAGATTTCAATCAAGGAATGCTTCTTACGTACGGCGCGATATTCGGCCATGTAACGGCCGGCCTGGCGCATGAACCAGACAGGAGTGCGGTCCACGGGCTGCGCTTTGCATGCCCGCACGAAGCGAGAGTTAGGGGCAGACATAAACTTCTAAATGTAGCATTTTCGCGCGGGGCGCAGCATCCGCGCGCGACGTTTATGAACTCGCGAGTTTTTCCAGATTGATGCGGCGGCCGTGCTTCTCGATATGGGCAACGATTTCGAGGGCGAGCGCCAGCGCGCGCCGGCCATCTTCCAGCGCGACAACTGGCGTCGTGCGCGTTCGCACGGCATTCAGAAACGAACGTAGTTCTGCGCGCAGGGGTTCTTCGGCGGTCACCGTCGGCTTCGTCATCCCGATCTGCGGATTGACCGACGGCGTAGCTCCCTGGCCGCCTTGTTCGCCCACCGTGAACACCAGCACATCCTGGCGTCCGTAGTCGATCGAGATGTACTGCCTGGGCTGAAAGAAACGCACTTTGCGCACCTGCTCCGTCGAAACCCGGCTCGCGGTGAAATTCGCCACGCACCCCGAGGCAAACTCGATACGGACATTGGCAATGTCGGTTTTTCCGGAAAGAATCGGCAGGCCCACAGCGCGTACTTCTGCGACCGGAGACTTCACAAACGACATCACGATGTCGAGATCGTGGATCATCAAGTCCAGAACCACATCCACGTCGAGCGCGCGCGGCGTGAAGATGCTCAGCCTGTGCACCTCAAAAAACATCGGCTGTGTGATTAAAGGCACCGTCGCCCGCACCGCCGGATTGAACCGTTCCAGGTGGCCTACCTGCGCGACTCTCTGATGCTGCTTTGCCAGCCGGATCAGTTCGTCGGCTTCCGCCAGGGAACTGGCCAGTGGCTTTTCGATGAGGACGTCGACGCCGGCCTCAAGCAGCATGCTGGCTTCGGAGAGATGATGCACGGTCGGAACTGTGACCGACGCGGCCTGGACTTCGCTGTGTGTCGTCAGCAGCTGATCCAGCGATCCGAACGACTTGCACCCGAACTCGCGGCCCACCGCGTCGGCACGCGCGACATCCCGGTCCACCACGCCCACAAGCCGCAGCGGCTCACCCTCTTGCTCGAGTTGCTTGTAGACGCGTGCGTGATTGCGCCCGAACGCCCCTACGCCGATCACCGCGACATTGACAACGCTATTGGAATCCAGGGGACTTTCTCGGATGACCCAAGCTGCCGACTGCCGATTGTACTCACGAAGCATGGCGTTCCGAACACCGGAGTTGCCGGAGTAGCTTCGTTTACAAATAGATCTTTTACAAATAGGTCTTTTTCAGGATCGCGATCTGGCCCGCATGATACAGCTCGTGCTGTGCCACGCCGTGAAGCATAAATCCGATATCGTATTTCTTCCCCGGCACGCGTTCCCGCAGCCGGTGTTCTGGTAAACCCTTGGCCGTCTTCACCAGCGCCGCATGCGTTTTCTTGAGATGAGCGACCGCCTTCTTCCAGGCGGCGCGGCTCTTGTCCTTTACCGGCGGGAAATTCTCGGCGTCGTTGAGTTGTAACGCCTTCTTCAAGACGATCCGCCGATTCACCGCGTCATCCCACGCCGCAATGTGCAGGACAAGTTCCCAGATGCTGTGAGCGTCGGGCAGGGGATGCGCGGCCGCAGTGGCAGCGTCGACGTCCAGCAGCAATTCGAGCACGGCAGGTCCGTGCCAGGCGTCGCCATGAAAAGCGCGCTCGAGTTGTTCGGCAATGCGTGCGGTTTCGGTCATAGGTCTGGGCCTCTCGATAATACGATGCTGAACCCCCTAACCGCAGAGGGCACGGGAATTCACAGAGGACTTCATCCAAGATCGAAGCTTAGGGGCGAAAACAAGGAAGCTAAGTCAGCTCGAAATTCAAAACTCCTTCGGCCCCCTCCGTGTTCCACTGTGTCCTCTGTGGTGATCGCTTTTGGTTCTTAAATACGGCTGTCTCGCTTAATCGGCTACGATCGTGATCCCCACCCTATCGGCAGCCTGTGGCACGGCTGCTCCGTCCAGGAGCAAGCACTTCCCGGCATCCACGGCCAGGCACGTCGCCCCGGCGGATCGCATCACGTCGATCGTCTTCACCCCAATGACCGGAACATCAAAGCGCATGTCCTGATTCGGTTTGGCGATCTTTACCACAGTCAGCGCGCGGCTCAAAGTCGACGCGTCGCCGTCCAGCGATGTCATCAGCTTCCCGGCGCGCTCGATCGTGGCATCCGTTCCTTCCATCGCTTCCACTGCGACGCACGCCGACTCCGCTACCACTACCGTCTGCCCGATATCGTACTGCGCGAGGTGGCGCGCTACCGCGCGACCGTATGTAATGTTCTTCCGTTCCTCGTCGCTTGCAGCGCGACTGGTCAGCACACCAGGCTTGGCCAGCAGAGGCTCGAGCAACGTGGTCGAATTTTCAAGCACGATCCCCTCGTCGCTGAGCACCTTCGCAACCGCGCCAAGCAAGGAATCGGTGTTGCGGGTACCAAGCGAAAGCAGTAGCTTCGCCAGTCGCCAGTCCGGCTTGATGCTGGAGAAAATCTGCTTATGCTTCACCTGCCCGGCCATGATCGCGCGCCGCACCCCCTCCCGCTGGAATGTCTCGATAAGCTTTGACAATTCCCCGAGCGACAGCCAGTGCACAGACGCGGCTCCCTGCTTTTCGATCTCCGGAAACGTCTCTTCCTTGATCGCTGCCACGACCACGTCGAATCCCTGCGCCCGAGCCGCGTCCAGCACAAGGAATGGAAACTTGCCGTTTCCCGCGATGAGACCGAGTTTCGGGTTAGGGGGCATAGTGGGCAGTGCTCCGGTTCTCTCAGTGGTCAATGGCTCGTGCAGTGGTCAGTGGCTAGTGGTCAGTGGTCAGATTCTCTCCCCGATGTTCGTTGCAAGGCGGCGATCAAGCCGTTCAAACCTTCCCGAGTTCAGATGATTGTTTCAATAATCTTGTCGCACAGAACGAGTCCAGGTATTGGAACCGCTGAGCGAGTAGAATCTGCGACTCTACTTCGAACAGGGAGCCGCGCGCATTCCCCAAAAATTGCCGAAATTCGCCCGTGGATCGCCGTCCCTGGCCCTCAGCGATATTGCTCGAAATCGAAATAACCGCTCTTCTTAACTGGCTGGTCAGCCCATACTGTTCTTCCCTCGGAAACGTGCGGGTTGCCTGATATATGGACTCCGCGAAGTCCATCGCTTTTTGCCATGCGATCAACTCCCGGTAATGTTGCACAGGCATTGTGAGACCTCTGCTCCACTGGCCACTGACCACTGGCCACTGGCCACTGGCCACTGCTACTTAATCACTCCTCTCTCCGACGCCTCAACAAACGCAATCAGGCTTTCCACGTCTTCGCCCAGATCGCCCTCCGACTTGAGCCGTTCGAGCGCCTGCGAGGTGTTCAGTTTCGAGGCCAGCAATACCTTGTAAGCATGATGGATCTTGGCCACGCGCTCCTTGCTGAAGCCCCGCCGCTGTAAGCCCACTGAGTTCATGCCATAAGCGTGCGTGCCGCGCTCTGCCGAGGTCTTCGAGAACGGCAGTACGTCCTGGGTGATGGTTGTCCCCCCGCCAATAAACGCATGCGTCCCGATGCGCACAAAGTGATGTACCGGGCAGAGCGCGCCCACTTGCGCCCAATCCTCGACGATCACATGCCCGCCCAACGTCGCCCCATTCGCCAGGATCACGTGGTCTCCAATGCGGCAATCGTGCGCGATGTGGGCGTACGCCATGACCAGCACGTGGCTGCCAACCTTCGTCAGTCCGCCACCCTTCACCGTGCCTCGATTGATCGTCGCAAATTCGCGAATCCGGTTGTGATCGCCGATCTCCAGGCGCGTGGGCTCGCCGGCGTAACTCAAATCCTGCGGTGCCAGGCCGATTGAGGAATACGGGAAAAACGTGTTGTCGATGCCGATCTTCGTCGGGCCTTCCATCACGACATGCGACACCAACACGCAACCTTCGCCGATTTCCACATTGCCGCCGACCACGCAATAGGGACCGATCTTGCAATTGGGATGAACCTTCGCGCCCGAATCGACGATGGCAGTGGGATGGATGCTCATCGGCACGAACAATAGGCTAGGTCGAGTCCGAGTGGCGCGTTCACGGTAGTCAGGGCGGTTTTTACCCCTCCGGGGGCGTGTCCGTGGGCTCCGCTTCAGTTCGCTTGGTGGCTGCCCGCTCGACGAGCTGGCAAGTCACGGTGGCTTCCGCGACGCGCTTCTCGCCGACGAACGCCTTGCCTTCCATGCGAACCGCGTTCATGCGCCACGATTTCACGTCGACCTCAATGCGAAGCTGATCCCCTGGCAACACCGGCCGCCGGAAGCGCGCTCGCTCGATGCCCGTGAACACCATCAGCTTCTCGCTGCGGTCCTCAACCTCGGTGAGCAGCAACGCTCCGCCGGCCTGGGCGATCGCTTCCACGATCAACACGCCGGGCATGATCGGCAGCTCCGGAAAATGCCCCTGGAAGTAGGGCTCGTTCACGGTAACGTTCTTGATGGCCACGATCCGCTCCCGCCGCGTAAGATCGACCACCCGGTCGATCAGCAGGAACGGATAGCGGTGCGGCAAAATGCGCTGGATATCGTTGATGTCTAACGTGGTTTTGACCGCCTTCGGAGCTTCGGTTTCGGGGTGAGTAATTTCAGTCATTCCTGGACTCAAACGGCCTCGCGATTATACTGTACCGCGCCCCGGGGACCTGCCCTCAAGCAGCGACCCGGCTCGGGAAGGCGCCGTCTCATTCGCCGAATTTGATCTCGAGAGGTCCCTGGCTGCTTCACCATGACCCCACGGACCGGGTGCAAGAACGACACCGGCAACCGATTCGATGACCAAAAAAACGCACCGCTCCAATTCTGCCCGCCCCGCCCAGCAACGTCTCCAATACTTCGAACAACACCGCGACCATATGGTCGACACCATCCGCCGCCTGGTGGAAATCGAATCGCCCAGCGACAACAAGCAGGCGGTCGACCGCTGCAGCGCCTTTGCCGCCGAGGAATTCGCCGCCTGCGGAGGCCGGGCCCAGTTCCACCGCGTCTCCGATTTCGGCAATCATCTCCAGGTCGACTTCCCGGGCGAAACCCAGCAAAAGCCCGTACTGTTGCTCGGGCACTACGATACGGTGTATCCGCTCGGCACGCTCACTACCATGCCCTGCCGCGTCGGCAATGGGCGCCTCTGGGGACCTGGCACTCTCGATATGAAGTCGGGCATCGCTCTCATGCTGTATGCCCTCCAGGGGCTGCAAGCCTGGCACGGAAAGCTGCCCCGCCCCGTGACCGTCCTGCTGGTTTCCGACGAGGAAATTGGCAGCAATTCCTCCCGGCAAATCACCGAGTCTTTGGCCCGCGAATCCGCCGCCGTCCTCGTCCCCGAACCTTCTTATGGTCCTAAAGGCGCGGTCAAGACCGCCCGCAAGGGCGTCGGGGAATATTTACTGAAAGTCACCGGCGTCGCCTCCCATTCCGGTCTCGACTTTGAGAAGGGCCAGAGCGCCATCCTGGAACTCGCCCGCCAGATCCTCGCCATCTCGAAAATGGTCGACGTCAAGCGCGGCCTCACACTGAACGTCGGCCTGGTCCAAGGCGGAACGCGGGTAAACGTGGTTGCGGCTGAGGCCACGGCGACCATCGACGTCCGTGTTGCCCGCATGAAAGACGCCGCCGTCATCGACAAGAGGCTGCGCTCGCTGAAGCCGCTCAACCGCAAATGCAAGCTGGAAATATCCGGTGGCGTGAATCGCCCGCCGATGGAGCGCACCGCCGGGGTGGCCATGCTCTACAACCGGGCCGTGCAAATTGCCCGCGAACTCGGCTGGAAGCTCAGCGAAGCCGCTGTCGGAGGCGGTTCCGACGGAAACTTCACCGCCGGCCTCGGCATTCCTACCCTCGACGGACTGGGCGGCGTCGGCGACGGAGCCCACGCCGTGCACGAGTCCATCAGCATCGCCGAACTCCCCCGCCGCGCCGCCCTGCTGGCTGGGTTGCTGGAAAGTGTGTAGCTCCCATTCTTGGGCTGTTTTAGCTGGCTAGGCTGGCGCCTGGCGACTGTTCTTTGACTCCCGCCTGCAACAGGCCTACACTTCCAGCAGGGGTAGTGGCGCAACCCGGCGCTGCATATGCGCCGTCAACCCCTTGGAGGCGCACATGCCAGGCAAATTGGGACTGCCTGAAATCCTGCTGATTCTGGCCGTGGCTTTGCTGATCTTTGGTCCCAGCAAGCTGGCCGATCTCGGCAAGGGACTGGGTGAGGGAATTCGGAATTTCAAGTCGGCGGTCAAAGACGGCGAGCAGCCGGATTCGGAAAAGAAACCCTAGCTTCTGTTTTGAACTCGAAGTTTCCGTTCCCCTTTTAGAGTACCCCCCGCTCTCGAAGCATTCGGTACACCAGCGCCACCGGCAATCCCACCACGTTTGAGTAGTCCCCTTCGATTCGCGGAATCCATCGCGAAGCCATGCCCTGGATCGCATATGCTCCCGCCTTGTCCATCGGCTCACCGGTTTCGATGTAGGTCTTGATTTCTTCGTTGCTGAGTTCATTCATGGTGACCAGCGTGGTCTCCGATCGCGTGTCGCCCAACGTCGTCTCGCCCTTCGGACTCTCCGGTGGTGTCGATGTCGCTTTCGGCCCCATCAGGCACACACCTGTCGTTACCTCGTGCGTGCGCCCCGAGAGCAGCCGCAACATGCGGGCTGCATCCGCAGCATCTCGCGGCTTGCCGAGAATCTTTCCCTCCACCACCACGATCGTGTCCGCGCCCAGCACAAAATCATTAGGACGTTCCTTGAACACCACCCACGCCTTCTCCCGTGCCAGCCTCTCCGCGCAGGCACGCGGTGCCTCGCCATCTTTCGGCGACTCGGGAATATTGGTGGGCTGCACGGTGATCGCGACGCCCGCGGCCCGCAGCAACTCCTGACGTCGCGGCGATGCCGAAGCAAGGACCAGGCTCATGTTCGCGATTCTAGCGGAACTCGGACCTGTCAGTCTGCTATCAGTTCAATCCCAGAGCTGAAACCAGTCCCATTTCGATCTTCGCTTGTGCGCACCTGAACTACAGACACGTTCAGTCGTCACAAGCCTTTTTGTTGTGCTCCTCATACTCTTCGGCTTTGGTGAGCAAGTCACGCCATCTGCGCCGGTCCTTCCGAGATCCGCCGCAGTGTTTCCACCTGCGCGAGAGGTGCATTCATGAAAACGGAAAGACAACCGATCCCTGATGTTCCAGGGGTTTTGCTCGTGTTCTTGCTGTTGCTCCTGGCTCTCCCTGCCTGGTCGACTAGCGACACAAAGGAAACCTCGGGACCCGTGCCCGCGGCGTCTCCCCTCCCGGTAGCCAGCCAATACGCCGGGTCCGACGTCTGCAAGACCTGTCACGAAGAGCTCTACACCAAGAGCTTCGAGACCACGCCCCACTTCAAGACGACACTAAAGAATGGTCACGGATGCGAGTCCTGCCACGGACCCGGTGCCGCCCATGTCGACGGCGGAGGCGACATCACCAAGATCGTTCGCTTCAAAGAACTCACCCGGCAGCAGGCCAGCACCCGTTGCCTGAGCTGTCACGGCGACAGCCCCGGCCAGGCTCACTTCAGTCGCTCGGCCCATGCCAGCAACGACGTCGGCTGTCTGGATTGTCATTCTCCTCATCACGCCAAGGAACCGCAGCGGCTGCTCACCCAGGCTCAGCCTGAACTTTGCTACGGATGCCACACCGCAACCAAGGCCGATTTCGCCAAGCCCTTCCATCACCGCGTCAACGAAGGCTTCGTGCAATGCGCCGACTGCCACAACCTGCACGGGACGGGCACGCTGCGCAATACCCGCAGCGTCGCCAGCGGCGATGCCATCTGCGTCAAGTGCCATGCCGACAAACAAGGGCCCTTCGTCTTTGAGCACCTGCCCGTTAAAACCGAAGGCTGCACCAGTTGTCACACGGCGCACGGGGGCACGAATCCGCGCCTGCTGCGCGTCAGCCAGACCAGCCTGCTCTGTCTCCAATGTCACACCCTACCCACGCAGAGTCCGATCGGGCCCGCGCACAACCTGTCACAGAAGTATCAGGCCTGCACCATGTGCCACACCGCCGTTCACGGGTCGAACTCGAGCAATGTGCTCTTCAAGTGAGGAACTCATGACCCGTCGACGTCTTCAAACTCCGGATTTCAGTTGCTCTGCTGCCGCAATCAGCCCTGTCGATCGGAGGAACCCCATGCCGACCCGCGCGCTTCGTCTCCTGTTTTCGCTCGTACTGATCCTCTGCCTTCCAGCGCTGGTCTTTGCCCAGTCGCCAGCACCGTCCGCGGCCACGCCCCCCGAGGTTGTCAGCGGTGGTTATGTCGTTCATCAGTCCATTGACTTCGGCGTCCGCATCTCCGACACCACGGGCAGTATGGATATGTATGACACCCTGGTGAATCTCCACACCGGGCCCCGCGTCCTCGACCAGAGCCTTTCCCTGCGCTCGGAAAATCATCAGGGCGTGCTTTTCGATAACCTGCTCGTGCATAGCTTCGGGTGGGGCGGCGATCCCAACAACTACCTCCGCTTCAGCGCCGACAAGGACAAGTGGTACAACTTCCGCGCCAGCTTCCGCCGCGACCAGGATTTCTTCAACTACAACCTCGCGGTGAATCCGCTGAATCCCGCAAGCTCAGTCCCCAACGTCCCCGTCGACAGCTCTCCCCACTCCTTCGACACGCGCCGCCGCATGAGCGATTTCGATCTCACCCTGCTGCCCCAATCGCGGGTCACCTTCCGCCTGGGCTACTCGCGAAACAACATGTCGGGCCCCTCCTACAGCAGCATTCATGAAGGCACCGACTCGCTTCTCTACCAGCCCTGGAACACAACGTTGAATTCCTATCGGGCGGGTTTCGACTTCAAGCTCCTCCCTCGCACCGTGCTCAGCTACGACCAGTTCCTCGATTACTACAAGGGCGACACCAACTGGCAGCTGGCAAACTTCTATACCGCCCCGCTGGCCAATGGCACTGGCGTGGATTTAGGTTTGCCGTTCAATACCGTCGCATCCCAGCCCTGCGCCGCGCCCATCCTCGCCTCGAACTTCGCCAATCCCGCCTGCAACGGCACCGTCTCGTACAACCGTCTGCAACAAACTCGTAACTCTTTCACCACCGAACGTCTCGGCCTGCGCAGTAACTATTTCAATCGTCTTGACCTCACCGCCAGCTTCAGCTATTCCGGCGGTGACGCCAGCATCCCGTCATTCCAGGAATCCTTTGACGGTCTCATCTCCAGGAGCCGTACTCTGTCGTTCTTCACCGCTGGATCCACCTCCGGGCAACGCATAACTGACATCGGCGAACTCGGCATCACCTTCCACATAACCGATCGCTTCCGCCTGGTCGACAATTTCCTGTTCAACAACTTCCGCATTCCCGGAAGTTGGAACTTGCCGACTACCACCTTGTTCGGTGCGACTCTGCTCAGCACCCCGAACGCCTTTTCCCCTGCGACTTGTCCGCCGCCCTTCACCGCGGCAACCTGTCCGCAGCATAACGCCAGTTCCGGCGCTGATGTCGTCAACGATCTGCGCAACGATTTCCTGGCTCAGGATCTCAAGCGGAACACCTTTGAGTTCCAGTACGACTTCACCAGGAAATTCATGGCCCGGCTTGGCTACCGCTACGACCATCGCCAGATCACCCACAACGTCAACGATCTGCAGGAACAGATCTTCTATCCCAGTCTTCCCAACCGGGGCGCCTGCGCCGGCCAGCCGCTGGTCAACGGCGTTTGCACGTCGCGGTTACCGACATCGGCGCCGACACTTCTACGACATCACCGGACACGGATTGCTCGCCGGTTTCTCGGCGCGGCCCGCGACCTCCCTGCGCATGAACTTTGATGTGGAACGGCTCTGGAACGACGATTCGCTCACCCGCCTCAGCCCGCGCAAGGAAGATCGCTACCGCTTCCAAACCAGTTACATCCCCCGTTCCTGGGCTCTGATTTCGGGCTCTGTCAATCTTCTGGAAAGTTCCAACGGTGACACTGCTGTCGACTATCAGGGCCACAATCGCAACTACAGCCTGTCGGCCACGCTGACCCCGCGTGCCCGCTATGGCTTTGACTTCGCCTACAACTACAACGATTTTCAACAGAACGCACTCATCTGCTTCAACGACACTCCGCCCGCGGGAGTGACCCTGCCGGTGGTGACCGGCGCCGCATCCTGCGCCGCCAGCGATGCCGGGAATCCGCTGCTCACCAACGGCTACTACATCAACCACAGTCACTACGGCATGGGCGCTATCAACTTCAAGCCTGCGCCGCGCGTGACCACCATGGTCGGCTACAGCCTCACCAGCGTCGGCGGCAAGACGCCGCAATTCAACAACCTGCAACCCTACGGATCGCTCCAGTACAACTACCACCTGCCCTTGGCGAACTTGACCATCGACTTGGGCCATAACCTCGCTTGGAATGCCGGCTGGAACTACTATCAGTACGGCGAAAAATCGTTTGTGGGCCCGACCGACTCTCGCTACTTCCACACCAACAACGCAACCCTTTCCCTGCGCTGGGCGTTCTGACCCTCGCAGCAAACCAGTCTTATGCAGCAAAAAACATGGGCGGCTTCGGCCGCCCTGTTTTTTCATAATCTCCACCGAATGCAAACCTGAATTCCGTCCGTCGTGACTCACCTCTGGCCCGTCCGCGGTGACCTGTCACCTGTCCGCTGTGACCTGCCTCCTGTTTCTCACCTGCTAGAATCAAAGATTAAGCCGTATATCATGGACGCCGCTTACATCCGCAATTTCGCTATCATCGCGCACATCGACCATGGTAAATCTACGTTGGCCGACCGCCTGCTGGAACTCACCGGTTCCCTGGCCATGCGCGAGATGCAGGAGCAAGTCCTTGATTCCATGGACCTCGAGCGCGAACGCGGCATCACCATCAAGGCCCACGCCGTCCGCATGATGTACCCGGCGCGGGATGGCCAGCTCTACCAACTCAATCTCATCGATACCCCCGGCCACGTCGACTTCTCCTACGAAGTTTCCCGCGCCCTCGCCTCCTGCGAAGGCGCCCTGCTTATCGTCGATGCCTCCCAGGGCGTCGAAGCTCAGACCCTCGCCAACGCGTATCTCGCCATTAACCATGGCCTCGAAATCATCCCCGTCATCAATAAGATCGACTTGCCCAGCGCCGACATCCCCCGCACCAAGGAAATGATCGAAGGCGCCGTCGGCCTCGATGCCTCCGACGCCTGCCTTATCAGCGCCAAGACCGGGCAGGGTGTTCCCGAGGTTCTCGAAGCCATCGTCAAGCGCATCCCGCCCCCCAAGGGCTCGCCGCTGCGTCACCTGCAAGCGCTGATCTTCGATTCCTGGTTCGATCCCTACCGCGGCGTCGTCGTGCTCACCCGCGTGTTCGAGGGCACACTGAAGAAAGGTCAGAAGATTCGGCTCTGGTGGAATGCTCACGTCTTCCAGGTGGAAACGCTCGGCGTACTCACGCCCAAGCCGGTCGAGATCGACGAACTCGTCGCCGGCGACGTTGGCTTCCTCATCGCCAACATCAAAAACGTCGCCGACACCAAGATCGGCGACACCATTACCGACGACGACCGTCCCGCCATCGAACCCCTACCCGGCTTCGAAGAAATCAAGCCCATGGTCTTCGCCGGCCTCTACACCGTTGATGCCCACGAGCACACCCAACTCCGCGAAGCCCTCGAAAAACTCCGCCTCAACGACTCGTCGTTTTTCTTCGAACCTGAAAGCTCGGTGGCTCTCGGCTTCGGCTTTCGCTGCGGCTTCCTTGGCCTGCTCCACATGGAAATCATCCAGGAGCGTCTCGAACGCGAGTACAACCTCGACCTCATCACTACCGCTCCCAGCGTGCGCTACAAAATCACTCTCACCGATGGTTCCCTCGTCGAAGTCGACAACCCCTCCCGCTGGCCCGATCAGAGCGAGATCGCCAAAGTCGAAGAGCCCATCATTCTTGCCGTCATCCTCACCAACGAAGAATTTGTCGGCGGCATTCTGAAGTTGGTGGAAGAAAAGCGCGGCAAGCAGAAAAGTTTCGAATACGTCAGCGGTTCGCGGGTCATGCTGCAATACGAACTGCCGCTCAACGAGATTGTTCTCGATTTTTACGACCGCCTGAAGTCGGTCTCCCGCGGCTACGCCTCGCTCGACTACCATCTCGCCGGCTACTGGGAATCGCCCATGGCGAAACTCGACATCCTCGTCGCCGGTGATCCCGTCGACGCTCTCTCGCTCATTGTGCATCGCGACTTCGCCTACGAGCGTGGCCGCGCACTGGTCTCAAAAATGCGTGAACTCATCCCACGCCAGATGTTTGAGGTCGCCATCCAGGCGGCGGTGGGGGCAAAAATCATTGCCCGCGAGACCGTGGCCGCCATTCGCAAAAACGTGCTCGCCAAATGCTACGGCGGCGACATCACGCGCAAGCGCAAGCTGTTGGAAAAGCAAAAAGAAGGCAAGCGCCGCATGAAGCGCATTGGCCGCGTCGACATCCCCCAGGAAGCCTTCCTGGCCGTATTAAAGGTGGGCGAAGGCAATAACTAAAATGTCTTGTGCAATGTGTTAGGGACACTCTTTGTCCCGGTTGAATCTGGCTCGGATACCGGCTCAAGTGGGCGTGTCAGCTCTGCTTAGAAATCCAACCCTCCAAGGGGAATTTTGAGCAGGCGATTACCTCTAGATGTGCAAATCTCAAGGGTTGCTTGAAATTTCCGGCAGTGCTATAGCACTTTGCAACGATCGTCGCCGACGCATTAAGCATTGTTTAATCTTATAGTTACAAAGACAGCGAAGCTTATCAGCGCCCGACCGCGTGGTCGTTTTTGAGTCCTACAGCGAACACCGTAGAGCGGTTCCACAAGCTTTTCCACAGGCTGTGGGTGTCGCTTTTGTTCAAGTTTTCGGCTGACTCTGGGACACTTTTGAGTCCACTATTCCTCTGGGGCGATCCCGCCCTCGGCCAGGGTCTCGAAACGGGTAGATTGTTTGATAAACGCGAGGTTGACCCGCCCGATGGGGCCGTTGCGTTGCTTGGCAATGATGATCTCGGCTCGCCCTTGCAAGTCCGGGTCGTCCTGCTTATAGACCTCTTCGCGGAAAATGAACATCACCAGATCGGCGTCCTGTTCGATCGATCCCGACTCGCGCAGATCGGCCAGCTGCGGACGGTGATCTCCGCCCCGGCTCTCCGGTGCGCGGCTCAGCTGTGAAAGCGCGATGACGGGAACGTGCAGTTCCTTCGCCAGCGCTTTCAGGCCGCGCGAAATCGCCGAGACTTCCTGGGTGCGATTCTCGTAGCGCTTGCCTCCGCCCGACATCAGTTGCAGATAATCCACGACGACGAGATCCAGCGCGCCGCACGACTGTTGCAGCCGCCGCGCCTTGGCCCGCATTTCGCTCAGCGTGATTCCGGGCGTGTCGTCGATGTAGATTTGGGAGCCGGCCAGTTCTTCCATGGCGCGTACCACTCGCTGCATATCGTCGCGCCAAAGCGAGCCGGTGCGCATCTTGTGAGCGTCGACTCGGGCTCGCGAACATAGCAAGCGCAGCAGCAACGCCTCGCGCGACATTTCCAGCGAAAAAATTCCCACCACTTTGGTGTCGTTGATGGCCGCGTTCTCGGCAATGTTCATGGCGAATGCGGTCTTGCCCATCGAAGGCCGCGCCGCCAGGATCACCAGATCAGACTTTTGCAGCCCGCTGGTCATTTCGTCGAGATCGTTGTAGTGCGTGGCCAGTCCCGTGATCCGCTGTCCGCGCTGCAGCAACGCGTCCACCGAACCAAACGAATCCTTGACGATTTCCTGTATGCCCAGGAACCCGCGCCCAATGCGCTTCTCCGAGAGTCCGAAGATCGTGGCTTCGGTATCGTTGAGAATGTCCTCGGCGGCTTCCGATTGCTCCGCCGCGCGCGCGATGGCTGCACTCGCCGCATGAATCAGCCCACGCAGCAGCGCTTTGTCGCGGACAATCTTGACGTAATGTTCGATGCTCGGCCGGTCTGGCACCCCATCGAGCAGCGACGATAGATAAGCGTAGTCCCCGACCGACTGGAGTTCCTTGTGGCGGTCGAGCTCGGCGGGCAGCGTAATGATGTCGATCGGCCGTGACGACTCGGCCAGATCCATCATCCGCGCGTAAATGCGACGGTGCGAATCGAGGGAAAAATCTTCCGCCTGCAAATGTTCCGCGGCCTGGTTGTAAGCAAGATTGTCGAGAAGGATTGCCCCGAGAATCGAACGCTCGGCTTCCACGTTCGCCGGCAGCGTGCTGATGGTGTAATCCGTGGTTGCCAATGCCGAGGCCCGTCCCTGTTTCAAAACCCGATAAAATTTTCGTCGAAGCGAACTGCAATATACCTGTGAAGCGCGTTGTGGAAGCAAAGTGTTCGCTTCGGAAAACGCAGCCCCTCGGCCAAATCTTTGGCTGCACATTTGCTCATCGCAATTGGCGCCAGAGCGTTTTCGAATGCCCAGAATTGTAAGCGAATAAAAGGCGAAATACGAGAGTTTATGAAATTAGATTCTTCGTGATGAGCCAGTGCGCTCCAAGGTCGGAGGAAGCCGGAAAGTCAGGCCTCCTTGGCCCGAGCTATGAGCTAACAGCTAACAGCTAAGAGCTAAGAGCTGAGAGCTGAGAGCTAAGACCTGAGACCTGAGACCTGAGACCTGAGACCTGAGACCTGAGACCTGAGACCTGCTCTCAAACAAATGCGGCCCAGGCCAGCCACCTGAGCCGCATTGGTTTTGCGAAACGTCCCGTCACCCTTGTCCACGCACGAGGCATGGGGGAGTTCATCTTTTACGCGCACCCTCAAGGCGCGCATAACGATGCCACTCGGCAGATCGCCACTTGCGAAGCCGATCTTCGCAAATCAATCTGCAGCACCTCGGTGGCCGGCGGCCAGTCCTGCCGTGTGTGGAGGACTCTTGTGAGGAGGCCGCAACGCCCGGGCAACCATCGCGCGCCGAAGCGCACGCTGGAGGATCCCGCCTGACGATTCACCCTCGAGAACTGTCAGGCACCGCCGGCTCCGCCGCAATGCTCTGGCAGGGCCTACAGGACATCTCGCTTGGATGTCAGCACTCTGCGCCTCACGCGTTCGCGCATCAAGAGAAAACCCGCGACTCGTTGTGCAGAAACTGTGGATGCCTGCGTTTCTTTGTGGAAGATCGTGGAAAAGCGGACGTCTTCTCTGACCTCGACAACTCTACTCGTTCACCAAATTTTTTCCCGTCTCTGCGCGCTTATGCTAAGCGACCGTTCCTCACGACCTTAGACGTGTCAGGCTTTTTCCCGCGCCCCCTGCCGCCCTTCTCTGCGCGCTCCGCGCTGTACGGCCTTCGCTAGCGTCGCGGGAAAGGCTGCCTGCACCAACTTTGGGTCAACTTTCTCGCAGCAACAACTCGTAGTACCCTCTCCCCTCATGCGAATCCTCTCGCGACTCGTCATCGCATTCACAGCCACAGTGATGTGTTTCGCGCTCACGACCCCGTCTCGCGCCCAGTCTACAGTCGCCATCACGCACGTCACAGTCATCAATCCCGGCACATCGTCGGTGCTCCTCGACCAGACCGTGGTGATCACCGGTGCCACAATCGCGTCCGTCAATCCAAGTCAATCCGTCGAAATCCCCAAAGGCGCGCGCGTCCTCGAAGCTCGCGGCCAATACCTCATTCCCGGTCTCTGGGACATGCATGTGCACACCGCCTTCGGCGACTGGTTCCCCGGCGGCCGCGACGTCATCCTGCCCTTGTTCATCGCCAACGGCGTCACCGGCGTGCGCGACATGGGCGGCGATCTTCCTGTTTTGTTTGAGTGGCGCAAGCAAATCGCGGCAGGAGAAATCGTAGGCCCGCGCATGATCGTTTCCGGCCCCATGCTCGACGGCTATCTGCCCGGCAACAAGCTCCGCTTTCCAAGTTCTATACCCATTACCACACCCGAAAGCGCCGTCGCCGCGGTCGATTCCCTCAAGTCGCAGGGCGTGGACTTCATCAAGGTCCAATCCGTCATTTCGCACGATGCCTATCTTGCCGCCGCCGCCGAAGCGCACAAACAGAACCTCCCCATTGTTGGCCATGTCCCCGACAAGCTACGCATCTCCGAAACCATTGCCGCGGGACAGAAGAGCATCGAACACCTGATGGGAATCTTCGAAGGCTGCTCCACCGAAGAGGACAAATTCATTCGCGGTGAAGGCAATCTGAAGTTGCTCCTCAGCACCCCCGATCAATCGCGTTGCGACGCCATCATTCACTCCCTCGCGCAAAATCAGGTTTGGCAGTGTCCCACCCTCGCCTGGCAGCGCGGTGGAACCTTTCTCGATCAACTCGACTGGGACCACCAACCGCTGGACAAGTACGTTCCGGCGCCCTGGCGGAACATCACGTGGCGGCGCTTCGCCGACGAGATGATGCCCGATCTGAAACGCGATCCGCTCGCCCTGCGCCAGGAATATTTCAAACGCAACCTGCAGATGGTGGGTACGATGCACCGCGCCGGTGTTCCTTTCCTCGCCGGCACCGACGCAGCGCCCGGCATTTACGTGATGCCCGGCTTCAGCCTGCACGACGAACTCGCCAACTTCGTCGAAGCCAGCTTCAGTCCTATGGAAGCACTGCAGACGGCGACCAGCCTCCCGGCAAAATTCCTCGGACAGGAAAAGACCTTCGGATCAATCGAGCCGGGCAAGGCCGCTGACGCCGTCCTCCTCACCGCCAACCCGCTGACCGACATTCACAACACCAGAAAAATCCGTGCGGTCGTGGCCAGTGGTCGCCTGTTCGACCGCCCAGATCTCGATGCAATGCTCGCCGCCGTCGAAGCTGCTGCGAAGAAAGTAAAATGAGCCCCGCCACCCAATAAGTTTTCGCGCTCAAAGCATGCTTGCGGCGGCGCTCCTTGGGAAAGTGCGCTCCTTGGGAAAGCAATCAGTCCCGGAGGGAAAGCAACCAGTCCCGGAGGGACGCCATAAGAAAGCCCCGGGCGTAAGCCCGGGGTAAGCCACGATAAAGACCGAGCCCCGTAGGGGCGGCACTCGGCGATGCGGGCGTAAGCCCGCGAGCCACGACGGCCCAAGAGTCCGCTTTCGTTCGCGCTTAACCTCGAGGCCTCTACTCCTTCACCTCTTCAATGTGTTCCAGCGTGATCGCCTTCGACCCGCCCCGTTCGTAAACCTTCCCCGTCACCTTGACGAGCTTCCCGGCGAATGGAAGCAGCTTCGAGCGCACATCCACGTCGGGCATCTCAGACGAAACCACGTGCACCACTTCCTCGTTCTTGGTCAGAATGACCAACGGCGAGCCGGCTCTTACGCATGCTTCCAGGCATCCGTTCGGCAGCGGCTTTACCACTTCGTGAAACCGGTGCACGCAGCCGCTGTCCCGCAAGTATCCGACGACGTTCGTAGTCGGCCCGTCATCTGGCTTTTCGATTGCAAACAACAAGCCCGCACTTGCCAGCAATAAGATCATTCCACGAACCGCTTTCTTCATGCCGAAACCTCCTCACGATTTCTTGAGACTCTGAAAGTATTTTCTCTGGATCCCGTCCGGCATAGTTCATGTATGATCGAACTATGGATGCAGTCCAGTTTCTTTCTCGTGCCGGCTCTCTGGTCGGCGATCCTTCCCGCGCCGCCATGTTGTGGAGCCTGTTGGGCGGCGAAGCCCGCCCCGCGAGCGAACTCGCCATGCTGGCCAACATCTCGCCGCAAACGGCGAGCAATCACCTGCGCTTGTTAATAGACGCGCGGTTCTTGAGCGTGGAATCGCTCGGCCGAAATAAATTTTATCGGCTGAACGGACCGCTGGTCGGAGTTGCTCTGGAGTCGCTGGCCGCAGCGGCTCACGGCAAGCCCGCGCCAGGCGGAATCGCGCAGCACAGCGCGCCCGAACTCGTCTTCGCCCGCACCTGCTACGATCATCTCGCCGGAGAACTCGGCGTCGCGATTCGCCACCGCCTGGAAGAAACAGATTGCCTGCGCCCAGAGGGCGGCGAATACCGCATCAGCACATCGGGAGAAAAATTCTTTCGGGGATTGGGTGTCGATGTCGATTCGGCCCGCGCCCGGCGTCGCCGCTTCGCTTACGCCTGTCTGGATTGGAGTCATCGTGTTCCGCACCTTGGCGGGGCTCTGGGCGCGGCTTTGCTCGACTGGTTGCTTCACGCGCGTTGTCTCACGCCAAGGAAGGGAACCCGTGCCGTTCGTCTCACCGACGTAGGCCAGAAGCGGCTCGCTCAGCACTTTGCGATCCGATTGAATCGTACCGGCACAGCCATCGCCCGCTGAGAAGGCGAGGAATCTACGAATGAAGCTGGTGGTCGAACTGGTATTACTCGCGATTTTATATGGACTGTTTCATGTCGGTATCCAGCTTGTAGCCCGTCGAGTCAGAACTGCGATTCTCAAGTTCTCGCGTCGAATGCAGACCGTGGATCAAGCCGTGAGTTTTCCTCAGTCTCCGCCGCTGGAAAACCCATGGGCCAATTCTCGTTAAGCCTCGCAAGTAAGTAGCGCCGGCGTCCCGCCGGCTGTCGCGGGGGCGTCTCGCCCCCGCTGCCTAGGTTGAGCTTTTGCTTTCCCTCGAAGCCCTACTTCCTCTTCAGCGCCTCTAACTCATCCATCGTTCTCGGCCAATCTTTCCCCAGCAGCCGCGACAAGCTCCGATCCGCCAGCACCTTGCCTCCGGTCTGGCAGCGGGCACAGTAGTTCGTTTCGTTATCGGCATAACGGATGCGCAGAATCTTGTCGCCGCACCGCGGACACGGCTCTCCATATCTTCCATGCACCGCCATGCCTTTGCGGAACGCCGTCACCTTCTCCGGGAAGCCCGCCTTCGCTTCCTCGCGTAACTTGTTCGTCCAGAACTCCAGCGTGTGTCGCGTGGCGCGGAACAATCGTTCCCACTCCTCCGCTTTCAGCTTGTGCGTTAACGCAATCGGCGACAACTGCGCTGCGTGCAGAATTTCGTCCGAGTACGCGTTCCCGATGCCGCTCAACAAGCGCGGATCGGTCAACGCCCGCTTCAGCGTACGATTCTCCGCCGTGAGCGCCGCCTTGAATGCTTCGAGGTCGCTGCCGAGCACGTCGATCCCGCCCGGATCCATTGCGCGCAACCCTTCCTCGCCGCTGACCAGGTACAGCGACGCGCGATGTTTCGTGCCCGCCTCAGTCAAAACCAGCGACCCCGTTGGAAAATCGAAGGCCGCCAGATTCCGTCGCCCATCGAGCTTCGCGCCCACAGGACGCCAGTGCAGCCGGCCTGCAATCATCAAGTGGAGAACAAGCCAGAGGTCTCCCTCCACGCCAATCGCAATCCGCTTGCCGATCCGTCGCAGCCCGCGCACCACGCGTCCCTCCACGCTGGTCAGCGGCGGCTGCACACTCCTTAACAGGAACGGACTTCCCAGCCTTACGCGCTCGAGCCTTTGTCCCACAATGCGCGTCTCGAGCGCGTCAAGATATGCGGCGATATCCGGTAGTTCGGGCATGCTCTACCAGCTTGCCTTGACCCGCGCCAACTGTGCAACCGGACCGACTTGTCACGCCGCATCTACTTCACCGCTTCTCCAAGCACCGCGAAGTACACGCCGTCGACGAATCGCGCCTGCTCGCGCTCGGCCGGACTGGTCAGTACCTGCAAGCCGTTGACTTGCGTCGGCGACCACACCTCTTGCAAGAAGCACCGCTGCCGGTAGCAGCGGAAAATGATTCGTCCCGTTCTGCCCGCTGTTTTCCCCGAGACTGCGTTGGCCAGTGCCAAAGCTACGGTTTTGCCCTCGCTCAGCGAGACAATCGTGACCCTCTGGGACCCGGGAACCATCATGTACTCCCCGGCGGCAAAGCGCTTTCCGGCAACGTTGAAATCGAAGGGAACCTTCGCACGCACCCCGCCCGTCTGGGCAGACGCCATCCCCGCCGTCAGACCCAGCAGCAACAAACCTTTCCCCATCCAACTCTGCATCGTCATACAAACTCCTCCATCGAATGCGAATTCGGCAGCCGTTTCAGCGCCGTCCCCACCCCGTTTCCTGTGGTGGGATAGCGCACCTTCGTCCGGTCTGCGACGGCAGAACAATGGAGCGCCGGTGACTTGCCTCAGGAATGAATGGGACCAGCTAATTCGCTGAAAACAGGAGAGAACAGTTGGAATGTGACCGGCGTTGCGCAACCCGTTTGCGGCCCGTCCGGTGTACACTTCTCCCAGTCAGTGGGGTGATTTCCGTATGTCGCAGCCGGCGGCGAATTCCAGGGTGGTCCGCTTCGGACTGTACGAGCTTGACCTCGACACCCGCGAACTGCGCAAGTCCGGGATTCGCATCAAACTGCCGGAACAGCCATTCCTCGTCCTGGAAATGCTGCTCGACCGCCCCGGCTCCATCGTTACCCGCGAGGACCTCAAGAAGAAGCTTTGGCCCGGCGACACCTTCGTCGACTTCGATCTCAGCCTGAACAGCGCCGTCAAGAAACTCCGCCAGGCCCTCAACGACGACTCCGAAAACCCGCGCTACATCGAGACCCTTTACCGCCGCGGCTATCGTTTCATCGGCCCACTAAACGGCGGCTCCGTTATCGACGAAACTCCCGCCATTGGTCCCGTAGTCGTTCCGGCCGTCGAACCGATGTCCCAACCTGCATCCCCTTCACGGTCTTTCTCTGCGCCGCGAAAACGCTTCGTCTTATATACGGCCGTTCTGCTTCTCCTGCTGCTCGGGGTCGGGTTCTGGCTGATGCCCGCTCGTCCTCTGCGCGTTCTCGGGTACAGCCAGATCACGCACGACGGATTCGCCAAGAGGATGATCCTCACCGATGGCGAGCGCCTCTACTTCCAGGAATTGCAGGGCGACCATTTCGTAGTCAGCCAGGTCTCAGTGGCAGGTGGCGACACTGCCGTTATTGCCACCCCTTTCGAGAACGCTTTCACGGTAGACGTCGCTGCCAACGGTTCGTCCCTTCTCCTTGGAGCGTTCAAGGGCACCGCCAAGAGCCACGAGGCGTGGTCGGTTCCCCTGCCCAGCGGTCCCCCTCGCCGCCTCAGCGATTTCGTCGCCGATGCCGCCGCCTGGTCATCCGACGGCGCCCACCTCTATTTCTCCCGCGGCCCCGACATCTTTCTCGCCAAAGCCGACGGCAGCAACCCGCAGAAGCTGGCCAGTGTCGGCACCCAGATATTCAACCTTCGCCCTTCTCCCGATGGCCGCATCCTGCGCTTCGATGTCGTCGACACGCGCAATGGGTCCAGCGCCATCTGGGAAATCCAAGCCAACGGTTCGAACCCGCATCCTTTGCTGCCTGCCTGGAACATCGACCCTCACGAGTGCTGTGGCCGTTGGACGCCCGACGGTCGATACTTCCTGTTCCACAGCTTTCGCGACGGCCGGACCAATGTTTGGGCCCTTCATGAGAAATTCTTCCCCTGGTCTCGCGACAACAGACCGTTCCAGCTCACGAACGGCCCCCTCAATTTTTCTTACCCCACCCCGAGCACCGACGGCAAACGCATCTTTACCGTGGGCGCGCAACCGCGCGGCGAACTCATTCGCTACGACAGTAAATCCGGTTTTGCCCCTTATCTCGGCGGCATCTCCGCCAGCGACCTTGCCTTCTCCGCCGATGGTCACTGGATCGCCTACGTCTCCGTTCCCGAGCAACAACTCTGGAAGAGCAAGGCCGATGGTAGCGAACGCCGTCAGCTCACCTTCGATTCCATGGCGGCGGCATTGCCCCGCTGGTCGCCTGATGGAACGCAAATCGTTTTCATGGGGCAGACCCCGAAGAGCGGCTGGCGCGCTTACCTCATTGCCAGCGACGGAACCGGCTTGCGCGAATTGATTCCTGGTGCCGAAGTCGGATACGACCCCAACTGGTCTCCCGATGGCAAGTCCGTCGTCTTGACCCTCAACGATGCCGGCTCACCCTCCAGCCTCGCCGATGGCCCTGGCATCGCGATCTTCGATCTCCAGTCTGGAAAATATTCCGCCGTGCCCGGCGGGAAGCAATCGTTCTCTCCCCGCTGGTCTCCCGACGGACGCTACATCGCTGCTATCTCCGACGACTCCCAGAAGCTCATGCTGTTCGACCGCGATACCCAGCAATGGCAGGAACTGGTCAACTTACCCATCGGATACCCGAACTGGTCGCACGATGGAAAGTATCTTTACTTCGACACCACTCTCACCGAAGATGCAGCGTTCTTTCGCGTCCGCATCTCCGACCACAAACTCGAACGCCTTGTCAGCCTCAACAGCGTGCGCCGCTTTTGGGGCGACCTCGGTTCCTGGACCGCGCTTGCCCCCGACGACTCTCCGCTTCTCATCCGCGACATCAGCAGCCAGGAAATCTACGCCCTCGAATTGCAGTAGGGCACTCGCTTGTTACTCTGACCGCTGGCCACTAACCACTGACCACTGACCACTGCTTCCCCCAAACTCCCCGTCCCGCGCCTGTTTCGCGTGCCGCTCGTTTGACAGCGCTCCATCACGCCGCCTATACTCCCGCTCCGCTTGAGATTTTCTCCGGGAGAGCATTGCTATGTCGAAGCGTTCCCTCACCGTTTTCCTGCTCGCCGCTACCCTGACCTTCGCGGATGACCACAAAATCCACCAGCCGAAACTCACCCCGCAGAACAGCAACACCACCAACGGCCTCATCGCCGTCAGCCCGGTGAACGAGCATGTCGTCTGGGCCTCGGGTCGCAACGGAACCTTTGTTCGCTCCACCGACGGCGGCAAGACCTGGACCTCCGGCGTCGTTGCCGGCGCCGAAACCCTGCAATTTCGCGGCCTGTATGCAGTCAGCGACCGCGTTGCCTACTTGCAATCGATCGGCAACAACACCACCGACTTCCGCATCTACAAGACCACCAACGCCGGCGCGACCTGGACCATGCAGTTCCAGAACCAGAATCCGGGCGCGTTCTACGACTGCATCGCCTTCTGGTCACCGCGTCGCGGACTCTCGCACAGCGACTCGGTGAACGGCGTCTTCCCCGAACTTCGCACCACAGACGGAGGCCGCCATTGGAATGACATCAGCGCCAACATGCCGCCCGCGTTGCCCGGGGAAGCTTCCTTCGCCGCCAGCAACACCTGCCTCACGACGCAAGGCGAGCATAACGCCTGGATCGCGACCGGTGGCAGCACCACAGCACGCATTCTCGCCACCACAGACGGCGGCGATACCTGGAATGCCTACGACACACCGCTCGTGAGCAGCCCTAGCGCCGGTGCGTTCACGGTCGCATTCCGCAATGCGAATCACGGCATCGTTGGCGGCGGCGATCTCGATCCCACCGACCCCAACAATGCACGCACCGCGACTTCGAGTGACGGCGGCAGAACCTGGACCCTTACCAACGCACCGCCAGTCACCGGAGCCATCTTCGGCCTCGCCTATGCGAGTGGCGGTCGCCAGGAAGGCGAGGGAGAAGACAGCACCAATCGTTCCGTGGTCGTCACCGCCGATACGGGCGGCGCGGCCTGGACTCCCGACGAGGGCCAAACCTGGTTCGCCTTGAATGGCGTGAATGGCTTCTGGGCCGTAGCCTTCGCCAGCCCCAAAGCCGGATGGCTGGTCGGCATCAATGGCACGATTCTGAAAATCAGCTTCTAACCGATGAGTTGTGGGTCGGGCTTTCGTCCGACAATGGAAGCATCAGCGCCCCAGGTTCGCATCCCGCTATTGGACGCGAACCTGGGCTTATTTACAAAGGGTTGACAATCGGCGCGAGCTGCCGGGCTAGAATGTCGGCTCAAATTTTTCGTCTCGCCCGGCCCAGCGAGATCGGGAGTCACATCATGAGCCAGTACCATCTCGCGCAGGTCAACATCGGCCGTATCAAAGCTCCACTCGACAGCCCGATCATGGCCGGCTTCGTGAATCGGCTCGAGGAAATCAACGCGCTCGCTGACAGCGCTCCCGGCTTCGTCTGGCGCCTGCAGACTGATGCAGGCAACGCCACTTACTTCCGGCCGTACCCAAACGACGACAGTATTCTCCTGAACATGTCGGTCTGGGAGTCGGTTGAATCGTTGAAGAATTACGTCTATCGCACCGTGCACGCCGAGTTGCTCCGCCAGCGGCATGAATGGTTCGAGAAGTTTGAAAGCTCATACATTGCGCTTTGGTGGGTGCCAGCCGGGCATCGCCCGGGTATCGATGAAGCCAAAAAACGCATCGCCCATCTCGACGCCCACGGCCCGACGGAGTTTGCTTTTACCTTCAAGAGAACCTTCGAGCCGAGTGAAACCTTCCAGCGCTCGATCGACTGGTCCTCGTTCCAACCGTGCCCGGCGATGTAGCGAACGTGAGAGCAGATTCCCTTCGCCAGCGCGCCGAGGAAGCTCCCTGCCTCGCTGCGCTCGCGCCTCGGAACGACAAAACTTGAGCGAGCCGCACGGCTGAACCAGTTCACTACTTCCTCCGCCAGCGGATCCCATCCTTGGTGATCTCGACGAGAATCCCGGCCTCGGTCAATTCCGCGCGCAGCGCGTCAGAGCGCTTGAAGTCGCGGGCTCGCCGGGCCTCGGCCATGGCGTCGATCTTCTTTTGAACCTCGGCATCCGAGGGCTGTCCCGAACCAGCCAGCGCCAGCGCCTCCGGGGTGATGTCTTTTTCGCGGCCATCGGCTCGGGCCCAATCGAGAACCGCTTTCACCTTCGGAACGTCGTCATCCGCCAGCACGGCGAAGATCTCGTCGAATTTCTCGATGGCGTGCAGCAGGCCGGGCGTGTCTTCTTTGCGCATCTCGCCCGCATCGATGGCGGCATTCGTGGCGCGCACCATCTCGAAGATCGCGGCCTGCGCTTGCGCCGTGTTGAGGTCGTCGTCGAGCGCGGCTTTCATGCCATCGATGGCTTCCTGGGCGAGCTTTGCCATGGCTGCATTCGCGCCCGCCGGAAACTGTCCGCTCGAAAGCCGCAAGCGGAAATTCACGCAACCGCTCCACCGAAGTGGCCGCCTGCCGCAGGCCATCGAACGTAAAGTTCAGCTGATTGCGGTAGGGAACTGAGGCCAGCAGATAGCGTATTGACGATGGTCGATATCCCTTCAGGACCAGGTCGCGGGGCGTGAAGAAGTTTCCCAGGCTCTTCGACATTTTCTCGCCTTCGACCAGCAGAAACCGCGCATGAAACCAGTAGTTCGCAAACGTCTTTCCGGTCAGCGACTCCGACTGCGCGATTTCGTTTTCATGATGGGGAAAAATCAGGTCCTCGCCCCCGGCATGCAGGTCGAAGGTGTCTCCCAATTCCTCCATCGACATCACGGAGCACTCGATGTGCCAGCCTGGGCGTCCGCGCCCGATCGAAGTCTCCCAGAAAGCCTCACCGGGCTTCGGCGCCTTCCACAGAGCGAAGTCGCGCGCATTGTCCTTTTCGTACTCATCGACATCCACGCGCGCGCCGTCTTCCATGCCCGCGAAGTCTTTCTTGGAAAGCTTTCCGTAGGCCGGAAACTTCGCGATGCGGAAGTAGTACGAGCCGTCCTCGGCGCGATAAGCAAGAGTCTTTCTTCTCGAGCTTGGCAACAAACTCCGCCATTTCGGGGATGTGCTCGGTGGCGCGGACCAGGATTGGCTGCTCGATGTTCAACATCGCCGCATCCTCGAGAAAGGCCTTCTCGAACCTTGCCGTGTACTCCTTCACTCCCACGCCATCGCGCGCCGAGTTGCGGATGATCTTGTCATCCACGTCGGTAATGTTCATCACGTAGCGGACCTGGTATCCGCTCTGCTTCAGAAAGCGCTGCAACAGATCGACGGCAATAAATGTCCGGAAGTTGCCGATGTGGCCGTAGTCGTAGACGGTCGGCCCGCAGGCGTACATGCGAACTTCGCTCGACTGGAGCGGGCGAAACTCCTCCACCCGCGCCGACATGGTGTTAAAAAGCCGCAGTGCCATAAGAAGAGATCAGAGCGTCAAAGTAAACCGTTCATTCTAGGGGGACGGGAGAAAGGGGGTCAATGACGGCCGTCTCTTCGGGTTGCGGTGCGGGCTGCTTGGGCCCGGCGTAATCGAGGAAGGCTTCGGGCGGAAACGCTTCGGGAGGGAGGTCCATGCCGAGGCTGCGGAAGAATCCAGAGACGGCGATAGCGCGCACCTGATGGCGCATCGCGACGAGGTCGACGTTGTCGGTGGACGCGGTTGCGCCTGGCTGGGGAGCGGCGCCGGGCTGCCGCCCCTGGCTCGGGACAGGCCGAGGGCGCCTGTCCCTACGTGAAGCGTGTCGTCTCCTTCTTTTTCTTCTTCCTCGTCATCCTCTACTTCCTCCTCCTCATCATCCGATGCTTCTCCCGGCTTTCTCCTCTTCCTCGGCGTCGGTGTCTTCGTCTTCTTCGTCCTCTGCTTCGAAGTCGTCATTGCGCCAGAGGTGTTCGCCGAGCAGAGAGTCGCCGGCGGCGCGGGGTCGATGACGACGCGCTCGCGGGGCCGGGGTTCGAGTTCGGTGTGGCGCAGGTTGACGGAGGCGGTCTGCAGAGCATAGAGGAGGAGGCCGGCCATCTTGGGATCGATCTGGCGGGCGAGAATCAGGCGCATCACCTGCATGAGGGCGACCTGGATGGAGTCGGCGTCCTCGAGTACGGGGAGGGTGAAGCTGGGGTTGAGGTTGGCGGCGGGCAGGGCGCCGAGCGGGATGCGCTCGCCATGCCAGTTTTTATGAAAGAAGCAGAAGCGGCGTCCGCGGACCGCAGGGGAACCGCACTGGGTGCCGTTGGTTTTGATGTGAGTGCAACGCAGGATATTGGCGGAATAATAAGACATATGAAAGCTCCACCCCCCTCCCCCCGGTCTATTGGAATGCAGAGGATACGCGGGCGAGGGGGTCAAAATCTTTGAGATGAAAGGGCTCACAGGGAAAATCTTGGAAACAAAGGAGATAAATCTATAAGATAAGTTCATATGTAAGCCTTATAGCTAGAATGGAGGAAGGAGGGGAGGGGGTCAAGTACCGGGGCGGGAAAATTTTGGGGAGGGGTTCCGAAATGGGAAGTCTGAAGGGCGGCGCCTTCGATAAGGACTTGACGTAGTTCCATTATTGTATATAATTAACTACGTAAATGGAGAATGTTAATGGTAGCGACAGTGGCGCCCGACCTCGGCCTTGATCTACGCCCCTTGCCTGATTTCACTGATTCCCGAACTCGGGAGAGGCTCAGCGGGCCGGCGATTGAGGCGTTTTTCAAGATCGTGGAGGCTTGGCACATCTCTGGGGACGACGCGATGGGTTTGTTGGGGGGAATTTCGAACGGACGCTACTACCAGTTGAAGCGCACCCGCCATGGGTTGCTAACTCAGGACGAACTCACGCGTGTTTCTCTATTGATTGGCATCTTCAAAGCATTGAACATTCTGTTTAGCCGCAAACTGGCAGATCAGTGGGTGATGCGACCAAACAGCAATCCGATGTTCGGCAATGCGACGCCCCTGGCGGCGCTATTAGGACGCGGCGTGCCCGGTATGCTGGACGTGCGTCGTTTGTTAGATAGCCGACGGGGCGGAAGGTAGCTAAAGAAATAGCGCGTGCCTGCGACGTCCCAGATCGATCAGCGCGACACGCATCGCCTGATTCCCGCGCACTATGCCAATGGAGGCGCCTCCGTATTAACCCGCCTTTCCGAGGATGAGGGCGTCCTTAACGGCATCTTCGAACTGGACAATGCGACCAATGATCGCTTGCGGATTCAGCAGGGGCTGTCCCCACTGATGGGGCCCAGGGGACTTGTTTTCGGCATACCTTCGTACCGCATCATTAATGCTGCATTCTGTCACGCGGCGCCGACAGGTGGCCGGTTCAATTCATCAGAGCGGGGCGCCTGGTACGCGGCCTTTGAGCTGAAGACCTCTCAGGCCGAGGTGGCATATCACAAGCAGAAATGGCTTCAAGAAACCTCCTGGAACGAAACAGAGATTGCCGAATACGTGGACTATCTGGCGGATTTTCGGGCCGAATTCCACGACCTTCGCGGGTCGAGCGAATTTGGAGAGTGCCTGTCGCCGACCAGTTACGCTGCCTCGCAGATTCTGGCGGCTCAGCTTCTGGCCCTTGGCTCCGCTGGAATCATTTACCCCAGTGTCAGACGCGCCGCAGGGACTTGCATCGCTTGCTTTCGTCCCGTGCTGGTGATGAACGTACGTCAAGGGCATTCATACAGGTTCGAGTTCCCGGACTCTTACACTGCGCCTGCGATTCGCCGTATCTAGTGGCTAGGATCCTCGCGTACTCTTAAGAAACTCGAATCGTTTGATCGTGTCTCACACAAGTACCCGACGGGAAAATTTTGGGAGTGTTCCGGAATGGAAATGAGGTTCAAGTTTCAGAGTTTCAAGGTTCGGAGGAGCGGTGACCAGAAAGGCCACGAAGTAAATGCCGATCACTCGGCCAGATTATGAGTCGGTCCTTTTTGGCATGTAAGAACCACAACGACGCCGCCCTGCTTGATTTTTTCCACCCATCTTCTAGAGATTTCTTGGAAGCGCTCATCTGTGGACCATGGATGGTTTTGGATATAGTTCTCGCCCATCGAGGCCAAGAGAAGAAGCTCAAATCGCGAGACTTGTCCACTGCGCGAACCGAGGGCGAGGCGACTAACCTTGTCTCCGTCGTCGTTGAATCTGCCAATACATTCATCGACTTGACCCAGATGTTGGAAGCCGAGGCTACGCAACAACTTTGCTGTCCACTCATAAGTGAAATCCGAGATTCTGTCATCAGCCCCTATGCGACGGTCCAAGTAGACGCGTATCGCGTCAGCGGTCACTTCTACTTCATTCAATCGCCCCTCTTCGATCAGAGTTCTCGCCGCCGTTCGTAAGCTAGCATCATCCTCTTGGACGGCCTGAAACTCGCGGTCGGCTATTTCTAACAAACCGGCAAGTGTCATGAAGCGGCGGCTGATGGCCATTGGAATAGCGGACTTGGACTTGTATCGAATATCGTGTTCGATTTCCGCCCAAGCATGTTGCATAACGGTACGCACTTGAACTTCTGCGACTAAGCCTTCAAATCGTCTGTATTCTGGCAATCGCTTCCGATTGGCTCCGAGTCGGATTATGTAGTGAATGCTCTGATAACCCAGACGTTCTTCTCGTTGGGCCGTTGCCGTGTGGTCAACGCGCTCGATAACGTCGAACTCCTCATGAATGCGTTGACACACTTCTTCTACCGTTCGGGGAAAGAAGGTGATGACCCTTACGGCAGCCAAATCGGTGATGTCTGTCAGGGGATTACTATACTTTGGCTCCTCAGGATTTTCCTCCCGCGGGGTCATGGCCTTATTGCCGAAGCTATCTAGCCCCTTCGCTCGAAACTGTATATCGTTCACTCGAAGTTCCTTTATAGCGTCGGCGAGAATGTCCTTAATAGTTTCGGCAAAGTCTTCGTACAAATCTCTCGTTCGACTGAACTGTTCGACAGCGGCTCTACGGTGACCTTCAAAATCGAACGGTAATTTATCTTTGACTATTTCAGTCATAGTCACTCGCGTCGAAGCGTTGCTAAGGTTCATCCTCAATTGTAAATCGCGCGTCGGTGCAATACTCCTAAGATATGCCGACTTCAGCCCGGGGCCCCAGGTTCGCGTCCGGATTTTGGACGCTAAGCTGGGACCCAAGGGCGGAATTGATCCTGGCCGACGCGATGCACTTGCTTAAGCTCTCCTTAGCGAAAAGACTGCGCGCGGAGGGAACAGAGCGGGGGCTTCGTTCTGGCAGAAGCGGTACTACGGCCGCAACGCGCGGGATGAGCACGAGTTCAGGGTGAAGTTGCGCCATCTACATCGAAATCCTGTGAAGCGCGCAGCAGTTTTGCTTGCGATCTCCGAGTCAGAAGGGAAATCCCACCGTCGCAGAGGGCGCGATGTTTAGGATGGGGCACCCGGATTTCTACTGCTCTCGCCATTGGGCGCGTGGCCCGCACACTCGGCTGCGTTCTGTTTTGAAAACCTACTTCGGAACGCTGAAGATCGCAATACGCTCCTTGCCACGATTGATAGTTGTGAGTAGCGTACCGACGAAGACACGTTTCTTGCCTTTTGTCGTCGCGAGTCTCCAACCACTTCCTCCAGTCATTCTTTCGCCTCGTTTTGCCTTCTTGCCCTTTATGGTGATCTCGCCTGCCATGTTTTCCCTCCATCGTGCAAGTGGCCTACCCTCTCACGTTTTGGTGAATGCCGCGGATTTGACGACCTAATTCTTCACCGTCATGGTGTCAGAGTTGACTGCTTTCTTCCCCGTCACGCCTTCCAGCGCAGCCAGGACGCCTCGGTAGTCGTTCTTGTCACACTGAATTGCGAGACCACCCTTTTTGTCGCCATCGGCCCACGTCAAGCCAACAAAGTGCTTCTTGGACTTGGTCAAAGCCATCAATCCACCTATGCCCAGGCTGATGAACGCCAGCCCGATCGCTGCTCCCACCCGGCGATGAACGTCTTGGCCATAGCTGATTTCGGTGATGGCAGAGGCAGGGATCGTGATGACCTCGGATTTGTCCTTCACGAACGTGATGGTGGTTGAGTGGATGACGAGTTTCAGACCAGTGCCAGTTTTGACATCGCCGAGCGTTCCGCCATCGTAGGCGACTTTGTAGCCGTTCTCGGCATCAGCCGCAAACACCGCAACGGGAAGTGCGATGCAAAGAAGAAGGGCGCAGATAATTCTCATGGATAACAAACCTCCTAAGTGGGTGGAACTAGCGAGATGGAAGTATCGACAGCAAGTAACTCGACAAGGCAAGTCAGGGAGTGCATCTTTCTGCACATCGCGTGCGCCGAAATGTCGTGACGAGAGATAAAGGTCGTGCCATTCCGGCCTCTGGGGGAAGGACTGGAATCAGGTTACAGGTTGGAGGCGGGCTTCCAGGTGAGGGCCATCACCGGGTCGGGTGATGCGGTCCCGATTCGGGTCTGCATATTCCTGCCTTCCGGTGCCCCAGGTCTTGCGTGCGCACTTTGGAGACATCTCCGAGTCAGAAAGAAATCCCCACCCTAAACGTCGCAAGGGGCGCGACGTTTTAGGATGGGGCACCCGGCACCCGGCCAAGGGAAATTCAAGCCGAAATCGGGCTTCAGTGGGACACGGTTTTCGCCGTTTAAATCGGTTTGGCGCGGGTGTAACATGTCTGCCCCGAGAGGAGGTGCTTATGAAGCACCGTGTTTTGACAGCTCTTCTCGTTGCCACACTCCTTTCGGGGTGCGCGTTCGCAAATACCATCATCTACATGATCCCGAATGATGGGTCGGGCGATAACTTTGGTTTTGTCACCTACGGACCTGGATACTACTTTTCGGGCGATGGTGGATTGAGCTATTCCCTCTTCAACTGGACCGAGGGTTATGCGCCGGGTTCGGTATGGCCGGTTGGCGGAGAATTGTTTCTGGGCAGTGGCCTTGCGAAAGTGGGTGGAACGAGCTTCGAAATCTTCTACCAGGCAGGACCTGGTTTGTTCGTAAGCTCGTTTACCTTTCCTGCAAGGGGCACGAGCTTTCGCCCGCTGGTGGATGTCGGCTTCTCGGCAGTTGGCTTTAACCCAGATACAGGTCAGACGTTTGACGTAAACGGCGGAGCGCAAGGGTATATCAATTTTTACTTCTATAACGGACTCTGGTATACGGGCAGCAGATTCGAAGAGGTTCCGGAGCCTGGCACACTAGCGCTGATCGTCACGGGTGTCCTTGGATTGTCGGTACCGGTCCGGATGAATTGGAGAACGCTGGACCGCCGGACCCCCGGTGCCCCAGGTTCGCGTCCGCCCTTTGGACGCTAACCTGGGTTACGACGTGGAGGGGTGGCCCGCTCAAGCCTGCTTTTGGCTTGAGTGGGGAAGTTGTGAGTTAATCGAACCGAAGTTCGATTGACTCAGCTTCGACTGACTCAGCGAAGAGGCTTCCCATTTGTTCATACAGCGAAAGGCAAGTTGTGTGGGCCAGCCAAGTGCTGTATGCGCGGGACTCAGCTTTTTTGTCTTGCCTCGAAATTCGATGAGGCATCTCCGAGTCGGGAAGGGAAATCCCCACCCTAAACGCCGCAAAGGGCGCGACGCGACGTTTAGGATGGGCACCCGGCGAAGGTGTGGGCCACTCGACCAGGAATCAGCCCCCACAAGGAGCCGCCGAGAGATACGTCGGTTACGGCATCGCTGAAGCGATGCCGTGATACGAATCGCAAGCTATTCCGCCGGGTGTTCCACGTCTCGCGCCGTTCGAAACGTGGCATACCACGACTCAATCCCCAGAAACCTTCGGTAAACACATCACCCTGACACGTGAGCTAAGTCCTATTAGCCGCCAATCTCTTTCAGATATAAAACGTCGAGCGGGGCGCATCGCCCGACAGCAAAATCTCCGGCCCATAAGTCCTTTGTCCGGAATATTTTGCCTATAAGTTCTTTGAAATGAAAGATTTTGGTCCTCCTCTGCTGCGTAAGCTGCTGATTCCAGAAGACCGGGGGAGGGGGGATACCCCTCGCAAGCCTCGATCTCGCAAGCTTCGATTAGGAGTGTGCAGACCAGACGCGGACAGGAGTGTCCGCGCCACAGGTGCCGACCCGCCCTTCGCTCGTGTGAAGAGTGGGACCCCCCGCGAATGTAGGGGCCAGCGTTTCACCTACCCAGGCCAAAAAACTCCCAGCCTTGTCGATTTGCGAATGGGCTCGTTCGACATACAGGTAGAGGCACAAGAAAGTCGCCGAACGGGAGGACGTTATGAAGACACAGACTACTCAGGCCGAGACGCTGCGATCGGTTGCAGGAGCGCTGCTGGTTGGGTTGGGACTTTTTCTCCTCTTTGGGCACGTTCTTGGCGCGGCCGGCAGGGTGAGCCATCTCCTCGACCAGAACTCTGGAGCCAGCCTCGATTTGGCGTCGTCGATTATGCTGGCGGCTTCGATGAGCACCGCGCAGCTCGTGCATGCGCGCCATCGCTTTGCTGTGGCCGCTGCTGGTCGTGGTGGCCGGCACGATCCTGTTGCACGATCCGCCAGCCCAGCCGGCGTGCGGATGCCCGTTCGTGCGCGTGCTTTGCGATTGAGGGGAATGCATCGGAATTGCATAGGTCCTTCGCTGCGCTCGGCTGGCGCCTCGCTTCGCTCAGGATGACAACGGGGGAGGAGTAATGAGAAGGCAGCATCGGCTCGGGCGCGTCTTCTCGTTGCGTTTTTTCGGCTTTTCTTTGCGCTCTTTGCGGCTTTTCTTCGCGACCTTTGCGGTTAAAGGCTTCAACCCGCACACCAACCCCAAAATCTTAAACCGCAAAGGTCGCAAAGGATTCGCAAAGTTCGCAAAGATACCAAAAGGCAATTCGCCGGTGAAGTTGTGCGCTTAAGTTGTTCTTTGGCTTTTACGCGACCTGCTTGCTCGACCCGCTCCTTGCTTGGGTTGGCTGCGGGCCGCGCAGGCGTACCGGCACCAGGAATGCGTAGTGCACCCAGGAGATCGCGGTGAAGGCGAAGGTGGCCCACAGCAGCACGGTGCGCGCGATCCAGATGGCCGGCGCGTGGTAAATCTCGAACAGCATCACGAAGAAGATGGCGGCGATCTGGGCGCAGGTGTTGGCCTTGCCGAAAATGCTGGGGCTGAAGTTGCGCAGGCCGGCGATGGTGTAGAGCACGGCGCTGGTCACCAGAATCGCGATGTCGCGGCTGAACACCATGACCGTGTATTTCCACGGGATCTTGTGCAGAATCGACAACACCAGGAACAAGGTGCTGAGCAGGAGCTTGTCGGCGATGGGGTCGAGGTATTGTCCGAGAAGCGTTTGCTGGTGGAGGCGGCGGGCGAGCTGGCCGTCGAGGCCGTCGCTGATGCCGGCCAGCACGAACAGGATGAGCGCGGTGAGGAAGTGGCCGTCGACCAGAGAGATGACGATGAAGGGCAGGAACAGCATTCGCAGCAGGGTCAGCTGGTTGGGCGCGCTCAGCAGTTGGGAGAGCTTCATCCCCGCTCCTCGATCCGGGCGGCAGGCACCGGCGACGATGACTGCAGCAGCGTGACCGGGTCGAGCCCCGTCTTGGCGGTGAAGCGTTGGGAGAGTGACGGGATATTGCCGTCGGGCAGATCGAGTTCCATGCGCTCCACGCGATGCATGGGGAAAAACACCACGCCGAGGGAGAACGGCTCGCCGTCTTTGACCATCGCGACCAGGTCTTCGAACGACGCCAACTCGATTCCACGCAGGCTCAGGCCTTCCGGGCTGAGGGAGAGGATTGCGCCCCAGAATTTCTCCCGCGGGTTGGCCAGGGTCGCCACCACCATGGTCCCCGGCCGGAATGGATTGCCTTCAAGTGGAGACGAAGCCGCCATGTTAGCGATTGTCGCCGCCCGATGGGTAGATTGCAACCGGGCATCTATTGACTGAGGCTCGAAAACTACGGTGCTGGTAGTAGTTTTGCGGACTTTGATACGGTTCCCGGGTTCCTACGGGTGTCGTTGAAAGGCTCGCCAGAATGGGGTCCTGGCGGGCCTGCGATCACGGTTTCTCCCCCAAATTCCGCGACGTTCTTGGCGGACCCTGTACGATAATATTCACGCAATTTTTCTGGGGGTGCCGTGACCGAATTCTTTCGTTCCGCTCCAACCGCATTGACGCAACTTGGACCGCTTGAACAGCGCCTTCTGCAGGAAGTCTGGAAGCGCGGTACGGCCACGGTGCGCGAACTGATCGATGATGGCAGCCTCGAGATCGCTTACACCACCGTGATGACCACGCTTGACCGCCTCTACAAAAAGCAGGTGCTCAGCCGCGAGGCCGAGGGACGAGCGTTCCGTTATGCCGCGCTGGTCACGCGCGAAGACCTGCAACGGGCGGCCGCCGGAGAAGCCATCCGCCGCCTGCTAGGAACCGGAACGGCGACCACGCTGCCTCTTTCTTATCTGGTCGAGGCGGTGACCGAGCACGACCGCGAATTGCTGGATGAGCTTCAGGAACTGGTTGAGAAGAAGCGCCGTGAACTGCGCGAGCAAGAGAGGCCCTGATGTTCGCAGTGCGTTGCCTGGGAGTGTCGCTGTCGTTTTTTCTTTTGCTCTATGCGGCGATGTCATTCGCCGTCACGGCCTGGTGGCGTCAGGCACGCCGGATTGGTGTCGGCCTCTCGCCGCGCCGCCTTGTCGGACGCACTTTTCGCGCTGCGCAGCCTGCCCTTCGTAGCGGCGGCAGTGGTGACTCTGATTTTCGTGGTGCCGTCGTTCCTGCTACTCGAGCCGCGCGCGGTCGCTGAGCCGCTGGGAGAAATTCCGTTGACGCTGGGCGGCGCTTGCCTGGCTTTGTTCTGCGCCAGCGTGGTGAACGCGATCGGCGCGTATCGCGAGACTGCGCGCACGCTTGCCAGATGGTTGCAGGGAGCCACAGCCGGCTCGGGCTGCGATCCGGTGCCCTTGTTTCGGATCCGCTGTGCGTCGCCTGCCATCGCGGTGGCTGGTGTGCGCGAGCCGTGCGTTCTGGTTTCCGATGCAGCCGCCGCGGTTCTGAGCGGAGCTGAACTGGAAATCGCATTACGCCATGAAGTGGCTCACATTCGCCGCTACGACAATCTCAAGAAGCTGCTGTTCCGCTGCTTTGCTTTTCCGGGAATGACCGCGCTCGAGACCGCCTGGTCCGAGGCGGCGGAAATGGCGGCCGACGACGCTGCGGTCTCGAGTTCCCGCGAGGCCCTCGACTTGGCCTCGGCACTCATCAAGTTGTCGCGCCTGCCGGCAACCGCTGTACCCGGGTTATCCATGGCCCTGTTGCAGGGCGCGGGCGCGTTGTTGAACGCGCGCGTCGAACGCCTGATTGCCTGGACGCACGATTCCACTCTCCGCCGGTCTCTTCCCCGGTACTTGGCCTGGTACCTGGCCCCCGCCATGGTCGGCAGTATTTTCTGCCTGGTGATGAGCTACGGCTTTGTTCTCGGCCGTATGCACGATGTCACCGAGTGGCTGGTTCGCTAAATAACCAGGAATAAAGCCACTACCCATCTTCATTCGTCTCTTCGCGGTTTCGCTATTGGCCATAGCTCCAGGGCGCCATAGGCGATCTCTCAAGTGGTTGATATATTTGAATTTCAACGGGATTGCGTAGTGTTGAAGGAAATCTGGCTCACCGAAAGGGTGCTTTGCCGGCATCTGTATGGCAGAACAAAGGATTTCCCTTCCGTCACCTTGTTCCAACCCCTGGGGACGCGGCAAACTCTAAGTAATTGTGGGACTTCCAGGGGGAGACCCGCTAACCGGAGCCCGGAAAGCGAAACTTTCACTTGAGAACTGAGTTTTACATTTATATGGGTCGGCGTGTATTTGCTGCAGTCCTTTTGTTGCTGCTGATCGGCACGGGCGTTCGCGCCCATGCTGCAGCCACGCTGCTTCTCGAAGAACCGTATAGCGTGGACGGCACGTTTGCCGGTACCGGCCACGTCGCTCTTTATCTGAATCGCGTTTGCGCCGACTCTCCTTTTGTGTTGCGCCGCTGCGGTCCCGGCGAACAGGGAGTGGTCATCAGCCGGTACCACGGAATTGCCGGTTATGACTGGTTTGCCATTCCGCTGATTCCTTATCTCTACGCGGTCGAATTGCCCGAGCAGGTGCCGCTCTATGCAGACCCGAAACTGGTCGCATTCCTGCGGAATGAGTATCGCCGCAAGCATCTGGCCGGCATAATTCCCAACGGGGCCAATGGCGAGCCGCCCGACGGTCCATGGGTCCAACTCGTCGGGTCTTCCTACGACCGCACCAGCTACGCCTTCGAGATCGAAACCACGCCTGAGCGCGATGACGAACTCATCCGCCGGCTGAATGCGTCGCAGAACCGCGGCGCCTACCGCCTGCTTTCAAACAACTGTGCCGACTTCGTTCGCGAAATCGTGAACTTCTATTATCCGGGCGCGCTGCACCGGAACGTCATCGCCGACATCGGAGTGACCACGCCCAAGCAGATTGCCAAGTGCCTGGCGCACTACAGCAAACATCATCCTCAGTTGCAGTCGAGCCGGTTCATCATTCCCCAGGTGCCGGGCACGATCAAACGCAGCCGTCCGGTTCGCGGTGTAGTCGAGGGTGCGTTCAAGGCGAAGAAGTATATGGCGCCTTTGCTGGTCTGGCATCCTGCGATCGTGGGCTGCTTTGCCGCTGCCTATTTCACCGGCTCCACCGGATTTGATCCCGGCCGCCATGCTCTGGTGTTCGATCCGCACCGCGACCTTGAGCCGCCCATGAGCGCCCAGCAGCGGCGCGAATCATTGAACCGGCTGGAGCAGCTGGCCCGCGGCGTTGCCGAGGACACCCCTCCGGAAGAAGTCAAATGGGTCCGCCTGGAAGCCAGCGCCGAACCGCAACTGGACGCGGCTGGCCGGCCGCAGTTGCGCTTGCGCGTCGGGGATAGTCCCCTTGCGGTAGGGCTCGCGCGCGAAAACATGATCGGCGATTCCGGCTCCTCAACCATCGCGCAACGCCTGATGCTGGTCCGTCTGCGCGAGGAATTGCGCAAGACACCCCGCTTCTCGCAGAGCGATGTCTCCAAGGATCTGCTGTTGCTGGAAGAGCTTCGCCGGGGCCACCACGAACCCGCCGCGTCCATGGCCGGCACGCAGGATGATGGCACTGCTTCTGCCGCGGGCGGAGCTACCGATTCCCCGTAGCTCGCTCTCAGGTCGTGGGGCCTTGATCCAGCCTTGACTGGTGAGATGTTCGGCGCCGGTTGGCCTACCCCGTTTTCTCCGCGGGTCGCAGCGTTTCCGCGAAGTCCCGCACCGCGTCGGCCACCTTCATTCCCATCTCTGAGGTGCGGAGCCATACCTGCCCGCCTCGCGCCAGATCGCGTGTCCGATGCCCGGCGGTGAGCACAGCTTCCACGGCGGACTCGATACATGCCGCCTCGCGTTCCAGGTGGAAGGAGTGTCGCAGCAGCATGGCCACGGAAAGAATCGCTCCCAGCGGGTTGGCAACCCCCTGCCCCGCGATGTCTGGCGCCGATCCGTGCACCGGTTCGTACAATCCTACCGGCCCTCCGATACTCGCCGAAGGCAACATGCCCAGCCCGCCCACCAGTCCCCCGGCCTCGTCGGAAAGGATGTCGCCGAACATGTTCTCAGTGAGGATCACGTCGAACTCCGCCGGACGCAGCACCAGCAGCATGGCGGCCGAATCGACGTATTGATGCGTCAGTTTCACATCCGGATAGCCGGCCCACACTCGCGTGACCACCTCACGCCATAGCCGTGAGCACTCGAGCACATTGGCCTTATCGACCGACATCACCTTTCCCCGCCGTTTGCGCGCCAGTTCGAACGCCACGCGCGCAATGCGCTCGACCTCATGCTCCCCGTAGCGCATCGTGTTCAGCGCCTGCCGTGCGCCCTCCGGTCCTTCCATCGATCGTGGCTCGCCAAAATAGAGCCCGCCCAGCAATTCGCGCACGATCAGGATGTCGGTCCCTTTTACCAATTCCGCGCGCAAGGGCGAGTTGTCGAGCAGGGCGGAAAAACAAACCGCCGGCCGCAGATTCGCGAACGCGCCCAACTCCTTGCGCAAGCGCAGCAGCCCTGCTTCCGGACGAAGATGCCGCGGATTCTTGTCGAATGCCGGGGATCCCACCGCGCCCAGCAGCACCGCTCCCGAATGCAGGCATGCTTCGAGCGTATCGGGCGGCAGCGGATCGTTGCTGGCCGCCAACGCGGCCCCGCCGATGTTCTTGCGGATCAATTTCAACTCGTGCCCGCACGCACCCGCGAGGGCTTCGAGCACACGAATGCCTTCTTCGGTGACTTCCGGACCAATGCCATCGCCCGCCACGATCGTCAGTTCAAGAAGCACGACTCCTCCCCCAACGCGTTTTCACCGCCCCGCATTCTACAGAAACTGATCGACCTGCAGCGCACAGATCGCAGGCTCAATACGATGCCCTGAGTCTTCGCGCGCCTGTGTGGGAGATAACCACGAGATGCCGCGCTCCGCATGGTTTTTCGCGCGGGTACGGTGAAAGCTGTATGAAGGGAAACCGTCGCTCGTGCGCATTGACATGCACTTCCTTTGGTGCGTTTTGCACAGCACCGCGCTGGCCGACACAGGCGCCGCCTAACTTACGCCATTTCCACAATCTGCGAATGTCGGAGATCGTTCTCATCAGCGCTTGGTTTGGAGAGGCGTGTGCAATACCCGTGGTCTCGGAGGAAAAACGGGCCCATGCGTCTCAGTCACGGAATGCTCTTATCCTGGATTTGTTCTTGGATTCTTCTGGCTCTATGCAGCTCAGCGGTCGCGGATACTTGCGACAGCTTTTCCGGCTACCTCTGTGGCAAAGGTACGCCCAACGTCGCGCGCTTGAACGGTGGCAGCGCCAGTGGGCAGTCGGTTGGCTTTGTTCTGAAGGGAACAAACAACTTTTCCGTTAACACTGCGAACGGCAATGCCGCGGCCGACGTCATCCTGATTGCCGCTTCGCCCTCAAGCCTGAAGGGCACCTTGAATGGAGTCTCGTTTACCAGCTTGCAAAACTTTCCCGAGGATGGCGCGCTGAAGGCGATCAGTTCGAGTCTGGTCAACCTCGGCTTCTGTTCCGGGAATTGCAGTTCGCTTTCCTTTGGCTACATCGACCTTCACAGCAGCCTCGACGCGAAGGGTAGTCTCAACGTCACCGCAAACGGCGTCCCCGCCGGGACCGCGATCTACGCCATGCTCGTGGTCGACGGCAAGATCAAATTCATCACTCCCAATTCCGAAGCTTTGATCATCGGCAACACCGCCGCCATTCCCGAACCTGGCACGATGACTCTGCTCGGCACTGGACTACTCGGACTGGCCGGGTTCGTGCGCCACAAGATCCGCTCGTAACTCGTTTCCAGCAATCTCCTGGAGCCCTTCCGAATGGAGGGGCTCTTTTTTATCGCCGTCCACGGGATAGCCGACGGGACGCCGGCGCTACAACTTCTCTGCGCGACTTCGTCGGACAGCCAACGAAAAAGGGCCCGGCTTGCGCCGGGCCAGCCCGTTCGTCCACAAATTCCTACACACCCCATAAATAATCTTCCTGCTCCGCATGATGGTCATGCAGCGAGTGCAGGCTCATCTCGAGGGGATGGCGCTCGAGTGGTGCCGGCACATGAAACGTCTGGCCAGCCACGGCGGCAATCACCACCGGCGGTATCGCTTCCACGTGCGCCGGAGGCATACGCTTGCTTACGGGCCGCGCCTCGCGGATCAGTTGCAGCAGATGATGATCCTCCACGTGCTTGATCTGGTCCGCCAGAACTACAAACCTCCTGTAGATCTCGTCGAGTTCGCGCCGGTCAAACTGATATCCGAGTTGCTCGCAACGCAACCCGAGCGCGTGCCGCCCGGAATGTTTGCCCAGCACCAGCCGCGAATCGGGCACGCCCACCGACTGCGGCGTCATGATCTCGTAGGTCAGCGGATTCTTCAGCACGCCATCCTGGTGAATACCGGCTTCGTGGGCGAACGCGTTGCGTCCGATGATGGCCTTGTTCGGCTGTACTGGAACACCCGTGATCTCGCTCAGCAACTGGCTCGCGGGATACAGGTGCTCGCTGGCCACCGCGATGTCGAATGCGTACCGGTCCGGGCGCACCCGCGTTGCCATCACAATCTCTTCGAGCGACGCGTTGCCGGCGCGCTCTCCGATCCCGTTGATGGTGCATTCCACCTGGCGAGCGCCTACGCCCAGCGCCGCCAGTGTGTTCGCCACCGCCAGCCCCAGGTCATTGTGGCAGTGGACTGAGATGGTGACGTTCTCGATCCCGCGTACTCGCTCGCGCAGCATCTGGATGATCTCGGCGTATTCCGCCGGCATGGTGTAGCCGACCGTGTCGGGGATGTTTACGGTGGTCGCCCCTTCGTCGACGACCGCCTGCACCACCTGGCACAGAAATTCGCGGTCGGTGCGGGTCGCGTCTTCCGGAGAAAACTCCACATCGTGGCAGAACGACTTGGCCAGACGCACGCTGCTGCGCGCCTGCTCCAGGCACTGCTCGCGCGAAATGCGCAGCTTGTATTTCAGGTGGATATCGGAAGTCGCCAGGAACACGTGGATACGTGGCCGCGCGGCCGCCTTCAGCGCCTGCCACGCCCGCTCGATATCGGCCGGGCATGCCCGGGCCAGCCCGCAGATAATCGGCCGCCGCACGGCCGCGGCAATCGCCTGCACCGCTTCAAAATCGCCATCGGAGGCGATGGGGAACCCGGCCTCGATCACGTCGACGCCCAGTCGATCGAGTTGATGCGCCATGCGCAGCTTCTCGTGGACGTTCATGCTGCAGCCCGGCGACTGCTCGCCGTCGCGCAAGGTCGTGTCGAACACCGTGATTCGTACTCGCTCCATAAGCGGTTTTCCTCCCGAGGGTAAGGGTTATGGTAGGTGGACAGGCATATAAAGCAAAGCTTATAATCCTGCAATTAGTATTAGCAATACTGCTGGCAATAAGTTGTCCTAATCACGCGGCAAGTTTTGCTTACGTAAGTTTTCTGAGCTGGTTTTCCGGGGGCGGGCACTGTTCGGTTGGTGTCAGGGTGCGTCTTCGGCGCTGCCTGCGGAAATCGGGAAACTCTAAATCAGGAAACTCTAAATCTGGAAACGCTATGGAACTCTCGCAACTCGAAGTCTTCCTTACCGTTGCCCGCGAAGGCCGCTTCTCGCGCGCCGCGGAAAAGCTCTTCCGCACGCAATCCGCCGTCAGCCAGACCATTCGCAAGCTGGAGGAGGAACTCGGCGAGCCCCTCTTCGACCGCTCCTCGCGCGAGGGGGTTCTCACGGACGCGGGCGAAACCCTGAAGGAATACGCCGAAAAACTGCTCAACCTCCGCACCGACGCGCAAGCGGCGCTCACCGAACTCCGCGAAATCCAGAAGGGCAAGCTGGCCATTGCCGCCAACGAATTTACCGCCCTCTATCTTCTTCCGGTGCTCGCCGAATTCCGCCGCCTGCATCCCATGATCAAGATCATGGTGCAGCGCTCACTCGGCAGCCATATCCCCGACGACCTGCTTCGCCACACTGTGGAAATGGGCGTCCTCACCTACGATCCACAGGACCCGCGCCTGCGCTCCATCGTCGTCTACCAGGACGAGTTGACCTTTGTGGTTCCTCCCACCCACCCACTGGCCAGCGAGAAGCAGATCAGCATCCGCCAACTCGGCGCCGAGGTCTTCGTCGCGCACATCGTTTCGTCGCCTTACCGCGAAAAGGTTATCGAGGCTTTCCGCCGTCACAAGACGCCCCTGCACATGGATGTCGAACTCCCCACGCTGCAAGCCATTACCCGCTTTGTCGCCATGGGCAACGGGGTGGCGCTGGTTCCTGAGATCAGCGTGCAGAATGAATTGGCTCGAGGGGAACTGGTCCGGGTGCCGGTGCGCGAACTCCGCTTCCATCGTAAGCTGCGCGTGGTCTATCGCAAAGAAGCGCCACTGTCTCACGCGGGACGCGCCTTTCTTCAGGTCGCCGAGGCTGTCAGCGCCGAGCGCAGAGGTCAATACCGCTTTTTGCGGGAGAGGTAAGCGAGCCACGAAGACACGAGCAGAGGCAGGTCAATGAATGGAAGCGGTTGTTCGGGCCGATTGACTGGTAACTTGTCTAAGTTGTTACTTGAAAGGGTTTCTGGTTTTTGCTTGAATCGTCGCACGCGGAGCGATCGTGAAAATCTACAACGTCATCGGCTATCTAATCATTGTTCTGTACATGCTGGCTTGTATGGATTCCGCCCCGGCGCACTTGGGGCCATGGAACGGACTGTTAATAGGCGCGGTTTACTTTTTCTTCTGCTGGTTTCTTGCCGGATTGTACCTGGCCGATATTCTTCATCTGGGAATCGCCCATCGTGCCCTTGACTATAAGGAATGGTTCATCAAGCTCGTCACTGTCGTGAATAACACGTTCGGCATTTATGTCGATCCCATCGCCTGGGTGAATCGCCATCGCTTGCATCATAAGAACTCTGACCATGACGGGGATCCCAATAAGCTTGCGACCGACGGCTTTTGGCGGACTATGGTTCTCTGCGTACTGCCCTATCGATGTAAGGAGAATTTGGCGGGCGACGAGATTTTGCAGTCGGGGTCTTTTCGAGTCACTGCGAGCCCACTGTTTGCCATCGTTGCGCAATCCTGTAGTTTTTATCTCTTATGGAAGTTGGTTGGAGATTGGAAGTTTGCGCTGGTGATGTGGTTTGGAATACGAGTTTTTGCACTGTGGGTCAATATGGTCCAAAACTATTGGACCCACACGCGCGACTTCGGATACCGGCGGTATCACGATGACGACGACAACGCCATGAACATTGGCGAGTGGCTACCGGTAACGGCCACCTTTAGCGCATGTTTGCAGAACAATCACCATCACTATCCAGGTCTTTTGCGACTAAGCCATCATGAATCTGAATACGACTTTGGGTTTTTAACGGTGAAGGTTATGAAATCTCTGGGCCTGGTGCAGGCGACGGCAAGGGGTGAGAAGATACCGCACGATGTTCCCTTAGCCGCGCTAGAGTTTTAGGGCGCTCTTTCGCCGGATCGTAAAGGGTTCGATCGTCTGTCCCACAAAACCGGGCGCAATCTCTTCGCCATCCAGGCCATAACGTTCTGGCCACTCCTCAGGATAGTAATAAGTTCCGAAGATTCGATCGATCCACGGAAAGTGGATGGCAAAGTTCTTGTCGATTCCCTCTTTTTGAGAAGTGTGGTGCCAGTGATGATATCGGGGCATTACCAGAAACTGTTCGAGCCATTTCGCATTAGGACCGAAATTGCAATGAGTCCAGGTAGCGTGAAGGGTGACAAAAATCAGGTACGCGAGGATGATCGATTGCGAAAATCCCAGCATGAGCGGAGCGAGGATAAATCCGCGCACGAGTGTGTCGTCGACAAAGTGAGAGCGTGAGCCCGCGATCCAATCCAGCGCCTTGGAAGAATGGTGAATGGCATGAAAACGCCAGAGAAACGGCACTTTGTGCAAAGCCAAATGGATGAAGTATTCCGCAACGTCCGCAACCACTACAGCCACGAAAAATTGCAAGAGCCAAGGTAAGCGAGCGATCAAATGTTGGAGAACCGGAACGCCCAGATACTTCGTGGCCTGGGTTGCGGGCAATAAAACCAGAAAAGATAAAATCTGTATCGGGAGATGAGTGGACATGAAGTACACCACATCCAGAGTCCACTCGTTTCTGAAGGTTCCCTGTGCTGGATATTGGGGCCAGAGTCTTTCGAGCGGCACGTAGATGAGTGCCATCAAAAGCATATCAAGCAAAAACCAGTCCAGGCCGATGGCAGGCCCATTGCGCAGGTTCTCGTTGATCTGTACGCTGGATCCTCCCAAAGCGGTGGCGGCAGTGGCAAGCAACAATCCGGTGAAGGCCAGAGTCCTTTTCTTGCGCAGAATCGAAGAAATGATTCCGAATATCATTGCCCCTACGATGAGGCACTGGATTAACACGCGCATGGCCTGCATTGGATAATGCGGACGAAGTTCAGGAGAGGTGAGTAGCTGAGGAAAGTGCAGGCACAAAACGGCACCGAAGGAAAGAACTCCAAAGAAGGCGGATAAAATCCCGCTCCACCAACCGGTTCCAAAACCGGTAGACTCGGCATCGCCGAAGAATTCATTAATTTGTTGCTCGATCACGAGGTCTCCCGTTTGAAGCCACACATACTTCTTAACCAGGTCGGCGCGCCCTTCGACGTCGCTCAGGGCAGGCTCTGAAGGTGTCCTGACACGAACGTGCACGGCGAGGGCAAGATGCCCCTTCGACAAGCTCAGGGCAGGCTCTCACGACAGCCGGCGGGACCCTTCAGCTTCGTTCAGGGCAGGCTGCCGGCGCTACCGTCGTTTTACCGCAGCCTGTTGAGCCCATGGACGAACGTCGCGAATACGATTCTAGGATGGCGCGATAACGCGAACAAGTCCGCGTTGGCCCGGGTAACTCCGGCATAACGGGGCAATAGGAAGCCAATCCTTTGGGTAGTTGACGTACCTTGCGTGGAGTGGTTTGGCTACGTTTCGCAATCGGGAGTGTGACGGCAGAGCTCGAGCGACCTGTCACCCGGGAGTGGAACTACACCGCATTTAATCCCCCGCTGCCACTGCTTCGCGATGTTCTACATACTCGATGGCAGACGACATCTGAAATACCGACGACAGATTCGTCAGGTCCAGCAACTCGCGCACGTGTGCATTCGCGTTCAGCAGGGTGACAGTTTTTTCCCGGTTGTCTGCGATCATGTGCACCAGGACCAACTCACCCAGCCCGGCGCTGTCGATGGTCTTGACATCTTCAAGATCAAGCACCACCTGGTTCGCGTGCCACAGCGCGTCTTTTACTGCCCGCGAAAGGCTCGCCGCTTCCTCGCGATACACGATGCGGCCGGCGCAACGAATCACCATGGCATCGCCGGATGTCGATGGCTCAAGGGTGAGTTTCAGATCCGGTTTCCGGCGGATTTTGTAGGCGCCTTTATACATTGACGACAATCGATTTACGTTTTCCATAGGCCCTACCCTATCCGATCGACATTGTGCGATTGTCGCCGGCATGTAAAAATCTCTTCCATTACTTGTCTGCAAAGCCGGATGCCCCGCAATGCGGGGCAAAGTTTTGGGAGGCCGGTGCATCCTACGATGTTCGCGCTTCCCTGTGGCCTCGCCCGATAGCGGGCGCCAAGGAGGATTTTTCGTGCTGAAACGCGCCCTCATGCTGGCGGCAGTGCTTGCGCTTGGCGGCCTGGCAGCCGCCCAGAACCCCAAGTTCACCATTTTTGCCGGCTACTCTTACGGCAACACCAACTACGGTCCCGGCAACCGCTCGAACCTGAATGGCTGGGAAGGCTCCATCGAGGGCTACCATCTCAAGCCCTGGCTGACGCTGGTTGCCGACGGCAGCGGGCACTATGGCTGGAATGCGTTTCCGATTTCGTGCGTGACCTTTCCTGTCTGCACTCCCGCCATCCCGAACTCCCGCGCTAAGGAATACACCGCCCTGGGCGGCCCGCAGATCTCGAAGCACTACGGCAATCTCCGCCCCTTCGTGCACCTGCTGGGCGGCGCCACCCGTGTCAGCGTCACTACGCCTGGCTTTTTCGATTCGAGCACCAACTGGACGGTCGCGGGGGGTGGCGGCGTGGATTACAAGTGGCGCGGCCCATTCAGCCTTCGCGTCTCGGCCGATTACCTGCGCACCAACCTCTTCGGCCTCACCCAGAACATGGTGCGAGCCTCGACCGGACTCGTCGTCAGCTTCTGATGGGAGCGGGTGCCGCTCTTCCAAGAGTCTGGGATGATCAAATGGCAGGTGAGCGCGACTCAAACCCGTGCCGTGATACGAACCTAAGCGGCGAGGGCAAGATGCCCTCGCGACAGCCGGCGGGACGCCGGCGCTACAGTCGTTTTTCCTCAGTCTGTCAAGGGGTGCCCTGACGCCGGAATGCCTGAGACCTGACACCTAATACTTAAGACCTGACACTAAGGCTTAAGGCTCGAGAGCTCCACCGGTTCGTCGTGCAGGTCGGCTTCGGCGAAGGCGGCGAGCTCGGAGTCGTCCTCGGAGTGCTCTTCATTGTCTTCCCCAGCCTCGGCTTCTTCTTTGTAGTCGTGGATGCGGACGCCTTCGGTGCCGATGGTGATGTAGGTCAGGCGGGAGTCGATCCAGCCGCCGGAGTTGTAGTAGTGGACGCCATCGCGCTCGAGATCCATCGCGTCGTGAGTATGTCCGCAGAAGATGCGGTCGATGCCGCGCTGCCGCGCATAGGCGATCGCGCCCGCCGCCACTTTTGCCGACATGCGCAGCCAGCGCGTGTTCAGCCGGTCAATCAGCCGCGCCAGCGGCTTACCTTTCAGATCGAGCTTCTGCAGCAGGAGATAAAACCACGTGCCGAAATTGCTCAGCGACACGCTGTTCACGGCGAAGCCATCGAATTGGTGCCCGTGGATGGCAAGGTGGCGCAATCCGGCGTAGTTCCAGGCGTACTCCTGGAACACACGCACGCCCACCAGATGCGACATGACGTTGGTGAGGCCGAGGTCATGATTGCCCTCCACCCAGATGACTTCGACCTTGACGCTTGGGATTGGAGAGCTTGCGGATGGCGCCGAGAAATTTCCAGTGTTCTTTCTTGAGGCGCCCGAAGTTCAGGTCAGCAAAGATGTCGCCCAGCAGGATGAGGCGGCGGAAGGAATTCTCCTTCAGCATGGAGGTGGCGGCGCGCGCGCGGCTGACCTCCGCGCCCAGGTGCACGTCGGAGAGGATCAACGTGTCGTAGACTGCCCCGTCCATACTCTCTTTATAGGCGGGCGATGTTACAGGGTTATGAAATATGCACCAAAAAGAGTGCATGGGTAATTCCGGAGGTAACCGGATTGTGAGAAATGGTGAACCTGCACGGCGAGGGCAAGATGCCCTCACGACTGCCGGCGGGACGCCGGCGCTACAGTCGTTTTCCGCAGTCGCGCGCGGAAATGATAATGGAAAACGAGAGGGTTGCCGCGGCCTGGTTTAAGAACTTATCGAGGGAAGGCTCTAAGGCTCTGGCGTGGCGCTCATCTGCCAGTCGGTGGCTCGGAGATGCCAGGTTGCTGAGTTGGAATGGGGAAGCTGGGCGAGAGTGTTCTTGGCGGCGATCGGGTTGGAAGCGCTCCGGATGTTCACGGGAAGATGACCGGAGAAGCGGATCTCTCCGAACAGCGCCCGCGCGACGCTGACTTCGGAGACGGTCGCGTTCGAAAACGTACAAATGTAGTTCTGGATCGCGGGAAAGTCTTCCGTCAGGTAAGGAGTTCCCATGGCCAGCACGGCGGTTTTCGCGGCGGCGCGAGCCAGAATGGAGTTCAGCAGATTGGCGGTCGAGTCGGGCAGGGACGCGGAATTCCTCTGGCCGCGGGCTACGGTGCGCGTGCGCGCGGCGGACGGAACGACGTAAACGGCGACGATGACCTGGGGCGCGGCATCCACCGCGTGCAGGACAGCGTCGTAGCGGGCGGCGGCAACTCGCGGATCGACGTAGATCACGGCCGCCTCGGGAACGCGCTTGCGAACTTCGCGTTCCAGCCCGTGCCCGTCCTCGGCCCGCAGATGATCGCAGAGGATCACCAGAGTCGGAGGGGTCGGCTTCACGCGCTGGTAGAGGATGCTCATGCCATCATCGGTCCGCTTAGAGCGCAGGGGTAGAAGCTTGCCGTTGTCGCGCACCAGGGTGACCGACTCATCGGAGATGTGCTGGCCTTCGGCTACGTTCTCGGGACTGCCAACCAGCCTGGGAATGGCCGTGATGTCAACGACGCGATCTTTCTGCAATCCGAGCGAGCCCTTGGCCTTCAGAATCTTCAGCACCGAGGCATCGAGGCGTTCTTGCGAGATTTCGCCGACGCGCACGGCATCGAGCATCGCCTGGTAGGCGGCGCCGAGATCAAGAGGCATGGTCAGGACATCGTTTCCGGCTTCGAATGCTTCGACCGCGGCGCGGCCCGGATTCGCCGCATAGCGATTGCTGAGGCCGGCCATATCGAGCGCGTCGGTTACCACCAGGCCCGGAAAGCCGAGTTGTTTCTTCAGCAGATCATTAATGATGTGCGGGGATGTCGTGGCCACATGGTTGGGGTCGGGATCGAGCGCGGGCACGCGGACATGCGCCGTCATCACGGCATCGACTCCAGCGGAAATCGCCTTGCGGAAGGGAGGCAAATCGACCGCGGTCAGCTGATCGAAGTTTTCATCGACACGCGGAACCGCAATGTGCGAGTCGGTGGCGGTGTTGCCATGCCCGGGAAAATGCTTGGCGGTGGTGAGCATGCCATTGGCACGGGCGCCGTGGATATAGGCGGCCACCAGGTCGCCGACCTGCAGCGGATTCTCGCCGAAAGCGCGCGTTCCGATGATGGGATTCGCCGGATTCGAGTTGACGTCGGCCACCGGAAACAGGTTCCAGTGCACGCCCAGGGCGCGGCTCTCTTGCGCGGTGATGCGTCCGAACTTCTCCGCGTATTCGAGATTGCCCGCCGCTCCGAAAGCCATGGCGTGGGGGAACACGGTGGTGCCGAACAGGCGGGCGGGAAGAACGCCGCGCTCAAAATCACCAGCGATCAGCAGGGGCAGCTTGGCTTCTTCCTGAAGATGGTTGATCAACGAGACGGTTTGGTAGCGGTTGTTGCCCTGGCGAAAGCGTCCTTCAGCGGGGACCGACATGGCCAGCGAGCCGATGTGATATTGGTGGATGCTGTCGCGCAGACGGAGGTATTCGGGGCTCTGGTCGCCGAGCAATTCGACCCGCATGCGAATCATGAACAGCTGGCCGACCTTTTCTTCGAGAGAGAGGGATTGCAGGGTTTGTTGCGCCCAGAGTTCGCCCGCGCTCGGAAGGCGAGGCGGAGGAGGCGCGGCGCGCGATTTTTCCCGAGTCAGAGCCGCTGTGCCCAACAGCGCAAGCAACAGCACCAGGGGGAGAGGATTTCGGGACATTCGGCAAGAGCATACTGCGGAAACAAATGGACATCATCCACAGAGTTAGTCACAGGGAGCAAACGAAAGTGCATGTACCGTTGGACAGCGAAGAAAAAGGGCACTGTTCGCTCGCAGAGGTCGCGGTGGGAGCGGGGTGTCGTTCTTGGTACGCGCGTGCGAGTCGGTGCCGAGTCTTGAGCGACGTGTGCGACACCGCACTCCTCAACCAGATCGGCGCGCCCTTCGACTCCGCTCAGGGCAGGCTCTGAAGGCGTGTCCTGATATGAACCTTGCAAGGCGAGGGCAAGATGCCCTCACGACAGCCGGCGGGACGCCGGCGCTACAGTCGTTTTTCCGCAGTCTGTAGCGACGCCGCACTTGACGGGCGGGGACGCCCGTCGCTCCATCGGCGAGCGCACAAGCAGGGCGAGGTGTTACTTTGCCACTCCAGCGCCATCCTCACCGCTCCAGCGCCATCCTCCAGGACCACATCAGAAATGACGTGGCCGTCAGATCGATCGCGGGTTCGGTCGTGCTGAAGGATTGCACGTTGTCCTGGTAGACGGCGGTTTGAGAGGGATCGAACGGCCCGCTGTTGCCGTTGAACTTCTTGAACGGGTCGGCGCCGTTGGCGGGACACAGAATCATGTTGTCGAGCACACCCGAGCTGATGAAGCCACCCGGGCCCTCGGAAGCAGCGCCCCACAGAACCGGCGTTCCGCCGGATGTACCGTCGAGCGCGCCAGCCAGATTGGCCACCTGGTGCTGGATGCAGTCTGGAAACGTGGAGCCGTCGCCGACGATGAAAGAAGAACCCCAGGCGTTGGTCCCCACAATGTTCGCCAGCCAACGTTGCGAAAAGGTGTCGTAGCGCGGAGCGCGGGTGAGGGCGTAGGCCTCACTGGCCATCACCGACAAACCTGCGCCATGCGAGGTGCTGTCGCCAGCGCTCCAGGGGTAGCCGAAGCCCCAGGAGTCGGCATTTGCTTGCGCGATTGCGTCGGCGACCTGGCGGAGGAGTTGTTGGCCGATGGAGGATTTCGAAACGGGCAGCCCCTTCGGATCGTTGGCCAAATCGAGTGCGCGGTACAACTCGTAGTGGGCGAGGCCGCTGACATCGTAGAGATTGAGCGTATCGCTGTTACCAGTCTTGTAAATGTTCGTGATGTAGCTCCGGGCAAAGCGCGCGGCGGCGCGCAGGTAATCCATGGGATTGGTGTGGGCCAGCCCAGCGGGAAGATCTTCTCCTTCGCCGGCGGATCGAAGCGCGAAGAAGAGTTCGGTGGCGCCGAGTTCCATGTCATCTTCCCAGACGGTTTCGGGATAGCCGTCGAAGGGCGCGATGGTCAGCAGGCAATTGGCGCATGTGCCGGAGCCGCTCCCGCCTGGCGCAGGATCGGGATACGAAGTATCGGCGAGCGCGAAAATATCCTCCGCGTTTTTCAGACAGCGATTGGCGAGAGCCGGCCGGGTCTCGTGGTTGAGCTGGTAGCAAAGCGCGAAAGCGGCGGCGAGGCGTCCGGCAAGATTGGGGCTGATCCTGGAGCCGGCTGGTCCGGCCAGGTAGACGGGGCGATTGCAGATGTAGAAAGTCGTGAGCGGATCGCACGGTTGGGGATCGCCGGCCTGCTCGAAATGATCGGCGTCCTGCGGCAGCGTCCAGATGTCGTACTCGGTGATAAGGCAGAACGGAGTGACGAATGTGCCGCCGCAATTGCCGGTGGCGGAACTCGGGGTACCTTCGCCGTAGTAGTTCCAGTCTTGCGTGTTGTCGACCTGGTAATAAAGGGTGCGAGTTTGACTGTCCCACATGTTGAGCAGCCAGTTCACTCCGAAGCGCGCTTCGCCAGTGAAGTCGGCGGAACGCGGGGCACCCGGACCACTGTTTCCCGCGTAGGAAACCGAGCCTGGAGGCGCGGGAGGATGCAGGCGGGCGCGCGCGCCCATCTGTTCAGGGAAATCGCGAACTCCGATCTGCATCAGGGCGGCGGTGTAGCTGGTGGTCTCGACGTACTTGGTGTAGTCGCCGGCATCCCACCAGCCGCCGGATGCGTCGAGGTTCGGCAGCCCGGCCGCGATCAACGGAGGCGCAGGCGGAACGTTGTTGATGAAATCGTTGTCGTCGAGGGGCGGGGTGAGGAACACGCGCGCGTTCGCGTCCTTCAGGTGGCCGGGTTCGGGGCGTAGCGCATTGCGAACGAAGTTCGGGCCGTCACGCGCTGTCTGGTAGAAGAACAGCGAGTTTAAAAGCAGGCCGGAGTAGAGACTCTCTGGAGTACCGACCGCGAAGCGTGGCGAGGTGGCCGCGGGGTGGGCCAGTGAGATTGTGTAGAGATCGCCTGGAGACGCGGTGAACTCGATCGCGTACACGTCGTAGACAACTTTCCTGGAGTGGCTCCAGGTGCCTAGCAGCGCGCCAACTTTGCCTTCATGAACGATCCTGCCTGTGGAGTTTGACACCTTAAAGGTTGCGTCCGCCGCCGAGGCTGTCGACATCAGGTATGCGCGGAAGGGTGCATGGCCGGCTTCGTAGCCGACCTGACTGACGCGAACATACGCAGACTGCGATTGCGCGTTGGGAACGCAAGTCAGCAGAGTGGCGGCAAGAGACAGAAGTAGAGTGTAAGTGTGGGAGCGGAGAAAAGCAGGCATACGGAGTCTCCCGCGCGGGAATGCCTGTATTAAATGCATTTAATACAGGCGAAGATACTGCCTTATTGTTGGGGCGGTGTCAAGCGGGCAGGCAAAGGTGGTGCGGTCCACGTGCTATGGCGAGGGCAAGATGCCCTCGCGACAGCCGGCGGGGACGCCGGCACTACTTTCGTTTCACGACGGCTGGCGGGGATGCCGGCGCTACTTGTGGATTCTGTAGCCGGGCACGCTAAAGATGCCCGGCAATTCTTTTCTGATTGCAGGAGAGTTGTTTGCTCCGAAGGGTTCTGCTGGCGACTGAAGACTGGCGACTAATGACGTGACTTCAGGGGTTTCAGTGAGCCATCGCTTTTCCGCGACTAGTGCGTCGGCGGCACGTATTCCTTGGGCGCGACGGCGCCATCGCCGAAGAAAAACTGCTCCATGTGGCGCACGATGACTTCCTGATCCTCGCGGCGGGCGGGGTTCAGGCGATATTCGTTCAGGATCATCTTGCAGAACTCGGTCCACTGGCGCCAGGCTTCCATCGAGACGTTGTCATAGATTTTCTTGCCAAGCTCGGTATCAAAGGGCGGCTCGTCGAGGCCGGGCAACTGCTTTTTCAGCTTTACGCAAAAGACTTCGTGCGCCATGACGTCTTCCTTTCTTATGGATAGTTAATGTTTAATTATCTCACAGCGCCGGCGAGCTTTAGGCCGGCAGCGCCGGCGGGACGTCCGGCGCTGAAAAAGCTCAAAAAGCCGCGACAAAAACGCTTAGAACACTGCTTCCTGCTGCCTCGAAGAGCGGGGAGAGGCGACCGCCAGGGGGTTGCACGATCAGTGAATTTCCGAATCCGGGGGATTTCGGAGAGAATCTGATCTGCAGAATGAACACGGAACTGGTCAAGGAATTCAGGAACATTCCGATCCTCGCCGATCTCTCGGACGACGAACTGCAGTGGCTCGCCGACCACTCCGAGGTTGCCACGGCCGAGGCGGGCGAAGTGGTCATCCGCGAGAACCAACCGGCGGACTCCATGATCATCTATCTGGAGGGCGAGACCGATGGCCGCCGTGAGAGCGCGGGGCCGGATGCGCCGGTGTATACGGCGCGGGCCGGCATGGTGACGGGCATGCTGCCTTTTTCGCGCATGACGCACTACACGATCACGGCGCGCGCGGTAACGCATCTGCGGGTAGCGCGAATTTCGAAGGCATTATTTCCCGAAATGCTGAACCGCATTCCGGAGCTGGGTCCGCGTCTGGTGGGGATCCTTTCGGACCGCGTGCGCGAAGTGACGAAGCTGGACCTGGCGCGCGAAAAGCTGGCCTCGCTGGGCAAGCTGTCGGCTGGGCTGGCGCACGAGCTGAATAATCCGGCGGCTGCTGCGGCGCGAGCGGCCAACTCGCTGCGCACCATTTTCGACAGGCGCGAGCAGGCCAGCATGGAAATCGACCAGGAGAATCTTCCGCCGGAGGCGCGCGCGACCCTGCGCATGATCGAGGCCAAGGCGCGTGAGCTGCAAACGCAGAGTCCTGCGAAAAATCCCCTGGAACTCAGCGATCTGCAGCAAGAGCTCCAGAAGTGGCTCGAGGAGCACGGCGTGGATGATGGCTGGGAAGTCGCGCCCGTGCTGGCCGAAGCGGGCGTTCACGTCGAGCACCTGGAACGCCTGGCGCAGAAGTTCACTCCGGCAGTGATGAAACCGGTGATCCGGCGCTTCGGCACCACCCTGGAAATTTCGCGGCTGCTCACGGACATTGAGCATAGCTCATGCCGCATTTCGGAGCTGGTAAAGGCGATCAAGGAATACTCGTTCATGGACGAGGCGCCGCGCCAGGAAGTGGACATCGCCAAGGGAATCGACAGCACGCTGATCATGCTGAATCACAAACTGAAGCATGGCATCACCGTGGTGCGGAACTACGATCCCAATTTGCCGCGCATCGATTCGTATGGCAGCGAACTGAACCAGGTGTGGACCAACCTGATCGACAACGCCGCCGATGCGATGAACGGAAAAGGAGAACTGCGCATTCGAACCATGCGCGAGGACGAGGACGTGCTGGCCGAGTTCGTCGACAACGGAACCGGAATTCCGCCCGAGATTCAGACCAAGATTTTCGATCCTTTCTTTACCACTAAGCCCATGGGAGAAGGCACCGGGCTCGGCCTGGACACGGTGTATCGCATCGTGCGCAAGCATCGCGGAAACGTGAGCGTGGTGTCACGCCCGGGATACACCTGTTTCCGCGTGAGGCTGCCGATCAAGAATACGAGGATGTAAGCGGGCCCGCTCTCACTGCACTTGCAGCGTGAATCTGGTCGAGTGCATGATTGACCCGCTGCTCGCGGTGAGCGTAACCAGGTATTGCCCAACCGGCGTTCCTGGGTTCGGCGGCTGGGAGCTGAGCCGGGCACCTGGACGGTGACTGGATCGACCGACAACGCCATTACGAAATCCGCCTGCACCGTACCGCTCCCCGATTTCCCCACAACGTCAGCCCGCGGATAAACGAAGCTTGCGTACGAACCTGTGGTAAAGAAACTCGGCTTCCCGGTCGAGTCGACCGCAAGAACGGAGACGGTTGTCGTGCTGGGTTCGGCATTGACCGTTACTTGTAGGGGTGCGAGTCGCTCGCGGCGTAGGTGCCGTTCCCTGGATAGTGGGCCGTTATGGTGCTGGTGCCACCAGGAAGCGACTGTGTGGTTGAACACACCAGTCCGCCGTTGAGGGCAAAGCGGTCGACAGCTTTCCCTCCGCTGACCAACGCTCTGCGCCGCGTGAACAGCGAGGACTTTCTTTGTCGCACCTCGCTTTGGTGAACCGGGCTCGCTCCAACCTGCCGGAAACATTTCTTTACAGTTCCCGATAACTGGGGTGAGAGGAGATGAACATGTCATTCATCAATCAGCTTCAGAACTTTCTGGGACTCGGGAACAATCTCTTGCAAGCGGGCGAATCGGCCTTGGAAGGGGCAGAAAACAGTTTGCAGAATGCGGGGCAGCAAGTGGGCGACGCCTTCAACAATTGCAGGCAGCCTAACCAGGGCATCTTTGATCCTGGATTCCTGAAAGGAATTCTGGATTCTCTGCGTCCCCACCACCAACACCATCATCATGGGCCGGAACATCATGAGCATCACCACCACCATCATCATCATGAGGGTGGCCATCATCATGAGGGGGGCAGATTGTTGCCGCTTCCTGGGCCTATCAACTGGCAGCAGCCTTCGAGAATCGAGCCTCTGCGTGAGGGCGCGGAGCAGGGTCAGCAGGACGTCGAAAAGCTTGAGCGCGAGCTGCAGAAACTTGGACAGTTTCCCTTCGGTTCGATCAACGGGTAGTGCCCACTCAATGATAAGAGCGTTGGCGCTCTTTGAGTTTGCGGGACAGTGGGCAGGCGGGGTGAAGGTAACGACTCCGGTCAACAACCTTGGTAACTTGTCTGCTATCGGTAGGGACGGAGCACAATTGCGAATCTGCAGGGTGTGGATCCCGTCCGTTAAGGAAAGCCGAAAGACATGTTCGGGTTCTCGTTGACCGGAGTTGTCATTGCGCTGGCGGCGGTGAGCGCGGTCCTGCTTTTTCTGGTGATCGACGCGCGCAAGCCGAAGCGGGTCGAGAAATGGGAAAAGGCGGCAATCGTGAAGCAGTTGCTGGAGCTTTCCGAGCAGGAGGAAGGGGTTAAGCGGCAAGCCTCCGCGCCACGCCCGCGGACGCCGGCAACTAGTCCTGCGAAGTCGTCGCGGTCGAACCCATCGATAAAGCGGCCAGCCAAGCCAGCTTTCTCAGCGCAGCAAAAAGTTCGTTAAGTCAGCAACGCCCGAGCTGACGTTGTCGCGCAGCTTTCCCACCAACCAATCTGCTATCTACACCGAGCACGTCCCGCGAATAGGCCCGGCGGACCGTGTCGGCGGTGGTTGCTGCTTACGTGGCGAATGCGATTCTGGTTGGTGTCACCGAGGCAAAAAGCCCCACTGGTATGGAGCACGCTGCTAGCCGCGTTTCCGCTCTGCGCTTGGATCGGTTGGGCCCTGACAGCAGCACGGAATGAGCGCTAGCGTGCATTTGTGGGCATTCTCAACTGTGCTGAGCGTTTCATACTCCCTTAACATTGGGGCGCTACCATCACAGAACTTCCTCCCCTCAACCATTTTCCTCTGGCCAGGGAGTGTGTATGGCTGCGACCAGCCCCAGCCTGAAGCGAGAAGTGGAAGAGCTCATCGCCGATCAGGTCCGCCTTTTCAAACAACCGGTCAGCCTCGATGAACGCGACCTGCTCGAATACCACCTGCGGCACTACTTCATCATGACGCTTTATCGTGAACTGGATCGCGGCAAAGCGGTGGAGTCGAGGCCGCGCATTCCGATGAAGGTGTCTGTGGCTGCGGCGAACCGGGCATACGCCGCAATCCGCGTATAACACGCTCCCACCCCAGGGGCCATCCCCTGAAGTCGCCTGGCAAGCGGGCCGGGACGCTCAGGACTGTTCGCCTTCATTTTTTTCTGCCGCCATGGCTCCCTTGAAGCCGCGTATTCCCTCGCCTAAACCTTTTCCGAGCTCCGGGAGCTTCTTTGGACCAAAAACCAGTAGTGCGATTCCAAGAATCACTAACAGATGCATGGGTTGAAGCAGACCTTCAAACATAAGTGCTCTCCATTTTCGCGGCTGAAATCAATTAAACGTTGAGGAAGGCCGGCGTGCGGTGCTGACGCATGCCGGCCAGTCCAGGACAAACGCGGCCAGCGTTCTCAACATCCCTTGAAAGAAATGAAATTGCCGAGCGAGTTGGGTAACACCGGACTGAAAGGCTCGAAGGGATACGACTTCGAGGTATCGAATCCGGCAGCATTCGCGGCGTTCTTGTCGACGAAAGGCAGCAGGGCCGATACCGCCTGGTCGATCCTGGTCCAGCAGAGGGTTCGCTCGTAGCCGTTGTTGTTGGGGGGATCGACGCTCTCGGCCACGCCCTGAATGCCGGTGACCGTCTCAATCGGGCCGCCGTCCTGCGCCGCGACTCCAGGAGCCACCACTCGAGCCAGCGTGCGATGATCGCTTTCAATCCCCATGATGCGTGCCGCCGTTACCCGCAACTGCGGGGTGCTGAAATTGCGCACGCCCACCAGGTATGCGGCGATGAACGCGTCCTCGAGCGTGACCAGCGTATTGAGCGTGGCTTGCGCGTCGGCAAACATGTTGGCGGGATAAAAGAACGAGGTGAACGGGCTGGGCTGATCGGTGACCTGCTGCTCCAGCAGATAGTGGGACATTTCTTCCTGGCGCGCCGCCATCAGGTAGCCCTGGTCGTCGGATTCGAGGCGTGTGAAAAAGGAGGCGGTATTGATGATGTTGGTGTAAGTCGTGACAGCCAGCGCCTCGGCAATTTCGGCGGCGATCAGAATGTCGCGGTCGCCTTTCTTGAGGCCGTGAGCTGCGGGATCGTCGTCGGCCGCCAGCGCGGGCTTGGCAAGCAGGGACGCCAGTGATGTCACGCCGCCCGCCGCAACCAGGCCGGTCGCTCCAACGACGGCCGCCCGCTTGAAAAAAGACCGCCGGGAAAATTCCGACGCGTTGGTTTCCGCCAGCGCGGCCGGGTTGGGGGACACGGAATCGTTTGGTGAATGCATCTGCCATCTCCTGGGAGGATTTCAGGCGCTGCACGTGCCCGATGGCTGAATGCCCAGCACATCGTTTCGTCCACTCGCCTGTATCATTTACTACGCCGCAGGTCGCGAGTCGGATTGCTGATGGAAGAGATTCTCTTCGTGTTTTTACAAATCCGGTGAGCGGGAAGGAACGCAGAGCGTTGAGGACGGGCTCTCCGCACTGCCGTCAGCCAGTCGGTGGCCGCGAATCTGGAATGCGCGGCAGATTCGCGAGGAACGTGGTGGGCCCGCAGGGATTCGAACCCCGGACCAAGGGATTATGAGTCCCCTGCTCTAACCGCTGAGCTACGGGCCCGAAAGCGTGGAATGCGGGAAAGGCACTATGTGGCTGCTTCGAGGCTTTCCCTCCCCCGGATTTTACCATCGACCTTCCGCGATTCGCGGCGGCCGAAAGATATGAGCCTCAATCTCCACTGAACTCGACAACGTGGGCCTCGATCTGCCAGCCCGCCTCACGAGAACTGCTCTAGTGGACTGTCGCGAAGTAACCATTACCTGTTGCTATGCTTCTAAGTTGGTATGGCGACAGGCAGCGAAATCTCCCTCACCAGCGACCAACGTTCAGAACTCAGCAGTATTGCTCAATCGCGTTCTCTGCCTGCGGGCTACGTCTTTCGCGCCAAGCTCATCCTGATGCTGGCTCAGGGCGCATCGTTCAGCGCGATCAAGCGGCAGTTGCAAACTACGGCGCCTACCATCGTTCGCTGGAAGCAGCGCTTCCTCCAGTCCGGGCTCGACGGACTCGATACCTATCACCCCGGCCAGAAGGCGACGTTGTTGACTCCGGCTCTGCGCGCCCGGATTCTGTCCGCCACTCGCAAGAAACCCAGCGACGGTTCCACCCATTGGAGTTGCCGCAAATTGGCGGCGGCGCTGGGAGTCAGCAAGGACGCAGTGCATCGGGTCTGGAAAGAAGCGGGCCTGAAGCCCCACCGCCTGGAGCGTTATATGGCCAGCGACGATCCCGAGTTCGAACGCAAAGCCGCCGACATTATCGGCCTGTATTTGCGGCCTCCGCAGCATGCCGCGGTGTTCTGCGTCGATGAGAAAACCGCCATCCAAGCCCTGGATCGGCTCGATCCCGTGCTGCCGCTCTCGCCGGGACGCGCCGAGCGTCATGGTTTCGAGTATTACCGGCACGGCACACTTTCCCTGTATGCCGCGCTCGACACCAAGACCGGCCGGGTGCATGGGAAAACCGCGGCTCGCCACACCAGCCGCGACTTCGTTGCCTTCCTGGAAGAAGTAGTCTCCTTGTGCCCGCCCCGGCAACAGATACATATCATCCTCGACAACCTCTCTGCCCACAAAACAAAACTCGTTCGAGACTTCCTGCAACGACATTCCCGCGTGCAGTTTCACTTCACGCCTACTTATTCCTCCTGGCTCAACCAAGTCGAGATCTGGTTCGCCAAGATCGAACGCGAGGTCATTGCCCGCGGCATCTTCTCTTCGGTCCCCGACCTCGCTCGCAAGCTCCGTCGCTACATCAATGCCTACTCCGCCAACGCTCGACCCATCCAGTGGAAATACTCGGACCCTTCTCGCCGCCTACCTACTAACGAATTCACTGCGACAGCCCACTAGTAGTCCCGCAAGAAATCCTGTACCGCAACTGAAGCGGCAGTGGGACGGCCCTGCGCATCGAGAATTCCGAATTGCGATTGGCTGGGCTTTAGGTTGGGATTGTTTAGAAGCTCGGGTTCATCCAGCAGCTCATAGATGTCAGCGCCGATTACACCGTACCGCTCCGCATCTGCGGCAATCTCGCTTAGTGCCGCCCTTAAGGCCTGTGCTTGCTCGCGGGGGTCGGAACTGGGCCCGAGGTTCGGCGTGATGGAAGACTTGTCGAACTCTGTAATCCAGATCGGCTTATGAAACGTATCATGCAGAACTTTCAAAGAGTTCGTCCCATCGCCTGCGATAGGGACACGACCGTCGCGACTGTAATAGTGGTATCCCGTAATGTCGAAGGCAATCCCGTCCTGAATCAGCTTTTCCAGAAACCCGCTGTCCAGAGAGGTAGGCGTATGCTGAGTGGTCTGTACGATGCTTCGCGAAGACGGACTCGCCTCGTGAAGACCCGTGAGCATTCCTCTTATAATCCCCTGACAACGGCGTACTTGGCTGAATCGTAATCGGTGAGCGAGGCTCCGTTGTCGTTGTTCTTTACGCAATACAGATCGTACTCATTGCCCAACTCCCAAACGCTCACTTTCGTTTCGAATTGCCGAACCAGTTCGTAAACCGCCGCTTTCGCGGCTTCGTAAGCCGTGTTCTCGTCCGAATATTGGTTTGGGGGCAGGACAATGACGGGGAGAACGCGAATATGCTCACGCTCTGCCAGCAAGATCAGCTCAGATAATCTGGCGAATTTCTCCGTATGAGCGGGGTTTATGTTGACCCGATAGGTTTTGAGGCCGAGTGTCTTGAGCAGGGAGACTTGTTGCTCAAGAGGCAGGCTGTAGGAGGACCCTGCATTCAGCGGATGACCATTCACTCCGAAATCGACTTCTCGATTCTGAGCGGTTTGAGCATTTACTGAAACTGCGGCGATCAACAAGATGAGAACAGGTCGCAAGCCGAGCAAACGCCTCATCGGAATCTCCGTCCGTGTGCATACTTGAACCCAGAATTTTTCAAAAAGATTCGCGAAGTGAGAAACTTAGAGGAGGTGCGATTGTTGACTGAGCTTCATGATGGAAAGTTGTTATTTTCGAACCAACAAGCGCGGGTTGGGCACCGAACGGGAAGATTGTGGCGAAAAAGTGAGTCGAGCTTTTCGCTCGGGGCGGACAGGCGAGGGCGAGGACGCCCTCGCGACAGCCGGCGAGACGCCGGCGCTACCGTTGATCGAAGGGGAAGATTGAAAGAAAAAGTGAGTCGAGCTTTTCATTCGGGGCGGACAGGCGAGGGCGAGGACGCCCTCGCGACAGCCGGCGAGACGCCGGCGCTACCGTTGGCGGCTAGTATTCCGCGTTGCCTCGTAGGGCAGGCCGAAGCCCGCGAGACGGGCATCGAGAGCTACCCAATCATCCGAATGCCCACGCGCGCAAGAGTGTGTCACTATCGTCCACATGTTGGCGATTCGCCATGCCGAGCCCCGGGACCGCGACTCGATTTGGGCCATCCTCGAACCAATCATTCGTGCTGGGGATACTTACACGCTGCCTGGTGACTTCAGCCGGGAAGATTCACTTTCCTATTGGCTGTCAGACAATCATGAAGTTTTTGTCGCTGAAGACGACGGCCTGATCCTTGGCACGTATTTCCTGCAAGCCAACCAGCGCGGCGGAGGGTCGCATGTGGCAAATTGCGGGTACATGACCGCTCCGTCGGCTAGCGGACGCGGCATCGCGAGTGCGATGTGTGTCCATTCCATCGAGCAGGCACGGGCTCGCGGATTCCGGGCCATGCAATTCAACTTTGTCGTCAAAACCAATGAGCGCGCGGTGCGCCTCTGGCAGAAGCATGGCTTCCGAATCGTCGGCCAGCTTCCTAACGCATTCCTTCATCCTCAACTGGGCTACACCGACGCCTACGTGATGTATCGCGAGCTTTGATGTGGTATCTGGCAATGGGCAGGGCGCCTTGCGAACTTTGCGAAATTCTTTTCCAAGATTGCTTCCACCCAAATCTTTGTTTTCCAATAAGTTGCGGCGCTGGCAACCTGGAAGCCTGCAGCAGCAACTAAATACTTAGTTGACGTGCAGCGCGGTGCTACGTCAAACTTTGCGTGAGCAGTTCGCAGCAGCACCATAGAAATCCTGGAGGACGTTTTGCCCCGCACCCAATCCGCAACCTTGACCGAAGCTGAACTGCGCATCATGCAGGTGCTCTGGGACAAGGGGCCGGCGAGCGTTCAGCAGGTTCTGGAAGCCCTCCCCCACGAAAAACCGCTGGCTTACAACTCGGTGCTGACCATTATTCGCATCCTGGAAAAGAAAGGATGCGTGCGGCACGTGAAAGACGGGCGCGCTCATATTTATCGCGCCGTGCTGAACCAGGATGAGGCCAAGCGCACCGAGATTCAGCACCTGCTCAGCCGCTTTTTCCAGAACTCGCGCGAGTTGCTGGTTTTGAACATTCTTGAGGATGAAGGCATCGACGCCGGCGAGCTTGCACGCCTGCGCCAGATGCTCGATGAGAATCGCTAAGGAACGATGAATCCGCTGAATTTGCATTTCGTCGCGCAGATGTCGGTCGAGAGGCTGGGGAACTGCCTCGCCGAAGGCACGGCCATTGCGCTGTTTGCGTGGCTGCTGCTGCGGCTCGTCGGGCGGCGGAATTCGGGAACGCGGTTTGCCGTATGGTTCTGTGCGTTGATCGCGATGGCGGCCGCACCCTTGGTTGAGCTCTCTTCGCCGGCCAGCGCGCTGCACGCTTCTGCGGCGGCTATCACTATTCCACGCGAGTGGTCGATCTATCTGTTTGCGGCTTGGGCCTTGATCGCCGTGATGGGCGTTGCGCGCGTCGCCTATGGTGTGTGGCATCTGCGCGCGATTCGCCGCAGCTGTCAGCCGATCAACCTCGCCGAGTGCGATCCGAAGATCGTGCGCACGTTCGAAGACTTCGGCAGCGACCGCCGCGTCGAGCTGTGCGCTTCGGAAGATTTGCGAGTGCCGACGGCGATTGGCTTGGTGAAACCGGCAGTCGTCATTCCGTCCTGGGCGTTGCGCGAACTTTCCGTCGACGAGTTGAACGCCGTCGTGCTGCACGAGCTCGCGCACCTTCGCCGCTGGGACGACTGGACCAATCTTGCTCAGAAAGTTCTGCGGGCTGTGTTCTTCTTCCATCCAGCGGTGTGGTGGGTGGAGAGCCGGCTGTCGCTCGAGCGCGAAATGGCGTGCGACGACATGGTGCTCGCCAGAACCGAAAACCCGCGGGCTTATGCTGAGTGCCTGGTGTCGCTGGCGGAAAAGAATTTTCTGCGCCGCGGTATCGCTTTGGCACAGGCGGCCGTGGGTCGGATGCGGCAGACTTCCCGGCGCGTGCTCGAGATTCTCGATGTGCGGCGTCCGAAGTCGGTGAGCGTGTGGAAACCGGCGCCCTGGGTGGTGGCAGGATTTTCTATCATCTGTCTGGCATCGGCGGCGCATGCACCGCGCCTGATCGCTTTTGGCGATGAGAGTCCAGCGGTTCCGGCATCGTCGCATGCAGCGACCATCGTTCCGGCTGAGGCGCCGTCGTATGTTCCACCTGTGGTGCCGGCGGCATTTATCGAACACCAGAATCAGGGCTTTTCGCCTTCGGCGAAGCTGTCGCCGAATATCCCGTACCGCCCGCATGGCGTCGCACACAGATCGAGCGCGATCCTGAAGGCTGCTGCGCCAAAAGCTTCCGCGCCGCCGGTCAAGATCGCCGATAACACGACGCCTTCCACGCCTGAAGTCATGAAGGCGGGGGCGTCGCAGCAGGCGGGCAGTGCGCCAGTGGTTCGCGCGTCTGCCGAAATCGATGCGGTCGCCGTTTCGCAGCAAGCCGTGTTTGTGGTCATGCAGGATGAGTTCGGCAACCCGGTACCCATGATGTGGCACGTCACGATCTGGCGCCTCACGCTGGCTCCACAGGCACCGCAGTCCCACACCAGTACTTCGAAATCCATTTAGGAGCGTGGTTTGAAAAACGGGTTCGCATATTTGCTGTCTTAAGTAACTAACGAATTAGTTGATAGAAGCACTGAGACGAATGATCACAAGAATCACAAGGAGAGAAAGCGCCAATGAATAACTGGAAACACACCATCGGTCGTCTGGCGATTGCGCCCGTGCTGGCCATCGGCATGGTCGCGTCGCTGGCGGCCTACCACAGCGCCAAACCGGTTGTCGCCAAGGCGGCTGCCGCCACACCTACGGCCACGCCGCTCGATGACAACAGCGTGAGCGCGTTGCTCGCGCTCGACAACGCCATGGAGACGCTGGCTGCGCGGGTTACGCCCGCCATCGTCAACGTGGCCGTAACTTCCAAGACCAAGGCAGACGAGCAGGCGCAAGGAGAACTTCCCGATGACATGCGCCAGTTCTTCGGTCCTGGCTTCAATTTTCCCCACAGGCAAGGGCCGCAGATCGAGCACGGCATCGGCAGCGGCGTCATCATTTCGCCCGATGGCTATATCGTCACCAACAATCACGTCGTTGACGGCGCGGTGGACCTGCGCGTGACCATGAGTGATCGCCGGGTGCTGCCCGCGAAGCTGATCGGCACCGATCCGCTGACCGACCTCGCCGTGATCAAGATTGAAGGCAAGGATTTCCCGAACGTTCCCTGGGGCGACGCGACCAAGCTGCACCCGGGACAGACCGTGCTGGCCTTCGGCAATCCGTTCGGCTTCCGCTTCACCGTGACGCGCGGCATCGTGAGCGCGCTGAATCGCCCGAACCCCTCCCCCGATGATGCCCGCAAGCCGGGCCAGTTCATTCAGACCGACGCGGCCATCAATCCCGGTAATTCGGGTGGCCCGCTGGTGGATGCGCGCGGCGAAGTGGTGGGCATCAACACGTTCCTGATTTCAAACTCGGGAACCTTCTCGGGAATGGGATTCGCCATCCCCACGCAGATCGTGCGGCCGACGGTCGAAACCCTGATTCGCGACGGCAAAGTCAGCCACGGATACATGGGGCTGGGCATCACCGACGTGACGCCGGAAAACGCGAAGTTCTTCGACTCGAAGGACAATCGCGGCGCCATTGTCACGCAGGTGGAGAACGGCTCTCCTGCCGCGAAAGCGGGCATGAAAGTCGGCGACCTGATCACCTCGATTGACGGGCATGAAATCTCGGACGCCAGCCAGTTGCAGGTAACGGTCGGCCAGACACGTCCCGGCACCACGATCAGGCTTGCCGTGATGCGCGATGGCAAGAACATGGAAGTGCCCATCGCGCTCGAGAAGATGGGAGCGCGCGACAAGGGCGAAGACGAGTCGGCCAGCAACGGCGCCGGCAAGCCGCGCTGGGGCCTTGGCCTCGCCGACATGACCGCGGACGTGCGTCAGGAGTTGCAGGCGCCCGAAGATGTGAAAGGCGCCGTAGTGGAGCGCGTGCTTCCGGGCAGCCCGGCCGACAACGCCGGACTGCGTCCGGGAGACGTGATCCTCAGCGTCAATCGTCACCAGACGCCGACCGTGTCGGACGTGAAAAAAGCGTTGGGTGATGTCCCCACGGGACAGGATGCGCTCTTGCTCGTCCGGTCGAACGGCGGGAACACCTTTCGTGTGCTACATGCGGCAGAAGGCGCGACCAGCTAATTGAACAGGGAAGACGAAGAGAGCCTCGAAAAGGGGCTCCCCGTTTTTGTTGATGGACTGTTTCCGGTGCCGGGTGGGCGTTTCAGGCGTCCCTCCGGGACGCGCTCTTTCGGTCGGGCCGACCCGGCGCTGAAGCGCCGGGCTATTGTCAGGTGCCCCTCCGGGGCAATTTGTTCACGCGCCGGACTCGACGGGCAACATTCCAGCACTGGAGCACGAAGCAATCCTGGCCCGGGTCTTGCGTTGGTGAGTCGCTCGCAAGCCCGAGGCAAGCGTCGCGGAGCGACGTCCGAGAATAGTCCGGCGCTGCAGCGCCGGGTAAGCCCAGAGGATAAGCGCGTCTCCGAGGGACGCCTGAAAGGTTCAGCACGAACCCTCGCTCGGTTCAACCATCACAGAAAACGTGCGCCGACTTGGGTTTCACTTTTAGGGAGAACTCGCTTACGAAACGAACCCATGTCCCACGCCTACGTCGTTCTCCTCGTGCATTGCGTCTTTTCAACGAAAAACCGCCGCCCACTTATTACAGAGGAGATGCAGCCCCGTCTGTGGTCTTTCATTGGTGGAATCGCTCGCAAGAATGGGTTCAAAGCTCTGGTCGTGGGCGGCGCTGCCGATCATCTTCATGTGCTTCTGTCGTTGCCTGCGACAGTGCCTTTAGCCAAGGCAGTTCAGATCGTCAAAGGAGCGTCCTCGCATTGGATGAACGATACCCTGAAGAAAGGCTTCGCCTGGCAGGAGGGATACGGCGCCTTCACGATTGGAGTTTCACAAAAGCCGGGGACGGTAGCGTATATCCAATCTCAAGCCGAACATCATCGCAAGCGGAATTTTCAAGAGGAATTCCTGGCCTTCCTGAGAAAACACAACGTCGAATACGACCCGCGTTATGTGTGGGGCTGAAGTGTGGGTGCAATTTCAGGCGTCCCGCCGGGACGCCTCTTTTCGGTCGGGCGGACCCGGCGCTGAAGCGCCGGGCTATTGTCAGGTGCCCCTCCGGGGCAATTTGTTCACGCGGCGGACTCGACAAGCAACACGGACTCGAGAAGCACATTCGAGTACTGGAGCACGAAGCAGTTCCGGCTCGGGCCTTCCGTTGGTGAGTCGCTCGCAAGCCCGAGGCAAGCGTCGCGGAGCGATGTCCGAAAATAGCCCGGCGCTTCAGCTCCGGGTTAGTCCGAAGGGATATTGCGCCCCGGAGGGACGTCTGAAAGGGTCGGCACGAACCCACGATCAACTATGGAAGATTTGCGTCGTCGTCGGCGAGGGCGCCTGGGGAAACTTTCAGCAGGGCATTCAGGTCTTCTTCGAGGCTGCCCCGCACTGCTTCATCAATGTCCTTGAAGCGGAACGGCTGCAAGCATCCCTTTGTGGCCCACATCGGGAACAGCATTTCCGCCTTGCTGCGCACGGTGGTTGATCCCACGTGAAACAGGACTTCCACCACGATGCCTTCATCCAGAGGTTTTTCCAACTGGAGCAGGCCGCCGTTGGCGGAAAGCTGGCTCAGTCGTGTGCGGATCTGGCGGCGGTTCTGCAATTGCAACAGCGCCAGCACCGAGCCGCCCAGTTTGACTCGGGCTCCGCGCTGGTCGCGCCGGGGTTGTGGGACCGAGGACATAAAACCAGAATTACTATCGCATCCTCGTCCCGGCCATGAGGAGGTTACGAAAGCACCACGCCCACCCGACTAAGCCCGATCGTAAGCTTCTTGTAACAACTCGATGTCGATCTTGTTCATCTGCAGCATCGCCGTCATCACGCTCTTCGCCTTTGCCGGATTCTTGTCGCCCATCAGCTTGCCGAGTGCGGACGGAATGATCTGCCACGACAGACCGTACTTGTCTTTCAGCCAGCCGCAACGTTCCTTCGACCCACCCGCGGACAGCTTGTCCCAAAGCTTGTCGACTTCCTCCTGGGTCTCGCAGTTCACAAAGAGCGAGATGGCGGGAGTAAAGTGGAAATGCGGACCGCCGTTGAGCGCCATGAAGTCCTGCCCTTCGAGCTGGAAGGTCGCCGACATCACAGTCCCTTTCGGACCCGGCCCGGCATCTCCGTAGCGCGTCACCTGGCCCACCTTCGAATTCTTGAAAATCGAGACGTAGAAATGCATGGCCTCTTCGGCCTGGTTGTCGAACCACAAGAATGGCGTAATCTTCTGCACGGTCTCCTCCGCTTCTTGAACTCAGGGTGGGTTTCTATGCGCTGCGCGCTTCGCGCGATGCCAGCAGGTGCTCCAACTGGTCGTAGCTCATGGTGACCCCGCTCTCCATCGGCGAGCGCAGAACCATGTCGCGGGCTTCGCTCGATTCATACAGGAGGGTTTGCGTGAGCATCGTTTTTCCCGCGTGCTCGGTCAGGACAACCGTCCCCAACCCTTCGCCCGGATACCATGGCTGATCGAAACGCTCGGTGGCCACGATTCGCTCCGGAACGACGATCTCTTTGTAGATCCCGCCCGCTCCCATTTCCGCACCGTCACGGTGGGCCCACACATAGCGGTAGCGGCCGCCTACCCGAAAATCGATCTCGCACACCGGCATCGACCATCCGGGAGGCCCCAGCATCCATTGCCTGAGCAGGTCGGGCTTGGTGAATGCGTCGAAGACCAGGTGACGCGGCGCATCAAACGCGCGGGTCATCACAATCTCACGATCGCCTCGAGCTTCCACTTTCAGCTTGTTCATGTGTCAAACCAGTCCTTTCCTCAGCCTCTAGGTACAACCAAACAGCCCGTGCGGAATTACGCGACTTCCGCAGCGTTTCCGCGCTCCGCCAGCATCTCGGCCAGGCGGTCGTAGGTTTCGGCGGCGCCATGCTCCATACCGGACTTCAAAACGATGTCGCGCGCTTCCTTTGAGGGATACAGAACCGTGACGGTCAGCGTGGTCTTACCGTCATGCTCCTGGAAAACTCCAGTGACCTGCGACTCGCCCGGGTAGTCATCGAACGACTCCATGTGTACCGAGCGCTCGGGGCGCACGATCTCGCGGTAAACGCCGCGCATGCCCATCAGCGCTCCGTTCGGACCGCGCAGCACGAATCGGAACCCGCCGCCCACCCGATGGTCGACCTCGCATACTTCGAGCGTCCAGCCTCGCGGTCCGAACCAGCGCTTGAGCAATTCAGGCTGGGTGAACGCATCAAACACCAGGTCGCGCGGTGCGTCGAAGACGCGGGTCATGAGAATCTCGCGATCGCTGGGCAGGGTCACTTGCAACGTTCCGGTGTTCTTCATTGAGCAGTCTCCTATCGGGGCCGGCGCTTTTTGCCTGCGGCCTTCAATTCATCGAGCAGAGCGTCGAGGCGCTGGAAGTTTTCTTCCCAGAACTGGCGGTAGCGCTCGAGCCACTGATTCGCCTCGGCCAGAGGCTTGGCTTCGAGTTTGCGCGGACGCCGCTGCGCATCGCGCCCGCGCGAGATCAATCCAGCTCGCTCCAGCACCCTCAGATGCTTGGAAATCGCCGGCTGGGTCATGGAAAAGGGCTTGGCCAGTTCCGCAACCGAGGCTTCCCCCGAAGCCAGACGCGCCAGGATGGCGCGGCGCGTCGGATCTGCCAGCGCCGCGAACGTGGTGTCGAGGCGATCCGGGGTCGTTTGTCCATAACCTTGTAGTTTCATAACCTATAGGTAATATAAGAAACTAATCTATACCTGTCAAGTGTGCTGCGCCCATTTTTTGCTTACGACGCCAACGCACAATACCGCTGGAATCCCGACGCGAAGGGCGGTTCTGCCGATCCGGATGGCCCGCCGCTGAAATCCACGATTGAGGCGAACCCTCAAAGCTGGTACGACCTGCCCGCAGCTTCCATTAAAGCCATCCGGGGGAACTTGGCCCCCGCCCGCCAGCGACTACCGCGTCCTGATTCCTTTCGTCACCCACCCCGCCGCTTATTCGGCACTTTCAGCCTTGCTCCCAGTGTTTTCAAAATCCTCCCACAACCGGAGAGCAAAACCGGGTTACGAAAGTTTCTCAAAATTCCCGTAATTGATTGAGTTTGAAAGTGGTTAGCTGCTATTTCTGAAGCAGGCGCTCTCGTGTCTTCTGGCCCCTGGAAGACAGCCGTCAGTGCGCCCCACGATCGATGGCGAACCAAGCACAATCCTGGAGGTCGATGTCGCTAAGCGCCCGCCTGTACGTGGGGGTCATTGTGGCGCTGGGATCGTCGGTGCTGGTGGTGGGTGCGATGCATCCGGTCAGCCACCAATTCGCCAAATTTCTCTGCTACCTGGTCGTGGCCGTTGCGGCTTCCCGGTTGAAAGTGAATCTGCCCGGAATCACGGGCACGATGTCGGTGAACTTCCTGTTCATCCTGCTGGGAATTCTGGAGCTGAGTTTCGCTGAGACGCTGGCGCTCGGCTGCGCCGCCATCCTCACGCAGTGTTTCTATCGCGACCGGCCGCGGGCGGTGCAGGTGATTTTCAATACCTGCGCGACGTCGTTTGCCATCGCACTGGCGTTTTGCGTGTATCACGTTCCCTTGTTCCGCGTGCAGCGGAATCCGGCGGTGCTGCTGGTGGCCACCGCGGCAACCTATTTTGCAGCCAATACGCTGCCTGTCGCGACTATCATCTCGCTGACCGAGCACAAGTCGCTGCGCCGCATCTGGGCTGATTGCTACTTCTGGTCGTTCCCCTACTACCTGGTCGGTGCCGGTGTCGCCGGGCTGGTGAGCTGGCTGAACCGCATCGTCGAGTGGCAGACCTCGCTGCTCATCTTGCCGGCGGTCTACCTGATTTATCGCTCTTATCGGCTCTACCTGGCCAAGCTGGAAGATGAAAAGGGGCACGTGGAGGAGATGGCGAACCTCCACATGCGCACCATCGAAGCCCTGGCGCTCGCGATCGAAGCGAAGGACCACACCACCCACGATCATTTGCAGCGCGTGCGCGTCTACGCCATCGAAGTCGCCAAAGACCTGCGCCTGAGCCACGAAGAGATGGAAGCTTTGCAAGCGGCGGCGTTGCTGCACGACATTGGAAAACTCGCGGTCCCGGAACACATCATCTCGAAACCCGGACGTCTTACGCCGGAAGAATTCGAGAAGATGAAAATCCACCCGGTGGTGGGAGCTGAGATCCTGGAGCGCGTGCGGTTCCCCTATCCCGTGGTGCCCATCGTCCGTGCTCATCACGAGAAGTACGACGGCAGCGGATATCCCTACGGCCTGAAAGGCGATGAGATCCCGATGGGCGCACGCATTCTGAGCGCCGTTGATTTTCTCGACGCACTCGCTTCCGATCGCCAGTACCGGCGTGCCATGGCGCTCGACGAAGCCATGGATCGGCTGAAGAGCGAGTCCGGGAAATCGTTCGATCCGCGGGTCGTCGACGTGCTGCTGGGCCGCTACCACGATCTGGAAAAGCTGGTACTGAAGCGTTCCGAGGCGGTGAAGTGGTCCAAGCTCTCCACCGACGTCAAGGTCGAGCGTGGTCTGGCGCCCGCCGCGGGGTTCGTGGAAACGGGCGTGAAGGAAAATCAGGAGGCAACGTTCCTGGCTTCCATCGCGGCTGCCCGCCAGGAAGCCCAGACCCTGTTCGAACTCAGTCAGGATCTGGGCGCTTCGCTCAGTCTGGGAGAAACGCTCTCGGTTTTCTCCGTCAAGCTGAAGCGGCTCGTGCCCTACGATTCCATCGCGATTTACGTGGTTCGCGGCGATGTTCTGGTTCCCGAGCACACCAGCGGCGACAATTTCCGCTTGTTCGCATCCTTGAAAATTCCCGTCGGGCAAGGCTTGTCGGGCTGGGTCGCGCAGAATCGCAAGCCGATTATCAATGGCAACCCGTCGGTAGAGCCCGGCTATCTAAACGATCCCACGCGCTTCAGCACCTTGCGCTCAGCGCTTGCGCTTGCCACTCGAGGGCCTCAGCGGCGTGGTTGGCGTGCTCGCACTCTACCAGGCGGAGCCCGACGCTTTCACTTCCGATCACCTGCGTATTCTGCTCGCGGTGACATCGAAGATGGCGCTCGCGATCGAGAACGCTCTGAAGTATCAGCAGGCGGAAAACTCGGCGACCACCGACTATCTCACCGAGTTGCCCAACGCGCGCTCGCTCTTCCTCGAACTCGACCGCGAACTCGCCCGCTGCAAGCGCGAATCCACCTCGCTGACCGTGATGGTTTGCGATATGGACGGGTTCAAGCAAATCAACGACCGCTTCGGCCATCTTGAAGGAAACCGGGTGCTGCGCCTGTTCGCGCAGGCGCTGAAGCAGTCATGTCGTGAGTACGACTACGTGGCCCGCATGGGCGGCGACGAGTTCGTCGTCATTGCGCCCGGGCTGCCGGCGGAGGGCGCTGCGAAACGGGCCGAGCACCTGCGCGAGTTGGCGCGCCAGGCCGGGCAGGAGATCTGCCAGGAAGACATTCTGTCGCTCAGCGTTGGCCGGGCGGTGTATCCGGAGGACGGGCTTGATGCCGAAGGCTTGCTGGCCGAAGCCGACCGCCGCATGTATCTGGAAAAACAGCAGCAGCCCAACCGCAAGAACCGGCGTCTGTATCCGCGGATGAAAGGTCGTATCACGATCGAATTCCGGCCGGACGGCAGCGACATTCCGGTCCTCGGCAACCTCACCAACATCAGCCTGGGCGGATGCTACGTCGAAACCAGCATAATCCTTGCGCCCGATAGCCGGCTGCTGCTCAACTTTTCGATGGACAACAACAATTTGCAGGCGGAAGGCAGCGTGGTTCGCTCCGATCCGGGCATGGGCCTGGCCATCAAGTTCAAGGAAGGCAATCGCGAGACCCGCGCCCACCTGCAGGACATCCTCGACTTCGTGGACCGCGCCACCCGCTTGTACGACAACGAATACCTTGCCAAATTGGGGCGCAAGTAGGCCGGTAAAAGAAATCTCAGATTTCAGATTTTAGATTGCAGATCAGGGATTGGTTGCGCGCGTTGCAGCCGATTCGATCGAAGGGGTTTCAATCTGAAATCTTCAATCTGAAATGGTTTTCGCTACTTCCGCCCAGGATGGGCTTCGCCCTTCGCCGAGAAAAGGGAATAGGGCCAGTTCTTCTTCTTGACGGGATCTTCCTGCGGGGCCGCCGCGGCCGCTGCTGCCGCGACCATTGCTTCCTCACTTCCCCAGTCAGCGGGAGGATTCTGAATTCCCCAGACGTTTCCTGAAGTTTCCAGTGCCAAGCCGAGCAGAAACGCTTTGCCGTCCGTCCCCACCGGCAGGCAGTTCGCCACTCGCGCCGTGACCTGCACGCCGCCCGGAAGCCCGTCGAGGAGAACCCGCGTGCCAGGCTCCAGTGCCCGCGAGAGTTTCATGCCGCAGCCTTGCGGATTGACGACCAGCGTATGCGATTGCTCGGCAAACACCGGAGCCGGCGCCAGGGTCGCCAGCCGCACCGGCACCTCCACCCGCACGCGCGTCATGCGGCGAGGCTGGCCGGATTGTGCTGGGGATGTTCCCATGGCGGATGCCAGAGGGCAGCAAAGCTGCGACTCCAACTTTCAAGTGTGCCAAATTCTCAGGGACAGAGGAGGAGATATCGAAGGAGAGCAGGTCACGAAAGTAACCGCTAAGGAGGGCTACGCCAGTCAGACCATCATGGGCAAAATCTGCACCAGCGGCCCGCCCGCCGCCATGCTCGCCTTCCGCAGCATGTTGGCCGAGGGAATCCCGGTGCGGTGGAACGACTTCTCGCAGTCTGAGCTTGAGGGGCCGCGCATGCTGCCCTCCATGTAGGCCAGTCCCGGGCAGCGCGTGCACGAACCAGCATGCGTGCACGAGGAACACACCGTCAGGTCCTTCACCCGGATCGAGCGCACTTCTTTCATTTGCGGCGAGCGGTACCAGATGTCGGCGAACTTCTGTTGACGGACGTTCCCCGTCGGCAGCGGGAACTGCACGCACGGGAACACGTCGCCATAAGGCGAGATGTAGCAGGCGGTATGCCCGGCGCTGCAGGAGTAGCCCTCGAGAATGTCGTCGTCGACCGGCGCCGGCGGTTTGCAGAATTCCTCTACGTTTCCCACCAGATCCGGATCTGCGAACAGGGTATCCAGATTCTCATCGTCCACGCGCAGCTTCAGGATCGAGGTGTCGCCATCCATCTTTGGCGTAACCGTGGGATCAAGCGTGTACGAGACGCCGAGCTCCTTTGCCAATGCGTGAGTCCCTTTTTCGTCGGTCCGGTTCACCGTCATCAACACGTTCGATAACGTGACCTTCAATCCCTGCGACTTCAGGAAGCGAATCGAGTCGACCGTCCGCTTCAGCGAACCGGGCAGCTTGGTGATGGCGTCGTGAATCTCCGGCCGGTGCGAGTAGACACTCAGCTGTACCTGCTCCACCCCGAGCTCCCTCAGACGCTTGGCTTCGGCCTGGTGAATCATCACGCCGTTGGTCTTGATCTTGACGTTGAACAGAAGCTTGCGCGCGTACTCCACCAGCTCCAGGAAGTCGCGCCGCATGAAAACTTCACCGCCGCTGAACACCAGAAAGAAGACGCCGGCCTCGGCCAGCTGATCGAGAACATTCTTGATCTCGGCTGTCGTCATCTCGCCCTTATCGTCGTGCTCGAGATAGCAATGAACGCAGCGCTCGTTGCAGCGGTAGGTGACGTCGATGTGCACGCTGAGCGGAACGCCCAGCGCCATCGCCTTGTCGTTCATTTCCGAAAGCAGGGTCATGGCTTTCCCGCAGCTACCGGCTTCGATTCAGGGATAGGTTGATCGGAAACCAGCAGAATTCCGTGTTGCGACAACTGGTTCACAAAATCGGCGGCGTCGCGTTGCGCTATATCGGGCGCGATTTCGAATTCCTCGCAGACCCGCCGTTCGACGATCTCCGATAGCGGAGTATGTCCGTCGGCCGCCTGCCAGATGACGGTCGCGACTTCGTTCAGCGTAAAAAACGTCGAGTCGACCGCGGACATGATCATCATTTCGCCGCCCAGCATGCGGGCGGCAATGGTGGTGCTGCGCGCGATGTAGGTTTCGGCCATAGGCTCTGCGCTCATTGGATCAGATCCCACACCCGCGCGTCCGGATAAAACGTCAGACGGTAAGCGGGCACGCGCCCCAGAAATTCGCACGCCGAACGAAACACCATCTTAACCAACTCCGCGTCCTCCGCGAAAAATAAGATGTTGCGCAAAAGCATTCGCAGGGCCTCGGGCGGCTCGATTGGAGCGATGCGATTTTCCGGCCCTTTGGCCAGAAAATACAGGCATTCGATCGGGGCGGACGCGTTTTCTCCAGGACGCGCGAGCTCTCCGGCAAAGGGAGTGCCGCAGGCGCGATAGCCCTCGCCGTCGCGCCGCACGTACGAAATTTCGTCGGTCAGCAAAACGGCGTCCTTTGGCGCGAGACTCGAAATGGTAGTCTTGCCGGCACCCGAAACGCCGGAAAACAGGAATGCCCGGCGGTTGCGGATCGCGCTTGCGCCATGCAGCAGGAAGCCGCCTTCCTTCGCCTGGATCAGGGTGTGCACGATGCGCAGAACCGAATCAATTGCATAGGGGCTGACCGCCTGCAGAATCTTTCCCTGCCCGGCCAGTGGGTCCCATTCTGCCCGAAAATCGCCGCGCTCGAGCCGCCAGGTGCCGTCATCCTTCCATACCCGGAGTTCTTCTTCTTCCGACACGGGGCCTTCGGGATGAACTACGTCGATGTCGAAGGCGAACGATGGCTGGACCTGCCGCCGGACAAATCCGGCATAACGCCTCTCGACCAGCGCCTGAAAGTCGGAATCGTGGGTGCGCAGCACGATCGGGAGGCCGCCGATCTCAACGGCGACTTCGTGGCTCAGCGCAGGCTGCTCCGATTGCATCATGATCACTGCTGAATCGCTACGATCGGCTGCCCCAGTCTTGTGCAGCGGCTTATCCCAGAGAAACCTGTTCTGGGACGGCTTCGCCAGGACGCGCGCCCGCACCACGCGCGTGCCAGCGCAGAGCCAGGCTCCGCAGTCTCGCTGAATACGCGAGCGCCAGTCCCATCCATCGGCGCGCGCGCGAACAGCGAGGGACAGACAGTTGGCGTCCTTGCTGCGTCTCAATGCTTACGATCTTGCCCAACAATTCTTCCGGCGAGACCGGAGCGTCGGCGTCCGGCATCGCATCTCCGCGAGTTAACAGTTGCAGGCGTGAGTCCAGTTCTATCTTTTGAAGTACGCGATGAATGAAGAATCGTCCTTCGCGGGTAAATAGCACTACGTCGCCGGGCAGCACTTGCTCAATGGATCGCTGGCGAATGGTCAGGCGGTCGCCGGGCCAGAACGTGGGCAGCATGCTGTTTCCGAATGCGGACAAGCGCAGGGTTCCGCTGCTACGGAGAATTTCGGTTGCCAGGTTGTGCTTGAACTGGTCCCGAGGCTGAACGCTATCCGGCATGCCCTTCCGCGACTCAGGAACTCCTGCGCCGGTGTCGGCAGCTTGCCACTGTAGGTTGCAGCTTGCCGCAAGCAAGAGCCATCGTCTCGAAGACCTTCTCGAGACGGAATTCAGGTTTCTTGTAGGTTTTCTTGCCGGGCTGCTGACTGTCGAGTGCAGTTTTATCTTCGCCAGCAGGGGGGCGGTTCTTCTGAGTCATAGAGGAGTCCACGGGCCTTCGTCGGTTCTTCCCGTACTCCGCACCCAAGGCAGGGGTGCGAAGCGGTGCAGGGAAGTGTACAACAGACGCGCGAATATTTGCCAACCGTTTCCTGTGCGCAAAAACATTGGGGAAAAGTAAAAATTCTTAAACAACTCAGTAAAAGGAGAGCGTCCCCTCAAGCCGTGCCCGGCGCAAGGTCCAGGAAAAGAACAGCAGGCTCGATGGCACCAGAATCAGTGCAAAAATGGCGAGAATCCCCAGCTCATGAGCCACGGAGCGTAGTGGAGCCCCTTCCAGCAGCGCGCGGCGCATCCCCTCCAGGCAGTGGGTGATGGGAATGAGCTCGGCCACATCCCGCAGCGCCTTGGGCAAGGTCTGAACCGGGAACATGGTTCCGGTCAGGAACCAGAGCGACCCCAGTCCCCAAATGACGGCCGACCCCTTCTGCACCGCCAGTTGCAAGGCGGCGGCGAACAGGCCGATCGCCACCGCGATGATTACCGAGAGCAGAAACACCGGCGACCGACGCGGCAAGATTCAAATGCAACGGCGCCCCGAACAACAATCCGGCCGCCAGATAAAACAGCAACGTCACGGTATTCGCGGCGAACGCCGACATCGCGCTGAGAAACACCAGCACCGGCGGCGAGGTGGACGTAGTCATCAGGACCTCGAGCGTCCCTGTTTGCTGGGCTTCCTGGACGGTTTGCAGGAAAGCATGGACGCCCATCAAAAGAAACGTGTAGAAGCCGGTACTCACGAGGAGAAACGAAAAGTACTCGAGCCCATCGGGCCGGAACCCGGGCCCGACAGCACGGGAGAGGTAGTAGAAGGCGGCGAGTTCGGTGATGGCGCCCGTGGCGCCGAGAAGAAAGCCTGTTCGATAGCGAACAGCGGTCAGCAGATCGCGCCGGGCAATGACGATGGTCTTGTCGAGGAGCGAGCCCAGGCTCATAGCAGCTCTCGCGCGGCCACGGGTTCCACTTCTTCCAGTTCCCCCGTGGTCTGAAAATAAAACGATCGCAATTCGTCGACCCGCATACTCGCCGAAAGCTTCCGCTCGGCCTTGAGCGACCCTTTGAACAGGATCGGCGACGTGGTTGCCGACGGCCACGGCCTCGTTAAAATTGTGGGTCGCGAGAATCACCGTGGTCGATTGCGCGGGCAACTCGCGCACCAGGTTCCAGAACTGCGCCGCCGAACCCGGGTCGAGGCTGCGGGTCGGCTCATCGAGCAGCACGACCGACGGTCGTTTGATGAGCGCGCGCGCGATGCCCAGTCGCTGATACATGCCGCTCGAGAACTTCATGACCAGCGTGTCGGCGGCATCGCGCAATCCGGTTCGCGCCAGCAGTTCGTCGACACGCTCAGCCCGTCGTTTCCTCGGAATATCGTCGAGCGCCGCAAAGAAATCGAGATTCTCGCGCGCCGACAAGCGGGGAAAGAACGACCGCTCGGTGGCCACGGCGAAGCCGACCCGTTCCCGCACGGCGCGCGATTCACGCTGCGTATCCATATCAAGTACCAGAACCCGACCTGCATCCGGGAGCAACATGGTCGAGATCAGTTTCAGCGTGGTGGTCTTGCCGCTGCCATTCGGCCCCAGCAGCACCAGCACGCTGCCCGATGGCACCTCGAGCGAAACCTGGTCGAGCGCGTGGGTTTCGCCCGTTCGTTCGCGCCCGAGCCAGTTGAACAGCGCCGGGCGGTGGCGAAAAATCTTGCTGACGGATTCGAGTCGTACCGCTGACATGGGTGGAACGTGGCCAGGCCACGGCCGCGGAAGTCTCGTATTATAGTGGGCGCCACCACGGGATTTCCGGTCGTCGCGAACTTATGTCTCTCGGCACTTCCTCTCCGGCACCCAGCGTTCCCCGTAGGATCGACCGCGGCTTCAGTCCGGAATTCGAACTTTTGCTGGCATGCTGCTCGGTAAGCGAGCGGGAATTTGTCGAATCCGAACTGAAGGGCCTGGAAACTGGCGTCGACTGGCGGCGGGTGCTTCAACTAGCGGAACACCACAGTGTTCTGCCGCTGATGTATCGGGCACTGCGCAACCATTTGCACTCGCTTCCACCCGAGGTGCGCGCCGAACTCCAAGCTCGCTACGAAGCCAACGCCCGCAAGAACCTGAAATTCACCGCCGAACTTTTCCGCATTCTGGATTGTCTGGAAGCCAACGGCATTCCCGCGATCCCGTATAAAGGCCCGGTCCTGGCGGAAACCGTCTACGGCGATCTGGCACTCCGCGACTTCTCTGATCTCGACGTTCTGGTGCGCCCCAGCGACGTGCGGCGCGCGAAGTCTGCCTTGCAGAGACTTGGCTACACACCGAGCACAGATTTGTCACCGGCAACGGAGGGCGCGTACCTTGCCACCGGATACGAGTACATCTTCGACGGCTCCGAGGGACGCAATCTGCTCGAGATTCAGTGGAACATCGTCCCACGCTTCTACGCCATCGATTTCTCTATGGGTCATTTTTTCGAGCGAGCAAGTTCGGCCACTCTTGCGGGACGCGCCGTGCGGAGCTTGTCGCCGGAGGACCTGCTCCTGACCTTGTGCGTGCATGCCGCCAAGCATGCCTGGATTCGCTTGCGCTGGTTGCGTGACATCGCCGGTGTTCTCAAATCGCCGCAGCTCAATTGGGGAGTGGTGGAGCAGCGCGCGCACGATCTCGGGATCTGGCGTATGGTGGGCGTCAGCCTCGTGCTCGCGCACGGGCTGCTGGAAGCCGATCTTCCCGAAGTCCTACACAAGAAACTTGAAGACGATCGCGCGATCGAATCCCTGTGCGGCGCGATCGCACGACTCCTCCCGACTGCCGAGGAATTCAACGCGGAATCTCCCGCCTACTTCCGCCTGATGATCCGCCTGCGCGAGCGCGCGTCTGACAAGCTGCGTTTCCTCTTTCGTCTGGCCGTCACGCCCGGCGTTGGAGAATGGAATGCCGCGCGCTTGCCGGCTGCGCTGTTCCCACTTTATCGGGTTGTCCGCGTGTTCCGATTGCTGGCGAAACTTACGGCGAGCGGGGGCGAGAAGCGGTAGCGTTTTTTCTCGCGCGAACGACTCCGGCTTGGAGACCGCGTCGGATGACGCGCGCATGTCCCGCGGCATTCATGGCGTTCATGACGGCTGCGGCGATCCCACCGGGAGTTGCGGCTTCGCGCAGCAGTTCTGCGAGCGATTCTTTTCCATCGCGCCAGGAGACAATCCCGTCGGCGAGTGCATGTGTCGCCGCGAGGGATGCTGCCTCCCGAGTCAACCCCAGTTCCCTACCGGCTTGGGCAAGAGCCGCGACCGCATGGTAGCCGTGGCTTGGCGAGAACGTGACCATGAAGGCATCGAACTTGCTTTCTGGAACTTCGAGCACTGATCCCACGCGCGCAAAGAATTGCTCTACGAGCTTGCGACCAGCACGAGGAAACACCCGCTCAAATGCAACCGCCGTCAACCCGCGCCCTGCGCGCGCGACCGGGCTCGGCATAGCTCGCGACCAGCGCACCGGAGGACCCAACGCGGCCCGCAAATTCACCAGCGGGATGCCCGCCGCCAGGCTGCATGCGAGCACCACCCGCTTCTTGCCCGGCGAGTGTGGCACATGCCCCGCAACCATTGGCCGGATGCGCTCAAGAAGTCCGAGAACATCGCTTGGCCGCACGGCGACGATTAACAGCCCCGCCAGAGAAACTGCACGCGTCAGGTCCGGCTCGGTCGACACTCCGTACTGTTTTTGCAGCGCGCGCAGCTTGTGCGGATTGCGGTCATGCACCGCAATCGGGCCACGGTAATCGGCGAGCCGAAGCCCCGCAAGCAGCGCTGCTGTGATGCGTCCACCACCCAGGAAGACGATCGCTTTTCGGGCGGCCGCCATTCAGGAGAGACTCCGGCAAACCTGATCTGCGGCTGCTATCAGCGCCTCCACATCTTTTTCGTCATGCGCGGTGGAGATGATCCAGTGCAGGCCGTTCGAAGGCGTCATGTAAATGCCATGTTCGAGTAGCTGATGCACGAAGCGCGAGTATTTCTTCGTGTCGACGAACTGGCAATAGTCGCGGTAATCGCGGATCGCGTCGCGCTCGGTGAAATAGATCTGAAACATCGGGCCAAAGCCCTGCACGATCGCGGCAATGTTATGGCGGCGAAATACTTCTCGCAGCCCGGCGATCGCCGCATCGCCAGTCGCGAAGAGTTTTCGGTGCGCTTCCTTCGCGTTCAGTAAATCCAGATTCGCCGCGACCACGCTCATCGTCAGGCGATGCCCGTTGAAGGTGCCGTAGTGCAGCACCATGTGCTCGGACCAGCGCATGCGGTCGAGAATGGCGCGCGGTCCGGCGACGGCCCCGATCGGAAATCCCGCGCCCATTGCCTTGCCAAACGTCGACAGGTCGGGCCTGAGATTGTAGAACTGCTGGCATCCTCCGGGGGCATAGCGGAACCCGGTCACCACTTCGTCGAGTATGAAGAGCGCTCCATACCGATGTGCCAGATCGCACACCTGCTGGAGATAGCCGTCGCGCGGAAGAATGCAGCCCATGTTCGCCATGATGGGCTCGGTAATGATGGCGGCCAGTTCGCCGCCGTGCTTCCGCAGAATCGCCTCAAGCCTCGGCAGGTCATTCCATGGGGCGACGACCACGTCTTCAAACACCGATGCGGGAATGCCTTCGGAGTCTGGAATCTTCGCCGGGTTCTCGGGCGGGCCGAGCTGTTCAATGGGATGGCTGTGTCCGTTCAGGCAATACGGGTCGTACCAGCCGTGGTAGTGCCCCTCGAACTTGAGGAATTTCGTCCGGCCGGTATGGGCGCGGGCGAGACGCAACGCAAGCATGGTGGCTTCGCTCCCGGTGTTGGCAAAGCGCACCGCCTCGGCAGTCGGAACCATGCTGCAAAAACGCTCGGCGGCTTCGGATTCGGCAGGCGTGGCGGCGGCGAAGTGCGAGCCGTCGGCGATGGCCCGCGAGACGACCTGGACGATCTTGGGATGCGCGTGGCCCTGGATCAGCGCGCCGAACGACATCATGAAGTCAACGTACTCGTTGCCGTCGACATCCCAGACGCGCGAGCCGCGTCCGCGCTCAAGGACGATGGGGCCGGGCGCGTAGACGGCAGCGCCGCGCGAGGGAGAGTTGACGCCTTCGATGAGCGATTGCTGGGCGCGGGCGAAGTATTCGCGGGAGCGGGTGCGGGTTGTGGTCGTGTTCAGCACAGGCTTCGGTAGGCGGATTTCAAATCAAAGATTTCAGATTGAAGATTTTAGATTGCAGATTTCAGATGCAGACGGATTCGGGTCGAAGCCCGGTTTGAAAATCTGAAATCTGAAATCTGAAATCGAAAATTGTTCTTAATTAGTCTGCCGTGCCTCCCCCATCCACCACCAGCGCCGCTCCCGTCATAAACGACGAATCGTCGGAAGCCAGGAACAGCACCGCCCGTGCGATCTCCTCGGCGGTGCCGACTCGTCCCATGGGACGGTTGGCGCAGCCGGCGAGGTAATCCTCCCACTTCAAGTCGCGCATCTTGGCATCCTGCGGCAGCATGGGTGTCTCGACGTCGCCCGGGCAGATGCAATTTACGCGAACCCCCTGGCGCCCATGATCGATGGCCATCGCCTTCGTCATCAGCACCACTCCGCCTTTCGATGCGCAATAAGCAACCGCCTTGTCGCCGCCCACAATGCCCCAACCCGAACTGTTGTTGATGATCACGCCGCGGCCACGAGCGATCATCCCGGGCAATGCTGACTTCGACATCAGGAACGCGCCTTTCAGGTTAATGTCGATCTGCTCATCCCATTCCTGCTCAGAACATTCCAGCGTGTCGTGCGGGTAGAAGATGCCGGCATTATTAAAGAGAATATCGACGCGGCCGAATCGGTCGATGGTTTCGCCGACGGCGCGCTCGCACTCGGCGGCCCGGCGCACGTCGGTGCGGAGAAAAATCGCCGCGCCGCCCGCTTCGAGAATCGCCGCCGTCACCGCGTGGCCACGCGTCTCATTGCGTCCCGTGATGGCGACCTTTGCGCCTTCGCGCGCGAACAGCAGCGCGGTGGCTTCTCCAATGCCCGAGGTTCCGCCGGTGATGAGTGCAACCTGGTGAGCAAGGCGCATTTTCGAAAGGGAAACCCTCCCCGCGGGACACTAAGCTTACACGAAGAGACATTTCCACAGCGCCGTGCTCAGCAAGCTTTCTTCCGCTTCAGCACCGCACCGGGGGTCATTCGGCAGTAACCTCCCAACTTCTTGAAAGCACATAACTTGGAGACTCGCCGGTGTCGGCGCGGAGCGATCCGGTCGCGCTGGCTCAAGTACCGTCGCCCAGCGCCGAAGTTTATTAGTACGGAGGAGTCGTGCGAATGGCCGATCGCCGGAAAGAGCCGCGAGACCGGGGCAGCCTGCTGGTGGAAGTGTCAGGCTTGGACGCGCACGGAGAGGTCTTTCACGAATCTGCCCTCGCGACCAACCTGAGCCAAAGCGGGGCGCTGCTTACTGGGGTCTTGGCGGAACCTCGCTGCGGCGACTTGATTGCGGTGGACCATGCTGGCCGACAGGCAGTTTTTCGCGTCGTATGGGTAATGGACTCCCGAACCGAAGAAAGGGTGCAGGTTGCGATCCGCAAGGTTGGTGGCCAGTCCTGCCCATGGGAGGAAATTCTGCCAGACGAAGCTGAACTCGCTGGAGTACCCCATGCAGGCCATCGCTAGACCGCACGCACAGTCATGACGACGTCCACGGAAAAACGAAACCGTCGTTGGCCCCGTCTCCATCTCGACGTGCCTATCCGGGTCATCGTGCACCGCGTGGACAAAACCCGCGTGATCGTGGGACGGGGCAACGAATTGAGCGAGGGCGGCCTGGCCGTGACGGCCGGGGTCGAAATGAAACCGGGGGACGAGGCGGAAATCGAATTCACTCCCCCGTACTCCGGACTTCCGATTCGCATCCGGGGTGTGGTGCGCAATCGCAAAGGATATCGCTACGGCGTCGAGTTTCTGGCGGGAAGCGATCGCGAGAGCGAGCAGGTGGATCACCTGCGGACGATGCTGAGCGTACTGAGTACCAGTTAAAGGGTGACCCTTCAAATCACATTGCCACCTCTCCCTGCTTCCATCTGCCTTGCCGCCCGCCAGATACGACCTCTATCGGCCACCAACGGCTAAGGAGAGGGCGACAACCGTCCGCCGAGCTTCTTGTATTCGGCCTTGGCCTGCGTAAGTATCCTTAAGTCCGGGTCGGCGTTCTTCCAGAGCGTCAGGAATTCTCGATATTCAGCGAGACTCTTCTCAGTGGCACTGGTTTGTGCATAGGCACGTGCGAGTCCCAGGTGGGCCAACGGCCAGTAGACGTCGGTGGTTACCACGCCTCGATTGTCGACAATCTTCTGGAACTGTGCTGCAGCCTCCCGTCCTGACTTCAATTCCAGATACGCTAAACCACGATAATAAAGAGTCAGGCCGCTCGAAGCCTGCCCGAGGTCATAGGGAAGGACAGGCTGGAGTTCCTCGATGGCAGAGGCGGGATTCTTGCGATCTAGTCGGATGGCAGCTCGGATGGAAGGAAGGATCACGTTGTTTATGTCGGTACCCAACCATGGCAGCTTGCTCAGTGCGCTCATCCGTGCTTCGGCCTGTGCTGAATCGCCAGCCCGGGCAAGCGCCAACGTGGCAAAGGCGTTGTGACGCGGCGAATTTGGCATCATGCGGAGGGACAGGGCCGCCAGGGTGCGTGCTTCTCTCTCAATCCCGGTGTCGGCGTCGAATTGTGCCTGGCCGTTAATGATGCTGACCGCCGTCTCTTTGCGTCCTTGCTCCAAGGAGAGCGCGCGGGCGCGTTCGAAAAGTTCCCGAGACCGACGAAGCTGCCCCAGGCTCAAAGCCGCCTTTGCCCGGTAATAGAGAAGTGAGGTTTCCTGCGGCTTGCCCTTGAACCAGTCGATCTCCCGCTGCATGGTCGGCTCGTCGCCTTCGACAAATGCGATTCTGTAAAGCTGTTGGTGGGTCCAGGAACTATCCACCTTTTCCGTAATGGCTTTTTCGCAGATGGCCTTGGCCTCGGCGAAGCGTGTGGCTCGCTCATAGGCCCGGCCTAGAGACGCGAAGGGGAGGGCATGGCTAGCGTTCACTCGCAAGGCCTGCTGGCCCGCCTCGATCGCCTTCTCGAACTGGCCAATCTCAACGTACGAAGTGCTCAGACTGTTGAAGGGGCTGAAATCGTACGGGTAGGCCTCGCTCCACAGTTTCCACGTTTCGATCGCCTGCTCAGTTTCCCTGGTGGTGTCGGCGTAATAGTGTGCCTGAATATAGAACTTTTCCTTCTCGCCCACGTGCTCTCGCCGCTCAAAGGCTTTCAGCATGTACTGGCCGGCAAGGTCCCTTTGGTCGAGGTTGCCGTACACAACACCGAGCCTTGCGTAGGCCATGGCAAAGTCGGGGTCCAGTTCAACCGCCATCTTGTAAGAAGGAACACTCTCGGTTTCCTGCCCCTGGGCGCGCTTCTCATCCCCCGACGTGTATGCCTTCAAAGCCGCCAGTGACTTGGTGGTGGCCTGTTCGATGGGCGTGTCGAACTTCTGGATGGAGCTGACAGACTCGCCCAACTTACTCCGCAGGGGTGGGATCGCCTCGCCCAGCTTCCTCAAGACTTGTTCCCGATTGAGCGCCACCACCTCCTGATGGGCGACGTTCTCGCCCGTGAGGCAATTCGTCGCATCCAGATCGAGAACGTACTTATTCCCGAGTGCCACGATCGATCCTCCGACCACAACCTTGGCTCCCTGACGCTGGCAGACTTCGCGATTGACGGGTGGCACGACCCGCTCGTCGGGCGATCGGCTCATCAGGGCCAGCGTTTGCCGGGTGGAAGCATCGGGGACCATGTTGAAGTACGGCGATTCTGCAAGCTTGACGGTCAACGCCTGCTTTAGCGCTCCATCAAATACGGGTTCTCCCGTGGTATTCACAAAATCGGAGACCAGAACCAAGTCCGCCCCACCCAGTGTGATGGCGCGGCGCTTGTCAAGAAACAGCATGACACCCCAGAACAGCAGGGCGACGCCGACTGCTATAGGCAGCATCCAGTTCCACGGCAACTGCCAGAGTCGTCGGAATGAAGCGGCGCTGTCCGCATGGTGGGCAGAATCAGTCGCCTCAATGGTGACCTGTGCCATGGAATGTTTTTCCATGACCAGATCCTCGCCCTCCTCGGCGACCTCCCTGACTGCCTCCGCAAATCGATAGCCCCGGCCCGGAATAGTCACGATGTAGCGGTGGTCCTGAGCGGTTTCGCCCAACGCTTTGCGCAACAGGAAGATGCTCTGGCTGAGATTCGACTCCTCCACAAAGGTATCGGGCCAGAGGGATGTCATCAGCTCCTCTTTCGAAACCACTGTTTCCTTGTGTTGAACCAGCACCAACAGGGTGTCGAAGGCTTTTGAAGGCAGGGGCACCGACTCGCCGCCCCGAAGCAGCAAACGTTTGGACGGGTCGATCCGGTAGGGACCGAACTCGTACAAATGCTTCGTTTGCTGCGTCATAGCTACCGCTTGAGAAGACTTGAGATTGATTGAAGGCGCTCTTGAGGACTCTTGAACCTATCCCGGCGCAAGCTGCGCACAAACAATTGGTGAGCCCGACGGCGAAGCTCGATGTGGAACGCAATCTATCACAGAGCCCAGAGTCGGGCAACGCGGCGGAGACGCGGGTGAGCGAAAGAACACGAATCCAGATCACGGTAGAAACGCACACGGTGACGATCGTCCGGCAGCGTCATGCCTTTCGCGCCTGGTGCCGGGAGTGCGCCAGCGAAGTCGACATGGTCGGACTTGAACTGGCCGGCTTCCTTATGGGACTAGCACAACCCGTACTTCGCGATTGTCCCCAGACGCAGCGTTGGCACTTCTCCGCCGGCGCCAGTGGGAGCTCACTCGTCTGCCTAAATTCGTTGCGCGCCTCGATCCGCGCGGTGCCGCCTGAGATTAGTTCCGAGGGGGAAAAAAATGAGTAAAGGAGTCTGCTGTCATGAAGTCCACGCGTTGCGTCCTCCTTGCATTGATGCTGACAACGGCGTCGCTGTTCTGCCGGTCACAAGAAGTCTTCACCGGGCCCGGCAGCGCAAGCGGTAACCCTGGCCGCCTCGGCGTTTCCGAACCGCGGTCGATTGCGCGCACTCCCGAACGCCTGACACGCGGGAAGTACCTGGTAGAGGGCTTGCTGCAATGTACGCTTTGCCATTCCGAAACCGATTTCAGTAAGCGCCCCACCGAACCTCGGCCCGGTACGAGAGGCTCAGGACGCGTCTTTGACCGGTCGCAAGCATTCGGGCCCGGTAGCCGGCTCGTTGCCTCGAACCTCACCTCCGACCCTGAATACGGCAGCGGCAATTGGAGCGACGGCGACTTTGTGCGCGCCCTGCGACAAGGCATTGGGCACGACGGGCGGACATTGTTCCCGATGATGCCTTACAAATACTTTCGTAGTCTCTCGGATGAAGATCTCGCTGCGGTGATCGTGTACGAGCGTTCTCTCGCGCCGGTCCACATTGAAAGGCCAAAAACGGTCCTGCCGGAAAGCGTCACCAGGGTTCTCCAGCCGCTTCCAGCCCTTGAGCACGTACCCGAGCCCGATCGCTCTGATCCCGTCAGCTATGGAAAATATCTGGTCACCGGCGCGCATTGCGTGGGCTGCCACACGCCGCACGATACTCTCGACAATCTGGTCCCAGGACTAGAGTTCGCTGGCGGACAAGTGTTCACCGGCCCTTTCGGCCCGAGCGGCCAGACGATCGAGGTGGCATCTCTGAATCTCACGCCCGATCCTTCCGGCATTTCCTACTTTGACGAAAAGAAGTTCATTGAGGTCATCCGGAGCGGCAGCGTGAGCGCTCGACCGCTAGCCACCATCATGCCGTGGAGCTACTTTCGCAACCTCACGGATGATGACTTGAAAGCGATGTTCGCCTATCTACGAACCCTCAAGCCTGTGAAGCATCGGGTTGACAACACCGAGCCGCCGACATACTGCCGGATATGTGGAAAGAAGCATGGATTAGGAAACTTGAACTGATGTGCGAGGCATATTGCGCTTGGCGGAGACGTACGTAACGCGGCTTGAAGATTGCGGAGCTTGACTCGACCGGATCTGGCGAGGTCGCCTGTCGCTCGGGCGAAAGAGTTCCACGGTCTACCGGCTGGCTAGCCCCCCGGCAGTCTCCGCTCCATCGCAGGTGAAAACCTGACCTGTGATGTAGGCGGCATCCTCGGACGCCAGGTACGCGAAGAGCGCGGCGATCTCCTCGGGCTTGGCGTGGCGGCCCATTGGAACCTTGCGGTTGACCTCGTCGAGCATTTTGTCGGTGTACTCGGCGCGTTGCATGGGCGTGAGAACGTAACCGGGGGCCACCGCACAGACGCGGATCTTTGGTGCAAGCTCGAGCGCCATGGTCTTCGTCAGCTCGATCACTCCGGCTTTGGTCGCGTTGTAGTCGGCGTAGAAGGGTTGTCCTACCAGGCCGTTGGTCGATGCGGTCTGCAGAATCACTCCGCTGCCCCGCTCCCACATATGGCGGGCGGCGGTCTGGGCCACATAGAAGACGCCGGTCAGATTCACGGCCAAGATCCGATCCCATTCCTGGGGCGTGATGTCGAGAAACTTATGACGGATGGATATTCCGGCATTGTTGATGAGGATGTCGACCCCACCCATACGCTGCACGGCCTCCTTGAATGCCGCTTGCACTTGCTGCAGGTTGGAGACATCGCCGGCCACCGTTCCGGCAAGCCCTGGCAGTTGCCGTTGAATCTGGGCGCGGCCCTTGTCGTCACGGTCCAGCACCACGACCTGCGCGCCTTCTTCGAGGAAACGGGCTGCCGTGGCCGCGCCAATGCCGCTGGCGCCTCCCGTGATCAGAACGCGTTTGTTTTTGAGTCCGCGCAGCTTGCCCTCCCGACTGAAAAAAGGAGAATACAGGGTAGGAAGCTGATCGGGAAGGCATGATTCCGAAGAAAAGCTTTTAACCGCAAAGGTCGCGAAGAGAGCTGCAAAGGACGCAAAGAAAAACTTAAGCGCACACCTTCACCGGTAAATTGCCTTTGCTGTTTTCGCGAACTTTAAGAATCCTTTGCGAACTTTGCGGTTTAAGATTTTGGGGTTGATTTGAGATACAAACAGTGCAAGTACTCCCTTTGGAGTTCATGAACAAAACTGAATCCCTCACCGTCATCATCACCGGCGCCAGTCGCGGCATCGGAGCGGCGACCGCCAGGTTGGCCGCAGCTCGAGGCTTCTCCGTCGCCGTGAACTACGCGGCCGGCGCATCCGAAGCCGAGGCGGTCGCCAGGGGCATCCGTGAGCAAGGAGGCAAAGCGGCTGCCATTCAAGCTGACATCGCCCGCGAATCCGACGTGCTTCGCCTCTTCGTGGAAGCTGAACGGCAGCTCGGGCCTCTGCACGGGCTCGTCAACAACGCCGGCGTTACCGGAGGTTTCGCGCGCGTCGAGGCCGTCTCTGCCGAAGCCCTCGAGCGCATGTTCGCTGTCAACGTCACCGGGGCGATTCTCTGCGCCCGCGAAGCTGTCAAGCGGATGTCGACGCGCCACGGCGGCCGCGGCGGCGCAATCGTCAACATTTCTTCGCTGGCCGCCCGCACCGGCTCTGCCGGCGAGTGGGTTCACTACGCCGCCAGCAAGGGTGCCATCGATACGTTCACCATCGGCCTGGCTCGCGAAGTTGCTACCGAGGGCATCCGCGTCAATGCAGTGGCGCCTGGCCTGATCGAGACGGGAATTCATGCCGCCAACGGAGAGCCCGGTCGGCTGGAGCGCTTGAAGGGCACCATCCCGATGGGACGCCCCGGCAAGCCGGAAGAGATCGCTGAGGCCGTGGTGTGGCTGCTGTCGCCGGCGGCGTCGTATGTAACGGGGTCGATTTTGGAGGTTGGTGGAGGAAGGTGAGTGCTTCAAATTCTCCTATGCGCCCTCGCTCCTGTCATCCCGAGCGGGGTAACGCGATAGGTTAACCCGCTGAGGTGAGGACGTTTTTCGTTACGGTCTTGTCGTGGTGGAAATGCCTGTTGAGGCTGTCGGCATCGCAAGCCGGTACGCGGTCCTTCGACTGCGTTCGGCGGACGCCTCACTGCGCTCAGGATGACAATTTAAAAAGAGGCAGGGAAGGTCTTGGAATCCGGGCTTTCCCCCGCTCAGGATGACAATTTTAGAAAGGGACAGGGAAGCTCTTAGAACCCGGGCTTGCCACGGAACAGCATGACCAGCTCGATCACCAGGATTACCACCACCATCAGCTCGAGCACAAATGCCCGACTCTGGTTGAACTGGTCAACCATGAAGTGATACAGCTCCTCGGCGGTCTTCAGCTTCTGTTGCACGAGGTCCTTGTAGTCGGGTACGCCGATCTTCGAGGCGGCCAGCTTGTATAAGCGGGCCGAGAACATGTCGCTCAAGAACTTAATCGCGTTGTCGGCATGCTCGGTCAATTCGTCGACGTCGAGCAGCACCGTGTGCAGCTTGGTGGCGGCGCGGGCCGTGCGCCAGCGGGACCACAGGCTGGTGCCCCCGTTTTCCAGGAAGTCGTATACACCTTCCAGTTCGCGAGTCAGAAGCTCGTCATAATGACGGAACTCCAGCAGCTGCGAATTCGCATATTCCAGGAGCTGAATCGCGGTTTCGGCACCGGCCGCGGTGTCATAAAGAAATGCCGCATTCCAGCCGATTACCGTCAGATCGTTCGGATAATACGAAACCCGCCCTTGCAAAATCTCCTGCCGTTCGCTATCGGAAAGCTGCTGGGTCTCGCCGCGGACGATTTGCGCGATCTGATCGCCATGCCCCTTCAGCAGTTCACTGGCGCTCGGCTTCGCCGCGGTCTCGCGCACATGGAAGATGAAGTAGTCCTCGTGCAACCAGGTCTCATAGGGCTTGATCAGCGCCGGTCGCGCCCGCTCCAGCCGCTTCTTTACGATCTTCGACGCCAAGGCCGTGAAATCGGTATCCCAAACCCAGCGGCCCGAAAGCCCCACCAACGTGTCCCATTCCCCTGAAAACGGCAGCTCGAACACCACGCTGAGCACGCCGTAGTCGTAATACTTGATCTGTCCGTCGAGGCGCTCGCCGCTATCGAGCACCAGGGGTTCAATGGGCTCAACCACCGGGGGACGCTGATACTGAACGTAGCCCGGGGCCGGGTGCTTGAAGCTGGCCTCGGCCCTTCGAGCGCCAAAAATCTTGCGCAGTTCGTCCAGGCGGATCTCCTCCGCCACGTCGAACTGGATCAGGACCAGGATCGAACCTTGCAAGGAGGTCTCCTCGGCCCGTACCGGGGCTGCCTGTAGCTGGATGGAGTCGTTGGCGACTCCCGCGATTATCGTTTCTCGTTCCATGGTTTTCACTGGCTCCCCGAAGATTGAGACCGGGAGCAGAAACTGGGTGCCGCTGACAGCTGGCGCCTCAGAGGCCGGTACCGAATATTGTCCCAGAAAGCCGAGCGGCTGACGAGAGGGTGCGGTTCACTAAGGGCTATAGCAGGAGAAGTCGTTTATTATCAGTGTCTTCTGGTGAGTTGCCAGATCAGGGCCCCGGCGGTGGCCACCCCGGCTAAGGCCAATCCCGTACGCCGCATGCTAGCCCGGACTTCCTCTTCCCGGCGCCGCACAACCTGGCGCTCCGGGTACGCTCCAGCTGGGCCCTGGGGGCCTTCGTAGAGCGCCATCTGCAAAATCTCGGCCAGATGGAATGCCTGGCGGTCGGTGCCCTGGGCAATCTGCTCGCGACAACTGAAGCCGTTGGCGATCACCAGCCAGTCTGGCGGAGCCTGTCGGATCGCCGGCAGTAGTTCCAACTCGCCAATCGCCATCGAAACCTCGTATTTGTCGTCCTCAAACCCGAACGACCCCGCCATTCCGCAGCAACCCGGTGCCGGAGCATGGCAATCGAGCCCAATCCGCGCGAGAACCGCCTCCTCCGCATTCATCTTCATCACCGATTTGTGATGACAATGCCCGTGCACAATCGCCTTGCGCTCCAGCCGCGGCAAGGGGATCAGTTTCTTGTAGTTCTCCAGAAATTCACTGAGCAGGAAAGTCTGGCGCGACAGCCGCTGGGCTCGCTCATCCCGCGGGAAGAGGTTGCAGAGTTCGTCTCGGAAAACCGCCACGCAGCTCGGCTCCAACCCGACAATCGGCACGCCGGCCTCAATCTCCGGCGCCAGCGCATCCAGGATCTGCAGAAGCAAGCTCTCGGCGCGATCGAGCATGCCGAAGTCATAAAGCGGTCGGCCGCAACACAGATTTCTCTGCGGCAACTCGACGCGAAAGCCCGCGTTCTCGAGGACATCCACGGCGGCTTTTGCCGTATTGGGCAGGAAGTAGTTGTTGAACGTGTCGGGCCACAGAACCACGATCGGCCCGTCCGGATGCCGCGGGCGCCGCCGCTGGTACCAGCTCTTGAACGTCTGTGGCGCAAACGGCGGGATGTTGCGTTCCCTCGGAATTCCGGCCACGAGCTTGGCGATGTCCCGCAAGAAGGGCAACTGCGTCGCGAGATTCGCGAGTCCCGGAGCGTTCGAAGCCAGCCGCGCCCAGAAATCGATGTTGCCGAACGCATAGTGGTTCAGCGGCCGCAGGCGGCCTTCGTGATAGTGCGACAGAAACTCTGCCTTATAGGTGGCCAGGTCCACCTTCACCGGGCACTCGCTCTTGCATCCTTTGCAAGCCAGGCAGAGATCGAGCGAATCTTTGACCTCTTCGCTCCGCCATCCGTCGCGGATCACGTCGCCCTGCGCCATTTCCCAGAGCAGGTGGGCGCGGCCACGAGTTGATTGCTCTTCCTCGCGCGTCACGCGGAAGCTTGGACACATCACCCCGCCCTCGTAGTGCCGGCACTTGCCGACTCCGACGCAGCGCAACGTGGCGTGGGCGAGACTTCCATGATCCTGGGGGAAGCGGAAATGGGTGTGCGGGTGCCAGGGATGGTAGTGGGGGCCGAGCCGCAGGTTCTCGTCGAGCCGATATGGCTCGACGACCTTTCCCGGGTTCATCTTCCATTCCGGATCCCATGCCGCCTTGAATTCGTTGAATGCCTGGATGAGTTCCGGCCCGAACATTTTCGGAAGCAACTCGGCCCTCGCCTGCCCATCGCCATGCTCGCCGGAGAGGGATCCGCCATAGCTGACCACGAGGTCGGCCGCCTCGTTCATGAACTCGCGGAACCGCGCAACCCCCTCCTCGCTCTCGTAGTCGAAGTTCAGGCGGGTATGTACGCAGGCATGACCGAAATGCCCGTAGAGCGTGCCGTGATATCCGAAGCGGGCCATCAGGTGCTTGAGGTCGCGCAGATAGCCGCCCAGTTTTTCCGGAGCCACCGCCGAATCTTCCCAGCCTTCCCAACTCAATGGCTCTCCGGGAACATGAGAAATGACACCCAGGCTCGACTCGCGCACAGTCCAGATGTGCTTCGCCTCATCCTTGGTGCATAGCCGCATATTGGGTACGGTTGTCGACCGCCCCAGCGTCTCCATCAGGCCCCGAGCTTGTGCCTCGGCCTCCGCTTGTGTCTGGGCGCCGAATTCTGCGAGCAGCCATCCTCCACCGGGCGGCAACAGCGCCAGCCCTTCGGCGTTGATGCCACGGCGGCGGGTGTATTCGGTCAGCAGGTCGTCGATTCCTTCGAGCCCGATCGGCTTGTGTGCCATGACCTCGGGTACGTGATCCGCTGCCTGGTAAATATCGGGATAGGCGAGTACCAGCAGTACTCGCTCCGGAGGACTCTCCACCAGCCGGCAAGTCGCCTCAAGAATCGTGACGCAGGTCCCTTCCGATCCGACCAGCGCCCGTGCCACGTGGAATCCGTTCTCCGGCAACAGATAGTTCAGGTTGTAGCCGGAAACGCGCCGGGGAATGTTCGGGAAACGCTGCCGCACCAGCTCGCCGTAGGTCGCGGCGATCGTCTTCAGCTTGCTGTAGATTTCGCCCCGCCGACCGCCTTCGCGAATAATGTGCTCGAGTTCTTCCGGCGAAGTCGCGCCAATCTGCATCCGCACGCCGTCGTAGGTCAGAATGTCGAGCGCCTCGATGTTGTCATCGGTCTTGCCCGCCATCACCGAGTGCACGCCGCAGGAGTTGTTCCCGATCATGCCTCCCAGCGTGCAGTGATCATGCGTGGCCGGGTCGGGCGCGAATGTGAGGTGATGTTTCTCGGCCGCGTTCCGCAGGTGATCGAGAATCACTCCCGGCTGCACCCGGGCAATCCTCCGCAGCGGGTCAATCTCGAGAATCTCCGCCATGTACTTGGTGAAGTCGAGAATCACCGCCGTGTTGCAGCACTGGCCGGCGAGCGACGTGCCGCAACCGCGCGGGAGAACCGGTGCTCCGAACTCGCGGCTGGTAGCTATTGCCGCAATGACGTCGTCATTGTCGCGCGGGATGACCACGCCGATCGGCACCTGCCGGTAGCTGGAGCCATCGGTCGCATAGAGGGCGCGGCTTGAAGCATCAAAGCGGACATCGCCCTTCACAGACGCCCGCAGTGCAGCCTCGAGTTCCCGCACGTCAACGTCGCCGTACTTGGCCGCTCGGGCTCGTTCGGCAAACTGGTGGGCCTGCTGCGGAGAAAGAACGGGCAGCGGATCAATCGGTGGCATGGAAGGTCTCGACGATCCATGTTCACGGAAAACTGCGTTAGTGGCAAGGACAATGCGAGGTCCGCATTGCTCACGCAAAAACCAAAGGGTCGATTACTTGCCGCCGCTCAGTTGGGCTATAATCCCGCGGTCGCCGAAAAAGGCTCTGCGGGTTGTTGTTGCGTCGAGGCCGGCGCCGCACGAGTCCCCCACCTTCTCGGCACAGGGCCCCGAATCTCACCATAGGACTTCCCGTATGCCTCAGGTGCCGAAGGCTGGCTCCCTCTTCTTCGCTCTGTGCGTCATCATCGCGGCCGCTCCCTCCGTCGAGCGCCCGTTTGCCGTATACGCTCAATCCTCGCCGGCAATTGCCGAAGCAGATAAACCTGTCGCGCCCGCCGCCGACACGGAGATTCCGGACGATCCACCCGAAGACGAACTCGCCCCGGCTGCCGTCCATCTTGACGTCTCCAAGGAATCCCCGGTGCTGCAGGCGCTGTACAACGCCACGCGCGAGACCAAAGAGAAAGACATCCTCGCCGATCTCGAGGAGGCCAAGAAGCTGATCGACGGCGGCGCCGATGTGAAGGAAACCGATCCTGAGGGACGCACCGCATTGCATTGGGCGGTGTTCGGTTCGAGCTACGCGACCAAATCGTCGGTGACGGTGGCCTACGAGGAGATCGCCGATGCCCTCATTCAACGCGGCATCGACATCAACCACGAAGACATCTACCAGGACACCGCGCTCGATTACCTGCTCTATTCGCCAACTTTCGAGATGCAAACGCTCTTAATGGAAAATGGCGCCACCAGCGGATTTCTTGTAGCGACCTTCCGTTTCTTCGACCAGATGCAGATGCTGTCTCCGGCATCGAACGTGCCCAAGGCCGTCAGCCTGTCGCGCAAAGCTGACCTCTCTCCCGGCGCGACCCTCAGCATTCGCCTCACCACCCCGGTGTACAGTGACCGTTCCCGCACGGGCGATCCCATTCAAGGGATTGTGACCTATCCCTTGTGCCGGGATGGAGAAAAGCTGGTGTGCAACGAGGGAGAATTGCTGGTGCCGCCAGGCACCAAGGTCAACGGCACGATCCTGTTTGCGACGAAGGCGCCCGACAAGTACTCGCGCCCGCGCCTGGTGCTGGATTTCTCGAACGTCGTACACAAGGGCGGCCAGGTGTCGCCTTTGTATGCACGTGTGCTCGAAGTCGATAACGCTCGCGAGACCATCCGCAACAACGAAATTCTTGGCATCATCCAACCGCACGCTTCGAAGAAGGCCTCGCTCATCTTCGCCGGCTTGAGCGCTGCGAACCCCTTCGCCGGATACGCCATCAAGGGTGTGCAGACGGTGTACGGACTTTCGATTCGGCGCGAGATTTTCTTTCCCGCCAGCACCGATTTGCAGATCCAGATCGTGCGCCCCTCCATGCTGAAGCAGAAAGAGCCTTGGACCGGTTTTACCCAGCTCGCGATGGATCCCGACCTGCAAAGCATCGTGCAGACCGCTCCCTTACGCACAACCGCCACGAACAAGACTCCTTCAGATCTGACCAACCTGATCTTCATTGGCAGTAAACAGCGCCTGGCGTCCTCCTTCACGGAGTCCCACTGGATTGAAGCGGACGATCTGGGCGTGAAGGCGGCGCTCAAGGTGGCTCAGGCAACGGTGCGAAACACCGGGTATAACTCAGCTCCGATGTCCACCCTGCTCTTGAATGGTCAGGCGCCAGACCTGACCTTCCAGAAGTCACTCAATACCTTCGCCAAGCGCCACCACATTCGCATCTGGAAACTGAAGAAGACCTACAAGGGGCAGGACGTTTGGATCGGGGCGGCCACCCACGACATTGCCACCGAGAGCAGCCGCGGCTACACCAAGTGGACCCATCGTATCGATCCACACATCGATCGCGAGCGCGACTGGATCCAGTCGGATCTTCTTTTTTCGGGGATGGCGGTGGCCTACCTCGACGTGGATCGTCCGCATGCTCCGAAGAAGGCTTCGAATGCAACCGGGGACGACATCGTGACCGATGGCAAGATTACCGTGGTCGACCTCGGGGCTTCGAGGAAGCCGCAGCAGGCGCCGGTCTTGGCACCACGCACGGGAAATTAACATCGCGGTTCCGTGTTCAACGGCCAAGAAAACCCAAACCCTTAACCGCAAAGAACGCTAAGGGGACGCAAAGGGCGCGAAGAAAAGCGAACTGTTTCGGATGGTGCTTGGGCGGACTTTGCGGTCCTTCTTCGCGGACTTTGCGGTTTAAGATTTTCTCGGCGACCGCTGCGGTGCAGACTCTGCTACGACCACAGCCGCGTCGTATAGTCCGCCATGCTGAGCGCCAGCAGGATTGCCAGCCAGAAGAGCGCGGAGATTATCACGACCTTGGTGAGCTTTTCGTGCGCGTACTTCACGTGCATGAAAAACAGGACGACGAGAGTCGCCTTGATGGTGGCGATGGTCAATGCCACTACCGCGTTGAAGGGCCCAAGATCGATGCCGGCCGCAATCACGGTGAGCAAGGTGCCAGCCAACAGGGCGAGCCAGATGCCGATGTACAACTTTAACGATGAAACATGCTCAGACATGGCGTCTCACTTGTGACGGTCGATCAGGTAGAGCAAAGGGAACAGATAAATCCAGATAATGTCGACGAAGTGCCAATACAAGCCCGCGATCTCTACGGGCGTGTAGTAGTGCGGACCGTAGCGCTTGCGCATGGCGTAGTAGGTGATGACGGCAAACAGTCCCAAACCCACGATCATGTGCAACGCGTGCAGGCCGGTCATGATGAAGTAAAGCGAGAAAAAGATCTGCGCATGTTGCTGGTTGATGGGAATATCCGGATGCGATGGGATGTGGCCGGGGAAATGAAAGCTCGCACCGGGCACATGATGCTCTACGAACTTGTCGTGATACTCCACGCCCTTGATGCCGAGGAACACCACCCCAAACAGCATGGTGAGGATCAGGCAAACCACGACCGTCGTCTGCTTGCCGAGTTGCGCGGCTCGCACCGCCAGTGCCACGGTCAAACTGGAACAGATCAAGACGGCTGTATTGGTGCCGCCCAGGATCACGTTCAAGCTCTGGCTGCCCGCGCCGAAGTCCCCAAAATACCAATAGCGATAAACGAGGTAGGCGCAGAACATGCCGCCGAAAAACATGATCTCGGTTGCGAGGAACACCCACATGCCGAGGCTGGCGGCATCTTTCTGCTGCTGTTCGGAGGCGAAATGATGCAGGAGGGCCGGATTGTCGTGGGCCTCGTGATTCGCCGTGGCAACAGGACTATTGGGCAACCGGGACCTCCTCCTTGATCTCGTCGTAGTTGTAGGCTTCCCAGGTCACGACGGGCTCTTCGTCAAAATTGAACGTAGGCGGAGGAGAAGGCACCATCCACTCCAGCCCCGCAGCGTTCCACGGATTCGCTGGGGCCGGCTTGCCGTAGCGCATCGACCACAGGAAATAAATCATGGGCAGCAGATACCCAACCGCGAGAATCGTGGCGCCCGCCGTCGAGAGCACATTCAGAATCTGAAACTCCGGCGAGTGCGAATAGTCCCAATACCGGCGGGGCATTCCCATGTAACCCAGGATGAATTGTGGGAAGAACGTCAAATTGAATCCCACGAACACGAGCAATGCTGCCAGCCGCCCCCAGCCCTCTGGATACATGCGCCCGGAAATCTTCGGCCACCAGAAATGCATTCCGCCGAGGTAGGCCATCACCATCCCGCCCACCATGATGTAGTGGAAATGAGCCACGACGAAATAGGTGTCGGTGACATGCACATCGATGCCCAGCGAAGCCAGGAAGAGTCCAGTGAGCCCGCCGATCGTGAACAGCCCAACGAAACCGAAGGCATACAGCATCGGCGTCTGGTAACTGATCGACCCGTTGTACATGGTGGCCGTCCAGTTGAAGACCTTGATCGCCGAGGGTACCGCCACGAAATAGCTCAGCAGCGAGAAAATGAGCGCCGCGTAGAGCGAGATTCCCGCCACGAACATGTGGTGCGCCCACACCAGGAACCCGACCACCGCGATTCCGAGCAAAGCCAGGGCCATCGCCTGGTATCCGAAGATGCGCTTGCGGCTGAAGCAGCATACGATCTCGCTCACGATGCCCATGCCGGGCAAGATCATGATGTAAACCGCCGGATGCGAGTAGAACCAGAACAGGTGCTGGAACAGCAGCGGGTCCCCGCCGAGTGCGGGATTGAAAATTCCCAGGTGGAACAGGCGTTCGCATACCACCAGCAGCAGGGTGATGGCCAAAACCGGAGTGCCCAGCAACTGAATGATGCTGGTGGCGTAATGCGCCCAGACAAACAGCGGCAAGCGTGACCAGGTCATGCCCGGTGCGCGCATGCGATGCGTGGTCACCACAAAGTTCAGCCCGGTGAGGATCGACGAAAAGCCCGCCACGAAAATCGCCAGCCCCGCGGTGATCACATGAGTGTTCAGGAATTCCGTACTGAGCGGGGTGTAGAACGTCCAGCCCGTATCGACGCCGCCGTTGATGATGGTGTACAGCATCAACACGCCGCCGATCATGTACAGATACCAGCTCAATAGGTTGATACGCGGGAACGCCAGGTCCTTGGCCCCGATCATGATGGGAATCAAAAAGTTTCCCAGCACCGCGGGCACGGCGGGAATCAGGAAGAAGAACACCATGACCTGGCCGTGCATGGTGAACAGTTTGTTATAAGTGTCGGCCTGTACCAGGTCGCCCGCGGGTGTCAGCAGTTCCAGTCGGATGAGCAACGCAAAGAATCCGCCAATGAAAAAGAAGAACGTGATTCCCATCAGGTAGAGCAGCGCGATGCGCTTGTGGTCTACCGTCAGCAGCCACGACTTGATGCCGTACTGGTGGTTCAGGTAAGTCTCGCGTTCGCCGGATTGTACTGCTGCCGTTGCCATCCTCTTCCCCTGGTCGTTACTGCGTTTTCGGGTTCGCGGTGGCCATGTTCCGGCCGCCCGTCTGCCCTGTGGGCTGCTGGCCGAGCGACTTCACGTAGGCCACCAGCGCGTTCAGTTGCTCGTCGCTGATCTGTCCCTGAAACGTCGGCATGATCGGCTTGTATCCATTCACGATCTTCGCGGCCGGTTGCAGGATGGATTCCCGAATATAGTTCTCATCGGCCGTCACTGTACGCCCGTCCTCGAGCAGCACCGGCTTGTTGAACAGTCCCACCAGGTTGGGCCCGCGGCCCTGTGTGTCGGAGCGGTGACAGGTGACGCAGCCCAGTTCGGAGAACAATCGTTCTCCGGTGACCGCCAGCGGCTGATTCCCACCACCGCCCATCCAGGCTTCGTAATCCCTCGGCTCCATGACCACTACCGAGCCCACCATTCCCGAGTGCGATGTGCCGCAGTACTCCGCGCAGAACAGGTGATATGTTCCCGGCTTGGTTGGATGGAACCAGGCCACCGTGTAGCGGCCCGGCAGAACGTCCTGCTTGATGCGGAATGCCGGCACGTAGAAACTGTGGATCACGTCCTGCGACGTCATGATCATCTTCACGTCGCGTCCCACCGGCACATGCAGCTCGTTGATCTCGCGCTGCCCTTCCATGTGCTCGAACTTCCACATCCACTGTTTGGCGACGGTGTAAACCTCGGCGGAGTTGTCTGGCGGCTTGCGCTCTTTGAAGTAAATCAGGGCGCCCCACCCGAAAAACACCATGAACACGCAGAATGGAATAACCGACCAGGTAATTTCGAGCGCGTGTGATCCTTGAATCTGTTCCGCCTGATGCCCCGCGCGCTTGCGGAACCGAATCGCGAAGAAAATGATCATGGTGAAGATGCTTATCGTCATCAACGCCGACACCGTCAGCAGGAAGATGTACAGAGCATCCACGTTATTGGCCATGGTCGAGGCCCGCGGGGGCCAGAATGGCATGTCTTGCAGCATAATTACCTGACCCGTCCCGCTTCTCGAACGCCGTGTGACGGACCACGGCGAATCATCACGAATATGAGTGTTCCGATGCACAGCATCGTGGCTACGCCCGCCAGCCGCAGCACCCGCAGAATCGTGGCGCTGTATTTCCCCTGCTCCGGATCGTAGTGGTAGCAATACAGCAGCAATTGATCGACGATGTTGCCGATCTTCCCCTTGCCCGCTTCGACCAATCCCAGGCGCAGATCTTTTGGCGGATACTCAACCCCGTAGTAGTACTGCGCGATGCGGCCCTCAGGTGTGAGAACCAGAATCGCCGTCGCATGCGCAAACTGCTTGGTCTTCGCGTCGTACTGATACTGAAAGCCTGCCGCCTTGGTCAGCGCATCGATCGCATCCGGCTTGCCGACCAGGAAGTGCCATCCCTGCTCGGCCCCCGCGCGCTTGTAACGGCGCAAGAACTCGGACTTCTTTTTCGCCGCCATCTCCGGAGTCTCGCTGGGATCGAAGCTCACGGTGATCACGTCGAATTCCTTGCCCACGTCGAACTGCATCATGCTCAGCGAGTGCTCCAGCCCGCTGAGAACCTCTCCGCACAGCATGGGGCAGTTGTAATAAACCAGGTTCAGAATCAGCGGCCGCTTGCCGAAATAATCGCCGAGATGCACGGAGCGCCCCAGATCATCAGTGAAGGCAAGGTTCGCGGGAATCTCCTGATTCAGGTTCTGCTGGATGCCGACGTTCTTCAACCCTGGCGGCCGCACGCTTGGAGAAGGTGAAAGAATGCCGCTGGTCATGCCCTGTCCGAACGCCGACACGGCCAGAAGAACCATCACTGCGATCACCGAATTTGTGTGCTGCTTACTGCTCACTGCGTCTCCTCACTGCTTGGGTGCCGGGGCGTTTGTCGCGGCTTTCGTCTTGATCACCGCCTTGGCGCCACCGGCTTCTGCCGCCGCTCCCGGCGGCAAAACTGGCAGCCCGCGCTCGGCCACCAGGTCGATCGCCCGATCAATGGGAATGCGCACGATCCCGGCTTTCTGATCGACCCAGTCGTAACTGGCGAGCGTCTCATCCTGCGTGGCGAGTTCCTTAACGAACTGCGTCTGCTCGCTGTACTCGAGAACCGGCTTGGGGAACGTTGCCTCCGCTTTATCCCGGATTTCCCTGGAGCTCATGGTTTGATCGATACCGGTTTTGATTGCCATCGGATTCACTGGAGCTTGATGGGTCCGGTCATAAGCATCGAGAAAGCGGTACATCCCCACCAGGATGAAGTAAATCACCACTACCACAATCGCCAGGCCCGCCATGAAATAGAAAATACCCAGCGGACTCATGTCTTCTTTTTCGAAGCCCGAGTTGTTCGCCGTGCCTTGTTTTTCTTCACTCATGCTCGGGCTCCAGAACCTGCTTGGCGTATACGTCGTATGCGGGCAGCAATGGCTTCGAACTCAGGTTGTGACAGAAAAATGCCAGCCACAACCCTCCCATGGCGAAAGGAATCAGCAGGTCTGCCCACGTCACGTGGAAGACTGTGGAGAAATTCGGCTCGACCAGCCAGAACAGATCGATATAGCGCACAACCACGAGCCACGCCGCCAGCCAGACCAGCCGTGTGATGTCACGCTTCAGCGAGCGCGACAGCAAGAGTGCGAACGGCACGCAAAACTGGAAGAGCACGAGGAACAGTCCAACAAATCCCCATCCCCCGTTCAGCCGCCTCAGGTACCAGGTGATCTCGTCGGGCAGGTTGCCGGACCAGATGATGAGCCACTGCGAAAATGAAAAATACGCCCAGACCATGATGAACGTCATCATGAACTTGCCGTGGTCGTGGACGAAGTCAGGACGCAGCAGTTGCGACATGGGCTTGTACTTGAACAGAATCCGCTCGATCACTACCGCGAAGCAGAGCGCCGCGATCAGCTCTCCCGCGACAAACAGCAACCCGTAGATCGTGGAGATCCAACTTGGATCGAGCGACATCACCCAGTCAATCGCCGCAAACGAAATCGTGAAGGCGTAAAGGATGATGCCCGGCCCGCTCACCGCCTTGAAGCGCAGGCTGTTGTCCCTCACCGGCGGCGTGTCTTGCTGCTTCGACCAGCGCGTCAGGAGATAGGAGAGAAGATTCCAGATCGCGAAATAAATCACGGCCCGGATGATGAAGCCCTGCCAGTTCAAATACCCGCTCGTCACGAACTGGTTGTGCTGAAGGTGCTCGCGAATCAGTGGGATTCTCGATCTCCTCCAGCGGCATCGCCCACGGGTAGATCTTGCGCATCCCGAAAATAATCGGAATAAAGAGCACCGCCATTAGCGGCACGGTACGCATCGCGGCGCCCAGGATTCGTCGGATCACCATCCCCCAGCCACCACCGGTGAGGTGCCGGACCATCAGAATCACCATGGAGCCGAGGCAGATTCCCAGCCAATCCATGTAAGACACCAGGTAGCCGCGCAAGAATACCTTCGGGTTGGTGAAGCCGAGCCCGATCGCGATGACCGACGCGACGATGCCAATCACCAGCGAGCGCTGGCCGATCTGCTTGATGATCGGCGGCGTCGAAAGGTCGAGGTTCGTCGTGTGCGTGGTGCTCATTTGGAGTCCTCGTGCTCAGCCTCCGCCGGCTTAACCTCCGGCAGGGTCGCGCCTGTGCCCGGCGCCAAAAATTGTGGGCCCGGCGACGGAATGCCATGGCCACCCGCGTCGGCTACCGTAGCATGCTGGCTCAATTGCAGCGCCCGGATATAAGCCACGATCAGCCACCGGTCGCGTACTGGAATCTGCGAAGCGTAATCGGGCATGATCCCGAAGCCTTCGGTAATCACCCCGAAGATGTATCCGGCGGGCGCTTTCTGCAGCCGCTCAATATGGAACGAAGGCGGCATCCGCGGAAAGCCGCGCGAGGGAATGTAGCCGTTTCCGTCGCCGAGCCGCGAATGGCAAGGCGCGCAGTAAATGTTGAAGCGTTCGCGGCCGCGTTCCAGGTCCGCTTTCGTGATCGCAAACGGCATGTAGTCGCCGGGATTGCCCCCCAGCTTCCCCGTGTAAAAATAGGCGTCCTCGCGCAGTTCGCCGCGCGCCACCGTGCCTGGCACCAGCGGCCGCGCCGACCGCTGATCGGGGAAGAAACTGCTCTTGGCCAGCGGATTCTGTCGCGGCTGCACATGCATGTCGAGCCGGCAGCCGGCCAGCAGGAGCACGAGCGCGAGCGGGGCCGCTTTGCGGAGATGCGCCATCAGCTGGGCACCTCCGAAATCGAGCGCGGCCCCAGGCTCTCGAGAAACTGGCGCGTTCCCGTCGGGCTGTACTTGGGATCGGTCGAGAACACGATCAGGAAAAACCGGTCCTTGGTCGCCATCGCAAAGCGCGGCACGTTGAACACCGGGTGATAGGGCATGGGCAGTCCATTCAGCGCCAGCATGCCGAGCACGGCGAAAATCCCGCCGAACAGGATCGTCATCTCGAACGTGACCACGATGAACGCCGGCCATGAGTTATAGGGGCGCCCGCCCACGTTGATTGGATAATCGATGGCCATCATCCAGTACTGCATGAGGTAGCCGGAAATCCCGCCAATCAGGCCGCCGATCAGAGTCACGAATGGAACGCCGTTCTTATGGAAGCCAATCGCTTCCGTCAGCTCCTCTACCGGGAACGGACTGTAGGCGTCTATCTTCTTGTATCCGGCCTCATGTGTCTTGCGAGCCGCGGCGACCAGATCGGTCGCAGAATCGAACTCCGCCATCATGCCGTAGATCGGAGTAGTCTTCATTCGGCCTTCACCTCCGCTTCCGGCAACAGGGTGCGCATCTCAAAGATCGAAATCATGGGCAGGATGCGCACGAACAGGAACATCGCGGCCAGGAACATGCCGATTGTCCCAATAAACGTCATCCAGTCCCAGCGCGTCGGGTAGTACATGCCCCACGACGAGTTCAGGAAGTCGCGATGCAGGCTCATCACGACGATGACGAAGCGTTCCAGCCACATGCCAACCAGAATCACCAGCGACACCAGGAACAGGCCCACGCTGCTGGTGCGCAGTTTGCGAATCCACAACAACTGCGGCGTCCCGATGTTGCAGGTCAGCAGCAGGTAATAGAAGAACGCGTATGGACCGTGCAGCCGGTTCCAGAGAAGAAACGTGTCGTAGCGATTGCCGCTGTACCAGCCCATGAACGCTTCAATGCCATACCCGTAGGCGACGATCCATCCCGTGGCGAGCATTACCTTCGCCGAATTCTGCAGGTGGCGCTCGGTAATGAAGTCTTCCAGCCCGTACAGCTTCCGGATCGGAATCGCTAGCATCAGCACCATGGCGAAGCCGGAATAAATCGCGCCTGCAACGAAATAGGGCGGGAAGATGGTTGTGTGCCAGCCGGGAACGATCGCGATTGCAAAGTCGAAGCTGACCACGGTGTGCACCGAAAGCACCAGCGGCGTCGCCAGTCCGGCAAGCAGCAGGTACATGGTCTCGTAGCGGTGCCAGTGCCGCGCCGATCCGCGCCAGCCCATCGCCAGCATGCCGTAGATCATCTGCGCCCAGCGGTTCTCCGAACGGTCGCGCAGCGTGGCCAGGTCCGGAATCAGGCCGACAAACCAGAACAGCAACGAAATGGTGAAGTAGGTTGAGACCGCGAACACGTCCCACAGCAACGGGCTGCGGAACTGCGGCCAGTAATTCATGGTGTTGGGATAGGGAAAGAGCCAATACGCCAGCCACGGCCGTCCAGTGTGAATGAGCGGGAAGATCCCCGCAGCTGCCACCGCGAACAGGGTCATCGCTTCCGCAAAACGGTTGATCGAATTGCGCCAGGTTTGCCGCAGCAAAAGCAAAATGGCCGAGATCAGGGTGCCGGCGTGACCAATTCCGATCCACCACACAAAGTTGACGATCGCAAAGCCCCATCCGATCGGGATGTTGATGCCCCAGATACCCGTGCCCTTGAGCACCAGGTACCCGATGGCATACAGCATCATCATCGTGAGCATGAAGCAGACGCCGAAGCCGATGAACCATCCTGTCGAAGTAGGCCGGTTCAGCACAATGGCGCTGATCTTGTCGGTCACCGTCCCGAACGTGTACCCAGGCTCGATTACCGGGGCTCTGCGGTTCGCGACTTCGACGTCATCCATTCGCTCTGCCATGACTTCCTGCGCCTAGCCTTCCAGTTCGGGGTTGGGGTTACGAACTTCCGCCAGATACGTGGTTCGCGGACGCGTATTCAGGTCCGCCAGCAACCCATAGTTGCGGTTGTGCGCCTTCAATTTCGAGACCTGGCTGTTCGGATCATTGATGTTGCCGAAGCTGATGGCCCCCGCCGGACACGACTGCTGGCAGGCGGTTTGCAAGGAGCCATCCTTGATCTTTTCGTCCGTTCTTTCCGCATCGATGCGGTGCTCGGTGATCCGCTGGATGCAGTAGGTGCACTTCTCCATCACGCCGCGGCTGCGCACCGTGACATCGGGGTTGCGCATCATCTTGTACTGCTCGGTGTCCCAGTCCTGGAACAGCAGGAAATTGAATCGCCGCACCTTGTACGGACAGTTGTTCGAGCAATAGCGTGTGCCCACGCAGCGGTTGTAGACCATGTCGTTCAGGCCTTCGGTGCTGTGCAGGGTGGCGCCCACCGGGCACACCACTTCGCAGGGCGCGTTCTCGCACTGCATGCACGGCACGGGCTGGAAGTAAGCCTTGGGATTATCGCGATCGCCCTGGTAGTAGGCATCGACGCGCAGCCAGTGCATGTGCCGGCCTTTGACCACTTGCTCCTTGCCGACCACGGCGATGTTGTTCTCCGAGCGCACGCGATCATGCAGTTGTTGCAGCCCACGCAGGAATTCAGGTCGATCGTCATGCCCCAGGCATAGTCCTGCTTGGAGTAGTCGAAATTTTGATAGAGGGTCAGCTCCCTCGGCGGCTGTTCTTCCTGCGCGAACTTGGGGTCCTCGTGATATTTCTCGAGGCTGCGTTCGCGCACCAGCGGACGGCTCTCGCCGTTCGGCGTGTCCATCGTCTGGTAGCCCTGCGTCGAAGCGAGCTTGTAGGTGTCGCCGGTCTTCGTCAGCTTGGCCCCGGTGCCAATCCACATCGCGGAAGTCGTGCGCAGCGGGTAGACATCGAATCCCGCCCCGGTTCCCACTTTTCCCGCACGCATGCGCCCGTAGCCGAGATACACGCTCACCGAGTAATCGGGATGGCCCGCCTGGATCCAAACCGGCGCGGTGACTTTACGGCCATTCAGTTCGAGCGTGACCATGTCCTCGGTTTTGAGCCCTTCGCGCTCGGCCATTTTCGGCCCGACTAGCACCGCGTTGTCCCAGGTGAGCTTCGACATCGGCTTGGGCAGTTCCTGCAGCCAGCCGTTGTTGGCAAATTGGCCGTCGTAGATGGAGGGGTCGCGGCGGAAGTTGATTTCGAGGGATTTGGGATCGGCGGCAGCAGACTGGGGGGAAGAGAAGGATTCTTTAGCGCGAACGATTTCGGCGCGTACGTGGTGCCTTCGATCCATCCATCGTGCAGCGACTTCCGCCAGAACGCTTCGAAGTCGGCGCCAGGATGTTGCTTCTGCCAATAGGCGCGAACGATATCGTAACCAGGTACGTCGGAAACTCCCGATAGCGCCGATACCAATTCGAGCGCACTCTTGCCCGCGTAGAGCGGAGCGATCAGCGGCTGCACGATACTTACCGTGCCGTCGTAGGCGCGGGAGTCGCTCCAGGACTCCAGCGCGTGCGCTTCGTTCACCTGCCAGTGGCAGTATTCCGAAGTCTCGTTCTGGTAGAGCCCGTGATATACGCGCAGCGCGATATTCGAACTCTTCAACGCATCGCTAAAGCCCAGGTCGGCGGGCGCGTCGTAGCAAGGGTTGCCGCCCATGATTACGAGCAGATCGACCTCCCCGGCGCGCATGTCGGCGACGAGGTCGCGCAGGGACTCGGTCTGGTTCACGGGGTTGGCGTCAACTGGGTCGGTGTAGAAGACAGTCTTGCCGACGTTGCCGAGCGCCAGATTAACGGCGTGAGCAAACGCATGAACTGCCGCCGATTGATGATCACCCGGAATGATGATGCAGGAACCTCGGTGCCGTATCAGATCTTCAGCGACAACTCTCGCGAATTCCATTTGCTCGGGCTGCAGTGTCGGAAAAGCTGCGGCCATCGTAAGACTCGTACCGCCGATGGGAATCGTTAGCGAGTGCACCAAAACGCGAACGAATCCGTCGACGTCCGTCGCCCGCACTGGCAGCCGATGATCCGCCTTCGCCCCGGTCGACGCCGGCGTGCTCTCGATCGCATAGAACCGGCTCATGTTTCCATCAGGGTTGCGCCGGCTCGCGAAATCCCGGATATAGCGGGTGTTTCCCGGGAAGCCCGCGTATAGAAAATCCGCGTCCAGCGAGACGATGACATCCGCCTTCGAAAAGTCGTAACGCGTTTCGACCGGCTGCCCGAACGCGAGCTTCGTGCCTTCGAGCACGTTGTCGCGGTTTACCGGCTCGTACACGTGCCACTTCGCCTGCGGATACATCTTCAGGAATGCGCGCAGCTGATCGGCCAGTGTCGGCGACGAAATCGTCTGCGTCAGAATACGAATGCCCGCGCCACCGAGCCCCTTCTGCACCGCCAGCGGACCCTTGATGTCGCGCATGAACGCTGACCACGAATCCACATCGCCACGCCGCATGATCGTCTGCGAGCGGTCGGGATCGTACATGCCGAGAATCGCCGCCTGCGTGAACACATCCGTCCCGCCCAGGCTCGCTGGATGCTTGTCGTTGCCTTCAATCTTGGTCGGCCGCCCCAGATGGCTCTCCACCAGCACCGGGCTGGCGTATCCGCTCAGAGTGATCGCCGTCGCGTAGAACATCGGCCGCCCGGGGATTACTTCTTCCGGCTGACGCACGTAGGGAACAATGGGCTCAAGCGGCAGCTTCGTGCAGCCCGTCATGCCGGCGAGCGCGAGCGACGCGCCCATCACCTGCAAGAAACCGCGCCGCGAAAACGAATCTACCCACTCCGAAGCTCCCTTCGGGAACTCGCGGTGGAGCATCTCCTGGAACTCGGGTGTGCCTGCGAGTTCTTCGAGGCTCCGCCAGTATTCGGGTCCGGTTGCCTGCCGGAGTTGCTTTTCGACCGCCGCTCGGGAAAGGCCGACGGGCGAGGACGCCCGTCGCTCCACGTCCAGTTGCTTGCTCGGGCAAACATCTTCGCGCTTCGTTTTCTGTGCGTCTTCCATCTTGGTCTTCTGCGGACTCGCCGTTCCGCCCGCACGTTTCTAAGCCCTATAAAGGTCTACCGATGACAGGTGTCGCAGCTGGTAATGTCTTTCACGCTGCGCAGCTTATATTTCTCGACCAGCGCCCGTCCCAGCGACTCCTGGTCGGTGAACTTGTGCCCGTCCACTTCGACCGGCAAATCACTCGACGGCTGCTGATACCGCATGTTGAAGACTTGATCCCGCGGCCGCAGATATTTCTCGGGCGCGCGATGGCAGTCGAGGCACCACTCCATTTGCAACGACGCGTATTGATACATGAGCGGCATCCGGTCCACCGGCCCATGGCACGTGTTACATCCCACGCCTTTGTTGATGTGGATGCTGTGATTGAAAAACACGAAGTCGGGCAGCTGATTGACGCGCGTCCACTCGAGCGATTCGCCGCTGCGGTAGCTGGCCCGAACCGGTTCCAGCATCTTGGCGTTGGTCCAGATCTGCGAATGGCAATTCATACAGGTCCGGGTCGGGGGAATCCCGGCAAAGCCCGAGACTTCCACCGAGGTGTGGCAATAACGGCAATCAATCCCCAACCCAGTCACGTGATGCTGATGACTGAATGGCACCGGCTGCGGCTTCACCACGCCGGCGTAGGTGATGTAGGGGGAGCGCTGAATCTGCATGAGCGCCCAGGCAATGCCTGCCAGAATGAACACCGCGCCGTAAATCGACGCCCGCGCCAGTGTGTTCGTGCTGCGTTGAAAGATCTGCATCGAACGATTGCTTTCAAAGCCATTGGAAGGTCGTCAGAACCTCCCGGAGGAATCGCGGTTGCCTGGTTTAAGAAGTACAGGGTGATGTAACAGAGCTCACGAAAGCTTGTGATTATACCAGCAGACGAAGATTTGCAATCCAGCCGGAAACTGCGCCACCAAATTTTTCCGTGCAGAGTTGATTGCCGCGCAAAACGGTGGCTGGTTTTTCAACGGCAACGAGAACAGAGGCAGACGGAGCCTCCGCGTGTCCTGAGCGAGGTTCGTCCCTAACGCAGATTCATTACCATCAACTTGGGCTCGGTCATTTCTTCAATGGCATAGCGCAGGCCTTCGCGGCCAATGCCCGAATCTTTCACGCCGCCGTAAGGCATGTGATCGATACGGAACGTAGGCACGTCCCCGGCCAGCAGGCCGCCGACTTCGAGTTCCTCGAAAGCCTGAAACATCAGCTTCGCGTCGCGGGTGAAGATGCCCGCCTGGAGCCCATACGCCGAGCTATTGATCTGCCGCAGCGCCTCGTCGAACTCTCCGTAAGGCTCCACGGTGACCACTGGCCCGAAAATTTCCTGGCAGTTTACTTTCATGTCGGGCTTGGTGCCGGTCAGAACCGTGGGCTCCACGATCGACCCTTTTCGGTTTCCGCCGCACAAAACCCGGGTGCCTCCGCGTACCGCTTCGTGAATCCAGTCGATCGCGCGCTGCGCGTCGCTTTCCCGGATCACCGGTCCGACATCGGTCGACTCGTCCAGCGGATCGCCCGTCCGCAGTGTTTTCACGCCCGCCAGAAACAGATCGGTAAATTTCCCGTACACCGATTGCTGCACCAGGATGCGCTGCACTGAAATGCAGGTCTGTCCGGCATAGCCAAACCCTCCGGCCACACAGCGTTCGGCTGCATACTCAAGATCAGCGTCGCTGTGAATGATGACACCGGCATTCCCGCCGAGTTCGAGGATGACTTTCTTCTTGCCTGAGTTCTTTTTGATCTGCCATCCCACGGCCGCGCTGCCCGTGAAGCTGATCATCTTGATGCGATCGTCACTCACCAGCAGGCCGGCATCTTCGTTCGAAAGCGGGATCACGTTGAGCGCGCCATCCGGCCAGCCCGCCTGCTGCACCACTTCCGCCATCAGCAGCGACGACAGCGGCGTCTCCGGCGCGGGTTTCAGCACCATCGGACACCCCGCCGCAATCGCCGGCGCAACCTTGTGCACCACGAGATTCAGAGGAAAATTGAAAGGGGTTATCCCCGAAATCGGGCCCAGCGGAAACCGCTTCACGATGCCCCATCGCCCGGCAGTGTACTCCTGCCAGTCGAGCGGAAGATACTCGCCATAAATCCGCGTGCTCTCTTCGGCAGCGACCGTGAACGTGAAGATTGCGCGCTCCACTTCGGTGCGCGCCGCCTTAATCGGCTTTCCCGCCTCCTGGCAGAGCGTACGCGAGAATTCTTCTTTGCGCTTCGTGATGCCTTCCGCCACCCGCCGCAACACGCGCTGGCGTTCGAAGGCCGGAAGTCGCCGCGTCGTCCCAAATGCCTTCACTGCCGCCGCAATGGCGGCCTCGGCATGCTGACGCCGCCCCTGGAATACCCGCCCCACCACGGCGCCGTCGTAGGGTGCCTTCACCTCGACAACATCGCCGTCCTCCATCCACTTGCCGTCAACCAGAAACCCGTGAGTCGCAACATCGGCGATGGTCATCTGTGCCATGATGCTTGACTTGACCTCCACCCCGGAGTGCAGCAGCCTTAGATTATAGGCTCACGTCCGCATCCGCGGTTGGCGTTCCGCGATAATATTCCGGAAGAAATGTTCGCTTCACGATTTACGGGCATTGTCGAAGCTGCCGAAGCTCTCCGCTCGCGCAAGATTTCGCCCGTCGAGCTGACGCGCGACTGCCTCGACCGCATCACTGCCCTGAACCCGGTCTTGAATGCGTTCATCACCGTTACTGCCGACCGCGCACTCGAGCAGGCCCACGCCGCCGAAGCCGAAATCCTGCGCGGCAGCTGGCGTGGACCCTTGCACGGCATTCCCATCGGCCTGAAAGACATCATCGACACCGCTGGCATTCTGACTACGGCCGCCAGCAATCTGTATAAGCATCGTATCCCGATACGAGACGCCGAGGTTGTCGGCAGGCTGGAGCAGGCGGGCGCCGTATTTCTCGGCAAACAGAATCTGCACGAGTTTGCTTACGGCGGCAGCTCGATGATCAGCGCCTATGGCGAAGTCCACAATCCCTGGAATCCGAAACACATTGCCGGCGGCTCTTCCGGAGGCTCGGCCGCCGCAGTCGCTGCGGGCCTGGGATTCGCCGCCATCGGCACCGATACTGCGGGTTCGATTCGTGAGCCTGCCGCGCTGTGCGGCGTGGTAGGCCTCAAGCCGACCTATGGACGAGTGAGCGCGCAGGGGGTGATTCCTTTGTCAGAATCGCTCGATCATGTTGGCCCCATCGCGGGCAACGTCACTGACGCCACTGTACTGTTCCGCGCGCTGGCCGAGGGAGATGGCGTGCCGCCGGAGGATTTCCTTGGCATCTGGGATCGATCGAAGATCAGCTTGCGAGTCGGCGTGCCCCGGGCCTTCTTCTATGAAGGCCTGCACCCGGAAGTCATGCAGGCCGTCGAGACAGCGCTGCTTGTGATAACCAGCCTCGGCGCGGAACTCCTCGACATCGCGCTTACTCCTGACAACGATCGCACCGTCCAGGCCGCCGAGTCTTACGCATTCCATGCCGCGATGTCGCGAAGACACCCGAACTCTACCAGCCCGAAACCCTGCGCCGCATCAAGACCGGAGAGAGCATCTCACCACAGGACTACCAGCGGAAGCTTGCCGATTTGAAAGTCGAGCGCGAAAAGATCCGCGCCATCTTCGAGGCGGTCGATCTGATCGTCACGCCAACCACTCCGGCTCCGGCCTCCAAGATCGCGGACCTGCAGCAGAATCCAGAATTGTTGCGGCCCCACGAATTGATCCTCCTGCGCAACACCCGCCCGTTCAATGTATGGGGACTGCCGGCCATTTCGATCCCATGCGGCCTGACGAAAGCAGGCCTGCCCATCGGCCTGCAGATCGCCGGCCCACCGAACCGCGAAGACCTCGTTCTGCAATTCGCCTACGCGTGCGAAGAGGCGCTCCAAAGGCAGGCGAATGGGCGCTCGCCGGTCAAAACTTCACTGTCATCCTGAGCGAAGAGAGGCGTTAGCCGAACGAAGTCGAAGGACCCCGTGCGAGCGGATGTCGCGTGCGGCCTTAAAGGGAGTTCTCTTATCGGCGGTCGGATTTATTTTGACAGTGATGCTGGTAGAAATGTCTGTCCAGGCCGCTCGAAGCTACTCGTAGACATGGGATCGTTCGACTGCGTTCGGCTGGCGCCTCACTTCGCTCACGATGACAATGTGTGAGTAAGGATGCGGGGTGGCTAGTTCTCCGCCTCAGTTCACCGACCGCACATCGTCCGGCAGCACCAACACGAAGGTGCAACTGCCGCTCGCCTGCGAACACGACAACACACCGCGCCGCAGGATCTTCGTGGGCGTTTCATCCGGAAAATTCACATCAAACTTCAGGTGCCGCAGCGCCTCTTCCAGGCTGCGCAGCTTTTCTTCGCCGCTGACGTACTTCACGTTCTCCACCGCAACTCCGTGATTGGCCGCCCCCAGCAACACCCAGAACTCCGCACTCCCTGTCAGCGGCGGACGCTCCTTCAGCGTTGTCGTGCGCATCTGCTGCAGTTCGTCGCGATGCTGGTTCACGGTCGAGTCGACTTTGCCCTCGCCGCCCAGCAGCCCGCTCAACCGCCCGCGTGTCTCCGGAATCGGCCGCAGACCGCTCATCGCCAAAGCATACGTCCGGATTGCCTTATCTTTGTCCCCTTGCTTCTGATAAATCTGCCCGAGGTGATCGCCGACCTCTCCGTGATGTCCCAGCATCCACGCCGCCGCCACGTACTTCGCGGCTTTATCCAGGTTGCCTTCCGCGTAATACACCCATCCGAGTGTGTCCCAGTACGCAATCAGCGAAGGAACGAGCGCCAGGTCGCGCTGATTCAACTGATCGAGCGAGAGATTGCGCAATCCGGCCGCCGTCGCCGCTACTGCCGACTCGGCATACTGCTGCGCCTTGTCGAGATGCGTGTTCTTGAGCGACAGCTGATAGGCGATGTTGTTCCACACCAGCGGCGTTGCCGAAATTTCCGTCGCGCGATCGAACGCCGCCAGCGCCTTGTCGTCCTGCCCCATATTCAGATACGCATCGCCCAGGCTGACCTGCAGTCCGGCATCATCGGGACTGAGCGAGGCTGCCTTCTCCAGTTCCGGCGCCGCCTGGTCGTACTTGTGCCACTCCGCATACATCGCCCCAAGATTTCCGTGAGCAAACTTGTCGAGCGGATTGGCCTCGAGTTGCTTGTGGAACGCATCGGCAGCCTCGTCATACTTGCGATCCTGCCAGTACGCCCGGCCCAGGTTGTTGTAGGCGAATTCGTCGTAAGGATTAACCTCGAGCGCCTTCTTGAACGCCGCAACCGCGTCGTCACCCTTACGCATTCCGAGATACGCCAGCCCGAGATTGTTCCAGGCGTACTTGTTCTTCGGTTCGACCTCGGTTGCCCTCTTGAGCAACTGAATCGCCAGCGGAAGATCGCCGTTCTGCATGGCGGCCCGCGCGCTCTCGTTCAGATCGTCCGCCTTCATGTCGGGCGGAGGCGCGGGCGATCCGGCCACCGTGTTCTCAATCGCCAGGTGCTGGCCCAAGTCCGAAAGCACAGCCCGCCGGAATGCCAGGTAGTCGCCCGCGCGCGCCGCCGGCAGTTCCCGCTCGCGCATCAGCATTGAGCGCTCCGCCGTAAACACGTTGCCTTCGAGTTTGTAGGTGGCCTTGTACTCGCCGTAGTCCCGCTTCATCGAAAACGGAAGCGGCGCGTGCGCGGTGTAGCGCGCCGGAAGCGTCAGCTTCACCCGGTAGGTAAACTGCCCCGGCGGCCCGAACTTGATGGGCTCGGCATCCGGCCCCGTGTCGTCCTCGTCCGGATCGGCCAGCGAGAACTGCGACAGCGGCAAGTCGATTTCCGATTTCTTCTTTGACCAGTCCAGAAAATTCGCCTTGGCCACGTCGTAAGAGAACTGGAACGCCTGTCGGGTCGCCGCCGGATCGTCGACCTTCAAATTCGTGATCTCGCCATCCAGTCCGCCCATCGAGTTGATGTTCTCGACCAGGCGCTCCCACTGCGCGCTCGGCACGCGGCGGAAAATGATGCGCATCAGCAACTCCGTATCGCCGCGCACCACGTAACTTACCTTCGCGTTCAGCTTGCCCAGTTCGTTGATGGAACCGTCAATGGTCTGTACCTGCGTGTTTTCCATCGGCGGATCGGCCGGAGTTTCCTCCAGGTGGGGCGCGCCTTCCGCCGGAATCACCAGCCCCTGCTTCTTGCGGATGTTGAACGAGAGCAGGCGGAACGGCGCGACCTCGGTGGTCGTATCCATCCACACTTCTTCCTTCCCCATTGGCAGCAGCGTGATCACATGATCGAACTGCGACGGCGAAGGGACGTCGGGATCGAGCTTGCGGCTCGAGTTGATCAGCACTGACGATGCGTGCATCCCCTCCGCTTCGAGGAGCGCGGCAAGCAAGGTGTGCTTATCCTTGCAGTCGCCGTACTGGTTCTGCAAGACATCCGTAGCCGGGTGCGGCTGGTAGCGGCTCAGTCCCAGCGACAGGCTGACATAGCGAAAATTCTTCGCGACGTAGTCATAGAGGGCTTCCACCTTGTCGAGGTCGCCGTTGACCCCTTTGGTCAGTTCCTCAGCCTTGGCGCGGATTTCCGGCGTGGGTTGCCGGCGATCTTTCTCCAGGCCGGCGTACCACCGCCCAACCTCTTCCCAGCTGCCAAACGTCGTCAGCTGGACCGCGGGAACTTCTTCGTCGGGATTCTTATGCTTCTTCTTTTTCTTCTTGTCCTTATCCTTATTACTGTCGTCGTCCTCGCGCTCCAGGTGCGAACTCGTCCAGCGATAGATACGGCGCCCATTCTCTTCCGTGACTTTCGGCTCAATCCCCGGCTTCGTCTTCAGAATGATCGTGCGGTCCTTTGGGATATCGACCTCGAGCTGCTCGTCGAGCACGATATTCGTCTTGTCGAAGTCGTACTCGGTCCAGAACTGGTTTGGGGCTAGAGCGGTGTGAATGACCGTCGCCACGTCGTACTCGAGCACTTCCCCCGGCCGCAGTCCAGGCACGGTGATGTGCTTCTGCCGGTAGTCGGTGTACACCGGCGCCTCGCGCGCCACCGGCGCGCTCAAGTCTTGCACCGAGTCCGCTGGCGCCGTGACTACGCTGCCATCCTGCTTGCGGACACGGACGTAGGGAATCTCCACCCGCTCGTTCGCCGAGCTGTAGCCGATCACCACCTGCCCCCACTGCTCCACCCCGGCTTCGCTTTGCACCCGGACCCGCGCGATCGTCTCCTTCCGTCCTGTCCCGTCACTCTCAAAATGGAAGAGGGTTCGCACCTGCTCGATGACGAAGCCTTCTTTCGAATAGTCCTTTTTCTCGCTGTTGGAATCGCCCGACTGCGCGCCCTTTTCCCCGCCGGCCGGCTTTGGGGCCTTTTCCTGCGAAGGACTCTGTGAGCTCTGCGATTGGCCCGCTTCCGCAGGCTGGCTCCCCGTCTGCTGGGCGTTGAGGTTGAGGAGAAGGCCTAAAACCAGGAGGGCGAATACGACAAAACGGCGCATAAATGTCCTCCGCCGTTTGTACCGTATGCGCCCGGTGGGCGCAAGGGGGAGCCCTATCTGCGCAAGTTCTATTTTCTGGGGAGAAAAGCTGTTGAAACTCATATCTCCAATAGTGGCCGTGCGTTAAATTGCGGTAGTAGTCTGAGCGCTCATAAAGCGAAATGTCTGAGCGCATAATCGCTAATAACAAAAGCACGCCCACGATGCCCACCAAGCACGCTGACCGGTGCCGCAACTCGCGGTTTACCAAAGGCCCCAAAACTACGGCACCGAGCCACAGGAGCGGATTGTAAAGGAAGCCTACCTCGGGGACGGGAAAGCCAATCGAAGCACAGGCAACCCCCAAGATTCCGGCAAGAAGCATGAAAAGCAGGGTTCCCCCAATAGTGCCCAGAAGGAAATGCAGGGGCAGGGCAATTACTTCTTGCCAAAAAGGAGGTCTGGTTGAAGTCTCTCGAGCGTTCGATTCTAAAAATGCAGGTGAATCGGTTCCTGGGTTCATTCGGTTGGTCTCACTGCACCCTCACACCTCCAACTCTGCCCGCACCGTCCCATCCTCCAGATCGCTCTCCATCCGGAACCCCAGCTTCTGGCAGATAGCGCGCATCTCGCGGTTCTCCGCCAGGATCGTGCACACCACGCGCTTCAGCTTTTCATCCCGAGCCACCGCGATTAGCCGGCGATACAGTTCCGTGCCCAGTCCCTGTGCCTGGAAGCGGTCATCGACCAGCACCGCCAGTTCCGCTTCGTTGCTGCCGCCGTGCAGCTTGCTCAGCCTCCCGATCGCGATGATCTCCGGTTGCCCATCCTGTTTCTTGTGCTCGACCGCCAGAACCATCTCGCGGTCGTAGTCGATGAAACAAATCCGCGTCAGGCGCTCGTGCGCGGTGCGCTGGCTCAGCTTCAGCGGCTGAAAATAGCGCAAGTACACGGTGCGTTCCGAAAGCACATGGTGCAACCGGATCAGCAGCGGCTCATCTTCCGGCCGGACCGGGCGCACCGTCACTGCCTCGCCGCTTTTCATGGTCATCGGCTGCACGTATTTCACCGGGTACGGCCGGATCGCCGGCCGCGGCAGCTTCTCCTCCGTTACCTCCAGCCCGTGCAGCACGACACGCGCGTCCAGCGCCACAATGCGCTCCGGCGAAGCCAGCACCGGATTGATGTCGATTTCCTTGATCCATCGCTGCTCGACCACCAGATGGCTGAAGCGCACCAGAAACTCCTCCAGCCCCGCGAGATCGACCGGCTTGCGCCCGCGCACGCCTTCCAGCGCGGTAAGCACTTTGGTGTGCTCCATCATGCGCCGCGCCAGCGTGGTGTTCAGCGGGGGCAGCGCCAGCGCACGGTCCTGGAAGACTTCCACCAACTGTCCACCCGCGCCGAACAGCAACACCGGCCCGAATTGCGAGTCCACGCTGCTGCCCACGATCAGCTCATAGCCGTCGTGCTTCAACATCGGCTGCACCGTCACCCCGAGAAAATGTCCGTCGCCCGCCTTCTCTTGCACAGCCGTCTCAATGGCCCGGTACGCCGCGCGCACTTCCTGCTCATTACGCAGATTCAGCTGCACGCCGCCCACATCGGTCTTGTGCGTGATCGTCTCCGAGAGCAGTTTCACCGCCACGGGATAGCCGATCGCCTTGGCTTTCGCCGCCGCCGCGTCCTCGGTGAGTGCAACTTCCGTCTGCACCGTTGCCAGCCCGTAGGTGGCGAGCAGCTGCTTCGATTCGACTTCCGTCAGCAGCGTGCGTTCGCTGCGACGCGCCCGCTCAATGATCTCGCGTGCTTGCGCCCGGTCGGGCCCTTCATCGTCTCCGCGGAGCACCGGCGTCTCGTACAATCCGCGCAGCGCATAGCTGTAGCGCCACATGTAGCAGAACATGCGCGCGGCCGTATCTGGAAAATGAAAAGTCGGAATCCCTGCCTGGTTCAGGATGTCGGTCCCCGCCGCCACCTCCGAGCCGCCCATCCAGCTGGCCAACACCGGCTTGCCCGTCGAATGCGCATACGGTTTCAGGTGCTCCGCAGTTGCCGTCGGCCCGGCCATGCCCTGCGGACACGTGATCGCCAGCAGCCCATCGATATTCGGATCGTGGGCCGCTATGTCGATGACCTTCGCAAAGCGTTCTGGCAGCGCATCTCCTAAAACGTCAATCGGATTGTTGTGGCTCCAGTGCGGTGGCAGCAGTTCATTGAGCGCATGCATGGATTCCGCGGAAAGCTGCGCCAGTTGTCCGCCGTGGGAGAGCAGCCCATCGGCCGCGAGCACACCCGGCCCACCCGCATTGGTCACGATCGCCAGCCGCGGCCCCTTCGGCCTCGGCTGCTTGGCCAGGACCTCCGCCATATAAAAGAGGTCAGCAATCGTCTGTACCCGCAATACCCCGCATCGACGAAACGCGGCCTCCAGCACCTCATCGCTTCCCGTCAGCGCTCCCGTATGCGAAGCCGCCGCATGCGCCGCTGCTTCCGTGCGTCCTGCCTTGATCACGATGATGGGCTTGTTCAGCGAAACTTCGCGCGCCGCCGACAAGAAAGAACGCGCATCGCCCACCGACTCCATGTACATGATGATGCTCTGCGTCCGCGGATCATTCCCCAGGTAGTCGATCAGGTCGCCCCAGCCCACATCGAGCATCGATCCGACCGACACAAACGCGCTGAAGCCCACCATCTCCTTTTGCGCCCAATCGAGAATCGCCGTGCACAGCGCCCCGCTTTGGCTGATAAACCCCACATTGCCCGCCCGTGCAATGCCCGAGGCAAATGTCGCATTCAGCCCGATGATCGGATTCATTACGCCCAGGCAGTTCGGCCCGACCACCCGCATTCCCGTACCCTGAATCCTCTCCAGGATCTGCCGTTCTAGTTCCTTCCCCTGCTCGCCGTGTTCCTTGAATCCCGCCGAGATGACGATCGCGCCACGGACTCCGGCCTCGACGCACTCGCGGATGATGCCGGGTACCGTTGCGGCCGGCGTCACCACCACCACCAGATCCACAGACTCCGGCAAGTCCGCCACGCTCTTGTACGCCTTGATTCCGAGCACGCTACTGCGCTTCTCGCTCACCGGATAGACTGTGCCGCCAAACGGGCTGCTTACCAGGCTCCACAGCACGGCTCGCCCCACGCTGCCCGCGCGGTCGGTCGCGCCAATCACCGCCACGCTATGCGGCGCAAAGATCGCGTCCAGCGGATGGGTTTCCGCCCGCAACACGTCGTGAGCGCGATCCTGCTTGCTCGTGTGGCTCGCTTTGTTCGTTTTGCCTGCGCGGTTCATCGTTCGCAGCGTACTCATGATGCGCCAGTCTACGCTTCTATCTCACCGCCGTCTGTGACCCGGAATAGCCGCGCTGGATTCACGTATCCCTTTTGCTTTCCGAGGGTTCCTGCCGCTTGCTGCATTTTCCACTTGCTTCTTTTCTGGGCTCGGCTAAAATTCCCCGGACCTTCGGCACACAACTTTTTCCCATCGGCACCCGCAGGAGTGTGTCAGCAGGTACACCTGGCTCAATTCCACAAGGAGACTTTCAGAAATGAAGAAGCTGCTCACGCTGCTGTTCACGGTTGCGATCGCCCTTTCCCTGACCACTGCGACGTTTGCGCAGGACACGGCGAAGAAGGACGACACCACCAAGAGCTCCGATTCCAAGGATAAGAAGGCGAAAAAGGACAAGAAGGCCAAGAAAGACGACAAGGCTGATAAGAAGACAGATGACAAGATGAAGGACAGCAAGTAACTCCGTTCTCCTTGCGTTTCGCGCCCCGGCAGCCTGGCCGGGGCGTTGCTTTTTCTGCTAAAACGATACATTTTCTTCCTTAGAGTGCAACCCTTTGCCGCTTCCGGGTGCCCGGAATCTACAAAAATTTGACAACTCCCGGCCTTGGAACCGTAGTAAAATCCGCCTCAAGTCCAACCCCTGCCATCCGGCAGGTGTGGGGTAACATCGCGACCCATCCCCTAACGGCCGCGTCGCCTTTACTCAGGAGGGTTGAATGGATTCTCGGGCCCCCGAATCGATGTCTTCCACCGTCTCGTCATCTTCCACCACGAAAATCCATCCGCGCGAAGGACGCAACTTCTGGGTCCTCACCGCGTATGGAATTTCGGGTCTGGCGTTGTTCGGCATTCTCGCCTACTACTTCAGCGACTTCGTCGCTCACTAGTCCTGGCGCATCGGCTGTGGACGCCGTCTGCAACGGCGAACGCAGCCGTGTATCTTTCATCGCTATCTCGCAGTCAAAGACTTAGCGGCGCCGCCATCCATCTTCAATCCGCCGTGCTACAATGACCCCCGCTTTATCCTTTGTTTCTGAGTAATCAGTCAGATCGACAGCTCCCCGCACTTCTTTCATACGGACAGATTCGCTTGGCCCAGGGACCCCCAAAGACCGCCGCCCCCGTCACTTACGCCGACGCCGGCGTCAATATCGACCGCGCCAATCGCACCAAGCAGCGCATCAAGTATCTCGCCCATAAAACCTTCACCAAGGGCGTCCTGAGCGAGATTGGGGGCTTCGGCGGGCTGTTTAACGTTCCCAAAACTTACACCGACCCCGTGCTGGTCTCGAGCGTCGACGGCGTCGGCACCAAGCTCAAAGTCGCCTTCGAAATGAAGGTCCACCATACCGTGGGTGCCGATCTGGTGAACCACTGCGTGAACGACATCGTGGTGCAGGGCGCCGCGCCGCTCTTCTTCATGGACTACCTTGCAACCGGCAAGCTCGAGCCCGAAGTGGCTGAGAAAGTCGTCGAGGGCATCGCCGAAGCCTGCAAGCACAACAGCTGCGCGCTGATCGGTGGCGAAACCGCCGAGATGCCCGGCTTCTATGCTGAAGGCGAGTACGATCTGGCGGGATTCATCCTCGGCGTCGTCGAGCGCGAACGCATCATCACCGGCAAAGCCGTCGAGATCGGCGACATCGTCCTCGGACTCGCCTCCAACGGCCTCCACACCAACGGCTACTCCCTGGCGCGCAAGCTCCTCTTCGAGGTAGGAAAGTATTCCCCAGAGACCTACGTCAACGAAATCAAGAACAAGGTCGGCAATGAACTGATGCGTCCCCATAAGAGCTATTGGCCCGCGCTCAAAAAGCTCATTGACGCCGACGTCATTTCGGCCATGGCCCACATCACCGGCGGCGGTATCACGGACAACCTGCCGCGCGTGCTGCCCCGCGGCATGTCGGCTGTCATCGAAGTCGGCAGCTGGCCGAGCCTGCCGATCTTTGAGCATCTGCAGGCGCTGGGAAGCGTCGCCCAGGATGAAATGCTGCGAACCTTCAACATGGGCCTGGGCATGCTGCTGGTCATCAATCCCAAGAAATTCAAAAAAGCGCAAACTCTGCTCGAGCGCGCTGGAGAGAAGTATTACAACGTCGGCCGCATCGTGAAGGGAGATCGCAAGGTGCTCTACTCCTAGTTGCACGTCGTTCTTATGCTGCGCCGCTCCTTTTTGCTGTGCTTTTTACTCGTTTTCGCGGCGCTGGCATTTGCGGCCGAGCCCCTCGCCGACCCCGGCCTTTACGACTACACCGGCGATCTCGACGGCAAAATCCTCGTCGGCCTCACTCTCCGTCAGCGCGACGCTCAAAAGCTCACCGGCTCCTATTTCTACAAGCGCTACTTGAAAGACATTCCGCTCACCGGAGAGTTCACTGCCGAACGCGACCTCGTGCTCCGCGAGAACGACGCTCAGGGCAAGCCCGCTGGTACGTTCACTCTTCACTTTGCGGAAAAAGACCCGCGCCACAAGCGCGGAGGTGACGCGCCCTTGACCATCGACGTCCTCACCGGCACCTGGACCAGCGCGGATGGAAAAAAGACTCTGCCCGTGTACCTCGCGCTCGCGCAGATTCTCCCCGGCGCCGAGGAAGGCCACCGCTACCGTGTTGCCGGCGCCGCAGACGACGCGCTCGTCGAGCGCAACGCCCAGGCTTTCTGCCGCGCCGTCGAGAAGGGCGACCGCCAGGCGGTTGCGAGCGCCGTCCACTATCCGCTGGCATATTCTCTGAATGGCAAGCGCGCCAAGGCTGCCAACGAACAGGAGTTCCTGAAAAACTACGACCGCATCTTCAGCCCCAAGTTTGTCTCGCGCATCCGCGCCGCCGTGCCTCACAACATGTTTGCCCGCGATCAGGGCATCATGCTCGCCGACGGCGCCGTCTGGTTCGACGAGAAAGGCAAAGTATTCGCGTTGAACAATTGAGCCCGATCAAAACCATGGTCCACATACGAATCGCATGAAGAATCTCGGCATCCTGCTTTCCGGACGCGGCTCGAATTTCGAAGCCATCGCCCGCAACATCGCCGCGGGCAACATTCCCGACGCGCGCATCGCGATCGTCATCTCGAATAAGCCCGACGCGGGCGGGATCGCCACCGCGAAGAAGCTGGGCCTTACTGCGCTGGTGCTTCCCTCCAAGGGCGTCGCGCGCGAGGAACACGATCGCGCCGTAGTAGCCACGCTGAAAGAGCACCAGGTTGACCTGATCTGTCTCGCCGGCTATATGCGCCTGCTCTCCCCCTGGTTCGTGCAGCAATTCCCGCAGCGCATCCTGAACATCCACCCCTCGCTGCTGCCCGCCTTCCCCGGCCTTGAAGCCCAGGAGCAGGCCTTCGCGTACGGCGTGAAAGTCACCGGCTGCACCGTCCACTTCGTCGACGAAGAACTCGACCATGGCGCCATCATCGTGCAAAGGACCGTCCCCGTGCACGATGACGACGACGAGCACACGTTAGCCGCACGCATTCTCGAGCAGGAACACATCGCGTATTCGGAAGCGATCGGGATGGTGCTGGAGGGGAAATACGAAATTAGGGGGCGGCGATTTGTGAGAAAGACGCCGTAAGCGCTCCCGTTCTGCCCAAGCACAAGCTTCGAATGTTCATCGCCAAACCGGCTGTGCATGGCGGGCAGGACGGGTCTTGCCCAGCAAAGCACCGTCATCCTGAGCGGAGTGGCTCGGTTCGCTTTGCGAACCGCACCACGCAGTCGAAGGACCCTGCTGTCGGCGGCGATACCAGCGGCCCAACCAACTTTTCTAGCTGACCGTCGCATGAAGGAAAAAGTCTGTTCAACTGGTGTGCCAACCGAAATGCGCAAGCTCCGTGGCGAAAAATTCGTTCCGGGCATGGGGTCGCGTCCGCAGGTAGGGGGTCCTTCGACTCCGCAGATCGATTCGAAAAACGAATCGACCTGCTCCGCTCAGGATGACAATGCTCAAAGAGCTTGCCCAATTCGCGGGCTAATCACGAACTGGTCAGCGTGACCTTCTTGATCTTTCGTCCCACTCGGACGGTGAGAACTCTCTTTGGTGACACGGCAATTACCAGACCATTCACTACCTGACCGTTGATGTGAACGGCCTTTTCCTTGATCTTACGTCCGGCTTCCGTTGTCGAGGTGACCAGGCCAGCTTCCCGGATCAGCTTGTCTGCTCTGAGGAAGATGCGGTCGGCATCCGAGGGGTCGGAGTCTACGTTTTGAGCTGCCCCGCCCTCGCTTGAGTTCGGAACGATGTCCGCGACTCTGACCTTCGCGGCACTGATCGCGACCTCCTCCACCCCCTCCGGCACTTCATCTTTCTGGAATTGACTTGCCCAGTCCACGCCGGCCTTCGCCGCCGCTTCGGGCGTGTGAAAATCCGCGACGATCTTCCGCGCCAGCTCTTTCTTCAACGCCATCGGATGCGCCGCGCCCGAAGCGACATCCCGTTTCATCTTTTCGATCTCCGCCACCTGCACATCGGTCAACAGCTCGTAGTAGCGCCACATCATCTCGTCGGAAATCGACATGATCTTGCCGTACATCTCGAGCGGCGCCTCGTGAATCCCCACCGCGTTCCCCAGGGACTTCGACATTTTGTTGACGCCGTCCAGCCCCTCGAGAATCGGCGTCGTCAGCACGATCTGCGATTCCTGCCCGTACGCCCGCTGCAACTCGCGCCCGACCAGCAAATTGAATTTCTGATCCGTGCCGCCGAGCTCAACATCAGCCTCAAGCGCCACCGAGTCATATCCCTGCGCCAGCGGATAAATCAGTTCGTGCATCGCAATCGGCTTCTCTTCCTGAAAGCGCTTATGAAAGTCCTCGCGCTCGAGCATCTGCGAGACTGTGTACTTCGCCGTCAGGCGAATAAAATCTTCCGCCGAAAATTTCGAAAACCAGCGGCTGTTGAAGTCGATGACAGTCTTGACCGGATCGAGAATCTTGAACACCTGTGCCTTGTAGGTCTCGGCGTTCTGCTCAATCTGTTCGCGCGTCAGCGGAGGCCGCGTGGCCGAGCGTCCCGTCGGGTCGCCGATCATCCCGGTGAAGTCGCCGATCAGAAAAATGACGACGTGGCCGAGATCCTGAAAGTGTTTGAGCTTGCGCAGCACCACGGTGTGGCCCAGGTGCAGGTCGGGAGCGGTCGGGTCCATGCCCAGCTTCACCCGCAGAGGCTTGCCGCTGGCGCGCGACTTTTCGAGCTTGGCACGCAGTTCCGACTCGCGGATGATTTCCGCCGAGCCTTTTTTGATGTAGGCGATTTGTTCGTCAACCGAGGCGAAGGTGGGCATGGGCTTCGATTATAGCGGGCGTGTCTGCCCGACCTGCGTACGGACAGGCCCCCCTCGCCTATCCATTCGAGCGAAGCTCGGCTGCATTTGCGGGTGTCGTTCCTATTTGACAACCTTGTATTCTTCTTGAACCGTCGGTCCCACACTTCTCCCTGCCTCCGTGGTGGATTTCTGCTACGCTCTTGCGGCGAAAATGCGGGCCGCTGCCATCCTCGGGCCGGGATCGTCGACGCGCGATCTGAAAAAATTCCAATCGGACTCGCAAGTCGAGTGGTTGGTCGGCCTGCCCGCTGAGCGCGTGGGACTCGACACGATTCTCGTCTTCGGCGGCGACGGTACGGTGCACCGGCATCTTGGGGCGCTGGTGAGGCTGGGCTTGCCCGTATTGGTTGTGCCCGCCGGAAGCGGGAACGACTTTGCGCGTGCATTGAGTTTGTTTGAGGTGCGCGATTCGCTCGAGGCCTGGCGCAGGTTTGTCGCTGGCGGCAATAACACGCGAGTTGTGGACTTGGGAATGATCACGCCCCTGGCGGATCCGGCGGAAACATTGGCTAAAGCCGCAATCTCTGATGACACAGAAGCGGCACGCCTGAAGGCGCGCCCTGATACAAATCAACCCCAGGCTGATCGCCCCAGGAGCCCTAGTCACCCTGGATCCGAAAGTGCGGCTGATGCCGCTTCCGGCGGGCGGGGACGCCCGCCGCTCCACCAAGCAACCCAGCACGGCAAGCCCGTGTATTTTGCCTGCGTCGCCGGCGTCGGCCTTGACGGCGAGATCTCACGCCGCGCCAACGCCCTGCCGCGCTGGCTGCGCGCGCACGGCGGCTACGCGCTCAGCCTACCTCCCGCCCTGCTCGCCTTCCAACCGTTTTCGATCACGCTCAGCGTCGCCCAGCCCGGCCACGCCGAATTTCTTCCTCGCGGCCAGCAGCCGGTGATGGCCGCCGTCTTTGCCAACACCCCCGTCTACGGCGGAGGCATGCGCATCGCCCCGCGCGCCCGCATGGACGACGCCCTGCTCGACATTTGCATCATTCGCGATATGGCGAAGCTGAAATTGCTGAGCGTCTTTCCCTCGGTCTATCTCGGACGCCACCTCAGCCTCCGCGAGGTCGAGTACTTCGCCGCACCCGGCGCCCGCATCGAAACCGATCGCCCCATGGATGTCTACGCCGATGGCGAGTACGTCTGCCCGACTCCGGTGCAGTTGGGTGTTGCTCACGACGCGCTAACCGTCATCGTGCCCGCGCGAAAAGATAATCAGGAATTTTGACCGAATATACTCGAAGAGTTGCGCCGCTTCGGGGGGATGCGCTGTGGCAATTCTCGTCAAACCGACTTCACGCAGGCTGAGTGCCCAACGACCGGGTCGCGGAATTGTTGACGTGCCCTAAATATCTCCCGAAAGAAATCGTGCCGACTAGCGACTGACGACTAGCGACTAAAAACTAGTCACTCGCGACGGACGACTCCCGCCGCTGCCGGGACCGCTCCTCGACTTTCGCGGCCAGTTCCTTCGTTGCCGGCACCGCGATCCCATGTTTGGCTCCGCCGCGCAGAATCGGCCCGGCAATCGCATCCAGCTCCGGAACGTTTCCTCGATCCACGTCTTTCTGCATGGAACTGCGCATGTCGCGGGGGAAATTTCCCGATGCCCCCAGCACCTTTTCGACATCCACCTGCGCGCCTTCCGCCACGGCTACGGCGCAGGCTTCGCGCATCGTCGCTTCCACCTTGCTCCGAGATTCCGGATTGTCGAAAACCTTTCCGATGGTCGTGTCATAGGCGGACGTCGACAACGCGAATGGTGCAAGGAACACCAGCTTGTTCCACAGCAAGGTTGCTTCGTTTTCGAAGAACCGGCAGGTGAGCCCGTGGGCCTGCAGTTTCTCCGCCGGATCCACCAAGCGGTCCCGCCCGTTCGCGCCGAAGTTCAGCCACGCAAACGGGGAGCGATGAATGATGTGGCCCGGCGCCGCGCGTTCCGTTTCTCCGGCAAACGTTCCCGGCACCACGCGATCCTGTCCAAAGCGCTCACGCAGCGCTGCCACGTGATCGATACCGTTCAACAGCGGCACGATCGCGCCGGCAATGTCGGGCCGCGGCACGGACTGCAATGCGGCATCCAGTTGCGGCGCCTTGACCGTAATCCACAACACGTCTGCAATGGGAACCTGCGCCGCCTTATCCACGCGCGCGCTGAAGTTCCCTAGGAGCTGGCTCTCCAGCCTCATTTCCGCGGGAAACTGTTCGAGCGTGCCCGGGCGAACCACCATCGTGACCGCATCGCCTGACGTGCGCCAGGCAGGCTCCGATCAGCCCGCCCACTCCACCTGGTCCTAAGATCGCATGTCGCATCCCGCCATTATGCACGGGAATCCGTGCCCCGTCGCGCTCGCCGCCGGAGTGCTAAACTACCCGTCAGTTATGGCTGAAGAAAAGCGTTCCCGCACTTTCCTGTGGATCGTAATCGGCGGCGGAGCCTTCTTCCTGTTCGTGCTTGCCGTCTTCGCCCTGGTCTATATGACGCTGCATGCCGGCAAAGACACCGCGGCGATGGCTTTCGGCGACAAGATCGGGGTGGTGGATCTCGAGGGCGTGATTACTTCGCCCAATCCCGTCGTGCAGCAGCTCAAGAAGTTCGCCGACGACGACTCCATCAAAGCCATCATCATCCATGTGAACTCGCCCGGCGGCGGTGTCGCCGCCTCCGAAGAGATCTACAGCGAAGTCAAACGGATCCGTGACGAGAAGAAGAAGCGCATCGTTGCTTCCATCGAAACTGTCGGCGCCAGCGGTGCTTATTATGTTTCTTCCGCTGCAAACAAGATCTACGCCGACAACGGCAGCGTGGTCGGCTCCATCGGTGTCATCGCGCAGTGGGTCAACTACGCCGAACTCTTGCAGTGGGCCAAGCTCAAAGACATCACCATGAAAGCCGGCGAGTTTAAAGACACCGGCTCGCCCACGCGCGACATGACTCCCGCCGAGCGCGAATATCTCCAGGGCATGATCGACAACATGCATGCGCAGTTCATCAAAGCCGTCGCCGACGGGCGCAACATGAAATTCGAGGACGTTAAGTCGATCGCCAACGGCAAAGTCTGGACCGGCCAGCAGGCGCTGCCCATGAAACTCATTGACCAGCTCGCCGACTTCCAGGCCGCGGTCGACGACACGGCCAAAGCCGTTGGCATCAAAGGCGAACCCGTGCTGGTCAAACCCGACCGCGACCGCAAAACCTTGAGCGACTTGCTGTTCGGCGACCTGTCGGAATGGCTTCCGACCAAGGAAAAAATCCTCGATCAGCACGTCGGCTTTTATTACATGTGGAAGTAGTGTGGCGCGGACGCCCCGGGCGTCCGCTCTGGGATCACAAAGCCGCAACCCTTCACCGGGCCCCCGGTTATTTCACAGGGAACTTGCGCGAAGTACCTGAAATTTGAGAGAGTTATCGAGGCCCCGACAGAGGGCCCGGTCGCCCCGGCCAAGCGGCCACTCGTCAAATTCACCACGGAGCCTAGAGGCGTATGACAAAAGCGGATCTGATTGATGAGGTCTCGCGTCTGGCGGAGCTCACGCGCAAAGACAGCGAAGTCATTGTAGAGACGATCTTTGACAGCATCGTGCGCTCCCTGCGCGTGGGCGATAAAATTGAAATCCGCGGCTTTGGCAGCTTCCGCACCCGGCAGCGCAAGCCCCGCGTAGGACGCAATCCCAAGACCGGCGACCGCGTCGAAGTTCCCGCGAAAAAGATCCCTTTCTTCAAGCCCAGCAAGGAGTTGAAGGACCTGGTGAATCACGGCGACGCGGCCCCGGCCGCGGCTGCCCCGCCGGCCGCCCCCGCGCTGTAAGCGCGACGATATCCGGGCGCGTACAGCACGCGCCCTTCTTCCTTTGTTTTGTTATTCCTCTCTGTTTCCCTGTCTGTGTGCTGTCATCCCCAGGGCTTTCTGTTATCCGCACGTTGCCTTCCGGGAAAGCTCGGTTCCGCGATCCTTGGCGCGGCGCAAAAATGCAGATTCCTCCTTGCTCGCCAGGGCTCGCGCGTCGGAATGACAAGAAGAGACGGGGACAGTTTGCCGTCGGATTGCGCCTCGTTCTTAGCCCAACATCATTCGCTTAACCCAACGTTCACCCTGTGCAACGTGTGCGGGTTGAAGCCTTTAACCGCAAAGGTCGCCAAGAAAAGCCGCAAAGGACGCAAAGAAAAACTAAAGCGCGCCCAACTTTCCTTACCTTAGCCGGGCTTCGTTTCAAGCCGACTTTCATTCCCTTAGCAAACTCTAACTTCCTTCTGGCGAGCGCAGCCTCCAGAGCGCGGCGCGAGGTAGACTAAATCCAACTCATCCCAGGGAGTTCGTTGCATGACCGCATTTCGCCCCATCGGGCACGTCCAGAGTCCCTACAAAGAATCGCGCGCGATCCCCAAGGGCCTCGGCGCCAAGCACGATGCCGAAGGAGTCCTCGAAATCCTCGCCGAATTCGAACCTGGCCTCGCCGACATCGAGGGCTTCTCGCATCTCTTCGTGCTGTGGCTGTTCGACCGTTCCGAAGGATTCGACCTCACGGCCAATCCGCCCAGCGACAATCGCCCGCACGGGGTCTTCGCCACGCGCTCGCCGCGACGTCCGAATCCCATCGGCCTCACGGTCGTCGAACTCGTGCGCCGTGATGGCCGCCATCTGCACGTGCGCGGCGTCGACATGCTCGACCAAACGCCCATCCTCGACATCAAACCGTATCTTTCCTCGATCGCTCCGGAATCCCTGCGCCGCGGTTGGCTCGCCGAAGCTGAAGCGCGCAACCGAAAGTAAGTTCGTGAATGACACATAATCCATGCGCACGTATCCTCTAGGACTGCCTGATCCTTCGCTCTGCCAAACAGCCCGGTTGTAGCGTGCTTCTCTCTGAGGATAAGCAGGCCGCGAAATCGACGGTGGTCGCGTCGTGAATCCCTTCTTGTGAACGAGGCCTGCCGCTCCCAGGCTTTGCCTCCCTTGACCCCCTCCCTCCCGGCAGAGCACAATGAGCGTCGCGGTTGCGGCGCCCGATCCCCGTTCTTTTCCCTCGGAAAGTCTCAGCAAGGAGCATTGCCATGTCGGTCAAGCAGGGAGACCTCGCCCTCCTGAAAGATCCCATTGCGCAGGAACTTCTCCACTCGCAAATTCCTGCGCGCCTCGCTTACGTCTGGACCGACGGCTCTCCCCGCGTCGTGCCCATCTGGTTTCATTGGAACGGACACCATCTCGTCATGGCCACTCCACCCAAAGCGCCCAAGGTCAAGGCGCTCGCCAAGAATCCGAAAGTCGCGGTCACTATCGACGGCAACCAGTTCCCGCACAAAGTCCTGATGATTCGCGGCACGGCGCGCCTCGACTCCATCAACGGCATCGTTCCGGAATATTCCGCCGCCGCCGAACGCTACTTCGGACCGGAACAGGCGGAGGCCTGGCTGAAACAGCTGCGCACCATGATCGCAGGCATGGTCCGCATCACCATCACTCCCGAATGGGCCGCGTTGCTCGACTTCCAGACCCGCTTCCCCAGCGCGCTCGCGGGATGACGGATTTCAAAAAAATTGGCAGGTGGACAAAGGGCGCGGTGCCCCAGGTACACGTTCGTTCTTTGGATGCTAATCTGCGCGGAGAAAAGCACGCGCGATCCACCTCGCCGCCGCTTCCATTCGACACGCTGTGCTCTCGGGCAAGCTCTTGCGTAAAGAGCGTGGAAAGATGGGGCACTCAGGATTGGGAATGACGAGCGGAACCGCGGAGCGTTTGCTCCGCTGGACGGCCGAGGGCGGCTGTCCCTACGCATGATTGGAGAGCTGCGGGCGGCTATCCCTACGCATGGTTGGAGAGGCGGAGCGCGGCTGTCTCTACACAGGGGAGAGCCTTCGACAACGGGACTCCGGCCGCAACTTGCGCGCCTTTCTGTTTGCCAAAGCATCTGGTGATTCATGGGTAAGGCCTATTTCAGTCCGGATTTGTTTTTGTTTCTGCAGCAGATCAAGCGCAACAACCGCCGCACGTGGTTTTTGAAGAATCGCGAGCGCTACGAAGAAGTCGCGCGCCAGCCCGGCCTGCGCTTCGTCGTCGACTTCAGCTTCCGCATGAAAGAAATCAGCCCGTGGATCAAGGTTGACCCCAAGCCCACGCACGGATCCCTGCAGCGCATTTACCGCGATTTGCGGTTCTCCTCCGACCGGCGTCCTTACAAGACGTGGATCGGCATGACGTTTCCGCACGCGGGCCGGAAGGAAGAGGTGCACGCCGTTGGCTACTATCTGCAACTCGAGCCCAAGGTAAGCGCCTTTTATGGCGGAGCCTGGCAGCCCGACCGGCGCTCGCTGGCAAAGATTCGCGACGCCATTGCGTGGAAGGCGGATGAGTGGAAGCAGGCCAAGCGCGGCTGGAAGATCGAAGGCGCCAGTCTGACGCGCGCGCCGCGTGGGTATGCGGAGAATCATCCGCTGATCGAAGATTTGAAGCGGCAGGACTTCGTGATGAGCGCGCCTTTTACCAATGCGCAAGTGTGCGGCCCGCGATTCTTGCAGGAAGTTACGGCGGCCGCGAAGAAGATGGCGCCGTTGATGAGTTTTCTTGCGAAAGCACAGGGGTTGCAGTTTTAGGAAGAGTCGTTGGTCCCTTCGCTCCCAATCCGCCAGGTTAACGTCCGAAGGACGGACGCGAACCTGGGGCACCGTCGCCAATGTGCCCGAACCTAGATTGATCCGTTCGACGGTTTTCAGTGCTGGCCGGTGCCTAAGTACAAGTCGGCGATATCGAGTGCGGACTGGATCGCGTTGATGTCGGCGCGGTTCGAGAGCACTATTACGGTGAGGTGGTCTTTCGGAAAGCGCTGGATGGACGTGCGGAAGCCGACGGTTTCGCCGTAGTGCCACATGCGCTCGTGGCCGCGATATGGGTCCAGGAACCATCCAAAGCCGTAGCTGACGGAGTGGCCGTCTTCCTGCGCGGGGGCGGCAGTCGGATGAACCGGCGTGAGTGCCGGCTGCATTTCTGCTGCGCTGAGCAGAGTGTTTTGGGCGAGAGCTTGGTCCCAGCGGGCGAGATCGGTCAGTGACGTGTAGACGCCGCCGTCCCCGAGAGTGGCGGAGGTGGAACTCTGATCCGTCTGGCGGAAGGAAGATCCGTCCGGCGTGTGGCCGTAGGCACGGCGCGGGACCTCGTTTGCGCCCTTCTCGTACGCAAGTGTGTTCTGCATCTTCAGCGGGGTGAAGATGCGCTCCTTCAGGAAGTCCCCGAATTTTTCGCCAGAAACTTTTTCGACGACCATGGCGAGCACGCAGTATCCCGAGTTGCTGTATTGCCACTTGCTGCCGGGAGGGAATTGCGTGGTCGTAGCTTTCTCCATGAGCGTGAGCACGCCCGCGTAGGTGATTTGCGGGATCTGGTCGTCGGGCGTGTTGCCGTACTGCTTGGCCATGAGGTCTTCGTAGTCGAGCAGTCCCGAGGTGTGATTCAGCAAGTGGCGAATGGTGATGTTCTTCCCGTAAGCGGGAAATTCGGGAAAGACCTCGGTCAGCGTTTCGGCGTAGCGCAGTTTGCCGTCGTGCACCAGCAGCATGATCGACATGGCGGTGAACTGCTTGCTGAGCGAGGCGAGGCGGAAGTTGGTCTGCTCGTCAATCTTGCTTTTGGTGCGCAGATCGGCGATGCCGTAGCCGCGTTCGAAGGCAACTTGGCCATCCTTCAGGACGAGCACGGCGGCGCCGGGCGTGTTCGGCGTCACCATCCTGAAAAGCGCATCGATTTTTTCTGCTTTCGACTGCGAATAGCCTGTGCCCGCACACAGTGACACGCATAAAAGGAAGACAAGCTTTCTGCCGTTCACCAAGAACCCCTGAGGACCGGTCACTTACCAGCGCAAGAAGCATACAAGGCGAGCCCCAATCGAAGATCTGAAATCTGCAATCCGAAATTTCAACTTCTGATTTCGGATTGCAGATTGAAGATTTCAGATTGGAACGTCATGCTCACTGCGCCGCGACGTTGAAGTCCACAGTGTTCGAGGTCAAGCCTCCGGTCTGGACGTAGACGTGAGCCATGCCGAACTGCTCCAAATCGGCGACCGTGAGCACGACCTGCAGCTCGGTAGCGCTCAGGAATCTCGTACTCTGGGGTACGTTGTTCCAGAACACCAAGGCATCGGTGCCGAAGTTGTTGCCGTTGACGATCATCACGAAGGGTGAGCTGTTGACGGGGACAGTGTTGGGGACAAGGGTCGTGAGCGCCGGTGGATTGAAGTTGGTGCCGAACGTGACCTTCGGGTCATGCATGGCCGATCCACAACCCACGGTGAAGACGACGGCGAGCAAGAGGGTGACGGAGCGCATAACGGCCTCCTGGGAAATGGCCGACATTCTACTCCTGTTTGGGCGGTTGTGTGTCAAGGCCGGTGGATGAAATGCCGCGTCCGGCGCGGGGTTTGGGGAAAGTGCGAAAATAGGTTGCCAAATAGGCTAGTACGTCAATAGACGTAGTGACACCAGAAAGGAGCCACGAGGAAGAGTTTCGACCGCGCCGGGATTTCCTGGCCTAGTCCCCTTGGACGCCCCGTCGTTCGAGGTTTCTTTGCGTCCAGAATATATAATTCCGGCCATGACGCCGAGGCGAGCATTCTGGGACGCTTTCGCGACGGTCACCATCGCGAGCATTGTGGTGTGGGGATGGATCTTCTATAGCCTTCGCGGCAGACTCGGACTTGAGTCTTTGCCGGTGTTCGTGTTCTTGATGGCGCTGTCCCTGTTTCTTGTTTTCCCCGTCTACTACCGCTATCGGAAGGGAACGCCATCCGAGCGGGAGAGTGGGTCGAGTGGACTGCGGGTCGCCGCCATGACTGTGTTCGCGGTCGACTCGCTACTTCTTTTTGGCAGCTCGATCGGGGAAACGGGGTGGCGGCAGACCTTCCATTTGCTAGGTGCGCTGATTTCGCTTCTCCTGGCGGTTGACTACTTCCGACGCTGGCGAAGGGCGCGAGCCAGTTAGCGGGAGTCGAGCGCCGCAGGCCCGTGCCACATGGGACAGCCGAGGGCGGCTGTCCCTACACGAAATGGTTTGTCGGACTGGAGTCCGAACCCCACGAGAATCACCTCATTTCACAAACGTCAGGCCATGTGGGACCAAGTGGGCGAAGACGTAGGCGTACAGCATCACGATGATGCCGACGATGGAGCCCAGCGCCACGGAGTGCCAGGCGACGAAGCGGAAGATGGTGCCTTCGTTGCCGACTTGTTCCGTTGCGGCGGTCGCGATGGTGATGGATTGCGCGTCGACCATCTTGCCCATCACGCCGCCGGCGCTGTTGGCGGCGCACATCAGAATGGGGTCGATGCCGAGCTGCTGCGACGTAATGCGCTGCAGGCTGCCGAAGAGCGCGTTCGATGAGGTGTCGCTGCCGGTGAGGGCGACGCCGAGCCATCCGAGGAACGTGCCGAAGAACGGATACGCCCAGCCGGTGCGGGTGAAGGCGAGGCCGAGCACGGCGTCGAGGCCGGAGTAGCGGGTGACGTAGCCGAGTCCGAGCATGAACGAGATGGCGATGACGGCGAGGCGCATGCGCTTGAGCGTCCGCCAGAAGATCTTGGCGAGCCGCGCGGGGCTGACGCCGATCAGCAGGCCCGACAGAATCGCGGCGAGGAAGCATCCGGTGCCCGTGGCCGAGAGCCAGTTGAAGTCGTAGCGCGCCGCTTCGGGAGTGGGCTTAGTGACCACCGGCGCGGAGCGGAACACGGCGTTGTGCAGATAAGGCACGTCCCAGCCCGGCGGTCCGGAGCGCGGCTTGCCGTCGGGCATGATGACCTTGAACGACGGAGTGGTAGCGGTGTTGATGGCGAGCTTGATCTTCGGCAGTCCCCAGAGGAGGACGAAGAGGGAGAGGATGGCGAAGGGCATCCAGGCCCGCATGACGGTGCGCAGCGGGTAGGTGCGAATCTTGGCGAGGCCGTCATATTCAGCGGGGGTCCACTCGGCGCCGAACTGGTCGGTGATTTTGTCGGTGGGCGGGGCAACCGCGGCTTCGGCCTGATCGTAGTCGAAGCGCCAGATTTTTTTCGGCTTCCAGATGTGGAGGAAGGCGACGGTGGCGACGATGGAGACGACGCCGCCCATGATGTCGACGAGATTGCTGTCGACGAAGTTCGACCAGAAGAATTGGGTGACCGCGAACGAGATGCCGACGACGAGGATGGCAGGGAGGACTTCGAAGGTCTCGGCCCATCCGACCATGGTGCGCACCAGCCAGAAGGGAACGATGACGGCGGTGAAGGGAAGAATGCGGCCGATCATCGCGTTGAGATCGGATTCGGGGAGGCCGGAGACGGCGGCGAGCGTGTGCACGGGCGTGCCGATCGCGCCCCAGGCGACCGGAGCGGTGTTAGCGATGAGGTTCAGTGCGGCGGCGTGGAAGGGGCGAAACCCGAGGCCGATCATGAAGGCGCCGGCGATGGCGACGGGCGCGCCGAATCCGGCAGCACCTTCAATGAAGGCACCAAAGCAGAAGGCGACCAGAAGCACCTGCAAGCGGCGGTCGGCAGTGATGCCAGCGACGGATTCCTTCATGATTTCGAATTGGCCGGTCTCGACCGAGACGTCGTAGAGGTAGACGGCGGCGAGAACAATCCAGGCGATCTTGAGCAGGCCGAACGCCACGCCGTAGGCGAAGCTCATGGCGGCCAGGGCCACGGGCATTTTGAAGAAGAGGACGGCAACGCCCATGGCGGTGAGGGCGCCGGCGATGGCGCAGAGGTGCGGCTTCACCTTTAAGCCGGCGAGCAGTCCGAAGAGAACGAGAATCGGCAGAGCCGCAACCAGGGTCGAAAGCCACCAATGACCAAACGGATCATAGACCTGGGTCCAGTGCATGCTTTCCCCTTTCGCCCAATTCGAGGACCTTGGCTACGGCCTGGTCCGTGCGGGGCGGTGGGCGCCGGGCATTATGCACGGAGTTGGGGGATTTGGCTAGTCGGGAGTTTGTCGTCGGTCGGCGGTCGTCTTGATGCTGGCGTGAACTTCCTGATTGCTGGCGGCTACACGGGGCAGACAACGGAGGTACTAGCTTTACCGTCAGATCCTGCGCCCTTTGCACGGGTGGTGGGAGTACGGCTCGCGTCCTACATCGGAGCCTCCGTGGTCTATCACTTCGGAATTAGTCATTGGCCGTTGTGCTCAAAGAGCATGTAGAACTCATCCCATCTGATTTTCGTCATTGAGGTTCCCAGACCTTAAACGAGCGACTTCCCTGTGTTAACCTCGCTCGAATGAGATGCTTGTCACCTGTCATTCTGTACTGTCTGACTGCTGGTTTGCATGGTCAGCAGACAATCAGCGTGCCGATAATTGTTGCGAGTGGAGACCATGCCTCCATTTCCGTCAAAGAAGCTGACCTAAAGGCGGAAGTCAACCATCAACCCGTAGCAATTGCATCCGTTACCCCGCTCGCTGGTAAGCACCTCCAATACGTACTCTTGAATGACCAAAGTGGATCAACGCGATGGCCCGATGGCATCAAGCAACAAACCGAAGTCGCAGATCAACTTCTAAAGCAGGTGGTGGCGGCTGGCTCTGACATAGGGAGCTTAGTCAATTTTGGCGATGATGTTTTTATCGACGTTCAGAACGAAAAAGACCCCTTAAAACTTGCTGGCAAGTTGGAGCGCACTGGAAGGGGTGGGACGAAGCTCTACGATGCTGTGGTTTCCGCTGGGAAGTGGCTTGCCAAGCAGCCCGTCAACCCCGATCACAGGAAAGTGATGTTTCTGTTTTGCGATGGCGAGGACAACACCAGCAAAAGCCGACTCTCAGAAGCAATCGACACGCTACAAAGAGCCACAATTCCCATCTTCATCATTGCACCTTCTTCTGTCGAAACGAAGAAGCAAGGAGAGAAACTGCGCCAGCTCTCCCGCGAGACTGGTGGACGAGTGTACTTCCTGCCACGAGATACCAAACAGGTAGAGTTTACCTTGCTCAAGCAGGACCTAAGTCAGAGTTTTCTCTTGAAGATGAGTATCCCCTCAGGCGAAGGAACGCTACCGCTGGTCATTACGGACCCAGCCAACCCGCAGGATCAAATCTCTGCTCCATCGCAGATCGTTGCTCCGCAATAGTCGATGCAAAAGACAACAAGTGGATTGGCGAAAAATCTCTATTACGCTCAAAATCCCTCAATGAGCACCGCGGCCTGATTTCGGGAAATGACGCTAGAGAGTCAGCCGGCTTTGCTCTTTTTCTTATCGAAGGTCAGCACATCTGCCAATGGGTAGGAAGGTTTCATCGCCTTGTCATTTTGGGGGGCATCTTTTGCCAGGGCGAAGCCAATGTTAGATTTCAGCAACGAGATTGAGTCTCGCAGTTCCCTGCGTAACTCCGCGCTCTCTAAGCGAAGGCGGTGCAACTCTACGACACCGCGCCTGAACTCAGCCAGTTGGGCGAGGTTATCGTACTTCTGTTCAGACAGGACGAACGAATGTCGAATGGGTCTGGCACTGACCCACCCATCGAGTTCAGCTTTTATGGCTATCACGGACCCAGTGGATTTTCCGGCAGAACGGCGGACGGGCAGAGCCAGTTCGCGCTCATACCGTTGCACGGTGCGAACTCCCCTTCCCAGGTAGTTCGCGATTTCTTTCCATCCGCTGAGAATTTCAAGTCGTGGCGTCTTCGCTCTGTCCATATAACCATCCGATGAACCGATTCTACCGCTAGTTTGGGCTCCCAGTTGTTGCAAAATCTATGGCATTCATTGGCCTCGACCTAAGAAGGGGTCGGATAACGAGAACCACCCTTGCGCGTCTTACATGTTGAAAGGGGTGTCTTGCGATGACAGCCAGCAGAGTTAGGTTTCTTTCCCTGATCGTGATGGGCGCAATACTCTCTCTCCATTCTTTCGCCCAAACTGCTTCGAATCCGGCAAACCTTCCACAGCGCGATGGCTCGCATGACTTTGACTTTGTTATCGGCAACTGGAAGGCTCATGTCCGCCGCCTTCCCGATCGCCTGAACAACTCCAACGTCTGGGTCGAGTACGACGGAATTTCGAACCACAAGAAGATTCTCGACAGCAACGCGAACTTCGAAGAATTCGATGTCACCAGTATCGACAAGAAGCTTCATATTAAGGCGCAAACCCTGCGCCTCTACAATCCCACATCGCATCAGTGGAGTATCTATCTCGTCGATGTGGATAACGGGACGCTCGGCCTGCCTCCCGTGGTAGGCGGCTTCACCGGCAATCGAGGAGAGTTTTTCGATCAGGAAGACTACAAAGGCCGCGCCATTCTGGTGCGCTACGTCTGGCTGAACCTCTCACCCCAGTCCGCACGCATGGAGCAATCCTTCTCGCCCGACGGGGGCAAGAGCTGGGAGGTCAACTGGATTTGTGAGCTTTCGCGATGACAAAGAACATCATCGAGGGGAGACCGGGATCCATGGGACGACCGCACGGAGCGGAAAATGAGACCACTGGCACCGTGGTACACTGCGCCGTGATTTGTGGGGGCGAGACGTGAAAGCGCCGATATTTTATCGAATCGCGGCGGTTCTCCTTGTGCTTTTTGCCGTCGGACATACACTTGGGTTTCGCCAGGGCGATCCTGCATGGGGAGCCGGCCCTCTGATTGCCTCGATGCAATCGCTACATTTCAATGCACTGGGTTTTGACCGGACTTATTGGGACTTCTTTAGTGCGTTTGGATTCTTCTTCTCCGTTTTTCTTTTGTTCGCGGCAGTAGTCGCGTGGCAGCTGGGCGGTATTGCAGCTGTGAACTTTGGCGCTTTCATGCGCCAAACTGCGTGGGCGCTGGCCATTTGCTTCGTCGCGATTACAGCTTTGAATTGGACATACGCCTTCACCATCCCCATCGTTTTCTCGACTGTGATTACAGTGTGTTTGATTGCCGCAGCATGGCTCTCGCCGAAGCCAATCTGAAGCTGGGTTTGCTCTGTGGTTTGCCGGCTCTCTCGTTTCCCAATGGCTGAGGGGAACTCCCATCGTCAGAGCTTGGTGAAGCCGTCGGGGCTCCAGCGTTCTGAGCCGACTCCGTTGTGGACGAAGAAGAGGCCGTCGGGGTCGTATTTCTTTTTGACGTCGGCGAGGCGCGCGAAGTTTTTTCCCCAGTAGGCGTGCTGAAAGTCGGATTCGAAGAAGTTGCTTTCCGAAACGTAGGCTCCGCCGTCGGACGGCGACGGCGCGGAGTTCGGTCATGCAACGATGAACGGTTTCGGCGCCCTTGCGGCCCTTGGCAACGTCGGGTTCGTGATTGGGGATTCCGGGATATGCCGGCCCTTGGCCGTCGGCGACGATGGCCAGAGCGAACGCCTCGCACACGGCGGGATTCATCGCGGTGTCTCTGGCAGCTTCGATGGCTTCCGAAGGCGCGCCGGCGAGGCCCTTGTTGAAGTGGAGCTCGACTTCGCTGATGCGGGATGCCGCAAATAAGGCGTTCGCGAGTTTTTCCTGGGAATCGTCGTGCAGTAAGGACGCCGGCATCCAGAGGGATTCGAAACCCCAGACGACCCAGCCGACCTGGCCGGAATCGCCGTTCCACCAGACGTTCATCGGGCTGGCGCCCGCGCGAGGGTCGGATTTGAAGACGTCAAGGTTATGTTCTTTAAGCCAGTCGGGATCCCACCAATGCCGGAAGGGAATGCTGCCGATCACGGGTTCAGATTGGATGGTGAAGGCGGCGGAAGACTGGGCTAGCCAATCGAGAAACGGCTGCCAGATTTTCTTCGCCTGGTCGGTGTCCAATCCCTGATGGACCATGCTGATCTCGAGCGTGTTGTCGGGAGAGAAATGGGCTTGTTCGCCCCAATGATCGTTGAAGAGAGCGTCGCGGTAGAAGCCGATGAATTGGCGGATCAGGCGGCGATAGGCGTCGTCGGATGAGGCTTTGACGGTGAAGAAAGCGCCACCGGCGAATTCGGGAAGATCGCGCACGCGCAGGGTTAGTTTGCTGACTGCGCCGAAAGTGCCGCCTCCGCCGCCTTTCAGAGCCCAGAACAGATCGGGATTGATGCAGGCGTTTGCGATCCGCACTTTGCCGTCGGCGGTAACGACCTCGGCTTCCAGCAGACCTGCGGCGGCCATGCCGTAGTGCTTGGAGAAGCTGCCGAAGCCGCCGCTCTGAATCAGGCCGGCGACGCCAACCGTGGTGCAACCGCCGCCTTGCACGTAGGCTCCAGCCTTGGTGGTGACCGCGTCGTAGGCCTGCAACCAGAATGTTCCGGAGCCAACCGTGACGGCGCGCTGAGGAGCATTCCTGCAACCCTGGGGGACGAAGTCATCGTGGAGCGTGATGTCGTGCATGTGGCGCGTCCAGATGAGGAGAGAATCGGGCGCGTTGGATGTGCCTTGATAGCTGTGGCCACCGCCTTTGACGACGAGGCGCAGATTATTTTCGCGCGCGAAGTTCACGGCGGCCAGCAACATCGTTGGCGTTTCGGGCAGCAACGGCATAAACACTGGGCTTGGTCGCCCAAGCATCAACCCATCCCAGGGTTTGAGTGACGCCGGGGTTGTCGCCGATGTAGTAGGGGTTCTTGAGATTCGTGAAGAGCGTTTGGCAGTCAGCACTCTGTGGCGAGGATAAGCATGCATTGATGGGAGAGTCGACGGCGATCAGGTTGCCGCCAACCGCGTCGTTAAGGCGCTTCCATGCGTCTTTGGAGGGCCAACCCGGATCGGAAGGACGCACGCGGTGAATAGGGGACTTTGCGAACAGGTGGCGCGGCCACAGCCCTAACAGAGAGACAGCCCCGGATGCTTTCAAGAACGATCTTCGGTTCATCGGGCCTGGATCTCCTTGACTAAGAATTCGCCTTGAGGCAATCGAAAGTTCCGCGCCTGAATCGATGTTCTGGCGGTTGGGCCAGAGACGAGTGCCGAGAATTATGCCGAGAGTTGGGAGATTTGGCCAGTTGACGCTGGAGTGGAATCCCACCCTCCCGCAAAGAGCGCGGGAAGGGTGGGGCACCCGGCTTGTTCGAGAAATTGTCGAACCTGGGCCGCGAAGATTGAGGCGTCTGTGGAATCCCACCCTAACGTCGCAAAGGACGCGCCGTTAGGGTAGGGCACCCGCGTTAGGTCGGCACCCGCGGCAATCAGGCGCGCTTGCGCTCGTCGGCCTTGGCTTTGAGCTCGCTGAAGCCTTCCGCGGCCTTCTGCACTTCGGAGGTGAAGTCAGCCATTTCATGGACCTGGCGGACCTCGATGACCTCGTTGTCGGAACCGGGACAACGGGTCGCCCAATCGATGGCTTCCTGTTTCGAGTTGACCTTGATCATCCAGTAGCCGCCGACGACCTCCTTGGCTTCCGGGAAGGGACCGTCGATGACTCTGGGTTTGCCACCGGAGAAGCTAACGCGCGCTCCAGACGATGGCGGATGCAGACCGTCGAGCGCCAGCAGCACGCCCGCCTTCTGGAGTTCCTCGTTGTACTTCATCATGGCCGAAACTTTCTGGGCATCGGGCATGGTGCCCGGCTTGGCCTGTTCATAACCTTTGGGGATCATCAGCATCATGAATCGCATGGAACTTGCTCCTTTGAGATTGCGCTTTTCCTATCGTATTTAAGTTCTATTTTCCGGGCTCTTGGTAGACCTGGCGAATTTCGCTTTCGCCGTCGCCCGCGATTTTGAGGAAGTTCTTGGTTTGCTCGACGGCCTCTTGTTTCGAGGGGACTTCGATCAGCGCAAAGCCGCCGATGACTTCCTTGGCTTCGGTGAAGGGACCGTCGGTGACGGTAATCTTTCCGTTGGAGAGTCGGACCCGGGCGCCCAGAGCGCTGGGCAGACAGCCCTCGGTGGAAAGCAGCACGCCGGACTTGGTCATGTCGTCAATAAGCTTGTTCATTGCCGCTATTTCCTGCTGGGTAGGCGGTGTGCCTTCAGGTTTGCTGGATTTGTAAATGCAAAGGAATCGCACGATGGTTTCTCCTGTTTCTTGATTGGTTGAACGGATCGCACGCTGCTGGTCGCTAGCCTGAGATCCCGCTCTATTAGCACGACGAATGAAGGTTTCGAAAATCGACAGCCAGCTTGAAAAATCTGGCGGCTGATGGTGGCGAGTCTACTTCTTCGACGCCACATGCGCGCGCAGACGGGCTTCCTGGTCTTTGAGTTCCTGGGTGATTTCGCCGCCGAAGTCCTCCGGTTCGAAGACCTGACGCAACTCGATTTCGGTACCGCCGTCAAACGGAGCACGCTTGAGCCACTCGACAGCCTCGTCCATGGAACGCACCTGCCAGAGCCAGAAGCCGGCGATCAGTTCTTTGGCTTCGGTGAAGGGGCCGTCGATCACCGTGCGCTGGGTGCCCGAGAAGCGGACGCGCTTGCCTTTCGAGGTTGGCTGCAGGCCTTCCGCAGCCAGCATGACGCCTGCCTTGACCAGTTCTTCATTGTATTTCCCCATTTGTTCGAACAGTTCTTTCTTGGGAAGAATGCCCGCTTCGGAGTTCTTGTCGGCTTTTACGATCACCATGACTTTCATTGTCTTTCTCCTTATTTGTCGATGAGAGCCGGGCGACCTGAGGTCGCCTAAATTCGCCCTCTATGAGCACGACGAAGCAGGCGCGGCGAAATCGACACGGCACGGAAAGTTTTTAAATTAAGGCTTGGGCCCTAGCCGCCGGCAATGGCCCCCAGGACGATCAGCGGCTCAGCGCCCGAGACGATGGCGGACGGCAGAGGGGTATCGGGTGGCTCATGGGACAAGTCCTGTTCGCAGGCGAAGAAGCGCAGGAAGGGGCGGCGCTGCAAAGTGTTGTGGTCACGGATGGTTCCGCGGAGCATGGGGTAGCGGGCCTCGAGGGCGTCGAGGGCCGATTGCAGGGTGACAGGCCCTTCGATGTCGAGAGTAACCTCGCTGCCAACATGGGCCAGCGTGCGGAGATGCGGGGGGAGGACGATGCGGATCATAGTGTTTGCTCAGGTGTTGGTTATCGTGTCGCCGTCGTGAGCCTCGGAGGTGTCGGTTCTGCCGTCCCTCCGGGACTCGGAACTCCTGTTTGAAGCTTACCCCGGGCTTACGCCCGGGGCTTCACTATGGCGTCGCTACGCGACTTGGTTGAATGCAGCCTGGTTTGTTCGACTAAATCGCCGGGTTATTTTCGAATACCCTCCGGGGCCTGAAGCCGAGCTATTTCAAAGCCGTGCCGAAATTGCCGGCGGGACGCCGGCGCTACTGTCATGCGATGGTTTGCACTTCCACCGAGAGTACGGCGGGAAGGTCGCGCACGATCGGGTTCCAGCTGTCGCCGGCATCGGCTGAAGCATAGACCTGGCCGCCTGTGGTGCCGAAATAGATGCCGCACTTGTCGAGTGAATCGACGGCCATCGCATCGCGCAGCACGTTAACGTAGCAGTTGCTCTGCGGCAGGCCTTTGGTCAGCGGTTCCCATTCATTGCCGCCGGTCTTGCTGCGATAGACGCGCAGTTTTCCTTCGTGTACGTAGTGTTCGCCATCGCTCTTGATGGGGATGACGTAAATGGTTTCGGGCTCGTGGGCGTGCACGTCGATGACGAAACCGAAGTCGGTGGGCAGGTTGCCGCTGATTTCGCGCCAATTGTCACCGGCATCATCGCTGCGCATCACGTCCCAGTGCTTCTGCATGAACAGCACGTCGGGACGCGCCTTGTGCAGCGCGACATGGTGCACGCAGTGGCCGACTTCTGCTTTGGGATCGGGGATGTATTGCGAATACAGGCCGCGATTGATGGGCTTCCAGGATTTTCCTCCATCGTCGGTGCGGAACGCGCCTGCGGCTGAGATGGCGATGTAGATGCGATCGAGATTGCTGGGGTCGAGAATGATGGTGTGCAGGCACATGCCGCCGGCGCCGGGCTGCCATCTGGGACCGGTGCCGTGTCCGCGAAGGCCGGACAGCTCAGACCAGTTCTTGCCGCCGTCGGTCGAGCGGAACAGCGCCGCGTCTTCAACGCCGGCATACACGGAGTCGGCGTCGGTGAGGGAGGGTTCGAGATGCCAGACCCGCTTGAATTCCCACGGGTGCTGCGTGCCGTCGTACCACTGATGGGTGGTGAGCGGCGCGTGCGCTGAATCGTAGACAAACTTGTTGCTCTCGGCTTTGGGCGGTCCGGCGGCAGGGGCTTCGCCGGCGGGCGTTCCCGGCTGGTGCCAGGTCTTGCCCCCGTCGTCGGAGCGTTGAATGATCTGCCCGAACCAGCCGCTGGTTTGTGAGGCGTAAATGCGGTCAGGATCGACGGGCGAACCTTTGAGGTGGTAGAGCTCCCAGCCGGCAAAGTGGGGGCCGCTGACGTCCCAATTCTGGCGCTTGCCGTCGGACGAGAGGATGAATGCGCCTTTGCGTGTGCCAACGAGGACTCGAACTTTACTCATGAATGGCTCCTTTGAAGATGCTAAACGATATGCGTAAAATTTCAGGCGTCCCTCCGGGACGCGACTTGATTTCCAACGTTCCCGGCGCTAAAGCGCCGGGCTATCGTCAGATGCCCCTCCGGGGCGGAAGCCTCATCCTACCCATAATGATCTCCTTAGAATGTGGGATAACAGTTCAGTAGTTGATGAATGGGATACGCGTCAACTGCGCAAGGGAAGCAGCGCGCGGAATGCTCCATCGCGAAGATAAAGCGTGGTCCACACCAGCATACCGATCACTACAGGAAACAGGAACCAGGGATCACTCATGCGGACCATGCTGGCGGTCGCGCCGCCGAGATATCCGGTCAACAGAATCGCTCCCAGGATGGACGTTCGCGGAAACAAATAGAGAGCAAGGCAGATGAGCAACGTGAGGCCGATGGGAACGATGGTGCACGGCGGATAGCCCACGCGCACGGTTCCTTCTACAGCCGCAGGGAGGCGCAATATTTTGATCGAGCAGTCGAATAACAGAAACAGCGCGATGAGTGCGGTAAGGATGCGACTGGTCCAAAACATGGTTTTGGTCGGGGGCGATGCCGGCACGGGGAAATGCATTGCGGGTCTCCTCCAGATTTAGACGGTGGTGAAGGTTAGACGTCAATTCGTTCAGGCGCGATTCATCCAGAACAGGAATGTGCAGACCTCAGGGAAACGCCCTAAGATTTTGTCCACGAATCACGCGCGACGCGCGCTCAGGACCTGGCTTCTTATGGCCATCCGGCGCCGGGTGCGGGTGCAGCGATTGTCAGAATCTGTCCGGTTCGGGCCCGCGCGACTTCGCCCATGGCGTCCATGCCGCGCCATTCATTGGCGACGATGAATAGGGTCGTCGCTGCGGGGGCCGCCGAGCATGCAGGCGAAGCCGCCACGATCCAACTCGACCCTTTGCAGAATCTCACCGCCTTCGCGAACGCGAACGCAGCATTTGTTGGGAACGTCGGCGTACCAGACGGCGCCATCGGCGTCGATGCAGATGCCGTCAGGATAGCCATTGAGATTGGCCCACACGCGGCGATTGCGCAGATCTCCATTCGCAGCGATATCAAACGCGGTGAGCATCTTGCCGTGCGAGTCGGCAATGATCAGCGTCGAGTTGTCGGCGGTAATGGCCATGCCGTTGGGAAAGGCAATGCCGTCGGCGACTTGCCGCACCACGCCGTCGGAGGTGATCAGGGCAATGACTCCGGAACCGCCGTTTACGTAGATGTTGCCGCGGCCATCGACCACGATTTCGTTCCAGCCTTCATTCGAGATGACGCGCAGATCAGCGTGGGGAAGGAGGGAACCGTCGCGTTCCTGACGCAGGAGAATTCCGGCGCGGCCTGACACCACCAGCAAACGCCCGTCGGGAAGCCAATCGATGCAGAAGGGCAGTTCGAACGGAACACGGGTGATCAACTCGGCTCGCCCTTCGAGATCGACGGCAAGGATTTCCTGCGCGCCCCAGTCCGACAGCCAGAGGCGGCCGTCGTGCCAGCGCGGGGATTCTCCCATGGCGAGGCCGGTCAGGAGCACTTGAGCTTCGAGGGCGGCGGACTGCTGTTGCGGCATGGCAATCTCCTTGCGAAACGAATCACATTTCCTTGCGCGAGCGACCCAGGCTGCGAGCGACGGCGGCGTCGAACCTGGGAATGAGCGGAGTCAAGTCGCGCTCCCGCCAGCGGCGTTCGACTTGGGCGAGGATCTCGTCACGATTCTTTTCCATTTTTAAAATCAGGGCGCAGGAAGCTCCGGCAGGCTCGTAGCGCGATCCCCAGATCAGCAAATCGAGAAGCACGGGAGCGAGATCAATGCCTTTCGCGGTCAGGCGATAATTCACGCGGCGGCCGTCGCGGTGCTCGGCTTCGGCGTTGAGGATGCCGGCGGCTTCGAGTTTTTGCAGGCGGTCGGCGAGGATGTTGGTGGCGATGCCTTCGCCAGATTCCTGAAATTCCTTGAACGTACGGTAGCCGCGCACCATGAGGTCGCGGACGATCAGCAGCGACCAGCGGTCTCCGAAGGTCTCAAGCGACAGGCTGACGGGGCAGCCGGAACGACGTTTGGCAGGGCGGCCCGCGGGCATGAAAGCGACGCTAACAAAGTAACTTGCAAAATGCAAGTAATCTTTTGGGGCAAGTTGTTTTGGCAGGCAATCTGTTCGCTGCAGGTACGAAAACTCGCGTACAACCTTTGACACATCCCGAGGGCTCAAAGTCCGGGGTATATTTGGAAGAACCTCTGGCTTCAACTTAAGCGAAGGAGAACAGTGGAATGCACTCGTTCCTGCGGCAGTTAGTCCGGAGCATCACGGCCGGGGCACTGGCCGTCGTGTTCATGATCCCGCAAGATGTTTTGGCACAGAGCCACGTCGTAAGCCCGGCGGAATTGCAGAAGGCGGCGGTGGCCTCGACTGAAACGCGTCGGCACAACCTCGAGACGTTGCGGCAATTCGTCTCCTCGCCTGTGGCAGAGAAGGCGTTGAAATCGGCACACATCGATGCACAGCCGGTGAAGAACGCAGTGTCGCGGCTGAATGACGAGGAACTGGCCCAACTGGCCGCGCGCGCCAGCAAGGCGCAGGCAGATTTCGCGGCCGGCCGCTTGAGCGACCGCGATCTCATCATCATCCTGCTGGCGGTCGTCGCGTTAATCCTCATTATCGTTGCCGTTCGCTGAGGGATGGCTTTCATGAAAAGGAACATCAAGCCGCTGATGGCGGCGGTCTTGTTCGCATGTGCCGTGGTGTGTACGGCGGCGCCGGCGGCGATCTGGCTGGATGTTCCTTTTGTGAAACAGGACGAGAATGGTTGCGGGGCAGCCAGTGTCGCGATGGTGATGCAGTACTGGGAGGGGCAACAGGGGTTGAGTCGCAATGACGCTTCGGATGTTTTGCGGATCCAGCGCTCGCTGTACTCGGCAAAAGCTCGCGGGATTTACGCTTCTGATCTGGAACGGTATTTTGCGCAGCACGGGTATCGTGCATTTGCGTTCACCGGGAGAGCGGAGGATCTCGAACAGCATCTCGCCAAGGAGCGTCCGCTGATTGTGGCGCTCAAGCCGGAGGGCGGCGGCACGCTGCACTATCTGGTGGTGGTGGGCCTGGATCGGGAGCAGAATCTGGTGTTGCTGAATGATCCGTCCGAGCGCAAGCTGTTGCGGCGGGAACTGAGCACCTTCGAAAAAGAATGGAAAGGCGCGGGTCATTGGACGCTGCTGGCAGTGCCGCAAGCCGGGGGCGCGCCCGCCGCACCATAGAAGTCTCCAAGCAGAATCCAGGTTTTGGATGGAGCCGCGGGGCGGCTCTGCGTGCGCCTGTGCGCGCTGCACCGTCGTGGGGCCGGTTGGCGACTGGCCGAATGTTCGTTTTTCTTTTCTTCTTTTTCCTCCTGCTAGGCGCGTGCTCGCACGGCAAGGCCCAGAGTGCGGGAAACTCGTCTGCTTCCGCCGCGAGGCTCGCGGAGCGTGTGCAGCAGTTCGTTCGCGAGCAGCATTGGGCAGAAGTGGTGGAAGCAGTAAAAAACTTGCCCGACCGCGACGCCGAGCTTGATTTCGCGTATGGCACGGCGCTCGCGCAACTGGGGCGACTCAATGATGCGAAGGAATCGTTCCTGGCTGGGCGTGTCCTTGCGCCGCAGGACAAGCGCTTTCCGATCGAACTCGCTGGAGTAGCGTTCAAGCAGAAGCGGTATCCAGAAGCGAGCGGATGGATGCGGCGCGCGCTGCGCATCGATGCGGGTGACGAATACGCGAACGACTTTCTGGGCACAGTTTACTTCCTCCAGAACAATCTCCCAGCGGCGGTGAAGTACTGGAACCGTGTGGACAAGCCCTATATCGAAGCGGTGGGGCCGGAGCATGAGTTGCGAATTCGGCCGGCGCTCCTCGATCGCGCTCTGGCGTTTTCGCCGGCGAGCGTAATGCGCCTTGATGAGCTTGAGACCACACGGGCTCGGCTCGAGGGGCTGGAGGTGTTTGGCGAGCCGCGCATTCAGTTGGCGGCCAAGCCGGACGGGAAGTTCGATGCGATCTTGAATCTCGCGGAGCGGAACGGGTTTGGCGAAGGGGTCTGGGAAGCGCTGATTTCGACGTTCAGTGGGGTGGCGTATCAGACGGTTTATCCCGAGTACAACAACATTGGAGGGGCGGCGATTAATGTCGCCTCGCTGGTGCGGTGGGATGCGCAGAAACGGCGCCTCGCGGCCTCGCTTTCGGGCCCGCTGCGGGGGAATCCGAAATGGCGGTACCGGTTAGGACTCGACCTGAGAAACGAGAACTGGGATATCCGGGAGTCGTTCGCGGGCGCGTCGCCCTCACTCGGGTCGCTGAATCTGCGACGCGAGGCGGGCGGCGCGAGTATTGAGTCCTTCGACAGCGGCCGCTGGGGATGGGGCGCGGGATTTGAATTTTCCCATCGTGACTACAGAAGCGTGGTAACCGGGCCGGGGCTCCCTCCGGGCTTGTTGCTGGCGGGTGCGCAGTTAAAGCAGACGGCACGGATTTATTCCGTGCTGGTGCATGTGCCGGAGCATCGGTTTGTGCTGAACGCGAGCGCGGCGTCGCAACTGGGGCGGATCTGGTCGCAGCCGGCGCATGCATTCGGGAAAGTGCAGGGAGGGGTGCGGGCACAGTGGTTCCCGCGGGCGCAAGGCGATGATTATGCGGTGCGATCCGAGGTGCGGTCGGGCGGCACTACGGGGCAGGTGCCGTTTGATGAGCTCTTCATGTTGGGCATGGAGCGCGACAACGATTTGTGGCTGCGGGGACACGTGGGGACTCGCGATGGACGAAAGGGTAGCGCGCCGCTCGGCCGCAACTATTTTTTGTGGAACAGCGAGATCGACAAGAACATTTACGGCAATGGCCTGGTGACGTTGAAGATCAGCCCGTTTCTCGACACGGGCAAGATCATCGACGACTCCACGAGTCTCGGCTCGCGACGCTGGCTCTGGGACACGGGCGTGCAGGCCAAGGCACGCGTGCTCGGAGTGGGCGTGACCTTTATCTACGGGAAAGATCTGCGTACGGGGAACAACGCGTTCTACTTCACGACGGGGAGCGGGGGGAAACGAGTTTCCGTTCCGTAGGAAATCTAGCACTGACATTCGCGGAATCCCACCCTAACGTCGCAAAGAACGCGACGTTAGGATGGGGCACCCGACGGTGGCGGCCCCACACGAGTTATTGGGCGCGGGCGAGTTCCACATAGTCGCGGCCGGCGTAGAGGCGGTATTTTCCGCCGGTGCTTACGATTTGCAGAGGCACGGGGCGCTTCATTTCCGTGTCGCGGGCGGAGTCGATCTGGAACAGGTCGTGTGCGCCCAAATCCATGACGATGAATTTGTTGCCGGCGATGAAGCCGACGCCGTATGCGCCCGGGACGAGTTTCTGGCCGCCGATCTCAACGGCAACTTCGGTGATCAGGTAGGCCTGGTATTTCTGGCGAATGTCGCTGGAGTACCCGGAATTGTCGACCATGGCGGCGAGCAGAAAGAAATCGTCGGCGAAGCGGATGCCGCCGGTGTTGCGCATTTGCGTGGGCGCGACCTGTCCGCGAAAGAAAACCTGCTCAGGGAAAAGCTTGCTGGTGATGTCGGAGGACTTCAGGGCGGCTTCGGTTGCCGGAGGCGGGGCGGCCTGGAGGGGAGCTTGCATCGTGAGAAGCGGGATAAGGACGGCAAGGGACAGGAGCTTTGTGGAATTCATATGGATTTTCTCCTCAAGAGGATGGATCGGCGCAAACGCTCGGCGGACATTGTAATGGGTGCTGTGAATTCGTGGGGGAAGATCGTCGTTAGATGTTGGCGCGGCGTTAAGGAATATAAGTTCGTGGAGACCCCACCCTAACGTCGCAAAGGACGCGACGTTAAGGATGGGGCACCCGGGGTTGGGGCCCCGCCTGTGGCCTGGTTCCTACTCGAACTGTTTGCGGAAGTCGGCCAGTTCCTGCTTGAGGTCGGCGATCTCGCGGTTGAGGGCGGCGACTTCCTCTTCGAGGCGGGCGAGACGCTCGTTATCCATGGAGTTGTTGGCGTGGGTTTCGACCGGAGCCGGCGGCGTCTCCCATTCGGGCTTCTCACCGCATAGCAGGTGCGCGTAGCGCGACTCTTTCGTGCCGGGTTGGCGCGGCAGGAGTTTGACCAGGGGTTCCTCGCGCGTCATCAATTTCTGCAGGGTCGACTGCACATCGGTGAGGTCTTCGAAACGGTGAAGGCGCTCGGTGCGTCCGCGAAGCTCGCCGGGAGTTTGTGGGCCGCGGAGCATGAGCACACACATGACGGCAGTCTCGGGGCGCGTGAAGTTGAAGGCTTCCTGCATGCGGTGCTCGAATTTAGAGACGCGGCTGTCCCCGGCGGAACTGGCGTTGCCGGCGAGACCTTTCTCGTTGAGCGAGTGCAGTGCCTGGCGGACGGCACCGTCGTTGAGGTTCATCACCGGGTCGCGGTTCGACTTCTGATTGCAGGCGTTCACCAAGGCATTGAGCGACATCGGGTAGTAATCGGGCGTGGTGATGTCTTTTTCGACCATCGAGCCGAGGACGCGGGCCTCGGTGTCGGTGAGAAGTACATTGCTAGCGCGGAATGGAGACATAGGAATTGGTAATTGGGTAATTTTGTAATTTGGTAATTGGATTCACCGCCGGGCAATTGTCAGCGGTGGTCAAATTACCGATACAGAATCACATTGGCTTCGGCGGGAATGTGCGGACATCGTGCCGCGGAAGCGCGTGGTTATAGTATCGGCCCGCCGCGGGCGGTGCAAAGCCAGATGGTAATCCCACGAAAGGACCCAGGCGCGAGGTTCCGAGAGTGCCATGGAGAGGTAGGATTTGGTCGTGGGATCGCTAGCTCGTGTCTATTTGATGGTCTTGTTCTTAGCCGCTATGGGTTGACGCCAGGAAAATTTGCGTAGGTTCTTCGCTGCGCTCGGCGCGCGCCGAGCTCCGCTCAGGACGACAACGCGGACAGGGTTAAAGCTTTCCGTAGGTGCGTAAGGTGGCGATTTCGCGGCGCAGGCGCTCCATCTCGATTTCTTTGCGGCGCAGCACGGTACGCAGATCGCCACTGGCGGGTGTGGCAGTGGGGGCTTTGGCCACGGGCTTCGGCTCGGCGCTGAGAGGAGTGAGAAATTCGAGACCAAAGCAGAAACCGGTGCGGTTGCGGACCACAGCGGAGACACGGGCGCCACGCGGCATCTGAAACTCCAGTTCCATGGTATCGCCGGGCTTCAGCGGCAGGCCGGCGTAGAGAGTCATGCCGCCTTCGCTGATTTCGATGCCTCGTCCGGGAACGGCAAATCGGGAATCCCCTCCGCGAGGAATGATGCGGACGGGCAGTTCGACAGGATGGCGCGACCAACGGCGCGTGTTTGCAGGGGAGGACATCTTTCCACACCCACTTTGAGGTGCTTGATGGTATGGCGGCGCGGGGTGTCGGAACAAGATTACGAAGGTTTGAAGAGTAATAGTTACGAGATTTTCAGTGCCTCTCCAGCGGCTAAGATTTCCGGGGACCGCGAATCGCCGCTTTCCCTTTAGATTCTTTGGCTTATCTGAAGCTGATAACAACGAACGAGTGGAACCGCGGACCACTCGAGACCGAAGCGCGGGTCTATAATGCCGCGCATACATGAGTCCGGTTGGGGCGGACAAGATCGGGCCGTACGAGATTCTGGAGCTGCTGCATTCAGATGATCGCGGACGTGTCTATCGTGCCCGCGACACGCGATTAGGGCGGATCGTCGCGATCAAAGTTCTTCCTGTCCCGCTCTCGCAAAATGGCGAGTCATTGGAGAAAGTAGAGCGCAGGGCGCGCGCCATTTCCTCGCTGGATCACCCCAACATCTGCCGCCTCTACGACGTGGGTTGCCAGGACGGGCTCGACTACCTGGTGATGGAGTATCTGGAAGGCGAAAGTCTGGCCGAGAGATTAACGAAGGGGCCGCTCGAACCGGTGGAGTTGCTGCGATCGGCGGTGGAGATCTGCAGCGGGCTGGAAGCAGCGCACGAACACCGGATTTTTCACCGCGACTTGTCGACGAGTGCCGTGATGCTGACCGCCAGTGGAGCTAAGCTTCTGGATTTCGGTCTGGGACACCTGGTGCGTGGCCTGACTCGCGCGCACGCCCAGATCGTGGCGCCGTTCCACCATTACGCGCCCGAACAATATCTGGGCAAGCCGATTGATGCCTGTTGCAACATGTTCTCGTTCGGGATCATGTTTTACGAAATGGCGACGGGCGCTTTTCCATTCCCGGCGGAGAGCATGACCTCTTTTATTCTGGCCGTGATTCGGGAAGATCCTCTGCCGCCCGCGAGTTTGAATCCGCGGCTGCCTGGCGGGCTGGATGAAATCATCTTCAAGTGCCTGGAGAAAGAACGTCCGCGACGCTACCAGAGTGCCGAAGAGATTTTGTGCGACCTGCAAGGAATCATCGAGCGCCTGAAGGCGAGCGCCGGGGAGCACGCGAGAACAGCTCTCCCGTCGTTGGCTACGCGGAGCAAGAGAAGAACGCGGGCCAGGGCGGAGGACTGGGCAGGGCTGGCAAGGAAGTCCTCTGCGCCTTCCACGCGCGGCAGGGAAGGATGGGAACAGCGCATGTTCAAGGCGCTGATGAGTGTTTCCTCGAAGATTGCGAAGGGGGAGAAAAGCCTGGCGCCAGGAGAGCCGACGCTGCTGCGCACGGGAGCGAAACTCGGGCCTTATCAGATTCATTCGCTTCTCGGAGCCGGCGGGATGGGGGAGGTGTATCGCGCGCACGATTCACGCATATCGCGCGATGTGGCCATCAAGGTGTTGCGCTCCCTGGCCCTGCAAGACTCTCTCGCACGCGAAAGGTTTCAGCGGGAAGCGCGGGCGGTGGCCTCACTCAACCATCCACACATCTGCCAGCTTTACGACGTGGGGTATCAGGCAGGGATCGACTATCTGGTGATGGAGTGCCTGAAGGGGGAAACGCTGGCGTCGAGACTGAAGCGTGGACCTCTTGGCGCGAAGGAGGTTGTGCTTTACGGAATCCAACTGGCGGATGCGCTGGAACAAGCGCACCAGCGCGGAGTCATCCACCGCGATGTGAAGCCCGCGAACATCTTTTTGTTGTTGAACCAGCAATGCAAAGTATTGGACTTTGGGCTGGCCAAAGTGCCGGCGGGGATTCCGGCTGATGCGCAAACCACGACCAGTCCGGCCGCGATGACGGCGTGGGGGGCTGCGATCGGCACGGCACAGTACATGTCTCCGGAGCAAGCCCGAGGAGAGCGGATTGATCACCGCAGCGATATATTTTCGATGGGCGCCACTTTGTATGAGATGGCGACTGGCAAATTGGCGTTCGGCGGCAAGACCCTCGCGCTGGTGTTTCAGGCCATCCTCGCCGAGGCCGTGCCATCGATGCGACAGATCGTTCCCTCTTTGCCCTCTCAATTGGACGCCATTGTCAGCAAAGCGCTGCAGAAGGACCGGAACCAGAGGTATCAGTCGGCGGGCGAGTTGCGCGAGGCATTGCGACAGGCGAGTCACGACCTTGCGGCGTGAGGCGACTGCGTCCAGGTTCGTGGATCCATCGTGATGGCGTAATCACCGATGCACATTGGCGCATCTGCCACTTGGCAGAGTGATTCGCAAGCCGCTACCCTGTAAAAATACTTAGGCAACTCTTTGTAAAAATCTTGCTTGCCTATCAGGAGAATGGAATGAGTGAGCACTACCACGATGTTGCCGATCTGCGGCTTCTGAAAGAGATGGGGAAACTGGCCCCGACGGAGTTCAACGCATGGCTCGCGCTGGACAAAATTGTAGGGCGCGAGGATGGAGCCATTCCGAGGAAATACCGGGAGCTGATCGCGTTGGCCGTGGCGTGCACGACGCAATGCCCCTACTGCATCGAAGTACACTCCAAGGCCGCGAAGGCCGCAGGAGCGTCGCGCCAGGAGATTACGGAGAGCTCGCTGCTGGCCGCCGCTCTGCGCGCAGGAGGAGCGGCAACGCACGGTGCCATGGCTTTGAAGTTCTACGACCAGGCGTAGGGCAAGGGACAGGTGTCACGTCCCGGGTCTCAGGTGCCAGGTGTTAGGTCTCAGGTCTTAGCTCTCGGGTCTTGGAGTGCGGGCTCCGGGAACTCGAGCGGATCTGGGACCTGATCTTTATTGCGTGACGGAGTCGTTGCTATGCAGGTCGGTACTGAGGTACTTCAAGCCCGAATCGACTATCAGGGTGACGATTCTGGCGGACGGGCCAAGTTTCTGCGCGACGCGAATCGCGGCGTGAACATTTCCTCCCGACGAGGTGCCGGCGAAGATTCCGATCTTGCGTGCCATGTGCCGCGCCATATCCTTGGCGTCGTCGGTCCTCACCGAGAGAACTTCATCGACCAGATCCGGATTCCAAAGCGGCGGCGTGTAGCCGATGCCGATGCCCTCGATCTCGTGACCTCCCGGCGCGCCACCTGACAAGACTGCCGACTCCACCGGCTCGACGGCGATGATCTTGATGCGCGGATTATGCCGCTTCAGCACGGTAGCGACGCCATTGAGGGAAGCGGCTGTGCCCACCGACTGAACGAAGGCGTCAACCTCTCCGTCGGTCTGCTTCCAGATTTCTTCTCCAAGCGGAAAGTATCCGCCAATGGTGTCGGGGTTCGACAGTTGGTTCACCCAGTAGGTATTCGGCTGCAGGCTGAGTTTTCGAGCCGTCTCGATCATGTCGAGGAATAACTGCTTGTTGAAGCCTTCGGGGCCGCAAGGAACCAGGGTTAGCTTGGCGCCGTAGGCGGCCATGTGATCGAGTTTTTCCTGGCTGAAGGCTTTCGAACTGACCACGTGAATACGATATCCCTTGGCCGCGCAAACCATGGCGAGCGACGCGCCGGTGCTTCCGCCGGTGTACTCGACCACGGTGCCGCCGGGAGGCAGGCGGCCGTCGGCTTCAGCCCGGGAAATTACCGCGAGTGCCATACGATCCTTCATGCTGCCGGTGGGATTCTGCCATTCGAGCTTGGCAAAGATCTTTCCGCAGTTGGGTGGAGCGACGCCGTCAAGCGCGATGAGTGACGTGTTCCCGATCGAGTCGAGGAAGTTATGGGTGTTGTCCATGGTGTTCGGGTGTCCGGGATGCGCGGCGGCGCGGTTTTCGGTCCAACCATTGGATTCGATCGTTCAGCGAAAGATTCCAGCTTGGCGGTGTTCATAGAAAATGGCATCGCTCGTCGAGAGGTTATCGTAGAGGCGCGCCGGTGAGCGGTGAGGCGGGTGTATGATCGCCAACGTTTTCTGCCGTGATCGCGTTCAGGGGTCGTCTTTTGTTAGGGAAATCATGAGCGAGGAGACTTTAATCCAGGTTGCCGGTAACGCCCAGTCGCGAGCAGACCTTGCGGAGCGCGGGTTCAGCCGTCAGCCACTGAGAATTGACATCGACATCGCGCGCGCCTTGGAAGCCTTAGCGCACGCGGCCTGGTCGATTCCGCGAGACAGATATTATGACGGCGGTGACCGGTATCGTTCGCTAAATCGGCTACGGGCGGAGATTGTGGAGGGTGGGGTGCATGTGTGGCCGAGCGACGAGAACACTCCCTACGTGCAGCTGGAAAAATACAACACGACCCTGGGCGGCCAGAAACGGGAGTATGCGCCGCTGCCGCCATCGATCGCCGGGGCCGTGGGCGTGCGCAAGCTGATTGCGTATCACCTGCAATATCTGCCGCTCACGACGGTGGGCAGGAAATATCTGGTGAACATGCACGTCATCCGGTTTACGGCCACTCCGAGGCGTCCGTGCGACACCAGCCCGCCGGGCTTGCATAAAGACGGGGAGAAGTACATCGTCACGCATCTGCTGGGCCGCTGCGGAGCTCGCGGTGGCGAGGTGGTCATCACTGACAATGACAAACACGAACTCGATCGCTTCACCATGCGCGAATGCGGGGAGTGTTACGTCTTCGATGACGATCGCGTCTGGCATATGTTGACGCCCGTGGCGGTCATGGAAGGAAATCAGTTTGCCTATCGTGACACGCTGGCCTTTGACATGCTGCCCGAGGGTTGGGAGCCGACGAGGTGATGTTGCGCGCTCTTCTTCAGTTAGCCGCAGCCAGCCGGTCCGCGGCAGATTTTCTTTTCTTGTTGAGTGAATCGAGCAGGGTCGCTTCAGGGCTTGGTGGCGCAGTGTTCCTTGGAACGGATGATTTGGTGTTGGGATGGAGCCAGAGCAGGGAGCCAACGACTGAAGGCTGAGAGCTGGAGTTCTGGTCGGCCCAGCGGACGATTTTCGAGCTTTCTTGCTAGGCGGACTTTTGAAATACCAATTTGTGCAGGTGAAGCCACACAGCGATAGAAGCGGGCCATCTCTTTGTCGAAGAATTAATACAAAGCTAGGCCAGTTAGACCAGACTCTCATATCCTTCCAAAACCGAGTCGTTCGACCGAGGCGTTTTAATTTTGCCTATCAGAGCTAAGAGAGCCGTCTGGACAAGCGCATCCCCATGCTTAGATACGTAGATTGGTCGCACGGGGATCGAAAGACGCAAATCTGACCAAAATCCTGTGGAGCCTGTTTGCCGAGCATGAGCATGAAAGTGACCCCGGGAATATGGAGCCTGTGACAATGGCACGATTCCAGACGCAGTGAGTCAGGAAAGTTGTAGGCTAGGACCGCCGTTTTCAGATGCGACAGGATAATCGTGACGACGGCATTACGTGGAAAGCTGGCTTCGCTAAGCAGGTATTTGCGCATCTCCTCCTGATAGGCATTGCCCAGGCTGAGCGCTTCGTACTTCTGGTCAGATAATGTCCAAGCCCTGAGCGATGCTCGCCAAAATACGCTTGTGCAGAAATAAACAAGCTGCCCTGTATCGATTCCCGGCACAGCGGATGCAGAATAGACCAGCGCTTCAGAGCCGGACTCAATTTGCGCAGACTGTTCCAGGAGTTTGCGGAGGCGGAACACTCCGCGGCCCCGATAACAATGCTTCAGTACCCAATCTTCGCCGTTGCGGTCGAAGCGCTTCTCGCATTCGTCGCAGAGCAAATGGTGAGTCGCTTGTTTCGAAGTCTGCTCTCGGCGATTCGCCGATAACAAAAACGGGTGCGGATTCTTGTGGGCGTGATCCCTGACGAGTCGATACAGTGCTTTCGGAAGAAAGTGGCTGTTACGTAGTTCGCGGTACTGCTGGCACAACGCACAGACGCCAATTTTGGCTGAATTCATGTCTTACCCTGACTTAGGACAGGGAAAATCCATATTGGCACTTTTGCAGTTTACCAGCGCTCTTCTGGAGACGCGGACTTTTCAGACGGCAGGCCGAGAACCTTTAAGCATGCGAAAACTTATATCTGTACGCGAACCAGATGTTGCCCATTACGATTTCGACTAGTGGGGAGCCGGTTGCCTACAGCTATCGAATAGGGAGCATCTGATTTGAAGGCATGTCACAACAAGTTGGTCGGGACGGGCAGATTTGAACTGCCGACCCCTCGCACCCCAAGCGAGTGCTCTACCAGGCTGAGCCACGTCCCGACAGGAAGGAAATCCGCGATCGGCCGCGGATGGGGTTGACGGGAGAATTCTATCATTCCCGGCCGTTCGACTGCCGGCGGGAGGCGGCGCTACCGTCTTTTTCCGCGTTTGCGGACGGGCGGGGCTTCCTCAAAGAGGGCGAACTGGATTTTCTTCTCGACGGGGTCGATGCGGTCGACCAGCACATGCACGCGCTGGCCCAGGCGGTAGGTCTTGCGGGTGCGCTGGCCGATGATCTCGCGCGTGGTTTCGTGATAGGTGTAGTGGTCGTCGGTAAGGGTGTTCAGCGGGATGAGGCCTTCGACGAAAAGATCGGTGAGTTCGACGAACAGGCCAAACTTGGTCACGCTGATGATCAGGCCTTCGAACTCTTCGCCGAGGCGATCCTGCATGAACTTGACCTTCTTCCATTCCATTAGTTCGCGCTCGGCGTCGTCGGCACGGCGTTCGGACTGGCTGGATTCTTCGGCGATGTCGTGGAGTTCGTCGAGCGGGATGGGGCCGCCCATGGGTTCGAGAGATTTCTGTTGCGACGCGTGATCGCGGCGCTTGGACCAGGGGGAAGCGCCGGACTCGTGGCGGGCTGACTGCGGGCCGTCCGTCCGCCCCACCGCCGGCAGGACGCCGGGGCTACTATCAGCGCTCGTTGCTCCCGCAGCGACTCCTTCTCCGATAGAGCCGGAGACTCCCACCGGGACGTCGCCGTCCCATTTCTCAGGCGAGCTACGCAGGACTTCTTTCAGGATGCGGTGGACGATGAGGTCGGGATAGCGGCGGATGGGTGAGGTGAAGTGCGTGTAGGTGGGCGCGGCGAGGGCGAAGTGACCTTCGTTGACCTCAGAATAGCGAGCCTGCTTGAGCGAGCGCAGCATCAGGTAGCTGAGGATCTGTTCTTCGGGCTTGCCGGCGATTTTTTCAGTGAGCTTCTGGTACATGCGCGGCGTGATGTGCACTTCCTTGGGGATTTCGATTTCGCGGACGTTGCGCCCCGTGCCGCGGGCGGCGCGGCGATCGGTCTTGGTTTGCACGCGCTGGATGGGAAGGGCGCCGATGCCGAGCGAATAGCCAAAGGTGGCGGCGATGGTTTCGAACTCGTAGACGCGCTTAGCGTCGGGCTTCTCGTGGATGCGGTAGAGAGAGGCGACGCGGCGATTCTCGAGATAGTGGGCGACGCTCTCGTTGGCGGCGAGCATGAATTCTTCAATCAGGCGGTGCGCGATATTGCGCTCGGAGCGGGTGATCGATTTCATCAGGCCGTTTTCGTCGAACTCGATGACGGGTTCGGGAAGATCGAAGTCGATCGATCCACGGCGCACGCGTTTGCGATTGAGGATCAGGGCCAGGTCGCGCATCTGCTCGAAGATCGGCACGAGCGGGGCGTAGCGTTGGCGCTGCGATTCGTCGCCTCCGAGCACAGCATTGACGGCGGTGTAGGTCATGCGCTCGGCGGAGCGGATCACGCCTTCGCTCAGCTCATACCCCAGCACTTCTCCGCGGTGATCGATTTCCATGACGCAGGACAAAACCAGCCGGTCGAGGTGCGGGCGGAGGCTGCAGATGTCGGTGGAGAGCTCGAGCGGCAGCATGGGAACGGCGCGGTCGGGAAAGTAGACGCTGGTACCCCGCAGGCGGGCTTCCTGGTCGAGAGCGCTGTCCTCGGTCACATACTGCGCGACGTCGGCGATATGGACTTGCAGTTCGTAGTTTCCATTTGCGAGTTGGCGGACGGTGACGGCGTCGTCGAAGTCGCGTGCCGTTTCGCCGTCGATGGTGACGATGGGCAGGTTGCGAAAATCGCGGCGCCGGCGCAGTTCGCGCGCGGGGACGACGTTCTCCACGGCCTGCGCCTCTTCGAGCACTTCGGGCGGGAAGCGATGGGGCAGGTGATGCTTCCGGATCATGATTTCGACGTCGACGCCGAAATCGTCTTCGTAGCCGAGGATCTCGACCACCTTACCGCGCGGATTTTGCGTGGGCGAGGGCCAGTCGGTGATCTCGACGTCGACGACAACGCCGTCGAGATCGTCGCGGGTGGTGCGGCGCGCGGCTTGATTGCCGAGGACGCGGTGTCGCGATTTTGATTTTGAGTCGTCGTGGCGCGGGCGGGACGCCCTCGCGACAGCCGGCGAGATGCCGGCGCTACTCTCGCCAAGGTTAGCGTCCAAAGAACGGGCGCGAGCCTCGGCTGCCGAACCTTGAGATTTCGATGGTTCGTCGGAGTTTTCAGGGTGCTCACCGCCCGGTGGGATCACGATTTCCTGGCGGATTTTGTCGTCGATGGGGACGACGTAGTTGTGACGGGAGCCGTAGTGAAACGTTCCGACCACGGTGGTATGGGCGCGATTGACCGGGCGCAGGATGCGGCCTTCGGCGCGGCCATCGGGGCGGATGGTTCCTACTTCCACCAGCACCTGGTCACCGTGCATGGCGTTGCCGATAAACGGCGGCGGAATAAAGATGTCGCCAGCCAGATTCTTGAAACGGCTGCCAAGCGATTTCGGATCAGGCAGCACGAAGCCGTAGCCGTCGCGATGCATGCTCAAGCGGCCGACAATGGTGTTCTTGCTGGTCGAGGCTGACGGGATGGCGTAGTGGTCGGAGTCGACTTTCACCAGGCGGCCGGCACCCACCAGGCGATCGAGCCTGTCATCGAGTTCGCGGCGCTGCTCGCCCCGCAGGCCGAGTTCGCGGACCAGTTGCTTGAATCCGGCTGAGCGTTTGGGCTGCTGTTCGATCTTCTTGAGGATGGCGGAATCGGAGAGCATAGGCGTTCGCCGCTTGAAAAACTATCTCACAAATGAGAGTTGGAGACTTGGTCGCAGGCGTCCCCAGATTGGCGTCCAACGACCGACGCGAACCTAGGCACCAACGCCCTCGCGATCAGCCGTCAGCAGTCAGGATTCGGCTCCGCCAGGCAGGGTTTCGATTCGTCAGAGGCTGAATGCTGAGTGCTGAATGCCGCTGGTTACCACAGTAACTTCCGATCCCAGCAGTCGTGCGCTGATTCAGGATTGCTTTTTCGGCACGTACGTGGGGGTCGGGATGTATCGGACCGGGATACAATGCAACATATACGAGCCATTGCATGGAAACGAGTCCAGGAGCGCGTGTCAACAAGGGCCGGGAGCGGCGATTTCCGCGGGTGAAAGTGTCGCTTCCCGCCGAAGCGCGTCACGTGCTGGAGAATTTTCCGCGTCGTGGGCAAGTCTCGAATGTCAGCGAGGGCGGTGCCTACATTGAAATGGTGCAGACGCTGGAGCCGCCGACCTGTGTCGATGTCGTGCTGTGGCTGGGCAGCGAAAAGATTCAGGCGCGGGCCGAAGTAGTGTGCCGGCACGCGCATCTGGGGAATGGCATTCGCTTCATCCGCATGTCAGACGACGATAAACGAAAGCTGCGAGAGTTCGTGGAATGGGCGCAGAAGACAGGGGCCGGGACGCCATTTCATCGGCCAGCACCTCCGGGGTCGCAGGACAAGTAGCAGCGGTCAACGAAAGCTTACGCGATTTCCTCCTTTACCGCGCCTTCCTTGAAGTAGCGTTCCTCAAGCAGATTGCGATGATGCAGTTCGTGGCCGCCAATCACGTAGGCCAGGGCGCGCACACTGATTTCGTTGTCGTTGGCGATGCCACGTCGTGTCCAGTCTTCGGGGCGGAGATTGCGAAAGAGACGCAGGGTTGCCGCGCGAATGTTTTTGAATTCCTCCAACAGGTCCACCAAGCGCAGATCGGCGTAAGGGCCGTTGCGGATGTAGTCGTCCTGCTCAAAGCCTTCGATCGGAGTCTGGTCTCCGCGCCCGATGCGTAGCGCGCGATAGCTCATGATGCGCTCGGTATCGTTAACGTGACCGAGCACTTCCTTCACGGTCCACTTGCCGGGCGCATAGCGGAGTTCGGCGGCTTCATCGCCGCGCGCCGATAGCATCGCCACGGTCTTGGAGATCTGTTTCTCCAGGGTGTCGAGGATGTTGTTGCCCGGGATGAGCGAAATGTAGCGGTCGTAGTACGGGTTGTACTCGGCGGCCTTGGGACGATTCGTGGGCATGCTCATTGGTCTCCTGGTTGCCGTGAACCGCGAGGGAAGCGGGCCGGCGGAATGGGATTCGGAACAACTCGTACCAGTATTTAGACGCGGAGCCAGTCCTTCGGTCGCAGCGAAGGCAGAATTTCGGGGAAGCCTGGATGCCATCGTACCCGGAGGGTCATATAAGAAGGGCATTGGGACCGGAGGAAATTACGCGGCGGGGGCTAACGCTCGTTGGGAGAGTGCTGACGGATGTGGCAAGGGGCACGGAATGCGGTCCAGGGCATCTCCTTTGGCATCAATGAAAATCGTAATTTCCACAGCCGCGCGGGGTTACGGCGGAGTAGAATGCAATTTGGTCACCGAAGTGCGGCTGGTGACTCTTAATCCCAGACCAGGAAAGGATTTTTCCGAACATGTGGAAGCCCACGAATCAGCCCACGACCCCGGGACGGCCCGGCACTCCGGAACCGGAGCAGCGCCCGGCTACGTCAACTCCGCCCGCCGCGCCGACGATGGGCGAGCCCGCGGCACCCCGTCCGGTAGCCACCACCACTACGGCGGATCAGGCCACGATTGGCAAGTCGCTCGTGATCAAGGGCGAGGTGACCGGTTCGGAATCGCTTTATATCGATGGCCGCGTCGAGGGCTCGATCAACCTGGCGGGGAATCGCGTTACCGTGGGACGCAACGGCGTCGTCGCCGCCAATATCAATGCACGCGAGATCGTGGTGCTGGGCAAAGTGCGCGGCAACCTGACGGCCAGCGACCGCGTCGACATTCGCAGCGACGGTTCGCTCACCGGTGACGTGGTCGCAGCGCGCATTTCGATTGAAGATGGAGCGTTCTTCAAGGGCGGCATCGACATCCGCAAGGGCGCGCAGCCGAACCAGAAGGAAGAGGCGAAGAGCAGTGCGGCCGCCGCCGAGCCGGCGGTTGCGGCGCGAGCCTAGCATCTCGGTCGGGCGTTCGCGTCATTTGATCACAGAGATCTTCCACGACAGGCATTCTCGGGAATCGAGGATGCCTGTTTTGTTTTGGTGCGAAACGCTTTTCCCGAAGAGGTGCACCCGCGGGCGTTGATGCGTGCGGGAAATCGCGCTGCGATCGCGTGTTTCAGAAGATTTCTTTGTAAATTCCGCATTTACCCTCTTGCACAATTTTCAAAGTCATGGCATCTTGAGTCATCTTTCAAGAAAGGACGCCCATTGCTGCGAATCAAAACACATCGCGTACTTAGGCAATGCCGGCCGCTAGACGGCTTGGGTTGCATGTGGGCGTCGTTTAGTAGCGTCAGTTACTAACTTCACCCGCAAGCAATCCAAGCAACACATAACACGCTGGGTGGCGCAGGCCGCGGTTCCTTCGACTGAACCTCGACTAATACCGCTGCCGCACATTCCCCCAGCCCTAACTACTCAGGGCCAGTGGTGATTGGTCACGGATACTTCTCTGGCAGACAGCTCGTCGACAATCGACGAGCTGTGAGGTTCGAACCCTCTGGGCGTAAGCCCTGCCGTGGCTGCCTGTTCCCTGGCCAAAATTTAATTTGTAGCGTGGAGCCCGCGCCCGCGAATCACTCGGATGGTGCGGCAAAGAGCCGATCCGGCGCACACGCGGATGTGTGTCCAGAAGTTCGTATCTGGGCGCGCCTTCGGCGCGCCGTAGAGCAACGCCGCGTTGCGCCTTTAGGCGCTGCGCTGGGGCTAGACAACAATTTTCGGCCGGTGGTGAAGACAAGGGTTACTTCGCCTCGTAAGCGGGTGGACGCAGGTTCGAATCCTGCCACGGGAGTTATGCCCCTGTAGCTCAGTGGACAGAGCACCTCATGTCCTTTGTCGCTCGTTCCCCGGCTGACGAGTCACTTGTTTGATCGAGTAACCCGGCCCTCGCGCCGTCAAGCCAATGAAGATGGAAGTCCTTTTGAAGTTAATTCGGCAAATGCTCAGCGGGCAGAATCAGTTTGCCTCGGGCGGATTGCTGCTGATGATTGTCGGCGCGGTCGGCGTTTACCTGCGATCGCTCCCACTGCGCCTGTGGTCGTGGCTTACCTATCAATGCTCGATGCTGTTGACGGTCAATGATGACGACACGGCATTCGAGTGGATGAAGGAGTGGTTTCTTGAACAACCGTTTCTGAAGAAGGTTCGCTGGCTCGATGTGGACACCTCGCTTCGAGGGGATGAAGCATCGCTGATTCCAGCGCCAGGGCGGCATAGGTTCTGGTACAGCGGTCGTCCGTTTTGGGTTTGGTTTACGCGAAAGGAGGACGCAGTGGGATGGACGCCGAGGCGGATGGAGTCGCTAACCTTTCGAACGATTGGAAGAGACACGAAGCTCCTCGAGAGATTCGTCAACGATGTCGTAGCTTGTCACAAAAGCAAGCAGCGGAAAGCCTCCTACCTCTACCAGTACGACGAACGGTGGTTTTATGTGCACGCCTACGCTCCGCGGAGACTTGAGTCAGTGATTCTGAAGCCAAACGAAAGGGAAGACCTGGTGAGTGATATCCGGCAATTCCGAGAGTCGAGAGAACGATACGGGGTGCTGGGTGTTCCTTATCACCGAGGCTATTTGCTCTACGGACCGCCGGGTACAGGGAAAACGTCCTTAGCGTCAGGACTGGCCGCTGAATTTGGCATGTCAATTTATGCCATCAACTTGACTGAACTCAACGACCAGAAACTGAAACGAGCAGTGAGTACTGTTCCCGAGAATTCCGTGATTCTGTTCGAGGACATCGACTGCATGAAGGTGGGTGGCCGGAGGTCTCGAGTCGATGATGAAAGTAAGAAGTCACAGCTCGTCAAGGAAGCGAAAAGCGAGTCGGGCGACCGGTACGGGGTAACACTGTCAGGCTTGCTGAATGTGCTGGATGGCTTTCATGCTCCGGAGAATGTGCTCTTTCTGATGACGACAAACAAAATAGAGGCGCTCGACGGGGCGCTGCTACGGCCGGGGAGGATCGATTATCGGTTGTATCTGGGACCGGCGACCGAGCGCCAGAAAGTGGAGTTGTACCGCAGGTTCTTCCCGGAAGCGTCGTTGATGAACGCGCAATTGTTCGTGGAAGGGCATCCCTGGGCCAAGACTATGGCCGACTTTCAAGGCTTATTGCTGGGTCTTGAGGAAGCCCAGAGCGAGGGCGGCATTCGGGTTTCGTTCGAGTTCGAGGAAGAAGCAACAGAACCCGTCGCGTAAGCAATTCGCTACGCCGATTGAGAAGGCAAACGTATGACAGTCAACCGAATCCGATCCGGAACCCTGCAGGGCACGGAGTCGCTCTGCAACTCGTGCTACTGGGCGCACATTCAGCGCGGTTTCGCCGAAAGCGAAGAAATTGTGCTGTGTGCGTTCCTGCGTCCGGCGCGCCCGGTGCCGTTCAAGGTAAGCGAGTGCACGGACTATTGCGACAAGCGGATCCCCAGCAAACAGGACATGGAAGAGATCGCCTGGATCATCCGCACCAAGGACATCAACCGTCCGATGGGCTTCGCCTCAAAGTGCGAAGACAGCGAAGCAAAAGACGGTGACGTCGAAGTCGTTCCCGCCAGTTAGTGGTTGAGTTTAGCACTCGACTTCGGAGGGCCTCCGCACCGCATCGCGGCTGCTTCGTCTGCGGGGAGGCCCTCCGAGCGCTGCCGGTCCATTCACGCGGAATGGACCGGCAAGGCTGGGACGGGAACAACTAATTTCGCCGGTGGCGCAGGTGCCCGCTACTTCGGACGCCGAAATGTCGGCGAACTTCGTCGTTGTATGGGGAATCGAAAGATCGAAAATCAAAGCTAGCCGCTAGAAGCTAGCAGCAAGGAGCAAATCATGGCACGACTGAACACTTTCAATCTTGCTCGCGGAGCGCGAACGCATGAGGGCGCGCCTGCACGCAACATTTCTGACGAGCTGCAACTGCGGCGATCGGTACTCGCCTGCATGCTTTGGGAGAACCAGTTCTATGAGGATGGCGTCGAGATCGCCGGCCGTATCGCGGAGCTTGTGCCCAAGGTCCAAGCGGAGCGAGTGGCGGCACTGGCGATTGAGGCGCGCGAGCAGATGAAGCTGCGTCATGCGCCGCTGCTTCTGGTGCGTGAGATGGCTCGCCACAAGACCCACCGCGGCATGGTGGCCGAGACGCTCGAGCGCGTCATTCAGCGTGCCGATGAGTTGTGCGAGTTCGTCGCAATCTACTGGAAGGACGGGCGCGTGCCGCTCTCGGGCCAGGTGAAGAAGGGGCTGGCCGCTGCGTTCCCGAAGTTCGACGAGTACCAGCTGGCGAAGTACGACCGCGGCGGACCGATCAAGCTGCGCGACGTTCTGTTCCTCTGCCACGCGAAGCCGCGTGATGAGGCACAGGCCGGCGTGTGGAAGAAGCTGATCTGGGGACGCCTCGCGGTGCCCGATACCTGGGAGGTTGCACTCTCGGCGTCGGGCGCCGGCGACGGCGCCACTAAGCGCGAGGCGTGGACTCGTCTTGTCACCGAGAACAAGCTGGGTGCGCTCGCTCTGCTCCGCAACCTGCGCAATCTTCGCGAGGCCGGAGTGGACGAGAAGCTCGTGCTTGCGGCGCTCGAGGGGATGAACACGCAGCGCGTGCTGCCGTTCCGCTTCCTGGCTGCGGCGCGTTTCGCTCCCCAGTGGGAGCCGGTGCTTGAGTCTGCGATGCTCAAGTGCGTGGCGTCTCAGCCGAAGCTCGCGGGCAAGACGGTGTTGCTCATCGACGTCTCGGGCTCGATGATCGCGCCGCTGTCGCGTCGTTCCGAGATGCTGCGCACCGACGCGGCTTACGGTCTCGCGGTGTTGCTGCGCGAGATCGGGGAGCGCTTGGCGGTGTATTCGTTCTCGGACAACTTGGTCGAGGTGCCGGCGCGTCGCGGGTTCGCCTTGCGCGATGCGATCGATGCCTCGCAACGCCACAACGGCACGTATCTCGGAAAGGCCGTTGAGCAGCTGAACCAGAAGGAGCGCTACGACCGCCTGATCGTCATCACCGACGAGCAGGCGCACGACGGCGTGCCGAACCCTGGCTCGTGGAGCGACGGGCAGCCTGCCCTGAGCTCGCCGAAGGGTCCTCGCCCGTCGGGATACGTGATCAACGTGGCGAGCTACAAGAACGGCGTCGGCTACGGCAAGTGGACGCACATCGACGGCTGGTCCGAGTCGGTCGTCGAGTATGTTCGCTTGCTGGAGACGGAAGCGGCTTCGTGAACCAGCAAAAAAGGGCAGGCCAAATGTCTGCCCTTTGGTCCAATATCGTTACTGCAGATCAAAATGCCTGTTGTGAAATCGAGTGATGGACAATTGAGGAAACAAAATCTCATATGATCAAACTAATTCCTGCTCAAGAGTCGGCGTTTCGGGTGCTGAACTACGCCTGCAAGGCCGGAAGCCTATTGCTCCTAACCAGTCCCTCGGGGCGAGGGCGCACAACCGTCCTGCGAAAGCTTTACGAGGAGATGGGAGGTGGCTTTGTTACGTGCAAAGATTTCATCGAGATTTCTACCGCCCGCCATCCCTTGTCTCTCGAGGAGACTCTGCATTCAGCAGTCATTGGATCGCTGAAAACAAATGACGTCGTGTTCGTTGATGATATTGATCTCATTCACAACGCGACTTCGAGCTGCCATTTCTATCCTCTGGGGCAGTATGTCGAGACCGCCCTGCTTGACCTGAGCGATACTGCGTTGCGGGAGAAGAAGAAATTGATCGTCTCAACCGACGGTGCAATTGCGCAGGCGTTTGCGACTCGAAGTTTTAGCGCCTCGATTGGGAAATATACAGTTGCCGACTACTCGGCTCTTCTCGGAATTTTCCTTGGCGCCGAGCGCGCCGAGAGCCTGGACGCTGAGAAGATCTATCGCTTCGCGCCGAAGCTAAACGCGCATCAGTTTCGTGCCGCCTGCGATTGGCTGCGGCCCTCCGGACCCTTCTCGACCGATCAGTTCATCGAATACCTCCGGTCCCAGCGACTGGCGAGCAACGTCGATCTGGAAGAAGTTCAAGAAGTTGAACTGCATGACTTGCAAGGGGTCGATGATGTGGTGCGCAGCTTGGAGATTCACATCGCTCTCCCGCTCCACGAATGACACGCTGACGGCAGAACTTGGGCTTCGCCCGAAGCGTGGCGTTCTGCTGTACGGTCCGCCTGGCTCCGGCAAGACGACCATTGGCCGTGCGCTTGCACATCGCCTGAGAGGAAAGTTCTTTCTTATCGACGGCACCTTTATTGCGGGAACGCAGAATTTCTATGCGCGGATCCACAAGGTATTTGAGGCTGCCAAGGACAATTCTCCATCTGTGATTTTTATTGACGACGCCGATGCCATCTTCGAAGACGGCGAGGAACGTGGGTTATACCGCTATCTCCTGACCATGCTTGATGGTCTTGAGAGTGAGGGGACAGCACGCGTCTGCGTGATGATGACCGCGATGAACTTGCAGCATCTACCACCCGCGTTGGTAAGAAGCGGTCGAGTTGAGCTTTGGCTGGAAATGAAGTTACCAGATGCAGAGGCACGGAAACGCATTCTCGCAAAACATATGAATAAAATTTCTCCCGGGCTTTCGAACTGTGATCTTCCTCGCGTGATTTCAGCCACAGAGGGATTCACTGGGGCTGATGTGAAGCGCTTGGTGGAAGATGCAAAGGGCTTGTACGCGTTTGCGCGCGCATCAGGAGCCTCGGTGCAGAACTCGACTGACTACTTTGTTGAAGCTGCAGAAGGAGTGCGCGACAACAAGCAACGTTACGCCCGCGCGGAGTTGGCTGCCCAGAACCGCCCGCGACCCGGACGAGCGCCCTATTTCTATGAAATGCCTGCTTCAGACGTAGACGAATAGCGCCAGTAAGCGGAATTTTCTGGGGTTTTTGCTGTGGTTTGACGCAGCAGTTCCTCGACTTCCCTGAGACATAAGGGCGAGTCGCAGTGTTTACGAACGGTGTTGGCACTCGAGTGATTCCTAAAGCGAACCAGGGGCTGGAGCCTGCTTTTGAAAGATGCAATGCGGCACGGCTGAAGCCGCGCCCTTTCCAAACCGTACTAAGTCGAGGAAGTGACGACATGAAGTTGAACGAATCGATCCCACTGTATCGCGATGGGCGCCACTATGACGCACTGAACAGCTTTCTCGTGGCCGACATCCCGTTCTACCTGGAGGAAGCGCGCAAAGCGCGGGGTCCGGTGCTCGAACTGGCGTGCGGGACTGGACGGCTGACGATCCCGATTGCTCAGGTTGGTGTAGAAATCATCGGACTCGACCTGTCGGCCTCGATGCTAGAACATGCACGCTCGAAGGCGAAGGACGCGGGTGTTGATATCGAATTCATCGAGGGCGATTGCCGGGGGGTCGAGATGGGGCGGAAGTTTGGGCTGATCTTCATGGCGTTCAACTCGATGCAGCACCTGCACGATTATGCGTCGCTGGCAGCGCTCTTTGCGAATGTGCGCAAGCACCTGGCCGAGGATGGACGATTTGTGTTCGATGTATTCAATCCGAAACTGGAGATCCTGGCTCGTGCTGCTGGAGATCGGCGGCTGGAGCGTGAATATCAGGACCCCGACGGCAAGGGCACCATGGCGTTCGAGCACAGCAATATCTACGACGACGCGGCGCAAGTAAGCCACATCCAGTGCTACTTCGTGCGCCGTGGACCGAAAGGCGAAGAGCTTGAGGTCCGCGTCGAGGAGTTGCACCTGCGCAGCTTCTTTCCGCAGGAACTGGATTTGCTGGTGCGCTCGCAGGGGTTTGAGATTGTGGAGAAGTTCGGGAATTTTGAGCGGAAGGCGTTTGGGAGCGGCGATCCGAAGCAGGTGGTGGTGTGCAAGGCTAAGGGAATGGGTGATTCAGTGAGTGCAACCCAAGGTGAACGATCCGAGAGAAAAGCAGGTTCTTCGCTTTGCTCAGAATGACAAGTTTGAGAGAGGGGCGATGGAGCTTTCCCTCGGAATGACAAACTTTAAGACTGATGACAGGCCAACCGGATGCGGTGTGCTCCCCCGGGTCAGCGCCCAAAGGCGGGACGCGAACCTGGGGCACCGTCCTTTTTATTGTTGCTTAATATTTTGTTGATCATTGTCTTGTCGCTTGCTGACGAGGTTGAGGGGAGGCGGATATCAGCGTACTGGGTATCGATGTCGGCACCGGAGGAACCAGGGCACTCGTGCTTGGAGACGACGGCCGCGTACTGGGGTCCGCGACGGAAGAACATGCGCCGTTTGCATCGCCGCGGATTGGGTGGGCGGAGCAACATCCGGAGGATTGGTGGCGAGCCTGCGGAGTCGCGGTGCACAAGGCACTGGCAGCGGCCCGAGTGCGCGGCGAAGATGTGAGCTGCGTGGGGCTGTCGGGACAGATGCACGGGGCGGTCTTGCTCGACGGGGACGGGCATGTGGTGCGCCCCGCGTTGATCTGGTGCGACATTCGAACGGAGAAGCAGGGGCGCGAGCTGATGGAGAAAATCGGAGCGCAGCGCCTGATCCAACTCACCTGCAACCCGGCCCTGCCAAATTTCACGCTGACAAAACTCCTGTGGGTGCGGGACAACGAACCTTCGTTATGGCGGAAGGTTCGCTCGGTGCTGTTGCCGAAAGACTTTGTTCGTTTCTGTCTGACCGGCGAGCGCGCCACCGATATGGCGGACGCTTCGGGGACGCTCCTGCTGGATGTCGCGCATCGCCGCTGGTCGCGGGAGATGCTGGAGGCGACCGAGCTTGACGAACGTATCTTGCCGGCGCTCTACGAATCGCAGGAGATCTGCGGGAGCATCTCGGCTGCAGGCGCAGCCGCCACTGGATTGAAGGCCGGGACGCGGGTGGTAGCGGGCGCGGGGGATCAGGCGGCCGGGGCGACGGGCATGGGCGTCGTTGCACCGGGAGCTGTGAGTGCGACGATCGGCACTTCTGGGGTGGTGTTTGCGGCCACGGATGGGCCGGCGCTCGATCCGGCGGGACGCCTGCATACCTTCTGTCACGCGATCCCGGGGCGGTGGCACGTGATGGGAGTGACGCAGGCGGCAGGACTTTCTCTGCGCTGGTTTCGCGATCAGTTCGGAGGTGCGGAGGGGGACGGGAGTGATTCCTACGAAAAGCTGACGGCAGAGGCAGCGGGTGCGCCGGCGGGCTGCGAAGGACTCTTGTGGACTCCGTATCTGATGGGGGAGCGGACGCCGTATCTCGATGCGAAAGCGCGGGCGGCGCTGGTAGGGCTGACAGCTTCGCACACGAGGGCACACGTGATCCGAGCCATCATGGAGGGCGTGGCTTTCAGTTTGCGGGACACCTTGACGATCTTTAATGAGATCAAGGTGCCGGTGGAGTTTGTGCGGTTGGGTGGCGGTGGAGCACGTTCGCGACTCTGGCGAGAGATTCAGGCGGCGGTTTATGGAAGGACGGTGGAGATCGTCGCTGCGGAAGAAGGAGCGGCGTACGGGGCAGCGATTCTAGCGGGAGTTGGGGGGAAAGCGTGGCCGACGGTGGAGGCGGCGTGCGGAGCGACGGTGAAGGTGGCGGAGCGAGTGCAGCCGCGCATGGAAGATATCCGAGTGATGAATGAATGCTATGCGGCGTACCGGAGGGTGTATCCGGCAACGAAGATGATTTTTGGCGCATGAAGGGTCACGACAGAACACCAGGGCGCACGGACATCGGCTAGCCGGCTGAGCGCGGCCCCGAAGAATGAGATGGAAAAGAGACTGGATCTGAAAATGAAAAACGGGACCGTGGTTGCGGTCCCGCTGGTTGCACGTGCTTTGCTAAAACTTATTTCACGTGGATGGTTTTGCCGTCGGGATCAAGTGTGCCCTTGATTCGAACTTGCTTGCCTTCATACTTCTTTAATTCTTCCTGGCGATCGACGTCATAGGTCTTGCCGCTCGCATCCTGCAGAACATACTTGTCACCAGACTTCGCGACGGTGCCGCTGAAGCTCTGGCTGTTGTCGCTCGACTGGCCCTGAGCGTCGGCTCCGGACTGTCCGGCGGGCGGCTGGCTGGGCTGTGCCTGCCCGGAAGGGCTCTGGCTCTGCCGGGCTGCGCGGACTGATCCTGCGACGGAGACTGAGACGAGGGGCTCTGCGACTGCGCCGCGGGAGTGTTCGACGAGGGCGAGTTGGCATCGTTTTGTTGGGCGAAGAGCGGGGCTGCACTCAGCGCGAGCGCGAGAGTTCCCAGCATCCACAGGGTGTGCGTCGGTTTGTTCATAAGGTCCTCCGAAAATTGGTGCGGCTCTGCGCTTGTCTAGCAAGCACCGGGCCAAGCCGTCTCCGCAAAAACGAAGGGTGGCACGTTCGGCATACTCGTTAGGGCTGATTGTTTGTGGTGAATGTCTTACGCGCATCGGGAGAGGTGCCAGTCGCGCATGAGAAAACAAGCTCAAGGAAAATTACGGTGCTCTGTACAGGTGTTGCTGTAGCAAACGAGCGGGTAGAGGCGAGCGAGCTCTGAGCAATATTTGCACGATGAAAAAGCCGGATCGCACGTCGATTCTGCAAATACGACGTTCAGAATGACCCGTGGACGTTCAGATTGTGTGTGAGATTATCAGTCGCGTCGAAGCGACTTCATAACTGTTTCTTAACCTTTCGTAAAAGTCGTTGTGCCACAAGGTCCGTACAATGACTGCCGCCTCGGGTAAATCCCAGACGAATGTCCAGCAGGATGCGAATCACAAGGAGATGCGAATGTCTGGAGGCAGACGGGATCGTGCGTGGTGGCAGTTGTAGTGGTGGAGGGCGCGAGCACGGCGAAACCCGAGACCAAGTGAGGCACTTGCAGAGAGTTAGCGATCGTTGCCTTTTCGGCCAGCAGCCGAAGTAATCTGCCCCCCTCTCCGAGTGCCAGATAGCCTATTGGGCGGATGACTGGGAAAGGGGAACCTATGCGCACGAAACTGTGGGTGCCGTTGTTGCTGGTGAGCCTGGCTGCGACGGGAGTTGCACGAGCCGATGGGCACGGGAAACACGATCGTGATGATGATGACGACCGGGGCCGACACTATTACAGCGACCACGATCGCGAGGAGATGCGCGGCTGGTATCACGATCATGATCGCGACGATCATCTGCCGCCCGGACTGGCGAAGCGCGACCAGCTTCCGCCCGGGCTGGAAAGGCAACTGCGGGTGCGCGGGACTCTTCCGCCGGGACTGCGCAAGAAGATGATGCCGTGTCCGGAGGAAGTTGAGCATCGGCTGCCGCCTCCGCCGCCAGGCTGTGCGCATGTGGTGATCGGCGGGCACGTGGTGCTCATGAACCGCAGCACCTACGTGGTGATGGATATCATTCATCTCGAGCTGTAGGCAAAAAGTTATGACGCCCCGGTCCATCGTATTTCCTGCGATGGGGCCGGGGCGTTTTTTTGCGGAAGATCCCTGACTCGCGGCAAGGGCGCTTAATTCAAAGTGCCCGGTGTGGTGGAATACAGCCCAGTCAAAGTTGCACTTCCGAGGACGTGACCAGGTATCGGTTCAAGCCTGCCCGGGGCGGCCCAGGGTTCTCGCTACTTGGACGTGTGTCCGCGAAACACCGTGACCGACGCGGCCGGCAGCTCGTAGAGCGTATCTTTCGCTCCTGACAATTTGGAGGAAACGGGCGGCCCGTCGGGATCGGCGTGGCCGTCTTTTTCCGTCTGCACCGCCGCATCGTAGTTGTGCTCGGCATGCGCGAGGAACACGGTGCGCGCCGGGTGCCAGTGGTATTGATCGCGGCCGAAGGTGATCTCGCGCACCTCGCCCTCGAGGTACGAGTCTTTTTTGGAAGCGTCGTCGCGGAAGCGGATGCGCATCTGGTGAGCGGCTTCCTGATCACGATTGACAACCAGCAGGGAGATTTGTCCGTCGGGACGCTCGAGGGCGTAGGCAGTGACCAGAGCGTGGCCGGCGCCGTCGTCAATATCGGCCTTGGCTGGAAAGACCTGGTGCGTCGCGCTTCCGGGCTGCACCCACTCCGTGTTGATCATCTGGGCGACGAAGTATTGCGCGAGCGGCTGCCCGATCTGGTAGTTGTTATCGACGGTGAACATGCCGAAGGTGCCGGGAGAATCGCTGCATCCGTGCTCCATGGGCAAGGGAAGGTAGTGGAAATAGTACAGACCGTTGCCGCCGGCGGTGAGAAAGGAGCCGACGTAGTCGGCGAGCCAGAGGCCGGAAAAAATATCCATGTAGGTTTCGCTGGCGCCGGAAGAGAGGTTGCTTTCCGTGATAAAGAGGGGCATGCCGGCGGGCAGGCCGTCTTCGCGCCAGCTCTGCATGATGCGGGTAACCAGTTCAGGCTCGTCGTAGAGGCTGGCCCAGGTGAGCTTGCAAGGCTCGTACGGATAGTGTTCGAAGGAAAAGAACGAAAGTTCGCCCAAACGGTGGTGTGAGTCGAGGTAGTTGACGAAGCGGCGAACCCATGAACTTTGTCCGGCGGCGTCGGGCCAGACCTCGATGTCTTTGTTGACTCCCTGGAAGGAAGGGCCGCCGAGCTTGAGAGCAGGGTCGAGGCGGTGGAGCGCGTCGGCAAACTGCACATAGAGGGCGGCGTAATCTTCGGGCAGCATGTACTGGCCGTCGGATTCCTCACCCATTTCGACGTAGGAAATGGGGTAATGGCGTTTCTTCAAGTAGGAGATTTCGGTAACCGCGTCTTCCGGCGTGCCGTAGATCAAGGCGATGGGAATCATGGCCGGAAGTCCGCGGGTGATGCCGCTCGAGTAGAAAGAGTCGAAGCCAAGCTGCGCCTGCCTGGTAGTGATGAGATCCGCAGGGGTGTGCCAGGGATCGACGGACGAGCAGTAGGTTGTGGTCTGTTCCTGGTCGGGGGTGTGGCGGAGCAGGTCGTGCAACTTGCCATCGGCGGTGGTGGTGCCGAGGTAGAGTTCCTTGATGGCGTAGCCGACGCAGTTGCGCAGATCGGCGCCTCCAAGGCGTAGGTCGCAGGTGTTGGAAGATTCTGTCATCCAGATGCGGACGAAGCGGGCGGGGATCGGCTCAGCGGAGAGGCGGATGGTGTCGATGTCGCCCTTGCTGGTGGTGATCTCCCCCAAGGGGAAAGCCTGCCAGACTCCGTGCGTGGCAGCCTTGATGGGGTCGTCGCCCGTAAAGTACTGAACGACGTAGTGCGTCGCAAAGGGAGCGCCCCAGGCGATGCGGATCGTATCAATCTTCTGGGGCTGAGATAAATCGAGAATCACCCATTGTGGGTGAGCGGAATCGGGCTCGCCGGTGAAGTGTTTCGTCAGGTACGGATTGCTTTTCCAGTAAGTGGTCTCGTCGCCGTCGGTGAGACGCGAGTAGCCAGCGTTGCCGGTGCCATCGTTGCGGGTGAAACCGCGATGCGGCAGCGCATAGCCATAAGAATAGTGAATGGGGCTTGCAAGGTCGGCGGATCCGGTGAAGTAACCCTGGCCTCTGGAATCGCTCCAGGTACCCTCGGGATTCCAGTGCCAGGCTTCGACCAAAAGCTCGGTGTTCTGGCGGTAACTGACCGTCTGCCATCCGGAGGAGAGCGTTTTGGCTACGGCGGCGGGAGCCAGCAACGGGTCGATGGCTTTGGTGGCGATGCGGTCGATGCCAGCGCCCAGGGTTTCGTCAGGCGCGAAACGATTTGTGGCGTGCGCGGGGGTGATATCGACGTCAATGGTCTGGGCGGCGAGCCGAAGATTGGCAATAATAAGGAGAAAGCTGGCGACAAACGCAATCCTCGGCAAAGGTATCACTCCGTTCCGTGCCCTCGAGACTGAGCCCTGGGTGCATCCGGAAGCGGGATTATAGCTGGCGGAGGCTGCGTGGCTGGATCGGGTTAGGGGATGGGGGCGAAACTTTTACGGGGTTGAGGACTCCAATCCATAGGACATCGGCATCCGTTCTTAAGGAGGGAAATATGGCCAAATCATTCATAGCAAGGGTTCTCGTTGCGGCCGCATTGGTCGTGGGAGGGCTGATGGCGATCCGGGCGCAGGCGAAGGAAGCTACCATTCCCGCACCCGCTGAGGACATGCAACTCGCGCCCAGCCATGGGGAAGAGTCGGTGGTGTTTTCCGGGGGATGCTTCTGGGGCGTCCAGGCGGTATTTCAGCACGTGAAAGGCGTGATCAGCGCGACCTCGGGATATTCGGGGGGCGATGCAAAGACGGCGGAATACGAGGTAGTGAGCTCCGGGCGGACCGGGCATGCGGAATCGGTGAAGGTGGTTTACGATCCGTCGCAGGTGACGTTCGGACAACTCCTGCACGTGTTCTTTTCCGTGGCGCATGATCCGACGGAATTGAATCGGCAGGGACCGGACGAGGGCAGCCAGTATCGGTCGGCTGTTTTCTACACGACGCCCAACCAGTTGAGAATCACGAAGGCGTACATCGAGCAGCTCGACAACGCACATGTCTTCAAGCACAAGATTGTGACGCAGGTGGCGGAGTTGAAGGGATTTTATCCGGCCGAGGCGTATCACCAGAACTACGCGACGCTGCATCCCGACAGCATGTACATCCGGTTTAACGATGCGCCGAAGGTGGAGCACCTGAAGGCAGAGTTCCCGCAGATGTATCGGGAGTCGCCGAATCTAGTAGCGGTGAAGTAAGGGAAGCAGTCGCTTGTCGCTGGCAGAGAGGGCCTTCCTGAAGGCTGACGCCTCATAACCGGGACTAGTGACTGATGTATTGGGGGTGAATTTATGTTTGAGTCGGATCTGGACAAAAACGCTCGGAAGATGCAGCGCAGGATGTTTTTGACTTTGACCGCGGGTGCGATGGCGGGCTCGGTGTTGTGGTCGATGCGCCGGCCGGCGGTGTTGGCGGCTGCTGCGCCCAGCGGAGCGCCTGGTGAAGTTACCGTCGTGGAGTTCTCCGACGACGGGAAGCGCCTGAAGAAGGTTCGCGTGGCCAAGGTGGTGAAAACCGAGGCTGAGTGGAAGCAGTTGTTGTCGGGGAATTCCTTCGACATCACCCGGCACGCCGACACGGAGATCGCTTTCACCGGGAAATATTGGAACCTGCATGATAAGGGGTTGTACCGATGTATCTGTTGCGACAACGCGCTGTTCAGTTCCGATACGAAGTTTGAGTCGGGGACCGGGTGGCCGAGTTTCTGGGCTCCGATCGCGGATGAGAACGTGCGAACCGAGCGCGACATGAGCCTCGGGATGGCGCGGAACGCGGTGAATTGCACCTTGTGCGACGCGCATCTGGGGCATGTGTTTGACGATGGTCCGCAGCCGACGGGGTTGCGGTACTGCATGAATTCGGCGTCGTTGAAGTTCGTGAAGAGGGCGTGACGATTTTTCGAGGGCGTGGGGCTGTCGGGGAGTCGCGGGCGTACTCGACGAAAAGCTTTTAACTCTCCAAGAAAATCTTAAAACGCAGAGAGCCGCAGAGGAAGCGGAGGACGCGAAGTAGAGATTTTGACCGCAAAGGGCGCGAAGAAGGGCCGCGAAGGGCGCGAGGGAAAATTTCCGATCACTTTTTGTCAGGATGACACGGGCACCTGAGACCTGTGACCTGAGACCCGTGACCTGCTTCTACTCCAGAACGCTGTCGTCCAGTTTTTTTCTTCCCCAGTCAGCGGCTGCCTGCACGAAGGCGATGACCAGGGGGTGCGGGTTGTTTGGCTTGGAGCTGAGTTGTGGCTGGAACAGCGTGGCGATGAAGAACCGGTGAGTGGGCGACTCGATGGCGCGGACTTCGCCGTCGGGGCCGCGAGCGGCAATGGGGAATCCGGCTTCGATCGAGCACCATTCGTAGTCGGGGTTCAGTTCGAAATTGCAGAAGAATTCTTCCTGGATAACTTCCTCGCTGTAGAAGGTCTGAAGGTAGGAGCCGGGGCGGATGCGGATTTCCGGCACCACGCCCGAGAGTTTCGGGGCGCCAGAGGCCCGGTTGGGTACCGCGCAGGCGACCGGATAAATAATGATGTTCTTCGAGCCGGAATTATTCTCGGCGGTGTCGGCGTCTTTCATGCCGATTACATTGCGGGCGCATTCAATGACCGTGTACTGGAAGCCGCCGCAGGTGCCGAGGAAGGGCCAGTCGCGGGTACGGGCGAATTCGACGCCTTTGAGCATGCCGTCCGCGCTCTTGTAAGGGCTGCCGGGCGAAGCCCAGAGGCCGTCGAAGCTTTCCAGAACTTTGCGGGCACCGGGCTCCAGGAGCGAAGGCGTAGGGAGCCAGTGGGATTCGACTTTCAGGCTGAGTTTTGCGGCAGCGTGCTGTAGCGCGTCGTTGGTCGCGTGGTGCGAACGGAATTCGGGATTGAAGTCGCCTAGGATTCCAATGCGAACAGTATCGGGCACAGGTTCATTCTAAATGCTGCCCTTGGTCGTGGCCGCCGGTGGGAGGGCTAAACCTTCGATAGGGCACCTTCCTGCTAACTGTTTCAGTCGCCAGTCGCTAGTCGCCAGTCGTCAGCAAAGGCCTAGGGTGCAAATGATTAGTCGCCAGCTAACGCACTGATTTTCGTCAACCTTGAAATGTTGAAGGCTTTAACCCAACCGCGTGCAGCGAGTGGCTAGCGACTGAAAGCGGGAGACTAGCGACTTGTATTACAACCATCCCAAATGAGAGGCGAGCAGATAGACGCAAGCGAGGGTGAGGATGGGGCCGCCCCAGATCATCAGCATGGCTTTGCGGTTCGAGCCGTTGTGATTGACCGTGGGGTTCAGGGCAGGGATGCGGAATTCGGCGGCGTTAGCCCCTTGCTGGAGCACGCGAGAGACTTCGGCTTCGGACGATGCGGCGTCTGTCGCCTTCTCGCCTGGAAGCGGATCGGCGACGCGAACCGAGGCATGCGTGGTTTCGTCGGTCCAGGTCGCGGGGCTTGGAACCCCGGCGCGTAGGAGAGCAGCGGCAATCTTGCCTTGCTGGCTCAGGGAAGCGGAACTGGTTTCCCCGCTATCGTTCGGACTGAGCTGAATGACTTCAGTGCGCGGGTCGCGCTTGAGCGGTTCGCTTGTCTTGGGAACGGATTTTACAGCGGCGTGGGCGGGAGGTTTGACCGGGATCCGGATCGGCAGAGGGCGCTGCTGCTGCAGAATCGAGAATCCGTGAAAGAAAGAGTAGAGCCCGGCGATCGCACCGATGGCGACGGGGATCATCCAGAGGCTGCTCTCATGGAGCCCAAATGGCAGAGAAACGTTCACCGATTTAGATCCTGGCACGATGCAGGTGTGGCGCATCGGTGCCTGAAAGGTGAGGATAGCGGGAGGGCGGGAAGCCGGGCAGCAGAAAACGATGAATCGAGCTTACGTCGGTAACGTTACGCGGCCGGGGAAGAGTGTGGCACGGTCTCTGCGGTGGCAGCAGCTGGAACGGCCGTGGCTTTGCGGAACAGGTAGTTGTAACGGTTGGCGGGCCAGTCGTCGTGGTGCCAGCAGCGTACCAGTTCGAGACCTGCTTCGGCAGCGAGGGCGGCGAATTCCGAGGGCTCGGCGAAGAATGAAATCGTAATGCCGCCGCGGATGACCATGGGCTTGCTGGTCAGTTTCCAATAGAGCATCCGGCGCAGCATGCCGAACCAGGTGCGGAAGCCGTGCTGGCGGTAGAGATAGGCGAGGGTTTCGCGGGCGGTGGGGAACTCGGGCTCGGGCGGCGGTCCGGGTTCGAGGGGGATTTCCCCGACGAAAATGCGGGCGCCAGGCTTGGCGACGCGATGGAATTCGCGGAGGCTGGCGGGAATCTTTTCGCGCGGCACGACCAGCAGGACGTTGTTGCAGATGACGACCGACGCGCTTTCGTCGGGCAGCGGCAATTGGTCGGTGAACCCCTGGCGCACTTCGATCCCAAGGCGGCGGACGATGGCGGCCTCTTCCTCGGTGGCGAGCAGTCCGGTCGCGCTGTGCGCGCCCCGCGTTTTTGCCATTTGCAGCAGGGTGCCGTCGCCGCAGCCGATGTCGAGCACATCGTCGTCGGGGCGAAGTTCGACCTCGCGCACGATGCGTTCCTGAATGCGACGAGTGATGGCTTGCTTGTTTTTGCCGCGCAGGGCGAGGTCCTGGATGTTGTGGAGATGACGCGCGGTTTCGCGGCAATATTCCACGTAGTCTTCGGAGCGGGAGACCATCGGACCGTAGAGTAGCGCGGCCCGGACGAAATGCATAGGTCCTTCGCTGCGCTCAGGATGACAACTCTGGAACTCCCGGCGGCGGATTACTTCGCGGCGACGGAGCGCTCCTTCAGGATCTCCTCGACCGCAGCGATGGCGGCGTCGAGTTCTTCGTCTTTCGTGTAGAAGTGGGGGGAGAAGCGGACGCCGGCCTGGGGGCGGAAGTCGACAAGGATGTTGCGGCGGATCAGTTCACGCGAAACCTCGAGCGAGTCGGGCATATCGATGGAGACGGTGCCGCCGCGGCGCTCGGGATCGCGCGGGGTATGGACGCGCCAGCCGTGTTTATCGGCGAGTTCGATCAGGCGTGCGGTCTGGCGCTTGGACTTTTCCCGGATGTTCGCGGCGCCGGCGGCAGTGATGATGGCGATGCCGGGGCGCGCGGCTTCGAGCGCCGGAATGTGCGGCGTGCCATTCATGAAGCGAAACGGCGGATCCGTGTAGCGGTTGGGGCCGATTTCGAAATCGAAAGGATGCTGGTGGGCCATCCAGCCCGTGATGCGCGGTTCGAGCTTATTGCCGAGGTCGGGGCGCACGTAGAGGAAGCCGACGCCTGGGCCTCCACAGAGCCACTTCAGTACGCCGCCCGTGGCGAAATCGACGTTGAGCTTTTGCACGTCGACCGGCATGGTGCCGAGCGAGTGAAACGTGTCGAGCACGACATAGGCGCCGACCTTGTGCGCTTTCTCGACAATGGCGGCGGCATCGTTGATGTAGGCGCTGCGAAAAAGAACGTGCGAGATGGGGACGACGAGAGTCTGCTCGTCGATGGCATCGAGCAGGCAGTCGGTGGGTACGCTGATGCCATCGGTCGCGACCATGTCGACGCGGGCGCCGATGGCGCGCTGCGCTTCCCAGAAATACATCACCGAGGGGAAATTCATGTCGGAGTAGACGACCTTATTGCGCGAGCCGGAGAAATCGAGGCAGGACGCAACCACGGCCTGGCAGGTGCTGACGTTCTGGTGCGTGGAAACACTGCCCTTGGGCGCGTTCATGAGCGCGCCAAGTTCTTCGCCGACCTGGGCGGCCAGTCCCCACCAGCGCTCTTCCCAGGCGCGCACGCCGCGCCCGCCCCAGGTATCGGCGTAGCCCTTCATGGCGTCGTAGACGCCGCGCGGCATCGCGCCCAGCGAGTTGCTGATCATGTAGTTGGTGCGCTCGAGAATGGGGAACTCGGGACGGAAACGAAGAAGAGCGTCAGTCATGGGGATAGTTTACGGGAGAGCAGGTGACGGTAACAGGTCTCACGTCTCGGGTCTCAGGTGTCAGGGAGAACAGGTCTTAGATCTGGTGTTACGTCTTGGGAGATTGAGGATTTCAGATTGTCGCGGGTGCTCGAGGCTCATGGCTCGCAGCTACTTTCTTCCCTGCTTGATCGCCCACCACGCGGCCGTAAGCAGCAGCAAATAGAGTACGCCGCTGATCAGGTTGACATGGGAGTCCCACCAGCCTTTCAGGATTACGGCGCACATTACGGTGAAGCCGGCGACGGATCCCCAGATGCCGATTGGAGAGCGCAAGGGGAGGGCACGGATTTGCTCCGGGCTGGTGCGGCGGCGGAAAGAGATATGGGCGGCGAGGGAGACGACCCAGGAAAGGATCATGCCGAAAAACGCAGCGCGCAGGATGTACTCGAAGGCGTTGCTTGGGGCCCAGCGTTCCAGCACCAGGGCGACGACGATGCCGAAGGAGGAAAACAGCACGGCGAGTTTTGGAGAACCTTGGGCGTTGAGTTGGCCGAGGCGGGCTGGGGCCCAGCCGGTGCGGGCCATCGAGAACAGCATGCGTGAGGAGACGTAGAGAGCTGCGTTGGCGCCCGAGAGCGCGGCGGTGAGGACGACGAAATTCATCAGATGTCCGGCGGCAGGAATGTTGACGGAGCGAAATACCGTGACGAACGGGCTTTCGCTCGCACCGGCGCGGTTCCAGGGCATGACGCCGACCAGGATCGCGATGGCGCCCAGGTAGAGGAAACTGAGCATGGCAAAGGTGAGCCGGATGGCGCGGGCGATTTCCTCGGGAGACTTGGCTTCCCCGGAAGAGACCGCGACGAACTCGATCCCACCGAAGGCATAGACGGCGAAGGTCATCGCGAGAAACGGGGCCAGGATGCCCATGGGGAAGAATCCGCCCTGGGCGGTGTATTGCGGAATGACGCGACCGGTGAAGAGAAGCGACGCCCCCAGCACAATGAAGGCGGCGATGGTGACGACTTTGACCATGGCGAACCAGAACTCGAAGCGGCCATAGTCATGAACGCCGAGGAGATTCACCAGCAGGAGCAATAACGAAAACAGCGCCACCCAGACCAGTGCCGGAACGCGCGGAAACCAGAGGCCCATGTAGATGGCGGAAGCAACCATCTCGGTTCCGATCGAGATGGCGATGGCGGCCCAGTAGCCGCCGCGGGAGAGGAAGCCGGCCCAATCGTTGAGGTAGAGATCGCCATAGACCCCGAAAGAGCCGGCGGCAGGGTGGGCGCAGGCCAACTCTCCGAGGGCACACGCGACGGTGAAGTTGATGAAAGCGGCGAGCAGGAAGCTGAGAATGACGGACGGGCCAGCGAGGCCGATTGCCTGGGCTGAGCCCAGCAGCAGGCCGGTGCCAATGGAGCCGCCGACGGCGACCATCGCCATCTGCCCGGCGGTAAGTTGATGACGAAGTCCCTGTTCCTGGGTCGAGGTGGCCTCGGGCATCATGAGGGTATATCAGAAGCGGAAGGTGGTTCGGAAATTGGAAGGAATGAATACGGGAGTGTGCAAGCCACACGAGTCTCATCTCCATGATTGCAAAAGACGAATGACCTTCGTAACCGCGGCGGGCCGTTACTGCATTGCTGCTGTGTACCCCGGCTCCTAGAATCACGATGAAGGTTACTCCGCAGATTACCCACATGCCGGACCGGGCCGAAATCGCGAAGCGTGTCGCGCAGGCGGAGAAGCTTCTGCAAAGAGGCAAGACCAGCGACGCGCTCGAAGAATATCTCCAAGTGCTGCTGGAAGATCCGGAGAACGACAACGTACGTTCGATGGCCGCGGACTTGTGTCTGTCGCTGAGCCGCACGGCCGAGGCGGTGTCGCTGCTGGGGGATCTTTTCGAACGGCAGATCGGACTAGGGGATGCTACTCGCGCAAGTTTGACCTATAAGAAGTTGGCGCGTCATGGGAGTCCGACGTGGCAGCAGAAATTCCGCTTCGGGCAGCTGCTGGAAAATTCCAATAAAAAACTTGCGATTGGCACCTACGAGAACGCGCTCGACGATTTGTTCAAGCAACGGAAGCAAGCTGAGTCGTTGCAGGTGCTGAGCCGGATCGTCACGCTGGAACCGACGCAGGCCAACTATCTGCGGATGGCCGAGTTGTGTTCGCAGCTCGGCGAGAGCAAAACATCGGCGGCAGCTTTTCTGAAGGCGGCGGAACTGGCGGAAGCGACCGGGGCGGATGCATCGCAATATTTCGAGCTGGCCTATGGAGAGGATCCGAGCGACCCGCGCATTGCCCTGGCGTATGGAAAGAGCCTGCTGGCGCAAGGACAGATTGGTGCGGCGATCTTCATTTTCGAGCCGCATGTGATTGGGGGAAATCCGTCCCTCGAACTGCGCGATTGCTACAGCCAGGCGTTGCTGGCGGCGAACCGGTTGTCGGAGGCGGAGCCGCTGGTGTGGCAGCTGTTTGAGCAGAATCCGAGCCGGCTGCAGCAGGTAGTCACGCTGATCGGGCAGATGATCGACGCGCAGCAGGATGCGGAAGCGGTAGCCCTGGCGCGCAAGCTGGAACTGTTTCAGCGCCGCCGGGGCGAACGGCGGGCGTTCGTTGCGACCATGCAGGATCTGATCGGCGGGCACCGATCGTCCCCCGAAATGCTGGAATTTTTGAGCGAGCTGTTCAACTCCTCGAACCGTGAAAACGATTATTGCCAGACGCTACTGAAGCTGTTTGATCTCTATGTGAGCACAGGGAATTTTCAGAAGGCGGGCGAGTGCCTGGACCGGGCGGCGGATGTCGATCCTTACGAGCGCGGGCATCAGAAGCGGCTCGAGATTCTGCGGGGGAAGATTCCCGACGATCGCTTCAAGGTAATTGCCTCGCGGTTGAGCCAGCTGAACAAGTCGGTACCGGAAGCGGTGCGTGCCGAGGAGCCAACGCTGGGGGCGGCAGCGCTGCAGGACCTGATGTTGCAGGCAGAAATCCTGGTGCAGTACGGAATGCGCTCGAAAGCAGTGGAACGGCTGCAACGCATTCAGGAGTTGTTTCCGCGCGAAGAAGAACGTAACGAAGATTTGCAGCGGTTATATCTGGCAGCGGGAGTGACGCCGCGCTATGCAGGAAAAGCTCCCGCGCCCCCAGCACCGTCGTCGTCAGGCGCGACTGCGGCACCCCAGCCGCTGGTCCCACCCGCGGCCGTCAGCGGGGAACAAGCCGATGTCAGCAGCTTTACCCGGGTAGCGGAGATCACGCGCAAGCTGTATCACCAGAACAACGCGAACGCCGTGCTGGCCACGGCCGCGAACGAAATGGGCAGCCAGTGGAAAGTGACGCGTTGCGTAGCGGCGATGCGCAAGCCCGGACTGCCTCCGACCGCCTTGCAGGAATTTCATCTAGATGGAACTGCGGCGGGCGATGCGGCGGCGCTGGCCGCGGTGGTGGCGGCATGCCAGGATCTGGCGATCAGCCGGGGCACCGTAACTATTACCGATACCTTGACCTCCGACGAAGTACAGCCCGTGCGGCGGGCTCTGGCGGAGCTGGGCGTGACTTCGTTGCTGGCGCTGCCCCTGACCGATGGCGAGGATCAGATCGGAGTGCTGGTGTTCATGCAAGGGGCGGAGCGTAACTGGCATCCTTCGGAGATTGTGGTGCTGAAGACGCTGGCCGAGCAGGTGGTGATCGCGCTGAACAATGCAGGTCTGCGGCGGCTGGTGCGGAATCTCTCGGTAACGGATGAGAAGTCGGGACTGCTCAAGCGGGCTTCCTATCTCGACCTGGTGCTGGCGGAAGCGCAGCGGGCATCGCAACAAGCGACACCGATGACCATCCTGCTGATGCATTTTGGCAAGAGCGCGGCCATGATCAAGGAATTCGGCGAGACGGCGGTGGAAGCCACGATGGAGCAGGTCGGGCAACTGTTCACTGCGAACATCCGCTCGAACGATCTTGCCTTCCGCTACGACACGACCACGGTGGCGATCATTCTTGGCGACACCGCTGAGAAAGAGGCGCTGCAGGCGGTCGAGAAGCTGCGCAAGCTGGTCGCCGATGTGCGGTTACCCGGCAAGGATCAACCGATTGCCTTCAGCGCTGGTCTGGCGGAGGCAGTGATGCGCAGTTCGTTCGATCCGGTGGATATTGTCACGGAAGTGATCAACCGGGGCGAGCAGGCGCTGCATGATGCGCTCACCCAGGGCGCGGGCAGCGTGGTGGCGCTGGCGCCGAATATGGCGTCGGCAGCGGTGGCTTAAGAGCAGCTTCCAAGCTTTTAGCCATCAGCTCTCAGCTTTCAGCCAAAACGAGTATTTGCCGAACGCGGCTTTTGCGGCAGAGTCTGTTCCTGAATCGACTAACGAAACGGCCATCTATCCAACGAAGTCGCACTACGCTGACAGCTCAAGGCTGATAGCTGAAAGCTGAAGCCATAGCTGACAGCTCCTCTTTCCCGCTGCTACACTAAAAAGTTTGCTATCTACATCTGGCCTCTTCTAGAAGGAATTCATGTTGAAACCGGGCGATATTGCCATTGTGAGCGGCGCGCGGACGCCCATGGGGCGCTACTGCGGCAAGCTCAAAGATTTCACGGCGCAGGAGTTAGGCGCGGTCGCGGCCAAGGGCGCGATCGAGCGCGCCGGGATTGATCCCAAGGAATTCGATCATGTGGTGTTTGGCAACGCGCAACAGACTTCTGGCGATGCGCTGTACGGGGCGCGGCACGTGGGATTGCGCGCCGGGCTGCCCATCGACACGCCGGCGCTGACGGTGAACCGGTTGTGCGGTTCGGGAATGCAGGCGATCGTGAATGCGGCGCAGATGGTGCAGACCGAGGAGGCGAAGATTGTGCTCGCCGGCGGCATGGAGGCGATGTCGCAGGCGCCGTTTGTGATTCGCGGCCGCGACGGATTCACGCTGGCGCCTGGTGGCAAGCTGGAAGATTCGCTGATGGTCGCTCTGCTCGATTCCTACTGCGGTCTCTACATGGCGAACACCGCCGAGTTGTATGGCGAGCAGCAGGGGATCACGCGGCAGATGCAGGACGAGTTCGCGCTGCGCTCGCAGCAGATGGCTGATGCCGCTTATAAAGAAGGACGGCTGCAGGAAGAGTTGGTGCCCGTACCGCTGCGGAACCACAAGGGCGAGCTGAGCGGGGAAATGTTCAGCGAGGACGATCATCGGCGTCCGCAGACCACGATGGAAGGGCTAGCGAAGCTGCGTCCAGCGTTTGGGAAGAGTGGGACGGTAACGGCGGGGAACGCGAGCGGGATTGTGGATGGCGGGGCGGCAGTGGTCGTCATGTCGGTGGAGAACGCGCAGAAACGTGACCTGAAGCCGCTGGGAAGGATCGTGAACTGGGGAGTGGCGGGCGTCGATCCCAGGGTGATGGGCCGCGGCCCGGTGCCGGCGACCAAACTCGCGCTGCAGCGAGCGGGGCTGACGCTGGACTACATCGATTTGATTGAAGTGAACGAGGCATTCGCGGCGCAGTATCTCGCGGTTGAGAAAGAGCTGGGCCTCGATCGCAGCAAAGTCAACGTCAATGGCGGCGCGATCGCACTGGGCCATCCGCTGGGCGCGACCGGGACGCGGCTGGTGATCACCCTTTTGTATGAGTTGAAGCGGCGGAAGAAGAAGTACGGGCTGGCGACGGCTTGTATTGGCGGCGGGCAGGGAATCGCGATGGTGGTGGAGAGCTTCAGTTCTTAACCACAGAGCGCACAGAGGAACACAGGGGCTCTTCACCACGGAGACACGGAGGCACGGAGAAGAGATTAACCCTAAAATTTGTCATCCTGAGCGAAGCGAAGGACCTGCTTTTGATGGCAGCGTGCACTGACAAGGGGAACAGTAGATTCCTCGCTCCTTTTCACCGCTGGTGCGGCTGCGAAGGGCTCGGAATGAAAGGGGTTAATTGAGCAGGTCTGGAATAAAGTGCGTGAATTAGTTCTTGACGCGGCGACGTGGACGAAGACAGATGACGTCTACGATGCGTTCTTTCGTGCGGTAGGTGCTCCTCTTTGGCATGGGAGGAATCTTGACGCCCTCAACGACAGTATTGCAGGCGGCCAGATTAACAAGATCGAAGTTCCCTATCGAATTGTAATACGCAATTATGAGCAGGTAGGTACTGGGGCGAGAGACATGGCTGAGAGGTTTGTGAGTCTCATTCGTGAACTCGCGGCTGCTGATACACCAATAGAAATCGTTGTTCGGACTTCAGACTAAGTCTTTTTCCTGTGACCTCTGTGTCCCCTGTGGTTAAGAAAGGTCTTCATATGATAATCAAGAGAGTTGGTGTTCTCGGCTGCGGTCTCATGGGTTCCGGCATCGCGCAAGTCGCGGCGACGGCCGGATTCGACGTCACGGTGCTCGAGGTGGAACAGAAGTTTCTCGACAAGGGCTTTGCCGGGATCGAGAAGTCGCTCGGGAAGTTTGCCGAGAAGGGCACGCTGAAAGAATCGCCCCAGGCGGTGCGGGCACGGCTCAAGGGGACGACCTCGAAGCAGGACCTGGCGGATTGCGACATCGTCATTGAAGCCATCATCGAGAATGTCGAGGAAAAGAAGAAGATGTATGCCTCGATCGATCCGATCGTGAAGAAAGAGGCGATCTTCGCCTCGAATACTTCGTCGATTTCGGTGACTGAGTTGCTGACGGCGGTGAAGCGGCCGGAACGGTTTATCGGGCTGCATTTTTTCAATCCAGTGCCGCTGATGAAGCTGGTTGAGGTGGTGAAGACCATCGCCACCGCGCCCGAAGTGTACGAGACGGCCTACGAGTTCGCGAAGAAGCTGGGGAAAGTTCCGGTGCGGACGTCGGACAAGACTGGGTTCATCGTGAACCGCTTGCTGGTGCCGTATATGCTTGACGCAATTCGTGCCTATGAAGAGGGCGTGGGGTCGATCGAGGACATCGACAACGCGATGAAGCTGGGCTGCGGGTATCCCATGGGGCCGTTCACGCTGCTCGATTTCGTGGGGCTGGATACGACCTACTACATCACGCACGTCATGTACGACGAATTCAAGGAGCGGCGCTTTGCCTCACCACCGCTGCTGAAGAGACTGGTGATGGCGGGCTGGTATGGGCGGAAGTCAGGGCGCGGGTTTTATGATTACGCGGACCCGGCGAATCCGGTGGCGGGGAAGCTCTGACCACGCTGTACGTGAAGAGCGATTCACCACGGAGACACGGAGGCACGGAGACAATCTTAAAATACTCAAAACAGTCCTTATCGCAGTGTTCCATTAAGAGGAGATCGTTTTCCTCTGTGACTCCGTGTCTCCGTGGTAGGTTTTGATCTCCGTTCACGGCGGAAATCTGCGGCAGGAATTCTGATCTCATGACCTTCGAAAACATACTCCTCGAAAAGAAAAACTCCATCGCCTACGTCACGGTCAATCGGCCCAAGGTGCTGAACGCGCTCAACATGGCGACCATGGAAGAGCTGCGTTCGGCGTTCACCGATATTAAGAATGATGCCGCGATTCGCGTTGCCATCCTTACCGGGTCGGGCGAGAAGGCGTTCATTGCAGGAGCCGATATCTCGGAACTGGCCAAGCACGATACGGTTTCCGGGAAGGAATACACGCATCGCGGGCAGTCGGTGCTTGACCTGATCGAAAATCTCGGCAAGCCGGTGATTGCCTGCATCAATGGATTCGCTTTGGGCGGCGGCTGCGAGATTGCCATGGCTTGCACCATGCGCCTCGCCAGTACGAATGCGAAGCTGGGGCAGCCCGAGGTGAAGCTGGGGATTATCCCGGGATATGGAGGCACGCAGCGGCTGCCGCGGCTGGTGGGCCGAGGCATTGCGATGCAACTGGTGCTCACGGGCGACATCATCTCGGCGGAAGAAGCGCACCGGATCGGGCTGGTCAACGAGGTAACTGCGCCGGGTGAACTGATTCCCCGGGCGGAAGCGATTGCACAGAAGATCATCGCCAATGCGCCGCTGGCGATTCAGTACGCGATGGAGGCGGTGAACCACGGGCTCGACCTGCCGCTGGCCGAGGGGCTGTATCTGGAGGCGACGCTCTTCGGGGTGTGCTGCGCTACCGAAGATAAGAAGGAAGGGACATCGGCGTTTCTGGAGAAGCGGGCGGCGAGCTTCAAGGGCAAGTAAGAAACATATCACTGCGGAGACCCAGAGACACGGAGAAGGGCTCAGCTAAAAATTAATTTCTAACACAACGCCGATGAAAAGCAGGTCCTTCGCTGCACTCAGGATGACAATATTTAAGATGACCATGTTCAAGATGACAATCCAGAAAAACCCCTGTGACTCTGTGTCTCTGTGGTGAGAACGAAGTTGAATCATGATTAAGTCGCTACATATCGGCCGGTACGTGACCAAGCCGGAAGATCTGCGGGCGCTGGCAGAATTTCTCGAGGCCATCGGCTTTCGGCAAGTGGCAGGCGGAGATGGGCGTTCGGGAGTGTTTGCGGCGCCGGTGGGGATGTTGAGTGTGAACACTCTGCCATCAGAGTACCCGAAGGAAGTGCTGACGCGGTTGAAGGACATTAACCGGTTGATTGTTCTGGAAGTCAGCAATCCAGATGACGTTTTCGCGATCGCCGAGAGGAAGAAGCTCAAGGTGCTGATGGACACCGCGTCGCCGAAATCAGGGGAGCGTAGTTTTTCGCTGGCGCTGCCGGGCGACATCATTGTGACGGTGCACGGTGTGCCGGAAGAGTTGCCGGCGGGTATTGAAGGGGACCTCAAGGCTGCCGGCAAGCGGTTTGGGATCGTTGTCAGCCGGTTCAATGCGTTTATCACGGAGCGACTCTTGCAGGGCGCGCTCGACGGCTTGCGGCGCATGGGCGCGCGGCAGGGAGACATCGAGATCATGCGCGTGCCGGGCAGCTTTGAGATTCCGCTCGGGGCCCGCTCTCTGGCGGAAAGCGGGAAGTTTGATGCCGTGATTTGCCTGGGGTGCCTCTTGCGCGGCGACACGGCGCACTACGACGTCATCGTGAATGAGTGTGCGCGCGGAATTGGGCAATCGGCTCAGGAAACTGGCGTGCCGCACGCGTTTGGTGTCCTTACTTGCGACACGCTGGAGCAGGCGATCGATCGCGCCGGGTTGAAGATGGGGAATAAGGGCTTCGACGCGGCGATGGCGGCGGTGGAAATGTCGGAGGTGAAAGAAGTCGCCAGTCGCCAGTCGTCAGTCTCCAGCAAAAGCAAAGGCCGACGCGAGAAACATCGACCGAAGACGCGCCAGAAAAAGTCTCGCTGAGCCTCGCTGGCTTTACTCTGCAGATCAAGCTATTCATTCTCGTCTTTCCTGTAAACTGATTTTCATTCGTCGCTCCCGGTTGCCGCCGAGCACCTCGAGCTGTCAGCCATCAACTGCGAACGATTGTCACGGCTGAAGACTAGCGACTGGAGACTGACGACTGTCCCATGGGCACCCGACGAAAATCGCGCGAGCTGTGCTTACAGATGTTGTTTCAGGCCGACATGGGGAGGCAGGAACCGGACGCGGTGCGAAGAACGTTCTGGGCAGAACGCAAGGAAGTGGGCGAGGATGTGCGGGGGTTTGCCGACGACCTGTTTCGCGCGGCGATGGACCGTACGGCCGACATCGATAAGCTGATCGAGGGGCATGCGGAACATTGGCGCATGGAGCGGATGGCAGCTGTCGATCGCAATATTCTTCGTGGGGCCGTGGCGGAGTTCCTCGGGTATCCAGAGACGCCACGGGCGGTGGTGATCAACGAGGCCATCGAGATCGCGCGCAAATTTTCCAGTCCCGAGTCGGTGCAGTTCATCAATGGCGTGCTCGATAGCGTTGGGCGCGATCTGGAAAAAGCGCGAACGTAGGCAGCGCGGGGCCGGACATTTCCCTCCATCTGAAATCCAGGAAACTCACCACAGAGGCACAGAGAACACGGAGGCAAGCGCGGGCGAATATTCTTCCTGCCGCGCGGCGAGAAAGCGCTCTCGCTTCGCGGGACTAGTACTTCGGGGTTCAATGCAGACGTCGGAACTACGCCGTGCAAGCATGCACGACGCGCGAGGAAAAGCAGGTCCTTCGCTGCGCTCAGGATGACAAACTTTAAATGAAACAGGTCCTTCGCTTCGCTCAGGATGACAAACCTGGAAAAGGGAGCAGGTATTTCGCTGTGCTCGGCTGGCGCCTCGCATTCGCTCAGAATGACAACAAATATCGGGTTTACGGTTGCACGGCGATCAGATCGGGATTGCAGGTTTGGGGAATGTTGCTGCAGAGGCTGCTCTTGTTGCTGCTGTTGTTGTTGACGAAGGTGACCTCTTGCAGATCGACGTTGGAGACGGTGCTCAAGACGTGCACCGAACCGTCGGTGGTGCCGACGTACATGGTGACGCCGTCACTGGTCAGGCTGGCGTCGAGAGGAACGGGGTTGCCGGTCAGGGGGATGGCGGTGACGGTATTCACGCCGAGATCGAACGCGAACACGCTGCCCAGGTTACTGGCGAGGATGTAGACGCGGCTGTTGTCGGGCGCAACCAGCATCTTGAGGGGAGTGAACGTACCCTGTCCGATGTTGACGAAGCTCGAAGTGGCCGAGGTGACTGGAAAGGGACACGTAACCAACTGTGTCTGCGGGCTGGCTAAGGTTGCGACGGGCGGAGCGCCAACCGCAACCGAGAAAACATCAATGCCCGGCGACTCGACGCCAACGGCGTGAACTCCGTCGGAAAGCCCCTGGAACAGCACGGGGTTTCGGCCAGGGAACGATGCCACTTGCGCGTAAGTGGTATCGCAAGTATTGCGCATAGTGACGGCGCCCGCCGCTCCGCCGTTCAGAAAGGCAAGTGCACTGTTGGGATAGAAGGATGCGGCAGTCGCGGGGGCGGATAGCGGAATCTGCTTGAGGGCCAGCACCGTGGAATAGACATACAGGGTCGGCGGGACCGTTGGGTTGCTGGGCGTCGGATTGCCGAGGATGAAAATCTTCAGTCCGTCGGGAGAGAACGCCGCGGCGGTTGCGCTGTTGATCAGAAGCGGGCTGGGAGCCGGAGTTCCACTCTCCAAATTGGTGACCACATACACCTGATTGGGGATGGAGAGCGTGTCGGAGACGACGGCGGTATTGCCATCGAGCGAAACCGCGAGCACCTTGCCGGGAATGCTGGTGAATTGGGCGACCGGACTGCTGTTGGTGCTGGAGGTCGGGGTGAACACCATGAGGCCTGAAGAACTGCCGAGGTAGGCTTTGTCGCTCTTGGGAGAAAAGATGAAGGAGTTTGGCGAACTGGGTAGCGTCACGCTGTTCCCGGCTGCGTTGGTCTTGAGGGCGATGGGAAACAGCAACGGCTGACATCCGTTAATCGGGGCGCCTGCGGCGGTATCGCATTGGGTCGTGGTGACGTAGACGTTCTTGCTGGTAACGGGCGATCCGGTGATCAAGCCGGTGATAGGGGTGCCGACGTAATCGCCATTGGCCGGGGTGGTGGTCGAGTAGACCGGCTGAGGCGGATCCACACCGACGTTGCAGGTGGGCGGGGCGCAGACGGCAGTGATGCTCACCGCGCCGGGGGCGCTGGTCTTGACGCCCGCGGTTCCTGCGGTCGGGCCGGTCCCGGTCGTAGCAGTGACGGTCGCGTTGGGCGGGGAGGAACTGATAAAGCTGACCGCAGGGACGGGGTTATCCAGTGTGTTGCCGAGACGGTCGATTATGGTTGGCGTGACATTCACGCCCGCGGACAGGTTGCTGGTCACCGCGAACGAAGTATTGGTGGCAGCGTTGCCTACTTGCAGGTTAACGGATTGCACCAGGCAGGTTTCGAAGTAAGGATGCAGGTGGCCCTTGCTGTCGGGAACCTCGGCGGGCAGGCTAGTGACACCTGCGGCGCTGGCGAAAATCTGGGTCAGGCCGGGGACGGCAGCCGTGAAGCGGGCACGGAGAATCTGATTGCCATTGTTGTTGTTGAGCGACGGGTCGGTGGTGCTGATCTTGGCGACGGTGGAATTGGTCTGGGAGAAGGTGAACGATCCGACGGTGTTGGTGACTTCCATCCCGTTGCTGAAAGCCTGAGCTTGAAAATCGAGAAAGTTCTGGATGCCGGGAGCCTGGGCGAGGGTAATGCAATCGGGCTGCGGAATGGGCGGATTGTAGAGGCTAAGCGTGATGGTATCGATGTGCTGGTGCACGTAAACATTGACCGGCGCGCTGGTGACGCCGTTGGCGGAGGCGGTTACCTGGGCGAAGCCGGCGCCGGTAGGAGTGCAAATCTGGCCCAGGGTATCCCAACGACCGGCGCACGCAAAGCCGCCAGCGCTAGGGACGAACGAGAGGACGGATGGGTTGCTCGAGGTGTAGACGAAGGGAACGTTAACCGCGCCGGCGCCATTCCTGGCACTGGCCGTGAACTGCAAGGTCGAACCCAGGTCGACGCTGCTGTCGGCAGGGGACAAAGTAACCGTGGTTGGGGTTCCAATTGGAGAAGTGCTGGTGGCGCTGCTGCCGCAGCTCGTTAGACCGCCAATTGCCAGGAATACAGTCACGACTGCGCAAACCCGGGCGAACAAACGACGCATGCATCCTCCCCGCCTGGGCATGCAACTTGCGTTCCCGGCGAGTCATATGTATCTACTGGAAAACGTTCAGTGTAGAGGCCCGGGGTGGTTTTGAGCAAGGGGTGCCCGGGACTGCTTCGCCTGCACTGAGATGCTTGAACAATGGTTGACGATGTGCGGAAGCAATTGTTATATTTAAAAGGTTCCGCGAGTTAATTCTGGCTTGCCTGGAAGCGGTGGATTCAATCGCCGCGCGTTTTTGTGTGCGCGGTGTCCCCGAAATTGGCTGAGCTTTAGAAACACAGTGCTCCCGCAGTGATCGAGCGGGAGCTTCCTCGCTGAAATGCTCTGCGCTCACCCCGGCAAGGGGCTATGCGGAGCAGGGCTGACGAAACGGAGCACCTCCGAAATCGGGCTTGGTGCCACCGTCGTCGGCGTTAGTCTGGTCGGGAAACCAAGAATCTTCTCTCCGGTGAATTTGGTCTCCGGCAGGGAAAATATGCCTGGCGATGGTGTGCCAGTCAGCCCGGAGACGGGAAAAGCAGAAGCAGCGCCGGTGTGCGTGTGCGCCAGAAGACGCGCGAATCGCGAAAGGCGCTGAAGGAGCAGCAAAGAGTGCCTACGTTCAATCAATTGGTGCGTTCCGGCCGCAAGAAGCCACGGTACAAGACGGCGAGTCCGGCCCTGCAGTCCTGTCCGCAGAAGCGCGGCGTCTGCACTCGCGTGTATACCCAGACGCCCAAGAAGCCGAACTCGGCGTTGCGCAAGGTCGCGCGCGTACGGCTTACAAACGGAATTGAAGTGACGACCTACATCCCCGGCATCGGCCACAACCTGCAGGAGCACTCGATCGTGCTCATTCGCGGGGGCCGCGTGAAGGATCTGCCGGGTGTGCGCTATCACGTGGTGCGGGGAACGCTGGACGCGGTGGGCGTCGCGAACCGCAACCAGGGTCGCTCGAAGTACGGAGCCAAGCGGCCGAAGAAGGCGTAAGAGGCAGGTTTCAAAGTTCCACGGTTTCAAGGTTTCAAAGTCTGAGGACGAGCAGGAAAGTGTCGTCCCGCACGGCTCAGCTGAGAGCTAGTAGCTAAGAGCCAGGAGCTGATTTTCAGATGCCTCGTAAAGGACATATCGCAAAGCGTGGAGTGGCGCCGGATCCGGTGTATCAGTCGGATCTGGTGACGAAGTTTGTGAACTCGATGATGTGGCAGGGCAAGAAGTCGACGGCTCAGGGCATCTTCTATGAAGCCCTCACGCAGCTGCAGGCCAAGGGCGGCGATGAAGCCTTGAAACTGTTCAAGAAGGCAGTCGAGAACGCCAAGCCTCTTCTGGAAGTGAAGACTCGCCGCGTCGGCGGCGCCAACTACCAGGTGCCCGTCGAAGTGAATGCCGACCGGCGCACGTCGCTCGCGATCCGGTGGCTGATTACGTACGCGCGTGGCCGTGGCGAAAAGGGCATGACCGAGAAATTGACGAACGAATTGCTGGATGCTGCGAATAACCGCGGCGCGGCAATCAAGAAGAAGGAAGACGTTCACCGCATGGCGGAAGCCAATAAGGCGTTCGCACATTACCGGTGGTAGAAGAGCCCTTAGCTGTTAGCTCTTAGCTTGAATCCTAAGAGGCAAATGGTTTGGCTAAAGGCTAAGTGCTAAGAGCTAATAGCTGAGTTTTGAGCCCCAGAAAGAAGAGCTGAGAAAAACGTGGCACGTACCGTCCCATTAGAACGTTGCAGGAACATCGGCATCATGGCGCACATCGATGCCGGCAAGACCACTACGACGGAGCGCATCCTGTTCTATACCGGCAGGACGCACCGCATCGGAGAGGTCCATGAAGGCACGGCCACGATGGACTGGATGGAGCAGGAGCAGGAACGTGGCATCACCATCACGTCCGCGGCGACGACCTGCACCTGGCGCGACATCCGCATCAACATCATTGATACGCCCGGCCACGTCGATTTCACGGCTGAGGTGGAGCGATCCCTGCGCGTGCTCGACGGCGCGGTTGCGGTGTTTGACGCGGTGCATGGCGTACAGCCGCAGTCGGAAAAAGTATGGCGCCAGGCCGATAAATACGGCGTCCCGCGAATTTGCTTCATCAATAAAATCGACAAGATGGGTGCTGATTTCGAGCATGCCGTCGACACCATCCGCAAGCGTCTTAACGCCAAGCCCGTAGCGATCCAGATTCCAATTGGACAGGAAGACAAGTTCAGGGGAGTAGTTGACCTGATCAACATGAAGGCGATCGTCTGGAACGATGAAACGATGGGCGCGGAGTATACGACCGAGCCGATTCCCGCCGAGTTGCAGAAGAAAGCCGAAGCGTTCCACACGCAGCTGGTCGAGACGGTTGCAGAGAACGACGACGACATTCTGCACAAGTTCCTGGAAGGTGAAGAAATCAGCGCCCAGGCACTGCGGGCATCGCTGCGCAAGTCGACGATTGCGCTGAAGCTGTTCCCGGTCGTCGTGGGCACCGCGTTCAAGAACAAAGGTGTGCAACCGCTGCTCGATGCAGTGGTCGATTTCCTGCCCTCCCCCCTCGATACGCCGGAGACTCGAGGCATCGATCCGAATACCGGAAAGGAAATCACGCGCAAGGCCGATGATAAGCAGCCGTTTTCAGCATTGGCCTTCAAGATCATGGCCGATCCGTTTGTCGGCCAGTTAACGTTTATTCGCGTCTACTCGGGGCAGTTGAAGTCGGGCGAGTCGGTGCTGAACTCGCGCACGCAGAAGACCGAGCGCATTGGGCGGCTGCTCAAGATGCACGCCAACAAGCGCGAAGACATCCAGGAAATTCTGGCAGGGGACATCTGCGCGGTGGTGGGGTTGAAGAACGTCGGCACCGGCGACACGATTTGCGACGAACGGCATCCGATTACGCTGGAGTCGATTACGTTTGCGGTGCCGGTGATTTCGGTGGCGGTCGAACCCAAGACCAAGGCCGATCAGGAAAAGATGGGTATGGCGCTGGGCCGTCTGGCGCAGGAAGATCCCACGTTCAAAGTTCACACCGATCCCGACAGCGGGCAGACCATCATCAGCGGCATGGGCGAGTTGCATCTGGAAATCATTGTCGACCGCATGATGCGCGAGTACAAGGTCGAAGCCAATGTCGGCAAGCCGCAGGTGGCGTATCGCGAGACCATCCGCAGGCACTCCGAAGCGGAAGGCAAATACATCCGGCAGACGGGCGGCCGCGGCCAGTACGGTCACGCGAAGATTCGCCTCGATCCCAACGAGCCGGGCAAGGGCTACGAATTCATTAATGAAATCGTCGGCGGTACGGTGCCCAAGGAATACATCAAGCCGATCGATCAGGGCATGCAGGAAGCCATGGAGGGCGGCGTACTGGCCGGCTATCCCATGGTGGATGTGAAGGCGACGCTCTACGACGGCAGCTATCACGACGTCGATTCGAACGAAATGGCGTTCAAGATCGCTGGATCGATGGCGTTCAAGGAAGCCGCGCGCAAGGCGAGCCCGGTGATTCTTGAGCCGGTGATGGCGGTGGAAGTGGTCACTCCGGAAGATTTCGCAGGAACGATCATGGGCGACCTGAGTTCGCGCCGAGGCCGCATCGAAGGCATGGAGCATCGCGCCGGATCACAGGTGATCAAGGCGATTGTGCCGTTGTCGGAGATGTTCGGCTACGCGACCCACATGCGTTCTTCGACGCAGGGCCGCGCCGAGTACTCGATGCACTTTGCGCGCTATGAAGAAGCGCCGCGCTCGGTGGCGGAAGAGATCATCGCCAAGGTGCAGGGCACGGCGAAATGACTAAGCAGTCCGCGGTTCGTAGTTGACCGCAGGTTCTGGGCCGGCGACCGACGGCAAGCGGATTTTGAAGCGGTTTTCAGTACTGGCGGGGTTTGGCAACGGTTGTTATGCCAGGCAGATGGTTATCTGGGAACAGAAGTTTGGCACGAGGTTCCGGGGCTTCGACAGTATCGAGTCCAAGACTTCTGGAGCTGGCATAGAAATTTCGAAGTTTTTCGCGCGAGGTTTCAAGACGACTTCGAGCACTTTGAGCAGTGGCTTCGCTCCGAAGGGTTGACCGAAGGGGAGCAGTTCCTCGGTGCTTACTACGAGAAGCTCGAGGACGGAAGCGATCAAGGTTTCGTTTTGAGCTAGAAGCTAAGAGCTAGGAGCTAAGAGCTAAGTTATGGCGAAGGAAAAATTTGAACGGAATAAGCCGCACTGCAACGTAGGGACGATTGGTCACATTGATCATGGCAAGACGACGTTGACGGCGGCGATTACGAAGGTGTTGCAGAAGCACAACCCGAAAATCGTGTTCCGCTCGTTCGACTCGATCGACAATGCGCCGGAAGAGAAGGCGCGCGGCATCACGATTGCCACGGCGCACGTGGAGTACGAGACGGCGAACCGTCACTACGCGCACGTCGACTGCCCGGGTCACGCCGACTACATCAAGAACATGATTACGGGCGCAGCCCAGATGGACGGCGCGATTCTGGTGGTGGCGGCGACGGACGGTCCGATGCCGCAGACGCGCGAGCATGTGCTGCTGGCTCGCCAGGTGGGCGTGCCCTACATCGTGGTGGCGCTGAACAAGTGCGATGCGGTGGACGATCCGGAACTGCTCGACCTGGTCGAACTGGAAGTGCGCGAGTTGCTGAAGTCGTACCAGTTCCCCGGCGATGACGTGCCGGTGATCCGGTTGTCGGCGCTGGGAGCGTTGAACGGAGAAGCGAAGTGGGAGAAGCAGATTGATGCGCTGATGGAGGCGGTGGACAAGAGTGTGCCGCAGCCGGCGCGTGAACTGGACAAGCCGTTCCTGATGCCGATCGAAGACATCTTCTCGATCTCGGGCCGCGGAACTGTCGTGACCGGCCGAATCGAGCGCGGCAAGGTGAAGGTGGGCGAGGAAGTGGAGATTGTGGGCTTCCGCGAGACCAGAAAGACGGTCGTGACGGGCGTGGAAATGTTCAAGAAGCAGCTGGACGAAGGCATGGCGGGCGACAATGCCGGGTTGCTGCTGCGCGGTATTGGCAAGGACGACGTGGAGCGCGGGATGGTGCTGGCGAAGCCGGGCTCGATCACGCCGCACACGAAGTTCAAGGCGGAGGTTTACATCCTGACGAAGGAGGAAGGTGGACGACATACGCCGTTCTTCAAGGGATACCGTCCGCAGTTTTACCTGCGAACGACGGACGTGACGGGCGTGGCGGAACTTCCAGCTGGCACCGAGATGGTGATGCCGGGAGATAACGTGAGCCTGGTGATTGAACTGATCACGCCGGTGGCGATGGAGAAGGGTTTGCGGTTCGCGATCCGTGAAGGCGGCCACACGGTGGGCGCGGGCACGATTGCCGAGATTGTGCAGTAAACCGTCGTCGGTCGTGGGTCGTCGGCAAAAGCCTTCGACATCGGCGACTGGATGAGGGCGGCAACAGAAGGGTTGCTAGAAGCCAGCAGCTAACGGCCAGTAGCTAAACAAGCGGCCTGCAACATGCCGCCAGTTCTTTCCTCCCGGGACTTCGAAAGAAGATCGGCCGGGAGGGGTTAAGAGAGTGAACCGTGATTGGAAAAGAAAGAATTCGCATCCGGCTGAAAGCTTACGACTACCGCATCCTGGATCAGTCCACGGGTGAGATCGTCGAAACCGCCCGACGCACCGGCGCGCAGATCGCGGGGCCGATTCCGTTGCCCACGATGAAGAACAAATACTGCGTGCTGCGTTCGCCGCACGTGGACAAGAAATCGCGCGAGGCCTTCGAGATCCGAACGCACAAGCGTCTGCTCGACATCCTCGAGCCCACGCAGCAGACCGTCGATGCATTGATGAAGCTCGATCTGCCGGCCGGCGTGGATGTGGAGATTAAGGCCTTCGGGAAGGAACATAAATAGCGTGTAGGGGCGGCCGCCCTCGGCCGTCCAGGCGGAGTGGAGCTCCGCAGGTTTCGCGGGCGGGGGCGCCCGCGCTACAACGACCAGCCAATAGCGATTCGCCACGCTGGGAATGGAGAAGGAAATGGCAAAGGTAGCAGGGATACTCGGAAAAAAAGTCGGCATGACGCAGTTATTCGACTCGAAGGGCGAGGTGCGCCCGGCGACCGTGCTGCAGGCCGGACCGTGCGTGATTACACAGCACAAGACTGCGACGCGCGACGGCTACGAATCGGCGCAGCTTGGGTTGGTCGAGTTCGTGAAAGAAAAACGACTCACCAATCCGATGCGCGGTCACTTTGCCAAGAACAATCTCCCTCCGATGAAGTTCCTCCGTGAAGTCCCTCTGGAAATGGAAGAAGCTGCAGCCGAAAGCGCCGAACAGAACGGCGCCGTGAAGGTGGGGCAGCGCGTGCTGGTCGACATCTTCGAAGGTGATCGTTTCGTGGACATTGTCGGCATCAGCAAGGGGCGCGGGTTTGCAGGTGTAGTGAAGCGGCATCACTTTGGCGGCGGTCCAAAGTCGCACGGTTCGATGTTCCAGATCACCGGTTCGATCGGTTCGTCGGCGTTCCCGTCGCGGGTGTTCAAGGGCATGCGCATGTCGGGGCATATGGGCGACGACAAGGTCACGGTGCGGAACTTGCGCATCCTGGGCGTGGATAAAGAAGAGAACCTGCTGGTGGTGGAAGGCAGCGTTCCGGGGGCGAATGGTGGCTACGTGGTCATCACGCGCGCAAAGAAACCACCCCGAGAGCGGCGCGGATTTGCGGGCGCGGCGACGGTCGATCCGTTGAAGGCCGCGAAGCGAGCCGCGAAAAAAGGCTAGCTAGAAGCTACTGGCTAGGAGCTAAGAGCTACGTTATGGCAACCATTGATATCTACAACCTGAACGGCGCCAAGGTCGGCACGATGGATCTCGCCGACGAAGTTTTTGGCGCGGTGAACGAAGACCTGCTGTGGGAAGCGGTGAAGCACTACCGCGCCGGGCAGCGGGCGGGCACGCATGCGACCAAGAATCGCTGGCGGGTATCCGGTTCCGGCAAGAAGCTCTGGAAGCAGAAGGGCACCGGGCGTGCGCGTGTTGGTTCGATCCGTTCGCCGCTGTGGAGGCACGGTGGCACGGTGCACGGGCCGCAGCCGCGCTCCTACGATTACACCTTCCCCAAGAAGAAGCTGCTGGGAGCATTGCGTTCGGCGCTGGCGTCGAAGTTTGCGGATGGCAAGCTCATCGTGGTGAACGCGTTCGACGTGAAAGAGCCGAAGACCAAGGTGTTCCGTGAGGCGCTCGACAAGCTGAAAGTGGAAAAGACGGTGCTGCTGGTCGAAGTGCCAAATCACGGCAACCTGAATCTTGAGCTGAGTTCGCGCAACATTGCGGGCAGCGAGTTGGTGCGGAGTAACGAGGTGCATCCCTATCACCTTCTGCGCTACGAAAAGGTGATCTTCACGCAGCCGGCGATCGAGAAACTGCAGGTGTCGCTGACCAAGGCGGCGGGACGGCGCCAGCACAAGCCGAAGTCGGGCGAGGGCGAGAAAAAGACGGAGCGGGCGCCGCGTCGCCGCGCGCGCCATGAAAAAGCGGCGGAGGTGGCGTAATGAAGTCGGCATACCAGATTCTTCGCCGTCCGGTGATCACGGAAAAAGGCCTCGCCATCAAGGAAAACGAGAACACGCTGGTGTTCCAGGTGGCAAAGCAGGCGACCAAGACCGAGATCAAGGAAGCGGTGCAGTCGATTTTCAAGGTGAAGGTCGACTCGGTCCGCACCGCAAATTATCCGGGCAAGGAGCGGCGCCGCGGACGTTTCGCGGGCTACCGTCCCGATTGGAAGAAAGCGTACGTGCGGTTGAAGGCCGGCGAGAAGATGCCGGAGTACGCGCAGAATTTGTAGTCGTTGGTCGTTCGTCGTTGGCCAAGACGGAACGATGCGAGCAGCACCAACGAGCTACAAGCTAGAGCTAGCAGCTAAGGGCTGATTTTATGGCAATCAAGACATACAGACCGACGACGCAGACGTTGCGCTACCAGACGACGCTGGTCAATGACGACCTGACGACGAGCAAGCCGTACAAGCCGCTGGTCGAACCCAAGTTGAAGACGGGCGGACGGCGGAATTCGGGCGACATTACCAGCCGGTTCCGCGGCGGTGGGAACAAGCGCAAGCTGCGCATCATTGACTTCAAGCGCGACAAGACCGGGATTCCGGCGACGGTGATTTCGATCGAGTACGATCCGAACCGCTCGGCGCGCATTGCCCTGTTGAGCTATGCCGACGGGGAGAAGCGCTACATCATTCAGCCCGACGGGCTGAAGATGGGGCAGAAAATCGTGAGCGGCCCCGACGCCGATATCCTGGTGGGAAACGCTCTGCCGCTGCGCAATATTCCACCCGGCACGACCGTGCACAACGTCGAGCTGCGGCCCGGCAAAGGCGCACAGATGGTGCGCTCAGCAGGCGGTTCGGCGCAGCTGGTGGCGAAGGAAGGCGACTACGCGCTGATCAAGCTGCCTTCGGGCGAAACGCGGAAAGTCCTGCAGGACTGCATGGCGACGATCGGACAGGTCGGTAACACCGATCACGAGAACATCACGATCGGCAAGGCAGGGCGTGTGCGCTGGGCGGGTCGGCGTCCGCATAACCGTGGAGTTTCGATGAACCCCGTCGATCATCCGCATGGCGGCGGCGAAGGCAAGACTTCCGGTGGCCGCCATCCGGTGACCCCGTGGGGCCAACCGACGCGCGGCTACAAGACGCGCAACAACAAGCGCACCGATGCATTCATCGTGGGACGACGCAAGAAGGGTTAGCAATCCAGTGGTCAGTGGCCGGTGGGCAATGGTCAGTGACCAGCAATGCTCGAGCCTGATGGCTGAGAGCTGAAAGCTGAGAGCTGAATTTATGGCACGTTCAACCAAGAAAGGGCCGTTCATCGACAGCCACCTGCAGACCAAAGTGGAGGCGATGAATTCGCGCAACGAGAAGAAGGTGCTGCGCACCTGGTCGCGGCGATCGACCATCATCCCCGAGATGGTGGGGCACACGATTGCGGTGCACAACGGCAAGAAGTTCATTCCGGTGTACATCACCGAGAACATGGTAGGCCACAAGCTGGGCGAGTTCAGCTTCACGCGCTCCTTCAAGGGACACTCCATGAAGGCGGCGACGGAAACGGCGGCGCGTCCCGCAGGCGTGCCCGGCGGACCGGGAGCTCCGGTTCCGGCGGCGGGTGCGGCACCGGCAGCGCCGGCGCCGAAGGCGTAAAGGAGACACGCACACATGGAATTTCGAGCTGAAGCCCGTTACATGCGCGTCTCGCCGCAGAAGGCACGCCTGGTGCTGGACCTGATCAAGGGCCAGCGCGTGGAAGAAGCGCGGAACACGCTGCTGTTCACCAAGAAGCGCGTGGCCTCGACGGTAGGAAAGCTATTGCAGTCGGCGATTGACAACGCGAATTTCCTGAGTACCGAGAAGGGCATCGACGTCGATCTCGACCAGTTGTACGTGAAGAGCGCGATCGCGAATGACGGTCCGCGGATGAAGCGGATCCGGCCGGCTCCGATGGGGCGTGCATTCCGTTACGTGCGGCGCATCGCGCATCTCGAGATTGTGCTCGCCGAGCGAAACCGCAACGGGCAGTCGGTGGCAACGGTGGTCGGCGAGGCAGATGAGAAGGCGGCAACCGCAAAAAGCCCCGCGAAGAAAAAGACGGGCGTCAAGAAGGCGGTTGCAAGCAAGAAGAAGGCAGTCGCAAAGAAATAGTCGTCAGTCGCCAGTCGCTCGTCGCCAGCTAAGACGACGACGATGGGTCGGAAAGCCAACGACCAACGACGAACGACCAAATGACAGGTCTAGGTTTCGAAGGAGCTACGATGGGTCAAAAAGTCCATCCATACGGATTCCGGCTTGGCTACACCAAGCCGTGGAAGTCGCGCTGGTTTGTCGAGCGGGATTACGACAAGCTGCTGCTCGAAGACGTGAAGCTGAAGGCCGAACTGAAGGACAAGCTGAAGTCGGCGGGCATCAGCGCGGTCGAGATCGAGCGTCCGGGCAACAAGATACGGATCATCATCAAGACGGCGCGTCCGGGCATCATCATCGGACGCAAGGGCGCAGAAATCGACAAGCTGAAGCAGGAACTGCAGAAGCGCACTTCGCGGGAGGTCTTCATCGACATCCAGGAAGTGCACAAGCCGGAACTGGATGCGCAGCTGGTCTCGGAGTCGATTGCGCTGCAGCTGGAAAAGCGTGTGGGCTTCCGCCGTGCCATGCGCAAGTCGGTGGATTCGGCACTGCGCTTCGGCTGCAAGGGAATCAAGGTTCGCGTGAGCGGGCGCCTGAACGGGAACGAAATCGCGCGTTCGGAGTGGTACCTGCAGGGGCGGTTGCCGTTGCACACACTGCGCGCCGACATCGAGTACGGCTTTTCGGAAGCGCGCACCACGTACGGCGTGATCGGCGTGAAGGTGTGGATCTACAAGGGCGAGATCTTCACGCAGAAAAAGCGCGAAGCGCAGAGCGCGGTTCCGAGCGGAGCGTTCTAGCTGAGAGCTGAAAGCTGACGACTGAGAGCTATTTATGTTGATGCCAAAGAAAGTGAAGTACCGCAAGCAGCAGCGCGGGCGCATGACGGGGAAAGCCTGGCGTGGCAGCCAGTTGGCTTTCGGAGACTACGGGTTGAAGGTGCTCGAGCCGGGCTGGATCACGGACCGGCAGATCGAGGCGAGCCGCGTGGCCATGACTCGCTTCGTCAAGCGCGGCGGAAAGATCTGGATCCGGCTGTTTCCGGATAAGCCCGTCACCAAAAAGCCGGCCGAAACCCGCATGGGCAAGGGCAAGGGAGCGCCCGATCACTGGGTTGCGGTGGTGCGTCCGGGCAAGATCCTGTTCGAGATGGAAGGCGTGACCGTGACAGAAGCTGCCGAGGCCATGCGCCTGGCGTCGCACAAGCTGCCGTTGCGTACTTCCTTTGTGAAGCGCGAGACGGCGCACTGAGACATCACGAGAGACGACAGGCAGAAACGAGAAGCGACAATGAAAGCAGACAAGATTCGGAATCAGACCGACGCGGAGCTGCAGGACCAGGAGCGGCAACTGGCGGACCAGCTCTTCAAGCTGAAGTTCCAGATGAACATGGGCCAGACCGAAAGCCTGAAGAAGATGCGCGGACTGCGCAAGGACATCGCCCGGGTAAAGACGATCATTGGCGAACGGTCGCGCGGCGCGCAGGCGACAACGGAGAAGAAGTAATGACGGAAACCACGCAGAAGACGCCAGGCCGCCGCAAGGAAGTGGTGGGCGAAGTCGTGTCGAACAAGATGAACAAGACGATTGTCGTGGCGGTCACGCGTACGAAATCGCATCCGCTGTACGGACGCGTCATCTCCACCGACAAGAAGTTCTATGCGCACGACGAGAAGAACGAAGCCCACGTTGGCGACTTTGTCCGGCTGGAGGAGACTCGGCCGTTGTCGAAGCTGAAGCGGTGGCGGTTGAAGGAGATCATCCGCAAAACGGCGCTGGTGCCGGAAGTGGCCGCGGTCGCCGGAATCAACGACGCCCAGTAAGTGGCATCGGGACCAGACAGGGAGACTGACTTATGGCTGTGATGATGAGAACGATGCTCGAGGTGGCCGACAACTCCGGCGCGCGCAAGCTGCAGATGATCCTGCCGCTCGGCGGCTCTACCGGTCTCAGGGCCGGGCTCGGCGACGTGATCACCGCCAGTGTGAAAGAAGCGTCGCCCGACGGCCAGGTACAGAAGGGCAAAGTCGTAAAAGCGGTCATCGTGCGTACCCGCAAAGAACATCGGCGGCGCGACGGAACCTATATCCGCTTCGACCAGAATGCCGCGGTACTGATCAATGAAACCGGCGAGCCGGTAGGAACTCGCGTGTTCGGTCCGGTCGCCCGCGAGCTGCGTGAAAAGAAATTTTTGAAGATTGTTTCGCTGGCACCCGAGGTGTTGTGAAGGCAAGGTTTCAAGGTGGCAAGGTTTCAAAGTTTCAAAGCAAGATTGAGACGCTGAAACATTGAAACTTGAGGCACGGGAACTGAGGGGCGGCAAGGAATTGGAGATATGCCTAAGACAGCTAGCACAGCGCATGTACGAGTGGACATCCGGCGCAATGACACGGTGAAGGTCATCACCGGCCGGGACAAGGGGAAAGAAGGCCGGGTACTTCGCGTATTTCCGCTGGACCGTAAAGTCCTGGTCGAGCACGTGAGTATGGTCAAAAAGCACGTGCGGCCGAATCCGCAGCGCAACATTCAGGGCGGCATCGCCGAGCAGGAAAGCCGGATTTCGATTTCGAACGTGCAGCTGGTATGCCCGACTTGCGGGCCGGTGCGCATTGGACACGAAGTGCGTGGCGATCGCAAAGTGCGCGTCTGCAAGAAGTGCGGAACCACGCTGGATAAGTAGTTGAGAGCTACTGGCTGCTGGCCGCTAGCGATCAGTTTGAAGGTGCTTACGAACCGGGTGGCCAGAGGCAAGCAGCTAGTAGCCAGAAGCGGGGCCCCGAAACCGTGAGAGAAGGTAGTTGAGAGATATGGCGAAAGAAAAAGAGAAGAAGGGCAAGGGCCCGGAAAAACAGGAATCGCGGACTGCGGCAGTGGCGCGGCACAGCGCCAAAGAGCGGCCGCGGCTGCGCTCCCGGTTCGAAAAGGAAATTGCGCCGGCCTTGATGAAGGAACTGGACCTGGAGAACTCGATGGCTGTTCCCCGCCTGCACAAGATCGTGGTGAACATGGGTGTGGGCGAAGCGACGCAGAATGCCAAGATTCTCGATCCGGCGGTGAACGAACTGGGGCAGATCACCGGGCAGAAGCCGGTGGTGACGCGCGCGAAGAAGTCGATTGCCGCCTTCAAAGTTCGTGAAAACATGCCGATCGGGGCGATGGTTACGCTGCGCGGCGACCGCATGTATGAATTTCTCGACCGGTTGGTGAGCGTAGTGCTGCCGCGCGTGCGCGACTTCAAAGGAGTTTCGACCAAGTCGTTTGATGGCCGCGGCAACTACACGCTGGGATTGCACGACCAGTTGATTTTTCCCGAGATCGATTACGCCAGAGTGGACAAGCTGAAGGGCATGAACGTCACCATCGTGACGACAGCTGGATCCGACGACCAGGCGCGGTCGTTGTTGAAGCATCTTGGGATGCCGTTCCGAGCGTAGGGATCGGGTGATCCGGAGATCGGGTCATCGGGTGATGTGAGATTTTGAGCTAGAAGCTAAGAGCTAAAAGCTAGGAGCTGATTTTTGGCCACAACTGCAAAACGAGTAAAGGACGCAAAGAAGCCCAAGTTCTCTTCGCGCAAGCACAACCGCTGCAAGATCTGCGGACGGCCGCGGGCATACCTGCGCAAGTTTGGCATCTGCCGGCTGTGTTTCCGCGGGCTGGCGCTCAAGGGAGAAATACCCGGAGTTTCGAAGTCGTCCTGGTAGGGGAAGTCGTCGGTCGTCAGTCGTCAGTAACAGCGACCTACAGACGATCGAATTGGAGTGGTTGGGGTTGGCCAACGACCAAGGACCAACGACCAACGACTGGAGTTCCAGTAGCAAGCCGCTGCAGGTTCTCCGCAGAACGCGGAGCGAACGGGTGGCAGAGGAGAAGCAAACGATGAGGTTGACCGATCCGGTCGCAGACATGTTGGCGCGGATTCGCAATGCGATCAACGCGCGGCATCAGAAAGTGGATATTCCGGCCTCGAAGCTGAAGCTGGAGATTGCCCGCATTTTGAAAGAGGAGGGCTACGTCTCCAACTTCAAGCCGACCGAAGAGGAAGGCCACAAGGTCATCCGCGTGTACCTGAAGTACGGGTCGAACAACGAGGCGGCGATCTCGAATGTGGAACGCGTATCGCGCCCCGGCTGCCGCGTGTACGTCCGGCGCACCGAGATTCCGCGCGTGTTGGGTGGACTCGGCATCAATATTCTGACCACGCCCAAGGGCGTGATGACGGGACGCCAGGCGCGCAAGCAAGGCCTGGGTGGCGAACTTCTCTGCCAGGTATGGTAGAAGAGCGCCGTTAGCTACTGGCCACTGGCTACTAGCGAGCGGTTGAACTTACGAATTAAGGTGCTAGCCAGAAGCTAGCAGCCAGAAGCCAAGAGCAAAGCTTATGTCACGAATTGGAAAAAAGCCGATCACGATCCCCAAGGGCGTGACCGTCAAACTGGAAGGCAACACGGTGGCGGTGCAGGGCCCGAAGGGAAAACTCGAGACCCCGCTGCCAGCAGGCATCAAGATGGAGCAAAAGGACGGGCACTTGCTCGCGATCCGCGAGAACGACTCGCAGGCGGCGGTGCATGGTCTGGCGCGCGCGCTGGTGAATAACGCCGTCGAAGGCGTTACCAAGGGCTGGACGAGGGAGCTCGAGATCGTCGGCATTGGCTACCGCGCCGAGATGAAGGGCAAAGGCATGGTGGTGTTCACGCTGGGCTACTCGCATCCGATCGAGTACCCGCTGCCTTCCGGTATCGAAGTGGCAGTGGATCCGAAGCAGACCAAGATCACCGTGAGCGGCATCGACCGCCAGAAGGTGGGACAGGTTTCCGCGGAAATGCGCTCGCTGCGTCCGCCCGACCCGTACAAAAACAAGGGCGTGCGCTACGCGGGTGAGCGGTTGAAGAAGAAGGTTGGAAAGACGGGAGCGAAATAGTCGCAAGTCGCCAGTCACTAGTCATCAGCTCAGACTTGGGATGTCTCGCTGACGACCGACGACCGACGACCGACGACCGAGGACTCGAACATGCTGAACAGAGCAGGCAAGAACGCAACCCGGCAGCGCGTGCATGACCGGATTCGGAAGAAGCTGCAAGGCACGGCAGAGCGTCCGCGGCTGAACGTGTATCGCTCGCTGAATCATATTTATGTGCAGGTGATTGACGACATGCACGGCACCACGCTGGTCTCGGCAAGCAGCGCCGAAGGCGAAGGCAAGAAGACCGGCGGCAACGTGGCTGCGGCGAAAGAAGTCGGCAAGTCCATCGCCGAACGGGCCAAGGCCAAGGGCATCACGAAGGTGGTGTTTGATCGCGGCGGGTACATCTATCACGGGCGCGTGAAGGCCCTGGCCGACGCGGCGCGCGAAGGCGGGCTGCAGTTTTAAAAGATTGAGTAATTGGGAAATTGCGTAATTAGAAAATTTCGAAAATCAAATAGGTTTTCAAATTACCCAATTACCAAATTACTCAATTACCAAATGAATTTGAGGTTTTAATGCCAACAGTTATCAAGAAGCTTGATGCAGGAAATTATCAGCTGAAAGACCAGGTGGTCGCGATCAACCGTGTGACCAAGGTCGTGAAAGGCGGCAAGAACCTGTCGTTTGCGGCGCTGGTGGTGGTCGGCGACCCGAGCGCGGCGGTCGTCGGCTACGGCTCGGGAAAGGCCAAGGAAGTCCCGCAGGCGATCCGCAAAGGCATCGAGTCGGCGAAGAAGAACCTGGTGAAGGTGAACCTGACGCAGACCTCGATTCCGCACCTGGTGCTCGGACGCTTCGGCTCGGGGCATGTGCTGCTGAAGCCCGCTCCGGAAGGCACGGGCGTGATCGCCGGCGGCGCGGTTCGTGCGGTCATGACTTCGGTAGGCATCCAGAACGTGCTGACCAAATCGATTGGCACGACGAATCCCCATAACGTGATCAAAGCCACCTTCGATGCGCTGAAGAAGCTGAAGAATAAAGAAGCGGTGGCTGCGCTGCGAGGCAAGAACGCGGAAGAACTCTAGAAAAAGCTTTCAGCCATCAGCTCTCAGCTTTCAGTGAGAGCAGTCGTGAGATCGGACTGAAGGCAAAGAACTGAAGGCTGACAGCTGAGAGCTGATGGCTTTTTGAGGAATGTGATGGCTGGGAAAACGACATCGAAAGCGAGTTCGGGAAAGCTGCACATCAAGTGGGTGCGGTCGGCAATTTGCTCCCCGGTGAAACATAAACTGGTGGTCAAGGGGCTGGGCTTCACACGGCTGAACCAGGTCATCGAGCGGCCGGATACTCCCGCGATTCGCGGGATGGTGAAGAAGGTGCCGCATTTAGTGGAGATAGTGGAAGGCTAGGTTTCAAGGTTTCAGGGTTTCAAAGTGTCAAAGACAACTGCGAATCACCTTCGGATCAAGGGATTTTGTCTTTGAAACCTTGAAACTTTGAAACTCTGATACTTTGAAACCTGCGCAGCATAGCGAGCAGAACTTATGAACTTATCCAACGTTCGAGCACCGAAGAAGGCATCGGAAAACCGCAAGCGGGTAGGCCGCGGCATGGGGTCGGGCATGGGCAAGACCTCGGCGCGCGGGCACAAGGGACAGCGTTCCCGCAGCGGTTCGCGCATGATGCGCGGGTTTGAAGGCGGACAGATGCCGCTGCACCGGCGCATGCCGAAGCGCGGGTTCACCAACATTTTTCGCAAGGAATATTCCATCGTAAATCTGGAGGCGCTGGCCGCGTTGGGAGAAACCACCATCAATCCCGATGTGCTGCGCAAGGCGGGTGTGATCAAGACCAAGCACCCGGTGAAAATTCTGGGCGATGGTGAGTTGAAGGCGGCGCTCACCGTCCAGGCTCATAAGTTCTCCAAGTCGGCGCAGGAGAAGATCACCAAGGCCGGCGGCAAGTTCGAGGTCTTGCAGTAATGTTCGAGAAACTGGCCAACGTCTTTCGCATCCCCGATCTGCGCAAGCGCATTTTGTTCACGCTGGCCATGCTGGCGGTGTACCGGTTGGGCGGTCACATTCCGACCCCGGGCATTAACGCTGACAAGCTTTCGCAATTCTTCGAACAAAACCGGGGTACCTTCCTCGGATTCGTTGATTTGTTTTCGGGTGGACAGTTGCGCCGGCTAACGATTTTCGCGCTGGGCATCATGCCCTACATCACCGCGTCGATCATCCTCCAGTTGCTGACGGTCGTGTATGAGCCGCTGGCCAAGCTGCAGAAAGAAGGCGAGCTGGGGCGGAAGAAGATCACGCAGTGGACCCGATACCTGACCGTCATCCTCAGCGCGCTGCAGTCGTTCGGCATTGCGTTCAGCTTGACCAAGGGCAACCAGGATTTCGTGCTGAACCCCGGCCCGGGATTCATCCTGATGACCATGCTGACCCTGACCACGGGCAGCGCGTTCATCATGTGGCTGGGCGAGCAGATCACGGAACGCGGCGTTGGCAATGGCATGTCGCTTTTGATCTTCGCGGGCATCGTGGTCGGCCTGCCGCGCGGCGTGGCCGATCTTTACGATAAGGTCCGCACCAACGCATGGGGCGCATTCACGCCGGTGGCCATCGCGCTCTTGCTGGCAGTGATGATCGTGGTGGTGGCGTTCATTGTGTACGTCGAACGCAGCGAGCGGCGCATTCCGGTGCAGTATGCCAAGCGCGTGGTGGGACGCAGAGTGATGGGCGGTCAGTCGACGCACCTTCCCCTGCGTGTGAACGCGGGCGGCGTGATGCCAGTCATCTTCGCTTCGTCGATTCTGACCCTGCCGCAAACAGTGGGTTATGGCCTCCGCGACAACCGCTATTTTGCGCCGCTGATTCATGCACTCGGCTGGGGCGAACCGCTGTATACCGTGCTGTATGCGGTGGGAATTATTTTCTTTGCCTACTTCTACGTGTCGATCGTCTTCAACCCGAGCGAGGTTGCCGACAACATGCGGAAGTACGGCGGGTTCATTCCGGGCATCCGCCCGGGCAAGCGCACGGCGGATTACATCAATGAAGTCTTGACGCACATCACGCTGGTAGGCGCGCTGTACCTGATCGTCATCTCGTTTATTCCGGAGTGGATGATCACCGGCATCCACCTCAACCACCTGCCGTGGTGGCTGGGTGGAACATTCTTCGAGAAGCTGCCCACTTGGGTGACCAACGGACTGGGTGTGAGTTTCTACTTCGGAGGAACTTCACTGCTGATCGTGGTGGGCGTCGCGATGGATACCGTAACTCAGATTGAGGCGCAACTGATCATGCGCCACTATGACGGCTTCACCCCGCGCAGCGGACGCCTCAAGGGCCGCCGCTGGTAGGAAACGCTGCGCTTGCGGGCGGATGGCTCGGAACGCTCGTGAAACGATGCCTGGGCGAGGAAGCGTCCGGGTAAAACAGAAATCGAGGGAGGTGGCCACCTCGATGGCCCAGGATACCTCGCGCATCATCGGACCTGTGATTCTTTTAGGCCCGCCGGGAGCCGGCAAGGGCACGCAGGCCAAACGGATCGAACAACACTACGGCATCCCGCAGATCTCCACCGGAGACATTCTGCGGCAGAACGTGAAGGCCGGCACGCCGCTGGGGCAAGCGGCCAAGGCCGTAATGGAGCGGGGACAGTTGGTCGAAGACGATCTGGTTTGCCCGATGGTGGCCGACCGGCTTCGCGAGATCGATTGTCAGCGTGGGTTCATTCTTGACGGATTTCCGCGGACGGCGGCGCAGGCGGGCTGGCTGGATGCCTACCTGGAGAATGAGTTCTTTGACAACTCGAATGGCTGCAACAGGTTGCCGATTGTGATCCGGCTCGACGTGGACTATAATGAATTGTTGCGTCGGCTTACCGGGCGTCGTTCTTGTCCCACCTGCGGCAGTACTTACAACGTTCACTTGCAACCTCCCAAGGTCGATGAGCTTTGTGACAAGGATGGAACGAAGCTGATCGTGCGCGACGACGATCGCGAGGACGTGATTCGGGAGCGTCTGCAGGAATTTGAATCCCAGACCCGTCCCGTGGCGGATTACTACCGGGACAAGGGTCGGCTCATGACGGTGAACGGCGATCTGCCCATGGACCAGGTGACCGCGCAGATCTTTTGCATCATCGACAACCAGGTGTAGATGGCGATCGTTTGCAAATCACCGGCTGAGATCGAAAAGATGCGGAAGAGCGGCCACGCCGTGCGGCAGGTGCTCGAGCATCTTCGTCCGCTGGTCGTGCCGGGCGCGACCACGATGGACCTGGAGCGCGCGGCCGAGCAGAAGATGAAGGACCTGGGCGCGAAGCCCGCCTTCAAGGGCTACTACGACTACCCCTGCGTGCTGTGCACGTCGGTGAATGAAGAGATTGTTCACGGCATTCCGTCGGACAAACGGATGCTGCAGGCCGGGGACATTGTTTCTGTCGATTGCGGTGTGGTGCTCGACGGATACTACGGCGACGCAGCCATCACAGTGCCCGTGGGGGATGAGATTTCCGCGGAACTGCGAAAGCTGCTGAAGGTGACCGAAGAATCGCTGTATCGCGGGATTGAGAAAGCCCGCATCGGCAACTCGGTCAGTGATATCGGCGGCGCCGTGCAGGAGCACGTCGAAGCCGCGGGCTTTAGCGTGGTCCGTGAATTCGTGGGACACGGGATCGGCACGAAATTGCACGAGGAGCCGCAGATTCCTAACTACCGTTCCGGCGGGCCGAACCCCCGGCTGCGCGAAGGCATGGTGCTCGCCATCGAGCCCATGGTGAATTACGGCAAGCCGGAAACGCGCGTGTTGAGCGATAAGTGGACCGCGGTGACGGCCGATGGCAGCTACAGCGCGCACTTCGAGCACTGTGTGGCGGTCACGAGAGACGGTCCGGTGATTTTGACAGAGTAGAGCGCTTTCAGCCGTCAGCTCTCAGCTATCAGTCGAAGACGCTGAGTCGAGGTTGCAGGCAAAGCTGAGAGCTCGCAGCTGAAAGGCTGAGAGATCCCTGAAGGAGTCAATGAGCAAAGAAGACGCGATTGAAGTGATGGCCGTGGTCATCGAGCCGCTGCCGAATGCGATGTTCAAGGTCGAATTGGAGAACAAGCACCAGGTGCTGGCGCATGTGTCGGGAAAGATGCGCAAGAACTTTATTCGCATCCTGCCTGGCGACAAAGTTGCCGTCGAGCTTTCGCCCTACGACCTGAATCGTGGGCGGATTGTGTATCGCTACAAATAGGATTTTGCTGAAGGCGGAGAGCCGACAGCTGAAAGCTGGGTTTATGAAGGTACGAGCATCGGTAAAGAAAATCTGTGACAAGTGCAAGATCATTCACCGCCGCGGGGTGGTGCGGGTGATCTGCGTGAATTCGAAACATAAGCAGCGTCAAGGATAAAGCTGGCTGGTGGCTCGTAGCTCGTGGCTGGTAGCCGAGCGGATAGCAGGAAAGCCTGCTAGGAACCAGAAGCCAGTAGCTACCAAGCAGAGGAGTTGAGAATTTATGGCACGTATTGCAGGCGTCGATCTTCCGCGCAACAAGCACACGAATATCGCCCTGACCTACATCTACGGGATCGGCAATCCGCGCGCCGCGCGGATTCTGGAGCAGGCGAAGGTGGACCCGAACAAGAAGGTCCAGGACCTGAGCGAAGACGAGGTCAACCGCATCCGCCAGGTCATCGAGGCCGAGGGGATGGTGGAAGGCGATCTGCGCAAGGAAGTTTCGATGAACATCAAGCGGCTCATCGAAATCGGTTCCTATCGCGGATACCGTCACCGCCGCAACCTGCCCGTTCGCGGACAGCGCACCCACACCAACGCGCGCACCCGCAAGGGCCCGCGCAAGGGCACGGTCGCCAACAAGAAGAAGGCGGCGGCGAAAACGTAAGAACCAGGTTTCAAGGTGCGAAGGTTTCAAGGTTTCAATGGGAGAACCTTGAACCTTGAACCTCTGAACCTTTGAAACCTTGAAACTTTGAAACATGGGCCCTACGGCCCGGAACAGAGACACGTTCAAAATGGCGAAACCAGCAGCAGCGGGCGGCGCAGCCGCTCCCGAGAAAAAAGGCAAGAAAAAGACGTTCAAGAAGAAGGAGCGCAAGCACGTCCCGCATGGGCTGGTGCATGTGCAGGCATCCTTCAACAACACCATCGTCACCATCACCGACATGGCCGGCAATGTGCTTTCCTGGAAGAGTTCGGGCTCACTCGGCTTCCGCGGATCGCGCAAGGGCACGCCGTTCGCCGCCCAGCAGGCCGCGATGAACGCCGCCAACATGGCGCGCGATCACGGTGTGCGTTCGGTCGATGTCCGTGTTAGTGGCCCGGGGTCGGGACGCGAGTCGGCGATCCGTGCGCTGGCCGCTGCCGGCATCGAAGTCCGCTCGATCAAGGACTTTACGCCTATCCCGCACAACGGGTGCCGGCCGCCGAAGAGAAGGCGCGTCTAGCTGAACTTGCCTCCAATGAGGCACCATGTCGGGTTCTAGGGATTCGGCTAACGACCGACGACCAACGACCGACGACTGATTTACCGTCCGGGACGAAGGGTGAAGCCAAACCTGTAAACCGGTCATCTAAAGGAGAAGCAACTTGGCTCGTTACACTGATGCAGTCTGTCGTCTATGCCGTCGCGAAGGCATCAAGCTGTTCCTGAAGGGCAGCAAGTGCTTCAGCGACAAGTGTCCCATCGAAAAGCGAAATTTCGCTCCCGGACAACACGGGAAAGACCGTAAAGCCAAAATTGTTGGCTACGGTCTGCAGCTGCGTGAAAAACAGAAAGCGAAACGCATGTATTTCACGCAGGAAGGGCAGTTCCGCAACTATTTCGAGAAGGCCGCCCGGTCGCGGGGCGTGACCGGCGAGAAGCTGCTGCAGCAATTGGAGCGGCGCCTCGACAACGTCGTCTACCGGCTTGGATTCGCGATGTCGCGCCGGCAGGCACGCCAACTGGTGCGCCACGGCCATGTTGCCGTCAACGGACGCAAGGTCAATATTCCTTCGTTTGAAGTCGTTGCCGGGCAGGAAATCACGATTCGCGATGGCAGCCGCAAGCTTGCCATTCTGGAGCAGGCAAAGGATTTCGCCAGTCACCAGACGGCGCCGACGTGGCTCGAGATCGATCGCGACAATTACAAGGGCAAGGTGCTTTCGCTGCCCAAGCGCGAAGAAATCCAGCTGCCCATCAATGAGCAGCTGATCGTCGAGTTATACAGCAAGTAGGATCGCGCGATCTGATCATCGGCTCATCGAGTGAAGTTTTAGGTTTCACCCGAAAATCCCGATTGCAGATCACCCGATCGAACCTGGTCCTTGAGGTCACATTCGTGCCAGAACAGCCTGTGGCGACACTTGACTCGGTTTCGGACCAACCGAGGATGTCGACATTGAGCTAAATGGCCGAAGGAGAAACAAATGCTTTGGAAGGGTTTTCAGAAACCGAAACGTCTCGCCACCGATACCGCCTCCCTCACCGATAAGTACGGGATGTTCTGGGCGCAGCCTTTTGAGCGCGGATTCGGCACCACCATCGGCAATGCTTTGCGGCGCGTGCTGCTGAGCTCAATCGAGGGAGCGGCCGTCACCGCGGTAAAGATTGAAGGCGTGCTGCACGAGTTCCAGTCCATCCCGGGTGTGGTCGAGGATGCGACCGACATCATCCTGAACCTGAAGCAAATCCCGTTCAAGCTCGCGGGCGACGCGCCCAAGGCGATTTACCTGCGCGCCGATCAGCCAGGTGTGGTGACCTCGGGGATGGTCGAAGCCGACGGAGACGTCGAGGTGCTCGACAAGGATGTCTACATTGCTACGGTAAGCGAAGGCGGCAAGCTCGACATGGAGATGCGCCTGAAGCGTGGCCGGGGCTATGTGGCCGCCGACAAGAATTTCGACGAGGACCTGGGCATCGGGTTTATTCCGATCGATTCCGTGCATTCTCCGGTTCGCAAGTGCAACTACACGGTCGAAGCGGCGCGTCTCGGTCAGATTACCGATTACGACAAGCTGACTCTCGAAGTGTGGACCAACGGGTCCATCACTCCCGCCGACTCTCTCGGCCTGGCGGCGAAGCTGGTGAAGGATCACATGAACATCTTCATCAACTTCGAGGAAGAGATCGAGACGGCGGCCTCGTCTGATGACCGTAAGCCCGAGATCAAGAACGAAAACCTGAACCGGTCCGTGGAAGAGCTCGAACTGAGCGTGCGCAGCTACAACTGCCTGAAGAACGCGAACATCCAGACCATCGGTGAACTCGTGCAGAAGACTGAAGCCGAGATGCTGAAGACGAAGAATTTCGGCCGCAAGTCGCTGAACGAGATCAAGGAGATTCTCTCCTCGATGGGGCTGAGCCTGGGCATGAAGATCGACGAGCACGGCAACGCCGTGCCCGGACCGACCTCAAACCAGGTGTTGCCGGCGTCGGCTTACGGCGCAGACGACGAACTGTAATGAGTGGCGCGGCTCTGCCGCGCCACAAGTTTCAAAGTTTCAGGGTTTCAAGGTTTCAAAGAGTACTGGCTTATCCTGCCTCCTTTGAGCCCTAACTTTGAAACTCTGAAACCTTGGAACTTTGAAACCTGAGGTTTTATCATGCGTCACAAAGTAGCAGGCTGGAAACTTGGGCGGAACACGGCACACCGGCGTTCCTTGCTGCGAAACCTGGTGACATCGCTCATCGTTGAAGAGCGGATCGAGACAACGATCCCGAAGGCGAAAGCGATGCGGCCGCACGTCGAGAAGATGATCACGCTCGGCAAGCGCGGCGATCTGGCGGCGCGCCGGCTGGCGGCATCGTACCTGATGACCGACGAGTCGGTGACCAAGCTGTTCGACACGATCGCTCCGCGGTTCGGCGATCGCAACGGCGGCTATCTGCGCATCGTACGCACGACATGGCAGAAGGGCGATGGGGCGGAGAAGGCATTCGTCGAGTTGCTCGGCAGCGAGAAAGTGCTCGACGAAAAGCGCGAGAAGCGCGCCGAAGCCCGTGCTAAGCGGGTCGCCGAAGCCAAGAAGGCGATGGAAGAGGCCGAGGCACAAGCCCAGGCCCAGGGTGGCGGCGGAGAGCCTGCCGCTGAGCCGGAGAAGACGGAAGAGAAGGAGAAATAGGCGCTTCGCCTTCGAATCCGTTGGCCTGGAAGCATCGAAGAGTCAGCAAGATCCACGCACCCGCAGTTTGGGTGCGTTTTTCTTTTCAGGGCATGCCGACCTTTTCCACTGGTACATGTACTCCTGCGGCTGACGAGGGTAACCTTGTTGCGACGACGGCACGCTCCTACACTAACGTGCCATGGGGTTCACCAAGACGCAGATTTACATCGCGGTCGGCACAGCGATGTTGCTGCTGCTCATCTTTTTTGGCTACCTGCTCTGGTTAAATAACCAGGGACCGGTGCTGTCGAAGTCGGAAGAGCGCGACACGCTGACCGGGATTCCGAGCTCGATTACCCTGAATCCTTTGCGCGATCATTCTTCGGAAAAGACCGCAGCCGCTTTCATTCGTGCCATGAAAGACGGCCGTTGCCGCAGCGAGCTCTCGGAATGGGAGCGCGACTACCGCCGGAAATACGCTGCGTTCATTTGTGATTCTGAGGACAAACACCCGCTGATCGGATGGCAACTGGTCGACTGGGAAGACCAGCCCCCGCTGCGAATTCTCCACTATCGCGGCAAGCGGCTGAACGCTCCCGGAGACGCGAACACCTACACGGGGCTGCTCTCGGTCACTCTCGAGAAGAAAGTGGGCCAGTGGGATGTGACCAAGTACGACGCTCTGTACTGAGAAAGAGAGCGTCAGTTCTCCGATCTTCCTCGACATCTCAAGCCCTGGCGAAGCGCTACTTCGCCAGCTCATCTGTCCTCTTGATGTCGTCGTTGAGTCCCAGCAGTTCCCAGCGCTGCAGAGATAACGGGACGTTCCCGTTGTTCCAGACGTAGTCGTCGAATTCCTGAACCTTGAATTGATCTCCTTGCTGCAGGCGGCGCTCGGCGAGCATGCGTTCGATCTGCAGTTTGCCGACTTCGTAGGCGATAGCGAGGCCCGGCGCGGTGGAGAAACCTGCAGCCTCGGCTTCCGCGGTTTGGCGATCCATCGGGACGGTGCGGGCCAGATAATCCGCTGCCTGCGCGATCGTGAACTGTCCAAGCGCCAGCTTTACGTCGGCTTCGACCCGCAGCGCTCGGAGACGGGCAAAACTGTAAATAATTTCGCGGGTCCGCGGGCTGTCGTCGTAAAGGCCGCATTGCAGCATCATCTCTTCGGCGTAAAACCCGAGACCTTCGTTGGCGCTGGAATCGTAGTACTGCCGGCGGATCGGGTCGGGGTTCCGGCGCGAGAGCGACAGCTGAAAAAAGTGCCCGGGGATGCCTTCGTGGACACCGGTGGTGCGCGGGTCGCTTGCATAAGCCTTGCTGAAGTAAGGCAATTCCTGCGTGGGCGGCTGGATCCAGCGGGTACCGTCCTGGTTGGGATGCGAGGGCCCGGTAAAATCGTCGAGCTCTCCCAGGCCGTCGAGGGCAGCGACGTAGTCCGGAGCCAGGCGAAGAGTCCAGTGTGGGAGATCGGCAGGGACGCTGAGGATCGCGTGCTCGACCAGGTAACGGCGAATGCTGGCGTCAGCCTTTGCCATGCGGCCGATTTCTTCCTCCGCGGTGGCAGCGAGTTTCAGCTCGGGAGCGCCGACATTGCGCTGGTGCTCGTATGCCTGCGCCGCTAATACGCGCTCGAAGTCCTGACGCGCCATCGTCAGCAATTGCTCGGGGGTGTATGGGAGCAGGGCCACGTGATGAAGGAAGAATCCGTACGTCTCGGCCCCAAGCGCGAACTCCGAAGGCATGTTCGACAGATTCTGCCGGAGCCATTCCCGGTACTCGCCGAGCGCGCGACTGGCGTTGGTCATCGCCGTGTGAAAACGCGCGCGCTGCTCATCGTTGCTCAGCAGGGGCGAAACGCCGGCGTCAACGCGAGCCAGACGAGCCTCCACGTCAGAAAGAGAGGCGATCGCCAACTGTGCAAACGGCTTCAGGGGTTTCAGGTTGGTTCGGGCTTGTTCGAGGATCGAAGGAATGTTCTCTGCCCGGGTGACCACTTCGCGGGAGCGCGCCTCGTCGAGCGGCGGAGGCGGCATGAGTTCCTCTTGCAGCGCGACGATGGTCTGCTCGATATAGAAAGTAGGGTCACGGTGCCAGCGGGGATTGAGATCGAGTTCCCAGCGGACGCGGGCAATCGCAGAACCCATCAGGCGGTAATCCACTTTCTGCGGGATCGGCGAATCTTCAGTGTGCAGAGCGCTCCAGCGATGCTCAAAGTCAGCGAGGTCTGTACGCTGCTTTGCGATTGCCGTGGCTGACCAATCACGAACGCCGCCCGGACGTTCGATGCGCGGAATGTCGTCGGTGCTGAAGGGGCGATACTTGGCGCGCCACGTCCAGAAGTCGGATGCGAGCCGGTCGAGAGAATCGGTAGCCGATTGTGCGAAGCAAACGGATGCCAGGAGAAGAACAGCAGCCAGGGCTTTCTGCATGGAGTGGGAGGATACCACGGCGGCTCTCGCCGGGCGGCAGCAGAGCATGTACTCGATGCCTAGTCGAACGCGCCGCGGAATTGTCCAAAAATCATTCCTTCGTTTTCTCGGCCTTTCTCTCCACCAACAACAGGTGGAGATAGGCTCCGGCGGCACATTCCGGCCTGCGCAGGATGACAGAAGGAAGCTACGAGATCAATTCGGTGGTCCGTGCGAGAGACGAATTGCCTTTGGGGGTGCGAGGTTCGCCTTCTTTCCATCCGCGGAACCAGAAAAACAAGAGCAGCTGCGCAGCCAGGGCCGAGGCACTGTCGAGGAACACATCGTGAATCGTGCCGGTGCGCGAAGGCAGGAAGGTTTGGTGCCACTCGTCGAGGCTGGCGACTAGAGCTGTCACGAAGAAGGCTGTGCGCGCCCAGGTGATCGACCAGCGAGGATTTCCGACGCGGGGTAAAGTGGTCCGCCAGGCGCGAAATAAAAGTATGCTCAGCAGGCCGTAGCCGATCACGTGGCCCGACTTTCGTAGAAAGAAATGCCATGTCAGGAAGCGGACCGGGTCCAGCCCGAACAGGAAGTGAAGAAGCGGGTAAAGGAATCGGCCGGTATTTTGAGCAGAGAGCATGGCCGTCGACTCGACGGCGATGACTCCGAGCCACACTACCGCGGGGAGCCATGCTTTCCAGAGGCTCGGTCTGGTTGCTCCGGGAGCGCTCAAAGGGCCTCGAACCCGATTCCTGCCCCTACGGCGGCCAGGTTATTCGAGCGCATAATTGGGAGCCTCGCGCGTGATGATGACGTCGTGCACGTGGCTCTCGCGGAGACCCGCGCCGCTGATTCGCACAAAACGTGTTTTCTGCTGCAGTTCAGGAATCGTCGCGCATCCGCAGTAGCCCATGCCTGACTTCAGGCCGCCGACCATCTGGTGCACGATCATGGCGACCGATCCGCGGTAGGGCACGCGTCCTTCGATGCCTTCCGGAACCAGCTTGGCCAAGCGGTTGCCGTCGCCGTCGCCGAGGCTGGGGATGGCACTCGAGGCTTCGTCGGTGCTCTGAAAGTAGCGCTCGCTTGACCCCTGGGCCATGGCGCCCAACGATCCCATACCGCGATACGATTTGAAGGTGCGGCCTTGATAAAGGATGAGTTCGCCCGGACTCTCATCGGTGCCGGCAAAAAGCGATCCGATCATGACCGCGCCAGCGCCCGCAGCGAGCGCTTTCGTGATGTCACCGGAATACTTGATCCCGCCGTCAGCGATGATTGGAACGTGGGAATCTTTCGTAGCGCGGAACGCTTCGGCAATGGCGGTGATTTGCGGAACGCCCGCGCCGGTGACGACACGCGTGGTGCAGATCGAACCCGGCCCGATGCCGACCTTGATGCCGTCAGCGCCGGCCTTGGCGAGTTCGCAGGCGCCATCGAAGGTGGCGACGTTGCCGGCAAGCAGATCAATTTCAGGAAGCTTCGACTTCACCGTGCGGATCGCTTCGAGCACGCGGGTAGAGTGCCCATGCGCGCTGTCGATCGCGACGACGTCGACCTTGGCTTTCGCCAGTTCCTGCGCGCGTTCCAGAAAGTCGCCGGTTGCCCCGAGCGCGGCTCCAACTCGCAGGCGGCCCTGGGAATCTTTGGCGGCGTTGGGATACTTCAGCTTCTTCTGAATGTCTTTTACGGTGATCAGGCCCTTCAAGCTGTACTTGTCGTCGACCACGAGCAGCTTCTCAACCCGGTGCTCGTGCAGGATCTTCTCGGCTTCCTCGAGCGTCGTGCCCACGGGCACCGTGATGAGGTGGTCCTTGGTCATCACGTTTCGGATTGGGACATCGAAGCGGGTTTCGAAGCGGAGGTCGCGATTGGTGAGGATGCCGACCAGGCGCCCGTCCTTCTGCGTGATCGGGACGCCGGAGATCTTGTACTTGCGCATCACTTCGAGCGCATCCGAGACCTTGGCGTCGGGCGACATGGTGACCGGGTCGACGATCATGCCGCTCTCGGAGCGCTTCACCTTATCGACTTCGTTGGCCTGCTGCTCGATGGTCAGGTTGCGGTGGATGATGCCGATACCGCCCTGCTGTGCGATGCCGATCGCCATGTGCGACTCGGTGACGGTGTCCATGGCGGCGCTGACGATCGGAATGTTGATCTGAATATTGCGGGTCAGATGAGTTTGCGTGTTGGCCATTGCCGGAACCACATCGGAGCGGCTCGGCAGCAGCAACACGTCATCGAAAGTGAGTGCCTCGGGAACGGGAAAATGGATCATAGATGGATTCCAGCGTCAGGGTATCTCTCTATTTTAGGAAGAAGAAGCGCACACTGGCAAATGAAGCGTTGTGTGCGGCCGCGAGGCATCGGTTCTCTTCATGAATAGCCTTGCTATCGAGTGGCATTCTTCACCCCGGAGAGAACGAGCGCCGGCTTCCTAAGGCGTTTCCGGGAGTGTCTTCAGGGTAAACCATTTCACGCAAACGCTTCTCGAACACCACGCAGTCCGGGAACAACATCGTCAAGTCGACTCAAGCGGGCCCGCAATAGCGAAGCCTGAACCAGGCCCGTGTCGTTCCCGAAAGGCCATCAACAACGCCTTTGACGGCGTGTCGGGTTCCGACTAACATTCCCTACTTCGTAACTTCGGCAAGGGCGCAGCGCATGATTGGCCGGACCATCTCGCATTACCAGATCCTCGAGAAGCTGGGCGGCGGCGGCATGGGTGTGGTGTACAAGGCCGAGGACACCCGCTTGCGGCGCTTCGTTGCCTTGAAATTCCTGCCCGACGAAGTCTCTCGCGATCCGCAGGCTCTGGCTCGCTTTCAGCGCGAGGCGCAGACGACCTCGGCGCTCAATCATCCCAACATCTGCACCATCTACGACATCGGCGAGGAAAACGGCCAGGCGTTCATCGCCATGGAGTTTCTCGATGGCATGACCCTGAAGCACCGCATCGGCGGCCGTCCGCTGGACCTGGAGACCTTGCTCTCGCTGGCAATCGACATCGCCGACGCGCTCGATGCGGCACACACCGCGGGCATCATTCACCGCGACATCAAGCCGGCAAACATCTTTGTCACGAAGCGAGGCACCGCGAAAGTTCTCGACTTTGGCCTGGCCAAACTGAGTGCCGCACTTGGTACGGCTCCCGATGCCACACAGACCGGAGATGTCGAACCGCATCTGACCAGCCCAGGAACGGCGGTAGGGACCGTGGCCTACATGTCGCCGGAACAGGCCAAGGGCAAGGAACTCGATGCACGCAGCGATCTGTTTTCCTTTGGCGCCGTGCTCTACGAAATGGCCACGGGACGGCTGCCGTTTGCCGGCGATACGACGGCCGTGATCTTCGACGGAATTCTGAACCACGAGCCGCCGCCAGTCGCCGCGCTCAATCCGGCATTGCCACCGAAGCTGGGAGAAATCATCCGCACGGCTCTGGAGAAGGACCGCGATCTGCGCTACCAGGGCGCGAACGAGATGCGCGCGGAGTTGAAGCGGCTGAAGCGGGACACCAGTTCGGGCAAGGTCCGGCAGGCGACGAGCCCGTCGGGAACCGCTGCAGATGCGGACGCGCCGTCGTCTTCCGCGAGCGCCGTTGTGCCGCCACAGTCGTTGCTACAGAAACCTGGGGGTGCTCCCAAGACGGCGTGGATCGCGGCCGCGTTGGTTCTGCTCGCCGGTGTGGGATTGGCGATCTACAAATTCTGGCCGAAGAAGGGCGGCGCTAATTTCAATCTGCAGTCGATGCAGATTGCACCGCTGACGGAGAACGGAAAAGCGAAAGACCTGACCATCTCACCCGATGGAAGATATGTCGGCTGGATTGTTCGTGACGGGGAGAAAGAGAGCTTGTGGGTGCGGCAGGTAGCGACCGGCAGTGACGTGCAGGTGCTGGCCCCGGACGAAATGCCGTTCGACGCGCTCAGTTTTTCCCCCGACGGAAACTATCTTTACTTTGTACGCTCCGACAAGGCGACGTTTAATTTCTCCTACCTGTACAAGATGGCCTCACTAGGCGGCGCAACGACCCAACTGGTGCGCGACGTCGATACCGGCGCCACATTCTCGCCTGATGGGAAACAGATCGCGTACTTTCGCGGGGACCCCCAGCAAAATGTCTGGACGCTGTTCGTCGCGTCTTCCGATGGCAGCGGAGAGCGGAAGCTGGCGAGCTTCAGCTCAGTGGTGAGCGCAGGTTTTATCGCGACGCCGGCCTGGTCACCGGACGGGAAAAACATCGCGCTCACGTTGTGGGAAGTGGCCAACGGACAACATCCTGCGCTGAAAATCGTTTCGGTGGCCGATGGCACGTCGCGAAGTCTGTATACGCCGGGTTCGGGATCGGCCCTCGGTCCGCCGGTATGGCTGCCGGATGGAAGCGGAGTTCTATTGGCGATCCGCGCGGGCACTCCCGGAGCGCGCGGCCAGATCTGGTACATCGCGTATCCGAGTGGAGAGGCGCGGCGCTTCACCAACGATCCGACGGATTATTCGACGTGCTGTCTGAGTCTGACTCAGGATGGGAAAACGCTCGCGGTGATGCAAGACAGTCTGACCGCCGATCTGTGGGTCGCGCAAAGCGGGGCGCTCGATGACGCGCGACAGGTGAGTTCGGGCGAACCGCATCCGCTGGCGGGTTGGAGCACAGACGGCAAGGTGCTGACCACGGGGGTTGATGGCCACGTTTTGAAAGTGCCGGTCGACGCGGGAAGTCCGGTACATGTGCCTTTGCGCGAGGCTCCGGAAGTTCTGCCCAATGCTTGCGGTGACGGACACTATCTGGTGTACGTCGCTCGCAGCGGGCCCACTTCCGATGTGTGGCGTGTCGACGCCGACGGTTCAAATCCGCTGCAGATCACGAAGGTGGGTTCGGTCGTGATGCGCGCGGCATCGAAGGTTTCCTGCTCCCCTGACGGCAAGTGGGTGGCGTATCTAGTGACAAATCCAACCACGGGATCCAGCGCCTGGAGAGTGCCGATTGATGGGGGCACGCCGACGAAGTTGAGCGAAAATATCGACCGGCCGCGGATCGAGATTTCGCCCGACGGCACAATGGTCGCGGTTCACCTGTGGGGCAAGACGGCAACCAGTCCGTCGGTGCTGGCGGCCGTACCGGCGCAGGGAGGTGACCCCGTCTATAAGTTCGATGCCCCGGCGGGAATGTTCTATCTGGAATGGTCGCCGGACAGTAAGAGCTTCGATTACGTACTGACACGGGACGGCGTCGGCAATCTGTGGGAACAACCCCTGCACGGCGGACCGGCCCACCAGATCACCCATTTCAAAGCAAACCTGATTCTGGATTTCGCCTGGTCCCAGGACGGCAAACAACTTGCGCTGTCGCGTGGAAATCGCAACAGCAATGTTGTGCTGATCTCGAACTTCCAGTAAGCGGAATCTGGTCCGACTCGGTGTTCACCCATCACAGCGAAGGTGGAAGTAACTGAGGTTTTGGGAATCCCAGGTTAGCGTCCAAAAAACAGTCGCCAACCTGGGGCGCGGGGGAGGGGCGGGTTAGCTCGTAAGCGCTCGCGCGAAGCTGGGCACCCGGACATACTTTTATTGATCGGCGGTGCCGTCAGACCACTCTCGCACCGGGACCAGGAACGTAATTCGGTGCTCCCAGGTGTCGTTAAACGAGATGATCGGAGAACCTGCCAGATCCGCTCCCCAAGCCGCAGGGTCGCCTTGGGAAACGAAAAACATGAGGTGCGGATGCCAGTGTCCGCCGTTATCGCTCAGGTAGCCCTGCTTCGACAGCATGTAGCACATCGCTCCGGGCTCCATCGCGGGCAGTTCCTTTTTGTCGATGGCCGCTGTGATGGTCTCAATCATCTGAGCTTTCGTGCGTCCAGCGAGGATCAAGTCCGTCTTCTTGATGGTCCGTGGAAGGTAGGAACGTGCTGCTGCCGCATTAAAGCAGATGGGACCACGCAGCTTGGGATTCCAAAACTCCGGGTGATCGATGGGAGCTGTCCAGGAACGTTCTACGATGCACACGAAACCGTTCTTCCCTTTGATGGCAGTTTCGTAGCCGTGACGTCCGAGGACCAGGACCTCAGCGTCGCGCGAGATGGATTCCGGGGCCGCGCTCTGTGCCAACGCGATTTCGGAACTGCGATCCTCCATCAGATACTGCTCGACCGGAGCCATGTTTGGATAAGGTGTTTTGGCATCCTGTGCCCGCGCCTGCCACGCTGTGCCCAGGATAGCGGCCAGTGTGATATCCACTGCGATGGTCCTGACCTTCTTTCCAGTCATGATTCCTCCTGATATTTGAGGCCCGGGAAATATATCGATATCAACATACGCGCCTATGCTGCTCTAGGCAAGATGGGTTGATATCAATATTATCTGAGTAGGGGAAATGGTTGTGAAGCCAACATTGGAGACAACGCATGAGGTCCGCGATGCTTGTCTTTGCCTTCACGTGCAGCGGGCGGCAAGGGCACTGGCACGGCGCTTCGATGATGCGCTGCGCCCGATCGGGCTGACTAATGGACAATTCTCGCTGATGATCTCGCTGAACCGGCCAGAGCCGCCAGGCATGGCGTCGGTGGCCGCGCTACTGGGAATGGACCGGACTACGCTGACCGCCGCTCTCAAACCGTTGCAGCGCCGGGGCCTGCTCAAGATCACGGCCGACCCCAAAGACCGCCGGGGTCGTATCATGACCCTGACGGCCAAGGGGCGGAACTTACTGGTGCGCGCCGTTCCCGTCTGGCGAAGCACCCATGCTGCGGTGGAGGCTCTGCTTCCCGAGGGCGACCCGGACCGCCTACGAAAAAATCTGCGCTCCGTTTCGACATAACAGCTGGCTGCTGTTTTGCCACGAGGCTCACGTGCTCCGGCATGTACAGCCTCTGGAAGCACTCGGAGCTCCCGTGTTGCAAAGAGCCGGCTGCTCGAAGGCGACGAAGTGGTCGCCCTTTCTTCAGCTCGCTTTCGCTTCTTCGGCGCGCCTTCGGAGGGCGGCTCCTTGAGGATCGGTGATTATATCCACCCACTTCGGATGAGGCGAGGCTTCGGCGTCGTAGTTGTCGTGCCAATTCCACCATTTGTACGGCGCGGTCTGGGGGTAACCCTCTGGTGAGTCCTCCCAAGTCTCCTGACGACCGAGCGGCGTGATGTCGAGGTAACTCCAGACGCTCCCCATCGCCTCGTCGCCGCGGCCGTTGATGAGGTATGTGCGGAACACCCGTTCGCCGTCCCGGAAGAACACATTGTGGCCGTGCCATTCATCGACGCCGAAGTCCTTGTCGAAGCTGTCGGTCATGGTGTACCAGGGCATCTCCCACTCCATCCGTGCCTTCAGGCGCGCGATGTCCGCCTGCGGTGCGCGTGAGGCGTAGACGAGCGTGGTGTCGCGGGCGTTCAGATGGGCCAGGTGCGAGACCTGATCGGCACCCAGGGAGCAGCCGCGGCAGGCGTGCTCGGGCCAGCCGAACACTCCGGGCTCGAAGAAGGCGCGATAGACGATCAACTGAGGGCGGCCCTCGAACAGGTCGAGCAGGCTCACCTTACCCTTAGGCCCCTCGAACTCGTACTTCTTCTCCACCGCCATCCACGGCATCCGTCGGCGTTCGGCGGCCAGCGCGTCGCGGGAGCGGGTGAAGGCCTTCTCTTTCACCAGAAGTTGCTGCCGCGCAGCCTCCCACTCCTCCTGCGACACGATCGGGGGTGTCTTCATCGTGATATGCCCTTTCGGTTGCACGTTGTCTCTATCTTTGCTTGTTGCCATATCATTTCTCCTTTGTTTTCTGAAGCAGACCGAGACCACTCGCTCTGAAAAATTTTCTGAACTTGCCGAAGAACACCCCCAGAATTCCTCCCGTGGATCCGACTCCGGCGACCACTACTGCTGTGCTTGCGATGCATGCTGGGCACATACGTCCCTCCTCTGAATTTCTAATTCGTTCGCGGCGGCTACGCTGCCTGCGCACCCGATTCGCGCCTCTTCTCAATGCCTCCTCAACCAGGGCCCGACTGATACTGCGGTTGGCGCGTGATCAAGATTGTTTTCTTCTCGATGTTCATACCTTGTCTTTAGGTTATCCTTCTCCGCGCAATTGCCCGTCGTTAACGCGGCAGGATGCGTCGCACAACTGGTTGGCGTTATCCTGTTTCGGCTTCCCGAAGGCGCACCTCAGCGCTCACGTCCTTACGGTATCGCTTTGCCCAGCGGCACATACCTCCAAGTGGAGCGATGATTGTCGTTCCGAGTTGGGTCAGTGAATATTCCACAGCAATGGCTTTCGATTGCGTCACACGCCTGGCGATTAAACCCGCGAATTCCAGATTACGAAGAGTTCTAGTAAGCATTCGTTGTGAAATGCTTCCTAGCTGGCGGCGCAACTGTCCGTGTCGATAGGGCCTCTCTTTAAGAGAAAACAGAATCTTGGGAGTCCACCTGCCGATGAAGATGGACGAGGCCAGTTTTGATCCTTGTGTCGTATGCATGCCGCTTTTCCTTCTGCGAAGACCTTTCTGTGAAACGTTTCGAATTTGCCTCTCTCGCCTTTGATTCGCAGTCGGCACCGTACCAGCTTGCCAATTCTTGCGTTCAAGGCGCAATTAGGAACATGCCTGTGCCTACTCGAACCGCAGGCACCATTCCGAACAACGCGTTTCTGTCTTGGGTGTGGACATCGTTTTTGTCTCGTTTCGTTCCATGCTTGATGTGACTTGGTGTTTGCTTGCCATGCGCTATATTTAGCGCAGTGCAACGAAGAGGTGGGAGTGACAAGTGTGTCGGGATTCGGATGGACTCTCTGATTACAGCTGCAGCGCGTCTGACGGTCGTCATCTTTAGCGCAGGATGCTTGATTGCAACAGTTATGGAGTAGAGTGCTGAACTCCGAGTAGCGCGTACAAATCAGATTGAAGGAGCACAATGAACGTAGAGACACCCAGGATGGGGCAATCACTGGGACTCGTGCGGGGGCTCGGCCCGTGGGCCGCCGCGGCGATTGTGGTGGGCGGCATGATCGGACAATCGGTGTTCCTGGTTGCCAGCGACATGTCCCGTGAAGTCGGTTCTCTAACCAAGGTTCTCGTGGCTTGGATGGTTGGAGGAGCGATCGTGCTCTTTGGCGCTTTCTGCTATGCCGAACTGGGCGCGGCCATGCCGGAGGCAGGAGGCGACTACGTTTATCAAAGCCGAGGCCTTGGTCCCCTTTGTGGGTTTCTCTACGGCTGGACGAGTTCCATGATCATGAAGCCGGGTTCAGCCGCCATTATCGCGGCCGGACTCCTCCGCTTCGTCGGTTTTCTATTGCCCTGGGTGACGAGGCCGATTTTCAGTTGGAGTCTTCGGCTGCCTTTTCAACCGCAACCGTACCAGTTTGCTTTTACATATGCACAGCCCCTGGCCGCATTGGCGATTGTGATCGTTGCAGCTATGAACTACGTCGGCGTCCGTACCGTCGGGCGTTTCCAGGTATTTCTTACAGCTCTGAAACTCGCCGCGGTCGTTTTGATTCTGGGTCTGGGTTTCGCGGTGAAGAATGCGGTTGCAGTCGACAGGTCAGTCTTTACCTTATCCCATGGAGCGCTGGTCGCTTTTCTCACGGCCCTGGTACCGGTTATGGCAGCCTACAATGGGTTTCAAGGTTTAGGGCCGTTAGGCGGTGAGATACTCAACCCAGGACGAAATCTTCCAAGAGCCGCGATTCTGGGAACATCCCTAGTGATCTTTGTCTCTCTCTTGATCAATTGGATGTACTTTCACTTGCTCAGTTTCTCCCAGGTGGCGCAATCTCAGCACGTTGCTTCCGACGTGGTTGCTCTGCTCATCGGACAAGTGGGAGCCAAGTGGTTCACGATCGCCATGATTATTTCGGCTTTCGGCGCTCTCCACGCCAACTTTCTGGTCGGACCTAGAGTCTCCTACGCCATGTCTCGCGACGGCAACTTCTTCGCCTTCGCAAGTCACATCCAGCCCACCTTCCACTCGCCTAGCGGCGCTGTGATTTTTCAGGGATGTCTGGCCGCTCTATTGGTCCTGACCGGAACTCACCAGGAGCTGTATTCCTACACGATGTTTGCCACATGGATGTTCCTTGGATTGACCGCAGTTGCTCTCATCCGATTGCGCTCGGCTGAACCCGATCTGCCTCGCCCGTTTCATGTCTGGAAATATCCCTGGACGCCATTGGTGTTCGGTATTTCCGCTTTCGTAATCTCTGTAAATCTCTGGCTGGTGAGGCCTGTGCGATCATCTGTTGGATTGATGACTATCCTCGTGGGCATACCCTTCTTTTACTATTGGCGCGGACGCAGCGAGCGCTCCTCCCGTTTGGTCGGAGCCACAGCATCAGATTCGTAGGATGGTGCGCGATTTACTGGCGCGGTTCTGGCGTGGCGTGTCCTGCATGCAGAATGGCGTATTTTGCATACCGCGTCGGCGGATGAGCATCTAAATTAGCTGCATGCACAAAGCAAAAGCTTACGCGGCGAACAGCGCAACTTCCCCACTGGCATCCACCACGATCAACCGGCGCGATACAGCCGAGCAGGACGTACAGATCGAGATTCTTTATTGCGGAATTTGTCACTCCGATCTCCACCAGGTGCGTGACGAATGGAAGGAGGTCATGCCGACGGTATACCCTTGCGTGCCGGGCCACGAGATCGTGGGCCGCGTCACCAAGGTCGGCTCGGCGGTGACGAAGTTCAAGGCGGGTGACCTTGCGGCAGTGGGATGCATGGTTGACTCCGATCGCACCTGCCCGGAGTGCAAGGCGGGCCTCGAGCAGTTCTGTCCGAACTTCACGTTGACGTATAACTTCCCCGACAAGCATCTGGGAGGAGTCACCTACGGCGGGTACTCGGACAGCATCGTGGTCGATCAGAGGTTTGTGCTGCGGGTTCCATCGAGCCTGAAACTCGCGGGAGCCGCTCCGCTGCTTTGCGCGGGCATCACGACCTATTCGCCGATGCGGCACTGGGGTGTGACCAAGGGCAAGAAAGTGGGCGTAGTCGGGCTGGGCGGACTGGGCCACATGGGAGTGAAGTTCGCCCATGCGCTTGGAGCGCAGGTGGTGGTTTTCACGACTTCGCCGAAGAAAAAAGAGGATGCGCTGCGGCTGGGAGCGGACGAGGTAGTCGTCTCGAGAAATGCGGATGAGATGCAGAGGCATGTTGGCAGTTTTGATTTCATTCTGGACGCGGTTTCGGCCGATCACGACATCAACGCCTATCTCGCCCTGTTGCGCCGCGACGGCCACCTCACGCTCGTGGGCGCGCCGCAGAAGCCTCTCGCGGTTTCCGCGTTCAACCTGATCATGGGCCGCCGCAGCCTCTCGGGCTCTCCCATTGGCGGCATCCCCGAGACGCAGGAGATGCTGGATTTCTGCGGGCAGCACAACATTACTTCCGATGTTGAAGTGATCCCGATGCAAAAGGTTAATGAAGCTTACGAGAGGCTGCTGAAATCGGATGTAAAGTACCGCTTTTCGATCGACATGGCTTCTCTCAAATCCGAGTGAACCGATGAACAAGCATTTTCGCTTCTCTGGCAACATATTCCTGAAGTTGGAAGAACTGGGCATCCACGCCTCATCCGTTCTGCGGCGGGCCGGACTTCCGGCGGGATTCGTCGATGAACCGCGCGTGCTCCTAAGCACGGGAGAACTGTTCGCGGTGTGGTGCGCGATCAGCGAGGTGAGCAACAATCCGGCGATTGGTCTCCATCTCGGCACCGAGACCAAGGCGGAAAAATTTACTCCCAGCGGCCTCGCCGCTCTGGCGTGCGAGAACTTCGGCGCCGCCGTGGAGCGAATCGCCCGGTATAAGCAACTCACGTGCCCGGAAGAAATCCTGCAGGAGAAGGACGACGAGGAGTGGAGTATTCAATTCCGCTGGCTGCTCGCCGACGAGGCCGAGCCCGCGATCCTGAACGAATGCTGCTTTGCCTGGGTGCTTTCGATCGCGCGCGTCGGCACGGGCACGCGCCTGTCACCGCTACGCGTGGAATTCGTGCAAGATCGCTCGCATGTAAAGATCATAGAGCGCCACTTCGGCTGCCCGGTTGTGTGCGGAAGCCCACGGAACGCGATTGTGTTTCGCGCCGCCGACGCGGAGCGCTCTTTTGTCACGCGCAATGCCGAACTTCTGGCCATGCTCGCGCCACAGTTGGAGAAGGAGTTGAAGCAGGAGAAGAGCGAGGAAAGTTTCGTGGAGCGTGTCCGGAAAGCGATCCAGAAAAAACTCACGGGACGGCGGCCGACGATTGAAGATATCGCCGATGCGCTGCATGTCAGTTCCCGGACTTTGCAGCGGCGTTTGCAGGACGAGGGGTCCAGTTTTCAGCGGGCCCTGGAACAAGCTCGTCATCACCTGGCGCGCCACTACCTGAATAACTCCGCCCTTGAACTGAATGAAGCCGCGTATCTACTCGGATACGAGGACGGGAACTCCTTCGTGCGCGCATTTCGTACGTGGGAGGGAGTTCCGCCGGCGCGGTGGAGGGAGCAGCAGCGGGCGAGGGCGGCATAATAGGGGTGTTGCCCTCAGGGGCTTAAGTTCTGCGGATTTTCGTGGCGGGACGGCACGCCTGAAGCGTAGATCCAAATCTGCAGGGCCTTGCCTTGATACGAGTCCAGGTCCGCGGAGGGCATGATGAGAAATGCTTTTCAGGCCGGCGGCGGGAGTCAGGAACACGGGGTCCCCTTCGGCTCCGCTCAGGGCAGGCTTTCGACTGCGTTCGGCTGGCGCCTCACTTCGCTCGGGATGACAGCGGAAGAAGCCGTGCATTCATCGCAAAGGAGAAACAATGCAAAAGCGCAAACTTGGAAGAAGCAATCTGGAAGTGTCGGCGATCGGACTGGGCTGCATGGGATTGAGCTTTGGTCTGGGGCCAGCGGTCAGCAAGCAGGATGGCGTTGGGTTGATCCGGGCGGCATTCGAGCGTGGCGTGACCTTTTTTGATACGGCGGAGATCTACGGTCCGTTCACCAACGAAGAGCTTGTAGGAGAGGCGGTCGCTCCATTTCGCGATCAGGTCGTCATCGCTACGAAGTTCGGTTGGAAAATTGATCCCAATGTGGAGCGCGGCATGGCTGGGCTGGACAGCCGGCCGGAACATATCAAGGACGTCGCCGAGGCCTCGCTGAAGCGGCTCAAGACGGATGTTATCGATCTGTTCTATCAGCATCGCGTTGATCCCAACGTGCCGATCGAGGACGTTGCCGGAGCGGTGAAGGAGCTGATTCAACAGGGCAAGGTGAAGCACTTTGGGCTTTCGGAGGCGAGCGCGCAAACGATTCGCCGCGCGCACCGGGTGCAGCCGGTTGCCGCAGTGCAGAGTGAGTATTCGCTGTGGTGGAGGGAGCCGGAGGCGGAGGTGTTGCCGACCCTGGAAGAACTGGGGATCGGATTTGTTCCGTTCAGCCCTCTGGGCAAGGGATTTCTTACGGGCAAAATCAACCAGGACACGCAGTTCGACAAGAACGATTTCCGCAACATCGTCCCGCGCTTTACAGCCGAGAATCGAAAAGCAAATCAGGCGTTGGTCGATGTGGTTGGCAGATTCGCGCAAAAGAAGAAAGTAACACCGGCGCACGTTGCGCTTGCGTGGCTGCTGGCGCAGAAGCCGTGGATCGTGCCGATTCCGGGCACGACGAAGCTGGCACGCCTCGAAGAGAATCTCGGAGCAACGGCCCTTCAACTGACAGCAGAGGACCTTCGCGAGCTGGAGACGGCTGCATCCAAGATTCCGGTGCAAGGTGAGCGGTACCCGGCAGACTTGCGGGACCTGGTGAATCGGTGAAGAGCGGCCCAACGCTGGTGCGGGAAGGCCTGGAATTTTGTCTTGCGGTTCGGGCCGCTCGCACCATCAAAGGGCCAACTGCACAAGTGGAGTCCGAAGATGGAGATCAAGAGAGTCGGTTCGCAGGCTTCAAGCAAAGGGCCGGCGGAGTGGTTTACCGGCGCGGTACGCATCGATCCACTTTTTCAGGCGCCGGACCCGGCACTGGTGCAAGGCGCGAGCGTGACGTTCGAACCGGGGGCACGGACCGCATGGCACACGCATCCGCTGGGTCAGACGCTGATTGTGATCGCGGGCTGCGGCTGGGCGCAGCGCGAAGGCGGAGCGATCGAGGAGATCCGGCCAGGGGATGTGGTCTGGATCTCTCCCGGCGAGAAGCACTGGCATGGAGCCACGCCCACAACCGCTATGACGCACATCGCCATCCAGGAGAAGAAAGACGGCAAGGTGGTTGATTGGATGGAGCAGGTCAGCGAGCAGCAATACCGCAAGCATCGAGAACCCTAAAGGGCTACACAAGAAGCCGGGATACACGATGTGAAACACCGTCGTAGGAGTACATATGACATCGCACAACGAGGCTCTCAAGGAACGGCTTTCCCGCAACCGCGAGATCAAGCTGAGTGTTACCGGGAGGAAGTCGGGGAAGACGATTTCGATTCCGGTATGGTTTGTTTCGGAGGGTGACAAGCTGTGGCTGTTGCCGGTGCAGGGATCGGATACACAGTGGTACAAGAACGTGATCAAGAATCCGAAGATTCACGTGGATGTGCGAGGCGACGGCGCAGAAGTGCAGGTGCAGCCCATCACCGACGCAAAGACAGTGAAATCGGTGACGGAGAAGTTCCGCGAGAAGTACGGCGCCGGGGATGTGAAGAAGTACTATTCGAAGTTTGATGTGGCGGTTGGTGGGGATCTGTCGAAGGCGTGAGTCGCGAAAGGACGCGATTGCATGTGCCACCGGCGCGGCGGTTTGTCTTTTGCGGCTGATGGGCGTATATTGATGTATTGAATACTGTTGTGTAGTACCAGCATTTGGCGAAGCACACCAGTGGGCGCAAGCCCACTTTTTAGTTTGTGGCCATGGGTTCTGGCGCTGGATGCTTGTAAGTTATTGGATTCATGGCATTTGATGAAGAACGGGTGCGCGCCATAGCCGAGCGCGTGGCAGGGTCGAGCGGCCTGGAAGTGGTTGAAATCGAGTTGCACGGCGGGGGCAAGACCCGGATGCTCCGGGTCTATCTTGACAAGCCTGCCGGAGTGACGCACGAGGATTGTGCGCAATTCAGCCGTGAGTTTGGCACGATTCTCGACGTAGAGGACGTGGTTCCGGGAGCCACCTACGTGCTGGAAGTTTCCTCGCCGGGGCTGGATCGCAAGCTGGTGCGTGCGGCTGACTACGAGCGTTTCGCCGGCAGCAAAGTGAAGTTGATGACGCGGCAGCCGGTGAACGGCAACCGCCATTTCGAAGGTCGACTGGAAAGTTTTCGCGAAGGCCGGTTGACGCTGGATTTGAGTGAGGCGCGCGGTAAGCATCGCGCTGCGGCAGGAACGGCCCAAAAGCTCGAGATCGAATTATCGAATGTCGAGAAAGCAAATCTGGTGCCGGAGATATAGGAAGAAAAGTTTCAAGGTTTCAGAGTTTCAAGGTTTCAAAGACTGAAGGTGTACCGGATCAGGGATGCTCGACGTCTCGTTATACAGGGGTTTGGAGTTCTGAATATTTGAAACTTTGAAACCTTTGAAACATTGAAACCTGCTTCACGACAGTGAATATCATTTCGGAATTTTCATTATGGCAAGCGAGCTTTATAACACGATCGACGCGTTGAGCCGGGAAAAAGGGATTGATCCGCAGATAGTAGTAAGCGCGGTGGAAGATGCGATTGTGGTCGCGACCCGCAAATACTACAAGACGCAGGAGAACCTGCGCGCGGAACTGGACAAGGACACGGGGAAGATCCGGGCGTTCGCGGTGAAGAACGTCGTCGAGTCTGCGGAACAGATCGAGGATCCACTTCTGCAGGTGACGCTGGAGGATGCGCGCAAGGTCGATCCGAATATTGAAGTCGGGGGCGAATTGCAGATTCCCAAGGTGACGGAAGGGATCCTGGGGCGCATCGCGGCGCAGTTGGCCAAGCAGGTCATTTTTCAAAAGGTGCGCGAGGCCGAGCGCGACACGGTTTACAACGAATACATCTCGCGCGTGGGCGAGATCGTGAATGCGACGGTGAAGCGAGTCGAGGGTCCAGATGTCATCTTTGACATCGGCAAGGCGGAGTCGCGCATGCCGCGCAAGGAGCAGTCGCGGCTGGAGTCGTTTGCCATCGGAGAGCGCGTGCGTGTAGTGATCTCACGCGTGGAGAAAGCCTCGAAGGGGCCGCAAGTGGTCGTGTCGCGGGCGGCGCCGGAGCTGGTGCAGAACCTGTTCCAGACGGAAGTTCCGGAAATTTATGACGGCACGGTAGTGATCCGCGCGATTGCACGCGAAGCGGGCGAGCGCACCAAGATTGCCGTGATGTCGAAGGACAAAGACGTCGACGCGGTGGGCGCGTGCGTAGGCATGAAGGGCATGCGCGTGCAGTCGATCATTCGCGAACTCCGTGGCGAGAAGATCGACATCATCGAGTACCACGAGGACCCGGTGACTTTTGCTGAGAAGGCTTTGCAGCCGGCTAAAGTCAGTCGCGTGACAGTCGTGGATGCGACGGAAAAGCACCTGGAAGTCGTTGTCGACGACACGCAACTGTCGCTGGCGATTGGCAAGAAAGGACAGAATGTCCGGCTAGCGGCGAAGCTGCTGGGCTGGAAGATCGACATCAAGAGCGAGGAAGAGAAGCGGCAGGAAGTAGAGCAGCAGATGTCGGCGCTGACTTCGCAGACGGCGACGCCGCTCGAGAGTGTCCCTGGGCTGGGTGAAGGCCTGATCGAGAAGCTGGGAGCGGCCGGCATCGCAACAGTCGAGGCGCTGGCCGATATGACGCCGGAGCAATTGGAAGCCATCGAGGGCATCGGGCCTAAAACGGTGGAAAAAATCAGCTTGGCGGTCAATAATTATTTCGCCACTCTCGAAGGTGGAGAGAGCGTAGCCGCGGCCGAGGGCGTAGCGGCGGCCGAGGGCGAAGCGCAAGAAGCGTCCGGAGAAGAAGCGCCGGCGGAAGCTGAGACGGCCGAAGTTCCGGCGGCGGTCGAAGGCGAAATCGAAGAAGTGGCCGCAGCGGCAGAAGGCGCGAAAGAAGGATCGGTCGAGGAAGTGACCGCGTCGACCGAGGGCGGGGAGGAAGACACCTCCGCCGAACCAAAGGAATGATCGGGAGTTTCCGCGCTCGTCGCGTAGGCGGCGGGGCGGTGTGCAACGCTGACTCCGTGAGGATGCTATGAAGACTTAAGGAGCGGCGGCGGGGCCAAGAAAGGGCGGATGAGTAAGATTCGAATCAACGATCTGGCCAGGGAACTGGAAGTCAAGAGCAAGGCGATTCTTGACGTCCTGGTCGAAGTCGGAGTGACCGAGAAGAAAACGCACTCCAGTTCTGTCGAAGAGCACGAAGCGGAGAAAGTGCGGGCTTATTTCCGCGCCGTCGCTGAGGCGCAGGCGCCATCGAAGTCGCGGGCCGGGCGCGAAACGGACGAAATCAAGACCAAGATCGATCTGTCGCACATCTCCAAGCCTGGCGATGTGCTCAAGCTGATTACAAAACAACAGCAGGCTGTGGCGACGCCAACGTCGGTTCCACCGACGCCGGCTCCACCAGCGCGTCCCGCCCCGCCTCCGGTTGAGGCAAAGCCTGCGGCGCCGGCTCCCCCGGCGGCAACTGTGGCTCCGCCGCCGCCAAAACCTGCCGCGCCGCCTCCACCGGCGCCTCGGTTTATCACGCCGCAGAGTGTGGCGCGGCCAGTCATCAAGCCACCGGTAATGCCTGCTGCACCTCCGGTTCCACCCGCGGCGAAGAGTGCGCCGCCAGCTGCGGCTGCACCTCCGACGGCACCGCCTCCACGGCCGGCAGCTCCACCTCCGCCCGCGCCGACGGCTACAGTGCCCGAAATTTCCGCGCAAGCGGCGCCGCCTGCGGCGACCGTAGCCCCCCCGGCAGCGCCAACGTCAGCGGCTCCGACCAGGCCAGCGCCACCAGCGGCCCCGCCGCCGCGCATGATCGTTCCGCAAACTGGACCGCGGCCGGTCTACAAGGCTCCGCCGCCGAAGCCGGTGCAACCGGGAGTTCCAATTGCCTCGCGTCCTCCAATGGCATCGCGTCCCGCGCCAGGCCGTCCGGTGCCGGGTCAGCCGATTTTTCAGCGGCCCCGTCCTCAAGTTCCGGGAGCGCCGCGACCGCCGTTGCGTCCGGGAGAGCGGCGGCCGATGCATCCTACGCGACAGTCGCCAACCGGGGCACGTCCGCTGGGCGTCGGGCCAGGAGCGCCAATGGCGCCTCCGGGACCGTCGCGTCCCGGAAGCCGTCCTGGTGGCCCCTCGCGACGTCCGGGGCAACGGTACGTACCACGCGGGGTGAAGGAAGGCCCGATGAAGGGCTATGTTCCGCCGCCACGATTGTCGCTCTCGAACGAGCCGCAGCCGATCACGCGGAACATCACCATCACCGAAGGCATCAGCGTGAAGGATCTGGCGGAGAAGCTGGATATTCGCGCGAAGGATCTGATTGCGCGTCTGCTGGCTCGCGGTGTATTTGCGACCATCAACCAGACGCTCGATGCGGAACTGGCCAGTGAGATGGCGCGCTTCTTCGGAGCCGACACCAACGTGATCAGCTTCGAAGAGCAGGCGCAGAAAGAAATCGCCGACGCCGCCGCGACCGGGGAAGAAGGTGCCGCCGAGGCAGTGCCGCGCCCGCCGGTGGTCACGATCATGGGTCACGTCGATCACGGCAAGACGACGCTGCTCGATTCGATCCGTTCGACCACTGTCGCCGAAGGCGAAGCTGGAGGCATCACACAGCACATTGGCGCATACAAAGTTCGCGTCATGGATACGGAGTCTCCCGCTTACGGGCGCGAGATCGTATTCCTCGATACCCCGGGCCACGAAGCATTCACCCGCATGCGCGCGCGCGGCGCCAAGTCGACCGACATTGTCGTGCTGGTGGTCGCTGCCGACGACGGCGTGATGCCGCAGACGCTCGAGGCCATCGATCACGCGCACGCGGCGGAAGTGCCCATCATCGTTGCGGTCAACAAGATTGATAAGCCGGAAGCGATGCCCGATCGGGTGAAGAAGCAACTCGCGGATCGCGGGCTGATGCCGGAAGACTGGGGCGGAACGACGGTGTTCGTCGATGTCTCGGCGAAGAAGAAGACCAATCTGAACCTGCTGATGGAAATGATCTGCCTGGTCGCGGACTTGCAGGAGTTGCGGGCGAATCCGACGCGATCAGCCAGCGGTGTGGTGCTCGAAGCGAAGCTCGATCGTGGACGCGGTCCGGTGGCGACCGTCCTGGTACAGGACGGCACGCTGCACACAAGCGACAACTTTGTGGTCGGCAACGTTTACGGCAAAGTGCGCGCGATGTTCGACGATCGCGGGGCGCAGTTGGAAGAGGCACCGCCGTCGACGCCCGTTGAAATCCTCGGCATGGAAGGCTTGCCGCAGGCGGGCGATCAGTTCGTGGTTGTGGCCGATCGCGACAAGGCGCGCGGCATCTCCGAATACCGCGAGCAGAAAGCACGCGAGGCTGCACTGGCGAAGAGTTCCCGCGTTTCGCTCGAAGGCCTGGCGGAGCAGCTCAAGACTGCCGGCACCAAGGAACTGAACATCATCCTCAAGGGCGACGTTGGCGGGTCGGTGGAAGTGCTGACCGATCTGCTCGCGAAGCTTTCGAACGAAAAAGTGCGACTGAAAGTACTGCGCGCGGGCGTAGGCGCCATTACTGAATCGGACGTGCTGCTGGCGTCGGCGTCGAACGCCATCATCATCGGGTTCAACGTGCGGCCGGAGCGCAAGGCGCAAGAACTGGCTGACCAGGACAAGGTCGATATCCGCCTGCACTCGATCATTTACGAGTTGCAGGACGAGATCAAGCGCGCCATGACCGGGCTGCTGGAACCCACCATCAAGGAAACCTACCAGGGCCGTGCCGATGTGCGCGAGACGTTCCGCATTCCGAAGGTCGGCACGATTGCCGGCTGCCAGGTCACCGATGGCCTGATCAAGCGCGATTCCGAAGTTCGCCTGCTGCGTGACAACGTGGTGGTTTTCAAGGGGAAGATCGCTTCGCTGAGGCGCTTCAAGGACGATGCCAGCGAAGTGCGCAACGGCATGGAGTGCGGCATTGCGATTGCCAATTACTCCGACATCAAAGTCGGCGACGTGATTGAGGCGTTCGTCACCGAACGGATTGCCGCGGAAGTGATTGCGTAGGCAGTTGCCAGTGGCGAGTGGGCAGTGGCCAGTTGCTGAAACTGAACGCTGTCCCCTGAGCAGCACTGGCCACTGAATGATTGCGTTTCTCACTCTCGAACTGAGTATCGAGGCGGCCCAGTCCCTGAAGGACAAGCGCCAGGTGGTTCGCAGTTTGAAAGATCGACTGCGCTCGCGCTTCAACGTTGCGGTGGCGGAACTGGATGCCAGCGGACTTTGGAACCGGGCAACGGTTGGAGTAGTCTCCGTCTCAGACTCTCGCGACTATCTCGATGGCCTGATGAGGAACGTGGAACGCATGGCGCTGCGCGTCGCGAATAATGGCGGCGCGGATGTCACAGACTCCTTCGTCGAATTCTATTAGCCTTGTAAAGAACCTGTCGCATCCCTCCCCCGGCAGGACAATTTCTGATATTCTCGAACGTTTTTTAGTTTGTGAGGTTTTTCTGTGGAACGGCGTGGCCAGAAGTATCACCGCGAGCGGCTGGGCGAAGCCCTGCGTGAGGAAATTGAAACCATTCTCGAAGGGGAACTGGGAGATCCGCGCGTCGGCCTGGTCAACGTGAGCGAGGTGCATCTGGCTCCGGACTCGCGGTCTGCCCGTGTCATGGTGGTGGTGCAAGGAGACGAGGCGGCGGCTGAGTCCACAATGGTGGGTCTTGCGGCCGCTACCGGCTACGTACGACGAGAGTTGGCCGAGCGACTCCACCTGCGCCGCCCTCCGGAACTGATTTTCGTGCAAGACCGTTCGCAGCAATACGAAGCGAGGATCGACGAGTTGCTGACTCGCACGAAGAAAAAGCCGGCGCGTCGAGCATAGCCATGCTGAAGGAAGTCCTCGAACACATCGATCAGCGAAGCCGGTTCGTGCTTACCTCGCACGCGCGGCCCGACGGCGACGCGATCGGGTCGGCGCTGGCTTGTTGTGAAGTGTTGCGCAGGCTGGGCAAAGACGCCGATGTGGTGCTGCACGATCCGGTGCCGCGCATCTACCAGCCGCTGCCTTTTGCCGATCGCGTAGTCCAGGCCGATCGAATCAATGGCAACTACGAGGCAGCCATCATCCTCGAGTGTGACAGCATTCAGCGGACTCGGCTGGAGGGTCTGGACAATCGTTTTCTCATCAGCATCGATCATCACTTGAGTGGCCGCCCCTTCGCGCACGTGAACTGGATCGACCCGGAAGCGACCGCGACCGGTGAAATGGTGTATCGGCTGGCGCGCGAGGCGGGCGTGGCCATCTCGCCGGAAATTGCGACCTGTCTTTACACGGCGCTGATGACCGACACTGGATCTTTCATGTTCCGCGGCACCAATGAACATACTTTTGCGCTGGCCCGCGAGTTGGTTCTGGCAGGCGCGGATCCAGCGCAATGTGCCCGCAACATCTACTTCGCCCATTCCACCGCCAAGATGCGACTGCTGGGTGCGGCGCTTTCGAATTTGCATCGCGAAGGGCCGCTGGCGTGGATCTGGGTGACGCGGGAGCAGATGGATCGCAGCCAGGCCAAGGAAGAGGATTGCGAAGGCATTGTGAATTACGCGCTTTCCATCCAGGATGTGGAAGTGGCGGCGTTCTTCCGCGAGATGCCCGACGGGCGGTATCGCGTCAGCCTGCGCAGCAAGGGCAAACTGAATGTCGCCGAAATCGCGGAAGGCTTTGGCGGCGGCGGGCACCAGTGCGCCAGCGGTTGTTCAATGGACGGGCCGCTCGCGATGGCGGTGGCCCGCATGCTGGAAAAGATTCGCCCGCAGTCCCCGATAGAATAAGCCCCTTATGACAATCCCCAAGTCCCGGGCATGGGTTGGCCTGTGAACCAGCGCGTCCGCGAGGGGCTTTTACTCGCAGGATTTTGCGTCTTCCTGTTTTTCTACGGACTAGGACAATTTGGTCTGATTGGCGCGGACGAACCGCGATACGCGCAAGTCGCGCGCGAAATGCTGGAGCGCCGCGATTGGGTGACTCCAACACTGGGCGGTGCGGCGTGGCTGGAGAAGCCTCCGCTGTATTACTGGCAGGCGATGGCGGCGTACGCGATTTTTGGCGTGCACGACTGGGCCGCGCGTGTACCCTCCGCAATCGACGCTTCGCTGATCGTGCTGGCGGTGTATTTTTTTCTGCGCAGGCTGCGTCCGGGCTTTCATCTCGACGGCGCGTTGATGACCGCCTCGGTCGCGGGATTTGTTGGCTTTGCGCATTCGGCTTCGACCGACATGCCGCTGGCGGCGATGTTTTCGCTGGCGATACTCGGCTGGTACGCGTGGTGGGAGACCGGGGAGAAGCCGTACTTAGGCGGATTCTACGGATTTTTGGCTCTGGCCACGCTGGCGAAGGGACCGGTGGCAGTCGTCTTGGCAAGTGCGATTCTTGTGGTGTTTGCAGTGGCTGCTGGCGATTCCAAAATTGTGCTGAGAACGTTGTGGCTCCCAGGGATGTTGCTGTTTTTCGTGATCGCGATGCCGTGGTATGTCGCAATCGAGGCTTATCATCCGGAGTTCTTCCGGGTGTTCATTCTCGAACATAACCTGGCGCGGTTTGGCAGCAATCTTTATCACCATCCGCAACCCTCCTGGTATTACGTTCCAGTAACCGCGCTGGCGCTGGTTCCCTGGGTGGTGTTTGTGGGCGCTTCGGGGTTCGAGATTGCGCGGGCGTGGTGGGCTGAGCGCAAGGCGCTATTTGAGACGGGAGACGCGCTGAACTTCTTCCTGTTGCTCTGGCTTGTCATTCCTGTCGCATTTTTCTCTCTCTCGCAATCAAAGTTGCCGGGATACATCCTGCCGTCGGTGGCGGCGGGTCCGCTACTAGTGGCGGAATACGTGCGGCGACATGTGGAGAGTGAGGAGCAGCCGGCGCTTGGCGTGATTGCGCTCCATGCGCTGGTGGCAGCCGCGCCGCTGGTGCCGGCGCTGACGGTGGCTTACCTGGTCATCCAGCATCGTATGCCCTGGGGCCCGGCGACGTGGATTGCCTTGGGGATCGCCCTGATCGTGGCGATCGGAATTCATATCACGCTTACGGGAAAGCTCGGACTGCGGGTGCTGTATTTTGTGACGCTGGTTCCTGTGGTGCTGGTCGTGGCGGCGCTTTTGAGGATCGGCGCTCCCGCGGTGGATCAGACGCTTTCCGCCCGGCCTGTAGCGCAGCAGCTTGCTGCGATGGAGAGCAAACGGCTTCCGGTCGCGGTGCTGGGAGTGCCGCGAGAGACCGAGTATGGGCTGGCGTTTTACCGCAATCAGACGATCAGCCGCTATGAATTGCGGCAGGTGCCAGGTGATGAGCATCTGCTGGTCGCCCCGGCAGGGACACGGGACGCGATTGCTGCGTTCGTTAGCGGGAGGCGCGTGTCGTATCTAGGAAGCTTTGCCCCCCAGCAATTGGAGTTTTATTGGGTGGCAGGAGCGAAGGCGGGCGAGTAACTAAGCCAGCCTCAGTATTCTCTGGTGATTTCGGAATACGCGCCTTCGACAGAACCTGCCTGGTCAATGATGTCGTGCCTGCGGGGTTTGCCTCGCATCCGCGGGAAGCACTAGACTGCTTGGTTCGTGCCGCTGCGTGGCGTGACCGGATCGAGGCGCGCCGCCGGAGCCCCGTGGAGATTCTCGACCTCAGGCACTTCTCTTCGGTTGATCTACGCCCCCTGCTCGACGACGAGACGCAGGTATGGTCACGCCTGCTGTCGTGGGACTACAGCAGTTCGGCGGATATGATCCTGCGGTATCTCGACGCGAAAATACTGCCGGGGTACGCGGCGGTCGATCGAGGCCGGGTCTTCGGATACGCATTTTTCGTGTACGAAGGGAGCAAGGGCGTCATTGGCGATCTGTTTGTTGTCAATGGAGAACGCCTGCCGGAGTCGAACGTGGTGGAGTCGCGACTGCTGGCGCACGTGATCGAGACGTTGCAGCAGTCGCCGGGAGTGCATCGGGTGGAGGCGCAGCTGCTGGTGCACGAAGCGGGAGTATTGGCTCGACCGTTCGTAGATCAGGGATTCCGGCGGCATCCGCGGCTTTTCATGGCCATGCCGCTGAGCCGGCCGGCGCGTCCGGCGCCATCGGTGTTTCCGGATTTTGAGATTCGCGGCTGGTCTGACGGGGATTACCAGTCGGCGGCGGCGGTGATTACAGCGGCCTATCGCGGGCACGTAGACGCCGACATCAATGACCAGTACCGCACGCTCAGCGGATCCCTGCGGTTCCTGAACAACATTGTCCGCTTTCCGGGTTGTGGGCTATTTGATGCCGAGTCGTCGTTCGTGGTGACGCACAAACTCACGCGTCACATCGCCGGATTGATCCTGTGTTCGCGGGTGCGGCACGATGTGGGGCATGTGACGCAAGTGTGCGTTCTGCCGGAATACCGGTCGCGTGGGATTGGCGAAGCGTTGCTGGCGTGTACGGCGAATGCGCTGCGGCGGAGAAAGTTTTCCATGCTGTCGCTTACGGTGACGGAAGCCAACTCGCGCGCCGTCGATTTGTACCGACGCCTTGGGTTCGATGCCCAGCGGATTTTTGACGCGTTCGTGTGGGAAGAGTGAGAAAGCAGTCGCCGGTCGCTAGTCGCTAGTCGCTAGTCGCTAGTCGCTAGTCGCCAGGATTTTGTCGTCCGCGGCAGGTTGCCTCAGGCTGAGGTTTTTCCTTGACGGCGTTCAAGCGCGACATCCTGCTACTGATTTCTTCGCCGACGACCAGCGACTGGCGACTGACGCCTATCTCCGAATCAGCCACATGACCCAGCCGGCGAGGATGACGCCACCGGCGAACATGGCGAAGCAGTAGAGGCCGTAGCGAACCATCTCGCGGGGACTATTGCGCTGCGTGATGCCGAAGACCACCGAGGCGAACACGGCAAACAGGATCGCGCTGGTGAAGTGGGAAAGAGTGATCGTCATGGTTTTTTTCCGATGGCGATGTGGTAGGCGTCGGCGACCGCGATGAAATTGAGCAGTCCTGCAACAATCAGAAATTTTGTTCCGTAGTCGGCGGTGGCGTGGGAGATCGCGCCGTGTCCCCAGTCGAGCGCGCGGGTCACGATGTACAGGCCGCCAGCACCCACGTTTCCGACAAAGCCCAGCATGTCGAGGATGTCGCCGCCGTTCGGCTTATAAACCCGCCCCTGCATCGCCAGGCCCAGGAAGAACATTGTGAAAATCGAAAACATCAACAGGAGGCCGCGGCCCCATCGTTTCTGGATGAGGTGACCGGCGCCGGGAATGAGCCACCCGAGGGCGGGCGCCGCAACCGACATGGTGGTCAGGGGAGCTTCGGGTTGCGCGGTGTCCACGGGTTTCGATTTGGTGGCGGTGGAATTAGCCATTCAGATGATTACGATCTCGTGTTGGATTTTTCCGGTGACTTCGGCGCGTCCCGGGCGAACCAGGACGTTGACCTCGCTGCGCACGCCGAACTCGGGCAGATAGATTCCCGGCTCGATCGAGAAGCAGGAGTTGGGAAGGATCTGCCGTTCGTCATGAATTTCGAGGTCGTCCATGTTGGCGCCGTTGGAGTGAACGTCGGTGCCGATGGAGTGGCCGGTGCGGTGGATGAAATAATCGCCGTAGCCGGCTTTCTGGATGTGATCGCGGGTCGCGCGGTCGACCTGCCAGCCAGCAATGCGCTGTCCCTTGCCGGTGGCCTCGAGAACGGTTTTCACCCCGGCGTCGCGCGCGTCGCGAACGATCTGAAAGATCTCGCGCTGCCGATCGGAGGGTGCTTTGCCGATGTACCCCGTCCAGGTGATGTCGTAGTAGACAGCGCCCGGCGTGTTCTTCTTTGCCCACACATCGAGCAGAACAAAATCGCCCTCGCGGATGGGGGCGGAGCCTTCGGCGTGCGGCTCGTAGTGCGGATTGCCGCTGTTGGCGTTCACGGCGACGACCGGAGGATCGTCGGTGACGAGGTTCTCGCGCCGGAAGGCTTCGAGGAACCACTGCTGCATGGCATATTCGGTGGTTCCGCCGTTGCGGACGCGGCGGCCGATTTCGGCGAAGGCCGCGGTGGTGATGTTATCGACGGCGTCGCGGGCGGCGAAATGGGTTTGAATTTGTTCGTCGGTCCAGGTGGCTTCAAACTGGGCAATCAGGTCGGCGGCGCTGACTACATTTTTCCCCATGCCACGGACCAGTTCTATGGTGCCGGCGTCGACCAACGACACCGTGAAGACCAGGTTGTTCGGCGAATACTGCATCGCAATGTTGCGATAGTCGGCGAGCATCCCCTTGAGTTGCTCGAACAATTCCTGCCAGCCGGAGTAAGTGCGCTTCGAGCCGGGGAGCGAATCCAGATGGCCCGCTTCGATTTTGTGCACCAGTTTCAGCGGTTCACCCTTAGCTGGGATCAGATAGAACCAGCGGCGAGTGACCATCAAGGAAGTGGGCAGGCCGAGCACCCGGTAGGCGATGGGGTCGCGGTGGTGATGGTCGTAGAACAGCCAGGCATCGATATTGCGCTCACGCAGAGCAGCTTGAATGGCAGAGACGTTCATAGCAAACTTCTATTGTAAACAAGGCAGCGTTTTTGCGCGAACGGAGGCGCATTCGTTTACGCGACATGCTCTACCCGCCACCAGCGCCGCAACGCGACCACGGCCCACACGGCCTCGACGATTCCGAATGGCCAAGCGCCCTGAAGGAAGCCGTAGGCCGAGGCGAGCACGCAGGCTGCCGCGAACCCGACAATGAACTTCGGACTGCGGTCTTCGAACGCGTAGCAAACCAGCATCGCGGTGACGGCGAACAGGCCAAACAGTGTCAGACCCTTCATGCAGCGAGGATACTCCTGCGCGCTGGGGCGGGAAGAGTTTCGCAGGCGGTGCGAAGGACGAGGCGCGGCGCGCGTGCGCGAATCTGCCGGAGGTACGGGATGGCTTTCGCTGCATTGTGCTTGGTCGTCTCGCGCAGAAGCCATCCCAGTCCTTTTTGGACCATGTCATCTTCGTCAGTTAGCAGCAGATTGGAAAGTTGCTTGATCTGCGGTAGGAACATTTTCTGGCGTGCACCCTGAATCAGTGCGACGCAAGCGGCGCGCCGATGCCAGCGGTTCCGCGATCGAGCCCAGACAAAGACACAACGCGACCGTGAAGGTCTAGCCGCGACCATGGGGGCGATCAGGTAATGCACCAGCCCGTCGTGGTCTGCCCAACTAGTGATTCGTGCCAGCCAGGATTCGAAGCGGCGAAATTCCGCGTCGCCAAGCTGGCCGGTGAGTTTTTCCAGAAGAAAGACGGCGAATATCTTCTCCTCGAGGACGCGGCCGCGGAACAGCCGATCGGCGACTTGCACAAGAAAATCCAAGCCGCGTTCGCGAAGGACGGTGCGACGGATCCGGACGGCTACTTTGCGCAGTTCGGCGGTGCGCCATCCGCGCGACTTGACGACTTCCTTGAAGAACCATTGCACATCCTCGGCGTGCGGGGCGGAGCCGCCGTCTTTCAGGAGGCGGCGAATGTGAGCGGCAATGTAGTTCGGAGTGATCCGGCGCCTGGGCATGAAAGGACCCTGATTGCGGACAAGAGAATACACCCTGTTTCGGTAAGTGTGCAGTGAGGGAGAGAGTGCGGTCAGGCGCTCTTGGCCACCGCGGTTGAAACTCCCACAGCCCGGTCATACACCCACAGCGCAGCGGCGGTAAGTACGCCGACCGCCGTAACCGACCACCAGATTTTCGCGGGTTGCTGTTGTACCTCGCCAAAGTGGTGGACCAGCAACCCGCCAAAGCGGCCGCCGATCAGCGAGCCGATGCCGATGGGAAGAAATGCGAACCCCATGTAGGTGCCCTGCTGGCCGGGAGGCGCGAGGCGCGAGATGTATTCGTAATAGCGCGGCGACTGGATGATTTCGCCGAGGGCCACGACCATGAGCGCGGCCACGGCGGTCCAGACGCGGGGGTAGACGCCGACGACAAGCCAACCGAGGGCGGTGATGAGGGTGCCGAGAATTATCGCGCGGAACGAGGAAATCCGGCGAGTGAGCGCGTTGACCGCGACGGTGAGCGTAATCACGATGATTGGGTCGGCGATCAAAATCATTTCGGTGTTGGCGTTCGGGTTCACGTAATCGTGGATGTAGATGGGCAAAATCAGGTACTGCTGCCAGAAGACGACCCAGTAGCCCGAGAAAATCAGGAGGAACAGGACGAAGCGTCCGTTGCCAAGCACGGTAAGAAGATTGCGGATGACTTGCCCGAGGGAGGGAGTCTGCCCCTCGCCAGCGCGGCTTGGCTCGCGGAAGAAGATCAGAACCGCGAAGAACATCAGGAGCACACTGCATGCGGCGAGACGAAATACGTTCTCGACCCGCATGCGGGAATGAATCCAGCCGGCCAGGAAGGGGCCAAGGAAGCTGCCGATATTCACCAGCGTGTAGTAGATCGAGTAGCCGATCGAACGGACGTTCTCTTTTGAAGCGCGGGCGGTGGTGCCGACCACGCTTGGTTTGACAAGAGCGACGCCGAGGGCAGGAAGGAACAGGATGACTCCGACCATCAGCCCGAGCGGCACGAGGTTGCGCACGGGAGCGAGCCAGGGCGCGGCGATCGAGCCGACAAGAAAGTATGAGCAGCTCAGAATGAAGTAGGCGAGCGAGAGGGCGCGGCGGAAGCCGATGCGGTCGGCGATGGCGCCACCGAAGATGGCCATCACCCAGACGCCGGCGCCGAATAGTCCGCTGAGGCCGGTCGCCTGGGCCGTTGGAAACTGCAGGGCTTCGTGCAGGTAACGGGCGAGGACGGCAAAGACGGCATAGTAGGAGAGGCGCTCGAAAATTTCGCTGATGTTCGCGATCCAGAAGGGGCGCTCAAAGCCGGTGCGGATTTCCTCGAGGCGTTCGGAAAAGGTCAAAAGGGCTCCTGCACTACAGAGGCGGTTCGCGTTCCGATTCCCTGTTCAGACAGGCAATCGATCTCGAAGCTGCTGAGCCGTTAATCCAGCAACCGCGATCCGCTTGTTCCGGCTGGTCTGGCCGGCAGCAATAGTAACGGAGGAGCGCGGCACCTTCAAAAGATTTGCAAAGAATTCGATGCAGGCTGCGTTGGCTTTGCCTTCGACGGGAGGAGCGGTGAGGGAGAGCTTCAAAGCTTCACCGAGTTCTCCGGTGATGGCGTTTTTTCTGGCGCGGGGGTGGATTCTTACGGCGAAGGTTGCGCCGCTTGGTGAATCGTGAACTGGAATCATCAATTTTGACTCAGTGCTTCGCACTCCAAAGGCTCCAAAGAAAAAGAAGCAAGACCACACCGACCCCGATGGAAATGTAGAGAAGGAAATCACGAAAGCGGCTACCCCTGGATTCCGAACCGAATCCAAAAGCCTGTCCAGTCATCACTAGGATGTAGTGGTCCTCTGCCCGTAATGCGTTCAGCGCATCTTTCCATTGTTGCTCCGCGTCCGCAGACGGTTTTCGATCATTATCGCGAGCGTTTTTCAAAAGCCCCGCGACTTTCTTCTCATACTCGTCGCTGTTGTAGTCACGTTCAAACTCGGCATATACATCGTAAATATCAGGCAGTGACGGGTGAACCTCTGTGAAGTGCAGCATCTTCGTCTCGACATCCGAAAGTGGCACACGCTCGAGCTCTGCTTCCGCGGTCACTCTTGAGATGAGGAACTGCTTGGCGGCTACCGTGTCCATAGGGTTTCCTCTGTGCCCTCTGTGGTTAAGCCTTAATTCTTTCCCCGAATATCGCCGTCCCCACCCGCACGCAGGTCGATCCTTCTTCGATGGCCACCTCGAAATCGTGCGACATGCCCATGGACAAGGTTTCCATGCGTACCGCCGGGAGCCGGCGTGCGGCGATGTTGTCGCGGAGTTCGCGGAGTTTGCGGAAATAGGGACGTGCCGCTTGCAAATCCTCGGTGAAAGGAGGGATCGTCATGAGACCGCGGACTTCGAGTGAGGTAAGCCGCGGCGCGGCCGCGAGAAGATCCTCGAGTTCGTGTGAGGCAGCAGGCAGTCCGGTTTTGGCAGCTTCGCCGCCGACGTTCACTTCGAGCAAGATGCGAAGTGTTTTGGAGTGGCTCCGCGCAGCATCGTTCAACTTCTCAGCCAGTTTCAGGGAATCCACCGAATCCACGGCGTTGAACAATTCTGCCGCTTTGGCGGCTTTATTGGTTTGCAAGTGACCGATCATGTGCCAGCGCGCGTCGTTCAGTGTCTTGAGTGCGTCGGCTTTGCCGGCAAATTCCTGGACGCGGTTTTCGCCGAAGACGCGGATGCCGGTTTCATAGGCTTGATGGATGGCTTCTGGCGGAAGAGTTTTGCTGACCGCCATGAGCGTGATGCCGGCGGGATCACGTCCGGCGCGCATTGCTGCGGTTGCGATTCGATCGCGAATGCGGGCGATGTTGTCGGGTATCGACATGCCGAGTTAGAAACCACGAAGGACACAAAGTACCACGAAGGAAGACGGAGAGGAGCGACGGGACTGGGCGAGGGACCAGGTTAGCGTCCAAAGAATGGACGCGAACGGGGGCCACCGAGTCGTTGTGTAGCCGGCCAACCGGACGGCTCGCTGCTTCTACATAATTGCGGTTGGCGGCGCCGGATCTTCGGGGCGTCCGGCGTTGGCCAGGGGCACCCGAATCATGACGAATGCCAGAATGGCAAGCACAACGAAGCCGGAGTAGTCCCAGGGGTGGGCGAAGATCTGTGGAATCTTCCATTCCTTGTATCGGAAGACGGCAATCACAATTCCCAGCAGCGCCTCCCCGGCGATCATGCCGGAGGCCGTGAGCACGCCGGCATTTTCCACGCGCGCTTTCTGGGCGTCGTTCAGGTTCGCCCGGTCGCGAAGACGGTCGGTGATCCAGCGGAAAATCCCGCCGATGAAAATTGCAAACGTGGTTTCGACCGGCAGGTACATACCGACGGCAAATAGCATCGGGCTCTTCACTTCGATCATGATCAGCGAAAAGCCCATCAGGATACCCACGATGATCAGCGGCCAAGGCATCTCGCCGCCCACAATTCCCTGCGCCAAGGCAGCCATCAGCCCAGCTTGCGGTGCCGAAAGCGCGCGGTCCCCGAAGCCGATTCCGCCGCTCTTGATGTTAGCCACGTGCAACAGCATGAGCACGAAAAACAAGTGTCGCGCTGGCAGCGACAACTCCGGCAAAATCACCCAACTGCATCAGTCGCGGCGTGCCCCCCAGGATGTGGCCGACCTTGAGGTCCTGAAGCATCTCCCCAGCCACCGCCGACGAGACGCACACCACCGCGGCCACACCAAGTACGGCCGCCACGCCACTCATGCCCGACACACCCAGGGACACCATCAGCAACGCCGCGACGATTACCGTCGCCAGCGTGAGGCCGGAGATGGGATTATTCGATGACCCGATCATGCCGACCAAGTTCCCAGAGACTGCGGCAAAAAAGAACCCCAGGATGATCATGACAATGGCGGCGGTCAGCCCCGCTGTCAGTGTCCCCGCAAAGCGCATGTACATGACGATCATGCAGAGCAGGACGGCGCCCAGGCCCACAAACACGGTCTTGGAATTCAAGTCGCGCTCGGTGCGGTTGGCGGCCGCATGGCCAGCCGCCGACTTCTTCAAGTCTGAGATTGCCCGCCTGATTCCCAGGCCCAGGCTTTTGCGCATACGGAACAAAGTGAAGCAGGCGCCGACCAGCATTCCCCCCACGGCGATAGGGCGGACGATATAGCGCCAGACGGCTGTGGCCTGTCCTCCCCAGAAATCGTTGTCCACGACTGCGCCCGCAGGCAGAAACTCCTGGAGTCTGGGTCCCAGAAAGAAAAGGATCAGTGGCACCAACAGTCCCCAAGCCAGCAAGCTTCCGGCAAAGTTCAGGGAGGCGAGCCGAGGGCCGATGATGTAGCCCACGCCCAGATACGCGGGACTGGCGGCCGGCGCAGAGAACTGAGTCATGGCTCCGGTGGTCAGCTTGTTCGCCTGAGCTCCGGCTCCGAGCCGAACGAAGCTTTTGCCCACGCGTCCGACGCTGAAGAAGAAATCCTTGGTGGCGTTAAACAGGTTGAATTGGCCGAGCAGATAGACGAGTCCGCCGAAACCCATGTTGGCGAAGAGGATTTGAGCGGCCCGGCTGCCCTGCTGTCCGGCTTTGTGGATTTCCGCGGCTGCCACCGACTCTGGGAATGGTAGTTCCGGATCCTCGACCATTACCCGCCGCAGTAGAGTGACGAACAAAATGCCAAGCACGCCCCCGACAATCATCAACGCGGTGGACTTCCAATATGCGTGCTGGAAATCAAAAACCGGCCACGCGCCCGAGATCACGAAAGCGGGTATGGTAAAGATCGCACCCGCGGCCACCGATTCCCCGATCGATCCGGTTGTTCGGGCGATGTTTTCCTCCAAAATCGAACCCTTCAGCAGCCGAAGAACCGCCATGCCGATGACCGCCGCTGGATACGTCGCTGCAATCGTCATGCCCGCGCGCAGCCCCAGGTAAGCGTTGGCCGCCCCCAGTATGACCGTCATGACCAGCCCGATCAGCACCGCCCGGAACGTGAATTCCTTCATTTCCATCGATTCGGGGACGTAGGGGGTGTATTTCTTGACGCCTTCGGAGGCAGGCGCGGAGGTGGAAGTACTCATGAGGACCCTCGCAAGTAGTTCGTGGGACGAGATATAGGCCGCATTGGGCCGCGACCGCGCACGTTAGCACGCGGCCCCGGCCCATTACAAGTACAGGCGCAGACAACTGGCGGGTTGGGGTCGTCGCCGCAATCGCCCGGCTGGCGGGACATGACGCGTGCGTTTGCAAAACTTTTGACACCAAACGGGGTTAAAATCAAACGCACTGGTTAGGTTGTCTCGCCGTACTTCCCTAGGAGTTGGCAATGCCCGCCTTCGGTCGGCCTGGTTTCTGGCTCTTCTTCTTCAAGGAATTTCACTGCCATCATTGCGGAGGTCACGAAGGGTATGCTTCGCGCCGGCGGAATTTCGTGGAACGATACTTTCTGCCGCCTTTGTTCCTGAAGCCCGTACGTTGCGGGGATTGTTATTTCCGGTCGTGGCGGCCGTTGAGTGTGCCAGTGTTACCGCGAAAGGATCCAATGCGGTTCGATGCGGGAAAGATGGTGGCAACGGCCAGGGCGGCCGATCGCAAGGAAACCCAAAAGGAAACGCCGGCGCGGCCGGAAGATCATCAGCGCATTGCGTGAGGCCATATCGAGCCGCTATACTGAAAAGGCATCGTCTGGTTGGAGCCCAAAAATGTACCCTCCGGACGACGGGAGGTCGTCTTCAGCAGTACCGGGGACCGAACTCGGGCCACCCAGGCGCATTCCGTAGGCAAAGGGTCTTCTATTGCCGCCTGGGCGGGCGGAATTGCTGAAAGTCTCTTCGCTACGCTGTTTCCCGCCGACTGCCGCATCTGCGGCGAACCGCTGATCCGCATTTCGCGCCTTCCTGTTTGCGATACCTGCCTGGATGCGATCCACCCGATCTCGGGAGGGCTCTGCGCCATCTGTGGCGAGCGCTTGGTGTCGCCGCATGCGTTTCGCGACCCGCAGGGAGAGGCGCGCTGCGGACTCTGCCGGCGCCTGGACCAACCGTATGCCCGCGCGGTCGCGTATGGCAGCTACGAGACAGGTCTGCGCGAACTGATTCACATGCTGAAGTACCAGCAGGTGCGTCCGGCGGCGAATGTTCTGGGACGCATGCTCGCAGAGGTCATCGCGGAGCTGGAACCTCTCTGGGGCGACGCACAACTTTTCGTGGTTCCCGTGCCTCTATTCTCAGGAAAGCTGCGGCAGCGGGGATTCAACCAGGCGGAGTTGATCGCGCGGGCAGCACTGAAACTGTGTCCGTCGCGAGAGCGGCACGCGCTTTGCTGCGATGTGCTCGAGCGCACGCGAGAAACACAGTCGCAGATTGGCCTGACCCGGCACCAGCGGCGCGAGAACCTGCGCGGGGCGTTCCGGGTGAAAGATCGCGAGAAAGTATCGGGACGCGAGATTTTGCTGGTGGATGACGTATTCACCACGGGAACGACGGCCTTTGAATGCGCGCGTGTGCTGCGGCGCGCGGGCGCGGCGCGGGTGTGGGTGGCGACCGTGGCGCGCACGCTGAAGCATGAGGTGCAGGCAGTTTCGTTCAAGCCGCAGGAGAGTTCTGCAAGCACCACGGCGACGATGGCGGCGCATGGCTGAGCAGGTTTTATGGGAGCGAAGATCGACAACTCGATGCGGGGCATGATCGGAAGGTCGGCGGCCGGCGTACTCGCGGTCGCGACCGGCGGTTACGGCAATGCCCAGGCCCTGCACGCCCCGGTGCTGGTGCTGAACGCTTCCTACGAGCCGATCAACGTGTGCGCGGCGCGTCGCGCGATTGTGCTGGTGCTGAAGGGCGTCGCCATGGCCGAGGAGGAGAACGGCCACTTTCTGCATGCGGCGCGAGTGGCCATGCGGGTTCCCTCGGTGATTCGCCTGCTCGAGTATCGCCGCATTCCTCACCAGACGCGGGCGCTGTCTCGAAAGAACATTTTGTTACGCGACCGCAATACCTGCCAGTACTGCTCGCTGGTGCTGGCGTCGGGCGAATTGACGCTCGATCACGTGATTCCGCGTTCCCGCGGAGGTCTCTCTACCTGGGAAAACCTGGTGGCCTGCTGCCATCCCTGCAACCGCCGCAAGGGCAATCAAACGCCCGCCGAAGCCGGCATGAAACTGATGCGCGAACCCCGCGCCTTCAATCTCCACACCAGCCGCCACATCATGCGATTGATGGGGCGGTCGGACGATAAGTGGAGGAAGTATCTGTTTTATTAAAATTTCAAGGTTTCAAAGACAAAAAGTTTCAAAGTTTCAGGGTTTCAAAGTTTCAAAGACGAAATATCAAAAGCAGAACTGAACGTCCAGCGAAAATCTTCAGTGGGTGAGGATGGCGCCAGGAGGAAGTCGTGGCGCGTTCTTATCGTGAGTTGTTTGTGTGGCAAAAGGCCAGGACGTTCGCGGTGCAGGTGTACCGCGAGACCGAACGCTTTCCCAAGATTGAGACGTACGGCTTGACTGCGCAACTGCGCCGCGCCTCTGTTTCAGTCGTTTCCAACATCGCGGAAGGCCAAGGAAGACTCACGAGGGGTGAGTTCGCGCACTTTCTCGGGCTTGCTAGGGGCTCACTGCTGGAAGTCGACGCGCAAATCGCTATCGCGATCGATCTCGGGTACCTGACTGCCGAGACCTTCGAAAAGCTTGACCGTCAGATCTATCAGATATTAGGGCTACTAAATCGCCTGATAGAGTCAGTGCGACCGACTCAGTCGAGATCAGCGTGAAGTCAACGCCAAGGGGTTCCTGGCACTGCCATCGAAACTCTGCCCGGACTTTGAAACACTGAAACTTTGAAACCTTGAAACTTTCGAAACTTTGAAACTTTAATCCCTACCTCTGCGGACTCTGCTGCTGCGGCGTATCCTTCTTCTCTCCCGGCGGCAGTTCTTTGCCCTCGTAGGTGATTCTCGTCTTCGAGCCGAATTTCTTGTAGTTCTCGTACTTCACGATCTCGCGGATGTGGATGTCGCCGCTGAAAAAGTGCAGCGTGTCGTCGGCCTTGGTGAAGGTCGGGAACCAGTAGACCTTGTCGATCTGCTCGCGCCAGGTGGTGAAGTTCGGATAGAGGTGTTCTTCTTTGCCTTTGTGTTTTTTGTCGTAGATCTGGGGAACGGTTTTGCCGTAGGTCTTCACGATCTGAAAATCGTGGTCGTCGACCCAGATGCGTCCCTGGAAGTAGCGCTTCTTGCCGACGATCTGCTTGGGGGCGATATCGAAGACATAGCAATGCAGTTCGTCTTCCTGCTGCTGGCCGACGTACAGGACGTCGTATTCGCCGACCTCATCGCTGGTGAGCACAAAAGGCAGGCGGTTGCGGATGTCGTCGAAATCGCCCTGGTCCATGGAGAGGCCGGCCTGGTCGAGGTCGGACTGAGGAGCAAACACCACGTTCTCCAGCCGCTTGCCGCCGTTGTCGAATACGACGTCGAAAACCTCGTGGTACTGGCCTTTGACCGTGTCGCCATCGAGCACCTGCACTTTCACGTCCTGGCGGTAGGTGTACAGGTCGCGGGCTTCCTTGAATTCTTTTTCCTTGGTGGAGAAGCGCTTGATGATTTCTTCCGGGGTGATTCCCTTCGGCTCGGATTTGTCGAGCGCCCCTTCATCGGCGAAGGCGCACATTGTCAGGAAAGCGACAGATACAAGAGCGAGAATGAACCGGCGGAAGGATCTCATGGGAATAGTGTAGAGGAAATTGCCCACCAGGGAAGTAGGCAAACTGCTGCCTTCCTACCCCCGGACCCTCTCCGCTCAGGGAGCCCGGAGGGTAGGGAAGACTGCAGTTTCTGCCTACGGAATTAGACGGCGCGAGGCGCTCAGGGGTTGCAGGGGGACCCGCAGTTTTAGCGCTCGCAGTTTTAACGCCACTGGCTGCTGGCTCCTGGCTTCTCGCAATCAACATTCTTCACCCAATTTGAGCTTTACGGAACCAAGGTCAGCCGCGTCGAAAGCCGCGTCGAAAAAGCCTTGCGCGAGGGGATTGCCAGCAGCCAGAAGCCAGCCGCCAGCAGCAATCACTGACTCAAATCCGCAAGCTGTTCTACACTATCCGGTTTGTTCGCGGAGGGACTTATGCGCCGTGTGCTCACCCTGATCTTTACATTCTTTTACGTAGTGCCGGTGTTCTGCGCAGCTTCCTTGTTCGCCCAGGCCAAGCGCCCATTTACGTTCGAAGACATGATGGCGCTCAAGCGCGTCTCTGAACCGGTGCCATCGCCCGATGGCCAGTGGGTGCTGTTCGCGGCGGTCGATGTGGACCTCGCCGCCAACAAGAAGACGCCGCATGTTTGGATCGTGCCGCTCGCGGCACCAAGCTCCGCCGGTGGAGCGACGGGCGTCCCGCCCGTCGACGCGCGTGAGCGCGTCCTGATCGCCGATCAGGATAGTGACCGTCCCCGCTGGGCGCCGGATGGGAAGAGGTTCGCATTTCTGTCGACGAAGGAAGGTGGATCACAGGTCTGGATCGCCGAGTTTGATGGCGCCGCAGGAACGGTGACGGGCGTACACAAACTGACGGCGCTGGCCACGGAAGCCAGTGGCGAACTGTGGTCGCCGGATGGGAAAAGCATTTTGTTTGTATCGGACGTGTATCCGGAGTGCGATGGTGCGCCCGCCGCCGAGCAGGAATGCAATGCGAAGAAACTGAAAGAGGTGCAGGACTCGAAAGTGAAGGCGCTGATCTTCGAGCACCTGCTGTATCGCCATTGGAATGCTTACAAGGCGGGGAAGCGCAGCCATATCTTTGTCGTGCCAGACGTGCTCGCATCTCCGCGCTCAATGGGCAATGGGGCTGCGGTGGGTGCCGGTATTGCGCCTCCGCCTCCTCGTGACCTCACTCCAGGCGACTACGACGCGCCCGTGTTCTCGCTCGGCGGGCAGGACGACTACGCCTTCTCGCCCGACGGACAGGAGCTCTGCTACACCTCGAACCACGACAAGGTGGAAGCGACATCGACCAACAACGATCTGTGGATCGTGCCAGTCAATGGAGGGACGGGCGTCTCGCCCGTCCAGGCAAAGAACATCACTGCTGACAATCCCGCGAGCGACTCGACGCCGTTGTATTCACCGGACGGGAAGTGGATTGCGTACCGCGCGCAGCAGCGTCCGGGGGATGAGAGCGACCGCTTCCGGTTGATGCTGTATGACCGGAAGACGGGAGAGAAGAAGAATCTGACCGAAAAATTCGACGGGTGGGTCGGAACGTTTACCTGGTATCCGAATTCACAGAAGATTTACTTTACCTCTGAAATGACGGGCCTCTCTCCTTTCTTCGATGTAGATATCGACCGACCATTGAACATGCCTGAGGCTTGGTTCCGATTGATGCACGGCCAAGGAAGTTTCACAGGCTACCCACCAATGTTTGGAAATGGGGAGACTGCTTTCGATGACAATCTGGTATTCACGGTCGATGGCAACACTCTCGTATTTACGAGCATGTCAGTCAGACATCCAAATGAAATTTATCTTTCCCGTGAATGGAAGGTATGCGGAGAAGGAAAACCCGTCCGTAAGGGGCAACCAACTCATATACCGTGTGAGCAGGAGGCCGTGGGTGAGGCGCTCACTCACCTCAACGAGTCCGTCCTCTCGCAAATCGCCATGTCTCCCCTCGAATCCTTCTGGTTCGAAGGCGCCTACGGCGACAAGGTCCAGGGCTTCCTCGTCAAGCCGCCCAACTTCGACCCTAACAAGAAATATCCTCTGAAGTTCATCGTGCACGGTGGGCCCGAAGTTCCAGAAGGCGACGAGTGGAGCTATCGCTGGAATCCGGAACTGTTCGCCTCCAGCGGATACGTGGTCATCATGATCAATTTCCACGGCTCACCCGGCTACGGGCAGAAATTCATCGACGCGATCTATGGCGACTGGGGCGGCGCTCCGTTTGAAGACCTCATGAAAGGCCTCGACTACGCCGAGAAGACGTATCCGTTCATCGACAAGGACCGCGAGTGCGCGCTGGGCGCGAGCTACGGCGGCTACATGGCCAACTGGATCCTCGGGCACACCGACCGCTTCAAGTGCATCGTGACCCACGACGGCATGTTCAATTCGACGTCGACGTGGGGCACGACGGAAGAACTCTGGTTCAACGAGTGGGAATTCAAGGGTACGCCCTATACCAACCGCGCGATGTACGACAAGTGGTCGCCGCACATGTACGCGACCAACTTCAAGACGCCGACCCTGGTGGTGCACGGGCAACTCGACTACCGGCTCGACGTGAGCGAAGGCTTCCAGCTGTTTACGACGCTCCAGCGCCAGAACATCCCGTCAAAGATGCTGTATTTCCCTGACGAGGGCCACTGGGTCCTGAAGCCGCAGAACTCGCAGCTCTGGTACAAGACGGTCAATGGCTGGGTGGATCAGTGGACCGGGGGCAAGTGACTGGTGACAGGTCTCAGGTCTCAGGTCTTAGGTCACAGGTCTCGGGTCCTAGGTCTCGGGTCCTAGGTCTTAGAAGCTATCTGCTATCTCACAAATCTGTTTTGAAAGGGCGCGGCTTCAGCCGCGCCGTCCAGAGCCGCATAAAAGTTGGGGCTTTAGCCCCTGAGGAGACGGAAGCTTACACGTTTGATCCATTATGAGATAGCTTCTCAGCTCTTTTTCTCGATACGAAAAGGTTTGTACCGCCTCCTAAAAGCGAGTCTGCCGTTTAGGAACGCTGCGGAATGGGCGCACGGGTAGCGGCAGGCTCACTACGCCGCTGCTTCCATTCGTTTGCGACGCTAACGCGGGGAGCACCGGCAACTCATATTGCAGCGATGCGCCGTTCGCCGTCGTGGCCATGATTTCGATTTCCAGCGGCCGCGAGAATCCTCCCAGGGAAGGCTGCAGAGTCACCAAGCCATTGGCATCGGTGGCGACTGCGTTGGACGAGCTCCCCAGCAGTACTTTCATCGGATGCTGCGAGATGCCGCCATCGCCGCTGGTTTCGACCGGCGAGTCTTCGTCGGGCAAGAAGATCAGGCTCTGGAACGTGACGCTCGCGCCCATCACCGGGTTGGGCGGCGTCGCCGAATTGGTGACGCGCAGAGAGATCGGCTGAAACGCCTGGCCGACGCGAATGATTTGCAGGCTGCCGGAGACCGGTTGCAGCTTCAGCACTGACGGCGCGACCTGCACGACATAAAACGTCTGGCAGGGATTGTTGCCCGGCATCAGGCAGACAGTGCCTTGCACATCGCCGGCGAGCGAATTGAGGTGGAGCGTGGTGCGTCCGTAGCCGTCGCCGTCGGTGGCTGCGCTGGCGGGAGTCAGCGTCCCCGAACCGATACCGATCTGCCAGCTCAGCGTCTGTCCGCTGAGCGGTGCTCCGTTTGCCAGAAGGCGTGCGGTGAAAGGAACATCAACGGTGGCCCCTTGCGCCACCCAGACCTTCGGAGCGAACAGGGCGAGGTCTTTTGCGGACGAGGTTCCACTCACGGTAGCCTGCACAGTTTTCGGTGGAGAGTACGAGGCAGGCGCGAGCGAAGCGGTGATGGTGATGGTTCCGACTGCGCCAACAGTGACGCGCGTTTCCGCCTGTCCGCTCTCGTCGGTGAGCGCAGGGCAAGTCGAAGCGCCATTGCAGGCGGAGAGTCCGGCGCTGTTGGTGGCGCTCCATTGCACAGTGGCGCCGCTTACAGGCGAGACGCCATCAGGAGTGGCAACGGTCACGCGAATCGGAGAAGGAGCTTGTCCACCGACTGGCGTGGACGAATTGCCCCCTTGCGCGAGCAGAATCACGTCGTTCGGTCCGGCTCCGAAGGTCAGCGCGCTCTGCAGGGTGGCGGTACTGCCGGTCACCGGATCTGCGATGGTGAGGGTGACGGTTCCGTCGGGCACGGCTGTAGTGGTCGCGACCATCTCTTTTGTCGATGTACTGAGCAGGGTGAGGGGCACGTTGCCCGCGGTGAGGGTCAAGCCGGGCCGGAAGCCGGTGCCGTCAATCGCGATAGGCGTGCCGGCACGCACGCTAACACGGTTCGGCGTCACCGAGTCGCCGTAGAGCACGCGGGCACGGTAGCGGTAGTCAGGGCGACCGTCGCCACGCAGATCGGCAATGCCGATGCGGAACTGCGTAGTCGACAGTAGCTGGGCGTTCAGCGTGGTGACTCCGGTGCTCGGGGAATTGAAAGAAGATGGCGTGAATGCCGGGGGCGGCGTGCCGGCAGGCGCGGCCAGCGACCACATGCCGATGACCGGCTGGGCTTTCTGCGTGCTGGGCTGACCGTTGTCGTCGAGGGCTGTGACCTCGATGGTGAGGGTGCGTCCGGTCTGGCCGGTCAGCAGGAAATAGTCACCGTCGCCATAGCCGCTGAGGCTTCCCACCCAATCGCTATTTCGGGGCAGCAGACGCGGAGACGCGAAGTTGTCGCGCGAGCTGGCTTCCGGAAGATCGAGCATGCTGGTGTTCATAAGAATGTCTTGCTGGAAGTCCCCTCCGGCATTGACGGTGACAACCATGAGTTGTGCAGCGCCTGAGGGCTTGACTTGCCAGGGCGCGTACGGCCCCACGCATTGCGAGAGGTTCGGATCGACCGCTTCGATCGAGATCTGATATTGCGCGCTGTTCCCGCTGGGGATTGGCAGGCCGGCAAGATCGAAGAAACCCTCGAGGGTCGTATCGCCGCTGCCGAAGCGGTCGTAGGGTTGGCCAAGTGCGTCGGTGGTTCCTGTGATCGCGTTCCCGACATTCCCGGCGAACAGGAAACCGGAAACCGAAGTGGCGGCATAACGGCCGGAGGGCTGGCCGGTCGCGGGATCGATCCAGCGCGCCACGACATTGACCCCCTGCATGGGTTGCATCGGGTTGCCATAGGCGTCGGTGAAGTACACCGATCCATGGATTCGGGCAGTCGTATCAGCAAGAACCTGTTTCCCGGGAAATTGCGCGGCATTACTGCTGGTGACGGGATAGAGCCGGGAGAGCGCGGCCGCATCGTCGAGCTTGGGCTGGTCCGCGTTGGGACACTTCGAAATGGGCGTGCAATTGGACAAGTCTTTCGCATGCATCAGGGGGAGCCCGGCGTAGTCGTCCGTCGTAGGGTGCGGCGATCCGGTGATGGCATTCAGATTCAGCTGCGACCAGCCGAGGCCGAAGACCTGGCCGAGCACACGCACCAGGCGATACTTCAGATCGGGCAGCGCCGCGGACGTCAGCGCACAGTTGCCATCGAGGACGACCAGGGCGTGCGCGAAGTGGCCATCGGTGGTGAAGGCGTCCGGGCCGCCGAACGCGCCGTTGGTGATGCAGTCGGCGCTGGCGCCAATGCCCATGAATGCGTCGGTAACCTGGCCGTCGGCGTCATAAACGATAGCAACCGGCTTGGCCGTCGCGGAGGGTTGGATATCGGCGGGCAACGTAATACTACGATCGCTGTTGAGGATGACGTTGGTGCCGTTCACATCTTCGGAGAGTTGGCCGCCGCGTGTAGCGGAGACGGCCGCGGTGGGGATGGCGGTCCAGCGGGAGAACGCGTCGGCAACAAATGCGTCGGCATCGCTGCCAGCAAGGATGGGGCTCAGATTGCCCTGGTCGGTGTAGTAGGTGATCGTGCCACCCGCCCAAACGATGGGTTGGCCCGCCACACCGGCATTGAAGTAGCTGACGCCGGCCACATACTGCGGACCTCCGGCCCTGGCCAGTTCCACGAGCGCGATGAGAAGCATGAGAGCAATCGCCACGACGTACACCACCGCACGCTGCCGCCACCACGGCCTTTGGCGGACTTCAGACTCGATCTTCGCCAGTTGGGTGGGAGCGGGTGGATCCTGGTGCAGGCGACTGTGGTGGAAATGAAATAGGTGTCCCATCGCTTATTCCTCCCCCAAGCCGCGAAGGCTGCGCACAAAATCCCGTATCGGAACGCGACCGCGAAGGATGCGAACCGGTTCGGGCAGGATCTGAATGGCTTGCTGCTGTTGCTGACTGAGCAGCACCATGCCATTGCGGTCGACGGAGAAACGCCCGGCGGCGCCGCCAACGGGGCTGGTGAGCCCGAGCTCGCTGGGGGCATAAAGAAAGAGCATCAGGCGTTCGCCCACCCGGTAGCGCTCGCTGCCGGACCATAATCCGACCCACTCGTGAAACGTGAAGCGCTGCCCGGCGCGTGCGCCGCGGATGCCCTGTTCCACCTGAAAGGTCACAGCGACGCTGGCCACCTGGTCTGATCCGGCGACACGTACCGGCTGAATAGAAATGACGTGTCCGGAGAAGATGATTCCGGCCTGGCGCGTGACTTGCGGCAGTTCCAGCGGTGCGCGTGAGGCAGCGACCGTGCGCATCTGGGCGCACACGCCAAGGGGAAACAGAAACGAAGCTACGAGCAGACACCTGAAGAGACATCGATGCATATGCATCTGCCTCCGGGATTGATATCCGCTCGGAAGAAAGCCGGGAAACGAATGAATCCTACGCGGTGTGCGCGCTGCAAGCGGTGTCCGCTGTCACAGTAGGGAGTGATAGGGGAAGTTTCAAGGTTTCAAGGTTTCAGAGTTTCGAGGACGGGGTTCAAAATGTCGGCGACACGGATTCTTGCGGCCTTTGAAACCTTGAAACTTTGAAACTCTGAAACTTGCCTTAGGTTCTTGCTACGTGTCCCTCTGCCGAAAGGTGCGCACCGGTCAGGAGCAGCAGGCCGGACAGGAACGCCCAGAACATCAAAGTGACCGACAGCGAGAATGGCCCGTAAACTTCGGCGAAGTTCAAATAAGGAAGGGCCAGGATATAGGCGTACTTCAAGGCTTCGAAAAGCAGGCCCATGACGATCGACGTCGGCAGCACGGCGCGGGCGGGAACCTTGCCGTTGGGCAAGACCCAGTAGATCAAAAAGAAAATGGCGATGCTGGCGCAAATCGCGCACACCTTCATTACCAGAAATCCGACGACGCGAACAATAAACGTGCCGTGGCCGCGAAGCAGAAATTCCATCAGTGCGACGTTGCCGGCCGTCATCCCGATGGACAAAAGAGCCAGCGCGCCACACCAGAAGGCCAGGCCAAGAGAGATGACCTGGTTCCCGATATACGAACGGTTTTCGGGAAAACCCCAGATGCGGTTGAGAGCAACTTCCAGGGGCAAGAAGATTCCGGTCGAGGTGATCAACAGAATCGCCAGCGAAGCGAGTTGCGCCTGGTGGCGCGCTCCGACGAGAGCATTCAAGTTGCGGATGACGAACTCCTGCCCGGCCGGGAGGTAATCGCGCAGCAGTTGGGCGACGACGTCGTACATCACGGGCGAATGAAACACGCGCCGGATTAAGGTCATCAGCAGCACGACAAAGGGAAAAAACGACAGGATTGCATTGGCAGCGACCGAAAAGGCGAAGGTATGCACTTCGGTTCGCAAGAGATAGCGAATGGTGGAAAGCACCAATCCGGAGTAGGTGCGAGCTACGCCGCGAGGTTTGACGCTCTCGGCTGGAGTGGGAATCGCAGCTGTGGTGGGGCTGGACACCGGCTTTTTTAATCCTATCAAATGGAGTATCGCCGGGAAGGCTACCGCAGGACAATGACCTGTGGTCACACGATGGCGTGCGGAGTCATGTTGCAAACCTTTGACTCTAACGGGGTTGTCCTAATTTCTCCACTTGCCAAGAGGGTGCGACCTGAATATTATCTGTGGCTCACTGCTGGAAATTCGGCAGTGAGACCGGGTAACTAGGTTGACGTTTCTGTGTTAGGCGGTAGAGATTCTCGCCACCGATCTCGAGCTCCAGAGCTGCGCGCCGTGGTTCCTTTACATGGTGCCCGGCTTCGGAGCCTTCGTTGTTTTGGTGGAAACTTTCTCCGCCGGCGGTAACGCGACCTGTCCCACTGATCTTCTTGAGGGGGGGCCATCGGGAAATTCCCGAGGCTTCGACAGGGGGCGGCGGGATGAATTCTTCGCGAAAAGGCAAAGGAGTTTCTCTGTGAGAGAGAAGGGAACCGTAAAGTGGTTTAACGGAGCAAAGGGTTATGGATTTATCCAGCGCTCCACAGGCGAGGACGTGTTCGTCCATTTCTCAGCGATCCAGGAGAACGGATATCGCACTTTGAACGAAGGAGAAACCGTAGAATTCGATCTCCTCAAAGGCCCCAAAGGTTTTCAGGCGGCGAACGTCACTCGACTCTAACCTGCTCCCAAACCATTTCCACCCTCCCGGTTCCCCCCGGGAGGGATTTTTTGTTGCGGCAAAGTTTCAAGGTTTCAGAGTTTCAGAGTTTCAGAGTTTCAAAGTTAAGTTCAAAGTCTCATGACTGGCTCTTCTATCCTTGAAACTTTGAAACTTTGAAACCTTGAAACATTGAAACCTTGAAACTTTGCCTTTACTGCACTTCTACCGACACCAGATCCCCGTCGGCGGCACCGCCGGGCTTGTAGTTGACGGCGACCTTGCGATTCTTCCACTCGCAGGAAAGGCTGTCCTCGCCGATGACAAGCAACGACTTGTAATCGGCAGTGCGGAACTTCATCGAACGGGCGCCGGTGTTGACGGTCAGGAGTGCAACCGGGGCGCGCGAGCAATCGACGCTGACGAGTGTGCCCTTGGCGAACTGGGTCGGCCGCTTGTCAAAAGCGGTGGCCTCGGGCTGCTGAGCGCGTTTCTGAGCCTCCTGATCGAGTTCATCAAATGGAGACCCTTGGGGCGCGCGCTTTGGTGCGCTCGGCGAGATGCCGTATTTGCGGACGGCAGGTAGTTCGTCGAGCGCGTGAGTGGCCGCAGCTGCAATCTGGGGATTGGAACTGGATTTCAGCCGCTCGAAGGTCTGCTGGGCCTCCTCCCATTTTTTGCTCGCTTCGAGGATCTGGGCAAGATTGAACTGGTACTGCTCGTTGCGCGGGCTCAACGCGATCGCTTGCTTGATGGACTCAAGCGCCGAACTCGCGCCGCCGCCTTCGATGCGTGCCATTCCGAGCATGCTGTAGGCTTCCGCGAAATCCGGGTACCAGTCGATGACCACCTTCAGATCCACCATCATGTTGGCGAGTCCAGAGATTTCCTCGTGATGCACCTGTGCGGTTCGATACTTCACCAAGGATAGGTAATAGCGATTCCAGACATCCTGGGGATCGAGCGCGGCGGCGCTGCCCAGTTCTTCGGCAGCTTGCGGGAACTCTTTGTTATTCAGGTGAACCCAGGCGAGCGCGCGGTGGGCAATCTCGTTGTCGAGGGGCTGACCGTTCTTGTCGGTGAGCTTCAGAATGCGATCGATTTCCTTCAAACCCTGCTCACGACGTTCCGGCAGGCGCACCATCACCTCGGCCAGCTGCGCGTCGGCGTTGGTTTCGCGGACCGGGTTGGCGGTAATGGCGAGGTCCTCCAGGCCGACCGGAGCGGGGAATTGATAGATCTGCGGAACATTCGCGGTTGTCGCTTCGGGCCGGCGCGCGGCTTCCACATCACGCTGGAGCTGGGTGAGGGAATGGAAGTAGTCCTTGACTGCCTTATCGAGTTGAGCCGGCGTCATCCCATAGGCCTGCTGAATCGCCTGTTCGACGGGAACGTGCTGTAACTGCACCAGACCGAAATAGGTTCCGGTTTCGCTCAGCTTGTCCTTGTTTAGAAGGTAGTGCACCATCATCCAGGATTGCGCGTAGAACAGGGTGCGACGCGAGCCTTCCTGATAGTTCGACGTGTCGTGCCGCATAGTCAGCAGGTCGGGAAGGGCAAGCCAAACCCATCCGTTCAGCAACTCCGTGAGGGATTTGGGCGGATTGCGCAGCTCGGTCTGATTGCCGAGGACGTCCTGCCGGTATGCCGAGGCCAGCTCGGGGTCATTGCCCATCCCCACCTGCTTGTTGTCCAGGCGAATGGAGGAGAAGTATTCGGCGAAGCCTTCATCAAACCAGGCGGGCGTGGGAGGGTAGTTGTAGTTGAGAAAGAGGTGAGCAAAGTCGTGTGCGACCGCCCGCCAGGTCCTCCTCCTCGAACATGTTTAGCACGATGAACTGGTGGTCGTCGGCGGGGACGAAGAATCCCGGCGCGCTGATGGGCTGGCCGTTCTCAAGTGGAGCCATCTGATAGAAGCGCTTGTCGTCTTTGAGCGCATAGATGGTGAGCGGGACCGGCATCTTCACTTTCTTACGCGACAACAGTTGCGCAAAAACGCCCCGCATCTGCTCGAAGCGCAGGACCACCTCGCGGCCCTTTTTGTCGCCGGCGTCAGTGACGACGGTGAAGTGGGCAGACCGGAATTCCTGCCACTGGGATTCGGCGGCGTACGCGGTCGCGGTGGGCAGGGCTAAGGCGAAGAGAAGAAGTCTAAGGAAGAGGCGTCCATGGAGGATGCGAGCCACGGGGTGCCGGAAAGGCATTGGAGTTAAGGAGATGCTACCACGGTGGAAGATCGAGGTGTCGGTCGGAAGAGAGATGTGTCTGCTGTTGTGTACGAGAGCGAGAGATGGCGAGACGAGTTACTCGTCGTCGCGCTCGATGGGTTCTCCCACGATGTTGTAGTAGACCTCTTTCGGCGCCTTCGGCTTGGCGGGCTTCGGGACTGGTGTGGGTGGGGTCGGCGGAGCCGTGGGCTGGGCAGCGGTGACGCTGGGGTTGGCCGGCATCGCGGGCTGTGGCGCTGGGGTTGGCGAAGGCTCGGGGACACGCACCGGCGGAGCGATGGAAAGTACGGCGGCGGGCGCAACCCGCACGGTTTTTACTGTCCGGACACGGTGGGTTTTCTGGGACCAGGAGTTCAAGATAACGGCAACGATCCCGGCAAAGCAGAGTTCGAGAACCGCAGTGAATAGGGCGGGAACGTTGAAGTCGCCCTTCCCCAGGTAGAGAGGAGACTGTGGGTCTCCCCCCAAGACCCTCGCCATCGCGGGCAGGGCGAGATTGTTGGTGATGGAGACCAGAAATCCCCAAACCGCCTCACCGAGGATGACCCCGATCAAAATGCGGCCGATCCAGGTTCTGGAATCCGCTGGGGAGGATTCCGTGGCGGCCTCTTGAAAAGTCTCATCCATGGCGAGTGCTCCACTGCGATTTTGACACATTCGAGGCGGATTTTGTGGGACGCCGCCCGCACGCGGGAGGAGCAGTGGTCAGGACTTGTGCTGGGCAGGAAGCTTGCTGGTGGGTGGGTCCGCAAGTTTGCGCAGCGCCCACTCTGCACTCTCGGACACGATGGGATCTTCGTCATGGCGCAACTCTTCAAGCGTAGGCTCAAACTCGCGATTCCCGCTGTTGCCCATGGCGATTGCGGCATTGCGGCGCAGGCCGCTCAGTTTCGTGCGGCGCACCGGCGAGCCACGGAATTGCTCACGAAAGTCTTCGGCCTTCATCTCGGCCAGCCATTGCAAGGCGGGATTGACCATGCCCTCGCGAGGCTGAAATTCAGGGGAACTGCTCACCGGGGCCCTGCGGTTCCAGGGACACACGTCCTGGCAGATATCGCAGCCGAATACGTGCCGGCCCATGCCGTCGCGGAGTTCTTCAGGAATCGGGCCACGTTTTTCGATCGTCAGATATGAAATGCATTTCGTCGCGTCGAGCTGGTAAGGAGCAGGGAATGCATTGGTAGGGCAGGCGTCGAGACAGCGTGTGCACGTGCCGCAACGGTCGGGTGCGGGCAGGTCGGGCAGGAGTTCCAGCGAAGTCAGGATCACGCCGAGGAAGAGCCACGATCCCAGTTGCTGGTTCAGCACGCAGGTGTTTTTTCCGATCCAGCCCACACCAGCGTACTTGGCGTATACGCGCTCGACGACGGGACCGGTGTCGACGTAGCACCACGTGCGCAAAGGTAGCGCCGGCATCCCGCCGGCTGTGGCTGAAGGTTCGCCTGCCGTTGCCGAAGGGGCGTCCGACCTTCCAGGTGCAACCGCCTCGCACAGTCGTTTTTCCAACTCGCGCAAACGCCTCAGCACCACGTCGTGGTAGTCCTCGCGGCCCCAGGCGTAGCGAGAGATCCATCCGCGATCGGGATCGCTGGCCGCCGTCGAGTACGGTTGCGAGGTGTTGTAGTTGATGGCGCAGACGATTACGCTGTGCGCCCAGGGCGCGGCGATCCTCACAGACTCGCGCTTCAATTGCCCGGCATCGTCGCGAGCCTCGAGGTATTTCATGTCGCCGGCGCGGCCCGCCGCAATCCACCGCGGGAAGTAAGCGAGTTCGTCGAAATCACGGACGGGCGAGATTCCTGCCAGGTCGAATCCGGTCACGAGGGCGGCGCGCTTGATGAACGAGGAGATATCGTGCATTGAGTGCATAGGACGTGAAAACGCTGCAGATCGCCTGGTTTCAGGTTATACCGGCGCAGGACAAAAAAGCGGGCTTTGAGAAAGGCAACCTCCGGGTGAACGGCTGCCGGTCTTTGCGGCAACTGTTAAGAGCTAAGAGCTAAGAGCTAAGAGCTGTTTTTTCAAATTCCCAGCTTTTTGACTTCCTCGTTGTAGTACTTGCGGTAGAGGATGTCCCACTCCTGGCTGCCTTCGAGGATGGTGCGTTTCTGGCTTTCGATTTTCTGGCGGGCGGATTGGTCGATGCGCGCTTCCTGGTTCAGCAACTCTTCGAGTACCTTGCGGACTTCCAGGCGGATCGTGTTGCGGTCTTCGAGAAACTCGACCTCGGGAGTTTCAGCCAAGGCATCGCTGACCACGTGGGCGATCTTGTTGACCTTGTCGCGGCTTAATCTCACGGCAAATCCTCAAAAAGTCATCTCACCACAGAGTCACGTCACAGAGTCACTGAGTCACAAGTCACTGAGCCCGAGAAACCCCAATAGAATTGTCATCCTGAGCGCAGCGAAGGATCTGCTTTTTTCGGCATCGCCACGCGACTCCGGGAACTGCGAAGAACTTAATGTTGGTTCCCTCTGTGCCTCTGTCGTGAATCACGATTTACCTTCACAGCACTGCTTTGTACTTCTTCACCAGCTCGCTTTTCACCTTGCGAAACATTTCCTGATAGTTGGCGCCGCTGCGGCGCATTTCGTCGGAATACGCCTCAAGGATGACGCGCACTTCGTCGTTGATGCGGTCCTCGAGCGACATTTCTTCGAGCAGGGCCGCGTGCACGCGCTCCGTCATCGCGGCGGGTTTCTCCGTCTCGATAAACTCGCCTGCGATCAGCTTTTTCGTGAGTTCGCGGGCCAGATAGCCCACATATTCTTTGGAAAAAAGCATTGTCTCGTTCAGAGGTCTGCAGTGAAACTATTAGTCTAGCACAGGGAGAGCAGGTCATCGCGATTGGCATGAGCGGCAGACGTGGTCTGGCGGGCATTCCAGAGCGGGCATTCCAGCGCGGTCAAACGGGGTTGCGTGAAGCGGACTGGCGCACCGACTTGCCCCGAACGCTAAGCGCAACCAGCTAAAAGCGAAGCCCGGCTTTCTACTCCCTCGCACCCAAAAAGGCTTACAATGCTGATTCAACGAGAGCCCCCTCATGACTTCCGCTCCTGACGACCTGTCGGGTCTGAAAGACGACATGATCGCCTTCATCGAAGGCCACGGCTTGCGCCGGTTTCACGGCTACGTGGACTACGAAGAGGTGCAATGCGTCATGTGGAAGACCGAAGACAATACAGACGGCTGGAAAGATTTCGTCGAGCTGGCCAAGTCCTCGGGCGCGCCGTTCCTCACCATGGATTCCTGGACTCTGAAGCGGGATGAACTCGAGGAACTGATCACGCGCATGAGCAACGCCGAGTACACCAACGACGAGGACCTGGAAGACGCGCGCTGGCTGCGTACTTACGTCGGCAAAACGGGTTTTGTGCAGCTGGGCTGGCCGTTTCAGGGCAGCATCTTCCTCTACGAAGCCAGCACCGAGTGGTACGACCGCTATCAACGCATGATCGAGCTGTCGGAAGATTTCGGCGGCATTCCCATCGACGAGCCTGGCCCGGACGAAGAAGACTGAAGCGTGTAGCGCGGGCGCCCTCGCCCGCGTGAACGAGGTCTTTTTGGCTCGATGCGCATGAAGCCGCACGTTTGCGCTTTCACCACAGAATCACATAGTAGAAAAACGCTTAACAGAATTGTCATCCTGAGCGCAGCGAAGGACCTGCTTTTTGTCAGCATTAGCGCGATTTCGTGAAACGGAAAAGCTCAAGACGTTGGGTTTCTCTGTGGCTCTAAGAGTTTGCCTGTGGCTCTGTGGTGAATTTCCAACATGAAGTGGCTCTCTAAATCTGCCGACCACGACGGTCTTGCCTCCCTTGCGGCCGCGTTGTGCGCCAGCCCTGCGCTGGGCCTGGGCCGTGATCCGCAACTCGCTGCTACCCTCGCCAGGCTGCTGCTCATGCGGGGCATCCGCGACGTGGAATCCGCCCTGCACTATCTCGCTCCGAAGCTTGCTGACTTGCACTCGCCCTATCTGATGTCGGGTATGCGGGCGGCGGTCGAGCGGCTCGACGCCGCCATCGAGCGTAAGGAAGGCATCCTGATCTACGGCGACTACGATGTCGACGGTACGACCGCCATCGTCATCCTGAAGACGGCGATCGAGTTATGCGGCGGCTGCGCCGATTTTCACGTGCCGCACCGCATCCGCGAAGGCTACGGCATGCAAGACGATGTGATCGAGCGCGCTGCCGGCGCGGGCATCCGCCTGATCATCAGCGTCGATACCGGCATTCGTGCCTTTGCCGCCGCCGAGACCGCCGAGCGTTTGGGTGTCGACCTCATTGTCACCGACCATCACCTGCCGGGCCACGACGGCGTTCCCAAAGCTCTTGCGGTTTTGAACCCGAACCAATCCGGTTGTGAGTATCCCTGCAAGGCATTGTGCGGCGCGGGCGTGGCGTTCAAGCTGGCCCAGGCCTTGATGGAAAAACGCCTGCCGCACAAAGATCCGTCGCGGCTGCTGATGTCGTTCATGAAGATGGTCGCCATCGCGACCATTGCCGATGCCGTGCCGCTGACCGGCGAAAATCGCGTCTTCACCAAGCTCGGGCTCGACGCCTTGCGCCGTGCCGTGAATCCTGGGCTGAAGGCCCTTTTGGAAGTCGCGCAGATCCCTGCGACCCGCCCTCCCAGCTCGGGTGAAATCGCGTTTCGCATCGCGCCCCGCCTGAATGCCGCCGGGCGCATGGACGTGGCTCGCGACGTCATTGAACTCTTCAGCGTGAAAGACCCGGCGCGGGCGCGGGAAATTGCCTCACGCCTCGACACGCTCAACGCGGAGCGCCAGGAGGAAGAGCGCCGCATTTTGCAGGCGATCGACGTGCGCTTCGAACAGGAACCCGATCTGCGAAATGCGCACTGTGTGGTGATCGACGGCGACGGCTGGCACCGGGGCGTGATCGGCATCACGGCGACGCGCGTGGTCGAGCGGTATGGCCGTCCGACCCTCGTGGTCACGCACGAAAACGGTGAGGCGCACGGCTCCGGACGGTCTATTCGCGCCTTCCACTTGCTCGATGCGCTCGAATCCTGCCGCGAACTGTTCACGCGCTATGGCGGACACGCCCATGCCGTCGGTTTCTCGCTGCCATCGGAGCGGGTTCCGGAACTTCGCGCCCATCTGGATGAATACGCGCGACTACGCCTGACCTCGGCGGACTTCGAGCCGGTGCTTGACGTCGACGCGGAACTGGATCTGGATCAAGTCACGCCCGATCTGTTTCGCGCGCTCGAACAGCTGGAGCCGTTTGGGCAGGGAAATTCGGAACCGGTTTTCTCGGCGCGGGCCGTGCGGCTGATGGCTCCTCCGAGAGTTCTCAAGGACAAACACGTGAAGCTGAGGCTTGCGGCGGGAATCGCTGCTGCGCCGGCTTCAGCGCCCGAAGTTGATTCGAAACAACTCAGCGAAGTCGCGGTGCTTACCACGCCGCGATGCCATCCCGATGGAACCGAGATTCGCCGAGCCGAGCGACGCGCCACGGTGGATGCCGTCGCAGTTGTGTCGGACGGTTCTGACTTGACGGAGAAGCGAGAATCGGGCGTTCGGGAGCACGGCACGACGTCCACAGGTAATTGGCGAAGGAACATCACGTTCGACGCCCTGGGTTGGCACATGGCAGAGCGGTTGCAGGCGGCAAAACTGCTGGCCGGCGACTCGATCGACATCGCCTTCACCGTCGGCCACAATGACCATCCGGAGTACGGAGGGCTGGAGCTTTCCCTGCGTGATTTTCAGATTGCATCGAAAAATCCTTAACCACAGAGGGACACACTTAACCACAGAGGGCACAGAGGATCACGGGGTAAGAGGGTCCAACCACCAAGGGCACGAAGGGACACGAAGGAATACCTTGGTTCCTTCCGAAGTTTGTCCCCTTCGTGGTTTCGCTTTTGCTTTCTTCAAGCCACAGTCTTGCTCGAAGCTCACAGCTCCAAGCTCGCCGCGATCTTTGAATCTCCCACGCCGCGAACGCATCTTTATGCCGGTACCACCCAAGACTCATCGGGCGGCGAGGAGATCCATGGCCGAGACCGGCATGACCGTGGAAGAGATGAAGAAGTTCGTTCGCAACCACTTCGAGCAGTTCGTGAACCGGAAGAACATCGCGATCGGAGACGTGAATTTCGCGCGCAAGTTTGTCGACCATGGCGCCGACGTTCCCGACGGGCTGCCATCGGGGCCAGAGGGCGCGAAGCTATACGTGGGCAGCGCGCTCAAGCGCATGCCTGACATGCGCGTCACCATCGAAGACATCATCGCCGAGGGCGACAAGGTGGTCGTGCGCAACACCTGGGCTGGCACGGATCGTGAAACGGGGCGGAAAATCCGTTTTTCCGGCATTGTGATATGGAGAATTGAAGATCGAAAGCTGGTAGAGCGCTGGGCCTATCTCGAAGCGCCCAAGGCCGCCTGATCTCTTTGGCCTACGGCGGCAAAGACAATTCCCGCGCGATGTGTCTTGTTCTGCAAGAGAAACGGCCCACCGTCGCATCGCGGAGAGTTCCACTCATTCGCGAGCTAGCGCAGTCTGCGCGCGTTTGGCCTTCGACCTGCATCGCCGATGAACTGAGCGACTTCTCAAAGAGCCGCGTGGAAGTCAAATTCCATCGATTTGGCGCCGCTCCCGCCGGGGAGCAGGTATGCCTCGCCTCGTCGCATTCGCGTTGCTGTTTGTTCCATTCGCCGTTCCCTTCACCGTGGCACAGAAGAATCCGGGAGCGCCACCACTGGTCGTGAAGACGCCCTCGATGGTCACGTCGATCACCCAATCGGCGGATTTCCCCGGCTCTGCGCGGCTACCCGTCAAGCGCGTTGTGCTCTACAAAAACGGGATTGGGTATTTTGAGCACACGGCGCGTGTACGCGGGAGCCAGGACCTGGCAATCGACTTCACCACCGGCCAACTGAACGACGTGTTGAAGTCGCTGACGGTTGTCGATCTAGGCGAAGGCCGCATCGGCTCGGTGCGCTACAACTCGATTGCGCCGCTCGATGAGCGCCTGCGCTCGCTGCGCTTGCCCTTCGGCGAGCAGGTATCGCACGCGGAGTTTCTAACGGCTTTGCGCGGCGCGCGGGTGGAAGTGCGGAGTGGAAACGCTTCGGCCTCGGGCCGGTTGCTGAGTGTCGAGAAAGAACGCAGGCAGAATGGCAAGGGCGACTTTGCCGACGTGACGACGTTTGCGATCGTGACCGATGCGGGCGAGATGCGCAACTTCGAGCTGGCTCCGGGAACGTCGGTGCGCCTGGCGGAACGCGATTTAAGCGACGAGGTGGGACGCTACCTGAATCTCGTGGGCAGTTCGCGCGCCCGCGATCTGCGGCGTATGACGATTTCCGCGCTGGGCACGGGAGAGCGCGACGTTTTCGTCAGCTACATCAGCGAAGTGCCGGTATGGAAGAGCACCTACCGGATCATCCTGCCCGAGAAGCCGGATCAGAAGCCGCTACTGCAAGGCTGGGCGATCGTCGATAACACGGTGGGCGAAGACTGGAAGGACGTGCAGCTGTCGCTGGTGGCGGGAGCGCCGCAGTCGTTTATTCAGGACATCTCGCAGCCCTTCTACACGCGGCGTCCGGTGGTCGAGCCGCCGGAGTCGATGATGCTCACGCCGCAAACGCATCAGGCCACGATGAGTGCTCCCGCAACACCGGCGGCTTCGTTTGCGGTTGGCACCGGCGGATTGCAGGGCACGGTGAAGGACCCGAGCGGTGGCTTCGTCAGTGGCGCGCAGGTCACGGTGCGGAACGAAGAGACTGGCGCGTCGCAGACCACGACCAGTGACGCCAATGGTAACTATCGTTTCTACAACGTGCCTGCGGGGAACTCGGCGTTGTTTGTGAGCAAGCAGGGATATCAGTCTTTCAATCTCTCGAACATTTATCTGGGCGTAGGCCGGATGAACGAAATTCATGCCAACCTCGACTTGGCGCAGCGTCTCGGAAACGATTACGGTCTCAGCGGAAGCAGTATCGATGAATACCAGTACTGCCATGATTTCAACTGCTCTCAGTAAGCAGACTTCGGAAGCGGAGGGCAAAGGATTCGGCGACTTCTTCGAATACAAAATCAAGCAAGGGGTGACGATCAACAAGAACCAGTCGGCGCTGGTTCCGATCCTCAACGCTCACGTGGAAGCCGAGAAAGTTACTTTGTGGAGCGCTGGGTCGGAAGAGGACTCGGACTCCGAGCATCATCCGGCAGCGCTGCGTGCTCTATGGATTCACAACACCTCGGGACTGACGCTGGATTCCGGCACGTTCAATATTCTGGAGAAGGATACTTTTGCCGGCGAAGGCATTCTGGACCCGATCCACCCGGGGGAACGGCGTTTGCTGTCGTATGCGGCCGACACCGCGGTGCGGGTTACGACCGAGGATGAGGCCAGCCAGAGGCCGGTGACGCGTGTGCGGATCGCCAAAGGCTTGATGATCACGACCCGGGAAGAGCGGGAATCGCGCCGCTACACCATCCACAACGCGGATAGCACGCCGCGGCAGGTGGTCATCGAACACCCGGCCAAGGAAGACTGGGCGCTGGTCGACGGTGGGCCAAAGCCGGAGGAGTCTACGGCATCCTTCCATCGTTTTCGCGTCAACGTTGCGCCCGGGTCCAACGCTGAGCTCAAGGTGGAGGCTTTTCATCGGCTCGACTCGAGTTTCGCCTTGACGAACCTGAACGATCAGGAAGTCGCCCTCCTGACGGATGAGCAGCGCCTGACTCCGGCGCTGCAGGAAGCGTTCGGCAAGGTCCTGGGCAAGAAGAACGAGATCGCGAGCCTTGATAGTCAGCTGAAGGTGCGGAAGCAGGAGCGCGACTCCATCAATTCCGATCAGGCCCGCCTTCGCGAGAATATGAAGGCCCTGAAGGGGAGCGCGGAAGAAAAAGCTCTGCTGCAACGTTACACGCGGCAGCTCGATCAAGAGGAGGATCGACTGGCGGCTCTCGAGACCGAGGTCGCGGACCTGACGACGAAAAGGGAGAGCGCAAGTCAGGATCTGGATCAGACCATTCAGTCGATGGCGCTGGATGAGAACTTTAAAGCTACGAGCTAACGAGCTTCGAGCGCCGAGCGGCCACTACAAAGGAGAACCTTCGACTAAACAGCTTTCAAAGCTGGTCCTTAACGTCTGTCTCGTTCCCGCCTCGTTCCCGCGCGACGAAGCCGCGGCGGGCCCTGCTGCGAGGCTTGCCAAAAGCCTGAAGACCTGAGACCTGACACCCGAGACCTGAGACCTGACACCCGAGACCTGAGACCTGACACCCGAGACCTGTCACCTGACACCTGAGAGTCTCAGGAACCTAAAATCCATCACCCGGCATCAAGTACACTGAGCCCACATGCCCCTGGAGATTCCTCGCCTTCGCCGATGGCTCGTGCTCGCCGCGCTCTCGCTGAGCCTGGTCGTGGCCGGGGTCTACTTTCACCGCCGTCATCAGGCCCGCGATGTGCTGAAGCAGATTCCCGGCAAGATGAACGTGGAGATTCAGCAGACGGCGGAGGGGTTCAAGGTCTCCAAGTCCGAACAAGGCCGGACCCTGTTCACCATTCAGGCGAGCAAGGCCGTGCAGTTCAAGATGGGCGGCCGCGCCGAACTGCACAACGTCGCCATCACGCTCTATGGGCGCGATGCCAGCCGTTACGACAAGATCTACGGCGATGACTTTGCCTACGATCCTCAGAGCGGCGACGTGACCGCGAAGGGCGAGGTGCGCATCGATCTCGAGGCCAACCCTGAGGGCCTGCTCAAGCCCGACCAGTCGAAGCCGACTGGGATGAAAAATCCGATTCACCTCGTGACCCGCGACCTCGTCTTTAACCAAAAAACGGGCGATGCATTTACGCGCGCACCGGTCGAACTGCAGATGCCACAGGTCACTGGTTCGGCGCAGGGAATTCACTACACCGCAAAAGACAATAATCTCATTCTTGATTCCCGGATAGACCTGGCCCTGACCGGATCTCGTGATGCAAGGCTGAAAGCCGACCGTGGCGTGATTACGAAATCCCCACGCCAGGTAGTGCTCGACGCTCCGCGGCTGACACATGGTTCGGGCGAGATGGATGCCCGCAAGGCCATCCTCTATTTGCGGGAAGACAACACCGTGGATCACATCGTCGCCAGCGATGGGGTCAGCGCCGAGGTTAAAGGGAGTGCGCCGATTCAAGCCCGCGCTGCCCAGGCGGAATTTACCATGAACGGCGCGCAGGACGGCTTCTCTCGCGCCATCTTTAGCGGAGACGTGCAACTGGAATCAACAGGCGAACGGCCGAGTCGCGTCAATGCTGGGCGCATCCTCGTGGATTTCGCCAGTAGAAATCAGGTCGAAAAAATTCATGCCGAGGAGAACGTCAAGCTCGTGGAGCTTGCTTCGGCACGGGAAGCGAACGCCGGCAAGCCAATCGCGGGAGGAGCGGCGAGAGTCCCTGCTGGTGGGGACGGCGGCTCAACCAGCGCAGCATCGAACGGCCAACAGATTGAAATCTCCTCACCTGCCATGGATTTCCGCGTTGCGGAAGGCAAGCGGCTGGCGCGCGCGGAAACTTCGTCGCCAGCCAGCATCACCGTGCTGCCGGTGCCGAGCGATGGCACTTCGACCATGGTGACCGCAGCCAAGTTCGTTGCGGTGTTTGATAACGAAAGCCACCTGAGCAGTGTCCACGGTGCGCCCGATGCAAGGGTGGTAAGCGCAGCCCCGGGGCAGCCCGAGCGGGTATCGACCAGCCACCAGATCGATGCGACGTTTCGTCCCACGGGCGGCATCGACGCCGTGGTGCAGCAGGGCAACGCGCAATACGTCGACGGCGAGCGTCAGGCGCGAGCCGACCGCGCACGCTACACACCGACCGACCAGATGCTCGAGCTCACCGGGTCGCCACGCGTCACCGATCATGGCCTGACCACGACGGCGCGCACCGTTCGCATGAACCGCGGCACGGGAGACGCCACGGCCGAAGGGAACGTCAAGAGCACGTATTCCGAGTTGCGCGAGCAACCGAATGGAGCGTTGCTCGCCGCCGCTTCGCCGATTCACGTCACAGCGCATACCATGACAGCGCATCGCAGCACTTCGTTGGCCGTCTACGCCGGCAACGCGCGTCTCTGGCAGGACGCGAATGTGGTGGAAGCACCCACCATCGAGTTCGACCGCGATCACCGCTCGGTGGTCGCGCAGGGCGACGGACAGCCGGTTTCAACGGTGCTTGTGCAGATGGATAAACACGGGAACGCGACGCCGGTCTCGATTACCTCGAAGCGCCTGACCTACACCGACGACGAGCATCGCGCCCACTTCGACGGGGGCGTGACGGCGCGCGGGGCGGATGTGACGGTGACTGCCCAGCACGTCGATGCCTACCTCGTACCGCGGGGGCAAGCGACTACGAATCCAACAGCAAAGGGGCAGGGGCAACTCGAGCGCTTGGTGGCGGAAGGAGGCGTTGTCGTACAAGAACCTGCACGCCAGGCGACCGGGGAAAAGCTGACCTACACGACCACCGACGACAGGTTCGTCATGACCGGGGGTTCGCCTAGCATTTTTGATGCCGAACACGGCAAAATCAGGGGGGATTCGTTGACTTTCTTTGGGCACGATGATAGGGTGCTCGTGGAAGGTAGGGATTCCTCCCCAACCGTTACGCAGACCCGGGTGGCACGATAAATGCACTCCTTGGCCACCGACGAAATCGGCAAAACTTACCGCGGTCGCCGGGTCGTGAAAGGGGTCAGTCTGCGGGTGGACCAGGGCGAAGTTGTTGGTTTGCTTGGTCCTAACGGCGCCGGGAAGACCACTTCCTTCTATGCCATCGTCGGTCTGGTTCCCCCGGATACGGGTCGGGTCCTCTACGACGACGACGACATCACCGACGTCCCCATGTATCTGCGGGCGCGTCAGTTTGGCATCAGCTATCTCCCTCAGGAGCCTTCGGTTTTTCGCAAGCTAACGGTCGAGGAAAACATCCTCGCCGTGCTTGAGGCGCAACCTATTTCCTGGCACGAGCGCCGGGAAAAGATGGAGAAGCTGATCGAGCAGTTAGGACTGGATCACATCCGCCAGAATCGCGGATATGCGTTGTCGGGCGGCGAGCGCCGGCGGGTGGAAATCGCGCGCTGTCTCTGCATCAACCCGACCTTTATTTTGTTGGATGAGCCGTTTTCCGGGATCGACCCGATTGCCGTGCTGGATCTTCAGAAAATCATTTCCGAACTGAAGGCGAGCGGCATCGGAATTCTGATCACCGATCACAATGTTCGCGAGACGCTATCGGTGACGGATCGCGCTTACATCATCAACGAGGGCCGCATTTTCCGGGCTGGCACTCCGGAGGCCCTGGGAAGCGATCCAGAGGTGCGCCGGGTGTACCTGGGAGAGAGCTTCTCACTGGTGTAAAGAACCCGGAGACGGCAACCCCGAAGGGGCAAAGAAACGTTACGGCTGTAACGTAGCCGCAAGACGGCTTTGCTTCGATACTGGATGGGTCGGCGGTACCCGGCAGAATGCTGGCCGTCAAGCCTGGCAATACCCGGAAGGCTGAAAATTCATAGGGTTAGGAAAGAGTCGACGATCGCATGGTAATGCTGCAGCACAAATTGAACGTCAAGCTGTCGCAGCGGCAGATCCTGACTCCGGGCCTCGTCCAGATGGTGTCTGTTCTTGCGCTCAACAAGATCGAGCTCAAGGACATGATCAATGCCGAGATGGTCGAGAATCCTGTCCTCGAGGAACTCGAGGATTCCGTACCCCTGATCGACGAAGTAGGACGCCGGGAGGAAGAGCGCGACCGCGCCGCCTCGGCTACAACCGCGGAGGAAGCACCGGTTCCCGCGGAGGAAAAGAAAGATCCCTTCGACGAAATCGATTTCGGATCGTTTTTCCAGGAATATCTCGACCCGGGCTATCGCAGCCAGGGGGAGATGGAAGACATCGAGCGCCCGTCGTTCGAGAACTTCCTCTCCAAGCCCAGCACCCTGACCGACCACCTGATGTGGCAGTTGGGCGCGCTATCGGTGAGTCCCGGCGTGCAGGAAGCGGCCGAGCTCATCATCGGCAACCTGAACGAAGACGGGTATCTCATCGCCAGTGACGATGAATTAATGGGCGTGACCCCGCCTGCGGCTCCGGAAGCCGACGCCGCCGCGCAGGAACATCTCTTGAAGGAAGCCGAGGCCCTGGGCCTTGCGGCCACTTCCGAAGACCTGACCGATGCGTCCTCCGATTTCGCTTCGGATTGGGACGGTGGCGCGAATTCGTTAACCGACGTGAGCGGTATATCGACCGCCACGGCCGTCGCACCCGCAACCGAGTCTACCGTCGAGGTAGCGTCAAAGCCGGCAGCGGCCGCCGCGCAGGCCCAACCCGCCTATCGACCCCACTTCACCCTTCATGAACTTCATGAAGCACTCGATCTGGTTCGGCAGCTGGACCCCCCGGGCGTTGCTTGCCGCGATCTGCGGGAGTGCCTGGTGTGTCAGCTGCGCTACATCCAGCAACAGCATCTGCAGCAGAAGAATGGCAACGGCACGAGCCAGGTGCTGGCCGATGCACTAGCGATTGTGGATCAACATCTGCGTGCGTTGCAGATGAAGCAGCACAAGGAAATTGCCAAGGCGATCGGGCGCCCCATTGAGGCCATTCCGCCCGCGCTGGAATTTATCCGCACGCTCGATCCACGCCCCGGCCAGCGCTACAACAAGGCCACTACACGCCTGATCGAGCCCGACGTCGCCTTCATCAAGCACGGCGACGAGTGGCTCTGCCTGATGAACGACGACGACGTTCCTCAACTTCGCCTCAATCCGGCTTACAAGCGGCTGCTGACGAAAGACGCCAACGACAAAGACACCCGCAATTACGTCAAGGAGCGCTACAAGAGCGCGATTCAGCTGATCAAGAATATCGAGCAGCGCAAGCAGACGATCATGAAGGTCTGCTATTCGATCGTCGCGCGCCAGCAGGATTTTCTGGAAAAAGGCATCGATCAACTCAAGCCCATGATGATCAAGGAGGTGGCCGAAGAAATCGGCGTGCATCCTTCCACCGTAAGCCGCGCGGTGGCGAATAAATACGCCCACACTCCACAGGGCGTATTCGAGTTGCGGTACTTCTTCTCCGAGAGCGTGCAGGGGCCGGAGGGAGGCAACACGTCGTTGCTGATCCTGAAACGCCGCGTCAAAAAGCTCATCGAAGAAGAAGATCCAGCCCGGCCGTTGACCGACGAGCAGATCACCCGCATCCTTCAGTCGCAAGGCATCCAGGTCACTCGCCGCACGGTTGCGAAATACCGGGAGGACATGCGCATCCCGAGTACCCACCAGCGCAGAGTAAAGAAGTAGCGCCGGCGTCCCGCCGGCTTTGCATTCGCATCACCTGCAGCACCGGTTGTTTGAGCCCAGATCGTGGAATCAAGAATCCCAGGAGGGCGCTCAATGAACGTGGAATACACCGGCAGGCAGTACGAAATCACCCCAGCCATCCGCAAGGAAGTCGAAACCGGCCTCGCGAAAATCCGCAAAATCTTAGGAGACAAGTTCGAAACCAAGGTTATTCTTGCCGTCGAAAAACACCGTCATAAAGCAGAGATCACCATCAGCCCGCGCAACGGCCCGATCGTCGGCCTGGCCCAGGCGCCTGACATGAAAATGGCCATCAACGAAGCACTGGGTCATATCGAAAAGCAGGCCGTCAAATACAAGACGCGGATCATCTCGAAAAAGCGCAAGTCGCATAAGAAGTGGAATGGCGAAGCCAAGCCGGAAGTGGTCGACGCCCAGACGGCGGTTGGCCTGTCAGAGACCACGGCGGTTCCGGTGGTTGTGCACAAGTACCCGGCCGTTGCGAAAACGACAGAGGTGCACCTGACGCACTCCTCCGAAGCCGTAGCCTTGCGCCCGATGACGCTCGAGGAAGCGATCAAGGAATGCCATTTCCGCGACCAAGACGTCTTCGTCTTTCGCGATCCGAAGGGCAAAGTGATGGTGTTGCACCGCACGCGGGATGGGAAGATGGAGTTGATCGAAGCGCCGTAGAAGCAGCCATTGGCTTATAGCTGTTAGCTCTTAGCCACCCCAGACTTAAAGACGTGGGCACGCCTAGTGCGTGCCCATTTGCTGTTACCGACTCGCGATCTTCTGAGATTGCTGCTTTCTTCAAGATTGTCATCCTGAGCGGAGTGAGGCGCCAGCCGAACGCAGTCGAAGGACCCCGCAGGCGTCGAGGTTCGCAGAGCCCTCAACGAATTTTTGATTGCACGGCCGGCATCGTTTCAGCAAAAGGGTGACACGAAGAACTTCTTCATGGCAGCCCAGCTGGGAGCGGTGCAGGAAGGAAGGCGAGTCGCAGCAATTCCCGGATAACCTGAGCCTCGGTCCAATCCGGATGCTCTTGCCGGATGCCGGCTCGCGCCAGTTCTCTCGCAAACAGGCTCATGTCCCAGGCCAGCAGAAGCCGCTGCTCTCCGGTCATGTTCCGCAGGACCTGTTCCTGAATGACCCTGGCTTTTGATGTAGTGTCAGAGATAGCCACAGCCGGATGGTAGCACGCCAAAAAACCATCAAGCCGGTTTGCCAGAATCAGTGACAACCACACCCTCGCTCCACCCCACCTATTGATTCGCTAGCGACTCGCGACTGGAGACAGGCGACTGACCCTACGAGCTCCCAATCAAGATCCCCGTCACAAACACCAGTGCCCCTCCCAACCCCACTTGCAGAGCCGCCGACGGGATTGGCGTGTCCATGTAGCGGTGTCGAATCCAGGTGATTGCACCCAACTCCACCAGCACCACGGCTATCGCGAGTGCCATGGCATAGCGGAAATCGTGGATCAGGAAGGGCAGGGTGTGCCCGACGCCGCCAAGGGCGGTCATGGCGCCGCAGACCAGCCCGCGAATCCACGGGTGGCCGCGTCCGGTGAGGCTGCCGTCGTCGGAGAGGGCCTCGGCGAAGCCCATGCTGATGCCCGCGCCGATGGAGGCGGCGAGGCCGACCACGAACGCGTCCCGGCTATTGCGAGTGGCGAGCGCGGCCGCGAAGACGGGGGCGAGGGTTGAGACCGAACCGTCCATCAGACCGGCCAAGCCCGGGCTGCACGATCTGCAGCACGAACAGCCGGCGGTTGGCCTCGTCTTCTTTGGCCTTCACGCCGGCAGTGAGCTTTTCTTTCTCGAGTGCGTCGGCGCGCTCTTCGTGGTGGCGCTCTTCGTTGGCCAGATCGTCGAGCAGTTGCCGGACGCTCGCATCTTGCGAGCGCCGCGCCGCTTTCTCGTAGAAGCCACGCGTCTCAAGCTCAATCGCGCTGGCCTGCTTGCGAACCGTGTCGAGGCCCAGCGGACGCACCAGCCACACGGGCTTGCGCTGCACGAAACCGCGCACATCCTGACGGCGGATGAGGGGAATGTGCTCGCCAAACTTTTCCTGATACAGCTCGATTAGCCGGCGTCGATGCTCGGACTCTTCCTTCCGCATGCCTTCGCACACGGCGGCCGAAGCAGGAAAGTTTTCGCGCAGTCCTTCGGCGAAATCCGCATAGACGCGTTCGTCTTCCTCTTCCAGGGAAATCGCCAAGGCAAGGATTTCTTTTTCGGAGAGTTCCTCGAAGCTTTTCATGGCGGGGATAGAGTACCAAGGAGGGGCAATTCTGGCCTACCGACCCTTCGAGCTCCACCACTCGGCGTTACCCAGTGAGCGTCCTTTTCAGCCCTTCCTCATACGATACGGTCTCGCTGTAACCCAGTTCTTTTCGGATACGGGTCGTGTCGTAGGCGATGTCGTGGCGGAAGTCGTAACTTTTCGGATCAACGCTTGCCAGCGTGGATGGCGGAAGATGTGTGAGCCGTTCGCCCATCGTAGGCGTGTAAGCTTCGCCGACGTTATAGATGCGGTTTGCCGCGGCTGGGTGAAGAGCCGCTAACACGATGGCGGCCGCGACGTTCTCGACGTATCCATGCGTCCAGCGCCATCCCGGCTGATCACGAAAACCGTAAATCGTGGCGAGGTTGGCATTCCCGCCCGGCCCGTATACCTTCGGCAAACGAAGAATCGTTGCAGGCAGCTCCGCCTGCCCGAGAGCCTCGCGTTCTACAAGGATTTTTTCGTAGTAGTAGTTCAGTTCATCCGACGATTTCGTCGACGAGCGGTATGGGTAAAGCGTGCTGCGGAGCGGCGAATCTTCGTTGAGCAGACCTTGTTCTATTGGCCCCGGCTCCATGCCAGTGAAGCGGCCATAGGCTCGATAGACATCGCCGCTGCTCAGAAGCACCAAGCGTTGGGTGCGGCCGGCAAAGGTTTGCACAGCGGCACGAGCGTCGGCTTCGCCCATTGGGATCATATGAATCACGATTTCAAACGGAAGGCGCAGCAGGTCCTCAGGGAAGCTCAACACTGGCATCGCGGCCTGAGGACTTCGGAAGTGCCGGACTCGGGGCAGGAGATCGGACTCGTGCTCGCCGCGGTGAAACAGCATCACGTCGTGGCCGCCATCGTGGAGTTCCCTGGCCACGTAAGGTCCGATGAAGCCGGTGCCGCCGATGATGAGGACGCGCACCGCGCTAGGCTAGCGCATTCTCCTGGTCGTGGGCATGCCTACTCCTCGCAAACGCCCCTTCTCGCTGCGCTCGTCACCACATCCATCACCAGTTCCTGGCGCCGCTTGCCATTGCTGTTGCGGGTTTCGAGCACACGCACTCGCCGGGCGGCGATACTCACGGGATGAATCTTCAGGATCCGCTCGTTGCTGACTTCCGCGCGGAAACGGAACCAATCGGTGCGAAACAGGCGGCCGGAAACGTAAAACGTGATCGACACCGCAATAGTCCCGGCATAGTCGTCGCCGGTGCAGTCAAAGAAGCGCTTGCCCAACTCGTCGACCCAGGTCGAGCCACCCACGAGAGGCTCGTTGAGGAAGTATCGCGAGGAAGGCACCCCCATGGTGATCTTTCGGATTTGCACCATCTGCAGCAGCACAGAAGTCTTGGCGAGGTTCGTCACCACCAGTTTGGCTTCCTGCGGCGCGATGCGCTCGAGCTTGATGTGCAGTTCGGGCGACCACTCGCGTTCGAACTCCTCGCGCGCGAGCGCCAGGCTTTTGTCGCTGGCCTCGGCGTAACGCAGCGTGGCTCGCGCCAGAATCAGGCTCAGCACGGTCGTTACGACGGTTCCCATCAGCGGGATGTAGGCAATCAGCAGGGTCACGACGCTGTGCTGACTGAGCCATTGCAATAAACTCATGGAACGAAAATCCCCCGTTACCCCCGGCCATTAGGGCGAACTCCTAAGAAGTTTAGCGGTGGATCGGCGATGGTCACAGTGGCCGAAGGACTAGTCCGGTCGAGTCTGGACTTTCGTCATCTGGCGGGGAGGATCCTGAATCAGGCGGCCTCTGTTTCCCTGGCAGCTTGGCGTTTGCGAAACTCCATCTTAACCAGCGGTTTTGCGCTATATCCGCCTTCCCCGCGACTTTTCAACGAACTCCGGGTTTCATCTACCAAGGACGGAGGTGGCAAATGTTAAAGAAAAGTTTCCTGGCGGTGTTCGGATTGTTACTGGCTCTGGCTTTCGTGAATCCTCCGAAAGCGCATGCAGGAGTCGCCATCGGCGTAACCGTCGGCGCGCCTGTGTATGTGCGCCCGGCTTATCCGTATGCTCCCTACGCGTACGTCGCGCCAGTACCGCGCCCGGTGTACGTGTATCCGCGGCCGTATGTGTATCCGCGCCCTTATTTCTACGGACGGGTTTACGGTCGGCCATACTGGCGGCACGAGGCGTTTGAGCGCCACGAACATTTCGAGCATCGCGGCTGGGACCGTCGCTAACGGACAGCACATCGCGTTCCAAGATAAAACGGGCGGCCTGCGGGCCGCCCGGTTGCTTTCTGGAATGGTCCCGGCTCGTGAACAAGAGACTGAGAGTGATCTGCAACCCCCACACAAACCCGCCCCAGCGGAGCTTGGGACCGGGCACCCGCAATGAACACGGGTCTACTGAGGCGTGTTCAAGACCCTCCCGCGCCCGGCTAGGCACTCAACCCGGTCCTGGAACTCTGCTACCATCCCAACAAGATGGCGGCGAAAGCCCATGCGAGATCCAAGCGCGCCGCGAAAAAGAAGGCGCGTCCCAAGCCGGCCCGCGATGGGCGCCCGCGCTCCGAGTTGGTCATCATCACCGGCCTGAGCGGATCCGGGAAAGCATCGGCCCTCAAGGCATTTGAAGACCTGGGCTACTACTGCGTCGACAATCTTCCGGTCGACTTGATTCCCCGCTTCGCCGAACTCGCGGTGCAATCCCTTGAGACGCGGCGTACGGCGCTCGTGGTCGACGTCCGCGAAGGCTCGAAACTCGAGAAACTACCCGCGATTGTCCGCTCGGTGCGCCGCCTGATTCCCACGATGGTGATTTATCTCGAAGCCACGGATGCATCGCTGATCCGCCGGTACAGCGAGACGCGGCGCCCGCATCCCTTCGGCGCGAACACTCCCGTACGTTCATCGCTAAGCGCCGAGCGCCGGCGGTTGAAGCCCATCCGCGCCATTGCCGACTGGGTAGTCGACACCTCGAAATTCAATGTGCACGAACTGCGCGCGCACCTGACCGAGCGCTTTCAGAAGAAATCCAGCGACAAGAACATCCTGGTATCGTGCGTGAGCTTCGGGTTCAAGCATGGCGTCCCCGAAGATGCCGACCTGGTGTTCGACGTTCGCTTCCTGCCCAATCCGCACTTTGTGCCCGAGTTCCGTCCTCTGACGGGGCGCGATCCGCGCGTCGCTAAATACATCCGCTCATTCCCCCAGACGCAGGAGTTCATCAACCGCATCTCGGAGTTGCTCGTGTACCTGCTGCCGCACTATGTGCGGGAGGGGAAGAGCTATTTGACCATCAGCTTCGGCTGCACCGGCGGCCAGCACCGCTCGGTCATGATCGCGGAGGATGTGGGCAAGCGTCTGCGGAAATCTGGATACCGGGTGAAAGTAGTGCACCGGGATAGCTAGAAGACAGTCGCTAGTCTTCAGTTGTCAGTAAACATTCAGGATTCGGTGTTCATCCGTTAAGCTCTGTCATCCTGAGCGTAGTGAGGCGCTAGCCGAACGAAGTCGAAGGACCCCACGTCCTCATGTAGCGCCACGAACGTGAACAAGCATTTCTATCCAGGTGCTTGAAATTCTCTTGCTCTAGACCTTGATGTGAGCTCTGTTGGCCTTCAGGAAGAGGTAGATTTTCCTGGCGGCTCCTCGCTGAGTTTTGTAGAAGGAGCGGTCGCATTCTTCAAGTCTTCGTCCCGCGCGTCGCTCTTTTCGCCATGGCAGCATTGATGGCACGCACGTTGATAGCATGAAGATGAAGGGCATTGATTGTCTTCCCGCGTTATTTTGGCCTGTGCCAAGCAGCCCGATTTGCATGAGCGAGTTGACGATAATAGGTCCGAACTTTCGGGATCGATTTCTGAAGAATTGATCGTAGCCGCCATTGTTGACCTCTTCGAACAAGGCGGTTACTGCAAGGACTGCGTGTTCTTGAATGGTTAGGGCACGCTCGCCTTTCTGCGCGGCTTTTCGTTGAATACCTTCTCGGAACGCTTGCACCAGCACATCGTATTGGCCACGCGGAGGGTACGAAAACAATTCTTCCGGCTGTTCGCCGGAGTAGCAGATGAAGGAGTTTGTTCTGAGTCGCTTCTTCGGGCGGTTCGCTTTCGTTGTCATTAGTTGTTGACCGATTGATCAGTCAGAATAGCGCGATCCGCCCACGGCCCACAGCCACGTCGAAGACCGTCCGGCATTACTGCCCCAAATCTCTTATTTCCAGTAAAATTCACTCTTGCGCTCATTTCACGTTATCCTGACGTCCACCCGGTACAGTCCGAGCCGGGCAGCCCTTCTCCGGGACGGTGTATGCGGCAACTGACCCGCCTTTTGCGCTACGCGGCGCCTTATTGGTGGCAAGTCTTGTCGTCGGTCATCCTGATGGCCGCAGTCGGCTTTCTCGACGCCTTCCGCCTGCTGCTGATCGGCCCCATTCTCGACCGCGTACTCAATCCCGACGCGCCTTCCCACGAGATGAAGTTGCTGCCGATTCCCGGGACCCACCAATCGATTCATCTCGAACAGTTCGTTCCCTCGCATTTCCATAATCCGTGGACGATCGTTGCCTTCGCCCTCATTGCCTCGACCCTGCTGAAGGGGATTTTCGACTACGCCGGCACGTACCTGGTCAGCTACGCGGGCTTCGGCATGATTACCGACCTGCGCGACGACATGTACAACACGATTCTGCGGCGTTCGGCAGCGTTTTTTCAGAAGCACACCACCGGCACGCTGCTCTCCACGCTGATCAATGACCTGGAGCGGGTGCAATTTTCTCTTTCCAGTGTCCTCGGGGAATTCCTGCAGCAGGTGTTTACGCTGATTTTCACCGTGGCCGCGGTCATCATGCTGGGAGGCCACCTGGCCTGGGTGCTGCTGCTGTTTTTGCCGGCGATTCTTTTCTCATCCACCAAGATCGGCCGGCGCGTGCGTCACACAACCCGCCGCGGCCAGGACAAACTCGCCGAGATCCAGAACATTCTGCATGAGACCATCACCGGCAACCGAATTGTGAAGGCGTTCGGGATGGAATCGTGGGAGGTTGCGCGATTCCGCACGGCGGCGAAACGGTTGCTCCGCGCGAACCTGCGCTCGGTGGCCGCGGCCGCTGTCAGTTCTCCGCTGATGGATACATTCGGCGCCATTGCGATCGCTTTGCTGCTGCTACTCGGGCGCAATGAAGTCCGGTTAGGGGCCTTTACTCCCGGAAGTTATCTGGCATTTATCGCGCTGGTGTTCAAGCTCTACGATCCCATTCGCAAATTTGCGCTGTTCAACAACAGTTTTCAGCAGGCGGTGGGTGCTTCGTCGGAACTTTTCAAATTCACCGACAGCGAAGACGACGTCCGCGAGAAGCCCGGGGCCAAGCCGCTTCCGGCCTTTAAGACGAACATCGTGTTTCAGGCGGCGACCTTTTCTTACGAACGTGACGGGGATGGCGCCCGCGACATTCTGCACTCCATCGATCTCGAGGTGAAGGCTGGGGAGGTCCTCGCCATCGTGGGCTCAAGCGGCGCGGGAAAGAGCACGCTCGTCCACCTGATTCCGCGATTCTTCGACCTGACCGCAGGCCGGCTGCTCATCGACGGCCACGACGTGCGCGATGTGACCCTGGCCTCGCTGCGGGCGCAGATCGGCATCGTGACCCAGGAAACCGTGCTCTTCAACGACACCCTGCGCAATAACATCGCGTACGGGCAGCCGCAAGTCTCGCAGAAGCAGGTGGAGGCGGCGGCGCGCGCGGCCCTCGCTCACGACTTCATCACTCAAATGCCGAGTGGCTACGACACCATTATCGGCGAGCGTGGCCTGCGACTTTCCGGTGGCGAGCGACAGCGGATTGCCATTGCCCGCGCCATCCTGAAGAACGCGCCCATCCTGATCCTCGACGAAGCGACCTCGGCGCTCGATAGTGAATCGGAAGCCCTGGTGCAATCGGCTTTGCAGAACCTGGTCCTCGGACGAACCGTGTTTGTGATTGCGCACCGGTTGTCGACGGTGCGCCGCGCCGACCGCATCGTGGTGCTGGAAAATGGCGCAATCACCGACGTCGGGGCACACGAAGACCTGATGAAGAAGCTCGGCACCTACCGGCGCCTGTATGATTTGCAATTCCTGGAAGTCGAGACACGTCCTGCCTCGGTAGGAGACTAGCTTATTGCTGGTTGCTCGTAGCCAGTGGCCAGAACAAGTGGTTCGGACTGAGAACTGACAGCTGAAAAACTGAGAGCCGGTTCCTTATGCCTCTCCGCTCCATGACCGGGTTCGCGCAAGTCAAAGGGCAGATCAACGGCAAGCTGAACTTCACCTTGTCGCTGAAGTCCGTCAACCACCGTTTCCTGGATCTCCACTTCCGCATGCCTTCGGAGAGCGACGGGCTGGAAATGAAGTTGCGCCGCCTGCTGAAGGAAAAAGTCGCTCGCGGACACATAGAACTGACCCTCAGCATTGATCGAGGCACGAGCGACGGATATGGTCTGAATCGTGAGCTGGTAGGAGGCTACATCCAGGCGTTTCGCGCGGCCGCCGCGGAATTCGGCCTGGCGGCCGAGCCCGACCTGAACGTGATCCTGCGCATGCCTGGCGCCATGGACGCTTCTTCAGGGGCTGCTGGTGGCGAACTCGAAGCGGCCGTCCTTGGGCAGATCGAGGAAGCGCTCGTCCGCCTCAACCAGATGCGTGAGGAAGAGGGCCGCGGCATCGAGCGGGAACTGCGCGAACGCATGGAACACATCCAAAAAGCGAGTTCCGGGGTCGAACGCCATCGCCACGCCATTCTTCAGGGGTATCTGGACAAACTGCGCTCCCGCATGCAGGAACTGATCGGCCCGCAAGCTGACTCCGAGCGGCTTCTGCAGGAAGCTGCCCTGCTGGTCGATCGAAGCGACATCCAGGAAGAGCTGGTGCGCCTGCAAACCCACATCCAGCACTTTCTCGGGCTGTTGGACGAAAAGGGGGAGGTCGGCAAGAAACTGGATTTCCTGCTCCAGGAGATGAACCGCGAGGCCAACACGTTGCTGTCGAAAACCTCGGGCCTCGCCGGAGACGCCCTCAAGATCACGGAAATGGGCTTGACCATGAAGTCGGAGATCGAGAAGTCGCGGGAGCAGGTGCAGAACGTCGAATGACCGTGTTCATCATCTCAGCGCCTTCTGGTTCCGGAAAATCCACGTTGGTCGATGAGCTGCGCAGGCACGTGGAGGGCCTGGATTTTTCCGTTTCTTATACGACCCGTCATCCGCGAGGCAGCGAGCAGAATGGCCGCGAGTATTTCTTCGTCCCGCGGGCCGAATTTGAGGACATGATCGGGCGCGACGAGTTCCTGGAGTATGCCGAGGTCTACGGCAAGGACTACTACGGCACCGCGCGCCGGTTCCTGCGCGCGGCCGAGGAGAACGGCCACGACCTGCTGCTCGACATCGACGTGCAGGGAGCGGCCCAGATCAAGCAGAAAATCCCGGATGCCGCCACGATCTTCGTGCTGCCCCCGGATCGCACGACCCTGGAGTGGCGTTTGCGCAATCGCGGTTCCGATTCGGAAGAGGAGAGGCGCCGCCGGCTGGACACGGCCCGCCGGGAGATTGAGAATTACGATAAGTACGACTATATTTTAGTGAACGACCGCCTGGAGCCGTCCGTCGACCAACTGAAAGCCATCGTGCTTTCAGAACGCCTGCGGCACTCGGGTCGCGCGTTGTCCGCCGCAGAGGAGGCCACCTTGGCCGCGGCGGAGCGAAGCCGGTTGAAAAACATGCGGGAACGGGTTCAACCGATCCTGGATTCGTTTCGCGATGACAACGGCCAGCACTAGGCGGCGGTTGAGGGAGACGAGTTATGAAGTTGATCGAAGGTTTCGACAGCAACTATCGTTACATTCTCGTGGCCGCCCGCCGCGCCCGCCAACTCCAGGGTGGTGCGCCTCCGGTGGTGGAAACCAGTTCCCGCAAACCCTGCCGCATTGCCCAGGACGAAATCCGGGCGGGCAAAGTGAAGTGGGTCATTCCCGAGACGCCCAAGTCGGCGGTGGAAGCCGCCAGTGAGGCGCTCGAACAGGGCGGCCGCACCGACGCCTAGCCCTCCAGGCCCGCTCGCCACACCGGTAGCCTCCCGGTGCTGTGGTCTATGTTCAAAAGTTCCTCTACCGTCATCCAATAGAGAGCGAACTCTATGAAGGTTGCTCTTGGTGTAAGTGGCGGCATTGCCGCCTACAAAGCGGCAGAGATTGTGCGGTTGCTGCAGGATCGCGAGATCCGCGTCCAGGTCGTCATGACTGCGGCCGCGCAGGAGTTTGTCCGGCCTCTTACCTTTGCCGCGCTTTCCGGAGAAAAAGTGATCACCGGGATGTTCGACGCCGGCAATACTGAGCCGAACATCGACTCGGCGGTCGAACATATTGCGGTGGCCCAGGCCATCGATGCGCTGGTGGTGGCTCCCGCCACCGCCGACATTCTGGCTAAGTTCGCGCAGGGCATTGCCAACGACTTTCTGACCACGCTCTTTCTGGCGACGACGGCCCCTGTGGTCGTAGCGCCCGCGATGAACGTCAACATGTGGAATCATCCGGCGACCCAGGCGAACCTCGAAACGCTGCGCAAACGCGGCGTGAAGGTCGTCGAGCCCGACAGCGGCTATCTGGCCTGCGGGATGATGGGTCCGGGACGACTGGCTGCCAATGATGCCATCGTCGCGGCGGTGCTCGAGGTGCTCGGCGCTGCGCAGGACCTGGCCGGGGAAACGGTGCTGATTACGGCTGGCCCGACGCGCGAAAAAATCGATCCTGTCCGCTATATCACCAATCGGTCGAGTGGCCGCATGGGATACGCCCTTGCCGAGGCGGCTTTGCGCCGCGGCGCCCACGTGCTCCTGGTGAGCGGGCCGACGTCGATTACGCCGCCCGACGCAGTCGAAATGACCCGCGTTGAGACCGCGGAACAGATGCGCGAAGCCGCTTTGCGGCTGTTCCCTCAGGCCACCATCGTGATCAAGACCGCGGCGGTTTCCGACTATCGGCCTAAAGCCGCTGCCGGCCAAAAGCTGAAACGAACGGGACCGATGTCGTTGGAGCTCGAGCCGACCACCGACATCCTCGCTGAGTTGGCTGGCAAGAAAACCAACCAGCTGATTGTTGGCTTTGCGGCCGAGACTGAGAACGTACTGGAAAACGCGCGCAAGAAACTGGCCAGGAAAAAGCTCGACGCCATCGTGGTGAATGACGTTTCGCAAGAAGGCGTCGGCTTCGACTCCGAGCGAAATGCGGTGACCATCCTCACCCCGGATGAAGTCGTTGAGGTTCCCGAAACCACGAAGTGGGAAGTGGCGCAGCGGGTGCTTGACCAGGTTGTGAAACTCCGCAAACGACACCCGGCGGCGGTGAAAGCCTGATGGCGGCTGCTCTTTCCGCGGAAGTCAAACGGGCTTTGGCGGAGCGCCTTCGCTTCTACCACGAACTCGGCATCTACGATTTTTACCGCCGCGACGAAACCTTATCTGCCGAGCCGCATGCCGCGGTTCTCACTACCTCAGTCGAATCCCTAGTCCAGCCAGAACAGCGAGAGGAAATGTCTCCCAGACGATCGACAGCGGTCACCACTCCGGCCGTAACCGAAGGAACAAGGTTCGAGGTCCTTACGCCTCGCCCAGAGGCAACCGTTACCGATCCGGTGAAAGCGCTGCAGTTGATCCGGGAAGACCTCGGAGACTGCACGCGCTGCCGCCTTGCCAAGCAAGGGCGGAAGCAGATCGTGTGGGGCGTGGGCAATCCCAGGGCGGATCTCATGTTCATCGGCGAGGCGCCGGGCGCCGACGAAGACCAGCAGGGCGAGCCATTCGTTGGCCGGGCCGGACAGTTGCTGAACAACATGATCAAGGCCATGGGCCTGGAGCGCGAGCAGGTCTACATCGCCAATATCATCAAGTGCCGCCCGCCCAACAATCGCACGCCCGAGCGCGATGAGTGTGACACCTGCTCGCCTTTCCTGATGCGCCAGGTTGCGACGATCAGGCCGAAGGTCATCGTCGCCTTGGGGGCCGTTGCGGCCAAAACGCTGCTTGCCATCAACGACTCTATGTCGAACCTGCGCGGGCGCTGGTACGAGTTCACCCCGACCGGCGTGCGCAGCAACGATCCTTCCTGGACCGGCGCCAAACTCGCCGTCACCTATCACCCTGCGTTCCTGCTGCGCGATCCGCGTCAGAAAAAAGAAGCGTGGAAAGATTTGCAGATGGTGATGAAAGAATTGGGACTGAAGGCGCCGGCCAAAGCGCAGGAGTAGGCGGTGAGATTTCAGTGGATCACAGATCGCAGATTTCACGCTCTGATGCATCATCAGATTTCAAACTTTTGGCTTGCTCTTACCCCGACCTTTCTGCGATGGGGCCCCTGAGACATTTGCAGGTCACGGAGCGGGAAGACCTTCAGTTGGAGGTCAGGTCTTTTGGGACAGCAAGAAGGGAGGCGACATCCGTGTGATCGTTTCTGGGGACGATAGGCCTTCCAGTCAGTAATGGTCCCATTGGCCGACAGCTTTATCATGGCTCCTGTGGCTCAATTGTGGGTGAGTAGAATCCAGAGCTTTGCTTCACTCCGAGCTAAGTTGTTGAAAACCCATAAAAGGGTCATGCTGGCGTCCAAAACTACCCGGCAACATCGCGTACAATGCCCGCCAATTGCGTCTAGAAGCCCTCAGAGCGCCATCTAAGGGCTGGGTGATGGTTGGGGTTACCCGAGAGCCTGGAAGCTCAGCTCAAGCCCTCCCAGGCCCGTATGTTATCTATTAGTTAATGCGACCGGAAAGGTCGGAATTGGAAACAGCCCGGTCTTAGGCCTTAGGTCTTGGGTGTCAGGCCGAAACAAATCCGCTTGAGCCGACGACCGACGACCGAAAGCCGACGACTGGAGACTGGCGACTGAAGACTGGCGACTGCCTTACCCGATTCTTCCCGTGGCAATCCCTTGTGCCCAGTCATCGCGTCCGCGCATGCGCGCGTACTCGGCGGCCGCCTGGTGGTTGTACACCACCCGCTCGAGCGACACGTTCCAGCCATGGCCGTCTCGCTCGAGAATGCCGTAGCAGGCGTGCGGAGAAAAGTTCTGCATGCGGTAGCGGACCGGATCCACATCGTCATACGCAGGGACGCCGATGCTGCCCGGGTTCACCACCAGTTGTCCGCTGGCAAGTTCGACCACGCGCGGAATATGTGTGTGCCCGCACAAGACCACTGACTGGCGCACGCCCTGGAGCAGTTCTCGGATTGCCGCTTCGGAGCGTACCTCGGGCAAGCCGTCCATGATGTCTTCGAGAAGGTATGCCGTGTCGTTTGCCGGCGTGCCGTGGCAAAGAAAAATATCCTCCTCGAGGACGGCGGTCCGCGGCAGCGTGCTGAGCCAGTGAATTGGCTCTTCGCCCAGGTCGCGAATCACATACGCGAGCGTCGGGATGAAGGCCAGATCACGCTCGCTGGCTTCGAAGATCAACCGGTCCTGGTTGCCCTGGATCGTGATCAGCACGTTTTCCTGCATCAGCCGCTCGTAGGTGGCGTGCGGTTTCAGCGGACCATAGAGGCTGTCGCCCAGGTTTACGAATTGCTCGATGCCGTGACTCTTGGCATGCTTGAGAACCGCCTCGAGGGCCCAGATGTTGGCGTGAATATCGGCGAGGATGGCGAGACGGGCAGTCACGTGAGCGGATACGATTTTGATTATCAGCGTACCAGAAACTCAGAACGCAGGTCTCAGCGCACAGGTCTCAGGTCTCAGGTCTTCAGGTCTTACGTCTCAGGTACAACCGATATCAACGCTTGCAGCGGAGACACCCCTGGTTCCTGGGATCCGCATCGCAGCCTGTCGATCGCGGCTCCATCCTGATACGCTATCCAAAGAATTTACGCCTGGCACCCGAGACCTGATACCTGAGACCTGAATTTCAATTCTGCGATGTCGCTCTGCCCGTGCCGCTCGACACGGCCTTTTCTTACCGTGTGCCCGATGGCATGGAGCCAGCGGTGGGTGGGCGCGTGCTCGTGCCGTTCCGCCAGCAGCGCATGAGCGGAATCGTCGTCGACTTGCACGACCGCAAACCCACGGTCGAAACCAAGAATGTCGTTAGCGTGCTCGATCCCGCGCCGGTGCTCGACGCGCAACTGATGCGGCTTGGCAAATGGATCTCGGATTACTATCTGGCACCGCTCGGGGAAGTCTTCCGCACCATGCTTCCTCTCAGCGCTGAATTCAAGCGCACGATTACATACCGAATTACCGAGCAGGGACACCTGGCTCTGCATCTCGGGGGAACATCGGGCTCGTCGGCCCGCGCGCGTCGCACCCCCGAAGATCAATTGGCGGAGTTCCGTGTGCTCGACTACCTCGCCAATCGGGACGAGCCTGCACGCGAACAGAGCCTGCGCAGCGCAACCCGTGTGAGCCGCGCGGTGCTGTCGGGCATGGTGCGCAAAAAATGGCTGGCGCGCGAGGACGTGTCCGATGCACGGGACGCCGTGCGGATGGTGAAGATCGCCATTCTGCGCGCTCCGGCGGGCGAGGACGCCAGCCGCTCGACCGACAACAATGGAGCGACGGGCGTCCCCGCCCGTCGAGCGAAGCTCAATTCAAATCAACAGGAACTGCTCGACACCCTGGCTGCTTCCGACGGCCGCGCGGAAGTCGAATTCCTGCACTCACTCGATGTCCCCCGCTCAACGCTGAACACACTGGTCAAGCGCGGCCTGGTCGACATCGTCGAGGAACCCGCGGAATTTCACGTCTCGCGCGTCAAAGCCCGGCCTTCGCCCTTCGAATTCGAATTCAACGCGGCGCAGAAGCACGCGCTCGAGCACATCCAGAAGAGCATTGCCACGCTCAAGTTCAGCGGCGCTTTAATGCACGGAGTGACCGGGTCGGGCAAGACAGCGGTTTATCTCGCCGCGATGCGAACGGTACTTGAGGCGGGACGTTCCGCGATTCTGCTTGTCCCGGAGATTGGCCTTACGCCCACTGTCGCTGCCGATCTGCACCAGGTGTTCGGAGACGAAGTCGCCATCCTGCACTCGGCTCTTTCTGATCAGGAGCGCGCCGAGCAGTGGCACCGCATCAAGCGCGGCGAAGCCCGTATGGTGGTGGGCACGCGCTCGGCGGTCTTTGCCCCGGTGTCCGACCTTGCTCTCATCATCGTCGACGAAGAGCAAGATTCTTCCTACAAGCAGGAAGAGACACCGCGCTACCACGCGCGCGATGTGGCGGTGATGCGTGCCAAGATGGCGAACGCCGTCGTCGTCCTCGGATCGGCCACGCCATCGCTTGAGTCGTACTACAACGCCACGAAGAACAAGTACGCCCTCATCGAACTGCCCGACCGGGTGGAGCAGCGTCCCTTGCCCGAAGTCGAACTCATCGACATGAAGCAGGAATTTCGGGAAACCGGGCAGGAGCCGGTGATCTCGCGCAAGCTGGCGGAAGAAATCCGCGAACGGCTCGAGCGCCGCGAGCAGGTCATGATCCTGCTGAATCGGCGCGGCTATTCTCCCGTCGCGCTGTGCCGGGCCTGTGCAAGCCGCATGGAGTGCCGCAACTGTGCCGTGACGATGACTCATCATAAAAAAGATCAGCGCATGGTCTGCCACTACTGCGGATTCCAGGCGCCAGTCCCAAAAGTCTGTGGCGAGTGCGGCAGCGAGTACGTCTATTTCCTGGGCACGGGTTCAGAGAAGCTCGAAGAATTGCTGCACGGCATGTTTCCCAGCGCGCGCATCGCCCGCCTCGACCGCGATACGGTACGCGGCAAGGACGACTTCGAGCGCACCCTCGCCGCCCTGAACGAAGGCGAACTCGATCTGCTGGTTGGCACCCAGATGATCGCGAAGGGCCACGATGTTCATGGGGTCACGCTGGTGGGCGTAGTCGGCGCCGACATTGCCCTGGGCCTGCCCGACTTTCGCGCTGCCGAGCGCACGTTCCAGTTATTAACCCAAGTCGCCGGACGCGCCGGGCGCGGCCGGACTCCCGGCAAAGTCGTGCTGCAGACCTATTTCCCCGATCACTACGCCGTGCAGTACGCGGCGCGGCACGATGTTGTAGGTTTTTATGAGAAAGAACTGCGCTTCCGCAGCTGGATGCACTACCCGCCGTATTCCGCTCTCGCCAACGTATTGGTTCGCAGCGACCGCCTCGACGAAGCGCTGCAATGGTCGGGCGTGCTGGGAAAATGGTTCGACAAAACGCGCCACGAAGGCATTCGCGTGCTCGGCCCGGCAGCCGCGCCCATTCTGCGCCTCAAGCGCGACTACCGGTACCACTTCGTGCTGAAGTCGGCGAGCCGGGAGAAGCTGAACGCCCTGCTGCGCTCGATGCTTGCCTACGCGACCTCCCAGAAAATCCCGCGCACCCAGGTGATCGTGGATGTGGACGCGTTGTGGCTGATGTGAGGGAGGCAGGTCTAGGTCTCAGGTCTCAGGTCTCGGGTCTCGGGTCTCGGGTCTCGGTGTTGATGTGCTTTTCTTGGTTGTCCCTAACATCCTTGAAATTGTCATCCTGAGCGAAGCGAAGGACCCATGCATTTTGCCCGCGCTCGTCTCACTTCTCATTTGGAACACGGGCTCGCAGAATCGCTCTCCTTGCGCCTCCTGGGAATCGGTCAGAAGATCTCAACCACAGAGGACACAGAGGGCACAGAGAATGATCTAGCTCCTCCGTGTGCCCCTGTGCCCCCTGTGGTCAAGCTTTCTGTCAGGGTTGCTGCCCCCCGATGCGAAGCGAAGGACCCATGCATTTTGCCCGCGCTCGTCTCACTTCTTATTTGGAACACGGGCTCGCAGAATCGCTCTCCTTGCGCCTCCTGGGAATCGGTCAGAAGATTTCAACCACAGAGGACACAGAGGGCACAGAGAAATGATCTAGCTCCTCCGTGTTCCCCTGTGCCCCCTGTGGTCAAGCTTTCTGTCAGGGTGCTGCCCCCCGATGCGAAGCGAAGGACCCATGCATTTTGCCCGCGCTCGTCTCACTTCTCATTTGGAACACGGGCTCGCAGAATCGCTTTCCTTGCGCCTCCTGGGAATCGGTCAAAAGATCTCAACCACAGAGGACACAGAGGGCACAGAGAAATGATCTAGCTCCTCCGTGTTCCCCTGTGCCCCCTGTGGTCAAGCTTTCTGTCAGGGTGCTGCCCCCGATCTCATGCGCAGGACGGTGATTCAGGATTTTGTCGGAGACAAGGCGGCAGCAGGCGCGCATTGAGACGATTTCGCCATCGGGCCGACCATTATGGAGATATCCGGATCGCCGTCACGACTGGCAAGGATCTGTTAAGCGTCGAGCGCCGATTAGTAGTTTCAATGTTGCAAAGCGCTTCGGCTTTCACCGCCCCCGAATGAGCGTCTTCAGCGAACTGCGGTCATGCCCGTCCTCGATGGTCGCTACTGGCTTCGGAATCAGGGTCAGCACCAGCATCAGCAGCGCGAATCCCGCCAAGCACCAGGCGCTTGCCGGAAACTTTCGGCCACTCCGCCACTTGTGGATGGCGAAAGCTGCTGATTTCCAGCAAAATCGCCCACACCAGCCACCCGGCCCACCTGTAGACGGCAAGCGGAATGAGAACCAGGATGGTCAGGCGCGAGATGATGCGATGCGCCTGCGGCGCGATCGAAAACACGATATGGCCGCCGTCGAGTTGGCCTCCCGGCAACAGGTTCAATGACGTCGCAAACATTCCTCCCCAGGCGGCCAGCGCCATCGGATGCAACAGCAACGCGTCGAGCGACAGGGTCGAGGCGCCATGCAATAGCCCCATCGACATAAGCAGCGACTGCGTCAAGTGAAAGATCAGTGGATAGTGCATGATCAAGGCCTCGGTCGGAGGCGGAGCTGCTGGCAACACCTTCGATTGGCCCAGCCCGATCGCAGAGCACCACACAAGCCACGACGAATCCGGCAATCGGCCCGGCGATTCCAATGTCGAAAAGCGCCCGCCGCGAATGAATCGGCGAGCGAATCCGGATGAATGCGCCCATGGTTCCGATCAACGAGGGAAACGGAATGAAGAACGGCAAGGTGGCGTCCACGTTGTAGTAAACGCAGGCCAGATAGTGCCCCATCTCGTGCGCCAGCAGGATCAACATCAGGCTCGCCGAGAAGGGAATGCCCAGAAGCAGACGCGACGGATGGTGCCAGACCAGGTCGACAGGGAAGAGTCCAATATAGCTGTCGTCTTCGTCTGCCAAGGCCGCGCGCTGGTGCAGGTAGTTGTATTCGAAGTGCGAGCCCACGACGAGGGTCGTGAAGATGGTGGCAAGCAGCAGCAGGGCATGGAGCCAATAGCGCTGGCGCCGCCGGGGCGCCAACACCACGGTCATCGGAGCGTAATACTCCACGGTCGAGCCCGGAAGGGCTGGCGTTGGGTCCGACATGGGAGCTTTGTCGATTGTAAGGCAGTGGGCGAGCGATCGGCGGATTGCCGGATTTCCCGACCGCAGATCTCTCGGCGATAATGGTTGGCGGGAAGGACGGACTGGTCGTCGCAAAAAATCCGGCTGGCCAGACCTAAGGGCTAAGACCTGTCCTGCTGCCGCCTGCCTTCAGTCAATCGACTGCAGTTCTTTCCCGGGCTTGAAGCGCACGGCTTTGCCCGGAGGGATCGAAACTTCGGCGCCGGTGCGCGGGTTGCGGCCGATGCCGGTCTTGCGCGGACGCACGTTGAAGACGCCAAACCCTCGCAGTTCAATACGATCGCCCTTGGCAAGCGACTTCTTCATGCTCTCGAAGACGGTTTCGACCGCCAGCTCGGCTTTGGTTTTGGTAATGCCGGTCTTGTTGACCACTTCGTTGATGATGTCGAGTTTGATCACGGTCGGCTCCCGTCCGCGCTTTGGGGATGTACCACCAAGTGCTTGATGCTAAGGGAGATATGGGAGATTGTCAACGGCAGCCAGTGTCTCGTAAGATGACAGCAAGAAGCAGCCCAGCCGCAGTTCCAGCCAAAAACGGTTTCTGATTGAGTAATTGAGTAATTGGGAAATTGTTGATTGTGTAATTTTCCAATGGCTCAAGAGTCGGAGTCGCTCCTGATGGCTGCAAATTACGCAATTGCAAAATTTCCCAATTCCTCAATTTCTTCTAAAAGGAGCTCCATGCTGAAGAGTGACCGCTGGATCCGCAAGATGGCGCACGAGCACGACATGATCAACCCCTTCTCCGAGAAGCAGGTGCGCGAGGGCGTCGTGTCGTATGGCTTGTCGTCTTACGGATACGACCTGCGTGTGGCCGACGAGTTCAAAATCTTCACCAACGTGAATTCCTCGATCGTTGACCCCAAGCACTTCGACGAGAAATCGTTCGTGACCATCCGCTCCGATGTAGCCATCGTCCCGCCGAACTCGTTCGCGCTGGCGCGCTCGGTCGAATACTTCAAGATTCCCCGCGACGTACTCACCATCTGTGTGGGCAAGTCGACCTATGCGCGCTGTGGCATCATCGTCAACGTCACCCCGTTTGAGCCGGAGTGGGAAGGCTTCGTGACCCTCGAGATCTCGAACACCACGCCGCTGCCCGCGCGCATCTACGCGAATGAAGGCCTCTGCCAGATCATCTTCTTCCAGTCCGATGAAGTCTGCGAAGTGAGCTACGCCGATCGCAAGGGAAAATACCAGTCGCAGAAGGGGATCGTGCTGCCGAAACTGTAGATGTAGCGCGGGCGCCCTCGCCCGTGTTGTCGTCGGCCCTTGGTCGTCGGTCGTCGGCGGAATCCAGTCGTTGGTCGGTAGTCGTTGGTCGTTGGCACGAACCGCACCCGGCTGACGTTCAGAAGTTGATCGTGGTGTCTAAACGATTTTGAGTACACCCCTGCGATTCAAATGGGCTGTCCTTCCGCCAGCCATCATGAAAGTGTTGAGCGCAGCACTGCTTTACTTGCATGCACGATGGATGGTCGGTGCTTTCAAGTGGGACGATATGCCCGAGACGTCGGCATGGGGAATGTTCGCTCTCTTAAATGGCCCCGCATTCCTAGTCTTCAGGTTGGTCCCCGGTCCGCACGCTGTGCGCTTGGCCGGTATCGCTGCGTTTTGGGGATGGATGGGGTATCTCATCGATCGACGGAGTACGGGAAACCTAAGTCCGCTGGTCGATAAATCCTGGGTGCAGTTCGCGGGTGCCCCACCCTTCCCGCGTTCCTTTGCGGGAGGGTGGGATTCCACTGGACTGCACCCTTGGGCTGAGACACGGAGTTAAGGGGGGTTGTCGCCGTTCGCTGAAAGATCATTGTACGGCTGGGTTTAGTTTTGGAGAATCGCTCGCGGCCGGCGAAGTGGAAGCAGGCTCTGCTGGAGAGCAACCTGCCAAGGAATAGCCGGCTGGAACTCATCGAGGCCGATGAGCACTGGGAGTGAGCCAGACCGCTTGCTCCCAGTGAAACAAACGTCATCGGATCGATAGATTCCCCATACCTCAGAAAACTCATGCCTGTCCTCTCCCCATCGCTTGGGCGCGCCGCAGGTGGCGCTCGAACTCCAGCGGCGGACGATAACCGAGCGCCGAATGCAAGCGTTCGCGGTTGTAGATTTTCTCCAGGAACTCACCAATGGAAGCGCGTGCATCTTCCAGGCTGCGATATTCCGTGCGATAGACTTCCTCGTATTTGAGAGTTTTGATAAAGCTCTCCGCCTGCGCATTGTCATAGGGTGAAGCGGTGCGGCTCATGCTGATGCGGATGCCGTGTTGTTGGAGTTCTGCAGCATAGTCCTGGGAAGCATATTGCACACCGCGATCGGAGTGATGCACCAGCCCGGGTTTCGGCCTGCGATGCCGCAGCGCCGTGCGCAGGGCTTCCAGCGCCAGGGCCGTTTCCAAGCTTCCGCCGCAATGCCCAGCCGAGACAACGCCGCGAGAACGCATCCAGGAGGACTGCCAGATAAACAAACTCCAGTTGCAGGCGGATGTAAGTAATGTCGGCCACCCACAGCTGATCGATGCCGGTGACGACCAGGCCCTCGACTAAGTTGGGATAGATCGGCAAGCCGTGTCGCGAGTCGGTGGTGAAGAGGAACTTCCGCCGTCGCACACAAAGTAAGTTGTCGCTACGCATCAGACGCAGAACGCGTTTGTGATTGATCTTCCGGCCCTGGCGGACCAGTTCGGCATGCACCCGGCGATAGCCGTACGCCGGCCAGCGCAGCGCAATGTGCTGGATCTGGTTCCGCAGAGTCATGCCCGCTTGTCTGGATTCATGACGCCGCCGAAAACGGTAGTATCCGGCTCGGCTCAGGCCGGTGATCTGACAGAGTCGATTCACGCCGGCCTCCGCTTCGGCCGCTTCCTGGATTTGCTCGTAGATGCGGTGCCGCCATTGGCGACGACTCCCAGGGGATGCTCCTTGAAACGCCGCAAGACTTTTTTTAGGAAATCGATCTCCATGGTCTGCTGTCCGATCTTGCGCTCGAGTACGGCAATGCGCTCGCTATCCAGCCGGGCCTGGGGACGCGCACCTTTGCCGGGAAACGCCAGCTCACCTTTGGCACGCCATTCGCCCTTCCACATCTCCAACCGTTTGGGACTGAGTTGATATTGACGGGCCACCTCGGCCACGCCCTTTCCCGAGTCCAACTCGCGCATGCAGGCGATCTTCAATTCACGGGAATATTCTTGTCGGGGCACCAGCATCGTTCTCCTCCATTCACTGTAGCTGGCCCCTTAGTTTCCTGTCTCAGTTTTTGGGTGCACTCCACCACGGCTCCATCCCCCGTCCTTTGCCGACGACCGACGACCGACGACCAGCGACTCCCCTACAGCGAATTTAAAAACACCAGCACCTGTTGTTGCTGCGCCGGCGTCAACTCTTCATGGAAGTTTTCGATCACCTCGCGCGCTTCCCCCCGATGCCGGTTGATCGCTTCCGTCACCGACTCCGACTTCAGATCGTGCATGAAGCGCGTCTTTGTGCGCAGCCCCCACAGCGGCGACGTGCGTAGCTTGTTGATGGTATCCGCCGGTCCGCCCTGCACGATGCCATCACCCGTCCCCACGTCATGCAGCAGGAAATCGCCATAGGGATGGATGACTTTGTTTCCCAACGCGTCCGGTACCGCGAACATGCCCCCGTTGACGACGGTGCCCGCTGGAGCCGTCACGATCGACGGCACATGACAGGTCGAGCAGCCGATCTTCGAGAACAGTACCTGCCCCGCTTGCGCGTCAGACGTTGCGGCCAAAACCGCATCCCGAGGCGGGACCATGGTGCCGCGCATGAACTGCGTGAAGTGATCGATATCGCCGAGACCGATCGCGTCCGGTTGATCTTCCGGATCGGTGGTCGTCTTGCAGACCGTGGTCGCATCTTTCGGGCGCAGCCGGCTGGTGATGCCCATTTCATTCAGATAGGCATCGGCCGAGAACGACAGCAGGCTGCGGTGCTGATCTTTCCAGCCAAAGCGACCAACGCCGGTTTGCCCGAAGCTTCGAACAATGCCACCTGCACCGCTTCGCCGTGGATACGGCCATGCGTCGCCTGTGCCTGGTTCGCCGCAATGGTCAGCAGGGTGTTGTCGTCAATTGCCTCCACGAAGCCGTCGCCCAGCGTGTTCAACACCGCCCGCAAGGCAAGAATGTTCTCCGCGTCAGGAAGTTGCTCGTGCGCCTGCGGACAAATTGCGCGGTCATCGACGATGGAGCGCCCGGTGATCGTGTTCGCCCCGTCATTGATCGTGATGGTTGGATTGACGAACGCACCCGTGGTCGGGTCGAGGTGTCCCGCGCGGATTTCGGTGATCTGGCTGGGACCGCCGGTCACCGGATTCTGGTGGCAATCGGCGCGGCGGTTGCGTTAAAGACGGGGCCCAGCCCGTCATCGATGCCATTTCTTCTTTCAAATCGCGTTTGATCGAGGGCGAAGTGTCGCCGGGCGGCTCTGGGATGCCGTTGCTGACACTTTGCGAGCCTTGGTTCTGTCCCAGAGTAGGCGTGTTGAATCCGGCTGGCGCTTCGGTTGCGGTCTGCTGCGCGATGCCGAGGATCGCGAGGGCCAAAATCGCCAGAAAAGCGAGAAGAAGCGGAGCCCTGCGTTCGTCATCGTACGTATCCTCCACACGAATTTCTTCGCGGCTGTGCTGCGATTGACGGTGGGTGAGGGCGTATAGGGATTCGCCCGTTGAGGGGCGGACGAACCCCCGCTTTGTCCGACGAGGTGGCTAAGCTCTAAGGAGCTGCTCTGGGTTAGGATAATTAGGGAGCGGCGAAGTTATTGCGCGCGCCGGGAAAGATTTTTGGAAGGAAAAAGTTGGCGCGATAGCGAATGAGGTCTCCGAGGGAGACCTCATGACCGCCAGTAAAGGAAAATTGGCGAGGTTGCGTTTACGGCCAGCGCTTTGCGGTTTCTTCCCAGCTAGCTGTCCGGACTGGCTGCGGGTTCTGGTTCACCGCGGCCTCTTGTGGAATCCGGATGGTCTGCGTGGTGGCCGTATGCCAGCGTGGGTTTCGTGTTTCTGTCCCCAGTTCCTTGCCGTCCTCTGGGGAGAGCAACGGAGCAACGACTCGCAGCGCTTCTACTTCCTTTTCCAGTCGCGCGAGTTCAAGCTCCTTCCGTCCCAGCAACTCCGGACACATTCTTCATATCCAGGGCACCTTTGGCTCTTACAAAGCGAGCCTGATTCGCACTTTAGCAGGCTCGTCTTTATTGTCAAGCGCCTAAGGGCGCCAACGTGCGTCTCCGTGAAAAAGTGCAAGGCCCTGCAGAGAAAGGAAACTATTCCCGCTTTGGAACGCGCGCCCCAAACTTAGCGCAGCAGCAAGACCGCAGCGACCCCAACCGCCGCCAGCACGATCGCAATGACCATGAACTTGTGATCGGCCAGCCAGGAACTCTCGTCCTGGTTGCTACTCATGAACAACGGCGCGTCGGTAGTCGAAGTGGGCGTAAGAAGTAATTCGGCTGGCGCTGGAGGTTCGCCAGCGGACTCATCCGCAACCACCGACTTGCTGGCGCTCGCCTCTTGTCCCTTGGCTTTCTTTTCGCAGTCGAGACAGAACCCGGCGGCCCTTGGAGACCGGGAACCCGTAGGTTTCGCATTTGCGCAGGCTGGCCACTTCTCCGCGCGATGCGACTACGGGAGTTTCCGGGGAGATCTCGAGCGCATTCTTGGCCTCGATGACATCCGCCGGGTCGCCGGGAGCGGGTTTGTTTGCGGTCCAGGGATATGTCGCTGGCTGGAATCCTCTAGGGTCGGGCTTGCTGGTCTCAGGTAGAATCTCTTCGTTTGCGGAAAACTTCGGGCTGGCAACAGCGGGCTTTGGCGGATCCGCTGCTATTTCGAGAATGTCTCCGTCATCGGCGTTGGGCGCGGTTTCGGGAGGGTTTTCCGGTTGGTGAATTGCAGGCTGGACGCGGTGGGGGACACTGTCAAAGGGAATCACGGCTGGAGCCGCATGCGCTGGGGCTGTCGCGGTGGGCATCTTCCTGTGAAACGCGATCCCCTGCCGTGGTCTTCCGGCTGGCGCGACCTCGCCTTCGGAAGACAATGCCGGTTCCACTTGCGTGGGTTCGTCTTCTCTGAAGATCGCAATCGCGTCATTCTCGAGCTGCTCGTGAACCCTGGTTCCATCGCCGATGTGCGATTGGGTGGCGAATTCACCAGCCTCCTCTGTGTCGTTCGGGTGGTCGAAGGCTCGCGCCGGACGTCCGGCTTCGCCGGCGATGGGGGCAATACCCAGTGCCTTGGCCGACTGGTCGAGCGCTGTATGCACCATCGCTCCCACGCGTTCCAGCGCGGTGATATCCCGCGACTCGAAGACGTGGGCCTTGTCGGAAAATAATTCGAAAACGCCGATCACTTCGCCCCCGCGGATCAGGGGCATTACCACCACGGACCGGATGCCCAGCGCCTCGCAGCTTTCGCGATTGACGCGCTCGTCGGTGAATGCGTCGTCACAGCGCAGCGTCTGCCGGGTGCGGACGCTTTCGCCGGAAAGGCCCGAATTGACCTGCAGCTGAGCGCCGACTTCCGGCGCCGAGGGCCCCGCGCTCGCACGACAAACCATCTCTTCGTGATCGCGCAAAGCAATCGCGGTTCCGCTGGCACCTGTGATGTACTGGGCACGCTCGGCCAGAAGCTGCAAGGTCGCGCTCAAGTCGCGTTGGGCCATCTCTGCCAGGGACTTGCCTCCATCTTCCCCAGGGAAGCGGACATCATCCGGCACCGTGGACTCGGCGGCTTCGTGGCGTGCAAGCGCAGGCGAGGGCGCTGACGCTCCGCCGTTTGCCTTGTCGAGAATCGAGCGTGGATCCATGGAATAGCTCTTGCCGACCAGTCGTTCCTGCCGGGGCGACGACCGCGTTCAAGAGGAAATAGGCCGATTTCGCTATTGTAGCGCTGTCGCGCAGGCCGATGGGGGCCTGGATCCAATTTGCACCAGCCGCGTTGCACTGGGATGGGCAGGCGGCCGCCGATGGCAGGACAGTCGCCACCGACTCTGCGAGGGCTGATTCAGGAGTGGTGCAGGAGAAGTCCGACAGCCGCCGCAACCCCGATGAGCGCGGGTTCGGGAACCTTCCAGCGAAACAACACGAGCAAGCTCGTGATTCCAATGACCGCCGTCGGCAGATCATAGATGGAACGCCGGGCCAGCACAATGACTGCCCCGGCGATGGCTCCCGTTGCAGCTGCCGTTACCCCACGGACGAAAGCGTTGAGTTGAGGATTTTTGGCCCACTTTTTATACGAAGGAGCCAACGCGACGACGACCACGTAGACGGGCAGAAAAACGCCCAGGGCTGCCGCGGTCGCCCCCAAGATGCCCGCCACCAGATAGCCGATGAATGCCACCGTAATGACGACCGGACCGGGTGTGATCATCGCGACCGCCACCGCGTCAAGAAACTGCCGATCGTTCAGCCAATGATGTCCCTCAACCACGCCTCCGTAGAGAAATGGCAGGATGGCCAGCCCACTGCCGAACACAAACATCCCGGCTTTGGCAAAGTACAGAAAAATTCCGAGAAAGGAACTGCTGCCCGAAACAGCAACCGGCAGTGCAAAAGCGGCTGCGTTTCCTACCACGAGCTTTCGCGGCATCCCTTTGGCTACCAGCGCCACAACTCCGCCCAGCACCACGAGCCAGATAATCTCCCGCGAAGTCACTGCGGTCGAGACGGCGAGGGCTCCGAAAATCGCCCACAGCAGCGGATCTTTCTTTAAGGTCAGCCGGGTCAGCTTGACGGTGGAACGTGCAATGATGGCGATGACCGCAGCGCCGATACCGTAAAACATTCCCTGCATCCACGGCAGCCCGCCAAAGCGCAAGTATGCCCACGAGAGAGCGAGCACCATCAGGAACGACGGTAGCACGAACGCGATTCCGACCAGCGTGGCTCCCAGTACGCCCGCCCGCACGTATCCGAGATAAATCGCGAGTTGTGCGGCCAGTGGTCCCGGCGCGAGTTGCGCCAGGGCAAGGCCTTCCACGTAGTCCTCGCTGCCGATCCAGTGTCGCGTGTCAACCAGGTCTAGCTGCATGTGACCCGCGAGCGCAATCGGTCCACCAAACCCGACCGCACCCAACCACAGGAAATATCCGACGAACTCGGCCACCGACGACCGGTTGGTCGCGGTTTTTGCCGATTCTGAATCTGAAGAGGCCACGTCACGCCTCCGAGGGTCGAAAGGCCTTGGGATCACTTCTTTGCGGAGGTCGCCGTTGCGAGCGGCCCCCGCCGAGAGTCCCGCGACATTGCCGATGATTTCATTCCCTTGGTCCTCCGGTTGGATGGCCTGTTCTGGACCGGGGCTTCCCGTCATGCTGCGAGGTCAACCGACGAACCTCGCCCTATCGCAATCGCTCTTTCGTAGACTGCGGCAGCCGCGGCCACGTCTTGTAAGGCCATGCCGGTGCTATCGAAGATGATTCTTTCTTCCGGCGCGCGCCTTCCGGGCTTGGTCCCCGCAACTACCTCGCCCAATTCCGCATGCAGATCTGAAATTTTCATCATGCCCGATGTCAGCGCGTGATGCAGGTCGCCTATGCTCGCGCACTGTTCGGCCAGGTCGGCAACGACGGTGCAATTTGCCATCAGCGTAGGATCAAGCTCCTGCTTCTCCGGATAATCTGCGCCCACAGCGGCCAGGAACATACCTGGCGGCACATCGGCATCGGTGAGCAGGGGTTTCCGCGACGTCGTGCAGGTTACGCAGGCGTCACTTTCCCGGACAGAGCTGCGAAGGTCTCGTACGGCCCGGGTCTCAATCCCCAGTTCGCGACTCAGTGCCACAGCAAATTGCTCGGCCCGCTGCGGATCGGCATCGAATGCGAAGACTCTGCGCAGCGGAAGAACTGCCGCCAGAGCCCGCACCTGCGCCTGACCTTGCACTCCGCAACCGCAGAGGGTGAGAGTCGCCGACTCCCGACGCGCGAGATATTTCGCCGCGACTGCGGTCGCTGCCGCGGTACGGCGTGCTGTGACTTCCATCGAGTCCATGATTGCCAGTGGACGCCCGTTCTCCGCGTCACACAAGACGATCACCCCTTGAATCGTGGGCAGTCCAAAACGCGAACCGTTTTCCGGATAGTTGGCGTTCACCTTCGCAGCGAAGTAGCTGCGCCCTAGTTGGAGGAAGCCCGCCTTGATATGGAACGCGCCACTTTCCCCATGCAGCCCTAACATCCCCGGCGGTGCTGCGCGTTTCTCGCCGTACAGTCGAAAAGCATGTTCCACGGCCGCGATGCACTCTTTCACCGTAAGCAGCGCGGCAACCTCGCACCGGCTCAGGAACAGGGTGGTGTTCTGATTCATCACGCAACTCCAGCCGGTGTACACAGGACTTCGGCGAGTTCCGAGACGGGCGACATCTCTACCGGTTTGTGTGACCGGCGGAAGATCCGCGCCCCCGCCGATCCCGTCAAGGTGATCTTATTGTTTTCGATTCTCACCATGCCTCCTTCGCGGAGCCCAACTACGGGAGCTTCGTTTTCCTCCAGAAATTGCAGAATGCGTTGCTCCTGCGTTTCTCCCATGTGAGTGGAATTCGGATCAGGGTCGAGATAGTGCGGGCTGATCTGGAACTCCACGATGCCCAGCGACTCAAAACTGGGAGGTTGCACGACGGGCATGTCCTTCGTGGTTCGCAGACTCGGGCCCGCGACGATCGCACCCGCGCTCGAGCCGATGTATGGGAGACCCTCCTCTACGGCCATACGGATCGGCTCCAGCAGATCGAAATCGTAGAGACCCTTTAAGAGCCGGAATGTGTTTCCACCACCCACAAACACGGCTTCCCCCTCCGCAAGAACCCGGTGCGGATTCGACAGATCGTGCAGGGATGTCAGTTCACATCCCATGGCATGAAAGCGCGTTCGCGCCTGATCTGTGTACTTGCCTCGCTCAAACGCAGCAAAGGGAACGAACACGATGCGCTTGGCCGTTCCAAGAAAGTCACGAATCTCCCCCTCGGCGTGATCCAGATAGCCGCTGCCATAGAGGGTCGAATTGCTGATCAGCAGGATGCGCTTCATTTCCAGCCTCACAACCGCTTTTAACTCAAACCTGAAAAAAGTCCTTCGATCAGTTCCATCCCGCGGCGAAGGAGTTCGTGATCCGCGACGTCCTGCGCGGCCCAGCCTTTCAGCGTGACATCGAGGCCGAGCCCTTCTGCGCGGCCAAACTTTTCGTCTTCCAGATCAGCGTCGTGGATGATCTGCGCGATGCGTTTGACTTTCCGATCACGAATGGCGAATTCCTTGCACAGCGTCTCGAAGGTGCAATCGTCTCCCCGGTGCCCGAAGCCTTCGGCGCTGAACATGTCGAAGGGAATCGCATCTTTTTTGCCAGCAGGGTTATCCCCGAACACAAACCGCGCCTTGGGATCGATGAACCTCCGAATCAGCCAGGCGGACGATACCCGGTCGATTCCTGGTCTTGGGCGTGTCATCCAGATCCGGTTGCGGTATTGCTTCTCGCTTCTTCCCCCGGCACGACGGGGCTTTTCGTCTTCATCTCCCTGGGTGAGCAGCGCCTCGACTTTTCTGCGCTGTGGGTTCTCAAAGTAGTCCATGGCTTCAATCTCCTGAAATCGCCGCCGCAGGCGAACCAACCCGCCCGCGGGGCGCGATGCCCGCGCCAGAAAGGATTTGAGCTCCCGGCCAATCGCCTCGTAGTCGCGCGCGCGCGCCTCAATGAACAGTTTTTGTAACTGCTCGTCCGAGAGATCGTCGAACCCTTGCACGCGCACGACCGATGCCTCTCCCCGATAGTTCCGGATGGCGGTTGCGAGCCACTCCAGTTTTTCCTGGTTGGCAGGCGACTCCGGCAGCACGTGGCCCGAAGAACGCAAGGCCAGTGCGCCATAGCGCTGCAACTTGCGCCAGATCTCTACCCGCTGGCTGGCGCGGTTGGAGGGCAGCCGGTATACCAGCAGTAGCCAGTGTGCCGAACGCAGCGGTCTTAGTTACAGTCATTGCATATATGCTATACCTATAACATTCGATGTCAAGAGGGAGCGCGCTTTTCGGATTCGACCGGCGCGGGAGATGCGTATAGGATTGTTTTCGTCAGGAAGAAATGCAGACTAGCTGACCCAGGTGATTCCCACGGCGCCGATAATCGCCGCGGCCGTGCGGTCGATCTTGAGCCCGGGAAACTTCCCCAGTGCGAACACCACATAGCTGGCCAGGAACACGACGTAGGCCGCCAGGATGCGGGCGTCCGACAACGCGGCGGGAGAGAGGGCGGTCATTCGGTGCGCACAGCATAGCAAGTCGAACCCGGGATGCAAAAAAACGAAAATTTTCCTGGGCCAGACCGTAACCTTTACCCTTGCCCGCATCATTAGAAGAGTAAGAACGGCCGAGCGGAGATCTCACTTGAAAGCAACCGAGCACGACGCCGACGAGCGGCGCCTGGTCGAAGCGGCACAGCGCGACCCTCGCCGCTTCGCCGGACTCTATGAAGCAAACTTCCGCCGCGTTTATGCGTATGTGGCGCGGCGCGTCGGAAGCCGGGAAGAAGCGGAAGACCTGACGGCCGAAGTTTTTCACCAGGCGCTGGCTGGACTCGGCCGCTTCGCATGGCAAGGGACGCCATTTGTGGCGTGGTTGCTGGGCATCGCGTCACATTTACTGGCGCATCGCTGGCAGCGCGCCACGACTCAGCCCGAGGTTCTGTCCGACGATCTCGAGCTGGCAGCGGTGGACGATCAGGCCGAGCGCCAGGCCTTGTTTGCGCAATTGCTCGATCGCTTGCCTCCGGACCAGCGGCGCGTGCTCGAGGGCCGATTCTTTGAGCAGCGCAGCATCCGCGAGCTTGCTCAAGAGCTAGGGCGCAGTGAAGGCGCGGTTAAGCAATTGCAGTTTCGCGCTCTGGAAACTTTGAGGAATCATATGAGGGACCGCCATGAATAACAGCTTGATTGACCGGCTTGATGAATCCATTGACGCCCGCCTTGCCGGGCGCTCGTCCGCCGCAGATGCGGAATTCCGTGAACTGCTCTGGGTTGTCGATGGCCTGCTCTATCTGCCGCGTCCGGCGTTCCATGCCGCGCTTCGCGCAGATATCCTGCGCACGGCGGACCGCGGGACCTCGCTGGCGCTTCGCTCGGAGCCGGCTTCACCGGTCAGCGTGGCCAAGCCGCGGGGTAGCGACTACGAATCGATTATCCCGCCTCTGTTCGTCACCGGCTCGGGTTCACTTCCCATTCGCGGATCCCATCTCGCCGTTTCTTTCGCTCTGCACGTCGTCGCGCTAGCCTTGGTCGCAGCTTCGGGCTGGTGGATGGTCGAAAACCGTACCGTGGTTCGTACCCGAGTCGCGCAACTCATACCGGGCAGCAGTGACTATCCCTTGCCCATCGCTCCGGGAAAAATCGGTGGTGGGGGTGGGGGCGGCGATCAGGACAAAATGGCGGCTTCCCGTGGTGCCGCTCCGCGCTTTGCCGCGGAACAGTTGACGCCACCCGCTGTTGTCGTCCGCAATGAAGATCCGAAACTGCCCGCCGAACCGACCCTGATCGGCCCGCCGACCATGATCCTGTCGCCCGCGGACAAGTATGGCGATCCCATGGCCGCGGTTCTGGCCCCACCTTCCAACGGAACCGGCAGCGGCGGAGGTATTGGCAGCGGATCACGGCGGGGGCGTGGGGCCCGGCACAGGTCCCGGGCTCGGTGCCGGTGAGGGTGGCGGCCTGGGCGGGGGTGTCTATCATGTGGGCGGCGGCGTCTCAGCCCCGCGCCCCATCTTCGATCCAGACCCCGAGTACTCCGACGAAGCCCGCAAGGCAAAGTTTCAAGGGAATGTGGAATTGTTCGCCGTGATCGGCCCTGACGGTCGCCCGCGAGACTTACGCGTCATCCGCTCGCTCGGCATGGGTCTCGATCAGAAGGCCCTCGACGCAGTATGGAAGTGGCGCTTCGCTCCCGCGATGAAAGACGGGCACGCGGTCGCAGTGCAGGTCAGCATCGAGGTGGCCTTCCGCTTGTATTGAGACTACTTTGCTGACTCTGCACCGGTATATTTTCTGAGGCTCCGGAGGCTTGACAGACCATCCGTAATCGCGGCGCGTTCGGTGCTGTGATTGACTGCATCCTCCATGAGGGCTTGTTGCCGCCGGAGCAAGGCCTCCTCCGCTTCGGCGATGCGCTGCTGCAGCTTTTCGCGGTCCAGTTCGAGGAGCGCTGCTTGTAGCGGTTTCTGCCACTCCGGATAGCGTAACTCTCTGTGCTCGCGCAATGGGCTTACCATGGCAAACCTCCGCTGCTAATTGCTAGAACCTGGGTCTTCTTTCTCGTGCGCGTGCGAGGCGCGACTTCGCCGTACGGGCTTCGTGCCCTCATCGACGGGAGCGTCCTCGCGGGCAATCTTCTTGACCAGTTCGACGGGAACTTGTTCGAAATGAGTTTTCTGCTCGGGCATAAGTCATTTGCCTCCAGAACAACCTAGCAGGCTTGCGGCCATACGGGGCAAATCCTTTGCAACTCGCCCGGCCGCATGTGGCGCGGTTTTGCCCGACTCTCGCAAGAGCTTGCGCCAACTCTGTACTCCTTAAGAGATGACAGCGCTGCCGTCGCGGGCTTTTATCAGCTCTTAACGGTAAAAATAGCGCTTGCAACGATAGCGACTAATTGCTACGATAACGATACGTTTATTTAACGACTCGAAAGTTTTGGAGGAAACTTTCATGAGCCCGCAGAAACTCAAAGGTCCCATGAACTTCAAGACGTTGGCCCAGCTCGATGTTCCCCAGGGCCGGAACGGCAAGCATAAACAGATCGTGACCAAAGTTCTTTCCGACCTCGACCAGATCCGGCCGGGCGTGGCTCTCAAAGTGCCACTCGGGGACTTGGCGGAAAGCAAGGAGAAGGTGCGGTCCGCGTTGAATCGCGCGACCCGCAAACTCGGGCGCAAGGTGGCCACTGCCGCCGACGGCGACTTCCTCTACATTTGGAATGAGCCCTGAAACTGTGCCCTAGCACGGTGCTTGTCCGTGCCACTGTCCAGTTACACCCACGATGTGAACAGGTTGTTCAGTCCCTCGGCGAGAGTGGGATGGGCAAAAATCCCATCCCGCAGAGCCGTGTAGGGAAGGTTGCCCATGATGGCAACTTCGAATACGGCCATGACCTCGCCACCTTCGATTCCCAGTACCGTGGCGCCCAGGATCTGATCGGTCTCGGCATCGACAACGGCCTTCATGAATCCGCGACTCTCGTCCGTCTCGAGGGCGCGCGCGACATGGCTCATCGGCATTTTCGCGATGCGAATGTTTCGACCCTGCCCCCGCGCCTCTTCTTCTCCAAGCCCCACGTGCCCGAGTTGCGGATCGATGAAGCAGGTGTAAGGCACCAGGCGCCCGTCGATGGTCAGCGTTCTTCTTCTCGATTACGTTTGCGCGAATAATCCGGAAATCGTCGTAAGAAATGTGGGTGAACGCCGGGCCTCCCTTGATGTCGCCCAGCGCGTACACACCGGGGATGTTCGTCTCAAGCCGGTTATTGGTCCGAATGAATCCTTTGGCGTCGGTCTCGACCCCGGCCGCCGGAAGATTGAGCGTATCGGAATTCGGGGTTCGCCCGATCGCCGCCAGAAGGTGCGAGCCCTGGATCGCACGCGGCTGCGGGCCAATCAGGACATCCAACTGGATACCGCCGTTCGCTGCCTGGGCCCGTTGTGCTTTCGCATTCAGCAAGACTTCGACGCCGTCCTCACCCAGGATCTTCGCTACCTCCTCCGCCACGTCGGAGTCCTCCCGCGCTAGCAGTTGCTTTGCTGATTGCACGATCGTGACCCGGCTCCCGAAGCGACGGAACATCTGCCCGAACTCCAGCCCGATATAGCCGCCACCCAGAATCACGAGATGCTCGGGCACCACCTCCAGCTCCATCATCGACGCGTTGTCGCAGTACGGGATCGAGTCGAGCCCCTCTAGTTTTGGTCGAGTCGTACGCGTGCCGGCGTTGATGAAGATGCGCTCTGCGCCGAGAAAGCGCTCGCCCCCATCCTTGCCGCGAACGATCAAAGTCTTCGGACCGGTAAAACTTGCTTTTCCGAAAATGAGGTCGAGCTTGGGCGTTTTCTCGATGCGTGTCTGGCTGCCATTGCGAAAACGATTCACGATCTCGCGTTTGCGCTCACGCACTCGTCCCAGATCGACGCTGACCGCGTCGGTGTGGACACCATAGTCGGTCGCCCTCCGTGCCAGGTAGGCCACCCGCGCGCTTGCGACCATGGTTTTTGTCGGCGTGCAGCCCTCGTTCACGCACGTTCCGCCCACGTGCTCCGCTTCCACCAGAGCGGTGTGCATGCCCGCTTCGGCGAGTGCCCGGCTTAACGGCGTTCCCGCCTGCCCCGACCCGATCACGATCGCGTCGTATTGTTCCGCTGTCTTCACTGAAGCCTCCGCAGGATGGTTCGTCTGATTCGATGACAACTAAAAAGTTCCAGGGCATGTAAAATGATGCGCGTTTTCACCACCGCTGCCCTGGGCAAGCGAGCCAGCTTCTGAGGGGTCTCGATCATGTTGAAGAAAACCGGTGCATTCGTATTTCTGATGGTCACTGCGGTTCCATTTGTCTGCCAGTCCGCTCCGAAATCTGCATTCGACGGCAAAACCTGGTGGGACCACGTCAAGGTCCTGGCCGACGACAATATGGAGGGCCGCGATACCGGGAGTGCCGGTTTGCGCAAGGCGGAGGCCTACGTCGTCGACCAGCTCAAGCGGTCGGGCGTGCAGCCCGCCGGCACCGACGGCTACTACCAGCCAGTGAAATTTTCCTCGCGACAGATCATTGAAGCGGATTCCAGTGCCGCTCTGGTGCGCGACGGCAAGGTCGAACCGCTCACGCTTGGCGACGACGTCATCATTAGTTCCCGCATCGACGTCGCCCCGGAAGCCGAAGCCCCGCTGGTTTTTGTGGGCTATGGACTTACCGTTCCTGAAAACAACTACGACGACTTTTCCGGTCTCGACATGAAGGGCAAAGTTGCCGTGATCCTCAGCGGCTCCCCGGCAGAAATCCCTGGTCCACTCGCCTCGAATTACCAGACTGCCGGCGAGCGCTGGAAGGCTCTGCGTAACGCCGGCGCGATCGGCATGATCAGTATTCCGAATCCGGCTTCCATGGATGTTCCGTGGTCGCGAATCGCGCTAAACCGCAACCATGTGAGCATGGAGCTGGCTGATCCCGTGTTTCACGACACCGCTGGCCAGCAGGTTTCCATGATTTTCAACCCAGCGAAGGCGGAGCAGCTCTTCGCGGGCACCGGACATAGTTTCGACGAACTCGCCGCCCTCGGCAAGGATCGCAAACCGCTCCCACATTTCGCCCTGCCCGTCTCCATCCGGGTCAAGGCCAAGCTCGAAAAGAAAGAGATCGACTCGGCCAATATCGTCGCGAAGCTTCCCGGCTCGGACCCCACGTTGAAGAATGAGTATGTCGTGCTCTCCGCGCACATCGACCACATCGGCATCGGCGAACCCATTAACGGAGATCGCATTTACAACGGCGCCATGGACAATGCGTCCGGCAGCGCCGTCCTGCTCGATGTCGCGGCCTCGCTCAAGAAGTCTCCTGAAAAGCTCAAGCGCTCTCTCCTTTTTGTCTTCGTGACCGGCGAGGAAAAAGGCCTGCTGGGTTCGAAGTACTTCACCCAGTATCCGACCGTCGACGCGAAATCGATGGTCGCCGACATCAACATCGACATGTTCCTGCCCATCATCCCGCTGAAGACCCTGGTGGTCTTCGGACTGGCGGAATCGGATCTTGGCGATCTGGTCACGCAGGTTGCACAGGCGCATGGCGTGCAAGTCGAACCCGACCCCGAGCCGCAGCGGAATCTCTTTATCCGCAGCGATCAATACAACTTCATTCGTCACGGGGTTCCCGCGCTCGCCATGGGCGTAGCTCCCGATCCCAATTCTGCCGAGCAAAAGAAAATCTTCAAGGACTGGCTGACGAACCGCTACCACGCCCCGTCCGACGATCTTCAGCAGCCCATCGACCTCTCCGCTGCCGCCCAGTATGAAGAAATCATTCGCGGCCTCATGGTCGACGTCGCCAACGATGAACATCGCCCCGAGTGGAAGACCAACAGCTTCTTCCGCCGTTACGCGACCCCCGAAAAGAAAGGGATGTAAACGAAGTTCGGCAAAACCACAGCAGTGATGCTGGAGCGACGGGCGTCCTCGCCCGTCGTGCAGTCTTCGGATGTGGGCATGCTGTCCGTACCAACGATGCTCTAAACGAATCCTCGGGCCCCCTTCGCGAATCTCATCTCCATGCACATCGTGTCCGTCAACGTCGGCCGTCCCCGCCTGGTGCTGTGGAAAGGCACTCCCGTCTCCACCGCAATCTTCAAGAGCCCGGTGGAAGGCTCCATCGAGGTAAAGTCGCTGAATCTGTGCGGCGACCGGCAGGCCGACCTCTCCGTCCACGGCGGACCGTACAAGGCCGTCTACGGCTATCCCTCGGAGCATTACGAATATTGGCGCAAAGAATTCCCGCAGGCCGAACTGCCCTGGGGCGCCTTCGGAGAGAACCTGACGACGGAGGGTTTGCTGGAAGACGAGCTACATATCGGAGACCGCTTGCGTGTCGGCTCCGCGCTCCTGATGGTGACGCAGCCCCGCGTGCCCTGCTACAAGATCACCATTCGTTTCGACCGCGACGACATGATCAAGCGCTTCATCGACAGCAACACCAGCGGTTTCTACTTCTCTGTAATTGAAGAAGGCGAAATCTCCGCCGGATCGCCCGTCGAAATCGTTCACCGCGACCCTGCCGCGGTCTCCGTGAACGACATCAATCATCTTTATTATGGCCGGTCCCACAGCCCCGAGTTGTTACAGCGTGCCGTCTCCCTCGAAGCCTTGCCGGTAAGCTGGCGCGAGCACCTGCGACAGCGCCACATGATTCCGCAACCCTGACTGATACTTTCCGAAACCCTGCCAATACTTCCGAGTTGTCATCCTGAGCGAAGTGAGGCGTCAGCCGAACGCAGTCGAAAGCCTGCCCTGAGCGAAGCCGAAGGGGATCCCACATCACCCGATAACGCCATCGCCTCTGAAACACTCTTCCACCACACGCGCCTCCTAGCAAGCAACGACACAATGAGGTCCACCCAGGCCCGCATGTTAAGGTTGGATTTCTCGTCAGCCGGCGAGAAAGTCAGCCAGCGAAAGCAGGATGGGCAAACCTCCCAAGCCGCAGTCCCCAATTCCCACGATCAATCTCGAAGCGGGAATGCCGCTCGTGCATGAGGCCCTCGCCCGCCTTGAGCGCGAGCTCGCGCTTGCCCGGCGAGATGGCCACACCGTCATCAAGCTGATCCATGGCTACGGATCGAGCGGAGCCGGCGGCGACATCCGCATCGCGGTGCAAAAGCGCCTGTGGGAATTGCGGGAGCAAGGCTCCATCCGTGCCTGCATCTTCGGCGAAGACTGGTCGCCCTCTGACGCCACCACCTGGTCCTTCCTCAAGCTTCACCCTGCTCTGAAAGTGGACCGCGACCTCGGGAAGCACAACCCAGGCATCACCATCGTGGTGCTGTAGCGGCCGCGGGCCGTGCTGATTGCCCGGATGCTATTCGCCGAAAACCCGAATTGACTTACCCCCCACCCCCTCATAAGATGACAGTCCAATCCCTGCGCCATGATTGGCCAAACCGTCTCCCACTACCGGGTTGTCGAAAAGTTGGGTGGCGGCGGCATGGGTGTCGTCTACAAGGCGGAGGACACCCGCCTTCATCGTTTCGTCGCGCTCAAGTTCCTTCCTGACGATGTCGCCCGCAATCCCCAGGCTTTGGGCCGGTTCCAGCGCGAAGCCCAGGCGGCGTCCGCGCTGAATCATCCCAACATTTGCACCATCTACGACATCGGCGAGGAAGAGGGCCGCGCCTACATCGTCATGGAGTTCCTCGACGGCGCGACCTTGAAGCACATGATCGCCGGCCGTCCCATGGAACTCGATGTCCTGCTCTCGCTCGGCATCGAGATCGCCGATGCGCTCGACGCCGCGCACGCCAAGGGCATCGTTCATCGCGACATCAAACCCGCCAACATCTTCGTCACCAGCCGCGGCCACGCGAAGATTCTCGACTTCGGCCTCGCCAAGCTCTCCCCGCACAACAACAGTTTCGAGCCCGCCGGTCCTACCGCGCAGGAAACTGCCGTTGCCGAGCAGCACCTGACCAGCCCCGGTTCCACGCTGGGAACCGTTGCCTACATGTCGCCCGAACAGGCCAAGGGCAAGGAACTCGATGGCCGCACGGACCTGTTCTCCTTCGGGGCCGTTCTCTACGAGATGGCGACCGGGTCGCTTCCTTTTCGCGGCGACACCTCGGCCTTGATTTTCCAGGCGATCCTTGATCGCGCACCCACGCCGCCCATCCGCCTGAACCCCGACCTTCCGCCCAAGCTCGAAGACATCATCAACAAGGCTTTGGAGAAAGACCGCAACCTGCGCTACCAGCATGCCGCCGACATCCGCACCGACCTGCAGCGCCTGAAGCGCGACACCGATACCGGCCGCGCCGTCGCCGCCAGCTCGGGCTCTGTCCCAGCTGCGCAAGACTCCGGTGCGGTAGCGCTCGCGACTGTACCCGTCTCGGGCTCCTCGGCAGCGGCGCCGGCATCCAATCCGTCCGCTCCTGCGGCTGCATCATCAGCTTCCGCCCCGTCAGCTTCTTCAGCCGTCGCAGTTTCTTCCCCGGCCGTCAGCGCGGCCGCCCCTGCCGCGCCTGTTCCCACAGAGAAGTCCCGCACGCTGCTTCTGGTCGCCGCCGCGGTGGTTCTAATTGGGTTAATTGGCGCGGGCTTCTATTTCCGCTCTCACCAATCCGCCAAGCTCACCGAAAAAGACGCCGTGGTGCTCACCGACTTCGTCAACACCACCGGCGACAGCGTCTTTGACGGCACCCTCAAGCAAGCCCTCGCGACTCAGCTCGAGCAGTCACCCTATCTCAACCTGCTGCCCGAGTCCCGCATCCGCCAAGCCCTGCGTTTCATGGGACGCCCCGAGGACCAGCGCATCACCACGGACATCGCGCGCGAAATCTGCGTCCGTGAAAACGCCAAGGCCATGCTCACCGGCTCCATCGCGTCGCTGGGCAGCCACTACGTCATCACGCTCGCCGCCATCAACGCGCAAAGTGGCGACTCCATCGCCAGCGAGCAAGCAGAATCCGACAGCAAGGAGCAGGTCCTGAAGTCGCTCGACAAGGCGGCCACCAGCCTGCGCAGCAAGCTCGGCGAATCGCTACCTTCTGTCCAGAAATTCGCGACGCCGCTCGAGCAGGCCACCACGTCTTCGCTCGAAGCCCTGCAAGCCTACAGCGTGGGTCACGCAGCTCATCAGCACTTCGATGATGAAGGCTCCATTCCGCACTTCAAGCGAGCGGTGGAGCTGGACCCGAATTTCGCGATCGCGTGGACCGAGTTGGGAGTGGCATCCGAAAATACAGGCCAGAACCGGCAAGCGCAAGAGTCCATCAAGAAGGGATTCGAGCTCAAGGATCGTGCCAGTGAACACGAGAAGCTGTACATTCAGGCCCATTACTACGACGAAGTCGCAGGCGACTCCGACAAGATCATCGAAATCTATGAGCAGTGGAAGCGCACCTATCCCCGCGAACCCCTGCCCTGGGATAACCTCGCCCTGCGCTACCAGGGTTTAGGTCAAGCCGAAAAAGCCTTGGAAAACGCCTCTGAGGCGATGCGCCTTGACCCTCACGACAACTATGCCTACCAGAACCTCGCCGACGCCTACCTGAACCTCAATCGTTTCGATGAGGCCCAGGCGGTAGTCAATCAGGCGAGCGCCAACAAAATCGCACCCCGCACCACCCGCTTCGGACGCTATCAACTAGCCTTCCTTCACGGTGATGAGGGCGCGCAGCAGAAAATTGTCGCGGAAGGCGCCGGCTCGCTCGACGAGCCCCTCATTCTTTTCCAGAGAATGCGTGGACAAATTGCTTTGGGCCACGTTCACGAAGCCCGCGCTGCGGCCGACCGTTCCGTACAGCTTTGCCGCGAGCACAACAACCAGGAATTCGCCGCCATCGTACGCGCCGTTCAAGCCGGCCAGGAAGCCGAACTCGGCTACGTCATCGAACCACGCCAGGAATCTTCAGAGGCGCTCGCGCTGGCCCCGAACCGCGACACCAAGTCCATCCTCGGCATGCCCCTCGCCCGTCTGGGCGACGCGGCCCGCGTGCAGAAGTTTCACGACGAACTCGCCGCCCAGTACCCCACCGATACTCTTCTGAACAAGGTCAGTCTCGCCATCGGCCAGGCCTCGATCGAACTCCAGCGGAACCAGCCCCAGAAGGCGGTCGCTGCCCTCGAATCGGCGACCCCTTACGATCTGGGCAGTGGCCCGGGCGGCGCGAACTTCATCACCCTGCATGTGCGCGGAGCGGCCTACCTCAAAGCCGGTGACGGGTCCAACGCGTTGTTGCAGTATCAGAAGATTCTCGACCACCACGGTGTCGACGTTCTCAGCGTCTACTATTGTCTAGCCCGCCTCGGCGCGGCCCGGGCGTACACCTTGCAGAAAGACACGACTCACGCCCGCACCGCGTACCAGGATTTCTTTGCCGCCTGGAAAAATGCCGACCCCGAGATCCCGCTCCTCAAGCAAGCCCACTCCGAATACGCCGCCATGCACTAGTGTGCGCAGACGCTCCTGTCCGCGAGGTTGTTGCTTTCAACTCACCCATCCCGTGCTGCGGTGCTCCGCTTTACTGTCGTTCGTCGTGCTCGCCGCTCGGATTGCTTGATGTGGTCATGCCAGTGAACAACGTCGAGGCCGAGGTGGGCAACGATTTAGGTCGCTTCCTCGCGTTTCATGCCGAAAATACTCCCCCAGGCCGAACGTGTCTTCAGCAGGGTTGGGGTCCTTCGACTACGACGCAGCATACGCTGCGTCTTCGCTCAGGATGACAAGGTAAGGCTTCAGTGTTCCCTTGCAGCCAATACCTCAGCCAACACCACAACCAAACACCAAACTCAACCAAACACCACTACCAACACCTCAGCCAACACCTCTACCAACACCTCAGCCAACACCTCTCCGCTGTCATCCTGAGCGAAGCGAGGCGCAGCCGAGCGCAGTCGAAGGACCCCATGCGCGTCGGCGATGCCAACGGCCCATGGAAATTTTCTGCCACTGCTGAACGCACCTCGACCGATCTCCTGCAAAAGCCATTTTCCATCCCACTTTCTCTCCCCCAACGTAATAAACACGACGCTTCGTAGTGGTATTGCTGTCTGAATCTCTCAGCAAAGGCCAGGGGCGAGAATTTTTCCTTCGCTCCCGCCGAGTCGCAAATTCTGTCGCAAGTGCTACCCTAACCTTCCGTCCATGCCACTGCGTCCCGCCATCCTTCGCGTCGCCATCGACACCGGCGGTACCTTCACCGACTGCGTCTGGGTTGAGCGCGGACGCATCCGCCTGCTGAAAGTTTTCTCCACGCCCTCCGATCCGGCGCAAGCCATCGCCGACGCCGTCCAGCAAATCGCGGGCACCTCCCCGATCGTCCTTCTGCACGGAACCACCGTCGGTACAAACACGATTCTCCAGCGCAAGGGCGCGCGCGTGGCCCTGGTTACCACCGAGGGCTTCGAAGACGCCATCGAAATCGGTCGCCAGGCCCGTCCCAAGCTTTACGATTTCTTCTTTGACCGCGTCGAACCTCTGGTCCCCGCCGACCTTCGCTTCGGACTCCGGGAGCGCACCGACAGCGAAGGCCGGATCCTGGAGAAGCCGGCGCCTCCCGAACTCGACGCTCTGCGGGAACGCGTCGCTGCAAAGCATCCCGATGCCATCGCCGTCTCGTTCCTGTTCTCCTTCGCCAATCCTGCCAACGAGCGCGAAGCCGAAAGCTCCCTGGCGAGTTTAGGAATTCCGATTTCCGTATCCCACAAAATTCTTCCCGAATTCCGCGAGTACGAACGCACCAGCACCGTCGTCGTGAACGCCTACCTGCAGCCAGTGATGCAGCGTTACCTCGAAAGCCTCGCGCGCCGAGTGCAATCGTTTCAGCCTGCCAAGGCCACCAGAAACGCGATCTTCGTCATGCAGTCGAGTGGCGGCATCACCACGGTCGCCACTGCGGCCCGCGAACCCGTCCGCACCGTGCTGTCGGGGCCCGCGGGCGGCGTGGTCGGGGCCAGCGCCACCGCGCGCCGCAGCGGTCTCGATCAAATCATCTCCTTCGACATGGGCGGGACTTCTACTGACGTGGCTCTCGTCGACCGTGTCGCCAGCGCCAGCAGCCAATCCGAAGTAGCGGGCCTCCCCGTCGACGTACCCATGCTCGACATCCACACCGTCGGCGCCGGAGGAGGCTCCCTCGCCCGCTTCGACGCAGCCGGCGCGCTCCGCGTCGGCCCCGAATCTGCCGGAGCCGATCCCGGTCCCATCTGCTACGGCCGAGGCACGTTGCCCACGGTCACCGACGCCAATCTTCTTCTCGGACGCCTGCAACCACATCGGTTCCTGGGCGGAAATTTCCAACTCGACCTTGAACGCACCCGGCGCATCACCGCTGAGTGGCTGAAGAAACAGAACTCGGGCCTCGCGCTCGAGCAGTTCGCCGCGGGCGTCGTCCGCGTCGTGAACGCCACCATGGAGAAAGCCATCCGCGTGGTCTCCATCGAGCGCGGCTACGATCCTCGTCTCTTCTCTTTGGTAGCCTTCGGCGGAGCCGGCGGCTTGCATGCCTATGAACTGGCGCGTGCGCTTGGCATCCCGTGCGTCGTCGTCCCCGCACTTCCCGGAGCGCTCTCCGCTTACGGCATTCTGGTAAGCGACGTCATCAAGGATTACTCACGGACCATCGTCTGGCGCGCTGCGGACCAGATTCCATTTGCAAAGCTCGAGCAGGAATTCCGCCAACTCTCCCGCGCTGCTGAAGGCGACTTCCGCTCGGAAGGCTGGACGGGACGCATCCGCGAGGAGCGCAGCATCGATACCCGCTATCGCGGCCAGGGCTACGAGCTCTCGGTCCCGTTCTCGCGGTCACTCATCACCGATTTTCATCGCGCCCACGCCCAGCGCTACGGCTACAGCCACCCCGGACGGGAACTCGAACTCGTCACGCTGCGCCTGCGCGCGAGCGTGAAATCACCTCAGGCCAAAGTTACGAAGCAATCCGAAGCCGCTCCCCGATCGGCCATCCCTCGCCCGCCTGAGCAGCACCCGGTCGTCTTCGATGGCAAGCGTACCCCCACCCGCATCTATGATCGCGAAGCTCTTCACGTCGGCAAAAAGTATTCCGGCCCCGCCGTCATCACCGAATACAGCGCGACCACGGTGGCGCCGCCCCGAGCGGTGTTCCGCATTGATTCGGCCGGCAACTTACTGATCGATATCCGCTGACCAGTTGTTCACCCGCGCAAGATTTCCCCACGACCTCTGCGTTCTCTGCGGCCCTTCTCCGCGTCCTCTGCGTTGTAAGATTTTTTCTGTCCCCGCCCGGACCTTTCCGCCGTGAATTGTTACAGGACGGTTAATCTTCATCCGCGCGGCCCGTTTCGCGCCCTTACAGGCCGCTCGAACGCTAGGTCCAAGCCAATGATGCGGCTACAATACTTACCGTGAAACCGCACATTGCCGTTGTGGAAGATGATCCGGATATTTCCCGGCTCGTGCGCCATCATCTGGAAGGCGCCGGCTTCGCCGTCAAACTCTATCCCACAGGGAACGCGATTCTGGCCGAAGCCGAGCGCCAGCGGCCCGCGCTTTTCGTTCTCGACATCATGGTTCCGGGCAAAGACGGACTCGAGCTCTGCCGCCAGATCCGACAGACTCCATCGCTCGCCATGATTCCTGTCATTTTTCTGACCGCGAAAAGCAGCGAAGCCGACCGCGTGCTCGGCCTTGAACTCGGCGCCGACGACTACATTCCCAAGCCCTTCAGCCCGCGCGAACTGATCGCGCGCGTGAAGGCCGTGCTGCGCCGCTTTGAGCGTCCGCTCTCGCCTGGCCCGGTCCGCGTCGGCGACATCGAGATCGATCCCAGCGCCATGACCCTGCTCGTCGATGGCAAGCCGGTCACCACCACCGCCACCGAGTTCCGCCTGCTCGATCACTTCGCGCGCCATCTCGGCCGCGTTTTCACGCGCGACCAGTTACTCGACTCGGTTTGGCGCGACACTTCCTACGTGACTCCGCGCTCGGTCGACGTCTATGTGCGCCGGATTCGTGAGAAAATCGAGCCGGATCCGGAGAATCCGCGCTATCTCAAGACCGTGCGCGGCGCCGGCTACCGTTTTGAGGTCCCTAGGTGAGAAATCGCATCTTCTTCAAGATGCTCGCGGCGGCCGCGCTGGTCGTCGTGGTTACTGCCATCACCATGGATGTCACTATCCGGCGAGTCTGGGAATCCTCGCTACGCGACGAAATTCAGCGCGAGCTCTCCGCGAAAACCCGCCTCTTCGCCAACCGCGTGGAAATTGACCGTGGACATCCCTTGCCTGACCTCGCGGCCCAGGAAAGCCAGGCCGCCGGCGCGCGTGCCACCATCATCGACCCCACCGGCCAGGTGCTTGCCGACTCCGAGGCTGATCCTGCCACGATGGAGAATCAGCGAGGTGATCCCGAATTCGTCGCCGCCCTCGGCGGCAATCTCGGCGTCGACGAACGCCGCGGTCGGAGCACCCACGATATCGGCATCCCTTTCCTCTACGTGGCCGCACCTGTGTCGGGAGGGGCAGTCCGCCTCGCCTACCCGCTTTCTGACGTTGAAGCCGCGTCCCGCCTGGTTCACCGTGCTTTGTTGCTCGGATCGGTCGCTGCCTTCGTGATCGTGATGGCGCTCGCCGGTCTCGGCGCGCAATATACCGCCCGCCGCCTGCAACGCATCGTGGCGTTCGCCGACCGGATCGCCTCCGGGGATCTCACCGCGCGCATTTCTGCGACATCGCTGGATGAAATCGGGCAGGTCGCCAGCGCGCTCGACAAAACCGCCCGCAAGCTCGAGGAAACTTTCCTTGCCGTGCAGACCAGCCAGCGGCAACTCGAAACTCTGCTCAACTCCATGCAGGATGCCGTCGTCGCCGTCGGAGCCGACAGCCGTGTGCAATGGGCCAATCGCGGCATGCAACGCCTCACCCCGCAGGGTGCTCGCTTGAACGCCTCAGTCGTCGAGACTGTCCGCGATCCGCAGTTCCTGGCTGCGGTGCGCGGCGCCACCGAAGGCCGAAGGATTTCCTCCGCGCGGGCCGCCTCCATCCTGCCCGGCCGCGCCTTTGATGTGACCGCCGCTCCGTTGCCCGGAGGCGGTGCCGTCGCCGTGCTCCGCGACCTCACCGAAACCGAACGCGTCGAGAAAACCCGGCGCGACTTCATTGCCAACGTTTCGCACGAATTGCGCACGCCGCTCACCTCGATCCAGGGCTACACCGAAACCCTTCTCGACAGCACCGCCGACAACGGGCATGTGCGCGAGTTCCTTGAAATCGTCCGCAAAAATGCCGCTCGCATGTCGCGCCTCACCGAAGACCTGCTCACCTTGGCGCGTGTCGAGTCCGGCGAAACGCGTTTTGATCGTCAGCCCGTCACCGCCGCCGAATTGCTCCAGGATGCCGTGGAGAGCTTTCACGACATCGTTGTCGCCCAGGGTATGGAACTCACCGTTGAGGAGACGGTCTCCACTCCCGTGAACGCCGATCGCGAAGCCATTCACCAGGTGTTCTCGAACCTCATCGAAAATGCCATGAAATACGCGCGCTCCGGCAATCGCATCGTGCTGGGCGCTCGCGCTTTGGACCGCGGCGTCCAGTTTTACGTGCGGGACTTTGGTCCTGGCATCGCTTCCGAACACCTGCCCCGCCTGTTCGAGCGTTTCTACCGCGTCGATAAGGCCCGCTCCCGCGAATCGGGAGGCACTGGCCTTGGCCTCGCCATCGCCAAACACATCGTGCTCGCTCATTCCGGCGCCATTCGCGCCGAAAGTGAGCTCAATCATGGGTCAACCTTCCTGTTCACCTTGCTTGCCGATCCCGCCGAATAACGCACCCTTGCCTGAAACGGCTTGAATCCTGCAAAATCGGCGTCCATTTGGCGGTCGCGCCGCGAGTCCTTGCACACTTTTTGTTGCAGAATTTACATCTCTTTAACCCGGCTCTGGCGAAAAGAGCCTATCCTGCGTGCTTGGCGATCAATCTATCTAAGCGGCGCAACCAGCACGATGCGGTTCCGACTACCGCTGTTCGGCCTCGGAGGAATGCGCACATGAGCACTGCCACTGCCCAGAACACCGCGCCTGAGCCTGCCCACGGTCGCCTGGTGCGTCTGACGGTGCAGGCCTGCAAACTTGCGCAGGAGGCGGCCGGCGCCGCCGCCGAAGGCATCGCCACTGGCTCGACAGCTTTACTGAATTCCCTCCGCCAGCGCGAAAAAGAACTCGATAAGCTCGACATGGAAATCGATGACGGCGTCACCGAGGCCATCACCCAGGTTTCCGCCCAGGAGTCCCGCGAACTCCTCGCCTGCATGAAGTTTATGATCGGGCTCGAGCGCATCGGCGATCTCCTGCTCAGCTTCGCCAACAGCGCCCACGCCGCCGGCGCCCGCCTCGATCCCCAGGACGTTCGTGAGCTGACCCAGATGGCGACCGTACTCGAAAAGATGCTCACCGACGTTGGCGACTCGTTCTCCACCCGCGATGTCAAGAAAGCCATCGACGTCCTTCGCGCCGATGCGGAAATGGACCGCCTCCGCAATCTCATCTTCTTGCGCCACATCGAGAACCCGGAAAACATTGCCCGCCAGGCCAGCCTGCAAGTCATCTTTATGACCCAGTCCCTCGAACGCGCCGGCGACCATGCCAAAAACCTCGCCGAGGAAGTCTGCCACTTCGTCAGCGGCCACACCGTCCGCCACGTCCTGATGGCCTACGACAAACCCATCGAGCAGATGTTCATCGACTGGCTCCGCGCCAAAGAAGGCGCGTAGGAGCGCGATCAGACGGTTGTCTGAGTTCATCAAAACACTGTCATCCTGAGCGGAGCGAGGCGCAGCCGAGCGCAGTCGAAGGACCCCGCGTTAGATGGCGATTCCACTGGCTTTCGCTAAGTTTTCTATTGTCTGTGGCTTGAAACATCGCCCTGCCGGCTGAGTACTGTTGGCGTTCAGCAGCGAGCGATTAGCACACCCTCCCGCGTGACCCTCATCACATCTTTCCGCGACCTCCCCGCGCATCGTGGTAATTGGATGATCAGGCTCGAACCGCTCTCGCGATTTACCGTGCCAGCTGGCATGGTGCTCATCCCGGCCGGCACCCGCGACACCTGGGATCCTGGCCTCGCCACCTATCTTCTACCCCTTGCAGTCGCCGCGGCCGTCGTGCTCTTCGTCCTCTGGAGTCTGCATCGTAAAGACATTGCTGCGCTCAGCCGCGAAGTCGAACAGGCGCGTGCTCTCACCGAGCAGCGCGAACACGAACGCGATCTCGCCCAGGACGAACTCTTCCGCCGCCTCTACGAAGAGCGCGAGCTCAACAAGGAAAAGGCGCAGTTCCAATCCCAGCTGACCGAGTACGAGAAGTACGCCGCGCTCGCGCAACTAGCGCTCGGGGCCGCGCACGAGATCAACAACCCGTTGCTCGGTATCCTCTCGCACCTCGAACTCGAACTGAAGGCAACCCCCGATCCCGAGCAACGCCAGGAGATCGAGCAGTGCATTGCCGGCGCCAAGCGCATCTCCTCCACGCTGCATGGGCTGGTCAATTACGCTCGCCCCGGTCCGCTCGTGCTCAGCAAAATCAGTTTGAACCGCCTGGTTGCCGATACGCTCAGCTTCCTCGAGCATCAGCCCATGCTGCGCGGCAAGCAGCTTGAGAACACCGTGCCTCGCGATCTGCCCTACATTCGTGCCGACGCCAACCAGCTCTCCCAGGTCCTCATGAACCTGCTGCTCAACGCCGCCGAAGCCACGCCCGAAGGCGGCCGCATCGGCATCACCGCCAGCAAACTGACCTTCGTCGAGATGATTGAAATCCGCGTCAGCGACACCGGTTGTGGCATTCCCCCCGATATTCTGGCGCATGTCTTTGAACCCTTTTTCACCACCAAGCGTGGCCGCGGCACCGGCCTCGGGCTGAGCATCAGCCAGGCCTACGTCCGCAGTCACAACGGCGAAATCCGTGTCGACAGCGTCGTGAACCACGGCACCAGCGTGACTCTGACCCTGCCCATTCGTCAGGAAGAAGACCACAAGAAAGGAATGGAGGAATCGGAAATGGTCGTGTAGCAGGTGTTAGGCCTTGGGTCTTAGGCCTTGGGTCCCTGGCCTGTTCTCCCGAGACAACAATCTCCAATAATTCGCACCTAACACCTAAAGCCCAAGACCTAGCACCTGATCCTATGCCTTACTCCGTCCTAGTCGTCGACGATGAAGACCTGACCCTCCGCACCGTTTCGCGCGGACTGCGGCAGGAAGGCTTCGAAGTGTTTACCGCTGCGTCCGGCGAAGATGCTCTCACCGTCTTCGCCGAAGAGAAGCCCGACCTGACCTTGCTCGACATCGTGCTTCCCGGCATCGACGGCGTCGAAGTCTTGCGCCGCATGAAGGAAGCCAACCCCGCCGCCATCATTCTCATGATGAGCGCGTACCACATGGTGGACCGTGCCGTCGACGCCATGAAGCTCGGCGCCTACGACTACCTCATCAAGCCGTTCCACCTCGCCGACCTGATCGCAACCCTGCAGCGCGCCGGAGAAATGCTTGCCCTGCGCGTCCGCGTTCGCGACGACATCGAACTCGCCCGCGGCCGCTACGATTTCGGCAAAGTCGTCACCCAGAACGAAGCCACCCGCCGGATGCTCGAAGTCGCGCATAAGGCCGCCGAAACCGATCACACCACCATCCTGATCCTCGGCGAAAGCGGCACCGGCAAAGGAGTGTTCGCCAAAGCCATTCACTACGCCAGCCCACGCGCCTCCATGCCGCTGCTCGAACTGAATTGCGCGTCCCTGCCTGACACGCTCCTCGAAAGCGAACTCTTCGGCTTCGAACCCGGCGCCTTTACCGACGCCCGCCGCCGCAAAGAAGGCCTGCTCGAACGCGCCCACCACGGCACGCTCTTCCTCGACGAAGTCGCCAACATGTCCCCCAGCGTGCAGGCCAAGCTGCTGCGCGTGCTCGAGGACGGTACATTCATGCGCCTGGGCGGCACCCGGCTCATCAAGATCGACGTCCGCCTCATCGCCGCCACCAACGCCGACTTGAAAGAAGCGGCCGCGCAAGGTCGCTTCCGCGAAGACCTCTATTACCGCCTCAACGTTGTGCCGCTCTTTATCCCCCCGCTGCGCGAGCGCCAGGAAGACATCGTGCCCCTTGCCCTCGAGCTGGTGCAGCAGTTCAACCGCGAACTGCACAAGAACTTTACTGGCTTCACCCCCGCCGCCGCCGAACTTCTGCAGCGTTACTCCTGGCCCGGCAACATCCGCGAGTTGAAGAACGTCATCGAGCGCACCATGATCCTCGCCCCTGAGGGCGACATCGATGCCACTGCCCTGCCCGAAGAAATCCGCGATTTCGGCCCCTCGACCCCACGCGACAGCAACAACGGCAACGCCCCGCGCGCCGTCCAGCCCGCGGCATCCGGCTCCCTTGTCACCCTGCGCGAGCTCGAAGACAGCTACATCCAGCAGGTTCTCACCGCCACGGGCAACAACAAAACCCAGGCCGCCCGCATCCTCGGCATCCACCCCACCTCGCTGCTGCGGCGGCTGAAGAAAGAGTAGCGGACTTTTTCGCTCTCACCGTTTCTCAGTTCCTTGATTCCAATTTCATAGGACTTGTCATTCCGACGCGTGAGCGAAGCGAGCCACGAGGAATCTGCTTCTTTTCCCTCAGAAACATGCACAACGATGCCGCGTAAAATATCTCCATGTCCCCGGCCCTCCGCTTCTCGCGTCCCGAAGACATCCCCGCTCTCGTCCGGCTCATCAACGCCGCCTTCGTCGCCGAGAGCCCCTACATCGAAGGTGAGCGCGTCAACGCCGACACGCTTCGCGAAATTCTCGACCGCGGAAAATTCCTGCTCTTCGAAGACAAAGGCGAACTGATCGCCTGTACCTTCATCGAGCCTCGCGGCGAGCGCGCCCATCTCGGCCTGGTCTCCGTCGACCCGGCGCACCAGCAAACCGGACTCGGCACAAAGCTCATGGCCGCCGTCGAGGATCATTGCCGCACCGCCGGCTTCCACGAAATGGAGCTCCGCTTCATCAACCACCGCACCGAGCTTCAGCACTTCTACGCGCGTGCCGGCTTCCTCCCGACCGGCGTCGAAGAAGTCCCCACCACTCACCGCATCAAAGTCCCCTTCCACTTCGTCCAGATGACGAAGCCGCTGCTCTGATGTTCGCGCGCCTCGTGGGCGGCTGGCTCCCACACTTTTGTCATCCTGAGCGCAGTGAGGCGTTTTGCCGAACGAAGTCGAAAGCTAGCCCTGAGCGAAGCCGAAGGGGACCCCGCGGTTGGCAGGAACACCCCTATCGTCGGGAGGATAATCTTCTCTACTGCACGCGATCGCCCCACGCAGGCCCCACTTGTGGGTTTGGCGGTTTTCGCCCCTTGACCCCGTGCTACTCCCCGTCCTATCCTCCCCGCTGAGGCCGTTTATGCTTGGCAACCGCTCCTGGGACGACTGGATCGCGCAGTACTCCACCAGCCACCAAAACCCCGTCAACCGCCTCTGCCACACCATCGGCATCCCGCTGATCGTTCTCTCGCTGATCTTCTTCGTCGTCACCATCTTCGTGCACCGCTTCTGGTTCATCGCCCTCGGACTGTTCGTCGTTGGCTGGATCTTCCAGTTCGTCGGCCACGCCTTCGAAGGCAAGCCTCCAGAGTTCTTCTCGGATTGGCGCTTCTTGCTGGTCGGCACGCGCTGGTGGGCGGCGAAAGTGCGCGGACGGGTGTAGGGACGTTTGCCAGCTTTCAGGGAAAACGCAGATCAACTCGGTTTTGTGATGGTTCGCGATCGCTTAGCCCGCCGAATATTAGTTCGCGGGGTCACTTTCTTCCCGAGCGAAGTGCCCCACCAACTCCCTCTTCATCCTCTCTAACTCGGCCGCGTCCAGCCATTGCCCGCGTACCATCACGCCCGCAATCTTTCGTGTGTTCGTGATCTGCTCCAGCGGATTCGCCTCCACCAGCAGCAAGTCCGCGATCTTGCCCGGCGTCACCGTTCCCGTCTCGCCGCTGCGTCCCAGAAATATTGCCGGATTGCGCGTCGAGGTCACTAGCGCTTCATACGGAGACAATCCCGCCTCCACCAGTTCCTCCAACTCATCGTGCAAGGAAATTCCCGGGACCTGCATCGGATTGGTCGCGTCCGTTCCGGCCATCATCGTTACGCTCGCCGCCTTGAGCCCGGCGGCAATCTTGAACAGAAACGGCACCATGATCTTGTTCTGCAACACCCAGTCACTGCCTCGGTTCGCGTAAGGATCGTCCTTGCGGCAGTCGTCCAAATAGAACTTGGGGATGAACTGCATGTCCGGAGACTCGAGCAAGGCAGAAAGGTTGGTCGCCTGCTTCAGAATGTTGTCGTTGGCCGAGAGCGTCGTAATCACCCAGGTGTGATGGTCCGCAAGTTCCCGGGCCAGCACCGGAATCTTCGCCGGATCCGGCTGCGTGTCCGGAGGTGGCTTGCGGTGGCGATCGACGAAATACCGGTAAAGCTCTTCCACATGAGCGATCGCGTCCTGGTTCGCCTGGATCGTCCCTTGCACGCCCACACTCCAGGCCACGTGCCCAACCAGCCGGATCTTGTTCCTCCGAGCCGCATCAACGATCCCCTCGTACCCCTCTCGCGACAGCGCGCTATACGGCTTGATGAAGTCGTACCCAAGCCGCACCTGTGCATCGACTTCACGCTCTGCCTCACCCCGGTTCCTGACCACGACGTGGGTGTTATTCGTTGGCGGATCACCGTCGATGATCGGCCCCGTCGTGTAGAACGTCGGGCCGAGCAATTCGCCCGCGGCAATCTTTGTCTTCCATTCCAGCAGCTTCGGAGTGCCGCTCAAATTCAGAACCGTCGTGACACCGTTCACGACGTAAAGCTTGAGTTGCTCCTCATCTCCGAAGCCCATGTGCACGTGCATATCGGCGAGGCCGGGCAACAGGTATTTCCCGGAGCCGTCGACGACGATCGTTCCGGCCGGCCAGCGCCCTTTCGAAACCTGTGCCTCGATGCTGCGGATGATTCCGTGATGGATCAGAACGTCCCGCTGCGGAAGGACTTCTTCTTTCTCCATGCTCACGACATTCACATTGGTGAACACCAGATCGCGAGCATCCGACGCGCCAGCCACACCTGTAAGAAACAGGAGCGAAACAAGAAGTCTAAGCATGCAGTTAGTCCGGTGCATCGCTGACCGGCGAGAGACCCACCTGCCCCCGAGGACTCGATTCCGCGGCCTCGGAAAGACGATTCCGCAGTCGTAGGAAAACTCGATTCCGCTCCAGCCCCACAGTGCGGCACGCTCCAGTCCCACAGCGGGCACGCGCCAGCCCCACAGTGCGGCACGCTCCAGTTCCACAGCGGGCACGCGCCAGCCCCACAGTCCGGCAGGCACCAGTCCCGCAGGGACGGCATAAGATAGCCCCGGGCGTAAGCCCGGGGTAAGGTTCAAGAATCGACCGAGCCCCGTAGGGGCGAAACTTCGCGATGCGGGCGTGAGCCCGCGAGCCACGACGGCCTAAAAGTCCGCCTGCCTTCGCGCTTAAAGCACCTATCCGCGCTCGATCGGGCTCCCCCCAGCCTCCCCCCTAGCTTTTCCCCGCTTCCTTCTGCGCCTTCACCCGTACGAACGCATAAGGCAGCGCCGGCAGGGAATTGAAATCGGCCGTCTTCTTGAGATACTCCTGCGCCTTGTCGGCATTCCCCTGCGCCCGGTACGCCTGGCTCAACCGATAAAGATTCTGCGGATTCTGCAAATTCGCCTGCTCCAGTTCCGCCGTGGCCTTGGCGTAGTCTTTTTCCGCCAGCGCAATGCGCCCCGTCAATTCGTGCGCCTGTTTGATCTTGGCATCGTTCTTTGTGGCTTCCGCGCCTTTGCGGAACTCGTCCGCATGCATTTTCGCGGCCGCCAGGTCTTTTTTCCCGATCGCCACTGCCGCCGCGGTGAAATGATGTAACAGCGTGGCGTTGTTCTTGATCTCCTGCGACAGGTTCGAATCCTCGGTGATCTCGAGCGAACGGTCAAACTCCTTGGCCGCCGCGTCATACTTCTGCATCTGCATCAGGATGTTCCCCTTCGCCTGCAGGTCGGCCGACATCGAGGCCGCATCCCCGTTCTTCTCGGCCACGGCAAATTCCTTGTCCATCGCGGCCAGCGCCTGCTCGTACTTCCCGCCGTCCGATGCGAGCACCGCCATCCCGAAATACGCCGTGCGTCTTTCGCCATCGTTGCGCGCCTGATCGGCCATCGTCTGCAACTCGGCCGCCGCCTCCTGAGGCTTCCCGCTATAGGTATAGTCCGCCGAGATGCCGAACCGTGACGGGTTGAAGTGCGGATCGATCGACAGCGCCTTCTGGTACTGCGCGATCGAGTCGTCATACCGCCCCATCTTCAACAGCAGTTCCGCATAAGAGTCGTACGGGTTCGGATCGTTCGGAATCAGCTCCACATATTTCTTGAACGACGCTTCCGAATTCGCGAAGTCCCCCTTCTGCCGGTAGCAATAGCCAAGCAGGTTATAGACCTGCGAGTAATTCGGAGCCAGTTCGGCCGACTTCTTATAATGGGTCAGCGCCTGGTCGAATTCCTGCTGCCCGAAGTAGTAATTCCCCAGCGCGAACTGCGCCCGTTCGTCGTTGGGGTACGCTGTCGCCAGCTGTTCGAGATATTCCTTCTGAATTTCCGTCACCCCGTTGGCTCCTGCCTCGCTGGCAAGAATCAGAAGCTTTTCTCCATTCGAAGCCTTCGAAGCCAGGCTCACCGCTTTCTTCTGATACTCAAAGAACTCCTTCGTTGTGGGTGAGTTGTTCGCCCGCGCCAGTTCCGCGGAAGCAAACTCCGGATCGAGGGCAATCGCCTTGTCGAAATGCTGCAACGACTCCTGCCCAAGCAACCGCTCCGACAGGTCCCGTCCCGTGAGGAACTCTTTCCTCGCTTCTTCCGAAGTGGTCGTGATCGGCACCTTCCCGCCATCCGACGACGCGGCCACGTTCGCGGCCTTGTTGCATCCAAGCCCGCTGGCTGCTGTCAAAGCCAGCGCTGCCATCCAGACTGCTGCTTTCATTCTCTCTAGGCTCATCGGGATTCTCCTCAAGGTGAGATCGCTGGGGCAGGAACGAAACCCGCGACGCGGGAGCGCGCGATCGCTCCGCTGTTCCTAGACGCTAACCCGCGCGTTTGGATAGCAACTCGGCGCGGAAACGTGAATTTTCCGTGTCGCGTCGCTCGACATAACACCACAACAGCTCAGCGGAATACGTTTTTACGAAGATGGATCAAGACCGATTCGTCACCACGCAGTCAGCAAGCCGCCAACCCGGTGGAACAAAATAATAAGGAAGGGCGACGCGTAGCTGGAACTTCGGGGCTTCACAGGCTGCCGAAAAACCACCGTAGCGCCGGCAGCCTGCCCTGAGCGGAGTCGAAGGGTCCCGCCGGCTGTCGCGAGGGCATCTTGCCCTCGCCGTCCAGGTTCTTTTCAGCGGGGGGCTTCAGCCGCGCTGTCAGAATACAATTTCAATCGGATCGTAGAAAAATGACGACTATGCACCTTCGAGCATCAAACGATTCGTTCCGGAAACGACGAAGGCGCTCTCGGCCCTAGTCATACTTCTCGTACAGGATCGACTTGCGATCCCAGCCGAGGCTTTTGAGCAATTCCCGATTGGCGCTCACCATCTTGTCGAGGCCGCAAATGTAGGCATGCATATCGGAGCGTCCGCTCACGATGCCCCGAACATGTTCCTGCACGTAGCCGCGCAGTCCCTTCCAGTCCGGACCGCCGCGGCTCAGCGAAGGCAGGTAGTCGAAATTCCGATGCTTCGTCGCGAGTTCGAGAAACTCCTGGTGATAATAGATGTCCTTCTCGGTGCGGCTCCCGAACAGAAGCCGGAATTGCTTGCCCTGGTGGCGCGACGGGTCCGCAAGGAGCCATTGCAGCATCGACCGATACGGCGCGATGCCCGTGCCGGTCGCGATGAACAGGGTATCGCGCAGCGGCGGGCGCAGAATGAAATCTCCGAACGGTCCCTGGCCCGAGATTTCCGCGCCCTCCGCCAGATCGCAGAGATAGTTCGACATGAATCCATCCTGCACGCGGTTCAAGCACAGGGCGAAGCGGTTGCCATGGGGCGGTGAAGCGATGGAGTAGGCGCGCGTCAGCTCTTCGCCGTCGGGCTTGGTCTGCTTGAGCGACAGCCACTGTCCAGGCACGAAGCCGAACTGCGGCATGCCCTCCACCTCGAATTCCAGGTGCTTGGTGTAGTCCGACAGCAACTTCGAACTCATCAAACGAACAGTGAGGCTTTGAAAAGGCATCCGGCTATTTGATGACGAACCGGGCCTTAGGGGCGCAACTGCTGGTGGGATGGAAATCTGCCCCTGTATCGGGGGCCGGGTTCGTCATGGCCGAGCGTCTCAGCATCCGTCGCAGCCACGCGGCCCTGCTGAAGAAAGTGTGACCTGCCACCTGAGACCTGCCACCTGAGACCTGACAGTTGACCTCCCTATTCCACTGTCACCGATTTGGCCAGGTTCCTCGGTTGGTCGACGTCGCACCCGCGGCGCACCGCGATGTGATAGGCGAGCAGTTGCAGCGGGACGATTTCAAGGATCGGCGCCAGTTCTTCCGGTGCGGGCGGGATGTACATGACGTGGTCGGCCGCTTCCTTGATCTCCTCATCACCTTCGGTGGCGAGCGCGATGACCTGTCCGGAGCGCGCCTTTACTTCTTTCAAATTCGACATCGTCTTCTCATAGCGGATCACCGACAGAGGATCGTGCGGATCGCGTGTCGCGATGATGACGACGGGAAGATTTTCGTCGATGAGCGCGTTGGGTCCGTGCTTCATCTCGCCGGCCGGGTAGCCCTCGGCGTGAATGTAGGAGACTTCCTTCAACTTCAATGCGCCTTCAAGCGCGATCGGATAGTGGATGCCGCGTCCGAGGAAGAGAAAGTCCTGCGCGCGCGAATATTGCTTGGCAAGTTCTTCACACTCCTGCTCCCGGGTCAGCACCTGCTCAAGCTTTCCGGGCAGACGGGTGAGCTCAAACACTTCCGCCTTCAACTGCTCAGGCTTGAGGTTGCCGCGCACTTGTCCGAGGTAAAGCGAAAGCAGATAGAGCGCGGTCAGCTGCGCGGTAAATGCCTTGGTCGAGGCGACGCCGATCTCGGGGCCGGCGTGCGTGTAGATCGCCCCCTGGGCTTCGCGGGTCACCATCGAGCCGACCACGTTGCAGATCGCGAGGGTCTTGCATCCCTTGGCCTTGGCTTCGCGCTGGGCGGCAATGGTGTCGGCAGTCTCGCCCGACTGTGTGATCAGCAGCGTGATGGTGTCGGGCGGGATGATGGGATCGCGATAGCGCCACTCGCTGGCGTAGTCGACTTCGACGGGGATGCGCGCCAGGCTCTCGATCATGAACTTGCCGGCTTGCCCGGCGTGCCAACTGGTGCCGCAGGCAGCTATGTTGATCTTCTTGCACGCGCGGAACTGCGCGTCGCTGATTTCCATCTCTTCGAGAAAGATTTGGCCAGTGTCCTGCGAGACGCGTCCCAGCGTGGTGTCGCGCACGGCGCGCGGCTGCTCGTAGATTTCCTTCAGCATGAAATGCTTGAACCCGCCCTTTTCCGCCATGATCGGGTCCCAGGTGACATGCTGCACCTGGCGGGTGATGGGCTTGCCGTCAAAGTCGGTGAGCTTCACGCCTTCGGGCGTGATGACGGCGACGTCACCGTCGGCCAGGAAGAAAAGATCGCGGGTGTGGTAAAGGATTGCAGGTACGTCCGAGGCCACGAAGTATTCGTCTTTGCCGATGCCGATTACGACCGGCGGACCATTGCGCGCCGAGACGATCTTGTTCGGGTCGTCGACCGCAATCACGCTGAGCGCGAACACGCCCGTTAATTCCTTTACGGCCTTGCGAACCGCTTCTTCGAGTGCAGGGTGGTGACCGTTGCCACTTTTAAAAAAATACTTCTCGATCAGGTGGGCAATGATCTCGGTGTCGGTCTCAGTGGTGAACTTGTGGCCTTCTTCGATGAGCTTCTTTTTCAGGGCCAGATAATTCTCGACGATACCGTTGTGCACGACCACGATTTTGCCGGTGCAATCCCGGTGCGGGTGAGCGTTCTCTTCACTGGGACGTCCGTGGGTGGCCCAGCGGGTGTGGCCAATGCCGTAGGTGCCATCCAGCGGCTTGGCGCGGATGACTTCCTCGAGATTGCGCAGCTTCCCTTCGGCGCGGCGGATTTGCAGGCCCTCGCCGTTGCCGCCCACCGCGATGCCGGCGGAATCGTATCCGCGATACTCAAGCCGGCGGAGTCCGTCGATGATGACGGGGACCACCTGCTTCTTTCCTACATAACCCACGATGCCGCACATAGCAGCCCTGCTCCTTTTGTCGCTAGTCCAACATCTCTGTCCAGAGACCTCTCGTCAAAGATCCATACTCGCAGCACCGACGGTCGGATCCGCCGCCGGTGAAGATAAAAAGCCCGGCCTAGTCTTCGAGGGAATATCGATACTCTTCGATGACCGGGTTGGTGAGGACCTCGCGGGCGATGCGGTCGACCTCAGATTCGGCTTCGGACTTGCTGAGTTCGCCGTCGAGCGTAAGCTCGAAATATTTGCCCTGGCGCACATCCCCCAGTCCCTTGTAGCCCATCTTCTTCAGCGCGCCCTGGATGGTCTTGCCCTGTGGATCCAGGACACTCTTCTTGAGCGACACATAAACGTAAGCTCTCATGGATGTTTCAATTATACAGTCGGCGGAAATTGGCCTCCGGCGCGGCTTTCTCAGAGCAACCGGCGGCGTGGTTTCAGTTTGGGAGCTGGGGAAAGGGTGGCTGAATCAGTGGCTTTGCAGGTCGTGAAGTTGCCGGTCGAGATCGGCCAGGGCACGCTGAAGCATTTCGGTGCGCCGCGGGTCGCGGGAAGCTTCGAGCTCTTGCAGGACACGGAGACGAGACAGCGACAGACCTTCGATCTTGCGGCGAAGCTGGGCTTGGTCGGGAGTAAGTGTCGAGCGCGAACGCTGAGGTTCTGCCAAAGCGTCGGCCTGTTGGGCCTCAACCGACTTACTCTCCCAACCGCGAGCCATTACTGAATTATACGCTGGGGTAAGGACGCTGGATGGGTTTGTGCAAGAAACCGGCGCGAGTGCTGAAATGCCGGCACTTTGTGCGGTAGAGATCGTCCAGATGGCGTGCCCAGCGGTTGAAAATTTGGACGTAGAGGTCGATTAGTAAGTCCGGTTCTTAAACGGGGGGGGACTTATCAGCTAAGCGCTAAGCTGCTTTTAAGCTTTTAAGCGAGTCGAAAACGAGCTATGATCCCGCGGGTTTCTCGCTAAGTGCGGAGGTCGAACCCTGCGAAGAGGGGCGCGGGGATTTGTAAGTATGGCTGCTCGCCCTGATCATCCCCCTGACGCTTCCGGAGAACTTCGGCGTTACGAAGCGTTGCTGGAAATGGCGGACCTGATGGTCCGGCATTTCAGTGTGCCCGAATTGTTTCCCGCGATTGCTGTCCGGCTGCAGGAAGTGGCAGATTTCCAGTTCCTGAATTTCTCCCTCTATGAACCCGCTCACCGGGTCATGCACCTGCATTGGTGGGGAACAGGGACAACGACGGCACTTCCGCAGGAAATCCCGCACCACGAATCTCCCAGCGGCTGGGTGTGGGAAAACCAGCAGGAATTACTGTTTGAGAATGTCGCGCAGGACAGCCGTTTTCCTCGGGTTTTGCGAGTATTGCAAGCCGAACGCATCCGCACCTACTACGTAATGCCGTTGACCACCGCCGAGCGACGCCTGGGAGCACTCGGCGTGGCCACAACGCGAGCCAATGCGTATGGCGAGGAGGACCGACGTTTGCTGCGCAGGATCGCGGAACTGGTTGCCGTGGCGGTCGAGAACACGCTGATCCGCGAAGCCTTGCAGGAGGAAAAGAAACGGCTGCAGGCGCTGGTCGACATCAATCGAACGCTGGCTTCAAGCCTCGAGATGCAGCGTCTGCTACCGGTGATTTCCGAGTGCGTCACTCGCGTCGTGCCCCATGACTTTGCCGGAGTGACTCTCTACGAGGGCGACAAGCAGAACATGAAGGCTTATGTCTTGTCGCCCAATTCGCCAACGTCGGTGGTGGAATCGGGGCGCTCGGTCGCGTTGAGCCAGACCCTGTCGGGGCAGGCTTTTCTGGAAGGCGAGTCCAAAACCTTGACCCGGGAAGATCTGGCACAGCATTCCAGCGGGATCGCCGGGCGGGTGCTGGATGCGGGCATCCGCACGGTCCGCTGTGTACCCCTGCTGACCTCGACGGGCACGCTGGGAACGTTGAATGTGGGCAGCAAGAAGGAGCAGGCATTTTCACAGGCAGACGAGGAAATCCTGAACCAGATTGCGGCGCAACTGGCGATCGCTCTCGACAACGCCCGCGCCTACCGGGAAATCCAGTCGCTCCGCGACCGGTTGACCGAGGAAAAGCTTTATCTCGAAGACGAGATTCGCAGCGAACTCCTGTTCGACGACATCATTGGCGATAGTCCCGGGCTGAAATATGTTCTGGGAAAGGCGCGAACCGTGGCTCCCAGCGGATCAACCGTTTTGGTGCTGGGGGAGACCGGCACGGGCAAGGAACTCATCGCGCGCGCCATCCACCGCATGAGCAAGCGCAAGGATGCCAGCTTCATCAAGGTGAATTGCGCCGCCATTCCGACCGGTTTACTGGAGAGCGAGTTGTTCGGCCACGAAAAAGGAGCCTTCACGGGAGCAGTCGCCAAGAAAATTGGACGGATGGAGCTGGCCGACAAGGGCACGCTATTTCTTGACGAGATCGGCGACATTCCCCTCGAGCTCCAGCCTAAGCTCTTGCGCGTTCTGCAGGACCACGAGTTTGAACGGCTAGGCTCAAACCGCACCATCCACGTGGATCTCCGGCTGATCGCGGCCACCAATCGCGATCTTTCCAAGCGCGTGCAGGAAAATCAGTTTCGCAGCGACCTGTTTTACCGTCTGAATGTGTTTCCCATTTTCATGCCGCCCCTGCGGGAGCGGCCTGGCGATATTCCTCTGTTGGTACCGTACTTCGTGCAAAAGCTGGCGCGGCGGATGGACAAGAAGATTGACACGATTCCAACTGCAACCATGAATGCGCTGGAACGCTGGCATTGGCCGGGCAATGTGAGGGAGTTGGAGAACTTCATTGAGCGCTCGGTGATCCTCACCGAGGGTTCGGTACTGCGCGCGCCCCTGGCGGAACTGCAATCGGACAGTGCGCCAACGCGCCCGGCATCGGATGCGACGCTCGAGACCGCGGAGCGAGAGCACATCATCCGCGTGCTGAGAGAGTGTGGCGGACGGGTCGGCGGGGAACGGGGTGCGGCGGTACGGCTTGGGCTCAAGCGGACCACGCTTCAGTCCAAGATGACGAAACTGAACATCGCGCGCGAAGACTACGCGAGCTAAGTCCGCCCTGATTCCCAGTCTAGGAAACGTGCTCGCGTGCCGAAACATCGGCACGATGCCACTCCTTCGTCCCGCTTCGTCACCCAGGGAAGCCCATCTGGCCTGGGCAGCGGCGTAAGGGGCAATCCCCTCAGCGTTGTTTGCCGCGTCGCGTTTGGCAGAAGAACTGCCATGCTTAGAACTGCCACCCAAGCATACCGGCATGCTGCGAATCACTATCGACGAGAAACCGGACACCGTGGTGCTTCGCTTGGAAGGCAGCCTGATCATTCCCTGGGTGCGAGGAAGTGGAGCAATGCTGGCGCAACGTGTTTGCGAATCTGGGGACCCGGTCGGTGCAGGTGGATTTGAGCGCGGTGCGCTTTGTGGATAGCGCCGGAGGGGCGTTGCTGATTCGCATGCACGAAGCCGGATTCCGGCTGGCGGACGGCGCACCGGTGCTGAACGAGGGAAGCTATCGGGACCCGGTATCGGAACGAAATTGATTTGCGGAGTTTTCGCCCGTTTTGGGCATTGGAGTGGGCACGTGGACCCGCGCGCGCTGGAAACAGCCGATGCGGGGAGTTGTAAGGAGGATCATGAATACGCCATACGGCTTGGAAATCGTTGACAGTTGCATTAGTTGCAAGATAAAGCGCGAAGAATGTTTCTGCAATCTGTCAGCGCCGGCCCTGAAAACTTTTAACGCCATCAGCCATCAAACCGCATATCCCCCGGACGCGACCCTGTTTGTCGAGGGGCAAAGCCCGCGAGGTGTGTTTTTGCTCTGCTCGGGGAAGGTCAAGCTTTCGACCAGTTCGCGAGACGGAAAGGTGCTGATCCTGAAGATGGCGATTCCTGGCGAGATGCTGGGGTTGAGCGCGGTCATCGCCGGGACCGAGTATGAATTGACGGCCGAGACCGCGATGCCGTGCCAGGTGAATTTCGTCGCGCGTGAGCCGTTTCTGGAGATGCTGGCGCGGCATGGCGAGGCCGGGCTGCGCTCGGCGCAAGCGCTGAGCCGCGAGTTTCAGTCGGCGTATCGCGATATTCATGATCTGATCCTGGCGCGCTCGTCCGCCGGAAAACTGGCCAAGCTGTTGCTCTCGTGGACGCCGTCCTCAGCGACCACGGGGAAGGAGATCCGGGTGACTTCCGGGCTGACGCATGAGGAGATGGCCCAGATGATTGGTGCGTCGCGCGAAACCGTGACCCGTTTGCTAAGTGACCTGCGGAAGAAACAACTGATCCGGCTGGAAGGATCGACGCTGGTCATTCGGAATCGCATGGCGTTAGAGGCGATGGTGTCGTAGGTGGGAAGCTAGCCACAGAGGACACCGAGCATCACAGCGAGACCGGGTATCTTTGTGCGCCCTCCCCCAAAACTGGTGCACGAAAAAGAAGGCGACCTCTGGCGAGGCCGCCTTTCTTACAAGAATCGCCTTTTGTCGGTGGAGGGACGGGCGTCCCCGCCCGTCTCGGAGGGCCCCGCCGCTCCATCGGAGTTTGTTTTCCAACCGCGTGCTCGGCGAATTAAAAGTGAAAGCCGAGTTGAGCGGTCAGGGTGCGCGGGGTGACGTAGTGTGTCCCGCTGAAGGTGGAAACGAAATTATAGAGGGCGTACTTGTTGGCGACATTGATCGCGGTCAGCTGCAAGCTCACTTTGTACTTGTCGCCGTGGAAGAGATTGTCGTGACCGATGGCGAAGTCAAAGAGGTTGCGCGGGGAGATGCGGTTTGGGTTGTGATCGGCGTTGTTGGTGCCGGGCGTGGTGATGGACACCAGACTCGATCCGTACTGCGACCCAGGGCACAGCCCGTTGCTGCTGATGGGCGTGCCCAGGGGGTTGGCTGGACTGGGCGGGGCAGCGTGAACGGATCCGCAGAAAAGCCCAGCCTGGAATTGCTGATCCGGGGTGAAGCCGCTCACATCGACGACGCTGTCGGTGCCACTGGGTCCGTTGTTACAGTCGCCACCGGCGCACGGAACTGGGCCGGCAACCAGACCGCCATCGTAACGCCAGTTCATGGCGACCCAGGGTCCACGCTGCCAGGGTTGGTATTGGAGGTGGGTGGTCTGATTGAACTTCTCGTCGTGATCAATGCGGAAAACACCCCCGGCGGCGGACGGAGTCGCGCCAGCGCCACCGATTTGTGGGTCGAAGAACCGCGAAGCCACGCTGGAGAAGACGACCAGGGCCGAGAAGCCGTGGAAGTTCGGGACGCTGATGCGGCCGGCGTATCCGGGAATCTTGGAATTGTGCCACTCGATGGGGAAGGTGATGGGGGTGGAGCCCAGGATACTGAAGTCATAGCCATTGTGGGTGTACTTCCAGATGTACTCGCCCGAAAAGACCACATACCGGCCGAAGGCCTGCTGGAAACCGGCGTGGAACTCGTTGCGCCATCCGGGTAGGAAGGGAGTGACGCCGGCTCCGTTGCAACCCAGGAGCGGATTCAGCACCGGGTTGGCGCAGCCGGTGCTCGACAGCACCAGATTCTCGTTGAACGGGGTTTCCATGATTCGCGCGTACGACATGCGCAGCACGGTATTGCTGCGCTTGATGTTGTAAGCAACGCCGAGGCGCGGTTGGGCTTCCTTATGCGTGCTGAGGCCGTTGTAGAAGTCGCCGCGCAGGCCAACGTTGATGGCCCAATTCCCCTTCGTGATGGAGTCCTGCAGATACATGCTGAGCAGCTTCACGTCGGTATGGCCGTTGAAGTTGAACAGGTGGCCGCCGCGAGTCAGGTCGAAGGGCGCCAGTACGGGGTTGTAGCCAGGACTCGCAGGATCGTTGAAGGTGGGATCGACGATGCCCAGCGTGTCGTGCTCGTCGAGCAAGGTCTGCTGATAGACAGCACCCGCCTTCACGTTATGAATGCCCTTGACGTAGGAGATGTAGGAACGAATGCCGCCGTTGGTAAGAAGACGATCCTGGCCGACGGTCTGCGACTGGAGATCGGGCTGGAGGTCGGCGAACGGGTTGCCGCTCGGGTAGTAATCGTAGCGGTCGCGTCGCACAAAGCCGCCGACGGTGAGAACCGTGCTGGCGTTGAGCAGGCGAATCCATGAAGGAGCGATGTTGAAAGTCTTGATCTGGGCGTGCTGATCGGTGGGCCCAACCGGGTTGCCGTTGGGGTCGAGCCCGTTGTTGTCGACGACCAGTCCCTTCCAGGCGGTGGCATCCTGTCCGTCAAACGAATTGGGATTCTGAAACCAGGAACGGCTGTATCCCAGGTTCAGGTGAACAGAGTCGCCCGTCGAAATCTGGTAGTCGAAACGATCGAACAGATTTTCCTCGTTTCCCTTGGCATGCATGACCGTGAACTCGGGAGGATCGAGGAAACGGCTGCTGTTGAGGCCGCTGGCGGAAATGAAATTGCCCCACTTGTCTCCACCATAGGCGAGATTGACGCCGACATTGGCGGTGCCGAAGGAGCCGTAGGACGCGGTGACGCTTCCGCTGGGCTGTTTCACTCCTTGCCCGGAGCGGGTAGTGAGATTAATGATCAGGCTGGCTTTCTCGCCGTACTCCGCCGGCGGCGCGCCGGAAATGACCTCAATGGACTGAACCGCATCCAGGGGGACCTGGTTGGAGAAGGTCTTGCTCTGCTGGTCGGTGATGGGCTGGCCATCGAGCGAGAAGGAATTCTCGGCGTGATCACCCATTCCATGGAAGAAGCCGTTGGAATCCGCCGCCACTCCAGGCGTAGCCAAGGTCACCGCGGAACTCAAGGAAGAAGACTGGCTTTCGAGGGGAAGGCGATCGACGATGGCCTTGTCGACGTCGGTGTGGAAGGTGGGATCGTTCTCGATCAGATCGCCCCCTTCACTTTCCACCGTCACAACCTCGGCCGAAGCGCTGACTTTGAGAGTCAGTTTCAGATTCAAGGGAACCAGAGAGCGCACGTCGATGTCCTGGCTGTAGGCGGCGAAACCGGATGCCGTGATGCTCAGGTGGTATGGGTTGAACGGGACATTAGGGATGCTGAAAGCGCCCTTATCGTCGGTGGTGGCGGAGCGCTCGTACTGGCTTACCGGGTTGTGGACCGTGACGACGGCGTTGGGGACGACCGCGCCCGACGGATCAAGCACCGTGCCGGTGACTGAAGTCGAGTTGCCGCCGGACTGCGCCAGCAGCGCTGGTGCGCTAATCGTAACGATCGAGACAAGCAATAGAAAAAATGCAGAAACACGAATGAAAGGCATGAGACCTCTCCTCCCTCGAGACGAAAGTCGGTTCTAAAAAACGCCGAAAAATCTGCGGGTTTTCTAAGCCGACGGTGGAGGACGGATGGAGAGGACGGAGTTGTGGAGCAGCGAAAGCGGAGATGCTTCCGGGCACCTGGCCAGGATCGAACGAGTGAAGACCGGGACTGCCTGATAGGTGGCACTGACCAGGGCGCCGGCGTGCGCTACCGAGCAAATCGAGCACTGGTGGTTCGCAGATGTCGATTTATCGGTATGGACGTGGTTCGCCTGGACGAAGCCGGCGAACAGCATCAGCAGCGCACACACAACCGCAAGCGCCGCTTGACGGGCGCAAAGTTGTGCCGGCTGTTGACGATCCTTCAAAAGGAAAACTGACCCCGTACCAGTTACCGGAAATTATATGCCAAATAGGACCGAAAGCTCCATGCCGCTAGGCCATGACCGCGCGGCATGGGACCGCTTGGTGAATTTACTTAGACGCCTCGCGCAGCAAGATGTTACCTCGCAAGGAATGAACTTCGAATGCGGCGGCGGCGGAGTGAAGCAGCGAACTGGCTCCGCCCAGCCCGGCCAGCGGCGGACCCAGGATCTGATGATCCACCTTGCCTTTTACCGAGCGCGCTTTGAAATGCGCCATGCCGGCATAGGGCACGCCCACATCGATATTTCCCGTTCCCGTGACCAGCTTGTAAAAGCCCTGACCGGGATCTCCCATGTAATGGATTTGGCCACTCCCGGAGTGCACTTCGACGATGGGACCGGAAACGTGCTGCAGGCTGACATCGCCGCTGGCGGTAGTGACATCGACGTAGGTGTTGCTAATTTCGCGCAGGGTGATCGGCCCGCTCAAGGTTTTGACATGGATGTGCGCGTTGCGCAGGGCGCGGGCGTCGACCGAGGCGGTGCTGCCTTCAAAGATCAGATCGCCTTCAAGATTTTCGGCCGAAAGGGAACCGGCGGCAGTGCTGAGGATGACGCAGGCATCGGCGGGGACCAGGACCTGGTAATCGACATTGTCGGCCTTGGCGCCGGTCGCGACCTGGGACCCGGTGATCAACTCGATGCGGTTTTCGGCCTCCTGATGAAGGATTTCCACCGCGTCGGAGTGGACGACGGTTGCTACAACGCGGTCGACTGCCGACGGCGTCACCGTGATGCGCCCGTATTGATTCCTTACAGAAATGACCGGATGCGGGCCTACCTTGTAGGCATAAATGTCACGTTTGATCTGAGCCGGGGATGCGACCGAGGCCGCCACGACAAGAACTACCAGGGGAGCGAGGCGGCCGGACCTACTCATGAGGGTTCTCCATTCCGCAAGCCTGGGCGAATGTGCGCCCGAGCACACTGCCACCTCGCCGATAGATGCAAGCCTGCCAATGCGAGTTGCTCTCTGCCGCCGTGCTTCACAGGCCGAAAAGCTCGCGCAATCGCTTGGTTTGTGCGCGGCTTACCGGAATTTCGGTCTGTTTTTTGTCATCCATGCGGAGCTGGTAAGAGCTTTTGAACCAGGGCACTACTTCCTTGATCCGGTTGATATTTACCAGGAACGACCGGTGCGCCCGCCAGAAAATATTGGGGTCGAGGCTGTCGAGCAGCTCTTCCAGGGTTCGACAGTTGGATTGCCCCTCGGTGCCGTTGGCGCCCGCCGTAATCACGCTGATGACGCCGTCTTCAATGGAGGCGTAGCAGATGTCGCGCTGATCGACCAGCAGCAGGCGGCCCGTCGACTTGATCAGAACTTTCGACGTGGCCTGCGGCTTCTGCGATTCGAGCATCCGCACCAGCGTCTCCAGTTTGTCGGAGGGAGAGGCGTCGGTCTCCATCTTGGCGCGGACCCTCTGGATCGACTGCGCCACGCGCTTCTTGTCGAAAGGTTTCAGCAGGTAGTCGACCGCGTTCACTTCGAAGGCCTTGACGGCGTATTGATCGAAGGCGGTGGCAAATACAATTTTTGGAAGCGCGACTTTCTTGTCGAGCAGCTTCTTGATGACGCCGAAGCCATCGAGGCCGGGCATCTGCACGTCGAGAAAAACGAGGTCGGGATTGTGCTCGCGGATGAGGTTGATGGCCTCGAGGCCATTTTTTCCCTGGGCCACGACGTTCACGTCGTCGACCCCTTTAAGCAGAAAAGAGAGCTCGTCGCGGGCCAACTGCTCGTCGTCGACGATGACCGCGGAAAGAGACATGACCGCCTCTGGGAGAAGTGCACAGCGTAAGTATAGTGGCGGGTTTGGACGGGGGTCAACGCGATTGGTAGGCCACCCGCGAATCTCAACTCAGTGTGTATTTGCCTGGCGCGTCGAACGTCAGCAAGCCTAGGTCCCGCAAGACTTGTAACTGCTGACGGATTTTTGGTCTCACATGTCGGTTTTGGGGATGTAGTGCTAGGAGTTCTGACTCGAACTGATAAAGGTCTGCAAGTGAGAAATGTGCTTTCCGCAATCGTCGAATTATTCTTAGAACGTCTACCGTCCAGCCTCGCAATTCCGGGGGCAACTGTGACAATTCACGGACTCGTGCAAATTCAGCACGCACGCGATCGGTCGGCGCTACCCGACCATCTGATACTACGGTGATCTTTCCGTCCTCAGGAATCTCTCGCAGCAAGATGTTGCAGCCCACCCAGCCCGACCTCCTCGCCTGAGGGCTTAGCGGCTTCCGCCTCTCGACGATGCTCTCCGTAAAGAACATTCTCGGCACAAGGAGCATGTTGGCGACTACCCAATCAGATGAGTAGTTCAGCACTAGCAGGTTGGGTGTTCTATCGGTGCGTATCGCACGAATCATGGCGTCGTATCCTGCATCGACGATTTTTTTTGCATTCCAGGTTTTTGAACTCTTCAACTGGTAGAGCTGGCCACAGTGCGTGCAAGTAAAGTCAATTGCCGGGGTGTTGGCTCGCGACCGTGACAGTCGGTCGCACGCGCAAGCAGGGCAGTACATCTCTCTAGCACACCAATCCTCCGTTATGGCTCGCGTGATCTGTGGCCCGACACGGTACGCATTGGCAGTTTGAAGCGAACACTCGAGATTCATGTGACAATGCGACAGAGTATCGCAAGAGTTCACGACTACAAACTAATTATCGTTGCGGTGGCTATGCCAGTGGGGTTATGAGTACCTATGCGAGATCTCCCGAGGGACCTAGCCACGACTGTGCGCAAGGGCGGATACATTTTCCAGAACGTCCGAGGCGTGCGTTTTTCAATTGGAGAAAACGTTCGCGTTTGCCAGCTCGTCGATCAAACTGGCGCGAGTCAATTCCTGGGAGCGCGCGGAACTATTCAGTATTTCGAATATAGGTGCGGGTGCGGTCAGTCCTACCCTCATGACCCTATGATCGGCGTGCGCTTCTCCAACGGGGAGGTGGAGGAATTCTGGTCCGAGGAACTTGAAACCGCTCGGCGAGTAGGGTCGAAGGTCTGGAGAAGTGGCCCTAGGAGGTCCCGCTAACCCGAAACTCACACCACCAGGACCATGCGCTCTACGACCGGTGCCCGCTCTCCTCCTGCTGCCTTCCACCGCCATCCTCTCCCCGCATCCACGCCTTAGGTGCGTAAAGGATGTCTCGTGACATTTTGTAAGCCATGTCACGGGACTGAACTGGTGGGAGGCGCGGACTTCAGGAGGCCATGGTCTGCAAGGCGGGTAGCACGCCCTAACGATCCCCCCGACTCTAGAGGGTGCCTGTAGATGATCAAGAGGTTGTACCGGGTTCGGAGCGGCTGATGGGCGGCTGGTAGTGAAGGCTACCATGAGGACGGGCGTGGTTGTAGTAGTCGGTCCAAGGAGCGAGGGCCAGGTTGCGTAGATGGGAGTCGGGCCAGTGAGTGGAATAGGCCCATTCGCGCAGAGCGGTCTGGATGAAGCGTTCCGCTTTGCCGTTGGTTTGTGGCGAGTACGGGCGAGTGCGGCGGTGTTTGAGGCCCATCTCGAAACAAGCTTGACGAAACAGGTGGGAGCGATAGCTGCTGCCGTTATCGGTGAGCAAAGCGCGGACGATGATGCCGTGGCGAGCGAAGAAGTCAACCGCATCCCTGAGGAAGGCGATGGTGGTGTGGGTTTTCTGATCGGGGAGGATGCGGGTGAAGGCCAAGCGAGAGTGGTCGTCGACCGCGACGTGCAAGGCCTCCCAACCGGGATGTTTCTGTTGACCACGGCGGCGGCCATCGCCGCGCCAAGAGACTTGCTGGAAGCGGGTCATGCCCTTGATGTCGAGATGGAGGAGATCGCCGGGAAAGGGATGCTCATAACGCACCGCCGGCGGCCGGGGATGCAGATCGCGCCAGCGGCTGAGACGAGCGCGACGCAGAATGCGGCTGACAGTGGCAGGACTGAGTCCGGTGCTTTGTGCAATCTGATAGGCCGGACGATGCTGACGGCGGAGCTCAATCACCAACCCGACCTGGCTAGACGAAGTGGCTCTTGGACTGCGATGCGGACGAGAGGAACGGTCGCACAATCCGGCAGCTCCTGCGCTCTGATAACGGCGAACCCACTTCGCCGCGGTTTTGGGAGTCACGCGAAAGCTGGCTGCGGCACGGCTGAAGCCCAGGCCGCGAATGACGGTTTCGACCAACGCCTCTCGACTACGAAGAGTGAGTCGGGCATTCTTGTGGATGTCCATTCGGTCTGTCCTCGGAAACTGGATTGCTCGTCACAATCAGCTTCTCCGGTTCCGATCGAATGGACAACCTCTTGAAAGATCACAGGTGCCCCGTTCAAGCTCCGCTTGGGCGGGGCTTTTCTTGGCGGTTCTGCGCGGTCGGGAAAATTCCGAGGCGTTCTCGTGCCCGTGCCGTCCACCGAGACTCGACTTCCACACCACAATGTTCTCCCGTCAGATAGTGCCGGAAACTCGACCACAGCCAATGCTCGGGGCGATCCACGAGTCCACGCGTCACGGGATTGCGATGAATGTAGCGCATCTTCTCGGTAAATTTGCCCGCGCTCCACACGTTGAAATCGTAGTAGCGCGCTTGCCAGAACGGCTCCGCGGCCCGCAGCGCCAGTCGCCGCGCTACCGATTGCTTGAGCGACTGCAGAGCTTGTGCCAGCTCGCCCTTTTCTGGTTCGCCTACCAATAAGTGGACGTGCTCGGGCATGACCACGAAGCCATAGACGAACAATTCATATTGCTGGCGCACCGTCTCCAGAGCTCGGATGAAGAGATCCCGTGGCGCGGGTGTGCGGAGTTTTGACTGGCGGCGATAACAGCTGAAAGTAAGGTAGTGGTTTTGACCCGATTGCTGGAAATGCTTCAGCGGCACTCGATGAGTCTGCTCCCCGGAGCCGAGGGTGGTCTGTGACCGAGGAACACCCCCGCCCAAGCGAAGCTTGGACGGGGCACCCTCGAGGTTTGTGGGCGACGCCTAGCCCGGGCCGCCCGCCCGTAGACGAACAATTCATATTGCTGGCGCACCATCTCCAGAGCGCTGATGAAGAGATCCCGTGGCGCGGGTGTGCCAAGTTTTGGCTGGCGGTGATAACAGCTGAAAGTAAGGTAGTGGTTTTGACCCGATTGCTGGAAATGCTTCAGCGGTCACCCGATGAGTCTGCTCCCGGAGCCCTGGGTGGTCTGTGACCGAGGAACACCCCCGCCCAAGCGGAGCTTGGACGGGGCACCCTCGAGGTTTGTGGGCGACGCCTGGGCCGGGCCACCCGCCACCTTCAGTTCTCTCATGACTGAAGTTCCTTCGAGTCCTATTTGACTTTGTTTAATTTGAACCAGCAGCACGGCGTCCGCAGATTGTTCTGTCACTGTTTCAAGTAACGAAGCGCAACACATCCTGATCTAAAAATCTTTGACTCAACAAGCTTTAATTGTAATTTCTCGGGCAGGCTGACGCCCTCCATCAATCGTCTGCCTTCTCCAGCAATGATTGGCATAACGACAAAACGATATTCGTCAATCAGGCCAAGCTCCATCAGTTGTGAAGGAACGTCTACACCGCCGACCAAAATATTTTTGCCCTGTTCTTGCTTCAGTTTAAGTATTTCGTCGCGAAGGTTCGTGCGAACAATTCTCGTATTTTTATCTTCAGCGCTGCCTAATGATCGTGAAAAAACAATCTTCTTCTTGGAGACAAAGGTTTGAGCAAATTCGATATCCGCTTTTGTCTCGGACTGGTTTTTTGCGATATCAGGCCAATAAGGAACCATCAATTGATAGGTTTTACGCCCATAGACGAGCAGGTCAAAATCTCGCAAGAGGTGCGTGTAATGTTCAAGTACTTCGTCATCGGGATTGAATTTGGTATGGTCGCAGCAGCCATCCAGGGTGATGTTGATTGCGAAGATTACATTTCTCATTTGATTGTCCTGATTCGCTCTTATTGTAGCGGCGCTCCTCTTCCTTCCGGATGGGAGCCAGCGGCGTAGCTTCGCGCTGGCTCGTTCATCTCATGGTCAAGACGGTGCATCTTCCGAAGTCTCGGCGGCCACTATTTCGTTGCACCCTTCGGGTCCGGGTAGAAAAGAAGCTCGCGCACCTCGCCGGGTACATCGCAGGCGATGGCACCCTTCTTCGCCCATGCCAGCGCCTCGTCGATATCAGCGCATTCCAGTATCCAAAATCCCCCGATGTGCTCCTTGGTCTCGGTGTAAGGCCCGTCGGTGACGAGCACTTTGCCGTCGGGCCGGGCCCGCAGCGTCTTCGCGTTGCTGGCCGGGGAAATTCCGCAAGCGAACTTCCTCACGCCGGCAGCAATCATTTCGCGGTTGAGCGCGTGGATCTGCTCCATCATCCCCTCGGTTACGGTGGACGGGTCGAAGTCGTCGGGCAGGTAGTTAGCAACCAGATACTGTGGCATGTCTTCTCCATTCTCCTGTAACGGTCTTTATTTTTCTTTCTTTGCCTTCGGCCGGGTCGGATCCCCTGCCTTCACCATATAGTCGAACGGCCGGACCGGAATTCGACAAACCGTCCTGGAAATTTTGTGTAGTGGTGCAGTTTGGTAGGGAGGGGGCCAAACGCGCGATTATTGTGTCGCAAAAAACGCGACACATCGCGCGGCTCGCCCAGATCCTTCGCCGCGCGAAGAACGCTTGCTCAGGATGACAATCAAACTGCACCACTACCAAGTTTTGCCTCTTCCGCGCTTCAGAGCTGTGCTTTGCGCGTGGACTGATTAGATAACCGTGTCGGCTCCCAGCCGCCGAGTAAACTTGGTGCGCTCAAGCAACCAGGGCTCGGAGGAAAGGAGCCGAGCACATGAAGATTGTAGGTTGTGATTTACATACGCGCTACCAACAGATTGCGATGCTGGATCAGGAGACGGGCGAGTTGATCGAGCGTCGGTTAGAGCACGAGAGCGGAGAGGCCCGGGCGTTTTACGCCGCGCTGTCGAGCCCGGTGCGAGTGGGGATCGAAGCCACCGGGCACACGCGGTGGTTTGAGCGCATGTTGGCCGAGTTCGGGCACGAGTTGTGGATCGGGGATGCGGCGCAGATCCGGGCGTCGGTGGTGCGCAAGCACAAGACGGATGCGCGCGACGCGGCGCACCTGCTGGAGTTGCTGCTGAGTACACGCTTTCCTCGCATCTGGCGGCCGACGATGGCGGAACGCGATCTGCGGCAGTTAGTTTGGCATCGCCAGCGCCGAAGGATCGTTACCGTATTGGCGGCTTGGGTTGCGCCTTCTGTTGCTTGGAGGCAGCCCTTACGGAAGCGGGATCGAGCTTCTCGTAGTCGCTTGGAATCTGGAACAGGCTCGCCGTCTGCGGGCCTTCCTGAATGTTCTGGAGTTCGGCGGCGCCTTTTTCGCCTTCCCACTTGATGGTGATTTTCAGCTTGCTATCGATCCAGGCTGTGCCCGTGTCTCCGTTGTAAGCCGTGCCGGTGTATTTCACGGCGCGGCGTCCGTTGACGGTATCATCCCCGACTTTCTTGCAGTTTGCTTTCTCCGTGACGGTTTTGTTCCACTCGGGGCAGGCGTTCTCGGGGTCATCGATCCGGAACAGCGGGATCGAGGCCGGCAGGTGGCCGGGAGGCGCCACGACGTACGTCTTGTTTTCCGCAATCACCATGCTGCTGGTGCGCTTGTCGAGATCGACCAGCACGTAGCTCTTGCTGGGCTGCGTCATGCTGTCGAAACGGACCATTTCGTGGTGGACGAAGATCTTAGTGGTCGGCATCCCTGTCGGCTTCAGACGCACGACGTCGGCACTGAACTCCTGGGCAAAGGCGGGAATTATCCCGAAAAACAGCAGGACTGCGAGACGGAAAATGAGTCGACGAGACACGAAAAGCTCCTTGCAATGTGGCGATTAGGAAATTTCGGGGGCTGGCAAGAGCAAGAATAGCATAAGAAAACCGCGAACCCCAGAGGCTCCCGGAGGTGGCCCGGATGAAATCTGCCGGGGGGTAGAACTCTGGATAAAAGCCCGGTTTCAGCGGTTGCCGGCGGGCTTGGGGAAGCGGCGTTCGATCCATTTGGACATCAGGTAATGATCGTGGTCCTGGTAGCCGCTCTTGCGATAGACCTCCTTGGCGGCGAGATTGTCGCGCACAACCTCGAGGTGAATCGAGCGGATTTCGAATTTCCTGGCTTCCTCTTCGATGAATTCCAGGCTGCGGCGGCCCCATCCGCGGCCGCGGTGTGATTCCCGCAAGTAAAGTTCGTCGATGAAGGCGTCGCGGCCGAGATATTCCAGGCTGTAGCCGAAAGTCAGCACAACATAACCAATCGGCGTGGAGTTTTCGCAGATCAGCCACGCCCGTCCGTAGGACGCTTCGCCCAGGAACGCCAGCAGTGCGACGCGGGCGTGCCGTTCTTCGAAGGCGTGGCCGTCGTAGGCGTAGTACTCGCGCATCATTTGCAGCAGCAGCTCGGCGTCGGCGTCGGTGGCGGGACGGAAGGATGGTTCCATCGATCAGGCCACATTCTCCAGGGCGAGCGCCATGCCCATCCCGCCGCTCACGCACAGGGTGGCGACGCCGCGCTTGCCCTTGCGACGCCGCAGCTCGTGCAGCGAGCGTGACCGTGATGCGCGTGCCCGTGCAGCCGATGGGATGACCGAGCGCGATCGCGCCGCCATTCACGTTCAGCGTATCGCGGTCGAAATGCAACTCGCGGTCGCAGGCGAGCACCTGCGCGGCGAATGCCTCGTTCAATTCGACCAGATCGAAGTCTGCCAGCTTGAGGCCGCTCTTTTGCTCCATCTTGCGGAGCGCGGGCACGGGGCCAATGCCCATGATGCGCGGATCGACCCCCGCCGAAGTCACCGCTAAAACGCGGGCGAGGGGCGTGAGCTTGTTTCTCTTTGCGAAAGCTTCGCTGGCGACAATCACCGCAGCAGCTCCGTCGGTGATGCCGGAAGAATTACCCGCGGTGATGGTGCCGGTCTTCGAGAAGACTGGAGAAAGCTTGGCCAGCTTCTCGAGGTTGGCGTCGGGGAAAGGATGTTCGTCCCGCGCGAAAGTCGTCGTGCCTTTCTTGCTTTCCAGAGTGATGGGGGCGAGCTCCGCCTGGAAGTGGCCCGCTGCGATGGCGACGGCGGCGCGCGTTTGCGAGGCGAGCGCGAACTCGTCCTGTTCCTCGCGGGAAATCTTGTATTGCTCGGCGAGGATCTCGGCGGTCTCGCCCATCACCATTTTTGCCATGGGGCAGAAGAAGCCGTCGCGGTACATGCCGTCGACCAGTTCCTGGTCGCCAAGCCGATAGCCCCAGCGCGCGCCGTCGAGATAATAAGGTAGCCGCGACATGGACTCGGTTCCACCGGCAAGCACGCATTCCAGGTTTCCCGTGGCGATTTCCTGATACGCGAGCGCAATCGACTTCAACCCTGAGGCGCAGGCCTTATTGACGGTGTAGGCGGGAACTTCTTGCGGGACGCCGCTGCGGATCGAAATCTGTCGAGCCGGATTCGGGCCTCCGCCGGCTTGCCGGGCGTTGCCGAAGATGGTCTCTTCCACCTGCGCCGGCTCGATCCCTGCGCGCTCGATGGCGGCTTTCGCGGCGACTACGCCCATATCGGCGGCGGTCTTCGAGGCAAGCGAGCCGCCGAACTTCCCGATCGGCGTGCGCACCGCGGACAGGATATATACGTCGGGCAAAGCGCCTCCTCCAAACTTTTTAGTCTAGCATTTGAGGAAGCTTCAGCTCCAGCTCTCAGCCGTCAGCCATCAGCTATTAGCTATCAGCCATCAGCCGTAGCCTAGACGAGTTGGCGTCAGCATGGAGATCCGGAGCTGAAAGCTGACAGCCTGATAGCTGATAGCTGCTTTTCCAGTACACTGACCAATCCATGAATTACATCTACGGTCTCAATGCGGTCGGAGAAGCCATCAAGGCTCGCGGCAAAGCATTTCAGTGGGTCGGAGTGGCCAAGGAGCGTCACGATCTGCGGCTGCAGCGCATCATAGAAGAATGTCGCAAGCTGGGCGTGCCCGTGCGTTTCCTGCAGCGCACCGAGCTCGATCAAATGGCGGGGAACGCGGCGCACCAGGGCGTGGTGGCGGTCACCTCGGCCAAGCAATATAGCGGCCTGGAAGATGTGATTGAGGCGAAGCGTGGCGAGTATTCGCTGATCGTGGTGCTTGATGGCGTGGAGGATCCCCACAATTTGGGAGCCATCCTGCGCACGGCGGACGCGGCCGGAGCCGACGGCGTCGTGATTCCGGAGCGGCGCGCCACGGCCGTCACGGGCGTGGTGACGAAGACTTCGGCCGGCGCCAGCGAGCACCTGCCGATCGCGCGGGTGACGAACATCGCGAGAACTGTCGAGGACCTGAAAGCGCAGAACATCTGGGTCGTCGGGCTGGATGAGCGCGGGCCTCAGACCTACGATGCACTCGACTACAACATGAATTGCGCCATCGTGCTGGGCGCCGAAGGCAAGGGTGTGCACGATCTGGTCAAGAAAAAATGCGACTTCCTGGTGTCGATCCCGATGCTGGGGAAGGTGTCTTCGCTGAACGTGTCGGTAGCCGCGGGCGTGGTGTTGTATGAAGTCGTACGCCAGCGTCGGTCCAAGGCCGCGAAGGAACCGGAATGAAGTTTCTGGCGGTCGTGTGGGTGCTGTTGGCGTTGGCTGAGGTTGGCTTTTCTCTCGACCGAGAAGCCTTCACCTTCACCAAGTACGACCTCAACGTTCAATTGGAACCCGAGCAGCAGCGGCTGGCGGCTCGCGGCACGGTCACGCTGCGCAACGATTCGTCCTCTCCGCAAAAAATTGCCGTGCTGCAGATTTCTTCGAGCTTGACCTGGCGTTCGATCCAGGCCGAGGGCAAGCCGTTACAGTTTGTCAGCCAACCTTATGAGTCCGACATCGATCACACCGGAGAACTCTCCGAAGCGATCGTGACGCTGCCGAAGGAAGCTCCACCCGGAGGATCGGTCGAACTGGAGATCGGTTACGAAGGCGTGATTCCGCTGGACGCGACACGCTTGACGCGGATCGGAGTACCCAAGGAGACTGCGATTCACAGCGACTGGGACCAGATTGGCCGCGAGTTTACTGCGGTGCGGGGAGTCGGCTATGTCGTGTGGTATCCGGTGGCGATGGAGTCCGCGAATCTGTCGGAGGGCAACAACGTGTTTGAGATCCTCGCACGATGGAAAGCTCGGGAGAAAGAGGCCGCCATGAATGTTTTCCTGGCTTTCCCTACGATGCCCGCGGAAGCGTCTCCGCCTGTGACGTTCTGCAATGGCGAGGAACTTCAGGGCGTGACCCGGGGTGGTAGCCCGAAGTTGCCGTGGGCGAAGTGTTCGTACAGGCCAATCGGGCTTGCGGGGCCCATGTTCGCCTCGGCCAGATATCTGGTTCTCGACCGGCCAACGCTCGACGTGTGGCACCGTCCGGAGCATCAGTCCAATGCTGGAAAATTTGCGCAGGCCGCCGAAACAGTGACGCCCTTTGCGACGGAATGGTTCGGCGCGCCCCGCCGGAAAGTCCAGGTGGTAGAGCTGTTCGATCGCGGCGCCTCCCCCTACGAAAGCGGCACCACGCTGCTGACGCCTCTCAGCGACACCGATCCCAAGTTTTTGCAAATCGCTCTGGTACACGAACTAGCGCATGCCGCTTTTGTGTCGGATCGCCCGTGGATCTACGAAGGGCTTGCCCACTTCGCCCAGGCCGCCTACCGCGAGCGGCAGGAGAACCGCCAGGCGGCTCTCGATTTTCTAGGGCTGCATCGTGCGGCTGTCGTCGCCGCGGAAAAGGCCGTGGCGGCCCGGCCGAGAGATGCTTCTTCGCCTGAAGAATCGCTCACGACGACGACCATCGACGAGTTCTACCGCAGCAAGGCCGCTTATGTGTGGTGGATGCTGCGCGACATGATCGGCGAAGACAACCTCAAAAAGGCATTGGCGAACTACCACCCCGAGCGAGATAAAGATGCCGCGTACATGCAGCATCTGGTCGAGGCGCAAGCCAAGCGCGATCTGCAATGGTTTTTCGAAGATTGGGTCTATCACGATCGCGGCCTTCCCGACTTTCGCGTGGAGTCGGCCTTCGCGCGGAAAGCGTCGCAGGATAACTACCTGGTCACGGTGACCATCGCCAACGTGGGAGCGGCCGGAGCAGAGGTCCCGGTAACGGTGGCGTTCAATGGCGGCGACACGACGCAACCGATCGAAGTTCGGGGAAACGCCAAGGGGGTCGTTCGAATCGCGACCCCAAGTCCGCCAACTCAAGTGATCGTCAACGACGGAAGTGTGCCGGAAAGCGACATGAGCAATAACGTCTTCAAAGTCGAAAGCTCGAATAAGTAAAACAATCACCACAGGGGACACAGAGGAACACAGAGAGACTCCATACAAGAATGAAAAGTGTGTTAACCACAAGAAAAGCTGGATCAGCGCAGAGATTCGACTCCATCCGTTTTCCTGTGCTCCCCTGTGTCCCCTGTGGTTAAGCATTTCGTCGGCGGTGCCGCGGACTTGTAAGGGCTACGCTCCATGCCCTCGCTAGTTCGTGATAGCGTCTTAACGTGTTTCGGAGGGACATTTGGCCTACATCCAATTCCTGGGAGCCGCCGGTACGGTCACCGGTTCGAAGCATCTGATCAACACTTCGTTCGACGGCGACGGCACGCAAGGCATCCAGGTGCTGATCGACTGCGGGCTCTTTCAGGGACAGAAGAAGTGGCGCGAGCGCAACTGGAAAGACCTGCCCATTCCCGCCCGTGAGGTCGATGCTGTGATCCTTACACACGCCCACCTCGATCACTGCGGCTGGATCCCGCGGCTGGTCAAGCAGGGATTCACTGGGCCGATCTACGCTACATCGGCGACGATCGATTTATGTGGCATCATCCTGCCCGACTCCGGGCACCTGCAGGAAGAAGACGCGGCCTTCTACAACAAGATCAAGAAGTCGAAGCACGACCCCGCGCTGCCGCTGTATACGTTCGACGAAGCTGAGGAGTGCATGAAGTATTTCCAGGTCGTGCATGTGGGCGAGACCCGGCAGCTTAGTCCTGAACTGTCATTTCGCTTCGTTCCCGCCGCGCACATTCTGGGCTCGTGCATGGTCGAGGTCACGCTCACGACTGGCGGCGAATCCCGGCGGCTCTTGTTCACCGGAGATGTAGGCCGCGTGCGTGATCAGACCATCGCTCCAGGCAAAGTGGTGCGCACCGGCCCGCAAGAGGGAGAAGTCGCCGATTTGATGGTCATGGAATCGACTTATGGCAATCGTGAGCACCCGCACACCGACCCGCGGCCGGAGTTGGCCTCCGTAATTCGGCAGACGGTCGAGCGCGGCGGATGCATCGTGGTGCCCGCTTTCGCCGTGGAGCGCACGCAGAAGTTCACATTCATGCTGAAAGAAATGATGGAAGCTGGCCAGATTCCGCGACTGCCCGTGTTCTGCGACAGTCCCATGGCGATCAAGGCAGTCGAAATCTATCTCAAGCATGAAGAGGACTACACCGCGGAGGCACGGTCGCTGATTCGGAAGTATGGTTCGCCACTCGAGTGGTCCGGCTTTACGTTCGCCTCGACGGCCGAGGAGTCGAAAAAGATCAACGATGTGCATTATCCCGTCATCATCATCTCCTCGAGCGGTATGGTGACGGGCGGCAGAATTCTGCATCATCTTGCGCAGCGCCTGCCCGATCCGCGGAACACGGTACTCTTCATCGGATTCCAGGCTCCGGGAACCCGTGGCGCCACCATCAAGGGCGGTGCGAAAGAAGTGAAAATCTTCGGCGAAATGGTACAGATTCGCGCGCACATCGCGACCTTCGAACAATTCAGCGACCATGCCGATCCGCCGGAATTGCTCGAGTGGTTGCGAACCTTTCCGAAGAAACCGTCGGCGACCTATCTGGTGCACGGCGAGGCCGCCGCGGCCGCTCAACTGCGCGAAACGATGATGCACGACCTGGGATGGAACGTCGCCGTCGCCGAGTGGATGCAGAAGGCAGCCGTGCGCTAGGCGATCGCCCTGCGTCTCAGATCGATAGCTGAGGAGGCCTTGTGACAGAAGCCGAATTGACAAAACACATCGAAGCCGCGGAAAAAAGTCCGAAGGAAATCGCCGCGGCCGTGTCGGGGCTCTCGCCGGAAGTGTTGCGCTACAAGCCCGCGCCGGAAAAGTGGTCGATCCTCGAAATCCTCGGGCATCTTGCCGACATCGAGATCGTCTACGCCTACCGCTTGCGGCAGATGTTGGCCGACGAGAAGCCGGTGATCGCTCCGATGGATCAGGACGCCTGGGCCAAACATCTTGGCTACATGGATGTCCCAGCTCCGGAACTGGTGGCGCTCTACGGACTGAATCGCCATCACACTCTGCGCCTGCTCCGGCGCCTGAAGGCCGCGGACCTGGAAAAGTCGGCGTTTCATCCCGAGCATCAGAAGGATGTCACCGTCGCGCGCCTGGTGGAGCAAATGGCGGGACACGGATCGAATCACCTGGCGCAGATCGAGCGCTTGAAGCAGGATGCGGGGAAGAAGAAGATGTGATCGAACAGCTGGCAACCCTCGAATCAACGCTAATCGCCAGACCCAAGACCTGACACCCACGAGCATATGGGGAGCAGGGAAGCGTGGGGCACCCGGCAAGGACGAAAAGACCGAGTTTTATCCGATCGCCGTCTGCATCTATAATCCGCGTGAACTAACATCGCACCGCGCCAATAGTGTTCTATGATCACGAAACTGATCGGGTTATTACCCACCACCCTCACAGGTATAGCCGGGCTGCTTACAGCATTGATCGCTGGTATCACCTTCTTCTGGAACATAGTTCAGTTCCTCTGGACACGTGCGCGGGAGTCTCGGGAACGCCAGTTTGCTACCTATCACAGCCTCGTCAAACAGTTGGTAGAAGGAGATTCTCCGAACGTATCCATTGATAGACAAGCGGCGGTCGTTTTTGAACTCCGCCATTTTCCACGCTACTACGGCTATACCGAGAGAATGCTGAATGGTCTGAAACAGACATGGCGAGAAACGGCAAAGCCCAGACTCATCGACGAAATTGATCTTACGCTGGCATACATACGGCGAAAGTGGAGGTACCGTTTAAGCGAATTCATGGGCTGGGCCTGAGGTAGTTTGTAAACTCGCCAGTGCTGAGCGGCAGCTTGTCACACTCATTAGTGACCTATGCCCTATTCACTCGCCCTTCAAAAGGTTATAGATAACTCGCTGGGCGTGTTCCCAGGTACAAAGTGCTGTGTACGTTAAGTCCTTTGTCGGGAATATTTTGCCTATAAGTCGTTTGAAGCCAAAGATTTTGGTGCTCTGTCCCGCGTAAGCTTCTGATTCCACAGGACCGGGGGGAGGGGGGTATACCCCCAGCAGCCAGAATGACTTCATCGTGGGTACGGGCGTCGGGCGCGGGGGATCGTGGCCGGGCGCGGGTTACAATCCGTACATGAAGTCGGAACCATTGCAGGTGGAGCGGCCGTTCAACAGCCGGGGCGGCGGGGGAGTGCTTGTGCTCAAGGGGCCACTGGTCACGGAAAATCTTGCGGATTTTCAGAACGCGATTCGGCGGGAGAATGTTCCGACGGTGATCCTGGACTTGACGGAAGTGCCCTACATCGACTCGGCGGGGCTGGGGTCGCTGGTGACCGCCTATGTGACCCGGCACAAGTCGGGGCAGCGGACGGTGCTGACGGGAGTCAATCCGCGGATTGTTCATCTGCTGGAGATCACGAAGATGGCGCACTTGTTTCCGATTTTTCCGAGTCTCGCCGATGCGCTGGATGCGCTCAGCCGGCCGGGGCGGGCGTAGTTCGAGGTCTTCTTCTAAAACTTAAGGGGACAGTCCGCGGCTAAAGAAATTCTAACCGCAACCGCCGCGAAGTAAGTGATCGCCTCGTCGTACTTACCTGATCGCGTAGAACCCTGCCAATGCGCTATTGGAGTGCGGAGTCCGTCGACTCGTTCGTCTAGCGCTTCACTCGCTCAAACTACCGCAAAAGGCACGAAGAGACACGAAGGAGTCTCAGGGCGGATGCACGACGGAAGGAGTTATATGGAATAAACCGATCGCTCCGAAGGTTCTTTCGCCGGGAGACAGAGGGAATGTGGATTCCGGAGGAAGGCTTTCTGGGGACGGGCGCGCCGTTCGCGGCGGATGTCAATCTGGTGGTGCAGGTGGCGATGGGCGTGACGTTGCTGGTGGGGACGCAACTGGCGCGGTGGAAGCGGTATCGGGCCCACGGGATTGCGCAAACGACCGTGCTGCTGCTCAATCTGGTGATGATTGCGCTGGTGATGTGGCCGTCGACGCGGCAGCAGGTGATGCCGGCGTTTCCGCAGGTCTTTGACCGGTGGTATTTCGCAGCGCCGTCGATCCACGCGATGCTGGGGATCGTCGCGGAAGGGTTGGGCCTTTTTATCGTGTTAGTGGCGGGAACGAAGGTTGTGCCGGAAGGAATGCGCTTCCGCAATTGGAAGCGCTGGATGCGGGTGGAGCTCGGACTGTGGTGGGTGGCAGTGTTGAGTGGGGTCGGGACGTATTGTGCCTGGTATCTCGCGGCGCGGTAGGGGAGGTACGTTTCATGTCGAGTGTCGAGTTGCGGGTGTCGACAAAAGCTTGAAACGCATAGAACGCAGAGAACGGCGCAGAGGGCGCAGAGAACAGCAAGCTGTCCTGGCGCGGTCGCCGGTGGGCATCACAGGCGTTCGCTGCGGTCCCTGGTGCCCGGTTCGCGTTTTGCTTTCGAAGTGCGGAGTAGTTTGAAGAGTAAGAGTTTGCCACGATCGGTTTTGGCAGACTGAGCCGCTGCGGACTGGGTTTTTTGGCGCGGTTTGCGGGCGATGGCAACGCGTTCGAGCGCGGCGATGGCTTTGTCGAGCTGTCGGCGTTGCGATTTGAGTTCATTGAGGACTTGTCGAATGTTCAAGGGTGGCGCCTCCCGAGCATGAGGCAATTTTGCATGAAAGTGTTCGAGTTGGAGAGGCGAAGTGGTTTTTGTTCGTTTTTCGGAACAAGAGGAAAAAAGCCGCCTAAATCGGAGGTTCAGTGGGGTTTCGGGCTGAAGAGCTTTTAACCGCCCTTCGGCTTCGCTCAGGGCAGGCTCCGGGCGCGAAGAAGGGCCGCAAAGGACGCGAAGGAAAATGTGTGGAGACCGAGGTTAGCGTCCAAAGAACGGACGCGATCCTGGGGCACCGGCAGGAGTCAGGTGGTGCCCGGGTCCTTCGCTACTTTCGCCTGGGGGCTCCCTTCGCTCAGGATGACAGAGGCTATTCGTTGATGCGGAAGTGTTCTTTTCGCTGTCCGTCTGGTTCGCTCCGGGCAGGCTTCGATCCTGCCTTCGGCGACGCCTGGACTGCGCGGAGCGGAGTGGGCAAAGAATCTTAGAACGCAGAGGACGCGGAGGCTGGTCGCAGAGGGCGCAGAGGATCAATGTTAACCAATGCAGTAACAGGACTTTTGAAGCTTAGCGAGGAATAGAGTCTGCGGCAAATGGTTGGATTGGAAGTGAGGGATGGGAGTCCTGTGCTCGGCATCGCCGTCAAGTTTTGAGAACGCGTTGGGTGCAGCCGGGTTCGGTGCAAGCGTAGGTGATGCGGTTGTGGGAGCGATCGAAGCTGACGATGAACATAGGGCGACCGTGCATATCGCAGCGGGGCTGGTCGGGGGTGACGTCGGGGACGTTGTCGCGGCGCGGGGTGGCGTAGCCTACGCGTTCGCCGAAGCAGCGGCCGCAGAACTTGTCGGTGCAGCGGAAGAAGTCGATGGAGTAGTCGGGGCTGTAGGGGGCGATGCAGGCTTCCATGGTGCGGAAATGTTTGTCACAGAGAGGGAGGATGTCCGTCCGCATGCTCTGAGGGAGTGTAGCAGAAGGGGGACGCAGGTCGCGGGATGGGCGTCTGTCGGCGGAGAGTTGCGGCTAGCGAAAAAACTTTAGCGGCAAAGCTGCTTCGAGCTGGAGAAGGAAGGGCGACTGTTGTCATCACAGGTTTGCGCGAATGCGCATGCACCATGGAAGATTGGTCGAAGGAAGTCTTAAAACGCAGAAGGAATCTTAAAACGCAGAGGACGCGGAGGGGCCGCAGAGGGCGCGGAGAAGGGCTTTTCAACGCCCTTCGGTTCGCTTTGTGCAGGTCCGATCGCCAGGGAAGGCCGCGAAGATCGATACGGGTAAATCCCAGCTCCCGGTGATTAGTGTTCAGCAGGGGTCGGAGGCTGGTTGGGGATCTGGAGCCCGGCTTTGCGGAGGTCGCCGAGCAATTGCTCTACGAGGTCCGGCAGCCACCAGATGCTGAGGTGTTCCCGCGCCTGGGCTGGGAAGTCAGGACGATTGGCGAGCAGGCTGCGAAGCGCGGTGCGGGCTTGTTCCATCCGTCCGAGCTGGGTATTGACGGCGGTGAGGGCGACTTGCGCCGTCCATAACCCTGGCATGTTGATCTTGAGCGCGTGCTCGAGCGCTCGTTCGCCGTCGTGCTGGCGGTAAGCGTTCATCACCAGGGGCAACCAATACCAACCGGGGTGATTGGGATTCAGTTGCGTGGCGTGCTCGCAAAGGGCACAGCCGCGTTCCCATTCCCCCGAATAGGCGAAATGAAGGCCGAGGAAGGCCGTCGTGTAGCCTTGCATGCGATTGAGGGCGAGAGCGCGATCGGCAACGGCGCGAAACTCGTGGAGTTCGCGGCGGAAGAAATGGGCTGAGGCCATGGCGGCATGGGCGAGTTGGCTGGAAGGCGCGAGGTTCACGGCGCGGCGCGCCGCTTCGAGGGAACGATTCATGGAATCAGGGCGGGGGTGATATCCGTGAGTGAACTCGGCGCGATAGAGCCAGGAGAGCATGGCCCAGCACTCAGCGTGATCGGGCGCCAGCTTTACGGCATGTTCCAGGGCGGTGATGCCGGCGAAATGTTCTTCGGCGCTGACGTGCTGATGGAATCCGAAGCTACGGAGCAGGGCTTCGTAGGGCGTGAGCGAGGCGGGATCACGGCCGCGGAGGGCTTCGGTCATGCTGTGGGCGAGAATGCCCTGAGCGTCGCCGATGGTGGCGACGAGGCGGGGCACGACGTCGTCGAGAACGTCGAGCATGGTCTCAGGGGTGAAGTTTCGGTCATAGCTCTCGGCCCAAAGACTGGCACCCGCGTTGGCGTCGACGAGCTGGACTGCGATGCGAACCTTGGGTCCGGCGTGGCGGATGCTGCCTTCGAGGACGTAGCGCGCCCCGAGTTCTTTCGCCGCGGTGCGGACATCGACCGCGCGTTGCGCATACTGGGCGGTAGAGCTGCGCGCGACTACGCGCAAGTAGGAGAATTTCGACATGTTGGTGACGATGTCGTCGGTGAAGCCTTCGGCGAGGGCAGTGAGACCGGGGTCGTTGCCTACGAAGCGAAAGGGCAGAACGGCGACCCAGAAGCCTTCGTCGGCACGCGAGGCCCCGGAGCTGCGGTTCATGGCTGGCGCCATGGCTGGCGCCGGGACACGAGGAGCGACGATGGCGCCAGCCTCGGGAATGTCGAGCCCGGCCTTGCGCAGGCCTTCGATGAGGTGCGCCGCGTAGTCGGCATCGAACCACTTCTCAGCGTCCGCGCTCACCCGGGCGGCGGCGTCGGGCCGGAGCTGGAGTAACTCGCGCAACGGCTGTGCAGCGGCCTCGCGGTCGCCCAACTGTCCGCAGGCGGCCGCGGTCAGGACCTGAGCTCCCCAGTTGCTGGTCTGGTTCATCTTGCTCGCGATTTCGAGGGCGGCGCGATAGTCGCGCTGCCGGTACGCGTGGTTGAAATTGACGTGCCAGTACCATCCGGGGTGATGCGGGTTGAGCTGACGGGCGCGTTCCGCCAAAGCGAGCCCGCGCTCCCATTCGCCGGAGTATGCCAGCATCTCGGAATGGAGCGCGAGAGAGTTGCTGTCCATGGGGTTGAGGGCGAGGGCTCGATCGGCAGCGTTGCGGAAAGTTCGAAAATCCTTTTGGAAGAAGAGCACCTGGGAAAGGCTGAACCAGGCGAGGTGGTTGGCCGGCGCTGCCTCGACGGCTTTGCGTGCGGCGGCGGCCCCGGTGGCCAGCGAGTCCGCTGCGGGGCCGAATCCCTGGGCGTATCGCTGCACTGACAATAAAGCGAGGAGGGCCCATGCGTCCGCGTAAGTCGGAGCTTTTTGCACGGCGGCTTCGATCGCGGTGATAGCTTCGTTGAGTTCATCGGCGGTAACGCGCTCGAAATATCCGAAGCTGCGCAAAACTGCCTCATAGGGGCTCAAGTGGTGACCAGGGCGGGTGCGCAAGGCCTCGCTCATGCTGCGAGGGAGCACGCCGTTCATGTCGGCGACGGTGGAAACGATTCGCGGGACCAGGTCATCTTGTAATTCGAAGATGGCTTCCGGAGTAAAGGTGCGCTCGTAGTTCTCGGCCCAGAGATGCGCTCCGGAGACGGTGTCGAGCAACTGGACGGCGAGGCGCAAGCGGCTACCCGCCTGACGAAGCGTGGCCTCCATGACATAGCGTGCGTTCAACTCCTTGCCCGCGTTGCGGACGTCGACAGACTGACCGGCATAGCGTGCGGTGGAACTGCGGGCAATGACGCGGAGGTAGGAAAAGCGGGAGAGGCCGGTGATGATCTCCTCGGATAGTGCTTCGGCGAGCGCAATCAGATCGGGGCTCGGGCCGGTGTATTTGAACGGCAACACGGCGACCCAGAAACCTTCTTCGGCGCGGGCTGTGCCGGAATCGGGGACGGTGGAGCGGGCGGCCGACGGGGAAACGGGAAGCGGGCGGGAGGCAGAGCGAGCCATGTCGCGGAATTCGTTGCTGACATCGCGAGCGGTCTGTAGACGGTGGCGGGGATCTTTTTCGAGGCAGCGGCGGATGACGCGGGCCAGGTCGGCGGGGAGATCGGGCCGGAGGTCGGTGACTGCGGGGGGATGGTCGCGGAGGATGGCGGAGACCAGTTCGGCCGAAGAGGCGGCTTCGAAGGGTCGATGCCCTGTGGCCATCTCGTGGAGTACGACGCCGAGCGAGAAGATGTCGCTGCGATGGTCGAGCGGGCGGCCGGAAACCTGCTCGGGCGACATGTAGGCGGGAGTACCCATGACCATGCCGGCCTGCGTATGTCCAACCGAGGTGAGGGTAGCGTTGCTGGCAGCTTCGACGCCGAGGTCTTTGGCGAGGCCAAAATCGAGCACTTTGACGCGGCCTTCGCTGGTGACCATGACATTGCCGGGTTTCAGGTCGCGGTGGACGATGCCTTTGTCGTGGGCGGCGGCGAGAGCTTCGGCAAGGGCGCCGGCAATTTCCAGGATGCGGTCGGCGGGCAAGCCATCGGCACAGATCAGGCGATCGAGCGGCTGGCCTTCGATGAGCTCCATGGTGATGAAGTGAATGCCGTTGTCTTCTTCTACCGAGTACAGGGTGACGACGTTGGGATGATTGAGGGCTGCGACGGCGCGGGCCTCGCGCTGGAAACGAGCGAGGCGATCGGGGTCGTTGGCCATCTCGGGGGGCAGAACTTTCAGGGCGACGTCGCGACCGAGGCGCGTATCGGTGGCGCGATAGACCTCACCCATGCCGCCGGCGCCGAGGGTGCCGTGAATGCGGTAATGGGAGAGTGGACGACCGGAAAGACTTTGCGAAGGGTCCACAGCGGCGAAACCTCCGGGCCTGCGTGGGCTGCGGGGCGATTCTACACGAGGGGGGCTGAGGTGCAGCCTAGTCGGGCTCGTCCAGGGTTAGCGGCCAAAGAGAGGACGCGAATCTGGGGCACCGGGCAAAACGCGTGTCGTTGCGAGTGGGAGAAAATCTTAAAACGCAGAGATCGCTGAGGGTTCGCAGAGGGCGCGGAGAAAAGCGCTGGACCGCGACGGGCGGAACCAGAGGGTGGTGTAGGTCATCCAATGCTGGCAGGAGGAACGTAGAGCATGCATCACGTGCGTCAGGAGAATCTTCCTTTTGTGGGCAGTTCCCATGAGTTTGTTGGCGCGGTGCAAGGGGACACCGGCGTTTCTGTGTTCCTGTTCCATGGAAAACCGGGTTCGGGACCGGGTCCGCATCGGCATCCCTACGACGAAATCCAGTTTATTCGTGAAGGTCAGGGAGTGTGGACGGTCGCGGGCAAGACGTTCGAGGGAAGAGCTGGAGATATTTTTGTGATCAAGGCGGGCGAGATTCACAGCTTCAAGGCGGTAGGTGAAGCGCCGCTGGTCCAAGTCGACGTGCACCTGAGTCCGCGATTCATCCAGGAAAACCTGTGAAGGTCGCCCGAAGCGGGATGGCAGCCTGTGGCGAGTGGCCGCGCAAGCGCCTCGTGGGGAGTGGGAGAAAAATCCTAAAACGCAGAGGGCGCGGAGGGTTCGCAGAGGACGCAGGGAAAAGAGTTTTGGCCGCCACGAGCACGAAGGGATCCCAGCGTTCGAGTTCTTGGAGAGAATTCTTCGTTCATGCCGTTTGTAACCTAGGAAACGCGGGGTGGTTTAGCTGCGTTCACCTGGCGACCATTTCGCTCAGGATGACGTTTCTTCCTGGGTTTAGGTTCGGAAGAACGGACGCGACACCTGGAGCACGGGCCTCGAGGGGCGCAGCGTCGCCCTATGCCAGATACCCGGAAGGTTCCGGGGTTAAGCGGTAAATCCGTTCGCACTCTTCGATGCTGGGTGTTTCGTCAATTTCGATACCGCCGGGTATGCCGACAGCCTCGCACCAACCGGCATCGAATTGTGCCTCTTCCGCTTCGGTGAAAGCTTCCATGAGTGGGATGAGATCGTCGGTATTCATATTGGCCTCTTAAGCACCGTCTGTAAGAGTTGTCGGATTGGTTGGTGCGATGTTGCGGGAAAAAGTGCGGAGGTGTGGCGCCACCCGGCAAAAAGCTTTAACCGCAAAGGTCGCGAAGGAACGGCCGCAAACGACGCGAACGGGACAGCTTGTAGGAAAAATCCGTTTAAGGCTGTGGTGATCGCTTAGATGGGCGCGGGGCTGGGTCGGGCTCATGCTCAGGGCAGGATTTCGCTGCGTTCGATTGGTTTATCCCAGATTAGCGTCCAAAGGGACGGACACGAACCTGGGCACCGGGGCGTGGGGTGGAAGAGGAAAGTCTTAAATCGCAGAGATCGCGGAGGAGAGGCGGAGGGCGCAGAGAAGGGCACATGTCCCTGACCATGGGCTAGGCGAAGGATTTGCGGAGTTCGCGGCGGAGGATTTTTCCCGAGGGGGTGCGGGGGACGGCGTCGACGAAGTGGATTTCGCGAGGTTGTTTGTAGTGGGTGAGGCGGTCGGCGACGAAGCAGCAGAGAGTTTTCTTCATGGCGTCGTCGGGGGTTTGTCCTTCGCGGAGTACGACGAAGGCGCAGGGGATTTCTCCAGCGTCAACGTTGGGGCGGCCGACGACACCGCAGTCGCGGACGGCGGGGTGTTCCATGAGGACGGCTTCGACTTCGGCGGGGGCTACGGGGAAGCCCTTGTACTTGATCATTTCTTTGCGGCGGTCGAGGACGTAGAAGAAATTGTTGGCGTCGCGGCTGACGACGTCGCCGGACCAGTACCATCCGTCGCGGAGGACGGCGGCGGTGGCTTGCGGTTCCTTCCAGTATCCCAGCATGAATTGCGGTCCGCGCATGACGAGCTCGCCGGGTTCGTTGGGAGCGACTTCGTTGTCATTCGCGTCGAGGACGCGGCAATCGGTTTGGACGAGAGGCTGTCCGATGGAGACAGGATTGTAGAGTTCAGCGGTGATGAAGCCGGCATGGGTGACGGGAGAGGCTTCGGTCATGCCGTATCCCTGATTGATGGGGATGCCGGTGAGTTCGGTGAAGCGGCGGGCGAGTTCGGGGGCGAGCGGGGCGGCACCGGATTTGACCCAGGCGACGCGGTGATCGAGGGGAAACTGTCCGGCTTCGGCGGCCTGGTTGAGGGCGTTGAGGGCGGGCGGGACGAGGGGGATCATGGTGACGCCTTCGGCGGTGAGCAGCGAGAGCAGTTGCGGCACGTTGAAGCGAGGCATGAGAACAAGCGTGCCGCCGAGCGTGAGGATGGGGTTGAGCGCGACGTTGAGTCCATAAATATGGTAGAGCGGCAGGAAGCCGAGCATGGTGTCGGCGGCGGTGAGCGGGACGCCGTTGGGAGCGATGAGCTGGTAGATGTTGGCGACGAGGTTGTAGTGCGAGAGCATGACGCCTTTGGGGAGGCCGGTGGTGCCGCTGGAGTAGGGAAGAGCGGCGATGGTTTGCTGCGAGGGCTGGTCGGGCTGTGGGAGGGTGGCGGTGGTGGGGCGGAGGAGGTCGGCGAAATTTTCGGTTCCGGGCGCGGGCTGGCGCGTGGTGTAGACGCGGCGGAGGCTGGGGAGTCCGGAGAGATTGATGTTGGCGAGCAGCGGGCCGTCTGTAATGAGGAAGGCGGCGCCGGAATTTTCGAGCTGATAGCGGACCTCGCGTTCGCGGTAGGTGGGGTTGAGGAGCGTCGGGATTCCGCCGGCGAGCGTGGCGGCGTGATAGGTGGCGGCGAACTCCCAGGAATTGGGGAGGAAGATGGCGACGGGTTCCCCGGGGTTTAGGCCGGCTGCGACTAGGCCTCGGGCCAGGGTTTCGACTGTGTCTCCATATTCGGCGTAGGTGAGGCGGCGGGGCACGGAGGTGTCGAGGAGCGCGAGCTTGCTGGGGTGTTCGCGGCAGGAGTTGAGGATGATGTCGTGGAGGAAGAGGTTCGCGGGGTCAGCGTAGAGCTGGGTGCGGAGCATGGGGCCGGGGGAGATTGTAGGACATGGGGGCGGAGGGTGACAAAACCCCACCCTGTCCTTGCAAAAAGCGCAAGGACAAGGATGGGGCACCCGGCGAACTCACCACGGAGACACGGAGGCACGGAGAAAAGCGGGTCATTCTCTATAAAAATCTTAAAACGCAGAGGGCGCAGAGAAAGGCCGCGGAGGGCGCAGAGAATATCTTGAACCACAGAGGATGAGCTTTCGGAATGGACTGACGGAAACGGCGGGGAAAAGAAAATCTCTGGCGTCCGGAAAGTTACGAACAGCCCCGGGGGATCCCTTCGGTTTACTCAGGGCAGGCTTTCGACTACGTCCGCCTGGCGGCACTCGCTCGGGATGACAACTGATCGATGAGAGGAATTCCAGGAAAATGAGAGGCTCATGGAAGGAACAAATTGTAAGAGGTGTGAGGTGTCGGTTAGCTGACGAGTTTGCGGAGGAACTCGCGCTCGTCCATGTGGTACTTGAAGGCTTTGCGGCCGTCGATGAAAACGACGGGGACTTCGTCGGTGAACTGGCGGCGGAGGTGGTCGTCGGAGTCGACGTCGACTTCCTGCCAACGGAACAGGCCGCGGCGCTCGAGTTTCACCAGGCTCTCCTTGACGATTTCGCAGAGATGGCAACCCTTGCGCGTGTAAACCAGGACCTGGCGGGGGTCAGGCATGGGCGGGAGTGTAGCAGGTTTGGGGCAATTTTCAATCGGGCGAAATGTAAAGAAGAGTGAACCGGCATGGGGTGATCGGCGATCTGGTCATCGGGTGATCTGGTCTCGGGTAAGGACGGTTACGGAGGACAGGTTACCAATTACAGGAAATGTGTAAGTCGAGTCGGGTGGGCTTTGACTTGGTTTGCGGCGCGCGGATTAGGGCGACGATCGATCGGAGTGAGGCTCGTGCGCCGGCGGCGCCGGGCAGGAGTGCCCGACCCACACGGAAGCAGTCTTCGGGCTGCGAATGACTTTGTGGGCGGGGGACGAGTTAGTCGCGGTTTGACGACTTATCCGTGGGGTTGCGGATTTTCGGGGGTCTCGGCGGTTTCTTTCATGGCGGATTTGAATCCGCGGATACCGTCGCCAAGTCCCTTGCCGAGCTCGGGGAGTTTTTTGGGGCCGAAGACGAGCAAAGCGATTCCGAAGATGACTAGCAGGTGCATGGGTTGGAAGAGTCCTTCGAACATGGTGGTGCTCCTTGGAGGCGGTTGGCCTCAGCAGCTAAAAAGCTGCTCTCATTTCTTAGTCGGTTCGGCGCCCTCGTCGACTCCGTTCAGGGCAGGGTCTGAAGGCGAGCGCTGCTACTAACCTGCGCGGCGAGGCCAGATGCCCTCCCACCCCAACAAGCTAAAGACGCTTGCTGGGGACCCCGGCCTCGCGACAGACGGCGGGACCCTTCGGCTTCGCTCAGGGCAGGCTGCCGGCGCTACAGTCGTGCTTGAAAGCAGTTTCTGATACAAAGCTTCGTTTTACGACCGCGCCGCGGCGCGAGTTCGTACAGAGTTGGCGTTCGCGGGGGCGACGGGGCTGTGGTTACAGCGGTCGCCCGGGCGAACGGAGCGGGCAACGGGTTCAGGATTCGCGTTGCGCCGCGTCGGCGTCTTCGGCGAGATCGCGGAGATAAGCGAAAAAGTCCGGCGTCTGGCCGATAAATAGACCATCATCGATGAAAGACTTGAGCGCGGCCTTAGCGGCGTTTTGCGTGGCGGTGGGGCGAATGATGGAGCAGACGGGGAAGTTCTTGCTGAGGAACTTCGTCGGCTCGGGCATGATCAGGTTGGGTTGAAAGTCTTCGCCCATGGCGGTGAGCTGGTCTCCGCTGGGGAAAGTGACTTTCACTTTGGTGACCGGGTCAACGACGTTGGTCAAGGGGACAGCGTTTCCGGCTTTGTCGTGCCAGGTTTGAAAGTGCGTAATTTCGGTGCCGCCGATGCTGAGCAGGATGCGCAGGACTTCGGGGCGGGTAACGCGCTGGGCGAGTTGCGGATAAAGGCTCGAGCCGCCCTGCTCGATGAAGGCGAAGTGGAAGCCGGCGGTGTTGGCAATGGCCTGGGTGAAGTCGGAAATTTGCATCGGCTTAGAGGGATCGGGTTTGACGTCGTCATCGGTGCGCGGGATCGCGGTGTGGCGATGGACGGCCAGAGTGGGGATGGCGTTGGAGAACGTGTCGCCGAAATCGGGGTTCTTGCCGGGGCTGCGGTAGCGAGTCCACCAGGTGGTGTCGACGGTAAGTTGCATGAGGTTGGTGATGCGTCCGATCTGCTGGGCGCCAGTGGCCTTGCTGCTGGGCAGAGTGCGGAAGTGGTCGAGGGAGACGGTGTCGGCGCCTTTGGAGGAGAGATAAGCGTTGATGAAGTTTTCGTGAGTGAGTTCGTCTTCGGTGTTGTCGTGGATGTACTGCGGCATGTCGCCGTCGAGCTGCTGCAACGCGAGCGTGTAAAGGGGACTGCCGCCGGTGATGACGTTGGGGTAGCCAGGGATGAGCTGACTGGCGAGCAGGGGAACCTCGGCGTCCTGCACTCCGGCGAGTTCGGTGTATTGCAGCCAGAGATCGCTTTCGATGATTTCGGCGGCGGCGAGGAAGCGCAGGATGGCGGCGTCGCCGGCAGGGAGGGAGCCGCTGCTTTCTTCTTGCGCGAAAAGTTTGGTCGTGGTGGAGAGCAAGGCGCCGGCGGAAAGCGTGGCACCGGCGAGGCCCATCCCTTTGAGGAAGGAACGGCGGCGCACCGAGCGGCTGGGTTGCGGTTCTTGCTGGGTTGGGTGAGTAGTGGAAGCGGTGGCTGGGACATTCTCACTTGCCATATTGCACGCTCCGGCTTCAGAAAAAGATTTGTGTGGAACCCGCGAGCCTGAAGCCAATGGGGTGAGCGTAGCGGCGCGGGCGAGCGGAGCTGTCACGAGGTGGTTAGAGTTGTGTAAGAGTTTCGGTTGGGAGATGTAAGCGCGGTGTCTCGAGAGTGAGTGCGGAAATCTTGAAACGCCCCTTCGACTTCGCTCAGGACAGGCTCCGGGGGCTGAGGAGATCCGCAGAAGGCGGGGAGAACGTCAAAAGCTCTTAACCGCAAAGGTCGCGAAGGTTACGCAAAGAGCGCTAAGAAAAGCTTTGAACCAGAGGGCACGGAGGGTACGGGCGATTGCGATTTCAGATTGCAGATGCGGAAGAAAATCTTGAAACGCCCTTCGGCTTCGCTCAGGGCAGGCTCCGGGCGCAGAGGAGGACCGCAGAGGACGCGGAGAACGTCAAAAGCTTCCAAGCGCAAAGGGCGCGACGAAAGGCTCTTTTCACCACAGAGGACACAGAGAGACAGGGGTCAGACGGGCGCTTTAAGTGACGAGAATCGAATACTGGGCAGAGGAGCGAGCACGAAGAAAACCTCAATTTCAAGGGGTAGAGACGGGGAACGCAGATTTCAGATTGAAGATTTCGGCGTGCGATTGAAACGGGGCAGGCTGAACGCGATGGATGTCGGAGGTGCGGGAGGAATCGAAGGGATACAATCCAGCCATGAAAAAGAACTTGCCAATGCTGGGGAAGACGGCACTGATTACGGGCGGGGCGAAGCGGCTAGGGCGAGCTTCGGCGCTGGAGTTGGCGCGGGCAGGAGCGGATGTGGCGATAACTTTCCAGCACTCGGCCCGCGAGGCGCAGCATACGGTGATCGATCTGACGGGGCTGGGCGTGCGGGCGTGCGCGCTGCAATGCGATGTGACCAGCGAGAAGAGTGTGCGGGCGATGGTGAAGGAGGCGGTAAAAGAGTTGGGCGGGATCGATGTGCTGGTGAACAATGCGGCCAACTATGAAACGGAGGAGTTCGAGAAGATCACGGTGGCACAGTGGGACGCGATTTTTGCGTCGAATACGCGGGGGCCGTTCCTGGTGACGCGGGAGACGTTGAAGCATTTGCGGGAACGGAAGGGGAAGGTCATCAACATGGGGTCGCTGGGCGGGCTGGTGCCGTGGGCGACGCATGCGCACTATTGCTCGTCGAAGGCGGCGCTGCATATGTTGACGAAGGTTATGGCGAAGGCGCTGGCACCGGAAATTGCGGTCAACGCGGTGGCGCCGGGGATGATCGATCTGGGAGAGAAGGCGGCCAAGGCGTTCATGCGGAAGATGGCGCGGGTCACGCCGATGAAGCGGAATGGGACCGGGGAAGAGATTGCTGCGGCAGTACGGTTTTTTGCGGAGGCTCCGCATTTTATTACCGGGCAGATTCTGGCGGTGGATGGCGGGCTGGGACTTACGTCGAGGGGAGAGTAAGTGGCGGCGGGAGCGGGGACGGTGGATTTTTGAATGATGTGGAATCCCCCACCCTGTCCTTGCAAAAAGCGCAAGGACAAGGGTGGGGCACCCGGGAACATAATCCGGCGAATGGCCATCCGGCGATTGGCTCGAACGGGCTAGCGGTGGTCCTGGTCGGGATGGCCGTGGCGCCAGGTCCAGTATTCCTTCTGTTCGTTTTTGTCGAGTTGGCGGAAATCGCGGTGTTCGTCGCGGTGGGTTTCGCGGGACCACTGCTCGTAGTAGACGCGCTCGTGGTCATCCCAGCGGTGATAGTCGTTGTAGTAAGGGTCGTAGGCGCGGTAGTAGTGGTGATCGGCGCAACCCAGGGTGGCGAGAGAGAACACCGACAGAAGAATGGCGGAAAGGCAGAGGCGTCGTCCGCGGCTCATCTTTTATTCTCCTTGCAAAGATTCAGCCAGCTCACCTGGTGCGTGAGCCCGGGGCACGCCCTGAGGTCATTCTAGCGGACGCAGCAAGTTTGCGGTTGGATCGCGGGGGAAGATGGATCAGCAACAGGAACACGGCTTGCCGCGCCACGACTGGCGCGCTTCGCGGAGGATGAGAGGAGTGATGGCCAGGGCGGCCAGCGGGTCGGCCCATTCAATGTGCCATAGGGCACGGGCGGCGAGGCCGGCCAGGGCGAGCAGCGACAGGTAAGCACAGAGTGCGGATTCGGCAGCGTCGGCGCGGAGCGCGGCGCTTGCGGTTAAGGCGGAGAGACGGCGTTTTTCTTTGGCAAGCCAGGGCATCAGCAGCGCGGCTGCGGCCAGGACGGCCATTCCGAGATAGCTGGGCCGAGGTTGGTTGTAGCCGAGCAGGGACAAACAGGATGTGACGATCACGAAAGCGGCGAGTGCAAACAGCAGGCCGCTGGTGATCCGGGCAGCGAGGTGTTCGGCGCGATCGGGAACGGTGTGGCGGAAGCGCCACAACACCACGAAAGCGGAAATCAGTTCGATGACGCTATCGCCACCGAATGCAGCCAGGGCGGGGCTGCGGGCCTGCCCGGCGGAGTAGAGGGATAGGGCGGCTTCCACGGTCATCCAGGCGATGGTGATGGCCTGGATACGACGCACCGAACGGAGAGTATCGTGCGACGCGAGTGAAACAGTCACCATGCTGACGATTATGCCACGAGTTCGTGGGAGCAGGGCGGCTTCGGGGGACGGGGCAAGCTCTTAAGCGCAAGGGCGCGGAAGGGGGCGCAAAGGGACGCGAAGAAATCTTAAAACGCAGAATCCGCGGAGGAGGGCGCGCGGAGGACGCAGAGGGACGGGTAAGAATTTCTGTTGGGGTTGGTGTTTAAGGAACACAAGTGTCCCTCGACCAGGTTCAGCTTCGCCTTATTTCGTTTGGTGGCGCACCTTGAGGATGACATTCGAGAGGGCTACGTTGCTGGGGTGCGGGGGTTCCTGTATTGTGCGTACGCGTAACAGTCATGAACAGAATCAAGGTTGGCGGGATGATTTTCGCGGTGGTTGTGATGCTGGGGCTTGCGTCGGAGGTACGGGCGCAGTCGGGGCCAGAGGATGGCGGGCACGAGGTGCAGGTGTGGACGGGCGGCGGGTACACGGTACCGGGCGGGACGAAGAGCACGGGGGTTTGGAACCTGGGAGCTCGGTATGGGTGGGTGCTGACGCGTCCGCATGGGCCGGGGTTTTTGAGCGGGCGCTTCGAGTACGCCGTGGACATCGTGCCGATGTTCCTTGTGTTTCAGCCGCGGAACACGGCGTATGGTGCGGGATTCAATCCGATCGATCTGAAGTGGAATTTTGCGACGCGGGGATCGGTGGTGCCGTACCTGGAGATCGATGGGGGGACGCTGTTCACGAATCACACGGTGCCGACGGGGACGAACGCGGTGAACTTCACGTCGAGCGGAGTGTTTGGGATGCATGTGCTGGGGGCGCGGTGGAATTGGAGTATCGAAGCACGATACATGCATATTTCGAATGCGGGGCTGGCGACGCCGAATCCGGGAATCAACACGTTTCAGGTGAGGTTGGGAGTGGGAAGGTTTTTCGGGGCGGGGAAGTAGCAGGTCACAGGTCACAGCGTTTGACAAGATTTGTGTGGGTTACCTCTGGAGAGACAAAAGATCCTGAGATCAACGCGGTGGTGGTATCCCACCGTTAGTACTAAAAGAACATGCTGGATGGGAACGCGGAGTGGCAGCGTGGGAAAAAGCAGGTCCTTCGCTGCGTTCGCCTGGCGGCTCACTTCGCTCAGGATGACAAATCAAAATTTCGGCTCACTTTGTTGAGGACGACAAATCAAAATCGGGTGCGAAGTGGTTGCTGATCGGTTGTAGCAGTTGCCTGGGTTCCGCCTATCCTTATATTCTTCCACGTTATGTCTACGCTGGTGGAGTGTGTTCCGAATTTTTCTGAGGGGCGCGACAAGGGGAAAGTCGACGCCATTGTCGAGGCGATGAAGGTGGGCGGCGTGTATCTGCTGGATCGCGAGATGGACGCGGACCACAACCGGTGCGTGATCACGCTGGTGGGGGAGCGCGAGGCGATCCAGGAGGCGGCGATTCGGGGCGTGGGCAAGGCCGCCGAGTTGATTGACCTGACTAAGCATCAGGGAGCGCATCCGCGAATGGGGGCGGCGGACGTGGTGCCGTTTATCCCGATTGATGGCGTCACGATTGAAGATTGCGTGGCGATGGCGCAACACGTGGGCGCGGAGATATGGAAGCGGTTTCAAATTCCGGTGTACCTCTATGAAGCGGCGGCGCGGACTCCGGAGCGGACGAACCTGGAGAACATCCGGCGAGGACAGTTTGAGGGGATTCGGGATGAGATCGCGACGAATCCGGCGCGGAAGCCGGATTTTGGGGAGGCGCGGGTGCATCCGACGGCGGGGGCGACGGTGGTGGGGGCGCGGAAGTTTCTGATCGCCTACAACGTTTTCCTGAATACGCCGGATGTGGAGATCGCGAAGAAGGTGGCGAAGGCGGTGCGCTTCTCGAATGGCGGAATGCGCTTTGTGAAGGGCGCAGGTTTTCTGGTGCGGGGGATGGCGCAGGTCTCGATGAACCTGACGGATTTCGAGCAGACGCCGGTGCATCGGGTGTTCGAACTGGTGAAGCGCGAGGCGGCGCGGTACGGGGTGATGCCGGTCGCCTCGGAGATCGTTGGGCTGATTCCGAAGAAAGCGCTGGAGCAGGCGGCGGAATGGTTTCTGCAGGTGGAGAATTTCGATTCGTCGCTGATTCTGGAGAACCGGCTGGCGGCGGTGATGAGCGGGAAGATGGCGGTGGGCGGGCTGCGCGCGGGCGTGGAACCGTTCGTCGAGCAACTGGCGGCGCCGACGGCGACTCCGGGGGGCGGGAGCGCGGCGGCCGCGGCAGGGGCGATGGCCGCGGGACTGGCGCACATGGTGGCGGCGATGTCGCGGGGGAAGAAAGCGTATGTGCAGCATGAAAGCGAGTTGAGTGTGGCGATCGCGCGGCTGGGGCAGTTGCGCGAGGAGTTGAAGGCGGCGGTGGATGCGGATGCCGAGTCGTATAACGCGGTGATGAAGGCCTACAAGCAGGCGCGGGAGGCGGCGGACGGGGATGCGATCGTGGATGCCGCGTTGAAGCAAGCGACCAGCGTGCCTCTGAGCGTGGCGGAGCGGGCGCGCGAAGTGCGGGATTGGGCGGAGAAACTGGGGCCGGTGACGAATCCGAATATGAAGTCGGATCTAACGACGGCGGTGGCGCTGGCGCGGGCGGCGATCGCGGGGGCGCTGGCGAATGTGGAAATTAATTTGGGATCGATGAAGGATCAGGAGTTTGTGCGGGAGATGCGGGAGCGGGCCGGGAGCTTGAAGTAGTTTCGGCTTTCGGGAAAAGCTTTTAACGCGGAGGACGCAGAGAAACGGCGCAGAGGGCGCTCAGAAAAGCTCTTGACCGCAAAGGGCGCGAAGAAGGACCGGCAAAGGACGCGAAGACGGGCAAATCCACCACCAAGGGCACGAAGGAGCACAAAAGGTGCGCCTGCCTTAGGTTAAGAATATTCTTCAGGTCCGGTGGTCACGTTGAAAAACGCGGAGTCCCCTTTGACTCCGCTCAGAGCAGGCTCAGGGCGCGAAGAGGTGTATCCCGGCGTTCCGGGGCGGAAATGCCATGAAACGTTCGAGGTAAGGCGGGAGCCACGGGGTCCTTCGACTGCGTTCGGCTGACGCCTCACTTCGCTCAGGATGATAAGGTTGAATAAACGGATGACAAGGTTGAGTAAACGACGGAGTCGTTTGTAGACAATGGATCTTGTTTGTGAGGTGATGTGAGGCGATGTAAGGAAGATGCTGGGCAACAATCTGGCGGGGGCGGGGTTTAAAGGGCGTGGGTGTCCAGTCCGTCAACGGGTTGACTGTACTTTCGTTTGTCTGCGCGGGGTGGGGTTAAGCATACAATGAATTGACACGGCGCAGGTTAACGGATCGGGTTGGTTTGGCATCCAAGTGTGTAAATCCTAGAGGTTTTATGAAAAAGCTGATTCTTTTGACGGGTTTGGTGATGATGAGCGCGGCAGTATGGGCGATGCCGTTGGGAACTTCGACACGGGCGGTGATTCCGTCCGATATTCAGCAGCTGATTTCGGTGGACTACCGGGCGCTGCATGATTCGCCGACCGCGATGCAGTTGAAGGAGCAGGTGCTGCCGCAGAGTCTGAAGGATTTCGAGAAAGCGCTGAAAGGTGTGGGCATTGATTCGGAAACCGACGTCGACCAGTTGACCTTCGCCGCTTACCGCATGGGCAAGCAGAACAATGTGAGAGTCGTGGGCATGGCGCAGGGATCGTTTTCGGCGAAGGTCGTGCTGAAGCGGATGAGGATGAAAAAGATCATGCCCGTGAAATACCGCGACGTCGGATTTGTATTCGATGGGGAACGGGATGGTGATGAACTTCCTCGACGAAAATACGCTGCTGTTCGGCGATGAGAGTGCGGTGAAAGGGGCGCTGGATGCGCGCGACGGGTACGCGCAGACGATCGACTCGAACTCGCAGATGTCGGACATGATGGCGGCGGTGGATGGGTCGCCGGTGTGGAGTCTGCTCGACCAGCAGGGGACGCAGAACATGATGCGGTCGGCGCTGGGCGATGCGTCGAAAGTGGCCGACTACGACACGGTGAAGAAACGGCTGCTGGGATCGCGCTACACGATGGACTTTTCGAGCGGAGTGAATTTCAACCTGGATGTGATCACATCGGATTCGATCACGGCGGCGACCATGTCGTCGCTGGTGAAGGCGGGCATGCTCTATAAGAAGATGAATGCCTCGCCGGTGGAAAAGACGGCGATCGACGCGCTGACGGTGGATTCGGACAGTTCGAAGCTGACTTTGCATTTCAAGAGCGACGATAAGCAGTTCCAGTCGCTGATGAAGTCGGATTTGTTCGCGGCGGTTTCGAAGTAGAAACGTCAACAGGGAAGACGTGAGGCACGGGGCCTGGGCTCCGTGCCTTTTTGTTTGGGGGTGAGGATTTACCACGGAGACACAGAGGCACGGAGAAAAAGC
>CAVSOD010000017.1:0-65482 GCA_963729415.1 uncultured Acidobacteriota bacterium | reverse complement strand
CGTTCCTCGCTTGCGGCACGCCGAATCTCGCGCTTGCGCAGTCAACACCAGCCACAACGAGTGCCCCTGCAAAGCCGGACCCACGGCCGTTCTTTGCCCGCGGGGAAGACGCGTTGGCTCGGGGCGATCTGGACGTTGCCGAACGCAGCTTTCGTCAGGGCCTGGCCATCGATCCGAAAGCTGTTAGCGCGTATATCAACCTGGGCGTGATCGCCATGCGGCGTCAGCAGTGGCCGGTGGCGCTCGAAAATTTTCACAAGGCGGAAAAACTTGCACCCACGATGGCCGGGATCCAGCTCAACATCGGGCTGGCTTACTACCGGCAAAATGATTTCTGGCACGCCATCCCTCCCTTCGAATCGGCATTGAAGAGTCAGCCCGACTCGCTCCAGGCGCGTTACCTGCTGGGTCAGTGCTATTTCTTCACCAACCGCTACGTTGAAGCGACCGACACGCTCGAGCCACTATGGGACCAGCAGTCTCGCGACTTGAATTACCTCTATGTCCTGTCGATCGCCGCCGACAAGGCCGACCGGAAAGATCTCGGGGATCGCGCGCTCGCGCGCTTGGCCGAGGTTGGTGGCGATTCCGCTGAAGTCCATCTGCTGCTTGGCAAGGCCATGCTGAATCTTGAGGCTTACGACGATGCCAGGAAGGAACTGAGCGCCGCAGCCGCCGCCGATCCGAAATTACCCTACGTCCACTTCAATCTCGGCATGCTGTACTCCAAGAAGGGCGACTACGAGCAGGCAAAACTCGAATTCCTGAAGGACATTGCGCTCGAGCCCGACGTCGCCTACAACTACGACGAACTCGGCAGAGTCTACTTCCTCATGGGAAACGACGCAGAAGCGGAAAAGGCCTACGCCAAGGCGCTACACCTGGACCCACGCCTGCTGACGGCGCATCTCGGATTGGCGCAGGTGTTCCAGCGCACCGGGCAGTATGAGAAGGCGCTTGCGGAGTTGCAAACTGCCGCCAAGCTCGATCCGGAATCATCGCGCATCCACTATCTTCGCGGGCAGATCCTCGTCCGCATGGGAAGAAAAGAAGAGGGCAAGAAAGAACTTGAGACCTCGGTCGCTCTCAGTAGCGCTCACCGCGACAAGCGCGAAAAAGAACTCGAGGGCGGCACCATCCCAAGTCCCGAGCTAAGCCAACAGCCCAGGTAGGGACATCGCTTTTTTGATAAACTGTTGGACCTCAAGTTCTGGGTTCACGGGCCTGCATGTCTCCCGTCCGTCCTATTTGGTAACCTCGCAGCTTTTCGGAAGGCAGGAACCGGTATGAAACGCATCCTCAAAGTTCTCGCTATCGTTGTTGCTATACTCGTCGTAATCCTCGTCGCGCTTCCCTTCATCATCAACGTGAATAGTTTCCGTCCCAAGCTGGAAGCTACGGCGACCGAAGCGCTCGGCCGCCCGGTCAAGGTGGGCAATCTCAGCCTTTCCATTCTTACCGGCTCGGTGACCGCCGACAACATTTCGATCGCCGACGACCCTGCGTTCGGCACGAATCCATTTGTGACCGCCAAGTCCCTGAAAGTCGGCGTCGAACTCATGCCGCTGATCACGTCGAAGGAACTTCGCGTCACCGACATCACGCTCGTGCAGCCCGAGATTACTCTGCTCAAGAATGCTGCCGGCAAGTGGAACTTTTCGAGCCTTGGAGGAAATTCGGCGAAGTCCCCGGCGCCTTCGAGTTCCGGCTCATCTGCTCCGCCCAATCTGTCCGTCGGCAAGCTGAGTGTGACCGATGGCAAGCTGATTGTGGGCAAGGCGAACTCGAATGCCAAACCACACGTCTACGACCAGGTCAATATCACGGTTTCGAATTTCTCTGCCACCTCGCAGTTTCCATTTCGTTTGACGGCGAAGCTGCCGGCGGGCGGAAACGCCGATATCTCTGGACAGGCCGGGCCCATCAATTCCTCCGACGCCGCCAAGACGCCTTTCGACGCCAAAGTCAAAGTCAATAACATGGATATTGTGGCTTCGGGATTCATCGACCCAGCCAGTGGCATCGCGGGTTTGGCGAATTTCGACGGCAACTTAAGCTCCAATGGCACCATGGCAAAAGCTGTCGGAACGTTCACCGGAAACAAGCTGCAGTTCTCTCCCAAGGGGTCGCCCGCTTCGAAGACCGTTGTTATCAAGCACACGGTCGATGTCGATCTCGATAAGCAGTCCGCCGACATCACGCAAGGCGATGTGGAGATCGGCAAGGCAGTGGCACACCTGACCGGCACGTTCAAGACCGAGGGTGAGGCGCAGGTGGTGAACATGAAGCTCAACGGCCCCAACATGCCGGTCGAAGAACTGGAAGCCATGCTGCCCGCTCTCGGCGTTGTGCTTCCATCCGGATCGCAGCTGAAGGGCGGCACGTTGTCGGCAGACTTGTCGATCGTTGGCCCCGTCGACAAACTGGTCATCACGGGCCCGGTCAAGCTTTCCAACACCAAGCTGGCGGGATTCGATCTCGGATCGAAGCTCGGATCTCTCTCGGCATTTGCCGGCAAGGCGGTCTCGAATCCCGATACATCGATTGAAAACTTCAGCACGACTGCCAGGGTCGCTCCCGAGGGCACGCGCGCCGATAACATCAACCTGAACGTTCCGTCCATCGGCGTGATCACTGGCGCCGGTGTGGTCAACCCACAAGGCGCTCTGGCTTTCAAGATGCTCGCGAACCTGCACGGAGGAATGATGGGCGGCCTGGCGCAAGTTGCCGGCGGCGGCAAGGGCATTCCGTTCTCGATCGCCGGCACTACCTCCAAACCCGAGTTTGTCCCCGATCTGAAGGGCATGGCAGGCGGCCTCGCCGGTGGTCTCGCGGGCGGAGCCCTGCAGGGCGTGCTCGGTGGATCGAAGGCGGGCGGCGGAAAAGCCGGGAGCGCCGTCGATGCACTCGGCGGCCTGCTGGGGAAAAAGAAACCGCAATAGAATTGCAATACCGCACCAGCCGAAACGGCGTCTTCGGACGCCGTTTTATTGTTTTAGAAAGCACGCATGGCCCTCCCGACAGAGAGTTCCTGTACATCGTAAGCGGCACATTGGATATAAAGGTAAGCAGCGAGAATTCTTGGCTGGAAGCGGCGACTCCATTGATTTCGATTCGGCCGCTCCCCATGGTTACCGGTGTGTCGGCAAACGAGCCTGCGAGGGAATCACCGTTCCTTCGTCTTGAGGCAGCTTTGCCAGAGAGATTCGACGATGTTCGATCGCCAATCCTGGCTGTCGTTGCTGCCTTTCGTAGCACTATGCTTTGCGGTGGCCGCGATCGGCTCGTGGTTCACGACGGGTTCGGTGAAAACCTGGTATGCCGGACTGCAGCGGCCCGACTGGACACCACCCGACTGGATCTTCGGCCCGGTGTGGACCGTGCTGTACCTGCTGATGGCCATCAGCGCCTGGCTGGTCTGGAGCGCGGTCGGATGGGGTGCCGCGCTGACATTGTTCACCATTCAACTGCTGCTCAAGGCGCTTTGGTCTCTTGTGTTCTTTGGCATGCATCGAGTGGGTGCAGCCTACGCTGAAATTCTCCTGCTGTGGATGATGCTGATCGCGACCGCTGTCGCCTTCCTCCCGGTTTCCCTCCTCGCTGCCTGGTTGCTGTTGCCCTACATCGCGTGGGTGGCGTTTGCGTCATATTTGAACTTCCGCATCTGGCAGATGAACTAGCTAGGGTGTCTGGCGCAGGAAAGCATGCTGGCCGACCACAACTCCTATCACCTGGGCCAGATGCTGCTTCTTCGACAACTCCTGCAATAGAAAAGCTCGGGAAGCCTTCCTTTCCCGGGCCCTTGATCTCATCCTCGATCAGCGGAAAAATCAGCGGAAATAAATCCACAACCCGACCACGGTGGCCAACAACAGCAGGCTGAACGCAATATTCACGCCACGCTCGAGCCGCGTCTCATGCGCGGGCTTGCGCACCGGAACGCCGACGGCAACCGCGTCCATCTTCTCATCGACTGTGGCAAAGGTCAGGCCTGCCAACTTGCGCCGGTCCGGAACAGGAGTCGCGAGACTGACGCCCACCAGCACCAACGCGCAGATCACAAACATGAAAATGGCGTAGTGCAGAAAGTTCATCTTCACCAGCCACTCCATCAGCCCGCTGAACTGCCTGCCCTGCGCCGCCATCAGTTCCGCGATGAAGCGAACCGCTCCCAGCACGAACCCGGTAAGCAGCGACGAGATCGCCCCTTGCCCATTCAGGCGGGGCCAGAGAATTCCCAGCACAAAGCATGCCGCGATTGGCGGGCTGATGTAGGCCTGCACGCTCTGCAAATAAATATAGAGCTGGCTGCTGATGAGATGGATGAACGGTACCCACATCAGCCCGAGCAGTACCATCACGCCGGTTGCGATGCGGCCGAAGTTGACCAACTGCCCTTCCGACGCCTCGGGGCGCAGCTTCTTGTAGAAATCGAGCGTCACCAGCGTCGAGGCCGAATTAAAGACCGAACTCATGGCGCCCATCACCGCCGCCAGCAGAGCCGCCATGACCAGTCCAACCAGGCCGGTCGGCAACAAATTCAGAACCAGGGTTGGATAGGCGGCGTCCGGTTTGCCGGCCAGTTGCTCGGGAAACAGCGCGAACGCGATGATCCCTGGCAGCACGAGCATGAAGACGGGGAGAATCTTGAGGAAACCCGCAAAAATCGTTCCTGCCTTGGCGTGGCCTTCGTCGCGCGCCGAGAGCACGCGCTGCACAATCACCTGATCCGTACACCAGTACCAGATGCCGAGAATGGGCGCTCCGAAGAAGATTCCGGTCCACGGAAAAGCCGGATCCGAGGCCGGCTTGATCATGTGGAAATAAGCAGGAGGCACCATGGTGCGGAGATGCTCAAGCCCGCCCACCCGGTGCAGTCCGATGACCGTCAAGGCAACCGCGCCCGTGATGAGGATCAGAGTTTGTACCGTGTCAGTGTAGATAACCGCCGCGAGACCACCGGCAATCGTGTAGATGCCCGTCGCTACTACCAACACGATCGCCGTCTTGACCAGCGACCAGCCCGCGATGCGCTCCAGCACCACGCTGGCGGCATACAGTTGCACCGAGATTTTCGTAAAGATGTAGGCGATGATTGAAATGGCCGCAAGATATACCGCGCAGTAACGGCTGAAACGCCGCTCCAGAAATTCGGGCATAGTGAAGACGTTGCTTCGCAGATAAAAAGGAACGAACACCCATCCGAGGATCAGCAGGATGAGACAAGCCAGCCACTCGAAGTGCCCCACCGCGAGCCCCGACGAGGCTCCCGTGCCCGAGAGACCGATGAAGTGCTCGGTCGAAATATTCGAAACGAATAGAGAGGCGCCGATGAAGAACCACCCAATGTCACGGCTGGCTAGAAAATAATCCGTTGAGGTTCGTTCCTTGCGGGCAAAGTACAATCCAATGCAGAAGACGATCAGGAAATACACGCCGATGATGCCCAAATCGAGCGGTGCCAGGACCCGATGGAACGCTGCGCTTGAATTCATGAGGTTCGATCCGCCTCCGTTCACGCGAGAAACACTTATCGCCGGAATACCGATATTGTTTCGATTTAGTGCAACTGGCCGATGGACACACTATGAGCCAGAGCCGCAACTGTCAATGTCCATTTTTGAATCGTCGAATTCGTGGTTTCAGGTATGATTCTGCGCGAACCTGGAAACTTCGATGAGACCATTCGCTGGATCCCTTCTGGCTCTCACACTCTCGTGTGTCTCAATGGCGCACGGTCAATGGACTTCCCTTGGCAATGTCACGTCGGTTCAATCAATTGAACACGGTGTCGAACTCAGCGCGAACTCCGCCCGCGTGCGAGTAATCGTTCTCTCGCCGAACGTGGTCCAACTGCGTTACGCACCTCAAGGCACGTTCAGTCCAAACGAGTCCTTCGCTGTGCTCCCCGAATCATTTGCCGAAAAGCCCAACCTTCAGCCGCAGGATTCGCCCGATTCCGTGGTCCTGAACACGGGCCAGATGCAGGTTCGCATTCTCAAGTCACCCCTGCGGATAGTCTTTCTCGACGCCGCCGGCAAGGTCATCAACGAAGACCATCCGACGTATCCGGTTTCATTCGCCGGAAAAGCGTTTCGCGTCTGGAAGTCGATGCCTCTCGACGAGCACTACTTTGGGCTGGGCGATAAGACCGGACCGCTCGATCGTCGCGATCTCGCCTTCACCATGTGGAATACGGACGTCGGCTATCAGGAGTCGACCGACCCGATCTACAAATCGATCCCGTTCTTCCTGGGCGTGAACCACGGTGTCACGTACGGGATTTTTCTCGACAATACCTACCGCAGCGGCTTCGATTTCGGTAAAGAGTTTCATGACGCCTACTCCTTCGGCTCTGAAGGTGGCGAACTGAACTACTATTTTTTCTACGGCCCCGATCCCAAGCGCGTCGTCGCGGACTTCACTGCGCTGGTGGGCCGCATGCCCCTGCCACCTCTGTTCGCGCTTGGCTACCAGCAGTGCCGCTACAGCTACTATCCGGAAGCCCGGGTGCGCGAAGTGGCCGGCGAATTCCTCAAGCGCAAAATTCCCGCCGACGTGATTTATCTCGACATCGACTACCAGGAGAAAAACCGGCCTTTCACGATCGACCGCGAGCGCTTCCCCCATTTCGAGCAGATGGTGAAAGACCTGCGCCAGGAGGGCTTCAAGCTGGTGACTATCACCGACCTTCACATTGCCCACGTGCCCGGCTACAAGCCGTACGACGAAGGCATGGCTCGCGATGCTTTCGTGAAAAATCCCGATGGTTCGGTCTACGTTGGCCCGGTGTGGCCGGGACCCAGCGTTTTTCCCGACTTCACGCGCTCAGCCGTACGCGCTTGGTGGGGCACCCTCTATACCGACTTTGTGAACATGGGCGTGCGCGGCTTCTGGAACGATATGAACGAACCCGCGGTCTTCGTCGATCCCACAAAGACCATGCCGCTCGACACGGTGCACTACGTCGAGGACCGCAAAACCGATCACCGCGAGATTCACAACGTCTTCGGCATGCAGAACGTTCGCGGCACCTATGACGGCCTGTTGAAGCTGCGGCCTGACGAGCGACCCTTCGTGCTGACGCGCGCCGCCTTCGCCGGTACGCAGCGCTATGCCGCCACCTGGACAGGCGACAACACCGGCTCGTGGAATCACATGCGCTTGTCGCTTACGCAACTGAACAATCTGGGCGTCTCCGGATACGCCTTCGTCGGCGACGATATCGGCGGATTCAATGGCAGCTCGATGCCCGAACTGCTGACCCGCTGGATGGAACTGGGAGCCTTCAATCCGCTTTACCGGAATCACGCCGGCAAGGGAACTCGCAATCGCGAACCTTGGGTCGATGGCCCGGAGCATGAGGCCATCCGCAAGAAATACATCGAAGAGCGCTACCGGCTGCTTCCCTACGTCTACAGCGGCATGGAGGAAGCCAGCCGCACCGGCATTCCGATGATGCGCCCCATGTACCTGGAATTTCCGGACGACCCCGACCTTGCCACCAACGGCGAGGAATTTATGTTCGGCCGCGGATTCCTGGTCGCTCCCAAAGTCTGGCCTTTTGTCGGAGGCTATGAGATCACGCTGCCGAAGGGCGATTGGATCGATTACTGGACCGGAGAACGCCAGGCCGGTGGCCGCAAGGTGAAGATCGATCCACCCCTCGACACACTCCCGGTCTATGTACGCGCCGGCACCATCATTCCCGAGCAGCCGCTCGTCCAGAATACCGACGAGACGCCCAAAGGCCCACTTGAGCTCAAGGTTTATCCCGGGCCAGACTGCGCCGGAAATCTCTACATGGATGACGGAAACACCTTCGCCTACAAGAAAGGCGAATTCTTGCGCACGCAGTTTACCTGTGAAAATGCCGCCGGGCAGACCAAGGTCCATATCGGCGCGTCAGAAGGCACCTATCGCCCATGGTTCAAGGATGTCCGCCTGACCATCTTTGCGACCGACAAGGTACGCGACGTCACGCTCGACGGAAAATCGATCAAGGCCTGGAAAGCCGAACGCGGCACCGTAGTCATCTCGGACGTACCTTGGACGTCCTCCGCTCACGACATCGAAATCCTGTACAACAATCGCTGAATGGCTGCGGGAACAGAACGCCTGCTGGTCGAACTCGAAAACTGCCGCTATCGCTTCGGACGCAGTGCAGCGGCACACACCGAAAAGGTCCTCGCGCGACTCGGCGCGAAGCGCTTTCATGACATTCCTTCCCTCATTCGCTTCCACGAAGCGTTGCTCGTTCTGCGCGCATTTCCGCCCAGCCCCGCCGTTCTTCGCCGGACGGAAAAGCTGCTCAGAGACTTCCACCAAAGAGTCGAGCGTCTTCGCGCTGCGGGCGCCGACATGGATGAGTTCGATCCCCTGGAAGTCTCCGGTATTGCCGGAACCGTCATGCAGGATGCGCTTGGCTTCGACCTGGCGCGTTGGCTGGTTCGTCACCTGCCCGGCAAAGTGGACATCGCGTGGGACGATTTCGACGACGAGCGCGCCATGGGAGCGATTTGGCCGCTGCTGATGCCGCTGTTAGAGGAAGACTCGCTGGCCGAGGCGAATATTCCGTGGCGCAAATGGCTGGAAGCTGCCCAGGGCGGCAAGAGCACAAGTCCCGCTTGGCTGATCGATGAATTGGAACGGCTGCCGGTCGAGCCTGCGCAGAAGGCTCGCCTCTATGACTCCCTGCACCTGCCGATTCGCTGGCGGCTGGAAAATTCAAGCCTCTCGCGCACCCGAAATTTTCGGCCGGTGGCAAAAGTCTTCTATCACGATGCACCCTTACTCACGCGCAAGGATGTTTCTCTCGCGGAGGAACTCTCCCGCCGGCCACCGGTCCTGAGATCCGTGTCTCGCGCCCAGGGCGAGGCCACGATGGATCTGATTCGCGAGGTCATGCTGGTCCGCTACCGCGAACTCTACGGAACAACGCTCGGCGACCCGCTCTCGGTCGTTCGGGCCGACATCGGCCGCGGCGTCATCATCTATCTCTGGAATCTCCCCGCCGAGCGCCGGCTCCCGCTGCGCGCCTATGTGGCCGGCCTCACGCTCAAAAACGGCGTTCCCATCAATTACATCGAGGCGATCGGCCTGTTCGAGTGGATGGAAGTTGGCTTCAACACCTTCTACACGTTTCGCGGCGGCGAGGTTGCATGGACCTTCGCGCAGGTGCTGCGCTGCCTGTGCCATCTGATGGGGACGACGTGTGTTTCGATGTATCCCTACCAGCTTGGCCATCACAACGAAGAAGCCATCGAATCGGGGGCATTCTGGTTTTATCGCAAACTCGGCTTTCGCCCGGGGCGCCCCGACCTGCGGCGTCTGGTCGAGCGCGAGGAGCAACGCATCGCACGCAACTCCAGCTATCGCACGCCTCCTCGAACGCTGCGTCGCCTGGCTGAAGGGCACGTTTTCTATCAGCTGCCCGGCAGCAAGATCGGCGCCTGGGACCGCTTTTCTACTCGTAATCTGGGGCTTCGCGTCAACCGCAGGATGGCGGCATCGGACGGAAGCATCGAGCCTTTCCGCAAATCAGCCGCGAGCCGTCTGGCGCGGATTCTGAGAACCACAATCCCTGAAAAGATTGAAGACCCTGTCCTGACCGCATTCCAGAACTTCGCCATGCTCGCGTCTCTCATTCCAGATTTAGCGTCATGGAGTCGATCAGAAAAAGACGCTCTGCGCGCCATCATCCGATCGAAGTCCGCTCCCGGCGAGATGCGTTACCTCCATCTGCTGCAAGGCCACACCCGCCTGCGACAGGCACTGTTGCGACTTGGTTCTTAAATCTTGTCATCCGACGGCGAGCAAAGCGAAGGCAGGAGGAATCTGCAATTCTTTGATCGGCGGCACACCCTCACAGAGCTAAATGCCGACACCCACCCAAAAGCTCACTTCGGCAAATCCGGGCAAACGAATTCCTCGTTCACCGCGCTGAATGTCAACTCCTGCTTCTCTTTGCTGCGGATCAACTGCTGCTCGAACCGCAGCGTCGCATCGTTCAATTCCAGAATCGCCGCGTTGTACGCCGGCTGCCGGTCTTCCACGACGCTGAACTTGCGAGGATCGTTCTTATCAGCGCTCCAGGCCGCGATCCGGTAGGTCTCTACGCAGGACGTCTCCAAAAGGGTGCCGTTGGGCAGAAAGATCAGGATGCTGCCGAGAGGCGGTTTCGTTGGCGCCTTCGTCACACGCCAGATGTGGCGAAACAAGGGGGTCAGATTCGTCTCCGCAGAGGATGGAGCCGGCACCAACGAACTCTGCGCTGGCGCATTCGAAGGCGCCGTGGACGAATTCGGCGTCCCCGGAGAACAACCTACGAGCATCCACAGACTACCCGTCAGAAACAGGCTCACTGCCACGCCGGATTTTTGCCCACGGGTCCCTATCATTTTTCACCAGCCGAAGAGCGTCTTCTACGCTCGTGGATTCTATGACTTAGCACTTCCCATCGTCCACGGACTCCCCCGCTGCCGTCTCCGCGACCCAATCCACCTAAAATATTTTCCTCGCTTCTCCGTCTATACAACTAGATGGACGAAGCGCTCAGAAACGGACTGATGGCGCAGACGGACCAACGAATTTCCGAGGCGATCGGGCGCAACTACTCCGGTTTGCGGGCTTTCATTCGCAAGCGGGTTGCCGACCAGAGCGACGCGGAAGACATCCTGCAAGACGTCTTCTACGAACTGGTCGAGACCTACCGGATGATGAAGCCCGTGGAACAGGTGACCGCCTGGTTGTTCCGGGTGGCGCGCAACCGTATCACGGACCTGTTTCGCAGAAAAACGAGGGAAGCTCCGGCCGCCGAACCAGTTGTTACCGAGGAAGGCGAAGAACTTCGGCTGGAAGATCTGCTTCCCTCCCCCGCTGCCGGTCCTGACGCCGCGTACGCGCGTACGTTGCTGGTCGACGCGCTCGATGAGGCGCTCGAAGAGTTGCCGCCGGAACAGCGCGAAGTGTTCATCGCCCATGAGTTGATGGGCTACAGCTTCAAGGAGTTATCGGAGCAGTCGGGCATCCCCGTGAACACGCTGCTCTCGCGTAAGCATTACGCAGTACTGCACCTGCGCGATCACCTGCAGTCGGTGTACGAGGAATTTTTGACGCATTGAGGAGTTACATATGAGAGGCAATCGTTTCCTTCGGGCATTGAAGTTCGCATTCTTTGCCCTGCTGTTTATCACGGTATTCGGCTTTGTGGTCATGCGCTTGTGGAACTGGCTGACGCCGGCGCTGTTTGGCTGGCATCCGATCACGTTCTGGCAGGCTCTGGGATTGCTGATTCTCAGCAAAATCCTGTTCGGCGGCTTCCGTGGCCGCCCGGCATGGCACTCCCGCTGGCGCGGCCGCATGATTGAGCGCTGGCAGCACATGACGCCCGAGGAGCGCGAGAAGTTCCGCGAGTCATTCCGTGGCAACTGCGGCCCCTTCGGGCGGCGAGTCACTGAGCCCAAGGCCGGGGTCCAGGCCTAGTACCGGACCGGGGCATGGACAATTGTTAGCTTGAATTTTACTCTTGAATTCGCTTTTTATTCGCCTACAATGAAACCCGACAAACCGGCCCCGAAACAAGTCGCTTAGGAGAAATCAGACAATGTTTAGCGTGACCAAAGAAGACCTGGGGGATGGGGTGATCCTGCACTGTCGAGGTTCGCTGGTGCGGGGAATCGAAACCAGTTTGCTGTGCGCAGCAGTTGGGCATTATGGCCAGGATGTCGTCCTTGATCTGAGCCAGGTCACTACTATGGACGCAGCCGGAATCGGCGCGTTGATCGCCCTGCAGACCGCCGGGGTTTATCTCAAGCTCGAGAATCCCACGCGACACGTCCGCGAAATCCTGCACGTGACGGGGATGGAATCCATATTCGAAATCCGCGAGACCGAAGTTCCAGTCGTAGCCTTCGCGGAAACCGGCGCAGAAGCTGTGAGCACGACCGCCTGCTGTTCTGACTGAATTCCCGCGGATGCGCCAGCCGGCATCCCATGCTTCCGCCTGTGCAAAACGCTGCCTCCACATGGAGGCAGCGTCTTGTTTTTATTGCAGCGCCGATGCCGGTCTCAGGCCATCTGGGCGAACGGATTTTCGTCCGCGCTGCGGCCATAGATCACCGGTACCGGAATGTCCAGCAACCGCAGGTACACCGACAGCTGCCCGCGATGGTGGTACCAGTGATTCAGCATGATCGACCGCATCACGCTGATCCGCGGCTTCGTGAAAATTTCCTTGCTACCCAGCGTGAGTCGCCAGGGGCCGCGAGCCGCATCATCTGAAGTCGCCTTCAAGACGCTCTCCGCATCGCGAATACTTTCCTCCAGCGTTGCCTGAACCTCCTCGACACTCGCCGGCTGCGGCGGGTCGAAGTTCGCCTGGGAAGCGTCGAAGCTGTCCAGCTGCGTGATCTTTGCCAGCCGTCCCGGAATCATGGCGATGTGGTTCGCCAGCTGCCCGATCGACATCGACTTCGGATGCGGCTTCCAGCCGAGCTTGTCCGCCGGCAAGCGCTTCAGGACGCGCCGGGTGATCTCTACTTCCTCGCGGAATTCGCTGAGCCATGGCTCGAGCAAGGTCGACGCCGTCTGGTCTTCCTTCGAACCGATCGCTGTCAGTCCGCTCGCGCCATAACGGTCATGATGTCGCACCCAGGCCATCGGGTACGGCAATCCCTCTTCGTTTCTTCCCTTCGGCGCCATATCGAGAAAGTTGTAGGGATTCAGCAGAATGTCGAGACCGCGGCCATAGGTGGAATAGGTATGGTAGATGTCTCCCTTCTCATCCTTGTAGAAGACGCTCGCGCCCGGCCGTTCTTCCGAGGGAAATTCGGTGAGCTCGTAGTTGTAGTAGATCTTCCCATTGGGATCTTCGCCCTTCTTCGCCGACGCCTGGTAGTCGTAATTGAAATCGGTTCCCGACGACGACACCCATTTGAAACGCCAGCCCATCCGCTTCTTGAATGGCTCGAGTTCCGCGAGCGGCGCCTTCGAAATAACCACAAACGTCGCGTCCCGCTGCGCCAGGTGAATCGCGCTTCCATCGAAAGAATCCGCCAGGAACGAACAGCTCGGGCACCCTTCCTTCCATCCCGGGCCGAACATGAAGTGGTACACGATTAGCTGGCTGCGTCCGTCGAACAAGTCAGCCAATGTCTCCTTTCCCTTAGGCCCTTCAAAGACGTAGTTCTTGTCTACTTTTTCCCAAGGCAGTTCCCGCCGGCGGCGGCTCAATTCATCGCGCAGGCGCGTGAATTCCTTTTCCTTCGCCAGCAATTCCTTGCGCGCCTTCAGCCATTCCGCCGGCGACGCCACTTTCCCAGCCATTTTGTCGCTCGTTGCCGTTGCCATCCTCATCTCTCCTTTGCTTCGAATCGGTCATTGTGGTCTTGGCGCGAAACGTCCGCAGTAACAGGGCGCCCGCGCCGCTGGTCGATATCGCTCCGCCCACCATCCACGCTGCGCTTGCCAGGCATGCCGGACACATGGCGACCTCCTCAGCGAGAGCCTTTTTCCGCGCGCCCGCGAATCCGCGAGAGCGTATGCCCCCATCCTTTCGACACATTTTGCCGGTGTTCTTCCTGGATCGGACCGAACGCTTTGTGATGGAACTTGATCAGCGTCCCGCCATTCGCTTCGCTCAGGCGGTATTGCACATTCGAAACCGCGCCGTACGACATAAATAGCGGTCCCCAGATCTCAAGCAGCGTCGGCCGCTTGATCGCCTGCACGTGTCCCCAGAAGTGTCCGTTGTTGTCACCCAGATCGCGGAACCATCGGCCGCCGGGCCAGGGCTCGATCTTCATTGGCATCGGCGTACCGTCCATCGTGTCATTCCCGGGCCCGATCTGCTCGAGAATCGCTTCAAACGTATCCTCCAGCGACGCCTTCACCTGAATTTCCTGAGTTATGTTGAGGGTCAGGCCCTCGATTCCTGGGAGAGTTGGAACCGCGCTCATGCTTTCCTCCTTGCTTTCCTCTTCAGCTGTTCGATGGGTTTTTGCTCTTGGCCTCGGCGCGTTCCTTGATGCGGCTCAATTGATGCGCCCAGAATCGTTCGAAAGTTTTTGTCCAGTCATACACCGGTCGGATGGCTTCAGGGTTCGTGCGATAGAGCATATGCCTCCCATTCCGGCGTACCCTCACCAGCCCCACGTCACGCAGCACCCGCAAATGCTTTGATACCGAAGGTTGCTCCAGGCCCAATCCGGCAACGATGGCGCTCACCGTCCGTTCCTCGAGGGCCAGATAGTCCAGGATCTGCCGGCGCCGGGGCTCCGCCACGGCGTTAAACGCGTCGGAAGTGGTCGCCGCCCGTGGCATCGCAAACAATATATACGCATATAGGAATATGTTCAAGCGAGAGCACGCCCGCCACAAGGGCTAACAGCGCGGGGTTGGGGACTGACAGCGCCCGCGAGCGTGGAGTAGCTTCCGGGTAGCCGACGATTCGTCCAGAATCTCGAACTGATTCATTGCATAGCGCATGACTGCAAATAGAGTGCATAATCTTACGGAGTTGGGAGAGCATTTTTTAGTCATTAGTCAGAGGTCCGGGGACTTGCCTAAGTCTGTCATGTCGCGGACAACCGGTTTCTTAATGCTAGTCGTGGTGGCGCTCTCCAGTCCGCTCGCCTGGACGGAGCAATCATCGGCCGCCATCGCTTCTATTTCGATCCAAGCCAATGCGAATCGCTTACCCGCAGGGACACTCGAGAACGGGATTCTCGTGCTTCACCTCGAATTGCGGGAGGGAAACTGGTATCCGGAAGCGGAAATAGGCCCGAGCCTGAAAGTGTACGCCTTTGCCGAGGAAGGCAAAGCACCCCAGGTGCCCGGCCCTTTAATCCGCGTGCCCGAAGGCACCGAGATCCGCGTGACTCTGCTCAACCTGCTGCCATCCATTGCAATCGTGCATGGATTACACCAGCATCCGGGCGAACCTGATGACGTTGTGGAGTTATCTCCGGGAGAGAAACGTGAATTGCGGTTCACGGTGGGTTCGGCCGGAACATATCAGTATTGGGCGAGCACTGCGCAAGATTTGAAGCGCACACGGCACGGTCGGCCTTATCGAGAAGATAGCCAACTGGCTGGCGCCTTGGTGGTGGATACGCCCGGTGCGACTGCCTCCGACCGGATTTTTGTGCTCGGAGTCTGGCGGAATGAGGTGAGCAAACCGCTTTCTCAGTATGTTCCGGTGATCAATGGAAAATCGTGGCCTCATACCGAGCGCCTGACGTACAACGCGGGCGAACCGGTACGTTGGCGTTTGATCAACGCCAGCGACTCGCCGCATCCAATGCATATGCACGGTTCTTATTACCGAGTCGACAGTGTGGGCGATGGAGAGCGGGATCAGATTTTTTTATCAGCACAGCAGCGCTGGGTCGTGACTCAGGTCGTGGATTCCGGCGAAACGATGACAACCTTCTGGGTCCCACCCGCCGGAAAGTGGATTTTTCACTGTCATTTTCTCATCCACACGTCTCCCGAGATGACCGTAGCCGATGGGTTGGCCGCCCAGGCAAAAAACATCGCAGAGAATGACGCCGATCATCCGGAAATGGATCATGCTGACGGGAGTCACATGGTAGGCATGGTGCTCGGCATCACAGTGGCGGGTAATCGTCCGGCGGCAGCCGTACACGGACCCACCCGGAAACTTCGACTGCTCGTACGTGAGCGCCCCGCCCGCAATGGTCTTTCACCGGCGATCGGTTGTCAGCTGCAGGAAGGACACCAGCTGCGCCCGAATCAACCGAGCGCTCCAGGGCCACCGGTGATTTTAGAGCGCGGGAGACCGGTGGAAATAACGGTGGCCAATCAACTCCAGCAGTCAACCAGTATTCACTGGCACGGCATGGAACTGGAGAGCTACTACGACGGGGTGGCAGGCTGGGGCGCGAAGGGCAGTGAGCTCACCCCAGTGATCAAGCCCGGCGGCTCTTTTGTTGTCCGCTTCACGCCTCCACGCGCCGGGACGTTCATGTACCACACCCACTTGAATGACGAAGCCCAAATTTCCGGCGGCTTATACGGACCGCTGATTGTGGTCGATTCAGTTAAGAAGTTTGACGCGACTAAAGACTTCACTTTCGTAGTGAGCCGCGCCGGTCGAAAGGGTCTCGAAGGGCCGCTATTTCTGTACGGCGCTTCCGAGCTACCAACAGTGCACTGGAAAGCAGGACAGGCGTATCGATTGAGGCTGATCGACATCACTAATTCCAACGATGGCGCTTTCTCTTTGCTTGGGCCCGACGGGCTGCTGCAATGGCGTGCGATTGCAAAGGACGGAGCCGAGCTGCCGCCTTCCCAGGCTGTGGTCAAAGATGCCCAACAGGAGCTCGCTCCCGGTGAGATTTACGATTTTGAATACACCCCACGTGGACCAGGCAGGCTACAGCTTGAAGTCGTTAACGCTGGCCTTCACTCCAAGGTCGTACAGCCCATCGAAGTCGAATAGAGGAGTTCGCGATTCTCAACCCAGCGCCCAATCGTCGAGTAACGGGCAAGCGGAAAGTAATCCCAAGGTAAGGGTTGCCGACAAATCAGGAGTTAGCCTAGTGCCGTGATGATAGTTCCCGACCCGGCCATCCGGGAGTTATCGCATGCCGAAAGGCGGTGAATCTGTAGCCGCAGGCACCCAAGCCATGCCGTCCACACCTTTCGTGAGCCGAATGGGCTCCTCGAGCTTCCAGTCTTTCAGATTCAGGATCTCGATGGTGCCGCCCTGGGGACAGCTCAAATAGGCGTGGGTGCCGTCTGGTGCCAATGCGAATTCTCCCGGGGTAGGTAGGACAGGAACATCCGGGGTGTCAAACGTTTTTGTAAGTGCTCCACTGGCGACATCTACGACGAACAGCTTTCCCGATTCGGAATTGGCAAGGAGCCACTGGCCGTCTTTTGTGATTGCGGAAGAGAACGGGATCCTCGGGAGGGTAATCGATCTGACGACCGCGTTGGTTGCAGTATCGATGACCACAATGCGAGGTGTTTCCTGGTCCTGCGTAAAAACGAACCTGCCATCGGGCGAAATCGAGACGCGCTGCACTCTCTTAGAGATTGGAATCGTCGTGATCAAAGTACGCGCTGGCAAATCGAGAACGCTCACGCTGCCCGCCTCGTTATTCGCCGTGTAGATCCTCCGGCCGTCAGGAGAGATCACGAGCATGTGGGTGTGGCTGGCGCCAGTAGGAATTTCACCGACGAGAGAGCGAGTCTTTGTGTCCACGATGTAAATGGCATTGGCGAGTTCCGCGGAAACATACAGCAATCCATCAGGCCCAAAGTGCGCGCAGTGCGGGCGAACCTCTTTGCCGAGATCGATGACGCCAACCGTCCTCCCCCGGCGCAGGTCCACGACGTGAATGGTGCTTCCGTTGGAGCCGGATTTTCCGACCCACGTGTTTCCGTAGATGGGAACGTAGCCGAAGCGACCGTCCGGGGAGACAGCGACCTCGTGTCCGTTAATGTCAACTCCCACTGTAGCCAGCACCTGCTTGGACATAGGATCCACGAGCAAAACGCTGTGTTCCATTTGGTTAGCGACGAAAAGAAGACTATCGGGGCGCTCGTCTCCAGACACGCTGCATTGAAGTAAAAGGCATACGAGAAACAAAATGCCCAAGTGGCGGTGATTCATGATTGCCCTCTTCCCTAGCCGGCAGGACTCTAGTTGGCCGAAGTGTAGCACCGCACCAAGGCAGATCTGGGAAGCGAATAGCCTCCTGCCTGGGCGTTCGTCTCTGATTCTCGACGGATGACGGGCAAACGTGAAGTAATCCCAAGGTAAGGTTTGCCGACCAACCAGAAGTTAATGGTCACAAATGTATTGATTGGGATTAATCGGCAAGAAGCGGGCCATTTCTGACTGCGCGCTACCTTCCCTCTTCCCATGTTTTATTACTTCAGACGTAATTGCGGCCATCTCCAGTCGAGCCCATATTGGATATTGAAAGGCGCCAGACGCCTGATATGAGGAGAAGCAAAATGACGACCCTATTACACGAAGAGAAGGAAGTGACAACCCGAACTATGACGAAGACGGAGCCGCCGAAATGGCTGCTGGCGTTCTGGAAGGAAATTGATGACAAAACGTTCGGCAAAGGCTTCGACTGTTTTACCGAGGACGCGACTTGCAACCTGGGCATCGCGGATTGGCATGGACGCGAGCAGATTCGCGAGAATCTGCGTGCCTTCATCGATACCGGCTTTACCGCCCGGCACGATGTTGTCGAATACTGGGACGGTGGCTCGCTGAAGGTATTCCGCGGTACGGTTACGATGATACCGAATGACAAAACGAAACCAGCAGTGAAGCCGGTGATGACGCACTTCTTCTACATGGATGAGAAAGACCCAAGCAAGGTCCGTCGGTGGTTTGGTGCGGTCGGCCCCATCCAGTTCTGAGGCAATGATGCAAACGCAGGAACACCTCCAGGAACATGAACTCGGCACTCTGCTGCGCTATTGGCGACGCCAGCGGGGCAAGAGTCAACTCGATTTGTCCCTTGATAGTGGGATCTCGCAACGGCATCTCAGCTTTGTGGAGAGCGGTCGTAGCACACCCAGCAGAGACCTGCTGTTAACCGTTTCAGAGAAGTTGGACATTCCGCTGCGCGAGCGGAATGTCCTGCTGCTCGCTTCGGGCTATGCTCCGATCTACAACGAATGCGCGTGGGAAGCTGCGGAGATGAGCGCGGTTACGAAAGCAATCGACCGGTTATTGCTCCAGCACGAGCCCCACCCTGCGCTCGTGTTGGACCGTTACTGGAATGTGATCAGAACGAATGAAGCAGCGCCACGCTTCTTCGGCTCCTTTGTTGATCTTGAGGCGCGCCCACACCCGCGCAACCTGCTCGATCTTATGTTTGATCCCGCGGGAATGAAGCCCTTCGTCGAACACTGGGAGGTAGTCGCGGCGGGGTTGCTGCAGCGGGTTTCTCGGGAATCGGTCGGCCATGTTGTGGACCAAGAGACAGTGGAACTCCTGAAGAAGCTCGAAAAGTATCCGGGCGTGAAGACTCTAAGCACGATTCCACGGACTCATAGTCCAGTGCTGCCTATCACGTTCGTAAAAGGCAGCGAGCGTTTCCCTTACTTCTCGCTCATCACAACTGTTGGTACGCCGCAATCCATAACCGCACAAGAATTGCGGATCGAGTGCATGTTTCCACTCGACCCCGAAAGTGCACAGGAATAGCTACGATATGGACACGCCGATTACGATTTCAGAAAGAAACTTGTGATTGGGGGCTTTTCGATCCCGCTTCTTGGAAGGATCACGGCCAAACCGGAAGTAATCCTGCATAAGTTAGCGTTATGGGGCATGCTCCCCCCAAAATAGCGTGGCCTTACCGGACCAGCAGTGCCAGGCGTGGAAACCGGAACTTTCCCGCGGCGTCGTCAATCACGTTAACCTGGCAGGTGTAAAAACCGGGCTTCAGCGAAGCCAGCGGAACGTCGAGTTGGAAGGCCGCGGCGTGGCGATCGGGTACGTTCATTTGCGAACTTTCCACGACCGGCGTCTCGTACGCCTTATTGTTCCCCTGAAAGAAAGCCACGCTGCTCATCAAACGAATGCTGGAACCCTGCCCTCCTTGCGAGTTCGTTCCACGGGCCGGATCGTAGACCTCGTAGTAGAAGTACAGGTGCTGGCCTGAAGAAAACACGTGCGTGACGCTCGGGATCACTTCCGAGCCGTCGCGCACCAGCGGATTGTCGGTCTTGCGCTTCCCCGCGGGGCTGATCTGGCTCGCTAAAACAACCGAACTCATCTTCACCGGAAAATCTTTCAGATCGGGCACCAGAAAATCCGTTTCAAACGATCCCAGCCGCCCGGTCTGGTTCTCACGCACCACGAACTTCAGATGGTAGTTCCCTGCCGGCAGCACAAACCGGGTGTCGTATTGCACGTTCTTCCGCTGCACGAGTTCCGTGGTTTTGAGCGAAAGCTTCACCGAATCTCGTACCTGTCCTGCCGGACGCTTGTCCGCGGTGAGCACTTCGCCCAGAATATCGAGCGTGGCGCGATCTTCCTCTTTGTTCCGCGCGAACGGAATCTGCGAACCTGGCACCACGACCGAAACCGGAACATAGAATTTGCCGCCCGACAGGCGGAAGTACGCTGCCGAGAGATAAACCGGCAGATCGGTGGAAGGCAGCTCTGAGGCGAGTTCCTCGTCCAGTTGCCGCTCCCGATCCTCGTGCGTGGAATGGCGAAAATCCGCCGGAGCGTAATACCCGCGTCGGAAGTCCAGCTTCAATCCCGGACGATTGACCTTCACCGTGATCCGCCGGAAACGTCCGTCGCGTGCAGCATTGGTGCTGTGATATCCCAGCAGGTAGTACAGCGAAGTATCCTGTTGCACGCCTGTAAAGACCCGGCCAAAGTCGTTCGAGTCGAGGAACGCGTGGCCGCCCGTATCTCCAGCCAGCGTGACCAGGGTTTCCTGCGTCGTGAAGTTGGAGTTGTACTGATTCAGCGTGGCCTGACCCGAATACGGTGAAGTTCCACGCAAGCTGGCGTTTTGTGCTTCGCCACCCGGGACCATCGCCTGTAAGCCGCGAATGTCCAGTGTGTAGATGGCCATGTTCGCGCGCACGGCGGCGTTCGTCGCAGCCCGCAGTTCGGATTGATTTTCGATGCCAGTGCGGTCCATGCCGCTCGAAAAATAGATCAGCGATTTCTTCTCATCGACCCGCGCCAGCCGGTCGGCGACAGAGCGCAGCGCCGCCAGCCGCCGGTCTGTGTTGAAGATGTTGTACTCGGTATCATCCACCGTGAACGACCCGCCCGTATCTGGCGTGCCCTCGGTAGTGCCTGTGCTGCCCTCCTCGAAGCCTTGCCCTCCGCCAAGGTTCAGTTCGTCGAGAGCCTTCTGGAGAACCGATTTATCAGAAGTAAAGTCCTGGTTCACCGTGAGCTGGCTCCCCAGCGAAATCACCGACACCATGTCGGCAGACGCCATTTGCCGATCAAGGTAGCGGCTGGCCGCGGTCACCGCGCGATCGATTTCATCCGGCTGCATCGAGCTCAAATCGAAAAACAGAATGATGAGGCGATGGTCCTTGAGTGCTCGGGACGCGGTCTCTTCCGGGGTCGCGGGCTTGGTCGATTTCCCCGTGGCGAGTAGCGGCGCTTCCAAAGTCGCGTTCGACACGACCGCATCCGTATTCTCCAAATCAAATGACACGACTTGCTGCGCTTTGCCGTCTTCCAGAACCGTGAAGTCCTCGCGCTTCAGGTCCTTTACCAGGTTGCCCTTGCCATCGCGCGCGGTCACGTTGACCAGCACCAGTTCCGTCCGGCTGCGGAAAACATAATCGCTCTGCGCGTCCTGTGAGACGAGACTCGTGCCCTGTGCCGCCACCAGCGACGCGAGCAACACGGCCTGCACTTTTTTCCATCGCTGCCAGTTACCAGACATACCGTCTCCTCAGAACCGAAACCGCGCCGTGAATTGAATACTTCGCATCGCGCCCACCGACGTCACCCGGCCGTAGGTCGGGGAATTCAATGTCGAGTCAATCGCCGTGTATTGGGGCGTATTGAAGATGTTCGACAACTGCGCCCGCACCTCAAGCATGCGGCCTTCCTTGAATGGAAACAGCTTGGTGAACGCCATGTCGAAGAGCCGGCTACCCGGTCCCTCGATGCTGTTGCGCCGCGCGTCCCCGAATTGCCCCGCGGGAGCAGCCACGAACGCGCCCGTATTGAACCAGGAGGCAATCGACGGATTCGGCACGCTGATCTGCGCACCGGGAACAATATTGGGACGCAGCGTGCCGTTCGTTCCTCGATTCACATCCGCGAAGTCTCCCAGAATTCTCGGCGTGAAAGGCAGACCCGAGGCAATGGTCCAATCACCACTCCACTGCCAGTCGCCGAAGAGGGCGCGCCACGGTCCGTTGCCCGTGAGCCAGCGCCGATCCTGCCCGAAGGGCAGTTGCCAGAGATAGTCGGCGGTAAAGCGGTTCCGCTGATCAAAGCTCGAAAGCCCGCGCTCGGCCGCAAGATCAAAGGCATTCTGCGCAACCACCGTCGCGCCCCCTCCAATCGTCGAGGCATTGTCGATCGACTTCGACCACGTGTACGTTCCCCCAAGCGAGACGCCGCGTTGCAGCCGCTTCCGCAGCCGAACCGACCCTGCGCTCGCAATCGAATCCCCTTGCGATGTCTGCCAGTTAAATGGCTGCACATCGGGAATGCGCGTGCCATCGGCACTGCGGTTCGGTGCCTCGAGAATATCGAGTCGCGTGCCTTTCGTCCCCGTGTAGTCCAGATTCAGCAAGAGCGTCGGCTTGATTTCCTGCTGCACATCGACATTCCAGATCTGCACATACCCCAATCGATAGTCAGGATCGACCGCGTAGTTGTTGGTGATCACGCCCGTCGCCGGCGGAGGAAATCCGTTCTGCAGCGTGAGGTCGCCCGTGGCCGCCTGCACATTCGTGACCGCATTCGCGAACGGCGGCTGAAACGCGAGTTGCTGCGCAATCCCTTGATAGGCGCCCGTGTTGTAGTTGATCCCATAGCCTGCGCGGACGACCGTCTTCGGCATCGCCTTCCAGGCCACCCCAACGCGCGGCGCAAAATTGTTGCGATCCGGATGCAGCAGTGTCGCCGGGAACCGTCCGTGGTAGGGGCCCACCTGCCCCGGCAGCACCACCGCGGCTGCCGTGACCCCGGGCGAAATATCGAGATTGGCGATGCGGTTGTTCAGTTCGGTAAACGGCGACACATACTCGTACCGCAACCCTAAATTCAAGGTGAGATTGCTGCGCAATTTCCATTCGTCCTGAAAGTAGAGATCCCAGGAGTTGCCCCGAAAGTGATAGCTATTTGCCCCCGACGCCGTCGACTGCAGCGAGGTTTGTTGTGGCAGGCCCAGCAAAAAATCAGCGAGGTCGTAGCCAGTGAACGGAACCGGCTGCCCACCCGCTCCAGGCAGCGACGTGTTCAGCCCGGTAAACACAAAAGATCCGCGCGCGTTATTGCTGGTCTGTGTATTGAGCTGAATCCGCCGGAAATCGCCGCCCCAGTGCAGCGAATGCTTGCCGCGCACCAGGATCATGTTGTCGGTGAGTGTGATCGTCTGGTTGCGCTGGCGCAGCGGATTGATGTCCTGCAAGCTGCCGTAGTGCGAGAACGACAAGCCCGGCAGGCCCCAGTCGAGGGGATCCGTGGAAACCCCGTTGATGCCGAGAATCCCCGTAATGTCCTGGCTGAAGGCGTACAGATTCTGCGTCATCGTCTGGCTGCTGTTGAAATCGATGCGTGCCGTGTTGGTCAGTTTTCCGAAACTGCGAATGTAGGAGAGCGGCACATCGTAACTGCGCACCTTCGTATGTCCGCCTACCGTCGGAAACGGATTGGTCAGGACATTCTCCGCGCCATGATAGTGAAAGCCCAGGGTCATGTTGTTTCGCGGCCCGCGTTGACGCCGGCCGCCACCCAGGCTTGACCCTCCGAAAGCGTGCATCAGGCGCACGTTCACGTCGTCGCTGTTCTGCGTCACCGACGTGATGTAATGGAAGTTCTGCGGGGACCCCTCGAGATTGGGCTTGGGAATGTAGTTCAGCAATCCGGCCGCGGCCGAGTTCAGGTTCGTGATCGTCTCACCCGCAAACGGCGCATGTGTTACCGGATCGAAGATTTGCACCGGCGCCGTGGTGTTGGGTCCGGTGGAGATCCTGGTTTGCGAGAAGTTCCCCTCGCGTTCGAGCAGCGTCGGCACCGTGGAAAACGCGTCGTACGGATTTTCCGATCGTGACGCGTTGTAGTTCACGAACGCAAACGTCTTGGCCCCGCCGTGATAAATCTTCGGAATGTTCAGCGGACCACCAATCGATCCGCCGAAACGTTGCCGTAGAAATCCGGGCTTCTCGACCGGTGCGCCCGTCAGCGAATAAGGAGTCGCATTCAGCGCGGAGTCGCCGACCGTGTAGTAGACATTCCCGTGCGGACGGTTGATGTCGAACCGCCCCCGCCCACCACCCAGAACGAACGGCCCTCCGCCTCCCCCGCCGCGGCCTCCTCCGAAACCGCCGCCACCGAACCCACCGCCCTGGCCCGCGCCTCCCAGTCCACCACCTCCGGGCCCGCCCTGCAAGTCGCGGTCGCGCATTCTCTGCTGCGCTTCGTCCGTGCTCATCCCAAACGTGGTCGCGGCCGACTCGTTTCCGGAAAATGCCACCGACTCCGTGGGCGCATCTGAGGACAGTCCGGGCACCGGCATCCCCGGCGGAACAATTTGACTCGCGTCGTTTGCCTGATCCCCGGAACCTTCGCCCTGCATCACCGACAAACTTTGAAAACCCCGGTTGGCGCCGCCCCGCGCCGCCGGATTTCTGGATGCCGACGGAACCGGCCGCGCTACCTGGGATAGCAGGGTGAGTGCGAGATCCGCAGTAGCTCCTGACGAACTCACCGTCACATCGCGATTCGCGGCCTGAAAGGCAATCATCTCGGCGCGAACATGGTAGGTGCCGGCCGCATTTACGCGAATCCCATATCGCCCGTCGACGCCGGTCCAGCCAACATACCTTTCTCCGCTAGCCGCGTTGATCGCGGTCACAGTAGCTCCGGGAATCACCGCATTGCCGGAAGTCACCGTCCCCGAGATAACGAATCCGGCTGAGTTCTCCTGTGGTGTCGCACTCGCCCCGTGCACCCAAAGCAGCGTAGCCAGCCCTGTCAGCATCCACCGTGAACGAAAAGCGACGCGAATCCTCATCCGGACGTCTCAGTAGCGCATACTTCGCGGAGCATCGAAACTTCCAGGCGGAGAAATACTCTGCGCTGCCGCGGCTTCACGGCAAGTCTCCCGCACACAGGTGAGATTTCGGAAACGGTCGGAAGAAGTGGTGAGCGCGGCAGGATTCGAACCTGCGACCCATGCCTTAAAAGGGCATTGCTCTACCAACTGAGCTACGCGCCCACATCTATTCAATCTAACACAAAGTTTTTCGACGCGAATTCGTCGTAGTCATCGGTTACCGCGCTCTCCACATGCACTATCGTGCGTGTTGCATGTACTACCCGAACCTTGAGCCACGCTAGCTTCCGGACTAACTTGCGAAAAGTTTTGAACGCTGTGGTTGGTAAGCAATCGACCTGAGACCTTTCTAGCAAGCTGAGCCGGCCGCATTCACGCACGTGAATGATGTCCTGCCGCAGGTCGCATCGCCAAATGTCTGGCGGTGATTGCGCTTGAGCTCCCAAAAAGAAATAAATGCTCGCGCCTGAGTGGTCTCGCTCCGGCCCGCGGAGGAGTGTTCATGAAGTTCTACAGTTTCACGCTTCGCTATCTATGCCTAATCCTGTTTGTGATTGCGCCCGACATCACCCTTGCGCAAACCACAACGCCGAATCCCAACTGCACGATCATCGTGCCCACCAATCCACTATCCGCCGAGGGCCTCGCCACACCCTACCAACTCACCGCTACCGACCCCAACGCGGGCGACTGCCATGAAGCCAACTCTGCGCAGTCTGCCTTCGTGCAGGCTGCCGTGATCGATCCCGCGTCTGGCCAGATCTCGGTTTACAACCCGCTCGTCGTCGACCAGGGTGCGACGCCCGCCATGCCGCCCGTAGTGCCGGCGTTGCCGCCGAATGCGATCGTCGCTCTGTGGTTCGGATACAACGGCGACACACTCACGCTGCAAGGCGGCGACGGTGTGCTCGCCGGAGCGAACTGCGTCAACGGTCCCCCGGGCAGCAATTTCGGACAGTATGCCTATTGCAACGCGCCGGCATTTTTCAAAGCGGCGCATCGCGCCCTTCGTCGCGGCCAGATCAGCATTCCCGCACTCGGCACCGCCGTCGATGGCAGGCCCTGTCCGACCGTGCGCGATTTCTTCGTGGTCGATCAGGATCAAAGCGACAACCTTCCCGTCAGTTACCTGATCACCAGCACAGGCATGGCGCAAAAGACCCAGGCAAATATCGCTCAATTCCCCGGCGCCACGAGTTTGGGAAATCCCAGCGACAATCGCCTGGTCGATGTTGCCCTCGATGGCGCGCTTGGCTGCACCCCGTGGAAAGTCCCCGACCTCGCCGACCCTGGCCAGATGGTTCCAGCGCTCCCGCTCAACGAACTGCAGGCGCGCGCGCTGCAGGCCTCGCCCGTTGCCTTGGTTCCGTTGGGCGACCCTATGACGCTGAACAATGGCGCCGCCAATCTCGCCAAAGTTGACTTGTACCGCCAGGGCGTCGACCAACCGCAAGCGGCGTTCGCCTCGCAGGCCGACACCGCGCGCTATTGCCGCAACATGCTGCGCATCGCACCGCCACGCATGTTGCAGGATCAATCGTTCCTCATGCCCGATGCAACTCATCCCACGCGCGGCCTCTCGCCTGACCCGGCCGTCGCCGACTCGCTCTATACCTTCATGGGGCAGCGCTTCGTGGCCAGTTACCAGATTCTCGACTGCCAGGGCCTGCTCAATATTCCTGACCCGGTTTCCGTCACCGTCGACGGCAATGGGGTCACGACTGCAGTCACCATCGATTCCTCCTCCCTGGGTCGATGGAGACCGTTTCTGCGTCGTTGGGACTCGAACGATGGCTGGTGGGACGATGCCCGCCGCGCCGCAGCCGCTACCGAATAGTCCAATGCATTCCGAGAGCTGGGTCACTCCCCCGCCCAGTTTCGCGGTTGTTGTCGCAATGTGAGAAGCTCCCCGAACTCGGTGAGACGCACCTATCGAAATCAGAAATACGCATTCAAAACTTCCCATCCCCCAAGAAGTCTCCCGCCCCTCATCCACATCCAGCCCCAAGTTGATCGCCGTTCGCATTTCAGCCGTGTTTTCTTGCACCTGCGGTGCCGAGGCATCGGCCCGCTCTGCTCACGCATGCATGCTCGTTTCTTGCGCGGCACTTCGCTTCGCGTTGCTAGGCGCCATCCGGAAGGTCAGCGTCCCGATGGTACCTAAAGTGCAATCGCATCTCGTTGACATCCCAAATTGCCCAGCCGATACTCCGCTCAGGACCCAATTCTGAAACCTATTTATGAAGGTTCCGAGGCGGGGCAGAAGTGTGCGTTTGTCCTGTTTCGAAGGGCGCAACTCGCCCTGCAATCTCGTGTTGGAAGCTCTTTTACCGGAGGAGAACATGCTGTTGAAGCAGCTGATGAACCGTTTTGGAAGCCGCCGCCGCTGGATCGCGGTGTTGTCGTTACTCGCGGCCGCGGGAGTTTGGATGGTTGCCCGCCCGGCCACCTCCCACACCGTCGCACCCGCGACTTCGTTGGCGAAGAGTTCCGCCCAGACTTCCGATAGCGGCCGCATCGTCAGCCCTGCCGAGCAGGCGCGCATCGCGGTCAACTATGGAAATCTGCCGCTCTCCTTCGAGCCCAACCTGGGTCAGACCGATCCGCAGGTCAAGTTCCTCTCGCACAACGCCCACTACAACCTGTTTCTCACTTCCAATGAGGCCGTTTTCACGCTGCCGGTGGCTTCCCGCGAAAAAGCGCAACAAAGCAAGAGGCCCATCCGGACACTGCGCACGTCTCCGCAAACTGTTCTGCGCATGACCATGCTGGGCGCGAACGCATCACCCCAGGTCGACGCCGATACGCACATCGCCGGCCACTCGAACTATCTCATCGGACGCGATCCCAGCAAATGGGTGCGCGACGTCAATCAATTCGCGCGGGTGAACTATCGCCGCATCTATCCCGGCATCGATCTCACCTTCTACGGTCAGCAGCGCCAGCTTGAATTCGACTTCATCGTCGAGCCGGGCGCCCAGCCGAAGTCCATCGCGCTCGGAATCGAAGGCGCGAACAAGTTGCGCACCGACGCCTCCGGCGACCTGGTGTTGAGTTCCGCCGCAGGTGATCTGCGCCTCCACAAACCCGTCGCCTACCAGAAGCAGGGCGACACGCGCCAACCCGTGGACGCTCGCTTCGTCATTAAAGGGACCGAAGTTGCCTTCGCCCTGGGCCAGTACGACACCACGCGTGAGCTGGTCATCGACCCAAGCTTCCTTTATTCGACCTACCTGGGCGCGGGCGCCGAAGACGACGGCTATGCCATCGCCGTCGACAGCACAGGCGCTGCCTACGTCACCGGGCAAACCTCTTCGCCCGGCTTCCCGACTCCAAACGCGAATCACTTGCCCGCTCCTAATAATGCGCTGCTAGGCGCATCCGATGCCTTCGTAACGAAGTTCTCCGCCGACGGCACCACGCTGGTGTATTCCACCTTCCTTGGCGGGAGCGGAACCGACAGCGGCAACGCCATCGCGCTCGACGGCGCCAAGCAGGCCTATGTTGTGGGGACCACAAACTCCAACGACTTCCCGGGGGTGGGTGGAAGTTCCGCGCAGATCAATCCGGGCGGCGGAAATGACGCTTTCGTTGCGGTATTGAACGCGGCTGGAAACGGCCTGATCTATGCCACCTATGTCGGCGGGGGCAACGACGAATTTGGCTACGGCGGTGGCAGTCGACTCTACCGGCATCTACGTTGCCGGATCCACCGCATCGAATGATTTCGTCCCGGTCGAATGCTCTGCAGGGCACGTTCGGCGGCGGAACCGGGAACACCCCGTCCGACGGCTTCGTCGAGAAGATTGACCTGGCCACTGGCGCCGCGGTGTTCGCCAGTTACCTCGGCGGCAGCGGAAACGACTTGGCAACCGGTATTGCCGTCGATGCCAACCACGTCATGTATGTTACCGGCGTTACACAGTCAACGAACTTCCCCCATCAGGGCGCGGTCGTCACCCCAGATTGGGCAAATGCCAACCAGTGCGGTACCGACGGCAATTGCAATAGTGCCGGCGGCACCCCCAAAGACGACTCGTTCGTGAGCGCGATCAGCCTCTCCGGCGGTGTCGCGACATTCCTGTATTCGCACTATCTGGGCGGCGGCTCCTCCGACGACGCCAACCAGATCGCGGTCGACGCCACCGGAGCGTACGTGGTCGGGATTACCTCTTCGACCGATTTCCCAACCACTGCGAGCGCCTATCAGAAATCGCTAGGCTCTGGTAGCTGGCGTTTCCAACGCGTACATCACCAAGATAGACCCGACCGGCAGCATGCTGCTGTTCTCCACCTACCTGGGCGGCGGCGGAACCGACAACGCGTTGGCCGTAGCGGTTGACGGCAGTCAAGAATGTCTATGTCACCGGTTCCACCACTTCCAGCAATTTCCCAACCACTTCCGGCGCGCCCCAGACTACGCTTGGCGGCAACAGCGATGCCTTTGTCAGCGAACTCGCCTCCACTGGTGCATCCCTGACGTTCTCCACTTACCTCGGCGGTCACGCGGAGGAGGATCACTTCCTGGCGGGCATTGCCGTTGATGGATCGAAGAACGTCTATGTCACCGGCGACACGCTCTCGCCTGATTTTCCGGTAACCGGTAACGCCTTCAAAAAGACCTACACCAATTCCTGTGGGAACTCGAGCGCCTGCCGCGATGCATTTGTCGTGAAGTACAGCCCGCTTGATCCGGGCTTCACGGTTTCGGTCGGCGCGATGAATCCCAGCTCCATCAGCCGCGGCAGCTCCGGTACGGCAACCGTCACGGTCAACTCGACCACCGGCCATGGCACCGTAGCCCTCGCCTGCAACATCGTGAGCTCAGCCGCCAAGCCGCCCACCTGCTCGGTGCAACAGCCCGCAGGCTCGCTGGCCGCTGGCGGAAGCGTCACCGGCATGGTAACCATCAACACGTCGACTACCTCCACCAGCATCGTCACCACGGCGTTCTGGTTACCGCTTCCGGGCCTTGCCCTGCTCGGCATCGGTCTGGTGCCTGACAAGCATCGCAGAAAGAAATTGCTGCTGGGCACGATGACCTGCCTGGCCCTCGCTGGCCTCCTGCTCATGGCTGGTTGCGGCAACGGGAGTGGCGGCGGGGGTGGCGGGGGCGGGGGCGGAGGCGGCGGAACTGGCACCACCACCGGCTCCTACACCGTAACCGTCACCGGAACCATTACGAACCTCGGCAGCGCCAACGGATCTGCCGCTTTCAGCGTGCAATAAAACTGCCTGATCGTTCCTCCCCGGGACCGGCCTTCCACGGCCGGTCCTTTTCATTTTCGCCAATCCAACTCTTCTTCGCAGTTGCTTGCAGTCCCCCCGCTCGGTAGTCTTGCAAAACGGTGTCTGTCCCGCTTTCCAGAAGTCGGTTCGTCCTCGCCGCCGCGTGGCTGCTTGTCACGCTCGCTCCGCCGTCGCTTGTCGGCGACAAGAAACCCGCGCCTCCAACTCTGCGCTGGGCCGAAGGCCAACCGGGCTGCACCTTTTCCCGCGATAGGGACGGCAAATACCGCTACTCCCTCTGGACCCCCGACTACGGCGTCATCCTGGCCGTCGACTCCCAGGAACTTCAGCTGCATCACAGGCGCGTCGAGCGATTCCTGGGTTTTTATCTGACCGTGCGCTACCGTGGCCAGCAGGCGCTCGGTATCGATCCCGAACAGGCCACGCTCGAGTTTGTCAAACACTCCAAGGTGATTCAGCGCGCCCTCGAACCCGCATTCTTCGCCCGGAAAACCCAGACCGACGCCGATGCGGTGGAACACGAAACGCAGCGCGAAATCGAGAAGCATCCCGAGCGCAAGGAAGAGCGCGAGAAATCCGTGCAGGAGTATCAGAAGAATGTTGCCGAGTTCCTGGATTTCCTGAGCCGGCGTTGCTTCCACGCCGTCCAGCTCGATCCCGGCCATCCCGAAGCCAGCGGATGGCTCCTCTTCAGCACGCAGAATAAGTGGATCGGTGACTGGAAAAAGCCCGAGGAGTTTGTGTTGCGCCTCCCGCTGGCTGGCAAAATCCTGGAGTTCCCCTTCATGCTGCCACCGCAGGAAGGCGACCTGATCCTCCGCCAGCGCTCCAACTGAAACCACCGCGTAAAAGAAAACCCACGGCCCCCGGCTGTCGGGTCCTGACAGCCCAAAACTTCTACGCGTCGCGAAAACTAGGCCACCGATCGCTTTTGCCCCGAAGTCTTCAACAGCAGATCGCGCAGCGAAACCAGTCCCTTCAGTTCTTTCCCGCTCACAATCGGCAGGTGACGGAAGCCGAACTCCTTCATCAGGAACAGGCACTCCTCAACCGACTCGTTCACGTCGACACCCCGGGGATTGGGCGTCATGACTTCGGCGATGCGCGTCGTTCCCGGCGTCCGCCCCGCCGCTACTACGCGGTTCATCACATCGCGCTCCGAGAAAATGCCCACGAGTTCGTTGTTCCGCAGCACAGGCAGGGCGCCGATGCTGTGTTCCATCATGAACCGTGCCGCCTCGAGCACGGTCTTGTCGGCATCGATCGAATAGACCCGCCGGTCTTTCACGAGATCGTAGACAGTCGACATGGACTCCTCCTGAATGGCTTCTGGACGACGGTGGCGAAACAGCCAGCCGGCCTGGCGGTCGGCTCAATACGTCGGACAGGTACTTTATCACAGACTTTGCGCCCCCAGGACATGAACGCACACAGCAGAGAACAACAGAAAAGGCGGCTCGGCTGGGTGCCGGCCGCCTCTTCCGAAGTAACGACTCAGAACCGCAAGACCGGTCCAAATGTCACTTTCAGGTTGTTGTGGGTTCCGTTGTTGAAGTAGATTTCGTCGCCGGCCTCGGCCCGCAGGCCGATCGGTCCCCAGAAGCCTTCTATACCCGCCCCGGGATAGATCGCCGCTGACGTGTTTCCGGTTGTCACATCGCTGAGCGAGTTCTGAAAGCTCGTCAGACCCGCCTGGTTCGTCACGCTGAAGTTGATCAATCCCGCCTTGAACGTGCCATACAGCCGCACCGGGCCGCCGCTGGTGCCGATCTTCGGCCCAAACAGCGCATGCAGGGGACGCAGACGCGAGCTTAGAACCTGCGTGGAGACGCCGTTAAAAAAGCTGCTTGAAAAGTCGCGCGCGAAATCGTACGACAACTCGGCCTCGATCTGCACATTGCTACGTACATTAAAGGCTGCGCGGCCACCCACCCCGACAAAGTTGATATGCGGACTGGTATGGCTGAGGTTGAAATACTCGGCGAAGGCTCCCACCTCGATGTGGTTCTCTGAGCTTTGTGCCATCAGCGCTGGCGTCGCCAGGCAGACGGCGAGGAATGCAATCAGACTGCGTTTCATGATGCGATATGTCTCCTGCTGGGGTTTGAATAGCTCCGGCCACACTTCTCCCGGCGCATGAATCAGCAGGCAGAACAGCGGGAGGGTGGGCGCTTCTCCTGTGATGCTCACGCTGTTTTCGGAGGTTGGACTCGGACATCCTGCAGGGCGTTCACGTCTGGCCACCGTGACCTGGGCAAAGTCCGGTGCCAGACGTACCCTCGTGTGGAAACTGGAGCAAAAAAATACGGCGCGGACCTGGCCGTCCGCGCCGCGATTCGGAACTGCAGAGATTACTGGAGGTGATTGACCTTCATGGCGGTTTGCACGCCGGCGCTCGACTTCTCCCGTGGTTCCATCGAGACTACCTGATACTCGTGTTCCTTCCGGTCGCCGTTTGCCAGCCGCAAGAAGAAGCGCGCGTCTTCGATCCTGTAGCTCACTTCCTTACCCACCGGCAATAACAACGGATGTTTCGTGTCTTTCGCGCGCAGGTGGAACAGAACATCATCCCCCTGCAGCACATATTCCTGGCATAGCGTGGTGTCCGCCGCATCGGCGCCCGAGGCCGGGTTCTCAAACACCGTGCACTGCAGCGATTCCATCTGCAGCAGTTGGCCGGCGTGGTACTTCTTCGGTTCCTCCGCGTGCGCCAACGATGCTGCCAGCAGGACCGCCAGTGCCAGGTTCGATCTCATCAAGATTCCCTCGTCTCAGAGGCGCAACCGCACGCCGCAAGCATCTTGTTTGAACTGCTGCCATTGTTCTCCAAGACGTATTGCGCAGAAAGATAACGGCAGTAACCGCCCGAAGTAACGTGGGGAAAATACCGGAAAGAAACGGCTCAAAAACCTTGAAAACTAGCGCTGGACAAGGCTTTCCAGGGTCTCGAAAAATGCCGGGAAGGAAATCATCGCGGCCTCGGCTCCGAGGATTTCTGTTTCTCCCTCGGCCCGCAGCGCCGCGATGGCAAACGCCATGACGATGCGATGGTCGCCATGCGAGTCGATCCGCGCCCCGTGCAGGCTCTGGCCTCCGGGAATGTCCAGGCCATCGTCGCGCTCTTCCACCTTTGCCCCCATGGCCCGCAGGTTCGTGGCAATCGCCTTGATCCGGTCCGACTCCTTGACACGCAATTCCCTGGCATCGCGGATGCGGAGGCCCTCTTCGGTGAATGGCGCAATCGCCGCCAACACCGGGATCTCGTCAATCAGAGCGGCGGCATCGGCTCCCGCAATTTCCGCGGTCTTGAGCTGGTGCCCTTCGACCCGCACCGTACCTACCAGCTCGCCATGTTGCTCTTCCAGTTGGGTGATCGAAATCCGCACCCCAAGCCCGATCAGGATGTCGAGCAGGCGCGCCCGCGTCGGATTCATCAAAAGCGAGTCGACCACCAACTCCGAGCCCGGAAACAACGACGCCGCGCAAAAAAAGAAAGCCGCGCTCGACAGGTCGCCCGGAATGCGCGCCTCGATGGCATGCAATCTCTGGCCGCCCGCGATGCGGGTCGAATTTCCGTTTCGCTTGAGTTCGGCGCCGAAGGCCCGCAAGGCGACTTCCCCGTGATCCCGGGTTCGCAACGGCTCTTCGACACACGTTTCTCCGTTGGCATAGAGCCCGGCAAACAGCAGGCACGATTTCACCTGCGCACTGGCCACCGGCATCTTGTAATGGACCGCCTTCAGATGACCGCCGTGAATTTCCAGAGGCGGCCGCTCCTCGGGGGCCGAGGTAATCTGCGCGCCCATCTCGGTCAGCGGCTTCACGATGCGAGCCATGGGCCGCCGCGACAGCGATTCATCGCCGTAAAGTTTGCTGGTGAACTCCTGTCCGGCAAGGATGCCGCTCAGCATCCGCATGGTGGACCCCGAGTTACCGCAATCCAGGAAGGCGGCGGGCGCCGCCAGTTCCGGCCCACGCCCGTCCACTTCAATGACGTTCGCGCCATCGTGCGCGTATTCCCAGTGAACGCCTAGCGTGCGCAGGCAGGCGAGCGTGCTCGCGCAATCGGCGCCGGTCGAGTAATTCTCGAAGCGCGACTTCCCTTCCGCGATCGCGGCCAGCATCGCGTAACGATGCGAGATCGACTTGTCTCCCGGCAAGCGCAGGCTTCCCGACACCTGCCGCGCGGGACGAACCATGACGCTGGAACCGGGTTTCATCACTGTATCCAATATATATCCGATGTTCCCTATATATCGGATTGCGACGCGCGCCATTCGGTCGCAAACAAGCGCCAGGTAAGCGATCCCGACCCGTGGTCACGCAGCGCCGTGATCACGGTCACCCCGCAAGCCGCCATCACCATTTAGTCTGGAAGGCGCCCCCCCGAACACCCTGGCATTTCTCACCGGGAGATGCCTTTGGACACGCCATCTCGCATCCCTTCACTCGACGGCCTGCGCGCCATCTCCATCTTCTGTGTGTTGCTGGCCCATCTTTCCGGCACCCGCCATTTCCTACGTTGCGAGGTTTTTGAGCTGTATGGAAACTTCGGGGTCCGGATGTTCTTCGTCATCTCCGGATACCTCATCACGACGCTGTTGCTGAAGGAGCAGCAGAGAACCGGGACGATCTCTCTACGAGAGTTCTATGCGCGGCGCTCCTACCGCATCCTCCCCGCCGCCTATGCGTACATGTTCATGGCCATCGTCCTCAACTGGTCTGCGCTACGCTGGGGCAATATCGTTACGGCCATCACCTACAGCAGCAGCTACTATCCCGCAGGAAACTGGTCACTCGGGCACTTCTGGTCGCTGTCGGTCGAGGAGCAGTTCTACCTGCTATGGCCGCTCACGTTGTTGGTATTCTTCCGCCTGCGCCTGCAGATCGTCGCTGCCCTGATTGCCGCCGGCCCGTTTCTGCGGACTTTACTCTGGCTCCTTTGGGGACACCGCGGAATCGAGCACCCCTTCCCTGCCGTGATGGATGCCTTAGCCGCAGGCTGCGCCTTGGCGATGATTCAGCCCCAGTTGCGGCGTTACGATCGCTGGATTCTGAGCCGTTGGTTCCTGGCCGTCCCTGTATTGACCGCGCTCACACCTCTGTTGCAACTGTTAAGCAGCCGCGCCTACCAGTTGGTGGGACTAACCTTCATGCATTTGGGAATCGCGCTGACCATCCAGCACACGGTGCGGATGCGCTATCGTGCCCTGAACTTGCGCCCGATGGTCTGGCTAGGAGTGGTCAGCTACAGCCTCTACCTGTGGCAACAGCCGTTTCTGAATCCTGCGTCGTCGGCGTGGTGGGCGGTTTTCCCGCTGAACCTCGCACTGGCGCTCCTGTGCGCCACGGCTTCCTATCGTTTGGTGGAGAAGCCTTTCCTCGCTCTGCGGGATCGAAAAAAGAAAGGCATCAGAAAGGTGCCCGCGAGGGTCGCGACTACCTCAGAAGAATTCGTCGCTTGTGCCAGCACTCCGCCATCCGCAGCGTGAGTACCGCATTCGGACTGGAGGAGGAACGGTACTCGCGCCGCCTACGCCATTGCCTTCGCTTCTGCCCGAGCCTCACGCAGAACATCCGGCGGCACTTCCTTCAGCGTCACGTGGAACTCGAACATCGGAGTTTCCGTGCCACGTCCCCAACGATTCGCGTCCCAGTGGGCGCGAACCATTTTCACCTCGGGATGTTGTGCGAGATCCACCAGCACAGGCTGCTGCCCGCGATAGAACTTTTGCGGAAAGGATGCGATCGGCTTGGGCGTCCACGTATTTCCATCCGCCGACCCGTAAATGCTGACGTCGAGCGACTCCTGCTCGATGATGTTCGTAATGTGCAGCGTGGCCAGCAGAACGCGCTGCGCAGCCGAACTGACATCCACCGCAGGTCCGTCGCCTTTGGCATTCACGACCGTCTTGTCGGGAACCAGAAACGTTTCGATCATGGCGGGAGAATTGTAACAAAGCGCGGTGGTGCGCTTGGACTCTCGACCAGGCCGATATCGATCCAGCCGGCGATTCTTCTCCCACCGTTAGTACGGAACGGACACCTTGCCCCTGCAGGCGTCCGTTCCGCTCGAGCGAGCATCCGCACCGTTACCGTGCTTGCCCGCCAAGCCTTCGCCGTCTCATGCCGAATGAAAGGGGCCTTGCCCGGCCTGCGGCAAGGCCCCCTTTGGATATCCCGCGAACCTTACGGCTTCGTGGAGACCACCAGCATGATGGGATATGCTTTCTTTTGTTCGCCCACCAGGACGAGTCTTGAGTTGGAAATGATGACGCCCACGATGACCCCGGCATTGTCCGAACTGCTGAAGGTGCCATCGGAGTTCACGGTGAGGGTTTCGGCAATGGGTTCACCGCCTTGCTGCGGCGAACCGGTTGACGTTTTGTCGACGCTGCCGGTGACGCCGCCAGCACTGACCGTGCCTGTTCCGGCTTGCGTCGCCTCCAGATATTCGGGCACATCGAATACTGTGCCAAAGAAGTAAGAGCCGGACGTCAGCGTAGTGGCCGTCCGCGGTTCCAGCCGAGCCAGCGTAACTCCTCCATCGAAGAACATCATCGGCCCCGTATTCGGCCCCGTGAGATAGATGGAAAGTGCATTGCCGTGGCCGATACCGAAGCACGGGGAACCACTGGCCATGGTCATCCGGCCGTAGGAGTCGATGGCGTAATTGCAAGTCAGGGTAGTGGGACCAGTCGCAACCCAGGTGCCCGCGTTATCCTCGTAGTATTTGATCGTGAGAGTACTCGAACTGGTGATGGTGACCAGCCCGAACTCGGCAGCGGTCCCCTCTTCATAATTTCCGGCAGCGTAGTAGACCAGCGTGCCGCTTACGGTGGGAGCGCCGCTCCGTAGTTCTCCCTCGCCGACCAGGTCGGTGTTGACCCCAGAGGTGACCGCATCGGAAACCAGCTCCAGGAATCGAGTGCTGGACACCAGGTAGTCCACCCGGTTCGAGGTCCTTCCCTTGGCGGTTGTGGCCTGGGTGAATCGACCCGTGGTTGAATTGGCATTGGTATAGGTGCCCGTCAGGCCGGTGATGGTACTGACGGTGCCCAGAATGCTGGAGTCGTACTCGCCGTCGGTAAAGGTGCCGTTGCCGTCAGCCTTGGACACCCCGACGACGCCGGTGCGGCACATGGGCGGGCAGTAAACTCCGTTGTACCAGGTGCCCGACTGCTGGAATACCCAGCTGCCGGCGGGCAGTTTCGCTGGGATGCTCTGCTGGAGCAGGAGCTTGCCCACGGCGATGTATGGCGTCGGGCCGGGCTCCCATTCCTCGATCGCACCGCCTGAAGATGGTCCGGATGTGGTATCCGCCAGGGCGAGGCGAATCCTGAAAGTGTAGAAGGGGGTGACGATGGTGGCGCAGCCACGATTGTCGGAACCCACCGCGTACGAACTGCCAGCCGCGGTGACGCTGCCCGATTTGACGCCCATGCCGAGGCTGTTGCTGTCGACCGTGCCGCCGGTAATGTGTCCGTTTCCGTCAGCTGTAAAGGAACCGATCGCGCCCAGGAAGTCGCCCGAGGTCGTGTTGTTGTATCCGCGCAAGCTGAAGGCGTACTGGCCATGCAGGATCGACTCGTTGCCCGTGCCGCACGCCGTGTTAGCGGTGGCGACGGTCAAGGTAAAGGATTGAGATTTGCTCTGAGCCGTCGGCTTGCTAGAGTCCGTCACTGTGAGTGAGAACGGAAACGAGCCGGTCGCAGTTGGTGTTCCGGAGAGCGTTCCAGATGCACTCAGACTCAACCATGACGGCAGCGTCGAACCGCTGCTCACCGTCCAGCTATAAGGTGTAGTACCGCCGGAAGCTTGCACCGTTTGGCTATAAGCGCTGCCCTCAACGCCCTCGAGCAAAGAGGTCGTGGTGATGCCAAGCGGCGCCGCCGCGATCGTCAGGCTAAGTAGCTGTGTCGCCGTCACCGGGCCCGGCTTCCCCTGCGAAGCATCCGTTGCTTTCACACTAAAGCTGTTTGTGCCCGGCATGGTGGGCGTGCCCGAAATCACTCCGGCGTTGCTCAACGAGAGACCGGAGGGAAGGGTCGAGCCGCTGGCCAAGGCCCAGGTGAGCGAGCCAGCGCCGCCCGTGGCCTGCAACGTCGCAGCGTAGGCGACGCCAACCCCGCCGTTCGTCAACGATATCGTCGTGATGCTGGGTGCGGGCGATACCACGATGGCGGTCGCCGCCGATGCCGACGTGTCCGCTACCGAGAACGCCTGCACTGTCACCGTCAAATTGCCCGCAACCGACGCAGGAGCGTTGTAAGTGGTCGTGAAGGTAGAGCTGTTCGTAAGAGTGCCGCAAGCGCTTCCCGTGCAGGCTGCGCCCGACACCGCCCAGGTCACGCCCTTATTGGCCGGCTCATTGTTTACTGTCGCCGTGAACGGTAAAGTCTGCCCCTGATCGATATTCGTCTGCTGCGATGGATTCAGAGCCACTGAAACAGGCGGAAGTCCGACCGTGATACTGAGCTGTTGGGTCTCGAAGCAGGTTCCCTCGCGGCCCGCCGATTTATCGGTAACCTTGACCGCAAAGCTCTTGGTCCCCGCCGTGGTTGGAGTTCCTGAGATGACTCCCGCACTGCTCAAGGAAAGCCCAGCCGGAAGCGAAGAGTCACTGTCCAGACTCCAAGTCAGGCTTCCTGCGCCACCTTTGGCTTGCAGGTTTGCACTGTACGCCGTCCCCACGGTTGCCGCCGTCAGGCTGCTCGTGGTGATGCTCGGCTCGGGGGAAACCAGCACCGGGGCTGATTTCCATTTCGTCGTGTCTGCGAGCGACGTCGCTTGCACTGTCACCGTTAGGTTGGCGGAAACGGAGGGTGGGGCAGTATAAATTACGCTGGTCGAAGTGCTGTTGGCCAAAGTTCCGCAAGCGCTCCCAGTACAGTTCGTCCCCGAGATCGCCCAGCTGACACCCTTGCCCGCGGAGTCATTCGTTACCGTGGCCGTGAAATTCAAGGTTTGACCCACATCAATATTTGTTTGAGCCGTGGGAGTAACAGAAACAGAAATCGCTGGCGGCGTCTTGGTGGAACTTCCTCCGCCACAAGCGCTCAACCATAGCAACCCCGTCAGTAAGCATAAAAGAGAGCTTTTCATGATGGCGCTTCCCCTTTCGGCCCCCAATTCTGAAGTTCGTTTCACCAGCGCGGTTTCAGAATGGGACCGAGATGATCTGAAACCGGGCCCAGAGGGCGATTGCTCCCGTCTGCGAGCCGTATAATCGGCTTGCCCCTCCCCCCTTTACAAATGCTGTTTCAGGTTGCTGCAGGTCATCTCATGCCATCAGCCCCTCATGGCACGCCGAGTCCGCAGAAGATCCCTCGCTTACGCCTGGACTCATGGAAAGAGATTGCCGACTACCTGAATAAAGGAGAGAGAACCGCCAAACGCTGGGAGAGCGAGCGCTCCCTGCCCATCCATCACGTGCCCGGCGGCGGACACGGCAGCGTCTACGCCTTCATCGCGGAATTGGAGGAGTGGCTGCTTTCCGCAAAACCAAAAGAAGGAAGTTCATCCCGGGATCCCGCGGGCGCCTCAGCCATCGAGGCGGGCTCGCCCACAATTCAACCCCAGCCCGATCCTGTCTCGACGTTCCGTCTGCACTCCAGAAGTTGGGTTCGCGTGTGGCATCTTGCTACGTATGCTGTTGTGACTCTCGTCATCGCAGTGGGGGCCATCCACGTTTCGAACCTTCACGTCACCGCAGCCTACCCGTCATTCCTGCGTTCGTGGTTTTCGGCGAAATCGACGGTGCCGGCTCATTCCAATCCGGACAAAGAACTCGCTCACGAGCTTTATCTTCGCGGACGTTTCGAATGGAATCGCAGGACTCCCGATAGCCTGAACCGCGCTCTCGACTACTTCACCCAGGCCGTGGTGCATGATCCCGCGGACGCTGAGGCCTACGTCGGCCTGGCGGACACCTATAACTTGCTGCGCGAGTACACGCTGATGCCTGAGGAGGAAGCCTACGAGCGCGCCATCGCGGCAGCCAAGAAAGCCATCGAACTGGATGACTCCCTCGCCGAGGCGCATCGTTCTCTTGCCTTCGGGGAGATCTGGGGCAACTGGGATTTTGCCGCGGGACAGAGAGAATTCCAACGCGCCCTTGCGCTCAACCCCCGCGATCCGGTGACTCATCTCTGGTTTGCCAATGCCTTCTCCGCCCCGGGCTGGTATCCGGTTTGCCTGCGCGAAATTAACCGGGCTCAGGAACTGGATTCCGGCCTCACATGCCATTCTGGCGGACAAGGGACTTTTGCTGTTCCACGCTGGGCAAACCAGGCAGGGACTTGAACTGGTCAAGCAGGTTGAGCGCACCGATCCGGACTTCCTTTCCCCGCACCGTTACCTCGCCAGTATGTACATGACCCTGGGAAACTACCCCGAATTTTTGAGCGAAAGCGAGAAGGCGGCAGAACTCAGTACCGATCAGATGCTGAAATACACCAACGCCGCCGCCAAAGCTGGATTTCGGCGGGACGGAGAGCGCGGCCTTTTTCAGGATTTGTACCTCGCCCAGAAAAAACTCTATCTCGAGGGAAAACTGCCGGGAACGTTTCTCGCCATCACTTGCGCCCGGATAGGCAGGAAGGAAGAAGCACTTCAATTGCTCCGCGAGGAATACGACAAGCACAGCTCGAAGTTCTTAATGCTCCGCGACAACCCCGATTTAGTCACCTTGAAAGATGAACCCGGATATCTGGAACTCTTGCGCGAAATCCACGCGCCGGAGTCCCCCGACTCAACGAAACCTTCGACACTGCCATCGCACAAGGACAACTAAGCCGCCCGATTTTTTGCTGTAGCAAAGTACAATCAGTTAACCACACGCACGCGTCCGGCATTCGACCGCAAACTCTTAGCTTCTTTTCTCCGCCAGGTAAACGAATCGCAGCAGCCGTCGCTCTGCCGTGAGCCGGGCAACACATGCCAGAAACTGCTGGACCCCTTCGAAATTCGCTCTCCCCTCCACCCTGCTCAGTATGCGTTTGCGCTTGTTACGGGCGGCGAACCGTCGTTCTGCGATCAAGGTCGCGTTCCTGGTGGTGTCGGTGACTTTCAGCAGACGAAAACCGGCCTGCCTGATCATCCGCTCGTTTTCTCCGGGAGGAACGAAGATGTACTTGCCGATCGAGCTTCGTGTCGCAATCTCCCGATCCGAGATTGGGCCTCCGATCACCAAAGCATCGCTGAACAAAAGCCGGGCACCGCGCCTAAGAACACGGAAGAGTTCCTGCAGAATGGCAAGCCGGTCAGGAATGTGGCACAACACATCGTTCGCGAAAGCTGCGTCGAAGCGCTTCTTCCCGAAAGCGTGCCTCTTCGATGCATCACGATGTTCGAAGCGCACTTGGCCCGCCAGGTTTGCGGCCTCCGCGAGCCGGTTTGCGTTCTGAATCCCGGCGCGATTGAGGTCCACTCCCAGAACGCGACACCCGGTCGTCTCAGCCACCTGCAATGCATATCGACCCGAGCCACACCCGATCTCGAGAACATACGAGGACGCAGTAAGTTTCAGAGCCCGCGGAATCTCTCTCGATTCCCTGGTAACGACCCAACTTGTTTGCCCGAGATCTTGTCCGTAGGTCTCGATACGAATCTCACGATACGCATCCTCTTCGTAATGGCCATAAGACGCGTTATAAAGGTCGACTTTCCCCGCCAAGATCAATTCCTTCCGCAACCGAACCCACTCGATCTCATCGTTTGATGGCCCCGAGGCAGACTGCCTCTGTCGAATGTCATTGCTGCCCATCCACAAACTGTCGCAGTACCTTTCCCACTGCCTCCGGTTGCTCCCAGGGTGCGTAATGCCCTGCCTTCGGGATGACTGCCAGCTGCGCGCCTGCGATGTGCTGGCGCATCAACTCTCCGTCAGCCGCGGTCGCCAGGATGTCCTCCTCGCCCATCACCAGTTGGGTGGGCACGTTGATGGTTTTCAATGTTGGGATTGAATCGGGCCGCTCGGCCATGCCGCGCTGTACCTGGGAGATATCCTGCGGCGACATTTTCAGCATCATGCGCCGCGCTTCGCTCACGCGGTCAGGCCGCGATTCAAGCGTGGTTTTCCCCATCAACTTCGGAATCATGAGGTCGGCGAACCATTCCGTTCCGCGCTCCAGAACATCCTCGGCAGTCTTGAGGCGATTGCCTCTGGCCTCTGCCGTGTCGGCTTGCGGGCGCGTGCAGCAGAGGGCCAGCCCCGCGATCCGGCCCCGGTAGCGCCGCCAGCATTCAAACAGGATGTAGCCGCCGATCGAGACTCCACAAAAGATGGCGCGCCCCACGCCGGCATCGTCCAACACCCGGGCGATATCGCTCGCGTGCTTCTCCATCGTTGCCGGTCCCTCGCCTGCCTCGGACTCGCCATGCGCCCGCAAGTCAGGCAGGATCACGCGGTAGCGCGACGTTAACGCCTGCGCCGCCGGCAACCACAATTCATGATGAGCAGGAAAAGGATGCAAAAGAACCAGCGGCGCTCCGTCGCCCATTACGGTGTAGGCGATTTCGGCGTCGCCGCTGCGAATGCGATTCATGCGGGGATTGTAAACGCGCCGCGCACCCCCGTGCGACCGGCGTGCGCTATACCCGCGTGCCGCTACTCAGTTGGAAGGGTGGACGACTTGCTCCCCCTGTGGGGCCGGCACGTATTCTGGCTCTTCCGGCATCACGATCCAGGCCACGATGTAGCCCACCGTCCCAAACACCAACGCCGAGAAGAACGTGATCACCAGCCACAGCACGCGCACCAGCGTGACATCGAGATCGAAGTATTCCGCAAGCCCGGCACATACGCCGGCGATCTTCCGGTTCGCCCGCGGTCGCATGAGCCGCTTGCGGGCGCTCACTGCCCCAACGCGCTTGCCGCAATAGGCGCAGAGATTGGCGTCGTCCTGGATAACCTTGCCGCAGTAATTGCAATACATGACTCTGCCTCCTCCTGTCTGTCTCTTCCTGTCCGCCTCTTCCTGTCTAAGATACGCCGACTTTTCAGGAAAAGTTCCGTAGCGCCGGCGTCCCGCCGGCTGTCGCGAGAGCCTGCCCTGAGCTTGTCGAAGGGGCATCTTGCCCTCGCACGCATAACCTAGGATCAGGGCGCAGGCTTCAGGCCGTGCCCCAGCTCAGCCGAAGGCGCGCCGTAAGAGCAAAAAGGATCCAGACGGCTTTACAGCCCCCGACGGCCCGCGCCGACTCCTTAGGAATAACTCCTAGTCAGCCCGATACGGCTCCTTCAGGCGCTTGCGGGCAATGTCCGCCGGAGGAGTCGCAGAATTCGTAGCAATGACCGCCTGGTACTTGCGCGTCGCGAGTTCCCGTTTCTGCTGTAGATCGTACATCTCGCCCGCGCCCAGGTTGGCCTTTTGCAGAACCTCCGAATCCGGTTGCGGCGCCTGCGCCACCAACTCGTAAGCGGCCGCAGCCCCCGCATAATCTTTCTGGCTGCGTAACAAATCACCCAAATATTCCGCGGCCAGCTCATAGTGCAGGCCGGGATACTTCCCTGCCTTCCCCGCATCCCAAACTTTCCGGTACGCCGCCGCTGCGTCTTGCGACTGATTCAGCGAACGCAGCAGCGTTCCCTCCTCAAGAGCCAGCAGCACATTCTGTGGATACTGCTGCATCATTGCTCGCAGCATCGTGAGTGCCTCGGCATAGCGATGCTCGCGGCGCAGGAACAGCAGCAGGGTGATCTTCGCGTCGACGCTGTTTTCCGTATTCGCCCGCGCCACTTCATACAGATACTCGATGCCCTTTTCTTTGCTGCCGCTCAGCCCGACCAGGGAAACCGCTACCTTCACGCCCCACGGCAAGCTGCCCATCACGTAGTTATGCGCCCCCACCACCAGCTTGGCATCGACGTATTGTGGAGAAAGTTCCAGCACGCGCTCGTGATCGTGCCGCGCGCCTACCGCGTTGCGCAAAGCCGAGAACCAGGCTCGTTCCACCAGCGCGGTGTACGTGGAAAATTGCGCCCGCGTATTGCCGCGCGCAAACAACGCGTCCACATCGTTGGGATTCGCCTTCAGCTTCTCTTCTTCCAGCTTCTCCGCCCGATCGACCAGCGCTTTGATCTGTTCCTTCACCTTCGGATCCGCCGGATGATGTGGCACCCCGATAAAGCTGTCATTCGCGTAGTCCGCCGTGTTCAACGCGCCCATGCGATATAGCTCGCGAAACATCACTGCCAGTAGCAGGTGGTTGACGGCAAAAGGATCGTCCGGGCGGCGCTCGAGGACTTTCTGAAAGTCCTGCACCGCGTGGTCGTAATCCATGTTGTAAAAGCGGTCGAATCCGGAGGCGGTCAGCGGATCGACTGGACGGAGTGCTCCGGCTTTTGGGGTCTCAGGATTTGCGGTAATTTGGCGCGCGCCGGCCGCACCACCAAATGCGACCACGAGCAGGCTCACCACGGCGCACGTGAATGCGAAACGGCCGCACCGGTTGGACAACGTACCTTGGTTTCCCACGCCCACCTGTTCGCTCTAGTCTACCCGATCAACAGGAATCAAGAACGCCACCCGTCCTTCCGACATTTTGCGTTCAAAACACGCTTACAATCCGGTGTGAGCGTGCATCTTTCCCCCAGCTTTCGGTAAATCTTGCTCGTCGCGACCTGTTTCCGATCACTCGCGACCGTCGCCAGTCGGCCTAGTTTCAAGAGCTTACAGGGTTCCCCGTATTTGGTCGTCAGTTTGCCCTTAAAACCGTCGAGGGTTCTCCTTTATGTCGGAAGTTGCGCAAAACGCGGAACGGGAATTTTGGAGACCGCCCGTCGCCACACCTCCGGTTACCGTCGAACCGGTCTCTGAGATGCCGATGATCGAGGTTTGCGATCGCTGCGAAACCGAGTTCATCCCTGGCTCTCGATTCTGTCATGCCTGCGGCGCCGAGCGAGTCGAGAAGTCCGCCGGTCGCAGGTTCCTGAATTGGATGCGCCCCGCCGTCTCGTGGGCTCGCCATCTGGAATTTCAGAGCATCGAGCGCGCGATCCTCGGCACTCGGCAATGGCTTGGTCTGCCGACCGCTTCGCTCGTGTCGTTCACCGTGGGTGTCGTTTGCCTCGCCGGCGCAATCGCAGTCGGTCTGGTCTTCACCGTCCAAACCACGCTCGATTGGCAGGCAGTGCAACTGTGGCGGATCGAATGGCTGTTGGGCGCGAGCGCGGCCTTTCTAGCCGGGATATTGTTGAAGAAGTCGACCAACTAAGGCAGCTCTGAGATGGGATCCTCCCCCAAGTTCCCTTCTCGAAATTTTCTTGTCGTCAGCGGTTAGCGTTTTCCTCTGCATAAAAAATCCCACCGCGCACTCAGAAGTGGTCTCGAAATAAAACAGGAATCGAATTTATCAACAGCCTGCTAGATCCGCGTGTCCTGCGGGTTTGCGAGGTCGCGAGGTTTATCCATTGGTTTTGTAAGACAGCTTCTTACGGTCAGGGCCTCGACGCCGAAAATAGCCCGCCACTTCAGTGGCGGGAGAGCGATGGCAGCCGATCCCGTGCCGTAGGCACGGTTGAAAGGCCGGCAGTCTGTTTCGGGCGTCCCCGGCGGGACGCGGCATACTCACCGGCCACCCCGGCGCTGGAAGCGCCGGGCTACTTTCCACCATCGCTCCGCGACTTCACGAACCATCTTTCGCGAGAATCGCTCCAGGGCATGTATGAACTTGGTTTTATGAGACGGCTTCTCAATGCACCGGCTCAGGTTCCGTTGTCGGCGCCCCCACGCGTCGTTGCTGTTGCATGCGATACAGATGATGAACCGGCCCCACTCCCTTGCCCAGAGGATGCCCCTTCGAGATCGCCGCCGACACATACGCTTTTGCCAGCAACACCGCCTCGGGTAAGCCGCGATCGAGTGCCAGATGGCAGGCCATCGCGGTCGCGAACGCGCACCCTGTCCCGTGCGTGGAATTCGACCGCTGCCGCTCCGATTTGAAAACTTCCTGCTCAACTCCGCGCTTCGTCTGGAAGCTCAGCAGGTCGATTGCTTTATCCAGATGCCCGCCCGTGATCACCACCGACTCGGCCCCCATTTCATGGAGCTTCACTGCCGCCGCTCGCATTTGCTCAGGATTCGTCACCGGCATTCCCGTCAGCACTGCAGCCTCGTCCACGTTCGGCGTCACTGCAGTCGCCAGGGGCAACAACTCCGAAGCCAGAACCTTCGTCCCTTCGCCATCCAACAGCGTCGCTCCGGAAGACGCCTGAAGAATCGGATCCAGCACCACATTCGCCTGCTTCCTGAGACGCAGAAAGTCCGCCACCGCCCGGGCAACCTTCCCCGAACCCAGCATGCCGATGTGAACTCCCGCAATCTTCACGTCCGAGGCCAGTTCCTGCAGCGTGTCCGCGACCCAAGCCGCGTCACAGGCCTCTACCTTGCGAACACCTGCTGTCGACTGCACCGTCATCGCCGTGATGCAGGCGACCCCGTAGCATCCATGCGCGGCAATCGTTTTAATATCGGCTGTCACTCCGGCCCCTGAAGATGGATCGAAACCGGCGATCGTCAGCACAACCGTGGGTGTCTCCGGCATAGTTGGTCACTGTACCTTAATCCCCTGGCGCTCGACCCTGTGGATGGTTTTCCTCCAAAGATTTTTCGCGCCTTACCGTGTGCGCATACCCGGCAAGCCACTGAGGCCGGGCAAGTTACCCTGATCTCCATCATAAGCTATTGCAAACACATGACTTGTAACATTTTCCAGTACTCAGTCATTTCTCGCATTGACTACTTTATAAACAACTAACCTCTTTGTTTGCTTAATATATGAGTGGTTACCTAACTTTTACAATAGGTTACGTTGGCTATCAATAACTAGCTGGTAATCTTGCTACGGTGAATTCCTCGTTGACACGTCCTCTGCCCCTCGGCTAGCCTTGCAAAACCTTTGGCCAAGAAATGCTCGACCTACGTAGGGACCGAACCTTTTGTTCGCGAGGTGAACTGAATGCGAAATCGCATAGCTCATGGACTGGCGCTCGTTTTGTGCGTCGCCGGCCTGGGAGCGGCTCAGGGCAACTCGGGCTCGGACCACGACCGAAGTAGTCCGGTTCCTCAACCGCCGAAAACCGCCACCAAGTCGACACATCCCAAACACGCCCGCCCCTATCAAGTCGGGACGGCGTCCTGGTACGGAAGCTACTTCGATGGCAAAGAGACCGCCAGCGGAGAAGCTTTCAACATGTACGATCTCACCGCGGCGCACCCCACGCTTCCTCTGGGCACCTTCGTAAAGGTGACCAACCTCAGGAATGGCCGCACCGTAGTCGTGCGGGTCAATGATCGAGGCCCGGTCGTCGAGGGCCGAATCATCGACCTGTCCTACGGAGCAGCCCGCGCGCTGAACCTGGAACACCGGGGTATCCAGACGGTCCGTCTGGACCTGGTATCGCAGCCTCCGACCGTAGCCATGCTGCGGCCACCAGTAGCGCGTCTGCAGTAATCCCTTTACACTCCCCTAGATGCGTGATGCGCGCGAGCGATTGATCGTCGCCCTTGATGTTTCGACCGCGGCCGCTGCACAGAAGATCGTGGCGGCCGTGGGCGATTCCGCCCGCTATTACAAAGTCGGGCTGCAGCTCTACACCGCCGAAGGCCCGCAGATCGTCCGCGATCTCGTCGCCTCCGGCCGTCAGATCTTCCTCGACCTGAAGTATCACGACATCCCCAACACCGTATCCGCCGCGGTGAGAGAAGCTGCCCAGCTGGGCGTAAGCATGTTGACGGTGCACGCCGCAGGAGGAGGCAACATGTTGCGCGCCGCAGTCGAGGCCGCACGCAATACCACTGCTTCTCCGATGATTCTGGCAGTGACGGTTCTCACCAGCCTCGATCAGCGCGATCTCGATCATGCCGGCGTGCGCGGACAGGTGGCCGATCAGGTATCGCGCCTCGCGGCGCTCGCCATCAACAGCGGCTGCCACGGAGTCGTCGCATCGGCCCAGGAAGCCGCTACCTTGCGCGCGGAACTAGGCGATGACTTCCTCATCGTCACCCCCGGCGTTCGCCCGCCCGGCCGCAGTCATGGCGACCAGGCCCGCGTCGTCACCCCAGCCGAAGCCATCGCCTCCGGAGCCAGCCTACATCGTCGTAGGAAGGCCCATCACCGAAGCCTCCGACCCCGCCGCAGAGGCACGGGAGATTCTGGCGCAAATTGGGTAGGAGCAGTGGCCAGTGGTCAGTGGCCGGTGGGCAGTGGTCGTGATCAGTGGTCGTGATCAGTGATGGTCAAGGGCGATTGGTCGATGCTCAGGTCACATCACCTGCTGTCATCCTGAACTCTGTCATCCTGAGCGAAGTGAGGCGCCAGCCGAACGCAGCCGAAGGACCCCACGAGCCTCTCCTGTACCACGAACGCATCGATCTTTTTCTCCAGAACCGCCTGCCTCTCCAATACCAAAATGGCAGTGGCCCGTGGTCAGTGGTCAGTGGTGTCCAGTGCTCAGTGGCCAGTGGCCGGTCGACAGCAATTCACTCGTCAACTGCCAGTGTCGAGTAGGCAGTGTCACTTCAACCAAACCTGTCATCCTGAGCGAAGTGAGGCGCCAGCAACGCAGCGAAGCCTGAGCGAGCGAAGGGACCCCACGAATTTCTCCCATACCACGAGCGCATCGGTTTTTTTCTCCACAGACCCCACCTCTCCAAATACAAAAAACAAAGGCGCGACCAAGTCGCGCCTCTCCTTCAACTAAGTACCGAGTACTGCGTACTGAGTACCGTGTCCCTACAGCTTCTCGTAAAACTCGCACGCCGAGCAGGAAATATAAATTCCCCCAGGGATACCGCGCTCGCGGTCTTTCGTCCGCTTCACGATCCGCGTATCCTTTCCGCATTTTGGGCAAGCCGTGGATTTGCTGGTGTCCATGACCTTCTTTACGGTCCGCTGTTTTTGCGATCTTCGCCATCTGCATTCTCCTGACAGGAATGTGCCGCCGGCCCAAGGCCGCGGTTCTACCTGGTGTTTGGGGAGTAGGGCCGAAGTGTCCTTCGGCAGGGTGGGCACACTGCAAAAGTGTGCATCAGATACTCGCCACTGTGAGTTTACATGATCTTACGGGCGACTGTCGCCTCCGCCGCCATCACCCCCAAGGAGCGTCCAAACTTTGTCTTAGGGTATCCGCCCAGTTCCGGAGTACAGTGTTTCCAACAGCCCTTCCCCCAAAATGAACCCAGGGGGTAGGCCCATGGTTTCAAACACCGCATTTAAACTTTCCTTCGTTCTTCTTTCTCTCTCATTACCCGGTTTCACCCAGCTTGGTTTCGCCCAGAAAAGTTCAACTCCCGTCCCTCCGTCGCTGACGGGTACGTTTTCTCCATCGCAAGGTGGACAGATGGGAATTCAGGCGCCCTCGGCGCAAGGTGCCACTTCGCTCACCGCTATGCCCAGCGATGCTCTCGGCGATTGGAGAAACGGGCAGAACGCCAGCTCGTCCTGGGTCGCCCCCAGTTTGTGGCCAACGTCTCCGAATTCCTTCCCGGTCCATTCCCTCAGAATGGCTGCCGGACGGCCCGAGGAAGTGGTTACGCCGGCAGCACGCGTGACCGAGCATGCCGCGGAACGCGTGCAGCCCTTGCCGCGTATCGGCGAAAACTAGAAGAAGCCAGCTTCACCGCGGAAAACAGCAGTAGCGCCGGCAGCCTGCCCTGAGCAAAGCCGAAGGAGCTTGCCCTGAGCGAAGCCGAAGGAGCTTGCCCTGAGCGAAGCCGAAGGAGCTTGCCCTGAGCGAAGCCGAAGGAGCTTGCCCTGAGCGAAGCCGAAGGAGCTTGCCCTGAGCGAAGCCGAAGGAGCTTGCCCTGAGCGAAGCCGAAGGGTCCCGCCGGCTGTCGTGAGAGTTTGCCCTGAGCTTGTCGAAGGGGCATCTTGCCCTCACGCCCGCAGATTTGCGAAAGGCACGGCTTCAGCCCCTGAGGAATGCACGGTCGGTTCTCGACTTAGAAAACCATACCCGTTTTTGCGGCGTGCGCTCTCCGCGCGCCATCGCTAAAAAATCATTCCCTGTTTCGAGGCTGAAGGTGCTTGCGAGTGGGAGTCCTTATTTGGCGGCGCGTTTGCCGGGTCGGATGGCTTTGTCTCCGCGGGAGCTGGCGTTCCCGCGTGTGCTGGCGCATTGAAAATCAAAATGACTCTGCCCTGATCGGTATACAGCGGAGGCTCCCCCGCAACGGGCACATTCGGTCCTTCCGCGCTGCGCTTCGCCCATGACGCCGGTGGCGTAATCACCGGCTGACGAAACTCAATAAATATCGGATGATTCCACGCATAGCCCATCGTCCAGGAAATTCCGTTCAACACGAAAGCCGACAGGAGCGCCCCATAAATCAGCGCCGCCTTGCGCGGCATGGCATGGCCCAACGTGTGAAACAGCGGCACTCCATCCGGCCCCGCTGCCACGGTCGGTTCTTCCCAGAATTGCGGCCGCAAGCCCCACTGCCGCGCCAGCGAGATCCCCGCATCGACCAGCAGGCCGACCTTCGCGCCTGTGCTCCCTGCGTGATCGAAGATCGACTCCATCTCCTCGGTAAACCGTTGCCGGAAGTACGGAGGATGAGCGCGCAGCACGCAGCGATACAAGGCGCGGAGCATCAGGCCCTCCTTGGCTTTTGCAGGCGCAATTTTCCTTCCCGCACAACTCCGTCGAGCCGCCCGATTTCCGCCGCCAGCACTCCGCGGCCCAGCGTGCTCAATCGGTAGTAACGGCGGCGCGGATCGTCGTCTCCAGCTTTCTGGCCAAGATCCTCGACCAGCCGCCGCTCAATCATCTTCTGCAGATTATCGTAAAGCGTCCCCGGACCGAGCCTGTACTTCCCTTCCGACTGCCGCTGCACTTCCTGCATGATGGCGTACCCGTGCAACTCCTCGCCCGCCAGCGAAAGCAGAATATGCAAAGTCGCAGGCGAAAGCGGCAGGAACGAACTGGTATCTTCTTTCATAACTCGGTTATCGTTATATCGAAATCCGAGTCAGTTGTCAATTCAGGTTGAAACCCGATGCTCATCTCGTGCCAGCATCCGTTTCAAGTTTCCAACATCAGCTGTCAGTTGTCAGCTGTCAGTCTTCAGCTCTCAGCTTTCAGCTCTCAGTTTTCGGATTTCGGATTTCAGATTCAAGTTTCACATTTCAAGTTTCGGCTGTCGGCTGTCGGCTTTCAGATTTCAGATTCAAGTTTCAAGTTCAAGTTTCAAATCTCAGGTTTCAGATTCAAGTTTCGTTCAAGCTGCCAGATTCTAGTGTTCAGACGGCTCGGATTTCCATTCAGAGCGGCGAAGTAGCCCACGGCGTAACCCGGCAACGGAGCAAGAATCGTGTTGTCTCACCCCGAAACGCGCAAGAACCGTGTTGTCCGTTCAGCCGCGCAGCGGCGCAAGAATAAAGCCCACGGCGTAAGCCGTGGGGTCAGGGCCGAAACGAGCCAGCCCCGTAGGGGCGCAAGAAAACAGCTCAGGGGACCGCAGGACGCCCCATCAACGACGCGCTCTTTGCGGCGTTAGGGTGGGGATTCTCCCAAGTCCCCTGTGTTCCTCTGTGCCCTCTGTGGTGAAAGATTTTCGGGTCGCACGGTCGCCTATTCCGGCAATCCCACCCGCCGCATCAGGTCGGCATAACGCGGATCCGAGCGAATGAAATCAAACGCCGGCAGGCGGATCGACAAGAGCAACTCTTCATCAGCCTGGGCATATGCTTTTTCGAGATATTCAAAAGTCTTCTCGCGATCCTTGGCGTAACCATAAGCCGCCGCGACGACGGACATCGAGTCCTCTTTCGAGGCCAGGATTACGGCGATGTAGCCCTTCGCGTCGGGAGGGAAGGACCCAGGGGTGGGCGAGTATTTCTGGTACTCGCTCACCGCCTCGCCGAACTGGCCGGTCGTGGCGTATAGCGCCGATAGCTTGTAATGAGCCGGTTTAAAACCAGGATCGGCCAGCAGCGCCTTCTGGAATTGCGCGAGCGATTCGTCATAGCGATGCGCCATGGTCAGCACGGAAGCGTAATTCGTATGCAGGATTGGAGACAGCGGGTCGAGTGACATGGCCGTGCGGAGTTCTTCCAGTGCCTGGTCGAGACGGTTTTGCGAAACCAGGAACTCCATGGCGTAGAAGTAATGTGTGTTGGCGCTGTTGGGATTCAACTCGATAGCGCGCCGGAATTCCTGCTCCGCTTCGTTCCACTTCCATGCCTGGCAAAGCGCCATTGCACGGGCCGTGTGTGCTTCGGCCAGCGACGGATCCAGTTCCAGTGCCTTGCGGGTCGCGTCATCCGCCACCAGGCGCGCTTGCTTCGAACTGATTCCGATCCCGTAGGCCGGAGCTACGGTGTAGGTTTCCGCCAACCCGGTGTAAGCAAGGGCATAGTTGGGATCGGCGGCAATGGCCTGCTGAAACAGGTCAATGCTCTTCTTCAATCCGTCTGGCGTGCGTCCGTACCAGAGCTGGCGCCCTTCGAGATACAAGCGGTACGCCTCCGCATTCGTCGTGCCCGCGTTTCCCACGTGTTGCTGTTCGCTGCCGCTCAGCCGAATCCGCAGGCCGTTCGACACATCGCGCGTGATGTCGCTCTGCACCTGCGTGATGTCGGCCATCTTGCGCGTGTAATGCGATCCCCACAACTCCGTCCCATCGGACGTATTCACCAGGTCCGCCTGCACGCCGACCTCGTCGCCCCGCTCGGTGATGCGACCGACCAGCACTGCGCCGACTTTCAACGACTCGCCGATCTTCCTCGGATCCTCCTGGCTGCCTTTGAAACGGAACACCGTGCTGCGCGCCATGACCTTGAGATCGGGCAACTGCGAAAGCGTACCAATCAGGCTTTCCGTCAGTCCGTCGCTCAGATACTCGTTGCCCGGGTCGCGCCGTGGCATTCGACGAACGGCAGGACGGCAATCGAAGTCACCTTGCCCGCTTCCGATCTCGCGCGGAAGAAGTACACTCCGGCTGCGACCAACACAAACAACACAAGGGCGGCGATCCCACCCATCAGAAACTTGCTCCATCCGCTGGCCGTGTCGGCCTGGGCGGCGGGAACTCCGGCCGATCCAGTTGCCGCAGGGTTCGTCGTCGAGGAACCCGCGGCGGCCGGACTCGCCGCCGATGCTGCCGCCGACACGTTCGACCCTGACGCGCCGAACGTGCCCACACTCGAAGACCGCCCCGACTCCAGATCGCGCTTCAGCCGCGTCAAATCCGCGCGCAGATCGGCGGCCGTCTGGTAACGCAGGTTCCGATCTTTTTCCAGTGCCTTGCCGACGATGCGCTCGAAGTCCGCAGGCAGATCGGGATTGAGGCGCACTGGCGAAACCGGCGTCTCGTCGAGAATCGCCTTGAAGATCACCGGAGAACTTTCTCCGCGAAACGGCACCAGCCCTGTTCCCATTTCGTAAAGCACCGCGCCGAAGGAGAACAAGTCGCTGCGGCCGTCGAGTTCCTTGGCCCGCGCCTGCTCGGGCGACATGTAGGCCACGGTGCCCAGCGTCGAGCCCGGGCTGGTCAAATGTTGCTCGTCGATGGTGCGGGTAACGTGTTCCGACGCAGCCTTGCCGGAGGCGGAACCGCTCTCTACCTTGGCCAGCCCGAAGTCGAGCACCTTGGCGTGACCACGCGTCGTCACAAAAATGTTGGCCGGCTTGATATCGCGATGCACGATGCCCTTGGCATGCGCCGCATCGAGCGCATCGGCGATCTCGATTCCGAGCGACAGCAGCGTCTCGTTGTCGAGCGGACGCCCGCCGATGCGGTGCTTCAGCGTCGCGCCCTCCAGGTACTCCATGGCAATAAACGAGTGGCCTTCATGGCGCCCGATTTCGTAGATGGTGCAGATGTTGGGGTGGTTCAACGCCGACGCCGCCCGGGCCTCGCGCCGAAACCGTTCGAGCGCCTGCGGGTCCTGCGCCAGATCGTCTGGCAGAAACTTGAGGGCCACGAAGCGGCCGAGTTCGGTGTCTTCGGCCTTGTACACCACCCCCATCCCGCCGCCGCCCAGCTTTTCGACAATGTGATAACGGGAGACCGTTTGCCCGATCATGAAGTCGGCCTATGGTATGGGGGATGTCGAGGCCAGTCAATGAACTTGGCGCCGGGTGCCCCATCCTTAAACGTCGCGCTCTTTGCGACGTTTAGGGTGGGGATTTTCCAATCGCCGCGCCACATCTCAATTCTCGGAATCGCAATCCCTCAATCCATCATCTTGCCGGGTGCCCCACCCTTAAACGTCGCGCCCTTTGCGACGTTTAGGGTGGGGACTTTCCAATCGCCGAGCCGCATCTCAATTCTCGGAATCGCAATCCCTCAATCCATCATCTTGTTTAGAGATTCTGAAAACATCGATTACCTCCTATGACCCCTGAATCCCTTGTCGCCACCCCGCTGCCCACCATTGACGAAATCAAAGAAGCCCAGCAACTCGTGTACGCCCTCATGGCCCCGACCCCGCAAATCAGCTGGCCGCTGCTCTCGGAGCGCTTAGGCGCCGAAGTCTGGGTGAAGCACGAGAATCACACACCGATCGCCGCCTTCAAGGCGCGTACGGCCATCGTCTACGCGGCGGAACTCTTCCGCCACTCGAACAACATCCGCGGACTAGTCACCGCGACGCGCGGCAATCACGGCCAGTCCGTGGCGCTGGCGGCGCGCCGTTTCAACGTGCCGGCTTACGTCGTCGTGCCCAAGGGAAACAGCTCCGAGAAAAATGCTGCGATGCGCGCGCAAGGCGCGAATCTCATCGAGTTCGGCCACGACTTTCAGGAATCCAAAGAGCACGCGCAGAAACTCGCCCGCGAGAACAGTTGGCACTTCGTTCCTTCGTACCATCGCGACATCGTGAAGGGGGTAGCCACATACTGGCTGGAATTCTTCTCGGCCGTCCCCAACCTCGATGTGGTCTACGTACCCGTCGGCCAGGGATCAGGGATCTGCTCCTGCGTCGCCGTGCGCAATGGCCTGAACCTGCCCACAAAAATCGTCGGCGTGGTTCCCGAAGGTGCGCCCGCCTACGCATTGTCGTTTGAAGCAAGGCGCGCGGTCACGGCTCCGGTCACCACCCTGCTCGGCGACGGCATGGCATGCCGCGTTCCCGACGAGGCGTCTCTCGAAATTGTTCTGGAAAATGTCGAGCGCATCGTGACCGTCACCGAAGACGAGATGCGCCAGGCCATGAAGATTTATTTCACCGACACCCACAACGTGGTCGAAGGCGCCGGCGCTGCCGGCCTGGCCGCCGCGCTCAAGGAAAATTCAGATTTGCAGGGAAAACGTGTCGGCCTGGTTGCTACCGGCGGAAATGTGGACCGCGACGTGTTCGCCAAGGTCCTGGCGTAACTCCGCGACCGGGGTACCCACGTCTCCGGCGTTCGAGACGCGGGGATCGATGGCTCGACCTGGTGGTGGGCAACAGTCGGGCGCCCCATCCTAACGACGCGCTCTTTTGCTGCGTAGGGGCGGGGAGGCACTCCTCCGCGTACTTTGCGAATGAGTGGGGTCTGCGATGCTCCACTCCCTCGACTTCTGCGCGGTTTACGAGCTACCGTTCATGCCGCAATTCCCAACGCAGGCCAAAAGTGTAGGTCGGTTTGTAGTACTCGCGCTGAGTGAAGTACCGGCCCGCACCATAATAGAAGCCGAAAACCTCGTTATTCAGATTCAGACCTGAGACGATTGCGGTGAGGCCCTTTCCAAGGTAGACGCTACCTTGTGCGTCAACCTGGAAGTGTGAGAACAGGGTGTAGTCACCAAATGGTCCATGCACACCTCCCGGAGTCGGAGTGGGAGGATTGGGGGGCATCGTCGGATCGGGCTGGTTCGGAATGCAGTTGCCACTCCGGTCCACTTGCTCCCGTAGTTGGCAGGCAACAAAAAAGTAACTGTAAATATTTGCGCCGTTGTACGCCATGCCGAGCCTGAGCGAAAGGCGTCCGCGATCATACGTAGGACTGATATTGAATGTGTGCGGAGCCTGGCGCAGGAGCGGTGGGCTGTCGTTGCGATACCCAGGGTTGATTCTGTTCGCTTGCGAAGTGGCATAGGCTGTAGTTCGCGGAGATGCCCAGTCCGCCGAGGAAACCTGGGAGATAGGTGAAGTGCTGTTGGAACGCGACCTCCAGGCCGGCGATGTGAGCGTCGCCGGAGTTTGCTCCCTTACTCACCCAGCAGGTTGAACTTGGACAGCCGGCTATTGCCACAGGTGGGGAGAGCAGAGTCACAATGGGATCGCTTATTCTCTTGTAAAAAAAGCCCCCTTGGATCAAACCGAGCGGAGTTAGATAGCGCTCGAAAAGAATATCGAAGTTGTTCGGCGTGCTCGCGCTTGAGTGCCGCGGTTCGGGATGGTCAGCGTGGGAGGAGTAGTCGAGTTGTCCAGTGCGCTAGCCGCCAGGAATTGCGGATCCGGACGGGAGAGTCCCCGGGCATAGACGAAGCGCAAATCGGAATTGCTCTGGCTGTCGAGGCGCATGCGGAGCGACGCGCTGGGCAAAGCGTCGATGTAAGTGTTGTGACCCGGCACCGTCAGGGTCCCATTGATGTTGTCGAAGCTGGTGGTACTAAGCTGCGTCCCCTCAAAGCGCACGCCCCCAACCAGACGGAACCGGCTGAAATCAAGGCTGTTCATCACGTAACCCGCGGTGACGCGCTCCACCAGGTCGAAATTGTTCGAGTTCGGATAATTCCCCGTGCTGGCGGTGAACTGGTCCGGATGGGCTGCCAGATACGTGTTGACTGCTTCCCAACTGACCCCCGGGCCGAATTTGTAATGGCCGCCGTAGTAATTCGAGTTGCGAAAGTTTGTAACGAACAGCGATGCGGGTATCGCCGTCACATCGTTTGGCGTGTAGTCGATCTCGTACGAATCGTCGTACTTGTGAGCATTCCGAATGTAAAAGCCAACCTCAAAGGTGCTGGCATGAGAGCCAACGTGATAGGTCCTGGCCGCCGAGATCGTGCCCTCCAGGTTGAGTTGCGCCGTCTTTCCATCGTCCGATGCCTGGATCACGTTGAGCTTCATGTTGGCAGGGTTGTAAGCCTCGTCGAAACACGCTTGACTAAATTGCGGCAGATAGGGGTTCGTCGTTGAACCAGGCAAATACGTGCAGTTACCGGTCGGTGGGATGTTCACCGGATCCGTGCCGGGCGGGAAATAGTTAAAGATCGTATGCGACTCGCCGCCCCCAATTGGGTTCAGCATGCGGGCTCTTCCCACCGCGAATTGCCAGTTGATCAAGGTCGGACCAAATACGTGGTTTGCTCCCACCGACAAGCTCGCCACCTGAAAATCAGGATTTCGGATTTCAGTTGTGAACTGCGGGACATTCCCGCAGGGCAGGCTTGGACACGCACTCTGGTCGTCATTCGTGTTCAGGATGTACTCAAAGCGGTGGCCGTAGTCCTTGAAGTCGGAGAATAGAGTGTGGACGTATAGGTTCGAGGACTCGGACAGCTTGTAATCGGCACTGCCCCCGAAGCCGTACCGCTTTCGATCATAAAGGTACTGGCGAACGGCGACCTGCGAGATGTCGTAGTTAAAGCTGGTCGGGGTTACCATTCGATTGCGTTGGGAACCGGCTCGAGATCGTCGATACCGCGACCGTTATAGTCGTACGACCCGCTGCCCATCAGGCCCAGGCGCTTCTGAGGTCCGAATCGCTCGCCCGCGGTAACCCCGGCCTCGTAGACCGAGCGAGTATTGGCGATGGGTGTAAAACCCCCGGCCCCGTAAATGGTCAAGCTAGGCCGGTCGCCTGCCTTCTTGGTCACCAGGTTCACCGATCCCCCGATGGCGTCGCCGTTCATGTTGGGCTGCAGCGTTTTGTTGATCTGCACCGACTCGACCAGATCAGCGGGAATGACGTCGAGCTTCACCTGGCGCACACCGCCTTCCGGGGAAGGCACTTCCACTCCGTCAATGGTGAGGTTGGCGAGTCTGGGTTCGGTGCCGCGAATCTGAACATACTTACCTTCGCCCTCGTCGCGCTCGAGCGTAACTCCGGGCAAGCGGCCAAGCGCGTCGGCTATGTTCTTGTTGGGAAGGCTGGTAATGACCTCAGAGGGCAGGACGTTAAGAATGTTGTCCGCCGTCCGGATTTCGTTAATAGACTTCGGCTTCGCCATGCGCGCGCTCTGCGGTTACGATCACACTCTGCGTCTCGGAGGCGACGTTCAGCACTGCCTTTACCGGCGTCGCCTGACCTGCGGCCACGGTGATCGATGTTTTGAACGAAAGAATCCTCTCGACACCCGCAGTTAGCTACCTGGCGCTCCATTAGAGATCGTGAACTGACCCTGATCGTCGGACGAGACTGACGGACCTGGCTGCACCTGTACGAGCGCACCTGGCAAGATGGCGCCGCTCGAATCCGTAACCACTCCAGTGATCCTACCGGTTCCCTGTGCGCTAGCCGAAATGGGCAGCAACAATCCAAGTGCCACCAGGATAAGACATGGATAGAACAGAAACCCTCTCATGGTCTCGCCTCTGCGAATGGAGTTGTCCAGGAGGGTGGCGATGATTCTAAGGAGGGAAATCCTCTTGTAATGCAGAACTGTTACGGAAGCATTACGAGATGGTGAATTTACGATGAATGTCCCTGGCGATTCTCTTCAGATGGTCTTCAGACTATTCTTGTAAACATGTGTAAAGACAGTGTGGGTTGCGTACCTCCTAAGGAGGGTTCGCGACGGGGCAGCTCATGTCGCCTGTGGAATACCAACGCTTGACGTGTGTCCACGGCCGAGCGGGGTGATCCACCGCTCCCCACCTTTTTTCTTCTGATCGTGAGCGAAGAAGAACTTCGCGAAGCCATGAAAATCTTCTTTACCGATACGCACAACGTGGTGGAGGGCGCCGGCGCCGCGGGCCTGGCCGCCGCATTGACGGAAAAGTCAGCGCTGCGTGGAAAACGCGTGGGACTGGTCGCCACCGGAGGCAACGTCGATCACGATGTGTTTGCCAAGGTGCTGGCCTGAATATAAGTGCTTGGCGTCCGAAAAAAGCCACGAGGGACACCTGGACCCACGATCGCGTGCTTTGACCTTGCGAACCCGTTCAGGCTCGCACGATCGCCTACCCCTCAAAAGCATTCATGTGGATGTTCACGGTCCCCGCAAATCCGTTCATCTGCGCGACCGAGCCCGGGCTGGCAGTTTGTTTGCCGATCGTGAAGTGGCCAGCCTGTGCAATCGTTTGTTCTCCGATTGCAGGCTTGCCGCAATCGACTCCAAGGGCGAGGTTTCCGCGGAGAGCGGTGTGCGCGGCGTTCGTGAGCGCTTGCTGTTCCTTGTCGGTCATCTGACCGAGATTCTTCCGCTGCTGGTCGGTTAACGAGAAACGTGATTGCAGAAAATTCACCGGGTTATCCCCGAATTCCATGAGCATTGAGCGATGGTTGGCATCGGGAGCTTTGGAAAAAAGATCTGCTGCGGCGCTGACGTCGAAAACCGGCGCGCCAGTGGTTCTGGACTGCGCCACCGCGTCCTTCAAGCCGGGGGCATTAAACCCCGGCACATCGGGCGGGCCGGAGGGTGGTATCCGCATATGGTTCCGCCTTTCACCTGCAATTCATTTGTCAGAAGTAAGGGTCCCCCAAGGTTGGCCGGCTTGCGGTTCGGCAACTTATCCCAGCACCGCCACCCTGTCAAGCGAGAATTCGGCTTCAGTTTTGCACAAGCCCGGCTCGCCTCGATGAAACGAAGTTCGGCGAGGTGTTCAAAGTTGAGCAAAAGCGATGTAAACTCTCGACGCACCTTCCTGGGAATTTTTCCGCTCGCCGAACCTGAGTAGTTCAAAACCTGGCAATGGACCAAAACCTATGAAACACGATGAGGTCCGGATCTGGATTACCACCAAACTCATGGAAGTATCAGACGGTCGCCTGTCGGCCGAGTCCGTGAACTCCGGCACCCGGCTTCGCCAGGACCTCGGCTTGACGTCGCTGTTAGCGGTCAACCTGGTGCTGGATGTGGAGGACCACTTCGGAGTTGAAGTCAGTGACGAGGAACTCACGCGACTCGGCACGGTGGGTAACGTGGTCGACTTGGTGATGGCAAAGCTGAGCGTTAAGGCGCAAAGCGCGTGATGAGAAGGCGTGTGCTGGTCACCGGAGTCGGCCTGATCTCTTCCATCGGCAATGACTATTGCGCCGCGACCGACTCACTGAAACGCGGCGCCAGCGGCATCCGTTCCGTTCCCGATTGGGGCGCTCATGGCATGAAATGTCAGGTTGCCGGCACGATCGTTGGCGCCGAGGAAAAGGTAAGCCGCGCGAAAATCCCTCCGTATCTGCTGCCGGGAATGTCAGACGGCGCTCTATACAGCGTGTTAGCGGCTAAGGACGCCGTGGAGGATGCGGGGTTGGCCCACGCGGAACTGCAGGATCAGCGCACGGGTTGTTTGATTGGTACTTCGGCGGGAAGTGTCGACTCGGTGCATCGGGCTGGTGAGATGTACTACGGCTGCCACTTGCGGCGCATCGATCCATATCTGGCGTTCCGCTGCATGGCCAACACCGCCGCGGCGGCGGTGGCCAACGTGTTTCACATCCATGGTCGCAGTTACTCGGTTAGCTCCGCTTGCGCGACCGGCGCTCACAATATCGGACACGGGTTTGAGCTGATCCGTGCCGGCGTGATGGATCGCGCCATCGCGGGCGGGGCCGAGGATATCAGCCCGTTGACTACGGCCGCCTTCCAGGCGCTCCGCATGGCGCTCTCCACCAAGTACAACGCCACCCCCGAGAAATCCTGCCGTCCCTACGACTCCGCACGGGATGGGGTCGTTTTGAGTGGGGGCGCTGGTATTGTCATTCTCGAAGAAATGGAATGCGCGCGTCGTCGCGGGTCCAGCGTCCGGGCCGAGATTATCGGTTTTGGTGCAACTTCCGACGGCTATGATCTGGCCTTGCCCGAACCCGAGGGCCAGCAGGCTGCCATCTGCATGCAGATGGCGCTGCAGGATGCCGGCCTGCGCACCTCCGACATCAGCTATGTCAACACGCACGGCACGGGTACGGTGCTTGGCGATCGCGCAGAAGTAAACGCTCTGCGTGAGACCTTCGGTACAGAGGTTCCCTTTTTCTCCTCCACCAAGTCGATGACCGGACATTCGGTAGCAGCCGCCGGGGCGCACGAGTTGATTTACTGCGTCGCCATGCTGGAAGGTAAGTTCCTGGCTCCCTCGATCAACATTGATCAGGTGGACGACGAATTCCGCTCGCTACCGATCGTGCGCGAGCCGGTGCAGCGCGAGTCGCGCATCATGCTCTCCACCAACTTTGGATTTGGCGGAACCAACGCGACCCTTCTGGTGAAACATTGGGACGGATGGGACGCGTAAGTTGATTCATGCCAGGGGAAAGCAGCTTTCCCTGCGTGACCCTGTTTGCCCCTCTCCCCCCCCTCTGCTAGTCTAGGAAGTTTTCGCGCATCCTCTGATTTCACTAGGGGTTCAACGTCATGCCTGCCATCAAATTCCGCGGCGTCGATTTCCTGGAGTTCGACACTCTGCTCTCCGACGACGAGCGCCTCGTCCGCGACACCGCCCGCAAGTTCATCGAAGACAATCTCATCCCCATCATCGAAGAGTGCAACCGCGCCGGCCGCTTCCCGCGCGAACTGGTCAAGCCCATGGCCGACCTCGGCTTTTTCGGCGCGAACCTGAAGGGCTATGGCTGCGCCGGCATGTCGAATGTCGAATATGGCCTGGTCACCCAGGAACTCGAGCGCGGCGACTCGGGCGTGCGCAGTTTCGTCAGCGTGCAATCGGCGCTGGTGATGTATCCCATCTACACCTTCGGCTCCGACGAGCAGAAAAACACCTGGCTCCCTGCCTTGCAGAAAGGCGAAAAACTCGGCTGCTTCGGATTGACTGAGCCCGACTTCGGCTCGAACCCCGGCGGCATGCGCACGCGTGCCAAAAAAGTCGGCAAAGAGTACGTGCTCAACGGCGAGAAAATGTGGATCACCTCCGGCACCATCGCCGACGTCGCCGTCATCTGGGCCAAAGTCGAAGATGAAGACGACCGCGTTCGCGGCTTCCTGGTCGAAACCGATCGCCCTGGCTTCAAGGCCGACGACATTCACGGCAAGTGGTCGCTGCGCGCCTCGGTGACCTCGGGCCTCTCCCTGCAAGACGTTCGCATCCCCGAATGCAATCTGCTGCCCGGATCCGGCGGCCTGAAGTCTCCCCTGATGTGCCTGAACCAGGCGCGCTACGGCATCGCCTGGGGCGCGATCGGCGCCGCCATGTCGTGCTACGACTGTGCCCTGCAGTATTCCCTGCTCCGCAAACAATTCCGCGACCAGCCCATCGCCTCGCACCAGCTCGTGCAGGAAAAACTCACCTGGATGATCAACGAGATCACCAAGGGCCAACTGCTCGTGCTGCAGGTCGGCCGCCTCAAAGACGCCGGCAAGGTCGAGCATCAGCACATCTCGATGGCAAAGCGAAACAATGTCTGGATGGCGCTCGAATGCGCCCGCCTGTCGCGCGATATCCTCGGCGCCAACGGCGTCGCCGACGACTACCCGATCATGCGCCACCTGATGAACCTCGAGTCGGTGAAGACTTACGAGGGCACCCACGATATCCACACCCTGATCATCGGCCAGAGCGTCACCGGGATCGACGCGTTCTAGGAGACACCGTTCCGCAAAGCGCGGAAAAACGACTGCAGCCTGCCCTGAGCGAAGTCGAAGGGTCCCGCCGGCTGTCGGGAGGGCATCTTGCCCTCGCAGGAGGTTCGTATCCGGGCGCGCCTTGAGAGCCTGCCGCCTGTTCAAGCCTTCCCAGCCAAGGCAAACCCGCTCGCCAATCGGAAGTAACCGCGCCATGTTCCCGACGTGCCTCAAGTCTCCAGCGCACTCCGCCGATCTCTGATCGGAGGGCCACATTCCAGGAAATTGTTCCAACGTCTAAGGTGGGATACGGTTATGAGTATCTCTATGGTGTTGGACTGAATTAGCAGGACGCGGCCTCGCCCGGCGACACCTCCGTCATTGACGAGGTTGCCGGGCGAGACGTTTTTTTCATTCAACTTTGGCTAGTGGTTCGCGATGGCGCCACTTGAAGTCGCTGGCGCGGATGTGCTCGGACCAGAATCCGCATCTGTCCGCTTGCTTACCCCGACCTCCATCGCCGTATTCTTCGGAAACACCACTTCGTGCCCGCGCGCCAGGAAGTTCGAGTACACCGACATGCCCGCTCCGTACACGCCCATCGTGTAGCCCAATGCCGGCGAATGCACCGCGAAGCCCACCGCCATCCCTACTAACTTGAATCCGTTGGCGCCACCCGCCACACGGCTGCTGGTCTTGCCCCCTGCCCCATCATCACCATCCCCCGTATGTCCCGAGGCGGCCGCTAGCGCCAGCGAAATCCCGGTTGCAAGGTATCGCGTCTTCGGTGTGGTGGCTTCCGCTCCGCCCTCGGAATCGAGTTTCACGTTGCCATCTTTGCCCGCCTGTACGCCTTCCAGCGTGGCTTCCACTTTTTGCTCGATGCCGTCCGGCGGAACCAGTTCCCTGAATTCGATGCGCAGTTGCCCATTCTTCTTCAATCGCCGCGCTGGCTCGACTTGCCGCACCGTTCCCTTCAGCAGACTTCCCTGCGGCAACACCAGGTGCTTTTGCTCGTCAAGCAGCGGCTGCGACAGCACGGCCTGCACGTCGTCTCCCTTGTGCGCGGAGGCTGACGTGAGCGGCGTACTCAGCCAGGCATGCACGACGCTGCCCGGTGGCAGCGGACCGCCGATGGCCGCCGCCATCTGCGGCGTCATCACTTCGGAACCAAAATTCAACGGCTGGTTCAACTCGGCAAAGTACACCGTTCCTGCGGGAATAAACTGGCGATGCGCCGGAAGCTGCCCTTCCAGGTAGCGCATGGCGCGATGCATGCGACCTGGCGTTTTCAGCTGCTGCATGGCACTGTCCCATTGTTGCCGAGCCTGCCGCTTCGCTTCCCGCGTGCGCTCGCTGGCCCGGTCACCCATCGTCTTTTTCTTTTCCGTAGCGGCCACAAACTGAATCACCTGTCCTGAGCCCGGAGTCACGCTGGTTGCGATCGGAAACCGCCGGCCGTCCGCTAGCAACAACTCGTCAAAGCTGACTTCCACTTTTCGCGTCGGCGTGAAGTCAGCATCCAGCGCCGCCAGCGTCCGTTTTCCCCGGCTCACGGATTCGATCTTCGTGATCTTGCCGTTGACCTCCGATCCCATCGGAATCACGATCTGATCGAACGCATAGATCGGCTGCATCAGCCGTCCACGCACCGCCTGTCCCACTTTCTTGACGCACAACTCCTGCTCGAGTGCGACCTGGAGCGGTGTCCCTTTCGGCACCGCCAGCGCCACCGATTGCGGCGGGACCAGGGCAATGTCACCCTTCAGCGTTTTACGCGCCGAACCGGGCGACAGCTGCGGCATGGGCGGCTCCTGCGCCCGCGCGCAGCACACCAGCGAATGCTAAGCAGAGGAGCCCAGAGCATGCGAGGAAACGACATGAGCAACTCCCGGGAAAATTGCGTGGCCAGAGATATTGCCGGCAGCAGATACGATTTTCGGACTGGCGCAGGACCTTGATTCTAACCGATGCAAGCCTCCACCAGAGCGTTGTCCCGCAAACGCAGGAACCGCTGCACTTGCACTATCCCTAACGGCCCGCGCTTTTCCTGACGTCGCCCTCTTTGCGACCCTAGGGCGGGATTCTCTCACCGACACCGCAGTCACGCTCCAACCGCGCGCCTCGCGTGGGTGCCCCATCCTAACGTCGCGTTCTTTGCGACGTTAGGGTGGGTTCTTGTCCTGCCCTCGCGATAAGATCACTCCAGCGGAGTGATGGAATACCTGTGCTCGAAACAGCTCGGCTTGTCTTAAGACCTTACGCAGAAGCCGACATCCCTGCCCTCATCCGTCTCGCCGGCGTGCGCGAAGTCGCTGCCACCACCTTGCGCATCCCCCATCCTTACACGGAGCAGAATGCGCGGGAATATCTCGCGATCTGTCAGGCCGAATCAAACAGCGGGCCGGTCACCCGCTTCGCCATCACCCTGCGTAACACGGGCGAGTTCTGCGGAGGCGCCGGCCTGCGCCTCGACCCGGCTCATGTTCACGGCGAACTTGGTTACTGGCTGGGTGTCCCCTTCTGGGGTCAGGGCTACGCGACCGAAGCCGCCCGCGCCGTTATCGACTATGGTTTCGGCGATCTCGGCCTCCACCGCATCTACGCCTCGCATTTCGCCGGCAATGATGCGTCCGGTCGCATTCTACGCAAGCTCGGCATGCATCATGAAGGTTGCATGCGCGGCCACATTCGCAAATGGGATTCGTTTCACGACCTCGAGTGCTACGGGATGCTAGGAACCGATCGTTCATCCCAGCATTGATGTTCCTCGTGGAACTTCGTGTCCTTTGTGGTAACGCCGCGGTCTCCACGCCCCACTTTGGATTCTTCGATCTTCAA
>CAVSOD010000016.1:0-57521 GCA_963729415.1 uncultured Acidobacteriota bacterium | reverse complement strand
TTTCCAGTCCTTTTCCACAGACGTTCCACGTGGAACACTCGAAAAACAGTCTCCCTCCAAAAAGAAATCAGGCGCCGACGAGACGCCTGAGACCTAACACCTGAGACCGAACACCTGACACCTGACACCCAAGACCTGACACCCAAGACCTGACACCGAACACCTGAAGCCTGAGACCCAAGACCTGTGACCTGCCCCTAACCCCGCGCCTCCGTCATCATCCAACGCTGCGGTTGATTTTTCGGAAGGATATCGAGATAGATCACTGCGTAACGGAACGCCATCACCACCGCCGTCAACACCATCAGGGTAGCCGCGAACTCGGTCCACTTCGGCACGTAGTACACCCCTGCGCTCGCCTGCAGCCCCGTGATCGAAACGTTCAAACGGTTTGCCATGAAGCCCATCACCACCAGGCTACATGTCCAGTACAAGTTCTGCGGATCGTTCTTCACCTTCTCCATGTTCAGCAGCACCAGTGGCGCCACGACCAGCAGTGCGATCTCGAGCCAGAACGAGAACGTCTCCTCGCGCCACTTGAACATGTAAGGCAGCGCGCCGTGCGTGTACAGGTCCACGCCGCGGAAGATCGCATACAACGCCAGCATGGGCGCGATCACCCGGCTCAGCTCGCTCAGGATCGCCGTGTCGAGCTTCACGTTCAGCGAACGCACGCACAGATACAACGCCATCACCGTCACCGCCAGCCCCGCCGGAATCGCCGACAGGTAAAACAGCGTGGTCAGGTACGGCGTGTACCACAGCGGATCGAGCTTGCCCTTGGTCAGCAGGTAAAGCCCGCCGAGAAACGATTGATGCAGCGACGACAGCACGCATCCCACCAGCACCAACCCGATCAGGATGCGATGCTGCTGTTTCAGGTACCACTCCCGCGCGCGCTTCCACGGAATCTTTTCCACCAGCGCCGGCGAAAACTCGAACGACAGGACCGTGGTGTACAGCATCACGCACCACGACACCTCGAACAGCATCGAGTGCCGGTTCCACATGAAGATCGGATGCCAGATTCTCCATGGCAGCCCAAGTTCATACATCATCCCCACGATCACGCTCACATAGCCGAGAAACGACACCAGCACTGCCGTGCGCAGCACCGGCCGGTAGCGCTCGAACCCCAGCAGATACACCGCGGCCGCGATTCCAAATCCACCGGCCGAAAGCCCTACGCCACACAAGGTCCCCAGCCCCACCCACAGTCCCCAGGGCTGCGGATCGGTCAGGTGCGTCGCCTGGCTGAAGCCCAGCGCGAAACGTGCGTAAGTTGCATACAACCCTGCCACAAAAATCACCGCCACCATCACGCGCCACAACGTAATTTTCGGAAACCGTAAGCCCGTCATATCCTGCTCCCTTCCCGCTCGCGGCAGCCGCCCTCGGCTGTCCGGCCGGGCGAATACCCGGCAATGCTTGTCCGCTTCTCGAAATCGCCCGTGCATTACGAACTCCCCCAGGCCGAAGGTCTGTTCCCCCCGTGCCTCGGTGTCCTCTGTGGTTAAGGCTTTGTCGTCTTCTCCCGCGCCTCAACCCTCGCGACTTCATTACGCCGCTCGGTGATCCAGTACAGCCCGGCGAGCAGCGATCCACCCACCAGCACCACCGTCGGCACATCGCTCAACGCGGCCGCGCTCAATGCCGGCATCGGTTGCCGCGGCGCCGCCACGAAGCCCAACTGCTCGAACGGAACATCCGAGATGAAGAACACCGACGTTCCGCCTGCCTCCTCGCTGCCATAAATGTGTTTCACATACTTCGCGTCGCCCAGGATGCGGCGCTCGGCTTCTTCCAGGATCTCGTCGCGCCAGCCCACGATCGACGCGCCCGTCGGGCAGGCCTCGACGCACGCCGGCGGCTGCCCCTTCGCTTGCCGCGCCGCGCACATGTCGCACTTCTTCACGAACGGCACCAGCTTCGTCCACTCGTAGCGCGGCACGCTGAACGGACACGCCACCAGGCAATAGCGGCAGCCGATGCACTTCGAGGCGTCGTAGGTCACCGGGCCGAGCGCGGTCTTTTTCAGCGCGCCCACCAGGCACGCCGACGCGCACGCTGGATCCTCGCAATGCATGCACATGCGCCGCACGTACTTGTCACCGTGTTCCTCGATCACCGTCAGCGCCGTCGGCGAAAGCTTCGCCTCAGTGTCTTTCGGGAAGCCGTGAAGCTCCTTGCATGCCTGCTCGCAGCTGCGGCACCCGATGCACTTCGTGATGTCCACCAGAATGGCTCTCGTGCGTTCCATAACGTTCTCCTTCCGTGTGACGCGGACACTCGATGTGCGCGTCGCTGCGCCTTGCACCACCGCCGGGCCCGTCGTCCGTAGCGCCGGCATCTTGCCGGCTGTCGCGCGGGCCTGCAACTCGCCGAGCGAGTCGACTGCCGGACCCAGCCGCCGGGTCGTCGGCGCTACCTGGCTAGGCCAGGAAGAATTCCTTCGCCAATTTCTCGCGCAGCTCAGGCGCAACTCGCGCCAGCAAGCCGGGCAGCGGCACACCGCCGTCGGCCGCCATCGTGGGCGCCAGCTGCGTGACCATGCCGTTCAAGCGCGTGACGCTGTTCTGCAACCACGGCGCCACCATCGCTCCCTGCACCAGGTTCTTCTTGTTCAGCGAGAGGTCGGGCGACTTCACGATGGCGATCCAGCCGTTCGCATAGGGATCTCTCGTCAGCAGGCTGGGGTCCTGGACGACGTCACGATTGACGACGGTGACCACGCCCTCAACCGGCGAGACCAGTTCGAACTCGTGACCGCCGCTGATCAGCGATATGATCTTCTGCCCTTGTCGCACCCAGCGATTCGCGCCAGTCACGTCGACGGTATCGACCTTGCCCAGCAGGTTCGCAGCGAAGCCGTCGACACCGACGCGCACATTCTCTCCACCCTCATGCAACATCCAGGTGTGTCCGGGATGGAACGAGTAGCCCTCGGGAATCGAGAAGCCATACTCGCGCTGCATGCGCGGCGCCTGCGGTCCGGTCCAGACTTCGGGCCGGGGCTCAAGCCCCACCACGTTGCGAGTGCGGAAGTAGCTGATCGACATCACCAGCAGGAACATCAGGAGGACAAACAGGATCGACATAAGCACCTCCTCGCGGGTCGTCGGGCGCTCCGTTTCCGAGAGCGGCCTGCAACCGGCGTCGCTCTATGTAAGTGCACGCCAGGGGCAAAGTGGCCAGTGCGTCCTGGTGATTGAAGGTAAAGAACTTAGGAAAGCACAGGGAAGTTACGAAAGGTAGCAGCGCCACTGCATTTTGCAGCGGTTACCGCAATTTGCAGGGGGCGGAATCTGGCGATACAAAGGAGAGCCTTACATCGATGCATATGAATCTAAGCGGGGTCGGGCGAATGAAGGCAGACCCGGCTGATATCTACTATCGGCTAAGGATGGCAACCAACAGCTATGTTCGCGACTGGCAGCGGGCCGTGACGCTTGTCACCGAATTCCTGACGCCTGAGTGTGAAAATCAAAGGGATGTTGCTGGAGGTGTATATTGCCCCATTGCACAGCATCCTTCGTCGCCATCCTATTAATGTTTACCGTAGCAAACTCACAAACCAAATCTAGGCAGCTGTCAAATGATGATGTGATCCAAATGGTCTCCATGGGTCTAGCCGACGACATAATTGTTGAGAAAATCCGATCTGCGCCGAAGACCGGTTTTGACACTAGCATCGATGGCCTTAAGGCACTCAAAGCATCGAAAGTTAGCGACAGGGTGTTGAAGGCGATGATCAATCCCACCTCAGCAACCGCATCCAACTCGGGGCGCGTTGTGGATGAACTGGCAAACAAGTTCAGGAGACTTCAGAACGGCGTAGTGACTGTATGGAGCGAGTTTGGTCACGGGACTGGTTTCATAATCTCAAGTGACGGGTTGGTTCTGACAAACCAACACGTCGTAGGACCTTCGGAATATCTTGCCCTGCAGTTCGATCCGAAACGAAAGATACCAGCGGTACTTTTGGCATCTGATGCCGAGCGAGACGTGGCTGTCCTTTGGTGCGACCTGAGTCAACTTCCCGACGCCATTACCCTTGAGTTGGCAAAGCAGGATGAACTGAACCCTAGGGACACTCTGAATAAGCGCTCATCCTAAGTCGACTAACAACAGTGTTCAGGAAAATTGCGCCGGTTCGGGCCTCGGATGCTGGAGCTGGTCAGTACTGCCATTGCAACCGCGCGTACGGGGCGAAGCCGGACGAGCCTACGCTACGGCGAGCAGTTTTCTGCGGCTCACAAACAGATTCACCAGCGCACAGGTAACGAACAGCCGGTGCGCGTTTTTCTTCAGCCCGCGGTAGCGCACTTTCACGAATCCGAACTTCAGCTTCATCACTTGAAACACGTGCTCCACCCTCGCCCGCACCTTCGATTTCGTTCGGTTCTTCGCCCATGCCACTTCATCCACGATCTGGCCCTTGTAGCGACAGCGCCGCTGGGTGAAATCCCGCGCTCCTGGCGCGCACTCGCGGATCACCTCGGTCTGTCCCTGATACCCTCCGTCGCCCCACACCCGCGTTTCTTCGCCATGCAGCAGGTCCGGCAACATGGCCACATCGGAAACATTGGCTGCCGTCGCCACCACCGTGTGAATGATCTTGGTCTTGCTGTCGACGCCCACGTGCGCTTTCATCCCGAAGTACCAGTTCTTCCCCTTCTTCGTCTGGTGCATCTCTGGGTCCCGGCTCTGCTCCCGGTTTTTGGTCGAGGAAGGTGCGTGAATCAGGGTCGCGTCCACAATCGTGCCCGTCGTGATCCGCACGCCCTTGGCTTGCAAATGCAGGTTCACCGTCCCCAGAATCTCTTCCCCCAGATGGTTCGCTTCCAGCAGGTGCCGGAACTTGCACACCGTCGTCTCATCCGGCACCGGCTCGGCTCCCAAGTCCACCCCCGCAAACTGCCGCAGGGTCGCCGAGTCGTACAAAGCCTCTTCCACCGCCGGGTCCGCCAGATTGAACCACTGCTGCAGAAAATAAATCCGCAGCATCTTTTCCAGTTCCTTCGGCCGTCGCCCGTTGCCCGGCTTGGGATAGTGCGGCTCGATCAGCGCACACAATTTCCCCCACGGCACCACCTGCTCCATCTCTTCCAAGAACATTGCCCGCCGAGTCTTCTTCGTGTACCGCTCGAATCCCGTCATCATCGCCAGTGTCCTCTGCTTGCGCAACGAGTTCATGCTGGCACGACTTTATCTATACTCCCTGTGGAAAGGGAGAACTTAATCAGAGTCTCCCTAGTCTCGTAGAGGGAGAGAGAGTATTCACAATCGGAAGCCCTCTAAACCAGCAAAAAATAGTGACTAGCGGAATCGCCAGTAAGATCGAGAAGACAGCCATAATTTCTGACGTTAACATCAACCCTGGCAATTCCGGAGGCCCGCTGTTCAATTCGCAAGGACAGGTGGTCGGCATAACGACTTTCGGCAATTTCGAATCGCGGCGAGGTCCAGGAGTATCCGGCATTGTGAAAATCGAAGAGGCGATGCCCGTCATTGAGGAGGCGAAGTCCAAGACGGCTGGCGCAAGCCGCCCCAAGCCTGAGCTCTTGCCTGTCGAGCCGGCTGATTCGTTTCCGATTGAGGCGATCAAGTCCACTCTGCTTCAAGAAAAATTTGAGACGAAACACTATTCCGTCGGGATTGGTGACTTTGAAGTGGCGCTGCTTACCCCGCCGTTGAAATACCGTATCGAAAGAGAATCGGAAATAAGGGCCACAAAGGAGAAGGGGAAAAGAAATCGTAAAAGTGAGGTCGCTGTGCAAGATAGCTTCCGACCGCTTGACGATCTGAAGAATTGGGAGGTGTACGTAGGAGAGTACAAGCCGGTTTTGCTGATCCGTGCAACCCCTAAACTGAGAGAGACCGGTGGCTCAGTGTTTCTGCGCTCACTTGCAGCTGCGGGAGGAGCCTATAACGTGCCGGCAAAGCTCCGCTTCAAAGCTGATTTCTACAAAATGAAGCTGGAATGTGGGTCGAATGAAATTGAACCGATCCTCCCGGGGAAGATCGCCCATATCGTTGATCTGCGAACAGGACTCGTTAACGCTACCGACGCTACTTATGAGGGATTCTATGAATACCCAGCAGATTCGATCGGGCCATCGTGCGGTCAGGTGACACTCACACTGTTTGGTGAGAAGGATCCAAGCAAGGCGTTTACGAAGAAGCTAGATGATAAAACGGTCAACCGAATCTTCGATGACTTTGCGCCCTACCGGTTAGAACATACGGCGGAGCAGCCGCGCAAATGAAGGTCGGTCGGGCCAATGCAACGACCGGCTTAACATAGGCTCCCCATCCGTAGATTCATCTATCCGAACGGTCCATTCCTGTTGCGAGCAGCGACGAGTCGGGTGCAGCCGAACTCGCACAACCTCAATCTAGGTCAGCTTGACGCGCTCGTAGTATCGCCGGGCTTTCACGCGGTTGCCGCACACTTTCATGTCGCACCAGCGGCGGCGTTGATTCTTGGTGTGGTCGAGGAAGAGCCAGGCGCAATCTTCGGCGGCGCACATGCGCAGGTGGGCCAGGTCAGGATTGAGCAACAGATTCGCGGCCGAGCGCGCGATGGGCCACAGGATCGAATCCATGTGCGTGTCCATCCCGATCCATTGCCAGATGAAGCGGCGATTGTCGGGCAGGACCATGCCGTGCGTCATGGCTTCCTGCAGCGTGGAGTTCAACAGGCCGACCGGCTTGCCGGGAACGGTGCGGTGTTCCACGATGGCGGAGAAGATGGCGTAGAGCGCTTCGCGAAATTGCACGGCGCGTTGCAGCACGTTCTTGCCCTGGCCGGGTAGCAGGTTGTCGCGGTTCAGCAACTTGTCGACATTGCTCGGGTACACGCGTGCCTGCATGCCAAACGCCACCAGACTGCGATAGTCGGGCAGGCGCTCGATGGCGAGCGTGGGGCGGTGGCTCACGGTGTTGACGAAATCGAGCGCGAGGTTTCCGCCACTCAGATCGAACTGCGTCTTGGTTTGGGGTTCTGACATCGAAATGGGGAAGAAAACCGAATTTCTTCTAACCATCAAAATGCACTTGACTGGTTAGAATGCCGCCTTTAGACTCTCTCTAACCGGTAAATCCGGTTTAGGTGGTTAGAATACCATGCGCGATGACCGGGATTCCACCATTCGCTCTCTGCTTCGCAGCGGGGAGATCGCCGACATCGGGGGGCGGCCTCGGAAGCAGCAACCCAGGGGACCGTCCACCGCGGGACTGGTCACAGCATTCGCCGCCATCTATCTGATCTGGGGATCCACGTACCTGGCGATCCGGTATGCGGTGGAGACAATTCCGCCGCTGCTCATGATGGGGGTGCGGCATGTGAGCGCGGGCGCGGTCCTCTATGCGTGGGCGCGGTGGCGTGGGACGCGGGCGCCGCAGCTGGCGGGAATGGGTGCATCCGGCGCTGATTGGCGCGGTGCTATTTCTAGGCGGGCATGGAAGCCTGGCGTGGGCGGAGCAGCGGGTGCCGTCGGGAATTGCGGCGCTGCTGGTGGCCACCCTGCCGATGTGGATTGTGGTGCTGGCGCGCATGGCGGGCGCGGAACGCAAACTGAGCCGGACCGCGGTGGCGGGATTAGTTCTGGGATTCGCCGGGGTCGGGGCGTTGTTTGGTCCGGACGCGTGGCGGCATAACGGCGAGTTGAACCTGCTGGGCGCGTTCGCGGTATTGGGCGGAACCTTCCTCTGGGCAGCGGGGACGATCTACATGCGCAGCGTGAAGATGCCGGAGTCGGCAGTGATCTCGTCGGCGATGCAGATGCTGGCCGGCGGCGTGTCGCTGCTGATTGCGGCCACGCTGACGCGCGAGACGGCTACCTTTCACTGGGCCGCGGTGACGGCGCGGTCGTGGCTGGCGCTGGCTTACCTGATGGTGTTCGGATCGATCGTGGCGTTCACGGCCTACAACTGGCTGCACACGGTGGCGCCGCCGTCGCGGGTGTCGACGTATGCGTATGTGAATCCGGCGGTCGCGGTGCTGTTGGGATGGATGCTGGCCGGAGAACCCATTGGCGTGGTAACCGTGGTGGCGATGATCATCATTCTGCTCGGGGTGGCTCTGGTGAATGCGGGACAGAAAGAAGAGCACGCGCCAGCGGGGACAAACGGAGACGCGGAGTGCGAAGAGGAAGAGGCGGTGGCGTAGAGAGGGCTTCGGGCTGTGAGCTGCGAGAAGACCAGGAGCAGTTCTTATGCTGCGACCGCCAATCGACTTGGCTTGCTGTTTGTGCAACGGTTCGTACACCTCTCCGCTTACCCACAGGTGATGGAGCAGCACCGCCAGCTTGCGCGCCGTGGCGAGGAGAGCTCCGCCATGCAGAACTCATCCCATCTGATAGAGTGAATCATCGGTTCCGATTGTGGACAGGCTTGTTGCCGTATATTGGATCCGGCAGTATCGGGGCAACCCCATGCCAGATTACAGGGATCCTACGATTGACACAGCAGGGGGCTATGACCCACGATTCACGACGAACGGCTGATCGGTAATCGACAACCGAACCTCTTCATAATGGAAAGGGCCTCAATCCGCGTTCTCGTGGTGGAGGATTTCGCGTCCTTTAGGCAATTTATCCGCTCGACACTGGGGAACAATCCCGGCTTGCAGGTTATTTGCGAAGTGTCCGATGGACTGGAAGCGGTTCACAAAGCGGAGGAATTGAAACCGGATCTCATCCTCCTCGACATTGGGCTCCCCACACTGAATGGAATCGAGGCCGCCCGACAGATTCGCAAACTTGCCCCGGACTCCAAAATCGTCTTCCTGAGTCAGGAGTCTTCTGCGGAGGTGGTGGAAGAAGCTCTCCGCTTGGGCGCGTGGGGCTACGTCCTGAAAACACGTGCCGGAAGCGATCTCTTGCCTGCTGTCGAAGCCATCCTGTCAGGAAAGCGATTTGTCAGTAGCAAGTAGGGACCCCTCAGGCTCAACCCGCAATCCGGCATCGGAGCGCGACATTGTCAAACCTTTCCCGTGGGTCGGGGGTTGCACTCGTCACGAGAAGGCCGCAATCTGAAGGAGACCGAAGGCGATCAAGGCAGCATTAACCTACGCAGCAATATTTCCCCGTAGCAGGGCCAACGCGCTTTCTGGAAGGGAAAACCGCGTGAACCCACAATCTAAGCAGACCACAAGCCTGGGGAACACGAATACGCCCGGCTGGGCGAGATTCTGAAGGACGAGGAAATGGATGTTTATTTCAGCAGGAAATTCCACCTGATTGCTCGACGCGCATAATGCACAATTCATAACAACCCCACTGCGCGGGCCGGTGCTTTTTGCTGTCGGCGGATTATACATCTTTGTGAGTAGTTGTTGAAAAATCTTCATTACACCGAAAACTCCTTCCGTGGTGACCGAACCGAGGGTTTTTTGTGCAAAGCCTGCTACCGACAGTTGGAACAATGATCGCGTACGCGTAAATTGATGGCATGTGCAAGCTTCATGCAGTGCTGACCGCATTGGTTTTCTCGTCCTATCTCCAACTTGCGGCCCAGGAAACAATTGTCCAGAGATGCCACGCACCTCATGACCCCTTTGACAATCAAGTGATGCCAGAGCAGTTCAAGATTCCAGACTTGCCGAAAACAGCGAGGCAGGTTACTCCCAGCTCAACCCGCCCCATGCATTATCCTGTTCGTGAAACCTACACCCATGATCCCATCCCGCGGCCTTACATACTTCATCGCATATTTGCTATTCACCGTTGAAGCCATCGCGCAACAAGCCGCTCCCTCCGTGCCCTCGAGCGGCTTCCCCGGACTGGATCAATACCGCGCTTCCCGCATCGCCATCTACACCGATGACTTCGGCGAACTTTCGCGCTACCGCGAAGCTAATGCCGCGCTCGCCGCTCCGAAGGCCAATGAGAATCGAGTCATCTTCCTTGGCGATTCGATCACCGACTATTGGAAGCTGGTCGATTATTTCCCCGGCAAGCCGTACATCAATCGCGGCATCGACGGCCAGACCACATCGCAAATGCTGGTGCGCTTCCGCCAGGATGTGATCAACCTGCATCCCAAGCTTCTGGTCGTTCTGGCAGGGACGAATGACGTCGCGGGCGTCACCGGCCGGGCCCGCAACGAAGACATTGAGGCTAACTACACGACTATGGCCGAGGTGGCGCACCTGCACGGCATCCGCGTCGTCTTCGCGTCGCTGCTGCCCGTCAACAACACCAGTTCGGAAGATGCGAAAGAATCCTTCGCCTTGCGGCCGCGCGAAAGATTGATGGCGATCAATCGTTGGCTGAAAGACTATTGCGGGACAACGGCCTTGTCTATCTCGACTACTACTCGGCCTTGGTCGATGAGACAGGGAATGCTGAAGAAGGAACTGAGCGATGACGGGCTGCATCCCAACGCCGCCGGATACAAGCGGATGACCCCGCTCGCCAACGAGGCCATCGCCAAGGCGCTGAAGTAGCGGCTCGAGCGACCGAAAACAGAGGCCACACTGAGGATGATGCTTCCCCTCCAAGCGGGCCTGTGTTTCAACAGTTGAGTTAAGCTAAGTTAAATACACCACACATGCCAGTGTCATGAACAAGAACAGTTGCTCTCGACTATCCGCGAAGATGTCGTTGGTCTGGATACTGGCCCTGGCGAATCTGGGCTTCGCGCAGACGCCAAACTTGGAGGGTGTGTGGGGAGCAAAGCGGCACTTTGGGCCGGAGGTTCAGGGTAGTCTCGAGATCATTCGCTCCAAAGACAGCTGCCGTGCAGTCATTTCGCACTATGACTTGGCATGCACCAACGAGGACGACCACCTCCGCTTCGACCTTCCCGACAATCGAGGCAGCTTTACAGGCCGCCTGCAGGAAAACGGCTCCGTGATTCGCGGTTACTGGATTCAACCTCCGACCGTAAATGACGGAACAAAGTTTGCCACTCCCGTAACGCTTCATCTCCACGGCAAGAACGATTGGCAGGGAACGGTCGCGCCTTTGCAGGACGACTTCACGATCTACTTAGTCATCAATCGCAGGTCCGATGGCTCATTAGGAGCCTTTCTGCGGAACCCCGATCGAAACATTGGCTTGCTCTGGAAGGTGGATCACCTGGAGCAGATGGGCGATCGGATCAAGCTCGTGGGCGTAGCCAACGGGACCGCGCCAAGCCATGTGTATGGCGAAGGCCTCTATCACCCGGAGGACAATCGCATCTCCATTTACTTCCCGGATCGCGGCGGTAGCTATGACTTTCAGCACATTTCTGACGATTCCGGGTTTTACGCGCGGGGAAAGAATCCGCCGTCCTATGAATATCACGCCCCGCTGGCTGAGGACGACGGGTGGCCGGTGGGCACTCTGCAGGATGTGGGAATGAAGGTGGACTCGATCGCCGAACTTGTAAAGGCAATTGACAATCTTTCCGTGCAGTCGGTCCACGACCCTTACATTCATGGATTTCTGGTTGCGCGGCATGGAAAGCTGGTGGCTGAAGAGTATTTCTATGGCTTCAACCGGCTCCAGCCGCACGATACCCGCTCAGCCAGTAAGAGCGTGACCGCGACTTTGTTCGGCGCGATCATGGAAAACGGCACCAATGTTTCTCCGGCAACCAAAGTCTATGATCTGCTCTATCATGGGAAACCTCCGGAGAATATCGATCCGCTGAAAAAAGAGATGACCGTCGAACATCTGCTCACCATGTCATCGGGTTACGATTGCGATGATAGCGATGGCAACCGCCCCGGAAGTGAGGACACCCTGCTCGACCAACAAACGAACGCCGATTACTACAGCTACACGCTACAGCTTCCGCTGGAAAAAGGCCTCAAGCCCGGCCAGCAGGCCATCTATTGTTCGATCAACCCCAATCTCGTCGGCGAGTGTGATTTCGACTGCCACTAACAAGCCATTGCTCGAGTTGTTTTCTGACCTGCTGGCGGAACCGCTGCAGCTCAAGGACTACCACCTTAATCTACAGCCGACAGGCGAGCCTTATATGGGCGGTGGAATCAAGTGGCTGCCACGCGATTTCATGAAATTCGGGCAACTGATGCTGAGCGGCGGTACCTGGAACGGCAAACGGATCATCAGCAAAGAATACGCTCTCCGCGCCTCTTCCCCGCTGGTAAGCATGCGGAGCTACTATTTTTCGCCGGGCTACGGCTATCTGTGGTGGGTTGCAGATTTTCCCTATCACGGAAGAAAGGTAAAGGCTTTTTACGCCAGCGGCAATGGCGGAAATTTCGTCGTGGGTTTTCCGGAACTGGACATGGTGGTGGCATTCTACGCGGGCAATTACGCCGACCATACCATCCAGGTCATTCTGAAGGACTATATTCCGAACTTTATCCTGCCTGCGCTAACGGATGAGTCTCGCTAAGGGATCAACCGGAGCAGCCAAAATACCAATATCACCGCACTTGAATGACGCAAGGTGTACTGAGGCTGGAGGTAATCAAGGGGATCATGATCTCGTCGTGTTCAAGGATGGCGGTTCGTCTTCGCATCCGAACTACTGGGGCAGCCAGTCTTATAAATAACTCAAGAAAAAAACGCGGGCCGCCACCCCCCTGTTTCCAACAATCCAGCTAATGCAATCAGCGGATTTTACATTGACCCCAATGGGGTGAACCACGGCTTCCTGCGGAGCGCGCAGGAGGAGGAGGAATAAACACCGGAGCGCTTCGTACCTGCCCAGATTACGTTCTGAACTGCACCCCGGAGGTGAGACAAAGAAACCAGGGACAGTAAGTTGTGAAGAAGACAGGGCGGCGGTTTAGATCCGCCGCCCACGAAAGAACGTCAGTTGGTGAAAGTACCGGTGTCGGTTCCATTGGTCCACGTGCCATTGAAAAGATACAGTCCCTTCCCCGTGGTCGGGCTCTTCGAGGTATCCACGGTTCCAGTCCAGGTGGCATTGCCTGCAGTGCCGCTGTAGGTTGTGCCGTTCACGAGGTTGCCTGATATCGACCCCGTACCATTTTTGGTGTCGGTAAAGCTGCCTGAAACGCTGCCACTGGCGTCAATCGCAAGCGACCATGTGCCGGTACTACCCCCGCTATAGCCACCCGAGTAGCTTGCTGCTACGTTGGCGGCGACGGTGCCGGTCAGCTCGGTTTGTGCTGTAGTCGCGCTGGCGAGGGTTTGCCCCGGATTCACGGTGCTGACTGCGGTTTGCAGTTCCGTCTGTGTCGCGGTTGAGAAATCGAGGCTCAGGTTTGCGGCTGCCTGAACTTCGGCCGACGTAATCGTCAACGTGCTCAAAGAGCCGGGCTGAGTGCCTGTCGGAGTGCCGATCGAAATGATGAACTGGGCCGTGGCGACCACGGACGGGGTGGAAGCGTCGGCGGAGGGATTCCCGTTGGCCTGGGCGCAGCTCACCGGCGTCACGAAGGTTTGAACTGGCGCGCTGCAGATGGTGACTCCTCCGACCTTGAATGTTACGGTGCTCTTAGCAGGACAGGTAAAAGCTCCTCCCGCCTTAGTTACGTCTGTGATGCTTCCGCATGCATAGCTCAGTCCGACCACCTGCGCATCTGCGAAAACACCGTTGACATTGTTGCTGGTGGTGGTGTGCGAAGACGACCCGCACCCGGTAAGGAGTACTGTCGCAATACAGGACAACACAAGTAGACACTTGGGTTTGTTCATAGCTTCCCCTTCTTGAATTTGGAGGATTGCGGTCAACTGGCCTGCCGGTGCAAGTTCTGCCATCTGGCGATGCGACGTGGGCGGAAGAGCGTGAAGGACGGCACGCCAATGACTTTGCACACCATCAAGATTTTCGGGCTCCGCCGCCTGCGAACCGAGATATTGCCAATCACCGGTCTCATTCGTACACAAACGTGCTTGCTATGTCAGTGAGCCCGGTCACAAGTTGATCTGACGCGTTCTTCCGGTCGCGGCGGTCCCGATTGGCATCCGTGGCCCCCACCTTCCAGAGGAGTCGAAGAACGGCAGTTGAGGAACCGGGGACAGAGGAAACGTTCAGCAGATTTCGTAATCTAAAACTGGGAAACACCCGGGGCCTCTCCCCTCGGCCTCGCCTCAAAGAAAATCTCTGCCTAAGCGGCCCTGGATTTCGAATCGCCTCGTTGCGTGCGCTTATGTGGTGCATTATCTTTATGCGATTACGCGCGACGAGTGATGACTAATGAGCGGTCTGTCTCGAAACATGGTGGACTGCATTCTCCTGGCGGTGATCGCATTATCGGCAGGCGTGTCTGCCGCCCAGAACGTCCCCAAACCTGCTCAACCAGCGATTCGGGATGGGTCGCACGATTTCGATTTCATTTACGGGAAATGGCGGATGCCAAATCACCGGCTGGTCAAGCGGCTCGCTGGCTCCCACGAATGGACAGACTTCATCAGTTGCGACGAAGGTATGCCGTTGGCAGGCGGCATAGGCGACATGGATATTTTGCGCACAAATTACTGGAAGGATTTCGTGGGGATCACGATTCGTACTTATGATCCGGAGACGGGGTTATGGCGGCTGTACTGGTTCGACAACCAATTCTCCCACGGCGTAATGGACCCACCCGTGGTGGGCAAATTCAACGGTAATGTGGGAGTCTTCGAAGGCAAGGACACCTTCAACGGAAAGCCCATCATTATGCGGTTCACCTGGACCGTGAATCCTAAGGGTTCAGAAGTGGTCGCCAAGTGGGAACAGGCATTTTCGGCGGACGACGGGAAGACTTGGGAAACCAACTGGCAGAATGAATTCGTTCACGACGACCAATGCAAGCCATAGCGAATCCCCGCCCAAGCGGAGCTTGAGCGGGGCACCCTCGGGGGTCGGGACGGACGCGAAGGCTGGGCTTTAACCGGCGAGACGTCGGTAATCGCGTTGCACCTATCGAATATCTTCGGTATAGATTGATTCGCGGGCCCCCGTGCGAAATGCCAACCAGCGAAGCTCGCGAGAATCGGATTCCGGAACGACTGCCTGGTTCCCCATGGAGTGTATGGGGGATCGGATGGCTCCCACTTATTTTCTTGCCTTCAATTGCTGTGCTGTTCCGCGAGCGGATGCCTGCGTGGGCGTTCATGTGGGTGCTGGCGATTGGGCTCTACTGGGGGCTGAAATGGGCCAGCTGGTGGCGATCGCCGATGCGGAGCCGGGCCACGATCGGGCGATCGATCGGGTATCTCGTTGCCTGGCCGGGAATGGATGCGGATTCTTTTCTCGACAGCAAGCAGCGGGTGGTGCCGCCGCGTTCGCGAGATTGGGTTTGGGCTTTCTCGAAAACGGCGCTCGGCGCGGTGCTGCTCTGGGCGGTGGCGCGACGTGTTCCTGCGGACCCGCCACTGTTGCGAGGATGGGTTGGCTTAGTGGGGATGGTTTTGCTGGCGCACTTCGGGGCGTTTCACATGGTGGCGTTGATTTGGCAAAGATTTGGAGTCGACGCGGTACCCATCATGTCGGCACCGCTCCGTTCTACATCGCTCAGTGAGTTCTGGGGACGGCGTTGGAATCTCGGGTTCCGCCAGCTAGGGCATGAATTGATCTTCCGTCCGCTGCACGGCCGGTTGGGACCTGGGGGCGCGGGGTTTCTGGTGTTCGTTGCTTCCGGACTGATTCACGACCTGGTGATCTCGTTGCCGGCCCGCGGAGGATATGGGCTGCCGACAGCCTATTTCCTGCTGCAAGGCGCGGGCGTTTCTGTTGAGCGATCCCAAACCGGCAAGCATCTCGGGGTGCGGCGAGGGATACGGGGCTGGCTCTTTACGGCTCTGTTCACAGCGGGCCCGGCGTTCTGGCTCTTCCATCCGCCGTTCCTGAGGAATGTGGTGCTTCCTTTCATGCAGGTGATCGGTGCTCTATGAACAGTGGACTGGCAGAACGGCTCTTTGACCTTGACCTATGGCTGGCGGGCGCGGGGCATTTTGTGATTCTGATCGCGAGCGCGCAGGTGCCGTCGCGGCTGCGCTGGAAGGAAGATTTGCAACAACTGATGCCGTTCAACCGGAAACTGCTTTGGGTGCAGGGCGGTTTTACAGTGCTGACAATTATTGCCTTTGGCATCTTGACTCTGCTTCTGCATCAGGAACTGCTACGCGGAGAGCGGGCGGCGCTGGGGCTGGCGGCGTTTATCGGGTTGTACTGGTCAGCGCGCATTGTGGTGGACGCTTTCTACTTTTCCCACTCGGACTGGCCGAAGGGGAGGCTGTTTGTAGTCGGACACGCGCTTCTGACCGCGTTGTTCTCTTTTCTCGCGGTCAGCTATCTGGGATTGTTTGTGTGGCACGTGTGGCTGCGTGGGTAAGGTGGGGGCGGTGGGGAAGGGTCTGGGGAGGCGGCGAGGGCAAGATGCCCTCACGACAGCCGGCGGGACCCTTCGGCTTCGCTCAGGGCAGGCTGCCGGCGCTACAGTGGTTTTCCCCAGCCTGTTCAGGCGGAGGCGGCGCGGCTTTGTTCGTGGGTCGGCTCGGGGGCGTGGCGGGCCAACTTGCGGAAGGCAGCGATGACCAGGAGGAAAGCTATGCTGATGCCGATGACGACGCCGATGCCGTCGAAGAAGGCCTGGGTGCTGGCTTCGCTGCGCAAAGCTTCCATGGTTTGGGATTCGATCTTCGACTGAAGTGCGGTGATTTGCGTCTGCTGGTCGGAAATCTGTTTCTGCTGATCGGCGAGGTGCTTCTGCTGATCGACGATCTGCTTTTCATAGCGGGCGGTCACCGACGATTGCCAGTCGTTGCGCTGTTGCTCGGCGATGGCCTGACGATACTGCTGGATCGACTGGTCGCAGGGGTCTCCGGGATACCAAACCAGACAATGCGGTTCGGCACTGGGCCGCGGATAGGGGGCAAGCGGCGGCGGTTGGGTCGGGGCCTGCATGCTCGGCCTAGTCTATTGCGGCGCGGTCCCTGGCTGAAGGTTACGGGGGTTCAGTTGGCGGGGCGGCGGATGGGACAGGGGGATGTTACGCGCGGCGAGTGTTGAGCTTTAAGCAGCGAGAAATCAAAACCCCCGCCCAAGCGGAGCTTGGACGGGGCACCCGCGTCTGCGCAGGTGTTTCGCACCGGTTCTGATCATGCAAAGTGCATGGGTCCTTCGCTTCGCTCAGGATGACAGATTAAAAACACGACTGGTCCCTCGCTTTGCTCAGGATGACAGACTGAAAACACGACTGGTCCTTCGCTTCGGGATCACCGGTTGAAAAACACGACAGGCCAGGTATCGAGGGCCAGGTATCGATTCAGGTATAGTTCTTATTTTCCTTCGGCATTTTCCTTCAGCAGGACGACGTCGGCGACATCCTGTTGCCGGGTGACGGCCAGGGTTTTTCCGTCGGGCGAGAAGGCGAAGTCCACGATTTGCTCGGAGGTGAAGTGCGTGACCTGGTGGCCGGGGGAGCCGTCGAGGGGCTGCATCCAGAGATTGTTCGCGCCGTTTTCGAGGATGGGATAGGCGACCGCGTTGGCGTGAGGCACCGCCTTGGCGGTGATCCCGAACACACTGCCGCTGCCTAAACGTGAGTCGAGATCGAGAAGGCGCGGTGGAGAGTTGCCTTCGAGGTTGATGATAGCAAGCTTGCTCAGGGCATCGTTGGTGCGGGGATCGACCAGATCGACGACGATGCCGAGCGACTTTCCGTCGTCGGTCACGTAGTTCACGCCATTGATGGCGAAACGGTTGGGGACGTCGGCTCCGGGCACGGGCTCGGGTTTGCCGCCGTCGATCGACACCTTCATAAGAGTGGCGGTGCCCCGGCCATCGAGGTAGTAGACCCACTTGGCATCGGGCGAGCACTTGGGGCCGCCGTCAAAGGGACCAGGCGTCAGTTGCCTGGGAGCGGAGCCATCCGCGTTCGTCCGCCAGATGCTGATGACGTTGCCGGCGCGAAAGGCCCAGGTAAACAGCATGTAGTCGCCGCAAGGAGCGACGCTGAATAAAGTCGAGTTCGGCTCGCTGACCAGCACGCTGGGGTTCTGGCCCTGGGCATCGAGCCGAGTGACTTTCTCGGCATCGCCAACGAGTAAATTTCCGCTTTGCGTCCAATTCACCTGGCGAGGATCGGCGACCTGGGTGACAGGCACGGGCGCCTCGGGTTTGGGCGAGTTGGGCGAAGCAATCAGGTCGAGCGTGCGGGTACTTTTGATCTGCACGGTGGCGGCACTGCGGGCGTCGGCAGCGAGCGTCAGGGTGACGTAGCGGCTGGTGTCGCGGGTCACGCGATGAAGCTTTCCGTCGGTGGAGAGCAAACCGATTTGAGTCTGATCGATGTGCGGTCCCTTGGTGTTGTAGAGCACCAGCAACTCGCGTCCGCCGGGCAGCGAGCGCAGGTCGAAGACCGTGTTGTTTTCCAGCTTGGCCAGGGTAGCGACCTTCTTGGTGGCCAGGTCGAACGTTTCCACGTAGCCGAGCGCCTCCCCGGAAGACCGGAAAGAGTAAGCGATTTGTTTTCCATCGGGCGCCCAGGCAATCTGCTCGGGATCGGTACCATGGGTGGACTGGGCGATATTGAGCACGGTCTCATCGCTGCCATCAAGACTCGCGGAAAGGATGCGGTATTTGCCGGGCTCGGGGTCGTTGGCCCGGATGTAGGACATGCGGCGGCCGTCGGGGGAGAAGGAGGGATTGCTGTCGATGTCGCGGACCGCGAGCTGTGGAGCGCCGCCCAATACGGGAGCACGGTAGAGGTTGAACTCGTTGCCCCGCTGGTTGGTGGATTTCCGGAAATAAATGTAGTTGCCGTCGGGCGAGAACGCCAGGTCGCGATAGATCCCGGGGGAAGGAGGGATCACCTGCGTGTCGCTGCCGGTGGGAATATTGCGCAGCCAGAGGCTGCGCACGCCGCCGTCGTTCTGCACGTGCAGGATGTATTTGCCGTCGGGAGAGATCGCTGCCAGATCCGCCTTGCCGTTGTTGGTGACCTGGGTGAGGGAGAAATTCTGAAAGGGCACGGGACCGGAGCGAGTCAGCAGAGCATAGATGCCGAAAGCGGCAGCGGCCAGGATCGTGAAACCGAACACGGAAGCGAGAACGGTGCCGAGGCGATGCTGGCGCGCGACGGCGGCGACACTGGAACTGCTAGTGTGCGTGGCCGGCAGCGATGTGGGAACGGCTCCCGAAGAACCCGATCCGGCAGAACTGGCGGCACCAGGGCCAGCAGCGGTCGAAGGGGGTGCAGCAGCGGCGACGGAGCTGCGACCCGAGCCACTGTCGCGCTGCAGGCGCTTGAGGTCGCTGCGGATTTCGGAAGCGTGCTGGTAGCGCAGTTCGCGATCTTTTTCGAGCGCCTTATTGATGATTTCTTCCAGGCGCGGCGACACGTCAGGATTGAGCTGCACGGCAGGGCGTGGCGCGCGGTTGAGGATGGCTTCGAAGATGACTGCAGTGGTATCGCCGCGGAAGGGCACGGCACCAGTGGCCATCTCATAGAGGACCGCCCCGAAAGAGAAGAGGTCGGTGCGAGGATCGAGTTCCTTGCCCTTGGCCTGCTCGGGAGACATGTAGGCGACGGTGCCGACCGCGGTGCCGGGACTGGTGAGGAACGCGTCGTTGATCTCGGTGGGGCCGCCGGCGGTTCTTTCCGGATCGCGGCCGGAGGGTAAGAGTTTGGCGAGGCCGAAGTCGAGGATCTTGGCATGGCCGCGGCGGGTGACGAAGACGTTGGCCGGCTTGATATCGCGGTGAACGATGCCCTGACTGTGTGCGGCATCGAGCGCATCGGCAGTTTCGATGGCGAGTTGCAGCAGGACTTCGGTCTCGAGCGGATGGCCGGCGATGCGGTGCTTCAGGGTGACGCCGTCGAGGTACTCCATCACGATGAAGGTCTGGCCGGACTGCTCGTCGATCTCGTGGATGGTGCAGATGTTGGGATGGTTGAGGGCCGAGGCAGCGCGCGCTTCGCGCTGAAAACGCTCGAGCGACTGCGGGTCGGAGGCGACATCGGGCGGGAGGAATTTGAGGGCTACGAAGCGTCCAAGCTTGATGTCCTCGGCCTTGTAGACGACGCCCATACCGCCACCGCCGAGTTTCTCGACGATGCGGTAATGCGAAATGGTCTGGCCGATCATGGGCAGAGTCGTCCGGAATTGAGATGGTATGGCGGGCGAGTGTGGAAGTCAAAAGGACGAGATAAGGCAAACTTCGCCATAGGGAGGAATACGCGGGACGCACGGGGGAAGTTCAATTGATTTTTTGGAGTGAGAGCGATTGTTTAGACTTGGGCAGCGTCCCTAGCAAAACCTTAAAGCGCAGAGGGCGCGGAGAAGGGCCGCAGAGAGCGCAGAGGGGATCTCTTGGCTGCGGAGAACTCGGGTGTCGTCTCAGGTTGATTCCAGGTTTGCGGACGGTCCCAGGTTAGCGTCCAAACGGCAGACGCGAACCCTTGGGCACCGTGCATCACGACGCTACTGTTATTGTTGGGCCGGAGAGAGCATGGGTTTTGTTCGCGATTTCGTGGGCGTACTTGGCCCGGAGATTGCATAAGCGAGCACCTACCCGAGCCCAACGTGGAAGGCGTCAGACGAGCGAAGATTCGCGGCCAACTGCTGCTGTCGGTAGCAAGTTAAAATGTCCGGTTTTTGTAGCAAGTGAAATGTCCGGTTTCAAAGTTGTGCCCTCGCCGTTTGGGTTGGGTTGATTTTGGGGATGGGGTTGCAGGGGAAGGGGGCAGTTCCCCTTCCCCTGCTCGTCTCTGTAGAAGCTTGGCCTGACAAGGGTGCTCCTGCGCCGTCATAGCGACCCAGGCAATGCGGTCCGTGGGTGAGACTCAAGGTTCCATTCAAGTGTTGGTGGACCACCACCTGGCAACCGGCCAACGTCGCCCGCCAGCGCACCCGCTGGATCTGCAAGCTCAGATTCTGAAAGCTCACCGTGTTGTCGCGGTTCACGCTGCGTTCGAACTGCAGCGAGAAAATCCGTTCCAAGTCACGACTCCGGCAGGGCACAAAAGCATGGCCCCGCTGCCTGGGCGCGACCTGAAAACGGCGATTGAACTCGGCGATGTATTCTTCCCGCAGAAACCGGTTCGCCGCCTCCAGCGTCTCGAGCTGGCGCAGCCGCAACTCCTGCGGCAAGCGGCCCTGCCAGGTCGAGAAGTTGCGCTCGCTGCGCCCACGCGCTTCCGGCGAGTAGGCCGGGATCATCTGCACTCCCAACTCGTGCAACGCCCGCCCCACTTGCGTGCGGCGATGGTAGTCCACCTTGCCGCCCACCTTCGGCGTCAGCCAGAAATGGCTTCCCCGATCGCTGTACAGCGCGCAGAACACGCCTTTGCGCTCGATCACTTCCCGCAGTCCGGCCATCACCGTCGCCGTCGATTCCTCCTCCACCAGTTGGGCGTAGTAGATCTCGCCGGTCGCATCGTCCAGAATCACGATCAGGTCGTACCAGCGTTCGTCCTGAAACCACTGGTGGCGGCTGCCGTCGATATGCAACAGCATCCCCGGCAACGGCCGCCGCTCGCGCCGCTTGCGATGCGCTCCACGCTTGCGTCCGCGCCCCACCAGGCCCGCTCCCTGCAACGCCTGCTTCACCCAGGTGTAACTCAGTTCGATCCCGTGCTCGGCCTGCAGCTTCTCATGAAAGTGCTGCACGTTCAGATCGAAATACTTTTCCCGGTACAACGCCAACACTTTCTCCACCGTCGCCACCGGCACCCGCCGCCGCGAGGGCTGGCCCCGCCGCCGGTCCAGCAACCCGTTGTAGCCCTCTTCCACGTAGCGCTCCCGCCACCGCCGCATGTGCCGGTCGCTGATCCCCAGGATCTCCGCCGCCTGCCACCACGTGATCTTCTTCGCCATCGCTTGCAACATCACGTCCTGTACTTTCATCGCCCGCTCCATCGCGGCCCTCGGATAAGCTTCCATGCTCCGCATGGTCTCCCATCCTCACCGCCCGCTAAGCGGACATATCATGTGCTATCTCATCCGGACATATCATGTGCTACCGACACGCGGCCAACTGCTGCTTGCCCCAATTCCGGCTTGGCGGTAGAATGCCGCGCGCACCGGGCGTTTGACCTCGACCAGGCCCCCGAATTCCCCGACTGACGCGCCGTTGCGATCCCTACCGCTCCGGAGGCCGTCATGGTTCCTCACGTTCGCACGCTCCTGCTCGTTTCTGCTCTGGTCATCGCTGCCGCTTCTGCCGCCATGCCCAGTGAAGCGTCTCCACGTCCTTACTTGGCCTTAGGCGATAGCGTGACCTTCGGCTTCATTACCCAAGCGGGATTCGAATACGGGAATCCCGACAACTTCATCGGTTATCCCGATTACGCTTCCCGCGCCTTGCGCCTGGACAACACCAACGCAGCGTGCCCGGGCGAAACGACGGGCAGCTACCTGTCGGCGACGGCGGTCGATAATGGCTGCCGGGCTTTCCGGTCGGAAGCGCTGCTCCATGTTCCGTACGCCACCACGCAAGCCAGTTTCGCTGTGGCCTTCCTCGCTGCACACCCTCGTACGCGGCTGGTCAGTGTCCTGCTGGGCGCAAACGACGTCTTCGTGCTTGAGAACATGTGCGGTCCCGACCCTACCTGCGTCGCCAACGGCCTGCCGCAAGTTCTGGCGAAGATAAGCGAGAACATGGCCACCATCCTTGGTCAGATCCGCGGCACGGGCTTCAAAGGCGTCATAGTGGTCGAGAACTACTATTCGCTCGATTACTCGGACCCAGCGGGAACCGCCGGCACCCAATTGCTGAACCAGGCCGCGACCGCCCCAGCCGCGGCCTTTGGAGCAGTCGTGGCTGACGTGTTCACAGCGTTTCAGACTGCCGCGACAGCAAATCCGTTTGCCGCTGGCAACACGTGCAAGGCTGGCCTACTGAACGCCTCACCGCAAAATCAGTTCCTTTGCGACGTCCACCCCAGCCAGTCTGGGCAGCAATTGATCGCGCGGGCGGTCGAGATGGCGTATGCGGCCGCGATTCGGGAGCGAAACAACTAACCGCGGCGCGGCGAATGCAGTCATCACTGGCGAACGGTTTCGATCCAATTGGCGAAGCCGTTCGCTAGTCGAGGAGTCCACGGGCGTAGAGGTTTTCGTAGTGTTTGATGTCGGCCTCGCGATCTGGGGCCAGAGCGCGAAAGATCTCCGCGGCGAAGGCAAAGGGCGCGAGGCCATTGGCGGTGATGACGGAGCGGTCTCGAACCGCAGGCAGCGGCCGATAGAATTCGGCTCCGCGATAGGCGCGAACATGCTGACCGAGAAAGTCACGGCCGTTGCTGGTATGAAGACGATCGTTGAGAAGGCCGGCGTGAGCTAGCGCAATGGTGGCGGCGCAGATTGCAGCCACGGGCCGATGTCGCTCAGCAACTGCATTCACGGCTTTCGAGACAGCGGGAATTTCTCTCTCGGTCCAGGAGTCGCCGCCGGGAAGAATAAGGATGGACGCGTCGTCGGGTTTGAAGTCAGCGAGCGAGAGGTCAGGCGTGATCTTCAGGCCACCCATGCTGAGAACCGGTTCCACGGTGAGACCAATTGTCTTCACTGAGAAACCAAAAGTGCGACGCAACTCGGCGAGCGCGGAGGCGGGTTCCCAGTCGGCGATAACCGTTTTGGATCAGAAGGTAGGCTGTGTTTCCCTGATGCATCCATGTTCGTCCGCAGCGAAAGAATAAAAACCTACTTCAGTTGTTCCTGATGAGCGATTGCATCTTTCACCACCGTCCCGCCTTTCATCACGAACTTGACGCGTTGCAGAACCGTGATGTCGCCCAGCGGATCCCCTTCGACCGCGATCAGGTCCGCATAGTGGCCCGGTTCGATCGCGCCCACTTTGTCCTGCCACCCCATGAGTTCGGCGGCGTTGCTGGTGGCAGCGCGCAAGGCTTCGAGAGGAGACATTCCGCGACGCGTAAGCGCGACCAACTCTTCGGCATTCTTCCCTTGACCCTCGGGATGGCTGGCATCAAACCCGGCGGCAATCTTGACGCCGAGGGTTCTGGCGGTCTGAATGGATTGTTGAATGCCCTCCAGAAAAGCCTCGCGCCGTTTCTTCCGCTCGGGCGTTACCGGGTCGTTTTTGTGCTGGTCGAAAAAGGCGTCGATACCACCGATGGTGGGAACCAGAAACGTGCCTTTGGCCTGCATCATCTCGAGATCTTCGCGATTGGCTCCATGGCCGTGCTCGATGGAGTCCACACCGGCGGTGACTGCGTTTCTGATGCCTTCCGGCGTAGTCGCATGGGCAGCAACTTTACGGTCTTGCTTGTGCGCCTCCTCGACAATCACCCGGATCTCGTCCACGGTGAGAGTGGGGTGCTGCCAGTCGGCATAGACCTTGATCAGGTCGGCGCCGTTTCCGATCTGCTCGCGAACGGCGCGGCGCGCCTCTTCAGGCCCGCTGATCATTTGGGCACCAGTAGGAAAGCTGGCGAGGTCGGGCGAGATGCCAAAGGGATTGTATTGTCCCAAGGCCGCGATGCCGCGCGTCGCCACCTGCATGCGTGGACCGTCCGCCAGCCCCTGTTCGATGGCCTCGCGCAAAGCCACATCGGCGTAGCCCGAGCCTTCGTTCTCCACGTCGCGAACGGATGTGTAGCCGGCGGCAAGCGTGATTCGGGCGTCGTAGGCGCCCTCAAGCGCGCGAAAGGCTTGCGACTTGGTCGCGAGGGTCAGGATGTATCCATCGTCAGTGTCAGGGATGCGAGCCATGATGTGGGTGTGGCAATCAATCAGACCGGGCAGGACGGTCATCCCTCCCAGGTCGATCAGCTTCGCATCTTTCGGCGCATGGGAAATGACGTCCGAGGCCGGGCCGACTTCCGTGATGCGCTCGCCTTCGATCCAGACTGCCGCCTTTTCAATGTAAGCACCCTTGCGAACGTCGAGCAGTCGGGCGGACTTCACGATGATCGAATCATGACGCGGCGTGCCGGGCTGAGACTGAGCGGAGGCAGAGGCGCACAGACCGAGGGCGACCATCAGCACTGAGGTCTTCATAAAGGTTCCTCGCTGAAGCGGAAAGCATCATAACGGGGGGACTGGGAGAGGGCTAGAGATTCGCCCTGAAACGAGCCGCCACGAAGGGGCGTTCTCGGACCGTGGACCGCTTCCTTTCGTCCTCGTAAGTAATTGCAGGGTTGAGAGTAAAGGCCAATTCGGCGCCGTTGGAAACAATGCATCCGGTGGAGGCTGGGCCACATCTAAACGTTGACAGCGCTACACTCAAGTCTTATTATGGCTGGAGAGACAGCCTTCAAGCTTTTCATTATAAGGCACTTATAGATTAGGAGGCTCAGGATTATGAGCAAGATTATTGGAATTGACTTGGGAACCACGAACTCGGTGGTGGCGGTGATGGAGGGTGGCGAGCCCAAGGTGATCCCGAACGAGGAAGGCGGACGGACCACTCCGTCGGTGGTCGGCTTTACGAAAACCGGCGAGCGGTTGGTGGGGCAGGTCGCGAAGCGGCAGGCCATTACGAATCCCGAGAACACGATTTATTCGATCAAGCGGTTCATGGGACGGCGCTACGACGAAGTGTCGGAAGAAATGAAGATGGTGCCCTACAAGGTCGAGCGCGATGGCGAGCACGTGGCCGTGATTGCGCAGGGCAAGAAGTACACTCCGCCGGAGGTCTCCGCAATGATTCTTCAGAAGCTGAAGAAGGCGGCGGAAGATTACCTGGGCGAGAAGGTGACGGAAGCCGTGATTACGGTTCCGGCCTACTTCAACGATGCCCAGCGGCAGGCGACAAAAGACGCCGGCAAGATCGCCGGGCTGGATGTGAAGCGCATCATCAACGAGCCAACGGCGGCCGCTTTGGCGTACGGGCTAGATAAGGGCAAGGACGAGACCATCGCCGTGTATGACTTCGGCGGCGGCACGTTCGATATTTCGATCCTGGAAGTCGGCGAAGGCGTCATCGAGGTGAAGGCCACCAACGGCGACACGCACCTGGGCGGTGACAACCTCGACCAGCGGATCGTCGAGTGGCTGATTGACGAGTTCAAGAAGGATGAAGGCCTCGACCTGCGCGGCAAGGGCAACGAAATGGCGTTGCAGCGTCTGCGCGACGCGGCCGAGCGGGCGAAGATCGAGCTCTCCACCACCATGGAGACGGAGATCAATCTGCCCTTTATCACGGCGGATGCCAGCGGGCCGAAGCACCTGGTGAAGAAGCTGACGCGGGCGAAGCTCGAGTCGATGGTCGAAGATCTGGTTCAGAAGTCGGTGGGTCCGTGCAAGCAGTGCATGAAGGACGCGGGCGTGGATGCCAGCAAGATCAACGAAGTCGTGCTGGTCGGCGGACAGACGCGTATGCCGCGCATCCAGGCGGTGGTGAAGGAACTGTTCGGCAAGGAGCCGCACAAGGGCGTGAACCCGGACGAAGTCGTGGCAGTGGGCGCGGCGATCCAGGGCGGCGTGCTGAAGGGCGAGGTGAAGGACCTGCTCCTGCTCGACGTGACGCCGCTGTCGCTGGCGATTGAAACGCTGGGCGGCGTGGCGACGCCGATGATTCCGCGGAACACGACGATTCCGACCAAGAAGACGGAAACGTTCTCGACCGCGGCGGATAACCAGACGTCGGTCGAAGTGCACGTGCTGCAGGGCGAGCGTCCGATGGCGGCGCAGAACCGGACTCTGGGCAAGTTCCATTTGACCGGGCTGCCACCGGCTCCGCGTGGCGTGCCGCAGATCGAGGTGACGTTCGACATTGATGCGAACGGCATCCTGAACGTGACCGCGAAAGATATGGCCACGGGCAAGGATCAGAAGATCACGATCACGTCGTCTTCGGGCCTGTCGAAGGAAGAGGTCGAGCGGATGGCGAAGGAAGCCGACGCTCACTCGGCCGAGGACAAGGCGAAGCGCGACGAGATCGAGGCGAAGAACCAGCTCGACAGCATGGTCTACCAGATGGAGAAGATGCTGCGCGACTCGGGCGACAAGATCTCGGGCTCGGACCGCGGCGAGGTGGAGAACGCCATCGCCGACGCGAAGAAGGCGCTGGAGTCGGGCGACAAGTCGAGCATGGACCGGGCGCGCGAAGCGCTGACCAAGGCGTCGCACAAGCTGGCGGAGCAGATGTACAAGGCGGCAGGCTCGCAGGGCGCGTCGGGCGGAGGCCCGGGCGCCGGGGCGGAGGACCGTCGGGTTCGTCCGGCGGTGATGGCCAGGCGAAGAAGGACGAAGGCGTGATCGACGCCGAGTACGTGGACGTTGAGGATAAAAAGTAAGAAGACTCCGAAAGGGAAGTCGGTGGGGGCTGCTCGCAAGGGCGGCCCTTACGATCTTCGGCACGGCTTTCGCGTCGGCGACAGGGTCTTGATCCTGGACATACCTTCCGATCTGAAGGATCCGGGATACGAGGACGATCCCGAGATGCGGACCGCCGAGCTGTTTCGTTTCTGTCTCGGCAGGAAATTCGTGATCCGCGGCTTCGACCGGTACGGCTTTATTGAACTGCGGGTCGATGATGATCGGGCTGTAAAGAAAAGATTCGGCCTGAACTCGATTTGGCTGGAGCCGAAGTTCCTCGACATGATTTCGAGGGCACCGGGTCGGGTAACTCGACCGAAGAATGGCGTTGGATGGAAAAAGGATTTTTTGAAAAACGAGTTAGAGGCTGAACGAATTGAATCCGCCAATCGAAAGGCGAGGCCTGGCGGAAACAAAGGAGAAAAATAGAATTGCAATTCGAAGTCAATAATCAGGAATATTTTTTGAACTACGTTGAAGATGAGGGGCGGTGGTATGTGTTTCGCCCGACGGGCAATGGTGTGATTCGCATACCAGTTGAGATGGAGGCGGTGCACTCGGAGCATTTTGCGTTTGCAGCGGAAGAGGGGAAGAAGCGCGTCGTGCATTGAGTTTGGCCCGCTTTGAAGATTGTCAACACTGTCATCCTGAGCGGAGGCGCGGCGAACGCGCCGCGCCAGAGTCGAAGGACCCCGTGCCCGGAAGCAGTGAGATGAACCGCGAAGGGAATTTCTAATGGAGTTTCGCGGAGAGAATGCCTGTTGGAGCCAGTGCTTCGCCCTAGCGAACATGGGGTCCTTCGACTGCGTTCGGCTGGCGCCTTACTCCGCTCAGGATGACAACGGTTTTGTGAGAAGCGCAGTAAGCAGAATGATATGTGTTACGCGCCGGAGCTAAGAGCTGACGGCTAAGAGCTAACAGCTAATTTTCAATGGCCACCCAAACGAAAGATTATTACGGCGCGCTGGGCGTAAAAAAGTCGGCGTCGACCGACGACATCAAGAAAGCCTTCCGCAAGCTGGCGCGCAAGTACCATCCTGATGTAAATCCGGGCGACAAAACCGCCGAAGAGAAGTTCAAGACGATCTCCGAAGCCAACGAGGTCTTGAGCGATCCCAAGAAGCGCAAGATCTACGACCAGCTCGGTTTCTATTCCGACAACATCGATCCGGCTGCGGCGGAAGCTTATGCGCAGCAGGGCGGAGGTCCTGGCGGCTTTCCCGGGGGGCAGGCGGGCGGCCAAGCGGGTTCGGCGGGCTCTGGTGGCGTGCACTTTGATTTCGACGGATTCGACTTCTCGGATTTGTTCGAAGGCGGTGCCGGCCGGGGAAGAAAGACGTCGTCCTCGAGTGGTGGCGGGTTCCGCGATATTTTCTCGAGCATGTTCGACCGCGGCGGCGCCGCCGCGGCGCAGGAAGGACCGGAACCGGGGTCGGACCTTGAGTACCAGGTCAACGTGCCGTTCTGGACGGCGATCCGAGGCGGCGTGATGAAGTTGAACATTACGCGCCGGGAGACATGCAACACCTGCCAGGGATCGGGGTTTGTCGAGGCGCCAGGAACCTGCCCGCAGTGCCATGGCAAAGGGACGATCGAGCAGACGGGCGGGCGCATGAAGTTCAACGTGCAGTGTCCGCGCTGCCATGGGACGGGGAAGAATATTTCGCCGTGTCCGACGTGTCACGGGGAAGGAACGGTGGAACGCACGGAGCCGCTCGAGGTGCGGATCAAGGCGGGAACTCGCGATGGGCAGCGCATCCGAATTGCCGGGAAAGGCAACGCCGGGGTGCACGGCGGGCCGCCTGGCGATCTGTACGTGATTATCCGGACGGAGGACCATCCGGTCTTTCATCGCGAGGGCGACGATATCCGGCTGACTGTGCCGGTGAGCGCGACCGAGGCGGCGCTGGGCGCGAAGATCGAAGTGCCGACCATCGACGGCCGGGCGCTGCTGAAGATTCCGCCGGGCACGCAGTCGGGACAGAAGCTGCGACTGCGGGAAAAGGGCGTGCCGTCGGCCACCAAGGACGGTGTTCGCGGCGATGAGATCGTCGAAGTTAAGGTGACCGTGCCGATGCCCCGCGATGAACGGACGAAGGAACTCCTGCGGGAGTTGGCGCAGCTCAATCCGGAGGATCCACGGGCGGAGTTGTGGGGGAAGGTTTAGGAGCAGGTCTCAGGTGTTAGGTCTCAGGTCTCAGGGGTTAGGTCTCAGGTGTTAGGTCTCAGGTCTCGGGTCTTAGGTGATTGGTTTTCAAGTTTCGGGTTTCAGATTTCATGTTTCAAGGGGACTGCTCGCAGCCTGCGGCTGCGTAAACCGGCTCCTTGGGCCTAGTCAGCAATTGGTGGAGGGACGGGCGTCTCGCCCGTCCGGCGGGCGGAGACGCCCGCCGCTCCATTGACTTCCCGCAATCGGAACGAGCAGTTCCCGATCGTTCCTGCATTTTGATCACAGCTTCCGGATAGTTCTCTTCCCTGCCAACTTGTTACAGTGTTCGGATGGCTCTCGCGAATCCGGACTACCGTGCGCTTCTCGGCTCGACCCTCGAACATGCCCTCTCTTTCTTGAATCAGATGGACACTGCTCCGGTCGGGGCGGCCAAAACTGCGTCTGAGCTTCGCAAGGCGCTGGCCAAGGCTCTGCCTGAAACGGGCATGCGGTCGGAGCAGGTGATCGAAGAACTCACTTGCGATACGAACGGCGGTATCCACGGGTCCGCCAGCGGGCGCTTTTTTGCCTGGGTTGTGGGGGGCGCCCTGCCTTCTGCGGTGGCGGCCGATTGGCTCACTTCCACCTGGAACCAGAATGCAGCGCTGTACTGCGGGTCTCCCGCCGCGGCCATCGTTGAGGAAGTGGTCGGGGATTGGCTGAAGCAGTTGCTGCAGATCCCGCCGCACGCCAGCTTCGCTCTGGTCACCGGCAGCCAGATGGCGCATGCCACCTGCATGGCTGCCGCGCGAAACGCGCTGCTTAGCCGCCTGGGATGGGACGTGGAAGAACAGGGCCTGTTCGGCGCGCCTCGGATCCGGATTCTGGTGAGCGGCAAGCAACATGGTTCGATCGAGCGGGCAGTGCGGTTGCTGGGTTTCGGCAAGGGCAGCATGGTCGCGGTGGCGACCGATCCGTTGGGAAGAATTCGAGTCGAAGAGTTGCATCAGGTCTTGCGAAGCGGGCCCGCGGCACCGACCATCCTTTGCCTGCAGGCAGGCGACATCAATACAGGAGCGTTTGATGACTTCGCCGCGATCCTTCCCCTGGCCAAGCTCTACCCGGCATGGATACACGTGGACGGGGCGTTCGGGCTCTGGGCAGCGGCAAGTCCCCACTACCGGCACCTGCTGGCGGGCGCCGAGCAGGCCGACTCGTGGGTGACGGACGGCCATAAGTGGCTGAATGTCCCGTATGACTGCGGGTACGCGTTTATTGCAGACCCCGTCGCCCACCAGGCCGCGATGACGCTGCATGCGGCGTATCTGACGCATGCCAGCGACGCGCGCGACCAGATGAACTTCACCCCGGAATGGTCGCGTCGCGGACGAGGGTTCCCGACCTACGCAGCGCTACGGCAACTCGGTCGGGAGGGCGTCGTGAAGCTGATTGACGGATGCTGCGAGCATGCGCGGGCGCTGGTGAAAGGGATTGGCGGACTGCCGGGCGTTGAGGTCGTATCGGAGCCGATCATCAACCAGGGCTTGGTGCGCTTCGTCTCGCCGGCGGGGGATGAGGCAGCCCATGATCGGCGGACCGACGAGGTCATCGCCTCTGTCAACGCGACCGGCGAGGCGTACTTTTCAGGCACAACCTGGCAAGGCCGGCGTGCCATGCGGATCAGCGTGTGCAACTGGAGGACGTCGGACGAGGATGTGGAGCGAGCGGTGAAGTCCGTGGCGCGCGTGGTGGCATCCAGCTTGCAGATCCGTTGATTTTTAACCCTTAACCACAGAGGACACGGAGGGCACAGGGGGATCGGGATCCTCCTTGTTTCTTAGTGGCTTGTGAGAACGTCGTAGTAAGGATGTGGAGCGGGCGGTGAAGTCCGTGGCGAGCGTGCTGGCATCCAGCTTGCAGATCCGGTGATTTTTAACCCTTAACCACAGAGGACACGGAGGGCACAGGGGGATCGGGATCCTCCTTGTTTCTTAGTGGCTTGTGAGAACGTCGTAGTAAGGATGTGGAGCGGGCGGTGAAGTCCGTGGCAGCGTGCTGGCATCCAGCTTGAGCGTGCTGGCATCCTGCTTGCAGATCCGTTGATTTCTGACCCTTAACCACAGAGGACACGGAGGGCACAGGGGGATCGGGATCCTCCGTGTTTCTCAGTGGCTGTGTAGTTCGAGCTTTTATTCGAGCTTTTAGCGGTCCCAGCCCCGGCCATCGACCATGCGTAGGATGCCGTCTTTGAGGTGGGGCACGTAGAAGTTGATCAGCAAACCAACGTTGTAACCGCTCAGGCGCAGGTAGGAAAGTAGCTGAGCCTGATGAACAGGGTGGATGGCCTCGACACACTTGATCTCGACCACCACTCGCTTCTCAACTAAGAGGTCAATGCGATATCCAAGCTCAAGCTTCTGCCCCTCATAGACAACCGGCAGGGCCACCTGAGTTTCCACTTGAAATCCTCGGCCACGGAGTTCGTGGGCCAGGCACGCTTGATAGGCGCTCTCCAGCAAGCCCGGGCCCAATACGGAATGGATTTTCATTGCCGCGTCTACCACGGCACCGGAGACCTGATTGATATGTCGAGCTGGGACGACACAGGCGCTGGACATCGAAACCCTCCCGTCGATGTGTACCAGTTCAACCCCACTCCCACTTGTGATTGTCAACCCGCCCCGTTGTGACAACGCTCGGATACGAGACTCCGTGCTCCTTGAGTTTTGCGCTGGAGAATGGCTTCGAGAGAGCGTCTGCCCGCACAATGGACGGTAAAAAGCTTGACCACAGGGGGCACAGAGGAACACGGAGGAGCTAAATCATTCTCTGTGTCCTCTTTCGAGAGAGCGTCTGCCCGCACAATGGACGGTAAAAAGCTTGACCACAGGGGGCACGGAGGAACACGGAGGAGCTAAATCATTCTCTGTGCCCTCTTTCGAGAGAGCGTCTGCCCGCACAATGGACGGTAAAAAGCTTGACCACAGGGGGCACCGGAGGAACACAGAGGAGCTAAATTCTCTGTGCCCTCTGTGTACTCTGTGGTTGAGATGTTCTTGTGGTTGAGATCTTTTGCCCGTTTCGATTCCCAGGCCGAGGTGCTGTCGGCGGCATGGCAGTCCTTCTTGCTCGTTACGTGCGTACTGTGCCTTTCGCGAAAAAAATAATCGAAATTTCTATTGCACAGCATCTAAATTGCCGTATTCTCTGTGCTGCGAACTAACTTCGCCGAAATGCCCGTGGAATCGCAGTAACCCGGGAGCCGCGCCATTACAAGGGAGAGACGCGGTGGTGAGAGTGAGTCGCTTGAGGAGGAAGCCATAGAAATTGGCAACAGCTAGCGCGCCAGCCCGCACATTCCCGGAAGTCTCTGTTCGTCCCCAGAACAAAAAATTCGGCAAGCTCACCTTGTGGCCCCTGGTGGCCGCGACCTTCTTTATGGTCTCGGGCGGCACCTACGGCACGGAAGACATCGTCCACGGCGCAGGGTACGGCGCGAGCCATTCTGATTCTGCTGCTGACCCCTATCCTTTGGAGCCTGCCCACGGCCTTCATGATCGGCGAGCTTTCGAGCGCGCTGCCTGAAGAAGGCGGGTACTACGCCTGGGTACGCCGCGCGATGGGGAATTTCTGGGGTTTTCAGGAAGCGTGGCTTTCGCTGGTGGCGTCGGTGTTCGACATGGCGATTTACCCGACGCTGTTCATCCTCTATTTAGAACGGCTGTTTCCCTGGTTTGCTTCGGGACATCGCGGGTTGATGGTGGGCCTGGCGGTGGTCGCGGTCTGCGCCCTGCTGAACATCGCCGGGGTCAAGGTGGTCTCGACCACCTCCCTATGGCTTTTCTTCGCCCTCTCGGCGCCGTTCGTGGTGATCGTATGTATTGCGCCCTTCAAGTTCGGCGCATTGGCGACCGCGATGACGAAGCCGACCAGTTCCGGCATCGACATTCTCACCGGCGTGCTCATCTGCATGTGGAACTACATGGGGTGGGACAACGCGTCGACCATCGCGGCGGAGGTGGAGAAGCCGCAGCGGACGTATCCGCGGGCGATGCTGGCGGCGGTGGTGATCGTCGCCATCAGCTACATCGTACCGGTCGCGGCCATGTGGATGACGGGCCTCGCGCCGGGCGCATGGGATACCGGGTTCTGGGCCGATGCCGCCGGCATGATGGGCGGGCCGCTGCTGCGAGTCGGGCTTGCGCTGGGCGGCATGATCAGCGGCTTTGGGATGTTCAACGCGCTGGTGATGAGCTACTCCCGGCTGCCGCTCGCCATGGCGCAGGACGGCATGCTGCCGAAGATCTTCGCCAAGCGCACCTCGGGCGCAAGGGCGCCGTGGGTGGCAATCCTGGTGCTCGCGGTGCTTTGGGCGCCGTGCCTGCTTTTGGGATTTGAGCGGCTGGTGACGATCGATATCCTGCTGTATGGAGCCAGCCTCGCGCTGGAGTTCGCGGCGCTGATTTTCCTGCGCATTCGCGAGCCGGAGCTGCCGCGGCCTTTCCGGGTTCCGGGAGGCATGCTGGGAGCCTGCGCCATCGGGATTACGCCCATGCTGATGCTCGGCTTCTCGATCTTCCGCAGCGAGCACGAGACAGTGGCGGGGATGAGTTCGTTCGCCTTCGGCATGATTCTGATTGGGGCGGGCGTGGTGGCCTACGGGCTAAACCACCTGTTCAGGCCGGACGGGTGGGGGGCGACGGCCGGGAAGCCGCAGGTCGTGGCGTAGTTTCCAGGCAAGTTTCACGGGCGGGATGGCGAAAGCTGTCCCGCCTTTTTGTTTGCTCTGATGCTACATTAGTCCCAGTATGAGCATTGGCGGTGCGTATCGAAGAATGCCAGACTACCTAGCCCTGTTCTTGTCCCTCTTAGGTTCCTCTTTTGTTGCCCTTACGACCGCATTTCTTGGCGCGGCCATGCTCGATTTCCTCCTCGGAGGGTTCATGGGACGGGCGGTCTGGATGATGCCATTCTCGCCTTCTTCTTTGTGATGCCAAGCATTGCTATCTTCGTCTTCGTATCCAGCTTTGCGTTCCTAATGAGCTGGCATCGGGTGATTTCTTGGCGAGCTCCAACCATTGCATTTGCGCTGGGCGTTATCGCGGTCTGGATGTGGGGCCATGACTGGCTCGGCGTAGCCCCGTTCGTACCGGGGACCATTGCCTGGCTTGTATTCTGTTGGCTCTTTAGGGGAGAGGTTAGCGTGGATAACGAACATGTCGTCAAAGCGTAAATCCAAAGGCGCCTACATGATCTCGGCGGTGGCCGAGATGTACGGCATCCATCCGCAGACCCTGCGGCTGTATGAGCGCGAGGGCTTGCTCAAGCCGTCGCGGACCGAGGGCAACACGCGGCTCTATACCGACGAGGACCTGCAGCGGTTGGAGTTCATCCTGACCCTGGCCCGCGACCTGGCGGTGAACATCAGCGGGATCGCGATCATCCTGCAAATGCGCGAACGCATGGAAGAGATGCAGCGGCAGATTCAGGACTTCGTGAAGTATATGCAGGAAGAGGTGATGAGCCGGGCCGCGGCGGCGGATCCGTCGAAGGGCGCGATCGTGCCGATTCGGCGTGCGCCGGTGGTGGCGGGGAATTTGAAGAAACGATAAGGTCGCCAGTCACTAGTCGCTAGTCGTCAGTCTTCAGCACTGAGATTCGGCATTCAGCCAGCACGCTTCAACGGTTTTTCCCGTTGTGGCTCCAGGAACTCCGCGGGAACACTCCTCAAACGCACAAACGCGGTGGGCAGCGCGTATGATAGTGCGTTCCGCGTGGCCGACGACTGGCGACTGAAGACCGGCGACTGGGTTCATGCTTCCTTTCAAGCTCGTCTACAGCGACGACTACTACCTTCCCATCGGCTCGCATGTGTTTCCCGCCGAGAAGTACGAGCGCGTTCACAAGCGGCTGCTCGAGACGGGGGTGGCTGAGGCGAAAGACTTCATCGCGCCGCAGCCAGCTTCGGACCAGGACATCCTGCTGGTGCACACGCCGCAGTACGTCCAAAAGCTGAAGACGGGCACACTCTCGGCGCGCGAAGAGCTCGAGATGGAGATTCCCTACTCGCCCGAACTGGTGCGGGCGTTCTGGCTCTCGGCGGGAGGGTCGATCCTTGCCGCCGACTACGCGCTGAACGACGGGATCGCGATCAACATTGGCGGCGGCTTTCATCATGCGTTCCCCGATCATGGGGAAGGCTTCTGCATGATTCACGACGTGGCGGTGGCGATCCGGCGGATGCAACGCGATGACAAGATCCGCACGGCGATGACGCTCGACTGCGACGTGCACCAGGGCAACGGTACGGCGGCGATCTTTGCGGGGGTACGGGTGCCGAGCGATCCGCTGCCGTCGGCGGGCGGGCCTACGATTCCGGCGTCGCGCCCGGCAAAAATACGCCACGCGCATGACGGCGACGTGTTCACCATTTCTTTGCATCAGGAGCACAACTACCCGGCGTGGAAGCCGCCATCGTCTATCGACGTCGACTTGCCGGACGAGATCGGCGACGAGGATTATCTGGCCTGGCTCGACAACGCGCTCAGCTCCGGACTACGGCAGTTCGAGCCGGAGTTGCTGTGCTACATCGCGGGGGCTGATCCTTACATGGAAGACCAGTTGGGCGGATTAAGCCTGACGATCGACGGGTTGAAAAAGCGCGATGAACTGGTGTTTCGCGTCGCCAAGGCGCGCGATATTCCGGTGATGGTCACCTACGCCGGCGGGTACGCGCGCAAGGTGGATGACACGGTGACCATCCACTGCAACACGGTGCTGGCGGCGAAGGAAGTGTTTGGGGCGTCGAAATCCGGCCAGTAAAATCCTTAACCACAGAGAACACAGAGGGGCACGGAGGACTTCAAGAGGAGGTCTCTGAAGTCGGACGCGAGACCTACGCGGGCGGCTACGCGCGGAGTGGATGATACGGTGACCATCCACTGCAACACGGTGCTGGCGGCGAGTGTTTGGGCGTCGAAATCCGACCAGTAAAATCCTTAACCACAGAGGACACAGAGGGGCACGGGGGACTTCAAGAGGAGGTCTCTGAGATCCGGCGCGAGACCTGCGCGGGCGGCTACGCGCGGAGCGGGATGACACGGTGACCATCCACTGCAACACGGTGCTCGCGGCGAAGAAGTGTTTGGGACGTCGAAATCCGACCAGTGAAAAACTCTTAACCACAGAGGACACAGAAGGGCACGGTGGACTTCAAGATGAGGTCTCTGAAGCCGGACGCGAGACCTACGCGGGGCGGCTACGCGCGGAGCGGGATGATACGGTGACCATCCACTGCAACACGGTGCTCGCAGCGAAGGAAGTGTTTGGGGCGTCTAAATCCGACCAGTAAAACTCTTAACCACAGAGAACACAGAGGGGCACGGAGGACTTCAAGATGAGGTCTCTGAAGTCGGACGCGAGACCTACGCGGGGCGGCTACGCGCGGGAGCTGGACGACACGGTGACCATCCACTGCAACACCGTGCTGGCGGCCAAGGAAGGGTTCGCGGGGAGAGCGGCGAAGCAAGGATGACGGAGTTCATCGCAATCGAGCGAGTGCCGGCAGAGAATGCTGGAGGAAATGGGCGATCGTGCCCGGGCGCAGGCTGCGCCGCCAATGCGCCAACAGTCCGAACAGACAGCCAAAAACGGTGATGCCGGCCATCAGCCTGAGCCCCTGGTAGCCGTGGCCGGCACCAAAGACGAGCGCCTGCAGGAAGAGTCTCGGCTGGCGCACACTAATAGGAGTTCCCCCAGCCACGGCTGCTAAAATAGCCGTCTACGCTTATGTTTGAGAATCTTCAGGAAAAACTGCAGCGCGCGTTTAAGACTCTGCGCGGGCAGGCTACGCTTACCGAGGAGAACATCCAGGAGGCGCTGCGGCAGATTCGGTTGGCGCTGCTTGAAGCCGACGTCAACTTCAAAGTCGTCAAGCAGCTCATCGACCAGATCCAGGCCAAGGCCGTGGGCCAGGAAGTGTTGACCGCGCTCTCGCCCGGCGAGCAAGTCATCAAGATCGTGCGCGACGAGATGGTCGCAGTGCTCGGCAAAGATACGGCCAAGCTCAAGTTCGCCTCGCAGCCGCCCACGGTCGTGCTCATGGCGGGCCTGCAGGGATCCGGGAAAACGACGACTTCCGGCAAGCTTGCCAACTGGCTTAAGAATGGCGGCCATCGGCCACTGCTGGTTTCGGTCGACGTCTATCGTCCCGCGGCGCGCCAGCAGCTGAAAGTTGTGGCTGACGCCATCAAGGCCAACATCTATGAAGGCGAGGTTACCGAGTCGAATACGGCGACGGTCGAACGCCTGGTGAAGGAAGCGCGGCGCGAAGCCATCAACACCGGCAGCGATGTGCTCATCGTCGACACCGCCGGACGTCTTCATATTGATGACCAACTGATGGAGGAAATGCAGTCGCTGAAGAAGCTGCTGAATCCGTCAGAGATTCTGTTCGTCGCCGACTCGATGACCGGGCAGGACGCGGTGCGCTCGGCCGACGAGTTCCACAAGAAGCTGACGCTGACGGGCGTGGTGCTGACGAAGATGGATGGCGATGCGCGCGGCGGCGCGGCGCTCTCGATCCGGCAGGTGACGGGGCAGCCGATCAAGTTCATCGGCGTGGGCGAAAAGTACGACGCGCTCGAGCCGTTTCATCCCGACCGCATCGTGTCACGCATTCTCGGCATGGGCGACATCCTGTCGCTGATCGAAAAAGCCGAGTCGCAGATCGACAAGAAGAAAGCCGAGGAGATGGCGAGCAGGGTACTCGCCGGCGACGGATTCTCGCTCGAAGACTTCCGCGATCAGCTGCGGCAGGTGCGCAAGATGGGGTCGATTCAGAGCCTGATGGGGATGCTGCCTTCAATCGGGCCATTCAGTGGGTTGCAGAAGGCGGCCGACAAGGTCGACGAGAAGCAGATCAACCGGGTGGAAGCGATCATTAATTCGATGACGGTTTACGAGCGGCATCATCACGAGGCGATCAATGGTAGCCGGCGCAAGCGCATCGCCCGGGGATCGGGTACGACGGTGCAGGAAGTCAATAACCTGCTTCGCCAGTACGCGCAGATGAAGAAGATGTTCAAGCAGATGGGGAAGCCAAGTTTTGCGCGGCGGCTGGCTGGGATGAAGATGCCGGGGACGTAGAAAACCCGTCGTTGGTCGTCGGTCGTTGGCTGGGCCCCAAGATCGCGGCATTTGCGGAATACCCACCCTTCGACTTGGCTCAGGGCAGGCTCTAGCGCAAGGAACGCGCTAGGATGGGGCACCCGGCGACTGTTTTCCTGAGAACTGAGACCGGACACCTAAGACCTGCTCCTATGAAGTGGCGCTCCCTGGAAGAATCGGCTACCGGCAGCGAAGTTCGGCCACTGCGCGAGATTCTTGCCGAGCGCAAGGAATTGATCGCAAAATACGTGCCGGTGGCGACGCTCGAGGTGCATGCGCGGGTGGTTGCTGATCTGAAAGCGCGGGGGGTCGCGGCGGCTTCCCTTCCAGCCGGAGCGAAAGCGCCGGAATTTTCCCTTCCCGACCACAACGGCAATGCGATTTCGTCTGTCGAACTGTTAGCCCGCGGCCGGCTGGTGATTTGTTTCATTCGCGGGCGGTGGGACCCGTTCTGCTGCGGACAGATGGAGGCGATGAACCGGGTGCTTCCCGAGATTGAGTCGGCGGGTGCTTCGCTGGTGGCAATTTCTCCGCAGACGGTGAAGCAGTCCTTCTTCATGGCGGACCAGCACAAGCTGCGCTTCCCGCTTCTGAGTGACTCGGGAAATCAGGTGGCGCGGCAGTTTGGCCTGGTCTACCGCGTGCCCGACGAGCAGCAGGCGATCTACCGGCGCGCCTTCATCAACCTGCCGTTCGTCAACGGAGATGAGAGCTGGGAGTTGCCGATTCCGGCGACCTACGTTGTTGATCGCGACGGGACTGTGCTTTTTGCCTCGGCCAACGAGGATTACACCGAGCGGGCGGAGCCGGGGGAGATTCTGAGGCGGCTGCAGTAAAGTCGGCGGTTGTCATTATTCTGTTTCCCGAGGCTGGGCGTTCTCTCTGTCAGCCTTGTCATCCTGAGCGGAGACGCGGCGACAGCCGCGTCGGAGTCGAAGGACCCCACATGGCGCTGAGGCTGCAACCGGCGTTGGATGACTTTTCCAGCACGGCATTCAGGAACGAATCAAGGCGGGGTGAAAATGCTCCCCTGCCCGGTTGCGTTCCCTCTCCGCCGCGGGGTCCCCTTCGGCTCCGCTCAGGGCAGGCTTTCGACTGCGTTCGACTGGCGCCTCACTCCGCTCAGGATGACAAGGTTTGGGTGTCTTTGAGTTTTGTGAGAACAACCAGATCCCTAGTTTTCCTAGAACAACCAGTTTCCTCGCTTCGCTCGGGATTTCGCTGGCGGACTCCGCACTTCGATTTCGCTCAAGACCACGCCCGCCTGCACACCAGATCCTTCACTTCGTTCGGAATGACAATATGTAATCTTGACGATTAAGATGTGGGTATCGATACTCAATAGCTGGACAGGCTGATGATGCCCTTCGAACCAAACATACGACCCCCGACTCATGGTGGGTAGCACCAGCCGTGCAGCGGGGTCTTATGAAACCCTGAAAGACGCCAGATTAGCGTGCCGGGAGGGGGCAGCACCCTCACCCAGCACCAGCCCTAACTTTTCGTGCGACATGCCATCGCTATCGTTCTCGCTGCTGCCATAGCTCTAAGCCTAACCGCCGCCATTCGTTTCTACGGGGCCCACGACATGATGGGCTTTTCGGCGATTGTCATTGGCTATCCTGGATTCGCCGTGATTACAGCCACCGACCTCGAAGACAGGGAGGCAGAAGTCCTGTTCACTGTTGTGAACTGGGTCTTTTACTTCGGGTTATTTGAGGTAATTTGGTTTCTTCGGGCACGCTTTCGAAAGGCAACCGACTGATAAATCCAGTTTCCTCGCTGCGCTCGGGATTTCGCCAGCGGGGCTCCCGCTCCGCTCACGCCCACTATACGGCTCAGCTTGCCAATCCCGCTAACTTCCGGGATAATAATGGTTTGTCTTATCCCTCCTGGAAGGATTAGGAAAGGAAACCACGTTCCGTGTTAATGATTCGTCTGGCGCGCACGGGTGCGCGCAAACAACCGCAGTATCGGGTAGTAGTCATCGAAAAGGAGCGGGCGCGCAACGGGCGCTCGGTCGAAGTGGTGGGGACGTACAATCCCCGGGGCGCGGCGGCGCATCTCGACCTGAAGCGCGACCGGATTGATTATTGGGTGTCGAAGGGCGCGAAGATGTCGGATCGCGTCAGCAAGCTGTTCGCGAAACCTCTCCCGACCCCGGTCAGCGCCGGGCCCGCTGCTTAGAGTTTCCGACGCGAAGGCATTTCACTCCAACTAGGATCTGCGCATGAACGAGCAGAATGGCGACGTGAAAGTTCTTCTCGAGCACGTCACCAAGGCGCTGGTCGATGCTCCGGACCAGGTTTCGGTGAGCGCGATCGACGAGGATGGCGAGACGGTGCTCGAGCTGACCGTGGCCGAGACGGATCTGGGCAAGGTGATCGGCAAGTCGGGCCGCACGGCGCGCGCCTTACGCACGCTTTTGAGCGCGGCCGGAGTTAAGGCGGGCAAACGCTACGCGCTTGAGATCCTCGAATAGGTTTGCGCCCAGCCTGGCCCGCAAGGGATGCCAACCGGAGCGACGATGGGCGACGAGTTCATCACCCTGGCGCGTGTCCTGAAAACCCAGGGGCGGCACGGCGAGGTTGCCGTGGAAACGCACTCCGATGTTCCGGACCGGTTCGTCGAAGGGATGCGCTTGTTCGCGCTCGACCAGGCGGCCAGCCGGCGGCAGTTGCGGATTGAGGAATTGTGGCCGCATAAGGGCCACCTGGTTCTGAAGTTCGAAGGGATCGATTCGATTTCCGACGCCGAAGCCTTACTGCGCTGTGAACTGCAGGTGCCGCGGACGGAGCGCGCGGAACTGGAACCCGGCTGGACGTATATCAGCGATCTGGCTGGCTGTCGCGTGTTCGATGGTGATCGTGAAATTGGCACAATTGAAGGCGTTGAATTCGGCGCCGGCGAAGCGCCACTGCTGATCGTTCGCGGTGAAGCGCGGGGCAACCAGAAAGCGCCGTACGAGATTCCCTTCGCCGAGGCATACCTGGCCGGCGTGGACCTTGCGGCAAAGCAGGTCCGGATGCGCTTGCCGGAAGGAATGCTCGAGATCAACGCTCGATTGAGCGATGAAGAAAAGCGCGAGCAGAGGGAAAAGTAGTCGTCAGTCGCTAGTCGTCAGTCGTCAGGAAAAATTGCCCACTGCGTACTGGGTACTGACCACTGAGTACTGACCACCAATGTTTCTCGACCTGGTAACGATTTTCCCGGATTTCTTTCGCGGGCCGCTGGACTACGGCATTCTTCGCCGGGCACGGGAAGCGGGTCTGGTGGAGATTCGGGTTCACGATCTGCGGGAGTTTACCCGCGATCGGCATCGCACGGTGGATGACCGCCCATTTGGCGGCGGCGAAGGCATGGTCCTGAAGCCGGAACCGATCTTTGAATGTATTGAGAAGCTGCACGTGGCGCCGCGAGACGCGCGGGTTGCCGGCGAGGCGAAAGACTCCATCATTCTGCTCTCGGCCCAGGGACGGCGCCTCGATCAGGCGCTGGCGCAGGAACTGGCGGCGCTCGATCGAATTGTCCTCATCTGTGGGCGCTACGAGGGTGTGGACGAGCGCGTGAGCGAGCATCTGGCGGATCGCGAAGTCTCGATCGGCGACTACGTGCTGAGCGGCGGCGAACTGGGCGCGGCGGTGATCGTCGACGTGGTCACACGACTGATTCCCGGCGCGGTAGGCAACGAGGCCTCGACGCGGCAAGAGTCGTTTACTGCCGCCGAAGATGCGATTACGGGCAACGGGCCGAGTTCGACTTGCGTTTCCGGCGGATTGCTGGATTATCCGCATTACACGCGGCCGGCGGAATTTCGTGGAATGGCCGTACCGGAGGTTCTGGTGAACGGGAACCATGACGAGATTCGCCGTTGGCGCCGGAGGCGGGCACTGGAAAAGACGTTGCGCAACCGGCCTGATCTGATCGCTGCCGCGGAGTTGAGCGAGGAAGACAGGCAGTTGCTGGCGGAGATTCGGCGGTAGCGTTCGCGGCTTTGTGGAATCCCACCCTAGCGCACAGAACGCGCTAGGATGGGGCACCCTCGGGTGGGTGGTATCGCAGGAAGAATAGGTCTTTCAACGCCGCGGAGTTGAGCGAGGAAGACAGGCAACTGCTGGCGGAGATTTCGGCGGTAGCGTTCGCGGCTGTGGAATCCCACCCTCCCGCAAAAAGCGCGGGAAGGATGGGGCACCCTCGGGGGAGTGGTATCGCAGGAAGAATACTTAGGTCCTTCGCTTCGCTCAGGATGACATTGGATTTTGTGGCGGAGTCTGGTGTGGCGGAGTCTGGTGTGGCGGAGTCTGGTGTGGCGGAGTCTGGTGTGGCGGAGTCTGGTGTGGCGGAGTCTGGTGTGGCGTAGTCTGGGCACCCGCCGCGATGACCCGGACGCGGCGTGACAGATTTTTGTGGTTTAGCGAGTTTTTAAATTTGCGGTCCTGGCAATGGGACCACTATTGAAGGAAAAAGGTCATGACGAACCTCGTTATCGAAAAATTGCTGGCGAAATCGAAACGCACCGACCTGCCGGAATTTGCACCCGGCGATACCGTCCGCGTGCACGTAAAGATCAAAGAAGGCGATAAGGAACGCTTGCAGGCATTTGAGGGCGTCGTGATTTCGCAGGCCCGGGGCCCGCAGGCCAGCTTCACCGTGCGCAAGATCAGCTTCGGACAGGGCGTGGAGCGCATCTTCCCAGTCAATTCGAAGGTCATCGACCGCATCGAAGTGGTGCGCTCGTCGAAGGTGCGGCGCGCCAAGCTGTATTACCTGCGCGCTCTCAAAGGCAAGGCGGCCCGCCTGAAGGACGTGGACCGCGAGCACGCTGCGGCAGCAGAACCGGCCGGCGTAAAGTAGCCAGCCCGCGCCAGGTAATCCTCTTCATGCGCCGGCGTGAATCTCCGCGCCGGCGCGCTTCCCCCAAAGTCTCCCCGGTTTCCTGACCTGGAAATCTACTAAGCGAGCGCTCCGGCTGGGCGGGCCTTGAGCTTTTGCGTTTTCTCGTCTTTGGTTTTCTGCTCCGCCGCCCATTTGCGCAGCAAGTGCTGCAGAATCGCGCGGTCGCCCTTGCGGACTTCGCGAAACTCAATCCCGAGGCCGACGTCGAGCGCGGCATGACGTACCTGGCCTTTGAAAGCCAGATCGTAGTTGGCGACGTTCAGAACGAGTTTGAGATCGGTCCCAGGCAGGATCAGGCTTTGGGTGGTGACCAGGCAGCCGACTTCCGACACATCTTTCAGCGCGCCGTCGAGGTGGCCCGGGGCGGAACCCTTTTGCAACAAGTCCACCAGGCCGCCGATGGTAAAGCGTTGGTAGCGTCGACGGTTGCCTTGTCTCATGGAAGCGCTGCCCAAGCGCCCGTCGCGGCCGACCGGTTCGTAAACCTGTTCCATGTCGCGCAGTTCGGCGCTCCAGAGGGCCTTTTCCGCCTCGACACACTGGATGCCGACCTGGCCCTGCAGATGCGAGTTCGCTTCGCCGATCCAGACCACGCGACAGAACGCCTTGCTGCGGCCGCGTTCGACCGTGACAATCTCGCCAGCCTCTTTCACGCAACGCAAGCCGGTTAAACGGGCACCGTGCGAAGAGATGTCATAGGTGCACGCCATTTCAAGGCGCGGCTTGGAATCATTGTCGTAGTAGGTTACGCGCACCGGAAGAGCCACCGAGACCCGTTTCTCGGTTCGGTCCACAACGCTTTTTGAAGAAGAATGCGCCACTAAAATTCTCTCCCCGCGATCCTGGCTATCAGGGGCAGATTCGGCCCTCTGGGGGATCGATTGCGAGAGTACCAAGTAGTCGTGATCGCATCAATTTACGGCGGTACCTACTACGTGGGTTACCGTTGAGCCTCCGCTCTCACCCAATGGTGGTATGGCGGCGATTGGGCCGGGACCGGATTTTTTTGCGTGTCCTCTTGCGCTTGCACAGCCGGCTCGGCGAACATGCGAAGAGTTCCCTTCCGTGCCGGTTAAATCCAAGCCCGCGAAAAAGCTTTCGGCCGCCGCCGCCAAGATGCGACTGCTGAAACGGCTGCGGTGCACACTCCGCTACGAAAAGAAGGCTTGGGACGCGGGATCTCAGCTCGTGGCCGGCGTAGATGAAGTTGGGCGCGGATCGCTGTTCGGCGCGGTGGTCGCGGGGGCGGTGATTCTGGAGCCAACGTATCGCATTCGCGGGCTCCGCGATTCGAAGCTGCTTTTGCCGGAACGCCGGGAAGTGTTGGCAGAGCGCATCCGGGAGCATTCCATCGCGTGGGCGGTGGCTGCGGTCGATGCTGCGAGGATTGATCAGATCAATATCTACCAGGCCTCGCGGCTGGCGATGCGCATGGCAGTCGCGCAGCTGGCGCCCGCGGCAGACTTCCTTCTGGTCGACGCGCTGCGGCTCGATTGCGGGGTGGGACAGCGCGCCATCATTCATGGCGACGCTTTGTCGGCGTCCATCGCGGCGGCATCGATTCTGGCCAAGGTCGAGCGCGACCGCATGATTACGATGTGGGATCCGGTTTATCCGGTCTATGGGCTGGCTTCGAACAAGGGGTACAGCACTCCGCATCATCTCGCAGCGCTGCGCGAGCACGGCCCTTCGCCGTTACACCGGCAATCGTTCGCCCCGGTGTGGAATGCTCCGGTGCCGCAAGAGGTGCTGAGTTTTATGCTGGGAGAGACTTCACCAGATATGGAAGAAGAAGAAGAACTGGTGGAAGAGGCTACTGGCTCCTAGCGACTAAGTTCTCGCCTCAGGCAAGGCAGACCGGTACTGATGGAAAATACTCCGTTCTCTTTTGCAAGTTTTTTGCAACTTTGATCGCTGGAAGCCAGTGGCTCGCCGCTCGTAGCTTACAATCCCCTGCATGGCTCGTATCCTCTGCGTGACGGCACATCCTGACGACGAAGCGGCGGCGTTCGGCGGAACTCTCCGGCTTTATCACGACCGCGGGACTGAGATTTACGTGGTTTGCCTCACTCCGGGACAGGCGGCGACGCATCGCGGGAATGCCAGGAGCGATCACGAACTGGCGACTATCCGGCGCAAGGAATTCGCGGCGTCCTGCGAAATTCTGGGGATCGATCGCGGCATCGTTCTCGATTACGCCGATGGGCAATTGCATCGAGTCGAGTTGTACAAGGTTGTCGGAGACCTGGTCCGCCATATTCGCGAATTTCGCCCTGATATTGTGCTGACGTTCGGGCCGGAGGGTGGGGTCACCGGGCACACGGATCATTCGATGGCGTCGATCTTTGCCACGCTGGCGTATCAGTGGGCGGGACGCAATAACCGCTACGCCGATCAGTTGATGGAAGGCGTCGAACCGCACCGGGTGCAGAAGCTGTACTACGTCTCGATGAATTTTGCCCTGGCCGATCGGCCACCAACTTCCCCACCGCCGGTGACCACGGTGATCCAGATCGGCGACTACGTCGACACCAAAATCGCAGCGTTTGCGGCGCATGCCACGCAAGCACCAGTGTTCCCCCTGGTGCGGAAAACCATTCTCGAGCGGGGCCGCGAGGAGTCGTTTCACCTGGCGGCAACCGCCGAGCCTTCTACGCTGAAACCGGAAGATGATTTGTTGGCTGGGATTGCTTAGGATTAACCACAGAGGACACAGAGGGCCACGGAGGCAAGACAGGGATTCTCTCTGTCAGCTTTTCTTAGCGCCCCTGTGCTTCGCACTATTTCGCCTTCAGAATCTCCGTCAGCAGGTCCGGCTTGCTCTCGTCGCGAACCAGGTGCGGATAGCGCAGGCCATCGTGGTAGTTGAGCTTGTAGGTCTTGTAGTAGTCGGTGTTTTCCACGAGAAGCTCGATGGGATCGGTGGCGTTCTTCGCTGCTTTGATCGCATCGTGCAGCACCTCGGGTGAGAAACGCCGGCCATTCACAGCCACTACGTGCATACCGGGACCGATTCCTGCCTGGGCGGCGGTCATGCCCTCAATGGTGTCGATCACCCCGCCGTCGTCGCGAAGACGAAGCCCCAGACTGTACATCTCGCGAACTTCGCCTTTCTCGCGCTCATCGCTGCGAAAATAATCTGAGGCTGAGTCGTCATAGACCAGCTTCCAGCCGCTTTCTTCCAGGCCACTGAGGGGTGCTCCCGGGCCGTGATTCGTCAGGCGTTCGGTCCAGAACGCGGCCCAATCGTAGGGAGCCACCTGGTTCAGAGTCTTCACGACATCTTCGAAGTTGTAGGGCTTCACTGCTGGAGCGCCTCCGGGTGGGCCGTGGAAGAGTTTGCAGAAATCGTCGAGCGACTTGGCATCTTTGGTTTGCTGCCGGATGATGGCGTCGGCCCACAACCAGTTCAGATCGTCTTCCTCGTAGAAATCTGTGCTGCGCCGCCACGACTCCCAGGCCTTGGGCGCGAAATAGAGTTGCGGCGCGGCATCGGCAGTGTCCTGCAGGTTGCGCCAGGTGCGGCCGGGAGTATGGTCGCGATCGGCGGCAACCAGGGCCAGGAAATCGCGGTACTGCTGTGGAGTCCACAGCCCGCTGCGCGCGGTCAGAACGTTGCCCAGGTATTCGGTCAGGCCTTCGTAAACCCAGAGCAGGTCGTCCTGCATGATTTCCTGGTAATCCGGTGTCGCCAACCCAATTGGGCGCCGATACTTCCCATTCCACGAATGCACGTATTCGTGGGGCAACAGTCCGGCATTCACTTTTCGCGAGTTCTCGTCGACCAAGCCACGCTCGCTTACGCGGCTGTCGTCGGATTCGTGATGTTCCAGGCCGAAGTGCGCGACATGATCGCTGAGCGTGTAGAGGAAGTGATAGTGCCGATAATGTTGCGCGCCGAATAGAGCGCCGGCCTGCGCGACCAGAGTCCGGTAGTGATCCCACAGCTCCTGCGGTGCATCGAGGGCGCCGGCGCTGTCGGCGGCCGCGTCCAGTTCCGCGGGAGGATTCTGTCCTGCATTCAGGGGGACGACCTTCAGGTATTCGGCTGCGAGCACGGGAGAGTCGACCAACGTGGTCAGCGACACCGGTTCGAAGTGCAGATCGCTGCCATTGGCGTTGCTGATCGTCAATGAAGTTGCATACTTCCAGCCGTCGGGAATTCTCAGGCTCGCCATATAGATCAGGTCGTCGCTCTTCCAGCCTTTGGGATAGAGCACAACCTGGTTCCAGCTGAAGACGAGGAGTTTGTCGGTGGCCGACGAACCGGAAGAGAATCCGCCCATCAGAGTGGCCGGCTCCACGTAGTCGCAGTCGGCCAGGACTTCGTTCTCACCGGGCGGAATTTCGACGTGGATGGTCCAGCCGTCGGTGAGATCGCGGCGCCACTTCAGCGTTTTTCCGCTGGCCGAGAATTTCAGTCCGGTCAGATCGACGACCGGCCCGTCTGGGGCGTGCTCGCCCGGAATCCATTTGGGGTAATACAGGGTCAGCGTGCCGGGTGTCGCCGGGATGCGGAGCTTGGCGTGAATGATTTTGCGTGGTGCTTCGCTGGCGTCGACGGCGATCGAAATGTGCGGAGCGTTTGCGGCGAACGAGTCCATCACGAACAGAAATGCAACAGCCAACCCACACACACCTCGACTCCGGAACACGGACATGCAGAGCTCTCCTTTCGACCTCAAGCGAGTCCGGCGAACAACCGGCAAAGCGATGACTATACCAGCCTTATCAAGCGCCCGACAAAGTGTCAGGAACGGCCGAGGTTGACTGTCTTGTTTCGTCGACTACCGGCTGCTGCCGCCTGCCCATACAATCGGAGCGTGATGGAAGCACTGTGCGTTTTTTGTGGCGCGAATCCGGGACGCCGGCCGGCTTACCGTGAGGCCGCACGCCGGGTAGGAGAGTTGCTGGCCGAGCGCGGCATCACCCTGGTCTATGGCGGCGGAAACGTAGGTCTGATGGGCGCGCTCGCCGATGCTTGCCTGGGAGCCAACGGGCGCGTGATCGGAGTGATCCCGCGCGCGCTCGCCGAAAAAGAAATCGCGCATCAGGGGCTGAGCGAAATGCACGTGGTCGCCTCAATGCACGAACGCAAGGCGCTGATGGCCGATTTGGCGGACGCGTTTCTCACACTGCCCGGCGGCTTCGGGACCTGGGACGAATTCTGCGAAGCGCTCACCTGGTCGCAGCTCGGCTTGCAGAAGAAAGCCTGCGCCTTCCTGAACGTGGAAGGCTATTACGATGCGCTGCTGGCGTTGACTGAGCGCGCGGCCGAGGATGGCTTCATCCGCCCCGAGCACCGCGAACTCCTGCTGGTCGACACCGACCCCGATCACCTGCTGCACCGTTTGCAGAGCTACAAAGTTCCGTACGTGCCGAAGTGGGTGGAGAAGGAAGAGCGGTAGTGTCACCGCAGGTGTTAGGTCAGCAACCGCTCCAGCTCCTGCGGATCCCGCGCCGGCGCCCGATCTACTGCAACCGTCATGACTACCCTCCTCGGCGATAACCCCATCAACCTCGGCACATGTTTCTTTGCGCACTTTGCGAATCCTTCGCGTCCTTCGCGCTTAAAAGCCCTTCTCTGCGCCCTCTGCGACCGTTCTCCGCGCCCGGAGCTTGTCCTGAGCGAAGTCGAAGGGTGTTAAAAGCTTTCCTTCGCGTCCTTCCCGGCCGTCCTTAGCGTCCTTTGCGATCAAAGGCTTTTTGCCCTTCTTCAGGAATATTCTCCCCTTCACTTCTTCGCTTTGTTAGCGCACGTCGCGAATCCGTCCCGTGCTTCACGGCTAAAAGCTTTTTCTCTGCGCTCTCTGCGTTAAAAGCTTTTCTTCGCGTTCTTCGCGGCCGTCCTTGGCGCCCTTTGCGATCAAAGGCTTTTTGCCCTTCTTCAGGAATATTCTCTCCCTCACTTCTCCACCGCCTGCAGCACATACTCCGTCACCAACCGCTCCGTCTGCTCGTGCATGCCTTTCGTGTTGTAGTTCGTGCTGGTTAGCACGACGCTCATATCCAGTCCAGAACGGCGTCGCCGCCAGCCCTATCGCCTCCGGATTGGCCACCACGAATCCATCGTCCAGCCCCCTGACGTCCGACGCACTTTGCGCGCACCCGCTCGCCACGGACCCGCAACTCGCCAGACACACCACCACGCTCCAGCGCATCATCCCCACTCAGACGCTCCAGTATTCAAAATGTAGTTTGGATGGAGTCTACTTCTACAGATCCGAGAATTTTAGCTCGGCAATGGCGGCTATCCGCGACGTACTTGTGAGCAAGAGCCGGCCGCTCTCCACCAGCCAAGCCAAGACCGGACCAACGACCAACGACGACTATCTCAGTCGCCCCAGCTTCTCCATCGGCCAGTACCCGAACACAGCCTTCCCGTAGATGTAGCCTTCCTTTACCGGCCCGAAATCCCGGCTGTCGTTCGACATGCTCCGATGATCGCCCAGCATGAAGTAGCTAAACGCCGGCACCACCGTCTCCGGATACGACCGTTCATCCGCATACATCGCTGGCACGTAATCTTCTTCAATCGGGGCATCGTTCACGAACACCTGCCCCGCATCGATGCGGATCCGGTCCCCGGCCACACCGATCACCCGCTTGATGTAACTCTTCGATGGGTCCCGCGGATAGCGGAACACCACAATATCCCCGTGCTCAATCGGTTCCCAGCGGTACACGAACTTGTTGACGAATATCCGCTCCTGGTCGTCGAGCGACGGCATCATGCTCGTGCCCTCGACCTTCACCGGCTGGTACAGAAAAATAATGATGAATGCCGAAATTGCCAGCGAGATGATCAGGTCGCGCGCCCACACCGCCAGTACCGGTGCGGCACGTCTCGATGGGGCGATGTTTGCACCCCGCGGCTCACTCTGTGGGACCCTGACGGGCTCTCGCATACCTTTGCCCAATTCTAATATGGAACCCCCAATTTCCGACCAACTTAGCTTGCCACCCCGCTCGTTCCATGCTTAGCCCGGTGGCTCCTCGTCCAATGCCCTTTCGCGGTGCCCCGCAGGTCGCCTCCTTCACCCGCCTCGGGTTACAATAGTTCGACGAGGTTACCGTCCCCTATGCTCAAGCGTGCATTCCTGTTAGCGTTCGTCTTTCTGGTGACGCTCACCGTTTCGGCCCAATGGGCCAGCCAGGAAGATCAGGGAGTTCCGGCCTATAACGCCGCTCCTCCCCCAAAGACCAAGAAGCTGCCGCCGATCCTTCCCAAAGATAGTCTTTGGGCCGAAAACGCGCAGTACCCCTACCAGACCCACGCTTATGAGCTCGCGGCCAAAATCCCGAACGTGATCCATCAGCAGCCCTGTTACTGCTACTGCGACCGCGGCATGGGCCACAACAGCCTGCATAGCTGTTTTGAAAACACTCATGGCGCTCAGTGTGAAGTTTGCCTGAAGGAGCTCTACTACTCCTACGCCCAGACCAAGAAAGGCAAGACCGCCGCGCAGGTTCGCCAGGGCATCATCAAAGGCGAGTGGAAGCAGGTCAACCTCGAAACTGCCGCCGAGATGAATTAGCGTTTGCACTCCCAGGGGTTTGACGCGCTCCCTTCGACACGCGTATAAAACCCTGCTCGGAAAGACCCACGGAGTCTTGGGTGAATTGAAAGGCTGGTTCTCCAATTCCTCAAATTCCCGGTTCGCTCGCGAACCAGTTGAACGTTTCCGTCGTAAGCAGCACAATTAAGGAGTAGTTACGAAAACCACAGGACGAGTTTTGCAAATGGCTCAAAAACCTACCCCCAAGAAATCTGTGGCCGACGATCCCCGCGTCGCGCAGGCCGTCCAGAACTATGAAACCGGATTGCGCGCCCTGCAGGAGCACAAGTTCGACAAGGCCAAGGCCCACTTCCAGAAGGTCATCGGCAGCCCCAGCAAAGAACTCGTCGACCGCGCCAATGTCCACTTGAACACTTGCAACCAGCACCTGGAAAAGGTCACCTATCAGTTCAAGACGCCCGAAGAACACTTCGACTACGCCGTCTCGCTCATGAATCTTGGCGACTATGTCCAGGCCCGCGAGCATCTCGAAAAGCTCCAGAAGCAGTCCCCGACAGCCGACTACGTCGTCTACGGTCTGGCCGCGCTCGACTGCATGACCGGACATGTCGAAGACTCGCTGCGCAATCTCGACGAGGCCATCCGCCTCAACCCGACGCTGCGCTTTCAGGCCCGCAACGACTCCGACTTCCAGAATCTTTCCGAGGATCCCCGCTTCACCGAGTTGCTCTATCCCGATCCGGGAGCCGAAACCGTCGCCGAAACCACCCTCCCCGACGAAGAGAACTACTAGGGATCTCGATGGATTCTCAGCAGCGGACAACCCCGCTCCCGCGGGAGAACCCCGCCTCAACCGCAGCCCTCCGCGTCGTCGCCATCGGCGGAGGCACCGGTCTATCCACACTCCTCAAGGGTCTCAAAAGCTTCGTCCCCGCGCCCGGCGAAGCCTTCCGCCCCTCGACCGGCGGCCCCACCATCAGCGAACTCAGCGCCATCGTCACCGTCAGCGACGACGGCGGCTCTAGCGGCCGCCTCCGCAAGGAACTCAACATGCTCCCCCCGGGCGACATTCGTAACTGCATCGTCGCCCTTTCCGAAGACGCCGACTTGCTCTCCCAACTCTTCCGCCACCGCTTCGACAAAGGCTCCGGCCTCGAAGGCCACAGCTTCGGAAACCTCTTCCTCGCCGCGCTCACGTCCATCACCAACGACTTCGCCGAAGCGGTCCGCCTCTCTTCCGAAATTCTCCTTACCCGCGGCCACATTTACCCTGCGACCACCTCCAACATCGAACTTGAAGCTTTGCTTGAAGATGGTTCCCGCGTCCGCGGCGAAACCAAAATCACCGCCAGCAAAGGACGCATCCAGGAGCTGCTCCTGATCCCGCCCGACGTCGAGCCTCTGCCGCAGACTCTCGAAGCCATCGCTCGCGCCGACGTCATCACCATCGGCCCCGGCTCGCTCTTTACCAGTCTCATCCCCAACCTGCTGGTCAAAGGCATCGCGCAGGCCATCGTCAACTCGCCCGCCATCAAGGTCTACATCTGCAACCTGATGACGCAGGCCAACGAAAGCCTCGGCCTCACCGCCGCCGACCACATCCGCGCCCTCAACCGCCACGCCCAGGCCCAACTCTTCGACTACGCCCTGATCAACCGCACTCCGGCCTCCGATGATCTGAAAGCCAAGTACGCCCTCGAAGGCGCCGCCCAGATTGTCGCCGACCTCGAAGCCATCGAGCACCTCGGCTGCTGTCCCGTCCTCGGCGACTACCTCGACGAAACCGGCCCCGCCCGCCACGCCACCGACGCCGTCGCCCGCGACGTTCTCGATATCGCCACCCAAGCCGCCACCCTCCCCCGCAAATCCACCCTCAACCCCGCCCACAATTAAGTCGTCAGTCGCGAGTCGTGAGCCGTCAGCCACAAGCGTCAGCAGTCGGCGACAAGTGTCAGCCACCAGCCTGCTTAGCCGCTGAGAAGTGTCCCTAACCGTACCAACGTCTGCTCATCGACCTCGAATCAATCATGAAATGGCGAACTTTCAACAACGTGCCGGCCACGCTCACTAAAAGTTCAGCTTCAGACGGATCGCCGAGAGAAGTGCGGAGAGACCCGCGTTCAAAAAATCCTCCGCGGTCTAACTCACAAATTCATCGACCTGCTGTTTGTATGTAACGTTGCCGTAATAGGCCGCTGTTAGCCTACCCCGCTGGAGGGAATATGAGCTACCGTTTGGCCAAACACATCTCCCGGATTGCTATCGCCTCAATTACGTTGACCATGGCGTTGTCCGCTTACGCGCAGAAGATCCGCCGGATTACGACGTTTGCTACTGGAACCGCTGTCAACGCGACAGGACCCGACTCCATCACTTTAAGCAAAAATTCTGTGTGGGTGAGCTACACCAATGGGGCCGACAGCACGGGCCTCAGCGGCAGCAGCACAATTGTGAGTACAAGTTGAATGGCGAGGTACGCCACACCTATTCGATCGCCGGTTCCGTTGACGGCCTTAAAGTCGATCCGAGAACCGGACACGTGTGGGCGTTGCAGAATCAGGACGGCAATTCCACCCTGAGTCTGATCAATCCGAAAACGCACACCGTCACTGGCCCAATTCCCTACGCGGTAACATCGGCTACCGAAGGCTACGATGATGTCGTTTTTCGCGGTAATCAGGTATTCCTGAGCTATACCAATCCAGTGGCTCCCACGGATCCGACGATTCAGTTGCTTCAGAACGGGTCGAACCCCCTGGTCGTCACGCCCATCTTAACCATGGGCGCCACCGGTACCAATTTGGCGACCGGGCAGCCGAACCAGCCCACCACCGATACTGACCCCGACTCCCTCAAACTGACGCCAACCGGAGACCTCATGCTCTCCAGCGGGAATGACGGTCAGCTGATTTTTGTGGAGAAGCCTGGAAAACCCGATCAGTCGGTCAGCTTCTTGCAGTTGCTTGATCCAACCACGGGCCTCGCCGTTTCCGGCCTGGATGATGCCGTCTTCGCTACCGCCAGGGAAGGCAAGTTTTATCTGGCTGATACAGGCAACAACCGTATCCTCAAGATTGAGGTAAATCACGTTCCGGTCGGCACCCTGTTCGCTTCGGTCGGCAGTTTGAATCAACTCACGGTGGTCGACATCCACACAGGTCTCACAACCCCATTCGTCAGCAATTTGAACGGTCCGCACGGATTAGAGTTCGTAGCCAACACAGATGATGAGAACGAACAGTAGGTTTTGGTTCGGTTAACCTCGGCCTGGTAAGAGTGAACTTTGTCGCAATTGGGGTTGGCGGGTCCGCGTACCGTACGTTAGGTCCGGACCTGCCGGGTACCCCATGTTTGGGCGTTTTCTGCGCAAACTTGGGATTCCACAAGACCGCCACTAAGGATTTTCATCACATCCTTTGCGCCCCTTCTCGGTAAAAAGCTTTTCTCTGCGCCCTAAATCATTCTCTGTGCCCTCGGTGTCCTCTTTCGAGAGAGCGTCTGCCGACACAACGGACGATAAAAAGCTTGACCACTGGGGACACAGGGGAGCACGGAGGAGCTAAATCATTCTCTGTGCCCTCGGTGTCCTCTTTCGAGAGAGCGTCTGCCGACACAACGGACGATAAAAGCTTGACCACTGGGGACACAGGGGAGCACGGAGGAGCTAAATCATTCTCTGTGCCCTCGGTGTCCTCTTTCGAGAGAGCGTCTGCCGACACAACGGACGATAAAAAGCTTGACCACTGGGGACACAGGGGAACACGGAGGAGCAAAATCATTCTCTGTGCCCTCGGTGTCCTCTTTCGAGAGAGCGTCTGCCGACACAACGGACGACAAAAGCTTGACCACTGGGGACACCGGGGAACACCGAGGAGCTAAATCATTCTCTGTGCCCTCGGTGTCCTCTTTCGAGAGAGCGTCTGCCGACACAACGGACGATAAAAGCTTGACCACTGGGGACACAGGGGAGCACGGAGGAGCTAAATCATTCTCTGTGCCCTCTGTGTCCTCTTTCGAGAGAGCGTCTGCCGACACAACGGACGATAAAAAGCTTGACCACTGGGGACACAGGAGAACACGGAGGAGCAAAATCATTCTCTGTGCCCTCTGTGGTTGAAGCTCTTTTGACCGTTTCGATTCCCATCCACTCCCGACGACTAGCGACTGACGACTCCCTCCCGCTATATTTACTCCAATGCCCACACCAAATCCGCCCCGCATCGCCGTCGCCATCATGGCCGCTGGCAAAGGCACGCGTCTCAAATCCAGGCATCCGAAGGTTCTCCACGAAGTCGGCGGCAAGCCTCTCCTCGCTCACGTCATCGCCGCCGCCACCAAAATCATCTCCGCGCACGACGTCTACGCCATCATCGGCCACGAAGCCGACCGCGTCCGCCAGACCGTCGCCTCGACCGGCGTCAACTTCGTTCTGCAGGAAGAACAACGCGGCACCGGACACGCCCTCATGGTCGCCCGCGACGCCCTCGCCCCCTACGACCACGTTATCGTCCTCTCCGGAGACGCCCCGCTCATCACGCCCGCGACCATCGAGCGTCTGCGCGACTTCCATCTCCAGAAAAAAGCCGCGATGACCCTGCTTTCCGCCGAACTCGACGATCCCACCGGATACGGCCGCGTGCTGCGCAAAACGCCCAAGTCCGACGAAGTGAAAGCAATTGTTGAAGAGAAGTCCGCAACCCCCGCCCAGAGAAAACTCCGCGAGATCAACTCCGGCTTCTATGCCTTCGCCGTCAAGCCCCTCTACGCCCGCATCGGCGAACTTAAGACCGATAACCCCCATCGCGAGTACTACCTCACTGACATGGCCGGCGTCTTCACGAAAGCCAAATCGAGAGTCGCCGCGCTGAAGACTCCAAACGCATCCGAAATCCTCGGCTCCAACACTCGCGCCGAAATGATGGACATCGACCAGCGCGTCCGCCTGCAGAAAGCCCGCGACCTCATGGCCGACGGCGCCAGCATCTTCTATCCGCAAACCTGCGTCATCGACGCCGACGTCGAGATCGGCCCCGACACCGTCATCGAACCCTTCGTCCAGCTTCTCGGTCGCACTCGCATCGGCAGCGACTGCCGCATCCGCTCCTACAGCGTCATCCAGAATTCCGAAATCGGCGACCGCGTCACCATCCGTCCCGGCTCCATCCTCGACGACGCCCGCGTCGCCTCCGACGCCATCATCGGCCCCTACTCGCACCTCCGCCCCGGCAGCGAAATCGGAGAAGCCGCCCACGTCGGAAATTTCGTCGAGACCAAGAAGATCAAACTCGGCAAGGGATCGAAAGCCAACCACCTTACCTACCTAGGCGACGCCGACATCGGCGCCGGAGTCAACGTCGGCGCCGGAACCATCACCTGCAACTACGACGGAGTCCACAAGCACAAAACCGAAATCGGTGACGGAGTCTTCGTCGGCAGCGACAGCACCCTCGTTGCCCCCGTCAAGATCGGCAAAGGCGCCTACATCGCCGCCGCCTCCTGCATCACCGAAGATGTCCCCGATGACGCCCTCGCCCTGGGCCGCGCCCGCCAAACCACCAAAGAAGGCTGGGCCAAAACCAAACGCGAACAGAAGAAGTAGCGTCGGCGCTGAAATCACTGGAGAACAAGGCGTGAGCTCGCGGCAGTTCGTCGATTCTTGGGTGAATAAAGTAATGAGGTTTAGTGCTAGTTGTCACGATAGAATCGGAGACAGAGCGTTAGATGGCACTACTCCGAAATTCGTGTCTTTGTTCGCTATTCCTATACTCCAGTCTGCTGAACGCACAAGAGGTTAAGTACATCGACCTATCCGTTTCGCAGCGCGCAGAACTTCGACACCCACCTGCACCGCACTGCGAAACGGACGTCTGTGGCGGCTACGGCGGTGGTAGCGTTGCTGACGGCGCACCGGACATTCGTGACCCGCACGCCATCGGAGTTTACTTGCTGCATGTTTCGCCAGTAGAAATCACGCCTCTAGAGCCATTCGAGGCCGAGTTCAGGATTCTAAACAGTGGACTTGCCGCCATTGAACTACCGGTGTCGCCTCATTTGTCGGATTTGCAACCGGCTGATGAGTCGAGACCCTTTAGCTATTTCAGCCTCGCACTGGTAGTAAGCATTAAAGAGGACTCCCGTCATGCGGCACTGGCTGTAGCCGAACTCTACGGAGCGACTGACCGCGAAGGAACCATGCTTACGCTGCAGCCCGGAGAATGGATTCGAGTCAACGCGAAGCTGACCCCCCGGTACTCTCCTGAGGAGACCGGCACCATACACCTGCTCGGCGGCTTCTGGTTACGCACAAACACTTTTACTCCTCATCCCGGTGGTGGCTTCGTCAGCGCGAAAAACCTATACCCGAATGCCACCGCGACACCACCCGTCCCGGTGCGCATTCTGGGGCGACGCGATATGCCCAAACAGTAGTGGCGGCAGGACGGAACAGTGTTGTTGACAGCGCCTCCATTCGGAGCGCTTCGCAACACTTCACAGCGGCTTTTGCGGCTGAGCTTCACGCACCTGGTTCCGCTCGCGAGACTTCGTATCAGGGCGCGCCTTTAAAGCGCGCCGTTATCGCCAACCACCGATCGGCTTTTTAGCCGCTGCGGTGCGCCCTGTTTTCCCCAGCCACCTTTAAAA
>CAVSOD010000015.1:0-65549 GCA_963729415.1 uncultured Acidobacteriota bacterium | reverse complement strand
AATTGGTCGGGGAGAGAGGATTTGAACCTCCGACCCCCTGGTCCCGAACCAGGTGCTCTACCAGGCTGAGCCACTCCCCGACGGCGCGAGAGAATCTCTCGCGCCACGACAAATAGAAAATCTCTCGAGAATCTCTATCTGTTCAAAAGAGTATAACATTGCGGAGTTCTCCGACGGTCGACTGTCGAAGTTCCACCGTTAGTGGGTGCTGGTAAGCGGGCTCGTATGTCCATCGCGAGGCTACCTCCGGCTCGGAGGATTTCGAGGCATTGTCCGCAGTTCGATATAATGCCGCATTAAAACGTTTCAATGACGATCGTACTCCAAGCCGCTCTCCTGTTTACACCGCTCGAGCGCGTGGAGCGGCCATTAGTGTGTATTGAGGATGGGATTATCTCGAGTATTGGCAGTGCCGACGCCATGGAGATTCCGCGGCATGCTCAGGTGGTGGACCTCGACGAAACAATTTTGGCACCGGGCTTCATCGACATGCATATTCATGGCGGCGCTGGCCATGACGTGATGGAACCCGATCCACAGGCACTGCCAACGGTGGAGCGTTTTCTGTACAAGCACGGCGTGACAACTTATTTCCCCACCACGGTCACCGCTCCTTTGGATCAAACGTTAGCCGCACTTGATCGATTAGCGAATGCGATCGAGCGCGACGCTGGTCACAGTCACCAGCAGGCTCGGCCCATTGGCATTCATTTGGAAGGTCCTTTCATCAGCCATCTGCGTCCGGGAGTGCACCCGCCTGCTGATCTGCTTCGGCCCACGCTGGCTACGTTCGATCGATTTTGGGAGGCAGCGCGCGGTCACATCAAGGTCATGACCATCGCTCCGGAATTGGAGGGAGCGCGCGACGTCATTCGAGAGGCAAATCGTCGCGGAGTTTGTGTGAGCATGGGACATTCGGATGCGGATCTACTACAGGCGCAAGAAGGGGTTGCTGCCGGCATTCGCCACGCTACACACACGTTCAATGCCATGCGTCCGCTCGAGCATCGTGATCCGGGCATCATTGGCGAGGTGTTGACCGACGACCGCCTGAGTGCAGAGATCATTGCCGATGGCATCCATGTCGATCCGGTGGTGGTGCGGGTGTTTCTTCGCACCAAGGGCACCGATGCGGCTGTGCTGGTGACGGATGCGACCGCCGCCACCGGGATGCCGAATGGGCGCTATCGGCTGGGTTCGCTTGAAGTTGAGGTCAAAGATGGAAAGTGCATGCGCGACGGAAGGCTCGCGGGCAGCATACTCACAATGGATCAGGCGGTTCGCAATATTGTCAGGTTTGCCGACTGGGACTTGCAGCAAGCGGTTCGGCTGGCAACCATAAACCCGGCTCGCGCGAGTCGCCTGCCGGCAAAAACAGGGACGCTCGCTCCCGGAGCAGCCGCGGATATCGTTGCCCTTAATCGCAGAGGCGACGTTCTTCGGACTATCGTGCGAGGCCATATCAGTTAGGCTAAGAATCGGAGCAGGAGAGGCGAAAGATGGCAGAGAAGCTTGAGTTTCCTCATCACATGATCCGAGAGATCTTCGAGCAGCCCCGTGGGCTGCATGACACAATTGCGCCCCGCATTTCGCTGCCCGATGGCGTGGTTCAGTTGAATGAGGTGCCTATCAGTCGAGAAGAGCTGCGCAAGCTTAGCCGCATCAATATTGTGGCTTCAGGGACCAGTCGGCACGCCGGGATGGTGGGACAGTACATGATCCAGGAATTAGCGGCCATTCCCGTGGATGTTGACTATGCCAGCGAATTCGAATATCGCAACCCGCTCATCGGCCAGAGTGAATTGACCATCGTCATCACGCAGTCGGGCGAAACCGCCGACACCGGCGCCGCACAGCGGGAGGCCAAGGCGCGCGGCTCGCGCACCGTCGCGATTTCAAATGTCGCCGGAACAACCATTGCGCGCGAAGCCGACGGCGCCATTTACACCCTGGCTGGCCCCGAAATCAGCATTGCGTCGACCAAGGCTTTTACTGCACAGATGGCGGCGTTGTTTCTTTTCGCTCTGCACCTGGCACAGGCTCGCGAAACACTGACCCCGGAATTGCAAGAGAAATATGTCCGTGAATTATTGGATCTGCCGGGAAAAGTGAAGACGGTGCTGGAGTGTGCGCCACAGTGCGAGCAGATCGCGGGCGAATTTTACAAGGTGAATGACTTCCTGTTCCTGGGCCGAGCGATTCATTATCCGGTGGCCATGGACGGCGCGCTGAAGTTGAAAGAAGTATCGTATGTGCATGCGGAGGGCTATCCAACCGGAGAAACCAAGCATGGGCCGAACGCGCTCATCGACGAGCACTTGCCTGTAGTGATCATCGCGACGCGCGACACAAGTGATTCAGGTTCGGTCCTGCGTTACGAGAAAACCTTGGGCAACATTGCGGGCTTCAGAAAGCAGGGGAGTCGAGTGATTGCCATTGCGACGGAAGGCGATCCGGAACTTCAGCAGCTTGCCGATCATACGATCTTCGTCCCACAAGCCCCTGAGTTGCTTTCACCGATTCTCGAAATCGTACCGCTTCAACTCTTCGCCTACTACATGGCCGTCAAGCGTGGACTGGATGTGGACCGTCCGCGAAACCTGGTGAAATCGGTAACCCGCGAATAACTGCAATGCAATCCACTGCAATTACGAATATCGCACTCATCCCCGACTTGCTTTGGGAGCAAGTCCTTCACGAATGCGCGCGTATCCGGGCTTCAGAATCTTATAAATCAAATCACAGCGCTGATCGTAGGGCAGGAATGCGCTTTTCATCGCATTGATGGTGAGTTTCTCGAAATCCTCAAGTGTCAGTCCGAAAGTCTCGGCGGCCGCTTCGAATTCCCGAGTCATACTGGTGTCGCTCATCAGGCGATTGTCGGTATTCAGCGTCACGCGAAACTTCGCCTGGTAGAGGATTTTGAAAGGGTGCTCCTTTAGACTGGGCGCGGCGCCGGTGTGGACGTTGCTGATGAGACAGATTTCAAGTGGTATTCGCTTGTCGAGTACGTACTGCGCCAGATCTCCCAGCTTCACGACTTTGCCATCGGCGACGGCGATATCGTCAATCAGCCGCGTGCCATGCCCAATGCGGTGTGCGCCGCAGTATTGAATGGCTTGCCAAATCGATTCCTTCCCAAATCCTTCCCCCGCGTGGATCGTGATACTGAAATTCTCCCGCTGAATGTAGTGAAAGGCGTCCACATGCTTCTTTGGAGGGAAGCCGCCTTCTTCCCCGGCAAGATCAAAGCCGACAACACCCCGATGACGAAAGTCCACGGCCAGCTCTGCCGTTTCAAGAGACACATTCATATTCCGCATCGCGCAGAGGATAAGACCCGAGCGAACGCCGAAGTCCTGGCGGCCTCGAGCCAGGCCTCGCAGCACTGCGGCAACGATCTGTTGCGGCGTGAGTCCTTTCTTGCCGTGAAACACAGGAGCGAAACGCGTTTCGAAATAGGCCACACCATCTTGACTCAAGTCCTCAGCCTGCTCGTAGGCGACGCGCTCCAGAGCCTCTTCCGTCTGCATGACGGCAATGGTGTGAACGAAGCCTTCCAGGTACTTCGCCAGGCTGCCTTGGTTTGCCCCTTGAAGAAACCACTGTTTCAACGCCTGAGGGTCGCGCGTCGGTAACCCCGTGTACTTCACTGCGTCTGCGAGTTCCACGATCGTCTGTGGGCGTAAGACTCCGTCCAAGTGCTCATGCAGCAAGACCTTTGGGAGTGCTTTCAGGACGGCTGGGTCAGGCTTCATTCCGGCTCCGTTCTCGCAGGGTAACTAGTAGCAGTAGTATCCCACGCACTTAGAGAGTCGTGGAGGACAGAGCTCATCTTTCTGGCACGAGTTTTGCGCGCAGCGCGTCCGGGAGCCACACCAACTCATTCCACGCCGATGTCTTCGTTCCAGATTGCCGGGTTGGCTTGAATGTATTCACGAAGCAGCGTGGCGCATTCGTTGGAATCCAGGTCGATCACTTCGATTCCAAGGGAACGCAGCCAGTCCGCGCCGCCTTGAAAATTCCGGCTCTCGCCGACCACGACCTTCCCAAAGCCAAACTGCCGCACCAGGCCGCTGCAGTACCAGCAAGGCGCCAAGGTGGTAACCATGATCAGGCTGCGATAGCTCCTTTGACGTCCGGCATTGCGAAACGCGTCGGTTTCAGCATGCAATGACGGATCGCCATTCTGCACACGTCGATTGTGACCGGCCCCAATCAACTTGCCGTTGGAATCGAAAATCGCCGCGCCAATTGGAATCCCTCCCTCGGCCAAACCCTTTCGAGCTTCGGCAAGCGCGACCGCTAACATTTCAGAGTTTTTCAATCGAAGAACCTCCGATCCAGAAAGCCGGCAACTCGGCTCCTATTCATGCGTCATCACATCTTCCGCCGCTCCAGTTCATCGACTGTCGCGATAGTGAATTGGCGAGACTTGTCGAAGTCGCTCGGCCGCCGCTTCCGGCGTTATGTCTCGTTGCGGAGTGCCAAGCATTTCATAGCCCACCATGAATTTTTGAACCGTAGCCGAGCGAAGCAGGGGTGGATAGTAGTGTGCGTGCAGGTGCCACTCAGAATGACTCTCGCCATCGGTCGGCCGCTGATGGAACCCCATGGAATAGGGGAACGACACTTCGAACAGGTTGTCATAGCGGGTCGTAACCTGCTTCAGAATGTCCGCTAGAAAGGTTCGTTCAGCGGCATCGAGTTCTGGCATTGATCCCACATGACGCTTGCTGATCAGCAGCGTCTCAAACGGCCAAACCGCCCAGAACGGCACGACTGCGAGGAATGCGGCGTTTTCGCAGATTGCACGTTCGTGCAGATCCTCTTCGAGTCGCTGATAGTCGCATAGCATGCATGTGCTGTGCGTCTGATGATATTCACCAAAAGATGTCTGCTCGCGGCTGGATTGGTTGGAAAGATTTGCGTTGGCCCAAATCTGGCAATGCGGGTGTGGGTTACTGGCGCCCATCATGGCGCCACGGTTTTCAAAAACTTGTACCTGCCTTACCCATGGCATGGCGCCGAGCTGGCTGTACTGATCAATCCACATCTCAATAACCGGGTTGATTTCGCCGGCTTGCATCCGCGGAATCGTCAAATCGTGACGTGGAGAGAAGCAGCCTACCCGGCAGAGGCCCTTCTCCGTGTTAGCGATGATCAGATCCGACTGTGCCACAGAAATCTCAGGAGCATCGGGCAGCAGAGCAGCGTAATCGTTGTCGAAGACAAACGTCGTCTCGTACCCCGAGTTTTTCACGCCTCCCGCGCGAAGATTTCCCGGACACAAATAACATCCGGGATCATAAGAAGGCTGATCCTCAATCGGTGGTGTCTCTACCCTTCCCTGCCACGGACGCAGGGTGCGGTGTGGTGAAACCAGAACCCACTCGCGCGTGAGGGGATTGAACCGCCGGTGTGGCGTTTCCTTCAGCCTGATTAGATCCATGCACAATTCCCGTGGTTCATGGCCGTGTATGCCAATGCGAAGTCAGGCAGCAAAGTCGCCCGGAGAAATTGCCTTGACGCCATCAGTGATATTCAAAATGTAAATATCCGGACTTATGCCGGTGCGCACTTTGTATTCTGCGGCCACTTGAGCCTTGAATTCATCTGCGGCTGCGGCGCGAACGACGTTGATCGTGCATCCGCCAAATCCGCCGCCAGTCATCCTCGACCCGAATACACCAGGCTTGTTGCTGGCGATTTCCACCATGAGATCGAGCTCGGTACAGCTGACCTCATAATCGTCGCGCAGGCTGGAATGGGACTTTGCCATCAGCCCGCCAAGTGCCACGAGATCATTCTTCAAAAGGGCCTCGGAAGCCGCTTGCACTCGTTCGTTTTCGGAGACCACATGACGGCAACGGCGGTAAATTACCTCGGGCAGCATCGGCTTGCACTCCTCGAGTTGCGTAGGAACCACATCGCGGAGTAATTTGACGCTCGGAAAAGCTGCCGAGATTCGCTGAACCCCCTCCTCACATTGTGTGCGACGCACGTTGTATTCCCCGCCGGCATGTCGATGCTTAACCCCCGTGTTGCAAACGACCAATCGAATGTCGTTCGGGACCGGCAAATAATTTGCCCTCAGCGAACGGCAGTCGAGCATCAATGCATGCTCAGCACGGCCGTGCACGGCAATGAACTGGTCCATGATGCCGACGCGCGCTCCAACAAATTCGTTCTCGCCTCGACGGCAAGCGACGGCGAGCTGCAGCAGATCAATGGGTGCATCGCTGCTGTCGAGCAAGGCATAGCCTGCAGCTACTTCAATTGCCGCCGACGAACTGAGTCCCGCCCCGAGGGGTACATTGCCTCCGACAACGAGATCCGCGCCGCCGACCTTGTAGCCTCCAAGCTTCAACGCGACCGCGGTGCCGGTCACGTAGTCACTCCAATCCCCACGCGGAACGAGAGCCGTATCCAGATCGACTGTGACGCTTTGGTGGTAGTGAATTGAGTGCACCGTGACTCGTTTATCTTTGCGAGGTGCCGCTGCCACCCAACAGAAGAGGTCAATGGCGGCTGGCATCACGAATCCGTGGTTGTAGTCGGTGTGTTCGCCGATGAGGTTTACGCGGCCCGGGGCGCGGTACAAGCGTGGCGGCCTCCCGAAGATCCGCACGAACTCCCTCCCGACAATTTCAACACTGGGCGCAGAACTCATTTGTTGGGTCTGTGCAGATTCCTCATCTGGCGAGATCAACCCTGGCCCCATGACTGCAGGCGCCAGGACGAATGCTCTGCCGGTTCCTTCACGCACCGCCCGGCAACTCCGAATGGCGTCCGCATGGTACCAAAAACAGACTTCCGCCCTGTTCTGACCGCCAATTCGAGCGGATGGGGTACAATAACCGCTCGCTTCTCAGATGAGGGGCGCGATTTCTCCGCCAATGAGAACCCGAGTTCAGATTCGTCGAATTACCATCGCCATTTACGGGCAACCCATTGTCCGGTGCGGAGAGCTAGCATGATTTGAAGATCACGAAATTCCAAATCTTGTGAGCCCACCCGCAGAAGGTTCTGACGAGGTGGGCTTGCTTTTTGGACGAACTTCACCGGAGATCGAGCATTGTTTCGATCGCCTGGAAGACCATGGGAGAAACATGTCTAAGGCTACAGTAACGCTGGAGTCTGTGCAGGACGCTCGGCGCCGTATCCAAAGTGCAGTTTATTTTTCACCCTGTCCTTTTTCGCACAACATCTCCGAACTTAGCGGCGAACCCGTTTATCTGAAACTCGAGAACTTGCAGCGTACCGGCTCGTTCAAAGAGCGAGGAGCGCTCAACCGGATACTGACACTAAGTGATCACGAAAAGAAACACGGCGTGATTGCCGCGAGCGCCGGCAATCATGCGCAGGGCGTCGCCTTCCACGCGAAGAACAATGGCATCGCTGCAAAAATTGTCATGCCCGTGATGACTCCGCTCGTGAAAGTTAATGCGACCAAAGCCTACGGGGCGCACGTTGTCCTCCATGGCGACGGCTATGACGAAGCATATGACGAAGCCTGTCGCCTGGCTCAGCGCGAGGAACTGACCTTCGTGCACCCTTTCGATGACGAAGCCGTGATTGCCGGCCAGGGAACCATTGGCCTCGAATTACTCGAGCAAGTCCCCGATCTTGAAGCCATTGTGGTTCCCATCGGAGGTGGAGGGCTGATCAGCGGCATCGCCTGTGCGGTGAAGGAAACAAAGCCGAGCGTTCGCATCATAGGGGTGCAAGCCGCCCGCATGCCTTCGATGCTCGAAGCCCTTAAAGCCCATCAGCCCACCACAATCGCATCGAATCCCACCATCGCCGACGGCATCGCCGTTCGGCGTGCCGGGGAAAAGACACTGCAGCTCATCCAGAAATATGTTGATTATGTTGTAGCAGTCGAAGAGGAAGAAATCGCCAGTGGCATTCTGACCCTTCTGGAACGCGAAAAAATGCTCGCTGAAGGCGCCGGCGCCGCGGCGGTCGCCGCCCTACTTCATCGCAAAACGAAACTGAAAAACAAAAAGACGGTTGCTCTGGTCTGCGGCGGAAATATCGACGTCACTTTGCTCTCGCGCATCATCCAGCGGGGCTTGGTAAAGGACGCGCGCCTGGTTCGGATGCAGATCCATCTTTCCGACCGTCCCGGCTCTTTGCACCAACTTACCAAGATCATTGCAGCCCACCACGCGAACATCGTGGAACTTCAATTCGATCGCGCCTATTACGGAGTCAGCCTGGGCGATACGCTCATTGACGTGACGCTGGAGACCCGCGGCAAGGACCAGATCCAGCGCATCCTCGAAGCGCTCACGGAAGCCGGCTACCGGCACGAGCGCGTTCTCTGACGAGAAATCTGACCCGTCACGCGCTGGCGGACACAACCGCCTTCATCGTGCCCCCTCGATGGTTTATCCTTGCCTCCGCTTTCGGAGGACATGTTCGATGGCATATCGCCGTGCGCTGTGTTTGGCAGCGTTACTCTCCCTTGCCGGGATGTTTGTGACTGCGGTCTCGGCACAGCAAGTCAATCCTGCGCTCTACCAGGGAATGCGATGGCGGCTCATCGGTCCATTTCGTGGTGGCAGAACCGTCGCGATCAGCGGTGTGCCCGACAAGTCCAATGTTTTTTTTATGGCCCCCAATAATGGGGGAGTCTGGAAAACGACCGACTACGGGCAGACCTGGCAGCCGATCTTCGATGATCAGCCTACCGGGTCGATTGGAGCACTTGCCGTCGCGCCTTCTAACCCGAATGTCATTTACGTAGGCAGCGGCGAAGGTCTGCGCAGGCCTGACCTTTCCGTGGGCGATGGCCTCTACAAAACCACTGACGGGGGCAGGACCTGGCAACATCTAGGCCTGCGCGATGCCCAGCAGATCGGCGCAATACTCGTGGATCCGAAAGATCCGAATCGCGTTTTTGTTGCCGCAGTCGGACACCCGTACGGACCCAACGCGGAGCGCGGAATTTACCGTTCCCTCGACGGTGGCGCCAATTGGCAGAAGGTGCTCGGCAAGGATGACGACACCGGCGCCATCGACCTCGTATTCGATCCGACAAACGCGCAAACCGTATATGGAGTCTTGTGGGCTTCGCGCCGCCCGCCCTGGACCACCGGAAACTCCTATGGCGCAACTGGAAGCGGTCTCTATAAATCTGTCGATGGTGGTACCACCTGGCACGAATTAACGAAGGGCTTGCCTTCCGGGAAATCTCTTGGTCGCATCGGCATCGCCGTGGCTCCGAGCGATCCAAACCGGATGTATGCCCTCGTGCAGTCCGATACTGCGGGTGGCGTCTACCGCTCGGATGATGCCGGCGCCAACTGGCAACGCGTCAATAATGAGGAGCGTGTTTACGGTCGCGGCGATGACTTTGCCTGCGTGCGCGTTCATCCCAAGGATCGTGACACGATCTTTATCACCAATACTTCAACCTATCGTTCCACCGATGCGGGCAAGAGCTTTACTGCCATCAAAGGCGCCCCGGGAGGAGACGACTATCACACGGTTTGGATTAATCCGCAGGACCCGCAGATTATCGCGCTGGCTAGCGACCAGGGAGCGACGATCAGCGTGAATGGAGGAGCTACCTGGAGTTCCTGGTACAACCAGGCCACCGCCCAGTTCTACCATGTGATTACTGACAACGAATTTCCCTACTGGGTGTACGGTGGCCAGCAAGAGAGCGGGAGCGCGGGCATCGCCAGCCGCAGTGATTTCGGCGAGATTACTTTCCGAGACTGGTATCCCGTTGGCGTCGAGGAGTACGGCTACGTTGCCCCCGATCCGCTCGATCCCAACATGATCTATGGCGGCAAGGTCACTCGGTTCAACCGGACTACCGGGCAGACGCAAGACGTGTCGCCCGTCGTCCTGCGCACGGGGAAGTATCGTTTTAACCGGACAGCCCCCCTGATCTTTTCTCCCGCGGATCCCCACACGCTTTATCTCGGCTCCAATGTGCTCTTCAAGACAACCGATGGCGGGAACAGCTGGCAGGTCATCAGTCCCGACCTTACCCGCGACGACCCCGGTATTCCGCCCACACTTGGGCCTTTTGTGGAAGCCGATCCCGCGAAAGGGAAGCATCGCGGCGTCATCTATTCCCTGGCGCCTTCACCTCTGGACAAAAATCTCATCTGGGCAGGAACCGACGATGGCCTTCTCCACGTGACGCATGACGCGCGGAAAGAACTGGCAGAACGTGACGCCCAAGGAGCTCACCCCCTGGAGCAAGGTCGCACAACTGGATGCCTCGCACTTCGACGCGGATACCGTCTACGCCGCGATCAATCGGTTTCGCCTCGATGACCTGCGTCCCTACATTTACCGGACGCACGATGGAGGCAAGAGCTGGCAACTGATCGTGACCGGCATCGCCGACCACGAACCCGTGAACACAGTCCGCGAAGATCCGGTTCGCAAGGGCCTGCTGTTTGCCGGCACCGAACGCACGGTCTATTTCTCGCTTGACGATGGCGACCATTGGCAGCCCTTGAGTCTCAACCTACCTCCAACCTCAATGCGCGATCTGGTCGTGCACGGCGACGACATCGTGGTCGGGACTCACGGACGCTCCTTCTGGATTCTCGACAACATCACTCCGCTGCGGCAGATCAACGACACAATCGCTGCCGCCTCCGCGCACTTGTTCGCTCCGCAACTCACCTATCGCCTTCGCCGAAACAACAACACCGATACTCCGCTGCCGCCTGAGATTTCCGCTGGGCAGAATCCGCCCGACGGAGCCATGCTCGATTATTGGCTGAAATCGAATGCCGTTTCAGCGGTAACTCTCGAAATCCTTGATTCGTCGGGCAAGCTTGTACGCCGTTTCTCAAGCACCGACAAGCCAGCTCCCTTGGAAAAGGAGCTGAATGTTCCCACATACTGGATTCGTCCCGAACGGACACTTTCAACCACCGCAGGCATGCACCGCTTTGTTTGGAATCTCGCACTATCCCCAGCCCGACGCACTCGAACGCGATTACCCCATCTCCGCGATCTTTGGAGATACGCCGCTCTACCCACTAGGAGCCGCGGTGCTGCCCCGAACCTACACGGTGAAGCTGACAGCGGAGGGCCAGAGCTATACGCAGCCCCTACCAATCAAGATGGATCCTCGCGTGAAGACCTCTTTGGAAGATCTGGAAGTGCAGTTCGATATAGATACCCGGATCGCCGAGGCGATGCGTCGCGACTTCGACGCGTTGGCGGAAGTGCGCATCCTGCGGAAGAAGTTGAAGGACCTCGCTGCTCACGGCTCGCCGAGTCTTTCACCCAAAGTCGAAGAATTCGATAAAAAACTTGCCGAGCTTGAGGGCACGACGGGCGGTTACGGAACGCAGTTCCTGAGTACTCCTGCCGGACGAAGCTTAGCCCGCCTGAACACGGGTTTGAAAAGCGTGCTGGACATCGTCGACTCAGCCGACGCCGCACCCACTACACAAGCCGTTGCCATGTTCGCCGACGTGAAGAAAGCGCTGGACGAACAGCTTGATCGGTGGGATGAGATGAAGAAACACGATCTATCCGAACTGAATCAGGAGCTAAAGAAAGCAGGATTGTCTGAAATCGATCTGAAAGCTCCCGATGATACGGGGAAAGAACCCAGGTAACGATCGCTTCCGCGGTTGAAAACCCAATTCAGGCGGACTTGCGTTCGTGCCGGCGTAAGACGGCGTACGCCGCGTCTTCAATACGATTCAGGATCGTTTGACTCCGAGGCTGAGCACGGCGTTCGTGCGGTCGGTTCGCTGGCCGGAAATCCGGTTGCCGAGCCACGTCCTTCTTTGGAGGTTCTGGCATGAGTCTCTCTCCAGTTAAGACACGAGATTATTGAGCCACAGGGACGTTTCGGGAATTGACGGGCTTGGTTCCTGGTCAGGCCGCGGGTTTGCGTTCTTCGAGGTAGCGCGCAAGCGCATTCTGCCAGCTTGGCATGGCGATGCCATACGGCGCCAGGCTGGCGCGCGAAAGAACCGAATACTTCGGTCGGGGTGCAGGCCGGATAAATCGCTCGCTCGAGGTCGGTAACACGCGTGTCTTAAGACCTGCCGCCTTCACGATGGCACACGCGAAATCGAACCACGTGCAGTCGCCCTCATTCGTCGCATGCACTATCCCCGATGCTTCCTTGCGGCATAGCTGAATGATCGCCCGCGCTAAATCGACGGTATAGGTGGGGCAACCGCGCTGGTCATTCACGACTTCCAGGTGATCACGCGAACCTGCTAACTTCAGAATCGTGTCAGGGAAACATTTCCCGTCAACACCAAATACCCACGAGGTGCGCAGTGTGCAGGCTTGCGCCAGGATCTTGTGGATTTCCTGCTCAGCCGCGGCCTTCGATTTTCCATACACGCTCTGTGGAGAGATTGCGTCGTCGATCTCGTAGGGCGTGCGTTGATTCCCGTCGAATACGTAATCGGTACTGAGGAAGATCAACCGACTTCCGTGGCGGGCGGCGGCCTGGGCAACGTTCGCCGCGCCCTGACAGTTCACGTCGAACGCGAGATCCCGGTGTGTCTCACAGCCGTCCACATCGGTGTAGGCAGCGGCGAGAATAATCCATTCCGGCCGGTGCTGCGTGACCATGCGCAACACCTGTTCCTCAGAACGGATATCGACATGGTGTGAGCCGAGCGCTGTCACTTCATCTTCGCGCCATTCCCGTACCAATGCTTTTCCCAGCAACCCGGTGGCGCCGAAGATTGTCACTCGCATTGTCTGAGGTTGCCCCGCTTAATCGAACTTCTCGGCGTCACGGAATGGGACTCCGTGTTGATCTTTCGTGGAAACGATGGGATCACCGTCGAGTTGCCAGTCAATCTTCAGCTCTGGATCGTTCCACGCCAGCGTGCGCTCCGAGTCGGGCGCGTAGTAATCGGTTGCCTTGTATAAAACGTGCGCTCCCTGAGAAACCACGCGAAAACCATGCGCCAACCCAGGCGGAATCCACAGCATCCGCTTATTCTCGCCGCTCAGCCTAACTCCGTTCCACTGGCCGAAGGTTGGCGACGCCTTTCGCAAATCCACCACCACATCGAAAATCTCGCCATCCACCACGCGGACCAACTTCCCCTGCGCATTCCGCGCCTGGTAATGCAACCCGCGCACCACATTTCGCATGGAATAGGAATGATTGTCCTGAACAAACTTCTCGTGGATGCCGAGCTCCCCGAGCACGCGCTCGTTGTAACTTTCCAGAAAGAACCCGCGAGCGTCGCCGAATACCTTGGGCTCCAGGACAAACACTCCAGCAAGCGGCGTCTCGACTTTCTTCATCCCGAACTCGTCTCTAGAAGAATTTTTCCCGAAGCAACAGAAGCAGATACTGGCCGTAGGTGTTGCCCATCGCGCGGCCCATTTCCTCCAGACGCTCCGCCGGAATATAGCCGGAACGGTACGCGATCTCCTCCGGGCATGCCACCATCAATCCTTGACGTTTTTCGATCGCCTGGATGTACAACGACGCTTCCATCAAAGACTCGTGCGTCCCCGTATCGAGCCACGCCATGCCTCTGCCCATCACGATCACCTCAAGCTGGCCACGCTCGAGGTAGGTTTTGTTGACGTCGGTGATCTCAAGTTCTCCGCGCGCCGACGGCTTTAATGACTTTGCGATCCCCACCACCTGGTTGTCATAGAAATATAAGCCGGTGACCGCATAACGTGATTTCGGTTGCTTCGGTTTTTCCTCAAGACTTAAAGCGCGGCCAGCGCCGTCGAATTCAACTACGCCGTAACGCTCGGGATCATGCACCGGGTAGGCAAACACTTTGGCGCCGCCGCTGGTTTGCGTGGCGTTGCGCAGATCCTTGGCCAGATCGTGGCCATAAAAGATGTTGTCGCCGAGCACCAGCGCGCAAGGTTGGGACCCAATGAAGCGCTCTCCCACTAAGAAAGCCTGTGCAATGCCTTCGGGCCGCGGTTGCACCGCGTATTCAAGATGAATCCCATATTGTTCGCCGCTTCCAAGCAAAAGTTGAAATTTCGGGGTATCGTCGGGAGTCGAAATAATCAGAATGTCTCGAATACCCGCAAGCATCAGCGTGCAGAGCGGGTAGTAGATCATCGGCTTGTTGTAGATCGGCAGCAGGCTTTTGCAGGTGGCGTGGGTCACCGGATACAGCCGCGTGCCCGATCCTCCAGCCAGGATGATGCCCCTGTAGCTCTGCCCATCCGAAGAGTGTTTTGCCATGTTTGATTGCTGACCCTGACGCGGGCCATTAACGCCGCGGGGCACTCTCGCCCCGCTGTGAGTATTGTTTCTCCATCCACTGCCGGTATACGCCGCTGGTCACTTCCTTCGTCCAGTCTTCGTTTTCAAGATACCAGAACAGGGTTTTCCGGATTCCGCTCTCGAACGTTTCTCTCGGCCTCCAATTCAACTCACTTTCGATCTTACTGGCATTGATCGCGTAGCGAAGGTCGTGTCCTGGCCGATCCTGCACAAATGTGATGAGGTTCCGATGAGGCATGACCCGATCGGTTCCACAGAATTCGTCCAGCAAATCGCAAATGGTTTCCACGATCGCAAGATTCGTTTTCTCGTTCCAGCCGCCAATGTTGTAGGTTTCTCCGGGCGTTCCTTTCGCTAAGACAGTTCTCACTGCCGCGCAATGATCACCGACATAGAGCCAGTCACGCACGTTTCGCCCGTCACCGTAAACCGGGAGCGCCTTTCCCGCGCGCGCATTCAGGATCATCAGCGGAATGAGCTTTTCTGGAAACTGATAGGGCCCGTAATTATTTGAGCAGTTCGTGGTCAGCGTTGGCAAACCATAGGTGTGATGGTAGGCGCGTACGAGATGATCCGATGCAGCCTTTGAGGCTGAGTAGGGACTGTTGGGCGCATATGCCGTCCGCTCGGTGAACGCTGCGTCGTGTGGACCCAGGGAGCCGTAAACCTCGTCGGTAGAAACGTGCAGGAAGCGGAATTGCCGGGAATCGGAAGGGTTTAGGCTCGACCAGTAAGCCCTCGCTTCCTCGAGCAGTGTGAATGTGCCCCCAACATTGGTGCGGATAAATTCCGCCGGGCCCAGAATCGAGCGGTCTACGTGGCTCTCGGCGGCAAAGTGCACGATGGCTCTCGGCTGATGTGCCCGCAGGACATCGGCAACCGCGGCCGGGTCCGTAATATCGCCGTGGACGAACGTGTATCGGGCATTCGATGCGACGCTTTCAAGATTCCGCAGGTTGCCGGCGTAAGTCAGCTTGTCGAGATTGACGATCGCAGCGGACTCGCGTTCCATCCATTGCAGGATGAAGTTCGAGCCAATGAACCCGGCTCCGCCAGTGACAAGAATGGCATCGTTCATATTGAGCAGGTACGTCCCAGCAAACAATCGCCTGCGTGTCCCCGCAGGAGAAGGCGAAGCAAAAGCCTTTTAATTGTAATTGAAAACTGCGGGTAACTCGCCGTTCAGGCCGGCCGATGAGGTCTAAGCGACTTTTTGGGGAGCCGAACCAATTTCGGTAAGACTGCCGCCCGATGCGTTGTTTCTCGTCCCGAGCATCTGAAAGTAGATCTCCTCGATGGACTTCGAGATTGCCGCCCACTGGTACTGCTCGTCGATTCTTAGCCGGGCTGCAGAGCCCGCAGCCCGACGCAATTGAGGCGCGGCAATCAGGATGCGCAGCATGCGCTCGAGATCTTTGCTGTCACCGCGTTTGAAGGTAAAGCCCGCGCCATCCACCAATTCGCAGTTCTCCGGAACGTCGCTGGTAAGAACACAAAGCCCTGCCCCCATGGCCTCGAGCAGAGCGAGCGAAAGACCCTCGAGATCCGATGGGAGAACGAACAGCATGGCGTTGCTCAACAGGGCTTCGAAGTCGTCTCCCGACACATAGTCCAGCAAGCGAACGCGGTAACACGCATGTCGCTGCAATTCCTTCACGTAGGCATTGCCGCTAGTCGGCCCGCCCGCGAGCACGAGTTTAACCCTGGTATCGATTCTCTCGAATGCATCGATCAGGAGATGGCAGTTCTTTTCCGGCGAGAATCGGCCTAAGAACAGCACATACCGCCCCTTCTCAATCCCCCATGAAAGAAGTCGCTCAGGTTGGGAAGGTTCGCGAAGGCCTGCCCCATTCGGGATGTAATGGGTCTCGGCGCCATAGCCCTCGCGGAAGTGTGACTGCAGCGTGCGCGACACGACCATTGTCGTGTCTGGCAAGCGTACCGCGGCCCGTTCCCCGAGCCGTAGCACTGCGGATGCGATTCGTCCCCACTTCTTCCGCTGCCAGTCGAGTCCCTGCACGGTGACAGCGGTTTTCTTACCCGCCAAGCGTGGAAAAAACGAAAATAACGCGGGACCGAGAGTGTGGTAGTGCACGATGTCGCACGATCGAAACATCACGTGCACGGTGCTCAGCAAGGTGTGCAGAAACGTATCGAGATGTTTCGAACGAATTGTAGGCAGATGGACCAGCCGCATCCCGTTGTGCTGCGGTTGTTGTGGCGTGAAGTAATTGCGGCAATACACTGTGACTTCGTGTCCCGAAGCTGCCAGACGACGCCCCACCTCTTCGTAATATCCCTCGATCCCGCTGTACTTGCCGACGACTCCGCGACCGCCGATAAAGGCGACTCGCAGGCGAGGCGTGGCTGCGGAAGTTAGTAATCGTGTCGACCCAGTGTCGTTCAGGCGCGGCCGGCGCCCGACGAGTTTTTCATAGATTTCAGTGATGGCGGCAGCATGGCTTTCAGGGGAATGGTGACGATGGACGTAGCTTCGAGCGCCTTCTCCCATCTCGGCCGCACATTGTGGACGTTCATGCAGGAAGGCAATTATCGACGCCAATTGCTCGACATTCCCGGCCGGATACAACAGCCCGGTTTTTCCATGCTTCACGAACTCAGGACGCGAGCCAAGGTTCGATGCAACCACAGCGCGCCCCTGAGCGTAGGATTCGAGGATGGATTTGCCGAGCGTCTCGTACGCGCGCGAAGGGAACACGGTAAAGCGGGAACTCGCGATGACGCTCTCTAGCTCGGGTGCTTCCAGGTGCCCCGTGAACGTTATCTGCCCCGGCCTCAGAGTGGCGGCAAGTTTTTCGAGGTCAGGTCGCAGCGGTCCATCTCCCGCGATGATCAGGCGAACATCGGCCAACCCTTCCATCGCCAGCAAAATGTCTTCGACACCCTTCTCGGGCGACAACCTGCCGAAGTAAACGATGGGCGCGTTGCCGATGGCCGGGCGCGGCATGGGCTCCGCGACCTTCTGAAAGTGTGGCAGCACTCCGATCCGGTCTTCCGGCCACCCGTACTCCAATAATTTTTGACGCACAAAGTGGCTGGGTGCGAGGACCTGATCCACGCACTTTTGATAAGTTTGCAGCCCACGATGCACGTAGGCCTCAGCGGCCAGCACTGTGGCCTTCGCGCGTCCTCCGGAATAACAGCCTTCTGCGATCGCCCGCCAGAAGCGCCCGCCGCGGCACCGTTCGCAAGTCTTGCCCGCGGCCACAAAGTTGTAGTTCGGACACAGCAATTTGAAATCGTTTACGTGATACAGAACCGGGACGCCCTGCCGCTTAAGTTCCCAGAGAATCGAAGGCGTCAGATGGTGGTAGATATTTCGTACGTGCGCGACGTCCGGGCGAAACTCTGCGATCATGCGGCGGATCCGTCGGCGCGCCTCGCGGGAATAAATCGCTTGCGAGGCGAGCCGAACCTTACTCACCACCCCGCGGTCAGCTTTGAAATCGACGCTTGGCACGAGATATTCGTCATAGTGGCTGGGTATTCCGCGAGAATCCGCCATCGAGAAAAGGGCCACTTCGTGCCCCCGCTGGCGCATCATTTCCATCAGCTCGAACAGATACACCTCAGTTCCGCTGAAGGGAAAGTTATATTTGTTGCAGTACAAAATCCTCATCGGGACAGCTCCGATCCGTGGATTCGATCTGCTGCAGAAATTCGTTCGCGAAGTGCTCCAGGTTTCGTCGCCGGTTGAAGTGTTCTTCGACGTGGTTCCGCGCGGCTTTTCGCACGGCGCTTAAACCTTCGCGCGATCTTAAAATGTGCTCCGCCTGGCCCACGAAATCCTCGAGTACGCCAGGCCTGTAGAGAAATCCGGTTTTGCCGTCGATCACCAGTTCTGGAATTCCGGTGATCGCGGGAGCCAGCACGACTCGCCCGTGCGCCATGGCTTCCATAAGAACCAACGGGATGCCTTCACTATGGCTGGTGAGCACCACCAGATCGGCGGCCTCGTAGTACGAACCAATTTCGTAGTGCGGTACCTCGCCAACCAGGTGCACGATGTCTTCGATTTTCAGCTGACGATTGAGAGACTCGAGCCTTTGGCGCTCTGGCCCTGAACCGGCGATCAGGCACTGAAACTGCCCTCCGCGCTCTCGTAGTTGAAAGCAGGCTTGCAGCAGGAACTCATGGTTTTTCACCGCATGTAGCCGGCCGACAGTGAGCAAGACGGCCGGCGCATTCGGCCTGCGAATCGGCACAAGGGGAGTGATTGGAATGTCTACCCCGAGCCTCTGCACACGCACCTTGCTGAGATCGACCTGCGGGTACTGTGCCTGGATGTGTCGTCGGTTGAATTCAGACACCGTCAGGCAGAATGCGCACTCTTCGAGCTTTGTGCTCATGTACGACGGATGCAAAAGGAGATCAGACCCGTGCAGTGTCACGCTGAAGGAAATGCCGAGCATGCGTGCTGCCACCATCGCGATCCATGACGAGAAGTACCCGTGGTGAACGTGGATGTGCTCCACTCCACGGCCGCGCAACAGCAGTGCGTAATACGACCCCAGTATGGTGTGCAACAACGTTCGCGCGCGGCGTGACAGTGATTGGCCAGGGGCAGCAAGCGCGCGCGCCACGAGATCGGCGATTAAAGGGAACTTCGTGAGGCATTTCCAAAGTGCCGCCAGGAGTAGTCCCCAGCGCACGGGTTCCAGGTACAGGGTTTCTTGTTCGAGATCCAGAAATTCCGGTACCGCCCTCGAGACTCGTCTTGAACTGCACGGAATTACCACGGTTCCACGTCGCCTCAGTTCCCGAATTTCCTCGACCACGTACCATTCAACGGCGGCAGGGAACTGGTTTGTGAGGTAAGCGACGGTCGGCACTTTCTCAGACCTCCACGCCAGCGGATTCGTCGCACACCGGCAAAATGTCCGACCGGCCCATTGCGAAGCCCCGGGTGCCCAATCTCGCCCCGAGGTAAAATCCGCGGATTTCGAACCCTGCGAGAGCGATCAGCGGGATCCACAGCGCCACCGTCCACACCGTGCTAAATAACAGCCCGAAAGGCGGCAGGACAAAGGCTGCTACCAGCCATCCCAGTTTGCGATAAGACACGTGTGCGACATCCTTTGCCGCGATATGAAGAAGGAGATATCCCCCACAGGCTGCGATTTCCGCCCAGCCGTAGGCAGCGATCCCGATGGTTGGCAACAGAATCGCTGTAGCAATTCCGAGTATGGCGACGTGCAAGCTATACGCGCGAAGGACAGCCCATTGCTGCCCGGCCACGAACAGCGCCGAGGCTTGCAGGTTGTAGAGCGAGTTCACCAGTACGCCGGCCGCGACAAATGGATAAATTTCCAGGCTCGCCGTCCACCGTGATCCTAGAAACCGTGGTACGACCATCGGCGCGGCCAGCGCGAACAGGCAGAGCAGCGGACCCAGAGCCAGAATCTGCAGTTTGAGCGCGCTTTCCAACCTCGACTGAAATCGCGGCGGATCATGGCGCAACCGCGACAAAGCTGCGATGGCCAGCCGCCCCGCCGTGATTCTTATGAACCCGAGACCTTCCGCGATACGCACGGCCAGGGCCACAAAGGCCACGCCTTCAGCGCCTGCGAACCTCCCGACAAGCAGCGGGTTGACCAGCGTGCGCGCCTGCCAAACCCGCTGCGAGGCGCTGTAGCCTGCTCCAAACGAGAGCATCTGCCGGCTCTGCACAGAGTCGAAGCGCAAATGTGGCAGAATTCTGGCCGCCCGCATGGCCGCGATGACGGCCCATGTCTGCCACGCGATCAAGCCAAAAACCGGGGCCCACACACCGAGTCCGTGCCACGCCAGCGCCATTCCTACAACCAAAGCCAGCACTTGGCCGCCGAGCTCTATCCCGGCGACGGCGCGGAAATCGAGATTGCGTTCGAGCTTGGCCGTCGGAGGACCCGCCAGTCCGGCAAGTGGCACCGTGACCAGAGTGGCCAGGTACGCGGGAAGAAATTCCCGATTGCCGTACCATCGAATGAGCAACGGGGCCGCCAGCACTCCTCCCAGCATCAGTGCTACGGAGAGCACAGCGATCAGGGTGCTGGCAACGTCGTAAACACTCCGGTCTGGATGCGTATCCATCCGCACCAGGTACGTATCAATCCCGCCACGAGCCAGAGTGGCAAGGAACGAAGTCAACCCGAGAGCCGTGACATACAGACCGTAAGCGTGTGGACCGATCCATCGGGTCAAAACCAGCATGTTTCCGCAACTCACAACAATGCCGAGCCCGTAACGCAGCCCAAGGTACAACCCGCCCCGGGAGGTCAACTTAGAAAGGTCCGCGTCTATGACAGTCGGGCCTGTCATCTGCGCGCCGTTCTTGCGGTTGACGGATTTGCAGCTAGAATGCCTGCGAAGGTGAACAACAGCCCGTTAACAAACTGGTAATTCATCACCACGAACAACGCATTTACCAGGTAGACCCCAAGCAGAAGTGGCCACAGCGAGCGAATGGATCCGATGATGTCGCTTTCATCTCCGACCTTTTTTCCCCGAAGCCGGAACAATTCCACGAGGATCCAGACGTACAGGGCAAAGCCCAGCAGTCCATGCTCGACGAGCATTTCAAGGTAGGTGTTGTGAACAGCAAATGCCTCGCCATGAAAACCTTCAATTTGATCCGGAAGTTCGACTTGAAGCTGACCCGCGCCCCAACCCTGAATCGGCCGCTGCAGAAACATGTTCCATCCGGCACGGTAGGCAGCGATGCGGAACTCCACCGGGCTGTTGTCCTGCAGGCGGTCTTGCAGTGCGGCGGTATCGCCCAAAGCAGTGTCGCCCAAACCGAGAACGACCAGGACTCCGAGACCGCCGGCCAATGCCAACGCCGCGGAAGCCCGTCGCAGCCGCGCATCGCCGGAACGAAGCATCAGCCACAGAATTGACACAGCAAACGCCACCCACACACCCCGTGTCTTGGTGGCAACGATCGCCAAGGGCAAGGTGCACAGCAACAGGAGCGACCAGATGCCCGAGAGTTTGCCGCGGCGATAGCGCTCAATGGCAAAGAGACCCAGAAGATTCAGCGTGACCCCGTTTGCGACCGCTTGCAGGAACGGTCCGCGTGCGCGCTCGGCATGAATTCCGAGACTCTCGTCGAGAATGAAGTGAGGAAAAATCAGGCTGTGTGCTCCAACCAGAAACGCGAGGGCGGTCCAGATGAGATATGCGAGGACCGCAAGGAGGAATCGTTCGAGCCATTGCAAGCTGCGCCCCTTAGGGAAAACCAGCGGGGACAACCAGAAGAACGTGAATGGCACGATGAACTTGGCTGTGAGCACACTCCAGGTGCCAACATCAAACGGGCGGCTCAAGGCGCTTGCTGCCGCAAGTGCTGTCAAACTGACCATTGGTAGCGCCAGCCTGAACGGACAGCACAATGGTTGCCGCAGAGCCAGCGCACGCAAAAGCACAATAAAGACGAGCAGGCAAAACGCGATGCGATCCACCGAGTGGACGTCAAGGTCCGGCGGCCGAAACAGCATCACAGTCAAAGTGAGCAGAAAAAGCAGGACTGGCGCGTTCATCAGTGCCTGCAACGGAGCAGCCACGATCAGCACGATCGACCACGGTGTACGGACTGGACGGCGCGAGTCCGGGGTTCCCGGCCAGTGGAGCGTCCCGGAGTTCACGCGCCAGTACCTTGGAACACCACGGCGATCGTTTTGAATAGAATTCGCACATCCATCCAGAGGCTCCAGTGCTCGATGTATTCGAGGTCCAGGGCCAGGTTGGTCTCAAAAGACGGATTGCGTCGCGCCTTGATCTGCCACAGCCCGGTAATGCCCGGGGTGACGTCGAGCCGGCGCAGGTGTTCGAGCGCATAGCGAGCGAAGTCGTCGAGGGGATGGGGCCGTGGCCCCACCAGGCTCATCTCTCCCTTCAACACGTTCCAAAGCTGAGGCAACTCGTCGAGGCTGTAACGCCGCAGCCAGCGGCCCACCGGGGTGATCCGGGGATCGTCAGCGATCTTGAAACATGGCCCTTCTCGCTGGTTGCGGGCACGCAGCTGCTCTTTCAGGTCTGCGGCATTCACCATCATGGTGCGGAACTTGTAGCATCGGAAGCGCCGCCCTTTTCTCCCCACTCGCGAGGCGCTGTAGAGAACTGGTCCCGCAGTATCGAGTCGAATCAGCGCTGCGACGGCTAGCATGATGGGCCCCGCGAAAATCAACCCTAACGATGAGCCGACTACATCTGCTGTTCGCTTCAAGAATAACGACACCGTGGGAATCGTTTCCCGGTGCAGGGTTACCAGCGGCACTGCCCCCAAGTCCTCCATCCATGAATAAACGGGCATTCCACCGTGAAATTCGGGGACGATTTTCACGTCGAGATGATTCTTTTGTGCCTCGCGAATGATTCGCTGCGCCAGGTCTGGCGCCGGCGACGCTGCAAGAACCAATTCGTCGACAAAGTGTGCGCGTGCGATCGAGGCGATTTTCTCTGGAGGACCCAACACGCCAAATCCCCGCTTTTTCGCATCGTCAATGAACCCAACGACCATGCGGCCCATCTCCGGATGTTGTTCCAGATAGTCGGCCACTTGCCGGCCGGCCCTGCCTGCGCCGACGATCAACGTACGGTGTTTATGCTTCCGGCCGGGAGAGGCACGTCGCCGTAGCTTTGATCGACAGCCTCTCCAACCGCTAAGACAGCCGTAGCAGAGCAGCCCTGCCGCGGTAACGCAAACCAGTGAGGGGCCGCTGCCTCCGGATGCGCGCAGCAGGGTCGCCTGCAGCAGGGTCGACCAACCCAGGGTCTTCGCCAGGATCAAGTACGGTGATTGACGTCGCACCTGCTGCCGCGAAAAATACAGGCCCTCGCTGTAACCGAACAGGGTTGAGATCACGGCGAATGCGGCGGCACTCCTGGGCCAGCCCGACGCAAGTGGCGCTAAATGCCAGTTGGCCATTGAGGGGCCTGCGAACTCAAAGCGAAGCAGGCCCTCGAGGTGTGCTGCTATCGCCCAACTGACCAAAATTGCGATGTAGTCAGCGACCAGGGTTACTGCAAACCGCCAGTTGTCCTCGAGTCCGAAAGGGCTGGGAACAACGAAATCCGAAAAGCTGAATTCCGAGGGGAATTTCGAACTATGACCAACCCGTGCGCTTCCATCCGCCCACACCGGTTGTGGACGCTTTCGCGGTAAGGTGGGCAAAGTTCCGCGGCCGGGAATTAAGCGCTCGGCGCCGCTGGTTTCGTGAAATGGAAGCTCTTGATGAACTGCCGATACACTCACTGCAGCCCCTTCTACTGGTTAACCTAAAGTCGCCGATACAGACCTTCCGGAATCGGAAACATGCGGTCTCGCAGAATGACTCCAAGCAGTCTCACATTCGTAGCGAGCAACTGCTGGCGGATCCGCTGTGCGGTAGCCCGTCGGGTACGGTGTGCGTCGAGCGCGAGCACGAGGCCATCGGCTAAATGGGCGAGCACAAAAACGCCGGCGGGATCACTAACGGGAGCCGCCTGAATCACGGCAAAATCAAACTCTCGGCGGAGTTTCCCGAGGCGGGCGCGCAGCCACGCGACATTTTGCTCCTGCTCTGGGCTTTGGAAGAATGCCGGAATCAACCACAGATTGCGAGAAATTTGGCGGGAGGACAGGGGCACCGCCCCGGCCGTTTCCGGAATGTCATTGCCGTCGTTGCTTGTCCCTCCAAAATTTTCCTGAGGTGTGAAGCTCGCCTCAACAACACAAACCCTCCCCACCCCCTGCGTGGCGAGCACTTCCCCGATTCTCATGCAAACCGAAGTGACGTCTACGCCTGATGCAACGTCGCTGAAAACGACCTGCCGGGCCGGGCGCGGCCATCCCGGCACGAATACTGTTCGCACCAGGGCACGAAGTTGATCCTGAGCGTACTGCGCGGGCTGCCAGTCGCGGCCGGCGGCAACCGGCTCGACTTCGCAAAGCGAATCTTGATCTTGTGTTCTCGTTGCCGTCGATGCGGCAAACGCCCGTCGCAGTACACCAAGTCCGGCGCTCATGACATTTGCCTCGGGATTGCAACCGGATTCATGCGACCTCCCTGGGGAGCGAAGCCAATACCGGCGCTCTCAGGTATTCGACGACTTCCTCCGGTGTGCGAAACGCTGGGTCAAGGGAATCAACGGCGAATGCCATTCCGATCCCGGCGAAGACGCCAGCCAGGGCGCCCACGAACAACACTACCCATGGCGAGTGTTTCGGGAGAACCGGAGCGACGGGCGGTTCGGCAATGGCGACGTTTACGATGCCGCGTTCATCCAGCGCGTCAGTGATACGCGCTTCTTCACTCTTTCTCGCGTACAGCAAATAACTCTCTTCCGCGGTTTTCATGCCACGCAAGAGGTCCTGCTGGTGGATGGCAGCCTCGCCCAGCATTCGTGCGCGGCTGCGCGCGGCTGCCAGTTCGAGCGCCGTTGCCTGCTGCCGTGCCTGCAATGCTCTGAGTTCCACCTCCGCCTTGCTCAAGTCCGCCTTGGCCCATTCATGATTGGGATCTTTTTCGGTGGTTTCTTCCCGCACCGGTAACAGGCGCTCTGCGGCAATGGCTGACTGCGCTTCGTTGATTTGCTCCTCGACTTCCTGTACCAGGCGGTACGAAGGCTGATACTTAGTGAGCAGCGCCGTTCGCTTCAATTGCAACTCCAGCAGCCTGCCCTTCAAGGTCTCCAGGAGCTGCGGGTTGTCCGAGGTGCGAACCTGGGAAGTGCTTCGCTCGGGGAATGATTCCAACTTCTTGCGCAGTTCCTCGATCCGGCGCGAGGTTTCCTCAATCGCAACGGAAGTTTGACCATAGACCGTTTCGATTTCCCCTGCCCGTTGCAGCCCGAGATCCCTTTCCAGTGTCCCTGCCACCACCCCGCGGCTCTGTGAGAAATCCAACAGCTGAAGCTCGGCCTGATTCAGGCGGATGCGAGACTGCTCGGCTTGTTGAATGAAAAACGGCGTCTCTTCCGAAAATCTTCCAACTTCTTTATGTTTCTCGACATACAGTCTGGCCAGCGAATTCAGCACGCGCGCGGCTAGCGCAGGATCTGCGCTGTCGTAGCTGATCAGGATCAGGTTGCTCTTGCGGATCGGTTCGACCTTCAGTTGGCTGGCGAGCCTTCGGACGCCGCGCGCCACCTCGACTTCCTCGCCCTCGCCTGACAAATTTAGCCGCGACCCGACGCCTTTCGAGCGAAGTCCATTCTGCTTCACCACTTGCGCCAACAGGTCCTGATCGCGCAGAAGCTCCACCTCGGAATTCACATCCTCTTCACTGATTTCCGGACGTGCCAGAGTTTGTGGCGGATTCTGGTCGGAGCTCACGATTGGATCAACTCGCTCACGGCGTAACCACACCTTCATGTGCGCTTGGTACTGCGGGATGGTCAGCATGTATAGCACCGCAAGCGCGAGGAACGCGGCCCAAGTGGTTAGCGCGGCTCTTCGGTGGCGAAACAGCAGCATCAGCACGTCTCGCAACGTGGGTGTCTGCCATTCTTCGCTCTCGGCGCGAATTGCTGTTCGATCGTCCGGCATAAGGATCGAGGGGATTCTCCACTTCCACCTCGATCAGAATTTGAGACCGCTGGTGTACATTCCCATGCTGGTCGTGGGCATGAACCGCATTACATTCGAGACCGTGCTTCTCGGGACGTACAAAAAATCCCCAGCCTGCAAGGACAGGTCCTCGTCCAAGTTTCGGTGCTTGAGCATCGCCTTGAGATTTACGACGCGGGTCTCTACCACGTCAGCCGTAACATGGCGGAACAGAATCACCTCCGAATGCTTGGCCTGCTGGGATAGTCCTCCCGCCATGGCCACCGCCGTCGCGATCGTGGTGGGCCCACGAAGCTCGTATTTCCCTGGATGTGTGACCTCTCCGCTTGCGATGAAATAGGGATGCTCGAATTCCTTCAGGACTACCGTGGCTTGCGGGTCGTGCAAAACGTGAGCGTAGGCCGCGTCGATCGCGGCCTCAAGCTCCTGCGCGGTCAAGCCCTCGGCAAACAGGTGTCCTGTGTCCTTGAGCGTGACAAATCCGTCGGGCTGCACCGTGACGGTCTGATCGAATTCCGGGGCGAAGGCGAAGCTGATTTCCGCGATGTCGCTTTTACTTAACCGGTAGAGTGGACGGCGTTCCCTTCCGAGCACTGGGTTTCCCGTGCCGCCCACTCTCTCCGGTTGCGAGGTCGCTGGCCCGTTCGTCTCCGGCATGCTCTCCGGAGAAACAGGTTTCTCTTGAACCCCCCGGTTCGGCCCTGGTTCCTGGGCAAAAGCGGCCTCAAACAGCGGCGGTCGAAGTACCGTAGCGAAAACCGCGAGCAGACATAAGGAGGAAAAATTCATTCGCGAGCGCGCTGTTTTTCTCTACCGTACCTCTGCAAATTAGGAGCAACTCGAAATTTCAGCAAGACATAGCTCGTGTTGCCTACTTTCGAGGTACGCGCTTGGATGCCTTACAACAAGCCGGGTGCTTGCCCTTGTTCCTCATTGCGAGCCGATAGGCGTGCCGTTTTGGTGAATTCGTCAGAAGACTTTGCAACTTCCGCACTCCTGCGCCGACGCATTCGGATGGAGTACCCACGAACGTGTACTTGCTCGAAATGGGGCTGCTTCGATCGGCCCAGGCATCGATTGTCCAGCCCATCGGAACTACTTCTCGGACATGGCCTTACGAACCCGCACCGCCTCTTCGGAGTGCCCCATTTCTGACCTGCGCATCCTGTTTTGCACACTTCTTTTTCCAGGCTGCGGTGTGGATAGCGTCACAAAAATTGGTGACCACTGAACATGACTCGCGGCCAACGCCCACCTAGAATCTTTCTCACTGTGGAAAACCAGCGCGCCACCAAGATGCACGACAAATCCGCCGCAGCCATTCGGGTTCTGGTTGCAGACTCCAGCCAGATGCAGACACAGCTTCTCAGCAGCGCCTTACGCCGCCACCCTGACTTCCAAATCACATCCTGTCCGCCTGATCCAGAACTGATTCTGCGGCTTTTGGAGGGCAGCGCGGTCGACGTGCTTTTGCTCGATGCCAACAGCCAGAGCAACAGCTGGCAGGATATGTCTCTGCTTCGCCGCATCCATGTCTCTTTTCCGAAAGTTGCGAAGGTCCTCCTGATCGAGTCGTTTGACCGCGAACTGGTCGTCAATGCCTTTCGTTCCGGCGCGCGTGGATTATTTTGTTTTGCAGCGTCGCCTTTTCGCGCGCTGTGCAAATGCATCCAGGTGGTCCACCGTGGTCAGATCTGGGCGACGGCCGAGCAGGTTGATTACCTGATCGATATCGTCTCGCAAGTTCCCTCGTTGCGCGTCGTCAATGCCGATGGAAACACCCTGGTAACGCCACGGGAAGAGCAGGTCGTGGCGCTGGTGGCCGAGGGCTTATCGAACCGTCAAATCGCCGAGGAACTTGGGCTCAGCGAGCACACGGTGAAGAAATATCTCTTCCGCATTTTCGACAAACTGGGCATTTCCACGCGCGTAGAACTCGTGCTCTACGCCGTCAACCACGGGGGTCATCAGCCCGCAGAGTGGCTCTCCGGCAGGGCATAATCGCTGGGTCCGCCCCACCTCCTCGTCGCGCTTTTTCTCGCAAGTCGGCGGCCGACTGTTTACAATGAGTCGAATTCCCGCGTCCCCATGGACCAACCGCCGCCCACGTCAACAACCGCATCCCGCCGATGGACTGTTATTGCCGCTGGCCTGCTCGTGCTGGCGATTGCTTTGGTGGTGATCTACACCCGAGGCGCCGCCTTCCACAGCCCGATGGCAGCGGTTGTCCTGGCTGCTATCGGACTAGTGGCGGTTCTATTGCAGCAACGGCTGCGGCCCGATTCGCCCGTTCCGGTCCGCGCGCCTCAATGGCTGAATTTCTTGGGAATCGCCTGTGCCGTTTGTGCGCTGTTCGCCGACTGGTTGCACATTGGCTCGGCTCTTTATCAGGTCACGGCCCTGGCAGCCGTGGGCTGCTTCGGGGTTAGTAGCCTGATTGTCCTGGATGGCGTTCGACGAAGCCACACCGCCCCAAAGTAAGTCTGCGCGGGACTGCTTCCATCGATCTTTTTGCGGGTTCGTGCTTTAGCGGAACTCGACCGCCACTGTAGTTTCCACGTCTACCGGTTCGCCGTTCAATCGGTACGGTTCGAACTTCCACCATTGCACCGCATCCATGGCGGCGCGGGTCAGAACGTCCGGTCCGCTTACCGGTCGAAGACTGGTTACCGAGCCATCGCGTCCGATGCGCGCTGCCAACACCGCGAGGCCCGCGGCTCTTGGTCGTCCCGGCAGCATTGGTTCTACGCGGTGCACCAGCAGGTGCTGCATCACCTCTGCTGGTACCGCGACCGGAAGCTGGTTTGCCTCGACTGAGCGTGTGGAGGGATGCGATTCCAGTTCTTGCCAGGCCTGTTCCCATTGCCACCAGCCCACTCCAGCGGCGGCGATGATCGAGGCCGCCAGCAGCATGAGAATCTTGCGCCGGATGTATTTGGGCGTACCGGCAGCATCATACGGCGATTCCGCGAGAAACTTCGGCTCGGCCGGAACGGGTTGAGCCGGTTTGTGGACGGGGGCCGTCGCCGTGCTTTCGATTCTTGATGCCGTTCCTGGCTGGAAGCGTGACGATGTTCCGTTCCGCCGCGGTTGCTCGAGTGTCCAGGCTCCCAATATCGCCCGCTGCTCGGCAGGGATCGCGAGAAACTGCAATCCGCAGCGCAACCGCTCCTGGTAACACACTCGCGCCTTGGTCAATATGGAGCCGGCATCGGGCAGCTGGAATTCGACCCCGACCAACTCCCCCGGAAACAATTCAGCCGCCAAAACCGCGCCTAGCCCGCCTTCGCCGAGGTCCAGCGATCGTCCTGGAACGGAATCCGGCACACCCGACCGCAGGATGGTAACGTTCAATGGCACTGCGACGCGGCGGCGCGGAGATACTCGCTGCCCAAACGGCCGTTGCCCAGTCATCAAATGCGGATTTCGAATGGGTGTGGTCAAATGCGGATTTCGAACGGCAGTGGTCATAGCCTCGCCCTCCCGCAGAAACGGACACGGATGCCGCATCCTGGCCAGATGCGACGAATATGGCTCCAATAAAGAGGATTATTACGCGGGAGTATACACTTTGGGCCCGCCGTCTCTACACACGAAATGCCTGTTGAAATACTCGAAAGGGTATCGAAAGTAGCAAGACTTCAGGACAATTGCAGGTCAAACCCGCACGCCTGGGCAATCGTCCTCGCCCAACGCCCCTCGCCTTCAGCGGGAGTTTTCGCCCTCTTTGTACATGTACTTGATGGCCGGCTTGTAGACCACCACGTTCGGCTGGGAAGTCCGATTCACCTTCAGGCAGTACTTGTCGTACCACTCGATGACGCCGTGAATCTCTTCGCCGTCCCGCAGCACGATGACCATGGGCGTCTTGCCCTGCATCTGCTTCTGGTAGTAGAAGTTTTCCGCGTTGGTGGTTTCCGGAGGAGGGACCTTCTTACCGCCACCACCGCTGCCGGTGGGCCTTTCGCGTCGTTCCATGGGGGCCTGGACATGGTTCGGGTTGTGGTCGTTACGGTTAAGGGAAGGCCGGATCAGCTTGCGGTTCGCGAATCCTTCCTGCTCGAGCGGACGTTCCGTTGCCATGGAATCGATTGCATCCTTCATGACACCACCTGTTCCCACGCATATGAGTGCGCCGGTCACAACACTCGCTGCTGTGCGTGTGGAAATAAGGCGTGAACTTTCCCGTTACCGTAGCACAGGATGGCTGAACTAGACAATCCTTAAGTGACGGAGAGGCAAAGACTTTGGGAGAACAGGAGTTGGTCTCTCGAAGTTCGCGGCTCGCGTTGCCGGCTTCCGATACTAGGCGACCATCTCGCTACCCACCCACAGTGCCAGCATCAGGAAGCTGGCCAAAGACAACGCCCATCTGCCCGTGTGCGTGAGAAACGATGCGATCAGGACCAGCAGAGATACAAGGAGAAAGACGTCTGCAAGTCTCATCGTCATGTAATGGGAACCGAAGCCTCCAATCTGGCCTGCAAAAACAAATGTGATGAACAAGAGCCAATTCAGTAGAACCGCAACAGCGACAGTAACCGGTAATCTGCCTTTCCAGCCGACCGGACGTAGCCCCGGTCTCCAAAGGCGTAAAGCATGAACGAGGAGAATTGGTGGTGCGAGCAGCCATATCGCTGCGATGATGATGCGAATCATAGAAGTAGGCTGATACCACAATGTGGAGGCCAGAGGCACAAGCTACTAGCTGCCAGCCACCAGCTACGCGCCTTTCTCCAACCCCAGCGCCATCGCGTCGAGCGACAACGAACGCAGCAGGTTCCTGCGCATCCCGCGTTCGACCTCGGCCAGCCGGTCGGCTGCTGACGCGATCCATCCGAAATCAGCCGCCTCGCTCATTTTTTTCAGTTCGCCTTGAATGTCGGTGTTTTGCAACAGTTCCGCCGTCCCTGAGCTGAGGAACATCAAATCCTGCAGCAGCGAGTAGAGCGTCCGCAGAAGCTGGTCGGTTTTTTCGCGGCCCTCGGCGCCGGGACGGTACGTCTCGGTCACCTTGAAAAGCTCGCTGTGGTCGCCGGCCCGGAAGGCCGTGTTCAGCAAGGTCAAGGCGTGTGTGCGCGCCGCGGTGTATTTCGCCAGGTCGAAGCCACGGGCACGCCCCACGGCGCCACCCGAAAGCCGGGCGACCAGGGCTCGCTGCTTCGCAGTCCATTCCGGATGTTCTTTTGCCAGATCGCTCTCAATCTCCGAGGCAGGCAGCGCGCCCAGGGTGAAAATCATGGCGCGCGAGCGGATCGTCGGCAGCAGTTCACCCGCGTTCTCGGTCAACAGGAACATCGTCGCGAACTCCGGTGGTTCTTCCAGAATCTTCAGCAGCGAATTCGCGGCTTCTTTCATGAAGCTCGAACCGGTGAAGATGTAGACCCGCTCCCGGGCATCGGCGGGCCGGAAGTAAATCGTCCCGATGACTCGCCGTACCTGGTCGACCTTGATCATCATCTGCGGCGGGTCCGGGGGAATCACGAGCACGTCGGGATGAGTCTGAATCAGGATTCGCGTTTCTTTTTTGTCGGTCTCGCGCAGATTTTCCCGGGCTTCAACGGCTTCGGCAAAACGCGCGTCCAGGTCTTGTGCCTGCCCGATCCGCGTGCAGTTGGCGCATTTCCCGCAGAAGTCCGGCAGACCGTCGATCCGTGGCTGCTCAAGGCAGTTCATCGCCTTGGCGAGCATCAGGGCCAGGGTGTATTTCCCCGAGCCCGTGGCTCCCGCCAGAATCATGGCGTGCGGGAAATGACCGCGTGCCAGCATGTCACGCAGGCGGTGCACGATTTCCGGATTGCCCTGGAAGTCGGAGAAAGGCACGAACAAGAATCTACCACGGGGTCTGGCCGAAAACGCCGAGCCACTGCGGGACGAAGGATTCTATGCCGCAAACTCATGCTGCGCCAGCGACAGAATGATTCCGGCGGCGTCCCCGAACGATCCCAGGCCGTCGGCCAGCGCATCGAAGAATTCGAACGAGGTCAGAGCGAATAGGCTGGCGATTTTCTTCGACCTGGCGCCAGCGTCGTCCTCGTTCGCGAATCGGCGCACGATCGTCGTCGCCGCCATCAACCGCCGGCTATTGCGCTCAACCAGCGCTTTCCCCAGCTCGGGATCAATGGCCGCAAGCCCGTGGATCCTGCGAAGAAACAGCCGATCCTTGCTCCAAAACTCCGTAAAAATCTTGACGAATTGCGCCAGCAGGGCGTCTCGATCGGCAAGTCGCATCACTTCGGGCATGCGGCTCATGCCCCCAGCTCCGGCAAGCTGATCGAACAAGGCTTCAAGCACGCCACTCTTAGTGCCAAAGAGGTTGTATACCGTTTGCCGGGTCACCCCGGCTTTGCGTGCCAGAAGATCGAGCGTCAGGCCCTGAAACCCGCTCGATTCAAGGTGCGTACGAGCCGCCCCCAGAATTCTGGCGCGTTTGCCGTCAGACCGCTCCAGCCTTTTACCGAGCGTGTAGGGTCGTTTGCAGCTGGCACTTTTCGTGGCCATGCGGCGGATATTAACCGATACACTTTAACTTTACAAATAGTAAAGTTAAATCTATCATAATCCCAGAGGCAGTGAATCCCATGCCAGTCGACTCGTTGTCCGAAAGTCCATCTTCATTGCGCGTCACACAACGGAAGCCTTCTGGCTGGTTGCGCTTTGGTTTCTGGTTTTGCACGGTCATCGCGGCGGCCGTTGCGTTGCGCCGGTTGTTCGCGATCATTCACCCTCCCCGAAGCGTCCCCGCGCAACTGGCGGCACTGGATGCATTCTTTGTGTCCCACCCGGGACTGACCCTGGCTCACATTCTTCCCGCCCTGGCATTTGTCTGCCTGGCGCCATTTGTTTTGCTGCGGGCTCGAGCGAGTGGAGGTGTGGCGGAGCGCCTGCTTTTTCCTCTGGGCGGAATCGTCGGCATCACGGCTTACGCGATGTCGATCCATGCCTATGGAGGATGGCCCGAGCGGGCAGCCGTCCTCTTCTTCAACAGTCTTTTCCTGTTCTCATTGCTACGCGCTTGTCAGTACATGCGCCGTGGAGAGCCGCTTTTGGAGCGTAGATGGATGCTGCGCGCGATTGGAATACTGTTGGGCATCGCCACCACACGTCCGGTGATGGGCGTATTTTTTGCTACCAGCCGCTTGACACACCTGGAGTCGAGCCAATTCTTCGGCTGGGCTTTCTGGATTGGTTTCTCGATCAATGCCGTCGTTGTGGAATGGTATCTGCGTTCAACGACAGTGTCTCCAGCAGCAAGCGAAACACATCCCTAGAGCGGCTTGCGTTTTGACTCCCGCGTACTTGATTTTTCCGGGAACTGGTCGTGATTTCGAGGCTCGCCCGAGCCATAGCCTCATAAGGTTTCTCGCCGGCAGGCGTAAACGCGTTTTCACCGCTTCCAGAATCTTCGCATGAGTTTGTGAGGGAGTTCCCCGCGCATCGATCACCACCACTCGTTCCGGCTCGCGGCGCGCGATCGCCATGTACCCGTGACGCACCCTGCCAAAGAAGCTTCGACTCTCCTGCTCAAAGCGGTTCTCGTCTTTCTGGCTGCGTCCGTTCTTGCTGGATTTCTGATTGCGGCGGCGCGCCCGTTCCACGCTGAGCGCAACATCGGAGTCCATGAGGATGGTCAAATCCGGCTGCAGATCGCCACAAAGAATGTGATGAAGTTCGAGCACCGCCCTGCTCCCCAGCTTCCTTCCGGCGCCCTGGTAAGCTTCGGTCGAATCGGTGAACCGGTCACAGAGAACGATTTTGCCGGCGCTCATCCCCGGCTGGATCACCTCAGCAATATGCTGGGCGCGGGAAGCAAACATGAGGGCCATCTCGGCCATAGGGGAAAGACCGGTAGTGGCCGAGTCCAGAATGACGTGGCGAATCTTCTCCCCGGTCGGAGTGCCGCCCGGTTCCCGCGTCACCACCACCGACATTCCGCGGGCGCGCAGGGCCTTCGCCAACTTTTCCATCTGGGTGCTTTTACCGGTCCCGTCGAGCCCTTCAAATGTAATGAACTTGCCGCGATGCGAGCTGGACACGCTGCGATGATAAAGGAGTCTGGAGTCGGGTGTCAGGTCTCAGGTGTCAGGGTTATCTTAGGTGTCAGGTATTCAGGGGTTAGGTCTTAGGCTTGGGAACATCGATTTTGGACACACAGAGGGCGCAGAGAAAGATTTTGCCTCCGTGTTCCCCTGTGCCCCCTGTGGTCAAGCTTTTTATCGTTCCTTGGATGGGCAGACGCCCTCTCGAAAGAGGACTGCCCGGTTCTTGAATTCATTCGGCTGGCGTCGGGGGACACTAACTTCAATCATGCGGACGACGCGGAATGGCGCTGCGTAAACGCCACCAGCGATTCCAGCTTCGATCGAGCGGCGCCCGAGTCGATCGATTTTGCTGCCATCGGCATGGCCTCGGACAAAAGATTGGCACGCCCTGCCGCCACCAGGGTCGCGGCGGCGTTCAGCAAGACGACGTCCCGACACGGAGACTTTTTCCCCGCCAGCACCTCCTGAATGATTCTTGCGTTCTCGGCGGCGTCTCCTCCAGAGATCGATTCGATTGGCGCGCGCTTCAGGCCGAATTCCTCTGGCGTCACTTCGTAGGTACGGACTTGCCCGTCGCGCACTTCCGCGACCCGCGTCGTGCCGCCGATGGTGATTTCATCAAGCCCGTCGCAACCATGAACCACCATGGCCCGGCGCAAGCCGAGCATGCTCAGTGCCTCCGCCAGCTTCTCCACCAGATCGTCAGAATAGACTCCAACCACCTGGGCCGAAGCGTTTGCCGGATTCGTCAGCGGACCGAGCAGGTTGAATACGGTACGAAGGCGCAGTTCCCGGCGCGCGGGCTGAACGTACTTCATGGCAGAATGCATGGCAGGCGCAAAGAGAAACGCGATGCCAACTTCCTGCAAGCAGGCGGCGATCTGGGAAGCTGGGAGGCTGATGTTGACCCCGAGAGCTTCCATTACGTCCGCCGAGCCGCATTTCGAAGTGACGCTACGGTTGCCGTGTTTGGCCACGCGCACTCCGGCCCCGGCCGCAACGAGCGCCGTAGCAGTCGAGATGTTGAACGTCCCGCTGGCGTCACCGCCCGTGCCGCAGGTGTCGACCAGGGCGTCGCGCTCGGTGCCGCTCACATCGATGGTGGAATTCCCGGCAACCTTCAGAGGAGTCGCGGCTTGGCGAATCGCTTCGGCAAATCCGACGATCTCTTCGACCGTCTCGCCTTTCATGTGCAAGGCCACCAGCAAGGCAGCGATCTGCGCGTCGGTGCATTTCCCGGCCAACACTTCCGACATGACGCCGCGCGCCTCGTCGCGAGAAAGCGACTCGCCATGATTCGCAATCCGGTGCAGGGCATCAACGATCATGCCGTTAAAGGGTAGCATCGAATTCAGCTGTCAGCTCTCAGCTGTCAGCCATCAGCTATCAGATGGAGCGCAACCATCACTGGCTCCGCTGAGCGCTGAAAGCTGAGAGCTGATAGCTCCCCCATCACGCAGCCATGTGACCGCTTACGTTTGCCGTATCCGGAGCCCTTCTATAAAATCAAACGTTTGCTGCCCGCAGTCGAAAGCCGCAAGCAGGACCCTGTCTGAACAAAGTCGATTCAAGCGCTGCTGGCTAACTTATGGTGGCAACTGCACCGATTTGCTCGCAGCCAGTAGCCGGCAGCGGTCCGATATCGGGAATCATTATGAAAATTCATGAGTACCAGGCGAAAGCAATCCTGAAGAAGTATGGCGTTGCCGTGCCGCGTGGCGAGATGGCCGAGACCCGCGAAGAAGCTGAAGCCGTGGCCAAGAGCTTATTTGCGGCTGGAGCTTCCGGGGTGGTGGTCAAAGCCCAGATTCACGCGGGTGGTCGCGGCAAGGGCGGCGGCGTGAAGATCGCCAAATCGGTGCAGGAAGCGGGCGATCTGGCCGCGAAGATGCTCGGCATGACGCTGATCACGCATCAGACCGGGCCTGAAGGCCGCATCGTTCGCCGTCTGCTGATCGAAGAGACCTTGCCGATTGAAAAAGAGCTCTACATCGGCATCCTGGTCGATCGCGGCGAAGGCAAGTCGGTGTTTATGGCCTCAGCCGCGGGCGGGATGGACATTGAGCAAGTCGCCGCTGAAAGCCCCGAAGCCATTCTCAAGGAGTACATCGATCCGGGCATGGGCCTGGAAGCCTTTCAGGCGCGCAAGCTCGCCTTCCAACTCGGCCTGAAGCCGCAGCTCATCAACCAGGCTGTACAGTTCATGAGCGGGCTGTACAAGGTGTTCGAAAGCACCGACGGATCGCTGCTGGAGATCAATCCCTTCATCACCACGACGGATGGCCGCCTGTTCGCGCTCGATGCCAAGATCAATTTCGACGACAACGCGCTGTTCCGCCATCCCGACCTGCGCGAATTGCGCGACATCACCGAAGAAGATCCGCTGGAAGTCGAGGCCTCGAAGTACAGCCTCAACTACATCAAGCTCGACGGAAATGTAGGCTGCATGGTGAATGGCGCGGGCCTGGCCATGGCCACCATGGACATCATCAAATACGCGGGCGGCATGCCGGCGAACTTCCTGGATGTCGGCGGTGGCGCCAACGCCGAGCAGGTGACGCACGCGTTTGAGATTCTGCTCAGCGACAAAAACGTGAAAGCGGTGCTGATTAACATCTTCGGCGGGATCCTGCGCGTCGATACACTGGCCACGGGCGTGGTCGAGGCCGCCAAGAAGACGCACATCCAGCTGCCGATCGTGCTGCGTCTTGAGGGCACGAATGTCGAGGCCGGCAGGCAGATCCTGAAAGACTCCGGTTTGAATTTCATGGTTGCCGAGACCATGAAGGACGCGGCTGAAAAAGTAGTGGCGGCGGCGAAGGGCTGATGGTGGAGGGACGGGCGTCTCGCCCGTCCGGCGGGCGAGGACGCCTGCCGCTCCATCGAGCAGAATTTACGAGACGCCATCCACCGTTCGAAAAGAAAAGAGCAATCATGGCAATCCTTGTAGATAAAAATACGCGACTGATCGTGCAGGGCCTCACCGGACGAGAGGGCACGTTCCACGCAAAGGCAAGCGCAGCCTACGGGACGCAGGTTGTCGGCGGGGTCACCCCCGGCAAGGGCGGAACCACCCACGAAGGCTGGCCGATCTTCAACACCGTGCAGGAGGCAGTGGATAAAACCGGCGCCAACGCCTCGGTGATATTCGTCCCACCTCCCTTTGCGGCCGACGCCATCATGGAATCCGCTGACGCCGAGATCGAACTGATCGTCTGCATTACCGAGGGCATCCCCACCCTCGACATGGTGAAGGCGTGGGAATTTTTGCAGACGCGCCGCTCGCGCCTGATCGGGCCGAACTGCCCGGGGATCATCTCGCCCGGCAAGTGCAAGGTCGGTATCATGCCCGCAAATATTCACAAAGAGGGCAACATCGGGATCGTGTCACGTTCAGGGACGCTGACCTACGAGGCCGTCTACCAGCTTTCAACGCGCGGCATCGGGCAATCGACGGCGATCGGCATTGGCGGCGACCCGATTATCGGCACCAACTTCACCGATGCTCTGGAACTCTTCAACAAGGATCCGCAGACCGAAGCCGTTATCATGATTGGCGAAATTGGGGGCAACGCCGAAGAGACTGCGGCCGAGTACGTAAAAAAGCACATGAAAAAGCCCGTCGTGGGTTTCATCGCCGGTCAGACCGCGCCTCCCGGACGCCGCATGGGTCACGCCGGCGCGATCATCTCGGGAGGGAAGGGAACTGCTTCGGAGAAGATCAAGGCGATGGAAGCGGCTGGCATCAAAGTTGCCAAATCGCCCGCCGCGATCGGCGAAACGCTGCTCTCGGTGATAGGTGTTCCGACTACTAAGTAAGCTAGCGGGTTGACGCGCCCGCTCTTGTAGCGCGGGCGCCCTCGCCCGCGGCTTTTGACTTTGACGTTTCGCCGACGACCGACGACCGAGGACCGACGACAGCTTTTAGCCAACGAGCAACGACGATTTTGCAGCCAACGATCAACGACGAAGGACCAACGACTGATCCATGAAAACTCTGGAACGTACCCTGACCATCATCAAACCCGACGCGGTGAAGAAGAACGCGGTCGGCGACATCATTGAGCAGTTCGAAAAAACCGGCTTCCGCATCCTGGCCATGAAGATGCTGGAAATCTCCAAGCACCAGGCTGAGCAATTTTATGCCGTGCACGCACACCGTCCGTTTTACAACTCGCTTACCAATTTCATGTCGAGCGGCCCCATCGTCGTGCTGGCGCTCGAGAAAGAAAATGCCATCGCCGACCTGCGCAAATTGATGGGCGCCACCAACCCGGCCCAGGCCGAAGAAGGCACCATCCGAAAGAAGTGGGCCACGAACATCGAGTACAACGCGATCCACGGCTCAGACGCCGACGAGACCGCCCGCTATGAACTGAGCTTCTTCTTCGCCGGATATGAGTTGGCAAAATAGTAGTTGCTGGTTGCCAGTTCTCTGTTCTCAGTGAAAAGCGAATTCACCACAGAGACACAGAGGCACAGAGAAAAGCGAGGAATTTCAAGAATCGACTTGCCACGCATCCTGGTATGAGTTTGTCTTTTCTGAGACCTGAGACCTGAGACCTGAGACCTGAGACCTGAGACCTGAGACCTGAGACCATGCCCCTAATCCAAATCACCATGCTGCAAGGCCGCACGGCCGATCAGAAACGCAAACTTGCCCAGCGCATCACCGACGCGATGGTGGAAGAAGCGGGCGCCCGCCGCGAAGCCATCGTAGTAACGTTCGTGGAAGTATCCAAGGAAAGCTATGCTTCGGGCGGCGTTTTGATGGTCGACAAGAACAAGTGAATGGGTCAAGCACGTTGCACCTCGCAAGATCGCTCCATGGATGAATGGCAGCCGGCAACGATCGAGTACGTCAAGGAACTCGTAGCTCGAGATCTGTCGGACTGCGACGAAGAGCAATCGTCGCTTTTCAAACGGTGCGCGGTTGATCCCTACCCTGCGCCGATCATCCGATATGGCAACAGCGGCACCGTAGTTGTCGTCGCGCGTGACCGTGACGAAGTCATCTATTACGAGGACATAGAAGAAGGCTTCAATGTCTCGCCGGTGGGATCCACGGGCGAAATTCTCGAACACTGGTGCAACCAGGACGAACTGAAGTTTGCTCTGAATTACTGGATTGAAGGTCGCAAAATCGGCCGAGTGCGGCCGGCTAAACCGATCGAATAGGTTCTTGTCGCGGGCGAGGGCGCCCGCGCTACACCTACCCCAGCGGCTCGAACAAATGCCCCTCCACCCGATCGGCGACTTTGGGGAGTTCCTTCTTCGCAAGCTGCAGGAAGTGCGGGGCGGCGCGATGTGCCTCGAGCGCAGCATCGTCCTTGTACTGCTCGTAAATGAAGAACCGGCGCGGTTCGGTCTTATGGCGGTGCACGATATACATGGCGCATCCCGGCTCCTTGCGCGACGCCTCGGTCAGCTTCGAAAAGATTGCAGCCGTCTCGTTCTCATGTCCGACTTTCGCCATCCACGTCACCGCCAGGACCACCATTGCCACGCTCCAGTCAGTCGTCAGTCGCCAGCCTTCAGTCGTCAGCCGGGTGCCCCATCCTAACGTCGCGCTCTTTGCGACGTTAGGGTGGGATTCCACGACGCTCCGCATTCAGCCGGGATCCTTCCGATCCAGCTAAGAGCTAGAAGCTAACAGCCGATTTTCTACCCCACCCGCGCCGCCGCCTTGATCGCTTCGGCAAACTCGTCCACGAAGATCGTGTGGTCGCGATCAGGTCCGGTCGACACCATCCCGACCCGAGCTCCGCTCTCCTTCTCCAGGAACGCCAGGTACTCGCGCGCCGCCTTGGGCAGCTTCTCCATGGTCGTGATGCCTTGCGTCGATGTCTTCCACCCCGGGCGAGATTCGTAAACGCACTCGATCTTGTCGTACCCGCTGGCCTGAGCGGGAATCTCGTCGGTTTTTCGGCCGTCGATTTTGTAGCTCACGCAAACCGGAATCTCAGCGAACTCATCGAGCACATCCAGCTTCGTGACCACCAGCCACGAGATTCCGTTAATCATGCCAGCGTAGCGGAGAAGAGGCAAATCCATCCAGCCGCAGCGCCGGGGCCGGCCGGTCACCGCCCCGTATTCGTTCCCCCGCGCCCGCAGCAGCTCTCCTTTGTCGTCGTTCGCTTCGGTGGGGAATGGACCGCCGCCGACGCGCGTGCAGTAGGCTTTCGTGACCCCAATCACCATGTCGATGGCAGTCGGGGCGACACCGGTGCCGATCACCGCGCCTCCGGAAGTAGCGCTCGATGAGGTCACAAACGGGTAGGTGCCGTGATCGATGTCGAGCATCGCCCCCTGAGCGCCTTCGAATACGATGGACTTGCCCTCGGCCAGAGCCTTGTTCAGGTAAACGGCGGTGTCGCGCACGAACGGGGCGACCTTCGACGCAGCCGCCGCGTACTCCTCGTACATTTTGTCGGCATCGAGCGGTTCGGAGTTAAACAGCGCGTGCGCGATCATGTTCTTCTCGCGCACCGCGTTCTCGATATGCGTCTTGAGCAGCTTAAGATCGAGCAGGTCGGCGACTCGCAGACCGCGGCGGCCCATCTTGTCTTCGTAGGCTGGACCGATTCCGCGTGAGGTCGTGCCGATTTTGACGCGGCCGGGCGCGTTCTCCGACGCCAACTCGATCATCCGGTGATAGGGCAGAATCACTTGCGCGCGGTTGCTGACAAAAAGATTGCCATCGACCTGCACGCCGGCCTCGCGCAACGCGCCAACTTCCTTCAGGAAGGCCATGGGATCGAGCACGACGCCGTTGCCAATGACACTACAGCAGCCCGCACGCAGCACCCCGCAGGGCACCAACTGCAGAATGAATTTTTTGCCATTGATGATGACGGTGTGTCCGGCGTTGTGCCCGCCGGCATAGCGCGCCACGACAGGGAAGCCCTCGGAGAGCACATCGACGATCTTGCCCTTGCCCTCGTCGCCCCATTGCGCGCCCACAATGACCGCAGTCCTGCCCTTTTTCACATCCAGCTCCGTCACGCCAAGATTCGCAAATCGCCGGGGTCGCACACACACGCTTCGCCGCGGTTCGTCGCCGTCTGGAAGGAATGACTGGGATTTGAGCGGATCGGAGTGTGTACAAGTAAGAATACCGTGGAGGAAGAGAATCGGCAATCGAGGGGCCGGTACCCGGCTGCCCTGGCGGGCAATCGTCGCTGTTTGCGGAAGCATCGAACAACTTTTGGCCGCCTTATCCTGGCATGTTCTCTGAGATTGAAGAGAATGTCCGACCACCCGGGTCGCATTAACTTAATGATAACTTGTCCGCTACAGAGGCCGTAGATCGACGTTCGGAGCCTGAGGTGACCTTAGAGTCAGCTTCGACCCCGATCGTCGCTTGTAGGGCTTCTAATCGCTATTAATGGGCATTCCGTGCAGCTGTCTGCGGGGTGGTTTTGCGGTTGGTCAGTGCGGCTGACGGGTTTTCAATGACTTAGCTAAAAGTGAACGAAAAACCAGATCCGGACAGTGTCGTCCGGGAATCCGCGACCTGTCATCCAGCATCTATCACCCGTGGCGTCCTGGCGGACGACTACACTTCAACACGATAGACTAATTCCGTGCCCGAACTCCCAGAAGTAGAAACCATCGCGCGCGGCTTGCACCAGCGTGTTGCCGGCGACACGATTGAGTCGGTGTGGCTGGGATCCAAGCCGCAAACCATGAAGTCGCCTCCCGCCGAAATTGCCGCGACCCTGGAGCACACCCGCATCGCGCAAGTACGGCGAATGGGCAAGCACATCGTTTTCGATCTTGAGCGCAACGGTGCCGGGCGGACACGCTTGTCGGCCAATCTGTCAACCAGAACTGGTCCAAGCCCGAAACGAAAATCCGCTAAACCGCGAAACAAATCCGTCCCCCTAGGCCCGCGCTCCCAGTGGATTGTGCACCTCGGCATGACCGGACGGATGCTGGTTTGCGATCCGACCGAGGAGATTGTCAAGCATACGCACGCCATCGCAACGCTGGCTTCGGGACGCGAGATCCGGTTCGTGGATCCGCGCCGCTTTGGGAGGCTCAGCGTGGCGAGCCAGGGTGACTTCGAAGCAGGGGGCGTTGAGCCGCTTGAAGTCGAGCAACAGCAGTTTCTTAAACTATTCCGCGGCCGCAAGACCCCGATCAAGAGCGCCCTGCTGAACCAGAAGCTGCTGCGCGGCGTCGGCAACATTTATGCGGACGAGTCGCTATTCCGAGCGGGACTGCGCCCGCGCCGGCGTGCCTCAACCATCACGCGCGAGCAGTTCGAGCGGCTTTACCTTGCCGTGCGCGAAGTTCTCCAGGAGGCCATCAAACTGGGCGGGTCGTCGATCTCCGACTATGTGGACGCTGACGGGGAAGCCGGTTTCTTCCAGTTACAACATCGTGTCTACGGCCGCGAAGGCGAACCGTGCCTCGTGTGCAAGACTCCGATCAAGCGGGTAGTCATCGCGGGCCGCAGCAGCCACTACTGTCCCAAGTGTCAGAAGTAGCGATTCAGAGCATCCTGGACACACTTGGCGAATCGGCATTGCTCTTGAAAAAGCCTTTAACCGCAAAGATCGCGAAGAAAGGTTCGCAAAGATCGCTAAGGAAAGCCCCGTGAGTTGCATTGAATCGTTACATCACTGCGGTTTCTCCTCTTTCTCGGCCCATCAAAAAATCGACAATCCCAGCCTGGCGGTGTACTCTGTTTTGTTTTTCTGACGTTACTCGACTGTTATGTCCAATTTTTCCACTGGTGTAGATCTCGGCGGAACGAACCTGCGCATCGCGGCAGTCGATGAGCAGGGTCAGCTTATGGAGAAGGTGACGCTCGGCACCAAGACGGTGCTCGGCCGCGATCAAGTCCTGAACGACATGTGCGAGGCGATTCGCCGCGTCTCCGACAAGTACAAGTCTTCGGGCACGTTGCTGGGAGTCGGCATTGGCGTACCTGGCATCATCGATATACAGACGGGTATGGTGCGCGAGTCGCCGAACTTGCCCGGCTGGTCCGACTACCCGGTGAGAAACGAGATCGAAAAACGTCTCGGCGCTCCGGTCATCCTGGAAAACGACGCGAACGTAGCCGCCTTCGGAGAAAAGTGGCTGGGCGCTGGACGTCACGTGGGCGATATGGCCATGCTCACGCTCGGTACCGGGGTCGGCGGTGGCCTCGTCCTGAACGGAAAAATCTGGCACGGCATGACCGGCATGGCTGGCGAGTTCGGGCACATGACGGTGGATCCCGAAGGCCAGCAATGCGGGTGCGGAAATCGTGGCTGCCTGGAGCAATACGCCTCCGCAACCGCCATCATGCGCATGGCGCGCGAGGTGATTGCCACCGGCGACGCACCCGGGCTGGCGAAAGCGGCAAGCTCGGATCGCGAGTTCAGCGCCAAGGAAATCTACAATCTGGCGATCCAGGGAGACGAGCAGGCGCGCCGCATTTTCCGTCGTGTAGGCCGGGCGCTGGGTATCGCGCTGGCGGCCATGGTAAACGGCCTGAACCTGGAAATGTATGTCATCGGCGGCGGCGTTTGCAGCGCATGGGAGGCGTTCTCGCCGGCAATATTTGAAGAACTGCGCCTGCGCGCGATGGTGTACGCCGCCACCGCGCCGACCGATCCACAAAAAGTCCCGTCGGGAGCATTCGGGACAGGTCGAGCCCGGGGCCGGGCGGAAAACCATTATTACCCGCGCTCTCCTCGGGAGTGATGCGGGACTATTCGGCGCGGCGCGTCTGCCGATGACGCGGGAATCGTAGTTCCTCCCAGCTCTTCCTGCGGCAGCCATGTTCTTCCGAGCGCAGCGACGCGGTAGCCAATTGGGCGTTTGTCGTTTGGGGGGAGGCGAGGCGCCAGCCGAGCGAAGCAAAAAGGCGGAGCGGTGTTTAGTGTAAACGGCGTTCTCACCAGCTCGCGCCGTTTGTTCGCCAAAAACCGCGTCAATGAGTGCTATGGCGATTTTGCGCCAACTAAGAACGCCCCTCCCAGCGTGCGGGGATTCGAGACGGGCAAACGTCGCTGAACTCTTACACTGCATGTGCGAGTAGGATTTGATCAGTATGAGACTCCGCAGAGGCATTTTCAAAAGGCGGTTTGTGCCAGCCGATGCTGGCGGGAACCGTTCCAGTTGCCAGATCGTGCGGCGCATAGTCTGCATCATTGCCGTGGCCTGCAGTTGCGTCTTGGCTGTCCCGGCTAGGGCGCAGCAACAAAACGAGCCGGAGGACCCCGAAGAGGAGAAGCAGATAGGGCTCTGGCTCGATCAGGGAATCTCCACTGGCCTGTCGGCGAATAAATCTCTGGATGTCGAGTTCCACGAGCGGTTCGACGAGGGAGCGTCCAACCTGTTCGAGTACTTCGTTCAAGGTGGCATTGCCTTCCGTCTGCGGCCGTGGTTCACGTTGATACCGATTTATCGTTACCAGCGCTTTCCTGGGAATCCCACCATTGCTTACGAAAACCGGCTGCAGCTCAATCTCACCCTGAGCACATCCCGTGGCCCGTGGCGTCCGACACTCCGCACGCTCATCGAGAGACGCTTTCCTGATAACCGGCCTGCTTCGGCACGTCTTCGATTTCGCCCGGGCATCGAATACACCTTACCGCTCCGCATGCCACGGCAGCCGGTGCTGGTCGTGAACAACGAGTTCTTTATCGTTGCCGGAAACAACCCCTTCGCCAACGGCGGCAGCAGTTACACCCAGAACCGCTTCCAGGTGGGAGTACGACTGCCCATTGCCGATTCGTTTTCTGTTCGGCCTTACTACTTATTACAGTCGGTTAACCTGCCCAGTGGCTGGGACACGAATGAGATTTTTGGTATCTCGCTCGCCTTTAGGGTCCCGCGCAAAACCAAGACGGTCCGGTCGCCACAGCCGAGCTGCGCCCTATCTTGCGAAGTTCCGAATCCAGAAGGGCCATAAGATGTGGCTGAGGAACTCCGATGGCGGTGAGAATAGTAGCGAAAGTCTCTTAATCGCGCCTAGACGCAACTGTTGTTATCAGGCGTGGGTGTTGAAAAAGTCATTCTCAGAAAAGTGCTCAGAAAAACTTTGCGTTTGGAAGCCCTACAAACGACGATCGCACCTCGGACAGACATTTTCTATCCCGAAAATTTTGGCTGTTTTGCGAAAAACGGACTTTTTCAACACCCACAGGCGTTCTCGTAAGCTTGCGCCTTTTGTTCGCTAGACAGGCGAAGGGATAGTGCAAACTTGTGCCAAAGCGATGTTAGTCATCACATGGTCGAACTCCCTTTCAGGCACTCCTGCAACTCCGGGCTGCAGGCATCGCGCCGGCGGCTCTACCTAAACATTCAGCCCGATGCTCGCGAGAGTTGCGAGGCCAAATACAAAGAGTCTGCCTGCACAGGCTACCTCTCCTCTGACTGGATCTTGCATGATCCCACCGAGTGCTTTAAACACTCTCAAAAATGAATCCAGATCGGATTTCGGGGCGGCGATGTAGTTTGTCAGAGACAAATCGTCAGAAATGGCTGGCACTATTTGGCGGACGTTAATTAATTGATTCCCTGGAAGGATGTTGAAGATCTCATAGCCCCGCGGCCTCAAAAGGTTCTCAAGTCTCTCAATCCGCGATTCCCGAAATCGAAGGGTTTGGTCGTCCAGTTTGCTGCCCGTAACGACCAGAAAATGATTCAGCACTTCGAAAATCAAAAAAGGCTTGGTCTTCTCAATGGTATCAAGAAGGCCCTCAAATACTTCAAGCTCCGCCCCCTCGACATCAACTTTGATCGCACAAACAGATGCCAGACCAAGCTCGGAGACCACATCATCGCCCTTCCTCACGCATACATAGCGGGCCGAGCTGTAGAAGGAATCGGGCCGGAAGCCATCCACGACACTTGCCGTAGCGTCGTAGTCACTGCGGCCGCCATGAATCTTCATGACGCGGTTCGTGTTAAAAAGACCAATCGGAAGGATGCTGAAATTCGAGATGTAATTCTCGTCCAGAAATCTCTGCAGCATAAGACAGCAAGCTACTTGCGGCTCGAACCCGATATATTGGCGAGACGAGTCCAAGGCTAACACCTTAAACATCGTCTGCCCGAGGTTGGCGCCTACGTCCAGGAATGTTCCTTCACGGCACTGCAGGACACTATGGAAGAGGACGTCCAACCAAGGCTCTTTCTCCTGCCAACGCACTCCACTCAAGGCAAGCGGGTTCGCAAAGAGCCCTCTTATGCGATATACCTTGTCCCCTAGCTTCACGTTTCTTCCCCGCGCCAAACCTCCTGCCGTGGCTGCTTTTTTGAAAAGGGTGATGAAGCTCACGATTCATCTCCTTTCGCCACCGCCTGGAAACACCAACGAGAATCTATCACAGCCGAATCGGGTGTCGTTTGCCGTTGTTGTCAAACACAGGCGTTAGCCCCCAACCCCGTATGGCTAACTGTTGAAACCAGCGTTGCACCAAAAACCCCGAATTCGGAAAATGATCCATACGCCTTTGGTATTTATTGGGGTATGTCGCCTGGGAGATCTCCACCCGGTCCGATCCCCTCGCTCAACGAAGTTACTTTTCTGTTGTGAGCGCGCGTACGAAGAATTCGTTCTGCTCTGGTAGCCCCAGGGTGACTCGAATGGATGTGGGTGCGCCCCAGGCGGCGAGGGGGCGGACCAGGACTCCTTTGCGGCGCAGGTTCCGCGCGAACTCGCGCGCGTCCTGGCGCACATCGAGCGCGATGAAGTTCGTCCAGGTTGGAATCACGGCGTAACCCAGTCTGGTAAGTTCATTCTCCATCCACGCGGCCTGCTCGGCGTTTTTCTCTAGAGCTTGCTGAGTGTGCTCTCGGTCATCGAGAGCGGCGATCGCTGCAGCTTGCGCCAGCACAGAAACATCGAAGAGATCCTGCATGCGCGCAACGTATCCCACCAACGCGGCTGGCCCAAGCGCATACCCAACGCGAACTCCCGCCAGCCCGTGCACCTTGGAAAACGTGCGCAGTACGAGAACGTTCCGGTCGGCGCGAACCTGGTCGAGTGAGTGCGAATAGTCAATGCCGCGCCTCGCGGCGAAGAACTCCGCGTAGTCGGAGTACGCCTCATCGAGCACTACGACGACATGTGCCGGGACACTACTCAGGAACCGATCGACCGCCGCCGCGTCGGCGAGCGTCCCCGTGGGGTTGTTGGGGTTCGCGATAAACACGACTCGCGTATTCCCGTCGATCGCTCGAAGTATCGCGTCGAGATCAAACCCGTTGCGTAATGGCGGTACTTCGATCAGCTTCGCGCCGGCAGCCTGCGTCACGTCCGGGTAGGAGATAAACGAACAAGCGCTGGTGACTGCGGTCAGACCGGGGCGAAGCAGGGTGCGCGCGATCACCCCCAACAGGGCTGTCGTGCCGTTGGAGATGAGAACCTGGTCCGCAGAGATGCCGTGAAGCTGCGCGAGTTTCCGCCGCAGGTCGATGCGCGTCGTTGTCCGGGTAGAAATGGGAATGCTCCAGCGCGGAACGCATGGCAGACAAAGCCTTCGGAGAGGGCCCATACACGCTCTCATTGGCGTTCAGCTTGATGAGCGAGGAGGAAGATTGCTCGGGAGTGCTCTTGGTCTGCGGACCGGCGGCGCGCGCGGGTTCCGTGACTAGATCGAAGAACCGGTCCATAGGAGGCGTCAGGAGGCTGCTTCGCGCTTTGCGCCCTGGTTCTGTCCGGCCGCGGTACGCAACCGATCAACCTCTTTGGTGGTGAGTGAGCGGAATTCGCCTGGCGGCACGTCGAGCGCGAGTGGCCCATATTTCACGCGCTTGATTTTCTCCACGTGATGGCCGACCTCTTCGAACATGCGGCGAATCTGCCGGTTGCGGCCTTCGATCAACGTGATCTCATACCAGGGATTGGGCGCGTCTTTCACCAGGCGGATTTTCGCCGGAGAGGTACGGACGCGCTTGCCTCCGTCGGTCGCGATCGATAGCCCGCCGCGAAGCCTCGTAAGCGCCTCCTCGCTCGGCTTACCGCTGACCTTCACGACATAAGTTTTTGCCACGTGCGAGGCTGCCTTCATCAGTTTGTGCGCGAGAGTGCCGTCGTTGGTCATCAGCACCAGGCCCTCGCTGGCGTAGTCGAGGCGGCCCACGGGATAGACGCGGCTGCCGACTCCGCGGATCAGGCTCATTACGGTGGGCCGCTTTTCCGGATCGCTCACGGTAGTCACGAAGCCGACAGGTTTATTCAACAGCAGATAAACGTGGCGTTGGGCACCATGCAAAAGCTTGCCATTGACCCGGATATGATCTTTTTCGGGATCGGCCTTTGACCCCAGCGCCGTGACCGGTTGCCCGTTGACGAGCACATGTCCGGCGGTGATCAATTCCTCGGCCTTGCGGCGCGAGGCGATTCCGGCGGCAGCAATGATTTTCTGCAGACGTTCGGCAGGCATGGCTTCTTTCCGCGTGGCGCGGCAAATCGTCTAATCGCCGGCCTTGCTGGCGTGCGTTTGGATCGCCGGATACTCAGAAGTCTCGGCCTCGGTCGATGTCGTTGCCTCTGCAGCCTTCGGAGCCTCGTCAGCCTTGGATTCCGCAGGCTCAGATATCGGCACCACCGCAGCCTCGGTTCCGGGACTGTTGTCCTCGCCCGGCAAAAGATCGGCCTGAAATGACTCGGCGACCAGCTTCTCGAACTCCTCCATGCTGGGCAACTCGTTCACATCTTTCAGACCAAACCGCATGAGGAATTCCTTGGTCGTTTTATAAAGGATCGGGCGTCCGATGACGGCTTTGCGCCCCGCGGTCGTGACCAGTTTGCGGTCGAGCAGAGTCGCGATCACACCTCCCGAATCAACGCCGCGAATCTCGCTGATCTCGGGCACGGTAACCGGTTGCTTGTAGGCGATCACGGCCAACGTCTCAAGAGCGGGAAGTGAAAGTCGGATTGGCGGCTTCAGGCTCTTGGCGAAGGCACGCACTACGTCGTGCTGCTCCGGCTTGGTCGACATACGGTAGCCGCCGGCCACCTGACGAATCTCAATGCCGTGCTCGGCTGATCCGTATTCGGCGGTTAGCTCTTCCAAGGAGGCCCGCACGCGCGATTTGGCCTCGGCCTCGTCAGCGCCCTCCTGTTCCGACAGAAGCGATTCCTTCACCAATTGGAAAATCTGTTCGAGGGTGATGGGTGTTTCTGCGGCGTACACAACTGCTTCGATTTTGGCTTTAAGACTCATAAGAACCCTGTGATCAGTGGCTAGTGGTCAGTGGTCAGAAACTCTGCGGCCCGCGAGTCGCCAGCTTTCCTGGCCACTGACCACCGCCCACTGACCACTGCCTATTTCCAATCATCCCTTACTGCTGCCTGCTCGCTCATAACGGCTTCAAACCCGACGTGCTTGCGAATCAAAATCTCGCCGAACATGCGGTCCTGGCGCAATTGAACCGCCTGCAACCGCACCAGTTCGAGCAGTGCCAGGAACATGCAGACCAGCGCCTGGCGCGAGTCGATATTCCGCAGCACTTGCTTCAGGCGCAATGGCCGATCTTCCAGCGAGAGGCGGCGCCGCAGATAGTCGATCATCTGACCGACCGTGACGGTTTCCTCATCCACCTCGAGGATAGGACGCGAGCGCGCCCGGTCCAGGATCTGCTGGAAGGTCTTGACCAGGTCGATGACGTCGGCCGCCAGCTCTGGCTCGGTGCCCTCCGCATCCTTGAACTCCTTGAGCGAAGGGTTCGACCAGATGGCGTCTTCGATCTGTTGCTTTTGCAGAAGCATCTGCGCGGCCGACTTGAACTTCTCGTGTTCCAGCAACCGGTTCACGAGCTCACTGCGCGGATCTTCCTGGGCGTCAGCGGGCGCCAGCGGGTCACGCGGCAGCAGCATTTTCGACTTGATGTGGATCAGCACCGCAGCCATGTAAATAAAGTCGGCCGCGACGTTCACATCGAGCTCGCGCATGCGCTCGACGTAGGTGAGGTACTGCGCCGTGATGCGCGCGATGGGGATGTCGTAGATGTCGATGTCCTGCTTGCGAATCAGGTCGAGCAGCAGGTCCAGAGGGCCTTCGTAAACGGTGCCGACCGCGACTGCGAACGGGAAGTCATTCTTTTCCTTCTTGGTCTGTGCATTGGCGGATAGTGCTGGCGAGCCGGGTGCTCGTTCGGCCGGGATCAACACTCCCGATACAGCCTTCGCTTCTTCGCTCATCCGGTGACTGGTCCCCACTTATTTTGCGCCGCTTGCGGGAGGCTCGAACCCGAGCGACATGCCCATGGCGGCGCGAACATCGTTCATGGTGGCGTCCGCTACCTTGCCGGCGGCTGCCGATCCTGCCTCCAGAATATCCCAGGCGAGGCGCGGATGGTCCTCGTATTTTTTGCGGCGGTCTTGCATAGGCTGGAGCACCTGAACCAGTGCATCCGCGGCCCAGCTTTTGCATTCGATGCAACCGATGCCCGCCGACCGGCAACCTTCATTGACCTTGGCCATCGTCTCTTCCGTGCTGAAGATCTTGTGCAGGTCGCCGACCGGGCAGACATCGGGATTTCCCGGATCGGAGCGCCGTACCCGCGCCGGATCCGTCACCATGGTCTTCAACTTTTGCCGCACTACCGGTTCGGGATCGGTCAGCATGATCGTGTTCCCATACGATTTCGACATTTTGCGTCCGTCCGTACCGGGCAGTTTTGGGGTAGGCGTGAGCAGCGGTTGCGGTTCGGGAAGGACGGGCGCAGCCTTGCCATAGAACTGGTTGAAGCGCCGCGCGATTTCGCGGGTCAGCTCAACATGCGGCACCTGGTCCTCACCCACTGGAACGAAGTCTCCCTTGTAGATGAGGATGTCAGCCGCCTGCAGGACCGGGTAGCCCAAAAAACCATACGTGCCCAGGTCTTTTTCCGTGATGTTCTCGCGCTGCTCTTTGTAGGTCGGCACCCGCTCCAGCCAGCCGAGCGGAGTGATCATCGAGAACAGCAGGTGCAGTTCGGCATGCTGCGGAACGTGCGACTGGATAAACATCGTGCAGCGCTCGGGGTCGAGTCCCGCCGCCAGCCAGTCGAGGAGAACTTCGATCGAGTTGGCCTTGACCTTCGAGGTGTCGGCATAGTCGGTGGTGAGCGCATGCCAGTCGGCAATGAAGTAGAAGCACTCGTAGTGGTCCTGCATCTCGACCCAGTTCTGCAGCGCCCCGACATAGTTGCCGAGGTGCAGTTTTCCGGTAGAGCGCATTCCGCTGAGCACACGTTTGCGTTGGTTGGGCATCAGAATCTCGCGAGGACTCCCGTAAAGAATTCCAGGAACGGGGAAATCAGTCGACTCAGCAGGTTGCCCCCTAAATACACCAGCGCGAGCAAGCCGAAAATTCCCATCGCGTCGTAGACTCGTCGCGTCGAGTCAGAGAGAAAGTGGCGAAGTACATGGCTGCCATCGAGGGGCGGAACGGGGATCAGGTTAAACACGGCCAACACGACGTTGATCCACATCAACACATAAAGGAAGAGGGTCAGAGGCACCAGGAAGGACGTTCCCGCTACCTGGGCGAAACCGGGTCCATGCTGTGCCAGCCCCTTTACAAGAAAGGATCCGTGAGCTGAAGTTTTGGCGATCATCAACATGAGCGCTACTGTCCCACCCGCCACTAAGAAGTTGCTGACGGGGCCTGCCACCGCGGTCAGGATGTCGTCTCTCACGGCGTTCTTGAAATTTCTTGGATCGACTGGAGTAGGCTTTGCCCATCCGATCACGGGGAAGTGGGTGAACAGTGCGATGAGTGGCATCACAATCGTCCCTACCGGATCGATATGCACGATCGGATTCAGGGAAATCCGTCCCAGCATGCGCGCCGTCGGATCCCCGCAACGGTTTGCCGTCCACGCGTGCGCAGACTCGTGCACACTGATGGCAAAAAGAAACGCGATCATCTGGAAAGCGACGCCAACGAAGTCGATGTGGCTTAAATCCATCGGGATTTCGAGATTCTAGCAGACGCTACTGCGACAAACGGTTCCGGCGGAAGGCCTTACACCACACTTCGACGCGTGGCCGGGGCGTCTCGCTACTACCGCAGTCGTTCTGAAAAAGCGATGCAAGCAAACCACTTAAGAAAGGGAACCGAAACTGCAAACCTTCCACAGCCTGCTTCGTCTAAGATAAAGACTCCGCAAGCAGAGTAACCAACCATCGTTCACCTAAAGAACCGAGGAACCTATGTCATTAAGTATCAGGAGAGAGCAAACAGGTGACGTGGCGGTGTTGCAGTGCGCAGGCAGGATCGTGCGTGGCGAACCGCTGCACTTTTTGAAAGAAGCCGTGACTTCGTTGAAACAGCCGAGACTCGTAGTCCTCGATCTGTCGGACGTGGAGATGCTCGATGGCGGTGGCCTGGGCATGCTGGTCTTCCTGCACCGCTGGACGCACGACAACGACATTCAGCTCAAGCTGGTGAATCCGTCGAGCTTTGTTCGTGAGATGCTCGGACGCACACACCTGGCTTGCGTATTCAACATTTCGTCCATGGAAGACGTGGTCGACATTCTTTGTACGTCGGCCCACGTCCCCATGGAGATCGAACGCGCCGTAGCCTAGCCTGCCCTCCGCCAGCGTCCTGCTGGCATTGCCGCGGGCTGCCAGCCTGCGGCCGCTTCCTGACAGTTCGGTCGTGGCCCGAAACGCATGTTCTATAATGCGCGCCACCGATGAGGCGAACCAGCAGCCGTGGTGCGAAGAAGAGTTCCCCGCCCAAACCGCAGCCCGTGGATGCGCTGGTTCATCCGCGCTTCTCCGGGATCGCGACGTTCATGCGGCTTCCTCACATCCCGCGTGCGGAAGAACTGGACATCGCGCTGATCGGCATTCCTTACGACGGTGGAACGACTTACCGGCCGGGTCCTCGTTTTGGACCGCGCCACGTGCGCGACCAGTCGGCAATCATCCGGCCATGGAATCCGGTACTGAGCGTCAATCCTTTTGAGAAACACCGGATCGCCGATTACGGCGATCTTTCCATCAACCCGCTGTCGATTGACGACACGTTTCGGCGCATCACGTCGCAACTCGCTGAGGTTCTGAGGGCCGGCGCCCGCACGGCGTGTGTGGGCGGCGACCATTCCATCCTGCTACCCATTCTGCGATCGATTCACCAACGGTTCGGTCCCGTCGGCCTGATTCAGTTTGACGCGCACAACGACACATGGGGCGGCTATTTCGGCAGCCCGCATTCGCATGGAACTCCAGTGCGGCGAGCGATCGAAGAGGGACTGCTCGCAGGAAACGACGTTCTGCAAATTGGCTTACGTGGCCAGGTGTATTCGAAAGATGATTTTGAATTCGGCAAGCAGCATGGCTTCCGCGTGGTCACTTCGGAAGAATTCCATCGCAGAGGATTGCCCGCTGATCGATCGCCATTTCAAGAGGCTGGGACGAAGGCCGGTTTATGTGACCCTCGACATCGATGTCGTCGATCCGGCGTTCGCGCCGGGGACGGGCACGCCTCAAGTTGGTGGTCTCTCGAGTGCGCAGATTCTGGAACTGGTGCGCAGCCTGCGCGGACTGAACATCGTAGGCTGCGATCTGGTCGAGGTGTCGCCGCCCTACGACACGGGAGAGATTACGTCGCTGCTGGCTGCGAATCTTCTGTACGAATTGCTTTGCGTGATGTGACCATGTCGCTCTCCGAAACTCAATGACCGAGCTTGCCCGCAAACTCCGCGTGACCGACTACTTCACCCTGGGCTGGGGCACGATGGTTGGTGTCGGCTGGCTCGTGGTCATGGACGACTGGCTGACGCGGGGTGGGCCCTTGGGCGGAATCCTGGGATTCGCCATTGGTGGCGCCCTGCTTCTGCCGATTGGGTATGTCTACGGAAAGCTGGTTGCCGCAATCCCTGATGCAGCCGGCGAAGTCGCGTACACCGCGCGAGTCTTCCCAAGATCAGTCAGCTTCGCCACGGGATGGATGATGTTGCTCGCCTATTTCATTGTTTGTCCATGGGAAGCGGTTGCGGTCGGGCGAATCGCGGGCTACATCATTCCATCTCTCGATTCGATGGAGCTTTACCGGATCGCGGGCAAACCGGTCTTTCTTCCCCACCTGCTCATCGGACTTGGGCTCACGGGACTATTGACCGTGTTGAATTATCGCGGCATTCGCCTTAGCGCGACATTTCAGAACTGGACGAGCTTCGGAACCTTGGGCCTGTTTGTGATATTCGTCACCATCGGCGTGAGCAAGGGCTCGACGGCAAACTTTCCGCCGCTGTTCTCGCACACGCCGTTCCTTTCGATCGTTCTTGTGATGCAGATCGTGCCTTACTTCATGACCGGATTCGAATCGGTCACGAAAGCCGCGGAGGAAGCCAGTCCGGAATTTCGTTCTTCGAGTTTCCTGATCGCGATCTGCATGGCGATCGCGGTGGGCATCCTCTTTTATACGATCGTGATCGCAGCCGTGGGCTATGTTGCGCCCTGGCACGAGTTGACCGGCGAGCGCTTCATGACTGCGGTGGCCTTTGAGCGGGCGGTCGGGTCGCGCTGGATTGTGAGCAGCATCCTGACCGCTGCGTTGCTGTCGCTGTTCAAGTGCTTCAATGGCAATTTTGTGGCAGCCAGCCGCTTGCTGTTTGCCATGGGCCGCCGTGGCTTGATCGACGCGCGCGTGGCAGCAGTGCATCCGGTGAATCGGACGCCGTCGACCGCAGTCCTGGCGACAGGGATAGCCACGGGCCTGTGCATGTTCCTGGGAGACGCGATTCTGGTGCCGATCACGGAGGTCGGCTCGGTGGCTTCTGCAACCGGATGGCTGGCCGCGTGCGCTGCGTACTATGCAATGGGTCCGCGGCCGTTACAACGACTGATCGCCGGGTTCGGCGTTGCCGTCGGGGCGCTGATGATTCTTATGAAGATTCTGCCCGGGATTCCCGGACGCTTCACTGGTCCCGAGTGGCTGGCACTCGCAATCTGGGTCGTGTTGGGAGCGGCGCTCGGTTTGCGCGCCGGAACGATCAGGCCGGACCCGGCGATCGCTGAGAGTTGAGGTGCCGCAGGCAAACAACCCCGCCCAAGCGGAGCTTGAGCGGGGCACCCGATGGGATACGTTCTCGATGTGTGGAGACAAATTTATGAGCCGATCGCAGAAGTGGATGATTTTGGCCTTCGTCAGTGTTCTTGCCTGTTTTGTGGCCGCCCAGCAGTCGCAAACCTTCGACATCATCCTCAGTAACGGGCACATTATCGACGGAACGGGTTCTCCGTGGTATTCGGGCGACATTGGCATCCGCGATGGCAGGATTGCAGCGATTGGGAACCTCTCCGGCGCCTCAGCCAAGCGCACCATCGACGTACACCAGAGAGTGATTGCCCCCGGCTTCATCGACATGCTTGGCCAGTCAGAGGAGACCATCCTGGTCGATCCTCGACTGCCTTCGAAGATCTACCAGGGGATCACTACCGAAATCACTGGGGAAGGGAGTTCGGTTGCTCCCTTGAACGATGCCATTATCTCGGCTGACAAGACCAAGTATGAACATTTGAAGATCACGCCGGACTGGCGCACATTTCGGCAGTACTTCGCCCGGCTCGAGAAGCAGGGCATGGGAATCAATCTGGCCAGCTATGTGGGGGCGACGCAGGTTCGGCGCATGGTTCTGGGCGATGCCGATGTTCAACCCGCCGCCGCCCAACTGGACCAGATGAAGAGCCTGGTGCGCGACGCGATGCATGATGGCGCGGTTGGCGTGTCCACGTCGCTGCAGTATGCGCCCGCCCCTTACGCAAAGACCGATGAGCTGATCGCTCTGGCCGCGGAAGCTTCGAAGTTTGGGGGGATCTACGCCACCCACATGCGCAGCGAGGGCGACGCCGTGATGGACTCGATTGACGAAAGCGTGCGCATCGGGAGGGAAGCACACATTCCGGTGGAGATCTGGCACTTCAAGGTCGCTGGAAAGGACAACTGGCATCGCATGCCAGAGGCTATCGCGAAGGTGAATGCCGCTCGTACGCAGGGAATCGATGTCACCGCCGACACATATGCCTATCCCGCCTGGTTTAACGACTTCTCAGCCTTCGTCCCACCCTGGGCGCACGATGGCGGCGACGACAAGCTGATCGAACGGCTCAAGGATCCCGCAACCCGCGCGCGGATTCGGAAAGACATGCTCACGCCGTCGAGCCAATGGGATAACGAGTGGCTGGAAATTCCTGGCCCGGAAGCGATCCTTATCAGTGTCGTGCAAAATCCGAAGCTGCTGCCCTTGCAGGGCAAAACCCTGGCGGACGTGGCGAAGCTGTGGAACAAGGATCCGATGGACACGCTCTTCGACATTCTGATCGAAGACCATGCCTTCACCGATGTTGCGGTGTTCGGCATGTCGGAAGACGACGTGTCGCTTGCGCTCCAGCAGCCCTGGGTGTCGATCTGTAACGACTCGCAGGGTACCTCGCCAGAGGGACTGCTTGGGCAGGAGCATCCGCACCCGCGCGCCTATGGCACATTTCCGCGCATTCTGCGCAAATACGTTCGCGAAGAAAAGAAGCTCACGCTGGAAGACGCCATTCGCAAGTTTTCATCGCTTCCCGCGCAGCGCATGCGGCTCACTGAGCGCGGCGTCCTGAAAGCGGGCATGTGGGCGGATATCGTCGTTTTCGATCCGGCCACGATCAAAGACGTTGCCACCTTCGCCAATCCGAACCAGTTGTCAGATGGAATGGAATATGTGCTGGTGAATGGGGTGCTTGTGATCGATGAGCGTAAGATGACCGGCAACCTTCCGGGCAAGGTACTGCGTGGCGCCGGGTATCAGCCGTAGCGGCGTCAGATCTCGGGATAGAAGTCGAAGAAGGCTTCGAGGCTGGTCTTCAACTGCTTTTCAATGTCTTCCTTGCTGCCCTCGAGGATATGCATCGTGACGTGGGCATCGCGTCCGTTTTTCAATTTGATGGTGGCCTCGCCCACTTCGGCCACTTCCTCCGAAGGCAGAAGCCGCATCCCGTACACCAGCGTCAAGTTTGCCATCCCGCGATTCTAATGAATCGGCGTGCGAGTGTCTTGCCGCGTCGCTGAATTTCTCTGGCGATTCATCCTGTTAAAATGACCCGCGTGCTCCCCAAGCAAACATTGTTGATAGTCGTCCTCTGTTTGGCGTGTGTTACGGTCCTTCACGGCCAACAGCAGCCCCCGGTCAAAGTAAACGTGCTCAATGTATGTACGCCTTCGAGCGACGAACAAAAAGAAATCGCTTCGGCGTTGGCTCGCGTGCCCAAGCAACCGCTGTTCAGCCAGGATTTTGAGGTAGCCCGAGGCCGCTCCAGCCTCGCGGAAGCACCGGGATTTCTTCAAGCCGGGCAGAGCGCGCAGATGTCCGACGAGCCATCGATCGCGAACTGGGTGAGGCTACGCCGCGAGTTCTCCCTGCAGGCCCTGTTTTCGACGGTGCAATATTCTTTCAGCAATGACGGCAAGACCATGATTGAAACCCTCGTGCTGCACGTTCGCGATCCGAAAGATCTCGAGCAGCTGTCGATTGAAGATAGCGCGTCATCCGTGACCACTCCTGCCGCCATGCTCGGAACCTCGACCCCGGCGAGCCGCATCAAACTGGAACGTTTTGGCAAATCGTCGGTGGTGCTGGCGCGCTGCTCAAGTAGCGAGGGCGGGCCCGCACCCGACCAGACCGCGTATGAGCCTCTGTTCTCCAGCGCGTCGGCCATCATGACGAATTATCGCGCGCTGCTGAATGCGCGGCGCACTGTGCCCGACGAGCTTTCGCGTGTGGCAGCCGCCGCTGCCAAGCCGGCCTCTAAGTCTCAGCCGGGCGGCTCGCGCAAAGAAGCATCGAAAGCAACCACTCAGAACCGCGAAAAGAACTGAAAATCCGGCGCGCGAAGTTTGAACTTCGAGCCGTTTGCGGTATCCTTTGCGGTCTTCGCAGGTAATTGTTTTCAGGACAGTAGACGTATCCAGATCCAGGGCCAAAATCCGCTCCTGAACCCAAATTGCCTTTTTGCAATCTAACGAACTGGGAATATGGACATCCGCAACGTCGTTATCATCGGTTCCGGCTGCTCCGGACACACGGCTGCTCTTTACACCGCTCGCGCGAACCTGAAGCCTCTCGTGATCGAGGGCCACGAGCCCGGGGGACAACTCTCGATCACCACGCTGGTGGAGAATTTCCCCGGTTTTCCTGAAGGGATTCAAGGCCCGGAGCTGATCGAAAACATGCGCAAACAGGCGCAGCGCTTCGGGGCCGAATACATGCTCGGCCATGTGACCAGCGCCGACCTCAGCCAGCGACCGTTTCTTTTGCACGTGGGCAAGCACCAGGTTCATGCCAAGACCCTGATCATCGCCAGCGGCGCATCAGCACGCTGGTTGGGCCTACCACACGAGCAACAGCTGATCGGACATGGCGTCAGTTCCTGCGCTACCTGCGATGGATTTTTCTTCTCGGGCAAAGACGTAGTGGTCATCGGCGGCGGCGATACGGCGATGGAAGAGGCCAATTTCCTGACCCGCTTTGCCACCAAGGTGACGATCATTCACCGGCGCGATACGTTTCGTGCGTCGAAAATCATGCTGGAACGCGCCCGCAACAATCCGAAGATCGAATTCCTGACCGACACGGTGGTCGAGGACGTGCATGACATCCACAAGAAAGAAGTGACCTCGCTGCTCCTGCGAAACGTCAAGACCAATCAGACCTCCGACTTCCCGACCGACGCGCTGTTCCTCGGCATCGGTCATGAGCCCAACGCCAAGATCTTCGAAGGCCAGTTAGACATGGACAAAGATGGATACCTGAAGACTCTCGACTATGTTTTGACGCGCGTTCCCGGTGTGTTCGCCTGCGGTGACGTGGCCGACCGCCGTTACCGCCAGGCCGTTACGGCGGCCGGTACTGGTTGCATGGCTGCGATCGAGTCTGAGCGTTTCCTCGAGGGACAGCCGGAATGACGCTGAACTTTTGAATCCGCACTTCTTCCCACTGCGTCGAAAGCCTGTATTTAGGGACCACTCGCTATGCAATATGCACGTCTCGGCAATAGCGGACTGATCGTTTCCCGCCTTGCGTTTGGAGTCATGACCTTCGGGCACGACGAAGGCCCGATGGGCGCAGTTTGGAAGACCGGCCAGCAGGAAGCCGATGCGCTGGTGCAGCGCAGCCTCGATGCTGGCATCAACTTCTTCGATACCGCGGATTCTTATGCTGGCGGTCAGTCCGAGATCATGCTGGGGAAAGCGCTCGGCACGCGTCGCAAGGACGTCGTTCTTTCCACCAAGATCGGTTTCCGCTCCGGATCACCGATCACGCAGGCTGGCAGTTCCATGCGGCACATTGTGAATTCCGCCGAAGAGTGTCTGAAGCGGCTCAATACCGATTACATCGACCTGCTCTCCATTCATCGCTTCGACGTGCACACGCCGTTTGAAGAGTCCGCCCGTGCTCTCGATAACCTGGTTACACGAGGACTCGTCCGCTACGCGGGGTTTTCGAACTTCACGGCGTGGCAGGCGGCAAAGTTCCTGGGTATCCAGAACGCGCGCGGATACGCCCCCTTTATCGCGGCGCAGATGTACTACTCTCTCGTTGGCCGTGACCTGGAGCACGAAGTGGTTCCATTTTGTCAGGATGCGGGGATTGGAATTGTCGTCTGGAGTCCGTTGGCGAGCGGATTCCTTTCGGGTCGTTACACGCGCAAGGATCCGACCGGCGGCAAAGGCCGCATCGCCGATTTCGATATCCTGCACATTGACCGCGAGAAGGCGTACGACCTCGTCGAAAAACTCCGCGAAATGGCCTCGCGTCACAAGGCAACCGTCGCCCAGATCGCGCTGGCCTGGCTACTGGCCAAGCCTCACGTGAGCACAGTCCTTCTCGGCGCGAGTAAACTCAATCAGCTCGAGGACAACCTTGGTGCAATGAACGTCTCTCTAACCGCCGAAGAGGTTGCGGAACTCGACAAACTCACCGCTCCGGTTCCGCTGTACCCGAACTGGTTCCAGACTTTTGCGCTCGACGCCGCGGTGCGCGACGCGCTCGCTGCACCGCACAAACATTGAGGTGATCTATGGCAAAAACATGTACTCATCAGAAAGACATCAAGAAAGTGACGCCCAGCGGCAAGGGGTGCAAGGAATGTCTCGAGATGCACGATACGTGGGTGCATTTGCGCATGTGCCTCGAATGCGGGCACGTTGGCTGTTGTGACTCGTCGAAGAACACGCACGCCACCAAGCACTTTCATCAGACCAAGCATCCGGTGATGCAGTCGTTCGAACCGGGTGAGGACTGGCGCTGGTGCTACGTGGACGAAGTTTTTTTGTGAGGCAGTCGCCAGTCGCTAGTCGCTAGTCTCTGCAAAACCAAGTCTGTCATCCTGAACGCAGTGAGGCTGAAAGCCGAACGAAGCGATGGACCTATGTGTTTGCTGTTTGCGGGCGACTAGCGACTGGCGACCAGCGACTAACATCAGTGACCACCATCACACCTGCCTGCCTCGGGGTTGTGATACAACTTCCTGTGATCCGCATGCACGTCGCTAGCGCGAATCAACCCAAAAAGTTGCTCCCGGACGGCTACCCGTGCTGAGAGCCCTGTTCATCTCCCTTTCAGAAAGCCGCTCGCTGCGAGCCATTGCCGAACGTTCTGCCGTGGGACAGCGCCTGTCGAGCCGCTTTGTTGCCGGAAACCATGTCGAAGATGCCATTCGTGTGGCTGCCGAACTCAATCGCAGGGGCATCACGGTTAGCGTCGACAATCTGGGCGAAAACGTGACCAATGTGGAAGAGGCCCGGGCCAGCGCCCACCTCTACCATCAATTGCTGGACCAGATGGCTGCCAACAAACTGAACGCAAACGTCAGCCTCAAACTGACGCACATGGGTCTCGATGTAGACGAGCAACTCGCCCGCGATCTGGTCACTGGACTAGTGGACAAGGCCGCCGGCATGAGCCCGCCGAACTTTGTGCGGGTCGACATGGAAGGCTCCCCTTACACGCAACGAACGCTGGACTTCGTGCATGAACTCCATCGCCGACCAGGGCACGCGGGCCGAGTGGGGACTGTCATCCAGTCGTACATGCTGCGTGCCGAAGCCGACGTCGAGAAGCTGCTTTCAGACCGCATCCGCATCCGCTTATGCAAGGGCGCTTACAAGGAGCCGCCCGAGATCGCGTTTCAGAAGAAATCTGATGTGGACGCGAACTACATCAAGCTCATGAAGATGCTGCTGAAGAGCGGTGTCTACCATGGGCTGGCCACGCACGATGAAAACATCATCAACGAGGCCAAAGCATTCGCCATACGTGAGAAGATTGCCCGTGATTCGTTTGAGTTTCAGATGCTGCACGGCATCCGCCGCGACCTTCAGCAAAGTCTCGTGCGTGATGGTTGGGGTATGCGGGTCTACGTCCCGTTTGGAACGGAATGGTATCCGTATTTCATGCGCCGGCTGGCCGAACGGCCAGCGAATGTGTTCTTCATCGCGAAGAATATTTTACGGAGCTGACACAGAGACAGGGATCGGGTTACACGGTGTTGGCGCGGACTTCGTAATGGATCGCCACCGGCTCGACGCGGCACAACAGTTCCCGTGCCTCCGGCTCGAAAACGGGAACGCTGTAGTCTTGACCGGCGAATTTCTTCACCGCATCCAGCGAATCAAATAAATTGACGACCACGAATTCGATTTCGCACGGACCATCTCTGCGCAGGATGTAGCCGCCGCGATATCCTTCCACCTTCTTCAAGCCCGGCAAGACCTTATCTCGCAACAAGGCTTCGTAGGCATCCGCGTTCTGAATTTCGGTCCAGCCTCGCCAATGACGCGCGATCATCGTCCAACCGTCCTCTGAATTCTTGTGTCTTGATCCAAGGATCTTAAGCGGCAGGGAACATCCCGCCGGCAAACCTATTCGTGCGGGGGCTGCGCGGGCGCCAGTGGCAGTTTCGTCGTCTCCCGCAGCATATTCCGCTCCTGGTCCGAGAACATGCCCTTGAAGCGATCGGACTCGAGTATGCGCTCGCGCTGATCCGGAGGCATGGCACGCAAGTCCCCGATCGCCGTCTTCATCATCTTCTGCCGATCGGGAGGAAGCTCCTTCCACTGTCCCGCCAACTGTCGCGCCTGCTGCTTTTGCTGCGGAGTCAGGTGCTCCCAGGTCTCGATCCGGTTCAACCGGCGCTGCTGCTCTTGCGGCGGCAGGTTGTTGAAGGTCTGCAACCGGTTTACCAGCCGCTGCTGCTGCTGCGGTGGAAGCTTGCGGAATTGCGGGTCGTTTTGCAGGGCCTTCTGCTGATCGGCGAACGACAAGCTCTGGTGCGATCGCAGCCAGTCGCCCCCGTGCCGCTGCGCCGCCTGTGGCGGACGCGGTACTTCACGCGCCTGCGAGTTGCCTTGTGGTGGCCGTGGCACTTCTCGCCCCTGGCCCGAAGCGAAGGCGCCTGGATTCTCACCATGCGGAGTCGGCGCAGGTGGATGCGCCGCCTGGCCCTGTCCCTGCCCGAATCGCGCGTTCGGTTCCTCTCCGCGGGTCTGGTTGCGCTCCGGCGGACGAGGCACATTGCGTTGTTGCTCGCTCGCGAAAGAAGAGGTACTGCGGGAGTTGCGCTCTGCCTCCGACGGCGGATGCGCTACGCCGCGCGCGGGAGGCTGGGTATATCCCCCAAACCGTTCCTGAGGCCGCTGCTGCATGCCGCCGTGGAACGATCCTGCATTCTCGTGTGCAGCGGGCCGTGCTTGTCGTGGCGGGTGCGCGACTTCGTGGTGCGGGGCGGGTGGGCGCGGCGCCGGGTGGTCATTGTTCCGGTGTTGACCGACGACGGGCAAACACAGCGCGACTAACAGCATGAAACTGGCCGCTGCCATCCTCCCCGCGTTGGACTTGCCGGTCATTAGATTACGCCTCGTTCCCGATTCTGCCTTTACGACTCCTTACGGATTCTCCTGATTGGCATCGACGTCGGATTGCACCTGCAAATCGTCGAGCAAATCGAAATTCGCGTACAGATCCTCGTTCTTATCGAGAGCCTGCAGATCGCCTACAGCCGTTCCGAGTGCCGCGACAGGAGGTGGCGGTGGGCCTGGTGTCTTAAACCAGTTCACACCGCCGACCATCATCAACACCAGGGCCAAGGCTCCCGCCAGCACCGGAGCCCGGAACCACGACAACCATGCGGCACGTTGCGGCTTGGCGCGTTCTTCGCGCATGCGCGCCGCCAGTCGGGTATCAAAATATGGCGAAGGCTCCGGCGCCTGCCACTCATCCAGCAACGCCATGGTCTTCCGCATATCAGAGAGTTTGCCTGCGCAGGCCGAACAGCCGACCAGGTGCTCATTCATGGCCGATGTGGCTTCTTCTGCGCCCGCGGCCACATCCAGCATCAATTCTTTGATCTCATCGCACTTCATAGTTCCACTTCCTCACACAAATTCTTTCAGTTGTTCGCGGAGCGTCTCATACGCCCGGAACAATAAGGACTTCGTCGCCGACTCGCTCAACTTCAATACTTCGGCAATCTGCCGGTAATCCATCTGCTGGTACTTGTGCATCAGCACCGCCATCCGTTGCCGTTCGGGCAGAGCCTGCACCCTGGCGCGAATCGCCAACATGCGCTCGCGCCGCAGGATCGCTTCTTCGGCCGTCAGCGAACCGTCGGCCACGTCCATCGTTGTGCCGGTTTCCTCATCCGGCTCATCGAGGCTGGCCATCTTTTCGGGCCGTTCGTTACGCGTATCGCGCGCGTAGTTTACGGCCAGATTGGTCGCGATCCGATACAACCAGGTCGTAAATTTCGCGCTCGCTTCGTATCCCGAACGCGAACGATACACGCGCAGGAAAACTTCCTGCGCCAAATCTTCCGCCGCCGCCGCATTGTGCGACATGCGATACATAAATCCAACCATGGGCCGGCGATACTTCTGCACCAGGTATTCGAAGGCAGACTCGTCGCCCGCCTTCACTCGCAGCATGACGTCGGCATCGGTGAACCCAGCGGCAGATCCAGGCAGGGGGTTAGTGGTTTCGCCCGTGGGCTGGGCTCCGATGGAACCCATCGCCAGGAGTCCCCGGTCCATGGCAAAGCTGCTCACATCCATATCAACCCCGTCCGAATCAGAAAGTTGCATCTCTGGCTTCTCGGAGGGGTCAGTGGAACTCCCTTGGCTTGAAGGGGTTGCGGACCGTCGTGGGGGATCGGGAGACAGTGTGGTCGGCCTCGGAATCTGGAGCTGTGGAAACGGCCGTCCCGCCCGAGCCTGACGGCCTGCCTCTGCTTGCTTCGCAAAGGCTATCATGGCCGGGCGCATGCGGAGAACTGGTTCGGTTGCTATAAGATGCAACACCCTACCAGGAGATGGTCGGCCCACGTCTCAGTCAAGAGTTGGCTGCCCGAGGCCATGGCTAGGCAGGAGGGTTCAGGGCCTCGTAGAGGAAGCGGGTTCGTTCCGCCTTGGCGGCCACGTGCTCGGAGAGCAGTTGGTAGAGTTCCGGAACGTTCCGAGCTTTTTGCGCTGCTTTCCTGGTGAGGACCCCGGCCAATGGTCCGATGTATTGGGCCAACAGACGGGCGGCCCGGTCGATTTCCGATGGCGTCAAGCCACGACCCCCCGACACGGCTGCTCTTGCGCCGGAGGACTCCAAGGCTCGCTCGGCCTGCGCAGCCAACAAATTCAAATTTCTGGCCAGAAAGGCCTGGCGATCTGCTGGGCTCTTGATATTCGAAGCCACAAATTCCAGGAAATGTTTTCGGTCCGCCGCCTGGGCGGCGGCATTCTTCACCACCACCTTTGCCAAAGGGCCGAGGAAGAGCGCGAGTTGTTTTTCGACGATCTGCAGAAAGTCCTCGCCCCATGCAATGGGTTGCCGCGCGGGTGGTGCCGGGTCGGCCATCTTCGGCCGCGGCTTTATCGGCTCGGACTTGGCCGCTCTTGGGCGATCTGCAGGAGGCGAAGGCGGAACTTTGGCCGGTTGTCGTGGCGGCGCGGATTGCGCGCGGGGAGGTTCGGGAGCGCGAGGCGCCACGGGAGTATGAGGAACCTCGGGTGATCGCATGACCACGGGAGGTCTTGCAGGGGCAGGAAGCGAATGTTCCGAAGATGCTGGATTCGGCCTCCGGGACGCCGAGTCTCGCACGGGATCCGGGGCCGAGGATCGTATGGGTTGCGGAGCGCGCGCCGGGCGAGCCATGACGGGAAGACCCAAATCGAGAGACATGTCGGACCATACCGGATCTAAATCGCCGTTCGACGAAGCTGGCTCAACCTTTTCGGGTGCCAACACGGGTGGACTGGGTTTTGCGTAGCGGGCTCGTTGCTCGGCGAGCTTGCCCTCCACGATTGCGCGGAATGACCGGGCCCGCATCGAGTCGGGATCAAGGTGCAAGGCTTCTGCTACAGCACGCTGCGCAGCTTCGAGGTCGTCGACGGCGCAGGCACGCTCGGCACGGGCGAGGATCTGATCGATCTTTTCCTTTTCGAGAATTTTTCGATGCAAGTCCTGCAGTTCCGGATTCTCGCTGTCCAGGCGCAGGGCCTGTTCGATGCAGGCCAAAGCGTCACTCACGCGGTTCAATTGCAGCGCTTCCTGGGCTTCGAGATACAGATTTTGAGCGCGTTTACCCTGTTGCTCTTTCGCGAGCGCATGCTGCACCCGCTTCATCATTTCCCCAGCCGCGCGGTTGCGCGCATCGACCTCGAGGATTCGCACCAGTTCCTGCTTGGCACGCTCCAACTCTCCTTGGCGCATCAAACTTTCGGCCTCTTCCAGCAGGCCC
>CAVSOD010000014.1:0-161237 GCA_963729415.1 uncultured Acidobacteriota bacterium | reverse complement strand
CACAGAGGCCGAGTCGCCCCGGCGAATGGAGCCACTTCCTGGGCCTGAGGGAACAGACTCAGGAAGTCGGGCACGGCGCGCATCTCGCCCACGCACGGCCACAAAGGATCTTGAAAGCCGGGGAAACCTGGGACGCCGGAGAGAGTACCTCCCTGCAAAGACAGGGACGTAGTCTGGTCCTGGTAGTTGGTGGGATTGTAGCCGTTGGCATTCGGGTCGTACATGGACGCCACCGAGGCCTGGTCGGGGATGATGAAGATGTCCGCACCCAGTCCACCGAATTGCTGCGTGACCGGCGCGATGAAGTTGTCGCCGATCAGCAGGTTCTTGTCTTCCTCCTTATAAACCTCGTAGCCCGGGGGCATAACCACTTCCACCACGTACTTTCCGGGTGGGAGCATGGGCGTGCCTGCGCGGTACGGATCGTAGCCACTGAAGTCTCCACCGGTCGACGGCGGTGTGGCGGTGGTCGGGTTGGCTACGCAGATCGTGCAATTCGTCCCGGGCATCGAGGCGGTTACACCATTCGTCGACCCCACGGTGGTGACTTGCTTTCCGGTGGTCGGGTCGATGCCGAGAACGCTGGGGAACGAGTATTGGCCGTCGTAAGGCGCCGGCTGCAACTGGTTCCAGATGTGCATCGCGTCATAGCACTTGAACTGCGAGTTATAGGGGAGGGCGTGAGGCGTAGTCGCCGGAGTGCTATGGATAGCGTTGTACCAGTCAAGGTAATTCGGCTGGTCAAACAGCGTGAAGAAAAACAGGTCCTGGTTGGTAGCACCGTTGGCATTTGTACCTTGGCCGGGACAGCTCATGTAGGGCTTCCACCCTACTCCAGCCGCGGCTCCGGCCGTGCTGCCAGGGTAGAACCCTTGCGCCCAGTCATCCCAACTGCTGGTTTGGGTGGTGTCGACCAGTTTCAGGACTGGAGTTACCCCATCCGACGCAAAGCTTTCCTGGTAGAGGTTGATGGTGACGTGCGGAATATTCGGTTCCCACGGCTGTTGAATCATTTGTGACGCATCATCAAAGGGACGCGTCGAGGCATAGGCGACGTTTCCATGGATGCCGCCGTTCTCGGCTGCCTGCGAGGTAGTCGCGGTGGTGGACCCAGGGGCGGTATAGCTGACGCTCGCGCACGCTGGCGGGCAGGGCGCATACGGCGCTTTGCCGAAGTCAATCCAGTTGCCCTGGCTGGTCATGCCCGACCAGCCCTCGGCCCCAACCCACGGCGGATCGATGCGACCGGTGGAAGCGGTGGAGGAACTGGCGATCGCCTTGCCGGCCTGGAAGGAAGTAGCCTCAGCCGAGCAATCCGCTTTGGCGCAATACACCGCGCCGGGGACGGACAGGTCGGCCGGCAGCGGGACTGCTTCGAAAGTGTTCGCCAGGTACTTATAGGCAGCCGAAGTTCCGCATTTTCGTGCGCCATTGGCAGCAGTGCCGCACGAGGTTGAGCCGTCGGCCGGGCCACCCGCGTCGTAGACGGTGTGGATGCCGGTGGTCTTGTAACGACCCGAATCCGCTTCCACGACGTACCAGTTGAACAGCGGGAAGGTTTCGTTGAAGTTGGCAACCCCGCTGAAGTCCGTCGTCAGATTGTTGGCGGTGTGCCCATCCCGGTAGTGAATCAGGGTATAGATCAACGGAATCCCGATTTCATTGGCATCCCAGATTCCGTTGTGGTTGTCGTCAACGAAGGTGCGAGTGTAAATATTCGACTGCCACTGCTGTACGCCGATGTTGCCCAGGTTGAGGGTAGAGAGTCCGCCGCTGCAGTGGGTAGCGGGCGGATTGGGCACGCACCCAACGTTCGCCGGCGTCGACAGACCATCAATGATCTGGTCATTCCATTCGTCGCCGATGGTCAGTCTCCAGTTCCCGCCGGGGACGCTGGTGAACTTGAAGTTTCCATTGGCGTCGCACTTGGTGAACATGAAGTCCTCAGAATCCGGGTCACCCAAGCTGACCCAGCACTGGGTAAAGATGAGGGCATCACGCGAACCGCTGGCATAGAGTCTCTGATCCGGTGTCCGGCTCAGACGCTGCACGTCCACTGAGCCAGTGATGGTGTTGCTGCACGGGCCGACCGCCCCGTAGGCGCCGGCGCAAGCATCCGCGTGCCGCGCGTTGATGATCGCCGGGTTAAGGAAGCCGATCGCCACGTGATATCCAGCCGGGCCGTACTCCTGGAAGTAGCTCGGCTCGCCGATGCGGATGAAGGAATCGTGCGGGTGCTGGCCATCCAGAGTGTTGGTCTGGAGCCACTCTTCGCCGCGCGCGATCCGGTCCGCCCCGGGGTAGGCCTGCACGCTGAATTTCTCCGGCATCAGGTTGGCAATGACCGCCTGGCCCGCCAGCGGCGATAAGGTCACCCCGTCAGCTTCATACTTCGGGCAAGTCACAATCATGCCAGTCATGGCCGACGGCTGGCGCCGGACCCGAGCCGTTTCCAGTTATAAGCCCCCCTTGGCCCGTAGATTGAAGCGGATAGGCCGTAAGCGGGCAGGCGTCGAGCCCCGTGGACGGATCGACGGTCCCTGCCAGGCTGTTCGACAGGGGCTGGTTGAACATGTCGTTGGAATTCTGTCCGGTCACATCGCCGAGTCCACCATAGGTGTCCCACAGGACAATGTTGAAGCCGCCCAGACCGGGCTCAATGGGTGCGACCGTGCCGTTTCCGCCGCCGCCATCCTGCTCGCCGTTGACCGGGAAGTCGTCTTCGAAGACGATTACCGAAAGCTTACCCGTGGGGAGCGGAGTGGGCAGCACCGCCACCGTGACCGGCTGGGTGAAAGCGGAGGCCGTCGTGCACGCATTCGGCCCGCCCAGTATGTTGCAGGCCGCCGGGATCGGGGCGCCGCTCATAGTGTGGCCGCAATTGTCATCGCCAGGATTCGCGCCAGTCGTTGTAGAGCAGCTGGGATTCCCCGCATAAGCAGGGAATGGGTTAGCCGCGTCACCCGGCAATACCGAGATGTAATAGCGCTTGGAGGGATCCAGATGCACCGAGCCGGGCATCACGGGCGTATAGCCATTTCCCGTGGAGTCGGGCCGACAGGCACCGCTGCCAAGGTCGCACACCGCCGGAATATGTTGCCCCGCGGTCGCACTGCAACCCACCGGAACTCCCGTCCCGGTACAAGCTGGCCGATTGTCCAGCATGGTCTGGCCGCCTTCGCACGATTGCTGCCCGGTACAGCCTTGGGCGACGAATTCCAAGGTGCTGGTATGGAATTGCACGCCAAAGGTGGGAATTGTGCCACCGGACGCCACGGGCGCGGGGCAACCCGGGGTGCTGACGCTGCTGTTGGTGGTGCAGTTCGGGTCAACCCAGAAAGTCTTATCTTCTTCAATGATCCAGCGATAGTCTTGAATCTGCGTCAATCCGCTGAGGCAGGTGCTATTCCCGCTGCAGTTCGCAAGAGCTTGCGCATCCACCACCGAGACTTTCAGATTGCTGGGGGTGGGGAAGTTGACGGTCACCATTCCGGAGGCCGATGTCCTTCCCTGCGAGTTCTGCACTGTGTATGAGAACGTGGCCGTGGTGGCCGTTGAGTTTGTGGGCATCGACAGGCTGAACCCGCCCTGGGGATCGACCACTATGGTTCCGCCAGTAACGGTCGGCACAGGAGAGGTGACCACAGTGAGAGGCAGGTTGCTCGGGTCGGTGTTCCCCAATAGTAAGCCGGGTGACGGAATCTTGATGTACGTTGCCGTCTTCGCCGTGTAGACTCTGGTTGATCGCGGTGGGGCTGCCGGCAAGTGTCGAGGCCCCCAGGGTCACCGTCGTGCACAGGTTGGCAGTGCCCGGAGCCGCGCCGTTGGCGCAATATCCGAAGCTATCGGTGCCGGCAGTGCCCGGATTGGGGGTATAGGTAAAGGTGCCATTGGCGCAGATTCCAGCGACCGGGCTAGCCGCCAGCGCATTGCAAGTCAGCGTACCGTTGGTGGGAGGTGTCGATAGCGCGACGCCATACACATTCACGTCGTTCCAGATCACGCCCTTCGATGGGTCTGACACGACCACGGGGGTGCACGTCGCCCCGGTCGCACACGGAATACCGGCGTCGTAGGTATCCGCGTTGGCTTGCGCCCCCGCGAATACACCCGAGCCAACTCCGATCGGGAGTCCAGCGGTAGGGACAAGATTATTCACGCTGATGTAGGCCACCATTCCGGCATCACGCACGGAAGAATTGGCCGACAGGCTCAACTCGCGATCGTAGATCGGAAGCGCTTGGGTCGAGGTGGCGCCCGCAGCGGGAACATTGACCATCACGTCGAAGGTCTTGCCCGCGGCCATGAAAACATCGGTCTGCACACGCGGAGCCGCCGGAGTCGTGGCCTTGCCGGCAACAGCAACGCCGGGGACGACGTTGCCGTCTTCCGCGATCAGGGTGAATCCACCGACCGTAGCAGGCGCGCCCGCGCCGCTGAACCCTTGTGTTAGCGATCCGACGATCGAAGGCACGTGCATGCGCAAGCCGGCATTCACCAGACGCACCAGGACCGTGCCTGTGATCCCGGTCGTGACAGGAACTGGAGGTACGGCAGTAGTGACACCGGCCGTAGCTTGGAACAACGACAACGCGGGAGCGGTCTTGTTGAGGGCGACACCGTTGATGAGGTAATAGAACGGCGTGTAATTCACTGCCGGTGGATAACAGCTGTGGGTTGTGGCGCAACCCCCGGGCATGCCCGACCAAACCGCAGTTTCGATGAAGCCCGCGGTCCTGACAGCTAAGTCAACCTCTCTATTCTGCACCGGATCGATTTCACTGAATTCGAGCGGAACTTCAGCGTTGTATTGCACGGCCGGAACCGCGCCAGTCGTCGTCGTAGCGGCCGCACCCGGATACGCTGTCCCCGCTGTAGCGGCCGACGGTGCGGTGGTGACCACCAGTACGCCAATCAGGCCCATGGGCGCCTGAATCGAAGGATGCGTGCCGGATTCGAGCAGGTAGGTGCCGGGTTTAAGTCCCGCCCAGTTCAGTGACGTTGCCGTGGCTGTTCCCGGCGCAACCGCCAATACTTCCGTGGCCATCGACTGCACGCGCCCCTGCGCCTGGCTGGGCGGAACAGCTCCTGAATCGTTCGCCGTACAAGGGACACCCGGCGGCGTATTGGGATCGGCGATAAACCAAGTAGGGCACCCCTGCGCGTTGCTATGGTCGGGACTCAGCGTCCTGGTTGACGCAGTGCCCAGACCGCCGCCCACCTGCCCCACAATCACGATGGAGGTCGGGATATTATTCGCCGTTCCGCCGGTGGTTGGGATGAAGGAAAGAGTGTTGGTCAGGTTGATCTGGAGGCCACCCGTCGCCCCAGAGGGAACCGTTATCACTACCGGGGACCAGGCGGGTCCCGCTGCCGCAGCGGCCCCGCTGCCGCCGCCACCTGAAAGCGTGATCGTGGGAGCCGCCGTATAGCCAGCTCCGAGACTGCTTACATTGAAGCCCACGACCTGGCCGCCCTCAACGATGGCAGTCGCCGCTGCGGGCGTCGCCGGCGTGTTGCCGGAGGCGGGAGTAATGGCGACAGTGGGCGCAGACGTATAGCCTGTTCCGCCAGTGACCACGTAGATTCCGCCTAGTGCCCCGGTGGCTGCGCCGGAACTAGGTCCGCTCAACGGCGCGCAGGTCGCGCTTGAGGTGACACCCGTCGCCAGTGGCTGGCAGCTATAGCCCCACATGGGCAGCGTCGTGCCATCCGGCAGGGTTGTGGTAGCCGACCCTGCCATCAAGTTGACCACCTGTTGGCCGAAGCCGGTAGCAGATGCGAAGAGAAGGAACACGCTCACTAAAAGTGCGGCCTTCATTGTGGTCTTGGACTTGGAATCGTTGATCCGAATCATGGTTCTCGCCTCTCGTTGTCAGTCCGCCCTGGACATAAACCTGAATTTGTGTACGCCATTCGCCGATGGGGGATTCCAACGCATGGCCGTCAAGATCAGCAACAAAGCCTCATTGGCTTTCGTCAATCGCAAATTCGCGTGAATCCACCAGCATCATCATGAGCATGCCGCCGGGGAAGACATTGTTCGTCGTAATCTCGCGCTCGTTATGCGAGTGCCACATGAACGCCCAGCCACGTTCGTTGGAGGGGTTCACCTGCAGGTTCGCAGGTTGCAAGGTCGTGCAGTTGGTGCCAGGCGTTGCGGCGCCGTTCAAAGCGCTGCTGGTGCAGGTAGGCATCGCCGCGCGCAGGCTTGCGTCCGGGCCAAAGTAAGGAGTACCGCCGTACCAGGCGCCGTTGGTAAAGACATTCGGATCGGGCAAAGTAGCTGGCCCGCCCGCCGGCACATCGCCGAAAGGATTTACCTGCACCGGCTTGTTGTGGTCCTGGCACCACTCGTAGTAATTCAGAGCGGCGGGAGTCCCGGTGTTGTAGCCGTTCACGTCGGGAGTGCAGGTAAGCGTGGCCAGCGGGTCCTTCGAACTGGAGACCGGGTGGTGACCATACGGGTCCCAGTTCAATCCCCGGCCGCTGAAGTAGAAAATTCCGTCGAAGGATTCTCCTGGCGTCGTGTCGGTGTTGAACATCAGAATGCCTGCGAGACTCGCTGTGGGATTGGTGGGGCTTAGAACCAGATTCCCATCCCGCGCCAGGATGCGCACGTGATTGGCGTGCTCGTGGAAAGGATGTTGCCAGCGCCCCTGCCCGATGGTGCGAACCAGTGTCAGCTCACCCGGATGCATGTGTGGGTTGCCGTTATAGGGCTGGTGCGGATACTCAGACGCATAGTTGGGGTCCATCAGATCAGGCATCGAGCGTCCGTTAATCAGAAAGTACGCGGGGTGGTAGGGCTCGGTCTGAACGTCGAGGCTGCATCCCGGCGCGCCAGCTGTGCAGCCCATCCTCGCTTGCACTTGCGCTTGCGCCTGCTGGTGAATCCTCGAGTCCATCTCGGCCCACTGGAACAGGTATTCCCGGTCGTAGCACGACTTCGGGTGGTCGAAGGCCGCAGTCGACAGCCGGAAATCTTGCTCCGGGAAACCGTCGACGTGGTTTGCCGTCCCGTAATCGGTCTTTCCGTACAGGTTGGTTAGGGTTGTCCCGTTCGCGCAGTTGGCGGGAGGGGTGGCCGGCAACACGATGACGGCGCCATACAGGCCCATCTCGATCTGGAGGTCGCCTTGCGTTCCGCTGTAGTAAGGGTGCGTCCCCGGCGCGGAGGCAGTAAAGCTATAGGTCACCGAGCCGCCAGGCGCGGCTTCCTGAGTCAGAAGCCCGGTTACTCCGCCCGTCGAGGTCACCTGGAATCCTGGAAACAGGATCGAGGTGTTGCCGGCGGCCGCGGGCAGATTATTGGTCAAAGTAATTGTGACCGGGTTCCCCTCTGTGACGATCAAGGTGGGGCCGGGAACCTGCATGGTGGTGCAGGTTGGCGTGAAAGCGAAGGTCGCCTTAGGGAGGAACGTCGCCGTCCCGGTCGTGCAGCCGTATCCCCACGAGTAAACTGCCTGCCCGTCCGGCATGTTGATGTAGGCGTCTTGGACCGTCAAATTGAACGTCCCGACCGTCCCTGTGCCGGAGATGCCGGGAGTCGCAGCAAAACTGGCCGGCGTAAGAAACAACGTTCCTACCACCACTAGCGCCAGGAGAAGTTGTGTCGTCGAAATCAGGCTTTTCATTTTCGGCCTCATTGCTGCTCTCCTAATTACAGATGTTCCCGTGGGTGCTGCCAGTCACGCTGTTGCAGATATGGACCTCGGTCATCAGACCGCCGAAATTCTCGGCGTCGTTTGAGAGGTGATCCAGTTGCGGGGTGTAGAGATAGTAGGTTTCGCCGGCCTTGTAAGCGGTCCCATCGGGCTTGCCGACGCTGGTGTCCAGGATTGCGTCCAGCGATTCGCCGCCGCCCAGCGTGATGGAATTCGTCCAGTATTCGGTGTTGTTCCCGTCCTGATCGCGCAACAGCTTGGCATTCCATCCCACCACGTGCATGGGAACGCCCAGGCTTTGCAGCGTGTGATATTCGGTGACGGACAGGTTCACCAGGCGCAGCAAGGCCCTTCCGCCCGCCGGGATGTTGATGATGGCAGGCATCGGTTGCGAGTAATGCACCATGGTGTCACTCGAGACCGTGCCTTGTGGGCCGGGCGCGACAGTGTCGGGGTAGCCGCGGCCGTTCAGCAGGAAATACTTGTCCTTCATGTCCACAAACATTTCCGGGTTGAAGGTCATTCCGACAAAGTGGAAATTGGGGTCGAAGCCGTGCATCTGGAGGGGATACTCCACGTCGTATTGCGTAGAAGCGTCGCCGTCGTTGTAGGTGTACTTGTAGGGCAGGTCGGCGGCGCCCGTCGCCGGATCGATGACGAGAGGATCAATCGCCTGGACTACAGTGTTAGTCGTGGCCGGCATCGTGGCGCTGCACAAAATATCGACGGCCGGTTTGCATTCCGTGCGCAGGTCCGGCACAGGATGCGTAGCGGGCTCGGAGACCCCATTCTGGTATCCCAGATAGGTATAGAGGCTCTGGCCCACAGGCACGCGATCCTGCCGTGGCCGCACATAGAGCTGTCCCACCATGCCCATCTGCAAGTGCTCGGGCGGGGTGATGTGGCAGTGCCAGAAGTAGCTCCCGGCATCCGGGGCGATGTAGTAATAGGTGAAACTGGCGCCGATGTTGATGGCGATGGACGCGTCGGGCACGCCATCGTAGAACGACGAAGCATTGGGATAGCCGTGGAAGTGGACCGTGTGCTGCTCGAACAGGTCGGGCCGCATGATCATGCCCACGTTGGTCAAGGTGAGGAAGAACTCGTCGTCCTCATCAAATGCAATGAGCGGTGCCGGGATGTTGCCGTTCATTACGCCGATGTCCATGATTGGGCGGGGATCCACATGCCCGTCGATAGCCGGGGTCGCTGAGGCGATGGCCGCCAGGTCATTCCCGGTATCCGCCGCGAGTCCTGCCGTAGTGTCGACGTACTGGAAAGCTAGTTCCTCGAATCCATCCGGACTCATGCCCAGCCCGGTCGAGACACAGCTGATGGTCCAAGTGCCTGCATAGCCCGGCGGGGTTGGGGTGGGTCCCTCGGCGGTAGCATTTGAGATCACAACTTTCGCTCCGACAGGAAGACCCAAGGGAGCGTCCGTCCAAGCTGTCACCGTGTGAGCCGACGCGGCTGCGCTGGGACAACCAGGGACAGTAGCGGGGGGGAGAACACGTCCTTCTTGGAGGTTAGCAACGGTGACAGTTGTGGTGACTTCAGGGCTGAGGCCGACGGCCCCGTTCCACGTGAACGCCGGGATAGAGGGTCCGGCGGGGTTGACCGTCCAAGGCGAAGCGCCACTGGCCGCGCCATCAGTCGTGGCCGGGTCACCACGCACTAATGGGTTGCTGCAGTGATTGTAGTCGGTGCAACCCGGGTATGGGTTGTTGAAGACATTCGGGAACTGGGTACCCGGATGGCCAGCCGCTATGTCCGCCAGGCCAGAAAGCGGTCCGAAGGAGAACATGTACGTCTGCGTGCCGTCGGCCATCGTCGAGTAACCGTCACCGCCCGAGATCTGCTGGCACTTGATGGCGCCGTTGGCGGTTCCCAGAGTCGGCACCACCCACTGCTGCGTGCCGGTCGTAGGCCGGGTGAATTGTGTCGGTCCGTTGTAAGGGGGTTCCGAATTGTTATCTCCGGTAGGGCTGCTCGGATTGGAGGCCGGGTGCGTTACGGTGCCCGTTGGACATTGCACGCGGAATGACTGAGCGCTCGCGCCCAGCGTAGTGAGAAACACGAGGAATATCGGCAACCAAACCTGGCGAGAGTTACTCATGATTGGCCTCCTTCTGTGTACGAGTGCGCCGTATGGGGAACGCCGACGGTGTCCAGATAGCCGCGGCCGTTGAGCCGAAAGTTTCTTGTCCTTGATGTCCGGTTGAACGAGCGAAGCGGTGGACGCCATGCGTCGCTCGGTGAGAACGTCATAACCGATCTCGCAGCTCGCGTGATGTTGTGACTCGCCGGGCCCTGTATTTTGAGTCGGGCTTACGAGGCAATTCGATGGAGCCAACAATGTCCTCCACAGATCTATCGCGCGGGATAGCAACTGTGCGCGGCGTTGTTGGGGGAGCGGGCGGGCCGGGGGAGATTGGCCAGCAGTGCTAACGTCCGACGAGAGTAGGACACAACAAATACGCCGTCTACCGTCATATGACGGTAGTCGCGCAATTTGCATTTGGGACGCTTTGCGACAGTTGTAGGCTGCGAACAGAAGTGCGGTTTGCTAAAGACAGGCAGTCTGATGTGTTTTAGGTTTTAGTCAGGAACGCTCGACAAGAAGCCTGGCAATGGAGGCACTGGATTGAGATATCCGTTTCGAGCTTGCGTGCCAGCAACGTATCTTGTGCGAACCATGCCCACACTCTTCCACAAGAGTGAGACAAGCTGACTCTGTCGCTGTACGCCGACTTTCGCGAACAGATTGCCGAGATGCATGCGGGCCGTCGAGGTTCGAATTTCGAGCTGATCGCAACAATCTTCGAGGGTCTTTCCTTCCATGAGAAGGTTTGCCAGCCGGGCCTCGCAAGAAGTAAGTCCGAACAACTGCCGCAATCGGGACTCGGCGTCGAGAACCGGCAGTTCGGGATCCCATATGAACACCAGGACTACTGGTTCGCCACAGTTATCGTGACGAATGTTCGCGGTCAAGGAGCGCACCAGTACCGTCAGAGGCCGCTTGCCGGACCGACGACGTATTGCGAGAAACGAATCTTTAGGTTCGTGCCCCGCCGGAGCCAGCGCAACCTGCCGGATCAGTTCGGCTAGTGAAGGCGTGGAGCGCCGCTTCAGCGAAGAAAGCGTGCCATCCGGGGCTAGCTCAAGACCATCGCGTTCAAAAAGAATCTGCTTCGCGGTGTGATTCGCGAACAGCAGCTTTCGAGAGTTGTTGGTCAGGGCGATGCCAATGTTCAACAGTTCCAACGCTTCGAGTCCAGCCGACAGCACACGGGAGAAAGGGAATGTCGATTCCGTCCGCTCCCGCAAGCGGGCAGCGCCGCGATTTACTGAACCCGCATGTTCACAACTGCCGCTTTCTACGCCGCAGGAGAAGCAACGTTTGGCGGCATCCGCGGGAGGCAGCGGCTCAGAGGTCAGTTTGCTGTTGGCAGTGGCCATAGAATGCAAAGCGTCCGGTATCTGGTCTCCTAGCCCAAAGCTTTTGTTCCGGAAGGGTTGTCGGCATCGGTCCAGTACGGGGTCGCGCTAACAATGCCCTTCCGCTGCGTTGATGTCAGCCGAGGCGCACATTGATCCAAATCCAAGTCTGCGGTGGAAAGTGCGCGATCTCGCGGACGGAGCAGGCCGATGCTTTTAAGGAGCAGTAAAACCAGCTGGCTCTGCGTATGTACGCGAGTTTTACGGAACATCAGCTTCAGATGCGTACTGCCGGTCGACCGTCGCCAGCCAAGTTCGCAACAGCTGCGGCTCAGAGATTTGCCTTCCATCAGAAGATTTGCGAGACGAGTTTCTGCCGCAGTTAACCCAAAGAGCTGATAAAGCTCTGCGTGCTCAACGAAGATTCGACGAAACGGGTCAAGAACGAAAACCACGATCATCGAACGAGAGGGAATGGGTGGCCCTTCGAGCGGGTGCAACAGCACAGTGAAGGGCGGGTTGCCGGAAGGCCGGCGCACGCCAAAGGCAGAGGAGGCATTTCCTTGTAATCGAGGCGCTCGTCGTTTGTCTATCTGCTGAAGAGCTTGCAAGAAAGGTCGACCGTCAACATGCTCGCCACAAATTAGATTCTCTGAGTCGACTCGTAAACCATCGCCGAGAGTGAGGATATCGCGTGCTATCTGATTTGCCAGCAGTAAGCGGCCAGAGGCGTCACATACCATGACCGCAATTCCCATCAAAGCCGGACCTTGAAAGGCAGCCAGCAAAAGGTCAGCGAGGTTTACTGTTGAAGTTTTCTCCGGCAGGGTCAACATTCGACTGCTACCTCCCTCACTCACACCACCGCAGGATCGCTGATTCGCCAAGTGAAACCAGCGTCGAGATATGAATGCTTGGTTCGTGACCGGGGGAGATCTTGAGCGGGTCTGGCAAACCCACCAAGTCGAAGCTGGTAGGAGTGTAGGGAGCGCACTTCGCAGCGGTCAAGGGGTCCGCAGAGAAATGACGCCGAATTTACAGGCTTTACAGGAGAAAGAGATGGTTCGACGTGATTCGCGTGTTTGCCGAGCCATAAATTCGCGGCTGGGTTCGTCAGGAGCCTCGCGAGCCAAGGAACTTATAACCGACTCCGAGCACCGTGACGATCAACTCAGGACGGCGCGGGTTTTCTTCCAGCTTCTCACGCAGGCTGGCCACATGCATGTCCACGGTACGAGTAAGGGTGTTCTCATCGTATCCCCAGACAGAACGCAGCAGTTCGGTCCGGGGGATGGTGGTGCCAGCGTGTTCGATCAGGTAACGAAGCAACTGGAACTCGCGGGCGGAAAGATAAACCGACTTGCCGTTGCGAGTAACTTCGGCACGGCGAAGGTCGACCTTAAGTGTGCCGAACTGATGTACGCCATGCCCTGTGCGAATGGGCACCCGGCGCAGTAGGGCTTCGATTCGTGCGACGAGTTCAGCGGCCTTGAACGGCTTAGTGACATAGTCGTCCGCGCCGAGTCGCAGGCCTGTGACTTTGTCGACCGTTTGATGGCGAGCTGAGAGGAACAGGACAGGAGTCGCCAATCCTGCCTGACGAATGTCGCGACAAACGTCCAATCCACTGCGATATGGCAGCATGATGTCAAGAATGATGAGATCGAAAGGCAGGGTTGTCGCTTTTTCGAAACCCTCGATGCCGTCCGCTGCGGTATCGACGACGTAGCCTTCTCCGCGCAGTCGCAGACTGAGTGTCGACTGCAAAGCCTGCTCGTCTTCGATTAGCAGGATGCTTTCCCTCATGATCCTGATTCGTTTCCTTGGGCTGCCGTGGGGGCCATTTCGAGGTTCTCGGCAGCAACAAGCAAGTGCAACGTGAAGACGCAGCCCGCCCCAATGTTACTGACCACGGTCAGCCTGCCTCCACATGCGTCAGCACCACGCTTGGCGATCGAGAGGCCTAAGCCAGTGCCGTGAATCTGCGCTGCGACGACACGCGGGCTGCGGTAGAAGGGATCAAAAATATGTGCCAGTTCGGCATACTCGATCCCCGGTCCACGGTCCTGAACGTTGATCTCAACCTCTCCACACGCCGCGTCGATTCCGGCGTAGAGGCCAATCCATCGATCCTTATCGCTGTATTTGACGGCATTCACGATCAAATTCTGGAGGCATTGGGAGAGTACCGACAAGTCGCCGATCACCGCGGGCAGACCAGGTTCGAGACACTTCTCGATGGTGAAGGCGGATTGCTGCAGAAGCCCCGCGGTGCTGGCGAGAGCGTGGTCTATGATGTCAGATACTTGCAGGGTGCGGAGGTTGTGCCAGACTTCGCCCTTGGCTGTGGCCGCAAAGAGAAGAACTTGGTCCACCAATTCCATTAACTGGTTTGCCTGGTCCGAAATGATCGTTCCTTGCTCGATAAGACCCTCGCGCGTCTTCACCAAGCCGTCCCGTACGTTCTCTCCGGCGGAGAGAATGGCGGTGATAGGGGTTCGCAGTTCGTGGGAGACAGACGCCACGAAGTCCATTTGCAGCCTGGCCAGTTGAACGGTGCTGCGCATCTTCGTCTTCTGGATTGCCCAGATCGCAAGACTTCCAAAGAGCAGACCAAAACCGAGAGCGGCCACCAGTTTGATGACCGAGCGCCGTGAGGCATCGTCGACTGCGGCCAACTGCTGCGAGGCCTGCTCATCGTAGAAACCCTTGATCTCCTCGAGGTCTTGTCGTACACGGTCAAACAAAGGCACGCCCGAGGACAAGTCGAGGTCGACAGCCTCTTTGGGACTGCTCTCAAGAATCAGGCCGAGCACATCGTCGCGAATTTTCAGGTATGCCTTCCAATCGTCGGCCAGGCGGTGAGCAAGATGGTTTTGCTCCGCGGTTCGTGCCTGTGCCGTATACTCGACGATTCCCTGAGTAACGCGGCGATCCGCCTCCCTGGATTGATCGGCATAGTTGACTTGCAGGTTCCCGTCGTTGGTGGTTAAGGCGTAAAGGGTGCTGCGGCGGGTTTCCTGCGCTTCATACTGGAGTTCGCCGACGCGGCGCAAACCTCGCACCGAGCCATCGTACATGTCATGAACCGCGCCGTAGGAAGCCAGCACATCACGAATCACGAAAGCGCCGACACCGGCTTCGGCCAAGAGCACTATGAACAGAAGCACGCCGGAGGCGTGGCGCGAAACGAGCCGGGTCAGAGAAGAGCGGGAACTTTTTTGCGAGGAACCGATCGCAGCGAGTTGGGCGGAGTTTTCGTGCTTCTCCATATCATTCCACCGCACGATCATCGACTAGCAGCTTATAGTCCTTGTCGTCGGGAAGACGCCCGTCGACACGCAACACTTTCACACTTTTATCGACATCGGTGCTTCGCAAATATCCAATCCCGCCCGGAGCATTGAAGACGAACTTCCGCATGACAATCGGGGAGGAGAGAGTCTTGGGAGCCACGAAGACGTCGCCTCGAAACACACCCTTGATGAAGTGTTCACGATAGGCGTTATCGTCCATTCGATAAATCTGCCGAAGGACAGTCTGCCGTTCTGGACGTCCATAGTCCATCATGGCGACAGCGATCCGGCGGCCACTCGGCCAGTGGCTGCGCTCCCCGAGGAAGATCTTGCGCAACTCGGAGTAAGGAAGATCCTCGATCGGATTTGATTTGTTCACCACGATGGCAAGGCTTTGTCCCGGTCTGCCACGAGTCTCGGAGGAGGTAGGCGTTGCTTGCGCGATCGAGTTTGACGGCAGGCCAAGCAGGAGCGCGCCGACTCCAAACAACGATCGAATTCGCAATCCCACTCGCATTACAAGATTTCTAGAAGGTAAATCCAACCTGCAACCCCAGAGTGCTGATCGCCTGCTGCCGTCGCAGTTCCGTGTAATCGTATTGCAATTTGAGAGCCACCGACTCATTGACATCATAGCGGATACCGGCGGTTGGCCCAGTGCGCAAGCCGATTTGGGGGAATACCGGCTCGTTCGGGGAAGCGTTCACGTACTGATAACGAAAATACGGGCGGTAGGAACCGAATCGTTTCGAGATCTGGGTGTAAAAGCCGGGCGTGTCGAAAATATGGCTGCCGCCGCGCGGGGCGTGGCGAATGACCAGGCCTTCGTTGAGCCATTCAAAATCGCGTCGGGCCAGAACTCCGTAGGCGTCCAGAATGGTCTCCCCAATCCCCGTTGAACCCAACGGAAAAAGCACATCACGGTAGGCAGAGAAACCGACCTGGAGTCCGGGAATTGTATCGGGACGCGAGAAAAGCGCAAGGTTTAAGGATTTATGGGTATTCTCATCGACCAGGTTCTGCACCGGTTCGAGGTTCGGCGAACTGGAGGTGCGCCCATTGCCAACCTCGGCCACGTAGTGCAGGCCGAGTTTGCCGGAGGGGATTTGCCCGGAGGCGGAAACCCCTACATTGTGGATGGGCAAGATTCCACCTTCATCTTCAAATTGGAACAGGAACGGGCGATCGGTCGTTGTTTGGAACCATGTGGTGTGATGGTACGCGGTGTTGTAGTAGCCGATTGCGGAGTGATACCTTCCGGCGGACAGCTTGAAATAGTCGTTAAGGGAATACTCCAGTAGCACGCGCTCGAGGTCCTCTTCGAAGTCATTGTCCTGATGGACTTCGAAAACGAGCTCCGTCAGAAATCTGAATTTCTCGGATATATTCGAGGTAATAAAGAGGTTGAGCTCTCCCAGGCTGAATGAAGTGTGTTCCCCTTTCTGGTTACCCCCGTAAAGACCGAAATCGCCGAACCCGCGGATGTTAAGCAGGGTTCGGTTGACATCCATTTTTTCAGGTTCCGTCATCTCCTCCTGCTCCTCGGAGGGAGCCACCGACGCCATACCCGTCTGGGCTGCAGCAGCAGCCACCCCGGCAGGCGATTCTGCCTGGGCCTGTTCCAGTTTCGCGATCCGGTCGAGAAGTTGCTTCTGTGAGGCTTCGAGCGAGTCAATCCTTTGGAGTAGCAACTGCACGGTTTGTTTCTCGGAATCGGAGGTTGCTTCAGCCTGCTGTCCTTGAAGGACCGGGGCGTAGGCCAGGAGGCCGAGGAGGGTGAATTTCAGCAGCCCCAAGCTCCTTCGGGATAACGTGTCTCTTAAATCGAAAATGCTGACGTGCATATCTGCCTCCTAGAGCCTGAGTCACGGCAGTTTTACTCATCAGCCATCTCTAGCGCAATGGGTGGGATACGACCTGACACAGCCAGAAGCAAGGGGATTTACCGCGTGGTGACGCAGCGGCAGAAAATGAAACGGAAGGGGACAGGGAAAATTGATGGGTGCCTGGTGGGATTCGAACCCACGTCATCCGGAGCCACAGTCCGGCGTTCCACCGCTGAACTACAGGCACCACGCGAGGGGATATTGCAGTCCTAGATTATAGCAACTGCTTGCGCGGCCTGTCAGAATCTCGCCAATCGAAGTCAGGCGGAAGGAAGGGCGAACCAGAACAGAAGCGTTGTGAAGCCAATGCACGCCAGCACCAGCCGCGTCGGCCACTCCACCCGTTTCCGCGTGTTGCGCCAGTACATCGGCTTGGGCACCAGGAAGAGAAGAATCCAGCAGACTGAAAAGGACAGCAGAAACGGTTCCTTGATCATTGCATCAGCCTCAACAAGATACGGCGCAGATTTCTGAAACTACTACGGCTCTCGTGGCTCATCCACGTCCCACGCCCATGTACTGAAAGCCCATGGAACGCAGGCGCGCAGAGTCGAGCAGATTCTTCGTGTCGACGATGATGGGCCGCTTCAGCAGATGCTTGATCTTCGCAAAATCCAGCGTGCGAAACTCCGGCCAGCCCGTGCCCACCACCAGCGCGTCCACGCCTTCCGCCACCGCGTACGGCGTATCGCAATAGCGCACCGTGCCATTCAGTTCCATCTTCGCCTCAGCCAGGGCCGCGGGATCATACGCCCGCACCTTCGCTCCTTTTGCGAGCAAAGTCTGCGCCAGGCGGATCGACGACGATCCCGCCACCGAATTCGTGTTCGGCTTGAAGGCCAAACCGAGGATGCCGACTTCCTTGTTCTGGACCGAATTCATCATCCCCGAAATCTTCGCCACCAGCCTTTCGGCCAGTGCCGCATTCACTTCTCGCGCCGCGCTCAACACCTTCAGATCGACGCCCTTCCCGCGCGCCAGCTCGGCCAGCGAGTCCATGTCTGACTCAGCAAAGCTGCCGCCCATGCCCGCGCCCGGCTGCAAACACCGCGGAGCGATTTTCTTGTCAAGTCCCAGCGCCAGCGAAAGGCTCACCGCATCGGCGTTGACCTTCTCGCACAGCGTCGCCAATTCGTTGATGAACGAAATCTTCGTGGCCACAAACGCCGTCGCCGCCTCGCGCACCAGTTCCGCTGTCTCGTGATTGGTCACCACCACCGGCACTCCGCGCATTACCAGCGAATGAAAAATCTGCTTCAGCGTCGCCACCGCTTCCGCCGACCCTGTCCCCAGGATGATGCGGTCTGGCCAGTTGAAGTCCTCCACCGCGCATCCGTCCGTGAAGAACATTGGCTGCGAAACCATCGTACCCTTCAGCTTGGCCGCCTTCAGGGCCTGCTCGAGCTTCGCCGCCGTGCCCACCGGCACCGGCGTCACCACGCAAAATGTAATCGGATTCGTGGAGTGCCGCGCAATCCTCAGGACGACTTCCTCGAGTCGCTCACCCGAGTCCTCCGCCAGAAAAACCACCTGCATCTTCTTCGAGAACGCCTCGACATCGGTCGAATACGACAAGCGGCCGCAGCGCACATTGCGCTTCACAATTTCTTTGAGATTCTTCTCGAAAAAACAGATGTTCCCCTGGGCCATCTCCACCATGCGCGTGCTGTCGGTATCACAGCAGCTGACCGGGGTCCCAAAATCCGCCAGACAGGCGGAAATCACCGTGCCCAGGTATCCCGATCCATAGACCCCAACATGCATGCAGGACGTCTCCCGATTGGAGGGGGCAGCTCAATTCGCCTGGGGACGGGCGCAACCTGCGAGCACACCATGCCTCGACATCTTTATGTAACGCCGGTTGGACACTCCGGGCAATGCACTTAGGGTCAAGGGGACAAACTGACAGGGACATGTCCTTCCGGCCAAGAAAGGAGAGAAGAAATCCGAAATCGGCCAAAGCCCCGCCAGCTATCGTGTTGCGGGCCCGAGAGACCCCGCCCAGACCCGAAACTGGCGTGCCGGAATGAACTCGACCGCTCGCCTGGTCCCATTGGCCAAAGGAAGCGGCCGCAGGGAATCGTCTACTTCCCCCGCGAAGCCATCTTCCGCCCCAACGTCACCGGCGCCAAATCCACCCAGCAGTTCGACTGGTTCTCGCGTACGAAGATCAACTCCTCAAGCGCAATGTGGCGGCTGCCCGTATAGTTCGCCCAGTGCCGCCGTGCCGTCTCAAACGCCTTCCACGCCTGCTCCTCCGTCCCCATCTTCGCGATGGTCAGGTGCGGAATGTAAGGAAGCTCTTCGGTGCAGCAAACCCCGTCGCGGTTGAGCCGGTCATGTAGTTCCTGCATCCGCACCGCCGCGTGCGCCACCCGGATGAACACCGTTGGCGTGACTGGAATAAAAGTTTCCACTTCCCCCAGCGTCACTTCGAAGGGCTCGGCCTCGCGGCAGGCGTCGCTGAGCGTCTGAATTACCGCGTCTTCGCTTCCGTCGAGTCGCCGGGGTGGCAGGATGGTGAGATGGGCCGGCATGTGCGGAAGTTCCGGATGCAACTCCCGCCGAAGCTTTTCCACGAAGTTTCCGACCGGATCCCTGACGTACGCCACCAGGGCATAACGCGAACCAGACATGATCGGAGAGCAATTATACCCCGGCCCCCGCCACCTTAGCCTCGTCGCCGAACCCAGTCAGTTATAATCGCGGCAGGCCTTCTCGCAGCAGTGTCGGGGCGTAGCGCAGCCTGGTAGCGCACCTGCCTTGGGCGCAGGGGGTCGTTGGTTCAAATCCAATCGCCCCGACCAAATTTCAAAACCAAGCTCTTCCGCGGGTTTTTCTCCCGTGCCGAAGTCTAAGGCAGATGGTGAGATTCCAACAAATTGCGTGGCTAGGATACGGATACACGGGAATTTCGAAGATTGCCAGCTAGGCACCGCCGGGAAGCTCACGAAAAACTCTGCGATGTCGCCAGCATCTCCCGTAAAAACTCCTTCGTTCCCTCCGGCCCCGTGATCCGCACCGTCACCGCTCCCAGGTTCGCCTCGGCCGTCATATTAAAGGTCAGGAAACGACAGCATTCGCGTTCTGCCGCCATCAAATCGGCAGCCAGTGCCAGCCAGTGCTTGTCGCCGGGTACGCGAAAGGCATATCCGTGATCGAGTTCTTCCACCACCTCGACTCCTGCCTTGAAGGCGGCCAGTAAAGTTGCTTTCCGTTTTCGGAATTCCGCATCCGTCAAACGGCACGCCACGGTTTTCCAGTCAAACATTGAATGCCTCCTCTTCCAACATCACTCTTGTCCTCTCCTCCCGAAACAACTTATTGCGCCCGGGCGCTGGCTCCCGCATCCAGACGGCTGGCCGGCGGCACGATGCCGTTCATTCGCAGATACTCCACCAACTGGCCGTAGTGATCGAATGTATGCAGTAGCACCTCCACCGCCAGACCCAGCCGCGTCGCCGACCCCTTGGGCAAGGGCGAAATCGGCGGGCTTGCAATGACCGCATTGTCGTCGTCGATGCTGACGACTGCTCGATGCAGGTAAGTAAACGAACTCTTCACATACTCGATCACGTCGGCTTTCGTGCGCAGCGAGTCCGGCCCCGTCTCATCTCCCACATCCGCCGGCGGGTTCTCCCCTAGAATCCCCGCCCCGAGCATGTAGTTGTCGGCGGCGATGTGCTTCAACTGTTCTGCAAACGTGCGAACCCCCTTGAATTCCCCGTTCGTCGGCGCAAATGGATATTTGTCCGCCGGCATCGCTTCCGCCACTCCCATGACGAGCCGCTCTTCGAGTCTGGCGAAGTCTTCGATTACTTTTTTGGAAGGCAGGTGATCTTCCGCCTTCGTGGTTTGTGCCGAGGCCGCCGTGGCCAGCAACAGCAGCAAAAGAAATGAAACGACACACCGCATCTCCTTCATGACGCCCCTCCCCCGGCAGCAATCCTGCCCGCGATGCAACCGTACAACTTAAAGTCAGCTTTAAGGCAAGGGAAAAGTTTTCAGAAATTTCTTGCGCCTGTTGGAACGCATCACCGCGTTCGCATTTAGAATGCAGACATGCCGCAACTCACGGTTTCGCAAGTTGCCAGCCAAATCGGCCTCCGCCCGTCTGCGATTCGCTACTACGAACGCATCGGAGTCCTGACGCCCGCCCAGCGCGTCAGTGGACAACGGCGCTACGACGCATCCGCGCTTCACCGCCTTGCCGTCATCCAGCGAGCCCGGCAAACCGGCTTTACCCTTCCCGAGATTCGAGAGTTGTTCTTTGGTTTTCGCGAGGCCACCCCGGCCTCCAAGCGATGGAAGAAACTTTCGCAGCGCAAGCTGGTGGAGCTTGATTCACAACTCGAGCACATTCGCTCGATGCAGCGACTGATCCGCAAGCTGATGCAACGCTGTCATTGCCAGACTCTGGAGGAATGCGGAAGAGGAATCGTCCGAAAAAACTTCGCGGGGATAGCACGCGTTGCCCAACAATCTGGAAGACTGAAGCGAAAAACTGGCCTTAACCGGGGGTCAGCTGACCTTTGATTGCCTTTCCTTGCCTTCCTTCTCTTTGACTCTCGCTTTCACGATCTTCTTCACCAGCGCCTTCGGAATCGGTTTCCCGAGCGGAAACTGAATCGTCCCCTTCGAAGTGGAATACCCCTTCAGTTCTTTCTTAAACGCCGCGGCCACCGAACCCCCCGGAAACAGACTGCAGTGCTTCGAGAATGCCCCGTACCAAACCACAATTCCGTTGTACTTGATCGCTGGAATCTTGTAACTGATGGTCTCTGTGGCCTCCGCGGGCAGCGCCGCAAGGATCGTGTCACGCAGTTCGAAAAAAGTCTTGCGCGCGGCCGCTGGTACCCGCTCCAGATATTCATCCACACCCGTCGAACCGCCGCCCTTGCCACGCGCCATCGATTTGTGGCCCCCAGTTTTCACTTTTGCGCCTTTCTCCGCGCTCTCGCCGAAAACAGCGGAGCCCCCCATGCTCCGGCGGCCAGCAGGGCCCCAAACAACACGACGGCATCAATACTCGACCTTCCCTCGCGCGCCCAGTACACATCCCGCAGATTCAGCCAGAGTGCAAACTCGTCCAGCGTCAGCGCTGCTCCCACCCCGTACAGAATCGACAACAACCGGCTGGCCAGTAACGAAGACGCCCCTTCCCCCACCCCGACCTCCGCCAGCCATGCGTATCCCACCAGCAGCAGAATAAGGATTCCAAACACCAGGTGATGGATGTGCCGTCCTCCCATGATCACGAAATGAAAAGGAGGAATCTGGTGCGTGATGCAGTACACCACCCCGCGCACTCCACCAAACGTCAGAAAGAAACTCACCGTCGCTACAAAAAGCCTGCGCCGCGGACGATCCGGAATATGCTCATGAATAAAAACGCCGACCGGCGTCCCCTGCAACACCAGTAGCATGAGCGCCGCGCCCGAAATCGCCAGCAGCAGGATGAACCAGGTGTATTCCATGGATGCAAATCGCGCCCGTTACCGCGAAAACACCGCCCCGTGTGGAAGGGCCGAGCCATTCCAGCCGTGCGGCCACTGCTTACCGACAAAGCTGAAGCCAACTTTCCCGTCACTGTCGCGGAACGCTTCGTCCAGTGATAATGCCCCCGTCTTCGGGTCCAGTTTCACCAGGTACAGCCGTTCCTCCGGCCCCCGTCCCGACGTCACCACCAGCCGCTGCGTCTTCGCATCCCACCCCGTCCAGTGCGCGTTGTACGAGTCCCCGAGTTTCAGTCGCGACACTTCCACCGGCTTCGCTCCATTTGCAATGTCGAGCGCGATTAATCCGTGCGCCTCGAGCGCGCCCTCGACCAGGTAATGGCCCACGATCGTCGGCACGCCACACCAGCTTCCCGGAAAGGTATAAACCAGCTGCGCCCGCGGTTGCTCTGTATTCACTCCCGTGATGCGCTCCAGACCGCAGCTCAGCGTTTGTACATACACCGCTCCATCCGGACCCAGCACGCGGCTCCTGCGGACTCACGTGAGAGTAGTGATTCTCGCCCACGTCGACGTACGCCGTCTTGAGCAGTTTCAGATCGGAGAGTCTCCACACCTGGTACGTCACGCCCTGCAAGATCGCCTCTAGATGCATCGATGAATTGGTCGAGACGATTCGATCCATCTCCGGCAATACCACCAGGCCATAAGGCGTCAGCAGAGCGCCCGGAAAGGCGGAGTCCGCGCTGCTGGCCGAACGAATCACCTTGCCCGCATCGTCGATCTCAACCAGGCCGCCGGTTGTCGCCATATCCCCGTCGCCGTGATGCATGTGCTGAAATGTCGCGAGCACGTGCCCGTTCGGCAACCGCAAGTAGGAGTGCGGATGCATGTACCCGTCCATGTCGGTGAACGAGGTCGCCACCTTCGGATGGAGCGCGTCGCGTACATCGAAGATAAACGTCCGCCCGGCATAGTGATCGTTCGCGAAGAGCATTCCGCTGGCGGGCATCGTGTACTCGGTGTGGTGAACCAGCATGGTCGGCTGATCCGTCACGACTGTGGTCACCAGTTTTCCGTAGGACGCCGACGACGGATCCGCATCAATCACGGCCAGAAAGTCATTTCCTTTTCCATCCGCAGCCCCGGCCCATACAAACAGGTAATGGCCCGGACTCCCTGCGTTCTGCTCCTGCGATCGCGCACAGACGGCCACGGCGCAAACCATCACGATCATGCCCAATACCCGACGCGACATTGTGCTCCCTTGGTTTGATTCAATTGTTCAGCGCGTCAGAATATCAGCTTTGCTTGCATGAAAAAAAAGCCGGCTTATCGCCGGCCTTCTTTTCGATTTGAACTCAAGCGGTTCTCAACGTCCTCCGAAGGTGTACCCGATCGACGCTCCGTAGCGCATGATGTAAGGTGACGTGTATTCGAGGTTGTTGTTCACCAGATAAAAATGAACCTCCGGGCGAACAAACATCCCGCCCTTCACATAGAGCTTCAGACCCGCTCCGAACTGCCCCATGAAATGGGTGCTGGTATTGTAGTTCGTGCAACTGATCACGTTGCAGGTAACATAGTTGGTATAAAAGCGCGTGCTCTCCGCGCCAATCCCTGCCGACAATTCGCCCTGCGCTCGTGTTCCCAGTTTCGACAGATAAAATCCGTCTATGTCCCAGAAAATCGGACGGTACGGTTGCGAGAAATCGTAATTTCCCTGTCCGCCACGCCAGGAGATTTCTCCCCCCACTCCGACATGTTTGCGAATCAGGAAGTCACCGCTGATCGCAGGATAGAGCGCGCCGGTTAACGACACCGGGGGAAACGGCTGAGCCGCCTGTGAACTTGATATGGGGGCGGAATGAATCGTGCTGAATCCAATCGCAACATCCATCTGCTGCCCATAGGCAGCAGCAGCCAACACCATCAGACATCCTGCTACGAATAGAAACGTATATTTTCTCAAGTGCGTTCTCCGCTTGTTCGTTTGAGGATTGGTTTCCTGCGGCCGGTTGCGCTCACGCACGCCCCCGAGCGTGACCCTCGCCTTTTGACCGCAAGTTGCCCTTCAGCGTGCACGCGATGCGGCTTACGCCGCGCGCAAGTGCAACCCCATGAAACCTAAACCCGGCACGTTCCGGTTTGACTCGTCGTCTCGATCAACCCTTGTATCTCGCAATGATGCGGTGACCCGTAACTCGCGTTGCCTGAACACGTTCCATGTAATCGCTCCCTTGGAGATGCAAGTACAGAATTTGCCGGATGTATCGTTTTCCGAGATCCAAGAGTGTTTCCCGGGGGTAGGGATGACGTCCCTGAGGAGTAACTAAGGTCACCAGGTACTGCACACTTTTCGCTGCACTTTCACATTCCTGCAATACTTTCCTCGTATCCTAGATGGCGAGAGACTCTTCTATGAGCGCAGAGCGGATTGCCAAATCCTTGCCCTTGCAGGTCGCGGCCGTTTGCTATCGCAAGCGCGGCGCCACGATCGAGTTTCTGCTGGTCAAGACAAACGGCGGCAATAAATGGACGTTTCCCAAGGGTTGCACCGATGCTCGCCTTTCGCATAGCCAGGCTGCCGCGCGCGAAGCGCTCGAGGAAGCCGGCGTTGTCGGTACGATTGAGCCACGGCACTTTCATCTTTACCTGCACTCGAAAGGCGTCTTCTGGCAGCCGGCGGGCGTGCAGGAGTTTGTCGTCAAAGCGTTTCTGATGGCAGTGACTCGTACCCGAACTCCAGGTGAAGCGATGCGCGCTCCAACCTGGTTCAGCGCGGGGGATGCGCGGCTGGCGCTGTCCCGCGGCCGCGAGGTCAAATATGCCGCGGAACTGCATGCGGTTATCGATCGCGCCCTCGAGCGCATTCAGCCAGAAAAAACTGTGGTTCCTACCTACGCCGAATCCCGCCCCCAGCGCACGATCTCGTCCTAGTCGCCTTCGCTTAGTCCTTTTCTCTGCTCGCCCTTCCACGTTTGGATAGTGACTCCAGTAACTGGAAGCTTCCGCGTCTTGTTGAAACAATACCGGTGCAAAGCCATAGCGGATCGCTTTGGTTGTGCGGAGAAATGCATATGTCCAAATCCTTGATTCTGCTCACTGTTCTGATCGCTGGCGCTGTCGCTGTACAAGCGCAGGCGCCACAAACTCCCGCGAATACTGTTCCCGCGAACGTTGTACTTGCGGATGGGACGGTGGTGAAGTTGCGGATGGGCAACGCGACGACTCCGGGGAGCGTGCGCGTGGGCACGAATCTGGAACTGGAAGTTGTCGAGGATGTGCGCGTCAATGACATCCTCGTAATCGCCAAGGGCGATGCGGCGAATGCCGAGGTTACGAATCTCCGCTCGGGCATGAGCAGCACGCGTGGTGGATGGATCGACATCAACCTGGAAACCGTCGCTCTGGTCGATGGCGAGCGCGTCGCGATCCGTGCCTCGAAGGCGAGGCCGCTGCATGACACGCAGGAGACCGTCGTCTCGAGCAGCGGGCAGGATGCCAGCATTACGCAGGGAACGGATCTGATCGCCTACATCAGCGGCAGCCAGACGCTCGATGTCACGCGCCTGCGCGCGGCCAGCGGTCCAACGACCGAAGTAAAGGTCACCTCGACGCCGCCGAACGCGGAGATCACCGTAGATGGGCGCTTGGCAGGAAACACGCCTTACACCCTGCATGTTGGTGCTGGAGACCATGAGGTCGCGTTGCGCATCGTCGGATTCCAGCCATGGCAGAACAAGATCCACGTTGCCGCGCAACCGGTCGTGGTGGATGTGCCGTTGACCAAGCTCGATGGCACCGAACCGGTTCCGGCCAGCAAACCCAATGAGGCTTCCCTCGGAGATCTCGCGCGAGCCGCACGCGCGCGCAAACCTGCGACGACTGCGACTCCGCGCGTCATGGATCCGGACGGGCAAAACGCGTCTGGGAACCAGAACGGGCAGCGCGATCCGATGCAGCAGCCAAAGCAGTAGCTCGAATCCACCTTTCGACCTGTCATTCGCTGGCTCTAACCCGTGACTGTGTTCGCGTAAAACCCGGTCTAACGACCAACCAACTCCAGAAGCGCACGCTGATTCCTCGCTCGACTCACAGATGTGGTCTTGCCGCTGTGCCGAGTTTCTCCTTCGCGACCTTCTGCAATCTGCCATTCCCATGAGACGATGATTAGGACGTCATGATTCAGCTCTCGGGAGCCGGCAAACGCTTCGGCCACAAACTCCTGTTCCAGAACGCGGACTGGCTGGTCACGCCGCAGGACCGTATTGGTCTGGTCGGCGCGAACGGAACCGGCAAGTCCACGCTGATGAAGATTCTCGCCGGAATGGAGACGCTCGATTACGGGTCGATCACCATCGCCAAGGGCATTTCCGCCGGATATCTTCCACAGGATGGATTGACGCTTTCGGGGAGAACCGTTTTCGCCGAATGCATGTCGGTATTCGACGAGTTGCGCGACATGGAGCGGGAGATGGAGGATCTGACGCGGCGCATGTCGGATCTGTCGCACGACTCGAGCGAGTACGCGCAGGTTGCCGACCGCTACCATCGCATCGAGCACGAGTTTCAGACGCGCGATGGTTATGCCATCGAGGCCAAGGTTGGAACGGTGCTGACCGGACTCGGCTTCCACAAGGAAGACTGGGCGCGGCTGACCGACGAATTCTCGGGCGGATGGCAGATGCGCATCGCGCTGGCGAAGCTGCTGCTCCAGCGGCCGAACCTGCTGCTGCTCGACGAACCCACGAACCATCTCGATCTGGAAGCACGCAACTGGCTCGAAGAATACCTGAACGAGTATCCGTATGCGTTCCTGCTGATCTCGCACGACCGCTACTTCCTCGACGTCACCGTCAGGAAGACTGTCGAGATCTGGAACAAGCAACTCTTCTTCTACTCGGGCAACTACGACAAGTACCTGACGGAGAAGACCGCGCGGCGCGAGCAACTGGAAGCGGCGTACCGCAACCAGCGCGAGCGCATCGAGCAACTGGAAGTGTTCATCAACCGCTTCCGTTACCAGGCGACCAAGGCGAAGCAGGTGCAGAGCCGCATCAAGGAACTGGAAAAGATGGAGCGGATCGAGATCCCGCCGGAAGAAAAGACGATCCACTTCTCGTTCCCGCAACCGAAGGCAAGCGGAAGAATCGTTGCGGAATTCAAGGACGTCGCGAAGAGCTATGGCACGAAGGAAGTATTTCGCGGCGCGAATTTCATGATCGAGCGCGGCGACCGCATTGCTCTTGTGGGCGTGAACGGCGCGGGCAAGTCGACGCTGATCAAGCTGCTCGCCGGAATCGAGCCGCTCAGTGCGGGCGAATACAAGATCGGCCACAACGTCGAATCCGACTACTTCGCGCAGGATCAGTACAAGGAACTGAATCCTGATGCGCGGATCCTGGATGACCTGGGTGAGCTTTCGACGCGGTCGACCGAGACCGAGCTGCGGAACTTACTTGGGTGTTTCCTCTTCCAGGCCGACGACGTGTTCAAGCGCATTGGCGTGCTCTCGGGCGGCGAGCGCGGACGCTACGCGCTGCTCAGATTGCTGCTCCATCCGGCAAATTTTTTGCTGCTCGACGAACCTACCAATCACCTCGACATGCGGGCCAAGGACATTTTGCTGGAAGCGCTGGCGGCATACAGCGGAACGGTGGTGCTGGTGTCGCACGATCGCTACTTCATCGACAAGCTGGCGACGCGCGTGTTCGAGATCGGCGACGGCCGCGTCGAAATTTATCCCGGCAACTACGAAGACTACCGCTGGCGGAAGGAAGGCCACGTCGCGGCCGTGCCCACGCTGGACGATGTGCCGATGCGGGGGCCGTCGAAGAGCAGCGGCGCGGCACGCGCGGAAGCGGATCGCGTTTCTTCCGAGGCGCCGAAGAATGGGAACCAGCCAGCCGAAGGGGAGCCGTCCAAAAGCAAACGCCTGAATCCGATCAAGCGCAAACAGATTGAGGATCGGGTGCACGAGATCGAAGAAAACATTGCCCGGGTGGAGGCGGCCATTGCCCGTTGCGAGACGGCGCTGACGACGTTCGTGAGCGTAGAAGAGACGCAACGGCAGACGGAAGAACTCGCGGCGGGCCGAAGTGAACTTGCTTCCCTGATGCGCGAGTGGGAAGAACTGTCGCAGACATTGGAAGCAGCGACCTAAGTAGCAGTTCCCTGCTGGCACGCTGCGCTCCAGCGTCGAGGTGACAAGCGCGAGGGATTCGCATGACTCCTGCTCAGCGGTCTTAACCTTGTGGAGCGGCGGCAAGTTTACTGGTTAGTATCCCCACCCCCCTCCCCCCCTACCTCGCAAAATCTTGAAAACAAAAGACCAGATTTCGGAGATACCCCCAAAATCTTTGAGTTTAAAGGGTTTATACGCAAAATATTCCGGAATAAGGAGTTAGATTGTCAAAGAACCGTTTAACCCGAGAGCATCGTCTCGCGTTCTGTTTCGAGGGCCTGAGGGTGAAGGCGTTGGCGACGAGCCACACACCTCCGCCAGCGCCCACGGAGCGATTGTTACAGTTGCGGGAGAGAAAGTCTGTGAGGATGGTCACATAACACGGAAGCCGACATTGTCATGGAATCAATAACCTCATTGACCCCGGTCAGGAGGGGCTTTCAGTGTAATGGCGAGTCACGCTAGCGACTGCATCGAAGCGCAGGCTGCCAGGTACTGCCCCTTCTTTTCTTCTCGCATTTCGGGACGGGCCACTAGAAGGGCGGACGGCCTCCAAAGAAGTGGCCCGGAGACCGTCTGCCCTGAGCAGAAGTGATTCCTCCCACAGAAGGGAGAACCTGCTCCATTCCAGTTTTAGCGTGATAAACCGAGAAGGGTAATAGCCTGACAGGGGGATCACTGTCCCCCTTGCGGGCAGGAAAGGATGTTGTCCACAGATGAGGCTGGGGTGTTCTGGTGCGCGCAGTCCAGCCCTGATCCCCGCGTTCACCTACCGAGCGTTCACGGCGAGGCCAAATGCCCAAACATATTCCCAGGGATGGATCAATGAATGAAATCGAGATGTTTCACCAATTGACCTGGGCTTCGCCGACTCACCGGGAGTTTGACGCGTTGTTCTGACGTACTTTGTCGCTGCGAGGTTCGAAGATCTCGCATAGGTAGTCATGAGTCCCAGGAATGCGCTCCAGGTGAGGATAGCGCAGGCCACCAGGGTAGTGGATTTCGTGCGACTCCACTGTCCCAAAATTCTGAACCAACAGATTTAGTGGTGTGTTTCCCCCACAGGATTCTGGGGCGGTTCCCCGCCCTTTAGAAATGCGCTGGATCCGCCTCACTCTTCGGGTCCAGCCTCTTCATCTCATTGAGTTCCTCGGCCGTGATCTGAGGCAAGTGCCGGATGAACAAAACCAGGCGCCAGGTTTGCGCGGCAGTGTGCGTTCCGCTGAAGGCTGGCATGCCGCTCAAACGAACTCCATTGTCAATTGTGTAGTAGAGCTCACCATCGCTCTTGTTCTGCGTCCCGGCTGCGCGCAAGTCGGGCGGTTTCGGATAGAGGCCCTTGCCGAATACCGTGTGGCCCCCTCCGTCATCCGAATGGCACGCGGCGCAATGATAGGAGAAATGCTCCATGCCTCCCCGAATGTTCTCCGTTGAAGGCACGATGGGATTGCGAAGTTGGCGATACGCGGATGGCACGGCCAATTTGCGTGCCGTTGTGGCGGCGAGCTCCTCAATCGCTGATGGTGTCGCAAGTGCGCTGAAGCCTCGTCGCACGAGAATCAACCCGTATCCCGCGGCTGCAACCGCAAGAACCAACAGAATCAACGAAACTGCTTTCCGGGGTTTCATGTCTACCTCTCCTGTCCCGTGGCATCGTCGTCGGCCCGCCCGAGCGTTTCGCCCCTAAATTACGCTAGTTTTGCAGGGCGAACCAAGTGGAATCAGCAGATGTTGAGGTATCGCTGACGAAAGCAGGCGTCTCTTACAATGTCGGCGGTGTCAAGTACTGTTTCGAGCATACTGCTGCATGCACTCGTAGAAGAGCGCCATTTCGCTCTAGTTGAAAAAATGCCGTATCCAACCAAGGCTCGCTCGCAATCAAAGTTCAGGCCAGGAAATTCGGTCCGACCCATGCATCTCTTCGGTCACAACCTTGATCATGATTACTACTTCGAACTCCTCCGTGAAGGAGGAGCGGGCTGCCCCATCAATTACTCGATGTTCTGCTGCACACCATTGCCTGTTCCGAGCTTGCCCGCGTGCGAACCGAACTTTTTCACTTGCTCGTAATCGCATCCCTTGCGCCACATCCAGTACAAACCAATCGCAAGTCGCCGCGCCATGGCGACCTTGGCGATCTTCCGGCCCCGGCGCGTGGAAAATCATCCTTCAGCAGCAAGCGCAGAATGTGCTGTGCATCCTGGCGATCGGTCTTCTGCTTGCGTTCTCGCTTCCTAGCGATCTCGCTGGCGTCCCCGACCCACAACTCGAAGTTCAGTTCCGCCAGGAGTCGCTCGAACCAGCGCGCATGTCCACTGGCTTCCATGCCCACACGCACCGTCGCTCCCTGGGCCGCCAGCTCACGGTAGAACTTCTCCGCCGCCTCACGGTGCTCCAGTCGACGCTCCCCGCAATCCCCAGTTTCACAATCGACAAACGCAATTTGTTGGAAGCCCGGATGATAATCACACCCTACAATAATCATGTTGGCTCCTTTCTCCCGGGCCTTGGTTGGTTTGCACCTCCAAAGTCTGTCCGGGCGTGGGAGCCGACATTGTTATGGAATCAATTACACTCATTTGCGGAAACCACTGGCGGGGTTAGTTCATAAATCCGTGCGGTGCGAGACAGGCTTCCATGGCCTTAATTCGTCTCGGGAACAGGGCTTGCAGCCCGATCATGCCACGTTTGCCTTGGCTGAGCGCATGCACGCCGCAACCTCACGGACGACCTGCTCATAATCAGCGGCCACGGCGCGCTCCACATGAACACGAGCGCCCTTTGCGCCTGCTTCTTGCGCCAACCTCTTGAAGTCGTTCTGAAGGAAGTCCTCCAATTGCTTCGGTGTCAAGACGGCAATGGGGACAGTCGTGGTCCTGCCGGTCGCGGTCTCGATCTTGACGCAGTACGGAGATTCAGATTGTTGCGTTTCCGGAGTCATGCGACATTCCTCTTTCTAACGAAAAGTCGGCAGCAGAACTATGCGTCCTGAGCGGGACAAAAGTGGCGGGAAAGATTCCAGTATTCTAACGCGTCCCTGCAACAGTCGTGCATTGCAATAAGGGAAATCGCAGAATGGCGACTCCAGTACCACATTGCTTGCAGCGCCAGAAAATTCTGAGTGGCTGCCCCTGAGGATTTTTCACTCACTAATCTTTGAGGTGCGATGACGAGTTGTATTCGAAATTAAAACGCATCCTGAGATGATCCCCTCGTATTGTGCTTGGAAATGGTGGGAGTTTCGCTTTGCGGATCGCGGTTAGTGCTGCATGGTCTAGATCTGTGTCACCAGAAGTGGAAGCGATCGTCGCGTCTGTTATTTTCCCGCTGCGTTCAATTGAAAGTTCAACTGTGACATTACCCTGCTTCAGCTCAGGTCCACGGGCGGATTGGGGAACGCGTTTGTACCAATTCTCCTGTACCTTCTTTTTTAAAACTTCCACATAGGGCTTCAGATCGGCGGTGTCATTACGATTACCAACGACTGCAGAGTTGTTTGGGGCGGTCTCCCGAGCCGCCGCACTAATAGCCTCAGTGGCTGATAGACGGCGCCACTGACGTCCAGGCTGCACGAGGCAGACTATAGTCGAATTCGAAGCGCTGGAATCTGCTTTAGATGTGGCGGTCAGCCTCACGATGGGCGGGGTCGGTACAGTAGCGGGTGCGAGATACACGTCTCCTTCGATACTCCCGCAAGCAGTACCAGAGCATCCGGGTCCAGCTACGGCCCACTCAACCGCGGTGTTGGCCGCTCCTGTAACTGTAGCGGCAAGTCGTAGCGAATATCCCACCGCTAGCCGTATATCCGTCTGGGGAGAGATGCTAACCTTTACGGGGGTTTGGGAGGGTTGAGATGCGGGATTTACTGACTCGCGAAAGCTGGCGCAAGGATCGGACGTGAGCATCGATTTTGTGCCAGCCTGCGAAAGACCTGTGCCCTGCTGCTCCTGATTCTGCGGCTTCGTAGCGGATAAAGCTGGCGGAGCAGCCGTAACGATCAGGATAATTGCGAGGCAAATTTGAGCCGGACGGCTTGAGGCTGCAGCTTGCGCGCTCGAGGCTGGAATCGGACCCCTTGGTCCTCGATCGTTAACTACTCTAATCACGGTCCATTTGCACCACTCGGTCTTTTTGTTGTTGGCGAGCGCCCAACGTCTGAAGACGTTCGGCGGAATGGTACCACAAATTACCTGGAGCCCCGGCCCAGCATCATCTGCTCATGCTCAAGTGATTTCCGACAATGCCTTTGCTTTTAGAGGCATTCGCAATTGAAATCCGCGATTACACCAAGGACCCTCGAGCACCCCTCAATTGGTGAAATGGCGAAGTTGTCATAACAAACAACCCGTGGTGAATAGTTCGGTTGCGAATGTCGCGGGTGCAATGAGAACATATGCCGCCGCGGAAAAACGGGGGGCACGCTTGATCCATGGAGCGCATGTCGTGATTCATTCCAAAGATCCCGAAGCCGACCGGGTCTTTTTTCGCGATGTGCTCCAGTTTCCTTGCGTGGATGCCGGTCACGGCTGGTTGATTTTCGCCATGCCGCCACTGGAGGCCGCGTTCCATGATTCGGAGAAGAACGACCAGCACGAACTTTTCCTCATGTGCGACGACCTTGCGGCGACCTTGAGAGATCTGAAATCGAAGCGCGTGAAGGTCTCGGACGTGAGCGAACAACGCTGGGGGAAGCTGGCAACCCTAGCCCTTCCTGGGGGCGGCAAAATCGGCATCTACGAGCCGAAACATCCAAGTCCATTGAAGCCCTCAGGCTGAGTGCATGCCGTCGTGTGCTCAAACAGTGCTCGACCCCGGCGACATGGTTCGAGGTGGCGGTATCAAGATAATTGTTTAATCCGCAGCACTGGATTTTTCTTCTACCGGTACTTCCGACTTCGTGGGCAAACTGGCTTTCACGCAAGTCCCGCCGGGATCGCTATCGATGTGCAATTCCCCGCCTAGTTCTGCGATGCGCTGCTTCATGCCAGCCAGCCCGACACCGACACCCGCTCCGGTCTTTCTGCTCTTTCGGCTCTGAGGCGGCCCCGATTACTAATTTCTCCCACCAAGATGAACAAGGCGGCCATTACGAGATACGCCGCCGACAATTCAAGGTCGAGGGCTGTGAGGAAAGGACGACCGGGTAGCAGGAAGAAGATCTTGACCGCGACCAATCCAGCCAGAGTACACATGAGGAAGGGCCAATTCCTAAAAATAGGGCGGAAAATGCGATGGCCGGGTACATCGTGCTGAAGGGCGTGTGCGGCCCGATGAAGCGGCCGAGAGCGAGACGCAGGAGCAAGGCGGCCGCGGTTACCAGTGCAGCGAGAAGGTAGCGCATGCCGCCGGGCAAGTATTGAGCACGTGCAATCCAGTCGAGACGGGCTGAAGTGCGAAACGCCTTCGCCATCCCCGCACCCCCATTTCGGAACGGTTGTTGGTTAGTTTTCGACAGTGGTACCGAACGATAGTTGCGTGATAACAGAGTGACTGTGACCCGCAACTACATCCCGGTAAATTGTAGCTCCACGGCTCAGTGCTCTTTCGAGCACATGGGCGGCGGAACGTTCTTCGCATTTGGAAAAATCTCACCGGGCTCGCAATTGGCGAAATGGGGAGATTGCGTCAGACCGTTGTCTTCAGTCAGTGCCACGATTCAAGGAAAACGAAACACTTGTCCGGAACTCCGAACCTCCGAGATTCGGCTGATGCCGCTGTCGTCTTGCTTGTAGATCACATCGTTGGCTTGGCCGTCGTTTGAAGATGCGGCAATCTCGACACGGCTCGTGCTTATGAGGTGCTCCATGTTGACTTGATCGCTGGAGAACAGATACCCGTCTCCCTGGTTCGCGGCTCCCGCCAGGACGATCAGCTGATAGCTTCCGGGTTTCACCCCTACGTTGCCCATGCGAACTTTGCGATCCAGTCGGAGTGGTATGGGATGATCTGTACCAGCTGCGAGGGCCTGTCTCAGTCTCTCCCATTCGCTCTCGAGATTTTTCCATTCTTTGCCAGTCGACTTTTGCAGCTGTTTCAGGAACGCATCATAGTCCTTGCGATCCAGGCGAAACTGCACTTCCTGATCGGTGCCCTTTTCGCTCCACAGGACGCTGATATAGGCGTACTTCGATTTAATCGGGTAAGTTGCTGCCATGACAGGAATCCCGAAGGGAAGAAATATCAGCGTGTAGGGATTGAATTGCGCTAACCCTCCCCAGGCCGCCACCTGGCTGCGCGTCACCGTATGCTCGGAGGTGAAATTGGAGGAGACTGCTGTGATGGCAGAAGCAGGGATGGAAAACGGTGCAGCTTTTTTCCCGGCAAGAATCAGTTGGTCCTTGGCAATCGCGACCTGGACGTGGCTGCCCAAGCCCCAGCGTGCAGCTCCAGCCTGATAAACCGCGTTCCAGCGGCCTTGCTGCGCAGAATCAGCATCCGGCTCGCGCTGAGGCATCGCGTACACGCTACCTGCCAGCAAAGTAAGCGCGGCCACTCCCGCGGCGCGGGAAAGCAGGTTATTCGGCATCAGATTTTTCCAAAACGACAAGGAAGCCTTCATCGGTTGCCGCCAGTTTCGCTACGTGGAAGCTATTCGTGCCAGGGCCATTCAGCTGCTCGGCCAGTTCCGCGAGTCTCGTCGCGGTGATCAACTGATACTCGTAGTGCTTCGTATTACCGGGAGCTTTCTCCATCACAAAGGGTGGCGCAGGCGCACTTAGCGATAGCAGTCGAAAGCCTTGTTGTCCAGCGCTAGTAAGATCGGCAGTTTCCACCTTGGACATCTTCGCGTGCAGCGCCAAGGGCGACGCCTGGTTCCTGGGCTTGAGCACGATGTATTGATAAGGTGGCGAGGGAGGAACGGTTTTCTCCATTGCCAGGATCATCTGCATCGGTGACCCGAAGAAATCAACCACACGGGCGCCTTCGGACGCCAACTTGTGTAGCTGTTTCTCAGGCAAGTCGCTTCTGACGATGTTGTTTTCAGGGAAAGTGAATCGGCGGTACGGAACCGCCTGGGGCCGTGGTTCTGAAGCCTCGTGTGCGTTGTTGGAATCTACGGCCTTCTCAAAGATCAGGAACGTGGTGGCGGTGGCGGCCCAGTGGTATCCGGCAGAGATCAAGTCGGAGATTTCATCCTTCTTGAAATATCCAAAGCCGCCTGGCGAGGTCAGGGCATATTGATAATGTGTCCCGGGATCTGAATTTGATTCCATCACCGCCAGATTCCCGAGCGTCATGTGCAGGCGATAGCCTTTTTCGCCAGCGGCATTGAGTTGCTGGGCTACTTCGGTTTTCGTCTTTCGTGCGGTCTCATATTTGCTTTTGGTGCCTCGCACTGGCACATCCAGGTAGTCGAAATATGCTGGCGGTTCTTCAGTTCGCTCCATGATCGCCACGAGGCTACCGGGCGCAGCAGTCATTGCGATCAGGCGATACCCCTGTCGGGCCGTGTCATTCACTTTTTCCAGGAAAGTTGCGTCGGCTACTTGAATCAGATGGTAACGAGGGGGTTGGTCTGCAATTTGCTGTTGGGCCGGGACGTCGGGCGAAAGAAAGAAAACGACAGCCACTAGTAAACTGACGATCCGCTTCACCCCGCCCCCAATGCGATAATGCGAAATCGACGTTTATTCCGCAGCCCACTGCCCATCGCAGTACCGCTCTCGTTGGCGGCGTGCGAGAGAAGCAGGTATACACCTTTCTTCTCGTTCAGCCAATAGTATCAAGCGATCACACTCGTTGGACCCGGCCTGAGGTTTTGGAATGGATGGATGATTTATGTCAGCTATCCGCGGCCTTGCCCCTAGAAGATAGTAGAATCCGTTGCTCGAAGAGCGGAAAGGAGTCATCGTGAGCGGTGGCTTAGAGCATTCGGCGGCAGTCCTGCTTGTTCTCGCACTCCCCAGCCAGGTAATTTGGTGCTATGTCGCCTTTGGCGCAATTCTCGCCATCGGGCTGGTCAAAATTTTTCTTCGCGGCGATTGGCAAAAGGCACAAGGATTCGACAAGCTGATTGTGTTCGGGCCGATGTTTTACGCGGCACCACTCGCGGCCTTCGGGACCGAACATTTCACGCTGACCAGTAACATCGCGTCGCTCATACCGGAGTGGATTCCCTGGCATCAGTTTTGGGCACTGTTCGTCGGTGCCTGCTTTATCGCAGCTGCGCTCAGCATAGTGACGGGGATTCAGGCGCGTCTCTCGGGGAGTTTGCTCGCCTTGACGTTTTTTCTTTTCGTAGCGCTGATGGATGTTCCCGCTTGGGTAGAAGACCCGCGAAATCGGTTTGCGGTGACGCTCGCGCTGCGGGAATTGTCCTTCAGTGGCGGCGCGCTGGCGCTGGCCGCCAGCCTCACCGGGCAGTCGCGCCAGCACAGCATTCTTGCGACAATTGCGCGATACTTCGTTGCGGTTCCCGTATTGTTTTTCAGCTTCGAGCAATTCAAGCATGGCAATTACGTTCCCGCCATTCCGCTGAATCGCGTTACTCCCGAGTGGATCTATGGGCACGCACTTTGGACATACCTGGCAGCAGTGGCTTACCTAGTGGCGGGCATCCCGCTGCTGCTTGGCAAGAAGACCCGCGCAGCGGCGACGTGGGTGGGGTTGACCGTGCTGTTGATTGAGTTGGTCGTCTACGTGCCGATCGGCGTCGTGGAACGCGCCAACCTGGTCGGCTTTAATTTCATGGCGGATACCCTGATGTTTTGCGGTGCTGTTTTTTTGCTGGCTGGCGCGATGCCGCGGGAAGCGCAGGGAACCGTCGGCTGATCAGCGCTGCCACGGCAAGTCGCGTCTTGGTTTCACGCTGCAAACCAAAACCCCCGCTGTTAAGCCAACTGTGATCTCTGCGATGCCGAAGCTTCCAGTGGAACGACCAGGGGGAGTGTACCCGCTAGTTGAAACTGCCCAGTTCGTTTGCCGAGTCCACGCGCGGTAGGGAGGCCCCGAGGAGGCCGCTGCGCGGGAGAGTTTCGATATACTCCCGGCGGGGCGAAGGAGGAATTCGTGTTCTCACGACGGGATTTTCTGGGGCAGGTGAGTGCGGTTGCGGCTTGGGCGTGGGTGGGCCGTGGGTCGGCGTCGGGAAGTGTGCTGGGGGATTCGTTTTCGCAAGGGACGGCTTCGAATGTGGCGGCGCAATCTCCAGCGGCGGATCCGGCGCTGCTGGAGCGGGCACGCGCGCTTTTGCAGGAGGCTCCGTTCATCGACACGCACAACGACTTGCCGTCGATGTTGCTGGAACAGCATGGCGATCTGGCGCGGTTTGATCTGGGCAAGGTGCAACCGACACTCTGCGCGGACGTGCCGCGGATGCGGGAAGGGCGGGTAGGGGCGCAGTACTGGTCGGTGTTTGTGGAATCGGCGACGCAGAGGACGCACACTTCCCTGCACGAGGCGATGCGCGAATTCGATGTGGCGCTGCGGCTGATCCACAGCCAGGCAGATTTTGAGCAGGCGCGGACGGCCGATGATATCGAGAGAATCCACAAAGCGGGGAAGATCGCGTGCCTGATGGGGGTGGAGGGCGGGCACATGATTGAAAACTCGCCGGCGTCGCTGCGCATGTTCCACGAACTGGGGGCGCGCTACATGACGCTGACGCACTGGGACAATATCGACTGGGCGGATTCGGCGACGGATCGTCCCGTGCATTACGGGTTAACTGGGTTTGGCAAGCAAGTGGTGCGGGAGATGAACCGGCTGGGCATGTTTGTGGACTTATCGCATGTGAGCGCCGATACCATGCGCGACGCACTGGCGGCGACGCGGGCACCGGTAATCTTCTCGCATTCGAGTGCGTATGGAGTGAATCCGCATCCACGCAACGTGCCGGACGACGTGCTGAAGAAGACTGCGACAAACGGAGGGGTCGTGCATGTGAACTTCATCAACGAGTTCATTTCGACGCGGCGGCTGAAGTGGGAGCAAGAACGTATCGAGGCACTGCGGGAGTTGCATCCGCGTTTCGACACGGACGAGGCGATTGATCAAGAGATCAAGAAATGGGAAGCGGAACATCCCGCGCCACGAGCGACGATTGCGGAGGTGGCGGATCATATTGATCACATCCGGGATGTTGCAGGGATCGAGCATATTGGTGTGGGGGCCGATTACTACGACGCGGGGCGGAAGTCGATGGCCGAGGGGCTGGACGATGTGACGCGGTATCCGTACCTGTTTGCGGAGCTGTTGCGGAGGAAGTATTCCGACGACGATGTTCGCAAGATTGCGGGGCGAAATCATCTGCGGGCGATGCGGCAGATGGAGAAAGTAACGGCGGAACTGCAGAAGTCGGAGGGGCCGATGCTGGTGGAGGGCGTGGGTGAGAAGAAGTGAGGGGTTCCCGACGGCGTTGAGATTGATTGAACGGGATTCGCGCCGGTATCTGTCTAGTCATGGAGGTTTCGCGAGGGGAATGAGGCTAAGATTCCAGCGAAGGCTGGAGTCATGACGAGGGGCACGCGCATCGCACTGGTGGTTGCCGGGTTGATGGTGGCCGGTTCGGTGCCGACCATTATTGGCTACGTGCGCGCCTACCGCGACCGCGGGAAAGTGTCGCCCGGGATGAGCCTGACCAGCGTGTTTGGGGCTGTGGAGGGCTGGAACCTCTGCATCAATTCCTACCTGGATGAGAGCACCGCAGAATTTGGAACGTTCAGCATTGCGAAGGACCCTGGTGCGCCCACGTATCGGGCGGCGAAGTACGACAAGACGATGTACTCGAAAGAAGAGTTCGTCCAGTTTATCGGGCAGCAGATGAACAACGGCAAGAGCTGGAACAGCCAGTTCACATACTTCGCGGGCCCGGTGCGAAACACCTTCCGGGTGGACTTCGATGCGAACGGCAGGGTGGTGAATGTATCGGGGATGGGGGGAGGACCGTAGAGTTTACGGCAGCGAATCGTATAGGGCGGCGACGGCTTCAGCTTTCCAGACGGCGCCGAGTTCGAGGGCCTGGTTTTCTTCGGAGTAGACACCGAGAAATTTTGTGACGCTTTCACTGCCGGCGCCGGACTTGTCGGGCTGGGTGAAGCGGCGGGCATAGACGGGAGAGCCGGACATGCCGGAGCGGGCGGTGGTGTCGACGAGGAACTTGGGTTTGCCGCCGTAGTTGATGTCGAGGTCGCTGGCGATGGTGCCGGTTTTCCAGATGGGCAGTCCGCCACCCTGGGTCTCGCCGAAGGGGAAGCCCACAATGTTGACGGGGTCGCCGGGCGCCAGTTGCATGTCGGAATTGCGCAGGCCGAGGTCGAGGGGATAGAAGGCAACACCGTCGGTGTTTTTCAGCGGGAGGGCGACGAGGTCAGCGGAGGCGCCCAGCGTCGGGTGCTCGAGCCAGCGCTTTTGCTTGTTGTCGTTGTAGAGGGTCTCTTCGACCCAGAACCAGTCTCCCAGGCGTCCAGCGGTGTTTTGGAGGATCTTGAGCTTGTCGGCACAGATCCAGCCGCCGACGTTGTTGGGGCTGGTGTCTTCGGCACAGTTGAGGACGACGTGGCGATTGGTGATCAGATAGTAGTTCTGGTTTTTTCGTAAGACGAAACCGGTGGCGCTGCCGATGGAGGTATCGCCGTGGACGACCGCGATCGCAAGCGAGGTCACGGAGAGGCGATCGATGGTTTCGCTGTTCTGCGCAGCGGCCAGCGAAGCACAGGCGCATAAAAGCAGTCGTGCAACGAACTTCCCCACAGAGCCTCCGGGTGCGAACTTTTCCCTGCTGATATTGCAGGAAGACGAGGCTTTCCGCCAGCGAGAAAGTTGAGAAGGGTCCGGGCTAGGCTTTGCGCAGGCTTGCATTGCCGTTGAAGTAGTGAGCGAGCGCCTGGCCGGTGTAGGACTTCTTCACGCGCGCGACCTGCTCGGGCGTGCCCTGGGCGATAAGACGGCCGCCATCTTCGCCACCTTCGGGGCCGAGGTCGATGATCCAGTCGGCGTTGCGGATGACGTCGAGATTGTGCTCGATGATGATGATGGTGTTGCCGAGGTCGGTGAGGCGGTGCAACACGTCGAGGAGTTTCTTGACGTCGTCGAAATGCAGGCCGGTGGTGGGCTCATCGAGCAGGTAGAGAGTTTTGCCGGTCTGACGCTTGGAGAGCTCGCGGGCGAGCTTGATGCGTTGGGCTTCGCCGCCGGAAAGTGTGACCGCGGACTGGCCGAGATGGACGTAGCCGAGGCCGACGTCGACCAGGGTCTGGAGTTTCTGTTTGACGTGCGGGATGTTTTCGAGGATCTGCAGCGCGTCGGAGACCGGGGTTTCGAGCAGGTCGGCGATGGAGTATCCCTTGTACTTCACGGACAAAGTTTCGTGGTTATAGCGGCGTCCGTTGCAGACCTCGCAGACGACGTAGACATCGGGCAGGAAATTCATTTCGATGCGGCGCTGGCCTTCGCCCTGGCAGGCTTCGCAGCGTCCGCCGGAAACGTTGAAAGAGAATCGGCCAGCTTTATAGCCGCGTTCGCGAGATTCGGGGAGCATGGCGTAGAGATCGCGTATCAGCGCGAAGACGCCGGTGTAGGTGGCGGGATTGGAGCGCGGGGTACGGCCGATGGGGGACTGATCGATGCGAATGACCTTGTCGATGGCCTCGGCGCCCGAGATGGCCTTGTGCTGTCCGGGTTCCTCGCGCGAACGGTAGAGCTGGCGGGCGAGGGCGCGGTAAAGGATGTCGTTGACGAGCGTCGATTTGCCCGAGCCGGAAACGCCGGTCACCACGGTCATGACGCCCAGCGGAAAAGTCACGTCGAGATTCTTGAGGTTGTTTTCGCGAGCACCGAGAACGGACACCGCGTGTCCGTTGGTATGGCGACGTTCGGGACGCATCTGGATCTGCACTTTGCCGGAAATGTAGGCGCCGGTGAGCGAGTCGGGCGCTTTCATGATGTCGGCAGGGGTGCCGTGGGCGACGAGGTTGCCGCCGTGGCGGCCGGCGCCGGGGCCGAGATCGATCACGTAGTCGGCGCGGCGGATGGTTTCTTCATCGTGTTCGACGACGAGAACGGTGTTGCCGAGATCGCGCAGTTCTTCGAGCGCAGACAGCAGGCGATCATTGTCACGATGGTGCAGGCCGATGGAAGGCTCATCGAGCACGTAGAGTACGCCGCGGAGTTTTGAGCCGATCTGCGTTGCCAGGCGAATACGCTGGCCCTCGCCTCCGGAAAGCGTGGCAGCGGAGCGGTCGAGCGAGATGTAGCCGAGGCCGACAGCGTTGAGGAACTGCAGGCGCTCGACAATCTCGTGCATGATGCGTCCGGCGATCAGTTCCTCGCGACCCTTGAGCTGGATCTTCCTCGCGACTTCAAGCGAGCGCGCGACCGAGAGGCCGGTGAAGTCGGCGATCGACATGCCGTTGACTTTCACGGCAAGACTCTCCGGTCGCAGGCGCTTGCCGTGACAAGCGGGACATTCAGTGGCGGACATGAAATCGAGGAGCCACTCGCGATAGCTGTCGGAAGTGGATTCTTCGAGACTCTGCTTGAGGTAGCCGAGGATGCCCTTGAACCCGGTCTTGCCGCCCTTGCCTGCTTCTCCGTAGAGAAGAAGGCTCTGGATCTTGTCGGGAAATTTCTCGAAGGGCGTGGAGAGTTCGAAGCCGTGGGCGGCGGCGGCGATCTGGAGCATGTGCTGCAGGTTCTGGGAACCCGAGCCGGGGCCGAGGCCGCCATCGAGCAGCGGCTTCGACCAGTCGACGATGATCTTCGCGGGATCGAAATCGTACTTGCTGCCCAGGCCATGACACTCGGGGCAAGCGCCGTAGGCGCTGTTGAAAGAGAACGAGCGCGGCTCGAGTTGCGGAACGTTAATGCCGCAATCGGGGCAGGCGAGGCGCGAGGAGTAGAGCGTCTCTTCACCGCCGACGACCGCGACCTGGACCAGGCCGCCGGCAAGTTTCATTGCCAGTCCGACCGACATTTCGAGGCGATGCTCGATGCCGGGTTTCACGAGCAGGCGATCGATGACAACTTCGATGGTGTGATTCTTGCGCTTGTCGAGCGCGATTTCATCTTCGAGGTTGAGCAGTTCGCCGTCGATACGGGCCCGGGTGAAGCCGTGCTGGACGAGCTTTTCCATCTCTTTTTTGAACTCGCCTTTGCGCCCACGAACGATGGGAGCCATGACCATGACGCGGTCTTCCGGGGTCAGGGTCATGACCCTTTGGACAATCTGTTCAGCGGACTGTCGGGCAATGGGGCGTCCGCATTTGGGGCAGTGCGGGACCCCGATGGAAGCGTAAAGCAGACGAAGGTAATCATAGATTTCGGTAATGGTACCGACGGTCGAACGGGGACTGCGGCTGGTGGTTTTCTGCTCGATCGAGATGGCGGGACTGAGGCCGTCGATGGCGTCGACGTCGGGACGTTCCATCTGATCAAGGAATTGGCGGGCATAGGCGGACAGGGTTTCGACGTAGCGGCGTTGGCCTTCGGCGTAAATGGTGTCGAAAGCGAGCGAGGATTTCCCGGAGCCGCTGAGGCCGGTAATCACCGTAAGGGTGTTACGAGGGATTTCTACATCAATGTTTTTAAGATTGTGCTGGCGCGCCCCGCGCACCGAAATCTTGGTGATGGCCATCAGAGAACCGCAGTAATGCCCCTTCGTAATATGGACGGGTGCTCAGGATTGTTGGAAAGTAGGAGTGCGCACTTCTACATAGGTATCTTATCGGTCAACAGCGGCCAGCGTCAACGCGGGGTAGAGTGAACGAGAGCCGCGGCAAGTTGGCCCAGGGGTTTTGTAGAAGGCGAATTTCGAACACGGGTTAAGAGAAAGCGGGCCAAAGTTGAACGCGTTTGTGGCAACACTGGTACTTTTTTCCACAGTAGTGGCTGCAGTCGGGCTTGGGGTTGTGGCGGCGAGCTGGGTGGTCAACGGCATCCTCGATGCTTTTGGACACCGCACGCAGCAGGAGACCGCCTCGGTCCTCATTCCCAGCCAAACACACGCCAGCGGCGACTGAGTTCTTCCCTTCCCCCACAGGTCTTGCCAGCTTGAGCGCTTCCGGTCCTCGGAGGCGCGAATCATCGTCGAAAACTTGGTAGTCTGTGTCAATGGCCTAGCAAATGACAAACACGTGGCGGGAGATGTATTTGACCATTGCAGTGCGCGGTGCGAGGGCGGCATACGCTGAGCAATTCGAGCAACCCCGTTAGTATTGCCAGCGGGTGGTGTTGGCGCTTCGGGGCGCACAGCAGCGTGAATCGGCAGGACAAATGATTAGCTGGTGACAAGGATTTGGCTCATCATTCCTTTGTCAGAGATTTATCGCCACCGCAGGCCCCAGCTAGAACGGCAAGAGGAAGGGCCGGCCCGATTTGCCCATGACAGACGGCAGGTTGGTGATCTGTTTGCATCTACCACGCAATGAGTGATCACAAAAAACAACTCGTTTGATTCGAGTGGAGCGAATTGCCACGAACATTTGAAAGCGCAATTCCAGAATATGCATTGCGGAACGATGATCACCGGAGCGATGTGAATGAGTCTGCTTACGACATCAATGACAAGATTGGGTCCATTCTTAAGAGAAACCGGAGGCGTCGCCTATGTCTGACACTGGTCTTGCGTGCCTCGCCTCGCCTGATGTATTGGCCCGCGCCCGTAAGATCAAACTTTTTCTGATGGACGTAGACGGTACGCTGACCGATGGCGGCGTCTGCCTGACCTCGGCCACAATCGCCGAGGGCTCAGAAGCACCGATCGTCTCCGAAATGAAAGTGTTCAACTCCCGGGACGGCCAGGGATTATCGCTTGCCCACACCATGGGGATTCAGACAGGCTTCATCACCGGCCGACATTCACCGGCCGTGGCTAAGCGTGCTCAAGAGCTGAAGGTCACTTTTGTTTATCTGGGACAGGAGAAGAAGACAGCGGCATTCGAAGAGTGCGTGCAAAAGGCAGGCGTGACCGAAGACGAGGTTGCATATATGGGCGATGACCTGCCGGACATTCCTCTGGCGCAGCGAGCCGGACTGGCAGTGTGCGTAGCCGACGGGGCACCTGAGTTAGCGGCTGTATGCCACTTCATCACTCGCCGGCTTGCGGGGCGGGGTACCGCGCGCGAGGTGGTGGAACTAATCCTGAAGGCGCAGGGACGTTGGGAGGAGGCGGTGCCCCAGGCGCTTGCGTAACAAAACTGCCGATTACGAATTTTAGGACGAAACCGGGACAGGTCTCACAATTTGACTTGCGCCGATCCTGGGCTTCGCTTTGGGAATTCGCAAAATCATCAACCCTGCAACGATCACCGCCGCCATCACAAACCTCAGTCCCAAAGAGAATGACCCTCCGGTGCGGGTGTACAGGTAGCCGAAGAGGTATGGCCCGGCAAATCCCGCTATGCTGCCGACCGAGTTGATTAGTCCCACCGCCGTGGCTGCTTCTGCCTGGCTCAGGATCTCGGTGGGGATCGTCCAGAAGGTGGAGAGATAAGCTGTCACAACGCCCGCGACCGTGAACCAACTAATGGTGAACCCAGCCGAGTGGCCCGGAAAGGAGAGGAAGAAAAAGGCTATCCCGGCAACGAACAGCGGCATTGCAGCATGCCACCGTCGCTCCGCCTGCTTGTCGGAGTGCCAGCCATTGACCTGCATCGTCACGAAAGCGGCCAGGAACGGCAGGGCGCCCACCATCCCAACGCGCATATCGGTGAAACCCGTCAGCCGTTTCAGCATGGTGGGAAACCAAAAGACGAATGTGTACTGGCCGATGTAGGCGAGGAATGTGAGTGCAGCCATCCACACAATCGTCGGCGATCGCATGGCCTGCCACACCGTGATGGCGGCCGTGCAAGGCGGTGTCTCCTCTTTAAGTTTCTGCTCGAGCCATGTCCGCTGCTCGGCGGCGAGCCATGCGGCTTCCCTTGGCCAATCGGTCAGAAAGAAGAATGCAACCACTCCCAGCAGAATCGCCGGGGCTCCCTCAACGACAAACAGCCAGCGCCATCCCGAGAACCCCAGCCAGCCGCGGCCCAGAATCCAGCCCGCCAGCGGTGATCCCAGGACCGCTGACAGCGGAATGGCGCCCATGAAGTTGCTGGTCGCCTTGGCGCGGTCTTCGAAAATGAACCAGTGGCTCAAATACACGATGACGCCGGGGAAGAAGCCCGCCTCGGCTGCGCCCAGCACGAAACGCGCCAGGTAGAGCTGCGAGGGAGTGTGCACCAGCGCAGTCAGCACGGTGAGGGATCCCCAGGCAATCATGGTGGCCGATATCATGCGCCGTGCGCTCCAGCGCTCTACCAGCAGCGCGCCCGGAATCTGTAGCGCCAGGTAGCTGATGAAGAAGATTCCCGCGCCCAGGCCAAACACATGGTCGCTGAATCCCAGGTCGCGCGACATGCCCACCGCCGCGTAGGCCAAGTTCGTGCGGTCTACGTAATTAACGATGTACAGAATGAACAAGAAGGGCAGCAGGCGGAAGCCGACGATGCGGCGAGTGTGTTCGCCGATTTGTGTCACGTTGGGCGTCATCATTAGGAGGGGAGGCAGCGATTACCTCTCAGCACTCCTCGTTCAGTCCTGCAGGGGCGGGCAAGTATATATCGGAATCAGGTTTTAGGCGCCACTTAGTCGGCCGCCAGCAGCAGAGAAAAAGACGAGAGGCAGAGTTCGCCTGAAGAACGCAAGGAATCTTGATCGCGGTTGGTGATCGAAGAGATGGCTGGGGAGTGCAGGACGAAGTGTGTTCGAAAATTGCTTGATGCGGCCGACATTGTTAGAGATGGCGTTCTCATAAGCTTGCGCCGTTTGTTCGCTGAAACCAGCATCAACGAGTGAGATGGCGATTTTTCGCCAACTATCCCCCTAGCCAGCAGATTGTAAAATCAACGACAGCCATGCAAGGATCTGGTTCATTTTGGTCTTTTCTATATCTGCTGTGGGTCAGCGGCGTCGTTTGGGTGCCTCTAGGACTAGTCGGGTTCTTCATCGGACGTTATGTCGTAAACGCAGGTGCACACTGGTTTTGGGTAATTGGTCTCATAGGTGTCTCGTGGCTGGGATATGGCATCTGGGACGATTGCCGTGCATATCGTTTTCCAGCCTGGTTTCCACCGAAAGGCGATTTCATTCACCGCGCTTGGCACATCTTCTTCACCTACAGTGATGCTGAGGCGTGGGGTGGTAGTTCATTGGTCCTGATCTTGTTCACGATCCCTGCATTCGCATGTATTGCTTTCTCGCTCGGCGTCATGTTGGGCTTTAAATCGGGCAATGCGCCACCTCAGTAGCGTTTGATGTGCGAAATGTCGAGGGTGGCGGTTCTAGCTGTTGTAAGCAGGCGTGGGTGTTGAAAAAGTCACTTCGATTAGCAGGATGAGATTCAGCAGAAGCATGTTAGAAGAAAGCATCTGCCATGCTTTGTTTGATTCTGATCGTCGGAGGCCTGCTGATCATGATGGGACAGCACGACCGCTCGGAAGCATTGTTCCACTACTTTCGATTGGAAGATCAGGTTCCTGAAACCCACCTGCTGCGTTTGATTGAAAAGCACATCAGCTTTGCTTTCGTGCGCCAACAACTGAAGGACCGCTACAGCGAGATGGGCCGTCCCTCGGTTGATCCCGAGCTTCTGTTTCGCATTCTCTTGATCGGCTATTTGTACGGCATCACTAGCGAGCGCAAGCTGGTGGAAGAACTGCGCATGCACTTGGCCTGGCGCTGGTTCACCGGTCTAGGTTTCGATCAGGAGATCCCGCATCACTCCACCTTCTCCAAGAACCGTCATGGGCGGTTTCAGGAGTCGAAACTGTTCGAGGAGTTGTTTGAACAGATCGTGCGCCAGTGTGTGGAAGTGGGATTGGTCGAGGGCAAGCATCTGTCGGTGGATGGCAGTTTCGTGGAAGCCAATGCCGCGAAGCAGAGTCGCATTCCACGGGAGCAGTTCGTGGAAGCGGCACAGGTCCATCACGCCGTGCGCCAGTATCTGCAGGAACTGGAACAGCAGAACCCGGTAGAAGAACCGGTGCATACACAAGATGAGGTGTCCACCACGGATCCTGATTCCACCTATGCCACCAAGGGCGGAACGCCGGCTCGGCTGGGTTACCACGACAATTACCTCGTGGATAACCCGAGCTGTGTGATCGTGGGCGTGCAAGCCACGGCGGCGCGACTGAGCCAGGAGACTGTAGCCGCGGAAGACATGCTCACCCGTTTCGCGCAATGGCAAGGACGAACGCCAGAATCGGTGGGGGCCGACACGACCTATGGGAACGGTGAGTTTCTGCAATGGTTGGCCGAGCGGGAAATCACTCCCTACATGCGGACGCGGGAGAGTGCGAAGCGCAAGAACAGCCCCTTCTATGGACCGGATCGTTTTACTTATCAGCCGGAAAGCAACCGTTATCGCTGTCCGGCGGGAGAACAACTTAACTACGTTGGCTTGAATGTTCGCAATCGCGCTCACGCGTACATTGGCAGCGCCAAACGTTGTGGGGCATGCTCGCAAAAACCACAATGCACGAGTGGACGATACAAATATCTTGCCATCCACATGGATGAACTGGCCCGGCAACGCGCCCGCGAGTTGGCCAACACACCCGAGTTCGCCTACGCCCAGCGGCAAAGAAAAAAAGTAGAAGCCCTGTTTGCGGAACTCAAGAATCAGATTGGTCTGCGTCGCGTGCGCCTACGCAGGTTGAAGTTCGTGCGGGAGCAGTTCTTCTTGGCCGCGGCTGCGCAGAACATCAAGCGACTGGTGCGGTTCCTCAGCCCGCCGAGCACACCGGTTCTGCCAGCCACCACATAGTCAAGCTCAGGGGAGAAAAACTCAGCAACCGAATGCTTGTAGCCGAAAAGACCTTACGCTGAGCCACTTTTTCAACACCCACAGGCGTTAGCACAAGCTTGCGCCGTTTGTTCGCCAAAATCCGGATCCAACGAGCGTAGATTTCTGAGTCAACCTGACTTACCATTCCGCGTGATGAAGCGAGGCTTAGTTCTACTTGCGATGGCGGTGGCTTTAATAGCCGTGCACGCGCAAGATTCTGTCCTTCAGCGTCAAGAAAATGAAGCGAAGTGGGCGAAGAAAACGGGCCTGTCGAGCAGCACTATCCATCGACTATGGCGATCAATATCGCATTTCGCGGACGAACAGGACGATGACTCTCAAATCGAAATGCTGGATGCCAATTCTCTTGCCGACCGGAACCAGCTTCTGCTGGTGACCTCCGCAGGCGAGCCACGCTGTCTGACTCTAGCTGTGTTTTCTAAGGCTAGTGGATTTATGAAGGTGTGGAGCGCGGACTCTACACCCGACGGACATGGATTCTGTGACAACCTGGGCCTTCTAGCCAGATTTACCGTGATTGAGCGTGGTATTGAGGTGGTTGTTCCTGTAGAGCGTCATAGCCCTCGTGCTTCCCACGCGGATGTGGAGCATTGGGTTTACCACTGGACTGGGAAGACGTATTCGCCCGGGGAGAAATCCATGCAGTTGGAGTACATCCCTAAGTGATCAAGTAGTGGCGTTGGTCGCCTCGGATTTAGTCGGGCTTATTCGGATTTGGGGGCGCAGCCGTGGGCGGCTGGTTGGGAAGGATGATCTGCGGCGAATCGTTTTGCGGGTTCTGCTTTTGTTGCTGCTGGCGTTGCAGTTCCTGCAAGAGCTGTTCGGGAGTTTTGGGGGTCTGCTGGGCAGGATTCTGATTCTGCTGGTCGGGTTGATCGGTTGTGGCCGCGGCAGCCGGTTGATCGTCGGGGACGTCGCTGTCTTCGGCGCCATCATCAGGGTCGACCGCAGTCGCAACGGGCTGGTTCGGGAAGCGCTGCGGACCCGTGCCGCGATTCGCGACCGTCGCAGGAGCGTCGGGCGCACCGGACTTCGGCGTCAGGAAGATGCTCTGAACGGCGGTGGGATCGCTGGAGGAACCCACAATTACGTAGTTGAAGTGGGTGCCGTTGAGGAGTTCGGCCAGAACGTCACGAGCACGACCGGGGCCGATGTCGGCGACCACACGCTCGGTGGCGTTCGGGGGAATCTCGAGTTCGGCGCCAGTTTCCTGCTTGACCGACTTGAGCACGTCGGCGAGGGTGGAGTTATGTGCCTCGATCGTCAGCTTGCCACTGTCGTAGCTGACTTTGGGAGCAACGGCGGGAACCTGATCGAGGGGCAACGGCTGCAGTGGAGCCGGCGTGTAGGGCGGAACTGGAGGCGGAGCAGGCTGCTGCTTTTTGAGGGGCTTACGCACGCCTCCCTTCTGGGCAACGGCGCCTGGAAGGCACAGGGAGGCGGCCACCAAAACTGATGCGAATTTCAGCACCACCCCTGACATGTACCCCTCGACGCTGCCCCCATGGCGCGGGCGAACGTTCCTAACCCCTAGGCATTGAGCTGATTATAGCATTGTACCAACGCGTACCCTGGGAGGCGCATCCGAACGAAAGTGCACTCCTTGACGGATATGGCCCTCTGCGAATAACTTCCGCATGTTGGGCACAGCACTTCACAGGGGCGGGAAAGCGTATGCATTTCTCGGGGAACGCTCAAGACACCAAAACTTGCATCCGAAAAGGCTGGCTGGTATGGGCTGGGCTGGCGGTAATGCTGCTGGCCGGAGCAGCCGCGGGGCAGACGTGCATGGCCGGGGACGAGATCGACGCAGCCACCCGGACCACGCTTGAGAACACAGCCAAGCAGTATTTCGATTGGACGGTAAAGGGAGACTCGGCTTCGATCAAGCAGAATTCGATCCCCAGCGTGGCGGCGGATTTTGGCGGGATCGAAAGCGCGATGAAGGACGGCCAGACGCAGTTTGCGGGGGCACAAGTAACGGTGCGTCCGCCGTTTTTGCTGCATGCGGAGGGATCGGAGTCGTCGTCCCGGGTGGAGTTTTTGTGCGGTGTTTTCGGCAAGGCGGGACAGACCTCGAGCAGCGCTGTTTTTGTGATTCCGAATCTGCCGTCCGGGGATTACGCGGTGACGATCATGGACGTCGCCGCCAAGAGTCCGTGGACGCTATCGCTGGTACTCCAGAAAATGAGCAATGCCTGGAAGCTGGGCGGATATTATGCGCGGCCCACCGAGGTCGGCGGACACAACGGCGCGTGGTTTCGCGATAAGGCGCGAGAGTTTAAGGCGAAGGGCGAGAATCATAACGCCTGGATGTACTACCTCGAAGCGCGGAGTCTCATGGCGCCGGTTCCGTTCATGAGTACGCAGGAAACCGACCGGATGTATGACGAGTCGCAAGCGTTGCAGCCCGCAGATGCGCCATCGTCGGACGCGCCGGTGGAGCTCTCGGCCAACGGGAAGACCTATCGAGTGACGAGCATGTTTCCGATCGGCGTGGCGGATGACATCGACCTGGTGGTGAAGTATCAGTGCGCCAGCGTGTCGAACACGGCGCAGACGTATCAGGACAACCTGGCGGCGATCCACGCGCTGGTGGCGAAGTATCCGGAGTACCGCAACGGGTTTACCTCGATTATTGCGAGGGCGGTTGAGCCTTCGGGCAGGGACTATGGGACGATGCTGGCGGTGAAGGATATTAAGTGAGTCAGGTGTCAGGTGTCAGGTGTCAGGGGTCAGGTCTCAAGTGTCTCGGTCTCAGGGGTCAGGGGTGCGTGTTCGAAGCCGCCAGAGTTCTGAAATGTTCCAGCATGCCGTTTAGCATGCGCCCGACCTCTGACGCCCCCTCGGCGAGTTCGATTTCTCCGACTTCGCCGAGGTAGCCGAGGTCCTTTGCGATCTCGATTTGCGTCTCCAGTTCCAAAAGCGACCCTCTGGCGTTTACGAGAAACTGAAGCAGTTCCTTTCGAGAGTATCTGCCCTTCCCCTCGGCAATGTTGCTTGGTATCGAGACAGCGGCACGTCTCATTTGGGCTGCCAAACCGTAGGTTTCTTCGCGGGGGAAGAATTTTGTATATCGGTACGTGTTGAGGACGAGTCGCATTGCTTTCTTCCACACATCGAGGTCTTTGTGACTGCTGCTCATTGCAATCTCCAGCGAGCAGAATAGAGTTTCCTCACGCTATGAACTCGTGACATCTGTCACAAACGAGTGTTTGAAATTGAACGAGGGAAGTAAAGACGCGGAACTTGCTAACGTTCCACAAAGCCGATGTCCAAATCCTGAGACCTGAGACCTGAGACCTGAGACCTGAGACCTGAGACCTGAGACCTGAGACCTGATAGACCTGAGACCTGAGACCTCACCTACGCCTGATCAAACGTACACTCCTTCGGATCTTTGTCGTCGCGCAGGCCTAGGAAGACGGGGGCTCGCAGTTTGGGGCCGCCTTCGTCGGTCGAGTGGGTCCACTCGCTGAACTGAATTTCGGCGACGAGTTTGGGCTTGATCCAGTGGACTTTGCGCAGAGCTTCGACGGGACCGTCAAAGGGGCTTTCTTTGGTGTCGAGCTTCGAGAGCAGTTTCCAGACTTGCGCCAGGGTTTTGTGGTCGAAGCCGCTTCCGGCCTGTCCGACGTGAATCAATTTGCCGTCTTTGTCGTAAAGGCCGAGCACGATGGAGCCAAAGAATTCGCGGCTGCCTTCGGGCTCGGTGTAGCCACCGATGACGGCTTCCAGGCGGTGGGTGATTTTGATTTTGAGCCATTCGCGGCTGCGGCGCTCTTCGTAGAGGCTGTCGCGTTTCTTGGCGAGAATGCCTTCGAGACCCTGGCGTCGCGCAGCATCGAAGAGCGCCTTGCCGTTTTCGGGGAAATGATCGGAGAGTCGGAGGCCATCGTTTGGGGTGACGATCGAGGCCAGCATTTGCTTGCGCGCTTCCAGTGGAACGCGGCGGAGGTCGTAGCCGTCCAGATAAAGCAGGTCGAAGGCGTAGTAAAGGATGGAGATTTCGGGGCGGGGAGCGAAGCGCCGGACACGATCACGGAAGCCGGTGCGTTGTTGCATCAGGCTGAAGGAGGAGCGGCCCTGCTCGTCGAGCGCAACGATTTCGCCGTCGAGGATGACGGTCTCGGCGTTGATGTATTCCGGCAGGTCGTGGAGGTCGGCGTATTGGGCGGTGAGATCGTTCTGGTTGCGGGAGACAAGCCGCAGAGCGCCCTTGCTGATAAAGGCGATGGCGCGGTAGCCGTCCCATTTGATTTCGAAGAGCCAGTCGGGACTGTCGAAGGGCGCGTCGATCGACGTCGCGAGCATCGGGGAGATCGCCGCTGGCATAGGCGTGCGGACGGCACCGGGAAGGTCTTTGGGAGAAGCCGGTGAATGCGAAGAAGGCTTTTTAACCACAGAGGACACAGAGGACACAGAGGGCACAGAGGACACAGAGGGCACAGAGACAAGAGGACAGAGAAGACACAGGGGGCACGGGCGGCTTCACGGAATCTGCGGCGGGTTTCGGGTTCGGCGGGGGAGAAGTCCTGCCCTTTTTTTTCGTTCTGGGAGCCGTAGCTGGAATTGGGGGCGCGGTCAGGCTGACTTGCGCTTCGGTTTTAGCGTTTTTTTTTCCGGCACAGCGCGGATCTCGGCTGTTTTTGCCTTGGCGGCGATTTTTTTCTTTGCCGGGGAAGGAGCTGCTTTGTTCTCTGCAGCCTTCTTTTCGTCGAATCTTTTGATCGCGTCGGCGAGCCAGGGGGCTTTGACCTTGCCGCGTCCGGCGGGGCGGCTGCGCCATTCGGCGGAGGCTTCGTCGCCGGCGATCTCATCCATGCTGCGCTGGGTAAGAACTGAACTGTCGTAGTGGTCGATATCGTAGTCTTCGACTTCGTGCTCGTCGTGCTTTTTGATGAGCAGCCACTCGTTGCCCTTACTCCCGGCGCGGCGGCCTTTCATCTTGACGAGGGCGAAGTCGCCGTTCAGTCGCTTGCCTTTAAGACGGAACTTTAGATCGCCTTTGGCGAGCATGGCGCGAGCTTCGTCGTCGGTCGCGGGAGGATATTTTCCGTTCACCGCGGTGGCGCCCAGCGGCTCCCAGGTGCCGACGTCCCAGACCATGACGGATCCGGCGCCGTAGTTGTCGGCGGGGATGTTGCCTTCGAAGTCGAAGTAAGAGACGGGATGATCTTCGACCTGCATGGCGAGGCGCTTGTCGGCGGGATCAAGGGATGGCCCTCTGGGCACGGCCCAGGACTTCAGCACGCCATCGAGTTCGAGGCGGAAGTCGTAGTGCAGGTGCGAGGCGCGATGCTTCTGCACGACGAAGCGGTGACCGGACTTCTTTTCAATCCTGGGTGGAGGTTCTGGAGTCGCGTCGAACCGCCGCTTGCGGCCATATTCCTCAAGAGCCATGCGGCCTATTGTAGCGAGAGCGCGGCACGGCGGCTATGGAGTAGAGTACTGAGCGCTGAGCAACGCGAGTGGCTGATCGCTGACGGCTGATACAAACCATGAAACGAGAGTATCCCGAAACGCCGCTGGTCGGGGTTGGAGCCATCATCATCGAGGAAGGTCGCGTTGTGTTGGTGAAGCGCGGGCATCCGCCGTTGGAGGGGAAGTGGTCAATTCCCGGCGGCGTGCTCGAAGTAGGCGAGACGCTGCGCAAAGCGGTGGTGCGGGAAGCGCTAGAAGAAACCGGGTTGGCCGTGGAACCGGGCGAACTGCTGGGCGTTTTCGAGCGAGTGCTTCCGGACGAACAGGGCCGGATGAAGTATCACTACGTGCTGATTGATTTTCTGTGCCGCCGGGTGGCGGGGGAGTTGGTGGCTGGCGACGATGCAAGCGAGGTGCACTGGTTTCGCCGGGAGGAGTTGGCGCCGCTTGAGCTGGCTCGCGAGACCGAGGAAGTGATCTTGAAGGGATTCGAGAAGGTGGGGCCGCGCTAAAGCCGCGCTAAAAGCTTTTCACCACAGAGGCCACAGAGACACAGAGAAGAGCATCTTGGTGATCGCGATTGGTGGGCGCATTTCTATTTTTTCCCGGAACTGGGGGTTTGTGCATTGATGGACTAGCGGTTCGCTCTTCCCAGCTTCGAAAACCACGAAGGGTGGGGCAGGCTCGGAAGTGGCTGGCTAGCCGAGTCAGTCGTTCATCGCATGAGGTCGCTTCAGTCTAAGTTGTCGGGGCGCAGGACTGGCTCAACGCTTCCTCTGTGTCTCTGTGGCGAGTTTTTTGCGGTTTTGACAGTCTCTGCGAAGGAGCGTCTATGGCGCACATGCGCAGTTCGCGTAGTCAGGCTTTGATGTATGTGGGGTTCGTGTTCCTGTTCAGCTCGGTTTTTTATTTACTGATGCTGCGAGCCCACACGCTCGGCGGCGGTGGCGGGATTTACGTGACCGGGATCATGTGGTGTCCCGCGCTGGCGGCGTTTACGACATTGTGGCTGAATGGGCGCAAGGCTTCCGAGCTGGGATGGAAGTGGCCGGCGCGGCAGTACGCGCTGATGAGCTGGTATATCCCGCTCGTCTATGCGGCGATCACGTACGCGATAGTGTGGATCGGCGGATTGGGCGGCTTTCCCAACCGCGAGTTCATGCAGGGGCTCGTGGGGCGGATGGGGTTGCACATTTCCCCGCTGGCATCGACCGTGGTCTATGTCCTGCTGATCGGCAGCTACGGGTTGATTGGCAGCATGGGACGCGCGCTGGGAGAGGAGATCGGCTGGCGTGGATTTCTTGTGCCGCAGCTTGCGAAGAGTTTCAGCTTTACGACGACAGCGCTCCTCAGCGGGATCGTGTGGGCGTGCTGGCATTATCCGATTCTGATTTGGGGCGACTACAACAACGGCGCTCCGGCTTGGTACGGGCTGACCTGCTTCACGGTGATGGTCGTGGCGATTGCGGTGGTGTTTGCCTGGCTGCGGCTGAAGTCGGGGAGCCTGTGGACGGGCGCGATCCTGCACGCCAGCCACAATCTGTATGTGCAGGCAATTTTCACACCGTTGACGGGCAATCGCGGCAAGACGGCTTGGTTTATCGATGAATTTGGGGCGGTGCTGCCGCTGGTGACGGTCGCGTTTGCGATTTATTTCTGGAGCCGGCGGGGGGAGGTGGAGGGCGCGCAGACCGTCGCGGAGCCCGCGTCGATGACGGCTTAAGGCAAAAATCTTCACCACAGAGGGCACAGAGGAACACAGAGAATTGATTTCCTCCGTGTCCTCTGGTCGTGAAAAGTTCTTATTGGCGAGCCTGGCTTTTGGCGCGAGCAATCTGCGGTTTCGTAGCGCCGCGCAACTGCAGATCCCTCGCTTCGTTCGCGATGACAACTCCAAGAGTTGGTGGATTCGAGGAAGGCGAATCCCTAAAAAATAAAACGACCCGCGCACGGTTAAGCACGCGGGCCGCCGGTGGTACTGTTGGGATTGACCAAGAGGTGGTCACTCTACGTGGCCTCTTCGGCAACTCCGGGTCCCAGCACGACGTAAATGCTGGGCGGATCACAACCCTAACTCACCGGGAGTGTGCGGGCTGTAGCTCTCCTGCCTTGCGGCTGGAAAGCCCCGCTTAGAGCGACCGCTCTAAGTCGCAGCCACCTCACCTGGTCTTTTGCACCATCTACTACTGCCATCTGAACTTGTCATCAGACCACCTCCTTTCCGGTGTAATCGCAGACTAGTACGGAAGGGGCGCGCGCGTCAACCGGCACGAAAGTGTGTGCCGGGGGAGTCAATAGGAAGGCCTTTCACCACAGAGGCACAGAGATACCGAGAAAATCTTTTTTGGCGATTCTCCGTGTCCTCTGTATCCCGCTTTTGAAAACTGAATACTGACCCGTTGGCCCGGGGTGGCGAGCCAGACGCCGGCTGTACTCGACGAGAAGCGTTCGCTAGCGAAAGTTGTTTCGTAGATCCTGCCCGGCCTGCGTGAGGTTTTCAAGTTTGCCGAGATCACGCCAATAGTAGTCGTCGGCACGGAAGGCTTGGATGGCCTCGCCAGACCCTGCCAGCCGCAGATAAGACGTGATGATTGAGAAGGCGCCGTCCTCAGTGAGCAAGGTCAGCAGGCGAGGCGAAATCACGTGGACGCCGGAGAAGGCGAGCGCTTCGAACTGCGAAGTGGGGCGAATCAGTTCCGGCTTGCCCTCTTCGCCGCTGCGACGGCCGCAAAGATTCAGGGACCGATCGAACAGCAGGTAGCGGGAGGTCTTGCGTTTCTGCACGGCGAGCGTTGCAAGGGCGCCATGCTCGCCGTGGTAGTCGACCATGCGCCGCAGATCGATGGTGCTGAGCACGTCGACATTGTGAAGGATGAAGGGCTCGTCCGATGACCCCGGCCGCTCCAGAAAAAACCATGCCGCTTTCTTCAAGCCTCCGCCCGTATCGAGCAGAAGGTTCTCGCTCGAAATGACAATCTCCATGCCGAAATCTCTGTGAACGCGCAGGTAGTCCACGACTTGGTCGGCGAAGTGGTGGACGTTGATGATGACTTCGTGAATTCCGAAGGTGCGCAAGCGCTCTAACGTGATTTCGAGGAGTGTCTGGCCGGCAATTTCGACCAGGGCCTTGGGACGGTCGTTGGTGAGAGGGCGAAGGCGGGTGCCCAGGCCGGCGGCCAGGATCATCGCTTTCATTCGACGCGACTCTCCAGCTCGCGGTGGTGCACGATGACATCGACACCATTGCGACCGCGCAAACGTTTCGCCAACTGCTCGGCGAGATAGACCGAGCGGTGCTGACCGCCAGTGCAGCCAAAGGAGACCATCAAATTCTTGAAGCCGCGGCGCTGATATTCGCTCATGCTGGCATCGACCAGCGACAGGACGCTGGCGAGGAATTGATGGACGCTTTCCTGCTGGTTGAGATATTCGATCGACGGGGGCATCGCGACCGGTGAGGGTTTTGAAGCGTTCTTCGCGGCCGGGGTTGGGCAAGCTGCGGCCATCGAAGACAAAGCCGCCGCCGTTACCGGTCTCGTCCTTGGGCCAGCCGCGGTGGAAGGAAAAGCTGAAGATACGCACAGTGAGATTCTCGGCACTCGAGGCCAGGCTTTGCAGCTTTTCCGAAGCAAGCATGCTGTTGAAGGCGTCGAGCAGCGTGGGGAGCGCGATCGGCAGGCGCACATTGTGCAGCAGCCAGCGCAGGTTCTTGAGCGCGTAAGGGACGCTTTGCAGGAAGTGGGCCTTGCGCTCATAGAAGCCGCGGAATCCGTAGGCGCCAAGCGCCTGCATGATACGCACGTAGACAAAGGCGTAGTAGTAGCGGAGGAACGCCTCGCGCTCGAACGGGATATAGCGTGGGAGTTGATCGAGATAGTGATCGAGCAGTTGCTGACGCACTTCGGGCGGCAGATCGGCTTTGGCATCGTAGAGCAGCGACGCGATGTCATATTGCAGCGCGCCCTTGCGGCCACCCTGGTAATCCAGAAAGTAGGGCTGACCGTCTTTCAACATCACGTTGCGGGATTGGAAGTCGCGGTAGAGGAAGTAATCCTGAGGCGCACTGAGGAGAAGTTCGGTAAGGCGGTCAAAGTCATCTTCGAGTGCCTGTTCGTTGAAGGGGATGCCGGCCAGGCGGAGGAAATAGTACTTGAAATAGTTGAGGTCCCAGGCGATGGACTGGCGGTCGAAGCGACCGCGCGGATAGCAGACACTGTAGTCGAGGTCGCGGCCGGCCTCGATCTGAAAGCGCGGGAGCACTTCGACGACTTTGCGATAGGCCTGAACCACCTCCGGAGCGATGGTCTCGCCGGAGCGGTGGCTCGAGAGAAATTCAAACAGCGACGTATCGCCGAGATCCTGTTCGAGGTAGGCACCCTGGTCCAGGGCTGCGGCGTAAACCTCGGGGACGGGCAGGCCGTGGCGGCGAAAGTGACGGGAGAAGGCGAGGAAGGCGGCGTTTTCTTCGCGGACGTCGTGGAGGATGCCAATGGCGCTGTCGCCATCGTCGGAGAGGCGAACGATTTTCCGGCCCGATCCACCAAGCTCGCCCTGAAGCGCGACCACGCGGGCGGGCGCATGATGGAAATGCTGCTCAAAAAGGGAGCTGAGGATATCCATGCAAGTGGGTGCGGCATGACAAAGATACCATCCGCGCGGAAGGGGGGTGCACCCCCAGGGTAACGGAGCCAGGAGGCGTTTGGGGCGTGAGGGATTCCCATAATGAAACCGACGAGCGAGAAATATCGCGGTAAGGCAAGAATCCTTCTGCCGAAAGTGCCACTCTTCCCTGTTGAGGGGAAATTCTTTGAGCACAGTGATGAATGTTCGGCCCTGAGGCGAACCTAGAGGAAGGCGCGCCGATCAGGTTGGTAGATGTACGGTCGGGGTCGGAGTATGGCACGGGTCACATTCCGGGTGCGATCAACATCCCGCTGGAACAGATTGAGGCGCGGACGGAGGATTTTGGGAAGGGCGAGGTCGTGCTCATCTGCAAGAGCGGGAAGAGGGCGCGCATGGCGGCGGTGCTGCTTGAGCCGTGCCGCGCGGGCGTTGCGGTGCTCGAGGGAGGAACGGACGCGTGGATCGAGGCAGGATTCCCGGTGGTCGCCAGCTTGACGACGCGCTGGTCGCTGGAGAGACAAGTGCGGCTGGCGGCGGGGCTGATCGTCGTAGTCGGCGTGGCGCTGAGTGTGCTGGTCAGTTCCTGGTGGGTGTATCTGGCGGGATTTATCGGGCTCGGACTGACATTCGCCGGATTGACGGACTTCTGTCCGATGGGAGTTTTGCTGGCCAAGATGCCGTGGAACGGACCCCGAGCGTGCGCAGGGGCCTCGACGAATCGAGACGACACGAAATGCTGCTGCCCGTGAGCCGACGATCGATGCAAGAATGAAGGCGTGAACAAGTTCGAAAACCTGGCGAACCAGCACAGGGACACGGTGTATCGGCAGATGATTCGCGTCTGCGGGAATCGTGAGGATGCGGAGGACGTGCTGATCGAGGCATTGCTGAACGCTTACCGGCATCTGGATCAGTTGCGGGACTCTGCGGCATTCCGGCCGTGGCTGGCACAGATTGCAAAACGGGTGTGCTGGCAGTTGAAGGAACGGGAAGCTTTGATGCCGCTAATGCAGTTGTCGGCCCTGGAAGAGGAAGGCCGGGAGATTGCGGACGAAGAACCGACGATAGAGCTGCAGTTCGCCGCCCGTGAGATGAAGGCATTGCTGGACGGCGCGATGCGGCAACTGCCGCCGTTGTATCTCGAGGTGTATCGGCTGCGGGACATCGACGAAATGCCCGGGGATGAAGTGGCGCGGCGGCTGGGCATTTCGCTGGCAGCGATGAAGTCGCGGCTGCATCGGGCGCGGGAACTGATGCGGGAGCAGTTAGATGCAGCTTTGACCCGCGGATGAAAGAGTTTCATTCATAGGAGGGCCTCATGGAAGTCGTGATTGAACATCTTGGAGCGGTGCAATTCGAAATCAAGGCTCGCGAACATTCGATTGTGTCGGATCAGCCGCGGGAAAACGGGGGGTATGACGAAGGGATGACGCCCCCCGAGCTTCTGCTGGCATCGCTGGGAGCGTGCGCCGCATTTTACGCGTCACAGTACCTGCGCAAACATCAGTTGGCGACTGAGGGCACGCGCGTGCGCGTTTTGGCGGACAAGGAGAAGAATCCGGCGCGCGTGGACAATTTCAGAATCGAAGTGGAGGTGCCGGTGTCGGTCAGCGAGGCGCAGCAGAAGGGTGTGGAAGATGCGGTACACCATTGCCTGATCCACAATACGCTGCTGCACCCACCGAAGATTTCATTGGCGGTTCGGAGCGTGGCAGTGGCCGCGCACTGAACGGTAGCGAACGTTTGAGGAATGGCAAAAACGAGTAGGGCCGGTGCATGGCTATCGGCCTTATCTTCACCTACCCATAGGGACATGCTCACCATAGGACATGTCCGGCGGCTATCTGGCGATTGACCTTTCTCCTGCCTAGACTGGAACTCTCCCCACAGGGAATCCTGTAGCCCCTTAACCTGTTGATGCCTCAGGACTTCCAGCGATACGCATGGGCCTGTGGCAGGCCCAGATGGGAAAGCACCCGATTCGCGAACTCGGCGGCCATGGCATCGAAACTAGGGGGCCGATTGTAGAAGGTCGGAATCAAAGGGAAGACGGTAGCTCCGGCATCGGCGGCCCGGTACATGTTGCGGATGTGGATTTTGTTGAGCGGAGTCTCGCGAACGCAGAGCACCAATGGGCGTCGTTCTTTGAGGGCGACATCGGCGGCACGGTCGATAAGGTGGGTAGCGATGCCGTTGGCAATGCGGGCGAGCGTACCCACGCTGCACGGAATCACGACCATCGCGTCGACGGGATAGGAACCACTGGCCACGTTGGCGCCAATGTCGGCATTGGCCTGGAGCTGGATTTTTCGGGAAGACTTGCCGAGCAATTGGTGAACGAGGTTGTTGCGACCGCGGAGACCGAGTTCTTCGGCGAGAACACGAAGTCCGCTGTCGGAAGCGATGAAGTTGACGGTCTTGACGCGCGCGTCGCGTTCGACGGCGAGCAAGAGCTGTTTGAGAAAGATAGAGCCGCTGGCCCCGGTCGTCGCGATCGTGAGGTTCTGCGGCGGGTGATTCGGCAAAGAAACTCCTTGGGCGACTGGCCCGGGTTTCGAGCATAGGGAGGCTTGGAAGCGGAGTCAAGGCAAGGCGGCTGACTTCGGAGAGGTAATGGCGAATACGTCCCATTTGCGATCGCGGCGCACGGCGGCGCAGTTGCATGCGCTGGAGGGAGTGGAGCGGGAAATCCGCGCCAACGATCACAATGGGCGGAGGAAGTATCTCAAGGACTTCAGCGCGGCCTACCGGTCCTACCAATGTGTTCTACAGGCGAACCAAGTGCAAGAGGCCGTGGGGTCGGCGGATCTGGCGTTGATTGGCGACTATCACGCGCTCCCGGCATGCCAGCGTTTTGCGGCAGCGCTGCTCGAGCAGCGAGCAATGGCCGGGGACCGTCCGGTGGTGCTGGGAGTGGAGACGATTTTTGCGCGTGACCAGCACATTCTCGATGAGTGGTGGCGGCGGGAGATCGACGAAAGCGAACTGCGCGAGCGCATGCGCTTCCAACTCGATTGGGGCTACGACTGGGAACCGTTCTATGAACTCCTGGTGACGGCGCGCGAGCACGGTGACGCCATCTATGGGCTGGACTGCATGCCGCGCGAGGATCTGCGCAAGATCGGAGCACGCGACCGGCACGCGGCAGAAAAAATTGCCGAGATTCGACAGCGGCATCCATCGGCGGCGATCCTGGTACTGTTCGGGGAATCGCATTTGGCGCCGGCGCATCTGCCGCGCGAAGTGCAGGCAGTCTTGCCGGAAGAGCGAGTTCTGACCGTGCTGCAAAACGTGGACGCGCTTTACTGGCGCGCGGCGGGCGAGCGGCACGACCGCGTGGAAGCCGTGCGAGTGGCAGAAGACGTCATATGCGTGTTCAATGCCACGCCGCTCGAGAAGTATGAGAACTACCGGCTATGCCTGGACCGCTGGAAGCGGGAAGAGTCGGATACACCCGACCTTGGTCCTACCGTCTACAACCTGATTGATGGACTGGTGCGCTTTCTCGGGATCAATCGTTACTCGCCCCACAACACCACGCAACCGAAGTTCCTGGTGGACTTGTTGCCAGAAGTCTACTACCGGTCGTCGGACGGATTGCTGCGGCGGTTGCTATCGCGCAAGGGCGTGAGCGACGAGGAGCGCGAAGCGATGTTGCAGCGGGTGGAAGAGCGCGGCTGCGCCTATGTGCCACAGGTGAACGCGTTCTACATGCAAGATTTTCAGATGCTGCATGCTTCGGAGGAGGCCACGCGCTTTTTGCATCATGCTTGCCGTGGATTGCCCGCGCGTGTGACTGCCCGCGAGGAAGCGTCGGACGAACCCGCGGATTTCTTTTACGGGCGAGCGATCGAAAATGCTTTGGCGTATTTCGGGTCGCGTGTGCTGTATCCGGCGCGTCCAGCGGTGCGGGAGAGCGATCTGCGCGATCTGAGCGAGGCGACGCGCGAGGACGTCGAGCGGCAAACCGGGCTAGGATTCGCGGAGTCCATGCGGGCCATTGATTTCCTGTTGCTGCACCGCCTGCTGGAAACCGATGTGACGCAGTGTGATCGCGTACGAGGTTCGCTCGATGAAGGCATTCGCAGCAGCGGACCCAAATTCGAGTACGTCACCCGGCAATCGGGATATCTGCTGGGATGTGATCTTTACGAAGGGTATCTGGAAGGACGCGTAACGCCCGGATTTGTGCGTGGGCTATTTCTGATGCACATCGAGGAACCGGGGATGGCACGCGAAGCCTACTTCACGCTCGTGCAGAGGCTGCGAGGCGCGCGTCGCAGCGCCCGCAACACAAAACCCTGCCGCTCCAATCAGCACGCTCGCGACTGATGACAGTTCACCTTAAATTTTCCTCCTGGGCGGATCGGCAGAGAGCCAAAAGCTAAAACCACAAAGGACACGAAGGATCACGAAGGAATAAACAGAACGCTTCCCTTCGTCTTGTTTTCGTGTGCTTCGTGTTTCCGGCTCGGCGTCGGCTAGGCGAATTCAATCAGAACAATTTCCGGGCTTGTGCCGAGGCGCAGGGGCGGGCCCCAGGTTCCCGCGCCGGTGGTGGTGTAGACCAGCATGTTGCGGAAGCGCTGAAGTCCGTACGTATAGGCTTTGAAGATCCGGCGGGTAAACCAGGTGAAGGGGAAAAACTGCCCACCGTGCGTGTGGCCGGAAAGCTGCAGCGAGATGCCCGCCTCTTCGGCGATCGGAAGGGCGTGAGGCGCATGGGAAAGCAGTATGCTGGCCTGCTCGCGCACGATGGCCGCGGCGCGTAAGGTGGAGCGGAAACGATCGGGGTTGGTGGTTTCGTGATGGTGCACACCGACCACCTGCAGCCCATCGATGGTCACCTTTTCGTTGTGCAGGACGCGCACACCCGACTGTTCGACAGCCTCGAGGTACCGGGAGGGATCGGAAAACTCCTCGTGATTGCCGGTAACGAAGTAGGAACCGAGGGGCGCGGAGAATTCTTTCCAGGGAGCCGCCAGCTTAGCGGCGTCGACTTGAGTGCCGTCGTAGAGGTCCCCGGTGATAAACACCACGTCGGGTTTCAGTTGGGCCAGGCGGGCGACGATGCGACGCATGAAACGAAATCCGTTGACGTGCCCGAGGTGGACGTCGGAAACCAGCGCGGCTACGCGTCCGCGCCAAGAGGCCGGCAGGTTCGGTAATTTGACGTGGATCCTCCGCGTGCGGATCCAACGGGCGTTTACCAGGCCTAGAAGTGTCGCCAAAAGCGCCAAGGCAAAGCTTGTGCCCGCGAGGACGCGTTGCTCGGGGCGCCACCCGACGAGGACTCCCGCTAAAAAGACAGCCCAGCACGCGCACGCCGCCAGAAACAGGAAATTCACGGCGCCGAGCCATACGGCCGCGATCCGGTAAAGGAAGCGGACAACCGGATTGAAATATCGGGACGCGAGCAGGGAGGCAGCGATGAAGCTGACCGACAAAATTGCGACGAAAGCGCCGAGTCCCGTGATGCCAGGAGGATCGGGGATGGCCCGAAAGGTGACCCAGGTGTCGTAAATGAACCAGTGGGTCAGAAAGAGAATGAATTGAACGATAACAACGAAGACAGCGATTCGTGCCCGCAATCTGTTGGTCCTTGATCGAGCCACGGATGACAACCGTAGCTGCGTCGAAAAAAAGCTTACATCCATTCGATGCGGGCTGTCGCGGGTGGATGCGAAAACCCGCTGACACCAACGAAAAGCAGCCAAACCAAAGGTCCCAGGCGGCGTCTAAAGGAGCAAGCCCAGGGAGGGCCGGGATGTATGAAACGCCGGGAATTTCTGCAACATACGGCCTGGTCGATTGGCACAGCGTGGTTGGCAACTCAGGGTTGGGCAGGCACTTTACAGGCGCTGCCCGGCTTGCCGCACAAAGTCAGCGCAGCCGATACGGTCACCCTGGGAAAAACCGGAATCAAGACGAGCCGGCTCGCGATGGGGACCGGAACTGTGGGCTCCGGACACCACTCCCATCAGACAGCACTGGGCGTGAAGGGACTCTCCGAGCTCCTTCTGAACGGATACGAACACGGTCTCCGCTTCTTTGACGCCGCCGACTCCTATGGCAGCCATCCGCACGTGGCCGAAGCATTGAAGCACGTACCGCGCGACAAGGTTACGGTGCTGACCAAGAGTTGGGCACGGAACGCGGCCACGATGCGCGCCGATCTTGACCGCTTTCGCAAGGAACTGGGAACTGAGTATCTGGACGTCTGCCTGATGCACTGCCTGACCGAAGGCGATTGGACCCAGCGATATCGCGAGGTGATGGACGTACTCGAAGAGGCCAAGCAGAAAGGCATCATTCGCACGCATGGCTGTTCGTGCCACAGCATTGAGGCTTTGCGGGCGGCGGCCACGTCGAGTTGGGTGGAGGTCGACCTGGTGCGAATCAATCCGATCGGCTCACATATGGACGCCGATCCCGAGACGGTGGTCGGAGTGTTGCGCCAGATGAAGGCGGCTGGCAAAGGCATCGTGGGCATGAAGATTCTCGGGGAGGGCGACCTGCGTACACGCCAGGATGAAGCTCTCAAGTACGCTTTGTCGCTGGGAGTGCTGGACGCGTTCACGATCGGCGCGGAGAGCAAGGCGGAGCAGGAGGACCTCATCCGAAGAATTGCTGCGGCTTAGCCGGAGTCGGATGCACAGCGTGAAGATCTTACGACGAGCGCTTCAACTGCTGGAGGAATGAGCTTCCGGTCTGTGCCAGTTTCTTCTCGAGGCGCTGCGTGCAATCGCATTGACCGCAAGCCCAGGGTTCTTCTCCATTCTGATCGCGGCAGCGGCGGCGGTCATGGGCGTCCTGAATCTGGGTGAGATCGAAGTGCTCCTCCCAGTAAGGACGTTCTTCCTGAAGAGGACTGGGGCAGTAGCAGACCTCGACCCAGCGCGCGCTCCCATCGGGAAAGAGGCGCGCGTCCTGCATGTTGCGAAGATATTCGCTTCCAGCCACCGAGCCTTGGCCGAGAGTTTCGTCGGTAATGGCCTGAAGGAGTTTCTTTTCCCCACCCGGCTTCAGTCTTGCTCGCACGAGATACCGCATAGGCTGATTATTTCACGATCCGCGACCGCGCGTGAGGAGGCAGAATTTCTCCGGATACGACTTCACTTCGGGACGGTTACGTCATGTTGGCGGCTACTTTTTGACGACGGCGACGGCGTCGACCTCGATCATCCATTCTGGTCGCACCAAACGCTTCACGACGACGAAGGTACTGGTCGGAGGATTTGCCGTGTTGACATATTTGTCGCGGATTTCGCGGACTGCCGGGATTAGTGCCGGATCGACGCTTTCGGCGCAGTAGTAGTTGAGCTTGATCACGGAATGAAAGTCTCCACCAGCAGCTTCGACGGCAGCTTTCAGGTTTTCGAAAACCTGCTGCACCTGCGCGCGGAAATCATCCTTGCCGACCAGATTGCCGGCGCGGTCCAGCGCGACCTGTCCGGCGATGTACACCAATTTGCCATCAGCCACCTCGGCGACCTGGGAATATCCGACGGTTGGTTTGGCCATGGTATCGGGGTTGAAGATGCGAAAGGCCGGGTTCGTTTTCGCGGCGGAGGTGTCGCTCTTCGAGGCACCCTGGCCTGCATTGCCTGCCCGTAGAGCCACTGCAATGAGAACTACACCGATGAAGAGATAGAAGACGGATCGCACGTTGCCTCCTGTTCCACAGTCCCTGGAAAGATTTGAAGACTGGTAAATGTGTTTACACCGGTGAGCGGGAGACGCGCAAATCGGGATCGACGACCAAAAGAATCAGAGAGTTAGAAAATATCTTTGGCCGCACGGAAAATTACATCGTAAGGCGATGCATCTTTCGTAACCTGTCTTGACATTTCTTTACATCGCCCGACCCGTGGGCGGATGGCATACTCGAGAGAGTTGGGGCAGGACGTTCTGTTTGTCAACCGTTGCACGTCGCTGGAGAGGGGACTCCACTGCGGCTACTCACCCGAGCGAAGCGCACAACCCTGGGGGTTAGCGCTCCGCGGCAGCACACAAAATTTCAGGTTTGCCCCGCGTTCTTCTCGTCTCTGCGTGCGGGGCAGGCGGGACAGCTGGTTTCGCGGTCACCCTTGTAGATGCGGACAGGGTTGGGTGCTACGGCGAAACGCTGTCCCGTTGGTTATTGGGCGAGACTGTGGACAGAACACACTCGTGCGGCTACGGACTGGCGTTTGGGCTGAAGCGCGGCGGTTCGGGCTCGGCGGAACCGTCGGCGCGCGGGTCCGAGGCGCCGTAGTTGACTCCGGTTTTTGAGTCGTGCATCACCGCCTGGCCACGGCCCATGCTGGTCGAATATTCGCGATCCACCCGGAAGATGTGACCCATCGAGGTGAGCCGGTCGCGAACCTCGGGGTTTACGCGGGATTCGATCACGATGTTGCAGCCGCCTTTCGGGCCGACGGTGAAACGCGGATTCTCGAGCGCTGCCTGGATGTTCATGCCGTAATCCACGACGTTGGAGACAAACTGGGCGTGCGCCAGCGGTTGATTGGCTCCGCCCATGATGCCGAACCCGATGTGCTGGTCGCCCTTTTCCATGAAAGCGGGAATGATGGTATGGAACGGACGTTTGCGGGGCGCGAGGACATTGGGCGATGCCGGGTCGAGAGAAAACAGCGCGCCTCGGTTCTGCAGCACGAAACCCATGCCGCGCACGGTGATGCCTGAACCGAATTCATCGTAGTTGCTCTGAATCAGCGACACGATGTTGCCGTCGCGGTCCACCACGGAAAGGTAGGTGGTCTCGCTGGCCGGCGGCTTCCCTGCTGCCGGTTCGCAGTTCGCCCGATCCGGGTTGATCAAGCTGGCGCGCTCCCGCGCATATCCTTTCGAGATCAACCCAGACACCGGGACCTTGGCGAAGCGCGGGTCGGCGTCGTAGCGATGCAGATCGGCATAAGCCAGCTTCATGGCCTCGATTTTCTTGTGCAGCTCGGCGACGCTTGAAGGACTCTCAGGAGAGGCCGCGGACGTTTCCATGATATTCAGCATTTCCAGAGCCGCCATGCCTTGCCCGTTGGGCGGGAGTTCGTAGACGGTCCAGCCTCGGTAGGTAGTGGAGATCGGATCCACCCATTCGGGAGCAAACTCCGAGAGATCCTCGGGCGTCATCGTTCCACCCAGCTCGCGCGATGTCGCCAGGATGGCGCGAGCAATCTCTCCTTTGTAGTAAGTGGACGGCCCTTGATCCGCAATCAGGCGCAGGGCCTTGGCAAGGTCGGGGTTGCGGAAAATCTGGCCAAGTTCGGGAGGGTTGCCGTTCGGTAAGTAAACTCGACGACTCTCCGGGTCCGACGAAATGGTGTCGACTCCAGCCTGCCAGAATCCGTGAATCATTTCCGGGACGGGATAGCCGTGCTCAGCATAGTCGATGGCGGGAGTGAGGATTTCTTTCCATGGGAGTTTGCCGAAGCGCTCATGCAGAGCGTCCCAGCCGGCGACGGCGCCGGGAACGGTGACCGTGTCGATACCAGATTCGGGCATGGAGGACGCGCCTTTTGTTTTCAGCCGGTCCAGGGTCAAGCCGCGGGGCGCCCATCCACTTGAGTTCAGTCCGTAGAGCTTGCCGGTTTTGGCGTCCCAATAGATGGCGAACAAATCCCCGCCGATGCCGTTCATCATGGGCTCGGTGACGCCGAGCGCCGCGTTGGCGGCGATGGCGGCGTCGACGGCTGAGCCGCCCCTGGCAAGGATCTGAGCGCCCGCGACGGACGCTTGCACGTGACTGGTGGCGACAATGCCATCGCGCGTAATGACCATAGAGCGCGCATGGGAGCGTTCGACAGCGAACGAAGACGCGGTTAGGACAAGCAGGGTCATTGTAAGTCTCAGGAACATGACTCTCAGAAGCATGGGGAAGCCTGGCAAAGCATTGATTGAATTGCCGGGGAAGCATAGCGTGCAGACGGCAGAAATCCAAACGCGGATCGTCGTGGTTCTGGGATGGGCGAGCGTTTGCACGGGCGCGCAGGCTGGATCCGAGGAACTGAAGCCCTAGTGGTGGAGGAAGAACCCGCCGAGGAGCACGATGACTTCGACGGCAAACAAGGCGATCAGAAGGCGCTCGCGGCGACGAGACTTGCGCAGATCTTTCAGCATGTCGCGTTCAAGATCGTAGACGAAGGCAACGGTGGAGGGATCAGGTGTCGCGGGTTCTGGCAGGCTCAGGCCCGGAGAAGCAGCGGTGATTACTGGCTTTTCCTTGTCGGGCAGGAAGATCTTTGGTCCGCTGATTACGTTGGACCACATGGTGAGCAGCAGGGTTTGGGACGGGATGATGGGGTTGGCCGGCTCCCAGGTGATTTCCAACGGAGGCAGTTTGTCAGGGGCGACGCTATCGGCGAGGTTCCGCAGGAGAGAACTCCACCACGGGCGCGCCATCGTGTCACCGATTAACTCGCCCACATCGACTGGCCGCGACTCCAGTTGCAAAGGGGCCTGGGTTTCCGGGGAGATGACGTCCCCGAGGTTGGTGAAAACGGTGCGATACCAGGGCAGGTCCAGGAAGTCGCCGAGAAGCATCCCGAGGTTGACGGGCCGCGAGGTGATGTAGAGCGGGGGCAACTGGTCGGGCAAAAAGCGGTCGCGGAAGTTACGGATCAGCGACTTCCAGAGAGGTCGAGTGAGCTCTTCCGGCGGTGACAGATCGAGATTGTGGTCCGTAGCCATGGTCAAAGGCGGCTTTGGCTGCCTGCCGCGACGGGCAACAGCCAGATACTTATCCTAGAGTACCATCGTTCCGCCTACCAGCGTTCGAAGGAGAACCCGTACACCCAGCATACAAAAGGGCTCAAACTACCGGGTACCAACCTCCGAAGTATTTGCATTGAAAAGATCTGACGCTCTAAAAAATTTGTTCGAAAGTTCACGTGTCCGGTTCGAGGATTTGAGCTACAATTCCCGCACTAAATGTGGGTGCGTCTTAGATTCCCTGCAGTGCAATGACAGGACAAGCACGCATCTGGCCTTCTCCCCAGGAGGTAGTTCGATGTATCGGCCTTACTCCAGCCCCGTCGGGGGATCTGGTTCTACCGCGGACGTTGAGTCCACGATTCGCGGGCTCACTCAAGATTTCAGCATGAACTTCAACACTGGCAACTATGACCAGGTGGCTGTGCTGTTCGCTTCAGACGGCACCTTCATGGCGCCTCATTCCGAATCGGTGATCGGGAACAAGCCGATCGAACGTAAGCTGCGTGAGTTTGGCGAGTTGGGATATCAGGATTTGCGCCTGGAGACGTCACGCATCGATTCCAGTGGCGACATGGCGATGGAAATGGGCCGGTACACGGTTTCGATCGTCGGCGAAAGCGGCGGCGCGATAACGGATCGCGGCAAATACCTAAAGGTGTGGCGCCGACTTGGCGCCTGGCACATTGTCGCAGATTGCTGGAGCAGTAATTTGCCGGCGGTTTCCGCGCGCGAGGAAAAGGCGGTTCCAAGCGTGGAGAAGGTGACGGTGATTCCCAGCGGGGTATCCAAGTCTGCCTAGCTCAAGCGAGCCGGATTCCGCGGCGCCGGAAGCAACGGCGTCAGTAACGACACAGCAGGCTCAGCGTGCGTCACTTGATTGTTCGCGTGTGTGCCCGAACTGTTCTTCGATGCTGACGGAGTTTCGCTGCAAACTGACGTGTCCGCAGTGTGGTTTCTACCTTAGCTGTTCCGATTTCTACTGAAAACAGCGGCCCCTGCGGCGGATGGCTTGCCCGAAGACTACGGATTTCGCTGGATTGTTGCGAACCGGTCGCAGGCATAGCTTGCGAAGGAACAGGCAGGCGCGGTACAGGTTTTTGTCGTTTCCCTGTTTTAGGCTGGGCCGAAGCGGAACGGCGACAGGCCAGCCACGCGCCGGCCCTGGTCCTCGCACGGGCGCATCACGCTTGCCCTGCAAGACACCTTTCCAGTTCAGCGTCTACAATGTCGCTGCGGCATCCAATCCATAATTTTCATGAGGGAAAACTATGCAGCGAAAAGCAAGTGCGGTTTGGAAGGGCGGCCTCAAAGACGGCAAGGGTAGCATCTCGGCTCCAGGCGGAGTTCTTTCGAATACTCCTTATTCCTTTACGACACGCTTTGAGAATGCTCCGGGAACCAACCCTGAAGAACTGATCGCGGCAGCGCACGCGGCATGTTTCTCGATGGCGCTTTCGGCGCAGTTGGGCGGGGCCAATCTTACCCCCGAGAGCATCAATACGAACGTCACGCTCACGCTTGAGAAGCTGGATTCCGGTTGGACGATCACGTCGAGCCATCTTGATGTTGTTGGCAAGGTTCCGGGAGCCGATGCCGCGACATTTCTGAAATATGCGGAAGCGGCGGAGAAGGGCTGCCCGGTATCGAAGGTGCTCAACGCGAAGATTTCCATGAACGCAAAGCTGGAAGGGTAGAAAGGCAGTGGTCAGTGGCCGGTGGTCAGTGGCCAGTAGAAGTGGGCGGCTGAGTTCGAGAAGCCACGAGCCGTCCTAAGACCGGAGGACTTCGCGCAGTTCGCGGTTCATGTGGGCCGCGTCTTGCGCGGCTTCCTCGATGAGTTCGAGCCATTTGCGTCCTTGCGGGTCGAGTTCAATCTGCCCCAGCAGGTAAGAGGCCTGCATGATGGTCTCGATGGAATTGCTGAGGTCGTGCGCTAAGTCACGCAGGCGACTGACCACCTCCGGCGGCAGCTTCGATGAGTTCGACATAACAACATCCGCAAACTGATGGCGTCTGCCGATTGTACTGTGGTTCCTCGCGTGCGCGGATGGAGCATTTCGCTCCTCGCTATGCGTGTGTGGCGGTCCGAACGTTTGACAGTCGGCGCACCGTCTGTAGAATAGAGGTTTGTTCTTCCTGTCAGGCGCCTCGTGAGAGGCGCCAAGCTACGCAGTCCATCGCCGAAGTGGCGGAATTGGCAGACGCGCATGGTTCAGGTCCATGTACCCGCAAGGGTGTGGGGGTTCGAGTCCCTTCTTCGGCACCAATCATATTGTTGACGCTTCAAGACTTGGCGGAGCCTGGATTCTCCTGCCAGAATCCTCGCTCGGCTTCCGCGACGAAACGTGTCGCCGACACGAAAGCGCAAGTTCTAAGGCCGGAAAACCCCAGTTGTGTTACGTGCGTCCAAGCAATACAGGAGATGCTGGCGGGTGACGCAGCAAATTGCTTGCGACCCGCTCATGACGCTACACTCCCTGACACCGTAGTATCCATCTGGTGTTCAGGGCCTCACACGGCGACGGAGGTATTGTATGAAGCCGTTTCTCGCCTGCCTGCTTTTGTCATCCACTTTAGCCATTGCCCAAGAAGCAATCCCCGTTGGGACTATTCTCGCAGCACAGCTTAACCACTCCCTCGATTCAGGAAAAGTACGGCCCGGACAGAAGATTTCCGCCCGTCTCATGCAGGACGTGCCTCTCGCTTCAGGTAAGAAGATTCCCGCCGGTGCGAAGATTTTAGGCCAGGTGGTGAAGGTCCAGACCGACGCCAACGTGGCAACGGTAACGATACGCTTCGACACGCTGCGTTATCGTCATAACACCATCGCCATTCAAACCAACCTACGCGCCCTGGCATCGCTTATGGAGGTCGAGGATGCACAAACACCGAAGACCGCCCCGGGGTTCGGGACTCCCTGGACCTGGATTACGCGTCAACTGGTCGGCGGTGAAGTTGCCTACGGAGACGGCGGCGCAGTGATGCATGGTTCGGATCGCGTAGGCGAGGCTCTCGCCTACGGCGTTCTGATTCCAGTTGCGGCCAGCCCGGTGGCGCGATGCCGCGGCGAGATCGCCGGCAATGCGAACCCGCAGGCACTATGGGTATTCTCATCAGATGCGTGCGGTGTTTTCGGCTTGGAGAACGTGAGGATCGTTCACGCCGGCCGGACCGCTCCAGTCGGAGACATCCTACTGGCCAGCAATGCAGGCAACCTGCGCGTGCAAAGCGGAAGCGGAATTTTGTTGCGCGTGGGCGTCCCGGCTTCCTGATTACGAATCCGGAGCCCGCTGAAGTTGGAGCCGGTGGAAACCACGCAAGTCTACGTGTACCTATACCGACTCTGATTCTTGTTTTGCGTTCTCCTCCAAATGGACGGGGACAAGCGGTGACCCGAATCGTCTAAAATAGCAGTCAGCCTTTCGCTTCAAAACAGCCCTCCCCTACTTTTCAGAATTTTTCACGATTGCCTGACGTTGGAGGTGTCGGTGAAGGGTGCGGGGATGGTGGTCCTGCTGGTGGCGACGCTCGTGCTTCGCGCCAGCGTGGGAGTGTGCGGAACCGTCGTACCCATACAGGCTCTCGCCCCGCCCAGAGCAACGGCCCGCACGCCTTGGGAAGGTCTGGCCATCGTCGTCAACCGCAGGAATCCGATCACAAATCTCAGCTTCACTCAATTGCGGCGCGTGTTTCTCGGCGAAAAGCATGTATGGCCAAATGGCCGACGTGTTGTTCTGGCGGGCATGCGGCGCGGTAGCCCCGAGCGGCAGACGATCCTGCGGGTGATCTACAAGATGGATGACGCGACGCTCGACAAGTATTTTCTGTACCAGGTATTCAAGGGTGAGACGTCGACCTCGCCCACGACCTTGCAGACTCCGGCGGACGTGAAGAAATTTGTGGTCAGCACACCAGGAGCGATGGGATATCTGCGCGCGTCGGATGTCGACGACTCAGTAAAAGTCGTTCGGGTGAATGGATTGTTGCCTGAAGAAGACGGCTACCCGCTGCGTGTGCGCGCCCGCCAACGTAAGTAGAGCATCCGCAAGACTGCGTTGGTGGAGCCGAAATTCACGTCGCCAACGGACGTGCCCATCGCTCCATCGACGATTTTTCGATCTCAACAACGTGCAGTGTCCGGCCAATCGACGACGGGCGAAACCCTAGCGATGCTCGGCTCCGACCGCCACCTGCGAACGTTCGCCTGCCTTTGAACGATGGTCGACCACGGTGTACCCGGCAGGGAGGCTGAAGTACCTGGGGCTAGGTTCTCCCTGGTTGATTTCTGTCACGGTGATGATCTGCGTGCCATGACGCGGGTCGACCCGCTTCACAGAAACATTGATGCCGAGTTTTGGCGAATACCAGATCTCTTTCACGATCGAGATGACGTGGTCGTTGCCAATCGCGCCGGCGTTCAGGGTGCGCGTCTCCCGGGTGCCGATGGTTTCTACACCGTCAACGTAGTTCTTGCCGAGATCTTCGCGGGTCAGCGTGCCGTAGTCATCTTCCTGGGTGCCAACGGGCTGGGCGGAAGCGACATCGGGACCGACATAGTCCTCGAGGGTGCAGGTCTTCGTGGCGACCCGGCAGAAGTACTTCTGATGCTTGACGGGGTCACTGATTTCGGTGCGGAGCAGATCGGGTTCTTGCTGGGAGTCTTTGGGAATCAGGCGTCGACGTTCCTGGAAAATTCGTCCGGCTGTGTCGCGCACAACCAGGCGACGGTTCTGGACGGTGAGGGTACTTCCGTCCTCGAGAACCTTGGTCCACTCGGCGGTGACCATGCTGGTGAATGGCGCATTGGGGACGGGAGGCAGAAGGATGCTCATGAACATCTCGACTGTGCCCCCATCGGGAGCGTGTACGCCTTCGTCGGATTTTTGGGCTAAACAGACAACGGAAAAGAAGAGACTCGCCGCGAGCAGGAGGGCCGGATGCTTCATAACTGCTACCCCCAAAAGATCTTGCCAACTATAGCAAATTTCTGGTCCCCGGGGCCTTGCTGTACCTGATGCGTCAAACGGCCGGCATTGTTGCCCGGGAGTGGTCGTATAATCCGGCTGCCTATGACTCTCAAGGCAGGGACGAAGCACGGTCCGTATGAAATTGTGGCCCTGATCGGTGCGGGAGGCATGGGCGAGGTCTATCGGGCGCGCGAACGGCATGGCGCGATCTTGCCATGCCGCCTTTCGGAGGAATCCGTCCCGATCGGCTCCTAATTACGCCCGATGGCACAAGTTTTGCGTTCGACTACCGCTTGCGGTTTTCGGATCTGTACACGGTGAATGGCGTGCGGTGATGGTGACCTGAGACGCCCGCACGCGCGACAAGGTACAATAGATAAAAGTAAGGCTTCCGCGCCCACTCGTTCTCCCCTCACACATTTCAGCCGGAGTGTACGAATCGAATATGAAAATGCGGGTGCTTGCCTTGCTATTGGTTGGGGCCGCTTTTGTGGCCAAGCCGGTGTTTGCGGCCATCGGCGACGTCGCACCTCTTGCTGATCGGCGTCACCAACTCGACCAACTGCTCGCGGAAGAATGGGAATATGAACTGCGCGAGTCCCCGGAACTCGCTACCCTGCTTGGCGACTACCGCTATAACGACCGCTGGAGTGACTATTCGCTGGAGCACAACCTGGCGCAGAAGCAGGATCTCGAGCAGTGGGTGGCTCGGTTCTCGGCGATCGACACAACTGGGTTTCCGGAACAGGAAAAGCTCAACCAGATTCTGATGGTGCGCAACCTGAAAGAGCGCATCGAGGCGATCGATCTCAAGCTTTTCGAGATGCCGATTGATCAGCAGGATGGGGCGCATCTTGCGTTCGCCGAGGCGCTGACCATCATCCCGTTCAACACTACGCGGCAATACGAAGACTATCTCGCGCGGCTGCATGCGTTGCCGCGCGCGCTCGAACAGATCATCGGAGTACTCCAACAAAGTGTGAAGGACAAGCTCCTGCCGCCGCGTTATCTGCTCGAGAAAACCGTGACGCAATGCGACGACATCGCGGGTCCGGCGGGGGAGGCCAACACGTTTGCCCAGCCGCTCAGACGCTTTCCGGATTCGATCTCCGCAGCGGATCGAAAGCGCCTGCACGACGCGATCCTCACGACGATTGACAGCGAAGTTCGACCTGCCTACCACAAGCTGTCGCGCTTTCTTGCGCAGAACTATGCGCCCAAAGGGCGCACCCAGGAAGGGCTCTGGGCGCTTCCGAACGGCGATGCACTCTACCGTTTCGCGGTCCGGCAGCAGACCACGACCAGCATGGATCCGGAAACGATTCACCAGATCGGGCTGAAGGAAGTGGAGCGCATCGAGGGCGAGCAACTGATCATCGCGAAGAAACTGGGTTTCTCGGATCTGAAATCCTTTCGCGCCTCGCTGAAAACGAATCCGAAACTCGTTCCTACTTCGCGCGATCAGATTCTCGAAACCTACCGCCGCTACATCGCGCAGATGAAGCCGGAGCTTCCCAAACTGTTCGGCTTGCTACCGCCAACGCAGGTGGAGGTGCAGGCGGTCGAGAAATTCCGCGAAAAGGATGCGCCTTCAGCAGAGTATGTGCCGGGCACGCCGGACGGCTCGCGGTCTGGCACCGTGAAGGTGAATACGGGAGACTATCAACACCGCAGCCTGTTGAGTTGTGAATCCACGGCGTATCACGAGGGAATTCCGGGCCATCACATGCAGATTTCGATCGCGCAGACATTGCCCGGGCTGCCCACCTTTCGCCAGCAGGCCGGGTACAACGCTTACGTGGAGGGCTGGGCCCTTTATTCGGAAAGCCTCGGGAAGGAAGTCGGCTTCTACCAGGATCCGTATTCGGACTTTGGGCGTCTTTCGGACGAACTTCTGCGCGCGGTGCGGCTGGTGCTCGACACGGGCGTTCACTCCAAACATTGGACGCGGGCGCAGATGGTCGACTACTTTCATACGCATTCCTCCGAAGACGAACCCGACATTCAATCGGAAACGGACCGCTACATCGCGGCGCCCGGGCAGGCTCTCGGCTACAAGCTCGGGCAGCTGGACATCCTCCGGCTACGCCAGCTTGCGCAGAAAGAACTTGGCGGACGATACGATGTGCGAGCCTTCCACGATGAAGTTCTCAATGGCGGAGCTCTGCCGCTTGACGTGCTCGACGAGCGCGTAACGGCGTGGATCAGCGAGCAGAAAGCGACTGCCGGAGGGCAAGCCGGAAGCGCCAAGTAACCGGGCATTCACGCGGCCTCCCGTATAATTAAGCCTTTCCTTATGGCCGCCACGCTCGATCAGATTGTCGCCGCCACCCGCCATCGTCTTGCGAAAAGACGAAGGGCCGCCGACGTGCGCGCGCTGGAGCGGCAGGCGGCTGCGCACCAGCCGCGGGGATTTCGCAATAATCTCGCCTCGGTCGCGGCCAAAGGGTGTAGCCATCATCGCTGAACTGAAGAAGGCTTCCCCATCGAAGGGGTTGATTCGTGCGAGTTTCGACCCCGCCGCCCTTGCTCATGAACTGGAAGGTGGAGGTGCCGCGGCGCTTTCCGTGTTGACGGAGCCGGAGTTTTTTCAAGGCTCGCTTAGGAATCTCGAGATTGCTTCGGAGAGCACCACGCTTGCCTGCTTGCGCAAGGATTTCATTGTGGATGAGGTGCAGATCGTTGAAGCCCGGGCACACCGGGCGGATGCGATTCTGCTGATTGTGGCGGCGCTAGAGCAGGCTGAGCTGAAGCAGCTCGCGTCACGGGCGCGTGAGCAGAAGCTGGACGTTCTGTGCGAGGCACACGACGAGGACGAATTGCAACGCGCGCTCGATGTGGGCTGCGATTTGATCGGCATCAATTCGCGGGACCTGAAAACGTTTCGGGTCGATTTGAATACCGCGTTCCGGGTCGCGAAGAAATTTCCGCGCGGGATTCTGGCGGTAGCGGAAAGCGGCATCTCTTCTCCCAGCGACATTGCGGAGCTGCGCTCGGTGGGCTACGAGGCGTTTCTGATCGGCGAGTCGCTGATGAAGGCCGCGTTCCCTGGGAGTGCGTTGCGCCGATTGCTGGGAGCGGCCGCAGTTCCCAGCGGATGACGCGTCACCGCGGTATGAAGATTGTGCTGACGGCGCAAGGCTAGCGACTGACGACTGTTTTTATGACTTGGGTGAAGATTTGCGGGATTACGAATCTCGAGGACGCGCTCACGGCGGTGGAGGCAGGGGCGGATGCGCTGGGGTTCGTTTTTTATGACAAGAGCCCGCGCAAGGTGGACGTGGCAGCGGTTCGAGAGATGATTGACGAGTTGCCAGGGAAGGTCGAGAAGGTTGGAGTGTTCGTCGATGCAAGTTCGGAGCACATGTCGGAAATCGTTTCACAAACCGGCTTGACCGCGATTCAACTCTACGGGGAAAGCGCCTGGGATTATGTTCGCCGGTTTGAGGTCGACACCGATCGCGGCTTCGGCGCGGCGAAAGTCATTTTGGCGATTCCTGGAAATTCCTTAAAGGCCGACGTCCTTTTCCCCATCAGCAACGTGTCCCGGACTTTCGCTCTGCTACTGGATGCTCAAGCGAATGGCAAGATGGGCGGAACTGGAACCACTTTTGATTGGGCCTCAACTAGCGACATGGTGCAGACGGTGAGCCTGCAAATCCCCGTGATCGTTGCGGGAGGCCTGACGCCGCTCAACGTCGGAGAGGCAATCAAGATGTTTCGGCCGTTTGGCGTCGACGTTTCTTCCGGCGTTGAGGCGCGTCCTGGCAAGAAAGACCCGGAAAAGATCCGAGCCTTCGTGCAGGCTGCACGGCAGGCGGACAAGATTTTCTAGGAAAAGAGAACACAGATCCCGATGGCGACTGCAAAGATCAGCTCCGTGATGCCCAGAGTTCGACCGGTCCCACGATCTAGTGCCAAGAACCAATCCGCGCAGGCGGGGCGCTTCGGCGTCTACGGAGGCCGTTACGTTCCAGAGACTCTCATGGCGGCGCTCGAAGAGCTGGAGCGCGAGTACGACAAGGCGAAGCGCGACCCGAAGTTTCAGAAGCGCCTGAACCTGCTGCTGCGTACGTTCGCGGGTCGGCCCACGCCGCTCTTTTTCGCGCGCCGACTGACCGAAAAACTGGGCGGGGCGAAGATCTACCTGAAGCGCGAGGACCTGCTCCACACCGGCGCGCACAAGATCAACAACTGCCTGGGACAAGCGCTACTGGTGGAGCGCATGGGCAAGCATCGTGTGATTGCGGAGACCGGCGCGGGTCAGCATGGGGTCGCCACCGCCACAGTATGCGCGCTGCTGGGTTTTGACTGCGTGGTATACATGGGCACCGAGGACATGCGCCGCCAGGAACTGAATGTTTTCCGCATGCGCCTGCTGGGCGCCGAGGTGCGTGGCGTTTCTTCCGGCTTCGCGCACTTTGAAAGACGCGATCAACGAAGCCATGCGCGACTGGGTCACCAACGTGCGAACCACGCACTACCTTCTCGGCAGTGTGCTGGGGGCGCACCCCTATCCGACCATGGTGCGCGATTTTCATCGCGTCATCGGGCGAGAGGCGCGCGCGCAGATTCTGAAAGCGGAAGGCAAGCTTCCCAGCACGATCATTGCGTGCGTGGGCGGCGGATCGAACTCCATCGGGATTTTCTACGACTTCATCAAAGATAAGAAAGTTCGCCTCGTCGGTGTCGAGGCTGGCGGACGCGGCGAGCAACTTGGCGAACATGCAGCACGGTTTCGCGGGGGCTCTCCCGGTGTTCTGCAGGGTACTTACTCCTATGTTCTTCAGGATGGCTCGGGGCAGATTTCCACGACCCACTCGGTTTCAGCGGGGCTTGATTATCCGTCGATCGGACCCGAGCATGCGTGGCTGAAGGACACGGGGCGCGCCGAGTATTTCCCGGCGTCCGACAAAGAGGCATTGGAGGCCACAACCGTGCTCGCCCGCACGGAGGGCATCATTCCAGCGCTGGAATCGGCGCACGCAGTGGCCGAAGTCATCAAGCGCGCGCCGAAGATGAAGAAGTCGGAAATCGCGCTGGTGAACGTTTCGGGGCGTGGCGACAAGGACATCGGAATCCTGCGAGAGAACCTGAAGCTGGATTGAGCCGATCGCAAGTGCAGACCGATTTTCAGATTTTAGGTTTCAGATTTCAGATTGACTGCTCAGCCCAACACCACCGGCTCACGAAAAAAAAGCCGACGACTTGAGGTCTTCAATCTGAAATCGACAATCTAAAATCTCAAATCTCACCTATGCCCTTTCACTTCGAACGCAAACCCGAACTAGTCGCCTACGTCACGTGCGGCGATCCTGATCTTGCGACCACGCGTGACATCGTTCTGGCAATGATTCGCGCGGGGGCTGCCGTCATCGAACTCGGGGTTCCGTTCAGTGATCCGGTGGCGGACGGCCCGGTGATTCAGCGGGCCAGTGAACGCGCCCTTAAACACGGGACTTCGCTCGAACAGGTTTTGAAGTTGGCTGCCGAAATCCGGGAGCAATCGCAGTCGGTGGGCTTGATTGTGTTCACGTATCTCAATCCCATTCTGCGGATGGGTCTCGAGAAATTCTGTAAGATTGCGCGCCTGGCGGGCGTGGATGGGGTGCTGGTGACCGATCTTCCTGTGGAAGAAGCAACGTCGTATCTCGACGAGATGGAAAAGAATGAACTGGCACCCATTTTTCTGGCGGCGCCGACCAGTACAGACGATCGGCTGAAACGCATTGCAGCAGCTTCGAACGGCTTCGTGTATGCGGTATCGCGTACCGGCGTTACTGGAGCGCGCAAGCAATTGCCGGAAGACGCGCACGCCCTGGTGCGACGACTGCGCAAGCGCACGAAACTGCCGATTGCCGTGGGCTTTGGCATTTCTACCGCGGAGCAATTCGCTGCAGTCGGCGGTTATGCTGACGCCGCAGTCGTTGGGAGCGCGATCGTGGACATCATCGAACGGAATCCGAGGAACGAAGCGCAGAGTGTGGCAGAATTTGTGGGGCGGTTGCTGGCGGGTAGCTCGTAGCTGGTGGCTTGTGGCTTCGAAGCTCGAGTGTTCTCGGCGCTTAGTTCCCAGCTGGAACATGGGAACTGCTGTTGGGAAGTGGCAAGCGAGGAAAACGCAACCGGCAGTTTCTGTCGTCAGCCGGCAGCTACCGCCTACCGGCCACCAGCGTATTTTATGGACATCACGGACTGGCGTAAGAAAATTGACGAGATTGACCAGAGGCTGGTGGCAATCCTGAATGAGCGGGCTCAGGCCGCCCAGGAAATCGGACGCCTGAAACGGCAGAGCGATCTTCCGATCTATGAACCCGATCGTGAACGGATCGTGCTAACTCAGGTTCAGGAACAGAACCGGGGCCCGCTGCAGCATCGACACTTGATTCAGATTTACGAACGCATTATGGACGTGATGCGAAATATTCAGAAGGATGAGATGGTCGAGGAAGCAAAACGCAAAAAGTGAACCCCCCATTCGACGTAGGACGGCTGAAGACAGGGCCATGACAACTTGTTTTCTGGCTTTTGCTAAGAAATAATCTTCAAATTGTTCTCGTCGTCGAACGGCTGAATGTCGAGTGTACCGATGCTAGCTAGTGCCCGGAGCAAGCAGCAAGCCGCTGCCTTTCTATGATCGTTGCCATGCAGGATTCCGCGACCGAAGACCAGATCCAGGCGGTCATCGACCACCTGGTTACGCTGGGCTTTGAGGTGCATCGTTCAACCGGCGCCCGTCAGACGGTTCTGGGCGCGGTTGGCGCACGGCCGGAAGTGGACATTGCGCTCTTTGAAGTGCTGCCCGGGGTGCAGGAGGTGCACCGGATTTCCTCGCCTTACAAACTGGCCGGGAAATCGTTCCGGCCCGAGGGCACGGTGGTGCGGCTGGCCAACGATGTGGAGATCGGGGGCAAAGAAGTCGTTGTCATGGCAGGGCCCTGCTCGGTCGAATCGCGCGACCAGATTTTTCTTGTGGCGAAGCAAGTCGCTGACGCGGGAGCGCGCGTGCTGCGTGGCGGCGCGTTCAAGCCGCGCTCTTCACCTTATTCTTTCCAAGGGATGGGCGAAGAGGGACTCAAGCTTCTGCGCGAGGCGGGTGACAAGCATGGGCTGCTCGTGATCAGCGAGGTAATGGAGATTTCCCAGATTCCGCTGATGCTTCCCTACGTCGACATTTTCCAGGTGGGCGCGCGCAATATGCAGAATTTCAATTTACTGCGCGAACTGGGGAAGGTTCGCAAGCCCGTGCTTTTGAAGCGCGGGATTGCCGCCACCATCGAGGAACTGTTGCTCTCGGCCGAATACATCATGGCGGGCGGCAATTACGAAGTGATTTTGTGCGAGCGCGGCATCCGGACCTTTGAAACCTACACGCGCAATACGATGGACATTTCGGCAATCCCGATCGTGCACAAGCTTTCGCATCTGCCTATGACGGCGGACCCCTCGCACGGCACGGGCCGCCGCGATAAGGTAGCGCCAATGGCGCGCGCCTCGGTGGCGGCGGGTGCAGACGCTTTGCTGATCGAAGTACACAGCAATCCGGATAAAGCCTTGTCTGATGGCGCGCAGTCGATGTTCCCTGAACAGTTCGCCACACTAATGAAAGAATTGCGCGTGATCGCGCCGGCCGTGGGTCGAACGCTTCGGTAGGGCGGATCAGGTGTCAGGTCCCAGGTCTCTGGTGTTAGGTCTTAGGTCTTACTTCTGTATCGAGATTACGGGGTAAGGATTTAAGAATCCAGACTACCGGTTTTCAAATTACACAATTACCAAATTACCCAATTACTAAATTCCCTTGTCCATTCGCCAGATCACGATCATCGGCACCGGGCTTATCGGCGGCTCCCTTGGCCTCGCGCTCAAGAAGCGCAAATTTCGCGGGCACATCGTGGGTTGCGATCGCGCCCCCGTTCTGGAACGGGCACAGGAGAAAGGGGCGATCGATGCTGGCTTAACGAATCCCGCAGACGCAGTTCGCGGCAGCTCGGTCGTTGTGCTGGCCACGCCGGTGATCGCCATTCTCGACCTGATCGAGCGCCTCGGCCCTGCTCTCTCCGCGAAAACTCTGCTCACCGATGTGGGCAGCACCAAGGCGGCGGTGGCGGCGCGTGCCCAGAACGTTTTCGGCAAAGCCGTGGGACAGCGCTTTCTGGCAGGGCATCCGATGGCGGGCAAGGAGCAATCGGGCGTGGAATTTGCCGATGCCGATCTGTTTGAGGGAGCGGCGTGGTTTGTCACTCCGTTTCCGGCGCAGGATGTCTACAGCGGGCTGAGCGGCGAGTTCCTCGAATGGGTGGAAAAATTGGGTGCACGGATCGCGATTCTTCCGGCAGAAGAGCACGACCAACTTTGCGCCTGGATCAGCCATTTGCCACAGATGATCTCGACGGCGCTGGCGGCCTCGCTGGTCGATGAGTTCGGTGGCGCGCCTCTGCTCGAGGCCGGCGGGCGGGCTTTGCGGGAGATGACGCGTATTTCTTCGAGCCCGTACTCGATGTGGCGGGACATTGCCATCACCAATAAAGCGAACATCGCCGAGGTGCTGCTCAAACTGGAACAGCGCCTGGCGCATATCCGGGAGAACCTCGATTCGCGCGAGCTCGCAGCCGAGTTTGAGCGAGCGCATGAGTTGAAGAAGGAAAAACCGGCAAAAACTTTTTCACCACAGAGACACAGAGTCCCAGAGAAAGGCAAACGGTGAGAGTTGTGAAGGACCAAGATTTCTACTCGCGGCTTTCGACTCGCAGCTCGACAGTTGATTGGCGAACCTTGAAAGTTTGAAACTGTAACCCCTACAATCTTCCTGACATGAACAAGGTCGTTGGCAGTGCAGAAGAGGCGATTCAGGACGTATTTGACGGCGCCACGATCATGGTGGGCGGATTCGGACTATGCGGCATGCCCGAGAACCTGATTCGGGCGCTGGCGCACAAGGGCGTGCGGAATCTCACCACGATCAGCAACAACGCTGGAGTCGACGGCTTCGGTATGGGACTGCTGCTCGCCAACGGCCAGATCCGTCGCCACATCGGCACCTACGTTGGAGAAAACAAATTGCTGGAAGAGATGGTGTTGAAGGGTACGGTCCAACTGGATCTGGTGCCGCAAGGCACATTTTCCGAGCGGATTCGCGCTGGCGGCGCGGGCATTCCGGCATTCTTCACACCGACAGGCGTAGGTACGATCGTCGCGGAGGAAAAAGAGACGCGGGAATTCGATGGCCGCATGTACGTGATGGAACGCGCGCTGAAAGCCGACTTTGCCTTCATCAAGGCGTGGAAAGGCGATCGCTGGGGCAATCTGGTGTACCGCAAGACCGCGCGCAATTTCAATCCGGTGATGGCGACCGCCGCCAAAGTCACAATCGCGGAGGTCGAGCACCTGGTGGACGTCGGCGAACTCGAACCGGATTCGGTGCACACGCCGAGTGTGTTCGTGAATCGAATTTTTCAAGGAGTTGTTTATGAAAAACGGATCGAGCGACGGACGGTGAGGAAAGCGGGCTAGTGGCTGGCAGCTAGCGGCCAGTAGCGAGTAGGCAGGACCCGGAAGACAGACGGACCTCTCCGGCGCCCAAACTGAGCTCTGAGAACTGAACCAAACATGCCGACGACCGACGACCGAAGACCGACGACCTCCGCGCCAACGACCAACGACCAACGATCAACGATCTCCGCCGTCGGCAAGGCTCCCAAGGACACGGAAAAACGCGACCGCATCGTGAAGCGCATCGCGCGGGAGCTGCGCGACGGCTTTTATGTCAACCTGGGCATCGGCTTGCCGACGCTGGTGGCGAATTGTGTTCCGCCCGGAATGCACGTGGTGTTGCAGAGCGAGAACGGCATGCTCGGGATCGGGCCATACCCGGTCGACGGGCAAGAAGATGCCGACCTGATCAATGCGGGCAAGGAAACGGTCAGCGAAATCCCGGGGACAGCGTATTTTTCGAGCGCTGACTCCTTTGCCATGATCCGCGGAGGCCACATCGATCTGAGCGTGCTCGGGGCCATGGAAGTCGACGAGCATGGCAACCTCGCAAACTGGATGATCCCCGGCAAGATGGTCAAGGGCATGGGCGGCGCGATGGATCTGGTCGCCGGCGCTCGGCGCGTGGTCGTCGCCATGGAGCACACCACGCGCGACGGGCAACCGAAAATATTGCGGCAGTGCACCCTTCCGCTTACCGGCGTTCGCGTAGTCAATACGATCGTGACCGAGATGGCGTGCATGGAAGTCACTCCGACCGGACTCAAACTTACCGAGATTGCTCCAGGCCTCACCGTCGAGGACGTTCAACGCGTCACCGAGCCCGAGCTGATCGTGAGCCCGACTTTGAAAGTGATGGAGAGCTAGGCTCAGCACGCCAAGCGGACGCGATACCACTGCACTTCGCGACGCAATAGATAAATCCGCGACTCACTCTACAGACTTCGCCGGATGCACAGCCCGGTCGCCGGTCCCTAGACTTGAATTAGTCCGACCAAAGTTTTTATTCCAGGAGAACAATGTGAAACGTTTGCTGACATGGGTAGGTTTGTCGCTAGTGCTGCTGCTGGGCGTGCCGTCATTCGCGCAGGACTCGGCGAAGCAAGATATGAAGGACGCTGGTCAGGAGACCAAGCAGGCCGCCAAGGACACTGGGAACGCGACCAAGAAAACGGCCAAGAAGGCGAAACACAAGGTCAAGAAAGGCACTCACAAAGCGGCCGAGAAGACCGAGGAAGGCGCGCAGAAGGTCGAGAATAAGACGAACCCGCAGTAACGACAGTGGTCCGTAGAGAATTTTAAAAGGGCGCCGCACGGCGCCCTTTTTGGTTCTTGCGGATCCCTCTCACCGAGGACCGAGAACTCACTTGGCTCGCCGCGAGTCGGTACTCGCAAGTCCTAGGCCCGTACGTGCCACAGCCACCACATCGCAAGCGCCATTAGTGCAAGAATTCCAACGCTGCAGACGATTGACACCACCGCGGCCATCGATTGTCCCCACTGGTCACGCCTGACCCCGCGTGCCAGCAGCACAATGGCTGCCACCTGGCACACAACAAACGCCACCAATCCAAACGTCACCAGCGCTTCGGCAAAACCGCCGGCTACCGCTGCTAACCCAGTAGCCTTCTCCTGACTAACTCCGCGAAACGCACTGAACAGACCTGGCCCCAGCAACAAGAGCACCGGCGCCCACACCAGGCCGACGCCCAATGCAAAGAGCTTCTTTTCTTGATCCATGGACGCACAGCCTCGCACGTCCCCAAGTCAAAATCAACGTGAATCCCAAAGTACGCCGATCAAGGTGATGGGAGCCCTCGCCCCTTCAACTACGCTCGGAATGGGCTAAAGCTACGATTCATCTCATAGTCTTAACGCCCGGCTGAAGCCGGGCCCTCTCAAAGTGCTCGTTGACAGCCCGCGGCGTAAAGGACACCTTTTCGAAGGTGGCCGCAGTTTCCGGGCTTGAGCAGGCCACGCATCACCACTCACTTCAACACAATCTCCTGCAGCAATTCCGAGCTGATGATCTCGCGAATCTCGCCCCGCTTTTCATTGAGATCCTGCGCCTGCGACTTGCCGCCCAGGATCTTGTCGCGCACAGCTTCGCCCTTGGCGGCGGCTCCGTCGAGCGCGGCCCAGTTCTTATACTGGATGGCCACGCAGATGTCCCAATCTTCCGGACTGTTCTTGGTTTGCTTCAGGAAGACTTTGTAGTCGGTGACCAGGCCCTGCTTCTTCTCTTCTTCGATGAACGGCTTGGTCGACTGCCGCAGGCTGGTGAGGTAGGCATCCATCTTGGTGGGCTTCACCCGGATCAATTGGATGCGCCAGACCGGACCTTCGGTGTAGTGCTCTTGTGCCCATGCAACTGGAACCAGAATCGCCAACGCGCCCAGTAACCCTAACAGTTTCTTCATTTTTGCTCTCTCCTGTGGAGCTATTGTGAACGGCGCGGGGAATCATACGCTTTTTCTTTTTTCGGTGAGGGAAAAACGGCGGTGTTTGCGCATGTACAGGTAAGGAAGATCTCAAAAGCAGCAACCCCTCTCGCGGAAGCTCTCGCCTTCGTGCTCTTAGCAAACGAGGCGAAGTAGCCGAGGCCCAGAATTTCCCGTCCCCTCTAGGAGTGGAACCGAACCCCCGTCGCGATCCGCGTCCGTCGTCCACAACTTAAGGAGGAAAGACTATGTATTCGCCAAAGAAGATTGTCTCGCTGTGCATTGCTCTTTTGGGCCTCGCCGCGGTAGCCGTGTTCATCACCACCGGCACAGTCGGCGCCAGTCCACGCCTCAATACCGTAGCCGCGGCGCCGCTGCCGCCGAGCGTCCCCGTCAACGTTGTGAACACACCTTTACCGGTGAGCGGGACGGTGACAGTCGGTGGGAGTGTGAATGCAAACATAACCAACCCCTCCCTAACGGTCGGGAACGCCGCAAGCGCTCCATTGTTTGGGGAGGATGTAAACAAAACCACGGCCCATCTAGTGCAAGATGGCCGATCGTTCAACCTGTCACCGAACCCGAATATAGCTTTCGAGTTTGACCTTCCGACGAACGTGGTTCTCACCGACGTGGAGTTGACGCTAAACCAACCGGCGCTGGCCGCCACGGTTTTTGTGGCGGACCAGAGTGATAAGACCTTCATCTTTCAGAGCACCGGCTCCCCAGGAAGCACATGGTCCGGCAGCACGGACGGGCATGTAAGCATTCACCTGCAGAGTGGCCTGTGGAGTTCGATCGGTCTGCGAGTCGGTCTGTATTGCAACAACATCGGTGGCAATAGCTGCGCCGGCGCGCTCATGTGGAGCGGCTATCAGCCGTAGGAACTGTGTTTTGCAGAAACCCCATCCCGCTTGGGTAAGCCCTGAAAAAGCGGGATGGGGATTTGTGCTTCAGTGGAAGGCGGTATGTCAAGAATGTGCAGAGCAGAAAAAGCGGCTCCCGCCGAAGCAAGAGCCGTTCCTGAGTGAGAGAGAGGGTGTTTATTTGTGAAGCGCGCTATGAACATCCACTGGTCGAACCGCATGACATGCAGCGGTAGCAACTGCCGTTGCGCGTCATGATGGCGCCGCAGTAGTGGCAACTGGGTGCGTCGCCCATCTCGACGATCGATGACAGCGCATCGGCGGCGTGTACCGATCCGGGGCGTGGCTCGGTGCGGGCGCCGGTTTCTGCTGCTCCATGCAGATCGCCGATGCCTTCTGCGGCGGGTGTCGAGTGCGTACCGCCACCTGCCTTCAGACGCAGATTTTCGAACAGCATCTGCTGCTGTCCGGTCAGGAAGCGCAACTGCAGCCAGCGGAAGATGTAATCCATGATCGACTTGGCGAAGCCGATTTCCGGATTATTCGTCCAGCCCTGCGGCTCGAAGCGTGTGTGGGCAAACTTCTCGCAGTAGAGCTTTAGCGGAACCCCGTGCTGTAGGGCAATGGAGACGGCGAGCGCGAAGCTGTCCATCAGTCCGCTGACCGTGGATCCTTCTTTCGCCATGGTGATGAACAGTTCCCCGGGGCTGCCGTCTGAATAGAGGCCGACCGTGATGTAGCCTTCATGACCGCCCACGTTGAATTTGTGCGTGATCGACGCGCGCTCTTCTTGCAGCTTGTGACGCACGGCACGCGGCGGAGCGTTGAGATTTTCTTCTTCCTGCGGGGCAGATGAGGCGCGAGCCGCGTCTTCTTTCTTGGAGAGCGCCGTGGCGGTTCCCGCCGCCGACAGCGGCTGCGATTGCTTGCAACCGTCGCGGTAAATGGCGACCGCCTTGAGGCCGAGCTTCCAGGCTTGCAGGTAGGCCTCCATGATGTCCTCGACCGAAGCGTTGTTGGGTAGATTGACCGTCTTCGAGATCGCGCCGGAAATGAATGGCTGCGCCGCCGCCATCATGCGCAGGTGGCCCATGTAGTGGATCGAGCGCGTGCCCTTCGCCGGCTTGAACGAGCAATCGAAGACGGCAAGGTGATCGTCCTTGATGTGCGGCGCGCCCTCGATCGTTCCCGTCGCGTCGATGTAACTGACGATGGCGTCGGCCTGCTCATGCGTGTAGCCGAGCTTGAACAGCGCGGTCGGCACGGTGTTATTGACGATCTTGATCATGCCGCCGCCAACCAGCTTCTTGTACTTCACGAGAGCAAGGTCGGGCTCAACGCCGGTGGTGTCGCAATCCATCATGAAGCCGATCGTGCCAGTGGGAGCGAGCACCGTGACCTGGCTGTTGCGATATCCGAATTTCTCGCCATGGACCAGAGCTTCGTCCCAGCACTGCTTGCTGGCTTCGTAGAGTGCGGTTGGTACATTCGCCTTGTTGATGTTGTTAACCGACGCGCGGTGCATGCGAATCACGTCAAGGAACGGCTCGCGGTTGATGTACCAGCCGGGGCAGGCAGCTCCGGGCATGACGTTAGAGCCGAGATTCGTTTCCGATAGATTCTTCTGCGTGGGCTCGGTCGCGGGCGACAGTGGCTCGCACAGCTCGGCAATGCGCGAAGACTGCAGGTAGGCTTCGCCGCACATGATCGCCGTGACAGAGGCCGCATAGTCGCGTCCAGCATCGGAGTCGTACGGCAGGCCTGCGGCCATCAGCAATGCGCCCAAGTTGGCATAGCCAAGACCGAGCGGACGATAGTCGTGCGAGTTCTTCGCGATCATCTCGGTCGGATAGCCAGCGTTATCGACCAGGATCTCCTGCGCGGTGATCAGCACATCGACGGCGTGACGGTAGGCATCGACGTCGAAGGTCCCATTCGGAGCGAACTTCAGTAAGTTCAGGCTGGCCAGGTTGCACGCCGAGTCATCGAGGAACATGTACTCGCTGCAGGGATTCGAGGCGTTGATGCGGGCGGTGTTCTTTGAGGTGTGCCACCGGTTGATCGTGGTGTCGAACTGCATACCGGGATCGCCGCAGTGCCAAGTCGCCTCGCCGACTTTCTTCAGCAGATCTTTCGCTTTGTAAGTGTTGACCACCGCGGCGTCACGAATCGCGCGGGTGGAAAAATCGGTATCACGCACAACGGCGTACATGAAGTCGTCGGTGACACGAACCGAGTTATTGGCATTCTGGAAGAAGATCGAGCTATAGGCCTCGGCGTCAGGCGAAGAGCCGTCGTATCCGGCCTGCACCAGCGACCAGGCCTTGGCTTCTTCTTTGGCCTTGCAGTCGATGAAGTCAACGATATCGGGATGGTCGATGTTCAGGATGACCATCTTGGCGGCACGGCGGGTTTTGCCACCGGACTTGATGACGCCAGCGAAGGCGTCGAAGCCCTTCATGAAGCTGAGCGGACCGCTGGCAGTGCCGCCGCCGCTGAGGCCTTCGGTCGAAGAACGCAGTGTAGAGAGATTCGTACCTGTCCCCGAGCCCCACTTGAACAGCATGCCTTCGGTTTTCGCCAGAGTGAGAATCGAGTCGAGCGAATCCTTGACCGAGTTGATGAAGCATGCCGAGCACTGGGGCGTTTTGTATCCCGTAACGCTGAACTCCACGCGGCCAGTGGCGTGATTCCAGTGCCAGTTCTGCGCGTCGGAGTTGGGCTCGATGCGATCGCAGCCCACGTTGAACCACACCGGTGAATTGAACGCCGCATACTGTCGCAGAAGAATGTGCGCCAGTTCGTCATGGAAGACGGCAGCATCTTCTTCGCTGCGGAAGTAGCCATCCACCTTGCCCCAGTCGCGGATAGTTTCGGCGACGCGGGTTACAAGCTGGCGAACGCCGGTTTCCCGCTCCGGCGTACCGATGGTCCCGTGCAGATATTTCGAAGCCACGATGTTGGTGGCCGTCATAGACCAGTCTTTGGGAACTTCGACATCCTTCTGTTCGAAGATCACATTGCCTTGGGCGTCGGTGATCTGGGCGACGCGCCGTTCCCATTCGATTTCGTCGTAGGGAGAAACACCCGGCTTGGTGAAGAGACGACGGAACTGGAGGCCAGGGGCCTTCTTCTTCGCGGCGGGAATGACCGGGGCCGAGGCTACGGATTCGGGGCTCTTCTTTTTTTCAGTGACTTCTGGCATCTCTGTCTCTCCTACATTAGATTCTTCAGAACCGGCTGTCGATCTTTGAAGCGCCTCTTTTCGAGTGCGCGTAACAATCTTATTTTCAAAGGCATAAAGCCCTCTAAAAGCCGCTCGGGAGGGGTGGCGGACCGCTGTCGGAGGCGGCTTCGGTGGCGTCTTCCGGACGGTTGGTTGGCACGGTATCGAATTGCAGGACGAAGTCGCGCGTCAGGCCGGTGGCCGTCTCAACCGATGTGGCCAGCCATTGGCTCAGTGCCTTGCAGGCAGCCTGGCGGTGGACTGAGTCCGCGACCTGCGCATAGCGGACAAAACACAAACCAAGTCCGAGGCGCTCGCGAAACGGTCCGCGCGGAGCGATGTGCCGACTGAGTGCGATGCAGAGATCCTCGGTCTCGGCAACGTGAAAAACGGCGAGCATCCGCTTGCCGCCGGTCGAAGGAATTTCGCCCGGCGCCACGATTTCCTCGGCCAGGGTATAAATCCCACCCAGGCTCGGAACCTGCTGTAGACGAAAGTTCGAATCACAACGGAACCAAGGCGACCATTGCAGACGACGATGGTCCGCGGGGACGTATATGCCGTGGCGCGCCATCGAATCTTCAACCAGACGGGCAATGCCTTCCATTAGGGCTCCTGGGAAACTCGGCAGTCGTGCGTTGAGCACCACCCTCGGGAATATCTCCCAGCGGTATGGGCTCACGCTGTGCTGACTATGCCGATTTTTCAGCGGAGGACCGGCTGTCGCCGTCCAAAAAGGACACGAAGGCTGGACCCCCTCAAATTGAATTCACTGGCCAAAGTTAAGTCAGTGACGGCTGACCAACCATTCGGCCTTACTTCCCAATGTCTCGGAAAAGCTCGGGAACCGCGAACACCTAGTTTTCAAGCTGTACGTTCCCCCAGGGGAGGTCCGGCCTGGACCGAACGAGGGAACGGACACCGCACAAGCTGCTCCGCCGGTTGGGCGGATACCCGCTGGTCCTCCGGGTCATACGGCACGAACCCCGAGGACCGTTTAAGGGGCGACGCGGGTCACCTCGGCCACGAGCCACCCCGGTTTCCCTGACTTGCCGCCGTTGCCGGTGGCAAATTTCATGGCCTATGGGAGTGCAACAGTACGCCCGTATGTTGGGGCTGTCAAGAGGGCAGCACTACCTATTGTATCCCAAGCAATTAACCCTGCAGGTGCCCCATATTTCCACAGGCGGTCGTGCAACTCATTGAGATTCATATAGGTGGAACGCCCTAACTGTTGCCAATCGGAGCGTCTGATAGCGAAACGTCCTCCTTTCGCGGTTCGTGCTTGCTGTGTTGGCTTGCGAACGCCACGCCGTCTTTTCCGCGTGGTCCGGATGCCCCCTCAGGCAATACAGGGACGCGCCATCGGAGAACGTCGGTTTCCGTTGGTTTCAGTTTTTAGTGATTCGAGCGGCGAGGCCGTCCGGGCTGTTACGGCCACCGGCTGCGGTTGGAGATAAGGCTGTTGTCGGGAGTGCAAGGAAGGCCGCGCCTGTGCATCGACGGGTTCCGCTTGCGGCGCACGAAGCTGCAAGGGAGCGTTGGCCGGGCTTTGCGGTGAATCGATGGGGACGTAGATGTCCTCGAAGATCTCACGCGGAGCGATCCTGCGGGATCCGTCGGAAGACTGGACCAGGTAATCCCCTTTCTGGCCGGAATGTTCCCGGCCGATGCAGTCGACGAAAGTGAGCGGTTCCTGGAGTTGCTGGGCGCGAACCAAAAAGCGAGTGCGATACGTTTTCCATTCACCGTTCATACAGGTCACTGGGCTGCCATCCTTCGGGGGAGGAAGGGGTTGGAGTGCTGAGTGAGTTCACGAGTTGCGAGTTTGGCTACGGAATTTCCAGTTCGTCGCGCCTGTCGAAGTCTTCATCGACAAGCCGCCAGAAGATGAGGCGAGCGGGGCTGGAAGCCGGCCTCAATCTGGCAAGGATTTCGTCGAGGGTGTGGAGACTGTACCCGGCACATCTGCGAGGGTCAATTCCAAATGTTTGGTGCAGTGCCAGAAAAGATGGCACTTATTTTGTGAATCCTTGTGCCTCAAGCAAAGCTTCAGGAACCGTTGCGAAAGCCCACTATGTTTGCGTTTGCAGCGGCAGCGGAAACGACGGCGCGAATCTGCTACACTCGCGCGCTGCATTTTCCACAGAGGGGTCACAGGAAATGCAGAAAAACAGTGGTTTGCATTGGCTCTCAGCCGGCGGAAGAATGCTCAAGGACATCGAGCGATCTTCCACCGCGTTACAAGGGGACAAAGGTCATGGATCGGAATGCTGTATGTTGGCTGTCTCTGCTTTTCGTGTTGCCGGCAATGTGCTCGACGGCTCTCGCGCAGAAGGAAGGCGAGCGCACCCCGAACAGATGCTTCACGTGCGTTGCGGGAAGCTGATTGATGGCACCAGCCAAGGCGCGCGCTCGAATGTGACGGTTGTCGTGAAGAACGATCGCATCGCGGAAATACAGACGGAGCCACGCCCGCAGGCGTGAAGTCCGAGCAGATCATCGATCTGTCGCGTGAAACCTGTCTTCCTGGGCTGATCGACACGCATACGCATGTCCTGCTGCAGGGAGACATCACGGCAGCCGACTACGACGAGCAACTCCTGAAGCAGTCGCCCGAGTACCGCGCGATTCTGGCTACGGTGAATGCGCGCCGCGCGCTGGAATATGGATTCACCAGCATTCGCGACGTAGAAACAGAGGGTGCCGGCTACGCCGACGTCGACATCAAGAAGGCCATCAACACTGGCGTGATTCCCGGGCCGCGCATGCAGGTGGCGACGCGGGCGCTTGACGTGACGGGCGCCTATCCGTTGCTCGGATATGCACCGAATGTGGAAGTGCCGCATGGAGTGCAGTTAGTGGACGGTGCGGATTCGGCGCGCAAGGCGGTGCGGGAACAGATTTCCCACGGCGCCGACTGGATCAAGGTCTATAGCGACCGCAGCTACAAGGTGCGGGAAGATGGCGTGCTCGACGATATTCCAACCTTCACGCCCGAGGAGCTCAGGGCCATCGTGGATGAAGCTCACCGCGAGCGGCACAAGGTGGCCTCGCATGCCATGGCGTTGCAGGGCGTGCACAATTCGGTCGAGGCCGGTGTGGACTCGATCGAACACGGCAACTACATCTCCGAAGACGACCTGAAGACCATGGTGAGTCGCGGCATCTACTATGTGCCCACGATTTTTGTTGGTGCATATGTCGCGCAAGGACGAGCGGCGGCGGGCGCTCCCGTCTGGGTAAAGATGCTGAGCATCCACGAAGACACGTTTCGACGGGCGCTCAAAGCGGGCGTGAAGATCGCGTTTGGCACCGACGCAGGTGGATTCGCCTGGACCGAGAATCCGGCGAAAGAATTCGCTTACATGGTGAAGTGGGGAATGACGCCGGAGCAGGCAATTCGCTCCGCTACTGTCACGGCATCGGCATTGCTGGGATGGTCCGACCAGGTGGGCACTCTGGAAACCGGAAAATTCGCCGACATCGTAGCCACGCCAGGTGACCCGCTGGCGGATATTACCGCACTAGAGAAAGTGGACTTCGTGATGAAAGGCGGACGCATCGTCATGAAGCCGTAAGAACGAGACGATGCATTGGGCGCTGAGTTGCGGCCCCATTGCACCGTCTCGTTCATTGAGCTTCCAGGAACGTCCGCGCCGCCCGCCCTGCCACGGTGATCAGATTTCCCCTGGCTCATCCGGTTCTGGCTCCCGCACCGGGATGTCGGGATTCTCAGGAGCATCGGGTGGCTCCCTGACCGGCGCTGGCGCAGGCTCGGACGGCGTGCGCAAATCGAACGAGTCTCTCATTGTGAATTCTGCGTGCGTGATGTTTGCGTCGGTAGTCCTACATTCGCGTCATCATGAAGGACCCATTGCCCGTGCAACCGCTACCGCCGCTCAGGCTCCACGAGCCTGAAACTGCGTTGTTGTTTACCGTCCCGGTCAGAGCCAGTGTATTCCCGCTGGGAGAGTCCGAGAGTACGCTCATTCCGAGCTGACCCGAAACGTTCCCACTGAAATTCCCGGAAAGCGAGAACGTGCCCGCCTCAGTCTTAACCGAAACGAAGCACGGAGAATTGGTGGAGAGGTGAAAGTTATTGATCGTCAGCGTGCCGCTGCCGCCTGTCGCAATCAGCGAGGTTGTGAACGAGAACATCTGGGTGCCGTTGGTGTCGGTGAGCGTGGCGGTCCAGTTCCCGTTGATGTTCGCGCCATTCTGGCTGGATGCACCGCAGCCAACCAGGACCAGACCCAGCCCCAAAAGCATTGTCAACGCAAGCGTCTTCATGGATTGAAAAAGCTCCCTTTGAATTCATGTGGATTTTTGGGATGGGTATAAAGACAGATGCGCATTCGGTTCCGGGGGCTGTAAGGGGAAGCTCTTAGTCAGAGTGAAGAAGGTCCGGTGTTGTGCAACGGACGTTGCTTTCAATGAGATGCAGCCGAAGAAGGCATTGGCGGGGCGCCTGACCCTTCGACGAGAACGTCAATCTGTTGTCGGGTTGGGAGATCTCGGCAAGAAAAAAGCCCCGGCGCAAAGCCGGGGCCTTCATATTCGCAGTGTTCGAGAGAACTAGCGGTGCGCGAGGGCTGGCTCCTTCGCAGCCTTGAATGCGTGATAGCGCTGGTTGATCTCGTCCCAGTTAACGACGCTCCACCAGGCTTGTAGATATTCCGGACGCCGGTTGTTGTACTTGAGATAGTAGGCGTGCTCCCAAACGTCGTTGCCGAAGATCGGGTGCAGTCCCTGGCTGATGGGGTTGTCCTGGTTCGGCGTGCTGAGGATCTGCACTTCGCCCTTGGCGTTGCCGGCGAGCCACACCCAGCCGCTGCCGAACTGTTTGACGCCTGCGTCGTTGAACTTCGCCTGAAAATCCTTGAAGCTGCCGAAAGTTTTGGTGATCGCGTCTGCGATCGGCCCGCTCGGATCGCCGCCGCCCTTGGGCTTCATGATTTTCCAGAACATGGTGTGATTCACGTGCCCACCGGCGTTGTTACGCACTGCGGCACGAATATCTTCTGGAATTGCGTTCAGGTCACGAATCAGATCTTCCACACTTTTGGACTGCAGGTTGGGATGCTTCTCTAGCGCGGTGTTCAGGTTTTTTACGTACGCCGCGTGATGCATGTCGTGGTGCAAATGCATCGTCTTTTCATCGATGATGGGCTCCAGGGCCGTGTAGTCATACGGCAAAGGGGGTAGTTCATGCGCCATGATTTATCCTCCAAAACCTTAATGATGACGGGATCCAGAACGGGGATTCAGCGTGCCCACATTATATCGAATTCGCTGAAGATGCGGGCTACCTGCTGCGCAATGGGAGTCGCGACCGGTCCATCCTGCGCGAATCGAGTTCTAGCGCGAATCGGAGTGAGGCACGGCCGAAGTCGAAGCAGTTACGTACACGGGATTGGAAAAGATCCAGAGTGTCCAGCGGTGCCATCCTGTGAGACCGGGTTGTTGCAGGTACGCTTCGGTGCGGTAGTGGCCCGGACCGGATACGGGAAGGTCGAGACTCGAAGCCTGCTGATGCGCGATCTCACGTCCGTCGCGCAACACGCGAATGAGTGCAGGACTTGCAGAGGGAGGCAGCTGGATGTGCAGGGTTTCTCCTGGAGCCCAAGCGATCGAGTTGCCGGGGCCCGCGCTCGCTGTCGCTGTAAAGACACTTTCCGTGAATCCGTCGGCGGGAGAAAGAGCGTCGACTGCGCAGAAGGAGTTCCCTGCCTGAATTGCGCTCAGGATGGCGTCTGCTCCAGCGCGATTGGAGTCCTGCCCGGGCAAGTCGGGCAACAGGACGTGCTGTCGCGCCAGGCTGAATACCGAGAGATAGCTGGGGAAATGAGCGATACTCCAGCGGTTGACCAGCACATTGGCGTGGGCATCGGAGCCGCAGATGCCCGCCACATGGCGGTGCTCAAGCAACTCGTCCCATTTGGCAAAGTTCTCGTTGGGCGTGCGCGCCAACCGCAACAAGGCGAGCCGTGAATTGACGGGATAGAGCAGCGCGGCGACGGCAATGTCGAAGACCTTGTTTTTGCGCCAGATCGCGTCGTCGTTGAAAATCTCAATGCCGTCGTAGTCCGTGGCGCCCCAGTCGGACCAGCGGTCCCGGAGCCCATACGGGTGGGCGATGAAGTTCACCGCGCCACTTTGATGGGAAGAGGCCATGAGGGAACGCGCGTCGAAGCCGTTGCCGCGATGCCAACGACTGTCTGAGATGCCTAGCGCCAGATAATGTCCCGCGGAAGTACTCACCTCTTCGCCATCGATGACGGCGAATTCGGGAGGATCGGCGGCAGCGACCTCGGCATCCGAAAGTGTGAGATTGTGATCGGTGATGGCGAGAAACGAGAGGTCGGCATCCTTGGCGGCGGCGATCACCTGGGGCAGGGTGCCACTTCCACAGGAAGCATTTGTGTGAACGTGAATCACACCGACACGCTCGCCGCGTGACGGCCGGCCCACGAGGCTGGGCAAGCGCGTCAGCCATCCGTCGAGCCATACGGTTAGAACAAAAGCTGCGACAGTAAGCCCCAAAAAATAGAAAATGCGGCGAAGGATCTTCCTTTTTGGAACAACGATGGGGTAGGCTCCGGCGTCATGCTCATGCGGGGCCGAAGTCGGTTCAGAGACAACTAGTCGGTGGAGCGTCAAACTCAAATTGAGGCGAGTTTGACGCCCCAAGTTAGTTCGTGTCAAGGGAAAATGCTCGTGACTTCGCGTAGGAACTGGAGGAAGCAAGAAATGAGAAGGGCTGGCTGGCTTCTCGGATGCGTAGCAATGTTCGTCGCGGAAGTCAGCGCACAGGTGACCGCCGATCCATCTTTATTGGCAGAGATCAACAAGATTCAAGCCGTCGACAACCATACCCACGTCAGCAAGGTCGTTGGGCCCGGCGAGTCGGATCGCGATTTCGACGCGCTGCCCTGCGACGTGATCGAAGGTGGCTCCGACACGCTGGCTGCGCGCGCGGACTTTCCGCAGTTTCTTGAGGCCTGGAAAGCCCTGTACGGATATCGCTACGACGACCGCGACCCGGCTCATGTGAAGGAACTCCTCGCTGCCCGCGAAAAAGTCATGCGGGAACAAGGAGATCACTTCCCTGCCTGGGTGCTCGACCACCTTGGCATCGAAACCATGCTGGCCAACCGGGTGGCGATGGGCCGCGGCCTCAGCGCGCCCCGCTTCTTGTGGGTTCCCTTTGACGATGCGCTGATGGTCCCGCTTGATGCGGAGTCGCTGGCCGACACGCCGGATAAGAAAGTCTTCTACCAACAGGAAGCGAAGGTCCTGAAAATCTATATGGGGCAAGCGGGCGTATCTAGCCTGCCGGAGTCCTTGGATGAGTACGTCGCGAAGGTGATCACGCCCACGCTGGAGGCGCAGAAAAAGGCAGGGGCTCCGGCGATCAAATTCGAAGCCGCCTACTTGCGCCCGCTAAACTTCGGCCTGCGCCCTGGCGCAGAACAGGAAGCCGATGTCCGCAGCCTCTACACGAAGTATGCGAAAGGCGGTGTGGCGGCGCGCGCCGACGCACTGCGAGTCCAGAACTATCTGTTTCGCGTGATTGCGCGTGAAGCGGGACGGCTTGGGATGGCGGTCCACATCCATACCGGACAGGGCTGCGGAAACTATTTCGATGTCGCCGGGGCGCGGCCCACCGGGTTGGAATCGATTCTTGACGATCCTGCGCTGCGAAAGACGAACTTCGTTTTGCTCCATGGTGGCGCCGGACCCTATACCCACGAGGTGGCCGTCCTGCTGGCCAAGCCAAACGTTTATACCGATTTTTCCGAGCAGGACGCGCTGCTTCCACCACGGGCGCTGAGCGCGGTAATCCGAGAATGGCTGGAGTGGTATCCGGAGAAAGTGCTCTACGGCACCGATCTGGCGCCGGGCGCGCCCCAGCAAGACTGGGACGTGATCGGATATTCCACGAACCTTACCGCGCGGCGCGCGCTGGCCATTGCGCTAACCGGAATGGTGAACGACGGAGAGATCACGCGGGAACGGGCGCTGGAGTTGGCGCGCATGGTGCTGCGTGGGAATGCGATGAAGTTGTATGGATTAAAAGAGTGATGGCCACATCGGAAACATTGGCTGCCGTCGCCACCACCGTGTGAATGATCTTGGTCTTGCTGTCGACGCCCACGTGCGCTTTCATCCCGAAGTACCAGTTCTTCCCCTTCTTCGTCTGGTGCATCTCTGGGTCCCGGCTCTGCTCCCGGTTTTTGGTCGAGGAAGGTGCGTGAATCAGGGTCGCGTCCACAATCGTGCCCGTCGTGATCCGCACGCCCTTGGCTTGCAAATGCAGGTTCACCGTCCCCAGAATCTCTTCCCCCAGATGGTTCGCTTCCAGCAGGTGCCGGAACTTGCACACCGTCGTCTCATCCGGCACCGGCTCGGCTCCCAAGTCCACCCCCGCAAACTGCCGCAGGGTCGCCGAGTCGTACAAAGCCTCTTCCACCGCCGGGTCCGCCAGATTGAACCACTGCTGCAGAAAATAAATCCGCAGCATCTTTTCCAGTTCCTTCGGCCGTCGCCCGTTGCCCGGCTTGGGATAGTGCGGCTCGATCAGCGCACACAATTTCCCCCACGGCACCACCTGCTCCATCTCTTCCAAGAACATTGCCCGCCGAGTCTTCTTCGTGTACCGCTCGAATCCCGTCATCATCGCCAGTGTCCTCTGCTTGCGCAACGAGTTCATGCTGGCACGACTTTATCTATACTCCCTGTGGAAAGGGAGAACTTAATCAGAGTCTCCCTAGGTGACCACTTATGGGAAGGCCGAGCGTATGGGCAAGGTCGGTCGCTACGGTTCGACCAATTGCGCTCCACAAGACCGCAGGAACTCGGCCGTATGGTCGAGCCCAGAATGCATTCTGCTGCCGTCTTCCAAAAGTGGCTTTGGTATGTAGAGAATCATCGATTGTCTGGCCCGCGTCATCAGAACTCGATAAGCATTTTTCAAGTAAGTTCGCTTGCGAGCAGACTTCTGGGGAACTACCTTCCATGCCTTGTTATTGAATTTACGGCACTCCCAGCGATCGCCTTCCCAGAGTAAGTCCTCACCCCAACATACGCCGACCCAGTCCAGTTCGAGACCTTGAATTTCAAACTGTGTGGCCGCCACCTCCAGCTTCGAGCTTGCGCGGACATCGTTGCAATATTTGTGGTCGCAGTCTGACAGTTCGCAGTCAGCTGTATCTAGAAACCAGTGCTCCCAATCAAAGTCCTGATGGAATCCGAAGGTAGGCTCGAGACCATCCGCCCTGAGTCGCGTAGAAGTCGCGCTAGTCACCAGGCCTGAGCGTGTCGTGCCACGCCGGTTGCCTTCTAGCCACCGCCGAGCGAATCCAAGACTTCGAGTTAGAGTCGGTGTAACCTGCATTTGGCCCGCGATCGTTTGGGCTTCGAGCTGGTGACCTTCCAAAACCGCGTTAACCCAGTCGGATATCTGCTGTGCACGAATCGAACGATTCGAGACGCGTAGGTGTAAGGCTTCCGATGGGCGTACCCTTATGGAGTTCTCAAAAGACGTATTCTCGAATAAACAGAAGCCGGATTCGTTTTGAGCGGAATCGAGAACGACTGGCGATGCAGCGATCTTCCACTCAGGAAAATTAGTGAGGGCTCTTCCCCACTCAGCAAGTCCAGCTTCTCCGCTGTTGATCTCTTGGCCACCACCAATTAGCGCGATTAAGACCGCCCAATCGTCGTGGCGATCCATGATCTCGAGCATCATCTGAGCCTCAGAAACCTCGGGACGCTTTTTCTTTTTATTTTGGGCAGAATCCCAGGCACGTTGCGCTTCGTCGAAAATCACTACCTTTTGAGCGGGCTGCTTTTTGTCCTCGCGGTAGTATTCGTCGGCAAAGCGGTGAACACTATGGACAAAGGCTCGGACTTCTAACTCAGCCTGCCTCCTATTTTTGGGAGCATGTTCAGAGATGCGTCGGGTCACATCGCGAACCAGGGCCTCTTGGATCACCCTGACCAGTGGGCCATTTCCAGAAAGAAACGAACCGACGTCCCTAATCGAGGGCGCATGAACTGCATTTAAGCCAACAAGTGTTTTTCCGGCTCCGGGAACGCCTGTCACAAAACAGATGACCTTCTCACCGTACCGTTGGGCTTGCTCAACAGCCGTAAGAATAGCCTGGGTCGTGGTATTCAAGTCTTCGCGTGCTGCGCAAGAGTGTCCAATCTCGAAGACGTTCATATCTGAGTAGAGGGCAACGGCCGCTCGAACGATCGACGGAACGGGCCTGAACCTTCCGCGGTTCCAAGTGTCAGGATCAACTTGAGGCCCTCCTTGAGCCGCCGAGAGTTCACAAGCATCAACCAGCCTCTCAGCAACGTCGTCTTTATTGCAGACCTGACATGGCTCTATTAACCGATCGAACGTGGTCCGCTCAGAACTCCCGGATACTTCGGAATCGCTGATCACGAATGGAATAATCTTTCTCCCGGCACTAGGCTCGTGAAAGCAGGCAAGATTGATTGAATAATCCTCTACCTGCCGCACAGCGATGTGCGACTGGCTCCGGGCTTTGTTTCGATCACGATGATGATGTTGCCAGCTAGCAGGACGGCATCAATTCGTCTACCCACCATGGGAATTGGATACTCCAAAAGAATGTGCCATCGTCCTGCGGTAGGCATTTCCGCTAACAACCGACGAACTGCCGAAGTAATTGGGGGTAACTGGTCACGCCACGCGTCGATCGCTTCCGGTTCTAATTTGAAAAGGGCGGCAGCGTTCGCTTGGGCTAGTTCTCCAATTATTGAGGATGTACTGTCCGAAAGAAAATCACTGAGACTCCGCATATAGTAAGCGGGCATACGGAAAGCATTCTAAACCTGCTCAGTTTTCCTCGCGGACATTGAGGCAAGAGACGTGGTGGACCCGATAAGCTACTTAGCAACCTGCAGCACGCCTGCACCATCAAGCCGGCTATGCTTCAGATCCTGCAAGGCGCGGTTGCCTTCTGCCAGCGGGTAGAGTTGAACGCGAGGCTGAATCGGGACCGCGGCGGCCGCGCGCAGGAAGTCGCGGACGTCGTCGCGCGTGCTGTTGGCGACACTGCGTACCACGCGCTCATGGTAGAGCAGGTTGTAATCGAGTGCGGGGATTTCGGTCATCGTAATGCCGGCGAGCGCCAGCGTCCGTCCCTTGCCCAGCACGCGTAGTGCTTGCGGAACCAACGAACCGGCCGGCGCAAATAGGATTGCGGCGTCGAGGGGGCGGGGCGGCGTATCCTCGGCGGCTCCGGTCCAGACGGCTCCGAGCTGCTCGGCCAGATCACGATGCGCCCGGCTACGCGTGAATACGTACACCTCGCATCCTTGATGCCGCGCCAACTGCAGCACCAGGTGCGCCGAAGCCCCAAAGCCATAAAGTCCAAGATGATCGCCGGGTTGTGCTCCACTCAGGCGATAGGCTCGGTATCCAATCACTCCCGCGCAAAGCAGCGGCGCAGCCTGCTCGTCGGTAAATTCCGATGGCAGCGGGTGCGCGAAATCTTCGCGGACGACGCAATACTCGGCATATCCGCCGGGGACGTGATAGCCGGTGAAGCGAGCCTGTTCGCATAGATTCTCGTTGTGGCGAAGGCAAAAGGCGCACGTGCCGTCAGTGGAATAGAGCCAAGGGATCCCCACTCGGTCACCGGCCTCCAGTTTCTGCACGCCTGGGCCAAGTTGATCGATCAGGCCCACGACCTGATGCCCGGGAGTAATCGGCAGCCTCGGCAGGGCAAGGTCCCCTTCGACGATATGCAGATCGGTGTGGCAGATGGCGCAACAGCGAATCTGGACCCGCACCTCCCCTGGACCAGCAGTGGGCGCGGGCAGCTCGGCCAGGCGGAGCGGAGAGCGATCGACCGGCTGCGGTGAATCGAGCAGCAAAGCGCGCATCGAATCATTCTAGTCGTCTATGAGCAGAGAAACGGTACGCTGCCGGTCCTTATAGCCACGTCTCTTCGAGCATCCCGCTGTTATTGGCTCTGGAGGTACATGACCTTTCTGCGGTTGAGCGGGCGCGGGAGTTCGAAGAAAATCACTCACAGGTCATGCGGGATCGCCGCCGGAGACTGCCGTGCAGACTCGACGTGTATGGATTGTTTCGCTTTTGATCGTCGTTGCCATGACGCCGGCGCTGGCCAAAGATGTCGCGCTGATCGCGAATAAGGGAAGTTCAGTCACTTCCATCACGCTGCCCGAGCTGGTCAAGCTGTGCAAGGCACAGACGCCTCACTGGCCGGATGGAAAATCCGTCACCCTGATTGTGCGCGATCCGGCATCGACCGATATGAAGATGGTGCTGGAAAAGATCTACGGAATGACTCCGCAGGCGGTGAACGATTTGATCACAGCGGCGAATCATGGCCGGGGCACGCATCCTGCGATCATCGTGGTGACGTCAGACGACGATCTGGTGCGCAAAGTCGCCGGAACACCGGGCGCAGTCGGACTGGTCGACGTGTATGCGATTAATAGCTCGGTAGATGTGATGAAAGTCGCCGGGAAGCTGCCTTTTGAGCCCGGATATCCCCTCCACGGGAACTAACCAAGAATGAGCGCAAGCGCACCCGGACGAAAGAAAACCGCGCCCTACACGCGGCGCTACCCACGCCACCCGATGGACGTGCGTGTGAACGTGGAAGTCTTTCGGGGCGGCGTCACCAGCTATTTCTGGGGCAGGTCGACCGAACTCGGACTCGACGGCATTGGCGCAACGCTCACCGGCGATCTGGAGCCAGGCGAAGTGGTCTCGCTGGAATTTCCGCTGCCTTTGAGTCCATATCCGCTAAAGTTGCGAGCCGTTGTACGTTATCGCATCGGATTGCACTATGGGTTTGAGTTTCTGACGCCGACGCAGGACCAACGAATCTCGCTGGAGCGCGTCTGCCAGATGTTGGCGGCGGGGGCCTAGAAGCCCCGTTTCGCTTGACAGTTCATCCGCAGTCACCCCTACCGTTCCCCTCGTTAAAGCCCCGGCAGGCGGCTTTGCGACCCAAAACCCCAGAAATCTGAATTACCTCCGTAACTTTCTAGGCCCGTCCGCGAACCCTAAAATTTGAACGCACAGGACTATCTAAGGGGGTCCGCTACATGGGTGATGATGTCACCCAGCCCACCAATCCCACGCAGTCCGCGGGATTTGTCCGCGCGAAATACCTGCGCGAGGCACTGCGACGCGGCTCTACGCCTGCGCTGAATGCCAACAGCGAAGCCCTGATTCCCGACTGGCATCCCGGCGGTAACGAAGAGGACGCGGTCCTTCAGAAAGCATATCTCGACCAACTCGTGGAGTGCGCTCCGGAAGCCATTACCATTCTGGACACGAGCCATCAGGTAATCCGGATCAACACTGAATTTGCGCGCATGTTCGGCCTTGCGCCCGAAGAAGCGCTGGGGCGGAAGCTCGATGATCTGGTTGTCCCCGCGGACCGCATGGCCGAGAGCGATTGGATCCAGGAAGCAGTCTCTAAAGGGCAGAAGGTTACACTCGAGACCACGCGGCGGAGAAAAGACGGCACTTTAGTGGATGTCTCGGTGTCGTGCGCGCCCGTGATGGTGGGCGAAAAACAAGTTGGCATCTGTGTTCTGTACCGCGACATTGAGGAATACAAGCGGGCTCAGAAGCTGAGTTCCGCGTTGTACCGGATTGCGGAACGGACCAGCTCGGCATCGCATCTGCAGGGCTTCTACGCTTCGATTCACAACATCGTCGGCGAACTCATGAACGCGCGGAATTTCTATATCGCGCTTTACGATCCGACAACTCAACTCCTAAGTTTTCCGCACTTCGTCGACGAACAAGACTCCCCGCCCGCGCCCAAACGGCTGGGACGCGGATTGACTGAATACGTGTTGCGCACCGGCGAGTCCCTGCTCGCCACGCCCGAGGTCTTCGAAGAATTGCGGGCGCATGGCGAAGTCGAACTGATCGGCGCCCCTTCCCTCGATTGGATGGGCGTTCCGTTGCGTGTGGGCAACCAGACCTTTGGGGTGCTGGTGGTGCAGAGTTACAGCGAGGACATCCGCTTCGGCGAGCGCGATAAGGAAATTCTGACTTTCGTCTCGCAACAACTGGCCAGCGCGATCGACCACAAGCGCCACGAAGAAGCGCTTCGCCGTTCCGAAGCCCGGTACCGGTCACTTGTCCAGAGCGCTGTCTACGGCATCTACCGTTCGAGCGTCGATGGAAGGTTTCTCGACGTCAATCCCGCCCTGATAAGCATGTTGGGATATTCCTCCGTGGAAGAAGTGCTGAAGCTTGATCCACAGCGGGAAGTTTTCCTCGAACCCGGGGAGCACGACCGGCTGATGCAGGAGTTCCAGCGTACCGGAAGCCTCGACAGCGCCGAGGTACGCTGGCGACGCAAAGATGGGATCGCGATCACAGTGCGTCTCAGCGGTCGAGCCGCGACGGCCCCCGACGAATCGGACCAGGCGCTCGAGGTCATCGCCGAGGACATTACCGATCGACGCGCGCTCGAGGAACAGTTCCGCCAGGCACAGAAGATGGAAGCGGTGGGACGGCTGGCAGGCGGCGTCGCACATGACTTCAACAATCTGCTGATGGTGGTCAGCGGCTACACCGAAGTTCTGCTGGAGAAGTTCGACCAGGACGACCCGCTGCTGCCGAAGGTGCAGGCCATTCAGCAGGCGGCGGACCGGGCCACGACCTTGACGCGGCAGCTTCTCGCCTTCAGCCGCAAGCAACTGCTCGAGTTGAAGGTTGTTGATGTCAACTCGATTGTCGCCGACATGGAGCGGCTCCTGCGTCCTTTGATCGGCGAAAACATCGAGCTGACAACCAAACTGGCGTCGAACGTCGGCCACACGCGCGCTGATGCCGGGCAACTCGAACAGGTCATCATGAACCTCGTGGTAAACGCCAAGGACGCGATGCCGGGCGGCGGCAAGATTCTGATCCAGACCAGTGAAGCCGACCTGGATGTGGCCCGGCGCGAGCATTCACTCATTCAACCGGGCTCTTACATCCTGCTGTCGGTCGCGGATACGGGCGCAGGCATGGACCGGGAAACCCAGTCGCGGATCTTTGAACCGTTCTTCACTACAAAGGAGAAGGGGAAAGGCACCGGCCTTGGATTGTCGACCGTCTACGGCATCGTCAAGCAGAGCGGCGGTTACATTTTCGCCGACAGCGAAATGGGCCGAGGCACCGTGTTCCGCATTTACCTGCCCCGAGCCGCCGATCCCTCGGAGCATGCCGGCACCGCCAGGCATCCGCAACTTCCCGCGGGTGGATCGGAGACCGTGCTGCTGGTGGAAGACGAGGAATCCGTACGCGAGTTGGTGCGCGAAACCCTCAAGAGCAAGGGCTATAACGTCATGGAAGCCTGCGACGGCGTGGAAGGTTTGAAGGTTGCGGAGGAATATCCCAATCCGATCGATATCCTGATCACCGACGTCGTGATGCCCGGGATGAGCGGACGCGAACTTGCCCAGCGCGTAACGGCAGCACGTCCCCAGATCAAAGTGCTCTATCTTTCCGGGTACACCGAAGACGCGATTCTGCACGAGGGTGTATTTGAGCCGGGAACGGCGTTCCTGCAAAAGCCCTTCACGCTGCACGGGCTCGCACGGAAAGTGCGCGAAGTGCTGCGCGGCGAATCGGAATAGAATCCTTCCCTGGTAAGTTTTCCCCCATTCGGGCAAAATCGGCCCGCTAGACAAACGAAAGAAAACGATATAAAAAGAAAGCCGAAGGAAAACGCGGGCGCCCGCGTCCCTCTCGAGAGGGGGCTTATTGCTCAACGAAGAGCGCCGCCGAGCGATTCTCGAGATTGTGAATCGTGAGAGCCGGGTGCTGGTGCTCGACCTGGCGAAGCGGTTCGAAACTTCGCAAGTTACGATTCGCAAGGATCTGGAAGCGCTGCATGCGCACGGCCTGATTCACCGCACGCATGGCGGGGCTTTGCCGGCCCGCGAGGGCGCGCTCGAAGATCCCACTCTGCGCGAGAAGGAGAAACTCCATCACCAGGAGAAGCTCCGCATCGCGGAGGCGGCGGCAGCCATGGTGCAGGAGGGACAGGTTCTCATTCTGGACTCCGGCACCACGACGACCGAGATCGCCCGCGCCATGCGCAACTTTCGCAATCTTACGATTGTCACCAATGCCGTGAACATCGCGGCGGAATTGTCGGGGACGGCGGTCGAGGTCATTCTCACGGGCGGCACATTGCGCAAGAACTCCTTTTCCCTCGTGGGCCCGATTGCGGAGGAAACGTTGCACCGGCTGCATGCAGATGTTCTGTTTCTAGGCGTGGACGGCTTCGACGTGCAATACGGTCTCAGCACGCCCAATTTGCTGGAGGCGAAGGTGAATCGCGTGATGGTTGAAATTGCGAAGCGAAAGGTGGCCGTCTGCGACTCGAGCAAATTTGGCCGGAGAAGCTTGTCGCTGATTGCTCCGCCTGCCGCACTGGATGCGGTCATCACCGACCGTGCCGTGCCCAAATCCGACCTGCGCGCGCTGAAGAAAGCAGGCATCGAGGTGACCCTTGTCTAAACAGGATGGCGGGCAGCCGACGATGGCTAAATCCTCACCAGGCGCATTCGCACTCAGCGAAATCCTGAGCCAGCCTTTGTGCTGGAGGACCTGCCTCACCGAGCTGCGCGACAACCGGACGCTTTCCCGCATTGCCGAGCAGCTTGGCGGCAAGCGCAACTGGCTGTTCGTTGGTTGTGGTTCCAGTTTTTACGTGGCGCTCTCCGCGGCCTCGACCCTGACCGCGTTGACCGGCATGCCCGCGCGAGCTGTGCCAGCCTCGGAGATTTTGTTGTTTCCCCAGTTGACGCTCGTCGGCAGAGGACTGCATTCCCGTGCTGATCTCGCGCTCCGGACGCACCTCGGAAGTCTTGAAGGTGGCTGAGGCGTTTCGCGAACGGAATATCGCAACCCTGGGGATCAGTTGTGCTCCGAATCAGACTCTGGAGAAGCTTGTATCGAGTGCGATTGTGTTGCCGGCTGCGGACGAACAAAGCACCGTCATGACGCGATCGTTCACGTCCATGTTGATGGCACTGCAAGCGCTGGCCGCTACGATGGGAAGGCAGGAAGATTTCCTGGAGTCGCAGCGCGCGCTCAACCCATGCGCCGAAAGACTCATCGATGAACTGCCCAACCATGTCGAGGAATTTGTTTCCCGGCACGCGTTTGCCGACTACGTGTGCCTTGGCCAGGGGGCGCTCTATGGCATCGCGTGCGAATCGGCGCTGAAGCTGACGGAAATGTCCGTTTCCTACGGGCAGAGTTTTCACACGCTGGAATTCCGGCACGGCCCGAAATCGATCGTCAGCCAGCAGACCCTGATCATGTTCCTTCTCTCTGAATCTGGTTATAAGGCCGAACTCGAAGTGCTCGAAGAGATCAAGGAACTGGGCGGCATCACCTTCGTGGTGACCAATCGAGCGGAGGACCGCGCCCGGCGTGCCGCCGATTTCCTGGTGGAACTGGGGGCCGACGGGCCTGAGTTGGCGCGGCTTCCGTTGTATCTTCCTGCGCAACAGCTCCTGGGTCTGTACACCGGAATAAAAAAGGGTCTCGACCCGGACAGGCCGCGACACTTGAGCCGCGTGGTTGTGCTCGAAGACGAGCCTTCGTCGGAAGCCTCCGAACATGCCGCGATTTGACGTCACGCTCGCCGGCGAACTGAATCTCGATCTCATCTTCTACGGACTCCCGGCGGAACTTCCGCCCGAGCGCGAACTGCTGGCCGATCGCATGATGCTCACACTCGGCAGTTCGGCGGCAATCGCCGCCCATAACCTGGCTGCGCTCGGGGTGCGAGTCGGATTCATTTCCCGCATCGGCGACGATCCTCTCGGTCAGATCGCCCTGGAGCGCCTGGCTGCGGCAGGCGTGGATGTGACGAAAGTCCGGCGCGTCGAAGGAGCCACCAAGACTGGGCTCACGGTGATTTTGCAGCGCGAGTGCGAGCGCAATATCCTGACCTATCCGGGAACGATTTTCGATTTGACGCTCGATGACCTGGATTTCGACTACCTCACCGACGCCGGGCATTTCCACCTTTGTTCGTTTTATCTGCAACGCAGCCTGCGTCCGCAAGTCGGCGAATTGTTTCGCAGGCTGAAAGCGGAAGGATTGACCATTTCTCTCGACACCAACGACGATCCCGAGGACCGCTGGGAAGGTGGTCTCACGGACGTATTGCGCTATGTCGATATCTTCTTCCCGAATGCGCGCGAGGCGAAGCGGATCACTGGAAGCGATGATCTGGAGACGGCGATTTCTCGACTCGCCGAAAGCGTGCCGCTGGTCGTGGTTAAACTCGGCGAGCAAGGTGCGCTGGCACAGCGTGGTCGTGAACGGTTTGTCAGTCCGGCAGTAAAGGTCGATTTTGTCGATCCGGTGGGAGCCGGCGACAGCTTTGACGCGGGGTTTCTCGCGCAATATCTACGCGGCGCCGATTTACCTGCGTGCCTGGCCTGGGGAAATCTCGCCGGCGCGTTTTCTACCACGATGGCAGGCGGCACCGAAGCGTTTCGCGACCGGCCCCGGCGAGAAGCGTTTTGGCGGGACCACGACGGTAACAGGTAACCAAAGTTACTCGATTGTGAATTTCAGATTTTCGGTTTTCGTCGTGTCCTCCGTGGTTCCTGTCCGCAAGACATCTTTTCCGCCGGTTGTTGACTCTCTATAAAATGTGTTCAGGGACGTCGAGGACGCCGGGGCGTAGTCCTGTGATTCCCCGCGCAACTTTGTTCTGAACTCCGGGTTTCGTCAATTACTTCGATTTGGAATTCATGGAGGCGTCGTCGTGTCCATCCCTAGTGGTGCGCCAGAGTCTTCCTGCGCCATCTTCCCTTTTCAACGAACCAGATCATTGCTGCTGTTCGGCGCACTTGGCACGTTGTTGTTCGCGCTTGGTTGCGGCTCGAACGGATCCAACAGCGGCACCGGGCCTTACAGCCAGTCAAGCCTCAAGGGAACCTACGTCGTGCAGATGAAGGGCAATGACAGCTTCCTCGACGCGAACAACAATCTCCAGAGTGAGTTTTATACCGAGACGCTGGTGATCACGGCTGACGGCGCCGGACACTTGAAAGGGGTCGAGGACTTCAATTCGAGTCTGCCGGCGTCTGGGTTCACACCTGGCTCGACATTCACCGGGATCTATCAAATCGGCAAGGATGGGTTCGGCTCTCTCCAGATCAATTTCAGCGCGCCTTCAACCGGCCAGATCAACCTGACGGTGGTGATGGCCAGCACCACAAAGTTCTTCGCGACCGAAGCGGACGCTTTTGCCAACTTCAGCGCCAATGCTTCGGGCGTGGGAGTGTTACAGAACGCGTCTGCGATTACCGCGGCGCCGACGGGGACATTCGTCACGCGCGTACATCAGTCCTTCCCAGGCTTGTTCCCGAATACTCCTTCTTCGGCCACAGTCGGCGTGCTTACTTCCAACGGCACCACGGTCACTGGCACGATCGATGTTCTGCGCGACAATGTCCTGCTGCCGACGTTGTCGCTTTCGAATGCGTCGGTCTCCGCTCCTGATGCCAATGGTCGCGGCACTCTGACGTACACCGATTCTGCTGCGCCGGCAATCACGACCAGCTACGAGTACTACATCATCGACGCCAATACCTTCTGGCTGATGGAGTCTGATTCCACATTCCTGGGAACCGGCACATCCGAAATGCAGTCCAGCGGAGCGTTGAGCCTCGCGGGGAACTTCGTTTTCGGGAGCGGCGGGGACACCAGTTCCAACCTCGGTGGTGTTCGCAGCGTCGGAGTGTTCACGGCGGGGAGCGGTTCGATCTCTGCCGCAACGCTTGACTCCGTCCAGGACGGCTCCTCAATTCTGAATCAGCCCTTCACCGGCACCTACAACCAGGGCTCGAACGGCCGCGTCACGGTGACACTGACCGTGGGCAACACGAACGTGCCTGAAGTTCTCTGGATGGTCAGCAACTCGCGGGCGTATTTCCTGGTAGGGTCGAGTAGCCGTGTAGAAGACGGCACAATCGACATGCAGACGCAAACCACGTTTGCCAACACCGACCTCAAGAGCCAGTTCGGCTATGCGTTGTTGATGGATGGCTACATTCCGACCAACTACCTGACGCGAAACGGTACGCTCTTCGCCGACGGCGCGGGAAACCTGCAGTTGAACGAAGAAACGAATTCATTTGCGCCAGGCAATCTCCCGGGAACGGTATTCGATCCGCCCACCCTGACCGGAACCTACCAGGTGTCGGCCGATGGTCGCGTCACGGCGGCGCTCAATTCGCTATCGAGCAACCTGATTCTCTACATGGTCGCGCCCGGGCAGGCTTATATCCTGCAAAACGATGCGAACACCGAAAACTCTGGGCAGATCACATTGCAGACCTCCCCGTAAACCGCAGTAACGTTGCAAGGCTCAGCGGCGGACCTCCAACAGCAGGTGATCCTGAAAATTCACCGGCAGCTTGGGGGTCTTGCCGACAGCCGCCTCAACGGGACCGAGATCTTTGCCTTCAACATAGTCCACCAGGTGGTACACACCGGGCTTTAATCCACGGAGTTCGACTTCGCCCTTCCAGTTCGTGCCTGCGTTCGGCGCAAAGAACGCGTAGTACATGTTGCCATCTTTTTCGATGGCATAGCCTTCAGGGATGTCGTAGCCGTAGGTGTACAGGTCCAGAAACGTTCCGCGCGAGAGCATCTTCTGGTTGTACAAGTCGATCCATTTCTTCCAGACTTCATCCTTGTGCTCGGTGAGGTTGACTTCTTTGTAATGCGGTCCAAGGTCCGGCCAGACGAACTTGGTGCCCACGACGCCACCAGTTCCGATCGTCGAGGCGAAATCTTCCCCGTGCTCGCGCCACTTGTCGCCAACCCGGTCCATCTCCGAAAGCTCCACATGGTCCCCATAGACGGCAGATTCGGGGCCGAGCAGCGCTTTGTACATCTTGATACGGCGCCGCACCTGCGTGGCGCCCACGGGATCGGCAGTCACGGCCTGGTCCATGTAAGGCAGCCACGCCAGTGAAGGAGGAGTTCCGCAAGGGCAGCTCTGCGTGACGCTGTTGGGCTTGATCGCTCGCGACGTCTGGTAAATGATCTTGTACACGTCGGCCACCGCATTGACCGAATCCTGCGGCGATTTGTGATGGTGCGCCGGGTTGTAGCACATCGGAACCGAGTAGATGTTGTCGAGCTTGGAGCCGTCGTATCCCCAATCACGAATGAATTTCTCGGTGAGCTGCTTGTAGTACGCCTGCACCTCGGGCACCGCGGGACACAAGGCTGCCAGGTCGCGCGTCATGCGGCCATGCTTGCCGTCTTTATCCTGGATCAGCCAGTCCGGGTGCTCCTGCGCCACTTTCGACACAATGTACTTGTGCGACTCCCATTTGCCCTGGCCGTCTTCGACACCGAGTGGCAACCACCACAACTGCACCAGCATGCCTTGCTTGTGAAAGTCGTCTGCCATCTTTTTGATGGAATCGCCGGGAAATGTTTCCGGGCGCGGGTTCCAATCGCCGTAGGTATCGAACCAGCGATCGTCGAGCGTGGCCCACTTGATGTTCATCTCTTTCAGCTTCGGAATCGTGCCTTCCATTTGCGCGGGCGTCACGTTGAACTCATAGCCCCAGCCGCACCAGCTGATGTTATAGGCTTCTGTCGAAGGCTTCGGCAGAGTCCAGCCTTCTTTCTGCAGCACCCCCGACCACATTCGCAAAGGCTCGTAGAAGTCCCCGGCATACACCGCGACAAAACTTCGTGGAGTCGAGTACGCTTCACCGGGCTTTAAGACGATCGGACCTGGGATGGAGATCGCCGCTGTGACGCGCTGCTCGGGATCTACTTTGACGGGGATGGAGAGCGTCAGCGGCAGCGTTTCCACGTGCCCGACCGCCTCGCCCACGCTGCCCGTCCAGAAGGCAACCACGGGAATGCCGCCTCCGTAGCCGCCTTTGACGGCTTCTCCCATGGCATTGGGCTGAGCTGTGGTACGCGTCAGCTTGAAGACGTCATCTTTGCCCCAGTCATAACTTGCGCCCTGGTAGGTCCACATCTCCCACGGTGCCGCCTTAGGGTCGGCCAGGCCGGCATTAAACCGATGCTGCTGTTCGACGACGCGGTCGATCGCGAAGTCGCTCGAGCCCGTGTTCTTGTACTCCACCGTCGAAAGCAACAGGTTCGGAAAGTCGTCGTACGCCTCTACCGTAAGCGTGCGCTGAATCTCCGTGCCTGGGGGTCCAAGGGTGTGCGCGGGAATCTCGATATGCTTGCCGCGGCCAAGCTTGCCGATGGATTCGAGCACCTGCGCGCGATCGAAATCGAGAACGAAGTGGACGTCTTTCCCGCCCTGCATCAGGTATTCGCTTTCGTTCGGCTGACCGAGCTTTGGATCGTCCAGCGTCAGGCGCCTGCCGTCGCGCAAGAGAAAGGCCTGGATATAGCCGGCAGGGGCAACTTGAAATTCAGCCGTGCTGGTAGTGAGAACCAGCGGACCTCCGGCATTGACCTGCACCTTGATGGCTGAAGGCTGGGATGGCGGCGCCTTTGGCTTTGGCTTGAGCTCACTGCGATTGCAGCCCGAGAGCGTAAGAGAAATTAACGTGATTACACCAACACGAAAGCGGAGAAACGGGAATTTCACTGAGCCCCCTTGGCTTGACCCGCAGCCGAACTCGAACGGAATTGCGCAAAGATCCGTTCGGCGTTTTTATGATAAATCTTCTCCAGAACCTCGTCAGGAAGCGCAAGCCCGCTGATTTCGAAACGCCCCTGCCCGGGCGCTCCCCAGTAGTCAAAATATTCGTCGGCGGTTTCCAGCCAGCGGAAGTTGTTACGGTACATGGCCTCGGTCACTTGATTGTCGGTGCCAAACATCACGCGATCCTGATACTTGAGGAAAAGTTCTCGCGTGCGCCGAGGCTGGCGGCCAAGCTCGGCCTCGCGCGCGCCGAACTCCACCATGACGTTGGGATACTTGTCGAGCATGGATTGTACCCAGTCGAGATTCTCGGGCCATCCCATGTGCAGCGAAACAAAAGTGGTGTGGGGATGCTTCGCGAATACCCGGTTGCGCGCTTCGAGCAGGGATTCGAGGCTGGGATAGTCGCGCCCGTAGAAGCTCCAGTCCGGATGCTCGATCAGTTCCTCATAGCGCTCATTGGTCGCGTCGATCGGACGGAAAAATGCTTCCGGGTCGCCCGAATGAATGAAAACCGGAATGCCCAGACGACCGCACTCTTCCCACACCGGATCGAGACGCGGGTCGTCGATGGCGAGCAATTTTCCAGATTTGTCGCGCACCCCAAGGCCGAGATCCTTCAGGAATTTCAGCCCGCGCGCGCCACGCGCAACCGAATCGCGGATCTGCGCCACCATCTCGTCGCCGAAGTTGGGATCGTTGACTTTGCTCCAGTCGAGCTGCGTGAACACCATGAAGCGGCCCGGATACGGTTTGACCATTTCATCGATCACCCCTTGCAGCTTCTCTCCCCACATGCCGGTCAGGATCACGATCGTCTTGACGTTGGTCTTGTTCATGACCTCGACCACGCGCCCCGGCGGCATGCGCTCGTCGATTCTTGCGGCATCATTGACGTGATTGTGAACGTCGATCACGTAGAACTTCGCCTGATCCACCTGGTGCGCAGCCACGTGAAGCATCGACACCGGCTTGAAGTCGCGCAGCAGCAGCGTCTTCTTCTGCTCGGCGTCAGCGGCCGACTTGTAACCGATCTGCGGAGGCGAGGCGGGATCCTGAGCCAGAGCCGCAAAACCCATCAGTAGAGGTGCAACGATCAGGCCTACAAACTGATCAGATCTCACGGGCTGCTCCAATCAGTATCTTTGACTTTCGATTTGTTTCCATTTTTTCGATCTGACCCGGATGGCGGCACGGTGCGGGTTCCGGAATGCCGCCTCCCTTTCCGGGCAGCGAACGTCGCGGTAAGCCCCGGCATTGGCTGCCACGAGCAGCCGCAAATACGTCGGCTTGCCGGCCTTCCGGACACCAAAAATCAATCTTGACATCGCTCCAGATCGAAAGTAAAAGTAAGCGTTCGTAATATACACCGAAATCTTAGGAATTTGTTCTCTCTTTCGGGAAAAGTAAGCGGAGTGCCTGTGACGAGCCAATTGCAGGTGCAGGCGGTCCGCGCGTTAAGGAGCCACTCATGCCCACCTCCCGCCTCTTCCTTCGCGCTGCTTCCTCGTTCTTGCTGCTGGCCGCCACCCTGTGCCTTGCGCAGAAGGACACCGGCAGCATCGTGGGTACGGTCAAGGACCAAACCGGCGCCGTGCTGGCCAATGCGACCGTCGCGGTTACCGATGTCGAGCGTGGACAGACCTTCCGCACGACGACCAGTGAATTGGGCGAGTTCGTGGCGAGCCCGTTGCGTGTGGGCCGGTACACAGTCACGGTTGAGAAGAGCGGATTCAAGAAGGCCGTCTCGGAAGGGATCGAGTTGAACGTGCAAGGCCGCGTCGCGGTCAACATCACTATGCAGATCGGCCAGCTCACCGAGGAAGTAGTCGTGACTGGGGCCGCGCCCTTGCTCGAGACCGAGACTTCCGAGCTGGGCCAGGTGGTCGACCGCAAGCGCGTGAGCAATCTGCCGCTCAACGGACGAAATTTTGCTCAGCTGGCACTGCTCAGCACGGGCACCGCTCCCAGCGAGCCTGGCGCCCGCGACGAAGGCGGCTACGGCTTCAGCGCCAACGGCGCCCGCTCCCTGCAAAACAACTTCTTGCTCGACGGTGTCGACAATAACTCCAACTTGCCCGATCTGCTGAACGAGACCAACTTCGTCATCCAGCCCCCGGTGGAAGCCCTGCAGGAGTTCAAAGTCCAGACCAACGCGTACAGCGCGGAGTTCGGCCGGGGCAACGGCGCCATCGTGAATGCGGTCATCAAGTCGGGGACGAACCAGATCCATGGCTCGGCGTGGGAATTCTTGCGCAATAACAAACTCGACGGCAGAAACTACTTCGATCCGCTGGGCCCGGTTCCGCAGTATCAACAGAATCAGTTCGGAGCTACGTTCGGCGGCCCCATCGTGATTCCCGGCGTCTACAACGGCCGCAACCGCAGTTTCTTTTTCGCCGACTACGAGGGATTTCGTGTGCGGCAAGCGCAAACGCAAACTGGATTTGTGCCTCCGGCGGCATGGCGTAAGGGAGATTTTTCCAGTCTGATTGATTACACCACCGTAACCGGAACAGACTGCAACCGGAGTGAACACATACGCTGGTGAGATTTTCGACGCAAAGCTCGCACAGGTTTTCAGGGATCCCAACGACCCTAGCTTCCACCCCCCCTGCGGAGTTCCTTTTCAGTATGACAACACCGGACAGCCGCTTAACATCATCCCTACAACTCCAGTCGCGCCCGGTGGAGGAAGCCTTGACCCGCTCGCCTTGCGGCTTGCAGCCCTGTACCCCACGGCTGGTCCGATCGACCCCAACACTGGCAACAACTTCGTCGCCAATCCTGTTCGCAAAGAAACCCGTAACAATTTCGATGTTCGGGTCGACCAAAAGTTTTCTGACAAGGACAATACGTTCTTCCGCTTCAGCTATGAAGATCAACCCAGCTTTATTCCGGGAACCTTCGGTGGTCTGGCTGATGGCGGCGGCTTTTTCAGCGGCGACGAAGAGTTCTCGTACCGCAGCTTCGCAACCAGCTGGACCCATATCTTTAGGCCAGAATTGATCAATGAATTCCGCCTCGGGTATAACCGCGTCAACGCCCAGCGTCTGCAATTAAACGCCAATACCAATGTCTCGGCCGACCCGAGCATCAACTTCCCCGGGGTACCGTTTGCGCCAGGAATCGGCGGCCTTCCCCAACTAACTTTCTCTGACGTCGCTACGCTTGGCAGTCCGACGTTCTTGCCCTCAAAGGAACTGCAGAACTCCTATACGCTGTCGGAGAATCTGACCTGGGTGCGTGGCCGCAACACGTGGAAATTCGGAACCGAGATTCGCCGCGAAGAATTCACCATCTTTCAACCGGCCGCTGCGCGCGGGACGCTCGCGTTCAGCAACACATTCACTGATAATCCAGCGGACATCGGAACTGGAGGAGAAGGGTTTGCCTCCTTTATGGCAGGCATGACTGACGGCGGCAGCATTAACAACCTGCATAATGTCGACTACTTCCGCAACACCTATGCCTTCTACGCACAGGACGACTGGAAGGTCACGCCAACGATTGTCCTGAACCTCGGGCTGCGGTACGAATTGTTCGGCACAGTGTCTGACCGCTTGAATGACATGGGGAACTTTGACCTCAGCAATCCTTCCAACCCGACGATTTTCGTTCCGAAGGGTCAGACTGCACAGCTCACTCCGTCCATCGCCCAGTACGTGAAGATCAGCCCCACGGGAACTCGCGGCCTTATCAATTCAGACCTCAACAATTTCGCGCCACGCATCGGCATGGCCTGGCAGTTCACATCCAAGGATGTTTTGCGCGCCGGCTATGGAGTTTTTTATGGCGGACAGGAAAACGGGCCCTACTCGAACCCAAGTCCCGGCTTCAATCCTCCATTTTTTACGAACGAGTCGTTTGTGGCTCCCTGTAGTTCCCCAGCCGCAAGCTCGAAACTGAAACTACAGGACTGCAGAGTATCCACCCTGCAGACGCTGGCGGGCGGATTCCCTTCCAACGCGCTCGTCGATCCCAATACCCCCATCTTCTTCTCGGTCGACAAGAACCTGCGCACCCCCTACATGCAGCAGTGGCATCTGGGCATCGAGCACGAACTGCCGGGCAACAGCGTGTTCGCAATCACCTACGCCGGTTCCAAAGGGACGAAACTATATACCTTCTTTAATGGCAACCAGGCACAACCAACAGCAGACCCGAACGCCGCCACCGCGCCCCGTCGCCCCGTGTTCGCGAACCTGATCAATCCCGCTGATGGCAATTCGTGCTCGCTCGCGAATCCTCAGGACTGCTCGCCTGTCTTCGATACCGGCATCGACTGGTTCCGCTCGACCGGGTCATCGAACTATCATTCCCTGCAGGCGCGATTCGAAAAACGCTTTTCGAAAGGGCTGCAGTTTGAGGCGGCTTATACCTACGCGCATTCTCTCGATATTGCCTCGAATGCAAACCTCGGGCCCACGCAAAACAACAGCGACTTCCGCGACTTCCGCATTCCCCAGCAGGAATACGGGAATTCGGACTTTGACGTCCGGAATCGGCTCGTTATCAACTCGATCTACGAGCTGCCTTTCGGTCACGGCAAACACTTTCTCGGGAATGCGGGTGGAGTTGCCGAGCAGATTGTCGGTGGCTGGCAGATCGCGAATATCATCTCGATCTCGAGCGGGAACTGGTACACGGTGCTCGACAGCAATGGTAACTTCGCCAATGCCGATGGCGGCGCGGGCGGGGTATCGCAACGACCCGATACGGTTGGAGATCCCAATCGAGCCGGAACTGTTCCCGCGAATCCGGGCTGCGCCGCGCCCGCCAAGATTCACACCCCGGCGGCATGGTTCAATACTTGCGCCTTCGTGGATCCTGCGCTCGGTTCCTTCGGCAACACCGGTCGCAACACGGTCGAGTCTCCCGGGTATCGCACCTGGGACTTCTCGCTGTTCAAGTTCTTTAAGATGTCGGAGCGAACCGAACTCGAGTTCCGCGCCGAGTTTTTCAATCTGCTGAATCATACGAACTTCCTGTTCGCGAACAGTGGGCCGCAGAACGGCAATAACGCGACGATTCTGGGCACTTCGCAGTTTGGCAGCCTGACAGCAGCGCGGCCCCCGCGACAGATTCAGTTTGCCCTGAAACTAAGTTTCTAGAGCCAGGCCCCAGCGTCAGACAAGGCGAGCCGTAGCCCGAGATCTATCACGGTGGCGTGAGTGGAGAAGTAAGTTTGGGAATTTGTTCGCCGGAAAAAACTAGAACCCATCCCGTAAATGGTTTGGCAAGGGCACGCCCTCACCACCTGCCGAAAAAAGACTGTAGCGCCGGCAGCCTGCCCTGAGCGAAGCCGAAGGGTCCCGCCGGCTGTCGTGAGGGCCGGGGTCCCCAGCAAGCGTTTTTGCCTTGCTGGGGTGGGAGGGCATCTTGCCCTCGCCTTCCACGGTTGCGGGAAGGGCACGCCTTTTCAGGCGTGCCGCCAACGGCTCAATAAACACTGGGCTTTAGCCCTTGGGTCATCCCCTTTGCGGAGCTTTTGTGAAATAAGCTCTGCACAATTACTCTAAGCCCTTAGCGATCAGCCACAAGCCACCAGCGAACTATCCCACCTGCCACACCGTATCGAGCACGGTGCCGTCCACCCACTTCACCACCGCGACGGGACGATCGCCGAGCTTCGGACGCGTCGGTTTGCCTCCGCAGATCTGCTCGACTTCCGCTTTGATGTCTTGAATCGGACGGATGGGCAGCTTGGATCCTTTCACGCCATCGATGAGGTCCTGTCGCAGGGGATTGATGGCAATCCCGCGCTCGGTCACAACCACGTCGATCATTTCCCCAGGCCCAGTCAGCGTGGTGACTTCGTCGACAATCACCGGAATGCGGTCGCGGAAGGAGGGCACGGCAAGAATGCTGCAGCCGGAAAACAGGCAGTTCTGCCACCCTCCAATCCCGTGCAGCAGACGCCCATCGGAATGCGTAACCACGTTGGCATTGAAGTTCACGTCCACTTCCGTCGCGCCCAGCACAACGGCATCCACCATCGACGCGAAGTTTCCCTTGCCGTGGTAGTTGTAAGAAGTGAACGGCGAGGTGGCCACGTGCCGCGGATCGCTGGCGATCGACTTTACGCCGTCCAGATCGAAGGTCTGGCCGTCGAGAATGTAGTCGGTCAACCCGTCTTGCAATAGCTCCACCAGGTATTTCGTCGATCCACCACGAACGAAGCGGGCTTTCACGCCGTCTTCCTTCATCAATCGCCGCAGGTAGTCGACGAATGCCAGCGCAATGCCGCCCGCTCCCGCCTGAAACGAAAATCCATTCTTCATGATTCCGGCGTCGCGCAGGAAGCGGGCCACGAACTCCGCGATGCGCAAGCGGTCGGGCGAACGCGTGATCTGCGTCGTGCCCGAGACGATCTTTGCCGGATCTCCGATGGATTCGACCTCGACGACATAGTCGACGCTGTTTCCCTGAATCTGCCAGGGCACGCAAGGGAACGGAACCAGGTTGTCGGTGACCACAATGACGGAGTCGGCGTAAACGGAATCGGCAAGCGCGAAACCCAGCGAACCGCACGCCGACTTGCCGTGGGACCCGTCGGCGTTGCCGAAGGCGTCGGCCGTTGGCGCAGCGATCACCGCGATGTCGATATGCACGTCCCCGTCCTGAATCGCCTGCCAGCGGCCACCATGCGACCGCAGCACGCCCATGCCGCGCATTTTGCCCTGCGTACAGTAATCGCCGAGCGGCCCGTTCATCGAGCCTTCGATGTGATGGATCACCCCCTTCTCCATCAAACCGATCGCGTCTTTCTGTGACGGAAACGATGCACTCGGGAACCACAGCAGGTCCTTGGCTCCCACTTTGGCTGCCGCTTCCAGCGCCATCAGCGCAACGCGATCGCCGTCCCGCAGATGATGATGGCTGGAAATCACCATGCCATCGCGCAGCCCGCACTTGCGGAGAGCCGTTTCAAGATCGGGCACGCGCTTATCGCCATTCTCGGGATAGTCCTTGCTGGAGCGGACGGGAGGAGCGTGCTTTCGACCGCGCGGCTGATATTTCCCGCTGCCAAGATACGGAATCTGCGGCTTGCCGTTGACCATGGTAGGCACGCGCCGCTGCGCAGCGTTGTGAGCGAGTTCGACGCGTTCCGTCATAAGCAGGTCAGAACCTTTTCACCACAGAGTCACAGAGACACGGAGAAAAGCAACAAGACATTGCGCCCTTCAATAGGGCACAGCGTTTTTCTGAGCAGTACCCATAAGCCTTTGCCAGCGACTAGCGACTGACGACGAACGACTGGCTCATGCGGGTGCCCCATCCAAGCTTCGCTTGGGCGGGGATTTTCTCAAACAATTCCCATGGCTTTCGCCCGAGCCACCAATTTCAAAGCCCGCTGCACAACCGGTGGATCGATCATCTTCGATCCCAGGCTCACTACTGACACTCCCCGTTGCTGCGCTTCCTCGAAAGCACTCACAACCTTCCGCGCTTTTTCAATTTCGACTGGGGACGGCGCATAGGCCGCATGGATTACCGGAATCTGCGCGGGATGAATGCAGCCCATGCCTTCGAAGCCAAGAGCGCGGGAATTTTCTCCCCAGCGCTTCAGGCCCTCCATGTCGCCAACATCGCTGTAAACCGAATCGATTGCCTGGATCCCGGCGGCCCGCGCGGCGTTCACCAGCCGTCGGCGCGCGTACTCTGATTCGCGTCCCTCGCTGGTCTTCACCACGCCCAGGTCCGCCGTGTAGTCTTCCAGGCCAATGGTCAACGCGGCGACATTTTCGCTGGCAGCCGCAATGGCTGCGGCATTCTCAATGCCCAGACTCGACTCCAGAATCGGCATCAGCCAGATCGCACGGTTGATCTGGTGACGCACCTTGAGTTCGCCGATCATATGGTCGACTTGCGTGACCTGTCCGGCGTGCTCGACTTTCGGAATCAGAATGAGGTCAGGCGATTCAGGCACGATTTCCGCAAGGTCCTCGAGCCCAAGCGGCAACTGATTGATCCGCACCATGCGTTCGCACCCGCCAAAGCTGACCGCGCGAAGCGTGTTTCGCACCAGGATGCGGGCGGCATCTTTTTCCGCCGGATGGACCGAATCTTCGAGGTCGAGAATGATTGCATCGGGCCCGTGCAGGCCCGCATTGATCGCGTACTTCGGCTCTGTCCCTGGCAGATAGAGGCGCGAGCGCCGCAGACGATCTTTCGCTGACGCCGCCGGCAGCGCGATCTTGTCAGGCAGTGCCTTGTTGCTGTTGGTCAGTCCCGCGCGTCGTACCGCAGTCTCCAGGCGTGCCGCGATCACGTACGGCAGCGCCCCCTCATCATGAATCGAGACTCGCGCGTTCTTCACGTTCAGCGTTTCAAGCACCTGCCGCGCCTGGGCAAGAATCGCGTCCCCATAATAAGGAGCGACCCGCGACTCGAGGCCGAGTTCGATCCCGCCCGAATCTCGCGGCTCGACCGCGACATGCAAATCCGAGCGGACATCTTTTCCCCAGTGTCCGGCTTCGGCGGATTTTTTCTGGTCGGCGCTCATGGAAGAACACGCTTACGACAACGGCAACAGGACCTCGCGAGGACACCTCATGTTACGGCATTTGCGGGAAGGCACCGCGTGACCTCCGTGGTTCCTCAAAGCTTGGCGAGGATGGCATCGGTCATCTGGGCGGTCGAAGCCGCGCCCTGGCTGATGGACTTAGCGCCACCGGGAATCCGCATCATGTCGTAGGTGCGGACTTTGCCTTCCTTCACCACCGCGGCCACGGCATTCCTGATCCGTTCAGCCTTTCCGTTTTCACCGACGTGCTCCACCATCATGGCGGCGGAGAGGATCATGGCAATCGGGTTTACGATCGGTGGATTCAGTTCGGCGTACTTGGGGGCGGAGCCGTGTGTGGGCTCGAAGACAGCAACCTCGTCTCCGATGTTGCCCGATGCGGCGAAACCGAGTCCTCCGACCAGCCCAGCGAACGCGTCCGAGAGGATGTCGCCGAACAGATTCGACGCGACGATCACGTTGTAGTCTTCCGGATTCTTGTTCAGCCACATCAGCTGCGCATCGATGTTGGTCGACCAGAGCGGGATGTCGGGATAACTCCTCTGCACTTCTTTGGCGGTCTCTTCCATCATGCCCGAAGTTTCCCGCACGACGTTCGGCTTCTCGCAGATAGTTACACCCTTGAATTTCTTCTTTTTCGCATACTCGAACGCAGCGGTGACAATGCGGCGCGCCGCCCCCCGAGTGATGACGCGGCAACTGACAGCGATGTCGGGACCAGGCACGTTGGCGAACGCCTTGAACTTGGGATGTGAGTTGAGCGCATTGCGCACGATCTCCGGCGGATTGGTCCACTCGATCCCTGCGTACATTCCTTCGGTACCCTGCCGGAAAATCGTTGTATTGATTTGTGGCTCGTCGAAGCCGCCGTCAACGCGCTTGCGGATATAGTTCAGCGGGTTGCCGATGAAACCGACGCAGGGCCTCTGGCAGATGTCGAGGTTGAACTTCTGCCGCATAGTGACGATGGGCGAGTAATAGACGTAGCCCTTGCCCTGCAGTTCGGGCTTGAGTTCGGCCTGGGCGGCTTTGTTCGGCTTCGAGGTGATGGCGCCAAAAAGGCCGAGCTTGTGTTTGGTGAGCAACTCGATCGTCCGATCGGGCAAGGCGTTGCCCTGATCGCGCCAGCAGTCCCACCCAATGTCAGCGTGAATGTATTCAGCGTCAAAGCCGACCGCTTTCAAAACGCGCAGGGATTCGGGAAGAACCTGATTGCCGATGCCGTCGCCCGGCATCGTGACAACAGCGTATTTGGGCATGAATGAGCTCCTATGAAGACCGTTTCACCAAAGGGGCACAGAATTTGGGAACGCAAGAACGAAGCGGAGCAACGCTCCGCCGGACAGGCGAGGGCGCCTGTCCCTACGCAGGCCTTGCCAGCCCCAACCGCCTCGCCACGAGATTCTCCACTCCCTCCGCGATCACCAGCGACTGCGGCACACTTCCTAACGCCGGAAATGGAAATTTTCCCTCACGCCACGTAATCACGCTCGAGGTGAAGTCAATATCAATATCATCGCCGGGGATGATGGTCTTATCTTTTGCAGCGACTTCGCTCGCGAACTGCTCACGTAAGCGCTTTACCAGCTCCGGCACTTCGACGCATAAAAATCCATTGTTATAGGCGTTGCGCAAATAGGTCTGCGAGAAGCTCGCGGCAATCACCAGTGGAATGCCTTTTGCCTTCAGGCACGTCACGGCCTGCTCGCGGCTCGATCCGGTGCCGAAGTTAAAGCCGCCGACGATCACGTCTCCTGCCTCGGTTCGCGCAGCGAATTGCGGATCGTAATTTTCCATCACGACCTTGGCCATCATTTCTTTGGTCATGTCGTCGCGATAGGTGTAGTCCTTGCCGTAGATGGCGTCGGTGTTGACGTTGTCCGGCGGCATGAAGACGAGGCGCCCTTTCACTCGTGCCGGGAAGCCGGGGAGGATTTCGACTTTTTCCGCCGCCCCGCCGCCATTGGTGGCGAACTCGGTGTAGCGGCGCTCAGGACGGCGGTCGGCAAACTCGTGCGGGCCACGAATATATCCCGCGACCGCCGAAGCCGCGACTACCTCCGGGACTCGCGAGATAACATTGCGCGTCGCGCGATCCCATGCGCCCTTTGAAATTGCGGTTGGTGGCTGAAATGCCGACTTCGCCTTTTTCGAGCAGCCCCACCCCCAGACCGATGCAGGGACCGCATCCCGCGGGAAGCGGCTGTGCGCCCGCGTTCGTGAGCGTCTGCCAAATGCCGCGTTTCTCGGCTTCCTCCTGCACCCACTTGCTGGCCGCTCCAAGATAGAACTGCACACCCGCCGCGACCTTCTTACCTGCTAACACTTTTGCTGCCGCATCGAGATCCTCGAGCCGCGAATTCACGCACGAGACCAGGTACGCTTTCTGAATCGCAACCTTCTTGCGTTCCATCTCGGCCAGCGACTGCATGACCTGCACCGTATCGGGACCCGAAACATGCGGCGTGACTTGCGCCAGGTCGAGGGTGATCTTGGCGGCATAGACGGCATCGGGATCCGGGCGCGGTGGATTCTTGGTCCAGTTTTCCAGGTCACCGCTCGCTGAAGCGCTCAATACCTTGCGTCCTCAGCCGCTGATGAACGCCTCGCAGGTAAGCAAGCGTGACCGCATCCACAGGGAACCATCCCACCAGCGGCCCCCACTCGGTGGTCATGTTCGAGATCGACAGGCGCGCATCCATCGACAGCGACGCGACTCCGGGCCCGGAAAATTCGATCGCCGCATTCAACACTTCATCATGGTTGTAGAGCCCGCACAGCGTGATGATGACGTCTTTGCCGGTGGCTCCCGGCGGCAGTTGCCCTTCGAGGCGCACTTCGACCGAACGCGGAATCTGCCACCAGAACTCGCCCGTAGCCCAAACCGCGGCCGCATCGGTACGCACAATCGGCGTCCCAATCGCGCCCAGCGCTCCATACATATTGGAGTGCGAATCGGACGCCACCACGAACGAACCGGGCACAACGTAACCGCGCTCCACCATGATCTGGTGTCCGATGCCGGAACCCGCAGGGTAGAAATCCACACCGTACTCTTTCGCAAACGCCTCAATCGCTCGGTATTTCTTCTGATTCGATTCGTCCTGGTTCTGAATATCGTGGTCGAGCGCAAAAACGAGTTGCCGCGGATCGTGAATCTTCTTCGCGCCGATACCCTTGAATTTGCTCATCACTGCCGACGTGTTGTCGTGCGTCATCACCCGATGCGGACGAATGGAAAGAAAATCTCCGGCACGCAGCGGCCGCGAAGGCCCTTCCGCCATGTGGGCCTGCGCGATTTTTTCAGTGATGGTCTGGGGCATGGGAGCCTCCTGGTAAAACCCGGCGCGCTTCGCTCGCTTGCACAGCCGAGGGCACCTCCACCCCAACACGCCACAATCGGGCGCGTCGGGGCGCCGGGGCTGTGCCTACGTGGACCTTGCTATTTCCTTGCCTTTGCCTTTCCTTTCGCTGTCACAGTGTTACCCGGCCACGTCCGCCTTCATCAGCGCCATCAGCTTCGACACTGAGTCGATCTTCTCTAAGCTCCAGATCGCGTCTTTCAACTTCTGCTGGGCTTTCGGCGAAAGCACGCCGTCAGCCAACGCCGCGAATTTTTCCTCAATCTCCTGATCGGTCAGCGGATTCCGCGGATCCCCTTTCGGATAGTCGAGTTGCTCGGTGAAGCTGCGCCCATCCACCATCGTGATGGTCACAATCACCCGCTGCAATGCCGGGAAAACTTTTTCGATCTCCGGATCCGCCACCACTTCCACCTTTTTCAACTGCGCGCGAATCGTCGGATCCATGATCTTTGCCATTTCGAACTGCGCGGGGGTGACCTGCCGATCTACCAACGCCGCCGCGATCACATAGGGCAACGAGTGATCCGCCGTCTCTTTCGTATGCGGATCGTACTTGCTCGGATCCGAGAGAATGTCGGCAGCACGCGCCAGCGAGCGAATCTGGATCTTCGCCACCTGCTCCGGATGCAAATCATTCTTTTTCACCAGGTCGAGCACGGCGGAGATTGGGGCATGGGTAAGGGCTTCGGTCGGGAAGAACTTCATCCCGCATTGCGTGATGCGCCACGACTCCCCGAGGCCGTCCGTCAGCAGATTCAGCTTCCACTGGGGGCCGAAGCAATGCACCAGTCCTTCTTTACCGTCAATGACGTGCTCTGGTCCCGTGTATCCCTTTTCGGCCAGCAGCGCCGCAAACATTCCGCTCTGTGTGGCCATGGGATCGACCGTGTTCTTCATCATCGTCAGCTTCCCCGCGGTCACCGCTCCCAGCGTGCAGTGCCGGCTGGCCGAAATCCCGACGGCGTGCTGAATTTTTTCCCAGGGCAAGCGAAGCCCTCGGCCTGCCACGAAAGGTGAGACAAACGCAGTCAAGGTCGCATGATGCCATCCCCGCTCGCGAATACCCGGAAACGCCGCCTCGCAGAACCGCATCTCGAATTCGTGGCCGAGCACAAAGCCAACTATGAGTTCCTCTCCACCCGACTGCGCGCGCTCGCAGGCGGCCATGGCCGCGGGAAAAATATCCGACGGATGCGACGGATCCTGCTTCCAGTAAATGTCGTTGTAGTCCATGCACCGGATCATCAACGCGTTCGCCAGCGACGCCGAAACGGCATCCACGCGCTTGCCTGTGCCGATCACGGTCGCCGGGCCGCGAGCGGCCACTTCGTCGAGCACTTCGAGGGCGATCTTCACATCATGTTGCTGATAGCCGCCGAGCGCGCAGCCGGCCGAGTCGAGCAGAAAGCGTTTGGCCTGATAAACCGCATCCTGCGATAGCTGTTGATATTCGAGTCCGGCGGCCCAGCGGGCCATTTGGGCGGTGATTGTTTCTTTGCTGACAGAAGTCTTGGGGGCAGACACATGCACTCCTAGCGGTGCTTGACCTTCACGTTCTTCGGATTTTTGAACGGCAGATACGCCATGAAATCGGCGTGGTGCACAATGTAGGCTTCGGTCGTGCGCTTCACCTGATCGCCTTCGGCGGCATGGGCGGCAATGATATGGCAAACCTCGTCCGGCACGCCACACTCAAGCGCCAGCGCTACGCCGGTAAACGGATGCCGCAACGCTTCCCCGCGCTCGCTTTGCCGCGCCTGGCCATCGGGACCAATCTCGTATTCGAGCAACTTGCCCACATCGGCCAGGATCGCTCCCGCGATCACGGTGTCGACATTGACCGGCAAAGCGCGCCCCATGAACTCCTTCATCGCTTCGGCGCTTTTGCGGGCAATGTGCACCACGCAGCGCTTGTGGTCCATGAAGGCCACCGGACAGTGCGGCACCAGCAGGGTGAAGGGTATATAGTTCAGGTCGTCGGGTTTGAGGGGGCTGCGTTCGAGAGCCTTGGTCCAGGTAAGGGCGACCTGCTCACGCAGTTTCGTGTCCTGAATCCATTGGATTTCGGGCCATAGCTTGTTGACGGCTTCGCGCACGGGGAGCACCTTCCACGTTTGAAAACCAGTTAGCTTAGCGCAGGGAGAGGCGGGCGTCGAGGACCTGCAACCGCCTTTTATGTGACGCCGGTCCCACAGAAAACCAATTCGGTAGGGCGATTACGAAATCTCAGCCGCGAAAGCGGGAAATGGCATCCAAAGAAGACCATTCGAACATGCTCGCCTGCCGCCTACACCGATTCTTCGCCGCTGTTTTCGCGATCGCTGCATTGCTCTGCGTAGCCGCTGGACAGCAAACCACCGACCCCACCCGGCTCGCGCTTGACCCCGCTTCCCTGCCCACGGCCGCGCCCCGCCACCCGTACCGCTACCAGTTTCAGGCACACGGCGGGATTCCTCCGATGAAGTATTACCTTGCCGAGGGCAATCTGCCCACTGGCATGAAGCTCGGCGAAGACGGACTGCTCGGCGGCACCGCTCCGACGGTCGGAACGTTTCGATTCAAGGTCGGAGTCACCGACAGCGGTACCCCGACGCAGAGAGCCATACAATCCTTCTCGCTGAAAGTCGTGCCTCCCATGTTGATGGAGTGGAAACGATACGCGCGGGTATCGAACAACCGCATCGATGGCTCGGTCGTAGTCAGCAACAGCACCGAAGACGACTTTGATCTCACCTTCGTCGTTCTGGCCGTGGCCGAGAACGGGCGCGCCACCGCCATTGGCTACCAGCATTTCCCGCTGAAGAGCGGCGTCGACTCGCTCGAGATTCCATTTGGTGAAACGCTTCCCATGGGATCTTATGTCGTCCACGTTGATGCGGTCGGAGAAGTGCCCGAGAAAGACCAGATCTATCGGGCGCGCCTGCAGACCAAGGAGAATCTCGCAGTCACAGTCGGGCCCTGATCAGAGTCTCCAACCTCTTACCCCAGCCGGACAAGTCCTCCGGTGCCATTGATTTAGCTCTGGTATGCTTAGACACTAGAAGGGGATCCCGGTACGCCTCCGGCATCCTTATTCCTGATTCCTGCAGTCTGAATCTTTCGAAGAGCACTGGGTCATGGAGCTGCTGCTCAATCTGATCTGGCTTTTGCTGATCGTGCCTGCCTTCCTGCTATGGAAGTCTTCGCGGCAGGCCGAGGGCATGCCTCGAGCCAGTCTGCGCTTTTTGGCCCTGGCTTGTGTCCTGGCATTGCTGTTCCCGGTGGTTTCCGCTACCGACGACATGCAAGCCATGCGGCCGGAAATCGAAGAAGCCGGCGGTCGCGATGCGCTGAGCAGCTCTCACCACTTCAGGTTGGCCCCGGTTGACAGCTCTTCGAATAGCCTTGCCTTGCCATCACTGCCGACGGCTCAGCCTGAGCTCCGAATCTGGGGCATGGTCACACCGATCCTCGCATCATCGCCTGCAGGCTATGCGGCCACCACACGCCCCGGCCGCGCTCCTCCCAAGCCTTCTCCTGTGTAGGTAGATGGTCACCGTTCTGGTGACTGACCCCCAGTTTTCTGCACATAACTTTGTTGATGAACTCGTGTTCGCGCCCGGGCGACCCCGCCCTTGGGAGCGCGCAGCACCACGGAGTGCACGGATGCGCAAAACGCTCTGGTTGAGCAGCATGCTGTTATTGCTGCTGCGGCCGGCGATCCAGGCCCAGACCCAGTCGCTCACCTGGGAACAGGTGCGTGCGCGGTTTGAGACGACCAACCCCACGCTGCTGGCCGACAAGTTGAATGTCGACGAGACCAAGGCCCAGGAGATCACCGCCTTTCTGCGCCCGAACCCCTCACTTAACCTGTCGTTCGATGGTACCCAGATCGCTCCCGTGAAGGGAGTCTGGCAACCCTTCGCCGGAACCACGGAAACACCCGGCCTCAGTTACCTGCACGAACGCCGGCACAAGCGCGAACTCCGTCTCGAGAGCGCCAAGAAGGCCACTTTGGTCGCCGAGTCGGGCCATGCCGACACGGAACGCACCCTGCTTTTTACTCTGCGCAATGCTTTCGTTTCGACTTTGCAGGCAAAAGCGGTGCTCCAGTTGGCCAAAGATAACCTTACGTACTACGACCACGTGCTCGACGTGAGTCGCGAACGCTTCAAGGCCGGCGACATCGCACAGATCGACCTGGACCGCCTGGAACTGCAGCGCGTGCAATATGAGTCCGACCTTCAAACTGCCACGGTCACCCTGCGCACCGCGAAAATTCAGCTTTTGACCTTGCTGAACGATCGCACTCCGATCGAGCAGTTCGACGTGACCGGGTTGTTCGATTTCAAGGACCAGCTCATGCCTCAAGAAGACTTCCGAAAAATTGCGCTCGATACGCGCCCGGACCTGCGCGCCGCCGTCCAGGCTGTCGACAAGGCTCAGACCGATCACCGTCTCGCTATCGCCAACGGCTCGACCGACCCGACTTTCGGAGCCTGGTACACCCACAACGGGTCGTTCAACAATCCCGCCGCCACCAACACGATCGGTGTCAGTGTCGACGTCCCACTGCGTATCTTCGACCGCAATCAAGGAGAAAAATTGCGAACGCAGATCGATATCGCCCGCACCCAGAAACTGCGCGATGCCGCCGAGGCTCAGGTGCTGAGCGACGTCGATTCCGGTTATGCCACGCTCGACAGCGCTCTCACCTTGCTGCGTCCCTACAAGGCTCGCTATCTCGAACAATCGGTGCGCGTCCGCGATACGATTCTCTTCGCCTACCAGCATGGGGGCGCATCGCTGCTCGATTTCCTGAATGCCGAGAGCGAGTACCGGAGCGTCCAACTAAGCTACGTCAATCTCATCGGCTCCTACCTCACTGCCGCGGCCCAGATGAACCTGTCAGTGGGCCGGGAGGTGATCCAGTGAAATCACGGCCGCTTCGCTCTTTGACCACGGGTCTTTCCCGGGCACGCCTCGCCGGGTTCGGAATCCTCACCGTGCTCCTCATTGTCACGAGCTCCTGTACACGCGAGACGAAAGCCGCACCGACCAAGGCGGAAGTGACCATCGATCCCAATGTTTTCGAGTCCGATCATCCGGAATTGTTTCCCACTTCCCGCGTCGAGGTCCGCGAGTTGCCGACGGTCCTGAGCGCAAACGCGACCGTCACCCCTGACGTCAACCGCACCATCCACGTCACCTCGCTCGGCGGAGGCCGCGTCGTCGACCTGAAAGTAAAGCTGGGTGACTACGTCAAGAAGGGCCAGACCCTGCTGACGATTTCGAGCCCGGACCTTGCCGCCGCGTTTGCCGACTATCAGAAGGCAGTTGCGGACGAAAAGATCACCAGGAAAGCGCTGGACCGCACGCAATTGCTCTTCGACCGCGGCGCGATGGCTGAAAAAGATCTGCAGGCCGCGCAAAACGCTGAGGAAAAAGCGCAGGTCGACGTGAAAACCGCCGAGCAGCACGTACGGATTTTGGGCGGCGACCCGGCGCAACCCGGCCCACTCCTGCAGTTGCGCGCCCCGGTTTCCGGAACCATTGTCGAACAGAATGTCGCCGGCTTCGAAGGTGTGAAGAGCCTCGACAATACCCCCAACCTGTTCACTATCGCCGATCTCTCCCAGGTCTGGGTGGTATGCGACGTCTTTGAGAATGATCTGGGATTGGTGCACGCCGGCGACGCCGCGGAAGTCCGGTTCAACGCTTTCCCCGACCAGATTTTCAAAGGCGCCGTATCCGACATTTCCCGCGTACTCGATCCCAACACGCGTTCCGCCAAAGTGCGCATCGTGCTCGCTAACAGCAAAGGCTTGCTGCGCCCAGGCATGTTCGCGGTAGCCACGTTCCGCTCCCGCAAACTGCATCCTGTTTTAGTGCTTCCCACCACCGCCATCATGCGCCTGCATGACAAGGACTGGGCGTTTCGTAAGGAAGCCTCGAATCGTTACCGCCGCGTGGAGGTACAGACCTCGGGAGGATCCTCCGACGGCTGGCAGGAGGTTCGAAATGGCGTGAAAGCGGATGACGAAGTCGTTCGCAAGGCACTCGACTTCTCCACCGCCGTAGCGGAGAAGAAAGAATGATCGGGGCGCTGATCGACTTTGCGCTGCGCAACCGCCTGATGGTCCTCGGCGGCTCCCTGGTGCTTTTCATCTGGGGCATTCTCTCGTTCCACAATCTACCCATCGAAGCTTATCCCGACGTCGCCGACACCTATGTCCAGATCATCACCCAGTGGCCTGGCCACGCTGCCGAAGAAGTGGAACAGCAAATTACCGTGCCGCTGGAGGTCAACCTCAACGGCGTGGCGCACCTGACCCACCTGCGCTCGGTTTCGCTGGCCGGGTTGTCGGTCATCACCATCATCTACGATGACGCCACCACGACCTTCAACGCACGTCAGGAAGTGCTCGATCGTCTCGAAAATGTCACCCTTCCCGCCAGCGTCAGCTCGACCCTCGGACCCGACTACAGCCCCACCGGGCAGATCCTTTTCTATACGCTGAAAAGCACTAATCCGAAGTACGACGTGATGGAGTTGAAGACCCTCAACGACTGGCTTGTGCGGAATCAGCTGAAGTCGGTTCCGAACGTCGTTGAGGTGAACATCTTCGGGGGACCGACTCGCGAATATCAGGTCCAGCTTGATCCGGGCCGGCTGGTGTCCTACGGGCTGTCGCTCAGCCAAGTCGAACAGGCACTCGCCGCCAATAACACCAACGCCGGCGGAGGATTCATCGAACGCGGCCAGCAGGCCCTGAATGTGCGGGCTGTCGGCTTGATGGCAACCACTGACGACATCGGCGCCACCGTCGTGAAGGCGGTGAATGGAACTCCTGTGCGCGTACGCGACCTTGCCACCGTCGTTCAGGCGCCCAAGGTTCGTCTGGGCCAGCTCGGCAAATCCATTCGCCAGGAAGACGGCACGGTACTCGACGATGACGACGTCGTCGAGGGCATCGTCCTGCTTCGCAAAGGCGCCGAGGCCGATCAGACCCTCGACGACCTGCATGCCAAGATCGCGCAGCTGAACAAAGAAGTGCTGCCTCCCGGCGTCAAGCTCATCCCACACCTTGACCGCAGCGTCCTTGTTCATTACACCACGCGCACCGTTCTGCGAAACCTCACCGACGGTGTATTGCTGGTCACCCTCATCCTCTTTTTGTTTCTGGGCAACGTACGCAGCGCACTCATCGTTACCATCACCATTCCATTCTCGCTCCTGTTCGCAGCCATCCTGCTCGACCTGAACCACATTCCCGCGAACCTGTTGTCGCTCGGGGCCCTCGACTTCGGCATGGTTGTCGACGGCTCGGTCGTCATGGTCGAGAACATCCTCCGGCACATGGAGTTTGCCTGCTGCCGCACTTCGTTCCTCGAGACCATCGGCATCGCTGCCCACGAAGTCCAGAAACCAGTATTCTTCGCGCGTATCATCATCATCGTCGCGTATCTGCCGATCTTCACCTTGCAGCGCGTCGAAGGCCGCCTGTTCCGCCCTATGGCCTGGACGGTCGCCTTCGCTCTCCTCGGCGCCCTGCTCTTCGCGCTGGTCATCGCGCCGGTGCTGTGCAGCTTCGCCTTTAAGGGCACGATCAAGGAATGGAAGAACCCGGCTCTCGACCTGCTGAACAAGTACTACCGCAGCACGCTGGACTGGTGCTTCGCTCACCTGAAGTTCACTCTATTGATGGGACTGGCCATGGTCGCGGTCATGCTGTTCCTGGGATTCAGCGGCGTGATTGGCTCCGAATTTCTCCCGCATCTTGACGAAGGCGCCATCTGGGTGCGCGGCACTCTCGCGCCCAGCAGCGGCCCCACCGCGGGGATTGATCTTGCCCGCAAAGCACGACAGATTCTGGCCAGCTTCCCCGAGGCCACGCAGGTCGTAAGCCAAGTCGGGCGCCCCGACGATGGCAGCGACGCCAGTGGCTTCTACAACACGGAGTTCTTCGTCGACTTGCTGCCGCACGCCCAGTGGCGCAGCCAATTCAAGACGAAAGACGAGTTGATTGCCGCCATGGACGAGGCTCTAAACAAGCTTCCCGGCGTGGACTGGAATTTCTCCCAGCCGATCTCCGACAACGTCGAAGAAGCGGTCAGCGGCGTGAAGGGTGAACTCGCGGTCAAGCTTTTTGGTACCGACCTCAAGGAACTCGAGCAAAAGGCCGACGAGATCCAGGCCGTCATGGCCAAGATCCCCGGTGTCGCCGATCTCGGCACCTTCCAGGTCCGCGGGCAGCCGAATGTGAACCTTGTCGTCGATCGCGCCGCCGCTGACCGCTTTGGCATCAACGTCAGTGACATTCAGGATGCCATCGAAACGGCTGTCGGGGGCAAAGCCGTGAGTCAGGTTCTGATCGGCGAGCAGCGCTACGACCTGACCGTACGTTATCAGTTGCAATACCGGAAGACGATCGAAGACCTCGCCAGCATTCGCCTGCTCGCCCCTTCCGGGGAGCGAGTCGCCCTTGGCCAGGTGTGTCAGATCAAAATGGAAGATGGGGCTTCCACCATCTACCGCGAGGGTAATTCCCGCTATATCGCGATCAAGTACAGCGTGCGTGGCCGCGACCTCGGCAGCACCGTGCGCCAGGCCATCGAAGAAGTTCACCGCCACGTGAAGTTGCCCGAAGGCTATCACCTCGACTGGACCGGCGAATACGAAAGCCAGCAGCGCGCCAATCGCCGCCTTGCCGTGATCGTTCCGGTAACGATTCTGTTGATGGCCTTCATCCTTTACTCGGCCTTCAAATCGTGGAAGTGGGTGGGACTGATCCTGGCCGTCGTAGGACTCTCGCCGCTGGGCGGCCTCTTCAGCCTGCTCCTCACCGGCACTCACTTCAGCGTCTCCTCGGGACTCGGATTCCTCGCGCTGGTCGGCGTCTCGGTTGAAATCGGCGTGATCATGGTCGAGTACATCAATCAGTTGCGCGTGCGCGGCCGTCCCGTTCAGCTTGCCGCCAAGGAAGGCGCCTCGCTCCGCCTGCGCCCCATCATGATGACCATGCTGGTCGCGACCCTCGGATTGCTGCCCGCTGCCATGTCCCACGACATCGGCTCCGATTCGCAGCGCCCCTTCGCCATCGTCATCGTCGGTGGCCTGATCGTCGAGCTGTTCATCAGCATCATCATGCTGCCCACCTTGTACGTCTTCTGGGCGCGGCCCGACGATACCCTGCCCGAAGCGGAAGCCGGGTTCGTCGAGGAGTAGAAGCAATCCTCCAGCAAAACAAAAAAGGGAGACGCGGGCGAACCACGTCTCCACCAGGAGGTTGTGTTTGGCCTTTTTTGGCCTCTAGGCAATTTGGGGGGAGAGCCGGGCCCGGGCCCATGAGACGACTGGCGCCGCCGCCAAACACACTAAGAGTCCCGAGGTGATGTTGCTCTCATTCATCTCGGCCAGTAGCTCGCGTTAGACCCTTGCCGACCTGCACTCGCCGCATCCTTGCGGGTTGCGACGCGCGATCTGGGTTCGGGCTCCGGGCTTACCGCCAACCGGACAAACCAGCGCAACGCCTCGGGACTCTATCTTGCCTCCAGCGGTCGTTCTCGTTCTTCTCGACCAGCGCTTTGCTATAGACCCTTGCTTGCCTTCCTTGTCGCTTCCGCAACAAGGTGACTTCGCTTGAGCCCCGGACGCCGCACCAACCGGCAAAACTGAAGAACGTGCCGAAGAACGAGTGTCTTTTTACTCCTTCTAAATTTACAGTCAATCAAAACTGCATCCAAACATCTCTTGTGTTTTCAATCGACTGCAGGCCTTTCACAGGCAAATGACCGATTTTGGTGCAGACCACTTTTCAAAATTTACAAATCACCACGCCATTGCCGCTCTCATGGGACTTTCCCCGATGCTCATGGCCCGCACTTGCCCACAAAATCACCAATCTACCTGTGGAAATCTTGTCACAATTCAGCAACCGTGCGGCATCTCGCAACATCTCCTGCGATCCACCTCTCCCGAATCGTCTTCCTCGACCGAATTGTCCTCGACCGAATTGCCCTCCTCTCCCGAATTGTCCAGCTCTCCCGAATTGTCCTCCTTTCCCGAATTGTCATCTTGAGCGAAGTGAGGCGCCAGCCGAACGCAGTCGAAAGACCCCGCGATCGCCTGCGATGTCCGGGCAGCCTCAAACTTCCTCTCCCCAACACCCACTTCCTTCGAAATCCACGACCCCTCCGCTCTCAGGCCGCCAGCCCACCCTGTACAATGCGCCTTCCCCCAAGGAGGCCCGTCTGTGAGCCGGAAGGCTCGACATGCCGTTCTGATTTTGAGTCTCGTCCTCGGCACGTTCACCCACGCCGAAACGGCAGAAGACCGCACTGCGCGACACCTGGCAGCGGTTCGCAAAAATCCTTCCCTGCTGCTCGCCTTCCTCCAGCAAATGCCCAAGGGCGGTGACCTGCACAACCATCTCTCCGGCGCCATTTACGCCGAGAACTGGATCGACTTCGCCGCGCAGGACAACCTCTGCGTCGACCGCACCGCTTCAACCTTGCTGCCGCCTCCCTGCGACGCCACCTGTGACAAGTACTCCGCCAAGCCTGCCGTGCAATGCGCCTACGGCGACCACGTCCTCTACAACCAACTGGTCGACGCCTGGTCGATGCGTAACTGGACTCCTGACGAAGGCTCAGGCCACGACCATTTCTTCGCGTCATTCGACAAATTCAATCTGGCGACCATAACCAGCGTCGGCAATCAACTCGCGGAAGTCGCCTCCCGCTCCGCTTCCGACCGTCTGCAATATGTCGAGCTGATGCGCACCGCCGACGGCCTGCAAGCGGCGCAACTCGGCGGCAAGCTCGGTTGGGACGATGATTTCGCGCGAATGCGCGATCACTTGCTAGCCGGAGGCCTGAAAGAGATCGTCGCAAGCACTCGCGCGCAGCTCGACCGCGACGAAGCCCGGCAGCGTCAGATCCTGCGCTGCGACAGTCCCGACGCCGATCCCGGATGCCGAGTCACCATCCGCTACCTTTACCAGGTCCTGCGCGCCCTGCCTCCCGAGAGCGTCTTCGCCCAAATCGTTCTGGGCTTCGAACTCGCCCAGGCCGATCCGCGCTTTGTCGGCCTTAACCTGGTCCAACCGGAAGACTGGTACGTCCCCATGCACGATTTCGAGCTGCATATGAAGATGCTCGACAGACTGCATGCCCTTTATCCCAAGGTCCACATCAGCCTGCATGCTGGCGAACTCGCCATGGGACTCGTCCCGCCCGAGGGCCTCCGTTTCCACATCCGCGAATCGGTCGAGCGCGGCCACGCCGAGCGCATCGGCCATGGCGCCTCCGTCATGGACGAGCACGACTCGCTCGACCTGCTCAAGGAAATGGCCGACCGCAACATCCTGGTCGAGATCTGCCTTACCAGCAACGCCAAGATCCTCGGAGTCGAGGGCGCAAACCACCCGCTGCCCATCTATATGAAGTACAACGTGCCGGTCGCCCTGGCCACCGACGACGAAGGCGTCTCCCGCTCCGATATGACGCGAGAGTATCTGCGTGCCGTTCAAACGTATGATCTTTCCTACAGAGATTTGAAGCGGATGGCGCGGCAGAGTCTCGAGCACAGCTTCCTGCCCGGAGAAAGCCTTCGGCAAGGCGACTCTAAAATGGCTGCGGCGTGCGCGGGACCTTCAAGCATTTCAGCCAAGCCCTCGTCCGCGTGCCAGAAGTTTCTGGACGCGAACGAGAAAGCCCGCATGCAATGGCAACTGGAGAAGGCCTTCGCCGATTTTGAAAAGAAGTACTAAAAAGCAGCTGGTGGCTGGTGGCTGATAGCTGGTGGCTGACGGCTGGTGGCTGACGGCTGATAGCTGACAGCCGACAGCTGCTATCAAGGAGTACAGATTGACCACGCTTCCCGACGACACTTTCACCCGCGCCGACTCGGCCGCGCAATTCCTCCTCTCGCAGACGCCACTCCGCCCCAGGATCGGCCTGATCCTCGGCTCCGGCCTGGGCGCTTTCGCCGATGCGCTCGCCGACGCGACCCGCGTCCCCTACTTGCAGATTCCATCATTCCCCCGCTCCACGGCCATCGGTCACGCGGGCCAGATGGTTCTCGGCAAAGCCGGCAAGGTGGCCGTCGCCGCCATGCAAGGACGCGTCCACCTCTACGAAGGCTACTCCGCGCACGAAGTCACCTTCCCCATCCGCGTCTTCGGGCGCATGGGCGTCCGCGCCGTCATCCTTACCAACGCCGCCGGAGGCATCAACCTCAAATTCGGGCAGGGCGCACTGGTGCTGATCAAGGATCACATCAACCTGCAGGGCACCAACCCTCTCGCCGGCCCCAACGACGATCGCTTTGGCCCGCGCTTCCCCGACATGACTCAGGCCTACTCGAAGTCCTATCGCAAAGCTGCCCAGGAAGAAGCCGCCAAACTCGGCATGCCGCTCGAAGTCGGGGTCTACGCCGCGCTGCTCGGCCCCAGCTACGAAACTCCTGCCGAAATCCGCTACCTGCGCACGATCGGAGCCGATCTGGTCGGCATGTCTACGGTCGCCGAAGTCATCGCCGCCCGCCACATGGGCATCCAGGTCCTGGCCATCTCGTGCGTCACCAACATGGCCGCCGGCATCCTGGACCAACCGCTTTCCCATCAGGAAGTGATGGAAACCGGAGAAAAAGTCCGTGGCCAGTTCGAAGCCCTGCTGCAAGCCGTGCTACCCAGAATCGACGCTGAGATCGGAGACCATTGAGCGTCGGTGTTTTCGACTGACCATCTAGTTGACCATCTCCAGCAAATTGACCATCTAACAAAGATTGTCACCTCGTGAAGATTGTCACCTCGTGAAAGAAGATTGTCACCTGATGAAGATTGTCACCTAATAAAAATTGTCATCCTGAGCGAAGCGAAGGATCTGCTTTTGCTGGCGATAGCACCGGCCACCGGGTGCCCCGTCCAAGCTTCGCTTGGGCGGGGATGTTTCCATGGATCTTCGACAAATATCTGGCGGTTAGAACAAAACCTTCAACCCCAACTGAACCACCCGCGGCCCTCCACCACCAAGCCCGGGATTGGTCTGAGCCTGGTCGGGCGTCTGCGTGATCAGTCCCTGGTTCACCGAGTTCGCCGTGGGCACAATGTTCGGATTTCCCGGCGTGCCGATATCCTGCAGCGCGGGGTTCATGAAGAAGTTCGGCAGCGCAAAGTTCGGATGGTTAAAGATGTTGAAGAACTCTGCCCGAAACTGCAAGTTCACGTGCTCGTTAAGCCGAGTGTTTTTCGTCAATGAGAAATCCACGCTCCAGAACTTCGGACCAAAGATTGCGTTGCGCCCCAGATTCCCAAAGGTTCCAAATGCCGGCTGCACGAAGGCCGCGCCATTCAAATACCCGATCGAGTCCGGTGCAGACTCCCAGTTCGAATTGATCGGATTCACGCCCGAAACCAGGTTCGGCCGCTGGTGGAAATTCGATGGCGTTGGAAACACGCTTGCATCAGCACCACTGGTGTCGGAAGAATTTACGATCGGGACTGGCCGCCCGCTCTGTGCCGTAATGATCGTATTCAGCTGCCACCCGCGGCTGAATCTCTCCGGCCCACGCAGTTTGCCAAGCTCATAATTAAACGCCGCCGTGAATCGATGCCGCGTGTCGAAGTTCGACGGTCCGTGCTCCGCCTTCAGGTTGTTCGAGTCCTGCGGCAGCGCCACCGTCGCAAAGTTGAAATCGATCCCGTCGGAAGCATCATCCAGTGACTTCGACCACGTATACCCGGCAAATCCCGAAACTCCATGCCAGGCGCGCGTCCGCAGTGTCGCCTGCAAAGCATGGTAGGTCGAAGCGCTGATGGTCGCGAACTGATCGACAAAACCGTACTGCGGAAAATTGTTGCGGAAGCCGGTGATATCGGGCTGATTAGCATCCCGCAGCCGCACCAGCTTGCTGCCCTTGCCACCGACGTACCCCAACTGGAACGCCACCCCGTCGGCCAATTCCCGCTCGAGATTCAGATTCCAGTTCTGCATGTAGGGCGTCACCAGATTTCGCGGAGTCACGAAGATGTCGGCAAACTGCGGTGGGTATGGCGGACTCGGCAACGTGAACACTGGCCCGCCGGGATTCGTGCCGTTGAAGGCCGTGGAATCGTAATTGTTCGCCAGCGACACCACAGCTTTCGGCCCAATCGGATTCGTCACCAGCCCCGCCGAGTTCGTGAAGTTCGCAATCAGCAGGTCCTGCGGAACGTAATCGTAGTAAATTCCGTAGGCGCCACGAACCACAGTCTTCGAACGTACATTCCATGCGAACCCGATGCGCGGCCCGAAGTTATTCAAGTCGCGGTTGTAGGCGTGCTTCAACCCGTCGGTGCCAACCAATGCAAGATTGCCATCCTGCCCCAGATTCGAGAGCAGATTGTGCGCCTCGCTGATCGGGCCGAAGTATTCCCAGCGCACACCCAGATTCACCGTGAAGTTGGAACGCACGCGGAAATCGTCCTGCACAAAGAACGCAAGCCCATTGTTGTAGGTCGTGCGCTGAGTATTGCCGGCATCCGCGGAAGGAAAGTTGTCGCCAAAGTAGTAAGCCACCAGCGTGAGCGTGCCCGGGTCGCCGCATCCTGGCAACGGAGTCCCGCCGCAAGCCGCTAGCGTCGTGGGGTCTTCGGCACCGAACGAGAACAACCCGCGCTCCAGGTTGTCGTTGAAGCTGTTGATGATGGCTCGTCGATATTCGCCGCCGAACTTGAAGGTGTGCCGTCCCGATACCCACGTGAAGTTGTCGAGAATCTGAAATGTCTGACTGGTGCGGCCGCGAGGGATGCTGAAGCCCGTCGCGCCAAGGTTGTCGAACGTTCCGCTGAAATCGATCTCCGGCAACCCCAGCTTGCCCGTCCCAAAATTCAGGTCGGGCGCCGAGAAATCCGTATTTGCATCCAGCGCGCTGAACGAAGTTCGGTACCGGCTGTAGCCGAACCGGATCTCGTTAATCTTGCTCGGGCGCAGGTTCGAAAGCAGGCTGAGCGAAATCAACTGCACCCGAGTGGGCGAAGTCTGCGCAAACTGCGGCAAACGGGACCCCGCGCCGAATCCCAACCCGCCCAGCGGAAATTGTTGCTGGCTGCGCGCAAACGCATAACGCCCCGTCAGATATTCCGACGAAGTCATCTGGTGATCGATCTTGGCGATGAAACTGTCGACGCTGTTGAGGTCGTGCACGCCCCCTACTACGGTCCCGCTCGCACTATTCGCCCCAGTAGCCTTTGGGAACTGTCCTAAAATCGCCGTAAGGGTAGGGCTCGGAGTGAAGCCCGGAAGAATAGCAGGGCCGTTAGCTGGTGTACCTCCCTGAGCCGCAATCGCCTGCGCATTGCTGATCTGTTGCTGGGTCGGAACCAGAAACGTGAAATCCGAGGTCACCCGCTCGCGCTGTCCCTCATAGGCGCCAAAGAAAAAAGTCTTGTCCTTGATGACCGGCCCGCCCACCGACACGCCAAATTGATTGTTGCGGAATTCGCTCTTCGGAATATGGTTGCCCGACTCGTCAACCGGCCGGTTGAAATAGTTGCGCGCGTCGAACAGATCATTTCGCAGGAATTCGAATACGGAACCGTGCAACTGATTCGTCCCCGAGCGCGTAACAATGTTGACCACCGAGCCGGTGTTCCGCCCATATTCGGCATTGAAGTTGGATTGCAGATTGAATTCCTGAATCGCATCAATCGGCAACACCGACGCCGGTGCTCCGCCGATCCCCGTCTGGTTAAAAGCCGAATTGTTGAAGAACGGATCGTTGTTGTCCGTGCCATCAAGCATGTAGTTGTTGGAGCGGTCGCGGCTGCCGTTGATGGAGAACTGCCCAAACCCGCTCTGGATCGCCGCTACGCCGGAAGGTTCAACTGTCGCCCCCGGCACCAGCGCCACCAGCTTTCCGAAATCGCGCCCGTTCAGTGGCAACTCGCTCACCAGCCTCCGGTCGACAACCTCGCCCAGAACGTCCCGGGTTGCGTCCACCAGCGGCGCCGCCTCCGTCACCGTCAGTGATTCCACGTGCTTTTGCACCTGGGTCAAATCGAAATCGGCCGTGGTGTCGAGCCCCACGTTCACCACCACGTTCTGTGCCACGGGCGACAGCCCCGGCGCCTCGGCAACCACCACATACACGCCAATCGGCAGTTCTGCCATCACGTAGCCACCGTCCACCCCGGTCGGCGCTTCACGAACCAGCCCGGTGTCGTGGTTCTTTGCGGTGACTTTGGCTCCGGTCAAAAACGCACCCGTTGCGTCGCGGACACTGCCGCGAATCGATCCCCGAAAGCTCTGCCCCAAAACCAGTGTCGGGAAGAACACCGTCGCGAATATGGCAACGGTCCAGGATGAAAGGTTCCAACCTGCAAGAAACGGAATACGCCTGCGCATGAACACCTTCCTCCTACACTTCTGAAAAAACCTAAAATATGAAGACAAACCATGCGGGACCCGAACCGCAAAGATCAGCGATCTCCAGCCTCGCTCTGACCGATCTTTGGTGGAACCGTGATCTTCAGCGGTGGCTTGATGCTGTAGATTGCCGCAAAGCTCCCCTGGTTCACGGCCAGCGCAAACCGTCCGCGCGAGTCGATATAGATCAGCGGCGTTTTCAGAGGTACGTCGCTGAACGTCTTCACAAATCGCAGATCGAACTTCTTGTCGCCCAGAACAATTGGAACCATTTCGCCCCGCTGATAGCCGAGCTTCAGGAAATCTTCGGCATCCACGTTGGTCACCAGGTTGCCGAAAGGCCCATCGGTCGCGATCACTTCCCCGTGCAGTCCCTGCTCATCGACCTTAGCCGCTTCGAGATTCAGACGCACCAGCGAATTCAGGTCGAGAACCGGCCCCACCTGTGTCCAGTCGTCACCTCGCGCCACATGCGCGCTGGCCGGAGAGAAAATGTCGCGCCCGTGAAACGTCGACGACAGCGCCTTGCCGATCATCCAGTCCGGATTCGTAATCTCCCGCGCTGCCTCCAACCCGTCGCGCGCCCCCACCAGTGTGATCAACCCGTTGTCCGGCAAGACGAAATACTGCCCGCGCTTCGACTTGATGATCACTGCCTTGCGCGTGCTCCCCACTCCTGGATCGATCACCACGGTGAACACCGTGCCTGCCGGATAGTACGGTGTCGCCCCATACAGGAATCGCGCTCCATCGAGAATGGAAAATGGCGTGACCTGGTGCGACAGATCCACAATGCGCACTTCCGGCATGATCGAATACATCACGCCCTTGCAGATCGGCACCGAGTCATCCACTGTACCGAAATCCGTCATGAAGACAATCGTTTGCGGATACTTCCCGCCCGGCTGCGCCGACGCCAGGCCCGTCAGCGTGAAAAACAAAAGCACGGCCACGAACTCCGCAAACACTTCCCGCCTGTACCGCAGAACGTTCCACATGCGAACTCTCGTGTCCTCCCTGAAAGTCCAGTAATTTGGTCGAGTTTACGGATTTTGAATAGTCGGCGCGGCGCCGGCCCGGTAAAGTCTTTGCAATTTTAGTAAGGTTGGCATTTTACCTGTACACGGCCGGGCGCGAAAGTGTCTCGCGCAGGAATATCCAACCCGACTGTCTTGTCTAGAGGCGCGCCGGTGCACGCTCTTGACATCGCGAAATCGTAGATCCTTACCAGGTTGAAACTCTGAACCTCGAGACCTCGAAACTTTGAATCATGGCCCCTGCAACAACGCCATTCTCCCGTCTATAATCCTGCCCGGGCGTATCTCCCATTTGTTCAGGAGGAATTCATGGCTGGTTCGATCCCTGAGAAGTACCTCGATCTTTTCCAGAAGCGCGCCTTCGCCAATCTCGCAACGCTCATGCCCGACGGTCGTCCCCAGGTCACGCCCGTCTGGGTCGACTACGACGGCCAGCATGTCATTTTTAACTCCGCCAAGGGCCGCCAGAAAGACCGCAACGTGCGCCGCGATCCCCGCGTGTCCCTCGCCATCAGCGATCCCGAAAATCCCTATCGCTATCTCGAAATCCGCGGCCATGTCGCCGAAATCACCGAGCAGGGCGCCAGTGAGCACATCGACAAGATGGCCAAGAAGTATCTGGGCGTCGACAAATACCCTTACGGGCAGGCGGGCGAAGTGCGAGTGATTTACAAAATCAAGCCCGAGCACACCACCACCATGGGTTAGCCGGTCCGGAGACCACCATTCCCTGCTATAACCTTTGCCTGCTCGGCTTCGGCAACGTCAACCGGACGCTCGCCCGGCTCCTGGTCGACCGCCGGGAAGAGTTGCATGCCCGCGGAATCGATTGGCAGATCACCGGAATCGCCTCCCGCCGCCTGGGCTGGATCGCGGACCCCAACGGTCTCGATCTCGCGCTGCTGACTGGGTCGTCCGCCATCTCGCGAGCGAATTTCCCTGACGAAACAACGCAGCCCACGAACGTCCGCGACTGGCTGCGAGCAGCCGCAGCCGACGTGCTGTTTGAGGCCACTTCGCTCAACGTCGATACCGGCCAGCCCGCAGTCGATCACCTTCGCGCTGCGCTCGAGCACGGCGCCCACGCCATTACGGCGAACAAGGGGCCAATCGTTTACGCCTACGAAGAACTGCGACAGTTGGCTATCACGCAGCGAAAGCGCTTTCTCTTCGAGTCCACCGTCATGGACGGCATCCCCATCTTCTCGCTCTTTCAGGAAAATCTTCCGGTCATCCGCCTGCAAGGTTTCCGAGGCATTTTGAACTCGACCACCAATGTGATTCTCAGCGCGATGGAGGAAGGCCTGACCTTTGACGATGCCCTGAAGCGGGCGCAGGAAATCGGCGTTGCCGAAACCGATGCCACTCACGACATCGACGGGTGGGACGCCGCCGTAAAAGTCGCGGCGCTGGTCATCGTCTTGATGGGAGAAAAAATCCGGCTAAACGACGTTCAGCGCCACGGCATTCGCCAACTCACCGGCGAGCAGGTACGCGAAGCGCGAGTGGCTGGAACGCCTTATAAACTCGTTTGCCGGGCTCAGCGAACGCCAACCGGTGTGGTGGCACGCGTCGGCCCCGAACGTCTGCCCCTGAGCGATCCCCTCGCCGGTGTCGCAGGAACCTCGTCAATCGTGTATTTTGAAACCGACATTTTCCCGGGCCTTTGTATCACCGAAGACAACCCGGGCTTATATGCCACCGCCTACGGCATGCTCGCAGACTTCATCCGCGCGGTAGGCTGATGCGTTTCGTATGCTTTTTCCGCGATGCCTTCCGCAGATGCCAGCAGATGGCCAGCCTTTCTACGAAGTGTAGGTCCTCGCCGATTTGTGACCCAGGAAATTCCGCGATAGATTGCTTAATGCTGGATAGCTTGCTTTGAAAGGGCCGTTTTAAGGCGCTGCTTTGAAGCCGCTGGTTTAAATGTACTGGTTTGGAAGCACTGGTTTGAATGCACTGGTTTGAAAGCGCTGTTTTTGAAAGGGCCCGGCTTCAGCCGGGCCGTTAAGTCGTAACATGAATCGCGGCTTTAGCCGCCGAGGTAGGCGCGACTCGAGAAACGAACGACCACTGCATTTCCGTTTTTCACTTCTGATCGAGCCACTTATGCCGACGACTCAAGACGACCTCACTACCGCCCTCGACCTCTCCGCCATCCGTGCCCAATTCCCTTCCTTCGCCGAAACCGTTAACGGCCACCCGGCTGCCTACCTTGACGGCCCCGGAGGAACACAGGTCCCGCAACGCGTCATCGACGCCATCGCCAATTACCTGAAACACGCGAATGCCAACACCTGCGGCGCCTACCTGACCAGCCGCCGCACCAACGAGACCATCGCCGCCGCCCGTGCCGCCATGGCCGACTTTTTCGGCAGCGATCCCGATGAAGTCGTCTTCGGCTTCAACATGACGTCGCTCACTTACGCCATGAGCCGCGCCATCGGCCGCGATCTTTCCCCCGGCGACGAGATCGTTCTCACCCTCCTCGACCACGACGCCAACTTCTCTCCCTGGCAGGCGCTCGAAGAGCGCGGCGTCACCATCCGTCGCGTGGCATTCCACCCGGCTGACTGCACGCTCGACATGGACGACCTCGCCAGCAAAATCAACAGCCGCACCCGCCTGGTCGCCGTCGGCTACGCCTCCAACGCCGTAGGCACGATCAATCCCGTGAAGGAAATTGTCCGCCTCGCCCACGCCGCCGGAGCCCTCGCCTACATCGACGCCGTCCACTACGCGCCCCACGGCCCCATCGACGTCCGCGCCCTCGATTGCGATTTCCTGGTCTGTTCGAGCTACAAGTTCTTCGGACCGCACATGGGCGTGCTCTACGGCAAGCGCGCACACCTTCAACGGCTGCATCCCTACAAGGTTCGCGCCAACACCAACGAGAGTCCCAACCGCTGGGAATGGGGCACGCTCAACCACGAATGCATTGCCGGCATCACCGCCTGCGTCGACTACATCGCCGACATCGGTCGCACTCTGAAGCCGTCCGTCCCCTCGCGCCGCGCCGCCATCCTTGCGGCTTACGACGAATTCGTCCGCTACGAACGCGCCCTTTGCGACCGCCTGCTGCAAGGCCTGCGCACCATGCCCGGCGTGAAGGTCTACGGCATCACCGATCCCGCCCGCTTCAACGAGCGCTGCCCCACCATCGCCCTGCGCGCCGCGGGACACACGCCTCTCGAGCTCGCCACCAAACTCGGCGACCGCGGCTTCTTTACCTGGGACGGAAATTACTACGCGCTCAATCTCACTGAGCAGCTCGACGTCGAAAAAGACGGAGGCTTCCTGCGCATCGGCCTGTTCCACTACAACACGGTCGAGGAAGTCGACCGCCTGCTGGCTGCATTACGCGAGATTTTAGTCGCTTGAGAAATCGGACCGGCTCAGCGACCTGGAGTGATTCTGTGCCCGAGAAGGGCTGCGCACTCGCAAGGTTTGACCCCTTCGGTTTTCCCCTGTGTTCCTCTGTGTCCCCTGTGGTGATCGCCTTTAACGCCTTTAACGCCGGTTGGACCACTCGGCGAGCCGGACTCCTCAATGGATCATTGTTGCGTACATCCGCGATGGACGGATCAACCGCCTCCCCGAAATTCCTCCACCTCGCCCGCCTTCGCCATCAACACCACCGACGCCATCCCCACAAACAATCCATGCTCCACAATCCCCGGCATGTCGCTGAGCCGCCTCGCCAGTGCCGGCGGATCCGGAATCTCGCCGAAATGGCAATCGAGAATATGATGCCCTTCATCGGTGAGATAAGGCTTGCCCGCGGAATCTTTCCGCTGCACAACGCGGGCACCCAGATCCGCAATCTCCTTTGCCACCAGCGGCTCGGCGAACCCGATTACTTCCACCGGCAAGGGAAACTTCCCCAGCACCTGCACCTGCTTCGACGAGTCCGTCACAATCACCTGCTGCTTCGTCGCCGACGCTACCACCTTCTCACGCAACATGGCGCCGCCGCCGCCTTTAATCAGGTTCAGCGCCGGATCGAATTCATCCGCGCCATCGATCGTCACATCAATCTGCTGCACTTCGTCGAACGTCGTCAGCGGAATCCCCAGTTGCGTCGCGAGGTCGCGGGACGCAATCGAAGTTGGAATTCCGCGAATCTTCAGCCCACCCCGGACAAGTTCGCCCAGCAATCGAATCGCGATCGTCGCGGTCGATCCCGTCCCCAATCCCACCACCTGCCCGTCGCGCACATACTTCAGACTGGCGCGTGCCGCTACTTCTTTTTCCGCATCATTCGCCATGCTTCACCGAAGCCCTATTTCGATGTAGACGAGATAGCCGCCCAGTCCGAGCCCGAAAATCGCCGTCAATACCGCGACCAGATCGATCACGAAGCCCGCGGGCTCGAACGTTCCGCTGTCTAATTGCGCCCGCGTCCGCCGGTACCGCAACAGCCCCGACGCCGTCAACACCACGCCCGCCACAATCGCGATCAGGCCGAACGCCACCGACACGCCGGTGGTGCGCAGGTCCTTGCCCTGAATCAGGCTGAATTGCCGGATGGCGATCGAGAAGCGCCCAATGGCAAAACCGAACACCACGACGGCGATCCCGGTACGCACCCATGCTAGGAACGTTCGCTCGTTCGCCAGGTGATCGCGGGCTCGATTGGGATTCTCAGGCATGCCGGCGGAAATGCCGGATGATTATTCCACAGCTTTCTGCAACAGTGCCGCTGCTCCTGCAAGATTCTTCACCAGGTCGGCGGGAATGCCGTGCCGCTGCTGCAGGTACTCGGCGCTGTTGGTCGTGATCCAGACCTTGCCCTCGCCGTCCTCCCACACCAGCGCCTTTAGCGGCAGATCAATCGCCACCGTCGGCGCCGCCAGCATGACCGGCGTCCCGCCCTTCGGGCTTCCGAAGATCAGCAACTGTGTCGGGTGCATCTCCATGCCCACCTTGGCCGCTTCCCCGCTGTGATCCACGCGGGCGAAAATCATTAGCCCCTTCGATTGCAGCATGTCTTCCAGCTTCTTCAGCGTTTCCGGAACGGATCGCGGGCTGGCAAAGTGGACAAGCCCGTTCTTCGCCTCAGGCATGCTCTTCCTCCATAAACAGCGAGGTGGAGATTGTACATTTTAAGGTGGAAGAACGACTGTAGCGCCGGCAGCCTGCCCTGAGCGAAGCCGAAGGGTCCCGCCGGCTGTCGCGAGGCCGGGGTCCCCAGGAAGCGTTCTTGGCTTGCTGGGGTGGGAGGGCATCTTGCCCTCGCAGTTAGTAACAGCGCGCGCCTTCAGAGCCTGCCCTGAGCGGAGTCGAAGGGCGCGCACAACCGGATAAGGAATGAGAGCGGCTTTCAATCCCACATCAGCTGCCGAATGCGTTTCAGACGGCAACTACGGACAATTGCACGCCATCAGCATCTTTCCCATCATTTCCTTCAAAATCTTGCCCGCCACCGCGGCCGTCAGTTCCGAAATATCGCGGCTGGGATTGTATTCCACGATGTCCGCGCCCACGATCGTCGCCGTAATCGAATGCAGGTGCTCCAACGCCTCCCGCACCGACATTCCTCCCGGCTCGCGATGCGACACTCCCGGCGCGAACGCAGGATCGAGCACGTCCATATCGAAGGAAAGATACACCGGGCACCACGTCTTCACTTCCTCCAGCGCTCGCCTGCGGCCAATCTCGAAGACCTCCACGCCAAAGCGCCCGGCCTGCTTCTTCTGATGCGGATTCATGGTTCGGATTCCGACCTGGATCAGGCGTTTCGCCAACTTCTCTTCCATGATGCGAGCGAAAGGAGAGGCATGCGAGCGCCGGTTCCCCTGGAAGTCGTCGTAGAGGTCAGGATGCGCATCGAAGTGGATGATGGTCAGATCTTTGAAGACTTTGCCGAAAGCGCGGACAATCGGATAGGTGATCGAATGGTCGCCGCCCAGGCAGACGGGGCGGCGACGTTTGTCGAGGAGTTCCCCGACCGCTTTCTCAATCGCCGCGAAGGAATCACCGCTCCCCAGGTCCACTTCGCCACCATCGGCGTAGGCGCCCTCTGCGCCTACATCCACGCCGAGTTCCGTCCACATATTGGAGGATTCGCTGGTCAGGGCGTCGCGAATCAGCGGAGGCGCAGCGGCCGCGCCGCGTTTGTAGCTGGAGTTTTCGTCGAGGGGAACGTCCAATAAGGTGGGAGCTCCCCAAGGTCCCTTGCCACCTACCGGAATCGCCATTGGTCAGGCCTCGCGGCGTCTACCTTACACCCTGGCGAAGTCTTGTCTCCAGTGCGCAGTGGACCAGGAGAACCATCCCCGCCCAAGCGAAGCTCGAGCGGGGCAATCCGAATTCACCTGGTTTACTTCCCAGGCAGGTAGCTTAAGTCCGAGCGGAATTTGATGATCTCATCGGTTTGCTTCTGCACGGAGTTGTCGAATCGTTCCATGATGGAGTCTGCTTCGGTTTGTCCAAAGGCATCCTTCAACATATCGCGGAACGGCTTCACCTCTGGTTTATCTTCGAAATCGGCCCAACTGTTGCGCGGCAAGACGAGAACAAAGACGTTCGCTTGCCCTCCACTCGTCAATTCGTACCAGTCGTAGTTCGGTGGCCACTTCGTCTTGCTCGCACCTTCGGTCACCCGAGCCATGGCTGACCGGAAATCGGAATCTTTTCCGTAGCGCACGTAGAACGTGAGGACGTCGGCGAACTTGCTTGGCAGTTTGTCGTTCGCGGGATTACTGACCTTGGGCATGAACTCGTAATAACGGGTGACGACCGAATCGACATAGCCTCCGACCACCTTCTGGAACTCTGCCAGGTCGGCCTCGTCCGGGATGGGAGGCTTGTCGAAGTCGGCCCAGTGCTGTCCCACTCGGCCGACCACGTAGGTGCCGGTGTTGTCTCCACTGAGAATCTCCCATACCAGCAAGGGTTGAGAATCGTTCTGCTGTTTGTGCCAGGCGGCCTTCTGCTTCCGGCCCGCCTCGTATTGCGGCACCATGCCATTCTTCGGCTTCTGAAATTCCAGAGCAGCAATGTTTCCGGGTTTCTCCTGGGCCCCGAGCGAGCATGCAACCGACAACACGATGCCCGCGACTATCCAGAGTTTCTTCATGATGAGCCTCCTCAGGCAAGTGTCACAGCGTGGATCCGGTAATCCGCATGGTCCGAAAACCGCGTGAAACTCTACACCAATCCAGGCTGGCCGGATAGCCTCCGGGTCAAATCCGGAGCCGCTTCAAAAGAAACTGGCGCCATCCGTGGCCGAATGACGCCAGCTCCATTACCGCGCTTTCCCGAACGCTTAGTCCCGCCCGTGGAAGTTGAACAGGTCCATCATGTCGCCGATGGCAGGGCCGTTCAGCGGTACATAGGGATTGGACGCGCTGCTGACGGGATTCGGGAAGTTGTCGCGGCTGCGATTCGTTACCGGCGACAGTCCCCAGTTCGCTTCAATGAACTTCAGGATCGAAACGTGATCGGTGTAGGTGTGCGAAATGTGGCCCGGGCGGGTCCACTTCGACACGACCAGCGTCGGGATGCGCGTGCCGTCGCCGAAGAAATCCAGCGGCTGAATGTAACCCGAATCATAGTAGCCGCCACCTTCGTCAAACGTCACGATGACCGCCGTGTTGTTCCACAGATCATGGTTGGCCCTCACCCCATCCACGATCTTCTTCACGAAACCTTCGAACAGGATCAGTTTCGAAGAAGCCGGATGCCCATCGAGGTAGCCGTCGGGCTTCACGAACGATACTGCCGGAAGGTTGCCGTTCTGAAGGGCCGAGTACAGATCCGTCGTGTCCAGGTTATTGGCAGCTCCCGGCCCCGTCATGATCGAGGTCGAGTACTGGAAGAAGTTGCAGATGTTGCAATAGGTGTTGTCCGGCGTCACGTAGTTGTTGTCCGGGTTCGCCTTGTACGCGTTCCACTGATCACCGTAATACGCGTACGAGATGCCCTTTTCCAGCAACTCGTCGCCGATGTTGCGCAGCGTCGATGGCGGAATCGTGAACACCGTCTCGTTCGGATTCGTGATGTCGGCGTAGGCATTGCGGCCGTCGCCGTAGTAGCCCGGGTTGTAGTTGTTCAACAGATAATAGTGGCCGCGTTCACAGTTGGGATTGATCGGATGGGGCAGTGACCGCAGGTAGCGTACCACCTGGCGAACGCCGTTGGCTTCACTGTCGGAGCAGTTGCTGTACGTTCCCCCGCCCGACGAAGGCGATCCATACGAGCCGTTGCCGTAACCATCTTCCGTATACCAGTTGTTCGTTCCCTCCTGCGGGTTCGGATTCTCGATTTCGTCGACCACGCCCGCATTCGGACTGCCCGCCGCCACCATCTGGTTGTGCGGAGGACGCTGCGCATGCCCGTTGCCGTCGCTGAACCAGATCGCATCGCCACTTCCCAACATCACGTGATTCGCGCCCGTTCCACCCATCACCGACTGGTGGAAGTTGTCGCTCATCGCGTAATTGTCGGCTAGCGACTTCAAATACGGCGCGTCGCCCCGCAGCATGTTGTAGAAGCCCATCGACGTCGAGCCCTCTCTCGTGCTCGTGACGCTGAAGTTCGCAGCTTGCGGATTCCCGTTGGAACCGGCGCCAATTGTGGTCTCCACCCATGGCCACAGATCGTCCTTGCAGCCGCTCGGATTGGCCGCAGTGGCGTTCCGCGCGTTGCAATCGAACTGCTGCCACATCTGGTAGAAGCGATGCACGGGACTGTTGTCGTAGACGTCGTAAGGATGACTCGCGGACGTCAACTGGTACGGGCCATTGGGCAGACTGGCAGCGTTCGGAATGCGGGTGTCGACATCGCCATGGCTCAGGCCGCTCGGAAGGCTGCCCGTCGTCAGGTAGATGTAATAGTCGTCTGGCAGCCCATTCTCGATGGCCTTCGCGCTGTTCACGTCCGGAAATGGCGCCGGACCTCCACCCGCCAGCGCCGGTGGCAGCGTCGCATACGGCGTGTTGTGCGACGGGCTCAGACGATATCCGTCCTCGTTGCTGTCAATCGCCGACGATTGCGCAGCCAGAGAGAAATTCGGTCCCGGTGTGCCGTCCTCATTCACGATCCCTTTCGACAACAGGTTGCTCACTGTTTCCCCGTGCCTGGGTTTGTAGGTCGCGAAAACGTGATCGAACGTCCGGTTCTCTCCAATGATCACGATCACGTGCTGAATTGGCGTCTTCGTTGCCCGAGAGTGGTCCGCCGCTGCGGCGATGGCGGGAGAAATCAGTTGAAAAACCAGTGTGGCGATGCCGACGACCGAGGCCGCCCGCCACTTGAGGGAAGCAACTTCCTTTAACTCCATGTACTACCCCTCCTTTTTAAGGTGAGGGCAGAGTACGTGGGGTTTATTTCACTTCCGTAAAACCTCGGTTACAGATTGGTGAATTTGTTTCGAACTGCCTGCCAGATGCCCAATCGGCGTTCATGGCATGAACGTGACTCCCGGTCTGTTCACAAAATCCTTCGGCCACGCGCTTCTCGCCTCCTCGCTTCGCAGCAATCAACTCTCCGCTCCCTCCACCAATCTTGTGGATTTTTCACTTTGTTTTCCTTTAAAGTTCTGGCTCACGATTTCGAAGCGGTACCGCACAGGAGACACGAGAGAAATCCCCCGTGATCCCCCGTGATCCCCTGTGTCCCCTGTGGTTGAAGGTTTTTTCTTTTTGGAGACCACCAAAGGCGACAACCAAGGGAGCACGGAGAGCCACTGAGACCTGAGACCTGAGACCTGAGACCCGAGAGCTGAGACCCGAGGCCTGAGACCCGAGACCTAACGCCTAAACACCTGCTCTCTAATGACTGCCGAAACCACGTTCTACCGCGACCTCGCCTACGTCTTCGGAGCAGCCGTCGTTGGCGGAGCCGTCGCCCGCGCCCTGCGTCAACCACTCATTCTCGGCTACGTTCTCGGTGGCATTCTCGTCGGCCCGTTCACGCCTGGACCCACCATCACCGACGTCCACGAATTCGAAATCCTCGCCGAAATCGGCGTCATTCTCCTCATGTACTCCATCGGCCTCGAGTTTTCCTTCGCCGATCTTCTCCGCGTCAAGTGGGTCGCCATCCTCGGAGGCCCGCTCGGCATCCTGCTTTCGCTGGCTCTCGGCCTGGGCGTCGGTTCCCTACTCGGCTGGACCTGGCAGCAGGGCATTGCCGTCGGCGCCATCATCTCCGTTGCCAGCACCATGGTTCTGTCTCGCTTCCTCACCGAACGCGGAGAACTCCGTTCCGAGCAGGGCCAGGTCATGATTGGCATCACGCTGGTCGAAGATCTCGCCGTGGTCGTCCTCACCATTCTTCTGCCTTCGCTCGGCGATCTCAGTCGCAGCCGCATCCTTGCGCTCGGCATCGCCCTCGGGAAAGCCGTCCTGATCCTGATCCCCGATCACCCTCGTCGCGCACAAGCTGATTCCGCCGCTGATGCGCCGTGTCATGAAGGCCGCTAACCCGGAGTTCTTCGTTCTCGTCGCGCTCGCCCTCGGCTTCCTGACCGCCGCCCTTACCCAGGCCGTCGGCCTCTCCCTCGCGCTCGGCGCATTTCTCGCCGGCTTGCTCGTCAGCGAATCCGAAGCCGCCCACGAAACCATGCAGCACCTGCTCCCCTTGCGCGACGCCTTCGTGGCTCTGTTCTTCGTCACCATGGGCATTCTGGTGAACCCGCGAATCCTGATTTCGAAGCCATCGCTGCTGCTCGTGATCGTCGCCCTGGTCGTCGTCGGCAAGTTTGTCGTGTGGACACTGGTCGTCAAACTCTTCCGCTATCCCGCCACCACCGCCTTGATGGTCGGCCTCGGCCTCACCCAGATCGGCGAATTTTCCTACGTGCTCGTCAAAGTCGCCCGCGATGCCCACATCGTCGGCGACGACATGTACAACGCCGTTCTCGCCGCGTCCGTAATCACCATCCTCATCAACGGCCTACTCTTGCGGTTCTTCCCCGACCGCCTGGCCCCTCGCAAACCAGCGACCTAAGCCTCAGAACTGCAATCGCGGAACGAATCCTGAAGTCTCTTTCCGCCATAGTGTGCCAGGCTTTTCTTCGCGCCCTTTGCGGCCGTTCCTTCGCGTGCTTCGCAGCTGTTCTTCGCGTCCTTTGTGGCCGTTCCTTCGGGTGCTTCGCAGCCGTTCTTCGCGCCCTTTGCGGCTGTTCCTCCGCGCCCTTTGCGGTTAAAAGCTCTTGCCGGGAAGGACGATGCCCCTACCCCAGCGGCACCAAGCCCCGCCTATAGTCCACGTTTTTCCCCTAGCGACTGACGACTAGAGACCAGCACCGCCCGACTCCCCCCTGAATCTCGCTCTCCACGCGCCGCATCCGTTATCCTAGTAGCGACTTTATGGCCACCCGTACCTCGAAACCCTCTGCCACCGAACTGATCGACGCCCCAACCTCCGACCGCGAACGCGTCTTCGACGCCTTCCGCCACTGGGGCTACCTCGAAGCCGACCTCGACCCCCTCGGCCTGCTCCGCCCCGTGCATCAACCCGATCTGCAAATCGACAGCGACTACGCCCGCGAAGCCCGCCGCTTCTACTGCGGCACCATCGGCGTCGAATTCATGCACATCACCGACCCCGAACGCCGCCGCTGGATTCAGGAGCGCATGGAATCCGCCCCTTCGGCCGTCGACCAGGAACGCGTCCTCGACTTCCTTATCCGTGCTGACATCTTCGAGCAAGTCCTGCAACAGCGCTATCTCGGCACCAAGCGCTTCTCCCTCGAAGGCAACACCGCCCTGCTCCCGCTGGTCGACGAAATCCTCGACGGCGCCGCTCAACGTGGAGCCATTAACCTCGTCATGGGCATGAGCCATCGCGGCCGCCTGAATGTCCTTCTCCACGTCGCCCGCCGTACTCCCGAAGAAATCTTCGCCTCGTTCGAAGACGTCGATCCGCGCAGCGTGCTCGGCTCCGGTGACGTGAAATATCACCTCGGCGCAACCGGCGAATACATCACGCGCAGCGGAAGCAAGGTCAACATCCACCTCGTCTCAAATCCCAGCCATCTCGAAGCCGTCGATCCCGTCACCGTCGGCCGCACCCGCGCCAAGCAAGACCGCGCCGGAGCAGGTGGCCGCGAAAAATACTTGCCGCTGCTCGTCCACGGCGACGCCGCATTTGCCGGCCAGGGAATCTTCGCCGAGACCATGAACTACGCTGACTTACCCGGCTACACCGCCGGCGGCACCATTCACATCATCGTGAACAACCTCGTCGGCTTCACCACGAACTATTCCGAAGAGCATTCGGAGCGCTTCTCCGCCGACCTCGCGCGCCGCCAGTCCATCCCCATCTTTCACGTCAACGCCGAAGACGTCGACGCCGTCATCCGTGTCGGCCGTATGGCCCTCGAATACCGTTACACCTTCAACACCGACGTCGTCATCGACATGATCGGCTATCGCCGCCACGGCCACAGCGAAGTCGACGACCCCACCGTCACCCAGCCTCTTCTTTATAGGGCAATCAAAGCGCATCCGCCGCTCTGGGAGATCTACGCCGAGGACGCCGGCCTCGAAGCCGAAACCAAAGCTGCCGAGGTGAAAGCGCAATACGAGGAAGGACAAAAGAACGCCGGCTCCATCACCAAAAAGCCCACCATGCGCGATCTGCCCGGCTACTGGAGCGGCTATTTCGGCGGACGCTACAAGCCCGAATACGAAGTCGAGACCGGCCTATCCACCGCGGAACTCACTGAGCTGACGGAAAAGCTAACGACCTACCCGGACGGCTTTCACATCCATGCCAAGGTCAAAAAGCTTCTCGAGCAGCGCGCCGAGATGGGTGCGGGCAAGCGCGATGTGGATTACGGCATGGCCGAAGCCCTCGCCTTCGCCAGCCTGGTCAAAGCCGGAATCCCCATTCGAATGAGCGGACAAGACTCCCGCCGCGGTACTTTCAACCAGCGTCACTCGGTTCTGCTCGACATCGAGAACGAACAGGAATATGTCCCGCTACAGCACGTCGCCACCAACCAGGCTCGCTGCGAGATCTACAACTCGACGCTCTCCGAAGCCGGCGTCATGGGCTTCGAATACGGATACAGTCGCGACTATCCCGAAGCCCTCGTTCTGTGGGAAGCCCAGTTCGGCGACTTCGCCAACGTAGCGCAAGCCGTCATCGATCAATTCGTATGCGCCGGCGAAGACAAATGGGGCCTCCTCTCTGGTCTCGTGCTTCTCTTACCCCACGGCTACGAAGGCCAGGGGCCGGAACACTCCAGCGCCCGCATCGAGCGTTTCCTGCAACTCGCGGCTCGCGACAATTTCCAGATCTGCCAGCCCTCGAACGCCGCGCAGTATTTCCATCTGATGCGCCGTCAGGCCTTGCGCCACTGGCGCAAACCGCTCGTTGTCTTCACGCCCAAGAGCATGCTGCGTCATCCCGACGCCTGCTCCCCGATCGAAGACTTCACCCACAGCCGCTTCCTGCCTATCGTCCCCGACACGGGAGCCGTCGACGCCAAGCGCATCCTCGTCTGCACCGGAAAAATCGGCCACGAACTCCGCGTCGAACGCCAGCGCCGCAAAGACACCTCGACCGCGATCATCTTCGTCGACCAGATGTATCCTTTCCACGAAGCTGAACTGCAAGCTGCGATCGACCAGCATCCCGCCGCGCGCGAAATCGTCTGGGTGCAGGAAGAGCCTGCGAACATGGGCGCCCTGTTCTACATGCTGCCCCGGCTGCGCCATGTCGCCGGAGAACGAGCCGTGTTATCGGTGAAACGCTCCGCCAGCCCCAGCCCCTCAACCGGATCCGCCGGAGCCCACGAAATGGAGCAGAAAACGCTGCTGGCCCTGGCCTTCACCAGCGGAAAAAACTAAACCTCCATCCCATTACAGGGTAGTCCACTCAAGCGGGTGCCCCGCTCAAGCTCAGCTTGGGCGGGGATTTTCTTCGTCGAATCCTCATCATGCCCGCTTTTGGCTCGAGTGCGGATTTCCTAACCCCTTCAGAGCCTCCCTGAGCGGAGCCGAAGGACGCGAGCCATAAAACTCCTTCCCCGACGTCGCCTTGACAGGATCACGGACAAAACGACTGTAGCGCCGGCGTCCCGCCGGCTGTCGCGAGGGCATCTTGCCCTCGCTTATCCGCGGTCACGTGAAATTTTCTTGCTGCAAACGTCACCCTAGTGGCACGCCCCGCTCCCCACATCCCGAAACGTCTTCCCCGCCTCAGGCACAAACTCCCAGTCATAGCCACTCGCGTGCAGCGTCAGCTTCAACACACCGAACGTATCGTCGTTCCGCGCTGCGCTATTGGGCTTCGCCGCCCCCATCGTACGATGCGAATTCTTCCCGCCTGTCCCCACCACGAATTCGCGGATTCCGTGCGCCTCATCCACACGCCCCTCCGGATCCTGCGGCGCGAACCGCTCATAGTCGTGATCGTGCCCGTTGATCACCACATCCGCGCCCGCGTGATAAAGCACGTCCCACAACGGCTTCATTTCTACTGCATTCCCATGCTTGCCGCCTGAACTGAACAAGGGCTTATGAAAGTAAGCAAGAGTGCAAGTCGCCCGATGCTCCGCCAGGTCCCGCGTCAGCCACTGCGCCTGGGGAGAATTCGCCTCGCACCCACCCACCTCTGCGCACTCGCTGTTCAGCACCACGATGTGCCACGCCCCCAGTTCGTAGCTGTAATACGCTTTACCCGGATCGCCCGCCGCGGCGCCAAAATAGCGCGTATACCCCGAGCCGCCGCTCTTGTGATACTCGTGATTCCCCGGCGCCGGACGCGTGCGCTCCTTGAACCGTCCCCACGTTGGCCCGTAACACTTGGCAAACTGCTCATCCGATCCGTCCGGATACGCCAGATCCCCCGCCGCAAACACCGTCCCCGGAATTTTGTCGATGAGCTTCGCGGTCGCCTCCGCCCCCGCCAGATCGTCGCAACTCGCAATATCCCCCGCGCCCACCAGCACCGGATCCCCTTCGCTAGGCGTTGCCGCTTTCGTCCCGGACCGCTCCGCGCCCTGCCCCTTGCCCGTCGGCCCAGAAACTCCAAGCGTGACGGTGACGCTGAGCGCCAGCACCCAAACACGCGCCGTTATCATCGATTGACCTCGTACCGCACTGTATTCGCCGAGCGTGAAGTCTTCATGAACGCGACTGCTTCTTTTCCTCCTCAGATTTAGAACTGAAAGCGAAGCATGAATTGAATCTGGCGCGGCAACCCGGTACCCGTATTCGGGGAAGCGGCATTGTCGTTATTGTTATTGAAATTGTTGGTCGAGGTGATCTGACCAAGACTCCCCTTGGGCGAGAGAACGTACTGATTGGTCGGGTTCATATTGCTGTCCAACACATTCGTGTAGTTAAGGGTCAGGTTATCCGTGCTCGGATCTCCCAGCTGCACGTGATTGAAAATGTTGAACACCTGCATACCGAACTCCACCGCGACCCGCTCCGTGATCTTCGTCGACTTCATGAGCGCAAAGTCGATCTGCCAGGCGTGGAGTGCTCGAATCACGCCATTCGGAGCCGTGCCGAACCGGCTCACCAGGCCGCAAGAGAGTGGGCAAGTGAAGACGCCACCGACCATTTGCCCCACGCCGCCGGGATCAAGCGGGGGCGGCGCGAAGGCCGCAGGATTGATCTGCAGGGTCTGGCCTTGTACTCCTCCCAACAGTAGCGGCACTCCGGGAACCACATCTGGCCTTTGGTTCGTCTGATCGTTGCCATCGGGTAACTGTGCGGCGTTGATGTTCATCGTTACCGTCAACGGATGGCCGGTACGCCACAGCCCAATGCTGCTCACACTCCACCCGCCGACAACCTTGCCCAAGGCACCGCCCCCGTTCAGGTAGCTCTTGCCGGGTCCAAACGGCAGCTCATAAACCGCATTCGCCGTGAAATTGTGCCGGATATCGAAGACGCTGGGGCCTTTGTCACAGGCCAGGCAATTCACGTTCTCGGGGCCATTCGACTCCCCGCCACCGACCGAGCCATCGTTGATGGCGTGGGACCACGTGTACCGCGTTTGGAACGACAGCCCGGTCGTGAAGCGACGCTCCAGGCCGAGAAGGAGAGCATGGTATGTGCTCGCGCCAATATCGGACTTGTAATCCACCGAACCGTACGGAGACCCGCCGGGATAGTACTGGTCAAGCACCCGCGGGCAAATGAGGCTGCCTTGGCCGCTTGGATCAAATTGCGGTTTGGACTGGCAGAAATTTACGCCTCCGCGAGAAAACAAGCGCACGCCGCGTGATCCGAGGTATTGCGCCGATGCCAGAAAGTTCGCGGGCAGTTCATGATCGACGGTCAGCCCCCAGGTCTCGGCATAAAGGTCACGGCGCCCATGGCGCTGCAAGGCGCGAGGTTGCTGTTGTGTTTGAACGGGCAATCCACTGAGATCGGGGATGGTCTGCTGATACGCGGGCTGCAGGGGCACCCCTGGGCCGCTTGGGTTGAGATTGACGTTCGCGGTGAAGCGATCACTCTCCAGTCCCGCATTCAAGTCGTCATTCTGGGCCGCACCGTGATAGATGCCAAAACCCGACCGGATCACCGTCTTTCCATGAAACACATTCGGAGCCCACGCGATGCTGATACGCGGATCGAAGTTCCGGTAGTCGGGGTTATACAGAGCGGGATTCTTCGGACATGGCGGCGTATTGATCGGCGTCGGGTAAGGCCCGTTCGTAGAACCTGATCCCAGACAAACGCCGTGAAACTGATTTACGTCGAAAACCGTGGTCCGATTGTCGGCCTCATGCGCCACCCCGTAGTATTCCCAGCGCAGTCCCAGGTTGACCGTGAAGTTGGGCGTCACTTTCCACTCATCCTGGAAATAGGGCAAGTAAAAGGTGCGCCGGTATTTGTGGCAGCACCACGGGGCGGTAAAGTTAATCTGATAGAGAGCGGCAGTGACGAAACCTGTATCCGCAGTGCCGGAGTTATCCTGGAAGTAGAGGTTGTTATCGGCTGTCTTGCCCTGGTTCAGTCGGATGCGGCGTATTTCCATACCCGTTTTGAAAGTGTGGCGGCCGTGCACCCAAGTCAAGTTGTCAACGATCCCGTAGGTTGTGCCCACTTCGTGATCTGCATTGTTGTTGTTGATCGTCGCCCAGTTGTTGGTATGGACTGCGTAGGGCAACGGACCGGCCTGCGGATTGATGAACGGGGATCGGTTCACATACACCTTCGCTTCGTTCAAAAGCCGCGTCGAAAAAGTTCTCTGCAGGGCGATCAGATAGTTCGCTGGGTGGTTGATGGTCTGGATCAGATCCCAGGGAACGCTGGTGGTGCCGTTGGTGCCGCTCACCAGGCTGATGTCTCGCTGGGCCCGCCCGTATAGCGTCGTCTTGCTGTTGATCTGATAGTCCATTCGCACCAGCCACGTATCTTCGTGGACCGTGGTCGGCGCTGGCGCCGTAAACAGGTCGGAGTCTGGCTTCGGATTGTTGGGGTCGTTGCTCTGGTCGACGAACGCCCCGTCCGGGTAAACAAATTTGGGCTGGCAGTTTCCGATGGAACCGGTTGACTTCCGCCACGGAAAAGCTTGCAAAATGGAACACATCTGGGGTGACGTCGCTAAGGTCTGCTGTTGTATGGAGGGTGATGGCACGAGCACCTGTGTCGTTGACCCTCCGAATTGGCGAAGGCCTTCGTAGTTGATGAAGAAGAACAATTTCTGCTTCACGATTGGGCCGCCCAGACTCATTCCGTACTGTCCGAAGCGGAAAGGGGGAACTGCAGGATTTCCGTTGACGTCAAAATCGTTAAAATTGCGGGCATCAAGAGCGGAGTTTCTCAGATAACCGAATACGGAACCGTGAAAGTCGTTCGTCCCCGACTTGGTTACTACGTCGATCTGCCCCCCCGCCTGAGTCCCGTACTCTGCGTCGTATAGCGCGCTGTTGACCCGATACTCGGCGATTGCATCCTGGGATATTTGCAGACGAGTCTGTGATTTCTGCGCCTGCTCCTGAATTCCCCCCGCGTCCACCCCGTCAAACTGGAAGTTGTTATCATCCCGTGCTCTTCCGGCAAAACGAATGGTGCGTTGATCTCCGCCGCCATCATCTTGAGCGAACGGAGCCAGCAGTGTGAAACTTGCCCAGTCCCGCCCGTTGTTGGGTAAATTCGCGATCTGATCGGTGCTAATGACCGTCGCCGCTTCGGCGGAACTGCGGTCCGTCGGTTCGGCGGCCGCCTGCACTTCGACTTTCTCCGTAACTGCGCCCACTTCCAGCTGGATGTTCAACGTGCGCGTTTGGCCAACCTGAAGCACCACTTCGTCAATAACCTTGGTCTTGAAGTTGGGATTCGTGGCCGTCACCGTATACCGCCCAACCGCCAGGCCTGGAAAGCGGTAGTAGCCTTTCGAATTCGTTGGCTGTTCCTGGCCGATACCCGTCTCAACCTCCACGATTTGGACACGGCCTTCCCGGACCACGGCGCCGGCTAGAATCCGTGACCGTGCCTTCCAGCACCGCGCGGTCGATTTGCGCGGATGCTCCCACCCACGCGATCGTCAGGAGAAACAGTGACAGCAAAACCGATTGCACTGCCGCCAAGGGTGAGGTTGAGCGAGAGGGGTAGCTTGACCGCATACGGCCTCCTTCAGAGTGGTTCAGACACGACGCTGACACGTGCAAGCTGACTGCTTGGTCAGGCTCGGTGCTGGTTGCCGAAGGTGGAAGTCCCACGCAGGACACGGTACGGGTGTGATTGCCCGCCGCCATGCGCCCCATAGAACCTCCCCGAGAAGAGGGTCACCACTCAACGCCGCGATGCATGCGAGTGGTTAACGGAGTGAAACGCGATTCTAGGAAGGCTTTGTTAATACGAGATCAATAGCAGATGAATCTTAGGTTGCAATTTTGTCTCTTGTTTGAAGCCGCACGTACGCGGGAAAGAGTGCGACTCTCAGTCACACTTTCTCGCACGTCGTGCAACGATGCTCTACACCGCGCTACCCTTAGGCAGCAAAGTCCTTCAGGAAATCGGCAATTCCGGAGCCGTTTGATGAACTCAACCATTTGCATGATTTTTGCGATTCTGGGCATGCTCGCGCCTCTCGCTGCTCAACAGCATCCCAAGTCGGCCTCGACGAACGATACCGAGCAAATCCTCGCCGCCGAGCAGGCCTGGGCCCACGCCGCCGTCAAGGCCGACACTGCCCACATGGCTTCCTTTATGTCCGACGATTATCTGGAACTCACCCTCACCACCGATCCCGCCAATCAACTCCACTGGAAGGCGGCCACCAAATCGGAATGGCTCGACCTCATCCGCTCCGGCGAAGAAAAATACGAATCCGTCCACCTCAGCAATCTCACCGTGCATCTCCACCGAAACGTCGCCACGGTCACCGGCGAATACACGCAAAAAGGCACGAGGGGCCATGAAGACATCAGTTCCACCGGCCCCTACGTCGATACCTGGATGAAAGAGAACGGAACCTGGCGAATCATCAGCAGCGTCTTTCCGTAGCGGGGAGTAGGTGGGAAGACCATCAGGGTGCCCGGTCCAAGCTTGGGCGGGGATTCAGGATTCCTCCGTGTCCCTCCGTGTCCTCTGTGGTAGAAGGTTTTGGGCGATCTACTCCACCACCGGCCAGGTGCCCAATCCAAACGTCGCGCACCTCTGCGACATTAGGGTGGGATTCCACAATTGCCGAAACCATCACATCCCCCTGTAACCTGTCACCGACCATCAGGGTGCCCGGTCCAAGCTTGGGCGGGAATTCAGGATTCCTCCGTGTCCCTCCGTGTCCTCTGTGGTAGAAGG
>CAVSOD010000013.1:0-127373 GCA_963729415.1 uncultured Acidobacteriota bacterium | reverse complement strand
AATCGGCGCGCCCCTCCTAAAAGTTTTCTTGTTTTAGGACACGAAGATATCCGCCTGCGACGCCTGATCGGATTTGACACGAGTGCGACAGCTGACATATCGCCCATGTGTGCTCCCTTTCGGCAGGAATGGATTAAACAGCGCGTGTTTCCCATGCAGTTAGAAAACTTCGGCAATCCTGAGGAGGTAGATCCACGAGAACCGCAGGTTTCAGACGAAGAATGCCGGCCGTTAGAAAAGTTTAGTTTTCTAATGAAATGATCGCTGGGGATCATCGTCCGGATCGAGGTATTCCGTGATTCGGTAGCAGCTCAAGAACTAGGCGCGTTCGCGTAGGCGAATGGTTTACTTTTAACGACACCCTACTGTGACCCGGGCTGCTGCAGTCAAGAGTCGTATAGTGAATCCATCGGCGCAGTCGTTCATCGTGCCGCAAAGCTTTTCTGATCTCTAGGCCGAAGAAGCCGGTGTTGGTGTTCACGAAACCTGGTGTGATACCCCGATTGCGCCCGTGCCCATGGATCAGAATCAATTCACTCTCGCCCATCTCCCAGGCCTGCTCCACAAGTGCCAGGAGGGCGCCATTCCACACGATTTCCCTCGGGTGATAGCCGTGAAGATCGATTTGCATGCTGCCCGTTAGCGTATACCCCAAACCGTCGTGAGTGTAATGGCGATTTTTCGACAGTCATCGCGGTGACACGCAAGAAATCGTGTCCGGGACATTCCCTAGTTACATGCAACCAGAAAGGTGACGCTATGCGGCACACACGATCAGCAGTCTTGTTGCTCGTTGGTTTACTGTGGATTTTTCACGGTAAAGGAAGTGCTCAGAACGCTGCTTCGCAGTCGAGTGTTCCCGGGCATGTGCTGGCCCTCGATAACAGGAACAGTGGGCAACGCGTGACCGCCACAGTCGGTCAACCGATACAAATAACCCTGCAAACAATTGGTCCAGGGCAATACGTCTCTCCACAAATATCTTCCCCGGCAATCCGATTCGTGAGTGCCGGGTTCACCGAGAAGCCGAATCCTGGCGGCCCGAGACAGATTTACCGCTTCCGCGCCTCTTCCGAGGGAGAGGCACATATCTCCATCCCGCATGAGGCCAAGGGCAAGGTCACAACTCCGGATGGTGTCGAGAGCCCGTACAAAGATCTAATCCCTCCTTTTGCGGTCACGATTCGCGTTCACGGGCAACAAAAACCGTGAAACCGACTCGCGCTAACAAGTTTCAGTGTTGTTAACAGGCCTTCTCACCACTTTGCGCCTTTTGTTCGCAACAACCGCGTCGGTGAGTGCTATGGGGATTTTTCACCAATTGACCTGCTAGACTCCCCGGTTGCCAATGGAGAGGCTATGGCGACAGACTCAAAGAGAAGTGGAATCCGCTAACCAGAGTACGCTTCGACGAGATTCTGGCAGATGAGGTAGCGAGCCTGTCCCAGATGCCTTGAATATATACGAGGAACATGCCACAAGGCGTCGTGGAACAAGCTTGCTACCTTGACTAGCAAGATGGCATTGTGGAGGAGATCGAGAAGGAGAAGTCTTCTCAAGTGCCGCGCGGGGATTCAGCCCTCGCTCGGTGAAACAGAGCAGCCGCAGTAACCAGTGTGGCGCTTTCAGGAGTCCGCTTCGTTGAATGAAGTAACCGTAGTCGGCAGCTACATCGTGGCGTTGACCATGGATACCGAGCGTTTGCCCGTTGAAGGAGAGACCGTCCACGGGCACAACTACCAGACGACGCACGGTGGTAAGGGGTCGAACATGGTTGTCAGCGCTGCGCGGCTCGGTGCGGAAGCCACCTTCATCGGCAAGATTGGCCGCGATGCTTTCGGCGAGCATTTCCTCTCTCTGCTCAAAGCCGAACGTGTGAGCCGAGAGGGGGTCCTGTATTCGAGCATAAAGCCCACCGCCGTCGGCTTCATCATCACCGACGCTCGCGGCAGCAATGCGATCGTAATCGACATGGGCGCCAATGGGGAACTCTCGCCTGCCGATATCACCGCTCACGCTGACCTGATCCGGCAGTCTGATGTCATCATCTCGCCTCTGGAGATTCCGCTCGGCACTGCATTGGAGGCTGCGAAGATTGCTCGGAATCATGGTGTGAAATCGATTCTGAATCCCGCGCCCGCCTCTGATCTCCGCAAACACGATCTCAGTTGCTGCTTTGCCCTGACCCCGAACGAAACCGAGGCCCGTGTCTGCCTGGGACTCACCCCGAACGCGAATGTTGCCGATTCCGAGATCGCACGAGCGCTGCTTGATCTGGGATGCGAACACGTAATGCTGACGCGCGGGGCCGCTGGTGTAATCTGGGCAAGCCGCCAAGGGGTGCAATCATTCCCCGTACCCAAAGTTCGCGTTCTCGATACGGTCGGTGCGGGCGACGCCTTTAACGCCGGGCTTGCGGTTGGAATCAGCGAGGGAAAAGACCTGAAGGAGGCCATCGCTCTCGGCGTGGCGGCCGCTTCGCTCTCCACCGAGAAGCGGCAGACCATTGCTTCTTATCCCGAGCGGGATGCGGTTGAGCCATACCTCCCGCAAGTCCTGAATGGTGTTCAACCATGCTCTGAAACATTGCGAGCGTCATCATGACCGACAACCCGTTTCACGTTCAGGCGCACTCGCCGGCCAGTCAGCAGTTGCGCGGGCACTGGATGCGTCGTGACACGGCTTACTTGTTAAAGCGCTTCTTTTTCTGCGAAAGAGCGCTCCTGTTAAGCCAGGCGGCATGGCTGCCGAGGATTCCCTCGTTGCACGTCAAGTTGGGGATTGCCCAAGCGATCTGGGAAGATGCCCTCGCCGCGGATGCGCTTCGAGAGCGAGTCTTCGAGTTGCGCTACCCGGGCCGGTTGCTGGAAGAGGAAGGCGGAGACGCAGCCCTCGTTGGGTTGTATCAGAACCTCGTCCAATCGCCGTCGGTGCCAGCGTTTCTGCTGACCACCGCCAGAGTTCTGATCCCCGCGCTCCGTGATGCTTATGCCGAGTATCTCGGGCTCTCTGATCCGATCGCGGATGCTCCTACTAGGCGCTTTCTAGCTAGCGCCCTCGCGGACAAAACGAAGCAGTGCGAGAATGCCGAACGCTGGAGCGCGGAAGCGCACGCCGGAGCGGCCAACAACCACGAGGCTCAACGGTGGGCCGATGCCATGGCGGACAAAATGAATGAGCTCGGGGGAATTACGGTTGCCGACACACCAGCATCGTGTACGCTGGAGCCGTTGCGGGGTGCGGTTCCGTATTCCGTCCCGGATACGCCCTCCCGCGATCCCCAGTTCTGGCCATGCCGCTTCTATTGGCCCGACAACGTCGATCCGCAGTTCCCGTACGGCGAGGGTACGGCGTTGCAGTTGCGCTCGGCGATCAGCCATCTCAACGAAGTCTGGGCCGTCGAGACCGGCGGAATCATCCTGAGTTCCTTCGCCAAATCTCTTCCTTGGGAATGGGTGAGAGACGCGGCGCGCTGGACCTATGACGAGTCGCGACACTGCCACATGGGTTATGACCGCCTGCTGCAGTGGGGATTTCAGCCGCAGGAAATTCCGCTCGGGACCTACATTTACGAGAGCACCGCCGCACAGGACCCGATCTACCGCCTGGGCATGCTCTTCTTCTTTGAAACGAAAAACATCCACAAGAAACAAGTGCGCTCGAGAATGTTTCACTCCTACGGCGATGCCCTCAGTGAACACGATATGGATTTCGACTGGGCAGACGAGACCATGCACGCCGGCTTCGGCAAACACTGGCTGAAGGAAATCCTTGTCCTTGGAGATCGGCCCCATCTCACTCCGGAAGCAGTTCACGCTCGCTGTTCTCAATTGGTGAACTCGTTAGTTGCAACCGCAACGCCGGACGAAGTGGACGACTTGAAACGGCGCAGTCAGGATCTGCTGTCCAAGGCTTCGCGTGGACTGCCGCCGGGGAAGCCGTCATAAAGATCGCAGGATCTCTGGTCCCGCTTTTGTATGGAATGGTCTAGCGTTCTCGATTTCCGGGGTGGGCGCTGTTTTCGCGTTGGAGGTGGCGGCGGTGCAGGTCAATGAGTGTAACCGCCTGGTTTCGTCAACCGACGCAGTCAAGCTAGAATGCGGCCATCCAGATACCGAGAGCACCTGCACCTGGACGGTAGGTGGTGGCCCTTGGCAATGTCATCCGGCAGAACTTGAGAGCGAAAAAGCGGCCGAGTTTTATGCTCCATTGACCAAGCGTTGAACCAAAAGGAAGAGGATGGGCTGCTCCGAGAGATGGGGGCAACCCACCCTTAAGAACTCGAAAGGGCGGAAGATATCACGGCCCTGGCGCGCAGGCGTGATAGTTGTTGGAGTACTCCAACTGTATCTCGTAACGATGCTCGTTCAACGTAACGTACGAATCGCAGAAATAGGGGTTGTTGAGGCACTGCACTCCCACCGGTTCACACAAATCTCCGATCTCAGCGCCCAAAACGGCCAGAGAGTTCACCGCGACCCATCCGCTACCGACGTCCGGATCGGTGATTGACTCAATCAGTTCGTGCGACAAGACGGAGTTGGTTGAGTCAGCCAACTCGCCATTGGGATTGGGCGGAAAAGCCTGGCATCCGGTCACGTTTTGGTAGGGCTCTACACTGACAAGGACATGGCCAATATCAGTGAAGTCGATCGACCCGTGGTAAGCACAGAAGACGAACGTAGCCGGATTGTCAGGGGAGTAGCAGACGTGATCACCGGGGAAACATGTGTCAATGCCAGCCGGCAGGAATACATGATATTCGTGGCCGTAGCCCGTGCCGAGTTCCGACGCAGCGTTGTAAACGATGTTCACAATCGCATCTTGCGTGATCTCGTTCGTTCCGAAGGCACTGGTGGTTGGGGTCACGGTCACCGATGTTGACTCGCCGACGCGGTACCTTCCCCTGGTACCGGTGTATTGGTCGGTGAGGCGAATGAAACTGCTTTCATTCAAATCGCGCAGAAAACGCGCTGGATTGCCCCAGCAAGTTCTTACGGAACCGCAACTCTCCTCGTTGACGTAGACGTTGTTCGACTGCATGTCGGTCAGCGTGGCCCCACCAAAATATGTGAGGTCGGCCGGGTAGAACCCTGGTGAGGGAACTGAGGGCACAGCAGTGCCTGCTGCCTGAGCCGCCTGCATACCCTGCGGACCGGATGTTGTACCCAGGTTCCGCTGAATGTGAGGAGACCGCGCGGCATCGCTTGCTGCCAGCTTAATGTGAAATCCGGAGCGGACAACCGTGGAGGTCGCTCCCCGCGATTTCGTGAGGTCGATTTTTATGCTGTGTTCCTGTGAGAAAGCAGTCTGAGTCGAGCCGGCCGCAAAAAGAGTGGCCAGCACAAAGACACTGCATTTTTTTCTGAGCATCGCATTCTCCTGTCCTACTTCGAAATGGTAGGGCGCCTTTTCTAGGAGAGGCTCAGACGGTTCCGGGCAGCTTGAGGCTCACGATTCAGGTAAAGTACGGAGTCTCAAACGGGACCGCTTTCGCCTACTTCGAGAACCGCCAACTCCCTACATTCTTTACCCAAGAGATCGGCCCAAAAACCGGTTGATTATGGCCGACACCCAAGCGATGTTCAACGAAAATTCGATGACTCCTCTTTTTATTAAATTTATATCTTCAATTTATTTCTTCGCCCTAGTACACGACACCCATCCTTCCACCGCTGAGTTTTTCGACGATAAGCTAGTGCTGATGGTTTGGCCGACCATGGCGCGTCGTCGTGTCATGCGCGACGCCAGCGCAAGTCAATGAGAGCTAATGAGTTGATGAGGGTTTCAGATCGAATAGTTGACGATAAACCTCGATAACGCTCATTGACTCCCAAAAAGGCGAAGGGAAGGCGCAAGCTTGCGCTAACGCCTGTTATCATCCCCAATCGTAGGTGCCGAAGGTGGTAGCGAAATGCGGCGTGGGATTCTTGTAACAACTCTGCTCGTATGCGCGACTTTGTCTAGTGATGCGCAATCAAAACCTCAAAGCCTTTGTAACCTTCCTCACCTTGCGCCCGGAGCCCATCGGAGCGTACGCCTAGCAGCGATAGCCGAGTCGGGTACAGATATGGGGGTGCTTACGGACGCGAGTTGTCCATCCCTACAACCGACATGGTTTGAGCTTTCTCTGAAATCTGAACGCAATCGAAACAAGCTGCATAACCAAATAGAGAAATCTGGGAAAGCAGCGGTCGTAGTTTCTGGCGAGCTTTACGGCCCTCCGCAACCGGAGACAATCAGGGGTGGGGACATCTGGGCTCGTTTCCGATGAAGGTTGTGGTCTTCCGCATCGACTCGGTCGCACCGGCTGGGAAGCCGTATAGCGAACGATAAATCCCGATTTAACTCATAGACCCGTAGTTGATGAAATCGGTAGAGTTCAAGTCCCGGATTGGGGGCACTGGACCTCCGTAATCTTCGCCCGCGAGTGTCGTCACGCTACCTTGTACTTCACTGGTTCCGCGCAGATGGCACTCAAAAACAACTTCAACGACAGGCGTCGCCGAAAGCGGCAATTGCTGAATACCTCTGTCCAAATATTCGCCACCTCTTCACACGTGAATGCTCTTGGCATCAATCTCAGCGATGTCGGGATGTGCCTGTTTTCGATGGTGAATCTGCCCTTGGGATCTCAAATTGAGGTTGAATTTCTTCCACCCAGATGCACCGAGCGGGTTCGAAAATCCGGGACGGTTCGTCATCGCGCGGTGTTTCTGTATGGAATCGAGTTTCTGGCGGACGCAGATCAGGGTCCGCAAGGTTGGACAGACACCCCAATTCCAAGCCGCTAAAAAATCCCCATAGCACTCAAAATCCCAGGCGCACCGGCGAAGAAACGGCGCAAGCTTCCGACATCGCCTGATTACAACATCTATCACGAACAGCCTGACAGAAAACCGGACAATTTCTTTGATCACTACTTCTTTGGCGACTGTTCGATCGCGCTGATCAACGTACTCGCCGCACTTTGATGTGTCCAGTATGGTGGGGCGGTTCTTTTAAATGCGTTTGTCAACAGGACGCGAGGCAACCAGAAGACCATCAATATCAGTGGCAGGATACCGAGGACAAAGAGTATGTGAGTTTTGCTTAGGAAGGCTGGAAATAGCTGCGGACGAGCGACGAATATGGCCGCGGAAGCGATAAACAGTGCGAAGCACATACGCCAAAGATGGCGCGCGATTCGCTGTGCGCCATGAAGTCCGCCGCGCAGGAGAATGCGAGCGTCACCGATAGCAGCAAGCGTTGCCACCGCAACGGGGACTACAAAATCGCTCGCCTGACTACGACCTTTTGTGCCAGTCGGGCTCTGGGCTGCTTCAATGCCGTAGATCGCAGCTAAAGCCGCGATTGCCAATGCGATCAGGAGCCCAATCACATCAACAATGCCAGTCTCTCCCTCTTCGCGTCTGGCAGTAATCCATGCGGTTGCGACTAAGTAGAACACCAGAACGCCGCCGAAAACATTGTCCCATTCGGAGTTTCGGAAGCCTAGGAACGCACCGCCTGCTGACGCGGTCAGCATGGAGATGAGGAATACGTTCCCGGCGATCTTGTGCGGACGAGAGCCCTTTCGGCTGGACAACGCAACGGCACCGGACAGCAACCCTACGGTGCCACCACTGACGTGAGCAACCAATATGGGCGAAAACGACATCCGGGCCGATAGTAGAACGGGTGGTGAAAGAGGTGCAAGCGATGGTTGGCGCAACATCCCGATAAGCACACGTTGACGCCGTTTTTGGCGAATAAAAAGCGCAAGCTTGCGAGAAGGCCTGGTTTCAGCATCTATGATGTCTCTCACTGTGAAAGCAACCATATACCCCATCAGAACAGTCACTCAGCATCGTCTGGCCATCGTTGCTCGTCCTCGCGGTGGCAACTGGCTTTGCGACGAACTCACCGCACTGTCGAGGGAAGGAATTGATGTTCTCGTCTCGATGTTGACAGACGAAGAATCTACGGAGCTTGGCTTAGAGAGGGAGTCGGAGAAGTGCGAGACCGCAGCGATCACGTTTGTGAACCTTCCAATTCCTGATCGCTCCGTGCCAGCAGACGCGCATGAGTTCTTGCGCAGCGTTGAGCAACTGGCTGAAATGGTGAGAGAAGGGCGATTTCTTGGGGTGCATTGCCGTGCCAGTATCGGGCGTTCCTCGGTGCTCGCAGTCTCTGTTCTGGTACGACTTGGGTGGGACGTCAATGAAGCGTTCGATGCCGTCGAGGCGGCACGCGGCTGCTCGATTCCAGACACGCCTGAACAACGGGAGTGGGTAGTCAGGAACGTTCCCGCGTCGTAGTGATACGTTGCTGGTGAAAAATCAATTACACTCAGTGACCCGGATTTTGGCGAACAAAAAGGCGCGATTGTATGGGCACCCAACACTTGTTGTGGGCCCCACCCTCTAAGGCCTGCGCGAGACGGAATCGTCGTGTGGCTCAATCGTCCAATTTCAGCCGGTACAGCGTGCCACCGCTATTAAAGAAGCCGGCGCTGCTGCCGTTGCCGCCGAAAACGGCAATGCCGATGAGAGAGTTATGTTCATCGAGCACTACACCATAATCGGGATCGACACCATCCTTATTGGCGCCGGTTGTTGGATCCGTTGCGCTGAAGGTGTGTAGAACCTCAAAGAAGCCATCAGGCCGGATGCCGTATACGACACCGTCGCCATTCAAGCCCCCGCCCGTGGCTGTCGAGTACAGGGTCCCATCAGGTCCAAGAGTAAGCCGGGCAAGTGGATTCGCTCCGTCCAAATTCTGACCGGTCGCGCCTATGGCACTAAAGTTGTGCACAATCTCAACGACGCTGGGTTCCGAGGTGGAATACCGGAACACGACACCATTGCCATTTGTTCCGCCGAAATAGGTCGCGCCAAAGAATACGCCTGGCTCTCTCTCGACGAGCGGCTCGTACGGATCGGCACCATCCGTGTTTCGCCCGTTCGCATCCGTTTGGCTGAACCTGTAGAGGACTTCAAAGTCCTGCCCCGATGTCGTCATGCGGAACAAGGTTCCCGATGGCAGTGGTGCCCCAGACGGCAATGAAGTAAACGGATACACCGCCGAGCCGTAAAGGAGCCCGTCGCGCCCTTGGATAATCGAGGCAGCGTGACCCTCGCTGGCGGTGAACTGGTGAAGAACTGTAAACGAGTTTCCCGAGCGATCCATCGACCACGCGACGGCGCAGCCGCGCGTGCCGTCACAACTGTTTTCACCCCCAAGCCGTGTGGTCCCGTAAAGTTTGCCATCCCTGCCGACGATCACGGTGCGAAGCGGGTTCGCTCCGTCCTCGTTGTGTAGATTCGCGTCGACGGCACTGAATGTGTGCAGAACCGCGAATTCGCCGGACGCGGTTATCTTGAAAACTGTGCCGTTGCCGTTCGCCCCGCCAAATTGGGCGACGCCATAGAACGTATCGTCGGGGCCGCGCGTGAGCGCCACGCCGGGAACGGCTCCGTCCTGATTGTCTCCGTTCGCATCGAGCGCGCTAAACGTGTGCAGCACCGTATACTGACGCGATTGCAAGTCGAACCTGTAGATGACGCCGTTACCGTTCGCGCCGCCATCAGATGTCATGCCGTAAACGGTGTGCTCAGGACCCAATACCGGACGGGTGTCCGGTTGGGATCCCAGGGCACTGGTGAACGTGTTGGGAGCTGGGGCTTCAAAGGTGTAAAGCGTCGAGAACTTTACGTCATCCTCGTCGAGCGCAATGCTCACGGTCGTTCCGGCAATCAGAAATGCCATTACGACACCCGACCAATTAATCCATCGACTTAGCATAAATCGTCCTCCTCTGCGTCGGCTAAACCCAACAGGCTGGCTCGGAGCCCTCTCGATCTAGCTGATTGATACGTTGCAGGTTCCTGTAAGCTGTCCCTTTAGCTTTAGTCGTCGAGCTTTGCAGTGGTGATGCCAATGTCATTACCAATGCTCAGCCTCCCGTATGCCTCGTTGGTTCCGATGCATTTGACCTTCGTGTCTAGACACCAATCGGGGGCTACTACACGCTTGTCCGAAGGCTTGTGATCCTAGAAGCAGACGAACGATGCCGAATAAATGTCGGATGTCAGCAGGGATGGCGGGCTGTTGACGGACGTGCGAATGCGAGTCAGTACAGCGGGGATACATGCGCCCTCGTAACTTACTCGATGTCTCTCTGAGGGGCCGGATGCTACGCCGATGGACACGAATCACTCAAGCGCACGCCAATGACCTTGAGCGGGTAATCTTTTACATCGACGGCCAAGACTTGTCAATGTCGAAATAAGGGCACCCGAGGGATGTGACAGTTTTGCCTTCCTGTCCTTCCCAGCCTGTGATTGCGGTGTCTGTATTGAACAAACTCACGCACAAACCGTCCCGATCCAGACTGACTATGCCGTAACTGGCGTAAAATCTCGATTGCACTCACTGACGGCACAGTCGGCAATTCTCACTGAGCGTAAACGCCTGGTTTCGCCAGTTGACCGGGTGCATAATCTCTTTTACATGGACGACAGGAAACAGCAACGCGGTCGCAGCCTCAGCGGTAGAAGCGTTCTGCTCGTTTTCTCGCTGTGTGCTTTGGCCGATTTCGCTTGGTCGAAGATCGCTAGGCGTTCCGTCGCCGAGAGCCTAATCAGTGCAATCGTGGGACTGATCGGAACTGGTTGGTATCTCCTGGTTATGTGGGCGTCTTCCCACAATGACCCCGACGATCCCAACGAACCAGCGCGTTGGGTTCCGTAATTCCTGTTAACGAGTGAAATCGCCTGTGTCTGTTGAAAAAGTCCCTCAGTTGATGCTTGTGGGCATGTAAGGTTCACGTTATAAGCAGGCCAGTGATGCTGCTATTCACCATTCCATTGGGAGGCCTGCTGTTCATGATGGGAAACCATTCCCGCTCGGAATCGCTGTTTTACTACTTCCGTCTCGAAGATCAGGTTCCGGAAAATCATCTGCTACGCCTGATCGATCGCCACGTCAGTTTCGAATTTATTCGCGCAAAGTTGAAGGACTCCTACAGCGATGCGGGAAGGCCATCGATCGACCCAGAACTGCTGTTGCGCATGCTGCTGGTCGGTTATCTCTACGGAGTCACGAGCGAAAGGAAACTGGTGGCAGAGCTACGCATGCATCTGGCGTGGCGTTGGTTCACCGGACTGGGCTTCGATCAGGAGATTCCGCACCACTCCACGTTCTCCAAGAACCGGCACGGACGGTTTCAGGAATCGAACCTGTTTCAGGAGTTGTTTGAAGAGATCGTCGCCCGTTGTGTGGAAGTCGGATTGGTGAAGGGCGAACACATGTCGGTGGACGGCAGTTTCATTCAGGCCAATGCGGATCATCACAGCCGCGTTCCCCGCGAACAACTGGCGGAAGTGGCTAAGGTGAACCACACCGTGCGCGAGTATTTAGTCGAACTGGAGCGGGAGAACCCGGTCGAAGCTCCCGTTCCGCAGCAAGAGAAGGTGTCGACCACGGATCCGGATTCGACCTACGCGACTAAAGGCGGTCCGGCGCGGCGCGGCTATTACGACAACTATCTGGTGGATAACGCCAGTTGCGTCATCGTGTGTTGAACCACATTGAAAGTGTCCCCTTGAAACCACATTAGAAGTGTCCCCTTTAGAGTTCCTCGGGCGAGGAGGAACTGCGATTGGGGAGAACTGGATTGAGCAAGAAAGAGCTGAGCCGAGTGGAAGTGATGGGGAGGGTAAAGGCGCGGAGCTTGCGATTGATCGAAGCGGCGGAGTTGATGGGGTTAAGTTATCGGCAGAGCAAGCGGATCTGGGCGCGGTATCGGGCAGGAGGAGCCAAGGCCCTGCAGCACGGCAACTGTGGCCGGGTGTCGAACCGGGCGTACGGGGCAGAGTTTCGAGCGGCGGTGCTAAAGCAGGTGAAGGCCCGCTATGAGGACTTTGGCCCAACGCTGGCCTGCGAGCATCTGGCGAGCGATGACGGCCTGCACATGCATGCCGAGACGCTGCGGCGGTGGTTGAAAGAGGCGGGGTGCTGGCAGAGGCAACGGCAGCGGAAACCGTATCGGCAGCGACGCGAAGCCAAGGCGCACTTCGGCGAGTTAGTGCAATTGGACGGGAGCTTTCACCGGTGGTTGGAAGAACGTGGACCGCGGGGCTGTCTAATGCACATGGTCGATGACGCCACCACGCAAGCGCTAGGTTGGTTCTCCGGGGAGGAGTCGATCTGGGCGGCGGTGGCAGTGTTGCGGCGCTGGATCGAGCGCTACGGGGTGCCGCAAGCGCTGTACACGGACTGGAAGAACGTCTATGTGCGCCCACCGAATGCCCAAGAGCGCATGCGCGGAGAGCCGGCGGTGACGCAGTTTGGACGCATGTGCGCGAAGCTGGGCATCGAGATCATCGCCGCCAGTTCGCCGCAAGCCAAAGGGCGCGTGGAGCGGGCACACGGCACGCATCAGGATCGGCTGGTGAAGAAACTGCGCCTGGCCGGAATCGCCAACTACGACCAAGCCAATGCGTATCTGGACCAGCACTACCTCGCCGAACACAACCGGCGTTACGCGCACGCCGCGGCGGCGGCAGCCGATTATCACCGGCGACGCCCGACGGCGCGGCAGCTGGACGAAGTCTTCTGGCTGGAGGAAGAACGCGTGGTCAGCGAGGACTGGGTGGTGCGCTACCAGAACCGACTGCTGCAACTGGAACGGCCCAGCCGACCCAGGGTACCGGCGAAGAGTCGGGTACTGGTGCGGGAAAACCAAGCCGGGGAACTGGCGATTCACTATCGCGATCACTGTCTGGTGTTCCGCGAATGGAAGGCGGCTTCTACAGCGAGGAGCGATGGAAGGGGCGCTGCCCCTTCCCCCGCGCCCCCATCCCCGAAACCAAAATCGTGCATTCCCGCTGTCGATCATCCGTGGAGAAAAAACCGCTACCAACAAATGAAAACGCCGATGTTTTCATCGGCATGGTGAAACGACAACCAGGGGACATTTCTATGGCGGACAAGACGGGGACATTTCTATTGTGGTATGACACAGTTGCGTCATCGTGGGGGTGCAAGCTACGCCGGCACGGTTGAGTCAAGAGAGTGCAGCGGCTCGCGACATGATCGAACGCTATCGCGAACGTTACGGCTATCTGCCGCAGACTCTGGCCGCGGACACCACCTACGGCAACGGCGAACTGCTGCAATGGCTCGATGAGCGCGGCATCGCAGGTTACATCCGGGTGAAAGAAAATCCTAACGGGCAGCCGAGTGATCTCTATGGCATCGACCAGTTCACCTACGTTCCCGAGGAGAACTGCTATCTCTGCCCAGAAGGCAAGCCGCTGAAATACGTCGGCATCAATCCTCGCAACCGCACTCACCTTTATTATTCGACGCCGAAGCGCTGTGGAGACTGCTCACAGAAGAGCCGCTGTACGCGAGGCAAGTATCGGACTATCGCCATCCACACTTGTGAAGAGGCACGGCAGCACGCGCACGCCCGGGCCGAGACACCGGAGTTCGCAATCTCGCAACGGGCTCGGAGAAAAGTGGAGGCACTGTTCGCAGAGCTAAAGAATTACATCGGACTACGCCGACTGAGGCTACGCCGGATGCGCTTCGTGCGCGAGCAGTTCTATCTGGCGGCCACGGCGCAGAACCTGAAACGGCTGGTGCGATTCCTCAGCTGTAAGCCAACCCCACAGATTGCAACTGCATGAACCTGGCCTGAAAAAACTAAAGAAGTGAATAACCAGGAGACCAGCAGGGACAAAACATGTGTCGTGAACCGAGTTTTTTCAACAGACACGCCTGATTTCGACAGTTTACTGCCGGACTGGCCGTGCCCCATCGCAATCAGAGGCAAGCTTCAAACTGCGGATCCGAAGGGCCTGGGGGATTCGCAGTTGTAACGTTGCGCGTCCAGCACGGCAAAGTACAGCATTCGACCGCAAAGTACAGTAATGGTGGCAATTCTGCACCTTGCCGCTTGAACGTACCCACCAAGGCGTCCGATTGTGTTCCGCACGTCTGCCCCCCGGCGATGCTAGCCCCTCGGTCACGCTCGCAAAGGCACGACAACTTGGAGGAACTATGAGATGGTTCACAATGGGAATCAACGTGGCACTGCTTTTTGCCTGCCTCGCTAACGCACAAACTACAAAGATCGTTACGATGCGGGACGCCTGTGATCCAGCAAGTTTCAACGCTGCCCTTGGACCCGGACACTGCGTACCCGGCCAGCACGGAAACACTTTGTTTACCGACTTTATCGGGGAACTGCAAACCGATCAAAATGCCGGAGCCTGGCGATTCAATCCGATGCTGAATGCGACAGCCGGAACATTTAAGTTGATCCGGCTTGATCTTACGGCGGGAGATCAAACCATCCTTGAGAACAAGGGCGGTGAGACTCACACCTTGACTCGGGTTGACCAATTCGGCGGTGGATTTAAGGCTAGACTCAATGGCCTCACGGGCAATCCCGTCCCGGCCGCAGAGTGTGCCCAAGTGCTACCGGACGGGTCACTGGCACCGCAACCTGAGAGTCCTACGAATCAGTTTGTGGAGGCTGGCAACACAGAAGCGGGGCCTACTGCTGGAAGCTCTGCGCTCCCGCTGGGAGTGTCCCGCTGGGAATGCTGCATCCACCCATGGATGCGGATGGTCGTCGTTGTGCACGAGCATGAGGACTGATGCACTTGGCCACTTTTGAGCGAGTCGGTTTCGGGAGTGGCCGATTTTGTCTGATCCGTTTACGTCGGGAGATTTCATCCCGCGACTTGCACAGGCTGTTCCACCTCGCGACAGTTTTCCGAGTTGCTAACAAAACCGGTCACAATAGTGGAGTGCTGGCCTCGTAGATGGCGTAACAGGGTGGCGGGGGGGGGGCAGCGGCGGGGGGGGGCTGGGCCGCCCCGGGAGCGTCGAGGAGGCGGCGAAGGAGAGGAGGAGGGAGGAGAGTGGAGGATGTAGGGGGCGAGGAGACGGGTTGGGGGGGGGGTGGGTGAGAGGGGGGGAGGGAGAGAAGAAGGAGAGTGAACAGTGAGCGGAGCAGAAGGGAGTGGTGCAGAGGGGAGAACGGGGAGGAGGAGGGAGAAGGAGGAGGGAAGAGGGGACGGACCGGGTGGGGTCGGGCTGGGGGGGGGAGGGGGGAGGGGGGGAGAGGAGAGAAGAGGAGAAGCAGGAGGGATGGCGGGGGGGAGGATCGGGGGGTGAGTGAGAGGGGAAGAGGGGGGTGAGGGGTGGGGGGGGGGGGGGGGGGGGTGGGGAGGGGGGGGGATACGGGGGAGGGGAGGAGGGGGGAAGGAGAGGGGAAGGAGAGAGACAGAGAAGAAGGAAGGGGGGAGAGAGAGGGGGAGTGGGATACAACTACATATAAGTTGTGGATGGGGGAGTTGGAGGTAGAGGAGGAAGCAAAGGACTAGTGTTGTTTGGGTGTGTATTTTTAGTTGTTTTAGGGGAATGTGATGGGGGGTGATGATAAGGATGATGGTGATGATGGTGGTGGAGGAGGGGGGGGAGAGGAGGAAAGGGAGGAGGAGATGAGGGAGGATGTGGGGGTGTGGGGGGGGGGGGAGGGGAGGGAGGAGGGGGGAAGAAGGGGGAAGAATCACATGGGGGTAGGGGTGATAATCCGGATGGGAGGGGGAGACAGATAGGAATGCCAAGAATATTAGTAAGAGGGTGTGTGGTGGGTGGGAGGGGGGATTTGGTTGTTGTGGGGGTTGTCGTGGCTGCCTACGAGCCGATATAGCAGTCGGCCTGGGGGGAGCACAGGGGAGGAGCGGGGCAGTACAAGATGCTCAGCAGGTGGTAAAAGGGATAGAGCGGGGAGTGGTTATGGGTTATTGGTTGTTTGTTAGTTTTTTTGCATATGATTATGATGGGGTGGGGGGTTGGGGGGGTCGGGGGGGGGGATGTTAGATGTAGATGTGGGGGGGGGGGAGAGAAGGAAGAGGGGGAGGGAGGAAAAAGAAAAAAAGGAAATAGAGAGGGGGGGAAGGGGGGAGGGGGGTGGGGGGATGGGGTGGTCCTCTAGGATTTGTTCTGTGGTTGGGGGGGGGGGTGGGGACTCGGGGAGGGTTGGAGAGGGTAAGTGTTTAAATTATTTATATCGTTATTTCTTATTTTTTGTGGTGTTGGGGGGGGGGGGCGGGGGGGGGGGGGAAAGATGAGTGAGGGGGAGTGGGGGGTGAAGAGGGGGGTAGGGTCTGGGGGTGGGGAGGTGGGGGTTTTGGGTTTTTGGTGGTGGTAGGAGGGGGATGGGGGGGGGGGGGGGGGTGGGGGGGAGGGGGGGGGGGGTTGGGGGGGAGGTGGGGGGGAGGGGGGGGGCGGGGGGGGGGGGCGGGGGGGGGGAGGGGGGAAAAAGAGGAGTTTATTGGTTGGGGGAAATATTTTGTTGGGGGGGGGGAGGGAGGGAAGGGGGGGGGATTTAAGCCCGCGGGCTGCGTGGGGGGGTGGGGGAGAAACGGGGGAGGGGGGGGGGGGTGAAGGCTTTCGGAAGGGGTTTTTTTTGTTTTGGTTTGGGGGTGCCCCTTCGATGGGGGCCTTGGGGGGGGGGGGGGGAGCTTTTCGGGGAGGGGGGGAAACTGCCAGTCCGGTTCGATGAGGGGAAAGGAACAGGAGAAGCCAACAGGACTGAGGGGAGGAGGCGAAAGCCGAGTGACATGTGCACCGGGAGACTATAGTCACTGCGCCTGTTTTCGACTCTACTCCCGATAACGCCCATTGAGGGGTTTTGAGCGCTATCGCCTGATTACGACACTTATGCCCTCACGACCGTGTTCGGCTTTGCTCCCCTAAAGCTGTCGTACGATGTCGGATAGAGGTGACAGACTCATGATTCGACCTCTAGTCCTTTTTCTTGCACCCGCCGGGGCACTTGCTGCAAATCCATGAGCGCGTCTGGCTATTGTCGCCCATTGAACATAACCCCGCGCCGTGATCTAATTAGAGACCTACACATCCTGCCGCCGTGTCCAGTCTGGGCGACGACTCCTTGTGCAATTCCTTTCACGCCAAGGAGGCGAAGATGGCGATTCCCTTTTTTTCGTCAAACGGTCAGCAGTTTTCCTGGAAAGAAGTTTGTACAGTGGCTGAGTTAGAGACTGATCATACCCGGATCGAAGAGCGTATTAGAGTAGCGGAAGGGACCCTGGAGGCGCGATTGCTTGAACTCCCTAAAGTTCCGGAACACAAAGTCGAAATAAAAGCCTTAAACGATGCCCTCGTAGGAATACTAAATCTAAAACGAGAACGGTTCGGCCACTGGAGATGATCAGCCGATACGCGAACCTGATGACTGAAGAAGGCGCGACTGCGTCGCGAAAGTGCAGCGTCGCGGATGCCCCTCTCTTCCTAGTCCGCACTCTCACCATGGGGAGTAGAGTCGAGAACAGGCGCAGTGGCTTTAGTCTCCCGGTGGTTGTTGACGAAGCTTTCGCGCCGTCGCCTCAGTCCGGTTTAGCTTGGCTCTGTTTCCTGTTCCCGCTCATCGAACCGGACAGGCAGATTTCCTGCATCCGGCTCTCGGAAAAGACTCACGATGGTCTGTGTGACGCCGCCTGCAACTTCTGAACGCCACTCGGGGTGGCTAGACTTATCGTCAATCCCCATGTCCGTCGTTGCTTCTTGCGTCCGTCTTTAACTGAGGCCCCTTCCCTCCACCGACATTACTCGGCTTCGTCGGTACTACGGACCTCTCCGCCACCCCAGACGGCCCGGCCCATCTCTCGCGAGGTGCCAGTTGATCCTTTTATGATCACCGCTGGGGCTTCCCGTGTTGCGTCTGGTCTCCTCTGCGTATATGCCATCGCCATTACCCCGGCAGGTCTGAGGGAGCTTGTTCGCTCGTCCATCTCCCTCATCGGCGGCCTTCCCTGTGTAACAGTCAGGTCGGCCCCTGCAATTATTGTTTCGGGGCCTGCTCAGCGTTCACTCACGTTATGGCCTGCACGCTCGCCGAGTCGCCTAGCGACCCTTTACACCGAGAGCTCCGACAGCTTTGTTGCCTCCGCTGCCGTCTCGATTGCTACCGGGTGGAGCGAACCAGTTCCCGGGCGGGAGTTGCACCCGCTGAAGTCCAGCGCCTTTCACGGCGCACTATTTCGCCAACTGACTAGGGCCTAAGAATTGAAACAGTCTCTATTCGCAGGACCACCCTTTGACGCAATGGCGAGATCTCTGGATTCTTGGCTCAAGATTTCGGTTGACGGGAAGGTTTCGCAGGAGCACAATGCGGCCAAATTAAGCTTTTCCCTCGCGTAAAGTGCCGTTTCGAGGCATCGCGATTAGCTCGCGGGCCGATTCTGGGGTAAGTCCGAAGACAATTGAAGAAGATTAAGGAGGTCGCTATGCGTATGCGACCGAGTGACCCAGCCCCGGACTCCGCGAAGTCCGGACCGCACCGCGTATTACAGCCCTAATGGCCTGTCTTTGCGCGATGCTTGCTCTGGTCTCCGCATCCAGCCAAGCACAAACCAAGTTGGACGTACGCAAACTCTTCGCTGAGCATCTCCGGAGTGCAGTGCCTCTTGCGACGTTCGATACCAAGCACAGTACCGCCGTATCCACGCCGACACCGATCCGGTGCCCATCCCGGAGGCTTAGCACCAGGGTCCACATCTTCGCCCCACCCGGTTAGTCTCGGGTTTCGGCTTTGTGTGTTGCGGCATCACTAACTTCCAGGCTTTTCCGCATTGGGTTATCTGGCGGCGCCACCGTAGCACGGTCACTACACGCATCCACCGACATGCGTGTCTTTCAGCGTTCGTTTCTGCCGTGGTTCCCACCTCGCGCACGTTTGTGTTCTATGTTTACCTGTTCGTCCCGTTCGGGCGCGGTTCACGTTTCTGGCACGTTTCCCGTCAGGTCTCTTCTGGTTGTCGCGGTTCCCCTATGCGTTGTCCTTGGCGGGGCTCGGCTCACCTCCTCTCACCGGCGGCCTCGCCACTTTATCTTTGACCGGACCGGTTCCGTGCGACCTTCGCCTCACCTGGACCCCGAGCGCGGGTTCGCACTTCCGTCCCGGTCGTCCTCCCACGGTCCCTCGTTTCGCGCCGGTGCGCTTCGCCCTGCCACGGGTCCTTTACGGTCTCCGGACGGGTGACTTTCACCTCCTGCACTTCCGCGGCGTGTTCGCGGTGGGGAGCGCACGGCTCCTTCTTGGACCCGCTGTACCTTTGGGCGGAGCCGGTAGCTCCCGCCTTCTCTTGTCCTCTGGTTGGACTCACTAGCACTAGACACCCCGGTCCACGTACTGTCGAACATCCCCTTACGCTCTTGACCCTCGTTTGGGCGCACGGCGCAGCTTGCGCTAACGCTGTTACGCCACTGTCCCGACAGTGTTCCCTGGTGTCCCGTTCGTAGTCGTGTGCCGATGGTTTCAACTGGGATCGGCTTGCCCACGCAAGAGGGGTCGGTAAACCGGTTGCACCCCGTTATGTGTTTGGAGCGTCCGATATCTGTCCAGCGGTCTCAGAGAATCTTGTTGGAGGTGGACCAGAGATATAGGTGAGGTGGCCTGGTGCCTTTGTTGCACGCGATCTGTGGTCGGGAACATGTGACGCTTGAGGTCCCTCAGCTCCCTTACGCGTCTCAGCTTCCGTGAGATCGCCAGCCGCCTGGACACATTACGGTTTTCGTTCACTGCCTTGAGCCCCGACAGCGGCGACATCCGTCCGGTGGAATCGCCCTGGATAATCCCGGAAGCGCCTTGCGGGTGGAGACTCGCAGAGATCATACGAGGCCGATGCAAGAGTTACAGCTACCAAGCAAGAGACGATACAAATACCAACTCTTTCGCGACCGAGCTCGGCTGCTCATAAAGCGGGCTACACACCAAGGTAGCCGTGGAGCTCGTACTTCACGAGTGGATGAACATCCCCATATCCGGATCATGGAGAGGCCGTGCGGAGGCCGAGCATTTCCTTAAGAGAGTCCGTCGGGCCTTATCTGAGTTGGACTACCACAATCTCCGTTCAAGCTGATAGCTGTCGTAACATCCCGATTACGTTAATAACCAATGTTCTAGCGTAAACGCCTGTTAGCGACAATCATCCTGACCGCGAAGGTGCGCGGCGTCCAGATGAGCTTTTTCGAATGCAAATGAAACCATTCCAACCTATCTTGTACCGGTCGATCCAAGTAGCCTACTATCAAGCGGCAATTTGATCACTGAGGGTGGCTCCGCATGTGGACTCTGCCCCAAACACACTGCAGAAGATCGGCATCGCCAAATGCTGGGCGACGCGGATCTCTTACCTTCAAGGCCGAGCACAAAGGGGAGAGTCGTGTCACGGAACGTCCGAACCTATGCAATTCCTGTTTTTTTCCTTTTTGTCGGATCGCAGCAGCTGTTTCCATGTTGCGTGCTCAGGCATGGCCGGTTCCTCTGCAAACCAATTGATGTCGATTGCAGTAACTCCTGCGAACCCTTCAATCGCTGTCGCAGCCACCATGCAATTCACTGCCACGGAACTTTCCGCGACGGAGCACACAGAGCCTGCCGTCTGCAACATGGAGTTCCTCCGCTACTGACATAGCGACCATCACCACGGTTGGTCTGGCAACCGCTCTCGTCCCAGCACCACGAAAATAACCGCAACTTCTGGAGGAGTGAGCGGTACAACATCCCTCTCCGTCGAAGTGGAACCTTCTTTGATATCGATAGCGGTAGCTCCTGTTAATTCTGCGCTTACCGTCGGAGCACCGGCAATTTACTGCCTTTGGAACATTCAGCGATGGAAGCAACAAGATCATAACCGATTCCGTGATGTGGAGTTCGACAGCGCCGAATATAGCGAGCATTAGTTCCGGACTGCGACGGGGTTAGCGCCAGGTGCCACGACGATAGCCGCAAGCTCCGGTAGCATCAGTGGGACAACGTCGCTGACGATCAAGTAGCACTAACTGTGAGGTAACGAACAGCCTCTCAAGTTCGCTGCGGCCCATCCGGAATATTTCGCGATATTTCAATACTACTGTTTTCGCGAACGGCAGCGGGAACCAACAGATCGTCAACCGGCGTAATATCGCCATAGCACTCGTTGAGGCGGTTTTTGCGAACAAAAAGCGCAAAGTGGTGACATCGCCTGGTTACAACAGTTATGGAGTAGACTGCTGAACTCCGAGTAGCGCGTACAAATTAAATTGAAAGCACAATAATGTGAACACCCAATGGGCAGCCACTGGGACTCATACGGGGGCTCGGACCGTGGGCCGCCACGGCAATTGTGGTGGGCGGCATGATCGGACAGGCGGTCTTCCTGGTTGCAAGCGACATGTCCCGTGAAGTCGGTTCTCTGACCAAGGTTCTCGTGGCTTGGATGGTTGGAGGAGCGATCGTGCTCTTTGGCGCTTTTTGTTATGCCGAACTGGCTGCGGCCATGCCGGAGGCAGGAGGCGACTACGTTTATCAGAGCCGAGGCCTCGGTCCCCTTTGTGGGTTTCTCTACGGCTGGACGAGTTCCATGATCATGAAGCCGGGTTCAGCCGCTATTATCGCCGCCGGACTTCTGCGCTTCGTCGGTTTTCTGTTGCCGTCGGTGACGAGTGCCGATCTTCAATTGGAGTCTTCGGCTGCCTTTTCAACCGCAGCCTTACCAGTTTGCTTTTACGTATGCCCAGCCCCTGGCCGCATTGGCGATTGTGCTCGTTGCAGCTATGAACTACCTCGGCATCCGTACCGTCGGGCGTTTCCAGGTATTTCTTACAGCTTTGAAACTCGCCGCGGTCGTATTGATTCTGGGTCTAGGGTTCGCGGTGAAGAATGCGATTGCAGTCGACAGGTCAGTCTTTACCTTATCCCATGGAGCGCTGGTCGCTTTTCTCATGGCTCTGGTCCCGGTTATGGCAGCCTACAATGGGTTTCAAGGTTTAGGGCCGTTGGGCGGTGAGATACTCAACCCAGGACGAAATCTTCCAAGAGCCGCGATTCTTGTCTCTCTCTTGATCAATTGGATGTACTTCCACTTGCTCAGCTTCTCCCATGTAGCGCAATCTCAGCACGTTGCTTCCGACGTGGTTGCTCTGCTGATCGGACGGGCGGGCGCAAAATGGTTCATGATCGCCATGATTGTTTCGGCTTTCGGCGCCCTCCACGCGTAAGCGTTCGGTTGTGGCCGTCTCGACATCGTGATAAATGAGAGCCATACTCGCGAAGTGGGCGCTTCGGATAGGTGTCCACTTGGAGCGAAGATGGACGCTTCCCAGCAAGCTGCAGTCACTTCCCGCGACCGCGAGGGCTCGGTCGCAGCGCAGCGGCAGCGACGAAGCATCGCGGAGAAGCGGCGGATCGTGGAAGAGACGCTGGTGCCCGGCGCGTCGGTAGCGAAGGTGGCGCGGGGGCACGGTGTGAACGCCAATCAGGTTTTTGGCTGGCGCCGACTTTACTTGGCGGGACGACTTGGGGAGCAGAAGCCAGGGATCAAGTTGCTGCCGGTGCGCGTGAGCGAGAGTAAGTCAGCGCCGGTGGTAATCGAGCCCCACGTCACGGGTTTTTCCCAACCACAACCGGGTACGATCCACATCGAGTTTCGTCAGGCGCAGGTGCGGATTGAGGGCAGCGTCGATCCGGTATTGGTGCGGGTTCTGCTGGAGTGTTTGCGGGCATGATCGCATTGCCGGCGAAGACACGGATCTGGGTCGCGGCGGGGGTGACCGACTTGCGCCGCGGGTTTACGGGACTGAGCGCGCAGGTGCAGACGAAGCTGGAACAGAGTCCGTTCTCCGGGCACGTGTTCGTGTTTCGCGGACGGCGCGGCGATCTCATCAAAGTACTGTGGTATGACGGTGACGGGTTGTGTTTGTTCGCGAAGCGACTGGAGCTGGGGCGCTTCGTGTGGCCGCAAGCGACCAGCGGCACAGTTTCTTTGACGCGGGCGCAGTTATCGATGTTGCTGGAAGGTATCGATTGGCGGCGACCAGAGCGGACGTGGGAGCCACAGTTGTCGGTGTAACCTGCAAGATTCTTTCCACAAGTTTTTTCGGGCCAAGGCGAATGAGAAGGCGCGAGTTCATGCGATACTCCGCGCATGGCGGTGAACGCGCTCCCCGATCTGAACGTGCTTCCTGCCGAGGCCCTGCATCGCTGACCCTGGCGCAACACGAACAACTGATCTCGCACGAGCGTGAGATCGAACACCTGAAGCTGCTGCTGGTCAAGCTGCACCACATGCAGTTTGGTCGGAAGTCGGAGAAGTTACAGCGGCAGATCGAGCAGTTGGAGTTGCGGCTGGAAGAACTGGAATCGAGTCGCAGCGAGAAAGTTAACCCACCCGAGCCGTCGTCGGTGGCAGCTACTCTAAGTGCGACCACAGCGAAACCGGCACGTCGCGCTCTGCCGGATCATCTGCCGCGACAAACGCGCACCCATGTGCCGAAGGAAATGATGTGTCCGCAATGCCAAGGCGAGTTGCGGAAGCTGGGTGAGGACGTCTCGGAGATGCTGGAGTACGTGCCCGCCAGTTTCGTGGTGGTGCGTCGCGTGCGCACCAAACTGAGCTGCACGAAGTGCGACTGCATTGTGCAGGCGGAAGCACCAAGTCGTCCGATCGAGCGCGGCATGGCTGGTCCCGGGCTGCTGGCGCATGTGTTGGTCTCGAAATACTGTGATCATCAGCCACTGTATCGGCAGTCGGAAATCTACGCGCGTCATGGTGTGGAACTGGAGCGCTCGACAATGGCGACTGGGTCGGCGGATGTAGTCGATTGCTGGAGCCGCTGGTGGAAGCGCTGCGTCGCTACGTGACGGCCGCCGGCAAGCTGCACGCCGACGACACACCGGTGCCGGTGTTGGCGCCGGGCCAGGGTAAGACCAAGACGGGTCGGTTGTGGACCTACGTTCGCGATGATCGTCCTGCGGGCGACACCGCCGCGCCTGCCGTGTGGTTCGCCTACTCACCCGATCGCAAAGGCGAACATCCCGCGCAGCATCTGGAAAAATTTCGCGGTACTCTGCAGGCAGATGCCTATGCGGGATTCAATCAGCTCTACGAAAATAACCGCATTGAGCATGTTGCCTGTTGGGCGCACGTGCGGCGCCACTTCTACGATCTGGAACAGGCGCACAGTTCGCCGGTGGCACGGGAGGCATTGCAGCGGATCGGCGCGCTGTATGGAATCGAAGAACCGATTCGCGGTCGACCGCCGGACGAACGCCAGCCGTCCGCCAGGCACAGGCGAAGCCGCTGCTGGATTCTCTGCGACAGTGGCTGGAGGCGACCTTGTCGAAGCTCTCGCGTAAGTCGGAGACGACGGTGGCCATCCGCTACGCCCTGTCCCGTTGGGACGCGCTGACACGCTATATAGAAGATGGACACGTCGAGATCGACAACAACGCCGCCGAGCGGTCCTTACGCGGTGTGGCCCTGGGGCGGAAGAACTATCTGTTTGCCGGATCTGACGCTGGCGGGGACCGGGCGGCGACGATCTACAGCTTGATTGGTTCGGCGAAACTCAACGGTCTCGATCCGAAGCCTATCTGCGCCAGGTGCTGACGCGTATCGTCGACCATCCCATGGACCGATCGAGGAGTTGCTGCCTTGGAACATCATCTCCACCCCTCCAGAAGTGTCCACTTAACCGCTTCGTGGACACTTAGCAATACGGTGCACTCCGAACGCTTACCAAAAAAAAAAAAAAAAAAAAAAAAAAAAAAAAAAAAAAAAAAAAAAAAAAAAAAAAAAAAAAAAAAAAAAAAAAAAAAAAAAAAAAAAAAAAAAAAAAAAAAAAAAAAAAAAAAAAAAAAAAAAAAAAAAAAAAAAAAAAAAAAAAAAAAAAAAAAAAAAAAAAAAAAAAAAAAAAAAAAAAAAAAAAAAAAAAAAAAAAAAAAAAAAAAAAAAAAAAAAAAAAAAAAAAAAAAAAAAAAAAAAAAAAAAAAAAAAAAAAAAAAAAAAAAAAAAAAAAAAAAAAAAAAAAAAAAAAAAAAAAAAAAAAAAAAAAAAAAAAAAAAAAAAAAAAAAAAAAAAAAAAAAAAAAAAAAAAAAAAAAAAAAAAAAAAAAAAAAAAAAAAAAAAAAAAAAAAAAAAAAAAAAAAAAAAAAAAAAAAAAAAAAAAAAAAAAAAAAAAAAAAAAAAAAAAAAAAAAAAAAAAAAAAAAAAAAAAAAAAAAAAAAAAAAAAAAAAAAAAAAAAAAAAAAAAAAAAAAAAAAAAAAAAAAAAAAGAAACGCTAGTTTTCGTCATTCATTTCGGTGGATTCTTTTTCCAGTCCCGCATCAGGTAGTCAAACCCTTCCTGCATCTTTTTCTCATCCAAGTTCCGCAGGGTTGTCTCGGGATCGTCAACTAATCTCTTTGCAGTTGAATCATTGATGGCCGTTAGAACCATCGATTCATCGGGAAGCAGAATCTTGTACCCAGCCGTCAATAGAACGCAGTTAAGCCGCGCCGCCAGTGTGCAAATCCTTCCCACCAAATCTCGGCAGATGGCGCTGGCGTCGATGCGAAAGCCAATTTCTATGACCTTGGTCTTGGTGTCATCCTCATAGACGACGTGAGCATCGTCACCGTGCTTGCGGCCCCACATTCTCATGCTTGTGGACCAAGAATCCTTTGGAGGAAGGATTAAGTCAATTTCGTCCTCTAGACCGGAAGCGGGTTGCGTCTCCGACCACCAACCGAAGTCCTCAGCCAATTCCATTGGAATGGTGAGTGGCAGCACCTCGTTCTTTCGGAGAAGCGCCTCTTCCGGCAGCAAAATGAGCCTGTATTGCCAGATCGCCATGTCTTCGGGGCCTACCGAGGTTGACGAGTATAGCCTGAAATTATCTGGTGGCTTACTTCCTCGTTCTCAACTGGCGAAAAATCGCCATTACACTCAGAACCTCCAAGCAGCCCCCGTGTTGAACCACATTGAAAGTGTCCCCTTGAAACCACATTAGAAGTGTCCCCTTTAGAGTTCCTCGGACGAGGAGGAACTGCGATTGGGGAGAACTGGATTGAGCAAGAAAGAGCTGAGCCGAGTGGAAGTGATGGGGAGGGTAAAGGCGCGGAGCTTGCGATTGATCGAAGCGGCGGAGTTGATGGGGTTAAGTTATCGGCAGAGCAAGCGGATCTGGGCGCGGTATCGGGCAGGAGGAGCCAAGGCCCTGCAGCACGGCAACTGTGGCCGGGTGTCGAACCGGGCGTACGGGGCAGAGTTTCGAGCGGCGGTGCTAAAGCAGGTGAAGGCCCGCTATGAGGACTTTGGCCCAACGCTGGCCTGCGAGCATCTGGCGAGCGATGACGGCCTGCACATGCATGCCGAGACGCTGCGGCGGTGGTTGAAAGAGGCGGGGTGCTGGCAGAGGCAACGGCAGCGGAAACCGTATCGGCAGCGACGCGAAGCCAAGGCGCACTTCGGCGAGTTAGTGCAATTGGACGGGAGCTTTCACCGGTGGTTGGAAGAACGTGGACCGCGGGGCTGTCTAATGCACATGGTCGATGACGCCACCACGCAAGCGCTAGGTTGGTTCTCCGGGGAGGAGTCGATCTGGGCGGCGGTGGCAGTGTTGCGGCGCTGGATCGAGCGCTACCGGGTGCCGCAAGCGCTGTACACGGACTGGAAGAACGTCTATGTGCGCCCACCGAATGCCCAAGAGCGCATGCGCGGAGAGCCGGCGGTGACGCAGTTTGGACGCATGTGCGCGAAGCTGGGCATCGAGATCATCGCCGCCAGTTCGCCGCAAGCCAAAGGGCGCGTGGAGCGGGCACACGGCACGCATCAGGATCGGCTGGTGAAGAAACTGCGCCTGGCCGGAATCGCCAACTACGACCAAGCCAATGCGTATCTGGACCAGCACTACCTCGCCGAACACAACCGGCGTTACGCGCACGCCGCGGCGGCGAGCAGCCGATTATCACCGGCGACGCCGACGGCGCGGCAGCTGGACGAAGTCTTCTGGCTGGAGGAAGAACGCGTGGTCAGCGAGGACTGGGTGGTGCGCTACCAGAACCGACTGCTGCAACTGGAACGGCCCAGCCGACCCAGGGTACCGGCGAAGAGTCGGGCACTGGTGCGGGAAAACCAAGCCGGGGAACTGGCGATTCACTATCGCGATCACTGTCTGGTGTTCCGCGAATGGAAGGCGGCTTCTACAGCGAGGAGCGATGGAAGAGACGCTGCCCCTTCCCCAGCGCCCCCATCCCCGAAACCAAAATCGTGCATTCCCGCTGTCGATCATCCGTGGAGAAAAAACCGCTACCAACAAATGAAAACGCCGATGTTTTCATCGGCATGGTGAAACGACAACCAGGGGACATTTCTATGGCGGACAAGACGGGGACGTTTCTATTGTGGTATGACACTCCAAGCAGCCCCCCGTTGACACCCCTACCGGACGGGAGCAAGCTTTAGCAGCCATGACCAACAATGCGCCGGAAAGCTTCTCCTTTTGCAGGGTCCACTACGCTGGTCAACCGCCGGAAACTCCCGAGATGACGGAAAAGTACAACAAAGCCATGTTGGAATACGCAGAGACCGGGAAGATTTCCCCCGATCTGCCGGACCTGTTGGTCGAGGTATCCGACGGGCACTATCGCAGCGCGAAGGAGACTGCGCAACAGCGTATCTCAGCACTCTCCGGTCTGCTGGCGGATCTCTTGGAAACGATGCCTGACGGAGTGTCGGCAGCCAAGTTGCGGCTGGCGGTCGGACTGCTGGACGATTTGCCGCGCTTGATCAATCGCGAGAAACAGAAATGAGAATGCGCCATGGCCGCAACGTCTCCCATCCCCACATTCAAGACTTACGCAGAAGGTGAGCCGTCGCGGGATTGTTGCTCTTGAATATGGAAACCCAGTGCTATTCCATCAGGGGCAATTCCACCAAGGGCAAACGAAAAATCCGTTGCGTGACCCAGCGACAGGCTCGTAGTTGACGAAAAATCGCGATTTCACTCATCGAGCGAAGTGCTCTTCCGTGCAGCGATCCAGAGCCGCAAAAGTGCCAAAACGAAACCGACGAACGCGCAACCAGCAGCGAGACTGGGGAGCAGAAGGAAGACCAAAACCCCTGCCGGAGGCCCCTCCACGATACCGTGCTCAAGGAGAAGTCTCGCGAGAAAGTATCCAAAGACACCGCCGAAGATGCCGGTTGCCAATCCTATAGCTGCTGCCGTGCCAACTGTCCGCATCGTTCCATCATAGCTGGCGTAACATCTCGATTACACTCAGAACCTGGTCAATGATCGCTCCCGAATTCCCTTCGAGCGACAAATCGGGTCCCGATCGTGCGCCAGCGTTTGAGGAATAGGTTCACTTGGCTTGCTCGGACAGGCCCCTTACCCTACTGTGCAGTGAATCGACTGTAGTAAAACTGTAGTAGTTCCATGGTCAGAAGGGGACAAAGTCGATCAGAACGCGTCAGAACCCAGGTCTGGTAAGCGGTTGAAGAATCAGGTAGAGTAAAAATTTTCATAAGCAATCAGAACTGTCCTGGGTACTCATAATCCCCTGCTCGGGCATTCGAATTCGAACTACTCTGACGTTAGAGATTCCAGAGTGTATCACTGACGCAAAAGCATCAAAACTGCAAAACCGTTATCTGTCATTCGTTCGCTGTGCTTTCGTGGCAATAGTATCTAGCCTCCCTGTTCAGCGGAGGGTGTCAGTCGCTCTTTGCACTCTGCGATAGTTGCTTCGGGAACAACAAAAACTGGGCTTTGAGGGTTTGGCGAGTACCCCGTAGCGATGTAGGCGTGAGTTGTAGCGCATTTCTAGAGATGCAGTGAGGGAAAGTGCGATGACGGTACTTTATTTAGTAAAAACCAAAAACCATAGTTTTCCTTGCGTTCTAGCGAGTTTCTAGCGCATTCGGCTGACCTGCCCCCTGGTTTCGTTCACGTCAGAATACGACAAACTTTTTCTGATCCATCTCCGGTTTGAGCGGGGATGGGGGTCTGGGGCAAGGGGCCGGCGTTTGAGGCCTCTTGCCCCAGTTCAGCTCTGTAGAAGCTCGCGGCCTGAGCAGCAAACTCCTTCGGTGTTCGGTATCCCAGGCTGCTGTGCGGACGCTCCTCGTTGTAGTCTTTCCGCCACGCCGCGATCTTTCTCCGTGCGTCGAATAAGTTCTGGAACCAACTTACTGCCAGACACTCTTCCCGCAGCCGTCCGTGAAAGCTTTCCACGTGCGCGTTCTGCGTCGGCTTGCCCGGCTGTATGTGCACTAACTCGATCTGCCGCTCTACGCACCACGCCAGAAAATGGCGACTCGTCAGCTCCGGCCCGTTGTCGCAGCGAATCGCCAGCGGTTGACCGCGCTCCGCCACGATCGCATCCAACACTCGCGTTACTCTCCGGCTGGCAAAGCTGGTGTCCACTTCCAACGCCAAACATTCCCGCGTGAAGGCATCCACCACGCTCAGCACCCGGATCGCCCGCCCGCACTCTACCGCATCGTGCAGGAAATCCAAGGCCCACTCCTGGTTCGCCGAAGTCCTCGCCAGCAGCGGCTTTCCTTCGCGCACGCAGTGTTTCCGCTTCTTCCGCCGGATCATCAGTCCGGCCGCTCGATACACGCGATGCACTCGCTTGTGGTTCACATGCTCTCCCGAGCGGCCCAGCAACACATGCAGCCGCCGATACCCGAAGCGTGGCTTCTCCCGCGCCAGTTCCACCAGCCGCGTTCTCAGCGGCTCATCGCAACGCCGGCTCTGGTAGCGATAGCTTGACACCGCCATCGTCATCAGCTCGCACGCACGCCGCTGGCTGAAGGCGTACTCCCCGCGCACCTGCTCGACAGCCGCCTTCAGGGCTACGAGCTCCAGCCGTTTTTTCGGATCACCGACTGCAGTGCTTCCTTGTCCAGACTCAAATCCGCCACCAGCTTTCGCAGTTTCGTGTTCTCGTCACGCAACTGCTTCGCTTCCTGCGCCTGGCTCACATCCATGCCGCCGTACTTCGCCTTCCAGGCGTAGATCGTGTGCTTCGACACCCCCACTTCACGCGCCACATCCTCCGCTTTGCGACCTGCCTCTAGCTGTTTCAGCGCCCCGATCATCTGCGCCTCCGTGTGCCTGCTCCTCGACATACCCTCTTCCCCTTTCTTTCGCACAAATCATACTCAGCTTTGTGCGGAAACAGGGGAGCAGGTCACGGCGACTTTTTGGAGGCGCTTTTTATTGAATAACTGAAGGATTTGTGGGGTTTTGCTCAATTGATTCGTTAGAAAACCTGCGATTGTTTCTGGTCCTCACGAACACGATAACAGTGAGGCCAGCCCTGTCTGCAACAGATCGTTAGAAAAGTGTAGTTTTCTAATAAAACTACCTCAACACTACTGGGGCCGCCAGGTGTTCTCTCGACACGCCTGCTAGATGAAACATTCCGATCAGACATTCTGATGTATACTCCACGTCTCTTTTGGCTGAATCGAATCCTGATCACCTACATTGCCATACTGCCTATCACAACAGGCCAATACTGAGGGTGCCCAAGGATGCTTTCGGAACTTCTGGCCCAGGGCGCTGTAACAGTAAACGAGCGCGGGCTGTGTTGGAGCTTGCTGATCCCCAGCGGGCGGGCAAGATACTGGCTATTCACACTCCTCCTCGGAACTGTGGTTCTTCTGGCTCTTGATTCGGAGAAGCTAAATGCCCAAACGGCCACAACTGGCGGTTTGACAGGTGTCGTGAACGACCCGAGTGGTGCAGTGATAAAAGAGACAGTTGTCACACTGCAAGACGATGCCAAGGGAACTACAGTTTCGGACAAGACGAATGCAGCTGGACTATATCTATTTTCCTTCCTCTTCCCGTCAAGTTACACGATCACAGTCGGCCATCCAGGTTTTCAAACGGCACAGCGCAAATTGAATGTTTTTCTGGGTCCACCTGCGACACTGAACGTTCAGCTAGCGATAGCCGCTCCGAACACTACAATAGATGTGAGGGAGGACGCGCCTCTTATCCAGGCGGAAAACGGTGACGCCTCCACAACAATGAATAGACTGCAGGTTTCTGAACTCCCCAACCCCGGCAACGATCTCACATACATCGTGCAAACGGCTCCCGCTGCGATCATGAATACCGATGGCGGCACGGGCAATTTTTCAGTTCTGGGCATGCCGGGCACGTCAAATCGCTTCACCGTTGACGGAATGAATGACAACGACGATACGGTGAGAGTGAACGATACCGGCCCGTCAAACCTGCTTCTTGGACAAAACGAGATCCAAGAAGCCACGATTGTCACTAACGGCTATTCTGGCCAATTCGGTGGCGCCGCTGGGGCGAATGTCAACTACATCACCAAATCGGGGGGCAACGACTTCCATGGAAACGCCGAGTACTTTTGGAATGGCCGCGTTTTCAACGCGAACGATTGGATGAACAACGCCAATGGCACTCCACGCCCCTTCGATATTGCTAATCAATGGGCAGGTTCCTTCGGTGGCCCAATCAGGAAGGACAAACTATTCTTCTTCTTCGACACGGAAGGGCTTAGAGTGCAACTGCCAATATCACAATCGGTTGTTATCCCGAGTTCTCAGTTTGAAGCCGAAACTCTCGACAATATAGACACTCAGTTTGGCGCGAACTCTGCTTCAGATGCATTCTACAAACAGATTTTTGCCCTCTATAACAAGACCCCAGGAGCAATCCGAGCATTGCCTGGTGCTAGTTTTACCGACCCCCTTGGATGTCAGGGATTCGTAGGGCCAAATGGACTCGGCACCAGCGTGCCGTGCGCGGTCTATTTCCAAACGACAATTGGAGAGCCGACAGATGATTCCCTCGTATCGGGCCGCTTGGACTGGAGCATCAGTGGAAATGATCGCGCATCTTTGCGATTGCAGTACGATTTTGGCCATCAAGCAACTTACACCGACCCTATCAGTCCGTTGTTCAACGCGGGCAGTGACCAGCCATGGTGGCAAGGCCAACTCAACCAGACTCACAGTTTTGGAACATCGGCTGTTAATCAGTTTCTTCTAGCGGGGACGTGGTTCGCCGCCGTTTTTGGACTAAAAAACTCAACGCAGTCCTTGGCGGCTTTTCCTACAGTTTTGAGCTGGATCAGCCCATTCACAACGTTGGGAGGTGAGAACCAATATTTTCCGACAGGCACCAAGGTGACGCGCTTCCAAATCTCCGATGATCTCGTAAAGATAAGGGGAGCACAGAAGCTTGGGTTTGGTGCAAACTTCGAGAGAAGATATCTAAGCGATTTCAGCCTCTCTCAATCGCAACACGGAATATTGATGCCGTTGTCATTGGACGCGTTTTTCCAAGGTGGCGTAGATCCAAACGTGCTGAACGGTTCTGATTCAACAGACTTAACGATCTTGTCTCAGGCCTTTTCATCGGCAACTGAGGAGCGCTTCGCATCTTATCAGCTGGGATTTTATGCTCAGGATGAATGGCACACACGTCGGAATTTGACTCTCACGGGTGCTCTTCGAGCTGACCACCAGTCAAATCCGATCTGTTCTCGGCGCTGCTTCGCCCGGTTGACTGGGCCATTTGAATCAGTCAGCCACGATCCGGCAAAACCCTACAACCAGTCGATCCTCATCGATCAAAAGCAAGCTCTTGAAAATACAGATAGCATTGTTTGGAGCCCCCGATTGAGCTTCGCATGGCAGCCTTTTTCGATTTCACACAATGCGGTGGTCAGGGGAGGTATCGGCATTTTCTACGATCCACGTCCAAATCTTGTTACTGAGCGTTTCGCCTCTAATCCGCCACTGTTGAATAGTTTCACTGTCTACGGGGATAGTCTCACCCCCAACGAGAGCAATAGCCTCTTCAAGGTTGCAGCTCAATCGAATGCTAGTTTTCTGAGCGGATTTGCCTCAGGCGAGACCCTTGCTCAGATACGGTCGTCTGATCCGTTTTTCTTTCCGCCAAGCATGAACCTTCCGAATGGCAGGACCCATTCGCCGCAATATCAAAAATGGAGCCTGCAGGTACAGCAAACGCTCGGCACCACGACTTCGGTGACTATCGGCTACTTTGGTCATCACGGAGTCCATGACTTAGCACAGAACCCCTCCGCAAACGCTTTTGGGTTTGCCTCTCTTCCCTCCGCGCAATGTACAAGCCCGCCTGTTCCACCGTGCGCAGATGCTCGCTTTAGTCAGGTGACCGAATTCACTACACCGAGCGTGTCCAACTACAATGGAATGGTTGCATCCTTGCAACATCGCTTCAGTAGGTGGAGTGATGGGCTAGTTCAGGCGAACTATACGTATGGACATGCGCTCGACGAAGTCTCAAACGGGGGCGTAGGCCAATTCAACTTTGGTAGTTCTCTCTATCTGCAGGATCCGAACAACCCGCGCGACAGCTACGGGCCTGCCGCATATGATGTACGCCATTCATTCAATGCCAATTATGTCTGGGAACTCCCGTTTAAGGCCGCTACGGGAGGCCGTTGGCCGGATTACCTTGTGAAGGGCTGGCAGATTTCAGGAGCAGTATTTGCTCGCACTGGATTCCCTTATACCGTTAAGGATACATTCCAACAAGAGAAACTGATGGGCAACAATTTCTTCGGCCCTATCTATTCGGTGCCAGTTGGCCCGCTCGCCTCCAGCCCATCGTGTGGTGAAGGCGCTGCCGCTCCTCTGGCGCCGCATCCTTGTCTACCCCCTCAAACGTTGCCCGATGGCTCGCCGAGCCCAGGTGCGGTGTTTCTGCAGGCTGGATGCGAAACCGGATTCAATGCCGGGAACTTGCCAGGTCCATCCGGTTCGTGTGGTGGCCCTTCCGTTTCAATTAGGCAGGGTCGCAATTATTTTCGTGGTCCAGGCTATTTCAGCTCGGACTTTGCTGTCCTTAAGAACACCAAGCTTCCCAAGTGGGAAGGGGCGGTGCTAGGCATCGGGTTTCAGTTCTTTAACCTCTTCAATCACCCGAATTTTGGATTTCCCAACCGTGATTCTTCGAGCTCAGGATTTGGGCAGATCGGCTACATGGAACAGCCGCCCACCGGCATTCTTGGCTCCGGCCTGGGCGGAGACACATCTGCGAGGATGATTCAACTGAAGGTTCGGCTCCAGTTTTAGAGTGCACTGAAAGCTGCGTCGGGTTTCCGTACGGATAAGCCAAGTCGATTCCTCTGAAGCTAGAAATTTTCGACCATCATGACGTCGCCTTGGATTTCCACAACGGAGAACGCTAGCATTCGACCGTTCGGGGCGGCCTTTGGGCAGCACACCCAATTGTGACCCTGCTGGAAGAGAACCTTGACCTTGCCATCGAGCCCGACCGACAAGAGTTTAGTCCCCAACAACGAAAATGCAGTTGCAAAAACCGTTCTTCCGTCAGCCGACCAGCTTGTAGTTTGTAGGTGGTTCCACTTGCCAAGGTCGAGCCGCTGGACTGTTCCCTTGCTCAGGTCTAGTAGCTGTATTTCCGCTTTCTCATTGTTCTCGACGAGAGCGATGTATTGGCCGTCGGGCGACAGACTCCAGTTCGCGATCTTGCTGATTGTTTTAAAAGGCTTGGCCGCCGGCCCGTGTCGGGGATCCAGTTCGTAGAAATTCAGGGATCCTCCTTCCTCCTTTGACAGAAAGCATGAGGTGGCTGGAGGAAGAGTGCATTCGAACCCATAGTCACCCTTGGCGAGTACGGAGGGCGTACCTCCCTCGACGGGCATGCTCACCAAACGGCTAGGTTCAGACGATTTGTCTTTGGCAGTGGCCGTGTAGAGCAAAACCGAACCGTCAGGACTGAGGCGAGCGTTGGAATAGTCTTCTGGACCAGAAACTATGCGCTCGGGTGACTGCTGATGAATGTCCTGGCGGTAAATGCTCGATCTTCCATTCCGGCGCAAGGTAAAGTAAACCGTTCTGTTGTCTGGAGCCCATCCTTCCACCGATTTTGCCCATGTGTCCGTGGTTAGACGCGCTGCCTGACCGAGACCGGATCCAGCGCTCGTCCCTAGCGCCGCCGTGTATATTGTGCTCTGATTGTGGTGAGTAACGAGCTGCAAGCGTTTGCCATCAGCCGTGGCGGTCATCGAGCCGATACCAAACCCGGTCCAGTTCGTGAGCTTTTCTGGTTCGCCGTGAGGCTCTCCGCTTTGCGGGTCTACCCGTATTGCCCAAAGATTGAAGTCGCCTGCGTTGGGGGGTGGCTCGGGCAAGGAATAGATGAATCGTCCATCTGGCAACCAGCAGAAATCTCCACCTGCAAGCTCTGGATTGGAAACAATTACGGTGGGTTGTTGCTTGCCCTCGATGTCCTGACTCTCGATTCGTATGTCCTCTTTACCGTCCCGTAGCCGCCGGGTGATCGTGTAGCCGAATCGTCGCCCGGTTGGAGCCCAACCAAAATTCGAGACTTCGTCGCGCGGGTCAACCAGTACCACTCGATGTGCTCCAGTTCCGTCCGGCCCCATAGTCCAGTACTCGTGAAGACCTGGATCGAGGTACAAGATGTGTGAGCCATCAGGAGAAAAGGTCGCAGATTGAACGTTGTCACGGAGTTTGCTGAGTGCTGCCGTCAAGATGGAGACCTTCCAAAGGCTCATATCCGATAGGCGGAGCACCAGGAGTTGTGTACTGTCCGGGAACCAATCTTGAGGAATGATGTCACCCGTCGCGGGGGTAAGGACCCGAGCGTCCCCGGTTTCAATCGAACTCACGGTCAAGCCGCCTCCCCTTTCGGTGTAGGCGAGGTACTTGCCGTCAGGGGAGATCTCGGCAAATTCAATGAGGCTTTCTGCCGAACTCGCCGTAAGCTTGGTGAGTTTCAGGCCGCTTTGGGTTACGTGTGCCCTTGGCTTGTACCACACCCGGACTCCAAATATTAGAGCAGCGATCGCTAAGGTAGCACTTGCGCTCACTAATAACCTCTTGATCCACGAACGAGATCGCAGTGGAGGCGACTGAACCACCGAGGCCTCAGGTCTGGAGGCCGCATCCGTGTCCCGTTTTAAGCGCCTCAAGTCGGCGCGAAGCTCAGCGGCTGATTGGTAACGGACAGTACGGTCTTTCTCTAACGCCTTGTTGATGATGCCTTCCAATTTCTGCGGAATCTCAGGATTTATCCGAACTGGCGAAACCGGCGCCCGATTCAGTATCGAATCAAATATCTCGCCAGTAGTGTCTCCGCGAAATGGCATGGTGCCGGTCACCATCTCGTAGAGGACGGCTCCGAACGAGAACAGATCTGTACGAGGGTCAAGTTCCTTGCCACGAACCTGCTCTGGCGACATGTAAGCGATTGTGCCTACGGCAGCGCCCGGCGTGGTGAGATGCTCTTCGTTTGGGAGACTTGTCAGCGTGGAGGCATCGGTCGAGGCCTGCCTGGCGACCGTTCTCTTGGCTACGCCAAAGTCCAGAATCTTGGCATCGCCTCGCTTGGTTATGAAGATGTTTGAGGGCTTGATATCCCGATGGACAATCCCTGCACCATGGGCGGCGTCCAGACCGTTTGAAATACCAATTGCGATTTCAAGAATGACCTCTAAGTCCCAAGGCAGCTGTGTCAGACGTTGCCGCAGGGTCATGCCTTCCAGGTACTCCATAGCAATGAAGGCATGTCCTTGGTGCTCGCCGATGTCGTAAATCGTGCAAATATTGGCGTGGCTCAGAGCTGAAGCCGCCTCGGCTTCGCGTTGGAAACGAGCCAGAGACAGAGGATCGTTAGCGACTTCAGCGGGCAAGAATTTCAGCGCCACAAAACGATGTAGCCGTGTGTCTTCCGCTTTGTACACAACGCCCATACCACCGCTCGCGACGAAGCTGACGATGCGAAAGCGGCCTGCCAAGACGTCATTTTCCTTAAGTCGTCCTGTCGGAGGAGACACGAACTGCTGAACGACACCATTTCCGACGGCCGCTCTTGACAAGAAGGAGCCGGCCTCCTCGTGTTCTGCGAGCAGCCGTTCGACTTCGGCCAGCACCTTCGTGTCGGCACACCGATCCCGTAAAAAGGCCGCCCGTGAGGTCGGATCTCGCTCCAGAGCGGCGTTGAACAACTCTTTCACCGCTGCCCAGTTTTCGGACGAGATTGTCATGCTTGTTCTTTCAGGTCTCCGTGGAGCCACGCCTTTGCCATACTCCAGTCTCGTTTCACTGTTTTGGGCGATAGACCCAACACGTCGGCTGCCTCCTCAACTGTAAGTCCGCCGAAAAAACGCAGTTCAACCACCCTCGCCTGACGCGGGTCTAGTTCCGCGAGGCGCTTGAGAGAGGTGTCCAGCCGTAGAAGCTCAATCGACTTTTCGGGAGCGAAGATAAAGGCTTGGTCCAGAGCAACAGTGCGCATTCCACCACCTCTCTTCTCCATGCCGTGGCTGCGAGCATGGTCCACCAGAATGTGCCTCATTATTTGAGCAGCAACGCCGAAAAAATGGGCGCGACTACGCCAGTTCAAAGATGGTTGCTGTACGAGCTTCAAATATGCTTCGTTAACTAACGCCGTGGCCTGGAGTGTGTGGTTAGGTCTTTCGCGTCGCATATATCCAGCAGCGAGACGATGCAGTTCGTCATATACAAGCGGAATTAGTTTAGAAAGGGCTTCCTGCTCTCCTGCGATCAATTGATCAATCAATACTGTCACGTCTTGGGACGCAGATGCCATTGATTTCCTTTCCTAATGACTTGAAAGGACATAGATTTCGGTCGATCATTCTATCGTACTAGGAAGAAAGGGGATAGCGTCGTTTTGAAAAAGTAAGCCTTGAGGAATGGAGACCAGACGAACCTCGGAGTGACCCGCAACATCCGGAAATCTCGCTTTCAAGGTAGTGATGCACAACAACACGGGGTACCCGGCCCGCTCTCGAATTCATTCCTCAGACCATACGAGCTGCTGGGAAAGCCTAAAAGGAGAGCATATGAAAGACGCTATCGGTTTTGCTCAGTTTTGTTCAGCAGGGCTCTGCAGACCCATGCTCGCACTCTGCCTGATCATTTGCACCTTGGGCCTGCGCATTTCTGCGAGTGGTCAGCAGTTGCATTTCACCACCTTCAGCACCAAGGGTGCGGGTAAAGGCGCTGGGCAAGGAACTGTGGCCGAGAGCGTCAATATACAAGGGAAGATCGACGGTTTTTACTTTGATAAGAACGGTATCTCTCACGGCTTCGTGCGCGCTCCTGACGGCGAAATCACTGCCTTCGACCCTCCTGGCGCAGGTCCTGCGGGTACATTGCCCTTCGGCAGTAATCCAAAAGGGGCAATCGCGGGTTTTTACTTCGACGTAAACAACGTGCCTCACGGATTTGTGCGCAGTCCAAAAGGCGACATCACTACCTTCGACGCGCCCGGCGCGGTCGGGACCTTTGCAGCGCAGATCAACCCTGCAGGAGTGATCGCAGGGGACTACGTAGACGCCAGCAACCTGTCTCACGGCTATCTGCGCAATTCTGAAGGCGACATAATCTCTTTCGACGCCCCAGGCGCGGGTACTGGTGCAGGTCAGGGCACTATGACCGGGTTCGTCGACTGTATCAACCCGCAGGGGGCAATGACTGGATACTTCGTCGACGCCAACAACGTGGTTCACGGATATGTCCGTGCTCCCGACGGGAACATCGCCTCGTTCGACGCTCCAGGGGCCGACCTGACCGCTGGCAATTTCAACGGCACTTTCCCCGCAGGTATCAACCTCTTCGGGACGATCGAGGGAAGCTATTATGATGCAAGCAATGTGTCTCACGGGTTCGTGCGCACTCCGAACGGGGAAATCCTTACTTTCGACGCGCCCGGCGCGGATACGATCGACTCTGGCTATGGCACATTCCCCGCGACTCTTAACGATTTCGGGTTGATTACCGGATCTTATCTTGACGCGAGCGGCGGATACCACGGCTTCTTGCGCAGCCCAGATGGTAAGTTCACGACGTTTGACGCCCCCGGTGCCGACCTGACCCCCGGCAACTTTAATGGCACTTTTCCGTCGGATACCAACCTGTTCGGAGTGATCACCGGGTTCTACACTGACGCGAAGAATGTCGGTCATGCGTTTGTGGCATTTCCGTGTGAACACTTGTGCTCCGATGACGACAAGGTCGCAACGGCTGCAACGGTTGTGGGGTCAACGATGAGCAGCAGTCAAGCCAGGTTTCCCCGGGCACTCCGTCCAAAACGGCGCCTCTTTCCTCGAATGGGTAATTGACCAAGACAAGGAAGCGATGCGGTGCCTCGTGTGGACTGATACCTGGCTCAAACGTCGGGACAAATGGGAGATCATCGCGGTACAAGACACAGCGATACCGTGCAAATAGAAAATACTCTGTCGCTGGCGATAGAGGGCCATTTCCACAGGGAACAAGATTCGCAACTGTTGAACCCGGAATGGTCTTTGCCATTGAGCCGGTTCTTTATTCTCCGCAACAGAACTTTGCTGTTTTCCTCCGAAGACGTGATCTTGGTGACTGATACTGGGTACGATGTGCTCTCGGAAGGAATGCCTTACACCGTGCAGGAAGTCGAAAGTGTGATGCGGCAAACGAGCGTCATCGAGGCCGTCGATCATCGCCAACGGTAACGGTTGTCAAATGGAGATGACATGGTAGCTTGCGGGACACAAAAACTCCTCCTATAGAACCAGCGCCAACCGTCTGTAAATCCGGCTCCCGCCGCAAGGAAAAGTGCCCGGAAGCGAAGCCACGCATCATCTCGGATAATGGTCCGCAGTTCATTGCCCGCGATTTCAAGGAGTTCATTCGCATTCTCGGGCATGACACACGTCCGAACCTCGCCTAATTACCCGCAGTCGAACGGAAAACTGGAACGCTGGCACAAGTCGCTGAAAAGCGAATGCATTCGTCCGGGGACGCCGCCGTCACTAGAAGATGCAGAACGCCTGATCCAACAGTACGTGGACCGTTACAACTATGTCCGGCTGCAAAGCGCCATCGGCTATGTGACGCCAAACGACATGCTCGCGGGGCGACAGGTGGAAATCCATGCCGAGCGCGACCGTAAGCTGGAAGCCGCCAGACAGCAACGTCAGAGTCCCCGCCAGCAAGCTGCGTGAAGAGCGAGGTGGCCAGCCGCCGCGATGTCGGATAGCGGTGAAGTAGCTAGGTTTCGGATTGCCGACCAATCCACTAATAGGCAGGAGTGGGTTGCCTCGGCAGCACAGTCGTTTGAGGTTACCGTATCGATGCTGCAGAATAGACCAGTGCAGATTGGATTGCGTCCAGCTCTTGAGCATGACTTTGAGTACTGCAGACGTCTCTATTTCGCCGAAATGAGATGGATCATTGATGAGTTGCGTCTAGACAGAAACGCTCAAGAAACCAGCTTCGGGCAGCAGTGGAACCGAGCGCAGGTTCGTGTTATAGCGCTCGACGGTACCGATGTCGGCTGGTTGCAGACCATCAGAGAAGATAATGAGATTTTTGTCGCGCAGATGTTTGTGGATAGCCCGTTTCAGCGCAGGGGTATCGGCACAGAAGTGATGAAGCGATTGATTAGCGAAGCCGCTGAGTTCGGTCTTGCGGTCTGCCTGAATGTTGTCAGAATCAATCCCGCTCGGCGGCTCTACGAGCGTCTTGGTTTCCGAGTCACGCATGAAGATGATCGCAAATTCTATATGAAGCGCGACCCCGATGACGTTGGACGCTCATCGAATTGAACCGCTAAGACCCTATCGGGTGACGGGCACACCGGAACCTGAAAACAGCATGGCGTTGCGGAGCTACAATGAACTTGCCAGGTGAAACGGAGGCGGGCTCTGCCGGGGGGCAACCATGCCGAGGAATAACCGGGCGGGCTCATCGAGCCGATGTTCAGCAGCGCGGGAGCCAATGTTCTCGCGCTGCACATTGACAACCACAAAAAGTCATCGGACGATAGACCCCGATGCCTTGAAAATCCCCGCCCCGCAGGGGCGGAATCTACACTAACGGAGAACGTCGCTTCTCCATTTCACGCTGAGCCAAGACACGATCGCCTTCGTGATCGCTTCATACCCGTTCACGGCTTCACCGCACACTTCCCAACCCGGATGCGCTTCGAGCATCGCGCGCACGCCACGCAGCACCGACTCATGGTCATCTGCGATGAGGATGCGTTTTGTCGGGTGTCCCACCTGGAAGTGTATAGAAAGGGTGGCATGGGAATGGCAATACAGGGTTCAGAGTATGCGGAATACAGATCGTTAAGCTTGTTTCAAACTGCGCTTCCAATGGAGACCAGAGCATTGCCCGAAGGACCATCGGCGGAGTCTCGTCAACCCACAGATCACGTGTCCGACTACGAGGCCAAATTCCCGTTTCGCGGAATAGATAAGTTTCGAATCTCCGAAACCACCGGTCTTTCGCCTGTCCCCTGCGTATCGTCCGTCGTTATCGCAAGAATGTAGACCAGTGTTGCTTCCTCGCAGTTCGGCCGACAATATTCTCTGATCCTGTCCTAAGAATTCCCTGTTCGTGCCTGTTACGATTTGCGCAGGATATTGCTGTAGGTCCAAGTGCACGAAGCAGATGTCCACGATCACGAGAGTGTTTGGCGCCGAAAATGGACCGAAGTCCCTGTATTTTTCCTTGTTACCAGGGAATTGAGGCGATACGGACGTCAGGAGCGGGTGCTGTATGAGCCCGCAACGATTGGGGGCCGAATTCGCAGGCTTCGGTTTGGGGTGGTGTAGTCTCGCCACGGAGATGCAGCCATCGAGCGTCTACGGCAGCAACCGAGTAATATTGTCGCCCTGAGCATGTGAGGCACATGTGCCATATCTAGAGCCAGTTCTGGCCGGACTGCTCGCTTCGGCAATTGTCTATCTGTGCTTTCTCACCTGGCTGCACTGGAAGGCTGTCTCTCTGGTCAAGGAACAAGGAGCGACGGGCTTAATCGCTGTCACGGGTGCGCAGGTCTACGTACTGCATTCGCCTTCATTTTGGGCACTGGCGATTATTGCATTCGGAGTTGTCTTTTTCTTATTTCGTAAAGCGTAGATCCCCGGGTTGATTTGGGACTGCTCACACTTTCGGGTACTCAACGCCACACTTCACCGCCAGTCTGAGCGGAGCACGGCGTAAACCTGAAAAAGCCATACGGTCTTCTCGGATGCTGCCGTTGTGGGCACGCAGTTCGTTTTCTTCCAGTCCGAAGATTGTTGTGTGAGCATGGCCTCTCTCATGTCGCCCCAAGCCAACTTGATGTCTTTCTCACGAATGACAACTCCAGACTGCTGGCTCCTCAAAGCCCACCTCATTTACTTGCGGCTCCGCCGCGCTGTGTGACCTCAGCGCCCTCCGCGGCTCGGCGGTCAAATAGACCTCCTCTCAGTCTCAATCCGCCCAGTCGTTGTCGTGGAAAAGCGCCGCCGGTACGCCGCCGGCGAAATCCCCAAGGCGCGCGCGAAGTGAACCCGCAGCGTGGCCGCCGATTCCAGACCCACTGCCGCCGCGACCTGGTCGATACTCTCCGCCGTCTTCTCCAGGCGGCGCTGCGCCGCCAGCACGCGCTGATGCATCAGCCACTGGTGCGGCGTCGTGCCATTCTGCCGCACGAACTGGCGCGCGAAGGTCCGCGGCGACATCGCGGCCCGCCGCGCCAGATCGTCCACCCGCAGCGCCCGCGCCAGATTCGCCTGCGCCCATGCCAGCACCGGCGCCAGGCCCTCCTCGCGCCGGTCCCGCAGCGGCTCGGCCACGAATTGAGCCTGCCCACCATCCCGATGCGGCGGCATCACCAGGCGCCGCGCCACCGAGTTCGCAACTTCCGCCCCGTAGTCCCGCCGCACAACGTGCAGACACAGGTCGATCCCCGCCGCACTGCCCGCCGAAGTGAGAATGCTGCCCTCATCCACATATAGGCGGTCCGCTTCCACCTGAATGCGTGGATAACGCGCGGCCAGCCGTTCCGCATACCGCCAATGCGTGGTGGCCCGCTTGCCATCGAGCAGCCCCGTGGCCGCGAGCACGAAGACGCCGGAACAGATCGAAACCAGCCGCGCCCCCGCCGCGTGCGCCGCCCGCAGTCTGCGGAGCAGCGCCTCGGGCGGAGCTTCATCCACGTGCCAGCCGGGAACGATGATGGTCCCAGCGCTTCGCAGCACACCCATCCCATGCGGCGCCTGGAGGCGAATCCCGCCGGTGGCCCGCAGCGGCGCGCGGTCCAGGGAGAACACGCGGAACTCATACCAGGGGATGTTCAGCTCCGGCCGGGACAGCCCGAACACCTCCGAAACGATTCCCAGCTCGAATGTACCCATGCCGTCATACGCCATGGCGGCAAGCTTGCGCGGATCGCGGAGCGCCATGGCAGGATTTTAGCGCATATTGGCATTTCTGCCTCTCGACGCCGGCCGCCCAGGCGGGCGAAAGTAATCCCATGACCGCCCTCGAACACTTCGAAAAACTGCTCGAATTCGAAACCGACTGCTGGGATGTCCACGAGGACCTGAAGTCCGGCAAGCCCGATTACGTCATCCTGGATGTCCGCAGCCCGGAAGCTTATGCCGCCGGCCACGTCCCCGGAGCCATCAACCTGCCCCACGGCCGAATCGTCGAGCGCAACCTCGCCGCATTCCCTGCCGGCGTCGCCTTCGTGGTCTACTGCAGCGGCCCCCACTGCAACGGAGCGGATAAAGCGGCAGTGCGCCTCGCGCGCCTCAATCGAAAAGTGAAGAAGATGCTGGGGGGCATAGCGGGGTGGAAGTGGGATGGGTTCGAGTTGGAATAAGAAGTCAGAAGTCAGAAGTCAGGAAACTGGCAACTTGGACGGCAGCAAGATTGGAATTCGGGCTTGAGCCTGGATACGTTCAAGTGCCGGTCTAAAGACCAGACGGCACAGACTTCACAGTCTTTGGGCCCTGTTTGAAAAAAATGGCGGAGCCATCAGCGATGGATTGGAGAAACTTAGAAGGGTATGCGAGAAGCCGGATCGTGCTGCGTCGGTACTGGCTCTGGGAGGAGTCACGCTGGGAAATGTAGGGCAATGTATCGCTGCGGGCGCAGATGGGATTGCAGCTATTCGGATGTTCCAGAAAAATGATGTTGCAGGAATTGTCCAGCGATTGCGCCGAAGAGACCTTGTTTGAATTTTCCACTGATCGCTGCAATCTATAGGTGAGGACAATTAAGGAGCCGCACATGCAGGAGACGCCACAACAGTACACTCAGCGCCTTCTGGGCCATATCGAGGGTAAAGACCCTTTGAAAGTGCAACGCGAGACGCCAAAGAAACTTGCAGGTCTAATTCGCAGGTTAAGCCGGAAACAGCTCACACGAAAGCCGGCTCCGGGTAAATGGTCAATCAGCGAAATTCTGGCCCACCTGGCGGATATCGAGATCGTGGTTGCTTGGCGGCTGCGTCACATCTTGGGCAACAATGGCGCTCCCATCCAGGCATACGACCAGAATGTCTGGGCGGAAACTTTCGACTACGCCCACCGCGATGCCAAAGAGTCCCTGGAATTCTTTCAGGTACTGCGTGCCCGCAACTTGGCCATGCTCAAAGCGCTGCCTAACGAGTTGTGGGAGAACTATGGCATGCATCAGGAGCGAGGCAAGGAATCAATTGCCCATATTGTCAGGATGTATGCCGGACACGACCTGAACCATCTGGGGCAGATGGAGAAGATCGTGGAAGGCGGTAGTTAGCAAAATAAGAAAATTCAGCATCAATTACTTCCAAACCATTCTTCTTTACGGCCTCGGTGTCCTTCAATTGAGAGATGGCCGCCTGAAGGAAGGGCCCGGCGACTGTGTTCTGTGCTGCAGCCGAAAAGTTTAGACCTTCTCCCGACGTCAGCTTTGTTAGGAGCTCCGCCTCTTTAGAAGCAAGGACGACTCCCTCCGGCCCTTTCGGAGTCGGGGCTTGAGCTTCGGCACGCTGAATCGGCATCTGAAGAAGCAACCCTGGAAGAGGAAGTCGCCAAGGCGGCACGAACCGAGTTGCGGCCTGGCCGTGAATCAGGATGTACCTCGATCCGGCGCCCGCCCGGCAGAGGAGCAGAGCAGCTTCTTCGGCCTGCCGGTTGCTGTCCTATTGACGCCCCTTTTGGGTTCTGAAAAATGATGCTCCATTGAGTCACAAAGGAGATGGTGGCTTTGTTCCACAAAATATATTTTTTCGAACGGTCGTTGCCTAGCCCGGAATCCTTGCAGGAGTTGCAGATCAGTTAGTTCTTGCCCGCAGGGGTCTTGACAACGGGTTCGTGCAACAAGCAGAACTTCACCTCTTGTCTTCGGCCCACGGGTCCCGCTGCCGGTCCCGAGGTCCCGTATTTCCGCGGCCGGCCGCACCATCCGCACATTTGGCAAAGGAGTTTCCAATTTCGACGTTCGCTCAGGATGATAAAGAGAGGTCCGAGGCTAAAAGGCGGCCCTTACCCCCACTCCACTATGTTTGGTGTATAGATATCAAGCCTGGAAAACGCGAGCAGTTCCGCCAAAAATTTGACGATCTCAGCCGCTTTAACGGAGGCCTTCCGGATGGGTGTAAGTTTGAAGCGGTCTATGAAACCGTGATTGGAAAGGGAAATGAGCCTCCACTTCGAGATATGGTTTCAAGTGCCGAACCTCGCAACGTTCGAAGCCGCAGCCAAGACAGAGGCCATACACAAGTTTCATGACGAGCTCGAAGAGTATATTGACCTTGCGTTCCGGCCCTCATCGGTACCAATCCCAATTGCGAACTCCTCAGTCCTGACCTCAGCACTACCGTGTCTGGGGAGCCGGAACGACTCAGGGGAGTGACCTCATCATGTTCAAACATAATTCTCGGCGAGCATCTCAGCGGCGCGCTCATCCAGTTGCTCTGCGCGACGTACTTCTTCAAAGCGCGCCAGCAGATCGTCAGGTCTTAGCCGCCGTTTTTCGGCACCCTGAAAATCATGAATGATCTGCCCGCGATGCATCATGATCAGGCGGTCTCCTAAGCTTGCTGCCTGGTGCATCGAGTGGGTCACCATTAAGGTAGTCAGTTTAGCGCGCGCAACCACGTGTTCGGTTAACGCGATCACCTGGTCCGCGCTTTTGGGGTCAAGGGCAGCGGTGTGCTCGTCTAATAGCAGGAGTTCGGGACGTAGCCACGTAGCCATCAACATCGTCAGGGCCTGCCGCTGTCCGCCTGAGAGGCTGCCAATGGCATTCTCGAGCCGATCCTCCAGCCCCATGTTCAACCGACTCACCTCATCACGCATTCTCGCAACCATCGACACTTTCAATCCCCAACCGAGGCCGCGTCCCCGGCCGCGCAGGGCGGCAAGACTGAGGTTGTCCTGGATGGTGAGGCTTGGTGATGTGCCGCTAAACGGATTTTGAAACACGCGTCCGATCAACTCAGCACGCGCATGTTCGGGCCATCGCGTGACATCCTGCCCCGCCAGTCGAATGCTGCCTTCGTCTACAAAAAATGTTCCGGCCACAGCATTCAGGAGCGTGGACTTCCCCGAGCCGTTGGTTCCAATGATAATGACCCACGATCCGGCAGTCAGCTCGAGGTTGATGCCGCGCAGTGAGTGCACCTCATTCGGCGTACCCGGATTAAATGTCTTTGAGACCGCCCGGATGTCAAGCATGCGCACCCCACATCCAGCCCTTTCGAATGAACTGCGGAACGATTAGCGCCACGAACACGAACATGGCAGTAATCAATTTCAGATCATTGGGGCTGAGACCCCAACGCAACGCCACCGCTACCATCAGCCTGAACAGCACGGACCCCATGATGGCGCCAATAATCGTCAGGCCCAGCTGATTGGCTCCCACGAGCGCTTCTCCGATGATGACGCTGGCAAGTCCCCACACCACCATTCCGATCCCCATGCCCACGTCCGCGAAGCCTTGGTATTGCGCCAACAATGCTCCAGACAGCGCTACGAAGCCGTTCGAGATCGCTATTCCGAACACGATCATGTTCCCGTCATTCACTCCCAGGGCTCGTATCATCTGCACGTTGTCGCCGGTGGCCCGCATAGCGATGCCGAGATTCGTCCGCAAAAACCAATACAACAGAGTGCCAGTCAGCAGGACAGCCAAAACAATCGCGGCCAGCACCATTGCGTCGCGCACGCTGACGTCCCAGCCGGCGAGATCGAACCTGGTAGCTCCGCGCATCAGCTTCACACCGATTCGCTCCGATTGCGTGGCCAGTGTATTCACCCCGAGCAGCGAAATGTTGCTGCTGCCCATGACGTGAAGGTTTACGGAATACAGCGCTGTCATGACCAGAATGCCCGAAAGCAGCGGATTGATTTTGAATCGCGTGTGCAGCGTACCCGTGCAGGCGCCGGCAAGCACTCCCGTTCCAAAAGCCGCGAGCGATGCGACCGGCGGCGTCACGCCATGAATCAGCAGGGTCGCGGCAACCGACGCGCCAAGCGTCACTGACCCATCGGCTGTGATATCCGGAAATGCGAAAATCCGGAAGCTGATGAACACGCCCAACGCGAGCAACGACAGGATGAAGCCGATCGTGAACGTGCCAACCAGAAGACTCATGTGCGATCCGCTCTCATTTCTTCTCAGACACTGCACCGATCCAGCATGCGCCGCGGACAAACTCGCTCTGTTGTGGCCCGGCGGCTCTACGGTCGTCGGTCAGGAGGTGCAGCACACCTTGCAGGGTCTCCTTCTCGAACAAGGTGGAGACGGTGGCTTTCAGATCGATGTCTCCCTTCTTGAGTGGCCTGTAGGAAAACGCCGCGGCGTGAAAGTGTCCTAGGGGCGATGCTTCGCTGCCCATTCGTCGCAGCAGCGGGGCTAATGGCTCGCTAGTGAAATTGGCTGCTACCCCTGAAATCAATACTAGCGATCGCGAGTAGAGCCGTTCCGTCGAGAACGACAACCAGGTGCGAACCTCGGGATATTGGAATGGTGAAGTGTTCGCGACTGGTGCCGTAGCCGGCGAGCGACGAAGAGCGGCTCCCACGAGTCCAGCTGATTCCACCACCATCACCATTCCGATCGCGGGCGCGCCCGAGACCTCCAATGCCGTAGCCACCAAGTCCGAGAACGCGAGGGGACTATCAATGTTGGCAGCTTCGAACCGCAATAGTTGGGTGAATCCGCCCTCGCATCGGAGGCCGTATAGGACATTCACTTCTGGGACCAGATCTCCACTGCAAACCATGAAGTCCGGAACATTGGTCCCGTCCGTCGGGAGATATGCCGCAGATCCACCTACCGCAAGGAATTCCCCAAACCTAGACTGCGCATCCTCGAAGCCGTGCCCGAAAGCCCCCAGACCGAATCCGAACGTTGATGCGGGAAACTTCAGCGATTGGCAATCTTTTGGACCGAAGCCGCACGACTTCAGTAATCCTGGATCTCCGATAATCTCGAATGTTAACGGCTTTTGCGAAGAACATTCCAGCATCTCGAACGCTCCGGACGTTGATGTAAAGCGGCGTATTTCCGACTTGCTCTCGATGGGGCTCGCCGGCGCTTGACTGGTCAGCAAGATAGGTGACAGTTTGCAAAGATCCAAGACCTGTTTGACCCGGACGGAAGGGCTGGCAATGGTCAGCGTGCCACCAATCTCCCTTAGCTGCCGATACGTCAGCACTAACAGGCCCACACCAGCAGAACTTAGGAACGAAACCTCTGACAGGTCCAGCCGGATAACGTGCGCGCCTCCCCGGACGAACTCCTCCAGGTTCGTGCGCAAGTGTTCTGTCCAATAGTTGTCGAGGCGGCCCCGCACCTTCACTGCGAGCGCGTCCTCGACCTGTTGTGTGCTGATTTCCATGCCTGGGCTACGGACGTACGTTGAGCGCGAACTCGGCAGGAATCGTGATACCCAATTCCGCCGCATTGCTTCGGACGATCGCCATTTCCTCCACGGCAACTTCTTCGATAGGCATATCTTTCGGATTCTCACCCAGCAAAACGCGGCCCGCCAGCTTTCCGGCGACCAATGAGGAGTACTGCATTCCCACACCGAGGCACGCCAGACCGCCGCGGGGCAGCGCCGAGCATATGTCGGTAATCAGTGGAAGGCGCGCGTCTTTCGCACCCTTCACTGCGCCTTCGTATCCCTGAATACCGGTATTGTCGGCGGGCAACCACACCACCTCGATGTCGCGCCCAGCCAGGATTTGGACTGCTTGTAACACTTCGCTTGATCCGCTAACGGCAATCTGCTCGAGCCTGATACCGCGTTTCTGAAATACTTCGCGCGCGACCGCCTGCTCCTTCACCGAATTTGCTTCCGCCGGGTTGTACATCGTTCCTACAGCACGCAGTCCTGGCACCAGTTTCTGCATGAAATCCAACATGTGGCTCACCGGCGGGAAACTGCCGACCCCGGTCACGAATGGCAAATGTTCCATGTGGCTCTTCCCAGCTCCCGCAGCAATCGGATCACTCACACAGGTGAAAACCACTCTTTTGTGCTTTACGTTGTTGCACGCTCCGGCAAGGCACGGCGTCGAAATGGTCATGATCAGGTCGACATTGGAGCTGTCGTAATTCTGAAGAATGGCTGGGATATTGATCATTTCCGCTTGCGCATCTGCCTTCACAACTTCCAGGTTCTTTCCCTGTTCGAGACCACTGGCCTTGAGTCCCTCGAGGAGACCATTCACGCAATAGTCGTTACTCACACCATGCGCGTAGTACACAATCGCAACTTTGAACTTCCGGCCGCCTGCGCCCGCATTGGCGGCGGCAGCCGTCCTTCGATGTCCAAGGTCGGAAACCAGCAAGATCGACGAGAGGAGGGCGATCAACGCAAGACCTATCGTTAACCGCTTTAGCCGAGACCAGACCGGTGACTGAGCGAATGCGCACATCACCTTGGTAGCAGGCTCCTGTGGTGTGACGCGACATTATACTGATCATTTTGCAGAAGGGACGGAAATTGCGAGAAGGCCAAAAAACGCAGTCTTGATCCCCGTTTTGCTCTCACAGGCTCGAGTCACGCGCTTCAAGACGCTCATTTCGGGCAAATCGTGCGTAATACGTTTAGGCATGCCTCGCCGACTTGTCGGTCCTAATCCACTCGACGCCCATCTGGAACACTTCCAGATCCCCGCACAGAGATACCTCGACCTTCCGCGGTTGCCGCGCGGAAGCGAGTGTTCGGCTCACCTGCGGTCAGTCAGCTCCGCCATTCGTTGACTCTCAGAAGCCACGTCTTTAAGATGAGGCCACCCGAAGGCCAGGCATCTCCCGAATGATCGGCGAAACAATTTCGCACTACCGCGTTGTGGAGAAGGTGGGTGGCGGTGGGATGGGTGTCGTCTACAAGGCGGAAGATGTAACTCTGCACCGCTTTGTCGCCTTGAAGTTTCTGCCAGATAACGTCGCCCAAGATCCCCAGTCATTGGCCCGGTTCCAGCGGGAGGCACAAGCAGCCTCAGCTCTAAACCATCCCAACATCTGCACGATCTACGAAATCGGACAGCAAGATGGCAAGCCGTTCATCGTGATGGAGTTTCTGGACGGGCTGACGCTGAAGCATCGGATTGCCGGAAAACCACTGGAAACCGACCTTTTGCTCGGGTTGGCGATTGAGATTGCGGACGCGCTGGACGCAGCTCACAGCGAAGGTATCATCCATCGTGACATCAAGCCCGCCAACATTTTCCTCACCAAGCGCGGACACGCCAAGATTCTTGATTTCGGTTTGGCCAAGGTGACGGCGGGGGCCAATTCTCCAACCCAAATTGTGGCGGGCTATACACAGACTGGGACGCTCGATGGGCCACATCTTACGAGCCCGGGAACAGCGCTTGGCACCGTGGCTTATATGTCTCCTGAGCAGGTGCGTGGCAAGGACTTGGATGCCAGGAGCGACCTGTTCTCATTTGGCGTGTTGCTGTATGAGATGGCGACTGGCGCATTGCCCTTCCGGGGGGACACCTCGGGGATGATCTTTGAAGCCGTCTTGAACCGAGCTCCAGCACCTCCTGTTCGCTTCAATCCTGATGTGCCCGCGGAACTGGAACGAATCATCAACCGGGCCCTGGAGAAGGATCGCGACTTGCGCTACCAGCATGCCTCTGACATGAGGGCGGAACTGCAACGACTCAAGCGCGATACGGATTCGAATAGACAAATGTCAGCCAGTAGCGGAGAGGTGGCAGCCGCGGCACCGACAGTTCAGCCGGCTCACACTGCCAGCAGCGCAACCGTAGCAGCGGCTGCGCCGCAGCGCACATGGTGGTATGGAGCCGCCGTGACAGCGGCGCTCATCATTCTGGCAGCGGCCGGAGTAGGTTTGTACTCGCTGCTTCGCTCCGCCGCGCCAACCCCGTTCCAGAACTTCGCGATCACGCAGGTGACAAATTCCAATCGGGCCGTGGTCACCGCCATATCACTGGACGGGAAGTACGTTCTAACAGTGATGGACGACAAAGGACTGAACAGCCTCTGGCTTCGTAACGTGGCGACCGGAAGCGATACACAAGTCGTCGCCCCTTCTGCCACCATTCCTAATGCAGCGTTCTCACCAGACGGAAACTACATCTTCTTCCGCAAAGCCGAAAATGCCATCGCCAGTGATTTCAACGTTTACCGAGCCCCGGTCTTGGGCGGTACTCCAAAGGCGGTAGTCCACGATGTAGATAGTGCCTTCGCGTTTTCTCCCGATGGCCGACGGATGGCTTACATCCGAGGCAACAATCCGGAAACAGGTAAATATCGCCTGCTCGAGGCAAATCTGGATGGCAGCGACGAAAAGGTATTGCATATTGCGCCCATGGGTTCTCTCGCTAGGTGGCTGGCCTGGTCCCCCAACGGCAAACAGATCGCATATCCTGAACTCCAGCCGGGCGACGCGCTCGGGGGAATCAATCTTCTCGACCGGGATTCAGGAAAAATCAAAACCCTAACTTTTGCTGACAAGGCGATCTGGGAGATGGCATGGTCGCCTGATGGGGATGGCCTGTTTGTCATCTACCAGCAAAAAGGACCCAACTTCAATCGCCGCCAGATTGGTTACGTCGCGCTGCCTGACGGCCAGTTGCGTCCGATTTCCCGTGACACCAACAGCTATGCGACCTTGACCCTTTCGGCTGACGGAAGGACCTTAGCCACAGTTCAGCAGAAGGTGGTGAGCAATTTTTATGTCTTGCCCGGCCAGGGCAGCACGTCCGCGGACATCCCTCCGTCGGGATCCGGCGGCGAACACATCCGATTTTTTAATTGGACAGTAGACGGGGGCCTACTCACATCCGACTTGACGGAGCTCGTGCGCAGCGACCCGAACGGGCAAAATCCCACCCAAGTGGTCATTGATCCGGCAGCGAATATCCTCAGTCTTTCCCCGTGCGGCACCCAATTCATCGTTTTCCCCTGGGCATTTCACAGCGGCAACACGGTCGGGATCTGGCGTATCAATGCAGACGGCTCGAATCCTATTAAGCTGGCTGACGAAAGGTTTGACACGTTTCCAGTGTGTTCCGCCAATTCGAACTGGGTGTATTACTGGCCCGGTGTGAAGCAGCTTTCGCGTGTTCCCCTGGATGGCTCCGGCAAACCAGAACCAATTCCCAGCAGCAGTGTGGAAAGCGGGTATCTAGCGGGGCGCGGCATCGGCATTTCGCCCGATGGAAAGACCCTAGTGTACGTGGTTGCGACCACGAACACGGTCACCGCAAACAGCACGGATAAAATCGCCCTGCTGGATATCGCGACGCTTCGTTCGCCACGCATGTTCGACGCCAATCCGAGAATTTCCAAAGGTGTGCAATTCACAGCAGACGGAAAGTCGGTCGCCTACCCAGTCAAAGAGAATGGTGTGGATAACGTCTGGATTCAGCCCGTCGACGGTAGTCCTGGCCATCAGATTACACACTTCAACTCCGAGCAAATCCTCTCGTTTCACTGGTCGCCGGATGGCAAGAAGCTTGGCATCCTGCGCGGCCACACCGATTCTGATGTGGTGCTCTTGCAGGAATCCAAGCCGTAAAACGAAACTTTCATGAGATTTCGCGGGCACGTAAGCGCCCCGCAGTGACAGGCTGGGTATTGACTGCCGGTCAAACCGGAGCCAGAGCGCGCCGAAGAGCGGTCGTCCCGTAATCCGTGAAACTACCTGAGACTTCAATTGCTCCGCGCCGGAATCCACAGCCGCTCGATGCTTATCGACGGATACGAAGTCCTTTATGGCGTAAACCTGACAAAAGCAATAACGGCCTTCTCGGACGCTGCCGTTGTGGGCATGCAGATCGTTTTCTTCCAGTCCGAAGATTGTCGTGTGAAGCATGGCTTTCTGGAAATCCGGACCGGATGCTTAGCATATCAATTCTTTTCGGCGGTACTTGCGGGTCACGATATCTCCGTTCTTCTTGGTGATGATCACTTCGACCCAGAACGGACTAGCTTGCCGGGGTAGTAGCGCATCCTTGGCTCCTCTGCGAGTTCTCGACGAAGAGGTTACCGGTCGAATATTAAGTCGCGCATTTCAGGCCTGCTTTGCGCGCAAGTCGGCACAGGGGATGTTCACCGGAAAACCAGCGAAGCGCGGGGTGGAAATGGGATCCCAGCCCGGCTCAATCTCAATGGGAAATGGGAGAAACGCCAAAAGGACACGCCAGAACGCCCGGACGAGGTCCATTGGGTCCGAAGGGGGACGGGGCTGCTTGTCGTTGTGGCACGGACAACCGCAGACGCGGTCTCGGCCGTCGACTCTCCGTTCACGAGCGCACAAGTCGTGGGTTCCTGCAGAGCAGAGGTAACGGAAACAGGGCGTGTAGTCATGAGTTTGGTGCATTGCCATGCGTGCAGGAAATTGTGCGTTCATCCAACGAGGGGACCTTAGGGGAACAATACCGAGGGGTGCCATACAGTTTTTGACTCCCGTGCGCTCCCCTCAGATTTCCTCGCAGGTCTTTAAAACTACGTTCCCGGCTACATTCGATTCCTTCCGCGCAACATTCTTTTCCTTCATACATGGATTAACCCTTCAGCGTTCGCGAGAGGGTGAGTTGGTATTTGCTCAAATGTCGGGTACCATCTCTAACATGGACTTTCGTTTGGACGCAAAACGAAACCCTTGCGGCCATTTTTGCTTTTCTTTTTTGATTGGCATAAGGGGGGGACCATGACACTGGCCAAGTCTCGGCAAGCGAGCGGACACGCTGGCGACGGAAATTCTGGTTCGGCGGCCATGGTGTCATCGGACAAGCAGCAGACCCGGTTCACGACGATACTCACTGCTCTGCAGCAGTCCGGGCGAGTTTCCGTAGATTCCATGAGTGGGCAGTTGGGCGTGTCAGTAGTGACCATTCGGCGGGATCTGGATGCGTTGGAACAAAAAGGGCTCCTGCAACGAACCCATGGCGGCGCGGTATCGATTGAGCCGTTGTTTTACGAGCCCTTTCGCCGCGATCAGTCGTTCATGGCACAAGTGGAGCGTGCCGCAGAGGAGAAGCGCCGGATCGGGCGTGCTGCAGCCGCCTTGATCACTCCCGGCGAAACCATCGCACTGACTCCCGGTACCACGACCACCGAAGTGATTCGCGGATTGCCGATGAATTACAACATCACGGTGGTTACCAACACGGTGAATGTAGCCATGGAACTCTCCAAAAGAAAGGACGTCTACGTATTCGTGACAGGAGGGCACCTTCATGGAGAGTGGTTCTCTCTCGTCGGATCGGCCGCGCTGAAGTCCCTGGAGAACATGCTGATTAACACCATGTTCATTGGAGCCGATGGCATGGATGCCGAATGGGGCGCCAGTTGCTTCAACGCCGATGAAGCGGAACTTAATGCGACAATGATGCGATTGGCGCGACGCCGCGTGGCGGTTGTAGACAGCGAAAAGCTTGGGGTTGTCGCAAATTGGCGTATTTGCAATGCCAGTGAACTGAACGTCCTCATTACGGATACAAAGGCGGCAGACAGCGCGATTGAGCCGTTCCAGAAACTCGGAATCGAAATAATGCGTGTGTGAACTCAGGCTGGTTCTTTGCGCGCTCCGTTCTTCGTCACCGTGTAGAGTTCTCCCTGGTAATGCAGACCTTCTAAGCGCGCGTCCGGATCGAAGTCAGCGATTCGTGAGTTCACGCAGATCCCCTGGGTCAGGGACAGCTCGGCGCCGAAGATCGAGTCGATCACCAGATCGCTGAACGCGCCCGCAGCAATACAGCTCCAGTCCTCAATATAAGGTGGATCCTCCGAGGCTTTGCGCGCGCCGCCGTTCACTGGAGGAAACACGTCCTCGACAAAGTGACCTTGCCCGATCGGCCCTTGATTTCCTGCCTTGGCCACCTCTCGCAACCACGCCACAACCTTGCCCGAGTGACCAATCTTGTACAGTCCTCTGGCCGTCATCGCGGGCCACGCCCCATAGGCCCCCAGGCAGCTGTGGTCAGGACGGATGTTCCAGGTGGCGTCGGGGTCGCTTTGTGAAAGAGCACGCATCCATTTCTCTGTGTGTAGTTCACGCCAGAAGAAATCCGCCATTTGTCGCCGCTGCGAGGGAGAGAGGTCATCCCCCATGCTGTCGATAATCGCCAGAAAGTCATAGCAATGGCGGACCTCGTTGAAGGACCCATCCGGCTGTCGACAACGCCAGTAACCCCTCTCCTCTACGTAGAGTTCTCGATTGATGCGGTCCGCCAGGCTTTTCGCTTCGGTGCGCAGTTCTCGCGCCCGTCCTGCATCCCCGCGGTGTTCGTGCATGCCGGCCACGGCCCGCATGGCTTGAACATTGTTGGCATTCATTCCTGCGACTTCGTGAAGGTACGTACTCACCACTTCCAGCAGATTTTCAATCTTGCCGTAGTCGGCAAAACCGTGACCGGAGCGGTCCAGCTTCTTCCAGTAGAGGGCGTGGCCTTCGAGTCGCTCGAGAATAGTCTCATCTCCGATTTTCTTGTCGAGCCAGGAGAAGTCCCCACTCACACAGACATAGCTCCACGCACAGCGCACGATCGCGGTATCGTTGACTGCGTACCACGGGCCTACGGCTTGGCCGCTAACGTAATCGCTGGAATGATGCTCGTGCATGGGAAGACTCAACCAGACTTCGACCAGTTTCCGAAGTGGAACAGGGTCCAGAAGAGCCAGAGAGAGTGAGGTCAGGGAGGTATCCCACGGAAAGCTGAGGGTTGGAAGGACGTGACCACTGAGAGTCAGATACGTAGAACCGTACACAGAATCCGGCGACACGCGGCGGGCGAACAGAAGGTTCGCGAAACCGTTGTGATAGAGCTTCCAAAGCGACTCGTCTTTCGTTGTTAGTCGTGGCAGATGCCCGCTGAATTCGGAGTTATTCGGCGTGAAAGCCGCTTGCAGAAGGTTTTGAAATGAGGCTTCGCTCTGCTTTTCGATGTCCGCGAAATTCGCCTGCAGTGTTTGGTAAAGGTCGAGCGCCCGCTGTCCGTCCTTGGCGAGTGCCACGGCAAAGTTCAGCTGATGAGACTCATTCGGACCAAGGTGCAGGTCGAAGGCGAGCATTCGCTTCTGCTCGATGCGATCCGGTGACCGATGAAATCCCTGAACTGCCGCCACTTGCGAATGCCGCGCCTCAAAGATCAGGCACCCTCGGTTTTGATCAAAACTGATATGGTTGTCGGCCTCACCGGGCGAATTGACAAACCACGGTTGCGTTTTCTTCGCGACCGCACCGCGAAGGTCGAAGCTCAAGGTGAAACGACGCGAAGATCCACTCAAATTCTGCACTTTGACGCTTTGCAGAACCGCCCGTTGTTTAGCGGGAAGAAACATTCGCGTGGTGAATCGCAGATTGTCGACCGTCTGGTTCCGCACCACACAATGGGGAAACCATTGATATTCGACGGTGCCATCTGGAGCAGCAGAGATGGCGACAAAGCGACCATTCACGAACAATTCGCATGTCAATAGATAACCCGGACTCCATTCCATTTCCGGCGGCCCGCAGCAGGCGTAGGGTGGAAACGAAATAGCAGTGACCGCGGCAACGGACTTTCCCACCTGGGCATATCCGTATTCGTTCATCGCAGCCGGACAGTTGAAGAGGTCGCGAAACTGGTAGGCCAATCGGTCCGAGGCCAGATCGGAGAGTCCGGGCGGAGAGGGCAGGTTCTTGAGCCGCGACTGGATCTCACGGGAACTAGCCGTGGAGACTCCATGCAGGTTCAAGGCCGCGAGGGCGGTACCAGCGCCACCAAGCTTCAGAAACAGGCGCCGGTTTACGTCGTGATCGGGAGGCATCGCGATCCCTTCGAAGGTGAATGCAAGAGCTTATCTGGCTATATCGCAACTTTATAGCATCCGTTCTGTCAATGTCATGGACGTTTTATGTTCTTTTCGCTAGGATTCGGTCATTAGCGAAAGGAAATCGAGCGCATGGGCATCAACCGGCACGTGGCCAAAAGCACGTTCGTAAGCGCCCTCGGGGGATTGTTGTTTGGCTTTGACACGGCGGTGATCGCTGGCACGACCCATCAACTCACGGAGGTGTACCACCTGAGCCCATCGCTGCTCGGGCTCACTGTGTCCAGCGCGCTGTGGGGAACGGTCATCGGCGCGATGACAGCCGGCTATCCGGGCCAGAAGATCGGACGCCGCGACAGCCTGAGAATCATGGCGATCTTCTATATGTTGTCGGCTCTGGGATGCGCTTTTGCCTGGAACTGGCCTTCGCTCCTGTTCTTTCGCATCATCGGTGGCTTGGGGATTGGCGGATCTTCCGTGCTGGCCCCTATGTACATCGCCGAGTTGTCACCTCCGAAATGGCGCGGGCGACTCGTCGGCTTCTTTCAAGTGAATATTGTGGTCGGAATTCTGGTCGCGTATCTCTCCAACTTCCTGATTGGCAGAATGAGCCTCGGACTGGTGGAGTGGCGATGGATGCTGGGGATCGCGGCTGCACCCGCACTTCTGTTCCTGGTGATGCTGTTTTTCATCCCTCGCAGTCCACGCTGGCTGGCGATGCAAGGTCGCACCACGGAAGCGCTGGATGTGTTACGCCTCACCGGGACCGATGACCCCGAGCGCGAACTTGGAGAGATTGTCCAATCCATTCACCTCGAGCGGGCATCGGTGGGCGAACCTCTCTTTCAGAAGAAGTATATGCTGCCGATCATTCTCGCCATGACTGCGGGTGCCTTCAACCAGCTCACCGGCATCAACGCCTGCCTGTACTACCTGAACGACATCTTCGCTGCCGCCGGCGCGAGCAAGTATTCGGCTGGCATGCAGTCGGTCATCATCGGATGCACGAACCTCTTCTTTACGCTCGTGGCCATGACGCTGATCGACAAGCTGGGGCGCAAAAAGCTTCTACTCGCGGGAACTGCGGGGGTATGCATTTTTCTCGTCGTCATCGGCCAGATCTTTCGCAGTGGAACTCACGGAGAATGGCTGATCTGGCTGCTCATCGGTTTTATGGGATGCTTCGCGATATCCCAGGGCGCCGTCATCTGGGTGTACATGAGCGAGGTTTTTCCCACGCGGGTTCGTGCCAAGGGCCAAGCCGTGGGGACTTCGACTTTGTGGGTAACGAACGCTTTCATCTCCGCCGTGTTCCCAGTGCTCGCTGCCAAATCGAGCGCAACTCCATTCTTCTTCTTTGGGGCAATGATGTTTTTGGACGTGCTGCTGATCGCGACAGTTTATCCCGACACGACGGGTGTTTCTTTGGAGTCGCTCGAACGAAAACTGGGAATGGCAGACTGAACTCAGGGTTCGAATTTATCCCACACTGCGCACAACCGCCCTGGGTTCGCAACCCACTGTACGCTCTCCGGATTTTTCATGAATTGTTCATAGAGCGGCGCCGACGAGAGGCCCAACTCCGGGTAGGGCCGTGGCTCTCGGACTGCAAGCTTTGACGAGGAATATCTTGGATTGGGTTCCCAATGAATGTTGTGTTGCGCATCCAGCAGAGGAAACCATGCCAGCCCGCCGCGCGCGCGAATATCATCGTAGAGAAATCCGTATTGCCGGTCACACCAGGCTCCGAAAGTCATACGGGTTTCGGGATCGGCATTGATGACACAGTGCGCCCATCTAGGAGGCACGACGACCTTTTGTCCGGCGACCGCTCGGATCACAACACAGCGCCCAGGGTCGTAAGAAGCCCTCTCTTGTGCGTAAATGATGGCCTCGCCTTCCCAGACTTCGAAGATCTCCGGTGTGGACCACCCGCAGTGTGGGGCGATTGCATGAACGTGTCCCTGACTGCGAACCGGTTCGTCTCCTAGACGTCCCGATGCATACGTGACCACGCCGAAGAGCAGCATGCGACGTTTCAGTTCGTCGCGGTCTGCGTTGCGGCCAACGTCCATCACGATGGAGTAAACCGGATCAGGTCCCGCACACTCTGGGTCCCGCAAACTCCGCCGGATGTCGTCGAGGCGGCGAAGCTCCGGCTGCGGGCCGAAGACATCTTTGTCGTAGCGGAAGCCCATGTCCTCGGTCCGATGCACACCAAGTTTCGGATCGAATTTCATGCACTGGATCAAGCAACTGCGTCCGGGATTATCTCGAAAACCGGCTCTCCGTTGCGCTGGAGCACTCTTGCACCCAGGCCTTTTCCCCCCGCAATTTCATAGTCGTGGCCGGCGTCGCTCGGCCAGCAGGCCACGAAGCGCAGGGGTACGCCTCCGGTGTTCACCACGCGATGTGCGATCCGGCCGGGTATGTAGTGCAAGCTCCCGGGCTTCATCTCTTCTGCCCAGACCCTCCCCGACTCGTCGCGGAGCACAAGCTTTCCTTGACCAACCGTCGTGCCGTAAAATTCCGCTCGATTCACGATGGCATGGCGGTGGCCGTGGGTCATGAAATATTCATTTCCGACACACCCAGGCTGAATCTCGGTGCAGCCCCAGAACAATCCCCCTTCGGTTCCGGCAGGCACAGGCTCCCACGACCAGACCTGGTAGACGATGGTCTCGGGATCCATTTTTTGCCAGGCTTCCTTGTCGTGAAATACTGCCTTCAGCTGTCCAAGCTTCTTTTCCAACGAGCGCAAGCCCGGCACTCGCAAAGTTCCGGTGCTCCAGTCGATGTCTGCCAAGACGGGATTCACCCGAATAGGCTAGTCGACGATGGTTCCGAAATCAAATAAAAAGATCATTCATATGTTCGTTTGGCATGGTTAAATAATTTGATCTTGTCGTATTCTGGCGATACGAGGTCTTTTGAGCGTCCGGCGGACCCTGTGCACAAAACCGCATTTTCGATCGATTTAGGAGGCACCCACGCGACGTTAGCGGTTGTGCAGGGTGCAGCCATTCTCGGCAGCCGCGAAATTCCGATGGACCCATCGCAAGAGTTGCGCCCTGCCCTCGATCAGTTCGCGACCGTGATGCGAGATCTCGTGAAAGAACTGCGGATGGATCCTCAGCAGTGTCTAGGAGTGGCGCTCGGCTTTTGCGGACTGGCGGACGCACGCATCGGACGGGTTATCTCCACCAACAAGAAGTATGACGATGCTCCCGAGATCGACTTCCAGTCTTGGAGCAGAAAAGAATTCGGACTGCCCTTTGCCATCGAGAATGATGCACGAATGGCGCTGCTGGGAGAGCGACACGTCGGTGCCGCTCGCGGGTGCGACAACCTGGTGATGATCACCCTGGGCACCGGCATCGGGGGAGCAGCCATGATCGAAGGCAAGCTGCTGCGTGGCAAGCACGCGCAGGCCGGCTGCCTCGGTGGCCATCTGCCCGCAAAGGTCGGTGGGCGTCCGTGCACCTGCGGCGCCATCGGCTGCATGGAGGCGGAAGCGTCCGGCTGGGCCTTGCCCATCATGGCAAAGGAATGGAACGGGTTCAACAACAGCGCACTCTCGCGCCAGGAACGAGTCGATTTCAAGATTCTTTTCGATCTCGCCCAAAAAGGGGACAGGGTAGCAACGCAAATTCGAGACTACTGTCTGCAGGTTTGGGCAAATGCGTCGGTGGGCCTCATTCACGCCTACGATCCCGAAATGATCGTCATCGGTGGCGGTGTCATGCGCAGCGCCGACGTCATTCTTCCCTACGTGCAGCGGTTTGTCCAAGAGCACGCCTGGACACCGTGGGGCAAGGTCCGGATTGTTGCTGCTGAACTTGGAAACAATGCCGGATTGTTCGGAGCTGTGCCTTTGCTTTCGGGCGAAGTGTAAAGCGGTCCTCGCGGTAATTTGCCTTGGGCAGCTCAACTCGATTTATGCGGAACTCGACCGATCGGCGGTTTCTTCGAACTCATCGTTGTCTTCCCCTTTTGGTGGTCATCCTGCTCCTCTCCGGCGTGGCAACGGCGGAGTGGGAATCGATTGGCAACCTGAAGCCAGCGGAACGAAAAAGCAATGAATTTACCTTTCGAGGCGTGCGGGCTACGGTCGTCATTCAGGTTCTCGCGCCGGATTTGATTCGCGTTCGAACCGTCCACGCTACCTCGCTTCCGCCCGACCATTCCTATGCCGTCGTAAAAACCGATTGGCCACCCGTCAAAGTCGATTTCTCGAACGATGGCAAGTATCAAAGAATTCGGACGGAGCAACTGGAGGCGCGCGTCCAGTTGAGCCCCTTGCGCGTCGCGTTTTACGACGCGAAGGGCGCACTGCTCTCGAAAGACTCTGACACTCAAGGCATCGCGTGGAACGGCGATCGAGTGCGGGTATGGAAATGGGAGCCTGCGGACGAACACTATTTTGGCTTCGGCGAGAAGAGCACCCCGCTCGATAAGCGCGGCCGCTCGCTCGTTATGTGGAACCGCGATCCCGAGGGTTTCGATGCTTCGTCAGAGCCACTCTATGAATCGGTTCCGTTCTTCATCGCGCTCCGCCAAGGTCGCGCGTATGGAATTTTCCTGGATAACACCTGGCGATCTTCGTTTGACATGGGATCGGAATTCCGTGATGTCTACTCGTTCGGCGCGGAAGGCGGAGAGCTCAACTACTACTTTTTCGGCGGACCCGATCCCAGGCAGGTGGTCAGCCGCTTCACAGAACTAGTCGGTCGCATCGCGTTGCCACCGCGCTGGGCGCTGGGTTACATCCAAAGCCGCTACAGCTATTACCCTGAGAGCCGGGTTCGCTTCATCGCTGAAAACTTTCGAGTTCGCCAGATTCCCTGCGACGGCATCTTTCTCGACATCGACTACATGGATGGCTATCGCATCTTCACCTGGGACAAGACTCGCTTCCCCGATCCCAAGCGCATGATGAGCGATCTTCGCCAGCAGGGATTTCACACCATCGCTATTGTGGATCCTATGGTGAAGGTCGACCCGAACTTCTGGGTCTACAAGCAGGGACTCGACAAAGGCTATTTCGTACAGAAAGCGGACGGCACGATCATCACCGGCAAGGGATGGGCTGCTCTTAACGCCTACCCCGACTTCGCTTCACCCAAGGTCCGAGACTGGTGGGCCGGGCTGTTCGAGGAACAATTAGACCAAGGAGTCGCAGCCTATCTGACTGACATGAATGAACCGGTCGTGATGGCGAATCAGGGACCGGCGAGAACGTTTGATCTGGATGCCGTACATCACACCGAGATGGGTCCACGGGCGCATGCCGAAATCCACAATGTATACGGCATGCTCGAGACGCTCGCGACCCGCGAAGGCATGTTGCGAGTGCGGCCGAACGAGCGTCCCTTCATCATTACGCGCGCGACTTTTGCGGGAGGACAACGCTACGCAGCCCAGTGGAGCGGTGACAACTACGGCACCTGGGACCATCTCCGCTTGAGTATGCCCATGCTGAATGGCATGGGACTGTCAGGCCTGCAATTCGTGGGGGCGGATATCGGCGGAATCGTTCCGGTACCGAGTCCCGAACTCTATACCCGCTGGATGCAGACTGGGCTTCTCACTCCTTTTTCTTGGACACATTCTCTCGGTCCCGGCAACCTCGAGCCATGGGGCTTCGGGAACCGGATGGAAGGCATCAACCGCGAATCGATCAGGCTGCGCTACCGTTTGCTGCCCTACATCTATACGGCGTTCTGGCAAGCATCACAGACGGGCCAGCCCATCATGCGGCCGCTGCTGCTGGAATACCCGGACGACTGGACGGCCATTGGCACCAACGATGAATACCTATTCGGAGATGACCTGCTCGTCGCGCCCATCGGGAAGGACTACGACGAGAACCGCTCTGTCTATTTCCCGCAAGGAACCTGGTACGACTACTGGACGGATCGCCGCTACGTTGGCCCGCTCACGGTTAACGTGAATGCTCCGCTGGAGCGAATACCGTTGTTCGTGCGGGCCGGAGCAGTCATTCCTAGCCAGCAAGCCATGCAGTACACCGACCAGTACCCGATCGATCCGCTCACCTTTGACGTCTATCCGGAAGGATCCTCCACCCGCGAATATTACGATGACGACGGTATCAGCTTTGCCTACGAGAAGGGCGTCTATTTGCAGCAAACAGTCAGCGTCGAGAGTGCTGCGGACCGGATCGGCGTCGAAATATCGTCTCGAGAGGGGACTTACCATCCGGCAAAGCGGTCCATCGTTGTGAAAGTGCATCTCCAGGCTAGCGAGCCACGCACGGTGACTGTAGGCTGCACAGAAGTTCCTCGGCAAGGCTCGGTCAAGGCGTGGCAGGAATCTGAGAAGGGCTGGATGTACGATGTTGACTCGAAAACAGCGTGGGTCAAGTTCCCTGATGAGGCAGTGGGCATGAAGGTCGTCCTGACCCACTGAGCAGTGCCAGAGGCAGGTGGTTCGCTCCACGGTCATTCTGACACGAAGACGTGCCAGCACATCACATGGCAATGCCAAGATTTCCTAACGCACAGCTCTCCGCTCCGATACCGGGAAATGAGAACCTCCGCTTTCTCAACTTCCGCGGGGATGCCCTCCCTCAGAGGGCCGACGTCCTTATTTACCTCCCCCCATGCGCTGAAAAACTGCGACATCTACCTTTGTTGCTCTTGCTGCACGGTGTCTATGGATGCCAATGGAATTGGTGGCTGAACGGCAGCATCGACAGAACCGCGACGAAAATGCTTCGTTCGGGCGACATGCCCCCGATCATGATCGCCATGCCGTCGGATGGTTTGTGGGGAGACGGAACCGGCTACGTACCCTACATCCATGGCAATTACGAGAAGTGGATTGTCGAAGACATCCCGGCTTGCCTCGGCGACCTGTTTCCGCAACTCTCGACCAACAGATTTTTTCTCGCGGGACTCTCGATGGGAGGGTTTGGAGCAATGCGCCTGGGGATGAAGTATGCGTCGCGTACTCTGGGCATCTCCGCACATTCCTCGGTCACCGACCTTGCCCAACTTTCACGGTTCATCCCCTACCCGCCCGAGACATTTCTATTTGCAGGAGAGCGAGACATCAGCCTGCTGCATTGGGCTGAGACTAATCGCAGCCATCTGCCGCCACTTCGTTTCGATTGCGGAACCGAAGATCCGCTGATTGAAGACAACCGGCGACTGCACCAGGAGCTCACGAAACTCGATGTTTCTCACAAGTACGAAGAGTTCCCCGGCAATCACGACTGGCCTTACTGGACGGAACACGTGCGCAGTACGCTCGCATTCTGCAAGGACGTTCTCGAACGATAATCTATTTCTTCGCCGCCTCCGGCATCGGCATGCGGACTACTTGCGGGAAGTAGACATTGGTCTCGACCTCGAGTTTCTTCGGCTTCATCGAATTGCACACGTACGTAAACAGGAGCTCGCCAGGCTTCTCGAACTCGGGATGCTCCTTTCCCGCATAGCAGAAGGTGTCGGGGTCGTAGTTCGGATCGCTCTTCTGTAGGATCGGAATCTTGTAGATAACATCGCCCTCCGTCCATGGACCGGTCATGCTCGGCGCCGTACGCAAGAGCACCTTGTCAGAAAAGATCTGCGGATCAACGAGCACCGCAAGCCACTTCTTCAGTTCCGGGTGATAGTGCACCGACATCTCGGACGCTCCCTTATTCATGATGACTTTCGCCTTCGCCGGCTCGATGCCTTCGTGCCACTGGTCGTCGCTACCCAGGTACCGGAGGTTTTTCTTCGGATCGCCGAGCCCCTTGAGCGGAATGCGCGTGAGAATTTGTGGCCGATTTCCTTGCTCATACAAGGTGAAGATGTAAAGGTAGTCGTCCTCGATCAGTGCGGAAGCCGACGGATTCGCGTGCACACTTTCCTCCACAAGAGGGAAGTATGAAACCTTCCAGTTCTGGGGATCCTCCTTGAGCCCGGTCACATGCGCCAGGTCGGTTCCACAAACCTCAAATCCAAGCGCGAAGGCATCGGAATTCGGTTTATTGCGCACACAGACGAGCGTGATCCACAGCTCGTGGTTGTACTCCACCCCATCGAGCGCCCAGTAATACGTCCCGTCGTTCCGCTGCGGTTTAAAGAAACTATCAAACTCGCCCTTCACCCCGCGCTTGATCGAGTATTCGATCTTCCAATTTCCGTCCTTGCACGTCGAAATCCCGATCGTGTTGTGTACCATTCGTGGGTCGTTGCCGGTGACTTGGCGTTTGTCGCCGTAGAGTGTGTCGCCGAAAATCCACACCACCCGGCCATCCTGTAATGGGATGGAATAGGCCGCATCCGCACCCTGCCACGGCGCCTGAGGGGGGAACGACGGGCTGCAATCGAAGTGCTGAGACTCGGCGACAGCGAGTGGCATGAAGAAGAAGAACATGAAAACAACCGCAGACAGGATGCGCACGATAGACACCTTCGCAGAGAATGATGCAGTCCGTGGCGAAAGAGCAAGATGCATCGAGGTCGCTCCCGACCGGTTGCCTGCTTGGCTTTCACCGAAGAGAAACTATATATGTCTTTTTCCCCATAAAACAAGTACACAAGATATACTTTTGGCCATAATTCGATCATGAAGCCGACCCTCGCTCTCGATCGCTTTGAGGTCTTCGCCGAGGGGCTTGATCATCCTGAGGGTCTTGCATTTGATCGCGACGGCAACCTCTGGGCAGGCGGAGAACTTGGTCAGATCTACCGCATCGACTCGAAGCGCAGAGTCAAAATCGTCACAACCCTTGGCGGCTTCAATCTTGGGCTTACGTTCTCGGACCGCCAAGAACTCTACGTCTGCAACTTCAAGCTCGGCGCGCTGATTCGTCTTGACCGCTCCGGCAAGGTCTTGCACTCCTGGGAAAGAGTCGGCCGTTACCGGCTCCGGACTCCGAATTTCGCCGTCTTTGATTGCGAGGGTAACCTCTATTTCAGCGATTCCGGCGAGTTTCACGCGAATGACGGCTTTCTTTTTGTGCTTCGCCCCAATGGCAGGATCGAGCAATTGCTGTCGGGACTGGCTTTCCCGAATGGCCTTTCGTTGAGCGCCGACGACAAAGTTCTATTTGTGGTCCAAAGCACTAAGGATAACGTCTTGGCTGTTCCGGTGAACTCGGGGAACATGACCGGGAAACCCCGTGTGTATGCATCCGGGCTGCATGATGTCCCGGACGGAGCTGCGCTTGATGCCGCCGGCAATCTCTATGTCACCTGCTACGCTTCGCATAACGTGTATCGTGTGGCGCTGGATGGAAAGGTAACGCTGTTCGCGGCTGACCGCGAAGGAACAATGCTGGCCAGTCCCACCAACGTCGCCTTTGGCGGTGCACAGTTCGATGAGATGTACTTCGCCAATCTGAGCCGTTGGCACATTTGTCGCGTCCGAGCAGGCGTTGCGGGACAACCTTTGTTTAATCAACGTTAGCTCTGCGGAGCGCTTCATGAAGATTACTGATGTCCGTTGGACTCGTGCTTTCATCCCGATTGAAGCGCCGTTGCGGTATTCGATCGGTTCCCATCCAGGCTTCTCGCGCATCATCATCGAGATCGACACCGATGAAGGAATCACCGGCTTGGGGGAGTGTTACACCGGCGCGAGTCGTGCCGGCCAACTGGCCGACTTGCGACCGCAACTCATTGGGGAAGATCCCATGAACCTCGAGCGCATTCGCTGGAAGGTGGCCGCGCCCAGTTCGGTGAAACTCTTCGGATTCGTGCTTGGATTTGCCGGCATCGAGTTCGCCTTGCTCGATATTCAGGGAAAAGCGTTGAATCGGCCCGTGTGCGATCTGCTCGGTGGACGCATTCGAGATGAAGTTGCGTTTGCCGGTTATCTCTTCTATCGATATCCCAATGAGGCTGGTACCGGCGAGATTTCCAGCCCCGAACAAATGGTGGCTTTTGCCAAAAACCTGGTTTCAAAGTATGGATTCAAGACCCTCAAATACAAAAATGGCGTGCTGCCTCCCGAAGAAGAGATCGCCACCTTCATTGCCCTGCGCGAGGCCTTCCCGAAACATCGAATCCGGCTCGATCCGAACGCGGTCTGGACCATAACCACGGCGGTTGATGTCGCCCGGCGACTCCACGACTACAACATGGAATATCTGGAAGACCCGGTGTGGGGGATGCGCGCGATGCAACGCGTTAATGCGAAGGTCCCGTGGGTAACGCTGGCTTCGAATATGTCGGTATTCGCGTATGAAGATCTTGCCCCAAACATCATGGCCGATGTGCTCGATGTCGTACTGCTCGATCCTCATTGGTACGGCGGGATTCAGCGGGCAAAGGTTGCAGGGCAAATCTGCGACGCACTTGGCGTGGATGCGGGCATGCATAGCGGCGCGGAGTTCGGAATCTCGCAAGCTGCCATGTTGCATTTGGCTGCCTGTCTTCCTAATCTCACCCTGGCCGCTGATTCGCATTACCACCACCTGACCGATGACATCCTGGAAGGCGGCAAGATGCAGTTTAAGGATGGAGCGATGAAGGTTCCGACGGGGCCAGGGCTGGGAGTTACGCTCGACCGCGACAAGCTTGCCCGTTACCACGAATTGTCGAAACAACAGGAAATGGGGGCGTGGACGGACGATCCCCGGCGCGCAGGTTCCATCGTTACGCAGCCCAAATGGTGACCACCGTGATCCACAAAAGCTGTCTCCTTGCAGCGCTCGTGATGGCGGTCTTGCTAACGCCCGCTGCCTCGATAGCGGCCGAGCGCAGCGTCTGGAAAATTGGAACCTTCAATCACTCCTCGGGAGAGTTTCGCGATCGCGACATTGCCTACGCCGATCCTAAAAGCGATCCGGTCTTCGTGATTGGCAAGAGCAAGGATAAGGATTGGTACCGGTTCCAGCCTGGCCCAGCGAATGGGATGACGGGCGGCCGTTACCATCCCTTTACGATTGAGTTCTATCTGCCGGAGGCTCCGCGGGGAGTTTATTACTTGCGGATTGCCATGTTGTATGAGACCCCCCGCCTGTCGTCGCTTAAGCTTGAGGTCAACGGGAGGGCAGGGCTCTTCTACTTCCATCCAAAGTTGAATTTCGATGCGGGCGACTGGGAAGGTACCTTCGTCCCGCAAACGTCCACGGATGAGAAGCGGATCGCCGTCCCGGCGGAATGGCTCCGTCGCGGCGAAAACCGTTTTGTACTGACAGCGGTAGATGATCCAGCCGAGGTGCAGAACTCCTTCGGGGGTATCGCCGCCGGCCATTCAGGCCTGGTGTACGACGCCCTCGAACTTACGCAAGACGCCGAGGCCCGCTACGACGAGCAAGCGTTCACAGTTCGGGTGGAACCCACCATTTTTTATCGTGCATTGCCGGGCGGTCTGGCCGAAATTGTTGATGTCTTCGTCCAGGGGGGCAGTTTGGAAAAGGCCGGCAGTGTCGAATTGCAGATTGGCACGAACTCTTCGAAGAAAGAGTTTTTTACCGGGACGAGCTTCGGAGAAATCCGGCTGAGCTTTGATGTGCCAGAGTGGAATGGTCCCCTGCCTGCCGCTGTGAGCGTGGGTAGGTTCGCGGCAACATCGAAAGCCGAGCCCGCGAAGAAATGGACCATTGCCATCATCCCTCATGAGCATCTCGACATCGGGTTCACAGACTACGCTGCAAAGGTAGCCGAGCTACATTCGCAATCCATCGACGGCGCTATGAATCTGATCCGCACGGCTCCCGATTTCCGCTGGACGCTGGACGGAAGCTGGGTGGCGAGTGAATATCTGCGGGGCCGGACTGTCGACTCACGTGACCGCTTCTTGAAGCACGTGCGCGAAGGCAGCATCGTGATCCCTCCCGAGTTTGCGAATCAGCACACCGGGAACGCTTCCTGGGAGGGCCTCGCCCGATCCCTCTACAATGAGAGTCGCCTGAAACGCGAGTTCAAGCTCCCCACAACCGATGCGGCGCAGATTGTCGACGTGCCGTCCTACACCTGGGCGTACGCTTCCATCCTGCACGACGCAGGAATCAAGTACCTGATCGCCGCCAGCAACAGCTGGCGTGCTCCGGTAATGCTGCTCGGCCGCTGGAACGAGAAGTCTCCATTCTATTGGGAAGGCCCCAACGGTGGCCGTGTGCTTATGTGGTACTCCCGCGCGTATCTCCAATTGCAGACGCTATTCGGCACGCCCTGGCGAATAGAAGCCATTCGCGATGCTCTTCCGGTGTTTCTCCAGGCGTACTCCCGGCCCGATTACACCGCGAACACGGCGATCATCTTCGGCACGCAGTTGGAAAATACACCGCTGGCTCCGGAACAAAGCGAAATCGTCGCGGCTGTATCTCGCGAGTATGCCTGGCCGCGGTTTGAGTTTGCGACCGTGCACTCGGCGTTGGCTCAGATCGAGCACGAGTGGAAGGGCAAGATCCCCGTTTACCGGGGCGACTTCGGTCCTTACTGGGAAGACGGCTACGGGTCGGACGCGATGTACACTGCCATGCACCGTGAGAACCAGCATCGCATCGCCACCGGCGAAGTAATAGGGTCTGCTGTCTCGTCCCTCGATCCCCTGGTAACTCCGGACCGCAGCAAGCTTCAGGATGCCTGGCGGAACGAGTTGCTGTACGACGAGCATACGTGGACGTATGTTGGAGCTACCACGCAGCCCGAACACCACCAGAGCGTCGAGCAGATCGCTTTGAAAGAGTCTCGCGCTCGCCGGGCAAAAAACGACATCGATGAATCGATCCAGCGCAGTTGGGCGCAGCTTGAAGCACTGGTGAAACCGAAGGAAGCTTCTGTCGTAGTGTGGAACTCCCTGGGCTGGCCACGTTCCGGAATTGTGGAAACAGACCTGCCCGAAGGCTCCAGCCTGTTCGACCCGTCCACTGGAAAGCCAGTTGCCATGGAAGTGCTCTGGAAGGGGAAGGGCATTTCATTGCCGGGATTCGGTCCCGGGAACATACGCGTTCGTTTCCTCGCGAACGACGTACCAGCGATCGGCTATAAGCTTTTCACGGTCAAGCCAACTGCTGCCCGATCGGACGAAATTGTTAAAGTCACAAACAACATTCTTGAAAACCAGTTTTACCGCGTGAGGCTTGCTCCCGCGACCGGTGCTATTGCAAGCATCTTCGACAAAGAACTTGGTCGCGAACTAGTCGATCCAGAGAGCCCATATAAGTTCGGTACGTACCTCTACGTTAGCGGTGGAGATGACTATCCCAACAATTCGTTATACAGATTTGGATCGGGGCTGCGTCCACCTGACCTGGTAGTGCACGCCGCTGAATCCGGAACGTTGGTTTCGGCGAAGCAAACACCTCTGGGCTTGGTGGCGTTGGTGCGCGCTCAGGCGGTGAATACTCCCGTAGTCGACATGGAGATTCTGCTTCCAAACACTGAAAAGCAAATACTGCTTACCTATCACGTGAAAAAAGCAAGAGCTCTGACGCGCGAATCCGCATACATCGCGTTTCCCTTTGCAGTAAGCGATCCACAATTCGCTTACGGATCACAGTCTGCTTGGGTCAACCCTGCGAAAGACGAACTCCCGGGCGGCAGTCGAGAGTGGTACCTGCCGGCCACGTGGTCCGCAGCGTACAACCACGAAGTCACAGCAGCCGTGGTTCCGATCGACGCTCCGTTGGTGAACTTCGGAGACATCGTGCGCGGCACATGGCCTGCAGATTTCAGCCCAAGAAGCAGCACGATCTTTTCGTGGCTCATCAACAACTACTGGGGAACAAACTTCCCCGCATGGCAAGGGGGCGACTTCACCTTCCGCTACGCCATCAGCAGTGCTTCCCGTTTCGACCCGGCTTCATTGAACCGTTTTGGCTGGAACGCACTCACTCCCCTCGAGAAAGACGATGTGGCCGCCTCCACCGACAAGAATGTTCTTCCCAACAATCAGGCGAGCCTGTTGAGCGTAAGCAACCCAAAGGGTAATTTACTCACGTGGAAGGTTGCCGAGGATGGCGACGGAACCATTCTCCGGTTACAGGAAGCTGCGGGTGAGGTGACTCAATTCACGATTTCGAGCAAGTATCTGAAGCTCGAACAGGCCTGGCTCTGTAATCTCCTTGAAGAGAATCAGTCACCACTCCAGTCGACGCCAGAAGGAGTGAGTGTCTCGTTGCAACCCTTTCAGGTCATCACCGTAAGACTCCACACCAGTCCTCACCTTGCGAAGGAGGATCGGCAATGAACATCGATCTTTCCGGCAAAGTAGCGATTGTGACCGGCGGAGCCATGGGGATTGGAGAGGCTACCTCGCGGAAACTCGCGCGGACGGGAGCGTCAGTGGCCATCCTTGATCCGAACCAGGAAGCCGGGAACAAAACGGCCTCTGAGATCCGAAGCGCGGGGGCCTCGTGCAGCTACTACTGCTGCGATGTGAGCCAGAGTCATGAAGTCGAGCACGCCATCACAGAAGTAATGGCACATGATCGCAGAATTGACATCGTGGTGAGCAACGCCGGAGTGCAGCACTACGGAGATGTCATCACAACCACTGAGCAAGATTGGGAGCGCGTTCTTGCTATCAACCTCACGGGATGTTTTCTAACCGCCAAGTATTCCGTTCCCCATATGCTCGAAAACGGTGGAGCGATCGTTGTACTCGGTTCTGTGCAGAGCTTCACGGCAATCAAGAATTCGGTTGCGTATGTCACGTCGAAACATGCCCTGTTGGGTCTGACACGGGCCATGGCTCTTGATTACGCGTCGAAACGGATCCGAGTGAACTGTGTCTGTCCGGGAACGATTGACACTCCGATGTTGCGTTGGGCAGCAAGCCTGGCCACCGACCCGCATCAGGTGATCCAGACCTGCGAGCGCATGCACGCTCTCGGGCGTATCGGTAAGCCGGAGGAAGTTGCGGATGCCGTTCTTTATCTTGTTTCTCCCATGTCATCCTTCATCACGGGTGCAGCCTTGGTCGTCGATGGAGGAATGCTGGTTCCGGCTGGAGGAATGGCGTTCCAGGAAGGCGGAACGGGAGCGGCTACGCACAAATGAAGCTCTGCGAAGCCACCCCCATTCTTTGGAAGCAGCGTCGTGGATACTGTCTTTCGAACCGCTCGATCGAACTGACAGTACTGCTGGGAGGCGGTCACATCGCTGACTTTCGCTTGTGTGGCTCGCCTTACAACCTCTTGTTCGAATCACCCTGGAGCACAATCGAGCCATCCGGGTACTCACCCGACCTCCACTCCGGAAAGTATGGGAAAGGTGCGGTGGGGAGATTCCTGTCGGGTTTTACCGGGCACGCGTTAGTACTCGCCTACTTCGGCATGCCCTCTCCAGAAGAAGCGGCGCGCGGGTTGCCGCTGCATGGTGAGGCTGCCTGCGCCGAGTGGGAAGTTCTCTCGTCATCTGCTGACGGTAAGAAAGCCCACCTCTCGCTCGAAGTGGCTCTTCCGGAATATCGGCTGCGATTGAAACGTACGCTCCTCCTCTCAGCACAGGCTTTCTCGATCCTGATCGAAGAGCAGCTAACTAACCTGGGCAATGCGGAGTTGGACTACCAGTGGGTGGAGCACGCCACTTTTGGGGAACCGTTTTTCGCTAGAGAAGAATCCCAACTTTTTCTTTCGGCGAAGCGCGGCAGAACCTGGCCGGAAGGCTACGAAGGCAAGGAGTTGCTGGCCTCGAATTCCAACTTCGCTTGGCCTTGGGCCAAAACGTTAGGCGGGGAATTAGTCGATATCTCCAAACCTTTCCTGCGTGGCGGCACGGGCTTTGTCGCCGCTTTATTGACAGAGGAGCAGCGGGCCCAGGGTTTTGCAGCAGTCCACAACCAGCGACTCAAAACGGTTGCCGGGTATTTCTTCGATCGCAATCGGTTTCCGTGGATCGCTCTCTGGGAAGAAGACTGCGCCCGCCAATACGCTCCCTGGAATGGTACGACACGCGCCCGAGGCGTGGAATTCGGGACCAGTCCGATGCCAACTGGCCTACAAAGCGCTCAACAGGCAAAGACTCTGTTTGGCACTCCTGTGTTCGCAACTCTCCCCGCGGGAGATACAGTCACCACGTCCTATCAGCTTTTCGCGACCCCTGTGCCCGCCGATTGGCGAGGGATTATCGATGTCACCGCCACCCTAGATCTCTCCCTCTACGACACTGACGGGCAAAATTTACGGATCCCGGCGAGCGGAAAAGCCTAGTTACGGCACCAGTCCGTGCACCTGCAAAAAAAGACGCAACTTGCCATAGGCTTCTTCCAGTTGCGTGTCGCTGAACTGGCCGTGGCCGCCGCCTTTGATGGTAATCAGTTGATTCGGAACGCCTGCCGCCGTGAGGGCCTGGTGTAGGCGAACCGACTGCTCGTAAGGCACGACCGAATCCTGATCCCCGTGAATGGAGAGGACGGGTGGCAATCCCGAACGAACATAGGTCATCGGGGAAACGCGCTTGGCGATCGCGACGGCATCGGTCTGGCTACCCATCCACATCAGTGCGTAGTTTTTCAAATTCGGGCCTTGGATCAGGTCGTTGACATCCGAGATCCCAAACCAGTTAATGATGGCCGCTACGCTAAGTTTGCTGTCGCTGCGAGCATCGTCGCCGTAGCAGTTGTTATCCAGGCCCGTGCCGTTGGGCAACATTCCAGCGATAAGTGAGAGGTGCCCGCCCGCAGAGTGCCCAGTCAGGACAATTCGTTGTGTGTCGACGTTGTACTGCTTGGCGTTTCGTACCACCCAGCGCAAAGCGCAGCGGCAATCTTCTACCGCTGCTGGCGCCAGCGACACTGGCGCCATACGATATTCTACGTTGACTACGTTCCACCCCAATTCGAGATAAGGTAGGAAGTTCAGTGTGGCTCCCGTGCGATCTCCGAAGATCCACCCGCCGCCATGGTAGTAAATCAGAGTGGGAGAGGGACCCTTCGTGTCTTTCCTCTGCCACACATCCAGCTTGAGCGCGTAATTGTTCGCGACTCCATACGTCACGTCAGGGGAAATGGCATACTTCTCGGCGATGCTGTCAACCCATGCGTTGGTGGGGGTGGGCTGTGCCCCCGCAGCCGGAAAGAAGCCGCCGAGGAGGCAAACCGTGGCGAGGATCAGAATCCTGCGATTCATTTATTCCTCCCGCACTCAGCACTATGGATTGCTTCGAACGAAGGCCTTGATTGTGGCGCAGCGCTTTCCTTCCGACTCTCCATGCGGGCGAACGACATACTGCCCCACCGCCGCTGGCACGATGAACGTTTCGGCATAATGCACGACCAGCGGGGGGAAGTCACCCGTTGGACTCTCGACTACAGCTTCGCGTCCCTCGCATAGATTCAAAACGTTTACGCCTCCGTCTGTGCTGTGGAGGACGGGCCCGGTGAACCAGTGCCTTCGCGTTTCGATGAACTCACGTTCATGAAGGCCGGTCCGCTCCTCAACCCAGCCGTCTCCACGCCCGACCTCGCAAATTCGATTCAGAAGATTGTCTTCCACCCATCGGGTCGTACGGTCCCACTGCACGTTGCGCAGTCCATGCTCCAGATGAATCGGGCGTGGCGTTCCGTCCAGCCCCAAACGGCCCCAGTCCCACATCTTGAAAGTAAAGATATAGGGCGTGGCGCTGATCTCAAGGACCATGCTGTTCTTGCCGGAACAATGTGGAGTGCCGGCGGGGATGAGGAAGTGATCGTGCTTCTTCGCCGGCCATCGATTCACATACTTGTCCGCATCGAAAAAAAACTCTCCCTCCTGCGCCCGGTGAAGATCCTCGATCATCTGCTCCCGATCGATCTTCTCTTTCAGGCCGAGATAGACATAGCCATCGGCGCCTGCGTCCAGCATGTAGTAGCTCTCATCCTGGGTATAAGCCATGCCGAATTTTTCCTGGATGTATTCGGTGAGCGGATGCACTTGAAACGAGAGATTGCCCCCATCCATGGTGTCGAGGAAGTCAAAACGGATCGGAAATTCGGTCCCGAAGCGGGCATGGACTGCCTCTCCGAGCAGTTCGTGGGGATGCGTGAAGACCAGGTTGATCGACGGGATCTCAACCCGTGCGTCACCAAAACCGAGCAACAGGCTGTTTTCTTCCGGGACACAATCGAAACACCACGCGAAGTTCTCGACATCGCGCGGCAGATCGCAGACATCCTTCATCCATTGGCCGCCCCAGGGGCCAGGGTCAAAAAACGGGACCACGCGAAAAGGCTGAGTCGCGGCGCGCCGCAATCCTTCAGCAAGCTGTGTCCCACTGATCATCTTCGGTTGATCGTGCTGGTTTGTGTCGAGCAGGAAGTCGATGCGAGACAAGAGCCTTTTTTTGAGGCGATCGGCCGCCCGCCAATCCACGAAATAGCCGCGTTTGTACTTCAGGGCAGGACGTTCGTCCAGATTGCTCAAGCCTAAGTTGCCGATCTGGCCGGCACGTTGGCGCTGCTGAATCTCCCAGCGAGCCAGGTCGCAGTACACCAGCAAATCCCACTCTTCGGCCAACAGCGTAGCTCCCGTGCCGATCACGAGGACCAAGCTGGTTGCGGACTCCAGTTCTCTGCGTTTCTCCCGCAGTTTGCCCTCGTCCAGAAATTCCGAGAGCTCGTAGTTGTTCATGAAAGCGAAGACGGGATCGTCGCCAAGATCGCGCGCAGTCAAAGCTGTGATGGCACTCTCGGAAAGATAACAATCGTCGGTGCACAGCACTGCCTGCGGACGGAGAACAGAGGACAGGTTGGATTCCATCTCGCCTAAATTGCACCCGGGGTAGCATTCCACTGCAATTACGAATCGACCTGGGCGAACCTCCTTCTTCAGACGGGAAGCGACATCATTCCAGCCAATATCGCACTGGGCATCCGCAACCGGAACCACTGGATGTTTGTCGTAATTTGAAACATATGGTTTTGACATTGGTCAGACTTCGTTGCCCAGTTTCGTGGTGTGACGGTTACGGAGAAAGCGGATGCTGAAGCGGGAATGATCCCGCCTCAATTCTCAGTGTGCCGGGCCAACAGTACCGAAACCCCGGCGGCAGGGATACTCGCTGCCGCCGGATTGGGAAGCACTCTCAGCCTAGAAAATCAACTTCACCGCCAGTTGGATCTGTCGCGATGTACCGTTGCCAATCTGCGTGCCCACGTTATCGGCAATTGTCTGACCAGTCCGCCCAAAGGAAGCGTTGGGCGTGCAACTTGCCGGCACAGCTGGCGTAGTGGCCGTTGCTGGCACAAACGGAGACACTGCAGTACAAATTCCACCGTCCGGGTTCGCGAAGTTGGGATGGTTGAAGATGTTGAAGAAGTCCGCCCGAAGCTGAACTTTAATGGCTTCTTTGATGGGAATGTTCTTTGCTAGCGAGAAGTCCCATTGGAAGAACCCGGGGCCGCGAAGCGCATTTCGACCGACCGTTCCCAGGTTAGCTCCCCATGTGCCATCGAATCCCGGCGGTATCGCGAACGCGCTCGGGTTGTAATTGCCGATCGGCCACTTCGCATTGCCCACTGTCGGGCTCTGTCCCGAGACGAAGTTCGGCCGCATTGGGAGCCCAAAGAATCCGCTGATGAGTTGGATGTTGGTCGGAAGACCACTGCGCGTTTGCAGAATATTAGACACCTGCCATCCCGACAGGAAGCCTTTCGCGATCGCGTTTGTTCCTTTCCAATCCGGAAGGTCGTATACCACGCTGCCGGTGAGATTGTGACGTACGTCCCAATCTCCGCTGGCACGGTCGACATTCGGGTTAAACGGATCGGAAAAGCCGCCGAAGACATTCACCATGTCGTCGAGCTCATGCGACCAGGTGTAGTTCACTTCGTAGTTCAAGCGTCCGACGTTACGGCGCACTTGAATCTGCAACGCATTGTAGGTGGAGTAGAGGGTGTCCGCGTTCAGGTTCTCGCTGGCAAATCCGCTGAATTGCCGCGCCTGTGTCACCGTATTCGCCGGGTTCAGATTGAGCGCCGCGAAACTCACGCCCGACTGCATGTGCTGGGCCTTATTGCCCGTGTAATTGATGCTGAGCACGGTGTTAGGCAGGAGTTCCCGTTGAACCCCTAGCAACCAGTTCGTGGAAAGCGGATCACGCGGATGCTGCGGGAAGATATTGACGTTCTGTGTTCCGGCCGGAAGTGGCGGGTTCGCCATCGGATATGCGATTGGCACCTGGAACACATTTACGTTGTAACTCTGAAAAGCAGCGTTGTTGCTGAGTAGACCAAAGCCGAATTGCATCGGCATATAGAAGAGACCGCCGTAGCCGTGGATCACGGTTTTTCCATTGCCGAAGGGATCCCAGGATAAGCCGATGCGCGGAGCGACGTCGCCTTTCGGCGGAGTGTACAAGGCTTGAGTCGCGGGAAGTATGGTTTGCGATGCGAAATCGAAGTTCGCGGCCTGGTGAGTACGTTCACTCCATGCCGTGTTGTAGTCGTAGCGCAACCCCAGGCTCAGGGTGAGTCGGCGAGTAATCTTCCAGTCGTCCTGCCCGTAGAAACCCCAATTTGAATTCACAATCCCCGCTGGGCCAGGAAAGCCAATCTTCTGGAGCACGAATGGACTGTCATTCAAGAAGTCATGGAAGGGGTTGGGGAAAAATATGTTTGCGCCACCAAACAAGAAGGTCTGCTGTGGCCTGAGGAATTCGTTCAACTGGTTATACCGGTATTGCAGTCCAAACTTTAGAGTGTGCTGCCTTACGGTCTTCGTCACGTTGTCGAAGACCTCGAAGATATTGAAGGGAGTGATCTGGTTGAAGGTATTCGGGCCTGGGAGGGCACCCAGGTTCGTAAAGAAACCGCCGAAACCAACAAACGGCGTGGGCGTGTTCGAGTTAGTATCAGAATAGAAGCGGTTGATCGACACGCTGAACTGATTCAGAAGAGTCGGGCTGAACGTGTGCGTCTCTTCAATCTTGCCCAACTGGGTCCTCAGCTTTTGCGGAGAAACCTGTCCTTGGTTCAAACCAAACGTGTAGTTCGTTAGCGAGTCATTGATGTTGTAGCGGACGAACGTGTGATCTCGCTCCGAGATGTTCCAATCAACTTTTACGGACCCAGTGTTTTCCGTGAGTCGGTTGGGCAGGACGGCCAAGGTGTAAATAAGTTGCGACCCGCTCGCAGGATCACCGGGATTATCGAAGCCGGGCACGGCGCAAGAGGCCGGGGCGGGGATGGTGTTGCAGTTCGCCGGCAAGGGCGCAAACTGCGCAAATACGGGATCCATCCGGGGATCGTGAGCTTCAGAGCGCAAGTATGCACTGGGAATCTGGTACAACGCATTGAAGTTGTTAATGATCGTCCGATCGCCCTCGTAGTTCACAAAGAAGAAGAGCTTGTTCTTAATGAGCGGCCCGCCTAGATTTCCACCGAATTGATTGAGCCGCAGCGGCGCTACTTTTCCCGTGTCGAAGTAATCCTTGGCATCGAACGCATCGTTGCGCAGGAATTCAAACGCGGTTCCATGCAGGTTGTTGCTCCCTGACTTCGTGATGACGTTCATCTGCGGGCCGAGCGAATAGCCCTTTTCCGCGCTGTAGCCACTGTTGGTGAAGTCAATTTCCTGAATGCTGTCGAGACTGGAGCGCGTGACGCGCGCACCTTCCTGACCCTCGGTGTCAAGGAAGCCATTGATATCGCCGCGCGACGCGTTTTGCCCGTCCACCGTGATGTTGAGGCCGGTAAAGACGTTCTCCAGCCCATTCACGCTGCCTTGAAAGAACCCCGTGGAGTTGATCGATCCCGGGGCAACTTCCAGAAAATCGCTGACGTCGCGACCATTCACCGGGAGGTTCGCAACCTGTACTGAGTTAAGGGTTGTGCCGTCCTGGGTGGTTTCCGTCTGCACCGTCGTCGTGGTTCCGGTGACTTCGATCTTCTGCTGCGCGGACGCGATCGCCAAGGCAAGGTTGACGCGCACAATCGCACCCACGTTCAAAACAATGGATGGACTCGTGGCTTCGGCAAAACCCGCAGCATTGGCCTTGACTACGTAGTTGCCATACGGAACAGCGGAGATCACGAAGTCTCCGTTTGCGTCGCTGGTCGTCGAGGTGTCAATGCCCGTTCCGACGTTTGTCGCGGTAATCTTTGCTTTCGGCACGCCAGCGCCCGACGGATCCGTCACCGCGCCTTTGATCGTGCCCGTATCAAACTGGGCCCAGAGGGGCATCGCACTAAGTAAGAAAACAATCGCCAATGCGCCCCGGAGCAGACCTCTTTTCTCGCTAAGTTGTGCGCCCGTCATAAGCACGCTCCTCCGCCATCTCAGAATGTCTTCACGCACGGAAGCCCGATTCTGGAAAACTGGACGCATCGTAATGCGCTTATCCCGCAGGAGTCAATCGTTTTTATGATCTTTTCGATCAGAATAGTCGCTTGTTTTGTCGTTTTCGAACAAAAAACGCCTATAGGCTGTGTGACTGTTTAGGTTTCTTTGAGGGCTCCGCTTCAGGGTCCCTTCATTTCATTGGCCCTCTCAGAGCTTCGGGGGTGTGTGGATGGAAAAAGAAGGCCCTAGGTCGCGTTGCTTCCCTGCGCTCCACGACAAACCTCTCTCACCGAATTGTTTATATGTCGCGTCAGGGGGGTGAAGCTCTGGGCAGTAGCTGTTTCAAAACAAACGGGTTAAGTCAGCTCATAGTCGGCTGCGGGACAAGCAAGCCGGGCGACTCATCGGAGGTCTGTTGCCAAGTGCGGTTGCGCCGAAGGTCAAACCCCCATCGGTCCCCTAGTCCAAGGCACCGAAGGGAACTCGTACGGAAAAACGGGAGCGGGCGGGACTGGGCCGCGGCTGTGGAACCATCTTCAAAATCACGACCACGGGCGGCTCGACACCCTTGAAGATGGGGACGTGGAGCACTCAGACCCAGGGTGGTTAGAGCGCTTCAACCAAGCGAAGCCTCACCCAGGCAGGCAAGCTGGTCCGATGGGCTCAAACGACTTGTAGGTGAGCACGAACTCCTGATGTCCGAGGCTCTCGGAACAACTCTGCGTCCCCGATGCCACGTCCAATACTTTTCGGTAAATTTCATCGCCGACTTCGTCTACGCTCGCTTCCAACCGCAGGATTTTCCCCGCATTGATGTCCATATCATCGCTCATGCGCTCGTAGGTCTCCGGGTTCGCGCAGATTTTTATGACGGGCGAAATCGCAGAGCCCACCACCGAACCGCGTCCGGTCGTGAACAAGATCACGTGGGAACCGCAGGCGATCAGTTCGGCAATTTCGGCATTGTCGTTAATATTGGGGAATCCAAATCGCGGCTCGCCATCGGGGACGACATCCAATAGGTACAGACCGCCCCTATGAGGAACGTCGCCGGGCTTGATGAGTCCGGAGATGGGGGAATCGCCACTCTTGCAATATGCTCCGATCGACTTTTCCTCGATGGTGGTTAGTCCACCCTCGGCATTGCCCGGCGCGAAACTGGCATGCCCCATTTGCTTGTAGTAATGTGCTGCTTTTTCGACGGATGTTTTCAGTTCGTGGCCAAGCTCCGACGTGACCGCGCGGGCCGACATGACGTCTTCGAGTCCGATCATTTCACCGGTTTCCTCGAAGATCGTGGCCGCGCCTTGCTTAACTAGCATGTCGAAAGCACGTCCCACCGCGGGATTAGCCGAGATTCCGCTGGTGGCGTCCGATCCGCCGCAAACGGTTCCTACCACGAGTTCGTTCACGTGCAATGGAGCCCGCGGCACCTCAGCAATCTGCTGGAGCGCCTTCGAGACCCACGTTTTGCCCGACTCGATGGATTTCCTTGTTCCCCCCGTCTGCTGGATGACGACTGTCTCCACGGGCCGGCCGGTCTTAGCAATATTTTCAGCGAGGCGATGCCGATTAAAGCTTTCGCATCCCAGGGAAAGCAGCAGTGCCCCCCCGACGTTCGGATGGGTACAGAGCGTATTCATCATCCGGTCAGCGTAGGCGTTGGGGTAGCATCCTCCAAAGCCGATCAAATGAACCGGTTGATCCCGAAAAGCGTCCACGATCTCGCGAGCCACGTGGTGAGCGCATTCCACAAGATAGGCGACAACGATGCAGTTACGGATTCCTTTTCTTCCGTCCGAGCGCAGAAAGCCTTGCAGTGCAAGGGTGTTACTTGACGAAGACATGATCTTTGTCCAAAGTGTAAGTTGCGATGTAGTCACTCTTCAGGTTATGCAGGTGAATGTGTCCTCCTGCAGGAATGCTCTCTTTGGCCGAACCAATCGGAACACCACACTTAAATATCTTTTCTCCCGTTTCGATATCTCGGACAGCAACCTTGTGGCCGATTGCAATGTTCTGAGTGAACACGACTTCGCGCCCATCAAGGATGTCACGATCCCCGGGTCTTATAGGTACGACGACGATCAACACGTTGTCGTCGCGATGAATGCGCAGCAGCTTTCTTGATTTGCCTTCCGTTTGCATCAAAACTTTCCGTACCGCAGGTAAGCTTGAACCGGGTCAACACCCTGCAGAATCGCCTTTCGCACGAGATTTTCTTTGCGCAGGACTTCTTCGGTCTCTTGCAGCACCTCTGAAGCGATTGCACCGGGGACGATCACGATTCCGTCGCGATCGGCAAGTACATAGTCACCCGTGGATACCGTGACTTCGCCGATCTGAATAGGCTCGCCCAGAGACGTGGTTGCCCACTTGCTCACTACGTCCACCGGAGTGAAATACTTGCAGAACACCGGAAAACCCATGCTCTCGATAAAAGCCGAATCGCGGCATCCGCCATCCACGATGTAGCCTAGCACCTTCTTGTGGTGCAGGGTCTCGGCGGAGAGTTCTCCCATGTACGCCAGAGTGTGGTCATTGGGTTGACAGATCAACACTGTGTTCGCGGGCGCCTTGGACAAGAGTTCACACCACCGCAGAAGGCTCTCATGAGCGTCCAACGAATCGTCCCGCCTCCCCTCGATGGTAAATACCGGGCCGGCAAGCTTGTGCTGCAGATTCAAAGGGCGGATGTATTGCGGGAGGGTCTGCCTGAGAAAGCCTTTCGTCCTCAGCACGTCAAACACGGCCCCGCTATAGCAGCTTTGCAATCGTTCGGCGAGCGATCCCGGTGGCGTCATAAGGAGATGCTTTACTTCTGCTGCAGTTGGTCCTTGAACTTCGTGGGGTCGCGATACTTCACGGTTTGCAAGTGTTCGCAATACAGCACCAGCTCTCCTGGCATCTTGAAGACTTCGTAAGAGACCCTTACCATCCCCATTTCAGCGTACTTGGGTAGTTTCTCCATTTGCGTGCGAATGGTGTAAATGGTATCGCCAACGAAAACCGGTTTGATGAAGCGCAACTTGTCGTATCCGTAGCTAAAAGTATGAATGTTGTTGTGCGCCATGAGTCCTAATCCCAGACTAAATACCATGGCGCCCGCCACCAGCCGCTTTCCAAAAACTCCCTCTTCTTTGGCGAAAACATCGTCGGCCACGTAGGGGTGCATGTCGAGAACCATGGCATTGAACAACATGCTCTCGCCCTCGGAAATCGTGCGCCGAATCGAACGCGCACGCTTGCCCACCTCGAAGTCCTCGTACAACCAATCTTCGGCATTCCAGATAGAAATCTCTTTATGCTTCGCGGGATCGGGATTCGGGTTTCTCACCAGGTGCCTCTCTGTCGCTACGCGATTCGGCGTGCTGCGATTCGCTGAGTGGCGTAGCGATCATTAAGCCATCGGATCAGCGCTGCATCCTTGATTTCTCCGCGTAAGCAACGATTGATTTCGATTCCTGCAGCCTCAAAGAAACGAACGAATCCATCGAAACGGGGTCGCACGTAGGCGGTCTGTAGAGTCTGCAGCGTACCGGCAAAGAAGTCGTCTGATGCCGCATTCACTGATGGGTTCCTCCAGGCCGCCAGGCTGGCAGGTTGGCCTCCTTCGCGAAAATAGGTCCCTCGCTGGTGTTCGGGGCTGACCAGCCATTTGGCGTAGGAGATGGCTTCTGGTTGATTTGCGCTGTGCTTACTAATTGCAACCCCCGTCCCTCCCAGCGTTGTCCCGGCGCATCCATGCTGGCCTGCAGTGGGAGCATTCGTGAACTTCAATCGCACCGAGCTACTCACTCGCGAGTAGTTGGAATAACCGAAGCCGTACGGACAGTAGACCGCGTCGGAACTGCTGGACATGAAATCGTAAACTTGGATCGGGTTCCAGTCGACCGACTTGGGATGCGCAACGGCTATGAGCGCGTGAAGCCTACCAAGCACGTCTGCTGCGACCGAGTCTTCCACGAAGAGTTCGCGCTCTCCGGGAACAGGATCTCCGAGATTTGCACTCAAGGTAAAGAAAAGACTGATCGCATCTGTCGGACACGCGGGCACAACGATGTGTTTCCCAATTTTGCGAGCTTTTGCTCCCACTCCCAAGACATCGTCGAAGGTGTTCGGAACAGTGGAAGACAACACTGATAAAAGATCAGGCCGATAGGATGCGACTTGCGTTGCGGCATCGATGGGGAAGGCCCAGAGGCCGCCGTCATACCAGTAGGATTTCCAGGAAGGGCCTACGGAGTCTATCGCGAAACGATGTTTCTCCACTTCGCTGATCGAAGGCGCGAGGTCCACAAGTGCCGCGTGAGCTGCGGCGAATCCGACGAACGGGTGGTCCACGATGAGCAGATCATAGCGATCCAGATATTGCTCGATCGGAGCTTCGCCAAATTCACGCAAAGTTCGCCGGTCCCACTGGACATCGATTTCAGGATGTTGTGTCTTATATTCGGGGACACCTCCAAGCAAAGGGGCGTAACCGCGGGGATGATCCCAGGTGAGCCCTCTCAGAGTGATTCCCACACTAAACCTCCTCCCTTCTGAAAGCACCGGTAGCCCGATCAAGCGGCCGGGCGCTTCTCAGCTAGCAGAATGTGCTCGCAATACAGGACTATCTCATCGCGCTGATTGAGCACTTCGCAAGCTTCCACGATGCGACCCAACCCTTTCCGCTTGGGGTCGTCCTGCTTCTCCTTCACAGTGACGCGAGTCCGTAGCGTGTCTCCGATGAAGACGGGCTTTGGGAAGCGCACCTTGTCATACCCGTAGGTAAATGCGACAGGATTAATCTGACTGGCTGTGAGGCCGATGCCGATGGCGAAGGTCATAGTGCCGTGGGCGATTCGCTGGCCGAACGGTGTTGCCCGGGCAAATTCCGCGTCAACGTGGTGCGGGAAGTAGTCTCCCGTGTGGCCCGCATGAATGACGACGTCGGTCTCGGTAATTGTCCGCCCCGAGGTGACGCGTTGGGCGCCGATTGAATAATCCTCGAAATACTCTGTTCGCGTCATGGCAGCAGCATTCCGGATGAAAGTTCCAGTCTCTTGCCGCCGATGGCTAAGGAAAGCGCACGGGATGCCGCACTCAACGCCTCCTTGACCTGGGGCGGCCCCAGGCTGTCTCCGATGCGAGCAAGAAATGGCACAGTCATCGCCGCAATCGCCTCTCCGTGTTGATTCAATACTGGATAGCTGATGTTCACGACTCCGTGGACTTGGTAGCTGGCCAGTTCCTCATAGCCTCGCCGACGAATTTGGTTCAGGTGACGGGAAAGGCCGAGCGGGACTGGTTTTCTGGAACGCAGACGCCAGGCTCCCAGCGCGCGGGCGCGGACCTCCTCGCTCTGAAACGCCAGGATGACGTGTCCGGAAGCGGTGTTCAGAAGATCAATATTTGCACCAAGACGGACTGAGAAACCCATGTTACCGGGCGCGTCAGACTGCGCTACCAGAACTACCTCCGCGTTGTTGAGCATAGCCAAATGGCAGGACTGTCCGGTTTCGCTCGCCACCCGTTGTACCAGCGGGCGCGCCTGAGTTATCAGGCGTTGCAGAGGGCGATGCTGATGGACAATCTCGAACAGCTTCAGCGTCAGCTGGTAGCGCTCGTCTGTACCCGTCCGCGAAAGATAGCCCCGTTCTTCGAGACACACCAACATGCGGAAGACTTCGGTAATGGTGCGCCCTAGTCGGCTGGCAATCTCGCTGTGCGTCAGAGAGTCCGAGACGGAAGCTAGTAGCTCCAGGATGTCCAGGCCCTTTTCGAGAGCTGGAGCAGCGTAGCGGATTCTCCGCGAAGCAAGCTGCCGACGAATCGTGCGCCGGGGGGTCATAAGAGCATCTTTAGCCTACTACGTTATTTTCCTAATGAAAATATTATTTTATGGGTAGAATTGAAATCGCAACGTGCCTGAGTTGGGAGCATCCCCCGGTGCAAGGAATCCGGTGACGAGTGCCCACCACAGCCAGGAGCCTCTCCGTGACTATTTCGACAGTTCGCCGCGATCCGAAGACAGAAAGACCCCTCCAGGGTGTGCTGGTGCTGGATTTCAGCCAGTTTCTTTCCGGTTCATTGGCCACCCTTCGCTTGGCGGATCTTGGCGCCCGCGTGATCAAGATCGAACGGCCTGGGACTGGAGACCTGGGCCGCACGCTCTACCTCAGCGATACCGATGTGCACGGCGAGAACACGCTCTTTCACGCGATCAATCGCAACAAGGAGAGCTATGCCGCAGACCTGAAGGATCCCGTCGCTCTCGATAAACTCCGCCAATTAATAGCGCGCACCGATGTGATGGTGCAGAACTTCCGTCCGGGCGTGATGGAGAGGCTGGGACTTGGTTACGACAGCGTGTCGCAGATAAACAGCCGGTTGGTGTACGGAATCGTGTCCGGGTATGGGAATGCGGAGGCATGGCGCGATCGACCAGGTCAGGACCTGCTGGCACAGGCGCGATCCGGAATCATGTGGCTGAGCGGCAACGACGGCGATCCGCCTACGCCGATGGCTCTGGCTATCGCCGATATGCTGGCGGGCCACAACCTGTGCGAGGGAATTTTGGCCTGTCTCGTGCGACGTGGCGTGATGGGCCACGGTGGACTCGTCGAAACCAGCCTGATTGAGGCCTTACTGGACTTCCAATTTGAAGTGCTGACGACGCACTTGAATGACGGACGACGGCCACCGCGGAGGAGTACATTTCGCAACGCCCACGCCTACCTGGCGGCGCCTTACGGGGTCTACGACACGGCGAACGGCTACCTGGCCCTGGCCATGACCCATCTTCCGACGCTCGGCAAATTGCTCGATTTACCTGCGCTCCAGGAAATCTCGAACTCGGCCGAGGGTTTCCAACGTCGCGACGAGATCAAGAAGATTATTGCGCAGTCGCCTCAAGGAGCACACCACCGAGCACTGGCTCGAGATACTGAACGCCGCTGACATCTGGTGCGCCGAGGTCTTGGATTGGCCCAAGCTCTGCGCAAGCAAAGCTTTCAAGGAACTCGCCATGGTGCAAACCCTTACCAATGGACGAGGAATCGAGATTCTGACCACTCGCCTACCGATTCGGTTGGACGGAGCTCTTCTGACCAGCACGGGGCTCGCCCCCAGAGTAGGAGAACACACCGCGACCATTCAGAGGGAGTTTGGGCTTTAGCTCAGCCGGTATACGCGGACGGCATTGTCGTGAAACAGCTTCTTCTGGTTGATCTCACCTGCTTCGTGCGTGAGGGCCTGCAATGCTTCCACCCACTGTCGATAGCTGGCGGAGAGCGTGCACACCGGCCAGTCGCTCCCAAAAAGGACGCGATCCCAGCCGAAGGTGACGATCACGTGCTCGACAAAAGGTCTGAGGTCTTCAGCAGTCCATCGCTCTGAATCTGCGTATGCCACCAAGCCGGAGATTTTGCAGGAGACATTTGGAAACTTGGCGATCTCCGTGATGTGCGACCGCCAAGGGTCGAGATGCTGCTCCTTCACTTGGGGCACGCCACAGTGGTCGAGGATGAAGACCACATCCGGGGATTTAGAGACTAGTTTGATCGCAATCGGAAGCTGCCGAGCCAGAACGCAGATGTCGAATGAGAGGCCGTAATCCGAGAGCGCAGCCACGTTCTTGAGGAAGGTCGCTCCCTGGCCGACCCCGTCCGGCTGGGTATGGAGCACGCGACGAATCCCCTTTACCTTGGGATACGCCGCGATCTTGTCCAGATAGGATTTGAAATCTTCGTTCTCGGGCCGGCCGCATGCCACGATGCCTTCGAGAGGATTGTCGGTTTGTTCAGCAAGCGCAAGCAAATGGCGGGTCTCGTCGAGCATGTACTGCTCATCGACGTCCGCTTCCATGTGCACCGACTTCACCACGTTCAATCCTTCGGTGGCTGCGAGATAGTCCGCCATTCGGAAAGAGCGGTTCAACTGCGGAAGGGAGTGGAGCCAGGAGTAGCGAAAGTGCTCTATGTCCCAGAGGTGCTGGTGCGTGTCCACGATTTGCATAAGGCGGTTAGGCCGGAGCCGAACTGTAGTGTCGAACTCGAGGTCTGTCAAATCAATCGCAATGAAACACTTCTTCCATATTGGCCCACCACTCGCCTTCGGCGCAGGTCTCCAAGGGCTGCTGCATTGGCATCATGATCGTCCACCATTCCTGGGTCTTCGGATCGGCAGCCATCTTCGCCATGTCGGCCGGATAGTCCGTCCCGTGATATTCGAAGTAGCCGAAGAGCAGGTCGTCTTTCAGATAGATGGAATAGTTTTGTATTTTGCATTTCCGGATCATGGCGAGGACCTCCGGCCATACGGCAGCGTGATATTTCTTATAGGCTTCAAGAGATTCGGGTCTGACTTTGATCACGGAACCGTAACGCTTCATATCGTCGTCCTTTCATGATCCGTTCGTGGCTCTTGATGACCATGCTAAAGATTCACAACGAGAATGAACGCCTTGCACTCGCTGAAGGCGCCCTACTATATTCGATGGCTTTGATATGTGGGTATAGTTTTCGCAAACCGAGGCGACCTGCCTCGTATCAGGTGACATGACACAATTCCGGATTACTTCGCTGGAAACGCGGGATGTGCGTTTTCCGCTGGAGCAAGGGGCGGGCAGCGACGCGGTGCACTCGGGTGCCGAGTACGCATTTGCCACCACTCTGCTCGGCTCCCAAGAAAAGGTCTTCGGCAGCGGCATCGTGCTTACGCTTGGACTGGGCAATCAGTTGGTTTGTGAAGCGATTGAATGGCTTGGCAAGGAACTGATTGGCAGGGAAATCGAGGAATTGATGTCGGATTTCGGAGCGATTGCACAAAACCTTGCGCAACACCCTCAGCTTCGCTGGCTGGGTCCTCATAAGGGCGTCGTTCACCTGGCCCTCGCCTCGCTCACCAACGCGTGTTTCGATTTGTGGGCGAAGAGTCGGGGCGTGCCCTTATGGCGGCTTCTCCTGGATCTCGATGCAAAAAAGATTGTCGACCTGCTCGATTTGAGCTATCTCGAAGACGTGCTCACGCGGGAGGAGGCTGAAACGATGTTGCGTAACCAGGCGAGCTCCCGCCGAGAGCGGGAGAGCATCTTGCGCAGCGGCTATCCCGGTTATGACACATCCGTAGGCTGGTTCCAGTATGAAGACGAGCAAGTGAAGGATCTGACGCAACAGGCGATGGCAAAGGGCTTTCACGCTTTCAAGCTGAAGGTCGGATCCCGAGACGGGGAGCGTGACGTGCGGCGCGCCTTCATGTTGCGCGACCTGGCCGGAGCAGATGCGCTGATCATGCTTGACGCGAACCAGCAGTGGACCCTTCCACAAGCACTCGAAATGTGCGAAAAGCTTCGGAAGATGGCTCCGTTTTTTGTAGAGGAACCGACTCACCCTGACGATATTCGCGCGCACAGCACACTTTCCCATGCGGTTCGGCCGATACCGTTGGCTCTGGGCGAGCACGTTCCGAACCGCGTTATGTTCAAGAATTTCATGCAGGCGGCGGCCGTGCAGATTGTGCAAGTCGACTGCACGCGGGTGGCCGGCATCTCTGAGTTCATTACAGTCAGTTTACTGGCGCGAAAGTTCGGTCTGCGAGTCATTCCACACGTGGGCGATATGGGACAGATTCACCAACACATGGTGCTGTTTAATCACATTGCGCTAGGGCATGAAGCGGTATTTCTCGAATGCATCCCGCATCTGCAGCCACATTTCGTAGATCCTGCTCAAATAGAGAATGGCAGGTACGTAACCTCGCAGGTGCCCGGGTCCTCTTCGGACTTGAAGGGCGTGCTTCCAGCCAAATAACGTTGTTCATGCATTGATTTCTTCAGGGCGGACGGCTCGCTTTTCTGCCATGGAGCGGTATTCGGCGAATACCACTTGCAACGTTCGAAGGTTGTCGCGTCCACTGGTCTCGGGCTCCGATCCGCTCTCGATGGACCGCATGAGTGACGCCATCGGACCGACGAAGGCATCCGGAATCCACATGCTGTCGAGGCGAGCCGAGAACCAGTAGCCAGGATTACGCTTCGACATGAACTCCAGGGTGTCGGGCCGGCCAGTCGGATAGTTGTACATCAGACCGATAGTTCCCTTGATCACGCCTTCAGTGCCTTCAAAGCGAAAGATGGCATAGGGATCGTCGTGCCATGTGGTATGGCAAACGTCGATCAGTACCTGCAGGCTGGATTTGTACTCCCACGTGGTTAGGGTCTTGGTTTCAGCTTGTGTGGTTTCACCCGGCGCGCGGCTTCCGCTGGTGAAAACGTAAGCCGGATCACCCAGCAGATAGCGAAGGGAATCGATGTAATGAATGCTGTGAAACATGATCTCGACATGCTTGCCCTGATAGATCCAGGGCCAGAGACTCCAGTCAGTCTTACAGTGAACCTGAATCGCAGCGTAGGTGGGCGTGCCCAGCCAACCATCATCCATCAAAAGGCGCGCGCAACGGATGCCAGCATCCCAGCGCATCTGTTGGTTGACCGCAATCTTTACCTTGGCGCGTTCCGCGAGTTCAACGCTGCGAACCGCTTTTGAATACTCGTCGGCAAAAGGTTTCTGGCACAACAGATGTTTGCCTGCGGCAGCGGCCTTCTCGACAATAGCGACCTGCTCCGAGGGGTAGACGGCTATGTCGACGATCTCGACCTCGGATAGACTCAGCAACTCATCGACACTGGCGCACACTCTTCCGATTCCGTGCTCTTTGGCGGTGCGCTCCGCCTTTTCGCGATCTCGGTCGGTGATGCACACAACTTTAAATCCCGCCTTCTTGTACGCAGGTAGATGCGCATAGTTGACGATTCCTCCGGCGCCGATAATGCCGATTCCGTGGTCCAATCGCTGCGGTAGCTTCGGTTTGTAATCGAGGTGCGGAAAGATGTCATTCATGGTGAGGTCCCAATGACTTGTGCAACGGCAAACTCTAGCAGCAACGGTAAAGGGTGAAAACAGTTTTGTGTTTTCGCGCGCCGATGTCGATGGCGAAAGTTTTACCTTGTGAAACTCTGCGGTTCGCCAGCTCAACAACTTCCGTCGCGGGCTTGCGCTCGTGCATCTGTTCAATTACGATCCGCCTTTTTCGTGGCGAACTACTTTGAGCGTGATCAGGCACGCGAGGACGGGCAGAAGGAAATGAAGCTGATCCGGTTTGGTGTTCCAGGTGGAGAGAAGCCCGGCGTCATGCTGGAAGACTCCACGCGTCGGGATGTCTCCGGCTTCACAGGCGACTATGACGAGACATTCCTGGCCGATGACGGGCTGTCCCAACTGAGGCGCTGGTGGAAGGACAATGCAGCTTCGGCGCCGCAGATTGCACAGTCTGTGCGGCTGGGCTCGCCGATTGCTCGACCGAGCAAGATCGTTTGCATCGGTTTGAACTTCCACGATCACGCGAAAGAAAGCAAAATGGAGATCCCGAAAGAGCCCGTCATATTTTTCAAAGCTACCAGCTCTCTCGTCGGCCCGAACGATGACCTTGTCATTCCGAAGAATGGATCCAAAGTGGATTGGGAAGTTGAGTTGGCGGTGGTGATCGGCAAGAGGGCAAGCTATATCGAGCGTGAAGACGCGCTCGAATATGTGGCTGGTTATGTTCTGCACAACGATTATTCCGAACGGGTCTTTCAACTGGAGCGGGGCGGACAATGGGTCAAGGGAAAGAGCGCCGACACCTTTGCGCCGTTGGGGCCGTTCCTGGCGACGCGCGACGAGATCCCCAATCCCGGCGACCTGAACATGTGGCTGAAAGTAAATGGCGCATTTCGCCAACGCAGTTCCACCCGCGAGATGATCTTTGACGTACCGACCCTCGTCAGCTACGTCAGTCAATTCATGACGCTACTGCCAGGCGACGTCATCAGCACAGGAACACCGGCCGGAGTGGGATTAGGCATGCGGCCTCCGCAATACCTGAAGGTGGGCGACATAGTGGAACTTGGGATTGACAGACTGGGCGAATCACGGCAAATGGTGACAGTGTGGCAACCCCTAGCGGTCGATCTCGCACACGCGACGAGATAAGGCTCGGGAGAAGGATCGCCAGTTCTGCTTTAAGATAACCACGTGATCCAGCTTGCTGAGGCCAAACGGTCGCGCGTTCTCGCGCCTCTTGCGACGCTTTTCTTGTTGACGACTTGGCTGGCCGCTCAGGGCACGCAACCCACCAGGAGTGACCCATCGAGAGTCAAGTCAGGTCAAGTTCATTTCGAAGATATTGCCAAGCAGGTGGGGTTGGTCGCGCTCAACGTATACGGCGGGGATCAGCACAAAGAATTCATCATCGAAACCACCGGTAACGGCGCCATTATTTTCGATTACGACAATGACGGGTGGCCTGATATTTACCTTCCGAATGGTTCGACGGTGGAGGGATTCTCCAAAGGCAAAGCGCCCACCGGTCACCTTTATCACAACAACCATGACGGAACGTTCAGCGACGTCACCTCCCATGCCGGACTGGCGCGCTCAGGCTGGGGGCAAGGCGGCTGCGTCGGCGACTATGACAACGACGGCTACCTCGATTTGCTCGTCACTTACTGGGGACAGAACGTACTCTATCGCAACAACGGGGATGGAACGTTCACCGATGTAACGGCCAAAGCAGGACTCAAGACCGATCGGGACGAATGGAGCACCGGATGCAGCTTTGTCGATTACGACCGCGACGGCAAAGTCGACATTCTCCTGGTGCGCTACGTGGATTTCAGCTACGACTCTGTGCCGCGACCGGGCCAGGGGCCCTGGTGCCAGTGGAAAGGGATTAACGTCATGTGTGGCCCGCGGGGGCTCAAGCCGGGCGCCAATGCCCTTTACCACAACAACGGCGACGGTACTTTCACCGACGTCTCACGAAGCTCGGGCATTCTTAAGGCGACCGCGTGTTATGGATTTACTGCTCTGACAGCAGATTTCGATCTTGATGGGTGGCCCGACGTTTACGTTGCCTGCGACTCTACCGCCAGCCTTCTGTACCATAACAATCATGACGGGACCTTCAGTGAGATCGGGAAGAAGGCGGGGGTGGCATACAACGAAGACGGTTCCGAGCAGGCGGGCATGGGCCTTTCTGCCGGTGACTTGACGCACAGCGGTTATCAGGACATTGTAAAAACCAATTTCAGCGACGACACTCCCACGCTCTATCGGAATAGGGGGGACAGCAATTTTGATGACGTCACCTACCCCGCAGGACTGGGGAAAATCAAAAACTGGCTGGGATGGGGTGTGCAGTTCTATGACTTCGACAACAGTGGCTGGCCCGGTATTCTGATCGCCAACGGCCACGTATATCCAGAGGTTGACGGCAAGGCGCTCGGTACGAGCTATCGTGAGCCGAAGGTCGCGTATTACAACCTGCGCGACGGAACATTTGCCAACATTACCGCGGACGCGGGCTCAGTGTTGAGTGAACTCCACTCCGGTCGGGGTATGGCCCTTGGGGATCTATTCAACGATGGTCGCCAGGAGGCGCTGGTGAACAACATGAACGAGACACCGTCGCTCTACTACAACACAGCGCCGATTGGGAATTGGATCAGCCTGCAACTGGTGGGCGTGAAATCGAATCGCGCCGCCTTGGGCGCATTGGTAACGCTGGTTCAGGGGGGCGATAAGTACGCGAAGGAAGTGCGCAGTGGCGATGGTTTCATATCGCAGAGCGACCTTCGGCTGCATTTCGGGTTGGGTGCCTCTTCCCAGGCGGAGAAAGTTGTAATCCGCTGGCCCAGCGGGCAGGTCGAGACGCTCTCCCATCTTCCCGCAAACCAGTTCTACGTTGTGCGCGAAGGCAGCGGCTTAGATAAGAGCAAGACTCGTGGAGTCAGTTCCGTGCGGATCGACCGGCCAATCACCGGCAGATAGACCTCCGAATGATGTGAACTGCTAGCTTGCGTTGCCCGCGGAGATGACTGCAATTGCGACCAGAAGTATTCCGACTCCCACCCAGTTGTAGACCAAGGCCCGCCGACTAGCTCCCTTCCATTCCCCGGTCACGGCACCCCAGAAGAGGGCCGCAATGATGTCGATGGTCATGAAGATTGGCCAGCCGACGACACCGCCAAGAGTTCCCAGTGACGTCGCGCCAACACCGTAGATCAGGGTTCCCCCGAACCAGAGTAGCCCCATGGAGATGCCGAGGGACCAGTTGGCGACGGGTTTTCCTTCCCGGAACACGTGCCAGGTACGGTTCCTGTTCAGCAGATACACGCAGTAGATGAAATTGGCGACAAAGCCGCCAGTTACAGTGAGCGCCCAGATCGGATTGCTTGCCATTCCGGTGCTGGCTCCGAACTGCAGCGCGTGCAACCGAAGTTCGTCGCCAAAGACGAAGCTGAAGTTCAACATCGACGAGAACATTCCAGAAAAGATGCAGATGATGAGTCCGACAGTGAAGCCACAACGTGTACCATCGCTCGTCCCCGAAACGCGCTCACGAGCGCGTCCGGCGAGCGCAAGAAACACCAGGCCCAAAAGCATGACGACGGTGCCGGCGATGAGAGCCAACCCTCGTTTTGCAACGAGTTGGTCCGAATGAAGAATCGCCAAGGGAAACAGCGAACCAAAAGAAGCCGTGATCCCCAGAATCAGCGCGAACCCCAACGCCATTCCAACGCGGCTGATCCCGAGGCCGAACAATGTAGCGCCAACGCCCCATAGCAATCCAAACAAAAGGACCTTGATCAGAACAGACGGCGATGCGGCTATAAATACTCCTGCGACATTCGGCACGGTGGCAAGGGTAATAATCCACGGAAGCACGATCAGGCCAGAGGCGGCGAAGATCAGCCAACTGTTTTCCCAGCGCCAGCTAGTCATTCGCTTCATGGGCGCGGCAAAACTTCCGTTGAGAATGCCGGCGAGAATGACTATCGCGAGTCCTGACACAACACTTCCGTTCATTGGGTCTCCATAAGCCCAAACAATGGATCGAAGTCGGATAAGAGTGAGCGGAGAAAATGAACCATCTCCGCTACGCAGGTCAAGGGAAATCATCGTCGACACTTGGGGGAGCCAGAATGTTCCACCGATTGCAACTGGCCAGTCCAATCCGAGAGGAGCATAAAAGCCTGCTTCGTTGACACGCCCAAGCACATTTTGTACAGTCACGGCGCTTCGAAGCGCATACCAAGCCGGAGCTTCACATTGATCATCAAGTCCATCGAGGTGAGAGTCTGCCAAAACCGTCGCGAAGCTATGACAGACGGCGAAATGGGGGCAGGCGGCAAGTCGAACTTCGACTTTCTGGTCATCTCCATGAAGACCGACGCCGGCGTGGAGGGCCACTCTTTCGGATTTGCAGGTCGCGGCGCGGAGATGGCAGGATCGATTGCGGCCTCAGTGTTGAAGCCATTTTTCGAAGGGAAGGATCCGCTGTTTCGCGAGAAGCACTGGCAGGATTTTCGCACCTACGACCGCTGGTGGAATCACGTCCCCATCTATGCCTACGGGCCGTTTGACATCTGCCTGTGGGATATTGCAGGCCAGATTTCGGGCTTGCCACTTTACAAACTCCTGGGTGCTTACCGGACGAAGGTTCCGGTTTACGCCAGCTCATTTGTTCTGGACTCGCCTGAAAATTATGCAAAGCAGGCGCTGGAAGTGAAAACACTTGGCTGGCACGCCTACAAGTTGCATCCTCCTGGCAAGGTGGATTTTGATCTTGCGGCTTATCGTGCTTGCCGGGAGGCTGTGGGGCCGGATTTCAAGTTGATGGCGGATCCGGTTGCGGCATATTCATACGAGGAGGCCATCCGCGTCGGGCGTGAACTGGAACGATTAAACTTCTACTGGCTGGAAGAGCCACTCCCGGACGTCAACTTTCACGGTTTGAAGAAGCTCGCCGCAAAGCTCGACATACCCATCTGTGGCACTGAAGTCCTCGCCGGTTCGCACTACTCCACCGCGCAATGTATCTCCGATGCCGTGGTCGACATCGTATACGAACAGATGTGTCTTGGAAGGGTGGGGTCACGCCCGTTATGAAGACTGCCCATCTGGCGGAATCCTTCGGAGTCCGGTGTGAGTTGCACACGGCGATCTATCATCCACTTGAGATTGTGAATCTGCAGTGCTGCGCCGCCATCTCGAATTGCGAGTTCCTGGAACTCCTCTACCCCGTCTCGTACATGAACTTTGGGATGATGCGTGCCATCGACATCGATGCGGGCGGTTATGCTCACGTACCGGAAACTCCTGGAATAGGGGTCGAATGGGATTGGGATTTCATAGAGAACTGCACGATCAAGGTCATATAGCCGATTTACGTTTTCATCCAGAAGAGTTCGGACCATTGCAGCGGATAACCGCTTTCGACTAAAGTGCGCTGAAATGCCTGGGTTGGAAACAGTGAGTCAGTGATAAAAGCGCCGCAGCACACAGGGCGGATGTTGGGGTTTGCAATCGCGAGAGCGGTCGGGTCTCTCATCGGAACGCTGTTTTTGATCCTCCTGATTTCCCAGGGCAGAGTGCCGGGAACGATCGTGTCTGCCCAACAGAATACCGGCGCAGACGCCGGCTACACGGGGTCAGGAGCCTGCGCGAAATGTCATCCCAGTATCTACGAATCCTTCTCGCGCACCGACATGGGCCGCTCCATGTCGGAGATCACTCCTGCACTCCTCGAGCGAATACCGTCTTCGGTGAGCATCTTTGATCCCAAGCTCAATCGCCATTTTGAGGTCCACACCCGCGATGGCCATCTCTACCAGAGCGAGTACGCATCCTCGGCTGACGGAAAAGATATTTTCCGCGAGACACGCAAAGTGGAGTGGATCATTGGTTCGGGCGCGAACGGGAGTGGCGCGATCGTAAAGCAGGATGATTCTCTCTTCGAAGCGCCGCTTTCGTTCTATACCAAACCACATCAGTGGGCTCTCTCACCCGGGTACGAATACGGAGATTACGGTTTCAATCGGCCGATTCTCCCTGCTTGTATCGCCTGCCATAGCGGGCAACCCCGTCCAGTTCTGAACGGGAACGGCCGTTACCAGCATCCGCCATTCGCGGAACTCGCTATTGGCTGCGAGAACTGTCACGGCCCGGGCGAAGGACACGTTGCCTCAGAGCAGTTGGGATCTGGCTCCGGCTCGATCACCAATCCCGGCAAACTGTCCTCATGGCTGGCGGACAACATCTGCATGTCATGCCACCAAGCCGGGGATGCGCGTGTTTTGCAAACAGGAAAGATGTATCGCGATTTTCGTCCCGGGCGTGAACTGGACGAGACCGTCAGCATATTCATGGTTCCGTTTGATCGTCAGTCGGCGCCCAAGGACGACCTGTTGGAGCACTATCTCTCGATGCGCCTCAGCAAGTGTTACCAGGGGAGTGGTGGCCACCTAGGTTGCATCAGCTGCCACGATCCGCATGTGCAATCCTCTGCGCAGGAAGCTCCGGAATACTTTCGCAAGAAATGCCTGGCTTGCCATACCGAGAAAAGCTGCGCAGTTCCGCTGACTCTGCGACAGCACAAGGCGCCCCCCGACGACTGCGCGGGGTGTCACATGCCCAAGCGGGACGTGGCCGTAATCTCCCACTCCGTTCTAACGAACCATCGCATCGTAGCCGAAGCCGAAGAGCGATTCCCGGAGGCGGCCTTCAATATGACGACTCCTCAGCTTCCTGATCTGGTTCATCTCAGCGCCAATCCCACTAAGCCCGGGGCAGTGGCACCGCTGACCCGGTTGCAGGCATATGCGCAAATAATTCTCGCGCATCCGGAATACCGAAACAGTTACTGGTCGCTGGCACAACAACTCAGGGCCGCTGAGGCCGACAATGTTTACGTCTTGGAAGCACTGGCGGATGAGGCGGGACAGAAGCACGATGCAGAAGGCGCGTTACTCGCAATTCGGTACCTTCAGGCTGCCGTCGCGCATGGCTCAACGAATCCCGCGGACTTCGAAGAACTGGCACAGTTGTTGGCGGCGGCCGACCGCCCATCGGAGGCGATCGATGTTCTGCGGGAGGGAATGCAGGTGGCACCGAGCGATGCCGTTCTCTATCAACTTAGTACGACGATCTCTTTTGCACAGAACAAGCCTCAGGAAGCTTGCGAAGTGGCCGCGAAGGGAACACGGACCTTTCCGCAGGACGATGCGCTCCGAAGTTTCCTGAAGCGCTGCGACGCGAGAGGCGAACCGAAGAAGTGAAGGGGGCTTTACGACCTTCAAGTTCGAGCCAAAATCGTCCTTTTGGTCCGACGACCGATTTCCTCATGGGCGACTGGCTGCGAAAACCCCATCGCTGCTGAGATGGCTTGAGCTGCAGACATCACTGCGCCGGCCAGCGCGGCGACCACACTAGGACTGACTCTGGTTACAGGTCCGGACACGCTTGCAGCAGCAATAGGTACGCCGTCGGAATTGAGAATCGGTGCGCTCACGCAGCGAGCTCCCTGAACGGCCTCCTCATCGTCAACCGCGTAGCCTTGCCTCCGGATCTTTTCAAGCTCTTGCCGAAACTGAACCAGGTTCCCGATGGTTTTCGAGGTCGCGGGCTGGAATGCAATCGAGCCCAAGACATTCTCCTGGGCCTCGGCGGGAAGAAAAGCCGCCAGGGCCTTGCCCAACGCAGTGACGTGTACCGACCTGCGAGTGCCGACTCGTGATGAAAGCCTGAATTCGTGAGGGCTCTCGATCACATCCACATACAGTACGGTTCCCTGGTCAAGAACCGCCAGATTGACGGTCTCCTGCGTCGACTTCCACAACTCCCAGAGGATGGGTCGAGCCACTGCTTGAAGTGTCGCCTCGTGGTTGCCGCGCGCCGACAATTGCGACAAGCGAGGTCCGATCAGGTACGTACCTGCTTCGGTGCGGATGAGATAGCGTTCGCGTTCCAGATGTTTGAGAAAACGATGCGCGGTACTTTTGTGAATACCGGTCCGATCGCAAATAGCCTTTAGCCCTAACCCGGACGAAGATCCCTGTAGAGCCTCAAGAATCCGCAACACTTTCGAGATCACCCCGACAGACGTTGCGCCCTGGTTCAATTTCGCGACTCTTGTCATAGCGGGCCTTACACGACTTCCTGGCCTCCCAGAACGATTTCAGAACCGCCCTGTAAGCCCGTCTCCTCACCGAGACGTTGTTTCAACAAGCAGGACGATAGCACGAAATTATGTCATGGCGCCATGAAACGTTTCACTCTATGAAACATAATTTTTATGAGTGAAATTTTTTGATTGACAACATTTGAAAAGCAATGCTAGAAGCTTGTGCAGCGTGGGGTTCTCTTTACGGCTATTGTGAGGCCGATTATCTCGTAGAAGCAACGTGAGAACTGAAAGCTGCTTGGGCGCGCCGCAGAGGCCAAGCGCAACCTCGTGTGAGGAGGATTTGCCATGACACGCAGGGTCTTCGATCGGTTTGAGCGGTGGATTGTGGTGTTGACGCTGATGTTGGTAGTGGCATTTGTGTTCACAGTTTCCACCTTGCCGGCCTGGGCCCAGGCCACCGCAGCCATCAATGGAACAGTTCGCGACTCGGCTGGGGCCGTCGTCGTCGGAGCCGATGTCACCCTGCATAACCGCGACACCAGCTTGAATCGCTCGGCCGTCACAAATGGAGTGGGTTCCTATGTGATGACCAGCGTGCTGCCCGGAAATTACGATCTGAAGGTCACCATGAACGGGTTTGGCCCAGCAGCGAAGACCAGCATTGAACTGCTGGTGAATCAGACCGCCACCTATGACTTCACGCTGAAGGCCGGAGCGGTTAACGAAGTCGTCGAGGTCCAGGACAATCCGGTTACCCTCGAGACGTCTACCTCCGAACTGGGCGTGGCCGTGGTGAAAGAGCAGGTCAACGACTTGCCCCTGAATGGGCGCAACTTCACCCAGTTGCTCAACCTGACGCCGGGCGTGAGTACGGTTAATGTGTCACAGAACTCCGCTACTAGCGGCGGCGTGTGGTCGAACCCGATTGGGACGTTTTCTTACCCTTCGGTAAACGGCCAGACCAACCGCAGCAACCTGTTTCTCCTGGACGGAATCAATGACCAGGGTTCTTTCGGCAGCACCTATGCGATTCCCCCGATTGTCGACGATATCCAGGAATTCAAGGTGCAGTCGCATAACGACGACGCTTCTTTCGGCGGGGTTCTGGGCGGTGTCATCAACGTGGTAACCAAGTCCGGGACGTCGCACTTCCACGGGTCGGCGTGGGAATTTTTGCGAAACAAGGCACTCGATGCTGGACTGATCTATCCGCTCCTTTCGACGAGCCAGCAGACTCAGTCCTCCAGCCAGCCTGGGTTCCAGCAGAACCAGTTTGGTGCGACGTTCGGCGGTCCTCTTCCCATTCCTGGCGAACGCCAAAAGAAGACATTTTTCTTCCTCAGCTACGAAGGCTTCCGCAATCACACAGCTGCTGCGAACCAGTACATCACGCCAACTACCACGCAGTTAGGTGGCGACCTCACGGGGATTGCCGGGCAAATCTACAATCCGTACGACACAACTGGGAAACCTTTCCTGTGCGACTCCTCGGGAAACCCCGAGCCAGCGCCCAGCAATATTCAGGCTGCGGGCGGCACACCCTGCAACAAAATTCCTTCCACCATGATTGACCAGAACATGGTCAACTACGCAAAAAAGCTGTTTCCGGCGCCGAATGTCACGGGTTCATCGCTGAACGGTCTGGATACCACCAAGAACATCACGCGTCAGGACGAAGGCGGTGTTCGTCTCGACCACCAGTTCAGTCAACATGACTATGTTTGGGCGCGCTACACCAGTTTCCGGCAGCCGGTTAGCGGGTCTGGTGGTTTTATCGGACTGCTGCACGAGCAGGTGACCAACGGCTACAACGTAGGTGCGAACTACACGCACCTGTTCTCGGGCAGCACTCTGGCGGAATTTCATTTCGGACGCAACAGCGTGAATATCGACCAGGGCTCGCACTTTGCGAATGCCGCCCCTTCCTTTGGTACGGAGGTTGGATTTTCCCCGAACTTCGCGGGGAACTTCAGAAACGGTGTTGTGATGATTCCGGATGTGGTAATTCAGACATACATCGGGAATCCCAATCCCAGCGCGCACGGCGCCGCGCAAATCGACAATACCCACGTGTCCGACATCTGGGAGTATGGTGGCGATTTTACAAAAACCATCGGGCGTCACACGTTCAAGGCAGGAGGAAATTTTGCGAGCAACAATGCGAATGCTTTGTACTTGAACTCGAACGTTCAGTTCGCAGCGGCCAACACATCAAATCCCACCTTGCCTGTGCCAGGCGGCAACGCCCTGGCGTCATTCCTTCTGGGCATTCCAACTGTCGCGGGACGCCGCAATGTTATTGAAACCGAGCACAGTGGCTGGGTGGACGGGTTTTACGCTATGGATGAGTGGAAGGCGACCAGCAAGCTGAGCGTAAATCTCGGTCTACGGTATGACCTCACATTGATCGGTATCTATGGCGACAACAAGAACGCGAACAACTTTGTGGGTGATATGAATTTCCGCGATGGGACCTACATTATTGCTCGCAACGCTCCCTCGTGCGCCCAGACCAATGCCGCGCCATGTATTCCTGGAGGAACTCTTCCCGCACACGTGATCGTGACGCCTCTCGGCGGTACTGCGATCTACCACACCGACAAGGGCAACATCCAGCCAAGAGTCGGTGTTGCTTATCAACTGCTTCCCAACACCGTGCTGCGCGCGGGATACGGAAGGTTTTATGACAACTGGGCAGCGATCACTCAAACCGCACAGAACTACGAGGGTACCTGGCCGAGCCTCGACCAGCTTGGAGCCAGCAATATGAACGCGGTCGGCGCTGCGCCCAATAGGTTTGCAGAAGATCCTTTTGCTCTCGGCAGCGGAAGTCCTGTGACGGGCCCCACTCCGTTTAATCAGTCGACTTGGTTTGCGGATCCGTATTTGAAGAGACCGTACGCCGATCAGTGGAACGTGGGCGTGCAGCAACAAGTGACTTCCAACTCCGTACTGACGGCCAACTATGTCGGTTCGGTTGGCAGGCGACTGGACATCGGTGGTGCATACAACGTGGCTATGGTCGCGGGCGGAAACGCCAATAAAGCGTGCGCGCCCTACGACCCTAATAACGCGACGGCGACCAACTGCGGAGCGCCTTTCCCTTACATCGGCGCAACCGCCTATGATCGAAGCACGGGGAAGAGCAATTACAACGCGCTGCAGGTGTCGTTGAACGGCAAGCAACAACACGGCCTCACCTACTTGATTTCCTACACCTGGTCCAAGAGTATCGACGAAGGTTGCACGGGCTGGTATGGGGTGGAAGGCTGCTCTACCCAGAATCCTTACAATCTGCAGGGGGACAGGGGACCTGCCGCCACCGACCTCCCGCAAATCTTCTCTGCCGCATGGGTATATGCATTGCCTTTCGGCAAGGGTGGCGCATGGTCGTCCGACAATCGCGTCGTGAATGCGTTAGTGGGGGGCTGGAATCTGAACGGCGTCCTCTCCTTCAGTTCGGGAACTCCCTTTGACGTGGGGACGGGCCTGGATAGAGCCAACACGGGCAACTACAACTATGGTAACGGATATGGATATGAGCGACTCAACGTAACCGGATCCTTTTACCCCAGCAGCAAAGGGCCCGACGGATGGTTCAATACTTCTTCGTTCCAGCTTCCAGCTGTAAATACGTTCGGGAATCTGGGCCGAGACTCGCTCCGTTCCGACTGGAACAAGAACTTGGACCTATCCATCTTCCGACAATTCTCTTTTACAGAGCGCTTCCGCATGGAGTTCCGGTTCGAGATGTTCAACGCGACCAACACACCCGTGTGGGCCGTGCCGGTCACAAGTCTTGAGAATTCCAATTTCGGCAAGGTGACGCACGCGGCCAATGTACCTCGACAGCTACAGTTCGGGCTCAAGCTTTACTTCTGAGCACTGGCAGTAGGGGTGCTCGAAACAGGGGACGACAAACGAAGCGGGCGTGCTCAGCTTGCAAAAGCCAGGGTCCGCCCCGCGCTTCTTGAAGACTGCGCCGGGAGTCTTTCACTTGTGGGCCAGCAGCATAGTTTTCTCAGGCGCTACACTGTTATGTTGCCTGAGTCCTCTCGTACTGTGACGCGATGCGCCTCGGTACCGCGGAGCCATGTGGAAGGTCGGAGTGACTGAACCCTGAAGGCCAGTGGAGATGTTGGCGGCTAGGACAGAACGGGCTCGACGTGCGAGGTGTTTGCTCTTGCATTTGAGCGTCCTGATGTTATTGGTGTGTTCAGTGTCGGCGGCTGCGCAAAGTTCGGCGCCGGGGCACGCCGGATCCGCAACGCGTCCACCTACCCTGCCGAAAACGTGTCTGGAGCAGAGCCACCCATCCGAGAAGATCACCGCTCTACTCGAGACCATACACGACCACCCGACGGCTGGAGCATACAACACGCTGGGAGTTCTATACGCCCAGGAAGATCGCGTTTCGTGTGCCATCGCGGCGCTCGAAGCTTCGATCAAGTTGGAAGACCCGAACTGGGAGGCTCATTACAACCTGGCGATTGCCCTTCTTACCAAGAGAGATCGAGCACATGCGGTGCGAGAGCTCCAAACCGCAGTTCAGCAGAAACCAGAGTCCGTCAGTTCCCGTTTTGCATTGGGAAGCGTATTGGAAGACGAAAAGAAGTTAGGCGAGGCGGAAGAACAGTTTCGTACGGCCGTGACCATTGACCCCCATTTCGTGCCCGGCGCGCTCAAGCTCAGTGAGGTCTTGATTGCCGAAGGCAAACCGCAAGCGGCCGTTACCCGCTTGGAAGATTCGATGAAGCAAATGCCTCCGGCCGACCAGGTCGAGTCGCTGCAGGCGGCCCTAGGCATTGCCTACGCGGAAAATGGTGACTTGGAGAAAGGGTTGGCAACCTTGAAGGGGTTGGTCGCCGCCAACCCAAATTCCGCGGCCGCCCACTTCAATCTGGGATTGCTCTACGCAAGAAAGGACGACCAACCGGATCGTGAAGCTGCGGTGACCGAATTTCGCGAAGCACTCCACCTTGATGAGACCATGGATGCCTCCAGGCTTGCTATGGGGCGCGCGCTTCTAACCATGAAGAACTATTCCGATGCGACACCCGTTCTTCTCGAGTACTCCCATGACCAGCCGAAGGATGCTCAAGGCTTCTATGCCTTGGGCATGGCATATACGGGCCTCAAGAAGCTGGACGAAGCAATCAGCGCATTGCGGCGTGCGGTAAACCTCGATCCCCAAGACGCTGCCATCCACTTCAATCTCGGAATGCTGTTGGTAAAAACGGGACAAACAGATGCAGCCATCAAACGCTTGGAGGTTGCCGAGCGCATCAATCCGGCGGATCCGGAGACCCATCAGGAGCTCGCGCTGCTACTCGAAAAAGTCGGCAATCAAGAAAATGCGCGTGCCGAAAAAGCAAAACTGGCTGCAGTGAAATCAACTACTGACAGAGAAATTGCCATCTCCAGGTTGAATGAGGAGGCGGGCCGGTCTCTCTTGGCGGGAGACGCGAAGGCAGCCGCAGAACGTTATCGCAAGGCCCTTGAGCTCAATCCTCACGACGCCAAGCTGCACTACAATCTATCGCTCGCACTAGACAGGCTGGGAGACTTCACCTCGGAACGAAAAGAACTAGAGAAAACGGTCGAGTTGGATCCCGATGTCTCTGTTGCGCAAAATCAGCTGGGTTTGCTCGCGTTACGCACCGGACAACAAGCCGAGGCAGAGACACGCTTCAAGAAAGCACTGGAGACTAGCCCCACATTCTCCCAAGCGCAGAGCAACCTCGGGGTGCTTTACAGCCAACAGGGCAAGAATGCAGATGCGGCATCGCTGTTTCAGCAAGCCATAAAAAACGATCCGAAGTACAGCAAGGTCCGTGTCAACTTCGGATTGCTCTTGGCGCAACAGGGAGTCTTCTCGGACGCTGAACAACAATTTCGCACGGCCATCCAAGTTGATCCCAGCGACGCGGATGCCTATGCGGCATTGGGTATGCTTCTGGCCAAGACCGGGCATGGATCTGATGCCGTCAACAGCTTTCAGGAGGCGGTTGTGCTCGAACCCACCTCCGCTCAAGCTCATCTAAATTTGGGGATTGCCCTGGTAGATCAATTCGACCGTCCCAACGGTTTCAAGGAGTTTTCCGAAGCCGCCCGGCTCGATCCCAACCTTGCCGCCGCTCATTACAATCTGGGCCGGTTCTACTTCGAAACGGGCAAGTACGACGACGCAGGCCGGGAACTCGAAGCTGCAATTCGTTTGGAGCCGGACTATACGAGTGCGCTCTATTTCCTTGCTCTCACGACAAAACAGGAAAACCAACCAGAACGCTCAACGGAGCTCCTTCAGCGGGTTGTGGCACTGCAGCCCGCCAACGCCGACGCTCAATATCTACTGGGTCAGAATCTGCAGCATTCGGGCGACAACTCCGCTGCCATTCAGCATTGGAAAGCGGCGATTCAGGCCGATCCGAATCATTCTCAGGCTTTGTATAACCTGGCCAAGTCCCTGAATAAGATTCATGATCCCGACGCGAAGGAGTATCAGGATCGCTTCGACACATTACAGAGGAGCCAACAGATCGCCGATCGGGTTTCCGAGTTGGGAAACTTCGCACTCGAGGCGGCGAATGCGCAAAACTGGCCTCAAGCGATGGAGCAAATGCACCAGGCCATCCAGCTTTGTGGCAATTGTGCCCAAAGTGCCCACTTGCATAAGAATCTCGGGTTTTTCTACCGCCGCACCGGGAACATCGACGAGGCAAAGAAAGAGTTACGAACCGCTTTACAGCTCGCACCCGACGATGCCGACGCAGAGAACGCACTAGCGGCGCTTGAACGCAAACGGGAAGAGCGAGACAAGTAGACTTGAGCTGTTTGGCTCAGAACAGGGAGCTTTTTGACAGGGAATTCACATTCTTTTCGCCTCGATGGCAAACTCGCAGTAGTTACTGGAGCTGCCAGCGGCATTGGGCGCGCAGTAGCCCTAAGGTTTGCGAGCAGTGGAGCGCGCGTCCGTCTGCTCGACATCGACGAAAATGCTGCCCAACAGGTCGCCTCAGAAATCCTGACGTCTGGAGGAAATGCGAAGGCCTTTGCCTGCAACGTGTCCCAGCAGCAGGATGTGAACTCAACATTCGAGAAAATCTTCAGGGAAGGTCACGTCCATATTCTGGTAAATAATGCCGGGATATCTCATATTGGCAACCTGGAAGGTACGTCGGAACAGGATTTCGACAACGTGTTCTCAGTGAACGTGAAAGGGATGTACAACTGCATGTGCGCATCCGTTGCCGATATGAGAGCCAACGGCGGTGGCATCATTTTAAACATGGCATCTATCGCTGGAACATCGGGCCTTGCGGATCGGTTTGCCTACTCGATGAGCAAGGGCGCGGTGGTCGCGATGACGTATTCTGTGGCCAAGGATTACCTGGCCCATAACATTCGCTGCAATTGCATTTCGCCTGCGAGAGTCCATACGCCCTTTGTCGATGGCTATCTGCGGAGGAATTATCCCGGCAAAGAACAGGAAATGTTTCAGAAGCTGGAGAAGTCGCAGCCTATCGGAAGGATGGCGCAGCCCGAAGAGATCGCGGCCCTTGCGCTCTACCTGTGCTCCGATGAAGCAGCCTTTATCACTGGCTCGGATTACCCAATTGACGGAGGTTTCTTGAACCTTCGCGGCTAAGCCTTTAGGTCATTGCTGCTGCGAGGAAGGGCTGGGCCGGGACTGGGCCGCGCTCCACCATGGATCTCCAACTCAAAGACAAGGTTGTACTGGTGACGGGCGGCGCAAAGGGTATTGGCGCAGCCATCACCAAGTGCTGCGCCCAAGAGGGCGCCATCGCAGTAGCCATCGACCGGGATCTTGCAGCGTGTCAGCGATTGCATGATGAGATCCAGGCCCAGAGTTTGCAGGCGAGTTTCATCGCCATGGATCTCTGTTCAGCCGAAGACTGCAAAGAGATTGTGGAGCAGGCGGTCGTGACTTTCGATCACATCGATGCCCTCGTGAATAACGCGGGAATCAATGACAAGGTAGGGCTCGAACATGGCAGCCCCAAGGACTTTGTCTGCTCGCTCGAGCGGAATCTCCTGCATTACTACAATATGGCGCACTATTCGGTGCCACACCTAAAGCGCAGCCGGGGCTCGATCGTCAACATCAGTTCGAAAACCGCGCTTACCGGCCAGGGAGGAACATCGGGATACGTCGCGTCCAAAGGCGCCATCCTGGGCATGACCCGCGAGTGGGCGGCCGAGTTGCTTCCCTACAGCATCCGAGTAAACGCGGTCATCCCTGCCGAAGTGATGACCCCACTCTATCAACAATGGCTCGACACCTTCCCGTCTCCGCAAGAAAAGCTGAAGACTGTCGTCGCCAAGATTCCTCTCGACAAACGTATGACGGCGCCCGAAGAGATCGCGGCCATGGTTGTCTTTCTCATTTCCGCGAAGGCTGGGCACATCACCGGCCAGCACTTGTTTGTGGACGGGGGTTATGTACATCTGGATCGTGCTTTGACGTGACAGGAGAGATATGACCAAACCTTCCGTGCCGATTACGGAGCGCCGCTACGTTGTGCCACTGATCCTGGTGACCAGTCTGTTTTTCCTCTGGGCTTTTGGTGTCAATCTGAACGACATTCTCATTCCTCATCTGAAAAAAGCGTTTCACCTCACGGACTTCCGGTCTTCATTGATCCAGACAGCATTCTTCGGAGGCTACTTCCTGGCCGCTCTACCAGCGGGCTGGCTGATGGAGAAGATCGGCTACAAGCGGGGAATCCTGGTTGGCCTGTTGACCTGTGCGACCGGAGCTCTCTTGTTCATTCCGGCAGCATCGGTAAGACTGTACTTATTTTTCCTGTTCGCGCTCTTTGTGATGGCATGTGGTCAGGGAGTTCTCGAAGTGGCTGCAAATCCATATGTGACAATCCTCGGCCCTCCCGAAAGCTCCGAGCGCCGCTTGAACCTCGCTCAATCTTTTAACTCCGTCGGTGCGGTGGTTACACCTATCGTTGGCGCTGCCTTCATCCTTTCTGGAGTGGAATATTCGCGCGCACAGTTGGCGGCCATGACTCCGGTGCAACTGCATGCCTACGAGGTCGCGGAAGCAGCTACCGTCAAAGTGCCCTATCTTGTAATCGCAGGACTTTTCCTCGCCGTGGCTGCCCTCATTTTCTTTGCCCGATTACCGGAGGTCCGGGAAGAGGATGGGGATAAGGAAGTCTTGGGTGCCGGCCCTGGTCTGAGAGGGTTGTGGCCGTACAAACATCTGCTAAAGGGCGTTCTGGCACAGTTTTTCTATGTTGGTGCCCAAGTGGGTGTCGCCAGCTTTGTCATCCGGTTTGCGCAATACAGCATGCCTGGGTTGCCTGAAAAACATGCGGCGAATTATCTGAAGCTGCACCTGCTGGGATTCATGATTGGCAGATTTGCGGGCTCCGCGATCATGAAGCACGTCGCCGCTTCCCGCATGCTCTCGCTCTTCGGTGTCTCGGCTTTGACCTGTCTCACAATCGTGCTTCTTGGAACTGGAGTGGCGCCCATGTGGGCACTGGTTCTGCTCGGTTTCTTTCATTCGATTATGTTCCCGACGATCTTCGCCCTGAGTCTCAAGCACCTTGGCCCGCACACCAAGCTTGGCTCTTCCTTATTAGTAATGTCCATCATTGGCGGCGCCGTCTTTCCGGCGATTATGGGTTACATCTCCGACGTCAGTAATATCCGCTACGCCTTTCTGGTTCCATTCCTCTGTCACGTCTATGTACTCTATTTCGCGACGCGAGGTTACCTTCCTGCGCTTGATCTGCCGAAAGCAACCGAGTTGCGGAGCATACCTGTCGAGAACTGAAGACAATCGAGGATGCATATGCGCTTGAAATACGTACTCCTTGCCATAGGTGTGGCTGGAGGAGTTCTGGGAACTGCGGTTTGGCTGGAGGCTCAGTCCGCCCCATCCCCGTCTCGTACCGCGGTTCCGAAAACCGCTGATCAGGTTTACAAAAACATCCTGGTGCTAAAAGACGCTCCCTCCGACCAACTCATTCCGGCGATGCAGTTCATCACAGCCTCCCTAGGGGTGCAATGTGATTTCTGTCATTTGGAAAACGCGTTTGAGAGGGATGACAAGGAAACCAAGCAGACGGCACGCAAGATGATGCGGATGATGTTTGCAATTAATAAAGATTCCTTTGATGGCCAGCAGAAGGTGACCTGCTTCGCATGTCATCGGGGCACACGTAAGCCAGTGGCGATACCAACGATCAGTGAAGGAGAAGGCAAAATCGTTGCAGAGGACAAACTGACTCCCGAGTCGAACACTGCTGACCTGCCCAGTGCAGACGAAATTCTTCAAAAGTATCTAGGGGCTGTAGGCGGTGCCGACGCGGTGGCGAAAATTTCAACTCGCGTTCAGAAAGGTACGTTGACTGTCGGCACGAAACACTTTGCCATCGAAGTCCTCGCCAAAGCGCCCGCCAAACGACTGACTACGGTACACTTTCCTGGGGGTGACAGCGTAACAGGCATTAATGGAGAAGAGGGCTGGCTGAGTACACCGAGCAGCGGGGTTTACGATATGGGTCCATCAGAGTTGGATGGTGCCAGAGTGGACGCGGTACTTTTCTTCCCCACCGCCATCAAGCAATTCTTCAAAGAACTACGCTTACAACAGAAGGAACAAATCAATGGTCACTTGGCTTACTTGGTCCTGGGAATGCGGGATAATTGGCCGCCCGTGCAACTTTATTTCGACCAGCAGTCGGGATTGTTGATTCGCACGCTGCGCTATGTACAAACGCCCCTCGGCCGCAACCCCGCACAGATAGACTACGGAGATTATCGCGAAGAGGGTGGTGTGAAAACCCCTTTCCACTGGACCATCGCTCGCCCGGACGCAAGCTTCACGATTCAGATCGAGCAGACCCAGCAGGCCGCTCCGATTGGGGACGACAAATTCGCAAAACCTGCGAGTACTCCGCCAGCATCTTGATAGCGCTCGCGTTCGGGTGGCGAATGTCGAAATCGGACGGACCTCGGTCTTCTCGTGGGTCGTAGGGCGTCGGAAAACAGCACCGTATGCTGTTTCCCATCCGGGCGGTGCAGATCGACAGCGGCCCCGAGTTTGCCGCTGAGTTCGAACAGGCCTGCCAGCAGCGCGGTGTCCATCTGTTCGTTCTTCCGTTCTTCCTCCCCGTTCTCCCAAACTCAACGGCGCGGTGGAGCGCGCCAACCGCACCCACACCGATGAGTTCTGCCAGGTCACGCCCTGTTCCCTGGAGATGAACCAACTCAACCGCGAACTCCGCCACTCGGAAAAAATCTACAAACTCTCCGCCCTCATCAGGCCCTCGGCTGCCTAACCCCGCTCCAGTTCCTCCGGCAGAACTCATCTCAACGAAAGGAATGAAAAGTGTCACTCATCCTCCGGACGAGTACACAGTGTTGACAGGTTTGCCGCGCTGAGATAACTTTTTAAGCAGGCTGTGAGTCTCGTTCGAGACTTCCTCCTCTGCCTCAGGTCACCAACGTGTTCCCCAAAAATTTTGCTCCTATTGGCGGGCCGGCCCTATTGTGAGTCAGTCTCCCGCCGACGGGAATGGTGGCCATGGTGCCGAACGCGCGCAAGAAATCTGTCGTGTCAGATCTTGTACTTCCAACGGCCGGGGAGTATTTCTCGGACGGGCGGATTTTGGAGCTCGTCTCCGATAACTCGATCCCTGGCAAACTCGCTCTCCTCCTGTGGGATGGGAAACGAGCGCTGGTAGCGGGCCGATTTAAGGTCGGGGACAGAATCTATGTGCCAGTTTCCCTCGACTCAAGCACTTTGGAGGCGATTCGTTTTCCGGTCAATGCGATCGGATACGGATCCGTCACAGGGCTCTTCGAGAAGATCGTCGATGTCGTGAACAAGTACTTCAGGCTCCCAGCCCGGGAATTACACGCCATCCCCTACTTCGTTTTGGCCTCATGGTTTCCTGAAATCTTGTCCACGCCACCCACGCTCGTCATCTCAGGACCGTCGTCTGCAGAGGCGAGGCGCCTTCTCAGACTTCTGCGGTGCTTCTGCCGGCATGGCGTTGTCGTGGCTGAGCTGAATCCTGCGGGATTCTGGGCCCTTCCGATGCATTTGCATCCCACACTGCTGATTGACATTTCGGGCTTGACGCACCAGATGCGCGGATTGTTGCGCGCTTCCGGCAGTCGTGGAGCCTACATTGCCAGGCGGGGTGAGTTCATGGATATGCGGTGTGCCAAAGCTGTCTATTCCATGGAAAGCGATATCGACATGGAAGTGAGCGAGGGGATGCTGAGAGTCACGGCGCCACCGACGGACGCGAAATCCGTGTTCCTTGACCAGAAGAGGACAGAATCGCAGCTGAGCTTCAGCCGCAGCTCCTGAACTATCGGCTACGGAGCTACCAGGCCGTGCAACGATCCGCTTTTGATGCGGCCGGTTTTACTACCGGGGTGCGGGAGCTCGCGCAGAGTCTGGGAGCGGCAGTCGTCGGCAATCCTGAACTCCAGAGGGGCGTCGTTTCTTTGCTCTCGCGCCAGGACGAAGACGTGCGAGTGCGGTGGACCACATTGCCTGAGTTCGGGGTCGTCACGGCCCTGCTATCGCTTATTCACGAGCGCCGGAGGTCGGAGTTACTGGTGAGCAGATTCACGACATTCGTGAATGCTGCCGACACCCCCTATCCCAAGAAGCGCTATCGCCTGCCCACCATTCTCAGTCCGGAAGAAGTAGCACAGCTCATCGATGCTGCGCCCACTCCCTTCTATCGCACCATTTTGATGACCCTCTACGGTACCGGCGTGCGCCGCACCGAGCTCACGCGCCTGAAGGTCAGCGACATCGATAGCCGACGCATGGTCGTGCATATTCAGGACGGCAAAGGCCCGCATCCGCCACTTCGGCTTCCTCGCCAACCGCAGGCGCGCCGCCCTGCTGCCACGGTGCTTCGCCGCTCTCCACGCCACTCCACCGAAAAACGAATCGCAAACGTCGACCGCTCCTACACCGCCCCCGCTGTGGCGCTGTCCCAAGTGCGGCGGACCGATGGCCGTCGTCGAACGATTCACAGCGGCACAACTCCAACTCCGTTCTCCACCACTCCTGGCCACGGCTGCATGAAATCACTCGCCCACACACCGCGCTGTCGGCGCGCTTCAGAGCGTCTTGCCGAACTGTGTCTCCGCTACACCCAGACATCTTCTTCCTGTCCCCGCCTAGGCTCCCTTCGGCCATCAACTCGTCTTTGCTCAGGTGCGCCGGCTCCTCCGCTACTGGCCTTGACCACTCCCGCCAACTTCTACACCCCTCGCTCGCTCCATTCAATTTGCATAAGTCCTGCGTCCGCCGCGCCAGCGGCTTCCTTCTGACGGCTTTTTCGAACACGACGCCTCTCACCTTCTTTCAGCCTTGAGCACTCATTCGGCGTCGCGTCCGAAAAAGCACTAGCGTGACTCGGGCACAATCCGAAACAGTTGTGAGAGTCACGCTCGGGTCGCTTCCTCAATGCGGCTTGCGAGGACCTATCACGAGATGCAGTTCTAGCCCATTATCCACGGACCAGTTGCTGGTGGCCTAGGCAGAAAGCTCGCCGATTTGATTCATTAACACCAGTTTCTGGAATCGCCGGCTCGAATCACTCGGGCTTGCAGACGTTGCCGTAGACCAACGGCTTCCCCTGTTCCCACGGCTTATAGGTGTTGGCGAATTCGATCCGCTGGGCAACGGAGGGATGCGTCGCCTGGAAGATAAGGAAGAAAGTATCCCAATCGGCCGCAACGTCACCGGAACTGGCATCCCTCGCGAACACCATCGCCGCCGCGTGATTTTGATGGGTCAATTCAAGGCCAAAGCGGTCGGCTTCGAGCTCGATATGACGCGCAAACAGATTGAAAAACGGCACAATGGCAAGCCACAAGAAGGTCAACAGGAACACGATCAGCGGAAGGGACGCCGGATCGGAAAGTTCGCTGAACCCCCAGCGCCCTGAGAATCGGCGGATGGCCGCGCGGCCCAGGCGGTCGGTAAGCCAGAATCCCGCCAGCAGGCAAACAGCGATGATCGCCAACCCCTTCCAGTTGTCGTCCATGACGTAGTGTTTTAACTCGTGGCCGATGGTGAATACGACTTAGTCAGGTGTTTCGACCGACGCCAGGTTGCTCTGGAGAACAATGCGATTGGTTGGGCCGAGGCCAGTCACCCCCGTGCTGTTGCCGCCCACCATGACGGGGATGTGAGTGATACCGCACCGCGCGGCCAGCGCGTCAATCCGCGCTTCCAGCGGGCGATCGTCGAGAGGTTTATAGGTCGTCGTCAGCGGATCGACCCACACCGGCCACGCGACCAGAGCCAGAAAAGCAACCGGGATCAGAGCGAGGGCGCAATAGAGCCACCAGCGACGCGCGCTTCTGGCGATCAATCGATAAGGAAGCCAGATCAACAGTGATGCAAGGACCAATTTGACGACAAGTTGCGCGCCTTCACCCTTCAGCAAATTGGGCCAGGTTCGGTGCGACCAGCCAGCGACATGCGGCTGGATATAGTCGATAGAAGACTCGAACGGCAGCGCGATCAGCGCGGCCAAAACCAGATAGGCACAGGCAAAGAGCGTGACCGTCCAGAACCAACGACGGCCGGAGATAGATTCGCACATCCTGCGTAGACGTGCGCCGAGACCGGTGAAGAGAAAGCAGAGGGGAATTGCCAGTGCGAGAAGTCGGAAAGCCGTCCAGCGAATGTTTGCGTCTCTCAGTTGGGCGAGTGCGGCCTCCGTTACTTGGGGCACCGCCACCGGCACTTCGGCATGGGCGATCGTGGATGTCAGGATTGCGCCCGCAATACAAACGGCCAAAGTTCTCCATGAAATTGCTCGCAGCGAGGCCCTGGATTCCAGTACAAAGCGAACGCTCATCATTATTGTCTACAGTCTTCAAGAAGTGCTAAATGCCGCGGCCGAAGATTCTATGCAACACGTCCTGTCACGAAGGCTTCTACTTTGTGGCCATAAGTCTCACTCCATTATGCAGCAAGCTTTCATGCGAGCAGGAAAACCACGATAAAGCTGTTCAAATATTGCTCATCGCGGCCAAATTGAGGACGATCCGACGATTCTGGCCGTGTGGTCGGCCAACCGGAAGTAGTCCAAATGGTCGCCCACGCCGAATCGGTAAACGAGCCATGAATGCGGCACCCAATTCAGAGTTCGGGGAAGCGCGTTTGTCGCTACCAATCTGACTGACAGAACCGATGATTATTGGCTTGCATCGTCAATCCGGCTGAGGCTCGCAACGTTTGGTGGAAATGGTAAAACGGGTACGCTCGCAGGCCGAATGATTCTCGATGGCAACCTCCGGCTTGCCTGGTGGGCGAAGGAGCGATTTCCGGCTTGCCCGCCATCCACTCAGTTTCGAGGGCTGTGGAAGCCGCTCTGCTGCTCAGAAGCCAGCAGAGCGGCACTTGTCTGCTTGTACTTGTCTGGGCGCAGCATCTAACGACCAGAGTCGGCCTCGGCCATAGGAATCGCCAGATAGCCGCGATACTGGCCTGTGCTCTTGTCCACGGCCAGGCCCGTAATTTCCCCGCGGGAATTGATACCGCACGCGGTCTGCAGCTGCAGAGGAGAGTCAGCCGAAATCAAAGTGTTGAGGTCGGTCGGCACCCCTTCCAAGACCACGAAAGCGTGAAGGATTGTAAAAGTAGAGTCCAGTGAAACGCCTGTCACTACGCCTGAGTCGTTGATGGCCAGGGCGACGCTGTAGGTGTCCCCGGGGATCGGGGGGACGTCCTGCATCCCGGTCCTTTGGCTCCAGACAAAGCCGTGAAAAACGGCATCGCCAGCCAAATCTGAGGCGCCCACCACCTGGCCTCGATTATTCATATTATGGGCCTGGTTTCCGAACACGCCGCCCAGGCTGCCAAGATTGATTACCTCGCCGTGGTCCCAGAACAGGGCGTGCACCGGTGAAAAATAGAGACCGATGACTGGGTCGTAGGTCGAGCAAGTTCCCGACCCGCCGGCCACTTGGCCGTGGTCGTTGATCGCTATGGCGTATCCGTCCTGATCGCCGCCGTAGGTGGGAAGCTCTTCGATGTGGCCGTTTGTCCAAACCACAGGCTTATCCTGTAACACCTGATATTGTCCCTTGGCAGGATCGTAAGGTGGGCAGGTTGAATCCGTTATCGCTGTCTCCGCGTTGCCGGCCACTTCGCCTTTATTGTTGATCGCACTGGCCGCTCCGTTGTAGCCGCCGAGCGTTGAGAGCGGCCTCATCCGACCGTCTTGCCATAAAAAGCCCCGACATGATGTACCCGACCACGGAGCCCCTGAAGCATAGAATCCGCAAAAATCTTCACCGTTCGGGTCTAAGTGTGTGGTTTCGGCCTCCCCCACGACTTGGCCGATTGCATTCGGTGAGCCAAAAGCTGAGCTGTTCAGCCCCCCGAGCGTGCCGAGATCTCTTTTGAACGCGCCTTCGTAAAGGGTTGCGTGCCAGTTTCCGTTGACCAAGCTCGCCTCCCCGCTGGCCACACCCTTGCTGCTCACATAGAACGTTTGGCTGTACGTCCCACCCAACGCGCCGAGCTCGATAACCCTGTAGCGAGGCTGTGAATTCTCCTGAGCAGACAATCCTGCTGGCAGCACCAGCAGACCGAGCATGCCTAGCGAAATAACGATTGATCTGGATTTCATGTTGCCTCCTTATTTATTCCTGAGCGCTTTACCCTGATGAACCGGGGCCTAAGGGCTGATTTCCTTGCTCACCTAAACAGGCGCAATCGGCTGAGCGGAACTATCATCAGAGGAGCAGTTTTCTTGAAGCGGCACGCGCGCAGGGCTATGATTTCCATCAGGGTGGAGGCGATGGGGTCGGACGACAGCCACGAGAAAGAGCCGCTTTGCGGCGATGTGAGCAACCTTCTCCGTGCCTGGACTGATGGGGACCAAGGTGCGCTGGAAAAGCTGACGCCAATCGTTTACGACGAACTGCATCGTCTGGCCCGCTATTACATGACTGGCGAGCGCACCGGGCACAGTCTTCAAACCACCGCCTTGGTCAACGAAGCGTACATGCGACTCACCGATTACAAGCGCATGCGCTGGGAAAACCGCGCCCACTTTTTTGCTGTTTCGGCCCAGCTCATGCGACGGATTCTGGTGGATCATGCCCGGCGCCACAATCTCAAGCGTGGCGCTGGAGTTCAGCACGTCTCTTTGGAGGACACCGCAGTTGTGGGCGAGCCCGACGAGGATCTGGCCGCTCTCGACGGCGCCTTGCGAGCACTGGCCCGCTTTGATTCCCGCAAGTCGCAAGTCGTGGAGCTTCGCTTCTTCGGGGGACTGAGCGTAGAAGAGACTGCTGAGGTTCTTAAGGTCTCTGCTGTCACTGTGATGCGCGACTGGAGCACTGCCCGAGCCTGGCTCTATCGCGAAATGAAGGGTGAAATTGCGCATGGACCCGGAGCGCTGGAAACAAATTGAAGAAATGTTGCAGTCCGCCCTGCGATTGCCCCCCGACCAGCGCGAGGAATTTGTACATCAGGCGTGCTCCGGAAATGCGGCGTTAGAGCACGAAGTCCGGTCTTTGCTTATCTCGGATCAACAAGCTGGGGGATTCCTCCAACGTCCCGCAATCGAAGTAGCTGCCAGGACGGCGGCTCAAGCTGCAAATCCGCAAGCGAAGCATCCTTTGCTTCCGGTGGAAGGCCAGGTCATTTCGCATTACCAAGTCTTGTCAAAGCTCGGCGGGGGCGGCATGGGAGTCGTCTACGAAGCGGAAGACATGCGACTTGGGCGTCGAGTTGCTCTGAAGTTGCTCCCTGAAAATCTGGCCACGGACCAAAAAGCCCTTGAGCGCTTTGAACGAGAGGCCCGAGCCGCCTCGTCGCTGAACCATCCCGGCATCTGCACGATTTATGAAGTGGAAGAATATGCCCAACAGCCAGTGATCGTGATGGAGCGTCTGGAGGGTGAGAGCCTCAAGGACAGAATCAGGACCGGGCCCCTCCCCTTGGATGACCTTCTGGAGTTCGGCATCCAGACGTCGGATGCGTTGCGAGCTGCCCACGAAAGAAACATCATCCACCGTGACATCAAGCCTGCAAACATTTTTATCGTCGGCGGCAGCAGGGTGAAGATTCTGGATTTCGGACTGGCCAAGGTGATCTCTCCCAGGATTCAGGAAGAAGAACCTGGCGCGGAGTCGCTCACGGCCGAGGGCGTCATTCCTGGGACGACTGCCTACATGTCTCCAGAGCAAGTACGAGGCGAGGAACTTGATGGGCGCAGCGATCTGTTTTCCCTGGGCGTGGTGCTTTACGAAATGTCGACGGGAAAGCGGCCTTTTGCGGGCAAAAACCGCATACTCCTCATGGATGCCATTCTGAATGCAAATCCCGTTGTACCCAGCCGGTCCAACACCGCGCTGCCGCCAGAATTGGACTCAATCATCGTCAGGGCCCTAGAGAAAAAGCCTGGGGCACGCTATCAGCACGCCTCCGAGTTGCGTACCGACCTGGAGCGATTGAAGCGAGACGCGGATACTCCGATAGCAGCTGTACGAACCACCGCAACGATTCCTAGCCGAAAACGCTGGAAAATAGTAGTCCCGTCTGTTGCCGCTTTGATGTTGTTTCTGGTTGTGGGCTACCGCTATTTCCGCCGTGCACCCAGGCTCACCAATAAGGATACGATCGTCCTCGCTGACTTTTCGAATGCAACCGGCGATCCAGTATTTGAAGGAACCCTTCGGCAAGGTCTGACCGTACAGCTGGAGCAGTCACCCTTCTTGAGCATTGTCTCGGACCAACAAATCCAACGAACCCTTCAGATGATGGGCCAGAAACCCGACGCGAAGCTGACACCGGAGATTGCAAGGGAACTCTGTCAGCGAACGGCAAGCGCTGCTGTGCTCGTTGGCTCGATAGCTCAAATTGGGACGCCTTACCTTCTGACCGTGAAGGCGGTCAATTGCTCAGACGGGGAAACGCTGGTGAGTGCCGAAGCACAGGCAAGCGACAAGGATCATGTGCTGGATGCACTGGGGAAGACGGCATCGGAAATGCGGAACAAACTGGGCGAGTCCCTAAGCACAGTGCAGAAATTCGACACTCCCCTTGAACAAGCAACCACGCCCTCGCTCGACGCTTTAAAAGCCTATAGCTCTGCTCGTCGGGAGAGTTCGCCACTTGCTATTCCCCTTTTTAAGCGCGCCGTCGAACTTGACCCAAATCTTGCTGTTGCCTACGCGTGGCTAGGCATCTGGTATACGTCTACCGGAGAACCTACGATCGCGGCGAAGTATACCAGCAAGGCATACGAACTGCGCGACCGGGTTAGCGAGCCTGAGAAGTACTTCATATCGGCCATCTACTTCAAGGAGGTCCCGGGGAACCTCGAAAAAGCCGAACAAACCGCCAAGCTTTGGATCCAGGCTTATCCTCGCGCCGAGATGCCGCACACCTACTTGGCGGGTGCAATCTACCCGGCACTGGGTCGATATGATGGAGTGGTTTCAGAAGCCAGAGAGGCAATTGGTTTGAACCGGAACTTTTCTGCCTCCTATCCTGCTTCCTACGCCATGCTCATGGAAGGCTACACGGCTCTGAATCGCTTCAATGAAGCAAAGGCGACTTACAGGCAGGCTCTCGAACACAAACTGTACCACCATTACTACGCCGAAGATCTGTACCAGATTGCCTTCTTGCAAAACGACGCAGCGGGGATGAAAGAGCAGGTCACGTCGTGGGCCGGGCAGCCCGGAGTAGGAGACATGCTGCTCACTTACGAGGCTGATACCGCTGCCTATTCCGGTCGGCTCAGGGAGGCGAAAGAGTTGACTCGGCGGGCGATGGAAGCGGCGGAAAAGGCTGAAAAGAAGGAAGAAGCCGCGACGTTTTCCGCTACTTCTGGCCTAAGGGAAGCCCTGTTTGGTTACGCCGGGGAAGCCCGGCGGCGTGCAACTCTCGCAATCGAACATTCTACTGGGGTGGATGTGCAATATGCTTCAGCGCTGGCCTTGGCTTATGCCGGAGACAGCAGACGAGTGCAAGACCTGACGGAGGATTTGAACAGACGGTTCCCGGACGCCACAATCGTGCAGTTCAACTACTTACCAACCCTCCGCGCAAGACTTGCGCTCAATCGAGGGGTTCCCTCAGACGCGTTAGAGACTCTTCGAGCTGCCCTGCCGTACGAACTAGGAAGGACAACATTCAGCAACTACAGCTGGAACGGCTTGTATCCTGTTTATGTTCGAGGAGAAGCCTACCTGGCCGCGCATCAAGGCAGTCAGGCAGCGGCAGAGTTTCAGAAAATCCTCGATCATCGCGGAATTGTCGGGAACTCACCAATCGGTGCTTTTGCCCATCTTCAACTTGGCCGTGCCTACGCGATGCAGGGCGACACCGCCAAAGCCCGCGCTGCCTACAACGATTTCCTGGCTCTCTGGAAAGACGCTGACTCGGAGATCCCCGTCCTCAAACAAGCCCAAGCAGAGTATGCGAAATTGAAATGATGGCGGCCCTTGAACGGCTCACAACCATGCGGTTTTGCTGGCGATCCTAGCAGTTCAAATTGGTTTCTGTCTGGTTAGTCGCCAAACCGGAAGTTTAGCTGCCGTGCCTCTACGGCAAGCGAGGAAGGATTGCCGGGACCACTGCACTCATTTAGGCTGTGCTCGATCTGCGCGATTCGTAACGACGTGTCACTAGCAATCCTTCGGTTGCACAGATAATGCCTAGTTCGCCTCGTCCGACTTCATTAGTCGAATCTTAATCAGATGCTCATTTGCTTAAAAGCGTCAAAACTGCAAAACAGCAAATCGGCTTCTTTACTGCGTGTGTTTTCCTGCTGATAGTATCTAGGGGTTTTCCGTCGCCTTAATCTCAACAAGTGTGCTGAAGGGGAGCAAAATCGGGGTTGTACCCCCCTTAAGACCATAGTTTTCCTTGCGTTCTAGCGAGTTCTGGCGCTGATCGTCAGCAGATCAAATCTGGGTGCCCGAGGTCGGGGCAGAGTGAGTGCAGGGTATCTTTCGATTCTTTGGCGCAGCGGTTGCCGCTTCCAATAGGTAAGGGAACGCCACAGCGACTCAAGCGGACCCATGCGGAAGAAATCGGAACCATAGGGTCGATACAATCAATTGCAACGCCCAGATCACCAGCACAATGCCCAAACTGAGCCTTTGCGACGGCAACGATGTGCTTCCAGCGGTATTTTACTAGATTGCGGGCTTCGCGACTAGCTACATTGAGACGAGCTTGGGTGACTTCTGGTGATCCCGATATATGATCGATCAAATCAAGAGCGTTGAGCACATTTCTTCTCTCCTCCGAACCTGCGGCGACGTGAAAACTTCCGCTCCGCCGTGTCCCCGGCCAGACGCGTGACAGCGATTTTCTCGATTCGCACGCGAGTGCGTGGCGGTGTGGAATATTCTGGATTGTCCTCAACTGTCGAAGAACGTGCGCTGTGCCGAGGGTGTGTTCCTCCTCGTTGGGAACGATACTCAGCCCTCTTCGTCCGATTGGACGCGCAATATCTCTCGAGGAACAAGCTCATTCTCGCGTAGAAATATCCCTTGCAATTGACCGCGAACGCTGGCAACTTACGTTTGATGCTCCCGCGTACGTGCTGGCACAGAAGCCATGAGCTCATTTATTAGTAGCCTCAGCTGTTTTTTGGCCTTGGTCATGGCTAGCTAGAATTCGGAGGCGGGCGGTGGGTTGGTTAGATTCGCTTTTCGAGCGCTCCACCACATCCCGAGGACAGGCCCAGCGAGTGTATTCCAAGACATCCATCCCAATTTTCTGGGTCGTAGCTATGGGTGGAATCGCCATCCTGCTGGTCACAGTCGGCTTCCTTCAGTATCACTGGAACGCCCAAATCAGGAAGGCCACCGAAGTTCGGATTGGGGCTGATTTGGAGTCCGTGATGATGAATTGGCACCTCGATCTCTACGGAGAATTCTCTGCCATTTGCATTGCTCTTCAAGTTGGGCCAGACTCGGGAGCCCGTGATGTGTGGGACGATTATTTGCAGCGATATGAGGATTGGAACCGTGCCACCAAGAATTCCGATTCTGTAGAGAACATCTTCACAAACCGCGACTTGGTAAAAAACATTTACATATGGGAGACGAGTCGGTCGACGAATCCTCGGTTGCTACGTCTGAATCCGGAACAGGGCCGCATCGACAGTGTCGCAACGCCCGACGATCTGCGGGTTCTTCTTTCGCTGTTGCACGACCATTCACGTACGCTACGCAGCGCTTTACATGCTTGGCAGTTCGACAGCTCGCCTCGAGAAGGAAATTCCGAAAGTAAAGGGCCTCTCTCACCTGGTCAGAGATTGAGAAGCAACGCCATCACCGGCTGGCAGTTCGACGAGAACATTCCGGCCATCGTTCATCCGATCTTTCATCACCCAGAAGGCAAGTCTGAAAACGGTGAACATCTCCTTCATCACAGTCAAGGCAAGTCTGAAAACGGTGAACCTCTCACCAATTCCACTCCCGTGGATTGGATCGTGATCGCCCTCGACAGCAATACCATTCGGAACAGAATCTTTCCCGAGCTTACCCAGCGATATTTTGGCGGTGGTCAGGGTCTCGAATACAGACTCGCGGTGGTCGCTGCCGGCCGGACATCGCACCTTTTGTACTCCTCCGATCCTGAATTCGGGGTTCGCGAGGTAAGCGGGTCTGATTCCGCCATGAACATTTTTGGGCCGCCACCCGAGAGTACCGAAGGCAGTTTCTGGCAGACCGTGAAGAACCGAGAATCAGTTCGAGGTGAGGAGTGGCACAGCTTTTCGGGGCCAATCTGGTTCCCGCTCATCGAGCAAACCTCTCAGGGAGGGCCTTGGATGCTGTTTGTGCAGCATCGCACCGGTCCGTTGCAGGCCGCCATCACCAAGGTTTGGCGGGGCAATATGATTATCGGCGGAATGGTGCTTCTGCTGCTCGCAACCAGCATGATCCTAGTGGTGATCGCTAGCCAGCGCGCCCAGGCTCTGGCCAATCTGCAAATGGACTTCGTGGCATCGATTTCTCACGAACTGCGTACGCCGTTGGCGGCGATCCTTTCCGCGGGGCAAAACATCACCGATGGTTTTGCACCCAGCTTTCCAGTTTACGGCTCGATTGTCACTACACAAGCTCGTCAACTGATCGATCTCGTCGACCAGATTCTGATGTTCGGTTCCATGAAGGGCGGCAAGAAGAATTACTCTTTTCAGTTGCTTCAGGTCGCTGACGCGATCGAGGACGCACGCAAGAATTTCCTGGCGCTTCAGGGGCAGACTGGTTTCACATTGGACGTTCGGGTCGCGGAAACGCTTCCACCCGTCTGGGGAGACCGCCAAGCGCTTTCGCGTTGTCTGCAAAATCTTATTGGGAACGCGGCAAAATATAGCGGCAAGAGCAGATGGATCGGAATTTCTGCCGATGTTTTTCAAACTTCCAAATCGCATCGCGAGGTACGAATAAATGTCGCGGACCGCGGAGTGGGCATTAGTACGGGAGAACTGTCGCGGATTTTTGAGCCGTTTTATAGAAGTCCACAAGTTTTGGCGGCACAAATTCACGGCACTGGCCTCGGGCTCTCGGTCGCCAGAAACATTGTGGAAGCGATGGGCGGCAGAGTCTCCGTCGTCAGCCAAGTGAATGCCGGCAGCATGTTCACGGTGTACCTGCCGGTGGCGGATGAGGTTCACCCAGCGGCCTCAACGGGAAGCCTGGAGACAGCGATGTCGCGATGAAAGAGAACATCTTACTGGTTGAGGATGAAGACGCTCTGCGCACGACGCTGAGCGATCGACTTCGCGGAGAAGGGTACGTCGTTGACAGTGCGAAGGATGGTGAGGAAGGTTTGGAAAAAGTAACCACGTCGCCATTTGACCTGCTGATACTCGATGTAATGCTTCCCCATCGAAGCGGCTTCGACATCTGTCGGGACATCCGCCAAGCTGGCTTGGCAACGCCAATTCTGTTCCTCACAGCACGCAACGAGTTACTTGACAAGGTTGTCGGCTTCAAGTTGGGCGGGGACGATTACGTGACAAAACCGTTCGAAGCCGCGGAGCTGATGGTTCGTGTCGAGGCGTTGTTGCGTCGCGCTCCCGTACAAGCGGGGCGTGGAGTACATCAGATCGGCTCGCTGCGCGTCGATGTAGCCCGCAAGCAAGTTACGCTTGGGGGTACGCCAGTCTACCTATCTGCACGGGAGTTTCACCTTCTTCGGTATCTCATCGAACGCCCAGGACGAACGATCTCCCGAGCAGAATTGCTGCGCGAAGTATGGGGTTACGACTCCAGCGCCTACACTAGAACGGTCGACGTGCATGTCTTCAGTCTACGGAAGAAGCTCGAGGACGACCCCGGTCGTCCTGAATTGATCAGTACGGTCAAGGGAGTTGGCTACCGGTTTGACGGATCACGGGATCTCTGACCAGAAATCAGCCAGCACAAACGATACATTGCGCTCGGTCACTGCAATTGACGATCTAACTCGGCTACGGGCGCCGTGCGTGCGCTTTACCCGCGGCCCCGCCTGATGAGGCCGATGCTCCTCAGCAGCAACCCGACCAACTGGCTTTGGTGGCGTACTCTAGTCTTGCGGAACATGCGACCAAGATGACTTCGAACTGTGGAATGGGAGACACCGAGCTCGCGGCTACAATCCATCAGGCTTCGCCCGCTCATTAGGAGATTCGCTAGCTCGGTTTCGGCTGCGGTGAATCGATAGAGATCGTGTAAATCTCCGAGGCTTGTGCTGATAGGAACGGCGGGGTCCACGATCAAAAGCAACACCACCCGTCGCCTAGCGTCCCTCCTCAGCCTCGTCCTAAGCGACCGGACTGACACTATCAACGGCCGCTTGCCCGATCGCCTCCGGACTTGAACAGTGACACCGCTCTCAGGCCGCTCAGAGCTTGGCACTCGTCCAACTCGCTGTACCGCTTCGTGCAACAGCTGCGTGGACTCCTGCGAAGCACAACAGATCATACATTTCGGTCCGACAACAAGCCCATCGTCTTCGTGCAGGACTTCCCAAGCCTCCCGGCTTGCGGTCAGCACGAGGCACGAGTCGGTGCAGATCAGCCAGCCGATTCCGAGCAGATCAAGCCCTTCCAATCCCGCCACTAATGCTCGCGCTGCACCCGAAGAGCAAACATCATCGGACGCATCAGCTATTCCCCGGTTAGGGGTGTCCGGCTCGGCCAACGTCTCAATGCGTGAGTCGCAGTCTCTGCTGCTGCAGGTGCACACCTCCGCGCCACAAGCCGCGCAGACCAAGCAGTCCGGAGTTGAATAGCTGCAGTTCCTTGTGCCCACAGATAACCTTCGCCTAACCCTATCCACTGCCTCGGTGGATTGATCCGGACTCTGTCGTGTCTTGGATGTGAGGGAGGAACGATGCCTGGGGGATTACAATTGCTGCACCGCTTGCAGAAAGTTTTCCATTCGTTCGGGAGGGCTTTGGTGATGCCACTCCGGATGACCGTCAATCAATAGGCACAGTCTGAGCATGAAGTCTTCCAGCGGTGCCAGAGCTGCAGCAGCTTCCGCATCAAGCAACGTGGTGTCGCCGATCGTAATGAAGCCTTGTTTCTTACCTAGTGATTCACTGCATGCCTGTTTTGCAATCATGAGATCCCCCGTCGACCGAGCGTATCGACTTGGGACATTAAGCGAGTAAATTCCCGGTAAATTGTGGGAACGCTGGTGACAAGTTCCGGCGAAGCCTCGCCAATCGGGTTAACGGACTGCTGGAATGTTAAGAAGTTAAAGTCTCGGTAAATTCACAGCCGTCTATCTTGACTTGCGAAGACACTAAACTTAAGCTTCGCCTGCTTGGACTTCTACGTTGCTCTGTACCAGCGAAAGATTTCTGAGACACCTCCCGCAAAGAGGTTCACGAGAATCAAGGAAGTTCCAGGCTGCCCCGCAGTGATGGCGAGAACTTGCACTGCGGTAAGGATGTAAATTCCTCCCCGAAGCTAAGCTCCCCCAAAAGCTAGCACCTGTGCCCGCTGGTTGGGCGCCCGCGAACGTGTGTGCGTTTGCAAGTCGTGGACGAATCCGTGCCACTAAAGAGTACTCGTATCACCGTCGGCTGCCCTTGACGCGGCAGCCTGCGAAGGAGGCCATACCATGAGATCCTCGCTCCCGGTTTGGTTGTGCGCGGTTTTCGGTTGTCTCGGATGCGCTGTTGCGACTGCCCATGCCTGGGCCGCACGATTCTTCGGGAACTACCGGCCAAAATGGGGAGTCTGGCCTTGTACAGCACTTCCTAATCCTGTGTACGCAAACCAAAGCTTAGAGCTGAAGAGAAACAGTATCTCCGAGGATACGAAGAGTTCTGTAGAGGACGTTCGTGGCACGTGTGTGCGCCAATCGTCCGCCCGGAGAGGGATTACCGCTCACCGCATGGGACGCAGTTCGGAAAAACAGCTGACGCAAAAGCCAGAACGCACAGCCCTGTGTATCCGCCTGTCCGGTGCTGTTCCGAACAATGCAGTGCTTCCACCTCTCACGAACGGAAATGAAGCGCGATTCGCGCTGGTCGATCCGGAAGGAGGCCACACGGCCATGAGAAAGAGTCATCAAATTTGGTTGTCCGTTTTCCTCCTGTGTCTCGCGACGTCAATCGCGAGCGCTCAGTCTTTCCGCGTGCAATGTCCCACGAGCACGATCACGCACCCGGCCTCGAGTCCGAACAGTCCGACCGGCGACAACAATTCGGAACCGCCTTATAACGGACCGACGCAATTTAATCCGCCGACTCTCAGTATGCCGACAGGGACTACTGGAGACTTCGTCACGCCGGTGGTGGGAACGCAGAACGGCGCGATCAAGTGCCAGCAGATCTCGGGCGGTGACGGCTACATGACGGAGGCGGATGGCACGCAAACGTTTATGTTCTCGTTCGGACCGCTTTCCGGCTTGGCGGATGTAGCGGCCGGCCATGCGGCCACGCAGTTTCCAAGTGTCTTCAACACGGCGTACCCGGGCTGTAAAGACTACCAGCACTGCACCGCCCCATTAGTGCGTGGCGACCCGGCTACGACGGATGGCGCGAGCAGCGGCGCGTCGCCTTGGACGAGCAACCCGGCCATCTCACCGGCCTTCACATGGAACGGGGCCGTTGGCCTCAGCCCTGAAGTAGTGACAACGGTCACGGTTGCGAACCTACTCGAAGGGCCCTTCCCCGCTACCGTCCCTCCCACTACTGCCCCGGGTTGTCCCACTCCCACCGCGAACACAGTAACGGCTTGGACAGACGCTCCCCTGGGCCTTTCCGCGGGACAGCAAGTTGTGATCACAAATGTTACCGCCGAGGGGCCCACCCCAACCCCAGCAGGCTATGCGGGTACTTGGACGATTACCTGTGTCTCCGCGGGACTGGGCTTGGCTCCGGATGGGTTTCAGGAACTCGCGTTCCAGTACGTCGATACCGCCTCAGGGCTGGCGGCGGATACCGGTAATAGCGAGGCTGCCATCGCTTCTTCAGCTCCGGCTCTGGACGGGCATGTGGATCCCCGCCAAATCATGGACGTGGGCGTGATGAACGGGAATATTCCAGGGCCCCTGGCGGCGTTTGATGAAGACGACGAGTTCTTCCTGACGCTGACCAACGTGGGCATGATCATGCGGCCGGACCTGTTCGAGCAGCACACGGTGCACTTCCACGGGTATCCCAACGCGTCGTCGTTCTACGATGGCGTACCCGACGCGTCGATCGCGATCAACATCGGCGCCAGCTTCACTTACTACTATCTGGCTCCAGATGCCGGAACTTACTTCTGGCACTGCCACATCACCCCGCCCGAGCACTTGCAGATGGGCATGGTGGGACAGCTCTATGTGCGGCCGCGGCAGGATCGCGTGCCTGTCGGCCAAAGCCTTTCTACCTATCTCGGATACCAGAACGGGTCTCCGAGCCCTCAACCAACCCCGTCGTGGATCCGCGGACGGTTTGCAATCCGGCGTCCGACATTCTGTGCAGCGCCACCATGCCAGCGATTAACACGGGCGCAACCAGGCTGGCTGCGGGCACGCTGTGCAATGGCACGACCGTCGCGGGAGAGGGGACAACGCCAAACTACGCTTACAACGACGGCGATGGGTCCACCTGTTATGACGTCGAGTATCCCATCCAGATGCACGGGTTTGATCCCAACTTCCACTTTGTGGGCATGACCTTCAACCCGGAATTGTTTGTGGACATGAAGGACAAGTACTTCCTGTTGAACGGGCGCAGCTATCCGGACACGGTCGCGGCCGGCCCACAAGCCACTGCCTCGAGTGATGGCATGTTGCATTACTCGCAACCGATGCCGGCCATCATCAACATTCCGGCGGGAGGAAAAGCTTCCTGCGTATGGTCAACCTGTCCGTCACGGAATATCACACGCTGCAGTCTCTTGGGGTTCCGATGAAGGAAGTCGGGTTCATGGCCAAGCTGTTGCGCGACCAGGATGGAAACAACACGGAGTTCTATACCAACTCGATCACGCTGGGCGGCGGCGAATCGCTGGACGTGATTCTGGACACCAGCGTGGGCAAGCCGGACGGCACCGCCTACAAGGCCGGTGAAACCTATTACCTGTATACCCGCAACTGGATCACCTCTCCAACGACGCCGAAAATTTCGGCGGCATGATGACCGAGGTCCATATCTGCAACAGCGTGAGTGGCCCCACACATGGGAACACCTGTAATTAGGAGAGCAGCAATGAGGCCGAAGAATATGAAAAACCTGATTTCGACAAGACAACTTCTCCTGGTGCTGGTGGTGGTAGGAACGTTGTTTCTCACGCTGGCCACTTTTGCTGCGGCTCCCGGTATGACGAGCACTGCTGGTACAGCAGGGACCTTTAATCTAACGGCCCAGGACGCCTACATCAACATGCCGGACGGGCGGCAGTTTACTCGTGGGGCTACGGGTGCGTGACCGGCTCAGCGCCGAAGTTTGTGCCAGCGGCAACGTTCGCGTTTACGCCAAGTTGCCCAACTATGCAGGTTCCCGGCCCGACGATGGTTGTCACGGAAGGGACGACGGTCACGATTAATCTGACCAATAATCTGCCCACGGCAGCGGGAACACTTCGATTCTGTTTCCCGGATTTCAGGTGACTACGACGGGTGGTGTGACCGGCCTACTGGCGCAAGAGGCCGCACCCGGGGGCACGGTGACCTATAGCTTCACAGCCACCACGCCGGGCACGCACCCTTATTACAGCGGGACGCAGGGCGACCTGCAGATTGAGATGGGGCTCAACGGCGC
>CAVSOD010000012.1:0-277890 GCA_963729415.1 uncultured Acidobacteriota bacterium | reverse complement strand
TACGAACCAGAAGGTCGGGAGTTCGAATCTCTCAGGGCGCACCATTCTTCTTAACAACTTGCGCGGAACTCCTCAACCATCTCAATTGGGTCCATTGGGTCCAACAACGAAATTCAGCCCAACCTTGCTAGCGTTTACGCGGCGATACTCAAGCTCTTGATCCGTGTGTGAGTACCTGTCCGTTGTGCGCAAAGCGGAATGCCCAACCCACAACTTCTGCAAGTCCTCCGGTGTGCCCTTCTTTCGCAGCATGGTGACCCGAGAGTGCCGGAAAGCATGAAGCCCGGCCCTAGGGACTCCCAGACGCTCTAGAAGGGGGTGTAGCACACGCTTCAGGATATTGTTACCGCTGATGGGGCTGCCGGTCTGTGATTCGAACACACGTCCGGTCTTCCCCATTGTGTGTTGCCGCAACACCTCAGCCAAGGCCGGGTCAATATCAATCTCCCTCATCGCGTTTTCCGTTTTGGGTGATTGTTCAACCCCATTCCACACAGCCCGCCGAATGGTTATCACGCAGTTGATTAGGTCCAGATCGTCCACCCGCAACCCTGCCGCTTCCCCAATACGCATACCGGTTCCGGCAAGCAGAGCAAAGAGCACACGATTCTGACCCTCAGATGCATTGATGATCCGTTGCAACTGTTCATCGTTGAAATAGGGTTGCTGCGGTCTTTGCGGCTTCCCCAAGTCCAACTCCCAAGTTGCCCACACCTTTTTTCCGAGAACCAACTTCACCACACCAACAATGTTCAAAATCGTCTTGCGGCTCAGCCGGTACGTTTTGATGAGGTCCCCGTTTGGCTTCCTCATGTCAAACGTGGTTCGTTTGAGGTGTGTGACGAACTCCTGCACGGCGGTTTCATCAACCATGTCCAGGGGCCAGTCTCCGAACCTTGGCAGGATATGCTTTGAGAGTTGGCTTTCCATTGTTCGAACCGGGCCGGGCTTCCCTTCCGTCCACGCGCTTTTGTTGTCCCGGCACCATTCAACGCGCTGCTTGAATGTGACGGCGTTTGTAGCTCGCTGAAGGTGTTCTTCCGTGTTCACCCCAACCGATGTGATGACCTCAGCACCCTTGCGCTGTGCTTCAGTCTTTGTGAGTTTCTTTGGTCCTACGCATGGTCCGACCGGCACTGATTTCCTCTGCCGTGTTTCCTGCCCCGGCAGATCGACATAAAACCGGACGTGCCACGCGCAGCCCTTCTTAACAACTTGGCCTTTTTGTCCAGATCGTCGGCTCATTGACTTTCGTCCCTTTCGCCGTTGATCCGACGCAACTGCGCAGGATTCTACTTCAAAACCTGTGCCGGTAGTTGAAGACTCCATGGGCCTCCCCAAAAAGTTCAAAATGTGTGTTTCTCTTGGGGGCCTCTCGAGGATTGGAGAGAGGAAACCTTGCTTAGGATCGGACTTGAGAAAGTCCGTTGCCTGCCGTGCTCCACGGGTGAGCACGGTTTAAATTGTTCGTACTGCTTTCAACTCTAAGAGCCGGGCAGGTCGCGAGACAGACCCGCCTGATGGTTGCTTGCCCTACCCATTTGCCGAGTGTGCAAAATTGCTCAGCGACGGTTTTGAAGCACGCATACAGTGAACCCTGTATTCGAAGGGAGACCACTACATGCTGCCACCCCGCGAAGATTGGAGACTCATTGCTGAACAAGCAAGCAAAGAGCTGGACCCGAAAAAACTCATCATTCTGGTCGAGCGGCTTTGTTGCGCATTGGATGATCGTAAGAAACCAGCTCTGCCAGCGAACGGCGGGGGAGTGAATTGCAGCTAGCCGCGCGCGGCCCTGTCCACAGCTTGTTCGATTGTAGGCACAGGCAGACCTTGCCGCTTTGCTTCTCGGATAATCTCTTCCGCACGAATCACAACATCGTGATTCAACCGTTCCTCTTCCGACAGGTCGTCAACCGCTGAACCTGTGCGTGTTGGTTTAGGAATGGGATTACTCTTTTTGACCTCAACAGGCTTGCGCCGAAGGCGTTGCTTTGGCTGCATCTTCGCCAGTTGTCTCGTCAATTCGATGAGTGTTTTCGGGTCCGTCGTTACTGCTATTTCCTGTTCCAAACGTTTGGCGATTTCTCTTTTGCTCATCTTGTATATTCTCCTTAGTCTGAATCAAAAGGTTTTGCATTTTTCAACCACTTTGAAATGGTTGACTTATCGTGGTGGCTTCCGTACTTCGCATTGACAGCGTCTGCTTTGGCCTGAAGTGACCCATCAATGCTCTTAGCAAAATCAATCTTCGCCTGCCTGCTAGGATCTGACGGACGCCCGGATTTGTTGTTACGCCTCTGCTCTCGCAGGGGGATGCCCATGCCCGGTGCAACAACCAACTTCATGTCACCGGTTTCGTCAATCCAAGGCCGCATCTCAACCTCAAAGTCGCCCAGGTATTCGTCGTCATCGCGGGCATCCGTGCACTTGATGTATAGCCGGGATGTTTCATCGTTTGTTTTCAGCACACCGAAGATGATGTCAGGGAAAGCTGCAAACTCGCCCGTCCCGCGCAACACGTTCTGCGTGGTGATGTCGGTCACATCCTTGAATGCCTTGGGGGAATGGTGAGCGCACCACACTGAGCGGGCCTCTGCGCTTACCAGGGCGAGCAACTTGTTCGACAGAACGCGTTGATCTGATGCGTTGTTCTCTTCCCCTTCGATGTACCGGATGATGGGGTCAACGAACACGTCTGCACCTTGCACGGCCTGCAATAGAGCAGAATCGTCGAGCTTCAATTTGGCTCGGCTTGAGAGCGTTTGTACAAACAACCGGCCCTCAGGATTCGTAAGAGGGTCGTGAAGGCAATCAACCATTCCCAATTTACGAAGCCTCTTCATCACACCACGTAAACCCACTTCCGGCACGAGGTACACCACACGCTTCGACTTGGACACTTCGAAGAAGTCCAACCACGGCTTTCCCGAAAGCAAAGCCTTCATCAATGAGAGGAACAGGTAACTCTTTCCATGTTTCGGGAGTGCACCCCACATCGACACGCTGCCCACGTTGCAAAGGCCGCGCACAACAACGTCAACACTCTCAGGCACCGTAAGGGCTTCGGTCTTTGTGTGGAAGCGATTCTGCCAACTTCCCGAACCTGCCTCGCGCTCGATTCCCCACTTGTCAGCGCGATAGTCGCAATGGAAAATGTAAATGGGAAGTTCGGGGCAAGCGGTTGCCACTTTCGACATGTATGCGAGATGCCAGGATTCATCAGGAAACCACAGAACCAGAGCACAGATTTCATGATTGCGATGTTGCTTAATTACAAACTCTGCATCTGGTTTTGATCCGAGATGAAAAGGAATCAACCTTTTCTCTACTTCAACGCAGGCGGATTTTGCAGGAACCACGATGGGGGCAGGTGTGACACCTTTCCACCCACTAAGATCGTCTACGAAATCCTCAAAGATGGGCGGATGATAGGTCCACGCCACGGTTGCTGCCTTACGGATGTTTAGTTTCTGCTCACGCGGCTTGTAAAAGTGCACGCGATTGTCTGCAACATCGTCTTTCTCTAGCGACTTCAAAAAGGCGTTCGCATCGGCGTTGTGCTGAAATGTTGAATGCAGTGCTATGCAAATGTCACCTCTCACTTCCTCATCAAGCGTGAGGTCGCGCAATTCATTCCAAACATCCGCTTCGCGTTCACTAGAGAACGGATGAGCGGCTGGGTTGATTTCTCTGCTGTAGGGCCAAATGTGCGTGACACCTACTGTGTTGGTTAATGTTTCCTTCATATTTTTTTCGACCTTTTCCGCATCTAGCAAAGGTCGTCGCCAAACGAAACCCTGTGCAGATTGCTTTCCCTTCTTAATGTGTTTTCTCTTTACTTCGTGTTTTGTCTGTTCGCAAGTTCGCGCCCGACTGCTGCCTGATCCCCAGGCGATAGCCGTGCAAGAATGTCGCGCTGACTCTTGAATGTCATAAAGCCGGTTGTGGCGGCCAGGGCTCGAAGACCAATGATGTCTTCCACGATCTGTTCTAGTTCTGGCCGAAGTTGATTGTTATCTGGCATTTCCTGTTGTGTTGTCATACTCTGTACCTCGTTTTTCAATGGTGCTGTGTGAACTGCTGTCGCCATGCTTATTCCCCTTTCAATTGGTTTGTTAGAGCCAATGTCTTCCCCACCCTATGAGCCTTCATCAGCCAGGACACCCATTCGCGCTTTTCTTCGCTATATCGTTTTCCACAGTTGCTACTGCACGTTTCGGTGCCTGCACGGTTCGCAAATTCAACGCCGCAATGGGCGCAAGTACTGTGTGTTGGTGCTACGCTCCTTTCTCGCCTCAGGCTAGCGCGACGGTCACGGCTGCAATAATCTGCGCGTGATCCTTCGTGGTCTGTTCCAACCCAACCCGCCGTGTTAACACGTCCGTTTGACGCTTCCGCCTCAGCTTGTGCCGCGTCTGCGAAATATGAAAGATCACCTCTCAACCAACCCTTCGGAATGCGGTACGCATCTTCCGACAAATCCAGCGGCTTCTTAGTAGGATCACAGGCTTGATGGGTGTAGTGGCCGTCACGACGAGCGCACACCACGTCCCCATTGACAGCTATTTCGCCACAATCATTACAAAGCTGGTAACCGCCTGTGAGTTGTTGCAAGACCCACGAAGCGCTCAACGACAGAGCGAATTCCTTCAACCGTAGGTTGTAAAAGGCGATATATTCACGTGTGATCTTGGGAATGGTACCGTCAAGTCGCAAACAATCTAACCACGTCACACCATGCCCCGTTGCCTTACCACAGTCAGGGCAAAGTGTGATTATTTTTCCCGTACTGAAAGTGAACGACCGTTTCAACGGGTGTTTGCAGCGCTCCGCTTGGTAATCAATGGTTGGCGGAGGCAGTGTTAGACCTGTCGGGTTGTACGGCAGGAAATAGCCCGTCGGCAGTCTCTTCAGCAACTCAGGATCGTAAACCACAAAGGGAAGCGGCATGGGTACCCAAGTCCCGCTGAGTACAGCAGAAGACAAATTGCGAAATTCTTTTGCCCACCTCATCTTGTTGTGGTATGCGAGGCGAAGTGATTCCACGAATGCAGCCTTGTGGGCAGCTTTGACTTTCAGATGTTGCTTTGGTGTCGTACAAGCCGCTATTGCCTTGTCAAAATCAAGCACACGCGTCAAGTGCTCTTGCTCACGACGGCGTAGCACAACACCTCTATAAAGCAACTGACGGTGCAAGTCGGCTGCGGTCAGACCATCCCATTGAATGGAATCGCTTTCGGCAATCGCTAACTGATGGGCCTTCTGAAGGGCTGTTGCGGTCTTGTAATAGGACACCGGGCTTGCATCGCAAGTTGGTCTTGGTCTGCAAGCATGACCCTGCGCAATGTATTCGACACATGTCTTGCACCACAGGCTTTTTGGACCTACGGTGTTTTCTGGTTTGCAGTTACGGTTGACTATCGTTTTTACGGCGAGTTCGTTCCTGTCCTGCCACGGATTCAATAGCCCAAACGCATTCTTGAACACCATCGATGGGGTCAACTCTTTCCGGTTGACCTTCTGAAGGGAAGGACAGTAGGCAGACCGCGCAACGTGCGCATCGAAGGTTACAGGACGCTCAGCGGGCCGCGTAAGGCAGGCAGGTTCGATGGGTAGTGCGGGAGTTTGTGGAGCGCGGCGAACAAATCCGCTGTAGTCGCCCGCAACAACAACCGGGCGGACACCATATTTCCTCTTCGATTCCAAGAATGGGTGATCCTTCACAAGAACACTCCCCATCACCCGATAATAGGAACGGCGACGGCCATAGTCCTTCGCTTTAGATTTGCGAAGGACTTTCTTCTCTTCGATGTCATCCCATGAGACGGTCTGCACGTAGGAAGGACGGCGGCCATAGCCGCTTTGGTCTTCGAAGAAGCTATATGTTGTGGACGGCCACGTCTGAAAGTGGGCGGCCTTGTCGGCCTTGTGACGAGGCTTAGGAGACACAGGGTTCCGTGCCTCTCCTCTGAGTGAATGCCAATGTTCGACGGTGCGCGGCACAAGAGGTTCATGCGTGATGGGGCAGACACCTCCAATCAACTTGCAGTACGCGACGTAGGAGTTATAGGCCTTCTCATCGTGGCTCAGAGGAACAACAGGCACCGGGCGCGGTTTGACATCTACACGCTTGCAGAACGCTACATGGGTGGACCAATCAACACTGCCATCTGCGTTAACAGGTACGGAAAGAGGCCCTGGGTCACTTGGTACAACAACAACTGCCTCAGGATGAAGGGCAGAATGCAGCTGCTTTAGGACATAAACCAGGATCTTGGACAGAGCTACGCTATTCGGCCCTGATTTGCGTTGGCCGCTGAGGACGCGACCTAAAATGGATTCTTTGGGCTGGGTCGATTGAGTGGATGTAGATGCGGGATCGGACATGGACACCTTCTTTTTTCCTAACACTTCTTTTTTCTTCACTACTCTCACCTTATGCGTACGCTTTCGCTTCCGGACAACTCGCCGATGGGGCCATCAAGCGCAGTGAGTAGGTGCAGGGCAGGGACCAGAAGGCAGGAAGGTCTAAGTCAATTCTGTCGCATATTGCGTCGCATTATTCGCAGTAGGCGATTCAAGACTCAAGGCTTGCGACGATGTGAAGAGGCGATGGGGGCCGCGAACTTTATTTCGTTGTTGACAACGCAAGCCTTAAGGCTGTCGGCACGTGTGATCCGGTTTGGAGAACCGGGGAAGTTTGCGGTACTTAGGTAATGGTGTGGTTGCGTCGTGTCGCCAGATTTTCCCAGGGGAATGCAAAACCTTGTCACACCCGTTGTTGCCGTGGCCAATTCGTTGCCGCAACAGTTAGGCCACGGCCACAAAACCACGCGATGGGGAGATAATCAAATCTCCCATCGTTGTGGTGTGTTCGATTACATATAGGTAATTGGAAACGGCCACGGCCACGACCTTGCCCGCGTTGACAATTTTTGTCTATTTCGCGTCTCCCGGTCTTGAAAACCGGAGCGCAAATCACACCCCATCAAGAATCAATCACTTGCGGGCTGTCCCATAAGCTCAAAACCCGCGTCAAAACGCCTTCAAAGCCCTTAAATGCGACGCGTAATGCGACAAGCCCCCACGACCGACTGACCTGGGCGCCGGGTCCGTAAGACACAGCCTCGCAGATCGTGTCTGGCGACTCGGGCCTTGCGTCGCACGGCTTATGGAACCTTCTTTGTTTAGAAAAACTTGGCGGCAGTAGGCCCCCAGCGAGAACTTTTTAGGCTACGGGCCATGACTGAGACGCGCATTTTGTGAGTTGGGCTGCGCTTTGACCGGCATGGAGGCCCAAGGTACCCGGCTCTAGCCTGCCCCCTCTATAGGCGAAATGGCCGGAAGCGAATCTGCCACCCATAAGTGAGAAAGCCTCACATGCAACTTATCGAGAAGCCAAAACCCATCGAACGCTCTTGGCCGGGTGGACCCTTGCGACAATGCCACCGCGCCAAGACGGACTTGGGGTGGCAGTACGTCTGTGATGGGTGTTTAGGGCCAGCTAAGACCGGCGTGCGCCTCCAAGGCCGCCTGCGCGAGTGGCTATGCGCATCCTGTGAGAGGGGTCTGATGCGCTCACAAGATCCCGAATTGAGTTTTGTAGAGGTACAGGTCACCAACCCCGTTACTGCCAGACGGATTGTTCAAGCAGTAATGGGCTAATCGCTCCGACCTATCCCGCCGTTGGCCAATGGTGGGGTGGCGAAGAACGATCATTGCGGCAATGCATACCGACAGTTGGGACCTGATTTTGGTCAGGTGTCTTTGCACGTCAAACAATGCGTGCAGAGCCCTGACTTTTTGTTTTTTTATCAAGCACCGAAAGGAATCAATCAACCACCATGGCAATCTATCAATACCCTGAAAACTACGTCACAACTGCACCGTATTTTCAGCTCACAGTAAATTCGGTAGCTCAAGGGGTCACTGGCTTGACTCTTGGTGTGTCGAACTCCGGTGCAATCGCAGGCACGGTGAGCTTAAGCAATGTTCAAGTTCAACAGTTGGGAAGCGCCATCAGATCGTGCCTCGCAACAGGTGCCAGTTCGACAATAAATGGTGTGGCCGTAAGTGCCAGCGGTAGTTCAGTAATTATCGGCGTGGCTGCACAGTCCTTCACCATCACTCTCCCTCAAAATGATGCGTATCGTGTCGCAAATCTGTTGTCCTTGTTTGTGTCAGCGCGAGGCTTTTACCAGCAGGGAGCCGGTGCTGGCCCCGGCTGGCAACAGGGTCAAGCCACACTATACCAGCCACAGCCTGATCCACTTATTTAGAAGGTTCCTCACGGGGTGTTGAACCTCGCGGAGCAAATTTTTTGAACGTAAGGAGATTCTCAAATGTCTAAACCATTCAACGGTGCCCCGCAAGGCCCAGCACCGGCACAAGGCCCGAATCAGGGTGTCTATGACAACCCGAAGCACGGCGTGAGCCGCTCGAAACCCACTCCCGAACCAACAAATGATGGTGACTACGACCACAAAGCGATGCTCGAATCGCCAACCCGCACCGGCCTGCAAAAAAAGTAGCCCCCATCGACGATGGGAAACTTCAAGCGACAGTTGCGCACAGTTGCCAAAGAAATGCGTATACGGCTAGAGACACCAAGGAAATGGAGTCCAAGGCCGTATCGCTGTCATCTTTGCAGCGCACCACAAGGTTTCAGTTTGAACGAACTCTATCAACACCGAAAGCACGCGCACGACATTCACGAAGTGCGAGCGCTTTAACAAGTTTACCTGTGGTCGCCACAGGTGAAAACCCCACGGCCCAAAACAGCGTTCCCAAACGAACGAGAACCTCTCCTTCTCGTTTGGCCGTGGGGTCTGAATTATGAGAAGTTCCGGTACGTGAAAAGCAAAACGAAGCTGCCCTGTGCAGTGGTTCGAAGTAACGCACCGTGCGAGAGGTAGGAAGGTGATTTGTGGCCTGATGCCTCGCTCCAATCACACGGAGCAATCGCTAGTGATGCGGGGTGCGGAAGGTGACGAGGCACCCCACACGCAACAACGGTTGAGTTGTTTAATTTTAAGGAGACGAAACAAAATGGCTAGTAGAAATTTCTCGATTGGTTCTTACACCCGACACATCGACACACCGGAAACCGAGTTCGACCAAAGTGTCCGCGCCTTCAAAGATGACACTCTCGACTCGTTCCAAGACAACCCGGAATTTTGGCCGAAGGAAAAGATTAAGGCCGCTGCGGAGAATGTTTCAGCGTCACGATCAGGCACATATCAATGCGGCTGAAGTTCAGAAGACTGGAACCGCTTGGACAAAGTTGCACCCAGAGTATGTTGACAATGACGCCAACGCTCAGTTGATGCGGCATCAGCTTCGCACCAATGGTGTGACGAAAGCAACGCTTGCTGATTTTGATGTTGCTTACGAGCAGTTGAAAGAATCTGGTTTCCTGAAGTTGGATGCAAAGATTTTGCGGAACAGGAAAAGGAAGCCGCTAAGCAACTTGCTGAAACGGAGCGTATTAACGCCGCGAAGAACCTTCTGAGGAATGAAATGTACGCGATGCCTCTTGATGAAATTCGTATGCGAGATGCGATTGCAAACCAGAAGCGTATGCAACGCATCGGTGAAGAGGGTGGATTTTAGATGGGCCGTCTTATGTTTGGTCACACCGGAGGGCTTGGTTTTGAGTGACGCACCAAAACCAACACCCCCAACGCAGGAACTTGGTACTGCGGAACCGACACCTATGAAGCAGTTGTGCAGAGAGGCAGCGAAGCAAGCAGAGAAAGCTTCGACAAAAGGAAAAATGCTGATGTTCGCTCGAATTTTCAAATTGTGTGAGATGTGCGTGGGCCGCACTCACCGAGTTAAAGGCTTGGTCCAAGCTCAGCGCGTCGTTCAATGGTATTGACCGCGAAACTTTTAACAACCCATCGTTGCGCATTGCTTCGGCTACGAACTCAGTTGGTGAAACGGTCTGCTACTGCCCCGTTGAAACTGTTTTCATGGTCAGTGCTTACGCGCTAAAGTCCGACTGCAACCCCGGCAGAAGCCCACGCAGCGGGCGACGCAATCGACGCGGAACTAGAAAAACTCGCACAGCGGAACGGTGTCAACAAGTGTTTAATTTGTGTGCCTGAAGGCTGTTCCGCCTTACCGGAAGGCGAATGGAAAAGAGTCTCTGTGTATGAACGAAAAATTCCGCAATCTGTGACAATGCATGGAGTCAGGCTGTTCTGCCACGTCGCAAGCAACTTTTATCAACTAGATTTTGGAGAAATACAACAATGAGTACTCTTAGGAAACGTCTGTATTCAATCCAATGCCCGATCAGCTTCAGTCTGATAGCGGCTCGCCCGATGTCGATGTGATGGCACCTAATGGTGGTGCGTCTTCACAACCAACTGCATCACCTAATCCCCCATCACCTGATGTGAGCAGTAATGTGCAGTCACCCCAAGCACCGGGCGGAGGTGCGCCACAAGGCGGTAGTCGCCTGCTCGCAATTCTTGGAGCAGTGGCGCGAGTTGGTTCGACTGCGCTCGCTGGGTTCCAGATCGCGGAGGCCTTCGTTCCTGACCGGACTCGGGGAAGGAAGTAGAGCACAGCAAGCGTATCAAGCGAACCAGCAGAATATTAAGATGGCTGACTTCCAGAACAGCGTTAGGCTGGCTTCCCTCCACAACCAGGACATGGAGCTTCAATTGCGCTCTCAAGCCCAAACTGATGCTCACGAAAAAATGCAGCGTGACCAAGCCGACTGGGACGAAGCACATGGTATTACGTGGAACCCCCATCCGAACGATGGCGATGCTGTAACCCAGTCACTACAGGCCCAAACAGCCGCGAATGGTTCGGCCACGATTCCGCCCGGTACTCATCTCGCGCATGACGGCGAAATTATCAATCTGCCTTCTGATGATCCGAACACGCAAGCGGGGTTGCTGCAGAAGTACAAGCAGCTTGCTGGCGTGATTCCCGGCATTCCTGCCTTCCCCGGCATGGACAAAGCTGACCACGTCCCGGCTGGGAATCTTGATGTGATGACGCACGCACTCGGCGGTTACATGCCGGACGGCAGTCCGATTAAGCACGAACAACTGACGGCGTTGATTCCGGCCTTGCAGAGTCAGCGTGATGCGTTGGCAAAGAACGTAATGCAACACCGTACCAACTCCAGACGCTAGATAACCTCATCGGGATCTACAAAGCGAACGAAAAAGGATCACCAAGATTTTGAAGATGCGGCTGCTGCGAAGGCCGCACAGACAGAAAGGGGCGGCAGAAAGCGGCTGAGGTTGCGGCTGAGAACAGCCCCGAAGCCATTGCAGGAGCCGCGAAAAAGGCAGGAGCCATCGCAAACGCCGAACTCCCTACGAAGAAGACGTTGCAGGACAACGCAGCGAGAACAAAAGTGACACCACGAATCTCGACTCTGTTGCTTATGATCCCGAACTATCAGAACTCGGACGGCACGAAGGGCGGCAACGTCGTGATGTCAAAGACTGATGCATCTGCGAAGGGCCTGACCCATTACAAAGCGGATCCGTCTACCATCAACACGGTTGTGGCCGGAATGAATGACGTTCAAACCAAGCTGAATCAGCTTGCGGATGTCGCGAATGATCCAAATCGATTTGGGCAAGTTCAGCCGGGGATAGCGGCTCAAATGTTGGCACACGGGCACGGTATATCGTTAGAGTTTGGTGGGCACGGTGGCGGTGCCTCAGGTGGAATCGGCGTTGATACTTCGTTGATTAACGAAAAGATCTACCAAAAGGCGGTCAATGCATCCAACCAAGCAACACGTGATTACGTCACTGCGATGGTGGGCGCTCACGAAGCCATTACGCAACTTCCGCGCCTACAAACCTTCGGCAAGTCAAACCGCATGACTGAAAAGCAAATGGAAGCCGCACAGAACTTGCTGCCTCAGCCGGGTGATGGGCCGATGGCAAGTCAGAAGATGACTTCTCTGCAGGGGATGATTGACCCGCTCAGGAAGCAGGTTCCTCACATGCCAGGTGCAGAGCAGATTCCGTCATGGAGGGAAAGGCAACAGCAGCAGAAGCAACAGGCCGCACCGGCTACCCCAACTCTCGGGTCGAATCTTGGTCAGTGGATCAGCGGTTTGCAGCCTACGAAGTAAAAACTGCAAGCGTCAACTAAAGGGAGGGGGCACGCACCGAATTCTCATGCTCCCTTCCCCCCAAGTGAACAGAGCACTCGGAGCGAACACGCGCCCCCTCAACAAGGCGCACGCATCGTACACCTGAGGCGAAAGCGCAGGGTAAAAATATTTTTACATTACCCAGCGAGATGGGGAATGGGGCTGCACTGAGGGCTGTAAAGTCCACTTCAAAAGGAGGTTTTAGTCGTGGTCTTCTTCAAACTGTTTCTTGCTGGCGTTGTATGTGTATTGATTGCTTTGTTTGTGCGACTGGCCGTTCGGACGCTGGAGTGTAAGGTTGCACTCTGCTTTGAGGACGGCCTCTCCAGACATTACCCGTTGGTGAAAGGGAGGTGGGAACTGGACAAAGAAGTCCTTATGTTCCCCTACGGCGAAGTGGGTCTTAGTGATATTTGTTTTCTGCTCATCTGTGGCCTTATTAGGGTTGCTTATCCGGACGTATCCCTCAAGGATCTTCGTTTTCGTGGTGTCGTCGTTGGTCAGAGTAAAGGTGACGCGGGCAATGTCTGTCCGGTTTGGGAGGGGAAACGGCAGTCCGTCTAGGTGGGGATTAACGTCGATGAGGGGGATATGCCGATTCTTCCAAATGGCACCAAACGACCACTCTCCCGCGTACTTGAGAACGTCTTTAAGCAATTCATACAGCAACCCCATCAATCACGCCCGATCCAAGAAGTTTTGAAATCATTTGCTGTTTACTTGCCTCTCTTCGCTCGTCGAACCTTCACCCACCTCGCACGCTGAGCGGCTGCGATCTTCGCTCGGGCCTGCGCTGATAACTTACGGCGCTTGCGTGCGGGTTTGGTTCCCTTGTACGCGTCCACGAATGCAGACAGTGCCGCATTCAATCCTGACAACTGTTTCTCTACTCGGTCACGTTCAATTTTCAGTTGCTTGACAATTGCGGATGCGTTTGCCATTTGGTTCCCTTTCAAGGGCTAGGATGATAACAGCTAAGGGAAGGGTTGGGGGAGAGTTGCTGTTTTACCGTCCGGCTGTCGCTGCCAGCACTCTGGTTACGCGGTTATGAGTTAATAAAGTCGTGGAATCGTCCCTCAACGCCCGCAGTATGCTCGATATCAATATTTCGTTTTGGTTTGACGCCTTCTAACCGGCAGGCTTCGCAGTACAGGACGTATTCGATTTCCCGCAGTGCGTTGACAAGGTTCTTTACCGTTTTCGTTGTTTGCATTGTCTCCTCCATTCGAATCGAATCAATTTCCATCAACAGCGTAGCAACGCGAACAACTCAGCACAATGCTACGTTCGTACCCATCACAGTAATCGACTCTCCCGGTTCGCTTGACTCATTCAATGGGGGTTACAAGCGAGAAATATGCGACAGCATATATACTCACCTCATGCCGACGCCGCGCGACTTTATTGAGGTGTGGCCGCTCTACAGAAGAGCTGAGGTTCGCGGCTTCAAGCCGCCCAGAAGCATTACCCGATCATGTGAAGGCTGCAAGAAAGAAACGACCTGGCGGCTCGTCCTCGACGATGAGTCAAACAGCGGCACGGAGCTTGAAGTCAGGAGGGCGGGTTACAGATGCAATCTTTGCGAGGATCATTACCTCCTCGTGCTTTATCAGCAACTAGAGTGGGCGGAAGATTCAGGCACTTTTTGGGCGCATCACGCTGTCCGCAAGATTGGCCAATTTCCCGCTCAGTCAATAGCCATTCCAGCGGACCTCCAAGAACGTTTGTCAACAACGGCCAGCTACTATCGCAATGCTCTCGTGTGTCGAAGTCAAAATTTTGGCATCGCTGCTGTCGCGTACATGAGGAGGGTTGTCGAAGAGAAGACCGACGAGCTGATTGATGTGATTGTGGAACTCGCTCGGACGTACGGTGTGGACAAGAAGACCATTGAATCCTTGGTTAAGGCTAAGGAGCAAACGCAATTTGAACAAAAAGTGAAGCTTGCGTCCGAGGTTATTCCTGAGGCACTCAGACCGGGAGGGGTCAACCCGCTCGGTCAGCTCTACAAACACTTGAGCGTGGGTGTTCATGGCAAGACCGACGATGATTGCATTGGAATATTCGACGATCTAAGAGCGGACTTCGAGTACGTATTTCGCAATCTCTACGTGCAGACACGAGAGGCAGGTGAGTTCGCAAAACGAGTGCAAGAGCGGGCTGGAAAAAGCAAGCTTGAAACCTAGGGGCGCAAACGTAGGGTGCAACTTACCCCCCCCATCTGATGGGCAGGCGGGTGACACTAAAAAGTTGGGTCCAAATCTTGGGTCCAATTGAAGAGTGATTTTGGCTCGTAAGTTGCGCCGAATCAACGAATGTTAATAGGCTACGAACCAGAAGGTCGGGAGTTCGAATCTCTCAGGGCGCACCATCTCTCCCGCAAATAGCCGGCCAATGAGTCGATATCCGATATTTCCCCCTAAAGAAAACAGATTGATTCAGCTAGAGTCCCCGATGCTGCGGATCGACTCGCGGTAGATTCCATGAATCGAATTTGCAAAAAGACGCACAATACAAAAAGCGGTCGAATTCGAAGGAGTGTCGGAATCAATCGATAAAAAAGGATCCGATATGGCAGAGGCTCGGCCTGGTCTGCGGCGAGTTGCGGTGATTGGGGTCCACGGTGTGGCGCACCATGATCCCGGAGCGACGGCCAACGATATGTCGGAGCTGCTGTTGTCGCTGCCGCCGTACAATCCCCAGAATGCCGGGCTTCCCTGCCACGAACGGCCGGAGCGCGAGTTCGATCAGTTTGAGTCGGTTGGCATTCATGTTCCCTTACAGCCCGTGTGTCTGGAAAGGGCGGAGGAGATCGAGCCCCACTTCAAAACAATCTTTCGCGGACTGCAAGAGGGGAGCGCCAAATTCGCCCGCGCGATCACACAACAAAAGCTCGGAGGTCAGCGAGGGCAAGTTGGCCGCGCGTGGAGTGTGAAGCTGCTCGAGAACTACCACGGTGGCGCCACAGGAAACGATTACATCACGACCAGACTTGAGGGGCAGCGTAAGACGGATGGCACCGAGGTTCACATCTATGAAATGTTCTGGGCAGACCTGGCAAGGCCAACGAGCTCGATTCTAAGTTTCCTTCTGGCGCTTTTTCAGCTAATCCTGCACATACCAAGTTTGAGCCGGCTGGCGATTGATTCGCGTCCGGATGCCGACTGGAGCTGGACCACGTTTCAGCTCCTGCACCGCTACGCCGCGCGGGTGCTGCAGATTGTCATTCCTTTCGCAAAAGTGGCTTTGCTGGTGGTGCTGCTAAGTGCCGTGCCCGCGGTGATGCAGTTCAATAGTCGTATGCCTGTGGCCGCCGGGCTCGGAGCAGCCATCGTTTCCGGGTTCGTCCTTTTCGCAATGATAGCCACGCACCGGCCCCTATTCCGGAGCCGGTTGCCCTGGTTGACGGTCGCGCTTGTTCCTGGCTTAGCAGCGGCGGCGATTGTGGTGGCTTACAAAGGCGACGTCACTACGACCCTGATTGTGGAATGTTGGGTTATCGGTCTGATCCTCGTGTTGTATGCGCTAGCTGCTTACGATACGGTTCGGGGCGGCGGCGTGTGGGCGATCGGCTGGCTGTTTTATTTTGGTGTCCTGGCAACATTCGGCATTTACGCATGGTACGACGGTGCCTCAAAAGCGAATCTCTGGACTGCTCAGTGGTTGTTGGCTTGTCTGCGCCTTTCCTGGATCGCATTTGCGTTACTTGCCCTCGCCGCAGCGATTGCGGGCCTATTCGCTTGTCTTCGGACTCCCCTCGCTTCGAGAGGCAAGGCGTGGGCCGCGGCGCGCACGAGCTACCTTGCGCTCGCCCTGCCTGCATTCCTGTTTGTCTTCATTACCACGTTGATTTGGGCGGGCCTGTTCTCTGTTGCTGAAAAGATCCGAGGTGCGGAGCCGTTTTTTACCGACACCCAACCGGCACAACAAGCGCGCTGGCTGGCAAATGTTAAGAGTTTCGATCTTTTCCCGCCGACGGATGTGAAGAATTGGGACTGCGACAAGAACTCCTCCGGAAAAGCGATGACCTGTTCAGAGGGTGGGAACGCTTGTCCGTATTGCACACCTGCCGCGCCCGAGCATAACTATCTTGCGGAGGTTCTGCAGTGGAGCGTGGGTCCAGCATGCTGGGTCACAACGCTGATCACTCTGGCAGGATTGATTGTGCTGGTGTGGTGGGCCGTGCCCTCGGTGCTCACGGAGAAGTTCCCTCCGCGGCGGCCCTACAGCCGAACCGGGACGGAACCGCCGAGAAGTTCGACGAATCGACAAGCTGAGTGGATGGGTAGCTGGATTTCACGCGGACTGGATTCGATCTCGTTTGTTACATTTTTGAGCTGGGTAGCCATTTTCATTGTCCCATTAATCTTCCTCCGGACCGGCCCCTGGCGGGCGTTTTTCGAGAGGACGACGCATTCCATCATTTGCCTGCTGATTTACGTTGCCGGCGTGACGGCCGTTTTGGCGGCCGTTGTGCGGTATTCCAGTCCAGTACTGCGAGTCATTCTCGACGTCGACACGTACCTGCGGACGCATCCGGAAGAAGGCACTCCGCGAGCGAAGATTTTTGAGCGATATGTTTCCCTGCTGCGATATGTCGCCCGTTTCAAGGGACCCGATGGACGGGGCTATGACAGCGTGGTGATCGTCGCACACAGCCTGGGGTCGCTGATTTCCGGCGATCTGCTGAACCTGTTGAGCCGTCAGCGAAATGATCGGGAACTCTCACGGTTCGGTTTCGGGCCTCCGGCCACCGGAGAAACATTAATCCCGATCACGCTGTTCACGATGGGAAGTCCGTTGCGGCAGCTGCTGAACCGGTTCTTCCCTTACCTCTATGACTGGGTCCGAGAAAACCCCGACAACGGAGACACCGAAATGGGCCCACCGCTGCGGGAACCCCCAAACCGGCTGGCCCCATCTCCGGGCAGTGCGTTGCTGCCGGACCCGGCTGATCTGGGCATTCAGAGATGGGTGAACGCTTACCGAAGCGGGGACTACGTGGGGCGGTCGTTATGGCTCAACGAGTGGTATCGGCGGACTCGAGGCGGCGACGAAAATGGAAGTTATCCCGATGGGATTGAGGTCGTCACGGATGCCGGGCAAACGCGTATCGAATTCTGCATCGGCGCTGGAGCTCATACCCACTACTGGGACGACACAGCACCAGACATCGCGCAGGTACTTGGGCAGTTGCTGTAGTTCCCGGTTTGCTCGTTCCATGCTCGGGAGCTTGCAGCAAAGCCTTTAACCGCAAAGTGCGCGAAGAGAGCGCAAAGGGCGCAAAGAAAACCGCGCACCCTAAGCGGGCAAGGGGCGTGGGTTAGAGCGCACCCGTTTGGCCAAAATGCCAAGATTGGCGAGTAGTTCAGCGCCGCGACCTAACTACTCAGGCAAGCTCTACTTCAATCTTCTTGGCAGCTGGGTCGAGTCGCGTAATGCGAAAACTGCGTACCTGCCCGGTGCGAGGGGAATCCACCTTCGGCGAATCGCCGGCGGGGCCGCTTTTCCAGCGCGCCTGCAACATGGAAGTCAAGGACGAGAGGTCGGCGGCCGGCGCTGGCTGTTCTTTTTTGGATTCTTTTGTTCGCCGACGCGCCGCCGGGCTTTACCTTGCACAACCCCTGAATACCTTCGCCGAGTTCTACGCGCACTTCTTCGCCTGAGGCGTCCATCATGCGGCCGGTGACGATGTCGCCTTCTTTGTGTTCGGCGATGTACTCGTCGAGGCCGCTCGGCACCAGCTGTTTGATTCCGAGTTTGAGCTGGCGCTTTTGCGGGTCGATAGCGAGCAATTGCGCCTTCACGACCTGACCAACGCGAAGCATGTCGCCGGGGTGGTTGATCCGCTTTTCGGCGCTGAAGTCGCTGATGTGAATCAATCCCTCGACGCCTTCAGCCACTTGCACGAATGCGCCGAACTTAGTGAGGCTGACCACGGGTCCTTCGACCACAGCGCCGACTGAGAGTTTTTTCGTAAGATCGGCCCAGGGATCGCCCAGAGCCTGTTTAAGGCCAAGTGAAATGCGCCGCTCGGCCGGGTTTATGCCGAGGATGATGGCGTCGACGGTTTCACCGGGCTTTACCACATCGCTGGCGATACGAACCTTCTTTGCCCATGACATCTCAGTCACGTGGATCAAGCCTTCAACCCCGGGCTCGAGTTCCACAAACGCGCCAAACTCCAAGACCCGCGTCACGGTTCCGCGGATACGCTGGCCGGGGGTGAATTTCTGCGCGATGGCATCCCAGGGATGCGGCTGAAGCTGTTTCATGCCGATCGAAATACGCCGTTTCTCGGGGTCGATCTTGAGGACCTTGCCTTCGATTTGCTGGCCAACCGTAAGAACGTCCGCAGGTTGGTTAACGCGGCTCCAGCTGATGTCGCTGACGTGAAGAAGAGCGTCGACTCCACCGATGTCGACAAAGGCGCCGTAACTGGCAAGACTGCGAACCGTGCCCTGCAGCGTCTCGCCCTCGCGAAGCTCGCTGTAGCGGCGCTCCTTGACCGAGCGTTCCTCCTCTTCCGCGACCGCCCTGCGGTCGACCACGACGTCTTCGTCGGCCACATCGAGTTTGATAATGCGACAGCGGATTTCCTCGCCGACGAGCTTCTCCAGCTCCGCGGCGTCGCGGGCACCACTGCGGGAGGCAGGCATGAATGCTCGCACTCCAATATCGACACTGACGCCGCCCTTCACCACGCTGGTGACAGTGCCGACGATCGCCGCCTTCTCGGCGAAGGCGCGTTCGAGCGACGACCAGTCTTTGGGTTGCTCGGTGCGGAAGCGGGTGAGCTCGTAAAAGCCCTCCGGGTCACGGCCTTTAACCGACACGGCCACCTTGTCGCCCGGCTTCACGCTTTCGCCGGCGGGAAATGCGGTGAGCGGAAGAATGCCTTCACTCTTGAAACCGATATCAAGAACTACTGAGTCAGCCGTAACTGTGATTACGGTGCCGTCGATCTGCTTGTTGGCTTCGCCTGATTTGCGCGAGTGGCTCTGTTCGAACTCGGAAAGAATGTCCTTAAAGGACTCGGTGGTCTCGTTGCTGGGTGGAGTTTCGGGTGAAGTTGGGTTCGACATGCGAGGTGACAGCCTTCAGATTGGTTGTTTCAAGGAGAATACCATCTTCGAGGCAGCAGCTTTTTGCCGCCTCCGCAGTGCCGCGAGTCGGAAGTAACTCATCAGGCCCTACTCGCTGGTAACTTGCCGTGTTTTTATGACATTTCATAGACTCGTGCAAATCTCGTCCTCCCCAAGAAAAGAGCGGTATGTCGAGGTTTGCGAGAGGCTTACTGGGGACTGCCCTGCTCGGCGCCGGGCTGCAAGCGCTGGCGCTGACTGGAGGAGATCCTCGCCTGAACGCGGCTTGGGCGTCGAACATTCTGGGGATTTGCCTCGCCGTGCTGGCCACCAGTGCAGCTGTGGTGGCGAGTCGGAAGCCGGACCGCTACGCCCGTCAATTCTGGCTGCTAACCGCGAGCAGCTTCGCGCTACTCACCGCGGCCGAAGTGCTCAGCGCTTACTACGATTGCGTCTTGCATGCTTCGGTTCACGAGGTATGGCCAAGCGACGTCATTTATTTTCTCTTCCCTGCCCCGATGGCCCTCGCGCTTTTTCTGCGTGTTCGATCGCGGCGTATGTCGGGCATCAATTGGGCGCAGTGCTTTGACTTTCTCCAGCTCGGGATCCTCACCACTGCGGTCTACCTCTACTACTTCTATCTACCTTCCCACTGGCGGGCGTCCTCCATGCAAATGGAGCAGTTGCAATGGCGCGTGGCTTTGGCGCGAGACGTCTTCCTGGTCGTAGCCTTCGCGTTCCGCCTGAGTTTTGCGCGGTCACGAGTCGAGCGGTCTCTGCTGTGGCGCCTGGGAGGATTTCTCGGGTTTTACGGCGCGGCCAGCGCGGTTTATGTGCATCGCCAGATGGTGTTGGGTATGGATTCCGGAACGCTCTGGGATCTGTGCTACAGCGTTCCGCTGATCGTCGCTATTGCGGGGGCGTGCACCTGGAGACTGCCAACGACGTCGACGCACAAAGAAGATGCCGGTACGGTCCGCGATGACTCGCTCGGATCGTTATGGATTTCCGTTCTGCTGCCGCTAGTCATTCTGGGCGTGGCAAGCAGACTGGCGCACGAGTTACCTCTAGCGGCCACGGTGCTGGTGGTGGTTACGCTGGCGTCGTCGGGGGCACGGAGCCTGCTGACGCAACGGCAGGAACAACAGTCGGCGCACGCGATGATTGAGGCGGAAAAGAAGTTCCGCATCTTGTTCCAGGACAATCCGCAGCCCACATATCTGCACGATGCGGATACGGGCAGATTTCTCGAGGTCAACCGGGCGGCCACAGAAAAATATGGATACACGCGGGAAGAGTTTCTGAACCAAACCATTTCCGACACGTGTCTCGATTTGCAGCCGGAGAGAATTGCCGCGGCGCAGCAGGGCGTAGAAGTCCGGGGCGAAGTCTGGCGCCAGCGCAAAAAAGACGGCAGCGTGCTCGAAGTGATTCTGTTCGCGCGGACCATCGAGTTCGAAGGCAGGAGTGCGCGGCTGGTGGTCACGCAGGACATCACCGAACGGCGGCGGTCCGAACGCCTGCAGTCGGCTCTATACCGGATCGCAGAAGTATCGACCACGGCGCGCGATCTGCAGGGGCTGTACCGCGCCATTCATGCCATCGTCGCTCACCTGCTCGACGCGAAAAATTTCTATATTGCAGTTTACGACCCGGAAAAGAATCTGCTCACGTTTCCGTACTTCGTCGATGAATTCGACCCCGCCCCGGAACCGAGGTCCCCGCGAAAGGGGCTCACCGAGTACGTACTGCGCAGCGGGGAGCCGCTGCTGGCCACAGGCGACAAACTGAACGAATTGGCGGCTGCCGGCGAGGTGGAACGAACCGGATCCCCGGCGGACGATTGGCTCGGCGTGCCCCTGAAACGAGGGAACAAGACGTTCGGGGTGCTCGCCGTTCAGCATTACGCCGCGCGTACACACTTTAGTGAGCGAGAGCGCGACGTGCTCACGTTCGTGTCACAGCAGGTCGCGAACGCCATCGAGAGAAAGCGGAGTGAAGAAGCGCTGTTGCGATCGGAATCACGGTACCGGTCGTTGGTGCAGAGCGCGGTGGTTGGAATTTTTCGGGCCACCTGCGACTGGCGCTTCCTCGACGCGAACCCGGCTCTGGCGGCGATGCTGGGATACAGTTCGACGGGGGAGTTTCTGACTTTGTGCCTGGAGCGAGACGTTTTCGCGGACGAGCGCGCGAAGGAGCTTGTGCAAGCCAGCTTTTTGCGGCGCGGGCGGTTTGAAGCAGTAGAAGCCCATTGGCGGAAGAAAGACGGCAGCTTGATTACTGTTCGTCTGAGCGGCCGCGGCGTGCGGGACGAGCGCGAAGGGACGGAAGTCTTCGAAGTGATTGCCGAGGATGTGACTGAGCGGAAAGCCCTCGAAGAGCAGCTCCGCCAAGCTCAGAAAATGGAAGCGGTCGGCACCCTGGCAGGGGGAATCGCGCATGACTTCAACAATCTGCTTACGGTGATCTCGGGCTACAGTCAGATTCTGACGGAGAAGCATGCACGGGATGCACAGTCGAGTCATTCAGTTGAACAGATCTCGCAGGCTGCGGATCGGGCGACTTCCCTGACCCGGCAATTGCTGGCATTCAGCCGGCGTCAGATTTTGCAACCACGCGCTGTCAATCTGAATAGCCTGGCACGAAACGTGGAGAAGATGCTGCAGCCGCTGTTGGGCGAGCGCATCCAGATTGTGGTGCACGCAGACCCGGAACTGGGAACGGTGCGCGCCGATCCTGGCCAGCTGGAGCATATTTTGATGAACCTGGCGGTCAACGCGCGCGATGCCATGCCCCGTGGTGGAACTCTCACGATTGCGACGGCCAACACGCATCTCGGAGAGGAATTCGCCCGGGTTCATCCCGGAGCGTCCCCGGGTCCCTACGTCCAACTATCGGTTACGGATGATGGGGTCGGAATGGATGCGCATGCTCTGGCGCACTTGTTCGAACCGTTTTTCACCACGAAGGAACCAGGGAAAGGGACCGGGCTGGGACTTTCGATGGTGTATGGCATTGTGAAGCAGAGCGGCGGCTATATTACCGTCGAAAGCGAACCCGGGCGGGGGGCGACATTCCGAATCTATTTGCCGCGCGTCAAGCAGACCGAGGAGCCTCAAGTCCGTCGCGAGACATTGACGCGCCATGGCGGCTCAGAGACGATCCTGATTGTCGAAGATGAAGACGCGGTGCGGAGTTTGGTGGAGACGATCCTCAGCGCGGATGGGTACAACATCCTGGTCGCCGATTCAGCGGCCCGCGCGGTCGAACTGTGCCGCAGGCACTCAGGGAAGATCGATGTGCTGGTCACCGATGTGATCATGCCGGAAGTGAACGGACCCGAGCTGGCAAGGCAGCTGATTGCACTTCGGCCGGGAATCAAGGTTGTGTACATGTCGGGGTATGCCGGCGAGCATCTGGACGACGAAGGAGTTTGCTCTGACGGCGTGGCCCTGTTGCAAAAGCCCTTCACGGCGGCCGCGCTTGAAGAGGCCATTCGACTCGTGCTGAATCCTGCTATCAGTCGTTAGTCCGAATTGTTCCAGCCACCCGCTCGTTCTTGACGCACCTCCTCAGTTTTGTTACGTTGCCCGCCTCGCCGAGGAGGTTCCGAAATGCGTCCTATCGGAGTGACCATCATTGCAATATGGAGCTGGCTCTGGGCATCGTTGTTTGCCTTGGTCGGACTGATGCTGATTGGAGTCGGGCATCTCAGTGCGAGACTGGTGGCAACGGTTGCCAGTGATTCGCTGGTTGAGCGCCTAGTGTCTGGCGTCGGGAAAGCGCTCGGGGTCGGTGGACTCATCATCGCGGTGATCTTCGTCGCCGCCGGAATAGGCCTTTGGGCTTTGAAGAATTGGGGACGGACGCTCACCGTGGCGCTGGCTGGAATCTGGCTTCTGTTCGGCCTTTTGGGCTTGGCGCGCCACCCGGGTACTTGGCACCTGACTCGCACGCTCGTAGACTTGGCGATCGTGGTTTACCTGATGTTGCCCGATGTAAAGCGCACGTTTTCGAGCACGTAGGACTGTTGGCTTGAATCGCTACAGTCGCGACGCGTTCAAAGTTTTGGCATTTGACATGGAGATTTTCCATTGAGTCCAGTCGAAATTGGCGTCCGACGCGGGATCTAGAGGAGTGAGCAATTGGGGAAAACGCAAAGGTTTGTGTTTCCCTGTGCAGATGTTTGCAGTTGGGGCTTCCGTCGCAGGGTTTCATGTGACGCTAAAGTTAAGAAAAATAAGAAGAGTAGTGTTTGATTACTTTTGGCACCACAGGTGCAGTTCAGTTTAGCTCAGTTTCTGTGTCGGGTTCTGCAGGAAGGTCTCGATCCCCCGAGGCTTGAACGTTGTAGGGGTTTTAATCATCGGGTTCAGGAGGCTGTTATGAGGCGAGTAGTTCTCTTGGCGCTGTTGGCATTGGCGTTGCCTTTAGCGGCATGGGCAGACAGCATTGATGCGACAAACAGAGGCGGCACCATCACAGGTGGGTCGTCAGGCTTGTCGCTCAGTGGTTCTGTCTTGACCAGCTACGGTGCTGCAAGCGGTACAAATCTCGGATCGGTGACCTTCACAACCGGCGCTTTCATCAGCGGTAACGCACAAATGGGAGGGACCCTTGCTGCTGGTGGAACGTTTGTGATCACGGGCAACGGTACCAATGGGGTCCCGAATGGCGTGCTCTTCAGCGGTACGTTCAGTTCGTCCAGCCCGGTTACGTGGACTCTGACGACGCTGGCGAACGGGACCCATTCCTATACGTTGAATGGTGCAATCCAAGATGCAAGCGGACGGGTTGGAGCAACGACCCAGATTACGGTGAATATCGGGAAGGGGTTCTTCAACGGAAGCGCCGGGCTATCGAGCGGCGACACGAACCTGTCAGTTCCGGAACCGGGCACGCTCGGTCTGCTTGGCACGGGTCTGGTGGGCATCGCCGGCTTGATGCGTCGCAAACTGCGGATCGGCTAATCGTTAGCTTTCTTCTTTGAGGCCCCGCTTCGCGGGGCCTTTTCCTTTTGTGGCATGTTGTGGCATGCCCAGCGGGTAACCAGTGGTCCCTCGCATACCCCGATTCGGTCGCCAAAATCAGCGGCCTCTTACCTCACACATTCTGTTGATCTTGCGACCGTCCCGTCGGGCCAGACGACGGGGACGCGGGTTACTGCCGTAACGCTTCGTGGGGGGATTCGTATTGACCCTGCCCAGCCCCCACCCTACATTCGCCTGCAGGGGGTTGTAATGAAGGACATCCATGAGGTTTTGCGCCGTAAGCAGGCGAAGTATGCGCAGCTGGCCAAGCAGATCGAGGCACTGCAGCAGGCCGCCGAAAAGCTCCGGGAGGTGGCGCCTCTGCTGGCGGAGAACGAAGAAGACGACAACGTCGTGTTGGCGGAAATGGACGACGAAGCGGGCCAGCCGAGCGCTATGGCAGCAAAGGCTTCCGCTTCGCAGGGAAGCCCGGCACCGGCTAAGTCGAGCCGTCCGGTGGCACCGCGTTGGCCGTAGAGCGCCCTGTCAATCAGTGAGAGTACAAGCGGTATGACCCTTCAGGCATTGCTGGTAACGAAAGACGATGACGCGGCAGACGTGCTTAGCCGTGTGCTCGCGGGTTTTGGAGTTGCGGTCGAGCGGTTCAGCGAAACCGAGATTGCGGTGCAACGTCTGGGTGAGCAGCGTTTCGATTGTGTGACGGTGGATTTTGACGATCCAGACGTCGCCCGAAGTCTGCTGCAGGCGGTGCCGCAATCCAAGCCCGGCGCCCTGGTGACGATGGCGCTGGTGAGCGGCGAAAGCAGTGTGCGAGAGATTCTCCACGGCGGAGCCAAATTCATTCTGCACAAGCCGGTGGAGCCGGATCGGGCGGCTGCTACGTTGCGCGCGGTTACGGCGCTGTTGCGCCGCGAACGGCGCCGTTCGTTCCGGGTGCCGGTACAAGCGCCCGTGCAGCTGAGCGTACCCGGAGGCGAACAGGTCGAGGGCATCATGCTCGATCTCAGTCAGACCGGCATGGATGTTCTTGCGGCGCAGGCGCTGCACGCCGCGTCACTGATTGGACTGCGTTTCACCCTGCCTGACGACAGCGGAGAAATCGACGCTCAGGGTGAGGTAGCATGGGCCAATCCGAATGGCCAATCTGGCGTGCGCTTTCTCGACCTTCCTGCTGAGCAACTGGAACGCCTTAAGACCTGGTTACTCGCCAATACTCCAGATGCCCCTCCCGAGGAAGCGGAACCGGTCTCGGTTTGCAAGCTCACTGACCTGAGCCTGGGTGGGTGCTACGTCCAAACCGAGTCACCGTTTCCGGAGCGGGCGTTGGTCGATCTGTGCCTGAAGGCCGCCGGAATGGAGATTCATGCCGATGGCATGGTGCGGGTAATGCACCCGGGCGCCGGGATGGGTGTAGAGTTTCCGAGCCGCACCACGGAACAGCGCGAGACAGTCGCGCAGTTCATCGAATTTTTGACCAGCCGCCCGGGCACGATTCCCGAGTTGCTGATCTCTCCGAAGTCGCTAACGGCAGACGAGAGCCAATTCGAAAACTCCGCGTCGCCGAGTGAGGATCACTTGGAAGATCCCCTCTTGGATTTACTGCGCAGCGGAACCACGTTGGCGCAGGATCAGTTCCTGGCTGAGCTACAGCGTCAGCGCAACCCGGAAACTGTGGCATCTTCTTAGCAAGTCCAGAAGCCAGCCTGCCCGACAACTACAGTTCAAAATAGGCGAAGGACCGCGGTGCCCGAACCCCGTCTCTGGTTCGGGCGCGCAGTCCCTCGTGGTCTGTTCCACCTCAGTGAGCCTGAAGCTACGCCCAAGATGTTACAGATGTATTGCAACACAATGAATTGTCGGTGAATGCCCGCGTGTGGTCGCACAACTCGTTGTGACTCCAGTCACTGAGTTCAGGTGCACCGGCGCGTAGTCTAAGACGTGGAAATCCGGAATTCGGATTCTCCCCGGGAGGTTCCTATGCCGACCGTTCAGGCCAGCCTCCGTCTCACTTTCAAAAACATTCTTCTACCCACTGATTTCACGAGCGCCTCGACTAACGCCTTGGCCTACGCAAGAGCATTTGCCAGGCAGTTCGAGGCGCGGATTTTTGTGACTCACGCCGTGACCCCGACTCCTCCGGTGTTCGTGCCCATGGAGCCGATCCCTCTTGATCTGGATGAAGAATGGCGTGATGCCCAGAAGCAACTGCAAGAATTTTTGAACGATGATTTACTACTCGGCACGAAATACGAAGGGATTCTGGAGCGCGGCGAACTGTGGAACGTGCTGGATGATGTGGTACGGCGGCACGACATCGATCTGATCGTGCTCGGGAGTCATGGCAAGCATGGGCTGAAGAAACTGGTTCTGGGTTCGGGAGCGGAACAAATCTTCCGCCAGGCCAGTTGTCCCGTGCTGACCGTGGGGCCAAAAGTCAATCTCGCCTCCGGCGGTCTGGCCACGTTCAAGAACATCGTGTTTGCGACCGATTTCTCGGCTGGATCGCTGCACGCGCTTCCCTTCGCGCTCTCGTTAGCGGAAGAGAATCAGGCCAGGCTGACGTTGTTGCACGTGATTCCGCTGGTCCCCATGCAACACCAGATCTGGGCATCTGGAAATACAAGAAAGCGGTTGGAGGAGCTGATTCCCCCGGATGCCGCCGACTGGTGCCGTCCTGAGACCGTGGTGAGCTTTGAATTTCCCGCGGAAGGGATTCTGCATGCCGCCGAGACCGTATCGGCGGATCTGATTGTGATGGGAGTGCACAATCGGGCACCGCGCGCCTCGTCGCATTTGCCATGGGCGATCGCCTACGAGGTGGTGTGCCACGCCCATTGCCCGGTGCTTACGGTGCGAGGCTGAATCACGGGCGAAGCGTTTCACGCTGGTCTTTGGGTTGTGTGCGAGCCCTAAGCGCGAGTCATCACATCACGCTTTGGGCTTCCATTTGTTCAGAAAAGCCAGCAGATCATCTGGGCCCAGCTCGCGCGCTCTTTCAAACTCCCCTTTCTTCTGGCTGACGAGGAGTTTGCCGCTGGAATCAAGGACGGCGGCGGCCGGGATACCGCGCTCCATGGGGACGTCATACTGCTGCATCAGGTCCTGATTCTTCTCGCCCTGTCCAACGTCCACGTGGACAACAACGTAGTTGGCTTTCAGAACCGGTGCAATGTCGGGACGGGTAAACGCCAGGTCGAGAACGTGGCAGTCGTAACACCAGTTTGCGCCGAAGATCACTAGAACGCGCTTATTCGCGGCGGTCGCCCTCTTCAGGGCTTCTTTGATTTCTGAGTGCGCATCGGCGTGGGCATCGTAGATATCCTTTCGTTCGGAGGGTTGCTGCAAGCGGCTGGGGTCGGAGCGTTGCGCGGCCACCAGGCGCCACTCCTGATTCTGCTGTTGCCACAATTGCGATTCGGTGATGTACACGGTCAACTCTGGCGTAGCCACAGCGGATCGGATTTCCGCCTGGAACGTGATCTGCTGGCTCCCGGGCTGCGGGCTCACATTCTGCAGCACGTCCAATTTCATGGTCTTCGCCTTGACGCCGGTCCAGAAGTGAACGTCGGCGTCAGCGTCGACTTCCCGGGAAGCGGTTCGGATGTGAGCCACAGGATTGCTGCTGTAGAGAAGCTTTAGCCCAGACGCGTCTCCTGCGATGACGAGATCCTTCCAATGCTCGAGAGGTGCAAAGGTCTGATCGACGCTGGTGGCCTGTCCCCAGCACATCGGCAGGCTTGTGATCACGAAAATCGCAATGCAAATCCAACAGAACGCAAGTGCGCCACGTCTCATGAAAACGGCTCCTCTTTTGAGCGGATGGCCTGAGTATACCCAACACTTGGAAGTGACGGGACAGCCGCTGCGTATCGACAAGGGTGCATCTCAACAAACGCACTGATACATTGGAACGGCTAACCGATCAACCAGGAACTGGAGTCGCGCTGAGCACTCAACTTCCAGAGCAGGCCGCGGGAACGATGGGCGAGAGTTTGTCGAGCCGTACTTTGCCGGCACTCTTCCCTGTTCCAGCAGTGGTGGTGATGGGTACGGCGTTTGCGGTCATCCTTCCTTTTTTCTTTCTGGGAAATCCCTCGGGCCACGATTTTGAGTTTCACGTGTTGTCCTGGATGGAAGCGGTGGCCCAGTGGAAACAAGGAATCTGGTTTCCGCGCTGGGCGGCATGGGCGCACTGGACGTACGGGGAGGCACGTTTTCTGTTTTATCCGCCAGTGTCATGGAATCTCGGCGCGTTGCTGGGTGCGCTGCTGCCGTGGAAAATGGCTTCCGGTGTTTTCGCGTGGGCTGCGTTGAGTGCGTCGGGTTTTTCGATGTTTCTGCTGGTGCGCACCTGGCTCGAACGTAAGGATGCGATTTTCGCCGCCGCCCTGTATGCGGCCAATCCTTACTATCTAGTGATTGTGTACTGGCGAAGCGCGCTGGCCGAGTTGCTTGCCGGGTGTTTGCTTCCCTTACTCTTGCTGTTCGTGTTGCGCGCTCTTGACGATCGATGGCGGGCGGTCGTGCCGCTTGGTGTGGTCGTGGGGGCAGCGTGGCTGATTAACGTTCCGTCGGCCGTGATGGTGACCTACTCCCTGGCGCTGCTTTGCGGGAGTGTGGCCATCCAGCGACGTCGGCTGGACATGCTCTGGTACGGCGCAGCCGCGGTTGGGGTGGGCGTGGCCCTTGCGGGCTTTTACCTGATCCCGGCAATTTACGAACAGGGCTGGATTCGGGTGGGCGATGCACTGTCTCAGGGATTTCGGCCGCAGGACAATTTTCTGTTCGCCCACACGGGCGATGCAGATCACGATCGATTCAATTTGCTGATTTCGCTCGTGGGAACGACGCAGCTGATCGTGACTGCGCTGGCTCTTTATTTCTCGCGCAGGTGGCGCCAGCAAAACCGCGTGCCCTGGACAGTCTTGTGCGGATGGGTGGGTGCATCGGCGTTGCTGCTGGTCCCCGTTTCAATATGGTTGTGGAGTCTTCCGGAACTCCGTTTTGTCCAGTTTCCCTGGCGATGGCTGTTGTGCCTCAATGTAGGCTTCGCATTACTGGCGACAATCGCCTTCGGCAGCTGGACTAGGCGGATCGTTTTGTGTGTTGTGATGCTGGGGGTTGTCATCCTCGTGTGGCGCCGAGTCCAGTCCCCCTGGTGGGATACGGCCGCCGACATTCAGGAAATGCATGACTTTATCGAAGATGGGGATGGCTACGAAGGAACCGACGAATACGTTCCCGCCGACGCTGATCCTGAGAAGATCAACAAAAGCGCGCCGAAAGTTGCGGTCGTGGGCCGGGGCTCGGCCAACATCCGAATCCTTGCCTGGGCACCGGAATACAAACGATTCACTGCTGAAGTCCCACGACCGGAGAAGCTGAAGTTGCGGCTCTTCAACTATCCGGCGTGGCGCGTCGAAGTGAACGGTCTTCCGATTTCTGCAATGTCGCAGCCGAAGACTGGCGAGATCGTGGTGCCGCTGGACACCGGGATCAGCGAAGTGCGGGTACGATTCGTGAGAACCTGGGATCGTGTGGTGGGCGGATGGGTGTCCGTGGCAACCGTCCTTTGCCTTTTTAGCTGGGCAGTTTATGAGAGGCGCTGGCTTCGCCAGCCGATTTGAGTCGGCAGGCACCGGTCGAAAGCGCAGCATGAGACTTTGTCGATGAAGCGGGTTCTTATCGCCACGTCAAATTCGGGCAAGCTGCGCGATTTCGCGGGCGCGGCGGCCGGACATGGCGTCGAGGTGTCGGCAATTCCAAGCTTCAGTTCCCTGCCGGCTGTGGTGGAGGATGGCCTGACCTTCGAGGACAATGCGCGCAAGAAAGCGGAACAATACAGTCTGGCAGTTCCGGGCGAAGTGGTGCTGGCTGACGATTCGGGCCTGGAAGTGGATGCCTTAGGCGGAGCTCCAGGGGTTCATTCCGCGCGCTATGCTGCGGATGAGCCGCACAAGGCCGACAACAATACTGGTGACGATGCAAACAACGAGCGGGTGCTACGCGAACTCAGCGGTGTGCTCCCGGACAAGCGGACCGGGCGGTTCGTTTGCGTGATTGCCGCTGCCCGCGGCGGCAAGACGCTGGCGACGTTTCGCGGCGTGGCGGAAGGCAGGATTCTCGATCATCTCCGGGGCAGCGGCGGCTTTGGATACGACCCGATGTTTTACTTTCCGCCGATTGAAAAGACTTTCGCGGAGCTCAGCCCGGAAGAAAAGGCCAGATACAGCCATCGTGGCGCGGCGTTTCGCGAATTTCTCCGATGGAGCGAGACAAGTTCTGTTCTGGCTTCCGACTGAGCTCGAAAGATCATTTCGTGACGCGATTGCAATGAGAGAAGACCAACGTGGATCAACAGCTCCGCATTTTTGAGTTTCTTGACTTCCCGTTGCCGCCACCAAGATAATAAAAGGTTCGCTTGTCATATCCGAAGTTATAAGGAGCGGTCATCGTGGCGACAACCGCCAGTCCTGCGGCTCCGGTCAGTTTAAAGGGTGGAGTTGCACCGCTGCGCGCGGGACAGGGAACGTCGTTCCTGCTGCGCCGTCTGCATTCGCTGACCGGCATCATTCCCGTCGGTGCCTTTCTGTTCGAGCACATCCTGATTTCAAATTCGACTGCCATCGGCCAGAACGGACCTGCGGCATATGCGCGCCAGGTCACCTTTTTGGCCAACCTGCCGCTGGTCTTTTTTCTGGAGTTGTTCGGGATCTGGCTACCGATCGCCTACCACGCGCTCTATGGGTTCTACATCTGGTACCGTGGCGACGGGAACACGCTGGAATATCCGTGGAGCGGCAACTGGATGTATACGGTGCAACGGTGGACGGGCGGGATCGCCTTCATCTACATCGTGTGGCACGTGTACACCATGCGGTTTCTGGGCGCCGACTTGCACGCCGACCCCAATCTCTCCTTCGGCAAAGTGCAACATGAAGTGTTCCAAACTCCATTGTTTCTGTTTTACGTGGTCGGATTGATTGCTGCTTCCTGGCACTTCGCTTACGGGATTTGGTTATTCTGCGCCAAGTGGGGCATTGTGGTTGGCGACAAGGCGCAGAAACGATTCCTGGCACTCTGCCTGGCGTTCTTCTTTGTGCTCTCGGGCGTGGGATTGGCAAGTCTGGCTTCGTTCCGGTCGCGACCGCAGCAGCCGTTTGAGTCCGGCACGAGTAACGATCGCAATTTTACGCAAGTCCGGTAAAAGGAAATCATGGCAGCAGCTCCGAAAATTATTGTCATCGGTGGGGGACTCGCGGGTCTTTCGGCGGTGATCAAAATCGCCGAGATGGGCGGGCACGTCGATCTGTTTTCGATCGTTCCGGTGAAGCGCTCGCATTCGGTGTGCGCGCAAGGCGGAATCAACGCGGCCAAGAATCTTAAGGGTGAAGGCGACTCCACCTGGCAGCATTTCGACGACACTATCTATGGCGGCGACTTCCTGGCCAACCAACCTCCAGTGAAGGCCATGTGCGATGCGGCGCCCGGGATCATCGACCTGCTCGATCGCATGGGCGTTCCCTTCAACCGCACTCCGGAAGGACTACTGGATTTCCGCCGATTTGGGGGTACGCTCTACAACCGCACGGCGTTTGCCGGCGCCACCACCGGCCAGCAGCTTCTTTATGCGCTCGACGAGCAGGTGCGCCGCTACGAGTCCGAAGGCAAAGTGAAGAAGTACGAGCACTGGGAATTTCTCTCGGCCGTGCTCGACGGCAACCGTGTCTGCCGCGGCATCTGCGCGATGGACCTGCGCAGCATGGAGATCCGCACCTTCCCGGCGGATGCCATCATCATCGCAACGGGTGGAATCGGCGCCATTTTCGGCAAGTCGACGAACTCCGTAGTCTGCACCGGGTCGGCACAGTCGGCGCTCTACCAGCAGGGCTGCTACTACGCCAATGGCGAGTTCATTCAGGTGCACCCGACGTCAATTCCAGGCGAGGACAAGCTGCGACTCATGTCCGAATCGGCGCGTGGCGAAGGCGGCCGGGTCTGGGTTCCAAAGACGCAAGGGGACAAGCGCAATCCCAAGAGCATACCGGAGAGCGAACGCTGGTACTTTCTCGAGGAGTGGTATCCGAAATATGGGAACCTCGTCCCGCGGGATGTGGCCACGCGCGCGATTTTCAAGGTCGTTTACGAACACAACCTCGGCATCGATGGCAAGCCGATGGTCTATCTCGACCTGACACACATCGACCGCAAGATTCTCGACAAGAAGCTGGAAGGCATCCTCGAGATCTACGAAAAATTCGTAGGTGACGATCCGCGCGATACGCCCATGAAGATTTTCCCTGGCATGCACTACACCATGGGGGGGCTGTGGGTCGATTTCAAGCAGGCAACGAACATCCCAGGGGTCTATTCCGCCGGGGAAAGTGAGTATCAGTACCACGGCGCGAACCGCCTGGGTGCGAATTCGCTGGTCTCGTGCATCTGGGGAGGCTTCATCGCCGGTCCGGCCGCGGTCCAATACGCGCGCGGATTGCAGAAGTCCGACAGCAACGGCTTTTTCGAAAACGAGCGAAAGCGGCAGCAGGAAGTCAATGATGGGCTGATGAAGGCGGATGGAGTCGAGAATCCTTTCCAGATCTGGAAGGAACTGGGCGAGGAGATGACCAAGAACTGCACGGTCATCCGCTACAACAAGAACCTGAAGGAGACGGACGCGAAGCTGGTGGAATTGCTCGAGCGCATGCAGAAGATCAACCTGAGCGATCGCAGTCAGTGGGCGAACACGACGGTGGCCTTCACGCGCCAACTCTATAACATGCTGCAGTTGTCACGCGTGATTGCCCAGGGCGCGGCCATGCGGGATGAATCTCGCGGGGCGCACTACAAGCCCGACTTCCCCGATCGCGATGACAAGAACTGGTTGAAAACGACGAAAGCAACATTCGCTCCGGATGCCGATGAGCCGAAGTTTGAATTCGAGCCTGTGGATATTTCGCTGATTCCACCGCGCCCGAGGAAGTACGACGTGGCGAAATAGAGCGAGGCACAACCTGTATGTTCGAGGAAGTTCCATCGCGAAGGATCACGGAGCGTCGTATAGGTCTAAACGAGGCTCTGTGGGCCTCGGCATCGGAGCCGGAATTGTCGAAGCTTTGCGTAAGGGCAAAGCGGATTGGGAGACGCTAGGCTGGGTACTGGTTTTCGTTGTCGGCATTTGGACATGCTGGAAGAAACGTCACGAAAATCCGTGGTCCCCTCCGATAGAAGACGTTCCTGATCCCACAAATGAACCACCAGCTAAAAGGCTAGGAGCTAATGGCTAATAACGTCATCATCAAAATCAAACGGCAAGACACTCCCACCTCCAAGCCCTACTGGGACGAGTTCGAACTTCCCTACAAACCGGGTCGGAACGTGATCTCCGCGCTTATGGAGATAGCCGCCAGCCCGGTGACACGCGAGGGCAAGAAGACCACGCCGATCACCTACGATTCGAATTGTCTCGAAGAGGTCTGCGGCTCGTGCGCCATGCTCATCAACGGCCGGGCGCGCATGGCTTGCTCTGCCCTGCTGGATAATTTGGAGCAACCGATTCGGCTCGAGCCTTTCTCTAAGTTCCCGGTGGTGCGCGACCTCGCGACCGACCGCAGCGTGATCTTTGAAAATCTGAAAGCGGTCAAAGCCTGGGTGCCGGTGGATGGCAGCTATGATCTCGGTCCTGGGCCGCGAGTCTCGCCGGAAGAGCAAGAGCAGATGTATCCACTTTCGCGCTGCATTTCGTGCTGCTGCTGCATGGAGGCGTGTCCGCAGTTTGACGAGGCAACGGGTTTTGTGGGAGCCGCGACGATTTCGCAAGTGCGATTGTTTAACGCGCACCCCACCGGCCAGGGCCTCAAGCGCGAGCGGTTGGCGGCACTGATGGGCGACGGCGGAATTCAGGAGTGCGGCTACGCGCAGAACTGCGTCGAAGTATGTCCGAAAGACATCCCGCTCACCACTTCGATTGCCGAAGTTGGGGGCGACGTGATGAAGCAGGCGCTCGGCGATTTGTTCCGAAAGTGAACGTGTGGGGCGAGCTGCTGTCCGCTATAGTAGCGGCGGGCACGCGTGCCGCCAAAACAGAATCACCCTGAAACCCAGGCCCAGCGCGGCATCCGCGTTACTTTGGTTTCACGAAAAACCAATCGGTTAGCGAAGTAATCAGCGCTCCGATTACCGATATCCACCCCTTAGTAACGGTCAAAAGTAAGCTTTGTACTTGGCTTTCTTGACAGCTAGGGTAGACTATCATTCTGCTCTGGGCCACTGGAGCCTCTCCCCGACGGTTCGAGGCCGCTTCGTGCAAATGGAAACTGGGCGATCTAGTCTCTGGCTAGTATTAGTCGCGACGTTGGTAGGCGGTCAGGCTTTCGGCCTGCACAGCTACACGACTCGGCACACCTCTACTGCTTCTCATAAGACCAGCAAGCACCACAGCCGACATGTTCGCTGGAATCCGATGTTCCGTCCTTCGCACGAGTCGCTGCTGCGTCAGAATGAAGAAATCGACCGCCTCGAGCTGCCACGGATTCAAGACGACGACGAACTGGAAGCGCTGAAAGGCAGCCAGGCCCTGGTGCCGATTCGCACGGGGGTAACGCTGCGCATCGATCCGCGTCTCGATGCCAACCGCCGTTTCTGCCGCCCGTGGACGCGCGACTTCGTCGAAGACCTGAGCCAGGCGTACTATCGCGAATTCCACGACCAGATTCAGGTAAACTCCGCGGTGCGCACGGTAAAGGTGCAGAAAACACTCCGGCGCCACAATCGCAATGCTGCCCCGGCGGATGGCGATACTGCGTCCTCCCACCTGGCAGGCCTCACGCTCGATCTGCAACGGCGTGGCATGTCGAAGCAGCAGATTCACTTCGTCGAGCGGTACCTGTTCTATCTGCGCGCCCTTGGATTAGTGGAACCGGAAGAAGAACGGCGGCAATGGGTGTTCCACGTGATGGTATCGGAGCGCTACACGAACTGGCGTCAAACCCAGGACGTCGCACACTGGGAAAACCAGCCCTTCGAAGAACTCAGCCAGAAGTAGCCAGCGAAACAGATCATGATCGTCCTGATGGCCGGCCTTCCGGGCACCGGGAAATCTGCCTTAGCAGAGGCCCTCGCCGCCCACATCGGCGGGTCGGTGCTGAGTAAGGACAAGATCCGGCAGGCGCTTTTCGGCCGGCAACATGTCAACTACTCCGCCACGCAAGACGACTTCGTCATGCGCCTGATGCTCGACACCACCGGCTGGCTCCTGAACAACGACCCGCGCCATGTAGTCTTTCTCGACGGCCGAACATTTTCCCGCCGGTACCAGATTGACCAGGTTGTCGCAGCCGCAAACCAACTCCACCAACCTTGGCATATTCTGGAATGTGTGTGCTCCGCGGAGACGGCCCGCGCGCGAATCGAGTCACAGGAGGCTTCGGGAGAACATCCCGCCGAGAACCGCACGTTCCAACTTTACCTCGACGTTAAAGCCAGGTTCGAACCGATTACGTTGCCGAAGACCCTGATCGATACGGACGCACCGCTGGAAGAATGCGTGAACCACGCGCTTCACGCACTTCGCTGACGGCAGGTGCCTGGTTATTGTTGAGCGGGCCTCCGCCGAAACATTACTTATTTGGGTTGGGTACTGGCTCCAGATAGATATTTCGCGAAGATTTTCAAGGTTTCTGGATCGAGTGGCGCAGTTTCGTCCTGGGAGATGACTTCTTTCTTTGCTTTGATCCCTACATAGACGGCGTTGTAGGAGGTGTCGCCGACGTTCTCGACCCGATGCTTGAAAGGCGCGAACCAGCGGGCTTCGCCGGGCTTGGCGAAGACCTCGGTGACCTTGCCGTTCTCATCGGTGAACTTGAGATGGCCGGCGGTGATGACCACGACGACGCCTCCGGGATGCTCGTGCATGGCGGACTTTTCGTGCGGGCCGTAGTGTACGGAAACAACCTGGACGCGATCGTTTTCAAAATCAAGTTTGTAGTGCGTGGGTTCGACTTTCGTGGGGTCCTGAGCCCGGGCGGCTTGCATTGCCAGACACACTAAGACGGCGGCAGCGATACTGCGGAATGCCATGCTTGAATCCTCGCGTGAATTGGAGACGCTGGTCCAAACATACTACCCATAGACCGCGGCGGCAATTAACCAGCGGGTTTCAGGTGGCAGGTCCGTAGGTTTCAGGTCTTAGGTCTCAGGTATTAAGTCTCAATCTTTTGGAATCAGAATTCGCTCTGCCCAGTATCCCCGCTGTCCCCACTTCGCTGAATGCGATGTACGGGGCGGATGCGCCGCATCCGCTGATGGGTCATGGATCGGATATGGAGGATCGAGCCCATGTGGGACGGTTGAATCCGGCGATTGGCGCTTACCGGTGCAACCGCGCCGATTCCCTGCTCGGTGTGTGGGACCGGAGTATTCCGATGGAGGATAAATCCGTGTGGCGGGATCCTGCGGTGGCGGAGGCGTACGTGCGTGAGGCGCTGGCGAGCGATCCGGAGAGTGGCAAGCACACGCCGCCATGTTTTCGGTCGCCTAACGGCGCGATGGAAGACAGCTTCTATCTGGCGATTGGGCGGCGGTTGTGGGATGCATCGCTGACTTATACGCCGACGCTGGTGGTGGGAACCGAGCGCGATTTCTGGTCGCAGGCGGCGGATCGCGAGAAATTGCAGGAGGACCTGGTGCATGCTCCGGTGCGGGTCATGGTGATTCCAGGGGCGACGCACTTTGTGCATCTGGATCGCGAGAAGCGCGGCAGGAAGGTTTTGATCGAGGAAGTGGTGACGTTTGTGGGGACAAGGTGACGGAGGGCAGGTCACAGGGGTGGATATTCACCAGCAGGGATACGAAGGGCGACGAAGGAAAGGCGCCCACTTTAGCCGCAAAGATCGCGAAGCGACGCGAAGGCCGCGAAGAAACTTCTTAGACCGCTCTTCGACTTCGCCCAGGACAGGCTCCGGAAGCGGAAAACGGAGCGCCGAGAGCGAAGAGTGAAAACGTCGGGATGTGTTAACGAGGTGTGCTGCGCAGACAGGAGTCAGGGATGCTGAAGTTTATGGTCGTGCTCTACAAGAAACCCGCGATGAGCGAGGAGGAGTTTCATCGGTTTCTGCGCGAGGTACACGGGCCGATGGCGCTGAAGATTCCGGGGTTGCGGCGATACAAGCAGAATCACGTGGTCGAGGATCGGAAGAGGAAGCATCCGGGATGGAGCGCGATCGTAGAGCTTTTCTTTGAAGACTGGGATGCGATGGAGGCGGCGTGGGCGACGCCGGAGGGCGAGGCGGCGACGGCCGATGTTGCCGAGTTCGCGGATTTGTCGCGGACGACGTGGTCGGTCGTGGAGGAAGAAGAGTATTTGAGTGCGGAAGGAACGGGTGAGGAGAAGGGGTGAGGTCAAGATTCCTGGAGTTCAGAATTCAGATTTTGGATTTTCTCGCCTGAGCGGTCACGATGAAAGCTGATCCGCAGAGTTGTGGTGAAAAGGAATCACACGCCCGAGGCATTGGAAGCATTATCGGGGTGCCTTCGACTGTGTTCGCCTGGCGGCTCACTTCGCTCAGGATGACAGGTTTCGGGGAGATGAATGATTCTCCTCCCACAGATCGACTGAAAAAACAGGCCGCCTGGCGGCGGCCTTTCCCTGACTTACAAACTGTTTCTCACTTTTGCCCCCCCGCCCAAGCGGAGCTTGAGCGGGGCGCACCCATTATCTTTTTTAGTCTTAGTCGCCCAGCACCGGCTCGCTGAGTTCGGGACGTGTTGACGGTGCGGGAGCGATGGAGGCAGGGGCAATGCCACCATTGTTCGTGTTCTTGAGCGCCTTCAGCGGGATGAATCCACCTTCCGAAGTCGGCGTCTTCTCTTTCAGGACGACCTCGCGATACAACGACGCCATGCGGGCGTTGTAGGCGGGGTCTTCTTTCTGTTTCTGGTCGCGGGCGCGGAGCTTTTCTTCTCTCGCTGTCTTCGCGATGCCCAAGTTGTCGAGATCGTGCTGCACTTCGTTGGTGACGATCCCGTCAGTCAGCACCAGCGAGTGGTCCGTGTTCTCGAGCTTCACCTTCTTGCCGCCGGCGAAAATCTCATGCCGCCCATGCTCCTCGTACCACTTGGTGAGCGTGGCCGTCATGTGCATCTTCTCGATGATGTTGCGCCAGCCCACGCCGGTGTTATACGCGCAGAAGGAGATTTCACCTTCCTGCGTAGCGTAGGGAATGATGCACTGCTCGGTGCGCCGGAAGTCGTAATTAAAGAGGTCTTGGAACCACATGCCGGCGATGAACAGGAAGTTCCAGCGGTCTTTGCGGCGTTTCATGACGTCGTCGATGGTGCGGTCCGGACCGACTTTGCCGTAATTGCGGCCAGTCACGTTGTAGTTCTTGTCGAACTTCTGTAACAGGTCCATCAGCTTGAAATGCGTTGGCGACTGGAACGGATCGTAGTTCTTCATCAGGCACAGCGCCATGCCGACGCCGGTCCAGAACTTGCTGCGGGCCGCGTCGTTGACCTTGGCGATGTCCTTCGCCAGCTGGTCGCCCTTCAGGAACGCCGTGACCGGCACCGCTTCCTTCGTCTCCTTGTCGATCATCACCGCCATGCCAGTTCCGCAATTCGGGTGGCAGCCGCAGGAGAGTTGGCCCCAATCGTTGTTGGCATCGTTGGCGTGCATGACGTCGGCCCAGTCGCTGAAGGTTCCCATGAAGCTGATGGGGAACCAATCGCGGGTGGGCTCGCCGAGGCCGGTCTGATTCTTCACGTCGTGCGCCAGGTGACTCAGCGTGTAGCGCTGTGCCTGGCGGCGCTCGTCGGTGACGGCTTCGTCGCGACCGGTGAAGCTGACCGGCTGGAACGAGAGGAAGCCAATCTTCTTCGGATTGTCGAGCGCGAACTGGATGATGCGTCCGACCTGCTCGTTGTTGATGCCGTTCACAATCGTGACCACGGGAACGATTTCGCAACCAGCCGCATGCAGGTTGTCGATAGCCTTCAGCTTCACGTCGAACAGGTTGCCAACCGCGCGATGCGAGTTGGCCGCGTTACCGATTCCGTCAAACTGCAGGTAGGCGTAGCGCAATCCAGCTTCAACCGCCTGCTGCGCAAACTCCAGGCTCTTGGCGAATTCAATTCCGTTCGTAGCGGCCTGCACGGAGTTGTAACCGACTTTGCGCGCGTAACGGATGGCGTCGAGGAAGTAGGGCGACAACGTGGGCTCGCCACCGGAGAACTGCACCGACATCTGCCGGCGCGGCTTGATCGTCACGGCGTTGTCGAGAACGGTCTTGATGTCTTCCCAACTCAGTTCGTGGACGAAACCGACCTGGTTGGCGTCCATGAAGCATGGATCGCACATCATGTTGCAGCGGTTGGTGAGGTCGACGGTGAGCACCGAGCCGCGGCCATATTTCACGGTCGAGGAGCCGTGATTGTGCAGCTTCTCGTCGTTGTGGGCGCTGATGTCGCGGCCGGGGAAGACGTCTTCGAGGTGGCGCGAGAACTCGGGGTCAATCGACATGACGTCTTCGAAGTGACCGTGCTTGGGGCAATCCTTCACCATGAGGATTTTGCCGTCGCGCTCAATGATGGTCGCCTTGATCTCACCGACTTTTTCGTTGAGCAGGATCTCGTGGGGCAGTTCGCCGTCGAGGATCTGCTGACGGATTTCGGGCACGCACTTCGGGCAGAGGGAGTCTGTGGTGCGGGGCCAGCCCAAGGGCGGCTTCGACTTCTCGTAGGACTTGAGCAGCGGCTTATCGGACCACTTGGGAGTGGGCGACGGATTGGGCTTGATGCGGTTCAGGCGTTCGAAGACGGCCCAGACTCCTGTTGCGGTTACGGTGACGGCTTTCTCCACGTACTTTACAGGTTTATGCATCATGCTCTCGCTTTCGAGTGCGGGCTCCTGGCTTTCGGCCTTGGGCTCTCGCGTTTTGTTCCTACGCTTTCGGGTTTCAGGCCGGGCTCTTTGGGTTTCCGGGGTTAAACGCGAAGGCGCTCGCGTTTGCTGTCCCTGGGTTGAACCTGGAGCACACGGCCGGAACCCGTTCCGGCCTACACTGCTTCGACCGTTATCCTATTGAGGGGGCTGGAGTATTGGCATCAGTTCGGCAATGAAAGGGCGAAAATCGAGGTTTAGCGGGGGGATGGTGCATTGAGCGGGGAGCCGGTTTCTTGGGTAAGGCATTGAAAAGATGGGTTCTTAGCAGACGGAAAGGTGACAGAATCGGCACCACCCCGCCAGCTGGTAGCCGTTCAGGCGGAGGTCGACATTCAGGCGAACCGAAATTGGATGCGGCGCTGTTCGACCCGAACCAGTTCTCGGGACCGCGGAGGCCTCGAATGCGATGACGTAGCGAGGCGAGTATGGGGAAAATCTAGACCGCAGAGACCGCAGAGAAAGACCGCTGCGGACGCAGAGAAAAGCGGATGACTGGAAGAAGGCTTCGATGTTTAGGCCACGACGAGAAACAGCATTCCCGGAGGAACGATGAACGAGCATGCACATTCGGCTCGGCCGGCAATTTTGTTTGATCTGGATGGAACGCTGATCGATAGCGTGTACCAGCATGTGCTCGCTTGGCGCGAGGCATTGGAGCGGGCTGGCATTCAGCTGGCAGTGTGGAGAATTCACCGGCGCATTGGAATGAGCGGCGGGCTGCTGGTAAACGCGCTGTTGCGCGAGACCGGGCGCGAGATTACCACGAGCGATGCTCGGCAGCTGCAGACGTGGCATCTGGAAGCGTATGCGAAGCTGGTGGGGCAGGTGCGTCCGTTGCCGGGGGCGGTGGAGCTGCTGGCGCATCTTTCGGCGGAGAAGGTGAAGTACGCGATCGCCACGAGCGGAATGCTGGCGGGGGCGCGGCCGGCGCTCGAGATGTTGAAAGTTGGGAAGGGTGTGCCGGTGATCACCCGAGACCAGGTACGGCACGCGAAGCCCGATCCGGATCTTTTTCTGGCGGCGGCGGAGCAGCTAGGTGTGTCGATTCATGATTCGATCGTGGTGGGCGATAGCGTCTGGGACCTGTTGGCGGCGCAGCGAGCACGGGCCTTGGGCGTGGGACTGGCTTCGGGCGGATATGGGCGCGAGGAATTGGAGCGGGCCGGGGCGTATCGGACCTACGACGATCCGCGGGACTTGATGGACCATTTGGACGAAGTTGGAGTGAGGACGGGGCGGTCGGAGTAGCGGGAGCCGTGTGAGATCAGTAGCGTTGCGTGCCAAAAGCCTTTAACCGCAAAGGAAGCCAGGATCGCTAAGCAAGACAGATCAACCACCAAGGGCACGAGGCAAGATCAGAATGATTGCGCCGTTCGCAGAGAAGAAAATGTGGCCCCGCGTGCCCTGCGAGGGGATGACCCCGCCCAAGCAGAACTTGAGCGGGGCACCGGCGTTGCGTGGCTGGTGTTCAGTGAAGCAGATCTAGCGTGTTGTCGCCGTCATCCACGAAGTAGATGCCCTTGCCGTTGAGACTGACTGCGAGACCGAAAAGCGTGCCCCCGCCCTGACCGCTGGTGTCGATGGCCTTCGGAGGAAATTGCGAGCCACCGCGGGTGAGTTCGATCAGGTTGCCGTCTGCGGCGTTGACGGTGAGGATGTTCTGATTGGGCGCGATGGCCAAACCCAATGGGGAGTTCAGGCCACCACCGGAGGACACGGTTTTTCCTGTGCCGCCGTCATTGAACCGAAACAGGGCGTTCGAAATTGCTGCGATGCGATTTCCCAGAGTATCCGCGACATAGAGTGTGCCGTCGGCGCTCAGTCCCAGTCCCGTAGGACCAATGACGAGGGCGGCAGGATCAGTGCGCTCGGGGAAACCCGAGCCAACCACGGTGCGGACCACCTCCCGGGGGCGAGAGTCATCGTCGTCGAGAAGAAGAACGATTCGCACGACGGTTCCGCGGTTGACGACGTTGCCATTGGCGGCGACCGTACCGTTCAGAACATTCGACACGAACAACTCGGCGAATTCTCCACCGTCGAAAGCGGTCATGTCCCATGGGCCATTGATGGCGGCTCCCTGACGCGAGCCCGACAAGGTTTCAACCACCCGGCCATGACTATTCAGAACCAGCAAGCATCCGGCTTTTGCGGTGGCCGCAGTACCGTCGGTGGTGGGGAGACTTCCCACGATCACCCAACCGGAACGAAGAACAACCAGAGCCGTGGTGAGGCCGACACCGCCGGGGCAAGGTCCAGGCAACGTGCTGGCGTCGATTTGTGCGAAGACGTTCACGGCGCCGTCAGGACTGATGTCCATGATGGTGGTGCCGGTTCCCTGAAAGTTGGAGGAAGCGTTGAAGTTGCTGACGAGGACGTGGCCTTTGACCAAAGCGCCGCGAGAACGCGGGACAACAGCGATGCCATAAGGGTTGATGTCGCCATTCGCGGGGACGGTGCTGGCAATTCGGCTGACGCTGAGCGGCCCACTGAAGGACCCCGCGAAGGCCACAAGCGGGGACAACACCAGCAGCACGCCGAAGAAACAAGTTCGTTTGAGGAAGTTCGAGGGTTTCATCGAGATCATCTCCTACGGACAGTCTGGGAATTTTGGGAACGGGATAGGATCAGCTCGGCGGGTTCACTCAGTTCTCGGAAATGGCTGCAGCGCCGACGAAGTGCTGTGCCTGCCGAAGCAGAGCGCCCGACGAGTCACGGATGGCGCGTCGATCGGTGGGCCGGCCCGTCGGGTGCCGAGTAGGAGGCTAATCCGCACCGCGGTTGGCGTTTGTCATGAGATTGTCGTTTTATTGTCACTGGGGTCGGACAATCTCTAGTTATTGGCCAGAAATGTGCGCTCGCGTTCCCGACGCAAGTGTCGGACAACGAACTAATCGGCGATGGTGTCGGCCTGGTAGCGGGTGAGAACGTCGTCGCGGGTAACGACGCCTTCGAGCTCACGCAGGTCGGCACGGTTCACCACGGGGATCAGTTCGGATTGAGTCACGCAGCGCAACGCAGCATCGAGGGGGAGATCAGGGTAGAGGTAGGCGAGCCGGGTTGTGGGAAGGACCGAGGCTAGCGTCAGACTTCCCTTCCCTTCTTTGATCATGCGGTCCAACAGATCGCGCGGGAGCATGCTCCAGCCGCTGGGGTCCATGCGGACCAGGAAAATGTTTTCGGGCTGGCCGGCGATGCGGGCTGCGGCTTGCTCGAGCGCATCGGAACCATCAAGTACGGTCGCGGGCAGGGGTTGCATGGCATCTTCGACGCGGAGGATCTGTTCGTCGCGCTGCTCTTCGAGTGAGGGCAGGACGAGGCCATCCTGGCGCGTGAGCAGGTCGAGGATGGGAATGGGTTGCAGGCTCCGCGAGATCACGTATGCGATGGTGTTCGCGACGATGACAGGAACGATGATGGAGTAGTTGCCGCTGACTTCGAGGACCATGAAAACCGAGGTCATGGGGACGCGCAGAAAAGCAGCGAAGAGCACGCCCATCCCGACGAGCGCGTAGGTTCCGGTGGAGACGGTGAGAAGCGGGAAGAAGTGGCGCTCGATGCCTCCGACGGCGCCGCCGAGCATGGCGCCGATGAATAAGGTGGGAGCGAACATGCCGCCCGGAGTGCCGCTGACGAAGGACAGAGTCGTGGCGAGGATTTTGAGGCCGGCGAGAGCGGCGAGCATTTTCCAGGTGAACTGATCGTGCATTGCCTGATCCATGAAGTCGTAGCCGGCGCCCATGACTTGCGGAAATCCGAAATATCCGATGAGTCCGATGAGCAGGCCAGCGAGGGCAGGCTGGAAGTACTGTGTCCATTTCGGAAGGACGCGGAGGCGCGGGCGGAAAAAACCGATGGCGCGCGAGAAGATCGCCGCAGCGAAGGCGCCAGCGACCCCGAGAGCGGCGTATGCGATCAGTTCTGAGGGATGAACGAAGGCGGTGACAGGGATGCGGAACAGGGCGTCGGCGCCGAGGAACCAGCGCACGATGACCACGCTGGAGACGGCGGAGAGGACGACGGAGCCAAGGATGCCCGCGCTCCAGCGTCCGATGACTTCCTCGATGACGAAGAGCACAGCCGAGATTGGGGCGTTGAAGGCAGCGGCGAGACCGGCGGCGGCGCCGACGGGAGCCAGCAGGCGCAGCTTCTCGCGTGAAAGCTCGAGACGGCGGCCGAGCGCAGAGGCAAGCGAGGCTCCGATCTGGAGCGAGGGGTCTTCGGGACCGAGGGACTGGCCGGAGCCGATCGCGAGGGCGGAGCAGATGAATTTACCGACAGCGTTCCTGAACGGGATGTAGCCGTTGTAAATGTAGAGCGCCGCTTTCGTCTGATTGACGCCGCTGCCGCGGACTTCCGGAAAAAAGTGAAGGACGAGAACGGCGACAAGCAGGCCGACGGCGGTAGGGGCTCCGATGATGCGGATAGCGCTGGGATGGGGCAGCGGACCCATGAGCGCGATGCGGCTCCAGTCGATGGCAATGCGGAAGCAGACGACGGCGAGACCGGAGAACACTCCGATGAAGATGCAGAGAATCAGGAAGAAGCGCTCTTCCTCGAAGCTGGCGTGGAAGGTGAGACGGGCTAGGCGGTTGGCCAGGATCGTGGTGGTACTGGGAGGCGCGACGGTGGCGGCCTCGGAGTCGGGGACGCGCGCTTCGTTCATGCTGCTCATTCGTCGACCGTCTCGCGATCACGGGAAAGGAGAAGCAGCGCGAGATCGACGCCGGCAGGCTGGCCGCACAGCTGCGAGGCTTGCTGCTCGATCTGGAAGACGAGATCCATCAGCGTGTCGGGGAGGTCGACGTTGCTTGGTGAATTGAGCTGATGAAGCTGCGGACGGGCCGATTGCCAGCGGGACCACAGCGCAGTGAGATCGTTGCCAGGGTTCGAGGTAGAAGCGGCGGAAAGATCGAGGTGATTGGCTTCGGCACACGATTTGAGTCGGTCGCCGGCGTGATTGAAGGCGGTGATGACGCGGCGATTGCGCTCGGCGTCGGAGATACGGCGCAGAAAAGGATCAGTGGCGAGGACGAGGTCGGTCGTCTGGAGATGGTCACGCGCCTGTGAGTTTTGTGGATCGGCATCGAGCGCTTTCTGCAGGAAAGATTGCGCACTGCCGTACCGTCCCATTTGAAAAGCGACGGCACCGGCTCCGGCGAGCGCGGTGGCATTTTTGGGTTCGAGCTTGAGCGCGGCTTCATATTGAGCGAGCGCGTTGGCGCCATCGTGCGCCCGCAGGAACAGGTCAGCAACGATCAGGTGCTGGGCGGCGTCGGGCGGCACGACCTGGGCCAGCGCCATAAGTTCGGCCTGGGCTTGCGGGAACGCATTCTGCTGGAGCAGGAATTCGATCAGCTCGAAGCGCGAGCGGCGGCGATTCTCATCCGGGGTGTTGGGCCAGAATCCGTAGATGGCGCTGTGGTAGTAGCGAATGGCGTCGTCGATCGAGTGGCGACGGGCTGCGAGACGGGCAAGCGCGAGGTTGATGGTGCTGTCTTGCGGTGCGGCACTCCACAGATGAAGCAGATAAGTTTCCGATTCGTCGAGGCGGCCGGTATCGCGGAGAGCACGCGCAAGGCTGAGCTGGTATTCGGCGTTGTCGCGGTCGTAGCTGAGGGCGGCCCGGAAATCGTCGAGAGCGTTCTCGGAGTGGGCGGATTGGAGCTGAGCTAGTCCGGCTTCGTAGGCGCGCCAGGCGATGCGCTTCTCGTTGGCTTTGAGACGCGTGACCAGCCGCGAGACTGCCGCGAAGCTCGCGATGGCGAGCGCGGTGAGCGCGGCCAAGACTAGTAGGGTGCGGCGAGCGAGAGGCCTGGGAGGGAGGGGGTTCATCGTGATGCGAGATTCATCGTACGGGATGGGGCGGGAAGTTGGAAAGCAGGGGCAGGCCTCAGGCGACAGGGATTGGCTTTCGTGGCAGACGAGGTCAGCACCCACAAGAGACCTTCACCACAGAGGCACAGAGAGCGCAGAAAGATCTTTAACCGCTAAGGGCGCAGAGGGATTGCAAAGTAGGCGAAGAAAGCCTTTTTGATCACCAAGAACATGAAGGGGCACGAAGGACAGAAAAATCTGAAAACGCAGAGGACGCAGAGAACGGCCGCAGAGGACGCAGAGAACATTCCTCAGCGCCACGGGCGCGAAGAGCGCGTAAAAGGGATTTTTTCACTACGAAGGACACCAAGGGCACGAAGGAAGTCTTAAACCGCCAAGAGCCGAATGGATCGCGATGGACCAGTGGAATCTTGTAATCCATCACTGCCGGTTTACTGCGGATGCCAGTTCATTTCTACGCGGACGGGCATTTCGTTTTTTACGGGCAGGGTAAGCAGCGTAGGGGGATCGATTTTGAAGTCGGAGAGCGTGGCGGGAATCGTGCCAGTGAGTTTGGTTTCGGTTCCCTGCTTCGTGAGCTGAAATGTGACCTGCTTATAGTGGGCAGTTTGCCCGGCGAATTGGATTTCGAGGTCGGCGTTCAGGGTGGTGGAGTTCGCGGCCGACTCCGGGAGGCGCGTGCGCACGGTAACCATGGGAAATTCGGCGCCGCGGGTGACCTGGATCATGTGGAGGTCGCGGTTGCTGTCGCCGGAGTCGAAGGACTTCACAGGAACCGCGATGAGGAAATCGCATTGTCCGTCGTGGCAGACGCCTTTGCCGCGGGCAGCGTGGCTGACTCCGTCGGTCTGATGCAGAGGGTGGGAGACATGGTAGGTGAGCGTGCATTCGGCGAGCACCCATTGGCTGTCAGCTGCGTGAGCAGAGGTAGCCCCGATCAGCACAAGAGCGATGAAGGCTGGGAGAAATCGAGGAGCGAGGAACGTTGGCTTTCGCATGATGTCGTTTAGAACTTGAGTGAGACCGAGAGCAGGGCGGCGCCGAAGGCGCCGGCAGTGACGATGGCAACGGGTCCGTGGGCGGAGGCGAGGCCGTGGACCTTCTCACCGTTGTTTTTTTGCTGGTAAGCGAGCGCGCCCAGGATGGGCGTGAGAATCATGCCGGGCCCGTGGATCCAGGCGAGGGCTTTGTGCACGCGGATTGGGCCGCGCGTGGGAGTGCCTTTGGGCTTGGGAGCGCGGATGGCGAAGTAGGCGGTGGTGAAATAGAGGTCGCCGGTGACGGCGCCGAGCACCATGTGTACGGTGCGGTCGGTGTTGCTGGTTTTCTTGCCCCCGGCGCCGATCGAGGTGACGACGCTGGCGATCAGGGGAGCGGCGGTGATGAGCCCGAGCTTCTGATGGATCTTGAGCATGTGGGTGCGCTTATCAAGCAGGGCCTGCTCTTGCGCATTGCTGCGGATCTGTTCGGGGGTGAATCCGAGATCGGAGAGTAAGGGAGCAGTCTGACTGCTCGAGGGAGCATTGGGGAGATTGGTTTGTGGAGGCGGCGTCCACCCGGGAATGGCGGTTAGTGCGACGGTCACGGACTGAACGCTTCCGGGGGAAAAGCTGATTCTCGTGACTTTAGGGTCGAAGCCGTCGGCGGAGACGGTGATTTCGAAGTCGGCCGGGGCGGCAGCGCTGAAATCAAAGCGTCCGGAGGCGTCCGCCTGGAGTTCGGTGGACTGATCGGTGTTCAAGTTTTTGGCGGAGATTCTGGCGTGAGGAATCGGCTCGCCGGTGGCCGAGGTGACGGCGCCTGACAGGGTAGCGCCCGACTGCGGGTAAGCGGCGGCGGTAGCGATCAGGAGCAACAGAAAAAGGAGGTATGGAGGAAGGCGGGGGACGTTCGCTTTCATAACGCTTCTCCTCGTGGAAGTGGCCGCTTTGGATTGTGCCACAAGAGATGCGAGAAAGGCCGCGCGAGATGTACGGGGAAGCAAGGCTCGAGTTCGAGAATTTATGTGCAAACCTTTGGTTTGGGGTGCACAGTCTCTCGGCCATCCGCAGCTAGGACGCGATGGCGTGCAGGGGGTTTCCCGATCGATTACGGTGTGGGGAAGGCCTTGCAAACAGAATCACAGTCGGCTGCGTGGGAAGTGCCCTGGTGACACAGTCCTTTGAACGGCCATCTCCCGCGTGCTGTCGGACAGGTGTGTCCGACCCGCACTGGGTTTCAGGTAAGATAACTGCCGCTCATGAACCGCGAATACCACAAGGGGTACAGCCAGGAATTGCATCGGGAGATGGAGATGCTGGTCTTTGGGCACTCCGGGACACCGCTACTCGTGTTTCCGACTTCCATGGGAAAGTTTTTCGAGTACGAAGATCGCGGAATGATCGGCGTGCTGGCCCCAAAGATCGACGCGGGAGGGTTGCAGGTGTTCTGCCCGGACGGCATCGATACGGAAAGCTGGTACAACAAGTCGGCCCACCCGCGGATCCGGGTGCTGCGGCACTTGCAGTATGAACGCTACGTCCTGCACGAACTGCTTCCCTACTTGCGATGGCGGAATTCCTCGGGGCAGCTGGCGGTGACGGGGTGCAGTTTCGGCGGATATCACGCGGCGAACTTCGCGTTCAAGCATCCCGACATCGTGACCCATTGCGTGAGCATGGGCGGGGCCTTCGATATCCACCAGTTTCTGGACGGATATTACGACGATGACTGCTATTTCAACTGTCCTCCAGACTACCTGGCAAATATGCACGATGACTGGTATTTGCAGCGCTACCGGCAGATGAAGATCGTGCTGGCCTCAGGCGAGTGGGACATGTGTCTGGACGAGAACGTAAAGCTCTCGGCCGTATTGAATGGCAAGGCGGTTCCGAATTGGCTCGATGTCTGGGGGGACCACACCGCGCACGACTGGCCCTTCTGGCAGCGGATGGCGGGGAAGTATTTTTAGTCGCGAATTGGCGGTCGTTGGGATGCTCATGGCCGGTAGCCGGTGGCTGATCGCAAACCTGAACGCGGAAGACGGAGGCAATCGTGGTTGAACGAGATAGGCGAGCCTGCGGGGGACGAATCGCGATGCCAGCGAGCTTGCTCAGAGTTGTGGGCACGCTGCTAATGCTCGCAACGGTTGGTCTGGCGCAGACCATCGATGAGGCGCGGCGGATTCAGGCCGAAGTGTTGGGGATCGATGGGCACAACGACACGATGCAGCGGGTGTTAATTGAGAAGGTGGATATCGGGCAGCGTCTTTCTACCGGGATGATTGACCTGCCGCGCCTCGAAGAAGGTGGGGTGCACGCGCCGTTTTTTGCGCTATGGGTCCCGATGTATTACCCCGGCGCCGAGGCGGTGCGGCGCACGCTTGACCTGCGGGATGCAGCCCAGAGCGTCTTCGACAAGTATCCGGACCGGATCGAGCTGGCGACCAGCGCGCGCGACATTGAGCGCATCGTCAAGCAGAAGAAAATCGCCGCGGTGCTGACCATCGAGGGCGGGCACCAGATCGACGACGATCTAAGCGTGTTGCGCATGTACCGGCGAATGGGAATTCTGTCGATGACCTTGACGCATTTCCGCAGCAACCACTGGGCGGATTCGTCGACCGGAAAGGCCGAGCACAACGGGCTGACGGACTTCGGCAAACAGGTGGTACGGGAGATGAACCGGATCGGAATGATCGTGGACATCTCGCACGTCTCGGACAAGACGTTTTACGACGCGCTGGAGGTATCGACGAAGCCGGTCATCGCGTCGCATTCGTCGTGCTTCGTGTACTCGGACGTTCCACGCAATATGAAGGATGACATGTTCCGGGCGCTGGCCAAAAACGGCGGCGTCGTGGGAGTCAATTTTAGTTCGTCTTTCCTGAATCAAAAGGATGCCGAGGAACTGAAGAAACTGGTCACCGCCCACAACCAGATCGAACCGAATCTCACCGGGGCGGAACTGGATGCCTACGCGGCCAAGGAATATGCCGATCAGGGATGGAACCAGGTGAAAAGCGGCGCCGCAACGGTAGAAGATGCGGCCGAGTGCATCGATCATATCGTAAAGGTTGCGGGAATCGATCACGTGGGGATCGGGAGCGACTTTGATGGGATCACCAGCACACCCCAGGGCCTCGAGGACGCATCGAAGATGCCGAACCTGACGCTGGCATTGTTGAAGCGGGGATATACGGAGAAAGATATTCGGAAGATTATGGGCGAGAATTTCTTGCGGGTGGTGAAGGAAGTCGTGGGAGAGTAGCAGTCGTTGGTCGTTTGTCATTGGTAGTCGGCAAGCAGGCGTGGGAAGCTGGGCTACCAGTGCTTATCGAGTTCACGAGCAGAGCTATCAGAAGCCGCCTTCCTAGCGAGCATATGCGGAGGTCATCATGAAGAAGATCGCGATTGTGTTCGGGATGGAGAATACGTTTCCGCCGGCGCTGGTGGAGAAGATCAATTCCATGGGCGTCGAGGGAGTTACGGCGGAGTTTGTGAAGGTCGGCGGCATCCGGATGGATGAGCCGAAGAAGTATGACGTCATCATTGACCGCATTTCGCAGGATATTTCGTTTTACCGCGCGTACCTGAAGAACGCGGCGCTGCATGGGACGATTGTGATCAACAATCCGTTCTGGTGGACGGCGGACGACAAGTTCTTCAACTACGCGCTGGCGACGAAGCTGGGCGTGGCGATTCCACCGACGGTGTTGCTGCCGCACAATCAGCATCCGCCGGGGACGACCGATCAGTCGATGCGGAATTTGATGTTTCCGCTCAACTGGGACGAGGTGTTTGCGTACGTGGGGTGGCCGGCGTTTCTCAAGCCTTACGACGGCGGCGGGTGGAAGCACGTCTACAAACTGCATTCGCCGGAAGAGTTCTTCAACGCGTACAACGAGACCGGGACGCTGTGCATGACGCTGCAGCGCGGAGTGGAGTTTGACGAGTACTTCCGCTGCTATGTGATCGGGCAGGAGAAAGTGCACATCATGCGCTACGACCCGAAGGCGCCGCATCATGAGCGCTATGTAAAGGGGAATCCTCCGCCGCGTGCGGGGTTGAAGGAGCGAATCGAGAAAGACGCGCTGACCTTGTGCCGGGCGCTGGGGTATGACTTGAATACGGTGGAGTTCGCGGTCGAGGGTGGCGTGCCGTACGCGATCGACTTCATGAATCCGGCACCGGACGCGGACGTGAATTCGGTGGGGAAAGAAAACTTTGATTGGGTGGTGAATGCCGTGGCGGAGATGGCGGTGAGGAAGGCGCTGAGCGGGGAGAATCCGGCACGGGAATTGCGGTGGGCAGCGTTTCTGGAGGGGGAGAAACCTGAGGCGAAGAAGACTGTTGTGCGGAGGACGAGTCATAAGGCGGCGCCGGTGGCGGGGGCGTAATACGTGCCGACTAGCCACAGCAAACTTTTAACGCAGAGGACGCGGAGGACAAACCGCAGAGGACGCAGAGAAAAGCTTTTAACCGCCCTTCGGCTACGCTCAGGGCAAGCTCTGGTCGCTAAGGACTAGGCCGCTAAGCACGCGAAGAAATGTCGCATACTGACGCGTTATACTGGTTGGGTTCTTGATGCGGGTTAAATGCCTGCGGGCTTCGACAAAGGATGGGCGCGAAAACCTTCGAGTCCTCCGCGCTGGGATGAAACCTACCTTCACGATCGGGATTGAGGAAGAGTATCAGACGGTCGATCCTGTCTCGCGGGATTTGCGGTCGCATATTCACGCGGAGATGATCGAGAAGGGCAAGATGCGCCTGCAGGAGCGGGTGAAGGCCGAGATGCATCAGTCGGTGGTCGAGGTAGGAACCTCGGTCTGCACCAATATTAAGGATGCGAAGGACGAAGTGAAGAAGCTGCGGCGCGACATGATTAACCTGGCCCGCGAAAACGGGCTCAGGCTGGCGTCGGCGGCGACGCATCCGTTCGCCGACTGGCGGGTACAGGAGATTTATCCGGACGAGCGCTACCAGAATATTGTCGAAGACATGCAACTGGTGGCGCGCGCGAACCTGATTTTCGGGTTGCACGTGCACATCGGGGTGGAGGACCGGGAGACGGCCATCCATATGATGAATCACGCCCGGTATTTTGTGCCGCACATCCTGGCGCTCTCGACGAACTCGCCGTTCTGGCTGGGAATGAATACGGGGTTGAAGTCGTACCGCTGCAAGGTGTTTGACAAATTTCCGCGGACGAACATTCCGGATTATTTTCCGAGCTGGGGCGAGTACGAAAACTTCATCAAACTGCTGGTCAAGACCGGGTGCATCGATAACGCGAAGAAGATCTGGTGGGACATCCGGCCGCATCCGTTTTTCAATACCATCGAGTTCCGGATCTGCGACATCCCGATGCGAGTGGATGAGACGATCGCGCTGGCGGCCTTGATCCAGGCGACAGTGGCGAAGCTATACAAGCTATACGAGGCGAACCAGGGCTTCCGGTTGTACCGGCGGGCCCTGATCATGGAAAACAAGTGGCGCGCGGCGCGCTACGGGCTCAACGGCAAGATGATTGACTTCGGCAAGCAGACGCAGGTGCCGGTGCGCGATCTGATTCTGGAATACCTGAAGTTTGTGGATGACGTGGTGGATGAGCTGGGGTCACGCGAAGAGATCGAGTACGTTCACAAGATTCTGGAGATGGGCAGCGGAGCGGACCGGCAGCTGCAGGTTTTCGAGAAGACCGGCGATTTGAAGAAGGTCGTGGATTACATCATTGAGGAGACGGAAGTGGGCGTGGCCGAGGAGGCAACCTCAGTTTCCGAACAAAAAGCAGGGTAATGGATAAAGTCAGTCACGCACATCGTCCTCTGAACACCATCCCCTTTGATTCCGAACTGACTCAGGGCGCGCGCAACGCGGTGCGTGTGTGTCTGCGGGTTCAGCCAACGGAACGAGTCACGGTCATCACCGACGACGCGAGCCTGGAAATTGCGGCATCATTGGTGCGGGAACTGGAGCAGGTAGGAGCGCGGTATCACGCGTTCGTGCTCGAGGAACTGGCGGAGCGGCCGCTCGTGAAGCTGCCGCAAGAGATCCTGGATGATCTGGAGACGGTGGACGTAAGCATTTTCGCTGTCCGGGCGCAGCGGAACGAGTTGCAGTCGCGGATGCAGATGACCGAGGTGGTGAATCGGAGAAAGATCCGCCATGCCCACATGGTGAACATCAACCGGCAGATCATGCTGGAGGGAATGCGCGCGGATTTCGCGAAGGTGGACCGCATCAGCCAGAAGGTCGTCGAGATGGTGCGGAAGGCGTCGCAGATCCGAGCGAAGACCCCGGCTGGCACGGATTTGGTGGCCGATCTGAATCCTGCTTATAAGTGGTTGAAGACGTCGGGGCTAATCAGTCCAGAGAAGTGGGGGAATCTGCCGGGAGGCGAGGTCTTCACGACGCCGGGCGAGGTGAACGGGACGTTTGTGATCGACGGCGTCGTTGGGGATTATCTGTGCGCGAAGTTTGGGGATTTGAAGAAACATCCCCTGACGATTCGCGTGGAGAAGAACCGGCTGGTTTCCGCGGAGAGCGTCGAATCGCGAGTTGCGCGACGATTTCTGGGCGTATACGCACACGGATGAGAATAGCGACCGCGTGGGCGAGTTTGCGATTGGGACGAATGTGGAGTTGAAAGATGTGATCGGCGAGATTTTGCAGGACGAGAAGTATCCCGGGGTGCACATTGCATTCGGCAATCCGTATGGGGAGCATACGGGAGCAAAGTGGTATTCCTCGACGCACATCGATGTGGTCGGGAGAAATTTCGATATCTGGGTGGACGGCGAGCAGATTATGCGGGGCGGGCAGTTTTTAATGGAGGCGTAATCGTAGGCTTTCGGTCGTCGGCCGGCGGAGAAAGTTCTTCACCGCCTAGCGCGCCTAGAACGTAGACAAAAGCTTTTAACCGCAAAGTTCGCGAAGGACGCGCAAAGAACGCGAAGCAAACCCCAAGAGAAGCCCGTCGACCCAAAATAGCCTGGAATCTCTTTGCGATCTTTGCGGCCTTTCTTCGCACTTTGCGGTTAGTAGCTTTCCTTTCCAGCGCCAGCGCGTTTCTGACGGCCAGGGTACGGCTGATTCCATTCGCGGAATCGTGCGCCCGCGCTACACTGTGCGGTCATGATTCCTTCCCTCAGGCAGTCGTTTAATTCGAAATACAAGCCAGAGAAATATCCAGAGCTGCTCGGGCTGTTGGCGGAGCGGTGTGGGGTGCCGATTGGGTTCCGCGTGTCGGAGACGCCGTGCTTTTTGCCAGAGGAACTGCTGGGGCGCATCGCGGCGGATGGGAAGGAGTTGATCCGGCAGTTAGTGGAAAGTCCGGAGTACCGGGCGCGCTCGGAGGAGTCGATTCCGGCGGAGTTTCGGGTACCGAACGAGGCGCCGCATCCGATGTTTGTGCAGGTGGATTTCGGGCTGGTGCGGGATGCTGCGGGCGAACTACAGCCGAAACTGGTTGAGTTGCAGGCCTTCCCTTCCCTCTATGCGTATCAGCCGGTGCTGGCCCGGACATTTATGGATGTATATGGCCTGGAGCCGGGACTGAAGTACTTGTTGGGCGGTCTGGATTCGGCGGGGTACCTCACGCTGCTGCGGCGGGCGATTGTGGCGAATCAGGACCCGGAGAACGTCATATTGATGGAAATCGATCCGGCGCATCAGAAGACGTTGCCGGATTTTTTGCTGACGGAAAAATTGCTGGGAATTCGCACGGTGGATATCCGGGCGATTCGGAAAGACAGGAATCGCCTGTACTGGGAGGCTGACGGGAACAGGATTCCGATCCGGAGGATTTATAACCGGGCGATTGTAGATGAACTGGAACGCAAAGGCGTGCAGCTGGGGTTTGATTTTCGGGACGAGCTGGACGTGGAGTGGGCGGGGCATCCGAACTGGTATTTCCGGATTTCGAAGTACTCGATTCCTTATTTGAAGCACCAATCGGTGCCGAAGACGTGGTTCCTGGATCAGCTGGATCGAGTACCGGACGACCTGGAGAATTACGCACTGAAGCCGTTGTATTCGTTCGCCGGGCTGGGAGTGGTGATCGCGCCGACCAAAGAAGATATTGCAGCGGTGCCAGCGGAGCGCAGGTCGCAGTACATTCTGCAGGAGAGGCTGCACTTTGAGCCGGTGATTGCGACGCCGTTTGGCGGGACCAAGGTGGAAGTGCGAATGATGTACCTCTGGGTGGACGAGCTGCGCGCGGTGCTGACGATCTTGCGGATGGGCCGCGGGCTGATGATGGGCGTGGATCACAACCGAAACATGGAGTGGGTGGGATCGTCGGCGGGATTGTTCTAAAACCGTCGGTCGGTCGCTGGTCGTTGGCAAAGACTTCGCACCACAAAGGACACGAAGGGGCACAAAGGAAAAGCTTTAAAGGCTGAGGGCGCACAGAACGACCGCAGAGGACGCAGAGAAAAGCTCTTAACCGAAGCGCGCGAAGGATTCGCAAAGGGGCGCAAAGGTCAGACGGCATGGATCAAAGGAGGCTCAAGATCAGGAACTGCCGACTGGCAGGTGATAACTGAGAACTGACGACTGGGTTTAAGTCTTTTGCCCTGTTGACCAAAGGGCGGTTGCGGCCTAACATGGCCGCCGGGCTGCAATGGGCGCACAGGAAATGATCGGGGCGACCGTTTCCCACTACCGCATCCTCGGCAAACTCGGGGGTGGAGGGATGGGAGTCGTGTATGAGGCCGAAGATGTGCGCCTGGGCCGTCACGTCGCGCTCAAATTCATTCCTGACAATCTGACTGGGGACCCCAAATCCCTGGAGCGTTTTGAGCGCGAGGCGCGGGCGGCCTCGCAGCTGAACCATCCGAATATCTGCACGATTCACGGCATCGAGGATAACAACGGGCATCCCTTCATCGTGATGGAAAAGCTGGAGGGGCAGAGCGTGAAGGAGATGATCCATGGCAAACCGATGGACATGGACAAGGTGCTCGATATCGGAGTACAGGTGGCGGAGGCGCTGACCGCGTCGCATGCCAAGGGCGTGATTCACCGGGACATCAAGCCGGCAAATATTTTCCTGACGACCACCGGACAAGCGAAGGTGCTCGATTTTGGGCTGGCCAAGCTGACGGCCGAGGCCAAGCTGGCCACCGCGACCGACACGGGGATTGAAGAGTCGCTGACGGCCGTGGGGGTGATTCCGGGAACGGCCGTCTACATGGCGCCGGAGCAGGCACGCAGCGAAGCGCTCGATGCGCGGAGCGACTTGTTCTCGTTTGGCGTGGTGCTGTACGAGATGTCGACGGGGAAGAAGCCGTTTTCCGGTACCAACATTGTGACGACGCTCGATGCTGTGCTGCACCAGAAGCCAGCACCGCCGCGCAGCTTGAATCCCGCCGTGCCGCCGGGTCTGGAAAGCATCATCGGCCGGGCGATGGAGAAGGACAAGACTCGGCGCTATCAGAGCGCGGCGGAAATGAAAGCCGACCTGCAGCATCTGAAGCGCGAGACCGAGTCTGGACTGACCAGGACCGCGGCGAAGATGACGCAGCCGCTGCGGGTGGCGACACAAACATTCCAGAGCGGAAACCGGCTACAGACCTACCTGATGGTCGGCATGGCCGCGGTGCTGGTCACGGTGCTGGGAGCGGTGGGAGCGTGGTGGTTGAAGCACCGGCGGACGCCGGCTCCGGTGGCTGCTGCAAAGAATACGATCGCGGTGCTGCCTTTGCAGAACATGACGGGGGACAACAGTCTCGATTATCTCCGATTTGCGCTGGCAGACGAGGTCGCGTCGGTTCTGACCTACAACCGTGGACTGGATGTGCGACCGACCGGAAGCACCCGGAAATATGTGAGCGCCGATGTGGATCCACAGCAGGCGGGGCACGAACAGCACGTCGCGAACGTGGTGAGCGGTCACTTTATCCGGCAAGGGAAAAACCTGCTGGTGACATTGCAGTCGATCAATGTAGGCAGTGACAGTGTAACGTGGCAGAGTCCGCCGATTACGTCACCAAACCAGGACTTCATCACCCTGCGTGAGGAACTCACGAATCAGGTCCGCAAGGGATTGCTGCCCACGCTGGGAGCTGGTAGCGAATACCTGGAGACAAACACGCCACCCAAGAACCAGGAGGCTTACGAGCTTTATCTGCGCAGCGTCGCGGTGCCGCACGACGAGAAGCCGAACAAAGAAGCAATCGCGATCCTGGAGAAAGCGGTGGGAATGGATCCGACGTATGCACCGGCGTGGCAGGCGCTGGGGCTGCGGTATTACTACGATTCACAGTATTCGAGCGGCGGCGAAGAGGCGTTTCAGAAATCAAATTCCGACTATGAGCGGGCGCTGGCGCTGGATCCGAACCTGAATTTCGCCGCGGGACAGCTCATTACGAACCGGGTAGAGCGCGGCGACCTGGCGAAGGCCTACGAGGAGGCGCGGGCGCTGGTGAAGCGGCGTCCACAGAGTGCGCAGGCGCATTTCTCGCTGGGATACGTGTATCGCTACGCCGGCATGCTGGAGCAATCGGAACACGAGTGCGAAACGGCGGTGCAGCTGGATCCGGGAAACTATCTGTTCCGCTCATGCGCATGGGCATTCCTGTACATGGGCAACGCGAAGATGGCGCGGGAGTACGTGCAACTCGATGCGGGATCGGAATGGGCGAATTGGACCATGCCGGCGATCCTATTGCGCGACGGCAAGGCAGCCGAGGCCCGCGAGGCTGTGAAGAAGATCGCGCCGGTGCCGCGCTATCACCGCGACTTGATGGAAGCAGCGACCGGATTGCGACCCCCGGCGGAGCTGGACCGAATTGCGCGGGAAGACGCCACCTCGCCGACGGCGGGAGACGATCCGGAACAGGCGTACGACCAGGGATCGGTGCTGGCCTTTGTCGGGAAGAAGGATGCCGCGGTGCACCTGATCCGAATGGCGATCGAGCAGAACTACTGCGCGTACTCGAACCTGGAGAACGATCCTCTGCTGGACACGCTGCGGTCGGCGCCCGAGTTTGCAGATTTGTTGAAAGCCGCGAGGTATTGTCAGGAGCCGCTGCTGGCGCAACACAAGTAGAAATAACTGCGGATTCGTCCGCGCAGGTTTTGCGAGACGGGCCTCAAGTAGAGTAGTACACTGTTTGGCGTATTCTGGCGTGCTGATGCCGCCAGTCCCCCAGATTATCCTTTTGAATTAACCGCACCGCTGGAGATCGTCGATGTCGCAACCTGCTTCCCCGCGCCACGAGGAGCGATGGAGAGAACTTGCTAGACAAGCTTCGCAAGAGAAAGACCCGACCAGACTGTTACAGCTTGTGAAGGAATTAATCCGGGAAAAAGATCGCGCCGACGAAAAACCAGGGGCACGCGAAAATCCACCTCGCGACAGCTAGGGCTATTGCCAACGTTGTTCGGAGTTGTAACCAGGCGCGACGACGTGAACTTTCCATCACTTCTTGGGAGTGGGATCGGTTCGCAGAAGGTGGACGTTTCCTGGGCGGGAGGTTCAAGGTTTTGGCCGTTATTTTTCTGAGGAAGTCCGAATGCTGGCGAAGAGCCTTGTTTAATTCGGAAAGGATCTCCTGCGCTTCATCTTCGTCCGCGGCGGCGGCCTTCGCACACAGATCGCGGATTCGGTCTTCGATGTCGTGAATCTCCACAACGGAATAAACTGCGGCATCTGGAGCTTTCGGGGAATACCCGAACCCATGTAACGTTCCCGGGGGAATACCTGATTGCTTTTTGCGAGGTTGAGGAAATCTCGTAAACAGCTTTGGAGACTTTGGGCCTCTCCGGCAGCGCCCGGCTCGCCAAGGCTGATTACGCGTTTCGCAGCGCACGAATGTCGCGCAGCAGCACTTGTTCGTGGCCTTCCGGGTTGACCCTTGGGTATGCCTTGCGGATGGTGCCTTCAGGATCGACGACGAAGGTGGTGCGCTCCCAGAATTTCATTCCCTTCCATTCGGATTCGCCCAGACCCAGGGTCTTCATGAGTTGGGAACTGGTGTCGGCGAGCAGATCGATGGTGAACCCGAACTTGTTGCAGAAGTTTTTGTGCGACGCCGCATCGTCGGCGCTGACGCCGACGATCTTGATTCCGGCGGCATCGAAGTCGGCTTTCGCAGTGGTGAAGGACTTGCCCTGAATCGTGCAGCCAGGCGTGTCGTCCTTAGGATAGAAGTAGATAACAAGCCAGTGCCCGGCAAAGTCGGAGAGTTTGGTGAGTTGGCCGTTCTGGTTGGGAAGAGAAAAGTCGGGGAAGGAGCTGCCGGCTTGCATCATGAGGCTTGAAGATTCCTTTCGCGATGAGTGGAGAGATTGTAGCAGGCGAGTTGTCCGTATCGACTAGTTGCGAAGCAAAGCTGAACTAACCACAAAGGACACCAAGGAATACGAAGGAGCTCAATCAAGGGACAGAAAAACCAGATCTTGTAGCCACGCAAATCAAGAGAGCGGGACGGAGAACATCCGTCCCGCGGCGTTTTGAACCAGTTCGCTGCCCGATTAGCTGGACGCTCCGGTATGGGCCATCATTTCTTCGGGAGAGACATCCTTGATATGGGTGGCGACGGTCCAGACGTGGCCGAAGGGATCGTGAATCGTACCAGAGCGGTCGCCATAGAACTGGTCCTGAATGGGTTTCAGCAGTTTGGCGCCAGCAGCGACGGCACGGGGAATGGTGGCGTCGACGTCGTTGACGTAGAGGAGCAGGCTGACGGGCGTTCCGCCATAGGCTTTGGGATTGCGAAAACCCATGTTGGAGTTTTCGTCGGCCAGCATGATCTGCGAGTCACCGATTTTGAGTTCGGCATGGCCAATGCGTTTTCCTGTGGGATCGGGCATGCGAAACAGTTCGGTAGCGCCAAAAACTTTTTTGTAGAAGTCGATGGCCTGTGCGGCGCCGTCGATGATGAGGTAGGGAGTGATGGCGTGATAGCCCTCAGGAATGGGTTTGACTGGCATTTGCATTTCTCCTGGTGAGGTTTGACGGTGGGGCGCGGGTAAAAACAGTGTAGCAGTTTTGCAGTTCTCGGTTCTCAGCAATCCCCAATTTGTTTGGTGTTCCGTTGTCGCTCCAGGCTTCAGTGTAGATCGCTGCCATTGTTGCCAGCGTTATGTTGCCGTCGAGTTCTGCAAGATCTGCCATTGGGCGGCATCCATACCATCTGCGGAGAAAAGTGACACGCCAGAGGCGCCGCCTTCGAGCGCCATGTGGATAGTGCGAGCCATGTCGTCGGGCTTCATGTTGTGGATGAAGAGTCCGCTGTAAATGGGCTGGCGTACAGTCGAGACCGCTTCGCGAGTCTGATCGCGGACCCATTCGGGTCCGGCTTCGTAGAACACGTTGTAGAGCATGGGCAGGAAGGCGTCGAGTTGGAAGCGGCCCCAATCCTGGCGAACCATTTCCCGGGCCAGGGATGGGCCGGGAAATACGGCAGCGGTGATCTGCTTACCCTGGGCACGGGCCGCAGGTGCCAGATGGTCGTTGACGAGGTCGACCACCATGTCGAGGCGAAATTGAAACCAGGCTTTCTCGACGGCAGCATCTTTGATTTTTCCGGCGGCGATTTCAAGGGGATCGACACCATTTTTTTTCTTGAACTGCTCGCGCTCGTACGCGGTGTAGCCGTAATCGTAAGGCGGGTAGACCTTATCCTGCACGATCTTGTATTTCGCCCAGAGACCTTTTGGCAGGATGGCGTCGGGATGGCGGATGTAGTCGAGGTGGATGCCCGTGAGATCGGGAATGGAAGCGAGTTCTTTGACGGTGGTCTGGACCCAGGCGCGAACTTCGGGGCGGCCGGGGTCGAGGAACCGGTAGTAATCGACGTAGGCGGGTTTGTCGGCGGCAGATTCGCCTTTGGCGTTGACGTTGTACCAGTCGGGATGCTTCTCGAGGATTTCTGGAATGAGGCACGGCATGGACCACATCCAGGCATGAACTTCGAGCCCTTCGGCGCGGGCGAGAGGAAGAATACTTGTCAGCACGTCGGCCTTCATGGGCAGGTGGTGGCTGGGGAAGTAGGCGTGCCGGCCGTCGTAGATTTCAGGAAGGATGGCGTGGACATTGCTGGCTCGCATGGTGGCGAAAAGCCGTTTCCACTCGTCGAGCGGTCGATCGGGATGGAGCGGGATCCAAACCCAGTTCTTGCGGGGCTTTGAACTGGTACCGGACCGCGTTTGGGAAGGGAGATATTGGCCAGCGCCCAGGACGGCGACTGCAGCGGTCTTCAGAAACTCTCGGCGTCTCATGGGGAGTACTTTGCGCAGCGTAGCACGAGCGGACGGTTGAGGGAGGAAAACCTTTAGAGCAAAGAGGGTTGCGCAAAGCGCGCTGAGAATAGCTTCACTGAGTCGTCGTCAGACGCTTCGCACGAAAACCGGGAGTGGAAGGTCCAATTGTTCAGATAGTTGCTCTGAGGCAACTATGTATTTGATAATAGCAACTATAACTCTTTCACGGAGGTATTTCGTTATGGCTTCGCACGCAGATCGACGGTCGCTCTCGCGGGTGGCAGCGGTGAGGCGGTTCAATCGTTTTTACACGAAGCAGATTGGGGTATTACAGGAAGGCCTGCTGCGCAGCCCGTTTTCCTTGACCGATGTGCGGGTACTCTACGAGATCGCCCACCGAGAGAAGCCGACCGCGGGGGATCTGTGCAGGGAGCTTGGTCTCGATGCCGGGTATCTGAGCCGGGTGCTCAGCGGGTTTGAACGGCGTAAGCTCGTCCGGCGTACACGGTCGGCGGCGGATGGGAGGCAAAGCTTTCTGAGTCTGACTCCCAACGGGCGCAGGGTGTTCCAGCCACTGGAGCAGCGGTCAAACAAGCAGGTGGCGGGAATGTTGCGCAAGCTTTCGCCCGGCACCCAGACACAGCTGGTCGGGGCAATGCATGCGATCGAAAATTTGCTCGAAAATGAGAAAGCCCCGGAGGCCTACGTTCTTCGGCCCCATCAGCCGGGTGATATGGGATGGGTCGTGCATCGGCATGGCGTGCTGTATGCGCAAGAGTATGGATACGACGAGCGTTTTGAAGCGCTGGTAGCGAAGATTGTGGCGGAGTTTGTTCAGAACTTCGACCCGAAGCGCGAGCGATGCTGGATGGCAGAGAGGGATGGGGAGATTCTCGGGACGGTCTTTCTGGTCAGGAAGTCGAAGAGAGTTTGCAAGCTTCGTCTGTTGTTGGTGGAACCAACGGCACGCGGCATGGGTATCGGGCGGCGGCTGGTAGCGGAGTGTGTGAGGTTTGGAGGACAGGCGGGCTACAAGAAGATGGTTTTGTGGACGCAGACCGAACTGGGCGCCGCGCGGCACCTGTATAAGGAGGCTGGCTTCCGGGTGGTTGGGCGCCAACGCCACAACAGTTGGGGACGGCGCGGGTCTGGTGGCGGAGATTTGGGAGAGAAAGTTGTGAGAAATCACGTCTTAGGTCATAGGGTCTTGGGTCTTCGAAGATCGCAGGTGAGCGTCGCGCTCAGTGAGACGTCGTGCCGCCCTAGTGCTGGCTGATGAGTGCCAGACCCACCAGACAGAGAATGATTCCGGTAAGGTTGCGAGTGGAGAGGTGTTCGTGGAAAAAGAGGATGCCGGCGCCGACCAGCAGTAGGGCGCTCGCCGTGTTGCCGAGGGTGGAGAGGAGGCTGATGCGCCATCCGGTGCGATACGCCAGCAACACTGAGAGTTCGACAGCAACAATGGAAATGCCAACCGCAAGACTGGCCCAGTTGATGCCCTTAGCCGACCAGGGTCCGGCGGTACGCGATGGGTAAAGAGGAATGAGAAGGACAGTACCGGCGAGTGCCGTGAGGTAGTTCAAAGCAAGCGAGAACAGCGGATTGATCTGCGAAGGCACGGATTTTTGAGCGATGTGGTAGGTGGTGGTGCCGAGAATCATGAGGAGGATGGGGAGATAGAAGAGCATCGGATTCCCTGCTTTCGCGTTGGCGCGACGAGGATAAATCATTTCAGGATTCGGGGCGGAATCGGACTGAAAGAGACCCCACCACAATCTCGCAAGAGCACCACGCTAAGGGGTGGGCCAACTGGCGCGAGGTTCGGGGCCCGCGCCCCCGAAATTATAGGACGGGAGTCCGTTCCGAAAATCCCCGCCCTGACGTCGCCAAGGACGCGACGCTAGAGCGGGGCACCCGCATTGAAGTTATTTCCTGCAGCTCTGCCGCTTGCGCGCTTACTTCCCCGCTTCGCCAAGCTGTTTCAGTTTCTGTTCGGCGCTGTCTTTAATGCCGTTGCGGCGCTGCTCGTTATCGGTGGTGTCTGAAGCGAGCAGGTCGAGAGCTTTCTTTGCGTTCTCCCGGGCCAGATCTTTCTGGCCATCGGCGAGATAGGCGTCGGAGAGGCTGTCATAGACATTGGGTGAGTTGGGAAAGGCTTCCGCGTTGAGCTTCAGGATGTCGATTGCGGTCTGGTTATCGCCCGCCTGGAGGTGCTCATAACCGATGATGTTGACGACGTCCTCGGGAAACAGCTTCGCCTTGGAATCTTGGGCGCGGGCCTCGGCGAGCTGCTGGCGGACTCTGGTGGCGCCGCCTGGTTCGTCAATGGTGTTCAGGACGCGAGCGTCCGCGGAAATGGGTGGTGGGTCTTTGGCAACCGGAGCGTGACCGGGGGTTTTGAGGAGTGTCGTGACGTACCAGTCGACGATGAGGCCGGGGAGTTCGGGATTGGCGGCGAACATGTCGGACCCGTGGCCGCCCTTGGTGTAGTGAACGAACTTCTTTCCCGGGTTGGGAGTGAGAGTGTAGAGCCACTCGATGGTCTGAACCGTGGGAGGAAACTCATCGTCATCAGCAACGGCGAAGAAGACGGGGAGCCTGGGGGAATTGCGAAGGAACTGGCGGCCCTCAAAGTTAGCGGGTCCGGAGAGCAGGACGAGGGACTTCACTTCGGGATGGCGGAGGGCGAGTTGCACGGAGTTTTGCACGCCACAACTGGCGCCTCCGGCGCCGATCATGTCACGTTGCACGCCGGGCTGAGACTGGAGAAACTGGAAGGCGACGTCGATGTCGCTGGGCCAGTGCTGTCGTTCCGCTTGAGCCTTGTCGGGCGGAAGGTCGACGAAGCGGGGTCCGCCGCTCTCCCCGTAACCACGTAGATCGAGGGTCAGGACGTTAATTCCCGAGGAAGCGAGTTGCTGGGCGAGCGAATCCCAGACCTTGCGCTGGCGGTTGCACTGGTGGAAAAGCATTACGCTGGGACCGGGCTTAGCGGCGGCGAAATAGCTAGCTTTGAGACTGGTACCGTCGGAGGCTTTAAGGTCGACGACACGCTCGGCGGAAAGCGCTGTTCCAAATGAAACCAAGACAAACAGGACGAGACTGCAGGAAAGAACACACCGGTTCGGCATGAGAGCCCTCCAGAAAACGGCACAATGATAGACGCACCACGGGTGAAAACGAATGCAGCTAGGCGGGAATCTGGACGCCGGAAGAATTGCGAACGGGGGACGAAGAGGATTTCGGCACGGGAAACTTAAAGGAGACAGTGGTTCCAGATTCATCGGAAGAAATCTCCATCTGCCCCTCGAAACGGCGGATTCGTTCTCGCATGCCGCGGATGCCAACGCCGGCACCGTGCGCCTGAATCTCGGCGAGACGGTTGGCGGGAATGCCCTTGCCTTCGTCCTGAACTTCGAGAATGACATTGTTGGCGGCGCGCCAGATACGGATTTCCGCAGTTTTGCTGCCGGAGTGGCGGTGAATATTGGTGAGGCACTCCTGTACGAGACGGAAGATCATGAGTTCCATCTCGTGCGGGAACCTGCCGAGATCTTCGGGGATGTCGACGTTGATGCTTAATCCGCTACGCTCGGCAAGACCCTGGACATACCAGCGGAGGGCGACGGGCAATCCGCTTTCGTCGAGCAGCGGCGGGTGCAGCAAGTACGACATGGTGCGGATCTCCTGGCTCAACTGCCGGACGAACTGCTGTGTCTCCTCAAGGTGGGAGATCAGTTGCGGGTCGCCTTCGCGGGCGAGCTGGGTCAGATGGCCGAGGCTCATGCCTAGGGCGGTCAGGGTCTGGCCGGCGCTATCGTGCAGCTCGCGCGCCACGTGCCGGCGTTCGTCTTCCTGAATCTGGAGCATGCGCTGGGAGAGTTCACTGAGCTGCTCAGACTGCTTGATGACTTCGGCGGTTCGGAGTTCCAGCTGATGAGTGCGGACACGCACCTGGGCTTCGGTGAATTCCTTGCTCTCGCGGAGAGCGTCTTGCGCATGGCGCAGTTCCGTAATGTCGGTATTGGTGCCGAACCAGCGGGTGATCTGGCCGGCGGAATCCTTGATGGGAACGGCGCGAGAGAGAAACCAGCGATACTCTCCGTCGTTGCTGCGCAACGGAAAGGTATCTTCCCAGATGACGCCAGCTGTGATGCAGCGCTTGAACTTGTCGATCACTTTGTCGACGTGATCCGGGTGCAGGACGTTGCGCCATCCCCAGCCTTGCATATCGTTCAAAGTTCCGCCTGTGTAATCAAACCAACGCTGGTTGTACCAGGAAATCCATCCGGTATTGTCCGACATCCAGGCGAACTGTGACATGTTGTCGGCGAGGGTGCGGTAGTTTTCCTGGGCAAGCTTAAGGTCTTCTTCGGATCGCACGCGAATACGTGCCATTCCCAAATGCGTTTGCACCCGGACCAGCAACTCGCGGGCACTGAAAGGCTTGATGAGATAGTCATCGGCGCCCTGCTCCATACCCTCGATGCAGGATTCCTCGCCAGCGCGAGCTGACAACACGATCACTGGGAGAGTGCGGGTGCGGGAATCCGACCGCAACTCGCGGAGCAGACCGAAGCCATCGAGACGGGGCATCATGACGTCGGTGAGAACAAGTTCGGGAAGTCGTTTGCGAATTGCGGCGAGCGCCGCTTCGCCGTCAGGGACGCATTGGACTTCGTAGCGCTCGGCCAGGATGCGGAACAGGTACTGCCGCATATCGGCGTTGTCGTCGGCGAGCAGGATGAAGGGACGGTTTTGCGCATCGACGACGGGGCCGTCCGCGGGCATCGACATCAGTTCGTGCCCCACAGGAAGCTCATCGTAGGAATCGGAAAGCGCGGAATCGGGAAGCCAGCGCAGGGCTTCCTCCACGAAGGGCGCGGCTCCGACAGCGGCGGATCTCAACGTACGTGCGAGGCCGATTCGTTCGGCAGAGAGATGGGCTTTTCCCAGAGGGAGACTGACGAGAAAGGTGGTGCCCTCCCCGACGGCACTTTCGACACTGATGCAGCCGGAATGCAATTTCACCAGTTCCTGCACGAGGGCGAGGCCAATGCCGCTGCCCTCGTGGGTGCGGCTGCGTGTGTTGTCGACGCGGTGGAAGCGCTCGAATACGCGGGACAACTCCGGCTCGGAAATACCGACCCCGGTGTCGCGAACGCGAAGCTGGACCGCGTCGTTCACCTGGTGCAGGGAGACAGAGATTTCTCCGTCGAAGGTGAACTTGAAAGCATTGGAGACCAGGTTGAGGACGATTTTCTCCCACATGCTCCGATCGACGTAGACGGGCTCGAGAAGCGGGGGACAATCGACGTCCAGGCGGAGCCCAGCCTTTCCGATAGCCGAGTCGAACACACTGGCGAGTTCGGCGGTAAAGGCGGCGAGGTCGGTAGGCTGATAGATGGCCTGCATGCGGCCGGCCTCAATACGCGAGAAGTCGAGCAGCGTGTTCACCAGACGCAGCAAACGGATACCGTTGCGGTTGACGAGCTCAAGCTGGCTCTTGGCAGACGGGCTCAGGTCGGTCGCGCTTTTTGAAAGTAACTCTTCGACCGGACCGAGCATAAGGGTGAGCGGGGTTCGGAATTCGTGGCTGACGTTGCTGAAGAAAGCGGTCTTAGCACGATCGAGTTCGGCGAGAGCCTCCAGGCGTTTTCTTTCCTCTTCGGCAGCGCGGGCGTTTTGAATTGCAGATGCCACCTGGTTGACGAGGAGAGAAAAAAACGTGAGGTAGTCGGGGTCGAGGCGGCGGGTAGGGTTCACGCCAGCGATCAGGACACCGAGCGTGGGTTCTTCGGCGCGCGCAAGGATGGGCAAAACGATCGCCTGTGAAAGGCGCAGATCGGCGAGACCGGTAGGCAAGCCCTCGACCTGGGCGACGGGAACGACTTGCGACTGACCGGTGCGTACGACATCGGCCAGCGGCCACACGGAAACTTGTTGCACGCCGGCAGCTAAATCCACGAGCGGAGGAGCGAGATCAGCGAACTGCGGATCGATGCCGGTGAGCTGCTCAAGGCGCAGGCGCTGGTTGTCTCCATCGGTGAGATAGAGGATGGCGAACGGCACGTCGTCGAGATTGTTTGCCAGGGTGTCGATGACAGTTGCGCAGGCGGCGCCGGTGGTCTTTTCCACCAAGGCATTGGCAGACAGTTCGGACAAGGTATGGAGGCGGCGGGCATTGATGACCTTGGCGGTGACTTCTGTGGAAGGACAGAACAGTCCGCTGACTCGTCCCGACTCGTCGCGAATCGGACTGTAAGAGAAGGAGTAGTAGGTCTCTTCGAAGAAATCGCCGCGATTCATGAAGAGACGAACCTCGTCGACAAAGGAGGCTTCCCCATGCTGAAAGACTTTGTCAGACAGCGGCCCACAGATGTCCCAGATTTCGGACCAGACCTCAGCGGCAGGCCGGCCCAGAGCCCATGGGTGCTTGGCGTGTCCCAGGACCTGGACATAAGCCTGGTTGTAGAGAAAGGTGATCTCCCTGCCCCATCCAATCCACATCGGATGCTGAGAATCGAGAATGAGATTGACGGAAGTCTTGAGGCTCTGGGGCCAGCCGGAGATAGGGCCAAGCGGAGTCCTAGACCAATCATGTCGGCCTATCAGTTCGCCGAGACGGCCGCTACCGGTGAGCCACTCAGGTAACGGTGAGTCCAGCTCGGGCGCGACGGGTACCGGTGCGGCGTCAGGATCAGCGAGGCTCAGCAGGCCATCGAGTACGGGAAGCAAAGTTGCGAAGATTTCCTGCTTGGCGACGTGAGCAGCGGCATTCACTTCCGAAGCCTGTCGACTGACGACCGCGGGGTCGTTCTGGCTGACTATGACGACCTTGGATTCGGGGACTTCGCTACGCAGAATGCGAGCGGCGTCGAGCCCGTTGAGACGCGGCATGGAGATGTCCATGAGTACGACGTCAGGCCGGAGCGCCTTGGCTTTCTCAATCCCTTCGAGGCCATCGGCCGCTTCGCCAGAGATTTCCCAGTCGGGGCGGGAGGCTAGAAGGGAGCGCAAGCTGTTACGGACTGAGGGCTGATCGTCGACGATGAGGATGCGAACGGACATTCGGTTTTCAGCTCGACTCGCGTCTTGGTCGGCTCGACAGTTCCGAGGGGGCGTTCTGCAGTCGCCGGTACCGTCGTCAGGGGTTACCGGTGCGGAGTCGATCTGGGTACGCCCGTCGCCAGCAACGAATAGTTATATAGAGCGCCGAGCGTGAGGGGATATACGGTCTTTGCCGTAGAGAAAGCCCTAATGTTCTGGGCAGCCTTTGTCGCAGACCGAGGCGGTGAATTTTCGGCGTCCGGGGTGCAGAAAGTCTCGATTGAGCCGGTCTTCGACCGCGCACGCCTGCGCCGCGCTTCAACTGACGCGACTAGGTTTCGGCGCGGGCTGGCGATATCTGTCTGACAGCGTTCTTCGCCGGGGCCAACGCGATCAGTGTGAAGCCGATGACAGCCAGTGCGGCAACGCCAATGAGTTCCACGCGCTGGACCAGATTGAGCGATGCCTGAACACCCATGACCGCTGCGTGAGCCAGGCTTGACCAGGCCGTGAATGCAATCAGACTGCGGTGCGCGTAGGGATTCCGCGATGCGAGCAACAGGAAAATGCCAAGCGTGACATAAAGGCTGAGCATCATCGCCAAAGCGGGTTCCTGGCGGAAAAACATGGTGAGGGGATATAGCGCCGCCACAAACAACATTCCGACTACAACCAGTTCGATCTTTAGAACCCGCTCCCGCCACATGGTAGCCTCCAGTCGCAGTAGGTAAGGCGAATGCTAGCTTGCAAAGGTGAGGTAGGGCAAGTGAGGGGAGTCTCACGGCAGGGCCGATCTCGTGAACATGCGCAGCCGCCTGGTGTTCATGGCTGTTCTTCCTTCAACGTAATTCGGGACTGCACAGTTAGCGCGTTCGCAGCGCCGCAAGGAACTCGATAAAATGAGGGAATTGCTTGAGCTAGTCCTGAAAACTTTCTGCGCCCCGTCGTATCTATGATTTCTGGAGTTCTTCCACCATGACGACGCCAGTCCAACGTATGACCGCTGATTTAAGCAGTTTCCCAAACCTGGTCGTGATCTATCTGGGCATGAAAGTCCGGACGTTGCGCGGTCTGGGTACACTCTTCAACTTCGGTCCGAAAATCAGTGCCGCGGTTCGTGCCAAGCCGGACGGTTTGCTTCTGCACGAGAGCGTTGTTTATTCCCTCTTTCCTCTTCATCTAGGCATGCGGCAGTACTGGCGTGATTTCGAATCGCTGGAAACCTGGTCGCGTTCCCTGCCACACCAGCAGTGGTGGCAGAACTTTCTGAAAGACTCCGGCGGAGTGGGCTTCTGGCACGAAACCTATTTCATGCGCGGAGGGATGGAGGCCATTTACGACGACGTCCGCCAGCCTCTTGGCTTCACCGCCTTCGCACCCATGGAACCTGCGCACGGCCCCATGTTCAACGCGCGGAAACGTCTGGGGCTGGCTGGGGAGCCAGCGATTCCGGAACCGGTCAAGGAGCGAGCCTCCTAGATACTGCGGACGGGTTCGATACAATTCAGCAGGACCTGACCCCCGGTGTTTTTCGTTTGCAGAAAAAAAGAGGAGGTAGATCCGTGCGTCTTTCGCTCCTTGTTTTCTCCGCTCTGCTGATGTCGATCCTGCGAGCTGATCACGCTGTAGCAGCCAACTGTCCCAATCTCAATGCTCATCCTGGAATCACCACCGTAATTGTGCAGAGCGATCTTGGAGCAAAGGATCAGGCTTCCAAGGCGTACGTCGCGAGTCTGCAGGAGGCGATCACCAAGTCCCCCAGCTTTTGCCAGGTCAACGATGTCCGAGCAGCCACCTATGCAATCGACGTAGCCGGTGTCGATCTGGACGAAGAACACGAGCGGGCCGCCCTGAGCGTGGCCCTCGTCTCAGAAAAGGGTTCGCTGATGAGCCATTGGGTGAGGCTCTCCTCGATCGAAAACGTCGACAAGAATGGCCAGGATGATCTGACGAAAGTCGACCGGGCAATCATGCGTGCAAAAAGAACAAAATAGACCCGGTTTTCCCTTAATTCACCGAAAACAAGCTCTTTCTCAGTGGCTGCGTGCTCCTTTCGCAGCCGATGAAGTCCTTATAGCTTCCGGCTTTTCGTCCGCACGACTCTCACTTGGAATATTTGGCCCAAATTGAGACACGGCCTGCCTGATTAATAGGTACCGTTTTACCCTTTCGATCTTTTGTGCTATATACTTCGACCGCTCCGGTTGCGTCGTTGCTGTACTGGGTTGCCGGCGCTGGGCCTGCAGGGCAATTCACGCGATATTAACCACAGATTTACACGTTTGTAACAAGCCCGAAATAGCATCCGGTTTTTCCGAGCGTCGGTCAAACTCGGTGCTACTTCGCGTATCACTACGGATACGTTCGCTTTGTCGAACTACGTCTGTCGAATTACGGTCTGAGGAGAGATGAGAATGAAACGAGTTCTAGCCCGAGTGCTTTTGTTCGCATTGTTAGGCAGCACGATGGTCGCTTCCGCGCAGCAGGCGAGTAAAGCCACAGCCAAAGCAAAGAAGGCGCCCAAGGCTCCTGCTGCTCCAAGCGTTGCTAGTCAGCTGAAAACCATGTCCGATGCTCTGGCCGCGCAACAGAAGCAGATCGAGGACCTTCGTCAAGAACTTCAAACCCGTGATCAGGCGGTTCAACAACTGCAGCAGCGGCTCGATCAGAGCCAGTCCGCCGCCACCGCGGCCGCGGCCAAGGCCGATAGCGCCACCGCCACGGCCAGCCAGCAGGCAGAGAGCGTCACCGCCCTGCGCAGTGACGTCAACGATCTCAAGCAGAACGCCAGCACCACGGCCCTGACTCTGCAAGAGACCCAGAAAAATATCAAGGATGCGATTGAGAGTCCGGCGGCCATCCACTACAAGGGCATCACCCTTACACCCGGCGGATTCGTAGCGGCTGAAACCGTTACTCGGCAGCGCGCGACCAGCGGTGACATTAATACCCCGTTCACCGGCATTCCCTATCCTGGAAACGCCTTGTCGCACGTCACCGAGAACAGTTTCACTGCCCGCCAGAGTCGCTTGACCTTGCTCGCCGAAGGTAAAGTGAGCTCAGCAAAACTAACTGGCTACTACGAAGGTGACTTCCTCGGGACCGGCGTAACCTCCAACAATCGTCAGAGTAACAGCTATGTATTCCGCCAGCGCCAGGTCTGGGGTCAGGCCGCCTTCGACAATGGCTGGAGCTTCACCGGTGGCCAGATGTGGACTCTGGCGACCGAAGATCGCAAGGGCATCCAGAACCTTCGGGAAGCTCTTCCCATGATGATCGACCCGCAATACGTCGTCGGCTTCACCTGGGCGCGCCAATACGCGTTCCGCGTCGTGAAGGACTTCGGCGGAAAATTCGCGCTCGCGGCCTCGATCGAAGGTCCGCAGGCCACCATTGGCGGACGCGGGTTCTCCTCGATAAGTACAAACAACGCCGGCGTCGTCACCACGGTTGGCAATACTTTCATTGACGCACCGGGCTCGGGTGGCGGCCTGGAAAACTTCATCGATACTTCGGGATACACGGTCAACAAAGCGCCGGACTTCATCGTCAAGGCGGCTCTCGATCCGGGCTGGGGACACTACGAAGTGTTCGGTATTCTGAGCACGTTCCGCAACCGCATATACCCCTGCGGCGTAGTCGGCACGCAGGCCAACGACACCAACCCGCCTGCCACTCCGATCTCCACTCCGCCGTGCCCGTTTAACGGATCGTTCTCGCCCAGTGCGATTGGTGCATTCAACGACACGCGCACCGGCGGCGGAGGCGGTGTCAGCCTTATGGTGCCGCTGTTCAATAAGAAACTCGAGGTTCGCGGGAAAGCGGTCGCCGGCGACGGCATCGGCCGGTATGGATCGGCGCAGTTGTCTGACCTGACCATCCGCCCTGATGGCACGCAAGCCTTGATCCGCACCGCGCATGGCATGTTCGGATTCGAGGCCCACCCCAACAAGAAGCTCGACATTTACGCGTACTTCGGTGCTGAGTGGGCTGATCGTGCAGCCTACAAGGGATATACCACTATTTCAGTCACCAAGACAGCAGCCATTCCCTCGAACAACGCTCCTGTCAATCCGTCGCCGGCGATTCCCGGCACCACGACGACCTCGATCAAGCTGAACCAGATCGGCGGCTATGCCAACCCCCTGGCCAACAACAGCGGATGCAGCACCGAGAATCCTCCCGCCAACCAGCTGACGCCCTCTGCCGGCGGCACCTGCGCTGGCGACATCCGCATCATCAAGGAAGGCACCATCGGCTTCTGGCACAAGGTCACCCAAGGTCCCAAGGGCGGCATCCGCTGGGGCGTGGCCTACTCCTACTTCGAGAAGGATGCCTGGTCAGGCGAGAACGGCATTACTCCGAAGGCAATCGACAACATGGTCTGGACCTCGTTCCGCTACTACTTCCCGTAAACCCTGAAAAGTAACCACGCCCTTGCCGGCCAATCAAGGCGGCAAGGGCGTTTGTGCGTCTGCGATCGCGCGCGATCTCTGGGTGACTTTCTGTACCCGGTGCATGGGGCACTAGGCGGGAGTTCGGGCGCAATAAAGGGAAACTCTGGAGGCCCCGGGCGGAGTCGAACCGCCGACCTGCGGTTTAGGAAACCGTCGCTCTATCCATCTGAGCTACGGGGCCTGCATCTGGCACTTCACCGCATTTTAAAACAACAGCGGCCCCTGACGGCGCGGCAAACTGGAGTGGCACACTCTTGCGCCACCCCGGTTGCCCGCAATAGACACGTCTGGCTACCGCTTTGGCAACTTGCCAAGGGTTGAGTTTGTCACTCGGGTCACGGTGCGGAATACGGTGGTTTCAAAAGCAGCAGCATCCCAGCTCGTGGGATAGTCCAGGTAGCGAACGATGTCGATATCCGATACGTTAACTCCGTCGCCTTTGAGAGACTGCAGCTTATAGTCGACCCGGACCCACCCCAACTCACGCCGCTCCCGCTCCTCTTCGGGCGACATCGTGCGTTTGGGGAGGTCGGTGGAATAAGCAACGCCACCGCCGGTAATCTCCAGAATGTTTAACTGGAGCAGGTACTCGCAAGCCTTGTCCTTCGCCAAATCCTCAGCGTCCTGCGGATTTCCATCGAGCGCCACTAGGCGAACCTGCTTCCGGTGCTGCTTGACCAGGGAATCGCGCAATCGCGGAAGGAAGTCGGCAATCCGCACATAGTTTGAATCCAGGTTCAGACCGACAACCATCTCCTTGGATTGCTGCATGTTGGAGGTCTGCGCAGCGGCGACAACCGCCAGTCCGATCACCGCGCTCCAAACAGCCGATACTCGAAAACCGAACATGGAAACACCCTCCTTTGAGGAATCGAGGCCCGCCCAGTAGTCAGATTTTCTTCCGGTTTCATGCTCGTCAAACCATTCTTTTTTCCGATAGTTCCGCGAATTGTACTCCGATTACCCTCCCAATCCGGTGCGGCTCTGGCTTTTCGGGTGGTCTGTTCGGAGGCCAGTTCTTAAGTCTCCTCGCCCAAATTGGTCCCGCCGTGCACTGTACGCCGGTAACTTTCACCGGCTGGACGTGCTCGGGGAAACTATTGTTCACATGGGCTTGCAACCGGCCCGGTAGCGATTACGCCAAGGTTGCCATGGAGGGGGATTCACAATGAAGTCCAGAGTCATGCTGGGAGCTGTGTTGCTGGTTTCGGTCGCCTACGCGAAGGAGCCAAAGCCGCGTCAGACCGGCAAATTGGTGCAAATGGAATCAGTCGCGTGCGGAGTGGATGAAAACAGCGGTAAGAGCTTCGCCGGAGAATTGATCGGCACCGACTCCGCGCACAAGAAAACACACGAACTGCTCTGTCAGGAATACATCTTGCAATCCGAGCGAGTGATCTTCCGCATCCGTCCGCGCGACGAGAAGCATCCGGTATTGCTGCCGGTCGGTGAGCAGGCACAGTTCCGGCTGGCAAAAGACAGGATGATCCTCCGCGTCGAAGATCTCGATGATAAAGATCGCGAGTATGTGGTGGTTTCGATGACGCCACGCGACGAAACCAGTTCCGAAAAGGCCTCGCTGAAGTAACCACTGTTCAGAAGCTTCAAGAAGGCGCGCTCCGGCTTACCGGCCTCCCCCGGCACGCTCCTCGCAACGCACGGTGCCGTCGCTCAGATCCATCGAGCAAACGAAACGAAACCCATGCGCATCGAGGGCTCCGTATCCCCAGACGTTCAAGAACAGCGTATCTTTTTCAATCCGCGACACCTCCACATACACGTGGTCATTGCCTTCGAGGTGCGCTCTGAACTCTGCCGGCACGCGTTGGCCGAGCGTGGTCTTGTTGACGGCAACCATCTCGGCCGGTTGATCGACCCGGAAGACCAGCGCTCGCGCCGTTTTCTTACTCGCGTAATCTGTCACGATCAGAAACCGATCCCCCGACCAGGCCACCGCGACGCGGCCCACGTAATCGTAAAGGTTACGCGATTGCCCAGTCTTTGTGTCCTCTAAGACGAGGGAACGGAATACTCCGGTGAAGTCGGTTGACTGGTTGACCTGCTCGACGCTGTGCACCACAAACCGGCCATCGGGTGAGCGCAAGTCCTTGCGGTCGGGAAAAATACTGAATTGTGCAGCGCAGGCCGTGCTGGCTGCCAGAAGCACTCCCAGAATCGAGCAGAAGGGCCGGGTCAGCACGGTGTTGCCTCCGACAACCATTCAAGCGCTCTGCGTCCGCCTATGCTGTGAACTGGGTCACACTGCGGTGTTACGCTGGTTCCAGCCAATGTATTACCGCGAGATGAGCGCGCTCGAGATTCTCTAGAAGATCGATTTTTTTCCGCGTGACCCCATTCGTGGTATTCTTCCCTGCCCGAAGACGAAACTTCGGGTGCCCGAACGGGCGCTTCCCCAAGAAGCCGCCAGGATGCAACCAGTCGTTGCTTCGACATGGCGGCTTTAAGTCTTTTTGGTTGGAGTCTCGCTAGGCAGGTCTTAACCCTGAGATTGTTCTCGGCGATCTCTGCGAATGTTCTTCGGGTCCGGAGCCTGTCCTGAGTGAAGTCGAAGGGCGTTCCTACCACTGTAACTTCACGAACTGCGACACCGGCGGTTGCAGGATGGCGAACTGCGGCAACTCTCCCCGGACCATCGCCACTTCGTCACAGTTATTCTGTCGTGGGCAACGGTGGCAATCCTTGTACAACTTGTCGGGAATTTCCTCGCGGGTCGCAATCGTGAACCCCATCCGCGCAAAGAATTCCGGGATCCGTGTGAACAGGCACACACAGGTCACTTCCTGCCTCGATGCCTGCTCCAGCAACGCATCGATCAACTGACGGCCCGCGCCATTCCCTTTCGCTTCCGGAACCACGGCAATCGAGCGCACTTCTGCCAGATGCGGCCCGTAAAGGTGCAATGCGCCGCAGCCCAGAATGCGTCCGGCATTTTCGACCACGACAAAATCGCGGATGTTCTCGCAGATCTCCGGCAACGTCCGCGGCAGCAGTGTGCCATCGCCGGAATAACTCGCGATCAAATCGTGAATCTGCGCTGCATCACGTAGCAGGGCTTCACGCGTGTGCATGGATGTCACCTCGCAATTGAGCGATCTTCTGCTCCGCTCGCTGAATTGACCGCTTCACCTGACCCGGAGCCGTTCCACCTTCCACGTTGTGGATGGATAGAACTGACTCGAGCTCCAGAGCCTTATAGATGTCATCTTGAAAAGCGGCGTGGATTGCCTGCAATTCGCCAAGGCTTAGTTCCTGCAGTTCGCATCCACGTTCCACACACAGCCTGACCGCCTTGCCTACTACCTCATGTGCCAGCCGCGATGGGACACCACGTTCCACTAGATACGTCGCGGCCGCCCATGCGTTCATGAATCCGGAATGCGCTGCCTCCTGCATCCGGGCAAAATCGAAGGCGACATTCTTCATCCAGCCGGTGACGAGCGGCAGCGTCGACAACACGGTCTGTGCCGCTTCAAAGAGCGGCTCCTGTGTCTCCTGCATATCCTTGTCATAGGCAAGCGTGAGCCCCTTCATCGTCACAAGCAGACTGGTGGCCGCTCCGATGACCCGCCCTGCCTTTCCCCGAACCAGTTCCAGGAGGTCGGCATTCTTTTTCTGCGGCATCGCACTACTGCCGGTGGAGTACGCCTCCGGTAATGAAACAAAGCCGTATTCCTGGGTAGAGAACAAGATCATCTCTTCGGCCCAACGGCTCAGGTGCGTCGCCAGCACCGAGAGCGCCTGCACGAATTCAAGTACGAAATCCCGGTCGCTGGTGGCGTCGATGCTGTTTGCAGTCGGCGCATCAAAGCCTAGATCGGCCGCGATCGCCGCACGATCAAGCGCGACAGTGGCTCCCGCCACCGCTCCCGATCCCAGCGGGCAGAGGTTCAGCCGCCGGCGACAATCCGCCAGCCGATCACAATCACGAAAAAACATCTCGACATAGCTGAGGAGCCAGTGCGCTACCAATACCGGTTCTGCCCGTTGCGTGTGCGTGTAAGCGGGCATCGCTGCTGTACCGGCCTTCTCGGCGCGCGATACGAACTCTGCCATCCAGTCCGCCAGCAGCAGCTGCAGCTGATCAATCGTCGCTCGCACATAAAGACGGAGGTCGGTAGCAATTTGTTCATTGCGGCTGCGCCCGCTGTGCAGCTTGTAACCGATTTCCCCGATCAGCGCGGCCAATTGCTTTTCGACGAAGTGATGTACGTCCTCTGCATCGGGATCGTCCAGGAACGCGGGATCCGCCTGAGCCTTTTCTCCGATCTGTTCCAGTCCGCGGACGATCTCCGCCAGCTCCTCGGACGACACGATCCCCGCGCGCTCGAGCGCATGCGCATGCGCCCGGCTTGCCTCCAGCTCGTAAGGCAGCAGGCAACGATCGAATGGAAACGAACGCTGCCACTGTTCAAACGCCGGATCGAGCGGCTGCCGAAAGCGGCCCGACCACATCTTCACTTCGCCACCTCCTGCCGCATTTGCGCCCGCAACCGTGACGGCAACCCGAGAATCCGGATGAATCCCGCCGCGTCTTTCTGGTCATAACTCTCCCCCATCGTGAACGACGACAAATCCGTCCGATACAGCGAGTACTCGGACTTACGCCCCGCAATCGAAATATTTCCCTTGTACAGCGAGAGCGCGACGCCGCCTGTCACGTTCTTTTGCGTGCTTTCGACAAAAGCATCGAGCGCCTCCCGCAGAGGCGTATACCACAGCCCGAAATACACCAGCTCCGCATACTTCAACCCGACGTGCTGCTTGTAGTGCATCAGGTCACGATCGAGACAGAGCGCTTCCAGTTCGCGATGCGCGGTTAATAGCAGGGTTCCGCCAGGCGTCTCGTAGCAACCCCGGGATTTGATCCCGACGAAGCGGTTCTCAACCAGGTCGATGCGCCCGATGGCATTCCGACCGCCGATCTCGTTCAGCAACTCCACCAGCGAGACCGGGTCCATTTTCAATCCGTTGACCGAAACCGGCACGCCACGGTCAAAACCAATTTCGACCTTCTCCTCCCGGTCGGGCGCTTCCTGCGGCGATTTCGTCATCTGCCAGGTTGAAGCGAAGGGTGCGTTGCCGGCATCTTCCAGTTCTCCGCCTTCATGGCTGATGTGCCACAAATTCCGGTCCCGGCTATGAATCTTTTGCCGGCTCGCTTCCACCGGAATCCCGCGCTTCTCCGCGTAGTCGAGACAATCTTCGCGGGATTTCAAATTCCATTCGCGCCACGGAGCAATCACCTTCAACTCCGGAGCCAGCGCCTGATAGGTCAATTCAAAGCGAACCTGGTCGTTTCCCTTGCCCGTGCACCCATGCGCCACTGCGGTCGCGCCCTCGCGTTGCGCGACCTCGACCTGGTGCTTGGCAAGCACCGGACGCGCCAGCGAAGTTCCCAGCAGATACTTGTCTTCGTACACGGCTCCGGCCTTCAGCGCCGGAAATACGTAGCCAGTCAGAAACTCCTCGCGCAGATCTTCGACAACGACCTTGCTGGCGCCGGTGTCATAGGCCTTCTTCACCACCGCCTCGATATCGTCTCCCTGACCGACGTCGCCAACCATCGCGATGACGTCATAGTCGTAGTTTTCCTTCAGCCACGGAATGATGATCGAGGTGTCGAGTCCTCCCGAATAAGCAAGAACAATCTTGTTAGGCATGAGCACTCCTGACCGGGAACCGGCTCGCACCGCCCCAGAGCAACAACATGAGAATGGCTTTCTGCACGTGCAGGCGCCCTTCGGCTTGATCGAAGATCACCGACTGCGGCGAATCCATGATCGAGTCCGTGACCTCCTGCCCGCGATGCGCCGGCAGACAATGCATGAAGACCGCGTGCGACGCGGCTCGCGCCATTAGTTTCTCATTGACCTGGTAGGGCTGGAAAATCGGAATCCGCGCCTGCGATTCGTGCTCCTGTCCCATGCTCGCCCACGCGTCCGTGTAAACCGCATCGGCTCCTGCCACGGCCCGCTGTGGATCCGACAGCAACTCGAGCGTCGCCCCCGTCTCCTTCGCAATCTCCTCCGCCGCCTGCACGATCTCCCCGTTTGGCTCATAGCCCTTGGGCGTTGCAACCCGTACGCGCGAACCCAGCAGCGCCCCGGTCAGAAGCAGGGAGTGCGCGACGTTGTTGCCGTCGCCTACATAGGCCAGCGTGACGTTCTTCAAATTGCCGAACCGTTCCTGCAGCACCGAATAATCGGCCAGCGCCTGGCACGGATGCTCCAGATCGCTCAACGCGTTGATCACCGGAATCGAGGCATGCGCCGCCATCTCTTCCACCGTCGAATGGGCAAACGTCCGTAGCACCATCACATCAACCCAGCGCTCCACGTTGTGCGCGATATCATGCAGGCTCTCGCGCGCATCGATGCGACCACCCGTCTGATCCATGAAGAACGCGGTTCCGCCCAGGCTCGCCATCCCTGCCTCAAACGTCAGTCGCGTGCGCAGCGACGGCTTCTCGAAAAACATCACCAGCTGCTTCCCTTCCAGTGTGCGCCGGAAATCCGAAGGCCGCGCCTTCACCACGGCAGCCAGGTCCAACACCGACCGCACCTCAGTCGGACTCAAGTCCCGCGTCGACACCAAGTCCCGCATCGCCGGCTTGCTGATGCCCGGCACCGGAGCAACCGGTGTTCTTTCGACTACCTGTCCCCTCATTCTTCGTTAGCTCCTTCTCGTCTCAGCTGAAAAATTTCAGAATGGTTTCGTTGACCTCAGCCCGAAAACAGATGCCAAACTTTCGCGGCGCACGAAATAATTTCTCGCATCACGCCACTCTCACTTCTGTTCCAAGCTGCAACTTCGCAAAATAAAATTGCGGCAGGACGTCGGCCTCCGAGGCCGGAAGAATCCGCACCCTTCCCACACCTTTGTTGAGCGCATGCCGGCAAGCCTCAAGCTTGGGCAGCATTCCACCCTGCACCACCGAACTCTCGACCAGCGTGGCGATCTGGCTCAAATCAAGCCACGGAATCACCGCCCCATCGGCGCCCTTCACGCCCGCCACATCGGTCAGGAAAATCAGCGCGCTCGCGTGACATCCCACCGCGCACGCCGCCGCCATCTGATCCGCGTTCACGTTGTAGTACTCACCGAGCGCTCCGACCGCAATACTAGAAATCACCGGGATGCCGCCCTGGCTCCAGATCGCCTCAATCCAACGCGTCTCCACGGCGCAAATCTCGCCAACGTAGCCGAGGTCGGCCCCGTTGCTTTCTTTCTTGCGGGCCCGCACCGTGCCGCCATCCCCGCCGCACAACCCGATGGCCGGCTTGCCCGCGGCTCCAATCGCCGCGACGAGTTTCTTGTTCACCATCCCCGCCAGCACCATCAACGCCATATCGCGCGTCTCCGCGTCGGTTACGCGCAGTCCGTTGATGAACTCGCTCTTCTTTCCCAGCCGCTGCATCGTCCGCGTCAGCTCGGTGCCTCCGCCGTGAATCACCGCTACCTGGTGTCCGTCCCCTGCCAGCTCGACAATCGCGTGCGCGCACTTGCGCAGCACCGTCGCATCATCCAGCGCCGCTCCGCCAATCTTCACCACGACTTTCACTGCAACCCCTCCGCTTCGTTCCAGCCATACATCAGGTTCATGTTCTGCACGGCCTGTCCCGCCGCGCCCTTCAGCAGATTGTCGAGACAAGAAACAATCACCAGCCGCCGCCCGTCATCCGCGAGGCAGAAGCCGATGTCGCAATAATTCGAGTGCAGCGAATATTGGATCTCCGGCAGCTTCCCCGCCGAAAACACCCGCACCCAGCGCCGTCCTGCATAAAACTTCCGATAGCACTCCTCCACTTCGCTCGCCGCCGTCGCGCCGCGACAGATGCACGTAAATCGTCGACAGAATTCCCCGCGGAATCGGCAGCAGGTGCGGCGTGAAAATCAACTCTTCCGCCGCCAGCCCCAACTGCTCCAGCATCTCGCCCAGGTGCCGATGCTTGAACACCCCATACGCTGACAAGTTGTCGGCCACGGAAACGAAATGCGTGCGCGCCGTCGCTTCCTTCCCTGCCCCCGAAACTCCCGACTTCGAATCGGAAATCACGCCCCGGCTCCGATCCACCAGGTTCGCCTGAACCAGCGGCGCCAACGCCAGGATCACCGACGTCGCATAACATCCCGGATTCGCCACGAGCGCCGCGTCTGCGATCGCGTCGCCATGCATTTCCGGCAGCCCGTAAACCGCGTTCTCCATCGTCTCCTGGGCAGCCTTCCCATCGACGTCCTCGAAGCCGTACACCGCGCGGTGCTCCTTTTCCCGCAGCCGCCACGCGCCGCTCAGATCGATCACCCGGACTCCCGCCCCCAACACCTCCGGCACCAGGCTCCGTGACAACTCATGCGGTGTGGCCAGAAACAACAAATCCACACCCGCCTGCTTGAGCCTCTCCATCGAGAACGGCTCCAGCGGATATCCCCCGTTCCCGCTCAACGCCGGAAACGCTTCCGCCAGATCGCCACCGCCGCTTCCCGATTCACGCTTCAATAGCACCGGCTTCTGCAATTTTTCATGCTGCAGAAGAAGGCGCGTCAACTCGAAACCGGAGTAGCCGGTTGCACCGAGCACAGCGGTTTTAAGCCTGGTCCCCACTTACGCCAGCATCCCTTCAATCCGGCGTGCTAGCTGTTGCGCCGTCCTATTGTCTTGGGAAATCACCAGGATGGTGTCGTCGCCCCCGAGCGTCCCGACCACCTCCGGCCAGTCTTCTGCATCCATCGCCGCGGCCACCGGCTGCGCGCTGCCAACGCTGGTTTTGAGCACGAGCAGGTTCTGCGCCAGCCGCACCTCCACCACGAACTCGCGCACCAGGCGCGACACCGACGGCAACACCGGTTCGGCCACGGCCGCCCCGTTGGCCGGCATGTACCCGTCATACGTCTTTACCAGGCCCAACTCCCGGATATCCCGCGAGAGCGTCGCCTGTCCCACGTCGAACCCCCGCTTCGCCAGAAATCCCTGTAATTCTTCCTGGCTTTCGATGGGGCCTTTGTGAAGCAGTTCCAGAATCGTTTTTTGCCGTGCCGCTTTGCTCATAATGAATATTTATTCAGCCCGATGAATAATCATGCAGGCAAAAGTCCTTCCCTGTCAACCAGATATTTCGTAACCACCCTGATTCTGAAGGGCTCTAGAAACCCCGGTGAAAATACCCAATCGTCTATGGTTTCGTTCGGCGATCCGCGGGCCCATAACGTTTCCTGATTGCCTCCATAAATAGTTTCGATTTCCGCGTCGCCCCGGCGAGCAGTTAGATTTGGGCGTGCATTCGATCCTTTCCTTCGGAGCCAGGCACTGATGCGAAATTGGCGGGTCCTCGGGTTCCTCTTCGCCCTCTTTCTCGTGAGTCCGACCCTGCTGGCGCAGAACGCCTCGGCTCCCGCCGGTTCTGACAATGCCCGGCTGGCGAAGCTCGAGCAAGCCGCTGCTGACGCCAAGAGTTCCGCCGACAACGCCTGGATGCTCACCAGCTCGGCCCTTGTCCTGATGATGACCGGCCCCGGCCTCGCCCTCTTTTACGGAGGCCTCGTCCGCAAGAAAAATGTTCTCGCTACCATGGTGCAAAGCTTCACCATGATGGCGGTCATCACGATGCTTTGGGCCATTGTCAGCTACAGTCTCGCCTTCGGATCGGGGAGCAGCTTCATCGGGGGATTCCACAATCTCTTTCTCCGCGGCGTCGGCGCCCAGCCCGATCCTGACTACGCCGCGACCATTCCGCTCCAGACCTTCATGGTCTATCAGCTGATGTTCGCCATCATCACCCCCGCGCTCATTACCGGGGCCTTCGCCGAACGCATGAAGTTCAGCGCCATGCTCTTCTTCATGGTGTTGTGGTCGCTGATCGTCTATAGCCCCATGGCGCACATGGTGTGGGGTAAGGGCGGATTGCTGAACGCCTCGCTAGGCGGCCGCTTCCCCTGTCTCGATTTCGCCGGCGGCACCGTCGTCCATGTCACCTCGGGTGTATCCGCGCTCGTGTGCGCTCTCTATCTCGGCAAACGCGTGGGCTATCCGAAACAAGCGATGACCCCGCACAGTGTTGTGCTCAGCTTCGTCGGCGCCTGTCTGTTGTGGGTAGGATGGTTCGGATTCAACGCGGGCAGCGCTCTCGCTGCGGGAAGCCTCGCAACCAGCGCCTTTGTCGCGACCCATTTTGGCGCCGCCGCCGCCGTGATCGGCTGGAGTGGCGCCGAGTGGATCCGCAACGGCAAACCTAGCGCCCTGGGAGCCATCTCCGGAGCGGTTGCGGGGCTGGTGGCCATCACGCCCGCTGCCGGGTTCGTCGGCCCCATGCCCGCCATCGTGATTGGCCTGATCGCTGGAGCCTTCTGCTTCTTCATGGTCGCCACCGTCAAAGCGCGCTTCGGCTACGACGACAGTCTCGACGCCTTCGGCGTCCACGGCGCCGGTGGGACTCTCGGCGCGCTGCTGACCGGGGTTTTCGCCGTCTCCGCCGTCAATCCCATCTTCAAAGACGCCCAGGGAAATCCCCTGCCCTCAGGACTCATCGACGGCAACGCCCATCAGTTGCTGAATCAGGCTGTCGGCGTCATCATCGCGTGGGTGCTCGCCATCGTGGGAACGCTCATCATCCTCAAGATCGTCGATGTCACCATCGGCCTGCGCGTCACCGAGGACGAGGAAGTCCAGGGCCTCGACCTGACCCAACATGGCGAGGAAGGCTACTCCTGGGAGGTCACCGCATGATGGGTTGCTTCGCCATCGATTTCGCGCACTGCCAACGGAGTCTCGCACAACGCCCATGATCAAAATCGAAGCCATCATCCAAACCTCCAAGCTGGAAGCGGTCAAAGACGCTCTTCACGAAATCGGCGTGGAAGGCATGACCGTCCTCGAGGTGCGCGGCCACGGCCGGCAGAAAGGCCACACCGAGTTCTATCGCGGCCGCGAGTACACCGTCGATCTCATCCCCAAGATGAAGCTCGAAACCGTCCTGCCCGACGCGATCGTCGAGAAGGCCGTGCAAGCCATCCTCACCGCCGCCCGCACCGGCAAAATCGGCGACGGCAAGATTTTTCTCTCGAAAGTGGATGAAGCCATCCGCATTCGCAACGACGAGCGCGGCGAAGGCGCGCTCTAGAATTGAATGGAGAACAGCCCGCGGAACCGCCTCCCCCGATCCGCACCATGCCCGGCAGGCAGCCAGAAATCCTGGGATGGAGTATGTCGACAGCCTCACTGAGCAGCGAGTTGCGGGATCTGTACACGGAAGAATCGGCCCGAATCCAGCAGCAATTTGCTGCCACCGGCGACGGGCGTGCCGCCCTCCAGCAACGTACCCGCCTGGTGGAGTCCATCGTCCGAAAACTCTGGCTGCAAATCATCTCTCCTGAGGAGCACGGCCCTTCCGGCTTCGCTCTGGTGGCGCTGGGCGGATTCGGCCGCGGCTGGCTGTTTCCGCACTCCGACGTCGATATTCTGTTTCTTCACGCCAACGGTGACGCCGAGCCGACCTACAAGGATTCCATCCGGCGCTTTTCGCAGGAGCTCTGGGACCTGCGCATGAAGGTCAGCCCCACAACCCGCACCCTGACCGAGTGCGACCGCTTCGATCCCACGAACGTCGAGTTCACCGTCTCCCTGCTCGATTGCCGCTACCTGCTCGGCGACCGCGAGCTCTTCAACCGGCTCCACGACAAGATCATCCCGAAGCTGGTGATGCGCGAAGCGCAGTCCCTCGTCCAGAGCCTGGCCGAGGTCACCCGGTCGCGCCACGCCAAGTACGGCAACACCGTCTTTCACCTCGAACCCAACGTGAAAGATGGACCGGGAGGCCTGCGGGACTACAACGTTGCCTGCTGGCTCGCGCTGATTTCCGCCATGGACAAGTTGCGCGATTGGCCCGAGCCGCGGACACTCTTTCCGCTCTCCACGCGCAAGCAACTCGAGTCAGCCCTTGAATTCCTTATGTCCGTGCGCTGCTTCCTCCACCTGCGCCAGGGCCGCGACGACAATCTCCTGCTCTGGGAGGCGCAGGACGAAGCTGCCGCCCGCCTTATCGGCACACCCGACGCCGAATTAACCGATGCTGCCGGCTGGATGCGCACCTATTTCGGCCAGGCTCGCGCGGTGTACCGCGTGTGCGAGCAACTGCTTGAGGAAATTCCCGCGGCCTGGTCGTCGCTGTATCGCCAATTCCAGCACTGGCGCTCGCGCCTCTCCAACGCCGATTTTTCCGTCGTCGATGGCCTGATCTACTTGCAACAGCCGAACGCCCTGCACGATCCCGAGATGCTCCTGCGCACGTTTCATTTCATGGCCACGCACGGCCTGCGCCTGAGCACCACCACCGAATACCGCATTGAGCAGGTGCTCCCGTCCCTCGCCGCCACTCCGCCGCGAGGCGCCGAACTGTGGCTCTATCTCGGCGAAATCCTGACTCAGCCCTATGCCGCCGACGCCCTGCGCGCCATGCACGCGCTCAAGCTGCTCACGCTGTTGCTGCCAGAGCTGAAGACAATAGACGCGCTCGTCGTGCGCGACTTCTATCACCGCTTTACCGTCGATGAACACTCCTTTGTCGCCATCGAGAGTCTCCACCGCCTCCGCCAGTCCGAGGCCGAGTGGGATCGGCGCTACGCGGAACTCTTCAGTGAACTCGAACGCCCCGAACTGCTGTATCTCGCACTCCTGCTGCACGACGTCGGCAAAGGCACGCCCAACGTCAATCACGTCGATGCCAGCCTGCAAGCAGCCGAACGTTGCATGGACCGGCTGGATCTCGATCCCTCCGAGCGCGAAACCATTCTGTTCCTCATCGGCAACCACCTGGAAATCTCCGCCACATTGCGGCGCGACATCTTCGATCCCGAAACGGTTCGCGTGTTCGCTGAAAAGATGGAAACTCCCGAGCGCCTCAAGATGCTCACGCTCCTGACGTACGCGGATATCAAGGCGGTCAATCCCGACGCGCTGACGCCGTGGAAAGCCGAGAACGTCTTCCAGCTTTACATCGGGGCTTTCAACTATCTCAACCACAGCGTCGATGAGCGCCTGCGCGCCGATACCGAAGACGATCACCTCGCGCAGATCCGTGCCCTGGTGCCGACCGCCGGCCGCAAGCTCAAGAACTTTCTCGAAGGCCTGCCCAAGCGCTACCTGGCCGCTTACTCTGCAACCGACGTGCTGGCTCATGTCGAGATGGCAGGCCGCATTGGTAAGGACTCCGTGCAATTGCAGCTCGAGCGCGGACGTCATTGGTTCGAATTGACGCTCGTCACCAACGACCGACCGTTCCTGTTCGCCTCGGTGGCGGGCATCCTCGCCGCCTGGGGCATGAACATCGTGAAGGCCAACGCTTTCTCAAACCAGGCCGGCACCGTGGTCGATACCTTTTACTTCACCGATCGCTTCCGCACCCTCGAACTCAATCTGCAAGAATGGGAGCGCTTCAAACGGAGCATCATCGGCGTGCTGCTGGGCGAGACCGATCTCGATCGTATGCTGCGCGAAAGACTGCGCGCCGAGAAGCCTGGCGGCGCCAAAGTAAAAGTGGACACTAAAGTCGATTTCGATGACACCTGTTCCACTCGCAGCACGCTGGTCCAGGTCATCGCACAGGATCGCCTCGGCCTGTTGCACAGCATCGGTTCCTGCTTAGCGCAGCAAAAGTGCAATATCGAAATCGCGCTCATCGATACCGAGGGACAGATGGCTATCGACGTCTTCTATCTGACCTCGAACGGAGAGAAGCTCCGTCCAGATCATGAACAGCGAGTGCGAACGTCCCTCCTCGAAGCTCTACAGCTTGGGTAAAAGCCCATGGCGGGAAGATCTTGAGCGGCGATTCGCCGTTCACCAATGTTTTGAATTTGTCGCTTAGACGATTACCGGACTGGCTGAGCGCCGAGTGCTGAATGCTGCCTCAGAAAGCGATTAGCGAACCTTTCGCCCCGCCGCACTCGAACTGCCTCGCGCGGCACTCTGCCGCTGCCGCCATGCGGCTCCGCTGAAACACCACAGACCCACACCGGTCCCCGCGGCGAAGGTGGCCCCCAGAATCAGGTACGCGAGCGACTTGTACGGAGTCAGCCGCACATTGGCGAGGTCCCATCTGGTGAAAGTCCAGACAAACTGGCCATACAGCCACACCGCCATGAGGACCAGAAACAGTAGAATCGACACGGCCATCACGCCGATTCCCATGCTGTAGAAAAGCACGATACTCCAGTGGTCGATTCCTGAGACTGATGGCTGCGATGTGGGCGCCTTGCCGGGGGCAATACGGGCAGCTGAGCCGGTCACAGAAGTACCGCGAGTGATCGGCGTCCGGGTTCCACTCGAAACTGGCACACTAGTAGCGTAGAACGCCCGGTGGATTTCAGACAGGCTTCGGAAGGACATGTCCGTCCGGCGCTCGCCCAATGCAAGACGCCAAAGCTCGATGGATAAGAATGAATGACTTAATCCGCGCTCTCGGTCGCCGGCAAGGTGTGGCGCTCCCGCGCCTGGAGCCGCAAAAACGCCATGTAGATCACGACCCCGAGATTCACCAGAAAAATCGCCGCTCGCACCCAATCCGGCCGCCGCGCCAGTTCGAAGATTTCGAAGGGCAGATAGATCGCGCCTGAAATCAACGCCAACCATTCGGCCCAGGCTCGCTCCCGCCACAGCCCGTACGCTTCCAGAAAGCGCAGGCAGGAATAGGCCAGCGCGCCAATAGCAACTGCCCAAACCTTGGTATCGGTCACCTGGTCGGCAAGGTTCAAAAACACCTGGGCATAGTGGGTCTCGGGGCTGATGTGCAGCCACTCCAGAAAGCCTTCGGCGACATCCCAGGCATCGCGATGCACCAGCCGCAGAACACCGAAGCCCGCCAGTAAAACAACGAGCCCTTTTAGAAACTCCACCGACGCGACTGCGCGCAACGCCTTGAGCTGGCGCGAGTGCATCTGTTGCGAATGAGTCAAGGAATGCAGAGCGGCCCCCGAAGTCATACCAGAAATCATACCTGCCTTAGCGCAAAACAGGAAGAATGGCGCAGGTCAACGCATCCAGCCGCAACGGACGAATCTTCTGCCGCCAGCCGACTTCCGCAGCGGAGCTCTCTCAACACAGCGGCAGCCAGCATCTGCCACGGCTTGACACGTACGCCAGCTTGGCGTACTGTGTACGCTGTTATGGCGTACAAGGCGCTGACCGTCGAAGAACTCCTGGGCCTGATGAAAAAGATCCAGGGCGAGAAGACGAACACGCAGTTTGCCGCCGAGATCGGCATTTCCAAGCAGTACCTGAGCGACATCTATAAAGGCCGCAAGGTACCGAGCGATACCGTCTCGGCCGCAATGGGCTATACCCCGCGCGTGGAAACCTTTTATGTCCGGTCAGAGACCGCCGCCGATCAGGAGGCACCTCGTGCAGTCCCCCCAGCAAAACCCAAAGCAGCGCGTGCTCGTAAACGTAATTCTTGACAAGTCCGGCTCCATGGCGAGCAAGCTTACCGACGTCGTCGAAGGCTTCAATGCCTATCTTGACGGCCTCGCCAAGGAGGACAAGGTCGACTACCTGTTCTCGCTCACGCTTTTCGACACGCAAGTGGCCTATCGCGATGTTGCCGTGCCCCTTTCCAACATCCGGAAACTCGACAAGAAAACCTATGTTCCCGGCGGCAACACAGCGCTCAACGACGCCATTGGCATCACTGTCCGCAAAGTCGACGCCGACCGACCGCAGGTGGACAAGGTTGTCACCGTGATTATGACCGACGGAGAAGAAAATTCTTCGCGCGAGTGGACCCACGATGCGGTGAAGGCGCTAATCAGTCAGAAGGAAAGCGAGGGCACCTGGACGTTCGTGTTCCTGGGCGCCGCGCCCGACGCCTGGGACCAGGGCCGTGGCTATGGCATCCCCGTACCGAACGTCGTCCAATACGATCCTGATCGTTATCAAGACGCTTTCCATTGCGCGGCTCTTGGTACGAACGCAGTCGCTGCCAGCTCGCGACGGCGGTCCGACAACCTCTTTTCCTCGCTGTCAAAAGCTGTCCTCGAGAAAGCCGGTCTTCGTCAGGCGTCCGACAAAAGCTAACGAGTCTTATAGTCCGGGCCTGCGAACGATCGCATGCCCCTTGGTTTTCGCAGGTAGGTCGTACCCATAGCATCGTGTAACTTGGCCGGAGGGCTTCGGGCCCTCCGGATTCCTTCCATCGAACTCACGCATCGGCGCAGCGCGGTTAAGCGCCCGGCCTCAGCAACAATTGCTCTGCTGCCGACATGATCCTCACCCGCACCAGCAACGTGCTCACCAGCGACGTCAGCCCCGACGACGCGAAGATCATCGCCAGCAGGACAAACTGATAAATCGCCGCATATACCGGCCTCGCCCCCGAAAGCAGCATTCCAGCCATCAATCCCGGAATCCAGACGATTCCCAACGATCGTAATGAATCAATCGCTGGAATCAGGCTCGCCTCAAACGACGCTTGCGCATAAGGCGCGACGCTCGTCTTCCCATCCGCTCCGAGCGCCAACGCTGTCTCGATTTCGCCAACGTGTGCCAGCACATCCGCACGCAACCGGTTCAGCGCGAGGCCGTTTGTGTTCATGGCATTTGCGATCAGCATGCTTCCTACCGGAACCAATGCCGTGATCGGCGTGTCGATCACCCCCAGCGATGTCATCACCGCGATGGTCGATCCGGCGCCGCACGCAATCGCCCACGTGGAAACCTGGAATGCTCCCGGGATGCCCTTGGCGCGCTTTGCGGAAGTCGCGCCCGCCGCAACAATCATGGACACGAGCAGAAAGACGCTGGTCCAGCCCGGTCCCCGCATCAGCAGCAGCAGAATCGACCCCACCGCCACGATCTGCACCAGGCCCCGCGCCATCGCGATCGCCAGGTCCTTCTCCAGGTGGATTCCTCGCCGCCCTGCCGCCACCACCACCGCCAACGCCGCCAGCGCGGCCACGGCTGCCTGCGCCAACCCCAAGTGCAGTTGCCCATGAAACAGACTCTTAAGCACGCAACACCTCCGCCACCGCTCCAGTTCTCACAACCTGTCCCTGTTCCAGAATCAGCGCCCTCTCGGCCAATCGTGCCGCTTGCCCAACGTCGTGTGTTACCAGCACACAGGGAATTCCCTGCTCGCTTCCAATCCGCCGGATGACACCTTCTACCTCGCGCTTCGCCTCCTCATCCAGCGCCGAGGTCGGTTCGTCCAGCAACAACACCTCCGGTGAATTCGCCAGCGTTCGGGCGAATGACACCCGCTGCGCCTCCCCGCCTGAGAGATTCGCAACATCACGCCCGGCAACCCCGGCAAGGAGCACCCCTGCCAGCAATTCCTCTATACGGGCATCGCTCAACTCTTCACCACGCTGCCGTGGACCGAACCGCAGGTTCTCAGCGACCGTTCCGGGGAACAGAAACGGCCGCTGCATCACCATCCCCACGCGCCGCCGCAGCTCCCTCGGCGCAATCTGCCGGTAGTCGACCCCATCGAGATAGACGGTTCCACTGGTCGGCTCATCGAGCCGGTTCACTAGGCGCAGGAGTGAAGACTTCCCCGACCCGCTCGGCCCCACGACCGCTAGCGTCTCCCCTTTGCGCAGATCGAAGCTGGCATCCGCCACCAGCACCTTGTCAGGCACACTGCGCCCCAGGTGTTCCGCCCGCAAAACCACTCCGTCGCTCGCCGCCGTTAGAGCCATCCTGACCTGTAGCGCCGGCATCTTGCCGGCTTTCCGGAGAACCTGCCCGTGCTTGTCGAAAGGGACGTCTCGCCCTCCGCGCGACGCGACACCTCCTCAAGGCCGACGGGACACCGGTGTTACCCCGGCTTTCTCTGCACCCCCGCGGTGCCCCAGGTTCGCGTCCGCTCTTTGGACGCTAACCTGGCCCCCCAACCTCCGCTCCCCCGACGCCCACCTGCAAGAATCCCCTCCTGCCCCGTTCTTCCGACATTGCAGCCGTGGATCGGGAATCCGACACTGCTCCACAGTTCTCGGTTTCGGTTCCCAGTTCTCAGTGGAGATTTGGCGGTTCGAAGCCTTTAACTGGCAACCGAAAACTGCGTCCGCGGTGTCTGATCATATTAAGTTTTCGTATTCCCACGACTGCCGAATTCTGTGACGACGCGGGGAGGGGCCGATGTGTCGCCTAAGACTTCTGATTGCTCTAGCTGTCTTGCCCTGGTTCGCTCTCACCTTGCCCGCGCAGACCCCTGCACCCTCGCTCTCGCAGGAACCGCCGCAAACCGCTCGCCAGGCCCTGCTTGAGATGGTGCTGGCAAAAACGCCCGACGCATTCCAGAAGCACCTGCCGTCTCCGGCGCAGTCGTTGCTGAAAAAGGATCCTGGTCTGCTTCCGCTGCGCGACCTGGCCGAAGCCTCGAACGAACTCCGCCAACCCGGCCGCAAGCTCGAAACCTTCGATACCGGTCCAATGCTTCTGCGCTCGCAAGACCCGAGAAATGAAACCACCATCGAAGTCTCCGTTGAAAGCGAAAGCGACGGCGGCGATGAAGACGAGTTGCAACTCGCTTTGCACCTTTACCGCGCGGGCAGGCCGCTGCCACTCCCCTTCCTACCCACAATCATTTGCAGAATGAAAATGGAGGACAAAGTCTGGCGGCTCGACGAGATCGCAGCCAACCTTCGCATGCCTCTCGGCGATTCCGATTTTCTCGATACCCTGGCGAACCGTATTGGCGCCTACGCAATCGAGGCGCGTGAATCCGCCGCTCTACGCCAGTTGCGAGTCGTCTTGACAGCTGAGGTCTCGTACGCGGCGACCTATCCCGATGTCGGATTTACCTGCGTACTCTCAGATCTGGCCGGAGCCGACGCCGGCCAGCCAGGTCCCCGCGCGGCCATGCTAATCGACAAAGAACTCGCCACCGGAAACACGGACGGGTATGTTTTTGTTCTTGAAGATTGCACGGGAAGTCCGGCAAAACATTTTCGGCTGGTTGCCGTTCCTGAGAACCCGGAAAGCGTGGAGCGTGCTTTCTGCGCCGACGAGTCGGGCTCAATCAACTTCGCGCCCGACGGCCGGGCCTCCAGTTGTCTCAGCTCCGGCGAAGCGTTGCCTTAGCCGCCGACCTGCGCCCGTACACTGGCGCGAAGTTCTTCGACGATCTCGAATGCGGCCCGCCGCGCTTCTTCGCCTTTGGTCACGTCGAACGAGATCGCGCCCACACGCGCGTGTCCTCCGCCGCCGTATCGCTCGCACACCTTGGCGAGATTCACGGTCGGCTCACTCGGCGCCCAGGGATTCGACCCCACAGACACCTTCACTCGAAAGCTGCTCTTACTTAAACCAACACTATAAATACTCTCCGGATATAGATAATAAGGAATGAACTTGTTGTATCCTTCCAGCTCATGGTCGGTGACGTCGAAGAAGATCGTCGCGTCCTTGCACTCGGTTCGTTCCCGCAGAATTCCAATGGATAACTCATGCCGCTTCAAAAGCGGTGGAAGCAATGGCGCTACAAAAGGTGCCTCCAGGATTTCGCCGAGGGACTTGGTCGCGAGCAGAGGGATGAGCTGAGGGACAAAGTTCGAGTCCGGCGCCGACTCGATCACCATGGTCAGCTTCATCGCCGGGGCCTTCATCTCTACCGCGGTCTTCGCGTCCTCGTAAAGCGCCCCGTCGATCATGTCGGTCCAGTGCACCAGGTCGGCAACGGGCTTGGCGTTAAATCCAAAGCGCTGCTCCGCGATCATCGCGATAAAGCTCGTGCACGACTTGAAGTCCGGATCGTAAAACTTCCGGTTCCCCTGGTCCTGTTCAAAGTGCGCTGCATCCTCAGGGCTGAGGAAAGCGCTCTCATGATGGTCGAACCACCAGGTAATCTTCGGAGAGCTGGAATACTTGAAATCGACGATCGCGTTCTCATCGCCGTCAAACTGATTCTCGTCGAACAGTGCGCCGGCCCGATGCAGGAGTCCGGTGAACTCAAACTGCACGTCGTTGCGGATCCGCTCCCGGTAAAACCGTGAAAACAGCGCCGCCGAGGAAGCCCCGTCGAAGCATTTGTCGTGATAAAACACCCGAACTCTCAAGCTAGACCTTCCCGAGTTCCCCTGAAACGAAAAGCGTATAGGATTACGTTCCCCCTCGATTCTGTCAAGCGCTCAATGGCGCCCCCGTATGCTACCGTTCGAAACCTGGCCCATAACGCTTAGGCATCGGCGCCGTCTAATTTTCCTTTGGAGGCTTCATGTCGAAATCGCGCAGGCGATTCATCAAGACCACTTCTCTCGGGCTCCTTGGCGCAGCCGCCGTTCTCCGCACTCAAGCTCAAACCGGAAGCAATCTGCCTCCGGGCGCGCCGCCGGCTTTCGGTACCGGTCCGGAGGTCGGTCCTGAGGTTTCCCCTGCAACTTTCGCGGAAGGCGAGAAACTGGTGCAGTTCCAATTGACCGACGCCGAGCGTGCCATGGCTGTCGAAAGCTGGCGCCGGACCATGGCGTCGCTCTACGAGCGCCGCATCGGTCCGCGAAAAGTCGCCCTCGAACCGACGCTAGCGCCCGCTTCGCTCTGGGACCCATCCATCCCCGGCGTTGCCCCGCCCTCGCAGAAGGATCGCTTCATCCGCAGCCAATCCGATGCCACGCCGCTCCCGGCGCGCGACGAGGATATCGCCTTCTCCTCCGTCACCCAGCTTTCGCACTGGATCGAACAACGCAAGCTCACCTCAGAACGACTCACGAGCATCTATCTAACCCGCCTCGAGCGCTTCAACCCAACTTTGCGTTGCGTGATCACACTGACGCGCGATCTCGCCCTCAAACAAGCGCGTCAGGCCGACGCCGAAATCGCCGCCGGCCATTATCGCGGGCCGCTGCACGGAATCCCCTGGGGTGGCAAAGATCTTCTCGATACCGCCGGCATCCCCACCACCTATGGCGCCGAGCCGTTTCGCAATCGCGTGCCCAAAGAAGACGCCGTGGTCGTCGAACGCCTGCATGCGGCGGGTGCGGTCCTGGTCGCCAAGCTCAGCCTGGGCGCGCTCGCGCTCAACGACATCTGGTTCGGCGGCCAAACCATGAACCCGTGGCTGCTCGAAGAAGGTTCTTCCGGCTCGAGTGCAGGCCCGGGTGCGGCCACAGCCGCCGGTCTCGTAGGCTTTTCGATCGGTAGCGAAACTGGAGGCAGCATCATTGGTCCCAGCATGCGCTGCGGCGTCACCGGATTGCGCCCCACCTTCGGACGGGTGCCGCGCACCGGCGCCATGACCTTGTGCTGGTCGCTCGACAAACTCGGCCCCATGACTCGCCACGTCGAAGATGCCATGCTCGTACTTCGCGTGCTCTCCGGCCCCGACCCCGGCGATCTGGCCAGTGTTCCGAGCCACCTCGACTTCAACGCCGCCGCGCCCATTCAAGGCCTGCGCGTCGGATACTTTCCGAAGTGGCTGAACCAGAATCCCGCCACCGCCGTCGATCGCGCGGCTGTCGACGAGGTGAAGAAACTCGGCATGGTCCCCGTGGAACTCGATCTTCCCGACTGGCCCTACGATGCGCTCAACCTGATTCTTTTTGCCGAAGGCGCCGCTGCTTTTGAGGAACTAACGCTTAGTGGCGGCATGAACGAACTAAAGGCCCAGGTCCCCGATGCCTGGCCCAACATCTTTCGCGAAGCGCGTTTCCTGTCGGCGGTTGACTACGTCCAAGCCGACCGTTTCCGCCGGAAGATCGCGCAGGAAATGGAGCACATCTTCGCGCAGGCGGATCTTCTCCTGGTGCCCTCTTTGCGCGACGAGATCCTTACCATCACCAATTTCACCGGACATCCATCCCTGACTCTACGCGCCGGATTCATCGAGGTCAGCAAAGCCCGCAGCGATTGGGCGCCCGACCCCAAACATCCCCTACCCACATTCTCCCCTGCGAGGCGAGTTCCTCATGGTGTGACCCTGATCGGCCGCCTCTTCGACGAAGGGACGCTCGGCGCCGTTGGCATCGCGCTCGAACGCAGCTTTGGTGTCGTCGACGAACGCCCGCCTGGCTTCTAGTTTGTGTGGGGCGGAGACTCCTCTCCGCCCCTGGCGGTTTCGCTACAGTCTGCTTGTATAATCCCGACGCATGACGGTCTCGGCCGGACAAACGACCGGCTTTTACCCGATGACTTCACAGATCAGCACCGGCGGTATGGGCGAGGTTGCGCTTGAGCGCAGCGGGAGCCCGCAGGCGAAATCCGGAGCCTTGCGAGAGATCTCTTGCTGAGTGCAGGTAGCAAACTCGGACCCTACGAAATCATCTCCGCCATCGGCGCCGGCGGCATGGGTGAAGTCTACCGCGCGCATGACGCGCGCCTCGAGCGCGATGTTGCCATCAAACTTCTTCCTGCATCGTTCTCTTCCAATCCTGACCGTCTCCGTCGTTTTGCCCAGGAGGCGCGCGCGGCGGCCGCTCTGAATCATCCGAACATTCTCGCCATTTACGACATCGGAGAATGGCAGGGCGCACCCTACATCGTCTCGGAATTGCTGGTCGGCGAAACCCTCCGTGACCGCCTGAAAAAAGGAGCGCTCCCCGCGCGAAAGACGGTCGAATATGCCTTGCAGATCACCCGGGGCCTCGCCGCCGCCCACGACAAAGGCATCGTTCACCGCGACCTGAAACCGGAAAACATCTTTCTCACCGAAGATGACCGCGTAAAGATCCTCGACTTCGGCCTCGCCAAGCTCACCCAGTCCGATCAGAGCGATGTCGCCTCCGACGCGGCTACGGCGCAGGTCGTCACCGATGCCGGCACGGTGATGGGTACCGCCGGCTACATGTCTCCCGAACAGGTGCGCGGGAAGGCCACCGATCAGCGCTCCGACCTCTTCTCTTTTGGCTCGATCCTTTACGAAATGCTCTCCGGCAAGCGCGCCTTCCAGGGCGACTCGCCAGCCGACACCATGAGCGCCATCTTGAAGGAAGAACCGTCGGAGCTTTCCGAAACCGCCCGCAATGTTCCCCCCGCCCTCGAGCGCATCGTGCGCCACTGCCTGGAAAAGAATCTCGCGCAGCGTTTCCAGTCGGCCAGCGATGTGGCGTTCAGCCTGGAAGCTTTAACGGAAATTTCCACCCCGTCGAAAAGCGGGGCGCAGGCAATTGCCGCGACGGGGCCGAAGAAGACGAAGCGGGGTCTGCTGGTTGCTGTCGTCAGCGTATTGCTGGCGGCGTTGTGCGTCGGGTTTTACCTGGCGGGGAAGCGTTCGAGCGCGTGGTCGGCGCCTTCTTTCCATCGTCTGACGTTCCGGCGCGGTACGGTTCCGGCGGGGCGCTTCTCGCCCGATGGGCAAACGATTGTCTACAGCGCGGCCCTGGAAGGCAAACCCGAAGAACTGTTCACCACGCGGTTCGACAGCACGGATTCGCGCTCGCTGGGTCTCGATAAAGCGGGACTGCTGGCCATTTCCTCGAAGGGAGAACTGGCAGTCGCTCTCGCGCCACACCACGAAACTCCGTTCATCGAGGTAGGCACGCTGGGCACGATGCCGCTCGCAGGCGGCGCGCCCCGCGAGGTTTCCGAAGACGTCACCTGGGCGGATTGGGCTCCGGACAGCCCGGACCTTGCGGCCGTGCGATTCTTGCAGGGAGGATTTCATCTTGAATTCCCGCTGGGCCATGTCATTTATCAACCGCAGGGTTGGATTAGCCATGTACGCTTTTCTCCCAAGGGAGACCTGATCGCCTTTGCGGACCACGTTCAAACCGGAGACGATGGCCGGGTGGTCATCACCGACCGCCAGGGGAAGCTAAAGAGGGCATCGAGTTTCTTCATCACGGTACAGGGTGTCGCCTGGTCGCGCGACGGCAAAGAGGTCTGGTTCACCGCTTCGCGCGAAGGGGCAGCACGCGCAATCTACGCGATGGATTTGGCGGGAAACGAGCGGGTGGTGTTGCGTGTTCCGGGCACACTCACGTTGCAAGACATCACTCGTGACGGGCGGGTTCTGCTTAGCATTGATAATGCGCAGTTCGGAATTATGGGATTTCGGCCCGGTGATCAGGGTGAAAAGAACCTTTCCTGGTTTGACTGGTCGATTGCTTCCGATCTCACTGCCGACAGCAAAAGCCTCCTGTTTTTCGAAAGTGGCGAAGGAGTGGGCCCAAACTATTCCGTTTTCATCCGCGGGATGGACAGCTCTCCCGCAGTGCGGCTGGGGAGCGGGTCGTTTCCCAGGCTTTCTCCCGATGGGAAGTGGGTGGCCGCCCTGAACAATGCATCGCCAGAGCAGTTGGAACTGCTGCCCGTGGGTGCCGGACAGGCCCGGCAGATCACGCACGACGCGCTCCAACACATTGGCGTAGGTTGGGTTCCCAACGAGAAGGCGCTCGTTTTCGAGGCATCGGAACCAAATCATCCTCCACACAGCTTCCTCTTGAACCTCGATGACGGGAAATCTCGCCCCATCACTCCCGAAGGCACCGTTGGCACCTTGGTATCCCCGGACTCAAAGTATTTGGCAGCCCTTGCTCCCGATGGCAAGCGCTGGATATATCCTCTCGATGGCGGCGATCCTCAACCGCTATCGGCCGCTATTACGGATTCCGATTCCCCGGTCGCTTGGGAAGCGGACGGCAAGAGCTTGCTGGTCGCCCAGCGCGGAATTCCGCTGCAAGTGTGGCGCGTGTTCCTGAATTCGACGCGCCGCGAGCAGGTGCGGAGCTTTACGCCGTCCGACGCGGGCGGGATCGTGGCTGTCGCTGGCCCCCGCTTCAGTGCCGATCGAAAAAGCTACGCATACACTTATTCCCGGGTCCTCTCGGACCTTTATGTGGTGGACGGGTTGAAATAGCCACGTTCACGTTTGCCTCAAGCTTTCCCAAGCGTCGCCACCGTCAGGCAGCAGCGGTTGCAGATCATCCCGCCCGAGTTGCCCGCGACCAGAAACCGCACTCTGGTGTCACTTTTGCCGCAGATCGAGCAGTGCAGCTGCGCCATCCGGCCGGATAGGGCTTGACAAAATATCACATTAGATTTATTCCAAATACATAACGCATGGATACCGAAGCGATCAAACAGTCCCTGGAGGGCTGCGGGTTGCGCTGTACGCCGCAGCGTTACGCCGTGATGGCATTCCTGATGGAGTGCCACCGCCATCCCACGGCCGCGGAGATCTTCGAAGCCGTGAATCGAATGGATCCGCGCTCCTCGCGTGCCACGACTTATAACAACCTGCGGGACCTGGTGGAGGCGGGCTTGGTCCGTGAGGTGGCGGTCGAGGGCCGCGCCGCGCGATTCGATGCGAAAGGCATGCGGCATCACCACTTCATCTGCGACCGCTGCGGCAATGTGGAGGATATCAAGTGGTACAACGTGCCCAGACCGGCTGCGAGTTCTCTCGGGAAACGCGTGGTTCGGGAATGCGAACTGATTTTCCGCGGGCTCTGCCCCCAGTGCGCTCCACGGCACGCTGCACGTTAAGTGTGGGGGGGGGCGCGACAGTGAGCGCTACTGTGTGTGCGCGAATGCAAGGAGCCGGGAATGTGCACGTGACCTTCGCGGAGGGCGGTACGCTCTCCGGACAGCCGGCGGAACGTCGGCGCTACAGTTCGTCACAGCTTTTTTGGACTGATTCAAGACTGATTCAAGGAAGATAAACGTCGCTTAAACCAGGAACTCATCACCGCGGCAGGAAATCCCGTCCGCAATCATCAGGAGAAAAATATGGCAACCGAAGCCAAGTGCCCATTCACGAGCGCAACCCCCGCACATACGAACCGTGACTGGTGGCCGAACCAGTTGAGCCTTCAAGTCCTCCACCAGCACTCCAACCTGTCTGATCCCATGGGTGAGGAGTTCGACTATGCCAAGGAATTCAAAAGTCTCGACCTTAACGCCGTGGTCAAGGACCTTCATGCTTTGATGACCGACTCGCAGGATTGGTGGCCGGCCGACTTTGGCCACTACGGAGGCCTCTTCATTCGCATGGCGTGGCACAGCGCCGGCACGTACCGCATCGGCGATGGCCGCGGCGGCGCTGGAGCCGGTCAGCAGCGTTTCGCGCCCCTCAACAGCTGGCCCGATAACGTGAACCTCGACAAGGCGCGCCGTCTGCTGTGGCCGATCAAGCAGAAGTACGGCCGGAAGATCTCCTGGGCCGACCTGATGATTCTCGCCGGCAACGTCGCCCTCGAGTCGATGGGCTTCAAGACGTTCGGCTTCGGCGGCGGTCGCGCGGATGTTTGGGAGCCGGAAGAGGACGTCTTCTGGGGCTCCGAAGGCAAGTGGCTGGCCGATGAGCGTTACAGCGGCGACCGCGATCTTGCCAATCCGCTCGCTGCCGTTCAAATGGGCCTGATCTATGTGAATCCTGAAGGTCCGAACGGGAATCCTGATCCCGTCGCAGCAGCGAAGGACATCCGCGAAACGTTCCGCCGCATGGCCATGAACGACGAGGAAACCGTGGCGCTGATTGCCGGCGGCCACACCTTCGGCAAGACCCACGGCGCTGGCGATGCGGCCAATGTGGGCGCAGAACCCGAAGCCGCCACAATCGAAGAGCAGGGCCTCGGCTGGAAGAGCAAGTTTAAGACGGGCAAAGCCGGGGACGCGATCGGCAGCGGCCTGGAAGTGATCTGGACTACGACGCCGACGAAGTGGAGCAACAACTACTTCGAGAACCTTTTCAAGTACGAATGGGAACTCACCAAGAGTCCAGCCGGTGCCCATCAGTGGAGACCGAAGAATGGCGCAGGCGCCGGTACAATACCGGATGCGTTCGATCCCTCAAACCGTCATGCGCCCTCCATGTTGACCACGGATCTTTCACTGAGGTTCGATCCTGCTTACGAAAAGATTTCCCGTCGCTTCTACGAGCATCCGGATCAGTTTGCCGATGCCTTTGCGCGCGCGTGGTTCAAGCTAACGCACCGTGATATGGGCCCGATCGTGCGTTATCTCGGCCCGCTCGTTCCCAAGGAGCATCTGCCTTGGCAGGACCCGATCCCCGCGGTCGATCACCCGCTGGTCTCGGACCAGGACATTGCCGCCTTGAAGGCAAAGATCCTCGCATCCGGCCTGACCGTAGCCCAACTGGTCGCGACTGCCTGGGCATCCGCATCCACGTTCCGCGGCTCTGACAAGCGCGGTGGAGCGAACGGCGCCCGCATTCGCCTCGCGCCGCAAAAGGACTGGGCCGTCAACCAGCCCCCTCAATTAGCGAAGGTGCTGCAGACGCTCGAAGGCATCCAGAAGGAATTCAACAGCGCGCAGACCAACGGCAGCAAGCGGAAGAAGATTTCGCTGGCGGACCTGGTCGTTCTCGGCGGCTGTGCTGCGATCGAGAAAGCTGCGAAGGCCGCGGGGCACGACGTGAAAGTCCCCTTCACCCCAGGCCGCATGGATGCCTCGCAAGGGCAAACCGACGTCGAGTCGTTCGAGCCACTCGAGCCAAAGGCTGATGGCTTCCGCAACTATCTCAACGGCAAGCAGCAGCACATGTCGCCTGAAGAGATGCTGGTCGATCGGGCGCAACTGCTGAGGCTGACCGCTCCGGAGATGACGGTCCTGGTCGGTGGCCTGCGGGTGCTGGGCGCTAATGTTGGGAACTCCAAATACGGCGTCTTCACCAAGCGGCCGGAGACACTGACGAACGACTTCTTCGTCAACCTGCTCGACATGGGCACGCAATGGCAGCCGTCGAACGAATCCAACGGCTCCGGAACCGTTTACGACGGACGCGACCGCAAGACCAACGAACTCAAATGGACCGGCACCCGTGTCGACCTGATCTTCGGTTCGCACTCCCAGCTGCGAGCCCTCGCCGAGGTCTATGCGTGCGCCGACTCCAAGGAGAAGTTCGTGAAAGACTTCGTCGCGGCGTGGAACAAAGTGATGAACCACGATCGCTTTGACGTCACGGCTTGATCGCCAGCCGGGAGGCTTTCGAGGACCCAAGTCCGAAAGCTTCAGAGAAGTACAAAGGCCACGGACCCGGACTAACAGGTTCCGTGGCCTTCGCGTTTCTGGGTGATTAATTGTCTGAAACCCTAGCAATCCCAGGAGCGCGCCGACAGGTTTTACGTTCCGGCGGTCGTTCGTGTTGCTGTCAAGAGGATCACTAGAGACCCGAAATTACACAAAGCGGACCGTTCCTCCGTGCTCCTTTGTGCCCTCTGTGGTGAAAATAGTGACGAGTCTCGTCTGACGCTCTAACGTAGAAATAGTAGGCCCTGAGCCAACAGCCCCTAGCCATGAGCTATCAGCTACCTTGCCGCCTGTTGCTCTGCCAGCACTCCGAGAAGCGGCAATCCAAACCGTTCCCCCTGCAACGCTTTCACCGACAGCAGCAGCCAGGTGAAGAACAAGGCCATCGAGATCAATGTTCCCACCAGCAGCCAGCCAAAGAGCCATCCGAACAAGGACGCCAGCAGTCCGAGCAGCGCCAGCACCACAACCAGCGCCCAGAAGAACACACTTTGAAACGCATGGAAGCGTACAAATTTCCGCTGCTGATACTGTTTCAGGAACAGCAGGACAATCGCTGGAATAAACGTGAAATACGCCAGCGCACCGGTGATGCGGTCCTCCCACTCCACCGGCGGAAGCACAACCATGGTGCCTTCGGGAGTGGCGGACGCAGCCGGTTGGGCTTCCTGCCCGCTCTCCTCCGGCGCAAAGAAGTTCCCTTCCCGCACCGGACGGCCACACGCCGGGCAGAACTCCGAAATGTCGGGCATCGAGGCGCCGCAATATCCGCAGGCAATTGGCATCAGCTCTAAGGTCAGTCCTTGAAAAGACTATCAGGAAAGCGCCGCTCCAAGAAACGTCCCTCAGTTCGCTTTGCAGAGCAGCACTAGCCAGAATATTCACAATTGGCGAGATGAGTTCTTCCTGCTGAGGCTACGTGCCCTTGAGGCCCTCTATACCACGCGCTCCGTACTCTTCTTCCGGCACTCCTCGCAGACTCCATAGATCTGAAAGGTGTGGCGGGTCGTGCGGTAGTGGTACCGCCGGCCGATGTCCTCCTCAAGTTTCTTCACCTCATTCGAGAAGAACTCCACCGAACTGCCGCAATCGGTGCACACCATATGATGGTGGCTGCGCCGGTTGTACTGATGCTCGTAGCGGGCAATGCCGTCGTGGAAGGCCACCTCGCTAGCCAGTCCACACTCGGCCAGAAGTTTCAGTGTGCGGTACACCGTGGTGTATCCGATCTTCGGATCCTTCTTCTGCACCAGCCGGTGCAGTTCGTCTGTGGAAAGGTGTTCGCGAGTGTCCAGAAACGTTCGCAGGATCGTGTCCCGCTGTGCCGTCTGCTTCAACCCCACTTTTTTCAAGTGCTGATGCAGAATGCCCTGCGCTTCGCGCACCATCTCGGGCGAAATCGACGGCTGGTCATCAATGCGTTTTTGCAGCATGGTTGGAGTCGTGTCGCGGCTATACGAAGCCAGCGAGGTTTTCAGCCGGCTCAATCCCTGGATTTCCGGTTCAGACTGCCTCAGGATACCATCGCACCATCTTGAAAATGAAATTCAAAATCAACCAGTCGCCAGTCTGCAGTCGTTGGTCGTCAGCCAAACAAATCGGCTTACCGCTGGAGGGGGCCGGTAGGCTGCACTGAATTTGTCGAAAAGTCTCGTTCGCCAGGCGGGCGGGACACCCGCCGCTCCCCAATCCAGCCCGCTTACTCACACTGTCCGCCGACCACTGCCCGCTGGCGACTGGCGACTGAAGACTAGAGACTGATACTCTAGCGCCAACATGAGCTTCGTACGGTTCATCAGCATCGTTTCCCTGCTCTGGTTTTTTGGCGGGGCGCTCTGGCTTCTGATCGCACCAGTCGGGTTTGTCCGCTTCGCGTCGCTTGGGACCCGGCCCAACCTCAATCCCAGCCAATCGAAGAAGGCTCGCATGCTTGGCTGCGTGGGGCTGGTGATCGGCGGAATCATCGTGCTCGAGTTCGTCTACGGCTTTATTCGTTAAACCGGGACGTTGTTCCGCCGTTCCGCGTTTGTCGTACTATTCTCTTAACCCCTAAAATCGAACGATCCATGGCCACCTGGACCCCAACCACCGATTCGCCGGCTCTGCCCCGAACGCGTCGCCGGATTCTTCCGCGAATTGCTCTGGCTCTCCTCCTGCTGGTGCTTGGCGCCTTGGCCTATCTCTATTTCGCTGCGCGTTCCGCGCTTCCACAAATTGACGGAACCATCACCCTGCCGGGGCTGTCGGCTCCGGTCACCGTGATCCGCGACGGTCATGGAGTCCCCACCATCGAGGCGCAGACGCTCGCCGATCTCTTTTATGCCCAGGGCTACGTCACCGCACAGGACCGCCTCTGGCAAATGGACGTCATGCGCCGCTTCGCCGCCGGTGAAATGTCGGAAATCCTGGGCCCTGCATTGCTCGAGCACGATCGTGAGCAGCGCATCCTCGGACTGCGCCAGATCGCGCGCAAGTCCGCGCAATCGCTCTCGCCGCGCGATCTCGCTTATCTCGACGCCTACTCGCGCGGCGTCACAACATTTCTGGCCACGCACCTCAACCGGCTGCCCATCGAGTTCCGCCTCATCGGCTATCAGCCTAAGCCCTGGACGGTCGAAGACTGCCTTCTTCTCGGGGCGCGCCTGGTTCAGGACCTGAACCACGGCACCTACAAGAGCGCACTCATTCGCGAGAAGATTCTCGCCAAGCTTGGCCCCGAGCTGACCGATGACCTCTTCGTCAATAGTTCATGGCGCGATCGCCCGCCTTCGTCCAACAGCCGTCGCATCGAAGACCAGATCCGCCCGAAATCGAAATCGGACGGCGACGATGACGACGACGATGAAATGGACGGCCCCGACAGCAACGTCGCCGCTATTCATCCCGCCTCATCCGTTTCACCGCGTCCCGACCTCATCCCCGGTTCCAATAACTGGGTCGTGTCGGGCGAGCACACCGTGAGTGGAAAGCCGCTGCTCTCGAACGACATGCACCTGAACCACCAGATGCCCAACCTCTGGTATGAAGCGCATCTGCATTCTGGCGACTACGACGTCGTCGGCGTCACGCTGCCCGGTCTGCCTTTCGTCATCGTCGGACACAATCGCCGTATCACCTGGGGATTCACCAATGTTGGTCCAACCGTCGAAGATCTCTACATCGAAAACTTCAATGACCAAGGCGCCTACCAAACGCCTTCGGGCTGGCAGCACCCTGAACACCGCCTCGAAGTCATCCATGTGAAAGGTCAGCCCGACGTCACCGTCGACGTCGCCTCTACGCGCCATGGGCCGATCATCACCGACCTCATCCCCGGTGAAACCCGCAAGATCGCCTTACGCTGGACCGCTTACGATTCCGTTCGCGATCCATTCTTCGATATCAACACAGCGCAGAACTGGAACGAATTCCTCGCCGCGCTCTCGACCTGGGATTCCCCCGGCCAAAACACCGTTTATGCCGACGTCGACAGCCACATCGGCTATCACGCCACCGGGCACATTCCTATTCGTGCTGCGGGCGACGGCAGCCTTCCGGTCAGCGGTGCCGACAACCAACATGAGTGGACAGGCTACATCCCATTCGACAAGCTGCCGAATGTCTATGATCCGGCGACCGGAATTCTGGCCACTGCCAATTCCCGCATCACGCCCGACAACTATCCCTACAGCATCAGTACCGAGTGGGATCCGCCGTGGCGCACCGACCGCATTCACCAGGTGCTCGAGTCGGGACGAAAGTTTTCCGCCGCCGACATGCTTTCCTTGCAGACCGATGTGTACTCGGCCTTCGACCGCTTCTGCGCCGAGCGCTTCGTCTACTCGCTCGACCACGTCAAGAATCTCTCCAAGCGCGCGCAGCAGGCCCGCGACCTCATGCGCGACTGGGATGGCCGACTCACCGTCGATTCGGCCGCCGCGACCATCGAGAACCGTTCGCAGTACGAACTCCGCCGCCTCCTGCTTGAACCGAAGCTCGGCGCCGCCCCCAAGCAACCTGCAGAAAGTCATCCTGCCGACCACAACCCTGGCATTTTCAGCTGGAAAAGTTATCGATGGTTCAGTTCCTCAATCTGGCTGGAGAACGTCCTTGCCAAGCAACCCAAGCGCTGGCTGCCGGAGAACTACGAAAGTTACGACACTCTTCTCGCTGCGGCGGTCGAAGCCGCAGTAAACAATCCGCACGCGCCGCCGGATCTCAGTAAGTGGCGCTGGGGCGCATTCGCTCCTCTTGACATCGAGCATCCCGTTCTCAGTCGTCTGCCCATCATCGGCCGCTGGACCGGTCCCGGCCGCCATGATCAGTCCGGCGACGGTGTGACCGTCAAACAAGTCAACGGCCTCCTCGGCCCCTCCGAGCGCTACACCGCCGACCTTGCCAACTTCGACCAGTCCACTCTGAACACCGTAACCGGACAGGCCGGAAATTTCCTCAGCCCCTACTACATGGACCAATGGAAGGCCTGGTACGAAGGCACAACGTTCCCCCTGCCTTTTTCGAAGCAGGCAGTGGAGAAGGCCAAGGCGCATGAGTTGGAGTTGGCCCCAGGAAAATAGGTAATTTCAGTTTTTGGGTCTTAAGTCTTGGGTCTTAGGTGTTTGGGCTTTGACGACCCACCGTCCTGAATCTCACGTTCCATAGTTTTTTCGTTTCCTCCGACCCCTCTTGACCACAACATCATGACAGTCTCCGGCTGAACGTCTATTTCCCGCCCTGAGTGGCCGAGGCTTTGGCGTCGCGGAAGGCTTTCAGATTGCTTTTGTCGATGAGGGCGGTGCCGGTGTCGACGAAAGCCGGGACGGGGGCGAAGCTATCTTTGGACCAGTCGACATCGAGGCGTGGAAGCTTGTTGTGGTAGAGGTCGTCGAGCACGTGGAGGCCGACGAGACTCATGGTGTAGGGCTTCTGCGCGATGGTAGCGGCGATAAGGCCCTTGTCGATCCAGTCGAGCGTGTCGGAATCGCTGTCGAAGGCCATGACCACTTTGTTGTGGACGCTGCGGTTGTTGAGGACGGTGGCGACTTCGCGGCCGGCCTGGGCCTCGAGGCAAACGAAGGCGTTGACCTTGTCGCCTTCCTTGCCGAGGATTTCGTCGGTGGAGTCGAAGGCGACGCGGGGATCGCCGGCAATGTTGACGACGCGCACGATGTGAATGTCGGGAAAGCGAGCCAGGGCTTCGCGATATCCGCGGAGACGCTCGTTGAGATTGGTTTGCTCGGGCATGGTGAAGACGACGACATTGCCCTTGTCCTTCATTTCTTCGGCGAGGCGCTTCCCGCCTAACAGTCCGGCCTGGTAGTTATTGGTTCCAATAAAGAAGAGGCGTTTGCTGACCGGGGCGTCGGCATCGATGGTGAGGACGGGGATGCCGGCGGCGATGGCCTTATCGATGTCGTACGTCAGGACGGCGGGGTCGGTGACGCTGATGAGGATGCCGGAAGGCTTTTGCCGCACGGCGTCTTGAAAGGCTTGAAGCTCGGCCTTCGGGTCGAAGGTGTCGGGGCCGACCATCTTGGCCTGGACTTTGAGCTGCCCGGCGGCCTGCATGAATCCTGACTTGGCTTCCTGCCAATAGGGGAGCTGCACGTTGGCGGAGACCAGGAAGAATTTTTCGTCGCTGTCGTGGCGTCCGCAGCCGAAGGTGGGGATTAGAAAAATGGAAAGGGTTAAGAACACGCGCGTGAGGTGGCTTCGCGACATAGGAAACCTCCTGGGGGTGGCGCTGCTTTCGGGCCAGAGTATACGCCGGAGACATGCCAGTCGACCACAAAGGACGCGAAGTCACACGAAGGAAGGCGACCCGAAAAACCTTCACAAGAATTGCAAAATCGAACGAGCTCTATTTCACGGTCAGGTTGGAGAAATAGGCGTCGGTGGTGGTGTGGGCCCAGAGCGCGATCTGGCCGTGGGATTCACCGAGTTTGAGGTCGTTGACGACCAGAGCGGGTTGGGCCGATCCGTTGACGTAGAGCCGGGCGGTGGTGCCGGAAACGACGACCTTCATTTTGGTCCAGGCGCCGGGATCAAGATCGACGTAGGACTCGTAGACGCCGGGATTTTCCTTGCGAAGGCGATGCCAGGGATAGTCGGGGGCGGAGACGTATTGGGTCGCGTGGTTGCGGCGGAGCTGGTCCTCGCAGCGGGCGTTGGTGGGGCGGAGGTAGAAGTATTCGCCCTTGCCGTCCTTGTCTTGAACGCGGAAGGCGAGGCCGATGAATCCGCGAGAGTCGGCCGGAGTGCCGGGGCGCGGGCTGCCGGCGACTTCGAGTTCGATGGTTCCGTTTTTGAAGTCGGGGCCAGTGACGATGGCGAGCATATCGCCGTCGGTGTTCGCGGTGTCAGCAGTCGGGGCGAGGTGCACGGCATGGCGGCCGCGGTACGTCGTCGACTCCGCAGTGCCACCGATGGTGGTGAGGTTCTTCGTGGTGTCGAGGGAAAAGTGGGTGGAGTCTTTCGCGTCGCGGGCGAACGCGGTGAGAGCAAGGAAGAAGGCGAGCGGCGCGGCAAGACGCATGGGGAGCCTCCGGAGAAAAGACTAAAGAGAATGGATTTGGTTAGCAGGAGTGGCGGTCCATGGGGCATCGGAATTTGGAGGAGCAACCACATCGGGCCCAAGTTTAAAAGGTAGACGCGAGCCCGGGAGACTGCCGGATGCGAGCACGGTACCTGAAGAGAGAAAGCGGACGAGGCGAAGCGTAGGACATCGGTAACTAGCGCACACCCATGCCATCGGTGAAACTCGGAATGTCGAGGACGGCTTGAGGCCGCAATCCCCACCGCCCAGTTGACCTCGATAGCGGGACTTCCATATCTCAGAGCACGCAGCTCCCTGCCTGTACGCCCGTCAGCAGCAGGAGTGCGCGAATTTCCCGCCGAATTCCACTCATGGAGAACCGATTTTATGCAGAGGAAGATTCTTGTGTTGTTGACCACCACGGCCGTGCTGGCAATCGCTGCATTTGGGCAGGACACGCCGGCCCAGGCACGTTTTCAAGAAAGGTCGAGCATTGAAGTAACGCTCGATGGCCTGACCTGCAACAACTCGCAGGGGACGATCCCCGCGCTTTCCTGGAGTTTCGGGGTGACCACATCGGGGGGAACCACAACCGGAGGCGGCGTTTCAGCGGGAAAGCCGAGCCTGACTGCGCTGAGTGTGAACCGACGGGCAGACAGCTGCACTCCAGTTCTTTTCGGAGCAGCAGTAATAGGAAAAGACTTTAAGCAGGTCACCATTGTGGAACAGGATAAGCAGAAGGATGACACGTTTACGGTGACACTGACGGACGCAGTGATTGCAAGCTACCAACTCGGCGGAGAGGAATCGCAGGAGGTGCCCTCGGAGCAGATCGGTTTCACTTTTAAAAAGATATGTGTGGCCGATACCGGCACCGGAAGCAAGAGTTGCTGGGATCTGACGAAGGGAACAACGTTTTGATCAGGTGATTGGTGATCGAGGGATCGCGTCATCGATCATCTCGTGAATTAAGGTTAGGAGACGGTTCTACCAGCGATGGTTCGAAGGCCCAGGTTCGCGTCCAAAGAAACGGAGGCGAACCTGGGGCACTCTCGCAGGTCGGGTGATCGGCAATCGGGAGAATGCAGCCGTCGGTCATCCAAAGTGTTCAATTCCCAAAAAGTATTAGCGCAGGGCGACGTCCATGTTGAGGTTCTTGGCCGCGAAGGCCCAGGTGTCGGCGGCTTCTTCGATCAACTTGGAAATTGGTTTTCCGGCGCCGTGTCCGGCCTTGGTTTCGATGCGGATCAGGATGGGCGCGGAGCCGGCCTGATCGGCTTGCATGGTGGCGGCGAATTTGAAGCTGTGGCCGGGGACGACGCGGTCGTCGTGATCGGCGGTGGTGATGAAGGTCGCGGGATATTTGGTGCCGGGCTTGAGGTTATGCAGCGGCGAGTAGGCGTAAAGGGCTTTGAATTGGTTGGGATCGTCGGAGGAGCCGTAGTCGGAGGTCCAGGCCCAGCCGATGGTGAATTTGTGGAAGCGGAGCATGTCCATGACGCCGACGGCGGGAAGCGCGGCCCCAAAGAGGTCGGGACGCTGCGTGACGCAGGCGCCGACGAGCAGGCCTCCGTTACTGCCGCCACGGATGGCGAGTTTGCCTGGTGAAGTGTACTTGTTGGCGATGAGCCACTCGGCCGCACCGATGAAGTCGTCGAAGACGTTCTGTTTGCGAAGCAGCGTTCCCGCTTCGTGCCACTCTTCGCCGTACTCGCCGCCTCCGCGGAGATTGGGCTGGGCGTAGACTCCGCCCATCTCGAGCCAGACGGCGTTGCCCACGGAGAAGGCGGGGGTGAGCGAGATGTTGAAGCCGCCGTAGGCGTAGAGCAGGACGGGGTTCTGACCGTCGAGCTTCAGGCCTTTTTTCGCGGTGATGAACATGGGGACGCGCGTGCCGTCCTTGCTGGTGAAGAAGACCTGCTTTGTCTCGTACTTGCTGGAGTCGAAGTCGACTTTGGGCTGGCGGAAGACGGCGGACTTGGCGGCGGCGAGATCGTAACGGTAGATGGTGGTGGGGATGGTGAAGCTGGTGAAGGCGTAGAAGGTTTCCTTGTACTTGCGTTTGCCGCCGAAACCCTCGGCGGTTCCGATGCCGGGAAGGTCAACGTTGTGGAGAAACTTGCCGTCGAGATCGTAGATGCGGACATCGGTTTGCGCGTCTTTGAGATAGCTGAGAACGAAGGTGTTGTTGATGATGTTGGCGTGTTCAAGTTTGTCGGCGGATTGTGGGACGATCGTCTTCCAGCTGGCGCGTTCGGGGTGGCGGGTGTCGATAGCGATGACGCGGCCACGTGGGGCCTCGAGGTCGGTCTTGATCCAGAAGACGGGACCGTCGTTGTCGAGGAACTGGTACTGGGCGTCAAAGTCATCGAGCAGCTTGATGACTTGTGAGTTGGGATCGGTGAGGTCTTTGTAGTAGAGGCGGTTCTTGGGCGAAGTTCCCTGCCAGACGGTGATGATGACGTAGCGGCCGTCGTCGGTCACGTCGCCGCTGAAACCCATTTCTTTGTTGTCCGGACGGTCGTAAATGAGCTTGTCTTCGGATTGTGGCGTGCCGAGGCGATGATAGTAGAGCTTGTGGAAGTAGTTGGCATCGCGCAGGGGCGCGCCAGCTTTAGGCTCGTCGTAGCGGCTGTAGAAAAAACCATTGCCATCCTTGGTCCAGGACGCTCCCGAGAATTTCACCCACTTGAGGTCGTCGGAGAGGTCTTTGCCGGTGTCGACGTCGCGAACGCGCCACTCCATCCAGTCGGAGCCGGAAGCGGACGTACCGTAGGCCAGGAGCTTGCCGTCGTCGGAGATAGCGTGGCCGGTGAGGGCGACGGTCCCATCGGCGGAAAGCGTGTTGGGGTCGAGCAGTAAGTGAGGCTCCGCAGTAACCGAGTCGGCAACGAGAAGGACGTTCTGGTTCTGGAGGCCGTTGTTGTGCTGGTAGAAGTAGCGGCTGCCTTGCTGTTCAGGGACGCCGTAGCGCTCGTAGTTCCAGAGTGTTTTGAGGCGGTCGTGGATGGCCTGGCGGTAGGGGATCTGGTCGAGGTAGCCAAAGGTGAGTTTGTTCTCAGCGTCGATCCACTCGCGGGTGTCGGTGGAATCGGTGTCTTCGAGCCAACGGTACGGGTCGGCAACCTTGGTGCCATGGTAGTCGTCGATCTGGTCAACGGTTTTGGCGTGCGGATAGGTCAGGGTGGGCGTGGGAGCGCCGTTGGCCGCGAGCAAGGTCATGGCGAAAGCGAGCGTAGCGAGAGCGAAAAAGAGCATCAGAATTCCTGGACGAGCGAAATGCATGAACGTCCTCGTGGGCTGAGATGGATGGGACCTGGAGAGAAGTATAGCTGGTAGAGCAGGTGTTAGGTGTCAGGGACTAGGTCTTGGGCCCTTGAGCGGAAGCCAACATGGACCCTGACAACCTTTCCGCAAATGCATAGGTCCTTCGCTGCGTTCGGCTGGCGCCTCACTTCGCTCAGGATGACGGATTTGGGGGGAAGACGGAGGAGGTAATTGGACCGGAAGCCGTCTTGGGACAGGTACCACGGTAATGTACTTGCTACCACGGACGGGCCATACCACGGACCGGTCGGGAGAAATAGGATGGCGTGCATGGGTGCGCTGATGATCGCGAATGCGTTTTCCGAAGAGTTGATCCATCGCCTGGCCGAGCGCTATGAGGAAGACCCTACGGAGTTCGTGCGCTTGCCGCAGCCGACAGTGGCTTCATCGGAGGCGCGGCAGGCGGTTTCTGAACTGCGTAACGAAGGGTATGTCGAGGAGGAGGTTCGGGGAGTGATCCGGCTGACTCCGCGGGGTTACATGGAGTATAGGCGCAAGTCGACACTGGGCGTGAAGGCTTGGGCGTAGGCGTGGCGACTGGCTCGTAGCCGGTTGGCTTGGGATTTCTGTTTTAGTGGTTTTGTTTCGATCCGTTTCCCATCTCTCTATACTGTTTTTTCAGGGGACCTGGCGAGTTCAGGTCCCTTTTTTAATTGCCACTCCTCACATTTTTCCAATTTCAAGACCGACGCCGTCAGCCGACAGAGGGGCGCGGCATGGGAAACCGGCGCCAAGACCGCGCGGTGTCGTACAATTCCTGTTCACCCAAATCAGCCCTTTCGAGGGCGACCAACCTAAGACATGAAGGAGTCCGCATGCACAGAATTATCGGGCTTGGCCTTATTACGTGTTCTCTCTCGTTTTTCGGATGGTCCCAGACCAAGGCAACGACTGCTACTCCGCCGCACCGTGCTGGCGCGCCGGCCGCCGCTGCCGAGGACGCTCCCGACCCGATCGCGATTATCGATACGTCGGCGGGCAAGATGACCTGCACCCTGTTTCCGAAGAAAGCCCCGATCGGTGTCGATAACTTCATCGGACTAGCCACCGGCACCAAGGACTGGACCGATCCCGCCACTCATGCCAAGAAGCATAAGGTTCCGCTCTACGATGGGACGATTTTTCACCGCGTGATTCCGGAGTTCATGATCCAGGGTGGCGATCCCACGGGCACAGGGCGAGGCGACCCTGGCTACCGATTCAAGAACGAAACATCCCCCGATCTGGGATTCGATCGCCCCGGACGGCTGGCATACGCAAATGCCGGTCCTGACACCAATGGCTCGCAGTTCTTCATCACCGAAGTTCCCTACCCCAGCTTGAACGGCGGCTATACGATTTTCGGGCAGTGTGACGATGCTTCGGTGGAGCTAGTCAAGCAGATCGCCCGCATGCCCAGCGATCCGCGCAGTAATCTCCCCTTCCATCCCGTGAAGATCAACCATATTACGATTGTGAAAGCGGGCTCCAGCGCGTCCGCTCCAAAGGCTTCCAGTTCGGCGGCAAAGAAGCCGGCGACCGCTCCGAAAGCCACGGCGCCTTCAAATTAGGGGAATGGCGCTCCCAGAACAAAGCAGAATTCATTATTGGAAAGGACTGTCATGACTCGCCCACCCGGAACGTATGCAACGTTGCAGACCAGCGAAGGCACGGTCGTTTGTCGCCTATTTGAAAAGGAGGCTCCCAAAACCGTCACCAACTTCATCGATCTTGCCGAAGGTAAGCGGGAGTGGATGCATCCGCTCAACGGAAAGAAAAGTAAGGATCGTCTCTATGACGGCACGATCTTCCACCGCGTGATCCCCGAATTCATGATCCAGGGCGGTGATCCGGCGGGCAACGGCATGGGCGGTCCCGGCTACCAGTTCGAGGACGAAACCCGCAACTCGCCGCACAAGTTCGACAAAAAGGGGAAGCTCGCCATGGCAAATGCCGGACCGAATACCAACGGCTCGCAATTCTTCATCACAGTAGCGCCGACCACCTGGTTGACGGGAAAGCACACCATCTTCGGCGAAGTGGTCGAGGGGCAAGACGTGGTCGATAAGATCTCGAACCTGGCCCGGGGTAAGCAGGACCGTCCGGTGAAGGATGTGGTTCTCCAGTCGGTCACGATCGAACGAGTCTAGCGATTCTGCTGGAAAGGCCGCGGGTTGCAGGGGCAGCGCGCGGCCTATCGTTTTTTTGGATTGCGAGCATCCAGATTTTCCGGGATACATCTGGCGGAAAATGCCCTTATGCTTTCTTTATGAAAGGCATCTCCACGAACTGGGGGCATGGTATGAACCGTCGGATCCTATCCACCACGTTACTGGTACTGTCGCTTTCTTTGTTCGCGTCGGCGCAGGGTGTGAATCAAGCGCCTACGGCCAAGGCAAAGAAAGTAACGATCTCAGGCCGAGTCAGCGACGACGGCAAGGCGATTATCGCCGAAGGACGCGCCTGGGCGGTCAGCAATGTCGAGAGGCTGCGTGACTATTTGGGCAAGACGGTCACGGTGAAAGCCTTGAAAAATCCGCTCTCGAATGAGATCGAGGTAGTGTCCATGAAACTCGCGACCGTGCCCACGACGGCGTCTGCGAGGCTGGGCGACTCGGCGTTTCGGCGTTAGGAGTTCCTAAAAACCTTAACGCCCGGCACAGAGAACAACGTCTCGTCTGCAGTTACGAGCGTGAGATCAAAGACCTTTGCCGACGCCGCCAGGAAATGATCGGCCGGATCCCCATGCGAAAAACTGATGGATGGAATCGCAAGCGCCACTTCCATCGTAAGTGGCGATTCTACGATCATTCATTCTCTCCAGCGTCGCAATCTTCAATGCTGCCAGTCGGCCCAACAATGTCGCCCAGGATTTCGCCCGTTCCCGCCATACTTCCGAAGCGCCTTCCTTCTGGCTTTCCCGGAGAGGGGGGAATTACCTCCGCAACCGGCTTACCGAAGCGCGTGACCCGGATCGGCTTGCGTGTCTTGCGCACCTCTTCCAGAAGGCCTAGACACTTGGCTTTGAACTCAGAGATGGCAATTTCCTTCATGGCGAGATCATACCAAGGTCACTGACCATGGTCAGCTTCCATTATGAAGCGCCACCCCACGCGAAAGTAATTAGCCTCAACGCAAACTTCCTGCCAAAATCCGGTTGAAAGGGGGCATCGCGATGGCTGCGAACACAAGAGTAAAGGACCAATTCCATGTTCTCGGCGCGAGTCTTTTCAGTCTGGCCGGAGTTCTCGTTTTGTTTCTGGGATCGGCACTCGGGCAGGCGGAGTCCGATCCTTGGCTGATTCTCGCGAGCGGAGCAAAAGGATCTATAAGAGCGGCCACCACGCGAGAGGACCTGGTGCGGTTATATGGAGAATCAAACGTCGTGGACCAGGATGCCGACGTCGGCGAAGGGGAGATGGAACCCGAAACCATTCTATTCCCGAACGACCCGGAACGCAGGATCGAGATTTTGTGGAAGGATCCAGAGCGAAGGGCGGACCCAAGCTCCGTCGCAATTCGAGGCAAAGTAAGCCGCTGGCATGCGGTCCACGGAATTTCGCTGGGAACGACTGTGTCTCAACTACAGCGCGACAATGGTCGCCCGTTTCGCTGGACATTGACGAACGATGGTACAGATATGGCCGAAGAACTGATTTCATGGCAAGGAGGCGTGCTAGAAAAAGAATTTCAAGGAGATGGCCGCGTCTTTCTGTCGCTCGAGCGCTCTCCGACCAAAGGGACCAAGCCGAGGGGTCCCTCTGATTTCAGCCTCGATTCAGACAGTCCAGTGATGCGGGCACAGAATCCACACGTCAGTGAGATCAGTTGGGTATTCTCCTTTAAGGCGCAACCATAGAAGTCGGCTAGACACAACCACTACACTCCGATCACGGCCACCAATTCCTTCACCGCAGAGGCGCTGCGATCCAGTTCCGCCTTCTCGTGCGGGGTGAGCTTGATTTCGATGATCTGCTCGATGCCCTTCGAGCCGAGCTTCACCGGAACTCCGACGAAGTGACCTTTGATCCCGTATTCGCCTTCCAGGTAAGCGGCGCAAGGAAGGATCTTTTTCTTGTCCTTCAGGATCGCTTCCACCATCTCCGCGACGGCCGCGGAAGGCGCATAGTAAGCAGACCCGGTCTTCAGATATTTCACGATTTCCGCGCCGCCATCACGGGTGCGTTGGATTAACTTTTCGAGCGTGGTCGCATCGAGGAGTTCGGTGATCGGGATACCCGCCACGGTGGAATAACGGGCGAGGGGGACCATCGTATCGCCATGTCCGCCCAGAACGAAAGCGGTCACGTTTTCGACGCTGACCTTGAGTTCCTCGGCGATGAAGGTTCGGAAGCGGGCCGAATCGAGCACGCCGGCCATTCCGATCACACGCTCGCGCGGGAAGCCGCTCATTTTGTAGGCGGCCTGCGCCATCGCATCAAGGGGATTGGAAACGATGATCAGAATGCAGTCCGGCGAGTACTTCACCGCCTCGCCGACACAAGCCTTCATGATGTTGTGATTGGTGTGCAACAGGTCATCGCGGCTCATCCCTGGCTTGCGGGGGATCCCGGCCGTAATGACGACGATGTCGGAATGGGCGGTGTCCTTGTAGTCCTGCGTCCCCATGATGTGCGAGTCCCGCTTCTCAATGGGCATCGCCTCCAGAAGATCGAGGCCCTTGCCCTGGGGAACGCCTTCGATGATGTCGATGAGCACGACATCGGCGAGCTCCTTGGAAGCGATCCAATGAGCGGCGGTGGCGCCTACGTTGCCCGAGCCAACAATTGTTACTTTTTTTCGCATGAATGAGTTCCTCTTGGATGAGCTATCAGCCGTCAGCTACCAGCTTTCAGAAATCGTTAAAACCTTTTCCAGAGCTGTGGGGCTAAATGCAAGTGCCACAATTGCCAAGTGCTAGACCAACACTTCCGCTCCCATGTTCTCGATGATGTAGCTCCCGAACTCGCTGGTCTTTACTTTCGTTGCCCCTTCCATCAAGCGCTCGAAATCATAGGTGACTTTCTTCTGTTCGATGGTGCGCTCAATGCCGCGCTCGATCATGTCGGCAGCCTCGTTCCAACCCAAGAAGCGAAACATCATCACCCCGGAAAGAATGACGGAGCCGGGGTTGATGACGTCCTTATCCGCATACTTGGGAGCCGTACCGTGAGTCGCTTCGAAGATCGCAAAGCCGTCGCCGATATTGGCCCCGGGAGCGATGCCGAGTCCGCCAACCTGAGCAGCGCAGGCATCGGAAATGTAGTCGCCGTTGAGATTCGGCGTGGCCAGGACGGAGTATTCATCGGCGCGCGTCACCACTTGCTGGAAGATCGAGTCCGCGATGCGGTCGTTGATCATAATTTTCTTCTTCCATGCGCTCTGTCCGTGGGTTGCGTAAATTGAATCGAGAACCTCTTTCACTTCCTTGTAAACCGATTTGCGGAAATCGTCGGTGGCGAACTCGAGTCCCGGCTCGATCAAATTGGTATTTTCTTCGACAGACAAGTTCGCATTCCTGTCCTTGTTGTCGAGGATCCAGCTCTCGCGTTCGGTGACAACGTGATCGCGAAATTCTTCGGTGGCCAGTTCGTAGCCCCACTTGCGGAAGGCGCCCTCGGTGAACTTCTGGATATTGCCCTTGTGTACCAGGGTCACGGTCTTGAGGCCATTGTCCAAGGCGTGCTGAATCGCCATGCGGACGAGGCGCTTGGTTCCAGTGACCGAAATCGGCTTGATGCCCACACCAGAGTCGAGGCGGACTTGCTTTTTGCCGCCTTTGAGCATGTCCTTGTTCAGGAACTCAATCAATTTTGCGGCTTCGGCGGTTCCCTGCTCCCATTCGATTCCGGCGTAAACGTCTTCGGTGTTCTCGCGGAAGATGATGATGTCCATCCGCTCGGGATGCTTCACCGGCGACGGCACGCCGTTGTAGTACCTCACGGGGCGAACGCAGGCGTACAAATCGAGAATCTGACGTAACGCCACGTTCAGCGAGCGAATGCCTCCGCCGACGGGCGTGGTCAGGGGCCCTTTGATCGCTACGCGAAATTCGCGCATGGCGTCAACCGTGTCGTCGGGGAGCCAGTTGTCGAATTTGGCTTTGGCCTTTTCTCCGGCGAACACCTCGTACCAGGCGACGTGCCGTTTCCCTTTGTAAGCTTTCTCAACCGCGGCGTCGAACACTCGTACCGAGGCCTTCCAGATGTCACGCCCGGTGCCGTCCCCTTCAATGAAGGGGATGGTCGGATTGTCAGGGATCTGATACTTCCCATCCCGGTAGTTGATCCGTGCGCCGTTCGACGGCACCGCGACACCATTAAAGGACTGCGCCATGCTTGCTCCTTACCTTGGATGAAAACCCTTCATTATAGAGAATGGGTGCCATTTCTAGAAAGGTTTGACTAGAGCGGGAGGCTGGGCATGCCTTCAGGGACAGCGACCGAGGGGGGCTTGTCGGCCTGGATCGCGATGCTAGAATCGCCGACATCTTGGGGTGATCGAGCACTGGATTATCGAATCACCTACGCTGAGGATTCCATGAAGAGAGTTTTTCTGTTTCTGCTGGTTCTGCTGGTTTCGCCCAGGCTCCTGGCGCAGGACACATCGCCGAAGCCCGAAACCGGCGAGCGGCACGAGTTCGTCATCAGCAACTTCAAGACCGAGAGCGGCGTCGTGCTGCCGCAGGCGCGCGTAGTGTACGGAACGTACGGGCATTTGAACGCCGCGAAGGACAACGTGATCCTGCTGCCTTCGCACTACATGGCGGATTTTCATGGCTACGAGTGGCTGATCGGGCCGAATCATGCCCTGGATACGTCGCAATGGTTCCTGGTGGCAACGGAGCTGTTTGGCAATGGCCATTCTTCATCGCCGAGCAACACACCTGAGCCCTACCACGGCCCCCGGTTTCCGGTCACGACGATTCGCGACAATGTGGAGGCCGTGCATCGACTGCTCACCGAGGAGCTCCACATTACGCACCTGCGGGCCATTATTGGCTTCTCCATGGGGGCGCAGCAGGCGTTCCAGTGGGCGGTCAGCTATCCCAAGTTTGCCGATCGCCTCGTGGCGACGTCAGGTACGGCAAAAACCTACCCGCACGGCTTCGTGCGGCTGGAGGGCGAGATCGCGGCCCTGACCTGCGATGCCGCGTTCAACAACGGGGATTACACCTCCCCGCCGACGAAAGGCATCGAGGCCTTCGCAATGGTCTGGACCGGATGGCTATTCTCCCAGGAATGGTGGCGCAAGGAACTATGGCGGGAAGGCGCCAAGCCGGGCACAACTTTCGAATCGGTGGTCAAGGAGTTTCGGACGAACTTCATCCCCGGCGCCGATGCCAACGACCTCATCCTGCAGATGCGAACCTGGGAGAAACACGACGTCGGAACGACGCCGGGTTTCGATGGGGATGTGGCGCGGGCGCTGGGGTCGATCCAGATTCCCTTCCTTTACATGCCATCTGAGACCGACCTCTACTTCCCTGTGGGTGACGCACGCTACGAAGCCGGCTTCATGAAGACGGTGACCCTGACCCCGATCCCGTCGCTTTGGGGACACACCGCCGGGGCCGGGAGCAATCTGGCGGATGAGAAATTCTTGAACACGACGATCGGTGAGTTTCTGAGGGGAGGCCAGCACTAGAGTCGATTAGGAGGTTGATTACGAGCCTTGACATGCCTTTTCGGGACCGTCAGAATCGAATCGACAGAGGTTGTGGTGGCGAACGGGGTCGCTAAAACATGAGACAAAAGACGTTACTCTTTGGCCTTCCATTGCTTCTCGTGCTTGCTGTGGCGGCGCCTTGCTTCGCGCGCGGCAGCTCCGACTATACGCAATTCGGCCACGACATTCGCATCGGGCCAGAACAGAATGTCGGCGAACTCACCTGCTTTAATTGCTCTGTGTACGTGCGTGGCAATGTTGGCGGCGACATCACAACCTTTCACGGCAGTGTTGTGCTGGAGGATAACGCGGCTGTAGGTGGAGAAGTGACCGCATTCCTGGGCGACGTCCGCGCCGACAGCGGAACCAAAATCGGGGGCGATGTGACGGTCTTCAGCGGCACGATACATCGCCAGCAAGGCGCGGAGATCGGGGGAGAAGTTACCACCATGGACGGAACGTTCTGGTTCTTCCTGATATTTATCGTGCCCATCCTGTTTCTGATCGGAATTGTGGCCCTCATTGTATGGCTGGTCCAACGCAACCGGCGCCCCGCACACGCGCTGCCCAGAGCCGCCTAGCTTCACTCGTGGCATAGCCAGTTTTTTCGGGAGCGATCAGCCTGCCTGGCTTTGGTCGCGCTCCTCACTGTGCGTCGCGATGTCCAAAGTATTTCCGCACGCCAATCACGTTGTACCTGCCCCAAGGGCCGTTCGTGCCCAAATCTGCCGGCCCTAAGTAGCGATCGCGGGCTCCGAAACGCTGAAACAGGAAATGCTGGGTGACGCGCATTTCGAAACCGTGGCCGATTTCGATGCCAGCGCCCCAGGAGCGCTCCCATCCGATGGCGTCAGGAGACCAGGTATACAGCGTGTGCGGGATGTTCTTGCCAAACAGAAATGTCGGGGCACCGAAGAACAGAAGTCGGCGGAGTTGGGTCCGCGCAAAGGGATGCACCTCGACGTAGCCGGAGAGCATGTAACGCGCAAATGCATTGCAGGGGGCATCCTTGCCGCCGAAGTCACCGGCATTGGCGGCGCACAGGTTCGGGTCTGGCTCGTTGTGGGGAGGGGCGACGTCAAATTGGCTGTAGCCCCAGATGAAGTTTTTGGGGAAAAAGAGTTTGCCGCCACCGACGGCGGGCGAGGGGGACTGCTGGGCGTAGGCTACGGTCACTAGGATCAAAGCGCAGAGCAGCGATCGAAAATATTTCATTAAGGCTCCTGTGGCAGTGTGCGAACTTCCTCGAGGATAGCGTCTAGCAGGTTCGATCCGCGCTCAAGAGGAAAACGCTCTGATGCACCAAGTGAAAAGCGCGCTATTTTAGCGTGAAATTTGCTCAGAGACTCAAGCATTCGCGCTTGTTTCGGAAGCTCACTCCTCTGTGGGAGGACGTGTTTCCACCGAGTGCAGGCAGTTTCTTACGATATTCGACCGCGAATACACGATGAAGCAATAGAGGGCGGGACCGAGCATTGGAATGAGCATCAAGCAAAACCATACGATCTGTTTCAGCGGATGCGACTCGTCAAAACGAAAGAGAAAATACTCCATTCCGACGAACGAGGTGCCGGCGCCGACAACTCCGGCAAACATAAGGGCCCTGATCGCTGGCAGATATTGTCCCGGAACGCCTTCAACCGTCGCGTAGGACCACAGGAAGAACAACAAGATCGAGAAGCAGGATGCGAGACGGTAGACCCGGTACGCAGTCGCCGACACGATCCATTCCTTATTGATGTAATCGTAGGTCAGCATGTGTCACAGACAAGTTTGATCCAGCGTATCGAAAGATCCCAGTTCGCCAGCCTCTAGATGTCGTAATACAGCAAAAACTCATACGGGTGTGGCCGCAGACGCACGGCCTTACACTCTTTTTCCCGTTTGTACTCGATGTAGGTGCGCAGCAGTTCTTCGGTGAAGACGTCGCCTTTGAGTAAAAAGGCCGAATCTCGCTCCAGCGCATCCAGGGCTTCTTCGAGGGAGGTTGGCATCGAAGGGACTTTCGCCAACTCGTCGGGGCTGAGGTCAAACACGTCCTTGTCGAGCGGGGGGCCTGGGTCCATCTTGTTCTCGACACCGTCGACACCGGCCATCATCATGGCTGCAAATGCAAGATAGGGATTGCAACTAGGATCAGGCGGGCGGAACTCCACTCGCCTCGCCGCAGGAGAAGCCGAATACATCGGAATTCGACAGGCGGCCGAGCGGTTCCGACGCGAATAGGCAAGGTTCACGGGCGCTTCAAATCCTGGCACAAGACGCTTGTAGGAGTTGGTGGTGGGAGCGATCAGTGCCGCAAGCGCGGGCCCGTGCTTGATGAGTCCGCCGATGTATGCCAGCGCGATCTGCGAGAGGCCCGCGTATCCGTCTCCGGCGAAAAGCGGCTTGCCATCTTTCCACAGCGATTGGTGAGTGTGCATGCCGTTGCCGTTGTCGCCAAAAATCGGCTTGGGCATGAAAGTCACCGTTTTCCCGTACTGGTTGGCGACATTTTTTACGATGTATTTGAACAGCTGCATGCTGTCGGAAGATTTGACCAGCGAATTGAAGCGCAGATCGATTTCGGTCTGCCCCGCGGTCGCCACTTCGTGGTGGTGGCACTCGACCGTCAATCCGGCATTCTGCATGGCCACCGTCATCTCGCTACGGAGATCCTGGTAGTGATCGGTCGGCGGTACGGGAAAATATCCTTCCTTGAAGCGTGGGCGATAGCCCAGGTTTTGCTCGGCTCGTCCTGAATTCCACCGGCCCTCTTCGGCATCGATGAAGTAAAAACCGTGCTGCTCGCGCTGATCGAACCGCACGTTGTCGAAGATGAAGAATTCCGCCTCGGCGCCGAAAAACGCGGTATCGGCCACGCCCGAGGAATTCAGGTAGAGCTCGGCTTTGCGCGCGATGTATCGCGGATCGCGGTCGTACCGCTGCTTGGTAACAGGGTCGATCACGTCGGCCACCATGACGAGGGTCGAGACTTCCGTGAAAGGATCGAGCAGATAAGAGGCCGGGTCGGGGATAAGCAGCATGTCGCTTTCGTGGATTGCGGCCCAGCCACGTATCGACGAGCCATCCATGCCGAAGCCTTCTTCGAAAGCGGCTTCGGTCAGACGTTCGGCGGGGTACGAGATGTGGTGCCAGAGGCCCGGGCAGATCGGTAAACCTGAGGTCGAAGATCTTGACGTCGTTTCGCTTGGCAAAGTCCAGCACCAACTTCGGGTCTGACATGACTCCCTTTCGGATCTCACTGCGGTGATCTTCCGCCGGGTGCGCGTGCTGGACGCCCAGCTTGATTCCTCAAGCTTCGAAGGAATGTCGGGACGCGCACAGCGCTCGGGTCGACGCTAGAGTGTAGAGGGCGATCGAGAAGCGTCGAAATTGATAGTTTTTATGGCAGCGATAAGGGATGCTTATGTGCTGCAGCCGCGTTGCGCGCTCAGACGCAACGGCTCAGGCAGGAAGAAGGCAGGGCCGCAACCCAGACCCTGCACCTCACGCCAATTCTCGGTTGAAAGAAATCCTACCCGCAGTGCCGGATGGGAGCCAATCGATTGTTTCAATGCTTCCGATTCGAACCGTTTATGATAAAGAGTCTCGTGCAAGCCCCTGGAACATGGACTTCGATCAACTAGAAACGTTTCTGGAAGTGGCGCGTTTGTGCTCGTTCTCGCGTGCCGCCGAGAAACGCTTTCGCACCCAGCCGGCAGTCTCGTCGCAAATTCGAGCGTTGGAAGAGGAAGTCGGCGCCCGGTTGCTGGACCGTTCGGGTGGCAAAGTTTCGTTGACGGCCTCGGGAAAGATTTTTCTGAAGTACGCAGAAGACGCTGTCGAGGCGCGGAAGGCAGTGTGCGTATCCATCGCCGAGACCGAGCGGATCCCGCGTGGCGAAATCGTGGTCGGCGCCAATGAAGGCACCTGCCTGCACGTGCTGCCGGAAGTGTTCGCCGAATTCAAGAAGAATTATCCGGATGTTGCGGTCGGGATCAAGCGCGCCGACTACGCGAAAATTCTCGACTCGGTGATCGACAATTCGGTGGACTTCGGCGTCGTTTCCCTGCCGGTCACCGATCCCAGGCTTACGGTGGTGCTGATTCACCGGGACGAACTGGTGATCATTGCTCCTCCGCGGCATCCTTTGGCGCGGCTGAAATCCGCAACCATCGAAGAAGTTGGCGTTTTCCCCCTGCTGATGCCGAAGAGCGGTCATACGCGGGATGCGCTCGAGAATCTGTTCCACGAACGCCGGATGAAGCCGCAGATTTCCATGGAACTGGATTCAAGCGAGTTACTGAAGCGCTTTGTGGCGGCGGACGTAGGGGTCGGGTTTATCGCCCGCTCCAATGTTGCCGAAGATGTGCGAGCCAACACTCTGGCGATCATCCCTATTGCCGACGCGCATATCCGGCGCGACCTGGCGCTGGTTTTTCGCAAGGATAAGGCGCTCAGCCGGGCTGCGCTGGTTTTTATCGATACGGCGGTAAAAAGCAAAGCGCTCGATCCAGTTGTGGAAACGGTAAAGCGCCGCTGAGGCGGATTTAACGGGCAGTAATCCCGTTCCTATTGGCATCAGATAAAATTCTTGTCAGTGATCACGACGCCGATTCGACGAACCTTCGCGCTTTGTTTTTTCAGCGTTGCTGCATTTGCACAAACCGCCCACAAAACCACTTCAAAATCATCGTCTGCCGAATACAAGCTCGCCTCCATTCATGTCGCGGGAACGCAACGCTACACCCCGGAGGAGATCATCGCCGCAAGTGGCCTCGAGGTTGGTGCAGTCGCTACCCAGGAGGACTTTCAGAAGGCGGGCCAGAAGCTTGGCGAGTGCGGGCTGTTCAGCAACGTTTCTTACAGCTTCGCATACACTCCGACCGGCACGAAATTCGACCTGGAACTGGTCGACAGCGACAAGCTCGTTCCGGCACGCTTTGAGAATTTTGTGTGGTTCTCCAACGATGAGTTGGTTGCCCGCGTTCACGAGCGCCTTCCCTTGTTCAAAGGGCAAGTTCCCATCGGCGGGAACCTGGCCGACCAGATTTCCGATGTTCTTCAGGCGCTGCTGGTGCAACACTCCCTTTCGGCACGGGCAGACTATGTCCGCGACAGCAAGGAGCCAGGCGGACCGATCGATGCCATCAGCTTCCGGGCGAGCGGAGTCACACTGGATATCCGCGAAGTACATTTCGACGGCGCCGGAACCGACGAATTGCCCCTGCTGGCTGCGGCCGCCAGCAAACTGGAGGGGAAAGATTATTCCCGCTCCGATGTCGTGGCGTTCGCCACGCTCAACCTGCTGCAGATTTACCACGCGCGTGGTTATTTGAAAGCTGAGATTTCGGAGCCACGGGTAAAAGTGGTGGGGGAAACCGCGGACAGTACTGACGTGTCGGTCCTGTTTTCGGTCAAGCCGGGGCCACAGTACAAGATCTCGAGCATCGACTGGAAGGGCAATAAGGCGTTTCCGTCCGAAAAGCTGCAAAACCTGATCCACGCCCAGGCGGGACAGATTGCCAACGCACCACAACTCAAGACGGACCTTGAGGCAGTCCAACATTTCTACGGCACAGTCGGGTACATGGCTGCCTCGGTCAAGCCGGAGCCACGACTCGACGATGGCTCAGGCACAGTCGCCTATGAGCTTGAGGTGCACGAGGGTGATGTTTTTCACCTCGGGGATCTCGATTTTCAGGGGGTGGATCCGAAGACAGTGGACCGGCTGCGGGAAGCATGGACCCTGCGCGAAACTGATCCCTATGACACCAGCTATCCGCGGCGGTTCTTCGAACAGACTGTGAAGCTGCTGTCGCACGACGTCACCTGGACGGTCAGTATCCACGAGGGCGTCAACGAGTCGGACAAGACTGTGGATGTCACCCTGCGTTATGGCATTCGGCCGTCTTCCTAAGCCTAAGGTGTCCTACTCATTGGGCGACAGACTGAATCGAACGGGCCGGTCTGGTAGTCTAAATTGCAATATCGAGCCCGGGAACCCACGGGAAATAAGCGACTCTCATCTCAAACAGGAGAAAAAGGCAGCATGACAGTTCGTATGCAGAAACTTGGAATTTTTCTGGCTGCTCTGATTCTGGCCTGCGCGGCATTTGGCGCCGACAAGGCCCAGAGTTTCAGCGGCCAGGTCAGCGACGCGATGTGCGGCGCGCACCACATGATGTCGGGCCCTGAGGCGGATTGCACCCGCGCGTGCGTCGGCAAGGGCTCGAAATACGCGTTGGTTGTGGGAGACAAATTGTACTTCCTCGATTCCAGCGACAAGGCCACCCTGGCCTCACTCGATAAGCTGGCAGGAGGCCAGGCCAAAGTAACCGGCAAGCTGAGCGGCGACACTATCCAGGTCGCTTCGGTGGCAGCCAAGTAGTCCAGGCAGCCCAGGAGTGCTGTTCGCGGGGGCCCCTTCGGGCTCCCGTGTATTTTTGGCTCCCTCCCGCTTTTTTCACCCAAAGTTCACAAATCGCTATGTTAGATTTGCGTTTTCTGGAACTTCGTCGCACCTCTGGAGGCAAATGAATTGAGCAAGGACATGGTCCCGAAGCGGATCTTCTTCACCAAAGGAGTTGGCAAACATCGCGAACGTCTTACCTCCTTTGAGTTGGCATTACGGGACGCAGGCATCGCCGCCCAAAACCTGGTTCGGGTTTCTTCGATCTTCCCTCCCAACTGTAAACTGGTACCGCGAGCCACGGGACTCAAGTTTCTCCATCCCGGCGAGGTGGTTTTCTCCGTGGTCGCGGAAAACAGCACGCGCGAACCGCATCGCTTGCTGGCCTCAAGCATCGGGGTCGCGATCCCTTCGGATCGAAACACCTACGGGTACCTGAGCGAGCATCATTCATTCGGCGAGTCGGAAGATGCTGCCGGAGATTACGCGGAAGAACTGGCGGCGGAAATGCTCGCGACCACGCTGAACGTCGACTTCGACCCGGATCGTTCCTGGGATGAGAAGAAGCAGATCTACCGCCTGTCGAACAAGATTGTCCGCACGGCGAATGTGACGCAGTCGGCGGTAGGCGACAAGCGGGGGCTTTGGACGACGGTCATCGCGTCGGCCGTGTTGATCTTCGATTAGGAGATTTTTTCCAGAAGAGAGAGGGATGGCAAAATGCCATCCCTCTTCGTGCTTTCGGTTTCTTCGCTTACCGCCAGGAGATGCGCTGCCAAAAGGGTTTGGACGACGCTTTAAGAGCCTTTTCGACGAGTTCCCGATTAGAAAGCCGTCTCGCTCCTGCTTTCATCTGCCTCATGTATTCCTCGCCAAAGTAAGCAGCCCCGAAATCCTCTCGCCGATGCGAGTAATGGCGGCGGTTCCGAAACGAAACCCGGGACAAGTTTTTCTTGCTCAGAAGCGGTGAGAGGTCGCCGTCGCGGATGTTCGTGGACTCAACAAACACGACAAGTTCGAGACCGCCCAACTGTTCCAGCGGCTTCAATGACTCGATTTCGCCGCAATTGTCGATAGACAGCTTTAGCAATTTCGCCAGCGGCCTCAGTTCGTCAATCGACCCGATCGAGCGGCATGTGTCTATCTTCAATTCCTCGAGCGCCGAAAGCTCCTCTATGCCGGCCAGCGAACTAAGCCGCCTAAGATTTCCCAATCTCAAGGACCGAAGCCGTTTCAAAGGTCTTAAACCAACGAGTTCACTACCGCAGTGAAATGCAAATCCAAGTACCACTTAAACTCCATCTCCTTTTGCGGTTACAAGCTTTTTCAGGATCGTGCGGAAAAGAGAGATTCGCACCTCGGCCGCCACTCCAGTCCACAGTCCTCGAGGCAAGGAAATTCCCCCAAATCGGATGGCACTCTTGCACAACGTCACACATGAAGAGAGCGAAGGTCGTGCAAAAAGTGGATTGGTTCTACAGATGGGATTTCCCAATCAATAATCTTGAATGCCCGCAACTGAGGCAGATCCTCAAGAAAACCGAGGTCGCGACCTCTCCACCCTTTCGCATAGTTCAACTCAAGTTCAACAGCGTTATGGGCGATGACATCACGAGTTGTCTCAGAGTCCAGGCGAGTGATGACGGCTCCCGACCATATTCTCTGTCTTCCAACTTCACCGTCATTTCAAATCGCTCGTAACTCGGTATTCGGGAATCGATTCCTTATTTCGCGGCCATTTTCTTCTTGGCTTTGCCTTTCAGGGACTTGTCCTTGTCGAGTCGTTCGAACACGGCGGCAACCACGACCGGCATGCCCACAGTCGCGTCGAGGAACACTTCGCCGAATTTCCCGCCTTCTGACGGCGGCACGAACTTGCCCCAGGAGATCGCCTCACTGTACGGACTCCCCGACAATCCGCCCCAATACACCGGCTCCGGGCAAATGCGTACGCCGTAGTGGTAGCGCTTGAGCGGAATGTTTTCTCCCAGGCGGCGGTGGCGCAATTCGAGGAACGGCCCAAACTGCTGCGACCAGTTCCGGGGAACCCCGCCTCCGATGGTCAGAATCCCGAGGCGCTTTTGCCGTAGCAGGGTGGCAGCAAAGTGTTCCAGATCGAGGAAAGGATCGAAGTGGATGCGATGCCGCCCGGTAGATTCGCGCAGCCGGTTGTTCAGGGCAACATCAAGCCCCAGTTCGGAGTCGGTAAACGCCGGCACAAACACGGGAACGCCCTGTTCGAAGGCCGATTTCAAAATGCCACGCTGACCTTTTGCTGTGTGAGCCAGATGCGACCCGATGGCGTGGTTCAACTTGTAGGAGCACATGATGTCGTTGTGATCCCAGCCTTCGAGGATCTCCGACATGACCTCCTCGACGTGATCGAGGTTCTGCTCGGGCTCGAGCGTGTCGTAGACGCGGTTGTAGCCCTGCTCGTACAGCTCCTCGTCGGAGACTTCGGGATTGGCCCGGAAATGTGCCTTGCCGGTGGCCTCTACGAGGCCATGCGCCATCAAAGCGCCAGTCGAGACAAGGGCATTCACAATGCCCCGCTCGATCAAGTCGCTAATGACGAGTCCCTGCTTCGCGACGGTCATTGCGCCCGCGAGGGTCATAACCACGAAACACTCTTCGTCGCGCGCCATCGCTTCGAGTACGTCGGCCGCTTCCCCCAATTGACGGCCCGTGAACGCGGTCTTCGACATGGCGCGCACCAGATCGTCGATCGAACGCACCTGGCTCAGGTCCAGCGGTTCGAGCGGAATCAGCCGATCTTCAATCGGATTGTGCAGCTTGCGATCGATGCCAGCGCCATCTCCTTGACTGCCGTTCCCATGCTTTTCATGATTGGCATGTTTGTCATGATTTCCATGTTTCAAAACGCACCTCCAAGCTTGAATCCTATGAATTCGTCCCAATCACTGTACTAAAGGCCAGCGGATGCCGCTACGTCTCCGCGCGTTTTGCGGCGTGGGGCACCGATTCTCGTGCTTTGTTATGCTATCGCTTCGCTTTTTTGCGGAGGTCGCGGCGTGTCGCCTGAAAAATTTACGGTGGGCCTGGTGCAGATGTCGTGCGGCCCGGATCCCGATGCAGAATCTCGAAAAGGCATTGACTCGCATCGGCGATGCCGCCGCGAAAGGCGCCCAGGTCGTGTGCCTTCCCGAACTCTTCCAGACGCAGTACTTCTGCCAGCGCGAGGATCATGCGCTCTTTGATTTGGCGGAGCCGATTCCCGGTCCCAGTACGGAAAAGCTGTCGGCGGCAGCTAAAAAGCATGCTGTCGTCCTGGTCGCGTCGCTGTTTGAGAAGCGCGCCCCGGGCGTGTATCACAATACGGCCGCGATCTTTGACAAGGACGGGACGCTTCGCGGGCATCTATCGCAAGATGCACATCCCGGACGATCCGCTCTATTACGAGAAGTTTTATTTCACGCCGGGCGATCTCGGATTTCGATCCTTCGATACGCAAGCCGGCAAGATCGGCGCGCTGGTTTGCTGGGACCAGTGGTATCCGGAAGGAGCGCGACTGACCGCATTGCAGGGCGCCATCGTGCTTTTCTATCCGACTGCGATCGGCTGGCATCCTGCGGAGAAAGCGGAATTCGGCGAAGCGCAATACGATGCGTGGCGAACCATCCAGCGCGCGCATGCAATCGCCAATGGCGTCTATGTAGGAGTCGTCAATCGAGTCGGATTCGAAACCGGCAACATTCGTGGCAACGAAGCCCAGGGCGCTGGACTGGAATTCTGGGGAGGCTCCTTCATCGCAGACCCCTTTGGCCGCGTGCTGGCACAGGCCTCCCATGACAAGGAAGAAATCCTGACGGCGGAAGTCGATCTGCACAAGTTGGAGGATATCCGCCGGAACTGGCCCTTCCTGCGCGATCGCCGCATCGACAGCTATGCGCCCATTACCAGCCGGCTCATCGATTAAGGAAACATCCATCCGCGCGGAGAGGCTTCGATTCACGCTTCAAGTAGAACTTTAATAAATCCGCAGATTGCGCCAAGAATGCCGGCAGAGTGGGAGCGGCATGACGCCACTTGGCTGGCTTGGCCCCACTTCCAGGGCGATTGGCCGGGAAAATTCGAACCGATTCCGTGGGTTTATTCAGAGATTGTCCGAGCTCTTTCTCAGCACGAAAGAGTCGAGTTGATCGTCACACGATGCCGCTTCGGAGAAGCGTGCGCGCAAGACCTTGGCACTGGCCAATGCGCTGAACAAGAATGTCCGGTTCCATCGCTGGCCGACGAATCGCGTATGGACACGGGATAGTGGCTGCACATTCGTGCATGCGGCAGGCGACCCTGCGCATAAGACGCGACGACGCCTGCAAGCCATAAAATGGCGGTTCAATGCCTGGGCGAAATATTCGAACTACGGGTACGACGAAAAAATCGGCTCACTGATGGCCGAGAGCGCAAGGGCCGCTGAGACGCGGGCGCAACACCAAGGGCGGCGGGTGGTGCTGGAAGGCGGATCGATCGAAGTGAATGGCGCAGGTACCCTGCTGACGACGGAAGAATGCCTGTTAAGCCGTGTGCAGCAGCGCAACCCTGGTTTCCGGCGACAAGACTACGAAGAGGTGTTCGCGCACTATCTCGGAATCCGGCACGTGATCTGGCTAGGCAAGGGCATAGCCGGCGACGATACTCACGGCCACGTGGATGACATCACGCGATTCGTGAATCGCGACATGATCCTGACCATGGTCGACTCGAATCGCCGCGACAAGAATCACGCGCCCTTGCAAGACAATCTCCGGCGCCTCAAGGCCGCGCGCGATCAGGATGGCAGAAAGTTTCAGATCGTCGAACTTCCGATGCCGGCACCGGTCATTTTCGAAGGCCGCCGCCTGCCGGCCAGTTATGGCAATTTCTATATTGCGAATGGGGTCGTGCTGGTGCCGGTGTTCAACGACGCGAATGATCGCATCGCGCTCAACACTTTGGCCGAGGTCTTCCCTACTCGTCAGATTATGCCGATCTACTCCGGAGATCTGATTTGGGGTTTCGGCGCCTTGCACTGTATGACGCAACAACAACCGGCTGTGGTCCGTTAACCGCGCAAGCCGTTGGCTAGTTGTATGGGACCACTGGAGCGACGTTCAGGATCACTATCTCGGCTAGCATAGAGGCCCATGTCCACTGGGAAAATGACGACCAGCCGGATGGAGGCCTTCAGCGACGGCGTCATTGCCATCATCGTCACGATCATGGTGCTGCAGCTGACTTCTCCTGCGCAGCCCACGTGGGCGGCGCTGATGAGACAGCGATCGATTTTTCTCAGCTACGGGCTCAGTTTCCTGGTGGCCGCGATCATGTGGGTGAATCATCACCATCTGATCCACGCGGTGCGCGAAGTGACCCCGCAACTGCTGTGGTCGAATCTCAACTTGCTGTTCTGGATGTCGCTGATCCCGTTCGTTACCGACTTCCTTGGGCGGAATCCGCGGGCGCCCTTTCCGGTAGCGCTTTACGGACTCGATCTGAGCCTTTGCGGACTCTCGTTCTGGATTCTGCGGCACGAGCTTGCACGGCAGCATCGGCACGATCCGGAGATGAGCGAATACCACTCGCGCATTCAGCTCAAGAACCTGTTTTCAGCGTTCCTCTATCTGGCCGCAGCTGGGTTGGCACACGTGTCGATTTATATTTCCTACTTCATCTACATCCTGATTCCGGCGCTTTACTTCCTGCCGGAGAAGAAACTTGTAACCGATCCGTAACATAGGCGCCGACGATGGTTAAATCGAATCAGCAGACGCAACATTTCATGCAAGCCCGTGTTCGGAAATGCGTGTGGCTGGCGGAACGCCAGGGCCAACATTCATCCGCCATTCACAATCATTTTTTAAGGATAACTGTATGCTTGATCGCCCGCCGCTCGCCGCTGCCCTCCTTTGCGTCTTCTGCCAAGCTTTGTCACTTGTTGCCTCAGCTCAGACTATAGCTCCACTCTGTCAGCCTACGGTGACTTCGCCGATCGTCGTTGTGTCGCCGGCACAGCGACAAGCGTGGGGCAATAAGGCCGAGCCTCCGCTTACGGATACGAATAATGGATTTGCCTGGCCTGATACTCCCATGGGAATGATTAAGACTGGCACTGGTTACGAGTTTTTTGCCAGCGATGGAGGCTACCACTCGCGCCAGATGTGGCAAGGACACTGGGTCGGCAACAACAAGGCCGGATCGGTGGTTACAACGTCAGGTTCCTTGAACAATCCACTCGGCACAGCATTCCGCAGGACGTCAGCATTTCCCCGAATCCCGATCCTTCCGTGAATCCCAACTATCCCAGCTACACCTACATGGGAGGAGGGCCGGTGTATCAGGTTCCCGAGGGAATGACGGGTGCTGGGAATTTACTTCTGGTGTATCACGCCGAAATTCTCACGGATGCGCTGTACGCGGTGCTCGGCCTCGCGGCCTCCGCCGACAACGGACTGCACTGGACTGACCTGGGTGAGATCATTCGCCTCAATCAGGCCTTTGCCCCTGGCCTGGATGGTTTCGAGATCGGCGACGGCCCCCTGGTTCTCTCGCCAGACGGCAAATATTTCTATCTTTACTTTCCCGACTGGATGGCAAATGGCACGCTGCACGCAACGACCACGACAAATGTCTCCGTGGCGCGGGCACGGGTAGAATCCGTGCTGGATGCGGCGTTCGGTTCCACGCGTCAGCACACCGTCGGATTCCAGAAGTTCTATCGGGGGACCTGGGACTTGCAGCCCGCAATCGGCGGGGCTTCCACCGACCTGAATCCGAAGTCCGCGTATCAGGGATATCTCGACATTCACTACAACAGCTACCTGCAGCGCTACGTGATGATCATCTCGAATGACACGACCTTCGCATACGCGGAATCTGTCGACGGGTTGAAGTGGACCCTCCCGATTCCCCTCGGCGTCTACGGGCCGATTGCGGCGTATCCGACGGCAGTTGGGTTCGGTGACGACCCGCATGTCCTGGGAAAGTCGTTCTATGTGTTCTTCACGCACCTGCCGACCGACGGAACAGGATGGCAGAATGGCGAACTAGAGCGGCTGACGTTGACCTGCAGGTAATGCCGAGTGATCGAGTTCTGAGTATCGAGTAGGTTCCCAGGTCAGCGTCCCAGGTTAGCGTCCAAAGCGCGGACGCGAACCTTGGGCACCCCGCCAGCCCGCCAACTCAGACAATCTCTGTTCGAATGAAATTTTAGTTAGTGCTTGTAAACCGTCGGCCGCGGTCCCTTTTCCAGAGTCTCGCGGTCCCAGATCATGTCCTCGCGGGAATAATTGGCGAGTTCGAAATCCTGGGTTAACTCGAGCGCGTCAGTAGGACAAGCGTCTTCGCACAGGCCGCAAAACATGCAGCGGCTCAGGTCGTAGGTGAAGTTGGTGAGTTCTTTGCGGCGGGTCTTCTCGTTACGTTCACTGGAAACCACGATCAGGTGTTCGGGGCAAGCCAGCGCGCACAGGTCGCAGGCGATGCACATGGTCTCATCGGTATCGGGATTGACATTCAGCCGCGGCGCCCCGCGGTAGCGTTCGGCCACCAGCGGCCGTTCCAACGGATACTGCTCGGTGTAGTTTTCCTTTGGATCCTGATAGAGGAACGTCACCTTCAATCCCTGCAGCAGATCCAGCAGAAGCACTTTGCGCAGCAGACTCGGCATCCCCATAACGTCGCTAGGATACCTTAAATCAGCGTGAGTGCGTATCGGCAATACCCGCACCCTGGTCGAGATAAAGGATTTGCACGATTCTGACCGATCCGAATTGCGCGAGCAAATTTGGCGGTTCGGCCGAAAACGGGAACTTTTCTAGCCAGGCTGCGTACCTACTCCCAGAGCATGGCTATGAAGGCCCTGCTGACATCCCGACCCGGAACTTCGCTGGTTTGCGGTTGCGGTTCCGACTTTTTCCTCGCCCATTGGGATTTTACCGCCCTTTGTCCCCGCCTGCTCGGCATGTTCCCTTACAGTTTGCGGGCCGTGCTGCATCTGCTCTGATTGCCGGCGCGAGATGATCCGCTCTCATTTCAAAGCGGAGCAACATTACAATGGATCCCGGACCATGCACGTGGCGACAACCAATGATCGACGACCGACGCTCTTGGCCTTGCAACGACCAACGACCGCGACCGCTCTCGACGAACTTTACATGGAAGAGGCCCTGCGCGACGCGCAGCGCGCGCTGGAAGCTGGGAGAAGTCCCTGTGGGAGCCGTTGTGGTCTGTGACGGCGAGTCCTCGCGCACGGCTGGAACCGCAACTTGACGGGAACGATCCCACCGCACACGCGGAAATTGTCGCGTTACGTGAAGCGGGTGTAATCGTAGGTAACCATCGCCTGGAGGATTGTGAGCTGTTTGCTACAATTGAGCCGTGCGCCATGTGCGCGGGCGCGCTGATTCATGCACGAATCAGGCGCCTGGTTTACGGTGCAGATGACCCGAAGGCGGGAGCAGTCCACTCCGTCATGCAGGTGCTGAACCACCCGCAACTGAATCACCGCATGGAGATCAAAGGCGGCGTGCTGGCGGGTCGCTGCGCGGAATTGTTGCAATCGTTTTTCCGCGACCCCGAACGAGAAAGCCGCTAGTCGTTGTGCATGGCGGTTGCTTCGAAGACTAAGACATTTCTTAGCCAAGCGCCGCTGACCACCGGCATTGGCTGTTTTTCACGCGGAGAGGTGCGTGAGTGGTTGAAACGATCCGCCTCGAAAGCGGACATACCTTAACGGGTATCGTGGGTTCAAATCCCACCCTCTCCGCCATTATTCCTACCGTGTCCTAGGCGCCAAGCGCCTTCAGCAGACAGTCAAGCACGAATTACTCGGAGAATCGATGAACAAACTGCAAGTCGGGAATGCGCCGTGTTCCTGGGGCACCCTTGAATTCGAAGGCGTGAAATCTGACCAGATCGCGTTTGGCCGTATGCTGGATGAATTGGCCGAGACGGGATACACCGGGACGGAGTTGGGCGACTGGGGCTACATGCCCACCGAACCGGAAGCACTGAAGCAGGAACTCGGGCGTCGCCGAGTTGTAATGCTGGGAGCTTTTGTACCCGTCGCCCTGAAAGATCGTTCCGCCCACGCTGCCGGTATCGCCTCCGCGCTCAGGACCGCGCGCCTGTTAGCGTCGGTGGCCAGCAGCCCGCAGCCGTTTCTCGTGCTCGCCGACAACAATGGCAGCGTGCCAGAGCGCACCTTGAACGCGGGGCGAATCCAGCCGAATCAGGGCCTGAGCGCAGCGGAGTGGAAAATCTTTGCCGAGGGTGCAAACGGAGTAGCCAAGGCTGTATTTGACGCCACCGGGCTGCGGACAGTGTTTCATCACCACAGTGCCGGTTATGTCGAGACGCCCGATGAGATTTCGCGATTCCTCGAATTGACCGATCCCAAGGTGGTTGGACTGGTGTTTGATACGGGTCACTACGTCTTTGGCTCGGGGGACTGCGATGTCGTTGCAGGTTTGGAGCGCTTCAAGGATCGCATCTGGTATGTCCACTTGAAAGATTGCCGTCCCGATGTTGCAGCCAAGTCCCGGGAGCAAGGCTGGGATTATTTCCAGTCGTTGCGGCAAGGGATCTTTTGTGAACTAGGAAAGGGCTGCGTCGAATTTCCAAAAGTGCTGCAATGGCTGAAGCTACACAACTATCACGGGTATGTTCTGGTCGAACAGGACGTATTGCCCGGCATGGGAGCGCCCAGAGATAGCGCACTGCGCAATCGCCAGTATCTAAGCTCGATCGAACAGCATTTTGCTTAGGATTTCTGTTCCGTTGACGCAAAAGTAGGGTAGATCTCGCCAGCGAACATCCCTGATTGCATTCGCGGATATCGAAAAGTCGAGGCGCGGCTTTCCGACCACCACCTCCAGGCCTTCCGGGCCATCTGGTATAACTACCTGTCTCTGGGGAAGTTACGGTCGTGTGATTACCGAAGAATCGCCGCTCGCCACAATCCAGCGGGGTGTGACCACCGTACTTAGAAAGGAAGAGCAGAGCGTTTGTCCAGCGCCGACTTCAAAGCGGATTCCCCTGATACCGCGTTGGTTTCGGCGATTCGCGCCAGCGATCAGAATGCGATGGCCGCCTTGTACGATCGCTACTCTTCCATCGTGTACAGCGTAGCGCTGCGAGTGTTGGGTGACACCGGCGCTGCTGAGGACGTGCAACAAGACGTGTTCATGCAGTTGTGGAGAAATCCCGGGGCCTTTGACGCCAGTCGCGGCAATCTCGGCGCATGGCTGGCGGTAATCGCGCGCAATCGTGCGATCGATGCCCTCAGGAAGCGTAAGCCGGAAGACGACGTCGAGGATGTTGTGCTCTCCGTCGTTCCCGATATGGCAGCGGAAGCCGACCGCTCCCGCATTGCGGTCAAGGTCCGGGAACTCTTAGCGGCGATGCCGGCCGCCCAGCGAACGGCCCTTGAGATGGCCTACTACGAAGGTCTGACGCATACCGAAATCGCGACGAAAACGGGGGAACCGCTCGGCACCATCAAGACCAGGATTCGCGCAGGGTTGATCGCCCTGCGCAAGGCATTTCAGAAATGAGCGCGCACGAACAATACGCCGACGACCTCGCACTGCACGCTTTGGGCGCGCTCGAGGGCGAAGAGCGCGCGGCGCTCGAGAAGCACCTCGAGAGCTGCCCCGAATGTCGCCTGGAGTTGGATCAGCTTCGTGGAGACATGGCGTTGATGGCGATGGCAACCACCGGGCCGAAGCCGCCACAGCGCTCCCGGCAACGCCTGCTGGATGCGATCGCGAAGGAGCCGCGCGCGTCCGGGGCACAACCAGCTCGCGCCTCGCGATTCAATTGGTGGGCCGCGTTGGGATGGGCAGCCGCCGTGGCGATGTTCGTGGTCGTCGTTCAACTGCGGCGCGAGAATTCCTTCCTGCACGATTCGATGAATTCCCTCGCCTCGCTCACCGGCCAGCAGACCGTGGAAATGGCCAACATGAAGCGCACGATCGAAGCGCTGACGTCTCCCGATTCCCAAGCGATCGTCCTTGTCGCGGCAAAGACGCCCCCCCAGCCGCAAGGCAAAGCGTTTTATTTGCGAAACAAAAGCAGCCTGGTATTTCTTGCCAGCAACCTGGCTCCGCTGCCGCCGGACAAGATCTACGAACTGTGGCTCTTCCCTCCGACCGGGGCGCCCATTCCAGCGGGATTGTTCAAACCAGACGCTAAAGGCAACGCAACGGTAGTGAATCCTCCCGGCTTACCCGCGGGAGTCGAGGCGAAGGCCTTCGCGGTTACGCTCGAGTCGGCTACGGGTCCCCATGACACTCCGCGGGGCACTGGCGTGATGCAGGGCGGAGCTTAGGGGATTTCAGATTTCAGATTTTGAGATTTTTGATCCTAGCTTGCGGATTTGCCAGCGAATCAGGCCTGCAGTCTGCACTCTTCAATCTGAAATCTTCAATCTGCAATCTGAAATTCCCCTATCCCTCCATCGTTGAGACGTCACCAGCATCTTTACCGGTTTCTTTTGCTTTCAGGAATCGACGGAGGATTTTCCCGCTGCGCGTCTTCGGCAGCGCCGTCACAAACTCCAGCGCCGAGGGCGTAGCAATCGGACCCAGTTCCCTTCTGACGTGCTCGATCAACGTCGCGGCAAGCGCTTCGGACGGGACGTAATCGGCGCGCGTTTGTACGAAAACCTTGATCGCCTCCCCCTTCAGCGGATCGGGAATGCCGATCGCCGCTGCCTCGGCGACCGCGGGATGCGAAACCAGCGCGCTTTCGACTTCGGCGGTCCCGATGCGGTGTCCGGCGACGTTCAGCACATCATCGGCACGGCCAAGCACGGTGATGTAGCCATCCTTGTCTTTCACGGCCACGTCGCCGGTCACATAGCAACCGGGAATCTGCTGCCAGTCGCGCTCGTAGCGGGCGGGATCACGCCATACCGTGCGCAGCATATAGGGGAAAGGACGCTTGAGGACCAGTCGTCCGCCGGCGCCCGGGGGCAAAGACTTCCCTTCCTCATCGACCACGTCCGCTTCGCAGCCCGGAACTGCGACGCCGGCCTTTCCCGGGCGCATTGCCATCGAAGGTGGCGTGCCGATGGCGGGCGCACCGAGCTCGGTTTGCCACCAGTTGTCGATCACGTATCCCCACTTGCCATCGCCCGCAAGATGGGTCTGGGCCCATCGCCACGCTTCCGGATTCAGCGGCTCACCCGCGCAGGCGATCACCTTCAGACTGGTGAGGTCGTACTTCGCCGGATACTGTTCTCCATAGCGCATGAACATTCGCAGCGCGGTGGGCGCAGTGAACATCTTCGTGACTCCATAGCGCTCGACGATCTCCCACGCGATTCCGGGATGCGGGTAATCGATCGCGCCTTCACGGAAGAGAGTAGTTACACCCGCGCACAGCGTCGCATACACGATGTAGGAGTGACCCACGACCCACCCGATATCGGAAGTGCACCAGAAAATGTCGCGCTCACCGACATCGTAGAAATTCTCCAGGTGATACGTCGTCCCCACCATGTATCCGCCGTGCACGTGCAGCACACCCTTCGGCTTGCCCGTCGAGCCTGAGGTGTAGAGCAGAAACAGCGGATCTTCCGCATCCATTTCTTCCGCCGGGCATTCGGGAGGGAATTTCAGCAATTCCGCGTAACCGATCTCGCGGGCGCTTGTGGCTTCGGCGGCGTGGCGTGAGTACACGACCACCTTCTCTACGAAATCGATCGTGTCGAGGGCCTCGTCGACGATTGGCTTCAGGCCAACGGTTTTGCCGCGCCGGAATCCAACATCGCCCGCAATCACGACCTTCGCCTGGGCATCAACAATGCGATCGCGCAGAGCGGTGTGGCCAAGTCCGGCATAGACCACCGAGTGGATTGCACCGATGCGCGCACAGGCCAGCATGGTCACCACGCCCTCGATGGTCAGCGGCATGTAAATGACGACACGATCGCCCTTCCGCACGTTCAGCGACTTCAACCCATTCGCGAAGCGGCAAACCTGGCGATAGAGCTGGCCGTAGGTGACGATGCGTTCCGCGCCATCCTCACCGAGCCAAATGTAGGCAGCGCGGTTGCGGCGCTCGGAGTTGGCATGCCGGTCGAGTGCGTTTACGGTGATGTTCGTCTTCGCGCCCAGGAACCATTCGTGGTGCACGCCGTCCCAGTTCAACACCTTCGTCCAGGGCTTGCTCCACAGGAAGCGCAGAGCATAATCCCCCCAGAATTCCTCGGGATCGGCGATGGACCGGGCGTACTCGCCGGCAAAGTCCTGTTGAAGACAATTCTCCGAAACGCACTTCGGCGAAGGATATTCCTCGTCAATCGCGAGCAGGTTCGAGATGCCGGCCTGGTGCAGGTCTTTCACGGAACTCATGGCGGGAACCTCCCGGACGTGAGATGGGCCACCCAACGCGAAACGGGGCTGGGTGATTCTTGAGCGAGCGGACACAGGTCGCAGTGATGATGGTCACAGCAGAGGCGTATCCCCTCATTCGCAACGTGCAAAATTGCGGCTTCGATCGATCCCCGAGTGGCCTGGATTTCCGAGCTGAAAAGCGGACGCTGGCACTCTTGAGCGTTACGGCAGCGCCGATCTCGGCCTGCAGTTCAGGTGCTTCTCTCCACGGGCAAAAGCCTTCCTCGGCGCCTCCGTGTCTCCGTGGTGAGAAAGCGCGCTACGCCTCTTCGCTCTCCTTCAGCTTAGCGATCACGCCGAAATCTTCCAGGGTGGTGGTGTCGCCCTTCACGTCCCCGCTCGTGGCCAGTTCCCGCAACAAGCGCCGCATGATCTTGCCGCTGCGGGTTTTTGGCAGCGTGTCGGTGAAGCGGATGTCATCGGGCTTGGCGAGCGAACCGATTTCCTTGGCGACCCACTTCCGCAGTTCTTCCTTCAACTCGGGGGAAGGTATCCTGCCCTTTTCCAGAGTGACGAAGGCAGAGATCGCCTGCCCCTTGAGATCGTCCGGCCTGCCCACCACGGCGGCCTCGGCGACCGCGTCGTGCGCCACCAGCGCGCTTTCGACTTCCATCGTGCTCAGCCGATGCCCGCTGACGTTGAGGACGTCATCGACGCGGCCCATGATCCAGAAATAACCGTCTTTGTCTTTGCGCGCTCCGTCGCCGGTGAAGTACACGCCGGGAATCTGCGACCAGTACTGCCGCACATAGCGGTCGGGATCGCCGTAAATGGTGCGCAGCATGCCCGGCCATGGCTTGCTGATGACGAGGAAGCCGCCGGACCCAGCGGGAACCGGCTTGCCTTCCATGGTGACGATCTCGGGGACAACTCCAGGAATCGGCCGCGTCGCCGAACCTGGCTTGGTCGCAATCGCACCGGGAATCGGGGAGATCATGATATGGCCCGTCTCGGTTTGCCACCAGGTGTCGACGATCGGGCAACGGTTGTGGCCGATGACTTCGCGGTACCACATCCACGCCTCGGGATTGATGGGCTCGCCTACCGTGCCCAGCAGCCGCAGGCTTTCCATCTTGTGCTTGTTCGGCCACTCGTCGCCCCACTTGATAAAGGTGCGGATGGCCGTCGGCGCCGTGTAGAAGATGTTGACCTGGTGCCGATCGATGATGGACCAGAAACGGTCAGGTTCGGGGAAGTTCGGTGCGCCCTCATACATCAAGCTGGTGGCGCCATTCTGCAGCGGCCCGTAGACGATGTAGCTGTGTCCGGTCACCCAGCCGATATCGGCGGTACACCAGTAGGTGTCCTCTTCTTTCAAATCGAAAACGAGTTTGGTGGTGTAGTAGGTTCCGACCGAATATCCTCCTGTGGTGTGCACGACGCCCTTGGGCTTGCCGGTGGTTCCGGAGGTGTACAGGATGTAGAGCGGATGCTCGGCGTCGAGCGGCTCGGCCGGGCACTCGTCGGAGGCCTTCGCCATGAGCTCATGCCACCATTGGTCACGACCCGGCGTCATGTTGATCGGAGTTCCGGTGCGTTTATACACGACAACATGCTTGACGCTCGGGCAGGATTTCAGGGCTTCTTCTACGGCCGGGAAGAGCTTCACCTCGGAGCCTCGCCGGTACGACCCGTCCTGAGTGATGACGGCGACCGCCTGCGAGTCGTGAATGCGATCGACGAGCGCGTTGGACGAGAAGCCGCCGAACACGATCGAATGCGGCGCCCCGATGCGCGCGCACGCCAGCATGGCAATGGGCAACTCGGGCGTCATGCCCATGTAGATGGCGACGCGATCGCCTTTTTTTACACCCAGCGATTTCAGGACGTTCGCGAACTTCTGCACTTCCTTCCAAAGCTGCTGGTAAGTGAGGGTACGAACTTCGCCCGGCTCGCTCTCCCAGATGAGGGCAGCCTTGTTCTTGCGCCAGGTTTTCACGTGCCGGTCGAGGCAGTTATAGGAGAGGTTGATCTGGCCGCCACTGAACCACTTTGCCCAGGGAGAATTCCACTCGAGCACTCGGTCCCACTTCTTGAACCAGTGCAGATCCTCGGCAATGCGTGCCCAAAATTTTTCAGGATGCTCCACCGACTCGCGATAAAGGCTTTCGTATTCCTGAACCGACTTTACGTGTGCCTTCTCGGCGAACTGTGGAGGACACTCAAACCTGCGGTCCTCCTGGAGGATGGAATCAATATTTTCAGTGGGAAGAGTTGCCTTATCTGCCATGAGACTTCCTCTTTTGAGATCGGGCTGGAGTGTCTTCCAAAATTCTACTGCGGTGGGGAGAGAATGTCTCGCCGGACCGCAACCCGCATTCGCGAACGCGCAGTTATACCGCGACTTGCGCGGAATTGCCATCTCTTCGACGCTTACCTGCCAAATTGTCGCGTATTGTTCCCGTCGATGGACAAGCAGGCAGTGACCTGGATCACTGGCGAAAGTGAACAAATACAAGCTGGGCTATTCGTCCAGAAATCTGTGCCGGTACCGCGGATCAGGCAGTGGACACTGGTCGAATTTTCCGAACACGCGATAGCGGTTCCGCGCAATCAGGTTATAAACAGCGTCCCGGATGAAACGAGGCAGAAGACGAGCAACCTCAGCCATGGGTTTCCAGAACCCGCCAAGCCTGTCCAGTACCACGATCGCCGCATCGGAACGCGCCCATAGGCGCTCGTTCGGTTCCTCTGGATTGGTCACGACATAAAAAGTGTTGAGGTCGTCGGTCGAGGCGTCGTGACGCGCCAGGATCTGTGCCGCGAACGGCCCTTGCAGCGTGGCGAAACGGAACTGATCTTTATGGTCATGTCGCAGCGTGAACTGGACGAGCCGGTTGCACAGCCCGCAGACGCCGTCATAGAGCAGGATGGGATGCTCGCCGGCATCCACGCGTGAAGTCATCGAGTTCATCCTAAATCAGCATGCGATTTCCGGTTGCTCGGTTGTTTCCGGGCATTTGCGCATCGTTCCGGGGTCTGCCGAGCCCAACCGAGCCCCCCATGTGATGAACATCACAACCCTCTGTGATCGATGTAGACGACGCCACCGCTCCCTTGCCTTCATGCTGTTAGCTACCGGGTGGCTTCGGCCATCCCGACGGGGGTCGGTTCCACACAGCCAGGCCCGGCACGATGAGGCGAGGGGATCACTATGAAGCGCAAATTCAAGACCATGGACGCGAACGAGGCGGTCGCCTATGTCGCCTATCGCCTGAACGAGGTCATCGCCATCTACCCCATTACGCCGTCGTCGGCGATGGGCGAGTGGGCGGATCAGTGGGCGTCGGAGGCCATCCCCAACATCTGGGGAACGGTGCCGCACGTGGCTGAAATGCAGAGCGAAGGTGGCGCCGCCGGGGCCGTGCATGGGGCTCTGCAGACCGGGGCGCTGTCCACCACGTTTACCGCATCCCAGGGCCTGCTCTTGATGATCCCCAACATGAACAAGATTGCCGGAGAGTTGACGCCCGCGGTGTTCCACGTTTCCGCGCGAACCCTGGCCACCCATGCGCTTTCCATTTTTGGCGATCACAGCGATGTCATGTTTTGCCGCGCGACCGGCTGGGCCATGCTCTGCTCGAACTCGGTGCAGGAAGCCATGGATCTTGCGCTCATTGCTCAAGCCGCTTCCCTGGAATCGCGAATTCCCTTCCTCCACTTCTTTGACGGCTTCCGTACCTCGCACGAAGTGAACAAGATCGAGATGCTGACCGAAGACGACATGCATGCCCTGATCAATGTGGACCGCGTCTTCGAGCACAGAGGACGGGCCCTCTCGCCCGATCATCCTGTGATTCGGGGCACGGCGCAGAACCCTGACGTTTTCTTCCAGATTCGTGAAACGGCCAATGCCTACTACGACACTTGCCCCGCCACGGTCCAAGCCGCCATGGATAAGTTTGCCCAGGTTGTAGGGCGGCAATACCGTTTGTTCGACTACGTCGGAGCGCCCGACGCCGAGCGCGTCATCGTGATGATGGGCTCGGGCGCCGAAGCCGCCGAAGAGGCGGTCGAGGCTCTGAATGCCCGCGGAGAGAAAGTAGGACTCGTGAAAGTGCGGCTGTACCGGCCGTTCTCCATCAAGCACCTCTATGAAGCGCTGCCGGTCACGGTTCGCAACATTGCCGTGCTGGATCGCACCAAGGAAGCCGGCGCTGCCGGCGAGCCGCTCTACCTCGACGTGGTGAACGCAATTCAGGAGGGTCAGCGGCAGGGTTACGGTTCCGTGAAGCTCTGGCCCATCGTCATCGGCGGACGTTACGGTCTCTCTTCGAAGGAGTTCACGCCCGCGATGGTTAAGTCGGTTTACGACAACCTCAATCTCGCGAAGCCCAAGGAACACTTCACCGTTGGCATCAACGACGATCTGAACCATACGAGCCTTGACTACGATACCGAGTTCTCCACCGAGCCTGACAGCGTGGTGCGCGCGTTGTTCTACGGCCTCGGCGCCGACGGAACCGTAGGAGCCAACAAGAACTCCATCAAGATCATCGGTGAAAATACCGCCAACTACGCCCAGGGATACTTCGTCTACGACTCGAAGAAGTCGGGCGCGATGACGGTTTCCCATCTGCGATTCGGTCCCAAGCCGATTCGCTCGACCTACCTCGTTTCGAAAGCCAACTTCGTCGCCTGTCACCAGTGGATTTTCCTCGAGCGCTACGACATGTTGAGCTCGCTGGTAACGGGCGGAACGTTTCTGCTCAATAGCCCCTTCGGACCCGAAGAGGTTTGGGATCACCTGCCGCGCGTCGTGCAGGAGCAGCTAGTCGCCAAAAAGGCCAACCTGTTTGTGATCGATGCGTACCAGGTCGCGCGCGACACGGGCATGGGCAGCCGCATGAACACGATTCTGCAGACCTGCTTCTTCGCCATATCCAAGGTGCTGCCGCGGGAAGAGGCCATCGAGGCGATTCGCAAGTCGATTCGCGATACCTACGGCCGCAAGGGTGAAGACATCGTTCAAAAGAACATGAAGGCCGTGGACGAAACACTGGCGCATCTGTTTGAAGTCAAGGTGCCGGAGAAGATCACCAGCACCCTCGAGATGCCGCCGCCATTCCCGGCAAGTGCCCCCAGGTTCGAGCGTGAAGTGCTAGGCGTTATCTACGAGGGGCGAGGCGACGAGTTGCCGGTGAGCGCCTTCCCCTGCGACGGCACCTTCCCCACGGGCACGGCAAAGTGGGAGAAGCGCAATCTCGCTCTGGAAATTCCTGTCTGGGACACCAAGATATGCATCCAGTGCGGAAAATGCGCGATGGTCTGCCCGCACGCCGTCATTCGCATCAAGGTATATGACTCGAGCGAGTTGGAAAATGCCCCCGCGACATTCAAGTCAACCGAGGTTCGTGACAAAGAATGGGCGGGCATGAACTACAGCATCCAGGTGGCGCCGGAAGACTGCACGGGCTGCGGAATCTGCGTCGAAATCTGTCCCGCCAAGAACAAGACAGAGACCCGGCTCAAGGCGCTCAATATGGCGCCGCAGCCGCCGCTTCGCGTGCCCGAGGCGGAGAACTGGGAATTCTTCCTCAAGATTCCGGAACTCGACCGGCGCAAGATCAAGACGGGCACGATCCGTCAGCAACAGGTACAGGAACCGCTGTTCGAGTTTTCCGGCGCCTGTTCAGGTTGCGGGGAAACCCCTTACCTGAAGCTGCTATCGCAGCTGTTCGGCGATCGCGCCCTGATCGCCAACGCTACCGGATGCTCCTCCATTTACGGCGGAAACTTACCAACGACGCCGTGGTCCAAGAACGCCGACGGCCGCGGACCGGCGTGGTGCAACTCGCTGTTCGAAGACAATGCCGAATTCGGCCTGGGTTTCCGTCTCTCCATTGACAAGCAGACCGAATTCGCACGCGAACTGCTTCTGCAACTCGGAAGCCAGGTCGGCGACGATCTTGCCGCCGCGACTCTTGCGGCCCCTCAAAAGAATGAAGCAGATATCTACGAGCAACGGCAACGCGTGAGTCTGCTGAAAGAGCGTCTGCAAGGCAAGACGTCTCCGGTGGCGAGGCAATTGCTCGCCCTCGCCGACCTGCTTGTGAAAAAGAGTGTATGGATCGTGGGCGGGGACGGCTGGGCTTACGACATCGGCTACGGCGGCCTTGATCACGTGATCGCCAGCGGCAAGAACGTGAACCTTCTGGTGCTCGACACCGAGGTGTACTCCAATACCGGCGGCCAGGCCTCCAAGTCCACGCCGCGTGCGGCGGTGGCCAAATTCGCGGCCGGTGGCAAGCCCGGTCCCAAAAAGGATCTCGGCCTGATCGCGATGAGCTACGGCACCGTCTACGTCGCGAGCGTGGCCATGGGCGCCAAGGACGAGCACACGTTGAAGGCCTTCCTCGAAGCGGAAGCCTACGACGGCCCCAGCATCATCATCGCCTACGCTCACTGCATTGCGCATGGCATCGATATGACAACGGGAATGTCGGACCAAAAAGCCGCGGTCGACAGCGGACAGTGGCTGCTGTATCGCTACCACCCGGACCGGGCCTTGGCCGGCGAGAACCCACTCACCCTTGATTCGCGCACACCTACGCGGAAGGTGCAGGACTTCATGCTGATGGAAACGCGCTTCAAGATGCTGACCAAGAGCAAGCCGGAAGACGCGAAGCGCTTGTGGCAAGAGGCGCAGCATGATGTTGAGGTGCGGTATCGCCTGTACGAATACCTGGCCCAGCGCAAGATGGTCCCCGAGCCGAGCGCGGCTGATTAGCCCATGAAGTCAAACAGGACCGATTCCGGCATGGTCGAGGAAATATGATGATCGATTTAGAAACAGACTACCTCGGATTAAAACTGCGCACACCCCTCGTTCCCTCGGCTTCTCCCCTGTCCCAGGAAATCGCCAGCATTCGTCGTCTCGAAGACGCGGGCGCGTCCGCCATCGTGCTCTATTCTTTGTTCGAGGAGCAGCTGCGGCTGGAATCGCTCGAACTGGATCGCCACCTCTCGGCCGGGACCGAGAGCTTTGCCGAGTCCTTGACGTATTTTCCGCAACCCGGCGAATTCCGCCTGGGCCCGGAAGGGTACCTCGAACACATACGCAAAGCGAAAGAAGCGGTCGATATTCCGGTGATCGCCAGCTTGAACGGCGCCAGCGTGGGAGGCTGGGCAAAATTCGCCAAGGAGATCGAGCAGGCCGGTGCCGACGCTCTGGAATGCAACGTGTATTCCATCCCGACCGATCCCGAACTCAAGGCGGCACAGATCGAACAGACTTACGTCGACATCGTCTGGGCGGTAAAGTCGGCAATTTCCATCCCGGTGGCGGTGAAGCTTGGACCGTTCTTCACGAACTTCGCGAACGTTGCCAAGCGTCTCGACGAAGCAGGCGCCGATGGCCTCGTGCTCTTCAACCGCTTTTATCAACCCGACATCGATTTGGACGAATTGGAGATTCGTCCTAATGTCCTGCTGAGCACACCGCAAGCGCTGCGTTTGCCGCTGACGTGGATTGGAATCCTCTATGGGCGGCTGCGCGCGAGCCTTGCCGCCACCAGTGGCGTGCACAATGCCGAAGACGTCATCAAGCTTCTGATGGTAGGCGCCAACGTGACCATGCTCTGCTCTTCCCTGCTGCGCAATGGGATCAACCATCTGCGCCACGTCGAACACGGCCTGGTGGACTGGATGGAAATCCACGAATACGAATCGGTGCGCCAGATGCAGGGCAGTATGAGCCAGCAGCGTTGCCCCGATCCGAGCGCTTTTGAGCGCGCCCAGTACATGCGCGCCGTCAAAAGCCTCGAGCACGTCACGGCGCGAGGATAACGGCCGCGTCCAACCTCGCAGCCTCGCTAGCGCAAGCGCGACAGAACTTCATCTGCAGGCAGCCCTTTCCAATGCTCCGCCAGGTTATCGACGGAGGTGAAGCTCCTGCTCAGCATTCGATCAATGTAAAGCGCCTCCGAGCAGGTGATCGACTTCGTGCTGAATGATGCGCGCATGCCACCCGGCAGCCTCAATGGTGCGCGATTCTCCTCTTTCGTCGAGAAACGATACGCGTACCGACGCAGACCGTGGCACAAGCGCGCAGAAACCAGCCAGGCTGAGGCAACCTTCAAAAAACAGGGCGTGATCGCTGGAGCGCGCAACAATTTCCGGATTGATCAATACGTAAAACGGGACCGGCCTGCGCCCTCGCGCTTGCAATTGCTCCGCGGCCAGTTCCTTGTGGTATTCCGCTCGATCCTCGATCACGGCTAACTGCAAGGCTCGCCCCACCTGGGGAGCGGCGAGTCCGACGCCCGGCGCGGAACGCATGGTTTCGCGCATCTCTTCGATCAGTTGCTGAAGATCGCGGCTCCGGATTTCCTCGGCCGTAACCACTCGGGCACGCTGTCTTAGGACCGGATCACCTGCCTGAATGACGTTGAGTGGCATGGTTGGGAATAATCTTTGACGCGCCAGCGGGAGTCAGGACGCGCCCGAAACACTTCTCTTGGCCTTGGCGCGGCGCTCCAATTCCTCGTCGCCGTACATGCTGCCGCGGCAATTCTTCGCGCCGCACCGGCACACCGCTTCATCCTCGTCATCGCCATCGTACAAGTTGTAGTCGTAGGTCAATTCTTCCCCTGCGGCGATGTCGCGCAACGCAATGATCCAGATGTGCTCATCGAACTCATCGGTTTCGCAGTTGGGATCGCAACAATGGTTGATGAAGGCCGCCACCGAGTCGCCGTCCAGCACGAAGTCGCCTTCCCCTATGCAGAACAAGTAGGTATCCGGACGCTCGTTATAGAGTTCGTCAGCCTGGTCCTTCGACAGCCTGGGACCGGTGTATTCGATGATGTGGGTTCCTTCCGGAATCGCCACCGTGGTATAGCAGCCGCAACCATGAATGCCCGACTTGCGGATCAGGAGTTCGCCTTCTTTCACTACGCCCATTCGATCGCCTTCGCCCTGGCTAGTATGGCTTGCCCAGTTTGTTGATGACGATACCGCCGGTGATTCGCAGGTAGTTCTGCTGAGATCCGCTCGAGAATGGATGAACGAAGTCCGCCGTACCGCGAAAGAACAGATGCTTCATGAATGGAACCGGATACTGCGCCCCGCCGCCGGCGATCACCGCGGGATCCGTGGTCGTGGTCTTGAACTTGGGCGCAAGAAACGACAACGCCTGGCGGGTGGTTGTATCCATGGACAGGACGCTGCGCGAGGCGCCGCCGAAGGCACGCGCGAACACCCGCAATTGACCTCGTTTCCATACATCGAGCTGGGGTCCTCCAGTGATGGTGTAGACGATCGGCGTGAAGTTCGACACTTGCGTGGCGCTCGATGGGATATACCCCAGCAACTGGAAATAGCGGGAGAGGTCGACATTCTGAGTCGTATACATACCGCCGATGTCAAGAACCGCGGCCCAGCGGTGCTTCACGTTTTTTTGGAATTCGCCGTTCCCGCCGGTCATGCTGAACTTGTGATCGACGTTCACTGTCTCGCTGTAAGCATTGGCGATGGCATTGGAGGCGTCCTGGATCGGGCCGTAATCGGAATAGGTGTACTGGTATCCGACGTAGGCTTCCCATGACGAACGGTCTTGAGCAGGAGCAAAAGCAGAAAAGACGCAGAGGCTGGCAAGAACGATCCCGATTTTCCTCATCGATGAACAGAAAATAAGAAGGCTCCCCTTTGGCGCTGAGAGGCGGCGCAAATTTAAAATCAGTGTTCTTCGAATCGATGATTTTAACGTGCACCGAGATGGCCGGGGGAAAAAATTCCTGCCAACACCAGTAGAGGACGCCCTGCCAAGCGCATTTCTCCTGCACTACGGCGGCTTTTGCGTGATTAACATGCGATTGCCGCCCGGCTTCTGGGAGTGTTCTGTGCAGACGGGCATCTGACTCACGCTTGGGCGAAATTCCCGAAATCCTGCGTAAGACCTCTGAACAGAAACGTCCTGCGACTCTACGAGAGAGTCACGCTTCACCCTAACTGCGCTTAATCGTGTCGCCGCTCCCGGCCGTCTAGGATGTGAGATATTCCTGTTGAGACTCCGCCAACCAGGCATCCAGGCGTGACTTCATCAGCTCGTAACACTTGCAGGCAGCGCTCTGCAGTTTGGCCGTATCCAGAATGGTCACCTTCCCCCGCCGGTAGGCGATGATGCCGGCCCGATGTAAGGCACTGGCCGCGAGGCTCACACTCGAACGGCGAGTTCCCAGCATCTGGCCCAAAAGGTCTTGGGTGAGCGGGAGCTCGTTCGACCCGTGAAGCTCCTGCCCCATCAGTAGCCAGCGGGCGAGGCGCGCTTCGACTTCATGCAATCCGTTGCAGGCAGCAATCTGCATGGCTTGCAGGGCAAGATATTGCCCGTAACGATTCAATTCGGCATGCAATTCAGGGCAACTGGGTAACACGTCCTGGAGCGCGGCGGCTTCGATCCGATACGCCGTGCCATCCGTCTGGACAACGCACCGGTGGGGACTGGTGCTGAATCCGTCGACGACGGGCATTCCGGCGAAACCACCCGTACCGATCAGGCCGACCTCCACGCTCTTGCCGTTGGGTTGGACGCTCACAATCGACAGCAGTCCCATTTCTACAAAGTATCCGAACCGAATCTTGTCTCCTGCTTCATGCAGCACCTGGTGCATTTTCAGCGGAACCAAATCGAGTTTCGGGCGAAGCAGATCGAGCTCGACGCGGGGAAGCTTGCCGAGCATTGCGCCAAGACTCCGGCTGCGATTTTCTGTCTCACGAACCGGAAAGAAGGTCCTGGCGCCGGCCAACGATGTGCTCATGTTCGTTCCTCCTGTGAATTCGCAATTCCTGATCGGTACCGCAGAGTTGTTACGAATCAAACGTCGCTGTTACATCCCCAAGCGGAAAGAGTTTCTTTCAGAAAATGATCGGTTCCTTGCAAGGGAGCAATGCCTCGGCATCGACCAGCGCAGCTCCACTCGCGTGGTGGACTCTCCATTGACGTACAGAACGACGTCCGCCCCAGTTCTTAAGCTCTTCGCCAGTTGCCCGACGAATAACTCGGTGCCTCCATGTTCCTTGGGCGATACGGCGACGAAAGGAGGCGCGATTAAAGCGATTCTCAATCAGGACCCTTATTCCGAGTCGTCGCGGACATCCTAAAGAACTGCGAGGCCAGGCTGTCCGGCAGGATCAACTAAAGTTGGATCGGTCGTACACGTAATTCGACCCTAGTCGTCGTCCACCGATTCGGTCGATAGGGTGAAGGCTGTAGTTCCGCCTATTGGTGAGTGGAAGCAGAAACAAGAAGAAACTTGGACTTTGGTTTAGACGACCCTACCCCCAGACGCGGATTCTTTGATCAGCGTACCCGCGTTGCCGCTACTGCTGTATAACCTTTGCAACAGGGCAATGAGCGTAAGCGGATTTAACACCAACCATCCGGCTTCACACCGACCGATCTCAATGCGGCGCTACCACATTCAGGCAGAAAGAAAGAGTTTTCGCATGGAATGCCTCAAAGGGATACTTTGGTAGGTCGAAGCGCCGCTTTTTTGTGCTTTCGATGGCAGCTTCCTTGTACGCCTCGGGGCCACGGACGTAGGTCACCTCTGCTCGGCTTTCCCGCTCCACATTTGCTTCCGCTCGGCTATCCGACGCTCCTTGCATTCAAAGCAACCGACAACGCACGACAGCACTGAAATGTCGCACACTGTCCCTGCTTCTGCCGCGCTCCGCGGTTCCGTCAAGGACGGCTGGCCGCACCTGACCGCTCGGGAACGCCCCGCCGGTCGCATGGCACCATTGCGATCGAAATGGTGCCGCCCAAAAAATGTGCAGGACCACCACACCTGTTGCACAATTCCTCAGCGGCCAAAAATATTTCGAATTTTCGCTGGCAATTCTGTTTGATTTTTTTTACCGCGGCGATATGATGCCGCAACTTCTTGGCCGAGCCTGCTGTCTGGAATGTGATTTTCGGGGGAGAAGACACATTCGGTTCATCTGTGCTGGGCCCTGTGACAGTTGTGGCGGGCGAACCCGCGCGCGGCTCGCCTGAAGTCAGGACCGCCCGCCGCAAACCTCTAAACTCGTGGCCTAGAGAACTCTTACCCGGCGCATCTGCTTATAGGTGGAGCGCACCGAGGCGATGCTTTATTGGGCAGCCGCTGCTAACCGCATATTCCCACGCAGTCGACCTTGAAGCGTCCGCGTTCCGTTCTTGTTCTAAATCGCAGCTCATAGTGACCATCCGTCCCACTTATCTCCGTCTTCTTAGACTCGTCTTCAAAATGTTCGAAAACGAGTTCGCCGGACACCAACTGTTCGCAAGACTCCTCGGGATCTAAACATCTGAACGCCAAGTTATCGGGCCCAATGACGATGCTCTTGCGAACAGGAGGCGGCTGCTCTCTGATATCGATTTCCAGACGCGGGTATGAAAGTCTCCCTTCGCACGTCTTCTTTTGCGTCAACAGCAGCCGTAGCCCCGGTCCGTCATTCCCTTGAAGGCACAAAATGGTTCCATGCGAGTAGGCGCTTGAATCCGCAGATTGTTTCGTCTCCTGTGAAAGCAAAGAGGCGATCGAAATTGAGCATAGCGCTACAGTTTTCACAAATCGGGACATGTTCGCGCTCAGCCCCCAAAGATGCAGCGATTGATTTTAGGCGCGTTCTGATCCTTCTTCTACGAATCCGGCCCACGCTCCGCGATTGTTGTGGTAATCACGATTATACGAGTTGCAGTCGATGACCACAGCTTAGGTGCGCCATGAGGCTTACATGGAATTTGTTGCTGACCAGCGCTCAGGAGGAAGAATACTGCTGAAAGGTGCACAAACACTGCCTAAAACTTGGCAGCCCCGTAGGGATTCGAACCCCAATACTCTGCTCCAGAGGCAGATGTCCTACCGTTGAACGACGGGGCTGACATCAGTGTACCCCAGGACCTGCGCAACGCGGAAGTACGCGGGCACGAACGCGTCGCAAACGGCTCCCGCAGAGCGAGACGCAACGTATCATCGGGTGGACCGTGCGAAGCGGGCTTTGCGACGTGGGCGTTGCGCGCGAGTTAAAATTTCTAAAGGTTTGCGAAACGGAGGAGCATCGTGACGATTCTTGGCAGCATTACCGCGCCGGTGACCGACTATGCTGAGATGGTTCGCCGTCCCCTGGACCCGGAGCAGAGCGCCCTTCTGGTGATCGACATTCAGGAGAAACTGCTGCCTCCCATTTTCCAAAAAGAGCAACTGGTGCGGAATTCACAGCTGCTGATCCGCCTGGCCGGAACCCTGAAAATGCCCGTGCTGCTCAGCACCCAATACTCCAAGGGTCTCGGCAACACCGTTTCGGAGGTCGCTTCCCTCTTGCCTGAAATCCATCCCATCGAGAAAAACGTATTCTCCTGCTTCGGCAGCGAAGTTTTCTGTTCCGCGCTCAAACGCCTGCCGGGAAATCGCAACACGGTGATCCTGTGCGGCATGGAGAGTCACATCTGCGTGGCGCAAACCGCGCTGGCGGCGTTGCGCGAGGGCTACCTGGTGCATGTTGCGTCCGACGCGGTGAGTTCCCGTACCGAGTGGAACTGGAAAATTGGCCTGGAGCGGATGCGTGACGCGGGTGCGGTCCTCTCCTCCACCGAGATGGTCATCTATGAAGCCCTAAGGTCATCCGGGACTTCCGATTTCAAGCATATGTTGCAGTATTTAAAGTAGTTAGCTGGTTACTTCTTTCTGGTCCACGCTCCGATCCCGCTGGCAACCCCTATCCCTGCCCGTGCATCCGCCGCAACCCTCAGGCTCACCGCAACTTGCAGCGCAGAACCGGGTTCATATATTTGGCAGTAGAAGTATAGGGCCAACCGCGCAGCCGCTTCTGACGTGAGTGCCTTTTGGGTATTCGGCCAAGTTGGCCGAAGCAGGTGAAGGAGAGCAGGCCATGAAAAATTTTAAGCGCGCAATGCTGACAATGTTTTTCGCGCTGCTCCTGACAGGAATTTCGGCGTGGGCACAAGACGAGCCGCCGAGTCAGGATGAACCTCCGGTTCCGGACCAGCAGCAGGCTCAGGATCAGGCGCCCAGCGGCGCGAATCAACCGAATCAACCGAATCAGCCGGACCCGCCGGGACGGGCTGCCCGTTTGCAATACATGTCTGGGCAGGTTTCCATTCAGCCACGCGGGACCGAAGACTGGGTTGCCGGGACGCTGAATCGCCCGTTAACGATTTCCGACAATGTCTGGACCGACAAAGAATCCCGCGCTGAATTGAACGTCGGCACGGGTGTGTTCCGCATGGGCGACGAGACCAGCCTCACGCTGACCAACGTGAACGACAGCAGCGTGCAGGTAGAACTCCACCAGGGCACGGTCGATGTGCATGTCCGCCACCTTTTTGACGGGGAGATTTATGAGGTCGACACGCCTAACCTGGCTTTCACGATTCAGAAGTCGGGTGTGTACCGCATTGATGTTGACCCGAACGGCGACGCGAGTGTCGTGACGGTTCGCAAGGGCGAAGGTGACGCAACCGGCCAGGGACCGGCGGTCCGCGTTCGCGCCAATGAACAGGTGAAATTCACTGACGGCACATCGCTCACGCACACAGTGGCCGAAGCGCCTCCCTACGACGGCTTTGATGGTTGGTGCGCAGTGCGCGACAAGCGCGAAGACAGTTCGCTTTCCGCGCGCTACGTCGCCCCGGGAACCGTCGGCTCCGAGGATCTCGACGACTACGGTGTGTGGCGCGAGGAGCCGCCGTATGGGCCGGTCTGGGTTCCGACGGTGGCGCCGGGATGGGCTCCTTATCAGTTCGGGCACTGGATCTGGGTTGAGCCCTGGGGCTGGACCTGGGTCGATGACGCTCCCTGGGGTTATGCACCCTTCCACTACGGCCGCTGGGTTTACGGGGGCGGATATTGGGGCTGGGCACCCGGCCCAGTCTACGCTCGACCGGTTTACGCGCCGGCGCTGGTCGCCTGGTTTGGCGGCCCGGGCTGGGGCTTGAACGTCGGCTTTGGATTTGGCGGTGGCTTCGGATGGTGCCCGCTCGGCTGGGGTGAACCGTTCTTCCCCTGGTACCACGCGGGCTTTGGTTACTTCCGCGGCGTCAATATCAGCAATACCCGCATCGCGAACATCAATCGCTACTGGGGTCATCCGCCGCAGCGGTTTGGCGCTGGCGGATTCCACTACGCGAATCTCCGAGCGCCGGGTGGCATCACGACCGCACCCATGCGCTCGCTGCAGAATGGCTCGGCCATTCGAGGAAGCGCGGTACGGGTCTCGGAGCATGATTTGGCTGGCGCTCCGATGGGCCGGGTAGGTGTGGCGCCGACACGCAACGCGATTCTTGGCGCGCACGCCGGAGAACGTGCTGCGGCTCCCCCGATGAGGTCCGCAATGCGTCCGGTGGTCTCACACATGACGCCTCCCGCGAGCTTCAATCGTGGGAACGGATCTCCGATGCGGGCAGGTGTCAACAACAAACCGTTCGCTGGGCGTCCTGCGATGGGCAACCAGGAAATGAATCGCGGCGCGAGTCCGCAATTCGCCCACAACGTTCCGCGTCCGCCGACGAGCATGACGCAGAACCGTGCGCCACAGATGGGCAGCGGGGCACCAGCACGCGGTGGCTTCGCGAGTCCTGCTGTGGGACAGCATTCGGTACCGCGTCCTCCGGCTGGTTTCCATTCCAGCCCGAGCGCGCCATCAAGGACCGAATCCCGTTCCAGCATGGGATCGTTTGGTAACCGTCCGAATACTTCGGTGCCGCGACCCACGGGTCCGGTACGACCTGCCAGCCAGAGCGATCGCTTTGGCGGTGGAAATTCCGGATACGGTCGGTCGCCAAATTCGTCGCCGGCGAACCGAGGTGGGTTTGGAAACTCGCCGAGATCTAGCGCGCCGTCTTCCCGTGGATCGGGTCCGTCTTATGGCGGTTCCGCACCTTCGTATCGTGGCGGCATGCCGTCCTACCGCGGAGGGTCTACGCCTTCGTACGGCGGCGGACGGCCTTCCGGAGGCGGCGGCTACCGCGCCAGTGCACCCTCGTACCACGGCGGTGGAGGTGCACCCTCTTATCACGGCGGCGGCGGTGGGACCCCCTCCTACCATGGTGGCGGTGGCGGCGGTTCGTCCCACGGTGGTGGGGGCGGTGGTGGCAGCAGTCACTCCTCCGGCGGTGGTCATGGAGGACATCGCTAAAACAGATCACATCCTAGCGAGTCAAAAGCGCCGCTCGATCCCGGGCGGCGCTTTTCTTATGATCTCGACCAGTCAACACGGTGATCGATCTTCGTTCCTCGTTCCTCCGATGGCCAGATGGCCCGATCACCCGATGGCCAGATCGCCCGATGTCCTAACTGGCGACCTCGTTGTCCTTCTTCTTCACGCGAACCACGGTCACTTTCGAGAAACCTTCCTCGAAAGTCGGTGCCTTCAGCTTGGCAGCCATCCGCCGCATCACGTCCTCGTCGACATTCCGGTCGCGCCGACGATTGCGTTCCAGACAAACCTCGAGTGGAACATCGAAGAAGACCGCCTGGACCTCGTAGCCGTAATCCTTGGCGAGCTTAACCCAGCTGGAACGCTCGTGTGGCGTGAGGTTGGTGGCATCGACGTAGTTCATCGGCCGCCGCGCGATCAGCCGCGCTTTGAGCATGGAGCGCAAGTTGGAAAACACAAGATCCTGGAACCGCTGCTCTTGCGAATCGTCAAACAGCAGCAGCCGAACCATGTCACTGGAAAGGGGTGTGATGTTGTTCCGCTTGAACCAGGAACTCTTTCCCGAACCCGGCAGACCGATGGCGAGGACTACCGTGCCCTTGGGAGGTCGAGGCGGAGCCGCCGGCACCACCGGCGCGATGTCTGCTGGTTTGGCGGCATCGACAGATGGGCTCGCCGGCGCCGATGCTTGCGCTTCCGCTGCGGGCGGCGCAGATGATCGCTGGCCGCCACGACCCCTGCCTCCCCGGGATTTGCGACGACGTGGACGTTGCGGACGGCCCTGGCCCGATTGACTTTCAACGCGGTCGGCCACGACCGAGGCTTCGCTCGGTTCGGGCGACTCCAGCAAGCCCGAGTCGGTGTTCACCTCGGGTTCATTCGGCGTGGCAGGTTCCGCGGTTTCCGCAGGCGCGACCCCCGCATCGAAATAAGCCGGTTGCAACGGAGCCGGCGCAGGCTCGCTGGATTTCTTTTCCTGGGCCTTCTTGCGTCGCTTTAAGCGCTCACTCATCCATTTGCGCATGTAGGGCTTGTAACACAGGCGTGGCGCCGCGGGCAATCCGGACGCGAGTTCTCGAACCTCACATGGCAAGCAGCCCCACTGCCACCGGACTAAGATGGAGTCATGTCGAACGCGTTCCCCGCCGAATTCCAGCACAAGAGCTACATCAGTCTTACCACCTTCCGCAAGAATGGAATTGCAGTCCCGACACCGGTCTGGTTCGCGGAAAGCGGCGGCAAGATCTATGTGATGAGCAAGAACGATTCCGGCAAGTGCAAACGAATCCGGAACAATCCCCAGGTCCGGATCGCGCCCTGCAACGTGAGGGGAAAGGTCACCGGTCCCGAGTTCCCGGCGCACGCCCGCATCCTTCCGCCCGAGGAATCGAAACCGGGGCAAGAAGCAATTCGCGCCAAGTATTGGATGACCCGAATCTCAGCGCTGTGGAGCCGAAACAACGTGTATGTGGAAATCACGTTTTGAGAATCGTTCTGGCGCACACGCGTTTCGTCCAATTATCACAAGTAGATTGTGCGGTCCATCATTTACGCTGGCTCGTTCCGCCTGATACCATCATTGGTTTACTACCGACACTCAGTCGCTTCCCGAGGGGGTGTCGCTATTCTTGTACGGAGGCTTCATGGCAATAAAAGTAGGTATTAATGGATTCGGACGCATTGGCCGCAATGTCTTACGCACCGCGTTGAAGGATTCGAATCTGGAATTCGTGGCGGTCAACGACCTCACCGATCCGAAGACTCTGGCCCACCTGCTTAAATACGACTCCATTCTCGGGAATCTGCCGAATAAGATTACCGCCGGCACCGACAGTATTTCGGTCGATGGTAAGGCCATCAAGGTGTTCGCGGAGAAAGATCCGGCCAAGCTGCCTTGGGAATCCGTCGGCGCCCAGGTGGTCATCGAGTCGACCGGCCGCTTCACCGATGCCAATGACGCGAAGAAACATCTGCGCGGACCGGTGAAGAAAGTCATCATTTCCGCGCCCGCTAAGAACGAAGACATCACGCTCGTGCTCGGCGTCAATCACGACAAGTACGACCCGTCGAAGCATCACATCATCTCCAACGCGTCCTGCACCACCAACTGTCTGGCGCCGATCGCGAAAGTCATTCACGACAACTTCAAAATCGTCAACGGCACCATGACGACGATTCACTCCTACACCAACGACCAGGTGATTCTCGACTTCCCCCACAAGGACCTGCGGCGCGCCCGGGCGGCGGCGCTTTCCATGATTCCGACTTCCACCGGTGCCGCCAAAGCACTGAAGTTGGTGATCCCCGAACTGGCCGGAAAGCTCGACGGTTTCGCGATGCGCGTCCCCACCCCCAATGTCTCGGTGGTCGACCTGGTTACATTCGTCGAAAAGTCCACCACCAAGGACGAAGTGAACGCAGCTCTTAAGAAAGCAGCCGAAGCCGGTCCCCTGAAAGGCTATCTTAGTTACGAAGAGGAAGAGTTGGTGTCGGCCGACTTCAAAGGCAACCCCTACTCCTCAATTGTCGACGCCAAGATGACCCTGGTCGTGGGCGGAACTTGCGTGAAGGTGATCTCCTGGTACGACAATGAATGGGGATACTCCTGCCGCGTCCGCGACCTGATCAACTACCTGGGCTCCAAGGGCTTGTAGAACGGTGACGCCGTCCTCGAGCACCACCGAAAGGGCGGCGCGCCCGCGCGCCTTGCCGCAAAACGGGCGCGGTATTTCGCTGAGGCCAGCCATGTCGAAGCTTTCGATTCGCGATCTTCCCGTCAATGATCACCGGATCTTCATGCGGGTCGATTTCAATGTTCCTCTCGAAGACGGCCGTGTAATGGATGACACCCGCATCCGCGAGACCTTGCCCACCATCGAGTATGCGCTCCGCCACGGCGCGCGCCTGATTCTCGCCTCGCATCTGGGCCGCCCGAAAGGCAAACCTAATTTGAAGATGAGCCTGAAGCCTGTGGCCGAGCGGCTCCGCATGCTGCTCGACAAGGAATTGGCCCGCGGCGAAAACGTCGGCTTCTGCCCGGAATGCGTCGGCCCCGAGGCCGAGGAAGTCGCCGGAAAGCTGGAAAAGGGCCAGACTTTGCTGCTCGAGAATCTCCGCTTCCACGCCGAGGAAGAAGCCAACGACGAGAACTTTTCGAAGCAGCTGGCGCGGCTCGCCGACTACTACGTTAATGACGCTTTCGGAACGGCCCATCGTGCGCATGCCTCCACCGTAGGGATGACGAAGTTCGTGCCGAAAGCCGCCGCGGGCCTGCTCATGGAGAAAGAGCTCGAGTATCTCGGCAAGGCTCTTCATCATCCCGAAAAACCCTTCGTCGCGATACTCGGTGGCGCCAAGGTCAGCGACAAAATTCCGGTGATCACCCACCTGCTCGATAAGGTGGACTCTCTCATCATCGGCGGCGGCATGGCCTACACCTTCCTGAAAGCTCTCGGCGAACAAGTCGGCAAGTCGCTGGTCGAGGAAGACAAGCTCGAGCTTGCCCGCCAGCTTCTGCAGGAAGCCAAGACCCGCAAGCTCAAGTTGTTGCTTCCCGTGGATCACGTGGCTGCCGAAAAGATCGATATGAACGCGCGCATTACCCGCGTCGACCAGGGTCAGCCGATTCCGGCCAACCTGATGGGGTTGGATATCGGCCCGAAAACCATCGAGATGTTCGAGGAAGAAATTGCCCGCGCACGCACCATTCTTTGGAACGGACCAATGGGCGTTTTCGAGGTTTCTCCCTTCGCCCGCGGGACCTTCCAGATCGCGCGCGCGATAGCCGATAATCCCGGAGCCCTGTCGATCGTCGGTGGCGGCGATTCTGTTTCGGCCGTCCGGGCCGCCGGGGTTGCCGAAAAGATCACCCACATTTCCACCGGTGGCGGCGCTTCGCTGGAATTTCTTGAAGGCAAGAAACTTCCGGGCGTCGAAGCGCTCACCGACAAACGCTAAGCCGGAGAGATTCGTGTGGAAGACTTCACTGTCCGGCTGTCGTTCGCAGGCGGGAAAATCGTCGATTTTCACGGGCCCGCTGACATCACTAAGGAAACCACCGAAGCAATCGTGAACGCTGCCAACTCCGCTCTCATCGGTGGCGGCGGCGTTGACGGAGCGATTCATCGCGCTGGTGGCCCGTCCATCCTGAAGGAATGCGCGAAAATCGCCGCCGAGATCGGACACCTGCCCGCTGGGAAGGCAGTGCTAACCACCGGCGGACGGCTGCCAGCCAAATATGTGATCCACACCGTCGGTCCGGTCTATCGACACGGTGCTAAGCCTCCGGCCGAAACACTGGCAAGTTGCCATCGTGAATCCATCCGGATTGCCGACGACCACGGGATCCGCTCGCTGGCTTTTCCCGCGATCTCGACCGGAGCTTTCGGCTATCCCGTACACGAAGCTGCGGCAGTCGCTGTTCCTGAGACCATCCATGCCTTGATCGAGGCCACGCACGTCGCCCATGCGCGATTTGTTCTGTTCGATTTGGCTACACTTCGGGCCTACACCAATGCTTTCGAAAAGCTCCATAAGGCCGGGACCCTATCTCCACTGAACATTGAGAGGAACTCTCCGTGAGACGAAAAGTCATTGCCGCGAACTGGAAAATGTACAAGACGCCGGAACAAGCCAGGGCCTATTTCCACGATTTCCTTCCCCTGGTTGCGGATCACGATCGCGACGAGATCGTGGTATGCCCAACGTTCCTGGCCATTCCGGCCGCCGTTGAGGCCACCAAAGGCTCCCACGTCAGGATTGGCTCGCAGGATTTGCACTGGGAAAAAGAAGGCGCCTTCACCGGGGAGATTTGCGGCACCATGTTGATTGACGTGGGCGTCAGCCACGTCGTTATCGGGCACTCCGAGCGGCGTCAGTACTTTTGCGAAACCGATGACATCGTGAATTTGAAACTGAAAGCTGCTTTGCAATCGTCGTTAAGCCCGATCGTTTGTGTGGGCGAGGTTCTCGAAGAGCGCGAAGCGGGCCTCACGGAAGATGTTTTGCGGCGCCAGTGCCTGCGCGCGTTTCACGCGATTTCCGCCAAGAAGGCCGGCAAAATGATCGTAGCGTATGAGCCGGTCTGGGCCATCGGCACCGGCAAGACGGCCACACCCCAGATGGCTGCCGATGCTCACGCGCTCATTCGTGCCGAAGCCGCCAAGTCTTTCGGGGAGGAATTCGCCGAGCACCTTCGCATCCTCTATGGAGGCTCGGTGAAGCCCGAGAATGCCACCGCGCTCATGTCAGAAACTGAAATTGACGGCGCGTTGGTCGGGGGCGCGAGCCTCGATCCAAAGTCCTTCGCCACCATCGTGAAGTACTAACGGTCGCCCGGCATCAGGCGAGGACCAGCGCGACAGCCGCGATCTCCTCGGCTGTCGCCATGCGTTGCAGGCCGGCCGCCTTTGCTGGAGGCCCAAACGGTCTCTCCGCAATTCGACCGTGATAAGATAATTTCCGACCCGGCACTCAGCTTTCTTCGGGTGAGATTCCAGGCACGGCAGGCGGGCTTTCTCACGTTTCAACTCCTCGACGTCGCCGGGCTCGGTTTAACGTGCGGAAGTGGTGGAACTGGCAGACACACCATCTTGAGGGGGTGGCGCCGAAAGGCGTGGGGGTTCAAATCCCCCCTTCCGCACCAAAGATTCGCTTGATTCGAAACAGAAAGGCCGGCCGGATGCCGGTTTGGATTGGCAACTCATGAGCATTTTGATTGGCCTGATTTACACCATTCACATTGTGGTTTGCTTTTTTCTGATCGTTGTCGTGCTACTGCAGAGCGGCAAAAGCGGTGACATTGCGGCGGCCTTCGGGGGCATGGGCAGCCAGACAGCTTTCGGTCCGCGTGGGGCAGCTACGGCCCTCTCCAAGGCAACCACCTGGTCGGCTGTACTCTTCATGCTCACATCGATCACGCTTTCGATCTTCGCGATACGGCACAGCGGGTCTACTTCATCCCCTTCGGTATTTTCGGGAGTAAAACCAGGCTCGAGCACATCGCAACCGGCCGCTCCTGCCACGCCACCGGCGTCTCCTGCCTCGCAGCCGGCCCCTGCGAAATAACGGCAACCCGATTCTTGTCCGCAACCGTCCTCCTTCGCGGAGGACTTTCTTTTTTTCGCCACGCCCGACTGCCCCGAAACAGTCAATTAGAATATTGGCATGATTCACGAAATCCTGCCCGTCGGACCGCTGCAGTGCAACTGTTCAGTGGTGGGCGACGAGAGCACACACGAAGCGATCGTCATTGATCCGGGCGACGAAATCGACCAGATCCTCGCGCTGATCCGAAAGCATCACCTGCAGGTAAAACAGATCGTCATTACTCACGCCCACATTGACCATGTAGGTGGAGCGATGAAACTCCGCGCCGCCACTGGCGCGCCCATTCTTCTGAATCAAAATGATTACGCGTTGTTAAAAATGCTCGACGTGCAGGCTGGCTGGTTAGGGATGCCTGCTCCGGGCAAAGTCGAGATCGATCAGAGCCTGGGCCAGGCGGATACGGTCAAAGCCGGCTCGCTGTCTGCGCAAGTCTTGCATACTCCCGGTCACACCGAAGGCAGTATCTGCCTTTACTTCCCTGCCGAGCACAAGCTGATTGCAGGAGACACGCTGTTTGCGGGAAGCATCGGCCGCACCGATCTCCCCGGTGGCTCGTACGAAAAGATTCTGCATTCGATTCACGATCGCGTGCTGGCCTTGCCGGATGAAACCATCGTGATCCCGGGCCACGGTCCACTTACCACGATCGGCGAAGAGCGGGAGAGCAATCCGTTCTTGCAGAACCGCTAGCCCTTCGAGCAATGCGGGTTTCCAGACTCTCCAAGAGTATTGCTACGTCACAAGAGCCTGATCCAGCAGTTGCCGCACCGCGCGTTGTGCTTCCAGAATTGAATAGCGATGATCCATGGCCCCGGCCAGATCGGTATTGGCAAATGCGATCCGGCCGAATGGTGCGTTGCGCAGGACCTCCCGGGGGGCCGGTTTGCCCTCTTGTCCGAAGAAGAAACCCGGCTGCGGGCTCAGGTAGGCATGGCCCCAGCGGTTCAGAATAATGCCGGCGATATCGCGCCGCGCGTCGAAGCCGATGCTGGCGAACATTGCCGTGAACTGTTCGCGGATCTGCTGCTCATAGTCCCGGAACGATCGACCCATCAACTCGCCCCGACCGCGATTCCCTTGCTCTTCGGTGGAATATCCCGGGTTCGAGTACAGAACTTTCAAAGTGAGCACGACCGGCGAGTCCGGGCTGATGGTGGGGCTCTCCACGCCAGTGAGGGCCAGTTTGCGGACATCCGTGTAATTTCCCAGCCCTTCGAACCAGCGACACCCGCTGATGCCCATCTTGTATAGAAATCGCCAGTTGCGGACGGCAACATTCATCATCAGGCAGGGAGACCGATAGAACTGTGCGTAGGCCGTGCGCTGCGCTTCGGGTAACCCCGCCACGATATGCTTCGTCGTCCAGCAGCCACCCGCCATCACCGCCGAACGCGCCTTGACTCGATAAAGCTTGCCATCCTTCGCATAGACAATCGTGACGAAGTTCGCTTTACTCGGCTCGCCATCGTGTGCGACATGAATTGCTGTCGACGACAATCGGATTCGTGCCCGGCTTCGCGGATTGTCCAGAGCCGGGAAATTCACCTTGTTTCCGCAGACGCCCTCTACACTGCCGGGCCCTGGAATCGAAGTTGGAATCAGGCTCTTCACCATCAATCGCGCAATCGTCGAATTCCCGCCCGGAAACATTTGGTCCGAACCGCCCTGTTCCTCTGTCAACGGATGCAACATCTCGAACGCGTAGTCGGAGTAAGCTGACAGCGCATCGGGGCCCAGGCCCGACCCTCCGCCTTCGACCGGCGAAAGGAACGTGCGAATCGTCTCCCGGGTCAGCCCGAAGCGTTCCATGTAATGCTGTTCCAGCGTGATCGAGTCGAGATAGCGCGAAACGGCATCGCCTTCCACTTTCGGATGCTCGAATTTTGCGCCGGGGCTGGACTCACCTTTCAGCCAGCGCAACCACTCGCCCCGCGTCTGCTCCGAAACCGGGGCGCCTTGCAGATTTTTCCCCAGCGGATCGATCAGCCACATCCCCGGCTTCTTGCCGAACTGCCCGCCAAACCAGAATCCATATTGTCCGTGTTGCAACCCGACCGCTTCGTACGGAGTTCGGCAAAGCGGCATCTCCGCCTCCGATCCTGTCCATCTCTGATACGTCAACTTGGGTTTCTTCAGGCCGATGGAATCGTAGAAGCTTGCCAGGAAGCTGTGCGGATACTGAATCTGATAAATCGCCGAGCCCTGGTGGGCGATCAGCCGCTTGCCATCGACGAGGAATTCGTTTTGCTTGGCTTCGCCGCCAAAAATAGGGTGATTCTCGAGCACCAGGCTGCGCATCTGGGGACCGCCGTCCCGCTGGAAAAACAGAGCCGCAGCAAGCCCACTGATGCCGCCACCCACGATCACGCAGTCATAAGTCTCGCCGGTGTCGACAACATCCTTCGACAGCGGATCATAGCTGCCGTCTCGGATTCCATGACCCGCTTGCACAACCTCCAGTGTGTTGCCGTTCGAGGTGCGATATTCTCCCGTGCCTCCGTAGCCGGTGAAGTCATCGTTTTCGGCAAGCAGCTCAAGCGGACTCAATCCCGCCAGCAGCGCTGATCCTGACGCCAGCAAAGTCGCCCCCAGAAAGTCGCGCCGCGTGATCCGCGAATCCATTCCGATCGTGCGATCGCCTGCGGCCGGAGTCCTGGCGCCCGAAGAAGACGAAATTCTTTTGCCCTTCACTCCACTACTCCAAGGATTCGGCCAATCCCTTCGCGGAAATCTTTCGCGGGCGTGATCAGGCTCAGCACCAGGTAGCCGTCGCTCGGAAAATCATAGAAGTGACCCGGGTGCACCAGCACCGCAACCTTGCGCAGCAAATCAATCGCGAGATCCTCGTCTGATTGCAAAGCCGGCACTCGCAACACCACGTACCAGCCACCCTCGACGTTCAGTCGCTCGCATGCTTTCTGCCGTTCTAACTGCCGGTCGAGTTCCTGGAGATTTGTGCGCACCCGATCCAACAAAAGCGGCTGAATGCTCTTCCGCTGTTCCAATAGGACAGGCATCGCCAGCTGCAAAGGCGCGTTCATCGAGAGATAGGTGTCGGCAATCACTTCCAATCGCGCCAACGCCTCCTGCTTCTTCTCCACGGGGCCGCTCGTGACAATCCATGCGACCTTCATCTGGGGAAGGCCCGCGATCTTCGAGAGCCCGCTCAGCGTAAAAGTCAGAGCGGCACTATTCGCAACAAGCGACGCCCGTGCAGCGCCGTCGTGCGCGTAGTCGAGAAAAACCTCATCGACGATGAGCGCGAGGCCATACTCGGCACAGAACCGATTGAGATCCTCGACCTCGGTGGGCCTGACATACGATCCGGTGGGGTTATTCGGATGCACCACAACCACCGCTCTCGTACGATGATTTACCGCTTTGTAGAGCGATGGGAAATCAATTTGCCAGCCCTGGTCATAAAGCAAGGGATAGGAAACCAGTTTCACATCGTGCAGGTCGGCAAGGAATTCAAACAGCGGATAACTCGGCTTGGGCACCAGAATTTCGTCGTCTGTATTGCAAAGCAGGCGGAAAACGTAGGAGTACCCCTCACTCGTGCTCGTCGTCAGGATCACGGATTCCGGGTCTACTTCGAAACTTTCGTGCGCGTCGCGGTAATAGCGAGCCACTGCCTGACGAGCGGACAGCAGGCCTTTGGGCTGCGGGTCGTAGTCCATTGCCTCGCGCGCTGAGAGCGCCTGTAAGATTGCTTCTTCCTCGTAATGAAGGCCCGCTCGGGTGGGGTTCGACAGGCTCAGATCGAGCACCTCCATGCCGGCGGCCCGCAATTCTGCCTGCGCCTGCGTAAAACGGTTCGGCGTCAGTTTCCAGTCAGTGCGCTTGGAAAACATGGGTGGAATTTGTGCCCCGGGTTTGCGCCCGTTCGTTGGACGCTAACCTAATCTCTCCGCCTGGGGCGGCGGCGCCCGAATCGACTCAGCGAGCGAACGCTTCCTTGTTCACAACGTACGGCATTTTGGTGACATCGCCGCCGTAATTTCCCTCCAGCACATCGATCAGCCCCTGCACGCAGCGCCCCGCCATGCCCTTATCGGGATCCGTTGAAAGCCGCGTGATCTTGGCCGCGCTCGCGAAATGCGGATACAACCGGCAGCGATCCTCGATCGCCGGGTCGCGCAACGGGGAGTCTGGTGGAAGCGGCTCGCGTTCGTAGACATCCAGGGCCGCGCCTGCGATCCATCGCTCGCGGAGAGCCTTGGCCAGCGCCGCCTCATCCACGACCGGCCCGCGCGAGGTATTCACCAGGAACGCCGTAGGCTTCATTTTTCGGAATGTCTGTTCATTGAAAAGATGGAACGTCGGCGTGGAACTCTCGCCCTCGCGCAGCAAGGGAACATGCACGCTCACGAAGTCCGCCCCGGAAAGCGCTTCGTCGACAGAAACATACTTGATCCAGGTGCGTTCGCGGCAGATTCCGCGCGCGTGCCGCAAATCATTCGTTTCCTGAATCGCCTTGATGTAGTCGTGGTTCTGATAGGCCGGATCGTAGCAGAGCATGTTCATATCGAAGCCCGCGCATTTTTTGATCATGGCCAGCCCGATCCGCCCCGTGCCGATGATGGCAATCGTCTTGCCCGTGACTTCGTCGCCGAGGAAAGGCAGGTACGGATGCCAGAATCCCCACTTGTTCTCGCGCGTGAGGTGCTCGGCGCTCCACAGCTTTCGCGCCAGTGCGCCCATCATGAAAAACGCAAACTCCGCCGTAGCCTCAGTCAGAACGTCGGCTGTGTTGGTGAAGGGGATATGAAAGCGGTTGGCATCCGCGCGATTAATGTTGTCAAACCCGACGGCATATTGCGCGACGACCTTCAGTGTGCCCTTCCCTGCCTCAAACAGTTCCGCGTCGACTTGATCGCGCAGCGTCGTGATCAGTCCGTCGATCCCCGACTTCAGTTTTTCCACGATGAGCTTCTTTGGTGGAGGCTCCGGGTTCGGGTAAACCTCGACCTCGTATCCGCGGTCTCGCAACAGCTTGATGGAGTCGCCAATGTCGCAGGTGGCATACACTCGAAAGCGCTTGGTCATCGGTCTCTCAGATGGATGTAGGAAATTCTGTCGTGTCCGAGCGGAAAAAGACCCAACAGTGTACTCCAACCGAGGAAGGCGCCGCGTTCAGGGCGGAGAAACCAAGAGGCCTCCCGCAGGAGGCCTCGGCTTGCATCGGAAAACTATGAACTGGCCGTACGACTTTCGTTAGCGGTGAGCTCCAGTCAACTGGTGAGGATCGCTGACCATGCTGTGATAGTTCTTCTTCACGTCGACCAGTTCCACAGCTTTGTGCGCAATGTGTTCCGCACTGACCTCGAATTCCTTGATCAGTTCCCAGGGCGCGCCGGAATCTCCGAAGCGGTCCTTCACCCCAATCGCCCCCGTGATCACCGGCTGTCCATAGAGCACCGGGCTTGCGGTGATTACGTTGCTGACGCGCCAGGCAAGCGCGCCGATCTGATGTTCTTCCGCAGTCAGGATGACTCCCGTCTGTTTCGCTGCCCAGACGATCGCGGCCTCGTCAATCGGCTTCAGCGTGTGCAAATTCAGAACCCGGGTCTCGTATCCGAATTCACGTTTCAGAATCCAGGCGGCACGCATCGCCTCCGGCACCATCGGCCCACAAGCCACAATGGTCAAGTCCTCGCCTTCGTTTTCGTACTTGCTCTCCAATATAGTCTCAAACGAATTGGCGAAACTCTCGCCCGGCTGGCGCAGCCGGATCACATTCGCCTTGCCGAAAACGAAGGGCGTATTGTCGTCCGTGACCACCGGTGTAGCCTCCCGCGCGAACCGGATGTACTTCGGACCTTTATGTTCCAGCAGCAGGAACCGCGTGGCCTTGCGCGTTTCGACAGAATCACACGGCACGACAACGCTCATGTTCGGCAGGCCACACATCGCGAACAGGTCCTCGAGAGCCTGGTGCGTGGCTCCGTCGGGACCAACCGAAACTCCGCCATGTGCGCCCGCGATCATGACGTTGAACTCTCCGTAACAGATCGATGTTCGGATCTGGTCGAGATTCCGCGCGGCCGCGAACGTGGCGTAGGTGCCGAACACCGGCAGCTTCCCTTCCTTTGCGAGTCCGGCGGCCACCGAAGTTGCCGACTGTTCCGCAATCCCCATGCTGAGCCAGCGTTTCTTCCGCTCGGGCTTCGAAGCGTAGAAATCGCTGATCGTGATCGAACCCGAAATGTCTAGGCCCAGGCAAACCACCCGCTCGTCGTCGCCGCACTCCGCCAGCGCCTGTCCGAATCCCTTGCGCGTCGGCTCCATCTTCACCTTCATATTTAACGCGCGATTCCACCAGTAATCGTGATTGAACTCCGGCATCTTGCTCTGCAGCTTGCGATCAATTGCGCACTGATAGTTCTGCGCTGTCTCCAGCAGTTGTTTCACCGGAATGCGGTCGGCAACTCCGAGTTCGTTCAAGCCCTTGATCATCTCCTCGCGGCTCGGCACCTTTCCGTGCCAACCCGCAACATCTTCCATGAAGCTGACGCCCTTCCCCTTCACCGTATCCGCCAGCAGCACGATCGGCTTGCCGTTGCCCGGCTTCGCGGCTTCCAGCGCTGCGACCACCTGCTCCATGTTGTGTCCATCGATCCTTCGCACATCCCATCCGAAGCCGCGATACTTTTCCTCCAGCGGCTCGACGTTCATCACTTCGGCCACCGGTCCATCAATCTGCAGGCGGTTGCAGTCCACGATTCCGACCAGGTTATCCAGCCCATAATGGCTCGCTTCCATGGCCGCTTCCCAGATCTGTCCCTCCTGCTGCTCGCCATCGCCCATGATGCAGAAGGTCCGATAGCTCCTGCCGTTCAACCTGCCTGCCAAAGCCACGCCCACTGCGAGGCTCAGCCCCTGCCCCAACGATCCAGTGGAGACTTCCACGCCCGCGAGCTTAAGCCAATGCGGATGCCCCTGGTAGGGCGACCCCAGCTTGCGCAGCAGCACCACGTCCTCCAGCGGATGAAAACCCGCGAACCCCAGCCCCAGATACAGGCTTGGAGCCTTGTGCCCGGTCGACCAGATGATGCGGTCGCGATCCTGCCAATCGGGATTCAGCGGATCGTGCTCCGCCACCCGCAGATACAGGGCGGCGGTGATGTCCATGATCGAGAGCGTTCCTCCCGCATGCCCGCTGCCCGCCGCATTGCAGCGCGACCAGGTCGTAGCCGCGCATCATCTTGGCGGCGTCTTTGAGTTCTTCAATGGAATAGCTGCGGCGGATTTCGCCGGTTGCAGAATTCTTCAGGGCCATGGCGGCTCCTTCCCCCGGAGCGGGCAAACCACTTCCGCGCTCGCGAGGTACGCGAATCGAGGTTATCCGGGAATGTCGCTTGGAACAGTGAGGGAAATCACAACGAGGAGTGATGGACAACAGGTCTCAGTTGTCAGGTATCAGGTCTTAGGCCTAACACCTAACACCCAATACTTAACACTTGAGCCCTGAGACCTAACACCTGAGACCTGACACCTGACACCTAAGACCTGCCTTAAAGATTTTTCGCCGTCCACTGCTGAATCCGATCCAACGCCTTGTTCAAATTCTCCAGCGAGTTGGCGACACTGAAACGAAGATAGCCTTCTCCGAAGTCGCCGAAGGCCGTGCCCGACAAGCAGGCCACGCCCGCTTCTTCCAACAGCGCACTCGCCAACTTCTTCGATGGCCAGCCGGTCTGTGTGACATTCGGAAACACGTAAAAGGCGCCTTTCGGCATGCGGCACGAGAACCCTTTGATTCGATTCAGACCGGCTACGACCACATCTCGACGGCGTTTGAATTCCTCGCACATCTTGTCCACGGACGACTGGTCTCCGGTCAACGCCTCGATCCCCGCCATTTGGGTGAAGCTTGCAGTGCACGAATTCGAGTTTGTCATTAACCGGGTCATCTGTGCCGCGAGGTCCGGACGCATCACGCCGTATCCCATGCGCCATCCGGTCATCGCATACGTTTTCGAGAACCCGTCGAGCAGGATGGTCCTTTCCTTGAACCCGGGAATGGACATGATCGAAAAATGTTCGCCCTCGAAAATCAGCCGGCTGTAAATCTCGTCCGATAACACCATGACGTTGCGGTCGCCAATCGCATCCGCAATGTGAAAGATGTCGGCTTTGCTCAGCACCCCACCCGTCGGGTTCTGCGGGGAATTCAGAATAATCAGCCGCGTGCGGTCGTTGATCAGCGAAGCCAGTTCCTTCACATCCAGCCCAAAATCGCGCTCTTCGCGCAGTTGAATCGGCACCGCTCGCCCGCCTACGTACTCGATCATCGACTCGTAGATGGGGAAGCCGGGATTGGGATAGATGACTTCATCCCCTTCATCCACTAATGCCAGGATTGAGAAGAAAATGATGGGCTTGCCACCCGGAACCACGACCACCTCGTCACTCGAAACCGGGACGGAGCGCGTTTTGCTCACGTATTCGGCAATCACCTGGCGCAACTCGGGCAAACCGGCAGCCGGACCGTAATGCGTCCAGCCCTTGCGCAGCGCATTCACACCCGCTTCCACGACGTTCTGGGGTGTGTCGAAATCGGGCTCGCCGATCTCCAGGTGCACAATGTCCTTGCCCTGGCGTTCCAGCGCCCGTGCTTTGTTGAGAACCTCGAAGGCGGTTTCGGTGCCCAGCCGCGACATGCGGCTGGCCAGGCGGAGTTGGTACTGCGTGGCGTTTTCCATGGTGGCAAACCGAGGCATTATACCCTCTTGGGGCCAGACTGGCCGACGTTGCCATTATCGCGCGTGGGACAACGCCCGTCCGGTAGGACGGTCACAAGTCCTTGTGACAATAGGAGTTTATTCCGAGACCGTGTGCTCTTCGCTCTGGGCGCGCAGAATCCGATCCACGGAATAGGGCGCCCGCCGCGTAGGCTCGTGGTAGTGGCGCACCTGCATCTCGCCCAGCAGGCCGATCGCGAGCAGGTTCAGCCCGCCAAGCAGCAACCCGAGAGATGCCATCATGAGTGGTCCGTGCGAAGCCATCACCGGATGATGGCGCAGGAATTTCTCGACGCCAAGCCACGCCACAATGCCGCTGCCGGCAAAGATGCTCAGCATCCCAAAGCTGCCGAAAAAGTGCAGGGGGCGCGATAAATAGCGCAGCAGAAAACGGATCGTCAGCAGATCGAAGAAAACCCGGAACGTGCGCGAAATTCCATAGTGCGAGACCCCGCGTTCCCGGTTCACATTCCGGATCGGAACCTCGATGATCGAAGCTCCGTGCCACGATGCCAGGGCCGGAATAAAGCGATGCAACTCGCCGTAGAGCGGAACCTGCTCCAGTATCTCGCGCCGGTACGCCTTGAAGGTGGTCCCGAAGTCGTGGATGTCCACTCCGCTTAACTTCGCCATCGTCCAGTTGGCAATTCGCGAAGGAATGCGGCGCAGCCACAGATTGTCAATTCGCTGCTTGCGCCAGCCGCTGACGATGTCGTAACCCTCTGCGATTTTCTCCAGAAAGATCGGAATATCCCCAGGGTCGTGCTGCAAATCGCCGTCCATGGCGATGATGTATTCCCCGCGCGCATGGTCAAATCCGGCCGCAAGGCCCGCTGTCTGCCCGAAGTTGCGCCGCAACTTCACGACCGTGACCCGGCTGTCGACAGCCGCAATCTCCCGCAGCAATCCGAAGGTTCCATCTCTGGAGCCGTCGTCGACCAGCACGATCTCAAAGCTTTCACCGCTCGCCTCCATTACAACCTTTAGGCGATCGTAGAGATCGGTGACGTTTTCCTGCTCGTTATGCAGCGGTACCACGATCGAATACTTGGGCATGGATATTTTTATTATACGGGAACCCCTCGCGAAATCGCCTCGTTCTTAGTGCACCAAGGTCCAGAGATACTAACCGGTTACCCCACCCGCAAAGCGCGCGTCGCAAAACGAGACGCTTCGCCTCCGAGGCAGTATCTGTCCGTCGAGCCTCGCGCCCTAAATCCTTTGATGCTTCCACCGGCCACGACGAAACAGAATTACGCCCGCCAAGGCGATGGCGCATTCCGCAATGACGATCGAGAAGTAGGCTCCTTTCGAACGCAGGCCCATCGGGATGGCCAGCCAATAAGCAAGCGGAATTTCGAGGAACCAGAATCCGAACAGGTTGACCCAGGTAGGCGTGACCGTATCGCCGGCGCCGTTGAACGCTTGCAGCATGATCATGCCGTAGGCGTAGCCGATGTTGCCGTAGCTGAGAATGCGCAGGCTGCTGGCGGCGAGCGGAATCACCTCGGGATCGTGAGTGAACAGGCGGATGATCGGCTGGGCGAAGAGGATCATAAGTACGCCCACGCCTCCCAGGAACAGCATGTTGTAGAAGCCGGTGCGCCAGACGGAAGCTTCGGCACGGTCCGGCTTCCCTGCCCCGAGATTCTGGCCGACGAGCGTGGCGGCGGCGTTGCTCAGTCCCCAGGATGGCAGGATCACGAAGATCAGGATGCGGATCGCAATGGTGTAGCCGGCGAGTGCAGCCGCTCCGAAGGTGCTGACGATTCGGACCAGCGCGATCCAACTGGTGTTGGCGATCGCAAACTGCAGGATGCCGGTGATGGAGACGCGGATGAGGCGCCACAAGATCACGAGGTTGAGGCCAAGATGGTGCGCGAGGCTGGCAAGCCGCTCCGTACCCCGGGCCAAGCGGTAGAACTGGTAGAGAACGCCGATGCTTCGTCCGATGAACGTGGCGAGGGCCGCGCCAGTCACGCCCAGGCGCGGGAAGGGGCCGATGCCGAAGATGAGGCAGGGATCGAGGATTAGATTGATGATGTTTGATATCCACAGCAGGCGCATGGCGATGGCGGCGTCGCCAGCCCCGCGAAAGATGGCATTGTTGAGAAACAGCATCATGACGGCGCCGCAGCCGCCGAGCGCGATCCGGGCGTAGCCCGAGCCGGTGGCGACGATGTCGGGAGATGCGCCCATCAGCTTCAGAAGCTCTGGTGCGTAGACGAAACCTGGGACCCCGACGACCAGAGAGATCGCGAGACCAAGGATCACGGCTTGCACGCCAGCGACAGAGGCGCCCTCGGGATCCTTCTCCCCGATGCGGCGGGCGACCATCGCGGTGGTCGACATGCTGAGGCCGATGGCCACGGCAAAGACCAGAGTCAGCAGCGACTCGGTGAGGCCGACAGTGGCGACGGCGTCGGCACCAAGACGCCCGACGAAGAAGACATCGACCACGGCGAACAGGGACTCGAGCACCATCTCAAGCACCATGGGAATGGCGAGCAAGAGGATGGCCCGATTCAGGCTGCCGGCGGTGTAGTCCTGGTGCGAACCCCGCAAGGCCTCGCGGATCGAGGACCAGAATCCGGCTTGCGGGAGGTTGGGGACGGTGGTGACGGCGTCCATGAAAATTCCTGCCAAGTTCTGCGCACGGGCGGGGTGCCGGTGGCGCTGCTAGCTACAAAGTTTTTGACCGCAGAGAATGCGGGGGAATCGCAGAAGGCGCAGAGAGCGCTCGTGTGCGAAAGACTTAGGCGATACGCGGAGGTCGACGATTGTGCATCGGATGTACCTCGGTAGCAGTAAAACGAGTGTAGCGGATCGTATGGAGTTTGGCTAGCGGCGCGAGATCATGAACCGCCGAGAGCGCAGAGAACGCCGGGAAAAAACCTTGCTTCGCGCTCTTTGTGTTAGGGTAAATCCAGAGGGGCCGCAATCTGCAATCCGAAATTTCCAATCTGAACCCTCTGTGCCCTCTGTGTCCTCCGTGGTGAAGTCTTCTTTGCACACTTCGCCCACACTCTCCTAGTCGATGCCGAGTTCCTTCGGCAGCGCCTTCCGCTTGCAATCAACCAGCAACGCGCTCTTTGTGGTTAGGGTAAATCCAGAGGGGCCGCAATCTGCAATCCGAAATTTCCAATCTGAACACTCTGTGCCCTCTGTGTCCTCCGTGGTGAAGTCTTCTTTGCACACTTCGCCCACATCGCCTAGTCGATGCCGAGTTCCTTCGGCAGCGCCTTCCGCTTGCAATCAACCAACAACTCGCTCTTTGTGGTTAGGGTAAATCCAGAGGGGCCGCAATCTGCAATCCGAAATTTCCAATCTGAACCCTCTGTGCCCTCTGTGTCCTCCGTGGTGAAGTCTTCTTTGCACACCTTCGCGCACATCGCCTAGTCGATGCCCAGTTCCTTCGCCAGGGACTTCCATTTGGAATCAACCAACAACTCGCTCTTTGTGGTTAGGGTAAATCCAGAGGGGCCCGCCGCAATCTGCAATCCGAAATTTCCAATCTGAACCCTCTGTGCCCTCTGTGTCCTCCGTGGTGAAGTCTTCTTTGCACCCTTCGCGCACACATCGCCTAGTCGATGCCCAGTTCCTTCGCCAGCGCCTTCCACTTGGAATCAACCAACAACTTCGTCTTCGCGTCCATGGTGATCTCGTCAGGCCAGGGGCGCGTGAAGCCTTCAGTGGACCACTTTCTGGTCGCGTCGATGCCCATCTTGGAGCCGTAGTTGGGGAGCCGGGAAGCGTGGTCGAGAGAGTCGATGGGGCCGAGCGTGAATTGGATGTCGCGTTCCGGATCGATGTTGTTGAGGACTTTCAGCGTGACCTCGCCGATGTCTTGCACGTTCACGTCTTCGTCGACGACGAGGATGCACTTGGTGAACATGGCTTGTCCCAGCGACCAGATGGCGTTCATGACTTTGCGGGCCTGGCCGGGATAGGACTTGCGGATGGAAACGATCATCAGGTTATGGAATACGCCCTCGAGTGGAAGGTTTATATCGATGAGCTCGGGAATGGTGAGCTTCATGAGCGGAAGGAAAATGCGCTCGACGGCCTTGCCCATCCAGCCGTCCTCCATCGGCGGCTTGCCCACGATGGTGGTGGCGTAGATGGGTTCCTTGCGATGCGTAATGCAGGTGACGTGGAAGACGGGGTAGAGATCGTCCAGCGAATAAAAACCGGTGTGGTCGCCGAAGGGTCCCTCGGTGCGGAGTTCGTCAAGGTTGACGTAGCCCTCCAGAACGATCTCAGCGTCGGCTGGGACTTCGAGGTCGACGGTCTCGCACTTGACGAGCTCGACGGGCTTCTGGCGGAGGAAGCCGGCAATCAGGAATTCTTCAACGTCGGGCGGGGCGGGAACAATGGCGCAGAAGGTGAGCGCGGGATCGGTACCAATGGCGACGGCAACGTCCATTTTGCCCGAGGGCATGGGCTGGTCGGAGAGTTGGGAACCTCCCGAGGTGCGGGCCATGATGTCGACCGAGGTGGAGTTGCCAACTCGCCGAGCTTCGCTTGCCTGCACAGCCGAGTTCGGCTGTCCCTCCGCGGAGCGTGCTGCTGCTCGCAAAGCCTCGCGGTAGTGTTCGGCGGCGACTTTCTGGCGCTGCCAGTGCATGCCGGTGGTGCGGGCATCGAATACCTGCATGCGGTACATGCCGACGTTGCGCTTCCCGGTTCTGGGGTCGCGCGTGATGACGCATGGCAGCGTGATAAAGCGGCCCGCATCTTTGGGCCAGCATTGCAGGATCGGAAAATCGAGAAGCGAGAAGCTATCGCGACGGATGACTTCCTTGCAGGCTCCGGTCTCGACCGTCTTCGGGAAGAACTTGCCCATCTCGGCGAGCATGGGGAGCATTTTGACTTTGTCGAGAAATCCCTGCGGGGATTTGACGTCCATGAAGGCGCGGATGCGGTCGGCGATTTCGTCGAGCGAGTCGACGTCGAGGGCGAGACGCATGCGACGCTCGGAGCCGAACTGGTTGATGAGTAGTTGCGAGCCGGGGTGTCCTTTGACGTTCTGAAACAGCAGCGCGGGCCCGCCCGGGCCGTACTTCGCGCTACACGATTTGCTGACGCGGTCAGCAATCTCGGCGATTTCGAGGATGGGGTCGGCTTCGGTCCGAATCTTACGCAGTTCGCCCGCGCGGTCGAGGGCGGCGATCCAGTCGCGGAGATCGTTGTAGGCCAAGCGGGGGCTCCCGGGAAAGAGGAGATTATACGGGAGCGGCCCAGGATCGGCAGACGGCCGGAACTTGCTCGCCGCCAATCACGTATTCCCTTGCATGACGCGAAAGCGCAGGTTCTTCGTTGCCGGCGCGCTCTTTGCAGGCTACCTGGCCCTATGTTGCCTGGCGGGAGTGTTCGTAGCGGAGACCACGCTGCATCCGGGACGGAGAATGCTGGAGGCAGCCGATGGGGAGATCTGCAGCGCATCCGGGGAGGGTGAAACAGCCTTCCCCATTTCTAACAGCCTTCCCTGTTTCTACAACCCTCTCCGTTTCTATTGAAAATGCAAATGGCGGGTAAGGTTTTCTCCGTGCCCTCTGCGGCAGTTCTCTGCGTCCTCTGCGCTTTAAGATTTTCTCGTGGAGGCGGGTTGCAGTGGGTCGCATCGAGCTGAACCGGTGAATTTGACAGTTTGCAGACCATCGGATGTGCGCGAGCGAGCATCTTTCCCGTATAGTCTTCTGCCGGGCTTTCAGGGGGTGCGGGTTGCGCAAGGTGGTGATCACCGGAATGGGCGCCGTCAGTCCAAATGGGGTGGGCCGGGAGGCGTTTGCGGAAGCTGCGCTGGCGGGGACCTCGGGAGTACGGCGCATCTCGCTGTTTGATCCGAGCGAAATTCCCGTGCAGATTGCGGGCGAGGTGCGCGGGTTCGACGAGTTGGCCTGGATGGAGAAGCGGGACCGCAAGCACGTGTCGCGGGTTCTGCCGCTGGCCATCGCGGCGGCGACCGAGGCATTCGACCAGTCGGGAATCGACACCTCTTCCCTGCCCCTTGCAGAGCGGCAGCGGTTTGCTGTGATTGTCGGGTCGGGCGGTGGTTCGCAGGAGTTTACCGAGGAGCAGTACCGGTTGTTCTTTCATCAGGAGTACCGGCACATGAGCTTGTTTTGCGTGCCGACAGGAGTCATGGGAACGTTTTCGAGCGACCTGAGTATTCGCTTTGGCTTGCGCGGTCCGAGCCAGGTGATTACCACGGGATGCACCTCGTCGACCGATGCGATGGGGTATGCGATGCGCACGATTCAGCACGGGCGCGCGGACGCTGTGTTGACGGGCGGCGCCGACGCTCCGATTGCGCTGGGGATCGTGAAGGGATTCATCCTGATGAAGATTCTGACCGATTCGTGGAACGCGACGCCCGAGAAAGGGTCGCGGCCGTTTTCGGTGGATCGCGATGGGTTCGTGCTGGCGGAAGGCGCATGGATGTTTGTGCTCGAAGAGTTTGAACATGCGCGGGCACGGGGGGCGACCATCTTGGCCGAGGTCGCTGGGTACGGGTCGACGTGTGAGGCGTTTCATCGGGTGCGGCTCAAGGAGTGCGGAGAAGAGCCGGCGCGTGCGATCGGATTGGCGATGGCACAGGCGGGAATCGGGACCGAGGACGTGGATTACGTAAACCTGCATGGAACGTCTACGCAATTGAATGATCGGATCGAGACGCAGGCGTTGAAGCTGGCACTGGGAGAGCGGGCCCGGGCGGTGCCGATGTCGGCGCTGAAATCGCAGATCGGGCATCCACAGGGGGCGTGCGGGGCGGCCGGCGTGGCGGCGACAATCGTAGCAATGCAGCGCGGACGGATTCCGCCCACGATCAATTTGGAGAGGCCCGACCCGGAGTGCGACCTGGACTATGTTCCGGAAGCAGGGCGGTCGGCAACGATCGAGCATGCGGTTTGTAATTGCATCGCATTCGGGTCGAAGAATTCGGCGCTAGTCCTGCGGGCAGCAGCGTGATGCGAGTTCCGACGACCGAGGAGCTATCTCGCAAATCGGTTTTGAAAGGGCGTGGCTTCAGCCGCGCCGGCCAGAGCCGCATAAAAGTCGGGGCTTTAGCCCCTGAGGAAACCGAAGCTTACATGTTTGCTCCATTATGAGATAGCTTCCGAGTACTGAGTACCGAGTACTGAACACCGAATACCGCGAGAAGAGCCACAAAGGACACGCTGGCACACGAAGGATTCGAAAGCCACCCGGGAGGCAAATTGCTAAGCGAAACAATTGGAGCGGGGTTCATACGCCGGTATGAGGAACTGGGAGCCAGGGTGCGCGAGCTGGCAGAGCCTTTGACCGACGCGCAGTTCTGGACGAAGCCCTTTGCCTTCGGGAACAGCTTTGGACACCTGGTCCTGCACCTGACGGGAAATTTGAACTACTACATTGGCGCCGAGATCGCCGGGACCGGGTACGTGCGTGATCGGGACCGGGAATTTACCGACGCGGCGCGTCCGGCAAAGGCCGAGGTCATGAAGCGGTTCAGCGACGCGGTAGCCATGGTCGCGCGCGCAGCCCGCGCGCAATCGGAAGAAGATTGGGGAAAGAGCTACACGGCCATGCGCGAAGAGGACGCCGCGAACCGCTTCAACATCTTTCTGCGCTGCGCGACGCATTTGCATCTGCATGTCGGGCAGATGATTTATCTGCAGTACGCGCTACTGCGTGAGCGAACTTCTTAGAGGCCGCTCGCAAGTCCGACGTAACTCCGAAATCTGCAATCTGAAATCTGCAATCTTGAAATCTGCAATCTGCAATCTCAAAATGCGGGGAGTAGAAACGGTATGCGATTGACGGTTTTGCTTGCTGATCCGAGACCGTCAGCGGGTCTCAACCCAGCAAGTGAAAGACGGCGGCTTCGACTTTGGGCCAGGCGGCAGAGCGAGGGTCGATCAAGTCGAAGTGATCGGCTTTGGCGATTTCCACGACGGCGACACTCTCGTGGATTTTCTTTTTAGCCTCGAAATAGCGGCGGCTGAGATCTGGAGGAACATCAACGTCGGCCTCACCCAGTACCACGATCTGCGTTGCTTGGATAGGCAGGCGCATGGGGTCGGCTTCGCGGTAGTGGTCGGGGACTTCGTCGGGGCGGCCGCCAAGAAACTCCTTCACGGCGTCGTGGCTAAGGTGCAGGTCGTAGGCCCGCTGCAGGTCGAGGACTCCAGCGAGTGAGATGGCACGCGTCACCAGCGGCTCATGGGCTGCGAGGCAGAGCGCCAGTTGACCTCCGGCGGAGTGCCCCATGATAAGGATCCTCGCGGGATCCAGGCGAAAACGGTCGGCGATCTGCGGCACGAAGCGGTAAGCAGAAGCAATGTCTTCGAACGTGCCCGGCCAGCCGCCTCCCGCGTCGCCAACGCGGCGGTATTCGACGTTCCAGGTGGCAATTCCCTTCGCGGTGAGTGCGGCGCAGAGATGGCCGTTATGCGCGAGATCGTATTTCGCTCTCCAATAGCCCCCATGGATATTCATCACGACCGGAAACAGCCCTGTCGCTTTCGCTTTGGGCAGGCGCAGATCCCCGAATTGATTGGAATCGCTGCCGTAAGCGAGACGGACATCGGCCGGCGGGGGCGGAAGCGTAAGAATATCTTCGGACATATGGTTTCAGCTTGTGCGATCTTGCTCGGAGACTGGAACCAGTTCGACAACGGTGCCCTCGCCCCACCCGTACTTGGCGCGGGTCATATCCTGGATAGCGCGAAGCAGCGCGCCGTCGGCAGTATCGCCAGGGGCGAGGATGCGGGCGTGCCCGGCAAAGCTCTTACCCGAGACGCGTACCTGGACTTCGCGATGCGCCCGGATATTCTTCACCCAGTGGGACGTGTCGTATTCGGCGATGACGTAGTAGCGGCCTTCGCGCTCGGTGAACCAGATCTCGATCTCGCGCGGGAGCCCGGTGGTGCGTCCGCGGGTCGTCAGGTAGAGATACTGTTCGTCCGCGATCTTACTGGCCTTTCAGCTTCAGCTTGCTCTTGTTTTCTTCAAGGAATCCACGAAGGGTTTCGGAGGCGTCGAGCAGGCGCGTCCACTGTTCGTAGTAGAGCGTGACGGGAAAGCGGCCGAGGCCGTACACGCTGACTCCACCCTTCTCCGAGACCTTGAATTCCATGCTGCCGCTGCGTTTCTTGGTTTCGACCTGCTTCTCCAGTTCCTGCAGGCGTGCTTTCAGCTCGTCATAACTCGGTTCCGACATTGAAGACCTCGCGGGATGACGACCTCATGATAGTGGCGAGGACGGGTTCGCGTCGAGAGCGGCGAAGGGAGAGCGCCTTAGAAATACCGGCCCAGTTGGAAATAGAACTTGTGATGGCCGCGATCACCGACGCTTCCTCCGAATACAATCGGGCCGATGAAGGACTGCACCAGTACGGCAGCATTGAAGTCGTTGGGCAGGCGCGAGTCCGTTTGATTCACGGGACCGTAGGCTTTGCCGATTTCGTAGTCGGTCACGAGGTAGACGTTGTTGCCCAGCAGCGGGGAGAGTTCCTTCAGGCGGCGAATGTAGCCGGGCTGGAAAAGGAAGTACTGATTGGTGAGGAGTTCGTTGGTTCCGTACGCGGCGAGGCGGAGCGGGCCTCCCAGTCCGAACATAGGAAGGCCAGTGTTGCGATAACCCATGGTCGAGCCGCCGGAGGCGAGGAGAAAAACAGAATTGGTTTTGAGAATGCGATGGAACACGCCGGTGCGCAACTCGGCCAGCGGAAAATGCTCAGTGGCCGAAGGATTTGCATCGTAGAACTCGAGACGCGATTGGACGAGGTAACCCTGGCGCGGCAAGGTGGGATCGTCGGTGTGATCGATGATGTAACGGACACGGGAAAAACCCTGGCGGCCGCTGACATTGGAGATGAGGCCAGGCAGCCCGATGGTGCGCGTGAGGGAGAGATGTTCGAGTTGATAGCCGAAGCGGAGTTCCGAGAAGCGATTAAAGGCGACGCCGAAGTCGAGGCCGCCGCCGGCTTCGTGCTCGCGGTAGGTGGAGATGCGACTGTCGTCGAAATAGAGGTCGAAGGGCTTGGAGGTGGCGTAAACGCGGGGCGCGACAAAGAAGTGACTGAACCAGTTGAGCGGGTGGTAGTACTCCGAGAATGCTCCGTAGGCGGAGCCGACGATGAAGTCGTTGCGGAACTCGGACCCGAATCCGCCGATGTCGTGAAAAGTCACGCGGGCGCCGAGGGAAAAGCGTACGTCGGTGTAGTCGGAGCCATCGATCACGAATAAAGGATTAACCGTGGGCGGAGCGTAATCCTTCTCGTCAGTGCGGATCAGCAGGCCCGGCTCGCCGTTGCGGGTGGTGAGCTGGAAACCAGCGCGGGAAAAGCGGCCGAGGCCAGTGACGTCGGTGAGGTCGCCATCGAGGCGCTTGAAGTCCACCGGCCTGCCCACGTTATCGGCGAGGGTTTTCTGGATGCCTTGCGCGATGACCGGTGCCGTGCCAGTGACCTCGATAAATTGGGGAACCGGTACAGAGCGGCGTCGGGACTCGCGCTGCTTGACGTATTCCGCCCAGTCCGCATCGTTTAACGCGAAACGCTCGAGAACGTGGCTGCGCTCCTGTGTACCGGCATACCCAAGGGCCACGATTTTCTGTGCGGCCTGGTAGTCGAGCATCGTGTAGGCCTCGGTGTGCACGGGCACTACGACGTCCGCCTTCTCCATGCTGGCCAGTTCGTTCACGGAAATCACTACGCTGACAGAACGCTCGAGCACGCTAAAGGCGGAGAGCGGCTCCTTGGGATCGATGGGCGGGGCTTCGAGGTGAACCGCGATGACGATATCAGCCCCCATGGCGCGGGCCACGTCGACGGGAAGATTGTCGATGATGCCGCCATCGACGTAGATCTGGCCATCGCGCCGGACCGGACTGAAGACCGCGGGCAGCGACATCGTGGCGCGCAAGGCTTCCGAGAGTGAACCGTTGGAGAAGACCGTGGCTTTGCCGCTTACCAGATCGGTCGCAACGCAGCGAAACGGCGTGGGCAACTCATCAAAACTCTTCAGGTCGGAATAGGGCAAGGCAAGGCGATCGAGAATGAGGCCGACCTGGTGTCCGGAGTTGAAACCGGATGGAAAGCTGATGCCGTCCTTGAGGCCGAATTCGAGATCGTTGGGGTAGTCGCGTTTGTCTTCCTTGCGACGGAACGAGCGAGCCTGATAGGGGAGTTCATTGCGCAGAGAGCGATTCCAGTTGATGTTCTTGAGAAAGTCGTTGATGTCATCGCCCGACATGCCGGTGGCATAGAGGCCGCCGACCAGGCCGCCCATGCTGGTCCCGGCGACGTAATCCACCGGAATGTGATTCTGCTCAAACCAGCGCAGCACGCCGACGTGGGCGAGGCCGAGAGCGCCTCCGCCTTCGAGCACGAGGCCGATCGTGGAGCGATGAGGCGGCGTCACATCCGGCTGGTTTTGCGGCGACGGCGCAACCGGCTGCGGGTTCTGGCCGAAGCAAACAAGAGCCGATAGAACGACCAAAAAAGCGCACAGGACAGAGGAGGGCCTCATACGGTCTCCGGAAGACTTTTGTCAGCGAGTATAGCGGGGAGAACACGGGCAGGCCCACTCCTTCGTGTGCGAAGCGAAGGAGTGGGCCGCCGCTGCAGCTTAGTGTTTCTTCGATTCGATGTGTCTTGGCGAGGCTTTGGTGAGGGTAGCCAGCAGACGGCGCGCCGCAGCCGGAGGATGCACCTTCCCTTCCCGCACGATTTCTTTGGCGCTGAGTTCTTTTCCGTAGATAGCCTTATTGGCGCCATCATCGGCACGCAGCGTGGACCCCTCGAGCGAGATTCCGGCGAACAGCCCCTTGGCGCGGGAGTAGGAAAGGATCTCGGCCTTCATGACGACGTCGGTTTCCGCCGAGGTGTCACGGCCCACCGGGCCGGCAGCGGCCGAGGCGTCGGCACCGAGTTTGACCTTGCTGCTCATGACGGAGTTGGCGCCACTGTCGTTCATGATCAGCAGAACGAAGTCGGTAGCCTGCGCGCCGATTTGGAATCCGAAACTTCCGCCTTCCAGTGCAAACATCGCGGGAGCGCTCCAGTGTCCGTTGAATTCCTGGCCGGTACGGCAGGTGATGACGCCACGACCGTAGCTGGCGCCGACGATGAAGGCAGCTTTTTTCACCGACGGGTAAACGACGACGCACACGGACTTGTTGAGCAGATCTTTGGGGATGCCTTCCGGCATGCCAAGGATTTCTTTGAGCACGACAGCAGAATCGTTGAGACGGTCGACTTCTTTTTTGTCTTTGTCATCTTTGTCTTCTGCGAACGCGGGGACGGCGAGAAGAAGAGCGAGAGCGACGATGCAGAACGTCCTGTTCATAGATGCTCCGAGCGAGCTTGTATTTTGCTTTCGGTGAAGTCGGAATCTTAACGGTTCAGTGGGCTGGGAAACAAGTTTGTAAACCCGTGCCGACTTTGGTAACAGTGGCCTTTTGGTAAGAGTTAAGAGCCTTTCTTCACGCTGCTCGCGACAACCTTCTCCGTCTTCGCGACCCTAACTCTGCGCTCGCTGCGGTTTCTCTCCGCGCCCTGAGCCGTCTCTCTCGCGCTCTCTGCGGTTTTTCTCCGCGCCCTCTGCGTCTTTCTCTCCGCGTTCGGAGCCTGCGCTGAGCGAAGTCGAAGGGCGTTTCAAGAAGTTGCTCCCCCAGCGAAGTGCCACTCCTTGCTTGGAGAAAGAGTTCAGACTTCAGATTGAGGATTTCAGATCTCAGATTTTGGATTGAAGATTTCGGACTGCAGCTTTTCACGTGTCAGAGCCTGAGAAGATCGAGCAGGCGTTAGAAGCTGAAGCTTGCCTGGAGCTCGAGTTTGCGGCTGGCGGCCTGGCTCGAGAAGGCGCCTCCGGCGAGCGCGACGGAGTTGCCGAAATTCGGCGAGCTCAGGTTGCCGACCGGGATGGCGAGGTTCTCGCGGTTGAGCACGTTGCGCGCATTCACGCTGAACGTAAGGTTGTAGCGCCGACCGGTGTTGGCGGGGCCAAAGATCGTGGCTATACCGGCGCCGGGGCCGCGTCCAAAACCGCCGCCACCACCGCCGCCGCCACGGTGACCGCCGCCACCTCCTGGCCCGTTGGGTTGGCCGTTGGCGGAGGCATTCTCTCTTCCGAAGCCGAAGGTTTTGCTGAGACGCAGGTTGAGAACAAACTGCGTGGGGCCGGTGAGGGAATTGATGGGGACGCGAGGGTCCGTGGGGCCAGGATTCGTGTTGTAGAAGCAGGGCCGCGTGGGCTGCGAGCACAGGCCGGAGAATGACGGGCGATCGTTGTAGATGGAGTCGCCGTTCGAGATCCTGGCCGATGGTCACGTCGTAAGGCAATCCGGACGCTGCGATGAGGAACGGACTGAGGCGGAAGCCATAGGGTCCGGAAATCGAGCCGCCGAAGAAAACGCGGTGACGGATGTCGTAGGCGGCGCGCCCGTAGTCCTGGTCGAGGTTGTACTGGTTCGAGGGAAAGCCTCCCGAGGTGTTGCTGTGCACCGAGTTCAGCGTGTAGTAGCCGAACAGCGTGAGCTTGGCGCCGGCGCGGACGTTGCTGCTCACGATGAGCTGGTTCTGCCGGAAAATTCCCTCCGTGGCGTACTGGTAGATATTGTCGAGGGTACCAAGTGGGCGAACGGTCGGATCATTGGCAGTGGTCGCCGGAGGAATCGGAGCATTAATGTTGCGCGTCAGCAGCTGATCGAAGCCGCGAGAATTCAAGTAGGAGACGGTAACGTTGATCGTCTTGCTGAGTTGGCGTTCCACGCTGACGGCACTCTGCATGATGTAGGGAGCGTGAAAGCGCGGGTCGATCTGGTAAAGGGTAGGCGACGAACTCTGCTGCAGGTCGGTCTGCGGAGGAATGTTGGGATATTGATTGAGAACAATCGGTCCCTGCGCAATGTACTGCAGTTGTGTGACGCCGTTCAGACGCTCGGCTTGCAGAACGTTCAATTCTGCAAACCGGTCGTAGAAAAGTCCGAAGCCGGCGCGAAGGACGGTCTTCGGCGCGCTTTTCTGGCCACCGCCGATACCCCAGGCGATGGATACCCGAGGAGCGAAGTCGCCATGATCGTGAATCGCATTCTGCGTTTCGAAACGCAAGCCGTAGCTGAGAGTCAGGTTGGGACGCGCCCGCCAATCGTCCTGGATGTAGAGACCAGCATCCACGACATTCACGGTGACGGTGGGAATTGTGGTCAGACCGTTCCCCGGGAAATTGATCGATAGCTGAAAAGGCTGCTGCGGCGGCGTGGGGCCCATGGGCGGTGGAGTGGGTGAGTAGTCGGCCAGAGTCTGAAATACCCAGGTGCCGTTGAAACCGTTGGCGGCGAGAGAGGAATCGTGGGTGACGCGCGGAGCCGGCCGCCGAATTTCAGGAAGTGATTTCCCAGCGACATCGACGTGTAGTTCTGCAGTTCGTAGTGATCCTGATGATCGGTGCTGGTGCCCCCGCTGGCCCCGCCCGCGGTGAACGAGCCGGGCACGGTGACCGACGGGATGATGCTGTTCGGCACGTCACTGCTGTTCTCGCGCAGATATTGAAAACGCGTTTCGTTGATGACCTTGTTCGAGAGCACCTGCGTGTCGCTGATCTGTACCGTGTGCTCGGTGGTGGTGCTGTTCGTGCCCTGGTCTAGAAGTGCGAACCCGCCGACACCGTCGTTCTCTTCCACGTTCCGGTAATACTGGTAACGGGCAGTCAGCGTGTTGTTCTTGGAAATCTGGTAATCGAGGCGCGGGCTGATGTTGGTGCGCGTGTGCGGCTGCGGAACCGCCGAAGTGAAGATGCAGGTCGGATCGGTGCATCCTGGCACGTTCGGAGTAATTGTGGGATCGGGGCTGGGATTCGGCAAGGTGGCATTGATGATGGCCACCTCGTCGATGTTGCGGCGCTGCGCATCGACGAAGAACGAAGCCTTCTTGCCCAGCGGGCCGCCGACGTTGCCCATGTATTGCACCGAATGATACGCAGGCTCGGTACCGATCAGGAAGGGATTCTGCGAGTTGAATGCGGACGAGTTCCCCATCACGGAAACCTGGCCGTGAAATTTATCGGTGCCGGGTTTGGTGAAGATCTCGATGCGGCCATAACCCAGCTTGTCGTACTCGGACGAGAAGGGGTTCTGGTTGATGCGGATCTCGCGGATGGACGATTTGGGCGGCAATTGCCCGGCCGTGAATCCATCGATATAGATCTGGCCGCCGTTCGGCCCTGCAGATGGTCCGGCGAGAGCTTCCAGATCAGTCTGCAGTTCGTCGGGGTCGTCAGGCAGGGCGTCGAGATCCTTGCCGCTAAGAACGATGGCCGAGGCGTTGTTGGAGGGACTGGTGTCGACCGCAGCGGATGCGCCTTGATCGGTGACGTTGACTTTTTCTTTTTCGACGGCGATCTCAAGCGGGATGTTCAGCGCCTGGGACTGGCCAGCGGCGACGTTGACATCATCTTTCGCAAAATCGGCGAAGCCGGCCGCGGTGACGGTGATGGTGTAGTTTCCGGGGGCGAGTCCCGTGATCTCGTATCCACCCGTGCGGTTGGTGGTTGCGGTCTTGGTTTGCCCGTCGAGGTTGATGGCAATGACGGTCGCCTTGGTAACGGCGGCACCGGAAGGATCAGTAACCGTGCCGTGAATGCTGCCGGTACCGGTCTGGGCGCGCAAGACTCCGGCGAGGCCCAGGATTGCAAGCAACACCACGCCACGCACGATCTGTAAATACGACTTCATCTTTCTCCTGAGAAACCCGAATACCCGTTGGACGAACGAAAGGTGCTACGGGTTGGCGGCGGCCTCCGCATTACCCGAGCCAAGGCTCCAGGGAGATAGCATCATGGCCTGGCTGGCGCTGGGAGCGGCGGTGAGAATCGGTTCGACCCCAGCAAGCAAGGTGATGGCGTTGACCGCTCCGGAACTGTCGCCAGCGGTGGTAACGATCATAACGGCGTCTCCCTTTTGGAGGTCACTCAACGAGGCGGCCGGCATGCGACTGAGAATCTGCTGAATGTCGGGAGATCCGCCGCTGCGCCCGCCGCCCATGCCGCCGGAGGCACCGCCTGGTCCGCCCTGGCCCGGTCCGCCTTGGCCTGCTCCCTGGCCACGCGGACGGTCGCCGGACGCTGCGCCTCCACCCAGAGCTGCCGCGGCTCCCGGGATACCGTTTGCGGCTGCGCCCTTCAGGCGCATCGCAATGCGCTGGGCGAATTCGGGCGGCAGCTTCCGAAGCTGGGCATCGCCCGTGACTTTGACGACGACTGTCTGCTTGCTGATGGCGTCTTTGAGCGTAAGCGTATTCGCGACGGAATCGACGGCGGTGATTTGTCCGGCAAGATTGCGGAAAGTACCGGAGACGACTTCCTCGGCGTCAAGTTCCGTACCGTCTTCGTTTTTGCTCCCGCGGGCACGCAACTGATCGCCCACCTTGATCTGATCGAGGGGAGCGATTTTGGCATCGTCGAACTTCACGGAATCGGGCGCATAGCGGCGCAGGATCGTACTCTTCGAAGTGTGAACGACGACGCTTTTCGTACCCCCGAACGAAGTCTGCGATACGGTAATCGTGCCGGTAGCCGGGTCAACCGCATTGACAAGGCCGCCGACCCCGCGTTTCTGCCAGTCTTCCCGCTCCTTCTGCTGCTTCGCGGCAACGTCAGATTGCTTCATGACGATGATGGCGAGGGCGGCCAGGGAGTGTGCGTCAGCCCCGGGCCTGCCGCGAACCAGAATGCGATCGCCGATCTGCAGATCCTGCTTCTGTAACGGGGTGGCGTTCTTGAGATCCTTTTCGCCCGGAGCGACACGGACAATGCGGGTAGAGTCCGTCAGCGTGGCGTGAACTTCGTCGCCGGCGTCAGCCGTAAGGGTGATGCCGCCAGCGTCGATGGCCTTGATGGCGCCGACAACGCGCTGGAAGGCGGCATCCGCCGGCGCGCTGCCGGTCTTGGTGTCCTGGGCAAAGCTGTCCTGGGCAAAGACGAGCGCGGTGAAAACCAGGCACCACACCAGTGGCATGGCGCGCGGATGCAGGTGCGGAGAAGGCTGGCAACGGCCGTACAGCATATCCTCACTCTAGCACTGGGGCCGGTAGTAAGGGTCTTCCTTTACAAAGTTTTACCCACATTTCATGAAACATAGCACGGCGCCGAAATGGGGGCAGGTTCGATGCCATGAAGCTCGTTTAGCCAGGTTATGTATTGGCAACTGAGTCGGCGAACAACACTCGATAAATACCTCCGCCCCACCGACGATGGGGGCAATCCCACGTGGTCATTATGGTCCTCCGAAATCAGAACGGACGACTAGGCTCCAGGCCCAGATTCGCGGAACAAATTCAAAGGCTGAGGAAAACAGGGTTGGGATAGTAGCAGCCCGGTTCGAGAAGCGGAAGAGGGTGACGGAGCCGTCAACTTAAGAAATGAAAAGGAAAATTACGGCTGAGCAGGAAACCGCGTCGTGGACTCGCCCCCAACGAGTTCACAGGCGGCTGTCCTGCTCATCCAGAAGCCGGGAGATCATAGCGCGCGAAACGCGGCGCGGCGAGTAAAACCTGGCTTACAAATCGGCTGAAAAGGCAGGCGGGGCAGGCGATTGCGGAGAAACACATCCCCGGCAGATAACTTACAAACGGATGGAAACGAGGCTATTGCAACCCCCATCGCCCATTGGCGTAGTAGGCGCCGACGATTCCTGCCAGAGCCAGAATCGCGAGCACCACCCACACGATGAGCCAGAATCGTGGTCCCATGCGCGTAACCGGTTTGTTCCTGGCCATGATGCTTGAGTCGGTGCGGATTGTATCGGAACACGACAAAACATCTACATCTAAACGGAGAATACCTCAGCCTCACCCCGGAACTGGAAGTCCGGATGGCGGCGGAATTCATCCAATTTCGTTTCCCGAAAAGAAAAGCATTTACGAAGACGGGGAGGTGGAAAGATGGAGCGGGAGACCGGGATCGAACCGGCGACATCCAGCTTGGGAAGCTGGCGTTCTACCGCTGAACTACTCCCGCTCAATACTGACGCGAGACTATCACCGATGGCAACGCGACTGCAATATTCAGGTCACAGGTCACAGTTGGCAGTCTCGAATATCAGGTTGGTTGGGCCGTTAGGGCTTGGGATTCTGCGCTCGCGCTTCTTTCGGCGGATTGGATGCCAGGGCGGCATCGCAACGGGCTATGTTTTTGGTTGCCGCCTGCGATTCACCGCGCTCCTCACTTTCCAACTCGGCACGCTTCTCCTTGTCGAGCCAAATCGCAAGACTCTTCTCGTACCAGGAACGCGCTTCGCTCCAGCGCGCGATCTTTTCCGAAGCGGGGAGGTTCCGAGCGGCCGCCAACATCGAGTAAGCGCTCCCGAAGTCGGAATAAGTAGACCCCAACCCGCTACGGACATAGCGGTTGCTAGTGGTAGTCGGCGACAGTTCCTGAAAGATCTTGAGAGCTTCCCGCAAGATGGGAATGAGCCGCTGCCGGGTGTCCCTGGGCAAGCAAGTCGCGCGCCATGCCCTCGTCGGTGAAAGCGAAGTTCCCTTTTGCCAGACTGTTCTTTGGATCGGCGGCCAGGAGATTGGCAAACAGTTTGTGGGCTTCCTGGTGCGACGCGAGAGCCGCCGCGAGCTGGCCGGCGTCTTGGCTGAAGTCCCCCAGGCGCGTGATGCCTTCACCCAGGTATTCCTGAAGGGTTGCACTGCCGGGAGAAGCGTGGCACAGCTCTCGCATCTTCTCGACGGCGCTGGCCTGCAGTTCCATGGCCTGGGAAATGTCGCCGCTCTTGTGCAACGCGGAAGCGAGACCCGCGTAGTCACCGACGATATGCGTACGTAACAGAGAGTTGTCCGGAAACGCTTTCAGGCCACCTTCATGGATGGAGAGAGCGCGGTGGAAGCTTTCGACGGCGCCCGCGGTGTCGCCGCTTTTGTCGAGCAGGGTGGCGATGAAGTAGTGGCTTCCCCCCAGATGGTCGGTGGCTTCCACCGTCTCGCCATGAGCGGCAACAACCTGGGAGACGGCCAGCGCTTTTTTCATCGCGACGAGCGCTCCGCCAAGGTCTCCGGTCCCTTCCAGCACGTTCGCGATTCGAAAATAGTTGCTCGCCAGCGCAGTTTGCAATCGCACGTCATTGGGATTCGCTGCGGCCAATGACTCACGAATGGGCGTAGCTTTGCGGTAGCTCTGCAACGCACCAGCGAAATCCCCGAGGTTGGCTCCGTACGGATACCCTAAAACATCTCCCACCCTTTCATAGGCTGTGGCCAGTTCCGCCTGAAGCGATGCGTCGCCCTTCGACTCCCGACTCAGACTGTCGAGATATTCGAGCGCTCGCTCGACCAGCAGTTTGCGCGCCGGGGTAGAACCGGGCAAATCGCCGATCGAATTGTCGATCTCAAAGATCAGGGAATTCGCGAGCTTGCGTACGTCGTTGAAACGCCGTTCGGCGATGCGCTTCTCGCGCAGCGTCGTCGCCATGCCGATGGCGAGGGCGGCGATAACCAGGAATGTGGCAGCGACGACCACGGTATGACGGCGAATGAATTTGCCGGTCCGGTAAGGCCACGAGTCCTGACGCGCGGTGACAGGCAACCCTTCGAGATGACGGCGAATGTCTTCGGAAAATTGTTCGACCGACTGATAGCGGCGTTCGGGTTCCTTGCGGATCGCCTTGAGAAGAATGTTGTCGAGGTCGCCGGAGAGGCGGCGATGCAGCTTGGCGGGAGAATCTTCCCGGGTCTTAGCAGCATGTTCCGACGATGATGCCGGAGCGGTATCGGGCTTGAGCACCACGACACTGGGGCGGACGGGTTCCGAGTCGCAGATGGCTCGGGCCAACTGGTGCGCGGTGGTGTTGCTGCCAGGATAGGGCGAGCGTCCGGTCAGCAACTGGTATAGGACGACGCCGAGTGAGTACACATCGCTGGCCGTCGATACCGGCTCGCCGCGAACCTGTTCGGGGCTCGCGTACTCGGGAGTGAGCGGATTCAGCAAGGTGGTTTCCGATCCCGTGGTCGGGCTCACGATTTTGGCGATGCCGAAATCCAACAGCTTCGGTATGCCGTCAGGCGTCACCAGAATGTTGCCGGGCTTGAGATCGCGGTGAATGACGAGGTGCTGGTGGGCGTACTGCACCGCTCCACAGACTTGCCGAAACAGCTCCAGCCGCCGGGTAACGGGAAGAGCGCGGGCGTTGCAGTGTTGATCGATGGGCGTGCCATCGACGAGTTCCATCACGAGATAGGGGATGCCATCCTCGGTGGTGCCGCCATCGAGCAAACGCGCAATGTTGGGATGATCGAGTTCGGCGAGGATCTGGCGCTCGTTACGAAAGCGCTCGACGATGGCGCGAGTGTCGAAGCCGACGCGCACCATCTTGACCGCCACCTCGCGATCGAACTCACCATCGGCGCGCACCCCGCGATAGACCTCGCCCATGCCGCCGCGGCCAATCTCCTCAAGAACGTCATAGGCGCCGATGCGGCGCCCAATGCGGGGGACGGGCGCGAACTCGGCGAAATCGGGCAACACGGCAATGGCGGGATCGCGGAGGAACCGGCTTTGTGCCTGCTCGTGCGAGCGCAGCAAGGATTCAACTTCGGGGCGCAGTTCGGAATCGGCGGCGAGAACCTCGTCGAGGTAGGAGGAGCGCTGCTCTTCCTCAAGTTGCAGGCAGCGGTCGAGGATCCGCTTGACCTGCTGCCACTGTTCGGGGTTCATGCCGGCGCCCTGCGCGAAATTTCGCGGTGCAGCCAGACGCGGGCCGTGGTCCACTCGCGCGCAACGGTTGCCGGCGAGATGCCGAGGATCTCGGAAGTGTCGTCAATCGACAGGCCGCCGAAGAAGCGCAGCTCGACGATGCGGCTCTGCTGTTCGTCGAGCTTGGCGAGATCCTGAAGCGCGTCATCGAGAAGAACCACGTCCAGGTCGGCTTTCTGCGCTGACAGAGCGCCTTCGTCGAGGGTAACCCGGCACACATTCCCGCCACGCTTGGCAGCCCCATGGCCGCGGGCATACTCCACCAGAATCTGCCGCATCAGGCGGGCCGCCACCCCAAAAAAGTGTGCGCGACTCTGCCAGTCGGGAAGTTTCTGCCCCAGCAGACGAACATAGGCCTCGTGAACCAGGGCCGTGCTCTGCAGGGTGTGATCGCAGCGTTCGCGCTGCAGGTAGAAATGCGCCATGCGACGGAGTTCGTCGTAGACGATGGGCATCAGCGCATCGAGCGCTTCACGGTCCCCGCCGCGCCATCGGGCCAGGAGTTGGGTGAGTTGTTCCGAGGATGTTGGTTGCACGACGCCGCCCTCGCGCCTGCGCCAACGGGGGATTGGCCGACAGTGACTCAAGATAACCCGTTTTTGGATGCATGTCAAGATATTGAAAACAGAAGCTTTACGCAAATGTAAAGGTAGTTTTTTGCATCCGTCCGACCCCAGGTTCAATAGGCCGCGGAAAAAAACGATTGTAGCGCCGGCAGCCTGCCCCTGAGCGGAGTCGAAGGGTCCCGCCGGCTGTCGCGAGGGCCGGGGCCCCCAGCAAGCGTTTTTTGGCTTGCTGGGGTGGGAGGGCCGAGGCCCCCAGCAAGCATTTTTTGGCTTGCTGGGGTGGGAGAGCATCTTGCCCTCGCCGTGCAGGTTCGTATCGGGGCGCGGCTTCAGGCCCACGACCACAGAAAAAAAACTGGGACTGGGGTGAGGGAAAAGGCAGACGCTTTTCGCATGTACATACAGGAGAGCAGTCGTTCCCCGGCCCGGCCGATTTGAGGGGAGTCGGAGCCGGGGGGCTCCTTCGAGCCTGCTCTCACCGAGTCCAAACCGTTTCCAAGGAGCTCCCTATGCGTTGTAAGTGGTTGCGACAGCTCTCCTGCTTGCTCGCCCTGGTGACCGTGGCCATGATGGCGTCGGCTGAAGATCTGCACATCAAGAAAAGCATTTCCGTTGGCGGCAACGTCGTTTCGAGTACCGAGACCTCCATCAAGGGCGCGCGCACGCGCGATGTGAATCAAGGGCCGGGTGGGGCGATGGTGACGCTGCGACAGTGCGACCTGAAGCGCACGGTCACCTTGAACGATCAGGCCCAGACCTATCTGGTGATAAACGATCCGCAGGATGCGGCGGCCGCCCGCGCAGCAGCGATGGTCACCGGCGCTCCAGTTCCGGAAGAAAAGACAAGCGGGGGCAAGATCGAGGTGACGACGACGATCACCGATACCGGCGAGCGCAAGCAGATGTTCGGCTACGGCGCGCGCCACCTCAAAGCGAAAATAGTCGAGACTTCTTCAGCCGACGCATGCAGCAAGGTGAATCAGACCTTCGAGACCGACGGCTGGTACGCGGACGTGAGCAAGGAAGCGTCAGCTTGTACGACCTCCATGGCGCCTCCGGTGCGCCAGAACCAGGGATGCCAGGACGCCATCGTGGAACACCACAGCGGCAGCGGCAAAGCGGGGTATCCCCTGGTACAGAACGTGGTCATGCACAATCCAGACGGCAGCACGATGACGGTCAATATCAGCGTGACCGAACTGAGCAAGCAACCGCTGGACGCTTCCCTTTTCGATGTGCCCGCAAGCTTACAAGCAAGTGAATTCGCTCGCGGAACTGCAAGGTGTCCCCCAGATGGCGCAGATGACGCAGCAACCGCAAGGAGCGGGTCCACAAGGATTCACTCCTTCAAGCCCGAACCCAATGGCGAACCCTTATGGAGCGCAGACGGGGGGCAACGCCATGGCGCAGCAGATGACGCCCCAGCAGATGATGATGTCGCAGATGATGGCCGCACGGGGCGGAATGAATCCCATGGGCGGCGGAATGTCGGGGATGGGCGGCAATCAGCCGGGCGCGGCGCCGGTAGCAGTTCCGCAAGCACTCGGTCCCAAGGCACCCGGAAAGCTGCGTATCGGGATCGCGCCTCCGGATGCACAGGTCGGGCAGGGGAACAACGCCGCTGCGGATTACAGCACGCCGATCCGCAACGCAATGGTTTTGCTCATGAACGGGCCCGCGGTCGAAATTGCCGGGCTCGATTCGCGGATTCCCATACAACTGCAGGCCGAAGCGCAGCAGAAACAGTGCGACTACATTCTCTACTCAAGCGTAGCGGTGAAGCATCAGCAGAGTAGTGGCTTCGGCAAGTTCGCGAAGTTCGCCGCACCCATGGCGAGCATGACGCCAATGGGCGCGATGACGCACAGCATGGGAAGCGCAGTAGCGGCATCGGCCGCGTCGGCGGCGGCCTCGGCGGCCGCTCAGCAGGCGCAGCAACAGGCAATGAACCAGGTCATGAGCCAGCTTTCCGGGTTCAACGGCCAGATCAAATCGAAAGACGACGTGACGGTGCAGTACTCCCTTACGCAAACCGGGCAGCAGGCGCCGCTTCTGCAGAATGCCCTGCAGGGGAAGGCAAAGTCGGACGGCGAAGACGTGCTCACTCCCTTGTTGCAGCAGACCGCAAACACCGTGCTGACGCAGGTAAGCGTGAAGAAGTAAAAAACGGGACCCGATGCCTGAGGCGTCAGGATCCGCAGTGCGATTTTCGACGACAGTAAAAAGCGACCCTGCGTTCCGGAATTATGAGGCGTGGGGCATCCCGCTCGCGACGGGCGGAACTTGTTGGGGAACGGTTCCGCCCGTTGTTTTTTCACATGGTAATTTTAAAACCATAGTCCCACAGTTGTGCGCTTTTACACCGTGGGCTTTTCGCTCTTAAATTACAAATTACCCGATTACCAAATTACAAATCCCTCGTTCCTCACTGCTGTACATAGGTCGCGCGCCGCACAAACTCTCCTGCCCCGGCACGTCCCAGAAATTTGTCGCCCTCCACGATGACCTGGCCTCGCGATAGCACCACGTCGGGCATTCCGGTGACTTCGATTCCTTCAAACATCGAATAGTCCACGCGCATATGGTGCGTTTTGGCGCTGATGGTGTGTTTGCGGTTCGGGGTCGAAGATGACCAGATCGGCGTCACTGCCTCCGGCGATGGTTCCTTTGCGGGGGTACAGGCCGAAGAGCTTTGCCGGGGTGGTCGACACGAGTTCGACGAATCGATTGACGTTGAAGCGTCCTTTGGCCACGCCGCCCGAGTAGATCAGGCTCATGCGGTGCTCGATGCCGGGACCGCCGTTGGGAATTTTGGTGAAGTCGTCCTTGCCCAGCTCTTTCTGTTCCTTGAAGCAGAAGGGGCAGTGGTCGGTGGAGACGACCTGCAGGTGATCCTGCTTCAAGCCATTCCAGAGTTTCTCCTGGTGCCACTTTTCGCGCAGGGGAGGAGTGAAAACGTATTTCGCGCCTTCGAAACCCGGCGCGTCCATGTTCTCGAGCGATAGGTAAAGGTACTGCGGGCAAGTCTCGGCATAAACAGGCAGACCGCGGTCGCGCGCCTCGCGGATCTTTTCCAGCGCATCGTTGCAGCTCAGGTGGACGATGTAGACAGGGGCTCCGGCCATTTCGGCAAGGGCGATCGCGCGACCGGTAGCTTCCGCTTCAGCAGTCGTCGGCCGCGTCAGAGCGTGATACTTGGGAGCCTTCTTCCCTTCCGCGAGCGCCTGCTGCACGATGACATCAATCGCGTTGCCGTTTTCGGCGTGCATGCAGACCAGGCCTCCGTTCTTCGCGGTCGCTCGGAAGGCCTTGAAGATGCTCGCGTCGTCGAGCATGAACACGCCGGGATACGCCATGAATAAGCTTGAAGCTGGTGACGCCTTCACGCACGAGCGCGTTCATCTCTTCGAGCTGCGCGGCGCCGAGGTCGGTGATGATGCAATGAAACGCATAGTCGCTGACGGCTTTGCCCGACGCTTTCTGCATCCAGCTATCGAAGGCCGTGCGCAGGGTCTGTCCTTTGTACTGGATGGCAAAGTCGATGAGCGTGGTCGTGCCGCCGAATGCAGCCGCGCGCGTGCCGGTTTCGAAGTCATCGGCGCTGGTGGTGCCGCCGAACGGCATATCGAGATGGGTATGCACGTCGATGCCGCCGGGCAGGACGTACTTGTTCGCAGCGTCGATGATTTTCTTCGTGTTGTCGCGCGGCAACTTTTTCCCGATGGCTTCGATCTTGCCGCCAGAGATGGCGATGTCGCCAGGATAAGTGTCAGTGGCGGTGACGACGCGGCCGTTGACGATGAGCGTGTCGAAGCCCATGTGCGGGATCCTCCTGGGGAAAGGCGAATGGGCATTTTAACCGCAAAGTGCCTGAAGGAGACGCGAAGGGTGCAAAGCAAAGCCATCTTTGCAGATTCGCGGCATAGTCGTATGCCTGCCTCGCTTTGCGTGCTTTGCGGATTTTCTTCGCGAGCTTGCGGTTAAGATCTTTTCTGCGCTTATGCTAAACTGCGAAACCTTCGAGGGATTGAATCCCTTCGAAGGGGATCGGTTCCCTTTGATATTCCTCTGCGCCCCTCCGTGTCCTCTGTGGTTTAAGATTTTGCTCTCAACCACAGAGGACACGAGGGATTGAATCCTTTCGAAGGGGATCGGTTCCCTTGATATTCCTCTGCGTCCCTCCGTGTCCTCTGTGGTTCAAGATTTTGCTCTCAACCACAGAGGACACGGAGGAGCACTGAGGAAACGCAAACAACGGGAGAGGTTATGCAGTTCGGGATGACGATCAAGCCTGACATGACAGTAGACCGCATTGTCGCGTTGACGCGCCAGGCGGAAGCAGCAGGGTTTGAGTACGGGTGGATCTTCGATTCGCACGTGCTCTGGCTCGAACCCTACCCGATGCTCACGCTGATGGCTTCGAATACAAAGAAGATGAAGCTCGGGCCGTGCGTGACGAATCCCGCCGTACGCGATCTGACGGTGACGGCCAGCCTGTTCGCGACCCTGAACCTGATTTCCGGCGGGCGCATGCAGGTCGGTATTGGTCGCGGCGACAGCTCGCGGCGGGTGTTGGGCAAGAAACCCGTCGGGGCCGGCGACCTCGAGCGCGCGATCAAGACGCTGCGCGAGCTGATGTCGGGAGAAGAAGTCGACTACGAAGGCCAGCCCACGCGGCTGACCTGGGCGAAGACCCCGCCGCCGATCTGGGTTGCGGGGTACGGGCCCAAGGTGCTGGAGATGGCCGGCCGGATCGGGGATGGCGTGATCCTGCAGTTCGCCGATCCGGATCTGATCGAGTGGTGCCTCGGATTCGTGAAGAAAGGTGCGGAGTCTGCGGGGCGCGACTACAAGAAGATCGAAATCATGGCAGCGGCTCCGGTGTGGATGTCGAGTGATCTCGAGCATGCCCGCAAGCAGGTGCGCTGGTTCCCTGCCCTGGTGTCGAATCACGTGGTCGATCTGCTCTCGCGATATAAGCCGGAGGAGTTGCCGCCGGCCCTTACGTCCTATGTGAGCAATCGTGGCGCTTACGACTACCTGCAGCACTGCGAAGTCGACAGCAAGAATTCGAAGTTCGTCACCGACGACATCGTGGACCGCTTCTGTGTGGTGGGCCCGGCCGAAGCGCATCGCGAGAAGCTGCGCCGCCTGGCGAAGCTCGGCGTGACGCAGTTCAATGTGTACCTGATGTGCGGCGAAGAAGAGCAGACGCTGGAAGATTACAAGAAAGAAATTTTACCGGCGATGAAGGGAGTGGCCGCGTAGCCCCAGTTGGAGGGAGCAGTCTCAAAGCCTCTCCCCTTCAACCCTAAGCCGATCGAGGAGTCTCTGCGCTTTGTTTCGAGTAAGTCTGGTTTGTGGATTGTGACCCCATGAAAGTCGGGGTGGGTTGTGAGTATGGTGATCGGCTGAGCCGGAGAGAGATTCTTCGGCAGGTCGGCGGTTTGGTTCTACTCGGCAGTTGTCCCTTCGCATTTGAAACCAACTCTCCTTCGAAAGCACTCACCAACAAGCTGCAGGAGTTCGTGCAGAAGCGCCAGATTGCAGGTGCGGTGGCACTGGTGTCGCGCGCTGGTCGTGTTGCTCTACGAAGAGACTGTCGGGAGCCAGGAGATCGAGACGGGCAAGCCGATGCGCGCGGACACGATCTTCGACATCCGGTCGATGACGAAAGCCGTCACCGCTATCGCGGTCATGTGCCTGGTGGAAGACGGGAAGTTGAGCCTGGAGCATCCAGTCACGAAATACCTGCCGGAGTTCGCGGAGATCCAGGTTGCCGGCACGAACGGCCAACTGCGCCCGCCGAAGCGGCCGATAGCGTTGCTGGACCTTCTCACGCACACCTCGGGAATGTCGGCGGATCGGCCGCCACAAATTGAGAACATCACGCGCGTGCTCGACCGGTCGCTGAAGGAAGTGGTCGAAATTGTCGCAAAGCAACCACTCACTGCTGATCCAGGCGCCCCGTGGAACTACAGCAGCATGGGCTATGCAGTGCTGGGCCGGGTGGTCGAAGTGAGGAGTGGCAAGCCCTATGAAGATTTTGTGGGGCAGCGTATTTTGCGCCCGCTCGACATGCGGGACAGCTTCTTCTTCCCGCCTCGCGAGAAGGAGCCGCGAATTGCCGCCATGTACATCATGGAAGATGGACTTTTGAAGCGGGATTCCATCGACATTTACCGGCGCGGTGCGAAGTACCCAGCGCCGGAATTCGGACTGTTTTCGACAGCGCGCGACATGGACCGGTTTTTCCAGATGATGTCGAACGAGGGAAGTCTCGGGAGGCGGCGGATTCTGTCGAAAGAGACTGTCCACACAATGCTCGAGCCGCGCGTCCCCACAGGCATGGAGGGCGTGGCGCAGGGTTTGGCCTGGTTCGTCTGCACCGACCCGGAGAAGCAGCCGGCGTTGCGCATCTCGAAGGGCAGCTTTGGCGTAGCGGGCGCGTCGGGCACATTTGGTTGGGCGGATCCGCGACAGCAACTGGTCCGGTTGTTCCTGATTCAGAGGTTCAACAGCCCGGACACCGAGCGGAACGCGTTCATGGGTCTGGCGGTGGAGGTGGGGTAGGGAATCTTGCCGGCGATGAAAGGGGCAATCGCCTAGGATCGTATTCAGGACTCCGGCCTGGCAGGCAACGACCGAACGCAAAACGAACGCTCTGAATCAAACGCCACGGCAAAGCGGAAACGCTCTGCAGTGGCGTTCGTTTAGTGTCCAGGAAACCCTGATCGGCCGTGGGATCACGCGAATTCGATTCACGCTTAAGCGATTACTCCTCGGTCTCAGCGAGCATGCGAATCAATCTCCCGGCATCAGGAGTACCCCAGCCGGTCGTCGCATCCCATCCGCCCACTGCAACATAGCCAGAGACTCCGTTCAGTGCGTTGGCGCCATACACGATGTCGTGGAAGGCGCGAGATTGGTGTGAGCGATAGAGCCTGGGATTCAGGAACCCGAGGGGATGACCAGCAAACTGGTTAGCATCTGCAATGATGCCCGCCCATTGCGGAGAACCTTCGCTGGTGCCACCGATGCCAAAGAAGCCCTGGTTGGGTGCGGGGAGGAACGAGGTATAGACCAGAATGGTCGTGTTCCCATCGGCATTGTAGGCGACATCCGGGAGGCCGCGATGTTGTCCGAGGATTTGTTGAACGGATGACGGGAGCGAGAATTGATACGACGGCTCTGCAAACTGCTGGCTCACTCCGCCCCCACCTGCAAACCAGGCGATCTCGTAGAGGTAGTTACCGGCAGTATCGGCGTACAAGCTGGTGCCGCCCACCGCGGTAACGCGAGGCGACGAGGCCGGATACCCCACTGTTGGGAAGGGATAGATGTTGCCATTCACGTCCGGGTTGGAGCTTCCGAAATCTCCCGACGACGCAAACACGGTGACATTTTCGTGCATGGCACGCTGGTAAAACGCTTCAAAGTCGGCAAACACCTGCTGACCAGCTGGAGTGAACAGCGTGTTTTCAGTCGCGGCCCAACTCTGAGAAATGATTTTTCCCAGCTTGTGATCCAACGCATATTTTTCGAGTGCGAGAAACTCGGGCATGCCTTGGACGCCTTCAGTCTCGGAAACTGGACTGGTCAGCAATACGATGTTGGCGCCCGGCGCCATGGCATGCGCCCACTCGACATCCAAGCTGGTTTCAAACCCCCAGCCAACCTGATCACTATTCGTCGGATCGAACGGAACCGTGCCCAGAGGGGATAACACAGTGAAGGAGGGCGGATCCGGCAGACCATACGCCGCGTCAAAGGCTTGCAGGTCCTGCGCAATGGTAGGGCTGCCAAACGAATCGATGATGATGATCGTCTGGCCACTCCCGGTATATCCGGCGGCCAGGGTGGAAGTCAGATCATAGGCTTTTTGAATCTCCTGTGGGCTGTAGCAGGGCGTACCAAAGTTGATGCGGCAGAAGCCGTCGGGGGGAGCTTGCTGTGAAGCCATGGCGAATTTCAGACCCTTTACTTTGGTCACGCGCGAAATAACATCCGGGGCCGTGCCTTTTGTGGTTTGAGCGGGGTGAGCGACCTGAGCCTGGCTGCACAGCGTGCTAACGATTACGAGAGACCCCATTAACACACGAACGACAATGGAAGGTTTCATAGAGACTCCTCACTTGTGAATTCAATCCTGGAAACAAGCGGGCCGGACTCGGCATGGTCGCGGGGAAAGGGGCTTTGGCCGAGCAGCCGAAAGTGTCGTCCCGCAGCAGGTGTTTGTCAATCAAAAGCAAGCTGCCGCAGTGCACAGGTTGTTTCCGGCGTGAGCCAACGGGCGGGCGCGATAGACGCAGGCAGTTTGCAGCGCGACCGCCTGCAAATCCGGACACTGCGTTCGGGATGACAGATCAGGTTGACTCCGCCAGATTGGGTGCTGGCTGCAGCTTCATCAGCCCGTAGTACGCCACAAACGACACCGCAAATCCCACGAACCACGAGTAGTCGTAGAGCGGCCGCAGTGAAGGCACGACCAGTCCCACCAACGCCGTCCCTGCTCCCGCCGCCAAGGCGGCGAGTGCCAGCCAGTTGAAGCCATGGCGGTATTCGTACGCTCCACCGCGCAGATAAAGATCCTCAACCTGCAGTTCCCTTCCGCGAATAACGAAGTAGTCGCAGATCATGATGCCGGCCACCGGACCCAGGAACGCCGCATATCCGCCGAGCCAGACGAGGATAAACGTCTTGTAGTTGGCTAGCAGTTTCCAGGGCATGAGTGCGATGCCCATGAAGCAGGTGATCACGCCCCCGGTGCGGAAGCTGATCCCGCGCGGCCAAAGATTCGAAAAATCGTTGGCAGGCGAAACGACATTAGCGCCAATGTTGACGTTGAGCGTGGCAAGCAAAATCGCGACGAGCGAGATTACCACCGCAATCGGCGAGTGAAAGCGGGCGAGTAGTTGCACTGGGTCCCAGATCGCGCTGCCATAAATAACGACAGTCGCCGAGGTCACCAGGATGCCGATCAGCGAGTAGAGCGTCATGGTCGTGGGCAGGGCGAGGGCCTGTCCAATAACCTGCTGGCGCTGGCTGCGGGCGAAGCGCGTGAAGTCGGGGATGTTGAGCGACACTGTCGCCCAGAAGCCGACAGTGGCGTTCAGCGCGGGGATCAGAAACTTGAGGAAATCGGAGAAGCTTGCAAAGCGCGAGGGCGCTGCAAGCATGGGGCCGAAGCCACCCGCGGTCTTGTAGGCCCAGCCCAGAAGCAGCAGGCCGACGGCCAGCAAGACCGGCGCGCTGATGCCCTGCAGAAAGCGGATGTACTCGATGCCTTTCAAAATGACGGCGAGGTTGATGAGCCAGAAAACGAAGAAGCAGATGGCCGTCCCGTACGCGACGTGCGCCCATCCGGGGAAAAGTATGGTCAGCAGGCTGCTGACCGCTTCCCCGCCCACCCAGGTCTGAATGCCGAACCATCCGCAGGCGACCAGGGCGCGTAGAACCGCAGCGACGTTGGCGCCCAGCACACCGAACGACGCGCGCGCCAGCACCGGAAACGGCACACCGTAGCGCGCGCCCGGGTGCGAGTTCAGCAGCATCGGAACCAGCACGATGGTGTTGCCGAGGAAGACGGTGAAGACGGCCTGCTTCCAGTCCATGCCGCCCTGGATAAGGCTCGCCGCCAGCATGTAGGTCAGGATATTGACCGACATCGATATCCAGAGCGCGGCGTAATTGTAGGTGCCCCAGTGGCGCTGCTCCGGCGTGGTCGGGGCAAGGTCGGGGTTGTACAACGGGCTGGATTGGATGCGGGCAAGGTCCATGGGAGATTCTCAGGTACTCAGTACCCAGTACTCAGTACCCAGTACTCAGTACTCCGACTCGGTTCTCAGCAAAAATCCTAAGTCCGCAGACCGAGAACTGAGTACTGAGTACTGACCGCTGAGTACTGGTTGAGTACTGGTTTTCTCAATCCGCTGCCGCCGCTCTTCCCGTCTGTTCCGTCAGCGGACTATACGTTTCCGGTCTACGGTCGCGGAAGAACTGCCAGGTGCGGCGGACTTCCTCAATCATGTCGAGATCGAGGTCGGCGACGACGATTTCGTCTTTATCACGACTGGCCTGCGCAAAGATCTTTCCCCGCGGATTGCAGAAGTAGCTCTTGCCGTAGAACTCGCCAATGTTCCACGGCTTCTCGGTGCCCACTCGGTTGATCGCGCCGACAAAGTATCCGTTGGCGACGGCGTGCGCCGGCTGCTCGAGTTCCCATAAATATTCCGACAGTCCCGCCACCGTCGCCGAGGGATTAAAAACAATCTCCGCCCCGTTCAGTCCCAGAATCCGCGCGCCTTCGGGAAAGTGGCGGTCGTAGCAGATGTAGACGCCGATGCGCGCGTACCGCGTCTCGAACACGCTGTAGCCCAGGTCTCCGGGCGTGAAATAGAACTTTTCCCAAAACCCGGGATGCACGTGCGGGATGTGATGCTTGCGGTACTTGCCGAGATATTTCCCGTCGGCGTCGATGACCGCGGCAGTATTGAAGTAGAGGCCGGGCATCTGCTCTTCGTAGACGGGGACAACGATCACCATGCGGTGCTTGGCGGCGATCTTCTGCATCAGCTTGGTGGTGGGACCTTCGGGAACGCGCTCGGTGAGTTCGTACCAGCGCGTGTCCTGCTCGGCGCAGAAGTAGGGGCCATAGAACAGTTCCTGCAGGCAGAGGACCTTGACTTTTTTCTTCGCGGCCTGCTCGATCATCTTGAGGTGCTTGTCGATCATGGCCTTCTTGATGGCGGCGAGCGGGTGCCGGCCATCCAGTGGGTTTTTCGCCTGAATCAGGCCGCAGCGCACAATGCGGGACATACAGCACCTCCGGTGGAGTGACAATATAGCACTCCGCTGTTTGCTATCATACGCGGCGTGCCGCGGCCCTTTCTCATCGATACCGACACTGCTTCCGATGACGCCGTCGCGCTGATCATGGCAATGCGCGCGCCCGACGTCGAAGTGAAGGCGATCACCACGGTTGCCGGAAACGTGCCGGTGGAGCAGTCAACGCGCAATGCGCTGTATGTCGTGGAGTTATGCGGAGCCGATGTCCCGGTCTATGCCGGCGCCGACAAGCCACTGCTGCGGACCTATCAGAACGCGACCTGGTTTCATGGACGCGACGGGCTTGGCGATCACGGCTACCCTTCGCCGAAGAAATCTCAGGGAAGCCTGCACGCCGTCGATGCCATCATTCAGACGGTGGAGGCGAATCCCGGGCTGGTGATGGTCACACTGGCGCCACTGACGAATGTCGCGCTGGCCGTGGCGAAGAAGCCGTCGATTGCGAAAAAAGTTGGCCGCTGCGTGATCATGGGGGGCGCGCCGTGCTGCGAGGGCAACGTAACGCCGGCAGCCGAGTACAACATCTGGGTCGATCCGGAGGCGGCGCGTATGGTGGTGCGGAGCGGGATGCCGGTGGAGTTGATTGGCTGGCAGCTGTCGCGCGGGGAGTCGGTGCTGAATGATCGCGACATCGCCGCGGTCGAGGCCCTGAAGACGCCGCTCGCGCACTTCGCGATCGAGTGTAATAGTCACGCGCGTGGAGCCTACAAGGTGCAAACAGGAGAGGATGGAATTTGCCTGCCCGATCCGGTGGCGATGTGCCTGGCAATCGATCCCTCGGTGGGGACTTCCTGGAGCGAGCATTACCTGGATGTAGAGGTCCAGAGTGAATTGACGCGCGGAATGACGGTGGTCGACCGGCTGAACGTGGCCGACGACGAGCGGAATCGTGATGTCTGGAAGCCAGTGGTAAATGCAGGGCGCAAGGCTAAGGTTTGCTGGACGCTGGATACCAAGCGCTGGAAGGATGCCCTGCTGGCGGCGTTGGGGTGAGAACCTTTAACCACAGAGAACGCAGAGGATCACAGAGGGTACGTGGTTCTATTGCTTTTCTTTGCGTCCTTCGCGCCCTTTGCGGTTTAAGATTTTCGCTTTTGACTTCTCCGCACGGGTTGCGATTCACCGCGGTCACCGCAAGAGGGTAGACGAAGGAAGAGCGACAGATTTTCACATTCAGATGAAGAGGTCGGCTTTCAGATCGCAGATTGAAAGATTGGAGACAAACGTCTTGAAGACGGGCGACAGGAATACAGGTCAGCTGAATTTGAACGGGCGGCGGGAGTTTCTTCAGACCGGACTCCTCGCAGGGGCAGCGGCCGTGTATCCAGCTATGGGCGCGGCGCGGACGGTGGCGGAGGAGGCGCCGGCGAAAGAAGCTGGACCACTCGAAATCCCATCGTTTGAACTCGAGGAAATGACCATCGACGACTTGCAGGCGGGAATGAAATCGGGCAAGTACACCTCCCGTTCGATCACCGAAAAATACCTGAGCCGCATCGAAGCCATCGACAAGAGCGGGCCGGCGTTGAACAGCGTGATCGAGGTGAATCCCGAAGCTCTCGCGATCGCCGACTCTCTCGATCGGGAACGCAAGGAGAAAGGGGCGCGCGGACCGCTGCACGGGATACCTCTCCTTATAAAGGACAACATTGATACGGCCGACAAGATGATGACGACGGCCGGATCTCTGGCGCTGGTTGGCGCTCCCAAGCCACCGCGGGATTCGTTCGTTGCGGCGCAGCTGCGCAAAGCTGGAGCGGTGATCCTGGGGAAGACGAACCTGAGCGAGTGGGCGAATATCCGGTCGAGTCACTCGAGTAGTGGATGGAGCGGCCGAGGAGGGCTGACCCGAAATCCGTATGCCCTCGATCGCAATCCGTGCGGTTCGAGTTCCGGCACAGGCGCGGGCGTATCGGCGAACCTGGCCGTGGGTGGAATCGGCACCGAGACGGACGGCTCAGTCGTTTGTCCATCCGCGACCAACGGGCTGGCAGGCATCAAGCCAACGGTCGGCTTGGTGAGCCGCGCTGGAATCATCCCGATCTCGCACAGCCAGGATACGGCTGGGCCGATGTGCCGCACACTACGCGACGCAGCGATTCTGCTGGGCGCATTGACGGGCGTTGATCCCGAGGACAGCTACACCAGTGACAGCCAGGGCAAGTCGTCCACCGACTATACGAAGTTTCTCGACGCCAACGGGTTGAAGGGCGCGCGCATTGGAGTCGCGCGCAAGTATTTCGGCTTCAGCGAAGCGGTCGACGGCGTCATGGCGGAAGCGATCGACGTGATGAAGAAGCAGGGCGCGACCATTGTCGATCCGGCCGACATCGAGACCTTTGGAAAGTTCGACGATTCCGAATTCCTCGTCTTCCTCTACGAACTGAAAGCTGGCATCGGCAAATACCTCGCCAAGCTAGGGCCGGCTGCGCCGATGAAAAATCTGGCCGACCTCATCGCATTTAATAACCAGAATGCCGCCCGGGAGATGCCTTACTTTGGCCAGGACACGTTTTTGAAGTCCCAGGAGAAGGGGCCGTTGACCGAGCGCGAATACGTGGATGCGTTAGAGAAGAACCACCGCTTGACGCGGGTTGAAGGAATCGATGCGCGTAATGGACAAGTTCAAGCTCGACGCGCTGATTGCTCCGACGGGTGGACCGGCGTGGCTGACGGATCTGGTTGCGGGCGACCACTTCGGCGGCGGCAGCTCGAACGCGGCGGCGGTGGCCGGCTATCCAAACATCAACATAACCGCAGGCTACATTTTCGGATTGCCGGTGGGAATTTCGTTCTTCGGGCGGGCCTGGAGCGAGCCGACTCTGCTCAAGCTGGCGTACGGATTCGAGCAGGCGACCCAGGCGCGCAAACCACCGAAATTCCTCGCGAGTGTGGACTTGAAAAGATAAAGCGCCGGAGGGCTTCCCCGCCGGCGCCGTTGTTAAAAAGCAATCAGGTCGCGTGCAGTTCTAATTAAACTTGACGCTCTTGATGGTGTCGGAAATCTCGACCATCTCCCTTTCTGAACTGGCCCAGAAATCAAATCCCACCAGATAGTCGCCGAGCTCGATGACATAGCGGGAGTGATAATCGCCCCCCGGCGTGACCAGCTGCGCCCTGGCCCACTTTGTGCCGTTCAGCACCATCTCCTGGGGCGGCGTCAGAACAGTGGTGTGCTTGCCGGTGATTATCAGCTGCACGTTGTCGAGCGGCTGATCCAGGGGCGGCACCCGGCGGTGGGCCCAGATATTGATTCGCGGCAACACCGGACTTGCCAGCGACTCGATTCCATTGGGACCCGCAGCCATCAGGCTGTAGCGCTCGGGCGGAGGAGGCTGCACGACACTCTTCACCGGAGTCTTCGAAGAGGCCTTTCTCGAGATCGAAACCGGAGTGGCGGCCGCCGCGGCGTCCTCTTTCAGCACCTCCCGATTCGAGGCCACGCGGGCGGCATCGTCCATGGCTTTCCAGTCTTTCGGCAGTTCGTAGGTGAACTTGAAATACTGCGATTCGAAAGTGGAGCCAGTGACCTTGGCGGCATCGACCGCAACTTTGGGGCTTTCCGGCTTGGCGGCCTCTTTGCCAGCAGACGGTGTCGATTGCGCCTTGGCGGCATCTTTGCTGCCGGCGGCGGGCGCAGCCTGAGTCTGGGCAGCGCACACCCCAGCCAGCGATAGCAGAATCAGAAAAAACCGGGTAAATCGCATCGTTCTCCTTCCTCGAAGCCTGAGCATAGCCATGGCGGAAAGTGCCTGTCAATGCAACTAGAGTGACAGGCGGCAGGCTGGACTTCCGAAGATACTGCAGGGTGCCCCGTTCTAACGGCGCGTTCTGTGCGACGTTAGGGCGGGGATTTTCTCTCCTGGATCTTCCAATAACCTGTCATCTGAGAGCCGGTGCAGTAGCGGCCGGTGGTCAGTGGTCAGTAGGTAGTGGTCGGTGATCCGTTCCTGGCGGGGTGCCCCGTTCTAACGGCGCGTTCTGTGCGACGTTAGGGCGGGGGTTTTCATTCCAATTACCGCAGTGGTCGGTGGCCAGTGGCCAGTGGTCAGTAGTAATCCGTTCCTGGGTGCCCCGTCCTTAACGTCGCGTTCTATGCGACGTTAGGGCGGGGATTTTCCCTCCCCGTCACCCGTCACCTGTCGCCTCTCCGTTCGCTGAGAACCGAAAACTGCCGACTGACCACTGGCCACTGACCACTGACCACTGACCACTCGCTGTCAAGCCCCCAAACTCGCCAATTTCCTCGCATCCCTCTGCATCGCAAGCAAATATATTTCCAGCAAAACTGTCCCTTTTCCCCTATGCGAATTGATATTCTAAAATTAGGGACCAGAGATGGAGCCGTTCCGTACGTCCTAGGCAGAACCGAGCGGAGGCTTGCGGCCATAACCGGACCCGAGGGAGACCGCGCCGACATCTGAGCGGGGAGGTTCCTTTGCGTACCCGCACTGGGAGTGATCACTCCAATCAGTTTGAAAGACTGATGACGACGAAATCAGTCGGAGGAAAGACGAAATACTGGAGAACTAAACAGAACCCAGCGCTGGAGGCTGGAGAAAGCAACTTATCGACTCAATCGCAGAGCCTGAAACCAGTCCAGAAAAGCATCGCTAAACTTTCCGCCGTTGTGCGGGAAGGGCACGCCTTCCAGGCGGGCCGCCAAGGGCTCCATAAACACTGGGGACTTTAGCCCCTGAGGTCATCTCTTTTGTGAAGCTATTTGTGAGATGAGCGCTAGTCGTAATACTCCAGCCCCAAGTGCGTGATGAGTTCCTCGCCACGCAGGTGCCGCAGAGTGTTCTTCAACTTCATCAACTGGATGAACAAGTCGTGCTCGGGATAGAGGCCGGGGGCGGTCATCGGGCTCTTGAAATAGAAGCTGAGCCACTCCTGAATGCCCAAGCCCTTGAGCTCAGCAGTGCGCTGGGCAAGGTCGAGGAACAGCACCAGGTCGAGCACGATCGGAGCCGCCAGAATCGAGTCACGGCACAGGAAGTCGACCTTGATCTGCATGGGATAGCCGAGCCACCCAAAGATGTCGATATTGTCCCAACCTTCTTTGTTATCACCGCGTGGCGGGTAATAGTTAATGCGCACCTTGTGGGTAAAGTTGCCGTAAAGGTCGGGATAAAGTTCGGGCTGCAGAATGTGTTCGAGGACAGAGAGTTTGGATTCTTCTTTGGTCTTGAACGAGCCTGGATCTTCGAGAACCTCGCCGTCGCGATTGCCGAGAATGTTGGTGGAGAACCAGCCCGCCAGGCCCAGCATGCGCGCCTTGAACCCGGGCGCAAGGATGGTCTTGATCAGAGTCTGCCCGGTCTTGAAATCTTTGCCGCAAATCGGGGCCTCGTTCTCGCGCGAAAGCTCGTGCATGGCTGGGATGTCGACGGTGAGATTGGGGGCGCCGTTGGCGAAGGGCACGCCTTCTATCAAAGAGGCGTAGGCGTAGACCATCGAGGGCGCGATGTTTTCGTCATTCTGCTGCAGCGCTTTTTCGAAAGCTTTCACCGACTGGTGAATGGCGCTGGGCTGAATGAAGGTCTCGGTCGAGCCGCACCAGATGGTAATGAGGCGGGCGGCGCCGGAAGTCTTGCGGAACTGGCGGATATCGTCGCGGACCTGCTCGGCGAGATCCATCTTGGTCTTGCCCTTTTTAACGTTGGGTCCATCGATTTTCTTGACGTAGTTGTGATCGAAGACGGCGGTGCGCGGCGTGATCTTCTGCAGGAAAGGCTTGATCTGCTCGAGCAGATAGCGGTCGAGGACACCGGCCTTGGTGGCAGCGTCGAACATGTTGTCTTCGAAGATGTCCCAACCGGTGAAGACCAGGTCCTCGAGCGAAGCCAGCGGAACGAATTCCTTGATCTTCGGCGAGCGTCCTTCGGTGCGCTTGCCCAGGCGGATGGTGCCCATCTGAGTGACCGAGCCAATCGGTTTCGCAATCCCTTTGCGCATGGCCTCGACGCCGGCAACGAACGTCGTGGCCACGGCGCCCATGCCGGGGATCATGACGCCAAGTTTTCCTTTGGTGGGCGGGAGATCGCCGTAGGAGTTCTTCATTTCGCTGCGCGGAGCCTTTACTTCTGCGCGGGCTTCGGTGCGCGCTTTTGCGGACTTGGAACGGGTCGCCATAAGTCGGAGACTTCCTTATCAGGCTGAATAGTGTGAGGCAAACGGATATGTTCTCGTATTGCGGCGGGGTTTGGCAACACGGCGAGCCTGAGCGGTTGCAAGTGAAGGCTTACGAGCAAAATTCGGCAGCGAAGTGCGAATGCCCGTCGAGGCTTACCCAGGTCAGCGTCCAAGATGGGCTATGTAGTTCTTAGCGATCTTTGCACGCCCTTTGCGCCCTTTGCAGTTAAAAGCTCCCGGCGTCCGATTCCTGAGAGGGCAGTGCATCCGCGTCTGAAAAACCTCTTAAACCGCAACAGCAGGAACGGACCTGAGCATACGCTTAGACGCGATAGCCCATTTCCGCTGCTAACTTGATCTTGCTGACAACGAAATTGCCGCTACCCCGGGCGATCTGCCTGCCTTTGCCGTCGACAACGACAGCCTCCGCGAGGAATGACCGCGTTCCGGAGTGAACTACTTTTCCGGTCGCCCTCATCGTTCCTTCCGAAATCGGACGAAGAAGATAAGTAGTGAAGCTTGCCGTCAGCGCGAAGTAATCCTCGATCAGCGAATTCACGGCGAAGAACGCAGCGTCGTCCAGCAATTTGAAGTACACCGAGCCGTGCACGGCGTCGGCGGCGTGGAAGAAATCCGGCTTCACGGGAATGGTGATCTCCGCTTCGCCATGCGAAATCAAGATCTGCGGCGAATAGAACGCGTTGATCGGCGCCTGCAGATACATGCGTTCCAGTTTCCGATGATGCTCGGGGGACGCCGGCTTCGTGGTTGATTCGGTCATTTCTCGTCCACTTCGAAAGGTCGGTTATTTTTCCAGCTCCACCGTTTTAATCGGCAAGTCCCAGTGGGCTTCGAGGATTTCGAAGCGGCGCTGCTCTTCCTGTTGATAGCTTTCCTGGTCGGGGAAGAGTTGTTTTTTGAGGGCGTCTTCGTCGAAGGCTTCATTGGCGACGGTGGCGTTTTTGAAGACGATGGTGACGCGGTAGTCCCAGCGGCCGTCTTCGGTGGTGTGGTAGCGCGGCTGGTCCATCCAGACCTTGAGCATGCGCCCCATCTCGACTTCTTTTTTGAGTAGCGGGTAATGATTCTTCTTGAACAGCTTGAGGAACTCGTCGGCACGTCCCCAGCGGGTCTTGTAGTAGTACTCGACGACGAAAGGCTTGTCGTTCGAGGCAGGCGCAGACTGCGCGTGGGCTGCGATTGGCGCGGCGATAGCGAGGAAAAGAACGAGTGACAGGACGCGGGACACAGGGCCTCCTCAGGAGATGGGATTTGATGCTTGTACACTCTTGGCGTCGGGTTGGTCAAAGGGTAGTCAACTCGACCAAGGCCCGTTGAGGAAAGTGGATGGCGGAACACGAAGACGAAAATGCGATCCACGCGCTGTTTGACGCGGGAGACCGGGCGCTGATGGCAGCCGACCTCGCAGCGCTGGCAGACATTTTCGCAGACGATTACGTGCAGTACGATCCGGCGGGACGGGCGTTTACGAAGCGCGACGTACTCGAATCGTTGAGGAGCGGAGATGTCCGCTATCCAGTGATCCGCTCAACCGGACGTCACATTCGGCTGTTCGGCAACTTCGCCATCGTTCACGGTTCGGAGGAGGACCAGGTCGAAGCGGATGGCCATCGTTTCGCAGCGCGTTATCTCTACATGGATGTGGTAGTAAAACGAAACGGCCGCTGGCAGATTGTGGCATCGCTGCTGGCAAAGCCCGAAGCGGCCTAATCTGAGCCGGTGGTATCTTTCCCCCAGAAATTCTTTACCACCGGGGGCACTGGGTCACACAGAGGAAACCCGGTGCTCCCCTGTGTCCTCTGTGGTTCAAGCTTTTGAGTTACTCGCTCTCCCGCATCCGACCCTGCCAGTGCGACCAGATAAACCACCCTACGGCCGCTACCAGCGCGACACCGATAACCGCGTCGAACTGGTGAAAGTATTTTCCGAGGCTGCGCCAGTTTTCTCCGAGCTTCATTGGGCACAGGGTCACACAGAGGAAACCCGGTGCTCCCCTGTGTCCTCTGTGGTTCAAGCTTTTGAGTTACTCGCTCTCCCGCATCCGACCCTGCCAGTGCGACCAGATAAACCACCCTACGGCCGCTACCAGCGCGACACCGATGACCGCGTCGAACTGGTGAAAGTATTTTCCGAGTCTGCGCCAGTTTTCTCCGAGCTTCATTGGGCACAGGGTCACACAGAGGAAACCCTGTGCTCCCCTGTGTCCTCTGTGGTTCAAAGCTTTTGAGTTACTCGCTCTCCCGCACCCGACCCTGCCAGTGCGACCAGATAAACCAGCCTACGGCCGCTACCAGCACGACTCCGATGATCGCATCGAACTGGTGGAAATATTTTCCGAGGCTGCGCCAGTTTTCTCCCAGCTTCATTCCCAGGTAAGCCAGCGCAAAGCACCAGGGCCACGATCCCAGAAACGTGTAGATGTGAAACTTGGCGCGGGGCATGCGAGCGATGCCGGCGGGGAGCGCGATGAAGGTGCGGATGACGGGGAGAAGGCGTCCGATGAACACGGCAGCTTCGCCCCGGCGGGCGAAGAATCGTTCGGCCGTCTCGATTTCGCGGCGGCCCATGAGGATCCAGCGGCCATAACGCTCGACCAGCGGGCGTCCACCGAAGTAGCCGATTTCATAGGCGACAAGCGAACCGAGGTTGCAGCCCAAAGCGCCGGCAGTGGCAGCCCATAGCAGCTTCATCGAACCTTCGTAGACCAGGTAGCCGGCGAAGGGCATGATCAGTTCAGACGGGAGCGGGATGCAGGCGGACTCGATGGCCATCAGCAGGGTGATGCCGGCGTAGCCCGTGACGCCGATTACCGACTTGATGAAGAGAAAGAGAGCGGCAAGGATGCGTTCAGTCATAAAGGGAGATGACAGGAATCCTGGAATCGTCGTGAGGGAACGCAGGCGAGGTGCTTCAACCGCTCAAGAAGGACGCACGCCGCTCCTCCAGCTATTCAGTGTAAAGCAACGAGCTTAGAACGAGCCTTCCTGAGTGAAGGTGAAGCCGGGGAGCGAGGCTCCTTGGGTGGACTTCGCGACTTTGACTTTCACGGTGGGCGCGTCGGGTGCGGTCACCTCGGCGGGGCGCAGCACCGCGAATTGGGAGAAGACCTCGCTGTATACCTTGGTGACGAGATAGTCCTGGCCGCTCGCGTCCTGGCGCCAGACTTGGCCGAGTTGAATGGATTTGACAGCCACGATGTTTTCCTAGGATTCGAAGATGGTTTCAGACTACCGAGCGAGGGCGTGCCCGTCAATGGAACGAAAAGACATGTCCCGGGTGGAAAAGCTTTTAACCGCAAAGGTCGCCAAGAAAGGCCGCAAAGGACGCAAAGGAAAAATTAAGCGCACAACTTCACCCGCTGAATTGCCTTTGGTGTTTTCGCGAACTTTGCGAATCCTTTGCGAACTTTGCGGTTTAAGATTTTGGGGTTGGTGTGCGGGTTGAAGCCTTTAACCGCAAAGGGCGCAAAGAAAAGCCGCAAAGTTCGCAAAGGAAACTTGGGTTTGCGCGAAGAAGAGCTATCCAGGTTCTCTTAGCGATCTTTGCGCGGCCTTTGCGCCCTTTGCGGTTAAAAGCTTTTTGAGGCGCGAATGCACTGCCCCCTCCGGAATCGAACGCATTTGCTACCATGGAACCTCCCAGGAGCGATTGCATGGCAAGAGGTGTCGGTCCGCGGCAGCCGGCGAAGTCAGGGAAACAGGCGGGCGTTCGTGCCGGTCGGCAGAAAGCTGCGCGGATTTCCAGTTCTCCTCGCGTCCCTAGAGTCACCGCTCCGAAGCCCGCAAAAAAGGGTGCGGCGAAAAAGCCGGTCGCGTCGCGAAAGCAAGCCGGAGTTCCCAAGGGCTACAACCCCGTGGCCCCGGAGCGGGTGCAAGCGATTCTGAAGCATCTGGATGCGATGTATCCGGAGGCGGTGTGCGCCCTGCATCACCACAATGCGTGGGAATTGCTGGTGGCGACGATTCTTTCGGCGCAATCGACGGACGCGAACGTCAATCGGGTGACGCCGGTCTTGTTCGCGAAGTATCCCACCGTGCAGGATTTCGCTGCGCTTCAGCCCGAGCAACTCGAGCCCGATGTGCGCTCGACCGGGTTCTTCCGGAATAAATCGAAGTCGGTGGTCGGAGCCGCGAAAAAAATCGTCGCGGATTTTGGCGGCGAGGTACCGCAGGAAATGGATCAGCTGCTGACCCTGCCTGGTGTTGCGCGCAAGACCGCGAATGTCGTGCTGGGCTCGTGGTTCGGCAAAGCGGTTGGTGTGGTCGTCGATACGCATGTGCACCGCATCTCGCGCCGCTGGGAGTTCACGAAAAACGATGACCCGACAAAAATCGAGCAGGACCTGATGAAGGTAATTCCGCAGCAGCGCTGGATCCTGTTTTCGCACCAGGTGATTCATCACGGGCGGAACTTGTGCATCGCACGGAAGCCGAAGTGTGTCGACTGTCCGATTGAGCCGTTGTGCCATGCGGAAGACAAGACGTGGACCACGGTTGAGGTGCACAAAGGGGCGAAAGCATAAGAAATGCCTCTTGAACCACTAAGGACACGAAAGAACACGAAGGAATCCCGAGCGCTCTGCAGTCTCACTCGCGAACAGAGGCAGAACCTACATTACTGATCTCCCGAGAGGGTTAAGCATGCGTGTGGTCATCCCGTTCGTCATCGTCATGAGCACTCTCGTTGCGGCGCAAACGCTTCCTGCCCCGCAAGTCGTCACCGATCCCAAGCAAATTGCCAGCAAGCCCAATGCGCAGGTGGAGAAGAACCTTTCCATCGAGAAGCTCTACATGACGCGACTGGTGGGCGGAGCAGACTGGTCGCCCGACGGCAAGCGGGTCGTGTTCATGTCGAACATCAGCGGACGAAACAATCTGTGGGTAGTGCCCACCGAAGGAGGATGGCCGACACAGTTGACGGTCAGCGACCAGCGCCAGGCAGAACCGGTGTGGTCGCCGGATGGGAAGTGGATCGCGTATCAATCCGACTATGACGGCGACGAGCAGTGGGACATCTTCATCGTGTCGCCCACTACCGGACAAGTCGTGAACCTCACCAACACGCGCGACATTGCCGAGCAGCGCCCGACCTGGTCGGCGGATGCGCGTTATCTGGCATACACGGTGAAGCCGCGGACCTCGTCGGCAGTGGAGATCGATATCTACGACATGGTCATGCGCAAGGTGAAGCACTTGACCAGCGACACCCCGAAGGACAAAAGAAACTCCGCGCCCGTTTGGTCAAAAGATGGGAAGTGGATCGCGTACACGCAATACCAGGCGAAGGGAACGGATTCCAACATCTTTCTTGCCGAAGTGGGGACGGCGAAGAGTTCGCTGCTGACCGAGCATGAGGGCGAGTCGCTGTATACGGTCGACGACTTCTCGCCCGACGGGAAAAAGCTGCTCATCACTTCGAACGCCGCGAACGGTTACGAGAACGTCGGCCTGCTGGAGATTGCGAGCAAGAAGATCACGTGGCTGACCAAGGAGAAATGGGAGATTCGTGGCGGCGAGTTTTTTCCGGACGGAAAGCGCATGACGTGGACTGCCAATGTCGATGGCAACACGGACATCTACGTTCACGATCTCGCGACCGGAAAGACCAGCGCTCTGCCCTTGCCGAAGGGGTTGAACGATTCAGGAAGCCGAGCCACAACGTTCACCAAGGACGGGAACCGCTTCCTCTACTACCACAACGGACCGACGGCTCCGGGTGATTTGTGGGTGTACACCATGGCGACGGGCAAGTCGCATCAGGTGACGTACTCGCTGGTAGCAGGAATGCGGTCGGAGGACATGGTCGAGCCGTATCTGGTCCACTATCCGAGCAAGGACGGCAAGTGGACGATTTCGGCGTTCGTCTACATGCCCTACAACCTGCCGCGCAGTGGGCAGCATCCGGCGATTGTTTTCGTGCACGGAGGTCCCACGGCGCAGACGATGAATTCGTTTAGTCGCATCGTGCAGCACCTGGCCAATGAAGGTTACATCGTAATCGCACCGAACTACCGCGGGTCTACGGGCTACGGCAAGGAATTTCAGCAAGCGAATCTGTTCGATATGGGCGGAGGCGATCTGCAGGATGTACTGGCGGCCGCGGATTGGATCAAGCAGACGGGATACGTCGATCCGAAAAAACTGATCGTGATGGGCGGCAGCTACGGCGGTTACATGAGCATGATGGCGGTCACCAAGGCGCCGGAGGTGTGGGCCGCGGGCGTGCCGATCGTGCCCTTCGTGAATTATTTCACCGAGGTCGAGAACGAGGATCCGGTGCTGCGCGAGTTCGACATAGCGACCATGGGCGACCCCGAGAAGAACAAGGACCTGTACCATGACCGGTCGCCGATTTTCTTCGTTGATCAGATCAAAGCGCCGTTGATCTCTGCTGGCTGGTGGGAACGATCCGCGGTGCCCGAAGGAAGAGGCCGAGCAGGTGGTGGATGCGATCAAGAAGCGCGGAGGAGTCGTCGACTACAAGGTCTACGAAAATGAAGGGCACGGATTCTCGCGAGTGAACAACCAGATTGATGCCTACAAGCGAGTGGCGGATTTTCTGAAGGCGCACGTGCCGCCCGCCGATTGCAGCTGCGAGATTAAGTAGGGTGGTGCGGGCAAGATGCCCGCACGACAGCCGGCGAGACCCTTCGGCTTCGCTCAGGGCAGGCTGCCGGCGCTACATGCGCCGCGGTGTCGGCCCAAAGGCGCGTTCCTTCCACCCTGTCATCCTGAGCGCAAGCGCGGCGTTGGCCGCGCTGGAGTCGAAGGACCCCGTCGGGGATGGCGATTCAACTGACGTGAAGAACTCTTCGACCACGGTTCTTGGATCGTTGGTTTTGCTGCCGAAAAAGTTGTCGATTGTCGTTAAGCACGAAGCAGTGCAGGGGTCCTTCGACTGCGTTCGCCTGTCGGCTCACTTCGCTCAGGATGACAAGTTTAGGGATGCGCCTTTGGGCCAACGCCGCGTTTGCGCTCAGGATGACAGAGTGGAACGACCCGACTGGCGAAACCAACAAGCACTCAGGCTGGCGACTACTTCCTGTTTGCCACGATGGCGGCGACCAGCCCCGGTATGGTGAACTGCTTGGCTTCAATGTCAACACCGAGGCCCACTTCCCGGAGCGTGGCCGATGTGACGGGGCCGATCGAGGCCAGCGTTACGCCTTGCAAGGTAGCAGGCTTCTTCCGCCCGCGCGAAGAAAAGCCCAACAACTGCACAAAGTTTTTGACCGTCGAAGAACTGGTGAAGGTGACGACGTCGGAGCGGTGCTTCGGGTTCTTGAGAGCGGCGCGCAAACGCGTGCGCGAGGACTTCGGCACTACCGTCTCGTAGGCCTCGACCACATCGACGACAGCGCCGGCTCGGCGCAGTTCGCGCGGGATCACGTCGCGCGCGACCTTGGCGCGCACCAGCAGAACCCGCTTCCCTTTCACCTGTTTGCGCAGGCTCTTCACCACTGACTCAGCGACGTATTCTTCCGGGACAACGTCGACCTTGACGCCGCGTTTTTCGATGGCCTTCTTCGTGGCCGGACCGATGGCGGCGATTTTCAGATGCTTGAGGGATCTTTTTGTCAGGCGGAGTTTGGCGAGGCGATCCCACATGGCGTCGACTCCGTTGACGCTGGTGAGGATGAGCCAGTCGTAGGTAGCAAGATTCTTGAGCGCGTTGTCGAGCGGCAGGAAGGAACGCGGTTTGCGGATTTCGATGAAGGGGATTTCGAGGACATCGGCGCCCAGCTTGCGGAGCTCAGCCGAGAGTGAGCCGGCCTGATGACGGGCGCGGCCGACAAGAACACGGATGCCGGCGAGGGGTTTGGCGGATTTTCTTACGTCCCTACGGGACTTCCTCATCTTGGTGGCATCCCACGGCTTACGCCGTGGGCTTTAATCTTTCGCCGCTTCGCGGCTTTCTGAGAGCGGCACTATTCTGCTTTTATCGCGTGGTCTCGGACAATGACTAACGGCACTATTCTGTTTTTATCGCCAGGTCTCGAACAAAGAGTATCTGCCCCGCGCTCACTAGATTCGGCGGGCAGGAGTGTCCGCGCGGCACGGCTCACGGTTGCTGCGGAACGGCGATGCCGCTGCCATAGACTTCCTCGAGGATCGCGTCGCCGCCGCGGCGTAGCAGGGTCTCTCCGACTTCGCTTCCCAGTTTTTCGGGATCATCGCCGTCACGCGATTCGCGCAGGATCTTTGCGCCATCGGGACTGGCGACGATGGCATCGAGATGGATGCGGCCGTTGCGGACCTCGGCGGCGGCGCCAATCGGGACCTGGCAGCCTCCACCTAATTTGTTGAGCAGCGCGCGCTCGCAGGTGGTCGAGGCGCGGGCATTGGCGTCGTCCAGGAAAACCAAGTACTGGCGTGTGACGGTGTCGCCGGCACGGATTTCGATGCCGAGAGCGCCTTGTCCAGCAGCCGGACACATGATGTCTTTCGGGATCATCTGCTTGACGAGCTCAGTCTTGCCGAGGCGGTTGAGACCGGCAGCGGCCAGGATGATCGCGTCATATTCGCCGCTAGCCAGCTTGCGCAGGCGGGTATCGACGTTGCCGCGCAGAGGAGAGATCTCGAGATCGGGGCGCAGCGCCTTCAATTGCGCCTGCCGACGAAGGCTGCTGGTGCCCACGCGCGCACCGCGGGGCAAGTCGACGATGCTCGCGTACTTGCTGGAGCAGAAAACGTCCTGCGAGTTTTCACGTTTTGTGATGGCGGCGATTTCAAAGCCTGGAGAAAGCTCGGTTGGAAGATCCTTGAGGCTGTGCACCGCGAGGTCCACGCGATTTTCGGCCAGGGCTTCTTCAATTTCCTTGGTGAACATGCCCTTGGTGCCGACTTTCGCTAAGGCAACGTCGAGAATCTTGTCGCCAGTAGTCTTGATGATTTCGAGTTCGACTTCGTGCCCCTGGGCGCGCAGCAGATCGGAGATGTGGTGTGCCTGCCACAGGGCGAGTTGTGATCCGCGGGAGCCGATGCGCAGGCGCGCCATCAGTTGTTCTCTCCCGATCCGCCGGATTTGCCAGAGCGTTTTTCCTGCAGGTTGAAGAGGCGCCGCACCAGGTCGATCACGGTGGTCGCTTCGGGCTCGCGCGCGGCCGATTTCAACGCGCTGATGGGCGTGTGCATGATCTTGTTGACGATGCCGCGGGTGAGGGCTTCGACGGCCAACTCCTGCTCCGGAGTCATCGGCCCAAGCCGTCCGCGGACCCGATCGATTTCCGCCTGGCGAATGGTTTCGAGATGGTCCTGGAGCGAGACGATGGTCGGGACCACGTCGAGCGTCTGAATGCGGGCCTGAAAGCGCTCGACTTCCAGAGTGACGATGGCCTCGGCGCGCTCGGCTTCCTTGCGGCGATCGGCGACGTGGCTGGCGACGGCCTGCTGCAGGTCGTCGATGTCGTAAACGAAGATGCCGTCGAGCTTGTTCATGGCGGGATCGACGTCGCGCGGCACGGCAATATCGATAAAGAACATGGGGCGATTTTTCCGGCGGTTCAGGAAGATTTCGCCATGTTCGCGGCGGAAAATCGCATGCGGCGCTCCGGTGGAGGTGATGACGATGTCGGCGCGGTCGCAAGTGTTGTAGAGGTCGTCGAAGTGAATGGCCTGCCCTTTGAATTTGTAGGCGAGGCTGACGGCGCGCTCGTAGGTGCGGTTGGCAACGAAGATGGACGCGCAGCCGTGGGCCATCAGGTGGCGGGCGGCGAGTTCGCTCATCTTGCCAGCGCCGACCAGGAACACCTGCTTGCCGGCCAGGTTGCCGAAAATCTTTTTGGCGAGGTCGACAGCGACCGAGGCGATCGAAACAGACGAAGAGCCAACAGCGGTTTCAGTGCGGACGCGTTTGGCGACGGCGAATGCGCGAGTCACGAGCTGATCGAGTTGCGCGCGAACGGCGCCGACGGCGCGGGCCGTGGCGTAAGCTTCCTTCACCTGGCCAAGAATCTGCGGCTCGCCAACCACCATCGAATCCAGGCTCGAGGCGACACGGAAGACGTGCCGCACGGCCTCCTGCTCGTGATACTCGTAGAGATGGCGGTCGATTTCAGAGCCGGGAAGCTGGAAATAATTCTGCAGGAAAGCGCGGAGGTCGGCACCCGACCCGTTCTTCGTGTTTACAAGGATCTCCACGCGATTGCAGGTGGAAAGAATCATGCCCTCATCAATGCCGGGGAACTCAGTCAACTTCTTGCAGGCTTCGGGCAGGCGTGACTCCGGGATGGCGAGGCGCTCGCGCACTTCGACCGGTGCCGTGTTGTGATTCACGCCGATGAGCTGAAATCTCATGAGGCCACGAACCTGTGAATCGAACTGAAGTAATTGGCGGCCCAGGCGACGATAGCGGCGGCAAAGGCTACGCTGGCCATGACCGCCGCTTTGCGTCCGCGCCATCCGGCAATCCAGCGGGTGTAGACCATGATTAGGTAGACCGCCCACATCAACAGCGACAGCAAAATTTTCGGGTCCTGAAAATCAATTCGGCCGTAGGTGCTTTCCGCCACGACGGACCCGGCGATCAGGCCCAGCGTCATGAAGGGGAATCCCAGCAACAAGGCGCGGTAGCCGATCTGGTCGATGTCCTCAAGCGCAGGCAGACGCGAGAGGATTCCGTTCGGCCGTTTGGATTTCAAAGAGTGCTGCTGAATCAAATAAAGGACGCTGGCACAGAAGCTCAGAACCAGTGCTGCATAGCCGGTGAAAATCAGGCCGATGTGCGCAAACAGCCAACTGGTGCGCAGGCCGGGTGACATCAGAAGAATCGGCTGCTGGCGCGTGGCCGCCATGAAGGTGAGCAGGAAGACCAGCGGAAATACGATGATGCCCGGAGAAGTCGTCTTATAAATGAGATACGCGATCATGAACACGGCCATGATCAGGAAAGCGAGCAGCGACTCCGAGTTATGCACCATGGCCATGGTGACGTGGTCAGCCAGGAAAACGCCTTCGGTCAGCGAAACCAGGTGGAACACCATGCCGAGATAGGCGGCGTGCAGGGCCACGCGATTGAACAGGTCGCTGGTGCGGGTCAACGCGACCAGCGCGTAGAGCAGTCCAACCCCGTAGAAGCCGAGCGCGACTCGAAGCCAAAAGATTGACATATCGTAGGTTAGGCCGATGGGCGTCCTCACCCCGCGTCCCAACGTGATTATAGTCTGCCCTGTCGGCGGGGCAGAAGCAGTTGGGCATATCACAGGTACTTGTGATGTACGTCACATGCCTTAGAACCCTTGAGAACGGCCGCGAGCCGCATCCGGATTAGTCCACCCCGAGGGTGGAAAAGGCGTCCTCGAGGCTGGCGGCATCGACGCTGAGGTTGCGGCCCTCGGCCATCATGTCTTCCACGTCGTCGAAGGCCTTGAAGAGGCGCATCTTGGCAGCGGCGTATTCTTCCGCTTCGGTCGGGGCCCGGCCGTGCGTCTGGGTCCAGGACTGGAGGGCACTCTCCTCGACCAGCACGGTGACCGCGAACGTGGTCTTGCGGTCGGAGGTGACGTCGAAGATGTACTCGTTGCCGGGCGTGGCGGGCGTGACAGCGGGTCGCTTCCCGACAAAATAGTACTGGTACACGTAGCCTTGCCCGCCGGTGTACGTCTTCATGCGACGGATGGTCATGGGCTCTGATTACTCTAGCAGGATCGGGGGAACGTCGCTCCCGTGGCCGGGAGCCGGCGACAAAATCTTTCAACCACAGAGGGCACGGAGGAGCACGGAGGAAAAACTTTACTTTCGGTCCGAACTCAGCGTCACTTGAGCGAAACGGTCTCCTTCAACGGGAGGCTTTGCGAGGAACCGCCCACCAGGAACGTGTATTCGCCGGAAACGAGTTGCCAACCGTGCGCCTTCACGTCGTAGATGGATAGATACTGATTTTCAACTTCGACGGTCACTTCTTTGCTCTCGCCAGCTTTCAAGGGAACCTTGCTCCAACCGACCAGGCGCTTGGGCGGCTCGGCCGCATCGGGTGGCAGGGCGACGTAGACTTGCGCGATCTCGGCTCCGTCGCGAGGGCCGGTATTTTTCACGCTGAACGTGAGGCGCACTTTGTCTCCGCGATCTACTTTCAAGTCGGAATAAGCGAAGGTGGTATAGGAGAGGCCATAGCCGAAGGGAAAGAGTACGGATTTCTTCTCGGCGTCGTACCACTTGTAGCCGACTTTCAAACCTTCGTCGTAATAGATCTGGAACGGGGGAAGGCCAGCCGCGATTTTCTTCCAGGCATCGGGTTCGCCATGCGTGGTCGACTCGCGCGGAGGTTTCACTACGGTCGCGTGCGGCAAGTCGGCATCGCTGAGCGGGAAGGTGATGGGCAACTTCGCGGTAGGGTTCACGTCGCCGAAGAGGATGTTTGCCACGGCATCAGCGCCGCTACTCCCGGCGTACCAGGCCTCGACGATGCTGTTCACCTGCCCGACCCAGGGCATGGTGACAGGGCTGCCCGACTCAAGCACGACGATGGTGTGCGGGTTTGCGCCGGCAACGGCCGCAATCAGGTCGTCCTGATTCTCGGGCAGCACGAGGCTCTTGAGATCCATGCTCTCGCTCTCCCACTGATGGGCGAACACGATAGCCACATCGGCGTTTTTCGCAAGCGTGGCGGCGGCGGAAACATCTTTTCCGGAGTCGTACTCAACCACCACGTGCGGAGCCTTGGCGCGAATTGTCTTCAGCGGCGAGGTGGGAAACCAGACGGGCTCCATCCAACGAGTCTGGCCTTTTCCCGGGGGAAGGATCGCGTTGCCGCCAGCAGGATCGACCTGGGCGGAGCCTCCACCCGACACCATGCCGACGTCGGCATGAGCGCCAATGATGGCGATGGAGTGAAGACGAGCGGCGTCGAGCGGCAGCTGCGCATTGTCATTCTTCAGCAGAACGATGCTCTGCTCGGCGATCGTGCGGGAAATTTCTAAGCCGCGCATGACGTCGACGACGCCCTTCACGGGCGGATCGTCGACCACGCCGCTGGCAAACATCGAGCGCAAAATGCGCCGGACGTGATCATCGAGTTCGGCGGCGGGTATCTGGCCGGATTCGACGGCCTTCTTGAACTCGCTGTCGTAGAAGATAAAGCCAGGCTCTTCGTGGTCGAGGCCCGCGGCGGAGGCCTTCACGGTGCTGTGAGTTCCCTGCCAGTCGGACACGACGAAGCCAGGAAATTTCCAATCGTTCTTCAGGACGTCGGTCAGCAGGTGCTTGTTCTCGCAGGAATAGTCTCCATTGACCCGGTTGTAGGCGCACATCACCGCGGACGCGGCCGATTCGCGGATGCCAATTTCAAAGGCAAGCAGGTCGGTTTCGCGCATGGCGCGCTCGTCAATGTTGACGTTGACCGCGTTGCGGCCGCTTTCCTGGTCGTTCAAGGCGTAGTGCTTGATGTCGCCCATGACGTGCTGGTCCTGCACGCCTTTGATGACGCGTGCGTCCATAGTGCCTGCGAGGATGGGATCTTCGCCCATGTACTCGAAGGTGCGCCCGTTACGCGGTTCCCGGGCGAGATTTACGCCACCGCCCAGCGACATGTTGTAGCCTTGCGCGCGCAGCTCGCGCCCGATCAGCGCGCCGTATTCGTAGGCGGCATCGAGGTCCCAACTGGCAGCCGCTGCCAGGTTCGAGGGTAGCGCGGTGGAATAGCGGCCGTTGGAACCGCTGCTGCGCACGCCGTACGCCGCGTCTGACATCTGTATGTCGGGTATGCCGAGACGCGGAACACCCACCACGTAACCTGCCCCGCCATTCGAGTGCACGGCCAGCGGACTCACTGGACTCAGGTCAATGCTACCGGTGCCGTGAAGGAGTGAAATCTTTTCGTCGAGCGTCATTTCCCTGATGACGAGTGCGGCGCGCTCGTCAGGCGACAGGCTTGAATTCATCCAAGGGCGCGAGGTCGTGGTCGCCTGCGAACCGGATTGCGCGAATGACGGCAACAGCGCCGTTGCGACAAAAAGAATGGCCAGCACAAGCAGGTACCGGCCGGGCAGACGCGACGAGCTAGACATTTTTCGGATTTCCTCGGGTATTTAAAAAAATCGATTTTATACCCAGACCAAACGGAATCCCTAATACCACGGTGCCACCCCGGTTGGCCCTTATGATTCGATCTTTGCGTCGCGAAGACGTTTGACGGCGGTCTCGGAAGCTACGGGTGAATAATAGACCTCTTTGAACGTGTAGGACTTTGCCTTCGAGCCAAGGATGGGAAGGATCTCGAAGTGCCAGTGATAGTCCTCGTCGATGGTCTTCCAGTAGCCGAGGCTGCCAGAGCCGTGAACTGTGTTGGGCGAAGTGTGGAGCACGAGATGAAATTCCTCGGTGACGGTTCGAATGCGCTGCAGGGTGCGACGGAGAAGACTGGCCAGATCGCGCAGGCTTCCTCCCTTGGCCAGACCAGAACGCTCGAACGCAGACTCATGCACGCGGGGCAGAACCCAGGTTTCGTAGGGAACGCGCGGAGCGTACGGGCATAGAGCGATGTATTCGCCGCGCAGTTCGAGAACGCGAAGCCCCTGGCGCTCCTCTTGACCGATGATGTCGCAGAAAACGCAGCGTTCCTTCTGCTGGTAATAGTCCCGGCCAGCGCGGAGTTCGTAGAGCACGCGACGCGGGACGAAGGTGGTCGCGGTCAATTGGGCGTTAGGGTGGTCGAATTCCTGCCCGGCATTGATGCCGTAGTTTTTGAAAACGCTGACGTACTTGATGCGGGCATCGCCCTTGAGGTCTTTGATCCGCTGGGCGGCGAGCAGCAGAAATTGTTCAATCTCCTGATCGGTGGCGTTCCAGAGATTGCGATCATGCCGGGAGTTCTCGACCAGCACTTCGTGAGCGCCGATGGAACGCATGCGGTCGTAAAGTCCGTCGGCGCGCCGCGAAGGCTCTCCCTCGATCCGGTAGAGCGGACTGGGGTGGACCACGGAGCGAGCCGACCAGGGCACACCTTCGATTTCGCTGCGGGTGGCGATGACTTGCAGAGGGGAGACGGCGTCGGCGCAGAAGCCGCAAGGCGCGGGGGAACGTGGGGGCGCGTCAGGCACGTCATCGCCGGTGATGACCCACGAACGCGTAATGGGATCTTTCCGAAGTTCCATGCGTAAGGAAAACATCCGGTGGAAGTGCGCGTCAACTGTGATTTCCACCGCAGAGGCGGGCGCAGCGCTTTGTTATAATCCGCGCACGAAGCTGCCCGACATGACCGAGACGTCCACGCCGTTGATGCGGCAGTATGCCGCCATCAAGAAGGAGCATCCCAACGCTCTGTTGTTCTTCCGGCTCGGCGATTTCTACGAACTGTTCTTTGACGACGCCATCGTCGCTTCCCGCGAGCTGCAGATCACGCTGACTTCGCGGAACAAGGAAAAAGGCATCTCGGTGCCCATGTGCGGAGTTCCCTACCATGCGGCCGAGGGATACATCGCGAAGCTGATTCGCAAAGGCTTCAAGGTCGCCATCTGCGAGCAGATGGAAGATCCGCGGCTGGCAAAGAAACTGGTGCGGCGGGAAGTAACGCGCGTGGTCACCCCGGGAACGGCGGCGGATTCATCGCTCGGCTCAGAAGAAAACAATTTTCTGGCAGCACTGGCGCGAGTAGGCGACCGTGTGGGCTTTGGCGCGCTTGATCTTTCGACGGGAGAGTTCCGCGCCACGGAATTTCAAGGTGCGGACGCGGCCAGGCGCATTCAGGAAGAGCTGTCTCAGCTACGTCCGAAGGAATTGCTGTACGCATCGGCGGCGCCACTGTTTGCCGGAGCCGAAGGCCAGTCCCCTTTCGAGCGACCGGACGAGGGCGCGGCGCCAGGTCCGACACCGCGGCGATCGAACGGGTACGCCGAGACGCCGCTCGATGACTGGGTGTTTGCTCCAGATCATGCTATTCCCCTGCTCGAGAATCATTTTGGTGTGCTCTCGCTCGAGGGATTCGGGCTCGCGGGCAAACCGGCGGCGGCTTCGGCGGCGGGCGCGATCCTTTACTACGTGCGCTCGACCCAGCGCGGCACGCTCGAGCACGTGGACCGCATCGGATTCTACGAACGGCAAAACTGCCTGGTGCTCGATGCGGTGACGGTGCGCAACCTGGAGTTAATCGAGCCTTTGTTTTCGGGGACCGACGCCGGCGTGACTCTGTTTCGCGCGGTCGATGCCACCGTGACGCCAATGGGCAAGCGGTTGCTACGGGCGTGGATGCTGCGGCCATCGATTGACCGGGCAGAGATCGAGGCGCGGCTGGACGCGGTTGAAACCGAGGCCAAGGATACGATGGCGCGCGAAGAGCTACGGCGCGCGCTGGAAGGAATTCTCGATCTGGAGCGGCTGCTCAGCCGGGTGACGCTGGAGACGGCGAATCCCCGCGATGTGCTGGCGCTGGCCGCGTCGCTGGCGCGCATTCCGGCAGCGCGGGCAGCGGTGGGGCGCTTTCCGGCAGAGCGACTGCGGGGGTTGCATGCTGCGATTGATGAACTCACCGATTTGCGGGCGCGGATTGAAGCTAGCATCGTGGCCGAGCCTCCGATTTCGCTGAGCGACGGCGGCGTCATTGCGGCTGGCATCGACGCGGAACTCGACGAACTGCGCGATCTGAGCCGCAACAGCAAACAGTATCTGGCGCAGATCGAGCAGCGCGAGCGGCAGCGGACCGGGATCGGGTCGCTGAAGGTGAAGTTCAATTCCATCTTCGGCTACTACCTCGAGGTATCGAAGCCCAACCTGCACCTGGTGCCCGGCGACTACGAACGCAAGCAGACGCTGGTGAACGCGGAGCGCTTCACGACTCCCGAACTGAAGGAGTACGAAGCGAAAATTCTCGACGCGCAGGAAAAGATTGTCGAGATCGAGCGGCGGCTGTTCGCCGAACTACGCACGGCGATCGCCGGGGAAGCAAGGCGCATCCGGCAAACGGCGCTGGCCCTTGCCGAAGTGGATGTGCTGGCCGGGCTGGCCCACATCGCGGCATTGCGGAATTATTGCCGGCCAAAACTGGACGAGTCGGGCGACCTGGAGATCGTCGAGGGCCGGCATCCGGTGATCGAAGAGCAGGAACTGTCCGGTGGCGGCGAGCGGTTCGTTCCCAATGATCTCTACCTGAACTCGACCACGCACACGATTCTGGTGCTGACTGGGCCGAATATGGGCGGGAAGTCGACGTATTTGCGGCAGGCGGCGCTGATCGTGGTCCTGGCGCAGATGGGTTCGTTTGTGCCGGCGCGCTCGGCTCGGCTTGGCATCATCGATCGGGTGTTCACGCGCATTGGCGCGAGCGACAACCTGGCGCGGGGACGATCGACGTTCATGGTCGAGATGACGGAGACGGCGGCGATCCTGCATACGGCGACGGCGCGCTCGCTGATCTTGCTGGACGAAGTGGGGCGAGGCACGTCGACTTATGATGGGCTGGCAATCGCGTGGGCGGCAATCGAATATGTGCACGCACGGACGCGCGCGAAGACCTTGTTTGCCACGCATTATTTCGAGTTGACGGAGCTGGCGGATCAGCTCTCGGGCGTGAAGAACTATCACGTATCGGTCAAGGAGACGGGTGGCGGGGTTGTTTTCCTGCGCAAGGTTGAACCGGGGGCGGCGGATCGCAGTTATGGCATCGAGGTGGCGAAGCTGGCCGGCTTGCCGAACGAGGTCATCGAGCGGGCGCGGGAAGTGCTTGCGGAACATGAGAGCGCGGAGCGTCAGTTAACGGGGCAGTTGGCAAATGACGAGTCGCGTCCGGCGCCGGCGGCGCAGCTGACGATCTTCACGCCGATCTCGCAGCCAGTGCTCGAAAAGCTGCGCGAGGTCGATTTGAATCAGTTGACGCCGCTTGAGGCGCTGAATTTGCTGGCGGAACTAAAAAAGCAGATTTAACCACAGAGGGCACAGAGGGCACAGAGGGCACGCTGAGGGAAAGCCACAATTACCATCAAGGGCCCAGAGGGCACAGAGGCACGCTGAGGGAAGGCCACAATTACCACAGAGGGCACAGAGGACACAGAGGCACGCTGAGGGAAAGCCACAATTACCAACAAGGGCACGAAGGATCACAAAGGAAAAACTTCCACCGATAGGCTTGGGGTTGGGCAGCTTCTGATCATCGGCTTCGATGGTACGGAGATGTCTGCGACTCTGGCGTCGCTGTTGCGGCGCGTTCAGCCGGCGGGAGTCATTCTTTTCGCGCGGAATATTGTCAGCGCGGCGCAGACCTACAAGCTGCTGAAAGATTGCCAGGCGCAGGTTTCGGTGCCGCTGTTTCGCTGTGTGGATCTGGAGGGCGGCAAGGTGGACCGGCTGCGGAATGTGCTCGGGCCCGCGCCATCGGCCGCGGAAGTATTCGCATCAGGCGACCGGAAATTGTTCCGCAAGCATGGACGCGTGATCGGCGAAAACTGTCGCGCGGTCGGATTCAATGTGGATTTCGCGCCGGCAATCGATCTCGCGTTTGAAGCGTCGCGCAGCGTGATGGAGTCGCGGCTGGTGTCGGCGGATCCGAAGAAGACGGCTCTGTATGCCCGCGAATTTCTCGGCGGGCTCAAGGGCGCGGGCGTGCTCGGCTGCGGGAAGCATTTCCCGGGACTGGGCGAGGGCAACCTGGACAGCCATCATGCTCTGCCCGTGATCGGAAAATCGTGGAAGAAGCTATGGGCAGAGGATCTGGCGCCCTATCGTGCGCTACGCCGCGAACTTCCCTTCGTCATGGTGTCGCATGCGGCGTACCCGGCGATCACTGGGGAAAACGTTCCGGCATCCCTCTCGAAGAAATGGATCACCGAGGTACTGCGAAAAAAGATTGGATACCGGGGGATGATTGCCTCGGACGATCTGGAGATGGGTGGAGTGCTCGCCGCAGCGCCGATCGAGCAGGCGGCAGTGCAGCACATTCGCGCGGGTGGCGACCTTTGCCTGCTTTGTCATAAAGAAGAATTTGTAACGCGGGCTTATGCGGAACTGACTCTGACCGCGGAAAAGGATCGCCGGTTTGCCGCCCGAGTGGCGGATTCTTCGCGAAGAGTGCTCGCGTTCAAAAAGAAGTCAACGACGCTGGGACGCTGGGCCAAAGCGCCGCTTCCGAACGTGGTGGAACGGCTCTCGCGGCAGCTTTGGGAGTTTGGCGAGCAGGTTCGGCTGGGGGCGCTGTGACCGTTCTTCGGCGCGGGGTGCGGCTGCGATGATCGTCGCCGGGGTCATGAGTGGCACCTCCGCTGATGGGATCGACGTGGCACTGGTGCGGGTGAGTGAGGGCGTTTCCGAAGACTCGAAGCGCACGGCGAAACGCGGGCGAGGACACCCGCGCCACACCGGTTTTCGACTGCTTGGACACGCGGCATTTCCCTACCCTCGCGCCGTCCGCGACGTGGTGTTGAGCACGATGAACGCGTCGGATGCCAGCGTTGGAGATCTTGCGCGGCTCAATTTCCTCTTGGGCGAGCTTTATGCGGACGCAGTGCTCGACGCGCAGCGCAAGTTTCGCGTCAGGGCAGAGCTCATCGGCTGTCACGGGCAAACGATTTTTCACCAGGGCGAGCCGCGGCGGTTTCTGGGGCGGCGCATTGCTGTGACGTGGCAGACCGGCGAAGGCGCAGTGATTGCCGCGCGAGTTGGCGTGCCGGTGGTATCGGATTTTCGCCCTGCGGATATGGCCGCAGGCGGTAAAGGCGCGCCGCTGGTTCCCTTCCTTGATTACTTTCTCTATCGCGACGAGCGAGTCGGGCGGATTGTGCAGAATATCGGAGGCATCGCAAACCTGACTGCGATTCCGGCACGCGCCGCACCGCGCGACATTGTTGCCTTCGATACAGGCCCGGGGAACATGGTGATCGACGCTGTGACGGAGCGGTTGTTCGGCAAGCCCTATGACCGCGACGGCCGGATCGCGGCCGCGGGCACGGTCCACCAGGAAATCGTTTCGGCGATTCTGCGTCAGTCTTTCTTTCAGCGCAGGCCGCCAAAGACGGCCGGACGCGAGGAGTTTGGGCGCGAGTTTGCGCGGACGTTCCTCGCACGCTGTGGCCGCATCGCAAAAGCCGATGTGGTTGCGACCGCGACAGCGTTGACCGCACGCTCGATTGGCCAGGCCTTGCGAAAGTTTGTCGTGAGGCGTGGCGGGAAGTACAGCGAATTTGTGGTGTCGGGAGGCGGGGCCAGGAACGCCACTTTGCTCGCGATGCTGGCCAACGAGCTTCGGCCGATGGGACTTTCGCTGCGATTGTCGGATGAATTCGGCCTGCCCTCTGCGGCAAAGGAGGCAGCGGCATTCGCCTTGCTCGCATTTGAAACCTGGAACCGACGGCCGTCGAATGTTCCCTCGGCAACCGGGGCGAGGCGCGGAGCCATTCTGGGGAAGATTTCGTATGCCTGACCGCGGCGGCGAGCTTCGTCTTTCCGCCGATTCGGCTGCGCTCTGCAACGCGCGACCGTCCCTGGCGCGAAAGCTCGCGGCAATTTTGTGTCTTGTTCCTGCTTTGGTTTTTCTGCTTTCCTGCTCGTCCCGTCCCGATCCGAACACGCTGGTGATGGTCATCGAGAGCAGTCCGACGAATCTTGATCCGAGAGTGGGGATCGATGGCGTGTCGGAGCGCATCGACAACCTGATGTTTGATGATCTGCTGGATCGGGATGAGCACCTGAATGTGGTGCCGGCACTGGCGGAGCGTTGGGAGATTCCCGATCCGCGGACGTACGTTTTTCATTTGCATCCTGGAGTCAAGTTTCACAATGGAGCGGCGCTCACGGCCCGGGATGTGAAGTGGACGTTTGATTCCTTGCTGCAAGGCAAGATTCGCAGTACGAAGGCGGCGGCATTCCGGCTGGTCGACCAGGTGGAAGCTCGGGATGACCTGACGGTTGTGTTTCACCTGAAGGAGCCGTTCGCCACGCTGTTGTGGAATCTTTCCGACGGAGCCATGGGGATTGTGCCGAATGGCACGCTGGACGAGATGAGCCAGCATCCCATAGGCTCGGGACCGTTTCGCTTCGTGAGCGCGGAGCCGGACAAAGAAGTCGTCATCGAAAGAAATCCCGAGTACTGGGGCGGTGCAGCGCGAATCGAGCGAGTCCGGTTTGCGGTGGTACCAGACATCAACACGCGGGCACTCGAATTACGCAAAGGCAGCGCGGACATTGTCATGAACGCGCTCACGCCCGACATGGTGGTGACCCTTGAGCGCGAGCCGGCGCTCGAAGTGCTGCGCGGGCCGGGGACGATCCTGCAATACATGGCGTTCAACTTCCGCGACCCTCTGCTCAAGGACGTGCGGGTGCGGCAGGCCCTGGCTTACGCGATCGACCGCGGACCCATCCTGGAATATCTCTGGCACGGTTTTGCGCAGCCTGCCGACAGCATTCTGCCGCCGGAGAGCTGGGCTTACACCAACGCGGTGCGCACCTATCATCACGATCCGCAACGCGCCCGCGACATTCTCGATGAAGCCGGCTATCGCCCGGTGAACGGCGTGCGTTTTCATCTGACCATGAAGACATCGACCGACGAAAACACGCGGCTGATGGTGGCCGTACTCCAGCAGCAATTGCGCGAGGTCGGGATTCAGCTCGACATCCGGACGTTCGAGTTCGCAACTTTTTTTTCGGACGTGACCAAGGGAGCGTTTCAGCTGTATTCCCTGCGCTGGATCGGGGGCAACGAGGATCCCGACATCTTCGAGTATGCGTTTCATACGAACAAATTCACTCCCAATGGAGCCAATCGCAGCTTCTATAGCAACCCGCGGGTAGATGGGCTGATCGACCAGGCGCGCATGGAGCTCGATCAGGGCAAACGCAAGGTGCTGTACGGCGAGATCCAGAAAATCCTGGCCGAGGATGTGCCTTCCATCAACTTGTGGTATCTCGACAATGTGATGATCCACAGCAAGCGGGTGAAGAATCTGACGCTCAATCCGCCGGGAAATTTTGATTTTCTGCGGACCGCGGAGCTGAGTGCGAAGTGACTCTCACAAATAGCTCTGCAAGGGAGATGACCTCAGGGGCTAAAGCCCCGGTGTTTATGGAGCCGGGCGTGCCCTTTCCGCAACCGCGGAAGGCGAGGGCAAGATGCCCCTTCGACAAGCTCAGGGCAAGCTCTCACGACAGCCGGCGGGACGCCGGCGCTACACGTGGTATGCTCGAAAGTTACTTCGAGGCGTGCGTGCGCATTTTGTTCATCGGCGATATTTTTGGCCGGCCCGGCCGCATCATCGTCAAAGAAAAACTCCCTTCCCTGGTGGAGACCTACTCCGTCGACCTCGTGATTGCGAACGGAGAGAACTCGGCGGCAGGGTTCGGCATCACACCGGCGCTGGCCGAAGAACTTTTCGAACTGGGCATCGATGTCATCACTACAGGAAATCACATCTGGGACAAGCGGGAGATTATTGATTTTTTTCAGATGGCGGATGGGAATGCGCACAGCCCTTCGAGGCGCCTGCTGCGGCCGGCGAATTTCGCGGCCGATCTGCCGGGGCGCGGAGTGTACGAAGGCTGCAAGGGAAAGGTCCCGTACGGCGTGATTAATTTGCAGGGACGCGTATTCATGGCTTCCAATGACGACCCTTTCCGGGTAGCCGATCAGTTGATCAACGGGCTTCAAGCCAAAGTCATTCTGGTCGATATGCACGCCGAGGCGACCTCGGAAAAGATCTCGCTCGGCTGGTATCTCGATGGGCGCGTGACGGCGGTGGTGGGGACGCATACCCACGTGCCGACTGCCGATGAGCGGGTGTTGCCGAACGGCACGGCCTATATCACCGATGTCGGGATGACGGGGCCCTACGACGGCGTGATCGGGGTCAAGAAAGAATTGGTGGTGGGAAAGTTCCTGAACAACATGCCAGTGCGTTTTGAGCCGGCAAGCGGCGATGTGCGACTGTGCGCCGTGGTGATTGAATGCGACGAAACGACGGGGCGGGCGCGGAAGATTGAGAGGGTGATGGTTTAGGAACAGGTGACAGGTCTCAGGTGATAGGTCTCAGGTGTTGGGTCTTAGGGAATGCGTAACCAATCATCGGCGAGGAGACGAGTGGAGCGACAAAATGGCGGCGGGTTTCGGTGGCGGGATGCGGATGCGTACCTGTTTGATATTGACGGGACGCTGATGTTGTGTCCGGATCGGACGCACCGGTATGCACTGCATCGGGCCCTGCTTGAAGTTTATGGCGTTGAAACCACGATCGATGGGATTCCCTATCACGGGAAAACCGATCCTGGGATTCTGCGGGCGGCGCTGGAGCGCGCCGGGATCGCGAATGAAGTCATTGATCGCCAAATGCCGGCTGCGCTTGAAGTCGTGCGGCAGGACGCCAGCGAAAAGGCGGATCGTTTCCGGCCGAACGTGCTGCCGGGGATCCGCGACGTACTGAATACGTTGCGCGCGGATGGAAAACTCCTGGGAATCTGCTCGGGGAACCTGGAAGCCGTGGCCTGGCTCAAACTGAAGGCGGCCGGGCTGGCGGACTACTTCGAGTTCGGCTGCTTTGCCGACGAGTGCGAGTTGCGAGTAGAAGTTTTCCGGAAAGGTATCTGCGAGGTGGGACGACGGCTGGGCGCAGGCGCGACGGTCTGTTTTGTGGGTGATACCCCGGAAGATGTGCGCGCGGCGCAAGGCGTTGGCGGCAAGATTATTGCCGTAGGCACCGGGATCTTCAAAGCGGAAGATCTGGCATGCCATGGGGCCGATGCGACGGTCACATCATGCGCGGAGCTGCTGGGGTTGTGAGGGAGCAAAGCGCTTGTGGGTAGGCTTTCAGAGGTTCGTGGGCGCTCCCCGTTCCAGTCTCCCCTTAAAAACGAAGGTACTACGTCTGCAAGAATCCGGGATACGAACGTTCTTATCCCGGATAGAATCGTTTGAATGCCACTCGGCCGATCCATTCTAGCGGTCCTCTTGTCAGTGTCGGTGGCGTGGGCCGCGGATCAGCCGGTTACACCCGCCTCTACGCCCTGCGCCGACGGAGTTCCCGGAGCGCCGGCATGCGTGGTGACCCCGCAGACCCGCCAGCAAGCCCGCAAAGCCTTCCAGCAAGGCATGAAGCTTGAGAAAGACAAGCAGCTCGATGAAGCTTTCGTGGAATTTGAGAAGGCTGCCAGCCTGGTGCCGCTGGATGTGCAGTATGTGACGTTGCGGGAACTGGTTCGGCAGCAACTGGTCTACGAGCACACGCAGCGCGGCAATACCGCGCTGGCGGAAGGCCGGGAGATCGAAGCGCTCGGGGAATATCGCGACGTATTGCATCTTGATCCTTCGAACAATTTTGCTCAGCAGCAGCTGAATGAGGCGATCGATCACCGCTCGGGCGGGCGGCGAAAACCCAGCGTGGTGGAGCAATCGGAGGAGATCCAGATCGCTCCGAAGGACATCCAGCAGAGTTTTCATTTTCGCGGCGACTCACGACAGCTGCTCACGCAAGTGGCGAACGCCTACGGGATCGTGCCGACCATTGACGACACGGTGGTCAGCCGGCATGTGCGGTTCGACGTGGACAACGTTGGTTTCTTTCTGGCGATGCGGCTCGCGGGCGCGGTGACCAAGACGTTCTGGGCGCCTCTGCAGGAGAAGCAAATCATCATCGCCACGGATTCCACCGAGGGCCACCGTCTTTATGACCGGATGGCCATGCGGACGTTCTACGTGCCGGGAGTCAGCACACAGCAGGAACTGCAAGACCTGACGAATGTGCTGCGAACCGTGTTTGAGATCAAGTCTGTCCAGTCGAGCCCGCAGAACGGAACGATCACGGTGAAGGCGTCGCAGAATGTACTGAATGCTGCGACAGAGTTCATCGAGGGATTAGGGTCGTCCCATCCGGAAGTGATGCTGGATGTGCGGATTTATGAAGTCAGCCGCACGCTGATTCACAACTTCGGGTTACAGATTCCGAACCAGTTCAACCTGTACAACATTCCGATCGGGGCGCTGGGGCTGACGCTGGCGGGTGGGCAGAGCATTCAGGACCTGATCAACCAGCTGATTGCCAGCGGAGCCATCAACCAGGCGAACACTTCGGGGATTGCGGCGCTGCTTGCCCAACTTACCGGCGGGAACAGCTCAATCTTCAGCCAACCGCTTGCGACCTTCGGCGGCGGATTAACGTTATTCGGAGTGTCGCTCGGGACGCTGGGCGCGCAGCTTTCGATGAACGAAGGGCAGTTGCGATCATTGGAGCATGTAACGGTGCGCGCGGCGCAAGGCAAGGACTCGACGATCAATCTCGGATCGCGGTATCCGATCATCAACGCCAGTTTTGCGCCGATCTTTAACACGGCGGCGATTTCGCAGGCGATCGGCAACAATTCCTTCATCGCGCCGGTGCCTTCTTTTTCGTATGAGGACCTTGGCGTGACTATGAAGGTAAAGCCGGCCGTGCATGGCGACACTGACGTAAGCCTCACCGTGGACTTGAAGGTCCGTTCTTTGACCGGCACGAGCGTCAACGGCGTCCCCATTCTGGGGAACCGCGAATATACCGGGAGCATCAACGTGAAGAACGAGCAGTCGGCGGTCATGGCCGGCTATATCACGACCACCGAGCAGCGCAGCATGAGCGGGGTTCCCGGCCTCGGCCAGGTGCCTGTGCTCAACCGGGCCGTGAATACCAATACAACCGAGAAGGACGAAGACGAGATGGTGATCGTCGTGACCCCGCACATCATCAGCATGGCCGAGGGGCAGGACTCGGAGTTATGGGTTACGGGAGTGAAGTAAGGCTCGTTTGCGTACCTCCGTTCCTATGGAGCGGCGGGCGTCCCCGCCCGCCCGACGGGCGAGACGCCCGTCGCTCCACCGTCGTTTAGTCGCTGTCGGTGGTTGCTATTGCTGTTTCGCCGCGAAATCCACCAAACTCTTCAGCACATCCTCGGGAATGCCCACGACGTTGCCGATATGGCGTCCGTTGATGTACACGGTCGGAGTACCGGTGACGCCGACCGCGGTACCCAGCGCGACCGACTTGTCGATGCGGGCGCGGGTATCGGGCTTGCTGGCGCAGGCGGCCACGTCCGCTCCCTTGACTCCCGCGGTGTCGGCGATGGCGGTGAGTTTTTCATCGGCATTCGATTCGGTGATATTGGTCTGCTGATCGAAGGTTCCCTGCACGAACTTCCAGAATGCATCGTTAGAAGCGCGGCCCACGCAATCGGCGTAGGCAGCGGCTTTGGCGGCCCAGTTGTGCATCGGCAGGGGGTAATTCTGAAACACGAAGCGGGCATTGGGTTCCGCCGCGAGCAACTTATCGATCACCGGCTGGGCGTCCTTGCAATGGGGGCACTGCAAGTCGCTGAACTCCACGATGGTGACCGGCGCTTTCTCGGGGCCTCGCGCCGGGCCATTGATGCCTTTCAGCAAGGCTTCGTTGGCGGATGCGTACGGCTTGGCGCCGAAGGGCATGATTTCTCCGGCCAGCGCGTGCTTGCCGTCGGGGGTCACGTAGAAGGTGCTCAGGCTTTGACCCTTGGGATTGGTCATGATGACATCGACTTCCGAAAGACCTTCGGCCACCGATGGCTTGATTGCGGAAATCTTCCACGTGACCGACGAGTCGTAGCCGATCGTTTGCTGCATGAAAGCGTTCACAGTGTCTTCGGAAGGAAGATTGGCGGATGCCTTCTCCTGCGCCATGACGGCGGAGAGCAGAAGCAGGACAAAAGAGACGCAGATCAATTGACGGGACATGCTTTCCTTTCAAGGGTGAATCTGGGAATGCTTCGCGGGTGCACGAACGGTCAGGCCTCCGACTTGGCGGCGATCGGGAAACGACGCCCGTATCCGAAGGCCTTCGCGGAAATCTTGATGCCGGGGGCCGCCTGCTGCCGCTTGTACTCAGCACGGTCGACCATGCGGGTGACACGCTTCACCAGGTCGAGATCGAAGCCTCGGCTTTTCGCAATCTCCGCGGCGGAGCGTGAATCCTCAACGTAGTCTTCCAGAATGGCGTCGAGGACGTCGTAAGGCGGCAGCGTGTCGCTGTCTTTCTGGTCGGGGCGCAACTCGGCGGAAGGCGGCTTGTCGAGACTGGACTGCGGGATGACCGGGCGGAGGGTATTCACGTAGCGACTGATGCGGTAGACCATCGTCTTGGGCACGTCGGAGATAACGGCCAGGCCGCCGACCATGTCGCCATAGAGCGTGCAATAACCGACCGCGATCTCGCTCTTGTTTCCGGTGGAGAGCACGATGGCGTTGAACTTGTTCGAAAGCGCCATCAGCAGAGAGCCGCGGGTGCGGGCCTGGATGTTCTCTTCGGTAACGTCTTCCTTCAGGCCGGCGAACACTCCTTGGAGTGTGTTCAGGTAACTCTTGCAGATATCGGTGATGGGCAAGAGTTCGAAACGAATGCCGAGATTCTTGGCCAGGGCGCGCGCGTCGTCAATGGAGCCCTGCGAGGAGAAGGGACCGGGCATGCCAACACCGACGACGTTCTCCGGGCCCATGGCGTCGGTGGCGATGGCGGCGGTCAGGGCGGAATCGATGCCACCGCTAAGACCGACGATCACTTTGCCAAAACCGCATTTGCGCACGTAGTCGCGGGTGCCAAGCACCAGGGCGGCGTAGGCGCTGGCTTCTTCACCCTCGATCTGTTCGTGCATCTCGCCCTGGAGCGTGGCGGAATCGAAGTAGACGATGTCTTCTTCGAAGGATTTGCCCTGGGCAATCACGTCGCCTTCGCGGTTAAAGACAAGACTCGACCCGTCGAAGAGAAGGCTGTCGTTGCCGCCCACCTGGTTGACCATGACGACCGGGACCTTGTCGCTGCGGGCGATGGTGGCGAGCATGTCGCGGCGAAGTTCGCGTTTTCCCAGCCAGAACGGAGAAGCGGAGATGTTCAGAACGAAGTTCCCTCCGGAGCGGACGAGCGCTTCGACGGGATCGAAGCCGTACAGGCGCTTGTTCCAGAAATGCTTGTCGTTCCAGGCGTCTTCGCAGATGGTGAGAGCCATGCGATTGCCGCAGAAATCAAAAAGCTCCTGCTCGCGGGCAGGAGCGAAATTGCGCATTTCGTCGAAGACGTCGTAGGTGGGAAGCAGCATTTTCGACTGCAGGAAGGCCAGTTTGCCATCGCGCAGGAGGGCCGCGGAGTTCATCACAGACTTGCCGGTCTCGGCGTGAGCCGGCGTCACCAGGCCGCAGATCACGGCAATGCCGTTAGTCTCGACCGCAATACGTTCGACGGTTTCGCGATTTCTGGCGACGAAGGCGGGACGCTCGACAAGATCACGCGGCGGATAGCCGCACACCGATAGTTCCGGGAACAAGATGAGCCCGGCCCCAGCCGCGCGGGCGCGCTGGGCGAAGTCAATGATCTTTTTGGCGTTGCCAGAAAAATCCCCCACCGTGGGGTTGATCTGGCCAAGAGCGATTTTCACGCTTCCAGTCTAAAGCCCCCCGGTCGGAGACGCCAAGTTCGGGGACAGGGTCGAACGGAAGTTGGGTTGAGAGCTCGGGTCGGTGCCCGTGGGCATGGGCGGGGGTGCAGGCGAACTCGCGCCGGGAAGAGGCTTGCTCGGCTCTTCGCCGGGACGGTGCAGGGTCGGGGCGCCCGGCTTGCCGGAATCTTCATCCTTGGCAACCTTCGTTACCGGCTCAAGAGAAATCTCTTTGTCGGTTTTCACCATCTTGGTTCCGTCCACCTTCATGGTTTCGAGACGGACGACCTCGTCGCCAACGAAGCGCACGAATTCGACATCCTGCGGCGGCTCGCCATAAATCCATTCTTCGAAATCGACTTCATCCTCGCGCTCGCGCACTTTTTTCGGGGGACGTCCCTTGGCATAGGTCACCATCTCGTGGTTCATTCCCACCAGCACCTGATGGTTCTGAATGGCTTCTTTGGCTTTCGGAGGGATGGTCTCGAGGTAAGCCTCTTCGGGCGACTTGGAGTCGAAGTCGAGCACAGGACGAAGAATCTGTTTAAATTGCTGCCCAGTCAATTCGGGGATATAGGGGTCGAAGTAAACATCCACAAAGGAACCGCGCGCGTTGGCATTCGAGTCGGAGGGGGCGACCGGGGTGGTGCCACCCGAACCGCCGACGCTGATGCGCTCATACCATTTCTGCTTCTTGACGGGTCCGCCGTTGATCTCGACGTGGACGACGTTGTCTTTGAAAATCACGCTGGTGATGCGGACGGCGTCTCCGTTCTTGGCCGCGGGGCCGTACATGGCCACCAGTTGCTGCAACTCGGCCCCACTGGGAGAGACCGCGCCATTTTTGAGCTTGAGCCCCCCGCGTCCCATCGGAAAGGGCGAACGAACATAGACCAGCTCCGCGTTCAGAATCCGGATGAGTTCCATGCGAGTCTGCTTGGACATCTTGGGCGGGTGGGAGCCGGAGCTTTTTGGGGCTTGGTCGTCCGCCAACGCGCAAGCCACCAAAACGGAAATCAGGAGCAACAGGGCCGGTAAACGGCGGAACATCATGGAACACCCCAGGAGCCGATCTGTTCGCATTATAGCCCGGTACGGGGCTGCCTGTTGGACCGAAAGCGCACGTTCAGGAGGCGAATCGGAGGCCGTCGCGGGCGACCTGGAGGGGCAGGACGCGGCCGCCGTTGTCGCCGATCGCGGTCGCCACGCGGCTGGCAGCCCCCTTCTCGACCAGGAAGATGACGCATCCGCCGCCGCCGGCTCCACAGACCTTGGCGGCGCGGCCGCCGTTTTTTCCGGCGATCGCGATCAGCTTATCGATCAGGGGCGTAGTGATGCCGGGGGCATTGGTTCGCCGCAATTTCCATTCTTCGCGGAGCAGGCGGGCCACCTCGTCCCAGTTCGCGTGCAGGAGCGCGTGATACATGGAGCGGGCGATTTCCGAGATGCGCTCAAAGTTGCGGAACACGCGCTTCTCGCCATTGATGTGCGCTTTGAAGACTTCCCAGTTGTTAATGCCCGACTGCCGTGGCGCCCCGGTGTAGGCCAGCACGAAGCGCGATTCGATCTCCTCGGGCGACACCGGCACGGATTCACGGTGGATGCCGTCGGCGTTGAGGTGGATCGCGCTCACGCCGCCGTAGAGCGCGGGATAGTAGTCCTGACAGCCGGTGGGAACGCTGATGATCTGGGCCTCGATGTTCTGTGCGATCACGCGCATCTGCTCGAGCGTCAGATTGCGGTCGGTAAAACGAGCGAGTGCGGCGGTGGTCGCAATCATGAGAGCGGAGGATCCGGAGATGCCGGCGCCAGCGGGTGACTCGGAGTCGGTTTCGATGAGCAGCCCCTCTTTGGGTGCGAAAAACTGCAGCAGCCGCGCGGCAATCGGTAAGCGAAAGCGCTTGGCGTAGCGAAGTTCGTCGAAGCTCACGAAAGATTCTTCGCGCCGGGTATCGATGGAGCGCAGGTGGATGCGGCGGCCCTTGAGCGGCGTGATCTGACACGTCGTCAGAATGTTGACCGCGAAGTTAAGGGTCAAGGCTCCGGGGTGGAAAAGATATAAGGGCCAGAGATCAATCGTTCCTCCGGCCAGATCGGCGCGGCAAGGAGCGTGCGCAATGATCGTGCTCTGCCGTACTGAAGTCCAGGAAGCTTCCATGAAGAGTTTGTACCACGGGGTAGTAACCGGTTACCCTGACTGAAAAACGTCGCAGGCGCGCGAGGAACCTGATCGATAACGCCGCTTGAGCGAATCAAAATTGCAACGACTGCGCACGCGGTGGTGTGCAATGCGTGCGCAGCGCGGATTTGCCGCGGAAGTAGTGCGATCTTCCGTTGACAAGACACTCTATTTGTCGGATATTCCGAGAAGCGGTTTTCCTTAACGGCTGTTGCGTAATTCAACCGTTTCACTCTGGCCGTTCGCTAGGAGTTTGCGCATGGCAGATCCATGGGTTAGGCCTTCTCCCCCAGGTCTCCCGGATCCTGGAGTTTCTCCTCGGCCCGAAGACGAAGTTCGAACCTCGCTCGAAAAAAATCCATCTGCGGACGACTACCTGCTGATCGACCGGTTGCGCGAAGACGCGGCGGCCGGACGCATGGATTTGAGTAGCATCCTGTCGGAAGCTACGCACGCGGCACGCTACTTCACCGACGCTACCGGCGCAGCTCTGGCCCTGTGGAGTCAGGGTGTGGTCATTTGCCGGGCACGCTCGGGAGACACGGCTCCCCCGCTGGGCGCAAAACTGGAAGTGGATTCCGGAGTGTCGGGCGAGTGCCTGCGCACGGGGCGCTCCCAGCGCTGCACGGATACGCTTACGGATCCGCGCGTCGATGGCGCGGTCTGCCAGGAAATGGGAATCCGTTCACTCGCGGCGGTGCCTATGCGAGGCGGCCAGGGAGTGATTGGCATTCTCGAAGTGTTCTCCGATCGGCCAAATGCTTTTTCCGATGCTCACATTACGCTGCTGAAGAAACTGGCGAAGATCGCGGCCACTGGCCGCGAGAAGTCGGTTGCAGCGTTCGTTCCACTTTTGAAGGAGAGCACGCCCCCGACCGAAAAGCCGGCGTCGCTGGTTCCGCTGGTGACGCTACTGCGGCGACTTGAACAGTTCAACTTCTTGCCGGCACGCATGCGCGGCGAAGAAGGACAGCCATTGCGATTGGCAGCGGCCGCTGTGCTGCTGCTGATTCTGGGCATTTCAGGATGGATCTTCACCCGGGCTCGCAGCGGGTCGCGGCCGGGGCAGTCGGTGCATGCGGCGAGTGTTGAAGCCGTGCCTCCGTTGATGGCGGCAAGTGCATCGGGGAATTCCGGACCAACGCTTTCTCCGGTTGACGCGGGTAGTGCAGGAAATGCCAGCACCATCTCGCTGGGTGGGAACCGAAAGCCGTCGGCGGATTTAATGGCGCGGGATGTGGTGCAGAAGGCGTCGACATCGATAGTCGTTACCGATCGCCGTCCAACTCATCCAAGCGACGCGACTCCTGCTGAGCCGCCAGCCCCGGTCACTACGGCTCGGTGAATACGAAAAATGCTGATCTGGATGTGCCGGCTCCAGACGCCTCGGAAGCGATGCGGGACGGAGCGGAGAGTGTGCCGCAGTCGGTGGCGAACCCACGTCCAATTTTCCCCTTTGTGGCGGTGCCGGTGTCGCAGGGGGTCACAGGCGGAAGACTTAGCCGCAAAGTGGAACCGATTTATCCCGCTGAGGCGCGGCTGCAAAGGATTGAAGGCTCGGTGGTGCTAGACGCGCTGGTGGGCGAAGACGGGAATGTGCGCGACGTGCAGGTTACCAGCGGACCCCCGCTGCTAGTCAATTCTGCCAAGCAAGCGGTGAAGCGCTGGCGTTACGAGCCATTTCAGTTGAACGGCAAGCCGCTCGCGCTCCATACCCAGGTCACGATTCAGTTCAAACTTCCGTAGACGAATCGCACCCCGTCTCCAGTTCAGGACAGGTTGAGCACCTCGCGGACCGTGCCGCGGGAATTTTGAATTTTTTCCTGCAGTAAGGTAATTGCGTAGATAAGCTGCTCGGGCCGGGGCGGGCAACCGGGCACATAAACATCCACCGGGATGACCTGGTTCACGCTCTGCACCAGCGCATAGTTGTTGAACACGCCGCCGGAAGTCGCGCACGCCCCCATCGAAATCACCCACTTTGGCTCGGGCATCTGCTCCCACAACAGGCGAATGACGGGCGCCATCTTGTGCGAGACACGGCCAGCGATGATGATGAGGTCAGACTGGCGCGGGGACGGGCGGAATACTTCAGCGCCAAAGCGCGCGATATCAAAGCGGGACGCGCCCATGGACATCATCTCGATGGCGCAGCAGGCCAGGCCAAAGGTCATCGGCCAGATCGAGTTCTTGCGCATCCAGTTAACCGCCGAGTCGAGTGTTGTGAGCACAACACCTTCCGGCGTCGGGTTGCCGAAGGTCAGGTCTTTGACAACTTTTTTGCCATCTTCGATAGTGACGAAAGGGCCGAAATTGAGTTCTTTGCTCACGGTTTTATTGTAAACCACGCGAGGCTGGGCAGAGGGCGCGGGGAAAGCTTTTAAGCGCAGAGAGCGCGGAGAAACCCCGCGGAGAACGCAGAGAGAAGCTTTTGACCGCAAAGTTCGCCAAGAACATCCGCAAAGAACGCGAAGAAAAATCTCATCTCCAACGCGAAGTGTCTAAAACTCTGGAACGCACAGGCCGGGAGGGTGCGACCTGACCGAGGGAAAACCCTACGGGATCAGCACGACCTTACCGAACATCTTGCTCTGCTCAAGATATTCATGGGCGGCGCGGATTTCCTTCAGCGGGAAAGTTGTGTCGACAATCGGTTTGAGTTTCCCGCTGAAGACCAGCTTCAAGACTTCGTGCAGCTCGCCCATCGTGCCCATGTAAGAGCCCAGCAAGGCCAATTGGCGCGCGAAGAGGAAACGCAAATCGAAGCTGACCTCTGGCCCGGAAGTTGCGCCACAGGTCACCAGGGTCCCTCCCGGTTTGAGTGCCTTCATGCTCTCGTTCCAGGTGGCGGCGCCGACGTGCTCGACTACGATGTCGACTCCCGCCTTGCCCGTGATTTTGCGCGCTTCGTCGCCGATCTTCTGCTGATAGTGGTTGATGACGAAGTCGGCGCCTAGTTCCCTGGCCTTCGCGATTTTGTGATCGTCACCCGCGGTGGCGATAACGGTTGCGTTGAAGAGCTTGGCAATCTGTATAGCGGCAATGCCGACGCCGGAGTTGGCTCCCAGCACGAGAACCGTCTGTCCGGGACGGATGGCGGCACGGCCGGTCAGCATGTGGAATGCGGTCAGAAAAACCAGGGGAACGCTGGCGGCCTCGACGAATCCGAGACTCTCGGGGATGGGGATCACGTTGACGGCCGGAACCGCCATCAGTTCGCAATCGCCACCATCGACGGCATTGCCAAGGACGGTAAATTCGCGGCACAGGTTCTGGCGTCCGGCGACGCATTGCTCGCAGTGATTGCAGAAATGCATCGGGGCCAGAAGAATGCGCTGTCCGGGGCGGAAGTCGGTGATGTACTCGCCGACTTCGACGATCTCTCCGGCAATATCGCTGCCCAGAATGTGCGGCAGCTTGACGCCGGGGAGTCCCTTGCGAACCCACAGGTCGAGGTGATTCATCGCGCAGGCGCGCACGCGAATCAGAACCTGGTCCTTGCGCGGACGCGGATCGGGAACGTCCTCGTAGCGAAGCACTTCAGGACCACCGAATTCGTGGATGACGGCGGCTTTCATGGAATCGCTCCGTGGGTCTTCCAACCAGGGTTCAAAACTAGCACATTCGGGGGGACGGGTTCGCGATACTAGCAAAAGCTTTTAACCGCAAAGTTCGCTAAGGACCCGCAAAGGACGCGAAGAAAAACCTTGAAACGCAGAGGACGCAGAGAGGAAACGCAGAGGGCGCGGAGAAAAGCGTTTGACCGGCAAAGAGCACAAAGGAATCGCAAAGTCCGCGACGAAAATCTGGGGCTGGTGTCGGCGATTTCGCCGTTGGACTTGGCAGTTTTGCGGTTGGGGGTTCCGCTGGACTGCGAACCCACGGTTTGACTTGGACTCACGGTTTGACTTGGCCTCGGGAAGCCCGAATAATCAGAGCTGTGATGGACATTTACGAAGAGATCGTCAAGCTGCGGCAGGAAGGGCGACGGGGCGCTGTGGCGACCATCGTGAACGTGCGGGGCTCGGTGCCGTCGTTTGAAACGGCCAAGATGCTGGTGCGCGATGACGGCTCGATCGTTGGGACCATCGGGGGCGGGTGCGTGGAGGCGGATGTGTGGCGCGCGGCGCGGGAAGTCATGGAGGGCGAGAAGCCGCGCACCCTGACGTTCGATCTGAATCACGATCCCAAATACGATACGGGACTGGTCTGTGGAGGCACTCTGGATATCTTCGTGGAACCCGTACTTCCTCCAGCTTTACTTTATATTTTTGGCGCAGGCCACGTTTCTATCAGCCTTTATGAGACAGCACGCCGTGCCGGATTTGACGTGTCGGTGGTCGACGACCGGGACAGTTTTGCGAACCGGGAACGGTTTCCGCACGCCCGCGAGGTGATTGCCGAGGATTTTGACCAGGCGATGGCAAAGCTGACACCGCGCGAATCGGCGTACATCGTGATCGTCACTCGCGGGCACCGCGATGATATGCGCGTGCTGCGCTGGGCGGTGCAGACCAAAGCCCGCTACGTGGGCATGATCGGATCGAAACGGAAGACGATCGCCATCTTCCGCGAGCTTCAGAAAGAAGGCCTGGCGGCGCAGTTGTTCGAGCGGGTGCATGCGCCGATTGGGCTTGATATCGGGGCAGTCACTCCGGAGGAGATTGCTGTTTCCATTACCGCAGAGCTGATTGGCGCGCGACGGAACGCGGAACGCGCCTCAGCCGCATATGAGCTGGTTTTTGCGCAACAAGCGAGAGGCGGAGGCGGCACTCCCTGGCGATGCAGTGGAGAAGGTCGAGGACGAGAGCTAGTCTTTCTGTTATCTTCGCCGCATGAGTCGGGCTCTCAGCCTGTGCGGCGTCATTCTGGCGGCCGGAGATTCTACGCGCATGGGCCGCGACAAGGCCCTGCTGCCGTGGCCTCCTGTGGTCGCAGGACAGACTCCCGCTGGCACATTCCTCTCGGCGGCGATTGCATTCCCTTTCCCCAGTGACCGAGCTCGTCATCGTGGTCGCGGGCAGGAATGCTTCGTCGATAGCTCCGATTGTGTATGCCACAAGCGCCTCGCTCGTGGTCAATCCGGATCCCGACCGGGGTCAGTTCAGTTCCCTGCAAGTCGGTTTGCAGGAAGTGTTGAATCGTGGACGCGATGCGGCGATGGTCACCCTGGTCGACCGGCCGCCGGTTACCCCGGAAACGATTCAAAGGCTGTGCGAGGCATTTGCCGCCGCCACGGCGCGCTGGAGGTGGGCGGTGGTCCCGCAGTGGGCGGGACGGCATGGTCACCCGATCGTGTTGAGCCGCGAAATGATTGAAGCTTTCCTGAAGGCCGAACCTACCTCGATGGCTCGTGAAGTCGAGCACGCCAATCGGGACCACATCGAATATGTCGATGTCGAGGACGCGTCGGTGATCGCGAACATCAACACGCCCGAAGATTACGCCTTACTGACCCCGTAGGGTCAGCGGTGAAAATGCCGCGAAGGTCATCCGGTACAATTCCTCTTCTGCCGGAACTGTGAAGGTTCGGCGGACCGCGCACTGCGCGAGACATCGAATCGCAGGAAAAATCGTGTCTTCGACAACAGCCACCGACCGTGCCCAAGCCTTCGTAGACTCCGTTTTAAAGCTTAAGCTGAGCCTCGCCACGTTTGATTGCGACGGCACACTCTGGGCGGGCGATGCAGGGGAAACCTTCTTCGCCTGGGAGATTGAGGAAAAGCTGGTGAGTGACGACATTGCCAAGGCAATGCGTGCCCGCTATGCCGACTACAAGCGGGGCAATGTTCGCGGAAGACGTCATGTGCGGGGAGATGGTCACAATGCACAAGGGGATGATCGAGACGGACGTGCAGCGGGCCGCCACGCGCTTCTTTGATCTGCAGTTTGGGGAACAGATTTTTCCCGAGATGAAGGAACTGGTGCGGCAGCTGATCGCGCAGGGTTGCGACGTGTGGGCGGTTTCGTCGACCAACGAGTGGGTGATCCGGGCCGCCATGCGGCATTTTGGGATTGCGCGGGACCACGTGATTGCGGCCGCGGTGGCGATCGAAAACATGCGCATTACGGATCGGCTGGTCCGGATCCCCAGTGGCGACGGAAAGCCAAAGGAAATCCGGGCAGTGATCAAGAAAGATCCGGACGCGGCCTTCGGCAACTCGCGCTGGGACGCGGATATGCTTGCGATCTCGCGGCACCCTTTCGCGGTCAATCCCAATCCTGATCTGGAAGCCCTGGCGCGGCAGCGAGGTTGGAGCATCTACCTGCCGGGAAACCAGAGGTGACCCTGGTTACTTTCTTTCCAAGGGCTTGTAGACAATTTGTAAGAATCCGCCTTTGGCTCGCGATTGTTACTTGACCGGCTGGTCCGAAGTGAAATATGTTCCTCAAAAGCGCGACGACTCTTTCCCCTCGCGGCCACCGCCGCGAGTTGCCGAACATGCTGTGAGGCAGGAGTTTATGGCTACGTGGAACACTTGGGGTGAGCAAGAAACGTATTGCTGGGCCGTCATTTGCAAAAACAATAAATTCCATCGTCAGGAAAATCTCTTCAGCGGGCACAAGATTCCGCTGGGCGAGACCGATGCATTTACACCACCGCCGGTGATCGACTTCCGTTTGACGGTGCGCTGTGACGAATGCGGGGAAGAATACGCCTACGATCCGGCGGAGTTGGTGCGCTTTCAGACCAACTTTCCTCCGGATTTCAAGCCGCATCCGCTTTTCACTTCACGTTAGCGATTCTTGAGCAGGGCGTGGAGGGCGTCGATGGCCAGGTAGGCGGCGTGAGCTGAGGCCTCGGGCAGGCCGCCGACCTTTTCGACCACATCCTCTCGCCGAAGTTCGCGCGCCGTGGCGATCGGCGTTCCCTGGAGTAACTCTGTCAGGGCTGAGGCGCAGGCCATCGCGGAGACGCATCCCTTTGCGCGAAAGCGGACTTCCTCGATGCGGTCAGAGGCGAATCTGGCGCTCAATTCCAGAACGTCCCCGCAAGCCGGATTCTCCATCCGGATGTGGGCGTCGGCGTTCTCAACGTCGCCGGCGTTGCGCGGATTCTGAAAGTGATCGAGGACCTGTGCGGAATACATTCCCTACATTCTAAAACTGCGGCCTTCCCGTTTGGGCAGGCGAATCATTCGCCTCGCCGCCATTTGAGATAATGCGACATATCACGGCGCATGGATTCCTCTCATTTGCCTCGACGGATTGTAAGCCTGCAGCCAAGCGCGACCGTCATTTTGCAGGCGGTGGGGCAACTGGACCGCCTGGTAGCTTGTACCCGATACTGCGTGGATGTGTGTCCAGAGGCCGGCGCGGGGCGGACCATCGTGGACGACTCATGGACCGCCCATGCGCAGGAAATCGTGGCAGCGAGGCCGGACCTGGTAATCGCGGCAGTTCCCTACCAGGAAAAATCGGTGTCGGAAATTCTGAAATCCGGAGCGCGCTTTCTAGGTCTCGCGCCGAAAACACTTCACGATATCTATACCGACATTGTGACGATTGCCGGGGTGGTGGGCGAGGCCTCGCGCGGCGAGGAAGTCGTCAGCGCCATGAAGAAAGAGATCGACGACGTGCGCAAGCAGAGCGTGGGTTTGCCCCGCCCGCGCGTCTTCTGCGAGGAGTGGGGAAAGCCGCTGATTACCTCGCAGACCTGGGTTGCAGAGTTGGTCGACGCGGCCGGAGGAAACTTTGTCGGCACGCCGGGAGTGGAGACGAACGCGCAAGCAGTGCTGGTGGAGGATCCAGATGTGCTGGTGGCAGCCTGGTGTGGGGCGGGCGATCGTGTGCCTCTGGAGAAAATCGTCCGCGACCGTGGGTGGAGCGATCTGCGCGCCGTCCGGGAGCGCCGGGTCTATTGTGTACGAGACGAATTCTTGAACACTCCGGCACCAACTCTGATTTCCGGATTGCATGCCTTGGCGGCTGCGATTCATCCAGAGCGGTTTCCGAAGGTTGCGGGATTGAAGGGCATCTCCGACGTATCGCGCGAGACACGTACCTCACGCGCGCCCATGGTTTAAGATTGCAGGCATGCCAACTACAACCGCTCTCGATGGGGTACGGGCGGAGATCACCGGCTTGGTGGCAGCGACGGCATCGGCCCACGAGCTTATGACGAAGATGGCTGCGCTGCTGCACGAGCGCTTGCTGAAGTACAACTGGGTCGGCTTTTACATGCTGGACGAGAGTTCGCAACCACCGGTGCTGGTTCTGGGACCATTTCAGGGGGCGATGACTCCGCACACGCGTATTCCCCTGCACCAGGGGATTTGCGGCGCCGCCGCGTCCACCGGGAAGACCGTGGTCGTGGATGATGTGGCGAAAGATCCCCGCTATCTGGCGTGTTCGCTGGAAACCAAATCAGAGATTGTGGCGCCCGTTTTTCGCCGCGGCAAGGTTGCGGGAGAGCTGGACATCGACAGCCATTTCCAGGCCGCCTTCTCGGCTGAGGACCGGGAGTTTGTCGAGTATTGTGCGGCGCTAGTCGGGAAAAAACTGGAAACCTCTCCCGCATGAAAATGACAGCAAGGATCAGGGTTGCACCTGAAATCCGGTGCATCCGGCCAAGTTCGTCTCGCTTGATTCGCGGAGTCTCGCCGAAGGACTCTCGCCATTTTCTGCACCATATACCCTTTGCCGCCTCGGGCGAATCTCGATGATGAAACGAGTGGTGGCTGCGCTGATCGTGCGCGACGGGAAGATCCTGGTTTGCCAGCGGACGAAACACCAAACGATGCCGCTGAAGTGGGAGTTCCCGGGAGGCAAGATCGAAGAAGGTGAGCAGCCGCGCAATGCGCTGCGCCGGGAACTGGAAGAGGAACTTGGGATCGACGCCGCGATTGGTGACGAAGTGGCACGGCTTCGCCATGAATACAAAAGCGGAAGCGCTGTGGACCTTCGTTTTTTCGTGGTTCGCGACTTCGGCGGAGAGATGGAGAATCGCATTTTTCGCGACATGCAATGGGCGGCGCCCGCCGAGCTCCCGGCGTTCGATTTCCTCGAAGCCGATCTGAAGCTGGTGTCTGATCTCGCGGGTGGAAAGCTTGCGCTCTAGAAACGAAAAAGGCGCCCGGCCGGGCGCCTTCCTTCACTGGTTGTCCTAAATCAATTCTGCGAGCCGTCGCGCTTGAGCACCGGATGGTCGTCATCCCCACTGTCGCTGGGTTGCGAGGCGCGGCGCAACTCAGGAGAAGCGTCCTTGCGATCATCGAGCTTGCGGCGGTTTTCGAGCTTGGCCAGGCGGCCCTTCACGTCCTGGAACTCGGAAGTATCGACTTTGTAGGTCGGCTTGGCCGACAGCAGGTTCTGAATTTCATCCTGCGACTTCTCGATACGATCGGGCGTGGGCGGATGGCTCTCGAAGGCTTTGGAAAGCAGCCCGGGCTTTTTCTTCTCCTGGGCCTCGACCTTCTCGAAGAACGCCGTGAATGCCTGCGGATCGTAACCGCTCTTATACATGTACTGGAGGCCGAGGTAGTCCGCTTCGGCTTCGAATCCGCGGCTGAACTTCAACATGGCGGCGGGTAGGGCGAATCCGGCGCCTTCCTGGATCGCCAGGCCACCCAAGCCTCCTCCCATAATGATCAGCGGAATGGTTGCCAGCTGTGCCAGAGTCCCACGGGTATTTTCGCGGGCGATATGACAAGCGGCCACATGAGCGATTTCGTGCGACATCACGCCAGCGAGCTCGGCTTCGTTGTCGGCGGCAAGAATCAGTCCGCTGTTCACGTAAAAAAAGCCGCCGGGAAGGGCGAAAGCATTGATTTCGTCGGAATCGATGACTTTGATGATGAACGGAACCTTGGAATCGGAATTCCGCACCAGGTTCTGGCCGACGCGGTTGACGTATTCGGTAATCACCGGGTCTTTGATGAGTTTGGAGCTGTTGTCGACCTGTGCGGCATACTGCCGTCCCATGTTGATCTGGCCTTCGACGCTATACCAGTTGCCGACTCCGCGTCCGCAGCCGACGTTGCGATTGCCGATGGCATCGAGGTCATTGATGCCGCCATCGTGTTTGGCTTTTGACGGCTGCGTGGAAGTAGGCTCGTCCGCGGGCCCAGCGAGCGCCGAAGTGCAGGAGAAAAGAAGGATGGCAAGGCCGGTATAGAGCAGACGCTTCATGGGGGTACACCTCGACGGATGCAGTTCCGCTAGATCGTTAGACGCACCGATACGGAGGAAGGTTTCCCCCCTCATCCGGTTTCGGAGCTAAATTCAGTCTACGCCGGTTGCGTGTTTCGATCCACTAAGTCCAATTGGCCCCTTAACTTCCGCCGTTGCGGAGGGTCCAGAACCAGGCCACGGTGAGGCCGATCATGATGACCGTAGTGGCCCAGGCAATCACATTGAAGAGCCGCGAATTGACATACTCCCCCATCAGCTCTTTCTTGTTGATCAACAGCAGCATGAAGACCAGGACAAAAGGCAGCACTACTCCGTTCACCACCTGGGAGAAGATGGTGATCTTTACCAGCGGCAAGTTCGGCGTCAGGATCACGCCAGCGCCAGCGACGATCAGGATGGTGTAAAGCCAGTAGAAGACCGGCGCTTCCCCGAACTTCAAACCGACCCCGGACTCAAAGCCCAGCCCCTCGCAGACGGTGTAGGCGGTGGAAAGGGGGAGGATCGACGCGGCGAATAGCGATGCATTGAACAGGCCCATGGCAAACAGGATGTAGGCAAAGTCGCCGGCCAGGGGTCGCAGGGCCTGGGCAGCATCTTTTGCGTCTTGTACGTTGCGATACCCGTGGGCATAGAGAGTGGCGGCGCAGGCCACGATGATGAACCAGGCGACCACGTCAGTGAAGATGCAGCCGGTGATGACGTCGATTTGCGAGGCCTTGTACTGACGGCGAGTGACTCCCTTCTCGACCACGGAGGCTTGCAGGTAGAACTGCATCCAGGGGGCGATGGTGGTGCCGACCAGACCGATCACCATGTAGACATAGCCCGGCAGGAACCAGTCGGAGCGCGATGGCGGTTTAATGGTTCGCAGCAGCGCATCCCCCCAGACGGGCTTCGCGAGAACGCCGGCAACGATGTAGGTGATGTAGAAGAACGAAGCCGCGAGAAACACCTTCTCGACCGACTTGTACTGTCCCTTGACGACGATCAGCCAGACGATCACGGCGGAAATCGGCACGGTGATGAATTTGGAGAGTCCGAACAGTTCCAGACTGCCGGCGATTCCGGCAAACTCGGCGACCACGTTGCCGAAATTCGTGATCAGGATGCCGATCATCATGAAGAAGGTGATGCGGAAGCCGAACTCCTCGCGAATGAGGTCGCTGAGGCCTTTGCCGGTCACCGCGCCCATGCGGGCGGTCATTTCCTGGACCACGATCAGGGCCAGGGTGATGGGAATCATGGTCCAGAGGAGAAGATGGCCAAACTGTGCGCCCGCAGACGAGTACGTCCAGATGCCGCCGGCATCGTTATCGACGTTTGCGGTAATGAACCCCGGGCCGACGACAGCGAAGAACAGCAGGATCCGGGTCTTCCAGCGTTTCAGGAACTTCATGGGCACAGTTCAAAAACATGGGAGGAGCCAACGACCTGCACAGAATAAATGCGCGGATGAAATCTGGATAGGCAAAATGTTGGAATCCACTGCAATGAGGGGGCGGTAACGGGTGTACGCCGACTCGACTTGGATGAACGTTGACTCTTAGAGTTTCTGCCGCAGCAGGCTGATGACATCGTCGGAGGTGATGACGCCGGTCATCTTGTTGCGATCATCGACCACCGGAAGGGTTAGCAGGTTGTACTTGTCGAACAATTCGGCGACTTCCTTATCCGAAGCATTGGCGTGGCAGAAGATCAGCGGTTCCTGGGTCAACGCAAGCAATGGGGTGGTTGGGTCGGCCAGCACCAGCTTCGCCAGGGGAACGGTGCCCGAGAGTGTGTCGTGGGAGTCGACGATGAAGATAGTGCTGACGGTCTCGACCCCGCCCTCGAAACGGCGGAGCGCCTCGACCGCGTCGTGTACTGTGGCATTGACCGGAAGGGCGATGTATTCCGTGGTCATGCGCCCAGCGGCGGAGTCTTCCTTGTATTCGAGCAGGCCAGAAACCTCCTGGGCCTCCTCGGGGGCCATATCCTCCAGGATTTTCTCCGTCTTCTCCTCGGGCAGATCGCCGAGCAGGTCGGCGGCAGCGTCGGGCTGCATCTCTTCGACGATCTCGGCGGCACGATCGGCGTCGAGGGACTCGAGAATGGCCTTCTGGACCTTGGGCTCGACTTCTTCCAGAGCTTCAGCGGCCACTCCTTGGTCAAGGGTCTCGAAGACGGCCTCGCGCTCGTCGGGGGCGAGTTCTTCGACGATGTCGGCGATGTCGGCCGGGTGGAGTCTTGCCAGGCGGTCGTGCGAAATCTTCAGCTTCACCCGGCGCGCCGGATCCGTCTCAATGAGGTCGACGAAGTCCCAAGGAATAGAGCGTGGCGGGATCTGGCTCAGCAGCAGACGCAGGGCTCCGAGGGGGACAACCCCCTTGAGCAGGCGGCGGATGGCGCCTCGGGCGCCGACATCGACGGAAGAGACCTTGAGGACGGAACGGTTGCCCACGGATTCCTGCTGCAAGTCGACGTCATTGACGCGAACCACCTTGCGTCCGTGGACGTCGATGACCTGCTGATCGAGCAGGTCGCGTTCGAGCAGGAAGAGTCCCTCGGTGGCGTTGATCGAGGACCAGTCGGCGTAGGCAGTGGAGGCTCGGACGCCGGCATTGATCGATGTCACGGACTGTAACGGAAGCGCGCGGTCCCCAGTCTTGGTTTTAACGATCAGGACCGAGATCCGGACCCGGTCTTCCTGGGGGACGAGGGCCACCTCGCGCACTCGGCCGCAGTTGCGGCCGGCGGAGTCGACAACCGGCGCGCCCAGCAGTTCCGTGAGTGCAAGAGCGGACATGTTAGCGAGAATACTCAAGTCTGCGCGAATAAATCCAGATGTTGCGAAGGTAATTTTCATCCTACGGTTTCAACTTGAGCCGTGGGGAGATGACAGGAGGCGCATGCGCTGGAAGCTGATTGCGTGTCGGTAGCAAGTTAAAATGTCCGGTTTTTGTAGCAAGTGAAATGTCCGGTTTCAAAGTTGTGCCCTCGCCGTTTGGGTTGGGTTGATTTTGGGGATGGGGTTGCAGGGGAAGGGGGCAGTTCCCCTTCCCCTGCTCGTCTCTGTAGAAGCTTGGCCTGACAAGGGTGCTCCTGCGCCGTCATAGCGACCCAGGCAATGCGGTCCGTGGGTGAGACTCAAGGTTCCATTCAAGTGTTGGTGGACCACCACCTGGCAACCGGCCAACGTCGCCCGCCAGCGCACCCGCTGGATCTGCAAGCTCAGATTCTGAAAGCTCACCGTGTTGTCGCGGTTCACGCTGCGTTCGAACTGCAGCGAGAAAATCCGTTCCAAGTCACGACTCCGGCAGGGCACAAAAGCATGGCCCCGCTGCCTGGGCGCGACCTGAAAACGGCGATTGAACTCGGCGATGTATTCTTCCCGCAGAAACCGGTTCGCCGCCTCCAGCGTCTCGAGCTGGCGCAGCCGCAACTCCTGCGGCAAGCGGCCCTGCCAGGTCGAGAAGTTGCGCTCGCTGCGCCCACGCGCTTCCGGCGAGTAGGCCGGGATCATCTGCACTCCCAACTCGTGCAACGCCCGCCCCACTTGCGTGCGGCGATGGTAGTCCACCTTGCCGCCCACCTTCGGCGTCAGCCAGAAATGGCTTCCCCGATCGCTGTACAGCGCGCAGAACACGCCTTTGCGCTCGATCACTTCCCGCAGTCCGGCCATCACCGTCGCCGTCGATTCCTCCTCCACCAGTTGGGCGTAGTAGATCTCGCCGGTCGCATCGTCCAGAATCACGATCAGGTCGTACCAGCGTTCGTCCTGAAACCACTGGTGGCGGCTGCCGTCGATATGCAACAGCATCCCCGGCAACGGCCGCCGCTCGCGCCGCTTGCGATGCGCTCCACGCTTGCGTCCGCGCCCCACCAGGCCCGCTCCCTGCAACGCCTGCTTCACCCAGGTGTAACTCAGTTCGATCCCGTGCTCGGCCTGCAGCTTCTCATGAAAGTGCTGCACGTTCAGATCGAAATACTTTTCCCGGTACAACGCCAACACTTTCTCCACCGTCGCCACCGGCACCCGCCGCCGCGAGGGCTGGCCCCGCCGCCGGTCCAGCAACCCGTTGTAGCCCTCTTCCACGTAGCGCTCCCGCCACCGCCGCATGTGCCGGTCGCTGATCCCCAGGATCTCCGCCGCCTGCCACCACGTGATCTTCTTCGCCATCGCTTGCAACATCACGTCCTGTACTTTCATCGCCCGCTCCATCGCGGCCCTCGGATAAGCTTCCATGCTCCGCATGGTCTCCCATCCTCACCGCCCGCAAAAGCGGACATATCATGTGCTATCTCATCCGGACATATCATGTGCTACCGACAGCTGGAAGCTGATTGCGTTGACAATTACCTACACTAAAGGCAAACTACCGGATTCGTTAGTCCGCCGCTTCCCGTCATGCATCCGGGGAAAGGCCGTGGAAGGGGTTGGAGTCCTCAGGGTTCACCGCTGAGCCGTTACCATGAGCGCACACCGGGTGTCGTACACGCTGGACTCCACGCTGGACACTGTGAACAGCGCGGAAGAGGCTGCCAGCCAGATAGCCACCGAGGCGGGTTTCGGCGATGAAGAGGTCATGAAGATCGCCATGGCCGTGCGGGAAGCGGCGGTAAACGCAGTGCTGCACGGCAACGCCTATGATCCCGGCAAAAAGGTGACAGTAGACTTTGAACGGACCGCCCAGGCCCTGGTCATCACCATCCGGGACCAAGGCAAAGGGCTGGATCTGGCGAAAGTTCCCGACCCGCTGGCCCCCGAGAATCTGCTGAAGACCTCGGGCCGGGGGATTTTTCTTATCCGCTCGTTCATGGACGAGGTCGAAATCAACCCGTCCACGTCGGGCACCGAAATCAAACTTATCAAGCACGTCCACGGTGCGACCGCGGACGGCAAGGAGGCTTCCCAGTGAGCATGAAGACCAGCACCCGTCAGGTCGATGGCGTGACCATCGTGGATTGCAGCGGCCGGATCACCCTGGGTGAAGGCAGCGTAACCCTGCGTGATACTGTGCGCGAGCTGCTTGGCAAGACCAACAAGAAGATTCTGCTGAATCTTGGCGACGTCAACTACATCGACAGCTCTGGTATTGGCGAGTTGGTTAGCGCCTACACCACCGTGAAAAACCAGGGCGGCGAACTCAAACTGCTGAACCTCACCAAGAAAGTCCACGACCTGCTGCAGATCACGAAGCTCTACACCGTATTCGACGTGAAGGACGACGAAGCGGCCGCCGTCAAGTCATTCGGCAAGTAAAGATCTCCCGTCGCAACGTTGCAGAGGCCGACGCATGGTCGGCCTCACGTTTGCGCCGATTCCCATCCAGGGAATGCCGGGCACTTCTCCCGCGCGCTTAACGTAAGCATGACTGCCATTCCCACCTAGAATGGGAGTGGTTGCCTTGTCATGCTCCTACGCCTGGGTCTTTTAGTTCTTTCCCTCGGTATCACAATCGTCGCGTTTTCCCCGCCGGCCGCCGCGGCAGCAAAGTGTGTTCCCTTCTCCGAGGCACAGAAGCATATCGGTGCGATTACCTGCGTCAGCGGGACGGTGGTTCGGGTGGAGCAAGGGAATGGGGGCGTTCACTTCTTTGATTTCTGCGAGGACTACCGGGTGTGTCCGTTTACCGTGGTGGTGTTTCCGAGTGACTTGAAGCAAGTGGGCGACGTGCGGCAATTGAAAGGACGTCAGATCGAGATTGACGGCGAAGTGAAAAGCTACGACGGGCGGGCGGAAATCGTGCTGCAGCGCCTGAGCCAGCTGCGTGGCGACGCGGCGAAGATTCCGCCAGTGCCAAAGGAATACGACGTGGAGCGACGGGGCAACTACAGCGCGGGAACTTTTCGCGCACCGAGAAAGGCGAAAGGCAGCACCACGAAGAAGTCGAAACCGCCGGCAACGGTGATTTGGGATGATCCGAGCGAGATGGGGACGAAGGAGTAGGGGGGCCCGGTTTCTCTCTGCTGCGCCTGTGAACTACTGGAGGCCACGCAAGCACGCGCACAGGGAAAATGGCTTCAGCCACAGGACGAAAGCCTTATTCATCCCTACCCCGCCAGTCTTGCCGACGCTTTAGGTCACTACCTCACATCTTTTCCCGTGCCGATCTCTGCCAATAACTGATCGAGTCGGGCGGCTGCGCTTTTGAGGGCTTGGCGATCCGCATCCGCGGCGGCATTCAACAGCTCATCGAGCCGGCTTGCTGCAGTCTTGAGGCTTTGCAGTTCTTCGCTTGTAATTTGTTTCTTACGTGCCTGTTCCGTCGCACGAATCAGGCTTGCGATTCGCTCCCGGACGTCGTGCTCCCGGTCTTCGTGGTCCCCGTTAGTCATGGCCCGACTGCAACCGACAAAATAGGCGAATCCATCTCGGCGATCATCCTCGGCGATCACGACCGCGATGACAGCCACAGCGTATTATCCGTTACGAAGCTGCGCACTGGAAGCTCGAGTTGCGAGACGCAGGACAGGCGAGACGCCCGCCGCTTCACCTCACACCAGTCCCTTACGCAGCTCTTCCAACGGATACTTCGTGCCACGCCAGGTGACGCCGTCGTCCGCCAGCGTGCGAAACATCGAGCGCAGCAGGGTGTAGGCAAAGAGCAGCGTGCTGATCGGGTGAAGGAAGAAGTAATACGGCGGGATGGACGACTTGAACGACATGCCTATATAGATCACGAGCATCGATGCCAGGGCGATCGCGTACGGGACACGCTCCCAGCCATGAGCGAGCCAGACGCCCAGGAATGGGCCAAGGTTCAGGAACAACAGGCCTGCGGTCGAGGCGATGGTGCGCCACCACTGAAACGAGAGGACGGCGAAGAAATTCTTGGTGAGGTTATTGACGACGCCCATGGCGCCTTTGGCCCAGCGGATGGAAATCAAATCTTCCCCGAAAACATTGCGCTGGCGGAAGCGGGCATTCTTGATGACCTTGCCGAGCTTCATGTCGTCGACCACTTCCATGCGTAACGTCTTGTAGGTGCCTACCGCATCGTAAGTAGTTCGACGGACCATGTTGAAGGCGCCAACACCCATGTGGTCGGCGGTATCGGGGTCGGCCACGCGCCAGGGGCGATGGCCGAAGGTGAACAGCGTCTGGAAGAAAGCGATCATCATGCGCTCGCCCGGATGTTTCATGATGATGCGCGGGAAAAGAACGACGTGATCGGCGTGCTCTGCCTCGGCGTACACCAGAGCCCGACGCAACACTTCGGGCTTGAAGAGAACATCGGCATCTGTAAACAGCAGCCAATCGCCACTCGCTGCCTGGGCGGCAGTCCACATGGCATGGACTTTGCCCATCCAGCTGGACGGCAGCTCGGAGACGTGTATCACCTTGAGTCGTCCGTGAGCGGTGGGGCTGGCGGCAACGCGCTCCATGATCTCGCCGGTGCGATCGGTGGACCGATCGTTTACGGCGATGACTTCGTAGTTGTCGTAGTCGAGCGCGAGCAGCTGGCTCAGGGCCGGCTCGATGTCTTGCTCTTCGTTGCGAGCCGGAACGATGATGCTGACGCGGGGATGAAAGGCAGGCTGGCGGTCCCACTCCGGCTTAGCGATGTCGGAAATACGCGGCATGCCAAGCGCCGCTTCGACGATCCGCGAAAACCACGCCAGGGCCAGAATGAGGCCCGCACTCCACAGCAGGTAGCCCATTTCGCTAGTGGGCCCCCACGGCGGCCGCGGAATTCTCGACGCTTACAGGCGGAGCATATTTCATACCGTAAAACAGTATCGCAGAAGAAAGGGCAATCGCGATCACCGGGGCGATGAATGCGGTACGCATCGAGAAATGGTCCGACATGTAGCCGATGAGGGGAGCCGACGGCACATCGCCGAGCAAATGGAAGATGAAGATGTTGGCCGCCAGCGCCATGGCGCGCACATGCGGCCCCACGGAGTTGATGATGGCTGCGTTAAGCGGTCCGGTGTTGAGGAGGAGAAAAAATTCCGCGGTGAACATGCCCGCGATCATCACGTTCCCGCTGCCGAAGATCGCGAAACACATGGCCGGAATACCCAGCGCCAGGCTCACTGCCGAAACCAGGTAGTGCGCCGCCTTCGTCCGTTTCAGCAGCCAGTCTGAGATCCACCCGCCCGCCAGCGACGCGACAATCCCGTTCACGATCGTGCTGGCTCCAAACAGGATGTTGGCTTGTGTCAGTGTGTAGCTGTGAACGCGGTGGAGGAAGGTTGGAAACCATACCTGGAGTCCGCCCAGGGCGAACGTCATCATCGCCATGCCCAGCGTAGCCGTGATGAAGGCGGGATTGCGCATCAGGTTTTGCAGCAACGCCCACGTCCACTGCAAGCCGCGAATCAAGAACCCAATGATTCCCGACGGAGCATCCGCGCTCACGCCCGACGGTTCGGGAATTTTTCCCGGCTCATCGAATTGCCCCAACGGCGGTTCGGGAACGAACAGCAGCAGAAACGCCAGCAGCAAGCTGGGCGCTGCTCCCACGTAAAAGGGCACACGCCAGCCATACTTGGGACCGAGCACGCCGCCAACCAGGAAACCCAACGCGCTGCCTACCGGGATCGCGAGATAGAAAATGCCCATCACGCGACCTCGCTTTTTTTCGGGAAACATGTCGGCGACGAAGGTTGGCGACAGGATTACGAAGCTCGCCTCTCCAATTCCGACCAGGGTATGGCGCAGCAGCAGCTCGTCGAAGTTCCTGGTAAAAGCCGTGAGCAGGGTGGCGCCGCTCCAGATAACGGCCCCCACGATGATGACCGCTTTGCGTGAGAACTTCACCGAGAGCGGCCCCATGAAAGGCGCCGCAATCATGTAAAAAATAAAGAACACACTAGTCAGCAATCCATACGCAGCGTCACTACGCGGAAACTCAGCCTTGATCAGATCCTGCACCGCGAACAGCACGTTGCGGTCGATATAGTTCAGCAAGTTCAGCGCAGTCAGCAACGCGAGAGCGGTCTTCGGATAGAGCTTTCTGTCGGGCACGGGTCTGGCGAATCTAACACGGCTAGAGGCTGATGGGCTACTTCGAGAGATTAGCAAGCCGGACACCCGGCGGCACCGTCGTGTTGCGTGTGTCGGAATCCGCAAACAGCGCAGGCCGACGGCGCGATTACCGTCGTGTCGTGGGTCATGAGCTCGACATAGTTATGGAAACGTTGGGTGTGATACAAAGATCCGACGGCGATGGAGTTCGCCATAACCGCCCGCAAGGCTGATAACTCCTACGAGAACTTATTGGGGAGAACTCCATCGTGCTTGACTTCCTCGCCATATCCCTGGGCGCGATCGTCGGCGCCAACCTCCGCTACTGGATGAGCCGCTATGCGGTCCGTGTGCTCGGACCGGTGTTCCCGTACGGCACCCTCGGCATCAACGTGCTGGGCAGCTTTGTGCTGGGCTTCTTTCTCGTGTGGACGACGGAGCGGGTGATGGTCGATCCGCGCTGGCGCCTGTTGATCGCAGTCGGCTTCTGTGGCGGGTATACGACTTTCTCCAGCTATGCCTATGAGACCATGGCCTTCTTCGAGCAAGGCCAATGGACGTTGATGGCGGCAAATTTCGTTGCCAACAACCTGCTGGCTTGCCTGGCGGTTCTCGCGGGTATGGCATTGGCGCGGGTGCTGTAGAATGTCGGGCGCGATGGCGGTACAGGTCACGATGTATCTGAACGAGGCGGACCAGTGGCATCGGCGGCCACTGCATATGGAAGTGTTGAATTACCTGCGCAAAGAGGGTGTCTATGCCGCGACGGCTGTGCATGCGGTCGCGGGGTTCCTGGGACGGCACAAGGTCGAGACTTCGCACCTGGTGGACGCTGGCGGCAAGCTTCCGGTGATCATCGCCTTCGTGGATACCGATGAGCACGTGAACCGCGTGCTGCCGACGCTCAAGGAAATGGCCGCTCACCGGCTGATCGTGCGCGAGAACGTGGTGCTCGAGCAGGGGAACCTGGACTGAACTGCTCGTTTTCGTGACTGGGCCGCGGCGGCTAAACAGGCTGCGGAAAAACGACTGTAGCGCCGGCGTCCCGCCGGCTGTCGCGAGAGCCTGCCCTTAGCTTGTCGAAGGGGCATCTTGCCGTCGTCGTGCAGGTGGTTACGACCTGGCTGAAGCCAGGCTCTTTCAAAAAATTTTAGCGTTGCTGCCCGGAGCTCAGTTCGCTGCTTGATCACACCTCGATGACGGACCTTGACATTCTTGCAATCGCCGCGCACCGCGATGACGTGGAGCAAACCTGCGGGGGCACGCTGCTCAAGATGGCGGAGCGCGGGTACCGCACCGGCATTCTGGATTTGACGCGCGGCGAGATGGGCACGCGAGGTTCTGCGCAAGACCGCGAGCGCGAGGCGGCCGAGGCGGCACGGATTCTCAAGACGGCGTGGCGCGGGGCCCTCGATATTCCCGACGGGCGCGTCGAGAATACATGGGAGAACAAGCTGAAAGTCGCGCGCGTGCTTCGCGAGTTGCGGCCCCGGGTCGTGATTCTGCCGTACTGGAAAGGGCGGCATCCGGATCACTACACGGCTTCGACGTTGGGGTATGAGGCGTGCTTTCTGGCGGGGCTGGGAAAGATAGTTGTCGGTCGTCCGTCGTCGGTCGTCGGTTTGCACGGTTCGGACCCCTCGACGGGCGAGGACGCCCGTCGCTCCACCGACGCGAGCACGGGCAATTTGGCGCCGCATCGGCCATTCAAGATTATCTATGCGACGCTTTACTACGACGTGCGGCCGACGTTTGTGGTCGACATCAGCGAGCAGTTCGAGGCACGCTTTCAGTCGCTGATGGCCTACAAGACACAGTTCTCCGATCAGGAGGCGGGCAAGGACCTGTTCCCTGCCCAGAAAGAAATCCGCAATCGCATCGAGGCGATGGCGCGCTTTTACGGGATGCTGGGCGGCGTCGAGTATGGCGAGCCGTTTCTGCAGAAGGAAGTTGGGCTGGTGGACGATTTGCTGATGATTCCCGTGAAATCGATATGAGAACCGTCGCTGGTCGTCGGTCGTTGGTCGTTGGCTGTTACGCCGCCTGGTTGCAGAATCTAAACCTTCCCACGATACAGCGCATTCGATTCCTCGAACTGGCGCAGGATGTTGTTCACGTCGCAGGGCTTCTCGCGCAATGTTTCGGGATCCCATTCGCTGCGCGGGACCGCAAAGAAATCGCCGCCGTAGACGTGGATGGCTCCGGTTAGTCGAGGAATGGGGTTGGTGACGGAATGAATGATGTGCTCGCCCAGTGGCTCCGCGTCTTTTTCGCAGAGCGAGCGGGCGGCGGCAGCTTCGACTTTCCCGGTAGAGTCTCCGGGGATACGACGCCAGAAGATGTTGTCCTCGCGACCGCTGTAGATGCCGATCACCGCCCACATCTGATGGTTGTGCGGCATGAGCGTCATACGGGGTCCCCAGATTACGTTCAGGATGGTGAGGTCGTTTGCACGATACAGCGGCTGGATTTCCGCCCGGGCCGGCTCTCCTAAGCGATGTAAGACGGCACCAGGCTCAGACACCGCGCGTGCCACGACTTCTCGCACGAGCCGATGGGAACTGTCTTCCTTCAGCGCTGAACGGCAATCGGTCACGAATTGGTCGAGATCGAACATCGCCTGTGGACCTTCCTAGGATAGACTGGCGGGCTTTCCCCAAACAATTGGAAACAACCCGGCGAACCCCATGCGCTGAAGCGCAGCACTCCGTCAAGCCGCTGGCGGCACGACTAAAGTCGTGCCCTTCCCGCATTTGCCAGGGGCGAGGGCAAGATGCCCCTTCGACAAGCTTAGGGCAGGCTCTCGCGACTGCCGGCGGACCCCTTCGGCATAAAAGCGGATGCACTTTCCCAAGGAGATTGGTTTTTCTCGGCGTTCTCGGCGAACTCGGCGGTGAACAGCTTTTGTTCTTCCTACCGGGCCACCAGCACTTCCCGGATATTGTCGCGGCTCAGGAAAAACTTGATGGAAGCGAAATCGCGGAAGAGGTTTTCGATGTGCCGGTTATTGAACACGCGCTGCAAACGGAAGCCCTGTCCCACGGCGCGGTGCACCGCGCCCGTCGGCCCGCGCCGCACCTCGCGCTGCGGCACGATGGGCTGCATATCGAGCACGTCCGCGCCCATGATGTGGTAGCGATAGCAGGGCGCATCCGGTCCAGCATCGCGGGTGTGAAAGAAGGCCAGCAGCATGCCTCCCGGCTTCAGCACCGACCACAGCCGTCCCACCACCGGCTTCACCAGGCTTTCGTCAAGATAGTCGGGGAGGTTCCAGCACAGCACCACGTCGAATTGCGCCGCCGGATATACCAGGTTGTCTTCCAGAAAGCGGCGGCTGTCGAGCGTCATATTGCCCTGCTCGTCTTTGGCAGCCAGCACCGGGTCGGTTGACGCCGTCAGCAGGTCTTCGCTGTACATTTTGTGGGCGCGCTCAGTGAAGTAGCGGATATTGGCGGGTGAGGTTGCGCCCAGGTCCAGAATGCACAAGCCTTCTTCCGAGGACCAATGCCGCGACAGCTCTCCCAGCCCGCTCGAGCGTCGGGACAGCTTCGGAATGCTTTGTGCCGGGGACGAATCTTTGTCTGGCCCGGACGATGAGCCGCGAAACATTTTCATGAAGCTTGGTAGTACGAAAAACCAGCCGCCGGACGCCAGTCTTCAGTCGTCAGCCCTTCGCCACACCAGGCTTGCCGCTGCGCAACCTTTGAACTGGCTGGCGACTCGAACCGCCGACGACTTCCCTTTTACTTTCCGCCGTCCTTGCCTACGTCAACTTTTCCCTTCAGGTACGCGCCTTCCTCGATGGCAATTCGCTGGGTGGCGATGTCGCCCATCACGATCGCCGACTTCCGCAGCTCCACCCGGTCCGTCACATGCAGGTTGCCTTCGAGCTTGCCCTGCACAATGACGCCCTTGGCATCGACGTTGGCTTTCACCTGTCCGTTCGGGCCCACCGTGAGATTGTTGCCTTTGAGCAGGATGCTGCCTTCCACCTGTCCGTCGAGGTAAAGGTCCTCGCTGCCGGAAAGCTCTCCCTTGATGACGACCGACTTGCCGATGTGCGCAAACTCTCCAGTCTTGGGAACATCCATTGCCATCTCCTTGGGGAAACTGCGGGCCGCTCGTGGCCTTTCGGCCCCGTGCTGCCGCCTCGAACGATTACACCATCCTTCCCTGAGTGCCAAACCTTCTGGGAAGAAATTCGTGGGAACTCATGATACTAAACTATTTCGGCTTGATTTTCGCGTAACGTGTCGGGCCTTTGGTAACCGGCCCTGTCCGAACGATTCCTCGAATCCGTTACAACGATTGCACCAAAGAACTCGTCTAACGGTACACTACCGGGCAGGAGCGTGGGGATGTTGCGTTTCAAGCCGACACTCTGGACAAACTGGGGACTTCCAGCCGTCCTTATCTGTCTGCTCCAGTTCGCCCACGCCGCGCAAACGCCGGAGTTGCCCCCTGCGGAACTTGTCCGTCAGACGGTGAACAACGAGATCAAGGCTTCTCAGAACGACGCTTCTCGTCACATGTTCGTCTCGCGCAAGGAAGGCAACCATGGGTCGCAGACGAAACTCTACTGTGAAACCCGCGATGCCATGGCAGGGATGGCCATCGCATACGACGACAAGCCGCTGACCACACAGCAGCGCGCAGCCGAAGAAGCCCGCCTTGACGGCCTGGTGAACGATCCCGCCGAACTGGCCAAAAAGCGTCAGCGTGAGAAGGAAGACACCGAACGCATGTCGCGCATCATGCGTGCCATGCCCGACGCTTTTCTCTACGAATACGCGGGCACCGAAACCGGCAAGGCCGGCATCGGCAAGGCCGGCGAGGAACTTGTCCGGTTGAGGTTCCGTCCCAATCCGAAATACGATCCGCCCAGCCACGTGGAACAGGTGTTGGCCGGTATGCAAGGAGATTTACTCATTGATGCGAACCGGCATCGCATCGCGCGCATCAACGGAACACTCTACAAAGAGGTGGGCTTTGGCTGGGGAATCCTCGGACACCTGGATAAGGGCGGCCATTTTCTTGTGGAACAGGGCGATGTCGGCGATGGCACCTGGGACATTGCACGCATGAGCCTTGCCTTCACCGGGAGAGTGCTCCTGTTCAAACATCTCGACTTCAAGTCCAACGAAGTCCTCAGCGACTTTCGTTCCGTTCCCCAGGGGCTCAGCTTCGCCCAGGGCGTGGAACTCTTGAAGAAGCAGGAAGCTACCCTCGCCGAAAATCATCGCGTCGACAGCGATCACAAATAAATCAATCCCATCCTTCTGCCCCGCACTCGACTTTTACAAACTTTCGCGCAACCGCTCTCGATTCGCCCCGATAAATGACTCAGGAGGTGGATCATGTCGAGCGTGCAAAGTCCGGGCGGGTTATCAAACATCGACAACTCTGTCGACACATCGTCGCAGCAAACTGGCGTGGCTTATGTGCAGAACGGTGAAAATCAGATTTCCGATTTAGCGGCGCGACTGGGAGTATCCGCGCAAGCTCTGCTGCAGGCGAATCCGCAGTTAACCAATCCCAATCAGCTGTCTGCGGGACAAGAGATCCATCTTCCGCAGGTCCTCGGGCAAGATGCCGGACCGGCGTCCGGCTTGAGCTCCGGCAGCGCGCCATCCGTGCCCCCGCCGTCATTCCCCGGAAAGCAATTCGAGGCGGGCCTCGATAACTCCGCGATGAAGGCATTGCTCTTCGCCAACAACCAGACCCCGGCCATTGGCCTGGAACAAGGAAACCGCCAGACGCTGGGCCCGGTTACCCCACAGAGCATCGATGTCACCCAGGATCCGGCGTATCAGGCGTTGCCGATCGGTACGCAGGCACAATTGCTCGCGACGCAGACGAATCCACAGGCTGCGCAGCAATTGCAGCAGTGTCTCAACAATCCGCTGTATGGCAGCCTGAATCAGCAGCAGAAAACCGAGCTGCTGAACGTCTTCGCTAAATCCGACACCAACGGCAGAGCGGACCTGCCCACACTCATGAATCGCCAGGTAGTGATCGGCTCTGGCGACCCGCCGCCGACCATCCCTGCCTTGCTCAGTCAGGACAACACGGCGCAGCGCCATTCCCTGCTCGATAACCTCAATACTCTGGCCAACGAGCCAATGAATCCCGCCGCCGATGGCCGGCGCGGCGAAATCCTCGGAAGCGTCATTTCGGAAACCGCCGACCCCACCTGGCAACTCGATCAGGGCAACGTCGGCGAATGTGCCCCAACTTCCATTCAGACGCACCTTCTGCTGAATACTCCTTCCGAATATGCGCGCTTGATCGGCGGACTCTCCAGCCAGTCCAAGACAGCAGTCCTTGCCGACGGCAGCTCTCTCCAGGCCGCGCAGAATGACATCGTGAACAATGCGAAGGTGACCATCACTGGTCAGAACGGCGCGCCCCAAACCATCAACGACCGCCGCTCGGTGACCGAACGCATGTTCCAGGGCGCGATCCAGCAGTATGGCGACCGCTCCGTGGGCGGCGCCCAGAACTTCGACTGCAACACCGACAATACTGGACTCTGGGACAACCAGGTGGCCAACGTTCTGCATGGGCTCTACAACCGCTCCTACACCGCGCAGCCACCAGGAGGCCAGGGCATCAACGGCGCGGTCGGCTCAAATCAGAACCAGCGCGACGGCATCTTCAACCAGATCAAAGATCAACTCAACCTCGGGCAAGGTCCGGTTCCCGCCGAAATTATCTGGGGCGCCAACAACTCCAGTCAGGGACTGCACGAACTCATGATCACCGAGGTGCGCGACGGCCGCGTGTACTTCCGCAACCCATGGGGTTCTCGCGATGCCCAGGGATCGAACTACAAGGATAATCAGAACATCGCCGGGCCACCCCCGCGCCGCGTCGAAGACAGCCTGGGTGGACTCGAATCCATGAGCATTCAGGATTTTCGTCAGCGCCTGAACGGAGCCGTCATCGGTCCGCCCGTCGGAGGCAACTAAAGTACTCGCCAAAAAAAATTGCCCCACATCCGCATTCAGTTTTGCGGATGTGGGGTTGTTTACTCTACGAACCGCAGTACCACTGTGCGCAGTCCGCCGCATTCTCCGCACAAGGATTGGCGTGCGGCTCCCCGCTATTTCGGCTTGGCAGCCGGGGCGATTTCCACTTGCACGGCGGGACTCTTATCCGACTTCGTCATGTCGACCGACACAATGCCAAGGCTTCCATTGCTGCCGCGCGTCTGGATAGTGCGAGTGTTCTGCGTTCCGGCCGCGCCGGGTGTCTGCACGTCGGTCGACTGAATGGTGACCTCGAGACCCGCGTTCGGATCCCCAGGATTCACCTGCTCCACTTGCTGTTGCGTCGTCTGGCTCCCGCTTAAACCGTTGCGCGTTACGGTGCTCACTTTTTGAACTATGTGCAGCGTGCCATCCGGTGAGGACCCCGGAACCTCGGTTGAGAATGTTTCTACCGTACTGTGTCCTTCACCCGCGCCATCCTGCATATCTCTGCCGACCGTTCTCGACACCTCCGCAAGACGCCCATCTGCGCCGACGCGGGAAATATGCTCATCGCGAGTCCGGACTTTTCCATCGTCCGTTACCGTACTCTGCTTGACTTCTCCGGCCTGCCAGTTTCCTTGTCCGTCGGGCAGCAGCGTCGATTTCTCGATCTGCACCGTGTGCTCGCCGGTATGCTCCTGCCGCTCCTCGACCTTCATGGCGGGCGCCATTCCCCCGTTTACCCCAGGCAGATACACAGTGGTTGTGGTCTGTTCGACATTGGGCGCTGTTTTTTTCGTGACCTGCTCTTCACGCTGCACGACTTGGCTGCGCCCGTTGGAGTCGGGATTCGACGTCGAGCGCACCACCCGGCTTCCCCCGTCGGCTAGCGTGTGTTTTTCTTCCTCGGTGGTCTGTACCAGCGCGCGCTGCCCTTCACTGTCGCGGCCGTAGGTTCGCACCGTGGTCCGGGTCGTCGTGTCATTGACGCGAACGGTCTCCGTCTCGGTGTCCTGATACGGTTCGTACCCGCCCGAGCGAAGAACCTCCACCGATTGCCGGTCCACTGTCCGGTTGCCATCTTGGGAGTGAGTTTCTACCTTACGCGTACGGCTCCCGCTCGCCGAGTCCTGCGATTCGGAACTAGAGGTCCAGGGCTTGCTGGAATCTCCGTTGTTGTCAGAAGTCTGTGCCCAGCTCACGACTGAATACCCAAGGAGGAAGAACAAGAGAAGAAAGGACGAGGCGATCGCGAGGACAGTTCGCCGGGGCATGGCCATCATTCTCTCCCGCCGTCGTGGCACTGTCCAGAGCACCGGCATCAGCTGCCGGAATACCGTTGGTCTCTACCAAGTAGGCCTCTAACCAAAACAAGTAGGCCTCTACCAAAAAATTGTCATCCTGAGCGAAGTGAGGCGAAGCCGAACGCAGTCGAAAGCCTGCCCTGAGCCAGTCGAAGGGGACCCCTGAATTATTGCGCCAGGCAAATGTCGAAAAGACCTTTTCTGGCAATGGCCGGACCTCATATCACTTCTCCCAAAACCCGCAGGCGCGGTGCCCCAGGTTCGCGTCCGTTCTTTGGACGCTAACCTGGGTCTCTACCTAGTTTCCTTCGCGTCCTTTGCGGCCGTCCTTCGCGGCCTTTGCGGTTAAAGATCTCCGCTCGGTGCCCCGTCTCACGTTCTGCGGACGCTAGCCACGTCACTTTGAACCCACCCGACTACTTCCTTCCGCACCGTCAGCTTCTCGATCAAATCCTCCCTCACGCGATATCCCGTCCCCGGCTCATCCCGCACCGCAATCATCCCTTCGCGCGACACCTCAACCTCCGGCTCGATGATGTCTTCTTTCCAGTACCGCTTCGACGCCGACACGTCTCCGGGCAAGCTGAAATTCTCCAGCGTCGAAAGCGCGATGTTGTGCGACCGCCCGATGCCGGACTCGAGCATCCCGCCACACCACACCGGAATGCGATTGGCGCGGCACACATCGTGCACCTTCTTCGCCTCGGTGAACCCGCCCACCCGGCCCACTTTGATATTGATGATCCGGCAGGCGCCCGTTTCCACCGCACAGGCTGCGTCCCGCGCGTGCTCGATCGACTCGTCCAGGCAAATGGCCGTTCGCAGCTCTTTCTGCAAGCGCGCGTGGTAGTAGAGATCGTCGTTCCACAGCGGTTGTTCGATCATCAGCAGGTGGAACTGGTCGAACTCCCGCAGATGCTCGACCTGATCCAGTGTGTACGCCGAATTCGCGTCCACGCTCAGCGTGATGTCGGGCCAGCGCGCCCGCACTTTCTCGAGAACATTCACATCCCAGCCCGGTTTGACCTTGAGCTTGATGCGGCGGTACCCGGCTGCCAGTTCGGTCGCGATCTTTTCCATCAATTGCTCGTGCGAATCCTGGATCCCGATCGACACGCCGCAGAGAATCTCCGTGCGCGTGCCCCCGAGTAGCTTCCACAGAGGCTGGTTCTTCGCCCGTGCCTCCGCATCCCACAACGCGTTTTCCAGCGCGGCCTTGGCCATGCGATGACCGCGCACTTTGCCCAGCAGCGCCACCGCTTCCCTTCCCTGCGAGATCGCTTTCCCCAGCAATGCCGGCACCAGGTACCGCGTGATTGTGGGCCACGCGCTTTCGATCCACTCGCTGCTGTAAAACGGATCTTCTCCCGCCACGCACTCGCCCCAGCCGCGAAGCCCTTCGCCTTCGACCGTGACTAATAGAATGCGCCGGCTGTAAATGCGCACAAAGCTCGTCTCAAAAAAATGGACGAGCGGCATTTGTATTTCCCGTAGGGTGATCCGTTCAATTTTCATTTCGATCTTCGTCCGCTTGTGCCCGAAGACTTGTCATCCTGAGCGAAGTGAGCCGCCAGGCGAACGCAGTCGAAGGACCCCGTGTCCCTATGCGGCGCTACCGGCCTTAACACCTTTTTCACCACCGCTCGCGCCTCCAACGAACTCACGACCCGTACGACCACCCCTCATTCCACCGCCCCAGCAGAAACGTTCCGTTGCCGCCACCATCTCGCTCGTAGCCAAGCACCGCCAACCCGTCATGAAATGCCTTGAGAAACTGCTCGCGATTCCGATCCTGCACTGCCTGGGCGCGATCTCGTGTTTCCGCCGCTGCTTTCCACTCGTAGATCGCCGCGGGAACCGAAACGCGCGTCGTGACTTCCTGCCGTGGCACCGATCCATCGCTCAGCAACTTCTTCACGCGTTCCGATTTCAACCACCATTCCGCAATCAACCGGTCCGTCGGAAGGCCGCCCTGCAAAGGCGAAGTCGTGATTCCATACTGGTTGATCGTGTAGCGCCGCACGATTGCCCCCAGTTTCTCGATATTGAGATAGGCGTTTTTGATTTCCAGCGGATCAAACGTCCACTCGATCAACTCGATGCCCCGCTCGAGCGCCTCTTCGCGTTGAAACAACTTGATGCGGCGTCCCAGTCCCCCGTTGCGGTACTCGCTCCGCACCGCCAGCATGTGCGAGTGCAGATAAGGATGGCCCCCGCGCACGCCGGGCACGGCCAGTGCGAAGCCGACCATCTCGCCGCCATCGAATGCGCCCAGCACCTGCCCGCCCACCTTCTCGGCCACGACAAAAAGCCGCAGTGGGACCAGTTCCGCGTCGGTGAAGTTCCAGACTTCCTGTTGCAGCGCCACTGCCCGGCGCAGTTCCTCCAGCGCGTGGCATGTGCGAATCACGATCGAATCGGTTTTCACGATTGGGATTTTTCCAGTTCCTTCGCCTGCTGCCAAAGGGATTCGAGTTCTTCCATCGTCGCCTGCTCCGGCGCTCTGCCAGACTGGCGCAGCCGCTCTTCCATCCACTGAAATCGCCGCTTGAACTTGCGGTTGGTTTTTTTGAGCGCCGACTCGGGATCGACCGCCAGGTAGCGCGCGATATTGACCAGCACGAAAAACAGATCGCCCACTTCCTCTTCCAGCCGGTTGCGCAACTCCTCGGGCACAGCCACCCGTCCTGCCCCCGCGACCCCACGCCCCTGTGGCCGCGGCCCGGGCGGCGGAAAATCTTGCAGCTGTTCCCGCAGTTCGTCGGTCTCTTCGCGCAGCTTGTCGAACAATCCTTCCACGTTTGGCCAGTCGAAACCTACGTGCGCTGCGCGCGAGCTCAGCTTGTGTGCCTCAAGCAAAGCCGGCATCGCCGCGGAAACGCCCCCAAGCACCGATTGCGGTGGCTCTGGTTCTTTCGCCGTCTTGCCTCCGCCAGCTGCCAGCCGCTTCTTCTTCTCCTCCGCCTTGATCGCTTCCCAGTTGCGTACCACTTCCGAGGCGGTCTCGGCCTGCACGTCGCCAAACACATGCGGATGTCGATTCACCAGCTTGGCCGAGAGCTTCTCGATCACATCGTCGATGGTGAAGGTCCCCTGCTCCTTCGACATTTCCGAATAGAACAGCACCTGTAACAAGAGGTCGCCCAGCTCCCCGCTCAACTCGTCCCAGTCGCGATTGTCGATGGCCTCGAGAACTTCGTAGGTCTCTTCGAGCGTGTAGGGTTTGATGGAATCGAAGGTCTGTTCGCGGTCCCACGGACAGCCTCCCGGCGCGCGCAGCCGCGCCATAATCGCAACCGCGCGCTCAAAGCGCTCTCCCGTAGTCAAACCCATTGGACCAACAATCTAAATGACCCCTCGCCAACGGCACAAACTCACCCGCCCCGCGGCATCCGCTCGCAAATAGCCCGGCCGCCTTCTTAGAGTTGTCATCCTGAGTGGAGTGAGACGCCAGTCGAACGAAGTCGAAAGCCTGCCCTGAGCGGAGCCGAAGGGGATCCTGTAGCGCCGGCGTTCCGCCTGGGCCGGGTCCCGCAAGCGTTTTTGGCTTGCTGGAGGGCATCTTGCCCTCGCCGCTCAGGTTCGTATCGGGGCGCCTTCAGGCGCGCCGTAGAGCAGAAAGGAACAAGTCGGCTTTGTAGCCGGCTATCAGGCGGGCGTTTACGATCGCAGTCATCGGCGGACTCGACGTGTCGTCTCACACTGAGATGCCAATTTGCAAGTTATTGAATTTAATGACGCCTCCTTTTGTGCTATTATCTTTTAGCTATTATACAGCCTTCACGAAATCACAAAATGTTCCACGTGGAACATTTTGTCGATTCGTAACCATTGCCTCTGGACGACGGTTACCTACCCCCGGCATGGCCCAACAGTCACAATCTATCTGGGGGAGTCCGTCCTGCTAGCTTCAGGGACGCCGGCACACCTCGGGACCCGACATGCAACTGCCCAGCACACAGCGCGCCCCGCTTGCGGGGCAACACTTTCAGGTCGCAGTCATCGGTGGCGGCGTCATGGGTGTGGCCATCGCGCGCGCATGCGCGCGCGCTGGCAAGCGCACCTTGCTGGTCGAGCAGCAGGACTTCGCGGCTGGAACCACCAGCCGCTCCAGCCGCATGCTGAGCGGCTTGCGCGCGCTCGAGCGCGGCGACCTGGCTTTCGCTCGCGAGTCGGTACGCGAGCGCGAGCGCTTGCTGCGCGAGCAGCCACACCTGACGCATCCCGCGCACTTTCTGCTGGCACTTGAGCAACAAGAACGCACGGAGTTCCATGTCGGTGCGCACAGCGCTGTGGCTTTACCGGCGGATGGCGGGCAACGCCAGCGACGCTGCGAGCTTTGAGATGGCGCACAAGAAACTGGAGCGCGCACTCGATGCGGGACAGCGCTGGTCGGTCTTCGACTACGAAGACGCGCAATGCGAATTTCCGGAACGGCTGGTGGCCGAGTGGCTGGTCGAGGCGATCGCGGCGGGCGCGGTGGCACGCAATCACACGCAGGTGATGGCCATCGACGTCGCCCACGGACGCGCGCGCGGCCTGCTGCTGCGCGACTGGACCCGCAACCTCGAAGAAAAAATCGAAGCCACCTGGATCATCAACGCCACCGGGCCGTGGGCCGATCGCACCGTCCAGCGATCGGGCTTGAAGATGCGGCGCCCGATGGTGATGGGGGTACGCGGTTCGCACGTCGTGCTGCCCAACTTTCCGGGCGCGCCTGGCGCCGCCGTGTACAGCGAAGCCATCGACGGACGCCGTCTGTATGTCATTCCCTGGAACGAGCAGATCCTCGTGGGCGCGACGCACGTCGCCGACACGTCGGATCCCGGCAAGGTGTATCCGACGCCAGAAGAAATCGACTACCTGATGCGATCGCTGCTGGCGCTGTTTCCGAAAGCACGCGTCTCAGCAAACGACATCCGGCACGCCTTCGCGGGAGTGCGCGCTCTGCCCTTCGACGGGAAAGGCGACACCGACCGCGTGGGCCAGCAGCACTCGCTGCACGACCACGAGGACGAGAAAGTCGCGCGCCTGATTTCCGTGATCGGAGGAAACCTGGCTTCGGCGGCGAGCGTAGCGCGCGACTGCGCGCGTAAGATCGGCGTTCGCACGGAAGACCCAAAGCACACGGCGCCGGTCAACGGACGCGCGCTCGATCTCCTGCTCGACGAGTACGTAGTCGAGGTGGCGAACACCGGAGGCTTGAGCGAGGAATCGGCGCGCACCATCACCGAATGGCACGGCCGCGCCTCAATGGAGATCGCACGCATGGCCCGCAACAGCGTTGAGTTGCGCACCCCACTGTGCCCGCACTCGCAGCACATCGTGGCCGAGGCCGTGGAGGCCTATCGCAAGGAGTGCGCCGTCACGCTCGGCGACGTTCTGCTGCGCCGCGTGCCGGTCGCGCTCGGACCCTGCTGGTCGGAGACATGCAGCCGCGAAGCTGCCTTGCGGGTCGGCGCGGTGATGGGGTGGGACGATGAGGCGATCGGTGCGCAACTGGAATCGCTCGAGATGGAGCGCGCGGCCTTCCTGCGCCGGCCGCGCATGAACGCCCGCATGGCCACCGCGGCCGATTGATCCTCCGGCGAATTCACTCACATCCCGTCTGCTTGCCCAAGGTTAGCGTCCAAAGAGCTGACGCGAACCCGGGGGCACCATCGAGGCAAATCGGGCGGTTGGAAATCTTGTCCGACGGACCGCTTCGACGGTTGTGATCAGGTCTTCGGCGCACGAAGCTTACCGAGGGTGACGGTGTCGTCGGAGATGATGCCGTCGACTTTCATCCGCTCAAATTCCAGCATCCTCTCTTCATGGTTCACGGTCCAGGTCAGGACCTTCTTCCCAGCGCCCTGAAGTTCCCGCATTAGATCGACATTCATCAATGTAAAGTGAGGAATGACCGAATGGATGGGGAGACGTGTCCATGCGGCGAGTTCCGCCGGGGTCTCGCAAATCAGACCCAACGGGATATCAGGAGCCAGGTTGCGCATGGCAAGAAGAACCTCGGGAAGGAACGAGGAAACGACAAAGCCGCGGCGGGGCGGATGGGCTTCGAGAGCGCGGATGACGATGCTTTCAAGGCCCGCGACTTTGACTTCGATGTCAAGGAAGGCCTTGTCCTGATAACGGGCGAGGACCTGGTCGAGGACAGGAAGTTCGCGGAGGTCGACGGCACCGGCCTCGCTGATTTCGACGCCGTGAATTTTCGGGTCGTGACAGATGACGGCGCGGCCATCGGCGGTGAGGCGGACGTCGAATTCGAATCCGTCGCAGCCATGGGAAAGGCGCGAGGTCGAAGGAGGCGAGGGTGTTTTCAGGAATGGAGCGAGTGGCACGAGCGCCGCGGTGGCCGAGCAGAAGCGGAAGCATTGGGGGGATTGTAATGGAGGCGGCGGGCGGCAAATATCAGGGCAGGGTGTGGGAGTTCCGGGCGGCTTACAATGGGCGTCCGCTCCAGGTTTGGGCACGCGGGGAATGTGTGCACGTCGACGTGTTACTGGTTCGTGGTTGAAAAGGATTCAGCCCTCGGTCAGTTCTTAGCGACCGCGGGGTCCTTCGACTGCGTTCGGCTTTCGCCTCACTCCGCTCAGGATGACAAAGTGAATAAGGCTGGTTCCCTCGAGTTGCGGCCACACGGACGCGACTGCCGTAGTTGAGGGGTCCCCTTCGACCTCGCCAGGGCAGGCTCTCGACTGCGTTCGGCGGTTGCCTCACACCGCTCAAGATGACGGGGATTTTGCAATTCTGCGGGGCAGGAGTATCGGCCTTTATGGCCTGCATGACTTCCACGATTCGTGGCAGAAAAGGAGCGTGCGTTGGAGGAACCGCCACCGCCCTCGGGGTCCCATTCGACTGGCTCAGGGCAGGCTTTCACTGCGTTCGGCTTTCGCCTCACTTCGCTCAGGATGACAATCTTGGTGCGGGCTAGGTTAGGATGCTTCCGCACACGCTCCGCGCCACACTTTGGCGGACAAGAGTGTCCGACCCGTCACACGTCAGTCAGTCCAGGTCGAAGTCGCGGATGGGCTTGCCGGTGTCGGGGGTTTCTTTGGCTTTGCGGACGGCTTCCTGGAATTTCTTTTCGAGCAGATCAGCGGCGTGTTTCTGGTTTTCGAGCGACTGACGGAAGATCGAGTCGCGGCGGTTGTCCTGCTCTTTCATGGCGCGTGCGGCCTCTTCCATGTCGTTGAAGGTTTTCGGCTTCACGGCGGCGGTGTGAGCGATGACGGCTTTGGTCGCGGGATCGATCTTCAGCACCGCGTTACAGCAGGGGCAGGTCACCTCGAACGGGCTGGAGTTCTTGGCCATCTCAAACGGAATGATACTCCAAAGTTTCGCAGGGAGCGAAACTGCGAGCGACCGCCTGCCTGGCGCCTAGTGGTGAGTGGAGAGGTGGATGGGGAGAATTTTGAAGATGTAGAGCATCTCCCAGCCCAGCAGAAAGACCGAGACCACGACGGTCGCGACGGCGAGGACTTCCCCGAAGGTCCAGCGGTTCTGGTGGGGCTCGAAGCGTTTGGCCACGAGACTCAGAATGTTTAACGTGGCGAAGCCGAAGACGATGGCCCAGAGGATGTTGTAGGCGTCGCCTTTCTGGTCGGAGGACTCGAAGATGGTGACGGCAGACAGAAAAACCAGGGACGGAAGATCGCGGCGGAGGACGACAGCCAGGGTGCGATAGGAAGGAAGCAGGTTGACCAGGCTAAGAAGGTGCAAGCGAGTTCGCCCTTTTGGGGTGACCGGGAGGTGACCTCGTCGGCCAGAGTTCCAGAGAATCTTACCTTGTTTTGCTGGCGGGGTCACGATGTACGAAAGGACAGTTCATGGCCTAGCGTTGGACACAGGTTGATGGCAGGCGGAAAGTTTTTTCACCACCAAGGACACGAAGGAAAGGCTCGGGTCGGAACGTGTGCGACAACACCACGGTTCGTGGCGGAAAAAGCGTTCGCGACGGGAGCGTCCGACGGGGTACCGGGGTCCTTCGACTGCGTTCGGCTGAGGCCTCACTCCGCTCAGGATGACAGAGTGAAATGCTCGTCAGGTTTCGGCAAGCCAGGTTAGTGTCGACAAGAACGGGACGCGAATCTGCCGCAGGGGACTGGCGCCCACTCCGCTGAGGATGACAGATCAAAAGGGGAATGGATTGATGGATCGTGGACGCCAGGAAGGAACACTGTTCCGATAAAATTCGAATATGGCGCGCAAGTTTGTGTTCTTTGATGTGGGGAGCACGCTGTTGTTTGCCAACCGCGAGCGGATGCTCGAACCGCTGCACCTGCGGGGGATTCGGCCGCCGGAGGAGCAACTCAAGAGGCTCGAATGCGAGGTAAAGAACCGGTTCGATGCGATCCTGGAGCAGGGCGGAAAGGCGGATCATCCGTTCTGGGACATGTTTTATGCGCGTTTGTTCGAAGAACTGGGATTGCGGGACGAAGCCATGAGGCAGCAGTTGATTGCGAATACGCGGAACTCGATGAATTGGGACCGCATTCGTCCGGGGACGCGGGAGGCGCTGGAACGCATCGCAACGAAGTACGGGATCGCAGTGATCTCCAATGCGGATGGGCGCATCGCGGAGTTGCTCGGGCGATGCGGGCTGGTCGATTGCTTCCGAACCATCACCGATTCCGGGATCGTGGGACACGAGAAACCGCATCCGGTTATTTTTGAGACGGCGCTGGCCAGCATGGGTGCGCGCCCGGAAGAGAGCTTGTACGTGGGCGATGTCTACGCGGTGGATTATCGCGGGGCAACTGGAGCGGGGATGGAGGCGGTGCTGTTCGATGTGTGCGGCGCGTATCGGGAGAAGGAATTGCCTCGGGTGGAGTCACTGGAGGAGTTGGTTGAGAGGATCGGGTAGGAGTTGTGGTGGAAAAGCCTGATGGGCCTGTCGTATTGCTGAGTGGCATGGGGTCCTTCGACTGCGTTCGGCTGTCGCCTCACTTCGCTCAGGATGACAATCTAAAAATTGGCATCTTCGCCCCACGTTGCAGGACCGATGCCGGAGCGTGTGCTTCAGCATTTAGAATCGAAGCATGGTGGATACGAGCAGACTTGTGTTGTTTTTGACGGCGGCGGTATTGCTGGCGATCGCGCCGGGACCGGGAATGTTGTATGTGCTGGCGCGCAGTCTGGCGGGCGGAAGGCGCGAGGGCGTGCTCTCGGCGCTGGGCACGTTTGCCGGCGGAATGGTGCATGTGCTGGCGGCGGGCGCGGGCGTTTCGGTGATTCTGGCGCGATCAGCCGTTGCGTTTGCAACCGTGAAGTATGCGGGTGCGGCGTATCTGTGTTTTCTCGGGGTGCGCATGATCCTGGCGGCGCGACGAGATGAGGAGGAGATTCCGGCGGAGGCATTGTCGCGGGCGCGGAATCCGTTCTGGCAAGGGATTGCGACCGAGGTGCTGAATCCGAAAACGGCGCTGTTCTTTTTGTCGTTCATTCCGCAGTTTGTGAATCGCGAGGCGGGGCATGTGTTCTGGCAGTTTCTGGTGCTGGGCACTGGTGTCGGTGACGCTGAATACTTCGGCGGATCTGGTGGTGACGTGGTTCGCCGGGCCGCTAGGTAATCGGCTTCGGTCGTCGGCGCGGTTCCGGCGGGCGCAGCGGACGGCGACGGGCGGGATCATGATCGGGCTGGGAGCGTATTTGGCGGCGAGCCGGGCGGAGTGAGGAGGCGGGACACTCGGCAATGTAAGCACGAAGTCGGGAAGAAAAAGTATGGCTAGGTCCGTGATGTCCCACGGTTACGCGGGGTCCTTCGACTTCGTTCGACTGGCGTCTCACTTCGCTCAGGATGACAGAGTAGATCGACAGTCAGTTGAGAGTAATGACCTGGTGGTCGTGGCAATCGGTTTGGAGTTGGGCGTAGAGTTCGCGCAGCAGGTCGGTACCGTGGCGGGCGAGGTAGTAGGCGGCGCCGATTTCGCGCTCCTGCAGGGTCTTGTTGGGATAGAGCGATGTACTGAGCAACTGGGCATGGCGCGCAGCGAGCTCGCTCTGGCGGAGTTCGGCGCGGGCGGCGCGGGAGCGCAGAGTTTCGAGCTGGTGCTGCATTTTCGATCCAGCATTGTCAGCGGCTTCGGCGAGAGTCTTATCGAGCTTGACCAGGGCTTCGCGCACGGCCGCAAGTGAAGTGTCGAGCGTAGCGCCGGCGCGATCGAATGCCTTCTGCAGTTCCACGGGCAGGATGCGCGCGGCAATCTTCTCGCGCAGGGCGTCTTCTCCCTCGAACAAGTCGGTCAGCGTGAGCGCGTAACGCTCGAGCAACCCTTGCAGTTTCGGTTCAATGATCGTGGCCGAGAAGCGAGGCAGGATCGGGGTAACGTGGCCGAGAAGTTCCTGGTAGACGACGGCGGCCTGGGCGAAGTAGGCGACTTCGGCGGCGCCGCCGGTGTAGGTGAGCGTAGGCAGCAGATGATCCTGCACGACGGGACGCAGCAGGACGTTGGGACTGAAGTTCTGGGGCGTTGCGGCGATGCGGCGGAGCAGTTCCTCCTGGGAGATTTTCTCTTCGAGAATCAGGAAGTCTGTGGAGTTGCCATTGAGGCGGCGGTGAATCGGGATGCGGGCTCCGTCTTTGAGCGTGAAGAGCAAGGTTGAGGAAGGCGTGACCTTGACTTGCTGATGGTAGCCGGAGGATTCGAGCGCCTTGCCGCGGGCAAGGAGTGCGTCGTCGATTTTGACTGCGCGTTCGATGGCCGCACGATAGATGGGTGCCGCGATGGCATGAAGTTCCGGGTCCGAGGGGTCGAGCAGGATGACACCCCAGTCGGCGAAGAGGCGCGTAAAGAGACGCGCGAAAGCAGTGCCGGGAGTTTCGCCGGGACGGTAGGACTCGCGCAGGAAGCCGGTAACCGCGGAGTCGCCGAGGAGATCGGCAGCGGTCTGCACGACGGATTCAATCTCGTCGCTAAAGTGAATTGTTCCGACCGGAGCTTCCTCGACGCCGTGACTGGTGCTGGCGAGGGTGTCGAGGGTGGCGTTCGGGCCGGGCAGTGCGATGTGATTGATCTCCGCAAGGTCGTGATCGGTGGTGGCAATCCAGAAGATGGGAACCGTGTCGATGCCAGCGGCCGTAGCTTGTTCGGCGAGTTTGAGGGCGCTCAGCGCTTTGTAGATCGAGAAGACGGGGCCGCCGAAAAGGCCGACTTGCTGGCCAGTGACGGTGGCTGACGCTCCGGCGCGCAGGCGCGCGATGTTGGCCAGCGTTTTTTCGCAAGCGCCCCAGGCGCGATTCTGGCGCTCGAGGATGTCGCTGACGCGAGCGCGCCGCTGGGCATCATAACGCTGGCTGGGTGTCTCCTGATGAAGCCACTCGGAAAAAATTGGGGATCGCGGATAGAACTGCTGAACTTTAGGGGAGGCGGCGAGGAAGTCGGTGAAAAGGCGCGTGGTGTGCGGGATCTGCGCGTAGGGTAAACACTGGGCCTTCACCGGCAACACCTCGGGCGGCGCTGGACACGCAGGATCATAGTTGGCGACCGTGGCCATATTCTACGAGGAGCACCGTAATTCAGATGTTAGACGTGCGAGGAGGATGCAAGTTAGTTAGGGGGCGGCGATTTCGAAACCTTAAGGAATGCTGAGGCTCAGCGGCTGAAGCGGCGTCCTAAAGAGGCTTGTACGAACGCGCCTGAAGGACGTGCCCTTCCCAGATTTGCAGGGGCGAGGGCAAGATGCCCCTTCGACAAGCTCAGGGCAAGCTCTCGCGACAGCCGGCGGGACCCTTCGACTCCGCTCAGGGCAGGCTGCCGGCGCTACAGTCGTTTTTCCACAACCTGTGAAGGCGCGCCCCTGATGCGGATCCCTGCCCCTGCGGATCAGGCGGAGAGCTTTTCTTGTTTCCTTGCCCAGGCGGGAGGATTCAGGACGTATTGCGCTTCGCCGCGGGCGAAGGACCAGTCGTCGAGTCCGACCTCGGTCAAAACGATCATGACGTCATCGGGACGAATGCCGGGCGAGTTCGCGAGGCGCTGCGCGATGCTGCGATACAACGCCTGCTTGGCTTCGGTGGTGCGGCCGCGGGAAAGAAAGATCTGGATCAGAACGAAATCGGCGGAGCGCTGCGCGCCCATGAAGCTCGGATCGGCGATCAATTGCGTGGAACTGTGTTCGGTGATGACCTGGAAACGGTCGCCCTCAGGAATGCTGAGCGTCTCGCGCATAGCTTCGTAAACCTGGTTGCTGATGGCGGCTCGATAAGAATCGGGCTTTCCGGCCTGAAGGGAAATGCGTACCAGAGGCATTACCGTTCTCCTTTGCATTGCGGCGCCTGCTCGTTGTATGGATGCGACAGGATTCTTGAGGTCGCAGACTTGCGGGTGGCGAAGGAATGAGGCGTTTGCCGGGGAAGAGCATCTAATCGGGGGTTTGACTTCCAGCGGGTTGCGACCTAGGCTGGAAGTAGATCTTTACAGGCCAATCCCACCAGTGGGGGCGTCACGGCTTCGACGGAGATGCTTACGGCCAAGAGGCATGCCGGGGTGCACACACCCGTAATCGTGGGCAAAATGATAATTGCCAATCAACAGATGGCATACGCAGCCTAACTAGTTTAGGCAGCCGTCCGAGGAGGCTTCGCCCGTGGGCCTCCGAAGGACGTCACACAGCGGGCTGCTCTTCTCTGCTACGTCTGGGCAGAGAGGCTAAGATCTCAGGCTAGCGGGACGCGTTTCTTGTCCGTTCTGAGCGCGGACCGCGAACGTCCTGGGGTAATGCCCAGGGCATGAACTGGACTACGCATGTAGGCTCTTGACCAGTGACATTTTCGGACGCGGG
>CAVSOD010000011.1:0-228147 GCA_963729415.1 uncultured Acidobacteriota bacterium | reverse complement strand
ACTGGGTACTGAATGCTGAGAGCTACTCCAACTTTTCCCTTACCAGCCGCTCAATCTGCTCGAGTACCTGATCTTCCGTTAAAAGCGTCGAATCGATCCGGACGGCGTCTTCTGCTGCCACGAGCGGAGACGTGGCGCGGGTGCGGTCGCGCTGGTCGCGTTCCCGCAGTTCGGTGGCGATGGACTGGGCCGACGGACCTTTGACCTTCTGCTGATCGAGACGTCGTTGCTCGCGCACGACGGGATCCGCGTCCAGGAAAATTTTCAGGTCAGCATGGGGGAAAACCATGGTGCCGATGTCGCGGCCCTCCATCACCACGCCCCCGCCCTTACCCATTTCCTGTTGGCGGGCGACCAGATATTCACGCACCGCGGGATGCACGGAAACGCGTGAGGCCGCCTCGGTCACGTCTCGCTCGCGGATGCGGGACGACACGTCTTTCCCGTCCAGTAACACGCGGTTGCCGCCTAGGGTCGGCTCAAGGCCGATACGCGAATTCTCCGCCAACTTGCGTAACGCCGCGGCGTCGTCGAAGGAAACGTCCCACTCGATGGCCTTGAGAGCCAGCGCGCGGTACATCGCGCCGCTTTCGAGATTCACGTAGCCCAGCTTGCGGGCCAGGCGGGAGGCAATCGTGCTCTTACCCGCGCCAGCGGGGCCGTCGATGGCGATGATGAGTTTGCGTGAGGCCGGGTCGGTCATGTGCGCGACTAAAGCGTTTCAGGGTATCAGAAGCTGACGGCTGTACGAAGAGGGGATCTGGCTAGTGGCTTCTAGCTACTGGCTTTTGGCTACTGGCTGGAAGATCTGTTTAAGTCGTCAGACCCTTTGCCTTTGTCGGTTGTTATTCCGCCGCGCGAGCGCGGCGAGAATGGAGGCATCTGCTTTGTGCTCGAAGGAAAGAATCCTAAAACGCAGAGAGCGCGGAGAACTGCCGCAGAGATCGCAGAGCAAGGACTCCCATTATGTTGCCGAGGAGAAGGCCAGGAGCTAGGCGCCAGAAGCCAAGGGCTGCATTCCGAAACGCGAAAGCCGCGAGAATGGAGGCATCTGCTTTGTGCTCGAGGGAAAGAATCCTAAAACGCAGAGAGCGCGGAGAATTGCCGCAGAGATCGCAGAGCAAGGACTCCACATTACGTTGCCGAGGAGAAGGCTAGGAGCAAGCAGGAGCCAAAAGCTAGGAGCCAGAAGCCAGGAGCCAGAAGCAAGTAGCCGAATTCTGAGAACTGAAAGCTCCAAGCTCCAGGCTCCTTCACGATCTCCTTGGTGCTGCTGCTGGCTTTGCCGAAGGTCTCGGTTCGGCGGGACGCGCCTCAGCACGCGGCGGAGCTACCTGAACCAGCGAGCGGCTGCCGACGTGGACGAAACTGATTTCGCGCGCGGCCAGCAGGGCTTTCACGGCTTCTTTCACGCGGGAACGCGGAACGAAATTTCCGAAGAAGGCTTCGAGTTCCTGTTGATCGGCGGCGACGACGCATTCGAGATACTTGGAAAGCAGCGCCGTGAGCGCCTCGGCGACGGAAAGGCCGATGCCTTCGCGCACGGCGTCGGGCGCCCAGCGATAAAGCACGTCCCACGAAGCGCCTTCTTCGGGCTTGTAGTCCACGCGTGTGATGCGCAGGCGGGACCACAACTCCGACAGCGCGCGGTCGAGGGCGGCGCCTGAGATGCTGCCGCCGAGCTGTTCTCCCAACCTCATCTTGGAAATCGGGCCTTCGCGGCGGATGATTTCAAAGGCGTCACAAGCGAGCTGCGAATATTCCGACCGGGAACCCCCTCTGGGGGCTTGCTTGGGATTCCGCTCACCTACTAATGCATAGAAAAACGGAAATGCCGAGGCACTGACCAGGAAAGCGTTATTTTCGTCGAACAGATTCGCTTCGAATGCAGCGCGATCGCGCAACAGGCGGACCATCAACTCCTTGGCATCCTGCGCACGAGTGTCGGAGAAGGAATGCTGCCATGTGGGCAAGCGATCGTCGGAACCCACCCACGCCCCAACAAACGTAGGCACGAGCAGAGCAGGGCGCAACGGATAGAGCAAGCTGAATCCGACCGATTCGAGAAAAGCACGGCCATCCTCGAGCGTGCGCACGGGGTGCTCGTCGAGGTGCCATTTGGCCAGACGTGCCTGCTGGAGCTCGGATTCGGTCATATGTGGATTAGAACATAGGACAGTCGCTCGTCGTTAGTCGCTAGTCGTCAGCCAACCGCCCTTGCTGAAGACTGACGACGGAAGACTGGCGACTGTTGTTCAGATCCTTTTGAACGCCCGCTGAATGTCTTTCATCGAGTAGCGCAAAACTACTGGTCTTCCGTGTGGACAGGAGATGGGGAATTCGGTGCGGGCGAGTTCGGAAAGCAGCCACTCCATTTTGTTCTGCTCGAGCGGCATGTTCACTTTGATGGCGGCGTGGCAAGCGATGGAGGCGGCGATGCGGGTGCGCAGGGCTTCGAGATTGAGTTGCTGATCCTCGCGGGAGAGTTGTTCGAAAAGCTCATGCAGCATGTGCTCGACCTGGGATGCATCGATTCCCGCGGGCGCGACCTTAACGGCGACGCTGCGCGTACCAAAGGGCTCGGCCTCAAAGCCGTTATGCGCGAGTTCGTCAGAAATCTCCGTGAATACGGCGAGCTGCGCCGGCGTGAGTTCCAGAATCAGGGGCATCAGCAGGCGCTGGCTCTCGACCGCCTTCGCCGCTCGCTGCTTCAGGACTTTTTCAAAGAGCACACGCTCGTGGGCCACGTGCTGGTCGATGATCCAAAGCCCTTCATGATTGACCGCCAGAATGAAAGAATCGCGGATCTGGCCGAGTGGTTTGAGCGAGGCCAGCGAAGGCGCGAGCTGGCTGGGCGCTTCGGGTTCGTCGACGAAGGCTGGAGAGCAGCCATCATCGGGAACAATCTCCGGGGCGCGAGCCAGCGATACGGCTGCATTGGCCTCGACGGCGACGCCTCCCTGAAACTGAAAGCGTTCGTTGATCGCAGGCGGCGTCGGGGGCTGGAGATGGAAGCTTCCGGCACTTGCGGATTCTCCACCCGTTTGCCAGGCTGCCACTGCGAGAGGCCGTCCACCCGGGGTCAGCGAGGGACTTGCCGTGGGATGGGCGTGAATCTCAGAAACGAATTGCGGAACCGGCCGCGCCTTCATCAGGGCATTGCGAATGGCATCGCGGACAAAATCGTGCAGAAAGGTCTGTTGGCGAAAACGGACTTCTGTCTTCGAAGGATGCACGTTGACGTCGACTTCGCCGGTAGGCATCTCAAGGAACAGCAGGATCACTGGGAAAACGGTGGGTGGCAGGATGTTGCGGTAGGCTTCGGTGATGGCGTGCTGCACCAGGCGATCGCGAATGAGGCGTCCGTTCACGAAAATGTAGATGGAGTTGCGGTTGAGTTTTTGGATTTCGGGTTTCGACACGAATCCATGAAGGCGCAGTTCGCCGGGCTCCGCGGGTGCCTCGTCCTCTGCGTTGCGGCGCCAGGGCGGCGGTTGGGGAAGGCCGACGCGCTCGAGCGGTTGCATGGCCGCCAGGGGAATCAGCTGATCGAGTACTTCCTTGCCAAAAACCTGATAGACGCGTTCGCCGTGCCCGGCGACCGGGGGAGCGACCAGCATGGCGTTGGTGGCCGAATGCAGTTCGAAGTGCTTGTCGGGATGGGCCAGCGCGTAATGCGTAACCAGCGACGCAATGTGCGAGAGCTCGGTCGATTCGGCTTTGAGAAATTTCTTGCGGGCCGGAGTGTTGAAGAACAGGTCGCGCACCGCGATCGAGGTGCCGGTGGGCAGTCCGGCTTCCTCGACTTTGAAAATTTTGCCGCCGTTGATTTCGACGACCGTCCCAGAAGCGTCTTCTGGCGCGCGAGTTTCGAGGTGCAAACGCGAGACTGACGCAATCGACGGTAAGGCTTCGCCGCGGAATCCGAGCGTGGCTACGCTCAGCAGGTCTTCGGCGTTCTTGAGCTTGGAGGTGGCGTGCCGCTCGAAGGCGAGCAAGGCGTCGTCGCGCATCATGCCGCAGCCGTTGTCGGTGATCTGGATGAGTTTCTTGCCACCGGCCTCGACCTGTACTCGAATGCGCGTGGCGCCGGCGTCGAGCGAGTTTTCGAGCAACTCCTTGACTACCGAGGCAGGACGCTCCACGACTTCGCCGGCAGCGATCTTGTTGGCAACGGCTTCGGAGAGAACGTGGATGCGGCCCATGGAGAGAATCAGTCGTCAGTCGCTAGCGGCTAGCCGGCGGCTGATAGCTGGTGGCTGGTGGCCAGTAGCCAGAAGCCAGTAGCCAGAAGCTAACAAGCCAGCATCGCGGCGCCAAGCCAGTGGTCAGTCTCTCAGATGATCACTGCACAGGTAAAGCCGGGTCAGGTAAGCTACTGCAACCTGCATGAGTTGGATATCGCGCCGCGCGTTTCTATGGCAGACCGGCTGTGCCACGGCCGCGACTCTGCTTTCTCGTCCTGCGGAAGTTCTGGCCGCTCGCGGAACCAACCCGCAGGCGCGCTTGGCTTCCGATCGTTTGCGGCCGCAATACCACCTGCTGCCAGCCTCGAACTGGATGAATGATCCCAACGGTCCGATCTTCTACAAGGGCCGCTATCACATGTTCTTTCAATACAATCCCGACGGGCCATTCTGGGGATCGATGCACTGGGCGCACGCGACCAGTCCCGACATGATTCATTGGCAGCATGAGCCCGTGGCCCTGGCGCCCACGCCCGACGGCTACGATCGCGACGGTGTGTTCAGCGGCAGCAGCGTGGTCGATGGGACGACGCCAACGATTATCTACACCGGAGTGTTGCCGCCGACTTCGCCGGCGGAGATCACGCTTGACGATGGAGTTCATAAGTGGCGCGAGGTGCAGTGCCTTGCCGTCTCGAAAGATCAAGATCTGCGCTCGTGGGAGAAGCTGCCGAAGCCGATTATCGCGCGCCCGCCCGAGCATCTGGCGATTACCGGATTCCGCGATCCGGGTGTTTGGCGGGAAGGGAGAGAGTGGGTACTTACGTTAGGGTCGGGCATTCGAGGCAAGGGTGGCGCGGTGCTGCTCTACGAATCGCACGATCTGCGCCACTGGACCTACCGGCACACGCTGGTCGAAGGCCGAGGTACCGGGCAGTCCGCGGTGAATCCGGTCGACAATGGAGAAATGTGGGAGTGCCCGGACTTCTTTCCGCTCGGCGATCGACACGTTTTGCTTTATTCCACCATGGGCAGGGTCTGGTGGAAGACGGGGCTCTATCGCAGTCGCCGATTCATTCCGGAAAAAGAAGGCGTGGTCGATTTCGGCGCCTATTACGCGGCGAAGACCATGCTGGATGAACACGGAAATCGCATTTTGTGGGGGTGGATTCCAGAAACGCGGCCCGAGGCGGATTATCGGGCTGCCGGTTGGGCGGGCGTGATGGCGTTGCCGCGTGTGCTGTCTTTGGCGCCAGACAAGAGCTTGCGAATGGAAATCTCTCCCGCGGTCGAATCGCTCCGCAGTTCGCATGCGCGCGTGCAAGCTGATGATCGGAATCTCGCGAAGGCGCTTGGGGCGATTCGAATTCACGATCTGGCGGGCGAGATCCACGCACAGTTTGCGGGCAGGAAGGCGTTCCGACTGCGGCTGCGATCGGAAAAAGGCGAGCGCTTTGCCGAAATTGCCTACGATCCGCAGCAAAAAGACGCAGAGTTGCGAGTGAACGGCACCACGGCAGGGTTCGAGTCGGAGGGGTTGGTCAGTTTGCGGGCGTTTCTGGACGGCTCGGTACTGGAAGTCGTGGCCAATGAGAGGGCTGCGATCACGGCGCGGGTTTATTCGAATCCAAGCACGCCGCTTCAACTGGAGATGACTGAGATCGAACAACTGGAAGCGATGGACGTCTGGGGGATGAAGGCGATCTCGAAAGATCGGCTGACAAGTGGGTAGGGAAAGCATTGGATTGCTGATGGCCGTTCGAAGTTGCCTTCCTGGCGCGGAGAGAGACGATGTCAAGCGTGAATGCCGAGACAAACGCCGTAAGTTTCTGAAGGCAGACGATATATAAAACCAGCAAATCTGTCCCATCTACTATTTGCGGTATGCTATACTAAACTTAGGAAGTGAAAAAAGAGAAGCGCGACCTTGCGGTCGCGCTTTTTGTTTTTGAGCAACGGGCGAGAAAGGGTTCTGGAGGATCGGATCAGAGGGTGAGGCTCGGCTGGCGCCTCACTGCGCTCAGGATGACAAAAGCAGGTCCTTCGCTGCGCTCAGGATGACAAAAGCAGGTTCCCTTCGCTGCGCTCAGGATGACAAAGGCGGGTCCCCTTCGGCTTCGCACAGGGCAGGCTTTCGCTGTGCTCAGGATGACAGAGTTTTGAAGGATTTCCGAGCAGGGAGCCGATGCAGTCTTGAAGGAAACCGTTTCTTGTTCTAAGCTTCGCCGCAATGACGGAGTAGGTCAGGCGTAATGTCGGGCTATAAGTCGAAAAGCGTGAGTTTATCGGGGAGGAGTATGTGCGGCCGTTGGAGTCTGTGTAACTTGATCACACTGGCGATGATTCTGCAATGCGCGGTAATTTCTGAACCGATGCGCGGACAGGTGGCGACGCCTGCCAATGAGCAGAAGACGACGATTCATGGGGTAGTGATCAACAGTGTTACGCACGAACCGGTAGGACATGCGCTGGTATTTTCGGGTGACGGGCGGTTGGGGACTTTGACCGACGATCAGGGACGATTTGAGTTTGTCTTGCCGCAAACTGCGGATGCCGGTTCGCGGGAAGGCTCGACGGGATCGGAGGTTACGGTCAGTTTCACAGGCGGAGGCTTCGGCGGCTGGTTGAATGCGCGCAAGCCGGGATTCCTGGATTCAACCGACCCTTTTGCGAGAAGGTGGGGGCAGATTCCGGCGACCGGGGTTCCGCCGGCTCCCGGAGTGGAGTTGACGATTCCGCTGACGCCGGAGGCGCTGATTTTTGGAAAAGTGAACTTGCCTGGGGCAAGTGGGGCCGACCGGATCACGGTTCAGTTGCAACGACGACGAGTTGTTGATGGGCGGGCGCGCTGGGAAGAAGCGACGGGGGTCAACACGCGAGCAAACGGTGAATTCCGATTATTCGGGCTGGAGGCGGGAACGTACAAGCTGCTGACGCATGAGGTGATGGATCGCGATCCGCTGACGGCGGATCCGCGCGGGCCGATGATGGGGTATCCGCCGGTGTATTTTCCGAACGCAAGCGATTTTCAGAGCGCGGGGACGATCGAACTGAAGGCGGGGGCAACGTTTCAAGCCGAGCTTTCTCCGGTGAAGCAGGCCTACTATGCGGTGAAGATCCCGATTGCGAACCCGCCGGAGGAAAACTACGTCGAAGTTACGGTGCAGGGACAAAAAGGCCCGGGATTTGAGCTGGGCTACAACGAGGCGGAGCAGAGAATTGAAGGATCGTTGCCGAACGGGACGTACGTGGTTGAAGCCATTCGGGCCAGGGGCGGCAAATGGCATCGGGATCGGGGTCGGAGACCATCGCGATCAAGGGCGCGCGCGCTGGAAGCACCGGCGATGACGTTGGCGCCGGGCAGTATGGTGCAAGTAAGAACCAAACGCGACTTCAAACAGAACTCCGAAGCTCCGCGACAGAGCATAATGCATGTCGGCGACGTTTCCGAATGATGGAGGGACGGGGAGAGGATCTCTCGGGCGGGCGCAGCCGGTGGATGGAAGCCACGCGGCATTCTGGCAGTTCGGTTTCGCCGGGCGGAGGAGACGTCTTGACGTTTGGAGGATTGCTGCCGGGGCAGTACTGGATGAAGATGGAGGCGCTGCGCGGGTATGTGGCAGCGGCCACGCTTGGTGACGTGGACCTTTTGCGACGACCGCTTACCGTGGGGCGCGGCGAGACGCTTGCGGTGGAGGTGACGCTGAGGGATGACGGGGCGGAGATCGCGGGAACGATTGAGGGACTAGGTGGAAGCGGGGGAGAGGAGGTCAGGGAAAGTCGAGGCGCAGTCCGGGGAAGCAGCAGCTTATGTGTATTGCGTTCCGCTGCCGGAGAGCAGTGGACAGTTTCGACAGGCGCAGGCTACGCGGGACGGGAAGTTCGAGCTGCAACAAGTTGCGCCGGGCGCGTACCGGGTGATGGCGTTCGCGCATCCGCAAAACGAAATGGAATACCACAACAGCGAAGCGATGCGAGCCTATGACGCGATGGGCCAGGTGATTCGCGTGAGCGCAGGACAGAAGGAAAGCTTGCGTCTGCCGCTGCTGGCGGGGAGTGAGTGATGCGGGTGATCTGGCGGTTGCGGTTCGCTCTGGTAGGATGGTGGTTCTGGCAGCCGCGTGGCTGCTTTGCCCGGATTTGCGCAGCGCAGGTGACAGAAGGCGGGCCGGCGGCGAATGAGTTTGCGATTGGGGGCGTGGTCGTCAGCACGCTGGGAGGCGCGCTGCTGGCGCAGGCACGGGTAACGATCACCAATGCGAAGAATCCCAAGGATACGCAGTCGCAGGTGACGGGAGACGATGGCCGTTTTGCTTTTCACGTAAAGGCGGGGAAGTATGCGCTGCAGGGAGCCAAGCGCGGCTTCATGACTGGGAATTACGAACAGCACGGGCAATTCTCAACGGCCATCGTGACGGGCGCGGGATTGGAAACGACGGGCATTGTGCTGAAGCTGGCGCCATTGGCAGTGTTGCGCGGGAAAGTGCTGGACGAATCCGGAGAGCCGGTGCGCATGGCAAGGGTCACGCTGTGGCGCGAGGACCATAGCGTGGGGGTGAGTCGGATCGCTTCTTTTCGGACCAGTTTGGCGGACGATCAGGGAACGTATGAATTCTCGCCGCTCAACGCCGGCACCTACTTCGTTTCGGTGGTTGCGACGCCGTGGTATGCGGTGCATCCACCGTCGTCTGTGGGCGAAGACAAGAGTGTGTTGCCGGTGATGGTCGATCGTGGGCTCGACGTGGTGTATCCGACGACGTACTACGCGGGGGCGACGGAATCGGACGAGGCGACGCCGATTCCGATCCGGGGCGGGGACCGGGTGGAAATCGATCTGCACCTGGTGGCGGTGCCGGCGTTGCATGTGATTTTCCGGAATGAGCAGAAAGGGAACGATGCGTTCCGGATGCCCATGCTGAGAAAGCGGGTATTCGACGGGTTTGAACCACCGAGAGGGGCACAAGGACATACGACCGATTGCGCCGGGCGTGTTTGAGATGACGACGGCGCCGGGCAGCTACCAGGTCTATCTGCGCGGGCGGTCTGGGAACGAGCGGGTGAGTGACGTCGACATCACGCAGGATCGTCAGGAATTGGATGTGACGAGCGGCGAGGCGGCCAGCAGAATTAAAGCGTTGGTGCGCGTGCAGGGGCGTGAGGATCTGCCCAGGGAACTTTATGTAGTTCTGCAGGACGCACGCAAAAAGAGAAGGGGGGTGTGCGCGGGTCGACAGTCACGGGGAGGCGGATTTTGGAAGTGTCGCTGCGGGCACCTACGAAGTGATCGCAGGCACACCGGGAGGCAGCGTTTATGCGGCGGCGCGAGTGCAGTCGGAGGGGCAAGAGAGCGCAGGCAAGATGCTAAAAGTGACGGCGGGGCAGTCGCTCTCGGTGAGCCTGACGCTGGTGGAGGCGAGGGGACGGGTGGACGGGTTCGTGAAGGCGCGCGGTAAGGGCGTGGCGGGGGCGATGGTAGTGCTGGTGCCGAAGCATCCGGAATCGAACGGGGACTACTTCCGCAGGGACCAGAGCGACCTGGATGGAAGCTTCAGCTTGCAGCAAGTGGCGGCTGGGACGTACACCGTGGTGGCGATTGCGGATGGCTGGGACCTGGACTGGTCGAAAGCAGGAGTGATCGCGAAATACGCCGCCCACGGGCAGATGGTGACGGTGCCGGATTCGAAAGATCCTGTGGACCTGCCGTTGCCGGTGGAGGTGCAGCAGAAGTGAGCGGCCGCCCGAGTGGATCGCCGCGTTACTGCTTGCCCAGGTTAGCGCTCGGGATGACAAAAAAAGCAGGCCCCCTTCGACTTCGCTCAGGGCAGGCTTTCGCTGCGCGAAGGATGACAAGGCAAAAGCAGGTCCTTCGCTACGCTCAGGATGACAAGGCAAAAGCAGGTCCTTCGCTACGCTCAGGATGACAAGGCAAAAGCAGGTCCTTCGCTGCGCTCAGGATGACAAGGCAAAAGCAGGTCCTTCGCTGCGCTCAGGATGACAAGGCAAAAGCAGGTCCTTCGCTACGCTCAGGATGACAAGGCAAAAGCAGGTCCTTCGCTACGCTCAGGATGACAAGGCAAAAGCAGGTCCTTCGCTGCGCTCAGGATGACAAGGCAAAAGCAGGTCCTTCGCTGCGCTCAGGATGACAAAGCAAAACCAGGTCCTTCGCTGCGCTCAGGATGACAAAGAGGGAGGTTTTTGTTGTGACGAGGGACAGCTTCGGCAGAATGGTACTCACCCGGCCGACAGCTCGTTTTCCAGGTTAGCGCCCAAAGAGCGGCCGCGAACGTGGGGCACCGCTTCAGTGGGGATGATGATGGAAGTACAGCAGTATGCCGTGCACCACGAAGCCGGCGACGAACCAGAATCCGTTTTCCAGGATGCGTCTGAATCTAGGAGTCATGGCTTTCAATATAACCGCGAGGTCAAGCGCGTCCGCGGAACTGGTTGAGTCTGCGGCGGTCGCGTTTGGAAGGGCGGGTTGTGGGGGCGGGAGTGAAATGCATCATGGCTTTTCGTTCCTCGGCGGCCTTGCTGCGAGCTTCACGGCTGGCGTCGGTTTCGCGGTAGAGCGTTTGCGCGACGGCGGCGGGTCCGCGGAGGTCGCTGAGGGCGAGGACGTCGATTTCGAACTCGCCGCCTTCGGTGCGGATTTGGAGGCGATCGCCGATGTGAACGTCGCGGCTGGGTTTGACAGGTTGGTGGTTGGATTGGATGCGGTTGAGTTCGCAGGCGCGGGTGGCTTGGGTGCGGGTTTTGAAGAAGCGCGCCGCCCAGAGCCATTTGTCGATGCGGGTGGACATGCGAGTTGAGTTTAGCGCAGTGCGGGAAAAGCAGGTCCCCTTCGGCTTCGCTCAGGGCAGGCTTTCGCTGCGCTCAGGATGACAAAACAAGAGATCGAAAGCCGCGGCATAAAGCGCCGCGGCCGGACAGGCGAGGGCGCCTGTCCCTACGTGGGCTTCTTGACGATGCCGATGCCGAGGTCGCGGAGTTGGGCGGCGGTGACCGGGGTCGGGGCATCGACCATAAGGTCTTTGGCGGCGGCGGTTTTGGGGAACGGGATGACCTCGCGCAGGCTATCGGCGCCGGCGAGGATCATCACGATGCGGTCAAGGCCGAGGGCGATCCCGCCGTGAGGCGGAGTGCCATATTCGAGCGCTTCGAGGAAGAATCCGAAACGCGATTTGGCTTCTTCTTCGGTCATGCCGAGGGCGTGGAAGATTTTGCGCTGAATGTCCTGGCGGTGAATACGGATGGAGCCGGAGCCGAGTTCGGTGCCGTTGAGGACGACGTCATAGGCGAGGGCGCGCACCATGGCGGGATCGGACTCGAGCTTGTCCATGTCTTCATCGTGCGGCGAGGTGAAGGGGTGGTGGGCGGCGACCCAGCGTTTGTCGGCCTCGTCGTATTCGAACATCGGGAAGTTCGTGACCCAGAGGAAGCGGAAATCGCCGCGCTTGAACAGGCCGTGCTTGGCGGCATACTTCTGGCCGAGCGCGACGCGGAGTATTCCGGCCGAGGCGTAGATGGCGAGTTCCGCGGGCGTGACTTTGCGCTTCTGAGCGGGATGATCGTCTTTGCCGGACTGGGCGGAACCGACGACGAGAACGATGAGGTCGTCGGCGGCGGCTCCGGATTTCTGGCGAATCTTCGCACCGGCTTCGGGGAATTTCGTTTCGATGCGCTTGAAGTCTTCGAAGACACGCGCGCCGCCTTTGGAGACGAACATCGGCTTGATGTCGTCGCGTTCCTTGCGGGAGAGCTCGCCGACCTTGGGGATGCGGATGGCGACGACGGGCAGGTCTTTGTTGATGGCGAGCTGCTCGAGGTCGTCAGGCGCGAAGCAATCGCGGACCTCGATGAAGGCGGGCAGACGAAGATCGGGCTTGTCGATGCCGTACTGACGAATGGCTTCGTCGTAATCCATGCGCGGGAATGGCGTCTTAATCTCGTGGCCCGCGGCCTTGAAGGCGGCGGTGAGGAAGCCTTCCACGGTTTCCCAGACGCGCTCGGGTTGCGGGTAGGACATCTCGAGATCGATCTGGGTGAATTCCGGCTGACGGTCGGCGCGCAGGTCCTCGTCGCGGAAGCAGCGCACGATCTGGAAGTATTTGTCGAAACCCGAGATCATCAAAATCTGTTTGAAAAGCTGCGGCGACTGCGGCAAGGCGTAGAACGTGCCCGGCTGCACGCGGCTGGGGACGAGATAGTCGCGGGCGCCTTCGGGCGTGGAGCGGGTCATGAACGGGGTTTCGATCTCGAAGAAACCCTGCGAGGCGAGATAGTCGCGAATGGCCAGCGCGACCTTGTGGCGGAGTTCGATATTGAACTGCATGGCATCGCGGCGCAGGTCGATGTAGCGGTACTTCAGACGCATCTCTTCGTTGGCCAGGTTCGTGTCGCCCGGCAGGAAGGGTGGATGCTTGGCTTCGTTGAGGATGCGCAGTTCGTCGACGACGAGTTCGACTTCGCCGGTGGGGATGTTCTTGTTGATGGTGTCCGAGTCGCGAAGCTTGACCGTGCCGATGGCGGCGATGACGAACTCGTTGCGGAGTTGCTCGGCTTTTTCGTGAACGGCGGCATTGTGCTCACCGCTGAAGACGACTTGCGTCACGCCGGAGCGGTCACGGATATCGACGAAGATGATGGCGCCGAGATCGCGGCGGCGGTTGACCCATCCCATGAGGACGGCCTTTTTGCCTTTATCGGAAGGGCGCAGAGCGCCGCACATGTGAGTACGTCTCAGGTCGCCTAGGAAGTCGAGCAAAGTGGCTCTCGTTGGTTTGGGATACGGCCGTGGGCCGAATCGAAGATTATAAACGGCTACGGGCTATCGGCTGGAAAGTTTGGCCAAAAGACCCGCCCAAGCGGAGCTTGAGCGGGGCACCCGGTGGTTGAACGAAGAAATCTTAAAACGCAGAGGGCGCGGAGAAGTGCCGCAGAGGGCGCAGAGAGAAGCTTTTAACCGCAAAGGCCGCGAAGGGCGAGGAAGAGGGAGTGCAGCGGACCTTACGGCATTGGCCATTTCCGCAGTTTTTCGTTCGGCACGGGGTGGGCCGCGGGATTTAGCGTGCCGGAGTTGCCTGCTGGAACTTGAGCCGCCACTGATCACCCTGCTGCACCCAGACCGAGCTGATGTGCTGGTAGCGCGGCGTGTCGTCGTCGTAGTGAGTGGTGACGATGATGACGTCGTAGGTGACGATGGCGGCGTTGTCGTTCAGGGGCACGACCCGCATGTTGTAAGGGCGAAACTCGGCGAGTTCGGTGGAGGGGAGATCGCCGAGGATTTCATCGCGGCCGTGGCTTTTGCCGTCGGTGTCGATGGAAACGTAGTCGTCGGTTAGGGTGCGCTTGTAGAACTCGCGGTCGTGGCGCTTCTCGGCTTCGGGAAGGGACTTCTCGAGGGCGATGAGTTGAGTGGCGAGCGAGGAAAGGGATTTGGCGTCGTTCTGGGGAGCGGCGATCGCCTGGGGAAGAAGGATCCACAGCAGCGGGGTCAGGATGGTGAGGGATATGCGGATCATCATTGCCTCTGCGGCTGAAGCCGCTCTTTCGTGTGCTTCGTTTAACACGAGTGGAGTCGTGCCCTTACCAGATGCTGTCTCAGTGAGGGCAAGATGCCCTCACGACAGCCGGCGGGACGCCGGCGCTACTCATGCTTTGGCGAAATCAATATAGCCCCGCTGGACGTCGGTGCGTAGGAGTTTCGCCTTCAGAGCGTCACCTACGTCTAGACCTTGCTGGCCTTGGACCAGCATGCCTTCCACATGCGGTTTCAGCACGCGGACAAACGTGCCTTTCGAGTTTGCACCCGTCACGATGGCGTCGAAGACCTGGCCGATGCGATTGCTCATGGCGACGGCGGAAACGCGCTTGGTCATTTCGCGCTCGACTTTGCGGGCCGCGTCCTCGCGTTCGGTGCAGGTCTTGGCGATGGCGTCGAGTTCGTTGTCGGAATAAGGATTGGTTTGCTTCACGAGAAAGGACTTGATGAGGCGCTGGGTCACCAGGTCGGCGAAGCGGCGGTTCGGGGCGGTGGAGTGAGTGTAGTCCTGCACGGCCAGGCCGAAGTGGCCAACGTCGGGATCGCCAGGACGCTCGAGGATGTATTCTCCGGGCCCCATGAGCTTGATGACCGCAAGGGAAAGATCGGCGAAGTGGGTGGGATCGGCGGCTTTGCGCTGCATGAGGAAGTCGTTCAGCGCTTTGGAGTCGGGATTGGCGGGGAGGTGGCCTCCCTGGGCGGCGGCGAGCTGAACGATGCGGTCCCAGCGCTCGGGCGTTTTCACCACGCGGCGGATGGAGGAGACGTTCGCTAGGGTTCGCGCCACGACTTCGTTGGCGGCGATCATGAAGTCTTCGATCAGTTCGGTGGCGAGATTTTTTTCCTGCTTCACGACGTCGGCAATCTGGTCATTGATCAGGACGGGGCGGACTTCGATGGTCTCGATGTTAAGGGCGCCGTGCTGGTAGCGGAGTTTGCGGAGCGATTGGGCCACAGTGTTCTGCAGTTTCAATTGTGATTGCAGGTCGCTCGAGGCAGCGACTTTCGGAGGCGCGGGCGCGGTGTTCTCGAGCCACCCGCCGACTCCGCTGTAGGTGAGTTGCGCGCGATTGCGGACCAGGGCGCGATAAAGGTCGGTCGAATTGACGTGGCCATCGCTTGAGACGACGAACTCGATGATGATGGCGGAGTTGTCCTGGTTCTCGAGCAGCGAGGTCAGGCCGGTGGAAAGCGCCTCGGGGAGCATGGAGAAATTGCGGACGCCGGTATAGACGGTGGTGGCCTGCGAGGCGGCGTGCTGGTCGATGGCGCTCGAGCGGGGCACGTCGGTGTCGACGTCGGCGATGCCAATGAGGATCTTGACGTCGCCGTTTGAGAGTGGCTGGGCGACTTCAATCTGGTCGAGGTCCTTGGAGGTGTCGTTGTCGATGGAGGACCAGAGCAGGGCGCGGAGGTCACGGAGGTTCGAGGACGGGGGCGCGGGTTTGGATTTGAGTTCGGCGATTTGTTGTTGGACCTGGGCGGGGAAGTCGGGGTTGAAGCCGTGGTCGAGCATGACCTGGCGGGCGATGGATTGGAGGTCGGAATGCGCGGGAGAGGCGCTGGCGGATGGTGAGGGATGAGCGTCGTTCATGATTTCTCCGAAACGCAGTAACGCAAAAAGGCTAACACGGCAGATTTCACGAGGTCTCGACGGGCAGAAGAAGAATGCTGTCGTGTTATTCTATGAACAGCACTGCGTCCCCTCCTTTGAGGCAATTTCCCGCAGTTCCTGAGAAAACATGCTTTCAGTCAGTAACATTTCCATGCGCTACGGCGCCAAAGTTCTGTTCGATGAGGTGTCGACCGCGTTCACACCGGGCAAGCGCTATGGCCTGACCGGTCCCAACGGCGCGGGCAAGTCGACGTTCATGAAGATCCTGACCGGCGAGATGGATCCGCAGAAGGGCACGGTGGTTCGGCCGCGCAAGCTGGGTGTGCTCAGCCAGGATCAGTTTGCGTTCGACGCTTACCGCGTGATCGATGCGGTGATCATGGGCAACAAGCGGTTGTGGGCTGCACTTGAGGAACGCGATCGAATTTATGAGAAGCCGGAAATGTCGGATGAAGACGGCATGCGGTTGGGAGAGCTTGAGGGGATCGTAGGGGAAGAAGACGGCTACACGGCGGAAAGCGATGCGGCGATTTTGCTGCAGGGCCTCGATATTCCCGATGAAGCTCACGAGCGCAAAATGAGCGAAGTGCAGGGTGGTCAGAAAGTCCGGGTGCTGCTGGCGCAGGCGTTGTTTGGTCATCCGCAGGCGTTGTTGCTCGACGAGCCGACGAACAATCTCGACCTGGATTCTATTCACTGGCTGCAAGGGTTTTTGAATACGTATGACGGAGTGTTGATCGTCATCTCGCACGACCGGCATTTTCTGAACAGTGTGTGCACACACATCGCCGACATCGATTACGAGACCATCATCACCTACACGGGTGGATATGACGACATGGTGGTCATGAAAACTCAGGTCCGCACGCAGATCGAAGCGCAGAACGCGCAGCGGGAAAAGAAGATCTCGCAGCTGAATGAATTCATCGCCCGGTTCGCGGCGGGCACGCGTTCGAGCCAGGTGCAGTCGCGGCGGAAAGAGGTTGAGCGGCTGCAGGTGACGGAGTTGGCGCGCTCGAACATTCAGCGGCCGTTTATCAAGTTTGAGCAGAAACGGCCTTCGGGGAAACACATTCTCGAGGTCGAAGGACTGGCGAAGGCATACGGCGACAAGGAAGTCATCCAGGATTTTACGGTGAGCCTGTTGCGCGGGGAGAAGATTGCGCTGATGGGGCGGAACGGAGCGGGGAAGACGACGCTGGTGAATGCGCTGCTGGCGAATTCTCCGACGGTCCCGGAGTCAGAATTGCGGAAGACCAGCGGATACGATGGCGCCTTTCTGGACGGCGGAAAGGTGAACTGGGGGCATGAGGCTGCTGTGGGATATTTTGCCCAGGATCACAAGGCGCTCATTCAACCGGGGATGACGGTGTTTGAGTGGCTGCATCAGTGGGATCTTTCGGCATCGCACGAGGAAATTCGGGGACTGCTGGGGCAGATGCTGTTCGCGCGCGAGGACGGGAACAAGAAAACGGACGTGCTCTCGGGCGGCGAGGCGGCGCGAGTCATCTTCTGCAAACTGATGCTGCAGAAGCCCAACGTGCTGGTGCTGGACGAGCCGACGAACCACCTGGATCTCGAGTCGATCAACGCGTTGAATATTGCGTTGCAGCGATATCAGGGGACGTTGTTATTGGTGACGCACGATCACGATCTGATTGATGAGGTGGCGACGCGGATCTGGCACTTCGAGAGCGATCATCAGATTACGGACTTCAAGGGGTCGTATGAGGAGTATCAGACGGTAGAGGCGTAGAAGGTCGGCCTCGTGGTTGGAAGCGGCCGGCGGCGCCTAAAGGCGCGGCGAGGAGGAGATGCTTGCGGCGCGCCTGAAGACGCGCCCTGATACGAACCGGCTGCGTGATGCTGCTTGCTTCGAAATCTTATGCGTCGGCCCGGCTGAAGCCGGGCCGACTTGCTTTTGTAGGTTGCGTCGGAAGACAGAACTACCCCGCTCGCTGTCTCGAGTGTCGGAATGACTAGCAGGTCGGTGAGCGCGGGACGCGCTCACGACAGCCGGCGGGACCCTTCGACTTCTCAGGGCAGGCTGCCGGCGCTACGTCGCGACTTCGTCGCGTTGACGGGCGAGGACGCCCGTCGCTCCATGGTGCGGCTACTCTGAGGTGAAGTAGTCCACCGTAACCGGGTTCTCGAACAGTGAATAATCGCGGGTCACGACCGTGATGCCGCCTTCGGTTACGAAGTAGCGCTGGCGGTCGGCTTCGACGTCGAAGCCGATGGTGGTGCCTTCCGGGATGTGCACATCGCGGTCGATGATGGCGCGCTGGATGCGGCAGTGGCGGCCGACATTTACGTGCGAGAACAGGATGCTGTTGTCGATTTCGGTGTAGGAGTTGACGCGCACATCGGGAGAGAGAATGCAGTTCTTCACCGAGCCGCCCGAAACGATGCATCCCGCCGACACGATGGAGTCGACGGCAGTTCCGGTTCGTCCGGCCTCGGCGAATACGAACTTGGCCGGAGGATATTGCCGCTGGTGGGTGCGGATGGGCCAGTCGGCATCGTAGAGGTTGAAGACGGGCGAAACGGAAACGATATCCATGTTGGCTTCGTAGTAGGCCTCGAGGGTGCCGACGTCGCGCCAGTAGAGGGCTTCTTTCTTGTTCTCGTCGACGAAGTCATAGGCATAGACGCGGTATTCGTCCACCATTTTGGGCAGGATGTCTTTGCCGAAGTCGTGGCTGGACTTGGGGTCCTCGGCGTCTTTGAGCAGGACGGGGATGAGCACGTCGGTGTTGAAAAGATAAATGCCCATCGAGGCGGCGACTCTTTCCGGATTCCAGGGGGAGCGCAGGTCGGTCTGCTTGGGTTTTTCCTGGAATCCGTTGACGCGGTGGTCGCGATCGACTTCGACCACGCCGAAGCGATAGACCTCATCGGGCTCGATCTGGATGGTCGCCAGCGTCACGTCGGCAGCCGAGTGGTTGTGCTGTTCGAGCATCTTGCCGTAATCCATCTTGTAGATGTGATCGCCGGAAAGAATCATCACGTGCTTAGGCTGCTCGGAGCCGATGGAGTAGATGTTCTGGTAAACGGCGTCGGCCGTGCCCATGTACCAGTTGTCGCTGACGCGCTTCATGGGCGGCAGGATCTCGACAAACTCTCCCATCTCGCGGGCCACGATGTTCCAGCCTTCGCGGATGTGGCGGTTCAGGGACAGGGCCTTGTACTGGGTGAGGATGTAGACGCGGCGCAGGTCGGAGTTGATGCAGTTGGAAAGCGTGATATCGATGATGCGATAAATGCCGCCAAAGGTGACAGCGGGCTTGGCGCGATCGCGGGTGAGAGGGTAAAGCCGTTCTCCCGCGCCTCCAGCAAGCAGGACTCCCAGCGTGTCTTTCATCCGAATTTCCGGTTAGTGGCGGTGGCTTACGGGCCTGGCGATAGCCGGGGAACGCCTGCGCGCTCGGCGGCGCTTACGCTGCGGAACGGTAGATGGTAGCACAGCGGCTGAGGGATGGCTGGTGCTGGTGGCTTATCGCTGGTCGCTGATGGCTGGTGGCAAGGGCTGGTTTGTTGCGCGGCTGGGGAGTCGGGAAAAGCTTTTAAACGCAGAGGACGCGGAGAACAGGCGCAGAGGGCGCCGAGAAAAGCTCTGGGAATGTGAAACGAAGAGACGGTAGGCAACCAGCTTACAGCACAAGCTGCCAGCTCCAGCTACGATCCACCAGCCACAAGCTACCCGCTAAGCCACATCCTCGTCGATTTTGATGCGCAGCGACTTCAGGAACTTCAGATCCTGGTCGTTGACCTTGAAGGTGGGGTTGGTGGTCAGGGTAGTGACGAGCGAGGTCTTATCGTTGGGCTTTTCGCCCTGTTTGCTGACTCCGATGGTGGCTTCGAGGACGAGGAAGATGTCGTAGCCACCTTCCTTAATGCGCGACACCACCTCGGCGATGGAGTCGGAATCGGCGAGGGATTCGTTGATTGCTTCGCCCAGTTCTTTCATCAACTGTTTCAGCTGCTGGTCCACGGAACCCCCTCCGAAGGAGTTACGTCACAGAGGTCTGTGATCTTGCTCCTCGCATCGCGGTATTGTAACGCCGAACATTGATAAAATCGACCGGTGAGCGGCATCTCTTTAACGCGCAAGCTCCGAATTCTCGCCCAAGTGGCGGGGCGGCAGGCGGGTGGAAGCCGAACCTTGAGCGCGGTGATGCACGCAGGCCGGGTGACCCTGCGTTCCTTTGGACGGGTTTTGCACCAGCTATGGTTGGAAGTTACTGGCTTTGTTTTCCTTGCTTTGGCTGGAATCGGCGGGATCGCTTTAAGCCGCGAGTACATGAAGTACCAGGCTGGCCGAGAGGGTCCGGGCAGAGTGGCGCTGGCCCTGGCGTTCTGCCTGACCTTCGGGTATTTCGGGTTGAGTTCGTTCTGGCGGGTGCGGAGAAAGCGACAGAGCTAGGACAGGGAAAAAGCCTTCCACCACCAAGGACACTAAGGCTCACGAAGGAAGGCTGTAAGGCTGGCCGATTCCCGGCTCGTGAAGCTTGGAGTTCGGGAAGCTTCGGGCACGGAAGACCTTAAGGAAGGATCCTGAGGACTCGCCCCGATCTCGGCTGGCAGAGAGACAGGAGTTCCATGACCGAGAAAGTAAAGTCTCCACCCAGGCTGCAAAAAGCTGGCGACGTAGCAGACCCGGAGACGTCGTCGCACATTCCGGTGCGCACGCTCTACTCTCCGGCTGACCTGAAGGGATGGGACCAGGAAGGGGAAGTGGGGTATCCCGGCGAATATCCGTTCACGCGCGGGGTGCAGGCCACCATGTACCGGGGCCGGCTCTGGACCATGCGCCAGTATGCCGGCATGGGGGACGCAGAGGAGTCGAATAAGCGCTACAAATATCTGCTTGCGAACGGAACCACGGGCCTTTCCGTGGCGTTTGATCTGCCTACGCAGATCGGGCTGGATTCCGATAACGCGCTGGCCACGGGAGAGGTGGGCAAAGTTGGCGTTGCCATCGATTCGATCGAAGACATGGAGCGGCTGTTTTCAGGGATCGATCTGACGAAGATTTCGACGTCCATGACGATTAACGCGACCGCGTCGATCCTTCTGGCCCTGTACGTCGCGGTGGCAAAACGGCAAGGCGCCGACCTGCGGAAGCTGTCCGGCACGGTGCAGAACGACGTTCTGAAGGAATACATCGCCAGGGGAACGTACATCTACCCTCCGAAACAGGCGATGCGGATCATTACCGACTTGTTCGCGTGGGCGAACGAGAACGTGCCGGAGTGGAACACAATTTCGATTTCCGGCTACCACATGCGCGAGGCCGGATCGACGGCGGTGCAGGAGGTCGCGTTCACGCTCGGGGACGGCATGGCGTATGTGCAGGCCGCGATCAATGCCGGCCTCGACGTGGACAAGTTCGCGCCCCGGCTTTCCTTTTTCTTCAACGCCCATAGCAATTTCCTGGAAGAGGTGGCCAAGTTTCGCGCGGCGCGGCGCATGTGGGCGCGCATCATGCGCGAACATTTTGGGGCCAAGAATCCGAAGTCGTGGATGCTGCGCTTCCATACACAAACAGCAGGTTCGACGCTGACGGCGCAGCAGCCGGAAAATAATATTGTGCGGACCGCGTTGCAGGCGCTGTCGGCGGTATTGGGTGGAACGCAGTCGCTGCATACGAATTCCTTCGACGAGGCGCTCGCGCTGCCGACCGAGCAATCGGCGAGGATCGCGCTACGCACGCAGCAGATCATTGGATATGAGTCGGGAGTTCCGCAGACCATCGATCCGTTCGCGGGATCGTATTTCGTTGAGCATCTGACCAACGAGATTGAAAAGCGCGCCGCCGAGTACCTGGGCAAGATCGAGGTGATGGGAGGGATGTTGAAGGCGATCGAGCGCGGCTACGTGCAGCAGGAGATTCAAAACGCGGCGTATGAGTATCAGCAGGCGGTGGATCGCGGGGACGCGATCGTGGTAGGCGTGAACCGGTTCGAGTTGGAGCAGGAGAAGCCGATTCCCATCCAGCGCATCGACGAAGCGCTCGAGCCCAGGCAGGTGGAGCGGGTGCGCGCGGTGCGGGCGCGGCGGGATAAGGGCCGGTGGCAAACCGCGTTGCGAGACGTGGAGGAGGGGGCACGGTCCGGGGCGAATCTCATGCCGCGAATCCTGGCGGCGGTGGAAGCCTTGGCCACGGTCGGCGAAATCTCCGATGCCATGCGGCGCGTGTTCGGCGAGTACCATGAAGCTGTAGTGATCTGAGGGTCCAACGCGAAATAAGCTGCTTTCTTCTGTCGCATTTCTTTCCGGGATACACGAAAGGTCAAAGCCTACCCTCCAGGCCTAATCTCTTCTCTCCATCCCGCCGATAATCCTGAGGAAAGCGGGCGCTCAAGACAGCGTCCGCGCACGTTACGCCAAGGAAGGGCAGTCATGGCAGAGAACTTGTCGAATGCATTACCGCGCTCCAACGCCTGGGATGCGCCCGCAGTGGGTCCAGTCACCGAGCAGGCGACGATCGGGTCGTCGATTGTGATCAAAGGGGAAGTCAGCGGGACCGAAGCTGTATTCATCGATGGCACGGTGGAAGGCTCGATCCACTTTCCCGAGCACCGTGTCACCATTGGCCGGCGGAGCACGGTAAAAGCCAACATCAAGGCCCGCGACGTGGTAGTCATGGGCACGGTCAAGGGCAACATTCAATGCGGAGATCTGCTGGATGTGCGCGCGGAGAGCATCATTCAAGGAGAAATTGTGACACGCCGGATGCGCATTGACGACGGCGCCATCCTCAAAGGAAGCGTCGAGATTCAAAGGGCAGAGAAAGCTGCAAAAGAGCGCGAAGCGGCCGAAGCCTGTCGCGGCAAAGCCGGAGCCCGCGCGGGCGCCGGCAGTCGCCGCTGCCGGTCCGGATACGACTTCCGAAAAGTCTGAGCCTCCGAAAGCGGAGCCGCAGAAGTCCACGCTGGCGGCTGCTGTGGCGCACCGGTTCGGATCGAGCAGCGTGCTGTTCAAGCCGGGGCGCTAGCTAGACGGTGTAGTGAAGGTGCCGGCGGGAAAAACCTCATTCACCACAGAGACACAGAGTCACAGGGAAAATATTGCTCGTGGTGGTGGCCGGCTGATCGTCACAGGGCGACAAAATCTTAAATCGCAGAGAGCGCAGAGAGAATCCGCAGAGAACGCAGAGAAATTCAGGGTCTGATATCTGTTGTGGCGTTCTCCAGTTTGTGGTCGCAAAAAAGGAAGCCCCTCCTCGGAGTGGCTTCTTTTATTTCTGGCGAGACGCTTTCTCTGTTCAGAGCCTCTCTGGAACGTGGAAGGCTCCGCAGCGGTCCTATTTAAAGGCAAGACTTCCCCACGAAGGGAATCCCGGGGAGAAGTGGTCCCGGCACTGGACCGTCTCAAAAGTGGACCGTCTCAAAAGAAGAGGGGGCCTAGTCGGGCCCCCTTAATCGTCATACAGGTCTTAGTCGCCCCCGGGGGGACTTTTTACACGCTGACCGGCTGTTTGCTACGCACGGGAACGGGCGTCAGCCAGTGGTGGCGGTCGGCTTTCTCGCCGCGCACGATCGCGTAGAACTCTTTCTGGATTGCCTTGGTGATCGGGCCCATCGTGCCTTTGCCGACTTTGATCTTGTCGACGGAGCGAATCGGAGTGACTTCGGCGGCCGTGCCGGTGAAGAACGCTTCGTCGGAGATGTAGAGCATTTCGCGCGGAATCATCTGCTCGACGATCGGAATGTTCAGGTCGCGCGCGATCTGCAGCGCCGAGTCGCGAGTGATGCCCGGCAGCACCGAGTTGCCGAGCGGCGCGGTCTGCAGCACGCCGTTGCGCACGACGAAGACGTTCTCGCCGGAGCCTTCGCTGACGAAGCCGTTGGTGTCGAGCGCGATGCCCTCGCTATAGCCGTTCACGATGGCTTCCATCTTGATGAGCTGCGAGTTCATGTAGTTGGCGCCCGACTTCGCCATGGCGGGCAGGGTGTTGGGGGCAAGGCGAGTCCAGGACGAGACGCACACATCGCAGCCTGCGTCATCGGAGGTGAGGTATTTGCCCCACGGATAGTTGACGATGTAGACCTCGGTCGGCGAGTTGAAGGGATTGACGCCCGCCTCGCCATAGCCACGCAGCACGACCGGCCGGATGTAGCAGGGCCACACGCCATTGTGGGCGACCACGTCGCACATGGCTTTGATGATTTCGTCGCGGGTGAAATCCACGTCGATGCGATAGATCTTGGCGGAGTCGATCAGGCGCTGGGCGTGTTCCGGGGCGCGGAAAATCGCGGGGCCGCTGGGTGGCGCGTAACAGCGCACGCCTTCAAACACCGACGATCCGTAGTGGACGACGTGCGACATCACGTGGATGTTGGCGTCGTCCCAGGGGATGAGCTTGCCGTTATGCCAGATTTTGTCGGTCTTCTGAATCGCCATGGAGGCTCCTCGCTAATCAGTTTCGATGCTGTAGCTTTGCAGGCGGCGCGGCTTTTTCGAGGGCTTGGCCCAGGCGCGAGCAAAATTACAGATGATTATAACTGAGCGATTTGCGGGTTCTGGGGAGCGGTGACACGGATTTTACGAGTGGAAAACAGCGGGGAAGTGTGCAACGTCAAATCCCCATCCTACCTCGCAAAGAGCGCGAGGTAAGGATGGGGCACCCGCGTGCCGGGCGGTCGGTTGGGACGTGGTGGAGACCCAGGTTAGCGTCCAGAGAACGGACGCGAACCTGGGGCACCGCTCGTGGATTACAGATACTGGAATTCAGGAATCCGTTTCTCGAATAGCCCGCCAGAATTCGCGTGAAGTTACCAAAACGAAAATAGCCGGCAGCATTGGAAGACAGAATCGCGCCTTCCAAGTCTCATACCTCTCATACTCCTGCGCTGGCAGATATCTTATAGCGCCGTGGTACACGCTCACCGGGCAGATCTCACCCGTAACTGCGAGAGGGGATTTTGCGCCTGACACATAGAAGTCGAATTCCTTGTTCGCCAGAATTACGCCAAGCGTCAGAGTCAGCAGAAATCCACAAACGAAGACGATCCTACGCCAGAGCGGTAGAGCGTCGAGGTCGAGATTACGCGACATGGTTTGGTGTTGAGTTCAGGATCCAACCTAGTGCCCCAGGTTAGCGCCAAAAAGCGGCGCGAACCTGGGAACTCCGCGACACGTTCGCCTACTGTCCGGCGGGAACATTCGCGCTTGTCGTCGGCACCGCCGCAACTCCCGGCATCTCATCCCCACGGAAATATTTCTTCTCTTTTGATGCCTTCATGACCGGCATGGCCGTGTACGGCTTCGAGTAGTCGTTGCCTGCATTCCAGAACAAAAAGCCCACTCCGCCCTTTTCTTTCGCTACGCGGACTTGCGTCTCGATGTATTCGGGCGAGTAGGTCTTCGTTCTCCAGCGGAAGGCTTGCAGCCAGGGGCGGATCGTGGCGTGCTGTCTTTGGTGATCAGCTTGAAGCGGTCCATGGATTCGCCGATGAAGTGTTCGGGGGCGTCGCCGGGGTGGGCGTAGCCGTCCATGCCGAAGAAGTGCGAGGGGTAGATCATGGGCGAGAGCACATCACAGTACTTCGCCATGCCCACGATGTCCTGCCCGGTGTGCGAGAGGTCGACCGGGCGCTGCCACGCCATCACGCCGAAGACGTCGAGCGAGAGCAGCACGCCCTTGGGATGAAGTTCGGCATAGGCATGCTTCAGGAAGTCGGTAATCACATCCGAGCGGTGCCAGGTTGGGTGCTCGGTCTGGAAATAGAAGCTCGCGTCTTTCTGGTCGCCCTCGGCCGGGAAGCGGACGTAGTCGAACTGGATCTCGTCGACGCCCAGGTCGGCGACGTACTTCGCGAGAGCGATGTTGTACTCCTGCACTTTGGGGTTCGAGGTATCGGTCCAGACCAGCTTGCCGTTTTCGCGCCAGGGCTGGCCGGTGCGGTGCGACTTCACGGCGAGTTCGGGATGCGCTTCGACCAGGCGCTGATCGCGGAAGATGGCGATGCGGGCGATGGCGTGCATGCCCTGAGAATGCAGAAAATGCGCAAACTTCGGCACATCGCGGATGTAGACATGCTGGCGGCCGGCGAGCGGATGATCGAAGGCAATGTTCACGCTGCCATCGCTGTCTTTGATGTCGAACACCACCGCGTTACCGCCGACTTCGCGCCAGTGCTTGATGATGCGTATGCCGTGGTCACTCCCCGCCATGACGCCGGTGAGGTAGATGGCGCGGACTTCAAAGTCCTTGGCCACCGGGATGGACTTCTCGACGATCGGCGCGGGCAAAATACCCGGCACGACGATCTGCTCGCCCGGCTTCAGATTGTTTCCCGTGCGGTTGCCGTTGGCCTTGCGAATTGCCTCGGCTAATTCGCTGGAAGTGAGGTAGGATGTCCGCCTCAAGTATTGCCGCGCCAGCGACCCCACGCTGTCCCCCCGTTTGGCGGCATAAAGTTCAGTCCCCGGAGGAGCAAAGACTGGAGCCGGCAGGTCTGCGGTTTTTACCGTCGGCACCGCGCCGGTGCTGCTGCGTACGATCTTGGGCGAGCCGGCGGGCTGTTGGGCCCGGGCGGCGGGAAGGACCGAAGGCGAACGGTGTAGGACGACGAGGATCAGAACGGAAAGGACCCCGAAGGCAAGCAAACGAGCACCGAGACGACGCAAAGTTTTCTCCCAGAAGTGGTTCTGGGACGGATACTAGCCCGCGTTTTTGGGGGCTGAAAGTTACGTCGGACCTACGCCAGATAGATGGGAAATGTAAAAAGCGACGATACAAAAACATCCTCGATGCGCAAACAATTTCGCTTTCAGGACTTTCGGCTTCCTGAGGAGAAGACACCGGCATAAGGCTAGGTGCATCTAACACATCAAGAAGCAGGGTGACCTTGGTTACTTTAGGGATGGCCAGCGGTTTGCAGTATCCGGCAGCAGGTAAGCGGTGACAGATTTTGTCGCTCCCCCGAGTGTGGGAAATAAAAACCGTTGTCCCAGAAGGAGAGCGAATGGTCCCGGGAACAAATTTTGAGGGGCCAGTTAGACCCTTATGAGAACGAATCTCGCCACTGTGCTCGATCCGAATCGTCGAAGCAACGACGCGAAGGAATTTGACACCGCGTTGCGCCGCAAAATCGTTGGCCAGGAGCAGGCCCTCGATAAAGTGGTCGAAATCTATCAGATGTTTCTGGCTGGGTTGAATCCTCCGGGACGACCGGTAGGCAATCTTCTGTTCCTTGGGCCGACTGGTTCGGGGAAAACCCGGGTGGTGGAGGCTCTGGCCGAGTCTCTGTTTGGCGATGCGCGGGCTTGTATCAAGATTGACTGCGCCGAGTTCCAACACTCGCACGAAATCGCCAAGCTGATCGGGTCGCCTCCAGGCTACCTAGGACACCGCGAGACGCATCCGCTGCTGACCCAGGAAGCGTTGAACCAGTGGCACACCGACAAGCTGAAACTCTCGATCCTGTTGTTCGACGAGATCGAGAAGGCCAGCGACTCGCTGTGGCAACTACTGCTGGGCATTCTTGATAAAGCGACTCTCACCCTGGGCGACAACCGCCGGGTGGATTTGTCGCAGTGCATCATCATCATGACCTCGAACCTGGGCGCCGGAGAAATGACCGGCCTGGTCGATGGCGGGATGGGATTTGCCACGCAAGTCACCGAAGTGGATTCCAAGCTCGACGAGAAGATTTCGCGGACCGCAACCGAAGCGGCGCGGCGGAAGTTTACTCCCGAGTTCATGAACCGCATCGACAAGGTGGTCGTGTTCAAGACCCTGCGGCCGGAACATCTCAGCCAGATTCTCGAGATCGAGTTGGGGATGGTGCAGCAGAGGATCCTGCAGGCTGCCGGTGCGAACCAGTTCGTGTTCACCTGTACGCCGAAGGTGAAGGAATTCCTGCTGCAGGAAGGCACGGATCCGCGCTATGGGGCTCGTCATCTGAAGCGGGCGATCGAGAGGAACATTGTCTTTCCGCTGGCGAACCTGGTCGCGACGGGACAGGTAAAGCTGGGCGACTTCGTCCGCATCGACATGGCCGGAGAAAGCCGACTGACGTTTGTGAAGGAAGCGGAAGGCGCGATGGTGCCGGTGCTGCTGGAGCGTTACGGAGCGGCCAGCGGCGCAACCTCCGGCTGCCGCACGAGCTGCGAAAACGGTGAATGCTCGCCGGGAATTCGGGGCGAACCCTGGGCTGGCGGAGACGAAGTAGAAATCAGTCAATCAGAGTGGTAAAGCGAAGGGCGCCGCGATGGCGCCCTTTGTCCCTTGTCCGTGGAGCGACGGGCGTCCTCGCCCGTCGAGGCGTGAAGCGCGTGGCATGCGCCCCGCATCCGCATTGGCCCCGCTCAGCTCTGCCTTGCCTGAAGTCTGATCTCTTGCCAGCCTTCCGTCTTGCGCCAAAGCCACGGGTAATCCATTGGATTTCGGACCAGCCCTGCGCGGACAGGATTCCCCAGCATGTAGTCGATCTTTTGATCGACCTGTTGCTCCTGTGGCAAAGCGCGATCGAACGATTCCTGTTGCCAGACGGGTCCGCGGCGTCCAAATTTCCGATTGATTTTATGCGCCGAGGTGCCCTTGATGGCTTGCATGATCTCGGCGATGCTCACGGTACGATCACTCTGGCAGCGGGGCACAAGCGCGAGGTGTGTGTGATCTGGCATGACCACGACTGCGAGCAGGTCGAACAGGATGCTATCGCCGCGAAGGCAGGCGTCGAGTACGATGCGGCGGGCGCGTTCCGGCAGCGTCCATCGCTGGTACGTACAGAATGTGATGAAAAAAATCTTGGCGTCGGGTTGGTAATGTGGCAAACGTCGGCGGTATTCGTACTTGTAGTGCATGATTACGATTAGCATGCGCAAGCCCCGACGGGCGAGGACGCCCGTCGCTCCACCGGCGAATTGATTTTCAATTCGGGAATAGGCGATGTGGTTACGCCGCCTAGGAACTGAGAGGGGCTATCTGTTGCGAACCCCGACTCCGACGGGCGAGGACGCCCGTCGCTCCACCGGCGAATTGATTTTCAATTCGGGGATAGGCCCTTCTCGAACCGGAATGTCATTCCGGGCTCGGAAGAGGAGAGGGCAAGATGCCCTCACGACTGCCGGCGGGACGCCGGCGCTACAGTAGAAGACGTGCCCTGATGCTCAAAGAGTCGAACGTGGCGTATGCCGATTTGGCTGGATGCCTGGGACCCAAAGCCCTAAGACCCAAGACCTGCGACCTAAGGCCTGCGTTTTTCTAGCCGCCTTGCTTTAACTCTGTGAGCACCTGGCGGGCGATTTCTTTCAGGGTTTCGAATACGCCGTTGCCTTGGAAGGCGATGGCTTCGATCACTGGTTCGTTCTTGCGGCGCAGTTCCTTGGCGAGGGTTGGCACCGGGAGCACGTTGGGTAGGTCGCGCTTATTCAATTGCAGCACGTAGGGAATCTTGAAGAAGTCGTAACCGTGCTCTTTGAGGTTGTCCATCAGGTTGTCGAGCGCCTCGACATTGGCGTCCATGCGCTCTTCCTGGGAGTCGGCGACGAAGACGATGCCATCCACGCCGCGCAGGATCAGCTTCCGGCTGGCGTCGTAGAACACCTGACCAGGCACGGTGTAGAGGTGAATGCGGGTTTTGAATCCGCGAACGGAACCCAGATCGAGGGGCAGGAAGTCGAAGAAAAGGGTTCGCTCGGTTTCGGTGGCGAGCGAGATCATCTTGCCCTTCTGCTGTTCCGCGGTTTTCTGGTAGATATGCTGCAGATTCGTGGTTTTGCCGCCCAGTCCGGCGCCGTAATACACGATCTTGCAGTTGATCTCGCGGGCTGCAAAATTGATGAAACTCAAGAATTTCCTCTAGTAAAGCTGCGGCGAGACACTCCAACCCGCTGGAGAGCCAACGCAAAAAAGAATTCCTAGGGTACTGCGGCTTTTATACCATATGGCCCAAGATTACCGGCAGGTTACCCCCGTCACTGCTTGGGGACGCCAGTCTACTGGACTGCCGGTAACGGGTAGTATCCCGTTTTGGCTTTGACCTTCAGCCCGGACCGCGCGACCTTTACCTCGATGTCGCGATAAGCACTACTGGGCGTGGCCCGAGTGGTATATCCCAGAGTGTACTGGTTACGCGCGTCGCCGGTGGCGCGGGCATAGGCGACTTCGATGTTGTCGCGATTGAGCTCGGTGAACACTTCGCCGCCCGTCGCAGCGGCGTACTTGGGCAGAATGTCGGAGTAGCCGTAGTGGGGCAGGCGCAATTTCTCGATCTTGCTGTAAATGGGGATGGCCGAGCTTTCGACGCTGATGCCGTATACGGTGATCTCGCGGGACAGCAGGACCTTTTGCACATCGCTGTAGGAAACCTTGCTGCCATACTCACGCCCGTCGCTGATGATGAAGATGATCTTGCGGCGCGCGCGGTCGCGTTTGCCGAGATCGAGTGCGGCGCGCAGGATCGCGTCGTTCAGCACGCGAACGTCTTTAGGCGGGGCGATATTGGGCTGCGCTCCCGGCCGCTCGACCGGAACTCCATTCACCGTCGGACCTTGGGGCCCGAGGGGCCCATTCATGATGGGAACGCCGTTGTTGGAGCCACGCTCGAGCTTCATCTGGTTCAGTACTGAGGTCAGATGGCGCCCGACCGAAGAGAAGTCGGAAACCTGGCTCACGGTCGAGCTGTAGGTGTAGAGCGAGACTTCGTCGTAGGGGCTGAACGCCTCCGACAGTGCCGTGTAAGTCTGGTTGATCTTCTGCACCGCGCTGTCGGGCATCCCGACGTCGAGAATCACCGCCGCCGACAGCGGAAACGGATCGCTGGTGAAGAACTTCAACTCCTGCTTCTTGCCGTCTTCGAGCACCGTGAAATCGCCGGGGAGCAGGCCATCTACCATATGGCCAGCGCTATCCTTAACCATCACGGGGACGAGCACGAAGTTGACCTGGGTTTTGATCTTGTAGAGGTCATCTCGGGAATTCATGTCCCTGGAAGGCACGCTGCCGGGAGGCACGGTTTTCACTGGAGGCATCGGAGGGGGAGCTTCATCCATGGGCGCCGGCACCGTGGGAGTAGCGGGCTGAGCCTTCTCCGGTTCGGGTTGTGGCCGCGAAGGTGGGAGATTCGTAGGGAAAGGCTGCACGGGCCGCACCGCTGAGGGAGCGTCAGGGATATCCTGTTGACTTGGTTGTTTTTGCTCCTGGTCTTGGGCGCTGGCGAACGCAATCGCCAAAACCAGGACGGCAACACCGAGTCCCGCCCGAATCCCTTTGCAAATCCACTGGCTCAAGGTCATTCTCTCCGGTTCAGGCAACCGTCTATCCTGTGGGATGCTCAAACCCTTTAGATTGGTGCATCTACCCCTATAGGAATAGACTAACAAAAGTCCCACGAGAATTCTCGGATGCTTACAGCATACAAGCTCCCTTCCGCTCTCGTCTTGACCCTTTTCCTGGCGGTCGCCTGCCTGGCGACTGCCCAGTCGACGCCGACGCTTCAGGATCACACCAAGGACCAGGATCAGGATCAATCCATGGAAACCTTGAAGGTGCAGGTCAACGTCGTGCAACTGTTCTTTAATGTGAAGGATAAAAAGGGGGCGCTGATCCCCAATCAGACCAAAAACGACTTCGAATTGTCCGAGGATGGCAAACCGCAGACGATCAAGTATTTCACGGCGGAAAGCAATCTTCCGCTGACGCTGGGGATTCTGATCGACTCGAGCGGCAGCCAGATGCGCGTGCTGGAGATGGAAAAAGAAGTAGGCGGCGCCTTTCTCAACGACATTCTGCGGGAGAAGGACGAAGCCTTCGTCATTGATTTCGACGTCAATGTGGATCTCTTGCAGGATTTCACCAACGACGTGCGCCGGCTGAAAGCAGCCCTGAACAAAGCGAAGATCAATACTGGTGGCGGAGGCGGGATCCCGGGCATGGGTGGAGGACCGGTTCCTACCAGCAACCCGCGCGGCACGCTCCTGTACGACGCCGTTTATCTAGCTGCCCATGACGAGCTGTCGCACGAAATCGGCCGCAAGGCGATGATCCTGCTGACTGACGGCGAAGATCAGGGCAGCCAGTTGCGCATTAAGGACGCCATCGAGGCCGCGCAAAAATCAGATTCCATCTGTTACGTGCTGCTGATCGCCGACCGCGGGTTCTACGGTTTTGGCGGATACTCCGGCGACTCGGAAATGAAAAAGCTGGCGGGCGAGACCGGTGGCCGCGTCATCGAAGTGGGCAACAAGATGGACAAGCTGAAAGACGCTTTCGAGCAGATCGCGCGTGAACTGCGGAGCCAGTACAACATCGGCTATACCCCGACCAACAACGTCCAGGACGGGTCCTTCCGCAAAATCGAGGTTCACTCCAAGCAGGGATACAAGATTCAGACGCGCAGTGGCTACTACGCGATAGCCCACACTAAAGACTGAGAGCAGTTGTCGTCTCCTGTCTGGTTAGCGTTCAGAGAACTGGGAACCGTGGTACCGAGCGGAAATCTTTAACCGCAAAGGACGCGAAGGAAGAGCCCGCAAAGGACGCGAAGAAAGCTGTGTGGAGATCGAGGTTAGCGTCCAAAGAACGGACGCGAAACCTGGGGCACCGAGCGTAGTTGGGCGTTGTGGATCGTTTTCCAGGTCAGGCCTGACGTTCACGGGTGGTTCTCACGAAAGTTTAGAGGCCGAGCTTACTTCGCGCCCTCGTACCAGTTCCGCCAGGCGGCGGAGTCGGATCCCAGACTCTGCCCGGAAATATCGTGCAGGGCCTGCAAGCTCCAACCGCGTTGCTGGCCGGTAATGAGCGGATCATCCAGCCACGTCACCAGAGTTCCCGCAGCGGTCATGCGTTGCTCGTGGGTATACATCCCCGACTCAGCCAGGGAACACGCCGCGCGTTCCTGCACCACTGGCGAGGGGTCGTTGCGGAAGCGGTCGAGCATCATCGGGATGGTTTCGTCGGTTGCGATCATGGCCAGGCCGTTCACGGCTGCCGCCCGCACATCAACCTGCGGATCCGAGAGATAGGTCTCGACGATTTTGGCCGTGTGCACAGGGTCGACGCCTCGATTGCCAATGGCGCCGAGCATCCACAGTGCCCAGACGCGCTGGCTAGGATTACTGACGGATTGTTCCAGGGTGCGCAACCCGGATTCGTCGACGGTGACTCCATCAAGCGCCAACTCCGCCTGAATCGCGGCGGCGCGCACATGCAGATCGGGGAGGTTGAGTGCCATGCCGATCCACTGTTCGGATTTCTGGGTACGCTGGGTCTTGCCCGTCCATTCCGCGGATTCTGCTAGAACCTGATCGGCCGCGCTGGAATCGCCACCGGCAACCTTCTGAAGAAGCTGTTCGGCTTCGGCTTGCAAGGAGGCATCGAGCGCCGAGCGAGTGACGACACGGTTGCGTCCGCGGTAAGACTGGCGGGAGGCAGGCAGGGTGTGCCGAAGCGCAAGGTTCATGCCCACAAGACCAATTCCAACTGCCATTCCAATCGCCGTTACCAGCAAGCGCACGCTCGCACTGGGCTGTCCGGCGGAGGCGCCACGCGGAGCTTGGGCCTTCGGCAGGCCGGGGCCAATGGGTGTGTTTGACGTGGCCGAGAGAAGCGGCGTCGACGCCTTCTCGATCTCGGCCAGCGTGCGGATTACGTCCTCATCTGCCGGCTTAAGCTCGTCGTCAGCGTGTGGCGACCGGCCCCCGGGCCACAGTGGTTGCCATGGTTCAAAAGCCATCCCGGAAAGCGTAGGACAGCCCCGGAGGTGTCACAAGTTACCGGAGTACGAACAGGAAGGTTACGCGCTCGTACGAAGCGCAGGGCGACGGTGGCGCTCGCGCGATTCGTCGCTGGGCGAATCGGTGGGTGCGGGCAATGCTTCTACGGTTTTTATGGAAGGAGCAGGGTCGTCCGCGGTCTCACTCTTCATGCGAGGCGGTTTCAGGTCCCAGCGGCAGAACACGCACCGGGTGGTCTGGGTGTAGACCACGCGTCCATATGCCACACAATGGTAGTTGGGGCAATATTTCATGATCATGAGCTGTAGACGGCTGCCGTCTGGGAACCCGGCTCCGTGCTACCGGCGTGTCTGCTCCCTTTTGCGAGGACCGCTCCTGGTTGCAACCTAGCACGAAGCACAACACTTGGATGCTCTCTTTTTTCGTTCGGTCAAATTGGTTTTTCTGCTGGCTCGATGGAGAGGCCGCGCGACGTTGTGACGAATGCCTGCGCTCCTCGTTTGCGATCGAAGCCCAAAAAAACCAGAGCCATGGAATGCATGCTCGCCCAGCGGTTCGTTTCGTAAAACGTATCAGCGCGCCGTTTGAGAGCATCCATCTCTCATGACCGTGCTGGAGAAGAAGCGACTCTCCGCTGTTCTTCGCGTCACCGAATATCTTTATTCTTGAAAATATTGCGCTGAAGCTGGTGCTCGAGCACCGCGAAGTTTCCCATTGGCAGAAGTTGCTGGATCGCCTGATGACCGACGAAGAAATGCTGGCCGGGGTTCGCCTGAAATTCCGGGATGTGTATGCTGCCATCGAGAGCAAACCGGATGCCAGCGAGGCGCTGGGAACCTTCCTGGCAGAATTCCCGGAGGCCAAGAAAACCCACTAGACATCACGGACTCGATTTCGATGCCAGGCGCGATTACGATGTAGGCTTGGCAGGAATGCGGGTTGAGCGCAAGAGGGCGGTTCACCGGGATAATGCTGCAAATTGTTGCATTCAGTCGGACTTGATGGCAGCCGCGCAAGGGCTAAATTCTTTGGGAAATCGCCTCTTAAAGTGTTCCAGGCGCGGCACTTGAATTGCAATGACCCGGTTCGGCGTGACGGGGAGTCGCTCTCCCAGGGCTGATTCCGACGACCGGGGGCGAGGTAGGGAATGGCTTACAAAGAGACGTTTTGGATGGCTTGCGACTCCACCGACCAGTTGCGGGCCGAATATGGGCCGTTCCACACGCGCATTGAGGCTGAGGTGGAGGCACGAAAGCTCGGATTCGGCTACCTGCTGCGCTACGAGCATCTGATCGGTGCCAACGAAGAGATTGAGGAAGTCCGCTGCATCTTCATCGAATTGCCAGCGGGGCCGATGGCACTTCCAAGCACTCCGATTACCGCGACCAAACTACATACCCGCTGCGCCACCTGTGGGGAGTCCGCTACCCACGAGCAGCCCTGGCAGGCCGAGGTCTGGGCCGACATCCACGAGTTCGAACACTCGCGGCACATGGTGCGGCTGTTCGAACACACTTTCGGCGATGGGCTGAAAGAGATCGCGGACTGGCGTGGAAGCGCCGCTTAGGATTTTTGCGCTCTAAGGTCGGCACCAGCAGCTTGATCGACGAGCCACATCAGCTTTCCACTCACCGGCTGCACTAATTTGGCAGGGAAGAGTTCGCCGGATTGGTCCCCTTGCAAGACCTCACGCAGCGCAGGTGCTTTGTCCGGTCCACTCACCAGAAACATCACTTCGGCAGCATTATTCAAAACTGGCAAGGTAAGGGTTAAACGGCTGGTCTTGAACTTCTCCACCCAGTTGGCTACGAACAGGCGCGACTTCTCCTGAAGGGCTTTCGTCTTTGGAAAAAGGGAAGCCGTGTGACCGTCGGGGCCCATGCCAAGCAGGATGAGGTCAAAGCGCGGGAAAGATCCCGGCGGCGTTTTGAAGAACTGTCGAATGGTCTGCTCGTAGGTGATGGCGACCTGATCGGCGTCCGGCGTTTCTCCAGGAACTCGAAAAACGTTGCTGGCGGGGGCCGGAATCTTGGACAGCAGCGCTTCGCGGGCCATGCGGTAGTTGCTTTCGGGACTATCCGGGGGGACATGGCGCTCGTCACCGAAGAAGAAGTAGATTTTGTCCCAAGGCAAGGTGGAGTAGGTCGCGAGAAGAGCGTAGAGGCTCTTCGGAGTAGAACCACCGGAAAGAGCGACGGTGAAGCGGCCATGAGCAGTAACCGCATCCTTCACGCAGCGCGCGAACTCGTCGGCGGCCGCTCGAAACAGGGCAGCCGGGTCTGCGAAGACTTGCACCGCAGCTTGCACGCTCATGCTCCCTGGAGAGAAAGTTTTCCCTTCACAGCCGCGTAGCGTGCCGCTCCGTAAAGGGCAATTTTGTCGTTGGTGATGACCTTTACCGGGATGGATTCCAGCAGAGGCTGCAAGCGACCCTTCGCGGCAAATGCTTGCATGAAGAGGGGGCCGGAAAGTCTGGAGACGATCTTGGGCGCGATGCCCCCGCCGAGGTACACGCCTCCGGTTGCCATGAGTTTCAGCGCGAGATTTCCGGCTTCGGCGCCATAAACGGAGATCCAAAGGTCGAGGGCCTGCTCGGCCAAAGGGCTCTTGCCCGCGAGGGCCGCTTGGGATATCGCAGCGGCCGGATCCATCTGTGTGATCTGCTCCTCCAGCCACTGGGGTTCGTCGGCGCGGTGCGTATCGCGGAGAAAGCGGTAAACATTCACCAGGCCGGGCCCGGAGACGATGCGTTCGAAGCTGACGTGTCCGAAGCGAGCGCTCAAATAGCGGAGAAGGTCGATTTCCAATTCGGTGCGCGGAGCGAAATCGCAGTGTCCGCCTTCACAGGCGAAAACATCGTAGGCCTTTCCATCCCAATACAAGCCAGCTTCGCCCAAACCGGTTCCGGCGGAGATCACTGCCTGATTTCCAACGGGTGTGCCCTTCACGCGATTCAAGGAAACCAGGTCCTGCTCGCCCAGGCTCGGAATGCCCCAGGCATTGGCCTCCAGGTCATTGATCAGCATTGCCGAGGGAAGCTGGAGTTCGCTGGCCAGGCGCGAGGCCTCGACTGTCCAGGGAAGGTTCGACGTCTCTACCTTGCCGTTACGGACGGGGCCGGCCACGCCGAAGCACGCGATGTCGGGATGAGAACCTTGCTGCTTTACAAACGTAGTGACAATCTCATCCAGGCCGCTGTGCTGCTTGCTGGGAAACACGCCCTCCGCCGCAAGCGTTAAGTGACCATTTTGAGATTGGAAGTAGGCAAGTCGGGCGTGGGTACCACCGATATCGCCGGCGAGGATCATTTATCGAAATTCCTCCAGCGCCGGCCATCCCGCTCGAGCAGTTCGTCGGCTTCCTTGGGACCCCAGCTACCTGCCGCGTAGTTGGGGAAATGGCGCGGCGGTAATGCCTTCCATACGTCAAGCACCGGGCTTACCACGCACCAGCCGGCCTCGACCATGTCGGCACGCTGGAACAGGGTCTGGTCGCCGATCATGCAGTCGTGGAGCAGGCGTTCGTAACCGGTGCTCGATTGCGCGCCGAAGTAGTCGGCGTATTCGAAATTCATGTCGACCGTGCCCAGCCGCATCAGGGCGCCCGGCGCCTTCGCCGCGAAGCGCAAGGAAATGCCTTCTTCCGGCTGGATGTGCAGTACGAGTTGGTTGGGCATCAGGTTCTCGACGGGGGTGTCGCGGAAAAGCACGAAAGGCGCGCGCCGGAACTGAATCACGATCTGGGTATTGCGCACCAGCATGCGTTTACCCGTGCGCAGATAAAACGGAACATCGGCCCAGCGCCAGTTATCGATGGCCAGCTTCATCGCGACAAATGTTTCGGTCCTGGACTCGGGGGGAACTCCGGGTTCCGCCCGGTAAGCGGGAACGCGCTGCCCGGCGATGACGCCTTCTCCATACTGGCCGCGAACGGTACGAACCAGGACCTCCTCGGCACTGAGGGGCTGAATGGCATGCAGGATCTTGGATTGCTCATCGCGTACCGCATCCGCGCGAAAAGAAACTGGTGGCTCCATCGCAGTCAGCGTAATCAGCTGCATGATGTGATTGGGAACCATGTCGCGCAGGGCGCCCGCGGTGTCGTAGTAGCCGCCGCGCTTCTCAACTCCCACAGTTTCCGCTACCGAAATCTCGATGTGATCGATGTAGCGACGATTCCAAATCGGCTCAAAGATTCCGTTGGCGAAGCGGAAGGCCAGGATGTTCTGAACCGTTTCTTTTCCGAGGTAGTGATCAATGCGATAGATCTGCTTCTCGTCGATAAACTTGAGCAGTTGCTGGTTCAGGGCGCGAGCACTTTCAACGTCGTGGCCGAATGGCTTTTCGATAATGACCCGGCGCCAATGATTGCTGTCCTGCTGCATCAGCCCTGCTTCGGCGAGGCTCTCGACGATCGGGCCGAAAGCGTCGGGCGTGGTGGCGAGGTAGTAGAAATAGTTGCCTGGCGTGGACTGCTCCTTGTCGATCTTTCCGAGCAGTTGGGTCAGGTTGACGTAGGTTTGCTTGTCGTCAAAGTTCCCCGAAATGTAATGCAGGCGGCGGACAAACGAATCCCACAGTTCTGGATCGACGTCTCCGGTGGCGAACTTCTTGATATCCTCGGAAATCGCCTTGCGATAGTCCTCGCTCGACATGGGGCGGCGGGCGATGCCGACCACGGCAAATTGGGGCGAGAGGAGATGGGCGTGGGCGAGGTTGTAGAGCGCGGGAATCAGCTTACGTCGCGTCAAATCGCCGGACGCGCCGAATATCACCATCACGCAAGGATCCGCGGTTTTTCCGATGGGCTGTCCAGTAGAGGCGGGCGCGGTCAGCGTTTGAGCCATTTGCAGGTCCTATCGTTCAACTGTACAGCGTAGCGGGTCAGGCCGGTTTTTTCGCCGCCTTCGGCTCGACGTGCCCGCCAAACTTCTGGCGCATGGCCGACAGCATTTTCTCGGCGAAGGTATGCTCCTGTCGGGAACGAAAACGGACAAACAATGCGGCCGAGAGCACATCGACCGGCACGGCTTCGTCGACGGCGGCCTGGATTGTCCATCGGCCCTCGCCCGAATCCTGCACAAAGCCGCTGTATTCGGAAAGGGTCGGATTTTCTGTCAGGGCCATGGCGGTCAGATCGAGGAGCCACGAACTGACCACGCTGCCCCGTCGCCAGACTTCCGCAATGTCGGGCAGGTTCAGATCGTAGCGCTGATCTTCCGGCAACTCTTTGCTGGTGGCGTTCTTGAAAATGTCGAAACCCTCGGCGTAGGCCTGCATGATTCCGTACTCGATGCCGTTGTGTACCATCTTGACGAAGTGGCCTGCTCCGGAAGGACCGCAGTGGATGTATCCCTGTTCTGCCGTTCCGCCGAGTTTTTCCCGTCCGGGGGTGCGGGGAATGTCACCGATTCCGGGAGCAAGTGTTTTGAAGATCGGGTCCAATCGCTGCACGGCTTCCTTCGGGCCGCCGAGCATCATGCAGTAGCCGCGTTCCAGTCCCCAGACACCACCGCTGGTGCCGACATCCACATAGTGCAGGCTCTTGTCTTTGAGGGCCTTGGAACGGCGAATGTCATCCTTGAAATACGAGTTGCCGCCGTCGATGATGGTGTCCCCGGGTTGAAGATACTGGGCTAGGGATAGAACGGTCTGCTCGGTCGGGTTGCCTGCCGGAACCATGATCCAGACAGCTCGTGGCGCTTTCAGCTTGCTGACCATGTCCTCGAGGGAAGTGGAGCCGACAGCGCCTTCGCCGACCAGGCCTTTGACCGCATCGGCGCTCAAGTCGGAAACGACAACCTGGTGACCTCCGCGCATGAGGCGGCGCGTCATGTTCGCGCCCATTTTCCCCAAACCCACCATTCCCAATTGCATGAAGCTCTCCTTCTGCTCGTGTGTACCGCAAGATTGGAACCCAAGCTTAGGCGCAGATCGCCTGCGTTTCGTGCCTCGGATTTATGCGAGGGCCTGTTTCACTGCGTCTTGTAGCGTGCGCAAGCCGGCTGCGAGATCGGATCCGAGGTGTACTCGCAGGGCGCGGCGTCCGCGTTCGGCGAGAACCTGGAAATCTCCGCGAGCCTGAGCCGCTTTCACGACGCCGAAGGTGTACTTCTGTTCGGGCACGGGCAAATCCTTCGCGTCGTCACAAGTAAGCTGCAGAAATACTCCTGAGTTCGGCCCGCCTTTGTAGGCTTGTCCCGTGGAATGGAGAAAACGGGGACCAAAGCCCAGACAAGTTGCGACGTGCTTCTTGTCACGTACAGCGTGCCGCATTGCCTGCAATGCCGCCTCGTGCGCTTCGTTCCTCTGGATGTAGCCGAGAAGCGCGAAGTAGTCGCCAGCCTTCATGCGACCGAAATGCGCCTTCAGGTATCCGACCAGCGATTTGTCGGAGCCGGCGGCCTTGGCTAGCTCGGCGGCGTTCTTTTCGTCGGTGAAAAGTTTCACGCCTTTGTCTTCCAGGATAGGTTTCTCGGCGGGGAGGGAACCGGTCTTCTCGTATTCAGTCGTCAAGTTTCGCGTAGCAATCTTGCTGGCTTCGACGTCAGGTTGGTTGAAGGCATTGATCCCGATGATGGACCCGGCGACTGCGGTCGCGATCTCCCAGCGGAAGAACTCCTGGCCGAGGTCGTAGGGATCGGTCAAGGAAATGCGCACTACCGGTTGGTTCGCTTTTTCCAGGGCTGCGACTTTGGCGTCCTGCTGCGCGTCCGGAGCAGATTCGAGGCGCAGGTAGGCGAACACACGGTCATTTCCATAAATTTCGGGGGCGCCGATAGATTCGCGATCGACGGGAATGATCCCTTTGCCCTGTTTTCCCGTCGATTCAGCGAGCAGTTGCTCGAGCCAGGCGCCGAGATCGAAGATCCCCGGCGACGTGATGATCGTCACCTTGTCTCGTCCTGCCCTCGCCGCGCTGCCCAGGATCAGTCCGAGCACGACTCCAGGATTTTCTTCGACCGGAACACAGGAGGCGCAGGCTTGAACCATCTCTTCGGTGCGCTCGAGGAATTTCTTCGTGTCAAAGCCCATGACGGCTGCCGGCACCATGCCGAAATTCGAAAGCGCCGAATAACGACCACCGATGCTGGGAAGGCCGAAGAAAATATGTCGAAACTTGTCTCCTTCCGCGACTTTCTGCATCTTCGAGCCGGGATCGGTGATTGCGATGAAGCGGCTGCCGGCTTTATCAGCGCCGATCGCCTTCTTCACCTGTTCGAAGAAATACTGCTTGAAAATGTTTGGTTCGAGAGTGCTGCCAGACTTGCTGGAAACAATGAAAAGGGTTTTCGCCAGGTCGATCTTGTCCTGGAAGGATTTGATCTGCGCCGGATCGGTCGAATCGAGGACGTGCAGTTCGGGATAACCCGCGGTTTTGCCGTAGGTCATGCGAAGGACTTCCGGACACAGACTCGAACCGCCCATGCCCAGCAGCAGAATGTCGGAGAACCCTCCGGTCTTGGCGTCTTCCGCGACTTTGCGGAGATTTTCATGCTGCGCAATCTGATCTTCGGTAATGCCCAGCCAGCCTAACCAGTTGGCTTCATCGGTCCCGGTCCATAATGTCGCGTCACGCTGCCAGAGCCGCCGCACTTTCCCGTTAGCGCGCCAATCATCCGCGGCGGTCTTTACGGCTGCCGCCAAGTCTTTTGGCAGGTTGTAGGTTTGGCGGCTCACTCGCGGCGTGACTGGGGAGCTGCTGGATTTTTCGACGGCGGCCAGGAGCTGATCGAAGGCATCGGCGAACAACTTGACGCCATCGATGGTCAGCTTGTCGGTGACTTCCTTCATGGAAATCCCGACCTTGGGCAGGGTAGCCATGGTTTCCTGGGCTGCCTCGATGTTTTCGGTCAGGCTGTTGCGCACCTTGCCGTGATCGCGGAAGGCGTCGAGCGTCGCAGGTGGAATCGTGTCGACGGTGTCCTTGCCGATGAGTTCTTCGACATAGAGCACGTCGCGATAATTCGGATTCTTTGTGCTGGTGCTGGCCCACAACACACGCTGCGTGTGCGCCCCTTTCTTGGCGAGTGCCTCCCAGCGCGGGCCGCTGAAGATCGCAAGGTATCGTTGATAAGTGAGCTTGCCGTTGGCGATTGCTACTTTTCCCAGAATGCTCTTGAGCTGCGCCTGTTGCGCGGAATCTTTACTGGCTTTAATTTTCTCGTTGGCGATGGAATCCACCAGTGTATCGATGCGACTGATGAAGAAGCTGGCGACGCTGGCAATCTTGCTAAGGTCGCCTCCTTTGGCCGCGCATTGTTCAAGGCCGGCGATGTAGGCTTCCGCTACCTGCTCGTACACTTCCTGAGCGAAGAGCAAGGTTATATTGATGTTGATGCCCTCACCGATCAGTTGCTTGATCGCTGGCAGGCCTGCGGGAGTGCCCGGCACCTTGATCATCACGTTCTCACGCTTCACTGCGCTCCATAGCCGCCGCGCTTCGGCAATCGTGCCGTTGGTATCGTTGGCCAGGTAAGGGGAGACTTCAAGGCTGACGAATCCATCGTTACGATTCGCGCTCTGATAGACGGGGCGTAAGAGATCGCTCGCGTCCTGGATGTCGCGAATCGCCAATAGCTCGTAGCGCGCTTTCGCGTCCAGATCGGTTCTGCCCTTCAGAGAATTCAGGAAGTCGGTGTAGTCGGTGCTGCCGGCAATGGCTTTCTCGAAGATGGAAGGGTTCGAGGTCATTCCGCGCAAGCCGTCTTCGTCGATCAAGCGCTTCAATTCGCCGCTGGTGATCAGGTTGCGCCGAATGTAGTCCAGCCACACAGACTGACCGTACTTCAGCAGTTCTTTCAGGGGATTGACGGCTTTGGCGCTTTCGAGAGTTCCAACGGGATTCATTGCGACCTCCAAGAAGAAGAAGACTGATGGGGACGTCGAGCAGCAGGTCGCTGCCTGACGCCCCTAACCCGATGACAACTGCGGTGGATCGATTTTATTTCGCCGCAGCGATGGCCCGTTTGGCCGCGCTCACGACTGCTTCCGTGGTGAAGCCAAAATGTTTCTGCAGATCTTTCCACGGGGCAGATGCGCCGAACGAGTGCATGCCGACCATTTGCCCCTTGGGACCGACGTAACGGTCCCATCCCTGAGTTGCTGCCATCTCGACGGAGACCCGTGCCGACACACTCGGGGGAAGCACACTGTCTTTGTAGGCCTGATCCTGCTTTTCAAAGATTTCCCACGACGGCATGCTGACGACGCGTGCACGAATGCCTTCTGTTTTGAGCTTCTCGTAAGCATCCACACACAACGACACTTCACTTCCGGTGCCCATCAAAATGACGTCGGGCTTGCCGCCATCGGCACCCGCCAGAACGTAAGCTCCCTTGGCTACGCCGGACGCGGGTGCGTATTTGGTGCGATCGAGCGTCGGCACCGCCTGACGGGTCAGCACCAGCAACACGGGGCCATGGTTGATTTGCATCGCGGCTCTCCAGGTCTCAACCACCTCATTCGCGTCGCCGGGCCGAAACACAACTATGTTTGGCACCGCGCGCAGAGCCGCCAGTTGTTCAATGGGCTGATGAGTCGGCCCATCTTCGCCCAGTCCGATGGAATCGTGAGTGAAGATGTAAATCACCGGCGTTTCCATCAGAGCCGCCAAACGAATCGTGGGGCGAAGGTAGTCGCTGAAGTTGAAGAAGGTTCCGCCGAAGGGACGCAACTTGGAAACTGACATCCCATTCAACGCCGCACCCATTGCGTGCTCACGCACGCCGAAGAAAATGTTTCTTCCGCCATATGAGGGACGGTCGAAGTTCCCCGCGCCTTCGAACTTCAGGGCGGTCTTGTTCGAATTGCCCAGATCGGCCGAACCGCCGATCATCCACGGGATGTTCTGGGCCACAGCGTTTAGAACCTTACCGGAACTCTCGCGCGTGCCCATGCCTTTGGGGTCGGCAGGGAACGACGGCAGGTTCTTGTCCCATCCTGCGGGAAGCTCGCGGTGCTGCATAAGTGTCAGCTGTTCAGCAAGTTGAGGGTATTGCTTGGCGTATTCGTTGTAGAGTTTGACCCACTGCGAGTGAAGTTCGCGACCGCGCTTGCCAATCCCTTCGCGGAAATGTTCTTTGACGCCTTCCGGCACAAGGAACTTCGCGTCCTCGGGCCACCCGTAGTTGCGCTTGGTGAGACGGACTTCCTCTTCTCCCAACGGCTCTCCATGAGCTTCGCTGCTGTCTTGCTTATGTGGAGAGCCATAGCCGATATGACTGTCGACCACGATGAGGGTCGGCTTGTCGCGGGTCTCGAGGAACGTTCGATATCCGCGCGCCAGCATGCTGAGGTCGTTGGCATCACTTACGCGGGTCACATTCCACCCGTATCCCACGAAGCGAGTCATCACATCCTCGCTGAAGGACCAGGCGGCCGGACCATCAAGCGTCACTTTATTGTTGTCGTAAATCCAGCACAGATTGCTGAGCTTGAGATGTCCGGCAAGGGAGGCAGCTTCGGAACTCACGCCTTCCATCATGTCGCCGTCGCCGCAGATCGTATAAATGTTGTAGTTGAAGATTTCAAAGCCCGGCTGGTTGTAGGTCGCGGCAAGCCAGCGCTCGGCAATGGCCATTCCCACGCTGTTGCCACAGCCTTGTCCAAGTGGACCTGTGGTGGTTTCGACTCCCGTGGTCAGATGCGACTCGGGATGGCCGGGCGTGCGGCTTCCAAGCTGGCGAAAAGTCTTGATTTCGTCGAGGGAGACCGAGAGCTCGTCAGTGACCTGGGTGTCGCCTTTTACGCGGCGGACGCCTGTCAGGTACAGCAATGCATACAACAGCATCGAGGCATGGCCGGCCGAGAGCACGAAGCGGTCGCGATTCGGCCAGACTGGATTTTCAGGATCGTAGCGAAGGAATTGCTGCCACAAAGCATAAGCGACCGGAGCCAGTCCCATGGGGGCGCCCGGGTGACCGGAATTCGCTTTCTGTACAGCATCAATCGCCAAGGTACGGATGGTATTGATCGAGAGCGTATCCAGTTGCACCCCGCTCACTACCGTTTGCTCACTCACCGCCATTGCAGCATTCCTCCCATACAGGGATTGTCGGTACTCCCGCAAACCTGGAAAGCTTTTCTAGATGATTGGATTGCTGCCCACCAGTGCAGGTTTCATCTCGACCGAAGGTAAGAGTGTACCAATTTCTGATGAGGTGTGGGGCGGTGCGGCGGGCGAACCGCGAGGTTTATGAATTTCCTGTGAAAGCACGCAGCGCGGTGACTTCGACGTGCTGGGAATGCGGAGGCTTACTTCTGAAGCTTCTGCAGGTAGCTGTACTCGCTGTGCTGGGCTTTGGTGGTGGTTTCGACAAATTTCAGAAACTGCTTGAGGCTTTCGCGCACCGACGGTTCGATATCAAACTTCACGCGCACGCCGAAGCAGGGATTGCTCTTAATCACGATACCGTTGAGGGCGAAACCCTTCACCCAGATCTTGCCGCTGGCCACCCAGAGCCCGATCTGCACATCGGCTCCACTCTTTACCGGAGTGACGGTTTCGACGTAGCAGCCGCCCATACTCGTGTTCGAAAGGTTTCCCCAGATGGGTGTTTCTGAACCATCCACTTTCAGTTCGACTGCAACAAAGCACTTGATTCGTGGAAACCGCCTGCGGTCCTGCACCCACGACGGGGTGTAGTTGTCGGGTTCGAAAGGAGGCGTGTCCGCAGCCGTAATCGGCATTGGGACCTGCATCGGCTCGGCAGGAGCGGATCCACTGTCAGTGTTGGCCTTGGTCTGGGCCGTCGGCGTTTTAATCTCCCGCATCGCCGCCAGGAGCGCTTCCTCCCTCTTTTCGGGAGGGGCTTCGCGATACGTTTGCAACAGTTTTCCAAGGTGCCCCACCAGATCAGGGTCCGTAAGGAGCCGCGTCCAGTCGGTGCCAGGTGTAGTCGTTTTGGGATCACTCATAGCGGAGGTCTGCCCTCACCGGTGCCGGGCGTACCCATAGGTTGCGGGAAAACGAAGCGCAGAACAAGATGACCAAGGTTACGAACGTAAGTAACCCAGTTGCCACTCGTGGCGCATTTCAGGCTGATGGCGGCAAGGCGGCGCAAAACGCATCGACGGCAGACTGTTGCTCGGCTGCGAGTCCCAGAAATTCGAAACCGTGCAGGAAGCCTTTTCGGTATCGAACGATGGCACGGACGACTATCGGTTTGTCGCACTCGGGAAGCGACAATTCCAAGCTAAGGACTTCGTCCTTCTGGATTTCCTCCGTCAAGACCGCGCCCAGTCCGCCGTGCCCGATGTCACCGCATCGACCCAGGATTTCGGTGTAGCCGTCTTCACGCAGTAAAACCGCCCGCACCGGAAAATCGGAACGATGCCTCTGGAAACGACGATGCCAGCCACGCTGCCTCGAAGACTGAACTCTTTCCTGGTGAGAAGACTTCATCAGCGCGAGCCACCTGTTCGATTGATTTACGAAGGCCCGGACGGAGGCGCCTGGGTACCCTGCGTGGAGTGCTAAGGATTCGACCGGTTCGAGTTCGCCTTCAGAGTATTCGTCCACGGAATAAACCGGAAAGTATCGAAGGTAATGGCTAATCCGACCGAAATCGCGACAAAGAGCAGAGCATTTCAACCGGGCGGGGTGCGCCGTGGAGGTCAGAATCCTTTTGCATCGCCAACCCGGCTCGCCGAATCAACATACAATTGTCATGCGCGGAAGCCGCCAGTAGTCTGAGGCCAGGCTCGCCAAAGGGCCATCCTGCTCAGCGAACATGTCCACTACAACCTCAAAATCTCTAGTTCTCACGTTGTTTCTCGTTACAATTCATCCCTTACAAAACCTGGTTGCTCAGACCAGCAGCAGTGCCGGTTCCGCGTCTTCGGTAACGGTGACGATCCCGCCCTCGGTACAGCAGAACGGTTTCACGGGCAGCGTGCCCGAGACAAAACTCTCCCCTGAACCGTTGCCGATTTCCTTCCTGGACGCGATTGACCGAGGCTTGAAACAAAACCTGGGTCTACTGCTTTCGGGAGACAACACGCTCGCGGCGCGCGGGGCAAAGTGGAAGGAACTCAGCAACCTGCTCCCGAATGTCGTGGCCAAGGGAGAGGAGGACGTTCAACAAACCAGTCTCTCGGCTCTCGGGCTGAAGATTCCGATCGCGGGCTTTCCCCGTGTTCTCGGGCCGTTTAACTACCTCGACGTTCGCGCTTTTCTGGATCAATCTGTTTTCAACTGGAACTACATTCAGAAGGAGCGGGCCGCGGCTCAGAGCCTGAAGGCCGCAGCCTATTCATACCAGGATGCGCGAGAACTGGTGGTTCTGATAACGGGGAATGCATACCTCGAAGCGATTGCCGAAGCCGCCCGGGTTGAGACCGCTGAGGCCCAGGTGAAGACTGCTCAAACCCTATATGACCGGTCGGTTGATCAGCAAAAAGCGGGAGTAAGCCCGGCGATCGACACCTTGCGCGCGCAAGTAGAACTGCAGAGCCGGCAGCAGCAGCTCATTGTGGCGCGCAACGATTTCGCCAAGCAGAAACTGGCGCTCTCGCGCATCATTGGCCTCGCTCTGGGACAAGAGTTCATCCTGACCGACAAGGCTCCGTACGACATGCTGGTGCCGCCGACGCTGGAGGAGAGCCTGCGCCGCGCATATGCGGCGCGTGCCGATTATCAGGCGGCACTTGCGCAAGCGCGAGCGGCAGAGTTGTCAAGACGCGCGGCCAGCGCTGAACTCTATCCGACCTTCGACCTTGAGGGAGACTTTGGTGATATCGGCGTGAATCCGGGGACCTCCAACGGCACGTTTCACGTTGCGGGGACGGTGACGGTGCCTATTTTCCAAGGGGGCAAAACGCACGCCGACGTTTTGCAAGCGGAGGCGGAATTGAGGCAGGCAAAGGCCCGGCTGGAGGATCTGCGCGGACAGATTGATAATGACGTCCGCACAGCGCTTCTCGACCTGAACGCGGCCTCGGACCAGGTGCAGGTGGCACGCAGTACGGTGGATCTCGCCGAGCAGACACTCACGCAGGCACAAGATCGCTTTACTGCTGGTGTCACCGACAATCTCGAAGTGGTGCAAGCACAGGAGTCGGTCGCCAGCGCGCATGAGAATTACATTTCCAGTCTTTATGCGCACAACCTGGCGAAAGTGGAACTCGCCCGCGCGCTGGGCAACGCCGAGCAAGGTGTGAAGCAATATCTGAAAGGCAAATAGATGCCAACGCCAACCAAAACTGTACCTGGACAAGAGGCTCCAGCCACAGCGCCCACTCCGTCAGTACAAGATCTACGTTCCCATCTGAGCCGGCGGCACGACCCGCGCATTCGGCTGTTTCTGATCTTTGGTCTCGTCGTCCTGGCGATCGTGGGAATCTTTCTGTGGCGTTACTTCGCCAGCTACGAATCGACCGACGATGCGCAGATCGACGGTCACGTGAACTCCATCAGCCCGAGGGTTTCCGGGCACGTCATCACGCTCAACGTGAAGGACAACCAGTACGTCGAGGCGGGGGCGGTTCTGGTCGAGATTGATCCTACGGATTATCAAGTCGCGGTGGCTCGGGCCCTGGCCGACTACAACGATGCCAAGGCGACGGCCGACGCGGCGACTGTGAATGTCCCCGTGACTTCGATAAACACCTCGAGCCAGCTTTCTTCTGCCGACGCGGACGTGTTGAGCGCCCAAGCCGGCATCAATGCAGCCCGGCAACAGTTTGAAGCGGCGAAAGCGAACCTGCAGCAAGCGGAAGCCAACAACGTCAAGGCCCAAAACGATCTGGTGCGCTATAAGCAACTTGTCGAGAAGCAGGAAATTTCCCAGCAGCAATACGACCAGGCAGTGGCAGCCGCCAAGGCAGGCAGTGCCACTGTGGATGCGGCGCGCGCCAGTGCGGATGCCGCGGAAGCTCAGGTTGCCCAGGCGGACGGACGACTGGCGCAAGCAGTAGCGAATCAACGTTCGGCAGGAACTGCCCCGAAACAAGTTTCGATTCAACGAGCCCGCGCTGAGTCGGCTGTGGCTGCCGCCGAACTTAAGAAAGCGGATCTCGATCAGGCGCAACTCAACCTCTCGTATACCAAAGTGATTGCTCCGGTAACGGGAGTCGTCAGCAATCGCACGGTAGAGGTTGGACAGAATGTGCAGCCAGGGCAGGCCCTCATGAACCTGATTCCTCTCGAGGATGTCTGGGTAACCGCCGATTTTAAGGAAACGCAGCTCCGCCATATGAAGGTTGGTCAGAAAGTGACCATTTACGTGGACGCGACTGGTAAGGACTACAAGGGCCACGTCGACAGCATAGCTGGCGCCAGTGGGGCCCGCTTCAGCCTTCTGCCTCCTGAGAACGCCACGGGCAATTACGTGAAGGTCGTACAGCGAATCCCAGTCAAGCTTGTGTTTGAGCTGGGAGAAACCAAGGGCCACGAGTTGAGGCCGGGGATGTCGGTCGAGCCGAAAGTCTGGATTCGCCAATGAGTACGGCCGCCCTCACGGTGGACGACGCCGAGGCTTGGCGTTCGCCAGTCAATCCCTGGATCATTGCCCTTGCCGTAACTCTGGCTACGTTCATGGAGGTGCTCGACACCAGCATTGCGAACGTGGCCTTGCCTCACATTGCTGGCAGCCTCTCTGCGGGACAGGATGAAAGCACCTGGGTTCTGACCTCCTACCTGGTCTCGAATGCGATCGTGCTGCCGTTAAGCGGGTGGCTCTCGTCGATCGTGGGCCGCAAGCGCTTCTACATGGGTTGCGTTTTCCTTTTCACTGTGAGTTCGTTCCTGTGCGGGCTTGCACCAAACCTGCCTGCCCTCATCATCTTCCGCGTGCTGCAGGGCGCCGGCGGCGGAGGCTTGCAGCCAAGCGAGCAAGCCATCCTCGCTGATACCTTTCCACCCGCGAAGCGCGGGATGGCCTTCGCCGTCTATGGGATCGCGGTGGTTATGGCCCCGGCCATCGGTCCGACGCTTGGCGGCTGGATCACCGATAACTACACCTGGCGATGGATTTTCTTCGTTAATATTCCGGTCGGGATTCTGTCGCTGCTTTTGACTTCCCGCCTTATCCAGGACCCGCCATACTTCAAGCGCCGCAAGTTGAGTGAAACGAAGATTGACTACATCGGCCTTGGTTTGGTGGCGGTGGGTCTGGGTTGTCTTCAGATCGTTCTCGATAAAGGGCAGCGCGATGACTGGTTCGAGTCGCACTTCATCACCACGCTGGCAATCATCGCGGCCGCCGCTCTTCTTTTTGTCATTTGGTGGGAATGGCGCCATAAGGATCCGATCATTGACCTGCATCTTTTCCGCGAGCGAACCTTCGCGGTTTCGAATCTGCTGATGTTCATGCTGGGTTTCGCGCTTCTCGGAAGCACGCTGTTACTGCCGCTGTTTCTGCAGACCCTGATGGGTTATACCGCGGAACTTTCGGGGATGGCGCTTTCGCCGGGTGGTTTCGCCATTATGGTTTGCATGCCGCTCGTGGGCTGGCTCTTGTCCCGCTATGACGCGCGCTACCTGTTGCTGTTTGGTTTGTCGATGTTGTCGTTCTCTCTGTTTCATATGACTTCGTTCGATCTCGACATCGACTTCAAAACCGCGGTAATGGCCCGCGTGTTCCAGGCCATCGGACTCGCTTTCCTGTTTGTTCCCATCAACACTTCCGCGTACGCCTACCTGCCAAGGGAAAAGAACAACGCGGCTTCCGGCTTGATGAACCTGGCGCGCAACATTGGTGGCAGTGTGGGCATCTCGTTTGTCACAACCATGCTGGACCGCCGCACGCAAAAGCATCTGAGTGACCTGATGAGTCACTGGACCAGCGCCAATGCCAGCCTCCAGGCGACACTGAACGGGATAGCCGCTCAACTGGTGGCTCACGGTACAAGTGCGCCCGACGCTCAGAGGCAGGCCTACGGTGTGCTCCAGAACACGGTGCAGCGACAGGCCACCATGCTCGCGTATCTGGATAATTTCCATATCCTTGCATATGTCATTTTGGCGATGATCCCCACGCTTCTCTTGATGAAGAAGACGCGCTCGAGCGGTGGGATGGCGGTACACTAGTAGCAGGGAGAGGGTGTCATGTTCCGGATCGTGACGCTGGAGCGCGAGTACGGGTGCGGCTGCGCGGGAATTGCCAAACAACTCGCGGACCGCCTCCACTGGAAGGTCTGGGACCACCAACTCACAGAAGAGATCGCCAAGCGCGCCAACGTCGACTGCGGCACGGTAGAAGAGCACGAGGAAAGACGAGACAATGCGTTCTATCGTCTCGCAAAAACCTTCTGGCGCGGAAGCTATGAACGCGCCATCCCCCTGGCCGAACCTGAGTCCTTCGACGCCGACTGCATGGTGCGCATGATGGAAGGCATCACCGCGATGATCGCAGAAGAAGGGAACGCGGTAGTTGTCGGACGCGGCGCACCTTACTTTTTACGCAGTCGCGCGGACACGTTTCGGGTGTTCCTCTACGCGCCCCGCGAAGAAAAAGTGCGCAGGCTGATTTCCAGTGGCACCAGCCTTGAGGAAGCCGACGATCTGGTTGACACGGTTGACCGGGAACGAATGGCCTTCATCAAGCACTACTTCAACGCCGACTGGCCTACCCGTTCGCTCTACCATCTGATGATCAATACCGTGGTTGGCGATGAGAACGTTGTAACAACGATCCTGGAGACCATGGCTCTGCTGCAGGGATCCTCGCCGGTACCCGAACCGGCGATGCGTGGACTCAGCTCGAAATAAGATTCCAGTGGGATTGTCCGCGAGTCTTGCGGCTTCGGCGCCAAAAAACCATGTGAAAAAAATGCGAAAGGGAACGTCGGGAAGGGAACTGGCGCGCCCGGAGAGATTCGAACTCCCGACCTACAGCTCCGGAGGCTGCCGCTCTATCCAGCTGAGCTACGGGCGCGTGAAGTTCAGTTTACATCCGGACTCATGCCGCATCAAACGCGGGAGCCACACGAATCCGGGAGGCTTTGGAAAGGGAAGTGAACCGCGGATGCGAGAGACTACCAGCGACCCCGGCCACCGCCGCTGCGTTCGCGCCCGCGCCCGCCGCCTCCGCCTCCGCCAGTGCGTTCCGGTTTCGGACGGGCTTCATTCACATTGAGCGTGCGTCCCCCGACCTGGGCGCCGTTTAATGCCGCGATCGCTTTCTCTCCATCCTCGGCGCTCGCCATCTCCACAAAGCCGAACCCGCGCGAGCGACCCGTATCCCGGTCGGTGAGGATACTGACGCGATCCACCTGGCCGTGCGGTTCAAAAAGCTGACGCAACTCGTCTTCCGTCGTATTGAAATCCAGGTTTCCCACAAAGATGTTCTTCAAGCGAGTGCCTCGGGGGATGAGCTATTTGAGTGTGTGCGACTTCGGCAGGGAAGCAGGTGGCGCCTGAGCCCTTCCTGGAATCGAGGCCGGAGTTGGCGAACAGTCAAATGCGGGAGGAAGTATAGCAGGAAATGTCCAGCTCAAAACCCAGGCTCAAAATCGCAACCGGTTTTTCGGCCGGGGCCGCTTTCCGCACATTTGCCGTAGTCCACTAGCAATCTTCGACGCGCCAGTATCCCTCGCGGAGATAGCCAAGTTGCAGCAAGCGGTTCTTGGGATCATGGCGTTTGCCGCAATGCGGACAAGTCAAGTAGCGGCTCCATTGTGTGCCCTGACGATCATAGTCCTCAGAAACAGCAAAACTGTTACCGCAACTGCACGGTACCAGAAGCATGCGAAACGACGGCGGCAGAGTTGGCGGCGCGGACTTGCGTCCTTTTGCCACTACTTCGTCTCCTCCACCATCACCGGGCTTTTCTTTCGCTTGTTGGCGGGCAACACCTTTTTCCGCAAGCGCAACGACTTGGGAGTCACTTCCACAAACTCGTCGTCGGCTATGAATTCGATGGCCTGTTCCAGATTCAGTTGTCGAAAGGGAACCAGTCGAATCGCTTCGTCGGCCGTCGACGCGCGCATGTTGGTCAGCTTCTTCTCGCGGACGACATTCACATCGAGATCATTATCTTTGGCATTCTCGCCAATGATCATCCCTTCGTAGACATCAACGCCCGGACCGATGAAAAGTTCGCCACGTTCCTGGAGGTTGTAAAGAGCATGCGAAGTAGAAAGCCCGCGAACGGTCGGCGACGAGGACCCCAGTTGGCCGATGCGGAATCTCGCCCTGCCATTCGGTGTAGCCATGGAACAGCGTGTTCATCACGATCGTACCGCGGGTATCGGTCAGCAGTTGGCTGCGCAAGCCGATCAAGCCGCGGCTGGGAACGCGGAATTCAATCCGCACCCGTCCGTAGCCGTGATTGTGCATGTTCGCGACTTCGCCCTTGCGAGTGCCAAGTTGTTCCATCACGACGCCCACAAACTCCTCAGGCACATCGACCGTCAGATGCTCCACCGGTTCCATCAGCTTGCCGTCGATACGGCGCGTCACGATCTCAGGCTTTCCGACCGCCAGCTCGAAGCCTTCCCGGCGCATCATTTCGATCAGTATCGAGAGCTGCAATTCCCCGCGCCCCAGCACTTTGAATGAATCCATGCTGCCGGTGTCTTCAACTCGCAGCGAAACGTTGGTCAAGAGCTCCTTGTCGAGGCGTTCGCGCAAATTGCGCGACGTTACATAACTGCCATCTCGACCGGAGAAAGGCGAACTGTTGATGGTGAACATCATTGCGATCGTCGGTTCATCGATCACGATAGGCGGGAGCGGCGCGGGGTTCTCTGCATTCGTGATGGTTTCGCCGATCGTGATACCTTCCACTCCCGCAATTGCCACGATGTCGCCGAGATCGGTTTGCGTAATATCAATGCGCTTCAGCCCGGAGAAGGAAAACAGCTTCGTGATCTTCGTTTTCTGGAACGCGCCATCGCGCTTGGCGATGCTGACCTCCTCTCCAGTTGCGAGTGTGCCGTTGAACACGCGAGCAATGGCCAGCCGCCCGAGGTAGTCGCTGTAATCGAGATTTGCCACCAGGATTTGCAGCGGTCCGGAGGGATCGCCTTGCGGAGGAGGGATTGTCTTGACGATGGCGTCAAACAGCGGCTCGAGGTTTTGACCTCCTCCCGCGATACTGGCGGAAGCTGTCCCCGTTTTTGCGTTCGTGTAGAGAACAGGAAACTCGAGTTGATCTTCCTTGGCATCGAGATCGATGAACAGGTCGTAGATTTCGTTCAACACTTCCTGGGGGCGCGCATCGGCGCGATCGATCTTGTTCATGACCACGATGGGCGGCAGTTTGGCGTCGAGCGCTTTGCCCAGAACGTAGCGGGTCTGCGGCAGCGGACCCTCGCTGGCGTCTACCAGCAACATGACACCGTCCACCATCTTCAGCGCGCGTTCGACTTCTCCACCAAAGTCGCTGTGTCCGGGCGTGTCGACAATGTTGATCTTTACCCCGCCGTGGAAGACTGAAGTGTTCTTGGCGAGGATCGTGATTCCGCGCTCGCGCTCCAATTCATTGGAATCCATCACGCGGTCAACATGAGCCTCGTTCGAGCGGAAAGTGCCGCTCTGCTGCAGCATGGCGTCGACGAGCGTCGTCTTGCCGTGGTCCACGTGGGCGATGATGGCGATATTGCGGATGTTTACACTCAAGCTCGAGACTTCCTTTATCAAAGCGATTTCGGCAGGTCGCGTTGGGACGTAATCACTACTTTACTATGCCGCGAGTGATTCGGTGGACACGGGTGGTTGTCCGGGCCGCAGGTCAAACAGCAGGGGCGTGGAATTGGCGCATCGATGCAGGCTCTTTGCGGGCCAGTGTCAGAGAACTCAGGCGACGACAGTTGAAGCATCGTGGGGCCCAATCCTGCCGGCAAGCCGGTGCTCGACTTCCTTCACCACACGTCGTGCCCCGGTGATGGCCTGAGTCGTGCTCGACACCGGGCCCTCGGAATCGGTGTTAGCGAAAAATATCCGATCCATCGGCGCGCGGAGCAAAGGCTGGACCTTGGTAAAGAGTCCGGGAGTCGCCATATACATGGGATGGCCGCGCCGGTAGATATGCACTTCGATGGGATCGACGTTGGTTGACGGCAGCAGCTTCTGAAAGTCTTTGAGTACATCCCCCGCCAGCTTGCGTGCGCCCGTCTCGGTCAAGAAAGTTCGCCTTTCCTCTTCATGCAGCGGAGTGTAGCAACTCAGGATGTTGAACTTCGGGTGATAGCCCGGCTGGTTGCGAATGACCCAGTCGGCAACAATGAAATCGGTAAAGGAATTTCCGGGACACCAGTTGTCGTAGCCTTTGCGATACACCTCTTTGTCGAAAATAAGATTCACGAGCGCGTACGGGATATAGCGCATCTGCTGCATGGCATCGTCCTGCTTATCCGGAATGCCTTCCACGATGCGTCGTGTAATGAACTTCGGCGTCGCCATGATGACTGCTTTCGCGGAGACGGTCTTTAAGTCAGCGCCTTGCAGGTAGGTCACGTTCACCGCGTTTTTCTCGGACGAAACCGCAACAATCGTCGTGCCGGTCTGCATTCGATCCGCGTGTTTGGGTTGAAGCACATCAACCAGGTATTTACTCAGCGCGCCCAAGCCCCCGGGCCACGTGTAGCGATCGTCCTTGCGGTTCGGTTCGGCCATCCATTGCATCTGAGCGACGGCAATCGCCGCGGCGGTATCTTCTGAACGGGCGCCCCAACTGGAAGCTCCGAAGCCATCCCACCAAAGCTTGATCTCCGGCGGATAGCCTTTCAGGAGGTCAGTGAATGGAATGTTGTAGAGTTCCTGTTCGCGCTTGTTGTAGTCGATGGCCAGCAGTTCTTGACGGAATTTCTTGAAGGCGTCGCGCACCGAGGCGGAGTAGGGAAGTTTATCGATGCCATCACCCCAGGTATCAGCGACGAACTCGCCATTGACCAGTGTCGGATCAAAATTATTAACCGGAAACGCCTCGAGTCCGATTTCTTTGGCGAAGGCAACGACCAGTTCGTTATCGGCGAACGCCGAGCCCGTTCCGTACGCCTGTCCTTGATATTCCATAAGGTAGGCATTCCCGCCGAAGTGAGGCTCTTTTTCGAGGAGCAAAAAATCGCGGTTCTGCAACAAATAGGCAGCCGTGAGTCCGCTCATGCCGCCGCCCACGATGACTACATCGTGGTTCGCCGAAACCGGCGGTCGTGAGAAAACTTTACCGTCACGCACTTGATGGCAGATCTTGTTTTCTTCCCCGTCCACGACTGCCGCTGCATCGGCGGGAGCTGCGAAAAGGGCGGCATCCAGCGGGCATCCTGAGGCGACGGCACCAGCTACGACAAACTTGATAAAGTCCCGGCGATTTGCACTCACGATTGGGCTCCTTGCACAGCAGGCTCGATCAGTTCGGCGGCAGTCTCTGGTGATCCCTCAGTGCCGAGGCGTAACCGGTACCAGAGGACAATGGCCGCAAGCGAGAAGACAAAGATGATGGTGGAGATGGCGTTGATCTCCGGCGTTATGCCTCGGCGTAGACGTCCCCAAATCTCCAGTGGCAATGTGTTGTCACGGCCGATCAGGAAAAAACTGACGGCAATTTCGTCCATGGAGAGCGTGAAGATCAGCAGGGCGGCGCCGACGATCGACAGCTTCAAGTTCGGCAAGGTGACACGCAGGAACGTTTGCCAGTATGTCGCGCCCAGATCCAGAGAGGCTTCCTCCTGCGCGCGATCGAACTTCTGAAGTCCGGCAAAGACTTCCGTGGTTGCCACTGAAATCAAAGCGGTGCCGTGTCCCAGAATGATGGTGAGCAAACTCAGCTTCACCTTGCCCTCGTTGAACAGCATCAACAGAGACAAGCCGGTGATAATCCCCGGCAGGATCAACGGCAACAAGACAAGTCTCCGGAAAAGAACCTTCCCCGGAAACTGTGCGCGATCGAGTGCGAGGGCCGCTGGAATACCCAGGCCAAGCGCGATCACTACGGCAGCGGCCGCAACCAGCAGGCTGTTGACGACCGACTCCCAGATAGCTCCGTCGGCAAGCAATGTGCGATACCAATCGAGCGTGAGATCGCGAGGAGGGAATCCTCCCACTCCAGCGCCGTTGAACGAATAAACAATGAGAACCACGATCGGGAGATACAAAAACGCGAATACGAGCAGAGCGTGGCCCAAAAGCCATCCCGCCCGTTTCGAGTGATGGTTTGCCCCGCTCAAGCAAAGCTCCATTTCTTCTCAAGCCGCTCTGAAACGAACAGCAGGCTGACCACCAGCACGAGCATGCAGAATGAAATCGCCGCCCCAAGCGGCCAGTTGTAGGCGGCGCCAAAAAGACTCACCACGATATTGGAGATCATGATGCCGCTCGGCCCGCCCAGAAGCAGTGGCGCGAGGAAGTCGCCAAGGCTGAGGACAAAAGCGAAGGTCGCTCCTGCCAGCACACCCGGAATCGAGAGCGGAAAGACAATCCGCCAGAACGTTTGTGCCGGAGACGCCCCCAGATCGTGGGAGGCTTCGACCAGGTTCCGTGGAATGTGCTCCAGCGAGGCGTAGATCGGAAGAAACGTGAACGGAGTATAGATATGGGTCAATGTCAGGACAACGGCAAATGGACTATAGAGCAGGAACTCGAGCGGATGCCGAGTGAGATGAACGTACTGCAGCAACGTATTCAGAACTCCGTCACTCCCCAGGATGGTTTTCCAGGCGTAGGCCCGGACGAGATAGCTCACCCAGAGCGGGATGATCACCAGCTGATAAAACAGGTCTTTCCGTTTGCCCGCGTAAAACGATAAGAAATACGCCAGCGGATAGCCGAGCAACAAAGAGAACACGGTTACGCGGGCGGCGATCCACATCGAACGTAACAGCGTTTGCCAGTAGACATCGACGTGCCGCAGTTGCCGGTAATTGTCCAGGGTCCAGGTATGGAGGATCGCCTGTGAAGGAGACACTGACCAGAAGCTGTAACAGAACATCAAGAGGTAAGGCACCAGCAGAAATACCGTGACCCATAGGAGAGGCGGCAGGGTGATCGCGGTCCGATACGCTCGCGAGAACATTCGCTAGATCCTCTCGGCCGAAGCCCGCACCGGCACTGCGTCTGCCGGGTCGAATTCAAATTCCAGTTCGCCCTGCCACTCGGTACGGGCTCCAGCACGAACCGAAACAGTCAGGCCGTCGGCGCACTCAACTCGCAGAAGTTCCGTCGCGCCGTGAAACGCTCTTTGTTGCAGCTTTCCTTGCAAACGCACCGCGCCTGCGCGCAAGGAAGATCCAAGCAGATGAATGTTCTCTGGCCGCAAGGAAAGGAGGTACGGTCCGTCGGGCAAATTTGTTTTCCAGGAGAGCGACCCACAACGCATGATGCCGCCACGAACCTCACCTTGCAGCAGGTTCGTGTGTCCGATGAACTGCGCCGCATAGGCAGTGGCGGGCCGGCTGTAGATTTCGCGCGGGGTTGCAATCTGCTCAAGCCCTCCCATGCGCAATAAGGCAATGCGGTCGGACATGACCATGGCTTCCTCCTGGTCATGGGTCACAAACACAAAGGAGATGCCAACCTCCCGCTGCAGTGACTTCAATTCGACCTGCATCTGCCGGCGCAGGTTTGCGTCGAGAGCCGACAACGGCTCGTCGAGCAGCAGAAGCTGCGGCCGCTTCACCAGTGCCCGCGCCAGAGCCACCCGCTGCTGCTGCCCGCCGCTGATCTTCGAAGGCTTGGCCTTGGCGTGAGCGGTCATCTTCACTTGTGCCAGCGCTTGCTCCACGCGAGAAGCGACTTCAGACTTCGTTTGCTTTTCCACCATCAGCCCGTAGCCGACGTTCTGCTCAACCGTGAGGTGAGGAAAGAGCGCGTAATGCTGGAACACTGTGTTTACCCGCCGTTTGTATGGGGGCAGCACATCCAGGCGCTCACGGCCCATCCAGAGTTCGCCGGAAGTTGCAGTTTCAAAACCGGCGATGATCCGCAGCAGCGTCGTTTTGCCCGAGCCGCTCTCGCCAAGAATGGTCAGAAATTCGCCTTCCGCCACTTGCAGAGAAATGTCTCGGAGCACGACATTTTTGCCGAAGCTTTTCGCGACGTTGCGGATTTCAAGCAGTGAGGTGGAAGCAACGCCCGCGCTCGTAGCTCGTGCGGTTTGTTCGCTGGTTACCATGAGGCTTTCGATGTTTGAGAGAGCCGTCTGTGCCGCTTACTGAGCCGCTTTTACCTCATTCCAGATTTCGTTGTACTTCGCACGGCGAGGCACGTCCTGCCAGAAGTAAATGCGCTTCTGGTAGTTATCCACGTCGTCGAGGTGCAGAATCTGACGCTCTGCCGCGCTCATCAGACTGCCGGCTTGCGGATTTGCTGGCGTGTACCTGGTGACGTCGGTGACCAACTTTTGCGTTTTAGCCTGCACCATGTACTCCAGAAATTGGTAAGCGACGTCTTTGTTATCGCTGGCGGATGTGATCATCAGATGATCGATCCATCCCGTGGTGTTTTCCTTGGGGATCGTTTCTCCCACCGGAAAGTTTCGCTTCTTCAACTCGGCGGTGTTGAGCGGCCAACCCATGGCGGCGACCACTTCATGATTGAGGAACAAGTTGGTAGCCTCGCCACCGGTCGCCCACATTTTGCGGATATTTGGTTTCAACTCGAGCAACTTCGCTTTTACCGCGTCGAGTTGCTGGTCGCTGAGGTTGTAGAGTTGCGCCGGATCGGGCTTGTCGTATCCGAGGATCTGCGCCGCCATGTATACCGTCGAGAGGTCGTCCCACACGGAAATCTTGCCGCGATACTTTGGGTCCCAGAGGATGCTCCAGCTGTCCGGTGGCTCCGCAAACACAGTCGTGTCGTAGATCAACGGGTTCGGACCCCACATGAACGGGACGCCATAAACATTGCCCTTCACCCGAACCAGGGAAAGGGAAGTCAGTTTCGGCGAGAGCTGCGCATAGCTCGGAATCTTCGACAAGTCGAGAGGAGCGGCCAGACCCGCGGAAGCGATCATGGTCGCCACGTCGCTCGAAGGCGAGATCACGTCATAGTTGCTGGCGCTGCCCCCGCGCAGCTTTGCCACCAGTTCATCGCTCGATCCCATGTAGGATGCCGAGACTTTGCACTTGCACTGCTGCTCAAAGCCGTCGGACGAACGACGGATCCGCGTAGCCTTCCCATACCAGCAGATTCAGAGTCGGCGTCTTCTTTGCGCAGGAGAGGGACGCGAGAACCGCGAGCAGCAGGGGAGCAAGAACCGCAACTCTCCTCATAGGTGCCTAGCCTCCGGGCGGTGATGATGTGTGTCAATTCCTACTGCATGTACTCGCGCCGGCGGACCCGAACGCCGCTCAAAACGTCGGCGGAGTGTTGACCCATAGCACCCAGGTCTCCGAGCGCCCCGGATTCTTCCAGCGATGCGGGGTCGAGCTTTCAAAATAGAAGCTGTCGCCCGACCGCAGTCGATATTCCTCGCGATCGAGGGCCAGTTGCAGTTCTCCCCGCAGCACCAACAGAAATTCCTCACCTTCGTGGGTGTAGGACTCGCCACTGCCGGCCCGGGGCGCGATGCGGAACAGGTGAGGTTCCATCACCGTGTTTCCCCAGGCAAGCAATTCCATGCGTACTCCGGGGCCGGCCTCAAGCACCTTACGTTCCGCCGGACGCACGTGGCGGCGGCCTGCTTCGGCAGGGTCGAAGAAATCCAGGATGTTGGTCTTGTAGAAACGGGCCAGCCTGCGCAGCGTGCTGATCGAAGCGCTCATCTGCGAGCGTTCAATCGCGCTCAAAAACCCAACCGAGATGCCGGCGGCTTTCGCGACCGTGGCGAGGGAGAGTCCGCGCCGGGTGCGGAGTTGTCGCAGCCGGCCGCCGATCGCGCCGGCAGCGCCATCGGTGGACGGCCGCACCAATCCCTCGCGCTTGAGCAGTTCGACGATCGCGGGCGCGTTCAGTCCACGCACGCGGCGCAGGAAGCGGGCGCGCTTGAGCAGCTTTACGTCTTCCGGAGTGTAAAGGCGATACTTGCTTTCGGTGCGGTGCGGGCGGGTGAGCCCGAGACTCTCCCATGAGCGAATGACCGAGGGGGAAACACCCACGGTGCGCGCGACATCGCCGATTTTCAAGTAAGGTTTCGCGCCGTTTCGCTTCATGCGTAGCAGTCTGGTTCTGTCGCTTCGATGCTTCGTGGAATCAGTATTTTTCGCTTGACAGTGACTGGCAGGTTCTCTAACCTTGCGCGATTATAGCAAGGTTTGCGTTCCACGCAAGCTGGTCTGCAAGCGAAAAAATCGATTGAAAATTCTGCCCCGCCTCCCGGAGGTCGTATGCGGTCGCTGAAATCGTTGCGGGTTCTGGTTGCCCTGCTGTGTCTGATCTGTTCCACCTTAGTTGAAGCGCAAAGCACCGGCGGACGAATCCTCGGCCGAGTTTCTGATTCCAGCGGAGCAGTGCTGGCAGGAGTGAGTGTCACCGCCGTGAATCAAGCGACCGGCGTCGCCCAGGCAAACGTGAGCAACGATAACGGCGACTACGCCTTTCCCCAGGTGCCCGTCGGAGTCTATCGGGTGGAATTCGATCACTCCGGGTTCAAGAAGAATGTTCGCCGTGATGTCAACGTCGACCTGAACCAGGTGGTCACGTTGAACATGGTGATGCAGATCGGCGAAGCGAAAGAGACTGTGGACGTCACTTCCGAGGCTCCGCTCGTGGATACCACCAGTACCCAGCTCGGCGCGATCATGGACGAGCACCAGGTCGCCAATTTGCCGCTGAATGCCCGCGACACCTATCAACTTCTTCAACTTCAGCCCGGCGTACAAGGGGTTGGCGGTTCGGACTTATTTTACGGAAGCAATACTTCAGGTGCTGTTTCGGTCAATGGCGGCCGCGGGCGCTCGAACAACTTTAGCGTGAACGGGGGCGATGGAAACGACCTGTTCGTAAACTCTCCGGCCATTCAGCCGACCCCCGACAGCATTGCCGAATTTCGTGTTCTCTCGAATACCTTCGACGCGGAATACGGGCGAAACTCGGGCGCAGTGATCAACGTTGTCACGAAGTCGGGCACCAATGCTTGGCACGGCAGCGTTTACGAATTCTTGCGGAACCAGGCGTTCAATGCAAGGGGATATCTTGATCCGCGACGCCCCGATGACAAGCAAAACCAGTTCGGCGGAACCTTTGGCGGGCCCATCATCAAAGACCGGACCTTCTTCTTTGCATCGTATGAAGGGCGGCGTGTTGTACACGGCATTGCCTCGGACCAAGTGACTGTTCCTAACCCGTCCGATCTCACCTCGCCGCTTTCCGCCAGTGGATCCATTACGACGGATACGTTCGCAGCGATTCTGAACGCTCGCTGCAACGCGAATATCCCGCTGCTGCCCTCGCAGGCTGGCGGTGCGGTGGCCTATTCGAGTGCCTTTCCGGTTGATCCACAGAATTCAAACGCCGGTCTGGTCCCGGCGAATTGTTTTGATCCCGTAGCGGTTGACCTCGCGAAGCTATACGTGCCTGCCACCGACCGGGGTCGACAGCAGTGGCAATCCTTTCTTCCAGTCCGTTCCGAACGATCATTCGCACGCCAACCAGTTCACGGTCAAGCTGGATCATCGCATCAACGACAAGCAAAATCTGGCCGTCTACTACTACTACAACGATGCAGTGGACTCGCAGCCGTTTACCAAGTTTCAGGCGGCAACTCCGAATCTCTTGCCGGGTTTTGGTAATGACAACGAAACCCGGTCGCAGCAGATCAATCTTTCGCACACCTGGACTCTCACTAACAACTCGGTGAATGAGTTCCGCTTCACCTATTTTCGGGAGGCGCAGCCGACATTCCTGCATCCACAACGCACGAACCTGGTGCAGAACTCGTGCAGTTCAGCCGTTTCCGCCATCTGCTTTACGGGCACTACCGATACTCCGAGTGTCATTCCCTCGAATCCGCGAATTGGTATCACCCCGAATTTGCCCAATGGCGCGCAGCATGAAGGCGTTCCATTCATCACCATTCAGGGGGGATTCACGATTGGGAACGACTACGAAGGTGAACTGCCACAGAAAGGCAATACCTATCAGTTCAGCGATAACTTTACGCGAGTTGCGGGGAATCACACCTTCAAGGTTGGTGGTGACTTCAGAATTCAGCGCTTCTTCCAAACCCTGTACTTCGATCCGAATGGCGACTACACCTATTCGGGGGGCGGGCCCAATTCCACTGGGAGCAACATCGGCAACTATCTGCTTGGGTTGCCAGACTCCTATCTCCAGGGATCCACGCAATCCGAAGATATTCGGAGCCGTTCGATCTATTTGTTTGCGCAGGACAGTTGGAAGATCCGTCCCAACATAACCCTCAACTACGGACTCCGCTGGGAGTACAACCAGCCGATGTACGACGCCGGTCTGCGATACCAGACCTTTCGCCCTGGGCAGGCGACCACGGTTTTTCCGTGCCAACTTGGCACCGACAGTTTGAACACACTCGGTTACACCAATCCGAACTGCGCCGACCCAACTTCCGATTCTGCGGCGGTGTTCCCTCTTGGTCTTGTAATACCAGGGGACAAGGGCGTGCCCAAAGGGTTGACCGCCAGCTACTACAAAGCCTTTGCGCCTCGAGTGGGAATTGCCTGGGATCCGAAAAAAGATGGGAAGACGACGATCCGCGGGGGATTCGGAATTTTCTACAATCCGGTGGAGCAACTGGTGCTTGAGCAGTTCCAGGGTGAGCCCCCGTTTGGCGGTAGCTCTTTAATTTCTGAAGGCCTCTTTACCGCTCCATTTGTGAGTCAATTTGGAGGACCGGGCAACCTCACCATCGCACCCAATCCGTTTAACGGGATCCTTACTCCCAAACCTGGGACTCCGGTCGATTGGTCGGCATTCCGTCCGATCCTGCTGTTTGGTGAACTGCAGCCCAATCTGCGGGCGCAGTACACCACGCAGTACAACCTTGGAATTCAGCGAGAGATCGCGAAAGACCTGGTTCTTTCCGTAGGCTACGTCGGTTCGCAGGGACATCGCCTGCTCGTGACTCGCGATTTGAACTACGGCAACCCCCAGACCTGCCTTGACCTGCAAGCCATGTCCAACACCTACAGCGACTCGAACCTGGGCTGCGGTCCGTATTTTGCGGACGTCCCCTTCTTTATCCCGACTACCGAAGGCTCCACTCCCACGGTAGCTCCTGCCGGAGGTCTTCATCTTCCTTACGGACTCAACGGCCCCTCGGTCATTCCCGCGGGCACGTCGATCGCTTCGGTTGCGCCAAATGGCATCACGCTTGTCGGCTTAAGGCAATACTCTTCGCCGCGTTGCGATCCATTGTCTGGAAACGGCTGCCCGTCTGACGGCGTGCCGGTCTTCTCGAGCATCTTTTCTCAAGACACTGCTGCCGCCTCCAACTACAACTCGCTCCAGGCCTCGCTCGAAAAGAGGTTGAGCCATGGCCTGCAGTTCGAGCTGGCCTACACCTTCAGTAAGTCGATTGACAATGCGTCGAGCTTCGAAAACATCATTCGCCCAACCTGCGACAGGTGCAATCGTTCACTTTCACTCTTCGATGCCAGGCAGCGCCTGGTATTGAGCTATCTCTGGGAGCTTCCCGTCCCACGATACGAAGGATTCAAGGGCAAGGTCCTAAACGGCTGGGCCGTGTCGGGTATCACGAGCTTTCAGAAGGGATTCCCCATCAGCATCAAATCGAATGCCGACGCCGAGTTGATGAACAGCTTCGATTTCGAATTGCCCGGCAAGCCGAATCTGGTGGCGCCTTTCCACACTCTTGACCCTCGTTCCCACAACAATTATGCCTTCGACGTGAGTTCGTTCATGCTGCCCGACTACACCAACACAAGTGCCAATCCGGTATCGCTCCTGGGGAACTCATCACGCACACTCTGTTGCGGTCCGGGGATCAATAACTTCGATTTCTCCGTTCAGAAACTGTTGCCTATTTCCGAGAGTAAGCACTTCGAATTCCGCGCGGAGTTCTTCAATATCTTCAACCACGCCCAATTCCTGAATCCTGACGGGAATATCAGCGACGGAAATTTCGGGCCAGATGGTCTGACTCCCGATCCCAAGAATCCCGGGGATTTCGGACGTGTCAAACACACCCGGGATCCGCGAAACATTCAGTTCGCGATAAAATTTGCTTTCTGAAACCCCAAGTCCCGGGCGGCTTTCCGCCGTCCGGGCATAATCTAACGGCCGCCCCGCGGCCTGAGCATTCCTGGAGATTCCCGATGTACCCCGAACTGCAGAAGGAGCTCGAAACGTTCGAGCGCCGCACGCCGAAATCCGCCGAAGCCCACAAACGCAATCTCAAGCGACTTCCCTTGGGGGTGGCCAGCAACTATCGCGCCTACGATCCGCACCCGATCTTCGTCAAGGAAGGCCAGGGCTCGCACTTCCGCGATCTCGATGGTAACGACTACGTCGATCACAACCTCTGCTTCGGCGCTTTGATGGCTGGGCACTGCCACCCTGCTGTCATGAAAGCGGTTGAAAAGCGACTCTCGACGGGCACGATGTTCGGCATGCCGCACGACATGGAATGGCAGCTGGCGGAAGAAATCTGCAGGCGTTTTCCGGTCGAGATGGTGCGTTTTGGTTCGAGCGGCACCGAAGCGACCATGCATGCCGTTCGCCTCGCGCGCGCCGCAACCGGCCGCGACAAGATCCTCAAGTTCGAAGGCGGCTATCACGGCTTGCACGATGCGGCTCTGGTCAGTGTGAAGCCGCATGCCCCCGATTTCGGCGACATAAAGAATCCGGTCTCTGTGCCGGGAGGTCTCGGTATTCCGAAATCCTCGATCGCCAACGTGCCCATCGCGACCTTCAATGATCTCGGTACGGTAGAGCGCCGCTTCCAGGAAAATCCCGGACAGATCGCGGCCATTATCCTCGAACCGATCCTGATGAATGTCGGCCTTTGCATGCCGCAACCCGGCTTCCTGCAAGGTCTGCGCGACATCGCAACCAAGAACGGCGCGCTGCTGATCTTCGATGAGGTGAAGACCGGTGCGAAGCTCGGCTGGGGCGGTGCTTCGGAGTATTACGGCGTCACTCCCGACATGATTTGCCTCGCCAAGTCTATTGGCGGAGGCTTCCCCCTGGCTGCTTTCGGTGCTCACAAGTCGGTGATGGACCTGATTTCGCAGCACAAGGTGTTTCACGGCGGGACCTACAACACCAACCCAGTATCGATGGCAGCGGGCCTGGCAACTTTTAGTGACGTGCTCACACGCGAGAATTACGCGCACGTGGAGAAGCTGAGCAAGAAGTTGGTTGACGGGTACAAGCGGATCATCGGGAAAGTCGGGCTACAGGCGTACATCGCGCAGGCCGGCGCGAATGGCGCCCTGATGCTCTATCCGCAGGAGATCCGCAACTACCGCGACTGGCTGGCGGTCGACGTCGATCTCTGGCGTCATTACTGGTTCGGGATGGTGAACCGCGGAGTCATGCCGCAACCCTATTGGCAGGATGAGCAGTGGACGATGTCAGTGCAGCACACCGAAGCCGACATCGACAAACACATCGCTGTCTTCGAAGACATCGCGCCCTCACTGGCGAAAGCACAGCAGGCGCGTGCTGACAAAGCTCCAGCTCTGGCCGCGCACTAAGACGTGTAGCGCCGGCATCTTGCCGGCTGTCGGGCGGAATCCTCGCCCGCGATCTTAGACGGTCCGAGGGCAAGATGCCCTCGGGACAGCCGCCGGGACGGCGGCGCTACACAAACCTGCCGCATCTGACCGCAGTGCTGTCATGTGCGAAGACGCGGAGATGGGAGACACTGTTTGTCCGATCAAAACCACGAACAGCCACATCTCAAGCGCGTCCTCGGACGCTGGGACCTGGTGCTGCTGTTTGTGGTTGCGGTCTTCAACCTCAATGTTGTCCCTTCGATTGCCGCCAATGGTGGCGTCACCGTCTGGCTCTGGCTGATCTCTCTGCTTCTCTTCTTCTGGCCGCAAGGTATTGCCGTGATCGAGCTCGCGCACCGCTATCCGGGGGAAGGCGGGGTGTATTTGTGGGCGAAAGAAGTCTTCGGCGACTTCCACGGCTTTCTTTCTGGCTGGTGCTACTGGACCAATAACATGCTCTACGTGCCGACGGTCATGCTCTATTTCGTCGGTGTCTCGGTATTCGCGATGGGGCCTGGGCATGCGGCTCTCGCCGACAACAAGAACTTCGCCATGGTGACGTCGCTTGCGCTGCTGGCTTTTCTCACGGTGCTCAATGTCCTGGGACTCGGCGTCGGCAAATGGCTGAACAATGCGGGCGCGATCGGAACTTTTGTCGCTGCATCGGTGCTGATCCTGCTGGGATTGACCATCTACCTGCGTTTCGGGACTACAGTCACCGCGGGCGACTTCCGCATTCCCGCAGACCCGCGTTTCGTTCTGAATTCTTTCGGCGTGATCTGCTTTGGACTGGTGGGGCTCGAACTCGCGTCGGTCATGGGGGACGAGATTCGCGATCCACAACGCACGCTGCCGGGTGCGGTGGCGTGGGGCGGTGTGCTTTCCGGAGCTCTCTATATCGGAGCAACGTTGACCTTGCTCGTGTCGGTCCGCAAAGATGAAATCAGCGTGCTGCAGGGAATTGTGCAGTCGGTCAGCCACATGGCCGCGAAGGTGGGTGTCGCGTGGATCATCGCGCCTTTCGCCATCATGCTGAGCCTGTCGATCGCCGGTATCGGATCGGCTTGGATGGGCGGTTCGGCCCGTATTCCGTTCGTCGCGGGGCTGGACTCCTACATGCCGTCGTGGCTCGGGAAGATCCATCCTCGGTATGCGACGCCTTATGCAGCCCTTATCGTTCAGGCTATCGTCTCGCTGATTCTGGTCGTCATTAACTTCTACGCCTCGGGCGGCGTGCAGGAAGCGTTTCAAAGGATGCTGTCGCTTGCTGTCGTGTTGCAGTTGGTACCTTTTCTCTACGTGTTTGCTGCCCTACTCAAATTCGCGCTGAAGGGACCGCTCGAAAATGGCCGCTACGGACGGGGCACGCTCCTGTTTGCGGGTCTCGCAGGTTTCGTCACGACCAGTCTCGGGATTGCGCTGGCATTTTTCCCGGCGAAGCAGATCACGTCGATCTGGAAGTACGAAGTGACGATGATCGGAATCACGCTCGCCTTTTTGTTGCTGGCGGTCTTCTTCTTTTTCGTTTACGGCCGATTGAAAGCGCCGCGGGTAGCCGTTGTTGAACAGGCGGAGCCTGTGCGGACCACGTTAGGATAGCCGCCCTCGGCCCAGCAAGAACCACGTAGCGACAGCCGCCCTCGGCTGTCCGGCCGGGCGAAGCCCGGCAGCTTTAGCAGGATCTAAGATTCATCGCGGAGGCTCTGATGCCCAGTGGAGTTCAAACCGAAGTAAAGACTTACCAGATGCTGATCAATGGTGAATGGGTCGCCAGCAAGTCTGCGAAGACGTTTCCCGTATACGACCCCGCGTCCGAAGAAGTTATCGCGCAAGTGCCGGATTCCAACGCCGACGACGTGAACCGTGCCGTCGCGGCGGCGAAGGCGGCTTTCGAGGATGGCCCGTGGGCGACAACCACGGCGCAGGAGCGCGGACGAGTCCTGTTTCGCCTGGCCGACAAGATTCGCCAAAACCTGCCGATGCTGGCGGAACTCGAAGCGCGCAACTGCGGCAAGCCCATCGTCGAGGCGGAATACGACATCAACGATACCGCCACCTGCTTCGAATACTACGGCGGCCTCGCAACTAAGATCCTGGGCTTTGTGAACCCGGTTCCTGACAATGCCGTCAGCCTCACGCTGAAAGAACCGATTGGCGTCGCCGGGCAAATCATTCCGTGGAACTATCCATTGTTGATGGCGGCCTGGAAACTGGCACCCGCCTTGGCTGCCGGCTGCACATGCGTGCTCAAGCCGGCGGAGCAGACGCCGCTTACGGCGCTCGAATTTGCGCAATGGTTCGCCGATGTCGGACTGCCTCCCGGAGTCGTCAACATCATCACCGGCTTCGGCGAAACCGCCGGCGCTCCGCTCGTGCAGCATCCCGACGTCAACAAGATCGCCTTCACCGGCAGTGCCGCGGTGGGCAAGATCATCGTGAAACAGGCCGCCGACACGGTGAAGCGCGTCACCCTCGAACTCGGAGGCAAGTCACCGAACATTTTCTTTGCCGATGCCGACTTCGAAGCCGCTATTGATGGCGCTCTTTTTGGGGTCTTTATCAATCAGGGCGAAGTCTGTTCAGCCGGCAGCCGCATCCTGGTGCAGAAGCCGATCTACAAGAAGTTTGTTGATGCGATGGCCGAGAAAGCGAAGCAGATCAAGTTAGGCGCGCCGCTCGACCGCGAAACCAAGATGGGTCCGCTGGTCAGCAAGGAACAGTACGACCGGGTTCGCTCCTATCTCGATATCGGCAAGAAGGAAGCGAAACTCGCTTTCGGAGGCGGTCGCCCCGAGCAGTTCGCCAAAGGCTACTACGTGCAGCCGACCATCTTCTATGACGTCGACAACAGCGCCCGCATCGCGCGCGAAGAAATTTTTGGTCCCGTGGCCGCCGTCATTCCCTTCGAGGATGAGAAAGACGCGGTCAAGATCGCCAACGATTCCCCCTATGGACTGGCCGCGGCGGTGTGGACGCGCGATATCTTCAAGGCTTTCCGGGCGGTCAAGTCGCTGCGCGCCGGAATCGTGTGGGTCAATCACATGCAACCGACCTATGTTGAGGCGCCCTGGGGAGGCTACAAGCAATCCGGCTTCGGCCGCGAACTGGGCCCCTGGGGCATTGAGGAGTATCTCGAGACCAAGCAGGTCCACATTAATCTGAACGAAGCTCCAATCGGATGGTACTGAGATGGCGACGATTCAATTGAAAACGCAGATTCCGGGACCCAGATCGAAAGCGCTCTCTGAACGACGCTCGAGCGCTGTGCCGCGTGGGCTTTCGCACGCCACCCCGATTTACGTCGCGAAGACCGAAGGTGCGATTCTCGAGGATGTCGACGGCAACCGCTATATCGATTTCGCCGGCGGCATTGGCTGCTTGAATACAGGGCATCGTGCTCCGGGTGTCCTCACGGCGATCGAGCGGCAGCTGGACAAGTTCCTGCATACTTGCGTTCAGGTCACGCCCTACGAGAGCTATGTGCGTCTCGCTGAGCGTCTGAATCAAGTGACGCCCGGCAAATTTCCAAAGAAGACCCTGCTCGTGAATACCGGAGCGGAAGCGGTGGAGAATGCCGTGAAAATTGCGCGGGCCGCCACCGGCCGGCCGGGAATCATCGCTTTTGAAGACGCGTTTCACGGGCGCACTATGATGGCGCTCTCGCTGACCAGCAAAACGCACCCGTACAAGGCCGGATTTCAGCCTTTTCCCGGAGAGGTGTACCGCATTCCGTACGCGTACTGCTATCGCTGCTCGTACTCGCTGAAATATCCGTCGTGCGAACTTTACTGTGCGCGTCACCTGGAAGACACGTTCAAGCGCGTGGTCGCACACGAGGGTGTGGCCGCGGTGATTGCTGAACCTGTGCTTGGAGAAGGCGGTTTTGTTGCCCCACCTCAGGATTTCTTCCGGATCCTCATCGACATTTGCCGCAAGTACGGGGTTCTATTCATCGCCGACGAGGTGCAAAGCGGTTTCGGCCGCACGGGGGCGCTGTTTGCCAGCGAGCGTTACGGCATTGAGCCCGACATCATTGTTACCGCGAAGTCAATCGGCGGAGGCCTGCCACTTGCCGCCATCACCGGGCGAGCCGAGATCATGGACGCACCCGGTTACGGAGGCTTAGGCGGCACTTTTGCCGGGAATCCCGTTGCTTGTGAAGCTGCCCTGGCAGTGCTCGACATGTTCGAGCAACAGGATCTGAATGCACGAGCCAACGAACTCGGCGAGCGTTTTCAGCGCCGCGCCCACGAATGGCAAAAACGCTGGCCGATGATCGGCGAAGTCCGCGGTTTGGGCGCAATGCAAGCCCTGGAATTAGTACAGTCCACGGACAAGCGCGAACCCGCCGCTGAAGAGACCAAGCAGGTCACGCAGTATTGTTACGAGCACGGCGTCATCACGATCTCCGCCGGATCTTACGCGAACGTGATTCGGCTGCTCATGCCACTGGTGATCAGCGATGCGCAGATGGATGAGGCGCTGGACGTGCTCGAGGGCGCTCTCAAAACCGTTTACGAAAGAAAGCACGAAGCGGCCGCTCAGCCGGTGTAATCTAGATAGGAGCAGACTGCGCTAGAGAACCGACCGTTTCCACAGGTCGTGGTCCGATATTCTTCACGATTAGCTGAGGCAATCTACCATGAGTACTGCCATCATCACCGAAGCCAAAGTTCCACACTTTATCGACGGACAGTGGGTCGAGTCCCAGGCTCGCGAGTGGTCCGAAATTATCAATCCTGCCACCGGCGAGAGCCTCGGCAAAGTGCCACTGTCCGACGCAGCCGAGGTTACGAAGGCCATCGATGCTGCTGCCGCCGCCTATCCCGCCTGGCGCAGGACGCCTCCTGAAGATCGCATCCAGCCGCTCTTCAAGCTGAAGCAGTTGCTCGAACAGCACGTGGACGATATCAGTCGGCTCATCACCCAGGAGAATGGCAAGACTTTCACCGAAGCCAAAGCCGAGATGCGGCGCGCGATCGAAAACGTCGAAGTCGCCTGCGGCATTCCGACCATGATGCAAGGCTATAACCTGGAAGACGTCGCTCGCGGCATCGACGAGATGATGATCCGGCAGCCACTGGGTGTCACGGCCGCGATCGTGCCGTTCAACTTTCCGGGCATGATTGCCTTCTGGTTCTTGCCGTACGCGATTGCAACCGGCAATACGTTCATCCTGAAACCTTCCGAGCGTGTGCCGCTCACCATGCGCTACGTCTACGAACTGCTCGAGAAGACCGGCTTGCCGAAGGGTGTTGTAAATCTCGTAAACGGCGGCAAGGTTGCGGTCGACACTCTCATCGACGATCCGCGGGTGCGTGCGATCAGTTTCGTTGGATCCACCCCGGTTGCCCGCTACATCTACGCGCGGGCAGGCGCCAATGGCAAAAGAGCCCAGTGTCAAGGCGGTGCCAAGAATCCAGTCATCGTTTTGCCCGACGCGGACATGAGCATGGCCACGCAAATCATCGCCGACAGTGCATTCGGTTGCGCGGGCCAGCGTTGTCTCGCGGTCTCAGTCGCGGTGACCATTGGCGACGCGCAGAAGACGTTTCGTGACGCCATCGCGGAGTCGGCCTCCAAACTGCGGGTTGGCAATGGTCTCGACGAAGGGGTGCAGATGGGCCCCGTGATTACAAAGCAGAGCAAAGAACGGATCGAGTCGCTCATCGGTGTCGGGGAAAAGGAGGGCGCTAGGGTTCTGGTCGATGGCCGCAATCCACGTATCGCAAATCACGAGAAGGGAAATTTCGTGAAGCCGACGATTCTCGACGGCGTCCCGCTCGACAGCGAGCTGTCGCACACCGAAATCTTCGGGCCCGTTCTGAGCATGGTGCATGCCAACGACATGGACGAGGCGCTCGCGTTTCTCGAGCGCAATCCTTACGGCAACCAGGCGTCGTTATTTACGTCCAGCGGTGCTGCAGCGCGACGCTTCCGCTATGAGGCGCCAGCGGGCAACATCGGCATAAACATCGGTGTGGCTGCTCCCATGGCCTACTTCCCGTTCAGCGGCTGGAAAGACAGCTTCTTCGGGATCATGCACGGCCAGGGCCGCGACTCGGTCGAGTTCTATACCGAAAAGAAAGTTGTCGTGGAACGCTGGGCGAAGGAGCACTCGCGGAAGTTCTGATCACATCTCCTTCGGTCTGATGTCACTGAACGTCGATCTTTCTGTGGATAGTGTGGTGAGAAGGAGTGCCTTCATGAGAGGGATTCTTACCACAGAGCCACAGAGTCACAGAGGAACCGAAGATCAAAGGGATCCTCGAACGAGTTCGATTATTGCGGCCGCCATCGACGTTCATCGGTGTCTTGGTCCTGGACTGCTGGAGTCGGCTTACGAAGAGTGCTTGTGCCATGAACTGCGCTTGCGCGGCCGTTCGTTTCGGCGACAAGTTGAGCTGCCAGTCTCATACAAGGGTTTGCAACTTGATTGTGGATACAAGATTGACTTGGTTGTTGATGATGCCGTGATTCTGGAGCTCAAATGCGTGGAGAGTATTTTGCCTGTGCATGAAGCGCAGTTGCTTACGTATCTGAAGCTATCCGGAAAACGCGTGGGCCTGCTCATCAATTTCAACGTGCAGCTTCTAACACAAGGCATTAGACGAAGAGTTCTATGATTCCTCTGTGCCTCTGTGTCTCTGTGGTGAAGAATATTTAGAGAATTGCCAGCGAGGACAGTATGACCACCACCGCCATCCATCCCGCCATGACCGGCCAGGAAATCGTCGACCTCACCAAAAAGCACACGCTCTACGAGTGGTCTGCCCAGTCGAAGGTCGATCCCATCCCGGTCGCGCGGGCCAAGGGCATTTACTTCTGGACGCCGGAAGGGAAGCGCTTCATCGATTTCAACAGCCAGCTGATGAGTGTCAACATCGGCCATGGGGACGAGCGCGTCATCCAGGCCATCAGCGAGCAGGCGGCGACTCTGGCTTATGCCAATCCTTTCATGGCGACAGAACCGCGCGCGCGGCTCGGGGCGAAGCTTGCCGAAATCACGCCCGGCGACATCGACACGTTCTTTTTCACCAACGGGGGCGCCGAGGCCAACGAGAACGCCATTAAGCTGGCCCGCTTTTTTACCGGGCGTCACAAGATCATGGCCCGTTACCGCTCGTATCATGGCGCGACGGCGGGAAGCATCACGCTTACGGGGGACCCGCGCCGCTGGGCCGCCGAACCCGGAATTCCGGGCGTAGTCCGCGTGCTTGATCCTTACCACGGCATCGAGCGTGGCTGGGAATCGGCGGAAACGTCGCTGGCCATGATCGAAGAGATCATCCAGCTTGAGGGACCGCACACCATCGCCGCGTTCATCCTCGAGACCGTCGTCGGAACCAACGGTATTCTGATTCCGCCCGACGGCTACATGCAGGGCGTGCGCAAACTCTGCGACAAGTACGGCATCCTGATGATTGCCGACGAAGTTATGGCCGGCTTCGGCCGCACCGGCGAATGGTTTGCCATCGATCATTGGAAAGTTGTCCCTGACCTGATCTGCATGGCGAAGGGCCTGACGTCGAGTTACCTGCCGCTGGGCGCGGTTGGCATGCGGCATCAGATCGCCCAGCACTTCCAGGATAAAGTCTTTTACGGTGGCTTAACCTACAACAGCCATCCCATGGGCTGCGCCGCTGCGCTGGCGACGATCCGTGTCTATGAAGAAGACCATCTCATCGAGAACACCCGAAAAATGGGCACGATCCTGCGCGAACTGGGAGCCGAAATGCAACGGAAGCATCCCTCTGTCGGCGCCGTCCGGTCGATCGGTCTATTCGGGATATTCGAGCTAATCCGCAGCCGCAAGACCAAGCAACCACTGGCCCCCTTCAATGGAACCTCCGAGGAGATGGCCGCACTCGGAAAGTTCTTCCGGGAAAATGGACTCTATACTCTGGTGCGCTGGAATACCTTCTACACCAACCCTCCGCTCTGCATTAACGAGCAACAACTGCGGGAAGCGTTTGCGATCATCGATAAAGGATTGGAAATTACCGACAAAGCGGTCAAAGATTAGCCGGCAACCCATTGCGTGAGTCCGGCCGCCCCGGCACGTGGTGATCTAGATCACATAAGCCAGTGACGATGGCGACAGAGCCGTCGTGCCATTCGCGGCGATACTCCAACCCAGAAAGCAGACCGAAGCGTCCATGTTTCGGGAATTGCTCTGCTGATGGAGTTCGCGGTATGGCAAGACTACGCATTGTTTGGAAAAACCCCAAGGCTTCGCCCCGCAAGCGTCGCTGGCATGAATTGGCTTGCGATGTGGGGCGGCGTCTCTATGTGGTGGAAGAACTCGTGCCCCAGGGCGATCAGAAGCGCTGGGCGCAGTCGATTGCGCTGGAAGTCATCTATGGCGGCCGCGCGGTAGCTTAGGCGCAAGTACACTGCCGGAGCTGTCCGCGGTTCAAGACTCCGCGGTGCGGCTTGCGTGAAGCTCACTTCACCAGCCAATTGTATTTCCGCAGTACTTCGCGAAGACGATCGTGCGGTAACGCGATTACCTCGAAATCGTTTAATGCCCTTCATGGTCTCGGCTGCCACCGTTGCGTTCGCAATGGCTTCCTCCATGGCAAGGTTGCGTTAGAATCGCCCAATAGGGGGAAGCATGGACAGCTGGAAAAAGGCGGTCGTGGCGGGATCGGTTGGCACCTCAGCGATTCTTTTCCTTAAGAAGAAATGGCCCGCCGGAGTCCTGACTGCCGGTGTGGCGCTTGCTGTTCTGGCATCGGAGTATCCCGAGAAGTTCGAGAGTCTGCAGGCAGAGTTGCCGCGATATTTTCAAAGCGGCATGCGGCTGATGGAGGTTGTGTCGCGGGCAGGCCAGAAAATCAGTCGACTCGCCGAGCGGGGCGGCGAAGGCATTTGGGACGAGATATCCTCGTAGTTCGCGGAGCGGTTTTCCCGGACGCAAATTTGTTCCCGCTACCCGCAGCGAGGTACTGGGACAGCGAACGCACTATTCGATGCCGAGTTGTTTTCGGGCGTCTGCGCTTAAGCGCTCCGGGGTCCAGGCGGGGGTCCAGACCACATTCACGTGGGCGCTGCGAATCCCGGGAAGCTGTTCCAGTCTGGCGCGGACTTGGTCGCTGATCTGCACGTGGGCGGGGCAGCCTTGAGCCGTCAGGGTCATGTCAACGGTCACGTCCTGCTTCTCTTCCGGAGCGGGATCGAAACGCACTTCGTAAATCAATCCAAGGTCCACAATGTTGACCGGAATCTCCGGGTCATAGCATTGCTTCAAGGCTCCGAGCACTTCCTCTTGCGTAACCGGCATTCATTCTCCCGTAGGATAATTGCCTGCGGATCAACAACTATCCTATTTTAGCTCACCTGCAAGGGACCAGCCCCATGCCTCCAGCGGACTATCCATGACAATTTCGTCAGCCACCCGCCAGCTTTGCTGCATCTCGTCTCATATCGCACTCGTTCAAGGCGCGGTAAAACCTGGCTCGCTCTTTGGCACGAAAAACGTGTAGCCTTTTCGGATTAGATGAGAAGTTCTCGTTCTGGACTCACCCGACGCTTCTGGCTGAGCGCCTCTGCAGCGGAGATCTTTTTTGAAAGGTATTTCTCACGGTGGAAATCGATCCGGATGTGAAGCAGAAAATCCAGATTGTTCTAGCCCTCGCAATCGCAGTTGCCGCCGTTCGAACCGGGTATATTCTCTATGAGCGTCACACGAGCAACGAGGCGGAGACTCGCTCGCAAGCGGCTGCTCCTCCACTGAACCCTGACTATTACGTCACGCCGAAAAAGCTCTACCCCTACGATTTGAAATCTGCCCGGCAACTCACGCAGCAGCCAGTGTGGGTGAAGGAAGGGTATCGTTATTTCTACTACCCGTACAATCGACCCACCCATCGAACCGACTTCGCGCACGACGCCGGTTTGCTTCTGCCAATTCAACGCCTGGAGATCAAGGATGTCGTCACCGATGCCGTCCCAGGTTCAGGTGGACAAAAGGCGGTGATGGCACTATTCGAGCAGGACGGAAAAACCTACGCGTTCCAGGTCGGCATTCTCAAAGACGGGGAATACAAGATCTATTCCGACGAGATGTTGTATGTGCAGGACCCTCGCGACCTCTACAAACATTGGCCAGCCGACGTATGGCAATCCGTCGAGCAGCACCAGGTGAAGCCGGGCATGAACGAAATGCAAGCGGATTTCGCGATCGGCATGGGCCGTCCCGATCGCCAGGACGACCCAGCGTGGAAAACGGTGCACTATCCTAACGGCGGAAGTCCCGTCACGATTACGTATCACGATGGCAAGGCGACTGAAATCAAAGCCGAGAAGCCTTCCTAAACATCTGCGCAATGCGTAAACCACCAAGGACACAAAGGATCACGAAGCAACTCAAAATCCCTTTGTGGACCTGCGTACCTTGGTAGTTGGCTCCGGCAACTCTCGACTTCCGGCTAACGACCAGACTACGACTAGCGACTGCCGACTACTTCACTTTTGGCGAGCTCGCATCGGCTGCCTTGGTATCGTCCCCGTGAATCACGCCGTCCTCGTCCGCATAGAACGAGCGATGCTGCGCGTCCAGATTCTTGGGTGTCATGATGAGGACGTAGCTGTCTTTTTTCCCCTTGAACCCTACCGTGTAGTCGCCGCGTTCGGTTGTCTTGGCCATGCGCCGCGTAAACGAGCCGGTATTCACCAGGTCCGTGAGCGATGTCGCGTATTGATCGTGCTTCTTGCTGTAAAGCTTCTGTGCGCGGACTACGACCCGCATGTAGCCAAGCGCAGCGGATTCGGAATCCGAGCGTGCCGGGTCGCCGGGAAACTTGGGCTGGTACGGCGTCTGTGCTTCGGCCGAAGGCGCGGGCGTGCCAGTTTGGGACTGGGCCTGGGAGGGCGAGGTCTGCGCTGCTGCTGCGCAAACCGGAAGTATCGAGAGGAACAGGGCCAAATTCCGTAGTTTCATGCTCTCCTACCGTCTGGATGGGCGATGCACCAATGTTACTCCCGTAATTTCCCTTTTGTTACGGCCCTTTGCAGGGCTGGCCGTTGCGGCTATCCTGATGGCAGTTTCATCCTACAAGGACCAGCTAATGAAAGCTGCAATGGCGAAAAAGCCTCTCATTCGTATTGCCGTAGTCGAGAGCGACCCGCTGCGGTTCGTGGGCTTCCGGGCCCTGTTTGATTCCGAGTCCGATTTTGAATTGGTTTCGGCCACCTTGCCCGACATCAGCACCCTGCAAGGCATCGACCTGGTTCTGCTTGGGAGCCGGGCCGGCCAAAACCTCTTCGACGTCATGGCCAGCCTCAAAGCTGCCCGGCCCGATCTTCGCATCATCGTGACCGGCGCAGGCATCGATGAGGAGACCATCCTCAAGGCCATCGCATCGGGTGCCAAGGGCTATGTAGACGAAGCCGCCACCCCTGCGGAGTTCGTTCAGGCGATCCGCATTGTGAATCAGGGCTCGGTCTGGGCGCCGCGCCGTGTTTTGTCAATGTTCATCGAGCGGGTCAGTTCCTCGCCGGGTCGAATCTTCCCGGCAGGCCGTGTGACCTTCACCGATCGCGAAAAAGAAGTCCTCGAAATGCTGGTTGCGGGCCGCTCCAACAAGGAAATTGGCGCTGCCCTCGGCATCGAGGAAAGAACCGTGAAGGCGCACGTAGCCAAGCTGATGCGCAAAGTCGGCGTGCAGAATCGCATCGCCCTTTCTGTTCACGCCATCACACATTCGCTGGTATCCGCGAAATAGCGGAGTGCCGATAGTTACTTGGGGACAGTGCCCCCGGTAATCTTGTGGCAGGAGTTGACCTACCGCATACTCCTTCCACCTACCACAGAACCTGGGAGACGGGGTTGGGAGTGGAGATTAGGGTCGCCACTGTCAGCCCCGATTTTTTTGTCTCCTCTGCTCCTGCTAACTACTTCCAGCTAGGCACTTTGAGGCATTGCGTGATTCCGCTCATTTCCACATAATTCTCTTTAGAATCAGCGTGTTAAACTCCTTAGCGTACAAATCCATCCCAGAAAGCTGAGTGATCGATGAAAAGGACCCTCGTGGTTTTGCTGCTGCTGTCGTTGTCGGCGCTGGCGTTCGGCGACGACAAAGACCAGAAAGACACCAACAAAGCGGAGGACCGAATCCAGGCCGCGGCTACCGTGCTAGACGAAATCGAATCTGCCCCCGATGCAGGCATTCCGGAAGATGTCCTGAGTTCCGCTGAATGTGTTGCCGTCGTCCCGTCCCTGCTCAAGGGTGGATTCATCGTTGCCGCCAACTACGGCCGCGGGGTAGCCAGTTGCCGAACCCCCTCCGGTTGGAGTGCGCCCGCTTTCCTTTTCACCAGCGGAGGCAGCGTAGGATTTCAGATTGGCGGCCAGGCCATCGACCTCGTCCTGTTGATCATGAACAAGGACGGCATGAAGAATCTGCTCTCGAGCAAATTCAAGCTGGGTGCGGATGCGTCAGTTGCCGCCGGTCCGGTCGGCCGGCACGCCGCAGCCGACACCGACTGGAAGATGCGCGCCCAGGTGCTCACCTATTCTCGAACTCGCGGAGTTTTTGCAGGGATCAGCCTTGCGGGCGCGGTTATCAAGCAGGACAAGGATGCAACCCGCGAGTTCTACGGGCGCATGGTCCCGTTCCGCACGTCACTGACTGGCAAGGTTGAGGCGCCGAAGGGTGCGTTCCCCTTCCTCGACACCTTGGCCAAGTGGGCAAAGAAAGCAGCGGACAAAGACAAGCCCGCCGAGGCTCCCAAACCTGCCGATACCACAAAACCGGCCGAAAAACAGAAATAGCTTCGCAATATTTCTCGATGGAGGGACGGGCGACAGGCCCCGTCCCTCCATCGTTCATTGACAGTGAAAAATCCGCGGTGTTACGGTCACCGCTTCCGCCCCGATGCGCTTCCGACTCGAGTACGCTCTGGCCTGGTGTGTCGTGCGGGCGATCGGGATCCTTCCCCGTCCTCTGGCGCGTGCCGTTGGCATCGGCCTGGGACAACTCATCTACCTGTTCCATGGAAAGCTGCGTCGCGTGGGAATGCGCAATCTGGAGTTGGCGTTTCCCGCCATGAGCGTGCGCGAGCGCCGCAAGATCGTCCGCGGTGTTTTTACTTCACTGGGCCGGCAGTTTGCGGAAGTCTGCTTGTTCCCGCGGTACACCAAAGAAAACGTCAGCCAGATCGTAACCTACGATGGTTTTGAGAATTTCGACCGTGCCTCGGAACGCGGCAAGGGCGTGCTGTTCCTGACTGGCCATCTAGGCGGCTGGGAGCTTTCGGCGTTCGCTCATTCTCTCTACGGACACCCGCTCCACTTCGTCATGCGGGAACTGGACAATCCTTATCTCGATGCCTTGGTCCGCCGCTATCGCACCATGCACGGGAACACACCGATTCTCAAGGACGACCCTGCCCGTGAGCTGCTGCGCGCCATGAAACAGGGCGCCACCGTTGGCATTCTGATAGACACGAACATGACAACGCCCGAAGGCGTCTTCGTCGACTACTTCGGAATCGCGGCGTGCACCGCAAGCGGCCTGGCAAGAATTGCGCTGCGTACCGATGCAGCCGTAGTCCCAGGATTTACCATCTGGGATCCGGTACTGCGCAAATATCGGCTGCGCTTCGATCCACCGGTGCAGCTCGTGCGTACAGGCAACACCGAGGCTGACATTCTGACCAACACCCAACTATTCACCAGTGTCATTGAGGATTTCGTCCGCCGCTATCCCGATCAGTGGCTTTGGGTGCATCGCCGATGGAAGACGCGCCCCCAGGGAGAGCCGCCGCTCTACTAAAACCAGTCGCTCCGGTACGCCACCCACCAGGCAATCCACACAATCGGTATGATGGAAAACACCTGCCACCAGAAAGGCAGCCAGAACGAAGCGATTTCCAGCGCAATCGCCACCAGCCAGAAGACCTTGCGTTGCATCCATGCATTGTATGGATGGCATCGCAGTGACGGGAAACTTTCCTTTCTGGTGCTCCCGCGCTATACAAGAAGCATGAAGCTGAAGCGTCCTAAGGGCGTGAGCGAAGCGGGAGCCCGCAGCCGAAATCCCCAGCGAAGTCGAGGAACCCGCCCCCTGAAAGAGCTGGCAGAGTTCCTCGATGTGCCGCTGATCGGCAATGCGTCGGTCGAGCTGACCGGAATTGCCAGCTTGCGGTCCGCGGGGCCCGGGGATCTGGTCTTCGTCGAGGACGCCAAGCATCTGAGTTCTGCGATGGCGTCGAATGCCGGTGCTGTTCTCGCCGGGGAGTTCGCGCGCAATGGCGCGCACGCCAAGCCCGTGCTCATCGCCCGTCAGCCCCGACTTGCCTTTGCGCGCGCTGCCGCGTGGCTCGCAGCCGAAGATGGCAAGAGACAGAACGTCCATCCCAGCGCTGTGGTTTACCCCGGGGCAACGATTGCCAGAAACGTCTCGATCGAAGAACGGGCAGTGATCCGCGAAGACGTGCAGATTGCGGAAGGAACGAGAGTCGGCGCTGGTTGCGTGATTGGTCCCGATGTCAAAATCGGCCGCGATTGCCGCCTGTATCCCAACGTCACCATCTATCCCGGAACCCAGCTCGGCGACCGAGTCGTCGTGCACGCCGGCGCGGTGCTCGGGAGCGACGGCTTTGGCTATGTGCGCGACGCCAAGACCGGGCGTTACGAAAAATTCCCGCAAATTGGACGTCTTGCCATCGAAGACGACGTCGAAATCGGCGCCAACTCCACGGTCGATCGTGGCGCCCTCGACGTTACTCGAATTCGTCGCGGCACGAAGATCGATAATCTGGTTCATGTCGGCCATAACGTGGATATTGGCGAAGACGTCGTGATCGCCGCGCAAACCGGAGTTTCCGGCAGCTCGGTACTGGAAGACAATGTAATCGTCGGCGGCCAGGTAGGCATCGCCGATCATGTACGCATCGAATCGGGAGCCATCCTTGGCGCGCAGAGCGGCATTCCCAGCAAGAAGGTAATTCGAGGCAAAGGCGTGGTGTTCTGGGGGACTCCTGCCCGGCCGATCAAGGAGTATCTGAAAGAGCTGGCTGCGCTGGCCCGATTCGCCAGAGAAGGCCGTTCAAAACGTCCCCGCAAGGCCGACGACCGACGACCGACAACCGACGACTAGCGATTTCCCATGTCCATCCTCGTCATCGGCGGACACTCGCGCAGCGTAGGCAAGACCAGCGTTGTTGCTGGCCTGATTGCGGCCTTGCCCGAGTTTAATTGGACCGCCCTCAAGATCACCCAGTACGGTCATGGAATCTGCTCTGCTGATGGCCAAGCCTGCGATTGCGCCACCAGCGATCATTCCTGGGCCATCTCCGAAGAAAAGAATTCGCATGGAGATTCCGACACGTCACGCTTCCTTGCCGCCGGCGCAGCCCGCGTCTGGTGGGTTCGCACCGAGCAAGGCCGACTGGCCGAAGCGATGCCTGCCCTTCGTGAGAAACTGGCGGGCGCCGAGAACGTAATTTGCGAGTCGAACAGCGTTTTGAAGTTTCTGCGCCCTGACCTGTACCTGACTGTCCTCGACCCCGCGACGCCAGATTTCAAAAGTTCCGCGCGCGAGTTTCTTGATCGCGCTACTGCGGTTATCTTGCACGAGCCAAAGAACGGCGATCCTGCTTGGAAGGATGTCTCGTTGAAGCCGGTGGCTGGCAAGCCAATCTTCCATATCACGCCGCCGCCGTACGTAACGCCCGAGATCGTAGCGTTCGTCCGAAAACGCCTCCACAATCCTATGTAGCCAGAAGTGTTTGCCAGGAGCCAGCAGCCAGCAGCCACCGGCCACAAGCCATCCGCTACCAGCGGCCCTGTTATCCTTCCCACGTGCTACAAATTCGCAGGCAAGCTTGGTTGCTCATGCTGCTCTCGGCGGCGCTGCAGATACTGAGCTTCCCTCTTTCTGGCATATACATTTTTTCCTGGATCGCGCTTGCTCCACTTCTTGTGGCAATACTGCATGCGCGCTACCCAGCCACGCTACAGCTCGACGAATCCCAAAAGTTGATGCCAGCCAGCCCCGCACAAGGATTCCTGCTCGGCTACGCTTGCGGCGTTCTCTGGTATCTCGGGACCTGCTACTGGGTGTACGACACGATGCATCAGTACGGCGGCTTGAGTGCGCCCGTCGGCCTGCTCGTCCTGCTTCTGTTTGCGCTTTACCTCGGGCTCTATCACGGCCTGTTCGGACTAGTAGTCAGTTTGCTGGCGCGGGCGGACTCCTCCCATCGCCTCGCGTTGATCTCGACTCCATTTCTCTGGGTGGCGATTGAACTGGCACGCACCCGCGTGAGTGGGTTCCCCTGGGACCTGCTGGGCATCACGCAAATCGACAACATTCCGCTAACCCGAATTGCCACCATCACCGGCGTCTACGGGCTGTCGTTTGAAATCATGCTGGTGAACGCAGCGTTCGCGGCGGCGTTTCTCGTGCACCGCAATAAGCGAAGCACACTGCTGCTTGCATCCATAGGGTCTGCCACCCTGCTCCAGACGGGAAGATGGGTCGCGATGCCTCCATCCCCGGCCAATCAGACCGCGGTTCTGCTGCAACAGAACCTTCCGGTCGCCGAAAGCGATGCATGGACGAAGGACTACTTCGATCGCACCTTGCAGGAATTTTCCGCATTGAGCCTGCATCCATCTCCGCCGCCTCAACAGCTTCCTGACTTGATCGTTTGGCCGGAGTCCCCAGCCCCATTCCAGACCAATGACCCGGTTTTTCGCGAAGCCATCACCTCTTTGGCCCGCCAATCGCAAGCCTGGGTGGTTGTGGGCTCGATCGGCGTCGATAATCCGCAAACCGTGTTCAATTCGGCGTCGCTGGTCAGCCCCGCGGGAGAATGGCAAGGCCGATACAGCAAGATCCATCTCGTACCCTTTGGCGAATACGTCCCGTTTGCATCCGTATTCTCGTTTGCCAGTGGCCTTACCCAAGCCGTCGGGAACTTCACGCGTGGGACCTCGCGCGCTCCGCTGCAGGCTGGCGATCGCAAGCTAGGAATCTTCATCTGCTACGAATCGATCTTTCCCGATGAAGTTCGCCAGCTAGTCGCGCAAGGGGCCCAGGTGCTCGTAAACATCTCGAACGACGGCTGGTACGGCGATTCCGGAGCCTGGGCTCAGCATCTCAACCAGGCTCGCATGCGCGCCGTCGAAAACAACCGCTGGCTGCTGCGCGATACCAACACCGGTTTTACCGCTTCCATCGATCCGTACGGGCGTGTCGTGGCACACCTCAACCGCAAAACCCGGGCCGCCCTCGCTGCTCCTTACGCCCTGATCGATGGAACCACTTTCTACTCCCAACACGGCGACTGGTTTGCCTACCTGTGTGCGATAATTTCTCTAGGCGCGCTCGGCGCGCGCTTCACTCTCCAGCGAAAGACAGAGCCCTAGTCCATGGTTGAAGAACTCGAACAGCAGTACACCGCCTTGAAAGACAAAGTCCGCACGCTTCAGGAGTACCTTTGACGCGGGCAAACTGCGCCAGCAGCTGACCGAAATCGACAAGCAGGCAGCCGATCCCAATCTCTGGTCGAATCCCGAACGTTCCCAGCAGGTGATGCGCGAAAAAAGGCGCCTCGAAGATGCCATCGCCACCGATGCCGAGCTAACACGCCGCAACGACGATATTGCCGCCTACTTCGAACTCGCCCACGAGGGCGAAAACGTCGACGGCGACCTCGAGCGCGAAATCAACGGCCTGCGACAGCTCGTCGATCGACTCGAGACCGAGACGCTCCTTTCCGGAGGGAACGACGCCCGCAACGCCATCGTTACGATTCACGCCGGTGCCGGCGGAGTCGATTCCCAGGACTGGGCCGACATGCTCCTGCGCATGTACCTGCGCTGGGCCGAGCGGCAGGGCTTCCAAACTGTCCTCTACGATTACCAACCTGCTGAAGAGGCCGGCATCAAGTCCGCGACTTTTGGCGTCAACGGTCAATACGCCTTCGGATTGCTGACCAGCGAGATCGGCGTTCACCGGCTGGTGCGCATCTCCCCGTTCGATCAGGCCAAGCGACGGCACACTTCCTTTGCCAGCGTGTTCGTCTCGCCGGAAATTGATGAAAGCATCGAAGTCGTCATCAAGCCTGAAGACATCCGGGTCGATACCTACCGCTCCAGCGGGAAGGGCGGCCAACATGTCAACACCACCGATTCCGCGGTGCGAATTACGCACATCCCCACGGGACTGGTGGCCAGCTGCCAGAACGAGCGCTCGCAACACAAGAACCGCGATCGTGCCATGAGTATGCTGCGCTCCAAGATCTACGAGCTGGAGTTGGAGAAAAAGCGCGAAGCCACCAGGAAAATCGAAGATACGAAGCTTGATATCGACTTCGGTTCCCAGATTCGTTCCTATGTTCTCCAGCCCTACCGGATGGTCAAGGACCATCGCACGAAACAGGAAGTGGGAGACGTGGACCGCGTTCTCGACGGCGACTTGCAGCCATTCATCCAGGCTTACTTGCGCATGCGCCGTGCGGAGAAAGCATGAGCAACCCTCGGGCCAGCCTTAAGCTCGGGCCACGTTTTAGGGACGCCTTCCTTTACGCCGCGGAAAAGCACGCAGCCCAGACGCGCAAGAAGACCGACGTCCCCTACATTTCACATTTGATGAGCGTGGCGGCGCTGGTCCTCGAAGCCGGGGGCGGGGAAGACGAAGCGGTGGCCGCTTTGTTGCACGATGTCGTGGAAGACTGTGGTGGCGAGCCGGTCCTGGAAGAAGTCCGCCAACGCTTCGGCGATCGCGTCGCTAACATTGTCGCTGGCTGCACCGACGCCTACACCATCCCCAAGCCGCCCTGGAAGCAACGCAAGTTGGATTACCTGGATATTCTTCGCCGCGCCGGAGACGACATTCGCCTGGTGAGCGCAGCTGACAAACTCCACAATGTCCGTACCATCCTTGCCGATTACCGCAAGGAGGGAGACGCGGTCTGGGACCGCTTCAGCGGACGCCGCGACGGCACCCTTTGGTACTACCGCGCGGTCCTCGACGTGCTTCGGGAAGGTAAGTCCAATCGTTTGATCGAAGAGCTGCAACGCGTCTTTACCGAGCTGGAAACTTTAGTAACTCATCCCGGCATGCGCGCCACATCGTTGCCCTGACTTCCTTGCCATAATTAGAGTGGCATGGCCCGCATGATCGAATTGATTCGTTCGTCTTCCGTGCCCGCCACGTTAATGCAGGCGGCCGCCCGGGGAGCCCTGTCCGTTCCTCCCGAAGAGATGATCGAGATCCTCGTGCACCTGGCCAACCACAACAAAATCTTCGGCCAGCAGGCACGCATGACCTTGGCTGGATGGGAAGAGAAGTCCTCGCTGGCAGCGGCTTCCAACCCTGAGACTCCGCAGGAGGTGCTTGAGTATTTGATTGCGCCCGAGAACTTGCGTCCGTGCCTGCTGCCGGCTCTCCTCGAAAATCCCTCGGTGAGCGATATCCCGTTGATCGTGCTGGCGGGAACCGGTACTCGGGAAGTGGTCGAAGCAATGCGGCAAAGTGCCCGCGTGCAGAAGTCCCCTCCGATTCTCCATGCCCTCGCCGACAACCCAAATTCGACGGAGGCCGAGTCATCCCAACTTACGGAGCAGGCGAAGGCGGTGGATCCCACGGGCGCGCTGCCGGACACGGCGTCCGCGTACCTTTCGACAAACGCTGGCATCGCTGAAGCTGGCTCTGCTGAACACGATGCCGTCATCGATGCGTATTTGGCCGAGCATTCCAAAGAACTCGTCATTGAGGGCGAAAAGCCTTTCCAGCCGATGGGTGGCATTCACGAATTCGAACTGGGCACTGTGGAAGCCGTTATCGGCGAAACTCCCGTTGCCACAGAAGGCGGGAACGCTGAAGAGTCCCCAGTCGTGGCGACAGCCCCAATCCAAGCGGACGGCACTAGTACGGCAGCAGCGGCACGCCGGGCACCCGCTCCGAAAAAGCCGCCCTCCAGTCACGAAGCCGAGCGGGGCAGCGCACTGCAGAAAATCTCGAAACTCGACGTCAAAGGCCGCATTCAGCTTGCGATGAAGGGCAGCAAGGAAGAGCGCTCGATCCTGGTTCGGGATGGCACCAAGCTGGTCGCGCTGGCCGTACTGGAATCGGGCAAGATCACCGACGGCGAAGTGGAGAAATTCGCCAGCCAGAAGAATGTTCTCGAAGCCGTGCTGCGCCAGATTCCCATGAAGCGCCGCTTCGCCAAGAACTACAACGTAGTCCGAAATCTCGTGGCCAACCCGCGCACTCCACTCGACGTGTCGCTGGGGTTGATGAAGAATCTTCTCGTCTCGGATCTGCGCAACCTTTCCTCCAACAAAGAAGTCTCCGAAACCATTCGCAAGCTGGCACTGAAGATGTTCAAGCAGAAGAGCGATCCAACCAAAAGGTCCGGGTAGCCGTCGATAGCATTAAAATGATGACAGGCGTTGCGTGCCGCGCTCATCGAAGCGGTAAAAGGACCCCCAATGGTTGCACCTGTCATGCCCGACCAGATTGCGGAAATCCTTCAACAGGCGAAGACCATCGCAGTCGTCGGACTTTCTGATAATCCACTACGTCCCAGCCATGGCGTCGCCGCCTACCTGCAGAGCCAGGGCTACCACATCATTCCAGTCAATCCCCAGGTCGAATCCTCCCTGGGAGAGAAAGCCTACCCGTCGCTGTTCGACGTGCCCGAGAAGATCGACATTGTCGACATTTTCCGCCGGCCCGAGTTCGTGGAAGAGGTCGTCGATCAGGCTATCCAGCTGAAGATTCCGACGGTGTGGATGCAGGAGGAAGTGATTCACGAAAAGGCCGCGCAAAAAGCGCGAGCAGCGGGCCTCTTTGTCGTGATGGACCGCTGCATCCTGCTCGAACACCGCGCGCGTTTTCGTTAGCGCCGATTCAATCCGGTCGCGAATCTCCCGATTGCCGCCGCAACAAAATTACCGTTGCGTCATCGCGTAGCCCCGCGCCGTTGGCAAATCCACGCACATCCTCGAGCAGGGTCTCTGGGCAGTTTCCCGCCCGCCCCACATGTTCCGCAAGACGTTCGGTGCCGTACTCCTCGTCGAGCGGATTCGTTGCCTCGGTAATGCCGTCGCTGTACAGGACCAGGCGGGCCTGCTCGTCCAGTCGGACCACCGCTTCGGAGAACGATCCGTGACGAATCCCCAGCGGCAATCCCATCTCCGTTTGCAGGAACCTGGCTCCCGCCGCATCCACCAGCAACGGAGGCAGATGCCCGGCGTTGGCGTAAGTCAACGTTCCTTCCTTCGGGTCCAGCACCGCGTACACCATGGTCACGAAGCGTCCGGAAGGGAAGTCTTCCACCAGGAGCTTGTTGAGTTTGGTCAGAACCTCCGCGGGCGTGCAGGCATTCTCCGCCAGCGAACGCAGCATCGCGCGTGTCGCCGACATCAGCAGAGCCGCGGCCGTACCCTTACCGGAAACATCGGCGATCACCAGTCCCCACCGTCCATCGCCCAGATCGATGAAGTCATACCAGTCTCCGCCAACGGCGCCCGCCGAAATGGAGAGGCCGGAAACGGCAAATCCTGGTATGTAAGGCGAGCTCTTCGGAAGTAGCGCCTGTTGAATCGATCGCGCTTCCTGCGCTTCGCGGCTCATGCGCTCGCGTTCCTTGCGCTCCTGCTGGAAACGCCGCGCGTTGTCGACGGCCACGCCGATATGGCTACAAAGCGCCTGAAACAGCCGGAGTTGATCGGTGTCGAAAGCATCCAGTTGCTGGTGCGAGGCGGTAAAGACACCGACAAGCTTTCCCTCTACGTGCAGCGGGATCGCCACCTCCGACCGCGTTTCCTGCTGGCAGGCAATGTAGTAGGGATCGAGAGTCACATCGGGCGCATAGCGCATTTGCCCGGTAGCCGCGACATATCCGACCAGCCCTTCTTTGCCTACCTTGAGCCGCTGACCTTTGTTGTGAACGCGGCAGCCGTGCACGCCCGCGAGGACCATCTCGTTCTGTTCCGGTTCGTGCAGGAATACGTTGATCTCGGCGCACCCGAACGAGCACGCGATATCGTTCACAATCTTGTCGATCAACTGATCGAGATCGAGAATTGAATTGATTTTTGCCGCGGCCTTCTGCAGCTTCAGAAGTTCCTGCACGCGTTGATGGGGCAAGGTGGCCAGAATGTCCGAGCCGCCCCGTCAACCACGGATTCAATGCCGGTCGCCATGTTGAATGCCTCGGGGGAGGGTGGGCAAGCTATTGCAAACAATCAGCTAACTGTCTTATCAGATGCTCTTCGCTGCTGCTAGGACTCAGTTTTCCCTGGCTTCCGCGGCTTGGAAGTCGCTGAGGCCGAAGGCTGTTTCACGCGGCCCTGGCGAAGATCGCGGATCTCTTCCATCCGCTCTCGAATACGCTTCTCTACCCCTTCGTTCGTGGGGAAGTAATACTGGCGCTCCCGCAGGTTGTCGGGCAGACATTGCATGTTGGCGACTTTCCCTTCGAGGTCATGCGCATACTGATACCCCTGCCCGTATCCCATGCCCTTCATGAGCTGCGTTGGAGCGTTGCGCAGATGCAAAGGAACGGATTCTGCCGCCGTCCGCTCCACATCGATCTGAACATCCCCATACGCCGTATACAGTGCATTCGATTTCGGAGCCACCGACAGATATACGACTGCCTGCGCCAGGGCCAGATTGCCTTCCGGCATCCCGATGAAATCGACCGCATCCCGTGCCGCCATGCAGAGTGAGAGGGCATTCGGATCCGCTAGTCCGACGTCTTCCACCGACATTCGGACGACCCGTGCGCGCAATGTAAAGCGGATCTTCGCCCGCCTCCAGCATGCGGCCCAGCCAGTACAAAGCCGCATCGGGATCGCTGTTCCGCACCGACTTGTGCAGAGCCGAAATCAGGTTGTAATGCTCTTCGCCGCTTTTGTCGTAGAGCAGGACCCGCTTTTGCAGCGCGTCGTGCACAATCTCGTCGGTGATCTCGGCGCCCGTCTCTTTGCCCGATGCCTGCTTCGCCAGACCCGCCGCGACTTCAAGAGCGTTGTAGGCGCTCCGGGCGTCGCCGCTCGAGTAGCTGGCGATCTTCTTCAGCACTTCTGCCGATGCTTGCAACTTCGCTGCTCCGAGCCCTCGCTCCTCATCCGCCAGCGCGGTCTCCAGCAACAGCACAATCTGTTCCTCGCTCAGTGGCTTCAGGACATAGACGCGCGTCCGCGAAAGCAGTGCAGAGTTGATCTCGAACGAGGGATTCTCCGTGGTGGCCCCGATCAACCGGATGTTTCCTTTCTCGACGTGCGGCAGAAAGGCATCCTGCTGCGCCTTGTTGAAGCGATGAATCTCGTCGATGAAAACAATCGTTCGCGTGCCGTACTGCCGCGCCCGCTCGGCATCCGACATGACCTGCTTGATTTCCTTAATGCCCGCCAGGACCGCCGAGAACTCGATGAATTCCGCTTTCGTCATGCGCGCAATGATCTTCGCCAGCGTCGTTTTTCCGGTGCCCGGTGGCCCCCAGAAGATGAGCGATCCCGGATCATCGCGCTCGATCTGCGTGCGCAAAGGCTTCCCCGGACCAACCAGATGCTCCTGCCCGAGATACTCGTCGAGCGTTCGCGGACGCATCCGGTCCGCCAGCGGGCGGCTGCCGTCAGAGGGGTTCACACCGCCCGGAATGGTTTGAAACAGACTCACACTGATTTTTCACCACAGAGACACAGAGAAAACCGACGGCAACCCGAAATTCGCCGCATCATAGACCGGGTGACTCCCCGACCACGGGTGCCCCATCCTTGCGCGTTCTGTGCGCAAAGGTGGGATTCCACAACCGCTTGCGATATGGGAGTCTGCTTAATCTCTCCCCGACCGCGGGTGCCCCATCCTTGCGCGCTTTTTGCGCAGGGTGGGATTCCACACCCGCCGGTGATATGGGGGTTTCCTTAATCTCTCCCCCGAGCGCGGGTGCCCCATCTTTTGCGCGTTCTGTGCACAAGGGTGGGATTCCACTGCTGCCGGCGATATGAGACTCGGTTCCCACTTGCTTATCTCTCATCCTTCCTCTGTCGCGCAATCTCGTACAGTACGATGCTGGCCGCCACCCCAGCGTTGAGGGACTCGACCTGTCCCGCATGCGGGATGGCAATGACTTCATCCGCCTTACCCAACCAGTCGCGCGGCACGCCCGCGCCTTCTCCGCCCACAAGAACTGCGATCGAACCCTCCAGGTTCGCCTCTGGCAGTGGCACGCCCTTGTGCGACGTGGTCGCAACCAGCCGAACGCCCTTTTCTCGCAGGCGTTGCAACCCCTCGGCCAATTTGGTGCGGACGATGGGCAGACGAAAAAGGGATCCAGCCGACCCGCGGATCACCTTCTGGTTGAACGGACTTACCGTGCCTTCCCCAAGCAGCAAGCCCGCGGCCCCGAACGCTTCGGCCGAGCGGATTATGGTTCCAAGATTGCCCGGATCCTGCAAGCCTGCCAGCACGACTACCGGTCCAACGTGGAGCCGCTCGACCAGATCCTCGATCGAACTGGGTTTGTAATGCACCATCGCAGCGACGCCCTGAGGCGTTTCACTGGCAACGATGCTCGCAAAGAGCTTGTCGGGCAAAACGATAGTTTCAACATGCGCCCCGATCTGAGGCATGAGCCGCGCGGTCAGGGTTTCCGCCGACTCGCTGAACACCACAGTCCTGAACCGCAGTCCGCTGCGAATCGCCTCCTCCACGATGCGCACGCCTTCGATGGCGCAATCGCCCGTTTCGGTCAGCTCCGCCCGCGCGAACGCCCGCCGCATTTCCTTCACCAGGGCATTGTGGCGGCCCTCAACCCGGCGCAATCTCTCCTGCGCCGAGGTCTTCGATGGGGTAGAAACACGCGGTGGATGCATGCTGTTAAGAGGCATCATACGCCGGTTGTTCGGCTTGCAGCCGCGCTCCGTGTTATGTTAGCTTTCGCGTTCTCAACAGGAAAACCGGGAAGGAAGCGCCGTGCTCGCGGAGATCATCAAGATCCATCACGAAAGTCCCGAGGCATCGCTGGTGAAATACGCGGCCGAGCAAATCAGGGCGGGCCAGGTCCTGGGCATGCCCACCGACACGTTCTACGGTTTGGCCGCCGATCCTTTGAACCTGCGCGCCGTCGAGCGCGTCTATGAGATCAAATCGCGTTCCCGTCACAAGCCGCTTTCGCTTTTAATTGAAAGTGTGGACCAGGCCGAGGACTTGGCCCGTCCACTGCCGAAGGAGTTCTACGATCTCGCGCGCCGTTTCTGGCCCGGGCCCCTCACCATCATCGTCCGCGCCGCGTCCGGCCTGCCTTTGAAAGTAACCGCCAACACGGGCAACGTCGCTCTGCGCGTGCCTTCGGCGAAGATCCCTTTGGCCGTCATTCAGGCCGCCGGCATCCCCATCACCGCCACATCCGCCAATCTCAGCGGGGCCCACGAGTGCACGACCGCCGAACAGGTGCGGGACCAGCTCCAGGACCGGATCTCCATCATCGTCGATGGCGGAGTGTCTCCCCGCGAGGTTGCATCCACCATCGTCGATCTCAGCAACGGCGAGGGGCGCTGGCGCGTGATCCGCGAAGGCGCCATTCCCACCAAGGAGATCTCCACCTTCCTCGCTGAGGGATGATGAACTGGACTGCGAACCGGCTTCCCCGGCTGCACTGGGTCTGGTGGACGCTGGCGGCGATCGCATTTTCGCTCGTTCTCTTTTTTGCCGTCACCAGCTTTCGCATCCTGCGCGAAGCCGGCAAGCAGGAACTGCATCGCGCCGACGCCATCGTGGTGTTTGGCGCCGCGGAGTATGCCGGTCGCCCCTCGCCCGTCTTGCGCGCTCGCCTCGATCACGCCTACGACCTGTTTACCCACGGCCTGGCGCCCGTCATAATCGCCACCGGAGGCTCCGGCGCCGACCCCAGCTTCAGCGAAGGCGGGGTGGGGGTCGACTACCTGATGCGGCGCGGAATTCCCGAGCGCGACCTCATCGCTGAAACCATGGGTTCCGATACGGCGCAATCTGCGGAGCGCGTCGCCGTCATCATGCGCGCCAATGGCATCCACACTTGCCTCGCGGTCAGCGACGAGTATCACGTGTTTCGCATTAAGGAATTGCTCGAGCACGAGGGCATCCAGGTCTATGTAGCGCCACGTAGCGGCTCGCGCCCCCGCGGACACTGGCAGCGTATGATCGCCGTCCTGCGCGAAGCCATGAGCTACCTTGTCTGGAAGCTGAATATTCCTGCGTAGAAAGGTTTCAATGTTTCAAGGTTTCAAAGTCTCCAGTCCACCCCTCCAACTGCAGCAGGGCTCTCGGGATATGAAACATCGAACCTTGCTACCTTGCAACCTTGAAACCTTGCAACTTTGAAACTTTGAAACTTTGATTCTGAAACCTTGAAACTTTGAAACCTTGAAACCTTGCTCTTCCCCTACCACCCCATCCTTTTCCGCAATTCCGTGATATGTGCCACGTGGTGACGACCGTGCCACGCATAGAGAGCGAGATTCTTCTCGAGGCTCACAAGCCCGATTTCCGGATGGCGGAATGTCCGTTTCCAATCCGCCGGCGCAAACGCCCGCAGCATCAACATCCAGCGCTCATGCAGCGACTCCAACAGTCCCAGGGACAACTCTATCGGAGCGTTCTTGGCTTCGGGCAACTCGGCCCACAGGTTCTCCATATAGGTCCGGATCGTTGGCTCGGGTTCGGTGAGCGCCAGCTTGAACCGCACGTAGGAATTCATGTGGCTGTCGGGCACGTGATGCACGACTTGCCTCACCGTCCAGCCGCCATCGCGGTACGGCGTGTCGAGTTGCGCGTCCGACAGTCCGGCCACCGCAGCCTTCAGCCGCGCCGGTGTCTGTTCGATGTCGTCGAGGAATCTGCTCTTCTGTTCTTCGCTGAGGGGGCCTTCGAAAGAAAACTTTCCGATCGGGTACCGCGGATCGCTTGTCATCCTCGCCTCCTGTGAAACTTAGATTAGGAGGCGAGGATGCATGCTTCAAAGAAAGGGTGCCTGTCGTGTCTTTCCCGGTTAGGCCTAAATCACCGTGACCGACACGTTCGTGGTGTGCGACGTCGACCCGCTGGTCGCCGTGACGCTCACTGTATATGTACCCGCGGGTGTTCCGCTGGACTTGCTTCCAGAACTGCTGCCACCGCATCCCACGGAGGCAATCAGGAATGCGACCACCGCCAGCGCCGCAGCCGCCTTCAGGCGACGCCGCCGTGGCGAGAGACCGAAGACGAATACGCCTGCCAGCATCGCCCCGCTGCCGCTGAACCACAGCGGCGCCTGATGGAAATCCAGGCTGGCCGCTTTTGTATTGATCGTCAGGGTAGCGCTTGCGGTGTTTGTTGTGCCGCTGGGAGTAACCGAACCTGGATTCACGGAGCAACTGATGAATGCCGAAGTCGGAGCCGCGCAGGTGAGGGCGATGGCGCCGCTGAATCCATGCACGCCGTCCACCGTGATCGTCGATGTGCCTGTTCCGCCGGGCGCCGAGATCGAAGCTTGCACTGCGTAGAGATGAAAGTCCGCAGCCGTGGGATTGGCCCCGGTCCAGGCATTCACCAGGTTGGTGACCTCGAGCGAGCCAAGTCCAGTCACCAGGTCATAGCCCGTGCCGGCGCTGTATCCATACGATCCGCTCGACGGGCAATCTGGAGTGGGGGGGCTAACCTGGCAGGGAACGATGTTGTTTCCGGTCGTAATGTCGTGGAATGCCGTTGGCGTGCTGGCATACACCTTGTAGAGCGTCGGATTCACATTACCCTGCGCTCCGCCCAGTTTCTGATTCAGTAGAGCGACGATCCCGGCAAACGTCGGCGCTCCGAACGAGGTCCCGCCTGCGAGATTGAAGCTGCAAGAAGTGTTGCCACCCGTGCACAACACGTAAGGGTCGTGAGTATTGGAGGCATTGAGAGCAATGTCCGGAACATCTCTCGCGCCGTCATTCGGGACACCTGTAGCCGACTGCCAGTCGGGCTTCGAAAAGAAAGTGCTCAGGCCGCCGCCTGTGGCGTCCAACTGATTGACCAGTTGGGTATCGTTCCACGTCGTCTCTGGAATATAGGATTGTGCCGCTCCCCCCGTGTTCCAAAACTGAGAAGGGGGGGTGTCTCCAGTAAACTCCGTTCCTCCCACCGAGGTCACATACGGCAGTCCCCCGGGCAAATCAACCGATAGGCCGCCTTGCGCCGGAAGCGGTGCGCTGTCGCAATCGGCAGGCCCGGTGTCGCCCGCGGCCGCAACTACGGTCTGTCCCTGCGTATTGGCTTGTTGTCCGAGCGTGACCAGTTGTGTGATTTGCGCAGTGGTGAAATCGAGTTCGCACAGTCCGTAACTGCTGCTGATGATCGGCGCTGTATTATTGTCGATGGCGTACTGGATCGCGCCGAACGCGCCGTTCCCAGTGCTTCCGGCATAGATGAAGTTGATTTTCGCTCCCGGAGCAATTGCAGCCGACCATTCCAGATCAAGGTTCGACTCGTCCACATCGCCGGAAACGACCCCGGGTTCGTTCGACCCTGGCACCAGAATCGGCGTAGCGAAATTGGCTGATGTTCTTGCAGGCAAACTGAAGGCATTACGAAACGCGTCAATATCGGGGAACGTCGTGGCCCCGGCGCCTGGGTACAGCGCCGACTGCCCGACAACCACGATGCTCTGACCGCTTCCGGTAACCGAAGAAGGCACATGATAAATAGTCTTGAAGTCGGCAGGCGCGATCACGATCTGGCCGCCCAAGTTGTAGTGGCCCTGCCACTTTTGTTCGAGCATCTTCACATGCGATTTGGGCAGGAAATCATCCAGATGATGCAGTCCAGCCACGACATCCGCCAGGCCCACCGGCACCGAAGGCTCCACCGCGTTCGCGTAGTGTCGTTCGCCTTTCACCATGTAGCTGTGCATTTCGGTTCGGAACACAGTTTCGATTTGTGAGACGCTACCGCTAAAGAAAACTTCCGTGCGGCCTCGCGATACCCGATCGACCGTGAAACCTTCCGACTGCAGCCAGGAGACCACCTTGCTCGCATCGGCGGGGCTGAGGCCGAAGCGATCCGCGTACTCCTCGGGTGTGAGCCACTTGTGATAATTCGCTGACGCTGGGTTCTGCTGGTCGGCCAGTAACTTTTCAATCGCAGCATCCTGCGCCGCGGTCCGCTTGAAAATCAGGGACACACCCTGCAATTTCGTCCCGCCATCCAGTCTTCCCTGATCGGCGTAGTGCTGCAAAAAGCCGTGAACATTTCCTTTTAGTTGGGTGGTGTCGCGGTCGTCGATGGCTTGCGTGATGCGATTAGCGGCTTTGGTTTGCGGGAATGCGCTGATGGCGATTCCTAAGGTCAAGAAAAAAACTGCAGGCTTCAGAATTGAATGCACTGGCTGACTCCATGGGCTTCGCGATCTTGCAGCATGTTGGACGGTTATCCGGAGATGGATTCACATTGTAAGGCTAAGGATGCCTCAACATTTTTCTATCTCGCTGTAAACCTTTGTTGAATTTTATGCGAAAGAAACAACGCGAAACACTAGCCGGAAGGACATTACCCGGTCAGCGACGGGTCAGGGCAAGGATGCGCACTGGGCCATCAACTTCGCCCTCAAGTTTCATCGGCGCAACCATCACCACGGCGCCTGCGTCCGGCACGCGGTCGAGGTTCGCGACATTCTCGAGATGGTACACGCTATGAGCCAGGGTGTATTGATGGACCGCCATGGTTCGCGACGATCCCGCATCCACACTTAGAGTATCGATTCCAAGCCCCAAAGCCATCCGCCCTTCTACCAGAAAGCGGGCGGCATCTTTCGAATAGCCGGGATAGTGCAGCACCCCATTCTTGTCGGCGTTGCGATAATCCCTGGGCGAAAACCATCGGCCGCTCCAGCCCGTGCGAGCCAGCACCACCGCTCCCGCTGGAATCTCTCCGTGAATCTGCTCCCACTGCGCGATATCTTCGACCGACAGTTCGTAGTCCGGATTACGTCGGACTTCCTCCGTCACGTCAATCACGGCAAGTGGCGCAACCAGCCGCTCCGGAGGAATCTGGTCTACCGTCCACATGCCCTGCAGAAGATGAGCGGGCGCGTCGATGCTGGTGTTCGCGGAAGCCGAAGTCTGGATCCTGCGCGGAGCATCCTTTTGCAACAGAGCCGCTCCCCGTAACGGCTGCGTGGCTCGGATGTTCTTGGCCCCACTCCGACCGACGGGATGCGTCAGATCGACCACGCCGGTGAAGTTGCTCGGCGGCACAGTGTCGGGCCGGTGCTGCGCAAACACCAGCAGCGCCAACGCCAACGCGTACCCGATCACCATCGTCTGAATTCTCATCGCTTCCTACCGACACTCCCGCCGCAAACCGACCTTGCTGCTAGATTCTTGGGGAGCACTAAGAATTGTCGCTTGCCGGTAACCAACCCCTCAAGGTACCGACGGACATGACCGGCCGGGGCCGCAAACCACAGGAGGCTCACGGAAACACGGGGGCAGTTTGCTTCCCCTGTGCTCCCCTGTGCCCTCTGTGGTTAAAAGAAGCCCGCCGCTTTCAAGGTGGACCGATTGGATCTCGCGTCTCTTCTCACAACCGCCCGAGGCTGACTGCCACAAAAGCCGCGACAAGCGTTCCGATGAAGTTCACCGAATCGTTACCCAGCCAGCCTCGCCTCTCGACCAGGGCCCCCAGGTAGCTGTCGGCAACCATGCCGACAACGCCCGCCGCAGTTGGAATCCACCATTGTCCTGCGGCCAGCAGTTCGAACCTCACACCAACCAGGCTAATCAGAACCGCTGCTATCAGTCCCGACAGCGTCCCAGTAAGCGTGATGCCCCCATTCGTCCCACCTTGCACTTCTTCGAATGTCGTGATGAGGATTGCCTTTTCGCTAAACGCCTGGCCACATTCGCTCGAAACCGTATCGGCCGCCGGTTCCGCCAGCGCCGCTGATAGGGCTAGAAGAAATTGTGGATGCCGATGCACGGCGTAGAGCAAGGCACAGGTGGCCGCGACTCCGATGTTGGCGAAAACCTGGGAAGCCGAACGCCCATCCCCGCGCTCGGCTGTTCCACGAATCTGTTTGCTCGCCAGCCCGAACCGGGTGGCGAGCCAGGTGACCACGAAAAGCGAAAGCAGCGCCGCAAACCCTCCCGGTCCCGCTCCCGCAAACAGCGCAAAACACACTACCGCCCCAGCAATCGCACCGGATCGACTGACCCCCCTGAGCAGGTAAGCGAAGGCCGCAAACGCGCCTGTAATCCCCAAAATCACCCCGAATTGCCTGGGCGAATCCGCCCATCCGTTCCACGCCGCCACCACTAAGCCGAATGTTTTTAATGACATAAGCAATACTTAACTTGCGGGCTGGGGTTCCAGCCCACGAACCTGACTGGTTAACTACTAGGGGTGGTGGGCGCACTCTCTTGAGCCCACCCCGTCGTGCTTTTTCTCTCGATTACCTACCTCAGGTTCCTGCATCAAAATCTTGATCGTGCGCTACACTCTCCACGCTGGGCGCGGCTCTGGCGCCTTTCTCGGTTCGGGGTGACACACTATGGCGGCTTCCGTTTGGTCTGGATATCTGACCTTTGGCTTGATTTCCATGCCTGTGCGCCTGTTCTCCGGCGCGCGTAGCAGCGGTATCTCCTTTAACATGCTCCACCGGCCCGACCACCAGCGGGTCAAGCAGCAATATATCTGTCCCTTGGAAAACAAGGTGGTCGAGCGCAGCGAGATCGTCAAAGGGTACGAGTTTCGCAAGGACGAGTACATCGTCATCGAACCTGACGAAATCAAGAAGATCGAACCCCAGACCGCCAAGACCATGGAGATCCTTGAGTTCGTGAAGTCCAACGATGTGGACCCGGTGTATTTCGAGTCCTCCTACTATATGGTGCCCGACGAAGCAGGCCGCCGCCCCTATGCGCTGCTCACCAAGGCTCTCGAGGAAAGTGAGTACGTCGCCATCGCCAAACTCACCATGCACAATCGCGAGTACACCGTATTTCTCCGACCCCACTCCGGCGGCATGATGCTGCACACCATGTACTACGCCGAGGAAGTGCGTCAGGTGGAAGGTTTTGGCCCGCCCGACGTCGAACTGAAAGACGCCGAGGTAAAAGTTGCCCATCAGCTCATCGAAGCGCTGGCAGCCGATTGGGACCCTGAGAAATACCACGACACGTTCCAGGAAAACTTGAAGCAACTGATTCAGACCAAGCTGGAAGGCGGCAAGGTGGTCGAGATCGATAGACCGAAAAAACTCGCCCCGGTTGTCGATCTGATGGCCGCTCTGAAGCAGAGCCTCGCCGAAATGGAAGGCAAGAAAAAGCCTGCCGCGACCACGAAAGCCGCGCCCGAAGCGGCCGTCGCTGGTGGCAAACCGCGCCGCGGGCGCTGAGGTAGATTCACCACAGAGACACAGCGAGCACAAGAAAAACACGGACAAGAAAAGCCCACTCCCGGGCCGTCCGTTTCGAGTTACTGCGCACTTCCCCGGCCATTCAGGCAACCCGAGCCCCGGCGTGAAGCACTAATCCCTGAGACCTGAGACCTGGCACCTGATCCGGCCACTGGTCACTGGCCACTACTCCCGATTACAATTACCAATTCGCCATAAAGCCTTGAACTTCATGAACGTTGGTCGTGGGGTGTCGATGACTCTGGTGTGTAAGGGCAAGTTGGCTGCCCTCTTGTTCTGTTTCTTCATCTGTGTAGCTTGCGGGGACACTTACCGCCCCACCATCATTCCTCAGCCGGTTCCCACCCCCAATCCCAAGAACTTTCATTCTGCCTTCACCGTGAATCAAAATGGCGCCGTTACCCCCGGGACAGGCTTGCAGGTGAACGTTTCCGGAGACTCGGCGGCCGGGGTCACTCACGTCGCTATGATGCCGGTACACGCCACTCTTTTGTCCGGCCGTGTGTGGGTCGCGAACCAGGGATCAGACTCCGTCAGTGTTTTCAGCCCCGCTGCGGGCTCGAACGCCCCGATCGGAGCCTCCACCGACATCAACCTTCCCGCCGGCGCCGCTCCGGTCTTCCTGGCCAGCACCGAAAATGCAACGATGTATGTCGCGAACTCCGGCCTAAATACCGTCACCGCGATCAACACCACCACCAACGCAATCACGAATACCATCGCGGTGGGAACGCATCCCATTTCCCTCGCCGAAATGCCCGACACTACCCTGACCGCAGGAGCCACCAAGAAACTTTACGTGGTCAATCGGGATGACAGCAGCGTCACCGTCGTAAATACGGTCGACAAGACAGTCAGCAATACTATTAATTTTCCGGCAGGCGCCTCTCCTCGCTGGGCCGCTATGCGCGCGGACGGCGCTCGTGTCTACATTCTGAGCCACAACGACGGCATGCTTCGTACGATCGACACGCTGAGTCTGCTGCCGCCGGACCCGGTGATCGGATCCACCTCGGTTGGAGCGGGCGCTGATTTCCTGTATTACGACTCGCGCCGCAGCCGGCTTTATGTGCCGAATCCCACCAATAGCCAGGTGGGTATTTACGATGCGAGCACTGACCCGCCGACGAATCTTGCCACCATCGATCTCACCGCGGCGATTCCTGGAGGCGGCGGAGCGCCTTGCCCGGCGACCGGTTGCTCTCCTGTCTCGGTAGCCGCTCTGCCCGACGGCACGCGCGCCTACATCGCGAGCTTTTACATCGACAACACCTCGGCCAATTGCCAGCAAACACCTTGCCTTCAGTCGCAAGTCACTGTAGTCGACGAACTGACCAACCAGGTGACCAAGACCATTCCCTTGCCGGAAGGGTCGGTATCGCCCGTGGGCAATTGTGGTGGGGCCCGCTTTCGGATCTCAGCGGCATCGGCCATCGACGGCTCTCGCGTCTATGTTTCCAGCTGCGATGCAGGCCAAGTCGCGAGCATCAACCCGTCCGGCGACGTCTATTTCGCCTCCATTCCCGCACCCACCAGCGCGTTCTCGCCGACGCTGATGACCATAACCGGCGCCACCCAAAACGGGTCGAATACCACCTACAACTTTACCTACAGCATCACTAGCCCGAATACGCCGATTTATCTAGGCTTGGTCGTTACCATCACCGGTGTCTCGCAGGCCGGAGACAACGGAACCTTCACGGTCACAGGTTTGGGCAACGGAACGTTCACCGTGAGCAATCCCTTAGGCGTCTCAACCACCGGAGAAAACGGCTCTGGCGTCGGCGAACCCCCGAACCAGAATCCTGTCCTCATGCTGACGGGTTCTTAACCAACCAGGTAGCGCCGGCGTCCCGCCGGCTGTCCGCGAGGGCATCTTGCCCTCGCACTTGTTGCCCTCGCACCCGCCGATTCGTTTCATGACGCGCCTTCAGGCGCACCATACGAGTCGGAGAACAGAGCGGCTTGAGCCGCTAGCCACAAGCTACTAGCCACCAGCCATCAGCTACTAACCATCTCTTTTATTCGAGTTTCTTAAGGAAGGAAAATCGTCAGCCTGAAGCCGGTTAGAAAGGCGAGCGGACACTTCGCAAACTCTAGCGTCCCGCCGCAGCGCTCATGTCGGCCTGACGTCGCCGGTTGTAGCGCAGCGCGATATTCATGAAGACGCTTCCCACCGGCGTCTCGAAGCACATCACCAGCGCTTCGGTGTCCTCACTGCCCTTGATGCCTTCTTCGGAGGTGTGCATCACCGGAGGATGCACGCGGAAGTGGAAGCCCTGATCGTTCAGCGCCGTAATCGCGTTGCCGATGATCTGGTTGGCGAGTTCGCAAGCCGTTTCCTTGACCAGCAGGTCGGATTCGGGCATTTCCGCCCCCGCCATCTTGCTGGCGACGCGTACTGCCGTTTCGGGGTCGAGATCGATGATGATGCGGCCCTCGATATCTCCCGTGACCCACACCATGGCTGCTACACCTTTCCGGCGATAGGCTTCCTCTTCCATGCTGAGGCTGCCGATAGCAGTGCTGCACTGCAGACCTTGCGCCAGCACTGCGTCCGCCGAATTGATGAACGGCTGGATCAGCTCCATCTTCATCGGACTAGGCTCCCGCTCCCGCTGCGTTCGTGACCGCGCCGTCTTCTCCCAGCACGTACTTGATCACTTCGTAGAGCACTTCCGGCTTCACCGGCTTCTGCACGAAGTGCCGCGCTCCGCGTTGTAGTGCCGCCACAATGTTTTCCTGGTAGCCGACCGACGACACCATCACGATGCGCGCGTCCGGATGCGACTGCACGATCCGTTCCGCCGCCTCGATGCCTTCCATCTGCGGCATGGTGATATCCATGAGCACGATGTCGGGATGCGTCCGGTCATATTCGGTGATGGCCGTCAGGCCATCGCCCGCCTCGCCGGCCAGATGTCCTCCGAAGGACTCGACCATGCGGGCCAGGTTCTTGCGCGCAAAGACCGAGTCGTCCACGATCAGAGTAGCGGACTGGCTGGCCGTCTTTGCTGCGTTTTACTGGCGCAAACTGCTCCATAACAGCCTCCTGTTGCTTACCTTCGTACCATGCCACGCTTTCGCGGGCTAGATAACCCTAGTTTTGCCCGGCGCCCGCCGACTTGCCGCTGGCGCCGCTTCCTGCCTGCTTCTCGCCCCGCCCCGCATCCGGTGCACACTGCGCTACCAGCGTGCTGGCCAGGGCCTCCAAACCCACGATCCGTGTGGCGTACCCGCGGTCGATCGCCGCCTTGGGCATGCCGAACACCACGCAGGAATCTTCGCTCTGGGCGATCGTCATGCCGCCCGCTGCCTTGACCGTTCCCAGTCCTTCGGCTCCGTCGTCGCCCATGCCCGTCATGATGACAGCCACGGTCTGCGCGCCGAATTCCTCGGCGGCGCTGCGGAACAGTACGTCCGCCGACGGCCGGTGTCCGCGAATCCGCGGCTCGTCGCTCAGCAGCGCGACGTTTCCAAGCGGCAGCTTCTTGACCTTCAAATGCCGGCTGCCCGGGCAGATCAGCACCCTTCCCGGCATCAGCAGATCGCCGGACTGCGCCTCTTTCACACGCAATGCGCAGGTCTCGTCCAGCCGCCGCGCGAACATCTCGGTGAAGTTCTCCGGCATGTGCTGGACTACGAGGATCGTCCCCGGGAAATCCGCCGGCAGTTGCGAGAACACGTACTGCAACGCATGCGGACCACCCGTCGAAACCCCGATGGTGACGACCTTCGTGGGCGCCTTGGTCGAGGCCACCGGCGCTTTTCCGTACTGCATGCTGCTCGCCAGCGGTTTCACCGAGAGCTGGCTTGCTCTGCGCCGCCGCCTTGATCTTGGCAATCAACTCCGCGGCGATTTCCGGCATGCGCGTCGAGACATCCCGCGGCTTGGCCACGAAGTCGAATGCCCCGAACCCCAGCGCCTTCAGCGTGATCGACGCCCCTTCGGTACTATGCGAGCTGACCACGATGACCGGCACCGGATACAGCTTGCGCATCACTTGGCGCAACATGTCGATGCCGTTCATCCCCGGCATTTCGAGGTCGAGCGTCACCACTTGCGGCTTGAGTTCCTCGATCTTCTTCAGGCCGAAGTTGCCGTCCATCGCTGTGCCCACCACCTCGATCGAGTTGTCGCGCTCGAGGATCTGCGGGATCAGCTTGCGCATCAGCGCCGAATCGTCCACCACCAGAACGCGCACGCGAGGCTGCGTCATGCCAGCCCTCCTGCGGCACCCTGGCTCAGCCGCGCCCGGTCAGTCTGCGAAAGCAGCAGGCCGGAATTGACTCCGCCCGCTACTGCCGGACGCATCCGCGCGAAATGCTCAACGACGGCCGACAAATTCAGTATGAGTACAACTCGTCCATCTCCCAGGATCGAAGCCCCGCTGACGAGATCGGTTGAGACGGCATGGTCGTCCAAGGCCTTGATGACCAACTCTTCCTCACCTTCCAGCTCATCGACAATGAGCCCGAATTTCCTCTCCCCCACGCTGATAACCAGCACAAAAAGCTTGTTGGACGCTCGCTCCGGACCCTCAACCCGCGGCCGCCCCAGCCGCACCAGCGGCAAAACCTGATTGCGCAGCTGGAGCACCTCGTAGTGATCCACCTGGTGCACTTCCGCTTCGCGGGTGCGCGCGATCTCCATTACCGAGTTCAAGGGGATCGCATACAGCCGCTGCTCCACCTGGAACAGCAGTGCTTTGATGATTGCAAGCGTCAGCGGCAATTTCAGCCGGAACGTCGTGCCCAGTCCCGCGTGCGTTTCAATGTGCACCGTTCCCTTCAGCCGGTGCAGCACGCTTTGCACGACATCCATCCCCACGCCGCGCCCTGACACTTCGGTGACTTCCTCGGCGGTGCTGAATCCAGGCCGGAACACGAAGTCCAGCGCCTCGGTCTCGTTGAGCCGCGCTACATCTTCGCGCGTGGCAAATCCCAGTTCGACCGCCTTAGCCTTAATCCGCTCCGCATCCATGCCGCGCCCGTCATCGCTGACTTCCACGATGACCTGATTGCCCTGGTGGTAAGCCCCCAGTCGAATTGTTCCAATGGCAGCTTTGCCTGCCTTTTGCCGCTCTGCCGCCGGTTCGAGACCGTGCCCGATCGCGTTTCGTACCAAGTGGGTCAGGGGCTCTGCGATGGCGTCCAGGATGCTCTTATCCAGATCGGTATCCTGCCCGCTCAATACCAGTTCGACTTCCTTGCCGCACTGCCGCGCCACATCCCGCACCATGCGCGGGAAGCGCCGGAACAGCTGCTCGACCGGCACCATGCGGATCTTCATGACCGAGCGTTGCAGATCGTTCAACACGCGCGCCTGGAAGGCCATGGCGTCGGCGAACTTTCCGCGCAATGCATCCCTCGGATAGACCTTTGAAAACTCGTTGAGCGCTTGCTGCAGCATCGACTTCCCGATAATCAGCTCGCCCACCAGGTTCAGCACGCTGTCGATGCGCTCCGCATCCACTCGCAGGATGTTCTCGGCGGGGGTGAGGTGCGGTTGTGCCGTCGTTTCGACAGACGCTTCCTCCGGGACGGCCTGCGATTCCGCCGGTACACTCTCGCCGCTTACAATCGCGTCCAACTCAGCTTCCGCGGGCACGCGCCGGGAAGCTCTTTTCGGCGCAGCCGCCACTTCGCCCGGCAGCAAGTCCGCCTTCACCCCGGCAACAATCGTCGGAATCTGGCACTTCGCCGTAACCTCATTTGCGGTCTTTTCGGTAGCCAGCAGAAACTCCGCTTGCTTGCTCGCAGCTGACGAAGTCGCCTCCGGCCGAGCCGCCAGAACTTCGCCCACGGTTGCCAGCGCGTTCTGCACCAGTTGCCGGCCAGCGATCGGCATGGCGCAGTGCGGATCAATCTGCGCCTGCACGTGATAGACAAACTTGCCGTTTTCCTGCGCCTTCTGTACCGCCAGCTTCTCGTATTCGGTCCAGCCCAGAGTCTTTGCCGTTACGGCGGCTTTCTTCCGCGCACCGGGCTTCGATCCTGGCGCTTGCGTCAGCTTCTTCACCATCTTGCGCAGGGGATCGCGCGACGGCAGCCGGCTGCGTTTCCGGTATGACGCCAGCATCGCCGAAAACAAGTCCGCCGCTGTAAACGCGACCTCGGCCAGCGTGGTGTGCGCGGCTGCCGATTCCAGTGCAAGGGCATCTTCGAGTTCGTGTGCCACTTCGCTCAGCTCGCGGTAGCCGCAGGCCGCGGCGTCGCCTTTGAGCGTATGCACCACGCGCCGGATGCTGCGCACGATCTCCGAGTCGCCAGGATGCTTTTCCAGCTTCAGCGCCTCATCGTTCAAGGCTTGCAGCAGTTCCTGCGCGCTCTCAAAGAAGAGCTCGCGCAACTCCGCCATGCGCTCGTCGGAAGGCTGGCTCACGATTTCACCTCGACGCGCTGGTAGGCGGTTCCGTTGTTGCGGTGTACCATCTGGAACTTTTCGGTAAGTCCGAGCAGGCTTTCCGCGTGGCCCACAAACAGGTAGCCGTCCGAATTCAGGCAGCGATAAAACTTGTTGATCAGTCGCTTCTGCTCGGCCTCGTCGAAATACATCATGACGTTCCGGCAGAAGATCACATCGTTGCGCTGCGGCAGGTACTCGGTCTTCAGGTTGTGGAAGTCGAAATGAACGATTTCCTTCAGCGCCTTCTTCACCGCGTAACGCTCGCCCAGCTTGTCGAAATAGCGCAGCCGGTAGCTGTATTCGACCGGCGTCATCTGGTTCTCGCTGTAGGTGCCGTCCTGTCCGGCGCGCAGTACTGAGTAGCTGATGTCGCTGGCCAGGATTTCTACTTTCCATGGCGCGGGAATCAGCGGCTTGGGCGTCGGCGATTCCACCGGCAGCGGATTGCGCATGTAGTAGTAGGCCAGCGCATCGGCCACCTGCATCGCCATGGTGTAAGCCTCTTGCCCGGTGGAGCAGCCCGCGCTCCAGAAACGCAGCGAGAAGTCCCGCCGTTCCTGCTTGCGATGCAACAGGTCTTCCAGAACGTATTTATGGAACAGGTCAAGCTGCGCGCGGTTGCGGAAGAAACTGGTCTCGTTGACCGTGAGATTTTCGAGCAACTGCGCCAGTTCCGCCTTCCCCTGGTCGCTGATCAGCAGGCGGTAGTAGCTGTAGAAGGAATCGATGTGGCATTCCCGCAGGCGCCGCATCAACCGGTCCTGCAGGAAGTGGGTGCGGCGCTCGTCGAAGTGCATGCCGCACTCCTGGTAAACGAGCGCTTGCAGCAGTTTCAGCTCTGCTTCGGTAAGCGCCGGTGCCGGTGCTGCTCCTGATGTCCCCATGGAATCGTTCGTTCAGTCCTGTCTAACGCGCCGCCGCCCCCCGCCCCTCGGGCTTGGCTGCCGTGGACGGCTTGTTATCAGCCGCAGCTTTTGCTGCGCTCCCAAACTCCAGAATCTTGCTGGTGTCGAGCAGCATGATCAGCCGTCCCTGATACTTGCCGAGCCCGGTGACGCAGTTCAGACCGCCTTCCTGCAACACAGCCGGAGGCGGCTCAATATCGGCCGGCGGAATTTTCAGTACCTCCGAGGCTGAATCCACAATCAGACCCGACAGCCGCCCGTTGTACTCGACCACCAGGATTCGATTGCGCCGGCTCGCCGTCGTCTCCTTGATTCCGAAGCGTTTCCGCAGGTCGATCACCGACACAATTTTTCCGCGCAGGTTGATCACGCCTTCCATGTAGTCGGGCGCGTCCGGGACCGCGGTGATTTCCGGCACCCGCACGATCTCGTGCAGCGCTGTGATGGGCACTCCGTAGGTCTCGTTTCCCACCCGGAAGCCCACGATCTGCAATTCGCGGTTGCTGTGCCGCTCCATACTCATTGCCTAGGCCCCCGCCGTGGCGCGCCGAGCCCCTTTGCTCCCGCTTCTCTCCTCGTTGCGGGCTCGCTGATCGACGTCTCCGGTGCGCCCGGCAACGCGCTCCAGCGCATCGAGCAACTCGCGCGACATCTTCGACATCTGCTCGGCCGACGCCGCCAGTTCGGTCGACCCCGACGTCGACTGCTGGATCAGTTCGCGCATGCGCTCCATGGCCTTGACCACGGCCTGTGCGCCCGATGCCTGCTCTTCAACCGCAGAATTGATTTCGTGGGTGATTTCGTTCAACCGCGTGGTTGCCCGCGCAATCTGCGACGAGCCGTGTGATTGCTCGTTGGTCGCCGCGCCGATCTCCTGCGCGAACTTGTAGACTTCTGTCACTACGTTTGAGATCTTCCGCAGTGCGCCGTTCAACTCTCCGCCCAACTCCAGGCCTTCGTTGACGATCGACGTACTGTCATCCATGTTCTCGACCGCCTTGCGGGCTTCCTTCTGAATGCTCTGGATCAGCTCGGAAATTTCCTTGGTCGATTGCGCTGACTTCTCCGCCAGCTTGCGGACTTCGTCCGCCACCACCGCGAAGCCCAGCCCGTGTTCGCCGGCGCGCGCCGCCTCGATCGCGGCATTTAAAGCCAGCAGGTTCGTCTGCTCGGCCAGATCGTCGATGACCTCGATGATCTTCCCGATATCGTCAGCGCGTTGGCCCAACGCATCGATGATGGCGCCCGAAGACTTGATGGTGTTGTTGATCTTGTTCAGGCCCTCAGTCGCCTTGTCCATCGTGGTGATGCCGCTATGGACCTCTTCGCGCGACCGGTTCGAAATATCCAGAAGCACCTTGGCCGTGTCAGCCACGCGTTGGATGGAGGCGACCATCTGGTCGATCGACGCCGACGTTTCGCTCACGCTCGAGGCCTGCGTCTGCGTGCTCTTCACCATGTTCTGCACGTTTACGCTCATCTCGTGCATCGTGCTGGTGACTTCATCAATGGCCGACGATCCCTGCAGGCTGATTTTGGCCGATTCATCCGAAGCACCTGCCACCTGGCTCGAGGCGCTCGCCACCTGCGATGCCAGGTCGCGCACCGAGCGCACCAGGCCACGCAAGCTCGCGACCATCTGCTGGAACGCATGCCCCAGCGTGTCCTGCTTGGAGCGCGGCTCGACCTCCACCATCAAATCGCCATTGGCGATCGCTTCCGAGACCGCCGCCATCTCTTTCAGGTAAGTCACCATGTTGGCGAAGGTGCGCGCGAGTTCCCCGATTTCGTCCTGGCGTCCTGTGTCGATGTCGATGTTGTGGTCCAGATCGCCGGTGTTGCCGATCTTGTGAGCCACGGTCATCAATTTCGAAAGCGGTTCGGTGATGGAATGGGCTGTGCGATACGCGATGATCGGAATCACGATGACCGCCACGAATAAGCCTGCCCACGAGATAGCCTGGGTCCAGTTGGCAGCCTTCTCGTCCGAATCCCGCCGCTCCTCAACGATCTTCTTGTTTTCTTTATCAGCAACGTCCAGAAATTCCGTGGAGTTCTTTACCCACGAGGAGGCGTCTTTTTGCAGGTAGAAGATTTGCAGCTCCGCCACCGTGGCATTCCCGCTGTCGACCTCTTTGCGCTTGTCGACCAGAGGCTGGGCGAATTCCCTGGCCCAGTTCTGCTCCAGTTGCTGCACCTTCTCGAGTGCAGTTTTCTCCTGTTCAGAGTTGGCGAGTCCCTGGGCTTTGTCCAGCTTATCGTTCAGTATCCGGATGCCATCGTTCATCCGGTCGACTTCGCGGGTGTCGCCGCTGAGCAGGTAGTTGCTCAGGTAGAGCCGGTTCTGCATCATCTGGAACTTGACCTGGTCGGTCGCGTCGGCCAGTTCCAGCGATTTCGATGCCGCCTTCTTCGCTTCATGTTCGCGGTTGACGGCTCGGAAGTTCACGAACCACATGACCACCACCACCGCCAACACTCCGATGAAGCTAATCCAAAGTTGCCTGCCCAGCGACATCGCTGTGCCCCCTTAATATCCCCGCGACCTTCTGCTATTGCGTCGCGACGTTCGGATCAAACTTGAATTCGACGACTCCCGTGGTCTCTTCTGAAGCGGGCTCGAAGCGCCATTTCTTCACCGCATCCACCGCCGCGTTCACCAGCAGCGGGTGCCCCCCCACCACCTTGGCGTTCTTCACTACCCCATTTGTTCCCACCACGACCTGGACCTTCACCACGCCCGCAATGCTCATGCGCCGCGCCAGGTCCGGATAGGCCGGCGAAACCTTCGTCTTCACCTTGCGCGTGATCTCTTCCTGCTGCTGCGCCCGGACCGCATTGGGTTGCAAGAGAACTACACCGATAAGAACCGCCAGCGCGGCCCCAGCGAACCAGCGTCGTTTAGCTCCTCGAGACACAAGCCCTCCAATGCAAAAAATCCTACCCCGGGAGGTGCAATGGCAGTGCCAGCTTTATCGTTGGGAACGTTACTTTGGTGACGAAGCATAAGTCGCTGTCCCAGAACAGAATCCCCGGAACACCTCGTCCACCGAAGGGCCACTCCCACTCTTCGTGTGTCTCATCCACCCGGTCCTGACGCTAAACTTCTCAAGCTGAGATTTGGCTTCTCCCCACTTTTGGCGGGATTTCACAGTTCGACACCCCGAGCCTTATTCCCTTGACTCAAATTGAGATTGCAAGGTACTTTCCCCTTATATTCAAATAACTTGGAACGATAACTTCAGGTCCAAATGGTGCCTTCTTAACCATGCACGCGGGAGACACGACGCTCGTCCAGGGTCCCAATCCCCGTTCCGACGAAGCCTTTCAGCGGTTGCTCCTGCGTTTTTCAGCAGCGGCTGCGCAAGGCACGGACGCGGCGTCGATGATCCGCCTGTTTTGTCGCGAGACTCGCGAGTTCTTTCAAGTCAGCGGCGTCTATTTCTGGCAAAGCCTTTCGCCGGACGAGTTGATCGGCTCCGAGGCGGTTGGCGTTCAATCCGAGCGCTTTCGCGGACTGCACCTGAAGGCTTCCGAAAGCGCGGTCTCCGGCGAGGCCGTCCGGAAACGCCGCACGATTTTCGTAAATTTCCTCGATTCCACACGCTATCCGCGAGCCTTTGAATTCCAGGCGCGATCGCTGATGGCGGCGCCGTTGGTCGTTTCCAATGAAGTACTTGGCGCCGTCACGTTCCTCCACGATTCCGATCCCGGATTCTTCAATGATGATCTGGCGGCCAAGGCCACCATCGTCGCCGGACAGCTCGGGAGCCTGCTCGAAGCTCGCCGCTTAACCGAGGTTTCGCGCGAGGATCACCGCCGCGCCGAAATATTGGCAGAGGTCGCCAACGCCCTCCATGGCAATCCCGATGTCGCGGCCGTCATTGAAGCGCTTGCCGACCGGATCCGCGTGCTTTTGCGTGCCCGCCTGGTGTGCGTCTTCATGCGTCAGGAAGGTCCCTTTGAGTTACGCGGCATTGCTGCCGACTCGCCGCAGCTGGGGAACTCCGCCCGTGCCCGGCACGACCGCACCACCCTGCGCTTTGCCGCTGATGTCGCCGGCCGGGCAGTCGCGGCGAATGAACCGGTCACGGTTTCCATCGATTCCTCCTCCCATGCCCTGGGCGATCTGGTGCCCTCGGGCATGTTGCTGGCTGTGCCGTTCCGCACCTCGCGTACGCAGGGCGCGATCCTCGTCTATCCCCGTTCCGACGGCATTTTCACTACCGACGAACGTTCCCTGGTTTCCGCCGTCGCGGGCTTCGGTGCGGTCGCGGTGGCCAATGCCGAGCTCTATTCCACCGCCCGCAATCAGGCGCACGAGCTTCATCAGCTTCTGGAGATCTCGTCGGAGCTTGGGTCCATCGGCAACCTTGACAAGTTCCTTGAGGCCTTCGTCGTCCGGGCTGCCGACTTCCTCGGCTTTGGCCGATGCTTTATCGGGCTGCTCGAAGATGGAGCGTTCCGCGTCCGCCTTGGAGCCGAAAAGGGGGCTCCTCGCCGGGTCGATCTCACGTTTCCCGAAGGCATCGCCACCAAAGCTCTTTCCGAGAAGGAAGTCTTCTGGAGCGACGACGTCGCCAAGCTTCCCGGGGCGAACCTCGAGGCCATCGCGAAATTCGAAATCAAGCAGCTTCTGGCCGTGCCGATGCTCGGCGCCGATGGCGAAGTGATGGGCATGTTCTGCATGCTCGATCGCCTCGATCAGGCTGGCATTTCGCCCGAGGACATCCGCCGTGCCCGCGCTCTCGCGGCCCAGGTGGCGATTGCGCTTGAAGTGATGCGCAATTTGCACCTCTCCGAGCAGCATCGAAAACGCGCTGATGCCCTGATGGGGCTGGTTTTCGAGCTCAGCAGCCTGGTGCACCTGCCCGACTTCACCCGCCGCTTCGTGTTTCGCGCTGCAGAACTGGCCGAGGCCAAGGCGGCGGCCCTGGCATTACTTGAGGATTCGGTCCTGGAAACGGCCGTCCTCTACGATCCCGTTCGCTCTGAAGGATCCGACCGCAGCCTGGAACGGCGACTCAGCCACGCACTCTCCGAGTCCCTGGCGCAGCATCCTGAGCGGCTTTACAGCGGATCGGCTCCAAGCCTGATCGGATCGGCGCTGGCCACGGCGCTGGGATGGGCCGACTGCACCATACTCCGCCTGAAAGGCGCGAGCGACGAATCCCTCGGTGCCCTCTGCCTGGCCAATCGCGGGAAGTTGCTCTCGACGACCGATCATCAACTCCTCCACGCCATTGCCAGCCACGCTTCGGTTGCCCTGGAAAATGCCCGCCTGTTTACGCGCATGGACAAGGCCAACCGCCACTGGATGGAGATCTTCGACGCCATTACCGACTTCATCGTCGTTCACGACGAGGCGCAGAACGTCCTCCGTGTGAATCGGTCTCTTGCCGAATTCGTTGGGGTTCCACCCCACGACCTGATCGGGGTCAACATGCGGGCGCTGGCCGCGCTCACCAGCGAATCTCCCGTGCATGGTTGCCCCTTCTGCCGTTCCTCGGTCGAAGGCCCCGACGAATACGTCCATCAGGTGCTGGAGCGCATGTACCTGGTCTCCACTTCACGGATTCACGCTTCTGTGAGCGAACGCCAGCACACCATTCACGTGCTTAAGGACATCACCGACCGACGCGAAGCCGAGCGCCGCTACCGGGAACTCTTCGACAACATTCAGGAAGGTCTGTTCTTTGCCGTCCCCTCCGGTCATTTCATCGAGGTCAACGATGCCCTGGTGCGCATGTTGGGCTACCGCGATCGCGATGAACTGCTCAAGATCGACATCCCGACTCAGCTCTACGGCTCCCCAGACCGACTGCGTCAGTTAAACGAAGTTATGCAGCAACAGGGCGTGTTGCGCAACCACGAGGAAGTCCTGCGCCGCAAAGACGGTGGCGCGATCCATGTTCTGATCAATGCCTTCGCTGTCCCCGACGCTCACGGACAAGTTCTGCAATATCGCGGCCTGATGCTCGACATCACCGGTCTCAAGACCTTCCAGTCCGAATTGCAGCACGCCCGCGACTTCTCCGAGAAAATCCTGAACAACACGCAGAGCCTGATCCTGGTCGTCGACACGGCCGGCTTAATCAGCTATGCGAACCGGCGCTGGTACGACGCCGGCTACGAGCAACGGGAACTCGTCGGGTGTCCTCTGGCCGACCTGGTCTCGCTAACCCGCCGTCCGGTTCTGGCCGATGCACTGAACTCGACCCTGTCAGGCCACCAAGTCGACAATCTCGATCTCCCCGTCTTGCGCGGCGATGGCCGCGTCGGTCAGTTCTCCGTCAACCTCAGCCCCATGCGCGACGACCAGGGCATCGTCACCAGCATCGTGGTCGTGATGACCGACATCACCGACTCAGCCATGCTGCAATCGAAACTGATGCATGCCGAGAAGATGGCCGCTGTCGGCCAGTTGGTTTCCGGCGTAGCTCACGAAGTCAACAATCCGCTGACCGCGATCCTCGGTTTCGCTGATCTTCTGATGGAGAACCAGGAAGTGCCGGAAGTAGCCCGCAAGGACCTGCGCGTCATCCTGCAGGAAGCCCAGCGTACCAAGCAGATCGTGCAGAACCTGCTGAGCTTTGCCCGCCAGATGCCGCCGCAGCGCAAGCCCGTGCAATTGAACGGGATCCTGCGCCGCACTGTTCAACTGCGCGCCTACGATTTCAATAGCCACGGCGTCGAGATCGTCGAACACCTCGATGAAAGCCTGCCCCATGTGATTGGAGACTCCCATCAACTGCAGCAGGTTTTTCTCAACATCATGAACAACGCCTACGATGCCGTGCGGGAGACCGGCCGCCCCGCCCGCATCGAGATCATGACCGCCAGCCTCGGCACCTATGTCGAGGTTTCTTTCTGTGACAATGGCCATGGCATCTCCCAACCGGACCGCATCTTCGATCCCTTCTTCACCACCAAGGAAGTGGGGAAGGGAACTGGCTTGGGTTTGAGCATCTGCTATGGCATCGTGCGCGAGCATGGCGGAGAAATCCTTTGCCACAACAACACTGGCACTCCCGGGGCGACGTTCATCGTCCGCCTGCCGTCCATTTCCGAATCGGCCTCCATGGGAGTGGCCGCAGGAGTCACCCAACGATGAGTCTGCCCGCCGTGAAAACTGAGCCTTTACCCATTCTTTTGATTGAAGATGAGCCTGCTGTCATGGCGTACGTCTCTGCCACGCTGGAGCGCAGCGGCTATCGCGTCATTTGCGCCAGGTCTGGGGCCGAAGGCCTGCAACTGCTTGAAACGGGTGAATTCCAGGGGGTCGTCTCCGACATGGTGACCCCCGGCGGCGTGAACGGCGCCGACGTGCACGCCTGGATTGCCACCCATCGACCGGAACTCACCGACCGGCTCGTGTTCATCACCGGCGACGTCGCCAACGAGCAAACCGTCGAAACCCTGCGCCGTACCGGTGCTCCCTGCGTGGAGAAGCCGTTCCGCGTGCAGCAGTTCATTTCGGTGGTCGAAAAGACCATGGGGAAAGCGCTGTGAGTGAAGACCTTCGCATCCGATTGCTGATAGTCGACGACGAACAAAGCATCCGCCGCCTGTGCGTAACCGTAGGGGAGACTCTTGGTTTCGTCTGCCTCGAAGCCGCCAGTGGCGAATCCGCCCTCTCCCTGCTCGAGGAGCAGCCCGCGCACATGATCCTGACCGACATGGTGATGCCCCACATGTCGGGCATCGAGTTCCTCGAAAAAGTGAAAAAGATGCTGCCCCGCACCGAAGTCGCGGTCATGACCGGCCACGGTTCCGTCGAAACCGCCGTGCAAGCCATGAAGCTCGGGGCCTACGACTACATCTCCAAGCCTTTTTCGCCGCTGGAAGAATTGCGCCTGTTCTTGCGTCGCATGGCCGAAAAAGTCCGCCTGGTCGAAGAAAACCAGTTTCTGCGCGACCGCATGGATACCGAAACCCAACTGCACGGCATCGTGGGGTCCTCGGCGAAAATTCAAGATGTGCTTCGCATGGTCTCGCGGCTGAAAGACACCCGTACTCCCGTGCTGATCACCGGCGAGAGTGGCACTGGAAAGGAACTCGTCGCCCGCGCCATTCATTTCCGCGGTTCGTTCGCCAACCGCCCCTTCGTCGCCGTCGATTGTGGATCTCTCGTCCCCACCTTGATCGAAAGCGAGCTGTTCGGGTACGAGAAAGGAGCCTTCACTGGCGCCCTCAAGTCCCGCACTGGACTCTTCCAGTCCGCCGACGGTGGCACCCTGTTCCTTGATGAAATTGGCGAACTTCCGCTGGAAATGCAGGCCAAACTCCTGCGCGTTCTCCAAGAGAAAGAAGTGCGTCCCGTCGGCAGCAACCAGCGCGCTAAAGTCGACGTGCGCGTGATCGCCGCCACCAACCGCAACCTTGAACAGGAATATCGCGCGGGCACCTTCCGCAAGGATCTCTATTTTCGACTGAACGTCGTTACGGTGCATGTGCCGCCACTGCGCGAGCGTCGCTCCGACATCCCCACTCTGGCGCACTGGTTCCTCGAACGCTGCGCCCCCGGACGGGTGATGCAGATCTCCAACGCCGCCATGAAATCCTTGCTGCAGTACGACTGGCCTGGTAACGTGCGCGAACTGGAAAACTGCATCGAACGCGCCGTCGCGCTCGGCGACCAGCAGATCATCGACTTCGACGACCTGCCGTCTGCTATCGCGTCGGCTTCCTCTCCCCAGGATCGGCCTCATTCGGACCCGCCAGAAACTCTCTCCTCGACCGATCTCGAAGATATCGAGCGCTTAACCATTGAGCGCGTCTTTGAGCAGGTAAAAGGTGACAAGGCCCTGGCTGGGAAGATGCTCGGCATCAGCCGCGCCACGCTCTATCGCAAGTTAAAGCGCTACAACATCGGCACCCGCGCGCACGCCGTCTCCATTCAGGCACTGCAGTAAGCGCCAGGGCCAGCCTCAAGTAGCGCCGACTTCCGTAGCGCCGGCATCTCGCCGGCTGTCGTGAGGGCATCTTGCCCTCACCGCCGGCTGCATGAACGAATTGCAGCATTAACGAATTCTGAGACAAGCGTCTCATCATGAGACAAATCGGGGAGCTTGTCCTAAGAATGCCTCCATCCCCGTCCTGCACCCTCAGTGTCTTTTCAGTAACTTAGCTCCCCGTACCTTCGGTTTTTCTATTGGTTTCTCCCGTGCATAAGGTGATGAACGTAGCAAAGCGGACGGTGGCTCCCGCACCAACTCTTTCTAACCGGGAAGAGGGGAGCCCGTGACCGCCTTTCGAGGTTTACTTGGGAAATCAGGCCCGCACCGCAGCATTTGTTAGACGGCCCTCCTTCGCGGGGCGGCCCATTCCAGGTTTTCCTTGCGCCGTCAGCCTTCCCCTCATTTTTACGGCGCAGATCGTGAGCGACGCTTCGAACCGGACCCTGAAACCATGACCGACCTGAACCAATTGACCGCCGAGTGGAATGCCGCTCGCATCCTCTATCCGACCTACTCCGCCTTGGCTCGCGAGTTCGTCATCGACCTCACGCCGTGTAATGACCTCGAGACTGGCGTCGAGCAACCGCCGCGCGAGTCGGTTGAGCAGGCGCGTCAGTGGTTGCGCGAAATGGACGAGCGCATCCAGATTCACCAGTTGCGCCAGTTCCTGCAGACCACCACCATGGTGACGCCGCAGCTGCTGCAAACTCTCCTCCTGCACCACTTGCACAAGGATGAGAAATCCCCGTCCGATCGCGACAAAATCGACTTCCTGATCGTCCAGTTGTTTTCGCTCGCGGCGCCCTCCCGTTTGGAAGACAGCTCTGTCACTCTCGAGTATGTCGCCAAGACCCTCTCCCCGGTGCTGGGCAACGTCGATACCACGGTCCCGGTATGGCTCACGCCTCTGGAGAAGGTTCTTCAATCCGCGCAGAACGCGCGCACTTTGAACGAACTGCTGCACAGCGGCATCCTCGAGCAGGGCCGGAAAATCAAAATCCAGGCCGGTGAGAACTACTTCCTGCCCGTCGCCATGATCGCTTTCGCGCGCTTCAGCTTCCTGATGCGGCGCTGCTTCTTCCGCCTGATGCACCAGGATCTCAACGCGATTTTCGACGGGCTCCGCGAACTCGAGCAGAAAGGTGTGACCACCATCGACTGCCGCCGCGCCCAGTTTTCCGCGGAGGAGCCCACGCTGCGTCTGCGCATGATTTGCCAGTCGTGGAAAGTAATGTTCCAGGCGGAGTATTCCTCCGGACAGCCGCTGCGCATGTTGGTTGACCTGCGAGCCGCGATTGACGACGCGCTCGGCCGCGGTTCCGCACAGAATGTATCCGCGCGCAGCACGGCGGTGAAGAAGGCAGCATCACCCGCCGCAGCGGCAAAACCGGCAGCCAAGCCTGCCGTCAAGCCGGTCAATCCGGCGCCCCCGGCAGCCAAGGCGGCTGCGGCTGGCGCCGCGCCCGCCCCGGCGAAGTTTCAGGCGAGCACCGATGCGACTCAAGAATTCGAGGTCTCCGGCGGCATGAATGACTGGAATCCTGATACCAACGGCGGCCAGTAGCGATCGCGTACGAAGGCAGGAAGCAGAGAACCCCATCGTGGATCAGCGCACCATTCTCGTGGTATCGGATGACGCCGAGTTCGCTCGCCAGATTTCCGCGCGCTGGCAGGCTGAGCGCATCGTTCCGGCGTTCACGATTCGTGGTGGGGATCTGCACCCCGCGCCCGCGGCCGATGCTTTTGACCTGGCCCTGGTCGGACCGCTGCTTCCTCGCGACCACCGCGCAGCTCTCCGGACACTTGATCTTTGTGCCCGGCCGACGATCGTGGTTTCCGACGACGTCCAGGCCCTGCAAGGGTTGCGTCGGGAATTTCCCCGGCTGCTGGCCATCCGGCGTCACGAAACCTGGGCCGATACGGTCGTGCTGCTGGCTCTCGAAAGCTTGCGCCGCGCCGATGCCCTGAAGCGCGCCGAGCGCGCCGAACAAATCAGCGCGCTGTTGAAGTGCCACGCCACGCTCGGCCAATACATGATCGAGATGCGGCACACCCTCAACAATGCCCTCACCTCCGTGCTGGGTAATGCGGAGTTGCTGCTGCTCGAGCCCGGAACGTTTTCTGCCGGGGTGCGCTCGCAAATCGACACTATTCGCAATATGGCGCTGCGTATGCACGAAATCTTGCAGAGGTTTTCTTCGTTAGAGAAAGAAATGACGTTCGCCGAAAAACAGGCGGCAAAGGAGCGTAACTCGCAATCGCGCGCTACCGCGGTCGGCTCGTAAAGCGGGCGTCGAAAAACAGATTCTGTTTCAGCGGGTGGCTTCTTCCCCCTCCTCCAACCGCCCGCATCTATTGCTCGATTTGGCGCTCGAACACATGTGCGCCAGAAAATGGCGCGCTTTTCTCTGAAAAATGGGTACGGGATTCAATCTCGACCGGTCCGCCCGGGGGCAGAGGATGCCCTTCAACCTTGTGCTTGAGCACGAGCTCTCGGAGCTTCGCCTTCTGCTCGAGCGCCAGGCCGGAGTTCTTCTCCCCTCGCCGCAGGATGTTCTCAGCGCAAAAGTCAGCGAATATCTCGAAGCCCGGCACCTCAATTCCGTGGCCGATCTCATGGGCCGCCTGCAGGCGTCCGACAGCGAGTGTGAGCGTTTGCTCGAGCAATTGCTCGACGCGGAAACCGGCTTCTTCCGCCATCGCGCGGCGTTTGCGGCATTCGACCAGCAAATTCTCCCCGAGCTCCGCGCGCGCAAGCTTTCGGACCAGGGGCAAAGTCTTCGGATTCTGAGTGCCGGGTGTTCCACCGGAGAGGAAGCCTACTCGATCGGGCTCTCGCTGTGCCGTGCGATGGAGGCCGGCGCAGCGGGTTGGACCATTCACATCCTGGCCAGTGACATCCGCCAGACGGCGCTGACATTTGCGGAGCGTGGTCTCTATCCGTATGCAGCGATGCAATCCATTGCCAAGCCACTGCTTCAATCCTATTTCGCTCGCGTCGATCAGCATTACCTGGCCAAGCCGCGCTTGCGCAACCTGATCACGTTTACCCAGATGAATCTGGCGCGGCCCGCCTATCTGGGCCGCTTCGACTGCATTTTCTGTATGGACGTGCTACCCCATTTCTCCGCCGCGCAGCGCGTGGCCCTGACCCAGCGCCTGCACCTGTACCTCGAGCCCGGCGGTTTTCTGTTGCTGGGAGACGGCGAAAAGCTCCCCGCGGCAGACGTTACCTTCCAGACCGAAGCCCATAAAAACGCTACGCTGTACCGCAAGCCTTTCGCCGCTGCAGCCAAAGCCGGCAAGTTGTCGTAAGAACTCGTCCAATATCATCCTGCCCCCTTTTCTGATCTGATTTTTCCTGCACCTGGCCAACGTCTGCGTTCTTGATGGTTCGCGCGCCTGGGTGGTTTGCAAGTTCCCACTTTGGGACGCGATCCCGCCTTTTCACCGCGTCTGGTGTTCTGCGTCACAGTTTGTGGCAACCCGAAACGGCCATGCTGAGAACGCTGAACCTCATCGTGACTCGATCTTTCCGCAACGTTGAAAAGCGAAGCCGTATGGATCGCCCAACCGGTGAGAAGCGCTGGAGCCACCGCGCGCGTAGCGCGCCATGTATCCCAGCGAGATTTCTTGGAATTTGCAGCCATCATTCCCCACTCGGGGCGGAGGAAAGTGTGATGCGGCATTCATCGAAGTACGTGTTGACTGTGCTGGTGGTATTCGCTCTAGCGCTGGTCGGCACGCTCTGTGCGCAAACTACAAAGGGAACCATCGCTGGCATCGTTACCGATGCCCAAGGCCTGGTGGTGTCAGGAGCGACCGTGACGGCAGCCGCCGTTGAAGGCGGCGACGTTCCGCTCCACCACGACCGGTCCGAACGGCGAATACCGGATCGAGACCCTCAACCCCGGAAGATACATCATCACGGTTACCGCGAAGGGATTTGCAGAGACGGTGGTCCGTGACGTGGTGGTGAATGCCTCGCTCATCACTGCCAACAATGTGGAATTGAAAGTTGCGGGCGGCAACGAGACGGTGACGGTCGAAGCTGGAGCCGACACCATTCAAACCGAGTCCGGCGAACTCTCCAAAACCATTCCTCAGGTGGATATCAAAGATTTGCCATACTCCTCTTTGAATCCCTACGAGTTGGCAGTGAGCCTGCCCGGCGTGAACACTGTGGCCGGCCGTGACGACTACACCAACGGCTTCGCCTTCTCGGTGAACGGACTGCGTCCTCGCGCCAACAACTTCCTGATCGACGGTTTCGACAACAACGACGAAGGCATCATGGGGCAGGCCTTCCAGCCCCAGAATACCGAGGCCGTGCAGGAAGTCACCTTCCTGACCAACGCCTATTCCGCCGAGTTTGGTCGCGGTGGCGGCTCGGTTTCCAACTTAACATTTCGCAGTGGCAGTAACGCCTTCCACGGCGCGGCCTGGGAACAGTACACGGGCGCCAGCCTGAACGCGCTTTCTGCTGAGGATCGTCTGGGCGGGATTACCGCTCCGCCTCAGTTCGTGCAGAACATTTTCGGTTTCCGCATCGGCGGACCCATTCTCAAGAACAAACTGTTCTTCTTTTTCAGTCCGCAGTGGGACCGCTACCACGGAGTTCCGAGTGTTCCAACTCTGAACCTCCCAACCGCCGCCGGCTTTGCAACCCTGCAGGCTCTCAACAATACCAATGCGAACCTGATGTTGGCCGCCTTGGGAGATTTGCGAGCGCCGAGCTCCCAAGGAAACCTTCTGATTGGCACCCGCAGCGGGTGTCCGGCCAGCGCCATCGATCCCGCCACCGGTCAATGCCAGGTGGGATGGGGCTACTTCCGCCGCAATGACATTGGCATCCAAGGCAGCCATGAATGGACGGCACGTGCAGACTACAATCTCTCCAACGACTCCGTGTTTGTGCGTTACACCGACAGCTATCAGTCGTCCAGTCCCGACCTGTTCGCCAACCCTAACGCATTGCCCTACGCCGACACCCAGCAGAGCGGTCCTTCGCGGATTCTGGGCGTGATGTGGTCGCACACCTTCAGCCCGACGGTACTGAACGAGTTGCGCTTCTCGGCGCAGCAGATTGACTTCACGTTTGGACCCACCGCCGCCACCGAAGCCAACCCCATGGCTCACCTGCCTACCATCTCCCTGGCAAGCGGGACTCTGGGCTTTAACTGGGGCGGTTATGAGCAGGCAACGTTCCCGCAGGGGCGCGGCCACAAGAACTTCCAATTCCAGGATGCGGTTTCCTGGACGCGCGGCAGCCACACCATGAAACTGGGCGTCGACCTCGCCATCCTGCTGGTTCAGGACATCTTCCCCTTCAACGCCGATGGTCTGGTCAACGTCTCGGGTGGAGGAACCTGCGGATCAGGAACTAACACCTATACCTGTAGCGAACTCGAGAACTATCTCGATAATTATCTTGGTCCCAACGGAAACCTGTCCCGGTCCTTCGGCAACCAGCGGCAATCGGTACCCACCAGCCAGCAGGCGTACTACTTCCAGGACAGCTGGAAGTTCCGTCGTAACCTGACCCTCGATCTGGGGCTGCGCTACGAATACCAGCCGCCTGATGCCTCCAACGTATTGCCCTATCCGGCCCTGAACCGCTCCACCATCGCAACGGCGGTATTTCCGGTTCGGACCGTGGTTCAGCCCGACCGCAACAACTTCGGTCCGCGCGTCGGCTTTGCCTACACGCCGAAGTTCTGGAGAAGTTTCCTCGGCGATGACAAGACCGTCATCCGCGGTGGTTGGGGCATGTTCTACGATGCGTTCTTCACCAACATCAGCAACAACACCGCTGGCAATTCACCTAATGCCACCGGTATCAGCGTAACCGCCGGCCAGTACGCGGGTCGAGGCGTCTCCGCTCCTCTTGCCATGGTCGCGAACGCCACCGCGACCCCGAGCCCCTATACCACGGTGATGAGTGTGGACAGCAACCTGCGCAACCCCCTCACTCAGCAGTGGAACCTGAACGTGCAGCGGGAACTTCCGTCGCGCCTCAAGGCGGAAGTCGCCTACGTCGGCACTCGCGGCGAGCACCTTTGGGTCAACCAGCAGTTGAATCCGCTCGTCGACGATCTGGCGCGGATCTACCCCAACCGGGGTTCGTTAGTCATTCGCAGCAACAGCGCTGATTCGATTTACCACGGCCTGCAGACGTCCTTGAGCCGCCAGGTAGGCAACTTCGCAATCCGCGGCAGCTACACCTACTCCAAGGCTCTCGACAACGGCTCCGATGTGTTCGTAACTTCAGGTGGCGCTTCGCGCTGGCAGAATGTGCTCGATCCGCGCAGTGATCGTGGCCCGTCGGCCTTCAACCGCACGCATCGCGCCGTGATCAGCTACAACTACGAGGTTCCGTTCAAGAACCATGGTGCCTGGAAGTATCTCGCTGACGGCTGGTTCACCTCTGGCGTCATCGCCTTCCAGTCGGGTACGCCTGAAACCATCTACCTGGGCGGCTATGACCAGAACGGCGACGGTGAGGCCTACAACGATCGGCCGAACTGGGGCAATCCCAAGGCGGGCCTCAACTACAGTCCTGCCTGCAATTACTGGGGATCCGGATGCATCACGGGAATCGGTCAGGATGACGGCAGCGGACAGTTGGTTGACTGGAATTCGGGAGCACCCGGTAATTTAAACCAGTTCCGCTACATCGTCACACTAACGCCACTGTACGGCGGCGCGAAATTCGCCAATGGCAACGTCTCGCGCAACAACTTCACCTATCCCGGGCGGCAGGACTGGAACCTCTCGCTCGGCAAGCGCTTCATGATGCCCTATAAGGAAGGACACCTGCTCGAGTTCCGCATGGATCTGTTCAACGCCTTCAACCATGCCAACCTGGGCGTGAACAATCTGAATGGAAACATTGACAGCCCCAACTTCCTCAATATGCCACTCACCGCGTCGGGTGGCCGCACCATGACGCTCTGGGCCAAGTACTCTTTCTAACTCACCCTGTCCGAAAAACTAAAAGGGGAGCCGCAAGGCTCCCCTTCTTTTTTCTGATTACGTTTCCGAATCCGCTTATTGTGGCACGCGCCCGCCGACAAACCCTTCTCCCGGCGACGCCGACCCCGATGACGTGCTCATCGCATCGGTTGCGCCGCTGGCATGCAGGATTCGTGCCGACAAGATCTCCAGATTCTTTCGCGCCTCCGGCAATCCGTGTTCGGCCGCTAGTTGATACCACTTGCTCGCCGTCTCGAAGTTCTGCGGGACACCCTCGCCATGCTCGTACAAGTATGCGATTTCATTCTCGGCGGCCGCCGACCCGTGCTCCGCTGCCTGCCGGAACAGGCGCAACGCCTCGGAGAGATTCCTCGAAATCACCGCTCCGTGGTAGTACAGAAGGCCGAGCTTGTATTCCGCCGGGGCATAGTTTTGCGCCGCGGCCTTGTGATACCACTGCACCGCCTGCTCGCCATCGATCGGCACACTGCGTCCTTCCGCATACATGAAGGCCAGGTTGGCCTGCGCGGGCGCATATGCTTTCTCCGCCGCACGGCGGTACCAGCGCACGGCTTCTTCGTCGTTGGCCCTGGTGCCCCGTCCCGACGCGTTCATGAAGCCCACATTGTTCATCGCGGGCAGATAGCCCTCGCCCGCCGCTCGCAAATACCAGCGCAGCGCCTCGCCGTCATCCTGCGGCACGCCCAACCCACGCAAATACATGCCACCCAGATTGTTCTGCGCCCCCGGCTCACCCAGATCCGCGGCCTTGCGATACCACTTCGCAGCTTCTGCGTAATTCTGCTCGGTGCCGCTGCCGGTCTCAAACGCAACCCCTGCTTGAAGCTGAGCGAGGCGGTCCCCGGCTTCTGCTTTTGCCAGGACACGATCGAAATGACTGACAGGTTTCGGCGCGTGTCGAAAAACGACATTCACCTTGCAGTTTGACCCGGCCAATGCGGAAGTAACGCCCAAGGACAGATAGAGAACCAGCGAACCGAGCACGCGCATGCTCACCCCGGCAGCGAAAAAGCTCACAACTTGCGCGAACGATACCGCACTTGGGAAGGCCATCCAAGAAAAAAGCGCACTTTGACACTCCTCGTTCCCGGAGCGAGCGTAAAAAGACAACAGATGTCCGTCCCTCAGCCCCTTTTCCAGGGCAGCGTGTGCACGATATCCTGAATCTAACCAAAGGTGGGTGAGGCCATGCGAATTCGCGATTTCTGGAAAAATCTCAAAACCCCCGAACACCGCCTGGCGTGGATCATCGCCCTTGCCGCGGATGCCGTGCAGATTGCCGGCTTTCCCCTCTTCGCGGAGGGAGCTCTGTCTCCAGCCGACACCGTCCTCGACGTTCTCGTCGGTGCGCTGCTCATCCGCTTGCTGGGATGGCATTGGGCCTTCCTGCCCACCTTCGCTGCGGAACTGATTCCGGGCTTCGACCTGTTTCCCACCTGGACCGCTGCGGTTTTCTTCGTGACCCGCGAGCAAGTGAAAACCGGAGAGCCGGAGATTCTTCCTCCCGGCCCTGCCCCCGCGCCGCGCCGCTAGACCCCCCGCTGCTTGACCGGCGGTGTTAGTCTTTCCGTGGTTTGCCCGCGGGGAATTGGGTGCGGGCCGCCTACTCAACCTCAACAGGAACATCCGTGCCCGCAACCAACCGCGCCGTCCTGCCGCCGCATGTGGTCAGCATCGCCGACTTCCGTCCGCTCGCGCGCCAGCGCCTGCCCAAGGCCGTATTCGATTACCTCGACGGCGGCGCCGATGCCGAGTCCACCCTCCGTGAAAATTGCCGGGCTTTCGACGACATTACGTTTCGTCCACGCTGCGCCGTCGCCTTCTCGGATTGCGGTCTCAAAACCAACGTTCTTGGATATGAGCTGTCTTTTCCCGCCATGCTGGCCCCCGTCGGCTACCTCCGCCTTATGTATCCGGAAGGCGAAATCGCAGCCGCGCGCGCTGCCGGCGAGGCCGGCACCGGCTATATCCTTTCCACTCTCTCCGGTCATCCACTCGAAAAAGTGCGAGCGGCGTCCAAGGGGCCGGTGTTTTACCAGCTCTATCTGATGGGGGGACGGGCTGCCGCCGAAGCCATCATCGAGCGCGCCAAAAACGTTGGCTGCTCGGGTCTGGTGGTCACCATCGATACGCCAGTTGCGGGCATGCGCGAGCGCGACTTCCGCAACGGAGTGAAGGAACTCATGGGCTCGAACCCCTTTGCCATGCTTCCGTTCCTCCCCGATGTGCTCTCGCGACCGGCGTGGTTGTTCGGCTTTTTACGCGACGGCCGCGTGCCCAAAATGGCCAACGTTGTGGTTCCCGGCAAGGGCCCGATGGGGATGACCGACGCGGCCGCCGCACTGGCCGAGTCGGCCGTCACCTGGGACGACCTGAAATGGATTCGCGAACTCTGGAAGGGTCCGATCATCGTGAAGGGAGTGTTGACCGGCGAAGATGCGCGTCGCGCCGTCGACGCAGGCGCCGCTGCTGTCAGCGTTTCGAACCACGGAGGCCGCCAGCTTGACGGTGTCCGCCCCTCGATTCGCGCCTTGCCCGAGGTCGTCGCTGCCGTGAAAGGCCAATGCGAAGTCTGGATGGATGGCGGCGTCCGGCGCGGTTCCGACATCGTGAAGGCTCTATGTCTGGGAGCGCGTATCGTGCTCTGTGGCCGTGCCTACGCATATGCCCTGTCCGCCGCCGGCCAAGCCGGTGTCAGCCGCGCCATCAGCATTCTGCGTGCTGACACGGAGCGTACGCTGCGTTTGCTGGGATGCCCGTCGGTCGGGGCACTCGACCGATCGTATGTGGAAGTGCCGGCGGACTGGGCCTAGCAAAACATATCAACCACAAAGGGCACGAAGTCTCACCAAGGAAATGCATGTGCTCGAATTCCTTCGTGTTCCTTTGTGGTTTACGCCTTCCTCCGCGCTCTCCGCGGCCTTTCTCCGCGCCCTCTGCGTTTTAGGACTTAGCTTTCCTCTGTGCCTCTGTGGTGAGATTAAGCGAACAAGAACTCCTTAGTCCGCAACTCTTTGATCGTATCTCGCAGCTTGGCCGCCTTTTCGAACTCGAACTTCTTGGCCGCCTCGCGCATGTCGCTTTCCAGCTTGCCGATGAACGCGTCCAGCTCCTCCTGCGACTTGAAATCGGGAATGCCGCTTTCTTCGACCGAGGTCAGGTCTGCATAATCCGCCGCGACTATCGATGCCAGGGACATCTCTACCGGCCGCACGATCGACTCCGGTGTGATCCCGTGTTCTTCGTTATAGGCAGTCTGAATCGCGCGCCGCCGGTTGGTCTCGTCCATGGCGTGCTTCATGGAGTCGGTCATGCGATCGGCGTAGAGAATCGCCCGCCCGTTCAAATTGCGCGCGCAGCGCCCGATCGTCTGGATCAGCGACCCCGCCGAGCGCAGGAAGCCTTCTTTGTCCGCATCCAGAATCGCCACCAGCGAAACCTCGGGCAGGTCCAATCCCTCGCGCAGCAAGTTGATCCCGATCAGCACATCGAACTCGCCCTTACGCAGGTCGCGCAGGATCTTCACCCGCTCCAGCGTTTCGATTTCCGAGTGCATGTAGCGGCAGCGCACGCCGACCTCGCTGTAATACTCGGCCAGATCCTCGGCCATGCGCTTGGTGAGCGTGGTCACCAGCACTCGCTCATGCTTGGCCACCCGCTCGCGGATTCCGTGCAGCAGATCGTCGATCTGTCCCTTCACCGGGCGTACTTCCACAGGCGGATCGATCAGACCCGTCGGCCGGATGATCTGCTCGACCACCACGCCTGCCGACTTCGTCAGCTCGTACGGCCCGGGAGTTGCCGAGACGTAAATCAGCTGGTTGGTGCGATGCTCGAACTCCTCAAACGTCAGGGGACGGTTGTCCAGCGCCGAAGGCAGGCGGAAGCCGTACTCGACCAGCGTCTCTTTGCGCGAGCGGTCGCCGGCGTACATGCCGCGCAACTGCGGCACGGTCTGGTGCGACTCGTCGATGAAGATCAGGAAGTCGCGCGGGAAATAATCGAGGAGCGTCGGCGGCGGCTCGCCCGGCAGCCGTCCGGTGAAGTGCCGCGAGTAATTTTCGATGCCGTGGCAGTAGCCCATCGACTTGATCATCTCGAGATCGAACATGGTGCGCTGGTGCACGCGCTGCGACTCCACCAGCCGTCCCTGCTTCTCGAGCTCGACTTCCCACCACGCCAGTTCCTGCTTGATCGACTCAACCGCCGTCGCCTTGGTCTCTTCCTTCATTACGTAGTGCGTCTTGGGATAAATCGGCAGCCGCACGTAACGCTGCTTGACCGTACCGAATAGCGGATCGATCTGCGAGAGCGCCGATACCTCGTCCCCCCACATTTCAACTCGATAGGCCATGTCGTCGTAGGTCGGGAAAATCTCGATCACGTCGCCGCGCACCCGAAACGTGCCGCGCCGGAAATCGCCGTCGGTGCGCTCATAAAGAATCTCCACCAGCTTGCGGGTGATGTCCTGGCGCTTGATCTTCTGGCCCTTCTCGAGGAAGAGCAACATGCCGAAGTAGGCTTCGGGCGACCCCAGGCCGTAGATGCAGCTCACCGAAGCCACGATCAGCGCATCGCGCCGCTCAAACAGCGACTTCGTTGCCGAAAGGCGCAGCTTGTCGAGTTCGTCATTGATCGTCGCCTCTTTCTCGATGTAGAGGTCTGCCGCCGGGACATATGCTTCCGGCTGATAGTAGTCGTAGTAGGAGACGAAGTACTCCACCGCGTTGTGCGGGAAAAAGCTTTTGAACTCGTGGTAGAGCTGGGCGGCCAGCGTCTTGTTGTGGGCCATCACGATCGTGGGCCGGTTGGCCGCTTCGATCACTTTGGCCATCGTGAAAGTCTTGCCTGACCCGGTCACCCCCAGCAGCACCTGATGCTGCTCGCGATCGATCACTCCTCGAACCAGCGATTTGATCGCGGCGCCCTGGTCCCCTTGCGGCTTGTAGTCACTGACGAGTCGAAAATCCATAGAAAGGCAGCTCTTAGCTTTTAGCTTGTAGCTCTTAGCCCAAGCCCTCCGGCCGCGGGCTGTGACGCGAACCAAGAGTTTTCCCACACCTACAGATCGCAGTTTTGGCGATAGGGAATCTTTTTATTATAACGCGCGACTGTTGGCGAGGACCTACCCTCAAAGCCGGGAGGCCATGTCGGCATATGCCCACGAGTCGCTGTGTGAGTTGTGTGTCGGGGTCGGCAAGAAACTTTGCCTGCAACAAACTGCCGGCGGTACCAGGGCTTGGCTAAGAGCCAAGAGCTAATAGCTAAGAGCTGGTTTTATTTCACTTCTTCCATTCCCACAATCTTCGAGGCGGCGCGGAACTTTTTGTAATCCTTGTAAGTGATGTCCTGATCCACATCGAAGTTTTTCACCAAGGCCACCCGCACATCGACATGCACTGCGATGTGCCGCGGAAGCCAGACCTCGTCATTGATGCGCGTCGTGTCGATGCTGATGCGGGAGCCCTTGTGAATGCGCGCCAGAAACCAGCCGAACGAAACCGTATCGATACACTGCGCGTCCAGTTTCACCCACTGGTTCTCGGCGCGATCGATCCACACCCGGAAGCGGAACTTGGGGAGGACTTTGGCCTCTCTGCTCTTGGGCTCGAATCCTGGCCGCGGCTCAGCGTCGATCGCGTAAGTCTCTCGTCCGTCGAGTGTTTCCACGCCCACCAAGGTGAAATCGTATGCGTCGGCAACTTCCTTCACGAAGCGCCGCTCCTCTTCGCGGTCTTTTTCTTCTTGCTTCAGCCGCTTTTCGCGCTGCGATTCCGATTCGTTCTTGCGCTTGTCGATGACTTTCTGGATTTTTTCCTCTTCCTTCGCCGCATCTTTTGCGGAGAGCGGCTTGTCGTTCTTGGCGGTCAGGCGGCGAACCTGCTCGCTGTAGATCTCGAGCACGTCGTAGGTACGCGTTTCGGTCGAAGTTACGTCACCCTTACCGTTGAGCTTGTGCTCCTCTACACGTTCGACATAGGTGTAGTCGCGCTGTCGCTTATCGTTCTCGTCGTCCTTCTCGGCCACCTGCCGAACCATTTCCTGAATCTGCTCTCGCGAGAGATGCGCGGGCACAATTGAGTCGGTGTTGGCTTTTGTATCTTGACCTGAGCCAGACGGAGTTACGGGTGCAGGGATTTCCTGACTGAAGGCTAACGGACAAAGGATCAGGGCGAGCCAGAATGCGAGACGCTTCATAGGCAATATCTACGCGAGCCACGGTTTGGCGGTTCACACAAAACCCGCGGCCCCGATGATTGTTTCGATAGGGCTCTTAAGTCGGAAGTTTCACCAAAAGAAAAAAGCAACTGACAACTTTGACACTCGATCATCAATCTTGACATTTCTTTACAAGGTTTTAACATCAAATCGCTCAAGTTGATCTAAGCTGAGCCTTCCAGCAGGTCCTCCCCGCACGGAAGGAGTGTCCCCAATGACGCGCCCCGCTCACCGAATACTCTGCGTCGACAGTTCGCCGCGGCGCCTGCACGATCTGACTGACCTTCTGGGCAAAGCGGGATTCGACGTGTGGACCGCGCGAGGAGCAAGCGAAGCCGTGTGCCTCGCCGCTTCCCTCGACATCCACGTGATGGTGCTGGATCAGGCCTCCTCGCTGGCCCGGCCCGAGATATGGAATTGTTTATCGGAGTCGAAACCGCATCTACCCATCCTGGTCCACTCCGGACCATCCAAGGGAAATGACCTTTGCCGGCACCTGCGCCTGGTATCTCCGCCGGCGCCGCCGCAGAATCCGGAGGTTGTGTTGGCCTTGCTCTTGCTTTTGCTGGGCGATGGAAGCTGCTCGGATCCTAAGAAGCATGAATGGGCCGCCGCCTAGGCAGCGAGGTTCGATCAACGCTTCTGCTTGTACGCCTTACCCAGAATTTCTGCCTGGTACACGCGCTCGTCCACGCGATGCAGCCGGCGGGCAATTCGCCTGCTGAACAGGCTGTAGTGCGGAATTTCCAGCAGGTGGTAAACGATGAACCATATCGGCTTGTCGGTAGTCATCCATTCCAGGCGGTCGAAGCGCGCCAAATTCACCGGGCGGGAAAAGCGGCGCAGCGTCCGCTCGCGACGCAAGTTGAAATAAATATTGAAATAGCTGAGCGCAAGCTCGCGCAGTGTGCGATAGACCGGTTCGCGGTAACGGCAGCCGGTGTAGTTCGACTTCGCCACTGCACCCCAGTGCCCATCCACGCGGTAAACCGCCAGGACATGATCGGTGTCGTGCTCCGCTTCCAGGTCGACGATCAGCGCAGGAAACCCATTCGCGCGTAACGCGGCTGCGCCAAAGATTGCGCCTTCGAGACAATGAGAAGTGTTTTCCGCCAACACCCGCCGCGGCGACCATGCGGTGTCGGCCAGGTGATAGGGCATCGCGTCGAGGTACCTCTGAATGCCGTGGGGATCCTTCAAGCTGCGCAGCTTGCGCAATTCCTTCGCGCTGAAACCGGGATGATCGTGGTTCATCGTGGGCTGGCTCGAGTGTAGCGCATGCCAGAGCCTACCCTGGTAATCGGGAAGATGCCGCCCGGCCGGCATTTGCGAGCGAGATCAGCGATCCATATTCCTTGCAATAACATAGCTTATAGATAATATAAAAATACTATCAAAAATTTGCCTGTGAGAGCTGAAAACAGGGTTTCGGCGTCGCGTACAATGCCCGTCATTGGCGATTAGAAGGCCTGGGACGTGCGATCGGAGGGCGACCCAGCCCACGGGTCATCTTCCGCCCTTCGGGTTCGTCCTGGGGCCTCTAATGCGAAAGCTGTAGCTACTAGCTATGCATGCTTTTGGCGAGCGCCCCCGACCGGGAGCCTGAGGTCGCGCACCGGAACCTGGATTTGTGCCCTCGCCCCCGATCTCAATCGAGGAGGAGCCATTCAGAGAAACAATTCCGCCAACTCTTTCGGTGAATCGACCAGCGCGTCGGGCGGTGTGAGCTCGAGCGATTGGGGCGCGAAGCCGTAGGTTACGCCAACGGTCCACAATCCGGCGTTGCGTCCGGTCAGGATGTCGTTCGACGAATCGCCAACGATCACCGCCTCTCGGGGGTGGCACGCATTCTCCTGCAGGATCGTCTTGGCACCCAATGGATCCGGCTTCTTGGTCGGAAAGCTGTTGCCGCCATAGACCTGTGCGAAGTATGGGCCGAGGCCCACAGCCTCGACGATGGCACGCGATGGATTCACCGGCTTGTTCGAGAGAACGGCCAGTTTGCGCGGATGCCCGTTCGGCGACTGGCAGATCGAGGCAAGCGCCTCGAGAACGCCGGCATACACGTGCGTGTGATCGAGTTTGTGTTCGCGGTAATAAGCCAGAAAAAAATCGAGAGCCCGGCGGACCAGTTTTTCGTCCTCCGGATCGCCCAAGGCGCGGCGCACGAGCATCGGCGCGCCGTCGCCGACATAGCTGGCAATAACATCGCCCGGCAGCTGTGGGCGTCCCAGATGGCGCAGCGTCGCGTTCACGGTGTGGATCAAGTCCAGCCGTGAATCGATGAGCGTCCCATCGAGATCGAAGATCAGGAGGCGAATCAACCTCGGGTCGAACTTGCGGTTCTGACGGATCATGGGAACGTTATCAGGATAGCGGATTCTTCTTGGACCACTCAGCACTTAGCATTTGGCCCTCTGGCCAGTAGCGCCGGCATCTTGCCGGCTGTCGGGCGGGCGTCTCGCTCGCCCGTGCGAGGGCGAGACGCCCTCGCGACAGCCGCCGGGGACGGCGGCGCTACTTTCTAGATGTCCACGCAACTATTTTCTGCTCACTCCGATAACTGGAAACGGAGACGAATCGTTATGGATCCCGTCCGGATCAGTTCTTCCTTGCCATCGCTGGTGGAATCCGAGGCTGCTTCCTCCGCGGTCAAGAATGAGCCTCAGGGATTGCTGAAGCCGGTGGTTTCGTCCGCGTTCGAGCCGAGCAACGAAGGCCAAGCCTTCCAGCCGAGTGTCGGAGATGAAGTGCTGGTCAGCTTCGAACACGGCGATATGAGCGCGCCGTACCTGATCGGGTCATTGTGGAATTCGACCACGCCGCCAACGAACGCGGATGGGCTAACAAAAGAAAATGGGGCGAGCGCTCCACCGCCAGCCGGAGCCCTAGACCCTGCGAGCGGCCAAAAAGACAATCGATGGCTCGACGAGCAAGTAAAGCTCATCGGCCGACATCTGAAGCCTTAAAGTCGCGGAAGTCGGAAGTAAGACTGCGTAAAGCAAATCTGCGCCCGGGACACGCTGATCCCCTTCCCGCCGGATGTTACTTACAAAAGCGATGTTACTTACAAAACCTCGGTAACGATGATTCAAAGCGATTTTGCCCCATACTCCACGGGACAGCCTTTGCTATGTCCGCCGCCGGGAAAAAACGCCGCGCATCCCTCAAGCCGATCTGCTACATCGACATGACGGCGTTCCTGAGCATCCAGGCGGTTTTGCTGGCGATGTTCATGGCGCCCGTGATTTCCTATCCGGATCTCCCACACGGCCCAAGCACGGATCTGGCGAAAGTCGATCACCCGGTCTCGATGAGGACGGCCAGTCGGGAGGACGCAATGGTCGTGGCGGTGATGCGGACGGGCGACGTCTTCTTTCGAGGTGACAAAATCGCGCCTGAGCAACTGGATTTCAAGATCCGGAACCAGTTATCGCAGGGGTCGGAAAAAAAGATCTACATCAACGCGGATGCACGAGCCAAATATGGACGAGTCCGCGAAGTTCTTGAAGCGGCGCGGTCGTCGGGCGTTGAGCGAGTTGGTTTCTTAGTGGAGCAGCGAAAGCAGTCGTCGCTCCCCTAGACATCATCGGCGTTACGTGCGAGGGCGCCCGTCGCTCCATCGTGATGCCTGGGTAGTGCCCAAAGTGCGGAGGAGCCTCCGGCACCAACGCTGAAAGCTGACAGCTGATAGCGCGTTCACCCAACCGACCGGTCACTCGCAACCGGAAACCTTGTATTCCACTCACACGCCTCTGCAGTTACAATGCACGAGGCATATCCCCCCAGCCCACAGGGTTACTGAATGGCGACGACGAAAACGGACCCCAAGCTGACTGCTCCTGCGGAAGAAAAGAAGGCCAAGACCTACGAAGGGCTCACCCGGCAGCAACTCATTGATGCCTATCGCATTATGTACACCTCGCGCCGGGTGGACGACCGCGAGATCCTGCTCAAACGCCAGCAGAAAATCTTTTTCCAGATTTCCGGAGCTGGGCACGAAGCCATCGGAGTGGCCGCCGCATTCTGTTTGAAACCGGGCTACGACTGGTTTTATCCCTACTACCGCGACCGCGCGCTGGTGCTTGCCCTGGGAGCGACGCCTTACGAAATGCTGCTGCAGGCCGTGGGTGCGGCCGATGATCCCAGTTCCGGTGGGCGGCAGATGCCGTCGCACTGGGCTTACAAGCGCCTGAACATTGTCACCCAGTCCTCGCCGACCGGGACGCAGATTCTGCAGGCCGTGGGATGCGCCGAGGCCGGCATCTACCTGCGCAACCATCCCAATGCCACGAAGAAGGCCAGCGGCGATTATCGCCAGTTCAAAGACGTCAGCTTCCGCAGCGATGAGGTCACCTACGTCTCGCTCGGCGATGGGACCACGAGTGAAGGCGAATTCTGGGAAGCGATGAACACGGCCGCCAACCGCAAACTGCCGATCGTGTTCGTGATCGAGGACAACGAGTACGCGATCTCGGTGCCAATCGAAGTGCAGACCGCGGGCGGAAACATTTCCCGCCTGGTCTCGGGCTTTCCCAACTTTCATTTTGAAGAAGTGGATGGCACCGATCCCGTGGTCAGCTATGCCGCGATGAAACGGGCAGTCGCCTACTGCCGCGCGGGCAAGGGGCCCGGGTTCGTGCATGCGCACGTCATCCGGCCCTATTCGCACTCGCTGTCCGACGACGAGCGGCTCTATCGGCCCGACGCCGAACGGCAGCGGGATGCGGCGCGCGATCCCATCACGCGCATGCAGATGTTCCTGATCCGCGAAGGCATTCTCGACGAGAACGGTATCAACAAGCTGGAAAAGCAGGTCGAAGAAGACATGCAGGTGGCTGTCGATCGCGCGCTCGAGGCCAAATTCCCTACACCGGAAACGATCACGCAGTTCGTGTACTCGCCCGATCTCGATCCGACTTCGGCGCAGTTCGACACGCCCCCGGCGTTTCCGCAAATCGTGGAAGCCGCTCCCGGACCGGATGGAAAGAAGCCAGCGCCAGCTCTGCCCAGGACCATGGCCGAACTGATCAATACGACCTTGCGCGACGAGATGAAGCGCGACGAGCGCATCGTGATTTTCGGCGAAGACGTGGCCGATGCCAGCCGCGAGGACTATCTCAAGAAGAAGCTGGTGAAAGGGAAGGGCGGCGTCTTCAAGCTGACGGCCGGGTTGCAGATGGCATTCGGTTCCGATCGTGTGTTCAATGCGCCGATTGCCGAAGCCAACATCGTCGGCCGCGCCACGGGCATGGCCACGCGCGGGCTGAAGCCGGTGGTCGAGATTCAGTTCTTCGACTACATCTGGCCCGCAATGCTGCAGTTACGTGACGAACTGCCGGTGATTCGCTGGCGTTCGAACAACGCATTTTCTTCGCCGCTGGTCATTCGTGTGGCCATCGGTGGCTATCTTACGGGCGGCGCACTGTATCACTCGCAATGCGGCGAGAGCATCTTCACGCACATTCCGGGATTGCGCGTAATCTTCCCGTCGAATGCGCTCGACGCGGCCGGCTTGCTGCGCACCGCGATCCGCTGCGACGACCCCGTGCTTTTTCTCGAGCACAAGCGGCTTTACCGCGAGACCTACGGGCGCTCGCATTATCCCGGGCCGGAGTACATGATCCCCTTCGGCAAAGCGCGCATCGTGCAGCCGGGAACGGATCTGACGGTCATTACGTATGGCGCGGTCGTTCCACGCGCATTGCAGGCGGCGCAGCGGCTCGAGCGTGAGCATGGCGTGAAGGTCGAATTGATCGATCTGCGCTCGTTGAATCCGTTTGACTGGGAGACGATCGCGGCGTCGGTCACGAAGACAAACCGTGCACTCGTGGCTTATGAAGACTCGCTCAGCTGGGGATACGGAGCGGAAATCGCCGCCCGCATCGCCGACAAGCTCTTTCCGCAACTCGACGCTCCCGTGAAGCGGGTTGCGGCCATGGACACGTACGTGGCCTATCAGCCGATTCTGGAAGACGCCATCCTGCCGCAACCGAATGACCTGTTCCGCGGGATGAAAGAATTGGCAGAGTATTGAAGGCGGTCGTTGGTCGTCGGTCGTCGGTTGTTGGCGAAGATCAGCTGCTCGCTGTCGGCATGGCTCTTCGCACCTAATCATGAACCCTCCGCGGAAAGACCGTCAGGGACGAATTCCACCGCCCCGATCTCTCTCTTAGTAAAATTTTGCTCGCCCTTGGGGACTCTACTGACAGCCAACGACCAACGACCAACGACCGACGACCAACGACTGGATTCATGAGCCCCGTCACTCACTTCTTAACCGGCTGGGTGCTGGCAAATTCGATCTCGCTCACGCGCCGCGATCGAGCGCTGGTTACGCTTTCCGCGGTCGTGCCGGATGTGGACGGACTCGGAATCGTGGTCGAAGCGCTGACCCGCAATTCCTCCCATCCTCTACTCTGGTTTTCTCTATACCACCATTCGTTGCACAATCTTGCATTCGCAGTTGCGATCGCATTGCTGGCATTCGCTTTGTCGGAAGAAAAATGGAAAACGGCATTGCTGTCCTTCGCAGGCTTTCATCTGCACCTGTTGGAGGATTTACTGGGATCACGCGGGCCGGATGGTGAGCAGTGGCCGATCCCCTACCTGGCGCCGTTCTCGTCGGCGCTTTCGCTGTCCTGGCGCGGGCAGTGGTACCTGAATGCATGGCCGAATTTCCTGATCACGCTCGCGCTCCTGGCAGTGACGTTGTATCTGGCCTGGGCGCGGGGATATTCGCCGGTGGAGATGGTGTCGGAACGCGCGGATCGCGAGTTCGTGGCGGCCTTGCGGAGGCGGTTTCGAGTCAGCGCCTGAAGACGCAACAGAAGTGAGTTTCTACGGCACGCCTGAAAGCGTGCCCTGATACGAACCTGCATGGCGAGGGCAAGATGCCATCGCGACAGCCGGCGGGACGCCGGCGCTACAGTCGTTTTTCCGCAAGCTGTGAAGGCGTGCCCTGATAAGAATCGGTTAAGTTCGGAATCAGCGGCAAAGGAGAAAGCCAACGATCAAAGGAAAAGGTCAACGACCAAAGGAAAAGGTCAACGATCAGAGAACCGGTGGCCTGTCGTTAACCTTCTCAGTCCTTGTTCTGATTCCCCCTTACTTTTGCCCTTCGTCCTCGCTCTTTGTTGCCAGTGAAGACTAGCGACTAGCGACTGGTTGCCAGCGACTGGAGACTAGCGACTGCCTTACCGGTGTCCACCGAAGCCGCCGCCAAAACCGCCTCCACCGTGGAATCCGCTTCCCATCCCGCTTCCATGGAATCCGCTCGCGGAGTGACCGCCCGCGAATTCGCCTCGTCCGCCCGTGAAGCCATTCGAATGATCGGCGCGGTTGCGGAACGGCGCGGGATCATGCGCGACACGGACCGGAGGCGTCCCGAAGCGTCCGCGGTAGAAGAACGGCGCGCGATACGCCCATAGCGGTGAATAGAATCCCCAGCCGAACGGGTTGTAGAAGATGCCGTCGCCCGGAATGAACGTATAGGAGGCGAACCACGGATCCCAATACCATCCGGGGCCGAACCAGCCCGGGCCATACCAGCCATTCACATAGTAGAGCCGAGCCGCATCGACGTTCGCGTTGGCGAGATAGTCCGAGCGCAGGCTGCTCCAGCGATAGAGGTCCGTCATCTCGAAGCTCTTTTTGTCGAACTTCTCGGCTTTCGGTTTGCCTGAATCGCTGAGGGCAAGCTCGTGGCCGCTCTTCACGGTGACGTCGTGGTCATTCGTGCGCACCACTGCCTTGCCGCCGATGACGCGAACCAGATTGTGGCCGGCGTCGAAGTCATACAGACCGGTCTTTAAAAGCCGTGTGGTTGCGCCGTTCTCTGCCACGCGAATATCGTTTTGCGGATGGATCTCGTCTACTTCCACCATAGCCTCGCCCTGATTCACGGCGACTTGCGTGTCCGTCAGGCTCGCGGAGACCATTCGGGCCGAACTATGGTCGCCAAGACGCAGAAACACGCCCGGCGTGAGAAGCATCTCGGTTTTGCCCTTCTCGGTGGTCAGTGATTGTCCCTGCTCCAGTTGGGCGGACCCTACGGATTTCGAGCTCAAGAACTCACTGCCGATCGAGACCTGCCCCTCGACATAGTTCACAGTTCCAGGAACGGCTGATCCTCGGGTGGTGTCCGCGAACCCCGCAGGCGCCGCCAGCAACAGAGCTACCAGAACGCCAGCGAATTTTGTCCAACCCTGCTTCATACGGTTTAACCTCAACTTCCTTTGCCCCATTAATCCCAGTTAATTAGATGAACAACAGCCGGCGATTGATGCTTGGGGGGTAAGCCGAACTGAGATCAACACTTGCAAGGAGGGAAAGAATTGGTTGTATCGCAATGCGATGATTTTTATAAGGCTAGCGAGATTCCCGAAACGCCGATCTCGCATCAGGGCGGCCATGACTTTTGCTTTGCTTGAACCCGCTCGCGAGGCCAGCGGCGGTTGGCGGCTGCAAGCTTGTGGTATCGCCAAAGAAGGAGTGCCGTAGGAGCCCGGCGCACCTGAATCTCCAGGCAGAAAAAACAAAATCGTTTGAAGTTTCAAGCAGATGCAAAGAGTTATGTTATGAGTCACTTTTGTCTTGCCTCACGGCAACCGCAATTTGCTGCAAACCCGCGCTGGGAGCAGCTTTTGCCGCAGGCTGTTTGCAATAATGTTACAAACAATTCCTTGACAAACTAGGTCGCTAGTAGCACGATTTCCCCCGCTTTCTGCGGGCTACCCCTGGGTCCTCAATAGATTTCCTACATCGCTGGAGACAATCGATGAGCAAATTTCTGCAAGTGCGGAGAAGTGTGTGGCTGCCTGTCGGATGCCTTGTCGTGTTGATGCTGGTGTCCGCGGCAGTTGTCAGTTTTGTTCCGGCTAGTAACTTGAGTGCGAAAGTGCAACGGGCCCGTGCCGATGCGATGATCGCCCCGAAAGGGGATTCCGATGAGATGAAACCTGGGATGAACCGCGAGGCGGCGATTGGCGCGAACGAAGTGCGCAACCCCAATGCGACCCCTGATGTTGAAGCTTATTTACTGCGCGCCTATCCCGCGACCGACATTCCAACCGATTCGACATTTGCCGCGCGCAGCGGCTGGGTTTCACTGAACGCTGGTCCTCACTCAGGAGGAACGTGGCAACTGGTGGGTCCAAGCCAGGCTACGCAGCCCGGCGTCTTGAACCAACTTGGCGATCTGGCCACGGTCGTAACCGCCGGCCGCGTCACTGCCATGGCCATCGGTCCGAATTGTTCCGAGGACAATTGCACCATCTACGTGGCTGCTGCCGGTGGCGGCGTGTGGCGCACCAGGAGACGGATTGGACTCGCAGCCTAGCTGGACATTCATGTCCGCCAGTTTCGGCACCAATGCGATGGGTTCGCTGCTGATCGATCCAAGCGATTCCAGGGGCAACACAATCTATGCGGGCACCGGCGAGCCGAACGCGTCGGTGGATTCCGAAGCGGGTGTTGGCATCTACAAGTCAACCAATGGCGGGCGAAGCTGGTCGCTGGTGCCCGGCAGCGACATGTTCTTCCAGCGCTCGATCGGGCAGATGGCTTTCGACAATTCCGGGAACCTGCTGGTGCCCATCGCCAGCGGAGTGCGCGGAGTGAACGAAACCGATGGCGGCGCGCTCTCGGGCGGGTCGACGACGCATCCGCTCGTGACTCGAGGCCTCTACCGGCAAAGTGGAAGCACGTTCACGCTGATCTTCCCAGCGCCCGCTCCGACGCGCGGTTCCACCACCGTCAAGGTGGATCCGACGCATCCGGGCTACATCTACGTCAACGCCTTCCAGCAAGGCATCTGGCGCTCGACCGACAACGGCAGCACGTTCACGCAGATTTTCACGCCGCAGGATTCGACGGTCACGGCTAGCGCGATTGACCGCTCGGAATTTGAGATCACTCCTCTGAAAAACGGCGCGACACGGATGTACGTGGGCGAAGGCCAGGGTGGCGGCACCGGGCACCACGCCAACTTCTTCCGCAGCGACAATGCCGACAGCACAGCGACCTTCACTTCATTAGGAGGCGCGCAGGTCGACAACTTCTGCGGCACGCAGTGCTGGTACGACAACGTGGTGTTCTCGCCGAAGGGCTATCCCGATGTCGTGTACCTGCTAGGCTCGTTTGACTACGGTCTGTTCGGCTTCAACAATGGGCGAGCGGTGCTGCTCTCGACCGATGCCGGCAACACCTGGAGCGACATGAGCCAGGACGGCAGGACCCCGCTGGCCAACGCGACTCACCCCGACCAGCATGCGATCGTGGTCAACCCCAACAATCCGTTTCAGTATTGGGAGGGATCTGACGGTGGCGTCGTACGCTCCGATGGCCGCTTTGCAGATGTCTCTTACAAATGTGACCAGCGCAATCTGGGCACCGCCGGAACCGCCTATTGCAAGAGCCTGCTCTGGCGCGCGCCGCGCAAACTTTCCAGCATGAACAACGGGTTCTCGACTCTGCAATTCCAGAGCTTCTCGGTGAGCCGGCAGAATCCGCTGACCAACGTGCAGGGCGGAACGCAGGACAACGGAACCTGGCAGTACAACGGCTCTGCGGTGGTGTGGAACCAGGAGATTTACGGTGACGGCGGGCAGTCGGGATTCAGCGCCGCCAACGACGCTCTTCGGGTCAACACCTTCACCGGGCAGTTCAACGATGCGAACTTCCAGAATGGCGATCCGACCAAGTGGGTCGTGATCGGTGGCCCGATGGCGTCGAGTCCGGAAGGTTCGTACTTCTATCCGCCGGTACTCGCCGACCCGAACCCAGGCGAACGGGGGCACCATTTTCCAGGGATCGTTCAGTGTCTGGCGAACCCAGGACTGGGGCGGATCGCAGTCGTTTCTGGAAGCCAATTGCCCCGAGTTCACGACTTCAGGGGCGAACCCTGCCTGCGGAGACTTTGTTCTGATCGGACCCGCGGGCAAGACGGACCTGACCGACTCTGGGGTCTACAGTACGACGCCAATTTACGGCACCGACCGAACTCGGCGGCGCCGTTTCCGCGATTCAGCGCTCGACCAATCGCCGAGACAAGGGCACGCTGTGGGCGTCGACCGGCGCCGGCCGTGTGTTCATTTCGTCGAATGCGAACGCAGCCGCCAGCGCGGTCGTCTGGACGCGAATCGACAGCACCTCGACGGCTTCAGTCGGCCGCCACCCCACCAGCATCTATGTGGATCCCACGAAATGGAAATCACGCATGGATTTCGTATTCGGGTTACAACGTCAATACGCCGTCGACGCCCGGCCACGTCTTTGATGTGTCCTGGAATGGCTCTGCCGCAACGTGGACCGACATCAGCAACAACTTGCCCGACTTCCCGATTACCAGCGTCGTGCAGGATGAGGGTACGGGTGATTTGTACGCCGCGTCGGACTTTGGCGTGATGCGACTGGCTCGTGGATCGTCGACGTGGACGGTTGCCGGAAGCGGCCTGCCCATGGTGGAAGTGCCGAACCTGTCGATCGTGCCCAGCGCGCGTCTGTTGTATGCGGCTACGCACGGGCGCAGCGGCTGGACACTGCGGTTGCCAGGAGGAGACAACTAGGCGATCGCGCGACACGAGACTTGGTTTGCGAAAAAGTAAGTTCGGGGCCGTCTTCGGTGACGGCCCTTTTTTCTGCAGGCTCGGAGTGAATATTCGACGACTGGGCGAACTACTTTGCCTTGCTGCGCCCGCCAAACGACCCGCGAATCGCATCGATCGAAATTGGTCCAGCACCCAGAAAGATCAGCGCGAAAGCGATGGTCCATAACGCCAACGGAAATTCGTATCCGCCCTGTCCCATGAATCCGTGCTTCCAGTGCACCTTGGCGATGGCCACGCTCATGTCGATCACCAGGCCGAGGGCCACGATCCGGGTGAGCAGGCCAAGGAGCAAAAGAATTCCGCCACCAAATTCCGTGAAGCCGGCGACGTAACCCAGCCATCCCGGAACACCCATACTGCTCAGGAAGCCGGCGAATTCGTGCAGGTGGCCGTTTACCTTGTGCCAGCCGTGGCCGATCATGACCGCGCCCAAAACCAGGCGAAGAGCCAGCAGTCCCAATGGCTGCATGCGATCTAAATAGCGCAAGCAAGTCCTCCATAGATGCAGACTCAGAGTACCCGGAAGTGCCCCTGCGGAGTAAGTAAGAAGAAGGTGACGGTGGTTAGTTACGGGAGAACGGATGAAAGCGACTACGAAATCCCATACTGGATGCGGATGCCGCGCTTCTCCATTTCATCGAGGAACACTTCGGCCGGGACGTCGCGTTCCTGGAGCACGGCTCCGCGTTTCTCGATGGCGCCAGATGCGAGCATCTGCAAGACGATCGACGCCGGAAAGGCGGTGGTCCTCATCATGGCGCTCATATCGGTCTTGGGATCGTAGTGATCCACCAGGGTAAAGGTTGCGACACGGCCTTGCAGGCGGCCACCCAGCAGGCCTCGCACGCCCGGAGTGCGCACCGACTCGTGGGCTTCGAGCCGCATGATGCAGACATCCGGTCCCTTGCTGGCGAACTTTCCTTCGAAGACTTTCGACATCATCGCTCGCGGAGCGATCTCGACCTTGCCGATTCTCAGCTTCTCGCTCGAGAACAATCCCAGTTCCTTGAGTTCGCACAGCAAGTCGTAGTGGCCGGGATAGCGCAGGGTTTTTTCGAAACACTCGCCCACCCGCCCTTCAAACGTTTCCGGAAGGGTCGAGGTTCCACCCGAAGTGTGGAATGCGACCAGCGGCGCGAATCCGTTCATGTGAAATTCTTCGGGCTCGGTGAGCGGCTCGATGGTGGTGAGTTTGCCGCGGCGCAGAATGCGGGCCGGCTCCACGTATTCGTTGATCAACCCTTCCACCGAAAAGACGAGTTGATAGTGAAAGGGCGGCATGGGCTTTTCCGGTAAACCTCCCACATAGAGTCTGAGTGCGTCAGCGCGTCCGCCGAGGCGGCGTACGAGTTCGCCGCCGAGAATCGAAGCCATGCCCGGCGAGAGACCACAATCGGGAGCAATCGCGACTCCCGCTTTCAGGGCTTTGCCCGCAAGGGCGAGTTCCTGGCGAACTACGGTGTTGTTGCCACCGAGGTCGGCAAAGTGGCAGCGGGCGGCGATCGCGGCGCGGGCCAGGCCGAGGTTCAAGAAATAAGGAACAGCGGAGAGCGCGGCGTCGTGCGCTTTCATCAGGCGGACGGAGGCTTTCTCGTCGGCGGCATCGAGGCTTGTGGCGCGGACCTTCTTCTCTCCACGGATCCGGTTGATGCGCGCGGCGACCTCGCGCGCTCGGCGAAGGTCGCTGTCTGCCAACGTGACAGAATGCACATCCAGTTTTTCGGGCCATGTCGTAAGCAGCCGCCGAACCCATCATCCCCGCACCGATCACGAGCATTTCATCAATGTCCTCCAGCGCACACAGGCGCGATGTTGAAACTGCTTACCGTAGAAAAGCAGGCACGTAAAACCTGTGTCTCGAGCACTCACTTGAACTAACTCAATAGAGGGGCGAAGAAAAGACGGAAGCCGAGATGGGAAACGCCGCCAATCGACGCCTTAGAAGCAAGCAAAAGCAGGCAAAAAACCGCCTTCAGAGGGCGTTTTCAGGGGGGAGTCTCGGACGGGCTATGTTGTTTATTTCTAATAATTTTCCGTACGTCTTACTACCTTCGTACCGTCGTTAGTACTTTGGTTATGTGAGTTCCAGTAACTGGGCATCTTGCGTATAAACACTCCCTCTAATGGTAGTCACTAGGTAAGCAATCACAATCTGTAGGACCAGTGTGCAAATACACGAAAGTAATTTTCCAAGAAACAGGTATAAAACACGGTAAAACCCGGAGATTTGCCCCGACTTCGTGTTTTCCGGGGTTGAGATATGCTCTCGACACCGAAATCCTCTCGAATGCGATTTTGAACGAGAGATTTCCTCCCAAGGTTGCCCTTGCCGCCGGAGACGCCGGCAAGCGAGGGCTTGGATTCTGTGGAAGGGACGTGAACTTTATGGCCGACTCGCGAGAAGTGATGAACATTCGCCAGGCTTCGCAGTACCTGGGGGTGAGTCCGGACACGCTCTACAAGTACGTGAATGAGCAAAAGATTCCGGCTTTCAAACTGGGCAACCGCTGGCGTTTCAAGAAGTCGAAGCTGGACCAGTGGATGGAAGAGAAGTCGAACCAGATGGAAGTGCGGACGAAACGGAAACCACAACCGAAGGCGGCGGTGAAGGCCGCCGGATCGCAATAGTTAACAACCAGTGCCGGCGGGACGCCGGCGCTACCAAGGCGGGCACATGTTTGGATTCGGGTCGAAAACGATTGTTGGTCTGGATGTGGGCTCCTCCAGCATCAAGGCAGTCGAGTTGAAGCGCAAGGGGCGGGACATCGAAGTGGCGCATCTCGGCCTGGAGGCGCTGGCTCCCGATATCGTGGTCGATTCCATGATCGTCGACTCGGGCACGGTTTCGAGCGCGATCTCGAAGCTGTTCACCGATCACGAGATCAAGGCCAAGAACGTGGCCACGGCGGTTAGTGGTCACTCGGTGATCGTGAAGAAGATTTCGCTGCCCTCGATGAGCGATCAGGAGCTTGCCGAGACGATTCAGAAAGAAGCCGCCCAGCACATTCCCTTCGACCTGGGTGACGTGAATCTCGATTACCAGATCCTGTCCGAAGACGCCGGCAACCCCCAAATGGACGTATTACTAGTCGCCGTCAAGAAGGACAAGATTTTGAACTACACCAACGTACTCTCGATGGCGGGGCGAACCCCGGCTATCGTGGATATCGATGCTCTGGCCCTGCAGAACTGCTACGAGTACAACTACGAGCCCGCTCCAGGGCAGGTGGTGGCGCTTTTGAACCTGGGCGCCAGCGTCATGAACATCAACATCGTGAAGGGTACGACGCCTTTGTTCCCGCGCGACGTCAGCGTAGGCGGGCATCAGTACACCGATTCGCTGCAGAAAGAGCTCGACCTCAGCTTCGAGGATGCGGAAGCGCTGAAGCTGGGCAAGAAAGTGGGCACAGTCAGCGAGGACGCCAAGACGCCGATTCTGCAGCAGGTGACCGAAATCATCGTGCTGGAAATTCAGAAGACGTTCGACTTCTTCCGCGCCAGCTCGGCCGGCGAGCACATCGAGAAGATTTATCTCGCGGGCGGCTCGTCGAAGGTGCCGGGGCTGGTGGAAGGGTTGCGCCAGGAGTTCTCGATGCCGGTGGAACTGTTCAACCCGTTCCAGCGCATCGCGCCTCCGACGGAAGGCATGGCGGCGGAACTGATCGAGCAGAACGCGGGCCAGATGGCGGTAGCGGTGGGCCTGGCTTTAAGGAGTTTTAGCGACCTATGATCCGAATCAACCTGCTGGAAGCCCCGAAACCGAAGAGTAAGCGCTCGGCCCTGCCGTCGATGCCGACCATGGAAGTCGGCGACGTCGGCTCGCCGCGCCTGAAAGTTCTGATCGCCTTCGGTTTGGCGGCTGCGTTCAACCTCTACACCTGGTACCACCTCGACACGCAGAAGAAGACCATCGCCCAGAACATGATGCAGGCGGAGCAGAAAAACCGGGAACTGGCCGACGTGAAGCAACGCTACATGGCGCGCCAGCGGGAAGCGGAGAGCTACAAGCGGCGCGTGGACGTGATCGATCAGCTGCGGAATAACCAAGCCGGCCCGGTGAACCTGATGGCCATGGTGGGCGAGACGGTCAACAACACCGAAGCCGTGTGGCTGAACAATATGAAGGACCAGGGCGCCAGCGTCGATATCGAAGGCATGGCGCTGAGTTCCGACGCCGTGGCCAACCTGATTTCGAACCTGCAGAAGACTGGGTATTTCCGCAATGTGGAGATCAAGGAAAGTATCCAGGACGAAACGATCAAAGACATGCAGGCGTTTCAGTTCACGCTGACGTGCGAGAAGGGCAAGTCCTAAAGGCAGGCAACTATGGCGACGAATTTCGGAGAAATGCCGGGCATTAAGCAGTGGGCGGTGGTGGTTGGCGGCGCGATTCTGGTGACGGCGGGCTTGTATTACACCGTCTTCAAGGCGCAGCGCGACCAGAACGCCGCGGCGCAGCAGAAGCTCGAGGCCAAGCGGAAAGAGAACGCCGAGCTCGAGGCGTACCGGCCGAAGCTGGCCGAGATCGAACGCCAGCTGGCCAGCCTGAAGCAGCAGCTCGACATCGAGCGCCGCATCGTGCCGGACGAGAAGGAAGTCGATGGGTTTATGCGCATGCTGGACGCCGAGGCATCGAAAGCCGGCGTCGAACTGCGGCGCTACACGGCCAAGCCGCTGGCGCAAAAAGAGTTCTACACGGAAGTGCCTTTCGACGTGGAGTTGGACGGGCCGTACTACTCGATGCTGAATTTCTTCGATCGGGTGGGCAAGCTGGAGCGGATCGTGAACGTGTCGGGCCTGATGATGGCTTCGACGCGCAAGCCGGCCGATGCGCACCCCAAGAAGACGTATCAGTACGCCCCCAATGAGAGTGTGGTGGTGACCTGCGTTTCGACCACGTTCTTCAGCCACGACATGGATCCTGCCGGGACGGCGAAGCCCGGACAGGCTCCGGTGAAGAGGTAGGAAACCTTATGAAGCTGACGACTGGCATCGTTGTACTGGCAATGACGGCTGGAACGGTCTGGGCACAGAAGCCCGCCGTCATCCAGAGCACGAGGACCGCGCTGCAGGGCGTACAGCAGCAGAGAACCGCGGCCAGCAATGCCGCGCTGCAGGCGAAGCCCTCGGGCGCGGTTGCAGCCAGGCCGGCTCCAACGCCCGCGGTCGCGCCGACGAAGACGCAAGTGACCTTCAAGGCGCAGCCAGTGGCGAAGAAGCCCGCTCGCGCCGAGCACAAGCATGCTGGCCGGGGGAGCAGTTCTGGCTCAGCCCGCGACGCAGCAGGCCAGCGCGCCTTCCGGTACATCTTCCGACGCCTCGGATGCTCCGAGGGGTGAGGTCCAGGCCAGCACCACGAGCGGCGAGGATGCTGCCAAGCCTGACAAGCAGGAAGACAAGAAATATTCCATGAACGGGAAGCGCGATCCCTTCGTCAGCCCGGTGGTGAACCGGGGGGGCGGTTCGGGTTGCAGCACGGGCAAGAAGTGCCTCGACATCGAGCAGATCGCGCTGCATGGAGTGGTGAAGTCGGACAACGGCATGATCGCGGTGGTCACCAACAGCCTGAACAAGGCGTATTTCCTGCGGGAAAACGATCCGGTGTTCAACGGATACGTGGTGAAAATCACGGTCGATTCGATCGTGTTCAAGGAAACATTTCAAGACCGGCTGGGAAAACCGTTCACCAAAGATGTTGTGAAACGGATTCTGACGCCGGCTGTTTAGATTGGGCGAGTCCAAAACGGAAGCGAGCTTGAAGAAAGACACGGGCTGTGCCGAGGGCCGGCGCGTGTGGGGGAGAAGCGAAATGCGAAAGCAACTGGGAGTGGTTCTACCGCTGCTGGTCCTGGCGATAGTGACAGCGGCGGCTCAGACGCAGAGCACGGACGCGACGCACGCTGCGCTGCAGCGGCTGAACGTGGTGCGCGGCGATGACGCGATCAGCGTGGAGTTCACGGCTCGCGGACCGGTGATTCCGAAACTCAGCACGCTCACGGCACCCGCTCGCGTCGTGATCGACTTGCCGAACACGGTCGAGGCGCTCGATCAGCGCCAGATTGCCGTGAACAGCGACGGCGTGAAAGGTCTGCGCGTCGGCATGAACGGCCAGACGCCGCCGAGCACCCGCGTTGTCGTGGACCTCGAGAAGGCCTGCAAGTACGAACTCGTCCCCGGCAGTGACAACAAGTTCATGGTGAAGCTGTATACGGGCGTTGCGACCGCAACGGCGAAGCCTGCCGTAGCGAAGTCGGTCGCGCCCAAGGCAGCCGCTCCAGCCGTTGCCAAGCTCACCCCGGTCTCGGTGGTGATGCCGGCAGTGGCCGAGAAAGCTACGGTTGCCGAGAAGAAGGAAGCTCCGGTGGTGCAGCCAGCGCCTGCCCCGGCTCCGGTCGAGACGGCGTCTGCCGCCAAGCCGGCAACCGACTACGTGTTCCTCGAGCCTTCTTACAAACCGAAGGACGAGACGAAGACCGAAGAGAAGCCGGCTCCGGTCGAGCCTTCGGTCGCGCGCCACCGAAGCTGCGGCCAAGTTTGCCGACAAGCCGGCCTCCGAGTTGCTCCCCGCGAAGGCCAATGCGGCGATGCAGCCTCAGGCCGCACAAGCAGCTTCGACGGCCATTCAGCCCGCGGTCAACCTCGCCGCCGAACAGAAGACGCAGATGGCGCAAACCCCCGCCACCAGCGGTCCGAAGTACACGGGCGAGCCGATCTCGGTCAACCTGAAGGATGTCGATCTGAAAGACTTCTTCCGCCTGATTCACGAAATCAGCGGACTCAACGTTGTGCTCGATCCGAACGTGCACGGAACCCTGACCGTCGTTTTGGACGATGTGCCGTGGGATCAGGCGCTCGACATCGTGCTCAAGAACAACGACCTGGCGCGCGAACTGGAAGGCAACGTTCTGCGCATCGCCACGGTCGACACCTTGAAGAAGGAAGCCGACGCACGGCGCGCCCAGCAGGAATCGGAAGCGCTGGCGGTCGAGAAAGTTACGGTCACCCGCTTCCTCAGCTACGCGCATTCGAAGGATGTGGTTCCAACCATCAAGAAGTTCCTTTCGCAGCGCGGCGATGTGATTTCCGATGACCGCACCAACGCGATCATCATCTCGGACATTCCGAACGTGATTCCGGCGCTCGACCGCCTGCTCACGCAGCTCGATCGCAAGACGCAGGAAGTCGAAATCGAAGCGCGCGTCGTGGCTGCCACCCGCAGCTTCGCCCGCGATATCGGTACGCAGTTTGGCTTCGGCTGGGGCAACGGACACTCGGCGATCGGCGGCGCCTCGTCGGTGGGAACCACTCCGACCACGGTGGGCGGCCTGAATCCGACCTACATCACCACCGCCGGCTCGGCCACTTCGGGTTCGACGATTCCGTTGTTCTCGAACCTGCCAGTCACCAGCCCGACGAGCGGTTTGACCTTGGTCAACGCCAGCAACAACGTGCGAATCGACGCGGTGCTGACGATGGCGGAATCGCGCGGCCTGTTGAAGATTCTGTCCCGTCCGCGCGTGGTCACGCAGAACAACATCCAGGCGCTGGTTCGCCAGGGCGTGCGCGTCCCTATCGTGACGCAGGCGCAGTTGGGCGGCCCGCCAACGGTCAGCTACGTGGATGCGTTCCTGCGCTTGACCGTGGTCCCGCAGATTACGTCGGAAGGCACAATCTTCCTGAACGTCGACGTGGAGAATACGACGCCGGACTTCGGCCGCACGGTGCAAGGCAACCCGACGTTGATCACGCAGCAGGCCACGACCCAGGTGCTCGTCACCGACGGCGGCACGGTTGTGATCGGCGGCGTCATCCAGACCAACAACTCGATGAACGTTTCGCAGGTGCCGCTGCTTGGCGATGTGCCGATTCTCGGCAACCTGTTCAAGCACCGCACCGTCAGCACGTCGAACCAGGAACTGATCTTCTTCATCACGCCGCGCATCATTCAGACATAGCGGCTGACTCGAAGACAAACTTTTCCGCCGGCTCTCAAGCTTCCACTAAAAGAGCCGGCGGTTTTGTTTTCCCCTCAATGGGCGGTTCCAGCTTGTAGAAAGTTACTAGCCATCGTCTCGCCTGATACACTCCCCTTCCGATGGATTTCTCTGGCCGTCAACAGCGAGTGCGCGAGGCCCTGCAAAAATCGCGCCTGAACTCCCTCCTGGTTACGCATCTTCCCAACATCCGGTACCTCTGTGGATTCTCCGGGAGTGCGGGAGCGCTTCTGGTGGGAGAAGGGGGCAGCACGTTCTTCACTGACGGCCGGTACACGTCGCAGGCGAAAGAGCAAGTGCGGGGCGCGAAGGTTGTAATTGGCAAAAAATCGCCGCTTGCAACTGCCGCAGAACATTTTTCCCGCCGCACGGGTCGTCGCCGCGCGGGCAGAACGTACGTCTTGGGGATTGAAGATCAGTACCTCACCGTGGCCGCTCGACGAAGCCTGAGCGAAGCGCTGCCCCGGCACGTGCGGCTGCGCGAGGCGCCGGCGCTGGTCGAGCGCGCGCGGATGATCAAAGATGCGGATGAACTGGCATTGATCCGGGAAGCGGTCGGACTCGGCGCCAGCCTTTTCAACCAGGCGTTAGGCGTGATACGCCCGGGAGCGAAAGAAGTCGAAGTGGCCGCCGAAATGGAATATGCCGCGCGCAAAGCGGGTGCAGATGCGATGTCGTTCGAAACCATCGTGGCCGCGGGCGCGCGCTCGGCCCTGCCGCATGGGCGGGCATCGTCGGCCCCCATCGCCAGCGGGGGATTCGTGGTCTGCGACTTCGGTGTTATACTCCACGGTTATTGTTCGGACCGTACCCGCACTGTGTATGTGGGCGCTGTGACGGCCGAAGCGCGCCGCGTTTACGACGCGGTGTTGGCAGCACAGCAGGCGGCGATCGACGTGGTGCGACCGGGGATTGAGGTTGGTACAGTCGACGGTGCGGCCCGTAAGCTACTGCAAAAGAATGGTTTAGCGCGTTATTTCACGCATTCGACCGGGCACGGAGTGGGGCTCGAAATTCACGAAGCTCCCCGCTTGGCGCAAGGCCAGCAGGAAATCCTGCGACCGGGAATGGTGATCACGATCGAACCGGGAGTCTACCTGCCCGGCAAATGGGGCGTGCGCATCGAGGACATGGTGGTGGTCACTGAGCAGGATTGCGAAGTTCTGGCCCCCACACAGAAAGAATTCATGGAGATTTGAGCGGCCCAACGTGGAGCTGTTCCGCGTTTCCCGTGGGGCGAATCGCTTCGACGCGGCTTCGAATGCAGTCCCACCGCACACGATGAATTTAAAAGAGCTGAAAGAACTCATACTGTTTCTTAAAGAAGAGGGGATCACCGAGTTCGAACTCGAACGCGGTGACGTCAAGGTCCGCGTAAAGCGCGGCAGTGAACCCATTTCTGTTTCTTTGCCCGACGCGCGCTATTACGCGGTGCCAGGCGCCCCGCCTGCGACCCCGGTTGTCGGCTCCAGTCCAGCCGTTCCTGCGCCAGCGCCGACTCCTGCAAAAGAAGAACCCGAAGAGGCTTTGCACATGGTGCGCTCGCCGATAGTAGGAACGTTTTACGAATCGCCTTCGCCGGGTGCGCCACCTTTCGTGAAACCGGGCGACATGATTGCGACCGGGCAAGTGTTGTGCATCGTGGAAGCGATGAAACTCATGAATGAAATCGAATCGGATGCAGCCGGTGAGCTCGTGAAAAGGCTGGTAACCAATGGGCAGCCGATCGAATACGGGCAGGAGCTGTTTGCCATTCGGGTTCGGATGTGAGAGCTATGCGGTAAACCCGGGGCGCACCTCGCGCCCTCTTTTTGCGTCTGAGAAGCCACGAGCTCCGAGCTCCGAGTTCCGAGCCTAGAGCGATCGGGAGTGAAATTACCGAAAGAAGAATGTTCCAGAAGATTCTGATTGCGAACCGCGGCGAGATTGCTCTGCGGATCATCTGTGCCTGCAAGGAGCTGGGGATCCGCACGGTCGCGGTGTACAGCGAGGCGGACCGTAACTCGCTGCCGGTGCGGTTCGCCGACGAGGCGATCTGCATTGGACCTCCACAGCTGGCGCACAGCTATCTCAATATTCCTGCCGTGATCAGCGCGGCCGAGATCGCGAATGCCGACGCCATCCATCCGGGCTACGGATTGCTCTCTGAAAACGCGAACTTTGCCGAGGTCTGCGAAACCAGTGGACTGAAGTTCATCGGGCCGCCGCCCGAGGTCATCCGCCTGATGGGAGAAAAAGAAAAAGCACGTGCAGCGATGAAGCGGCACGGCGTGCCGATTCTGCCGGGATCGGACGGGGTTGTGGCCTCGGAGGATGAGGCTCGCGATTGGGCGCGGCAGGTGGGCTTCCCGGTCATCATCAAGGCGTCGGCCGGCGGAGGAGGCCGGGGCATGCGCATTGTGCGCGATGAGGAGACTCTCGCCCCGCTCTATCGGCAGGCCCAGCAAGAAGCCGCGGCTGCTTTCGGCAACGGCGATTTGTACATGGAGAAGTACGTGGAGCATCCGCGCCACATCGAGTTTCAGGTTCTGGCTGACGAGCACGGCAATGTGGTGAGCCTGGGCGAGCGCGAGTGCTCGATTCAGCGGCGGCATCAGAAACTGCTTGAGGAATCTCCTTCACTGCAGGTGTCGACCGAGATGCGCAAGGAAATCGGAGACATCCTCAGCAAGACGCTGAGCACGGTCGGATACCGCAACGCCGGCACCATTGAATTTCTGATGGACCAGCACAAGCGGTTGTACTTCATCGAGATGAACACCCGGATCCAGGTCGAGCACCCGGTCACCGAGATGGTGACGGACGTGGATCTGGTGAAGAGCCAGATCATGATTGCGGCTGGAGCGAGAATGCAGGACGTGCTGCAGGGGCCGGTGCTGCATCGCGGGCACGCCATCGAGTGCCGCATCAACGCGGAGCATCCTGAGAAGTTCACGCCGTCGGCCGGAAAAATCACCGCGTTTCATCCGCCGGGAGGAACCGGCGTGCGGATCGATACGGCGGCGTACGCTGAGGGCACGATTCCTCCTTATTACGATTCCCTGATCGCCAAGCTCGTGGTGCGGGGCAAAGACCGCAATGAAGCCTGCCAGCGTATGGAGCGAGCACTGGAAATGTTTATCGTCGAAGGCATCTACACGACGATTCCTCTGCACCGGAGAATCCTGGCGGATCCGGATTTTCTTGCGGGCAACTTTGACACAGGCTTTATCGAGCGCTTTCTGCAAAAGAAGGCAGAATCGGCGGCGTAGAAGGGGCGAACCTTTACCCGCAAAGGTCGCGAAGGGAGCGCAAAGAGCGCGAAGAAAGGCACAGGGAGTGAGCTGTCCTCATCTTTCTCCGGGATGGTCAGGCGGCCGAACTAGTGGCAGCTGATCACTCTTGAAACCGGCTTGCACTTAATCGCTCCATTCCCGCGCTTCTATCCCATCCTCGACGCGGGCTGCTTTCCCGACGCGGCTGCGATGCTCGCTGCCGCGTGTGAACTTCAAGCTGCCGGCGTTACGCTGCTCCAGTACCGGAACAAGCGCGATGCGGCACGGCGAATTCTCGACGACGCGAAGGAACTCAGGAAGGTCCTGGGTAGCTCGGTTTGCCTGATCATGAACGATCGCGCCGATTTGTGTCTGGCGGCGGAATTCGACGGCGTTCATGTCGGGCAGGAGGACCTCTCAGCCGAAAGCGCCCGACGCGTGATCGGTGCTGACTTGTGGCTGGGTGTGTCCACGCACAACCCTGAGCAACTGGTGCAGTCAGACGCGACGACGGCTGATTACGTTGCCATTGGACCGGTGTTTGCGACCAGCAGCAAAGAGAATCCCGACCCGGTGGTCGGACTGGATGGAGTGCGCCGCGCGCGCGAGCTGACGCAAAAGCCCCTGGTGGCGATTGGCGGCATTACCCGGGCGAACGCCTTAGACGTGATCCGGGCAGGCGCCGACGCGGTCGCGGTGATATCGGACCTGTTACCTGCCCCTCGAAAATCAGCAGAGGAATTTTTTCGCATTCTGGGGTAAAGTCATGGCACTCGAAGGATAGTGACTCTGCGGGGCAGCACGCCCTGCACGACTGCTGGCCAGGCCCCTTGATCCGCGTCGGGTAGACGGCCAGCACGACGGAGGGACGTGAGTACCCAGACCAGCGCATCCACACCTGTGCCCGCCAGCGATTGGGACATCCATTCCCATCAAGATAAGGAACTCGTCAAAGCTCTCGGCCTGACCAGCGCCACCATGCTGGTGATGGGCTCGATGATCGGCTCGGGCATCTTTATTGTGTCGGCCGAGATTGCGCGCGAGGTCAACTCGCCGGCGTTGCTGATCGGCGCCTGGCTGGTCACAGGGTTCATGACCATTGTGGGCGCGTTATGTTATGGCGAACTGGCGGCCATGATGCCGCGTGCTGGCGGGCAGTACGTTTACTTGCGCGAAGCGCTGGGACCGCTGTGGGGATTTCTCTATGGATGGACTCTGTTTCTGGTTATTCAAACGGGGACCATCGCGGCGGTGGGCGTCGCCTTCGGAAAATTTCTCGGAATATTTTTCCCATCAATCTCCTCCACGCATTGGATCCTGCACCTGTGGAAGGTGCCGCCTATCCCCTTCGGCCCGATGGTGCTGGGCAACATGGATGTCGGTCTCAGTACCCAGAATCTGGTTGCCATCCTGGTCGTGGTGTTGTTGTCAGTGGTGAATATTTTTGGTCTCAAGACCGGGGCGATCATCCAGAACATCTTCACGGTGGCCAAGGTGTCGGCTCTGGCTGGGCTGGTTTTGTTTGGGCTTTTTATCGGTCGGAACGCGCAGGCACTGGCAGCGAACTTCAGCGGACATTTCTGGCAGAACGCCGGATTAGGCGCGCAGCACGCCGTTCAGGTCGGGGTGGGCGGGCCCATGGTGTTGGTGGGTACCCTGACCATTCTGGCCGTGGCGCAAACAGGATCTTTGTTCTCGGCCGATGCCTGGAACAACGTCACCTTCACGGCGGGAGAAGTGAAGAACCCCCAACGCAATCTGCCGCTATCGCTGGCCGTGGGTACGGGCGTGGTGATCCTGCTGTACGTGCTGTGCAATGTCATCTACCTGAATGTGCTCCCGCTCGACGGGAGTCCCGCCGGCGCGACGATCCTTGAGCGCGGGATCAAATACGCTTCGGAAGAACGCGTGGGCACCGCGGTAATGACGCAGATTTTCGGCGGCGCAGGCGGGGCCCTGATGGCAATCGCCATCATGATCTCAAGTTTCGGGTGCGACAACGGGCTGATTCTGTCGGGTGCGCGGGTCTACTATGCCATGGCCAAGGACGGCCTCTTCTTCCGCAGCGTCGCAAAACTGCATCCTATCTACAAGACTCCCGCCGTCTCGCTGATGGTGCAGATGGTCTGGACCTGCATCCTGTGCATCTCGGGCAGCTACGGGCAGCTTCTGGACTACATCGTGTTTGCGGTGCTGGTGTTTTACATCCTCACCATTGCCGGGTTGTTCGTTCTGCGCCACACCCATCCCGAGGTGGAGAGGCCCTATCGGGCAGTGGGGTACCCGATACTTCCGGCTATTTATATTGTGATGGCCCTGTTTATCGATGTCGTACTATTGCGCTATAAGCCGCAGTACACCTGGCCGGGACTGATTATCGTGCTGCTCGGGATCCCGGTGTATTACCTGTGGAAGCGTAATCCAGAAGCGGTCTCGAGGCCGGTGTAAGGTTCGAGGGCGGGCAAGATCAAAACGACTGATGCATTAGGAGAACGGGATGGCTAATCTGCTGGCCAAGAAACCACTCAACACGATCATGGTGGAAGCCTCTGAAACGGGCGAGCATAGCCTGAAGCGGGCGCTCGGTCCCGGAAATCTGATTTCGCTTGGTATTGGGGCGATCATCGGCACTGGCATTTTCGTGTTGACCGGAACCGCGGCTGCCAACCACGCCGGGCCCGCCATCATTCTCTCGTTCACTTTGGCCGCCGTTGCGTGCGTGTTTGCCGGTCTCTGCTACGCGGAATTTGCCTCAATGATTCCCGTGGCTGGTTCCGCCTACACCTATGGCTATGCCACCCTGGGCGAACTGATCGCCTGGATCATCGGTTGGGATCTGATCCTCGAATACGCACTGGGCGCGGCCACCGTCGCGAGCGGGTGGAGCGGATACGTGCTCAGTTTCCTCGGCGAGTTTGGGATTCGATTGTCTCCCCGGCTGGCCGGTTCCCCCGGCACCGCTTTCGTCATGTACAACGGGCACTGGGAGCGGCTGACCGCGCAGTTTCAAAAGGTGCTTGCCGTCAAACACATTGATCCCACGACCCTGCCGCACCAGGCCTCCATATTCAATCTGTTTGGGTTCCTCGGCATCATGATGGTGACGGTCATTCTCATCATCGGGATCAAAGAGTCGGCGAACTTCAATTCGTTAATCGTCGTGGTGAAAGTTTGCGTCCTTATTGTGTTCCTGGGTATCGGAACTAACTACATCCTGGGACATCGAGCCGAGGCGATGGCGAACTGGACGCCGTTCCTGCCCCAGAATGGCGGTCACTATGGGGATTTCGGGTGGTCCGGAATTGCAACCGCAGCCGGGGTCATCTTTTTCGCCTACATCGGATTTGATGCGGTCTCGACGGCCGCGCAAGAAGCCAAGAATCCGAGGCGCGATATGCCCATCGGCATTCTCGGTTCTCTTGTGATCTGCACGATCCTCTACATCCTCGTCGCCGCCGTGCTGACCGGGTTGGTGAAGTACTCGGCGCTCGATGTGCCCGACCCGATCGCCATCGGTATCGACGTTACTGGCGTGAGCTGGGGTAGCATCCTGGTCAAGCTGGGCGCGATCTGCGGCTTGAGCTCTACGATGGTAGTGATGCTGCTGGGGCAATCGCGCGTGTTCTTTTCGATGTCGAAAGACGGGCTGTTACCTGCGTGGGCTTGCAAGGTGCACACGCGGTTCCGGACCCCCTACATTTCGACGATTCTGGTCGGCGTTTGCGTGGCGACGGTGGCGGCCCTTACTCCGATCAACGTGCTGGGAGAGTTGGTGTCCATCGGGACGTTGCTGGCTTTTGTGATTGTGTGCGCGGGCGTCTGGATCCTGCGCAAGCGCGGTACCGACGTGCCGCGGGCATTTGTCGCGCCGTGGATTCCGTTCACCCCAATTATGGGAATCCTGGTTTCCCTCCTCATGATGTTCAGCCTGGGTTGGCAGACCTGGGCGCGGCTGATCATCTGGCTGGCGATTGGTCTGTGCATTTACTTCTTCTATGGCAGGAAGCATAGCCGGGTGCAGCGTGGGGAATACGCGAACGTGCCGCCCACTCTGGATCGCGCGCATTCAATGGCGGATTGAAGCAGCCGGCCTAGCTTTCAGCTCTTAGCTCTTAGCTATCAAGCGCTCAGTGATCCGACTGAAGGCTGCCTTTGCACCGTCCGGCGTCGGCTGTTCCTCGTTTTCATTGGCCAACGACGAACAACTAGCGACTGGCCTTTTCCTTTCTTCCGTGCGCTCTCCGGGGTAATCTGCATTCATGAAAATCGTAACCGCAGCGGAGATGCGCGAGATCGATCGCGTCACCAGCGAGCGCTTTGGAGTGCCTTCGCTCACCTTGATGGAAAACGCGGGAACCGCGGTTGCCGACTTTGTCCTGGCGCAGTCGGCACAATCCCGCCAGATCGCGGTGATTTGCGGCAAGGGCAACAATGGCGGCGACGGCTTCGTTGCGGCGCGCAAGCTGCACGAAGCGGGCAGGGAAGTGTTCGTGGTATTGCTTGCCGATGCTGCCGAACTGCGCGGCGACGCGGCGGAGATGTTCCGGCGCTTGCCGCTGAAGCCGCTGGGCGCGAAGTCGGCCGAAGAACTGGAAGCGATTCAGGGGCAGGTGCGCGAGGCCGATGTCATCGTGGACGCCGTCCTTGGGACTGGCTTTCGCCCGCCGGTAAGCGGGCTGTACGCGAAAGCCATTGCGATGATGAACGCGAGCGGAATTCCCGTAATCGCAGTGGACATTCCTTCCGGCGCGGACGCAGACGTCGCCGGTCCACAGACGGGAACGGTAGTGAGTGCTGAGTCGATCGTGACCTTTACCGCGCCGCGGCCTGCCCACGTTTTCGGATCTTTGGTGGATGGCTCCGTCGTGATCGCACCGATTGGGTCGCCCGATGAGGCCATTGCGTCGTCCCTGCATCTGAATCTAACCACGCCGCATGAAATCGCGCCGCTTCTTGCGCCGCGGCCGCGCGAGGCCAATAAGGGTAGCTTTGGGCACGTGCTGGTGATCGGCGGTTCCGTGGGTAAAGCGGGAGCGGCCGCCATGGCCGGGATGTCCGCTTTGCGTACCGGCGCCGGACTTTCGACGGTGGCAACACCCAAGTCGGTACTCGCGACGGTGGCGGGCTTTCACCCCGAACTCATGACCGAGCCCTGCGAAGAAACCGAGGCAGGGACGATCTCGTTACGAGCGCTCGAATACGCCCACATGGACGACCTGGTGAAGGGCAAGACGGTACTGGCGATTGGGCCGGGAATATCGCGAAACAATGAAACGTCAGAGTTCGTGCGCACCGTGGTGCAGAAGTACTCAGTTTCCACTGTGCTGGATGCCGACGGCCTGAATGCTTTCGAAGATGCCTCGGAAAAGCTGAACGGCAAAGGCCGCACGCTCGTGATTACGCCGCACCCTGGCGAAATGGCGCGTCTGACGGGGCTTTCGATTCCGGAGATTCAGCGCAACCGGGCCGAGGTAGCACGCAAATTCGCGCGCGAGCACGAGTTGACTGTGGTTCTGAAGGGACACCGGACGCTGATTGCACGACCGGATGGCGAAGTGTGGGTGAATACCACGGGAAATCCGGGCATGGCTACCGGTGGCACGGGCGACGTGTTGACCGGGATGGTTGCCGGTATGATCGCGCAGAACCCTTCGCGCGTGATTGAAGCTGTCACCGCCGCGGTGTACCTGCACGGACTCGCCGGAGACGTGGCCTGCGAGTTTACAGGCGAGCAATCGCTGGTGGCGACGGATCTGATCAAGGCGCTACCGGAGGCATTCCATCGGGTAAGAGCGGCGGCGCAGAAATCTCAAGTTTGCTTTCGAGGATGACAGGCCAGGCGACCGGACCTGCTTCGCAGACCCGCCGCGTTTCTGGGTTACTGCAGCAGTCGTAATTCGCATTTTCTTTCAAGGGAGACCAAAGACGCGGGCGAAACACTCCGCCCACGCTCCGACGGAGTGTTCGCCTGTCTTATCGAGGGAGTCGGGCAGGTTCCCCTCGCGAGAGAATCTGTGTCCTCTTCACCCAAGCTCTCCCGCGCCCACCGTTTACTTTACCTCGACAGTCACGCGCATCCAGGGATGGATGCAGCACTCAAAATGATGTTCGCCTTTCGCTAGTCCCGTAACTTGAAGCTGGCTCCCCTGCAGGATGCGGGTTCTCGCAACGTCGATGTTCTTGAATCCGCCGGAGCACTCGGGAACCGTCGGTTCGCCCGCATTCAATTGTGGAATGAAGCCGCCGCCGAATTCTTTCACTTCGGTGAAGGTGTGCGGTTCACCGCCCTGGTCGACCACGATCAACGGGGTGCCTTTCTTGATGTGCAGAACATCGGGCTCGAAATCCCATCCTGGATCGGGAGTTCCCGCAGCGGCCTTGGCAAACAGGTCGTTGAATGTCGTCGAAAATCCCAGCGCGACGTTCTTACAGAAGTCCGGACCGATAGCGGCGTTGAAAGTGGCGGGGTCGCACTCGTCGAGCGCAACAATTTGCGCTGGAGTGGGCGAAGCCGGGGATTTCTCCTGTGCGTGCACCGCAGTGAAAGGCAGGCATAGCAAGGAGCCCGCAAGCAGAGTGAACATTGTCAGATGTTGCTTCATCGTTTCTCCTTCATAGGACATTGAGGATTTTGCTGAACGTTTTGGCTGCGTGGAGTCGCAGCGTTTCGTTCCCGAGCACGTTCCTGGACGCAATTTCGCGTGAAAGCACGACAAGGTCAATCCAACGCGTCCCCATCTGTCCTCAAAGTTTTCTCCATGCGTAACGTCATGACGAAAAAGCAAGTTGTTGACACCCTGCAGACAACCTCCATTTCGCGATCTGTTAGCTTGAGCAAAGTTCATCACAATGTCTGCTATGTCTGGTTCCGCTTCAGCCAGCAGTGTGCTGTGCTTCGACATTTTTCAGCTTGATTTGCGCGCGGGCGAACTTCGCAAACAGGGAGTGAAGTTGCGTCTGCAGGGACAGCCTCTGCAGGTGCTCGCCGTCTTGCTGCGTCGAGCCGGTGACGTGGTCAGCCGGGAAGAGCTGCGGATGGAGCTCTGGCCTGCGGATACTTTCGTGGACTTCGATCACAGTTTGCACAATGCGATCGCGCGGATCCGCGAAGCCATCGGCGATTCGGCGCAGCTGCCGCGCTACATCGAGACATTGCCACGCCGCGGATACAGATTCGTGGGCGACGTGGTGGGAGACTCCCCACTGGAGGCAAAGGCTTCTGAGTCGGTAGCCGCGCCAGCTGAACCCTCCGAAGTGGCCGAAACCTCAAAGCTGCGAGAAGAAATTGGCGGGAAAAGATCCCCTCGCGATGTCTGGTGGCGCGTCGTGTTTCCAAAACTAGCACTCGCGTCTGCGGTGCTCTTTACGGCTGGAGTCATCTTCGCTTTTGGTCCGGCGCTGTTGCCTCCGGATACCGGCCCCAAAGTACGTTCGATCGCGGTGCTCCCGCTGGAGAATCTGTCGGGTGATCCGTCGCAAGAGTGCTTTGCCGATGGCATGACGGAGGAATTGATTACCGATCTGGCAAAGGACAGGTCTTTACGCGTGACCTCACGAACCTCGGTGATGCGCTACAAAGGAACGAAAAAGGGGCTGCCCGAGATCGCGCGCGAACTGAAGGTCGATGGAGTGGTGGAAGGCTCGGTCTCGCGCTCTGGCAAGCGGGTGCGCGTTACCGCGCAGTTGCTGCACGCCCCCTCAGACCAGCATTTGTGGGCGGAAACCTATGAGCGCGATTTCAGCGACGAGCTGACCCTGCAGCGCGAGGTGGCGCAAGCGATCGCGCAACAGGTGCGGGCTCGAGTGGAATCTCAGAAATCAGAGCAGTCGCAACCCCGGGATTTTGTAAGTACGCTCGATCGACATGCGAAACTGCGCTTTCACGCGGTACCGATCAAGGGGGAAAATTGAATACAAGCGGCACCCAACTGCGAAGCACGACTGGCCTCCAGGACATTACCTATCTGGTCAATACCCGCATCCCTAAGCGGACAAGTGGTTTGCGCGAAACAGGACGAGGGAGACGCTACGAATCCGGACTAGTTCTGGCGTAATCTTCCCGTAACATGGCCCATAAGTCATAGTCCTTTTCGGCTATGACCCATTTCCCCCAACCGCACCCTACTAAGCGCGCGGCCCGGGTGCAGCTCGGCGGTTCGGTGCTGGCTGCGATCCGATTCGATGATGGCCAGCGCTCTCGAGGCAAACTCTTCTCCATCTCTGCAACCGGCGGACTCCTCAAACTGGCCAAGCCACTCAGCCAGGGGGACTTCGTCGAGATCGGCTTTCAGACCAAGGTTGGCGCCGTCATTGGCATGGCGGAGATGCTCTCCCCCACGCGCAAGGCGACCGACGGGACTCTGCAACCGTTCCGCTTCATTGCTCTCGGAGATGACGATCATCGCAACCTGCGCATGGCGTTGCAGTCAGTGGCGGATCAGAGTTACCTCGGAATGAGCGGCCTCCAGAATTCGACGCCGAAGTCACTTTTCTAGGGTTGGCGGTTGGAGCTTGCGAACTTCGTCTGTCGTGGATGCTCTCGCTATACTTGTGCCTGTGCCGGCACAAGTCCTGACCCGCGAGGTGACGACGCACTCCGCCGAGGAGACCACGGCATTCGGCCGCGCACTGGTCGATCTGCTCGCGCCCCCCAAACTGGTGCTGTTGCGTGGCGACCTCGGCGCGGGCAAGACAACGCTGATCAAGGGAATCGCAGCGGGATTTCAAGCAGCGTCCGAGGACGACGTCACCAGTCCCACCTTCACGCTGGTGCACGAGTATCGCGGTCCGCAGGTCACCATCTATCACGTCGACCTTTATCGAGTAGATAGCCCCCGCGAATTGGAGACATTAGGTTTGGACGACCTGCTCGATAATGGCCTCGTCCTGATCGAGTGGGGAGAAAAGTTTCCGCGCTTCGCACGCGATCGAGACGTGGAAATCACCATCGAACGCTTGGCGGAGCACGACCGGCGCATCCGAATTGTCACTCGCTAAACCCGCGACCGCCCAACCACCAGCAATTGACAATCAGGATCGGAGGCCGCTCCGCGAACGTTCTAGGGGCGCTGACCGCCGGAGGAATTTCCAATAAGTACTGTTCGATTTCGAACCGGGGTTTTGGACTGACCTTGGTCGGGCGGGCATCGCGCTGCCAAACGGGTCTGGGAGGAGTGCTGGCCGAGTTTTGGCCCGACGTTCAGCGTAAGTTGTTAAAAAATAAGCAACGACTTGGGTTGAGGATTCGCGATGCCGGCACTGCCGCTCCCCCTTTGACGCCCTAGAACGCCCTAGACAACCCCTCAGGTGCTCTTTTCCTTTCGAGAAGAAAATCCGATCCTTCGGACGTGCATCTAAGAAGTTTTGACAGTCGGTAAGGGGCCCCGACATCATTAAAATCCATAGATCGGTTTCACCCGATCCAAGTTGGAGCGGGAGCGGGTGGGGGAGTACTTGCTTTGAAAGCGCGTGCAGATCTTCATACGAAGGCGAAGGGCCAGTTTAGTCTGCCTCAGTGGGCGTTCTTTTCTGTACTCATCATCTGTTTTGCAACAATCGTCAGGGCCCAGGATTCTGTGTCGACGGGAAGTAGCACTGTCCCGGAGAGAAGCATCTCCGAGCAGTCGTCTTCCCCCACTTCGGACGAGTCGTCCGCAAAGCCACAAGCAGATGAAGCGAAACCACCGGCGCAGCCAGGGAATGTTCTTGGAACAGTGCTGGACCAAACAGGTTCGGTAGCGCCGGGCGCCTCGGTACGCCTGGCTACGGAGGACAAGTCTTTCTCGCAAGAGATCGACTCGGGCAACAACGGCCAATTCTCGTTCTCGCATGTGCCGCCCGGCCCCTTCAAAATTGTTGTGAACGCGGAGGGGTTTGGAGATCAGACATTCGCGGGAGAGCTTTCGCCCGGCCAGACCTTGATTGTGCCTCCGCTCGTGATCTCCATCGCCACGGTGGTCACAGCTGTGAAGGTCGACGTCGATCCGGTGGAAGTGGCGACCGAGGAAGTGAAAGAAGAAGAGCACCAGCGCGTGTTCGGATTCATTCCGAATTTTTATGTTACCTATAATCACGAAGCCGCTCCGCTCACGACGAAATTGAAGTTTCACCTGGCGTGGAAATCGAGCGCGGATCCAATCACGATCGCGGGCACGGCATTTCTGGCCGGACTGCAGCAGGCAGGCGACCAGTATCCCGAATTCGGGCAAGGCATGGAGGGGTTTGGTAAGCGCCTGGGTGCGGGATACGGCGACGTGCTTACCTCCACGTTCCTCTCGGGAGCGATCTTTCCATCCCTTCTCCATCAAGATCCCCGCTACTACTTCCAGGGAACGGGCACTACGCGCTCGAGACTTCTGCACGCGGTTGAAAACTCGGTGAGATGTAAAGGCGACAACGGGAAGTGGCAGGTAAACTACTCAAACCTGCTGGGAGTTTTCGGGGGGGCCGCGGTCTCGTCTTATCTCTATCCCACGAACAATCGGGCGACGTTTACCTTATCGGCCGGTTTGATCCGGTTGGGGGAGAGTTCACTGGCGGGGGTTATGCAGGAATTCGTAGTTCCCAAGATTTCAAAGTCGGCAAGGCGGGCCAAGCAGCAAACAAAAGAGCAACCGGTGTCAGCGGAGGTTTCAACGTTGCCGAGCGCTTCCAATCCGGACCCCCAAAAACCCTGACTTTCATTTAGCAGTGGCCAGCGGAAGCACCCGAGTGACGACGGGACGAGGGCAGGCCACGGGTGCGCTCCACTCCCGGATCATGGTCAACAGGATGGCCGCGGCAAATGCTGCGAAAATCAAACGCCTATTCATGCGCTTCCTGATTCGATGCTCCCACAAGTCTACGACTGAGCTGGCGTGGGTTTGAATCCCATAATGTTGTAGCCGCAGTCGACGTAAAGCGTCTCGCCGGTGATGCCGGAACTTGCGTCGGAGGCCAGGAACACGCCGGCCGAGCCTACTTCGGCGACATCGACATTACGCTGCAGAGGGGCGGTTTCGCGATGCGCCTTCAGCATGTCACTAAGGCCCGCGATGCCACGCGCGGCCAGCGTTTTGATTGGCCCCGCCGAGATGGCGTTCACCCGAATCTTCTTCTTCCCCAGATCGAACGCCAGGTAGCGGACGCTGCACTCCAGCGCCGCCTTGGCCACAGCCATTACGTTATAGTGCGGCACCACCTTCTCGGCGCCGTAGTAGGTCATGGTGATGATGCTGCCGCCATCCTCCATCAGTGGCGCTACCGCGCGAGCCACCGCAATCAGCGAATAAACGCTGACATCATGGGCAATGCGGAATCCTTCGCGGCTAGTGTTCACGAACTCGCCTTCGAGTTCGGCGGCAGGGGCGTACGCAACACTGTGCACCAGAACGTGCAGCTTGCCGTAGCGCTCTTTCAACTTCGCGAAGGTTTGATTTATCTCTTCGTCCTTGGAAACGTCGCACATGAAGCCTTCAGCGCCGGGCAGGGAATCGATCAAATCCTTGGCCTCTTCAGCGAGACGTTCATTCTGGTAGGTGATGGCCAGCTTCATTCCGGCGGCATGCAGGCCCTGCGCAATCGACCACGCGATCGAGCGCTTGTTGGCGACTCCGAAGACAACCGCATTCCGGCCTTCCAGCTGAAAGGACATAGTGCTCTCCTGGGTCGATGTCGAATTCGACAGGATAACAGGAGGCAGAGCCACGAGCTACGAGCTGCGCGCATCGAGCGAGCCCGATGGCTCCGCAATCACGGACAAGGCGGGCTCGTTGGCACTCTGCAGAACTGGTGCGGGCTCGGCCGGAGTTTCCGCGGAGACTGGCCACATGGCGCTCAGGAACGCCACCAGGTACACGGCGCCGATGATCGCGAAGCCGCCAGCGAGGCTGACTTTCTGCGCCATCCATCCTACGGTCAGGCTGATCGCAATCTGTAAAAACGTCCCCACGAAGTAGAAGGTGTTCTGCACGCGACCCATGAAATGCTTCGGCACTTGCTCCATCAGGCTTGTATTCATGGCGACGCCGCTAACCCCGCGGGCCGAGCCCATCACTCCATAGAGCAGCACCGCGATTGCCAACCAGCGCGCATGCGGCGAGAGCGTCATGCAAGCCGCCAGGAAGCCCATAGAGACGGCAATCGCTGTGCGCGATCCCAGGCGCGTGATGATCAGGGGAACATAAAGCGCGCTCAGGAACGCCCCAATTCCCCAGCCGGCGTTCAACCAGCCGTACCCGACCGCACCGGCGTGAAAGATGCGGTCACTCAGCGACGGCGTGACCACCACCCCGGTGAGCATCGCCCCAAGGAACAAAGCCCAACTGAGGCCGAGAAGGACGACGCTGGGGTGATCGCGCAGGAATTCGATTCCTTCCCACAACTCGTGCCAGAAACGCCGTTCCGCGCTTTCCGCGGCCACGATGTCGGCTCGCAACTCGGCCGGACGTGGCACAACATGCCGGCCCTTGCGAACTGCGAAATAACACAAAAACGAAACCACGTAGGTGGCGAAGTCGATCAGCAACACGCCGCCCAGGCCGATGTGGTTGTAGACGAAGCCCACAATCGCTCCGGCCATCAGCCATCCGCCTTGAATGCCTGCCAGTAGAAATGTATTGGCCTCGACGAACTGTCCCTCGGGCGTCAGTTCCTGGATCAGCGCGGTGATGGTTGGCCAGAACATCCAGAAGCCCGCTGCCACCAGGGTGTTCATCAGGTAGAGTTGCCATACCTGCACGCGGGCGCGAAAGGCCAGGACGGCAACGGCAAGAATGATGATGGCGCGGGTGGCGTCGAGCATCATGACCAGCCGGCGGCGATCCTCGCGGTCAATGATGACGCCCGTGAACGGCAGCATCAACATGGCGGGTAGCGTTTGCAGCACCGCCAGCGTTCCCAAGGCCATTTCGGAGTGAGTCGCCTGCAGAATGTGCCAGGCGACAGCGGCCGAGTTCATGCCGCTGCCCAGCATGGAAATCACATTGGCCAGGAGCACAAAACGAAGTGCCCGCTTCTGCAGGATGGCGCGCATTCTCTTCACTTTAAATCAAGCCGTGGTGGAAATTGTCAGGTGGGCGTTAAAAGGAAGTTACCTTTCGGCGAGAAGGAGGGTCGGCGACGAAGTTTCCTTTTGGCGCGTGCAACCCCGGTCCGTGATTCTTGCCCTTGTATTTGAAGGCTTATCGGCGCTAGCATGGCGCGCGTTTGCGGTCCAAGCCCGGAGGTTTCTCTCCATTCGCGGAGGTGAGAAATGAAGCGCACACTGTGGATTCCGGTGGTGATGGTCTGGCTTCTTTCCACGCTCACGCAGGCGCAGATCGACCGGATCGTGATCGCCGCCGGTACTCCTGAAGACCAGGCTTTGCAGGAAATTTCCAAAGAGACGGATGCCCAGAAAAAGCTTCCGCTGTACCAGGATTTCATTCAGAAGTTTGCTTCCAACCCCGCCGCTGTCGCCTTCGGAAACTGGCAAGTCTCCCAGTACTACCAGACCGCCGGTGACCTTCCGAAAGCGCTGGAGTTCGGCGATAAGGCGCTGGCCGGTTCTCCCCACAATCTCGACATCCTGGTTTCGCAGGCGGGCATCGCGCAGCAGATGAAAGATGACGCGAAGATCATGGATTACGCCGAAAAGGGCGGCTTGGCTTACGAAAGCATCGCCAAGGAACCAAAGCCGGAGGGCATGAGTGACCAGGACTTCGCAGCGCGCGTTGCCTCAGACAAGGACGCGGCGAAAAGTGGGCATGATTTTCTGGAAGGCGTTGCCTTCAATGCGATTGCCGATGAAAAAGATGCCAAGGCGCGAATGTCGGACATCGAGCGCTTTTCGGCAGCATTCCCCAATTCGCAGTACCAGGAACAGGTCTCCCAGTACGCGATGTATACGCTTGGCCCCGGACAATTGAACGATCCTGCGCGGCTAGTCGCTTTTGGAGAAAAGAGCCTTGCCGCCAATCCGAACAGCATTCCCGCCCTGCTCATGCTCGCTAATACGTACGTGGAAGAAACCAAGCCCGCAAGCTGGGCCAAAGCCGTGACCTATTCGCAGAAAGTCGTTACCTTGGCCAAGGCCGATGCGCCGGACGCCGACAAGTCTCGCAAACTTTCTGCTGGCGTGGCGCACTCGACACTCGGCTACGCTTACATGAAGCAGGACAAGACCGCAGCGGCAATTCCCGAACTGAAGTCCGCCTCGTCGTTACTAAAGGGGCAAGATGATACCGCTTACTCCGCGGCCCTCTACCGCCTGGGCTACGCCTACGCCAAACTGAGTCGTACTACGGAAGCTCGTGACGTACTGAACGAAGCGGTAAAGATTCAGGGCCCGTTGCAACAACCGTCGCGCGAGTTGCTCGAGAAAGTGAACAGCGCCAGGGCAAAAGGAAAATAGTCTGCTGTGCTGAGGCGCTACGGTTTAGCGAGCGCGTCGGAGAGTAGATGCGCTTTCACCGCAAGTTTGTAGGCACGCTGCAGATCACCGGCCGAGTCCGCCTGTTTCACTTGCTCCTGGAACTTGCGAATCTGGGCCACCGTGTCTTGCTGCTCTTTGGTGAGGGTTCGGCCGGAGAGCTTCTGCAGTGAGGCATCAGTCGAGGTCAGCAATTGATTCGTCACTGCAAGCTGGTGCGCCGCCTGTTCCTCTGTCATTCCCGGCGTAAGTTGCGTGATGGGCTCAATCGCGCTGCCGTGCCGCACCACTTTCTTGTTCGACCCTTGACCCGCCTTGTTCGACCCTTGACCCGCTTGGGAAGCGGGACCCTTCTTGTGCGTGGCCGGTTTCTTGGACCCTGAGCCGGCGGGCCGTGGATTCTGCTCTTTCTGTCCTGCAGCAGGAGGATTGGATTTCTCTTGCTCGGGCGTGGTTGCGGGAGCTTGCGTTTCCGCTGGAGCAGGTTTTTCCGGCTTAGTCTGGTCCTGTGGAGCGGGTTCTGCGGGTGGGGTTTGCGGCTTGGCCGGTTCCTGACTCGCGGCCATTCGGAGGGTAGTCGCGTCTGCAATCGCCAAAGGGGAAGGCCCGCCGCCCACGTGACCCGAGGCGGGCACGTGCAGCAGGGCGCACAGTCCGAGTATGCCGGCCAGATACATACTTATCCTGTGATGCGCCGTTTCCCTAACGCGAGTTGATTTTATCCCCGCTTGGACCCCCTGCCAACCCCGAAAAATCGTCGAAAAATCGGGCCACCGCACCGATTCGCGAGCGCTCACCGCGTACGTGTAGCCACCTCGCGGGCGGCGTCGAGAGTGGATTCGGCCAGCGGCAGCCGAAGCCGGAAGGTGGTTCCTTTGCCGTCGGTGGTCTCGAAATCGACCGACCCATAATGCCATTGCATGATCTGGTAGGTCTGCGCCAGGCCAATGCCACTGCCGCTCTTTTTGGTCGTGAAGTAGAGTTCGAAGATTTTCTCCTGCACTTCCTTGGGAATACCGCCTCCAGTATCGCGGATCTCGATCAGGACCATGCCTTCATCGCGGCGCGCGCTGATGGTCAGTTGTCCGCCATTGCCCATGGCCTGGATCCCATTGATCACGACGTTGAGAATTGCCTGCTTCATGAAGTCGAGATCGGCTTTCACGCTCAGCGGATACTGGGGAAGGCTGCGCTGGATGGCAACGTTGTGCTGCGCCGCCTCGGGTGCGGCCAAGGCGACCACTTCTTCCAGCAACCGGCGGAGATCGACTTCTTCGAGCTTCAGGTCACGCGGGCGGGTGAAGTCGACGAGAATCTGCACGACGCGATCCAGACGATGAATTTCGCTGCCGATGATGTCGACGTGGCGGCGGGTTCCCGGATCCATCTGCTGCAGCTTGTTCTGCAAGAGATGCAGATGCAGCACGATCGCGTTGATGGGATTTTTGACTTCATGGGCGACGCCGCGGGTGAGGCGTCCGCTGGCAGACAGCCGACGCGACATCTCGATTTCATCTTCCAGACGCCGTACCGACTCCGTGTCGCGAACGATCAGGAGTGCACCGATTTGCGTGGATTTTTCCTGAATGAAATCCAACGAGACTTGCACTTTCTTGCCGCCAACCGACTCGACTTCGCGCTGCATCAGAGGCCGACGCCGCTCGAAGGAGTCCAGAAGGAGCGCGCCAAGAGGAGCGTTGCCATCGAAAACTTCGCGTGCCGCCCTGCCCAGCATCTCGCCTCTTGGGCGGCCAAGGAACCGCTCCACCGAAGCGCTCACCAGCACCACGCGCAAGTCGCGCGTGAACAGCATCAGTCCGTCCTGCAGGTTGGCCATCAACTGGTCGACGTTATCTTTCAGGGCCGAGAAGATTTCCTTCGCATCCCGGACCTGGCGGCCCAGGTTGGCAATCTTCAACGTGACCAATCCGTATTCATCATGATTGGATTCAGCGTCGTCGTCGATCTCAGTGCTGCCACCGGTGACGTAGTCGAGGTTGCGGTTGATTTCCTCCAGGGGACCGAGTGCCAGCCGCGATATCGAGGCGGAAAGCAGCAGCGACAAGAAGATGGCGCCGACCGAGAAGACCAGCGCGTGCCGTAAGGCAGGGTTCAGTTCGCTTTTCAGCAGCACCGTAGAGATGCCGAAACGCACACTGCCAAACGGCACTCCGTTCAATTGCAGGGGCACACTCACGTCGTAAACCGCTGACGGACCATAGATCATGCGCAGCTGATCGACGAAACGCGCATGGCGCAAAGCCTCAAAACTCGGGCGCGGCGTTACGATCTTGCCATTCAGATCGGAATTGCTGTGCAGCAACGCTCGTCCGTCCATGTCGAGGACGGCTGCGTCGTACACCATCTGGGTGTTTCCGACGGAGGATTCGAGCTGCTCATTGACGACCGTGTCGGTTCGCAGGTCGTCTTCGATGGCAGCGCGGACCGATTTCACGTTTTCCGTATCGATGCGGGTGCTGGTCAGATCAGGCACCGCATTTCCGGCTGAGAAAACAATCGTCTGCGCGAGCAGCTGGGCGAGGTCGCCGGCATAGTTCAGCCGGTAGCGTAGCGTCTGCGAAACATAGAGGTAGGAAAATGCCGACACCATGACCACCACCATGAAGGTGATGGCCAGAACGATTTTTGTCTTACGGCGCATGATTCAGAGTTGGCGGATTCTCCGCCGTGCGATCCGGTGGGGGATGCCGGTCGCTCAGCTTATTCTTCCTTGTCAGAACCGCATCCGCCGTGCTGTTACCGTACTCCTTCAACTTATTGTGCAGCGTTTTCAGACTGATTCCGAGAATTTCTGCGGCGCGGGTTTTGTTGTTGCTGGTGGCCTCGAGCGTCTTCAGGATCAGCACCTTCTCGGCCTCACCCACCGTCGTGCCCACTCCCAGCCGCACCGCGTCCGGATCATTAAACGTCTGCCGCACAACCACCTGACCAAAGTTGGGTGGCAGATGCTTGGTTTCCACTACCGCGCCATCGCACACGATCACGGCCCGCTCCAAGGTGTTGCGCAATTCGCGGACATTCCCGGGCCAGGAGTAGTTCTTGAACTGGTTCAAGACGGCATCGCTCACGGTCGCGACCTTCCGCCCGTGTTTCGTGTTCATATCCGCCAGCAGAGTCTGCACCAGCTCGGGCAGATCTTCCTTGTGCTCCCGTAACGACGGCATGTGGATATTGAAAACATTCAGCCGGTAGTAAAGATCGTTGCGCAACTCGCCGCGAGCGACGGCCTCGTCGGGAACTTTATTGGTGGCCGCGAGGACCCGCACATCGACACTGGTCTCGACCTTGCTCCCCAGGCGCCGCAGTTTGTGGTCTTCGAGCACGCGCAACAGCTTGGCCTGGGTAGCCACCGGCATTTCGCCGATTTCGTCAAGCAGCAGGGTTCCACCCTCCGCAAGTTCGAAACAGCCAGTGCGCCGCTCCAGCGCTCCGGTAAATGCGCCTTTCTCGTGGCCGAAGATCTCGCTTTCGATCAGGGTCTCGGGAATCGCCGCGCAATTGATGGGCACGAACGGCTTGGAACGGCGTGCACTCAACTCGTGGATCGTGCGCGCCACCATTTCCTTGCCGGTACCGCTGGCTCCCGTGATCAGCACCGAGGCTGTGCTGGGCGAGACCATCTCGACCAGGCGGAAGATCTCCTGCATCTTCTTGGACGAGCCTACAAGCTGTCCGAGAGATCCGCTGTCGCGCAATTTGCGGCGCGTGATCTCGAGCTCGACTTTGGTGCCCAGAAGCGCCGAGGCGTTCTGCAGGATGGTGCGCAGGCGATTGGTATCGATGGGCTTGGTGATGTAGTCGTAAGCCCCCATGCGCATGGCTTGCACGGCGCTGTCGATGGTGCCCTGCGCGGTCATGACGATCACCGCCATGGTGTGCGTCTGCTCCGCCAGCTTTTCCAGCAGTTCCATGCCCGTGAGTCGAGGCATCTTGAGGTCCGTAACTACGATGGCTGGAGTCCATTGACTCGCCTTCTCCCAGCCCTCCATGCCGTCAGCGGCCGTGTCCACACGGTAGCCCCACGCCGAAACCACCTCAGCCAGGCCCGTACGCTCGTTTTCCTCGTCTTCGACAATCAGGACTTTTTCTTGGCTCATAGGGTCGTAGATTCCATTTTCCGGCTCCTTGAACACTGTAGCAAGACGGAGCCTTCGGATGCAGTCCCAGAGGCCCGACGATAGGAAAAATCCATGCCTGTAGAGCGTCGCAGAAGCGGGCGCTTGGCGTTGGGAAAGCCATGTCAAACTGAGACGGGATGGCCTTTGACGCTGCCATGCCCGGTTGCGATTGCTGGTACCGGGTCCAGTAATATTTCGATGCGCAAGTTTCACTTTGAGGTAGGGTTGCTGTAGAATCTGCGGTCTCAGTCAGACGCCCGTCTTTGCGTCAACACGCGCAGTCTCTAAGGTTCGCATTGGACCCTGGGTTCCATAGGTCGATGGTCTAGTTCCGGAGGATTCCATGTCACTCTGCGGTAGTTCACGAAATGGCTGTGCGCCGTGGCGCGGCCTTTTTCTTATGGTATTGCTTCTATCATGCGGCAGCGCACTCCTGGCCCAGCAGCAAACTCCGCCTAAGTTTGACATCTTCGCCGGATACCAGTGGCTGAATCCGGGCGGGAATATTCCCGGAGGTCCCGACGGAAGCGGGGGTGTCTTGCCCCTGAAACTGCCCAGCATGGGCAAGGGCGGCGGTGTCGCGTTCGGCTACAACTTTCATCCGAACTTCGCGCTCGAAGGCGACATCGGACTGAACATCAGGAACGGAACCGATATCAGTACGTACTCGGTGGGCCCGCGCTACACCTGGCGCAGTGAAGGAATCAACCTGTTCGCACACACACTGCTCGGCAACAACCATATGACCACGCCATTCGGAGCTCGGAATGGCATTGGCGCGATTCTGGGCGGCGGTATCGATCTTCCCATCGTCAAGAGATTCAGCCTGCGGCTGATCGAGGCCGACTATCAGTGGGCACGTCAGAACTTTGCCAGTGTTGTGCCGCCCACCCAGCCCGATCTGCGCCGCTCCAGCTTTCAGGGCGCGCGCCTGCGTTCCGGCGTGCTCTTCAATTTTGGCGGAGAGCCAGAAGTTCCGCCCGCTGCAACGTGCTCGGTCGACCATGCCGAAGTCATGCAAGGCGAGCCGGTGACGGCGAACGTCACCACCAGCAACTTCAACCCAAAACATCCACTGACCTATGCGTGGACAGGGAATGGTGGTGGAACGGTCGCCGGCAAGGACACCACCGCCAATATCGACACCAAGGGCGTCGCTGGCGGCAATTACACCGTAACCGCGCGCGTGACCGATCCCAAGATAAAGAAGAATGGCGAAGCGACTTGCACTGCGAACTATACGGTGAAGGAGCCGCCGAAGAATCCGCCGACCATGAGTTGTTCGGCGAGTCCGGCATCTGTGCAGGCCGGCGCCACCTCGACCGTCACATGCACCTGCACCAGTCCGGACGGCGTCCCGGTTACGGTAGCCGGCTGGACCGCGAGTGGTGGAACGGTCAGCGGAAACGGCAACACTGCAACCCTGAACACGACCGGAGCTTCTCCAGGACCAATCACGGTAAGCGCGACTTGTACGGATTCGCGCGGACTGACGGCGAATTCCTCGTCACAAGTCACCGTGGAGAATCCACCGCCACCGCCGCCGAAGGCCAGCAAGCTGAGCCAATGCGACTTCCCGAACGTGAAGAAGCCGTGGCGCGTCGATAACACCTGCAAGGCGATCCTCGACGACGTGGCTCTGCGCCTGCAGCAGGAAGCGGACGCGAAGCTGGTCATCGTCGGCAACGCCGATCCGAGCGAGAAACGTCCGAACCTGGCAGCCGAACGAGCTGTCGATTCGAAGGCGTATCTCTCCGGCGGCGAGGCCAAACAGGCGATCGATGCAAGCCGGATCGAGACCCGCACCGGAAACGGCGGCAGCAAGACAGCCGAGTACTGGGTTGTGCCGGCTGGCGCCACCTTCGACAGCACTGGGACTGAGCCGGTGGACGAAACCAAGGTGAAAGCGATTCCAGATCACCCGGCAGCGCCCAAGAAGAAGACTGCCAAGAAGGCGCAGTAGCCGCATCCAAGCCCAGGGCCGGTCGGAAAACCCCGACCGGCCTATTTTTTTGGCTGCCCTTAGGTAACTTGAAGGGGACCGGTTACGCTGTCACCCTCAGACCGCAAGGTATACTGTCCGCGACAGAGGCTAACTCCACATGATTTCCAGAGTACTTTCGGGCAAGCTGTTGATTCTATTGTCCATGTGCATGCTCTGCAGTATCTCGCTTTGGGCTGGCCAGTGGGCCGCCATGGGGCCGGACGGCGGTGACGTCCGCAGCCTGGCATACGATCCGCACAACCCGGATCGCATCTTCCTCGGCACCAGTACGGGTGTCCTTTTCGTATCGAACAATGGCGGGCAGGATTGGTCGCGCTTCGCGCACCTCGGCACTGGCGATGATTATGTGCTCGATCACATCGCCCTGAATCCGCAGAACACGAACATCATGTATGTGTCGGCATGGACCGCGCAGAGCCAGCAGGCCGGCGACATGTTCCGCACCACTGACGGCGGCAAGACCTGGCAGACGCTGACCGCGATGCATGGCAAATCGATTCGCGCGATGGCGATGTCGGCCTCGAATCCCAAGATTCTGGTGACGGGCGCCCTCGATGGCGTATTCCGCAGCAAGGATGGCGGAGACAGCTGGGAGCGTATGTCTCCTGCGAATCACGCCGAGATCAAGAACATCGAATCGATTGCCATCGATCCCCAGAATCCGAACGTGGTATACGCCGGCACCTGGCATCTGGCGTGGAAGACTGCCGATGGCGGCGCCACCTGGCAGCACATCAACAAGGGCATGATCGATGATTCCGATGTGTTCTCGATCATCGTGGATCACAGCAATCCCGGCGAACGTTTTCGCCAGCGCCTGCTCAGGAATTTATAAAAGCGTCACCGCGGGCGACCAGTTCTCTAAAATTCAGGGCATTCCGTTCTCCGCCCGCCGCACCCGTGTTCTGCGTCAAGACCCCGGCAACCCGAGCATCCTCTATGCCGGAACCACCGAAGGTCTGTGGAAGACCTCGGACTTGGGCAAGACCTGGAAGCGGGTCAGCAATCCGGAAGTCGTCGTGAACGACGTGCTGGTCGATCCTCGCAACTCTGCCCGCGTATTGCTTGCGACGGACCGCAGCGGCGTACTGGCTTCCAGCGACGGCGCAGGAACCTGGATGGCGTCGAATCACGGGTACACGCACCGTTACGTAACCGCGATCGTCGCCGACAAGAAAGATCCCGACATGATGTACGTTGGCCTGGTCAACGACCGCGAATTTGGCGGAGTCTTTTACTCGCGCGATGGCGGTCAGCACTGGATGCAGAAGAGTTCCGGTCTCGGCGGCAAGGACGTGTTCACGCTGAAGCAGGCAAGCAACGGCACACTGGTTGCCGGAACCAACCACGGAACCTACGTGCTTGAACGCAATGCCAGCACCTGGCATCCCAGCAACAACGTGATCGTCGAGAAGACTACCTTCCATGCGGCGAAGAAAGGTTCGAAGAAGACCCAGGTCGCCAGCAAGACGACCACCCGCTCTACTTTGGACGCCCGGGTCAGCGACCTCGAAATCGTTGGCGATCGCTGGATGGAAGCCACCTCAAATGGCGTCTACCTCAGCAAGGACCAGGGCAAGACGTGGATGGGCGGCCCGGTTCAGGGCGAAAAGGACTTCGTCGCGATCCAGGGCAAGCAGAACACAGTCGTGGCCGCGGCGAGAACGGCGGTATTCGTCTCGAACGATAACGGCACAACCTTCACGCAGCACGATCTCAAGCAGTACGTGACCAGCATTCGCGGCGTCACGGTTACCTCCGATACACACATCTTCGTGGCGTCGCGCGAGGGAGCCTTTGAGAGCAGCGACTCTGGCGCGACCTGGAGCCATGTTCTGACCGGCTTGCCGGACAAGGACATCACGTCGATTTCTTACGATCCCAGCGGCAGCCGGCTGCTGGCCACCAGCCTGCAAACCGGCGTGATCTTCGAAAGCAGCGACAGCGGTCGGACCTGGCAACGTGGTCCGGATTCCGGTTTTCCGCTCCGCCGCGTCAACGTGGTGCATGGCCGGTTTGTCGGGGCGACTCCCTTCGATGGCGTCATCCTGCAGCCGGAGAATGATCCCCAGAGCGCAGCGGCTGGTTCCGGTGGGGGTTCGAACTAAAACCTTATCAAGTCAGCATTTTCCACCCGGAAGACTCAACGGCTTCCGGGTTTTTCTTTTTGTGCGTCCAACCCGGCCGCCAACCTTCACTGAAACAGCGAAGTCAAGTCTTCAACGCTCTTAAGCCCCTTATTTACAACATTTACAGTTCGCATCTTCCTTGCAACTTGTCAGATCGAATGAAGCGCGAAGAGCATGGATGCATGATGGGTGGGAGACTCCTTGGCGCTTTTTTGCTCGCGCTCCTGGTTGCCATAGCCATCGCGTGTGGCCATGAAGCCACGCCGCCAAGTCTCATCTCCGGCGCCGCCCCCACCGAGGGTGGGCTCCCTTTTGACCGCGGGGCGCAAGATGGAGGAATTTCCCCAACCAGCGCGGTCATTCCTTCGGGCGTACAACTGCCCACGGGAACCACGGTATCCGTGCGCCTGCAGGCGCCCATTTCCAGTGCTACGGCCCGTGCCGATGATCGGTTCGAGGCCGTGCTCGTCGACCCCGTGGTGATGGATGGCCAGACGCTGCTGGAACGGGGAACCACAGTGAAAGGGAGAGTGGTAGAAGCCGCCTCGATGAGCACGAGACGAGCCGCCGGATACCTCCGTATTACGCTCTCCGAAGTCTCGGCGCATGGGAAAACCGTGTTGCTGCGTACCTCCAGCAGACTCTTTAAGGGGGCAGGAACCGTCCGGCGACACTTACCGGCACCGAGCGGAAGCGATGCGACCTTAGTTGGCACCCTTGCGACCGGCAAGGGTCCATGGTTGGATAATGCCATGACCGCCGACAACGGCTCCTACGTCCCGATCACGACCTCCCCGAAGGACATCACCCTGGGCCCCGGCCGTCCGCTGATGTTCCACCTGATCGAGCCTCTGCCCTTGCAAGCGCTGCAAGATCCCCAGTCGCCGCTAGCTCAGTTGGAATTACCTTCAGAAGACCCCGACCCGGCGCTTCGCTCCTGCTGGGTGCCATTCTCGTTCTTTGTGCAGACATCACAAAAACCAGTGACGCCCGTACTTAGCAGTCCCAGATTGGACTCCTATAGTCCCAAATAGGGAGTAGAGACCCGCGGGCCCAATCGTTTCCCGCTCTGAGGCCCCTTGCTGGACCGCGGTGCCTTCCCTGAATCGAGGGAACGAAGCGCGCCATGGGACAAACGTTGCCAATACTGGACGGCCTCCGAGGGGCCATCGATAAGCAAGTTCTGGATACAGCCTTTCGCGCCTGCTCCGAGGGCATCGCGCTGGTCGAGGGTGGGCGCATCCGTTATGCGAATGAAGCGTTCGCGCGCCTGCTCGGGTTTCGCGACGCCACCCACATTCTTGGTTCTTCATTAGCTGGTTTCCGTCCGCTCGGTCACCCCTGTGCCCGCGCGCAGTCTGACGACGGCCGGCCTGTTCCTGATACTCACCTCTGTCAGTTTGTCACACAGCGCGCCGGAAATCCCGTTCAGCTCGAATCGACCTGCTCGGCTTTTCGCACGAATGGGCGCGAGTTCCTGATCGTTGTCATCCGTGATGTCACCGTTCGCGAACGCCGCCGCATGGTGCGCGATGCCGGGCGCCGGTTTCGAACCATCTTCGACGGCGCGCCCATGGGCATTGTGCAATGCGATCTCGAGGGCCGGGTTCTGGAAACCAATCCCGCGGCACAGCGCATGCTGGGCTATTCCGGTGACGAATTGCGGGGAATGCACTTCCGCGAATTCACGTACCCCGAGGATGTGGACAGCGATCTGTCGCTGTTTCAGGAAGTGGTCGACGGAAAAAGAGAATCGTACGAGCTCGAACTGCGCTATCAGAGTAAGTCCGCTGCAACCGGGTGGGTGCGTCTGTCGGTCTCGCTGGTCCGCGGAGTGGATGGGAAGCCGCAATTCGTGATCGGAATGACTGAGGACATCACTGCGCGCAAGCGCGCCGAACAGCGTCTTCGCGAAGCGCAAAAGATGGAAGTCGTCGGCCGGTTGGTCGGTGGCGTCGCGCATGACTTCAACAATCTGCTCACCGGAATCACGTTGTATTGCGATCTCCTGCTCACCGGCCTTGATCCCGGGAGCCGCTTGCGTCATCACGCCGAAGAAATCCGCATGGCGGGAGAGCAGGGGGCGGCACTGATCCAGCAATTGCTCGCCATTTCCCGCCGCCAGGTCGTCGAGCCCCAGATCCTGTCGCTGAACGACGTCGTCGCGAACACGCACAACCTGCTGTCCCGCTTGTTAGGTGACAAGTTCAAACTGGTTCTGCATCTGCAGAAGAGCCTCGGCAACGTGAAAATCGACCCGGCCCAGGCCCAGCAGGTTTTGTTCAACCTGGTGTTGAACGCGCGCGATGCGATGGAAGCCGGCGGCCCCATCGTGATCGAGACCGCGAACTGCGAGTTTGCTTGCCCCGACAGTGCCGATAGCACGCCGGCAATTCCCGGGGTCTTCCTCGCTGTAACCGACAAAGGTTGCGGCATGACGGAGGAGACCCGGGCCCGCCTGTTCGAGCCGTTCTTTACCACGAAGGCCAACGGCCGCGGAACCGGCCTCGGTCTCGCAACCGTGCACGACATCGTGGCTCGCAACCTGGGCACGGTCGAGGTCGCGAGCGAGTTGGGGAAGGGAAGTCGATTCATCGTACGGCTGCCTCGCGTTCAGCAAGTCAGCCAGACTCCCATCCAGGTACAACCTTCGCCATCACCGGGCGGGGAAACAATTCTCCTGGTGGAAGACAATGCGCCGATCCGCGAAGCAGCCAAAAGAATCCTGAGCGAAGGCGGCTATCGCGTGCTCGAAGCCGGCACTGGAGCCGAAGCCATTGCTCTCTCCCGGAAACACAAGGTTGCGATCGACCTCTTGCTGGCTGACGTTGTGATGCCGGGAATGAGCGGGCGCGATCTCGCCCGCCAAATGCGCTCAGACCGCCCGGAACTCCACATCCTGCACATGACCGGCTTTGAGACTCAAGACGAGCGGCCCGTGGATCCGCACGACCCCGTGGTGTTTTTCCGAAAGCCTTTCACCGGTGCCGCCCTGCTCGAAAAAGTACGCGAAATTTTGAAAACCAGGCCAATCTCTACGAAGAAATCGCCTAAGCGAAAGCGAGAACAATCATGACCACCGCCGAAGCCACCCTGCCCGCCGCTCCGCAAATCGAGGGCGCGAATTTTCTGAACTTGTTGATCGTCGACGACGAACGCTCGATTCGCGAAGCCTGCCGCGAGGTCTCGCAGTCTCTCGGTTTCACCACCTTCACCGCCGACTCGGCCGAACACGCTTACCGTGTGCTCGAGTCCCAGAGCATCGACGCCGTGCTGCTCGATCTGCGTCTGCCCGGCGCGGGGGGACTGGAGGCGCTCAACCAGATCAAGAGCCGCCGCCCCGACGCCATAATCGTGGTGGTGACCGGCTACGGTACGGTGCAATCGGCTGTGCAGGCGATGAAAGGCGGGGCCTACGACTATGTCACCAAGCCCTTCAGCCTCGACGAATTGAAGATGTTACTCGACCGAGTCGCCAATCACCTCAAGCTGAAAACCGAAAACCGCATCCTGCGGGAGAAGATCAAATCGAAGCAGGGGTTCGGCAGCATCGTGGGCCGTGCGCCCGAGATGGAAAAACTCTACCGCATCGTGGCCAAGGCCGCGCACAGCACGCATCCCGTGCTGATTCTCGGCGAGAGCGGCACGGGCAAAGAGTTAGTCGCGCGTTCAATTCACTTTTCCGGCCCCTTCCGCGATAAGCCCTTCATCCCGGTGGATTGCGGATCGCTGGTTCCCACGTTGATCGAAAGCGAATTGTTCGGCCATGTAAAAGGCGCATTCACCGGTGCGCAGCACCCCAAGGACGGATTGTTGGCCATCGCCGAAGGCGGCACGGTTTTTCTCGATGAAGTCGGCGAACTCTCCACCGATCTCCAGGCCAAGTTGCTGCGCGCCATTCAGGAGAAAGAGATTCGCCCGGTGGGCGGCACGCGCCATATTCCCATCAACGTGCGCATTCTCGCGGCGACCAACCGCGACCTCGAAGAAGGCGTTGCGCAAGGAACGTTTCGTCGCGATCTCTATTACCGCCTGAACGTGCTGAGCCTGCGGATTCCTTCGCTGCGGGAACGGCGCCAGGATATTCCGCTCCTGGCAACCCACTTTCTCGAGCGGCAGTCGCGCACTTCCGATCAGGAACGGTCACTCAGTGATGACGCGCTCAAGGCCATGCTCGCCTACGATTGGCCCGGCAACGTCCGCGAACTGGAGAATTGTCTCGAGCGCGCATGCGCATTTACGACCGGCCCGGTCATTCATCTCGGAGACCTGCCACCGGAGATCAGCCAACTCCAGGGCAGCGCGCCGCTCGGAGATGGAGCTGTCACGAATAAGATCATGCCCATGTCGGAACTGGAGAAGCAGACCATCCTGAACACGATCGCTCAGCTCAACGGCGACAAACTGATGGCTGCACGCATGCTCGGGATTGGTAAGACGACCCTTTACCGCAAACTCAAGGAATACGCGTCGCGTTCCTGAGATTGCTCGGTAGGCTTGCGCTCGTTCCCACGATTGCCACCAACCGATCCATCATTCCGACGTCATCGCCTCAGAGTGGGTGCTTGCTTCGCCTCCAGGCCGGCAGACAAGGCTGAGCGCGGCACTTTGCCGATTGTCTGCAAGTTCAACATTCAAAGCTCTTGAAATTAGACTGCCCTACACGTCTAAGGTTCTTGTTCCGCGATGTACAGAATCTACCCGAGACGATCAGTGCCCTCTCTGGCGTAGGTTCGAACCATGCGATGTTTTGGCTCTACGCCAAATGTTTTTTGAACCGCCGAAACCACCCCAGGAGGTAATTTTCATAATGAACTCGGAGCAGATTAAAGGCCAATGGACTCAGATGAAGGGATCGATTCGTAAGCAGTGGGGCAAGCTGACCAATGACGATCTCGATGTGATCGCCGGCGAGCATCAGCGCCTCGTGGGCAAGATCGAGGAGCGCTACGGCATCGCCAAGGAAGAAGCGGAGCGCCAGGTCGCGAACTGGAATCCTTCGCCTGAGGAGTCGAGAAAGGACTATCAGCGCAAAGCCGGGTAGGCCTTGCAACGGTATTAACACAACACGCTGTAACGGGCCAAGCATTCTGTCGATCGAAAAAACGTGATTTTGGAGGAACGTGTATGAAGATGTTGTTGGGCGTTGCACTCTCAATCCTTCTGGCGTTGCCGGTAATTGCCTTGGCGCAGGATCCCGCGACGCAGAATAGTGGCTCCAGCCAGAGCCAAGGTTCCGCTTCACAAGGCAGCTATCCTCAAGGCCAGAGCAACGACACGATGGGTCAGAGCAAATCATCCGGCGCCGTGAAGGGCACCATCAGCCAGGATGGCAAGACCCTGGTCGGCGACGACGGCAAGAGCTGGACGATTGCGAACCCCGACGCCGTGAAGGGCCATGAAGGCCATCACGTGGAGCTGAAAGGCAGCGCCGACGCGAGCACTAACCAGATTCAGGTTTCGTCGGTCAAAATGCTGAAGGGTGGCGCGAAGAAGGACACCACGCAATAGGTCTCCCCCAAACGTTAAAAACAATGCAAGAGGCCAGGGGGGATACTGGCCTCTTCTTTTTTGCCCGCTGTTCCTGTCCGCCGATCAGCCCTACAGACAAGTTTTCCGCATTCAATTAGCATCTCGGGTTGGAGTAGCGGTCCACTGCTTCGACTCTCATGATTCAGGAGTTCGACGCCATTATCCTGGGTGCCGGCGCCGCTGGGTTGATGTGCGCCATTGAGGCCGGCAAGCGGGGCCGGCGAGTCGTGGTCCTCGAGCGGGCCGACCGTGTTGGAAAAAAGATTCTGATCTCGGGCGGCGGCCGCTGCAATTTCACAAATCTCCATTGCCAACCCGAAAATTTTCTCTCCGCCAACCCGCACTTTTGTAAATCAGCACTTGCCCGCTACACGCCTGCCGATTTCATTGCCCTCGTCGAACAGCACCGCATTCCGTATCACGAAAAACATAAAGGGCAGCTCTTCTGCGACGGATCCGCGCGCGAGATTGTCTCCATGCTTCTCGAAGAATGCAAACGGGCGCACGTTGAAATCCTTACGAACGTGGAGGTACGCGAGGTTAGGAAAACCACCGGCTTTACCGTCAAAACCAACCCCGCCGAACTTTGCGCGCCCGCCTTGGTGGTCGCCACCGGCGGGCTCTCCATTCCAAAAATCGGCGCGACCGCGTTCGGATACGAATTGGCGCGGCAATTCGGGCTCAAGATTCAGCCATGCCGTCCCGGGCTGGTGCCTCTAACGTTCGCCTCGGCCGACCGCCGCGACTACTGCGATCTGGCCGGCCTCTCCGCGGAAGTCATCGTCTCGTGCGATTCTCAACCATTCCGCGACAAGATGTTGATCACGCATCGCGGATTGAGCGGTCCCGCGATCCTGCAGGCATCGTCGTATTGGCAGAAGGCCCAGCCGATCACGATTGATCTTGTGCCTGGGAAAGAGTGGTCGGCTGCGCTTCTCCAGCCGAAAACGCGGCGCGATTCAGCCAGCGCTCGCAAGGCGCTTCGCGATGTGCTGCCCCACCGCTTTGCCGACCGTTGGCTCGATCTGCATCCTCCCAAAGATTGGACCAATCATTCGCTCTCGCAACTTGAACGGGCGACGCATCGCTGGCAGATCATCCCCGAAGACACGGAAGGTTACGAGAAAGCCGAAGTCACAGCCGGCGGCGTGGACACCGGCGAACTCTCCGCAAAGACGATGGAAAGCCGCAAAGTCCCTGGCCTTTTCTTCATCGGCGAAGTCGTCGACGTGACCGGTCACCTCGGCGGCTTCAACTTTCAATGGGCCTGGGCCTCTGGATTCTGCGCCGGGCAAGCCCTCTAAAGCTTTCATTCCTAGCCAATTGGGCAGGTTCCCATCCGGTGTAAACCACATAAAATGAAGCGACCAGCGGGGTCTAAATGTCTAACCAAATGGTGAAATCCCCGGAGAAGTTCGCGGAGCGAGTGCCCAAGAAGTCCAAAGAGAGCGGTCAAAAGCCGCCGCTGACCGCGAAGCGTTTGCGTGCTGTGGCCCCGGTGGTCTGGGACCTGATGCGCCCCCGCAAGAAACTGCTCGCCCTCGGCTTCGGGCTTATGGCGATCAACCGCGTCTCTGCCCTGGTGCTTCCCTATTCCACGCGCTACCTGATCGACAGCGTCATCGCGAAGCACCACGTGTATCTTCTGAAGCCCATCGTTCTTGCGGTTCTGGTTGCGACGGTGATCCAGGGCATCACGTCGTTTTCACTGACCCAATTGCTCTCGAAGGCGGCGCAACGGCTGATTACCGAATTGCGCGAGAAAGTGCAACAACACATCTCACGCCTCCCAGTTTCCTTCTACGACGCCAACAAGACCGGGAATCTGGTGTCGCGCATCATGACCGACGTGGAAGGCGTGCGGAATCTGCTGGGAACCGGGCTTGTCGAATTGGCCGGCGGCCTGCTGACTTCGCTCATCGCGCTCGTAGTGCTGTTCCGCATCAGCGCGCTGATGACGGTTCTCGCCTTCGGTTTCCTGTTGTGCTTCGCCCTTGCGCTCAACAAAGCCTTCAGCACGATCCGGCCGATTTTCCGCGAGCGCGGCAAAATCAATGCCGAGGTAACAGGCCGACTGGCGGAGTCGCTCGGCGGCGTGCGCGTCATCAAGGGATACCACGCTGAAGAACGCGAAGAGGCGGTGTTCGCCACTGGAGTGCGCCGCCTTCTTACCAACGTCATGCGCACTCTCACCGCGACCTCTCTAATGAGCTTGTCGGCCAGTCTGTTGATGGGCGTTGTCGGCGTGGTCATCATGTACGTAGGCGCGCATCAAATCCTTGCCGGGACACTCACCGTTGGCGGCTTCTTTACCTACACGCTGTTTCTTGGATTCCTGGTTGCGCCGATCATTCAAATGGTCGCGATTGGGACGCAAATCACCGAAGCCTTTGCCGGCCTCGAGCGCACCCAGGAAATTCTGCGCGAGCGTCCCGAGGATCAGGACCCGCGTCGCACGGTCAGCTTGCGCGACATCGTCGGCCGGGTAGAGTTCGACGATGTCAGCTTCAGCTATGACGGCAATCGCATCGTGCTGCGCGACATTTCTTTTGTTGCCGAGCCCGGGACCGTGACCGCACTCGTGGGCTCTTCGGGTTCGGGGAAGTCAACGACGATCGGGCTCATCTCGGCCTTCCATGTACCCACCCAGGGTGAAGTCCGAGTCGACGGCATCGACCTGAGTACCGTGCGGCTCGATTCCTACCGCACGCGTCTGGGCGTTGTGTTGCAGGAGTCATTCCTGTTCGACGGCACGATTCGCGAAAATGTCGCGTTCTCGCGTCCGGAAGCGACGGAAGAGGAAATCATGCGGGCCTGCCGGATCGCGCGTGTGGACGAGTTCGCCGAAAGCTTCGCTGACGGCTACGACACCGTGGTTGGCGAGCGCGGTGTCAAGCTTTCCGGGGGCCAGCGCCAGCGGATCTCCATTGCCCGCGCCATCCTCGCCGAACCGCGGATTCTGATTCTCGACGAAGCAACTTCCAGCCTTGATTCCGAATCCGAACAAATGATCCAGCAAGGACTTTCCTACCTGATGCAGGGCCGCACGACCTTTGTGATTGCACACCGCCTCTCCACCATTCGCCGAGCCGATCAGATTCTGGTCATCGAGCAGGGCGAGATCGTAGAGCGTGGCACGCACGAGGAGCTCTACGAGATGCGTGGCCGCTACTACGATCTCTACACCAAGCAACATGGCCTGGAGACGAACCTGTTTCTGGCGCCCGGAGAAGGCGATGCGATCGTGGACAATGGCAATGGCCTCTCTGCAGGCAAAGAGCCCGCCGATCCCGACGCCCTGCGCGTGATCCGAGGAGAAGTTCGATAAAGGCGCTGCTAGCTACTGGCTCCTGGCTGCGAGCGAACTGAAAGTCGCTGCCTGCCAGGAGCTAGTGGCTAGAAGCCAGAAGCGTGAACCCTTTCATGATGACCGCCAGCCCGCACTCCAATGGTTCTGCATCGAGCAACGCTATACGCACCGAGAACGTCTGCCGTCATTACGTCATGGGCGACAGCACGATTCGCGCGGTGGACGGTATTTCGGTTGACGTTCCCTCCGGAGAATTCGTCGCCCTGCTCGGCACGTCGGGTTCGGGCAAATCATCGTTGTTAAACCTGATCGCCGGGCTTGACCGCCCGACCTCTGGCGCCGTCATTGTCGAAGGAAAAAATCTGGCGACAATGTCGCGTCAGGCTCTCGCACAGCACCGGCTGCGCACCGTTGGCATGGTGTTTCAGTCATTCAATCTGATCCCCAGCATGACCGTGATTGAGAACGTCGAACTGCCGCTGCGCTTCGCTGAGGTCGAGCGGAGCCAGCGGGACGCGTTGGCACGAGAGGCGCTGGACCGTGTTGGACTGGGCCGCCGCTTACAACATCGTCCCAGCGAGCTTTCGGGGGGCGAGCAGCAGCGCACCGCGCTGGCTCGTGCCTTGATCAACAAGCCGAAGCTGCTGCTGGCCGACGAACCGACCGGCAATCTCGACAGCCGTACTGGCACCGAAATCATGAATCTGATCCGGGAAGTCAACGAGTCGCTGGGCATGACTGTCGTCATGGTGACTCATGAGCGTGCCCTCGCCGGGCAGTACGCACAGCGCATGATCTTTCTTGCGGATGGCAAGCTGGTCGACGATCAGCCCAACCCCGCGTCGGCGGCCGCTTCGTTGCCAGGAGACCGCGCATGAAAGCTCACGACCTCGCCGAACTTGCGATTCGAAACCTGCGCGAGTCCGTGCTGCGCAATTCGCTGACCACCGTCGGCATCTCGGTAGGTGTGGCATCGCTGGTGGCGATGCTGTCGCTCGGAATCGGCCTGCAACAAATGGCCACACGGCGTCTGGTCAAGTCGGGATTGTTCGACACCGTCATGGTCACCTCCCGTCGCGATCTGCGAAATTTCAATCGCAACGAGGACGGCGCCAGTCCCGATCCCGCGCAAAGCCCCGTTCTCGACGAGCCGGCTCGTCAGAAAATCGAGCGTCTGCCGAATGTGGTCGAAGCCTATCCTGACTTGCGTTTCATCACGTCCTTTACTTTCGACGACAAGCCTCACCTCACCATGGTCGCCGGCATTCCTTCTTCTTACAAAACGAATGACGCTTTCGACGGCATGCAGGGTAGCTTCTTCTCTTCCGACATGGCCCCGGAGATCATTCTTCAGAAGACGTTTGCCGCGGAACTTCTGGGTAAGACTCCAAAACCCGGCTCCGAGGAAGCACCTGTCGCAGAACTGGCCAAACCCCTGCTCGGCAAGGAAATTTCCATGCGCTACGCTGAGCGCGTGGATGTTCCTGCGTCCACTCCGCCCGATGCGAACCAGCACACCCAGAACAATCCCGCCGACTCCATCGATGCAGCCACCTATTCGATTCAGTCTCATGAATTGAAGCTCAAGATCGTCGGTGTAACCGACCTGGATCCCGACAGCATGCGCGGGGCCGCCCGGGCCCGTGTCTTGTTGCCGCTCAAACTGGTGCAGAGCTTGCACGTAGTACAGCCGAACGCGCTGCGCGATACCACTCAGGCGGCCAGCAAGACGCCAACTTATTCGACCGTCAGCGTCCGGGTGAAAGATCCAGCCCGAATTCAGGTCGTTGAAGATGCCGTGAAGAAAATGGGATTCAACACATTTTCCATGCTCGATGCCACGCGCAGCCTGCGCCGCTTCTTCGCCGTGCTCGACGTTTTTCTTGGAATCTTCGGCAGCTTGGCGCTCGCAGTCGCCTCGATCGGGATCATCAACACGCTGGTCATGGCCATCCTTGAACGGCGCCGCGAGATCGGAATCATGAAAGCGATCGGCGCCAGCGATGTCGATGTCCAAAAGCTCTTCTTCGCCGAAGCCGGCGTCATGGGATTGCTCGGCGGTGCCCTCGGAGTCGCATTGGGCTGGATGATCGGCCGCCTGATTAACCTGGGCACGAACGTCTACCTGCGAAGCCAGGATCTCACTCCGGAGCAGATCTGGTTTGTCCCCTGGTGGCTGGTGGGCTTTGCGATTGTGTTTGCCATCGTGGTGAGCTTGCTATCGGGACTCTATCCCGCCGCCCGTGCCGCCCGGCTCGATCCCGTACAGGCCTTGCGTTACGAGTAGACTCGAAGGATGCGACGTTTTTCCAGCCTTCTCTTCCTTCTTCTGATTTTCTGCACGCCTGCAATACTGGCGCAGGGCCGCATCGACTGCAGTTCCGTCGATAGCCATATTCTGAAGCGCGCCGTTCGTTACTGTGCCCAGGTGCCCGGCTCCTACGATCGCAAAGACGCCCGCGGACAGTTGCCACGCTTTCCCGTGCTCTACTACCTCCACGGCCTCGGCGACAATGAGCAGTCCTTTTCGCGGAGCGGTGGGTGGACGCTGATCGAAGATCTGCGCGAGCATGGCAAGATTGGCGACTTCCTGATCGTCGCGCCTGAAGGCCGCTCCAGCTTCTACATCAATTCGGCCGACGGTCGGGAGCGCTACAACGATTTCTTTCTGCGAGAGTTCCTCCCCTTCATCGAAAAGAAATATCGGGTGGCACCTGGCAGGGAAAACCGCGCAGTCACTGGCATCTCGATGGGCGGCTACGGCGCCCTGCGCTTCGCCTTCGCCTACCCTGAGCTCTTTTCTGCGGTCAGTTCGCAAAGCGCCGCCTTGATCCTCGACTCGGCTGAAGACTTGAATGCGACGGGTATTTTGGGAGGGGTTTTCGGCAGTCCGATCGATATGGCTCACTGGCGCGCCAATGATCCATTTGCTCTGGCGAGAAAGAACCGCGCCGAGATTGCGAAGATGGCCATCTATTTCAATTGCGGCCAAAGTGACGAATACGGTTTCGACAAAGGTGCAGCCGCCCTCGACAAGCAACTCACCAAGGAAAAAATCGCGCACGAATACCGTCCCTATCCCGGCGGTCACAATATGAACTATTTCCTTAGCCACCTCGCGGAAGTGATCGAGTTCCACTCCCATGCGTTCGCGGAAGCCAAGGCTTCTCACGCCTCCGCCCACTCGTCAGCGAGGTCTGGAGGACAATAAATGAAGACATTTCTGACCACGAAGATACAGAGCCACTAAGAAATCAAAAATCTCAGTCCCGTTTTCCTCTGTGTTCTCTGTGTCCTCTGTGGTGAAATCGATTCTTTCCTTCCAAAAAACCCATTCGTCACATCGAAATTCTGCGTTGTACTTTCAAGAGGCCGCGCAGCTAACAATGTCAGGTGCACCAGCAGCGCTATTCTCCCGACCACGATGCCTGTGGTGTCGGCTTCGTGACCCAGCTCGGCGGCAGCCCGTCGCACGAGATTGTGGACCGCGCGCTGACGGCCCTGATGCGGCTCGCCCACCGTGGTGGCGTTGACGCCGACGGCCGCAGCGGCGATGGCGCCGGCTTGCTCATGCCCATTCCCGAAGCGTTCATGCGCGAACGTGCGCTTGACGCCGGAATTTGCCTTCCCGAAGCGTTTGGGCTGGGAATGGCTTTCCTTCCGTCTGGTGCGGAGGCTCCAGCGAAAGTCGTGATCGAAGCACTGGCGACGCAAAATAGCCTTCGTTTTCTCGGCTGGCGCGTCGTCCCAACCGACCCAAGCATCATCGGCCCGCGAGCGCTCGCCACTCTGCCTACGATTTGGCAGTGCTTTTTCGGCCCGACAGGGAAGACCGAGGACCTCGAAAGCTCGCTATTCCGTCTTCGCAAACAGGTCGAGGCTCAAGCTCCCCGGGGGACATATTTGTGCTCTCTCTCTTCGCGGACGGTGGTTTACAAAGGTCTTCTGACGCCTGATCAACTGGCTGCTTTTTACCGCGATCTGGCCGACCCGGCATTCAAGACCTCATTCGCCATCTTTCATCAGCGCTATTCCACCAACACGCAACCCAGTTGGTCGCTTGCGCAGCCTTTCCGATTCGTTGCGCACAACGGCGAGATTAATACCATCAGCGCGAATCGTCGCTGGCTCCACGCTAAGCAACGCAGCCTGAAGGAGGCACTTCAACTTCCCGATAGTGTCCGTTTGCTCGAACCAGGCGTCAGCGATTCGGCCAGTTTCGACAACGGCCTCGAACTTTTTGTGCGGCGCGGCTACAGCGGAGCTTCCGGCATGCTGGCTATGGTCCCTCCGGCATGGGAGACGAATCCGCAAATCCCCGCCGACGTTCGCCGCTTCCTCGAAGCACACGCACCGCTACAGGAGCCTTGGGATGGCCCTGCGGCCATGGTCTTCACTGACGGCCACACGGTTGGCGCCAAGCTCGACCGCAACGGTTTACGCCCGCTCCGCTATACCCTGACGTCCGATGGGTTGCTGGTCGTTGGCTCCGAAGTCGGCATCGCCGATCTGCATGACAAGAAAATCGTGGAGCGACAACGCCTCGGGCCCGGCGAGATGCTGGTGTGCAATCCGTGTACCGGATCGTTCACACGTCCCACCGAAATCGGCGATCTCTTCGAAATCCGCGAAGCCTCTCCTGCAGCCGCCTCCCTCCACGTGGTTCCCACGGAAAAGCTTCCGCAAAGTGCAACACCGGAGCCCCAGCGTGCGATGGCCGCCCTCGGATGGACCGAGGATCAATACAGACTGCTTTTCCAGCCCCTGGTTCTCGAAGGCCAGGAAGCGGTCTGGAGCATGGGCGACGATGCGCCTCCAGCCTTTCTCTCGCGCTTGCCGCGCCCGCTGTGGGACTACTGCAAACAGCGCTTTGCTCAGGTGACCAATCCGCCCATCGACCCTCTCCGCGAAACTTACGTGATGTCGTTGCGCATATTTCTCGGCGAGAGGGCTGTGCTGAGTTCGCCACTGCTTGATGCCGGTCAGCTGAAACAGCTCGAGTCAGAATTCGCGGTCCGCCGCATTGACCTGACGTTCCCGGTCGCCGACGGCGTCGAAGGCGCGCAAAGAAGCCCTGTGCCGCCTGCGGACCGACCTGCTGCCCGCCAGCGATCCTCGCCAGCTCATTCTGCTGAGCGATCGCGGCGTCGATCGAGAGCACGCGGCGATTCCCGCTTTGCTCGCGCTCGCCACGGCGCAGAAGGCGCTCCTCGACGCGCATGCCTGGAATATCCCGCTGATCGTGGAATCTGGCCAGGTCCTCGACACGCATCACGTCGCCCTGCTCGTTGCAGCCGGCGCCAGCGGAGTGTTTCCGTACCTGGCGCTGGAACAGGCGATCGCATTGCGTCCCGACGGAGTGGCGCGCTACCGTTTTGCCCTCGAAAAAGGCTTGCGCAAGGTCATGGCGCGTATGGGCGTTTCCACCATGGCCAGCTACCGCAACAGCCAGTTGTTTGAGGTCATCGGGCTCGACCCGGCTCTTTGTGCCGAGATCTTCGCGGACGCGACTTGCGTGCTAGGCGGCAAGACGCTCGACCATCTTCTCGATGACTGCCTGACGCGCCATGCGATGGCGTATGCGCCCGACTCGGCGCCTTTGCAAGACACAGGTCTCTACCGTTTCCGCCAGAATGGCGAGCGTCATGCCACCTCTCCGGAAATCGTCCGCCGGCTGCACCGCTACATCAAGTCGCCCACCGAGGAAAATTTCCGTTCCTACAGCGCGCTTGGCCGGCGAAAGAGAGCCGGTCGCCATCCGCGACCTGCTTGCCGTCCGCAACGATTCGCCGATTCCGGTCGACGAGGTTGAAACCGAAGCATCCCTCCTCAGCCGCTTCAGCACGCAAGCGATGTCGCTGGGCGCCATCTCGCCCGAGACTCACAGCACGCTCGCAATCGCCATGAACCGTCTCGGCGGGCGCAGCAACACTGGCGAGGGCGGCGAAGACCCCGGCGTCTACACGCAGAAAGGCGAAGCCAACAACCGCGTCAAGCAGATCGCCTCGGCGCGCTTCGGCGTCACCACTGACTACCTGGTCCACGCCGATGAACTTGAGATCAAAATCGCGCAGGGTGCGAAGCCCGGCGAGGGCGGCCAACTTCCCGCCAGCAAGGTGACCGCCTACATCGCGCGCCTCCGCCATGCCGTGCCCGGCATGATGCTGATTTCGCCGCCGCCGCACCACGACATCTACAGCATCGAAGACCTCGCCCAGTTGATCTATGATCTGCGCGCCGTGAATCCCCATGCGCGCATCGGCGTAAAGCTCGTGTCGAGTGCTGGCGTAGGGATCATCGCCACCGGAGTTGCCAAAGCGGGCGCGGACGTCATCACCATCGCCGGTCACGACGGCGGCACGGGGGCATCCCCGATCACCTCGATCAAAAACACCGGCCTGCCTTGGGAAGTCGGCCTGCGGGATGCCCATTGCGCGCTGGTGCGCACCGGCCTGCGCCGCCGTGTCCGCCTGCGAGTGGATGGCGGCTTCAAGTTCGCCCGCGATGTGATCATCGCCGCGCTCCTCGGAGCGGAGGAATTCGGCTTTGGAACAGCGGCCCTGCTTGCCATCGGTTGCGTCATGGCGCGGCAATGCCATCTGAATACCTGTCCCGTCGGCATCGCGACGCAGGATGAGAAGCTGCGCGCCCGCTTCAACGGCAAACCCGAGATGGTCGAAGCTTATTTCCGAGCGCTGGCCGCCGAAGTTCGTGAACTGCTGGCAGCCATGGGTGCCTTTTCGATCGACGAGATCATCGGTGCTGCCGATCGCCTCGAACCGCGCTCGGAGAGTTATCGCCAGACGCTCGGCAACTTGCTAGCGCCCGCGCATGGCCCGGAACAGCTAGCTTGCCCGCGCGAGCCCGATGGCGGCTTGCATCAGGCGCTGGCCTGCATGGCCGATGAACTCGACACACTGCGTACGGGCGGCCACTTGTTCCGCATCACCAACGCCGACCGTGCCATTGGCGCCCACCTTAGCGGAGAGATCCTTCGCCGCCAGAATGGCGCCGGAATCGCCGGTGTCATCGCCAGCGAATTTGCAGGCAGCGCTGGGCAAAGTTTCGGGGCGTTCCTCATCCCGGGCGTGAAGTTCCGCCTGCTGGGCGAGGCGAACGATTACGTTGGCAAAGGTCTGAGTGGAGGCTCCATTACCGTAACCGCAGGCGACGAAGCCTCGCTGCGCGGGGATGTGCTGGTTGGCAACACTGTTCTCTATGGTGCGACCTCGGGCGAGCTCTACGTTGCCGGGCGGGCGGGCGAGCGTTTTGCCGTGCGTAACAGCGGCGCTCTCGCGGTGGTCGAAGGTGTCGGCCAGCATGCTTGCGAATACATGACGGCCGGAGTCGTAACCATTCTCGGCCCCGCTGGAATGAACCTGGGCGCAGGCATGACGGGCGGCGTCGCCTACATCCTGCGCGACTCGCTCGCAGGTCACGGCTACAACGGGCATTCAGTGCGCCTGCGGCCGCTCGAAGTTCGCGAAGAATTGTGGCTGCGTCTCCTGCTGCGCCGCCACCTGCGCCTCACCGGCAGCCCGAGGGCCTTAAGCGTCCTCAGCGCCGACACCGCACTCCCATTCCTCCGGGTGGAGCCTTTGCGTCCCCCGTGTTCGATCGCAGAGACCTGGACCGCGACCCTGGCGCAGTTGCGCAGTCACGAAATCGCGTCTGTCGACGTGTTGCAACGAATTCCGCCGAAGGAGCCGGCACTGATGTGAATCTTCTGCTTCGGTTCACCTCAGCCTGTATTAATGCGGATGTTCTAGGAACTCTTCGGCCTCCGGTATAATCGCGCACAATCCATGGACTTCGATCAGCTCACCACATTTCTTGAAGTTGCCAAACTGGGCAGCTTCTCGCGAGCGGGCCAGAAAGTCTTTCGTTCGCAGTCGGCCGTCAGCGCACAAATTCGACAGCTCGAGCAGGACTACGGCGACCGCCTCCTCGACCGCTCCGGCAAAGACGTCACCCTTACGCCTGCCGGACGCGTGCTTTTCGCCTACGCCGAGCGCCTCCTTCAGTTGCGCGACGAGTCCATGCTCGCCGTCGCCGATCACGGCACCAATCCGCGCGGCACCATCGTCATCGGCGCCAACGAAGCCACCTGCCTCTACGTGCTGCCCGACGTCTTCGCGAAATACTGCAGTCTCTATCCCGACGTGCAGATGAGCATCTACCGCAACTTCAGCTACAAGATCCTCGAGAAGCTGGAGAACGGCTCCATCGACGTCGGCATCGTGACCCTGCCCGTCAAGTCCGCCAGCCTGAAGACGCACGCCATCTACCGCGACCAGCTCATGTGGATGGTCAACCCGCAAAGTCCGCTCGCCAAGCAGGAATCTGTCTCGCTGGCGGAAATTGCCAAGCACCCGATCCTTCTGCCGAAAACCGGCTACACCCGCCGCCTGATGGATAAGCTCCTTCGACCTTTCAAGGCACAGCTTCAAGTCCCGATGGAGTTGCCCAGCGTCGGCATGATCAAGAGCTTCGTCGCCGCAGGCCTCGGCGTCTCGCTCATCAGCGCCAGTTTCGCCCGCGACCAGGTGCTCGCCGGCCGCGTGAAATTAATCGCTCCAAAGGAGAAGGAACTCTGGCGGGAACTCGCCATCGCCTACCGCCGCGACCGCACGCTAACCCGCGCGACCAGCACCTTCATCGCGACCGTGCGTCAGCTCGCGGCTGCGTCGAAGTAAGAACAGTCGACAGTCTTCCGTCGCCGGCATCTAACCTTCGCCTTTTTCTGACGACTGACGGCTAGCGACTGACGACTTCAAGGGTTATTTCATTTTCTGATTCGCCCCATCGGAAATTCGCGTTTCTCCTTCGGAGGCCTAGCCTTTATCGTTCTAGTGGTGATTTCAGGTGGCAGGCGTGTCCTGTCCCGGCGCCAACGCGCCGGTGCCACACGATCCCCTGAATCCTGGGTGAGAGTTTGTTGGGCCTTCCCGGCCGCAGCAGAGTTTCGCTGAATCCCTCAGGAGGTATGACAATGACCGATTTGGAGCGCAGTATCAGTAAAGTTTTGGAGGAGCACCGCCATGAGAGCGGCCTCCACATCATCGGCGGGCAGCAGAGGCTGATCGACCGGCTGGTCCAATTCTTCGAAGAAGGACTGTGGCAAAGCCGCGATGCCAAGAGCTCGCGCGAACTGGGCAACTAGCTTTCAACAGCAGACGAAATGATCTCCGTAACCCACAAGACGAAAACGACCATGCCGGCTACAACAGCCAAGGCTAAGCGAATTACACGTCTTCTGGCGGAGGTCACCTGCTGAGCTAGTTCCAAAGTTCAAATCAGGTAGAGCCCACCGCCAGAGCAAAAGGCGGTGGGTTTTGTTTTTGCCCGAAACAGGAGTAGCGCCGGCATCTTGCCGGCTCAATCGGCAGGCGGGGTGCCTGCCAGACAGCGGCCGCTACTTTCAGAAAGGAAGAGTTCGCCATGAGCCAAGGAAATGGAGAACAACCTGGGCAATCGGTCGGCGTGCCAGTCCAATGCATCGTGATGAAATTCGGCGGCACGTCGCTCGAAGATGCCGCCGCCATTCGCCGCGCGGTACGCATCGTGAAACATCGTTTGCGCTACAACCCCGTGGTCGTAGCCAGCGCTTTCGCGGACGTCACCGATCAACTGCTGGCAGCGGGTCAGGCGGCGGAGAAGGGGCAACTCGCTTCGGCGCGTGAGCAGTTAGACTCCCTCCAACGCCGCCACGAAGAACTAGCCCTCGATGTCGCGGGCGCACCGGCCTTCGAAACCTTGCGCCCGCAGCTCGACGCCGAGTTCAAACATCTGCATTCGGTCCTGGCCAGCGTCGCAACCTTCGCTGATCTCACGCCCAGAATGGCGGACGAACTCCTAGGCGCCGGCGAGTGCCTTTCCAGCCGCATCGTGCAGGCCGCCTTCGTGCAGTCCGGCATCGAGGCCGTCTGGGTCGACGCGCGTTCGTGCATCGTTACCGACGCCGCTCACGGCCATGCCACGCCGCTCTGGGAAGACGCCAACGACTGCCTGCAATCAGCCATGGTTCCGCTGCTTGCGAAAGGAAAGGTTCCCTTACTCGGCGGATTCATCGGCGCTACCCGCGACGGTGTTCCCACCACCCTCGGCCGCGGCGGCTCCGACTTCACCGCATCCATTGTGGGCGCAGCCCTCGACGCCACGCGCATCGAGATCTGGACCGATGTCGACGGCATCCTGACCACCGATCCCAAGCTGTGTCCCGAAGCTCGTCGGGTCCCCAGCATGAGCTTTGAAGAAGCCGCGGACCTGGCCTATTTCGGTGCCAAAGTGCTGCACCCGGCGACCCTCGTTCCCGCCATGCGCAAAAACATTCCGGTATGGGTCGTGAACTCGCGCAACCCGGAGGGGAAGGGAACTGAGATCGTCGCGCATCCCGGCGAAGAATGTGTGTTGAAGGCCATCACCGCCAAGAAAGGCATCACGGTGGTCGACGTCAGCGCTGTGCGCTGGTTCGCTCCCGAGTTGCTGCGCGAGATCTTCGACGTGTTCGAACGCCATCAGTACAGCCTCGATTTACTGTCCGCCTCACGCAGTAGCCTTTCTCTTCTCGTCACCTCGACCGAAGCGCTGCCTGCGATCGCGGAAGAGCTCAAAGGCCTCGCCAACGTTCGCTGGGAAAATCACCGGGCCTTGGTGTGCCTTGTCGGAGAGAAGATCCGCCGTCAACCGGAAATCGCCGGTCAGGTATTCAGTGCGCTGAAAGATGTGGACCTGCGCCTGATCTGTCAGGGAGCGTCTGAGCGCAACATCAGTTTCCTTGTGGAGGAGGCCCGGGCCGAAGACCTCGTGCGGCGCTTGCACCGCCTGTTCTTTCAGTCACGCTTTGATCGCTATTCCGCAGTGAATGGGACCCAGCCTATGTGCCAGGCCGAAGGATCGTGGCAATAAGTTATGGGAGCAAACCGAACGATCGCAGGCAGACACACGAACCCGTGAACGGGGTTCCCATCTACCACCAGTGGATTTCCACGCCGTTGCTTTCTTACGGCGCGGTGTTATTCAGGCCCTGGTAGATGAACATTCCGGCCAGCACCAGGAACATGATGCCGGAGGCCGCGCCCAGGATCTTTACAAATGGACCCAGCTTGTTCACCTTTGCCATGATCTCGGCCTGCTCCTGTTCCATGGCGGAGTGAGTGTCGTCCAGGAACAGTTGTTCGTCCTCCTGCATTGTGAGAGTGCTGCGGTAGATCAGCAGAACGACCAGAACACCGGTGAGAACGCCCCACACAGTAGCCATCCAGCCCAAAGGAGACATACGCCACCTCGGCACTGATTTCGAGCCAGCCCCGTGGGTGTTGCTTTTTCAGGTATGGGACTATGGAATGCCCACTGCCAGCTTCGGGGAAGGGCCCTTGCGCGGGATTATAGCGCTGTTCCGGTGTCCGCAGTGCCTTTTTCTGCCCCCCTTCCCCGCCCTGCGTCGGCTCGGCCTCGGGACGCATCCAAATCACTGTAGGAGTGGGTACGGCACCGCCCGGAGATCGGAATTTTCGGGCAGGCCTGCAAACCCTCTCTGCTATAATCGTTTAGATCGTTTCAAGGAGAGATACATGGCAACCACGACTGCCCCGACGACCGGTACCCCCGCTCCGGAAGTGAAAAAGACTGCGCCTATTACCCTGACCCCCAACGCCACCGCGAAGGTCAAGGAGATCATGGCGCAACAGAACCCCGCCCCCGCCGGCCTCCGCGTTGGTGTCGTGGGTGGTGGCTGCTCGGGATTCTCCTACTCCATGCAGTTTGAGAATAGCGCGGGCATGATGGACAAAGTATTCGATTTCGACGGACTGAAGGTTTACGTCGACGCCACTTCGGTGATGTATTTGAACGGATGCGTAGTCGACTACGTCGAGACGCTCGAGGGCGCGGGCTTCAAGTTTGAGAACCCGAACGTGAAGAGCACCTGCGGCTGTGGCTCCTCGTTTAGCGTCTAAGAACAGTTTCCCAGTACATGAAAAGGCGCGACGAAAGTCGCGCCTTTCGGTTTTTTGTTAAGGTGACTGACCTTAACGCAGAAATAGGAAAAGAACGAACCGCGGCGAACTAACATTCGAACTTGGACTGAGGTTGGGACCTGACGCCTAAGACCTGACACCTGCTTCTAGTGATTCGACATGTTCGGCGCCCCTTGTCCGAATCCTTGCTGTCCAAAACCCTGTTGACCAAACCCCTGTTGACCAAACCCCTGCTGCCCCATACCCTGCTGGCCCACTCCCGCCGGCATCCCGTTCTGTCCAGGGATTTGTCCGGGAAGGATTGCCTGCAGTGTCGGTTCGTACGGCCCCTTGGGCAAAAACCCACGATCCATCGACGGGTTGTAGATGAACAGCCAGTCGTTGTAATGATCCTTCTTGTTGTAGATTCGGATGCTCTGTTTCGTGCTGACGCTGGCTACGCCAACGACGCCGCCGCCTCCGAATGTCTGGCCAGCCGCTTGACCTTGGCCTCCTACTGCGGAGACCGGCAGGATCGCTCCCGCTCCCTGTTGCTGGCCACCATTCCCGCCGTTCGCCTCCGACCCATCCGATGTCGCGACGCCCGCGCTCCCGGTGACCGCCACGCCTGCCCCTGCATTCGAATTGGCACTCGCATCCGCCGTTGTCGAATTACCGGATAGAGCATTGGCAACGGCCATATTCTGCGTGCCCGGAGCCCACGCGCCCCCCGTGTTCTGCGCGCCCGGAATGCCGGTATTCAGCACACCCATCACGTCCGCCAGGTGCAGGAGCTTGAACTCTTGTCCGTTGATCGGATCCTTGTAGCGCCTGCGCAGGAAACGCATGTGGTTGGCGCTTTCGAGCAGGTCCAGACTCGCCGGGTACGACCCAAACTTCTTGTAATACTTCCGCACCGCGCGCTCATACTCCACGCCGCGGTGCACCATCTCTTCTTCCTGGTCGCGCTTCATCTGCTGCCGGTAGTAGTAGATCATCGGCAGCGAGATCGTCATCGCCATCACCGCAACCATCAACAGCAGCGTCAGCAGAACATACCCGCCCTGCTCGCGCTGCCCGATCGAGTTTCGTGCGATTCGCTTCATGATCGGAACACCGCCTATCCGGGCTGCTGCGTCAGAGGAATGCTCTGGCGGTTGTTATAGAGAACGTCTTCCACTTCCACCGAGGTCGGGCCGATGTGAATGATCTTGTAGCGCCGGTCGACGATGTCGCCTTCCACCGCGATGAACACGTCGTCTCCCTGCGAAAGGAACGCTTTCCGCGGCTCGCCGGGCTTGTTGGCAAAGCCGAAGAATTTCAGATTGATCGGCGGTGGCGGCGGTGGTGGCGGCGGTGCCGGCGGACCGAGTGGTACATCGGAGGTCGTGATGGCGGGCGCAACCGGGGCGGGAATGACATCCGGTTGGGCGACGAAGATGTTCCGTCCGCTTCCCGTATATTTTGTCTGCTCCGTTTCAGCCAGCAGGCGCAGGTCGAGCGTGGGATCCAATCGCTCGTCGGCAACCGGGCGCTCCTTGCCTCCGCGCCCCAACCGTGGGCGGCCCTTGGTTCCCGCAACGCTCGTGGTGGGTTGCGCGGCGGTGACCGGTGCGCCCGGTGAGCTGAAAAGCTGGTACGCAATCAGGAGCACGGCCACCCCCCCGAGCGCACTCGCCCAGATCACCTTCTTCCGGTTTTCTGAACCGACTTTCACTCGCTTCCCACCTTCTGATAAGTCTCGAGCTTCATTTGCAAACGCACTGGCCCGTTCTGCTGCTCCAACCCGATGGCGTTCACGATAAAGAATATCTTCGACCGCTCTAAGCCGTTCAAAAATCGTATCAGCGGCTGGTAGTCGCCTTGAACCGATGCTTCAATCTCTTCCCGCCGCAGGCCGACTGGCTCCGGATCTCCCGTCGTATACTTCACCGTTTCCAGTTTTACGCCCGCTTCCTTCGAAAGACTCCCCAACGCTTCCGCGATATCGGAATCATGCGCGGAGAACCGTTCCTTGTAGAACTGATCGATCTGTTGAGTGGCCAGCGGAATCTTTTTGTCCAGCCCGCGCAGCGGCGCAACCTGCCTTACTTTCCCCTGCAACTGTAGTCCGAGTTGGGTCAGTTCCTGCTTGCGCGCGGCCGTCGAACCGACCAGCGGCGAGACCAGCACTCCGACGGAAAGCAGGCTGACCCCAGCCAGGGCGCCCATCGTGATCTGCAGTTTCCGCCGGGTATCGCGAAGATCAGGCATCAGTGCGTGCTCCCGGAGTCGACGGTCGGCACGTACAATGCGTTAATTTCGAATCGCACATTGTCTTCACCCTGCTGCGGCATCTGGTTTTGCCCCGCGATCCGCGTGTCCTTGAAGTGCTTCGATTCCTCCATCCGCCGCACCAGTTCAATCCCGCGGTCCGGAGAATCTCCCGCCACCACCATTTTGATCGACAGATGGTTGTCCTCGTTCAGCTGCGGCTCAATCGACACCAGGTGAAGCTTTGCCGGCATTACCTTCTCGAGTCCCTCGATTGCCTTGGTCCAGGAAAAAGCCTTGCGCGCTATCAGTTCGTTCAAATACTGCGAGCGGTCGCGCATGGCGCGGTTCTCGGGCCGGTTCAGCATCGCTTCGGCCTGGGTCCTTTCCTTCTCAAGATCGGCGATCTGCGCGCGCAGTTCGGAAATCCTCTTGTGGTCCTGGCGCGCGTTGTACCAGCCGCTGATCGTGAAGATCAACAGCGTCAGCGCAATTACCGCCAGCACGCCCACGCCGGTTCCCCAGCGCATCCAGAATTGCCGGGCATCTTCATACGGACGAGTCGCGAGATTGATATCGAGCCGCATTTACGAAACCAGGGCCCCCACCACCCCCGCCATTCTCCACCGCGGAACCGAAACTCCGCCGTTCGTGCCCAGCAGCGAGTTCGCTACCAACTCGCGAACGTCCGCGCCGGTTTGCGCCCGCAGCGCCGGTGACGCTCCGCCCGACTCCGGCAGCCCCGCCACGTAAATCCGTTCAATGTTGGTGTGATACGTATCCTGAAAGAACACCACCGAGGGATACACTTCCTCGGCCAGTTGCTCGCCCGTGATCGTCACTCCCCGCGTATTCTCCAGCGTCCGGAACAGCAGGAGTTGTTCTTTGTCGAGAATCGCCAGGCTCGTCGTATGTGCATCCACCTTGATCACCAGCGTCGGAGAATCGGCTTCGGCCGCTCCCAGCGCCGCCAACATCGAGGGCAGCACGATTCCTGGGGTGTAGCCCGCATCCTGAAACGCCGCTTCGTAATCTTCCACCACGCTCATCAGTCCCACCGCCGCCACCAGGCGCAACCCGGTAAGCGATGGCTGCACGTGATACGACACCTTTGCCTTGTCCACGTCAAAGGGCAGAGATTTCTTCAGCCGGAACCGCACCACACCTTCGGCTTCCTCGGGATTCGACGGCAGCGTATCAAAATCCAGAAGAACCACACGCACCGCCGCATCCGGAAGCACGCCGATCACGTCGCGCAACCGTCCGGCTACTCCGGTAATGGCTTCATTGATTGCCCTGCGCACCACTTCCGGCTGCAGGATATTGAGTTCGGTCAGATCCGGCACGACGCTGCCCGGCGGCAGTTCACGCACGGCGCAGGCTTCCACGATGCCGCCAGTTTCCGCCAGACGCCCGGCAAGCACACGATCAGCCGAGATCTCGCAAGCGATCTTCGGCCGTGCGCCCTGTTTGTTGGTCGCGCTCATAACAAATTTTGTGTCAGCGGAGACACCACGCCTCCGTGCCTGCCCACATTATAAGGAGAACCATCGCCTACCGCATCGCCTCAATGAAGGTAACCTTGTTGATTTCCTTCAGGGTCGTTAATCCGAGCCGGACTTTGTCCAGCGCCGATTCGCGCAGGAAGCGCATGCCTTCTTCCCGGGCCGCGCGCCGGATCTCCGATGTCGGTTTCTTGGCGAGAATCATTTCCCGGATACGGTCGCTCAAATCCAGCAGTTCGTGGATGGCGGTTCGCCCGCGGAACCCCGTCCCCGAGCACTCGATGCAGCCCTGTCCTTCATAGAACCCTACCTGTCCCCACTGCTGGGGATCTAGGCCGCCGGCTTCCAGCACCTGAGGCGAATAGTGAACGACCGTGCGGCAGGACTCGCAGATCAGACGCACCAGTCGCTGTGCCAGGATGCAGTTCAACGCGGACACGAAGTTGTACGGCTCCACGCCCATGTTCAGGAAGCGGCCAATCACGTCGACCACGTTGTTGGCGTGAACCGTGGTAAACACCAGGTGGCCGGTCAGCGCCGAGTTGATGGCGATTTGCGCCGTTTCCATGTCGCGGATTTCGCCGACCATGATCTTGTCGGGGTCGTGACGCAAAATCGATCGCAGTCCGCGGGCAAACGTCAGGCCCTTCTTCTCGTTGACTGGAATCTGCGTGATGCCGCGCAACTGGTATTCGACCGGGTCTTCGATGGTGATGATCTTGTCTTCGTCGGTCTTGATCTCGTTGACGGCGGCGTAAAGCGTGGTGGTTTTGCCGCTGCCCGTTGGTCCCGTCACCAGCACCATGCCGTATGGCTCTTTGATGTAGCGCCGGAACTTCCGCAGGTCTTCCGGATCGAAGCCGACTACATCCAGCGTCAGGGTCCGGAATTTTTCGCTCATCGACTCCTTATCGAGCACGCGGAGCACGGCATCTTCGCCATGAATCGACGGCATGATCGACACGCGGAAGTCGATGGCGCGCCCGTTGTAGCGCACGCGGAAGCGGCCGTCCTGGGGTACGCGCCGTTCGGAAATATCGAGCTCGCTCATGACCTTGATGCGCGAAATGATAGTCGAGTGATGTTCCTTGCCGATGGGCGGCATGGCCTGCGAAAGCACACCGTCAATACGGAACTTGATGGCCACGGAGTCGTCGCGAGTCTCGATGTGAATGTCACTGGCACGGCGCTGCAGGGCGGTGAAGATCGTGGTGTCGACCAGTCGGATGATGGGACTGTGGTCGCCCGTATGTGTCAGCTTGTCGATCGAAATCGTCTCTTCGCCGGTGGCCTCGTCCTCGCGGATCACGTCCAGCGCAAAACCTTCGCTGGCTTCTTCCAGCACGCGCTGTGACTGCTCGGTTTTCTTGAGGATGTCGCTGATCTGCTTCAGCGTGGAAACTTTGGTGACGATGCGCTTGCCCAGCAGCAGGCTGATCTCGTCGATCATCATCAGCTGGCTGGGATCGGCGATCGCAATCGCCAGTTTGCCGTCACGGGTTTCTTCCAGGGGGACGAAGTTGTACCGGAACATCAGGTCGACGGGTACCTTCTTGAAGAGCTCGTGCTGCAACTGAAAGTCGTTCAGGTCCACGAACTCGCACCGGTAACGCCGCGCGATGTCCTGCGCCCGATCCGATTCCGTGATCGGCTTCTCCGGAGTCATGCTCGTAACTTTGCCCCCGTTTCCGCCATTGCTGAGTGGTTTCTTTTCCGCCATTGCCAAAGTGCCCGTCTACCTTCTGGCGATCGCGCCCCGATTGCTCGCGGCCGCCCGCCCACCTGTCCCACAGACTTAGTGAAAATCCGCGCCCAACGTAAAAATCGGCATGTAGAGTGAAATCAACACTCCACCTACAAAAATCGCCATGAAAATCAGAAGAACCGGCTCAATGAGAGCCATGGCCGCTCCCAATGCCGTCTGCACATCTTCCTCGTAAAATTCCGCCACCGAGTTCAACATCGCCGGCAACGCGCCCGTCGACTCGCCGACTTCCATCATCTCCACCGCAAGGTCGGGAAAGATGCGCTGCTCCTCGAGACTCTTCGCCAGTCCTTGCCCTTCGCGTACCCGGCTCGCCGCCCGCGAAACTCCGTTCAGGACTTTCCGGCTGGTCATCGACGCGCCTGCCGTCTCCATCGCCGGTACCAGTGGAATGCCGCCCTGCAATAGCGTCGACAACATGCGCGACAGGCTCGCCACCTGGTACTTCAGCCGGATATCCCCAAGCAGCGGAAGTGCCATCAATGCCCGGTCGATGAACTCCGCGCCCTGGTCCGTATTCTTCCACCGCCACAAAAGAAAGATCGTCAGCGCCAGCCCGACCAGAAAGAACACAATGTATTTCTGCGCCGCCGTGCCTACCGCCAGCATGAACACCGTCATGGCCGGAAGTTTCGCGCCCAGGTTGTCGAACAGCTTGGCGAACTCCGGCACTACGTAGGTGATCAGGAACATCACCATGATCAGAACCACGCTCACCAGCAGGGTCGGATAGACCAGCGACACCAGCAGCTTCTTGCGAAACGTCATCGCAATCCGCTGAAACGCGATGTAGCGCCCCAGCACTTCTTCCATGTTGCCGCTTTTCTCACCCGCCATCAGCGTGGTCGTGTACATCTTCGGAAACATGTTCTGCGCCGCGAATGCGTCCGACAGCAACTCGCCGCCCTTTACGCGCTCGCGCACATTTTCCAGAACCGCTTTCAGCGATTGATCTTTTTGCCGCTTGATCAGTAACTCAAGCCCGGTCAGAATCGGCAGCCCGGCGTGAATCAGGGTCAGAAACTGCTGGTTAAAAACCAGGAACGATCCCTTCGGAATGCGTCCCCGCCCAAGCTTTGCGCCGGGGCTGAACATTCCACGAGGCTTGACCGAGTAGACCAGATACCCCTGGCCAGCAACCCGTTCGCGTACCTCGCTCTCCGAGTAGCCGTGTTCCAGCTGTTCGCTGACCCGGCCACGTTCGTCCGCCAGTTTTACAAGGAATTCTGCCATTCGGTAACCGTTACCGGCTCTCGTTCTCGCCCAAGTCTAACATCGGAAACCCTGCCCCAAACCGCCCTCTCCTAACTCCAAAGGCCTTGCCGGACCGTGTTCGAAAGTACCCGGCCATTTCTCCGGGATTCTTACCCTTTCGGACCGCTAAATGCGCGTTTTCGGGGTCTTTGTCCGATTTCCGGCGGCCTCACTGCCCAACTTCTCCGTCGATCGTCTCCACTCCCGGCGGGGGCTCGAAGCGGAACTGCCGATCGTCGATAGCCACGCCTTCCTTCTGATTCCTAAAGCGATATTCCGTGGTCGATCCATCCACCTCGTCGACCTGAATTCGCACGATCTGCTTCTGGGGGTCGATCTCCAGCAGAACCTGGCTCACCCGGTCCCCCAGAGCCCTCGGTACGCCCCGTAAGACGAGGTTTCCGGGCTCGAGCGGGGCCAGATCCGGGGCGAACCCTAACACCTGCAATTCCTTCTCCAACTTGGTTTTACCCAGCAGGAACCCGAGCGGCGACCGTAAGTCCTCTAGTTTCCTCACCGGGGTCTTTCTCGCCTGCTTATCTCCCGGGACGTAAAACCAGGCGTCCTTGCCGTCGCTGAGAAACAGCTTGTCCCTCGGAGAACGATATTCCCACCGCATCTTGCCCGGTTTTTTCAGCCACAATGTCCCCGATTCCATCCGGTCCATGCCCGCCCCCCGGTAGGTCTCGGTGAACTCCGCTTCCAGGCTTCGCAGCTGGTTGTAGTGCTCATCAACCGCCTGCGCCACTGCATGGACATCCGGCGCGGCGGCATGGGCCGTCGCCATCCCCAGGCCGAGTACGGCCGTCAGTAGTATGGCTCTCGTTTTCACACCTTAACTTCGATGCGGGTTTCTACTCTCCGATCACTTCAGATGCAGCCGGCAGGGGGGATGGTCCTTACCCGGGGCTCAGGCGGCCTGCTGCGGAATCACTATTGTAAGACAGCAGCCAAGCGCAAGGAAACACACTTGGCCGATCTCTTTCCGTCGAAAGCCCAAAACGGAATACTCCGCCAAAGCCCGAAGGCTGAATCGCGTCAGCCTCTCGCGTTGTCCATCAGGTCCGGATGATCCTCGACATTCATGCTTCGATCGCCGACGAACTGTTCCTGCTCGAAAACTGTCATCCTGTCACCGTGGACAGCGAAAAGCCGGCCGGCGACATCACCCGCAGGAATGCCTTGGCCGCCCTGCTTGCTGGTGCCCTTGTGCCCATGCTCGGCTCCGAACGCTCGCCGAACCAACCCGTTCCCAGGAGAAATCCCATGACGGTTACCTGCTTCATCCGCTATCAGATCGATCCTTTTCAGCGCGACGACTTCAAGAAATATGCCGAGAACTGGGGGCGCATCATCCCCCGTTGCGGCGGCCACCTCATCGGATACTTTCTTCCTCACGAAGGCACCAACGACGTTGCCTGGGGCCTGATCGCTTTCGATAGCCTCGCCTCCTATGAGGCCTACCGTGCCCGCCTCAGGTCTGATCCCGAAGGCCGGGAGAACTTCAACTTCGCCCGGGGCAAGCGTCTCATCCTCCGCGAAGAACGAAATTTCGTCGAAGTGGTCGATGGAACTTTCGGCATCCCGTCTAACCTTCCCGGAATCAAGTGAACCTATGCCGACCCAAGCCGAAAAAGCACGAATCTTTCGCGCCCTCCACGCCCGCGACAGCGCCTTCATCATCCCAAACCCATGGGATGCCGGCACCGCCCGGCTGCTCGCGTCGCTTGGTTTCGAAGCACTTGCCACCACCAGCGCCGGCTATGCCTTTTCCGTCGGTCAGTGCGACGGAACGATCGGTCGCGACGACGCCCTGGCCCACTCCGCCGCGATCGTCGCGGCCACCGATCTTCCCGTCAGCGCTGACCTCGAGAGCGGATTCGGCGATTCCGCGGAAGCCATCGCCGAAACTTTCAGGCGCGCAGCTCAAGCCGGCCTCGCCGGAGCTTCCATCGAAGACGTGCCCCAACACACCGCGGGCTCGGTCTATGAACTTGAGCTCGCGGTGGACCGTGTGCGAGCCGCAGCGGAAGTCACCCGCAGTCTTCCGTTCCCTTTCACCCTGACGGCGCGTGCCGAGAACTATCTGGTCGGCAGGCCCGACCTAAAAGACACCATCCGTCGCCTCCGGGCTTATCAGGAAGCCGGTGCCGACGTGCTCTATGCTCCCGGCCTCACTTCCAAAGACGACATCGCCGCTGTGGTCCGATCGGTGGATCGCCCGGTCAATGTACTCATGGGACTCCAAGGCGCCCAACTGACTCTGGCGGAACTGTCGGCGCTCGGCGTGAAGCGCGTCAGCGTCGGCAGCGCGCTCTCGCGCGCTGCCCTCGGTGCTTTTCTCCGCGCCGCGCGCGAAATGAAAGAGCACGGCACCTTCTCCTTCGCTCAACAAGCCGTGAGCTATCGCGACATCAGCGCCATGTTCGCCAACTGGCGGCCGCAGAAATGAAGACAACATCCTCAATCCGCAATCCGAAAAAAATCGGAATCGTTGGTGGTGTCACCTGGCGCTCGACCGTCGACTACTACGCCGGTATCTGCCTTCGCAGTGAGCAGCGCGAACTCGACCTCGACCCGCATGTCACCCCGGCCATGCCGGAGATCAGCATCGAATCCCTGGACCACGGCAAGGTCCTTTCTTACCTCGGCTCCGACAACGACGAAAACTCCTGGCGGCAGTTCGACGACTATCATCGCGCTGCTCTCCAGCGTCTCGAAGCGAGCGGCGCCGACTTCGCCGTCCTGGCGAGCAACAGCCCTCATCATCGACTCGAGGCCATCACCCGCGGCATCACGCTTCCTGTTATAAGCATCCTCGACGCCGTTGGCGCTGTGGCCGCGCGCCTCGGCGCCGCGGAAGTGCTGATCCTGGGTACCGCGATCACGATGCGTTCCGCGCGATTCCGTGAAGGCTTCACCCGATACAAGGTCAGCGCCACCGGTCCCGCTGACGAGTCGGATCGCGCCCGGACGTTAGCCCTCGTTTCCGAATTGCAACGCGGAGAAGTGCAAGACAGTGCCGAGCGGCTGACGAAAATTGCGAGCACCGCTCTCCATCATTTCCGCACGCAGCCCGCGGTGTGCCTGGCTTGCACCGAACTGCCTCTCGCCTTTCCCTCCCAAAAGATGCTCGCAACCTTCGAGCGCAACGGCATCCGCTACATCAATAGCACCGCTGCCCACATCGAGGCCGCCGTCGATTTTGCTTTTGGCCCTGAGCGCTGAGCAGAAAAACGTCGGCCCGATTTACCGTGATTCATACACGACGTACTGGTGCGTGCCCCCAGTGCGCGTCAGAGACGTACTCCTCGCCAGTATCTCGTCGTGCAGCGGATTGTGATAAAGCACGATAACCTTGCGCGGATGCTCCGCCAGCGACCGCTCCAGCCTGCCGATCACTCGCTCGAGCCCCGCTTCCGGCAACGGATTGAAAAGATAGAGCACTGTCGCCTCCGCAGGGAACTCGAATCCCTGCGCATCGCCGCAGATTGATTCCAGCACGAAGCACTTCTGCTTTTCGCTTGTGTACTTCCGGAGGTTTTCCCGCGCCACGTTGTTCAGTTCCGGCAGCAGTTCCACGCCAACAATCCTGCGAAAGGGATAGTCCGACGCCATCAACAGCGTGCGCCCTTTCCCTGACCCCAAATCAATGAACGTGAAATCGCTGAACTTGATCTTCAGCCCGCCGAGCATTTCGTGGAACAACGCCGGATCGGTCGGTTGATACGGCGAATGAAAAACACCAAGCAGCCGTTCCCGCCAGCCGACCGTCGCGCTGGTCGTGTCCACCCGATGATCCCAATCGAACTCCACATCACCGTATCGCCGCCGCCGCTGTTCCGGCGTCGAATCGCGTAGAAATCCCCAAAGCTCTACGACGATTCTCTGGAGCGTCGCCCTGAACCCTCGCTGCGCACGATTCTGCCTCCACCATGCGCATATCGTCTGCGCCAGGCCGACCTTGTAGCTGTCGTCCATTCCTCTGCCATACTAATTCCTCCGCCATACCAGATGGTCCGTGCTTCAACGCAAGTTTCTTTCGGCTTTTTCGTCGAAGCCGCTACAATCCCCAACTTATGCTGAACCGGTCCTTCACCGCGAAGCTAAGAAAAAGTCTCCGGCCCGGGGGATGGACCTACCTGGTCTGGCCTGAGTCAGTGAAGTTTTTCGGAACTCGCGGTCTGGTCAAGATCAAGGGCACGATTGACGGCCATCCGTTCCGCGCTTCTTTCATGGCCATGGGCAATGGCAAGCACATGCTCCCGGTGAAAGCAGAAGTCAGAAAAGTCATCGGCAAGAGCGTGGGCGGCACGGTTACGGTCCGACTTAAAGAACGTATCCCGTAGCCGCAACCGGCGAGCCCCGCTTGCGCCAGGCGTAAGATTGCTGGCGCAAGACGAAGCAAGCGCAGGGTTCGCGGAGGTCCAACCATGTCGGGGCGTCAAAAGACAAAGGCGAGACTATTCACCCTGTTGGTGTCGTGTGGAATCGGTTCGTTGGCGGCGCCCGCCGTTGCGTCGCCGATCAAATATCAGCTGTCCATCCCAACCGCAACCGTACAACTGGGGTCGCAATCGTTTATCAATGTCGGGGTCACGTTCACCTTCATCGGTGACGATACAAACGCCTTTCCCGGATCGACTCCAAGCGGCATACCCGGAGTGCCCGATCTCACCTACTCCGCCATCTACCAGGGCGTTGCCAGCGTCACCATCAACGGTCCGGGTCCGGCGCAACAAACCGCATACTTTTTGCCGAATCAAATCGTGGTCAGCATCGATCACGCCAACGAAGGCGTCGGCTTCGGTTTCGTCGCCGGCGGCGTTGGACCTTCCGGGCTCGATGCCACCAAGCTTGAGCCAATCTATCCCGGCGCCATCAGCGACCGCGCCATCTTCTCCAGCCAGACCCACACCGGATGGATCGGCTACGACCTCACCTTCGCCTACGCCATGAACCATACCAACATTTTTGGTGGCGAGTTCCACGCCGACGGCTCGGTCGACATCATCGCCGCGGTGTACGTCTGCAATCAATTCAACGGTTCGATCTACTACGTCTCCTGCGGCGCGCCCGCTCCGATTCCAACCAGCCTCGGCTCATTCACCATCAACACGATTCTCGAACCCACGCTCACCGGTATGGGCACTGTCGTCCTCGGAGAATTCACAGCCACCGTCGGCCCGGCACTCCCGCCAGCTCCGTTGCCGCCCACGAATCTGTCCGTAACCCCGCAGTAAAACGGCCCTTCCCCCACAATGTCGCTCATTCTGTGCTTCAAGCCACACTTGGACCACTTCGGCCGTCTTCGTACCCCTCCGAACCCCGCGCCCAGGATTGCAACAGCAAGAATCCCTAAGACCAACTGCATCCCTTACCCACAGCGATTCCCGTCGGGAAAAAACTTGTGGGTGCCCCGTCCAAGCTCTGCTTGGGCGGGGGTGTTCCTAGCGGTGAAAAGGTATTCGAACGTTTCGGGATCTAAGATCGCGACAAGCTGGTGACTGACGACTGAAGACGGGCGACTGACCACCGACCACTGACCACCGACCACTGATTCTCTCTACTTCCCCATCTCTTCCAGATTCTTCGGCGCCGGGGGCTTGTATCCCTCAGGCGCGCCCTTGCCAATAAACGGAATCTCGTCGGGCGCCTCTACTTCCACCAGCCCCCGCGCCGTCAACTTATAAGGACGCCCCGTCGGATCGATCGGAATCGCACGCAGCAGTCCCGCCGAAACCAGGTCCGCCATCGACCGCGGCAACTGCCCCGTCTTCTGTCCGTATTGCCCTACCAGTTCCTGCAGTGCGTTGACGTCCTCTTCCACCCGCAGCGCGCGCAAATGAGCAATGGCGTTCCCGCGAATCTGCTTGTCCTGCGAGCTCTGGTAGCTTGTCGTCCACAGCGCTCGCGCCATCTGTGTGTCGCCGGCATGCTGCGCCATCTGCGCCGCCATCACCTTCAGGAAGGGATGCGCATTGGGCAGCTGCGACCCGCGTGCGAAAGCATCGGCCGCGTGGGCATAGTCCTTCATGTCCATGTAGTAGATGAAGCCCAGCTCGTAATAGAGCTTCCAGTCATTCGGATTGTTGCGGATTCCGTACTCCACCAGTTCCACGGCTTTGTCGGGCATTCCCGCACCATTCGGCGGCGGCGGCGACAGGAAATTCGAGCCGAACTGATAGGCCACTACCAGGTGCGGATCGAGCGTCGTCGTGATCGCCAGCAGCGGCGCCAGCAACCGGTAATGGCTCGCCCCAGCCACGTGTCGCCCGCCGAAATACTGCACGGCTCGCGTCCAGTAAATATCGGCCAGCAGCCCGTCATATCCCAAGCTCAGCCGCTTCACCATGTTCGGCGAACTGAGAAACAGAACATCTTCGAGCGTCGCGCCCGTGCGTATCTGGTCGATCTGGCGCAGCGCCAGCACCGATCCCAGCATGCAGGCGATGAGCACACCGCTCGCCGCCACCGTCACTTTGCGCGTTCCCTTCATTTCAGGTTGCGCCGCTGGAAGATCAGGATCCCGCCACACAGCGCCATGGTCGAGTAGAGCAGGGCGTAGATCGTGTTATAGACAATCAATTGGCCCGCGACCGGCTGCCCGTGCGCTACCGAGCTGATCACGTTCAGAGCCGAGAAATTTGGCACCAGGTATGCCACTGAGGTTGCCAGCCACTTGGTGATCCCGTTCGCCATCGCCGCGAAATTCCGCAGGTCCTCGGAAAACGTTCCAATCACGAACAGCGAAAACGCGAATACCGCCGACAGCATCGGCGACGAAAACGACGAAAATAGCAGCGCCAGCGAGCAGATAATCAGAAACTGCAGAATGATGAAGTACAGCGCCACCAGCACCCACGCATCGGGCTTCTGAAACTTGTGCGCCACGTACAGCAGCGCCCCAAACACGCCGATCGCCATGAAAAACGCATTTACCACCAGCGTTCCCGCCAGCCCGAAAAACTTCCCGACAATGAACTCCCAGCGGCGCACCGGCCGCGACAGTACCGTGTACAACGTCCGCTTCTCAATCTCTTTCGAAACCAGGCCGATCCCGATAAAAATCGCAATCACAATCCCAAACAGCGAAACCGCTGTCAGCCCGAGATTAATGACGACCAGCTTCTCGATGTCGATCGAAATCTGCCCCACCAGGATCGCCGCACCCGAAAGCAGCACCGCGAACGCGATCAGGTTGTAGAGCACGCGGTCGCGTACCGCTTCCCGGAATGTGTTTGAGGCGATGGTGGCGATACGGCCGTTCATGCCTTGCCTCCCGCCGACGTCTCAGAGCGCTTCAGCTTTTCGACGAAATATTGTTCCAGCGTCGTCCGCACCGGCACCATCGACACCAGCCGCAGCTTCTCGCGCCGCAGCGCGTCAATCGCCAGATCCTGGCTTTCCTCCGGCAGCACCGCGCGCACCGTGTCTCCCGTCACCACGCATTCGCCGCCGAGCGCCTTGATGGATGCCGGCACTGACGTCCCTTCCCAAACCAGCTCGACCTTCCCGCGCACACCCGACGTCAACTCCGCCACCGCGCCTATGGCCCGCAACTCGCCCAGGTGAATCACCGCTACACGGTCGCAAAGCGCCTCTGCGTCCGACAGGATATGCGTCGAGAAAAACACCGTCTTGCCTTCCTGCTTCAACTGCTCCATCAGATCGCGCACTTCGCGCCGCCCCATCGGATCCAGCCCCGACATCGGCTCGTCAAAGAACACCACCTTCGGCTCGTGCAGAATCGCTTGCGCAATCCCCACCCGCTGCAACATTCCCTTCGAGAACTTGCGCAGCTGCACGCCGGCCACATCCGGCAGCCCCACGCGCCCCAGCACCTTACGCACTCGCTCCGACAAATCCTTGCCCACCACGCCCGACAGCCGTCCGTAGTAATCGAGCAGTTCCTGCGCGGTCAGATAGTCATAGAAGTACGGTTGCTCCGGCAGAAATCCAATTTGCGCCTTCACCGCCGGATCGTTCATATCCAGGCCCAGAATCCGCGCCGACCCGCCTGTGGGGAACACGAGCCCCATCAGCATCTTCAACGTCGTCGTCTTGCCCGCGCCGTTCGGTCCCAGAAACCCGAAGACCTCGCCTTCTTCCACATTCAGATGCAAGGGCTTCAAGGCACACTTCGGCCGCTTGCGCCAGAAGCCGACGCTATAGGTCTTCTCTAATCCCAGGATTTCAATCGCGTGCATGACTCTCAAACGTGCATGACTTTAAAAATTGTGGATGCCAAACTCCGTCACAGAGGCAAACTCCGTCGCAGAAATGATTCGTATCAGGGCGCCGCTTTAGCGGCGCCGTCGACATCGTTTCCTCAGACCCTTTAGGGGCTGCGATGGTAGACACGAACGCAGAGGCTCGCCAAATCAAGAAAAGTATATAAAACCCGCAGACTCCACGAGTACTGTTGCGCGCCTCAGCTTGGTTCCTTTGGTAATCGATCGACTCGATCGGAGCGATCTCGAGACAGGGAGAAAATCGAATGCCTGCACTCCCATGTCCTGCCTGACGACTAGAGGCTTATGACGGAAGCCTGCAAAAGAGAAGGCCGAGACAAGGTCTCGGCCACTCCCGGCTTATACCCTCCCCCAGGTACTTCGCCATCTGGCGAGCGCGCGTCCGGCAACGGTGCCGGCCGGCGCTCAAACTCTTTCATTCGCGCTTACTGCGCGATCGGATATGCCAAGCACGCTGCGGTGGTGCTCACCGGCACGCTGGTGGCGACCGGCTGGACCCGCAGCACTCCATCGTCCGTCGAGCAGAAGCTTCGGTTCCCGGTAGTCTTTGGAGCGACGGGTGCTCCGCCGACGACAAACGCTGCATTAAAGGTACCAACCGTTGCGAGTCCGGTGGCCAGGAAGGTGTACCCGCTTTTGCCCGGCGATCCAGGTACCGACTGCGCTAGGGCGTTGTCGAGCAGGCAAGCTGCCGCAGCCGATGGGGTGCATGGGGCCGGGCCGCCTAGATTGGAAATGGCAGCGGCATAACCGACTGTGGGATAAGTGGAACTGTAAGCAAACTCCGCGGTCTTTATGGTTCGAATTGAACTCGAAGCCGAAGCCTCATTCGCAGCGATCTTAGCTTGCAAAAGGTTCGGAATCGCGATCGCGGCAATAATCAGGATGATCGCGACTACGATGAGCAATTCGATCAGCGAAAATCCATGTTGATGGCGCATGTTCATTTCCTGCTCGCGTCCCGAGCACGCCCTACCGGTGAACCTTTTCGCTATATCGGACTGCATTCACGTGGCCAATCTTGGCCCCCCCGGCGATACTGCGGTCACCCTTGCAAGTTCTTTGAAATCAGTCATAGTCACCTGCAGCTTTGACCCTATGACCAACGAGAGACGCTGAACAACGACACAAATCGTCACGCCCGAGATATTTTTTGGAACCCCAAGGCGAAAATAGAAAAAGGGCAGAAGCCTAAGCTTCTGCCCTGGTTGACATCTGGAGGTAATTTGAACCTCGCGGTTAGTTGTTGAGTGGCGCGTAGGCCAGGCAGGCGTCCGGAGCTGCGGCCGCCGTACCTGTAGGATCAAAGCGCACAACCGCGTCTTCGGCCGAGCAGAAGTCGCGGACACCGGTCTGCTGATACGAGATCGGCATTCCGTTGACGAAATAGCGCGCGTTGATACCGTTGGCTGCAACCACGCCGCTGGTGAAGGTGTAACCGCTCTTGCCGGTGCCGGCAGGAGTGCCGTTCTGGGCCAGGTTGTTGTCAATCAGGCAGGCCGTAGCCACCCCAGGAGTGCAAGGGGAAGCGCCGCCCAAAGACCCCATCGTCCCATACCCGGTGGCAGGATAGGCGGAGTAATAGCTGACTTCCGCCGTGTTGACAGTACGGATGGAGCTGGCTGCGGACGACTCATTGGCCGCCATACGCGCGCGCAGCAGGTTTGGAATCGCGATAGCCGCGATAATCAGAATGATCGCGACCACAATCAACAACTCAATCAGTGAGAAACCCTTCTGTTTCCGCATCTCGTTTTTTCCCCTCATCTCCGGTTAACAGTGGAATGGTCTGCTGTAGACCCGTGCTGCAATGATCGCACCCATAGGGCCAGAGTCCCATGTTACCGAGGTAAGCCGGGCGTCTGAACCTAACACCCCTATTTTCAATTATGCCCTAACCCTCGGTACCACAGCGCAGATTCTCCCCCCTGACAAGAACGCGCTACCCGTGACAAATTGCGGCGATTTTCCCGACAAACCCTGTCACCCGATTTTGGGAGACGTCCCGGAACGGACGCCCCGCCTGGCGTTTGCCGGAATTGGGTTCCGCCCTCATTGTGCGCTTACCTCAACCCTTGTCATTCCGACACGCGAGCCTGTAAGGCGAGCAAGGAGAGCCCGACCTGAGCGTAGTCGAAGGGAATCTGCTTTTCCCTCACCGGCGCGTGATCTCCCACGTTGATAGACTCCCCAAAAAAGAAAAGCAGCGGAAGTTGCCTTCCGCTGCTTCCCGGCTTGTACCCTCCCCCAGGTACTTGCCAACTGCAAGCTAGTTGTTGAGAGGCGCGTAGGCCAGGCAGGCGTCCGGAGCTGCGGCCGCCGTACCTGTAGGATCAAAGCGTACAACCGCGTCTTCGGCCGAGCAGAAGTCGCGGACACCGGTCTGCTGATACGAGATCGGCTTTGCGTTGACGTAGTACCGTGCGTTGATACCATTGGCTGCAACCACGCCGCTGGTGAAGGTGTAACCGCTCTTGCCGGTGCCGGCAGGAGTGCCGTTCTGGGCCAGGTTGTTGTCAATCAGGCAGGCCGTAGCCACCCCAGGAGTGCAAGGGGAAGCGCCGCCCAAAGACCCCATCGTCCCATACCCGGTGGCAGGATAGGCGGAGTAATAGCTGACTTCCGCCGTGTTGACGGTACGAATCGAGCTGGCCGCGGACGACTCGTTAGCCGCCATGCGCGCGCGCAGCAGGTTCGGGATTGCGATAGCCGCGATAATCAGGATGATCGCAACCACAATCAACAACTCAATCAGTGAGAAACCCTTTTGTTTCCGCATTTCGTTTATTTTCCTCGTCTCTTTTTTGACTCTTAGAACTTGGTCACTTTCGACCGACGCCTGTTACATGGCACTTGCCGGGCCAAAGCCAAGAAGGCTCCCAATTCCCTCAACACGAAGGGCTTAACGTCAGCGTTTTGATGGTGTTTTGATCCTTCAGTAACAAATCCCAGGTTCCCATTCCCCACAGGCACCAGCCGTGGTTGACAATTTCCGTCAACCTCACCACCAAAGGTTGTCGTTCCGACGGAACCATCTCGCGCGTGATCGCGATTCCCGTTCCGAAACGCATGCCGAACCTGCAACAGCCACACCTCTGAGCTTGTCATTCCGACATGCGTGCCTTGGCGGGCTCGGAGAGCCCGTCCTGAGCGTGTCGAAGGGGATCTGCTCTTCGCTCAGTTCTTGGTGCTCGGTGCCCCAGGTTTCGCGTCCGCTCTTTGGACGCTAACCTGGGCTTCACAAACACGATCCCAAAAAAGAAAAGCAGCGGAAGTTGCCCTCCGCTGCTCTCCGGCTTGTACCCTCCCCCAGGTACTTCGCCAACTTGTTAAAAAGATCTAGAAACTACATCCTTCCCACTGGCACGCATCATGCCAACCTCGCATCACGAAGAGGATCCTCCCCACCGCACGGCGCGCCCAAGAAAAATCACACACTTACACTTCTCCCCCTCTCGGCTCACGACCGCGCCCCCCCTGCCGCGATGCAACCCAGCGTCGCTCCCTGACAAATTCCGTCAGCAATTTCTGTCGGTAATGCCAGTAATCTCCCCAGGCCTCGGCCAACATGAGTACATCCTCATTAATGCGCTTTCAGGCGGCGGGCTTCGAGCTACCAGCGACCAGCCACCAGCCACCAGCCACCAGCCACCAGCCACAAACCACCGGCCGGTTCGCTCGAAGCTCATCGCTCCTCTACAATGTCTCCCCGTGTCCGCCGAACCCGTCACCTCACCGAACTTCCCGCTCATCGACCCCGACATCTCCCGGGCCTGGACCCTTCCCGCTCACCTCTACACCGACACCGCCATCGCTGCACAGGAAAAAGACCGCATCTTCGCCCGCACCTGGCAAGTCGTCGGACACCACGACCAGGTCGCCAACCCGGGCGACTACTTCACGACCCAAGTCGTTGGCGAGCCTCTGCTCATCGTGCGCGGCTCCGATCAAAAGCTGCGTGCGTTCTTCAACGTCTGCCGGCACCGCGCCGGACCGCCCGCCGAAGGCTGTGGCTCCCGCAAACTCTTCCGCTGCGGCTATCACGGATGGACCTACAACCTCGACGGCTCGCTCAACCACGCGACCGAAATCGATGGCATCGAAGGTTTCCGCCCCGAAGACTTCGCTCTTGCTCCCGTGCGCTGTGAGGAATGGTTTCGTCTCGTCTTCGTCAACCTCGATTCCAACGCCCGCCCACTGCGCGAAAGCCTCGGCGAACTTCCGCCACAAGCCGAGCGCTTTCCCTTCGAGACGATGAAGCTCTTCGAGCGCCGCACCTACGACATGAAGTGCAACTGGAAGACGTACGTCGACAACTACCTCGAGGGCTACCACCTGCCCACGGTTCACCCGGGACTGAATCGTGAACTCGACTTCAACGCTTACACCGTCGAGCCCTATGCGCATCACGTTCGCCAGTGGAGCCCCATACGCGGCGCCCAGCCTGGCGACGCCACGCCACGCCGCTACCAGCACTCCCGCGCCGGCCTCACCACCGATTATTTCTGGGGCTTCCCCAACTGGATGCTCAACTGCTACCCCGATAACGTCTCGCTCAACATCGTCCTTCCCATCGATCCCGACCATAGCCGCGCGATCTTCGAGTGGTATCTGCCGGAAGAAGATCTCGGAAGCGAAGCCGCCAGGGACTCCGTCCGTTTCAGCGACGAGATTCAGCTGGAAGACATTGCGATTTGCGAAGCCGTGCAGAAGAATCTGCACTCCCGCAGCTACCAGCGCGGCCGCTACAGCGTCAAGCAGGAAAAGGGCGTCCACGCCTTTCACCGCATGTACGCCGCAGCAATGTCCACGTAGCGACAGCCGCCCTCGGCTGTCCAACCGAGCCCAGCAGCGTCAGTGGAGCGACGGGGCGTCCTCGCCCGTCCAATTGAGCGAAGCTCAGCAACTTTGTTTTCCTTCGTGTACCTTTGTTCTCCTTATGGGGTGAAGAAATTTAGATTAAGGATTTCTCTGTGTCTCCGTGGTGAAACGATGACGCACAAACGAGGAACATTAACCTGAGACCTGAGGCCTGATACCTGATACCTGACACCTGAGACCTGTCCTTATGAGGTTTCTCCGTGCCTCCGTGGTGAAAAACTAAGAATGCAAGAACACCCAGTCTCGAAGCTCGTCCTCGCGCTCGCCCTCCTCCTCGCCACCCTTGCCCACGCCCAGCCCGACCCCGTCGACGCCTACGTCCGCAGCGAGATGCAAACCCGCCAGATCCCCGGCCTCGCCCTGCTCGTCGTTCGCGATGGAAAAATTCTCAAGCAGCAAGGCTACGGTCTCTCGAACATCGAACTGCAGGTCCCCGTTACCCCCGAAACCGTCTTCCAGTCCGGCTCCGTCGGCAAGCAATTCACCGCCACCGCCATCATGATGCTCGTCGAGGAACACAAACTCTCCCTCGACGATTCGCTCACGAAGTTCTTTCCCGACGCGTCCGCGTCGTGGAAAGCTGTCACCATCCGCCACCTGCTTAGCCACACCGCAGGCTTCACCGACTATCCCGACAACTTCGACTTCCGCCGCGATCGCACCGAAGATCAACTTCTCAAAGTCGTCGAGTCGCTTCCCCTCGCCTTTCCGCCTGGCACAAAATTCTCCTACGCCAACCTCGGCTACCTCACCCTCGGCATCGTGATTCACCGCGTCACCGGACAGTTCTACGGCGACTTCCTCCATGACCGAATCTTCCAGCCTCTCGGCATGAAGACCCGCATCATCAGTGAAGCCGACATCATCCCCAACCGCGCCGCCGGATATCGCCTGGTGAAGGGACAATTGAAAAACCAGGAATGGGTCGCACCCAGCCTCAACACCACCGCCGACGGCAGCCTCTTCTTCACCATCCTCGATCTCGCCAAATGGGACGCCGCGCTCTACACCGAAAGACTCCTCAAGCGCTCGAGCCTCGACCAGATGTGGACGCCGGTGAAATTAAACGATGGAAAACCCAACCCCGAACATTACGGCTTCGGCTGGTACATGCGCGAGCAGAGCGGCCACCACGTCATCGAACACAGCGGCGCCTGGCAGGGATTCAACACCAGCATCTCGCGCTACGTCGACGACAAGCTGACCGTAGTCGTGCTCACGAATCTCGACGGCTGCCGCCCCATCGAGTTGGCCCACCACGTCGCCGGAATGTATCTGACCGACGCGGCAGTCGGTGGAGGTAGGGGCAATTGATGGGCTCGGCGAGCTGTTCTCAGAGCAATCCGTTAGAAATAAGCTACTTATTGGCTTTGTTTCGTAAAAGCGCTGAAGAAGGGAGGAAGAGGTGTCCCATCGATCCTGGTTTGGACCCTGAAGACGATGAGCCTCGTCACGACGGATGCGATCGCCGTAAACGAAGCCTTAGTCCATGAGAGACGGCAAAATCAGGCAACCGTCTCTCCGAGGGGTGGGTTTTCGCTCTGCTGAGTTTCGTCGGAGAGCTCCGATTCAACAACAGGGATGTCCAGAGAGTTGCTATCTGACTCCTCCGGATTGGGCAGGGCCGCCTGGGATGAAGCTTTCGCCGAAGCCGATTGCGGGAGTTCGTCTGCGTTGTCCACCGGCGTTTCGGTCGGCTCTTGGTTTGCAAGCTCTGTCTCGTTTTCGCTGGGCGGGGCGGCGTCCTCGCCGTCTGCCGGTTCGAGTTCTGTTTCAGCCTCTTCGGCAGCATGCCGTTTTTCCAGCAGCTCTAAGTTAGTTAGCATCGCTCGGCGATTCGCCGTGTTATAGCGTTGTATCGTCGGCAGCGAGCCCTGCGGATAAAAAGACCACTCTTTGCGGTCGACATACTTGATTTCCGCCTCGAGACCTTGTTTCTGACGCCAGTGATCAACAGCGATGTTGTCGATGAGGAGTTCGGATACGATGTCGTCGGTGCCGTAGCGAGCACGAAGAGCTTCGACCAGTTCAGCCACTCCATTATCGATAGGGCGACCGTCTTGAGCGAACATCAAGCGACGTGCTGTGAGTCCGTGCTTTAGGGCATTGCGCCGGACATGCGATTTGCCCTTTGGCGTCTTCGGCCCGGTGGATTGTTTTGCATTTTCCTGATTCGCTTGCAGCTTCAGGGGTGTAACAGTTTTCTTAACCTTCATTTGACAAGACCTCTTTAGTTGAAATTGGGGGCGTGACCTGTTTTCTGAAACAGACCACCTCTACAAGAGGGGGGCGTAATCAAGAAACATGGGCAACTACCATTTACGGGGTTAGATCGCCAATGCCACAGGGCACGAAGAAGGATCAAGATTGCATCGAGACACTTTCGAATGTCCTAGTGGCCCGGAGCGAGCTCGGAGGACCTCGCTCCGGGTTGTGCACCTCCTAACCATCATTCATGACGTGCTGCGCTGGTCATCATCAGGCACCGCATTACGGTGCGACGGGCATTCTGTGAAACACCCGTTTCGACCTTACTCTTTGGTGGGCTTTACCGACGCCATGCGGATTTCGCCAAGCTGCCGCTTAAGTTCCTTACCGAAAGCGGTCGCAATTTCCTCTGCGTCCATGGGGTCATAGATTTCAACCACCATGGCTGCGAGTTCATTGGCGAACGTCTGCTTCTCGTCCTTGAACTGCCCGAAGTAGGCATAGGGGTCGTTTTTGTCCGGCTTGAAGGCGGGCTGTGGCGCAGCAGGAGCCGGCATCTGTCCACGCTGGGCTGCTTTCTGTCCGGCAACGTAGCCGAGCTTGTAGTTCTTCGACTTCTCGGAGTCGGGGCTTGGCTTGGGATCAGCCGCGATGCCGAGCAGGCGGTTAATATGTCGATCGCTCACGCCGAAGGCGAGTTTTACGAACTCCGACCAGTACATCGCACGCTGCGTGCCTCCGGGCTGAGGCACATCCAATTGTTTGCCCTTGGTACCCGGCTTCACGCCAAATTCGGCGCGCAGCTTCAGTACCTCGGGCTTGTGCTGGTCGAAATAGTCCGTGACGGTTTTGCGCTGCGACTGCCATGCCTCACCAACCGCAAGCACGGTCGTGATGAGCGCCTTTGCTTCCGGGGTGGGCTCGGCTTCTTTGCCAAGCTGGTGCTCTGACCGGGGCGAGTTGAGGTTCGGGCTCGTGTGCTCGACCTTGCATCGGCGACCTTTCTCATCGGCGGCGTTTATGGTTGAGCCCTCAAGCTGGTCCACATTGACGGTGGACACTACAGCTGGGGCAAGGGATGGAACATGAGACACTGCACTGGTTATCGACATACGCATACTCAGACCTGTCCGTGGACGGATAACCGTCTCATCAGGCACGGGCGGTCATCCCCGTGCGACTTCGGACATTGCTGCCCGAAGTTTCGACTCGCACCTCGGACATAATGTCCGAGGTAGAACCCAGACCATCTCAGTGGCTGGTATGTCTTCAGGCGCATTGAACCGGGGCGCGGGGCTGACCATGGCGGCTACCGTTGCCCTGCCTGAATCCTTTTGATTGACCCTGTCGGGCTGACCGACTTTTGCCTCGACCTCCCCCGCCGCACTGCTCTGGTTTCTTCCAGCGGGTTCTGGTCTCAGCGTCCCTACCGGGAACGAGTTCAACCACTACATACAACTCAAATACTGGATCTTTCGGAATCCGCCGATTTTCACGGGGCAGATGTTTTTTCGAAGGATCTAGCGGTTTCCAGTCGCCGGGCATTGGTTGGTATGGGCTCGAGACGGCTGTTTCTATACGGTGTCCGAACTAGCCAATAACCTGGCGCCCGGCAGAAGCCCGGCTCTTGTTCCGGCACGACCGGGTCTATCGACCTTGGGGGGGGATCGGACATTCATAGGAGGCGCCTGAGTTCTGGGAAAGTTGAAACGTGGCGTCCTGCAACTACCAGAGACCAGGGGCGGCTTTTCCAAGCGGTGCACAGGCGCATCCGGCGGCAAGCGGCGTCGCGTCGACTTTCGAGGGTGGGATTGACCGGAGCTGGCCGCGCGGCCCCCCCTGCAACTTTTGGGGCACGGGACGTCGCCGGATCTAACTGGACTCTCGCCGTCGTCTGTCGGCAACCATGGGCCGGTGAATCTTAGGGACCCAACCGGGAATCCCGATCTTGAGATTGATGTCGTCTGCGGCTACCCGCACGCCCTGGAGCAACGAATTCCTCCGCACTCATGGACACGGCGTGGCTCGTCACAGTCTCCACATGCAGGCGATGGCCATCGACATTCGCGTGCCGGGAGTTCCGACGTCCGAACTCCGGGACGCCGCGCTGGCATTGCATCGTGGCGGTGTGGGCTACTACGCGAGTTCAGACTTCGTCCACGTCGAGGTCGGTCGTGTGCGTCGTCGGTAGTTTTTCCTACCTCTTCGGATACGGATAGCCTTTGGCCAGTACGGCAGCCAGTTTTCGGTCGTGGCCATAAATGTCGTCGTAGAAATGGACTTCATTTTCGTAGGCGATGGCAGTGCCATACACGATAAACACGGGCACAACGCGCGCCAGAGTTACGGTAACGTTGTCCTTGCCGCTTTGCATTCCTTGCTGCACGCGATCCAAAGTCCAGCCAGGATTGTTGCGCAACACCCAGGTTGTGAGTTCAGCAGGCTTTTCGACTCGAATGCATCCCGCGCTGAAATCGCGCCGGCTTTGCGAGAAGAGCTCGGTCGAAGGTGTGCTGTGCAGATAGACCGAATACTCGTTCGGAAACATTAGCTTGACCAGTCCAAGGGCGTTGGTCGGCCCCGGCTTCTGCCGAATTGCCAATTTTCCCGCCTGCAATTGTGCCAAGACATCGTCGGAAACCGGACCGGATGTAACGACTTGTCCATCGAGCCTTGTAATTTCGAAATTCTGCTTTGCGACATAGTTGCGATCCCGCTTGATTGCGGGAATAGTGCTTCTGCGCAGGATACCCGGCGGCACATTCCAGTAGGGGCGCAGCACAATGAAAGTCATATCGCGCGTAAAAACGGGTGTCTGGGTACTCATCGCCTTTCCGACCACAACCCTCATTTCGAGAGCGACCTTGTTGTTTTCATCGAGCGCCCGCAGGCCGAAGTCGGGAATGTTGACGATGATGGGCGGCGCGGAGAATTCTGTAGGCAGCCAGCGCCAGCGTTCGAGCGTAAGCTGCAATTGGCGAACGCGATCCGAGAGTGGGACATTCATTTGTATGATCGTGGCCGGTCCGATGCGTCCATCGTCGTCAAGGCCATGGCGCCGCTGGAAGCGCCTCACTCCCTCTGCCAATGTTGAATCGTAGATTTGACTGTCGTGCGGCTGGGTACCGGGCGGCAGATCTCCGACAAGAGTGAGAAGGCGCACTAGCCGTGGCACGCCTGCGTAGGTTTGACCGAGATCGATTGGTTTCGGAGGAGGCGAAGTTTCTCGCCATGGTCCTCGCGGGCCAGTTGCACATATCTCGTGAGGGCTTGCTCGGTGCGGCGGTAGGTTGCAAAGGGCGGTTCAATTGCGTCTAGCACGGCGGAGATGTCGGACGCCGGCAGCAACTGATCCCGAAGAAACTTGGCCAGGTCGTACTTCTTCTGCTCCACCGTCAAGCCGAATTGAAAATGTTTTGGATTGATGCGCCCGATCCGCAGATCGGAAACGTAGCGCATCGTTGAGACGGTGAGAGCCACGTCAAAAACGGAGGCATCGGAATTCGAGTTTTGCAGCGAGTGCAAGCGGCCGTTCCATCGCGATGCGTCATAGTCCTCCGGCTCGAGTCCCTTTTTCCATGCATTCCGAAATAAGTCGATCATCGCGAGGGCCTGCGGAGACGGCGTCGCTCCCTGGACCCAAGCCGGCGCGTAGCCCGCCGGTTGGTAAAACTCCCGCAGCGATGTTTGGAGGTCTCGAAAAATCGGCCAGCGCATTTCATTGAGCTGGCCGGCAGAGATGAGGCTCTGAATCGATGAGGGCTGAGTCAAGGCCGCGCAGGTCAAAGCGACGCCCAGAAGCGCTTGCTTCCAGACAGCACGCAATCCTCGCACTTGATCATTGCGGTCCAACGGATAAACCACTTGAGTACCTAGAGATCGATCATCGCTCCAGATCCGTTCGGAACGCCCTGTCAGTTATGACAGGAGAAGTCGGACACGCCGCATGGCCGCGCTCGGAATCGAGGTCCTGTCATGCCACGTGCCACAGGCGTGGCAAGCACTATTCAGGGAAAGCGCTGAAAGAGAGAAAAGTGCTCGGCAAACGCTCACGCTGTGACGAAGCCGATCAGTGGCTCTTGTTGAAATCGGCTATGCCAATCCGAATGATCGCGGGCGTTCCCACTGTCCCACAGCCGCCGCACGCAACCACCGCCTTCGTATCGGATACGGCTTCGGCCCATGCCCCATAAACGCGGCCTTCGTAGGCCGTAAGCCAAGAATAATCACCGAGGAATGTATTGTGGCCGACGAACGGCTTCACCGTCCACGCGTAATTCGTGAACGTTTTTCCCTCATCAGTCGACCGTGCCAAAGTCACCCAGGTCTTGAGATTATCCGGATCGGCGCGCCGATCGTAAAACTCCACATAAACGTCCCCGTTAGTCGGATCGACGGCCAGCCACTGATAGAACTGATCGGCGCCATTGTGCATCGGATCGTCGTTCACTCGCAGCGGCGGCGACCAGTGCTTTCCCTTATCCGTCGAGCGAGAGAGAAAGACATCCACGTCGCCGTTTCGACAATCGCTCCAGGTTACGTAGAGTGTTCCAGTTCGCTCGTCGATTGCGATCTCAGGCAGGCCCATTACGCGCTGAATCCCCGGGAACGATGCTGCTCCGCCAAAGTAGGGTGGCCCGACCTGAAAAATCGGTCGCGACGGCTCAAATGTCTTCCCGCCGTCGTGCGAGACAGCCATGACGGTGTCGAGCATATCGTTCCAAACCACATACTGTGTCCCATCCGGGCCGACCGTGCCGAGGATACCGAGAATCGCCCCCGTGTCGTCGCGCGGAAATCCAGCATGGGTGCTGATCCGCCAAGGTTTGTCCCAGGTTTTACCATGGTCCGTCGAACGTGTGAATAACACGATGGATTTGTCGATCTGCCAGTCGATCCATGCCAGGTACAGATTTCCGCGGTGGGGACTGTGGGGCTCGTTGTCGGCCCAAATTCGCGCCATGTCTTCTTGCTGTGGGGCAGGCTGGCCATTCGGCCACACCAGTGCCGGAGTGGCATCGGCGTCCCACGTCTTACCACCGTCGGGAGAGTGGCGCACCCAAATTCCATTGCCACGGGCGTTGTGCCCCCAGTAGCCCGGAGTGCCCAGCTTCTCGATCAGTTGGTACGAGAGAAAAACATTCCCACGATCATCGAAGGTGATGCTTTTGTTGCCGCCCATCTGGCTCTTGCCGGCCGGATTCACCAATGTCCAGCTGCGTCCTGCGTCCGTCGAATATGCCGCCTTGCCGCCAACCGTCCCACCGTAGGCCATCACGACCTGCTTAGGGTTATAGCGGTCGACGGCAATGACTTCTTCATCGCCGGTCTGGCCCGGAGGTGAAATCGTTATGACCTGTGCACCGGGCGCGCGCTCAAGCTTCACTTGCGCAACGGCGGCAGTTGCGGTGAGGAAGAGCGCTTTCAGAACCACCGCTCGAAAGCGCCAAGTTCGACGAAAGGTCGAGAACGAGGGGCGAGTTGCCGGCTGGTTGGAAGCAATGCTTTGTGCCGCCGAATGCAGCGGGAGTGTGATCCGAATTAGGAAAAGGAACGAACACAGAATTGCGGGACCAGAGAGCTTAGAGTTTCCCATAGGGGATATCGTCATCGCAATCAGATTGTATACAATATCCGATAGTTGTCTACGATGGAGCATGGTCGCAGTCTGCACTTGTGATGAACGTGTTCTGCCACGGAGTCATCGCACGCACTCTGCGTGAACTAGATGTCAATTGACGTAATAGTGCGCCGTGAAAAGGCGGTGGACTTCAGCGGGTGCAACTCCCGCCCGGGAACTGGTTCGTTCCACCCGGTAGCAATCGAAACGGCGGCGGAGGCAACGAAGCGGTCGGAGCTTTCGATGGAAAGGGTCGTTAAGCGACTCGGCGAGCGTGCAGGCCATAACGTGAGTGAACGCTGAGCAGGCCCCGAAACAATAATTGCAGGAGCCGACCTGACTGTTACACAGGGAAGGCCGCTGACGATGGAGATGGACGAGCGAACAAGCTCCATTGGACCTGCCGGGGTAATGGCGATGGCACGTAGGCATAGGAGACCAGACGCAACACGGGAAGCCCCAGCGGTGATCCTAATAAGGATCAACTGGCAACTCGCGAGAGATAGGCCGGGCCGTCTGGGGTGGCGGAGAGGTCCGTAGTACCTACGAAGCCGAGTAATTCGGTGGAGGGAAGGGACCTCAGTTAAAGACGGACGCAAGCAGCAACGAAGGACATGGGGATTGACGATAAGTCTAGCCACCCCGAGTTGTGTTCAGAAGTTGCAGACGGCGTCACACGGACCATCGTGAGTCTTTTCCGAGAGCCGGATGCGGGAAATCTGCCTGTCCGGTTCGATGAGCGGGAACAGGAAACAGAGCCAAGCTAACCGGACTGAGGCGACGGCGCGAAAGCCTCGTCAACAGCTTCGTCAGTAGCCACCGGGAGACTAAAGCCACTGCGCCTGTTCTCGACTCTACTCCCTATTTCACTCGTAACCGTAGGGTTAAAAGTATAAACGCGTGTTTGCGACAGTTATAAATTTCGCTTCGATAGGTGGCTGGTTTTCCGAAGAAGGAGCTCACTTTGCCATCCTCTCCCCTCAGGCGATAACGAGCACGTCATCCAGGCGGCGTCGCAAGGATCGCTGTGTGGTCTCCTCCGCGTAAGAGAGGCGGAACAAGAAGACGTCGGCCTGACCTCGCGATCCGCGAAAAAGTCCTTGGTAGCGAGGACACAGCTCGTCCAGCGTCTCCTTCGTTTCCGCATCCAGATGGCTGCTGCCTCCGGCGCGGTGCCGAGACAACATGTAAGCCAGCGCAGTCATCGGGTGGAGCGCCAGTCGGCGTTTGGTCGCCGTTAGCCACAATCTCTCCATCGCGCGGCCACCCCAAAAGTATGCCGCCTCATCCCTGCGATGCATTGTGATCAAACCGACAGCCGCAGCACCCGCTACGGCTTTAGAACTCGCCTTTTCGAAGCCATGGCCACCCCCCATCCGGCGCACCACATCGAGGGTCGCCCAATCGCGGCAGAGCTGAAAGCCTGCTCGGTCCGCGGGGGAGAGTTCCAGGGAGTCCAGGCTAATGCCGTCGCGCGTCTCATCGGCTTCCTGGCGGGTCCAGCGAATTTCGTTTACCAGGAACCGGTTCAGACTCTTCGTCAGAAACAGCAAGCGATCTCCGACTCCCAACATCTGTCCACACGCGTCTAGCTCTTCGTCGCGGAGCAGCCAGCTCACCTCCGCGTCGGGAATCGACTGCACAGCCGCCGTCAGAGCCTCCAGATCGGCGGGATTTAGCGGACGGCGCGTGCACACCTTCCGATTAGTCCGTCGTACGCCGACGAGCGAGTGGAGTTGTCGCACCAACTGGGTTCGGTGAGTTCATGAGAAGTGCCGCTGCCGAACCGGAATGTCGCGACTAGCTCGGGAATATCTTTGCTCGGAAACAACTGGGAGACTACTTGCAGGCCGGCCGCGTGTGCACTCAGGGTCAGGTTTTCGGCCGCCGCGCCCAGTGCCACTAACCCTCCCAGACAGTCAGGGTCGAACGGCGTATGTGCGCGCGCTCGGTCGTGGAACAGGCACAACTGGTCTTTGGCGCTCAACCATTTCCAAGGTTGGCAATTACCCCCCGAAGGCGCTAGGACGGCATCGCTGACAAGACGGCGGGTCGTCTCTGGCGTCAGCGCAAATTCTTGCGTGCGTGACAACGTACTAACGACAGATAGCATTCCCTGCAGTTGAAGAGCTGGGGGGCGCCCATTCGCTGTTTCTGTCTCAACCACACCGGCCGAAGTGCTTCGTTCACTTGGGATGATTGCTTCAAGGTCTGCGTAGTAGCGTCCCGAACAGACGGGATCACCTAGACAAATTCGCCGCACAACATCCGCAGCGGCTGCGCCTCCATAGGCCACTGCGGAAGCAAGCTGCGGCCAGGTCGAGATGCTCTGCTCGACCTCGATCAGGGAGGCGCGAAGGCGCTTCGACAGGGTATCCACGCCGAGGATCTTCAGGATGTAGGGTATCTTCTGCTCATTGGTCAGTCCGCGTAGGCTGGAAGACCCGATGTCTCCCACCAGCCCATGAAGGATGGCCCGCTCCGGCTCTTGGTCGAAGCGTTCCACATCGATCATGCCGCGGTCGGACGTGTCCATGACGACAGGAATTCGATGCCAGCGCGCTCGTTGCCGAAGGAGAATCTTGATGTCGAGGCTGTCGCATTCGTCTACCACAACGTCCAGCGGGGAATTCCCGACCAGAAAAGCATCACAGTTCGCTTCGCTCACGCCATCCGCGAAACAGGTGACACTCAGATAGGGGTCGATCTCGGCGATCTCTCGCGCGGTGATGTAGGCCTTCGGCAGGCTCAAGTTGTGGACGCCTGCGCGGATGCGGTTGAGATTGGAGAGATCGAGCGTGTCAAAGTCGGCCAGCCGTAGTTCAGCGAACGAGCGCTCCAGGGCCAGGGTCAGAGCCACGGTTTGACCGACGGAAAGCCCCACCACTCCGATCCGTTTGAGCGCCAGCGCAGCCTGCTCCTCGGGGGTAATCTTGTAACGGTTGCGGTTGGTGCGTAACTCGACGAATTCGGATTCATCCACCAGATGAACCAAGCGCATCGACCACGGGTAGTAAAACCACAGCCCATATTCGTCTGCTGCGGTGCTGCCTAGATGTTCCCTAGCGAGAGAATCCAGATCGGCCGGTGCAATTTTTTGGCTGGGGTGGCGGCTGCGGATGAGATCCCGCAACTGGATGAGCACCGTGTCCGAAATCTGAATGCCCGGCCGGCTCTGTAACAAGTCTTCGAGACAACGACGATCGTCGGCCACCGACAACCGAAATCGCTGCGGACGGTAGGTTGGCGCGTTGGCGGGATTTTCAGTATGCGTGAGAGAGTGCAGTGCCGGCGTCATAGGTGCAATCGAAGTCCACCTTCATCGTCGAGCCAGGCCCCGGCGGAAATTGTCTACTACTTCCCTGACCCCGTGGTCGGTGGGTTCTTCTGAGAACCGGCGGCGCACCAGTAGGACGCAATCGTACCGCCCACCTTCATGCAGGTACCAGGCGGGCAAGTAAGCGGTGACCTCAAACCCGGCGTCGACCAGTTTCTCAATGAATTCGGTCTTGTCGACCGGCACCACCAACCGTGCGTGACGGGCGTGGTAAAAGCTATCCAGCATTAGGATCAGCTCTTGCGCCACCGCATCGGCATTTCGGGAGTTCGCGCTATAGGAGGTAATCTCGATCGCGTCGCTTGGGCACAACGGGTCGTAACCGAAAGAAAAAGGCTTCAGATCGGGATGTTCGATCCCATCTCCAACCCACTGGGGTGGGTACTTTGCTCGTTGCGGGCTCAATCCCAGCGGTCCGAAAACGTTGTTGCGCACGAACTCGCTGTCGGCCAGCGAGGGAGATACCGGGATGCATTGACGAAATCGGGCACGGGGATTTGGCGCGTAGGTTATCGCATGATATTCGCGCGTCCCGTTGGCGACATTGATGGCACCGTCGTGCCCCACCGGCAGCATCGACGGCTTGAGGCCCGAAACAATATGCAGCATGGTTCGGCTTCGGGGAAACCCCGAGATGACATCGCACGAGGATGAGGCGCACGCTTCATCCACGCTGCACTGCATGAGTTCAGTGCCCAGGCCTCCCGATACTCGGGGAGTGTCACAGCGCGTGCCAGTTCCCACGAATGATTCCAAACATTGACGAGCAGGGTCACACACGCGACCACCCTGTCCTGATCAACGGCAACCCGCCAAGCGGTGGAGCCTGAACATATGCCCTCGCTCACGTGCTGGGGTTCCTTACATGGATGGGATGACTGACCGTAAGCAAGTTGGAAAAGGTGGGCGATGGACGAGCTATCTTCGGGCGCAGCATTGCGGATTGTCAAAGCCTTCATCGTCACTCAGAGGCCTCCGCGAAAGCCGCGCAAATGAGTGCGGCCTCAGCACGGATCCGTCACCTCGAATGCGAACACCTCAACTACTTGGAATTTCCAATGGCCCTGAACTCCTGACTAGGTTCAGCTTGAGACTCACGAGCGCAACAACAAGCACCCTCGTTCCACTCATGGTGCGGCGGCATCCTATCACGTTTACTCCGCCGTGAGATAGGGAGCCATTTGGTAGCCAAAGCCAGTGCGAGTGCGGTTCCAGGGACAGGAGGAGCAAGGGCGAACGGCGGAATCATGTCGGCACACTTTGACATAGCAGGTCGCCGCTCGTCACTTCACGATTGCAAAGTTCGCATGTCATGGGGTTCTCCAATACAGTTATCGAGAGTTGTTCCCTCGGGTTGTTCACCCCCGATTTCGTTTCCTCGGATGTGCACTTGCTGTGCCATCATGACGCTGCCCAGACCTCGGTCTGGAACTCATTGATTTCAATGTAAGAGACCCTTGATTTAAACCGCAAGTTCAGTGGCTGAATGCGCAGGCGAACCATCTCTTCGGACAATCCTGTAACTCTTCGGATAGTCCCGGATAACCGCAAGGATTGAACTGCTCACGTATTTGCCCCACGAATCGGCCAAGTCTCAGTTGGTGTAGTCGCTGTTTTCGCCAACTATCGGCAGGCTCTGCAGAAACTAGCAAATCCGGGCGACCATTGCGGTGTAAGTTCCGTGCTTCCGAACAGTAGAACGTTACGGAAGGACCTGCCCGAAGAGCCTTCCGCGCATGCGGCTGGCGAAATATCGCCATTCCAGCAACCAAGGGATACAGTGGCCGCTGGAGACGATCTACTCCCAGGATCTATGGGGATCTGCTCGACGCACAGTCGAGCGTACAGGAGGCTCACCTGTGAAGAAGCACCCGACCGTAGTAGAGCTATCGCTTCTAGTGCCTTTAGCCCTGGTCGTCGTGCTCGTTTACGGTGTGCGCGGGTTTTATGCCGGCCGAGCTCAGCGAGCCGCGTGCCACCGCGCCAACCTCGAGAAGCTCAACTACCTCGAACCCTCGGTGGCGACTATCAACACCGAGGTCCAGGAGATTCAACAAGACCAAGACGTGATCGATCAGCTCGGGGGAACAGACGACGAAACCGTGATCCAACGTCGGGACCGCATCATCAACGGCGTGAAGCTCAAGCTCACCAAGGTCAACAAGGATCGAGCCGAGAATGAGCGTCGCACTGAACAGACTCAATCAGAGCTCTCAGCTGTCTGGCCAAGGTGAAATGATGCAAGCCCCAAGCGATTCCACCGACTACAGGTTGTGAACGTAATTGCGTGATTTCAACAATTACGCGTGGGAACAACAAGTCGCGGCGCACCCGCGGTGAGTCCCTACCCGCGCACTGTTGACCATCAGCGACCCGCTCCCAATCCGTGAGTTACGCTGGTACTCTTCTTTGCAGATCCTCCGTACCCTTTGCGTCGCCCCTGAATACTAGGACAATGTCGCTCGAGTGTCCCCGCGGGCTTGAAGCCGCTTGAGGCGCTAAAGGACTGGGTGGGATGGTTGAACATCCAAACAGAGCAAGCAGCACTCTCGTCCGCGTGCGTTCAATAATTGGCCAAAAACACGTGGTGCGTGCTATCGGGATAGTGCTATCCACTCTGCTTTTTTGGGGGCTGTCCAAGTACCTGATCCTGGCTGACGTCCGTTCAAACCAACTTGTATTGTTCGTGGCCATGGTGTGGACATTGGCGTTCGTGTTCGACTACTTTCAGACCGAGAAGACGGATGTCCAAGTCATCCCCACAGAGTCCGAAAAACTGCAATCTCAGAAGATGGAAGCGATCGGCCGACTCGCCGGGGGAGTGGCTCACGATTTCAACAACCTGCTCGCAGTGATTTCTGGTTACAGCGATCTGTTGTTGGACAATCTTGACCCATCCGATCACAACCGGACGAAACTCGAGCAGATCAAGCAAGCCGCGAACAGCGCCGCTGCCCTCACGCGCCAGCTCTTGATGTTCAGCCGCCAGCAGATCATCCAACCGGTGGCGCTAGACATTAACCAGATCGTTAGTAATACGGGAAAAATGCTGCGGCGCTTGATCAAGGAGAACATCGAACTCGATGTGATCCTGGAGCCCAATCTCGATCTCGTAAGCGCAGATCCCGGGCAGATCGAGCAAGTGATTTTGAATCTAGTGGTCAACGCACGGGATGCATTGCCGAAGGGCGGAAAGCTGAAAATCCAAACGCGCAATGTGCGGATGGAAAATGACTTTGGTCAGGCAGGAGCTAGCACATTGCCCGGCTGGTTCGTCCTGCTGGAGGTGACCGACACAGGAACCGG
>CAVSOD010000010.1:0-248410 GCA_963729415.1 uncultured Acidobacteriota bacterium | reverse complement strand
AACTGCAAAGACCAACTGGCCGGGCTTGATTGTGCTGGAATCGGCTACCGACAGGACTGGCCGGCGAGCCGCCTCAATTTTCACAACTGCAAGATCTGCTTCTGGAAATGTTCCGACGATCCGAGCCTCAAAGGGTGTATCCGGCGTATTGGGAGCGACTTGGTCGCGCACCGCGTGAACTCCTCGGTCGAGATAGCCCGCACCCGCCGGGCGCCTTCAACTACATGCGCGTTTGTAACAATGTAGCCATTCGAGTCCAGTATTATCCCGGACGCGACGCTCTCTTGCTTCGATACGAGGTGGGTTGCCGACTCTTCCTCGTCATCATCTTCGTCGGCACGACTGTAGCCCACCACTTCGATTCGCACGATCGCAGGCGCCACTTTGGTGACAACATTCTGAACGGAAGACTAGCTCCTCCAGGGCTTCAGTGGGAAAGCGACGAGGTTGCCGCTGAGCATGAAGGCTGGTCAAAGACAACAGGACTCCAACGAAGAGCGCTGGCCTCGTCTGCGTCGTTCTGCCTGCTCGGTGGACATTCTAACCCCTTCTGCGACATCGGACCACGACACTGGCATTTCGAAACCGGAGTCTAGGCCATCCGCGGCAAGACAAGAACTGTCAACATTGACAGCGGCCATTAACGACCATCGGATAGTAGGGGTGTGCCATGGCTGGCCCTTCGTGTGCAATGATGGCGGTGCCATAGCGTATGGCAGGCCGATCAGTGCTGACCGAAGCAACAACACGGCGCGGAAGTAAATCGCGAAAAGACAAGAAAACTACGAAGGGTACCTGGAATTATCGCCATTTCCGCTACGGGTCTACTGCGAGAGTGGGGCCATTTGCCCAATCACAAATCGTCGGAATTGAGCCAGGGTGTCCGATTTGATCTTCGCCCGTGACGCCTAGGCAGATTTTTCTTTGAGCACGTGAGCTGTTTCTGCCGTCTCTGTAACGAAATCTCTTCTCGTCATAACCAAGCCACTGGCGACTGAGGGTGCAATGCTCCGAACGTGGAGGTCTTGCTGCGGGAAAGGTATCTCTATGTCAGCCTGTTGCAGAGCTCTGGCGACGGCAACGGTTATTTCACTTTTGAGCTGAAACCACGTCTCCCGTTGTGCGGCCCAGAAACGGAGCTCAAAATTCAGGGCGCTATCGCCAAAACCCAGGAAGAAAGCCACAGGCCCGCGGGGCTCGCGCATAACTCCGGGATGTGATTCTGCCGCATCAATGAGTAGTTTAAGGACCCTTTCAGGATCGGTTCCGTAACCCACTCCAACCGGTATCTCTACGCGCCGCCCCGGTGTCGACAGGGTCCAATTGATAACCTGATTTGAAATCAGAGTGCTGTTGGGCACGATCACTTCCGCTCCCTGGAAGGTCGCAATGGTGCTTGACCGAGTTCCAATCCGCCTGACCGTACCGACTACTCCGCCTACCTCCACCGTGTCATCAATATTTATAGGACGCTCGAAGAGCAGGATCAGTCCTGAAACAAAGTTGTTGACAATATTCTGCAAGCCGAAGCCTATGCCGACGCCCAGAGCGCCGGTAATGACCGTGAACTTGTTGAGTTCTACCCCGGCATCAGCAAGGGCTGCCAAGGAAACGAACACTAACAGGACGTAATAGGTAATAGTCGAGATGGCATGTGGCAGGCCTCGCTGCAGGTGCAACTTTGGAAGCAGGACTGTTCGCAGTGCAAAGGTGACGACGTTTGCGAGCGCATAGCCGAGCAACATGATCGATGCAAGGCTCAGCGCTCCTGCGAGCGTGAAAGAAACCTTTTCGTAGCCGATGGGGTATTGGAGGACGTTAGACAGAGCGCCCATCGCGCTATCGTGGATGGTGAGCAGGTACAGCAAGGATCTCAGCCATAAAAAGGCAGCGCCCAGTACAATCACGCGGCCGCCCCAGCGCTCGATGCTCTCAACACGCTTCTCGAACAGAGTTCGCGACCAGTCGCTGCGCAGTATGGTGGTGAAAACCAGGATCAGGACGCGTGCCGCAACGTAAAGCGCAGCCGCCATAAAGGCACCCAGCAGAGCGGCTACGCCAAGGACCTCCGAGAGAGCAAGAAAGCCGAAGACACTGGCGACAAAAGCTGCGGCCAAACAGAGGAGTCCTACTCGGACCCCGGATACCACTACCCGCAGCCTGTTGCGGGGGACCTGCAACTGTCGGAATCGGAAGGGTCGTGTCAGCCAAGCAAAAATCACAAACGCGAGCAGAACACTCAGCGAGAACAGCGTTCGTTTCAACCCCGGCGGAAACGGTAGCAATATCCGCACGCCCTCTAACAAAATGAAGATCGTCAGAATGTACAAGAGGGGACGAACCCCCGGTTCGATCAGAGGCGGAAGCAATCGTAATGTCATGACCAGACAAAGCAGGCAAAGGATAAATGCGACGCTGATCGGAGAGGACGTTGCCATGCCCACCGTTCCAAGCAGGGCCGCGAGCAATGCCACCGAGAAGGGACGTGCGAAGGTCTCCGAAGCTTCCAGCGAACCTCCTGGCCGCCTCGCGTCGCTTACGTAACGCTTAAGCTTGAAAGCTGACACTAAGCCCACAAAGTATAGTGCTACGATACCTGTTAAGCGTAAGTTATTGGTCTGCAGGAAATCTTCAGCGCCGGCGACGTCCCGATCAATGGACCCACGGATCCGAATGTTCACCGGCTGGTCGGAACTGCGCAACTCGCCAATGGCCCACAGCGGCGGGCTATCTCTCTGCAGCAGGCGAGCGCGTTGCCGTTCTTGGGCCTCCACAAGCTTGCTCAACACGTCGGAGATTTGCTGGTCCAACTGAGAGACCTGATTTTGAAGGGTCAGGACTAAATTCAGTTGCTCCTGCGCCTGCGAGCGGGTGGATCGAATGGTGTCCAGTTGGTGGCGGATTCGATCGAGTACAGCCTCGATCCCGGTGGGATCGTGGATCTGATCCAACGTCGCCTGCCACTGTGCCCACTGGTCATCGAGGACTCGGATCTGGCTTTCCAGATCGGAGGCGCGCGTCGTCAGAAGCTTGCGCTGCGCGGTGTATTGTTGATTCAATGAGCGCCAGTACAGATCTTCGTCGCGCAATTCCACGGCATTTGGAATACCGGCGAGGAATCCTGCCGCCACGGGAATCCGCTCAGCAATCTCCTCAGCCCGCGCTTTGGCCATGCGGTAGGACTCGAGCAGCTCCGGCGTGGGTGTCAGTTGCCTAGAAATCTCCTGCAGTAGCCGATCCAATTCCTCGGCCCGTCCGGCCACCTGTGTCAGCGGGATTGCTTGATGAGGAGACTGAGTAGCTGAAGGCGCGGGAGACAGCGACTCCTGAAGCGCTTCGCTCGCCCTCTGGACTGCCGTTGCCTTCGTTTGCGTCTGCGCTTCGACGACCGTCGTTGATAGAACAAAGGCGGCCAAGAGTAGCCTTGCTACGGCACAGCCCTGTCTACCTCTCTCACCGAAACGACACGCGACGCCAGCGGGAGACTTGGGCTGCTGCAAACACCCAGGTCGCGCTCCAGTATTGGTAATTTCCATATCGAATCACTTCTGCAGGTCATCCCTGGTTTGGATATGAAGAACTACCGGCATGACGACATTGCATGTGTCCTTGGCGCGCAGTTACATGAGTCTGTGCCCATCCCCTACCGATGTGGACTGGCAGTTCTGCCAGTCGCCTCGCCGGCATAGCTTGGATACCGTAAGGTGTGTCATTCGCAATCGGGCGTAGCCTTCTCTTTCGCATGAAATTAAGGTGGATGGACTGTCTACGTCTCCCAGCGATATTAGATCTCTATGTGGGGATTCTGCGCCTGTGACTCGGCTCACCTTGGGGTGAGAGGAGCTGGATTGTGATGACGACTGCTGGAACGGTGTAGACAAACGTTCCGAACACCCACATAAGAGCTCCGGCAATCACTTGATCTTCCAGAGGTGATACCCCGAAAAGCTGTGGCCCCGCAGCGTACGAAGGGTAAAGAACTCGGTCCCAAAATGTCAGCATTGCTCCGAGCGCGCCCCCAGGTAGCGTTCCCAAGAAAAGATAGAGCGGAATAGACCACCGGGGCCAAGTAGGCCCACTTGGAAACGGCTGCACGGCAGGCCACCAGAACAAGAGCGATGTGCTCAGAAAACAGATGTGTTCCACCTCGTGCCAAGAATCCGAATGCAATGCCATCTCAAAGGCAGCAGGAACGTGCCATCCGAAAAGGGCAATTGTAGCTAACAGCCAACAACTCGCGGGATTTGTGATCAAGTGTCCGAACGACTTTACAGGCGCCCAACGTAGAAGTGGTCCGACTGCACCACGGACGATCGACTGCGGTAGTCCCCGTAATAGTGGGAGAGACGGAGCGCCGAGTAGAGCGAGAGGAGGAACAACTGCCATAAGCAGAAGATGCTGCACCATATGAACTGAGAGCGACACATCGTCAAATGCGGCAAGCGGAGAGCCAATGGCGATCCAGAGCGATAACAATCCACTCAGGAATGCTGCGAGCCGCCAGGTCGGAATCACTTCGGGAAGAAGGCTCCGGATGCGAAGCCAGCCTCTGACGTAGACAAGCCCCGTGATGCACAGGGTCAAGTTGACCCATAGTGGGCTTGACCAAGATCGCAGAATGGCTTCAGCTTCGGAGGACATCGGAGCACTAAGGCTGAGTCAACGGCCGCCCTCCGGCCTCCGGCTCCAGGGCAACAGAATGGGAAGCATCTCGCGCAGCCGGTTGACCGGCGGGACGCAATGTCTCCAGGAATGCAACGAGAGCCGTAGTTTCTGCAGGGCTCAGATTCTTCCCGTAAGCGGGCATGTTTCCTCCCCCCTGAATCACTTGCCGGACGAGTTGGTCCGGTGTTCGCCGTACAGCCACATCGTCCAGGGCAGGCCCCCGCTTTCCGCCAATGTTAGCAAGGGCGTGGCAGTTGCGGCACTGCTTGTCCTGAAAGACGAGGGCACCTTGCCGCTCAAGCGCGGACCGGTTGTGTAGGAACTTAGGGGGAATAGAGTCGGCACTCCAGGCATCCATCATCGGACTCCACGGTGTGAATCCGGCGAGATGGGTGAAGCTTCCTAAGGCAACTGCGATCAGCAGAATCGAAAGCACGGCGATGGGCCTTCGGCGCCAACTCTTCTCGCCCTCGCCGAACACGAAGGGGAGAACTAGTAGCGCCAGGAGAACGACTGCTGGGCCAACCAGGAGAACAGGCGTTTCCATCGAGGGAGGCAAAAGGGAAAGCACTGCATAAAGCCACAGGAAAAAGAAGTCCGGACGCGGGGCTGTCTGAATAATCGTGGGATCGGGACGACCTGACGGACCAAAGGGTCCAAGATAAAAAGCGCAGGCAGCCACAGCGAGCAAGATGAGAGCGCTGAAACAAAGATCCTTCCAAACCGCGCCGGGAACGAAGGGTACACCATCTTTCTTCGTCAATTCATGGTATTCCTGAACGTAAGTCGCCTTGCGAACCACGCGACCGGGCACCGGCCAATCGTTTATTCCCAGCTTCACGACCATTAGAAGATGAAGCGCAACAAATGCAATCAATAAGCCGGGGACAACAAACACGTGCATGGCGAAGAAACGCGACAGCGTCGCCCCCGCGATGATGGGGCCGCCTAGCATGATGTTGACGATCGCAGGTCCCACCACCGGCACGCGGCTTGCGATCGATGCGCCAATCCCCAAGCCCCAGTACGCATCCTGGTCGAACCGCAATACTTGCCCGGTGAAGGCCATCCCCAGCGTCATGAGCAGGAGGAATACCCCCACGATCCAAGTCAATTCTCGCGGATACTTGTAAGCGCCGAATAGAAAAACCTGAACCATATGGAGCAGGACGATCGCGACCATAAAGTTCGAGCCCCAGCCATGGAGAGCTCGAATAAACCAGCCCAGCTGGATCCCGTGGTTGAGAACCTGAAGGCTGTTCCAAGCTTCCCCAGCGGAAGGCACATAAATCAAAGCAAGCAGAATGCCCGTGACAACCTGAAGAACAAACACCACGAAAGCAGCGCTCCCAAAAACATAAAACCAGCTTGCGGTATCACGGGGAACAGGATGCTCCGCAGTCTCACGGATGGTTTCTCCAATCTGGAGGCGCGCGTCCAACCATTCACCGACCTGTCGGATCAAACGCATCGCGGCGTCTCCGAAGTTAGGAGCGATGACTGTGTTTTCTGGCCGGGTGTCGGCATCTCCCCTGCCTTGATCAAAAGCCTTCCATCCTCAATCTTGTAGTGATATTGGAACAATCCGCGCTCCGGAGGTCCGGAGGCTCTAGAACCGTCTTGGTAATAGGCACCACCATGACAGGGACACATGAACAAATTCGATTGGGGAAACCATCGAACTGGACAACCCAAATGCGCGCAGTTGATCGCAAAGACTTGAAAGGTCTGGCCATCCACGTTGCGCACCCAGCACGCAATGTCTGCGGTCTTTCCGTCCCAGGGATTCACGATCGGATTTCGGTACGTTGCAAATCGAGTCTGCCCTGCCGGGAACTGGTTGAGTTCCCCAAGTGGGAGCCATGATTCAAAACCTTGCTTACGCTCGTGGGCCACGGGAGAGAGGATGTAACGAACGATGGGTACAGCTAGCACGGCAGCAACGATGCCATTAAAAAAGATTCCTATCTTCATCAGGAGTTCACGTCTGGAAAGGCCTTCCTGAGTAGTCATCGAGGTTCTCCCGCTGATTTGTCGGAATGTAGATGAGGCTGGCCGGAGAATTTCGTGCGCTGAGAAGCCAGCCACGCCACCACGTCAGAGACTTCCTGCGAAGACATTGGTTTCCCTGGCACATTACCGCGCCAGTCAGGAGCGCCCGATTCTGGGCGCCCAACAATCACCACTGTTCGGAGGTCCTGGTCGCTGACTAACGCAAGATAGGATCCGTCCACAATGGAGCTTGCCTTCGGCCCTCCGCTACCGCCAGGGCCATGGCATGAGGAACAATAGGTGGTGTAGACTCTCGATCCATTCGACGCATCGCCAGGACTCGGTGCGGAGTAGGGCGGCGCATTAGCTCCGCTCAAGAAATCTGGCTTCGACCAACGCTCACGAATTCCCCGGACAATGACATCAATCTGCTGATCCGTAAGCATCCCCCCGGCACTTTTTGCAAACGCCGGCATTTGAGTTCCGGCAACGCCCTCGGTCGTTACACGTCGTAAAACTGAATCATCGGCGATGGCGAGGTACATCGGGTCTGCGAGAGCAATCGAAGCTCCCCCCATTCCGTTGGGCCCATGGCAACCGGCGCAGTTTTGTGCGTACAGGGTGCTGAAGTCCGAAATCTCGTCCGGGTCGAGAGGTGCGATCTCCGCCCCATGCCGGCCGCCTGAGGTGCTACAGCCCGGGCACACCAACGCAAGCAGCGCTAGTACACCGAAAAGCCGCCAGCAGAGGTTCATGGCTGATCTTCCTCGGGATGCTTTTCTGCAGCCCCGGGAGTCTCAATCCCCGCGCGCATGGCGAACGGCATGAACTGCCTGACACGCACACGTTCCTGGCGAACCACCACAAGCCCCGCGACGATGCCGAAGGCGAATTGCGAAGCGATGAACCATCGCCAATCAATCCGCTCGTCGAGCAGTGGATTTATGAGTCCGAGAACGCTGTGCAGTAACCCCGTCCACATCATGGGAGCGATGACACCTCCGAGAAGAATCGGTCGGCGCGGAAACATCGGCAACATCGCTCCGTAGAGCAGGCCCACGAGAAGAGAAGTAATCAAATGAAGCACGACAGCGAGCAGGAAGCCGCCAATGTGGAATCCGTTGAGCGACGCCGACTCCAATCTTATGGATTGGGAATAAACGGTTGCCGAGAGAAGGTTGATGGGATACCAGATACTCCCTTGCTTAAGAATTCCGTACAGACATGCGAGGACCGCCATTGCGACACTGCCGGCCAGCCCGCCCTTAATGCCGGCAGAAACAGGATAGGTTTCGAGTGGAAGCAGTGCTCGTGGAAGATCCGGAGCAAGCGCGAGCCGCGCCACTTGCCGACGTTGAGTCGTAACGGGAGCGTATTCCTCAACCATTGGCACTTCAACATGTTTTTCGTGAGGCAGGACATCTCGAAACCATCCAACGCATCCGGCGATGACCAATATGATCCCCAGCAGGCTGACGGAAGCGCTCGTAACAAGGCCGGCAAACAACAACGTGACACCAAAAGCAAGGACGATTGGCCAAGCCGTCGGTGCGGGTAGCCTCACGGACTGGGGCTGGGCTTCCGTTTGTAAGCTGGCACTAAGCATTGGAATCTTTCTTATTAGCGTCCGATGATGTAAACCACGGTGAACACAACTATCCAGACCACGTCGACAAAGTGCCAATACAATGAAAAAACGTCGGCGCGCTCGCTGTGCTCCTCTTTTACTTTACCGAGCAAGGTCAAAATCATGGCGATAGCGATGCCGATAAGACCCACGATCACGTGGAATGCGTGCAGTCCCACGAGCGAGTAATAGGTTGTACCGAAAAGATTCGTGCTGATGGTCAGGCCCTTCTCGAAAATCAGGTGATGCCACTCGCGGCCTGTTTCTACCAGAAAAATGAAGCCGAGAGACATCGTCACGAACCACCATGCCCCGAAGGCGCGCAGCCTGCCGTTCTGCAGAGCCTTCACGGCGACATGGATCGTCCAGCTGCTTGAGAGCAGGCAGATGGTGGCGAAGATCGGGACCTCAAGCACATCCTTAGGCATCGGGCCAGTGAGGCTTTTTCCGATATAGAAAAGATACGCAACGACAAAGATGGTGAAGATTGCAAGTTCAGCTGCAATCAATGAGAGCATCCCGACGTGTCCACGCGAGGGGAGTTTCCACACCAACTCGATCGATGGTGCCTCGGGTGAACTGCGGCTCAGGAGGATTTCTTGACTATTCATACTTCCAATCCGGATCTTCAGGGTGCTTGATGTCCCATAGGGGTCGCCGGCTTTTTACGACGGGTATCTTCGCGAAGTTGTACTCGGTTGGAGGAGAACTCGTGGACCATTCGAGCGTCCACGCGTCCCAGGGATCGTTTCCGGCGGCCTTGCCGTTGAAATAAGACCACAGCAGATTTCCGATAAATAGCAGTGTCGCGACGATCTGAAAAAACACTCCGATAGTGCAGATCAAGTTCCAGATATCCCATCCACGTCCGGCTTCATAGGTGTAGATCCGCCGCGGCATTCCCAGCAAACCTGGAATGTGCATGAAATCGAAGGTCAGATGGAAGCCGATAAAGAAGAGCCAGAAGTGCCACTTGCCAAGCGTTTCGTTATACATCCTTCCGCTCATCTTGGGGAACCAATAGTAGAAGGCGGCAAAGAGTGTAAAGAGAATTCCTCCCACGATGACATAATGAAAATGCGCAACCACGAAGTAGGAGTTGCCCAGTTGCCAGTCGAACGGCGCGGCGGAAAGCATGATTCCCGTCAGTCCCGCAATCAGGAACTGAAATAGGAACGCGATGCAAAAAAGCATGGGGGTCCTAAAAGTGATCTTCCCTCCCCACATCGTTCCAATCCAATTGAAGATCTTGATGCCAGTGGGAATACCGATAACCATCGTAGTAATCGTGAAAAAACTGTTGGCGTATGAGTTCATGCCGACCGTGAACATGTGGTGTGCCCAGACGCTAAAACCCACGAATCCAATGGCAATCGTCGCAGCCACCATCACCGGGTATCCGAAAATGGGCTTGCGAGAGAACACCGGAATGATCTCGGAAGCAAACGCGAAGGCCGGCAGGACCAAGACATAGACTTCGGGATGGCCAAAAATCCAGAAGAAATGCATCCAGAGTAGGGCGGAACCTCCCGCCTGCGTGTCAAAAAAGTGCGCCCCCAGGAAGCGATCGAGTGAAAGCATCATCTGCGCCGCAGTGAGAGGCGAAATGGCGAGGAGCACCATTGCAGCCGTCACCAAATTCAACCAGGCTAGCAAGGGCATCTTGCCTAGCGTCATCCCCGGACAGCGCAGGCAAACAATTGTCACCAGGATATTGATGGCTGTCCCGATGCTTCCAAATCCGGAAACCAGCAAGCCGAGGGTCCAGAAATCGGTACTGTGGCCTAGTGAGAATGTGGTGGCTGTGAGGGGGGCATAAGCAAACCATCCGACGTCGGGAGCATTCCCCGCTCCATAAAGCCCGTTACCGCCAATGAAACTGAAGTAGAGCAGCAGCCCCCCGAAGGCGGTAAGCCAGAAGCTCCAGGCATTCAGTCGGGGAAAAGCCATATCGCGGGTGCCGATCATCAATGGGATCAGATAATTGGCAAAGCCAAACAGGACCGGCATGGCGACAAAAAAAATCATGGTCGTGCCATGCATGGTGAACATCCGGTTGAAGACCTGGGGCGAAACAAAATGGTTGTTCGGAACCATTAACTGCACGCGCACGATGGTGGCTTCAATGCCGCCAATAAGAAGAAATACGAGGGCGTAAAGAATATAGAGAATCCCGAGCTTCTTATGATCCACGGTTACAACCCAATCGTGGAGCATCGTGCCAATCGGCTGCGAGACCTCGGCGGTAAGCGTGATGGATCTTGCTGCCATACGGTTTATGACCTCTTCCTCATCGCAGCGTTTCGAGGTAGGTGGTCACCGCGTCCAGATCCCGTTCGTTCAACTTCATCGCCGGCATGAGTGAGCCCGGCTTGATAGCATCGGGATCGTGAATCCACAACCGAAGGTTTTCGGTAGTATTTGGCGCAGCGCCAGAGGCGATCGTGTCACGGCTCATCAAATGAGTCAGATCGGGGCCGAAGCGTCCGTCCGCAACGGTTCCAGAGACAGCATGGCAATTAATGCAGGCGGTTGTCTCAAAAATCCGACGCCCTTCATTCACCGCATCACTCATGTGCGCCGGTTTGGTTTGTCCCTGAACCCATTGTTTGAACTGGTCTGGCGCGTCTACGTAAACACGGAGAAGCATCTTCGCGTGCTGCGTGCCGCAATACTGAGCACATTGGCCGACAAAAATGCCTGTTTCATTCGGATCGATCCACATGTGGTTGACACGGTTTGGAATCAGGTCTGTCTTTCCGGCCAGACGTGGGATCCAAAAGCTGTGGTCCGTATCCGCGGAAAGCAACGTAATAAAGGTGGGCGTTGGATGCGAGGGGTCGCTGCTCGGCACGTGCAGCTCGTTGGCCGTAACCACACCCAGCGAAGGGTACCGAAATTCCCACCAGAATTGATGACCTATCGCGATAACTTCGATCGCCTCTGCGGGCTTGCGAGCACCCTGGATGGCATGGATCACGCGGGCGGTCGCGAAGAACAGTACCAATACGATAAGTCCGGGGATTACAGTCCATGCGAGTTCTACCTGGTTGCTGCCGTAGACAGGTGCAGGTTCACGGCCGTCGTCGTCGGCTCGCTTGCGGAACTTAACGATGGAATACACGAGGAGGGAGAAGACGACTACAAAAATCAGGGCCGTAATGATCAGCACGAAGATCGACAGTTGAAGAATAGAATTGGCGTGGGTTGAAGCCGGCCTGAACATATTTGGCATCTGCGATGGATCCTGAAGATTGCCAAAGGCAGGCTGCACCGCAAGCAACCAGCCCACCATCATGATAGAGACCCACAAGGCCTTCCGGTGAGGACCTCGTGTATCCGAATTGTGGAGAATTTCAGGCACTATCGTTCGCCCTCAACGACGCGCTTGCTCGATCGTCTGGTTACGCTGATCTTAGGGTTCGCCTTTGCTCTTGTAACTCTTCGCCCAGAGTCGCAGTCTGCCCCGCTATAAGCGTGTCTTTCCCCAATTCCTGCAGCATCCAGTAGCCAATTCTTTCGGCTCGAACAGACCCTTTTAAATGGTGATCGTGCTTGCTCACCACCACAGGGATGCAGTTCAACCCATGTTCGAGCATGGTTGAGGCGACAAGCAACGATGGATCGTCCACCGAGACCATGATCGGATCTGCGGACAGCAACTCGCGCACTTGCACCTCAGTGGCATCCCTCCGGCTTTCCACCGGCGTTGAAGAGATCAATAGAAGTGCACTAGTGATGTCGGTCACATTAAGGACACCGACTAAGCATTGCTCGTTATCGAGGACGAATAAGAAACCGAGACCGTTCTTGGTCAATGTAGCAAGTGCCTGTTCGAGAGTGTCGTCCGGTTTGAGGGTCTGCGATGGAACGGGCTCGAGGAAGGAAGAGAGAGGTTCCTTGCTTAATGCTTCTTTTGAAGCCGGGAAGTGGAGCCACAAGGCTTGAGACCGCCGCCTCACGAGTTCCGCGAGGACGCCCCGCGAGGGCGCCATGGTGCCGGCCAGTTTCGAGAGTGCTTCGCGGCTCAAGGCCATCACGCGCACCACCGTACGCGCCCGGACACTCACCTGGTAGCAGGGATCTTGAGTGAGGGCTGCTTCGCCGAAGAAATCTCCAGGCCCCAGAAAAGCAAACGCTCGGTCGTCATGGGAGTCCTTGATGCTTCTCAGCACCTCGACCTCGCCTTGTTCAATCGCGTAGAAGAAATTTGCCGGGTCGCCTTGACGGTAGATGAAGTCGCCTGGGCGATAGTAGGCGCCCGCCAGTGGTTGAGGCTGGCCCACTCGCAGAGTTCCGAGATCGCGGGGAAAGATCAGATCCGAGAACCAGTCGAGGGCCACTTTTGTCCGACGCGACCACGAGGGTAACTTGAGGAGATAAACGCTCCGCCATAGAACCCATGCGGAGAAACCGGAAATACGCAATCCGAACATCTCGGCCACCGCACGGCGTCCTCCGATCGAGCAGAGCTGCCCAAGAGGCTTGAAATAAAAAGGATGCGTAGGCTCCCCTCGAAGCACCCTGGCAATGTTCGCCGCGGCCTGTCGTCCTTGCCTCTCCGCAAATTGTCCTGTGGTTGGAGAAGGCTTCTGGTCGAAGGCATTCTTTGTGTAGGCACAGTCGCCAATAGCCCATACATTTGGCAGGCCGGAAACCCGCATGTCCGCATCCGTGACGATGCGTCCTCGTTCCTTGCGAACATCGAAATGTTCGACGATCTGTGCCGGCGTCGTACCGATAGTACAAATTACAGTGGCGGCTCGGATCATACTGCCATCTGGAAATCCGACACCTTCGGGGGTGGCCGCCGCCGCCTTGGTATTGAGTAGGACCTCAATTCGCAATCGCTCCATTTTCTTCAACGCAAAATCGCGAAGTGAGGGACTGACTTCCGGTAGAATCTGGTCCCCACTGTGGACTAGAGTGACCCGGACCTGGTCGCGGGTAAAATTGCGATAGAAGCGGGTGCTCTCCCTGATTAAGTCATTGACTTCCCCGGCTAATTCGACCCCGCTAAATCCACCACCAATGATTACAAACGCCAAATAAAACCTTTGCCGCTCTGGGTTGTCGCAGGCTTCCGCTTTCTCCAACTGCCGAATGATGTGAGCACGCAGCAACACGGCATCGCGCATCGTTTTGAAAGGGAAGGCATGGTCACCCATTCCCGGGATCATGGCCAGATTACTGTCCGCCCCACAGGCAATCACCAGATGGTCGTAGCCCATCCCATCGATTTGGCCTTCATCCCCCAGATATTCGATCTTGCCCGCCTCGACATCGATCCGGTTTATAACATCAGTTCTGCACTCGATCCCGGGCAACATTTGGCGGAGGGTCGCCGCCGCGGAATCGGCATGGAGAGAGGCTCCTACAACGTCCGCCAGGAGAGGGTGAAACACCATGTGGTTTTCGCGGCTAAAGAGAACAATGTGACAACTGTCCCGCGACAGTTTTTTTCTCAACGTTTTTGCGCACTTGGTCGCGGCAAACCCACCGCCGATGATCACCACATTGCTTTGTTTCATAGTCATCATCTTTGCCTGCTAATGCACCACATCAGTGCTCGCAGCTCTTTTATTCGAAGAAGACCGCTACGACGCCTTTACTCGTGCGAGCTGGTGAAGCGACAACACTCCGCTATTGGCTGCTGGTCTCAATTCTCTTACGCGCACAATGGGTCGAGTACTGTCAAAAGTCACAGTCTGGCATTTGACGTTGCGGGATACCTATGTCAGTTATTACACAGCCGAAGGCACAGCTTCCCGGAGGCTTGCCCACACCACGACCACAGACCGCGGGCCGGCCCGATACGTGTAGCCAGGAACTGGCGGCGCTGTCTGCCATTCCGCAATGTCGTTCGGCGATTCCAATGAAGTGTCGATCCATCGGCGCCACGGATCTGCCCCTGCGCCACTGACCGGCGGGAGTTCGAAGTCAAGCGGCTCCCAATAAGCGTTGAACATCAAGTGGCACACGGCCCCTTCTTTCGGCAACTCCGCACTGAACGCCACGCTATGGGAATGATCGCCCCAGTCTGGTTGGTCGAGTTTTATTCCATGCCATCCTTTATTCGCTTGCCCGATTAACTGAGTCAAGGTCATGCGGTGGCCCTCTGGTTCCTTATCTCGCAACAGCCGCCTTGCGATGAGTAGTCTCACGAACCGATACACGTCAGCGTGTCGCCTGACGAGCGCCCAGTCGAACCAACTGGTTTCGTTGTCCTGGCAGTATGCGTTGTTGTTGCCGTTCTGCGTCCGCCGTACCTCGTCTCCCATCAGAATCATGGGCAGACCCAGAGAGAGCAGTGTGACGGTAAAAAAGTTTTTTAACTGGCGATTTCGGAGCTTCTCAATTGCTGGATCGTCTGTGGGGCCCTCCACGCCACAATTCCAGCTGCGGTTATCGTTGGAACCGTCGCGGTTTTCTTCGTTGTTTGTTTCATTATGCTTTTGGCCGTAGGAGACCAGATCGTTTAGCGTGAATCCGTCATGACAGGTCACGAAGTTCACGCTCTGTTCAGCCTCGCGCTCTTTGTGCCGGTAGAGTTCGTGGCTGCCGAGATACCGGTCAGCAAAGTTCCGCAACGAACCATTGTGGCCACGGAAGAAGTCGCGGACATCGTCGCGAAACCGTCCATTCCATTCTTTCCAGCTATCCCCGATAAAACTCCCTACCTGGTACAGTCCTGCGGCATCCCACGCCTCGGCAATCATTTTGGTTCCGGCCAGCGATGGGTTCGACTCGATATCCCATAACACGGGCGGAGTCGACATTACTTCCCCGGATGAATCGCGCGCCAGAATAGAAGCGAGATCGAAGCGAAATCCGTCCACGTGCATCTGCTCGACCCAATACACAAGACTATCCACAATCATGCGGCGCACGATGGGGTGGTTCGCATTAAGCGTATTCCCAGTGCCGCTGTAGTTGGCATAGCAAGCACGGTCTTGCTCCAGAATGTAGTAAATGCTGTTATCGATGCCCTTGAAGCTCAGTGTAGGTCCGTTCTGAGCACCCTCAGCGGTGTGGTTGAACACAACGTCCAGAATAACTTCGATGCCAGCGAGGTGAAGCGCCTTGACCATGTCGCGAAACTCGTTAATTGGGCCCAGCGGGTCCTGACACGAGCTATATGCCTGATGCGGTGCGAAGAACGAGACCGGAGAGTATCCCCAGTAGTTGAGCCTGCCTGGCGGGCAATCCTGAGCATCGAACTGGAATACGGGTAGCAGTTCGACAGCGGTGATGCCGAGTTGCTGCAGGTATGGAATCTTTTCGATCAGACCGCGGAACGTGCCCCGCGTTTTCTCCATGACGCCGGAACTTGGATGGCACGTAAAGCCTCGGACGTGCATTTCATAAACGATGGTTTGAGAGGATGGCTTCTGCAGCGGCGAGTCGCCTTCCCAATCGTAGCCGCTAGAATCCACGACCACGCTCTTCATCGCCATTGCTGTGTTGTCACCCTTTTCGACGGCAGCCTCGCGCCGGTAGTTCTTAGGGACAACCACGCCGCGGCCATATGGATCGAGCAGGATTTTGGCGGGATCAAACCGCATCCCGCGGGCGGGGTCGAAAGATCCATGAACTCGATATCCGTAGATCTGCCCAGACTGCACACCGGGCACGAAGACATGCCAGTAATGGTATGTGCGACTGGTTATGGGATCGATGGTGATCACACGAGCAGGACGAGCATCATCCATCCGGTCGAAGAGTAGCAACTCTACCGCGGAAGCGTTGCGTGAGAAAACGCTGAAATTGACGCCATCGTGATACACCGCGGCGCCGAGAGGAGAACTTCCGTCAATATTTTTGCGTGTCCTCATCGCGGCTTAGTCTCGGGCTGACTATGGCTGTCTGTCGCCAAGCCCTCGTTCATGCCAATGAGAATCTGGGCGATCAGGCCGGTCCAGCCCGTCTGATGGCTGGCTCCACAGCCGCGACCGTTATCGCCATGGAAGTATTCGTGGAAGGGGACCAAATCGCGCCAGTGCGGGTCAGTATTGAATAGTCGGCACGAGCCGAACACTGGGCGAGCACCGTCTTTGTCGCGCAGGAAAATACTTGCGAGACGTCGCGCAAGTTCCTCAGCGACCTGGTCCAAAGTTTTCATGTGGCCAGATCCCGTCGGGCACTCCACCTGGAAAGCGTCGCCGTAATAAACGTGGTACTGCTTTAGGGCCAGCAGAATGAGAAAATTCACGGGCATCCAGATGGGACCACGCCAGTTAGAGTTGCCACCGAATAGATTCGTCCTGGACTCTCCGGGCTCATAATCCAATCGATACTCTTGACCTGCGAGGTTGAGGATCAATGGATGATCCTTGTGATAGCGCGAGACCGCACGCACACCGTGGGGCGACAGAAACTCGTCCTCGTCCAGCATATAGGCCAGCATGCGCCGCAGCTGATCCTCCCTCACCAGGCCCAAGATCAAATTATTGTTGGCGCCTGGCACCACCATCGGCTCGATGCTCTCTACCAGATCAGGGCGATGTTCTATGAACCACTTACGTCGGCGCTGGAACTCCGGATAGCGATCAAACGTATCTGCAGGTACGGTTGACGCGCCAAACATGGGAACGAAGCCAACCATGGTGCGGGCGCGCACCGGGATAGGCTCATGATTCCGAGAGATCAGGTGGTCGTAGAAAAAACCGTCCTGCTCATCCCAAAGCGAATTCTTTGGGTCCCTCCGATTATTCATGGAATGGGCGATGTAGACGTAATGCTCCCAGAATTTACTGGCAAGGTCCTGGTAATTGGGACTCTTTTCCGCCAACAGGAGAGCAGTCGCTAACATGTTTTTCGCGAATGCCGCCATCCAGCTTGTTCCGTCCGCCTGCCCCAGGAGGTATCCTGGTGGGAGATTGTCACGATCGAACGCGCCGATGTTATCCATTCCCAGGAAGCCCCCCTGGAAGATGTTCTTGCCGAGAGCGTCCTTGCGGTTCACCCACCAGGTGAAGTTGAGAAGCATTTTCTGAAAAACGCGCTCAAGAAAGGCGTAGTCGGCCAAACCGATGCGCTGGCGTTCGATCTCGAAGACACCTCTCGCTGCCAAAGCCAGAACCGGCGGATTCACGCTGTTAAAATCCCATTCGTACGCGGGAATCTGTCCATTGGGGTGCATGTACCACTCGCGCATCATCAGTAGAATCTGCTCCTTGGCAAAATGCGGGTCCACATGGGCCAGCGGCACGCAATGGAATCCAAGATCCCAGGAAGCAAACCATGGAAACTCCCATTTGTCGGGCATGGAGATCACATCACGCGTAAAAAGGTGTTTCCAATCGCTATTTCGCCCCTCCCAACGCTCCTTTGGAGGGGTTGGTAGGCCGGGATCTCCTTCCAGCCAGTCGCTGACAACGTAGTGGTAATACTGCTTCGACCACAGCATTCCAGCGAAGGCCTGGCGCGCCACGAGCTTGGCATCTATTGAGAGACGCCGGGGCAGTACAGCGTCGTAAAACTCATCCGCTTCCTCGTGACGCTGACTCAGCAGAGTGTCGAAATCAGCAAACGGCGCCTTGAGTAAAGTGGTCTCGCGCACCGATGCCAAGCGCAAGTCAAGGGTGATGGTCTCCCCGGAATTGATCGTGCGGCTGTAGTGCGCGGCCGCTTTAGTGCCGGCACCAGCCGGGTTCACAGTCGCGCGGTTGGCCTTCACCACATACTCATGAAACGCGTCCTTCACGTACGGCGTCGGAGACCGGACTCCCCATAGTCGATCGCTATTACTTTCATTCTCAGTTAACAGCAAGTCGGCAGCGCCGGAACAGTACAGTGCGTACTCGCCCAGATGCCAGTGCCGTGCAATCAGAGTGCTCACGCGGCCTTGCCCTTGTTCCCGATTTGTCTGCGACGCGATAGAAGGGCGGCGATCATCGCGCCCCCAACTCCAGGTATTGCGGAACCAGAGGGTCGGCAGCACATGAATCTGCGCCCGTTCCGGACCACGGTTACTGACGTGGATGCGAATCAACAGGTCCTCTGCGTTGGCCTTGGCGTATTCCACCATCACGTCGAAGTAGCGGCCTTGCTCGAAGATCCCAGTGTCGACGAGTTCATATTCGTCATCGAGCTTTGTTCGTCGCTGGTTCTCCGCAAGTAGCTGGTCATATGGGAATGCCGCTTGCGGGTACTTGTAGAGGTACCGCATGTAGGAGTGAGTCGGCGTGCTGTCCAGGTAAAAGTAGTACTCCTTAACATCTTCGCCGTGGTTGCCTGCGGGACCGCTGAGGCCAAACAACCGTTCTTTCAGAAACGGATCGCGTTCGTTCCAGAGCGCCAGAGCAAAACACAGATACTGGTGCCGGTCACTAATGCCGGCCAAGCCGTCCTCGTTCCAGCGATAGGCACGTGAACGAGCGTGGTCGTGAGTAAGGTAGTCCCACGCACTGCCGTCGGCGCTGTAATCCTCTCGCACTGTGCCCCATGCACGCTCGGAAAGGAACGGACCCCAGCGGTTCCAGTGACCTTTCTTTTCCTGAATCGTTGCCAAGCGAGCGCCTTCGCGGGTGTCGTAGATGCTCATGCCAGCATCCTCGGTCCACCCTCTTGGAAGATCGCATCCTCCCCCTGGTTTGATCCGACGGCGGGCGCTTTTGAGGACAGGGACCTCTGAGCGCGTGGCGCGTCGGGAGGACCTGGGCGCATCTGTGATGTGCGGATCACTTCCTGCCCAGCAGCGCCTTTGCCGCTGCCACTACCTGGCCAGGCTCAAACCCAAACCTCTTTTGCAGTTCCTTAAGCGGCGCGGAGGCCCCAAACGTTTTCATGCAATTGAGCCGACCCGGCTTGCCGACGTAACGCTCCCATCCGAAACTCGAAGCCTGTTCTACGGCAACACGGGCGTTTACGTCAGGTGGCAGGACGGAATCCTGATAGGCCTGCGTTTGATGATCGAATATTTCCCAGGATGGAATCGAAACCACTCGCGAGCGGATGCCTTCAGCGATCAGCGTTTCGTGGGCCTTCACAGCGAGACTGACTTCACTGCCCGAGGCGATCAGGATGACCTCAGGATTTCCTTCCGGGCAATCGGCAAGAACATAAGCGCCGCGTGCAACCCCAGAGGCGGGAGCATACTTGGTCCGATCGAGTGTCGGCAGCGGCTGACGCGAGAGAGCCAGTACGGCTGGCTCATGTCGCAGTTGCATAATGTAGCGATAGGACTCGACGACTTCGTTGGCATCGGCAGGCCGCAATGTGATTAGCCCGGGGATGGCGCGTAAAGAAGCGAGATGTTCCACCGGCTGGTGGGTGGGACCGTCTTCTCCATCGCCCATTGCTTCGTGTGTGAAGACGAAGATGGTGGGCAGCTCCATAAGAGCAGAGAGCCGGATGGCGGGCCGGGCGTAATCACTGAAGATGAAGAACGTCGCACCGAAGGCGCGGAGCTTCGACAGGGAGAGGCCATTTACGATGGCAGCCATGGCATGTTCACGGATGCCGAAATGCAAGTTCTTACCGCCCGGACTTTCGGCCTGAACACTGCCCGCGCCCTCATAGGTCAGTGTCGTTTTGTTCGACGGCCCAAGATCCGCCGAGCCTCCAAGGAACCAAGGGATGTTTTGCGCCAGAACGTTTAGCACTTTGCCGGAGGCTTCCCGTCCCGCCAGGCCCGTGGAATCTGCCGGGAAAACGGGTAGGTTGGTGTCCCATCCGGCCGGGAGTTCACGGCGCTGCATCAAGTCAATCTCGTTCGCGAGCTCGGGAAAGCTGACGCGATATTGATTGAAGAGTGCTGTCCACTGGCGGTGGGCTTGTGCGCCCCGGGCCCCTACGCCCGCCACAAAGTGCTCATAAACACCATCGGGCACGAGGAACTTCGCCTCCTCGGGCCATCCGTATCTGCGTTTGGTGAGACGGATCTCCTCTTCTCCGAGCGGTTCGCCGTGGGCTGACGCGGTGTCCTGCTTGTTCGGAGACCCGTATCCGATGTGGCTATCCAGAACGATAAAAGTGGGCCGGCCCTTGGTCTTTCGGAAGACACTTAGCGCGTGCTCGATGCGATCTATGTCGTTGGCGTCACCCACGCTCAGGACGTTCCACCCATACGCCAGGAAACGGGCGGCAACATCCTCTGTGAAGGTGATGTTCGTGTCCCCCTCGATCGTGATGCGGTTGTTGTCGTAGATCCAGCAGAGATTGTCGAGGCCCAGGTGGCCGGCAAGCGAGGCTGCCTCTGAGGCAACTCCCTCCATCATGCAGCCGTCTCCGCAGACGGCATAAATGTTGTAATCGAAAATATCGAAGCCGGGGCGATTGTAGTGGCTGGCGAGCCATTTCTGCGCGATCGCCATACCCACGCTCGTGGCCACGCCTTGCCCAAGCGGGCCGGTAGTGGTTTCAACGCCGGAGACCCAACGGTACTCGGGGTGCCCGGGCGCCTTGCTGTCGAGCTGGCGGAACCGGCGAATGTCGTCAAGTGTCACCGCGGGCTGCCCCAGCCTTTCATAATCGGCGTTGACCGCCTTTGTCTGTGTGAGGTGGAGTATGGACCAGAGCAGCATAGAGGCGTGACCATTGGAGAGTACGAACCGATCGCGGTTAGGCCAGATAGGATCCTGCGGATCGAAACGCATCACACGATTCCATAGGGTGTATGCGAGCGGAGCGAGTGCCATCGGCGTGCCGGGGTGTCCCGACTTGGCCTGCTGAACCGCGTCCATGGAAAGGGTCCGAATAGTATTGATCGACAGTTGGGCAGCATTTGTCGCATTCGCGGTCGCTTGCACAAGCGTTGTTGCACTCATGGTGCCTCCTCGTTCTTCGCAATCTTCACTATCGATCAAGGTGAGGGTGGAGATGACTCTGCATAGGAATGTTGCCTCCATACGCAAATCCATCGGCAAGACAAATGTGCAGCAAGCGGGTCCCGGACACCGCTAGACTCCTACGCAGCGGCGCCTGGACTTCGAAGCTTGTTAGGTCGCTTGTATGTCCGCCCTTCCTTTGTTTTCGATCGGACGCTGTTGTCCCGCCGCCGCGTTGTCGGCCAGGACCAAGGCGTCATGGGAACGAACTCGCCCCGCTGGAATCGATGCGTCGGCATTGCGGAGGCGATCGAGCATTTCAGCCTTTTCACCTCCGGTCACCAGCCACAGAACACGCCGAGCACGATTGATGACCGGGTAGGTCAAGGTCATCCGACGTCTTCCCTGGTAGATGCTGGTCAACCCAACATCTGCGCTGGTGATACTGAGGACCGGATCTCCAGGAACCAGAGAGGCGGTGTGGCCATCGCCGCCGAGACCCAAATGAACGAGATCAAGTACGGGAGGTAAGCCGGCAATCTCACAAAGAGTTTGTGCGTACTGCTGGGCAGCGGCTTCCAGATCCGATGCGTCAACCGGCATGGCGTAGATTTGCTCAGATCTCAGCGGCGTGTTCCCCAGCAAGCTTGCCTGCAAGTGGGTAAGGTTTCGGTCGGGATGGCCTACAGGGGCAACGCGTTCGTCCACCTGGACCACACTTATGGCCTCCCAAGGAAGCTCTTCCTGGGCGAGCGCCCGCAACATAAGCCATGGCGTGTGGCCGCCACTCACAGCCACGATGTAACGACCCCGCGCAGCACACGTCGTACGCGCATCCGAAGCGATTAGTGTCGCAGCCCTGTTCGCGGCCGACTCAGCATTGGCTAGTACTTCCACCTTCAAGGCGGATCTCCCACTGACAGCAAAGTTGGACGCACCGTTCAGGTGCTGAAAACTCAAGTCGCGAATAAAAAGTCACGCCGCGCGGGCGGGGAGCGTTTTCTCTGTCTCCATAGCTGGGTTATGCCAGCCGCCCTCCGGTGTAACTCTCTGGGCGCCTTCGCCTGACGCCCAGGTGGCGGGCTCATATTCGTAGACTGGCGTGCTGTTCTTTAGTATGGGATCCACAATTCGCCACGCCTCTTCGACGTAATCCTGACGGGCAAACAATGTCGCGTCTCCCGCCATCGCGTCTCCCAGCACTCGTTCGTAAGCATCCATCTCTTCTGGCTGCGGGTGACGGCTTGCCAACATCTCCGTCGTTTGGCCAATCATCTCCTCGCCAGGAGCCATCACCGTCATACCCAACGCAATGGTGACCTCAGGACTGATGCGAAACCGTAGATGGTTTTGCGTCAGAGCACTGGTCCTTATCACTGTAGGAGGCAGACGTAATCGCGCGACGACCTCTGTGCACGTCACGGGAAGGCATTTCCCTGCTCGAATGAAGAAGGGCACCCCTTTCCAACGCCACGAATTGACGCTGAGTCGAAGAGCCGCAAACGTCTCGACATTTGAGTCCGGCGCCACACCCTTCTCTTTCCGATAGCCGCGGAATTGCCCGCGGACGATGTCTTTTGCCTGCAACGGGGGGATGGCCTTCAAAACCTTGACCTTCTCGTCACGAATGGATTCACTGTCAGTCCGGACGGGAGGCTCCATGGCCAGGTTGCACAGGACTTGAAAGAGATGATTCTGGATGACGTCGCGGATCGTGCCAGTCTGATCATAAAAAGCACCCCGACCCTGGACACCAAAATTTTCCGCCATGGTGATCTGCACACTTTCAACATAGTTGCGGTTCCAGAACGACTCCATGAACGCGTTCGCGAAGCGGAAGACAACCATGTTATGTACTGGCCGTTTTCCAAGATAGTGATCGATTCGGAAGATCGCAGTCTCATCGAAGGTATTAAGTAGGATCTGATTGAGGTTCTGTGCCGATTCGAGATCACTCCCGAAGGGCTTTTCGACGATGACGCGAGCACCGTTCGCGCATTTGGATGTTTCAAGATGTTCCACGACCGGTCCGAAGAGTGTAGGCGGGATCGCAAGATAGTGTGCCGGGTGCTCGGCCCCTTCGAGTTCTCTACGGAGCGCCCGGAAGGTCATCGGATCTGCATAGTCGCCGTCCACGTAGCGCAACAAACCGCTCAGTTTGTCAAAAGCTGCCGGGTCGAGTCCCCCGTGCTTCTCGAGACTGTCTTTTGCTCGCGCGCGGAGCTGGTCCGTGTTCCAGCCAGCCCGGGCTACGCCGATGACCGGCACATTTAAGTGGCCACGCTTGATCATGGCTTGCAGCGCCGGAAATATCTTCTTGTAGGCTAGGTCCCCGGTGGCACCGAAGAAGACAAGCGCGTCACAACTGGGACTGTCCATGGTCATCTCCTTTACGCAGCCTCGCCCTTGCTTGCTTTCTCAAGGTGACCACCGAATTCATAACGCATCGCCGATAGAAGCTTGTTCGCAAAGTCGAACTCACCCCGTGAGCTGAATCGCTCGTATAGTGCCGCGGTCAGAACATGCGCGGGCACAGCCTCATCAATGGCGGCATTGATGGTCCACCGCCCTTCGCCCGAGTCAGAGACCCGACCCCCAAACTTCGCGAGGGCAGGATCCTCAAGTAGGGCGGAGGCCGTCAAATCCAGCAGCCACGAGGCGATTACACTGCCGCGCCGCCACACTTCGGCAATGTCAGGCAGATGGAACTCGTATTGGTAGAGCTCGGGGTTACGCAAAGGTGTCGTTTCAGCGTCGATGGCGTGTTCCTTCTTTCCAACATTTGCTGATCGGAGAATACCCAAACCCTCGGCATACGCCGCCATGACTCCGTACTCAATTCCGTTGTGCACCATCTTCACAAAATGACCGGCGCCGTTGGGCCCACAATGCAGGTAGCCCTGTTCGGAGGTGCCATCTCCCTTCTTTTCGCGGCCCGGAGTTCGGGGAATATCCCCGAGGCCAGGCGCGAGCGTAGCGAAGATGGGATCGAGGTGTCTGACGACCTCTTTTTCACCGCCAATCATCATGCAATAACCACGCTCCAAGCCCCACACGCCACCGCTGGTGCCAACATCCACATAATGGATCTGTTCTTTCGCGAGTTCTTTCGCTCGGCGAATGTCATCCACATAATAGGAATTCCCACCGTCGATAACGATATCTCCTGGCTCAAGATGGGACCGGATGTCCCTTATGGTCTTGTCCACAACCGCCGCCGGCACCATCAACCAAACTGCACGCGGCTTCTCAAGCTTCTTCACGAGGTCCGCGAGCGAGGAAGACCCCACGGCCTTTTCATCAACCAGTTCACTAACAGCGTTGGGCGACATATCGAAGACCACGGATTTGTGGCCGGCCCTGAGAAGCCTCCGAACCATGTTTGCTCCCATCCTGCCAAGACCCACCATTCCAAGTTGCATGTAAGGACTCCTTTGTAGTTCTCGATTACTAAATCAGCTGCCGTTTCCGCCTGTCGAATCACTGTCACCGGGCAGGTTCGAAGTCGCACTCAGCGTGGTTCGCTTGATCGTTTCTCGGACTCAACAAATCACCGGTAGCACGTGCCGAACACCTTGGTCGCGAACGAGCTAGGATCGTCGAAGGGCAACTATGGCTTATTAGCGCGACGAATCATTGGACGACTCCTTCAGTTTGCGGTAGCGCCTAATCAAATTGCTCGTGGAGCTGTCGTGCGTAAGCATGGGTTCTGCTTTGTTTTCGATTTCCGGAATAATGCGCTGGGCCAAGACCTTGCCGAGCTCAACTCCCCATTGGTCAAATGAGTCGATGTGCCAGATCGTTCCTTGAGTGAAGACGCAGTGCTCATACAATGCGACAAGCTTCCCGAGTGTTCCCGGCGTGAGCTTTTCGGCCAGAATGGTGTTCGAAGGGCGGTTGCCCTCAAAGACCCGGTGGGGCACGAGCCAATCGGGAGTTCCCTCGCCCTTCACCTGCTCCGGTGTCTTGCCGAACGCCAACGCCTCCGTCTGAGCACAAACATTTGCCAGGAGCATGTCGTGGTGCCTGCCAATCGGATTGAGTGATTGGCCGAAAGCAATGAAATCGCAGGGGATGAGCCTGGTTCCCTGATGGATCAGCTGGTAGAAGGAATGCTGGCCATTCGTTCCTGGCTCGCCCCAGTAAATCGGCCCGGTCTGATAGGTGACCGCGGCACCATCGAGGGTGACGTGTTTACCGTTGCTCTCCATAGTCAACTGCTGCAGATAGGCTGGAAAACGCTTCAGGTATTGCTCGTAGGGAAAGACCGCAACAGTCTGTGCGCCGAAGAAGTCGTTGTACCAGAGGCCGAGCAGACCCATCAGCACTGGTAGGTTTTGTTCGAACGGGGCAGTGCGGAAGTGCTCGTCCATCTGGTGGAATCCGTCCAACATGGCAGCGAAGTTCTCTGGACCGATGGCCAGCATCGTGGAGAGGCCAATCGCCGAGTCCATGGAGTAGCGCCCGCCAACCCAATCCCAGAAGCCGAACATGTTGGCTGTATCGATTCCGAACCTCGCGACTTCCTCTGGGTTTGTTGAAACAGCAACGAAATGTTTGGCGACCGATTTTTCGTCACCCCCCAGACCAGCGAGCGACCAAGCGCGAGCCGTATGGGCGTTGGTCATGGTCTCGAGCGTCGTGAAGGTTTTCGAAGAAACTATGAAAAGGGTCTCCTCTGGACTCCGGTCGCGTACGGCTTCCGCGAAGTCTGTGCCATCGACGTTCGAAACGAAACGAAACGTCAAGGCACGTTCGCTGTAATACTTGAGCGCCTCGTATGCCATCACCGGCCCGAGGTCGGACCCGCCGATGCCGATGTTGATGATGTTGCGGATGCGCTTACCGGTGTGGCCGGTCCATGCGCCACTCCGGATACGATTGGACAACACTGCCATTCTGTCCAAAACGGCGTGCACCTTAGGTATCACGTTCTCGTTATCGACAACGATGGATGCTCCCCTCGGAGTTCGCAGAGCTGTGTGCAGGACCGCTCGATTCTCTGTAACATTGATTTTCTTGCCACTGAACATGGCTTCGATCCGGTCTCGAAGACCCGATTGCTCTGCCAGTTGGATCAGGAGCTTGAGTGTTTCGTCGGTGACCCGATTCTTCGAATAGTCCAAGAACAGGCCGACGGCTTCGCCTGTCATCCGCTCGCCGCGCTTCGGGTCTTCCGCAAAGAGCTGACGTAGATGCAACTCTTTAACCTTAGTATGGTGGGCTTGGAGGGCCTTCCACGCCTTACGTTGCGGAAGTGGTTCGATGTGCTGGCGTTTCGCGGTCGCGTTTGGGGCTGTTGCCATCTCGTGCTCCTTATCTTTCCCTGTAGCTAACGTCGGCCCTTGCCGCCAGAGGAGGGCCGACCATTACTTGCGCCTTCCCAGAGGCGAAAGCCGCCGAGGAATGCGTTGGCGTTGTCTCCTCTTCGGCAGCCGGGAGGGAGGTGTTTCAGTTTCTTGGTGTTGCCTCCCCCAAGAACAACGTCGTCAGGGTGCAGAGCGTCGACCAATCTGGCTACTCCGAATTCGACATATCGCTCCCATTTTTTTTTGCCTAATCGCTTCAATCCCCGGAGGCCAACATAGTCTTCGTAAGTGCCATTCTTGAAGGACAGGTGACCAAGTTCCATCGGGACGACGATGCCTTGATCGACGATCGCCGAGCCCAAACCGGTTCCAAAGCCCAGGAAGATCATGAGTCCACTCTTGTAACTACCAAGAGCCTGCATGGCAGCATCGTTGATGATCTTCACCGGACATCCGAACGCAGATTTGAAATTAAAACCGACCCACGCCTGCCCCAGGTTATGTGGTTCACCGGCCGGCTTGCCCTTTAGAACCAGGCCCGGGTACCCAATCGATACCACGTCGTAGTTCCAATCGCCGGTTATCTCCTTGACGCCAGAGACCATCTGTTCGGGCGTCATTTTTGGCCCCGACGGAAACTTCCGAGGTTCTTTTTGTCCGGTCGCAAGAACCTTGACATTAGTCCCACCGACATCAACAGTCAGCACGTTCATGACAAGACTCCTCGTTTCGAGAAGACGTCCCAGGATTTCTGTTCCACGTTGTGGCGCGTAACACCCGAAGGTTCAGTTGCCTACGCCGTCTTGAGTAGTGCGGTCTTGGACGAGGTCACCGTCATTAACTCATTCCAGGAGTTGACGAACGATTTCGCACCCTCGGCCTGGAGACGATCAGCCAAGGAATCGACCGCAATACCTGCTTTGGCAAATTGCGCTAAGACTTCCTCACAGTCACCGCCGTCGGCGGGTAAGATCGATCCGAGTTCATTGTGATGCGCGAGTGCTTTCAAGGTGGCCTCGGGCATCGTATTCACGGTAAAAGGGGCGGCGAGGGCTTTGATGTAAAGGATGTCGGACGCGGTGGGATCCTTGGTACCGGTGCTCGCCCACAATAGGCGCTGCGGGTAGGCACCAGCGTTATAAACGCGCTGCCAGCGGGGGGAGCCGAGCAGTTCACGGCACGCCTTGTATGTGCGTCCCGCGATAGCGATGCCAAGGCGATTGATGATTTCGGCAGGGACTTTGCCTCTCACTGCGCCGTCCCAACGGCTGACAAATACGGAGGCCACGGAGCCGACATTGGGCCTGAGGCCTGCCGCGATGCGCCGCTCGATTCCGCGTACGAATGCCTCGGCCGCCGCCAGATAGTGTTCCCGCGAAAACAGAAGGGTGACGTTGACAGGAATTCCAGCGAAGATCGCTTCCTCAATCGCCGGCAGGCCTTCTTTAGTGCCGGGTATTTTGATGAACAGATTCGGGCGGGCCGCCTGTGCAAACAGATCTTTAGCAGCAGCCAGGGTGCTGGCCGTGTCGTAGGCTAGTAGCGGCGAAACTTCGAGCGACACCCATCCATCCACCCCGTTTGTCCGATCGTAAATTGGCCGAAACAAGTCAGCAGCTGCGGTGAGGTCCTCAATCGCCAGTTCGAAGAACAACTCCTCGCCTGATTTCCCCTCTTCAGCTTTTGCACGAATCGTGTCGTCGTAAGCAGCGCTGTTCTTGATGGCTTCATTGAAAATCGTAGGATTCGAAGTAAGTCCCGTCACCGACAGCTCGGCGATGTAGCGTTCGAGCGTGCCGCTGTGGAGCAAGTCACGAGTGATGTTGTCGAGCCAAAGGCTCTGGCCCAAATTGTGAAGCAGTTGTGTCGCCTTCATCGCACCTCCTCGCAACCTACTTATCGAAAAAGAGTACCGTCATCTTCCGCGCCCGTGCACAGTTGCCATAAGCCAGACGGTTACTGAATTGGAAGAAGCGTGAGAGCTGCGCTACCCCGCAGCAGGAACCGTCAAGATGTCGTGATCCAGCACCAACAGCAATCGGTTTTCCGACAGCTCCCATGTGTGAATCAAACGCTGTAAGGATTCAGCAAAATAGTGGCAACCCACAGGCCACTTCTTCCACGAGGCGCATGGTAAAGATCTTTGTTGGTTTGGCCTACTGTCAAACTTAACAGGCTGACGATTCTTGCCTGCCGGGAACAACCGAAGGGTGATTGTGATCCGGATTTTTTAAATGCTAAGTAGGGACAATTGCACAAGAGTCATCCTTGGAAAAATCTAAGTTCCTACTTAAGGACTTGGCCATCGGCCTAAATTTGGCAGCACCACGACAAAAGCGTGATTAACCGCTCGCTGCGTCATCACGTCAACCAGGCCCTCAAGCTGTCTGCAATATCTAAGATATGGAATCAGATATGGCTGTCATCTCCTCTAACCTGCGAAATCCCAGGATTCAGGAATCCAGAGTCCACGTGATGGGTGTCATTCCAAAACCTGATCACAGGTCGGGAGAGATGCTGTTCGTAGCCCAGTGCGCTGAGGCTCGCTGTGCTCAGCATGAAATACCTGCTATTGGCCGTAGGTTGCAGCCCGAGCCAACAAGCAGCCAAGACCCGGATGAAGTGCCCGCTGGTGAAGAGCAGCACGTCCTCTTCAAAGGTGCGTACACGACGCACCACCCGGTCTGCTCGCGCGGCAACCTGGCCGGGTGATTCTCCTCCGGGACAGCCATCTCGGAAGAGGTTCCAATCTGGGTGTTCCGCACGGATTTCGGCACCACGGCGACCTTCATATTGTCCGTAGTCCCATTCGACGAGGTCCGAATCAATTGTGGCCACCGATCCGAAGCCAGCCAGCTCGCACGTCCGGTGAGCGCGCTTCAAGGGACTGGTGAACACGTGAGCGAACGTCATGCCTTGCAAGCGTTCACCCAACTTGCGAGCGGTGTGCTCACCTCTCTCGGTCAGCGGAAGATCGGTAAGGCCGGTATGCTGACCTGTCAGGCTCCAGGCGGTTTCGCCATGCCTTGCGAGATAAACGATCGGTAGCTCGTTGGTCATGGCCTGATTCCCGCGCAAGGATAATGACTAACTGACGGCCCCCTACCTCTGAAAATGGTGCAACTCCTTCTCGTAATGTTTTCCTTTCACGCGAAGCTTGCCAGTCTCAGCTCGTTTCATTGCGAACACCCATCTGGCAGCCACGTTTGAACGAAAGACAGACAGTTGGCTCTCTGGCGATGTTCTTTGCATTCTCCTGATAGTGGAGCCGCAAAAAACGGAACACTGGCAAAACTACTAGGCAGGCATACCTGGGAAAGTAATAGAGAGAGAAGCGAGGGAGCACATGTTCGATCACGCGGATTCAAAGTGGCTTAGCTGGCGGCGAGTTCCTGATAGTTTTGACAGTTCCCTAAGGTTTTTGGAATGCCTACCATGAGTCACCTGTGAGCGCTCTCGACCAAATGACGGGCGAATGTCTGCCGGGCCTGACTTCACGTGTTTGGCATTTCGTGGGGGATCAACCTTCCGGGTCGAGCGCTGCACGCGTCCCCGGAGCGTCTGTCATGCAAAGCAAAAGAATGAAAGTTGCGGCGATTGTTCTCGCCGTGGGCACAGTGCTTTCCACTGGTTGCGGAAAGATGGGGCTGCCGCCAGCGGGCCCTCCCGAAGTTGAAGTCGTCACAGTGGTCCAGAAAGATGTGCCAATCACCAGAAACTGGGTGGCGACCCTTGACGGGCTTGTTAACGCCCAGGTTCGCGCTCAAGTCTCGGGCCTCCTGCTCAAACAGAACTATGCCAACGGCGCGTATGTCAGGAAGGGCACACCCCTTTTCGAGATCGATCCAAGACCCTTTCAGGCGGCTCTCGACCAGGCCAAGGGAAACCGTGAGGAGGCCAAGGCAAACCTACAGCAAGCCGAAGCGAGACTGGGCAAGACAGAGATCGACGTGAAACGCTACACGCCACTTGCTAAGCAGAGCGCCATTAGCCAACAGGAACTGGATGACGCTGTGCAGGCCGATCTCGCAGCGAAGGCACAGGTCGAGGGAGCTCAAGCCGCTATCGCCACGGCTCAAGCCAACGTGGAAAAGGCCCAATTGAATCTCGGCTTCACCAACATCACATCGCCGATCGACGGCGTCACGGCGATCGCCACTGCCCAGGTTGGCGACCTGGTAGGCCCCCAAAGCGGCGCCTTGACAACGGTCTCTACGCTGAACCCCATCCTTGCGACTTTGACCGTAAGCGAACAGGAGTACCTCAGTGCAATGAGATCTATTGGGAAGGGTGGGCTTAGCGAATCTGCGGCTCTGCAAAAGCTCAACTGGAACCTCCGGCTCACTGACGGCACCACTTATCCGCTTAAAGGCCAATTTCACGCTCTGGACCGCCAGGTAGATGTGAGGACTGGAGCAATCATCGTTCAAGTCGCATTCCCAAATCCCGGTAGCGTTCTTCGTCCCGGTGGGTTCGGGAGTATCAGCACAGTGGTAAGAATTCAACAAAACGCGTTACTCGTACCAGAGCGTGCCGTGAGCGAATTGCAAGGTGGCTATCTCGTAGCAGTGGTGGCTGAGGACAATAAAGTCAGCATCCGGCCCGTCAAAATGGGCGCGAGGAGTGGCGACATGTGGATCGTTGAGGATGGTCTGACGCCGGGCGAACGAGTCGTCGCAGAAGGCGTGCAGCGAGTGCAGGAAGGCACGCAGGTGAACCCCAAGCCTTATAAGGCCAGTTCCCTAACGCTCGAGAAACCTAACTTTGCCAAGCCGTAACCTACATCATGGCCAAATTCTTCATCAATCATCCTGTCATGTCCATGGTGATCTCGATCGTCATGGTCATCGTTGGTGCGGTTGCCATATTGAGTCTGCCTACGGCGCAGTTTCCGAACATTGCCGACCCACAAATCCAGATTACCGCGACTTACCCCGGAGCGGACGCGCTCACTCTGGACCAGTCCGTTGCCACGCCCATCGAACAACAGATGAGCGGCGTGGACAACATGGAATACATGTATTCGCTGAATGCGAATAACGGCCAGTCCAAGCTGACGGTAGATTTCAACATAAAAACAGATCCGAACACCGACCTGATTCTCGCCCAGATGCGCCAGTCGCAGGCGGCCTCCCAGCTCCCGGTCGAAGTGAACACTCAAGGCGTCACCGTACAGAAGTCCACTTCGGCCCCGCTCATGCTGTTCGACCTCTACTCCTCAACCGGGAAGTACGACGCTCAATTTCTCGCCAATTACGCTTACATCAATCTTCTCAGCCCCCTCACTCGCTCTTACGGGATTGCCAGCGTCACAATTTTTGGCGCCGGTCAATACGCCATGCGTTTCTGGGTGAACCCCGACCAGTTGGCCAAACTGCAAATCACTGTTCCAGAGATTATCAACGCGGTCAAAGTGCAGAACACCGTGAACCCCGCGGGGCAGGTCGGCGGTGAACCGGTGCCGCCGGGGCAAGAGCATACATACTCTGTCATTGCGCAAAGCCGCTTGGTTTCGGAAGAGGAATTCGGTCAGATCGTCGTCCGCGCTAATCCTGACGGCTCGTTCGTGCGACTGAAGGACGTGGCCCGAATCGAACTTGGCACTCAGATTTATAACCTGCGGGGTCGGCTGGATGGCAATCCTTCCGCAGTCGTGGCCATTTACCAGCTTCCCGGATCCAACGCCATTAAAGCTGCCCAAGGCGCCAAGGATCTGATGGCCGAGGCCAGGAAACGATTCCCTCCGGGCCTCGACTACGCAATCGCACTTGACACAACACTTCCTGTCACCGAGGGCATCAGCGAAATTATTCACACCCTCATCGAAGCTCTTGTCCTCGTGATCATCGTTGTCTACATTTTTCTACAGGGCTGGCGTGCCACGCTGATACCCCTGCTGGCTGTACCCGTGTCCCTGATCGGCACTTTCCTCATTTTTCCTCTGCTCGGCTTCTCCATCAATACCCTTTCGCTGTTTGGCCTGGTCCTGGCAATCGGTTTGGTGGTGGACGACGCGATCGTCGTGGTCGAGGCAATCGAACATCACATCGAACACGGATTGTCGCCGAAGGATGCTGCCTTCAAAGCCATGGAGGAAGTTTCTGGACCAGTGATCGGTATCGCTGTCGTCCTATCGGCGGTATTCATACCAACGGCCTTCATTCCCGGCATCACCGGACGGCTCTACCAACAGTTCGCAATTACCATTGCTGTCTCTGTCATCATCTCAGCCTTCAATGCCCTCACGCTGAGCCCGGCGCTCGGCGCCCTGTTGCTCCGGCCAAAGAAAGAGTCCCGCGGACTCTTGGGGAAATTTTTCGCATGGTTTAACGGGGTTTTCAATCGCGCGACGACCGGCTACGTCGGCTGGTGCGGGGCGCTGATTCACAAACTGGGAGTCACTGTTGCTCTGCTACTCGTCTTCTCCGTACTGGCTGGCTTTTTTGGCAGCAAGCTCCCCCGCAGCTTCCTGCCAGAAGAAGATCAGGGTTACGTCTTCGTCGCCTTACAACTACCCGATGCTTCTTCGTTACAGCGTTCTAGCGCGGCCGCTGCAAAAGTCGAGAGCATTTTAATGAAAACCCCCGGCGTGGACCATGTGACCACCGTCGTCGGCTATAACATGTTGAGTGGTGTGCAGAATACCTATAGCTCTTTCTTTTGGGTGACTCTCAAGCCGTGGAAAGATCGCAAGGCGCCCGAGGAGCAATACTGGGCCATCAAGATTCACTTGAACGTGGCGCTTCGCGAAATTTCCCAAGGCACTACGATCACCTTTCCGCCACCGTCGATACCCGGGGTGGGGGCGTCCGGCGGCGCCACCTTCGTGCTGGAAGATCGATCTGCAAGGGGCCCCGCGTTTCTCACCGAGAACCAGGAGAAGTTTATGGCCGCAGCACGCAACCGGCCTGAGTTTGCCGCCTTATTTACTACGGCGCTCCCCTCCGTTCCCCAACTCTCGGTCAAGGTGGATCGTGACAAGGTGCTAAAACAGGGTGTACCCCTGAACGATGTCTATCAGACCTTACAAGCATTCATGGGGGGCGCGTTTGTCAACTTCTTCAACCGTTTCGGACGCGTTTGGCAGGTTTACGTGCAGGCCGAAGGTGACTTTAGAACGCAGGCCGAAAACGTGGGCCGCTTCTACGTCCGTAACACTGCCGGCCAAATGGTTCCGCTGTCCACGGTTACAGCTATCGAGCCCCGGGTCGGCCCTGAATTCACCATGCATTACAACCTATATCCGTGCGTCCAGATTAATGGCATCACGAAACCGGGTTTCAGTTCCGAACAGGCTATGAAGGCGCTGGAAGAAGTCTTTGCTCAGACCATGCCGCCCGGGATGGGCTTTGACTACATGGGCATGTCTTTTCAGGAACAGAAGGCGCAGCAAGGTGTGCCGCCCGCAGTTATCTTCGGATTCTCAATCCTATTCGTCTTTCTCATCCTGGCGGCGATGTACGAGAGCTGGACGCTACCCTTCAGCGTGCTGCTGAGCACGCCCGTCGCTGTATTTGGGGCGTTCGGCGTCCTCTTCTTCCGCCGGATCATAGGCCTTCTTGTCTTCCACGATTACACCAGTCTGGCTCTGGAGGACAATGTCTATGCGCAAATCGGTCTGATCATGCTGATTGGTCTCGCCGCCAAGAACGCCATCCTCATCGTGGAGTTTGCGAAGTTAGAATTCGAAAAAGGAAAATCGCTCACGGATGCAGCATTGGAAGGAGCCAAACTGCGGCTGCGGCCGATTCTGATGACATCATTTGCCTTCATCCTGGGGTGCGTGCCCCTTTGGAGGGCATCGGGTGCTGGCGCGGCGTCACGACAAGTCATGGGCACGGCGGTTATTGGGGGCATGTTGGCAGCCAGTTTTGTGGCCATCTTTATTATTCCCGCGTTGTTTTGCATGATCGAGCGTCTTGGCGGCGCTGAGCGGGAGCGAGCGGAAGTACCGCTCACAGCACCGGCTCCGCAGGCGGGAGACTAGACCTTCAAGCCCAAGGCAACGAAATAAAGGACGCTTGATGCCGATGACCAGCACGACTCTGACTAGCCCGGATTGCGGCGAAGACGGGCAGCTATCTGTATTCTCGACGAGGTGCTTAGGGAAGGGAAGAACGCGACCCGGATTTCCTTTCCGGCTGCTCTTTGTGGTTCTTGTGTTATTCACCCTTTTGCCCGGGTGCGCGGTTGGGCCACACTACAAGCGCCCCAAGGTGAATGCTCCTGTCGAATACCGAGGTGCTGAAGGGGTAGCGCAGCAGGCGTCGTTTGCCGACCTGGCGTGGTGGGAGGTCTTTAAGGACGAACGCCTTAAAGAGCTCATCCAGACCGCACTGGCCAACAATTATGACTTGCGCGTCGCCGTGACACGCATTGAGCAGTCGCGGCAAATCGCTGCCCAGGCACGGGCGCAATACTTTCCCTTCGTCAATTATTCCGTCAATAGTAGCGATGGGAAAAACGAGTTTGTGGGCTCTATCGCTCCCAATGGAGGCAAGACGCGAGGAGCTTTCCTGGGAGTGGCAAGCGTTGCATGGGAAGCAGATGTCTGGGGCCGCCTCCGCCGTCTGAACGAGGCTGCTCGTGCTCAATATCTCGCTACCGAAGAAGCGCGGCGCGCCGTCATGCTCTCTCTTGTGAGTGATGTTGCGCAAGCTTACTTCCAGCTTCTTGCATTGGAGCTTCAACTCGACATCGCTAAACAAACAACAGATTCGTTCACTCAGGCTCTGGATCTTTTCACTCAACGGCTTGAAGGAGGTGTTGCCTCAAAGCTGGAAACATCGCGTGCCGCAGGAGCGGCGGCGACGGCTGCCGCAAGCATTCCCGAGCTAGAACGGGAGATTGCACTAACGGAAAACCAGATCAGCGTGCTGCTCGGCAACAACCCTGGCGAGATCAGGCACACCGCGAAACTGCTCGATCAGATCGTGCCACCTGAGGTTCCGGCTGGCTTGCCTTCCGCACTGATGGAGCGGCGCCCTGATGTGCTTCAGGCGGAACAACTGCTGAGATCTGCTAACGCCCAAATCGGGGTCGCGACGGCCAATTATTTTCCTCAAATCGGGCTTACAGCATTGCTTGGACGGGCCAGTTCTCCACTCTCCGCCCTGTCTTCCGGGCAAACAAACGTCTGGAGCATTGCGGGCAACGTTGCCGGCCCCGTCTTCCAGGGCGGTGCTCTCAAAGCCCAAAAGCGCCAAGCCGTCGCCTTCTGGGAGCAATCCAAATTGCAGTACCAGCAGACGGCCCTGAGTGCTTTCCAGGACGTGTCAGACGCCCTCATTTCGCGCCAAAAATACGAACTCATTCGCGCGAAGCAGGCCGAAGCTGTGCAAGACTACCAGGAGTCTGTCAAAGTATCGTTCCAGCGTTTCCATGCTGGCAAAGCCAGTTACTACGAAATTCTTGAAGCCCAGCTGCAACTCTATCCTGCCCAGATCGCACTCGCCCAGACGGAACTCAACCGCCGTACGGTCGTTGTTCAGCTTTACAAGGCTCTTGGCGGAGGGTGGAATCTGGCGGATCCGGACTGGATGGTACCCAAGTCACAGGCTTCTTCGAGTACACCGTGAGTGCATGAGTCCAGGTCTGCAAGAGCAGTCGCCTTTCTTTTCGAACTGAAATGGATCGCTAGGGAAAGTCCTGCGACATTCTTGTTTCATGCGTCATCGGCAGAGAACTGTTCACTTTACTGTGTATCGGCTCCCGTTCATTTCGCCAACTTCTGTTCTTCTGTTCCCCTCGCATCGTTGATTGAGCCCATTCCAACTTCAGTTTTCGCTCCACGTCCGAGAAAGAGAGCCCGAAGCTCCTCTTCGCCAATCATTCTGCCCAGCTCTCTGAATGCGAAGAACGGTACCAACATCACGAACGCAAGCGCGCTGATTGACACGATACCTATCAAACCTCGACCACCAATCTCGGAAAAGCTTTCGCTGAAAGTCTTGCCACCAACCACTCCGGCAAAGGTTCTCTCCACGATGTGAAAACCGGTCAATAACGCAGAGAAGACGAAACACTGATACAACACTGGGTAGACCAGCGGCTTATGCTTAAACCGATCTCCCAGACGCAAATAGTCACCGACAAGTAAGACCTTGGCAAAGATAAAAGCATTGATTACCGCAAAGGTGTGAGCGCGATAGTCCAGATGGTGCTGCGCCCGGATGATCGTCTCATGGATGGAGAGCAACGCAAATACAACCCAAAGGTATAGGAAGACTGCCACGAACCTCTTAAATTCAAAGACAGCTCTCTCCCGCAGATTTCGCGCGTGTTCAGCGACAGTGGCCTGTTCAGCCATTTGCGAAAACTCCTTGCGCCCCGCAACACTAGACCGCAGGCCGGAGCCGCACATCTGTTAATTCTGACAGTAGGTATAAAGAAGCGAGCCCGAATACGATAGGAATTCCGCTCCTGACTTTCAGTGGCGCAGCGGCTTCTGGTTTTTTCGCATTTCAACAGCGTCGTCGCCTGTGCGCATGTCAGAATCGACCCAGGTTTCTCTCGAGCCGCTCAACGCCAATCCCAACACTTTTCCGAAATCGTCTTCGTGCGCTGCCGGGTGGTTCCTTTCTCTGAGTGACGGCCGGCTTGATAAATTCCACCGCGCACGTCCTGGGTTTCAAGTCTTGAGGTGATAGCAAGCCGAGTGTCCGCCCTCACTTCCGAGCATTCAAAAAGTTTTAAAGTGACGAGTTTGCGGAGCGCCTGTTTGTTCAGGCTGTAAGTTCTGCCAGTATCAGCGCCACTGCGCAACTGCTAGCTTGTCTGCTGCCGCGCCGTGGAACAAAATTGTGGGCGGCCACATCGGCATTCGGCACACCGAACTTTTAGCCGGGAATGATATTGCCCAACCCCTCGAAGCCCTGTTGCCTGCAGCGCTGCTTTCACCGAACTATGGTAGGCGCTGTGGTCTGGAGCAATTGCATGATCGCGTTGAGGGCCCCATTCGCGAACGTCAGAGTCCTCAAGGCTTGGATACAAACGGAGAGACGTATGCATCGCAACCCAACAACCCTTTTTTCCGTCGCATTGCTTATTTTTGCAGCTTGCGCTGCCGCGGCGCAGTCAAAACAAAACGAGCCAGCCGACAGCCTTATCAGCAAGTCGACAACAGCGATCGGTTTCACGGTCGGCGGCGGCAGTACCAAAGTTGATCTGAAGGGCGCCGAACTCATGCCCGATGCCAGTGGCGAGGCAAAGGTCGAGGCCAAGGCTAAGACGGGCACGACCAACATCGAGGTGACGGTCAAGGGCCTGACACCGCCCTCAAAGCTGGGCGCCGAGTATCTGACGTACGTGCTTTGGGTTGTCACGCCGGAGGGGCGCACCGGGAATTCAGGAGAACTTTTCATCAACAAAAACGGGGAGGGGAAACTGAGCGCCACCACGCCGGCACAAACCTTCTCCATGATTGTTACTGCGGAACCGTATTTTGCTGTCCGCATGCCCAGCGAGATGGTGATCCTCGAGACTGAGACCCGGAAGAACACGAAAGGGAAGCTCTTCCCTGTCACAGAGTACAAGCTGATGAAGCGCGGTCAGTACGCGAAGCTTGGGAACCCGCTCGCGATGACACCTGATGTGCAGCACGTGCCGCTGGAGATGTATGAAGCGCGCAATGCAGTCGATATCGCGAAGTCGCGCCGAGCCGCCGAGTACGCACCAGAGATTTTGTCCAAGGCTCAAGCCAGCCTGGATGAGGCAGAAAACGCTCTCGCAAGAAACGCCGACAAAAAGCAGATCATCTCCACAGCCAGACAGACAGTCCAATTCTCGGAGGACGCGCGCGCTCTCGCCGCACAACGCCAAGAGGAACAACGCATAGCGGCGGAGCGCGATGCCGCGGCCGCCCAAGCCAAGTCTGAAGCGGAAGCTAAGGCCCGTGAAGAGGCCAGCCGCCAAGCCGAACTTGATGCCGCGAAGCAGGCCCAGATGAAGGCGGAGGCGGATGCAGCCGCCCTCAAGGCGAAGATGGAGGCGGACGCTCTAAAAGCAAAAGAGGAGGCTGCCCAAGCGGACGCTCAGCGAGCCCGTCAGGCCACGGCCGACCTGCGTGCCCAACTGCTCGAGCAGCTCAATCGTATTCTGGATACTCGCGATACTCCGCGTGGGCTGGTAGTCAACATGGGTGACGTGCTCTTTGACATCGGAAAATACGATTTGCGTACACAGGCGAGGGAAAAGCTCGCAAAGCTATCAGGGGTAGTTCTGGCGCATCCTGGATTGAACCTTGCGGTGGAGGGGTACACGGACAACATCGGCAGCGAGGATCTGAACCAGAAGCTCTCTGAGAAACGCGCCGATTCTGTGCGTACATTTCTCGTCGCTCAGGGATTGGGTGATGGCAGCGTGACCTCACAGGGTTTCGGCATGTCGACGCCCGTGGCCGACAACGCCACCGCAGCCGGCCGGCAAGAAAACCGTCGCGTGGAAATTGTCGTTTCGGGTGAGGTCATTGGCGGAAAGATCGGGAAATAGCGCTGAGTCGTTGGGGCGAGCGTTCTAAACGAGACGGACTCTCAGGATATCCGCTTAGGCTTAGGGGTGGTCACCCGGCCGCACGCACGGAATCGCCTCCCGATCTGAGCGGCACGCGAGCGTGGATCGTGGTGCCCCTTTGGGGTTTCGCCTCGATGGAAAGCTCTCCATCCACCAGTTTCAACCGCTCCTCCATGCTGATGAGGCCAAGGCCTCGGCTTTGCTTGGCCATTTCGACGTCAAAACCCAAGCCGAAATCCCCCACGGTGAGGTGAATCTCGGCTGACGTTGCCCACAACCGAACTTCGAAGAGCCGTCCCCCGCTGTGTTTTGCCGAATTGTGGAGGGCTTCCTGCAGAACTCGGAAGAGGCAAAGAGAAGTGTCCGCCGACAAAGGGCTTGGCAGATCGTGGGATCTGAACTCGATGTTCACGTTCTCCTGCTCGCCGAACTCTCTGCAAAAGCTTCTCATGGCCACAGCCAGTCCCAAGTATTGCAATTTTGACGAGTGTAACTCGTGCGACATAGATTGGATATCGGTCGCGATCTCGGCGGTCTGCTTCCCTAGTTCGCCCACACGGTTCCGAACCTCAGCAGGCAAATGGCGAGAGTGTTGCTGGAGTTGTTCCAGTTCAGCTGTCAACAGCGCGAGACGTTGACCGATGTCGTCGTGAAGCTCTCTTGCAATCCGAGCGCGCTCCTGCTCTACTGCGTTGATCAACTTGCGCCTCACATTTGAGAGGGCATCTTCCGCACGCTTGCGTTCGGTGATGTCAGCTACCATTCCTACCATCCGCAGCATCTTGCTTTGCTCGTCGAAGAAACCTCGCGCGTTTTTCTCCAACCAAACAAGCGAGCCATCAGGACGCACTACGCGGTAGCTACTCTTGGTAGTCGGGTTCTCGGGAGTAAGTTGGTTATCTGAACTGATAAACAGCGCTCGGTCGTCTGGATAGACTCTGGCCAAAAGTTCTCGACGAGTGAGTCGCCTCCCCTGGTCGCTGAAGCCAAGGATACTCGGGTGCTCCTCGGATTGAATAACGACATCGGTGGCCACGTCCCATTCATAGGCGTACATCTTTCCCACCTGAGCCGCCAAGCTCAACCGCTCTTCGCTCTCGCGCAGTTCCGCTTCGGCTTGCTTGCCATCGGTAACATCAACGCCGATCCCGATGTAACCGACAAATGAGCCATCCGGATTGAACCTCGGGACTCCAATGTCGAGAACCCATCGATATTCTCCGTCGTGGCGTCTGAGCCGATACTCCATTCTGAACTGCTCGCGACGGTCAAAGGCTCGCGTATACGTATCCATGCATCTCGGAAAGTCTTCCGGGTGAATCCCATCCGCCCAACCGTTTCCGAGCTCGGAATCTATTGATCGCCCTGTGAAGTCCAGCCAAGGCTTATTGAAGTAGCAGCAGAGTTTGTCGATAGTTGACATCCAGATCAGCGCCGGCGCGGTATCAGCTACCAGTCGAAAGCGTTTTTCGCTTTCGCGCGTTGCCTGTTCTGCCCGCCTGCGCTCCTCCACAAGAACTGCAAGAACCATGAAAGGAGTCGCAGCGAAAAACAAGAACAGTTGTAGCGACAGCACGTTGCTGAGTGCCACCGACCCGGTGAACGGACCACCTCCATGAACCGCACCCCAAGTGGACAGAACGTCAACGATTATCATCGTTGTGCTGATTCCCATTAACCCAAATCGCAAAGCGGACCACAACAGAAATGGAAGAAGTGAATATAGGAGCACGGGCGCGCTGTTCCGCCCAGAAGTTACGAAAGCGATATAGCACAACGGAACCAACCCAGAGATCAAAGCGATTGCTTCCAGATAATGGGCGCGTGACCTCTGTGGCCATGCCTCTCTCAACCTCGCCCAGGTCAGAATGGCGGGAGTCAGAGTCAGAAGGGCTAACGACTCGGTAAAGTAACTGATTCTCCACCCTGCCCAGTAGTTTTCGCCGACTACTGCCGCGCCCACAAAGGCGGCTGAGACGGGAGCGAGGAAGACCGCAAAGAATGAATACTTGGCCAGGGACTCGACGCTGTTCAGTCGAACATCACCGGCAAAGGAATAGCTAACGCCCAAAGCGGCGATGAGAACTTCGACCGTATCGGCCAGAACGAGTAATGCCATCGAACGATGCGGCAAGCCTGCCCGCAGATCGTAGAGAACAAATCCCGCAAGCCCAGCTGCGATAAAGATCGGCCAGACCTTCCGTGGCACCAACAGCAATACCGCAACCAGCAAGGCGCATCCGGGCCACAGCGGCCACACCATTTGGGGGCGCAAAACTACGGCCCCTCCTACTTTCGCGGCGAGATAGCATAAAACGGTAACGAGGCACGCGAGGATCCCTGTCCGGAACGGGGAATCGAGATTTGCGATGCGGGACAAGCGACTCTGGAGGAAACTCATACGGACCTACGCCGGGGGAGTGTTAACCCAAAGCCTTGCTCACGCCTAAATCCATCAGCAAGGATAACCTTCTGATGCCCAACTGAGCAGCGACGTGGCACCCACCGGACCCGTCACGGATGTTATACGCGCATGCCTCATGCTGGACAAACTGAACTCGATCTGCCCACGTCTCAAACCTAACAAAACTTGGAACGGAGAACGACCGTGAGACGCCGATCGGAAGCACCAGGTCAAGGTGAAGGGTACATTGAGAGAAATGCGATTCGCTGATCTCGATCCCGCTCTGCACTGTGCACCAGCGTTGCCTGGGCCCCTCGGCGTAAGGGGAGAAACGAGAACATCTTAGAACGGCGGGTCGCCGACGCCTGGAAAGGGGCATACCACTGGCTGCTGAAAGGCAGCTGGGCTTTGAATTCTGCTGTTGGCTTCCTTTTTGTCTTTCAGACGACTTCTGAGTCCAAGTAACGGGGCGCAATACCTGTTCTCGAGATCAGGAATACACCGATTCTGAGCGGAGGAACGCTCCCCGCTGGGATTTCAACGACTGGTTTGTCGTAAGCGACGCTGGCCGTACGCGCCAGCAGATCAGCAGGCCGCTTCCGGGTACGTTCTGTGGCTAAGGAATCAGGGGAATTGCAGCCGCCAGTTGCAGGTTGACCATTAGGCTGAGCCGATTATCCACCTGGTAAAACTTTGCGGCTCGCTTCGCTCCCAAGGCTTTCATGAATTTCGGCCAATAGTCTTCCCGCAGGTTCAGGGTCTTGTCCTCGAAGTTGATCATCCGCTGCACCATATCCTTCGCCTTCGAGTCGTCCAAGCTGTCATAGTTAGCCGCGTAATCCTTGATCACTTGCACCCGCTCGTCGTTGATCGCCTGCTGATCGCGCACGTAGTTGCGATAGACGGGCCAGAATGCTGCAGATTCTGTATCGGTGAATTGCATCGTGTGAGCAATGATCTCATTCTTGTCCGACTGGACGTCTGAGCGCAGTAATTGGATGTCGGAGTCGGTCAGGGGCTTTGCTGAGACATCCGCAGTCTGAGCCGAAGTAACTACACTCGACAGAGCAAGCAAGGCGCAGATAGTCATTGACATTCGCATAAGATCTCTCCTCTTGGTCTTGCCATTGAGTCTATGTAACCTTCATTTCATTTCGAAAGTATTCCGAGCCGAGTTATTTGCATTTGCAAGATCGCACTAGCCGACCGATTGTCGTTTCTTGTGAGTGCGTCGGCTCGGATTGTCCTTCCGGCGTGGGTCGCCGGGGGAACGAAGTCGGCGTCACTGAACGGAGTATCCGCGGGCATCCATGCATGCGGAAAACGCTCTTTTGAAAGTGTCGGATGCGCCCTTTTGCTGGGATTGCGCCTGAGCCTGGGCTTGCTGTTGGGCCTGAGCAGTCTGCTGGGTCGCTTGCTCCTTGGCTTTCTCCTCTGCTGTCCTCTGTTTGCGCCTGCCGCTGATAGCACCCACGGTTGCTCCGATGGCAGCACCTTTCCCGGCATCACCAGCGATGGCTCCAATCGCGGCACCTCCGGCGGCGCCTCCCGCGGCACCCTTCACCGTTCTCCCCTTGCCCACGTCTTGCTGGGCTTGTTGCGCAGCCTGTTGTTGGGCGGCCTGCTCTTGCTGCGCACTCGGCCCTGCGGGCGGCGGAGCTTGCGGATCCATCCCTGTATTCTGCTTTGCCGAACCATAGCATTCGCTCTCATCCTTGAGCTGCTGGTCGGCATTCTGTTGGTTCTTGGGATATGCGAACATGCCAATGCTCTTCGCCGGTGACCATGCGGGGGCCGGAGCAGTCTGTGCCGTGACCTTAGGGATCAACCATACGAGCGGCAGAACCATCAAAAGATATTTCATCCCATTTCTCCTCATGACTCGTTGAAAACCAGGGCCGCCTCCCGATGGCTAATAGGGGCCTCTAGCCCTCCCCCGACTGCTGCGGGATGATTCCTCGGTGCATAAAAGGGTCTCTTCCCCTGTTCAGTTCAGAGTTCAATTCCGAACGTGCGGTTGGGCTACTGGAAAAATTCCACTCACAACGAAAGCAAACGACTTCAGAGGAGGAGTTGCCAACCGTCAAGCGGGCAACTCCTGATGGTCTTGGTCGCTCCTGCCCCAGGGACGCGAGGAGGACCCTGTCGTTGGATCGCGACCAGAGCCCAGGCTCGCTCGAGGCATTTCCTCCCCAGGATGCTAGCGACTCTTCCGAGCCGTTCGCAACCCGAGCGAAGAGGCCAATGACAGAAGACCCAGCAGCCCAAACAGGGGCACTGGACTTGCGGTCTTCGGCAGTGCCGCTGGAGCCGGAGCGGCCTGGGCCACTTCTACAGGAACAGCCTTTTGCTCGACGACCAGGATCGGCTGGTCGGCAGGTGGCGGCGGTGGCGGTGCAGGCGCGGATCCCGTCAACTTCTGCTCGTGCTCAACAATAGTCTCGGGAACCTCGACGATCTTGGTGGCGGAGACCCTCATCCCCTTCTTCAAGCCCCAAGCATCCACCATCTGCCCATCTATGTTGAACTTCTGATTTTTCGGGATCTTGAATTGCTGATTGCTGCCGTCTTCCAGAGTAAGTATCACAGAAGTCGGCGGCATGACTTGCCACACTTTACCGGTGACGCTTTGCACCGTAGTAACGGTTTTCGGAGTTGTGGTCACGGTGACTGTTTTCTCCAGCTTCATACCGACTTTCGCATCACGGATCCCGATCTCCTTCCCGTCAACTGTGGCTCTCGCGCTGTCCGGTACGTTGTTGAAATGCCGGAGGGTACCGTCCTCCATCTTGATGACCAAATCATTTCCCGAAACGTAGACAATCGTGCCTCGCTCGACTGTCGTTTTACTCGATGGGGCTTGGCTCGTTGTATTTGTTTGTGTCTGCACCTGTGCGTTCAGGGTCAGAACAAAAACCAGGCAAACAGCCCCCAACACGAGCACTAAGCGCGCTGCTTTTGAGTTCATTGCTTTTCTCCTTGTGGTTTTTTGGAACCATGAATCTGGATCCCTTAACTCTGTTCTTTCAAACGGCTCATCTACCGTCGGCTCGCTGGTCAAAGGTCGCCAGTTCGGACTGCGCCTGCCCGCTGCCATGAGCGTTCGCCGGAGCAGAATCGGCGACCGATGCCTGAACGATGTAACGTTTCGGGGCGCTGCCGACAAAATAGAACGGGTAACAAGTGATGAGTGTCAGCGACGCATGCGGACGTGGTTGCAGCACTGAGACATCGCTGGGATCAACAATAATGATCCGATCGATGACATAAGTCTTGGTCTGCCCCAGTGCGACCACTTCAATCGTGTCGCCCAGGCCGATATCCTTCAACCCGCGGAAGAACCCATCTCGATGTCCCGCAATCGCGCTATTGCCGTTCTCTCCCGGATACGCTGTGCTCGCCACGTGCCCGACTCCCCGGTTCAGGCTCAGATCATCGGTTCCTTCCAGGACGGGAACTTCGACATGAATCTTGGGGATGCGGAGGATGGCGATGGCAGGCGAGAAATGTGCCGCCAAACTCTCTTGGTAATCCCTTATGCGTCGCTCCGACCATAAGCTGAAGTCCGGAGTCGCGGTGGTCAGACCCGCCTGATGAAGTTCGTCCGCCGAAGCCGGTTGGCGAGCCTTGAACCGCTGTAATTCAGCACTGGACAGAACGCTTTGGTGGATACGGGCCCCCACAAAGAGGCCGAGCATAAGCACCCCTACGATCATCAGCAGACGTTCGAGTTTGTGAAGCCAACCCATACCCGGTCTACCTGACTGCCAGAACCCTAAGTCAACAACTGGACAAAGTAGGCACTCGAGCTTCTGACCCGTCTGCGGTGTCCCCCCGCGAGCCGGGGCATCACACCGTTTCTTGCCTGAACAGTAAAAAGGAACGAGACGATTGGGGAAACTGTCATAACTGACAGTCGGCCATGAACTGTGATGACTGGCTGGAGCCAGGGGGGTACACAGCAATCACAGAATGAGAGCGAGACCCCGCTTATGGTTCGTCTGGAATGCAGGTTTGAGTCGCTGCCAGTGACCTGGCACAGTTAGAGGGCCGTTCTACAGCAAGTGGGTCCCGCTTCAGCCGAGAGTGTACAAGAGGTTTGGAGAGACAAAGAGCTTGTTGGAAAGCACTGCATTGACGGCGGAGAACAGGTCCAGGCTTAAGCGTGATTTCACAACATAGGCTGAACCACCTGCGCCCATAGCGGCGTTCACATAGTCAGTGTCTTCGTGCACGGTAAGAAAGATGACCTTGGCACTACATCCAGAATCGCGCAACTGCCGCGCGATATCTATCCCGCTCTCCTCCCCCATGGAAATGTCGAGAATGACCACATCCGGTCGGAGTCGCAGGTATTCGCCGACAACAGCTGTCCCGTCGGAGACGACAGCAACGACTTCGTACTTCTTGTCTCTTTGAAGCATCCTGCCAACATGATCGAGGACTGCAGGATTGTCGTCGGCGAGAAGCAGGGTTTTCGGCACAAAAGCCGCCTTTCGAGGGGTGATGCTGCGGAATTGCCCCTCGGACAGCTGAAATGAGGTCGTATCCGGTTGCCGACCTCGCTGCAATGCTACTTGATCCAGTGGGCTCGACTACTGTCAGAACTAACGGGCGACACGAGGGCTGGCCCCTAGGCCGTTTTATCAGCTGCGGCTTCCCCAGTTCTGCGAACTGGCCTCGTCTTCGCCGGCACCGTCCCCTCCACTTGCGTACCAAGAAGTGGCTTCGACCAGATCGAGAACTCGCCCCCAGCGGACCGCAGACGCTCGCGCATGCTGACCAGTCCAAGACCGTGGTTACTTGATGCGTATTGTGGATTGAATCCAACTCCATCGTCGGACACAAGGAGACGAACCACAGTCGATTGGCACGTCAATTGTACCTTCACATGACGGGCTTGGCTGTGCTTGACTACGTTGCGCAAAGATTCTTGCACTGTGCGGAACAGGCTGAGAGAGGCGGTTTCCTCGAGGTCCCGCGGCAGATCCCGCACCACACACTCGACTTCAATTTTGTGTTGCTGGGAAACCTCATGGCAGAGATCACGTACGGTGGCAGCCAGTCCGAGGTAGTGCAGCTTGGATGGATGCAACTGATGAGACATGTGCTGGATGTCAGTCGCGATTTCATTGATCAGCTGCCAAAGGGTCCGCAGTTCCCTCGTTTGCACAGGATCGTTTTTCGCGGATGCAGCCTGCTCACATTCCTGGACTCGGTTTGCCAGCAGCGCCAGCCTTTGGTTGATGTCGTCGTGCAACTCGCGCGCAACACGCACACGCTCCTCCTCTCCCGCTTGGATGAGCCGGCCACTGAGTTCGACGAGAGCAGCCTTCGCGTCCTTTTGATCGCTGATGTCCATGCAGCAGCCCACGTATCCCGCGAAGGTACCGCCGTCCAGGAAACGAGGCGCAGCCTGATCGAGCATCCAGCGATAAGAGCCGTCGGGCCGCCGCATGCGGTACTCGCTGATGAATTTCTCTTTCTCCTCAAAAGCATGAGCGTAAGTCTCCAGGTATCGATGCAAGTCATCAGGATGTATGTTCTCGGTCCACCCTTCTCCCAACTCTTGTTGCATAACGCGACCCGTGAATGTTAACCACGCCTTGTTGAAGTCGGTGCGGAATTTATCCGGACCGGACAACCAAATCAGCATCGGAGCCGAATCCGCCATCAGCCGGAACCGCCTCTCGCTCTCCAGCAGCGCCTGCTGTGCCACTCTTCTATCGGTGATGTCCGCGACTACGGCTAAAATACACGGCTCGCCATCGATTTCGATCAACTCTTCCGACGCAGACGCGACTAAGGTCGAGCCATCCTTATTGCGCCATTCACACTCCACATCGTGAACTGAGTTCTCAACCAGCAACCGCTGTGTCAGCCTGGCTCTTTCGGCAGGATTCACCCAGAGTCCTATCTCAATGGCGCTTTTTCCAATCATATCCGCGCGCGCATATCCCGTAAGCCGTTCAAAGGTTTCATTGACGTCGAGATAACGATGAGTTTTGGCACCAATAAGCGATAGCGCCATCGGGCTTTGCCGAAACGCCTTGGAGAATCTCTCCTCGGACTTCTTCAGGTCCTGTTCGGCTCGTTTGCGCTGTGTGATGTCACGTGCAATTGTGGAGGCGCCTACAATCCTGCCGGTCGCATCTTTCAACGGAGACGTGGTCAGCGACACGTTGATCTCCTGTCGCCCCTTCGTCACTCGAACCGTTTCATAGTGTTCAACCTTTTCACCTATTTTTGCTTTTTGCCGAATCGCTTCCGCTTCCTCCCAGAGTTCGGATGGGACAATAATATTAATGGACTGGCCCACCGCGTCCGCCTCACTGAATCCGAAGATGTGCTGCGCGCCCAGATTCCAACTCACGATGATCCCGTCAAGGGTCTGGGAGATGATCGCATCGTCCGAGGATTCCACAATGGAAGCAAGATTGAATCGCGCCTCATCCGCGTGCTTGCGCTCTGTGATGTCCTGGATCGTGCCACGAAGGTTGGTCACACGGCCGCTGCCGTCGCGCAGTGCTTCACCACCGACCGTGACCCACCTGTTGCTGTGATCGGCGCGCACCAGTTCCAAGTCGAGTTCCCGAACCGTGCCCGTTTTCAAAGCCTCGTCCAGCGTGGCGCTCAGCTGAACCCGACTCTCGGGACTAAAAATCTGTTCTAAGTTTTCGTAGGAGGGCAGGGACAACTTGGGGTCAAGTCCGAGGATACGGTACAGTTCTTCCGATCCGGTAAAGGTGCCCTTCTTTGGATCCCACTGCCAGTTGCCCACCCGCGCGAGGCGCTGCGCTTCTCCCAGTTCTTTCTCTTTGCCACGCAGTTCTCCTTGTGCGTGCTTCCGCTTGGTGATATTGCGAAGCAGCAAGACGATTAACAAGGTTTCGATCAACACAAGTGTGGAGAGCCCCAGGATTCTCCACCGGTAGAGCTCCCATGGGGAGTATTCCCAGTAGCGCACCTCGCTCCCTTTCGGAACCTGATTCTCGGAAATTCCCCAGCGGTGCAGTTGACGCCAGTCGATCGCATAGTGCTGGAAATCTCTGGTGATCACTGGAATACTTTCCAGACTCTCTCCCCTCAAAATGCGCACCGCATCATTCCCCAGGATCTGCCCGACCTCGCCCATATCCGCGACGCTGCCTCCTACCACTCCCGCGCCCACGACGGAGGAAAACGTTCCGTAGATCGGCCGGTTCGACGTCTTGGCGATGCCTGGCAGAATACGAGCAGGGACAAAATTCTCACCACGGGAGTCAGTTATGAAATCGAGGAACACGATGATAGCGTCGGGCTGCACGTTCGCCAGACGGGGTCCTAGTTCTGAGAACTGCAGATCTGTCAAGTACTGAAACTCCAGATTCGACTCATATACGCGAAATTGCTCGCGCGCTATCTTCACAGCGAGTTTTTCCCCGTCCGAAGAACCGGAAACCACGATCACGCGGTTAGTGCCAGGATTCTGTTGTAGGGCTAGCTGAAGCGTAGGCAGGTAATTCAAGTTACGGATGACGCCCGTCGTTCTCTGTTTTTGGTTAAGCCAGTTTGAGAGATTTTGGGGATTGGCCACGAAAAACAACAGGGCCGCATCAGGGGACAGTTTCGCTCGAATCTGTTCTGCAAGAGCCAATGTTTCTTCGTTGATAGCGATCAACAGGTCGAAGGTCTGCCCGCGGTGCTTTTTGAGGAGATATGAAGCCGTTGCTCCGCTGCGAGATGGATCCGCTAAAGATGAAGCAGAGTCGAGGTATTCAAAGCTAAAGTGGACTGGCGTGTCGGAGCCATCAAGAATGCGCGTTTCGGTCTGCTCGATCATGGAGGCGACGTCGGGCAAGTCCGGGTCTGCAGAGGAAAGGAAAAGCACTTCGGTTTGCTGTCGTGTGGAATGGCCAACAGGAGCGGCTTTCGCGTCCGCGCTCAATAGGAATAGGCCAAGACAAAGAACCCAGATCAGTGCGCATGGGAACGCACCAATCTCGGCGTCAGACCATCGCTGATTTCGCGTGGGAGACGTATCAAACACACCTTCGTTTCGATATTGAGTTCAGGGCTTCAAGGAACCCGCGTGCCACAACAAACTTCCCGATTGAGTTTCCAGCTCTCCCGGCTGGGACGCTTCTCACCGAGCTCACCTTGGGGCGTGGTCGGCCCCCACCAATCGGATGACGGTCACCATGGTGCAATAGGGTCCTTTTTGCAACTACTGTAAGTGTTGACAGTTCGCGGGGTAGAGGCACGGGCCTACCATGTATCGCAGCGTTGAGAAAGATGAGTAGAAACGGATAATCTTCGGAACAAGTACTTCATTGCGGTCAACAAGTCAGTGCCGTGCGCTGATGTCGAAGATCCTGCAGCTTGCACTTCGACTGGACAGTGCTAGTTCGATTTGAAAATCGCCTCGGAGTTGCCATCCATCGCGGTGAAGGGTAACTCTCAGAGGAACCAGCCCGGGGAAGCCAAAATAGTCTGATTCTCCGCTCTAGCTTTCATCGGCCAACCCGTCACTGGCGTAGACCCCTTGGTGTGCCGATGCCAGCCGACAGTTTCAGGACCGGAGATGCAATTGTCCTTTAAGTTCCTGTTGACGGCAGTGATCACCGGATGCTCACTGTCGCTACTTTCGGCCCAGGACCTCGCTCCGCGAGCGTATATCATCACGCCGGTTCATTCGAACGCAGTCACTTTAACCTACTCTTTCTATAATGGGAGCGTCCTTTTCGATGGCGCCGTGCCGATCACCGATGCCTCCGCCCGGGTCAATGTATCGGTCTTCAGCTTGTATCACTCCCTGCGCCTCTTTGGACGCTCGGCTAATATCACCGCGTCGCTGCCCTACGGAGTTGGAAACTTTCAGGGGAGCGTAGTTGGCACCCATGCCACAGCCTACCGGTCTGGACTGCTGGACTCCACGTTCCGCGTATCTGTGAACTTGAAGGGTGGGCCGGCCATGGACGCTCGGGAGATGCGCCAATGGCATCAAAAGACACTGGTGGGGGTAAGCCTGAAGTTGGTTGCTCCGACCGGTCAATATGACTCGGCAAAACTACTCAACTATGGCGCAAATCGGTGGGCCTTCAAGCCTGAAGTCGGCCTATCTCGACGATGGGGGCACTGGCTGGTCGACACGTACGGAGGAGCATGGATCTATACCGCGAACCACGATTACTTTTCGCAAAGCCAGAACGTCCGCAACATCCAAACACAAAACCCAATCGGTTCATTCGAGGGGCACTTCAGCTACGACATGCGCCTTCGGCTTTGGGCATCACTCGACGGCAATTTCTGGGTCGGCGGCCGTACCAGCATCAATGGGATTGAGAGTCCTAAAACGCTGCAGGCGAACTCCCGCATTGGAGCCACGGTCTCCGTCCCTGTGAGCAAGTACCAGTCTCTGAAATTCAGCTACAACCGGGGCGATTACATCCGATTTGGGGGCAACTTCGACAACATCTCGGTGGCCTGGCAATATTCCTGGCTGGGGAGGCCAAACTAGAGCATCTGCCGCCGACTAGCCACACTTGAGCCTAGAGTACTTCTTCCTTCTGCATTTTTGTCACGACGAGCTTGACCAATCCTTTGATTGCTTTGCGGGCGTCGGAAGGATTGAAGGTATCGGTGATTCCGGTCCAAACCAGCTGTCCGTCGGGCTCGGAGGTTACGTAGAGGTTGGTTTCAACGCGGACCTTCTTCTCTTTCTGCAGGTAGCCGGGCGAGTAGACCACAGGGTAAAGCGTGCCGTAGTAACCGTAGAAAGTATTGTAATAAGGAAAGGGCACGAAGTATGCCGCGCCCGGAATGTAGGTGACCGTATTCTCCACCTTGATCAAGCGCGACACCACCACCGCTTCGATCTGGTTCGCCCGGATCTGCTCTTTCAAGTAGTTGAGGTCAAGCCGGGTTGCCTTGGGTCGGAGCAGAATGGTATTCCCCGGTATCGCCTCGAAACCGATGCTAGCGAGTTGAGCCGCCAATTCATCTTCAAAGTCGGCACGAACCTCCGTTTTGTCGCTCAGACCCAAAGCCAGCACCCGATGAAACTTTTTCTCCGGCGTGTAGATTGGGTTCCTCCAGCTCATTACGAGCCTGGTGGACTTGCCTGGGACCAAGGCAGCTGTCAAGAGAACGATGGCGACGACCAGAACTCCGCGATTCAGACACCATTTCGGTTCTTGCTTTCGAGAACCCAATTGATTCTCCGTGTTGCAAAGAGAAAAATACGCCGCGACGGTTCGCCCTAAATGCAAATTCTCGCTTGCAGTGGGCGAAACCGAACGTGCGGAGCTTTGCCGCGACTTGCCCGACTAGGTTGAGCTAAGGCGATCGACTTAGAGATCAATTCACGGTCATCTTCCCGAGGATGTCTGAGCAATCCATCAAGCGACCTGCTTGTCGCGTATCGGCTCTTTCTTAAATGCCCCAGCTTTGCCCGCCGCAAGCAGTTGCTCTCCGTCGACGCGGCCGAAAAACTCGATCAGTTTGGCGACGAGACCGGTCCAGCCCGTCTGGTGACTAGCCCCCAGGCCAGCGCCGTTATCTCCATGGAAGTACTCGTAGAACATCACGTAATCCTTCCAGTGGGGATCGGTCTGGAATTTCTCCGTACCTCCGTAAACCGGCCGCCGCCCAGACTCATCTCGCAGGAAGATCCGGGTCAGCCGATGGGTAATCTCGCGGGCTACCTCGAAGAGATTCATCCAGTTGCCCGAACCAGTCGGACACTCGATCTTGAAGTTGTTGCCGTAATAGCCGTAAAACGATAAAAGGGCGCGGATCAGCAATGCGTTCACGGGCATCCATATCGGACCACGCCAGTTGGAGTTCCCGCCGAACATGCCGGTATCCGATTCGGCTGGAAGATAGTTCACCCGGTATTCCTGGCCGTTCACACCGAAGACATAGGGGTGCTCGGCATGGTAGCGCGAGAGCGCACGAATGCCATAGGGACTGAGGAATTCGTTCTCGTCGAGCATGCGCGACAATATTCGGCGTAACCGTTCCGGATTGACCAAAGCAGCAATGCCGCGATCGCCATAGCCGAGATGGGCCGGACCGGTTGGGTGAATACTTCCGAAGAGTTCGGGCCTACGTCGCAAACGTTCGGCCACAACTTCCATCACTCGCGGTACCCGTTCGCGCTGCCAGGGTTCGATGACGGTGGTGGCGCAGAGGGGCAACAGGCCCACCATAGAGCGGACCTTGAGCCTCGTTGCCGTCCCGTCGGGCAGGCGTAGCACATCATAGTAGAACCCATCTTCTTCGTCCCACATGCCGTCAGGACCCATCTGGTTCATGGCGTAGGCGATCCGGAGGAAGTGGTCAGCAAACTTGACGGCCATCTCTTCGAAGAAGGGGTCGTGGGCCGCCAACTCGACGCTGATCTCGAGCATGTTCTGGCAGAACAATGCGACCCACGCAGTGCCGTCAGCCTGCTCCAGGTGACCACCGGTGGGTAGCGCTGCGCTACGGTCGAAGACGCCAATGTTATCGAGTCCCAGAAAACCGCCTTCGAAGAGGTTTTTGCCAAATCGGTCTTTCCGATTCACCCACCAGCTGAAGTTCAGCGTCAACTTCATAAAGGATCGCTTGAGAAACTCCAGATCGCCTTTGCCCTTGAGCGCCTGCTCGGTTCGGTATAGGAAGATCGTGGCCCAAGCGTGCACGGGCGGGTTAACGTCGCTGAAGTTCCACTCGTAGGCAGGGATCTGGCCGGTGGGGTGCAGGAAAAACTCCTGTAGCATCAAGTCGAGCTGTTCTTTCGCGAAATCTACATCAACGGCCGAGAGCGCGATAGTGTGGAAGGCCAAATCCCACGCGGCAAACCACGGATATTCCCACTTGTCCGGCATCGAGATCACGTGTTGATTGACCATGTGTGACCATTCGCTGTTCCGCATTTCCCTGTCGCCCGGCCGCAGCGGATTCGCGCCATGTTCCACCAGCCATTTGTCCACGTCGAAACCGAAGTACTGTTTGCTCCAAAGCATCCCTGCCAGTGCCTGTCGCATGACCAAGGCCTCATCTTCGCTGACAGTTACCGGAGTGATGTCGCGATAAAATTCGTCCGCCTCTTGCTGACGGGTGTGCATCGTTTCAGCAAAACTCTTGAAGGGGTCCCCCATTGCAGAAGGCGCCAAGTCACTGAGTCGTAGGCGGATTGTAGCCTTTTGGCCGGCGTCGATGCGGATTCGGTAGTGTGCTGCGGCTTTGGTTCCGGTGCGCTCGGGGTTGACTGTGTCTGATTTTTCATTCACTACGTAGTTGTTGATTCCATCCTTGACATAGGGAGTGCCATTGGCGGTGCCGAAGATTCGCTCGTTATTCGTCTCATTCTCCGTGAACAGTAGCGGAACGTCCCCTTCGCAATACAGATAGCGTTCACCCAGTTGGGTGTGTGAAGCTGCCACTAACGGGGAGCCGCCCTTGCCCGTGATCTGTTTCAACGACGGCTTAGGTGTGTCCGGCCACCAACTCCAGGTGTTGCGGAACCAGAGGGTTGGCAAAACGTGAACTGTCGCTGCCTCAGGGCCCCGATTACACACCGTGATTTGGACAAGGACGTCCTCGGGCGTCTGTTTGGCGTACTCCACAAAGACATCGAAGTAGCGATCGCCGTTGAAGATGCCGGTGTCCAGCAACTCGTATTCCATGTCGCCGCGATTGCGCCCCTTACTCGTAGCAATCAGATCGTCGTATGGAAAAACGGCCTGCGGGTATTTGTAAAGGTACTTCATATACGAATGAGTTGGCGTGCTGTCGAGGTAGAAGTAATACTCCTTGACATCCTCACCGTGGTTGCTTTCGCTGTTCGTTAGGCCGAAGAGACGCTCCTTCAATATTGGATCGTTGCCATTCCAAAGACCAACGCTGAAGCACAACAACTGCTCTTCATCACTGATCCCGGCAAGACCGTCCTCCCCCCAGTGATATGCGCGCGATCGGGCCTGGTCATGGCTGAAGTAGTCCCAGGCATTTCCGTCCCGGCTGTAATCCTCCCGAACCGTGCCCCATTGTCGCTCGCTCAGATACGGCCCCCATTTTCTCCAGGGGATCTTCGACGGTTTCTTGCCGGAAGCTATCTCCTGTAGCCTGTATTGTTCTCGCGTCATCGGTGCTCCTTCCATCACAAGTGCGGAATGTAGTCTTCGCCAGGCGCACTTCCGCTCTGCGCTGCCACCGCTCGCAGTGATGCTTGGCCAGTGGTGGTTGTCTACTTGAAGATCGCGAACCATGCGCCTCGGTGGCAATTACCGGCCAAGGCACTGGCGTCGCTGTGCGGCTGAGATAGCCAAGCCATCGCTTCCGCGTTCATGGGCCTAAAGGGCTTCGCTCACTTACCGGATTTTGGAGGGAAGTCCTTGAGAAGTTTTGCCACCGCTTTGTTCAAGCGATCCTGGTTCTTCTGCGGATCCTTGCTCGGGTTCAGGGTTTTAGTTGCTTCGCCTCGCCATATGAGCTGTTTCGGCGCCGGGTCGTAGAAATCAAGACCCAAGGTGCCAATCTGAATCGTGGAGCTCGTGGCGGTCGCCATACCGCCACCCCATCGCAGGCCGCCTCCCATGCCATAGGCGTTCCACTCCTTCTGCTGGGTTATGGAGACTTGGTAGGCGGCGTACATATCCGCCTTGTCGTCGTCGGTCTTTGTCATCCCTTTGGAAGCTAGCTGGGCGTCAACCGCCTGCCTAATCTGCTGGTCTAGAATTTGGTCTGGTCGCTCGCTGCCTTCGATGTTGACCCACTTGTAAGTCTTGAATTTTGAGAAGTCGGTACCTGGCATATAGTTCGACTTAATGTCCTGTGCTGCCATAAATCCACACATAAGCAGGACAAGACTCATCTTGCATGCGATCCCTACAGCTCCACTCTTCAGTCTGTTAAACATCACATTCCTCCACCACTGTTGTTATGCTTATCGGGACACTGCCAATCCCCTACGGGAAGGCAGCGTACAAAATCACTGCCAGAGCTTCACTGCCGCCAGCCGGGCAGGTGTCTGGCCGAAGTGCTCGACCTCCAACTGATCATCCTTCGTAAACTTGACCCTGCAAGCGCCATATAAGAGGCTGTCGCCTTCCCCCTTATCGTTGACATCCAAAACGAGCATCCCAAATTCGTAATTCTTCTCATGGATGAACCTTCTTTGGTTGTTGCCCATGCCTCTACTAGGACTCTGGTCGAAAAACATTTGCCGTCGCTGAAGGCTTAGAAGGAGTGTACGGACGCCAACATTCTCTCGTTGAGGCTAGCGGTCGGAAGAACAGACGACGACTGTCAAAAATGCCAGTTCAACGGTGAGCGTATGAAAAGGAGCGATGGCCTGAAGGGTCGTCCTCCTCACCGCGCATGATTTCACCGTCGCTTCACTCCTCCCCCAGGAGGACTTCCTCACGACACTGACGGGACCCTGGAAAGCTGTCATTCCTCCACCTGGCTCCAAGTCGCATCGGGATCAAAATCGCTCATTGCAGTTGCTGTTTCGGTTGTGCTCTTCCCCAAGTCTTTTTGGAACAGAATGCCATCCTGGTTGATGATGAATGTCATGATGCCCGAGTTGCCGTATTCCGCCGGATAGGCGACGAAAGCGAATCCGCCGGTCATTTTCCCATTTGCCACATAGTCTTTCGCGCCGCCCTGTGCGTGACTGCCTTGCCGGTTCAGCATATGAAAGTAGTAGCCATGGAAGGGTGTGTGGGAGTTCTGCTTTGCGCTGTATCCTTCGACGGTTGCGAATGCCGCCAGTGGTCCAAGCGGGCTTCTGGGCTGACCTTCTGGCGAGTCCCAGTACAAACCGTTCTGCTTGCCCGGGTCACTGATGAATTTCATAGCGTATTGCGGCGCGTCGCCATCATGACGCTCTGAGAAGTACTCGGCCTGAGCGTCAGCCAGCGATTCACAAACGTCGATGATGGCCAATTCATTGCGACCAATACGGCGCGCCAGAATCTCATCCTTTCCTGCAGCCGCATCAAAGTACCACTGCCCAGTACGGTTCTTCTTCAAAGGAATCGGGAAGGCAAAATTGTCAGCTCCGATCAGCAGGGTTTGGGACCCGTCCGCCATCTTGCGCCACCGGTGCATCACCTGATAAGCCGCCGCGAATGCGTTCGTTGCATCCTTGTCCTGCACCGGATCGCCAGAATAGATAATCTCCTTCGAATCCGCGCCAAAAATTGCTAGCACCGCGTTTTCATCCCCTGACTTTGCCGCCTCACGCAATGCGTTGCCCGCGTCGTCGGGTGAAGCAAAAACTCTAAGCGAAGGTTTATCGGACTTGCTGCAGGCGGCAAGGGAAATGATCAACGCCACCAGTAACAACCATCCCTTGCCTTCGCTCCTGCAGGTCTTGAGCGACATGACTATCCTCCAAAACTTCGCCTGTAAGACACTTCACCAGCACGGTTCGCAAAGCTGACATTGTCTGGCGGCACTGCTGGGTTCATCTGCGAAAGCCCCCGCCACCGCCGCGGCCCATGCTCGCCGAACCACGAGCGCTTGCTGCTCTAGATTGCCATCCGCCTCCACCGCCTCCGCTAAAGGCCGACGAACCGCTAGTCCTTGGCTGCTGTCCCCACCCCCGCGCGGCAGCGGAACCGTTGGCGGACGCGCCCGAGTAACTTGAGGTTGGCGTCTGGCTATAGTGCGAGGTTCCCTGGGTCTGCTGCCAACCGCTCCCGGTGTTCTTGTAGGCGTTGCCGTTTGCGGCCGCGTACTTGTTGCCATTTGCAGTTTGGCCCACGGCAGCGTTGCCGTACGCGCCCGAGGCGGCAACACCCTTGCCGCCACTTGAACTTTGCACCGTTCCTACAGACCCTTGCGCGGTAGTCTGATGCTGGGTATACGCAGTTTGGCCGTTCTTTGAGACGACCGAGCTTCCGTAGTTCCCATAAGCGTTTGAGGCTTGATGCGTGGCACCATAGGCTCCGGTGTTTGGGTTGTAGGCTTGACCAACTGCCGCGCTTCCGTAGGCGTTCGAGGCTGAAGCGCCTCGCGCGTAAGTGCCGGTGTTCGGATTGTAAGCTTGACTGGCACTGCGGGTGCCGTAGGGGGTCGCGACGGTTGCGCCTCGCGCGTAAGTTCCCGTCGAAGGATTATAGGCGGTGCCAGCCCGCGCAGCACCGTACGGACCATAAGCCGTAGCACTGGACCCGTAGTAGCCGCCGTGCCAGGCACTGTTACCGTAGAAGTTGTTCTGGTTGTATACCACGGTACCACCGTGCCAGTTGCAATTCCAGTTGCTGTAACCCCATCCGCAGCAAGACCCACTGTTATTCATCATCGCGCCCACCGCGATGCCGGCTCCGAACGCAAGAATGCCGGTCGCCACCAGGGTGCCAGTGCTGTATCCGGGAGTCTGAACCGGTGTGCCATAGACAACCGTGGGGTTGTACTGCGGGACGTACACGACCTGCGGGTTCGCAGGCTGAATCACAATCACCTGTGGCGACTGTTGCACAACCGTAATCTGTGAACCTGATTTCAGATTGCCGGCAGCTTGTGCTTTTGCACGAAGCAACTGGACGGCCGACATGACATCGGAGGTCTGGGTGTGATAAGCCTCCCCTAGCGCCGAGGTCCAACTAAGGTTCTTCGCCATGTTGTCGAGCACGGAAGGAAATTGTGTAAGTGCTTTCACACTGGGATCCCAGGGTTGCTGATCAACCCTCTGCATTAGGGTCTTGCCCGCGAGACCGTTATTCTGCTGAAGCCAGTTATCGGCAACGGCAACCTGGTCCGGAAATGTAGCCGCTCCAAGAATCTGGGCGACTAACGCGTCCGGGTATAGCGCGATGGGCGCAACCAGTTGTTGCAACTCGTCCGCGGACATCGGCGCCCCTTGTCCCGAATACCCGGTAGACCCCGTTTGCGCGGATTGCTGAGCTCGAGCTTCAAATGGCGTTGCGGCAATGATCAGCAGGAAAGATTGCGTAATTGACAAAAGCTGCTTCGTAAAAGCCCGAATCATTTTCTTCTCCCCATGCAGCAAAAGGCGTGAAGGTGGCTTTTATTCGTGGCCGGCTATTATGAGTTCTGTTTCAACCGAGTCCGCACATGACCCTCATGAAAACTGAAACACGCGCCCCGGCGGGAGACGCCTTTAGTCCTCTTTGAATCTCGATTGGCGAGCTCACGGACAACCTAAGTGACGAGATCAGGACGCACAACTGTCAGAATTGTCAGGTGAAAGAGATGAATGGGAAGCTAGACTCGAACGCGACAGCAGGAGGAAAACCATGAGGGCGCGTCTGCGGAGTGTCATCGGTCTTGCGGCGCTTACTTTGTCCTCCTCCGTTATGTTCAGGCCCAGAATCTTGAAATCAAAACTCCTACCGATTTGTCCTGCCGGAATCGTGACGTAATCGATGTCCGACACCATCGGCGAGACGCCCCGAGAACTAGAATGAGTGAACACCATATGGCGAGGGCTACGTCGCTTTCTGATCGCGAAAGCCGTCATTACCGAAAGCCGAGTCAAAGTTAGACGGCACGCCGAGAACGGCAAACTTATAATTTACAGTTTACGCAGGAAATGGTGGCCTTGTTTGAGGTGAATGATGGCAAAGGATGTTGACGCCGCGCAAAGCGCAACCCTGCCCATTGACGCAATCACCAGTCCATTCGTGCGCTTTGCCAAGATGGAGGCGGCTGGCGGTATTCTGTTGCTGGTCAGCACGATTGCGGCATTGGTCTGGGCCAACTCCCGCTGGGAGCAGGATTACCAAGCGATCTGGCACACACAGGTTTCAGTCGGCTTTGGCCGGTTCTTCTTGTCTGAAAGCCGTCACGAGTGGATCAATGACGGGCTCATGTCCGTTTTCTTTTTCCTGGTGGGACTCGAAATCAAACGTGAGGTTCTGATCGGAGAGTTATCTTCCCTCCGGCAAGCAGCCTTTCCGTTCATCGCAGCCCTTGGGGGAACGATTGTTCCAGCACTTGTCTACGTACTTGTCGCTCACGGCAGCGGAGCTGAAAAAGGCTGGGGAATTCCCATGGCAACCGACATTGCGTTCGCGCTGGGCGTGCTCGTCTTACTCGGGAGCCGTGTCCCCCTGTCGCTCAAGGTCTTTGTCACCGCACTCGCCATTGTGGACGACATTATCGCGGTAATGGTTATCGCGATTTTCTACACCGCACAGATTCACTTCTTGAGCCTTGCGGCCGGACTCACCTTGATCGCTCTCTCCTTCGGAGCCAATTTGCTGGGAATTCGTAAGCCGGCTGTGTATGCCCTGATTGGAATTTGCGCCTGGTGCGCTGTGCTACAGTCGGGCGTACATGCCACAGTAGCCGGTGTTCTGCTCGCGTTCACCATCCCTGCCCGAACATATCTCGATCGAAATCACTTCGTGAATCGTTGCCGAAAGCTGCTGGACAGGTTTGAAGATGCGGCCCCCAACTCGTATGAAGCACATGCGGCCATTCATACGCTGGAAACCCAATGCGAACTGGTCGAATCGCCTTTGCACCGCATTGAGCATATCCTTCAGCCTTGGGTGAGCTTTCTCGTCATGCCTCTATTTGCGTTTGCCAACGCAGGCGTGCGCATCCTGGGGAACACTTCGGCTGCAGCCAGGCATCCGGTCAGCCTGGGTGTGGCTCTTGGCTTGTTCCTCGGGAAACCTGCCGGAATATGGCTTTTCGCCCGGTTGTCAACTCGTCTTGGACTGGCGACACCACCTGCAAGAGTGTCCTGGGAAAAGATTTTTGGAGCCAGCTGGCTTTGCGGAATTGGATTCACAATGTCACTCTTCATTGCGACTCTTGCGTTTGGTGAAGGGACACTGCTCGACATGTCAAAGATTGGCACCCTGGCCGCCTCGGTGGGAGCAGGACTTTGCGGGAGCGTCTTTCTACTACGCCGTGACAACCGAGATACGCCTGTTGAAGCGCCTCTTGAATGGCCGACGTAGCCACAAAACAATGCCCGGTCGATTCGACGCGGGGCATTGGCACGCACCCTACAACAACCGAAACGGCAGGCAAATCACGTGAGAGCCTGAATCCGCCAAAATAACCGAGATAGGACTCCCGCTTCCAAGTTGCGTTGCGAGTTCTCTGTCGATGCCAACGCTTGGCTTCCCCGACTCACGCTGGCACAACTGACAGTTTTCATTTCGTTCCAACCTCCACAATCTGTTCTGGTTCAATACCGAGGACTGATTCTTGCTGGCCGCTGACTTGCAGGTTGGTAAAGGACTCAGCCTTGCATTGTTCACTGAAGGCCAATCCCGCAGCAGCGTGGCCTGGACACGTACCTGCCGTCCAGCACCAAGGGGTGAGTTCCATGTCGTCGCGAGTCGTATTCCTCGGCGTCCTTACATTGATCATCTTCAATGCTACTCTGGGAGTTCCACAGGAGCCACCCGTCCCAAAACGGCCGAAAATCGGTCTTGTGCTTGAGGGGGGCGGAGCACTTGGTCTTGCACATATCGGAGTGCTGCAATGGCTGGAAGAGCACCACGTTCCGATCAACTACGTAGCTGGAACGAGCATGGGTGGGCTGGTGGGCGGAATTTATGCCACAGGAAGCTCTCCCACTGAAATCCGAGAACTGGTGACGGAGATTGATTGGAACTACGTGCTACGCGGACAGATTCCTTTCCCAGATCTCTCATACCGACGCAAGGAAGACGACGTTGAATATCCCAATTCCCTCGAATTCGGCATAAAGAAAGGTATTCAATTCCCTGAGGGTTTTAATTCGGGGCATCAGGTGGGTTTGCTCCTCGATCGTATCTCTCTCCCGTATTCGGAGATAACCAGCTTCAACGACCTTCCTACCCCGTTCGCCTGCGTGGCTACAGACCTGGTTTCCGGCAGACGACGCGTTTTTCGAGACGGTTCGCTGGCGCAAGCCCTCCGGTCAACTATGTCGCTTCCCGGCATCTTCACTCCAGTAAGAACGAAGGAGTCCATCTTGGTCGACGGGGGGCTACTCGACAATCTCCCGGTCGATGTCTCCAAAGATATGGGGTCCGACCTGGTCATCGCCGTTCATTTACAGGACAGAAGCTTGGAGCCATCGGCGTCGCTCTCATCCCTTGGTGTGTTGAGTCAATCTATTTCTGTGGTGATTGCCGCCAACGAACTCCGCAGCATGGAGAAGGCTGACATTCTTATTTCGGTGCCGCTCACCGAGTACACTTCAACGGATTACAAGAAGGAAAACGCCATCATCCAAAAGGGATATGAAGCAGCGGCGAGCAAGGCAGTTGCGCTTTCTGCATTCAGCCTCGATGAGGCGGATTGGCAGAAGTATTTGGCGCAGCGCCAGTCGCGCCGAAGAAACGCAGCACCCGTTCCTCAATTCGTGGAAGTGGCAGGCACTAAGCAGAAGCTGGCCCAGCAAATCGAACAAAAGCTGTCATCTGACGTGGGAAAACCCGTGGATACTGCCACTCTGGACCGCCAGCTTACTTATCTCGCCGGGGTCGGACGCTACTCTCGCCTCGGGTATCGCATGGTTGAGAAAGACGATCAACAAGGGCTTCTTATCGTTGCTGATGAGAAGCAATATGCTCCTCCAATCGTGCGTCCCCTGATTTTCATCGACGGCTCTGAGTTAAACAACGTGCAATTCCTGTTGGGCGCACGAATTACGTTCCTCGATCTAGGCAGCTTTGGCTCAGAATGGCGAAACGATGTGACGGTCGGATCCCAATACGGCGTGCAATCCGAGTTCTATCGTCCTTTGGGGGAGACCCTTCGCTGGTTCGTCGCGCCACGAGCGTTTGCGACCAACACCCGGGCGGAGTACTACAACCGAGGTACCCTTGTTGCCGATTACCGGAACCGGCAGGTGGGCGGCGCCTTCGACGCCGGATACTCGTTCAGTCGGATGAGCGAACTCCGCATTGGCTACGAAATCGCCGACCGGAAGTTCACCCCTTCAATTGGAGCCCCCACGTTTGGAACTCTGCGAGGCCGGGTTGGAATAACCTCGCTTCGCTACAACTTCATTGGCCGGGATGCTCCGATTGTTCCAAGAAGTGGCTTCGACCTGAAATTCCGAACCGAGTGGACGGACGCTAATCCGGGAGCGAAGGCCGGCTTTCCTCTGGCGGAATTACAAATGACGCTGTTCAAGCCGATAACAAAACCTTCTTCCGTGTTTGTTGCGGCAGCGGGTGGCACAACTTTTTCCTATCACCAGACCGGGGTTCCACCATTTTCCCTGGGTGGCAGCCAGAACCTTGTCGCCTATGGCACCAACGAATTTCTGATCAATCAGTATTTCTTGTTTAAAGCCGGCTACATTCGCGAACTTCTGGAGTTGCCGCCCATCCTGGGAGACAAGCTTTACGCGATTGGTGGATATGAAGTCGGAAAGGTCTACGGCTTGGCGAATGTGTCTTCGGTGCCCACTGATGGTTTTGGCGGTCTTATCGTGAGCACTTTCTTTGGGCCGGTTCTGGTCGGCGGGGCCTATGGCGCCACCGGCCATCACAAAGTATTTTTCCGGTTAGGCCGAGTCTTCTGACAATAGGCTTCTAATACCGAGTCGCAGTCGGCTCGCCCCTTGTCGGTGCGGCGGACGGAATTGAGCAAAGGTGTCTCTTAAAAACATTCAGTTCAGCCCAAACTGCTAGTGCCCCATTTTCGGTAACTCATTGAAGATAGATCGGAAGGACAAACCGGCATATGAACAGTGTCATGAACTCCCCGCTCCTGGTTTTCACGATCTCGTTTGTCACATTTTGGCTTTCGTCCTTTGTTGGCGCCTTCTTTCGCAAAAACCTGCGACCGCTGGAGGAAGACGAGCGAGAAGACTTCGGCGTGCTCCAGGCCGCCACCCTGACGCTTCTGGGCCTTCTTGTCGGATTCACGTTTTCGATGGCCGTCAGCCGGTACGAGCAACGCAAGAATTACGAAGAGGCAGAGGCTAATGCGATCGGTACGGAGTACGTCCGAGCCGATCTACTGCCTGCCGCAGATGCGGCGAGAGTGCGTGACCTGCTGAGGAATTATCTCGATCAGCGTCTCCTGTTTTATACCACCCGCGACGCGCAGAAACTTAGGCAGATCGACGCCGATACTGCTCAACTGCAGAACGATCTGTGGTCCGCGGTCACGACTCGCGCGGCGGCGCAGCCTACACCCTTAGTCGCCCTCGCCGCTTCGGGCATGAACGATGTGTTGAATTCGCAGGGATACACTCAGGCCGCTTATTGGAACCGCATTCCATTTGCAGCCTGGCTCTTGGTGGGAGCCATCGCCATCTGCTGCAACGTGTTGATCGGCTATGGCGCACATCGAACGACGACCCTCTTGTTTGTAGTTCTGCCGCTAACTGTGTCGGTCTCGTTCTTTCTCATAGCCGACATTGATAGCCCACGCGCAGGCTCGATTCGCGTGCAGCCGCAAAATCTGACAAGCCTCTCTCGATCCCTACATGCACACTAGATCAACCGGGTACTGCTCTAGAGTCGCGTTCTCACCAGTGATTCACCCTGGAGACATCACATTCCCAGTGGACTAGTTTTTGGAGAACAGATCACGCGCCCAGCGCCATTCACCCCCAATCTGCGGCTACCACTTGGTTGTTAAGGCCCGTTTACAATCGCCATACCATATTCCGTGACAGCCGTCACCACCACGTGTATACTCCCGTGCCATCAGGCGTCTGTTCATTTCCTCGGAATTAAGAACGATCCCAACCGCGTAGATCTGGGTATGCAGCTCGTTTTTACGTGAGCGCAGTCCGATACTGATCCAGTCACCGGATAGTCAGCGATTGAGTCGCCGGACCGAGGCCCCAGGAGATTCTCCCTGAGATGGCCTTCCGGCGGAAGTCCGGCCGGAAACATCCTCGCTATGCACTCGCGAGGTGTGGAGGTTATGAGATGAACCATCGTTCCCGCATTCTGATTGCCGACGACCATACTCTTGTAGCGGAGTTGTGCAAGAGACTTCTTGAAACAGAATTTGACGTGGTGGGAGTGGTGAGCGACGGCCGCGCTCTAGTGCGTGCTGCCCGCGAACTGAAACCCGATGTGATCGTGGTCGATGTCGCCATGCCTATCCTGAATGGGCTGGACGCGGGGAGGCAAGTGAAAGAAATGCTGCCCTCCGTCAACGTGGTCTACTTGACCATGAATCCCGATATAGAAGTAGCCGCCGAGGCCTTCCGACGGGGAGCCTCTGGCTACTTGCTTAAGACGTGTGCCGCTGCTGAGATGGTGCTTGCGGTTCGGGAGATACTACGGGGCAAATCGTATATGTCGCCAGCCCTGTCCCGAGACACCGTCAATTTCCTACGGCGGCAAAATAAGGAACTGGTCCGAGAAGACGAACGCCTGACTGAAAGACAGCGTGAAGTCCTGCAGTTGCTGGCCGAAGGAAAAGTGATGAAGGAAGTTGGCGACATCCTGCACATGACCACCAGAACGGTTGCATACCACAAGTACCGCATGATGGAAGTGCTTGGCGCCAAGAGTAACGCTGAACTCGTCAAGTACGCCGTCAAGAACCACATCGTGGCCGCTTAGAACTGAGCCAGATGTAATCCGCAGATCGCCCTCAAGAACTGCCTCCACGAGCAGCCGCAGAGTCGATTCCCGCGTCAAATCCAGTTCGTGCCTCTGGCATTTTTGCCAGTATCCACCCGAACCTATGCCTTCTTAAAATGTTCCCCTGGCTTAACACGCGTTGCAAGTCAACGACAGAAGCTTCAATCAAATGGGTTGCTGGAACAGAGACGGGAAATACGCTCGCAGCCGAGACGATCCTCGCCTGTTTCGCTGCGGGAAGTTTTCTCTTAGAGGCGATCGCACCACAAGGAGGTAGTGTGAGAAACGATCTATCGCGCAGATTTGCTTGGGCAGCGGCGTTTGTCCCTGGGGCCCTGGTTACCTGGAGTGTGCTGACTTCTGCTATCGCGTTCGCCCAAAACCCACAGGTGCAACAGCGATTGGCGGCCATCAAAGAAAGCTCAGCTCAGAACAAGCAAGCGCTCGCTCAATACACGTGGCAGGAACAGGACACGATTAGCATCAAGGGTGAGGTGAAAAAACAGGAGTCTTATCAGGTTCGCATCGGTCCCGATGGAAAACCCCAGAAAATGCCTCTAACTTCTCCGCAACCCGCCCAATCTTCGGAGAGCGGCGGGCGGCACGGTCGCCTGAAAGAAAAAATCGTCGAGAACAAAAAAGAAGAGTTCAAGGAATACGCTGATAGCATCGGAGCTCTGGCTCATTCCTATGCCCAACCTGATCCACAGTTATTGGAGCAGGCTTTCCAGAAGGGGAACGTGACAATCAAGCCTGGTGATGCCTCTAATCAGGCCAGTCTATTCATTGCCAACTATCTCAAGCCGAATGACTCGGTAGCTTTCACCTTTGACAGTGCATCTAAGAGTCTCCTGGCGCTACAAATCTCGTCCTACATGGATTCACCGAGCGACGCTGTGACGATAGCGATTCAGTTCAGCAAGCTCCCAGACGGGACGAATCATATCTCCACCATGAACGTGGACGGCGTCAGCAAGAAGTTGGTCGTCGCGGTGCAAAACTCGAATTACCAGAAACTCTGACAGGAAGAAGCATGCACAATGGCAGCCGTGACATCGCGCTGCCTGGGGAGTCGCCAATCCGCTCAGGCTAGTTCAACCTCACACTGAAGGCAGTTGAAGCAGCAGGTGTGGCAGGTTGCGCTGAAGATCGTCACCAAAGGGCCTCTTAGTGAAATATGCGATTAGCGTCTCACGATTAGGTCGGGCAGTTCGCCAAAAGCGCGGTTGACAATGACGGTCCTTTGACTCTTACGGCTGTCATTTTTGCCAGTATGCGCGGCCGACCGAGTTCCCTAGCATTCCCTCGTTAGTTTCCGTCTACCCACGGAGCGAATCGGATTGCCCACACTCAAGAGGGACGTTTAACGAAAGGACTATCTCATGAACCAACAACGTAGGCGGATCGTAGCTTTCGCCGCACTGCTATGCGTCCTGAGCATCGGATCGGCGTATGGCGTTTCAAACGGCGAAAAGGTCAAGACCAACGGACTGATTACCGGACGAAACGGAGACACTCTAACGGTTAGAACTTTGGAGTCAGGAAACCTCATCGTAGTGTTGACCGATAACACCAAGGTTGAGCAACCAAAAGGCTTGCTGAAAATCCGGAAGACAGAGATGGGAGTCACCGCCCTGATGCCGGGACTAAAGATTCAAGTCGACGGGATCGGCGATCCACAAAACCGCGTAGTCGCCAACACGATCAGGTTCTCCAAAGACGACTTACGCCAAGCCGAGGCCATCCAGGCTGGCTTAGCACCCACGCAGCAGGCTGTCGCTACCAACCAGCAGAACATTCAAGGCAACAAGGAGGACATTGCCGCCAACCAGGTACAGTTGGCCGCCAATCGCGAAAAGATTGCTGCCAACCAGGAACAGATCTCGGCCAATCAACAGGATGTCAACAAGCGCTTTTCCGACCTCTCGGATTATGACACCAAGGGCGACGCAACCGTGTACTTCGCCAGCGGAAGCACTGAAATTTCAGCGAAGGATAAAGACGCCCTGACAGCGCTGGCGCACAACGCGGTAAACCTGTCCGGCTATATCGTCCAGGTTAAAGGCTTCGCCGACACATCGGGCAATGCCGCCATGAACCAGAAGTTGAGCATGGAGCGAGCCCAGGAGGTTGTCGCTTTCCTGCTGCAGAACTGCAATGTTCCTCTGCGGCACATCGTGGCTCCGGGGGCGATGGGCGAAGCCGATCCTGCTGCACCCAACGAGACGGCCCAAGGACGAGCAGAAAACCGCAGGGTGGAAGTCAAGGTGTTGGTCAATCGCGGATTGGCTGGAGGCAATTAGACAACTCGTTTGCCGTGAAACCTCAGTTTGCGATCCTCTATCTATGCGGCTTTGCGGACGCGCCAATGCGCCGAGTTGTGCTCGGTGGCTGTGTCCGCAAGCCGGGGATCCAGTTAACAAGTTCAATCGTATTGTCATGTGACAAGTTAAGGGAAACTCCTTGTCAGTTCGAATCAGGGTTGCAAGAGAGTGGATGCGCTTCATTGCGGTTCTGCTCCTTGCTCCCCATGGTTCCGCGCAAGCGACGACTTCGCCGGGCGCGCCCACTCCGCAGGCTGCGCCGCAGCTCAACGTGAATTGGCTATATGGAGCCTACGTTCCCAAGGATGCCCCTCTCGATCCGCTCACGGGTCACCAGCGACTCAAGCTATTCCTCCGCCAAACGTTCACGACTCCCGGGATCTATGTAAAGACGGCGTTGTTTTCGATCGGGGATCAGATCAACAACAGCCCACCGTCCTGGGGCACCGGCTTCGAAGGCTACGCTCGCCGGGTTGGTTCCCGTCAAGGCCAGTTTGTCATCCAGAACTCGTTTGTTGCTTTGGGCAACGGGATTCTAGGGTACGAGCCTCGCTATAACCGTTGCCGCTGTTCCGGATTCTGGCGGCGGACGGGGCATGCCCTCGCGAGAAACTTCATCACCTATGGCGGGACGGAGAAAACCCTGCAGCCGCAACTTGCTCTCTACGGCGGAGCATTTGCCGCAGCCGTCGTGGCTGGTACCTGGAAGCCCAAAGAAAGAGATCTGGTTGCCGAAGGATATCGAGGAGTTATAACTCAAGTTGGTTTTGGTATTGCCGCCAATTGGGTTGGCGAGTTTGCGCCCGACATTATGCGCATCGTCCGACGACAAAAGGACAGCAACTCGCCGTGAGTGACGGCGCGCTCTCCAGTACCTATTTTTCGCCCTGTCATTTCTGTCAGTATTCGCAACCGCGTGGGCCCACTAGGCTTTGTCGTGGTACTCCGGAGTACGGAGTCGACATAAATGCTCCTTGCCAAGAACGTCTTCTCAAAGAAGATGCTGGTCATCGCGCTTTTCTTCCTGCCTACGATGCCTATGGTTCAAGCCCAAAGTAAGGATGACTTTGATGCCTACAAGTGGCGCGTCACGGGTATGTGGTGGTTTTCCCACCCCTCGGGTTCCTTTAACGCTTCCACGGACCAAGTCTCCTTTGATTTGAACAGAGATTTTGGTTTCGGTAATTACTCGACCTTTACTGGAAGAATCGACTTTCACTTCAAGAGAAAGCACCATCTTCTGCTCGGAGTGAGCCCGATAACGAGTTCGAAGACGCGCACAATCAATCGAGACATCACTTTTCAGGGAGTAACGTATGCCGTGGGAGCCCAAGTCTCGATCGACCTCAAATCGTTGTCATTTTCTCCAGGCTACCAGTGGGACATCTTCCGGCGGAACCACGGATATCTCGCGCTCCTGGTCGCCGTCAATCTGCTCGACACGCAAGGGACACTCACCGGAATCGGTAGTGCCAACGGCGTGTCAGCCACCTACAAAAGATCAGGCTCGGTGTTTGCTCCATTGCCCACACTGGGTCCCAGGTTCAGGTGGTATCCGTTGCGCAATTCCGCCCGGTTATCTCTGGATGGCTCGGCGCAAGGGATGTATTTCTTTGGGTACGGAGATTTCGTGTCAGCGCAGGGCACTATGGGCATAGCCGCCAATCATCGGTTGAGTTTTCGCGCAGGCTATCAGATGGGCACCAGGCTCACCATTCACGGAAGCAGTAACCAGGTCGGGGTCCGCTTGACACAAAAAGGACCAGTGGCCGGGATCGAAGCGTCCTGGTGAACGGGAAGACGCCTCGGCTAAAACACATCCAGCGAGCTCCGGCGCCAGCGCACTTGTCGATTGCGTACTAATATTTCTGCCGGTCGCGCAGAGCAGTATCAATGTAGCGCACTTTTGCACTTACGCTTGCAGTTCTTGCGTTCACGTTCTTCACGTTTGCCCAAGACGACTTACCCACCTTCAAGGCCGGGGCCACAAGCGCATTTGTGTGGGACGATGACAACCCGCCGGGCGGCGTGTCTTCAAGCACTCGAGACCCAGCAACAGGTAATGCGATTCACAAGCTGAGCCACGGAGGAATCGAGGTTAGCTCCCGGGCGGGGTTCGAGAGTGTCGGCTTGGGGAAAGCGGGCGAACTCCTGAGTTTCACGACAACCATTGTCAACAATACGGACTCGGAGCTCTACGTGCGGCAGGGTCGCGCCAGTGTTGATGGACATTTGGCTTTGCCCCTTTCGGTCGTTCTAACGAAGAAAGGCCTCGGCAGAAAAGAGCGCGAACATTCGTGGGAGCTCGCCAGAGTGCATTGCCTTTCGAGCGACTCTTTTTCGAACCATACTTTTTTTCTCCCCGAACGATTCGTCCAAAGCCTTCACTGTGACTCCCAAAACAGCGTTGACAGTCTCATTTGTCACCAAAGACCCTCGCAACTATTCCATCCAGTGCTCTGTTGAAGGTTGCTATCCAAAGGGAACAATGCGGTTTTCCGTTACCGTTAACACAGCGGATTTCGTATTTATTTGGCCGGGTCGTGCCGTGGTCTATTGCGGAAGGTAAGTAGGAAGGTTCGTTAGTTTCTGCGACTGCTCAGCTTTTTCGCTGACCGTAAAGCACATTCGGGCGCTACTACTTGCCACACGTCTCGCTGACCACCTTCAAGCTCGCAACCCGCAGATCGCCGTCCTCCTCCTCGCCGGCTACCTTCTCCGGCCCCTTCTTTTTCGTTTCTCCTGGCCTCGCTTCGTGCGTTATAAGACCGCTGACAGTCAACGTTTGCCCGAGGTGCCCATCAAGTTTAACAGCGCTGCTTCGCAAACCCCAGACTCTACCATCTTCACTCGTGATCAAAAACTCATTCGGCTCGTAGCCTCTCTGCACGCAACCCGATACGGTCTTTGTTTGCGTCGCCAGTTTCCGCGCTTGCTCTTCCTGTGCGCCCGTTACTGTGGTGTCTTTTGGCATCTGATCGTGCTGCTTAGTCGACTGAGCCAGAGCACATAGAGACATCAGAAGAAGGGATACTAAGCAAGCAGGCATGGGCCTTTTCATGCAGGAACTCCTTTGGCTTGAACAGGGGTCGGTGCAGCACTCCCGGTTGTATGAGGCGTTTCCGCTCACACGCTTTGAGCCTCGCGAAGGTCAAGGGTTCGGCCATCGTTAGAGGTGAAGTCGGCTTCAAAGAAAAGTCGGTTGCCGTGCCAATCGCCCTTGAACCTAATGGCCGGGAAAACCTCGCTACAACTGGGAAAAGTGACAGGATGGCAGTGCTGTTCGCGCCAGTCGCCCGGCCCATCTTCCACTCTCGAGATGGAACGGGAGGTCGACAACCAGATAGTAGCACTGGCTGAAACGAGGACACTCAACTGTGGGCAGCCTGGCACAGAAACAGCCGTTTGTCCCCCGTTTCCTTTGCGAGCGCCTCAATACTCAGAGATCTGTGCGTGAGCTCGCAACTGGCAGATATGCCAGTTGTAGCGCAGCAGGCAGACTCCTAACCTGACGTGCTTCGACCTTGCGCTGGGGCTGAAAACAGATCTTGGTGGACGACTTCCTTAAGCCGTTCATCGAGAGCCTCTAGGAAGCTTACACGGAGACGACGAATGTCAGACCAGTCATCAAACCGACCGCTCACCCACGTACAAGGCTCTAGGCGGCCCCGACGCCGTATCGAGCAACGCGTCGACGGCATTGGGCAGCTCCCGGCGGATCGCCTTGGCGAAACCGGGTCCGCGCTCGACCACGATATCCGCGCCAGGGAATAAAGGTCATCGCCGACGCCAACCCAGCAGATGCCGAGCTGGTACGCGGCTACGGGTGTCCTCGAACGTACCGAATGGCTCGAACTGCTCCGCAACATGGTTGCAGCCGGGGAGATGAAGCTGCGCGTTGTTGAGGAATACGCGCCCACAAGAGCCGCAGATGCACAGCGCGCGCTCGTGGCCGGTAGCCCTCGGGGGCGGCCGGTAATCCTCTTCTAGCGACCCTGCCACCCATGCAGGCCAGGCCATTCGGTCGGGGAAATAAACCGCCGCGCCCGCGTGCGGTCGGAAGAAGAAGGCCGCCCGGCTGCTGCTTTTTAGCGAAGATTACCGAATTCGCTAACGTGCGGTTTCTGGGGTGCATGGAATGACTGGGCTCACGTGTATGACCCTATTAGCCAGGCTCCTAAAATCAGAATCCCGGTTTTGGTCTTTTCGACGGATGGCGCCTTGATCCCCGAACAGGCGAAGAAATTCTACGACAGGGTGAAGAGTGAAAAGCAGCTGGTTTGGGGCACAGGCTACCACTCCAATGTCTATGATGTTTTCCATGAAATGATGCAGGCCGTGGATGCGGTGGTCCCTTTCATGCGGCAACATTTGGCGCCGCAAACGGTCTCGCGTGCAACCAGGAATCCTGCACGAACCGTTGTGGCGGCAATTAAGTAACTCGAACTCTAGTGAGGTAAGCGAACCTGGAGGGCGTCCGGTCACCGATCGAAAACATTGTGCTGGTGGCCGGGTGTGTAACTCGGCTAGGCCTTTTCCGAGAACTGGTGAAATCGCAATTTTCGCCAATTTCACCAAATCCACAGGCAGCTTTCCACCTTTCTTTTTCTGTCCTTTCAATCTCTTGCGGATGGTCCGCCTCTTGCACCTGGAGTTGCGAGTCGTCGGTTCGAGACGGTACGTAACGTCTCTCTCAGATCATGTTGTCGGATCTCAGAAAGGTGTTCAATAAAATGCTCACTAGCATCCTTGGCGCACGACTGAGCTGGCACTTTGCCAATGGCTGGGTCTTCGAACCTGCCATCGTCGGGCCCGACATCGTCGACTACACCCTGAAAGAGGGCCCACACGCTGGACGGCATGCCATCCAGCACTTCTACTATCAGCGGGTAGCTCCGGGAGTCGAGACCACGGTCTGGTACGAGGAAAGTGGCGCGCTCGTCCACATTACCTGGTATTTAGAGACACAAACGGTGCACCGCTTCGCTGCTCTTCCTGCCTGGCTGGCCGAAGATATGACCGTTTATCGGGGTGACAACCAAGACCCCGCGTTCCTCGAGAAAATCAGAAAGCTCATTTCGCAGCGGCAGGATTGGCCCCGGCACATCCTCAACGATGAGGGCTATTTCAAGGTGATCTAATCGTCCCATCCCGGGAGGCTTGGCAAGTCGATCGCTGATCTTTGTGACATCGGCCGAGTGATAGGCCGTAATTACTAGCTAAATATTTTGGCTAAGAGTTTATATGCCACAGAAAGTGGCGGGGAGGCTTCAACGAACTTCGAATCACGCAATCCGGCGACGGGTGAATTGCTTGGCACTTATCCAGAGCACAACAAAGCAGAGATCGAGGTACGCTTGCAGCGCGCTTGGGACGGATGGCGGCACTGGTCCCGCACCCCACTGCAGGAGCGAATCGCCTTCCTCACTCGGCTCGCCGAGCTGCTGGAAGAGCGGGCCGAGACCTATGGCCGCCTAATCACCTCCGAGATGGGCAAGCCGCTGGCGGACTCCATTTTCGAGATCAAGAAATCCGCTTGGGCCGCCCGCCACCTCGCCGAAACGGGGGAGGCTTATCTCAAGCCACAGCCCGTCTCAGGCGTACCGGCGGAGATCGTATATGAATCGTTAGGCCCGGTCTTCTCCGTTCAGCCGTGGAACGTACCCTTCTGGCAGGTGCTGCGCTTCTTCAACACCACAGCCTTGGTCGGCAATACCGCGCTCATCAAGCACGCCGAATCGGTCCAAGGCTGCGCCGAAGCGCTGGAGACCCTAGTGCGCGACGCCGGTGGCCCGGAAGGACTCTATGTCAACCTTGCAATCCCGGTTGAGGCGTGTGCGGCCGTCATCGCCGATCCGCGGGTGCGGGCCGCCACCGTCACCGGCAGCGTCCGCGCCGGCCGTGCCGTTGCGGAGGAAGCGGCCCGAGTCGGCAAGAGAGTGGTGCTGGAACTCGGCGGTTCCGATCCATTCATCGTTCTGGAGGACGCCGACCTTGCGAAAGCTGTGCAGCTCGCCGTGACGTCGCGCTACTTCAACAACAGCGAGGGTTGCATTTGCGCCAAGCGTTTCCTGGTGGCGGAGTCTCTGTTTGACGACTTCACCAAGGCGTTTGTCGAACAATCCGAGGCGCTACCAATGGGCGATCCCATGAAGGAAGGCATCAAGATCGGCCCACTGGCCACGTCCCGTGCCCGCAAGAACCTCCATCGCCAGGTGCTAGACGCGGTAAAGGCTGGAGCACGCATTCTCACTGGCGGTGAGATCCCCGCCGGCCCCGGCAATTTGTACCCGCCGACTGTGCTTGTGGGGCTGCCGCCCGAGGCGGCGATAGCTAAGGAAGAATTCTTTGGTCCCGTGGCTATGATTTTCCCCTTCAAGACCGAGGAAGAGGCGATTCGCATCGCCAATATCACTGACTTCGGTCTCAGCGCTGCGGTCTGGAGCCGTGACCTCGTCAGGGCCCGTCGCGTTGCCGGCGAGATCGAGTCTGGAATGGTATTTATCAATGATTTCACCCGCTCCGATCCCCGCGCACCATTCGGAGGCTTCAAGGCTTCAGGGTATGGGCGCGAACTTGGCGCTCCCGGCGCACGGGAACTTACTAACCCAAAACTGATCTGGCAGGGTGCCTGAACAACAGTACGCGCCGAATACCAACTGACACCCCCGACGTTGACCCGGTGAATGTTCCGTTGTCATGGGCCGAGCAGTAATGTCTTCGGAAAGTCCGAAGGTAAATAGGAGAAACAACAAATGAGCAGCCACGTCCGTATTCTTGGCATCGCTGGAAGTCTCCGTCGCGGCTCTTACAACCAGGCCGCGCTCCGCGCAGCGAAATTACTTGTCCCGGAGAATAGTGAGATCGACCTCTTTCAGCTTGATGGTATTCCGATGTTCAATGAGGATGACGAGAAGCGCCCACCATCATCAGTGCTGGAACTGAAGAAGCGCATTCGCCGCGCTGATGCTCTTCTGATCGTAACGCCCGAGTACAACTACTCCATCCCTGGAGTCTTGAAGAACGCGATCGATTGGGCCTGTCGGCCCTATGGGGACAGCGCCTGGTCTGGGAAAGCGGCGGCGATCATGGGTGCGTCTCCCAGCGCAATCGGAACCGCTCGGGCCCAATACCATCTGCGGCAGATCCTTGTAGCTCTCAACTTGTTCACCCTCAACCAGCCTGAGGTCGTTATCGCGGATGCTGCACACCGATTCGATGAGAACGGCAATCTCATCCATGAGCCGACTAAACACTTGATCCAGGAGCTGCTAAAGAATTTGGTGGACTGGACCCGCCGAATTTCGCCTGCACCGGAAAATACCTCAGCATCCAGCACGGCAACTGCGAGGCATCCGCTTAGCAGCGGCGCCCCCGCCTGATCCCGACCGGAGTGATAGCTTGCTGTGCTCGGTCGCGTGAAAACTGGCGTAGGTCGTTACTACAGAGTATCAACCGAGGAGGAAAGGTCGATGAGCAAGAACACAACACAGATTAAAGCCGCCGTCGTGCGCGAGAAAGGCGGGCCTTTTAACGTCGAAACCTTAACTTTGGAAGCCCCGCGCCGAGACGAAGTATTGGTCAAGGTCGTGGCCACTGGCTTGTGCCACACAGATATGGTTGCCCGTGATAAGGGCTACCCCGTACCGCATCCAATCGTCCTTGGCCACGAAGGTGCAGGAATCGTCGAGAGCGTAGGAGCGGATGTTGTCAAAGTCGCGCCTGGCGATTCTGTAGGTGCTCACCTTCCTGACCTGCGGACGTTGTAAGCCTTGTCGCTTGGGAAGGATGGCACATTGCGAGAAGACGTTCCCGCTCTCCTTCGGCGGAACGCGGTTGGACGGCAGCACTGCTACAGTCGACGGCGATGGCGAGAAAGTTCACGATCACTTTTTCGGGCAATCGTCGTTTGCCACCTACGCACTCGCCAATGAACGCAACGTGGTCAAGGTCGGCAGTGACGTACCGCTCGAACGCCTCGGTCCGCTCGGCTGCGGTATTCAGACCGGAGCCGGGGCCGTAATGAATGCGCTGAATGTGAAACCGGCTACAAGTTTCGCTTCCTTCGGCGCGGGCGCAGTTGGATGCTCAGCGATCATGGCAGCACGGGCTGTTGGAGCAACAACCATCGTCGCCATAGACACCGTGCCCTCGCGTCTGGAAATGGCAAAGGAACTGGGCGCGACGCATGCCATTAACAGTAAACAGACAAATCCAGTTGAGGCGATCCGAGATATTACTGGTGGCGGAGTCGATTATTCGCTAGAGGCTTCCGGGGACCCCAGTGCGTTGCATCAGGCAATAGAAGCACTCGGATCTCTCGGCACGTGCGGCATCGTCGGAGCAGAGCCACTAGGCACAGAGGTGAGCTTTGACGTGAACAACCTGATGTTACCTGGTAAGTCGATATGCGGCATTCTTGAGGGTGAGAGCGTTCCCGACATTTTTATCCCGCAGCTCATCGAACTCAACGCGCAGGGGCACTTCCCCTTCGAGAAACTGCTGAAGTTTTACAGCCTCGATCAAATCAATCAAGCCGCGCAAGACAGCGAAAGAGGGGGCACAATCAAACCCATCATTCGCCTATCACCGGCGTGAACGGGGAAGGTCTCGCCATTATACGAAGTGGATGCTCGGGAACGAAGACCCTAAGACTGAGCGAAGTGTCGCCGACAAGCAATTGTCGGTAACACCGCACGATGTGCCAAGTGTCAGCAACTCAAGCCACGAAAGATCGTCCCGGCCGGACAAAGCGAGATTCGCAGATCGTGGTGAGGAAATGCTACGGCAATAAAGTTTTGCCGCGAACGGGAGGTCCTTTATGGGAGCTTATATCGGAGCGAACGAAAGATTCGGGTCTGGTGATCCGGAACAGCCGCACAGATTCGAGCACGTCATAAGCTACAGTGCTGCTTTGGAATCTGCCTATCGCGAGATCGCTGAATTGAAAGATAAGCTAGCTCAGGAAAAACTCTATTTGGAAGATGAAATCCGTGGCGAGATGGACTCTGAAGGAATTGTGGGACAGAGTTCCGCTCTCCGCCATGTTTTGAATCTAGTGGAAACCGTGGCTCCCAGCGACTCGACAGTGTTGCTGCTGGGCGAGACCGGTACAGGCAAGGAATTGATCGCCCGCGCCATCCACGACCGCAGCCGGCGCAAGGATCGCACGTTTGGAAAGATAAACTGTGCTGCCATTCCAACGGGGCTACTGGAAAGCGAACTATTCGGTCATGAAAAAGGAGCGTTCACCGGCGCCATCGCGCAGAAAGTCGGGCGGCTGGAGTTGGCCGATCAGGGGACCCTCTTCCTGGATGAAGTAGGAGACATCCCGATCGAGGTTCAACCAAAATTGCTTCGCGCTCTGCAGGAACGAGAGTTCGAGCGTCTGGGAAGCACACATACGCGCACAGTGAATATGAGACTAGTGGCTGCGACCAATCGCGATCTGGAAGAGATGATTGCGAAAAAGGAATTCCGCAGTGATTTGTACTATCGCCTCAACGTATTTCCGATTCGCATTCCGCCCTTGCGGAAACGCAAGGAAGATATTCCTCTGCTGGTGAGCTACTTCGTACGAAAGTTTGCCAAGCAAATGCAGAAGAAAATCGAAAGTATTTCACCGGCCGTCATGAAAGGGCTGACAGCATGGGAATGGCCCGGTAACATCCGTGAGCTCGAAAATTTCATCGAGCGTGCAGTGATCCTGACCCGCAGCAAATCGCTTGAAGCACCCCTGGCAGAACTTCGCAGATCCAACACTCAGGAACCCGCGCTTACGATGCAGGGTTCCGGCAAGGAAGACATTGCACGAATCGTGAAAGAGACCCTCCATGTTCTCAATGGGAACAAGACTGCTGCCAATGAAAGGGCTCAGACGCAGCGCGAGGAAATCGTCCGTGCGCTTACTCAGAGCAAGGGGCGGGTGGGTGGAGCGGACGGAGCTGCCGCACGCATCGGCATCAATCGGACAACCCTTCACTATCGCATGAAGAAATTGGGTATCGATCCACGTACGCATCGTGTCCTTTATAAAACATGCGTTCTAGGGTAGGGGATTAATGGTTTTGATTTAGCTTATGCAAAAAAAGGAGAGCCGGCGATGAAAGCCCGTATCGACTACACGAATGTTCCGGAAGCGCTCCGCGGGATGTATCAGCTCGAGCATTACATCCACGACTCAGGTCTGGAGGAATCGCTTGTCCACCTGGTGAAGATGCGCGCCTCGCAGATCAATGGGTGTGCGTATTGCCTCGATCTGCATTCGAAAGACGCCCGCGCACTCGGCGAGACCGAGCAGAGACTCTACGTGCTGGACGCGTGGGAGGAGGCGCCGTTTTACTCCGAGCGCGAACGCGCGGCGCTCGCGCTAACTGACGCCGTCACCCGGATCACGGAGGGCCATGTGCCCGACGCGGTCTTCGAGCGCGCACGAGCGCACTTCAACGAACAGGAGATGATTGCGCTGGTGTTTACCCTGACCACCATCAACGCCTGGAACCGCCTCGCTATCACGATGCGTACCGAGGTGGGCAACTATCAACCGAAGGCGCGCCCGGTCTCCCAAACCGCTTAAAATTAGCGGCGGCCCACCGCCGCCAGCTGGCCGAGTCTAAGCGCCCATTGTCTATCTAAAGAAGGAGAACGGAGAATTTCATGTCTAAGGTCTGGTTGATTACGGGAAGCGGAAACGGGTTGGGGAGAGACATCGTCGAGGCGGCGCTGGCCGCAGGGGACAGCGTGGTCGCCGGGGCGCGCCGGACCGAAGAACTGGCACCTCTGGTGGCGCAGTACGGCGAGCGGGTGAAGCCCGTGAAACTGGAAGTGCGCGACGAAGCCGCCGCAAAAGCGGCTGTGCAGTTGGCAGTTGATACATTCGGGCGGCTGGACGTTCTGGTGAATAACGCAGGCTATGGACAGTTCGCGCCGTTCGAGCAAATGAGTGCGGAGGATTTCCAGGCGATCGTGGACACATGCTTTTACGGCGTGGTGTACACAACACGCGCCGCAGTGCCGGTGATGCGTAAGCAGAAAAGCGGTCACATCTTTCAGGTGTCTTCGGTCGGTGGCCGCCATGCGGTTCCGGGCAATACGCCGTATCACGCAGCCAAGTGGGCGGTGGGCGGTTTCAGCGACTCGCTGGCGATAGAAGTCGCCCCGTTCGGGGTCAAGGTTTGCACACTGGAGCCGGGAGGGATTCGGACCAACTGGGCTCGGCGCGCCGTTCAGAATGCACCGGACCTGCTGCCGGAGTATGAGGCCTCGGTCGGTTCGTTCCTGAAGATATTGCGAGGTTTCGAAGGGCGCTGGGAAAGCGATCCGCGAAAGATCGCGGGCGTAATTCTGCAACTGGCGAATAGAAGCGAGGTGCCGATGCGGTTGATCCTTGGTGTAGATGCAGAAAAACGAGTGCAACAAGCAGAAGCTGCGCGCGCGAGCGAGGCCGAGAAATGGCGACATCTCACTGTCTCAACGGTTTTTGAAGATGGGGCGCTTCGATAGCCTACTGTCGGTGACAAATGGCGGAATCAATTCCTGAGTTGCATGAAAGGAGCAGGAATATGAAATACAGACTACTCGGCAAGAGCGGACAACGGGTCTCCGAAGCGGCGCTAGACACTATGACTCTCGGAGACGAGCGGGATGGGGATCACCGACGGACGAAGCTCAGAAAGTCCACAAAACCTACCGCGAGGCATGCGGAAGAACCAAGTTGACCAACGACAGAGAGTGGAATTCACAAATGGTGGAGGAATAGGAATGCGCGGGTGGATTGCAGTAGATCTGGACGGGACTCTCGCGAAGTCGGTAAAAGCTCAAAAAGCGGAAGGCATAGGCGTCCCAATTCATCCCATGGTGCAACTCGTGAAGGTATGGCTCGCGCGCGGCGAAGATGTCCGCATTTTCACTGCTCGGGTCAATCCCATGCGTGGGCAAGTCAACGCTATGCGCGCCCGCAGAGCTATCGAGGCCTGGTGCAAACGCCATCTCCGCCACGTTCTACCGATCACTCATGAAAAAGATTGGGACATGACACTGTTGTTCGACGATATAGCTCGTCAGGTTGAGCGTGATACGGGAAGAGTATTCTGCTGTGACTCACGCGAAAATCGAATCGCTCAGGAACCTCGGACTGGACAAAGCGGAGGGACTTGCCAAGAACAAGGGTAAACATTTCGGGCGTGAGCATCTGGGAGAGCTGCGAGGTAACGCGCGTGTGAAGAGCCGGTGGTCGACACTCACGATGCGTGCGTCCGCAGCCGAGTATCGGAGTTTGCATCTTCGAGCGCACGAAGTTCTTCGTGACGTTCCGCTCTACGACGTGTCGTTTGTGGATCTTCCTGGGGGCGGCAGCGGGCGAACTGTCGCGGACGTTCGTGCGCTCGAGTCCGCGACGCCTCCGAGCCGTATCGCGACTTTCCTTTACGGCCTCCGATATTTCTTGGGGCGGGTATTCGGTTGGGATCGACAACCGATGCGGCCGGAAGACTCATTTCTTGAACGCCTGTCGGAACGCGACCGACGCGACTCCGAAATAACGCCAGGTAGTCTGGATGGCCACTTTTGGGTCTTGTATCAATTTCCGAGAGAAGCGCTTTGTGAAACCCGCAACATGACCGTCCACGGCTTCATCTGCACTGCCCTGGTGAGCAACACGAACGGGTACCGTTTGTACTGGGGAGTCTACGTCCGCCGCGTGTCGTGGCTCACGCGACCGTACCTCGTCGCGATCGAACCATTTCGTCGCGTTCTGTATCCAGCCATGCTTCGCCGCATTCGTCGCGCGTGGCTTGTTGCTTACACCGGCATGAGCCGAATCGATATCACCTGATTGACTATTTCTCTGCTAACGAGCATCCGTTGCCGCCTTATGGCGCAAATACCGAACTAAGCAACCAAGATTAGCTATCATCCGGAAACGGAAGATTTGGATTGCATGAAGAAAATTGGCTTCCTCTCATTCGGTCATTGGGCATCTTCGCCGCAGTCACGAACGCAGTCGGCGGCCGACGCGCTCCTGCAGTCCATTGACCTCGCCATGGAGGCCGAGCGCCTCGGAATGGACGGAGCCTACTTCCGGGTTCATCACTTCGCGCAGCAACTGGCATCACCGTTCCCGCTACTCGCGGCGGTGGGTGCTAAAACGCGAAAGATTGAAATTGGCACCGCGGTGATCGACATGCGGTATGAGAATCCTCATTACATGGTGGAGGACGCTGGGGCTGCGGATCTAATCTCTGGCGGCCGACTGCAGTTGGGAATCAGCCGCGGTTCCCCCGAGCAGGTCATCGATGGGTGGCGCTATTTTGGCTATCGCTCGACAAAAGGCGAGGACGATGCAGATATGGGCCGGCGGCATGCCGAAGAATTTCTTGAGTTGCTGCGCGGCAAGGGCTTCGCCCAGCCTAACCCACGTCCAATGTTTCCCAATCCGCCAGGGCTTCTGCGTCTTGAGCCATACTCTGCAGGCTTGCGTGATCGTATCTGGTGGGGATCTGCTTCCAACGCGACGGCAGAATGGGCCGCGAAGCTAGGAATGAACATGCAGACCTCCACTCTCAAATTCGACGAGACCGGCGAGTCGCTCCACATCCAACAGGCCGCCCAGATTCGCGCCTTTCGCGCAGCCTGGAAGCAAGCTGGTCACACGCGTACTCCGCGCATTTCCGTTAGCCGCAGTATCTTTCCGTTGCTCGATGACCGTGACCGTGCCTATTTCGGACGAAGCGGTCAGGAAGATGACAAGATCGGTTTCCTTGACGAAAACACACGGGCGATTTTCGGCCGGAGCTACGCTGCTGAGCCAGACATTCTCGTCGAGCAGCTTAGAAACGACGAGGCGATCGCGGAGGCCGACACGCTATTGCTAACCATTCCAAATCAACTAGGTGTTTCCTACAATGCGCATGTCATTGAGGCAATTCTGACTACGGTCGCTCCAGCCCTCGGTTGGCGCTAAATCGTCGCCACATTCGTTGAGATAACAGATGGACCCTGAGTTCCCTGTCACGGCAGCGTCCTCGATGACGTAATCTTGGAACCGGCAATGAACACCGCCCCCTCGCCGTTGTTGCCTTTGCAAGCGCGGTTTGAACCCACGATTTCCACCCACGATCCTCGTGTCTCTCACGTCTTCTCAAGTACTTAGGCGGCCACCTGAAGTCACTTAAGTTGTTTAAAACACAGCATAACGTAGCACTGAAAAGGCTGGTGTCGGCGGTTCAACTCCGTCAACACCCGGGATTTGCAACCGCAAACTGACGGCCGATCATCCGTAAGTCCATTGTCCATTGTCAAGGAAAAGCACAACTCTCCAGGCGCGCTCGCGCGCGATAAACGGGGCCGTATCAAGAGGCCCCCGGGCGGGCGATTCCTCATCGGACGTTAGCAGTTCCTCGCTTGGCGGAAGTCGAAGGGGTTCTTGGAGTTTCGGTATGGACGGCTCACAGACTGTGCGCGCGTCGGGCCACCGGTTTAAAACCACCTCTACCGGGTCGGGCGCAGAAGGCCTTGGCGCAGACACTGCCATGCTTGATGATCCGATGAGTTTGCAGCAGGCGCTTTCCGATTCTGAGCGCTACTCGAACAACCGCTGGTCGTGCGACACACTCCGACAGCGGCTCAATGATCCTGCAACCGCAGCAATCGTTGTGATCATGCAGCGCTTACATGAGATGGATACTACCGGTTTTTTCCTTAGTGAAGATCCTGGACTGTGGACGCATCTGGTTGTGCGACTTGTGGCCGAGGAGGATGAGTTGTGGGTTTTCCCGATCTCTGGGCGCGTAGTCGAGCGTAAGAAAGGCGCAGTTCTACAACCTACGCGCTTCACGCCCGACGTCGTAGCTGAGTAGCAGCGCAATCGCGTGGTCTATGCCAGTCAGTACCAGCAAAGGCCGGTGCCGCTTGAAGGGAACCTTATCAAACGCAGCGATGCTCGCTACTGCGGTGGCATTGACCCCAGGACTGGTCAACGAGACGAGACGCTGCCGACGACCTTCGATAACATTGTAATTTCGGTCGACTGTGCTTTCAAAACCGTGGCTACCGCAGACTACACGGCCATTCTCGTTGTCGCTGTTAGCGGTAGGAAGAGGTTCATTCTGGACGTGATAAACGAGCGCCTCGATGTCGCAGCAATGGAAGCCGAGATAAGGCGTCTTCGAAAACAAGTATTGTCCGATCACCGCCGTGCTCGTCGAAGGTGCAGCGAACGGCCCAGCGTTGATTGAACGTCTCCGGCTCAGTCTTCACAGGTGTGCAAGAAATCAACCCCAAGGGCGGTAAGGAGTCTCGAATGAACATCGCAGCGGCCGAATGGCAAGCTCACGACTGGTACATTGATCGCAAAGCAGGATGGGCTGAATCCTTTATTGAACAAATCACGACATTTCCGTCGGGCCGATAGGACGACATGGTCGATGCGATGAGCCAGGCTGCGTGCTGGCTGGCTAGCTTCACACCCACGACGGTGGTGAGCTACGAAGCCTTTACGGGCCGGGTGCTTTGGCGCGTGTGACATCTTCTGTGCCTAATGGCTGAGGAGGGGTGACTAAATCTATTTCTTTCTACTTTAGATAACATCTTCGGCGAGGTATAAAAAAAGCGATGGGTAAACCCAACTTCGCACCCTCCCCCCGCGCGGGTGCGAGCCTTAGCAACCGAGTAATGTTGTCGTGAGCATGTGAGGCACACGTGCCATATCAAAAACCAGTTCTGGCCGGGTTGCTCGCTTCGGCAATCACCTACCTGTGTTTTCTCACCTGGCTGCACTGGAAGGCCGTCTCTCTGGTCAAGGAACAGGGAGCGACGGGGTTAATCGCTGTTACGGGTGCGCAGGTCTACGTACTGCATTCGCCCTCATTTTGGGCACTGGCGATTATTGCGTTCGGAGTTGTCTTTTTCTTATTTCGTAAAGCGTAGATCCCCGGGTTGCTTTGGAACTCCTCATAATTTCGGCTACTCAACGCCACACTTCACCGCTAGCCTGAGCGGAGCATGGCGTAAACCTGACAACAGCAATTACGGCCTTTTCGGACGCGCGGCGACGCTAGGCAAAGCCCTTGAGCGGGCGCACTAAAGTATTCCCCCAAGTTTGTAAAGTAGGATTTACAATTCCCGCGGCGGCCTGTCAGGGCTTGGAAGCCCTCCCCGTCGCCGAAGCCGCTGTTCGTATCCTTGGAGGACGCAAATGGCGGCTTCTTCCCGCGCGTGTTGCGAATCATCGCGGGGATTCTGGTAGCCCGTCACCGGAAGACCACGGATGAACTGTTCGACAATCGCTCAAGTCCGCGCAACAGAAACGCAAGCTGGCACGATGAGATGAGCAATATTGCCCAGACTCAAGACTTCGAACGTTGCATGATGTTGGCTACCATCCCCCGCACCCGAGAAGAGGACCGATCGTGAAACCCAATTTTGCTTGGCAAGGACTTTACGAGGCTGCTGTTGTTGAAACCAAGTTTGAAGAGATGGAACCCCGCCTCCGGGCAGCAAAAACCGCGATTGATGCACGACGCCATAAGTTGCAGCTAGACCACGAGGGTACACGCGAGGAACGGCTGGCCATCGGCGATGCCCTTGCTGGTCTGAGTCTGTTGCGGAGCGAAATAGAAACACGCTCTCGCGATACAGGTTCGAGCAACGAACGAGAAGCCGTGGTGAGGCGGGAGGATCGGACTTGAACCGCCACCTCCAGAGTGGACTCCAGGGCGCTGCGATTTGTGCTACTCCCGCGCGCCCTGAAGACTATCAGCTATCTAGTTTCCCGGGAACGGGAGCTGCTCGATCCTAGCGGTGAGTCTTGGTGGACCGGGCAAGACTCTCACTTGCATCTGCGCAGGAGATGAGGGCACTTCCGCCGTGTTCAGTTACACTACCGCCCCAAGCGACCCGCAATGAGGATACCCTCGTCTTCTTACAGGCTGGCTCCTACTGTGTGAATCATGGTCTTCTACGATCCGGCGATCACGCGAAACAGGACATGGACCTTCGTAATCGGCAATCAGCCCGATTGTGCCACCTCCCTCCACTGGGGCAAAATCTAATTCGCGCGCACTCGCTTTCGCCAAAATTTCCTTTCGGAGTCCCCCCATGCCGACGCAGCAGGTAGAGTTGATAACCCACCTTTTGAATCTTGCGAGACCAGATTTCTTCTTGCTCGTGCTGTCTTCTGTCGTGCCGTCCCGCACCGCCCGCAACGAAAGTACCTGGGATCTGTCGAATCGCATCTGCGACCGATATTTTTGTGTCAAAGCTGGATAGAAACGCCGATCATCAGCCGAGCGGCATGGCGGCTTAGATCGTGGACGACCGTCAAGCTGACGGCCGCTTGCCGTCGAAGGAATTGGAGACCCGAGCCCACCCGACGAATGCCAAGCGATGCGGCTTGATCAGCGCCGGCATCCCTTTAAAAACCGTTCTCACCATCGCGCATCGCGGTCACTGGCTCGCGGATTCTCCCCCTTTATGCTTACCAGCCCAATCAGGGGTAATGTGCCACCGGTTGCGAACGCGAGGCCAACCTACGGATATGCGGCGCTGCCTTCTGTTATTGAAATCGTCGCTTCCTCTCACGATTAGGGCTGAGGCTACGCTTTCCGCTGCGAACGGCGAACCATCCACTCCTGGCATCTCCAATCACCGTTCCTTGCCCTAAAGGGGGTACGATCGACCCACCGAGTGCTAAAATGTGTCCAAATATAACTAGAGAGAGATTCCTGAGAATCCTCATCGACCTGCATGGCCACTGTCGATTGGGAAATTATCAGAGTTTCTTTGTTCTGCCGTCCACCCGCAGGGCAGACACTTCGTCATCGTGACTCCGCCCCTCGTGACGCCAATGCCGATGTGGCATTTTCGGCGAGCTGAGCGCGGATTGTTTGCGTACCTGTTTTCCTGATTTGCGTTAGTAGAATTTCGAGGACTCATGGGTATTCGACTTTACCTGCTTTTCCTGTTCCTTGTCTGGATTCATCACCATGTGCGGCGCCGATAACGCGTTTGATCTGTCCGGCCCGCGCATCGATATCAAAGTGACACGCGGTGCCAAGACGCTGCCCATCGCGCAGGTGCCCAATCTCCAGCCCGGCGATCGGCTCTGGGTTCGGACAGAGATGCCGGATAGTCAGTCGGCGCGTTATCTACTAGTAGCTGCTTTTCTTCGCGGCTCTACCAATCCTCCTCCTGGGCATTGGTTTCTCAAGGTGGAGACTTGGGCCAAGAATGTGCGTGAAGAAGGCACTGTGTTCACCGTTCCGCCTGATGCTCAGCAGGCGCTGTTGTTTCTTGCGCCCCGAACTGGCGGTGATTTCAGTTCACTACGGTCCGCCGTGCAGCAAAAACCGGGCGCGTTTGTGCGCGCTTCGCAAGACCTGAGCCGGGCCAGCCTTGACCGCACCCGTTTAGATCGCTATCTCAGCGCTGTTCGGCAAACCTCCGCCAATGATCCCTCGCAGCTGCACGACGTTTCCTTGCGGCTGGCCCGCAGCCTGGGAATCAAAGTCGACGAGCAGTGTTTCGACAAGCCCACCGAGCAGCAAGCTCCGTGCCTGATGCACAACACGGACCAGCTCGTTCTCGAAGACGGTCACAGTCAATCCATGGTCACCGCTCTCACTTCCGCTCCCAACATGGACTTGGTTGGCGTGATCAGCAGCAGCAAGCTCGGTGGCGGTGGCGTCTACAGCCCCTACATCGGCGCCGTCATCGATGTAGCGCATATTATGGAAAATCTGCGTACCGCCGAATTCCAGTACATTCCCGCACTCGCTTTACCCAAGGACGAACAGGTCGATCTCAAGCTCAACAATCCCCCATCCTTTAGTAAGCCCAAATCGGTGATTGTCATCGGATTGCCGGCGGTCGAAGCCGCTCAGTTCCCCCCGCTGCGGCCGGTGGACCCCAAGCAGGTCCACTGCCTGCAAGCTCCTTCTCTTGTCCTTCCCGCCGAAGGCGCTCCTTTGGTGTTTTCAACGACGCTAGCTCACGATTTCGTCCTGCATGTCGTTGGGAAAACTGGAATAACCTTGGACTTGCCGGCCCATGCCGATCCGCTACACGGCGGCTTTGCCATTGACACTCGCGAACTTCAGACCGCCAACCTGGATAGCGATCTCAAAGGCACTCTTCGCGGCTATTGGGGATTCGATGTCATCGACGGACCGGTTTTTCAACTTAGGAATTCGCAGCCCACCCAGTGGGAGATCGCGTCAGCCGACGTGAACAACTTGATCGTCGGCCGCGAAGACACTTTGCACCTTCACTCCAACGGTGTCAGCTGCGTGGATGAGATCACGGTGAAAACGCAGCAAGGAAAACTGCTCAAGACTGCGTGGAAAGCAGAAAAGCCTGACGAGTTGAAGGTGCAAGTGCCATTGAAAGACGAAGCTCCCGGAGCCATGACCATGCTCGTACAGCAACATGGCTTATCGAAGCCGGATGAAGTGCCGCTTCACACCTACTCTGAAGTTGGGAGTCTGGATCGATTCAGCATTAACGTCGGAGATCAAAGCGGAACATTGAAGGGTACGCGCCTCGACGAGGTCGCGGGACTCGAGTTGAATGGAATTCATTTTGCTCCCGCGGGGCTGTCGCGCATTGACGAACAGGATCAGCTGAGGCTGATAGCGGCGAACACAGCCGCGACGTCTGCTCTACTTCCTGGAGAAAAACTGCAGGCCCAGGTTGCTCTCAAGGACGGCCGAATGGTGCCCTTACAAGCCGCTGTGGAAACTCCCCGCCCCAAAGTGACCCTGATTAGCAAGAACATTCAACCGAGCGCCGCCACCAATGCTGCCACTATTCGCTTTGCCAACGCAGACGACCTTCCCCAGGACGCCCGACTCTCATTTTTTTTCAAGAGCGAAATCCCCGCTTCTTTCCCGCGCGGTGAAAAGATTGAAGTCGCGAATCAGGATGAATCCGCGCACGTGCAACTTACCTTGGCCGACGGTGGCCTGACGCTGCAGGATTCGCAAACCGTCATGGCTGTACTCGACCCGCTAAAGGCCTTGGGAGCATCTGTATTCGGTCCTCTACGCTTTCGCGCAGTCGATTCGGAGGGCGTCGCCGGCGACTGGCAGCCCCTGGTTAGTGTCGTCCGTGTCCCGACCTTAAAAGAAGTCACCTGCCCCGATAGCCCTGACAAGCAATGCATCTTGGCCGGCACCAACCTCTTCCTCATCGACTCGATCGCATCCGATTCAGAGTTCAAACACAGTGCGCCCGTGCCTATCGGTTTCTCGCAATCGAGCATTGCCATCCCGCGCCCCAATGGCACTCTGCTCTACCTGAAACTCCGCGACGACCCGGCATCGGTCAATTCCGTCGCACTGCCGGTCTTGCCGGAACACAACTAGCTTTACCCAGATAGTAGCTGGATACCAGCCATTTTGCAGGTCCAAGATCGGCCGTCCGGCCAGCGGTGCAGACGGGCAACCTGCTCTTTCTCACCGGAATGCTTCCCACTCGAGGCCGCGAAGTGAAATTCATCGCGCGCGTCGGCGCGGACCTCGACGTGCCAACGGGACGCAAGGCCGCTTACCTGGCAGTGCTCAACTCGCTCGCAGTCAAAGCCTGAAACTCAATCTGCAAGCCGAGGGTCCTCTACGAGCGAAATGTTCCTCCGCGCCAGTTCGTGGCGGCCGATCAGCGCGGTCTGCGCACTGAGGGTGATGGCTTCGATGAAGTCTGCCACTTCCAGGATCGACTTCTCGGCATTCCAGACCAGCCAGAACACAATCGCGTCAACCTTCACCGACTGACGAGCCACTCCGGGGTCGGCCCTTTGGCCGCGCAGTGGCGCTCCGTGCCGATCATCGCGCCCCGGCCATTCCTCTGCTGATGAATCGTTGCTTCGAAATGTGTGATTCAAATACCATGTGTGCTTCAATCTGGCTGCGAGAATAGGACTCCAGAGATGCGAGCACGTGAACTCTTGTTGGTTTTGCTTGTGTTGCCCATCGCGACCTTCGCGCACGGGGTCGACGATCGTCCGGTGTTCGACAACAGCTTAAGTTACCGGTCCTTCTACTACAGCGATGGGTTTCTCATATCCCCCAGTGAACTGGACCTGATCGAAGGAAAGATTCCCATTGATGAAACCCACTATGTCAGTCCGCCCAACTCTCTACGCCTGAAGTGGCGCTCGCAGACTGGCGGTGATTGGCTTGTAAGTCTGAAGGTCAACGCCCCCCCGGCCGGCTTCTCAGGCGGTTCATTGTTTTTCTGGTGCTATTCAGAAACCGATCTTCCTGCAGATGAATCCCCCTTTATTTATTTGAACGACGTAAATCGCGAGGGCACCCCCAGCATCCGGCTCATCGGTCACCTCGATAAGATTCCGGCCCATACGTGGACACGGGTGAAGTTGCCATTTGATTCATTCGTGGGGTTTGTCAGGGAAACGCGGCCGACGCAGTTCGATCCCCGCCGCCTTGCGCGAATAACCATTGTGCAGGGGCTCGACGACGCGAAGCCGCACACCGTTTTTCTCGATGAGATCGTGATTGGGGATGACGTTGCGAACAATAGCAATGGCCCCACGGTACCTTCGGGCCTCAGTGCCAAGGGATACGATAGGCACATTGATCTAACCTGGACTCGCAGCAACGATTCTGACTTACGCTATTACAAGATTTATCGGTCTTTCGACGGGAACAAATATGTCCCCGTCGGTATCCAGAAAGGAAGTCCGACTCGCTACGAGGATTTCCTCGGTGAAAGCAGTAAGACTGCCTTCTATAAGATTAGCTCGGTAGACGTGAACTACAACGAGTCGCCTCTCTCTGTCGAAGTAAAGGCCACCACTCGCACAATGAGTGATGAAGAACTCCTCACCATGGTTCAAGAAGGCTGTTTTCGATACGACTGGGAGGGCGCGCACCCGATCGCTGGCATGGCAATTGACATCTTGCCAGGTGATGAAAACCTGGTCGCAGTCGGAGCTTCCGGCCATGGAGTCATGGCCCTCCTTGTCGCTGTCCAGCGCGGCTTCATAACCCGGGAGCAGGGTGTCGACAGAATGCTGAAGATCATGCGTTTTCTGTCCAGGGCGGATCGATTCCATGGTGCATTTCCGCATTTCCTGGACGGCAGAACAGGAAAAGTGATTACAGGCTTCGGGAAATACGATGATGGCGGCGATCTCGTCGAAACAGCATTTCTGATGCAGGGGCTTTTAGCTGCGCGACAGTATTTCACCCAGAATAGTGGGGCAGAGAAGGAGATCCGGGAAACAATTACCTTATTGTGGAGGTCAGTCGAATGGGACTGGTACCGCAAGGACAGCGGCAGCAGTTTTCTGTACTGGCACTGGTCACCCAATTACGGCTTTTACTTGAATCATCCGCTAGTAGGATGGAATGAGACGATGATCGTTTATCTGCTCGCGATCGCGTCGCCTACTCATCCCGTCCCAGCCACGATGTATCACACCGGTTGGGCGGGACAGTCGGAGCGGGCGGTCCAATATCGTCGCTGGTGGAGTCGGACCACCCAAGGTGATCACTACGTCAATGGAAATACTTATTACGACTTCAAACTCGATGTCGGAGAGGGAAATGGAGCAGAGCTTTTCTTTACCCACTATTCCTTTCTGGGCTTTGACCCTCGCGACAAGAAGGATGCCTACACAAATTATTTCAAGAACAATCGCAACATTGCGCTGATCAGCCACGCTTATGCTATCGCTAACCCCGGAAAGTACGTTGGCTACGGGGATGCTTCGTGGGGGCGTTCCTCTGGCATCAATGCGGCCGGCGGGCGCGCCTACCCTCGAGACGACAATGGAACGATCACCTGCACGGCGGCGCTTGCTTCGTTTCCGTACACCCCGCTTGAATCCATGAAAGTCCTGAAACATTTCTATCGAGATCTCGGCGAAAAGCTCTGGGGGAATTATGGTTTTCGGGATGGCTTCAATCTTTCAGAAGACTGGTTTGAAGACGTTTACATGGGACTCAATCAGGCTCCCATTGTCGTGATGATTGAGAATTACCGGTCTGGCTTCATTTGGAAGCTCTTTATGTCGAATGCGGAAATCAAGCCAGCTCTGGATGGAATCGGCTTCCAACCCGACTTAGAAAACAAAGCTTCCGCGAATCAATAGGCCTCAGACCTTCTGAACTCTCGGTGTATTCTGCAAACCCCTTCTTTTGCAATGAGGGTCGCCGGCTCGTCTGCCAACGCGCGATTGTCGTAGGTGTTTCTTGAGAAACCGCCCGATACTTTCATTCGAGCGATCAAGGACGACATCGACGTATTCGTTCCGCGCAGTCAATCACGGGCCTCGCGCAACGGTTTGCGCCACTCTTGTTTCCATCCGTGGCGGCCGCCCTAATTGCAGCCACCGTTGCCTCGTCGAAGCGATGAAGCGATAGTTGCCGTGCGATGGCTACTGAAAACGATATCCCGGTTTGAGCGTGCAGCGGTAGATCCGCGCTCTGTCGGGATTGACCTCAGCATCGCAGGCGGCCCAACTTAAGAAAAGCGAGGGTCCGAGTGGAAAAATGATCGTCTGTCCATCGAGGTCCGCCTCAATGCTTACACTGACTGCAGCGGAGGGCAGGGTGAAGGAGAGTCCCTCCCCAAAGATCACGGGATATGACCAATGTTCCATTTGACTCACCATCGGACGAAAAACCTCGGCCTCTAACAGAAATGTGGCGGTGTCGGACCAGGCCCGGGCCGACGCTGTGATGATCTGGCCGCTCTGCGAGAGGTGGTCGGCCTCAATTCTTGTGAAGGGACAAGGGCCAGCAATACATGAGGCACGGGCATTACGAAAGGCATTGCCCACGCCGGCATCCAATGTAGCCGAACCGACCGCTGCCTTCCATTTTCCGTCGGGTGAGCAGACAGGCTGACTCTTGCAAGGCACGTTGCCCTTGTTCTCAATCTCGAAGATTTTAACTGCGCCTCCCACATTCAGGTCGGTCATGACCTTGACCGTATATCTCGCCCGCACGTTGGCCACTTTAACTTCCGGTTGATTCTCCGGAGCGGTATTGCTGGAGAGCGGAACGAGATGGACGATGTAAAGCCCGTTGTTGACAAAATCGTTCAGTTTAAGCGGGTGGTACTGCGGGTGGCGAAAGACGAGAACAACGGGGTGCCCCCTCCGAATTGGTTTGCGCAGCCTAAGAACGAAGAATCCGGAGGAATCAGACGTGGTGTCGGACGTAGCGAGATCGCCAGCAGAAATGGCAACGCCTGCGATCGGTCGCTGTTTTCCGGGTTCCGAATCCTGGACGAGGACGGCTCCCCGCAGAGAAATTGGCTTTTGTTTCTGCCAGCGGACCAGTGCCAGGATGCTCGCGGTGAGCAGAACGCCGACAACCAAAGCGATCCAAGCTTCGATTTTGTGAGTACGAGTCATGCGCACACCAATCATTGGCATCTATAATACTTAAGATGACAACTGTGCCTCGAGCGCTTCCGCTGGCGCCGCAACGTCGGAACCTTCGCTTGCGATCCTTACCAGTGTCGCAAACATAAGAATAATTGTCCTTTGCTTTGTCCGTATACTTGCACCAAGGTGTGTTCCATCTTTTCCATGTTGGCATGATCAACGGAAACGCAAACGCATGACCGAGGCCAAACCCAACATACTTTCACGCCGGCAGATCCTGCGTCAGATTCTGGGGACGAGTCTTGGGCTGCCCTTTGCCCAGGTGCTGCCAGCTTTGTGCGCAGAGCCGAAACCCTCTGCTCCGGTTGGCAGCGCTGCTGGGGCCTCGGTTCTATCAGCGGAAGACGATCAGTTTTTGAACGATTTGGAGAACGCGAATTTCCTTTTCTTCTGGGAACAGGGCAGCGCAAAAACGGGGATGGTCAAGGACCGCTGTAACGTTCACACCGACAATCAAGTAGTCGCGGCCAGCATTGCCGCGACGGGCTTCGGCCTTACCGCTCTCTGCATTGGAGACCGGCGCGGTTTCATCTTGCCCGGCGAGGCACTGGAGCGTGTTTTCGCCACTCTGCGCTTTCTGTGGAGGAAGCTGCCCCATCATCGCGGGTTTTTCTACCACTTCGCCAATGCCGAAACCGGGGAACGCGTGTTTGACTCCGAGGTGTCTTCGGTAGATACGACTATTCTCCTGTGCGGGATTCTTACCTGCCGCGAGCACTTCCGTCATCCCGCGGTGACGCAACTTGCCGATCTGATCTTTAACCGCGTGGATTGGACCTGGCTCTCAGAGGACACGTCCCTGCTCACCCACGGATGGACCCCAGAAACCGGATTTCTTCACTCGCGCTGGGATTACTACAGCGAGCTGATGATGATGTATCTGCTGGCCATGGGGTCGTCGGCCTATCCCCTGAAGCGGGAAACCTGGAGCGCCTGGAAGCGTTTGACATTTGAATATGACGGCATGCGGTATATCGGATCCTTTGCCCCGCTGTTCGTGCACCAGTATTCACAGGCGTGGTTTGATTTTCGCGGCCGGCGCGACAAATACGCAGACTATTTCCAGAATTCTGCGACCGCCACTGAAGTCCACCGGCGTTTTTGTCTGGAGTTGGGCAAGCAGTTCCCGGATTACAGCGAGGACCTGTGGGGAATTACGGCCTCCGATTCTGAGCACGGCTATATCGTTTGGGGTGGACCTCCTGCCATGGGAACCATTGATGGCACGGTTGTTCCGAGCGCGGCCGGGGGGTCATTGCCGTTCCTGCCCGCAGCCACAATGCGTGTTTTGAAGAATATCCGAAAACGCTACCCGTCGGCCTGGAGCAAGTACGGGTTCGTAAACGCGTTCAATCCCCTCAAGAACTGGTATGACTCCGATGTGATTGGGATCGACACTGGAATCATCTTGTTGATGGCTGAGAATCTGCGAACCGGGTTTGTCTGGGACACCTTCATGAAGGCCGGGGAAGCGCAGCGTGGAATGCAGCGAGCAGGGCTCGAGAAATACTAGCGTTATATCGCGCGAACCGTCGGTTGATGGCTTAGATCAGCCAGCCTTGTTTGCCTGGAATTGATGCGGCTGGAGGCGGGCGGGACAAGGGTACCACAGCAAAGACACGCTACAGGCGCTCGCAGACGCAGGAGTTCGGCCTTACACTTCCGAGCCCGATTGTGGGCGACGTTATTGGAAGGACAAAACCGAGGCGCAGCCAGCAGTGTATGGCAACCGGCGACGTATTCGTGGCGAGCACGGGAAAGAACCGTTGCGACGGTGTGGAGGGTTGCTGGAACGTAGCTTTGCGCACGCCTATGAAACGGGGTGGCGTGCGGCGCGTGCACTTGCGGGGGCGGAAGAACATTCTCAAGCGCGTGCTGATGCAGGGACTTTCGGTGGATGTTCCGCTGATTTTATTGCGGTTCTGGATAGCGGCTCTGGTTCACGCCGAACCGGAATGCACATCGGTCACGATGCCCGTGCCCTCACTCGCCGTGCGCATGGTAGTTCTTATCCCGCTCGCAGCACAGTGAGCAACCACTTCTGCCACGGCCTGCTAGGAATTTGATGTGAAATCGCTGTAGTATGGGCGAACGGTCTAGCTGAAAGAGAATATTGCTCGGTTCTCAGCTGTGCCCGCTAAACTCCCCGAAGCGGTTTCGGCATCTTTTAAGATCTACTCGCTATCCGAAGGACTCGAAAAATGGCCGATCGGGACAATTTCTGGGGTGGGTGGCGCGAGCGTCTCGCAGCGCTTCGCAATGTGCCCCCGGTCCTTGGGATTGTCTGGCAGTCCGGCCCGCTGGTCGTATCCCTAGGATTAGTTTTCCGGCTGATCAGCTCGCTCATACCCCTCGCGGCCCTGTGGATTACAAAACTCATCATTGACGGCATCGTTCATGCCGTTTCCAGTCATCAGCCCGTGACACCTCTACTGTGGTGGTTGGTTGCGGCAGAGTTCGCCATTGCCATTTTCGGCAGCATTCTCGGCCGAACTATTGACTATGTCGATGCTTTACTGGCGGACAAATATACCCGCCACATCAGCATTCAGGTGATGAAGCACGCCGCGGAGCTGGATCTGATGGCTTATGAAGATCCAGTTTTCTACGACCGCCTTGAGCGGGCACGGGTGCAGGCCACCGACCGGCTGGGTATGATTCAGTCCATCGGGCGATTGGTGCAGCAGGTGATTACCGCTGCCTCTCTGTCGGTTTCCATTCTCGTGTTTTCACCATGGCTTTTGCTGTTGCTGATTGCGGGTATTCTTCCGGCATTTCTCGGCGAAAGCCACTTCGCATTTCTGGGATATGCCAGAAACTTCCGCCAAACCCCTGTTCGCAGAGAACTCGACTACCTGCGTGTACTGGGAGGAAGCCGGGAAGCCGCCAAGGAGCTCAAACTTTTTGGGCTGAAAGATTTCCTCATCAGACGGTTCACGCGTCTTTCGGATCAGATTTATCGCGAAAATGTTGATCTAGCCCGCCGCAGGCTGATTGCAGGATCTTTTTTATCCATGATCGGCACTGCCGGTTACTACTCAGCCTATGTCTATGTCATTTGGCGGACTGTAACCGGATCGCTGAGTATCGGCACGCTGACTTTTCTGACCGGCGCTATTGTGCAGGCAAGTGGCAACATCCAGCAGATTTTCTCTTCGCTTTCCAGTATTGCGGACCAGGCGCTGTTCCTCACCGACTTGCTTGCATTTTTTGAAATGCAGCCCACCATCCGTTCCAAGCCCCATGCACTACCAGCTCCTCACCCAATCGTGAGCGGATTCGAATTTCGCAATGTGTCGTTCCGCTATCCGGGAACGTCCCGCCTGGTGCTTAACTGTTTGGATTTTCATCTCCGCGCCGGAGAGCGTGTCGCACTGATCGGGAAAAACGGCGAAGGCAAGACCACCCTGGTGAAGTTGATGACGCGACTCTACGATCCGATCGAAGGCCAAGTTTTGTTGGATGGGGTGGATCTTCGGGAATACAACCTCGAGGATCTTTACCACGAAATCGGAGTAATCTTTCAGGATTTCATGCGCTATGAAATGACTGCGCGCGAAAACATCGCTGTCGGGCGGATCGATGAGATCGATAACTTGCCTCTCCTGAAAACAGCCGCTGATAAGAGCATGGCCGACGAAGTCATCGAAAGACTTCCTCACGATTACGAGCAAATGTTGGGCCGACGCTTTGAAAATGGCGTGGACTTATCGGGCGGGGAATGGCAGAAAATCGCGCTCGCGCGCGCCTACCTTCGGGAGGCGCAAGTTTTAATTCTGGATGAGCCCACAGCTGCGCTCGACGCGCGCAGCGAATTTGAAGTTTTTCAGCGGTTCGCCGAGCTTACCGCAGGAAAGTCCGCCCTCTTTATCTCGCATAGATTTTCAACCGTACGCATGGCAGATCGCATCGTAGTCTTGGAAAACGGAAGGATCGCAGAGGATGGCAACCATGAAAAGCTATTGAATCTCGGTGGACGCTACGCAGAAATGTTTGAAATGCAAGCTGCCAGCTATCGATAGGAATCAGGCACAGCAACCTACATCCCAATGCCGCAGAATGCACATCTAGAAGCTATTAGGGCAGAAATGGAACGCCTGCCGGAACCCGTTCCAGCGGCCCAGAATCCGCAAATAATACATGCAGGAGCAGTAGAACTTGCGCGTACTTTAACGTGGCTGCCAAACGCTCCTTCGTCGCACACATTTGCTGAACGCAGCCGTGTTCTCGCGCATGACTTCAAGCCGATATTCACAGCCCTGGAATTGCCGGTGCCGGAAGTGCCGATCTCCGATGATTTCCGCTGGCTTTATGACAACGGCCGCCTTTTGTACGCGGAAGTCCAGAGTACAGCTTCACTCAAATCCCGAGCGAAGATAACGCATGTTCGTACCCCGAATGGCGAAACCATCCCCCGAGTGCTGGCCCTCGCAGAGGGATTTCTTGAGGTAGTTTCCTACGAGTTCAGCGAACAGGAATTCACTTTGTTTTTGGAAGTTTTTCAGCAAACCACAGCCTTGCAAGTACGCGAGCTTTGGACCCTTGTCCCGGTGCTTAAGCTGGTTCTTCTGGAGCAAATTGCTGCCCGTGGCAAGCGCCTTCTAAGCCATCCAAATGATGACTCGCAGGGTGTGGGTATTTGCGTGCGTAGTTTGCGGGACATTGGACAAACGACCTGGAAGAATGTCCTCGAGCCGCTCATGATGATCGACCGTGTGTTACGCCAGGACCCGGCCGACGCCTACGGCCGAATGGATTATGAAAGCCGCGAGTTTTACCGAAAGCGGGTATCAAATATTGCAGAGCATTCCGATTTTGCAGAGGTGGAAGTTGCAAAGGTAGTCGTGGCTTTCGCGGAGGAGGCCAGGCGCCGCACTTGCGAACAGCCGCGCACTGCCCTACGAGAGTCTCACGTCGGTTATTACCTCATGGATAAGGGAACACCGCTTCTTCATCGGAAAGTACGCTTCCGTGCCCCATTTGATCAGAAGATTCAGGGACTAATGCGTAAACATCCCGATGAATGTTACTTAATGGGTATACAACTTCTGACGCTTGCCATCACGTCCATGGCGGCTATGTTCCTCACCGACTCTTACGATTCGCTTGCCCTTATTTTGTTTTCGATGCTGATCTTGTTTTTGCCGAGTTCACAGAGCGCAGTGCAGCTGATGAATTATCTGGTCACGTCGTTGCTGCCAGCGGAAATTCTTCCTAAACTCGATTTCACGGAAGCGATTCCTGACAATTGCGTCACCATGGTCGCTGTCCCTAGTCTGCTCCTGAGCGACAAACAAGTGCGGGAGCTGGTTGAGAATCTGGAAGTGCGCTTTCTGGGAAACCATGATCCCAACATCCATTTTGCGCTTGTGACCGATTTGCCCGATTCTCGTGAACCTGCTCGGGAAGACAATCCACTCATCACGCTGTGCGCGGACTTGATCCGCGAACTAAATGAAAAATACGCGACTCAGAGCATGGGTTCCTTCTTTCTATTTCATCGGCATCGTGTTTACAACCCACGCGAGAAATCGTGGATGGGATGGGAACGCAAGCGCGGCAAATTGCTCGACCTCAACAAGCTGCTGCGCGGACAACATGACAATTTCCCGGTGAAAGTTGGGCAGCTCTCGATCCTCCCCAGTGTTCGGTTTGTGATTACACTCGATTCGGATACGGAGCTTCCACGAGGCACGGCGCACCGCATGGTCGGCGCTCTGGAGCATCCTCTGAACCAAGCCATCATCGATCCTCAAACAAATACTGTGGTTGCCGGATATGGCATTTTGCAACCACGGGTCGGCGTCAGCGTGCAAAGCACGGCCCGCTCGCGCCTCGCAGCCATCTACGCGGGGGAAACAGGTTTCGATATCTATACCCGCGCGATTTCCGACGCTTATCAGGATTTGTATCGAGAGGGTAGCTTCACGGGAAAAGGAATCTATGAAGTGGACGCCGTTCATCGAGTCCTGGACCGCCGTTTTCCTAGGAATACTCTTTTGAGTCATGATCTGCTCGAAGGAGCCTATGCGCGCGCGGGCTTGGCGAGCGACATCGAAATAATTGAAGATTATCCCTCCCACTACAGCGCTTACAATCGCCGCAAGCACCGCTGGTTGCGCGGGGATTGGCAGATTGCGGGATGGTTATTTCCTCATGTGCCGGACGAATCGGTGGACCGCGTGTCCAATCCGATCTCGCTTATTTCGCAGTGGAAGATTTTCGACAATCTGCGCCGCAGCCTGGTGGAACCGGCAACTTTCTTCCTGCTAGTAGTTGGGTGGTGCCTGCTCGGCAGGCTGCCGTGGGAATGGACGCTAGCTACAATTAGTATTCTATTCTTACCCACCTGGGTCCAGCTTGGCTGCAACCTGCTTCGCGCTCTTTTCGACCTTAATCTAATTGTTGCCCGCGATGCGCTGAGTGCGTTTTACACGGCTAACGTCACGCTTCTTTTTGCGTTGATCTTCTTGGCCCATCAGACCATGCTCGCGATTGACGCAGTTGTGCGAACACTGGTCAGGCGCTTCGTCACGCAAGATCGGCTATTGCAGTGGGAAACAGCGGCGGAATCGGAGCTTGCTACTCGAGAGAGCGCGCCGGCGGACGTGTATCTCAACTGGATGTTCTTACTGTCGATCATGTTGGGACTTTTTGTGTGGTCTGTGCGGCCGCAGGCGCTTCCGTTTGCGCTGCCGATTTTATTGCTGTGGGCTTGCAGCAAGATGGTTTCCAGTTGGCTTAATCGTTCTCCAGCCACCGCACGTAATCAAGCTTCTGCGAAAGACGTAGCATTTCTTCGGCGTACGGCTTTGAAAACCTGGCGCTATTTTGCCGAGTACAGTACCGCGGAGCACAACTGGTTGATACCAGACAACGTTCAGGAACAACCTGCCGCAGTAGCGGCACGGGTATCACCCACAAATATCGGGTTTCTACTCAATGCGCGGCAGGTGGGATGTGAATTCGGATATCTAACAGTGCCGGAATTTTCTGAGCAGACTCTCCGAACATTGGCCACAGTATCGAATCTGAAAAAGCATCGCGGACACGTGCTGAACTGGTATGACACTCGTACGCTGCAGCCTTTGACTCCCTTTTTTGTTTCCTCGGTGGATAGTGGTAACTTGCTGGCTTCGCTCTGGACTTTGCAGCAAGGATGCATGGAGCGGTTACGCCAGCCGGTATTGCAATCGCGTTTGTCAGAAGGGTTGCTCGACTATCTCCGTGTGCTGTCCGCTGGGCGTGCGTTTCCACGAAAGCTGCTCTCGACCTGCGAACGGCAACGCAATACGGACAATTGGTTGCAATCGATACTCGGCTTGCCCGAAACAGTCTTCGAGCAAACTCACCAAACTATTGCCAAGTCCAAACAAGCCGCCCAAATAGGTTGGTTCGCCGAAGAAGCCGAGCGGCGGCTTCGCAGGATTCAGCAGGCAGTGGGTGAATATGCTCCGTGGTTTTCGCCAGAGTTTGCAGCTTTGCGGGATGATGCCACTCTCAACCTTAAACTGATGGACAGCATCGCCCTGCAGCAACTGCCACAATTCATAGACCAACTGATTAACCAGATCGAGCGGGCCCTCCATTCTACGGCCCAAGAACAAGGACTTTTGTACGAACGCCTTCGCGACCAACTTCTCAAAGCGCGGGCGAACGCGGAGCGCTTGATCGCCGATCTTCGAATGATCGCAAATATGTCGGGGACGCTTGCCCAGGAAATGGACTTTAGGTTTTTGCTCAACAGCCATCGCAAACTCGTGTCCGTGGGCTTCGATGTGGAAACACATCATCTGCATCCTGCTTGCTACGACCTGCTTGGTACAGAGTCTCGCACCGCCGTCTTTGTCGCCATCGCAAAGGAAGATATTCCGCAAGAGAGCTGGTTCCTTCTTGGCCGAGCACACACTCTGGATGGGGGACGGCCTGTGCTGCTCTCGTGGACGGGAACTTTGTTCGAATACTTAATGCCTTCGCTTTGGATGCGTTCCTACCCCAATACGCTTTTGGAGCGCTCGCGCGCGACCGCCGTGCGTTCGCAACAGACATACGCTGCACGAAAAGGTGTTCCTTGGGGCATTTCCGAATCCGCCTATTTCAAACTGGACGAGGCCGGAAATTACCAGTATTACGCTTTTGGCCTTCCTCATCTTGCACTGCGCAAACAAGAGATGAATGCTCTGGTGATATCCCCTTATTCAACATTTCTCGCGCTGGATGCTGATCCGGTGGGAGCGGTGCGCAATCTACGCAGAATGGCTGACATGGGATGGTTCGGGAGCCATGGCTTCTACGAAGCCGCAGACTTCACCTCTATACGGCGCAAATTCTGGCAGGGTCGTCATCAGTTGGTACGGTGCTGGATGGCCCACCATCAAGGGATGAGCCTTTTGGCCTTGGCCAATTTCCTGAATGACAGCGTTGTTCAGGGGTGGTTTCACGCTGAGCGGCGTGTGCAGGCAACAGAACTACTACTACACGAGAAACCGGTCGTGCATGTACGACGGCGAGATATACCGCGCAGACTTGCTGCGGCATGACTCAAGATCTCGATAAAATCGCCCTACATCAATATTCCATGACGGAAAGACGCACACATTGCAGCCTCCACCGCTACTGCCACACCAGTACTAGCTGGAACCTCGCTCTTGACCAGATCAGTCTTCCGTTCTACCTTCTGTCTGGGCAGGGGATTGATGTCGGTCTGAAACGTCTCACACCCGGGAAGTGCGATCCGGATATGGTGTGACCCCGGAGCCACGTGCATGGCTCGCCCCAAAGACTCCAAAGTCGCCCACGTGGCCCACGAAACGGCCGTCCACAAATACTGAGGCCCGGGAAGGGTCCACGTTGATCTTGATAGTGGCCAGTTCAGCGTCGCCGGGCGTACACGCCGGGGCATGAACAAAGTCCATCGGCACAGTAGCGTCTCCTGAGCCGGGTTGCCGGACTTGGCCCTGAAGTCTTGGCGAATCACAAAGCCTTCCCTGGCTGCCTCGTTCTCTTCAATATCGGGTGATCGCGACGAGCAGCTAGAATGTGTGGTGTAGTGACAAGCAACGGCTCATGAAATTTCCACGACGTGCTGGCATCTTACTTCACCCGACCTCTCTGCCAGGTCCTGCCGGGATTGGTGATTTCGGAACAGAGGCGTACCGCTTCATCGACTTTTTGAAACAGTCAGGAAACAAACTTTGGCAAGTGCTGCCCTTGAACCCAACTGGCTACGGCGACTCTCCCTTTCAGTGCTTTTCGGCAAATGCCGGCAATCCCTTGCTGATCAGCCTCGAGAGGCTGATCGAGCGAGGTGTTCTCTCACCAGCGGACCTGGAGCATCGTCCTTTTTTTCCTAGCAATAAAGTTGACTATGGAGCCGCCCTTCATTTCAGAGTTCCTATCCTGACCAAGGCTGCACAGACTTTCCTGAAACGAGCAGACGGGAATGAGCGCTCGGATTTTGAACAGTTTTGCCAGGCAAACGCAAAGTGGTTGGATGATTTTGCGCTTTTCATGGCCTGTAAGAAAGCACACGATGGCGTCCGTTGGACTGAATGGGCGGCCGACATCGCGGCCCGTGAGCCTCACGCATTGCAGGACTGGACGGTTCGCTTCGCGGCGGAAATCGATGTAATCAAGTACTGGCAATTCGAGTTCTTCCAGCAATGGCAAGCCTTGTGTTCCTACGCGCACGAGCACGGCATCCGCATCATTGGCGACATTCCTATTTATGTTGCGCACGACAGCGCCGATGTCTGGGCGAACCGGGAGCTTTTTTGCCTCGAGGCACAGGGGAATCCCACAAAAGTAGCTGGTGTGCCGCCGGATTACTTCAGCGCGACCGGACAGTTGTGGGGCAATCCAATCTTCAACTGGAAGCTGCTCAAGAGCACCGGTTACAAGTGGTGGGTCGAGCGCTTCCGGGCTGCTTTCCGGCTCTACGACATTGTCCGGATCGACCATTTTCGCGGCTTCGAAGCGTACTGGGAGGTGCCGGCCTCGGAGCGCATCGCGGTGCACGGACGCTGGATCAAGGGTCCAGGAGCGGAGTTGTTTTCTACACTGCAACAGGAACTCGGTGAGCTGCCTATCATTGCCGAGAATCTGGGCGTTATCACGGCAGAAGTCGAGCAAATCCGTCACCAGTTTGGATTCCCAGGAATGGCCATCCTGCAATTTGCCTTCGGCAACGACCCGCAAGGTCCCAGCTTCCGTCCCCACAACTATGTTCGGAATCTTGTGGCGTACACCGGAACACATGACAACGACACGACGGTAGGGTGGTGGAATAGCGCGGGAACGATTGACAGCGTCCGCACGCCTGAAGATGTTGTGAAAGAACACGCTTTCGCTAGAACATACCTGGGTTGCGCGGACGAGCCGATCAACTGGGCGATGATCCGCACCGTGCTCGCGTCGGTTGCCGATACCGCGATCATCCCATTGCAGGATGTTCTCGGGCTGGGCAGCGAAGCCCGCATGAACCTGCCGGGCACCTCAAGCGGCAACTGGCGTTGGCGCTTCCAACCTGGTGCGCTGAGTTCTGAGTTGGCAGAGCACCTACGCGAACTGAATAAGGCCTACGACCGCTGAACCTTCTTTGCTCGCAGTTCGCGGAAGCCAACATGTTAATGAGCCAGAGGCTGACCGGATGCATAGGACGAGGTGAACAATTGAGGTAAGGGTAGAGCTCGCCTTACATCGAAAGTTGACTGTCCGCTGGGTGCGATCGTCGCTTAAGACTAAATGCTTAGCTGCGCGCAAGAGCTTCTGATTGGGCGCGTGAAAACCTGCTCCGAGAGGGTTGGTTGCTGGCAGGGGGCGGATCGTTGCCCGCATTGCTATTCTATTGACCCGGCGCAGGCGGGCCGGACATCGTTCGGGAGGCACACGGTTGCCATTGAAGCGCGATGCAGGTTGGTACAAAGAAGCGATCATCTATCAGGTGCACGTGCGCGCTTTCTTTGACAGCAACGGCGATGGTATTGGCGATTTTCAGGGTCTCGCGCAGAGGCTGGATTACGTGCAAGAAATTGGCGTGAATGCAATCTGGTTGATGCCGTTTTTCCCCTCTCCTTTGCGGGATGACGGTTACGACATCTCCGATTACAAATCCGTTCATCCCAACTACGGAACGTTGGACGATTTCAAGACTTTCCTTTCTGGTGCCCATGACCGTGGCATCCGGGTGATCATCGAAATGGTGGCCAACCACACGTCCGATCAACACCCCTGGTTCGTTGAATCTCGGGCTTCTCAGAACAATCCAAAACGTGACTGGTATGTGTGGAGCGATACCGATACGAGGTATCGCGGAACCCGAATCATCTTCCTCGACACAGAGATGTCGAATTGGGCCTGGGATCCAATTTCCAAGTCTTATTATTGGCACCGCTTCTTCAGTCATCAGCCGGATCTGAATTACGACGAGCCCGCGGTACGCGACGAGATGTGGAATGTCATGAAGTTCTGGCTGGAACTCGGAGTCGATGGTTTCCGGTTGGACGCCGTTCCGTACCTGATTGAGCGGGAGGGGACGTCTTGCGAGAACCTGCCAGAAACCCACGCCGTGATCCGGGAATTGCGCAAGAAAGTCGACGATCAGTTCCCGGGTGCGATCCTGCTGGCGGAGGCCAACCAGTGGCCGGCTGACCTTCGTCCGTATTTTGGTAATGGGGATGAATTCCACATGGCCTTTCACTTTCCCTTGATGCCACGGATGTTCATGGGGCTACGGCTGGAGGACCGCAAGCCGATCACAGAGATTCTGCAACAGACGCCAGAGATCCCTGCCTCATGTCAGTGGTGCCTCTTTCTGCGCAACCATGACGAATTGACGCTCGAAATGGTTACCGATATTGAACGCGATTACATGTATGACATCTATGCCAGCGACAAGACGATGCGCCTGAATCTCGGCATCCGGCGGCGCCTGGCTCCGTTGCTCGACAACGATCGCCGGCGAATCGAATTGATGAATGGCATGCTGATGTCGTTGCCCGGCACTCCTATCATTTATTACGGGGATGAGATCGGCATGGGGGACAATATCTACCTGGGAGATCGCAACGGAGTAAGAACTCCGATGCAGTGGAGTGGCAGCTGGAATGGAGGCTTTTCGACGGCTGATCCGGAACGTCTATACTCGCCGCCGATTCTCAACCCCGTTTATGGTTACCAGGCGGTGAACGTGTTGTCCCAAAGGCGCACTGAACATTCGCTGTTCTCCTGGATGAAGCACATCATTCGGATTCGCCGTTCAAGTCCGGTGTTCGGCGCGGGCTCGATCGAGTTTCTGTACCCGGAGAATCACCGGGTGCTGGCCTATATCCGGCAACTAGGCAGGGAGACAGTTTTGGTCGTAAACAATCTCTCTAGTGCCGCGCAGGCAGTGGAGCTGGATCTGGGACGCTACAAAGGAAATATTCTGATTGAGATGTTTGGGAGGAACGTTTTTCCTCGCATCGGTGATCTGCCTTACTTGCTGACCATGGGCCCTTACCAGTTTTACTGGTTTCGACTGCGACGGATCTGACCGATACCGAGGATATTCGCAGTCGCATTGGACATGCGCACACTGACTCACAACCTTTGAAAGCTTCGCTCGGAGGGTGAATTGGCGGAAGAGACGCTTTTGGCAGATGATTTTCTTCGCCAGCTCATCAATGTAGGCGAAGTGGACATTCTGGTGGGCCTGCCGACGCATAACAATGCCAAAACCATTGAGCCCGTCATCCGGGCCATTCAGACCGGAATTCTCAAGTGCTTTCCCCGCGAACGAGCCGTAATCATTAATGCCGATGGCGGATCGCAAGACAGGACTCCGGAACTGGTAGTCGGTGCCTCGATCGGTGACGTGTGGAGCGCGTCGAAAGTGTATGCGTTACGCACCATGCACTCCATCAGTACCCGGTATGCGCGCAGTCCCGAACCTGGAACTGCGCTGCGGACGATACTGGCGGCAGCCGACTTGCTGCGCGCCAAGGCCTGCGTGGTAGTTTCACCCGATTCGACAACCATCGAACCGGACTGGGTCCAGCGGCTTGTCCTTCCTGTCTACAACGACAACTTCGACCTGGTGTCCCCCATCTATCGCAGGCAGAAGTTCGAAGGCGCCCTCATGCGAAATCTGCTTTACCCGATGACGCGCGCTATCTATGGCTATAGAGTCCGTGAGCCCTACGCCTCGGAATTCGCGATCTCCGGCCGCCTGGCAACGGATTTCCTGACCAACGAAACCTGGAACGACGAGCGCAGCAGGATCGGCGCCGAAATCTCCCTCACCATCACGGCCATCACAGGAAAATACCGCGTGTGCCAGTCTTTCCTGGGGCCGAAGGCGCAGCCGGATCGAAGTGCCAGCGATCTCGTTGCAGCCATGCGCCAGACGGTGGGCGCTCTGTTCTCGTCCCTGGATAGTAGTTTTCCGCTTTGGAGTACGATCGCGGGTTCTCAACCTGTGCCTACTTTGGGCGCCCCATCAGAAGTCATGCTGGAGCCCGTCCGGGTAAACCGGAAGCGGCTTCGGGAAATGTTTGCCACCGGCGTTGCCCAATTAGAACCGGTCTTCCGGTCAATCCTCTCCGCCTCGACTCTTTTCGAACTGCAAAGAATCGCGACTCTCGAAGTAAGCGAGTTCAATTACCCGGCGGACCTGTGGGCTAAAACCGTATTTGAGTTCGCCGCTTCATATCACAAATCCGTCATCAGTCGTGACCACATTGTCCAAGCCCTGGTTCCACTCTACCGTGGAAGGACTTTGACCCTGTTGCTGGAGAGTCGAGATGGTTCCGAAGAAGACATCGAAAAAAGTTTGGAATCTCTGTGCGGCGAGTTCGAACGACTAAAGCCGTACCTTCTCGAGGTCTGGGCTGATAGAAAGTGAGACGTCAATGCGGGAAATCATCATCACTGAACTGACCCAGGCTTTGCAGGAGCTGGTCAGAGGCGTTGCCCACTACCTGCCCCGTCTGGTTGTGATGTTAATCATCGCTTTCATCGGGTGGATGATCGCCTACCTGTTGAAAGTGTTGGCGCGCAGTATCCTGCGCCTGACAAAGTTTTCCAAGCTCTCGGAAAACGCAGGTGCCACGCAGCTACTGCACCAGGCGGCATTGCCGTCTTCCACCGAACTATTGAGCCGGTTTATCTTTTGGGTGGCCTGGGTTGGTTTCATTCTCCTGGGCGTGAGCGTACTCGGGATCGTGGGCTTGCAAGAATACATCTCGAATTTCTTTCTCTTCCTGCCTCGGTTATTTGTAGCTCTGGTCATTCTCTTCTTCGGATTGTTAGCGGCCAGCTTTTTCTCCCGTGCGGCACTGCTGGCAGCGGTCAATGCGAATTTTCGGTCGTCGCGACTGTTGAGTATTTCGATCCGGATCATCATTAGCATCTTTGCTCTTTCCATGGTGTTTGAAGTGTTGGGAGTTGCAAAAGAGACGGTGCTGATCACTTTCGGGACCGCGTTTGGAGCGGTAATGCTCAGCCTGGCGATTGCGTTCGGCATCGGAGGCAAGGATGTGGCGCGGGAGTTCCTGGAGAAAAGACTCGCTACGGGGAAGAAGGAGGAGAAGGAGGATGAACTATCGCCTCTGTAGGCGACCCATACTGTAAGGCCCGAGTCTGCTGGTTGAAACGGAGTTCACCCGAATCGGTCGAAAACCAAGAGAACTGAGACTTGCAACTTCGCGACGCTGCTGTGGACGGCGCGGATCAAATCGAAGTTTCCACGATCCAGTCAGCGAACTTCTCTAGAGTCATCGGACATCATCTGGTTCCCCCCTTGTGAGCAGTGCGATTGGGAGATGCGAAAACACTTCCGAAACGGGCAGGACCAGGTTCCCATCCCGCTTTTCCGTGGCTATGACGCGGCCCGTAAACAACTCACGATAATGCCTGGCGGCAGTTTGTTTCCGGAGCACGACCGCGGTGTCGCTCCACGTTTCTTTGCCGACCGGTAGACATCTGTCTGCTCCTAGCAGAGCAAAGAAGCGGCCGGCTACCACAACCACCTCTCTTTGACCATACGACCGCGAAAAAGTGATGACATGCCTTTGTTTCTCGCCCGCGACGCGGAGGCCGGTATAACTGCCCTTCGCAAACAGTTCTCGATTCGCCCGTCGAAAGCGCAATGCCGATCGCGTCACATAGAGCTTGATGACTCCGTCCACAGGGTCCTGAATCAGCTGGTCTATCAGATTTTCCGTGTTTCGATCCTCGGCCTCCCGAAGCTCGCTTGAGCAGGCTCCGCAGCAGTTCGTAGTTCACAGGACGGCGATTATCGGGATCGGCAAGACTGAAGTTCCAGACTTCCGTCCCCTGGTAGAAATCCGGGACACCGGGCGAAGTGATCTTCAGTACAGTCTGAGAGAGCGAATTGAATATCCCGGGTCTCACGATCCTGGTCTGAAACTGCTGGAACGCGGTCAGGAAGTTGTTTTTTGGCGAGCGATCTAGAATCGCCGCCAGGAAATTCTGAAAGGCACTTTCGTATTCTGTGTTCGGGCTGATCCAGCTGGTATGCTCCTTGGCTTCCCGGAGGGCTTTTTCCATGTAGTTGCAAATTCGGCTGAAGAACTCCGCATATTCTTTCTCATTCATGCCACCCAGTGGCCAGGCGCCAACCAACGTCTGATACAAGAAGTATTCATCATTGGCGCTGGGCACTTGATCTCCGGCAACCGAGATCTTCTTGTCTCGATTCAGCAGTTGCCAGGAGCGGATCGCCCGATACCACTCGGCTGGAATCTCAGATAGCACATTGATCCGGGCACGAACGTCCTCGCTTCGCTTGTTGTCATGCGTCGAAGTAGCCAGAAGAGAGTTATGCCAAAATGCCTGGCGGATAAGGCTCTTTGCATGGAAGAAGGTCGCTGAAACGCCAAACTTGTCGGGTGCACCGCCCACCTCGTTCAGTGACAGCAAAGGGCAGTAGCGATAGAACGCGCAGTCCTCCAAACCCTTCGCCATGATCGGTCCAGTGAGCTGCTGAAAGCGCATTACGAAAAGCCGACGATCGGATCGGTCGGCTTCACTGAGGCCTCCCGGATCCTTCAGCAGGAGAACACTTTCGATGAAGTTGAACACCGACTCATTGATGGCCGGATTGCGCCGCTTGGCGGACTGGACCGCATAACGAATGTGCCGCTCATCCTCGTCATCGGGATGAGGTCCGGTTTCTCGGATGTACGAACGGTATACCGGGAAACAAGCAATCACTTCGCGCAAGGCAGCGTGCAGACTATGCAGCGTAAAGTCTCGCGACCATCGGTGATGCTCGGAGATGCGGTCCAGCCGGCGGGACAGCACGTTCAGTTCGCTGGACATAGATACCTGCAAGATCAGCAGTTTGCTTTGGTAAACCAAATCGGCGTAGGACTGGGACCAGCCGCTGAACTGGCGGTAGAGGCGAAGCAAGGCACGCTTACGGGAGGAATCGACAAAAAGTCCGTTGAGAAAATTCAGGAAGCCATATCCCGTCGTTCCTTCGATCGGCCAGGAAGGACGAAGTTCCTCATTTCCCACCAAGATCTTCTCTGCCATGAGGAAAAACCGTCGCGAAGAAGCCGCTTGGCCGGGGCTCGCCTCTGATCGGCCAGAGAGCGGAACCTGCTCCTGGATGTCCTCAAAGTATTTCTGCGGATCGTGCAGGCCGTCCGGATGGTCGATCCGCATCCCAGACACGTAACCCTTGCGCACGAGATCGAACACCAACGCGTGTACCGTCGTAAATACTTCAGCATCCTCCACCCTGATTGCAGCCAGATCGTTGATGTCGAAGAAGCGACGGTAGTTGATCTCATCGGCGGCCACACGCCAGAAACTCAAGCGATAAGCTTGAGCTGCGAGCAAGCGCTCTAACCCATCAAAGCTGTGCGGGTCGCCCTTACGTCCATTCATGTCGTTCAGCGACGCGCCCAGACCGATACGGGCTGCATCACTGCTTTCCACCAGCTTCGTCAGTCGCCCCTTGATGATGTCCCTTTCTCGTTGGCGTTCCCGAATCCTGCCGGGATCGGTTTCGGTTAGGGGCGGCAGGTGGGAGATCGCGGTAAGAATGCTTTCCAGTTCCAGCACGTTACCAGGAGGCTCGTCAGGTCGCTGCCGCATTTCCTGTAGCACCCGATCCAAGACCAGAGGCCAGGAACGAGGAGCCACCGGAAAATGAATACCCTGGCAGTCGACGAAGAAAGAACCGCCGTCGTAGATCAGCCTGATCTGCTGGTTTTCCAAGGCGCGGCCGAACTGCTCTGAAAGGATCGGTAGCAGCACCTTGTTCGAAAGCTCTGCCTTGGGAGGATTCCAGTCGATGTCGAAATATCGCGAGAACTGGGAGCCTGGTCCGTTCTCAAGCACATCCCACCACCAGGTGTTGGAGGGATGAGTGACACACATATGGTTCGGTACAACGTCCACAATCAGTCCCATACCCCGCTGTTTCAATTGCTGTGCGAACTGCTGGAACTCCTCCTCCGTGCCGATTTCGGGATTGAAACCCGTGTGGTCGGTCACGTCGTAGCCGTGCAGGCTGCCGGGACGCGCCATCAGAAATGGGGAGGTATAGCAATCAGTAATGCCCAGGTCTTGCAGATAGTCCAGCAGGCCCGCTGCCTGGGCAAAGGTGAAAAAGCTGTTCAGTTGCAAGCGGTAGGTAGAGCAGGGAATATATTGTGGTTCTCCCTGAGCTCGTTTCGTCACGGTCGTCGCCCCTGTTGTTGAGAATAACCGAAAGACAAAGATCAGATACTTGTCAGGCCACTCGAAAGTTCTTTTCCGTTTTGCCACGCCCCGCGCGTTTGCCCGAGTTTCTGATTTGTGACATAATGGTGCAAGTATGGCACATATGGATGATGTGACAGAGACTCGATTGCGTGTCAACGAGAACGGTCGCGTGGTCATCCCGGCTTCCTTTCGCAAGGCGCTAGGCATCAACGTCGGGGATGAGATCGTGTTGCGAATCGAGGATGACGAATTGCGGATCACGACTCTGAAACGCCGTGTGGAGCGTGCCCAGCGTCTTGTCCGTAAACATGTGAAACCCGGAACGTCACTGGTTGACGAATTGATCGCCGAACGGCGTGAGGCGTCCAGAAATGAATAGTATCGTGCTGGATGCTTCCGCTCTCCTTGCCGTGCTTAATGATGAAGCGGGCGCCGACAAACTCACTCCCCAACTGTTGAGTGCCTCGACAAGCAGCACGGTCAATCTCGCTGAGGTGCACGGCAAATTGGTTGGTCGCGGTCTCAGCCCTCGGGATGCGTGGGAAGCCACCCTAAGCCCCGTCGGGGAGGTCGCTCCTTTTACGGCCGAGCATGCCAGGATTACTGGAAGCCTCATTGCCCAAACCCGTGCGCTTGGTTTGTCGCTGGGTGACCGGGCGTGTTTGGCGCTCGGACTCGCGCTTAAAGCTCCGGTGTACACCGCGGACAGATCATGGAAAAACCTGAAACTGGGGGTTCGGATCCATGTCATCCGGTAGCGAAGCATCTCGCTGCTGAGGTCTGCACGGGCACATTAGCTCCCTTTCTCCGCGCGCTGGGACTCCGTTCACTCGATCAGATCGACTGTGTGGAGAGCCTCCAAAGCGTAGTGCTCGACGTAGAGCGAGCGGGCGAAGGCACTTGCTGAAGACGGTCCAAGGCCGAGTCCGCAGCACTTCCGGCGCTAAACGGAACGTCTAGCAACTTCCGACAGACGATGGTGTTCTTTCTTCTCGACAGGTTAAGATCCTTACAGGTTGGACCGAGTAGGTTCGAACCTGAAAAACCGCTTCTCAATCCACGCAACCCGCACCAGCACAGCTGCCCGGGGAAGCGAAGGATGGTGGGGCAAAAGGAAACACAATGCGTAGTCTTCCCTCCGTTCGTTGTTGGTTGTTCGCACTTGTAGTGTCCGTCATGTCTGCGGCTTCGTTTGCCCAAGTGAGCATAGCGATCAGGATCGGCCCACCTGCCTTGCCTGTCTACGAACAGCCCCTTTGCCCCGCCGAGGGTTATATCTGGACGCCCGGCTACTGGGCCTATGATTACGACTACGGAGATTACTACTGGGTACCCGGTACGTGGGTGCTGGCGCCGGAACCCGGCTTCCTCTGGACCCCGGGGTATTGGGGTTGGGGCGACGACCGGTTTATTTTCCATGAAGGCTATTGGGGTCCCCGAGTTGGCTTCTACGGTGGAATCAACTATGGCTTCGGGTATTTCGGCAACGGCTACGAAGGCGGGCGTTGGGACCACGACCGCTTTTTCTACAACCGTTCCGTGAACAATGTGAATGTTACGAACATCCACAACGTTTACAACACGACCGTGTCAACAACACACCTCAATCGCGTGAGCTACAACGGCGGCAGCGGCGGAATCGATGCGCGCCCGACGCGGGAAGAAGAAGCTGCGGCACGCGAGAGACACGTCCCCCCCGTAGCGGCTCAAACGCAACATGTGCAAGCGGCGCGAACCAACCCGGAACTACGGGCCTCGTCAAACCACGGAAGGCCACCGGTCGCAGCGACTCCCCGGCCGGGAGGATTCAACGAGCGCGGAGTCGTACCGGCCAAAGAAGCAGGAGCGCCGTATCACCCGGAAGCAAATCGTGCTGCCGAACAGCCGCGTGGCAATGCATCAGTTCCGCGGCCAGGGAACAGCGTTCCCCGTCCGCCTACTGCGTTTCACGCCAAGGATCTCACACCCCATCCACGCCCTGCTGCTCCGAACACGGGAAACGCGAAACTCGACCAGAAGTACCAACAACAGCAGGAAAAGCTGTATGCGAAGCAGCAACAGGACCACCAGAGACTCCAGCAGAAACAGGAGCAGGACCACCAGCGGATGGCACAACAGCAAGCCAATGAAGCGAGAACGCAGCAGATGGAGCAGAGGCACCAACAACAGACCCAGCAATTGGAGCAAAGACACGTTCAGCAGCAGCAGCACATGCAGCAAAGACAGCAACCGGCGAACCGGAATCAGCCCAAGCCTCCGAGGTAGCCGAGCATCGTGCCGCCACTCTCGATGAGTGGAAGAGACTCAAGAGCAATCCAAAGCTTTTGGGTGGGTAATTCCAGATGGACGGCTGGCGGGCAGGGACCCGGAAGAGAAAGAACAGCAGGCCGTCCAATCCTGGCCCGCATCGCGACCCATTTTGACTGCGCGAGCTTTGCGATCTCCCCGCTTATTTCAAAGAACTCGGCTCGATGTTGACCAATTTTGAGGCTGGCGTCTCGCGCCACCTTGGTTCACCCTGGTAACCCTTTCGGAGCCGGCCCACGTGGGATCCGATCGCTGCTGACCCGTACGCCAGGTGCGCGATCTTTAGCGGTCCAAAATGGAGATCTTTCAACCAATGTAAGCCGCTGCTGATAGCACATCCGCATTGCGAGCAATCCGGTGTGCCTCCGAAAATGCAAGGTTCTACACGGGTCTTCAGGTCGGCGGAGTAATTCGTCGACATTCTCGAAAACATGCATTCCGAGGGCGCTGTGGGTGGTACACGCATCGCCTGAGCGATACCCTCGTTGATCAGCAATTTCGGATAGCGATCTCTGAAGCTCGCAAGTTCGCGAGCGATGGTGTCTCGTTGGCCGACGTCGAGGATTTCGTCGCTGACTTCACCTTTTTGCGGAGTGTAGAGACTGACCCAGATGCGAACTACTTCGGGCCGCGCGCTCCAGAAAGCGAGGTACTCGTCCAGATAGCCGGCTTTTGCGGCCATGGCACGGGTGATCGTCCAATGAACGTTCACACGAGCCCCGGCGATGTTGCGCAAGATGTGCTCGTAGGTAGCCGGTTTACGGCGAACATCGTGGTGCTCAGGCAATCCGTCGATGGAGACGGCGACTCTTACGCGAGGGATCGCCATCCAGTGTAGGGGGATCGGGATCACTGCGCTCGTTACGACCATGGTGTGAACTCCCATGCCGCTCAAAATCGGCAGGATGCGACTGAGTTCACGATGACGAACCAGGGGCTCCCCGCCGACCAGGGAGACGTGCAGTGGCCGATGCCGTCGCACAAGCGAAACCACTCCATCCACTAAATCGTCTCCACGGTAATCGCTGAGTTCGCGCAGAGTCACGGAACCTCCCAAATGCGTATCCCCGTAGGCATAACATCCTGGACAGTGGAGCGGACATTCGCGTGTGATCTCGATGGATAGCATGGGACTGCTTCCGCCCAGGATGGCTTTCCATGCCGCCAACAGGTGCAGTATTTTCAGTCCTGGTTTCGGGCGAACCTTTTTCACAACACACCTCGATTCTCCATCGGCAACGAGGAACCGCCGGCGGCCATGAGTCCACCGTGGCGTCTGAGCAAGCGGGCAGCGACGTTTCTCCGTTCAACCTTGTGCGCGTGAACTATCAGAATGACCCCACCGTCGTCGAAACACTCGGCGAAGTAGGCGGATTCGGACGGCGTCAGACCCATCGCCAGCAGGCAACGGTCGAGATGGGGAATTCTGCCGGTAAGAGTGCCGAGTGCAGACACGTCCTCGCTAGAAAATCCCGACTGGGCTAGATCGGCGATCGCTTGGGCCGCCTCAAAGCCATCCCAGAAAAGACTGCTCACGTGCAATATGGAAATTCCCGCATCCTTGGCCATAAAGTACCCCATACCAGGAAGGGTTTTTAGGTTTCCGTTGCTACAGAACGGACGAATTCAATGCGAGGGATTGAAGAGATTGAGATCTAGCAAAGATGGACGCAAGTCGCCGCGAGTACATCCAGGGTGGGGTGTGGTTCTGCCTCGTGGAGCGTTGCCATCATGATTTGCTGGGCACCCCATAGGTCGAATCCTGGGCCGGCAGGAACCACGAATTGAAGGAGGCCGAGCCTGACGGCGGTCCCGGGAAGCTCATCGGGCATGGGAGAGATCAAAACGTAAGCCAAGGCCAGAGCGGCCATGAGTGCAACTACAATTTTGAGTCTCCGCTCCATGTGACAATCTTTGATGCCGGGCCGGTGGACACCGTTGCATCCAATATGTCAGACGGCCGATCGTGCGAAAGACGGCTCGACCGCATCGCGGTCCTAAAATCGCGGGGCGTATGCGGGGCGTATTTTGAACAGTCTCCCCCGGTAAAAAGCACGAGAGTGTGACTACGGCGTGCGAATGCTTCATGTTGCCCGCGGTCACTGCTCAGACGGCCCACTTCAAATTTGAGAATTTAGCGAGCACTCGGTGTACTCTGGTCCAAACTTTTTCGCGACATCACTAGACGGGGGGGCGCGAGAATGCAAATGCTGGTCACGGGACTGGTGGCCTACTTCATATCTTTGGTGATTTTGCTCGTGGTCTTTTATTGCTACGAGCGGGCTAAGGCAGGCCCCCTCGCACCTCGCGTAATTCTGATCATGACCCAAATGGCTGCTGTTTTCGCGCTGGCTCCGGCAACCCTGTACGTGCTGGTGAGAGAACTTCTAAGGCACGACCGATGACCCAAGGCGGCTTCTATCGTCAGCTTCTCTGGGCCTATCGCATTTGCAGGGGTTGGCAGAACAATCGCCGACAACAATGGGTGAGCGAAAGAACGGGGCCACGCCGCCGGCTCCGGAATCACGCGATCATACTTCCCGCTGCTCGCCCGAGTCCAAGAAAGCAATAGACTTTGGTCATGGCTCTTTCTCCTCCAGGGGTGAGCAGTCTCGTCCGCTACTCTCGTCGGCAAGCCTGGCAGGGAGGCGTGTGAGTTGGCATCACTTGCGACCGCTTTGCCGCTCATTGCGCTGTTAACGACCACGGAACGGCAAACGGGTGTATAATGCAGCCCGCAGTTACTCGCGACTAACTGTAGTCCGGTCCGGAAGCGGGAGATACGAGGACGGGGCGGCACCAGTGCTACAGCGACGGAGACCAACTACCCCTCAGCACAGAGCTGGTGGTCTTGCTCATTCGCACTGGGATGGTCGGTGCCCCCAGTCGGGAGGAAACCGAAATGAAATACCCCATATTCGTAGCACTGCTTTTGTCAGCAGCCATTGCCCTTCCAGTATCCGCGCAGCAACAGAATTCAAGTGCGGGCCAGAAATCGGCAACAGCCGATCAAGCCGCTCAACCTTCGCAGAGCACGACCGCTTCCCCCAGGGAGCCGCTGCGGGACGGCAGCACTGGCGACTTCTGGGACGGTGACGAACCCGGCGCGGCAGCGCTCATCTTCCATCCGTTTGCAAGTAAGGGGTATGTGAGGCGGCACACCGCCCCGATCCGTGATCGAGTGAATGAGCTCGAGGAGCTCTCCGCCACAAACAGCCAATCCGGGAAAGATGTCGACGCTCGCGCCCAGCGAGGTATCCAACTGGCCTCGGACAAGGTGAACGAGGCTGATCAGCATGCAGCCGATGCTTCCAATAAGTCAGTGTTGGCAAACCAGACCGCAAGCACAGTGAACTCTCGCCTCCCAAGAGTTGAGACCGTCGTGGGGGGGCTAGATCAGTACAAAGCTGGCACTCAGACCGTTATTCGTTTCCATGCAGGACAGAACGTGTTGAGCAAAGATGCCAAGCAAGCCCTGGATGAGATGGCGGCCCACCTCAAGGATCAGCATGGTTACGTTGTCGAGGTGCACGGTTATTCTTCCGGTAGGGGTCAAGCCGGCATTGCCTCCTCACGGAGGATGGCAGATTCGGTCGTGCGTTACCTGGTTCTCAATCATGAGGTTCCGGCCTACCGCGTCTATGTGGTGGGCATGGGCAATGCTGCTGGAGCCGGGGAAGACCAACCCACAGCCAAGCACACCGACAACCGGGTCGAAGTCAGCGTGATGAAGAACAGTCTCGATCAGTGGGCGGCTGCCTCCGCCTCCGGCGCCGATACCACTCCCGCGCCTAAGTGAAGTAAACACCGGCGGAAGCTGGCGCGATATCCGCATTGCGGGGCCTCTCCTAGGAGAGGCCTTTGTTTGCTTGCGTGCTTGTAGGAAGCGCCAGTCGGTTTGAAATAGCCTTCATCGTCGCCGAAGTCTCGTTGAACAGATCTCGACCTTCATCCGTGCTTGCCCCCTGCCACTGAGACCGCTGTTTCTTCGCAGGCCATGTCGAAACAATCATTTTCACTCGGGGAAATAACTCGCCAGGCACCGGAGCGCCTGGTCGACGTACCTCTTTAGGTAACGGGTCCTGGAGCCGCGTTTGCACAGGAGCCGTGCTACAGTCGCCGGAAAGGGAATTCGTGTTCCTGCTCACGGTCTGGAGAGGACGTTTTTGATCTTGGAAAAAGACTGCGAAGATACGGGTCTTTCCGAAAGCCAAAGCATCGTAGCGGTTGACTTTCACCACGCGAGTGCTCTCTACATCCGTGCAAAGGCTGTCGTTTCCCGTCTGATCGCGGCAGACACGCTTGTTCTGCCGCTGAGGGCGGGGATCGGTGACTTGACGTCCTTGTACAGCTTGAATGCGACGGCGACCACGATCTGGGATGCTCTAGAGACGCCCCAAACCCTTCAACGCCTCTGCGATTTGATCGATAGCAAATATGACCTGAGCAGAGAGAAGGCGGAAGAAGACGTTGCGCTTTTCATGGGTCAGATCTGTTCGCTTGGTTTGGCGGAACGTGTAGTCGATTCTGAAGCCGCCCCTCCGACAGGGGAACGTTAACGGCGGCAGCAAAGCATTGCTCGGAGTAAGCCTGGCGGTTGTTCGAGTTTCGAGCAGCGCATCCGCAGTATGAGGGGGCGGCAGTGGAAGTAAGAACGTATGGGGAATTTAGCCAATCGGTTCATGACCACTATTCCGGCCAGCGTATCCCCCTCAGTATTTCAATCGAGGTAACTCGCCGCTGCCCGTTGGACTGTCTGCACTGCTACAACAATCTGGCAATCGCGGATCATGAAGCTCGCAGCCGGGAACTGAGTAAGGAAGAACACTTTCAGCTGCTGGATGATTTGTCCGACCTGGGTTGCTTGTGGCTTCTCTACACCGGAGGGGAGATTTTCGCGCGGAAGGATTTCCTTGAAATCTATACCTACGCAAAGCAAAAGGGGTTCCTGATCACCCTGTTCACCAATGGAACCTTGATCACGGAAAGAGTCGCAGACTACCTCCGTCGATGGCCTCCGTTTGCGATTGAAATTACCTTGTATGGCCGGACGAAGGAAACGTATGAAGCTTTGACCGGAATCGATGGAAGTTATGAGCGCTGCATGCGGGGAGTGGCTCTGCTACGCGAGCGAGAATTGCCGCTGAAGTTGAAGACAGTGCCGACTACGATCAACAAGCATGAAGTCGTAGCCATGAAGGACTTCGTAGAGCGGGAGTTGCGCCTCGAGTTCAAGTTCGATTCGCTCGTCAACCCACGCATCGACTGTTCCCAGAGTCCTCTGGCAGTGCGACTCTCACCTGAGGACGTGGTCGCACTGGATCTGCACTGGCCGAAGCTGGCAGCCGAACATCGCAATGCGGCGCAGCAAGATCGGCGATCGGAACCGGTTTCTCCGCAAAATGAAACGGTCTACTCGTGCGGTGGGGGCGTGAATTCCTTCGCCATTGACCCGTATGGGCAGATGAGCATTTGTGTGTTGTCTCACCAGGACACCTACGACATCCGTAAGGGGAGTGTGAGGGAAGGCTGGGAACAATTTCTCTTGAAAGTGCGTGAGCGCAAGAGGGTGAGAATTTCCAAATGTGTTAAGTGTCAAATTCGTTCACTGTGCAGCATGTGCCCCGCCAATGGCGAACTGGAGAATGGCGACCCAGAGTCACCAGTCGAATTCCTTTGTGAGGTCGCGCATCTGCGTGCAATGGCACTGGGCCTGGAAGTGCCCGAGCACGGGGATTGTGATTTTTGTCCGGGCGGGTCGCACTTTGAATCAACGGAGGAATCGGCCCGCAGAATCGCTTCGCAAGACGTCAACGTGAGCGAATGGACCAGCCCACTGGTGTTGCTCCCCATCCTGAATAACCAGTCCGGGGTGTCCGACGGAGGTTGCAGCGGATGTGGAGGACGTCATTAGCATGATGGAGTGTGATTGATGGTGGAAGACAGAGCTCCTGAGATGAAGGAACCATACGTATCACCGAAGGTTACCGTCATCAGCTTGCGTCCGGAGGAAGCTGTGCTCGGGGCTTGCAAGAATATGTCGTCAGCGGGACCGGTGGGTGGGTCTTGCGTTGCAACCGGTCAATGCATGGTTCCTGGATCTTGAAACGGCGAGGCTGAGACGTTGCAAGCTGGGGCAGGGATGTACGCTGAAACAATTGACACGGTTGGTACCCATTCGGTTGGGATTCATCGTTCCTGCATCCGAATCGGAAATGTGTCGCTGGGTCTCAGCGCTGACTCCGCAGCCGATGTCGAATTGACCCGAGAAATGAAACGATTCCGGACGGCTCCGATGGACTGCGATATCGAAATAAGGGTTCAGTGGACAGATCGGTTGCAGAAGCCGGACGGCAGGAAGCTTTTTGACTCTGGATCGCTCTGGGCATTGCACGAAGGGAACGACGACCTTGTTTTTGACTTCGTAACTCCGGTATTAGGCGACAAGCCTTACAAGCGGCTCTCGATCGACAGCCAATTCCACTCTGCACACCTATGGTTGAATCGGGAATGTTTGGGCGATGGGAAGCAAATCAATCCGCTCGAATATCCCCTGGACGAATTGCTGGTGACCAACTGGCTCGCCAGGAATAGGGGAGTCGAGGTCCACGGCTGTGGCCTGGTAGATCAGGGCACAGGCGGCCATCTCTTTCTCGGCCACTCTGGCGCTGGAAAGAGCACGACAGCGCGCCTATGGGAATCCCTTCGCGCGGCGCGTGTGCTGAGTGATGACAGAATTATCTTGCGCGAGGTGTCGAACGAGATCTGGATGTACGGGACCCCTTGGCATGGAGAAGCGGGTTTTGCCTCCCCTGAAAAGGCAAACCTCAAGGAAATCTTCGTGCTCGAGCACGGGGACAGAAATGAACTTACCCTGCTCCCCCAGTCACGCGCGGTGGCTGAGTTGTTCGTGCGGTGTTTTCCCCCTTTTTACAGTCACGGTCCACTGGCTTTCACGTTCTCCTTTTTGCACCAGATCACCAGCCACGTGCCGTGTTATTTGTTTCGGTTCGTGCCTGACGGAAGTGCGGTTTGGGAGATCCTGAATTTCCGTGGTTGAAGATATAGCACAATCGAGGCTATTCACCTCGGCTATCCAGTGCGTACTCTCCGAAGGACACGGCTTTCGCTTTCGCGCCCATGGACGGAGCATGCACCCCACAATTCGGGACCGAGACATTCTCCATGTGAGGCCCGTCTCCGCCGCAACCCTAAAGAGGGGTGACATCGTCTTGTTCGTCGACCGCGAGCATTACAAGGCACATCGCTTGCTACGGATCAACGCGAAACAAGGGATATTCATCGCCCGCGGAGATTCGAGTACGGAGGCGGACGGGACCTTGAGGACCGCGCAAATCGTGGGCCAAGTCGTGGCTAAAGAAGAAAACTTGGGTAGGCGGTCACGGATGGTTCCGCTATGTGGAAGACGGGCGCGGCTGGAATTCCTGGCTAGAAGATTTGCGTCGAGCGCACGTTTTGTATATGGCCATCGAATGCGCGGCTCACTACGCAGATTGCTTTTGGTCTGTTTGTTCTTGCTCTCCTCGTCAATGTTATGGGCGCAAGTTGCTTTTGACAGTGTGACCTCGATTGCGCAGGAAGTGAATGGCGCGAGTCCTGCCATTACTCTTGCCCACACCACGGCGGGGTCGAACGTTGTTCTAGTCGTCGGCGTCTCCATCAATATCACCAACAACACAGGGGCTACCGTTGCTGGAGTGACCTATCAAGGCGCAAGCTTAACGAGGAGTGGTGCGCATAACGACGCCAGCAATACTCGCAGGGTCGAGTTGTGGTACTTGATCGCCCCGGCCGCCGGAAACAACAATGTGGTCGTTACGCTCACCTTGCCTGGTGGAACTGGAACGCTCGGAGTTGTCGTGGGCGCGACCACAATGACGGGAGCGGATCAAGCAAAACCTATAAGGTCGTTTCTCTCAGCCGACGGCACCACGAGTCTAGCTCAATTAAATCTGCCTAGTGCCTATGGCGACCTCGTGGTTGACACGCTAGCCATCGGCGGCACTCAGACGGTTACAGCCTTCGGTCCGAGCCAGACTTCACGATGGGCTCTGGCTTCGGCGGCGACCCCGGCGTCTCCTCCCGATGTCTACGGATCCGGTTCGACTCGCGCTGGAGCACCCAGCGTCCCCCTTTCCGAGCAATTCAGCGTAAACTCCAACTGGTCCGTGGCCGGAGTTTCGGTACAAGCGTTGCAGGCAGATCTATCTGTCGGTGTTGTCGGATCGTCCGCATTCTTTCCACAGAACATTACTTACACCATCACAGTCACCGACAACGGTCCTTCCATTGCGAACGGTGTGACCTTGACCGACACTTTACCGACTGGGGTCACCTATGTTTCGGCAACGCCGAGCCAGGGCTCTTGCAGTTTTACGACGCCAACCTTGACCTGCAATCTTCTGAATCTGAACGCCACGGCCACGGTGAGCTTGGTTGTGACGCCCAGCGCCGTGGGAGGCTTTACCGACACGGCCAGCGTTACAAGTTCAGTTGTCGATCTGAACCTGGGCAACAACTCCAGTGCGGGCACGGCATTTTCCCAATCGAACGTCTGTGCCACTCCTGCTAAGAACGGAGCTGGCGGGACGCTTAGCGCTGTCCTCAATACCTACTACCCGCCATCGGCTGCCACTGTCACCGTTAGCGCTGGCGCGACCACTGCGACCCTTGGGACATCGAGAGGCGCGGGTACGGCAATAGCAAGCGGTGACCTTCTGCTCTTCATTCAAATGCAGGACGCGGCCATCAATTCGACTAACACGTCGAGTTACGGAGATGGAGCAAGCGGCACCGGGTCCACGAACCTTCGCAATAGTGGTGCGTACGAATTTGTGAGGGCCGCCAACGCTGTTCCCGCTGGCGGCGGCTCTCTTACTTTCGTCGGAAGTGGCCCTGGCGGTGGCCTCCTGTTTACCTATAACGAGGCCCCGGCTAGCGCCAGCCAAGGACAGCGTACGTTCCAAGTCGTTCGGGTACCGCAGTTCTCTTCCGCCACGCTGGGTTACACGGCGGCAACCGCTGCGGCTACCGCTTGGAACGGTTCGACCGGCGGCGTCTTTGTACTGGATGTGTCGGGGATTCTGACGTTGAACGGGGCCACTCTGAGCGTCGATGGTACGGGCTTTCGCGGAGCAGCCGGGCTGCAACTGTCGGGCACAACCGGTCGATCCAACACAGACTTTGTGAATACCGCCCCCGGAGCATACACGGGCACAGCGGTGGCAGGGGCTCACGGATCGAAAGGGGAGGGCATTGCAGGTACTCCGCATTGGCTGGAATCGGGTGCGACCTTCCTCAATACGAATACCGAGGGCTATCCCAATGGCAGCATGGCCAAGGGCGCTCCGGGCAACGCTGGAGGTGGTGGCACGGATGCAGACCCCACGGCAAACGATCAGAATGCCGGAGGAGGTGGGGGTGGCAACAGCGGAGTCGGCGGAACCGGCGGCAACGCCTGGAACGCAAACCTGAGCAGCGGGGGGCTCGGGGGAACTGGGTTTCCGTCGACGCTGAATCGGATCGTGATGGGCGGAGGAGGTGGCGCGGGAACCCGCAACAACAGCCCAGGCGATGCCCAGGCCAGTAGCGGCGCGGCTGGAGGTGGGATCGTCCTCATTCGAGCAGGAAACCTAAGTGGTACAGCCACCATTTCCGCCAACGGGAGTGCGGCATACAACGGTACTTCGAATGACGCGGGCGGTGGTGGTGGTGCAGGGGGCAGCATCATTGTTGTGTCGGCCTCAGGAGGTGAGGGAGGTCTTACCGTTCGGGCCCACGGAGGACGGGGAGGAGATGCGTGGGATACCCAGCCGTTTAGTATCGCCGATCGCCACGGCCCGGGCGGCGGAGGCGGCGGTGGCGCGGTTTTCCTTTCCGGAGCGGCAGCCAGTATCGACGTAACCGCGGGCGCAAGTGGTTTGACCCTAACTCCTGGCGTACCTTACGGCGCGACGAATGGTAGCGCCGGCACTACGGTCACGAATGCGTCGCAGGTGTTGATGCCCGGATCTCAGCCGGGCGCTCAGTGTACGCCTGATATGACGATTACCAAGAGTCACTCTCCTATCGACTTTGTGCAAGGGTCGACTGGGACCTTCACGCTTATCGCGCGAAATTCGAGTGCTGGCACGAGCGCTAGCACTACTGCTGCCGTTAGTGTCACCGACACCCTACCCGCTGGTCTGACTCCCGTATCGGCGACCGGGACAGGTTGGGGACCGGGCCTGAATACCTGCACCATCGCGGGGCAAGCGGTTACCTGTACCCGTGCCAATGTGCTTGCGCCGAGCACGAGTTATCCAACGATCACGATCACGACTGCCGTATCTCTGACTGCGCCATCCACCGAGACGAACACCGCAATCGTGGCGGGTGGCGGAGAGACAGACACAGCCAATGACACGGCGACGGACATTGTGAACGTTTTGCCGCCGACGGACGCCGATATGGCGATAACCAAGACCGCTTCGCCGAATCCGGTCATGCAGGGCAATATCCTCACCTACACTCTAGGTGTCACCAATAACGGCCCCGCCATCGCGACCAATGTAACTGTCACAGATCCATTGCCAACGGACGTTTCTTACGTTTCAGCGACCCCTTCTCGAGGCACGTGTTCCCAAACCACCGGAACTGTGACGTGCTCCCTGGGCACTATGGCCAGTGGCGCTACCGCGACCATTACCATCACGGTCACTGCCGTAATTCGGGACTCGGCTAAAAACACGGCAACGGTGGGCGCAACCCAACCCGATCCTGTGATCGGGAATAACTCTGCATCCACCGTCACGTTGATCGTAAGTCCAACCCGGGTGAAGCTGGTGACGTTTACCGCCACCACGATCGGGAGCGAAGTCAACCTCGAGTGGAAGACCGGAGAGGAAGCGCACAACCTTGGATTCAATGTCTATCGTGAAGAAAACGGGCAACGCGTTCTGCTGAATCCATCCTTGATCGCCGGCTCTGCTCTCGCCTTTCATGACTCGCTACCGCAACACGGCGCAAAAACATACCATTGGTTCGATCGTTCCCCTCGCCCAGGAACCAATCTTTACTGGCTTGAAGATGTCGATCTAGGTGGCACGCGCACTTTAAACGGGCCGGTTTCTCCAACCCCGGGCTTGGTGGCGCAGAGTGAAACACGCTCTAAGATGATTCACGAATTGAACGGCCCTGTTGTGGCTCCGGAACCACGCACAGCAGTCCTCTTCCGCGAGGCAAGACCAGACGTCTCGCCCGTCACAAAGGAACAAAGACAGATCCAATTCCAGATCGCCGCGCGTCCAGCCGTGAAGATCGTCGTAGAGCATGAGGGCTGGTACCGAGTTACCCAGCCTGAGCTGGTCGCTCAGGGGCTGAGCAGTTCCGTGGATCCGGCTTTCTTGAGAATGTTTGCAGAAGGAATCGAGCAGCCCATCCGCATCACGGGTACAGACGCAGAGGGTCGAGGGTTCGGGCCGCAGGCAGCAATCGAATTCTACGGCACTGGAATCGATACGCCATACTCCGATAAGCGCGTCTACTGGTTGGTGGTGGGCGAACAGCCTGGCGAACGCATTCCACTTGAGTCGGTCGACGACGGCGGCGGAGGCTCGCAGCCGCAAACCTTTACGGAAACGGTGGAACTGAAGCCACGCACGACATACTTTGCAGCTTTGCTCAGAGAAAACACCGACAATTTCTTTGGTGCCCTGGTTTCCACGGTGCCCGTCGATCAGGTTCTGAATTCGCCCGCATTGGCGTCCACATCCAGCCCGGACGGGAAGCTTCAGGTGGTCCTGCAGGGCGTAACCGAGGGAGTGCTTCACAACGTCGTGGTGTCGATGAATGGGGCAAACGTTGGGGAACTTAATTTTGTCGGCCAAAGCTTGGGCAGAGTTACAGTGCGGGTTCCCGCCGGTATCCTGCAAGATGTCAACACCCTTACTCTGACCGCGCAGAATGGTTCGGATGACCTCAGCCTAATCGACGACATCCAACTTACCTATCCCCGGACTTACACAGCGCAATCGGATTTACTCAAATTCACGGCCGAAGCTGGTGACGAGTTGGTTGTGCATGGTTTCGACCACCCACCCAGCCGACTGATCGACATCACGAATCCCGAACAAGCCATCGAGCTTGTGCCGGAAGTCCGCGCTGAAAATAACGGATATCGACTTCGTGCGGGGATTCCACGGTCGGTTCCTGGGAAGCACATCTTGCTCGCGCTATCTGACGAAGAAATTGCAGCGCCCTCCCAGGTCTTGAGCAACCGTCCCTCCGCTTGGCATGATGTACAACCCGGGGGCCAGGTCGTAGTCATTGCACACCCGAACTTCGTCGGCTCTCTAAGTCCACTCGTTCGGCTTCGACGGCAACAGCGAAAGTCAGTCGCACTCGTGCCGTTGGATCAAGTGTATGACGAGTTCAATTTCGGCGAAGCCAGCCCTTACGCCATTCGCGACTTCTTGCAGACCGCCACAGTGAATTGGCGGAATAAACCGCAGTTCCTTCTGCTGGCGGGGGATGCGTCAGTGGATCCCAGGAACTATCTTGGTTTCGGGTTTCTTGATTTCGTCCCCACAAAGATCATCGTAACCTCCGAGCTTAAAACCGCGTCGGATGATTGGTTCTCCGATTTTGCGGGGCGTGGTCTCCCGCAGCTTGCCACCGGCCGGTTGCCAGTACGCACGATCGATGAAGCCCACACTGTAGTGGAAAAAATTCTCAGCTATGAAGCAGACCAGGATCGCGAAAACTGGACACACCAGGCGATGCTGGTCGCGGACCGCGATGACAGCTCCAATTTCTCGGAGGAGAGTCGATCTGTGCAGGCTCTTCTACCCAAGTCGATGATCATCACGGACGTGTTTGCCAGCCAATTAGACCCGAAGGCTGCAAGGCAAGAGATCCTGGATGGCATCAATAGTGGAAAGCTATTGGTAAATTACATCGGGCATGGATCAGTAGAAATCTGGTCAGGCGAAGACCTGCTCGACAGTACCGAGGCGTCCACTCTGTCAAACGGGGCGCGTCTTCCCGTGTTCCTCATTATGAATTGTCTGAACGGCTTCTTTCACGATGTGTACACTCAAAGTCTCGCGAAGGCACTGCTCCTCTCGCAGAACGGTGGGGCAGTGGCAGTATGGGCCTCTTCCGGATTAACCCAACCCGAACCACAACTACAGATGGACAAGAACGTCCTCAGGTTGCTTTTCAGTGAGCCTTCCCTGACCTTGGGAGAAGCCGTGCGCAATGCCAAGTCGACGATCATCGACCTGGACGTCCGACGGACTTACGTTTTGTTTGGTGACCCCGCGTTACGGCTTCGGACTTCAGCTACAGGCCAGAGCAAATAGGCTGCGCTGAATAAACTCGCTGAGTGTACTGGATTTATCAAACGAGAAAACCGCCGCTGATATTCACGGACTCGCCGGTGATCCAACTGGATTGCGGCGAGCAGAGAAAGAAAACCACTTCGGCAACTTCCTCGGGCTGGCCCAACCGGCCGAGAGGTTGGCGGTCAATCGCGCTTTGCAGGCGTTTTGTGTCGGAGAAATATCCCGATGTCATGTCGGTGTCGATATAGCCGGGCGCGACGGCATTGACCCGAATCTTCCGTGGCGCCAGTTCCAGAGCCCAGTTGCGCGTGAAGGAATCCACCGCAGCCTTGGTGGCTCCGTAGACGCTGCGGCCTCCCGCAGTCCCGAGCCGGCCGGCGATCGAGGAAAGATTCACGATCCTGGCACCTTCGCGCAGCCGGGGCAGCAGCGCTTGCGTCAGGTAGAAGACCGCCTTCACGTTCATGTCGAGCATGGCCTCGAGATCTGCGAGCGAGGTGTGGCCGAGTGGGGTCTGGCTCCAGATCCCGGCATTGTTGATGAGGATGTCGATCTGCGCATCTTCCAGCGAGCCGGCCATGGCATCGATTTCTTTTGTAGAGCGCAGGTCGGCCCGCAGCAGGCGGCCGTGTCCGCCGATTTCCTGAAGCACTGATTCTGCCGCGTCGCGGTTCTGGTGGTAGTGAAGCAGCAACCTCCGCGCCTTCTTTTGCGAGGCGCAGCGCGATCGCGCGCCCGATTCCGCGAGAGGCGCCGGTGATGAGCGCGGTCTGGCCCTGGAGTGTCGACACGGCGTGATCGGCCAGTATAAGGGCCAGCGATCGAGCATGCTCCAAGGTTTTGCGGAATGGATAGAGTCACGTGAAGACCGCGCTGCCTCCGAGGCGATAAAAATCAAAAGCATTTAACCACGGAGGACACGGGGGACCACAGAGGAATAGAGACCCCTATGCTTTCCCGGCGCCCTCTGTGGTTATGTTTTTTGGGTGCTGGGCGGAATGGGTAGAGCCACGGTGAAGACCGCGCCGCCTACGAGGCGATAAAAATCAAAAGCATTTAACCACGGAGGACACGGGGGACCACAGAGGAATAGAGACCCTTATGCTTTCCCGGCGCCCTCTGTGGTTATGTTTTTTGGGTGCTGGGCGGAATGGGTAGAGTCACGGTGAAGACCGCGCCGCCTACGAGGCGATAAAAATCAAAAGCATTTAACCACGGAGGACACGGGGGACCACAGAGGAATAGAGACCCTTATGCTTTCCCGGCGCCCTCTGTGGTTATGTTTTTTGGGTGCTGGGCGGAATGGGTAGAGTCACGGTGAAGACCGCGCCGCCGCCGGGAGCCGAGGCGGCTTCGATGTTGCCCGCGTGCTCTTTGAGGACGGCCTTGCAGATGCTGAGCCCGAGGCCGGTGCCGCGGCCGGGACGCTTGGTGGTATAGAACGGGTCAAAGATGTTGGGCAGGATTTCGGGGGCGATGCCCGGACCGTCGTCCTGGAAGGTGATCCACACGCTCTTATCGGTTTTGCCGAGGCGGATGCGCAACGTGCCCTTCTCGCGCGCCTCGCGGATGGCTTGCTCGGCATTGAGCACCAGGTTCAGGAATGCCTGCATCAGCTGATGCGGGTCGCCGCTTACCTGGGGCAGCGATTCTTCTTTCAGGAAGTCGGCGGTGATGTTGTTCTTGCGCAGCGAGTAGGCATGCAGGTGGAGCGTGCGGTCGACGAGTTCGTTGAGGTTGACGGTGCTTTTGCCGGGCGCGGGCGGGCGCGAGAAGTAGAGCAGGTTCTGCACGATTTCAGTGGCGCGCCGCGCCTGCTGATGCAGCATGTTGAACTGCCGGACGCGCGCTTCGTTCTGTTCGCCTTCGCCGAGTAGTTCGCTCATGCCAAGAATTGCGGTGAGTGGATTATTGAGTTCGTGCGCAAAGCCCCCGATCATCTGACCCATGGCGGCCAGGCGTTCGCTCTGCATGACTTGTTGTTCGAGTTTCTTTTCGACCGTGATATCGCGCACCGAGAAGATCACGCCGCTCAGCTTGTTCTCGGAGTCAAACAGCTGGCTGGCGGAGGCGCGCATGGTGCGCCAGGTGCCGTCGCGGTGCAGGGCGCCGTATTCGCAGGATGCGAACAGCTGTTTGCCCGAAGCCACGTCGCGGTAGAGCGAGAGAAATTCCGGCGAATGATCCTGCAGGTCGCCGATTCGTTTGCCGACGAGTTCCTCGGGGTGATAGCCGAGCAGATCGCGGATGCGCGAGCTGGCAAAGGTGTAGCGCTCGTTCAGGTCGACTACGAGGATCAGGTCAGGGAAGCTTTCCAGCAGGCGTTGCCGGAACACTTCCTGTTGGCGCAACTGCGCCTCCATGGTGCGCTTTTCGGTGACGTCGGTGAGCGTGCCCTGGTAGCGAATGATGGCGCCGGCTTCATCCCACACCGCGCGCGAAGTGTCGAGGCAGACGGCTGCCGATCCGTCGCGCCGGCGTAGCGTGACCTCACGCGTGCGGACTCCGCCACGATCGTCGCTGCCACGGCCGAGGACGGGATTCTGGGCGGCGTCGAAATTCAGGGCGTTGGGCGCGAGCTCAAGCAGTTCCTGCTTGCCTTGATAGCCGAGCATGGCCACCAGCGCAGGATTCACATCGAGGAGTTTTCCCTCGGGCGTCGAGAAATACACACCTTCCTGCAGGGTCTCGAAAAGCTCGGTGAAGCGCCGCTCTTTCTCGCGTTCCTCGGTAACATCGCGGGCGAGGACGCTTGCGCCGACGACCTCGTCGCCCTTGATGATGGCATTGACAACGCAGTCGAAGTAGAGGACGCGCGATGTGGCTTTGAGTTTGACCGGAACGATGCCCGACCAGCGCCGCCGCTCGAGAAAGCGTCCCAGGCCGGCTTCGATTTCCTTGCGCGCCGGGGAGTCACAGAATTCGTCGAACTTGTGCCCAACGATTTGCGCATATTGGAGGTGCAGCAGATCGGTGAGGCGGCGGTTGACGGTGCGGAAGGTGCCATCGAGCGAGGCGGCGCAGGCGACATCGTCAAAGGAGTCGATCAGTTCCTTGAAGCTGCGCTGCGAACGCAGGATTACCTGGCTGAGCTGATCGAGTTGCTCTTCGGAGGGCGCCACCCCGACGCGGTCCTGCAGGTCCTTGAGCAGAACCTTGAGCTCGGAGACTTCGCGGCGGCGCCCGTAGGCATAGGCGGCGAAGAGAATCGCCAGAATCAACAGTCCGGGCGCGATGGCCCCAAGGTGGTAGGGAACTGCTTTCGAGGCGCTCCCACAGGAGCACCGCCAGCGCGACGGCCAGCAATATCATGAACCAGAGCGCGAGCCGCCACAGGCGAGTTTCTTCCTGCTCCAGGTGGTCCGGGGAGCGCTGCGAACGCGGGGACGGATTCTCTTCCGCAGCCATAAAAATTCGCCCGGCCTCGCCCAGGCGAATGCAGCTTCTGGGGATCGGGGGATCTGGTTGTCATCGTAGAGCAGCCGGGGCCAAGTGAACAGCGTTGCGTGTTGGAAGTCTTGGTACCGGGGCAGGTGACAGCGGACAGGTCACGGCTGACAAGAGACTGTAAGGGAAGCTTTGTCAGAGCCAAGGGATTGTTTTTCGCACCCAGACGCGCGAATAACCAATAGTCCTCCCCGTCCACCTGTCCCTTGTCTCCTGTCAGCTGTGACCCGAGACCCGAGACCTGAGACCTGAGACCTAAGACCTAAGACCTAAGACCTGTGACCTGTCACCTGAGGACTAGTGACCGCAGTCACCGTGGTTTTCGGGGACGGGGACCTAGGCTCGACGAAGGCGCTCGTGGGTCCGCCCATGCGAGATCGTGCGCCGCCGCTCATGCTCTACAAGACTTTCAGCGCCGCGGTCTACGGGATCGATGCAAACATCATTGAAGTGGAAGTTGACGTCTCGGGCATCAGGACGAACGAGGATCACTTTCACACCGTGGGCCTGCCCGATGCGGCGGTGCGCGAGAGCCGCGACCGGGTGCGCTCGGCACTGCGCAACTGTGGCTACGATATTCCTCCCACGCACATCACGGTAAACCTGGCGCCTGCCGACATCCGGAAAGAAGGCTCGGGATTCGACCTGCCGATGGCGCTCGGAATTCTGGGTGCTTATGGCGGCCTGAACAAGAAAGAGCTGCTCGACTGCGTGTTTGTCGGCGAGCTGTCACTCGACGGCGGCATCCGCGGCATTCGTGGAACATTACCCATCGCGATTGAGGCGCGCGAGAAAAAGCTGCAAAAGCTGATAGTTCCCGAGGTCAATGCGCGCGAGGCGGCGATGGTGAGCGGGGTGGAAGTGTATCCGGTGAAGTCGCTGCTCGACGTGATCCACTTCGTGAATACCGGGAACGGGGTCGCACCGCTGAAAGTCGATGGCGATACCTTGCTTGGCGATGCGCAGCACTACGCGGTCGACTTCAAGGATGTGCGCGGCCAGCAAACCGCCAAGCGCGCCCTCGAAATCGCCTGCGCCGGAGGCCACAACATCCTGATGATCGGGCCGCCCGGCTCGGGCAAAACCATGCTGGCCAAGCGCATGCCGACGATTCTGCCTCCATTCACGTTCGAAGAAGCGCTGGAGACGACCAAGATTCACAGCGTGGCCGGCGTGCTCGACGCGCGGGCGGGGTTGGTCGGCGTGCGGCCTTTCCGGTCGCCGCATCACACGATTTCCGACGCCGGCCTGATTGGCGGCGGGATGATTCCGCGGCCGGGGGAAGTGTCTCTTGCCCACAACGGGGTGTTGTTTCTCGACGAGTTGCCCGAGTTTCCCCGCAATGTGCTCGAAGTGATGCGCCAGCCACTCGAAGACGGGACGGTGTGCATCGCACGGGCCGCGATGTCGCTTACTTTCCCGGCGCGCTTCATGCTGGCGACGGCGATGAATCCCTGCCCCTGCGGATTTCACAACGACCGCACCCGCGAGTGCCGTTGCACGCCGCCCATGATTCAACGCTACGTGGCGAAGATATCAGGCCCGCTGATGGACCGCATCGACATTCATATTGATGTTCCCGCGGTGAACTACAAGGAAATGCGGTCGACCAGCGTGCCGGAAGCGTCGGCGCAGATTCGCGAGCGCGTGATCCGGGCGCGCGACCTGCAGCTGCAGCGGTTCGCCGGAGCGAAGCACAGGATTTATTCCAATGCGCAGATGAGCTCCAGCCAGGTGCGGGCTTTTTGCGAACTCAGCGCCGACTGCGAGCGGCTGCTCGAGCGTGCTATGACCCAGCAAGGACTGAGTGCGCGGGCGCATGACCGCATTCTGAAAGTGGCGCGAACGATCGCAGATCTGGAAGCTTTGCCGGCAATCCAGCCCAAGCACATCGCCGAGGCGATTCAGTACCGCACGCTGGATCGGACGTATTGGGCGTAGGGGGGCAGCAGGTGACAGGTCTCAGGTCTCAGGTGTCAGGGGACGTAGGACGCAGGCAGGACAGGTGGCAATCGAGGACGGTCACAGGTCGCAGGTCTTAGGTGCTCGGGTCTCAGGGTACTCGTCGCTCTTGGCTCGAAGCTTGTTTGCTCGCTTTCTCAGCGCTTGTGGCGCCGGTTTCTGCTTAATTCTCCAACTGTTTCGTCTTTCTCGGACTGCTTTCGTTGTCCTCAGTCTTTCAAACTGATTGGAGTGATCACTCCCAGTGCGGGTACGCAAAGGAACCTCCCCGCTCAGATGTCGGCGCGGTCTCCCTCGGGTCCGGTTATGGCCGCAAGCCTCCGCTCGGTTCTGCCTAGGACGTACGGAACGGCTCCATCTCTGGTCCCTAATTTTAGAATATCAATTGGCATAGGGGAAAAGGGACAGTTTTGCTGGAAATATATTTGCTTGCGATGCAGCGGGATGCGAGGAAATTGGCGAGTTTGGGGGCTTGACACGCAGTGGTCAGTGGTCAGTGGCCGGTGGTCAGCGGGCAGTTTTCGGCTCTCAGCGGGAAGGGAGAGGCGACGGGTGACGGGTGACAGGGAGGGAAAATCCCCGCCCTAACGTCGCAAAGAACGCGACGTTAAGGACGGGGCACCCCGCCAGGAACGGATCACTGACCACTGACCACCGGCCACTACTGCACCGGCTCTCAGATGACAGGTCATTGGAAGATCCGAGGAATGAAAATCCCCACCCTAACGTCGCAGAGAACGCGCCGTTAGGATGGGGCACCCGCACTGGTTCCCGGCGCCTAACGAGGAGTGCGACTTGCACGTTCCTCCTGTCTCGCTGCGCTCGAGCGGCGGACAGAAGAAGGAATGCTGCGAGCAAGAAACGACGGCGCGGCCAAGAAGCGATAACTGCGATTAAGAACCAATACTGCGCCTAAGGAAACGATGCTGCGATTGAGAACCAATGCGACTAAGAAGCGATGCTGTGACTAAGGAACGACGCTGTGCCCAAGAAACGTTGGCGTGACCAAGAAAAATGATGCTGTGACTACGACGGGGTTCGCCGCGCCTTTCTGGATTTCAGGGCGATGGCGGTGACTCGGGCGTTGTCGATCTCGATGATTTCGGCTTGGCGGCGGGGGCGACGGTTGTGCTCAGCGCGGTAGAGGCGCTGGACGCGGGCGACGGCGCGGTCGACGATTTGTGCGAGGTCGTCGCCGTAATCCGTGGCGCGGTCCTGCTTGAGGCGCTTCCTGGCCTTGTCGGCAGAAAACCAGGTGGGTTCGCGGTTGTCTTCCTCGGGCCGCGCGAGGCGTGAAACTTCGCAGAGGTGGGCGTTGATGACGATTTCGACGTCGCGGGCGTGGCGGCGATTGCCGGACTTGATGCGCACGTAGCGGGCGAAGGGTACTTCTTCGATGCGTCCATGAACGCCGGCTTCCTCGAAAGCTTCGAGCGCCGCAGCTTGTGCGTGGGTCAGTCCAGATTCGACGCCGCCCTTGGGAAACGTCCAGCGGCCACCGCGGGTGCGCACCAGCAGAAATTCGACGCCGTGCTTGCCGAGCCGGTAGCAGATGGCGGCGACCTGCTCAGATCCGCGCAACTGGCGCAGGTGTTCGAGGCGAACGAAAGTCGATGGCGGCTTGAGCGGGCGGCGTGCCTCGATGCCGAAGCGAGAGTCTCCAAGGTTCATGAGGTCAGGGTGCCCGAGCGTGCGGGCGTCTGGCTAGAACCCAGCTTGGTTCGGGGTTGTGGATGGTGGAGCGGCGGGCGTCCCCGCCCGCCGGGCGCGCCTGCGCGCGGCGTGTTTTATGGCGAGATCCCCCGAACATCGATTCAGGACAGGTAGGCTTAGCCGCCGCAGAAGGAGGCGTCGGTCTCGACGGGCGAGGACGCCCGTCGCTCCACCGACAAAGTCTGCTCGATGGAAAGGGGGATGCTCGTGTTTTCTACGCGGCGCGGACACACCCTTGCTCCGGATGCTGGAATCTGGCTGCGTACTTGCGCCCGGTTGGGTGGGCACGCCAGTATTTATCAAGGAAATCCATACCGAGGAACGATCTTGGAGAATCTCTACTGCCTTCGCTGCAACCGGGAGCTGGAGCCCGGGCAGAAATCGGTGGCGATCTATATGTTCGCGCAGACGGCGGGGATCAAGCCGCGATTGAAGTCGGCTTCGCAGCGCATCTGTTTCTGCCCGCAATGCTCAGTATCGCTGGCGATGGGCCCGCCGCCCGAGGGCGCGCTGAACATTGCGGCCTGGCAGATGATCCGCGACCTGGTGGGAGGGGATCCGGCGCTGAACCAGGCAGCGTGGGATTCACTGCGCGGGATCATCGGGCTGCTGCCGGCGACGGGGACAGATGGCGCAGAGCGGCCAGCGCGCGCCGGGTATTTTGAGTTCTAGTCGGAGCCGCTGTGACGCGGGTTCCGGTCAATCAGTGCAATTGCCCTGATTTCGTCAACTAACATACAACTGCTCGAATTGCTCGCTATCTTTGCTGTGTGCGTTGACGGTCTTGACTTCGAGAGGTTCAATGATGCTCATGTCTCTACTTCAGATTCCTGATTCGATTTACATCGGCGTTACTGACGCGCTTGCTGCGTCCTTGTGGTACAAGGAGAAACTTGGCCTTCGACAGGTGGTGGCCCAACCAGTGATGCGGGAGATTGTGTTTCGCTGGCGTTTCAGAGCGAGATGAAACAGCGATTATTCTTGGCCCCCGCGACTCGACTACGGATCAAAGACCCATCTTGTACGCTACCAACATCGGAAAGGCAAAGGATCAGTTATCTTCTGCGGTGTAAGCGTGACGCCGATTGAATCGGATCGGCAAGGAACACACTACTTCGTAATGCGGGACTTGGAGGGTAATGAAATCGAGGTCACAGAGGAACGTAAAAGGAGATGCAGTATTGAATACGGCGAGTTCAGCTATTTCTGTTCTTTTTGCCACACGCTGCGATCCAACCGGTTAATGCTGGGATCATCTGCACGGTATCTGATGGCAACCTGCTGACGCCGGTGAAATCTTCGAGCTGTGTTCTGTACTCGCCTCTTTGCGAAAAATGCTGGTTGCCAAAATGATTCGCCTGTATAAGGCCCATGCGCCGAGAAAGTGATAGGCTCCTTGAACCGCCACGTATTATCCTTCTGCCATCCCCTGACGAGAGCATCCAGGTCATGTTCTCACGAAAATAGCGTCAGGCCCGGCACAATCTGAAGGATCATCGGCGTAACGTCTCTATAGCACTCACAATCCGCCTGCGAACCCATATACTTCCACCCATGCCCGGTTTCGGCAGAAAAAATCTATCCTCCGCGTAATTGGTCAACTACCTTAGCGACTGCGACGTTAGCCGTGCTCCTGGTTGTCTTGCTCGGGCTCCCTTGTCACAGTTGCGATGGTTTCGCTAATTGGCGAAATATGTCTGCCGGCTGCTAAAGGAAGTCGAGCCGCAGGTTCAATCCAACAAGCCCTCTTTTCAGGTCGCCCCATTCAAGTCGCATCATAGCCTTCACTCCGAGAGCACGGAAAATTTGGTGAACGAGCGACAATCGGCGAAAATCCTAATTTCAATCGAAAGCTTCCGAATCGAGCATGATGATAGAAATCGGGCAGGTGGAGGCCATCTTCCGGTATCCGGTGAAGTCCATGGGAGGCGAGCGACTCGAGGCCGCCAACCTGGGCTGGCACGGTCTCGAGGGCGACCGACGCCTGGCGTTGCGGCGGATCGAGGATCGCAGCGGATTTCCGTGGTTAACGGCGACCAAGTTTCCGGAGTTGCTGCTGTTTCGTCCACAGCGCCGTGAAGACGGCGATCAGGGAAACATTCCTACGCATATTCGCATGCCGGATGGGAGAGCGATGCCTGTGTTTGGGGAGGAGCTGGCCGCGGAGGTCGGACGCCGGTGGGGGGCTCCCGTGGAGATGATGCAGTTGAGACATGGCATCTTCGATGATGCTTGCATCTCGGTGATCGCGGCCGACACGGTGCGCGAGATCGGACGCCTCGCGGGGATGAGCTTGGACGTGCGACGATTTCGCCCGAACGTCGTCGTTGGTTTGCGGCGACCGGGTCCCTTCCAGGAGGACGAATGGCTGGGCGGTGTGCTCTCGTTCGGCGAGGGAAGCGACGCGCCCGCCATCACGGTCACGATGCGGGACGTGCGCTGCTCGATGGTGAATCTTGACCCCGACTCGGCACGACCGGCGCCAGAAGTACTGAAGGCGATCGTCCGAGTGAACCAGAACCATGCGGGAATTTATGGCACAGTCACTCGCATCGGGCGAGTGGAGGCCGGGCAGACCGTATTCCTCCAGGCGGCCACCGAGAGAAGCGAACGCGGGTGATCGAACCTAATATCCGCTAGGTATACCACCCGGCGTTGGGTAGGGCGACTCGGGTTACTTCAGGCCTTCGACCAGGTACAGGTCTGACAAGGTTCTGACGTAGCTATAGACGTAGCTTTTGGCGTCGGCAGACAACAGGACGCGGCCGATGGTGTCGATGCCGGCGGCGTCGGCGGGTTCGAGGGATTTCCAGAGAGTGCGTTTTCCGGTGGCGAGATCGACGCGAAAGACCTGGGCCGGCACTTGTCCGCGCTGAATCACGTAAAGGGATTGGCTGTCGGCAGACCATCCGGTCGCGGTTTCCCCGGGGAGAGCACCGGGGACGGGCTTCGCCTCTCCGCCGGCAACGGGAAACAGATAGATCTTGCGATCGGGACCGAAGGCGGCCACGAATTCGCCGTTGGGCGATAGAACGACGGAGGACCCGACGCCTTCCACGCTGAAGGCGCGGGCGTGGCCGTCGTCGAGAGACTCAGCGTACAGACGAAGACCGTGACCGGGCTCGGCTCCATCGAACACAATTTGTTTGCCGTCGGGCAAGAACGCGGCGGCTGAGTGATTCAGGCCATCGCTCTTGAGTTGCTTCATCTCGCCAACGCCCGTGGGATACAGCACCAGCGGCGCGGGGGTTACGTTCAAGCGGGCAAGCGCCCACTTGCCATCGGGGGAAAGCGAAAGGCCGCTGCCTTCTCCCAGGCGGATGGCGGGGGATCCATCGGTGTTCCGCAGATACACAGCGTACTTGGGTCCGCCGCCTTCGCCCGCCTCCTGAAACAGGATCTCTTTGCCGTCGGCCGACAATCCGCCCGGGACCGACCAGTCGAGCCAGGAGAGATCTTTTTCTTTCGGCTCGCCGGGCGCGAGGCCAACCATTCCGGCGCGATCGTTGCCGCGGGTCAGCAGAACGTTGCCATCTTTGCTTACGTCGTGGATGGTGAGTTCGCCGGGGACGCGGGCGAGGGTGCGCACCTTGCCAGACAAGGTCGTGGCATACAGTGAGCGATCGCCGCCGGTGCGGGTGGCGGTGAACCAGATCTCGGTGCCGTCGGGGGACCAGGCCAATCCCTGAACGCTGTCCCAACCATCGGACAACATGGTTTTCTTGCCGGCCAGGTCGACGATATTGACGGAGCCGCCATCGTCGCGCGGCTGGGGATGATCGATGAAGGCGATCATGCTGCCGTCGGGCCGGATGCGTGGATTTCCCAGCCATCCATCGGCGGTATAGAGCGCCTTACCCACCGGATACTCGAGCCGTTTTCTGCCGTCCACTTCGTGCACGACGGCGAGGGAGGCGCCATCGGGAGACCAGTCAGCCCACTCGACGTTGTCGAGGATTTCGCGCGGCGCTCCACCGACCAGCGGCACGCGCGCCAGAGTCCCCGAGTAGAGGAACGCATCCTGGGTGCGGCTGTTCAGAGCGAGGGCCAGCTCGCCGGTCGAGGACACGGCCAGCACATTCGCACCCCGGGGTTCCATTTCCTGCGACTGCGGACTCTCGGGACGCGTGGTGTAGAGGTTGATGGGGCGGCCTTCCCAGGCGGCGCTGTAGATCACGGTTTTGCCGTCGGGAGCGAAACGCGCCGACTCGACGACGCCGCGGCGGAAGGTCAGCGGGTGGTAGGCGGGGAATGCGACTTGCACGGGGCCTTTGAACAGCAAGGCGCCTGCGGCTAATCCGGCCAATAGTGCGAGAGCAGCGGCGATGGTGGCGATGGTGAATGCGCTGCGGCGTGGAACTGTGGTGGTGTGGGCGGGTGCCGACGTTTCGCTGACGATGGGGACGGTCGTGGAGCTTCCGGCGCGAATGCGGGAACTATCAAGGCTGCGCTTGATGCGCTTGAGATCGCCGCGAAGTTCGGCTGCGGTCTGATAACGCATGTCAGGTTCTTTTTCGAGCGACTTGGTGATCAGTTCGTCGAGCCTGGGAGGAATCGCGGGGTTGAGGCTCGACACAGGCGCGGGCATGCGGTTCAGGATGGCTTCGAAGATCACTCCATTGCTGGCGCCGGAAAATGCCATCTGGCCGGTGGCCATCTCGTACATGACCGAGCCGAAGGCAAACAGGTCGGTACGGGCATCGAGTTCATCGGCGCGCACCTGCTCGGGGGACATGTAGGCGACCGTGCCGATGGTCGAGCCGGGACTGGTCATGGCGGCGTTGGGGGCTTCGGCGGTGGCGGTGTGCTCCGTGTTCTGGGCGAGCTTGGCGAGGCCAAAGTCGAGGAGCTTGGCCTGACCGCGCCTGGTCACGAAGATGTTGGCGGGCTTGATGTCGCGATGAATGATGCCCTTGCTGTGCGCGGCATCCAGGGCATCGGCGATTTCGATGCTGAGCGCGAGCAGCGTCTCGGTATCAAGCGGACGGCCGCCGATGCGGTGCTTCAAGGTCTGGCCATCGAGGAACTCCATGGCGATGAAGGCCTGACCGTTGAACTCGTCGATTTCGTAGATGGTGCAGATGTTGGGGTGATTCAGGGCGGAGGCGGACTGGGCTTCGCGCTGGAAGCGGCCGAGGGCCTGGGGATCCCTGGCCACCTCGTCAGGCAGGAATTTCAGGGCGACGAAGCGTTTCAGCTTGGTGTCTTCGGCCTTGTAAACAACACCCATCCCGCCACCACCCAGCTTTTCAAGAATGCGGTAGTGCGAGATCGTCTGGCCGATCATGGGCACGGGAATAGTAGTTGGAGGGAATTGGCAAGTCAATGAATCGAACGTGCCGGGGAAGGTGGAGCGACGAGGGCTTTCGCGGTTCGAACACGGCGCTGGAATCGTTCAGCGCGAGTAGTGGCGCACCGACACGGAGATGGGCAGGCCGACGAAGAACCAGTGCTCGATGAACTCGGTGACTTTGTAGATGAGATGTCCGTGACTTTTGGGGACCAGCGATAGCGGCAGGACGAGGTAATGCATGAAGAGGTACACGAGCGCGCCGAAGATCATTCCAGCAAGGATGGCGTGGCTGGTCAGGAAGGGGAGCTTGCGGCTGGCGAGGTAGTAGACGGTGGCGGCTCCGATGGCGATAACGAAATGGAGAAAGACGCCGAGGATGGCGGTTCGCGTTCCTCCGTCGTAAGAGCCTGGGCCGAGGACGCCGGAGGCAATGGTTTGCGGGACGAGGATTGGCTGCTTTGGCGTGTAGACGACGATGGCATAGAGCAGGTCGAGCACGCCTACGATCACGCCGCCGACGAAGATTGCAGGCAGAGGGCGCGGGCGTGAGTTCGGGGAAGGGGAAGCGTGCATGGATTTGTCATCGAATAGACGGTTGAGTTGGCGGATGGAAAGCAGTGGAGGACGCAGCGGCGAAAGCCGTTGGAAGTGTCACTAAGCGCGTCCACCCGGCTGGATATAGGGTACACGAGCTCTGAGAGCTCTGAGAGCTCTAGCTTCCGAAGCTCCAGTTCTTCGCGCTGCGCTTCGTCCCAGTTCAGACTTTCGTTAGCGAGGGCTGGTTGTCGTCGTTCCCCCCTGCCGCATCTTCAGCAAGGACCCGCGGGCGGTGGATGATCGAGCAAGCATTCTTGCCCGGCATAGGGGGCTTTGAGTGGAAAGGCTGCAATTTCGCTCATCGACCCCGATTTTGGCGAACGAACGGCGCAAACTTCTGCTAACGCCTGCTAACAACAGATGACGCGGAAGGCGATCCACGATTTTCTTGGGGGTAGCAGTCGCCGCCGGCAGTATTTGCCGGCGGCGAAAGTGAACATCATGACTCTCTACCCGCCTAAGCGGCCTTGCGGGTTACAGGTTTGTCACGATTGCCTGGATCGGAACTTGCCCGATGCGAAAAGGAGAGGTTTTGTTCGTCCGACTGCGCCAGGAGTCTTCGTTTTCTCCACCGGTTGAACAGAGGCACCAGTGTGCCCATGATCAGTACCACCATGGCAATCGAAATCCAGAGCCATGGGGATCCTTTTTTGGCAGTGACAGCGGGTGTAGCAGCGGCCGCATCCGGTGTGACGGCAGTTTCGGAAGGCGCGCTGTCAGTCGCAGGGGGGGTGGCAGCGTCGGCGATGGGTGGAGCGGACTCCGCAGGTGAAGCGGCGGCCGCGGCTGTCGCTGTCGCTCGCTTGTGATCTGCTGGTATTGGGGTTGGGTGAGGAGTGGTTGTGTTGGGGGTTACGACAGTTTCCGTACCCGCAGTCGCGTCGGGGGCAATTGTGGCCGCAGCCGGTGCGCTCGCAGTCTCGGCAGGTGTTGGGACAGTTGCGGCCGCAGGGACAGCAACGTTCGGTGTGACGACGGGCTCAGCTGGTGAAGTCGTGCTGGGCGCGACGGTAGCGGTGGCAGCGGTTGCGCTGGCAGTCTCCGCACCAGACGGGACAGTTGTGGCAGGCGCGGGGGCGGCCGTGGCCACAGCAGGTTCAGTTGGGGTGGCGACCGTTGCGGCAGGTACAGCCGAAGCTACAGCGGGCGCGCTGGTGGTGTCCGCAGGTGCCGCGATCGTCGCAGCCGGCACAGCAGCTGCCGCTGGAGGCGGGATCGCGGTGTCGGCAGGAGTGCTGATCGAGCCGGCGGGTGCAGCCGCAGCTGCAGCGCAGTGCTCCGAGATCAAGTTCAGTGAAGTGACGGCAAGGCTACCATCGGCAGCGCCAGCAGTCGCCTTCTGTCCGATGAGGATTACGTCCTGGCCCAGGTGTGGTTTGAGATCAACGCTGCTGGTAGTGATTTTGAAGTTGTGGCCGGTGTTGTCCTCGACCAGGGTGTAGTTGCTATCAGCACCCCCCAGGCAACCCTTGATGCTGGTCGAATCTGTGTTGCTGCTCGCCGTGGGAGTTTGTGCAAACCCCAGCGCGACCAGCAGGGCCGGTACAACGATCAACAGGCATGCTCTCTGCATGAAATCCTCCGAAGATTCTCGCTCTGTGGCGGTCTGAAATTTCGCATGGGATTTGATTCTGCGTCCGATTTCTCAGGTCGAACCCGTGCGTGTTTCGGGCTCCAACCTGAGAACTTGGGGGCATCCAGGTGAAACACCACAACCTTAGTCGGTAAGAATCGCAGCGTCTGTCCCAAAGCGCTCACATTTCGAAAAGAGGTAAGCAGGCGGAGGGTTATGGTGAATCCGTGGCTCACGTCTTAGCAGATCACTGGCGTGCTCTGCCGCTAGCGGTTGAATTGGCCAAGCAGGGATCGCACCTTCTTGAGTTGTGCTTGCGGCATGTGGATGCCACTGACGACGACAAGGAGCGCAAGAAGATTAAGACGCAGGCGAAGACGGAGTGCTCCAGAAAGATGCACACTGTTTTGCGATGAGCTGGCAAGGAGTCTGACTCCGCTCTTAAAGAATCCGCGCTCTCCCCGTAAGGACGGGCCGCACTGCTCAGTTGATGAATCCCCGATTTCACCAACGATGCCGATAGTGGATGGACCAAGGTCAGCAGCCATCCTCCGGCGAAGGTGTGTTTGCGCATCAGACCGTCAGCGCAGATCATGGTGACGCGGGCCCTCCGACATCTTGGCCGATCCCGAGCGCTTGCAAGTCGATGAACAGCCGTTGGGGTAATTTAGCGACACACCTAACAGCAGGTAAAAAGCCGCGTGTTTTGGGTGGTCTTTGCGGCACCACTAGCCGTGCCCTTCCCACATTTGCAGGGGCGAGGGCAAGATGCCCTCACGACAGCTGGCGGGACGCCGGCGCTACAGTCGTTTTTCCGCAGCGGGTAAAGCCGCGGTTTCCGGCGCAGACGGGCGGCGGCTTGCGCTTAGCCGGCTTGTCTTCCTTCGGCGCGGACCAGGCTCAGGAAATCGTCGGGGTGAGCGGCGTAGAGGGTTGCGTCTTCGCGGTCAAGGGCGCCCTGGCGGACGAGGTGCTGCAGCGATTCTTCCTGCGTGATCGAGCCTTTATTTTTGGTCATGGTGATTTCCTGGTGCAGGTGCTGCAGGGCGTTCCGCCGGATGTGCTGGCGGGCGCCATAGCCGATGATCAGCAACTCGGCAACGGGAACACGGCCACCGAGCTTGCTGGGCAAGAGCACCTGCGTGAGGACGGCGGAGAGCGCCATGGCAAGTTCCTGGCGGATGGTGGCCTGACGTTCGGGCGGGAACGAGTCGGAGATGCGGGCGATGGTAGAGGCGACGTCGGTGGTGTGCAGGGTGGAGAGGACGAGGTGTCCGGTTTCGGCGGCGGCGACAGCGATGCGCATGGTTTCGGGGTCGCGCATCTCGCCGACGACGAGGATGTCGGGAGCTTGCCGGAGGGCGGCGCGCAAGGCGGTGGGGAAGTCGGGGGCGTCGACGCCGATTTCGACTTGCTCGACCACGCTGCGCAGGTGGGTGTGCTCGTACTCGATCGGGTCTTCGATGGTGACGATGTGGCGGGCTTCGCGGCGATTGATTTCGTGCACGAGAGCGGCGACGGTGGTGGACTTTCCGGCGCCGGCGGGGCCTCCGATGAGGACCAGTCCGCGGGGCAGGCGGCTGAGAGTTTCGACTGCGGGCGGGAGGTGGAGTTCGTCGAGCGATGGAATGCGTGTCGGGAGCGCGCGCACGGCGGCCGCGGCGTTTCCTTTCTCGCGGTGCAGGTTGATGCGGAAGCGGCCGACCCCAGCGACACGGTAGGAAGAGTCGGAGATGTGGTGCTCGCGGTACTGCTCCAGCGCGCGCGGGATGAGAGCGGGCAAGACGGCTTGTTCGATCTCGGGGCCAGTGAGGACGGCTTGGTCGATGGCGCGGACTTCGCCTTCGAAGCGAATTGAGGCCGGGACGCCGGCGATGAGGAGCAGGTCGCTGCCTCGCTGCTCGACGAGGGCGGAGAGCCAGCCATCGAGGCGGTGAGCGCCGGAAGGGCGGGGGGCGGGGTCCGGGAATGTGGGGGAGTTTGTAGGGTCGTCCATAGGCTCCTTTTGTCAGCCGCCGCTCAAAGGAAGATATCAAAAAGGATGGGGGACTCTTGGTGTGGGGCTGGGGTTTGATCCCCTGTGGATTTGGTTGGACCAACGCGGGCAGGAGTGCCTGCGACCCCCGGCTAAATCGCTTTAATTGAGAGGGCAAGAAATCCTTGACCTCGGGTGTTTTTGCAATTACATTAGCGCGTTCCGAAGGATCACGCGGTCCCAGCGCTGTCCGTGGTGGATGTGCTCCTGCTTCGAACCCGGGCCCTAACCCAGAAAAAAGCAACTTTCAGGGTAGGTCGAGCATCTATTACGTTGACCCGTGTAATTCCATGTAAACCCATATCAATTCAGGGACTTAGTTCATTTTCTGGGGTCCATCTGTGAGCGGGATGCGCGGGTTGCGGCATCCAAAGTAAAAAGGAGAAGTGACGATATGCGTTCGGATCGAGTCTTTGAGGCTTTACATACTTTGCGGAATCGTTATATGCTCTGTCAGCTTGCCTCCAAGGCCACACGGAAGTTTCACCGGCCTAGTACCCGCATTCAAGAAACCATGAATCAGGTGTTGGACCGGATCGCTGGCGCGGAGCGGCAAGCCGTTCTGACGGAACCGGAAAATTTTGCTGAGGCGCAACGGCGGGCTGCGTAGACAGCCCCGCCTCCTGCCCCGCACGTGCAAGTCTTCCAGCCGCACCCCCCTGTAAATTTCCCGTAGGTGATCAATGACCATCGCTGAACTCAAAGAAAAGAATATTACCGAGTTGACCAAGATCGCCCGATCTCTGGATCTGCCCGGGGCCAGCGGTCTGCGCAAGCAGGATCTGATTTTCAAGATTCTGCAGGCGCAGAGCGAAAAAGAAGGCCACATTTTTGCCGAGGGCGTGCTTGAAATTCTGCCCGACGGCTATGGCTTTCTGCGCTCGCCGGATTACAACTACCTTCCCGGGCCGGATGACATCTATGTCTCGCCCTCACAGATCCGCAAGTTCGATCTCAAGACTGGCGACACGATCAGTGGCCAGGTGCGTCCTCCGCATGAAGGTGAAAAGTATTTCGCGCTCGTCAAGATTGAGGCGGTCAACTTCGAGTCGCCGGATGAAGCGCGCAACAAGATCCTGTTCGACAACCTGACGCCGCTGTATCCGCAGGAGCGCCTGAAACTCGAAACCACGCGCGACAACGTGAGCGCTCGCGTCATGGACCTGCTGACGCCCATCGGCAAAGGGCAGCGCGGCCTGATCGTTTCGCCGCCACGCGCCGGAAAGACGATGTTGCTGCAGAACGTGGCGAACTCCATCACAACAAATCATCCGGAAGTCGTGCTGATTGTGCTGCTGATTGACGAGCGCCCGGAAGAAGTTACCGACATGCAGCGCTCGGTGAAGGGCGAAGTGATCTCGTCGACGTTCGACGAGCCCGCGGCGCGGCACGTGCAGGTCGCGGAAATGGTGATCGAGAAGGCGAAGCGCCTGGTCGAGCACAAGCGCGACGTGGTGATCCTGCTCGATTCGATCACGCGTCTGGCGCGCGCTTACAACACGATCGTTCCGCCCAGCGGCAAGGTGCTGTCGGGCGGCGTCGACTCGAATGCGCTGCAGCGTCCGAAGCGGTTCTTCGGCTCGGCGCGCAATATCGAAGAAGGCGGCTCGCTGACGATTATCGCGACGGCACTGATCGATACCGGATCGCGCATGGATGACGTGATCTTTGAAGAATTCAAAGGCACGGGCAACATGGAAATCATTCTCGACCGCAAGCTGGTCGACAAGCGCACGTTCCCGGCCATCGACATTCAGCGCTCGGGCACGCGCAAGGAAGAGCTGCTGATTCCGAAGGAAGACCTGACCCGAATCTGGGTGCTGCGCAAGGTGCTGAACCCGCTGAGCCCGGTGGAAGCCATGGAGCTGCTGATTGAGCGCCTGGCCAAGGCGACGACGAACAGCGAGTTCCTGGCGAAGATGAGCCAGCTGTAGCTGCGAGAACCAATTTGTGTTCGGAGGTGAGAGCGGGGACTGCGGTCCTCGCTTTCTGTTTTGGAAGTGCAAGAACCCATCAACCACAGAGGGCCCAGAGGAACACAGAGGTTCCTCGCTGGAAATTCCTGGTTTGTCGCTGTGTCCTCTGTGCTTGAGGCCCTTGATTCTATGTTCGGTGATCCTCGCACCTGACCGCGCTCGCTACGGGTTGGTTGCTTGGGAGATGTCTCGGCTGAACTTATAATAAATTCGGTGCAATCGTTGACGCGGGGGTGTGCGTGGGTACAAAAACGATTTTGCGACTGGCAGTGGTCGTGCTGCTGATGATTGGCGCTGCGCGGGTGCAGGGGCAGAATCCAAAAATGCCACCGATGCCGCAGGTGCCGGGTCAAACCTCGCCCGAGGACGAGGCCAAGTCGAAGATGGAGCGCGATATGGCCAAGAAGGCCAACCAGGAACGGCAAGCCGCGCTCAAGCGCGATACCGAGAAGTTGCTGAAGCTGGCTACCGAGTTGAAAAACTATGTCGACAAGACGAACGAGAGCGTCCTTTCCCTGGAAGTGGTGAAGAAGGCGGACGAGATCGAGAAGCTGGCGCACAGCGTGAAAGAGAAGATGAAGGCGAACTAGTCCGGTCGTCAGCGGCCCCTAAAGGGGCTTCGAACCTGGGGCGGTTTCGGTATCGCTAAAGCGATACCGTGATACGAATCCTAGATACGAAGCCTACGAAGTCTGGGCACTTCAACAAGCAAAACATTCTATTTTTTCTCCACCTTTTTTAGACGGGTTCGGGCTTATAACTATAATTGCAACACGATTGCAAGTGTAAGGAGTGAGTTTACATGCCGTTGCCACAAAGCGAGACTCCCGGGCGTTTGCAGGCGGAACTGATGTCGCGCGGGCTGCGCATGACGCGGCAGCGGCGCACGATTTTGAGCGTGGTGGAGACTGCCAAGCAGCACCTGGATGCGAGCCAGATCCTGCGCAAGGCGCACAAACTCGATCCGCAGATTGACCGGGTCACCGTGTACCGCACACTGAATCTGCTGAAGCGCCATGGGTTGGTCGACGAGCTCGACCTGATGCATCTGCAGGGAGAGAAGCACTACTACGAACGACGGCCGCAGCGGGACCACATTCACATGGCTTGCCTGCGCTGCGGCAAGATCACCGAATTCGAAAGCGACCTGTTCGACCGGCTGAAGGGGCAGATCCAGAGGGACTGCCGGTTTCATATCGTGGTGAGCCGGCTGGAGGTGGGCGGCTACTGCGGGCAGTGCCGCAGCGCGGCTGTAACAATAGTCATCGGTTCTTCTTAGTTACGCGATTTCGACTCTCTCCAAAGCCTGATCGCGCTGCCAAAAAAATGCTTTCACCACAGAGGCACAGAGACACAGAGTAGGCCTAAATTCAGGATCGGACCACGCCTGTTGCAACTGGTTGCAGAAATCCTGAAACAGAAAATCGACCTCGAGGATTGACCCTGAGGCAGGAAGAATCTACGATGAGGTTCGCTTAGAAAATGCAACTCCGTTGCAACTAGCTACCAGGATAGTCGTTGAACAAACTCTTTCTTGCGCTGCTTCTTTTGGCTGCGGTCCCTGGCTTCGCCCAGGAGAGCCCGTATTTCGTTACCTACGATCATCACCTGGAAGAACCGGGGAACCTGGAAATCGAGACCTACACCACTTCGGGCATTCCGCGCGCGGGGCAGAATGCTTTCGTCGCGCCGTACATGGAACTGGAGTATGGAGTGACCGGGCGATGGACCTCGGAGCTTTACCTGGAGGGGCAGGGAACGGTTGGCGATAGCGCCGTGTTTACGGGCTGGCGGCTGGAGAACCGGTTCCGGCCGCTGAAGCGGGAACATTTCATCAATCCGGTGCTGTACGTGGAATACGAGGACATCAACGAGGCTTCGAAGATTTTGAAGGAGATCGAGGATGGCGGACCGGACGTGTCGTCACGAAACTCGGAACTGCAGCCGGTCAAGGATCATGAACTGGAAGTGAAGCTGATTCTGTCGAGCACGGTGCATGACTGGAACATCGCAGGCAATTTCATCACGGCGAAGAATTTTTCGCGCGACGAGGGCTACGAGTTCGGGTATGCGTTCGGGATCGCGCGGCCACTGGCGACGCTGGCTTCGGGGAATGCGTGCCGATTCTGCCGGGAGAATTTCATCGCGGGCATCGAGATTTATGGCGGGCTGGGCAGCACGGTGGACGGATTTGGTCCGCATGACACGGCACACTACGTGGCGCCGGTGGTGTCGTGGCAGATGAGCGATAACGGATCGCTGCGCTTCTCGCCGGGAATCGCATTGACGGGGCAGGGGAGTCCGGTGCTGTTGCGTTTCGGTTACAGCTACGAAATTCGGGGATTTGGCAGTAGACTCGCACGGCTGTTTGGAGGGAAGCCGTGATGTGGCGATGGATTTGCTGGCCGCACGTGGTCGGGTGCGGCGCTCGCGGTTGCCGGGCAGAATACGAGTTACGAGCAAGACCGCGGCTGGCAGGCACCGGCGGAGGCCGCGGCGCGGACGAATCCGCTGGCGCGGAAGCCCGAGGCGGCTGCGGGCGGCGAGAAGCTGTTCAAGCGGAACTGCGTGGAGTGTCACGGCGAAGATGGCAGCGGGCTGGTGAAAAAGCACGCGGCCGATTTGCAGCTTCCGCTCGTGCAACAGCAGAGTGATGGAGTGCTGTTCTGGAAGATCACCAACGGCAATACGGATCGGGGGATGCCGTCATTCAGCCGCTTGCCGGAATTGCAGCGGTGGCAGCTGGTGTTGTATTTGAGGACGTTGAAGCCGGCAGGGAAGTAGTTAGGGCAGCGGCTAGCGCCGCTCTCATCCGGCTTTACCAAGGGCGTTCTTTATCATCGGAAGGTTCAGTGTAAGTCGAGCCGTCGCTGAATGTCACCGATACCGCATGAATGCGAAGTTGGGGTTTCACCGCGGTCAGGTTGTCGAATTCAGCCGTTGTGTGCGTGATCCTGGGTCCGGGATGATGCGCACCACCGACCCGCCACCTTTCTCCAGGCGAGAGAGATTCGTCAGGCGGGGGACTGGTCAAATCGATCACGTAGTGGATCAGGGACGATCCCTCTCCGTGGGCGTCCTGCCAGCGCACCTCTACGACCATTCTCGTGATGATTTTGTTGGAAACGTTTGTGGCTTGCATGTTGTCGCCTTCGACCCAGCTTGCTAGTGTGTCATCCGGCTTCCGGTCCACATATAAGGTGGCCGTTCCGCTGAATGTAAGCGGGGACGTTCGCGCTCCGATGTCGGTTATGTCGAAGGTGGCTGCAGGCGCTGGCGAATGCTGGTCGCACGCCCACAGCAGGCCCGAAATCAGCAACCAGCCTAGAAGCAGTAATTTGTTTTTCATGGGCGGTACGTCCCGATGCATTGACCCAAGAAGTTATGATGAAACGGTTTCCGCGTCAAGGAAGCTGCGAGTCAAGGAACACCAGTGCCGCAGTTCAGCGGCTAAAGCCGGCTTGTCTAGCGAAGCTTTATCGGCGCACCCTGATACGAAGCTGTAGGCGAGGGCAAGATGCCCTCACGACAGCCGGCGGGACGCCGGCGCTACGGTCATCTTTTGGCAGCCTGCGATTTTCTGGACATGGCGGCGGCGCGCCCTGATCCGAATCTTACTCGAAAAGCCTACCTCGCCGGGCCGCTGCCTGCCGGTTCTTTAGCATCGCAATGTTGCGAGGCATTCGGTGAAGAGCGAAGATTGAGCGCAAGGTTCGGATAGCGCGGAGTCAGCCGGCTGCAATATCATTTTCGCGGGTGAGTTCGGCAGAAGGAGGGGACCATGACTTTGGGGCAGACGGAAACGCCGGTATCGGCGGGAGAGGCTTATCGCGAGAAGATTTTCAAGCGGCTTGGTGAGCGCGATCCTTTGGAAGTGCTGGCGGAGACGGCGTCGAAATTGGACGAGATTGTGAAAAAGTATCCGGCCGTGGTTTTGCGCACTCGTCCCTACGAAGGGAAATGGACGCCCAACGAGATTATTGGCCATCTCACCGACAGCGAGTGGGTGTACGGGTATCGTTTCCGACTGATTCTTTGCGAGGACGATCCGACGATCCTGGGCACGAAGCAGGATGCGTGGGTGGCGGCTCAACGACACAATGAGCGCGAGCCTTCGGAGCTGGTTGAAATCTTTGGCACACTACGTCAGTTGAATCTGGCCGCGTGGAAGCGAACGACTCCTGCGGATCTGAAGCGCGCTGGCCAGCATAATGAGCGCGGGGCAGAGTCGCTGGGCGTGATGTTACGGCTGCTCGCCGGTCATGACCTTTCGCATCTGGATCAGATCACGCGTTATATCGGAGCCATTCAACAGCAGGAATAGTTGATCGGTCGTCTCTTTCTGAGGAGCCAAGGGGGGCTCTGCTACACAGATTACGAACCTGGCTGTGTCGAACGGAGAAGAATCTTTTGGAGCCGGGGCGCGCTGGGCAGCCGAGGGGCGGCTGCCCCTACATACGCGGTTCGCGGTGCTTGTCGGCCCACGCGGCCCAGGGGATGAAGATCCACATGGTGAGCGCGAACCAGGCCATCGAGTGTGGGTCGGGGGGAGCGCTGGACAGCGTGGAAGCCCACCCGAAAAAGAGCAGCGCCATCAGCGTCCAGAAGGCGTATTGGCCGATGCGGTCGCGGGCGCGCGTGACCGTCAGGTAGAGCCAGATCCCCGCGAAGAAGATCGCGACCTCGAGCACAATTTCTGGGAGCCAGTGGTTCCACAGGCCGAGACCAACTTTCGGCCCCCCTGGCCATAGAGGGAGATCGGGGCGGTGCACCACGAAGTCGAGGACCCAGTGGCTCAGGACGGCGAAGCCGACGACGCTCGCGTCAGCGAACCTGTGGCGAGCCGCGTAGTAAATTCCACCGACCAACAGGGACCATCCGGCTGCCGTGACCAGACTGTGCGAAATTGGATAGTCGTAGAAGTCGAAAGGCGTCATGCGGGTGATTCCGGGGGCGATGCGGACGTGTTCCACGCCGAGCAGCAGGAAGATGGGCCAGAGCAGATCGAGAAATTGGGCGGCGAAGAAGAGGGTTCCGAGAGACGTGCGAGGCGCGAGTTTCTTGGCGGCGAGAGCCACACCGAAGTGGCCGATGAACATGGCTGTACGGTAACACGGCGGAGTTCAAAGCCGCGAGCCACGAGCTGAGAGCTCAAGCAAGTCTTACGATGAGTTTGAGAGCCTGGAACGATGAATGCAGGAGTGCCGGTTTGCGGCGCCGACGGGCGAGGACGCCCGTCGCTCCACCGGCCCAGAGCTCCGGGCTGAATTCTGCCGAGCTGGCGCTCGGCTGGACAGCCGGGGGCGGCTGTCCCTACACAAAAAAGAGCTGGACAGCCGGGGGCGCTGTCCTACGCAAAAAAGCCATCCGGCACGGGGGCCGGATGGCAAGAATGGAAAGGGACAAATCCTAGTCGGCGGCGGCGTGGGCTGCGGCTTTTGGAGCAGGCTGCTCGGCGCCGATGCGCATGCCGTAGAACGAGCGATAGACGAACGAGACTGACACCAGGAAAAACACGAGTGCCAGCAGGTGCGTCAGGCCGGTGCCTTTCTCGGAGAGCGATACGGCCAGTTCGACGGCGAGCAGTCCGAAGAGCGTCGTGAACTTGATGACCGGGTTGAGCGCGACCGAGGATGTGTCTTTGAAGGGGTCGCCCACCGTGTCGCCGATGACCGTCGCCGCGTGCAGTTCGGTGCCTTTCTGTTTCAGTTCGACTTCGACGATTTTTTTGGCGTTATCCCAGGCGGCGCCGGCGTTGGCCATGAAGATCGCCTGGTAGAGGCCGAAGATCGCGATCGAGATCAGGTAGCCGATGAAGAAGAACGGCTCGACGAACGCGAAGGCCAGGGTTCCGAAGAACACGGCCAGAAAGATGTTGAACATGCCCTTTTGCGCGTAGCGGGTGCAGATCTCGACGACTTTCTTGCTGTCGCTGACCGAGGCCTTCTCGACGCCATCGAGGCGAATATTCGCCTTGATGAATTCGACTGCCCGGTAAGCGCCGGTGGAAACGGCTTGCGTGGAGGCGCCCGTGAACCAGTAGATCATGGCGCCGCCGGTGATCAGGCCGAGCACGAAGGGGGCGTGCAGCAATGAGAGGTTGTTGACGTTGGAAGTCAGGCCGTTGGTGAGCGCCATGATGATGGAGAAGATCATGGTGGTGGCGCCCACGACGGCGGTTCCAATCAGCACGGGCTTGGCGGTGGCTTTGAAGGTGTTGCCGGCGCCGTCATTTTCTTCGAGAAGATCTTTGGCGCGGGAGAAGTTGACGTCGAAGCCGTAGGCTTTCTTGATGTCCTGCTGGATGTTGGGGACCTGTTCGATCAGCGACAGCTCGTAGACCGACTGCGCGTTGTCGGTGACGGGGCCATAAGAGTCGACGGCGATGGTGACCGGTCCCATACCGAGGAAGCCGAAGGCAACCAGGCCGAAGGCGAAGACGGCCGAGGCGACCATTAGGGCGGCCAATCCCATGGTGCTGATGTAATAGGCGATCGACATCAGGGTGACCATCGACAAGCCGAGCCAGTACGCGGAAAAGTTGCCCGCGACGAAGCCTGCCAGAATGGCCAGTGACGCGCCGCCTTCTTGCGCGGAGGTCACGACCTCGCGCACGTGCCGGGACTTTGTCGACGTGAAGACTTTCACCAACTCTGGAATGACCGCACCGGCCAGCGTGCCGCAGGAAATGATGGAAGCCAGCTTCCACCAGAGAGTGGAATCCCCGGGTTCGGTGGCATCGCCGCCCAAGACCGGAATGATGGCGTAAGAAACGATGTAGGTGAGAATGATCGAGACGATGGAGGTGATCCAGACCAGGGAAGTGAGGGGCGCTTCGAAGTTCATGCGGTCGGCGTTGCTGTAGCGGGCCTTGGCGATGGCGCCGTTGATGAAATAGGCAGCCGCACTGGCGACCAGCATCATGATGCGCATGACGAAGATCCAGACCAGTAGTTGAACCTGGATCGTGGGGTTTTTCACGGCGAGCAGGATGAAGGTGATGAGGGCGACGCCGGTGACGCCGTAGGTTTCGAAACCGTCGGCGGAGGGTCCGACAGAGTCGCCGGCATTGTCGCCGGTGCAGTCGGCAATCACGCCAGGGTTGCGGGCATCGTCTTCCTTAATTTTGAAGACGATCTTCATCAGGTCGGAGCCGATGTCGGCGATCTTGGTGAAGATGCCGCCGGCGATGCGCAGCGCGGCCGCGCCGAGCGATTCGCCGATGGCGAATCCGATGAAGCACGGGCCGGCATAATCCCCGGGAATAAATAAAAGGATAAACAGCATGATGAAGAGTTCGACCGAGATCAGCATCATGCCGATGCTCATGCCAGCTTCGAGCGGAATCTGGTAGATCGGGTAGGGCTTGCCTTTGAGTCCGGCAAACGCGGTGCGCGAGTTGGCGAAGGTGTTGACGCGAATGCCGAACCAGGCGACGCCGTAGCTGCCGGCGATGCCCACCAGGCTGAACAAGAGGATGATCGGGAGGGTGACCGCGACAGACTTGCCCGGAGCCGGCGCCAGCCATCCAAAGTAGGCGGCGATGATGACCGCAATGAAAGCCCACAATAAGAGGATGAACTTGCCCTGCGTGATGAGGTACGTCTTGCAGGTTTCGTAAATCAGTTCCGAGATTTCGAGCATGGCGCGGTGCACGGGCAGATTTTTCAGCTTGGTGTAGATGACGAGGCCGAAGCCGAGCCCGAAAACGCAGAACAGAAGGCCCATCATCAAGAGCTTGTGACCGTCTATGCCACCGAGGAAGGTGACTTGGGAAAGATCGGGGAGTTTGAGAGAGGCCTCACCGCTGGCGGATTCCCCGGCGGATTGAGCAAGTGCCGCAACGGGGCATAGAAGAAGGAGCGGGAGAACGACGGCAAAATTACGAATCCGGCGGCCCAAGGACGCGGCGGTAGCCATCCAGGTGCACATAGGGGAGTCCTCCGATATGAAAGTTTCGCGGGATTAGAAAGTGTTTCCGTGTCTTTTGCCGGCAGGCGCAATCACCCGGACGCTCCAGTGGGCGCCGGGTAAGGGCACGGCCGGGGTTCCGAACACGCTTCCACTACAAGGCATGAATAGGAGTGCTGAGCTTGGCCGCGTCGGATTTTTTGTCTGCGCCGGGAGCGTTCGGAACGAAGCAAACCACTCCCCGAACGCAGTTCAGCACAAAACAGGCGTTTATAGCATGCCCCGGAAGACAGGTCAAACCCACGAAAGTAGACATGTCTGTGCGGCGTCTTTCATGATAGGAAAGGGGGCAAAATTGTGAAGAAAGGCTTGGAAGTGGAGACCACGCGCGCGATCAGAAGGGAAAGCACGCAAAGGTAATGGTTGCCGCTATTTTCAGCGGGCTGGATGCTTTGATATGATGGATGGTGTCCCACACCGGCGGCCGATCGAAGGGCGCGCCGCGACACTCCTCAGTAGCTCAATGGCAGAGCATCCGGCTGTTAACCGGAGGGTTGTAGGTTCGAGTCCTACCTGAGGAGCCATTCTTTTGTCCCGCCCTTTCATTGGCTTACGCTGCCTTCTTCAAATCAAGCGACGAGTTGTTTCTAGCCCCAATTAGCCCAAACGAAAAACCCAGCCCTACCTTGTCGCACCACTCACGCCGCCATTCGCGGTCTTTTTGCAGGCCGTTAGCGTAGAGGTCTGTCACTGACTTTGGAGCGTGACCGAGCCACAGTCCGATCAAGTCCTCGGGTACGCGAGCTCGGCGAAGTGTCTCCGTGCGGAATCGCCGGAAGGCGTGAAGTCCCACTCCCGCTGCCCGGTGAACATTTCGCTGCGCGAGCGGTCTCCCGCTCCTCGTCGCGAAGATGTATCCAGCCCGGCCCTCCGCGTAGACCCGTAGCAACGCGGCGAGTGGTTCCGCGATATCAACCTCGCGGACGGCGGCGGGGGTTTTGGGCTCCTGCTCCCGACCATGCCAGATGCTCCGCGTCACTCGTAGCACGCGGAAATCTGACGAGAAGTCGGTCGCCTTCATAGCAAGGGCCTCTCCTGCCCGCAAGCCGGTACCGGCAAGCAAGGCGAAGAGCACTGCGAAACGATACGCGGCGTGATTGGTAAGGTCACCAACCTCCTTCTCGGTGACGGTTGGCCGGTGCTGTTTGTTCTTCTCCACGATTGGCAGCCCGACAAAATCGTGGTTCCATTTGCGCGGGTAGATCTGTTCGCCATCGGCATTGACCACCGAGGCGACCACCATCTTGGGAACCTGCGCGTAGTTCACGATTGTTTTTGCGGACAGCCCACCAGCCGCCATTGTTTCGATCAGCAGCTTGAGCGCGGCATTGGAAACCTCTGCCAAAGGCATATCGCCTATGGTCGGAAGAACCCATTTGTCCAGCGCATGCTGCCAGCCGAAAATTGTGGCGGGTTTGACCGGGCGACGTCGCCGTGTAGCAAGTGAAGCTATCCACCGCTGCGCCTGCTCGCGGAACGTGAGACCCGGTGTTGTGGCTGCAATGAGGGCGCTTGTGGAATTCACGCCCTCGGCTTCGATGTACCCGCGGAGTTTTCGCTTGGCGACGGTGCGTGTGGCACATACGCCCAGCGTGATTACCCGGCGCTTCCTGCCCTCCGGAAAATCAATCCAGAAACGCCCGTATGCTGGGGCCGCAGGATTCCACGAGGTTTGATTCTGTTGAAACACTGAACCTGATTGTCCTGTACGACGGCTCAAGGATGGTCCCCTTTTCCGCCGTATCGTTGTCGCAGGAGCAAGGGTAGCTTGCGGGGTGCAGGGTAGCAACTCGGGTAAGGCTGGGGCCGTGATCATCGAACGCTCCGCTGGAGAGTTCGACCGTGGGGCGCTGCGTTCCGAGACGGCGCACACGCCCCGCGTTTCCTTGTGAGCACCCTAAGCTCAAAAATCGTGGATTCGGGAAACGGATTCGGTCGGAAACCTTGCGGCTTCGACAGGACACATCGGTGTTACGGCTCTTGCGCCCGTTATTCGCCTACGACGCGGCTCCTTCTGCAGCAGCGAGGGTGGTTGTTCGCCCGGCGTTACCTTCGTACTCTCGGTTCAGTCCCGAGGCCCGAATAAACTGCCGACTATGGAAGATCAAGAGGAGAGAGTGTGTTTCGTGTGTGGCAACGGTCCGGGTCCGCTGGGGCCTCTATGGGACCAGCAGCTGCATGAGCTGGGCTGGGTCCACGATGTTTGCTGGCCCAAGTACCGTGAGCTCCCCGATGTAAGAGCCTTTGAAGAACGACAGGCGCAGGAAGAGAAGGAAGAAAAAGCCGCCAAGGAAGTCTGGATTCGCGAGGGCCGAGAACTGGGGGCAAGGCGAGCCGGACGTAAGAAAGAGGGGGAGCAAATACCATTCCGTGTCGGCGATTGGCTAGTAAAGGGCGAGGATCAGGGGTTTATCCGGTGGGTCATGTCGCCTGACTACCGGGAGGCGGAGCAGCTGACCGGCTACAAGCGAGACTCGCTTTATAAGTTCGCCTATGTTGCACGGCACGTTCCATCATGCATACGTATGCAAAGCCTGCCCTGGGCGATGCACCAAACTATCGCCCCAGTCGGTAAGCAGTTCGGGCCGGACACCCAGAAAAAACTGTTGCAGCATGCGGCGGACGCACGCCCCGCCCTCTCGGTGGCTAAGTTCAATGCGTTTGTCAGGGAGAAGCTGGCGGAACAGGCGGACCTCACCACCCTCAAAGCCCAAGGAGTAACGACCGATTCCAGAGCCAATCCTAACCTTCCCGCTGACAAAGGCGCTGCTCGCTATATGAGGACCTGCGAGGGGCTTTTGCCACCATTGAAATTGCTGGAATCTCCGATGACGCCCGCCGTCCGAGCCGATCTGGTTGACAAGCTAAAACAAACCGCAGCCGCTCTACAGAAGTACGCGGAGAAGCTCAAGGAATTGGGTGAACGGCCTGTGGAGGACCAGTGGAAGGAAAGCGTTTATAAATTCGAAAACGATAAGAGGGCGATGGCAGCCAAAGCCAGATCGACCAGTGCTTCGAAGTAAAGAGTTGCTTTCCTTCGCACGGTAGAGTTACTGTGTCACCTCCTTAAATTGATGGGCGTGCAGTTCCGGATGACGCCCAGGCGGGCCGCGAATCCCGACCCGTATCCAATCGCGGAAAAGCCTACCACCGGAAAAACTAGCACTATGAAGAAAAGGCGAAGGGGCCGTAACAGGCTCCTGACACCCTGAACCGGCAGCGCTAGCGCGCTTCGGTGATCAAGTTCCGGTACGGCCCTTGGCGGGGCACCGCAGCACCCAATTTTACGGACTTCCTTGCGCCCGCCAACGCTTGGACTTGATCACCACGAGGCTCCGGTTAATCGCCGGAGCCTTTTGGCTTTTGGAGTCCCGTGCCCGCGAATCCACAATCCGAACCCCTGTTGATCGATGTCGCCCGCGCCGCTGAAATCGTCGGTGTCGGTGAAGGAGTCCTTTGCGGGTGGTGTACGGACGGCCTGCCGTTCATGCGCGCAGGACGCGGCGGGGAAAAAACGTTCACGCGTCGTGACCTTGAACGTTGGGTCGAGCGCCTGAAGGAGAGCGCGTCATGAAGCACCCAACATACCTGCGGGAGAAGGCCACGGGCAACCACGCGCTGGACGCCTATGCTTATGGACCCTCTCCGCACCTGTTCAACCGGCTCGCGCTTCAATACAGGACCCCAGCGTCCCTCTTGATGACGGTGACCTTTTTGTGGGACCGCACTGTTGGCGCGGGTGACGACTGCGGTGACTGCGCGTTGTCCCAAATCCCCGTGCGCCGTCAGGAAAAGGTTAAGTGGCTGGCAGCACTTGTGGCGGCGAACTTTTTCAAGTGCGAAAGGGCGAAATCAGGTGGAGCGAACCAGCGAGGCTCCTTCTACGTGTACGAAAATCCCTCGGCGGACGAGTGGGACGAGTTCTTTCGAAGAGCAGGAATCCTGAAGCGCTTTTCAAAGTGGGACGCGGTACAAGCCGAGCAGTTCAGCAGGCTGTTCGCTGATATACGGAGTGAGCGGACACCCCTCAGTACTCTCGGCTGGACCTTTCTGGAGTTGCTGGAGCGTAGGGTCACCACGCCCCTACCGTAGGGTCACAACGTCCCTACGGCGTAGGGTCACCACGCCCCTACGGTTTACAAGAGCGTTGGGTCACGGTGGAACGGGGCGTAGGGTCACCACGACTCACACGTAATAAGTGTGAAAAGTTCCATCCTTGGAAAAGTGTTTGGAAAAGTGAAATAGGGAAAAGTGACTACCTGCGCGTGCGAGGCTTTTTCAGAAGCTACGCGGGGGTTACACCCCCGCACCCCCGGCGACCATAAAAAGGGAAAGGCGAGAGGCTTAACAGGCGATGGACATGACGTATGGCCAGCAGCAACCAACCCGTTCCCGCCCTGGTCCGTGCGGTCCGCTCCCGGTACACCTCGGCCACGGTATGCGGAACGGGCACGTGGGGCGCGGTGTCGGCTTGCTGGCCGGGCTATGGGATTCGGCTGCATGAAACCCAGCAGGACGCGGCTGAAACGATCACACGGCCATGTGGCGCGAATCCTTGCCGTGGCCAGCACCGCGTCGAGCACTTCAGGCCGCTACGCGAGTTCCGTCACAAAATGGATACGGAACGGGACTGAGGAAAAATGCGAGTTCGGAAAATGAACACGGAATATCGGAATCCTTTGAGGGGGACATTTCACTTCCCTCCTGACGTTAACCCAGCAGACTGCGACTGGGAACCGATAGCAGCAGTGCCCGGCGGTGGCGATCTTGCCGCTCCAGCCGCGACGAGCATGGCAGAGGTGTCCCGAACCCGCAGGACGCGACGAGCTATCGAACGTGGGCCACAAGAACGCAGAGTTGGCCGGTCAGGCAGGAGCGGCGCAGCGATGCGGCGAGCAAAGCAGGCCCGGATTCGGAAAGTGAACGGAGGAGAGTGATGGCGGATTGGGGTCAGTGAGTGTAATTTTACGCCAACTACGTGGCCTATAATCTTCTCCGCCGTACCGAGAGTGCATATGCGTCGGAGCATTATCATCGCCTTTGGATTATTTCTGTGGGGCACCAGTCTCCCGCCTTTCTCTTTCGCTCAGACTGATAAGCTCTTGCCAGAAAAGCGCACGCAACTTGACGTTGCGACTGCCCGATTCATGGCGAAAAACAACCTGCCCGGCATTTCAATAGCAGTCGTTGAAAATGGCGAGTACGAGTGGTCCAAGGGATTCGGAATGGCCGATCTCGAAAACTTAGCTCCCGCCACGCCGCAAACACTTTACCGGTTAGCATCAATTTCTAAGCCAATCACGGCCGCCGCTGCTATGGTGCTCTACGAGCGGGGCAAACTTGACCTTGACGCCCCAATACGGAAGTATTGCCCGGCGTTTCCCAAGAAAGAAGCACCAATCACCACCAGGCAGCTACTAGGACATCTCGCCGGAATCCGACATGATCGCACGCACTCGTTTGACGATCCTGAGATTATTAACACGAAACACGTCGACGACCCAATCTCGGGCGGCTTGGATTATTTCAAGGACGATCCGCTAGTGGCCCCTCCCGGCACAAAGTTTAGCTACTCGACAAACGGCTACACCGTCGTTGGCTGCGTGATTGAGGGCGCGTCGGGCACCAAGTACGTGGATTTTGTCCGCGAAAACGTGCTTCGACCCGCCGGCATGACTCACACTCGGGTCGATGATTACTCTGCAATCATTCCATCCCGTGCTCGTTTCTACAGCAAAGATAGTTCAGGTACTTTTATCAACTCTAGATTTGTGGACATAGGCTTCAAGACGGCTGGCGATGGGTGGTTGTCCTCGGCTGAAGACATGGCAAAGTTTGAAGTGGCCATGCTGAACGACGGCTTGGTGACGCGTGCAACTCGGAACCTTATGTGGACTCCGCAGAAAACGTCCGACGGGAAACAGACTCCGTATGGAATTGGCTGGGCAATTGATGATGATCTTCCGCACACGGTAAGCCATGGCGGGGGCGAGTGGGGAGCGAGCACCTTCATAATGATGGCTCCCGAGCAGCGTGCCGGTGTAGTCGTACTGATCAATCTCAACGGCGACCATCTTGCTTCCGATCTTGGTCCCGAACTGATGAAGATTGTGCTTGGCGTGCGATAAATGGCGAGAACAGGCGATTACATGAACTGAGAATTGGCCGACCGGCGTCAGTGAGCGTAATCGCGATATTAGTGCGCCGGGATAAACCGGCATGAAGCAGAGGAGGAAGAAGCCTTACAAGAAAGGAGTAGCGATCCACTTGGCCTCGAGTCTTGCGCTGCTACCGTGAGGGACCCAGCGAAGCGTAGATAGAGGATAGGCGGGGTGGGTATTGAGCCGCGAAAAGATACAACCCGGACGCCGACGCGGTTAATATGCGCGGAAGGCAACATGGACGGGAGCGATAACGCGAGTTCCCGTTCAGTCCGGCGTGGTCGAAGACCCCACGGCACGTCTAGAAACTTCATGCACGAGAACCGGGAGACCTCGGAGACACCTGTGGCCCAGTCGGGCGGCAGGTCGGCGGGTGAAGGCTCAGGCCACACGGCCCGCGTGTACGTCTTTGAGGAGTCACACTGCGGCATAGTACCGATGAATCATTCGAACAAAGACGGAACCTCGTCAGCGGAGAGTGAGGAGGGAAGGCTGCGGATCAAGGAGAACACTCTTCCCATTTGACACGTACCCGACTCAGAGCGGGACTGCGCGTGTCCCACGGGTGGGCGAGTGTGCGGCCAACCGATAGGGTGGGCCGCAATTCATCCGAGATAAGAACCGGATGCGCTAACCAGCGCCCGTCCGGGTCTGTGCGGGGGGCACCGGGAAACTGGTGTCCCTACCGCGATCGTCAATTGACGATCAGCGCCGTGGTTCTTGGGGCGGGAAAACGCTGCCGCACTGCGCTTTCTTTACGTGTTTGGTATTCACGTCGATCGAGTAGCAACGATTCTTCTCATCTCGGACAAGAAGCGAGTTGCCAGCGAACTTTAGGTCGCTAATAAAGATCCACTGGTTGTCCTCTTCCCCTCGCCAGAACTCAATTCGTGTGTGGAACACCTTAACTCTCCACAATTCGTTTCCGCTCGGCACATCGGTTGCGACCACGTAGGAGTCTTTGCCGTCGCCGTTCGCTGAGTATCGAGTACCGTTGACGACCACAGGTGGTACGTCTTTGGGTGGAACACGTTTTGCCGATGTGCAAATCGTGCCAAACATCCAAAGCAGCAAGATGCCGACAAGCAGACGACGCATGGATGCACTTTACCCACAAAAACGGGTTGGCGGAAGGTTACTGATGAAGTCAGGGGATAGCGCTCATGAGGGGTTTTGAGCGTAATCGCGATATTTGTGCGCCGGGATAAACCGGCATGGAGTAGAGGATGAAAGAGCCTTACGGGTAAGGACCAGCGATCCGCTCGGCCTCGAGTCTTGCGTTGCTACCGCGAGGGACACAACGAAGCGTAGACAGAGGATAGGTGGGGTGGGTATCCAGCTCCGAAAAGATCATCCCGGGACGCCAACCTTTTAAATATGCGCGGTTGGCAACACGAACAGAGGCGATAGCGCGAGTCTCGGTTCGGTCCGGCGTAGTCGAAGACCCCAGACACACCTATAAACTTCATGCACGAGAACCGGGAGACCTCGGAAACACCTGCCGTCAAACCGGGCAGCAGGTCGGCGGGCGAAGGCGATAGCCGTACGGCTCGCGGGTACGTTTCCGAGGAGTCACACAACGGCATAGTACCTATGAACTATTCGAACAACGACAAGACATCGTCCGCGGAGAGTGGGGAGGGAAGGCCGTTGATCAAGGAGAACGCCAGTCAACCTAGCACGCACCCGACACAGAGCGGGAAGGGCGTGTCCCAGGGGTTGGCGGGCGTGCGGAAAGCAGCACGGGAAAATAAGGAGATGAGATTCACCGCTTTGCTCCACCATCTGACCGTCGATCTACTACGGGAGGGCTTTTCTTCATTGAAGAAGAAAGCCGCACCCGGAGTGGACGGGGTCACCTGGCACGAGTATGAGGCCGGACTGGAGGAACGGTTAATCGACCTACACGGTCGGGTCCATCGTGGAGCGTACCGAGCGTTACCTTCGAGAAGAGTGTACATACAGAAAGAAGATGGACGGCAACGTCCATTGGGGGTCGCGGCGCTGGAAGACAAGATCGTTCAGCAAGCCGTGGTCACCATCCTCAATCAGATTTATGAGGAAGACTTTCTGGGCTTCTCGTATGGTTTCCGCCCGGGGCGCAGCCAGCATGACGCGCTGGATGCGTTGTCGTATGCGCTGCTGAAGAAGAAGGTGAATTACATTCTGGACGCGGACATCCGGGGCTTTTTCGATAACCTCGACAAAGGCCGGATGATCGAGTTCCTAGAGCATCGCGTCGCCGATCCCCGCATTCTCCGGCTTATCAAGAAATGGTTGAAAGCCGGAGTAATGGAGGAAGGCAAATGGTCGGAACCGCAGACGGGTACGCCGCAGGGTTCGGTGATCTCACCGTTGCTGGCTAACGTGTACCTGCACTACAGTTTCGATCTCTGGGTGAACGTCTGGCGCCAGAAGTGGGCGAAAGGCGAAATGGTAGTCATCAGATATGCCGATGACAGCATCGTGGGATTCCAGTATCAAACGGACGCGGATCGCTTTCTGGAAAACTTACGGGAGCGACTGGCCAAGTTTGGATTGGAACTTCACCCGGATAAGACGCGCCGGATCGAATTCGGCAGGTTTGCCGAAGAGAACCGGAGACGTAGGGGAGAAGGGAAACCCGAGACGTTCGATTTCTTGGGCCTTACCCACATCAGTGGGAAGAACAGCCTGGGACGGTTTGCAGTTCGGCGCAAGACGATCCGCAAGCGCATACGGGCCAAGCTTGGATGCATCAAGCCGGAGCTCCGCAAGCGAATGCACGATCCCTTGTCCCAAACCGGTCAATGGCTGAAATCGATCGTGCAAGGCCACTTCAACTACTACGCGGTACCTGGCAACACCGCTAGCCTATCCCTGTTCCGGCACCGGTTGCTTGTGCTCTGGTGGCATAGTGTTCGCCGCCGCAGCCAGAAGCGCCGGATCTCCTGGACCAGAATGCTGGACTTGGCAACGCGCTGGCTACCTGCACCGCAAGTGCTCCATCCCTATCCCGATGCCCGTTTTGCCGCTACTCATCCGAGATAAGAACCGGATGCGCTAATGAGCGCTCGTCCGGGTCTGTGGAGGGGGTCGTGAGCAATCACGATCCCTACTCCGATCAACAGTTAATCAAATCGCGACTTCAGGTCGGCCGTCAAATGGGTCTGACTTATGCCATGCCGCAGGGACACGTCGATGACTAGACTGTCAGTAAGGGGAACACCGTTGGAGGGGACTGTCAGGAAATAAGACCAACCGAGACTGTGGCTGTGGTGACGTTCTTGCGTCGCAAGCAAGACGACAGGCCGCGTTTTATCCCCTCTTTTCCAAACAACTTCGAATGATGCCCCGGCCATCAGGCCAGCCGCGTAGTCGGGCGGAATGATTTCGGTGGCCTTTGTATTGCATTTGTAGGGAAGTGCTTCCACGTCCACTACCAGTTGAGCTGGGAAGTTGCGATATGTAGCGCTCTCATTCTTTTTCCTGAATTCTGTTCCAGTGGGTGTCTTGTATTGCCGCAGTCCATCGAAGAAGTTGCCTGAGATAAAGAAAACTTGAAACGTTACGCACGTATCGTGATATTGAACGAGACCAAAGCCCGTTTTGACGCCCGTTCCGAACTCGGTTTGCTTTAGCTCGACATGCCCCATTTTTGCCGCAACTGCCGGATTATCCGAGAAAGCAAGTACAGCATACGCCACGAACCACGCCCAAAATCTTAGCCTCATGGCGCTCCCTTATCCGCACGGCTCGGAGGTTCACTTTGCTTGCGGATGCCTCCATCCTAACTGACGTAATCCTAACTGACGTAACCAGGCGATTTGATCAACTGAGAACTCCACCGAAGTCTACCCCCGTTCGGAATAGCAGCGAACGTCGCCCCGAGCGCATCGAACGCTGGTCGCGCAAGTGCCCACGTGTCAGCAGTGTAGAGATGAAGCGAACGTGAGCAGCGCGATGAGGTATCTATAGAGCCCAGCGATCAGCGCCTGCATGTGTATCACAGCGTTAGGCTTGCTTGCTCGGTTCGGACGCCCGGCAAATCCAAGAGGGGAGGCGGGGTATTTTTTCGTTTGATCGACTTCCCAGCGAGCGCGCGCAGTCAGAAATTTTGCGCGGGATTGGAATTTCAAAGTTAATACCGAGATTCTTTCCGCCCCTTTCCGCCTTATTCGGCGAGGCTTCTTTTCCTTTACTCCATACATCACGCGTCCTTTAGCGTCGTTCGCGCGCCCCTTAATACCGAATCAGAGGCGTCACAGCACTCGGAGACAGTGACATTCCCACTCCACAAAAATGGAAATCCTCACCCAAGCCGGGAGAAACAAGCACGGGCAGAGGCTCGTCCGGGCGAAGTGCGCCTGCGGGAACGAAGGGACCTACCTCTTTAACAACATCAAGCGAGGCCGCACGAAGACCTGCGGGCATTGCGGCCAGCCGGACAAGCCCGCCCCTAGGCCCGCCTCCCCGATAAGCAATCGCACAGCTCCTGCCTGTGTGCCAACACAGGCCGCTCCTGCGCCAGAGCGTGGGACGCCAGCGTGGTATCAGGATCAAATCGCGGGCAAGGAGGCCGCAGCCCTGACGCTCGAAAAGCAAGCGAACGAACTTGAGGCGGAAATGAAGAGGGTCGGCATCACGTCATGGGAGCCGGGAACCGAACCGCCCGACAAGCTCTGGAACCGCGCCACAACGACTGCTAGGAAGCTGCGACAGGAAATCGCGCGCCTGAAGACGGAAAAGGACAGTGCGGAAACTGGTGAGAAGAAGGACACGCGAACCCAAGCCGAAATCACTCGCGACAAAATTGCAGCCCTGCGGGGGCAGCAGCGATGAAGAACTACGTCGCCATCGCCCAGCAGTACATCGACGATGTTCTGTCAGGCAAAATCGTCGCCGGAAAGTGGACCCGGCTGGCTTGTCAGCGGCAGCGCGACGACCTTGCGCGCGTGGACTGGCAATACCACTTCGACGACGAAGCCGCGAACGATGTGTGCTCGTTCCTTGAGTTGCTGACGCACGTAAAGGGAGAAAAAGGCGGCGAGACTTTTGTACTCGAGCCTTGGCAGTGCTTTTGTGTGACTACTGTGTTCGGCTGGAAGCAGGCGAACGGACGCCGTCGGTTTCGCAGGTCGGTCATCTTCTGTGGCAAGGGAAATGGCAAGTCGTTCATGAGCAGCGGCCTCGGCCTTTACATGCTGGCCGCCGACAATGAGTCGGGCGCTGAGGTTGTGTGCGCTGCGAGGGCAACAGACCAAGCCAGATTGGTATTCGATACGGCCCGTGACATGGCTCGCGCAAACCCCCGACTCTGCGCCGCCTTCGGCATTCAGGTCCTGCAGCACACCATCGTTCAGAAGTCCTCAGCCAGCACCATGAAGCCTGTGTCGGCGCAAGGCAAGTCCCTCGCGGGCAAGATCCCTCATTACGCCTCCTGCGACGAGACATGGAGTCATCGGGACCGGGAAGTCGTTGACGAGATGGAACGCGGTACGGACAAGAGAGTGAACTCGCTCCTGTCCACGATTTCCCACGCGGGTGAGAACCTCTCCTGCGTCGGTTTCGAGCAATACACGGCGGCGACGAAAATCCTCACGGGTGAGCACACCGACGAACGCACGTTCTGCGTCCTCTACTCCGCTGACGGCTTCGACTGGAAGTCAGACGAGGCGCTATGGGCCGCCAATCCGAACCTCGGCGTGTCGGTTTACTTGGATACGCTCCGCGAAGCCCAGCATCGCGCCATGAGTATCCCATCTCTGCAGTCCGCGTTCCGAAGCCACAATCTCTGTGAGTGGATCAATGCCGACGCGGCTTGGATTGAGCCGAGCAAACTTGCGGGATGCCGCGAGCGCGGGTTGAAGATGGAGACCTTCCGCTACTGGCACGTCGGCGAACATCCGGGAGTTACGCAGCCGAACATGCTCCGCCCGTTCGTGGTCGGCATGGACCTCGCCAGTCGACAGGACTTGGCCGCCACGCTATTTTGCACGACGGGCTTCCTCGACGGCATCCAGCACTACTACCTTTTCGGCAAATATTACCTGCCCGCCGAGACAGTCGCATCGTCGCCCGTAAGTCAATACAAGGGCTGGGCACAGCGCGGGCTTCTCATCACTCACGCTGGCCCGTCGAACGACTACGGTGCAATCGAGAGCGACATCCTGTCGCTGTATCGGCAGCACCTGGGCTACGGGGCGATCAAGAACGAAGAAGGCTTCGCGTTCAAGGGCGTTGCTTTCGACAACTGGCAAGCGCAGCAAATGAGCGGGAACCTAGAGAAGGCGGGCATCACTGCGATTCCGTTCCCGAAAAATGCGAAGACCTACAGCCCGACGATGGACTTCTTCACCAGTCTCGCGCTCGCGGGACGCCTTCACTTTGCGCACGATGATGAGGTGCTGTTCTGGTGCCTGAACAACGTCGTCGCGCACCGCGATAACAACGACAACCTGTTCCCGAACAAAGCGAACAAGGACCCCTTGAGGAAAATCGACGCCGCAATCGCTGCGCTGTATGCCTTGCGACTTGCAATGGTGCCCGAGATGCTCGGACCGCCCGAAGTCAGCGATGTGAGAGTCACTTTCATCATGGAGGATGGCACGGTGCAGCAGAGCGGCCCAGACGGAAAACTGATCGAGGTGCTGCCACGTGCCTAACTTCTGCGCCGAACCATCTTGTCCCGGTATCGCGGTCACCGGCAAGTTCTGCGATGTACACAAGGCGGATAACTACCAGAAGCGTCGTGATGCGGCGCGACCCGAGCGCGACTCTTGGTACGACCGCGCCGCATGGAAGGGACCCTGCGGGGCTCGCGGCTACAAGTTGAGGAACACACCATGGTGCGAGATAGAAGGTTGCAACAGGCCCCCGACCGACGTCCATCATGTGGACGATTCTTGGAAAGAGACCGGCGACTGGCGGTTGTTTATCGACCAAAGCAATCTTCAGGCGCTCTGCCACCAACACCATTCGAGCGTCACGATGAAGCGGAACAACGAACGGAAGGGAAACTGAAATGCAAAGCAGCATCGTAGTTGAACACGTCGAAGGAGCGGAATGGGCGCTTGTCCTTGTCGCGACTCGCGGCGAGTACGGACGCCGTTCCATCACTCCCATGATTTTCGCGAACGAAGGCTGCGGTGTGTTCGCGGTTTGTCCGATGACAAAGGCGTGGCTGCGTGCTGGGTACATCTTCACGTACAACCCGCCGGTCGATATGCGGGATGCACTGCTCAAGAACGCCGTTAATGAGTTCGTGCGGCAGGTGTCCCACCGTTCAAACATTCTTGAGCGCTCCCGTGTCGGCATCGTCGCGCGCGCCAAAGCGAGCCCCGACAGGTTTTGTGAGCCGCCAAAAGGCTTCGAACTAAGCGCGGCCACCGAGCCAGCGTTCATGTGGCTGTTCGAGCGGTCCGAAGTCGCCCAGCAGACGATGCGAGTGGCGCGCTATTTGATTGAGAAGCACAACCTCGGTCGCCTAACGCAAGCGGAGATCGAGACCATCGGTGAACGGCTAGTCAAAAAAGGAAGGTAGGAAACATGTCAGTACTCGACGTTGTGAAATCCATTCTTCGCCCGCAAGCAACGGCCCTGAAGGCTATCGACGTATCAGGCTCGGTGAACTATGCGGAACTGCCGCTCGGCTTTTTCAGGGTTGAAACCGCGAGCGGGAAGAAGTCACTCGGTTATAGCTGCCCGACGCTCTTGTCATGGGACGTCGGAACGACTGTGGTCGTGGGTGGGAACCGCATAACGTTGGACGTGCCGCAAGAACAACTGCCGCTGGTCCGACTCAACTTCCAGAGCCAAGCCGCTGGCGTTCAGCAGGTCGGCGGACACAGCATCATCGACACCGAAAGGTTGGACGGATGGGACGGCGAGGTGGCCTACGAAGGCTCGGCGTCGTTGAGGGAGGGCGTCGATTTTGTCTGAGCCGTAACACCACGCGGTAAGAATGACGGCGAACGATGCCGACTCTGCGTAAGAAGGTCAGGGAGGTGACACCATGTACATCGAGTTTTTAGCACCCTCACCGAAAGCTGGAATCAAGGAACACGTCAGCCGCGAAACGGGTACCGCTTTAATCGCGGCAGGCTTTGCGAAAGCCGAAGCCGTCCCTGACTCCGACATCCGCCTGCACAGGGACAGCGTGCAAGCACCTTTCGTATCTGCTCCCACTTGGTCTGTGTTCAAGCATTCAGTTTCTGGAAATATCGTCGTCTGCCGGAAGAGCGGCTTTGAGACAACCTATTTCGATGGTCCGCCGGACCCGGTGAAGTGGCGCGACTGCCCCGCATCAATTGCGGAGGAGTTCGCTCGCCTTGCGGGCCGTGAGTTCGCGGTAACCAAGGCTAACGAGGCGAACCGCAGAGGGGCTTTCGGCAAATGAGCTACACGCCGCAAGAGCGCTACATTTTAAGCTCACCAGTCCCGGCCCTTGGCTGGCCAGCGTTGATCGACCCGAACCGAGTTCGATCTGATCGAGCGCGAAGCTGAGTTGGGTTGGAACCGCGACGCCGACGGAATCGGTGGGCTGATCGGCACCTTGAGAATTCTCGGTGTGCTTTTCATTCGGATCACGTAGTAACAATTTTCGGGGACACAGCGGGGGAAACACCCCGCCCCTTAGGGGCATTCAAGGAGAAGGAAGTATGGCAAACAAAATCGAACAACGTTCCGTCACTTCGGAAATCCGAGCAGCGAAGGGCAGTGACTTCTGTCTGGAAGGAATGGCGGCGAAATATAACGTCCTGAGCAGCGACCTCGGTGGATTCCGCGAACAATTGGCTCCGGGCTGTTTCAAAAGGGCGTTAGCGTCTGGCCCTGATGTCAAGTGCCTCTTCAACCACAACGCCGACGCGGTTCTTGGCCGGACGAAGTCTGGCACGCTGACCTTGACGGATTCGAAGCAAGGGCTGATGTTCCGATGCCAGTTAAACCCCGCGTCGCAGCAGCACAGGGACGTATACGAAGCCGTGAAGCGCGGCGACATCAGCGAATGCTCGTTCGCTTTCAAGTGCGCGGACGGCGGCGACGATTTCGAACAAGCCGAGGAGCGCGGTAAGCCCTTCCTCCGCCGGACCATCAAGAACGCGGACCTGTTCGACGTCAGTGCTGTCACGTACCCAGCCTACAATGCGCCGGGCTCGACGAACGTTCAGGCTCGTTCCGCCGATTACAGTATCGGCAGCGCGGCATGGGCAGCGGAGGCCGCCCAGCTTCGCGCCATCGACGACAAGTTCGAAACGGACCTCCTTCGCATCCGGCTGGATGCTGTGGGCCGCGAAATCGAAAGGGAGAAATTGTGAACAACATTCTGGAACCCACCGCCGAGCGAGTGGCCGCTGAAAGTCGGCATGAAGAAGCCGTGATCCGCCAGCGCCAAGAGCAACTCAACGCGAACCGCACGGTGAGGCCAACCGCGCGCCCAACCGACGAAAGCCGACGCATAGCCTACCAGTGTGGGATTGCAGGACTGGCTCCGTTCATTGAACGGATGCTTGCCGTTGAGGCCAAGGTCGCAGCCCTAACCGAACGGTTGGACGCCGTTGAAAAGAAATCCGCGCCCGTCCATCTAGCGAAGGTCGAGCGACGCGCATGAAAAGTTTTCGTGCGGGAGTATCTTCCCAGCGGACCGTTACCGACGCGGACTCGCAAGGGCAGTGGTCGGTCGAAGTAGACGACGCGCAAGACTTCGGTGAGAAACACGCGTCGACCGAGCGAGGCGGGTGTATGTGGAAAAGACTCCTGATATAAATGAGAAGTGGATTACGAGTACAGGGTGATGCCGCTCAGATGAGAGAACAGGAATCAAGAGAGCCACTATATATTGTGGTGATTGGCTAGGGAACTCGCCATATCGTATGACCAAACGGAGCAGAAAAACCACGTCCTTAAGAAACTTTGGTGTTGACCGTGCAGTTTGCAATAATCGGGTCCTTCCCCAGCAGCATGAATCCCGGCTGTAGTCGTGGAATCAAGAGTAGTGAGCGTAGCAGCTAAAGTCTGACAGCGAGGCAGCCGATATACTGCTCAAGGCCCTACGGTCAGGTGGAAAGCAAAGAGATGGCGCAACTGCCTCAGCCGCAACCGTTCAACCTCGATTTTGGGCAGTTGTTCAACGCGAATAAACCCGCTGGCTCAAAGGCACTTTTGGATGCGCTCGCGGCAGAACGGAAGGCGAGCCTGTTGGTGCTTGCTTTCGTAGACTTTCTGCCAGTGAATCCGATGCTCGCAGGTGACGTGGCTCTTCAGATGGAGCCGGTCATCGCCGAGATGGGCAAGGTTAACAAGCTCGCTCTTGTCCTGCGAAGCACAGGCGGCGTAGCGGAAATCCCGTGGAGAATAGTCAGCGTTCTGAAATGTTTTTGTGACGAGTTCGAAGTCATCGTCCCGAGATCGGCAATGAGTGGAGCAACTCACATCGCGCTGGCTGCGGACAATCTTGTTATGAGCCCGTTTTCCGCCTTGGGATCTGTCGATCCCACGAGAAACCACGCTTTGCTTCCACGTGACCAGCAAGGGAATCCTACTCCGGCCTCGGTTCAAGACCTGAAGCATTGTCTGGAGTTTCTGAAACGGAACGTACCGAAGGAAGAGCAGGCGGGACCATTGGTAGGGCAACTCTTCAGCCACGTGCACCCTTTGGCAATCGGCGCCATCGAACAGTCTTATGAACTGGGTCGCCTTATAACGAAGAAGGTGCTGGCGACACGGAAAAAAGAACTGCCACCTAAGCAAGTAGAGGACATAGTCGAGCGGCTTGCAGGGAAATACTTTTCTCACGGATATCCGATTTCTCGTGCCGAGGTCGAATCGGATCTGAAACTACCCATGACCAAGGCCGAGCCGGGTGATGCGCTGTTCGCTGCGATAGAGGCTTTGAACGGCTTCTACACCGGGGTATTCGAAAAGCAGGCACTCGTTCCTGCGGGACCGGTGCCGCTCACTTTCAGGGTGACTGGCTTCTTGGAGACGGCAAAATCGAGGCGAATATTGTGTCAGGTCTATGGTCCGAACGGGCAGCCCATGGGCGGCGCTTGGATGAGTGAAACGAACTCGTAATCTCTTAAACGGAGTGAATAAACATGGCAAAAGTTGAAACCATTACCTTTGCGGAGGCGGTCAGCGAGATTGTCCGAACCCCAGAGAACTACACTCAGGTGACTGGGATCTACACACTACAGGTCACACCGCAGTTCTTGAATGCGCCCGATAACGTGCAGCAGCCGCCTGCTGAGATAGTGAAAGCTGTCGAGGAGGCGTACGCTCAGCAGGAACTCCGCTTTTTCAGGATGCTCTGATCGAAGATGCCCCCGACGGTGTTAATCGAGCCGCCGGGGGTATTCATCGACACCGGCGGCTTCTTAGCATTGCATGTGCCGGGGGACGCCCACCACGAAGAAGCGGTTGCATGCAGGAATCAAACCCTACGCTACTCTCGTCTGTACACATCTTCGGCTGTCATTTCGGAAACAGTGGCACATATTCAGCGCGACAATCTACTTGACCCGCAGAATCTCCACGATGTCATAAACGATTTCTTACGGCCCGAAAAGTGGATTTCGCTTCTGCCCGTTGAAGAGGATCTGCTTTCACAGGCTCTGCAGATGGTTAAGGACAGAAACGACCGGCGTTTTGGTGTCGTTGATGCCACGAACATTCTGCTAATGGAGAAGCATAAGATTGACACGATCTTCAGTTTTGATTCCTTTTATGATGGAGTGCCTCTTCGGCGTGGGTATAGGACGCGCTTCATACAACGTGTCGGACCCGCTCCAGCGCGATAGGTATTCAACGACACGGCATACCAGCGTCACTTTACGAGATTCTTGGCAGGCAGCTTTTTATGAGAACTAACCTCGGCCAGTATTGTGGAACCTTGACCTCTTCGCAGATTACAGAGGGCATGAACACGGCTCGGCAGAATGCAAGACGCCTCTACGAGGATGCTCGGTTACTGTTCGAGCACCGCCGATATGCGAGCGCTGCGGCACTGGCGGTGCTGGCGATAGAAGAGTCTGGCAAACTTCCTATTCTCAGAGAACTCGCCCTCGCCCGCGATGAGAAGGCGGTTAGGAGTGCATGGCGCTCGTTTAGGTCACACACGAAGAAGAATGCTCACTGGCTGATTGTCGAGAAGTTCATGAGAGGAGCACGCCGGGCATCTGAGTTTGGCGAGATGTTCGAGCCTGACGCCGACCATCCTCACCTGCTTGATATGGTGAAACAAATCAGCTTCTACAGCGACTGCCTAGGCAAATCTCATTGGTCGCAGCCGGAGCAGGTGATCGACCAAGACCTCGCGAAGGTGCTACTGCAAATCGCCGAAGTGCTTGCCCAAGGCAGAGAGATCCAAACTGATGAGATCGATTTGTGGGTTCAGTATATGCAGCCCGTGTGGGGCCTCGCGAAATCGCCGCGAGAAAGGGCCCTCTTCGAGTGGGATAAGGAACTCCGCCGACGCGGAATAGTCAAGAATGGTTCCACGACTATGGAGGAGTTCTTCACACGGGGCCTCGTTCCGATGGACCCGGAGAAGAAGTGAGTCCGTGCTTCTATAGCCCAACTAGCCCAACTGAGGGGCGGGATTCTGGATGTGCTCCTCTGCAAGCGACGGACGATACGGCACTTGGAGTTTTTACCCTTACGGCTGTTAACCGGAGGGTTGTAGGTTCGAGTCCTACCTGAGGAGCCATTCTTTCAGTAGGATAGACCCTCTCCCGTGCCGTTTCCGTGCCGTTCACACCGTTTGCAGCGCTAGTCGCACGATTTTGCCGTGTGCTTCGCGCATGTCCTCGGATGCTGCATCCCCGTAGATGTTCATCGTGGTGCGGATGTCGGAATGCCGCATAAGTGTTTGCTGCACTCCAATGGGCGTGCCTATCGAGTCATCACATGCGATAGGAATGACGGAACGTGACGTTGCTACGCCCGACAGAGCCGTACCGGACACGCCAAGGCTTCTGTAGCTTGATCCGTTTGCAGCACAGGCAGGAAACCCAGTAGTTTAAAGCGCCGCGCAGCAGGCCGGAGGGCCTGCGGTGGTTATCGGATCAAAATGGAAAAGGTTCAGAACCTGGATCATGGATGGTCCGAATTGCTACTTCCAATTCCTGGAGCAAAAACCTGTTTGGTAACGATGCGGGGAAGCCCACACGAAGCTAGGGAGTCCCTTGGCCGGGGTTTGCCTTCCGTCGAAATAGATCCGGCAAACCTACAAGAATGGATACCGGAAGGCGAAGCACACGGATCCCACCGTCATCTCCGCTGATGGCGTGAACCGTTGTGTAATCGCCCTCAACAAACGGATCCGAAACCAACTCAAAACGCTCGCCGTACATTTTTATGTGGGTAGACGTCTTGAAGCCGAGATCTTTAATTCTTGCACAGTTCTCGGCAGGAGACTCGCCGTTGGCGTGAGCGTTGCGAGCATCTGTTGGCGCCGGGGACATGTGCTCTTTCGGAACATCGAACTTTGGGAGAATCAAGCAGCCTCCTGAGTTGGGGCGGAAAGAGGAGAGGGGTTCAGGTGAGCTGACTCGCTCCGAGGACCTGAGAGAGAGAAGAAGTGCTCGTCTCTGGGATAATGATCGCCGAGACCCCCTAGTAAAAGCTGATCTGAATTGCTCACTTCCGTCTCCCCGGCAGGCAGAGTCGCCGATGTTCAGAGCGACCTCTGGGAGTTCTCAATGGAATGTGAGCAATCCTGCACAGAATCGTCCGCTTCGGGCTGTCATCATTAACGATCGGAGTGTCGAAATACGAGTGATTTGCTCGATGACTCCGGCGGCTTATCCCCCCTGGGCAGATAATTCCCAAGTTACGGGGAGAAAGCAGGAGACCGATGGAACCCGTTCTTCGTCCGTTCCGCCGTCGGCTGCGCAGGCGACTAGCATTCCTCAGCGACTTGTTCGGAAAACTGCTGGCGATACTCACACCACAGGCCCCGGAAGTCCGATCGCAAAGGATGTGCCCGTTTTGCGGTTTGATCACGCCGCGTCATAAGGCGAATTGCCTGGAGTGCGGCAGGTCCCTCAGTCCCGCCTAGGGTCAACGCAGCGGAGAAAGTGCATTCACTGATGTGGAATGCTTCCCGGCGTTCTGATCAGTAGTGAACAGATTAGCGGGTCATAGGCACTCTAGGATGGGGCGGTGGGCTTCCTTGATGTGGTCGGGAGCACCGATGAGAAAACAGTATCTTCATCTTTCCGTTTACTCTTGTGACCAGTGTGATGGCCCGGTCGTGACGGGCTCGCTGGCGGTCCGCGAGAATGAGATCTCCAAAGAGACCGATATACGCGCGTTCGCAGAGATGTGCCTCTCGTGCGGCCACAGGCAACATCACGCGGGTATAGCAAGCTACACCCGGCACTTTCTTCCGGTCGAATGGCAACCCGTCAAGGCTCCAAGCCCTGGCGACGTCGCGCCCCGCGTCGAACTGGACCGGGTTGCACGCGAATAAATCCCGGACGGTCTCCTACCCGTTCGTGTGCGACCGCCTCAGATTGCGTTTGTGCGCTCGCTTTTTTCGCTGCTTGTTGGCCATTCTGTCTGCCGTCTGCTTATTGCCAGACTGCGAATACTCTGACGCCGGCCCCTTGATTTTTGTCTCGGTCTCGGGCCCCTCTTGCGGTACATCAGCCATTCGGTAATCTCCTTTTTATCTCGTTATGCCCACGTTTGTACGGGAGCCCCCCAATGAAAGAGCCTCATCCAGGTTTAGGCCTGCTCCAGTGTTTTTGGGGCGGTCCGTTTCCCGGCTCGAAGTTGCTCTGCCGTAAAGGACTGGCCACACGTGCTGCATCTCCACTTTGCGGTTGAGTTCACCAGTTTTCCAGCGCCCGGGATGGACCGGCCGCCTGGACGGAAGGCCATCACCAGTTCACCGCCGCATTCAAGGCACTGCCGCATTGCCATAGTCATGTTGTTACCACAGGCTGGCGTCATTCATCTGGTCACAATTGAACAGTGTTCAGGCCTGGGAACGAGAGCAAACTCAAAAACATTAGCTCACAGGGGCAAGTGGCCTATGTCGGGGAATACGTCCATGAAGGAGTACTTCGAGGTGAGCCAACTCACTCAGCATCTCGATGGAGCTGAGAATGGAATCAGGCGCTCTGCGCACGGCTGCAAACCTAGTCGTGTAGATTGCTCCAGATCTCAACACCTACACAAAAGGAGAGCGTCGTGGCCTCTGCGCTGGTTAACGAGACTCTCCATCATCTCGGCTGTCTCGCCGAACTCGCTCCGGCCTGAATCCCAAGTAAAGACCCTCCTCTGACTTCGATTCCCCCAGTGCACGGGAGTGCCTTTGTGGCCGGCCATGTCGACGAGTGCGAGCATGCAAACAACAAGGAATTCTTTGCAATCACTAATGGTTGGCCCTCCGGCGTTCGCCTCGCCATTTACTTTTCAGAAGCCTCTAAGCGGCGATCTCGATGCGGCTCCGTGCGGGGCAGCCCAGTGCTTAGTTCACACTTCTCTCCTGGCTTAGCGCCACAGGTGGGGCAACGAACCGTCAGGGCTGGTACGGGTTTGGTTTTCATGGCTACATAATGCAACGTTGCTCAGGAACAAAATGTTCAATTGTGACCAGTGCAACGAAGTCGCTGCCGAACCGGCGAAATGATGAAGGGCCACGGACCGAAGGTTGTGTCGGAGATCGAAAGACCCCGTCGGGGACGACGACGACCAGCCTCCCAAGTCTCGACCTTACCGGCAAAGTGACGCCGGATGCGGCGGTCCAGTTTTCCTGACGCACCGGATCTAAGAAGGTCTAACAAAACCCGGTCTTACCTGCAAACATCAGGAATTGGCCTAAAATGGAGGGCCATGCTCGCGTCCGTCACGCGTCTTCGCGTTCGCTCTTTGAAGTATCTTCCAGCATTCGCGTGGGAGACCTTCCTTAGTCAGCGCCAAGCCTTGCGCGCATCTGGGTTTCTTGGTGGAAGACTCCTTTTAGACGCTCATCGCACGTTCTGGACCTTAACTGAGTGGGAAAGCGAGCGAGCTATGAAGGCGTTTCGCGGCACCGCGCCGCACGCCAAAGTTATGCCGCGTCTTGTTGAATGGTGTGACGAGGCCTCGTACGCCCACTGGACCCCAACCGACGCTTCCCTCCCATCCTGGCCGGAGGCATACGAACACCTCGTAGCCGAGGGCCGGCTCTCTCGCGTGGCGCATCCTTCTCCGGCTCATGACGCTAGGGAATTTGCGAAGCCTCGACTGAGACCTCTAATTGCGCTGGATCTGAAACCCTCGCGAGGCTCAAGTAGGGACTCGCCTGCTTGAGTACGAATATAGGGGTTTTGTCAGGCTCTCTAAGGACGATTGTACAGAGCAAGGCACGTTCATCTCATGCCGAGTCAAGATACGCGTAGGCTCTTGACCGATGCGCGAGCCATTCCGCCACTGATGTCGGGAGTGAGGATCAACTCGAGCACCGTGATGTCCGAGAGTTCAACCTCGTATGCTTGAACCTCCCGGACGGTTTGCGGTGGGCTAAAATTCCACTGCTGACGGACAATTTCTCGAAACGAGCGGCCGCCGTCCGAAGACCCACGCAAGACGAACTCTTGCGTGCGCGTTGTTTCGTGTTCCTCAAAGACAAGTGATATGCGTCTCAGCCTTTGTGGCTGATCGAAGACCAGCCGGATCGTTTGAGTTCCCGGAACAGCCGCACGCCAGCCCCGGGTTTCTCCCGAGGCCAAGGCGCACTCTATCGGGAAATTCTCTTCTTCCGACGTGACCTCGACCGTAGCTGCACGTTCGAGGTCTAGCCAACCTTCGCCATGAGGCCGCACCGTCTCCGAAGTTGGTGGGATCAGCTGTTTACGCATATAGCCCTAGTCTTACTACGTCTGTGTACCAAGTCCGATGGGGGCATACAGACTCGTATTCTGAGTCGCCTCGCCGTGCACAATTTGCTTAGCCATAACTTTAGTTCTCCTGGAATATTGAAATCTTCGACTCGGATCTTCGCGGACTCCGCAACACGACGCTCAGGGGACCGGCTATCTCTTGGCTCCTACAGCCTCTTTTTTCGCGGCACCGGAGATGACGCCCAGGACTTCCTCCTCTTTCATGATGAGGAGATCTTCTCCGTCAATCTTGATCTCGGATCCGGAGTACTTGCCAAACAGAATGTGGTCGCCTGGTTGTACCACGAGAGGAAAGACCTTACCTTCGTCATTAGTCTTGCCCTTGCCGATCGAGATGACTTCCCCTTCTTGGGGTTTATCTTTGGCAGAATCGGGGATGATGAGGCCGCCCCGAGTGGTGCCAACTTCCTCTATTCGCCGCACCAGAATGCGATCGTGCAGTGGAGTAAATTTCGTAGCCATACTCGCAGGCTCCTTTTGTTCGAATCCGGTTAAAAACGGGGAAAACGATGAAAAGCGTGGCGCACTTCAGAGCCAGGACCGTCGAAGCGTGACCACAACGACAATTGGACCAGGCCGACCAGAGCTAGCAAGACGGATAGCGCCGTAAACATCAGCATCACACCGCTGAGGATGCTAAGCGCGACATTGAGCACCGCAAGACCACTCAGACCAAGTCCTAGCCACAGCCGCCACGTAGCGCCGCCCGACTTCACTATTTTGGATCTCATCTCCGCCACTTGGGACTCCTTCAGGCTTCTTCCTCCTCTTGGGAATAGCCCGTATCATCGTCTACGCTCCGGCTTTCGTTGGGACAGCCTTCGTCGTTCATTCGGGAGGAGCCTTCGTCGTTCGGACGGCGACCTTTTAGCTGGTCAGAAACTCGGGGCACGTCGCGGGAGACAAGCACCAGGGGCGCTGGCGGGAGCGGGACGCTTTTGTCGGCGAGCATATGCCCTTTCCTATGAGTGACGCCGATTGAACTTTACTAAGCCAGGGTTGCCTAATTCTGCTCAATAACGCTCACATTGCTGTCCCGGCGGCATTCTCTCGGGGAGCCCCGGATGCCTAGTCCTGCGGTGCTGATTGGCCACGGTGCAAATGGTCTTCCTTCTTGGATCGCCCGACAACGCGTACGGTGCTGGGCACCGCTCTAATTGCCGCGAGGAAACGACGGTTGGGAGCGATGATCTTGAATTAAATTCGGGGAGTGATCAAAATTGCACAGTTTAAGGTGCATAGACATGGCACCGTACAATCGCTTGAAGTGTTGTTCGCAGTGGAGCTTGCAATGGACATAAACGAAAGGCAAATTGCGCTATCCGTGCTTGAAAATCTAAGAGAAGACCTGGCTTATGCGCGACTCGACAATGGGAGTCGTATCCTCGACGTAGCCGACCTTCGCCAGTACATCTATGAACAGATGGGCCGGATCAGGACAAACGTGCATGTCACGGAGGCGCTGTACGGCAACAGTAATGGCCGCGGGCAAGTGCATCCATAGGGCTGGCGGATTACGAGTGGCGATCGACGCCAGTGGAGCAATGGGGTCTCCGCACTCATTAATGGTGGTTGTGCGCCCAGGACCAAAGGAGGCTGGGTACTGCCTGTGTCTATTGACTCGAATTAGCGCCTGCCTGAAACAAGTTGCAGCCCACAGTGTCAGCGTTACTTTGCTCGACACCGCATGCCTCAGCCGCATCGTCTCTCGTTGTTGCCGCCCTATCAAGCTATACGCATTTTGACGAGTGACGCGCGAGCCTCACCGCCGCTTTTGTCAGGCACAATCATCAATTCGAGCACTCCGACATTTGACAGGTCAACCGCATAATCCTCGATCTCGCGGACTGCTCCAGGCGAGCTAAAATTCCATTGCTGGCGCACGATTTCCCGGAAAGGTTGTCCAACGCGCGGAGACCATCTCAAAACAAACTCCTGCGTGCGGAAGGCCTCGCTGTCTTCAAAGGCCAAGAAAATACGTCTTAGATTTTGGGGGCTGTCGAAAATGAGTCGTATCGTCTGAGTTCCAGACTCAGCCGCACGCCAGCCTGTCTTCTCGTCTCCCAGAAGCGCAGACTCAATTGGATAATTCTCATCTTCCGATGAGACCTCGACCGAAGCCGCTTTGTTCAGGTCCAGCCAACCCTGGACCCAAGCTGCCGCAATCTGCGGAATCCGGATCACCTGCTTGCGCATGCCTCTACTTTACGCTTTGTCAGCGCCGCAGATCGTGGTTGGTTTCTGCGAACGAGTCAGATCAAGAGTCCGTGAGCACCAACAAGACGTTCCTGCCAGGCTTGCAAACCTTTCAAACCGCGATCGGCAAAATACATCATGGACGGTATAATTCCGGGCAATGGCGCTTCGCTCGATTGCGAAGAAACTGTTCCGAACCCTGGCAAGAGTCATTCCACAATGCGGCATGGTTTCGCAGGCCGTAGCCTTCAATATGTTTCTCGCATTTTTCCCGAGCCTATTAGTCGCACTGGGGCTGATGAGCAGTTCCCTGAGGGGGAAGAGCGGACAAGAGCTCGTGGTGCGGTTGTCGGGCATTCTACCTCCGGGTGGCGGGAAGCTCGTGTCTGACTTCCTGGTGCGCCGAGAAGTGAACCCCTGGAACTGGGTACTGTTCGGTTGGGTCGGGACATTGCTCGTCGGCGCACAGGTCATGAAGCTCATCATGGAGGGCATCTATTTAATCTACGGCGATCGCAAGAGACACTCCTTTCTCGGCCGGCAGGTTCGGGGCTTGCTCTTGTTCTGTGTGTCGATGGTGGCGTGGCTGCTGGCCGTCGCGGTGAGTGTCTTCGGACGGCCAGTGCGGCAATGGATGACTCGCGACGTCAGTCAGCCTCTTTTGGCTCGCGGCTTCTGGACCGTCATGCTTCCGATCTCCGCCATGGTCCTGGCGATATTCGTATTGGCCCTGATTTATCGCGTTGCACGACCCCGCGCGACGACGTGGATCTCCGTTTTGCCCGGAGCGACGGCAGCGACGATTCTGTGGTGGAGCATCAATTTGCTGTTTGGAATTTACGTCCGGCACATGAAGTATGGGCCTGTTTACGGAGGGCTGGCGGCGGCGATCGGATTGATGGTGTGGATGGAGTTCTCGGCGATGATCGTCTTTGTGGGTGCGGCCTGGAACGCAGAAAGCGCTCCATGATTCCCGCCCCAGGCCGCCCGTTGATCAGACCCGCTCACATCCTTGGAAAACACTTCCCGCGCCGTCTGCGGCACACCACAAGCATCGACCGTTCGCTCACTCGGGAGTAAGCCACTCCCTTTTGTCGCCATCACTACTTTAAGAGATAAGGAGCCTCACGCTCTCAAGCTTGTCGCACGCCTTCTGCCAAATGCCAAGGAGCGAATCCGCAAGACGATCAATTCTGACCAGTATTCCGCAGCGAAGAGTTTGATACTGACGGCTCACAGGTTTCTGGCGCAGGGAACCTCGTGAAACAAATTTCGTTGCGTCGACATTCTTGATTAAGGGAAGGTTTCAATGTACCCAAATTTGCTAGATCCGAAGGTGATTGTTCTCGCCGTCGTGGTAATTCTGGTCATCGCGATGCTGGCTGTAATGTATGTTCGGAAACGCCGGAGCACGACTGTAGACTTGCGGCAGAAATTCGGGCCCGAGTACGAGCGGGCGGTGCGGGAACATGGGTCGGAACGAAAAGCAGAGGCGAAATTAGCGGATCGCGAGAAGCGGGTTGAGAAGCTCAATATCCGCGATCTTGACCCGATCGAGCGCGAACGTTTTTTGGAACGGTGGACCTCCGTTCAATCTCGCTTTGTGGATTCGCCGAAGGGAGCGGTCGCGGAGGCCGATGACCTGGTGTCTTCTTTAATGAAAACTCGCGGCTATCCGGTATCCGATTTCGATCAGCGCGCGGCGGACATTTCGGTCGACCATCCCCGAGTATTGGGGAACTACCGGTCGGCACATGAAATTGCGCTACGGGTTGGGAAAGACGAAGCAACCACGGAGGACTTGAGGACGGCAATGATCCACTATCACTCCTTATTTGATGAACTGGTGCAGGTGCCCGGTCCCGCTATCGTTGAAAGAAAAGAAGTGGCGTGATTTCCTGCCCCGGACAGGGCGCGAGTATCACGGCCAACACGTCGGGCACAATCCTTAACTCGGCGCTTAGCGAAGGAGAACGTTGATGACGACCAATGATCAGAAGAAGTGCGCACACCTACCCTGTCAATGCCCGGTGCAAACTGACGACAAGTACTGCGGCCCGGCCTGTAAGGAAGCGGGATCTGAGGAGGTCGAGATCGCGTGCCAGTGCGACCATGCACCTTGCCCGCTTACCGCGTGACGCCCACACGGCTATTGAAAACCCGAGATGCCGATCTATGACCTGTGTGGTCGTTCCGCACCACCGCGGAGAACCGCCTCACGCTTGCGGCCGGCGCGAGGTTGCGAGGTAGACGTTCCGAGGCCCGACGTTCAGTAGCCAGCCGCAGACGCCCGGTGCGTTGCAGATAGTCCGCGGAATCCACCAGCGATCTTCGAGATAGGCCTCAAACCCCGTCCTCAAGTTCACTCGATCCTATGTCCGGCGCAAACGGCTGGCTTGAAAGTGGTTTACGCCCGAAGGTGGAGCGCCTGGATTTCCCGTATTGTGAGCACTACTGATCAGCGAAGACGCATCTCGTCCGCGCATACTTGGTTCGGGTGAAGGTCCCACCTGTCAGGACGGCTCCAGTGGCAAAGAGAATCTCAAGCGCGAAGAAAAAATCCGAGTTTAATCCCCATGCCTTCCTCTCAACCATCGGGAAGGGCAGGGAACTGCTGCCTTTTCAAAAGAAGAATTCGATCTTCGCGCAAGGCGACCCTACGGACGGGCTGTTCTTTATCCAAACAGGCAAGGTGAGGCTCAGCGTGGTCTCGGAAGCCGGGAAAGAAGCAACTCTGGGCATTTTGAGCGAAGGCGATTTCTTTGGAGAAGGTGGTTTGGCCGGTCAACTGCAGCGCATGTCATCGGCAGTTGCTTTGACCGACTGCGTCCTCCTGCACATCGAGAGGAAGGCGATGATGCAGGCAATGAGCCTGGAACCAAAACTGTCGGCCATGTTCCTTAAGTATTTACTGAAGCGAAACATCCGATATCAGGATGATTTGGTCGATCAACTCTTCAACTCTAGCGAGAAACGGCTGGCACGCGTTCTGTTGCTGATGGCGCAATTCGGTAAAGAAGGCGTGTCAGAAATGTCGGTCCCCAGACTGAGTCAGGAGACTCTGGCCGAGATGGTGGGAACGACTCGTTCGCGAGTCAGCTTCTTCATGAACCGATTCAGGAAGCTTGGCTTTATCAACTATGACGTTGGAGACAATTTGCACGTTCACAGTTCGCTTCTGAACGTTGTCCTGCATGATGATGACGGAGCAGCAGTGAACAGTGACGCGAAGACCCCAACTGAGCGCGTCAACAAAGGGCTCGAACCACCTTCAGAACCCGGTGAGCCGCCTGACAAAGATCGTGCCAAAAGGCCACCCCTGCCCAGTCTTCAACGACAAGGAGAGTGAATGCATCGTACGCTAAAGCTCGCAAACCCACGAAGGAGGGCACCATGTCAGAAACCGTAGTAGGAAGAACAGCGGAATACATTGCCGAGTCAGCCGGGCAGGCCTCTCGCGCAACCAGCGCAGTCGCCGATGCCATACAGGATGGCGTCGGCGTAGCGAGGCGTGTGGCGAAGCGCGGCGGCGACGCTGCCGAAGAACTCCTCAATGACACCACTCAGCGCATGCAGCGGCACCTTGTGCTGACTGTTGCTACGACGTTTGCGGTGGGCTTCACCGCAGGAACGTTAATCGGCTGGACGATGAAACGAAGGTAGAGCGCCGAGTCCGACTCACTTAAGAAAAAGAAGTGGGCCAGCACCATGCTGGCCCAAAGCAACGTCACTTGCTGCAAGTCTTGCTGAGCATCTTCAGGCTGCTGATGCGTAGATCCCCGTACTCGTCTTTGCCAGCTGCTTTTTCCACCTGGCCCTCTTTCTTTTCTTGCGCCTTCGATTCGCGAGTGACTGTGCCAGTGACGGTCACTTTGTGACCGATGTGCTCGTCGAGCTTAACCGAGGTGCTGTGCAGTTCCCAGTTCCTGCCATCTTCGCCGATAATCGAGACTGCGCCCGGCTCATCACCTTTCTGCAGGCATCCGGTCACAGTCGTCTCTGCGCCGGCGGGCTGCTGCGGCTCTTGCGCGACAGCTGTTGTGGTGTCCGGCTTGGTGTCGGCCGATTTTGCAGTGTCTTGGGCGAAGGCGGTCACAGACACGAAAAGGGCAACCGCCAGGGAAACGAAGATCAACTTTCTCATTTTGTGCTCCTTCGGCCAGGTTCAGTGTTTAGGTGACTCTCTCGGTGTGGAACGACGTTCTTAAAGACGAGTGACTCCGGGGAATGTATGTTTCCAAAACCGAGGAAGTGTAAGTTTGTCTTCGTCTTAAAAATTGTTTCCTCATGGGTTCCAATTGCTCCACAGCGCAAATGGATCCTGGGTCCCAATCCCACTCGTTAGCATTATCAATGTTGGGGCTACGAGAAGAATGGTCACAATTGCTCAGAGTCGGTCGATGGGTGATGCATCTGTTCGCTGAGCTATTTGGTGGCGTGCATGCCGTTAAGCGCAGTCCCACCATTTGCTAGCCGGACTTCAAGTCCACAGTTTGCAGCTGAATGTCGTCCTGCGCGACCAGCGGTGCGAAAGTCGCAAGTGAAGACTCAAGCCTGAAAAGAAAGTTGGTCGTCCCTCGATCTAGCTTCGAGCATGGTGTTGTTCTTGTCGATGAAGATCTTCCTCGCCTGACCGAGGTCAGAGATCTGTATGTTCTTCAGTTGGACGTCAAGGCCTTCCCCGATCGCCTTGGCGCCGGTGAGCAGCGCAATATCCTCTAACATGTTCTTGCTTCGGTCTCCGAAGCCAGGGGCCCTGACGGCCGCCACTTGCAGTGGGCCACACAGCTTATTGACGACAAGCGCAGCCAGCGCCTCGCCGCCGACGTCCTCGGCGATAATGAGCAGCGGTTTGCCAGTCTTTGCGATCTGCTCAAGTAGCGGGAGCAAATCGTTTCTGGAATTGATCTTATTTTTGTGAATCAGAATGTAGACGTTCTCGAAAGCAACCTCCATGCGCTCGGGGTGAGTCACGAAGAAAGGGGAGAGGTATCCGGAGTCGAATTGTATGGCGCTCCCCACTTGTAGTTTGTCGCGGCCGCTGGGCAGCGTCATACCCTGATCGCGGATGGTGCCAGCCTCTCCGTATTCGTAAGCCAAAATGCGGTCGTCTGCTGTCGCAAGCCTTGCAGTCACGTTTGCCACCCCCGTCGGCCGTTCCTCACGGCGTATTCTTCGGTGCCCACGGTGAGCCACTTCGTTTCTGGCAGCGCCCCGTCAAGCTCTTGGTGCTGTGAATCTCGGAAAGTTGTTTTGTCGTATCCGGAGGAGACCAATAGCAGGCCGAGGCTCTCTCGAATACCCGGCAGGTCGTCAACGACGAGGATTGAATGCTTTGAAGGGCTGGACATGGTCCCTGCTCCCCCCGTGAGTGAGACTATCCCACGTCAAAGTACTGTCTCATTTAGTCGCACCGTGGGTCTGGTCAAAATTGGACACTTCCATTCCCGAGACTCACCCCGCAGCCCCACCCCACGCCGGGTCTCGGCAAATAGGAGGGGGCCGTTTGGATGTTGTCGTCTAGTCTCTATCGAAGTGACTGCAGGTTGAGGACTTGTGAGACGATGGCGTCAAGCATGCTATACGAGCCATTCGAGTAGCGGCCATACTGGTAGCGGCTGCTGTAGCCGTCTTCGTAGCCGCGACGGAAGCCCTCCCGAAAATAGTAGTTGTAGTCGTCCTGGGCCAGGTAGTAGCCACTATAGCCGTAGTTCGCATCCCGATAGGCATACGAGCCCTGGTAATCGGAATGCCAGTGATCCTGCAGGTCAGCTTCACCGGTGCGGAAGCCTTCCTGGTAACCGTGGTTCATGGCCTGCCGGAGCAAGTCTGCGCCATACTCATTCGTCTCGTAGTAACTGCCGCCACGATAGTAACGATAGCTCGGGGCAGTGTAGTAATACGGATCACGCTCGTAGTCATGCCCGCGGTCGTTCCGAAACGTTATTTGCTGCTGACGTTCACGTTCTAAATAGTCTTCCTGAAAGCGGTACTGTGACTTGCGATTTTGTTGTTGTAATTCCGCGGTTTGCTGCTGCGCTCGACCCTGTTCCTGATCTACGTGTTGACGATATTGAGTCACGCGCTGTTGCTGCTGCTGAATGAGTTGCTGCTGCTGCTGTTGTGATAGACGCGCTTGCTGCTGCTGCTGCATGTGCTGGTCCTGCTGCTGTTGTTGCTGCGCTCGCTGTTGCTGCTCTACCTGTTGTTGGGCGTGCTGCTGCTGCTGTTTGTTCTGATCCTGCTGCTGTTGCTGGGCGTGCTGCTGGTTATTCTGATCCTGCTGCTGGGCGCGCTGCTGTTGCTGGTTGTTCTGGTCTTGTTGCTGTTGCTGGGCGTGCTGTTGTTGCTGCTTGTTCTGGTCCTGTTGCTGTTGCTGGGCGTGCTGTTGTTGCTGCTTGTTCTGGTCCTGTTGCTGTTGCTGGGCGTGCTGCTGTTGCTGCTTGTTCTGGTCCTGTTGCTGCTGCTGGGCGTGCTGTTGCTGCTTGTTCTGGTCTTGTTGCTGTTGCTGGGCGTGCTGCTGTTGCTGCTTGTTCTGATCCTGCTGCTGTTGCTGGGCGCGCTGCTGCTGCTTGTTCTGATCCTGCTGCTGTTGCTGGGCGCGTTGCTGCTGCTGCTTGTTCTGATCCTGCTGCTGTTGCTGGGCGCGCTGCTGTTGCTGCTTGTTCTGGTCCTGCTGCTGTTGCTGGGCGCGCTGCTGTTGCTGCTTGTTCTGGTCCTGCTGCTGTTGCTGGGCGCGTTGCTGCTGCTTGTTCTGGTCCTGCTGCTGTTGCTGAGCGCGTTGCTGCTGCTGCTTGTTCTGATCCTGCTGCTGTTGCTGAGCGTGCTGCTGCTGCTCCTTGTTCTGGTCCTGCTGCTGTTGCTGAGGGCGTTGTGGTTGCTCGGGTTTCTGTTTCTCCGGCTGTGCTTGCTTGTCAGGCTTGTTCTGTTTTTCGTCTTGCTGATCCTGCTGTCGGTGAGCAAGGGCAGCGGTTCCGAGAAGCACAAACAGAACTGCTGTGCTGATGACTCCAATGCGTTTCATGAGTGTTGCCTCGACACCAGCCTAAGCGCCACGGGGATAATTAACTGTCTTCTTTTGACCAAGGGGCCGATGGCTAGTTCTTGCGCTCGTAGAGGGTGAGCCGCTAGGGCGCCGAATCAAGGAACTGAAATGAGTCACGGGTGTGAGCGATGGGCTCTGCTGCGAAGGCGAACGGTACGCCCATTGGGTTTGAAGATCTTCAGAAAGCCGACGCGAAACGACCAGCCACGCGGATTCCGCCTGGCAAAGCAATTTCAGGGGAAACGCGAAAGCTAGTCGTGAAGGAGGACATTCAGAAGTGAACTGTGAACTTGAAGCCCGCTTTCGCCGTAATTAACGAAGCCCAACTGTCTGAACCTGTTCATGAAGAAGCTGACGCGCGACCGAGTTGTCCCGATCATCTCCGCGAGAGTTTCCTGACTCAGCTTGGGGATGACAGTCTCGGGCACGCCTTCCTTGCCGAAATGTGCAAGCAAGAGGAGCATCCGAGCCAGCCTCTTTTCGCTGGAATTGAAGAGCTGATCAACCAAATCCTCTTCGTACCGAATGTTCCGCGCCAACAGGTAAGCGACGAATAGATCGGAGAACGTATGTTCCCGGTGCAGCGCAAGCATCATGGCCTTCTTGTCAATGCGCAGAAGGTCGCAGTCCGTCAGTGCGATTGCAGACCCCATGCGCAGACGCTGTCCAGCAAGGCCCCCTTCCCCAAAAAACTCTCCAGCCCCCAATATGCCCAGGGTCGCTTCTTTGCCAATTTTGGATACGACAGTGAGCCTGACTTTGCCTTCCTGGATGTAGAAGATTGCGTCCGCCGAATCGCCCTGCGCGAAGATTGTTTGCTTCCGTGGAAAGGCCACGGCTTTCCTACCGTCTCCGATCGTGGCAAGGAATTTCTTCGGGTCGAAGGTGCGTTTTTTCTTACCCAACGTAGTTTGGGCCATCAGGGGCTTCGCCATAGAGGGGAGCTACACCTTCCAAGGATTATGTCAGAAACGGATTCACCCAAGATGTTCACTTTTGCTCACATTTGTTGAAAAGCTGGCGGAGCCGTATGGGACCTGCCGCGCGACGACCGCGCTGAAAATGAGCATTATTGAGCATTTTTCCCGTTTGGAACGTTGCATGCTGTTCTGGTGAAAACCAAGGAACTCACCCCGACACAAATAGGGTCCGTGCCCTGTCCTACTTGTGGAGCAGCGCCCGGGGAAGCTTGCGAACTGCATACCGGTGCTCCGCGCAGCGAGCCACACCGAGATCGCAAACTCGACGCCGCCGAAATCGTTGAAACGAAGCGCAGCAAACGATAAGGTGTTGAGGCCCCCGTGTCACTAAAGCCCTACCCATATCTGTGGGTTCCCGTGTGTTCCAGGCGTGGGATTTTGACGCGGCCAGGATGTGGTGGCCAGTTTAGGCTGGTGAGGGATGTTTCGTGACGGCCGATGGCCGGCGGTCGTGCTCACCGTAGGTCATTTCTCCTGCTTTCATTTACAGTGGGCAGCTTGACTTCTGTGATGTGAATCGAGTCCTTGTCCGGGTAGACGTGAGCGTTCACCCGCACATAGTGTCCCTCGTGGCCCTTAAGGACCTCTGGATTGTCTACGTTCCAGGCTCTTTGATCGGTCACAAAGGTTAGTGTTTGTCCGTCTGCCCGGACGGTGCCCATGATAGTTGAGAGCCGGCTGCCTGTTGCTTGATACTCTTGGGGCGTGTGATTAAGAGTGGATTGTGCAACAGCGACGATGCTGGAAGCCAAGCACAGAGAGAGACAAGCCAGAAGAACGGTTTTCATAGAAAGAGTCATACTTTAAGTTTCGAAGATAAATGCAGGGTACACGCAGGGCCTTCGGATTGCCTCGGTTGTCATCGCTCGCCGAGGGGCCTTGCTGGTCGACCTATGCGCTGCTGCCCGCGGCTATGTGAGAGTGGTGGAGTTCACTACATTGAAGGTTCGGACGACGGGATCAGCTTCAAGTGAGGCAGCCAGCACCTCTTTGACCGTCGGGTATGTTTCCTGGTTATAGCGTTCCGCTTGTTCCCGAGTGTTCCAAAAGCTCAAAGCCACAACTCGATTTGGCTCAACATCGGACTCTAGTACGATCTCGTCAACGAAGCCGGGTTGCACTCGGAAAATGGGAAACAGCCGGCTCTGGATGATCTCGTTGAGGGATCTTGTTTTGCCCGGCCTACTGACAAAATCGACAACTCGAACAAACATAGGGGAAGTCCTTTTCGGAAAAGGAGGCGACATTTAGCCGCCTCCCACTTCTTTCACTCGCCATTCACCACAGACAAGCGTGCTGGCGATTACGCGGCCTTACCGTGAACCTTGGCATCGAGGGTCTTCTCGCTGCCAACGTTCACCTTGATCTGCTTGGGTTTGGCTTCAGCCTTTTTGGCGAGGGTGATCTTCAGCACGCCCTTTTCATAATTCGCGCTCACTTGCGCCGGATCCAGGGAACTGGGCAGCGTGAAGCAACGGGTGAAGCTTCCGTACTGCCGTTCAATGCGACGGAAGTTCTCCTCCTTCTCTTCCTTCTCGATCTTGCGCTCGCCGTGGACGGTTAGGGTGTTGTCCTCGATGCGGACATCAATGTCATTTTCGTCGATGCCCGGGACCTCCATCTTCAGCGCAATGGTGTGCTCGTCTTCGTAGATGTCCACCGGCGGCGCGAAGCTGGTGGTCGTCAACGCCTCTTCTGGACTCTCTGGGCTATACGATTCCCGGAAAAGACGATTCATACGGTTCATTCGCTCTTGCATGATAGAAAATTCACGCAAGGGTTCCCAACGAGTCAATAGTGTCATTACGGACTTCTCCTTCAAAGGGAAAGCTAAGGGGGGAAACTTCAGATGGGCTGACTTAGTTCAGGAGATCTGAAAGGGTAAGAAGAAGTGGCTTACTCAATAACAATGATAGGCGCATCCCCTACGATTGTCAAACTACCTGCTGCGTTAAGATTGATCGCGCTTCGTCACACGATTGAGCTGATGTATGGAGAGGCCGCATTGAAGCCTGAGAGTCGGGATGGACACGCTTGAGGTTCGGGCGTATGGTTGAGGGTGAGTGAGTCCTCCTTTCCTCTTTCAGATTCTCTGAACTAAGTCAGCTCATCTGAAGTACGCTTCTCTTAGCCGTAACACCAAAAGGATGTCCTAATGATTGATCCCAAGGCTAGCCAACAGGCAAAGCCCAATACTTTTGTCGACCCGAAAAGATCCTCGGGCAAGATGGCGATTATGCCAGATACTATCCACTCACAAGAGATGATAAGAGCGCGAGCGTATGAACTGTATGAGGGCCGTGGTCGCGAGGCCGGCCAACACGAACAGGACTGGTTGCGCGCCGAGCAGGAGATCCTCAATCAGCGGTGATAAACAGGAGCACATCCCTCCATTCGCGGGTCTGCCAGGTGGAGGGATAGCCATGAATTGCCCAATCTGCAAGGGTCTTGAAGAAGTTTGTGAGTCCAGGATTAGCGAATACGTCAAGGCCCGTTCGGCAGCGTATTACCAGGTCAGTACGGAACTCGCGGCCTATAAGAATGTCGAAATGGAGCGCGCGAGGAGCGAATTGGAAGAGCACCGGGGCGTGTGCGTCTGCGCACCCAAAAGCGAGACAGTCAACACACAATATTAGGGGGCGCCGAAGGAATGTGAATGGCAAAGAAAAGGGGCAATCCGAATTGGGGCAAGCCGGACTTGAATACCATTCCGTACACGGGCGCCACCTCATTCGAAGAGATCGCCAAGAAACTGTGCCTATCCCCTCAGCAGTACGGCAGTTCAGTTCAGCTCAGGGACTGGGCCCAAAAGAACAAAGATCACAAATACGTGCCATCAAATCTGCTCGAATTATGGGGTTTTGAAGTTAAAGGGGAATCTTGATTTCACAGCGTTTACTCCGATTCTGTTCAATTGTGCACAGTTACGGATTTGCCACCGTTGTAGGCTAATTCCGATCAAAGCTACCGGCCGGGGCGGCGGCGGGGATACCGCTGTCACAGCCGGCATCTTGATGGCGAGGAACCATGCGACCGTCCGTTCCCTGGTCGTGTTGTTTCTCAGTGGTGCTACTGAAGTTCACACCACGAGCATCGGGACTGACTGGCAACAGGAAACCCAATGCTCGTGAGTGTGCACTTGACTACGCGATCGCTCTTTGTTCTGGATTGGGTGGTAGACACCGACGAGAAAACGCGTGGACGGCAAACTCGCGCCCAGCCCCAGGGGTGATGTCCCTTGAAGAAAGATGCGGCGCAGCGGGGTGCGATTGGGGCTGCAAGTTTGGATCTTGCTCACCGAGGCTGCGCCACATGGAGAAATGAGCCGACCCATATGAAATGAGTCGCGCCCGTTCCCGTCTCGTTACAAGACAGACTACGGTCTGTCGTGCTTTTGCGTCTGCTCAGTATTGCTCAGTTTTGGAATATCCCTTGAAGGGGTGATCCGACAAACTTTGGTATTAAGCTCGACTCTCCATTCGTGATCAATATCGAACAGTCAGGCTGACCCGAGATCGGTAGGCTTGATGGCATGACAATAGTGCGCCATTACCCGGAAATGTCAGCAGAACCAATCGAGAGTTCTTTCCCCGGATACCCGCTTGGGGTCTGGCCTCCGATCATCTCCTCCTTCTGCAAAGAGAATGCGACGGAAGCAACGAGACATTGTGATTGCAGTCTGCCAGGTTGCACCTGCCCTTGCCATGCTGAACCAAGATGAAGCAACGAGCATGGGAACCTGAGGGGCTAGAGCTTCCCGCCCAGTAACGAGCCTATCTCCGGCATGAACTGGCTGCAGCATGCTCGGAATTTCAGGAATCACTTCTCCATGATTACGACTTCAACGCGGGTCCAACGCACGCCCACGATCCTTCGGCCTGACCAGTCCCGCGTTCTTCTGCGCCCGTTCAGGCCGGAGACTCCCGAGCGAGCCAGCAGGATAATCGCCCGGATCGTGTCACTCCCGGAAAGCCAAGTCGGGCCACTGCTGGACGAGGTATCCGCCGAATTTTCGCAGCGACACCAGCAAATCCACAGATCCTTTCAGGAACGGTTCGAACAGGTCCGAGACCTCTTGTTGACCGATGAGGAGATTTCCGAACAGAGACAGTTATTGATCGGTGCCTATTTCGTTTGCGAATTCTCCCTGGAATCTGCAGCCCTGTTCAATCCGTCGATCGTCCCGCACCCTGACCAATCGGACGTTACTCCCGGCGCATTGCGTTTCATCCTCAGCTTGCGCGCCACCGGGGAGGGACACATTTCCTCCATCACTTTTCGGACGGGTATGATCCAGTCTGACAACCGGATCGAGGTCCAAGCCCCAACCGGCTTCCTCACCGAGCCGCGTCAAATCCCGAATCCTCATTACGAGAAGGCGCTCTTCGAGCGGAAGCTCTTTGAGCTGGGATTGACCAGCGGATTCACCCGCCGGATTATGGACAAGTATGGGGAACGGTTTTCATTGGAAGAACTGCGCGCCCACCTCGAAGTCGAAATGACGCAGTCGCGCTTGTCGGATCAGGAAGCGATCCGAGGAATTTTGATGCTGGCCCAGTCCAATTACGAGGTTCAGTTTCAACCCCAACAGCCGTTGTCTGAGCGCATTCTTTTCCCCGCCACGCCGTCGCAACGCAACGGCATCGAAGACGCCCGGTTCGTCCGTTTTCAGAACGATGACGGCAGCTACGTTTATTACGCCACCTTCACAGCCTTCGATGGCAAAGTGATCTTTCCAGAGCTGGTGGAGACTTCTGACTTCCTCCTGTTTCGGTTCATCACTCTGAACGGTCCGGCAGCCAAAAACAAAGGTATGGCTCTCTTCCCGCGGAAAATCAATGGCCTCTACGCGATGCTTTCCCGCCAGGACAATGAAAACATCTACCTCATGCTTTCTGACAATGTCCACTTCTGGTATGAAAGCAAAGCGCTCCTCAAGCCGATGTTCCCCTGGGAACTGATCCAGCTTGGAAACTGTGGGTCGCCTATCGAGACGGAAGCAGGCTGGCTGGTCCTAAGCCACGGTGTCGGCCCCCTGCGAACGTACTGCATCGGTGCATTCCTGCTCGATCACGACAATCCTGGCAAAGTGATCGGCCGCCTCCGCGAGCCGTTGCTCAAACCGGACCAAAAGGAGCGTAAAGGCTACGTGCCGAACGTCGTCTATACCTGTGGCGCACTCGTCCACAACGGCGAACTGATCATTCCCTATGGCATGGCCGATCATGCGACCGGTTTTGCTACCGTTCCCCTCGATGAAGTGCTGTCGGCCATGCAGTAAAAAGTGTCGTCGAACAGGCATGATGGAGCCCAACAAACGAGTGGCTGTCCTGTCGCCGATCGCCTGGCGAACACCTCCACGGCAATACGGCGCATGGGAGACAGTAGCGAGCAACATCGCCGAAGGGCTCGTCGCTCGTGGCTGGGATGTGACGTTGTTCGCCAGCAGGGATTCTGTAACCCGCGCTCACCTGCATGCCGTCGTGGACAAGGGATATGAAGAGGATGCCACCGTCGATCCCAAAGTAGCCGAATACCTTCACATCTCGGAAGCGTTCGAGCACGCTGCTGAGTTTGATCTCCTCCACAGCCACTACGACTTCATGGCTTTGACCTACAGTCGGCTGATTAGAACGCCGGTGCTGACTACCATCCACGGATTCTCGTCACCCAAAATCATGCCCATTTATCATAAGTACCGTGACGGATACTTCGTTTCGGTCAGCGACTCCGACCGAGCCACAGGGCTGAATTACCTGGCGACCGTCTACAACGGCATCGATCTCTCGTTGTATCCCCTGCAGGACCGGGGCGGCGAAGATTTGATTTTCCTGGGCCGGATCCACCCGGATAAGGGTGTTCATTTAGCTATCGAGGTTGCTCGTCTGAGCGGAATGCGTTTGATCATCGCAGGTATCGTTCAGGATGAGGCCTATTTCCGGGAGCAGATCGAACCCCATCTCGACGATCAAAACATCCTCTATATCGGACCGGTGGACGTGAAGGGCAAGAACGAACTGTTTGCTCGAGCTCGAGCACTCCTGCACCTGAATACCATTCCAGAACGATTCGGACTTGTCCTGGTCGAAGCCAATGCCGCCGGTGTGCCCGTCATCGCAATGGACCTTGGCTCTTGCCGCGAGGTGATCAAGGATGGGGAGACCGGTTTTCTGGTTGACAACGTCGCTGAGGCAGTTCGGGTCTTGGAGCGAATTTCGGAAATCGATCGACGGGCCTGCCGCGGCCGTGTCCAACAACACTTTTCGATCGACACCATGGTGGAGGGATACGAGCGGGTTTACTCAACGATTTTTGATCTGGAGGCGAGGAGCCGATCATGAAGCCGGACATTGTCAGGCGATACAGGCACAACCCCATCCTCACCAAGGCCGAGATTCCCTATCCCGTGGAAACGGTTCACAACGCGGCGGTCGTGAAGCACGGGAACGAATACATCATGCTATTCCGCTCCCATCTCCGCACCGGGCGCTCCATCATTGGTTTGGCACGCAGTCCCGACGGATTCCGCTTCACTGCCGATCCACAGCCGTTTCTGACTCCTGACCGGGGCGGCCCTTTTGCCGCCTATGAAGAATTCGGAGTGGAGGACCCACGTGTGACCCTGCTGGAAGGGGAATACATCATCACCTACAGCGCTTACTCGCGAAATGGAGTGCGGATCGCCCTGGCCAAGACGAAGGACTTCATTCAGGTCGAAAGAGTTTCGCTAATCACCGAAGCCGATTATCGGAATGTGGTCATCTTTCCCGAGAAGTTTGATGGGCTCTATGCCCGCCTCGACCGCCCGCATTCGGAGATCGCCCCTTGGTCGATCTGGATTTCTTATTCTCCGGATCTATGCTACTGGGGGCAATCCCAGCTGATCATGAGGCCTGAGCAATATCACTGGGATGAAATGAAGATCGGTCCCGGCGCGCCTCCGATCAAAACGGAGCAGGGATGGCTTTCCATCTATCACGGAGTTTTCCAAACCATGGATGGATCGGTCTATCGTTTGGGAGTTGCTCTTCATGACCTCAGGGACCCGGCAAAGGTCGTTGGAGTAGGCGACTCGTGGATTTTGCAACCGGAAGATCCTTGGGAAATCACTGGATATGTTCACAACGTCGTCTTCACCTGCGGCGCGGTTCTGGAACCAAATGGAACCGTAAAAATCTACTGGGGGGGCGCAGACACGGTCATGTGCATGGGTGAAGCAAATGTGTCTGAACTGGTCGCACTATGCCTCGATAACGGCAGACCGGCCAAATAATTGAACATCTTGTTCGTGAGCACCGGCGCATCATGTGATCGCACACACCCGGCGCATCACGGTCTACCTCGAAACACCTGAACAAAATTGATGGCAGTAACGCCTGCAGCTCGCACACGCTTTGTCGTTGTGAACCGCGCTAGCGGTCCAGCAATACTCCCATCTCGTCGTTCTCACCCCAGGCCTTGACGTATTGCGCTTTCCCGACCGTTCCGGGGCCATTGGGCCCCATCTCGTAGAAGACCTTTGCGTCTGCCGGGAATTGTTTCAAGGCTTCGACCAAGTCTTTCACGGTCCACTGTTCGTCTGTCATTGTTTTGTCCTCTTCGATGACGAGCGCTCGAGTGACGGCCGACCGCTCAAGGATCATCATCCCGTGCAGAGTGCGAATCGTCCGCACGATCGCCGAACCAGAAAATCGTAGACTGGATTATTGCTGTATTTGGCTCCCCGCGCTTGGCAGGTCCGACCGGATCAGAGACTCGGCCTGCTTCCATACGCTTGGATCGCATTCAATTTGGGTGTGAGGCTTCGCAAAGACGCGGTCGTACCAGGGATACTCGCCGCAGTGATAGGCGCTCGCTTTGTAATCGAATCGAAAATTTCCGAGGATACTGGTGTGGGTTGGGTCAGCAGCGCGAATCTCGGGTTGGCCGTGGAGGAATCCGTTCGGCTGGTAGAAATTGGCGGCTTGGGCTACGTTCGCGGGAATGAGTGCATCACTGCGATGAATCTTGGAGATGCTGTCCACTTGAATGGTGAGCTGCACCGGGATGCCGTCTTTTTCCAGTTCCCGAGCAAGAGTGATGGCTTCCGACCCGCCCCAACTATGCCCGTAAATGATGATGCGGGCATTCCGCTTTTCTTCGGATGTGAGGATTCCGTCATGGTTCGTGTCCAACAGATCCAGAACCTTCTTTCGGGCTTTTGCTCCGTGATAGCTCTCAAAAGTCTCAATGTCCACGCCCAAGGGGTAATCTTTGCGCAAGCGAGCCGCGAGCTGTACCTCGCTATGGACGATATTATCGTGGCTGATGAACCCGCCGACGAAACCGATGACGATTACGATCGGCGTTGTGCGGGCAACCTCGGTCGTGGGTACGAGTGCGGGACGCGGGGCGAGATCGTCCGCGACAATCGCGCTCGGAGTCGCGGCTTTCAACTGATCCAGCGACTTCAGGACGCTCTGCCAGCGAACATCGTCCTTCTTCGTCTCAATCGGGACGGAGAGGTCAGAGTAGAACTCGAGAATGTTGGCGCGCAGCTCGGGCGACGTTTTGTCGAACTTCCGATCGGAGAGTTGAGCCAGCAACTTGGCATAGGTCTCGTCGGTGAGCGAGTATTCGGCAGCTTTCGTGGGTTCACCAGTATCGAAATCGTAGTTGGCGAGCGTGAGAGAGTTCGTGCGTACTTCGGCGAGGAAGGCCCGGTACTGATCGACGGTGGCATTGATGCTCTTGATGTACAGATCTTCTGTTTGCGGCGTCGGGTTGTTGAATCCTAGTCCCTTGAAGGGACCAATTCTTGGCATGTATCGCAGGAGCGTGGACAGGATCCGCGTGCCGATGCCCGGCTTCACGTAGTCCTTCCCCCAAGCTTTTTCGTAATCGGAGCGCGAAAGGCGGTACAGAAACTCTCGCTTCGCGAAATTGGGCGTCTCGCGCATCAGTTCTTTCTTATGGGTTTGGAGCGCGACCTGAGTCATTCGGGGGATCAGGCGGCCGACTGAGAAGCGATACGAGCCGACCGCGAGATCCTCGTGGGTAAGCACGTCTTTTAGCTCTACTCCATACACGAGGGGGAAGACCCGCTCCAGCAAGGGCTTGGACACCTGGAACCCAATGAAGTCGTGGTACTGCTGCGAGGCGTAGCGATTCTTCGCAACCTGCAAAGTGTCGAACCCGAACTCGGTTTTCAAGTGGGCGGTCTTGTCCTGCGCATAGCGGACGGACTTGCCGAACTTTGCCCGGAGCTTCGGGTACTCGATCGCGACGGCCTGGTTGACTGCCGGGTGCCCAGCGATGTCTGCCGCGTAATGCGACAATGCGCCCAAAGCGAAGGCGTACTGGTTCACGTCTTCACTTTCGAGCAGCAACTCGCGGACGAAATCGCCGCTGCGGACATAGTGGACCAGGCTGCTGAATTCATTGCTGCCGAATGGATAGTAGCCGAGATCCTGGATGACGGCGCCTCCGTAGGCGTAGGCATGCGCCTCCTTGATCTGATCTTCCGACAGGCCGGGGAAGCGTTTCAGAAGAAGTGGGCGGATGTCGTCACTCCAGAGCAGGTCGACAATTTCTTCGTGGGTCAGGACGGAGTATGCGGGCAAGGGGCTGCTACTCAGCAGAACGATGAGAAGAAGTGTCGCAACGCGTGTGGCAAGCAGGCGACAGCTCTTGACGATGGAACCCGGCGACCTGGAAGGGTAAAGCATGTTTCAAATGCGACCGAGAGCCAGGAGGATGACAACCACCAGGAGAACCAGTCCTACTCCTCCGGTCGGGAAATAACCCCAGTTTCTGCTATGCGACCACCGGGGCAGCGCCCCAAAAAGCGCCAAGAGCAAAATCACGATCAATATAGTTCCAAGCATATGCAACTCCTCTGTTCGCGCAGCCTCGATAGTGACAGGTGTACGACTGCAGGTCTGAGCAAGATTGCTCACCGCAGAAACGACACGCAGAGGTATGCAATCGCTGACGGAGGCCACCAGACAAAAGAAAGCCAAGCTGTGCCGAATTGAACAGATCCGTGTCGTCGCTTTGATTATGCTGGGTCGTGGGACAGTAGGGATTGAGAGTTGTCCCGTTGTACATCTTCACTGGAACTTGCCATGGCGAATCAGAGCTTTGCCAACGCGGAGACCATAGATCGCCTCGCGGAACAGCTCGCGTGGTTGTTGAAGATTTTCCATGAAGAACGGCAAAGGAGCGGTGCCAGCCGCGAAACGGAATTTTGGCGCGGAAACTTTGTGGGCATGAAGCGAGCCTTGTTTGCGATCTACGGCGAAGCAGTGAAAGACAACGTGCTGGGTCGCCTGCGGCAGACCACAAATCTTCCAATCCCCCACCGGGGCCGGTTAAGTCCCACCGGTGTTCCAGAGGGCTTCGACAGCGACGCGGATTTCTGAACCACCCCAGGGCGAGTTTGACAGGCAGCCTTCTCTGTCGGCACTCGCGTGTCACGGACAAGCCGTAGCGCAAATCAGGTCCACGTTTGTGACGAAACTCGAGAACTGGAGCGAGTGTTCTCAATGGCGCAACAGCTATTTTTTGCCCTCAGGCGGGAGGTCGACGATCTGGTCCAACTCCAGATTCAAGCGCTCACACAACAGTTGAGTCCTTCCCAACTTCACGACTGTCATGCACGACTTGAGCGGATTATGGACCTTCAGGGAGAGGTGGCTCGCCTCAGAAAAGAGAGCATCCTGGGAGGGACCATGCGGCGTTTGATCAAGTAGTTCAACGCCTTGTCCTCTTCAGTTTCTCGACTTCACTGGCGGAATAAAACACGTCGTCGAGCAATTATTGCCCACGGCTAAGCTTCCAGCCGTCGTGAGGGTGTCGCTCAGGGTACTGAAAACACACGGATTCCTATGACGAAACAGGAAACGGCAGCCCACGTGCCCTCGTAACCAGTAACCAGATCAGTGCAGCGATACTTGAGTCTTGCGTATTCCCATCGGTTCCGACTGGGGCGCGCAAGCAATCATCAAGGGAGGCTACGATGGCGATTTTTGACGAAACTTACAGAGTCGTCGGAGTTGAGAGTCAACGTCTTACGATCCAGGGGATTCTCAGCGGTGAGATTATGACGATCGTCAACACCGCTCCTGGCTGTCCTCTCACGCTGGAAGAGTATCCGCTCGGACAGCTGATTGCGCTTACCGATCCGTCGACGGCATTTCACAACTGATCACCTTTTAAGATCGTGAAGGGCGCAATGTCCTAGCGCGGACCTGACGAAGTATCGGGGACCGCTTTCAACTCCGCTGGCGTGAGACGGGAACGATCGCAGTATCCGAAACCCTTGAGGCACGCCCGGTAGTTTCTCAGCCGCTCAGCACCAGCCAATGTACCAGCTTCGGCCTCAGTCAGCTTTGCGTACTCGCAGGTCTCGAGACCTGCCCGGCAATCGGAGAGGTTACGCTGCCGGTCCGCTGCGTCGACCTCGCGGGCCTCCAGTTCGGTCAGTTTCGTGCGATTGCAGTCGTTCCAGCCGTTCTTGCAATTCGAAGCGTTGCGCTGATGTTCCGCGATCTCGGCGTCTCTTGCTTCCGACGGAGTGAGTTGGGAAGGGTCGCAGAGGCCCATGCCGTCGGTGCAGTCGCTAACATTGCGCTGGTGCCGGGCGGTGCGCACGTCGTTGGCTTCAGCTTGGGTAAATTTAGAGGAGTCGCACGGCGCTACGCCGTCCCTGCAGTCGGAGAGGTTGCGGATGTGCTCGGCAGCGGCTACCCCGCGCGCTTCGGACGGAGTGAGCCGCGAATTATCGCAGGGTCGAATGCCATCGTTGCACGCAGCCACATTTTTCTGGTGATCGGCGACAGCCAGCGCTGTGCGCTCGGCATCGCTTAGTTTCGCGAGATCGCAGGGGTTCATGCCGTCCCTGCAACTTGAGACGTTACGCTGGTGGTCGCTCACGGCCACTTTAGCCGCTTCCGATGGCGACAGGCCGGCGCGATTGCATTTCGCCCACGCGTGCTGGCAAGCGGAGAGATTCGCGTCCGCATCAGATGGCTGCCCAGATCCAGCGGTCTTATCGCTGTGCCGGAGATCGTCGGTGTTCTGCGCGCGGACTGGAAATGTCAGTGCCAGCAGGACGAGCAAGATGCCAAGAAGTCGGTTCATAAGCCTCCGTGCGGGGACTGTACACCCAGAGATGTGCGGTGCCGGGCCGGGCGGAAAAGTGTCTGCCGTCATCCTACGGAGATGAACTCGACCGGTCTGGTCAAAAGGGCTCACATCGTTACCTGGGAGTCTTCTCAACCAGTTCGCAAGATTCTGAGCCGTTTGCAGGGGAGGTGCACCCAACTTGTATCCGCTAAGTTTGGTTCATTCCCAGTTGAAAATCGGTTTCGCCAACCAGCGTCACCTCTTCTCACCGGCAGCGACTCTTCTCAGCAGAAAATTCAAATTAGAAATAGAAACACAATTGGAAACAGGAACAGTAAAGTGGTTTAACGACGCGAAAGGGTTTGGTTTCATCAGCCGTGAGAATGGCGAAGACGTCTTCGTACATTTCTCGGCGATTCAGGCGGGCCGCTTCCGCAGCTTGCAAGAAGGCCAAACTGTACAGTTCGATGTCACGAAAGGCCCGAAAGGCTTTCAGGCAGAAAACGTAAAAGCGGTCTAACTGACCGACGACAGGGTGCTCGCTGTCCGCAGGGACATGGGCACCCATTTTTATTTTGGCCTGCTAAACTGCGTCATCTCTCGAACGAACATCAGACCTGTCCCATCGGCTTGCCGCGAACTGAGCTACCGCGGACTGCTTTTGGTTTTCAGCCCGAAGGCCCTCTTCACGATTTCCATGGCTGCCTTCGGGGTCAGCACCTGTTGAGACTATTGTGGGCGGAGCCTTACGTTTTTGACTTGTGCCTTTAGCCAATCTTGTGCCAGCCCAAGGCTTAGCTCTCGTGGCCTGATTGCCGGGTCGTTCCCGTCCCCCAGCAGCATCCCACCCGGCACCGGTAGAACTGCTTCTGGATTCTGGTTCGATTCCGAGTTTGCCCGCAGTCCGTGAATCAAGCTGTCCTGTGGTTGGGAGATTCTCGGCCTTCTGAAATGTGCGAATGCTCGCCCGTGTACGCAGACCGATGACGCCGTCGACCTTTCCACCGTAGTATCCGCGATCGTGCAGAGCTTGCTGCATCTTCTTGACATCGTTCTGATCTACGACCGCCGAGGCTTCCTGGCTGGGTTCGGAGACTGCAGCGAACGATGGCAGGCTTGCCACGAACATCCCGCTAATCAGAAGTACGCAGACAATTCCAGTCTCCACCGTCCTGCTAACTAGAAACATTCCTTGTCCTCCTTGTGGCCGATGCGGCCCTCCGACGTAAAGCTGGCCGGGACCGCCGTCATGCCTAGGTCGGAATCAAGCTCAGGATGGCCCGTGGCGAGCTGGCTTGGTGATCTGGGCGGATGAAGATAACGGGCAACGGCGCAAGACCACGCTGCCCCAGGGAGTATCGCCTCAAGAGAGAAGATCGGCCGCCTGGTTTGACGGGCAATACTCTCTTGAAGCATTCATAGTTTCGCTCATTTAAAAGCGGAATACTGTGCAGAATGGCTCATCTACCGATTGCGGCACGACCGCCGCGAACTGAGCAATTCTGCACAGACTTGCGGGGATAAGCTGGCTTAAATACATGGATACAATGGGAACTCAGAGCACATTACTTTGCATACACCGGAATCCGGGCCAACTGCTCCACTTGGAAGAGAACGGCTATCGGCTGGTCACCGCGACCTGTGGTTATGAAGGCTTGCGGCTTTTGATGTCGCAGGCGGTCGACGCGGTTGTGATCGAGTACCACTTGGGCTTGTTGGACGGCGCGGTCGTGGCCTCTGAAATCAAGCAGGTGAGGCCGCAAGTACCCATCGTCATGGTCTGTGACAATTTGGAACTGCCCGAGGACGCTTTGAAGTCTGTCGACGCCATCGTCGTCAGGTCCGACGGTCATCACTTTCTCGTGGCCACGATACATTTCGTCCTGAGCGTGGAGTGGGAGAAGCAGCACAATGGTGCGTCCCGCGCAGCCGCCGCGAGGAGGCCCTTCAAGCGTCTGGGCCTGGGCAGGCCCCGCAGAACAACCACCTCGCACGCCCGCCGATCTTCAACAAAAGGCGGGGACGTGCCATTCCCTCCGAGGTTGTAGAGACGCATTCTTGACGGAACGATCCAGTTTTGAATCCAAGCGTACTCCCCCTGCGGAGCAGAAATGAACCTCAGGTACGTCCGGCAAAGCATTGGACATCTGAAAACAAGAATCTTCGGACTCGCCCCGACTGCGCAACCATATGGTCGGCAGGAGATGGAGCAGCTCGCCGCCGCAATCATCGAATACGGGCGCATGAGACAAGAGCGCGGCTCTCCCTCGGTCTTCCCAGGTGCCGGAGAAGTGGCGATGCGGTTGCGAGAAACTACCCACACAATCGGTCAAAGCGCTGGGAGTGCTGAGGGATCAGTGCCGTGCTGAAGAGATCGGCGCGCACGGACGTTGGAGGCTGCGCTTCACCGAACCCAGGGAGCAGGCCCCGGACCGAGCAGCTCGGGAAGATCCAGGCGCGGACGAACTATCTCGTTAAAGCGAAGGCTGGGAAACAGGCTGAGTGCCATGTTTCCCAGCTGATTAGCTACTTCGCTTTTCTGCGGAATCGGCGAATCGCCAGTAATGTCTTTTATTCGACCTTTCCTCACACTGCGCTTCGGCGCCCGCTCACGACGTTAATAACCAGGATCACCAGAGCTACCACGAGTAGCAGATGGATGAGACCTCCGCCTACGTGAAGACTGAAACCCAGAAGCCACAAAATTCCTAGAACCACGAAGATGGTCCAAAGCATACTTTTCTCCTCTAATGCTCACGATTCAGCGATCGACGCTGAGCTGTGCGGCTGCCTTGAATCCCGGCGTGCCCGAAACCAAAGCAGCAGCTCTCACTGGTGAAAGACCTCCGTTTGATCGACCGTTACATCGAGATGCTGACCGCTATTCCGACGTTGGGATACCTGCGGTTGAACAGGTAATAGCCGTTGTCGACATAGGTCACGTAAACATCGTCGGTGTCGTACCAGTCGTTCGCCCAGTACTCTGGCCACGGGTCAACAGCGCTGAACCAATAGCCCTCGTACTGGAAGCGCGGATACCCACCAACTACTAAGAAGGGCAGACCGTAAATGCGGAACCCGTGGTCCGGGCCAAAGTAGCCTCGATAGCGATCGTCCGGAATGCGATACCCGTGGTATCCACCTCGCTGCTGCCAATCGCGGTGGTCTGACTGCCAGCTTTGTGCACGATGCGCTTGCCAAGCCGCTTGCTCGACGTGCTGCTGTTGCTCAGTACGCTGGGGCTGTTCATTGCCTCGGCGTTGTTGAGCCTGCTGCGGCTGCTGGGTCTGGCCCTGCCGAGACTGTTGGGCATGCTGTGCCTGATTGTTCTGATCCGAACGCTGCTGTTGCTGGGCATGCTGCTGTTGCTTGTTCTGATCTGACTGCTGCTGTTGCTGAGCATGCTGTTGCTGCTTGTTCTGATCTGACTGCTGCTGTTGCTGGGCATGCTGCTGTTGCTTGTTCTGATCTGACCGCTGCTGTTGCTGGGCATGCTGTTGCTGCTTGTTCTGATCTGACTGCTGCTGCTGTTGAGCATGCTGCTGCTGCTTGTTCTGGTCCGACTGCTTTTGCTGCTGCTGAGCATGCTGCTGCTTGTTCTGGTCCGACTGCTGCTGTTGCTGAGCATGCTGTTGCTGCTTGTTCTGATCTGACTGCTCTGCTGTTGAGCATGCTGCTGCTGTTGGGGTTTGGCTTGCTCGGGCTTGTTCTGTTGCTGTTCAGGATGGTCCTGTTTTTCGCCCTGTTGCTCGTGCTGCGCGTAAGCAGGAGCGACTCCGAGAAGCAAAGACAGAATAGCTGTGCTGGTGATTCCAATAAGTTTCATGGGTGCTACCTCCGTGGCTGCTGGGTACGTAACGCTTGCCTATTGCAAGCTTCCGGTCGTCGCGTTGACGGGACTACCAATGGCTTCCCCGGAAACGAGAAGTTCCACTCTCCGGTTCTGCTGCCGGCCGGCGGAGTTATCGTTGGAGGCTACCGGCAAAGTGTTGCCGAACCCTTTCGAGCTAAGTGAATTGGTCGCCACGCCTTGTTGGACCAGGTAATCGCGTACCGAGCCAGCGCGGTTCTCAGACAGTCTTTGGTTCATTTCATCGCCGCCCACATTGTCCGTGTAGCCGCCGACTTCTATGTTGAGTCCGGGGTAGGCGAGCAGAATGCCGGCGACTTTCGCCAGCTTCTCCCGTGCGCCCGGTTTCAACGAGTACTTTCCGGTGTCGAACAAAACATCGGACATGCTGACGATGAGACCGCGCGCGGTATCACGAGTTTGGAGAATGGAATTCAACTGTTCCGACAGTCGCGTGCGCATGGCCGCCTTGTCTGCTTCCGATTGCTGCGCGGCCTGCTGAGCTTGCTGCGCCGCTAAGCGGGACTGGTCTGCATCCGACTGGGCCAGGGAAAGCGCATTGGCCGATGACGCCAGGCTGTCCGCCATGTCGGATCTGGCCTTAGCCGTCTCGGATCGCGCATCGATAGCTTCGTTCCGGGCTTTTGCTGCATCGCCCTCTGCTTGCCCCTTGGCGAATTCAGCGCGGGCCTGGTCAGACTGGGCTTGTTCCTTCTGGCGGGTAGCCTCGTCCGCTTGCGCCTGACTCTGTGCCTGGGCGTTGGCGGCTGCTTGCCGTTCGTCGTCCAGGCGTTCCTGATCGATCTTCTTCACCGTAACTGCCCGAGCATCTTCCGCCGTCTGTACCGTCTCACGGGCAACCGCGATCATCGGCTTTCTCTCGATGTGCTTCCCGGTGGCATATTCATCGGTTCTGTTCATCAACTGGACAGCGTGCTGGTAGCTGTCATTGGCGTAGGTCTCGGCTCCCTCAGACTGCGCGATACGCAAGGCGTTGCGCGCTTCAAAGAATTCCAAGGGTAGTTTGGCATTGAGAACCACCGGATCGAATTTGTAGCCAGTGGGAATGTAGCCACCACGTTCGAGAAGCTCGTACTTGGTATTCATCGCCTCAGTAGTTCCCTTGGTGTCCTCGCGGATCACGTTTTCGAGCACTACCAGGTTGCTGGGCTGTCGAACCGCATAGTAGGGCTCCGCCGTGACGACCAGCGCGAAGGCCTGAAGGTCCGTGGTCACCTGCACCTTGCTGCGATGGTTGCCGCCCACCAGGACTTCGCCCAGGTTCACGGCCCGGCCCTCGGGTGAAATGGCCCATAAGACGTAAGTCAGGTACTCAGTGCCGAAGGTCGTAGGCTTTTGCAAGTTGCCAAACTCGGCCTCGATCTTGATAGATCCACGTGTACTTTCAACCTTGGCTTGGCCATTGGCCGAGGGCATCAGATCGGTCCCCGCGAAGTCCAGCTTCGTGGCTCCGCTGCGATGCTGATAATTGACTGCGCGCACGCTGCGGCTGACCACAGTGACACGGAATGTCGGCGTATGATTCATGGGCTCGACAGCCGTTGTTGTTTGAGAGTTGGTCTGAGCAAACGCGCTCAAACTGAAGGTAATTCCGAGCTGCTAACAAAAGGCTGTTCTTCAAAGCATCTCCTAGAGGCAGCTTCCTGCCGTATTGCGTTGTGTCGATGTTGTGTTCGTGGCGCAAATTTCTGGTGGTTTCCCTTACGTCGACTCTTCACGTCCCCACGTGGATGCGGGCAAGGGAATGGAACAGCCCAAAAACATTCAGCAGCCACAAAACGACCGCAATGACCACGACGCCATTGAGAATGGATTTGATAGATCCCTGCATTGGGATGAAGCGATTCACCAGCCACAGGAGGACACCTACCACGATGAGAACTTCCAGCAGTTGAATTAAAGGCATGATATTTGACCTTTCCTTTCCTTTTTCGCGGGCTAACGCCTCTCATCCGCTTGGAGAAGTTGCCCTGATTTCGAAGTTAAGAGCTTTTCAGGTCGATTCGTGTTCGCCGTAGGACTCCGCAGCGTACACACGGATAAAGAATGCCGAAGGCTGGATGTGGGTCGCTTCGCCTTGATTTGGCAATGGACGGGCGCCACGGCGACCTAAGAATGAGAGCTACGAATCAGCCGTCGTGGCTCGGTCTACACACTCAGGTAAACAAAGAATGACAGGTGTCGACTGGGCTGTCTGAGCAAGATAGCTCACATCCAACGATTGGGATTGCAGGTTTGTGGCAAACCCGCTCAGATCAAGGCCAACGACACTCCGGGGCGCCACCGAAATAAGAGGTGTAGGTGCGCACTTCAACGATCTTGGCCCAGCCAGAAACGATCCTTCCGTATTTAGTCGGCGGGACGATCGATTGCCCTGTATTTTCCAAGGGTGAGGGCGATAAGGACGTGGACGCTGTACACAAACATCGCTGAGATGAAGATGACAATTGCAAGGGAGAGTGCACGATTTTGACCAGCTTTTTGGATGCACTTCGTTCCATGATCGAAGTTGCGAGGACCCAAACCGGTGCGACACGAACGTTCGGGTGGTTCGTGTCCGCCCCATCGGAGGAATGACGAGATGCATAGCTGGTTCAAAACGCGCCGCGCAGGACTGGCATCATCACTGGTTGTGAGACTAGTACACGGCCTTGCAACCGTCATAGTGACAGTCATTCTGCTGGGATCGAACGCACTCCCCCAATCGGATTCCGAAAGGCTCGGAATGTCGGCGAACGAACTGGCGCGGAAGGTGGTGGCCAACGAACTGAAAGTCCAAAATGAGAATCACGATCACTGGATGTACCGGCTCGAAAAAGAGGAATTCGGGAGGAAACGCGTCCAGGAAATCCTCGAGACGAGGGATGGCTCTCTCAGTCGGCTCCTCTCCATTGATAGCCGTCCACTTGACGCCCAACAGCAGCAGAAAGAGAACCAGCGCCTGCAGAGGCTCGTGAGCCATCCCGATGAGCAACGAAAATTACAGCAGGCGAGCAACAAGAAGGCAGAACAAGGGGCGCGCTTGTTCAATATCTTGCCTGATGTATTTGTATTCGCATACGCGCGCCATCAGGGGAGCCTTGTAACGCTAAGCTTCAGACCAGACCCGAATTTTCAGCCGCCTTCCATTGAAGCCCGGGTCCTCCACAGTATGCAAGGTGAGATGACGGTCGAAACCAAACAAGAGAGGCTGGCAGAGATCAATGGTCACCTCATGGAGGATGTGAAATTCGGAGGCGGACTGTTGGGACACTTGGACAAGGGGGGCATGTTTGAGGTTAGGCAGGCAGAAGTTGCACCAGGTCACTGGGAAGTGACCGTCCTGGGTGTGGACATGAAAGGGAAGGTTCTTCTCTTCAAGACAATCGGTGTGCAAGAGGCCGAAAAGCACAGCGACTTCCACCTGATGCTCGACGACCTAACCCTTGCCGAGGCGGTGGACATACTCAACAGTCAGATAGTTGTAGCGGATAATCGCTAACGCCTTAGCGCAAACGCTTCTATCGGCGGCGAGAAACTCAACCCTGGCTGCGCTCGCCCCATCCAGTGGAAATACCCTGACTCCAGCCGCCGCCTGTCGCACTAACGAATTCACTGCGACAGTCCACTAGGTAGCGGGAATCCCGGTTCTCATAGATTTTCAGTTGCAGTTTGAAATCGCCCGACTTCGACCGGCAATTTCGGTAGCTCTGCTAAATGTGGTTCTTCTCTACTCGCCTGAACGACGTGATAGACTTCCACTCAGGGGTGGTTTCCACCTTTCTCCTCTTTCAGATCCTCTGAACTAAGCAGTCCATCTGAAGCTTTCTCTCCTTAGCCTCCACTGAAAGAGGCAGAACCATGGCTTTTAAAGCAATTCTGGATGAAGTTGAGCAGCTGAATTTGGCGGGCGATCGTATTGAGGGACTGGCGGAACATCATCCGCCCATGTCGGAAGCACTCATATCCATCGCCGGGAATGTTCGCAGTACGGCGACGGTATTGGCATTGCTGGTAGAGACAAAGCTGCGAGGCGGTGACGGCCACTCCTCGCTTCCTAAGAAGCCGATCTAATCACGCCGCTGCGTCTCGCTTCTACTCAGGCGTGTTTGCGTTTAATCAACGGCTCGATTTCGTGATTAATCTCAAACTTCACTGGCGTGCTGCATGACTGGCAAATCGTTTGGTGAATTCCGCCGTTCAGACTCATGGCTTGCAGTTTGCTGGGACGCAGGCACATGGGACAAGTGATTATTAGGTACCCCGCACTGTCTCTTGGCACGAAGACTGGAGCAAGCTCGATTTTCTTTGTCTCCGAGCGGAGGGGAGAAGCCGCCAAAAGCTTCCCGACTTGGCCGGACAGCTCCTTGATGGTGTAATTTCCTTTTTGCACGAAAGCGTCGGCCAAAATCCCCAATGGAACTTCGCCTGTGCTGTACCCTCCGCTCATAGCAATCGTGGCAATATGCGGAAACCGCTGGCGCACGACAGCCAGAAATTCAAAACCGGACATCCGAGGCATATTCAAATCGGAAATGATTAGGTCAGGCAAGGATTTGCTGAGCGAGTGTAAGCCTTCTACTCCGTCCACTGCCGTGAGAACCTCATAACCCTGGCTTTCCAAAATGGCCCTTGCGACTTCGCGTATGGGCGGTTCGTCATCCACGACCAGGACGCGATAGGGGAACTGATGTACCTTGGCTTCCGCGACGAGTGTACCTTCATACGGAGACGCCGGTTGTTCTGTAGGCATGGGACACCCGATTTCTGAGGAAGGTTTCACGAAGCGGAATCATACCCGGCGCGAAATCGGCAGGCTGGTCAATATTGCACATCGGCGAGACTGATTAGTACATTGGGAGTGATTGAATAGCGCACTAAGTACCGGAATCCCGGTTCTTCTTTGTCGGCTTCATGCCACGGATTCTAGCTTTCAAACGATAGCAGTTGCACAATCGCTATTTCACTCACGGCCCCAGAGCTACTGACACTTCTCCCCTAAGTCCAGGTCTTGAGTCCGATGACATCCCAGTAGGCCAGGTAAAAAGCCGAGATCAGCAAGGCCATGGTGACGATGCTCGAATACGCGCGAACCCCTCGGCGCACTGACTCTTTCGGTGCGCGCCACCACGCGATTGCGCTGAACAGTACGGCAATGCCGTAAGAGACCGTGGTCAAGAACGAGGCTTCGGACCAAATCGTTTGATTTCCCATCCGATCAATGAGGTCATCGCTGCACAGCATGAAAATCCCCACGAAGGCGAGCAGGCTAAGCACCGCGACCAGCGGCCAGAGGCGCATCGCCCGCTCAACTGGACGGCGTCGGCGGATCAGCCGGCCCATAGGTTACTTCTGCCCAGTGCTTACTGCTGACGGAAAGCTGGACTGTGCGCCGAAATAACACTCAATCGACTGCAATTTTCCATTCTTGATTCGGAGATACTCCACGTTCCGCAACGACTTACCATTCGTGGTGTAGCAAAGATACTTCACAAAAGCATCGTCCGCGCCAGTGGTGATTCGCTCCAGGTCAAAATGTCCAATGAAATCGATCTGTGTTTCCCAGCACCGTGTTTTGAAAGTGCTCTTGCTGATGTGGTCGTCACCGGCGGCGCTTGAAAAGGTGAAGTCATCGGCGAGCAGGCTATCCAATGGGCCCCAGTCTTTCTGCTTCCAGGCTGCGTACCAGTTCCGGACAATCTCCTCGTTCGTTGAGTTCGGGCCTGCCGATGCGCTGGCACTTGCAGGTCCGGGCAGGCTCATGGCACCAACCAGCGCACAGGCTCCCGTTGCGAGCACATTCCTGCGCGACATTGTGATCCTTGTCATTGTTCGTTCTCCTTTGCATGAGGTAGTTTGAACGCTTAGCCCGATCGCGATGCTGACTGTCCAGGCATACGAACCGGTTGGTATGTATCAATGTCAACTACCTCCGTAGGGGGCGGTGCAGTCAGCCCCGCTTGTAGTTGTCCGGCGGACGAAGAGACCTCAGCCAGCCCACGATATTTCTGATTCCCACGTTCCACACCTTCGCATCCTGAGCATTCTTTGCCAACACTTCGTAGCCTTCGACCATCGCGATCAGAAAGCTCGCAGTCTCTTCCGGAACCAAGTCGCGGCGCACTGTGCCCTGCGACTGCCCCCTCCCCAAAGTCATGGCAATGCCTTCTTGCCAGGCATGGAAGATTCTCTCCAATCGCTTGCGGAATTGTTCGTCGAGTTGAGACATCTCCTGCGCCAAATTAACCAGGGGACAACCGCCCTTTACGTCTCTTGGGCGATGTGGTAAGGCCCGGACAATGCCGATCAAAGCATCGATAGGGTCCTTGTCCTTGCTCCGTTGCAGAGGAAGCATCCAGCGGTCACGGGTGAGTTTTGCGACGATCTCTTCGATAATGGCATATCCCAGAGCTTCCTTGTTGTCGAAATGGTAGTAGAGCGCTCCCTTGGTGACATTGGTGGCGGCCAGAATTGTATCAATCCCGGCACTCTGGAAGCCGTATCTGTAAACTTGCCGAAAGGCCGCTTGCAGCAAGTGTTCCCGCGTGCGCTGAGGATCACGGGTCCTTCGCGGCCTGTGGTTACTGACAGACATACCGACTAGTATGTATGTTAAGGGGATCGAAAGTCAATCGAACTTGGTCGGCCTGAACCTTTGCTGCCCGGCGTCTCGAATTTCGTAACCTCCCGCCGATGTGTATGAAAAATTGGAGAAATATTCGCTCTAGCCGTTTCGGGTCCGTCTCAGGAGGTTGTTAGTCCGCCACTCTGGGTCGAAATCTGAAATGTTTGGACTGTCTTGTCACGTAATCGTTGTGAACGTGGAACACCACATGCTTGCTCAGTTGGCACGCAGCAGGAATTTGTGAAGTTGTGAGTCGATTCTGCTCTCAATTGCGCATTGACTGCCATAGCGCCGAGTGGTCCCTGACGTAAATCGCCAGTCATCTCAGCACCACGACTCTACCGAAGGAAAACAGGAGATATGAGCACGCTTAGACAGTTGCGGAATTTTTGGATACTGTGCGTTACGACGATGGTTCTGGCTTGCTTCAGCGATGCGGTCGCTCAAGCGAGCTACACAGTTAAAGATTTGGGCCGTCTGCACAACTGGAATTTAGGTTGTGCCATGGGGCTCAATAATCAGGGATGGACGGAGATCATGGAGGGGAACCTGCCACCGGGGCAGCAGGATAGCTCGACGGGGACACTTCTAACCGGACGCGTAGTGGTAGACGTCGACGGACTCAAGACTGACATCGGCACGCTCGGAGGAAAGAACAGTTGGACCAACTATGACGGGCTCAACGATCGCGGGCAAGCGGCCGGTTACTCCGAAACAGCGGACCCGGACCCGAACGGCGAAGACATATGCCTCTTCGGCACACACCTTACGTGTCGTCCGTTTTTTTGGCAAAACGGCCACATGAAGGCTCTCCCGACACTGGGCGGAAATAACGGGCAGGCCAGCGCGATCAATAAGCACGGAGAAGTCACAGGATTTGCGGAAAACGGTAAGGTGGACTCCACATGCCCGCCTGGCGATCCTAATAATGGGATCATACTGCCGGTGTTGTGGAAAAACGGCAAAGCCCAACCTCTTCCTACACTCAGTGGCGATCCAGACGGTGTCGCGTACGGCGTCAACAATCATGGCCAAGCTGCAGGCTATTCGGGAACCTGCACCTTTCCAAACGCCGTAATGTGGGACAACGGCACTGTCACCCAACTTCCTGACCTCGGAACTCCGGGCGCCGTGGCCAACGCCATTAACGACCAGAGCCAAATTGTTGGGCAAGGCGTTGACGCTGACGGCAACGTCGTGGGCGCCCTTTGGCAGAACAACACAGCCACAAGCCTCGGCCTTCTGCCGGGAGATGCTACCTCCTTGGCCGAAGGCATCAACAACCAGGGCCAAATCGTGGGAAGTAATACGGACTCCAGCGGCGACTGGTCCCATGCCTTCATCTACCAGAACGGCGTGATGACCGACCTTAACACTCTTTTTCCTGAAAGTTCCAACCTCTACGCAACCATGGCTAACGAAATCAACGATCGCGGACAAATCTCCGGCATGGCAATCGTACAAAACGGGCCGCATAAGGGCGACATCCACGCCTTTCTGGCAACCCCTGTAAACGGAAGCGTGGGCAAGTCGGTTGCAGATGTCGCACGTACCCAACCGAAAATCACTCTGCCCGCGAATGTTGGCAAACAGCTTTTGCGGAGATCCGGGCTCGGCCGATTCGAGCGATAAAGGGTATTTTCAGAGCTTCCGCACCCTGCATTCCAGCCATAAGTTGCGCGAAGGCGCAAGGCCAGAGGTTGTGCGGGACAACATGGGTCACGCCAATATTGACGTGACCCAGAATGTTTACGGCAAGAGCTGGTGGGAGCAAACGTCATCACCTGCGCCATGAGAATTCATGACAGAACCACCCAGGTTTCCCGGAGAGGTTCATTCCACCGGATGAATGGGAGCACTAGCAGCATGCGAATGCTGTCGGACTTGTGTCCTGGCGAACTGCCGATAACCTTTGGAGAAGGCGCAGGGCCACGCTTCAGGCTTCTTCATCCGGCGGCCCTCCGGTGCCCGCCAGGTCCTGAGGCTTGATTTTTTCAACGTTAAACTTTGCTGCGCGCTCGCGCATCGTCTTCAATACGCCGTCGAGCGGAGGCGGCTCGCCTTTGATCCAGCGCAGTGGATTGATGCGGGCGACTACAAAAGAGCGCAGGTAGGGACTCGCGAGTCCGCGCTCTTTCAGTTTTTTCACCGCTGCCGCCACTTTCTCTTCAAGGTCGAGCACCATGGTGGCGTGTTTCTCGTGATCCTTGATGGCGGTGCGCAGTGGATCATCGGTGAAGGACTCAAGTCTGCGCAAAATAGGATGGTAGACGCCGCCACCGAAACGCGGGATCCTTTCGTAGCACACGCCGAGTGTGACCAACGCGGGTTCGTCCAAATAAAAGGTGAATTGCGACTCGGGCCGGCTGGCATCTTCTTCGACCAGGCCGCGATAGATGCGGATTACTTCTAAGGCCCGCTCTTTGAGGTTGTGCGCCTTTTCGGTATTGAGCGCCAGGATTTGCCACGCCACTTCACGATCAGCGACAACCAGGGCGGTAATCGACTTGGCTCCAAGGCGACGCATGGCTTCGAGGCGATGCCGGCCATTCGGAGTCCAGAATCCATCGTTGGGCGCAGTGACGGCGATGATCGGATCAAGGAAACGTCCGGTCTTGTTGATCACATCCGCGAGCCGCTTGTGATGGGTGTCCGACAGATCTCTCTGAAAAGGAGTTGGTTCGACAGCGCCGATCGGCAAAACCGAAAGCAGCAGAGGATGTCCGCCAAGCGGCTCTCTGTAAGATCCAACAACACAACCACCAGCTTTTTCGATCGCTTCGGCAATGGCCGCAGTGTCTCCGCTAGGCTGGTCGAGACAGCATTCGCGTGGGACTAGGCCCTTTGTGCCGGGTTTGGCTTTCCGAGGACGGCGTCGTGCTGGTGCCCGCTTGACCATAGCTGCAAATCCATTCTAGTCCGTGCATCATCTCCTGAGCGCGTTCTGAGAGCGAAGCCTCCAGGCTTGCCTGCCATAGATCGCAAGGTTGAAGGCACAAACGATCACTCCAGCCACTGTCAATGCTGTTGCGGAAATATCCGGATAAACCAGCTTGTCGAGATAGTGGAGCAAGAAGCCTCCCTGGTATGGCGTGACACCCGCCTTTTGTTCAAGCCAGTTCTCGAGGAGAGTTAAAGGACAAGGCCAGGGCATCAGCTCCGTGAGAATTCCCCAGAGCAGGGAAGCGATATGCAACCAGCGGAGAAGAGGACGCGATCGCGTGAGCACGGCCCCAAAGACCACCCAGACGATAAATAGCGCGTGCAGAAAGAGTACAGCAGTCGCAAGAGCCGAATAGAGGTTTGAGCCCGCATGCATGATTCGAATTTCCTGCAGGCGCAGTGAGCAGCCGGTCTACCGCACGATCACATTCCCTCCAGCCGGGGCATAGTATTGTTTCGGGAAGATCGTGCGCAAAATCATTCATTGCGACATGGACGCATTCTACGCTTCGGTGGAGCAGCGCGATGATCCCCGACTACGAGGAAAACCCGTAATCGTCGCCTGGAAGGGCCAGCGTTCGGTTGTGTGCGCCGCGTCCTATGAGGCGAGGGCTTTCGGTGTTCGCTCCGCAATGCCAGCAACCCGGGCAGAACGCCTGTGTCCCGATGCGATTTTCATTGCTCCGGATTTCACCAGGTACCGGGCCGTATCACGGGATGTGCGGGAGATCTTCAAGCGCCACACAGATGTGATTGAGCCATTGTCGCTCGACGAGGCGTATCTCGATGTGACTACGAATAAGACGGGCCTGCCGACGGCAACGCTTGTGGCACGTACCATCCGTGAGCAGATCCGGCACGAGTTGAACCTGACCGCCTCCGCCGGTGTGGCACCGAACAAGTTTCTGGCAAAACTCGCTTCCGACTGGAGGAAACCGGATGGACTCTTCGTGATCCAGCCGGAAGAGGTGGATGCATTCTTGCTGCCGCTCCCGGTCGGACGGTTGCCCGGAGTCGGGAAGGTCAACGAAGAGAAATTAGCAAAACTTGGAGTCAAAACGGTCGGCGAGTTACGCAATCTGGAGCGAGCCAACCTTGAACGTGAGTTTGGCCGCTACGGCGTGCGCCTGTACGAACTTGCCCGAGGGATTGACGAGAACGCGGTCGTACCGGACAGGCCGACGAAGTCCATATCCGTGGAAGACACGTTTCAAGAAGATATCCTGCTGGCAGATACCGAAGCCATGATCCGCCGCCTCGCAGAAAAGCTATGGTCCGCATCGCGCAACGAGTCGCGAATACCAAGGACAGTCGTACTGAAGCTAAAAACGAGGGAGTTCAAGGTCCTCACGCGCAGCCACACCCCAGATGACCCGCCCTCGTCATGCGATGAGTTGACGGACATCGCGCTGAAGTTGCGAGAGCGGGTCGATCTTGGCCCACAGCAACGTTACCGATTAGTAGGCGTGGGCTTCAGTAATTTTCGAGAGCTGCAAGAGACCGAGTCACAGCCGGCACTTTTCGACTGAAACGACGTCAGTCTGCCGCCGCCGCACCCGCCGGCTGCTGCTTCATCATTTCCTGCATCCCTTTCTTCATCTCTTTTCCCGAGGGTTCGGCTTTATGCGTGCCGACCATCCAGGTATAGCCATCGGGATCGACGAGGGTGCCGCAGCGGTCACCCCAGAACATATCCATCACCGGGCCTTGGCTGGTCGCGCCGAGTTTGGTCGCTTTCTCGACCACTTTGTCCACGTTTTCGACATAGAGATACAAAGCAGCCGGCGACGCGCCGACGTTCTTGGCGGTGCGCTTTCCCATGGCGGCACTCTCGGGACCGAGCATGAGCACTGTGCCGCGCAGGGTGAGCTCCGCGTGTATCGGCTTGCCATCGGGACCATTCATGATGCCACGCTTGGCGAAGCCAAACGCCTTCTGGTAAAAGCTGACTGCGGCAGGAATGTTTGCAACGGTGAGCGCGGCCGAGACTGCTCCGTACGCCTTCTTGTTTAGTGGATCAATCTTCTTCTTTGCCATGGTGCTCCTTTCGTGCGGAGACATTCTAGCGAAAGGAAAAGAATCCCGCATCCGGGGAGGGAATGGCCTGGTGCGCACCCGCGAAGCTGACGTTGTCCCTTCAATGAGGAATGACTTGTAGTTATTCAAGCCAGGTCTGCCCGAGTGCTGAGGAAAAAATTTCATATTTCGTTTACTTCCCAAGAGCCGGCAGAGAGTTCTTCTTCGCCAGGTCCAGTGAGTGATTTCTACAATCGAGTCCAAAGCACATCGCAGCAAGGCCGAAGGTAGAATTGCCGAGCAAGATGAACCGCGATTCGGACAACCCCCGGAATACGATCAAGGCAGGCGGAAGCCTACCTCGTTCGACGAGATCATGAGGCGACTACATCTCTCTCGGTAGCGTTCGGAACATGAGGAACTATGGGGTTCATTAACGTTCTGTTCGGGCGGCCGCTGTCGTCCGCCGAAGACGAGGGCGAACGGATTACACCGGCGGCGGGTATTCCGACGTTCGGGTTGGATGCGCTGAGTTCGGCCGCATATGGTCCGGAGGCGGCGCTGACCATTCTGCTGCCGCTAGGATTGCAGGGTACGCGATACATCGTGCCGCTCACGATGGCGATCGTGGCACTGCTGATCATTGTGTACTTCAGTTACCGGCAGACCATCGCTGCGTATCCCAATGGAGGAGGGTCATATACCGTCGCAAGAGAGAATCTGGGCGAGCGAGCAGGATTGCTGGCAGGCGCAGCGCTGATGATCGATTACCTGCTGAACGTAGCTGTGGGGATTTCCGCGGGGATTGGAGCGCTGGTCTCAGCACTTCCATCGTGGCAGCCGCACACACTGGCCTTGTGCCTCGCGGTGCTGGCCATTCTGACGATCATCAATTTACGCGGATTGAAGGAGGCCGGGTCGGCCTTCATGGCTCCAACGTACTTTTTTGTGGGAACGCTCGCGATTGTGGTTCTCGTGGGATTTTACAAAGTGCTGGTGACACAAGGGCATCCGGTTGCGGTGATTGCTCCTCCGCACCCGGGAGCATCGACAACGTTGCAGATGATGGGAGCTTGGATTCTGATCAAAGCGTTCTCGTCGGGATGCACGGCGCTGACAGGCGTGGAGGCGGTGAGCAACGGAGTCCAGGCATTTAAGCCACCGGTGGTCCCCGCTGCGCGGAAAACACTGACCGCGATTATTGTGATTCTGGTTTTGTTGCTGGGCGGGATCGGCGTGCTGGTGAAGTATTACGGCATCGTAGCGACAGACCCGGGAGCGCCGGGATATCAGAGTGTGTTGTCGATGCTGACGGCGGCCGTCGCGGGCAGGGGACTTTTTTATGACGTAACGATGCTCTCGGTGCTGATTGTCCTGTGTTTGTCGGCGAATACGTCATTTGCGGATTTTCCGCGGCTGTGCCGGATGATGGCGCGCGACGACTATCTCCCGCATTCCCTTACCACGCGGGGAAGACGGCTTGTGTTTTCACAAGGAATCTGGGCACTGGCGATTCTTTCCGGATTGCTGTTGCTTTTATTCGGTGGAGTGACGGACAGGTTGATTCCATTGTTTGCCATCGGGGCGTTCATGGCATTCACCCTTTCGCAAGCCGGGATGGTTGGGCATTGGTGGAAGAATGCAAAGGACCACGGCGCGACGCATGCCATTATCGTGAACGGGATCGGCGCTCTGGCGACCGGGCTGACCTTGCTGGTGATTCTGGTGGCGAAGTTTACCAGTGGCGCATGGGTAGTCGTGGCGTTGTTGCCTGCGCTGCTGGTTTTTATGGGGCGGGTGAAGCGGCACTACTTGCTGACGCATCAAGAACTCGCGTTGAAGCGCGGAATGGTGCTGAGTGCCGAGAATCTAATGCCTCCCATCGTGGTGATTCCGGTGGAGCAGTGGAACGCCGCAACACAAAAGGCGTTACAGTTTGCGATGACTTTGTCTCCGGATGTGCAGGCCCTGCACGTGACGTGCGATGCGGACGCCGATTGCAAAACTCCATGGAATTGGGAAGAAGACCCGCCGCCGGGACGGGCGCCCAAATTGGTGACGCTGCCATCGCCCTTCCGGCTGATCATCCATCCGATTGTGGACTATGTGTTGAAGTTGGAGCGAGAGAATCCCCAGCGGACAGTGGCGGTGGTCATCCCATCGATGGTGGAGCGGCACTGGTATCACTATTTTCTGCATAACCAGCGCGCAGAGATGTTGACAGCACTCTTGCTATTGCACGGGGATAACCGGATCAATATTGTCAATGTTCCGTGGTATTTGAAGGCGTGAACGTAAGGAGGCGGGACTTTGCGGTTGAGGCGTAAACGAAAAACCCTCTCCCCGATCATCAGGGAGAGGGCGGTTGCAGTCAGGACGTGTTCTAGTCGTCGAGGTCAGCGGTGGTGGGTGCCGGGTTGTACTGCGGCTGGGGTTTTAGCTGCACGCTACCAGAACCGGCTCGATGATTACAGCGTGAGATGGAATACGTTGTCAGGGATTCGCTGGTTTTGAGATTGTCATGCATGGCTAGATCTCTTGCTCGGCGACCACGGCCTGTACGACTTTGACTAATTGAGAGATCAGCGGAAGTTTCTCCGAGTTCCGATTCCATGCCATGCCGATGCGCCACAACGGCTCCTTCCAGCCCAGCTCATGAAATCGCACTCCCGGCACTTTGAGGCGCAGGGCCGACCTCGGGACCAAAGAGACCCCCACGCCAGCTCGAACCAGGTGGAGGATGGTCAGGATTTCGTTTGCTTCCTGCACGACTCGGGGAGTGAACCCGGCGCGCAGGCACAGGCTTAGCACGCGATCGTGGAAAGTTTCAGAGACCAAGGGCGAGACGAAGATAAAACCGCTGTTACGAAGTCCGTCGATGCCCTTCTTCGGCCGATAGGGTGCATGCGCCGGAGTCGCCAAAACCAGGTGCTCGGAAAATAGCGGGACGCTGACCAGTTTGCGGTTCGTGACCGGCATCCGCAGAATTCCCGCATCCAGCCTACTCTCAATAAGAGATGAGACTTGTGAAGGAGAGGGCATTTCCCGCATTTGAAGTTCGACTTCGGGGTAAAGCTTGCGGAAACGCAGAATGGTTCGTGGAAGGATTTCAGATACCGAAGCAATCCCGAAGCCGATCCGCAGCGTGCCGGCTCGACCTTCAAAGGCAGCCTGGGTTTCGCGCAAAGCATCCTCGGCGTCCTGTAACAGTTTTGCGGCTTTCGGAAGGAACCTTTTGCCCGCATCCGTCAGGGCCACTTTCCGGCGCGAGCGCACGAAGAGGGCTCCCTTGAGCTTCTCCTCGAGTCTTTGAATCTTCTTGCTGAGCGCCGGTTGGGATAGGAACAACCGCTCCGAGGCCTTGCGGAAGTGGAGTTCGCCGGCCAGGACCACAAATGCGGCAAGTTCTGAGAATTCCAGATTCATAATCCGCCATTATCACAGAGTAAATATTAATTCATTGGACGACATAATAACCATTTGTAAAGAATGACGAAAGCGGGGAAGGGCGGCAGAGAATTCGCAGCCGAGAGGAAGGCCCGGCTGGTTCAGGCCCTGCAGCCGTGGAAGTGTATGAGACTGGCTTTGCCAACAACTCGGCGTGCAGGCGGTGGATGTTTTTTTGGTTCGCTCGAGGTTGTTCGATCCGCCCCCGGCCGGATTGCGATAGCTCTGACCCACCGCAACTTCCGCCTCCTCTGGGTGGGCGCCCTCACGTCCAGCATCGGCACCTGGATGCAAAAGGTGGCGCAGGCGTGGCTGATCGTCACGATGGCGGGATCCAGATCGGCATTTTTTCTAGGATTGGACAGTTTTCTCGGCGAGTTGCCGCTTCTGCTTTTCACGATGATTGGTGGGGTGTTCGCGGACCGACGCGACCGGCGTCACATGATCCTGATGTCGCAAATCGTCCAGATGCTGGTGGCTCTGGTGCTGGCGGTGCTGATTTACACGAGGCGCATCCATATCGCGCACGTGCTCGGCCTCTCGCTCATTACCGGCTGCGTGCGGGCGTTTGGGGGGCCCGCGTATCAATCGCTCATACCCACGCTCGTGGGGAAAGAACATCTCCCCAACGCGATTGCACTCAATTCCATCCAGTTCAACCTGGCGCAGGTGATTGGCCCCGTCGTCGCCGGTTCGGTCCTGGCGGCGTTCGGCATGGTCGCGTGCTTCGGTTTGAACGGGATTTCTTTCTTGTTTGTGATCGCAGCGATCTTGGCGTTGCGGGACGTGCGCGTGCCTCCAATGGCCACCGAAACCATGGTGGCTCAGTTCAGGGGTGGCTGGCAATTCGTCCAGGGCTCGCCGAATTTGGTGACGGTGATGGCACTAGGCTTCTTTGCTGCGTTTCTCGGAGCGCCGCTGCTTACGTTTCTTCCCGTCATCACCAGAGACGTGTTTCACCGGGACGTCGGCTTCTATACACAACTCATGACGTTCTCGGGCGCGGGCGCAGTCATGGGAGCGCTCCTCGTTGCGTGGCTGGGCAAGAACCAGCATATGGGACGCATACTGCTGATCTTGCTCACGCTGTTTGGCGCGATCATTGTCGGCTTCGGGCTGTCGCGGAACCTTTACCTCTCTGCCTTGATCCTGTTCATCGGTGGGTCGCTCTTCGTGATGTGTTCTTCGCTCAGCACTTCCCTGGCGCAACTTCTCGCGCCGCCTGAATTCCGCGGACGAGTGGTCTCTATTTACTTGGTCGCGTTCCTAGGCGGCTCACCGCTGGGCGGACTTGCAAGTGGATGGCTAATCACGCGGGTTGGCTCAGCGCCGGTAATGTTGGTAGTCAACGGTACGTCGCTCACGTTAGTGGCGCTTTATTTTCTGATCGATGGGCAGGGCCTCAAAGAGATCTAAGCCCAGTAGGGATGGTCAGCAAACAAGAAACTGACAACAGGTTCCGATGATTTCCTTTTTGCTTGTCGTCCAGGAGTGGCTACGGCCGCCGAGGCCCACGGGCCAATAAACTACCCATACAGAAAGGCTACAGCGAGCAACACTCCGAATGCAACGCCCTGCTTCATTTCAGACCAGCCCAGTCTTTTGACGTCGAGGGGTTCGTTTTCGTGAAGCAACCATCGCGAGCCTCGCACCAATGCAGGCACAAACGCGAGGATTGCCAATAAAGGTAAGCGGTTCGAGAGCCACGCCAAAACCAGCCCCATCAGCAATACCGCCTGGGCCGCCACAAAGACTCGACCTCTCGCTAGCTTTTCTTTACACGTTGTCGCACGCGCGGCGTGTATGCGCAGTTGAACAAAATGAATCTGGTTGCCTGCGAAGATCCAGTTCGCAATCCACAATAGGAAAGCTCGCGTGTCCAGTCGTCCCGTACCGATGTAGTACGCAGCGGGAGCGGTCGATGTCAGGGCAATGGCGCCCACGACCTGCGAAATCATCCGTGTGCGGCGACCCAGCCTCCGGAGTATTGCCTGCATGACAAATGCGCAAACACTCACGGCTCCCAGCAGAAGCAAAGCGGAATACTGCCACTTCCATAGCAAGACACCCAGGCAAGCGAGCGCCAGCAAACCGAAACAAGTCGAGGCAATGAACACCGTCCAGCGTTCTCCTGAGGTTCGGGCGGAGATTAGGCCTATACCAAGCAGGCTCTCAAGGGGCGTCCGCAGCGCAAACAACGAAAGAGTAGCGGACGTGAAGAGAAACAACTGCCAGACGCGATGTTCGGGAGAAAATCCTGCAACCAGCCCGGTAAAGAGAGGCACCAACAGCAGACCCCAGGCGCCATGTTCGCGGGGGACGATCATGGCTCGCCTGCGAGTCTGCTCGGCTGTGTCGACAATGGGATTGGTTTCAGTCATGCTGGACCTTCAGTGCTCTGTCCATGGCAAGCGCGCGGGGAAACAGAACATTGTTCTCCAGATGAATATGCTGATGAAGGTCTGTTTCGAAGGCGGCCAGCGCATGGTAGAGGGTCTGGTAAGTGACGCACGCGTCGGCGGGGGCGGAATATCCGTTGGCTGCCTCTCTGATGGCTCGCAAGACGCTTCCCGCGGAATCGTGTTCATACTCCATCATCGAAATCGGATTCTGGACGGAGCCAAACGGAGCAGGCGCGATCGACTCCTTTCGGGTGACTGCCGCTTCCATCCTGATCAGGAAAGGGAACAAAACCATCTCTTCCTTCATCAAGTGTGCGCTGAGTTCGTTGGCGAGGTCCTGGAAGAGGCCACGGATCTGTAACAGTTCGGGGTGATTCTTGCCATGAACCGAGCAGACCTTCGCGAAAAGGGGGCCCAGTCGGCCAATCTCTTCCCGGGTGTATTTGTGGTGAGTCTCCTTGATGTGGGTGATCAGCTCCGAGATCGGTACGAGTTGCCAGTCTTTCTGTACGGCGGAGGGCGCCTCCCACGCCTTTTCAAGTGACTCGAGCACTTCATCGATATTCAGCTTGGCGGTGCGGCAAGCTTCCTCGAGCGACCTTTTGCCGCCACAGCAGTAATCGATGCCCAGCTTCTCGAAAACTCTGGTTGTAGCTGGATTTTTGAGCGCCAGCTCCCGCACGGTTTTTTCCGTAGCAACGTTCATCTTTTATTCTCCAGGGTGAGTAATTTGTTCTGGTTCAGAGTGCGACTCGCGCTTTTGGCCAGAGCTCGTCCAGACGTCGTCTCGTTCCCCTGCAATTGCTGAGAGCGGAGTAGAAATGAGAAATTTCAAGTACGCATTCTGCAGGCTTCGCCAGGAGGAATGTGCATTACAAGGCGTGGTTTCAGAGCAGGCTCGCGTACGGCCCAGGAAACAAGAAGGTCTGGTACGCGAAATCTCCTCAAACAGCTCCACCACATCGATCAAATGAATCTCTTCTGCCGGCTTGCCAAGCCGGTATCCGCCGCCAGACCCGCGAGCCGTAGCCACCAACCCGGCGTTTCGCAGAGTCAACAGCACCTTCGACAAGTAATTCGACGGAATCTCGACTGACTCGGCCAATTCCCGCCCCAGTACGGCTTCCCCGGACTGTGCTGCCAGATAGGAAAGGGCGCGCAATGCGTATTGGGAGGTGGTGGAGAGCATTGTGGACATCTACATGTAGATATCCTCTTATCGCGGCTAGAAATCCTCAGTGATCCTGGTCTCATTACCGTGTGATCGAGCTCACAACGCGCTCCGCGCACAAGCCGGCGCTCGCACTCACCTTTTCCGAAACGGAGTTTTCTGGAGAGCGGCGGAAGTCTGATGCGCAAAGGGGAGCTATTATCGGGCTGCGCAGTAGAGGCTGCAGGTTCCATGAACTCCGAAATATTGTGCCCTATAGTCCCCTATGCTATGCTCTCGAAATATGAGCCACGCTGCAAAGAATAAAGAAAAGTTGATCGTGCGAGCGCGCCGCATTCGGGGGCAAGTGGAAGCGCTGGAACGGGCGTTAACCGAGGAACAAGACTGTGGCGATATCCTCCGGCTGATCACGTCCGCCCGAGGTGCGATGAACTCGCTCATGGTGGAACTTCTCGAGGATCAGATCCGATTTCACGTGCTTGATCCCAACCGAAAGCCAAGCTCCGAACAGGCAGTAGCGGCTGATGGTCTGGTGGAAACCATAAAATCCTACCTTAAATGAGGAGCAGTCCTGCTCCGTCCTGAGGGGTCCTATCCGCTTTCGCTTATGACCCTGGCGTTTCGAGAATTCTCCTCTGGGATCAGCGCTGCGAGCTGCGACTGAACTTTTCTGTTTTTCCGCTTGCAACAGTATAGTCCCCTACACTATAAGGTTCGTTGCTGGGAGTCGATAGAACTCCATCCCAAGATCACTCCGCAGGCAGCGGGCTTGTAACAGTCCTGTAACCTGCCGGTGCGATGGTTAACGATTTGCCAGGGCACGGCGAAAAGGAAATATCCGAACTGGGCGCGAGACCGTCTGGCCAAAGAGATAGTGGAGGATTTCATGCGGCGGGACTTGAAAGGTTTGATCGTCGGGTTGTTCCTTATCGTCGCCTTGGGAGAGATCGGTTTCGCCCAAAAGGCGCTGACGTGGCAGGAAGTTCGTGACAAGTTCGAAGCCGCGAACCCAACTCTACGAGCGGGACAAATTGGCATCGATGAATCACGCGCCCAGGAGATCACGGCGAATCTCCGCCCGAACCCCAACCTGACCATCCTTGCCGACCAGATCGATCCTTTCAACGGCGGTCCGCCTCATGGGCCTTTCGCCTATTTCTTGTCCGCGGGAACTGTGAGCCAACTGTGGGAGCGCCAGCACAAGCGAGGGCTGCGTTTGGAGAGCGCCCAAAAGGCAACTGCCATTGCAACCTCCGGGCAAGCCGATTTAGAGCGAAATCTGCTGTTCAATCTCCGAGGGGCATTCGTCGAGACGCTTCAGGAAAAGGCCATCCTAAGTCTAGCCAAGGAAAATCTCGCCTATTACGACCACGTTCTGGACGTAAATCGCGAGCGTTACAAAGCGGGTGGAATTGCCCAAGTCGATTTGAAACGCCTGGAATTGCAGAGGGTCCAGTACCTTTCCGACCTGCAGACTGCGGAAGTGAATCTGCGTGTCGCGAAGATCCAGCTTCTTATGCTGTTGAACGACCAGACTGCGGTGGAACAGTTTGATGTAGTTGGACCATTTGATTTCACAGAACAGCTTCCCTCGCTCAGCGATGTTCGACAAGCCGCTCTCGATACGCGTCCGGATTTGAAGGCAGCGTTGCAGTCGATCGACAAGGCGAAGACTGACTATCGGCTCGCCGTCGCAAATGGATCGACGGATCCGGTCCTTGGTGTCGATGTCGGGCGAAATCCCCCTATCGATGCGTACCTGGGTTTCAGCGTGAGCATTCCGCTGCGCATCTTCGATCGCAATCAGGGTGAAAAACGCCGCACGCAATTGGACATCGATCGCAATGACAGGCTTGCGGCGGCAGCACGGGCGCAGGTTTTCAACGATGTGGATTCCGCCTATGCCACGGTCAATAGCGCGGTCATTCTTCTCAAACCGTATAAAGACCAGTACCTGGAAGAGGCTTCAAGCGTAAGGGACACCATCTCGTTTTCGTACCAACACGGCGCGGCATCGCTGCTCGATTTTCTCAACGCTCAGGCCGACTACAGGAGCGTACAGGTGAACTATTTAAATCTGGTCGCCTCCTATTTAAGTGCGGCCAGTCAACTGAATCTTGCCGTAGGACGCGAGGTGATCCAATGAACCGCAGGGATTTCGCGATCTTGTCCTTGCCTCTGGTGGCGGTTCTGTCTCTGGTGGGCTGCAGCGGCGGGAAGAGTGATCCCCAGGCTGAGGCGCCGCCACCACTCCGGGTGGAAAAAGTAGAGGACCGCAATGTGTTTCAGGTGGACCGTCCGGAACGGTTTGAATTGGCGCAGGCGACAGAACATATTGCCTTGCCCCAGCTGCGAGTCACCGGGACGGTAAATCCGGATATTTCACGAGCTGTTCCTGTTATCTCATTGGCCGTGGGGCGCGTTGTCGAGATACACGCGCGTCTGGGCGACACCGTAAAGAAAGGCCAATTGTTGCTGAAGGTGCAGAGCGCGGACATCTCCGGCGCCTTCTCCGACTACCAGAAAGCCGTGGCAGACGAACAGTTGGCCCGGACTCAGTTGGAGCGCGCAAAATTGCTTTACGACAAAGGTGCAATCTCACAGAACGATCTGCAGATCGCACAGAATGCCGAAGACAAAGCCAAGGTAGACGTCTCGAATACCGCCGAAAAGCTTCGCGTGCTGGGCAGTCCTACGCTTGATCGTCCGAGCGGCCTGATCGAAATTCATGCTCCCACTTCCGGAGTAATCACCGACCAGCAGGTTACAAACGGCGCTGGGATCGCGGGGCTCTCTTCGCCAAGTCCTTTCACGATCTCGGACCTGAGCTATGTCTGGATTTTGTGCGATGTCTACGAAAACGATCTGGTCAACGTGCGCCTCGGCGAAAAGGCCGATATTCGTCTGAACGCGTATCCCGACCAGGTTTTCGCCGGCACCATCAGCAACGTTGGACCGGTGCTGGACCCGAATATTCGCACCGCCAAGGTCCGCATCGAAATGCGGAATCCCGGCCTGATGCGGCCCGGCATGTTCGTGAGTGCGACTTTCCACGGCCGAGAAAAACAAAAGCGAGCCGCTGTCCCAGCCACTGCAATCTTGCACCTTCACGATCGGGATTGGGTCTACGTGCCGATGAAGGCTGGTCAATTCCGACGGACGGAAGTCGTGGGCGGTGACATGCTTCCCGGCGCCATGCAGGAGGTCCTCTCCGGACTGACGCCTGGCCAGCAAGTCGTAGCCAATGCGCTTGAATTCCAGAACTCGGCGGAGCAGCAATGATTCGCGCCCTCGTCGACTTCGCTCTGAACAGCCGCTTCGTTGTCTTGAGTATGGCGATTCTCCTCTTCATTTGGGGAATGATCTCTTTCCACAACCTGCCGGTCGAAGCCTATCCAGATGTCGCCAACACCTGGGTACAGGTCATTACGCAATGGCCAGGACGAGCCGCGGAAGAGGTCGAGCAGCAAGTCACGATTCCCATCGAAATCCAGATGAACGGCATCCCGCATCTTCAGCATGTGCGGTCGGCCTCGTTAGCGGGACTTTCCGTGGTGAATCTAATTTTCGATGACAACTCCGATAACGATTGGGATCGTCAGAAGGCGCTGGAGCGCCTCTCGCAAGTCACGCTGCCTCCAGGTATCACCGCGGGGATTGGGCCTGATTTCAGTCCGATTGGCTCGGTCTACTGGTACACGCTAAAGAGCACGAATCCGGCGTACGACTTGATGGACCTGAAGTCTCTGCAGGACTGGGTCATCAGCAAGTACATCCGCTCAGTTCCGGACGTAGTCGACGATTCGTCGTTCGGCGGCGTGACTCGCGAATACCAGGTTCGCGTCGACCCGGAGAAACTGATCTCCTATGGCCTCAGCCTCGCTCAGGTCGAGCAGCAACTCACGAACAGCAACGCGAACGTGGGCGGCAGTTTTATTGAACAAGGCTCGCAACAGATCAACGTGCGCGGCGTGGGGTTGGTCACCGACATTCGTGACGTCGAGAAAACGGTGATCAAGGCTCAGAACGGGACTCCGCTGCGGATAAAAGACATCGCGGTTGTTACGCAAGGGCCAAAGATCCGCTTGGGCCAGATCGGGAGAGCCTACCACCGTAACGACGGAGTCGTTGAGGATGACGACGACGTAGTCGAAGGTATTGTCTTTCTCCGTAAAGGTGCGGACACGGCGACCATGCTGGAATCGCTTCACGCCATGGTCAACAAGCTCAATAGTCACGTGTTGCCTCCCGGTGTGAAGATCGTCCCTTATCTCGATCGGGACGAACTGGTTCACTACACCACGCATACCGTTCTGCACAACCTCGCGGAAGGCATGATCCTGGTCGTCATCATTCTTTTTATCTTTCTCGGCAATGTTCGCGGCGCCTTCATCGTTTCCCTGACCATCCCTTTTGCCCTGCTCTTTGCCTCGATCTGTCTGGACCTGCGGCATATCTCGGCGAACCTGCTCTCCTTGGGAGCGTTGGACTTTGGCATGGTCGTGGACGGAGCGGTCGTGATGGTCGAAAACATCGTCCGTCACCTGAATCGGCCCGAGGAAACTCCCGCTTTCGCTTGTGGACCGGATCCGCAAGGCTGCCCATGAGGTGCAACGGCCTGTTTTTTATGCGATCGCCATCATCGTTACGGCGTATCTTCCGATCTTCACTCTGCAACGCGTCGAAGGAAAACTGTTCAAGCCGATGGCATGGACGGTTGCTTTCGCCCTGCTTGGCGCTCTGATCTTTTCGATGCTGATTGCGCCAGCACTCGCGAGCCTGCTGTTCCGAGGCGGCGCGAAACAATGGCAGAACCCGGTAATGACATTTCTGATCAAGCACTACAGAAGGACTGTTCACTGGGCGATCCGCCACCGCTGGGTCACGGTTGGCGGGGCAGTCGTAGCGCTTGTGGTTTCGGCATTTCTTGCCTTCAGCGGCGTGATCGGTTCCGAATTTCTCCCACACCTGGATGAAGGCGCGATCTGGGTCCGTGGGACGCTGGCTCCAAGCACCGGGCCGACCGAAAGCGCCCGGGTTGCGGAGAGGGCTCGTCAAATCCTCTGCTCCTTTCCCGAAGTCCCCCAGGTAGTCAACCAAATAGGACGCCCGGATGACGGAACCGACACCACCGGCTTTTTCGATACGGAATTCTTTGTGGATCTGTTGCCCAAGGAGAAGTGGCGACCCGTCTTTCACCAGGACAAAGAGCGATTGATCGCAGCGATGGACCGTGAACTGGAAAAGATTCCGGGAGTGCTTTGGGGATTCTCGCAGCCGATTTCCGACAATCTGGAAGAAGCGGTGAGCGGCGTGAAAGGGGCGCTGGCAGTCAAGATCTACGGTGATGATCTGAAGACTCTTGAAGCCAAGGCTGACGAAATTGTCGCGGTCATGCGGCCCATCCGCGGCGTGGAAGATCTTGGCGTGTTCCGCATCATCGGCCAACCCAACCTCAATTTCACCGTCGATCGCGATCAGGCCTCGCGCTATGGCATCAATGTTTCCGATGTGCAAGACGCAATTCAGACGGCCGTTGGAGGCAACGCCCTCAGCCAGGTACTGATCGGAGAACAGCGATACGATCTCGTCCTCCGGTATTTGCCTGCCGTATCGAGACACGAAGGAGGCGATTGAAAAGATTCGTCTGCTGGCACCCTCCGGCGAAAGGGTTTCACTGGCACAACTGACGAAAGTAAAAGTGCTGGATGGTGGCTCCGAGATCTACCGCGAAGAGAATTCCCGATATGTAGCCGTTAAATTTAGCGTGCGAGGCAGAGATCTGGGCAGCACCGTTGACGAAGCGATCAAGAAGGTCAACGCCTCAGTTAAGCTTCCGACGGGTTACACGCTCGATTGGGCGGGCGAGTACGAGAGTGCAAAGCGCTCGCAGCGGCGATTGTTGATCGTGCTGCCACTGACGATATTGCTGATCTACATCATTCTGTACACGATGTTCAAGTCTGTGAAGTGGGCCATGCTGATTCTGACAAACATTGCCATGGCGCCGATCGGTGGACTGCTCGCACTCCTGGTCACCGGTACGAACTTCAGCGTGTCATCCGGGGTCGGCTTTCTCGCGCTGTTTGGTGTATCGGTGCAAATCGGCGTGATCATGGTGGAGTACATCAATCAACTTCGAGCCCGCGGCTACGACATTGAAGAAGCTGCGGTGGAGGGTGCGGTTCTGCGACTGCGACCGATCATGATGACGATGCTGGTTGCGACCCTGGGGCTCTTGCCAGCCGCGACCTCTCATGGCATCGGATCGGATTCGCAACGTCCTTTTGCCATTGTCATCGTCGGCGGCCTGGTTGCGGACCTGATCATCAGTGTCATTCTGTTACCGACCTTGTACACCTGGTTCGCGCGCAGCGATGATCGGCTACCGGAAGCTGATTCTAATGAAGCGGTCTAAACGATACTTTGTACGGCGCTGGGCCGAAAATGCTTTGGAAGGATTCTGACCAATGACGAAAGAGGAAGTCTGCTCCCGAATTCGAGAAATTGCCATCATTCCGGCTATCAGGGTCTCGTCTGGCGACGATGCACACTTTGCAGCCGAGGCAGTCACGCGCGGCGGGATCCCGATCGTGGAAATCACCATGACCATACCCGGGGCCGTCGAGTTGATGGCTCACCTGGTTCATTCTGATCCAAAGATTATCGTTGGCGCGGGCACGGTGCTCGATACCGACGTCGCTCGCTTGTGCGTGGACTGCGGGGTAGGCTTTTTGACTTCCCCCTCCTTCAACCCGGCAATTGTCGAATTCGGAGTGAAGCAAAATATCGCAGTGCTGCCGGGTGCTTTGACCCCCACCGAAGTGGTCACGGCATGGAACGCGGGCGCTGATTTCATCAAGGTTTTTCCGTGCGGTCCGGTTGGCGGTGATCGGTACATCAAGGCGCTGCACGCATCCTTGCCCCAGATTCCTTTGATCGCCGCGGGAGGAGTGAATCAACAGACGGCAGCCAACTTCATTTTGTCGGGTGCCACAGCAATCGGTGTGGGCACGGAATTGATTCCGACCGAGGCGATTCAAAGAAGGCAATCCCAGCGCATTCACGAATTGGCCCGCCGGTTCAAAAAGCTGGTGAAAGACGCGCGCGAACAGATCGAAGACTGGAAGCGCAGTCAGGTCGTTAAGGAATTCACAGGAACCGAGAAGTGTGAAAAGTAGCGTGCGCTGAGCTTTGCGAACTGGCGCGATTAGCTCGAACGTGGGACGCGCGTTTGGCTGGAACACGATAAAGGCGCGGTGTCGAGTGCAGACGATGGGAGCCCGCCCCGGACCGAAACGATGAATCATCCTGGGCGGGCCCGGATCGCGACAGGTTTTCAGGCAGCCACTGTCTCCGTCGCACGGCTCTTTGTGGCTAATGCTTCCGAGAGCTTCTCCGAGACAATCTCTACCGTCACTCTGGTTGCCGGTGTTTGGGCCAAGGGGTTCAGTAACGCGTAATCGTGATGGGTAGCGAGAACCCTCAGCGGCGTTACTTGAACACCGGCTTGAATGAGCTTCCTGGCATACTGTTCGCCCTCATCGCGGAGGATATCGTTTTCATCCACGATCAGCAGAGCGGGCGGCAGCCCTTTCAACTGTTCGAGGGTTGCCGATAAAGGCGACGCCATTGTGCTTTTTCGGTCCTTTTTGTTGGGAGCGTAGGCATCCCAGAACCAGGCCATGGCAGCTGCCGTCAACCACGGCCCATTCTCGAATTCCTTATAGGAGGGTTGCGACATGCTCGAGTCCGTCACGGGGTACATCATCACCTGGTAGCGGATCGAGGGACCATTGCGTTCCTTTGCCAGCTGAGCGACTACGGCTGTCGTGTAGCCACCTACGCTGTCCCCAGCCAGAGCGAGGCGACTGGAATCCAAGCCCAACGCCTGGCCGTTTTCTGCAACGTACTTCGTAGCGGCGTAACACTGCTCCACCGGGACCGGAAACTGTGCTTCGGGGGAAGGCGTGTAATTGACAAAAACAAAGGCGGCATTGGCTCCATTCACCAAGTCGCGCAGCAATCGATCGTGCGTATTCTTACTGCCCAAGATCCAACCGCCACCGTGGAAATACATCACAGCCGGTAAGGGCCCTTTGGCACCCGCCGGGCGATAGATTCGAACGGAAACCTCCCCGGTCGGGCCAACCGGAAAGACCTTTTCTTCTATGTCGGCTGGAAGTTTTTTGACGTCGATCGCCTGCACATCCTCGAGGAGCTTGCGAGCGTCGGCGTAGGAAAGTGTGTATAGCGGCTTGCCTCCCTGGGCCGCGAGCGCGTCAATAAAAGCCTGAGTAGTTGGTTCGAGAACTGGTTTGTTGGTCGTAGCCATGAAAGCCTCCCTCTTCGATAGTCTGAGATGCGAAGATGAACACTGGTTGGCGATGCGGGGCGGCCGTTCTTAATTGCGCGGTCACCCACTTGTCGGATCCCGTCAACACTTTCGGGAGTTCAATACTAAACCAGTGCTATAGGTTTCCGTTTGCTGAGTTTCGTTCGTACCAGCATCCGCTCGGGATCGGATTCGACCAGCGACGGAACTGTAGCGGCAAAGCAGCAGGTTGGAGCTACGCCGCGGCGATGGCGCCCGGTTGGCATCGATGTTCTGTCAGGTGTTTTCTGAAGACTGCCAATGCATTTTGCTTTGCCGAGAAAACAAGTTCGAACTGGCTTTCAAGACTCATGAAAGTTTCGTAATGCTCATTCCGCAAGGCGTCGAGTTCCGCCGTCGCCAGCCACATCAGAGTTTCCAGTTTCGTCATGAGTTCCGACTGAAGCAGCTTATATTCGGGACAACTTGAGGACTGCATAGTTTTATATTCCCATCAGATATGCCGGCCACAAGCGCCAATCTATGCCATCCAGAGCTGCGCGCCGGTGTCGAGGATGATCGAAATTGTTTTGCGGACGACAAACCCCTCTCGAGGCCAACTGGTGACCTCGTGTTGATCGCACCCCGGGTGGGGGTGCGCTACAATTGCCACCCAATCAACAACTTTGCTATTGTCCGCTGTTTCTGGAGCAGGTTTCATGCCGAGTGCGCCAAAGAAGAAGGTGCGCAGCAAAAAGAAAGAGGTGCGCAACAAGCAGCTGAAGCGGCCGGTTGCGACAGATGTCGCGAGCTCAGAGGCACCCTTCCCCATCGTTGCCATTGGCGCTTCAGCCGGAGGGCTGGAAGCGTTCAGCAATCTCCTTCGATCACTTCCCGCCGAGCCCGGGCTCGCGCTGATATTCATCCCACATCTGGATCCGACGCACGAGAGCGCCATGGTTGAATTGCTGTCGCGAACCACGCGCCTGTCGGTGCTGCAGGCGGCGGAGGGGATGCGTGTCGCGGTCAATCGGGTTTACGTGCTTCCTCCAAATTCCGACATGACCATCGCGGAAGGAGTTTTGCATTTGGTGCAGCGCGAAGCGGGGCGAGGCCATCACATGCCGATCGATACCTTTTTTCAATCGCTCGCGGATGATCAGGCCTCGAACGCGATCGGCGTGATTTTGTCGGGAACCGCAAACGACGGGACTCTGGGGTTAATCGCCATCAAGGACAACGCGGGGATTACGTTCGCCCAGGACCCGAACTCCGCCAAGTACGACGGCATGCCGAATAGCGCCATGGCTTCCGGCGTGGTGGATTACGTTCTTCCGCCCGATCGGATCGCGCTGGAACTCGTTCGCGTCCCGAATCAGCGCTCGGAGGAGGGAATTCGGCAAGAGACCTTCGACGGAAAAGACCGGTTGATGAAGGACGCGTTTCGGCTGTTGAAGAGCCACAGCAGGGTCGATTTTGTCGATTACAAGGTGGCGACCATCCGGCGGCGGATCTTGCGCCGGATGAACATCCATCACATCGACGAACTGCGCGATTACGTCAAGCTGCTGCATCGCAATCCGCAGGAAGTCGAAGCCCTTTACCGCGACATCCTGATCAATGTCACCAGCTTCTTCCGTAACCCCGACGTCTTCGACGTCCTGCACGAGACGGTTTACCCGAGGATTATCGGCGATCGCTCGTCGTCGGAGCCGGTGCGTGTCTGGGTGCCGGGCTGTTCTACGGGAGAGGAGACGTATTCCCACGCAATCACGCTGGTCGAAATGCTTTCTGAACTTCGCGTTGAAATGCCGATTCAGATTTTCGGCACAGACCTGAGCGAAACCGCCATTCAGAGAGCGCGATCTGGAATCTACAAGGAAAGCATTGCGAACGAGGTCTCGGAAACGCGCCTGCGGCGCTTCTTCCGCAAAGGTCCGGCTGGTTATCAGATTTCGAAGTCGATCCGCGATATGTGCGTGTTCGCGCGGCAAAATGTGTTCAGCGATCCGCCGTTCTCGCGCATGGACCTGATCAGTTGCCGCAACGTGCTGATCTATCTCAGCCCGGTATTGCAGAAGAAGGTGATCCCCATCTTCCACTATGCGTTGAAGCCCAATGGATTTCTGCTGGTTGGGAACACCGAAGGCTTGGTGGGATCGGGCGGAGAAATCTTCGCTCTGGTTGACAGAAAAAGCAAAATCTATCAAAAGAAAGCCGTCCCCTCTCCGGTTACGTTCGGTTTAACGGTCAGCGCCCACGAGAGTTCCGAGGGGCGTCGGGAGAAGCCGCATCATCCGAACCAAGAAGAGGAACTCGCGAAGTCGCCGCTCGACGTACAACGCGAAGCCGACCGCCTTCTGCTCACCAGGTACGTTCCTTCGGCGGTAGTCGTCAACGACGATCTGGAGATTCTGCAGAGCCGGGGCAGAACCAGCCGTTACCTGGAACTGCCAACCGGGCGTGCCAGCCTCAACCTGCTCACGATGGCGCGTCCCGGCTTGCTCTTCGAGTTGCGTACCTTGATGGATAAGGCCCGCAAGAACTCAATTCCCGTCTCCAGGGAGGGAATTGTGATCGAAGATGGCGACGAGTCTGCCGTCGTGCGGTTGGAGATCATTCCATTTCGGACTCCTGCCCGGGACCAGCGTCACTTCCTCGTTTTATTCGAGGAGAAGAACATTTCCGCTCTTCCCGCGGTAAAGCCTGTGCAACCGCAGACGCCCAGGGAAGCCACAGATGGCAAGGAGGTGCAGATCGCGCAACTCAAGCAAGAAGTGGCCAGCACGAAGGATTACCTGCAGTCCATCATCGAGGCCCAGGAAGCCACCAACGAGGAATTGCAGTCGGCGAACGAGGAAATTCAATCGGGCAATGAGGAATTGCAAAGCACGAATGAAGAATTGCAGACTTCCAAGGAGGAACTGGAGTCGGCCAACGAAGAGTTGAACACGGTCAACGAAGAGATCCAGCACCGCAACCAGCAACTGGCGCAACTCAGCAACGATCTGATCAATATTCTCAACAGCGCGACCATTCCGATCATCATGCTGGGCGAGGATCTGCACATCCGCCGGTTTACGCCGGAGGCGGAGCGGGTCTTCGGTTTTTCCGACAACGACGTGGGCAGGGCGCTTACGCACCTGCCGTTGAACATCGAGCTTCCTCAGCTCGAGCGCTGGATGCTGGACGTGATGCGCGACATCAGCACGAAGACAGAACAGGTACGTGCTCGCGATGGCAGGTTGTACAAGCTTCGCATTACTCCATACCGCACGCTCGAAAACAAGATCGATGGGGTCATGATTATGTTGCTGGACATCAGTGATGTGGTACCCCTGGGAGATGGGAAACGGGAGGCCAGCTAAGGGGCCGAGTTGGCGCCGAAAGTCGGGGTCGGCGAGGAAGTTGGAACCCCAAAAATAAAAGTAGCCTAGAGCTTATCTCGCAAATAGCTCCGCAAGGGAGATGACCTCCGGCGCTATAAGCCCAGTGTTTATGGAGCCGTTGGCGGCCCGCGCTTAAGGCGTGCCCTGATCCCGCAACCACGGCGGCGAGCGGGGCAAGATGCCCTCGCGACAGCCGGCGGGACGCCGGCGCTACTTTTAGAATGTTTCTCCCAATCTCTCCAATTCCTTCTTCAGCCGGTTCAGTTCGCGCTTGACCGCGACTCCATCCTTGGCATGCCAGTCCACTTTATCGATCAGCTTGATCACGGTGTCATAGGCCCTGCGGGCGGAACGACAATTACGCTTTTTGCACAAATCGTCGTAAGCGTGGCGGGCAATGTCGACGAACGTCCGTGCCGTTTCCAGGTCGATCCTCAGGAACTCGGCGCCGGCGCGATTCATTCGCTCGCGCGAAGCCCTCAGCTCATCCACGGTCGGCCTGGCCGCAGCGTGCCCCCAAATCAACTGCTTTCTCGAATCCATGACTCTGAAGTGTCCCCTATTGGCGCGAAGCCTTCTGTGGGTTCGACCGGAACGGCGGGGAAAATCTCTTGGAGAAGAGCCCTGATTAATTGGCTTTCGTGTGTTTCGATGGAGGAGCGTCCGAGTTCGACGCGACGCGGTCGAGCAGTTGACGTTCACTCGTGGAATACAGAGGGGAGGAGCCGTTCCACGGGTTCCGATTCAGTCCTCCCATCAACTCGTAGACGTTGTTTCGAAGGAGCTCGAGCGACTTTAAAACTTCGGACCGCAGCTCGAACGTTTGATTACGAAGTCGCACCATCTCGGAAAGATTTTGCTCGATGGCACTCCTGTGAGACGCAGACAGGTCCATCGCACTTCTCAGGCGAAATTCTTTGCGAATCGGGCTCGCCTGGACCCAGCCGTCGAGCTCCGCTCTGGTTGCAATCACCGAACCCGAGGGGCGGCCAGCTGGACGGCGCACGGGAAGTCCGAGCAGATCCTCATACCGCTGGACCGTTCGCACACCTTTGCCTAGATAATTTGCAATTTCTTTCCACCCGCTGAGAATTTGCGGGGGTTCGACTTTCGGGGGGCGTTCCCTCACGGCGGGACCCTCTCTTTGAGTTAAATTCCGCAAAGCAGCGCCATCCAGTATTCTACACGGAAAAGCCCAGGAATTTTTGTGGCACCGGGAAAGCGCCCGGGACGCGCAAAACGCGACGTTCACTGCGCAGAGCCATATAAGCAAGATCGCAGGGCCGTACAGGCATACAAGGAGAGTCCAGGGTCCCCTAGTCCCTGGACGCTTCCGTTTTTGGCCGCGAGCACGCGGCTCAACCCCTGGCTGCCGGATTTTGGCGCCCGGTCGTGTGGAATCGCCACACCTCCAATTGGCGCAGTTTGGCGCATGTCCCCGCCTCAGGGTGCGTGTAATGTTTTCCTAAACGGGGACAGCGTGTTAATCCAAGTAGTTCTGACGCGTTCCTGCTGCGACCTTCGTTCAATGTTCCTCCAATCTAACCTGCTTTCTGGGAGGGCTTACGAACATGAGTGCTGCAATTCCTATTACTAAGACTGTGATTCAACCCAGGATCTCAGACAACGGCAATCGAGTTTTCTCAGGTGAAATCCTGGGAAGGATCCCGCACTCCGAACTCGACCTGATCCGCTCGCGGCTGGAGTATGCACCCTTCCGGAGCCACCAGGTTCTGCATGAAGCGGGGGGCAAAATCGCCTTCGCCTACTTCATCGAAAACGGGTTGGTCTCGGTAGTAAATATTCAACCCGATGGAAAGAGCGTAGAAGTCGCCCTCATCGGCTGCGGCGGTTTCGCAGGATTGCCGATAGTCGACGGGTTTACGACCAGCCCGAACCGGCTTATTACGCAAGCCGACGGGACTGCGTACCGAATCGCGGGCAACACGTTGCGCGAGCTTTTACCGCATTGTCCACAGCTGAACGTCGAACTGCATCGTTACGGGCAACGGCTGGCCATGCAGGCGATGCAAATCGCCGCCTGCAATGGACTGCACGAGGTAGAAGAACGCTTGGCGCGCTGGCTGCTGATGAGCCAAGACCTTCTCGGCTCCGACGAGCTTCCTCTTACACAGCATCTGCTCGGACAAATGCTCGGCACGCGCCGCTCGAGCGTAAGCCTGGCCGCGGGCGCGTTAAGCCGAGCGGGCATCATTTCCTATCGTCGCGGCAGAGTGACGGTTCTCGACAAAGGGAAGCTTCAGGATGCGGCCTGCCAGTGCTATCAAGTCATCAAGCAGCAGCTTGGAAACTGGGCCGCCGAGACTCAGCCCATCTGAGGTTGGCGGACAAGGCGGGCGGCGACCCCATGCAGACCTCGCAGTTGCGCGAGCGACACGCGCTTGAAGCCGCTCTCGATGCGCTCCGGGCTCTACGCACGGTGACTCGCCTACGCACATCGCGACCCCAAGCCGCCGTTAACGATCGCAGGACCTGGCTGGCGTAGTCCCAGTCTTCCCGTTGCTACACCGTTGCGGTAACAAGACCTTTCTTGGTTCCATTTCAAGCGCCAACCCGCTGGGCGAAGACCCTGTGCTTTTCGGCTCGCGCAATTTTACGTACGCTTCCGGGCAACAGGAAAATTTTTTGGGACAAGGGTGGGCATCTCGAGCATCGTAGCGGTTGTTGAGGTCGAAAACACACGCGCTGTGGACGGGCGCCCGGTACAGCCTTTCAAAAGCGATGCCTGAAGGCTCACCCACGAGATGGCTTCCGTCAGCGTGTGGAAGACCCTGAACTCAGTCCGGGCCACGAGCGACTGGTAGGTTTTCGCAAGCCAAAAAATCGGGCGGTTGGGTCGCAAACGCGGCCCGCTTGCCGGTATTGGAAAACGGGTCCCAGGAATGCTGGATCTCCTCTAAGTCCTTAAGCCGAAGCCTCAGTTTTGAGATTTGCGACAAATCGACCAACTGCCGGAACCCGGGCTTGAAACCGGGGTCGCCGCCCAGGGCTTGGAGGCTTTCCAACACATGGTCGAAGCTGATATCGCCGAAGCAAGTGGTGATCACCACCCGGCCCGCGGGGTGGACATAGTGATGTATCGGAATCGGCGGCCTTCTTCAGTTGACGCCAGACTAGCTGGTTGTGGGCCCGACGGCGAAACGGAGATTTGTTACGAAAGCGGAACAATCGTCGTTGGGTTTCACGACAAGTCAAGAACCCGATGATTCCAAACGGAGAAAACAGTTCCATGGCAGCGCTTTAGGCCGGACGGCAGGCACTGGGAAGGGGAAAGACGCATTTTTTTACATATTCCACAGATCATAATGAGAAAAGGCTTGGACAAGCGCCCCGGATGATTGTATTTTCTCGGGCATCAGATTTTTGGGACCGCGGGGCGCTCTCGTCTGGATGCGAACGGCCTGGCTTCATCAGACCGGACAAACCTTTCAAGGCTCGTGAGGCAGGTCCATAGGGCAAACAGGGACGCGAGTCCCTCGGTGGGCTAACCTCCGATTGCGTAACCTTCGGAACCACAAGGACCCAGCCGTGAAATCTCCTCTCCGCCCGGGCGTTCTGCTAGTTGTCTCTTTATTGTGGGGTTTCCTCGTCTGCGCCTCGGCCTGGGGCGCATCGCCACCTTCCGGGCATCCGCGAAATGGCACGGATGCGAACGGCAAGTCGCCGGGCACCACGTCTGAGGTAGTCATTCCCGGTCCGCTGCGCTCGTTCCTGCGCATGGCAGGAATCAGCCAGAAAATCGGTCCGGAGGATGTGCTGCCACTGTTGTCCCGCAACGTTTATATGCAGGGCTACGAAGGCGGCAACAAGCCTACGGAATTTCTGATTCTGTTGAATCGTTATGTGCAACAGGCACGCGAGTTGGCGGAGTTTGCCGGGCAAAACGAAGTCATTCGTGTGGCCGACTGCGAACAGGCAAAACCGCTGCTGCACATTCTCGGATACCGTTTCCGTGAGGAATGCGGCCGGCCGGATTCGTCGCTGGAGACGGCCGATCCTGAAAGGGCCTTCGTCACTACCGACTCGGGCTTCCCGCTCCCCCTGCTGGAACAGAGCCTGCAACTCGGTAAGCCGTTCGAATACCGGTTTCCGGGCACGCGAGTCCCCGTGATTTTCAATGAAGCCGAGTGGATGAATGCAGGCAACAAACGGGAGCAGCAATACAGCAAGGACCTCATCGACACGCTGCTGCATGATTCCGCGATGGCGCGGCTGTACTGGGCGTTCTCGCGCCTCGATCCTGAAACCCGCACCGCTCTGCAACAATCGGCCGGACTCAGGAAGCTCATTCCGCATTCGGCCGCGATGGATTTCTATGGCAGCTATCTCTGTATCCGCTCGGGCAAGGTGCTGGTGCCGGGCGGCGCGAGCGCGGAGGGGGCGTGGAAGAGCTTGGTGGGCGCCAGTCCGGACTCGCCCGGGGAATTTGTTCAGAACCTGATGTCGAAGGACACGGGCTGGCTGGCAGCGTACTTCGATGTCTTGTCGCGCACCAGCCGCGATCAGCAAGCGCACTTTACGCAGGGGAACCGGCTGCGCACTTTCTATGAGGCCCTGCGTTCCAATGATCAATCAAGCGCGGCGACGCGCGGCGCGTTCCGCCCGGCTCCGGGGCTGTTGCTGATGGTTACCCGGCAGCAGTGGGACACGAGTGGCGAGCCCCGCATTCCTGGCGACCTGGCGGCTTGGAAGGATATTCTTCGCCAGAAGAGCGATTCGAAAGTCGTTCGCGACTGGGGGAAGCGAGCCAACCGTCTGAGCAGTTCCGAGCAGCTAGTGCAGTCCATGTTCGGGGTGTCGCGGGCGAATACGGAATTTGGTCCACTGCAGATCTACCTCGTGCTGAGCGAACTCGACGCGCACCGGCCAGCGAATCGGCGCCTGGCGCCTGAAACCGTTCGGTCGTTAGCGCGGCGCTTCGAACTCTTCAGTGATCAGTATCGCGTCTTTGCCGAGTTCCCCGAGTTGACCGACGAATCGATAGCGTTCTTTCTGGAGGTCGCCAGCAGCCTCGACCACATCGACAACCTCGCCTTGCGCGGCAATACCCTGGGGACGTTGCAGGCCAATCTCGGACTATGGCAGATACTGGCGCGGCAAAGGCAGATTCCGGCTGCAGAGTTGAACAATGCCTGGCAGGGTGTGCTCAGGCCGTTTGTCAGAGTGCACTCGGAATCGCAGGTTTACGAGGCAGGACGGGCATCTTTCGCAGCCCTGCTGCGAGCTGCCACCGGGAAGCCGAAACTTTCGCAGGACGAGATTATCGAGTTGCTGGCAGGACCACGGCAAACGACTCCCGCGGGCAAGAAAATGCATGAGCAGATCGCCGCCAGTATGCGGTCGGTTCTCGACAGTCAGCGCCTGGTGTCTTTGGATACGCTGAACGCGCTGGGCGATGGCTTGCGGGAAAAAGCGCAAGGCGGAACGGCGGACCCATCCCTGGTGTCGATGGCCGATCAACTGCGCGAATTCGAGATGCCGCGGCCAATCTTCAAAGGCAGCGAGCGCAGCGAATGGGCCGCGGGCATCTACAACAACAGTCACACTGATGCCGAGATGCGCGCGGATGTCGCCAAGGGCCTTGCGGCCTCGGCGTCGCACTCTCAAGCGGAAGATGCGCTCGGACAGCTGGCATCGTTTCAGCGAGACACGCTGGTGGGATTGAACTACGCCTACTACGAGCCGCCCGCGGCTCAGGTCTTGCACAACAATCCGCTGCTGGTACGGAACCATGATTTCTCGGCCGAAACCGTGGGTGGGATCAAGGCGGTCTGGCAAGCGCCGCACTTATTCGGCGAAGGTTCGCCGGCGGGCGGGGGTGCACACCTGGTGGGTTCTCTCGCAGACCTGCCGTTTGCTCTGGCGGAAATGGAGCAGGACTTTATAGTTCCGGAAAACGTGCAAGCTCTCATCTGGCGAGAGCTGGTTCCGGGGCTGATCACCAGCGCCATTCTTCCCCGGTGGTGGGATGTACCGAAAGAGGAGCTGCACGCGGTCGCTCTCTATCAGAAAGCTGGCGAAGAGCTGCTGCGGTCCGCTGCCACGAACGAAGCACTGCGCGGGCAGGTGGTTTCCATTCTTTCCCAGCGCATGAGTCCGTTGCGGGTCGAACGGGTAGAGTCGGCGCTCGCGGCAGGAAAGCCGGACGACGTGGCGGCGCAGGTAACGCCTGCCGATACGTTCTATCTCGCTGCCGAATTTCACCAGAAGAAATCGGACGCGGCCAGCACCTGGGGACCGGCGGGTGAAGAACTTGAGCGGCTGAATCAGGAGCATGCTCGCGAAGTGAGTTGGGAACGCTTGTCGCGCGACTTCGGCGTTCCGCATCCAGTGCTTGCGCAAACCTATGGACGGGAGTTGCTCAATGTTCCGCCGGTACCGGCATTTTCCGGGTACTCGAGCCGACTGCTCGCCGAGTCGTGGGATTCGGGCAATCTCTACTGGGCGCGCCTGGCGGACGAAACGGGTTCGTCGCCGGAGGCTCTGAACCGGATGGTTCCGGATCTGACCCGGCGCATGGTGGAAAAGGTGTTTGCCACGGACTTCGAAGATTGGCCAGCTTTGGTTCGGGCGCTGAGGGAAACCGGCGAAGCGTATCGACACGAACAGGGCGCTTCGGTGTCAGCAGAAGCGAAAACAGGGTCGCAGCAGAGCGCCAAAAGAAGTGGAGATCCTCAATGATCGACTATCAGGGCGTCTCGATTGGGAAGCTGAGAGAGTGGGCGCGATACGCCGTCTCGTGTTGTCTGGTGATCGCGCTGATGTCCGGTTCGGGCGCGCGCTTGTCGGCGCAGGAAAGCGGACCTCACATTCATGTGGTCGTGAATCTGGTCCAATTGAATGTGGCGGTCACCGACAAGAACGGTAACTACGTGACCGGACTGCGGCCGGAAAACTTTGCCATCAACGAAGATGGTATACCGCAGAAGCTGGCCACGTTTGCCGAAGGCAACGGGCCGACGCGGGCGCTGGTCGATCTGGCGCAGAACAACGGCAAGGCCGCGGAAGCGGTCGACGTGTCAGCGTCGGCGGATCCGGGTCCGTCCGCGGTAAGCCTGACCGCCCTGGATTCTCTGGTCGCCGGCGCGAATGTGTTCATTCTCTTCGACACAAGCAATTACATGTACCGTGGGTTCGTGTTTGCACAGGACGCGATCGCGGACTTCGTCCGCTCGCTCGATAACGCCGACAAGATCGCCCTGTATTCCTACAGCCGCGATCTGTCGCGAGTGGCCCCGCTGACCCCCGATCGCGGAGCGGTTCTGCGCGCAGTACGAACCACGGTTGCCGGCGACGAGGCTGCACTTTACAACACCCTGCTGCTGACCTTGCGCGACGCGTCGCAATACCAGGGGAGAAAAGTTGTGGTCGTGTTCTCGAACGGGCCCGACAATTCCAGCGTTGTGCCCCCGGAGGATGTTTCGGAACTGGCGCAATCGGCAGGAATTTCGGTCTACATGATCAGCACGCAGCAGGCGAAACTCGAACCGGTATCGACGGCCGTGTTTGAGCGTATGACGGCGGCGACTGGAGGGAAGGCGTACTTCGCGAAAAACTGGCGAGACGAGAAACGCGCGTTTGCTTCCATCCGCGATGATCTGGCTCATCTGTATTCGCTCAGCTACTACCCACGGGCCAATCCCAACCGGGGATGGCGCTCGATCAGTGTCAGGCTGGTGGGTGACGACTTCAAGAAGTATCACTTGCGGACACGGACGGGATACCGGCTAGTGCCAACTCATTTCTCGTTGGACGGGGCGAGTGCCAGTGCCGCGAAGACCGAATCTGAACAATAGAGGAGCGAATCGGAACAATAGAGTAGCGTACAAGTATTCGACGGGCGTAGCTGTAATTATTTGTAAATCGTCAAGTTTACACGGGGTCCTCCTCCAAATGGATGAATACTCCCACGACGGGTCATAGTAGCGTGACAAAAGCGCCGAGCGCTCCTGGGGAAAAGACTCCCCTAAGTAAGTTCAGCGGCTGGTCACGAGATTGAAGACACTGGATGGGGCGCTCCGCATCGTTGGCTAAGCGGCGCGCCGATCGGGTTTCAATTTTCCCCCTGCGCAATGACCAGTTGGCCCCGGAGTTTAATCGGCCACGCGTGGTTTGCGGTCCATCCGAATGAGTTCGCGACACACAGAGCGCTTCGACTTTCACTCGTCCCCATCATCGAGCTTCACTTCCGCCCGGCTGGATCCAATCGGAGAAGCTATGAGCAAGATTCCGCCAAGCCAGGAACCTTCTGACTCGGCAGTGTCCCGTGGCGATGACGTCCAGTGTCCGAATTGTGGTGCTTGGGAATCGAAAGGCGGCTGCAAAGATCCGCTGAGCTGCAGGGAAGCGATTGCTCGCAAGGCCGAAGCCTCGTTTACCGAGATGAGCGCAACTGATCAGTCGAGCACCCGGCCGTTTCGTCTTCTGGTGGCCGGATTCGAGGCCTTGGATCTTCTTAACATCGGACTCGCGGTAGCCACATCCTCGGGGCTACTGCTTATGGCGAATCGGAGTTTCGAGCAGATCCTGGCGTCGAGTGACGGTTTGGAATTGAGTCCAGGTGGAGTGCTTCACGAACGAAAAGGCAGTGGCTTCGTTCTGAGCGAGATGCTGGAGGCGGTGACACGTGGATCGGCCGGAAAACGCTCCGGGCCGGCCGCCGTGATCGCCCTGCCTCGATCTGCGGGCAAGAGGCCGCTGACTCTACACGTCCGGCCGGTGAATCGAGCGCAGGCAGGCGGGCCGGCATCGACCCAACCGGCAGTGCTCATTTTTGTGCTTGATCCGAATCTCGCCGTGGAAGCGGCCGAGGCAGAGCTGCATCAGCTTTACGAGTTGACTTCCACGGAAGCACGAATGGCGAATCTGCTCATGGAAGGCAAGACGCTCGAGGAATGCTGTAAAGAACTCGACATCCGGCGGTCTACGGCGCGGACACATTTGCAGCACCTGTTCGAGAAAGTGGGAGTGCAGCGGCAGAGCGAGCTCGTATCGGTTTTGTGGAAGAGCATCGGGCTGGTACGGACGAATCGCGGCAATCGCGAGCGTACGACGCAATCGCCAATGGGAGCCGAAAGACTCAATGACACGCTGGTCCGTCTGTTGATGAATCGTGCAACGCGCGCTCTCGAAGATCTATAAATCCCGGCCTGACAAAAGCCTGTCCCTATCTTCATTTTATCGACTCCCGTCGATCCTCGCTCCCGCGGACCGCGAGAGCACCGGCTTGGGCTGCGTATCTTTCGTGTTGCTCTCTCGGCAACGCGGGTTTTTTGAGAAATCTCATTCATCTAGATGATGACACTCTGAGGGAAGTCCCCTAGAGTTGCGGAAGTTCTAAGACGCCGGGTTCCTCCCCCTTGGCGGGCAACTCCCCCACATAAACCTCGACGCGAGCAATCCCTCAGCTTGGGTCGCAGGTCAGCACCAAGAAAAAAGTATCCCCCAGGATGCCCAACTAGTTCTGTGGAGGACGCCGTGGCGCGTGTGTGCGCCAATCGTCCGCCCGGAGAGGGATTACCGCTCACCGCATGCGACGCCGTTCGGAAAAACCACTGACGCAAAAGCCAGAACGCACAGGCCCGTGTATCCGTCTAGCCACGGCCGTTCCGAACAATGCAGTGCTTCAACCTCTCACGAACGGAAATGAAGCGCAATTCGCGCTGGTCGATCCGGAAGGAGGCCACACGGCCATGAGAAAGAGTCCACAAATTTGGTTGTCCGTTTTCCTCCTCTGTCTCGCGACAACAGTTGCGAGCGCTCAGTCATTCCGCGTGCAATGTCCAACGGGCACGGTAACGCACCCGGCCTCGAATCCGAGCAGCCCTACCGGCGATAACAATTCGGAACCCCCTTACAACGGACCGACACAATTCACCCGGCCTACGACGGGCACGCAGCAGTGGGTGGTGCCGACTCTGGGAACCGTGAACGGCGCCATCAAGTGCCAGCAGATCTCGGGCGGTGACGGTTACTCGACGATGGCCGACGGCACGCAGACGTTCATGTTCGCTTTCGGACCGCTCTCCGGCTTGGCGGACATAGCGGCTGGCCATCCGGGCACCCAGTTTCCGAATGTCTTCAACACGCCGTACCCGGGTTGTACCGACTACAATCACTGCGCCAACCCATTAGTGCGTGGTGACCCGGCCACGACGGATGGCGCGGCCAGTGGCGCGTCGCCTTGGACGGTCAACCCCGCCGGACCCTCTCCTCCGGCGTTCACGTGGAACGGGGCGGTCGGCCTCACGCCGGAAGTCGTGACAACGGTCACGGTTGCTAACCTCCAAGAAGGACCTGTTCTCGCCCCCGCTACTGTCCCTGGCTGTCCAACCACTGCCGCTGCCGCCACGGCTGCGGGCGAGAACATCGCGAACTCGTAACGGCCTGGACGGACGCTCCCTTGGGCCTTGCTAAAGGACAGCAAGTTGTGATCTCAAATGCTACCGCCGAGGGACCCACGCCAACCCCGGCGGGCTATGCAGGCACTTGGACAATTAGCTGTGTCTCCACCGGGCTGGGCATCGGTCCGGATGGGTTCGAGGAACTAGCTTTCCAGTACGTCGATACTGCGACAGGACTGGCGGCGGATACCGGTAATGACTTGGCGGCCATCGCCTCTTCGCCCCCGGCTATCGATGGGCATGTGGATCCCCGCCAAATCATGGACATCGGCGTAATGAATGGCAACGTCCCGGCACCGCTCATCGGGTTTGATGAGGACGACGAGTTCTTCCTCACCTTAACCAACGTGGGCATGATCATGCGGCCCGACCTGTTCGAGCAGCACACGGTCCATTTCCACGGCTATCCCAATGCTTCGTCGTTCTATGATGGCGTGCCCGACGCGTCCATCGCGATCAACATCGGCGCCAGTTTCACCTATTACTACCTTGCTCCGGATGCCGGGACCTACTTCTATCACTGCCACATCACCCCGCCCGAGCACTTGCAGATGGGCATGGTGGGCCAGCTCTATGTGCGGCCACGGCAGGATCGCGTGCCTGTGGGCCAAAGCCTCTATACCTATCTGGGATACCAGAATGGAGTGTCCGAGCCCTCCTCGACATCCCATGCCGGACCTGCGCACGGAATGCAATACCGGCGGTCGATATTTTGTGCAGCGCCACGATGCCCGCCACGACGAACACTGTAGTCCAGGCGCTTGATCCTCTGGTGATCGATCCGGCGACGGGCACCAACCCGCCCAACAAGTACACCTACAACGACGGCGACGGTTCTACGCAGTACGACGTCGAGTATCCCCTGCAGATGCACGGCTTCGACCCCAATTTCCACTTTGTGGGAATGACCTTCAACCCGGAAATGTTTGTGGACATGAAGGACAAGTACTTCCTGCTGAACGGGCGCAGCTACCCCGACACGGTCGCGCCCGGCCCACAAGGAACGGTCTCGAGTGATGCCATGGTGCATTACTCGCAACCGGTGCCTGCCATCATTAACATCCCGGCGGGCGGGAGGGCCTTGCTGCGCCTGGTGAACCTGTCCGTCAGCGAGTATCACACGCTGCAGAGCCTGGGCGTTCCCATGCACGTGGTGGGATGGAATGCCAAGCTGTTGCGCGATCAGGACGGGAACAACACCGAATACTGGACCAATTCCATCACGCTCGGCGGCGGCGAATCGCTTGACGCAATTCTGGACACCAGCGTCGGCAAGCCCGATGGGACCGCTTACAAGGCGGGCGAAACCTACTATCTCTACACCCCGCAACTGGATCACCTCTCAAACGACGCCGAGAACTTCGGCGGGATGATGACCGAGGTGCATATCTGCAACACAGTGACTGGCACCACCCACGGGAACATCTGTAATTAGGAGAGCAGCAATGAGGCCGAAAATGAAAAGCCTGATTTCGACGACACAACTTCTACTGGCGCTAGTAGTGGCAGGAACGTTGTTTCTGACGCCGGCCACCTTTGCTGCGGCTCCCGGCATCACGGGCCAGGGAGCGGCGGGGACCTTCAAGTTGACGGCTCAAGACGCCTACATCAACATGCCGGACGGGCAGGCCGTTTACTCGTGGGGATACGGCTGCGTGGCGACTGCGGCGCCGACCTTTGCGGGTACGGCAACCTTCGCCTTCACGCCAACCTGCACCACCATGCAGGTTCCCGGCCCCACCTTGGTCGTCACAGAGGGGAACCCGGTTACGGTTACTCTGACCAATAATCTGCCCACGGCCGCGGGCAACACCTCGATCCTGTTTCCGGGTTCCAGGTGGCTACGACTGCGGTGCGACGGTGCGACCTCTGTGCAGGGTCTGCTGACCTGCGAAGCAGCCCCCGGCAGTTCTGTAACCTACACCTTTACTGCCACCACGCCGGGGACGCACGCTTACTACAGCGGAACGCAAGGTGACCTCCAGATCGAGATGGGCCTGTATGGCGCCGTCATCGTGTTGCCTTCGAGTCCTCCCACCAGCTGCGCATCAACCGTAACCAACCTGTACGGAAAGACCGATTACGGGACGGCAAACGACATCGCCGGTTTCCCGGAGCAAGACTTCCGGCTGTCGACTGCGGCCTTCGACCACCCGAAGTCGTGCTACGACCGGGAATACCTGTTCCAGTGGGCCGAGATGGACTCGAGAATTCACCAGCAGGCGCAAGCGGAAGTTCAAGCGCAGCATGGGCTGCACGGCGGGCATGCCGGGATGCAGCCTCGACGTTCAGACCGAGCCCTACCACCCCGCGTACTTTCTGATTAACGGACGCTCGATGCCTGATCTGATGGACCCCAACTATGCGTCCGAGTATCCGCACCAGCCCTATAACGGCAACCCACACATGCATCCGGGCGAGCAGACACTGATCCGCACCGTCGGCCAGGGTCGCTGGCAACATCCGTTCCACGAGCACGCCAATCACGTGCGCATCCTGGCGCGGGATGGGAATCTGGTTCTAAGCCCCACCAATCCCACAACGAGTCTGGCAGGCCTTCTGATGTTCAACACGGACACGACGCCAGGAGAATCCTTCGACGGAATTTTCTACTTCAGCGGCCGGGGATTGAACTGGGACCCGTATGGTCACCACCCGGTCTCCAGTACGGGTGACGCGCTGGCCATGCTTACCTGCACTCCCGACGTGAACGGCTACAACACCGGGAATACCAGCTGCCCTGAATTACTACGAGTGGTGCCAGGACCACAACAAGCCGGTACAAGTGGCTCCGTTCGGCGATGTGCCGGCGGGCGGCCCGGCTACCTTGCCTGACCCGAATGTCTTTACCAACGGCGCCTGGTATGGCGGTACTCCCTACTTTGGCCCGGATGCAAGTCTGCGCGCCGCGATGCCGGCCTGTGCCCCAGGCACGTCCACGAACGGCACGGGCACCGCAGGCGCACCCTTCGCGAGCTGCACGACCTTGCAACCTGCGAACCTGCAGGTGAACCCCGCCAACGAACGTGGCTGGGCGTTCATGTGGCACTCGCATAACGAGCGCGAGATTACGACGAACAATGTCTTCCCCGGCGGCATGCTCATGATGCTGCTGGTGGATTCACGCGAATTTGCGATTGACGAAAGCCAGTGAGGCTTTGTTGCTGATCTTGACGGCCATCCGTTGGAATCCTCCCCTCGGCGAATGGCGTACACAAATTCAGGTTTATGTCCAGGGCGGACTGACAACGAGAGGCGAGAACCATGATCCGGACTAACGATTCCAAGACCAAGACCACACTGAAGGCCGCAGTTTTAGTGAGCGTGTTCCTTCTCTTTGCATCTGCTACGGGCTTCGGCCAACAGGTGGTCAATTTGATGGCAGGGTCGGCTACCACAACCCTGCCGGATGGCACGACGCTGCCCATGTGGGGCTATAGCTGCGGAGCCGCTGGCTACGGGTGTATCGACCGCGACCTGCGCGCCGTTGAGCGGATCTACTTCCGGCGCAGCCACCGGGGCACTTGGCGGAATCTACGTGGTCACTGGCGGAACGGGCTATACGTCTGCGCCCACGGTCGCCATTAATCCGGCCCCCGGCAACACGCCGACGACGACCGCTGTCGGCGACTGCAATCGTGGAAGGCGGCCAGGTCGTGGGCTTCAATCTAACCAATCCCGGAGCTGGCTATACGGCGGCTCCCACGATCACGCTTACCGGTGGCGGCGGCAGCGGAGCCGCTGCGGCGGCGGGACCGGCCTGGTCCCCGGTAGTGATCACGGTTCCCACTGGGGCGGCGGGAGGCCTCCAGATCAACCTGACCAACACTCTTTCCTTCACCACCGCCACCGGCGGGACGGCGAATAATATCCCCACCTCCATCGTGATTGTGGGGCAGGTGGGCGGCGGTCTCGGCACTGCGCTCAACCAGGACGGTGAGTCCCGACCACTCGCTTCGCGCAGGGATGCCCGACCTGGTTTATCGCCGATCCCAATACGCCGCCGGGTGTCCCTTGTACCGCGAACGATTCAGGAGCTGTTCCGCCTGCCCAGGCGCAGGGGCGCGTGCAGTCCATGGCCACGGAAGTATTGGCGGTTGCGCCGGGAACAGCCACAGTATACGTCATTGAACTGGGCAGGGCTTAAGCCCGGCACCTACCTGCTCGAATCCGGCACGCATCCTTCGATTCAGGCGCCCATGGGCCTGATTGGCATGCTGGTGGTCACCACCGCACCGTCGGGCGCAACAGCTGGCACAGCCTATCCTGCGGTGGGCACGGCTCCGGCGGTGACGTATAACGCCGAAGTTCCGCTGGAATTCAGTGAAATCGATCCGGTGCAGAATAAACAGGTCGACCTGGCTGTCCGGACCGCGGGCTTCAGCGAAACTGCGGTTTGGTCGGGCATGCCCGGGGGTTGCGCCACAACGCACAGCTGCTATCCACCGGCAGTGAATTACACGCCGTTCTATTACCTCATCAACGGTGTCGCCCTCAACAAGACCGCTCCCGCGTTGTCGTTGTTCCAGGCTACGGCCGGTGTCACTGCCGCCGTACCTCCAGTTCCGGTCACGACCGGAATCACCGGCACCGTTCTGGTGCGCCTGGTGAATGCCGGCTTGCGCATGCACGTGCCTTCGATCGTCGGATCATTAACACAAGGGTTCAGCGGCGCGGGCGCGCCTGCTACGGTCGGTGGATTCACCTTGATCGCGGAAGACGGCAACGTCGTCCCCGGCGTTGCTGCTCCCGGCAAGGCGTTCCCGACGGCTCCGCGTGTGCAGACCGATGTTTTCATGGCCGCGGGCAAGACCTTCGACGTGATGGTCAATGTGCCCGCTGCGGGCGCCACTTCGACCCCAGCGCTTCCGATCTATGATCGCGAGTTGAGCCTGTCGGCCAATTCTTCCGTGCGTGATGCCGGAATGGTGGCCTACATCAGCGTGAATAATCTTGTCCCTACCTCTGGACTCCCGGTCGGGGTTGGGTCGGGTGTATTCGCGGGGGCGCAAGCCAACGCGGATAACTACGCCGCTGGTATTCCGTGCGCGACCGGGGCGACCTCGTGTACCCCCGTGGTCGTGTCAGACCCATCGAAGGGCGTGATCGCGAACGACGTGAATGTGTATGGCGTCGCGCTATCGAGCACCTCCCACCAACGGCACGCTGACTTGCAATGCGCTGGCGTCGAGCCCGGTCGCTGGAATCTGCGCGAATGGCACCTTTACCTATACCCCCAATGCGGGCACTGCCGGCACAGATAGCTTCGGATATTGCGCCAACGGGGCGGCTCCGGGCACTGCCAACCTGTGCACGACCGTGACCCTGGGGGCCTCGGACCTTGCCGGAAGCCCCACCGCGATCAACCAGAGTCTACACGGCGAAGACGGCAACGTACATCAAGGTTCCGTCACCCGGCTTGCTATTGGGGAACACCGACCCGAGCAACCTGCCTCTCACCGTGGTCACCACTCCTGTGCCGACCGTTACTGGCGGAACCGTAGTGGTCGATCCCAAGGGCGGGTTCAGCGTGTCGGTGCCCACAAACGCGGCGGCCACCACGGCCACGTTCTCCTACACAGTGCAGAACTCGCAGGGAAGGACATCGGCCTCCGGAATGGTGACCGTCAACTTCCCCGCCCCCAGCAATCTCAACGTCAATGGTGGTGGATGCGCAAGCTCTTGCTAACTGCAGCGGGAATAGCACCTGCATCAGCGGATTGACGCAGATTCAAGACTATCGCTGGATCATTGAAGAAGATAAGACTTTCTACGTTGATCCGAACTGCACCACCAACAGCAGCATTCTCACGCCGGGCTGCCCCACGCCCGTGGCCGCTGGTGGCACAATTCCCACCTTTGGCGTGCAATTCCATACCAGCACCTTGGAATTCGTCGCCCAAGGCTGTACCGGGCAGCAATCGTGCGAAGGCGGCCAGACCATGCTGGACAATCGGCCAGCTTGTACCGGAACGGGAGTTCCGGTGGGTTGCAGCGCGACCGCCGGGCAACACATTCCGGCGGTGTGCGACCTTGGCAGCGGTGCCTGTCGGCCCGACCCCACGGGAAATGGCTATACGCCCGTGATGCCCGGCTCGGTGCATCTGGATCCCTCCAAGCGCTATTACATCTCGGTGTTGCCGGGTGACGCGGGTAACCCATTCCCGGCTTACGCGGGCGCACCCAGTTGCTCTACAACCACTGGCGCGAATCCTGGCGACAACCATTGCGGCCACACCATGAGCGGCGCCCCGATCCCGGCGGCCTGCAACATACTGGGCGGGCCGAATGCGTGTACGTCAAGCTCCGCTTTCACCCAGCCGGTCACGGTGGCGGTACTGCCCACTCCGCTCCCCACGGGTAAGCTTTCGGTCATCGTGTTCGAAGACGACTTCCCGCTGAACGGCGAGCAGGATGGCGGGGGCGGAAGCGGCACGGTCGCACCCATTGAGCCCGGTCTGGGCGGCTTCAACATTGTCCTGTGGGACACCTACGGTGGACTCGGCGATGTGACCGGACAGAATTCCTACGACATGTTCAACCAGCCCCTGTCGAACAGCCTGGCAGGGACTGTCGATCCCTCCACGGGACTCGACGCCTGCCCACTTAACCCCTATACCATGCAATCAACGGGCAAAGGGGGGCTTATAACTGGAAACGGAGCGGGTCCGGCGCCAGCGTCCGCCATGCAAGGCATGATTGTGACTTGCCCGAAGTATGAATCAGACGGAGTGACACTATCTCCGCTGGCGGGCCAGGCTGTCATTGCCAACCTGATGCCCGAGAAATTCAGCGTGCAGGCCTACCCCGGAGCAGACCGGATCGCGCGCGGCGAAGAGTGGCTCCAGACCAACACTCTGGACGGCCAGCACCCGCACGATTCCTTCATCCGCATCGGCGAGCCGAGCTACTTCCAGGAATACGGACCGGCTGGATATCACGTGGCTATCGGCTTCGCCAACCCGGCGATCATCAACGCGCGGCACGCGGATGCTTGCGCTGGCGCT
>CAVSOD010000009.1:0-87628 GCA_963729415.1 uncultured Acidobacteriota bacterium | reverse complement strand
TCTCCTCCGCGATCTCTGCGTTTTAAGGTTTTCCTTTTCCACCCTGCAACATACGCGCCGTTCCGTGATGCCAACTCTGTCCAGCAGCTGCGTCTCGACGGCGTCCCTATAGGGTTCCCGCAGTCGGCAAAATGGTCAGTTCTTCCACCGTGCTGTCCTCCGGAAGAGTCAGCGCGCTGACCAATGCCTGCGCCACAGTTTCCGCCGACATCATCTTCTTGCGCGGCGCCTCCGGCCACAGTGTCTCCCAGATGTCCGTATCGGTGGCGCCAGGCAACAGCGCAATCACCCGAATGCCCGCAGAGCGCAATTCTTCGCGCAGTGTATTCGTCAAACCCAGTGCGCCGTGCTTTGAGGCGTTGTAAGCCGACGATCCCGCAAACACGCGCTTGGCCGCAATCGAGAGATTGTTCGCGATGATGCTTCCCTTCCGCATCAGTGGAAGCATTTCCCGCGTGACCAGGAACATCCCGGTCAGATTGGTGTCCACAACGCTTTTCCACTGGTGATAAGGAAGCTTCGCCAGCGGCAGGTTTGGCTGCCCAATCCCCGCATTGTTGACAAGAATATCGATCCGCCGGAACTCGCGGCGCACGCTGGCGCCAAGCCCCTTCACCGCCGCCGGGTCGCGCACATCACAGGCTTTCGCCAGAACACGAATTCCCTGACGGCTGAGTTCCCTGCCAACCTTCTCGAGCGACGGCAGGTGACGTCCCGTAAGAACCAGGTCGCAATGCTGCTTCGCGAAAGCCCGCGCGATCGCGAGACCAATACCCCGGCTACCACCCGTGATCAACGCAACCCTTCCATCCAGGGAACTTGGTGCAGATTTCTTCGAGCGTCTCGGCATAGCCTCCATCCCCTAAGGACACTCTGAATAAGCGCTCATCCTAAGTCGACTAACAACAGTGTTCAGGAAAATTGCGCCGGTTCGGGCCTCGGATGCTGGAGCTGGTCAGTACTGCCATTGCAACCGCGCGTACGGGGCGAAGCCGGACGAGCCTACGCTACGGCGAGCAGTTTTCTGCGGCTCACAAACAGATTCACCAGCGCACAGGTAACGAACAGCCGGTGCGCGTTTTTCTTCAGCCCGCGGTAGCGCACTTTCACGAATCCGAACTTCAGCTTCATCACTTGAAACACGTGCTCCACCCTCGCCCGCACCTTCGATTTCGTTCGGTTCTTCGCCCATGCCACTTCATCCACGATCTGGCCCTTGTAGCGACAGCGCCGCTGGGTGAAATCCCGCGCTCCTGGCGCGCACTCGCGGATCACCTCGGTCTGTCCCTGATACCCTCCGTCGCCCCACACCCGCGTTTCTTCGCCATGCAGCAGGTCCGGCAACATGGCCACATCGGAAACATTGGCTGCCGTCGCCACCACCGTGTGAATGATCTTGGTCTTGCTGTCGACGCCCACGTGCGCTTTCATCCCGAAGTACCAGTTCTTCCCCTTCTTCGTCTGGTGCATCTCTGGGTCCCGGCTCTGCTCCCGGTTTTTGGTCGAGGAAGGTGCGTGAATCAGGGTCGCGTCCACAATCGTGCCCGTCGTGATCCGCACGCCCTTGGCTTGCAAATGCAGGTTCACCGTCCCCAGAATCTCTTCCCCCAGATGGTTCGCTTCCAGCAGGTGCCGGAACTTGCACACCGTCGTCTCATCCGGCACCGGCTCGGCTCCCAAGTCCACCCCCGCAAACTGCCGCAGGGTCGCCGAGTCGTACAAAGCCTCTTCCACCGCCGGGTCCGCCAGATTGAACCACTGCTGCAGAAAATAAATCCGCAGCATCTTTTCCAGTTCCTTCGGCCGTCGCCCGTTGCCCGGCTTGGGATAGTGCGGCTCGATCAGCGCACACAATTTCCCCCACGGCACCACCTGCTCCATCTCTTCCAAGAACATTGCCCGCCGAGTCTTCTTCGTGTACCGCTCGAATCCCGTCATCATCGCCAGTGTCCTCTGCTTGCGCAACGAGTTCATGCTGGCACGACTTTATCTATACTCCCTGTGGAAAGGGAGAACTTAATCAGAGTCTCCCTAAGGGAAAGACCGACAAAAGGTTATAAGATATGAGGTGCAGCCTGAACTCAACTTTGCCGACATCCTTGGCAAGGCTCCTCGTATCCGAACACGGACTTGGGGGTTTTGACTGTACTAGAGATATTCCGCCAGTTAACGCACAGCTGCGGCTGTAGACCGCTTCACGGAACATAACGAGCCGGGTGATCGCCACGATCTGCAAGAGACTTGTCAATGCGGCGACTTACGCGTGGTAGATTGATCTTTGGATGTGAAATTAACAAGCAGACACACCCGCCGACGATGTAGAACCACCTCCCTGCTCCCAAACCGTACGCTACACCAATCGCACCGAGCCAACGGTATGACTTTTTGAGTTGCACCTGATCAGGCTCTAGCCCCAGCGTAGACAGGGCTGCTACTCCTAGCAGTGCAGCCACAGGCAAGAGTACGGAAATCAGTAAGAGCACCCACCACATGAGACTGCCTCTTCAATCGGCAAAATGGTCGGCTGGGACTGACCAGCCGCTTCAAACCTTACGCCGGACAGGGGCATAAGTCCACGATGGTTGGCGAAGTCAACGATTACACTCAAATCCGTCACCGAAAGATCTGGCTGACATTAGTGACCGCGCCCGAAAGGATGGTGTACAAGGTCAAGTCTTGAGGGTGCCCCTTGTGGTTGACTGCCTTTCTTCGCGTCCTTTGCGCACCTTCGCGGTCTTTGCGGTTAAAAGCTTCTTCGCGCTAGTTCCGAATATCCGCCATCAACTGCTCGACCTCAGCCTTCAAATCCGCCGTCAGCGGCAACAGCGGCAGTCGCACTGGACCACCAAAATACCCGTTCAGATCCATCGCATACTTCGCGCCCGGAATGCTGAGTCCCCCGACAATCCGCTCTGCCGCTTTCGCGATCCGCTCCTGCTTCAAGCGTGCCAGCTCGAGGTCGCCTTCCTTCCACGCAGAATAAATCTCGTAGCAGGCTGTCGGCGCCGGATCGGCAAACGCCAGGATCGCCCCCACTGCGCCGGCTTGCAGCGACGGCTCCAATTTGTTCGCCGCTCCCACCAGCACCTGGAACCCGACTTCCTTCTGCCGCGTCTTCAACCCACCAACCACGCTCACCGCTGCCGACGACGGCTTCCCTCCGAGCGCGCCCACGGGCACCAGCTCCCCGCCCTTGCCCGAACCTTCTGTCGCCGCCTTCACCATCCGTACCGTCACCGCCTCAAACGTCTCCGTCACCGTCGCGCTGCGTTTCACCTGGCGCGTCCCTTCCACCATCTTGCGCACTTTCTCCACGTCCCCACTCGACTCCTTGATCCCGATCACATTCGGATGCTCCGCCAGCTCGATCACCAGCTCAGCCGGAATGTCGTATCCTGTCGCCTGCGGAAAGTTGTAGATGATCACCGGCAGAGGCGACCGGTCCGCCACCATCCGGTAAAACGTGAGCATGTTCAGCGGCTTCATCTGCCCCTTGTAGTAATGCGGCGTCCGCACCATGGCCACGTCGTAGCCCAGCTCCGCCGCATATTCGGTCAGCCGCAGCGTCTCGGTCGCCGACTCGATCCCCGTCCCCGCAATCAGCACCTTGGCATTCGCGGCCGCGTCGCGCGCCGTCTTCAGCACCTCGCGCCGCTCCTCATCCGACAGCAAAATCGCCTCGCCCGTCGACCCCAGCACAACAATCCCCGCCACCGGCGTCCGCGAGTACCGCTCTACGTTAGACTCCAGCTTTTTGAAATAGACCTTGCCCTCGGGATAAAACGGCGTCGTAATCGGAGGAAATATTCCGGAAAGTAGCATAGAAGCAGCCCTCACCTGTTCCTTGTCAGTCATCAGTCAAACCACCACGACCTTAGGGTATCAGTGTTCCCATACATTCTGTCATCCTGAGCGAAGATGCGGCGAATGCCGCATCGTAGTCGAAGGACCCCGCGTCTACCGACGGTACCACCGACCCATCGAAGCATTTTTACCCACTACCCTAACCGCATGGACTGTACGTCCTCCCAGCCGGATCGACCTCGATCCGAAACTGATCTTCACTCCCCACAAAAAATTTCTGCAGAAAGGAAGAACCCCCCGATTCCCCCGAAGAATGATCGATCACCTCTCCCCAGATCATCCCGCCCTTGCACCACCCGGCATTCGACAGTGTCTGCCGCTGATTTCCCGAGTAAGAAAAGAACTGATCCCGCGCCCACCCTTCCGGCAAATCCGACGACGTCCGCGCCGTTCCATCCCGCCCCACCCGCACCACAACATACTTCCCTTCCCGCGGCAACGGCAGCGCCCCCGCCACCCGGTACTCCACCCGCACCCATCCCACATACCCAGAAGGAATCAGAAACCGCGACGGTGGCCGCCGATGCAGAAACAAATCCGCCACAAACGGCCCATAAACAAAAACGCCCACCAGCACTGGCAGGCTCACCACCAAAATCGCAATCGTCCCCGCGCGGACTTTGGCCACTAAGCGATCCCCATCACCTCAATCATGAAACTCACTCAAACCTTGCGAAGCCGTCCCTTGCCCTCTTCGCGTCCGGAGCCTGCCCTGAGCGAAGTCGAAGGACGGTTAAAAGCTGTTCTCAGCGCACTCCGCGAATTCTCCGCGCTCTCTGCGTTTTAAGATTTTCGCCGGAAGCGAAACCCTACCGCTTCCCCGCCACTCGCTCCGCATGCAGATGCTGCAACGCCTGCACCCGCACCTCGCCCCTCTGCAGCGCCGCGATCCCCTCCGCCGCCGCCCGCGCTGCCGACAGTGTCGTGATCGTCGTAATCCGCGCCGTCACCGCCGCCCGCCGGATCGCCTTCTCGTCAAACCACGGCTCGGCCCCATGCGGAGTATTCACGATCAGCTGAATGCGGTCGCCCTTGATCAGATCCACCACGTTCGGACGCCCTTCTTTCACCTTGTACACGCGCTCCACGCTCAGCCCCGCGTCTTCAATAATGTCGGCCGTCCCCGCCGTCGCCACCAGCTTGAATCCCATGTCGGCAAACCGTCGCGCTACCTCCGCCACGCCCGCCTTGTCATGATCGGTTACGCTGATGAACACCGACCCCTGCGTCGGCAATTTCTGCCCCGCGGAAATCTGCGCCTTCGCAAACGCCTCGCCGAAATTGTCCGCGACCCCCATCACCTCGCCGGTCGACCGCATCTCCGGTCCCAGTACCGTGTCCACGCCCGGGAACTTGCTCCACGGAAATACCGGCGACTTCACGTAATACCCACGCCCCGTATCGAGATCGGTCCCACGCTCCACGTTCTCCGGCAAGAATTCCCGCAGCTTCCGCCCGGTCATCAACCGCGAAGCAATCCGCGCCAGCGGCACGCCTGTCGCCTTCGACACGTACGGCACCGTGCGCGACGCCCGCGGATTCACCTCCAGCACATACACCTTGCCCTCCGACCCGTTCCCGCTGAATCCCTGCGCCGTCCGCGGAATGGCAAACTGAATATTCATCAACCCGACCACTTTCAGCGCCCGCGCCAGCTTGAAGGTGTAATCCCGCATGCGCTGTAGCAGGTGCGCCGGAATATCCACCGCCGGCAACACGCATGACGAATCTCCCGAGTGGATCCCTGCCTCCTCGATGTGCTGCATGATCCCGGCGATCACCACGTCCTCGCCGTCCGAGAGCGCATCGACATCCACCTCGACCGCGTCCTCCAGAAAGTGATCGATCAGCACCGGACGGTCCTGCGAATACTCCACCGCCTCCTTCATATAACGGCTGACCGTGTCCTCGTCGTAGGCAATCACCATCGCGCGCCCGCCCAGCACATAGGACGGCCGCACCAGCACCGGGTACCCGACCCGCTTCGCGCCCTCGACTGCCTCTTCCAAAGAGGTCGCCATCGCGCCCGGCGCCTGCGGAATCTCCAGTTCATCCAGAAACTTTCCGAACCGCTTGCGGTCCTCGCACAGATCGATCGATTCCGGCGACGTCCCGATAATCGGCACCCCGGCCGCCTTCAAGGGCAACGCCAGGTTCAGCGGCGTCTGCCCGCCAAACTGCACGATCACCCCCACCGACGCCCCGCCCGACGCCTCGTGCTCGTACACCGCGAACACATCCTCCAGCGTCAACGGCTCGAAGTACAGCCGGTCGCTCGTGTCGTAGTCCGTCGACACCGTCTCCGGATTGCAGTTGATCATCACCGTCTCGAACCCATCCTCATGCAGCGCGAACGACGCGTGACAGCAGCAGTAATCGAACTCAATTCCCTGCCCGATGCGGTTCGGCCCACTCCCCAGGATGATCACTTTCTTCTTCGCCGTCGGAGCCGCCTCGTCCTCATCCTCATACGTTGAGTACAGGTACGGTGTGTAGCTTTCGAACTCAGCCGCGCATGTGTCCACCCGCTTGTACACCGGATGCACGTGGTGCTTTTTCCGCAGGTGCCGCACTTTCTCCGGTGCCCCTCTGCCCTCTAGCCGCCAGATCGTCGCCAGCCGCGCATCCGAGAAGCCCATGCGCTTGGCGTCCCGCAGCACCTCCGCCGGCATCGATTCCATCGGATGCTTCTCCAGCTCCAGCTGCATGTCGTTGATCTCTTTCAGCTGGTACAGAAACCACGGATCAATCGACGTCACCTTCGCCAGCTGCTTCACCGTGTAGCCCTGCCGCAGCGCATAGCGCACGTAACTCAGCCGCTCCGGATGCGGCGTCACCAATCTCTGAGTCAGAATCTTCGGCTCGATCTTCTCTGACCCGGCTTTTCGTCCCGTATCGAGGGCCCGCACGCCCTTGAGCAGCGCTTCCTTGAACGTCCGCCCGATGGCCATCACTTCGCCGACGGATTTCATCTGCGGACCCAGGCTCTCATCTGCTCCGGGAAACTTCTCGAACTGCCACTTCGGGATCTTCACCACCACGTAGTCGAGCGTCGGCTCAAACGATGCCGGGGTCTTGCGCGTGATGTCATTCGGAATCTCATCCAGCGTGTAGCCCACCGCCAGCTTCGCCGCAATCTTCGCGATCGGAAACCCCGTCGCCTTCGATGCCAGCGCTGATGACCGCGACACGCGCGGATTCATCTCGATCACCACCATCCGCCCCGTCTCTGGGTTCACGCCGAACTGAATATTCGATCCACCCGTCTCGACGCCAATTTCGCGGATCACCGCAATCGCCGCATCCCGCATGGCCTGGTACTCGCGGTCGGTCAGCGTCTGCGCCGGCGCAACGGTAATCGAGTCGCCGGTGTGCACACCCATGGGATCGAAATTTTCAATCGAACAGATGATGATGACGTTGTCCCTCAGATCGCGCATCACCTCGAGCTCGTACTCTTTCCACCCCAGCACCGACTCCTCAATCAGCGCCTCATGCACCGGCGAAAGATCGAGGCCGCGCGCCAGCAACTCCATCAGTTCTTCCCGATTGAACGCGATCCCGCCGCCCGTTCCGCCCAGCGTAAACGACGGCCGGATGATCACCGGGAACCCGATCTTCCCCGCAAACTCGAGTCCGTCCTTAAGATTGTTCACCAGCGCCGACTTCGGCACGTCGAGCCCGATCTTCTGCATCGCGTCTTTGAAGAAGAGGCGATCCTCAGCCTTCTTGATGGCCGCGATATTCGCGCCAATCAAATGCGCGTTGTACTTGTCGAGCACGCCGCCGTCAGACAACTCGACCGCCAGGTTCAAAGCCGTCTGCCCCCCGACCGTCGGCAAGATGGCGAACCCCGCGCTAGGCGATAGCTCGCGCTCAATCCGGATAATCTCTTCCAGATACTCCCGGGTGAGCGGCTCGATGTAGGTGCGATCGGCAATCTCCGGATCGGTCATGATGGTCGCCGGATTCGAGTTCGCCAGCACCACCTCGTAGCCCTCCGACTTGAGAGCCTTGCAGGCCTGCGTCCCCGAGTAATCAAACTCTGCCGACTGCCCGATCACAATAGGCCCCGACCCGAGAATCAAAATCTTCGAGATGTCATTTCTTCGTGGCATGGATTAGCTTTGAAAGGGCGCGCCTTTAGGCGCGCCGTAAGACTCCCCAGAACACGAGGGCTTTAGCCCCTGAGGTACGTCGTCGAGTTCAAACCGACCGCTCGCTGAACAATACGGATATTCTTTGGGCTGCTCACACAACCCTTTCCGCACTGGATTCTGCCGAACATAACTCGCATGCACCCGATAATCGCTCCCATCCCGCACGCGATGGTCCGAAAAACCTTTCTGCCACACCTCCATATTCGAACCCAATTCCTTCTTTGCCCGATATGAAAACCCACCCTTGATGAACTGCACCGCCTTCTCAAGGCTCGTTAAAGGAGTAATAAGTGCATGCACGTGATCGGGCATGATTACGAATTCATGCAGCAAATACGCTGATCCCCGATAGTGATACATGGTATCGATCAACAATTCCGCCCATCGGTCATTCCGAAAAAGGTCTCGCCGCTCCCAAGTGCTCGTCGTGACCATGTAAGTCTGCTGCGTATTAGTCGCATGCTCCCGAGCTGGTCTCAACCGCGAACCTCAGGGGCTAAAGCCCCATCTTCTTTCCGCCTGTACGGCGCGCCTGAAGGCGTGCCCTTTCAAGGCCTAACTGCTCCCGCGTCAGCGTTTCGCTGACGACTGAAGACTGGAGACTAGCGACTGCCTTTCCCCTCCTCCATCATCCTCACAAAATCCTTGAACAGATAATGCGAGTCATGCGGCCCCGGCGCCGCCTCCGGGTGATACTGCACGCTGAACAGCGGCAGATTCCTATGCCGCAAACCCTCCAGCGTGTTGTCATTCAGATCGATGTGCGTCAATTCCACTTCGCTCTGCGGCAGCGAATCCGGATCCACCGCGAAGTTATGGTTGTGCGCCGTGATCTCGATCTTCCCCGATCCCAACTGCTTCACCGGATGGTTTCCGCCGTGGTGTCCGAACTTCAGCTTGTAGGTCTTCCCGCCCAGCGCCAGCCCTACCAGCTGATGCCCCAGGCAAATCCCGAAAATCGGCTGCCGCCCCATCAGCCGCCGAATGTTGTCCACCGCGTAGCTGCACGGTTCCGGATCCCCCGGCCCATTCGACAGGAACACTCCATCCGGCTTCAGCGCCAGCACGTCCTCAGCCGGCGTCTGTGCTGGCACCACCGTCACTTTGCAACCCTCCCCGCGCAGCTTGCGCAGGATGTTCTGCTTGATTCCATAGTCATACGCCACCACGTGAAAACGCGCCGGCTCATCCTTCACCCCGACGACCGCGACCGGCTCGTGCGAACGCTCGCCAACTTCCCAAACATACGGCCGCGTCGTACTCACCACTTTCGCAAGGTCTGTCCCATCCATTTTCGGAATCGACAGCGCCTTCGCCACCAGCTTCTCGGCATCGCTCTCGATCGTCGAGACCACCCCGCGCATCACGCCGTGATCGCGCAAATGCCGCACCAGCGCCCGTGTATCGATATCGGCCAGCACTGGAATCTTGAACTGCTCCAGATACTCTTCGGCGACCTGCTGCGAGCGCCAGTTCGAGCTCACCTTCGAGAACTCGCGCACGATCAGCCCCTCGATATAGGGATGGATGGCCTCGTTGTCTTCTGGATTGGTGCCGTAATTCCCGATCTCGGGGTTGGTCAGGACAACGATCTGCCCTGAATAAGATGGGTCGGTGAAGATTTCCTGGTATCCGGTGATGGAAGTATTAAAAACGACTTCCCCGTAGCATTCGCCTTTGGCGCCGTAGCCTTTGCCTCGAAAGATGCGGCCATCTTCGAGGGCAAGGATTGCTTGCATTCCTGCTCCCGGGATTGGATTTTAGAGATTCTAGCAGGGATGCCTTGTTCCTCCAACGGTTTTGCCCTTCGCTCCTCCATCATTTTTGTGGATGACTGCCATCGATCTGTTGACGCCGAAAGGCGCTACGCGACCGAGAACCGATCGATCGCCCGCAACCACGTTCCATCGGATTGCCGGCGGGCAATCTCCGCCGTTACACTTCCATTCGCGAATCTCGTCGAAGTGAGCCCCAGGTCTCCACTCACAACCGCTTCACATTGATCTCCGAATTCAAATTTTCGACCCGTTGCCGCCATGCTCGCATAGAACGCTCGGATGGCTTCCCTGCCCTGAATCAAATACCCCTCGCCGGCATCAAGCACCGCCTGCGGCTCATACAGCGCCACCATCCCGTCAACGTCTCCCGCCCTCTCCCGCGAACATACGCGCGGATACTGCTCCCTCACGCTGTCATCCTGAGCGGAGTGAGGCGCCTGCCGAACGCAGTCGAAGGACCCCTGCACCGTTTGCGATGGTTCGACCGATGGGAATGTTTTCTCCACGAAACGATGCTTGACTGAAGCTGGGGGCTTGCTCAATCGCAAAGAACGCGATGAAAACGCGCGATCTCGCGCCTGTGCCAGCCACCCGCCAAGCGTAACCTCGACCGCAGCACTATGAGATAAGTTGATGCGGGCGGAAGCTATGAGAACTGGATTTGTGCTCGTCCTGTCATTGCTGGCTTTGTGTGCAATCGCTTCGGCGCAAGGGAAGCAAACCCAAGAAGCGGACATTGCCCGGTTTATCGAGAGCTACGACAATGCCTGGAACCATAAGGACGCCGCTGCCATCGAACGTATTCTGGCCCCGGACTACGTTTATTTCTCGTCCAAGGGTCAAGTCCGATCGCGACAGTCTCTTCTCGAAGAGTTTTTATCCCCTAAGTACAACCTGGCATCTGCCGAGCGCACCGAGTTGAAGGCCTATCTCACGATGGACACAGCCGTAGTTTACTCGGCGGCTGGGAGCCGACACGGTTATCTAATCAGCCCCGTACCCACGATGACGTCATACTGGTTGCCGGGGGTATACCCCCCCTCCCCCCGGTCCTGTGGAATCAGAAGCTTACGCGGGACAGAGCACCAAAATCTTTGGCTTCAAAGGACTTACAGGCAAAATATTCCCGACAAAGGACTTAGCGTACGCAGCACTTTGTATCTGGGAACACGCCCAGCGAGTTATCTATAACCGATCAAGAGCGCCGATGAATAGGAGATAGGTCACTAATGAGTGTGAGGGGTTACCCCATTCAATCGTGCGATTGAATCGAGTAGCCTGCCCCTGAATGACTAACTCTTCGGAGCCTCTCCAGCCAGCAGGCCCGCCACCAGCCCGCTGAACCCCGCGAAGGAATCCATCAGACCCTTCGAAATATCAGGCAAGTTGTGCTGCGCGGTCCAGATCGCCGCCAGCACCACGACCAGCGCAATGACGACCGCACCCAAGAAGCGCCACGCATAGAAGGGAGGGTCGGAGTGTTCGGCCACTCCCAGTACTCCTTGGGCAGGTTCTTGATTGAGGCCAGTCACCTCATTAGGATCTACCCGCAAGGCGGTCACGAAAACTGGCCGAGTCGGCTTCGCTGATCCGAAGAAAATCCCCATCTCTCCACCTCCCAGCTCCTCTTGAATTTGCTTTCTGTAGCGCGGGCGCCCCAGCCGCAGCCCCAACCCCATGAGTGGTGCCCAGAGTCATCTGCATGTTGGCGGCATCCATGGCGTTCGCGAATTTCTGCCCTGCTTCCTTCCTTGCTGTCGATCTTGGCGTCCGCTGCCTAGAGCTTTACCTTGGAGGCAAGGAGGGACTCTTTCACCATATTCGCAACTAACGGATCACCCAGTGGTGGCTTGGGCAAATTTGTGGCGTGGACGGTGCCGGGTGGGGTGGCTACGCTACTCTCGCTTTTTGGATTCGGATGGGTTGGAAGGTGGATTTCTTGGCCAACTTTCAAGTTGTGAGGGTCCTTGATCTGTGGGTTGGCGCTCAGAAGGTGATTTCGTTGAATACCCAGGCGATCTGCCACCTGGTCGAGACTGTGCTCCCCGAACTTGGCCGTTTCAATCCAGTCTCGATGCTGGTCACCAGAAGATTCGCCTTTGATGCCGTCAAGGTTCACGAAAATGTCAAACATGGGAGCCTCCTGGTCCTCTTATCGGATCAAGTCGGCCTTTGTTGCCAGGCGCACATCCGAAACGGCGCGTTCTTTGCGACGTTAGGGCGGAGACTTTCCCCGATCCCTCCTCGGGTGCGGGTGGGCAGGTGGGGTGTGGAGCGGACACTCCTGTCCGCTGCCTTTGAGGTTGACTTTCTGGATCAGTGGGTGGACCACAGTGGCCGGCGACGATAACAACTGCAGGCAATGAAATGGAGATGCTTGGCGTGATAGTAGCCCGGTGACTTCGCCGTGTTCTTTGCGCCTAAGGTGGGCTCTCGACGGTGAACGGGAGATGGGAATTGCAGGCTGCATCGCGACCCCACTCAATCGCACAGAACGCGATTGAATGGGCCACCCGCCGTTGATCGTCACAATGCGCGCTTCACCCATATCCGGTCCGGATGATCCGGGTGAGAGTTTTCCACGCAAGACTCAAAAGACGTGACTTCCATAGCCTGCTCATTCACCGATGGAGCTCCACCGAAAGACCGGTAGAACAGTCGATAGGTCACGTTGCAAGCGTGACACTTGAAAGTGTGTCCGGGCACGAAGCCTCCGTTCACTAGATCCGGGTAGAGCGCCCCGTCAGAAACTTTTGCGGCAATCATTTCGTGGATCATCGGGCTCCTTGGCTAGTCCGAACATCCTACGCCCGTTCCCGCCGGACGGTGTAGGTTAGCGCACTACCCCTCTCCGCACTCGCCGTCCTTTGCGAGAGATGGGAGTCACCACCAGATTGTCATCCTGAGCGAAGCGAAGGAGCTACTTTTCTCATTAGGACGACAAGGCCCAACACCTGCGAGGCCAGGCGCCGCGCTCTCCCACTCAATCGCAAAGAACGCGATTATGGGCCACCCGCCCCCCTATCGTCACAATAGAATCGCCATTAACTTTCTTCCACAGATTTCTTCGTATACATGGTTGACTCTACTTACCTTTCGCTGCTAACTTGCACTTTCCACAAATCCGGACGATCGCGCCTGAGGGGGAGCAGGTCGGCATAACCTCAGCCCCGCATCCTGTTTTTGGACCGCAAGCAGATGTGTAACTGACGTGTCTTTTCTCAAAGGTAACCGTCTATGCGAAGATTGTTGTTACTGATGGTGCTTTACGGGATCCCTGCCCTTGGGCAAAATATATGCTTCGAGGGCACGGTAAGCGTCGAGGACCCGGGTACTCCGTGCCCCCTCGTCAGCATCTACTACGTCCAAAAAGGCGGCGAGATTGAAGTTTCGGGCAATTTGGTGGAGTTCTTTTTTCAGCAACACTTCCCGGCCACCGGCACTCTCAGCGGCGATCTCGGGGATATCGATTCCTCTGAGCTAGCTCCCGTGCTCAGTCGTGGATGTGTGGACTACATGCAGCCCCCATCCCTTCACTTCATAACCAGATATTCCTTCGGCATGCACCAGGTGCACGCCTCGTTCAATCGGTGCGACGGATACGGGCCGGTGCATTTCGAGAAAACCTGGACGGTTATTGTGCTCCCTGCTCCTCCCAATCCTTCACCGTGCCAGCCCGAACTCATTGATCCCGTCTACTCCGTTCCAAAGCTATGGCTGGGCGGGCAGATTATCAGCAGACCATCTGACCTTGCGACAGCGACGGGGTCGGTTCAGGGTGTCGCAGCCGACGGTGTGGCCAGAGTGCTATTGCGAATTCAGGCAGGGGACGGTGCTAGCGTCTCGCTCAACCTAGTTGACGGTTCCGGAGGTAACAGTACTTCTGCCAACGAGATAGGTGGTCTGGGAGACATCAGCACAGGTTCCGGTACCTCCACATCCACCTCCGTCACCGCCCACGACGACGGCTTTGGTGCTTACGCTTACGCCCTTTATCAGGCGCCAACGAATTTCACTCGCACCAGCATCACCTCCGACAACGTCACAGCGCAGCGTGCAGTTGCAAGTCGCCTGCACCGACTCCACCGGCACCACCAAGGCGAACGTAGACTTAACGATTGTTAGGCCGCCAGTAATTCTTATCCACGGACTCTGGTCCTCCGCGATTGATGCCTGGGCGAATTTCATACCAACCGGGGGAAATCAGAACCTTCTGTGGAACAATCTGCCCAACGGTGGGCTCATGACGGTAGATTACAAACAGCCTCTCAGTAGTACGATAGCATCCACTGATCCACCCTATAAGCAGTCCATTGTCGACAAGATCACTCGAAATGCGATGGGGTTTGACTACAACGTGCCCTTTGTTCTAGACAACATCAGAACGTTTCTTGGTAGTTTCCGGAGCAGCCTGAACGTGGCAGTCGGGCAAGCCGATGTCGTGGCTCACAGTATGGGAGGAGATATTGCTAGAACCATGCCAAAAGCTAGCTCACAATGGACCTTTTTCGACGACGCAACTTACCAAAAAGGGCCGATTCACAAGCTAATCACGATAGGAACACCTCATCTAGGGACTCCATTGGCAGACGACCTTCTTAGTGCTAGCAACAACTGTGTTAGGCGACAACTGGCTGAGCAAGGTAGTATTTCTCTCAATAGCATCACTTTTAGCGACACCACGGTGGCGTCGGGCGCCGTCGCAGATCTCCGAGCCGGTGTATCGATTAGCATCCCGTTCCCCATCGCTTACGTCGCGGGCGCAACTCTGCCGAACAATTTAGCGGGGCTTGATTGTGGCGGGCTCTGTAACGCCCAACAATTACGCCTTTGGTGCGGCCTGCGTGCCGCCAACCCCTTGGCCAATGCCCTCACATCGCAAAATTGGTCGAATCTTTTCGGTGAAGCCAACGACGGCATCGTGCCTTTGGGTAGCCAGCTTAATGCAACCAGTAACCTGCTTCTGACATTTTCGGGCGTAATTCATTCGCCGGGCATTGAGGCGCTGGGTTTCAACTCACCTTCTGAGTTGGATTCGGCTAGCGGGATCCCTGACAAAATCATGGACCTCTTGAACGAAGCCACCGACTCAGTTGACTTCACTCACTAAAGTGCTGACTCAAGACGAATGAGAATAACTGGGCGAAATCTCGTTCTAGCCATTTGTTTCGTTATCGGAGCGGCAGCCGTTTCTATCCTTCTCGGAATTCAGTCGGAAGGCATCGCTTTGCAACTAGGACTAGATCACGGAACACCGGGCCTTTGGGTTGCCGACAAAGTAACAGCCATTGAACCTTTGGGGCCATCTCGGATGACAAGACACAATCTAATAGGTCTTTCCATAGATGGACCACTGTGGTTCTTCGCAATCTGCGGAACTGCTGTTGCAGTCGTCCTTTATCGTCGCAAGAGAAACCAGTCTCATTAATTGTGATTGCCTGATCGATCGTTAACGATACATCGTCGTCAGATGACGGGGTTGACAATGAATCGGTTACGAACACTTGTAAGTTCAATCATGATGATAGTCGCGATAATGTTGTTCGTTGGATTGTCACATGCTCAAGAACCACTATTACAGATCACCGCACCGGTAGATCGGGCGCTGGTTACGTCTGGACAGACGATTTCAATTAGTGTTTCTGGGGGCTGGCCCACCTTTCTTTTGTTTTCTTGAGTTATTCATAAAAGTGGCTGCCCCACCTTTCGTGATTTTCGAAAGGTGGGACGCACAGGCGCCGCGATCTCATCGGATCGAGTTCCTTCTGTGCTGGAAGGTGGAGGGTCACTTGTCGGAGTAAGGTCACGGTCCGTGCCTCCCACCCATCGAACACCGCGATGGGTGGGGCAGCCTCGGTCGTGGTATTTTTTCAGGAAGGCTGGGGAAAGGTGGGCCAGCCCCACCCATTGTGTTGGTGATGCCAGTGAGATAAAAAGCCTGGACCACCAGCCTACGATTACGTGAGGTATTGTTGTTACACAATGAAAACTGCGGCTCTTCTACTATCGATCCTTCTATTTTTGATCGTGCTGATCGCAGTCATTCGTGCGATCGTGCAACCGAAGTTTCCTTTCTTCAAACAATTTGAGAGTCAGACACAACCTGCCTACATGGTGTTGGCTGCGTGCGCCGCCGTACTTCTGGCGTTCTTTGCCTTTGATCTGCGAATCTCGTCTGCCGACATCCTTGGGGTCATCAAGCTCCAAACGTTGGAGAAGAAGGTGGATACTTTCTCTGCTCAGATGGAGGCATTTTCCCGTGGAAAAAAAATCGAGACATTTAATCGGCAAAATTGGAATCGCGTGCAAACTATCGGCAAGGCAAGCGATCATGTGCTTCTCGAAGTGACTCTCAATCAGGAGCCGATTCCGGGTAGCGTCGAAGTACTTGAGGGACCCTTACCAATGCCCGAACAGGAGTACTACCTGAACGGTAAGAGATTGCAATTTCCAGCAAACAGCGACAAACCGGATAGCGGAATCACAGTCAAATATTTTCCCCGTGTGAGTACGCCCCAACCCTAGACTGAACCGACACAAAAAAGCCCCGCTCTCCCGAGCGGGGCCTTCCACTTACTGACGGCTGAAAGCTGAGAGCTGACAGTCAGATCCTTCGTGCTCAGGATGACAATTCATGGAAGGACGGGCGGGGACGCCCGTCGCTCCACGCCATTGGATTAATACATGTCTCCCATGCCGCCGCCGTGTCCGCCGCCGCCCATCGGAGCGCCCTTCTTCTCTTCCGGAATCTCGGCCACCAGCGCTTCGGTGGTCAGCATCAGCGAGGCGATTGATCCGGCATTGGTCAGCGCCGTCCGCACCACTTTCGTCGGATCCAGCACGCCCGCCTTTACCAGGTCCTCATAGTCGCCGGTCAGCGCGTTGTACCCGAAATTGTTGTCCTTCGAGTCGTTGACCTTGCCCAGCACAATCGCGCCTTCCTCGCCGGCATTTTCGGCGATCATGCGCAGCGGCTCAGTAATTGCCTTCTTCACAATGTTCACGCCGATCTGCTCGTCGCCGTCGACTTTGAGCTTCTCGAGCGCCGGTACGCAGCGCGCCAGCGCCACGCCGCCACCCGGGACGATGCCCTCTTCCACGGCCGCGCGCGTCGCGTGCATGGCGTCCTCAACCCGAGCCTTCTTCTCCTTCATCTCGGTTTCGGTTGCCGCACCGACTTTGATCACGGCCACGCCGCCCACCAGCTTCGCCAGCCGCTCCTGCAGTTTCTCGCGGTCGTAGTCGGAAGTGGTCTTTTCCACCTGGCTGCGGATTTCCTTCACCCGGCCCTCGATCTCGTTGTGCTTGCCCTTGCCCTCGACGATGGTGGTGTTGTCCTTGTCGACGGTGATCTTCTTGGCCTGGCCCAGGTCGCTCACCTGCACGTTCTCGAGCTTGATGCCGAGATCTTCGGTGATGGCCTTGCCGCCGGTGAGAATCGCGATGTCCTGCAGCATCGCCTTGCGACGATCGCCGAACCCGGGCGCCTTCACCGCGCACACCTGCAAGGTGCCGCGCAGCTTGTTGACGACCAGGGTCGCCAGCGCTTCGCCTTCCACATCCTCAGCAATGATGATGAGCGGCTTGCCGCCCTTGGCAATCTGCTCGAGCAGCGGGAGCAGGTCCTTCATCGAGCTGATCTTCTTTTCGTGGATCAGGATGTAGGCATTCTCCATCACCGCCTCCATCCGCTCCGGATCGGTGACGAAGTACGGAGACAGGTAGCCGCGGTCGAACTGCATGCCCTCGACCACTTCGAGCTGGGTCTCGAGCGTCTTCGACTCTTCGACGGTGATGACGCCGTCCTTGCCGACTTTCTTCATCGCTTCCGCAATGATCTTGCCGATGGTCTCGTCGTTGTTCGCCGAGATGGTGCCCACCTGCGCGATCATGTCGCCGGTGACGGGCTTCGAGAACTTGTCCAGCTCGCCCTTCTCGCGGTTGCCTTCTTTATCCAGCTTGCCGCAAATCACGGACACGGCCTTCTCGATGCCGCGCTTCATCGCCATCGGATTCGCGCCGGCCGCAACGGTCTTCACACCTTCGCGGTAAATTGCCTGCGCCAGGACGGTCGCCGTCGTGGTGCCGTCGCCGGCCACGTCGGAAGTCTTGGAAGCGACTTCGCGCACCATCTGCGCGCCCATGTTCTCGAGCGAATCCTTCAGCTCGATTTCCTTTGCCACGGTGACGCCGTCCTTGGTGATGGTCGGCGAACCGAACTTCTTCTCAATAACGACGTTGCGTCCCTTCGGACCCAGCGTGACCTTTACCGCGTCCGCCAGTAAGTTGACGCCACGAAGAATCGCCTGCCGCGACTCCTCGCCATGAACAATCTGCTTTGCCATTTGCTTCTTCTCCTGAATTCGTAAAGTGTTTCGATCTCTAAATTAGGTCTCAGGTCACAGGTGTCAGGTCTCAGGAAATTCCGCTGCGACGCCAACCCGGCCCGATCCACCATTAGCCAAAAGTCGCTAAGCCATCAGCCAACGACCATCAGCCAAGAGTTACTTGCGCGAGCCCGCCAGTTCCTTCTTGCTCGCACCCGAAGTCGCGCCCGACAGAATCCCGAGCACTTCCTCTTCGCGCATGATGATGAAGTCCTCTCCATCAATCTTGATTTCGGTTCCCGAATACTTCCCGAACAGGATGCGGTCTCCCTCTTTCACCGCCAGAGGAAACACCTTGCCTTCGTCATTGCTCTTGCCCCGCCCGACGGCGATGATTTCGCCCTCCTGCGGTTTATCTTTAGCCGAGTCCGGGATAATGATCCCGCCTCGGGTGGTTTCGGCTTCTTCTACGCGACGGACCAGGATGCGGTCGTGCAGGGGGGTAAACTTGGTAGCCATGTGTTGCTGACTCCTTTCAAAAGGTCGAATGTTTTGTGTGGTTTAGATTGCAGGTTGAGTTGTGTCTCCGGGGCTATTAGCACTCCACCCCGTCGAGTGCTAATGATACGGTTCGGGGCGTGGACTTGTCAAGGCGGCGTGGGCGGGAGGGCGCAGGGGCGTGTAGCGTTACGGCGTGGAAGCGACAAGAATTTTGGCCAGCGGAGGGTGACAGTCAGGAATGGGGGTGCATAGAATGTGGGCACGATGAAAACAAATTTCCCGGGAATGATTGGCGCGCGGCTGGTGGTGTGCGGCGCGCTGGTGGTATGTGGGGCCTTGGTGGTTTCGGCGTGGGGCGCGGATCCGACGGCGGCTTTGAGTTTCCTGGTATTAAAAGATGATAGCGGAAAGCCGATTCGAAATGCGGCGGTCGTCTTGCATCCAGTGAACACGAAAGGCAAGCAGGGGCGTGGAGGATTTGAGCTGAAGACGGACGCTGACGGCAAGACTCATTTCGAAGGAGTTCCGTACGGGAAGTTGCGGGTGCAGGTGCTGGCGCCGGGGTTTCAGACGTTTGGGGAGGATTACGAAATCGCAGAAGCGTCGAAGGAAATTACGGTGAAGCTCAAACGACCCCAGAAGCAATATTCGATTTATGACGATCCGACAGCGCCGGAGAAGAAAGACGCGCCGAAGGATTCAACAGAAAAACCGCAGTGAACTGGAGTATTTTTTCGGGACGACATTATCTATGGACTACTTATTGAAGACAGAGCCATCGGTTTATTCGTTTGAGAATCTGGTACGGGACAAGACGACCATCTGGGATGGGGTAACGAATCCGGTGGCGGTGCGGAATCTGCGCGAGATGAAGCCGGGGGATGGGCTAGTGATCTATCACACGGGCGATGAGAAGCGCGCGGTGGGCACGGCCACGGTGGTATCGCTGGATGCGGCGGATCCGAAGACGCCACTGGTGAAGATCAAGGTTGGGAACGCGATTGCGGCGCCCAAGACGCTGGCCGAGATCAAGGGGCAGAAACTGTTTGCCGATTCGGCGCTGGTGCGGCAGGGGAGATTGTCGGTGGTGCCGTTGAATGCAGCGCAGTACAAGTATCTGCTGGGCGAGTGAGTAACCCCCACTCAATCGCACAGAACGCGATTGAATGGGGCACCCACGATTATCTGGGGCACCAGCTGCGGCCGAACTATCTAACAATACTTTTAGCGGTATCGACAGCCGTCAATCTCCACCAAATAGATTAGATTGACCGGTTGAGTTGACACGGAATTTACAAGAAGATTACTCAGGCACGCGGACGACCTGAGGTAGTGTGTGAGTTGCGTCGTGCCGGTGGATTTTCGGTGACATCATCGGCGGCGCACGAGTAAGTTCTTTCCCCTGCTTCTCTCCCCTGCTCGACCGGGCCCTCCCCCGAAAATTTGTTCCCAGGAGGAGGCCATGGAAGACGTATACCAGGTAGAAGAATCGTCGTGGCTCACACGGAAGAAAATCGCGATCGCGGTCGCGATCCTCACGCTGTGCGGGCTTGGGGTATGGTGGGCGTTCGAGGCGGTCCTGCGAATGACGTCGGGGCAGTCGTGAGGGACCGGGTCATGTAGTGATCGGGTGATCGGGTGAAGGAAACGGCGTCTTTGCGCGATTGTGAGGTACTTTCGCGCTTTGGGCTACGAGAAAAGCAAAAGTCCCGCTCGGGAGAGTGGGGCTTTTTGTTTGTTGGGTTCGTGGACGGGACGGGTGTGAACGTCCCCACTCAAGCCAAAACCGGGCTTGGGTGGGCCACCCGTCTGCAAAGCCACACCTCGATCCTGGTGCAACATTGCCATCCTCAGCCGGAGGCCGATCACGATCCTGAAGATGTCACTTCATAACCTCTCCGAGCCGGCTGAGCCAGCGCGAAGAGTGTAAAGGATGTCCCGGGACGTTTTGTAAAGCATGTCATGAGACTGGACACAAGCGCCAGAAGGAGGCGGGAAGCTGGCTTGTGGCTTCGCCGCTGGCAGAATGCGCGATCCTGAATCGATTCGCCCGAGGGCCTGATGTGATCTTGTAGGGGTGTCACTGCAGGCGCTAGCATCGATGACGTTGGCGTCTTCATCGTGTCGCTGATAGGGAGATCGAGAGGTGACAACAGCTGCATCCATGGCCAGTGAGCTTTCGGTGCGAGGCGACGTGCCGCGCACGGGACGAGTGGCTCCTGCGCTGATTGGGTTGGTCTATCCGGCGCTGGTTTGGAGTGTGCACGCGCTGTCGCCGTTCGCGTTGATCCTGACCTTGCTGGCACCGGGACTGTGCCTGTACCTGGCATTCCGCCTCGCAAATGAGAACCGATATCGCGGCGCGACGCGGGTGGCGTACATCGCAGTTGGCGCACCGGCGCTGTATACCTTTCTGGGCGGCTGGCTGGATTCTCAGAAATGGCTTCCGTTTGGCGCGAATGGGGTGTGGGTGGTCCTGTGGTGTGGACTGGTGATTCTGACAACCGTCGAACGACCCAAGGCGATCGAGGAAGCGGGCATTCGTGCGGGAAAGCTGGCTTTCGCCCACGGAGTGTCGGCCGCAGTGATCACGACGTTTGCCGTGTTCCATCTTGCCAATCATCTGGCGGCGGTTTTCGGTGGCGAGACGCACATGGCCGTGATGCGACGTCTGCGCCTGGTGTACCGGCAGCCAGCGATTGAGGTGGTACTTTTAAGTTGTGTTCTGTTTCAGGTCGTGAGCGGCGGCGTTCTATTGCTACGAAGGACACGACGATCGACGGTGAAGTGGATAGAGGTTCTACAGAACGCATCGGGCGCGTACCTGCTGTTGTTCTTTGCTTCGCATGTCAGCGCGGTGCTGCGGGCGAGGTATCTCCAGCACATTGACACGAATTGGATCTGGCTTACAGCGGATAACCTGCTCACCGATGCGTGGAGTGTTCGGTTGGTGCCGTATTACTTCCTCGGTGTGGTGGCGCTGGCGGTCCACGGTGCTAGTGGATTGCGTTGGGTATTGTTGGAACATGGCCGGCGGCAGACGGCAGAACGGGCATTTCTCGCGACGGTGGCGGCTGGAGGGCTCGCGGCGCTTACGATTGTGGTTGCGATGGTGGTGGCATCGCTAGGCGGTGGCGCTGGCCGCAGCTCGTACTAAAATCATAGGGACGGTGACAGGCATGGAGGCGGCTTTGATGGGAAGTGCTGACGTCTGGGGCGCCGGCCCTCATACGAGTCTTGCGGGGTTGGGGCCTCTTTCGAGCTATATCCGGGGAGGGCGGGGACACAGTAGAATAGGAGCGAGATGCCAAAATTTCTTACATTCACCACACAGCCGTTGTTGCTCGCGAGCCTGCTCGTCGGTAGCATTGTTTTGAGTTACGGACAAACCTCCACCCCAGCCCCGGCGAAGCCCGCGGCCAAGAAACCGGCGACAGCCGGAGCGGCGAAGACCGACACCGCAGCCGCGCCTGCGCTCAAGACCGACAAAGAAAAGGTCAGCTACGCGATTGGTGCAGATCTGGGCAACAAATTAAAGGCGTCGTCGATCGATGTAGATCCGACCATTCTCACGCGGGCGTTGAAAGATACATTGACCGGTGCGAAGCCGGTGATGAGTGATGATGAGATTCGGGCTACCCTGACGGAGCTGACGAAAGGCTTGCAGGCAAAGCAGGCGGCGGCGGCGAAAGAGAAGTCGGAGGCGAACAAGAAAGACGGCGAGGCCTTCCTGGCGTCGAACAAGACGAAGGAAGGGGTCGTGGTGCTGCCGAGTGGCTTGCAGTACAAGATCCTGAAGGCCGGGGACGGCCCGAGACCGACAGTAGCGGACACGGTGGTATGCAATTACAAGGGGACGCTGCTCGACGGCAAGGAGTTCGACAGCTCGTACAAACGCGGGCAGCCGGCGACGTTTCCAGTCGGTGGCGTGATCAAGGGTTGGACGGAAGCGCTGCAGCTCATGCCGGTGGGATCGAAGTGGCAGCTGTTCATTCCCGCCGATCTGGCGTATGGCGACCGCCAGGCGGGTCCCGACATTACGCCGGGATCGACGTTGGTATTCGAAGTGGAGCTGGTATCGATCCAGGCGAAGAACGAGTCGAAGCTGGAGTCGGGGGCGGCAACAGATAAGACGCCCGCGACCGATAAACCCGCGACCAGCGACAAGGCACCGGCAACGGATAAGCCGCAGGACAATAAACCGCAGTAAGGTAGTCGCCAGTCTTCAGTCGTCAGCTATCAGCTAAAGAGACCCGCCCCTGGGGCGGGTTTTTTGTGGTCTAAATTCGGGTGGGAGGAGATGGCGAGGAAATCCCCACCCTAACCTCGCAAAGAGCGCGAGGTTAGAGTGGGGCACCCGGGCCGCAGGACAATAAACCGCAGTAAAGTAGTCGCCAGTCTTCAGTCGTCAGCTATCAGCTAAAGAGACCCGCCCCTAGGGGCGGGTTTTTTGTGGTCTAAATTCGGTGGGAGAAGATGGCGAGGAAATCTCCACTCTAACCTCGCAAAGAGCGCGAGGTTAGAGTGGGGCACCCGGGCGATGTTAGAGCCAGTACACAAAGTTACTGCTGCGCCAGTAGAACTACATAAGATGTTGTCGATGTGATGTCGGTGGTGATGCCGAACAGGAAGTACTTGCCTCCGTTTTTGGTGCTGCGAACCCGGCAGGGATCGGCGTGGCGTGGCGTCTCACCGGACGATTTCATAGACAAAAAGGCAGACGAGTCCCGGAGAAGGTCTCATTCAACTGAATGTGGACCGTTGAAGTTATTCAACTGGCACCGGTGCCTTTCCCCTCTGTCCGAGTTATCGAGGACATGGAGATCTTGTTGCCGGGGATGTTGTGTCTTGAACGGAGGACGGGACACGCAGCAGTGATTCAATCGTACGCGCCTACTCCGACTTCTCGCAGAGGGAGGTTAACGCACCTCCTGTTTCGGCGAGGGCGAGACGCCCTCGCGACAGCCGGCGGGACGCCGGCGCTACAGTCTTTTTTCCCCGCAGCGGTGAAGGCGTGCCCTTCCCAAACCATTTATGAGATGGGTTGCCAAGTAGAGCTTAGGATGTCACTGAGCCAGATGGGTTCTAGGCGATCGCGCCCAGAAGTTGGCCGTTTGCTCAATGGCCCGGTTGACCGCTTCGAGGAACACTCGCCCGTTTCCGGCTAGTCTGACGAGGTAAGATCCAACACCTAAGACCTAAGGCCTGCCTCTAGAAATCAATCAACTTCACATCCACCGCGTTGCCGAAGATTATGATCTCGATCACGGTATAGATCTTGTCGGTCGTCGTGTCGTAAATGCGCAAGTTGCCGCCTTCACATACGTAGAAGATGGTGCGGTTCGTAATCGGTTGCAGTCCGGTTACGTCGCCATTGTCGGGAGGAATCACCAGGTTTCCGTTGTTGGTGTTCAGAATCGCCAGGCAGCCGCGCTGTTCCTCGCCCGGATTCGCCGGCACAATGTTCGTGCAATTTGTGGAGCCGACGAACAGCTGCCCATTGCCGCTGATGTCGATATGCGAGTGATATCCGTCTGGAATCACCGCAATCGGCTGAACTGGGGTTGTCGACAGATTCGTTAGATCAATAACAGTCAAGCGGCCGCAGGTCGTGGCCGCAGTCGTGGGTCCACCGGCACAAGTGTTCTGCCCTACCGGCGGATTCCCCGCGACGTAGAGCGTCTGGCCCTTCATGAAGCCTACGGTCGCTCCGCCCGGAATCGGCGTCACTTGTCCCGCGACTCCGTGCACCAGATCGAGCACCTGCACGCTGGCCTGCACACCCCCGCATTCCCAGCCGCAATTGAGAATCCATGCCTGAGTATTGTCGCTGCTGAAAAAACCGAAAATCGGTCGATCGAAGCCCGCCACCGTCGTGCACACATTCGCGGGACACGTGGCATTCTTCTGCCCGGTGACAATGTTGAACGGCGAAACAATCGTGACCGAGTCGGAATTGTCGCTGAAGGCCAGCAGTTTGCTGCCATCCCCGCTCTGTGACAGGTAGTGCACGGCGGGAATCGGTAGTGTTGCCGGCGTTCCACCTGACGTCAGATTCACCAGCGCGATCCCGCCGGCGCCCGCCCCTCCCGGCACCGGAGCCGCGGGCACCGCTACGTAGGCTGTGGAGTTGTCGACCGAGATGACGAAACTGTCCGTCGTCCCTGGCAGTGTGACCGTACCCGCCGCCGCAGGCGCCTCCGTGGTGTTGTCCACAACTTGCAATTGGTCGTTCGTATTGCTCAAGGCAACTGTAAGCTTTCGATCATTCGAAACCACCATCGTCGTCGCCAAAAAGCCCGAGCCCAGCTCACTATGGCGAGATATTCGCCCGCAGATCATTCAATGCGTCAATGATGACCAACCCTGAGAATCGGCGGTGGAGCGCCGAAACGTCCTGCGATACCAGCGCCCGGAACTTCAGGCCGCTGGTCTTGTTTGACGAGGGAGATGATGATCCCCCGCACGAAATCAGGATCAGGCCCCCGAACACTAAAATTGACAGTACGATTGCAGCTCTTCTCAAACGAGAGACTCCCCAAGAGCATGATGGACAAAGATTTGGAAGCGAAACTCCGGATTATAGCAGAGCCGAAATTGCCGCCCTGGCCTTCACAATTCGGCCCGTGACTTCTTCCCGGCAGTGTGTTCTGTACTTCCCGCTACAGCGTTCGCCGCCGGATGCAAAACCCACCCTCATCTTGTATTCTCGAAACGGTATGGCTTCGGACTTTCTTTCACGGCTCAGCAAGTCGCCCGTGCTCTGCGACGGCGCCATGGGAACCCTGCTCTACGCGAACGGAATTTTCATCAACCGTTCTTACGACGAGCTCAACCTGTCGCAGCCCGAGATGATTCACTCGGTGCATCAGGGATACTTGCACGCTGGCGCCGAAATTATTGAAACCAATACTTTTGGAGCGAACAGCTTTCGCCTGGGCCGGCACAGCCTGGCCGACAAGGTACATGACATTAACCTGGCCGGAGCCCGACTGGCCCGTGAAGCCGCCAAGAGCTTCGATGTCTGGGTTGCCGGTTCGGTTGGCCCGCTGGGGATCCGCATTGAACCACTCGGCAAAACATCGTTCGAGGAAGCCCGCTCTACGTTTCGCGAGCAGATCGCTGCGCTCAACGAAGGTGGTGTCGATCTTCTCATCCTCGAAACCTTCGGCTACGTCGAAGAACTTCACCAGGCAATGCTCGCCGCCCGCGAGGTCAACCCCAAGCTGCCCGTTGTTGCCTCGGTTACCGTCGATGAAGACTCGAACTGCCTCGATGGCTCCGATCCAGAAACCTTCGCCGCCAAACTCGCCGACTGGGGTGCCGACGTCATCGGCTGCAACTGCAGCATCGGCCCGGTAGCGATGCTCGACGCGATCGAGCGTGTGCGCGCTGTGACTACCCTGCCCCTCGCCGCGCAACCCAACGCCGGTATGCCCCGCTCCGTCGAGGGCCGCAATATTTACCTCTGCTCGCCGGAGTACATGGCCAGCTACGCCCGGAAGTTTGTTACCGCGGGCGTGCGCCTGGTCGGCGGATGCTGTGGAACGACCCCGGAGCACATTCGTGCGATGAAGTCCGCTCTGCGTGCCGGGGAGGCGCGCGCCGCGCGCGTTCAGGCCGCAGTTCCCCACCCCGCCCCTTCAGCCCCCGCTCCCGAGCCGGTGGAGAAGCGCTCAGCTCTAGGCAGGAAACTGGCATCTGGCGAATTTGTCACCATGGTTGAAATCGTCCCGCCCAAGGGGACCGACGTCCACAAGGAAGTCGACGGTGCGCGTTTCCTGAAGTCCGTGGGCGTCGACGCCATCAATATTCCCGACAGCCCGCGCGCCTCGGCCCGCATTTCGAATCAGGCGCTTTCCCTGATCGTGCAGCGCGACGTCGGCATCGAAGCCATCCTGCATTACACCTGTCGCGATCGCAACGTGCTCGGCATTCAGTCCGACCTGCTGGGCGCGGCCGCCACCGGCATTCGCAACCTGATCTGCATTACCGGCGATCCGCCCAAGATGGGCAACTACCCCGACGCCACCGCGGTCTTCGATGTCGACGCCATCGGCCTCGTGAACATCGTTCACAATCTCAACCGCGGCCTCGATATCGGCGGCAATGCCATCGGCTCCGGCACAGGCTTTGTCATCGGCGTCGGCGCCAATCCCGGCCTGCCCAACATCGACGAGGAAATCCGCCGCTTCGAATACAAAGTTGAAGCCGGGGCAGAATACGCGGTCACCCAGCCCGTCTTCGACCTGGCGCTCCTGGAGAATTTCCTGAAGCGCATCGCGCACTGCCGGATTCCGGTGGTCGCAGGGATCTGGCCCCTGGTCAGCGTCCGCAACGCCGAGTTCATGAAGAACGAGTTGCGTGTCTCGGTGCCCGACTCCATCGTCGAGCGCATGGCCAAGGCTGCAAGCCCTGAAGCCGCGCGGCAGGAGGGCGTTGCCATCGCCCGCGAAATGCTCATCGCCGTCCGCGACCTCGTGCAGGGCGCGCAGATCAGCGCGCCCAACGGAAAGTATTCCGCCGCCGTCGATGTGCTAGAAGCGCTCGGCGTCAACGCCCGCCCGACTGCAACCGCGTAACGCGGTGCTTTCGACAGGGCATGAGCCCTTAGGCAAGCCTGGTTTGCGGCGCCTGGGTTTAGAGCCTTCCGCCCTCACGCTACAATCGAGCCATGAATCGCCGCGTGATTCCCTTCGTCCTGCTGATCCTCACTGCCGCCCTCGCGGCCCAGACCCTGAAGCCGGTCACCGTCCCGATCACGCTCGATCACAATCGCACCATCATCGATGTCTATCTTCCTCTTCCCGATGGCCAAACCAAGCGCGTGCGCGCCTGGGTCGACAATGGCAATCCGGAAATGTTGATCACCCAGGGACTGGCTACGAAACTAGGCCTTGTTTCGAGCAGCGAACAGGCCCCGGGCTCGGATAAAAACGAGACGGCAGTGCTCCCTCCCGCCAGCTTGCAGATTGGGGGCATGACCGTCTGGTTCGCGGGCGTGAAAGAAGCCAAGTCCCTCGCTCGCGACACCGTCGCCCCCGGGTGCAGCGCCGAAATCACCATCCCTTCCACCGTGCTGCGCAACTACGATGTGCTCTTCGATTTCGCCAATCGCCAATTCACCATCGGCCCGCCGCGCACCATCCCTTTCAAAGGCACAAATACGAAGGTTCTGCTGAACGATCAGAACGGCCTGATTCAGGTTCCGAGCAAAGTCGCCGGGCAGGACTTGAACCTTGCCCTTGACGTCGGCGCCTCCGTCAGCTTGATTTCCGCAGATCAGTTGGCGCAATGGCAGAAAAGCAATCCCTCATGGCCCACCATGACCGGGGGCGTCGCGGCCGCCAATATGTGGGGAGGCGATGAAGAGACTCACTGGCAAGTGACGCGCATTCCCAGCCTGCAGTTCGGCGCCGCCACTCTGACCAATGTCGCGACAGCGGCCTTTCCCGCAAACGAAATGAAGTGGTTTCAGAATCGCGCCGGGGTCCCCACTATGGGCCTCGTTGGCGCCAATGCGCTCGTGGCCGACCGCGTCGGCATCGACTACGCCAACAGCACCATCTATCTCGAGCGCGTGAACGCCACCTCGGCTCCCGACATGGACGTCGTGGGCCTCATGCTTCGCCCTGAACCCGATGGCCGCTACACCATCCTCGGCGCAGCCGACTATGAGGGCAAACCGTCGGTTCCTGACGTGAAGGCTGGAGATGTTTTACTTGGAGTCGATGGCGCTCCGGCTACCGGCGCGACCATGGGCCAGGTCTGGTCCCTGCTCGGCGGCAGCCCCGGCCAGACCCGCACCTTGACATTGGAACGCGAGGGCAAGCGCTTGAGCGTCGATGCCACCGTCCGCCGCTTCTTGCCCGCTTCGCAACCGCCAGCAAAAACCCCACGCAAGAATCCGCACCAAAGGAACTGAGGTTTTCTGCCGACAGATTTCACGGCGCGCTGGAGCTCTCCGATCCCTTTGTGCTCCTCTGTGTCCTCTGTGGTTAATTGCCTTTGTTGGCGGTCGTCCCGAACAACTCCTGCTCCATCTTCGCCGTAGTATCCTGATCAAGGCTCTCAGTCACCAGCACCATATCGGCGTTGACTTCAATGACCACCGATCCCTCTTCGGTCAACCACGCGTGCTTGCCTGTCAAAGTTTCCACCGTATATTGTGCCGGCTTGTCAGTTTTCGTCGCGACATCGTCGACTGCGCGCAAGTGTGAGTAGCGATCCTTCAACCCCTTCGCATACACAAAAGCAAACTCCGCGGCCTTCTCTGGACTCGACCAACGCGAGAGATACATCATTCCCAGCGGGGCGGTTGCATCCCCCTTCGGCCGGACCGCGTAGTAGTATCCCCCGCGCCAATTCGGATACAGCCGCTTCGAAACCTCGACTCCGGAGTACTGATCAATCAGCATCGCCGCGTCGAATTCTCCCACCGCTCCCACATCAAATTTGTCGTAATTCTTAAAGTCTTTCTTGAAGTCCAGGATGGGCAGGGGCGCGATCTTTTCCCCCGACAAATACATCGTGGGCTCCATGATTTCCCGCGTCGTTCGTGGCGGATTCTTGAACACCCCGGCGTACGCCTTTTCCTTCCCCACCCGCGTGAGCAGCTCCATCTCAAAATCCAGCCCGTAACGATAAGGAAACGTCAACGCCTCCTTGATGTACAGCGGCGCATTGTGAAACTCCACCGAGTCCGCGGTGCCCACCAGCATCCCCGCCTTGAGCGCTTCGACCAGTTGCGGCGAATCGACCACCGACTGCCCCGTCGGTGCCAGTTCGTAATCGATGAGCACTACCATGGCTTGCCCTTCGACCACCGCCTGGTGCGCCGTAGAGGCCTCGTCAATGTCGATGTCTTCCACAGTTGGCTCTTTCCTGCTGGCGCCCAGGTCCGCAGCGCCTGCCTTCATATATTTCTCGAGCCCGAACGACTGATCCTGCAATGCATGCGTCAGCTCGTGGGCCAGCACCGGTTTCTGTTGTTCCGGACCAATCCAGTCCAGCAGGTTCACCGTCTTTGATTTCGGATCGTAGTAGCCCGCGACTTGCTCCCGCAGCAGCGCTACCAGAAACGTCTGCAGATCGAAATTCCGCGGCAGCAGACCGAACTTTTTCAGCACCAGTTCCGAGCGTCGCAGCCGCTGCGCATCGTCATCCTCTTCCATGTGCTTGCGGATGAAAGCCACCACTTCGTCGCGGTTCACCAGTTTCCGCTTCACCTCATCGTGAATCGGCATCGACGTATCTTTGCTGGCGAACTTCAAAATCTCGTCGACCGATCGAAACAGTTCTTCGGCCTCTTGCGGAGAAATCCTTTTCTCCGCATCGTCAGCCGAGGTTGTGTCAGGAGGGGTGGCGTGGGCTCCGCCGGCTGGTTTGCCTTGCGCAGGCGTCTGCGGCGTCTTTGGTGGAACCGCGGATGTCCCGGTCGAACTCGCGCCCGACGAACTCGATTGGCTTGTGTTCTGCGCACACAGGGAGGCGTTGATCCCTGCCAATAGAAGTCCAGCGACGAGCAACCGAACCAAAATCCAGTACAATTTCTTCACGTTGTTCCTTTGGCCCTGTATGTCGGATCCCGATCCCAGAGTCGCTGCCGCTGAGTACTTCCGCCAGGCTTACGAACTACAAACCAGCGGCGAGTACGCACGAGCGCTCGTGCTTTATACCCGCTCCATCGCCACTTTCCCCACCGCCGAGGCCTACACTTTTCGCGGCTGGACGTATTCCTTCGTCGGCGACTACGAGAGCGCCATCGAAGACTGCCGTCGCGCCATCAAAATCGACCCCGAGTTCGGCAACCCTTATAACGATATCGGCGCTTACCTCATCGAACAAGGGAAATGGAGCGAGTCCGTTCCCTGGTTTGAGAAAGCAATCGCCGCCAAGCGCTACGAAGCGCGCTCCTACCCGCACTTCAATCTTGGACGCGTCTACGAACATCAAGGTAAATGGAATCACGCCAAAAGGTGTTACCGGCAGGCTTTCGAACTCGACCATCATTACCGCAATGCCTTGTTCGCCTTGCGACGCCTGAGTGCCATGCTGAACTAGGCCGCAGGAAACCCTAACCCGCGAGCTTCGCCGCCACCCACTCCCCCACTTCCCGCGTCCCCAGAGCGCCACCTACATCCGAAGTCGTCTTTTTCTGCCGCACCGCTTCCAGCACCGCGGCTTCGATCTTTACCGCCTCGCGAGCCAGCCCCAGGTAGTTCAGCATCATCGCTCCCGTAAGAATCGCTCCCATCGGGTTCGCCAGATTTTTTCCGGCAATCGGGGGGGCCGAGCCATGCACGGGCTCAAACATCGAAGTCTTCCCCGGATGAATATTCCCGCTGGCCGCCATCCCCAAGCCACCCTGCAGCGCCGCGGCCAAGTCGGTGATGATGTCGCCGAACATGTTGTTAGTGACGATCACCTCGAACTGCCGCGGATCCCGCACCATCTGCATGCACAACGCGTCCACGTACATGTGCTCGGCTTTGATCTGTGGATACTCCCGGCTGACCTCCTTGAATACGCGCTGCCAAAGCCCGCCCGCATGCGTCATCGCATTCGACTTGTCACACATCAGCACGCGGTTGCGCCGACTCCCATCGAGCTTTGGATGCTTTTCGCAAAGATCAAACGCATAGCGAATCACGCGCTCCACACCCTTGCGCGTATTGACATCTTCCTGGATCGCGACCTCGTCTTCGGTCCCCTGCTTAAAGACTCCGCCCAGGTCCCCATACACCCCTTCTGTATTCTCACGAACCACGGCAAAATCCACGTCCTTCGGTTCAACGCCTTTCAATGGACACAACGCCGCATCGAGCAGCCGCACCGGCCGCACGTTGGCATACAAGTCCATCTTGAAGCGCATGCCCAGCAGGATTTCCTTGGCATGAATGTTGGTGGGGACCCGGGGATCGCCGAACGCCCCGAGCAGGATCGCGTCGAACTCGCGCCCTAACATGGCAAAGCCATCTGGCGGGACGGTTACCCCATCGGCGAGATAACGCGCCGCGCCCCAGTCAAACTCGGTTGTCTCCAGCGGCGCACCCGAGGCTTTGAGAACCTTTACTGCTTCCGGAATCACCTCGCGCCCGATTCCATCCCCGGGAAGCACCGCAATCTTCTTTGTTGGAGTCACGAGGAAAGAGCTTACCAAAGCGGCGTGGCTTTGCCACTCGACCGATTAATCAAGTCCTGGGGAAGGAAGCCATTATCGGCTGCAGAGTAAGACCGTAGCGCCGGCGTCCCGCCGGCTGTCGCGAGGGCATCTTGCCCTCGCACCTCTACATCTGGGAAGGGCACGCCTTGAGGCATACCGCAACGTGTCGCAGATGGCGACGACTTTCGCCGCTGAAGTTCCAGCATTCAGGCGCCAAGCCCCAGCTTCACTTCTTCCTCTGCATCTCGAACTGAAAATGCGAGTCCTTCCCTTCATGTTTCCAGGTCCAATCCTCGCTGTAATGTTCCGGATCGGCAAACACATACACCACCTTGTGCATGTGACCCGCTTGCGGCGACGCGAGGTTCGTCGCATCCAGAAAATCAAAAGTCACCGTCTTCCCGTCGGGCGAGAAAGTCGCCTGCATGCGTGGCTGGTTATTGCTTGGACAGAAATGCGTCATCATCAACCGCCCATTGTCCACGTAGAACAAACTCGTCATGGCTTCGTCGCCCATCTTGATGTCGGCCATCACCGATGTGCCCCCCGCAATCACCTGGTAGGTCACTTCCGAAGCCTCCCCATGCGCGCCCTTACCCGTCCACGTCCCGGCCATCGCTTTGAACCGGTCCAGGGTCTTTTGCGCATCCGAATCGGCCCAACTCGAAACCGCCGCCAACATGACCAATCCCGCCGCCACTCCTCGCAGAACTCTCATTGTCGTCTCCTTTGATCCTCAATTTGCAGCGCTGAGCGTATCGCCCCGGTGCCTCACCAGTCCCGTTCTCCTCCGCTATAATTCAATAGGGTCCGAAATGCCTTCTGTCGGTTCACAAAACGGTGTAACGGTGTCACGCGGCTCCGCCCCCTGGCCGGCGCAGTTCGGCAGTGTAAGAGACGAGTTCAGCGCCCTGAGGTCAACCTGCGGAGTCTTTCATCGCACCGATCAGGTCAAACTCCGCTTGACGGGCACGGACCGTGTCCGCTGGCTCAACGGCATGATCACCAACAACATCCGGGATCTCGCCCCGCAGCACGGCGTTTATGGGTTCTTGCTGAACCCCCAGGGACACATCCTCGGCGACCTCACCGCTTACAATCAAAGCGATGCGATCGTAGTTTCGACCGCGGCGTCGCAACTTGAGAAAATCCTCGCGACCTTCGACCACTACATCATCATGGACGATGTCGAAGTCGCCAACATCACCGACCAGATTGCTTCGGTCGGCGTTGCGGGCCCCAAATGCAAAGCGGTGCTGAAGGCCACTGGCTTCGGCATTCCTTCGCTGCAGTCGCTCCAGATGACCGAGATCTCCTGGCAAGGCAGCCAAGTCACCCTAATCCGCGGCGAACACGACAAGTATCCGTCCTTCGAGCTGTGGGTCGCTCCCGATCGTGTCCCTGCGCTCCTCTCAGCGCTTCAAGCCTCCGGGGCCGTGCCAGCCGGCGCCGAAGCCCTCGAACTCTACCGCATGGCCCTTGGTGTACCGCGCTATGGGCAAGACATTCGGGAGCGCGATCTGCCCCAGGAAACCGAGCAACAGCGCGCTCTCAACTTCAATAAGGGCTGCTACATCGGACAGGAAATCGTCGAGCGCATTCGTTCCCGTGGCAACGTTCACCGCAAATTCACTGGTTTCAAACTAAATGGAACACCGCCCGCTCCGGGCGCAAAGATCCAATCACAGGGCAAGGATGTCGGCGAGATTACGAGCGCCACGGTGATCCCGGCGCCGGGCGAGGACCAAGCCGTCGCCTTGGGCTATATCCGCCGCGAGTTCGCTGTCCCCGGAAAAGAAATCCAGCTGGAGGGCGCAACTGCAACGGTTGCCGACCTCCCTTTCACCGACCTGCTGACACCGTAGAGGAATCCTATGGCCGAGAAGAAACAAGACACTGGCTTCACCGTTACCGACCGCAGGCTGTTCACCTCCGACGGAGATCTGCGCTCCGACGTCCCCGAAGAGAAGTCTGAACCCGTTCCTGTCCCGCAGGCGGCACCCCCGCAGGCGGCAACCGCCCAGCCTGCGGAGTCTGCTTCGCCTGCCCCCGAATCGAAAGTTCCGCCGCCGCCCACTGCCGACGAGCAGAAGGCCAGCCACGAGGCCTACCAGAAATCCTCCAAAGACCTCGATGCCCGCGTGGAACTGAGCGGCCATTCCGCCAAAGACTTCGAAATCAATTTCGAGCGCTTCATGGCCTCGCTCTACATGAGCGCCATGATGCAGCTGGGCATGATGCACGAAGAGGGCGGCCAACCTCGCATCGATTTGATCGGTGCGCGCCAGACCATCGACACCCTCAGCCTGCTTCAGGAAAAAACCAAGGGCAACCTGACCAAGACGGAAGAAAACTTCCTGCAGAACTGCCTCTACGAGCTCCGCATGGCGTACGTCGAAGTCACCAACGCACTCTCGCGCGCACCCCAGCCACCACCCGGAGCCGTCGCAGGCACCAAGGCACGATGAAGGCTACACTGACGGTCCTGGGCAGCGGCACGTCCATGGGCGTGCCCACCATCGGCTGCTCCTGTGCCGTTTGCCATTCCGACGACCCGCACGATCGCCGCACGCGCCCATCCATCTTGCTCGAGTTCGGTGGCAAGTTCGTCCTGATCGACACCACTCCCGATTTCCGCGAGCAAGCGATCCGCGAACGCATCAAACAAGTCGACGCCGTCATTTACACGCACACGCACGCCGACCACATCCTTGGCATCGACGACCTGCGCCCACTCAGCTACAACCGCATCCACAAAATCCCGTTGTATGCGCGCCCCGAGTCCGCCGACTTCCTCCGCAACATGTTCCGCTACATCTTCGATGCCGACTACAAGTTCGGCGGCCTTGCCCGCCTCGAACTGAAACCGATCGCGGGCCCTTTCGAGCTCTTCGGCCCGATCTTCGAGCCCATCCCCGTGATTCACGGAGAAACGGAGATCTACGGATATCGCTTCGGCACCGCCGCCTATCTGACCGATTTCAGCGAGATTCCCGAGTCCTCGATGCCGTACCTGCAGAATCTCGATGTCCTCTTCCTCGACGGACTGCGCCACAAGCCGCATCCCACGCACTCCACTATCGAAAACTCGATCCAGATCGCAAATCGCCTGCACGCCAAACGCGTCTTTTTTACACACATCTGTCATGACCTGCCGCATGAAGCGACCAACGCTTCCCTGCCGCCGAATGTGCGACTGTCCTATGACGGGATGAAGCTGGAGTTTGAAATCTAATGCACGCTGATTTTCAATTTTCGGATCCGTGCCTCATAGAAATCGCATGTCTCTCTTTGCGCCCTTTGCGATTCCTTCGCACCCTTTGCGGTTAAGCTCTTTTTCTAATGCAGATCTTCCACAAACTCGACGACATCCCTCCTGACTTCGGCCCGACGATTGTCAGCGTCGGTAACTTCGACGGAGTCCACCGCGCTCACCAGGCCGTCCTGCGCGACATCGTGCAACGCGCGCGGCAAAGCCACTGCCAAGCGGTTGCCGTCACCTTCGACCCCCATCCCATCCGGATTCTTCGCCCCGACTCCGGCCTCAAGCTCCTCACTCCCGTGCCCGAAAAGCTCCGCCTGCTGGAAGCCACTGGCATCGACGCCGTGCTGCTGCTGACCTTCGGCCGCGACCTCTCGCTGCTCACGCCGCATCAGTTCGCCGAAGAAATTCTGAAGGAGAAACTTCGAGCCTGCGAGGTTCACGAAGGCTACAACTTTCACTTCGGTCATAAAGCCGGGGGCAATGTGCAATCCCTCGCCGAGTTCGGCCGCGAGATGGGCTTCGCCGTGAAAATCTTCGACGAGATGACTCTCCGGGGCGAGCCTGTCTCCAGCAGCCAGATTCGCAAGCTGATCAACCAGGGCCACGTCAGCCGCGCTCGCCACCTGCTCGGCCGCCCCTTCGCCATCCTGTCGAACCCAGGGCCGGGGCCGCGGTTACGGAAGCAAATACACCGTCCCCACGATCAACCTGAATCGCTATGACGAGCTCGTTCCCCAGGATGGCGTCTACATCACGCGCACGCGCGTCGGCGAAGAATGTTTCGACTCGGTGACCAACATTGGGAACCGGCCAACGTTCGGCTCAGCCTCGTTTGCGATCGAAACCCACCTTCTGAATTTTCATCCCATCGAACTGCGCGCCGACACCGAGGTGGAAATCTTCTTTCTGGAAAGGATCCGCGACGAGATCAAATTCCCTTCCGTCGATGCGCTCCGCCTGCAGATCGCCGCCGACGTCAAGCGTGCGCGTCGCTATTTTCACTTGAGCGCCCACGCGGTACATTAGAGCTTTGGCTTTTGCTGGATAAGGAACCTGAATGAACTTCGAAATCACATCTGCGAGGAACTTACGCACTTATGCGCAAGAGACGTGCACACCATTCCGCAACCAGACTATTCCGAATTTCCACCTTGATCGCGGCGGGCGCCATGGCCATCGCTTCTAGCGCAACCGCGGACCTGGCCGCCGCCGCCGACTTCGGCCCGAACAACCCGTTTTTTGCCCCCAGCACGCTGCCGTTTCAGGCGCCGCCCTTCGACAAGATCAAAGACTCCGACTACCAGCCGGCGATCGAGGCGGGCATGGCGCAACAGCGCGAGGAAATCAAAACCATCGCCGACAATCCCGCTCCTCCGACTTTCGAAAACACCGTTGTCGCGATGGAGAAAACCGGTCGCCTCTTCGATCGCGCCATGTCGGCATTCAATGCCGTCACCGGTGCCAATCTCAATCCCGAACTGCAGAAGGTTCAGGAAATCGAGGCTCCCAAACTTGCCGCGCACAGCGACGCCATCTTCCTCGATGCCAAACTTTTCCAGCGCATCAAGACGCTTTACGACAAGCGCGACTCGTTGAAGCTCGACGCCGAGTCCTACCGCCTTCTTGACTACTACTACAAGAAGTTCGTCCATTCTGGCGCCAACCTGTCCGAAGCTGACAAGACCGCCCTCAAGAAGCTCAACGAAGAGGAGTCCACGCTCAGCCAGAACTTCACCACCAAGTTGCTGGCCGCCACCAAGGATGGCGCTCTCGTCACCGCCGACAAAAACGCTCTTGCCGGACTCACCGACGCCCAGATCGCCGCCGCCGCCGAGGCCGCCAAGGGACGCAAGGTCGAGGGATACGTCATCTCCCTGCAGAACACCACGCAGCAACCCGACCTCACGGTGCTGCAGCAACGTTCCACGCGTCAGACGTTATTCGAAAATTCCTGGAACCGCGCCGAACGCGGCGGCGCCAACGATACCCGGCAGACCGTTTCCCGCCTCGCCCAGCTGCGCTCCGAGAAAGCCAAGCTCCTCGGTTTCCCCAACTACGCCGCCTGGAAGCTCGAAGACCAGATGGCCAAGAACCCCGACGCCGCCATCAAGTTCATGGATTCCCTGGTTCCGGGCACAACCGCCAAGGCGCACAGCGAAGCCGCCGATATCCAAAACCTCATCGACAGCCAGAAGGGCGGCTTTCAGCTCCAGCCCTGGGATTGGGAGTTCTACTCCGACCAGGTACGCAAGGCCAAGTTCGACCTCGATGAGTCCCAGATCAAGCCCTATTTCGAGCTGAACAACGTTCTTGAAAATGGCGTCTTCTACGCCGCCAACCAGCTCTACGGAATCACTTTCAAGGAGCGCAAGGACATTCCCGTCTACCAGTCCGACGTGCGCGTCTTCGAAGTCACCGACGCCGATGGCAAACCCCTGGCTCTCTGGTACTGCGACTACTTCAAGCGCGACAACAAAAACGGCGGTGCGTGGATGGATAGCCTGGTCGGGCAGTCCAAGCTACTCGGCACCTTACCCGTCGTTTTCAATGTCGCCAACTTCGCCAAGCCTGCGCCGGGAGAAGCTGCGCTCCTCAATTTCCGCGACGTAACCACTATGTTTCACGAGTTCGGCCACGCCCTGCACGGGATGTTTGCCAACACCACGTATCCCACGCTCTCCGGCACGGGTGTCGCGCGCGACTTCGTGGAGTTCCCTTCCCAGTTCAACGAGCATTGGGCTCTGTATCCCACGGTCTTCCAGCACTACGCGAAACATTACAAGACCGGCGAACCCATGCCGGCCGATCTCGTCGCCAAGATCAAGAAGTCGAAAACCTTCAACCAGGGTTACGACTTCACGGAAATCGTTGCCGCGGCGCAACTCGACATGCAGTGGCACACGCTTCCTCCCACAACCCCGTTGCAACAGCCCGACGAATTTGAGAAGAAAGCGCTCGAGAAGACCCACCTTCTGCTCAGCTACGTCCCCTCTCGTTATCGCTCGAGTTATTTCGCCCACATCTGGGGAGGCGGTTACTCTGCCGGCTACTACGCCTACATATGGAGCGAAATGCTGGACGACGATGCCTACCATTGGTTCGAAGAACATGGCGGCCTGACCCGCGCCAACGGAGACCGCTTCCGCAAGATGGTGCTCTCGCGCGGGAACACGGAGGATCTGGAGAAAATGTATGTGGCCTGGCGTGGAGCCGAGCCAAGCACCGAACCCATGCTGAAAGAGCGCGGGTTGCTTCCGGCGGACGACGCGAAGTAGAACACGTCCGCCGAACGATCTCAAAAAGCTAGCGGAGCTTTCGACCTTTCTTCTTGGCCGTGGGTTTCTGGTTTTTCTGGAGCCGCAGTTTCCAGGCCGCTCGGAGAGCTCCCGCTAGTACATCCTCACTGGCTTTATCCAGCCGGATGTGCGTCATCCCCATCCGTCCCCAACCGCCATGAATGGGCAAGAAAATGTCCGGCGCCTCCGCGATGAACTCCGCTTGCATTTCCGGTGTGAGCTTCAGATTGCCGTAGCCCTGCTCTTGCGATGCTAACGTAGGCGAAGATTTTCCCGCCCACGCGAAAATCAGCAGCCCCCATATGAGAACCCTCCTCGGCACCTTCGAGGCTCAGCGCAATCCGGCGAAAATCAGCAGCATTCATTGGTGTACTCCGATGTCACGTGCGTCCATCCATCCTTGGGTGCCCATCTTTGCGCGTCCTTTGAGCAAAAGGTGGGATCGCTCTGCTCTGCTCGTTCCATCATCGGAACGCTTTGGGTTTCGCCTGCACTTCCCACTTGCCACCCTTCCGCTCGCCCCTGACAATCTCCCCAATGCCCGCTACCGTCGCGACCTTTCCCAAACCACCACCGCCCAGCGTCGCACCCTTCTCGCTGCAGGTCTCGGATGGATGCTCGATGCCTTCGACGCCATGCTCTACGCGCTCGTGCTCGCCCATATCATGAGCGACCTCGGCATGACGAAGGCCACCTCCGGCTTCCTCGCCACCCTCACCCTGCTCGCATCCGGCATCGGCGGCGTACTGTTCGGCTTCATCGCCGATCGCATCGGACGCAAGCGCGCCCTGATGCTCAGCATTCTGACCTACTCGCTCTGCTCGTTCGCCTCTGGTCTTGCTACCTCGATCCTCATGCTCGCCATCTTCCGCTTCATTCTCGGACTCGGCATGGGCGGCGAGTGGAATACGGGCGCCACGCTGGTCGCCGAAACCTGGCCCGCCGAACTCCGTGCCAAGGCGATCTCGGTGGTGCAAAGCTCATGGGCCATCGGCTACGCGCTCGCCGCACTGGTCGCAGGCATCGTCTTGCACTATGCCAATTGGCGCATGGTCTTCTTCGTCGGAATCCTGCCCGCTCTGCTGACCCTCTGGATCCAGAGCCGCGTCCCCGAATCCGAAATGTGGCGGGAACATCACCGCCTCGCCCAGGACTCCAAACGCGTCGCGCAAGCCCAGGCACAATACGACCACTCGAGCTTCGCGCGCCTCTTCCAGCAGCCTTACGCGCGCTACACCTTCGCGCTGCTGCTCGCCAATTTTTTCGGAATGTTTGCGTGGTGGGGATTGTTCACCTGGCTCCCGCCCTACCTGTCCCTTCCCGTCAGCCAGGGCGGACGTGGCTTCAGCGGGATGGGGACCACCACTCTGCTCGTTGCGCTGAATCTGTTCGGAATGTTTCCCGGATACGCCCTCTTCGGCTGGGTCGCCGATCACCTCGGCCGACGCCGCGCCTTCCTTCTCTACACCTTCAGCGCAGCCGTTCTCGTCCCGTTTTATGCCTTGGCGCGCCAACCTTGGCTGATCCTCGTCCTCGCGTCCGCCACTGCTTTCTTTGGCACGGGATTCTTCTCGGGTTCGGGCATCATCGGCAGCGAAATCTTCCCCACCCGCCTGCGCGCTCGCGCTCTCGGCTTCACCTACAACGGCGCCCGCACCATGAGCTCGATCGCTCCTTACATCATTGGACGCGTTGGTCAGGCCAAAGGCCTAAGCTCGGCCTTCTTCCTTTGCGCCGTAGGATTCTTCCTCTCCATGCTCACTGCCACGCAATTACCCGAGACCCGAGGAAAAGTGCTCGAATAACGCAGGGGCAGACGCCTCGTCTGCCCGACCGGGCGCGGCTCGATTGCAACTCCTTTGTCATCCTGAGCGCAGTGAGGCGCCAGCCGAACGAAGTCGAAAGCCTGCCCTGAACCAGTCGAAGGGGACCCGCCGGCAACGCCGCCAGCCTAACGGGGATTCTCACCACGGCTTCTCACGAATTCTGCGGACCGCAAGCGTCCCACACATCCAGCAGCAAAGTTCATCCCGCCCCGGATCGCTGAAAACTGAAACCTGCAACTCGAAACCGCTACTCAATCGGCTCGATTACCGCTCCCTCTCCGCCGTCACGTTCGGGCAACTGCACAATCACGATCGCCGCCAGCACAATCCCAATCCCGAACATCTGTACCGGACGCAAGCCCTCGCCCAGCAACACCGCCGCCAGCACAATGGAAAACACTGGTTCCAGGCAACTCGCCACAATCGCTCGCGTCGGCTCCAGGTGCTGCAGTCCCGCAAAGTAAAGCGAGAACGGCGCCAGGACCGAAACTAACGCGAACACAGCAAGAAATCCCCATTGCATTTCGGAATAATGCGCTGCCACCAGTTTCCACGGTGGATTCACGATCAGCCAGAACAAGCCCGCGCTGAACGTCGTGTATAGCAATACGATCCAGCGATCGTAACGCGCCAAAATCCGGTGCGCCGCCACGTTATCGAAAGCAAACGACACCGCGGCCAGCAGCGCTGCCATCACCCCAACTGGATTCAGCCGGAATCCGCCAACGCCGACCGTTCCGATCGCTAACGCGCTTCCAATCACGGCCAGCCCGACCGCTCCAACCCGCTGTAGCGTTGCTCTCTGCAACCCTCGCGCCACCATGTAGAGCAGCACGAACACCGGCGCCGTGTACTGCAGAATGATCGCCGTCGCGACATTGGTTTTTTCGATGGCGAGATAATAAAAATAATTCGAGGCTGCCACTCCCAGCACGCCCAGCAACGCCAGACGCACGACATCACCGGTTGGCAGTTTCAAGCTGCGCCATCCGCGCCGCCAGCTCAGCACCGGCAGCAGTACCAGAAATGAAATCGTCGTGCGGCTCTGCGACAGGATCAACGGGTCGATTGCCCCGATCGCCAGTCCCGATGGCAACAGCCGTCCTGTGAACGCGGCTCGCCCCAGTGTGGCTGCAGATGCCCCACAAGAACGTAGCCGCTGCAATGTAGGCGTATCCGCGAACAGGGTGCGTCTTAGTCGCCAAGGATTTCGTCGAGCCGTTCAGGATTGAACCCGATCATCACTTCCTCGCCGATGACCAGCGTTGGAGTGGAATGGCTGTGATACTTCTCCGCCAACTCGCGCACGGCGGCTGGGTCTGCCGCGACATCGCGCTCTTCGAACGCCACGCCCTTCTCCTCCAGAAACATCTTCACAATCTGGCATGGAGGACAATCGGGATGGCTGTACAACACGATTTTCGGTTTGTTCATGTCAGGGGACGCTCGCCCACGTCCCAGGGCCCACCACGCTTACCCTTCGTGAATTTCGATTTCCGTGCTGATCTTTGCCGTCTTCTGCAGCATTGCCGACACCGAGCAATACTTCTCTTCCGAAAGCCTCACCGCGTCTTCGACTGCCTTGCGCGAAACCTTCCCGCCCACCCGATAGAGCAGCTTGATCGCCGTGTACACCTGGGGAGGCTCTGGCGCCCGTTCCGCCTCCGCCCGCACTTCTAGACTTGTAAACGGTTCGCGCTTCTTGCGCAGGATACTCGCCACATCGTATCCCGTGCATCCGCAAAGCCCCACCAACACCAGTTCCATCGGACTATTCGCTGTCTTATGGTCCCCATCAACCACGATGGCATGACCGCTGCTCGATTCCGCCACGAACCGATGGTTGTCAATCCAAACCGCTTTCGCTTCCGTCATAAGATCTTCCCTGCGAACTTGCCGGATTGCTTTTCCGGTTTTGAAAGTGCGAGGCTTTAACCGCGCCGCAAAGCATGATTTACGTCGCGCCTTCAGGCGCCGGGCACTGCGATCACCGCTCGAAACTCACCCTCACCGCCGGTTATCCGTCAACGGCTCCGGATGAATCAGCACCCGGAACAGTTCCGGCGAATCCTGCTTGAAACGACCTTCCAGATCCGTTTGAACGTCATGCACCCGCGACAACGGCAAATCATCCGCGAAGGTGCAATGGCATGAAACATACAGACGTCCCCGCACCCGCTTGATCCGGACTTCATGCATATCCAGCACTTCCGGAAATTCTGCCGCAATCGCCTTCAGCCGCCGCTCAAGGGCGGCGTCGCGCAGGATCTCATCGCCAGCCTCGATCGTCGCCGGTTCGCTTTCGATGTGCGTCAGGATCGATGAAATCTCCGGGACATCTTCGCGCATCTCGGCCTCAAGCGCCGTCACGCGGTCGTGCGCGTCCTTTAAGGTCAGGCGTTCGTCGAGTTCCAGATGTTGCTCGACGTGCAGCCTTCCATGGAGATCCTGCACGCTCACATCATGCACGTTCAAATTGTGCCGCGTAGCCACCGCCCTTATCTGATCAAACAGGTTTTCCCGGCGATCGGCGCGCGGAACCGACTTCACCGTGACATCCGCATCCGGCAACACGCGCTGCACCGCTGCCGTCACCGCTTCCGCCACATGTCCCGAATGCTGAAATGTGACGTTACGCGCCAAACCGACGGCGACATCGGCGAAATACCGGTTGCCCGCCCGCCGGATCCGCACCCGGTCGACTTCGATCACGCCGTCCACCCGCGCCACGGCGTCGATAATCTGATTCCGCACCCCCGCCGGAGCCGCATCCAGCAGCGCGTCCACTGTTTTCCGCGCCAGTCGCGAACTCACATGCATCACAATACCGGCCACCACCAGGGCCGCTACCGGGTCAGCGTCCCGCAGCCATTCGATGCGATAGGCGCGGCCAAGCATCACCAGCAGCAAACCCAGAATCACCACGCTACTCGACCACACGTCGGTCGAGAAATGCAGAGCGTCGGCTTCGAGCGCCTGGCTGTCATACTTCTCCGCGATCCTCCCCAGTGCTCGCGATCGCCAGATGTCCACCAGGATCGACGCTCCCATCACCACAAACGCCCAAACCGTGGGCTCGATGTCCACCGTCTTGAAAAACAGCCGCTTGATTGCCTCAGAGATGATCCACACGCAGGTCAGCAACAGCAGGCCGGTTTCAATGAAGGCTGAGAAATTCTCCACTTTCCCGTGCCCGTACTGATGCTCCGCGTCTGCCGGCTTATCCGACACGCGAACAGAAAGGAGCGTCACAATCGCCGCCACCAGGTCGAGCCCCGAATGCGCCGCTTCCGAGAGAATTCCCAAGCTGCCCGTCGTGATCCCGACCAGAATCTTCAGGCTCGTGATCGCGATCGCGGCCAACACGGAGTTCCCCGCCACCGAGCGTTTCTCGGTCCGCATGGTCACATCCGCCATCGGCATCTCGGGCATAGCCGTGATTATCACCGCTCCCTCTGTTGGCGTCCAACCTGATTTCCGTGAACTCCCGAGGTTCACGTCACGCGGTCTCCCGCAGTTCCTATGCTACGATTTCAACGACCCTGGAAATGAACTCTGGAAAGCCTACTGTCGTGGTGACAGGCGTGTCGGGAAACCTGGGACTCCGCCTTCTCCCTCATCTCACCGATTTTTCCGTCATCGGCATCGACATCGCGCCGCCCAAAACCGATCAACCCATCCGTTTCATCCGCATGGACCTCGGCCTCGAAGATTCCTGCCGCGCGCTCTACAACCTGTTCCGCGAAACACGACCCGTTTCCATCGTGCATCTCGCCTTTGTGATCGACCCCCAGCGCAGCGGGGTCGTCGACGTCGACCGCATGTGGCATATCAACGTTGCCGGCACCGCCCGTGTCATGGAAGCCATCACCGAGGCCAACCGCACCGAAGACATTGGCATTCGCCAGTTCATTTACCCCAGCAGTGTCGCGGTTTACGGCCCCGATCTTCCTGGACCGGTCGCCGAAGACTTTCCTTTCGAAGCCCACACCCTGCCCTATGCTCTGCACAAACGCGAATCCGACGAGGTCGTGCAACAGCGCGCGCCTTCCCTCCGCGGCTGCAGCGCCTACATTCTCCGCCCCCACATCTTTGCCGGAGCCAGCGTTGAGAATTATCTGATCGGCGCGTTCCGGGGCACGCCCAATGGCAAAGGAAAGCGAGCCGAGCGCATGCGCAAGGAAGGCAAGCGTCTTCCCTGCATGCTCCCCTATGGCCAGCACTATCTCGATAACCAGATCCAGTTCGTCCATGTCGACGATGTGGCCCGCCTCATCACCTGGATCCTGCAGCGCGAGCCCGAGGCTCGCCGCCTCACCATCTTGAATGTCGCCGGCCGCGGCGAACCCCTCACCTTCGCCAGTTGCATCGAAATCGCGCATGCCAAGCTCGTGCGCGTTCTCGGCAAACGGACGATGCGTCTGGTTTTGGATTTCTTATGGAGGCGCGGCATCTCGACCATCCCGCCCGACGCCGTGCCCTACATGACCGGCCAGTACATCATGAACACTGATCGACTGAAGAAATTTCTAGGTGAGGACTACGAAAAAGTCATCCGCTACACCGTGGCCGACGCCTACGCCGATTCTTTCAAGGCTCCGGCGCCAGTTGCCGAGTCACAGAAGCTGGTAGCACGGTAGCGCGTCAGTAAGAGTCTTCAGCCGGACACCATCCCGCAGTAATGAACCTTGTCATTCCGACACACCAACCCTGTGCAGTACGTGAAAGAGGAATCTGTTTTTGCTCTCGGCGCTCTTAGCGCCCTCGGCGGTAAAAACTTCAAAGAGAGATCGGCACGAATACGTCCTACTTCCTTCCCCAATACAACCCGGCCGTCCCGAACGTATACGGCGTCCACGAGGCCTCGCGGAACCCCGCCGCCCGCATCCGCTCCAGCATTTCTGAAGCCGCCGGAAAGCGGCCCACCGACGCTGGCAGATACGAATACGCTCCCTTCACGCCCGAAATCGCCGTGCCCACGGCAGGTAACACGCGCTGGAAATACACTCCGTAGAGCTTCCCTATCATCCCATCCGGCTCGCTGCACTCCAGAATTCCCAGCTCTCCGCCCGGCCGCAACACGCGGACAATCTCCCGCAGCCCTGCATCATAGTCCGCCAGGTTCCGGAAGCCGAAGGCCGACGTCACCAGATCAAACGATGCGTCGGGAAACGGCAGATTCAACGCGTCCGCCTCCACCCATCGTGGCGATGCCCCATTCGACTTGCCAGCGGCCCGCTCCAGCATAGGATGCGCAAAGTCGGCGCCAAAAATGCGTGCCCCGGAACGACCCGCCTGCCGCTCGCAGCGCAAACGCCATGTCCCCAGTGCCGCAACACAAATCCAAAATCCGCGCGTCCGCACGCGACAAAATCTCGGAAAACGTGCGCGCCGTCCTCCGCCACCACCAGCGGTCAATGTTGAACGACAACACATGATTGAGCAGGTCATAGCGCGGTGCAATCGCCGAAAACATCTCCCGCACAGCCCGCGCCGCCGACGCACGATCGTGCGCCCCCTCCGGCAACGCCCCAATCACCTGCGGCTTGTTCTGGTCCGTCATGCCTCGTCTACGTCGCACCTGTTGCCCGGGCACATGTCCGGCTGAAGCCTCCGCCCAAGTCGAACGCTTTTCTTCATGTCCTTCGCGATCCTGAGCGATTGTTTTGCGGTTAACGCCCTTCTTCGCGTCCTTCGCGATCCTCAGCGAACTTTGCGGTTAAAGGGTTTCTCTGCGCCCCTCCGCGAAACCTCCGCGTTCTCTGCGTTCCAAGCTTTCCTCTGCGCTCCCTGTGTCCTCTGTGGTAAAGACGTCCCTCACCCGCGCGACAATTCCCGAATCTCTTCCACCGCCGCCAGCACCACACTCTCCGGCACATCACTCACGATCTCGACCTTGCCAATCTCCGTCGGCAAGACAAAGTGCACGCGCCCATTGCGCGTCTTCTTATCCGACTGCAATCGCCGCACGATGTTCTTCGGTTTCACGTCAAGGCCGGGCAACCGTCCGATCGCCCGAGTCGCCTCCCGGATCCGCAGAGCTTCCGCATCGGCCAGTTTTCCGACGCCCGCCGCCACTTCTGCCGCCGCGATCATTCCCCAGGCCACCGCCTCGCCGTGCAGCAGACTCCGGTATCCTGTCTCCGCCTCGAGCGCATGCCCAATCGTGTGCCCGAAATTCAGCACCTGCCGTAGCCCGTTCTCCTTCTCGTCCACCGACACCACGTGCGCCTTGAGCCGCACCGACTCGGCAATCAACCGCTCCACCGTCGCGGGATCGCGCTTCGCAATCTTCTCGCGATTCCCCTCGAACTCCGCGAATAAGTCCGGATTCCCAATCACCCCGCACTTCAACGCCTCGTACAGCCCCGCCCGATACTCGCGCGCCGGCAACGTCGACAACACTTCCGGATCGATCAACACCGCCCGCGGCTGCCAGAACGCGCCGATCAGATTCTTCCCGGCTTTCAGATTGACGCCCGTCTTCCCACCCACCGACGCATCCACCTGCGCCAGCACGGTTGTCGGAATCTGCACCAACTCAACGCCGCGCATATACATCGACGCCAGAAATCCCGCGACATCGCCGCACACCCCGCCGCCGAAGGCCAGGATCGTTGCATTCCGATCCGCTCCCAGCGAACTCAACTTCTCTGCCAGCGCCTCGACCGTGGCCAGCCGCTTGAAGCGCTCGCCCTCCGGCATCTCGAGCATCTTCGCGTCGAAGCCCGCCCCCGCGAGCGACGTCATCAGCTTCTTGCCCCACTTCCGCCGCACCGGCGCAACCGTGATCACAAACAGCCGACTGCCCGCAGGCAGAAAGCTCGTGCAACAGCACGCCAGCCCGCGCCAGCAGACCATTCTCAATCAGCGCATCATACGGACGCGGCTTCACTTCGACAGGGATCGTGATCATCGAGTTCTCATCATAGCGTAGAGGCTCGCCCGTTAGAGAATTGACAGCTTCCTAGAAGTCGGCATGCCTTTTTCGTCCTATACTTTTCCGCACACGGTGAGCGACAGCGACAAAACCGAGGTCTGGATCGGAACCGCCGGCGTGGTTCCGCGAAACGGGTGTGACTTGCTGTCCGCCGACAAGGGCGCCTACACCAATTTTTTAACGCTCGCGCGAATGAAGAGGAATATCGAGCGAAGCTAACTGGAGCCCTTAACTACTATGGCCTGGAGCTCATTAGTCTTGAGAACGTCGAACCCCTATCTCTGAGAGTCGACCCAGCTGCAGAAATCCTGACAATTGCGAGAGAATTGGAACACGACAATAATCCCCAACACATTCGATTTGCGACATTCCACACATTTCGAAGGGTAATGTAGTGACGTCGGACAGCCTTCGTCCACCAAGGCTCGTCCAACCTACCCCTTCCTCCCCCACACCACCGACGCCACCACCGACACCGCAATCACCCCGGCCACCGTCCCCAGCGCCACCGGAGTCGGCACCTTGTAGTAGTGCGAGGCCAGCATCTTCGCCCCTACCAGCACCAGCACCGCCGACAGCCCGTAATGCAGGTACTCGAACAGATCCATCGCCCCCGCCACCGCGAAATACATCGACCGCAGTCCTAGAATCGCGAACACATTCGACGTGTACACAATGAAGGCGTTCAGCGTGATCGCCAGCACCGCCGGAATCGAATCGACCGCGAACACGATGTCGGTTGTCTCCACCACCAGCAGCACCACCACCAGCGGCGTGGCATACAAGCCTGGCCGCTGCACCCAGAACTTTTCGCCCTCATAGTCGTCGGTCACCGGCATCCACTTGCGGAACATCCGCAGCACCGGATTCCGTTCCGGATCGATCTCCTCCCCACCCTGCCGCAGCAACTTGATTCCGCTGTACACCAGCAGCGCGCCGAACACATAGGTAAGCCACTCGAAGCGCCGGATCAGGCTCACTCCCGCAAGAATGAAAATGCCGCGCGTAATCAGCGCACCCAGAATCCCCCAGAACAGCACCCGGTGCTGCAGTTCGCCCGGCACACGGAAGTAGCGGAAGATGACAAGAAAGACGAACAGGTTGTCGATGCTGAGAGAAAGCTCAATCAGATACCCGGTAGCAAACTCAAGACTCTCCGTTCGCCCGTGCCAGAAATACACCAGCACGGCAAAAGCCGCCGCCAGCCCCAGCCACAGCGCGCTCCAACCCACTGCCTCGCGAAAACTGATCGTGTGTCCCGGGCGATGGAACACGCCCAGGTCAAGCGCCAGCATCGCCAGCACGAAGATGTTGAAGAGGATCCAGAAAAGAAGCAATCGCTACCCCGGAACGACCAAAGACCATGCTCGGGCCGACGCCTTGTCCGCCGTTTGACTGTAGCGCCGGCATCCTGCCGGCTGTCGCGAGAGCTTGCCCTGAGCTTGTCGAAGGGCATCCCGCCTCGCTCGTTGGTGTAATGTCGACTGCTCTGCTAAAAAATCTCGGCGGCCTCTGCGCACCCGGCGTTGAAAGACTTTTCCTACTTTGCCCTTCCCCGCTTTCCGCTCTCCCACTCCGCCCAGATACCCATCTTCTTCATGAACTCATCCGCATGCGTAGTCGACGAAGGTCTTCTCGATCTCCGCCCGGGTCAGCCGGGGCCCGACACGGGTGGGCAAATTCGCGATCCCGTACGTGACGACGGTCATCTCGGCGACATGCTTCTTCAGTTGCGGGAAATCTACTTTGTCATAAGTGTCCGAAGTAGCGTGGTAATTCTCCAGATAGTTCCCTTCGTCCTGAACCGCCACCAGTGTCGGAACTCCCTCGAGCAGGAAATCGTAATGATCGGTGCCCCATTCAATATCGTCGGTGGTCAGCGTCGTGGCCTTGAACTGCTGGAGCGGAGCCACGATTCCAGTTACAGCCTTTGCCATATCCGTGCGGCCGCCCAGCGTGAAGCCGGTTACGCGCCCGACCCCACCGTCGATCACCGCCACTCCAACGGCTTTGTCGAGCTCGTTCCGATGGGCCGCCGCGTACGCGCGCGATCCCATCATCCCCTGCTCTTCTCCCGAGAACAGAATGAATCGGATCGTACGCCGTGGTTTCAACCCGGCCGCCTTGATCGTCCGCAACGCGTCGACCACCAGGGCCGCATTGCAGCCGTTGTCGAGCGCCCCTGTCCCCAGTTCCCACGAGTCCAGGTGCGCGCCAAGAATCACGAACTCTTCCGGCTTCTCGCTTCCACGAAGCTCGGCGATCACATTCGACGCGGTGATTGGCCCGCCAATCTTGTTCGGAATCGACAAATCCGCCCATACCGGGTGACCGGAGGCGAGCAGTCGTCCGATGCGCTCACCATCCTCCCGGGCCACAATCACCATCGGCAGCTTTTCGATCTCGCCCGCACTCGCATTCGTGTGGCGATAAAGGATGTCGTGTTCCCGCGTCGCAATGAAGGCCACAGCTTTTGCATTGGCTTTGACCGCTGCGTCGATCACCGGAGGAGCATCGGCATACTCGTTAAACAAATCGGCCCACGCCTTCAAGACGTCCGAGTGGACCAGGATCATCTTCCCGGAAATATCTCCAGCCTTCTTGAAATCCGCCGCGGTTCCCTTTCCGACATCGACCACCGGCAGATGCTTCGCCGTGAACGCCGGCCCCATGGCGATCGACACCGCACGCACTTTGAACTCCACTGGCGGAATCGACGACAGTTTCGCATCGGTCGCCGTCCCGATCGACGTGATGCTCACCACCGTGGCCCCCTCGGCCCACGAATGCGGCATCTTGAAGTCTTCTGTATGGACGCTGTCCGCCCCGGCTTCCTTGAAGGCCGCCGCACCCCAGGCCACCGCGCGTTCCATTGCGGGCGTTCCCGGCACCCGTCCGCCGATCTCATCGGTCAAATGCCGCAAGGTTCTGTTGAATGGGCGACGGCTTCAGTGCCTGCTCGATGAGTCGATCTGCTTCCGAGTTCGACTGGGCAAGAGCAAATCCACCCATAAGAAACAACAGACAGACGGAATGCGCACACCGTGACAACTTCTGAGTTCTATTCATGATGAGAAGGCATTAGAAACCAACCAGCACAGGGTTGGCAATTTACTCTTACGCTGGTCTGCAGGATCGAGATGGGAGAAAACGTTCAGAGGCGTTTGCTGATCTCAAAGGGGAAAAGTACAGTTCGACAACATCGCCCCGGAACGCCTTGCTTGCGACCGAAGACTAACGACTAGCGACTAAATTTACCGCGCATCCACCATCCACACCGTCTGCAAAATCACATCGCCCACAATCTGCAGACTCTTCGCGCTCAGCTTGTCCATCGTGTCCTGCGGCGAATGATGGAACACGTTTCCGTACCCGTACTCCAGATCGATCAGGTCCGCCACCGGCACGCCCAGTTTCAGGAACGGCAGATGATCATCTTCCACCGCCGATCTTGCGCTCGAAAAAATGCGACTGGTACCCAAGCTTGGTCGCCGCCTGGTACACAATCTCCTCCAGCCACGGAGTCGAGTTGGCGTCCTCGTCAATGTTCAGGTCCGCATCCCCGATCATGTCGGCCAGCAGAAACGCCTTGATCTTTTTGATGGTCCCGTCCTTCTCCCACTTTTCCGCCAGGTGCTTCGTCCCGTAGAGGCTGTCCGTCTCCGACCAGGTGCGCACCGCTTCCTCCGCCATCGGTCCACAGCAGCCAGACGCTATATCCGTCCCGCTTCTTTCCGCGCAACTGGTTCGCAATTTCCAGCAGAATCGCCGTCGACGACCCGCCATCATTCGCTCCGACGTACGCCGTGTTACGCAACGGATAGTTCGTGTCGTAGTGACCGGCAATCACGATGATGCCGTCCTTGGTCCCCGGATACTTCGCAATAATGTTGCGCACCGGAAACTTCCCCTCGACGGTATCCGCGATAAAGCTGTCGCTCTCGACGTCGTCTCCCTTGAGATGCGCGAGGATGTACTCTTCCAGCTTCTTGTGATTCGCGCTGCCGATCGGCCGCGCCGAGAACGCCGTCACTTCCTTCGTGTACTGCATCGCGCGCGCGGAATTGATCGTGGGTGCGGTTGCGACGTTTGCGGCTGCGATGCTCTGCGCCGGCGGCGCGCCGCTCACGGAGCTGGCTTCACTGACCGCCGCTTTGGCGGGCGCGTCTGTCTTCCCCGAATGGCAGCCCAGTAAACCAACCAGCGCACACAAGACGACGATCATGCCAGTCCCGCTTTCCCAGGCCCCTCTCACTTCGCTTTCTTCTCCGCACGAGCCCTGCGCTGCTTGGGATGCACCAGCCAGGCAATCGCGATCGAAAAAACGTACAGGCCCACCATCGGCGCCGCAAAAATACACATATTGAGAATGTCCGTCGTCGGCGTCACAATCGCCGCAATGATGAAGATCACCAGGATCGAATAGCGCAGGTTCCGCCACATCCATCCCGCCGTCACGATCCCCATCAGCGACAGGAAAAACACCAGGATCGGCATCTCGAAAATCACGCCCATCCCGATGATGATGGTCAGAAACAGGTCTGTGTACTCGCCGATGGTGATCATCGGCTGAAACTGCTTCCCGTAGCCGATCAGGAACTCGAGCGCCTGCGGATACACCAGCTTGTACCCGAAATATCCGCCCGAAATGAACAGCGCCACCGTCGATACCATGAAGGGCACGACGTATCGCTTCTCGTTGCGATAAAGCCCCGGCGAGATGAACGCCCACACCTGGTACAGCACGAATGGCGAAGTCAAAAACAATCCCGCCAGCGCCGCCACCTTCAGATACATATTGAAGGGCTCGGTCGGATTCAGGTACACCAGCTTCTCCGACATCCCGTTGTGCCGCAGGGCCACCATGATCGGCCGCTGCATAACGTCGTAGATTCGATCCGCGTATCCCCAGCACGCGAAGAATCCAACCGCCACCGCGATGATGCAATAAATAATCCTCCGCCGCAGTTCCTCGAGGTGTTCGAGGAACCCCATCGCGGGCAGAGCGTCTTTTTGTTTTTCAGGAGTTTCGAAAGCCGTCTCAGGCATCGGGAGCCTTGGTGCTTGCCTCGCTCGAACCCGTCAACGCCGGCGTGTGCTCGGCGGGAGGCGCATCAATCAGCGTCCCACTAGCCACGGCGCCGGTTGGCGGCTGGCTCGGCGGCAGAATCTGCGGCGTCGCTTCTCTCTCGATGTTGGCAATCTCCGTCTCGATCTGCGCCTTGAATTCATTCGACGCGCGCTTGAAATCGTTCAGAGCCTTCCCAATCTGCCGCCCGATCTCGGGCATCTTCTTCGGCCCAAAAATAATGAGCGCCAGCAGGAACAGAAACACCATCTCTGAGAAGCCGAGATTCATACCCGAACATCATACTGCCGGACTCCAACCCGCAGCAACGCGCCGGTGCTGACCCCACGTAGGGACAGTCGCCCTCGGCTGTCCAGGCGAGCGCAGCTCGCTTTTGTTTGCAGTGGACGCCTCCCCCCAGCCTCACGATATCCTTGCCCAACCTCGATGGCCGTCCACTCACCCACCCTGGCGCGTACCACCATGCCCAACTGGTCTGCGCGCGTCGCGTCCCTCGATGGCCTTCGCGGCATTGCCATTCTCTTCGTCCTGCTTCGCCACGCAATTTTCGGCGTCAGCTCCGTTCAGGGCATCGAGACCCATTCCCGCTTCGCCTTCATTCTCCTAGCCGCCGGACAACTTACCTGGAGCGGCGTCGATCTCTTCTTCGTCCTCTCCGGGTTCCTCATCGGAGGCATCCTCCTCGACGCTCGCCCTTCGCCGCGCTACTTTCAGACTTTCTACATCCGCCGCGTCTACCGCATCCTGCCGCTCTACCTTGTCGTGGTCGGGCTCTCGCTGATTCCCCATCTTCTGGCGGAATTCTCGCCCGCACGCGCTGCCCACACATCGCCCCTGCCCTTCCCATGGTGGACCTACGCTCTCTTCATCCAGAACTTCTGGATGGCCCACCTCGGCCTCTTCGGCCCCAGTGGCATCGGCATTACCTGGTCGCTCGCCATCGAAGAACAGTTCTACCTGACTATCCCACTCGTCATTCGCAAGATCCGCCCCCGCAACCTCTTCATCGTTCTTCTCACCGTCATCGCCTGTGCGCCTTGGCTGCGCGTCCTGCTGCATTCAAGCCTCGCCTACGCCGGGATAGCGAGCTACGTCCTCATGCCCACCCGTGCCGACGCCCTCTGCATCGGGGTCCTCGCCGCCCTGCTGGTGCGCAATCCGGTCTTCTGGACCTGGCTCCAATCCCATCGACAGGTCTTGTGGTCTGTCACCGCCTTCTTCTTCCTCGGAGTCGTCTACCTGACCTGGCAAGGCTACGACGCCCTGTCCTTCCCCATGACCACCTGGGGATTCTCCTGGCTCGCCGTCTTCTACGCCTGCGTCCTGCTGATCGCGGTCTCGACGACGAGCGGATTGGTACCACGCGTTTTGCAAAACTCCTATCTCATGCGCCTCGGTACTCTCGCCTACTGCAGCTACCTCGTGCATGTCGCCATCATGAATGCGTTGCGTCACCCGCTGAAAGCCTACTTCCCACAGTTCCCCGTCGGCGCGTGGCTGGTCGGCGGGATTCTAGGAATCGTGCTCACCCTCGCCGTCGCTACGCTCTCCTATGACTATTTCGAAAAGCCGCTGCTGCGCCGCGGACACCAATACTCCTACTGAAGCTGGGCCGCAGTACCACCTTGACCGCCAACGTTGACACAGGCTCCACGTCTTCCGCTCGCACGATGGCCATCACGATGGCCATCAGACCGTCGCGTTCGTCCTCGCCATCGGAATGGCTGAGACCCTGCAAGTGTCAGAAGGAAGCTTGGCGCGAAACTAGACGTGCGCACGCCAGGTCGTTCACCGACGTCAGCGCTATAATCGCCCGCATGAAAATTTCCTGTCATCTGTTGTCGCTTGCCCTGATCGCCTGTCTGATCGCGCTCCTCTGCCTGCCAAAAATCGCACCCGCGCAGGCCGCTCCCACTGACGCCCAGGCGCTCGTGAAGCAGGGCCAAAAGCTCAACAGCGAGGGCAAGCAGGACGACGCTTTGAAGCTGTACCAGCAGGCTCTGGAGAAGTCCCCGGAACTGTACGAAGCGCATCTGGAGTCTGGTATCGCGCTCGACTTGAAAGGCGACTACGCTGCCGGCCGCGAGCATCTGCAGAAGGCCATCGAACTCGCCTCACCTGATCAGAAGAACCGCGCCCTGCGTGTGATGGCGGTGTCTTACGCGTTCGAGAGCAATTCGGCCGAAGCCGAGAAATATGAAAAGCAGGTGTTCGACGCACTGCTGGCGAAGCCCGACTACGAGGCTGCAGCCGGAGTGGCGAACGAACTGGCGCGCATCAAGCTCGAGTCAGGCGACATTGATGGCGCCGCTACCTGGTATAAGACCGGCTACGACACCGCGCTACGCAAGCCCGACATGAAAGATACCGACAAGAACCTGTGGGCATTTCGCTGGGCGCATGCCCAGGCTCGCATTGCCGCTCGCCGTGGACAACGCGATGAGGCCCAGAAACAGGTAGCCGCCGCCAAAGCCGCGCTCGACAAGGCCAACAATCCCGATCAGACCGCGTTCTTTCCCTATCTCACCGGATACGTCGCCTTCTACGGAGGCGACTACCAGACCGCGATCGCCGACCTTGGCAAGGCGAATCAGGAAGACCCTTTCATCCTGATGCTGATCGCTGAGTCCTACGAGAAGATCGGCGATACCGCTCACGCCAAGGAGTACTACACCAAAGTGATGGCGAACAACGGACACGCTCCCACCAACGCCTTCGCCCGCCCGGTTGCAAGAAAGAAATTGGCGGGAGGTTAAACGCTTCGCCCCTCGCTTACTTGCGTGCAACGTCGGAATCGTCCTTCGGTCGCAGACGGCGACTCCAGGGTCCGGGACTCAGTAGCACTCCCCAGGACGCAATGGCGAGGTAGAGCGCGATTCGGGGCCATTTCAAATCTCCGAAAAGAACCATGAGATAGCCCTCACCGATCACGAACAGAACCCCGTAAAAGGAAGAGATTTACTCCAAGCGATTTCATTACCAACCGGTCGCTGAACGTGCGACTTCTCAACCAAAAAAACAGCAGGAAGATCAGGGCGAAACCGCCACCGACAACGAGATTATTGGGCGTGAAGAGATTCTTGAACATAAATACCATGCCGACTTGCAGATGAAACAGTTTACTCGTTTGCCGTAACCGCGATTACACCAACGATGGGTTCAAGGATTGAAATTGATCTTTGCAACAATCCCCTTTTCGAGCTGTCGAAACTCTCTGGCATTCATTGACTTACCCGTTTCCTGGACGTAAGATTCCGCGCCAGTGATCGGCCAGACCATCTCGCACTACCGGGTTATCGAAAAGCTCGGTGGCGGGGGCATGGGTGTGGTCTACAAGGCGGAAGACACTCGCCTGCATCGTTTCGTCGCCCTGAAGTTTCTGCCTGACGATGTTGCCCGCGACCCGCAGACGCTCGCCCGCTTCCAACGCGAGGCGCAAGCGGCTTCAGCGCTGAATCATCCCAACATCTGCACCATCCACGATATCGGGGAGCACGAGGGACATCCCTTCATCGCGATGGAGTTTCTCGATGGCATGACGCTGAAGCATCGCATCGCCGGGCGCCCAATCGAGACCGAGACCCTGCTGTCGCTGGCCATTGAAATCGCCGACGCGCTCGACGCCGCCCACGCAGAAGGCATCGTCCACCGCGACATTAAGCCTGCCAATGTCTTCGTGACCAAGCGCGGTCACGCCAAGATCCTCGACTTCGGGCTCGCCAAGCTCACTCCCATGACCGGCCGTACCGACACGGTGCTGGAAGAAGCCACGGCCGGAGTGGACCAGCAGCACCTGACCAGTCCGGGCACCGCCCTGGGCACGGTCGCCTACATGTCGCCGGAACAGGCTCTGGGCAAGGAAATCGACGGCCGCACCGACCTGTTCTCTTTCGGCACCGTCCTTTATGAGATGGCCACCGGGGCGCTGCCGTTCCGGGGCGAGACCTCGGCGGCTCTGTTCGATTCCATTCTGCACAAGGCTCCTGCGGCTCCGGTGCGTCTGAATCCCGATCTCCCGCTCGAACTCGAGCGCATCGTCAATAAGGCTCTCGAGAAGGATCGCAATCTGCGCTACCAGCACGCCGGCGATCTCCGCGCCGACCTGCAGCGTCTGAAGCGCGACACGGATTCGGGCCGGGCCGTGGCAAAGAGCGAGCCTGAGCCTCTATCCGTTTCGAGTGCAGCTGTTGCACCAGCGCCCGCCTCTGTCTCAGGTTCTGGTTCCCCGCCAACACCCCAGCGCAGCAGTTCCACCCGGGTGCCGGCTGCCCAGCCCAGCGCATCGGTGCCTGCTGAAACCACGCGCCGCCCGCTGTGGAAGATTCTCGTGCCGCTGGGGGCGCTGCTCGTACTGATCGTAGCCGGTGCCGTCTACTTCCGTTCCTTCCGCACGCAAGCCATCACCGAAAAGGACTCCATTCTGCTTGCAGACTTTGTCAACACCACCGGCGACGCCGTCTTCGACGGAACGCTCAAGAAAGCCCTGGCGGTCGATCTGCAGCAGTCGCCTTTCTTGAACGTCGTCTCCGACGAAAAGGCGCGGCAGACCTTGACCATGATGGGCAAGCCGACTGATGAGCGCGTCACTCTTCCGATCGGGCGTGAAATCGCCCAGCGCACCGGAGTGAAAGCTTTGATCGTGGGATCGATCGGCAATTTGGGAAGTCAATACGTAGTGACTCTCGATGCGGTGAATGCGGCGAACAGCGACACGCTCGCTGAGGTGCAGGCCCGGGCAGACAACAAGGAGCATGTGCTCAAGGCTCTCGACCAGGCCACGACCGAATTGCGCGGGAAACTGGGCGAGTCTCTGGCTTCGATTAAGCGGTTCGACAAGCCACTCGAAGACGCGACCACCTCGTCGCTCGAAGCGCTCAAGGCCTTCAGCCTGGGCGATGAGAAGCACACCACGGGGAATGATCTGGCATCCATCCCGTTCTACAAACAGGCAGTAGACCTCGATCCCAACTTCGCCCTGGCCTACGCCCGGCTCGGCACCGTATACGGCAACTTTGGACAGCTGGACCTCTCGGAACAATATCGCAAGAAGGCGTTTGAACTAAAGGACCGTACCAGCGAGCGGGAGAGACTTTACATCACCTCCCACTACTACGCCGACAGTGGCCAGTTGGAAAAAGGCAACGCCGCTTACGAACTTTATAAGCAAACCTACCCGCGAGACGTGACTCCCGATATCAACCTCTCTGTAACCGACAACCAGTTGGGTGACTTTGAAAGAGGGCTGGCGAACGCCAAGGCGGGGATCGGCGTGGATCCCGATGAGGCGCGCGGTTATGGAAATTCGGCCTACGCATTCATGGGACTCAATCGGCTTGAGGAAGCGAAGGCCGTTGCCAACGACGGACTGCGGCTCCATCCGGACTTTCTGTTTCTGCACGACGCGTTGGCCAACATCGCTCTGGCCCAGGGCGATCTCGCCACCATGGAGCGCGAGGAGGCTCTCGCCAAAGCCCAACCCGACTTGGATTGGGCCGCCTCCTACCGTCATGGCGACATAGCAGCGTCTCATGGACAACTCCGTCTAGCCGAAGATTTCTATGAGAAAGCGCGCCAGGTAGGTCAGAGAGTACAGATCAAGAGCGCGGAGGGGGCCGCAATGTCGGAGCGCGCCTGGGTGTGGGCGCTGGGGGGAAACCAAAAGGAGGCGATCGGATCCGCCAATGCGTCGCTCACGATCTTTCAGGACTACAACCAGAAGCTCCAGGTTGGCTACATTCTCGCTTTCGCCGGAGAGCACAAAAAGGCTCTCGACCTGGCCGCAGAGGTCGCGAACAGCCGCCCCGACGACGTACTGGTGCAGGCCATGTCCGTACCCGCGGTGCGGGCCGCGGCAGCGCTCACCGCTAACGACGCCCCGAAAGCCATCGAACTCTTGAAGCCGGCGAGTGCCTATGACAAAGCCACCACCAACGTGTTGTATTTCCGTGGCACTCGCCTACGTGAAGAACAAACAGGGTGCGGAAGCCGCCCAGGAATTTCAGAGAATTCTTGCTCTTCGCAACTTTGCTCCAGCCGACCCGCTCATGTCCCTGGCCCATCTGGGACTGGGCCGCGCCTACGCCCTGCAGGGCGATTCCCAGAAAAGTCGCATCGCTTACCAGGATTTCCTCACCCTTTGGAAAGATGCCGATCCCGACATCCCCATCCTGAAGCAAGCCAAGGCCGAATACGCGAAGCTACAGTAGCGCCGGCCACCTGATTACCCCAGTACCTGTCCTTTGGCGTTTCGCCGGCTACCGACCTACGTTCTCTTTCCCATCCTCGTTCCCCGCGCAACAATTTGGACATGCTTCCACCCTCACCCTGGAAAGCTCTCCTCCTGCTCTGCCTGTTTTCATCCGCTCTTTTCTTCGCCGCATGCAACGCGGCGAATTCGGCCGCAAACAACAGCGGTGGTCCCGCGGGATCCGGCGGCTCGGGCGGTTCCGGTGGCTCCGGCGGCTCCGGTGGCTCAGGTGGCTCCGGCGGCACCGGGAACAGCAGCACCTCCTGTCAGCAGATGACGCCTGGCGCCAACGCCAGTCTTGGGGGATTCCTTCCCTTCTCTTCGGCCAGTCTCTGGAATGCTGATATCTCTGCTGCTTCCGTCGACCCGAATTCCGACTCCATCATCAGCAACTACATCGGGTCCAGCACGCATCTCCATCCCGATTTCGGCACCGATCCCACCTACGGCATTCCCTACATCATCGTGAACGGCACACAGAACCTCGTCCCCATCAATCTGGGCGCCTATCCCGACGAGAGCGATCCCGGCCCCATGCCCGTGCCCTCCAACGCTCCCGTCGAAGGTGGATCCTCCAGTACCGGCGACCGTCACGTGCTGGTACTCGATAACGGCAACTGTTTCCTCTACGAGCTCTACAATGCCGCGCCCGGTTCGAACGGTTCCTGGAGCGCCGACTCCACCGCTGTCTGGGATCTGCTGGGCAATGAGCAACGGCCTTATTCCTGGACCTCTGCCGACGCTGCCGGTCTTCCTATTTTTCCTGGCCTGGTGCGCTATGACGAAGCTGCCTCCGGAAAGATCCAGCACGCTTTCCGTTTCACCGTCCCGCACACCCGCGCCGCATTCATTCCTCCCGCGTCGCACTGGGCAGCGAACACCAGCGACCCTAATGCACCGCCTATGGGCATGCGCCTTCGCCTGAAATCGAGCTACGACATTTCCGGCTACTCCTCCCAGATGCAAGTCATCCTCATCGCCATGAAGAAATATGGTCTCATCCTCGCCGATAACGGCAGCGCTCTCTTTGTTACTGGCGCCTCTGACAGCCGCTGGGGCAGCGACCTCGATTCCCTCAAAAACGTTCCGGCCACTGCATTCGAAGTCGTCGCAATGTCCCCCATCTACACGTCCTCCAATCTTCCCTCCGGCGCCTCTCCCTCCATCTCAAGCTTCGCCGCCACGCCCTCCACCGTTTCCGCTGGGGGCTCCGTCACGCTCGCTTGGACGGCCAATAATGCCGACTACGTGATTGTCTCCCCGGGCGCCGGTGCGGTGCGAGGATCGACCGTCACGGTCCAGCCCGCAACCACCACCACCTACACGATTTACGCGACGAATCAATACGGACGAACCACTGCTAACGTCACAGTTACGGTTCAATGATTTGCATGCCGTCGCTGTGTACGGTACCTGAACTCGCTGAAAGCAACTTCGTTCGTCATAGACTGTCGAAAAAATCCACAGGCGCCTTACCCAAATTCCCCATACAATATTGCTAATCTGTAGTTGGAGCCCGCCACTTTCCTTCTTTCTAAGGGCCTTGGGGATCAAAATCGCGTCAGTGTTCGGTTTTCGCTCGGGGTCGACATGGCAAAGCGTACTTGGGTCGGGTTGGCCGTTCTTGGCTGCGGCGCCCTGGTGGGCATCCTCAGTGGAGGAACCCTCGGCCTCGTCTCGGCTGCGGTATGTCTGGTCATTGGCCTCGTCCTGTTCGTCGCTTCCGAGACCCGCGGAATGAGGCCCGCGCCCACCAGCACTTCCGAAGCTGATCTCACCCCGCACAAGACCAATCTCCTCGTCCTGGTCAAGGAAGTTCATGTGCGCCCGCAGCGCTCCGGCAAGTTCCAGGAGATTACAGACCCGAACCAGCCCGACCTTGAGTTCGAAATCTTTGCCCATTGCTGGCTGATTAACGATACCGGGGACCGCCTCGGCATTCCTTTGGTCCAGATGTCGCTGACGAAACCCGACGGCACACATCTAGTCCTGCAGCGGGTGCCGGGCGATCTCGATAAGTGGCGTCTCGGTCGTTTGCGTGACGAACTCGACTCCTGGGGCATCCGCTACCTGCAGGCCGCCCAGGAAGCAATGCCCGAACTCGACATCACCGAGCCGCTCGAAGGGGGCGCGACCCGCCAAGGCTGGCTTCATCTGCGCGCCGAACATTTGACTCCCACCGAGCTGCGAACCAGTCCCATCACGCTTTCCATTATCGACTCGCATTGCAAAAGCCACCTCGGAGTCGCCAAGGGGCCTCATCAGGTTCCCGGCCGCGTCTGGCCCTTCTTAGGCAAAAGCGACGGCGTCGCCGCAAGCTCCGAAGCGCCATCGCCCCGAGGCGGCGGTCGCGCCATGACCGGAACTTGAGGCGGCAGGGGAAACTGCCTTCGCAGCGATAGTCTTCTCCTCTCCGAGTTTCCCGCAACGGGGTCCCTTATCACCTCGACCTGTGACCACCTCCCTTGCCTGCGGGACGGATGTTTCCCAGAATGGGCATCGAGGCTGGCGGGCAGACATTCTTGTCCGTCATCCCGAGACAATCGGGCGGACGCAGTCCGCTATCCTGCTCTTTGACACCCTAAGTCCTTTATCCGGAATATCTTCCGTATAAGTCCTTAAGACTCAAAGATCTTGCGGGATTTTTCGCGTAAGTTGCTGATTTGTGAAGATAGGGGGGAGGGGGGACCCCGTCGCAGCTGCGGACGCGAAGCACCCCACGCGAACCTCGCTATGCCCGAGTCGCCGCGAAATTTGACGCCGGCGAAACTGGTCACACGCTGATTTTGTGACAGCCTGCGAAGCTTAGCATTCCGTCGAATCCACTTTTCCGACGCATCGGGAAGCGCGATTCTGACATCATAAGCTGTATGCGCCACGGATACTCGCTTTGGTAACCTCCCGAGGCAGAATCCGTCTCATAACGACACGGTTTCGCGTGCTATACTGCGCAAATCGTGCGGTACTTCGGGGTGTTCCGCCCCAAACTTAAGGAACCTTCAGATGGCAGGTAGTTCTCGTCGTTCTCTCCTTCTCGTTGTCCTCATCCTCGTAACCTGTGGCTGTCTCGGAATGCTTTACGCGCAGCGCGGATCCATGGCCGCGCCCAGTACCGACTCCGATGTCAAGGACAGCCTCAAGCAGTTCACCCAGGTCTACCAGGTGGTCGAGGACAATTACGCCGAGCCAGTTAACGCCGACAAGGCCATCTACAACGGCGCCATCCCGGGCATGTTGCATGCCCTTGACCCGCACTCCAATTTCTTTGATCCCAAGTCGTATTCGCTGCTGCGCGAGGAACAGCGCGGCAAGTATTACGGCGTCGGCATGACGGTTGGCCCCCGCAATAACAAGGTCATCGTCATCTTCCCGTTCGTCGGCACGCCGGCCTACAAAGCTGGGATTCATCCCGGGGACGTGATCATCGCCGTCGACGGCAAATCCACCGACAACATGAGCACGTCGGACGTTGCCGATATGCTCAAGGGGCCGAAGGGCACCACGGTTCACATCACCATCCTGCGCGAAGCCGTCGAGAAACCGATGGAGTTCAGCCTGGTGCGCGACGAGATTCCCCGCAACAGCGTCGACCTCGCCTTCCTCATCAAGCCTGGCATTGGCTACGTTCATATCACCGGCTTCCAGGAAACCACGGAGCATGAAGTCTCCGAGGCGCTCGACAAGTTCGGCGATCTCAAGGGGCTGGTCCTCGATCTGCGTCAGAATCCGGGAGGATTGCTGAGCGAAGGCGTCGGCGTTGCCGACAAGTTCCTCAAGAAGGGACAGCTGATTGTTTCCCATCACGGCCGCTCTTCACCTGAGAAGCGTTACACCGCAACCCACGGCAACGGCGGCAAGGAATATCCGATGGTCGTACTCGTCAACAAGGGTACGGCGTCCGCAGCGGAAATCGTGGCTGGCGCGATCCAGGATCATGATCGCGGCTTGATCGTCGGCGAAACTACCTTCGGCAAGGGCTTGGTGCAGACCGTGTATCCACTGGCGGAAAACACTGGCCTCGCGCTCACTACCGCCCGTTACTACACGCCCAGCGGACGCCTCATCCAGCGTGATTATTCGAACGTCTCGCTCTACGACTACTACTACAACCGCGACAGTGATGCGAACAACACCAATAAGGAAGTGAAGCTCACCGATGGCGGGCGCACGGTCTACGGCGGCGGCGGCATCAGCCCCGACGTCAACGTGCCTCCCGTGAAGAGCAATCACTTCCAGGACACGCTTCTTCAGCACTACGCATTCTTCAATTTTGCCAAGCGATACGTCGTAAAGAACAACGTGAGCAAGGGCTTTGCGGTCGACGACGCCATCACGCAGGAGTTCCGCAAGTTCCTTGACGAGGAAAAGATTCCCTACACCGAGCAGGATTTGGTCGAGAATAACGACTGGATCCGCTACAGCATCAAAAGCGAAATTTTCGTCGACCAGTTCGGCCAGGACGAAGGCCTGAAGATTCGCGCCGAGAACGATCCTCAAATCATCAAAGCGCTCGACCTTCTGCCCCAAGCCCGCGCCCTCGAAGATCATGCCAAGCAGGTCATCGCCGAGCACAACAACCTGCGCGCGATCACGCAGTAGCCTGAACCCCACATCGAACCGGCCCGGACCAAGTCCGGGCCTTTTGTTTTCCTGAACTTGCGATTCGATCACGCTCCTCTTTCGCCTCGAAAAACCACTTTGCGGAACGAAGCAGTCACCGGCAATGGAGTGTCCTTCCGCCGCATTGACTTGCCCTTCTGAGTATGTGAACATGCGCTCATTAGCGGGCTTTCGGCGCCGCCGGCAAATCTGTGACGTCCTCTGAGAAACATCGCCCAAGCGTGAACTCCAAAGGCGTCGGCAAATGATGCAGAACAGCGGTTGGTGGCTCGCTGGTTTCCTTGCAATCTGGGCAGGAGCGCTCGACTGGCGCTATCGCCGCATCCCGAACTGGCTGACTTTGCCTGGATTGCTCGCTGGGATTGCGGTGAACACTGCGGCAAGTGGTTGGCCCGGAGCGAAGGCTTCCCTGCTCGGCGCAGGCTTCGGATTAGTGGTGCTCTTGCCGTTCGTGCTGATCAAAGCTTTGGGCGCGGGCGACTGGAAGCTGATCGGAGCGCTCGGCGCGTGTTTGGGAACGGCCCGGTTGATCGAAGTACTGATCGGATCGATGTTGGTTGCCGGAGCGATGGCGCTGGGCTTGATCGTGTACAAGGGCCGCATGCGCGAAAGCTTACGGAACATGGCACGCATGCTGGGATCATTCGCCAGCCTGCGCTTGCCCGGTCCCGAAGTATCGCTCGACAATCCGGAGTCGGTGAAGATTCCGTTCGGCGTTGCCGTGGCTTTCACGGTGCTCATCTTCGGCGTGCGACGCGCGTTGGGCGGAGCGGTATAAAAAGCATGATGAAATTGAAAGCGCTACTCTCTGAAACCAGCGGTTCGCAGATTGCGGAAACGGCGGCGGTTCTGCCCGTTCTGTTTTCGTTGCTGCTCGGAATTTTCTTTTTCGGACGCGCCTACAACATCTACGGGACTATCACGCAGGCAGCGCAGCAGGGCGCCCGCGCGGCGGTGGCGTCGAGTTGCGCCACGTGCGGAAGCACTCCGCTCACTGCAGCTCAGATCTCGACCAATGTGGTCGCTCCCGTCCTCCAGGCCTCAAAATTGAATACCGCGGCCGTGCAGCCTCTGGCCCAGGCTGGTTGCGCCTGCGGATCGGTGGGCTGCGGCACCACGGTGGCCTGCGATCCGGCTGGCGTCTCGGCCGTACCTTCTATTTGCGTGCAGCAGAACGTCACGATTGTCACCAGCGGCGGCGCGCAGCAATGCGGAACATCGGTCTCGTTTCAGTATCCCTACGGATTCAACCTTCCATTCCAGTCATTCACGCTGCAGATGAAAGCCAGCGCACAGATGCAAGGGGAGAACTAATGTCGGCGCGGTTTTCCATCGCACGGCGTTTGCAGGACGCTCTGGACGATACAAGCGCCTCGCAGATTGCTGAGTTTGCGGTAGCGCTTCCGCTGCTCCTGGTAATGGTGGTCGGCATTTTCGATTTTGGCAACGCTTTCAACATAAAACAGAAAGTGACGAACACTGCGCGCGAAGCGGCTCGTTTCGGCGCCACCCAGCCGACCAACGATCTGTCGGGGGTGCCCCCGGCTTCGATTCTGGCGATTCGCGACCTCGTGGTACAGGATTTGCAGAATTCAAAACTGAGCGACTGCGGCCTGGGATCGGCAGCGGCCACTGCCGCTGGCGCGTCTACTCCCTGGAAGTGGACGTTCTCAGTTGCTTGTGGCACAGCCGGAAATCTGGTGCTGTCGGTCGATCGCGGAAACGTCTTCGTCACCAACACCACCATCAGCGGAACGCCGGTCAAGATGATCGGCACCAACGTCGTCCTGCAATATCCCTACCAGTGGGAATTCAGCCGGGTCATCGGGCTCCTGGTTCCGGGGGCGAGCTATCCCGGGACCAGCCAGATCTCGGTCAACTCGTTCATGGCAAATCAGACCTGAGGCCTGCAGCCGGAAGGAATGCCTATGATCCGCCGCCGCACGACACCGCACCGGAGAAAGAATGAGCGTGGTGTGACCATGATTCTCGTGGTGATGGCCATGCTGAGCATGCTGGCGATGGTCGCGCTCGCCGTCGACGTGATCACGCTGTATTCGGCGCGCAGCGAGACCCAGCGCGTGGCTGACGCCGCAGCCCTGGCGGCCGCCAAGGCTCTGGTGGATTCCGGCATCACCAGCGATCCCGCCAACAATATCAACTATCCGACGGCGCAAACTCTTGCCACCCAGGCGGCGAAAGATGTCGGTTCCCAGCTCGCCATCGCCGGTCGCTCGGTACAGGCCGCCGACGTAACCGTTTCTTATTCGAATACCGGGACGCCGAATTTTGGCATGAACCCGCAGGTCACGGTCACGGTGCAGAATGCCTACTTGCCGGCATTCTTCTCGCGCATCTGGAGCCACAGCACGCTGACGGTGCAGGCTTCGGCCACGGCCGAAGCGTTTAATCCCTCCAACTCTGCGACTGTGGCGGCCGGAGGGGCCGCGGTGCCAGTTATTCCCCGCTGCGTGAAGCCCTTCCTGATCCCAAACTGCGACCCGGTGAACCCAAACAATCTGGGCTCGAATTGCGGCGCGGGCCACGCCACTTTCTTTAATGTGGCGACCGGCGCAATTACGAATCCAGGTGTAGCGCCAACCGGCGTCATTGGCGAAGAATTCGATCTGGTGTCGAATTGCGGAGCGGGCCCTGGCTGCGCCGCCCCGGCCGGGCCGACGGTTGGCGCAGGTCCGGGCGGACCCACGGTGTACTACTATCCGGCGCAAATGCCGGCGGCGACCAACGCATGTCCGCAGAGCTGCGTCGGAGGAACCAATTTCGAGCAGGACATCGAGTGTTGCAATCCCACCCCGATTTCATGCGGCACGACCGCGACCCCGCCCATCGTCGACACTCTCACCCTCGACACGACGGTCTACCCCGAAGGCGGTGGCGGGCCGGCTCAAAGTGGCGTGGAGTGCCTGATTCATCAATCGGGCGGCAGCGGAATGGACTCGCTGAATGCCGGTCCTCCCCTCACTTATCCGCTACAGATTCAAGTGGGCAATGGTAACCCGTTGGCAGGAACTCCTACGCTATCCGCGAATGACTATGTCACGACTAGCGATTCTCTGGTCACGATTCCGGTCTACGACGCAGCGTCCACTCCGGGAACTGCGAACATCATCGGATTCCTGCAAGTTTTCATCGACCGCGCGTTTCCTGGCGGCGGTGGACCCAAGGCAGGGGAGTTCCACGTGACAGTGGTCAATGTAATCGGTTGCGGCAACGCAGCCTCGGGCACAGCGGTCGCGGGCGCTGGCGCGTCCCCGATTCCAATTCGCTTAATTCACCAATGATCTAGTTTGGAGCGGGCTGCGGATCGCCCGGCTGCGGCGTGGTGTCAGGCGGCGGAGCCGAGTCGCCCTGTGGCTGGGCTTCTTCGGGTGGAGCGGGCGGCGGTGGAGGCGGAGTGCTGCTATCCGGACCCTGCGCCTGAGCCGCCGGCACGAAATCGGGCTGGTTGGTTTGAATTTCCGCGGTCACCCCACCCTGGCTCTTGGGAGTGAGGAGCAAGCGCTCGACTTTGTTCGCGTCGTTGTCGGCACCCACAATGATGAAGTTGTAGCGTGAGCCATTCAGCAGCTGCGCGATGACTTCGCGCGGAGACGCCGGTCCCAGCGACACCGTCACAACTTCCTGCTCAGCGCCCGGCGGAACCACGATGCTTGCCCCGGTTTGACGTTGCAGCTCATTCAGCACCTCAGCCAGCGAAGCTTTGTTCGAAGTCAGGCTGAGCCGGCCGTCTTGCACATTGATTTCGACCTTTTTCGGAGGCGGTGCCGGCGCAGGCGGATGCGCCGCAGGAGCGTTTGACTCGGCAGGCGGCGCACCGCTTGGAGACATAGTTGCAGCGGTTGATCCTGAGGCATCTGGCAGCTTCACGATCACCGAGCGGGCCGAAGGAAATACCTGATAAGCCTGCGGCGATTTCAGATCGAGTACGACTCGCGTGACCGGAGGTTTCGCGGTCAATAAACCGACGCGCACACCTTTCACTTCTCCCTGATTGACGGCGACCGCGCGCAGACGCGCTCCAGGCAAAGACTGCGGAAAATCGAGCACCAGTCGATCAGGCCCGGTGATCACCTGCACCTCGGGAGTGACGCGCTGGCTGGTTGCAATTTCGATTTCAGTCGCCCCCGCCGATTTCAGCACGCTGACATGCTGAATCTCCACGCTCGGTCCGCCCGAAACGGGCAATCGCGAAACCGTCACAGCAGGCGTCGGAGCGGGAGCCGATGTTATTGAAAGCGTGCGCACGACAACTGGCGGCGTCGAGGGTGAGGACGCCAAGGCCGCAGATGCAAGATGAACTGCAGCAGGTGCCGCTGATGGAGCGGGAACAGAGGGAGCAGCCGCAACTGCTGGGGTCATTGCCGGCTGGGACGCAGTTGCGGGCGCAACTGCTGGCGTCATGGCAGGAGGAGCGGCGGCGGTTGCCACCGCAGGCGCCATCGCAGGGCTTGTCGCGGGTACAGAAACAGAAATCGAAGTCGCTGTCGCCGACGGAGTGACCGCAGCAATCGCCGGTTTCATTGCCTCAGCGGGCGCCGGATTTATGACCGAAGGAGCCGACGCGGCCACTGCGGGCGGCGTCGGGGTCGCAGGCGGTGGTGGTGTGGCCGCCGCCACTGACGGCGTCGTGGTTGATGCTGGCGCGGGTGCCGGAGTCGTCGTCGGAACCGCACTGCCCGGTTCAGGGTTCGATGCCACCGCGGCGGCTGTCTCAACCGTGGGTGCAGGCGCGCTTGGTGCGGCTTCTGCCGGAACAGACTCAGGAGTGGTCTTCTCCACTACCTCTCGCGTTTTGAGCGGAGGAACAGATGCGACCGCCGTGCCGGTTCCATCGCCAACCTTGATGACGATCGACTTGCTCGAAGGAAAGACCTGGAACGCCTGTGCCGAATTCAGGTCCACCACGATGCGCGTGATCGGCGGATTGGCGGTAACCCGGCCCACCCGCACAGCTTTCACCTCACCCGTGGCTACATTCACGGCCCGCAAGTCCGGGCCAGCTACGGCGTCAGAAAAATCGATGATAAGGCGATCCGGATCAGTGATGACCTGGGTCAGCGGGAGCACGCGACGGCTGGTCTGAATTTCGATTTGCACGGACCCGCCGGATTTCACTACTGAGAGGTGGCGAATCTGGGCAACCTGTGCGGAAACCTTGGGAGACAGCGGGAGCGCGAAAGCGCCCGCGGCCAGGATCGAGATCCAGGCGACTTTGGGGAGGCGGCTCATTGACCCGATACTACTGATGCCGTGGATTGTAGCAGCCATATGAACCTGTGGATTTACTCGATGGTCGTAGTACCAAATAACGCCATAGCGCATGGTTGGTGTGGGTTGGTGCATATTAGCAAAATCAAGGCTTTACGCAAATATGGCACCAACCCAAACCGACGTAGCGAAGCAGGCACTCACTGCAAAATCCACCACACTCAGCAAGTTTTTTGGGGCCTCCAGGATGCCACTAATTTCAGTTCCGACATCTGCCATCTGCCTAGAATTTTAGAAGTCAGCGCACCGCAAACGCTAGAGGCGGAACCTCAGTAACCATTTGACATTGGCGATCGTGCCGATGTAGCCACTGAAGGAGATTCTTGAATGAAACTGTTTAAAGTTAGCCTTTTCTTTGCTCTCCTGATAGCACTCTGTCTTCCGGCCGTTGCCCAGACGCAGCTGCTGGTGGACGTTCCCTTCAATTTCGTCGCAGATGGGAGATCTCTACCTGCGGGGGAATATCGGGTATCACGAGCATTTTTATGGGGTGATGATGGATGGCGTATTCACGGCACTAAAGGTTCGGCCGCAATGATCACCAACGGTGTCCAATCGCGAGGTAAGGCACATAGACCCAGCATGGTCTTCGTGCACACCAGCGACGGATATTCTTTAGCTCAAATCTGGACCTCTGAACATGACGGCCACGAATTGCAGCTGAGGCCGAGCGTGAAAACCATCATCCTGACGGAGGAGAAGAAGGGCATTAAGAGTCCCCAATACGTCGAGATAGCGAGTAAATAAGCAGCCTTACTTATTACAGGACCTGCTCAGAAATGGGCGGGTCCTTTAGTTTTTGCGCCGTCCAACGAACCCTTCAGTCCTTTAGGCAGCCCGTTGAGAGGAATCATTTAAGATCGCAGAGAACGAAAAACCGCAATCCTCAAAAAGCAATTTTGCTATGCGAGGCCCTGGCTATTTGCCGGGACTTCCCGTCTTGGGCGTCACAATGGCCGTGATCAGGTCTGGCTGGCTGTCCACCCGCTCGAGATGAGGGATTTTGGCGCCTTCGAAGTAGGGGACAGAAAACGTCTTGTAAAAATCGCCGGTCTGGACAATTACCTCGACCGGCTGGTGTGTTTCCTGCGCAGAGTGCAGCGCCTGCGCCACCACGGTGGGCGACCAGGCGCGGCCGTTGACGGCGATCAACCTCATTCCCGGAGCAATGCCGGCCTGGTACGCCGGCGATTCGTGAATAACGTCGATGAGATGGCCATCTTTTCCCACAATAAATCCGAGAGAATAAGCAAAGTTCGTGGCCTTGCTTTCCCGCGACCAGGCGGCAAGGAACGCGTTGGGCTTGTCGTTGTACACCAACCGCCAACCACCACCTTCGATTCCTCCCATCGGCGCATGCTGGGTCGTGGCCTTCACGCGATCCTTAAGTAGCATGGCCCAGTCGTAAGGAGCGATCTCGTTCAAGCCGCGCACCACATCCTCAAAGGTGTAGGGGACGACTTTCGGCGGGCCACTCTCGCCGCCATGGAAGCGCCGGCAAAAATCGTCGAGCGAGCGGCGCCCACCGGTTTGCTTGCGAATGATGGTGTCCACTTCCAGCCAGATCAGTTCGCCTTCCGGATAATAGTCTAGGCTGCGGCGCCAGTTCTCCCACTGCGGACCCAACATGCGCAGCATCTGCACCGAAACCGCCGTATCTTCGAGCGGACGCCAGGTGCGGCCGACGCGGTGATCGAGCATCGCCGCCGTCGCCGCCAGTTCCTCGCGATGCTGCTCCTGCGTCAGCAGTCCCGATCGCGTGGCCAGAACTTTTCCCAGATAGTCGGTGAGCCCTTCATAGACCCAGAGCAGGTCGCCGACCATGGGCTCCTGATAGTTCCGCGTCGCAAGTCCCGCGGGCCTTCGATACTTGCCGTTCCAGGAATGCGTGAATTCGTGTGGAAGAAGATCGGCATTCAGCAGATGCTTATCGGGATCGAGCAAGGTACGTTCGCTCGCGCTGTTGTCGCTGGACTGATGATGCTCGAGGCCGTGATGGCCGACCTCGCTGCTTAAGGTGTAGAGGAAGTGATACTGCAGGTAATGATGCGCGGAGAACAACGCGTCGGCCTCTGCGACCAGCTTGCGATAGGCAGTAATATCGGCAGGCGACATCTCGAGCGCGGCCTCGCTCTCGGCCACCATGTCGATCCAGTGAGCGGGAATCTCTCCGGCAGGCACGAGTTCGAGCTGGCGATAGTGCGCGCCCGCAATCAGCGGGGAGTCGACCAGCATGGTGAGCGAGACGGGGTTGAAGGAAACTTCATTCCCGGATTCCTGCGCGGTGGTCAGCGCGGTTCCGTACTTCCACCCCGTAGGAAGCCGAACTGACGGAGCGAACTGAACCGCATCAGAGGCGGCACCGTCGGGATAAAGCACAACCTGATTCCAGTTCAGGTCGAGCAAGTTGCTCGAGGCGGCGGGACCCCCGCCGCCGGCGCTGTCGGCGGAGATCAGATCAAAGGTAGCCTGAATTTCCTTGAGGCCTGGCGGCACGGCCACATGGAAGGAGTACATCTCCACCGGGTCGCGATGCCACTCGAGTTCCTGTGTGCCCGCGTGGAAGTGGAGGCCCGTCAAGTTGGCGATGGGACCGCTTGGGCGGTGATTGCCGGGAATCCATTTGGGATAGACGAAGGTTGCAGGTCCCGACGCTACGGGCAGAGTGAGAGTCGCATGAAAAATGTTCTTGGGAGCGTCGGTGAGATCGACAACCAGGCGGATCGCAGGAGATGGATCGGATTTCGCAGCTAAGGAAAGAAGGCAGAGCGCGATCAAGCCGGGGGGAAGCAGCAGCCATCGACGCAAGCGGGGCTCCGAAGAAAAATGATAGCGCAGAGATTAAAGGAGAAACGCGGAAGGAGCAAGCGTACTGACCGCCGCGGATCGAGCGGTTCGGGGGAGTTGTAATGTTTGGGAACTAAGCGCGAGCTTTCGATCGATGGCGCAAGTAAGCGCCAGCCAAACCGGTCGAGAGCAGGACCAACGTCCCGGGTTCGGGCACCTCGCCGACTGGCGTGCCGCAGTCGGTACCCTTCCCTTTCTTTCCGGTCGTTCCGGTACCGCCGCTTGAGCCGCCCTTCTTCTTTTTTCCCGGACCGCAAGTGGGCAGTGGCGGCGGGTACAGCGAGAGCGATCCACCGTTGTTGGTGATCAGGCTGTATCCGGGCACGAGTGGAGTGAAGGCCGGCAGATTGGGACGGTTCAGCGCCGAATCAAAATCCGCAGGGATCGGAATCGTCATGGCCGTGCCGGGATCGAGCCTGATCGGCGTCTCAAGCTTGGCGATCGCCGGTTCATTCGGCGAGACTTCCTCGCGGGCCGTTTCTGAAACCTGGTTGCCGCAGCGGGTGCGGAGCGTCATTTTGCCGTCGGTGATGACTTTCTCGCCGCGGCGCAGGCGGACTCTCTTCGTGGTCCAGTAGACGCGGCCAGCGATGCGGTAGGAGACGTAGACAACCCGGTCCTCCGTCAGCTGCACAATGCGCGCGCGGCGGAAATCGAAGCCGCGGTAGTGGGCCGCGACCACGGGATCGTTTTCGAACACTCGCTCCAGCTCCTTGGGGTCGTGCACGCCGCCCGGAACGATCGAATATGGATAGACGGGTCGGGCTTCCTTGGAGAAGTCCTCGGTGGCGTCGGCTGCCGAGTTGGCGGAAAGCGCCAGGTCGCGGCGAACATCACGATTGGACCACTCGGGAGCGGGATGCGACGAGAACGACGTGGCGAGGAACGAGCCGAAATCAAAAGGTAGAAGGGCGGCCCCGACCATTCCGCCAACCAGGAACACCGTGACCAGCAACGCCCGCCGTATGAAGCGATTGCGGCGGTGTCGGTGGGTGCGGCGGCGGCGACGCACCCGGATCAGGTGTTCGTTAGGGTCGTTCACAACTACTCCTACACACAGTCAGGGTCGGGCTGGGGGAGCACCTACCTCCTCTTCAGCAGTTACCATTCCAATAGCTACAGCCTAAACCCTACAGAGAATGCAGGAGAATGGCCTGTTGGTGCCGATCACCCTAACACAACAGTGAAGCAATTTGCATAGAAAGGTCTGCTAGCGGACAAAGAGTTTTCCCTTTTCGAATCCGGATGTTAGCTTGCCCGGCCCGGGCAGGTCCGATAAAATGATGGGTTCACAATCCCAACTGGAAAAGCGGAGTATTGCGTGACGGGAAAACCCCGGATTCTGGTGACCGGCGCGGGTGGGTTTATTGGGCACCACCTCGTCCGAAGACTGAAAAATGAAGGATTCTGGGTGCGCGGAGTCGATATTAAAGCGCCGGAATTTGAACCCAGCGCGGCCGACGAGTTTGCCCGGCTGGACCTGCGGCTCTGGGATGCTTGCCTCGAGGCTACCCGGAACGTCGGCCAGGTCTATAACCTCGCGGCCGACATGGGCGGGATCGGCTACATCACTGCCAATCACGCCGACATTTCCCGCAATAACACCCTGATTAACACCCACATGCTCGAGGCGAGCCGGGCTAATGGCGCGCGCCGGTTCCTGTTTTCGTCGTCGGCATGTGTTTATCCGCAGTATAAGCAGAACCACGCGGATGTCACTCCTTTGAAGGAAGCGGACGCGATCCCCGCTGACCCGGAACCCGGCTATGGTTGGGAAAAGCTGTTCGCGGAAGAACTTTGCCGGTATTACAAGAAAGACTACGGATTCGAGACGCGCATTGTGCGCTTTCACAACGTGTACGGGCCGCTTGGAACTTATGAGGGTGGCAAGGAAAAAGCTCCGGCGGCGATCTCGCGCAAGGTGGCTCTCGTTGAGGATGGCGGCGAGATCGAAGTGTGGGGCGATGGCGAACAGACACGCTCTTTCATGTACGTCGATGATTGCGTGGAAGGGCTCATCCGGCTGATGGCCAGCGACTACGCTGAGCCTTTGAATCTCGGTACCGACCGCCTGGTAACGATTAACCAGCTCATCGACCTGGTCAGCAACGTAGCTGGAAAAAAACTGAAAAAGCGCCACGACCTGTCGAAGCCGCAAGGCGTGCGCGGCCGCAACAGCGACAATACCCTACTGAACCGGGTGCTGGGTTGGGAGCCTTCGATCGCTCTCGAAGAGGGGCTGAAAACCACGTATACCTGGATCGAAACTGAACTGCGCAAAGCAGGACGGGTTCCGGCGACAGTTGCAGGACAAGCCGCGCGATGATGGCTGCATCGATTACGTACGTATGCGCTACGTGTCCCCTTGCCCGGCTGCAAACCAGTGACAGGGTGCAGAGTTAACCAGCCAAATTACTTTGCTATTGTCGGGCGCATCTCGCGCAAGGAAGCGTGCGTCCAATTCTGAAGGTGGGATGTCGGATTTCTCGCAAATTACGATCGATCAGGTGCGCACTTACTGGGACCGCCGTCCCTGTAATGTGCGCCACTCGCCGAAGCCGGTGGGGACGCGCGAATACTTTGACGAAGTGGAGGCACGCAAATATTTTGTGGAGCCGCACATTGCGCGCTTCGTCGAGTTCGAACGATGGCGCGGCAAGAAGGTGCTTGAGGTCGGGTGCGGCATCGGCACCGACACCACCAGCTTCGCCCGGCACGGCGCGAGTGTAACGGCGATCGATCTGTCGGCCCAGTCTCTGGAGCTGGCAAGAAAAAGGATGACAGTGTATGGGCTGCAGGAGCGGGTGCGTTTTCACTCAGGCAGCGCTGAAGAGATGACCCGCTTCGTTCCGATTGAGCCCTACGATTTGATTTATTCGTTCGGGGTCATTCATCACACACCGCACCCGGAGCTCGTTATCGAGCAGATGCGCCACTATACCCACCCTGGAACAACCATCAAATTGATGGTTTACTACCGTCATTCATGGAAGGTTTTCTGGATCCTGATGGGTTACGGCAAAGGACGTTTCTGGCGCTTGCCGCAATTGATCGCCGAGCACTCTGAGGCGCAAACTGGTTGTCCCGTGACCTACACTTATACCCGCGAAGAGGGCCGCCGCCTGATTGAGTCATCGGGTTTCCATCAAACGAATGCCTTCGTGGATCACATCTTTCCTTATCGAATTCCCGAATATGTGAAATACGAATACGTGAAGTCCTGGCCCTGGAACTGGACTCCGCATTCATTGGCGCGCCGCATGGAACAGCACTTTGGTTGGCATCTATGCCTCACGGCAGAGGCAGGTGCATGAGCCGGAAAGCTTGCGTTATTGGGTTGGGCAAACTGGGCTCCCCTCTCGCGGCATGCCTTGCGGCCAAGGGCCTTACCGTCGTCGGCGTCGACAACGATCCGCGCAAGATTGATGCGGTTAACCGCCAGCAGGCGCCGGTGCATGAGCCTGGGCTGGAAGAACTGATGGCAAATACTGGCGGCCGGCTGACCGCCTCTACTGACATCGAAGCGGCCGTTCGCCACACCGACATTACCTTCATCGTGGTCTCAACTCCGAGCGATCCCGCCGGGGGATTCTCCCTGCGCTACGTCGAGCCGGTGTGTCAGGCGATCGGGCGTGCGCTTGCCGCGAAAAACCAATACCACGTCGTTGCCCTGACCAGCACCGTCATGCCCGGCACCACCGGCGGGCCGGTCCGCGAATTGTTGGAGAAAGTCAGCGGGAAACGCGTGGGGGAAGATTTCGGCCTGTGCTACAGCCCCGAGTTCATCGCGCTGGGCAGTGTGATTCGCGATTTTCTGAATCCCGACATGCTGCTGATCGGCGAATCGGATCCGCGTGCCGGAGACTTCCTGCAATCGCTCTATGCAGAGGTCTGCGAGAACAAGCCGGCGGTGGCGCGCATGTCGTTCGTGAACGCGGAAATCACCAAGCTGGCGGTGAATACTTACGTCACGACGAAGATCAGCTACGCCAACATGCTGGCGAGAATCTGCGAGCAGCTCCCCGGCGCGGACGTCGACGTCGTCACCAACGCGCTCGGCAACGACACGCGCATCGGGGCCAAGTACCTTAAGGGCGCCCTGAGCTACGGGGGGCCGTGTTTCCCGCGAGACAACCTGGCGCTTGCGCAGTTGGCGCGTCAGCTTGGGGTTCCCGCTGACCTGGCACAAACCGTCGACCGCTTTAACCGCGCGCAAATCTCGTGGCTGGCTGATCTGGTGCAACAGCGCACCGAGGGGACCGCAGGAATTCTGGGGCTCACCTACAAAGTTGGGACCGACGTGGTGGAAGAAGCGGCCGGCTTTCTGCTGGCGAAAGAACTCGCCTTGCGCGGAGTAAAGGTGACGGTGTTCGATCCGGCGTACGGGCGGAACTCCACGCGTCCTGTGCTCGAGAAGGTATGCATTGCGCCGAGTGCCGTGGAATGCATCGGGAACTCCGACGTAGTGGTGCTGGCGACTTCCTGGCCGGAATTCGGCAGGATCGATGCCGCCCAGTGGGCCCGAACGAGCAAACCGCGCACTGTGGTCGATTGCTGGCGCGTCGTGAAATTCCTGCACGATGTGCCCGGCGTCCACTATCTCGCCCTGGGCATGGGAGACGGTTTCGCATGAGCGCCACTTCCCTGCTCACTATTTTCGCAACGCCGAAGAAATTCGAAGGACATATTGGCGTGATTCAACGCAACGCAATCGAGAGCTGGACGCGCATGCGTCCCCAGCCCGAGATCATTTTGTTCGGGACCGATGCGGGTACGGCCGAGATCGCCGCGGAGTTCGGCCTTCGCCATGTTCCCAGCGTGAAATGCAATGAATGGGGAACGCCGTTGGTCAGCGATCTGTTTGAGCAGGCAGAGCACCTCTGCCAAACCAAGGTGCTCGCATACGTAAACTCCGACATTATTTTGTTTGACGACTTTGCACAGGCGATTGGTCGGGTTGCCGCAGCGGGACACAATTTTCTGATGGTCGGACGCCGCACCGATGTCGACGTCAAAGAGCCGGTCGATTTTCGGTCCGACTGGGCACCGGCAGTGCGGGAGCACGCGCGCCGCGACGGCGTGCTGCAGATCGCCCGCAGCATCGACTATTTCGCCTTCTCCCGCGGCTTGTATCCGGCGATGCCGCCTCTGGCGATTGGCCGCTTCTGGTGGGATAACTGGCTGCTGTGGAAGGCACGTGCCGTCGGTGCAACCGTAGTCGATGCCTCGCGCGCCGTGCTTGCCGTGCATCAGAATCACGATTACGGCCACACCACGTACGGGCGTGGAAAGCTCGACTTAATGGCCAGCGAGGAATCCATCCGCAACGCCCGCCTGACCTGCGAAGCCAACCCCGCCGACTATGACGAAGGATTTTTCTGGCGCTACGCCTACACCATCGACGACGCCACCCACAAACTCACCGCTTCCGGAATTCAATCGAACCCACGGCGGTTGTGGAAGCAGTTCAAGCGGTATAGCTCTCGCCCACTCGGCATGGCGAAGCTGGCAAAGCGCGCCGTGATGAGTTCGCGCCAGAAGTCCGAACCGAAAAAAGCCATCGCCGGGAGCGAGCAATGATGTTGAGTTTGCGCCGCCAGGCGCGCTGGCCGTTCCCTCCCGGAGTCGGAGCCGACCAACACCTGGCCGAAACCTTTCGCATTCTTCGCAGCAAGTGGGGCGAGGTTCCGCACGGGGAAGAAACGCGCGCCCGCTCCGAAGACCTGCTGAAACTTTCAGATGACGAACTGTTGCGGCGCTGGTCGGAAGCGCTCGCGGACTCCTCGACCGGCAATGCGTACTCGGTGCGCGGCTGGTACCACACACTGTATCGCGACATTTTCCGCGGCAAGCGTGTGCTGGAAATCGGCTCCGGGCTGGGATTCGATGGCATCACGTTCGCTGCCGGCGGCGCCGACTGGACCTTTGTCGATATCGTGCAAACCAATCTCGCCGTGATCGAGCGACTCTGCAGGCTCAAGAACGTGACCAATGTTCGCTTCTGTTACATGGAAGATCTACGCGCGCTGGCGGCACTCCCGAACGACTATGCGGCAATTTATGCGCAGGGATCGCTGATCAATCTTCCTGTCGAAGCCACCCGGACCGAAGCCCAGGCGCTGTTGCAGCATCTTCCAGTTGGCGGCCGCTGGATTGAGCTTGCTTATCCACGGCGCCGCTGGACGCACGATGGCCGCATGCCCTTCGACAAGTGGGGCAAGAAGACCGACGGCGGCGCACCGTGGGTGGAATGGCATGATCTCAACAAAATCCGCGAGTTTCTCGCGCCGGCACAATTTGAAGTGGTGTTCACGTTAGACTTCCACAAATACGACTTCAACTGGTTTGACTTGATCCGGCGAGCATAGCGGACAAGACCGACAAAGACGTGAAGAAGCTCTTCCGCAAATTCGGCCTGCAACCCGAACCTCCGTTGCCCGCGCAGCTTCCCTACCCGGTCGACATCCGGCGCCGCAACTACAAGAGCGAAGGCGTACGCAGGCACGGCGGGCTTGAGGTCTTCGACGCTCCGAATGCCGTGGCCATTAACCAGGCGCGCATGGCGAATCTCGAGGCGATGGGACTGCCGCTCGCTGGCAAACGCGTTCTGGATGTCGGTTGTGGCGTCGGCCACCTTGCCGACCGATTAGTGAGGATGGGTGCTTCGGTGGTTTGCGTGGATGGCCGCGAGTCGAACATCGCTAGCTTGCACGAACGCTACCCGCATCTGGAAGCGCACGTCGGCAATGTTGAGACGGAACCTCTCTCTCGCTTCGGCCGATTTGCCATCGTGTTCTCTTACGGCCTGCTGTATCACCTGGAAAATCCGCTGCAGTCGCTGCGCAACATGGAGTCGGTCTGCGACGAGCTACTGCTGCTCGAGACCATCATCTGCGACCACGAGATAGCCCTGGTTCGCATGGAGGACGAAAGCACGGATGTGAACCAGGCCATGGGTGGAATCGCGGGCCGGCCCACGCCACACTACGTCGTGCTCGCGCTGAATCGTGTCGGCTTCCCCCATGTCTACGCGCCAGTCACTCCGCCCGAACACGAAGACTTCCGCTTCGAATGGAAAAATAATCTCGATTGTGCGCGCGACGGACACAACTTGCGCTGCATATTCGTAGCATCGCGCAAGGAACTCAAGAATCCCGCCCTGGTGTCGCTACTGCGCGATTAACGCGGCGGCCGATCGGATCCATGGACCAACCGTCCTCCAACACGACGAGCGGTTCGCTGATGGACACGCATCCTTCGGGCTCCTGGCCAAAGATCTCTGTCATTACTCCCGTATTCAATTCGGCGCGCTATCTCGAGGCCGCGATCCGCTCGGTGTTGAGTCAGGCGTACCCGAATCTGGAATACATCATCGTCGATGGCGGCTCGACCGATGGCAGCCTCGCGATCATCAGCAAATACGCGTCCGATCTGCACTCCTGGATCAGCGAGCCCGACCGCGGCATGTACGACGCGCTGAACAAAGGCTTCGCGCGCTCTTCGGGAGAACTGATGGGCTGGATCAGCGCCACCGACATGTTGCACGCCGGCTCTCTTTTCGTCGTAGGCAGCGTGTTTCAGACTTTTCCCGAGGTCGAGTGGATCACGGGCCGCCCGACAGGATTCAGCGACGAAGGCATGGCTGCTGAGGTTCTGAAGCTGCGCCGCTGGTCGCGCATGCCCTTTCTGGCTGGCGCCAACCGCTACATCCAGCAGGAATCCACCTATTGGCGCCGCAGTCTGTGGGAGCGAGCGGGTGGTCGCATGGATGATTCGCGCCGCAACGGCAACGATTTTGAATTGTGGGTGAGATTCTTCCGCCACGCCAAGTTGTTCTCGGTCGATGCGCTGATTGGCGGCTTTCGCTCCCATCCGGACTCACTCGGCCTGCAAAATCTCGCCGAGTGCCATCGCGTTCATGAGGAAATCATCGAGAAGGAACTGGCATCGATGCCGAACGCGGGGGCGCTGAGAACCTTTCACAAAGTCAGCGCGCGGATGGGCAAAGTTCCGGGTCTGGCGAAACCGTGGCGCAAGCTGATCATGGGGACGCTACCCCGGTTGCCCGGAGTTGATGCCGCTCCGGTCATCCGCTATCGCAAAACCGGCTGGGTGATGGAGTAACTCGTCGCTGATAGCTCGCAGCTTCCGGCTATTTCGCGTTGGCGAAATCTTCCACCACAAAAAGCTGGCCACCGCGCTCGGCGACGCCGATGCCAATCGAATCCATGTCGCTGTCGAGGATGTTGGCACGGTGGGCAGACGATCTCATAAATTGACTGTGTGCTCCCACGTTTTCGCTCGTCACCCTCGCGGCGATCGTGCCTCTCTCGATTCTGGCTGACAACGGTCTTAGGCAGCGCCTGAGTCGTAGTCGCCTTCGGATTCTTCCGAGCTTTTGCTTTGGGACGGGCCTTAGCAACCGCACGCGCCTTGCGAGCCTTCTTGCCTGCCACGTTTTCCCCTCCTGTTGCACAAGTAATACACAGCTCGGGGTACTCTACCCGCCTCGGGCGAGAAGTAAAGGGAAAACACCGCGAGGCGATCTATCGTGAAATCATGCGGCGGCAGAAAGTGCTAACTGCCCTTGCGCAAAAAGCAGTGCTCCCAGTCGCTGGCGCCAACGTGCTTCGCTGGCTGCGTAAGCAACGGGGTCTTGGGATTGTAGACGGCGATGACTCTCCTGAAATCGTTGCTTTGGCTAATACTGAGAGGGAGGCAAAGGCAGTAATTTGGAGCACATGATTGAGATACGCAGTGAATCCGTTTCAGATCGAATTCGGCAACACGCTATCAATCTTCCGCGGGGGCAAGGGGCTTAACGAGCACTTGTTTTGAAGAATTCGAGCCGAACTATTCGTTCCGCTCATCGAACCTATTCTCCTGTAGAAGCTCACACAAGCGAGAAGCAATGAGATCCCCGGGCAGAATGTCATCGATGCCGCATTCAAGCGCGTCCCACCAAAGTTCCGCCGTGATGGCAGGAGTCACAAGTACCATTGGAGTGGGGATCTCAGGACACCTGACCCATTCGACGAGGTCTCTCCAATTGCCGTCCGGCAGGGCAAGTTGCGTGACAATCACCGTCTTCTCGCGCGTCGAGTTGAGCAAATCAACTGCCGCCCTGATGCTCGGTGCCCATTGCATCTCAAGTCCGTACGCTTCGATGTCCTGCGCGACCGTGGCTTCGGGGCTCGTGGGGGACACAAAAATCACTGTTCCTGCTCGTTTGGGGGGCTGCATCGAATCTCTAATACCTACCTGATTCCACGTTATGCCCGCTGGCCTTCGATTGGCCGTAAGCCGCCGTAAGCTCGCCGTAACCTTGCGCAGCTTTGTGGAGCATAATGAATGGGGAAAAGAAGCAAGTGCCAACGCCGCCGTTATCATCCGGAAGATCTCTCGCCAACTCTGCAGCCGACCCCGTGCCGGCGACGGCGGTTCGCGACCAATTGGCGCGCGTGGTGAATAGCCCTGGTTTCGTTTCGTCAGCCCGGCTATGCCGGTTTCTGACGCACATCGTGAATCGGACAATCGATGGAAATATCGATAGCCTCAAGGAGTTCTCGATTGCAATGGAGGTGTTCGACCGCACCTCGGAGTACGATCCGAACATCGACGCAATTGTTCGGGTCGAGGCTCGTCGTCTCAGAGCGAAATTGAAGGCCTATTACGAAGGGCAGGGTGCGGTTGACCCGGTTCTGATTGGATTGCGGCCGGGCAGTTATGTCCCGGTCTTCCGATGGGTTGATGCCCAGCCAGCAAAGCATCGCGAAGAGATTGGCGCACCTCCGCCACCGGGCCGTATATGCGTTGCCGTGTTGCCGTTCGTGAACATGAGTCCGGAGCCGGAGCAGGACTATTTTTGCGACGGGATCAGTGAAGAGATCACAAACTCGCTTACGCGGGTATCCGGTTTGAACGTGATTGCGCGGACATCGGCCTTTCATTTCAAGGGTGCCAACATCGATATTCGGGAAGTAGGGCAGCGTCTCGGCGCGAATCTCGTCATCGAAGGAAGCGTGAGGAAGGCCGGCGAACAGCTGAGGATCACCGCCCAGGCGATTCAGATTGAATCGGGTCATCACGTCTGGTCGGAGACGTTCCGTCGCGAGCTGCAGGACGTGTTTGCGACCCAGGAAGAGATCGCACAATCTGTTGCGGACTTACTCCGGCTTCACATGCCGGAAGTACAAGGGCCAGTGCGGCCCTCCCCTCCTGATCTTGAGGCATATACAAGGTACCTGCGAGCTCGATTTCTGATTCACCAGCAGTCGCCTGAAACGCTGCACGCCGCCCTGGAGCAGCTACGAAGGCTCACAGAGACTTATCCCGACTACGCTCTTGCTCACAGTGGCATGGCTGCGGCGGGCGGCCTTCTTGCCCAGTTCGGGATGGTCTCCGGCCGTGATGTGTATCCAGAAGTCAAGGCAAACGCGGAGCGCGGTTATGCGCTCGATCCTGAATCCGGTGACACATGCACGGTGCTGGGCGCACTTCGTGCATGGTTCGAGCATCGTTGGGATGAAGCGGACAGGATGTTTGACCGCGCGCTAAAACTACAACCCAGTCACGCGCCGGCTCACATGTTTCGTGCTATGGCTTTGTTGTGTCAGGGGGACATCAACGCGGCAGAGTCAGGACTTTGCCGGTCGACTGAACTGGACCCACTTTCGGCCAGCGACTGCGCGCGGATGGCTTATCTTCACTACGTAAAAGGAGACTATTCATCAGCTGCAGAGCACCTCCGACAGTCCTTCGAACTGGATCGAGACTATCCTGAAGCGCGATTGTATCAAGGACTCATGCACTTCCAGCAGCAGCGTTACGACGCGGTGATAGAGTGTCTCTCGCCGTCTGCCTCACCATTGGATATCGGTCTGCTTGCCGCAGGACATGCCCAGCAAGGCAGCTTATCGCGAGCCGAAGAATGTATCGAGCGACTGCATCAACTCGCGGGGCGGCAATACGTCACTCCCCTGGCAGAAGGTTTCGCTGCGGTCGGGATGGGAGATTTCGATCTGGCACTGCAGTGCCTGGATGAAGCGATCAATCACAAAACAAACTTCGTGAATCTCTTGGCAATCGAACCGTTTTTTCATCCTCTTCACGCTGACCGCAGGTTTGCCAAACTCCTGAAAAAGCTAAACTTGTCGCACTGACAGGTGCCGCAAGCAGTGCCGTTAGCTTACGTAGGGCTTACGTACGGCTTACGAGGCATTACTCCCCCCGCTTCCGCGTTCGAGGCACCATTGCTTCATGAAACGACGCACTCGAACAACCTGCTTGGCCTTCACCTTCGGGATGCTGGCGCTGCTGGCGCGAGGTCAGGATCTCGCACCTCTGTCCCCCCCGCCCACGGTTGAACAGGCGGCGGCACAACAGTCAAACCTCCCTGAATTGACTCTCGAACAGGCGGTTGAACAAGCTGTTGCGAACAACAGCAGTCTGAAGACCGCCAGCCTCGAGACACTCCGGGCCGCTGACGATCTGGCTGCGAATAAGACAAGACGTTTTGCGAATACGCTGGTCACTACGCTCGGTGCCCAACTGGTTACGAAGCCATCTGTTACTTATCCGGCAGGCTCGCTTGGCGTATACAGCGCAACCGGGCCGATTCCGGCGACGAATCAGAAGGTCGAGATTCCGCGAAAACCCGTAGGCATAGTGAATGTCCTGGTTGCCCAGCCACTTTCGACGCAGTACCAGCTGCATTTGCAATTGAAGGCCCTTGCGCTGGGGTTGGAAGGTACGCGCCAGGACCAGGTGAAAACGCGTCTGGAGGTGGTCGACCAGGTTCGACGCGCTTACTACGCGGTCGTCGAGGCACAGAGCGCTCTGGATAGCCTTCAGGCGTCACTCCCTTATTACCGGGAATCGCATCGTCTGGCATTCGTGAACCGCGGTAAAGAGACGATTCTCGAATCGGATCTGCTGAACGCCGATGCGCAGCTTTTGAAGATACAGAATGCCATCAGCGATGCGAGCGACGCGGTCGCGTCCGCGAGTGAAAGATTGAACGATCAGATGGGCCGGGACGTACACACGCAGTTCCGGGTTGCGGCCATCGGCGACGCAGATACCGATCTCGCCACACCCGAAGCTATGGAAGCCCGCGCTCTTCAAAACCGGCCAGATGTGAAGAAGGCGAAGCTTCAGGTGCAGCAAGCCAATTACGACGCGCGGGCGAAGAAGGCGGAATATATTCCCGACGTGAGTCTGGCATTCAGTTACTACACAACAGCGAATTTCGAGAATGTTTTTCCAAGCAACGTCGGGACAGTGGGTATATCGGTCCGGTGGGAACCGTGGGACTGGGGACGCAGGCACCATGAATACGGGGAAAAACGAGCGAAGGAAGAACAGGCCAAGGTTGGAGTCAGCGCTACGGAACGCGCCGCTCTTCTGGAGGTGAGAAATGCCTGCAGGCAATTGGGGAACACCCGCCGCCAACTAGCCCTGAGCGATGCAAGCGAACGTGCGGCCCGGCAGAAGCTTAAAGAGTTGCAGGAGAAGGTGAAGCGCGAAGCGGCGTTAAGCAGAGATTTGTATCAAGCACAGTCGGATCTGGCTTCCGCCGACAGCCAGCAGCAACAGGCCCTCACCGCTTTCTGGAAGGCCAGAGCAGATCTAAAAAAAGCGATTGGAGAAGAATGATGCGTATCTCAATTTTAATTTTAAGTTTGGCTGCGTTTTCAGCTCTCGTCGGCTGCGCAAAGACGCAGAAGGCGGGTCCAGAGCCGGTTCCCGTTGTGACGGAGATCGTGGCTACGCAGCAGGTCCAGCCCAGTTGGACTTACTCCGGCGAGATTCGTCCGGATGCTGAGGTTCAACTGGCCTTCAAGGAACCCGGTTATATCGCCGCTCTGTATCGAGTGAAGGGGGTCGATGGTCGGATGCGTGATGTGCAGGTAGGCGATGAAATGCCTGCCGGCGCCACACTGGCCCGACTGCGCAGCTCAGATTATGAAGCCTCGCTGAACTCCGCGGTCGGCCAGCAGCGCTCAGCGCAGGGTACGCTTGATGCTTCGCAAGCGGAACTCAACCGAGCAAAGGCCGACCAGGCAAAGGCGGATCTTGATTTTGAGCGCGCCCAAGCGCTCTATGCCGCCAAAGCAATGACTCGCCCGGATTACGATGCGGCGGTGGATCAGCACACCTCGGCGACCGCCAGTGTGGAAGCCGCCGTGCGTCAGATCGAGGCGCGCCGCGGGCAGTTGAGCACTGCGTCGGCGCAAGCTGTCTCCGCCCGGATCAATCTTGGCGATACGAGCCTGAACGCTCCTATGCCTGGAGTCATCGTCGAAAAGAGTGTGGAGCCGGGCAGCCTGGTTGCTGCAGGGACAAGGGCATTCACGCTCGACGATACGCGCGTCGTGAAGGTGAACTTCGGAGTTCCCGACAGCATGCTGGCACACCTCAAGCTAGGAGCGCCGGTGCCTGTGCAACTGGATGCATTGCAGGGGCGAACCTTCACAGGGCAAATCACGGGAATCTCCGCCTCTGCTAACCGTGAGTCCCGGGTTTTCAACATCGAGGTTACTCTCCCGAACCGGGATCGCTCGCTCAAAGTGGGCATGATCGCACGCATCCGTATAGCGCAAGCGAATACGCAAACTGTGCCTGTCGTACCACTGACCGCTTTGATGACCGCGGAATCTGGCTCGAATAACTATTCGGTCTTCACTGTAACGGAGCGCGATGGAAAACAGTTTGCGCAATTGAAGAGTGTGAGGATTGGTGAAACCTTCGGCAAATCGGTCGTCATCGACGAAGGCCTTACGCCCGGCGAACGAATCGTCGTCAACCGTACTAACCAGCTAAGCGACGGAAGCCTGATCCGGATGGTCAACAAGGAGACGCAGCAATGACACACGCACAGAGCGAACGGTCCACGGACAATAAACCGAATCTCGCCCGCTTCTTCCTGCAGCAGCGACACATCGCATGGGTCTCTCTCGCGGTTGCGCTCCTCTGGGGAATCTACGGGCTATTGAAAATGCCTCAACGGAAAGACCCGGACATTCCGGTACGCCAAGCGATGATTATCGTGCCTTGGCAGGGAACATCGGCGGAACAGGTCGAGCAACTGGTGACCAGGAAGATCGAGCAGGCTATTGCTCTGAATCAATGGGTGACGGAGATCAAGAGCGCCTCCAGAACCGGCTCGGCGATGGTTCAATTCGAGCTGGCAGAAAAGGGAAAGTACGACAGGGACAAGGAACTGGACGACGTCAAGATCAGGCTGGACGCTATCCACGACCTGCCCCAGGGAACGGGGCCCATTCTGTACATCAAGGACTTCGGGGACACGTCCGCATTGATGCTCACAGTAGCGAGTCCGCCGGCCGATCCAGTCCAGGTCGCCTGGATAAGCAAACTAGTTGAGACACAGGTCCGGCAGCTTCGGAGTGGTTTGGATACGCATACTCAGCCGCGGCGTTCCATTGTTGTAGTTTTTCCGAAGTCTCTCGACAGCGACGAAGTCGAGCGCAAGTTGTCTTGGGTGACCCGAGACATGGCAACCCAACATCTATGTTCCGATGTGCGAGTGTTTTCGGGAGCGGGGTTCACAGGGGTGGACCTGGCGACGAACCTCAGCACTCCTGATCTGCAGTCGGCCTTGAGAAAGTTTGCAAATCAGAACCTGCAAACCGACGAGCTTCATCCGGATGCATGGAAACCTGCGATCATCGACGACCCCGCAAACACCACCGCGGCGCTTCAGGCCGTGGCCGGTGACAAGTACACTTATCGCGACCTGGACGACTTTACCGATACCCTTCAGCGAAGCCTCAAAACGCTGTCGATCGTGGCGAAGGCAGAACGTTCCGGGGTACTGGACGAGAACGTATTTCTGAATTTCTCGCAGGAGCGCCTGGCGCAATACAAGCTAAGGCCGGCGGATCTTTCCGGCATCCTCGCGGCCCGGAATCTACCGGAGAATGGCCAAACGCTCAATGCACGTGGACGCACGGTCAGCGTCAACACCACAGGCGAGTTCAAGAGCATTGACGATCTGCGGAATGTAGTGATAGGCATGTCACCGAACGGAACGCCGCTTTACTTGCGGGATCTTGTGGACATCGACAGGGGATATGAGAATCCCCCTTCGTTCCTGAACCGCTACACGCGCCGCGACGAAAACGGCAGATGGATCACGACACGCGCGATTACGCTCTCGGTCCAGATGAAGAAAGGAGAACAGATCGGATCTTTTGGAAAACAGGTGGACGCCAATCTGGCGAGCGTCAGAAAAACATTGCCGGCCGACCTGGTGCTGGCCAGGACCTCGGACCAGCCACTGCAGGTACACGACAGCATTGAGCTCTTCAGCCACAGCTTGATCGAGGCGCTCGTGCTGGTGGTAGTTGTGGCTTTGATTGGCTTCTGGAGCTGGCGGACGGCCATTCTGATTGCGGCGTCCATGCCGATTACGCTGGGGATTACGTTTGGGGTCATCAGCACGCTCGGGATCGACCTGCAACAGGTCTCTATCGCTTCGCTGATCATCGCGCTCGGACTATTGGTCGATGTACCGGTGGTGTCCGGCGACGCAATTGTGCGCGAACTGGGTGCCGGCCAGCCACGGTCCGTCGCCGCGTGGCTGGGACCGACAAAGCTATTCAAGACGATGGCGTTTGCAACCGTCACGAATATCGTCTCCTATCTTCCATTTCTGCTGTTGCCCGGAGATACAGGGAAATTCCTGTACAGTCTGCCTATCGTCATTAGTTGTTCTTTGCTGGCGGCCCTGCTCGTTTCGATGACCTTTGTGCCGCTCATCAGTTCGTTTCTGTTGGAGGCCAGGAGCGAAACTCCAATCGCCGAGAGGCGGCAGCACGGGTTTACAGGCTGGTATTTCCGAACCGCGAAGAAGGCCATTGAACACAGGAAGGTGTGCCTGGCAGGATCGCTTGTCCTGCTGATATCGGGCGGTGTCGTGTTTTCCAGACTGAAACCGCAGTTCTTTCCAAAAGATCTTCAATACTTTTCTTACATCGACGTGTGGCTGCCTGAAGACACTCCCGCGAGCGCGACCAGCTCGGTTGCTCAGCAGGTGGAATCCATTACCCGCCGAGTAGCGGAAGAGTATGGTAGAAGCCATCCGGAGCACGGACATCCGAAGGATGTTCTGCAATCGATGACGACTTTTGTGGGCGGCGGCGGTCCGCGCTTCTGGAGCAGCGCCACACCTGAGGACAGGCAAACCAATTATGCTCAGGTGATTCTGCGAACGAAGGACAATCATGATACGACACCTCTGCTTGCCCTTTTGCAGCCGGAATTCGACAGGCAAATTCCTGGAGCAATCATTGATACGCGGACTCTCGAAACGGGCAAGCCGGTTGGAATTCCGGTTCAGGTCAGAATTTCCGGCGAAGATCTGCCACGTCTCAGAGCGGAAGCCGAG
>CAVSOD010000008.1:0-63924 GCA_963729415.1 uncultured Acidobacteriota bacterium | reverse complement strand
CCGGATATGCGCGAGGCTTGCCTTGATGGATGGCTCGGTGATTTGGTGCGCACTCGGTTGAGCCGTTTCCCTCTTGGCTTCGCTTGGGTTGCGGGGCTCACCGCCCAGAGCGTGTTGGTGCAATCATCCGCCCGGTGCAACCTTTACGGCGAGTTGGTTGGTGGAGTCGGATGCGGTAAGACACAAACTATCAAGGCCTTGTTGTACCTGCTCGGGCTTGACAAGCCAACGGTGCTTGATGTGGAAGGTGCAGGATCATCCGAAGGATTCATGCAACATCATGGCGACCAAGGCGGGCGACGGCGATTGTGGCACCAAGATGAGATGGGCCATCTTTTCGACAAGTGCGCAATTGAGGGCTCAACCCTCCCGCGCATGCTCAACAGCGCATTTTACAGCGATAACTTTACCGTCACGATGGCTCGAGGCAGGCAAGCCCGTTTCAATATGCGCATGTCCATCCTCGGCGGCATCGTTGATGAGGAATTCTCCGATGCCCACGGGCGCAACACGATTACAGGATTTTATGATCGTGAGATTTTCGCGCTGTGCCCAACAGGCTTCAAGTACAAGCACCGCGAAATAATGACCGGAGGCGCGGCGATAACACCAACGGCGGCGGCGGATGATGATGCCTTCGCGGTATCGTGGGCACCATCAAGGCCGGTGCCGGTTGAGGTTGATGAGTCTGTTTACGAGTGGGCCGACAAGTTGCGCGATGAGTTGCCCGAGGATGCGCGCCGCGTTGTTGAGTTGGGCATCCGTGCGGCCATCGTTGCGGCAGCATTTGACGGGCGGCCCGTGCTCCGGGCGGAGCGCCTCGGCTCGGCTCGGGCATTCATTGATTACCAATTGCAGATGAGGGAGTTGCTCAAGCCGAGCACGGGCAGGAATGATGCGGCCATCCTCGGTGAAAAGTTGATGCGGCACGTAAAGAAGTACTCGGCCAAGAGACCGACAAGTCCACGCAATGGTTGAATCTGCGCAAGGTGTTGCAGAACACCCACGCGTACGAATTCGGCCCGCCGATTATTGACCGCGTGCTCACCTCCTTGGAGAATGCAGGGCTCATTGAGATGGATGAGCGGGCCAACGGTGCCAACCCGCAAAAGTTGGTGAGATGGGTGCGCGAATGAGGCGCAACAGTTGTAAACAGTTTGCCCAAAAAGGGCACCCAAACCCATTGCCAATTTTCCTCGTGATAAGTGAGTACGACATCTCAAGTTATTTAGGAAACACATCGTTAAGACCAAACTGTTAGCAACCGTTAGCAGAATGACAAGGAGCCCGAAACATGCTGCACTCACTCCCGCGAGGGAGCATGCAAGCACTTCGGCCAACCTAACACCGGATGCCGGATAGTGATGAGCGATTTATTCCAAGACGCGGCGCGAGCACGATGGCCCGGAGCAGTTATAACCGGCTCCGGCCCGTTTGCCATTGTGCTTGAACGATGGACACAACCGCCGCTCGTTTGGTTGTGCTCATCCGAGCAGGATGCACGATGCGAGAATTACGTGAGGCGCGGGCACATCAGGAAGAGATCACACCCGCCAAACGATTACCTCCGCCCGATTTGGGTTGGGAGTGAAAAGAGGCAGCATGAGCGAACCAACGAAACAACAACCTTTTACGCTGTACATTGCGAACCTTCACCCGGTCATCACAAAGACCGATCTTGATGATTTTATCGAGGGCGAGGGATTCTCGTGCGAATACATTTACCTCCTCAAGTACGACCACCACACGCGCGAAAAACTTGACCGGCCCTCCGCGATGGTTGTGCTCGCGGACCGGAGCGGGCGCAAGAGGCCATCGAAAAATTGAACGGGCGCACCTTCTTGACTCGTGAAATGGTTGTGCGCCGATACAACTACAAAACGAAAAGGGCAGAGAATCCCACAAACTTCTCGGCGCGGTTGAAATGGGCGAGGGAGCAAGAAACCACGGAGGCAATACCATGAGTTTACCGGTACCAACAGTAGGTTCGCAAAATGTCCGGGGATTTGTTTTGCCTGCCACATGCGCGGGCAGCGTATGCGCCCTGCCGTCGCTTTACGGCAATGGCAATTACCCTGCCGATCAATTCAACCCCTTAGTTTTTTACACGTCGGAAGATTTGTCCGGGTTCGCGGTCGGTGCCGAAGTTCTGTTTGATGTGGTCGCCGTGTACGGCAATCGCATCGGCGCGGCGAACGTGAGGGCAGCTTGAGCACACTAACACCACAAGAAGCCCACGCGGCGGCGGTGAAGGAATACCACGCGGTGTGTGATGCGATGTTTTCGGGCTCACCGTCTTGCAGTTTTGCACGTTGGCAGGCGGCGATGGATGCACGCGTGAACGCGTTTCAAGCCGTCAGGCCCCGAGGAGCAACGCGCCGCATGCTAACCGCCATAGCAATTACGCTTGCGCTCGCGTTGATGGCCGCATCCGAGCACCCGCACGCATGACATTGGCCGATCAAACCAACAGGCCAAGCACCGACTGGCACGAGCGCAGAGGAAAACAAGCCCCTAGAAATGCGCTGGATCCGCCTCACTCTTCGGGTCCAGCCTCTTCATCTCATTGAGTTCCTCGGGCGTGATCTGAGGCAAGTGCCGGATGAACAAAACCAGGCGCCAGGTTTTCTGGCAGTGTGCGTTCCGCTGAAGGCTGGCATGCCGCCCAAACGAACTCCATTTTCAATTGTGTAGTAGAGCTCGCCATCGCTCTTGTTCTGCGTCCCGGCTGCGCGCAAGTCGGGCGGTTTCGGATAGAGGCCCTTGCCGAATACCGTGTGGCCGCCTCCGTCATACCGTGGCACGGGGAGCAATGGAGAGGAGAAATGCTCCATGCCTCCCCGAATGTTTTCCGTTGAAGACATGATGGGATTGCGAAGTTGGCGATACGCGGATGGCAAGGCCAATTTGCGTGCCGTTGTGGCCGCGAACTCCTCAATCGCTGATGGTGTCGCAAGTGCGCTGAAGCCCCGTCGCACGACAACCAGCCCGTATCCCGCGGCTGCAACCGCAAGAGCAAACAGAATTAGCGAAACTGCTTTCCAGGGTTTCATGTCTACCTCTCGTGTCCAGTGGCATCGTAGATCCGGCCGCCGGCCTGAATGTATGTAAATGCCTGATTTCGACAGTTACACAGTCTATCCTGCAAATGCAGCAGTGGTGTGAAATAAAGTTGGACGCAACCCGTTGCCATGTTAGCCGTGGGGCATCGTCCGCGTCTGGTCAAGATTGCTCACTGTTCACCACCTTGAAACTCCCTCCAATTCGTGAAAAACGGCATCACACTCATCATTGACCCTGCCTGAAGCCGGAAAACGGAGCGGAGACTCATCAACCCCGCTTACATACCAGGCATCATTGAGCTACGACTTTAGAGCGCACCAACCCCCAAGAGCAAAACCCACAAGCAAGACCTATCGGATACGCTATAGCGAAAGGGAGGATACAAGAGCCCACCCGCGAGCCTCCAACGCAACCACGGGCAGCTAATCAGCACAAGCCCCACATCCTGCGCAACCCTCGCCCCTGCGAAACCCGCGCCCGGTACGGCATCTCAGCCAATCTATTAACACATCTGAGGTTGTGAGCGTCTCGCGCAATCCCAACGAGATACCTCGCGCAATTCGTGATGTGCACCTCGCGAATGGCGGCAAACCCCCATCAATTGGCCCGGATCATATCGAAAGCACCACACAAACGCCCTCGTGAGCGCGCGTGCTGCAATAGTTGGCAGCAACCGCAATGCGTATCCCTTTGGTTACACGTTGGTGCTGTGCTTCTTGGGTGTTGATTTGCGTGCACGAATAACTCCTTTAGTATGATGGGGATACAGGTAGGGAAGGGGAAATCGACATCGCAAATCGGACCGTGCGCATGCCCACACGCACACACTCGCGAAATTAGCTTTTCCATTTGCGGACATTCCGGCGATATATGCAACCCAGATCACGGGGCAACCTTCCGGCGACATTCGGCCCACTTTACGGCCCTCCACAGTTGCCCTAACGCCTCCCCGAATCGATGCGGAAACACAGAACACGCAAGGAGGATCACAGAACATGCCGCAGACCCAGCGAGGCCGGAAAAATGGCGGATCACGAAACACGCCCGCGCAACAGGCCGCCCGGAAGAAAAACGGATTCCAACCGCGGCCCAAGCCGGAGCCGCTAACCATCACCCTCAACCGAAAGCCCGAGTGCGGCACATGCCTGCCCGCATTTGATGAACTTGCACAAGAGGTGCCCAATGACACCGAGTAAATTTGCCCGCGCAACCGTTTCGCTGTGGCGATTGATGCAGCGCATGGATGTGCTCCACCCAAGGCTTGTGAGCGCGCCGCCGAGCGGCCCGTTACCCGATGGCAGCATCGGCAAATCAATGAGATGGCCCGGAAGTACATCAAGTTGAGCAAACGCGCACTCCGGCTCACGCAAAAACTCATTGACTCGGGGCGACCGTCTCCAACGCTCCCACCGAAGGTGACCGCGTGAGCATTTTCCAATGCACCAATGTGGAGCACCAACGCGAGCTTGCCGACTGCGCGAAATTCACCGCAAGGAAATAGCGGCGCGGGATGCGGAGATTGCTCGGCTCAACCGTGCCCTCGGTCAGGCGTCAAAACCGCGAGTCGTTAACACGGAGCGCATCTCGCACGATGGCGGTGCGGATTACGTCGCGGCGAGCCGAGTGGACATAAATGCTCGGGCTCGCGATTGCATTTTTCATTTGGCTCGCATTGGTTCGGGCCGTAACACTTAACTTATTCACCGAGCACACAAGTTGGGCTCAAACGAAGGAGAATGCAAAATGAAAATACGATATCTCACCGGCCCAAATCCCGACGAACCGCCCACGTTCCCAACGACCAAAACACACAACTCCTCATCAATCTCGGCAGCATCGAGATTGTGGCGGAAGCTCCGCCCGCACCACTGCCCATCAAATTGGATTGATCCACGGTTTCACTGAGAAGCGTTGCACCTTGCGCATCACATGCCCGAATTGTAAACGCACCGACTATTAATTTGGGCGGCCCGACAAGGAAAGCCTTGCTCGCGATCTATTCCCAAGGTTGTGCGTGCACGCCAAAGTCACCGAGGTGCCCGAGGCCACGCGCAAAGCATATGCCGATGCGTGGGTACCGCAACCGCTTGGATGGAGCACCGGCGTTCCGGGCATCACGGCATCGAGCGCACACACACGCGGCGAGCAGCGTTACGGGGTTGATGAGAGTACCGGCAAGATTCGCAAATAACTTTTGCGCCCGTAACATGCGGGCGCATTTTCAGAACACAAATCCCCGTTTATGAGGTGTTGCCATGGAATCCGAAAAGCATTCGAGACGGTGATGCGCAACTTGATGGCGCATGGATGCCGGGGGCACATCGCAAAACGCGCGTTGCAGGTGAGCAAAAAATTTGCCGATGGCATGCGCATCAATGCGCTGATCGGGCACATGTTTTGAGCGCAAGATCACAAGGGCGCGGCGTAGTGTTTGCCGAGCCGATGCGCAAGCCTGCACCGGTTGCGCGAAACCTGCCGCACCTCGGGCGATTGATTCTTGGCCGATGCGAAGCACAAAGCGGATGAGATTTACCGCGAGATGGTGCGCACCGCAACAGGCTTCCGTGAAATCGCGCCGAATCATTTTGTGCAGTGCGAATCGGATGCCGATGCAATGCTTGACCGGCAACTCCGCGCCCGCGCCGATGAAATCGGGGCGCGTATATTACGCGAGGAGTTACTCGCGGATTTGGATTAAACGATCACCACCCACGAGGAGGCACCACATGGAATTTGAAGGCGCAATTGAGGCGGCAGAACAGGCGAGAATCAAACGCACATCGGCGGCGGCGGCAACGTTGGCGCAAGACGGCACACCGGAACCAACAAACGAAGTGCGCAAGATGAACACCCCGGCGTACATCGCAGCGGAAAAGATTGCCCGCGACATCGCAGGCAGCGGCATCAACGTGACGCGCAACGCGGTGCTCGCGGCAGACAAAGCGGCGGCAGATGCGCAGCGCGCCAAAGACAAAGAAACTGCCAACGCACTCGCGCAAGTAGTGGCGAAAGCGGCGGCGGTGCGCACCGTCTAACACCTTTTACCCAAAATATGGACATCACCACAGCAATTGGAAACGTCAGGCGGCGCCATTCCAGTTGCGGCGCACCGTTACAAGAAATCCGCCGAGCAGCAATCGTCGCGCTCGGCGTTGCCTGCAGAATCCGAATTGCGCGAGGTTGGCAAACGGTTCGGCGTTTCGATTTGTGTTTTGCAGCCGGAGCCGGAAACCAACGAGCGCGTATGCGCACGCACGCTAAAAGGCTACTCAAGCGAGGGATAACCTTGGCAACGGCTCAAATCGAAAGATGGTCAAAGGCCGCGCTCGTGAAATGGAAGGCCGAGAAGGAGCGCGGCATCATCAAGCACGATGAGCGCGTGCGCACGCTTGCCGAGTACCATGTGCGCGGTGCTTCCTTCAATCCAACCGAGTTGCGGCTCGCGCCCGGTATGCCCGAGGCCGATTGGATGGACGTGGGCCGAACGTTGCCACGTTTACGAATCCGCCCATTTTTGGCTCGGTGATTGGATTGAATACGGGCGCAAAACATACGGCATCGTGACCGCATACCATCTCGCGAAACAAGCAACCGGCTTGAGCGAGGGCACGTTGTGTTTCCGGCACGTTGCGCACGATCATACAAGCCCGAGAGCGGCACCCGTCTTTAAGTTACATGCACCACATGCAAATCGTGAAGTATCCGCCCGAGACGCGCGAGAAGTTGCTCACCGAGGCCGAGGAAATTGGATTGACAACCAGGCAGGTGCGCAAGGCGGCGGAGGAGTTGCACGGCACCAACGAGCGCGAGGATGTGCTCAAGCGGCATCTCGTGAGTGTTTACCTGTGGCCCGAACGTATGAGCGTTTCCGCGATCTTGCGCACAGCGACAACAAGCGCACGAATTGGTTTATGACCCGAGCCCTTGAGCAATGGTTACGTATCAAAGGCCACGCGGACTGCTCAAGCCCGAGTTCTCCATGCACTAGCTTCAGGCGCGTTGGGTCGCCGATGGCACTTGCATCATGTGGTCACCAACGAGGCGGGGGCAGATCGAAAAATATGCATTACTTGCCGCTGATAAAGACAACGAGCACGGCGGCGAGCGGGGACACCTCAAAGCGGCGTTACGTGCTGGAGGAGAGGTTTGTGCATCACATGCGGCAATGCCGCGCCGAAAGAAGGACGCAAATCATGTGAGCCGTGCTGGAAATAATGGCGATCGGGAAGCATCTCCGCACCTAGGACAGGGCGTATGAGGCAATCCATTTTGAGAGGAGGGCGGCGACATGAGCAACGCACAATTGTGGCAGCGCGCACGCATCAACTCGCTCCATGAATTCGTGGGCCACGCGGATGCGGTGCGCGAGTTGCGCCAAGTACGCTCGGGTTTCATCTTGATTGAGGGCGGCATCGGATGCGGCAAAACTTCGCTCGCACTCGCGTATGTCGCGGAGCGCAGTGGCCGCCGAATTGAGGAGCACGAGCGGCAAGCCTGCCTCGGTGAGTATTACGTGCAACACATGCACGCCAACGATTTTGAGATTTCCGATGCCGAGAAGGCCAAATACTTTTTCACGCGCAACACGCCCACATGGTTGATCGTTGATGAGGCTCAAGAGTTGACCGCCAAGCGGCAGCAATCGAGATTGAAAACGATTCCTTTGAGGCCCGAGCTAACGTTCATCCTCGTAACACAGCAACCCGAGGCACTTGAGGCGAGCATCAAAGACCGTTGCGTCAAGATTCACTTGGGCGGAGTTGCGGCCCGCGAGTTGCCGCGCTCGTGAAGCGCGGATGCGAGATTGTTGGGATTGAGTACAACGCGGAGATTGTGAGGCTTGCAACCGGGCCGAAATTTTCCGACCGCGAGCAGTCTTAAACATCATCGAGGCCGTTGTGCGGGGCAAGTCACCGGCGCTAGCCTGTGCGGGGCAGGATTAAATGAAAACCACCATTGAGGTAAACCGCCCATACGTGCACGGCTCGGTGCAGATTTCTTGGATTGGTGAAGTCAAGACGCGGTTGCATGTGTTTTCGGATATGCTCACCGTCAATGCTGTGCCCGTCATCATCGAGGGCGTGATTGTGCGCGGGCAGTTGGATCAATGGCGCGCGGAATCTTTCGCGGTGCAGCGCGTGGAACAGGCTCGGGTGCAAAACAACAGATGGGGCACGTTCAAAACTTCGCGGCGCAACCAAGAGCGAGCGCGAGAAGTAATCACCGAGGTGGTGAGCATTTGGGCAGCGGGCGACCGCAACCCAAACCCGCGCCCGTGTACTCAAGCGACGATGAGGGCGGGCTCGCGCAGTTGCTCGGCTCCATTGGCGGTTGAGGGCTTGCGCTCCGAAAGATGATACGGAAAACGGCGTCACGTACTTCGTTAAAAACATGCGGAAGGCCGACTATGGTGTTTTCGCAATACCCGCTTTACGCGCCAACCTTTCTTTCAATTCATATGGCTCAATGTAGGTAAACCGTAACAATTCTTTCGTGTACTCCATTGTCTCTTGCACGTTTTCACTAGGCACAATCAATGCGCGGGAGGGGTGCGCAGCATCATGGCCATCCTCTTTTATCTCCTTGAGCCACTCCTCCACAATAGTGGGTGGCCGCACCATCGCGACTAATTGCGCGATTCCTTCGTGTAACGGATTCTCCTTGCAACCTCTGTTGAGAATCACTCCATACAACGCGCCGACACATCACCGCCGCCGCCTTCGTGCAGCCCGCATTGATTGCTTTCTGAGCCTCTACCCAATCCTCGGCCACTGCCGGTGGCAAAGACTTGTGAGCAGTCGGCGGTGCGCCTTTCGGATAATACTCAAGAACGTCGTTGGCGCGCTCTTGTGCGCCTGCATTTGGGTGTTTGCTAGTGATAGCGTACACGGCATTTTGGCATTTGGGATTGTTGCATCGCAAGATAACGTGGTGTAACCACCTTCCGCCTTCTTGGAACGTAGTCTGTGCCACCGGCGTAAAAGTGCTCGGGCGGTCGCAGTGTGGGCAATGCATCGACGCGTGAGCAAGGCCTTGCTGAGTGATGAGTGCTTCCCAATGATCCGGTAGCGGCATGCGTCAAATGTTAACCCGCAGTCAGAACGAAAACTAGGGCCAATCGCAGTAAAGCAGTGAGTCGGGCGGTATCGCGGCGGTAGCCTTGTCACCCCGTCAACGTTGTATCGAATCTATCGTTATCCGAACCGTGCGGCGGCGTGGCATCGGTAGAATATACTTTCCACGATTATGCGAAGCGGCACGCAACCCGACCAACTTCTAACCGTGGTTGTTGTGTCGCTCCTGCTCTTGCTGTTTCTTTCCCTGTATCGCAGACGCGAAGGAATCAGGCACTTCTTGCGGCGGGCAATCCTTGCCGAGGCGGCGTACTTTCTGTTGGCATTGTATCTCGCACAGCGCGGCATCCCGGCTGTGGCGGCCATCGTAATTGGTGTGTTGGCAGCCGTTACTGTGGCCAAGATGCTCGTTGCGCCACGGAGTCGATATATTCGAGCGTCCGAGAAGCGAAAGGCAATCGCGGCTTACGAATTGAAAACCGGGCGCAAGTACAACCGAAAGACTGATGAGCTTGACCACGATATTGCTTTTGCCAAACTTGGAAGTAGCACGGCTGACAACTTACGCGTGCGCTCACGCACCGAGAATCGCCGCAAGGGGAAGAAATCGCCGTGGTGGGATTTGCTTGGCAGATGAGCCAGCGGCGGGGCGGCGGTAGTCTTGTCACCCCGTAAATGTTGTATCGAATCTATCGTTTTCCGCACCACCGTGCTCGCTCACCGCATGCTTGCTGATGGAAGTGTACCGCCTGCCGGAAAGGCTCTTGTACGTGCATACGATTGCGGCATCTTCCTTGCCCGGTGATTTTAGCGCACCGGTCGCCAACGCTGCGAGATTAGAGGGGTGCATCTCCGGGGAGTCGTTACCAGCTTCGATACAACTAAAACGTCCGTTGTAACTTGTGTGCGCGATTTGCCACTCCACATCCATTGCGGGACCTTTACCCACATTACGGAGCTTAGACTGTCCATCTGTGCTTCTACTGGCAATCGCGATAATGGCGGGCTTGAAAGATGCCTCGGTCTGATTGCGCGCTTCTGTTGCGATTTGATTTGTGTATCCCACGTACTTCACCAAGAAGTACAGGCCAACGGCTCCAACAACGAGCGAGCCAAGAGCAATCAAATTCGCGGCGCTCAAGCGGCCACCGGTTTCCGCTTCTTCTGTTCCATCAATCAATTGTGACGTGAGGTGACTCCATGTTGTGCGGAGGAGCGGCGCGAGGAATCAAGTTAGTAAACGTGCGGGGATGCACTGGTGCTACGCTTGCCGTGGCGAGGTGTATATGTACGTTTCCTTTGACAAGATGGAAAATTGGCGGCGCAACATCGAGCGAAACATCGAACTCCTACAACGAGTCGCTCACACATTCATCCGGCGATTCGAGACGTACCACTTGCATCGCGATGCGGATGGGTTAGGGGTTTGGGTTGAAGTGGATTCATGGCGGCCCGAAGAATTGCTGAAAACTATCCACCGAGAAGCATTCCCTACGTTCGGGTGCGAATGGTTTGTGTTCGATGGTCGGCGGCATTGGACGCACTTCCGCGCCGTGTAGTCCGATGTGAGGATTAGAGTGGGCATCCTATGAAAGCCCGATTGCGTGCCGTGTGGCTCTTACTCGTTGGCGCGTTGATTGGATTTGCGCTCGGCAGGTAGACGGTAGCAAGCCTCCGGCAATGTCAAAGGCAGCAAGCGCGGCGAGCACAACTGTGAAAGCGGTTGCGGTGGATTGTTATGACGCAAAGGGTAACTTGGTGCCCGATGAGTTTGCGCAATTCGGAGGCGTCACGATTTCGTGTGCACCGGGACAAACTGCGCGAGTACATCAACCGCCTGCCTCACCTCCCGCCCAAGATCAAAATAATGCGGCACCGGCGAAGTGAATCCGGCGCGATTGGGCTATCATCCTTCCAAGGCACACCGTATGAAAATCAAACTTTGGCAATGGGAATACGACTTTGACAAAGATGACGCGAAAATTGTTGTACCGCTGATTCTGCTGTTGCTTGGTCTGACCCTCACCCACTTGAGAAAAGACGCGCTTCTCGGTGGAGCAGTCGCCTACTATCTCTTGTACTTTTTCCTCAAACCGTGCCTTCTGACACTCAAGGAACTATTTGCGCGAATGAGGCATTGGTTGCTTTTCAGGTGCCCGTACTGCAAGAGTCGCGAAGTGATTTTTCAGGATATCAGGGCTACCATTCCGATGAGCAGTATGCTATTCATCTTTGCAACCGCTGCCGCGAAACATCCGTGTTCGTCAACGACAGGCTAATCACGACAAACCCACCAAGAGCCAAAGCGGCGGATCACACGCTCGCGGAATAGCGCGCGCAATCAGTGACAATCGCGTTGGTGTTTCATTTGGAGCAACGCGAAACTCTTTAAATCGGCTTCCAACTTTTCAAGTTCCCGATATTCAGGCGCACCGGGGAGGCCCGAATCCCTCACCTCCGAATGTCGCAAAAGAGCCGGTGGAGTGAGTGGCCCACCTCTAAGTTGAGCGATTCTCTTGTTGGTGGTTTCAATCAACTCATTCCAATACTCGCAGTTGTGGCACGACGGCTCGGATTCTTGCTCATCCGGCTCAAACTCTGGTCGTATTATGGGCCAAGCCCACCGCAAAATGGATGGTGGAAATTGTGGTTTTGATTAAAGGGTTGTGCCCAAATTTGTGCCTACCGGCAAACCCGAGCAAGTGCGATGAATTGCTATACATTCGCCCGCAACTCGCGGGAGCATAGCAACTGATCGACCCCACAGGGCGGCGAGGGTTTCGCGCATACACGTGACACAATCGAGAAGTTAGTTATGCGTGACTTGGTGCGTGGTAAGCGGCTGAAAGGAGCCGGTGGCGTGTACTACACCGAATTGAAGTTGACACCCAAGGGTGAGAGAAAGACCATCGAAACCAAACGCGGGCTTACGGTGACAATATAAAGCTATGCCGCGCGCGCGAAGAACTTGCCGCAAGCTGCGGCGTCACGTGCGTGATTAAGGGCGTGGTCCCACGCCTCGGAGAGGCTTAAAGGCGCAGGCCACTTAGAACCACAAATGACAACTCGTCGGCAATGCTTGTTGCGGAGAAGGATCGGTATACTCCGTTTGGATGCCCAAACCTAGTCCAGAAAGCAAGTCGAACTGGTCCTTGCGGATCTCCGTCCTTTCGTTAACCCTCTCGGCCTTCGCTTTTTGGTATGTATCTGTTAAACCCGCTGACCTCAAAGCGAGTCTGAGTGATCGTCTCATTTTTCGCTGGGTTACGCCTAAGACACCGGACCCTCCTGGCACCATGACTGAGCGCTTGACGGTCTTGGTTAATGTCACATTCGCCAACAACGGCGCAAAGATGGGAGAAGTGCAATATTTTCTAGTTCGACTCCGAGATGAGAGTGACGGAACGGAATGGCTGCTTCATCCAGAAATGATAGTTCAGGAGTCGAAAGTTACAATGTGCTGGGCAGAGCTAAAAGCTACGGGTAAGACCCAAAGCAATCTCTGCCGTGAAGCATATCTCTCAGCCTTCCGTTCCATACTCTTGCCCGGACGGCAAACAACGTCACAGACGTACCTTTGCGGGTACGATCCTGGCTTTTCAAAGAATGTTGTCCTTAGTCCCCACAGGTTTCGTGTCACCCTTTATACGCTCGTCTCTGGCGAGAGTGAGCTGCGTCCTCAGGAAGTCGGTACTTTGGTGATCACGCCTAGAACCATCGATGTCATGAAAGACAGCTTTGTGGGCGTTCAGTTCCAAGAAGTGAAACAAAGCATCCGCAAGACATTCCCCAACACAAACCAATGGACATTTGACCCGTTTGGTGATGAATAGTCGCGGAACGCAGAGGTGTCTTAGACATCTTTACCCGAAATCAAACAAGTTGGGCGATGCCGTAGAAGGGTTGCGGCAGAAAGCGTTTTTGAAACCCAAGCGTGCTCGGGTAGGGGCGTTTTCTTTTGGTATGCTCGTGGGCGGAGGTTGTGCTCATGGCGGTTAGTCTTGAACTTCGTAAACGAATCGACATCATCGAGTTGACACTCAAGGAAACGAACGCGGTCAATGCCATCCAAGCAATTTTGGATGCCTTGAGAGATGTTGCTGTAGCGTTAGACAAATTGGAGACTGCCACGAAGAATAAAGTTTGAGGGCGGGCCGGGGCGTCACAGGCGCGTGCTTGTTTACCTCCTTTCTGATTTGGTGCTTGAAACCCCGCGAGCCGGTGAAACTCGCGGGGCTTTTCTTTTGTCGCCCAATCAATGGGATATTTGAGGTGAGGTATTAGATGCGAAGCGCCCCGCAAGCAACGGACATGTAAGGTTTTATGAATTTCGAGCGTGGCCTTCGTAGCCAGACGCTCTATCCAACTGAGCTAAGGGCGCGAAAATCGGCGGGTGGGACTTGAGAATTATAACGGATGCAGAACTTCCTGAAAACTTCGCCTCCCGGCGAAATCCGAGTCGCGCCTTTACCAGCCTTTCCGCGCGCGGCCCGCTCTCTTGCGCTGTTCCCATGCAGTGCTATTTGCAACCCGAGAGCCTTGCATCACAAACTCCCCCAGTTTCCTTCGACCGTTCGTCCTCCGCACGCAGTCGCAGCATGCAGGACGCGAAGAAAACCCGCACGTTGAGCAAAGCCGCTGCGCAGAGATTTTCAAGTCCCAGGAGCGTCCCTCCGCGGAAAGTCCGCTCGACTTTGCGTTTGTCGTCCCCGCAGCTTTCGCCGGCGCAGCTCATGTGGGCCTGCGCGCCCTGTGGCCTGTGCGAAATTTCGCCTTAGACGTAAATCTTGCTTGACAGTCAGCAATTCCTACCGGGTTCCCCGAAAGTCGCGGCGTTTGTTTTCATTGGTTTAGACAATGGTCCGGAAGCTGCAAAAGGAAAGGCCAGACGAAGTGGCGCGCAACGGGGCGCTCTAGAGAATAACTTCGGCCAGAGGTTTTCTTGAGCGCCCCTTTGCATTTCCTTCGCCGGAACGGGTTCCGCATCCCTGATCCGGCACTTCGGCAGCCCTCTGGACCCTCCCCCGGGTATTCAGGCCAGGGCAGGCCGTTCGCGGAGATTGATTCCTGCCTGGCGCAAGAGCTTCGCCACCGCATCTTCGTTCAACCGAGACGCATCAAACTCCACTCGCACCGTTCGCTCCTTCTCGTTGAAGTCAACCTTGCGAATGCCGTACACCTCGCGCATGCCGTCGATGGCGCGCATCTCGCGCTCACCCGGTGTTGCGTCGTAGCGGAAAGCGACATCCAGATACGTCATAAGTCGGTCAATCCTCCTCGCTTGAAGATACAACAATCACGAACTCAGGCTCGTGAATCCAATACTTGGCTCCCGAATCATTACAAGATCGTTCGGCAAATCCCCACCGTGCCGGGTCGGATGTGTCTTTTACGACCCGCCGCCAGGGTGTAAGGTTTGAGAACCACGTTCCCTTGCCATTGAAGGATCTTCTGGATGTCCGACCACGTTGAAACTGCAAAGACCACTGAGCTTGATCCCGTCTGCGGCATGACCGTGGACCCCGCCGCGGCCAAGAAACATATCGAGCACGCCGGCAAAACCTATTATTTCTGCAGCGGCCATTGTGCCGACAAATTCCGGCACGATCCCGCGCACTACTTGAACCCGAATGCCAAAGCGGGCAGGGAAGATTCGGCCTCCTCCCATTTGTCCTCATCCCACGCCCGCGGGTCCTTCGCCACTCAGGAGTCAGCGCTTAAGGCAAAAGACTCTGCCACGAAACAAAAGGATCCCGTCTGTGGCATGGACGTCGACCCCGCCACGGCGAAGCATACTTTCGAACATGCGGGAAAAACCTACTACTTCTGCTGCCGCGGCTGCCTCGAGAAATTCCGCGCCGATCCCGGTCGCTATCTTTCCCCGAAGGCATCGCCGGACCTCGTGCAACTAGGAGCCCCCGCGTCTTCCCACTCCACCCACCCCGCGGTCGTCCCGAGAACAAAGACCGCGCCCGATGAACGCTTCTACGTCTGCCCCATGTGTCACGAAGTGCGCCAGGTCGCTCCCGGTCCCTGCCCCAGTTGCGGAATGGCGCTTGAGCCGGAAAGCCCTTTCCCCGTCTCGAAGACGGAATACACCTGCCCCATGCACCCGGAGATCGTTCGCTCCGAGCCGGGCAGTTGCCCCATCTGCGGCATGGCGCTCGAGCCTCGCACCGTAACTGCGCACGAGGAAGAAAATCCCGAGCTCCGCTCTATGAGCCGCCGCTTCTGGGTCAGCCTTGTGCTCACCGCACCGCTGCTCATCATCGACATGGTTCACATGTGGTGGCCGCATGTCTTCATGGGCCACCTCTCGGTAAGTGGTCGACGCCTCTATGGACCGGAATACTTGCCTTGGATCGAACTCATTCTCGCCACCCCCGTCGTCCTCTGGGGAGGGTGGCCTTTCTTCCAGCGTGGCTGGACCTCCATCGTCAACCGTTCCACCAATATGTTCACGCTGATCGCGATGGGCACTGGCGTGGCTTACCTCTACAGCGTGATCGCGACCGTCTACCCTCAGATCTTTCCCCAGGGTTTTCGCGGCATGAGCGGCCGCCCCGACGTGTATTTCGAAGCTGCCGCGGCCATCACCACGCTCGTCCTACTGGGCCAGGTACTCGAACTCCGCGCCCGCAGTCGCACCAGTGCCGCCATCCGCGCGTTGCTCGATCTCAGCCCCAAGACCGCGCGCCTCATAGCCGACGAGGGTTCGGAACAGGACATTCCTCTCGACAAAGTAAAATCCGGCGACCGTCTCCGCGTCCGGCCCGGCGAGAAGGTGCCGGTCGACGGCGAAGTGCTTGATGGCCGCAGCGCTATCGACGAGTCCATGATCACTGGCGAGTCCACCCCGGTTGAGAAGTCTCCGGGTTCCAAAGTCATCGGCGCCACGGTGAATAGCACTGGCTCGTTCATCATGCGGGCGGAACGCGTGGGCAGCGACACCATGTTGGCGCAGATTGTGCAGCTCGTCAGTCAGGCACAGCGCAGCCGCGCCCCCATCCAGAAACTCGCCGATAAAGTCGCTGCCTGGTTCGTGCCGGCCGTCATCGCGATCGCTTTTCTCACATTCCTCATCTGGGGAATCTTCGGGCCCCAACCGCGCCTGGCGCACGCGCTCGTCAACGCTGTGGCTGTTCTCATCATCGCTTGCCCTTGCGCTCTGGGACTGGCTACGCCCATGGCCATCATGGTCGGCACCGGCCGTGGCGCCAGCGCGGGCGTGCTCATTCGCAACGCCGAAGCGCTCGAAGCTCTCGAAAAAATCGATACGCTGGTGGTCGACAAAACCGGCACACTCACCGAAGGCAAGCCGCGTGTCACTTCCATTGTGCCGATCGGCCTCGAAAAGAACGAATTGCTGCGTCTGACCGCCAGCCTGGAACGCGCCAGCGAGCACCCTCTCGCTGCCGCCGTTCTTGCCGAAGCTTCCGCGAAAAATGTCGCGTTGGCCGACGTGCACGACTTTCAGTCTCTGGTCGGTCGCGGTGCCGAAGGTGTTGTCGATGAGCAACGCATTGCGGCAGGGAACCGCCAACTGATGGAAGAGATCGAGGTGCTGATCCCCGATGTCCCCGACCGCTATGTCGGCTTTGGCGAATCGGAGATCTACGTCGCCATCGACCGCCGCTTCGCCGGCTGGATCGTCGTCGCCGACCCCATCAAGGAATCCAGCTTGCTCGCTCTACGCGAACTCAGAGCCCAAGGCATTCGCACCGTGATGCTCACCGGCGACAATCGCACCACCGCCGAAAGCGTTGCCGGCAAACTCGGCATCCAGGAATTCGAAGCGGAGGTCCGTCCCGAACAAAAATCGGAAATCGTGAAGCGCCTGCAGGGGGAGGGAAGAGTCGTCGCCATGGCGGGCGATGGCATCAACGACGCGCCCGCTCTCGCTCAAGCCGACGTCGGCATCGCGATGGGAACCGGCACCGACATCGCCATCGAAAGCGGCTCGGTCACCCTGGTCAAAGGAGACCTCTCCGGCATTGTGCGCGCCCGCAAGCTCAGCCAGGCCACCATGCGCAACATCCGCCAGAACCTGTTCTTTGCTTTTGTCTACAACTCGCTCGGCGTGCCCGTCGCCGCCGGCATCCTCTACCCGTTTTTCGGACTATTACTGAGCCCCATCCTGGCTGCCGCGGCCATGAGCTTCAGTTCAGTGTCGGTGATTCTGAATTCGCTGCGGCTACGAAAAGTGGAACTCTAGCCTCGGCGGATCAAGGCCTGGCTGAAAGCCAACTTCGCGCCCGTTGCCCTCTCTTAGCGATCTTTCGCGGGTAAGAACTTTTCTCCGCGCCCAGGGCTACCTGATCCCCACATACACATCCACTTGCGCGTCCCGTGGATTCGCCGCCCGCTGATCATAGACCTCAAAATCCGCGACGTACGCTCGGTCACCACCCAGTTCCGACTTCGCCGTCGACCAGATCCGCTGCCAGGTCCCAACAACAACTTTCTCCACCGGACCCTCCTCAGACGTGAACCCGGCGTAGCGTCCAGGCGGGATGTTCTTGGCAATCATTCCTTGCGGCGGCTCCGCTCCGTCTTTCACCCGCGCGCCGACGATCAGCGTGTACTCGCCATCCTGGTCGCTGGCATAGTCCGTATAAACGGCAAGGATCGCCCCATCCAATTTGTCGGGAATTTTCGCGAGCAGGTTTTCACCCACGAACCGTTCCCACAACTTCGCAATGCGCCCCGCGCCCGCCATCTCCTGCGCATTGCTGGTGCGCACACTGCTGCCAATTACGCGGAACTCCGCCTCGTTCACGATCCTGGGTTTCATGGCATTCGCTTCGCAGAGAAGAACTACAGCTTGCTCAGGAAATCCGTCACTTCCGGAGTACTCCAGTCAAACGCATTGGCAAACTTCCGCCGCAGAATTCCCTGGCGGTCGATGATGTAGGTCTCCGGTATCTGAATCGTCCCGTACAGATGCTGAATCTTCGCGGTTGGGTCGCGCACGGTTACGAAGTTCATCCCGTACTTCGTGATGAAGCGGTGATAGGCGTTCTCATCCTCGTCGGCGCTGATCGCGACTACCACGATGCCTTTATCCTTCATCTGCTGCTGCATCTTCACCAGGGAAGGCGTTTCCGCGACGCAAGGCGGGCACCAACTCGCCCAGAAATTCAGCACCACGATCTGGCCCTTGAATTGGCTCAGCGTTACCTTGCGCTCCGCATCCTGCACCACGAAGTCGGGCGCAGCTTTGCCGATCCGCGGCGGCCGACCGCCACTGTAGCAACCCGCCAGTAATAGAAGGCTGACAATACCGAGAGGAAAGAAGATCCGTCGCACCTAGCTATAATAATAGATTCGGCCTATGGAGACGCCAGTATCAGCAGGGGAGCAGCCGACCGTGTCGGTCATCGTCCCCGCCCGGAACGAAGAGGCCAATTTGCGGCCCTGCCTCGAGTCTCTGGTGTCGCAGACAGGTGTTTCCCGCGAAATCCTTTTGGTCGACGACGGATCAACCGATGGCACCCGTGCCATCGCCCAGTCGTTTCCCGATGTCCGCGTCATCGATCCGGGCCCGTTGCCCCCCGGCTGGACCGGCAAGAACAACGCGGTCGCTGCCGGCGCCCGCGAGGCGAAAGGGAAGTGGCTGCTGTTCACCGATGCCGATACCGTCCATAAGCCCGGTTCGCTCGCCCGCGCGGTCGCTGAAGCCGAGCATCACAAAGTCGACCTTCTCTCCTACTCCCCCGAACAGGAAGTCCATGGCTTCTGGGAAAGGGCCGTCATGCCCGTGATCTTCGCGGAGCTGGCCAGAAAGTTTCCCCCTTCCGCCGTCAGCGATTTTTCGACGAATCTCGCCGCCGCCAATGGACAATATCTCCTGATCTCTCGCGAGGCCTACGACGCCGTTGGAGGCCATGCCGCCGTTGCTCAATCGCTCCTCGAAGACGTCGCCCTGGCCCGCGCGGTCCGCAACGCATCTCGCAAAATCCGCTTCCGTTACGGCGGCGACGCTGTGCGCACCCGCATGTACCGCGGCTTCCGTCAACTTCGCGAAGGCTGGACGAAAAACCTGACCCTGCTTTTCCCCTCCGCCGTCTGGCTGGCTCTGCTGCGCGCTCTCGAATTCCTGTTTGTCGTCGTGTGCTTGATTGTCGGAATTCTTGCTATCGTCACTGGGCAATGGCGTCACTCGGTGATTTTCTTTGTCCCGCTGATCCTGACGCTCATGAGAATCTCCACCGCCCATTTTTCCTGGAGTTCAAATCTGCTCGGCATTCTTGGTTTGCCGGTCTTCTCCTATCTCCTGCTGCGCTCGAAGCTGCGCCATGCCAGCGGAGACGTGCCCTGGAAAGGACGCACCTATCCGGGCAGTGCCGGCATCAAACCGGTTTCGTGATGGAGCGTATGGTCTACCTCACTCGTAAAGCCGAATTCGCCGCATCGCACTACTACCACAACCCCGAGTTCACTCCCGAGCAAAACCGCGCCATCTTCGGCAAATGCAATAACCCCAACGGTCACGGCCATAACTACACGCTCGAGGTCACGGTGAAAGGCACCGTCGATCCGAAATCCGGCTTTGTCGTCGACCTCAAACAACTCAAAGATGTCATGCATCGCGAAGTCCTCGACGCCATGGACCACCGTTTCCTGAACAAGGAAGTTCCCGAGTTCCTCCACCAGATTCCGACCACCGAGAACATCGCGATCGCCATCTGGCAGCGGCTGGCGCCCAAGCTGAAGACCTCGCAACTGCATCGCGTGCGCGTCTACGAGACTCCCGACCTGTTCGTCGATTTCTACGGAGAAGCGGCGTGAAAGCCCATCTCACCCGCCGCTATCTTTTCTCGGCTTCGCATCGCTTGCACAGCGATACCATGCCTGATGACTGGAATCGCGTGACCTACGGCAAGTGCAACAACCCGCACGGCCACGGACACAACTATCAGCTGGAAGTTACTGTGAGCGGTCCGGTCGACGCACGCACCGGCATGGTCTGCAACCTTGTCGATCTCGACAGCTTCGTGCACGACGAAATTCTCGAGCGTTTCGGGCACGAGAACCTTAACACCTTGCGCGAGTTTCAGCAGCAAGTGCCGACCACCGAGAACCTTTGTATTCGGATCTATGAAATTTTGCAGCGCGGATTCCGCCCTGCACATCTGGAAAAGGTGCGCATCGAAGAAACCATGATGAATTCGTTCGCCTACGCAGGAGGAGCAGAAATCCGCGATTAGTACGACCTCGCGTCGTTGAGCAGACGCACGGTACCCGCGAGACGCAGGTTTGTAGCAGGGCACACAGGCTAGTATCAGAGCGCGCATGTTTTGTATGGGGCCCGTAGTTGTGTATCAGGGCACGCCTTCAGGCGTGCCATAAGAGCCCTGTAAGATGGCTCGGCATTACAGGCTGCAGAAACAACGACTGTAGCACCGGCGTCCCGCCGGCTGTCGCGAGGCCGGGGTCCCCGGCAAGCGTTTTTGGCTTGCTGGGGTGGGAGGGCATCTTGCCCTCGCCGGAAAGGTTCGTATAAGCGTGCGCCTTGAGGCGCGCCGATCTGGTTAAGGAATGAAAACGGCTAAATAGTCGCTGAGGCTTCTTTAGTACCAAGAGGAACACATGAAACAAACCATCGAAACCCCAACCCTCACCAGCGCCAGCTTCGAAGAACTCGTCCGCGAAATGCTCGTTCGCCTTGGCGAGGACCCCGCTCGCGAAGGCCTCCTCCGCACTCCCGAGCGCGTGCACAAGGCCTTCGACTTCCTCACCAAGGGATACCACGAGGACCCCGAAGCGCTCCTCAAGGGCGCGCTCTTCACCGTTTCCTATGACGAGATGGTCATCGTCAAAGACATCGAGATGTTCAGTCTCTGCGAACACCACATGTTGCCGTTCTTCGGCAAGGTGCATGTCGCCTACATCCCCAACGGAAAAGTGATCGGGCTCAGCAAAATTCCACGCTTGATCGAGCTCTTCTCGCGCCGCCTCCAGATTCAGGAACGCCTTACCACCCAGATTGCTGAAACCATCCAGAAAGTCATCGAACCGCAGGGGGTAGGCGTGGTCGTTGAAGCTCGACATCTCTGCATGATGATGCGCGGCGTCGAAAAACAACATTCCGCGGCCGTCACGTCTTCCATGCTCGGCTGCTTCCGCAATGAGGAAGAGACGCGCAGCGAATTCCTGTCCCTCATCCGCAACCGGCAGAACGGTGTCTGACAACTGGCAGCGCCATGAAGCCTCCGTCGAATCGTCCTGCGACCAAGCGCAACCGCCCGCGTCTGACGCCGATCTCCGAGGAGATGAAAGCCTGGTCGACTGCACTGGCCGCTGAATTGAACTCATGGCCGCACGTCAGCAGTAGACCGATGTTCGGCTTTACTGCTCTCTACCGCGGGAAGCGGATCTTTGCCATTCTGCCGCGGACTCGTGGCATGGGCTCGGCCAGTTCGCTCGCCTTCAAGCTGGAAAATGCGGGTCCGCGGCGACTCGCTCAGCTTCAGGCGGACAAGCGCCTTTCCACCACGGTCATGCGTGCGACCCGCTGGTTCGTGTTCGAACTCACATCGAATCGCGACCTCAACGATGCCCTCGACTGGCTGGGCCGCGCCTACGACGCCGCCCGCTAGGCGAACTCCCAGAACGCGATGATTTCGGCAGGGAAACTCCTTGTCACTACGACTTGTGATCTCCGTCACAGCGTTCTATACTGTTATCGGGGATTCGAACGAACGTTCGATATATGCCGAAAGCTGCCTCCATCCCGCCGGTCGCCCGCGCACGCCGCCGCGCACTGCCTCAGAGCCGGTTTGACCGCCGGCTTACGGAAATTCTGGGGCACGCCACCGATGTGTTCGACGAAAAAGGGTATGCAGGCGCATCCATGCGCGATCTGTCGCGCGCTACCGGCATGTCGCTCGCCGGGCTGTATTACTACTTCGAATCCAAAGAAAAGCTGTTGTACCTCATCCAGCGGCACACCTTCACCACCATTCTCGACCGGCTCAAGTCGCGCCTTGATGGGGTGGCCGATCCCGAGCAACGTATCCGCGTGTTCATTGCCAACCACCTCGAGTATTTTCTGGCAAACCAGAAAGCGATGAAGGTGCTGTCTCATGAAGACGAAGTATTGAAGAACGGCTTCGGCGCCGAGATCGCCGGAATCAAGCGGGAGTACGTTCGCACCTGTGTCGGCTTGATTGAGGACTTCAAGCACGCGCGGGGACTTGAGTTCTCCAGTCGCACCGCTGCCCTGAGCCTGTTCGGCATGATGAACTGGATCTACACCTGGTATAAGCCCCGCGTCGACGCCGATGCTGGGGAACTGGCACGCGAGATGGGGGACATTTTTCTGCATGGGTTGAGGGGATGCGGGAAAAAGTGATTCTCGAAGGCCGCTACTGGCGGCTAGCTGCTGGCCTCTGGCGAGCTTGTCAGTGGCCGACAGCTAGAAGCCGAGCAGCAATTGCGACAAATTTCGAAAGGAGTTTTCCATGGCGACAACAGTGCAAGCGACGACCGGCGCGGACACCAAGAAGCTGATTAACTATCGCAACGACAGCGGGGTGGCGATCATAGAGATGTTCGATCCCCCGGCCAATACCTACACCTACGAAATGAACCGCCAACTCGACGACGCCATCCTCGCGGCGCGTATGGACAACGACGTCTACGTCATCGTGCTCACCGGCGCAGGCGACAAGTTTTTCTCGGCGGGCGCGAACATCAAGATGCTGGCCAGCGTCGACCCGACGTTCAAGTATTACTTCTGCCTGCACGCCAACGAGACCCTGCTGCGGCTGGAGCACACGCCGAAACTGGTGATCGCGGCCCTTAACGGGCACTGCGTCGGCGGTGGCCTCGAGATCGCAATGGCCGCCGACATCCGCATCGCGCGTAAGGACGCCGGCAAGATCGGGCTGCCGGAAGTGAATCTCGGCGTGCTTCCTGGCACCGGCGGGACGCAGCGGCTGTCGCGGCTGGTCGGCAAGAGCCGCGCCATCGAACTGATGGTGACCGGCAACACCTTCTCCTTCGAAGAAGCCAAGGAACTCGGGATCATCAACGATATCTACGAGCGCGACGGGTTCATGGAGAACGTCATGGAATACGCGCATCAGTTCTGCCCGCCAAACAAAGCTGCGAAGGCGGTGGGCCGCATCAAGCGCGCGGTGCAGACCGGATGGGAGATCCCTCTGGAGTCGGCGTTGGCGCTCGAGCGCGAAAACCAGCAGATCCTTTTCCAGAGCGACGACGCGAAGGAAGGCCTGGCGGCTTATGTCGAGAAGCGCCCGGCGATCTTTAAGGCAAAATGACCGAGAGTTTGCTCCATGGAGGACACGGCATTTTTGCAAGTCAAGGTTCCGTCTTCGTGTTCCTCGGTGTCCTCTGTGGTTAAGGAGTTTTTTATGCCCGGAAAAGTAGCCAAGATCGGAACTTTCAGCGACTGGGTTGGTCTTTTCGACGAATGGCGCCAGGAAATTGGTGTCAATCGCGACGAGGTCGCCAGCTTCAAGTTCGACACACTGTATGGCGCGATCGAGACCGACGAGATCCAGTTTGGGTCATTCAAAGGCCGTCGCAAATGGGAGAACCTGCGCCAGGTGCCCACACAGCAGATGCGCGACGCGCTCCTCAATATGATCGTCTACCAGGGCGACACCGAATTTGCTTCCGTCGAACAGCAGCGCCATTTGTTCGAAACGGCGCCCACCGACTGGGACCGCCGGGCCCTGACCCGCGTCATGATCGAAGAGATGCGCCACGGCTGGCAGATGTGCGCGCTGCTGCTCGATCACTTCGGCTATTCCGGCAAAGTCGAAGCGCAGAAAATGCTCGAGCGCCGCGCCTTCGACAATGAACGCCTGCTGGGCGCCTTCAACGTCGATGTCGACAACTGGATGGACTTTTTCACCTACACCGACTTTGTCGATCGCGACGGAAAGTTCCAGTTGCAGATGCTCAAGTATTCCGCCTTTGCGCCGCTGGGCCGCTCCATGTCGTACATGCTGCGCGAAGAAGCGTTTCACATGGGCACCGGCAACGACGGCCTGCGGCGTATCGTGCAGGCGGGTGTGATTCCGGGATGGCTGATCCAGAAATATCTGAACAAATGGATCTCGTGCTCCTACGACTTGTTTGGGACGGATCACTCGTCATCCGCACACTGGGCCTACGTCTGGGGCATTAAGGGGCGCTACGACGAGCCCAAGAACGAGTCCGCTGCCAAACTCGACGAGTTGAACGATTACAACCGCCACCTCTATCGCGATGAGGTCGCCGGCCTGGTCGAGCGTCTGAACGGCTTCCGGAAGCCAGGCGAGCCGGAACTGTATGCACCGGACATTCGCTTCAACCGGGCGATCGGACAGTTTGCCGGGCAGAAATTTCATGCCAAAACCGGCGAGATGCTGAGCGACAAGGAATACGAGCAGCATTTTTTTGAAGCGATGCCGACGGCGGAGGACAAAAAGCTGCTACTCGAGATCATCGCGAACGATAAAAAGTGGATCGCCGACAAAGAAGGCGCACGTGATCCCTTTGCCACGATCGGCGAACCCCGCAAGTCGGCAATTAACCTTTAGCCTCTGCGAGCGATTGGACAGGGCGGGCACAAGGCCCGCCCTTTTCTGTATCCTTCCTAGCGTGACACCGCCATCCCCAGCCCGGATTTCCGTTCGTTTCGAGCCACCCGTAGTTCGCATCACCTTGAGCCACCCACCCCTGAACGTCATTGATGTCCCGATGATGGAGGAATTGGCAGCAGCTCTTGCCGAGTCCGAGTCGCGGCCCGACATCTCGATCATCGTACTTTCAGGATCGGAGAAGACCTTCTCAGCGGGGGTCGATGTCGCGGCCCACACTCCGGACAAGGTCGAAGAGATGCTCGCGAAGTTCCACTCGGTTTTCCGCGTGCTGGTGGCGTCGCGGAAGGTGCTGCTGGCTGCGGTCCGAGGACACTGCCTCGGCGGCGGGGCCGAACTCGCCATGATGTGTGATGTGGTCGTGACCTCGGAGTCGGCGACCTGGGGCTTTCCGGAAATTTCCCTCGGCTGCTTTCCACCCGTTGCGGCGACGGCACTAGCAGCACTGGTTGGACAAAAACGTGCCGCGGAACTCATCCTCACTGGTCGCAAGTTCGACGGACGCGACGCCGTGACCTGGGGACTCGCGAATTCGGCCGTCCCCGACGTACAAGTAGAAGCAACACTCGACGACCTGATCACGCAATTGCGGAAGCTGAGCCCGGTCGCGCTCGCAGCCACCAAGAAAGCCATCTACGCGTGGGACGCCATGCACTTCGACAAAGGACTGGCGCGTGCCGAGAAAATCTATCTCGACGAGCTAATGAAGACCGAAGACGCTCGCGAGGGGATCCAGGCGTTTCTCGAAAAACGCATACCGCGCTGGGTGGGAAAGTAAGAGTCCTGTCGCAACAGATGGTAAGAAGTCTTTGACCGCAAAGGCCGCGAAGGGGAAGCACGCCATGGCCAAGATGTACTTCTTTGCGATCTTTGCGGAATGGTGTTCTTTGCGGACTTTGCGGTTAAGAGGTTTTTGCCTGACTCAATGATCACCGACTGCCACATCCACATTTCGCCCCTCGAGATGTTCAAGCCGGCAGCATTGGAACTGATGCGGGCGAAGCGCCCAAACTTTGCCGAGATCGAAAGCTACTCCAAGTCGCCGCGGGCGTTTCTGAAGTATCTGGACACGGCCGGCGTTGATCGCGCCGTGCTCATCAACTACGTTGCCCCTGAAGTGATCGGCTTCACTTCGGCAGTAAACCAGTTCGTTGCCGACTACGTAAAGGAAGACCCCAGGCGGTTGCTCTCGTGCGGAAGCCTGCATCCCCGTCACACGGCCAACATTCTGGCCGACGTGGAGCAATTAATCCGCCTGGGCATTCGCATGATCAAGATTCATCCGCCCCACCAGTTGCTCTACCCAAACGACTATCTGCGCGGCGTCACGGAACTCGAAATCATCTATCGTGCGGCCGAAGCCAACGGGATTCCGGTGATGTTTCATACCGGAACCTCGATCTTTCCGGGCGCCCGCAACAAGTTCGGCGATCCCATCTACCTCGACGATGTCGCCGTCGACTTCCCGAAGATGAAGATTCTGCTGGCGCACGGCGGCCGCCCCCTGTGGATGGATACGGCGTTTTTCCTCGTACGCCGGCATCCCAATGTATACCTGGACATCAGTGGAATTCCGCCTAAAAGCCTTCTCCGCTATTTCCCGCGGCTGGCCGAAATTGCCGATAAGACGCTGTTCGGCACCGATTGGCCCGGGCCGGGAGTTCCCGATGTCGGGAAAAATCTGGCGGAGTTTCGCAGCTTGGGACTTGCGAACGACATCGAGCAACAAATCCTCAGCAAGACCGCATTACAGATCTGGCCGACGTGATTTCGAAACGTCCGGCCACGAAGGTTCGCGTCCGGTTCCTGGCAAAGAACCTTCGTGACGCGTTTGCTGAATCCGGGGTAGTGGTACAGTCTGAATCCTTGCGACGTCAAACTCCACCACTCCCTAATCCGGGAAACGTTTGGAAAGTAGTCCATTTTGGCGTATAACAAGGGGTTGCGACTCCCGTTCTGGAACTCCCGAGAGCCAGCAACAGAAATCCACTGCTCTTGCGAGGGAGTATGTCCAGCACCACCCACGCGCCCAAGGGTCTTGAAGGCGTTGTCGCCACTACCTCCGGCATTTGCTATATCGATGGCGAACAGGGCGTCTTAGCTTACCGCGGCATCGACATTCATGATCTCGCCGACCATTCGAACTTCGAAGAGACCTGTTTCCTGCTGTGGTTTGGGCGGCTGCCCAAGCGCAACGAGTTGCGCGAAGTGCGTGAGCGGCTGGCGGAAGAGCGCAAGCTGGATGCATCCATTCTGAATCTGTTGCGCGTCGCCCCCAAGCACGCGCTGCCCATGGACGTACTGCGGACCGCCGTGTCCGCTCTCTCCTTCTACGATCCCGAGTTCCAGCAGAATGATCACGACGCCAATGTGCACAAGGCCATCCGCCTGACCTCGCAGATTGCCATGATCGTGGCGGCGTATGACCGCATCCGCAAAGGAAAGGACGTAGTCGAGCCGGACCGCAACCTTTCGCACGCCGCGAACTTCTTGCTGATGCTGAATGGCACGGCCCCTTCCCACACCGCCGAGCGCGCCCTGGACATTGCCCTGATCTTGCACGCCGACCACGAACTCAATGCCTCAACCTTCGCCGCGCGCGTCACAGCTGCAACCTTGTCCGATATGCATTCCGCCATCACCTCTGCGATCGGGACGCTGAAGGGCCCATTGCACGGCGGCGCCAACGAGGCGGTCTTTCATATCCTGATGGCCATCGACCGCGACGGAGCCGACCCCGTCGAATACGTCAAAGGCATGCTGGCGCAGAAGAAAAAGATTCCTGGCTTTGGACACCGCGTCTATCACACCGAAGATCCGCGTGCTACTCACCTTCGAAAAATGTCGCGCGACCTGGGACAGTCCAGCGGCGAACCGAAGTGGTTCGAGTTCTCCAACCGGATCGAGGAGTTTGTGAAGGGCGACAAGAAACTGAATGCCAACGTCGACTTCTACTCGGCTTCCACCTATCACACCCTGGGAATTGATGTCGACCTCTTCACGCCGGTCTTTGCAGTGTCGCGCATCAGCGGCTGGTCAGCGCACGTGATCGAGCAACTTGGACGACAACCGGCTGATCCGCCCGCGGGCCGATTACGTCGGACCGATGTATCCTGCGAAGTACGTGCCCATGGACAAGCGCTAGCTTTTCTTCGCGCGCTCTTGTGCAGTGAAATGCGGGCGACGATCTCGGCGGCGTTTCTACGGAGCCAGAAATTTCTCCCATCAACTCCTGGTCTTGCACCGCGCACGCAATGCTGCGGCTGAGCCCCGCTCCGACCCTTACATTTGTAAAAAAGCATCGTGCTACGAGGTGTTACCTCCATGATAACGGGTCGCTACGAGGGGCCTCGTTGATCGCAAGTGTCGAGGTTGCAGGAGGTTAACGCCTACACCGAAAAAATGTGCCCAGAGGTAACTAGACTTTTGGTACTTGAGCGTGCGGGGAACCGGTCCTAGGCTTCAAATATGGCAGTAGCGTTGTTGTGAGGGGGGCGTCCCGGCTTTGGGGTTCCGGGATGCATGCTGTCATCCAAAACACGACAGTCGCCGCCTGGGCGCGAGGACGTAACCCTCCGCCAACTCTGAGTTTCACCGCCGATTCGGGCCGGCGGGCGAACTCTTTGAGGTGCGGAATGATGAAGTCGGGGAGCACATCGCTAGCAGCAGTTCTGCTGGTCCTGACCGCGGCGCCCACCGTGGCGCAGTCGGGTTACCAGGTCATCACTGTGAACGACGGCGGCACGATTACCGGTACCGTCAAATGGAACGGGCCGCTTCCAAAAATTCCTTCCCTCGTGATTAATAAGGATCCAGAAGTCTGCGATCCACAGGCGCAGAAAAAGCGCGACCTCGAACGTCTGGTCGTCTCCGCCGACGGCGGTGTCGCCAACACCGTCGTATTCTTGAAAGACATCACCAAGGGCAAGACCATGGACTTGCCCGAAGGCCGGCAATTCCTGAACCAGAAGAGCTGCCGCTACGAACCACACCTGCTGCTCGTACCGGCCAATGGAACGCTGCAGTTGAAGAGCAGCGACCCGGTACTGCACACCGTGCACATGTCGGGCTCAGCGGATTACAACCTGCCATTTCCCTTTGCCAACCAGACGGTCAGCCGCACCATGAACCGGGACGGGTTGGTCGACCTGCGTTGCAACGCCGGCCACGTCTGGATGAACGCTGAAATGCTTGTGGTCCAGCATCCGTACTATGCGGTCACCGACGAGGATGGGAACTTCAAATTGACGAACGTTCCCCCGGGCGACTACGAGATCGAGGCCTGGCACGAGGGCTGGAAGGTGACCGGCCAAGGTGCGCTCTACGATGTCATGACCCAAATGCGCGTGCAGCGGCCTATCTTCTCCGACCCTGTCGAGTGGACGAAGAAAGTCACGGTCCCCTCAAACGGCACGGTCGACGTGAAATTCATGATCTCCGACAAACGGCCTGAAATGGCCTCGAATCGGTAGATTTCACCTCGGGGCGGATTCTAAGAACCGCCCCAACCGCTGCGCGCCTGCGCTTCCCCAAGCCAAACGTCTGCTCCACAACAAGGTAGAATGGAACTGGATGTAGCGGTTCCATGCCACGGATTTACTTCGACAATAGCGCTACCACACCGGTGCTGCCGGAAGTGTTTGAGGCCATGCGGCCTTACTTCGACGAGCGCTTCGGGAATGCCTCGTCCATTCACCGCAACGGCCAGCAGACCCGGGCCGCAGTCGAGCAGGCGAGGGAATCGATGGCGGCGCTCCTGGCGTGCCGCCCGCCCGAGGTTGTGTTCACCAGCGGGGGCACTGAGGCCGACAACCTGGCCATCTTCGGCGTAGCCGACGCGGGCGACCACGTGATTACCTCCACTGTGGAGCACCACGCCGTGCTCAATGCCTGCAAGCACCTCGAGGCCGAGGGCGCGGACGTTACCTACCTGCCGGTGGACGGGCGCGGCCTGGTCGACCCGGCGGATGTCCGCCGCGCACTGCGATCGACGACAAAGCTCATCACTGTCATGATGGCCAACAACGAAACCGGCGTGCTGCAACCGGTGGAGGAGATCGGCAAAATCGCCGCGGAGGCGGATGTCTATTTCCATACCGACGCGGTGCAGGCGGCGGGCAAGGTGCCCCTGGGTGTTGCGAGTATCGGCTGCGACTTGCTGTCGATCTCAGGGCACAAGATTCATGCGCCGCAAGGTGTAGGCGCCCTTTACGTGCGCAAGGGAACTGCCCTGGCGCCGATGCTCTATCGGCGGCCGTCACGAACGATCCCGGCGGGCAGGCACGGAAAATGTTCCGGGAATCGTGGCGCTCGGCAAGGCGGCGGAACTTGCGCGAGCCAAGCTGGAGAATGACAACCAAGGCATGGCCAGAATGCGCAACCGGCTGGAGGCTGCCTTGCTCGCGCTGGATTCGGCCGGAGTGAATGGCGACGGCTGCGCCCCGCGTTCCGCAGACGCTGAGCATGTACTTCGACGGCATCGATGGAGAGTCGCTGGTGATTGCGCTCGACCTTAAGGGCCTTGCCGTCTCCACCGGCGCCGCCTGTTCCTCGGGCGCGATCGAGCCTTCGCACGTGCTGATGGCGATGGGCTTGAGCCCAGATCGTGCGCGGGCGAGCGTCCGCTTCAGCCTGGGCCGGCAAAACACCATGGAGGAAGTCGAGTTCGCGATTTCACTGGTCGCAGAAACGGTGGCGCGGCTGAGGGAACTGGCGCCAAGAAAGGCGGCAGTCAGCCACTAGCGTCAAGCCATCAGCCACTAGCTCTTGGCAAACTCTAAGTTGCAATGACAAATACCAGAACCATCGCCGTTGCCATGTCAGGCGGAGTCGATTCCTCAACCGTCGCGGCCATGCTGCGCGCCGAAAGGCACAGCGTCATTGGTCTGACCATGCAATTGTGGAATCAGCGCCGCCTGGCGGGACGCGAGGGGATGCCCGAGGCCGTCCAGGGCCGTTGCTGTTCGCTTGACGACGTCTACGATGCGCGCCGCGTCGCCCAGACCATCGGCATTCCCTATTACGTGGTGAATCACGAGGAGCGCTTCGAGCGCGAGGTGGTGCGCCCGTTTGTCGAGGAGTATCTCTCGGGTCGCACGCCCATCCCGTGCAGCCTCTGCAACAACCATCTGAAGTTTGACCAGCTGTTGGTCGTAGCCCGGCAGATCGGGGCCGATACGCTGGCTACCGGTCACTACGCTCGCGTCGAATTTGATGAGCAGTGTGGGCGATGGCTCCTGAAGCGCCCCACAGACTTCGCCAAGGATCAAACCTATTTCCTGTTTGGCCTCACCCAGGAGCAGCTGAGCCGGACGATCTTCCCGCTTGGCGGCATGACCAAGCCCGAGGTCCGCGAACTGGCGCGCAAGCACGGACTCGCTCTCGCCGAGAAGCCCGACTCGCAGGAAATCTGCTTCGTTCCTGGCGGCGATTACAAGCGCTTCCTCGATGCCTACCTCGAAGAGCAGGGCGACCGCCTGCCCGATACTTCGGGCGAACTGGTTACCACCGACGGCAAGGTGATTGGCGAGCACGGCGGAATTCACAACTTTACCGTCGGTCAGCGCAAGGGACTGGGCGTAGCCACTGGCTCCCCGCTCTACGTCATCCAAATTAAAGGAGCCACCGGCGAGGTCGTGGTCGGTCGCGACGAGGAGCTGTACTCGAAGACCCTACGCGCGCGCCGCGTCAACCTCATCGCCGTGGACAACCTGCTCGAGCCAATGCGCGTTCGGGTAAAGATCCGCCATCGTCATGAGGGCGCACTCGCATCGATAGAAAAGTCCGGCAACGAAGCGACTCTGGTGACCTTCGACGAACCGCAACGTGCTGTAACCCCCGGGCAGGCGGCGGTCTTTTACGACGAAGATGTTGTGGTGGGAGGCGGATGGATTGAGTGAGATGTGAGCAGCGCCTTCTTAGTTGGGAGAGGATCGATCAATCGAGAACCCTCTCCGCCTGCAAGCGAGGAGCGGTCGCCGCACAGCCAGACACAAATGCTCTAGATAAACAGCTCGTCCTGCGGCACGCCCATGCCGTCGCGCGGCTGGCCGCGCTTCCGACCCAGGAAGAATTCCAGGCCGGCACTCAGACCCTGCATCAATCCCGACAACTGGCGGATGGGAGAGACCACCGTGCGATGCACCATGTCAGTGGTCTCTTCAACCCGATCCAGCGTACGGTTGACCAGTTCGTCGGCGCGGATCACCTGTAATCGCGTGCGATCCACGATATCGTTCACCGTGGCGTCCAGGCGTTGCACCTGGGAGCGCGCCATGCGTGCGACCTCCTCGGCGTTCACCACGATGTCTTCGACTCGGGGACGCACTTGCGTCAGCAGGTCCTGGACGTTGTCGATGGTGGGTAAAGCCTTGGTCCTTACTTCGGCGGCCAGAGCTTCCACCCGGCCGGTGGTCTTGCGCACAACCAGGAACAGCGCCACCAGGATGCCGGCTTGAATCATCACGGCGATTGCCGTAAAGATGATGAACAGCGGTACAAGCTTGTCCATAAGTTGACCCCGCTTCCGTTCCAGGGACGAAGTCTAGCGCGGAGAAGCTAGAGATTCTTTGCGGCCTCTTCGCCTTCAGAAGTTGCTTCGTGATAGGCCTGGCGCCCGGCATCGTAAGCGGCGCGGAACTGATCCTTCTGCTGGTTCAGCACTTCGCGGCCGCGATCCACCCAGTCGTTCGCCTGGCTGCGGGCTGTACGCGCCCGGTGCCGCACGTAGTCGCGTCCGTCTTCCGCCCTGGAGCGCAGCGCTTCACGGGTTTCGTTTCCCGAGCGCGGGGCATACAGGACGCCTGCGATCGCGCCAACCCCTAGACCCGCCAAAAACCACAGGAAACTGTTGCTGTTATTGTCCGACATGTGCTCCTCCTGCCTTCGAACCGTAACTCGAATGTTAGCATCCGCTTTCCGGAAACACAATTCAAGCGAGCCGCAATCTGTCCAGCAAACCAGGGAATTCATGATCCGCAATACCGGGACAAAGCGAAAAAAGAACCGTAGAAGGCCTCCGCCCGGGGTCTGGTTTGAAACGATAATCCCCACTTGTGGAGGGCGCGCAGTAGCGAGACAATTAAAACCTTGGTGAGGTGAGTTTTTGTCCGACCGGAAGTACCGACAACGCGGATATCAGGATAGCGGCGAGAAGGGAAGCAAGCCGGGCGAGCGCTCCGGCGACCGCCCCGCGCGCAAAGACACCTTCGGGCCCCGTCCCCTGCAAATGCCGGGCAAGCGCTCGGTATCGCGCTGCTCACAGTGCGGGACTATCCTGCCGTCGCGTTGAAATTCCCGAGAAGTGTCCCAAGTGCGGTTTCGAGCTGCACTCCTGCAAGCAGTGCATGTACTTCGACCCTTCCAGCCGGTTCGAGTGTATGCAGTCGGTGCCCGAACGCATCCCCCGCAAGGACGTCAAGAACGATTGCACCTTTTACGCCATCCGCGTAACCATGGAGAAAGAAACCACCACTCCGGTCGCGGCCAAGCCCGCCGATGCACGGGCGGCGTTCGACAACCTCTTCAAAAAATAGTTGCCCGGGAAAGCCGCCCCGTCAGGGCTTCATCGTCGGCCGGAGCAGCACCTCGCTCACAAATGACTGCGGCGCCTGCGTCACCAGCATCGCGACCGCGTGCGCCACGTCGCCAGGCTGCAGCATGCGCGACGGATCTTTGCCCTCATGGGGCGACAAATCTGTATTCGTCGAGCCCGGGCACACCACCGACACCCGGATGTTGTAGGCGCGCAATTCCTCCGCCACCGAGTAGCTGAGCCCGTTCAATCCCCACTTCGAGGCCGCATAGGCCGCGCCTTTGGGAAGGGGATTCTTGCCTGCCAGGGACGAGATGTTGATGATGTGCCCGCTCCGCCGAGCGATCATTAACGGGGCGAGCGTGCGAATCGCAAAGAAAACGCCGCGCAGGTTCGTGTTCAGGATGCGGTCCCAGTCCTCGACGGGAAGCTCGTGCAGTGGGGAAGAGAAGCTGCCAATGCCGGCGTTGTTCACCAGCACATCAAGACGTTGAAACCGATCGCTGACGTGGCGCCCTAGGGCTTCGACCGATCCCAACGAGGTCACATCGCAAGGAACCGCCTCTCCGCGGAACCCGGCCTCGGTGATCGTTCGGACAGTCTGTTCGAGAGGGCCAGCTGTTCGTCCGGCCACCACGACGAACGCGCCAAGTTGGGCCAGCTTAAACGCGATAGCCGCGCCAATGCCGCGGCCAGCGCCGGTTACGACGGCCACCTGGCCCGGGAGCTGCGGTGCTGTGGTCGACATCAGATCGCCTCTCACAACGGAAAATCCTACGCGCTGGAATCCAGCCGTCGGATGTTGATTCTGCATCTTAACAAGAGTGGCACGCGCTCGCTCTTTAGCAGCTTGCCTCTGGCGCAGCAGATACTTATAATCCGCTCACCGGAAAAGCGCTTTGGCGACCTTTACCTCAGCAGGCGAAGCGCAGGCGATTCCGGATCCTGTCGCACAGGCGCGCCCTACGGTCTCGACGCAACAAGCGGGCCTACTTAAGCAGGATGACGTCGCTGATTTCCCCAGAACTTAAGGAGCCATACGAATGAACAAGATTCTTGTCGCGCTTGTGCTTGCATGTGCTGTCGCGGCCGCCGCTCAGGACGGGGCGCAGACGCAAACCGCTGCACCCCAGACTCCGGCGCAGCCGCAAGCGCAACCCTCTGCCGGGCAGAACGCTTCGGCTCAGCCACAGGCGCCGGCAGCCGCCCCGCAGAAAAAAGAGATCAAGGATCCGGCCGAGTACAACGCCTACGTGGGCGCCGTGCAGCAGGCCGATCCTAGTGCCAAGATCAGCGGCCTCGAAGCGTTCCTCACCCAGTACCCCAACAGCGTCATGAAAGAGGACGCCCTCGAAATCCTGATGGGGACCTACCAGCAGAAAGGCGACGCCGCCAAGATGGGCGATACCGCCCAGCGCCTCCTGCAGTTGAATCCCAACAACGTTCGCGCGCTGGCGCTGTTGGCCTATAGCAAGCGCGTCGCGGCGCAAGGAGGACAGAATCCCCAGCAGAATCTGGCCGACGCCGAGCAATACGGCCAGAAGGGCCTGGCCGCCCTTCAGAACTTCGCCAAGCCCGAAGGGATGTCGGATCCCGACTATCAGAATCTGAAAAAGCAAATGGCCGGCATCTTCAACGCCGCCATCGGTGTCGCCGCGCTTCAGAAAAAAGACTTTCCCACCGCGACCAAGTCCCTGCGCATCGCCGTCGAAGCCACTCCGACCGATTTCAGTATCGTCTACCCGCTGGCCCTTGCCTACCTGCAATCCAGTCCGCAGGACGTGGTGAATGGCTCCTGGTTCGCTGCCCGGGCCGTTGCTCTGGCCCCGGCGCAGATGCAGCCGCAGATCGAAAAATACGGGAAATCGCAGTACACGAAATATCACGGCTCCGACCAGGGCTGGTCCGACGTGGTGGCGCAGGCCAAGGCCTCGACCACCGGTTTGCCGCCAGACGGTTTCACCATCACCCAGTATGTTCCGCCAACACCGGCCCAGCAAGCTGCCGACCTGGTGAAGAACAAGAAGGTCGAAGACATGAGCTTCGCTGAATGGGAGCTCGTGCTTTCGGAAGGCAGCCCTGAGGATGCCGATAAGGTTTGGAGCGTGCTGAAAGGCAAACCGCTGCAGATGGCGGCGCAGGTCATGGAAGTCACTTCGCCCACCAATGTGAAGCTGGCGGGCAGCTCTGATGACATCGACGCGAAGAAACCGGACATTGATCTGACCATGTCGGCGGCCATCCCGGCTCGGTTAATGCCGAAGGTTGGGGATCCGGACTTCAAGTTTGAAGGAACGCCAGTATCGTACGAGCCGAAGCCGTTCGTCATGACCATGAAGGATGGCGCGCTCCTGACAGCCAAGGCGCCTGCCGGGGCCAAGAAGCCGCCAGTACACAAGAAACCCGCGCAATAGTTCGAGCGCGCTCAATAACAAAAGGCAGCCCGCAAAGGCTGCCTTTTTGGTTGCACCGGGAGGGAGACAACTCTGTTGAGCGGTTGCCGGACCTCAGGCTCCGTTCAGCGGACCGCTTTCTTGTCGAGGGAAAGCGGGCGCGCGCTGCGCGGAGGACGCTTGGCGCCGTCTCGCAGCTGGCGCACATCGATTTTCAATTCCGAGAGAGTGCGGCTCAGAGTGTTGCGGTGCATACCCAGCTCGCGCGCCGCGCGGCATTGGTTGCCCTTGTTTTCCTGCAGGACTGTCAAAATGAAGCGCTTCTTGAATTCCCGCACGGCCTCTGAATAGAGGATGTTGCTTTTGTACATCTGCAGGATCAGGGCTTCTAGTTGATCTTTCACGGGCTCTCTCTTTCTCTGGCAAAGCGAACAGTCAGCAGTCGATTCTTTTTCCGGGTCTCCTTACTGCGAGACCTTCGGCAACAGCCCCTGAGGAGGAGCCGGTACGTGCGCGTGCCGCACCAGCTCCAGGCCCTCGTAAAACTTTGCGCGCAACTGCGACGGCGCTAACCAGATCGCCGCTCTTCCCACCACCAGGAAATACGGCGCCAGTTGCGATCCTTCCAGCAATTGCGAAGACGGCGTGAACGCCGTCATGCCCATCAGAATCACGGACACGAACAACGAACCCTTCACCACTCCCAGCAAACCACCCAGCAGCCTGTCGAACAGGCTTAAACCGGCTTCCTTCATCGCCCAACGCACAATGCGTCCGGCGATTCCAGCCACGATCACAACCACAACAAAAATGACGACGAAGGCTGCAATGTCACCCAGCCACGGCGATTTCAAGTGGGGGGCAAACCAATCCGCCACGCGGTGATACTGCCAGGCGGCCAACAGGTAGCCAACGATTAGGCCCGCGATTCCAAATGCCTGGTGAACAAAACCTTCGGACGCCGCCACCGCTGCCGACACCACAATTACACCCAGGATCGCCCAATCCGCGGCGTTCACCGTTGAACTCCGCGGAACACGAGTTGCTCAGACATCCAGCTTGCGTCCCGTCAGTTGCTGATAAGCCTCCAAGTACTTGTCGCTGGTTTTACGCGCAACCTCGGGCGGCAGAGCCGGCGCCGGTGGTTGCTTGTTCCAGCGAATCTCCTCTAGATAGTCCCGCACAAACTGTTTATCGTAAGAATCTTGCGCTCGTCCCGGCTGATACTTGTCGGCAGGCCAGAAACGCGACGAATCCGGAGTCAGCACCTCGTCGGCCAAAGTCGTGCCCCGCGACGTGCGCCCAAATTCGAACTTGGTGTCGGCGATGATGATGCCACGCGTGCGGGCATATTCGGCCGCCTTCTTGTAAATCTTCAGTGACAGGTCGCGCAATTCCGCGCTCAAGTCCGCGCCTACCAGGCGTGTCATCTCCGAGAAGGGAATGTTCTCGTCATGACCCGTGGTCGCCTTGGTTGCCGGTGTGAAGATCGGCTCGGGCAGCTGATCCGACTCCCGCAGCCCCTTGGGAAGCTCGATCCCGCAGACCTTTCCGGTGGCCTTGTACTCTTTCCACGCAGAACCCGAGATGTAGCCGCGCACCACACACTCCACGGGCACCATGTCGGCATTCATCACGACCATCGACCGTCCGCGCAGCTGGTCTTCATATTTGCGGACCTCGGCCGGGTATTGGCTGACATCGGCCGTAATGAGGTGATTGGGCACCACATCCTTGAGAAAGTCGAACCAGAAAAGCGAGATCTGGGTCAGGACGCGACCCTTGTGCGGAATTCCCGTGGCCAGGATGTAGTCAAAAGCCGAAATACGATCGGTGGCAACGAAAAGCAACCGGTCCTTGTCGATACGGTAAACGTCACGGACCTTGCCGCTGGCATGAAGTTGGAGATCGGAGAACTCGGTGCGCAGCAGGACGGAATCGAGCACAGATGAAGTCATAGACAGAAATTCTACAGTTAAAAAACGTCGCGTATTCTAGCTGGCCAGAAATATTTGTCAACGATTTACGTCATAGGTGAACGTGACCTGCGCATCCTCTTGATCGGAAAAATGTTGACAGTTCTCAATAGCTCCGGAAACCCGCGCCAGACGGGCAATTCGTTGCTTTCGCAGGTGTGGAAAAGCTGAGGATGGGAGTGGATATCGAGATCGAAACTATTGCGGGAACGATCGCGTCCTCAAATCACTCCCGCAAGTGTTCGGAATGCCGCTCGCGTCGTCGCTAGGCCGAGGCCCCGAAGCGTACCGATACAAGTTTTGAAACGCCGGGTTCCTGCATCGTGACCCCGTAAAGCACCGGAGCGATGCTCATCGTCTTCTTGCTATGGGTGATGAGCACGAACTGGGTCTGCACGCTCATGTCCTTGACCAGTTCGGTGAAGCGGCCGATATTGGCTTCGTCAAGCGGTGCATCGACCTCATCCAGAATGCAGAATGGGCTCGGCGCATACTGGAAGATCCCGACCAGCAACGACAATGCAGTCAGCGCTTTTTCCCCGCCCGATAGCAACAGCACGTTCTGCAGTTTCTTTCCCGGAGGCGAGGCCACCACGTCGATGCCGCTCTCGGCGCTGTTTTCTTCATCGGTCAGCCGCATGAAGGCGTGGCCGCCGCCGAACAGCTTGCGGAAGGTCTGCTGGAAGTTCTCGTTGATGCGGTGGAATGCCTCCTCGAACTTCTGCCGCGAGACCGTGTCGATTTCCTTGATGGTCGCGATCGTGTTCTGGATGGAGTCGAGCAGATCCTGGCGCTGAGTTTCCAGGAACTGGTGGCGTTCGGCGGTCTCCTTGTACTCCTCGAGCGCCATCATGTTGACCGGACCCATGTTGTCGAGCCGCGTGCGCATCTCGCGGTAACCCTGGTCCTCGATGGCGAGCTGCTCGCCAGTAGCGATTGGGATGGTCGTGTCGGCCATCAGTTCGTGGCGCTGCACACCCAGGTCGTTCAGGCAGGACTCCGCCATATACTGCGCATCGGATTGCAGCTTGGCGGCGGTGGCGGACAGTTCGCCGCGGCGGTCGCGGGCCTGGTCGAGCATCTGCCGGGCATTGCGCAGTGCTTCGTCGATTTCAACCAGCCGCGCGCGGATCTGTTCCGACTCGAATTGCAGCAGACCTTCACGCGCCTCGCCGGCGTTCTTCTCCGCTTCGAGATCCACCAGCTGATTGGCCAGAATCTGGTTCTCGTTCTCGCGCTGCACTTTCTCCGCTGCAGAAGCGTCAATCTGGGTGCGCAGGGCATGGACACGTTCGCGCATCTCGCTCACCAGCGACTGGATGCGCTCGAGCACCGCCGAAGCCGAGCGGTGACGCTCTTCGAGCCCAGCAACCCGAGCCACATGTTCGGATGTTTTCTGCGCTGCGAAGTCGCGGCGCTCCTTTTGCACGGCGATGCGCTCCTGGGAGACCATCATTCTGCGTTCGATCTCGCCGCGGCGCGCTTCTGCCGCAGTGATGTCTCCGCCTCGCGCCGCAATGACAGCTTCCTGATCAGCACGCTCCGTGCCCAGACGCTGCCGCTCCGCATGCCCCACGTTCAGCCGCTCGCTCACGCGTTCCATTTCCGCGTCCAGTTGCTGCAACATGTGGCCCGACGTCATCGCTTGCTTATCCGCCTCACGCTTGTCTTCTTCGAGGCGATCGAGCAGGGAAGTGAGCTCCTTGATCTCGCGCCCAAGTAGAAGCACATGCGCCTCGCCGTCGCGCAGGGTGTTCTCCATGTCCTCAAGCGTGCGCAGCAATTCCCGCAACTCGCGTTTCATCGAAAGCGGACCTTCCGCGCGCTGCTTGCCGCCCGTGACCGTCACGTTGTGGAAGCATTCGCCCGAATGCGACAAGAAGAAGGCGTCGGGATTTTCAAGTGCTAGTTCGCGGCCCAGGGCGGAATCCGGAACCAGGTAACCGTCGCGTAGCTTGGGCAGGATCACCTCGAGCGATTTGCCGAAGCCATCGAGCACGCGAATGGTGTTCTTGAGCGGCAAGATCGGCTGCCCTGGAGGCGCCGAGTGTGCCGCCTCATCGACCACGAACGAGAATTTCGCCTGCGAGTCTTCCGGATGCACCAGGAAGGTCGCCCGACCGTCGACATCACTGCGCAGCAACCGGAGCCCCTCATCGGCAGCGTCCCACGACTTCACCACGATGTAGTTCAGCTCGTCGCGCAAGAAGTCCTCGACCACACGTTCATGCTGCGGTTCGACTTCGAGGAAATCCGCGAGCACTCCGACCGGAGCGAATCCACCCTGCAGTGCTCCCGACTGGAACAGCCGCCGGACCGACTCGGTGGAGTAGCCATGCTCGGCGATAACAGCTTCGAGCGATCCTTTGCGGCCTAGCGCCGAAGCGAACTCAGCGCGCAAGCCGTCGAGGCGATGTTTTGCCTCCGTCTCCTCGTATCGCTTCATTTCCAGGGACTGCCGAACCTGCGTAATCTCCGCCGTCAGTCCGCCCACACGCTGCGAAACCGTTTCAAACTCCAGCGCCAGTTGGCCGCGCTGGCTGCCAAAGGCTTCCACCTGGCTCGCAGCGGCGGAGACCTCGTTCTCCAGACGCTGCGCTTCACGATCGACCGCGGCCAGCCGTTCTTCTGCCTGCGTCAGCTGATTCCGCAGATGCGAGGCAGCCGAAACCGCCTCCATCACCGCAGCGCGGCCCTGTTCAAGTTCTCGCTCCAGCGAGGTCAGGTCAGCGGCGGCGGTGGTTGCGTCCTGCCGGCTCAGCGACAACTCGTGTTGCGCTGCGGCCAGATCGGCTGCGGCCGATTCAAGAATCTGATGATTCGAAGAAAGCTCTTCCTCAAGCGAAGTCGACCGGCTGCGGGCCTGTCCCAACTCCGCTTCCCAGGATGCCGATCGCGCCATCAGTTCCGCACAGCGCTCCTCGTTCGTGCGCCGGCGCGCCTGCCCACGGTCGATCTCTATCGCAATCTGCGCCAGCCGATCCCGGTTCTGGCGAAGTTCCGCATCGATCGCGTAGCCCCGCTGCGTGCGTTCGCTGTTCTCGGCTTCGAACTGCTGCACGGCATCCGTGCGCTGTTGCATTTCGTCGGCCAGCGCATTGAGCTGCGTGTCGATTTCCGCGCTCTCGAGATCGAGTTGCGTGAACTTGCTTGCCAGCACCACTCGCAGTTTGGCGCGCATTTCGTCGCGCAACTTGGCATAGCGCTCGGCCTTCGATGCCTGCCGCTTGAGCGAGTTCATCTGCCGCGTGACTTCTTCGAAGATGTCATTCACGCGGTTCAGATTCAGCTTGGCTTCCTCAAGGCGCGCCTCGGCCAGCCGCTTCTTTGTCTTGAATTTCGTAACCCCGGCCGCTTCCTCGATGATGGCGCGGCGGTCGGTCGGACGGCTCGAAAGAATCTGCCCGATGCGTCCCTGCTCGATCAGCGCGTAGGACTCCGGTCCGAGCCCCGTTCCCATAAACAGTTCCTGAATATCGCGCAAGCGGCAGAGTTTGCCATTCAGCAGATATTCACTGTCGCCGGTGCGGAACAGCCGGCGCGTGACCACGATTTCGCCGGTGTGGAACTGCTGCTGGTTGAACTTGCGCCGCCGGATCTTGAGAACAACCGACGGTGGACCAGAGACGACCGCCGTTTTGACTTCAGGCGCAGCCCTGTCGTTTGAGGGAAGAGAATCTCGCCCGTCCAGGTGGGCAGAGATACTCGCCTCTCCATCGGCCGGATTGGGGGAGATCTCCGATGATCCCTCCGATTGTTCAGACACTGCCGCAGCGATGGCACGATCGCCAGGCGCAGCCACTTCTTCCACCTTTCCAGGCTGCGCTTCTTCAATAGCGTGAACGGTTTCTTCCGCGGCTTGCGTGCGCAGTTCCGCTTCGTCCCAGTCCTCTTCGGACATCTCCTCGCGCACTTCGACTTCCGTAGGCTCGTTCTTGTCGGGCCCGTCGTATTGCTCAGGATCAATCAAAGTCAGCGACACTTCGGCCATGCCCGTCGGCTGGCGGTCGCGCGTGCCCGCGAAGATGACATCCTCCATGCGCGAACCCCGCAGCGTCTTGGCCGACTGCTCGCCCAGTACCCACGAAATGGCGTCGGCAATGTTCGACTTGCCGCAACCGTTCGGGCCGATGATCGCCGCCACCCCATCGCCGGGAAACTTCAGCTCGGTGCGGTCACAAAACGACTTGAATCCTAGAATCTGGAGCTTTTTCAGTTTGAGCAACTTCGACTCCTTCGATGCTCCATCATGCGGACATCACTCGCGAACGACTGGCCGAAGTTTCTCCGCATGGCTGATGCGCTCGCTGGCTGCGCTGACTGGTGGCGCCGTCGGCACGACTTCTGGCTGGCGGGACGCGCTGCCCGGCCCTGTTTACCAATCAGATGCCGCTAGCGAACGCCCGGACATAACCCTCCCGGGCAATGCTTCGGGAAGGCATGAATTGCAGCTACTGTAACGGTGATTCGTACCGCGGGTCAAGAAAGAAAACCCCATATCTTGTGGGTATCTCCGCCCAACCACGCTGGATTGCACACGCAATGCAGTAGCCGCCGGGTATTACGGTGTAAGGAAGACGAAGGAAGGGAGAATCGCGAGAGCAAAACCAGCCTAGCGCAGCCCAACAGCCCAGGCAACGACGAAATCGTACATGACCTCAAAGATTGTGCAGAAACGATTTTCTAAAGGGCTTTATAATGGCCTCCTTTTGCAGACGGAGGATGGCCTTGAACGCACGCCCCCTGGTTCTCCCTTTGTCGTTGGCTCTCACGATGGTGCTCGCTTTGGTTCTTGTTCCCGGCGCGCACGCCCAAACCACCCCCGCAGGGTTCAAAACCGTGGTTTACATCCCGGTCGAGATCACGCTGAAGATGAAAGACCGCCCATGGCTCGAGTCTTCGTGGGCCACCATCCGCAGCCAGTTGCACGTCGACAAGGTCTATCTGGAAACCTACCGCAGCCGCAAGCTCGCCGACGAAGCGCTCGTGGGTGAGGTCAAGAAGTTCTTCGCCTCGCAGGGCGTCGAGGTCGCCGGCGCCATCTGTTTTTCCGACGACGACGATGGCCAGTTCGCCTCCTTCACTTACACCAAGCCCGAAGACCGGGCTTACGTGAAGCATGTCTCGGAAATGACCGCCAGGCTCTTTGACGAAGTCATTCTCGACGACTTCTTCTTCGCCAACACCAAGAAGCCCTCCGACATCGCTCGCCAAGGGCAACCAGAGTTGGACCGACTTCCGCCTCAAGACCATGGACGAAGTCTCGCGCGACCTGGTCGTCGGCCCCGCCAAAGCCGTCAATCCCAAGCTCAAAATCGTGATCAAGTTTCCCAACTGGTATGAGCACTTCCAGGGCAACGGTTATGACCTGGCTGAGCAGCCGAAGATTTTCGATGGAATCTACACCGGCACCGAGACCCGCGATCCCGTCGAGACCGATCAGAACCTGCAGCAGTACGAAAGCTACGCCATCATGCGCTACTTCGATGAGATTGCCCCCGGGCGCAACGGGGGCGGCTGGGTCGATACCTTCGATATTCGATACATTGACCGCTATTCCGAACAGCTCTGGCTTACTGTCTTCGGCAAGGCCCGCGAGATGACACTGTTCAACTACGGACTCCTCCTCGGCGAAGCACCTCCAGGTGAACGTCCGTGGAAAGATTCGCCGACCAGCGTCAGCTGGGACAAGATCACTGCGCGCGCGAAAGGGAATCCGCTCTTCGCCAGTGTCGCCGGGGATGCGCTCGATCAGCTCAAGCCCTTTGTGGGTAAGCTCGGGACGCCCATCGGCCTTGCCAGCTACCGCCCACCGTACGCGGTCGGAGAAGACTTCCTGCACAATTTCCTGGGCATGATCGGCATCCCCATCGAGCTGCATTCCACGTTTCCCGCCAACGCCGACGTCATCCTGTTGACTCAGGGCGCGGCCTCCGATCCGAACCTCGTCAGCGAAATCAAGCGGCAGCTCGACGCCGGCAAAACCGTCGTGATGACCTCAGGCCTCTGGCAGGCGCTCGCGGGCAAAGGTGCGGACGATCTGGACGAAATCCGATACACCGATCACAAAGTTGCGGTGACCCACTTCATTGGCGCCTTCGGCGCTGGCGCCGGCACCGAAATCGGAAAAAGCGCGGCGCCGATTCTCATTCCCCATCTACGCTTCCTCACCAATGACGCCTGGCCGGTGGTTCGCGGCATCGCCGATAACAACGGATTTCCTATCCTCCTGATGAACCAGTACAGCAAAGGCACGCTGTACGTATTGACGATCCCAGAGAACTTCACCGACCTGTACCTCATGCCGGAAGCCGCCTTGAACGCAATCCGCAGCTACGTCATGGGGAACTTTCCCGTGCGCATCGAAGCTCCGGCCAAGGTGACCCTCTTCGCCTACGACAACGGTACCTTCATCGTAGAGTCGTTTCGCGACGAAGCAGCAGACGTCACCGTACTGGCGACAGGCATGAATTCTTTAACCGATCTGGTAAATGGGGACAAGCTGAGCGGAATCGAACACCGCCCGCGCCATCCGGCCGAACCAGGAACCACGGCATTCAAATTGAGCTTGGCCCCCCACAGCTACCGGGTCTTTCAGGGAAACCGTTAGCGCCAGCGAACCTAGGGGCGGGCAGGCGGATCTCCGATTCAGATGTTCGCATTTCCTCACTGATCACCGAGTCGACCATTCGGGTGGACCGTAAGACTAGTGCAACCGATCTGAAGTTAACTTGCTTCAAATCGGAAACTGCGGCCATAATGTCCCGCATTGGACGTGGGGTGGCTATGTCTGGGGCGCGACTCTTCCCGTATTCAGCCATGCTGCTTGCTTGCCTGCTTGCCTCGGGCGGGAGCCTGCTTGCTCAAACCGACCCGCTGCCGCTGAGCCCTCAGCCGCAAGTGCCTGCAGCACCTGAAACTACCTCCCTCCGCGTCTCCCTTCGATTGCAGGACGAATCTCCCTTTCTCGGTGTCGCCACCGCGCACGTTCTCCGGAAGAATGGTCCAGACATTCCCGCCGATAGCGAAGCAGATGGCGTGATGGTCTTCCACGACCTGCTCCCGGGCGCCTATGTTTTGGAGACCAGCGCTCCCGGTTTCTTACCCGTAAAGCAGGATTTACAAATCGAGGCGGGCTCCCCGTTCCTCACCCGCTTCGTAGCCCTTGAGCCGAAGCCGGTCAAGACGCAGTCCCCTGAGAAGTCCGCGGAACACTCCGTTCCCGCACCTCCTGCTTCCTGGATCCCTCTGCGCATCGATCAGTTCGTCCCGCCGGTGGATCCCAACACCGAGTGTCCGCTACCGTCCATCCTCAACGGTGCGGCCCAACGCATGAAACAGTTCATCAGCAATCTGGAAAGATTCACCGCGACCGAGCGAGTCGAGCACTCGATCGTCGATGCGCTTGGGACGCAGCGGAAGCCAGTAGTCAGGAAATTCGACTATGTCGTGATGGTTTCGCGAAGCCCGTCCGGCGGCTTCCAGCTTGATGAGTACCGCGATCGCAGCCGCGATCCCGGGCAGTTCCCAGCTCACATTGCCACGCAGGGCTTGCCTGGGATGGCGTTATTGTTCCATCCGCTTCTCGCGTCCGACTTCCAATTTACATGCGAAGGTCTGGGAGAGTCGGCCGGACATCCCGCTTGGCAGATACATTTCCTGCAGCGACCCGATCGTCCCGGCCGGCTTCTGGCATACTCCACCTCCGGACGCTACATCTCGGCAGCTCTGAAGGGGAGAGCCTGGCTCGATCCCGGTACGTTTCAAGTTCTGCGCCTCGAAACCGAACTCATGCATCCCCTGCGTGACATTGGTCTCACGCAAGAGCACGTTTCCATTTCCTATGAGCCCGTCCATTTCCGCTCGCAGGATACGAGCGTGTGGCTCCCGCACACCGCGGAACTCTACGTTGAGCGCCAGAAACACCGCTACTACCGCCGCCACCTCTTCAGTCACTTTCAGCTGTTCAGCGTCGATACCAATGAGAACGTGCAGCTGACCGACGAGGGTTATGGCTTCACCAATGACACCGATCGCGACATCTCCGGGGTACTCACCGTGAATCCGGTTTCCGGAGCGAAGCTCGATCCTGTCACGGTTTCTTTTACGATTCCCGCCCGGGGCAGCGTCTCCAAGCTCGTGGGTCCGGGCAAAGACGTCGCCATCCCCGTGGAGTCGGTAGGCTCCGCCACCTTCGCCCACAACGGCCCCCGTGACGCCATACGCGTCGCTGCCCACCTCAGCAAGGAAAGCACCCTGGACGTCATTTCCGGTGCACCGACTCCGCTCAAGCCCTGAGGCTTCGTACCTTTCTTCAATCGTTAAAGAGCACTCGCTGCACCGATGTTTCCTTAGTGTTCTTTCGTGTCCTTGGTAGTCAATCCTTTTGTATTTGCTGGGAACTGAGAACCGACAGCTGCCCTACCGGCGGCACGCCTCACTGAAGTTCGGATCACAGTGCGCGTGAAAGATATGCGTGCCGATCAAATATCCAAAAATGCTGCCCACCCACACGTCCGAAGGAAAGTGATTCCGTCCTTGCAACCTTGCACCGGAAAGGGCAACAGCTGCCCCGTAACTCAAAATCTTCACCCACGTTTTCGGATACTCGTGCGCCACTACACTCGCCATCGCCCAAGTGAACATAGGATGTCCCGCCGGAAACGAAGTATTGAAATTCCCGTGTCGCCAAAAACGCCCGTTGCCCGTTCCTTCGTCCGGACGCTCGCGTCCCGCGGCGAATTGCATGGGGGTATAAATCAGGAATGTATTGGCAAGCGACTCAAGCGTCAGTTCGCCGGTCTCCTTTGCGTGCGAATCGCCGGTCTTCAATCCATACAGCCATGTGATGCCTGCGCTGGCGCCGGTGCCGAGCAGCATCACCAACGCCACGTCGTGTCCGATATTCACGTTGTCTTTCGGCACATCCCGCATGACCTGTCGATCGGTTGCCAGTAGCGCGGCGGTAGTCCCCAGAAACAACGCGTCCCATTTGAGATTCTTGACCTTGAAGGGAGCTTGATACAACTCCTTCTGGTCTTCCAGACCGCGACGCACGTTTCGCATGATGAAGCCGTGATGCTCCTCGCTGCTCCCTTGCACCACGCGCTGCCTCGGATCGTTTGTCCCTGGCTCCTGCAAGAGCCGGAACTCCGCCGCATCGGACGTCTGGCTTGCCTCGAGACTGGCCTGCCCAAGCTTCCAGCCATCCCGCTTGTCTTCCAGTTGACCCTGCGCCTGGGCTGATGCGTAGCCCAAGGCCAGGAACATAGTGATTGCTGTGATTCGTAACGCCCCGTTTCCAAATCTCCGCAAACCGTAGCTCCCTCCGCGAAGTGACTCGAAGGATCGATTCGCCTGCTTCTTTGAGCGGCCCCACTAAGATGCCCGCAGCCCACGGGATGGAAGGGTTTTTGTTGATTTGAACTCCTAAGACCCGCCTCGCAACCAGCAAAACAACGATCACACCGACATCGCCAAGAGAAAAGGCGCCGGGCATCAGCCCCGCGCCTCTCCAACCTCTGAATCGTTGAAACTTTGAAACCCTATTTTCCCAGCTTCTCAAAGAACAAGCAGATCGACTCAATCCCCCGATGGAAGTTCGGAATGTGGAACTTCTCGTTGGGCGCATGCAGGTTGTCATCCGGCAAACCAAAACCCATCATGACGCTTGGAATCTTCAGCACGTCTTGGAAATCGGTCACGATCGGGATCGAACCGCCTGAGCGAATGAACACAGTATCTTTCTTGAAGATGTCGTGCATGGCCTCGGTCGCGGCCTTGATGTACTTGTTGTCGGTCGAGACCACGCAGGCAGGCCCCTTGCTCCACACTTTGATCTTGGTCTCGATTCCTTTCGGCGTGAGCTTTTTCACGTACGCGGTGTAGCGCTTCAGGATGTCATCGGGATCCTGATTGGGCACCATCCGCATGGAAACTTTCGCCGCCGCCTTCGCCGGAATCACTGTCTTCGCTCCCGGCGCCGTGAAGCCTCCCGGCATGCCATGCACTTCCAGCGTGGGACGCGCCCAGGTCCGATACAACACCGAGTATCCCGGCTCGCCGGTGAGCACCTTTGAGCCGACTTCGGTTTTGCGGTAGTGCTCTTCGTTGAAGGGCAGCCGCTTCCACGCCTTAAGCTCATCCTTGGTCGGAGCTTTCACTTTCGAATAGAAGCCCGGGATCAGCACCTTGCCTTTCGAATCTTTCAGCTTGCTGATGATTTCAATCAGTGCGAAGAACGGATTGGGCGCCGCCCCGCCGTACATCCCCGAGTGCAAATCGCTCTTCGCGCCGAAAGCCTCAATCTCGGTGTAGACCAGCCCGCGCAGCCCAACGCAGAGCGTGGGAAGATTCGGCGCGAACAGCTCCGTGTCGCAGACCAGCGCGAAATCCGCTTTCAGCTTGGCCTTCTCTTTCCGCACATACGCCGCAATCGACTCGCCGCCAACTTCCTCTTCGCCTTCGAAGATGATCTTCACGTTGATGGGCAGCTTGCCGCCATGCGCCTTCATCAGCGACTCGAGTGCCTTGACTTCCATCCAGAGCTGGCCTTTGTCGTCGACCGCGCCCCGCGCATAAATATTGTCGTTGCGCTCGGTCGGCTCGAACGGAGGCGTAACCCACTCATCCAGCGGATCGGGCGGCTGCACATCGAAGTGGGCATACATCAGAACCGTTGGCGCACCGCTGGCATGCAGCCAGTCGGCATAAAGAAGAGGATGGCCCTTGGTCGGGATGATTTCGACGTTCTCCATCCCGATCCGCCGCAGTTCGCTGGCCACGAAGTCGGCCGCCTTTTGAACGTCGGATTTGTGCTCTTCAAGCGTGCTCACGCTCGGAATGCGGAGCAGGTCTTTCAATTCGCTAACAAAACGCTGCTGGTTTTGCCGTGCAAAGTCGAGGGCTGGCGATGCCATGGATGAGTCCCTTTCTTGCGTGGAAACGCAGTGTAACGACCTGAGATGGTCCGGGAAACGAACAAGTATAACCGAGTTGCAGGATGGCCGCAGTGACGCCGCGCCTCTGGAATCGGCGTTGGCAGCCTATCCCGGGAAGGCCTGACCCCTGTCAACATCAACCTGCATCGGCAGCGAGCGGATCTCCTAAAAGGACCTCAAAGGACCTCGCAATAAGCCGTTGAAAACATCCAAACAATTGAAACTATGAAACTTTGAAACCTTGAAACTCCGTTTTCTCAAACCTTCCCACGGAAAACGGCTCCAAATCTTGATCCGGCTTTCGGCCGCCAAGGCATTGCGCCATGGTCCGTGCCGTCACTGGCGACAGCAAGATCCCGTCCCGGTAATGGCCGGTCGCAAGAAAATAGCCAGGCACCGGCGTCCCTCCCAGGATCGGCAAATTGTCGGGCGTTCCCGGCCGCAGTCCTGCCCAGTCCTCCAGCACGTGCGCCTCCTCGAGCGCGGGCAACATGGCGATCGCCGGCCCGCCGCAGATGCTGGATGGTTTCGGGTACGGTCCGCTTGTCAAAGCCGGCTTCCTCCACCGTGGCTCCTGCCAGCAACCGCCCATCGCTCCTCGGGATCAGATAAATTTCCGGCGACCGCACGACATGCTTCAACAGTTCGCGCTGCGGCATCGCAAAACACACCATCTGGCCTTTCACCGGCCGCACCGGTACAGGAAACAGTTTGAACTGTCCCGCCCAGGCACCCGTGCAATTCACCACTTTGGACGCGCGATAAGTAGTCTTGTCCGTGATCACGCCCGTGGCGCGTCCGCCGGTCACCTCGATCGAGACCACCTTCGTTCCCGAGGAGATATCGACTCCACGGTGCCGCGCCGCTTTCAAAGCAGCCCCGAAGAGCGCCCGCGGACAGACGCTGCGCTCTTTGAGAAAGAACACAGCGCGCTTTTCGGCTGCCAGTGCCGGCTCGAGTTCCGCCAGCGGCGTCGACAACACGCTGACGCCAGGAATGCCGTCGGTGGCGTGTCCGGGGGCAGGGAACAGCAGAGTACCGTTCGACCGCAGATCGACCTTGGTCCCCGATTCATCCTCAAGTTCGTGGGCGAACTCCGGATACATGGCGGCGCTCGCCGAAGCCAAAGGCTGCAACGCCAGTGCCGTTTCCTCCCCACAGTCGACCAACATGCCACCGGCCGCATGCGACGCCTCGCGCCCCGGCTCCCCCCGCTCCACCACCAACACCGACGCGCCTTGCTTGCGCAATTCCCGCGCCAGGCTCAGCCCGATGATCCCGCCACCAATAATAAGGACATCCCAAGTCTTCACATTGCGATTGTAAAAGAAGCTCAGGCGGTGTGATTGCGCCTTCAAAGCGAACGACAACACAAGGTCAGTGCACACACCGCTTGGTTACTTTCGGCACATGAGCCGCGCGCCTTGTCTTCCTATAATCCGCGCAGGGTGGACCCCCATTTCCTCCCCAACGCCCGATGCCAAAATTGCCAGCCAATTCTAGTTCCCAGCGGCCCTGGATCTATAACCCATGGCTCGACATGATCGTGGGCTGCGGAGCATGGTCCGCTCCGCTGCTTTTGCTGGCCTATGTTTCGCTGGCTGCAAACACTCTCCAGTGGTCCATCGCGTTTTACGTTCTCGCTCTCTTCTTTAATTACCCGCATTACATGGCGACGGTGTACCGCGCCTATCACCGTGCCGAAGATTTCCATAAGTACCGCATCTTCACCGTACACACCACGCTGCTGGTGTTGCTCACGGCGCTGATCTCGCATTTCTGGTTTGCCGCGCTCCCGTTTCTGTTCACCCTCTATCTGACCTGGAGCCCCTGGCACTACAGTGGGCAAAACTACGGCGTATTCATGATGTTCGCGCGCCGCGCTGGCGCCGAACCCACCAACCGCGAGCGCCACGCGCTCTACGCCTCCTTCCTGCTCTCCTACGCCATTCTCTTTCTCAATTTCCATACCGGCCCCTCCTCGGACCCGCTATTTCTTTCGCTCAACATTCCCGGCGTGGTGAGTTCGCAGCTGCAGATCGTTCTGGCGGTCGCCTTCGTCGCCTGTAGTTCCTACGGACTATCTCGACTGATCGGGCAGGCGGGATGGCGGGCCATGGTGCCTTCTCTCACACTGTTCACCACCCAGTTCCTATGGTTCCTTCTTCCTACAGTGCTTTCGCTTGGGGAGCGGTTTCACGTACCGCAGAGTCGTTACAGCACCGGGGTGCTCGCCGTGATGCACTCCGCGCAATATCTCTGGATCACCAGCTTCTACGCACGCCGCGAGGCCAATGCCGAAGGGCGTCAAAATTGGCGGCCGCTGGCCTACTTCGCCATCCTGATCGCCGGGGGCATCGCGCTCTTCATCCCTGGCCCGTGGATCGCCAGCCACCTCTTTCACTTCGACTTCACGCGCAGCTTCCTGATCTTCACCGCCCTGGTCAACATCCATCACTTCATTCTCGACGGTGCCATCTGGAAACTGCGCGATGGCCGCATCGCCAGCCTGTTGCTCAACTCGCAGGCACGCATCAGCAACGCCGCCAGTGACGCCGGAAACACATTGGCTGACGCCTTCCGCTGGTTGGTCGGCCCTGCCCGGTCCGCCCGCGCCCTCCGCATCGGCGCCGCCGTCACTCTGCTCGCGTGGGGCACCGTCGACCAGGTCCGCTATTACTTCGCCCTGCATGGCGACAACCTGTCCTACTTGCAACGTGCCATCGCGCTCAATTCCTACGACACCTCGCTCGAAATGCGCCTGGCCCGCAAGGAACTCGATGCCGGTAAGCCGGAAGAAGCGGTGGTCGCCTGGAAGCGGGCCATGCAAGCCGACCCCGTCGATCCGGCGCCGCGCAATGCGCTGCTGCAATATCTCACGAGCAGCAAGCGCTACGACGAAGCCTACGCCGTGACCCAGGTCGCCATGCAACGCGCGCCTCGCGACCCCCAACTTTTGGTCAACCACGGCATCCTTGCGCTGCAACTCGGTCACTCCGAGGAAGCCCTCGCGAGCTGGCAGAAAGCCATCGCCTCCGATCCCTCGCAGGCCGACGCGCAACTTTATCTGGCTGCCGAACTCGACCGCGAAGGCAAGCCTGCCGACGCGGCCCCGCACTACGGCGCATTCCTCGAAATCGTGGCGCATCACGGCGCCGAGATGCGTCCGCCCGCTCCCAAGCTGATCGGAGTCGCGCTGAAACTGGCCGACTGCCAGGTGCGCGCCGGCCAGCCGGAACAAGGCGCTCGCTCCTACGAGTTGGCTCGCAGAATCGCGGCGCAAACCGGGGAAGGGAAGCTCGAAAGCCTCGCCAGCATCGGCGAAGCCACCACCCTCGTTCGACTGGGCAAGACGGACGAGGCTCTGCGCCTCTACCAGCACGCCCTGCAACTCGACGCCGCAATGGATGATCGCCAGAACGAAGCCGTCGACTGGTACAACTACGCGTTCTTCTTGCGCGACGCCGGGTTTCCCCCGCGCCTCTCCTTTGCCAGCCTGCTGAAATCCGAGCAGTTGATCAAGTTCTCTCCCGACAGCGCCGAAGCCAAGTCCTTCGCCAGGACCCTTGAAGAATTCGAAAAGCCGCTGGGCAGCGAAGCCGCGCGCATCCGCAAGAACCCCGAACCGGCGCAGCGGCAGGCCCTCATGCTGGTTCGCCCCTCCATCAAGCTTCAGGTCAACGACTGATCTCCGTCCTCCGCTGATCGCCGGTTGTCCGCCAATCTCAGGCGCTTTCCGGACTCCGCGATTTTTTCCTTGACATGGATAATCATGTAACCGTACAGTTACATATTATGCGGAACCGAACGGTTACATATTCCGCCGAGGCCACTTTCAGCGCTCTGGCCGACCCTACCCGCCGGGCCGTGCTCGACCTGCTGCGCAAGGGACGCCAGCCCGCCGGCCAGATCGCGCAAGCGTTTCCCATTTCCCGTCCCGCCATTTCCAAGCATTTGCGTCTTTTGCGCCGCGCCCATCTCGTCAGCGAACATCGCGAAGGCCGAAACCGCTTTTATCACCTCAATCCCGCGCCCTTGCGCGCCGTTGACTCCTGGCTCGAGCAGTACCGCAGTTTCTGGTCCGCCAGCTTGTCGAATTTGAAAGCGTTTGTGGAATCCGAGTACGGCAGAGAATTGGCCGAACAGGCCGCGCCCCGCAAACCTTCGCATCGCAACCCGGTCCGTAGAACGAAAGGAAAACCCCGTCGCGTGGAATAGAACGGCAGCGAGGCCGCACGCCGGCCTTGCCAAATCAGAGTTCACCATGGTGAACAAAGGAGAGGCTTCAACATGAAATCACTTCGCATCGCTGCTGCTCTCGCGTTCCTGCTGGCCGCCACCGCGGCCGTCGCGCAATCCGATGCCAAGAGCACTTTCGAACATCTCAAATCCCTGAACGGCACCTGGGAAGGGAAGGCGAACAACAGCAATCCCGTGAAGATCGTGTTCCGCTCCACCAGTGGCGGGTCGGCCCTCATGAGCGAGATCATGGGCGACGAGGACATGATCAGCATGTTCCACGTCGACAACGACCGCGTCCTCATGACCCATTACTGTACCGCGGGCAACCAGCCCCGCATGCAGGCCAGTATGTCGCCCGACGGAAAGACCATTACCTTCACCTTCGTCGATGCCACCAATCTCGCCGGCCCGAAGGCCGGTCACATGGAGCACCTGGTCATCACCATGCCCGATGCCGACCACCACAGCGAAGACTGGACGTTCGTGCAGGACGGTAAGGAAACCAAGGAGCACCTCGATCTCGCCCGCGCGAAATCCATGTAGTTTTCCTTCGCATCGCAAGGAGACCCGAATGCCAATCGCCACCATTACTCCCGACCAGGATGCGGTGATCTCGGAAATCGAGATCGCCGCTCCGCCGGATCGCGTGTTCCAGGCGCTGATCACGCGCGAGCAGGCGCTGCAATGGGGCGCCGGCGAAGCATTTCAAATCACCCAATGGGACCTGGAGCCGCGCCTCGGGGGAAAGTGGGGATTTACGGCCAAAGACCTGGCAACCGGACGCGAGTATGTCCACTACGGCGAGGTGATCGAGTTCAATCCGCCCCGCGTGCTGTCCCACACCTGGTTCGCCAAGTTCCACAAAATTCCGTCCCAGCGCACGTTGGTTCGATGGGATCTCACGCCGACCCCCACAGGCACTCTGCTCAGAGTCACGCACAGTGGGCTGACTTCGTTGCCTGAAGATCGCACAAGTTACAGCCAGGGCTGGCCTGGGCTGCTCGATGCCGTCAGAAAGTTCGTTGAGAAAGAAGTTTGTTGAGAAATGAGGACAGGAGCGACTACGTTTTCCGCCGAAATCCTTTTCTCCTTCCGACCGCCACCCGTCACGAAGCGCGCGACTTTAGTCGTGCCGACCGCACATCAATAAAGAGCGGCTTCAGCCGTTGAGGTTCTCATTACCTAGGAGGCATCATGGTAAGCAGTGCAGTCACCCCCAATCACGATTCGATTCAGGCCGAGGTCTTGATTGCCGCTCCTCCCGAGCACGTCTTTCAAGCCTTGGTCGAACCGCATCAGGTCGTGCAATGGTGGGGACAGGCGGGCATCTATCACTGTACGGAATTCTCGAGCGATCTCCGCGTCGGCGGAAAGTGGCGAGGTGCCGGCGTGGGCGGGCAAAGCGATCGCTTCACCGTCAGTGGCGAGTATCTGGAGATCGATTCTCCTCGTGTGCTCACGTATTCCTGGGTGGCAAGCTGGACTGGGGACGTGAAAACCACGGTTCGCTGGGAGCTCGAACCCGTGGAGCAGGGAACTCTCGTGCGTCTCAAACATAGTGGCCTGGCAGCGCATCCCGAAATCGCCCAAGCCTATCAAGGCTGGCCAAGAATGCTCGGCTGGCTGCAAGCCTTCATGGAAAAAGGCGAAACTGCGGAAACGCGCAAGCCCGCCTCCGCATAACTCAGATCCACTGGGATCCGGACGAGCTACTTCACCCCTTTGTTCGGATCCCACGAGCCTTGCAACTTACGCACAAATACGATCTGTCCCACGTGATAAGCGTTGTGCGTTCCAATATGCGCGATCTCTGACGCCCAGGATTGCAACTGCTTCTCGTCGGCGCCTTCCACCACTTTCTCCAGGTCGGTCATCACCTGGTCAAGCTGCTGCACGATCGATGCCCACTGCTTGCTGTCGAACTTGTCGAAGGTCTCGTCGTTGTTCCCGCTGAACTGCGCCGGAGTCTGCCCCTTGAACTTCTGCAACTCCCGCTGATTCCAGAACACCAGGTGGTAAGCAAGCTGCCCCACCGAGTGATTGCCGCTGCCATCTTTCCAGTTGGCCTGCTCGGGCGTCAGCCCCGATACGGCCGTGTTCGCATCGACGAACCAGTCTTTTGTGTTATGCGTAGTACGCAACTGCTCCAGCAAGATACTTCGCAGCGTCACCGGGGCCGGTTTCTCCTGCTTCTCCTGCCCAAAAGCAGCCCCTGCCAAACACAGCCCCAGGACAACCAGCATGCGCTTCATAAATCCCTCTCTTAAGCGAAATTGAACCAAGTCAATAGACGTATGCGACCCTCGTTTCGCTAGCATCTCGTTTTCAGCAGCCGCGAACTGCATCGGCCGGGGCTAGCGCGAAGTTCAGGAACCCCGACGCTTCTTCGCGTCCTTTGCGGCCCATTGCGAGCTTTGCGGTTAAATGTTTTTCTCCGAGCCCTCCGCGGCCGTTCTCGGCGTCCTCTGCGTTTTAAGGTTTTCTTGTCCCACCACGCCGCTCCTCAGTACCCAACAAGAAGTTCTACCTCGAAAACCTTCGGCTGCCAGGCAGAGGGTAGGGGAAGCTCAGGAACCCCGACCCTTCTTCGCGTCCTTTGCGGCCCATTGCGAGCTTTGCGGTTAAATGCTTTTCTCCGAGCCCTCCGCGGCAGTTCTCCGCGTTTCTCTGCGCTTTAAGGTTTTTCTTGCCGCATTACACCGCTCCTCGGTGCCCCTCCAACCCTGCGTTATACTTGACTCGGATGGCGACGAATCCCGACAAGAAGTTCTACCTCGAAACCTTCGGCTGCCAGATGAACGTCCATGACTCCGAAAAAGTCATCGGCACGCTCATTTCCGAAGGCTACCGCCAGGTCTCCACCGTCGAGGAGGCCGATCTAGTCCTCTACAACACCTGCTCCATTCGCGATAAAGCCGAACAGAAGGTCTTCCACCGCCTTGCCGACTACAAAAAGTATCAGAAGGAAGGCAAGATCTTCGGTGTCCTCGGCTGCGTCGCCCAGCAGGAAGGCGAGAAAATCTTCGACCGAGCTCCGCACGTCTCCATGGTCTGCGGATCCGCCTCTTACCGGAACCTACCGCAGATGCTGGTGCAGATCGGAGCAGGGAACCGCCATGTCACCGGACTCGACGACCGCCAGACCGACGAGTGCTTCGAGACCGAATTCACCTCACGTTCCAACCCGCATCGCGGCTACATCACCATCATCGAAGGCTGCGACAAGTTCTGCGCCTACTGCGTCGTCCCCTTCACGCGTGGCAAGGAGCGCAGCCGCACATCTGACTCTGTCCTCGCCGAAGCCCGCCAGATGGCCGATCTCGGCTACACCGAGATCCAGTTGCTCGGCCAGAACGTGAATTCCTACAAAGACCCGGCAGGGAAGAAGTCCTTCGCCGAACTCCTCGCTGTCGTCGGCGGGGTGCCGGGCATCCGCCGCGTGCGCTTCACGACTTCACACCCTCGGGATTTCGGCAAAGACATCGTCGACGCCATCGAGGCCGTTCCCACCCTCTGCGACCACGTGCACCTTCCCGTACAAAGCGGCTCGAGCCGTGTCCTCGATGCCATGCAGCGCCTCTACTCGCGCGAGCAATATCTCGAGCGCATCTCCTGGATCAAGGCCGCGCGCCGCGAAATCAGCCTCACTACCGACATCATCGTAGGCTTCCCGGGGGAAACGGAATCCGATTTCGAACAAACCCTTTGCCTGCTCGATGCCGTCGAATACGACGGCGTGTTTTCCTTCAAGTATTCCCCGCGGCCCAATACGCCTGCCTTGCGGCTCGACGACGCGATCCCGGATGATGAGAAGGCTCGCCGTCTTGCGGTTCTGATGGAGCGCCAACGAGACATACAGAAACGGCGCAACCAGAAGCACTTGGGCGAAATCACCGAAGTGATGGTTGAGGGCAAGAACGAGGCTCGCGCACAGTGGATCGGCCGCACCTCGCAGAACAAGACCCTCAACTTCACCGCGCCCGAATCCGCCTCCCTCAGCCCGGGAAGCTACGTGTCCGTTGTGATTACTGCGAGCTTTCCCAACAGCCTCGTCGGAGAATTGGTGGTATAAGTGGGCTTTGAAAGGGTCCCGCTTCAGGGGGCCGCAACCGATACCAAAACCCTCGCGGCCTTGCCCGCTGAGGTTCGATCGAGTAGGAGTATTTCAGGGGATTCGCGATGGAAGTAGAAATGAAAATTCGGGGCCTCATGATGGATCCGGTCACCAACATGCCCATCGTGATTCTCAAAGACATTGGTAGCGACACTGTCCTGCCCATCTGGGTCGGTGTCTACGAAGCCAACGCCATCGCGCTCGAAATCGAGAAGGTCACCACGCCGCGCCCCATGACCCACGACCTCATCAAGAACGTGCTGGTCGGCCTCGAATCCCAGGTGCGCAAGGTCGTAGTCACCGAACTCCGTGACGACACCTTCTTTGCCGTGATCTGGGTGGAACGCGACGGCCGCATCATCAGCATCGACTCGCGCCCCTCCGATGCCCTCGCCCTCGCCCTGCGCGTCGATTGCCCCATCTTCGTCGAAGACGACGTCCTGAAATCCTCCAAGGTCGCCGCCAACAACTCCGAGCGCCTTACCCCCGACGACCTCCGCAAAATGCTCGAAGACCTCAACGACGAAGACCTGGGCCGCTACAAGATGTAGCGAATCTGTAATTTGGTAATTTTGTAATTTGTGATCTACCCAGTACGCTCTGCCGCCGTGCAGCTTAGAAATTACAAATTACCCGATTACCAAATTACAATTTTCCCTTGGATCCCGCCCACCAACTCCAACGCATCTACCTCGCTGGCTTTGAATTTGAGACCTTCTCCCGGTTTCCTAAATGCGTGGGAGTCGTGCGCGATGGCTGCATCGCCCTGCTTGTTCCGGGCGTCGACGGCCTTCAAATCCTTGGAACCCCGGGATGGCGCATGGGCGAAGCCATCGGCGTGCTGGTCGAAAGGGAAGGCCGCCAGGTCTTTCAGAACAAACACGAGATCGTTGAAGCGACCCCTGAACGCCTGCAAATGCTCGAACGCTTCAAGCAAGACTTGAAGAATCTCCTCAGCTCCGCACCCGTCGATCCAACCGCCCGGTAACCGAACCAGACAGTGTCCCTTCTGTCACTGCCTCAAGCACGCGCTCTGACGCTATAATCGCCGAACCCCTGAATCAGGAGAGTTCCATGCGTCGTTTCTGCCCAATCGGACTAGCCTGCCTCGTGCTCGTCGCTGCCGTCACCATCGGATTCGCTCAAACCAATCCAGCCTTGTTCAACGTGAAGAAAGTCTACGTTGAAAAGATGGACAACAACCTCGACCAATACATTACCTCGGAGATTTCCAAGCAATTCCACGGCTCGCTCGAAGTCGTGCTCGATCGTTCCAAGGCAGACGGCATCATCAAAGGCATCAATGTCGGCGCCCAGAACACCACCAAAGCCACCATTCAACTCGTCGATCCCAACGGTAAAGTCGTCCTGTGGTCCGGCACCGGGGGCGATCGCGAGAAAGTGTTTCTCGACCTTAAGCACGGTGGAGAACAGAAAGTCGCCGCCCACCTGGTCAAAGAACTGAAGCACGCCATGCAACCAAAGTAGACTGCTGTCCTAGACTGCCGTCCGAATTCCAGGATTGCGTCAAAGAATCTCGTATCGCAACATCGAAGATTCTCGCATTGCAATGTCGAAAAATTCTCGAATCGCAACAAAGAGAGGCAGGCGAGGCCCAACACCGAGCCCTAAGACCGAAACCTAAACCATAAGCCCCAAGCCCTAAGACCCAAGCCCTAAGACCTAAGCCCTAAGACCCAAGCCTTAAGACCCAAGCCCCAAGACCCAAGCCCTCAGCGTTCTCTGCGGAGTCCTCCGCGTCCTCTGCGTTTTAAGATTTTCTCCAGCCGCAAGGCAGGTTCGCCGTAGCGCCGGCGTCTCGCCGGTCGCGCGTAGCCAGCGAAGAGGGAAGCGGAACTTCTCGAAACTCAGACGGTCAGAGTGCCAGGTCCATCTTAGTGACTGAATTCCCCAGGCATCAAAGGCTGACTGGTGGCGCGCTCGTCGTTCAACCGCTGGCAATCGCACTTCGGTTCCACCATCGAGATGCGGCACCAGAAGCTCGCCAGCGAATCCGTGCCCCCTTCAATCGTCGTCGGCGAGATCGGCGCTGGGGCCTTGGTCGCAATCGGTTCCGGCGTCTTCAAACCCGCGTTCACCACCACAGTCTTAGTGGCAGGTCTGGAACGCAGCGCTGCCGGCGGTTTACGGTGTGCCGTGACCTGCGGAGACGGCCCGGTTGCTGACGGCTTCGGTTCTGAAGCTTTCGCCGCGGACCGGGGCGCGGGCGGTGGCAACATCGCCGACCCCGCTGGATGCGTGACTGCTGGTGCAACCGCAACTCGATGTGGCGCCGGAATCAACCGACCCCGGTACGGCCTCCACAACAGGTACACAGCTACCAGTTCAACGATGATGATGGATAACCAAAACAGACGCTTCCCAGCCACAGCCATTCTCCCCTTGGGGAGGGTACAAATGACTTACGGAAAACATCGGCACATTAAATCGGAAACCGGAACAAGAAGATCGCTCTGATACGGCTACGGCAGTCTGATCTTCGGGCCCTTTTTTACCTGCTCCTATACCCTACAACTTGTGGGCTACTGGTTCCTTGCAAGAGTCACAGACTCTTGTGAATCCTGGCCGGGCGCCGGATGAATGCAGAAAATGAAGCCCCCAAGCTTCCTCCCCGAAGACTCTTGGGCCAATCCTCGGCTTACCGAACACCGAAGAGCAGACGATCAGCGGCGCGTCGCGAGGTTAAGCGACCTGCATGCCCTTCACAATGGCGCCAAAGTGCCAGCGCCTATGGCACCAACGAGTTGCATATTGGCAAGGTCAGCAGGCCGAAATCCTCCGCGTCCTGTCATTCCGACGCGCGAGCACGTGAACCAAAAGGAATCCGCACTTTTGAGCAGAGGCGCCCAACCCGTAACTCACCCCCACAGGCCAAGAAACCCCCGCCACCAGCCAGGGGTCGCACCGCCAGAAGTTTCGCGTACTTTACATAATACCTGTTATCGGACATTCATTGGATTTCTGGCCCATCCCTGTCCTCCCGAGGGGCCTGCACAAGTCCTGGGCCCGCCGGTTTTTGGGGTTTGCTCCCGGTCCGAAAATCCTAATGTTGAGCTCCAGCTTTGCCCCGCGTTGCCTGGCGTACTCATCCTCAAAGCAACACTTCACCCCATGCGACGAGAGTCTGTCTCTCAGCCCTGCAGAGGACTGACGACAGACGCTGTCGGCCAGGTTTTACCTTTCTTCTCTGCGCCCTCTGCGGTCTTACTCCGCGTCCTCAGCGTTTTAAGATTTTTGCTTCCTCTTCCTTTCCGAGACTCCAACTGCTATATATCGCCCACTTCAACAGATTCTGTTTAACGCCGTAAATAATCACAGTTGCCTCCACTGCTATATAGGTCTATACTCCCCGGCACTTTGCATTCCCCTTCGAAAGGACCCTCCCAATGAACACGTCCCGGCTCCCGCGCATCCTTATCCTCCTTGCCACTAATCTCGCCCTGATTCTGACCCTCTGCGCCATCTCTCTCGCCGACGACGGCCGCAAGGTTGTCGGCGGCTATTTCGAGGAATGGAGCATTTATTTCGCGAACTTCAACATCGCGAACTTGCAGGCCAACGGAGTCGCCGACCGCCTCACCCACCTGACCTATGCCTTTGGCGGCGTGAACAACACCGGCTGCTACATCGCAGACGCCTGGGCCGACTTTCAAAGCCCCTACCTGCCCACCATCACCGGTCCCTACACCGGACCTCTCTACGGCAACTTCGCGGCTCTGCTCCAGTTGAAGCAGCTCCATCCCAATCTCAAGGTTTTGATCTCCCTTGCAGGCGCGCCCGGATTCTCCGCCGCCGCTGCCACCGACGCCACCCGCCAGGCCTTCGTCGCTTCCTGCATCGACCTGTTCATCAACGGCAACGTGGCCCCGGGAATTTCAGCCGCCGGCGTCTTCGACGGCATTGACATTGACTGGGAGTTCCCTGCCGCGTCCGACACTACGAACGCGACGGCCCTGATGCGCGAATTCCGTTCGCAGCTCAATGCCCTTGGCCGCGCCAGCCACCACCATTACCTCTTGACCATGTTCGGCCCCGCCGGACAGCAGAACTTTTCCAACATCGAGCTGGCCAAGGTGGCGCGCACGCTCGATTTCTACAACGTGCAGGGCTACGACTTCCACGGCACCTGGGAGACCTCGACCAATCACGCTTCGCCGCTCTTCGACAGCCCGCAGGATCCCGACCTCGCCGATAACTTCGACATCGACTACACCATCCAGTCTTATCTCCAGGCCGGCGTGCCCGCTCGCAAGCTGGTCCTCGGCATCCCGCTCTACGGCCGTGGCTGGACCGGCGTCCCGGACGTCAATCACGGCCTCTATCAGACTTCCACCGGACCCGCGCCATTCGAGCCAGCCGACTTCCTGCTAACTCCCGGCGTCGAGACCTATCTCACCCTGTCCACTGCCACCAGTTCCGGATATCAGCGTTACTTCGACCGCCGCCGCCTTGCCGTCTGGCTCTACAACTCCTCCACCCAGACTTTCTGGACCTACGACGATTCCACCACGGTCCGTCTGAAGACGATCTACATCAACCGCGGCCGCCTCGGAGGCGCCTTCGTCTGGGCCCTCAAAGACGACGACGTCAACGCCACGCTCATCAAGGCCATGGCCTCCGGCCTGAGCCGGAAAGAATAGTTATCCGGAGATGCGGGAAGCGACGAAGGCCTGACGGGCGGCGCCGGCAGCGGCGGCGGAGAATCCCGCACCTGCGAAGGAGATCGGAACCTTTAGATTGCGATGGAGCTGCTTCAACTGAATGGTTCGACAAAACTGGATAGTTAGCGGACTCAATAGTTAAAGCAATGCTTTAAGCTCGCAGTACTTGAAGTCCGTCAGCGCCGCGTTTGCGAACTTCGCGGCTTGTGGTTCGCGCTTTGCAGTAATAGGCTTTTGCTGCGTTCTGATCGATGGGCAGCCTTTCTCTGCGCCCTCTGCGCGAGTCCTCTGCGTCTTCTGCGTCTTCTGCGCTTTAAGATTTTTCTTCGTCTGGACTTGGTCCTTAGTGACCCTTCCTGTCCTTTGTGGTCCACCGGCTTTGGGGCAAAGTGAAGCGCGAGATCACCGAGGAAAAGTCGACGCCGATTCTTAAAGTATTACTTTAGAGATCGCCGGCTTGATCCCTCGCAGAGCCCCGACCGTTACCTAGCAGCCGGCACCGCCGGCTCTGTCGCCAGCACGATCTTCGGATGGAACAGCGTCCCCGCGACGCGGGTCGCCACCGCAATCAGCTCGCTCTGTCCGTAGAAAACCTTCACCTGCTTGGCTCGCGAGAAGTCCGGCAGGTTCACCGCCCGCCCGGTGCGAATATGCGCCGCGATCTCATCCGTCGCCGTCACCGACGGCATCCCCGGCAGCAGTTTCCTCGCATGCACGCAAACCGCGTCGCCCTTCCCTGCCCGCCACGCCGACTCGACTTCCTCGATCGTGTGCGCGTCGCCGATCGTGAACTCCGCTACTCCAGTCCGCCGCAGCGACTCGAGGTGTCCGCCGCAACCAACCAGACGTCCGAGGTCGTGCGCCACCGAGCGCATATAAGTGCCCGAAGCCACCCGCGCGCGGAAGTGCGCCCGCTCTTCCTCAAACGTGCTGATTTCGAACTCATGGATCTCTACCTGCACCGGCGCGAGATCCACTTCTTTCTTCTTCCGCGCCAGTTTGTAGGCCGGCACTCCGTGAATCTTCTTCGCCGAGAACGGCGGCGGCGTCTGCTCCATCACGCCACAAAAACCCTGCGCCAGCTTCTGCAGTTCCGCCAGCGAGGTGCTCACCGCTTGCGGCGATCCGATCGGATCCCCTTCTGCATCGTAAGTGTCGGTCGCAAATCCGAAGCGAATCGTGCCTTCGTACGTCTTCTCCGACGCCGTGTAGAACTGCGCCAGCCGCGTGAGGTTGCCGATCACCAACGGCAGCACTCCTGTCGCCAGGGGATCGAGCGTCCCCAGGTGCCCAACCGAACGCTGCTCCACGATCCGCCGCACTCGATTGACCACGTCGTGCGATGTCAGCCCACCGGGCTTGTCGATAATCAGGACAGCGTTCATGAGAGAATTCAAGATTACCAATTTACCTGATTCTTTATGTTTCCTCTGCGCGATGATCAGCCGGTTTTCAGTACGCCCTTCATCACCTACTTTCTGATCGCGCTCAATCTGGTCATCTATTTCTTCGAGTGGCAGCTTGGCGTGCAGAGTCGGGGCGCCTTGAACACCCTGGTTGCGCAATTCGGCGTCATCCCGCGCGTCGAGGTCGGATTGCTTACCGGCACGCCGGTCTTTAGCCCCGCTGCAGCCCTGCTTCCGATTCTAACCTCGATGTTTCTCCACGGATCGCTCTTTCACGTGCTCGGCAACATGTGGATGCTCTGGATCTTCGGCGACAACATCGAAGACTACCTGGGACACTTCGCCTACCTGGTCTTCTATTTGTTGAGCGGAATCGCCGCCAGTCTGACCCACATCCTCTTCAACGCCAGTTCGCACGTGCCGAGCATCGGCGCCAGCGGCGCGATCGCCGGCGTGATGGGCGCCTACTTCGTGCTCTATCCGAAAGCGCGGGTCCTGATCTGGTTTCCGCCAATTTTTATCTTTCCCATCCCCGCATGGCTCATGCTCGGCTACTGGGGAGTCAGCCAGTTTCTCAGCGGTGCGGCTACCTCGATCGCCGAGACCAGCCAGACCAGTGGCATAGCCTTCTGGGCCCACGTCGGCGGATTCGTAGTCGGTATCTTGCTCATCAAGCTCTTCCCCCAACGCCGCCATCGCTACCGCTACGGAACCTGGTAAGTTCGTGGTTCCAAGTTCTCCACCTGCCCCCAACATTTGTCATCCTGAGCGAAGCGAAAGCCTGTCCTGAGCGAGCCGAAGGGGACCTATGCCGCCCCGGTGCCTGAAATTCCACTCTCTTCGGAATTTCTCCCGCTCATGTTCCCTTCTCTGCGCCCTCCGCC
>CAVSOD010000007.1:0-423823 GCA_963729415.1 uncultured Acidobacteriota bacterium | reverse complement strand
AACACCATCAGTGGTTCAGTGGACGTCCAGCGCCTGAGCCGGACACCGGATCAGAGACTGTATGCCAGCGGTTCGCGTGATGCCCTCATCTTTACCCAGTGCTGGGTCAGCTTGGGCGACCCGGACTCTGAAGACTTCATGTTCACCAAGTGCGACGCCAATGGAAACTTCAAGTTCACCAACGTTCCCGGTGGGAATTGGAGACTGACCATCGGCGACGAATGGAATGACCAGATCATTGATGGTCTGTCGACGCCGGCGAACGTGGGGTGCGTGCCCGTTCCGCCTGCTACCACGTGCAGCGGCGGACTTTCTACCCTCAACCTGGGCAACATCGGCGTCCAGCAGTGGCAGTCGAATATCTACACTCGCACCTTCATCGACGACAACCACAATGGAATCTTTGATGCCGGTAAAGAAATCGGGATTCCGATGATCTACACGATGATTCATTACCGGGATGGGCACACCGCCAACAATCTGACGACGGACTTCAACGGCGTTGCCAACTTTAACGAAACCTTCCCGCTGTTCAACTGGTACGTCGTCGAAGCGGATTCGGGTCGTTACAAGACCACCGGCATCCACACCGTCTACGACGCGGGTGGCCCCGCCGACGGCTCAACCTCCTGCGGCACTGCTTCCAATGGCGCCCGAGAATGCGGAACTTCGACTGCCTATAACTACCTGGCGAACACTTTCGAGGCAGTCCCTCTGCCTGCCGACCTGTCCGTCCCCGGCGCGGTGTATTGCGCCAAAGCGGATTGCTCGGCTGAGGCTACTTCCTTCCAGGCCGGCAAGGCGATCGCCAGTCCGGCTCAGAAAACCGCTTCCACCGGTCGCATCGATCCGCCGTGGGTTGGGGCCGAGGGCTGGTCGGGCATGACCAGCCAGGGCAACTGGATTGACTTCGGCAAAGCGCCGTATGCGCCCTGCCCGCCAGCTTGCGCGACCGTCAGCTATACCGCCCCTGGATCGACCACCGCGACTACCTCGCAGGCGGCCGAGAACGGCGGCATCCATGGAAACGTCACCTATGCCTCGACGCGTCCCTTTGATGATGCGTCACAAATGATTCAACAGCCGTGGGAGCCGAATATTCCGCACGTCACCATCAACCTCTACCAGGAAAGCTTTGCGTCGGATGGGGTAACCCCAGTCCTGAAAATGGTGGACACCACCCAAACCACCAGTTGGGATGACTGGGCGCAAGGGTTCTACCCTGGCAGCACGGCTGGAGCCGCGGCTGGAGTAGGGTGGAAGCCCTACATGAGCTGTCCCGGCCAAGGTACAAGTGCCAACGGTGCTACCAACCAGGACCTGTTTTTCTTCACGCTGTTTGACCAGCCGAACTACCTTGACTGGTACAAGGCTATCCATAGCACTCCGGCGACTACGCCACACGCCCTCCCCTATAACTCTCAGTTCAAGTGCTATGACGCGATGCACATCTGGAACCAGTTGCAGCCGGCGCCTTACGACGGCCAATACTCGTTCCCGAGCGTGCTCGGCATCGACCCGACAACCGGAAAGCAAGTCACCCCGGCCGGTGTACCGTGGGGTCATGTCGGTACCGCCAATTTTGTAACCGCCTCGATGCCCGGGACGAATTGCACGATCTGCGTGGCCAACCCGACCACCGCCACACCGCCGTCGACCGGTGGAGACTTCAGTGGCTACGATCCGTACCGCGCGGGCACGCCCATGCTCCCACCCGGAAAGTACGTGGTGGAAGTGGTTATGCCCCCGGGCTACGAGGTTTATAAGGAGGAAGACAAGAACCTGCTGATCGGCGACAACTTCATCGCGCCGGTCACGCAGCAATTCGGTGGACTGGGTGCGGACATCTTCATCATCCCCGACCAGGCCTCGGTGGCTTCCATGTACGACCCGAATGCCAACGGCTTCAACCCTAACAACTACCAGGACCAGACTACGTCCCTGTCTTTGCAGGGAGATACTCTCTCCGGCGTCCCAGGTTTCCCCGGCTTTCAAGATCCTTTGTGGCCGTGCGTGGGCGAGATGCGCGTCGTGCCCGACTTCCTGAGTCTCTTCCCGCAGGTCCAGGAAGTGGCTCCATTCGCCGGGGCGACTCGGCCTCTGTGCGACCGCAAGGAAGTGACCGTGTTCAACCAGATGTCGGCGAATGCGCGGTTCTTCCTCTACACGTCGACCCACATCGCCTCGAAGTACACCGGCGTGATCACCGACGACTTCACCTCGGAATTCGATCCGTTCGCGCCGCAGTTTGGCGAGAAGTTCGCCCCGCCGAACCTGGCGATTGCCACCAAGGATTATCTCGGAAACGAACTTTCCCGCGTGTATTCGGACCACTGGGGAACCTATGACGGCTTGGCGTTCTCGAGCTGGGATGTGAACCCGCCCAACATCACCGGGTATTCCCCGGCCATGATGGTGCAGTGCATGAACGACCCGGGCCCGATCCTGGACACCAACCCCAGCTCGGCGACCTTCGGTCAGAAGATCACCGATCCTTTGTACAACCCGGCTTATAGCGTGTTCTGCTATGAAGAGCCATACATGCCGGGTTTGACGACTTACCTCGATACGCCGGTGGTGCCTACGGAAGCTTTCGTAGGAGCGGCGTACAACACTCCGGATTGCAGTCTCCCGGATACCACTCCGGCGATCAAGGAAGTGGATGGCGACGGAATCGGCCCCTGGGTCAGCCGCAAGGGTGCTCGCAAGCTGACGATCACTGCGCTGGGTGACGTGCAGGTGAATAACAGCGCGTACTCAGGTCCATCGGCCAACGTGGCTCCATACAATTTGAAAACCATTAAGCGTCACTATGGGTTTGGTGGCACTACAGGGGACGGTTACGGTAGGTGGCGTGGCGCTGACCGGCGTAAGCTGGAGCGACGGAACGATCACCGGAACGATCCCGATACCATTGACGCGTGCCCGCATGCACCGTGCAACAACAGACACAATACGGGGGCCCGGGCAAGACGGGCACTCCCGCGTTATGCGGTCAGTTGCTCATTACCGCAGCTAACGGCAAACAATCGGTCGATAGCGTGACCGTCACCATCGGCGGCAAACAACCGAAACACGTCGCCGCCTCGAGCACGATCCAGAGCGCGATTGACGGCGCTGCTCCGGGCGACTTGATCATCGTCGACCCGACTTGCACCATCACTACTGGAAGCGGAAGCACAGCCACGACCACAGTGGCTGCGTCTTGCACGACGGAAGGGGTGAACGGCAAGTCTACCGCCGCTCACAACGAGATGCTGCTGATGTGGAAGCCTGTCCGGCTGCAGGGTGTGGGCGCCGCTTCGTCCGTCATCGATGCCAATGCCATTCCGGCGGGCAAGCTGCTCGACCCCTGGCGCCGGCATGTCAACTGCCTGTTCGGCTTGTCGCTGTCAGGTTCGCCTACCACGGCGACGAGTGGAACGGGTTCGTATGATCCGACCGGGGGCTACAGTTGCCCCGACGCGGGTTGGCTTAATTTCAAGGGCGCACCCAACGCTCCGCAGGTTGACCGCTTGCCACTGGAGGCGGTCGTGGGCTGGGACGCTACGGTGAATGGCAACCTCGCCGAACAACTGCAAGAACCCTCGCTGATGGGCGCATATGAGGGAGCGGGCATTACGGTGCTGGGGAAGGGCGTAATTCCCCCAGCCGGAACGAGCGTCTGGACTGACGGCTCAGAGCCAGGCGCGTTCCCAATAGGCACTCTGCTCCTCCAGAATGTTCCAGCAGCGGTAGACTCTACCGGAGCGCCAATAGGGCCACAATTTGACCATTGCTTTACCACCCGCCGCAACCAGGAAACCAATACCGAGTTGAATCCCAACCCCTATCCGAGCAACTTTGAGTGCAACCCGTCTTCGATTGACGGCCTCAGCGTGACCGACAGCTCCCAGGGCGGCGGCGGCGTCTTCGTCCACGGCTGGGCGCACAACCTGCAAATTGCCAACAACCGGGTCTACAACAACGCCGGTACGCTCTCGGGCGGAATCAGCGTGGGCCAGGGTGAGTTCCCGGTAGCGATCACCACGGTAGCTACCGGCACCTTCCCGCCTGCGGGAGAGTCCGTTCTCGACGCGCCTCCCTCTTGCCAGTTCAACTCGCACAATCGGTACGCACCTGCCGTACTGCCTGGACATGAACGTCAACGTCCACAACAACTACATCACGAGTAACTCGTCGCTCGGCGATGAGCTGTTCTCGGGAACCCTGTCGGGCGGCGGCGGCGTCTCGTTCTGCACCGGCTCTGACTATTACAAGTTCCAGTACAACTGGGTGTGCGGAAACCTCAGCTCGGGTGAAGGCGGAGGTCTCGTGCACCTTGGATTCATCTACAACGGGGACATTGAGAACAACTCGTTCCTGTTCAACCAGAGCGACAACCCCACCATTCCCACGAACGGTGGCGGAGTTCACATTCAGGGCACGCCGGATACCGATCCGGTTTGCGGGAGTCAAAGTGACGCGGATTGCCCGCCGGGACTGAGCGACGGCACAGGACCGGGTCTGGTGATCAACGCCAACCTGATCCAGGGCAACATGGCCGAGAGCGGCAGCGGCGGTGGTATCCGTCTGCAGCAGGTCAACGGGACGGAGGTTGCCACCTTCCCCAAGAAGCCGAACCTCTGGAACAGTGTTTCCATCACCAACAACATCATTACGAACAACGTAGCGGGTTGGGATGGCGCGGGAATCTCGCTGCAGGACTCGTTGAACGTGTCCATCATCAATAACACCATCGCCAGCAATGACACGCTTGCGTCTTCGGGCGTGCTTACGCAAAGCATCGGGACGCCCATGGCCAGCGCCCCGGCGGGGAATTGTGTCCAACGCTCCGGCTCGACGCGGCGTCGTGCCCGCAATCGGCCGGCGTGACCAGCACGCAGAACTCCACGTTGCTGACCACGTCCTTCAACGGCTTGACGCTCACTTGTCCATACGGGCCAGGCTGCGCGGGATTCTCGAATCCCCAGTTGCAGAACAACGTGATCTGGCAGAACCGCGCGTTCTACATCGGGGTGGGCAACCTGGGTCAAGGGAACCTGAACCAGCAGAAGCTGGTCTCGCTGTTCAACGCCTTCACTGGGACAGCGGCTCCAGTGCAGGCCACTGCCGGCGCATGCAGCGCAGGCGTCAGCTACTGGGACATCGGCGTCCGCGGTGACACGGGGCCAAGCAACCACCACTCCGGATTCACACTCGCCCCGACGTATTCGGTGCTGGACGATGTAGCGGACTACCCCGGTGCGCATAACTTCGGGTCCAATCCCGCATTCGGCAGTCAGTACTGCAACGGTTCGCGCGTACCTCCAACGTGCACTTCGGCGGATGGGTGCGCCGGCCCGAGTGGATATGGCGTGCCTCCGGGTATCGTCGACGCCAGCGCCCCGAATCCCATCTTCAGCCTGACTCCATCCGCGACGGTGGACGAGGGCAACAACTGGATCAACGTGAGTTGGGGCCCGCTCGATATGAGCGACCCGACCATGCTCGGCGCGGACGGCAACTACGGCGGTGGGCCGCTGTTTGGCAACTATGCCCTGGCAGCGGGCTCGCCGGCCATCGACGTTATTCCGACAAACCAGCCGCATCCGACCTTGGACTTCTTCGGAAATCCGCGGCCGGACGGGGCGTCGTGCTTCGACGTGGGCGCAGTCGAGTTCCAGGGGGCGGGTGCGGTGGCAATTGTAGCGGTGGCGGCGGAGGCGGAAACGTCACCTTCACGCCGGCTACCTGGACCCCGACGGCGACGCGTGGAGTAGGCCCTGGCTTCCTCTGCTTCTTTGGCGGACCGTGCCAGACGTTCACGCTCACCAACCATACCGGTGCAACCGTGACCGGTGTTGGCAATGGAGTACTCTCAGGCACGAACGCCTCCGACTACACCATTGTCCGAGCCTTGTCGTCCTGTGGTCCGGCGGGTGGCGGCCAGCTCTTTGCCACGACCTCGCTGGCCAACGGCGCATCGTGCGTCGTGACCGTGCAGTTCCTGCCGAAGTCGACCGACACGGCTGGCACGAAAACCGCGACGGTCTCGGTCACGGATTCGGCTGGCACGCAGTCCGCATCCATAACCGGCACCGCTCGGTAGGTCGTAGTCTAAGGGTGGTGACAACTGATTAACCGACGCTGCTCGCGAACAACCTTCGCGAGCAGCGTCGCTTTAGAGCAACGGCGATAAGGCGAAGCCGCTGAGCGTGGACGAGTCAGAACTTATGCCCCGGCATGCTCGAGGTCCGCTGATCAAACACGACGGCTCGCAGCTGTCGACCGAGTGCGACGTTCGACGTACTGCTAATGTGCCTGGTAGAGACCACAAGCGGTGCGCTGGGAGCCACTACACGTTAGTGGCATTGACCGGTGTGAGGACGGGCGAAAATAATAGCAGAATGCGGAAACAGGCAAATTTGGGCACTCGTCGGATTCTGGTTGCAATTTTCTTAGCGTCTAGCGTGGCGTTTTCCGGCGCACAATCTGCGCCACCGCAGCAATCTCAGAATCCCAGCAAACCGGCGCCAGCGCCGGCTTGGCAGGGCTCTCAGCTGAATCACCTTTCGCATCGGGCAGAGATGTATTACGAGACCGTTTGGGGAATTGGCGAACTCCATGTAAAAGCGACAGAGTCGGGCGAGCTCATCCGATTCAACTATCGTGTGGTGGATCCTGAAAAAGCCGTGGCCCTCAACGACAAGAAGGTCGAGCCGGAGTTGATCGACTCGGAGGCCGGAGTCAAGCTAACGGTCCCCCAGATGGAGAAGGTCGGACAATTGCGTCAGAGCAGCACGCCCAAAGCGGGCATGGTTTACTGGATGGCGTTCTCGAACCCAACCCGGGCGGTAAAACGCGGCCACCGAGTGGATGTAGTCATTGGGCAGTTCAAGGCGAATGCCTTGGTCGTGGAATGAGGGCAGGCAGAGGTGCTTGCCTGGCGTTCGCCAGAGCCGGTTTGCTCTACTACTTTGGGGTGATTTCGAAGATCTTTGTAACGAGGGACGTGTACATGTTTCGAAGTTTGCTGGGAATCGTGATATCCACGGCATTTGCAGTCACACTTGCCGCGGCACCGCATAACGCTTCATCGCAAGCCGGCCTTTCCGCCGCACAGATTGTGGACAAAAACGTGGCGGCCCGGGGCGGCTTACAAGCGTGGCGGCAAGTCCATACCTTGTCGCTGGAAGGTAAAATGGGCGCCGGCGGCAACCAACGGGCCGCCCTTTCTGTATCCGGGGCTAATTCGAAGGAACTGGCCCTTCCGCATCGGCCAGCCGAAGAGCCGCAACTGCCTTTTCTCATGGAACTGGAACGCCCCCGCAAGATGCGGCTCGAACTGCAAGTCAAGAATCAGACCGCAGTGCAGGTCTATGATGGCACAAACGGCTGGAAACTCCGGCCTTTCCTGAACCGCCACGAAGTCGAGCCTTACAGCGAGCAGGAATTGAAAATTGCCTCGAATCGTGCGGACCTTGACGGTCCCCTGGTCGACTATGCTGCGAAGGGCAGCCGCGTCGAGTTGGACGGCACCGAAACGGTGGAGGGCCACAACACGTACAAGCTCAAGGTCACCGAGAAGACCGGGCATACGCTCCATGTATGGGTTGACGCAGAGACTTTCCTGGAAGCCAAGATTGAAGGACAGCCACGCACCCTCGATGGCAAAGAACATCCCGTAGAGATTTACTATCGCGACTATCGGAACGTAGATGGCCTCCGGTTCCCCTTCGTTTTGGAGACGAGAGTTCTCCCGGTGGGCAGAAACGCGCTGGGCTTAAGGGATACTCCGGTTCCGCCGGAGAAGATAGTCATTGATAAAGTGGTGGTGAATCCCAAGCTCGATGAAAAGCTGTTCTCGAATGTGGAAGTCCCCACCGTCGCGAAAAGCAAGTAACCAGGATTGCCAGATGAGGGACAAAATCCCGTTGAACAAACTGTGGACGGACAGGCTCTCCCCACTCGACCTGCAGGATTCGCCCACGCCCATCTCGTGGGGCGAAGGATCGCCACGGTAAGAAGCAATGGCGTGAACGTGCAAGGATATCCCGGGAGGCGGTAATTCGATGAAGAAGGTCATAACTGCGGGTTTGGTGGGGCTGCTCATGGTGGTCTCCTATGCTGTGGGCAGACGCCACTCAGCGCCAGTGACCGAGAACGCTCGCTCACGCCGCATTCTCTATTGGGTGGATCCCATGCATCCGGCTTACAAGTCCGACCGCCCCGGCACGGCTCCCGATTGCGGCATGGCGCTGGAACCGGTCTACGCCGATTCTGTCGCCTCCTCTGGCGCGACAGTTCCAGTGCCGCCTGGAGCAGTTGCGATCGACGACGCGACTCAACGGTTGGTCGGCATCCGTGTGGCCACCGCGGAGAAGACATCGGGGACCCACTCGGTTCGGTTCCTGGGCCGGGTGGTTCCAGAGGACACGCGGATCTATCGAATCAATGCCGGAATGGACGGATTTATCCGGGAGACCTTCGACGACTCGGTTGGAGAGTTGGTGAAGAAAGATCAAAAGCTGGCAACTTCCTATGTGGGTGAGACCCTGTCGGTGGCTTCGGGATTTTTAGCCGCTTCGGCCGGTATGCCGGGGGCCACAGGGAAGGACGGCTCGCGGACCGTCGCGTTTCCGGGTGCGGTGTCCAAGCAGGGTGTGAGCAGCATTCAAGGTTACACCGATCGCCTGCGCAATCTCGGCTTGAGCGAGGTCCAGATCCAGCAGATGGCGGAAAACCACCAGTTGCCCGAAGCGGTGGACATCGTCTCACCAGCGGATGGATTCGTTCTTGCCCGGAACATCACTGCCGGCCAGCATTTCGACCGGTCTACGGAGTTCTACCGCGTCGCTGACCTGAGTCAAGTCTGGATCGTGGCTGATGTTTTCGGCAGCGATGCACAGAACATTCACCCCGGCGCTGTTGCCCGCGTGACCTTGCGGGGTCAGGGCAGGACGTTCCTGGCGCGGGTAAGCCATTTCCTGCCCCAGGTGGATCCGGAAACGCGCGTTCTGAAGCTCCGCCTGGAAGCGGACAACCCTGGCTTTGCCTTACGCCCCGACATGTTCGTGGATGTTGAACTGCCCGTTAGTGGGTCCGCGGGACTTACCGTGCCACAAGATGCCGTCATTGATTCAGGCCAGAAGCAGCGGGTTTTTGTTGAGCGCAGCGCAGGAGTATTCGAGCCGCGTAATGTGCAGATCGGCTGGCGCTCTGGCGACCGCGTCGAAATCGTGGACGGACTAAAAGAAGGCGAGCGCGTCGTCGTCGAGGGAACCTTCCTGGTGGATTCGGAGAGTCGGCTCAAATCCCCCGCCGCACAGCTGGATGACAAAAACGCCCAGCCCGCGAAGCCATCCCAGATCTAACATGCTCTAACTGCCGGTAGCCTTGACCGGACCAGGCGCACGCGTAGCCGCTGCTGTGGCGAATGCCGTTACTAGCGAACGCCAGGCCTTCGCCCTACGTCGGCAATAGGGCATCGACGACGTTCACTTGCACAAGACGGTATCGGGGTCGCTGATTCGCTTCAGCTCTCGCGGAGTGAACGCGGAGAGATGGCGTTCTCCAACAAATATCGGACAGTGAAATCGAGGGATCGACTCACCATCGTGATCGGAGAATTTCGCGCGAAGGAATTGGTTGTCGAGAGCGGGCCACCCCTGCGCTAATCAGTTTCTGCAAAACTCTTTTCGCAGCGACGAAGAGCAGTCATTCGGCTGGCGAGCGTTGCATGACGGAAGCTTGCTTCATGCACAACTCTTGCTTCTGATCGGGACGCGAGCGGCACTTTCCTTCCAGTAGCTCCTTTACATTCCACTTACAATTCTGATGTCCTGTAAAGATTCGAGGCGTACATCTTGCGAGAAGAAAATAAATAAGCGGCGTGTCTGTGGAAAACTAATCCCTTCGCGATGATTGAAAAGAAAGGGAATGAATCGCGAGAGGCATTGTAGAGGATGATTCCCTCGCAATTGATTAACAGAAGTTTACGTTTTTCTCTGCAACTCTCGTACTAATATCCCCATATTCACTCGACGATCTGTGCTCGCGTGACGTTCAGATTCTTAGGAAACGATCGCTCTGGGCTGAATTCCCCCAAAACCGCAGCACCGGCACCTCCCCGCCGTAACGTTTCTCCATGAGGTAACAAATTTATGAGACCCCTGTTTCTGCTGGTAACGCTGCCGCTGCTCGTCGGCCTGGCGATGGCCGACAATCATCATTTCGCGGTGGGCACCTGCAAAGCTCATGCTACGAGCTTTACGCTGATTCAAACGGCGGTGAATGCGGTGCCGCCAGGCTCGACCATTTCTGTTTGTCCCGGTGTCTATCCCGAGCAAGTTACAATCTCGAAGCCGCTGACGCTGCAAGGCATCGCGTCGAATAACGCGGATCAAGCTGTGATCGTAGTCCCGAGTGGCGGACTTAACGTAAACGTGACGAGCATCTCTGGCGAGCCAGTGGCGGCACAAGTGCTCGTTCAAAACACCAGTGACGTAAATCTCAGCAACATCGTGGTAGATGGTACAGGGGGCACGCAGTCGTGCTTAACGACCGGAATATGGCTGGCGGGAATCTTCTACGCTTCCAGTTCATCGGGCAGTGTCAGCCATGTCCGCGCGAGCGGCCAGAGCGATGACGGATGTGGAGTCGGAATCTGGGCAGAAAATGCGGGTGGTGGTCCTTACCAATCGGTCTCGATTACGGGTAGCAGCGTGCACGATGTCGACGGGGCAGGAATTTCGCTTCTGACGCAGTCGCCATCGACCCTAACCGTGGAAGTTGAGAACAACTACATCTCCTCGCAACCGGGAATTGGAGTCTTTGCGGTGGGAGTGAGCGGCGATGTCAGTAACAATAATCTAAACAATTCCTTCGCTGGAATCTTCGATTTCGCGGCGTCGGCAAGGATCTCGTCGAACGAGGTAAATTCGACCACTTTTGGGATCGCAATGATATCGACGGGTAGCGCGCAAGGGAACGATATCGCCAACACCAGTAATGGCGTTTATCTCGAAGGCGACGGAGCCAACATTCAATCGAACCGCATCACCCTGGCCTCGATGGCAGCCGTCGAGTTCAACTGCCACGTGGCGACCGTCAATAACAACCGGATCAATGATGCGGCGGTGGGACTGAACGATGTTCCCGCCGGGTTCAATGGGTCCAATACCTTCTTCAACACGGGAACGATCATCACGAATGGCTGTGCGGCGCCGCTGGCGCCAGCTAGCGCCGTTAGAGGGACGGCCCCAATGGCGGCGGGCGCGTCATCGAGCAGATCAGGTATGCTTTCGCAATGGCGCACGCCTGCGAACCCGAAAGGCATACCTCACTAGGTCAACGACAGGGGCACACTTCCGTTCGTCAGAGGACTAGGCGGGAGAGGTGTGCCCTCGTTACAATGTGGGGAAATCTTGAAATTCGAGTTGAGCCGCTAAATTTCAATAGATGAGGAGAGCGTGCATGCTGCGAGGGCTAGTCGTGCGGTGTTTGTGGTTGGGAATCGTCTGTGCAGCCGCGAGCCTGGTTCAGGCCCAGGATTTCTCTGCGGATCTGATGGACCTGTCGGGGCCACAACCTACGGCGGTGGGGAAGATTTACGCCAAGGGAGACAAACTGCGGGTTGAGCATGGTGGCGCGAAGGAGGATGGACCGCATCCAGTCGCGATTCTCGACATGGGCACACATAGCATGATCATTCTGGAGTCCTCGGCGCAGGTCTATATGAAAAGCAACATGGGCGCCGACATGGGCACCTCGTTTTTTCGGCTAGGCGACGGCAATAATGCGTGCGGCGACTTACAGAAGATGACGGAAATGAAGAGCGACTGCAAGAAGAACGGAAAAGACACGGTGAATGGCCGCGCCGCTGTTAAATACGAAGGAAAAACGCAGGACGGGACGCAGATTACCCTGTGGACCGATCCCGAACTGAATTTCGTCGTGAAGTGGCAAGTGAGCAGCGGAGACTCAGGTGAGCTAAGGAACATCAAGGTTGGAGCGCAGGACGGAAAACTGTTCGAAGTTCCCGCCGGGTACCGGGATGCCAGCTCTGACGCCTCGAAGGGCAGCGGGGAGAACCAAAAGTAGCGATTGTCAGCCAGCTAATCTTGGGGTCGAATAGGTCCATCGAAAATCCTGGGCCCCGCGGCATATGCAAGCGCCGCGCTCTAAGTAGTGACAGAGGGAAGCTGGCCCTCTAACTGATTGAAAGCAAGTAATTTCTGCGATTCATCTGGCCGGAGTGAACTGATTCCTCGACTTGGTTTCCCACTTTGGGTAACCGGGGAACAGAGGAAAGGTTCATTTTTGTTGACATGGGCGAAGTCGCATGTTGTAGTCTGTAAACCTCCCATCAGTGTCGGCTGGCACAAGACTGGCTGGACTGCTGGCTGGAAGTTGTCTTCCGAAATTAACGGGCGCTACCGTTCCCCCAACGGCAAGCCGAATACCTCTCCCCAATTGATTTTGAGCCAAGGGACGCTACTGCGCCCTCGTGCTGCGTTTCCAGAGCTTTGCATTCAACATGTCAAGTCTGCGCAGTTTGCCCAATTTGGCAATGAGCACATCGATCACTAGGACTCAGAGCTCTCCGCTACGACCTGTCCCGGCGCGCGTGGGCGGCAAAGAGTCCGTGAGTACACCAAATCCACTGGAGCCACAGCCGTCGCACCTGCTGATGGCGGGATTCGAGGCATTGGATCTCATCAACATCGGACTCATGGTGACGACCACGGCTGGGCAGTTGCTGTTGGCCAACCGGACTGCGGAGCAAATCCTGAGAGGACGCGACGGGCTGGAACTCACATCGACGGGGTTGATTCGCACCTCGATGAAGAGCACACCGAGTCTCAGCATGTTAATGGAATTGGTGGCGAAATCAGGACGCGGAGTGAAGGATTCGGTGTTGGCGGTGAGGCGCCCGACCGGGAAGCGGCCGTTGACTACGGTAGTACGCGCGGTGGAACAGTCAGCGGCGAATCCCGACCCGATGACGCCAGCGATTCTGCTATTCATCCTGGACCCGGAGATCTCGGTCGAGACTGTGGAAACCGAGCTTCGACAGCTCTACGGCCTGACGGCGATGGAAGCGTCCTTGGCCAAGTTGCTCATGGAGGGCAAAGCCCTCGATGAGTGTTGCAGCCTTCTAGGGATTCGCCGTTCCACGGCGCGAACCCATTTACAGCACTTGTTCGAGAAAGTAGGGGTGCAGCGGCAGAGCGAATTGGTGTCGCTTTTGCTGAAGAGCATCGGTCTGGTGAGCGCCACGGGGAAGGCCGGGAAACCGCGCCCCGTGAACCAGCGATAAATCCCGTTTTGATGTGATGTAAGTTACTGAAAAGCAAGCATGTTATTGACGTTGGAATCTGGGCGGTGGAGCGAATGGAGACATGGTAAAATGTGCCATTCGGATTCCTCCTCCCCCGAAAACCGAAGAGGAGCGATCCATTGATGTTTCGCCAAAAATTTGTAGCTTTCCTAGCACTTTCCCTTTCCACAGCCTTCACATTGAGTGCCACAGCGCAGACATCCAGTCTGACGGCTGCCCAAATCGTTGAGAAAAATATTGCCGCCCGTGGCGGACTCGAGGCGTGGCGAAAGTTGCAGACCATGTCCTGGAGCGGCAAGATGGACGCCGGAGGCGGTAACTCGATCGAACGAAGCCGCCGGTTTGCGGAAGGCCGTCTGGCACCGACCAGCAAAGTGCAACAATCCGAAATGAGCGCGGCCGATGCCAAGGAAGACAAGCAGGTCCAGCTGCCCTTCACCCTGTATCTGAAGCGCGGCCGCAAGTCGCGGATCCAACTCGAATTCGCGGGCAAGAAGCCGGTGCAGGTTTACGACGGCACGAACGGATGGAAATATCGTCCCTATCTGAATCGCGAAGACGTCGAGCCTTTCACTTCGGATGAGTTGAAGGCGGAGGCGCAAAAGTCGGATCTTGACGGGCCGCTTGTCGATTACAAGGAGAAGGGCACTAAGATCGACTCGGCGGGAATGGAGAAGGTGGAAGGCCACGACGCTTACAAGCTGAAGCTGACTTCGAAAAACGGCGATGTGCAGTATGTGTGGATCGATGCCAAGAGCTTCCTCGATGTGAAGATGTCAGGAACACCGCGCCGCATGGATGCCCGCATGCACAATGTGTACATCTATCAGCGCGACTTCCGGAACGTGCAGGGCTTGATGGTCCCGTACCTGCTGGAGACGGCAGTCGAGGGCTACCGCGAGACGCACAAGATGGAGTTGGAAACGGTGGCGGTGAATCCGAAACTGGAGGATTCGCTCTTTACCAGGCCGCAGTCATCGAAGTAGGAAGTTGGTTTCACGTGGGGCGCCCGGAAAAACGGGCGCCCGCGATAAAGCTAGGCAATGTGGCAATCCTCTTCGCAACCGGTGCTGTTCCTGTTGTCCCCCGGAACGCGCACTGCATGTTGACTGAACCCTCCCCCCTGATTGCTGTACGGTTCGATGAGACAGGTTCAAAAACCAGAGGCTACTCCGTACGGTGACAGGCTGTGTAAGAATGCGGGCCTCGGGCAATTGTTGGTAGGGAAGAAACATCATGAATAAGCCGGCAGTCGTCGGTTCGTTGGTTGTGATTGCTGTGGGGTGCGAGTGCGGCGGATTCCGGATCGGGGCGCTGGGATGATTAACCGCCTCATCACCTTTTCAGTTCGCAACAAGTTTCTGATTTTTGCGTTCGTCGCGGCGGCATGCCTGTGGGGAACGTGGTCGATGCTGCATCTGCCGCTCGATGCGACCCCTGACTTAAGCGAAACCCAGGTCATCATCCTCTCGCGCTGGGACCGCAGCCCCGACATCATTGAAGACCAGGTCACCTACCCCATCATCTCGGCGATGACGGGTGCGCCCAAGGTGAAGACAGTTCGGGGCATCTCGGATTTCGGCTTCTCCTACGTGTACGTGATCTTCGAGGAAGGCACCGATATTTATTGGGCGCGATCGCGCACGCTGGAGTACCTCTCTTCGGTCACCTCGCGCTTGCCGCAGGGCGTGAAGACGGAAATTGGTCCGGACGCCACGGGGCTGGGCTGGGTTTACCAGTACGTGCTGAAGGACACTTCCGGCAAGCACAATCTGGCGGAGCTGCGTTCTTACCAGGACTGGTATCTCAAGTACTACCTCAAGGCGGTGCCGGGCGTGGCGGAAGTGGCGTCACTCGGCGGATTCACGCAGCAGTACCAGATCAACGTCGATCCCAATCGTTTGCGGGCGTATGGGATTCCGATTTCGCGCGTGGCTGATGCGGTGCGCAGCGGCAACACCGAGACCGGGGCGAGACTTCTGGAGTTTGCCGGGGCGGAGTACATGATTCGCGGCCGGGGATACGTGAAATCGCCCCAGGATATCGCGGACATCGTGCTGGCCGATCAAAACGGCACGCCGATCCGGATCAAAGACGTTGGCGAGGTTGTGCTCGGGCCCGACATTCGGCGCGGTGCTGCGGATCTCGACGGTACGGGCGAAGTGGTTTCTGGCATCGTAATCATGCGTCAGGGCAGCAACGCGCTCGACGTGATCGACCGGGTGAAAACGCGGCTGAAGGAAATCGAACCGGGCATGCCGGAAGGCGTGAAGGTAGTTCCGATTTATGACCGCTCAGAGTTGATTCGCCGCTCGATTTCGAATGCGCGTTCCACGCTGATCGAAGTCATTCTCACGGTTGTTGTCATCATTCTGATTTTCCTGTGGCACTTCCCGAGCGCGGTCATTCCGGTAGTCACGATTCCAGTAGCAATTCTGCTCACCTTGATTCCACTGCAATACACCGGCGTGAGCCTCAACATCATGTCGCTGGCGGGGCTGGCGATTGCCTGCGGAGAGCTGGTGGATGCAGCGATCGTGGTAGTGGAACAGACTCACAAGAAGCTTGAGATTTACGAGCGGTCCGGGCAGCCGTTCCGCTACGACGAAGTCATCCTGGAAGCGGTGCGGGAAGTGGCAGGGCCCACATTCTTCGCGCTGCTGGTGATCGCGGTGGCCTTCTTGCCGGTCCTGGTGCTCGAGGGGCCAGAAGGGAAACTGTTCCGGCCGCTGGCGTACACCAAGAACTTCGCCATGCTGGTCGCGGCGGTTCTTGCTCTTACGCTCGATCCGGCGCTGCGGCTTTTGCTGGTGCGCAAGCCCCGTCCGTTGGGACTGGACCAGAACTGGTGGCAGCGTACGCTGAGCGCTCTGCTCGGCGGCAAGATCCGTTCCGAGGAAAAGCATCCGATTACCGGACCGCTGATGCGGATCTATGATCCCGTAGTGCGCTGGACATTGCGCTGGAAGACGCAAGTCATTCTGGGCGCGCTGGCGCTTGGTAGTTCTCACCATTCCTTTGTTCTGGAAGATCGGCTCAGAGTTCCTGCCGCCTCTGGAGGAAGGCTCGCTGCTTTACATGCCGACCACCATGCCGGGCATCTCGATTGCCGAATCGCAGCGTTTGCTGCAGGTGACCGACGGCATTCTGAAGAGCTTCCCGGAAGTCGATCATGTGCTGGGCAAGACCGGACGCGCCGACACGGCGACCGATCCGGCGCCGCTTTCGATGCTCGAGACGGTAGTCGTGCTCAAGCCACATTCCGAATGGCGACAGACGCACACCTGGTATTCGTCGTGGGCTCCGAACTTCCTGCTTCCCGCATTGCGGCATATCACCCCCGATCATATTTCGCAGGCGGATCTGATTGCCCAGATGAATGAGGCGTTGAAGATTCCTGGCCTCTCGAACTACTGGACGATGCCGATCCGTGGCCGCATCGAGATGCTGACCACAGGCATCCGGACTCCCGTCGGGCTGAAGATCCAAGGTGGGGACGTCCATCAGATCCAGGAGATCGGGCGACAAGTGGAAAGCGTGCTCACCAGTGTCCCGGGCACGCGCAGCGTGTTTTCGGAGCGCACCGGTGATGGCTACTTCCTTGACGTCACCTGGGACCGCCAGGCCCTTGCCAGCAACGGGCTCTCCGTGGAAGACGCCCAGAATGCGCTCTCGACGGCGGTGGGAGGGGACAACGTCAGTACCGCGATCGAAGGGCGCGAGCGGTATCCCATTAATGTGCGTTACAAGCGCGACTTCCGCTCGGATCTGGAAGCGCTTGGCAAGGTTCTGGTAACGGCGAACGGAGATAAGCAGATACCGTTATCGCAGTTGGCGACGATCCAGATGCTGAATGGTCCGGCAATGATCCGAAATGAAGACGGCTTGCTGACCGGCTATGTGTTCGTGGATGTGGCTGGCCGCGCGCCGGGCGACTATGTGGAGCAGGGCCGCCGTGAGCTGCAGAACAAGCTGCATCTGCCGGCAGGGTACACGGTCCTTTGGAGCGGGCAATACGAATCGGCAGAGCGGGTGCGGCAACGGCTGATGCTCGTAGTGCCGGTCACGCTGGCGATTATTCTTTTCCTGCTGTATAGCAACACGCAATCGATGGCGAAGACGGCCATTATCACGCTGGCTGTGCCTTTCTCCGCGGTGGGCGCGCTGTGGATGGTCTACCTGCTCGGGTACAACATGAGCATCGCCGTTTGGGTGGGCATTATCGCGCTGCTCGGTATCGACGCGGAGACGGGTGTCTTCATGCTGCTGTATCTCGACCTTGCTTACGACAAAGCCAAGCGCGACTACGGGCGGCTGACGCGAGCCCAGTTGTACGAAGCGATCGTGGAAGGCGCGGCCAAGCGGTTGCGTCCGAAATTCATGACCTTCGCGACCATGAGCATCGGGTTGATTCCGATTCTCTGGTCGGTTGGGGCTGGCTCGGAGATCATGAAGCGCATTGCGGCGCCGATGGTGGGGGGAATTGTGACCTCCTTCCTGCTTGAGTTGCTGGTCTATCCGGCGATTTACGCTTCCTGGCGCGAGCGCGAACTGGATGCGGGCACGGACGAAGCGGGCGCGAAGAAAGCGGTCTCGAGCACCTACCTCGACCTGGGGACAATCAAGAACCGGAACATTCCGGTATCGCAGCAATAGCCAACGTCGGATCGAGGAGTTCTTAAAAGCGGACGGCTTCCAGCTGTCCGTTTTCCTTTTCTGATCCGGCTGTGCAAATCGTGAAAACGCTTCACAATCTGCAATAAAGACGTGAAAACATGCCATTGACATGGGCCAAATGCGCCCTTAGCATCCGGACACAGCGGACCAATCGCGGCATTTGAAGGAGTCCATTCCGGCCATGAGCTTGCGCGATTTTCTCTCCAAACAATTCATCGACGTTATTGAATGGGTCGAGCCGGCAGACGGCACGCTCGCGTATCGCTATCCCATGCAGGACCGCGAGATTCAGAACGGCGGCAAGCTCACCGTGCGTGATTCGCAGATGGCGGTGTTCGTGAACGAAGGGCGGGTGGGGGATGTCTTTGGGCCCGGCCTGTACACGTTGAACACCCACACACTGCCGATTCTCACCTACATCATGAACTGGGACAAAGCCTTCCAGTCTCCGTTCAAGTCGGATGTGTACTTTTTTGTGACGCGTCTGCAGACCAACCAGCACTGGGGCACGCAGAATCCGATTACAATTCGCGACAAGGAATTCGGGGCCGTGCGCCTGCGCGCATTCGGGATTTATACCTATCACCTGGCGGATCCGAAGGTCTTCTACACGAAGGTCAGCGGCACGCGCGACGCCTATCGTGTGGAGGATCTGGAGGGGCAGCTGCGCAATACTATTGTCGGACGGATCACGGATACATTTGCCGGAAGCCAGGTGCCGTTCCTCGATATGGCAGCGAACCAGGTCGCGCTCTCGGAGAAGATTGCCGGGCAACTGAAACCGGCATTCAGCGATCTGGGGCTTACCCTCGATAGCTTCGTGGTGGAAAACCTGTCGTTGCCGGATGAGTTGCAGAAGATCCTCGACCAGCGCATTGGTATGAATATGGTCGGCGACATGGGACGGTACACGCAGTACCAGGTGGCGCAGTCGATTCCAGTGGCCGCTGCGAACGAAGGTGGCGGCGCGGCGGGGGTTGGGGCGGGCCTGGGTGCTGGGTTGGCGATGGGGCAAGCCATGATGGACGCGCTGAAAAAGGGCAGTGCCAGCGCGACGCCAGAAGCGGCAGCCGGCGGCACTGTCGCCGCAGGAACGGAATCCAAGTTCTGTTTGAACTGCGGTAAGTCAATTCCGAAAGTCAGCAAGTTCTGTCCGAATTGCGGTCAGGCCCAGCCGTAACGCGTGCACGGATGAACGGAATCGAGTGGATCGTCGAAGCTCACGGCTGCACTCCTGCGTCTCTGGCTGACCTTCCGCTGCTGCGTTCGTTGTTCGAACGCATCATCAGCGAACTGAACCTGCGGCCGGTGGCCGAAACCCAGTGGCATCAGTTCCCGCAAACCGGGGGAATCACCGGGCTGTGCCTGCTGGCGGAATCGCATCTTGCCTGCCATACATTTCCTGAATTCCATTCCCTGTGCCTGAACCTGTTTTGTTGTGTTCCGAGGGTCGAGTGGGATTTTGAGGACGCTCTCGAGAAGATGTTCTCCGCGAGTTCCGTGACCATCCGAAGCCTAATGCGGCCTTACATAACTTCACCAACTGCGAAGGAATTTTCACGGGCTGGCGCGGGCGATCTTGCAGCCGGGAGCCGCCTGGGATGACGCAGCCCGCCGGCACTTGTCCCAACTGCGGGGCGAAGATCGTGTTCCGCTGGTCGAGCAGCGTGCAGACAACCTGTGAGTATTGCAAGTCGATTCTGGTGCGGACCGATCTTGACTGGCAGAAGGTAGGACAGGTTGCGGATCTGCCGCCCAACAGTTCTCCGATTCAGCTGGGCACGGAAGGAAGCTACAACCACAAGGCGTTTACCGTCATCGGGCGAATTGTCTACGAGTATGAGCAGGGCAACTGGAACGAATGGCACATCGTGATGAACGACGGCACGAGCGCCTGGCTGTCGGACGCGCAGGATGAATACGCAGTATCGTTTGCCGCTCCCGGACGCCACATTCCTGAAGCGGGGAACTTCCAGGTGGGCGAACCCTTCGTTTGGGACAACGTCACCTACTCGGTCTCGGCCATCACCACCGCACACTATCGTGGCGTCGAGGGAGAGCTGCCCTTTCAGTATTGGGATAAAGCGGATGTCACTTTTGTCGACCTGCGTTCCGAGAGCGGAGACTTTGCCACTATTGATTACAGCGAAACAACACCGGCGCTGTACCTCGGCGAGATGGTGGAATTCGACAGCTTGGCGCTGAAAAATCTCCGCACCTTTGAGGGCTGGTCATGAGCGCGGGCCCGATACCTCCAAACAGGCCGCAGGTGAAGGCACTCAATTGCCCCCACTGCGGAGCGGCCCTGACGCTTCGTTCCTTTGGCAACGCAGTCACCGTCGTGTGCGAGAGCTGCCATTCGATTCTCGATGCCAAGGATCCAAACCTCCAGGTCCTGCAAAGATTCCAGGCGGCTACCGACCCTGAGAAGCCTCTTATTCCGCTGGGAACGCGCGGCAAGATTCGAGGAACGGAGTACGAGGTGATCGGGTTCGAACGGCGAACCATCCACGTGGATGGGGTTCCGTACAGCTGGCACGAGTATGTGCTGTTCAATCCCTACAAAGGGTTCCGGTATTTAACCGAGTACAACGGGCACTGGAATGATGCCAGCGTCCTGAAAGCTTTGCCCGAGATTCTTCCATACGCCAGCCCGCCGAAAGTGAAATATCTTGGCGAGACCTACCGTCACTTCCAAACGGCGAAAGCGGGAACGTCCTTCGTGCTGGGCGAGTTTCCCTGGCAAGTGCGAGTCGGGGAATCCGCCGAGGTGACGGACTACGTTTCTCCGCCGCGGGTGATTTCGAGCGAGCAGACCGGGAATGAGGTCGCCTGGTCGATGGGCGAGTACATGTCGGGCAAGGACGTCTGGAAGGCATTCAGCCTTCCCGGCGACCCTCCGGAAGCGACGGGCGTCTATGAAAACCAGCCTTCGCCACTTAGCGCCGATACGAAGAACATCTGGGTGGTCTTCGCGGCTTTTCTGGTATTGCTGGTCATGATGATGATCGGGTTCGACATGTCGGCGAATAAGGCCGAAGTGTTCAACGGGTACTACAAGTACGATTCGAACCAACGCGGCGAGGCATCGTTTGTCACCGACGAGTTCGAGATCCGGGGTCACACCTCGAATGTCGAGGTCGACACCAGCACCGATCTGAACAATCGCTGGATTTATCTGAATTACGCGTTGATCAACGGAGAGACCGGGCAGGCCTTCGATTTCGGGCGGGAAGTGAGTTACTACCATGGCTACGATTCGGACGGCTCGTGGTCGGAAGGCAGCGCCAATGACAGCGTGGCCGTGCCGAAGGTGCCACCGGGCAGGTACTATCTGCGCGTCGAGCCGGAAGGTGATCCCGGGTATGGCGTTACCTACTACACCATCTCGATCAAGCGCGATGTGCCGCAGAACAGCTGGTATGGAATTGCCTTGGGAGCACTGCTGTTGCCGGCAATCCTGCTGACCTGGCGCACGCTGAGTTTTGAGCATTTGCGTTGGGCGGAAAGCGATCATCCGCCCATCCGCATTGGAGACAGCGAATGATCCGAAGTTTCTACATTATTTATGGAATCGCGGTGCTGGCGGGCCTGGGCGTGGCGCAATATCAAGGATTGAGTCTGGCGACCATCAATGAAGTGAAGAACGTGCCGCGGTCGGTGCGCGATAATCCCGGGTCCTACCGGTCGGTTTACAGTGCCTATCACCACTACACGGGAGGCAAATGAAATGAGTCCAACGCTGTGGAGCAGTGTATTGAATGCCGTGGTGTTCGCCTTTCTCGGGATTCTTGTTTTCACCGTGGCCTTCAAGGTGATGGACAAGCTGACTCCCTATCACCTGTGGAAGGAAATCGTGCAGGAGCACAACATGGCGCTCGCGATTCTGGTGGGCGCGATGTCGATCGGCATCTGCATCATCATTGCGGCGGCGGTTCACTAGACCTGTGGGAATCCTGCTCTTCATCACGGTATTGCTCATCGCAGCTTGCGGGCTGATCTATGAGCTGATTGCCGGAACGCTGGCCAGCTACCTGCTGGGCGACAGCGTGCTGCAGTTCTCGACCATCATCGGCTGTTACCTGTTTGCGATGGGCATCGGGAGCGCGCTCTCGCGCTTTATTCATCGCGGGCTGGCTTACCGGTTTGTGTGGATCGAGCTGATGCTGGGCGTGATTGGTGGATTCTCGTCCGCACTCCTGTTTCTGGCATTCGCCTACACCCAAGGATTCCAGTTGCTGATGTACGCCGTAGTGGTCGCGATCGGTGTGCTGGTGGGGCTGGAGATTCCAATCCTGATGCGCATGGTGCGCGAGCGCTACCAGTTTCGCGATGTTGTCGCGCATGTGCTGACATTCGATTACCTGGGAGCGCTCGGAGCCTCGCTGCTGTTTCCGATTCTGCTGGTGCCGCGGCTGGGACTGGTGCGGTCGGCGATGCTGTTCGGCTTGATCAACGTTGCGGTGGCGTTGTGGAGCACGTTTCTGTTCGCGAAGCAGTTGCCGTCGACCCAGGTGTTGCGCGTGCTATGCGTGATCGTGATGTGCGGGCTGGGCGTGGGGCTGGCGCAGGCGAAACGAATTACAGCGGCTGCGGAAGACAATATCTATGCCGATGAAATCATTCTGGCGCGCGACACGCGCTACCAGCACATCGTGCTGACCCGCTTCAAGGATGACATTCGTCTGTTTCTGAACAGCCACCTGCAGTTCAGTTCGCGCGACGAATATCGTTATCACGAGGCGCTGATTCATCCTGGTTTGTCAGCGATTGCGGCGCCGCGGCGGGTGCTGGTGTTGGGCGGAGGCGACGGGCTGGCGGTGCGCGAGATTCTCAAGTATCCACAGGTCGAGAGCATCACGCTGGTGGATCTCGATCCGGAGATGACGCGATTGTTTTCCACCCACCCGATGCTGACTGCGCTGAATCAGAAGTCGTTTCTGTCGCCCAAGGTGCAGATCATCAATGCGGATGCGTTTCCCTGGGTGGATTCGAACACTGACAATTTTGATTTCGTCGTCATTGATTTTCCCGACCCAACCAACTATTCGCTGGGCAAGCTGTACACGACGGCCTTCTATAAAGCGGCTGCGCGGCACCTGAGTGCACAGGGGCTGATGGTGGTACAGAGCACATCCCCGATGTTTGCGCGCGATTCGTACTGGTGCATCGTCGAGACATTGAAGCAGGCTGGGTTGAAGACCTATCCCTATCATGTTTATGTGCCGTCGTTCGGGGAGTGGGGCTTTGTGATTGCGTCGACGCACGAGTACACGGCACCCACACTTCTGCCGGCAGGTCTACGTTTTGTTTCAGTCGACGGCATGGCTTCGATGTTTCAGTTTCCACCCGACATGTCACCCATGAACGTTCCAGCCAATCGACTGAACGATCAGGTCCTGGTGCGGCTCTACGATCAGGATTGGAAGGACATCAGCCATTGAAGGTTTCGCGCCGAAAGTTTCTGCAGGCTGGAAGCTCGGCGCTGGTTGGTCTTTCGATCAAAGGGGATCGCCCGATCGCCGGCGGTTTCGTCAACGACTCATTTCAACTAGGTCACCAATTGCGCGATCGCGCTGCGTTTCCGTCGGCGCGAAACGTGGAGAAGCACGCGGTGGTCATCATCGGCGGAGGCATCGCTGGGCTGAGCGCGGCATGGCGACTCCACAAGCGCGGATTCCAAGACTTTGTCCTCCTGGAGATGAACCAGCAGCCCGGTGGCAACTCGCGCTGGGGTGAGAACGAGATCACGGCTTTTCCCTGGGGTGCGCATTATGTTCCGGTGCCGGGTCCGAAGGCGACTTACGTGCGTGAGTTATTCGAAGAGATCGGGGTACTGAAAAACGGGGTATGGGATGAGCGTGCTTTATGCTTTGCGCCGCAAGAGCGGTTGTTCCTGTATGGGCGCTGGCAGGAAGGGATTGAGCCGGCGATCGGTCTGCGTGAAAAGGATCGGGATCAGTTTCGACGCTTGGAGGATCTGATCCACAGGTTCCGGGCAAGCGGCGGGTTCACTATCCCGATGGAGCGCGGGCTGTCGCAATCGCACGCCGATCTGGACCGCATTTCGTTCAGCGAATGGCTGAAGACGCAAGGGATGGATTCGCGGATCCTGGACTGGTACATGAATTACTGCTGCCGTGACGACTATGGAGCGGTGGCGTCGGAGACTTCGGCGTGGGCGGGAATTCACTACTTTGCCTCGCGCGAGCCAGAGGAGAAAGGTCCGTTGACCTGGCCGGAAGGGAACGGCTGGATCGTGAAACGTCTGCTGGAGCGGGTAAGTGCGTTCGTGCGCAACGGGCAGCTGGTGCACCGAATACGGCGCACCGGCAAGGGATTCGGTGTTCTTTGTGGTGAGACGGAGCACCAGGCGGAGTTCGTGATCTTTGCCGCGCCAACCTTCCTGGCGCCCTATGTGATCGAAGGATTTGGTTCGGTGCACGACTTTGAATATTCGCCGTGGCTCACGGCAAATCTGATTCTCGAACGACTGCCTTTAAGCTACGGAAGCGATCCGACATGGGACAGCGTGGTGATGACATCGCCGACACTGGGTTACGTGGATGCGATGCATCAGAGCGTGCGCAGCCACATCGAGCGGACAGTATGGACGTTTTATTGGGCGTTGGCCGATGGCAAACCAGCCGCGAATCGACAGCTCCTTCTTGAGAAAGACTGGAACTACTGGAAAGAAGCCATTCTGCGCGATCTGGAGCGTGTGCATCCCGATATCCGGCAGTGCGTTTCGAGAATTGATGTCATGCGCTTCGGGCATGCCATGGCGCGGCCGAAGCCGGGCGCCATCTTTTCGGAGGAGCGGCGAAGGCTCGCCAAACTCGAGGGCCGGCTGCTTTTCGCAAATTCCGACGTCAGTGGATTCTCGATTTTCGAGGAAGCCCAGTATCGAGGGGTGCGAGCGGCAGAGAAAGTCCTGCAAGAGATGGGCGGCGCGAGGGGTTAGACGAGAAAGCTAGGCAGGCTAGTACTTACTCGGCGAGAGCGAAGGCAACGATCGTTCGACCCAAAAGATTTCCTTGGCTTTCCATTTCTTCCAGGAGTTTCGATTCCAGGTCGTCGGGGTCCACTTCCATTTCGCAGGCGGCAATTTCTTCGTCGCTGGCTCCATGAAAGCAAAGTTCGCAGACGCCGAGACCGACTTCGGATCGTACCGGCGGTCCAAAGGCGCGGCAGGTCAAGGGACGCGATGCATACAGATCGCAGGTTCCTGTGGCAGGGTCGAGAGCGGGGCAGGGTTCATCGTTGGCAAAGTCTTCGAATCGGTGTTCAGCGGCTTCGTCGTCCGCGAGAATTCCGGTTGTTCGATCTCCTGGAAATTCGGGAGATAGGCGGACTACCGCGTCCCGTGCCCGAGCGCGTACGGAGGCAGCCCGCTGTCGATCTTGTTTTTCAAGCTCGTTCAGTCCATGCTGCAGGCGAGCTGCATCGAGCTGGGTGATGGCAAACACGCCTATGCAGCACTGCGTGCAGCCGGGACGGCACACGAGCCATGAGCCGCTGCGCCGGCCCGCGTCGGCCAGGGCGGCATCCACGATCTGGACGAGTTTCTGGTCGCCAGGCGGCAAGTGCATCGCGCGCATGCTCTAAGGATACTGTGTTGAACCGCGAGCGCGCATCATTCTTCAGACGAAGTCATCTGACGACGGGCTGTAGGGGATTAGGATCCGCTTAGCTGTGTCCGCCGCCGGTGAGTTCGCGAACGATGCTTCCGACGAACGCCTTGGCATCGCCGAAGAGCATGAGCGTGTTGTCGAGGTAGTACAGAGGATTGTCGATACCAGCGAAGCCGGGGCTCATGCCGCGCTTGATGACCATCACGGTGTGTGACTTGTCGACGTCAAGAATCGGCATGCCGTAAATCGGGCTGGACGCGTCGTTCCGAGCAGCGGGGTTGGTGACGTCGTTGGCTCCGATCACCAGGGCGACGTCGGTTTGGGGGAATTCGCCATTAATGTCGTCCATGTCGAGCAGGCGGTCGTAGGGGATGTCGGCCTCGGCGAGCAGAACGTTCATGTGACCGGGCATGCGGCCAGCCACGGGATGGATAGCGAAGCGCACGTCGACGCCGCGCTTGGTGAGAGCGTCGTAGAGTTCGCGGACTTTGTGCTGGGCCTGGGCGACGGCCATGCCGTAGCCAGGCACGACGACGACTTTATTCGCCGCCGAGAGAATGGCCGCGGCTTCCTCGGCGGTCGCGCTCTTCACGGGTTTGGCCTCTTGTCCGGCGGCAGCGGCAGCCTGCACCTGGCCAAACGCGCCGAAGAGCACGTTCGTGAACGAGCGATTCATCGCCTTCGACATGATGACCGAGAGAATGAGGCCGGAGGACCCGTCGAGTGCGCCGGCAACGATCAGCAGCCTGTTGTTGAGGACGAACCCCATGGCTGCGGCCGAGAGTCCTGCGTAGGCATTCAAGAGGGAAATCACGGTGGGCATGTCGGCGCCACCGATCGGAATCACCAGCAATACCCCGAAGGCGAGCGCAATCAGAAGCATGAAGGGGTAGAGTTGCTTTGCTTCGGGGTGCAAAACCAGGTAAACGGCCAGGACAAAAGCGATTCCGAGCAGCAGAAAGTTGACCAGGTTTTGACCTTTGTAGGTCAGCGGCCGCTGCGGCAGGATTTCCTGGAGTTTGCCGGCGGCCATCAGGCTGCCCGTGAAGGTCAACGAGCCGAGAATGACCTCCATCGACAAGACGGCCATCATGAAGCGGGGAATTTCGGGCGTGCGCAGGTAGAACTCGGCGGTGCCGACCAATGTTACGCAGAGCGCGCCAAAAGCATGGCTGAGCGCAGTTCGCTGAGGGACCGCTGTCATCTGGACCCGGCCCAGCGGGATCCCGATGATCGTGCCCAACACCAGCGCGATGGCGATCCACTGATAATCGACGATGCCGTGATGCAGCAGCGTGCCGGCGATGGCGAGCAGCATGCCGACTTCGCCGGCCCACACGCCGTGGCGAGCCGTGGTGGGCGAACTCATCCACTTGAGCGAGAGGATGAATAGCGCGCTCGCGACCAGGTAGATGATCTCGATGATCGGCTGATTTCCGGCGAACTCGTTCATGATTTCGCTGCCGGGCGGCTGGATTTGAACATTTTCAGCATGCGGTCGGTGATAAGAAATCCGCCCACGATGTTGCTGGTTGCGGCAACCACGGCGATGGTTCCGAGAATTGCCGAGAGCGTGCTCTTGTGCTCCCCGACGAGTACGATCGCTCCCACCACGGCGATGGCATCCAGCGCATTGGTGAGCGACATCAGCGGGGTATGCAATAGAGGCGACACGCGGCGGATGACTTCAAAGCCGATGAAGCCCGCCAGCATAAAAATAAAGAGGCCGTTGATCAGGGTGGAGCCACTCATCAGTCCTCCGGAGAAATGCGTTTAGCTTTGCGCTACTGGTGCAGGCATTCCGAAAAACTCGCGCACACGCGGGTTGACGACTTCACCGCCGTGTGTGACCAAAGTGTCACGAACAATTTCGTCTTCCAGATTCAACTGCAACTTTTGATCTTTAACCAGGTAGAGGAGAAAGGCGGTGACGTTGCGGGCATACATCTGGCTCGCATGGTAGGGGACGCCGCTGGCGACGTTGATGGCGCCAATGATGGTGACACCATGCCGCACGATGGTTTCCCCGGCTTTCGTGAGTTCGCAGTTGCCACCGCGCTCGGCGGCGAGATCGAAAATGACGGAACCGGGAGCCATCCCTTTGACCATCTCTTCAGTGACGAGCACGGGAGACTTCTTGCCGGGAATGACGGCGGCGGTGATCACCACGTCACTGTCCTTTACCACACGGCCCAGGAGTTCTCTCTGCTGCTGGTAGAAGGTTTCGTCCTGCGCGCGAGCGTAACCCCGGGCGTCTTGAGCGTCTTTGGCCTCGATGGGGAGTTCGATGAAGCGGCCACCCAGGCTCTGCACCTGTTCCTTGGCGGCGGGGCGGAGGTCGTAGGCCGAGGCGACTGCACCCAGCCGGCGCGCGGTGGCGATTGCCTGCAAGCCCGCGACGCCTGCGCCGATCACGAAGACGCGAGCGGGTGTGATGGTGCCCGCCGCCGTCGTGAGCATGGGGAAGATGCGAGGATGGCTGTTGGCGGCGATCAAAACGGCCTTATAGCCGCAAATGGTGCCCATGGAAGAAAGAGCGTCCATGCTTTGCGCGCGAGTGGTGCGCGGCACCAGTTCCACCGAGAATGCTGTGACGCCACGGCCGGCGATTTCGCTGATCACCTCGCGCGAGCCAAAGGGGCGCAGGAAGCCGATCAGAAGCTGATCCTTACGTAGAAGAGGGAGGTCTTGTTTGCCGGTAATGTCGTTGGAGCCGTAGCAGAGAACCTGGAGCACGATGTCAGCCTTCTCGAACAGCGCCTCTCTGGCGACGACAATCTGCGCTCCTTTTTCTGTGTACTGGCTGTCGGGATATCCCGCCTGCAAGCCGGCATTTGTTTCGACCGCAATGTCAAAACCCGCCTTGGTGAGCACCTGCCTGCAAGCCGGCATTGGTTTCGACCAATGCCTCAAATCCGGCTTTTTCGTAGGAATGACCATCGGCACGAGGGCGACGCGCCGTTCGCCGGGATAGGTTTCTTTCGGAACGCCGATGATCATGCAGGCTCTCCTTCGAAATGGAATCGTCGTCGCGAGCAACACATTCTATCGAGGATGGTGCTACAGAGGAAACAGTCGAGCATGCATCGAACCCAAACGCACAACACCCGTGCGCACATGGGTCGAGTGGCTTCGCCGTACTGGCATCGGTCCGCGTGTGCCAAGCGACCGAGCGTTTAGTATCACGGTCCGAGGCGATTTCGTGTCGTTGATTCGATGTAAACTTGGAATCAGATTCCGCCCGAGGATCTATAACGGACTTCCCTGGATGAAGGTTCTTCTCGGCGTGGCCTTCTGCATGGGCGGAGCTCCAGGAACAGTGGCGAGACAAGCTTAAACTTTTTGCCCATGTTCGTTTGAATGGCAAGAGTTGCACAGCGTAATCAAGTTAAATTCGGAGTCGTCCCCTGCCTGACTGCGGAATACCTGATGGTGCACTTGTAGATTCCGAGACGAGCCGCAATTTTGACATTTCCAGTCGTCCCGCCTTAGCACTTCGAGCCTGACCCGCTCATAGGCGTCAGTCGGTAGCTTGATTCGTGGCCTTTTCGAGTTGATCCGTGTCAGGTTGCCCCTCCATTCGCCTGTTCGAAGAAGGCTTGCCGCTCTCGATCGGGCAGAAACTTGAGGAATCTGGTGATGGACTGTAGGAGAACTTCGGGGCCACCATTCTCCAGGTTGGCTCCCGCCAGAAAGTCCGCACAAATCATCTCAAGGCAGTACCCCCGTGATTTGTTCGTCCCGAGCATCAGGGCCGCAGTCTCTATGGCCTGCTCGATGACCGGGATCTGACTTTTGTAGATCTTGAAGTAGATGATCTCGTGTGGCTCAGAGTCCCGCCCCGTCAGTTCCTTTTCCACCTCACGCGCGAATTCTTCCCTCGGCATTGAGCGGGCTTTGTGCACCCAGGGTGCACAAACGAAGTGCTGACCCTCCGCCCTCGCGAGCTTCGCTAACTCCCTCCCTTTCGTCCAGCCGATTTCCTTCAGGTCTTTCCTCACTTGCGGCGGCAGGTGCTCGTGTATGGACATCAAGTAGTAAGCCTTCCTTCTCGATTCCGGGAACCGCCGTTCCAGGAATTCGTCAAACGACTTCAGATTTTCCAGCCTCCAGTACTGCCCGGCTCGTACTTCACACAGATACCTCCCCAGTTCCACGAACCGGGTATCCCGCTCGGCCTCTGTTCTTCGCTCCCACGCCAGGATCTCGTCGATCTTCGTGAGCACGAACAATGCTCGCTTCTTGTTCAGCTTCGGTAGCATGGGGGGATGGCTAGTACGTAAGCTCGTCAAACAGACCAAGATCGCCCCCCGGACGCCGAACGAGCGTTGTCTCGACCAGTTTCGGCTGCCCTAGGCACAGCCCCACGTAGGGGCAACTCGTGCAAGGGTTCTGAGGAAACCGAACGCCGCTGTGTGGAAGGAACTCGGCTGATTCGATCCGCCGAATGGTGTCATCGACCAGCCGGCCAAATTCCTCGCGCTGCCCGTCGGTGATGACAGTGCGGAAGTACTGAATCTCGACGAGTCGCTTGCGAACAAAGACGACTTGGGCTACATCGGGGATGCCAGTGATCCAGCTGTAGCAGATCAGCTGAGGGTCGAGCATCAGCAGTCCCCGGGGTTCTTCCGGATACCGACTCGAAGTGGTCTTCCACTCCAGCAGGCAACGGCTGCCGTCTAGGTGTCCGATCGCGTCAATATAGGCGACGAAATCATTGCCGTTCGGCAGGGACCGTGTGAACTTGATCTGCAGGTTCTTCTTGGGTTGGCGGACCAGAATGCGATCATCCTGAGCGAAGCGCTCGAGCAACTGGATGCCCTGCTGAAGCATGCGGTCCCACGTCGTTCCGTTCGAATATTCGAGTTTGCTTTCCTTGCAGGTGGCCCATTCGCGACACAGCACCGCTCCAGGATCGTCTCTGCGGAAGTAAGCGAATAGGGCCCGCTCGAAGGCCCTTCCGAACAGCATAGCCGCTCGGGTGTCTTTCTCCTTCCAGCCATCCAGGTAGCGATACCGGTAGCGCCGCGGGCAGTTCAGGTACTGGCTGATCTGGGTGTAGCTGTACGTCATCAGGCGACCTCGGAGCTGGTGTTCTTCGAGGCGCAAGCCGAAGAGAGTTCAGCCCATTGGCTGGCGGGAGCAAAGCCGTCGAAGTTGAGAAGGGAAGTGCCGTTGACAGTTGTGTGGCTGATCTTGACCACGCCACACAATCCGGAAAGAGCCTTTTCGTCGACCTCTTCGCGTCCGAGCAAGTCTGGGTCATACAGGAAGTCACGGAGGAACCAGCCCAGTTTCCACAGGGCTTTTGAGGTGCAATAGACCCTTCCCGAAATCGCTCGCCCGGCGAGTTCATGCGGCTCCAGGACAGACAGGCGCAGGATGTAGAAGGGTTTCGCCGGATGCCAGCGGTATTGGGCGCGGTCAACGCGGACGAGGAATACGCCGTCGGGTACAGCATCAGTAGAGGGCTGCGCTGTCTCGTTCAAACCTTGGATTCGACGTTTCACGCGGCACCTTCCTTGTTCTCTCCGCGAGGCAGGTAGCTGTTGAGCTGGCAGATCAGGGCATTCCGGTCCTTCTCGGCCCAGTCGGCCAGTTCCTTTACGAAGTTTTCGACTTGCTCGCGTGTCGCCTCTCGCAAACTCTTCACGCCGCAGAAATCAGTGGCGTAGGACTTGACCAACGTGGCGTCAAGCTGGTGCTGGCGAATGATCTGGCAGAGGCGGTCGCGGACCTTGGGGCCGCCATACCCGTTTCCAGTTGCAAACTTGGGAGGCAGCTTCTCCGACGCCCGGGCAGTTTCCGATTCTGTAGTATAGGAGCCGATCTCTTCCATGGAGCAGATACCAACGCCGTAAGCCTTGCGCAGGGCGCGGTTCACGGCTCGAGTTTCTGCGACCCGCATCTCTGCGCCCTGGACCAGTGATGAGACGTTGGACGGATCGGCATCACCGAACCCCACAAAGCCTCGACAGACTCGAGACTTGTAGACAGTGGCTTCAAAAGCCCAGCGTTGGGCGGAAGGGTCGGAGAATTCGGACACGGGCCGAACGTGGATTCCCGCACAGCGGGTGTGCTGGGCCAATCGTATGAGACCAGTATGAGTGACATACCATCGGCCCTCTAGCAGAATAACGTCTCCCATCGCGAGGGAGAAGCCGAACCGCAAAGTCAGTTCCCGGAGAGTTGACAACTGGGTCCGGCTAAGCTGACGCCCCCAACGCGACTTTGCGTCTTTACGGTTCTGTCTTACCAGCCCCTCGCGGTCAGAATCCCACGATTTCATTTACGCAGGCCCTCCGATGTGTGGTAGTGTAACGCTACTATAATGGTACCTCTATTTCAACAAAAAAACTCAGCTCTTCCGGTGGCGCGCGACAATCCGCTCCGCTGCTTCTACCGCTGCATTCGCGATAAAGCTGCTGACGCTTCTACGCTCCGCCGCTGCCGCTCGGTCAATGAGGGTCCGCTCTGCCTCTGCCAGGTAGACGAAAGTCTTCCGGCCCAACGGCTGCGGCGACCGTCGTCGGGATTTCGGTGCGGCTCCCTTCTTCATGGCCGCAATGGTACACCGAAGAAACGGCGAACCCAATGACGCCCTCGGTTACACCTTGCCGCACAGCCGGACAAAAAAAGCACAGAATCAAACCACAGTCGTGTCCAGCGGTTTTTTGATGTGCAATGTTCTGCGCATAAGAGTCGGCACCGGGTCGGAAGCTCGTGAAAGAAAGACGCAGCGGAACTGAGTCCGCTCCGGATCGTGCTGAGCCTCAGACTCTTTTGCTCCCTTTGCGATGGGTAGTTAGCCTTCGGAAAGGCTTTAGTCCTGGCCACACAATTGCACTACCAAAGCTCATCCGCCCGGCGCGAATGGGCCCAAGTCACGAGAAAGCATGAGTCTGCGCAAACGATTGGCGAGAGTTGAACGAGCCTTGGCCAATACCGCGAAGCAAAAGGAGCAGGCAAGTTGCATCTGCCGCGACATTACGACTGCCGACACGCATAACCCAGGGGAATTCGAAGCGGAGATGAATCGTCCATGTCCGGCACACGGCGTCCGTCAGCTGGGTCGGATAATGGTGTTTGTGTGGGTCAAAGCCCTCAACGGAAGGCCCGATACGAGTGGTCCAAAGGACCCAAGAGAACTCGAACTGGAACGATTATTAGAGGTGTACCGCGGCCGGCAACGCTCTCGAAGTATTGCTGGTCAAGTTGGCCTTGACCCCGAATATGACTCCAAAAAACTTTGATCGACGTTGTAAGTCCCTAGCCAAGAGCGGCAAACGCTGCCGCGCCGCCGCGACCGAAGGCGGCCTGTGCTTCTTCCACGCCAATCCGAACAAAGCGTCCGAACTTGGCCGAATCGGAGGCAGGAGCAAGCGCTATTCGGTCGACGACAACCCGGATCCGTTGCCCACCCTCAACACCGCGATTGCGGTGCGGGAAGCGGCGGCCCGGTTAATCGCCGACGTGTATGCTGGCAAATTGCACCCCCGGGTCGCCGCCGGGCTTGCGCCCCTCATGAACCTGCAGCTGCGAGCGATCGAGACCGCGGATCTGGAGCGGAGAGTTGCTAGGGTAGAGAAGCTACTGGCGAAGGCAGAGAACGACGAAATGCCCGACGAAGACTTGGAAGACATCGAACCGATGCAGTCGGCATCCCCGGATGCGAAGAACTAGAGCCATCAAGGCATGTGGCTTTGTGTATTGATTAGATCCCCGTTAGCTATGGCTTGACATACCTTAAGCGGTAAATGTCAGCAAGCCATCCATTCGCCATTGCACGCCTTAACTCTATCGACAAGGTAATCGCGAACGGACCCGACCACCCTGATGGCTGTCCGAAGTGCATCGGCGAGAAGGTGGAGTCGTGGAGCTACCTGAAATCGCCGTATTACATGCCGGCCGGCTACCCGGACGGGATCTACCGGGTGGGTCCGCTGGCACGCCTGAACGTTGCCGATCGATGCGGCACGCCGCGTGCCGACCAGGAGCTGGCGGAGTTCCATGAACTGCAACGGACGGCCGTGCTGAGCAGCTTCCGTTACCACCACGCGCGTCTCGTCGAAATCCTCTATTGCGTCGAGCGCCTGGAACAGTTGCTCACCGATCCCGATATCCTTTCCCGACACGTGCGCGCGATTGCTGGTCCGAACGCGATGGAAGGTGTCGGCTGCTGCGAGGCGCCGCGCGGCACTCTGCTGCACCACTACAAAATCGACGAGCACGGGCTGATTCTTTGGGCCAATCTGATCATCGCCACCGGTCACAATCACATGGCGATCAACCGCGGTATTTTGCAGGTCGCGAAGCATTTCGTGCGCGGCGAGCGGCTTACATCCGGCATGCTCAACCGCGTGGAGGCGCTGGTTCGCGCCTACGATCCCTGTCTGAGTTGCTCCACCCACGCCTTCGGAGAGATGCCTCTGGTGGTGCAACTCGTAAACGCGCAAGGCGAGATTCTGGACGAAGCGCGCAAACCCTGACTGTGCAGGAGGTACGTCATGGCGCGGGTCTTAGTGTTGGGATATGGTAACTCGCTGCGCTCTGATGATGGGCTGGGCTGGCATGCGGCAGTCGAGATGGCCCGCACCAGCGTTTCGCCCGACGTCACCATTCTTCCTTGTCATCAACTGACTCCCGATCTCGCCGAACCGGTCCAGCGCGCGGACACTGTGATCTTTCTCGATTGCACCCGCGAAGGAGATGCTGGCGAGGTTCGATGTCGAGAGCTAGTCCCCGAAGCCGTTCCCACGTCCCTGACCCACGACTTGTCGCCGTCGGCACTTTTGGCGCTGGCCTCCGAGTTGTACGGAGTGTATCCGCGGGCTTACCTGCTCACGATCTGTGGCGAGTCATACGCGCACGGAGAGATGCTCTCGCCCAAAGTGAGCCGCCGTCTGCCCGAGTTGCAGGAGATGGCGCGCCGCTTAATCGAAGACAGTCTCTGCCAGACCGCCTCGGTACTTGGCGGTTTCCCGTAAAAAATCGATTCGCTGAGCGAACTGCCAGCCAAGCGATCAATTCTCGATCGAGTCGGAAAACTGGCCTGCGGGCGATCGCTCAAAAGCCGCGTCCGGCCAGGCTTTTGCCATGGCACGTTGGTGGGGGAGCGAATAGCACGGAAGTGCTATTTGCAGGCACAGAGGTTAGATTTATGTTTTCCGGCGAGCAGTTCTGGGGGAGGGCTGCCCGGGCGCCTGCAACTCGAAAGGGTTGCGGCGCTCGTTATTTGTGCCGCATTTTTCGCGCGTGAAATATGAAAGGCGGTGCCGAAGCGCACCGCCATCGCGCATTCTTGGAGCCGCTCAGTTCGCGCGGATGGTGAAATCCACCGTGATGTTGGCTTGTGTCTCGACCGGCTGTCCGTCCTGCAAATAGGGCCGAAACCGCCATTGTTTGACGGCCTCGCGTGCCGCATCGGCGAGAATGGCAGGTCCGCTCGTTACTTGCAGAGTCTGGATGCCCCCGTCTTTGCCAATCGTCGCTTTCAAGCCAACCGCGCCCTGTACTTTCATCTGGCGAGCCAGCAGGGGGTACTCCGGACGCACTGGGCGCGTCAGGGCCTGCCGGGTGTCGGCCGACATCTGGACACGATCTCCAGCAGTGGTTAACGGGGCTGCCGCGTTCGCCAGCTGCGCCCCCGAATCGGCGGCGGGTTCAGCAGGCTCCAGATCAACTCTAACGGACGGGCTACCCGGCCTCACCAGTTGACGCCGGTTTCCGGCCTGAACTTCGACCCGCAGTGGAGGCAACACCGCGCGAGATGTAACCACCGGTCCCGACGTAACTTCCGGAGCCACGGCCTTAGGAGCGACGGCCTTAGGAGCTGCGGCCACGACATGCCCTCTTTTGTGGGCAACCGGCGCAGCCGGCTGATCGGCTGGTGTGTCCACGGTCGCCACTGGGGCCGGCGCTGTGTTGTCGGTTGAGTCGTCAACTGCTTCAGATTCAGCAACATCCGAAGCGGGGAACCAGAAATCGCGGTCTTTCACCAGGACCAGTCCCAAGGCGACCAACAGCAGCACTAAGGCAACCACCATGCGGCGACGCTGCCGCTCATCGTTTTCGACAACCGGGGCCGGGGCAGGAGCAATTTCCAGCCGTGGGACGGCCAGTTGCTCGTGGGTTTCATGACGCTCAAGTTGCTCAAGCATGCGGAAAACCACCTTCCTAAAGGCGGGGGGAAGGCTGCCGCCGCTAGTATGCCCTGAAATCAGATATAAAGCCAGAAAAACTGCTCAGATGCGGCTGTGAGCCGCGTCACAGGCAGTTGTGCCCCTAGTCACGGCACACGGTGAACGATGGGCCGACACTGGTAGCGTGACATCGGTCACATAGCCTTGGTCAGGATGACCGCGTAAGTGGCTTATTCCGGGCGCGGTTTGGGCCTGCCGCTGCGATTCATAGGGGGGATCTGTGCTCTCACCATACGGACTCGACATCGTCGAAAGCTGCCTTACCTGCAAGATGCGCTCGGACCGCATTTTTTGCGATCTGCCCACCGTTGCCTTGCAGTCCTTTGAGGCCATCAAGTACGCCACGGCCTATCCCAAGGGCGCGGTACTTTTTGTCGAGGGCCAGGCGCCACGGGGCATCTTTGTGCTGTGCAAAGGAAGAGTCAAGCTTTCCATTTGCGCGACCGATGGCAAGACGCTGATCCTGAAGATCGCTGAACCCGGCGAGGTGCTCGGTTTAAGCGCGACGGTTTCGGGCAAGCCCTACGAGTTGACGGCGGAAACCATCGACCCCTGCCAGGTCAATTTCGTCAAGCGCGAAGATTTTCTCCGTTTCCTGAAAGACAACTCCGAGGCCTGCTTCAAGGTGGCCGAGCAGCTCAGCGAGAAATACAACAGCGCCTGCCACGAAGTCCGCTCCCTCGGGCTCTCGCATTCGGCATCGGAAAAGCTGGCCAAACTCCTCCTGGAATGGAGCTCGAAAAACGGCGAGGCCGCCAAGCAGGAACCGCGCCTGAAACTCGCGCTGACCCATGAAGAAATCGCCCAGATGATTGGCACCTCGCGCGAAACGGTGACCCGGTTGTTTGCCGATTTGAAAAAACGTCAGATCGTGCAGTCCAAGGGCTCGACTCTCGTTATCCGTAACAAGGTGGCCCTCAAGACGATGGCAACCAACGGCTAGACTTTCTCGTACCCTCATCCTGTGCGAGCGGTCACGGTTACGGGTGACTGCAATCACTGTACTTTTCTCCGGCAAGCGATTATCTAGCTGGTATGGAGAGCGCGATACAGCCACGCTGCCTCGAGTGCGCGCTTCGTCCGGACCGGGTGTTTTGTGATCTGCCGACGAACGCACTGGAGGCCTTCGATAGCGTCAAATCCACCATTGTCTGTCCGCGCAACACCGTGTTGTTTCGCGAGGGGCAGCCCGCGCGGGGAGTGTTCGTGTTGTGCGAGGGCCGCGCGAAACTGAGCGTGTGTTCCGAGTCTGGCAAGCGTCTGACCTTGCACATCGCCGTCCCGGGGGAAGTGCTGGGTCTCAGCGCCGCTCTTTCCGGAACCGTGTACGAGGTGACCGCCGAGCTGCTCGACAATGCGCAGGTGGCCAGCGTGAAGCGCAAGGATTTGCTGGCGTTCCTGCGGGAACATCGCGAGGCCTGCTTGCGCGTGGTCGATCTGTTGAGCCAGGATCTTCACATCGCTTACGATCGCGTGCGCTCGGTCGGTCTCGGCCGCTCTCGCCGTTCTCGCGCTTTACCCTCGTAGACACGACGCCCACGACCTCTCTCGCCCCCCGGGCTTCATGCTCATAGATTTCGAGTCGACGGAGCCGTTTATGCATGTGTCCGCCATGGTCCGCGCGTCTGTCTTGGTTTGCGCCGTACTCTTAAGCGGGGTCCGCGTTCCGCTCCTGGCGCAAGAGGCTGAACCCAAACCCGCGCCGTCCGACAGTGAGAAGTATGTCGGAGCCGATGTTTGCCAAGGTTGCCATGACGACGCGTACCAGTCGTTTGCGAAGTCCGCGCATGCCGCGACGCTGAAGAGCGCAGCGCCACAAACGCGCGGCTGCGAGGGATGTCACGGTCCCGGCGCGGCCCATGTGGAAGCGGGAGGCGATCCGGAGAAGATCTGGCGCTATTCCAATGCCAAGCCTGATGTGATCAACCATCGTTGTACCCGGTGTCACGAAACCAGCCTCGGCGAAGTCCACGTCAAGGCGCATCTCACCTGCCTGACGTGCCACTCCGCCCATCATGGGCATCAACATGAAGCCCTGCTGGTGAAACCCGTCAACCAGCTGTGCCGGGGCTGTCACCACCACTGAGCCCGCAGGAGGCCTTTTCCCGACGCGGCGATAGCTAAAAAAGGCGCGAAAACCAGCCCCCCGCGGCGAACATTCCTGTGTGACAGCAATCACGCCTGGGAGTGAGAAGACTCACTGCCCCTCGGCCCATGCGCCCCAACAATAGAGCCGAAGTCGGTTGCGGCTTCGGAGGAGGTTGGGCGATGCCGGCATTTCCTAGTGACTTCTGGCGCAAGGTGCCCGGAATTCAGCTCCTGCAATACGGAGTTCTTTGTCTGGTATTCGCGGTTGCGGCCGCTGGTGCGACGCGCAAGCCCGCCCCAAAGCCCACCAACGAGGATTGCCTGGCCTGCCATGGCGATTCCACCATGACGAAGGATGTCAACGGAAAGGCCGTCAGCCTTTACGTCAACCCCGAGACATTCAAGAACTCGATTCACGGCGGAATGTTCACCTGCGTGGATTGTCACTCGGACGTAAAAACCTCTCCGCACGACGCCACTCCCGCGAAAATCAGCTGCGCGACCTGCCATGCCGACCAGCAGAGCGCCTATGACCGCAGTTATCACGCGCAGGCCATCAAGGCAGGCGACCAGCAGGCCGCGACCTGCGTTTCTTGTCACGGCAGCCCCCACGAACTGTTGCCGGCGAGCGATCCGAAATCGCGCGTGAATCACGCCAACATCCCCACCACGTGCGGCGAGTGTCACGGTCAGAAATACGTGATGGAAGCCAGCGGCCATAGCGCCCAGCCTTTCTCTTCGTACCTGCAGAGCGTGCACGGGAGGGCCGTGGCCGCGGGCTCGGAGAAGGCGGCGGTGTGCACCGATTGCCATGGCTCGCACGAGATTCTGTCGGCTAGCGACGCCAAGTCGCCCATTTTCAAATTCAACGTTCCCGCCACCTGCGCCAAGTGCCACGAGGCGGTCGAACAGCAATTCATGCAAAGCGTTCACGGGCAGGCAGTGGCCCGCGGAAACGGACAGGCGCCAGTGTGCACGGATTGCCACGGCATTCACTCCATCAAGGCGCATCAAGATCCGAATTCTTCGGTCTCTGCGGGAAACCTCGCGCGCGTCACCTGCGCCCGTTGCCACGAAGGCGTTCGTCTGACACAGGAACTGGGCGTCGAAGGGCGGCGCTCGACCACCTATCTCGCCAGCTATCACGGACTGGCGTCGAAGCTGGGTTCCCAGGTGGTGGCGAATTGTGCCAGCTGCCACGGGGTCCACAACATTCTTCCCTCCAGCGATCCGCGTTCCACAATCAACCGGGCGAACCTGGTGGCGACGTGCGGGCAGTGCCATCCCGGAGTGACCGAGAAATTCGCGCTGAGCAAGGTGCATGTGGATGCGCCGCTTTCGGCCGATATCGGCAGCGTCGCGGTGCGCTGGATCCGCAAGTTTTATCTGGGCATGATTTTCGCCGTGATCGGCGCCATGCTGCTGCACAACCTGGTCATCTGGCGGCGCAAGGCGGTAGCACGCCGGAGAGAAGAGCATCGCCTGGTTGAGCGCATGACGCTCCATCAACGCTGGCAGCATGCCCTCCTGTTCACCAGTTTCATCACCTTGGTGATCACCGGCTTTGCGCTGAAGTTCCCCGACTCGTGGTTCGCGACGCTGCTGGGAATGAGCGAGCATGTTCGGGGTCTGACCCATCGGGTGGCGGGGGTTGTGCTGATCGGCGTAGGCGCCTATCACATGGTCTATGTCGCGCTCACTCGCGATGGCCGTCGATTGTTGTTGGATTTCTTACCCACGCCGAAAGATGCGAGCGATGCTTGGGGTACCATGCTGTACTATCTCGGACTACGTCGCCACAAGCCGGGATTCCGCCGCTTCAACTATGCCGAGAAGGCCGAGTACTGGGCGCTGGTGTGGGGACTGGTTGTCATGGCCGGCACTGGCATCATGCTGTGGGCCAAGGTTTCTGTCGGCCATCTGCTGGTGCGCTGGTGGCTCGATGTAGCTACCGCGATCCATTTCTATGAGGCCGTACTGGCTACACTCGCCATCGTCGTGTGGCATTTCTACCAGGTATTTTTCGATCCCGATGTCTATCCCATGAACTGGGCCTGGTGGGATGGAAAAATGTCGTTCGAGCACTACTGCGAAGAACATGCGCTCGATGCGGATCGCCTGCTCGATGCAGTCCGGGTCGAAGGTGAAGAAGCGCCCGCGGCGTCTGATTCCGCGCAGGATCCGGCAGCAACGGCAGGAACGAACAAGTCAGCCGACGAAGAGATGGCGTCTACGCCGAAGTAATCCCCTGGATGGGGTGAGGGCGAGTGGGTGTTTCTGATTGGGACTCGACGAGACGGGAAGCCCGGACCGGCTAATGGACCGTGTTATCCATATTGCAAAGTCCGACCAACGCATGAGCGAAAAACGGAAGGTGCCGAATGAACCATGAAGCTCCTGATGCAAACGCCGAGCAAAAAAGCGGATTAGCGAGGTTGCGCGAGTGGTTGCGCAATCCCATTTCCCTGGTGGGACTCGCGCTGGCGCTGGTGGCATTCGGAAACTTCCTGTTTTTGTTCTTCATTGATTTGACTTCCGAGCGCCCGAGTCCTTATGTGGGCATTCTGGCCTACATGGTGGCGCCAGGATTTCTGGTGGCGGGCTTGGCTCTGATTGTCTTCGGCGTCTGGTACGACCGGCGAAAGCGCCTCCGTCAGCCCGGACAAGCAGTGAAGTACTTGCACGTGGACTTCAACGACCCCGGCCAACGCGGCGCCCTCACGTTCGTTCTGACCTTCGTCATCGCCTTCATCGGATTGAGCGTGGTCGGCAGCTACAAGGCCTACGAATTCACCGATTCGGTGCAATTCTGCGGACAGCTATGCCATTCCGTCATGGCGCCCGAGTTCACCGCCTATCAACTCTCGCCGCATGCTCGCGTGGCGTGTGTGGATTGCCATGTGGGTACCGGCGCCACCTGGTATGTGAAATCGAAACTGTCGGGAGCGCGCCAGGTCTTTGCCACCGCGTTCAAGACTTATCCGCGACCGATTCCGACCCCGGTGCACAACTTGCGCCCCGCCGCCCAGACCTGCGAGCAGTGCCATTGGCCGAAGAAGTTTTATGGCGCACAACTCAAGGTATTCACGCACTATGCCAGCGATGAGAAAAACACGCCCCGGCAGATCCGCATGCTGATCAATGTGGGCGGCGGAGATCCCGCGACCGGAGCGCCCGAAGGTATTCACTGGCACATGAACATCGCCAACGAGATCACCTACGTCGCCACCGACGAGAAACGGCAAGTGATCCCTTACATCCACGTGAAAGACCTGCAGGGCCGGGTGACCGAATACTTTGCCAAAGACTCGACCCTCAGCAAGGAACAGATTGCCCAGGCGCCCAAGCGGCTGATGGATTGCGTCGATTGCCACAACCGGCCCACCCATATCTACGTGCCCCCGGACCTTTCCGTGGACAATTCTCTGCTCGCCAAGCGCCTCGATGCTTCCTTGCCATTTCTGAAACAGCAGGCAGTCGCGGCCCTCACCGCGAACTACGACACCACCAACGCCGCCATGCAGGGAATTGCCAAGGCGATCGGGAGCTTCTACGAGACGAAGTATCCTGACCTGGCCAAAAGCAAGCAGCTTGAAATCCGTAATGCGGTCGACGAGCTGCAGAGAATTTATCGGAATACGACCTTCCCCGAGATGAAGCTGAACTGGCAGACCCATCCCAACAATATCGGTCACTTCTACTTCAACGGCTGTTTCCGCTGCCATGACGGCCAGCACGTTAGCGCCGACGGAACAGTGGTGACCAAGGACTGCCAGACCTGCCACAGCGTGCTCAGCCAGCAAGAGGGCGGCGTCAGCATGGCGGCGGTGCAGAAGGTCAGCTTCCAGCACCCGGTCGATCTGGGAGACCTCACACAGGTAAACTGCAGCGACTGCCATGCCAGCGGGGGCACGCAGTAAGCGCTTCGCAATCAGTCACTTAGCCAGGTGATGCAGGTCACAAGTGGTGGTGATGGCAGTCACGGCCTCTATGTTCACGCCTCTTTATCGTTGGGTCCAGCGGGGTGGTATCAGGGTCAGACCCACAGCCACAAGGAGAGCGTGCAATGGCGTCAGAAAGAGGAAACGGACACCAGGCCAGTGAAAACACAGCCAGGCTCGTGTTCTGGGAAGTCACAAAAGGCTGCAATCTGCGCTGCATCCACTGCCGGGCAACCGCGACCGAACTCAGCTCTCCCACCGATCTGGCGACACGCACTGCGTTGAACATCATCGACCAGATTGCCGCCGCGGCGAATCCGATTCTCGTGCTCAGTGGCGGCGAGCCTCTCTATCGCTCCGACATTTTTCAATTAGCGCGCTATGCCGCCGACAAGGGCCTGCGCGTCGCGCTGGCCACGAACGGTACCCTCGTCACCAAGGATGTCGCGCGCATGATCGTCGACGCCGGGGTGCGCCGCGTGTCCATCAGCCTCGACGGCGCCGACGCCATCACGCACGACTCCTTCCGCGGAATTTCGGGAGCGTTCGACGCCGCGGTCCGTGGCCTGCAAAATCTCAAGGCGCTCGGCATGTCGGTCCAGATCAACATGACCATTGCGCGCCACAACGCACACCAGTTGCCCGACGTTCTGCGACTGGCGCGTAATCTCGGCGCCGATGCCTTGCACACGTTTCTGCTGGTTCCAGTCGGATGCGGAGTCGATATCGCCGCGGAACAGATGGTTCCACCGGAGGAGTACGAGCGCATGCTGAACTGGTTCTATGACCAGTCTCTGGCCGGCGGCATCGAACTCAAGGCAACCTGCGCGCCGCATTATTTCCGGGTAGCGCGGCAACGCCGTGCTGCTGACCGTCGCGCCGCGGAGAAGCTTGCTCAGATCACGCCGGCTGCAGGATTCCCGTCTCTTCCTGTCCCGCACCCTGCCGGAACGATAGCCGGGATCGGCCCCACAGAGATGACCATGCCCGGCTCGACTGGAATTGAACTCAAGCCCCAGGGTGTCGGCCGGCCTGTCGGGCATCCAGGCGGACATCCTTCCGACCTCAACGCCATGACCAAAGGTTGTCTGGCGGGCACAGGCGTCTGTTTTATTTCACACGAAGGCGAGGTTTTTCCCTGCGGCTATCTCCCGGTCATCGCGGGCGACCTGCGCAAACAGACTTTCCAGGACATCTGGGAAAACTCTACTGTGTTCCATGAACTGCGGGATACGAATCAATTGAAAGGGAAGTGCGGCTGCTGCGAGTTCCGCAATGTCTGCATGGGTTGCCGGGCGCGCGCCTATGCTGCTACCGGAGACTTCATGGACGAGGAGCCTTTTTGCGTGTACCAGCCGCGCACCAGGAGCCTTAAGGAAGAGAAGCCCGAACCCGTGGGACACCGCTAAGTTCTTTTTCCTACCCCCAGGTGAAAAAACGCCCGGCTGCGGTTGTTCTCGAGCCGGGCGATTTTTTTGTCTTCCTCAGGCCGTCTTTTTGACCGCAACCGGAAGTTCGATCACCTTCCCGCGTTGCGTCGGCGGCACCCAGCGCACTTTCTTGCGAAAGCGCGCGGGAACATAGAACTCGATCACCTGTGCCATAGCATCCTCCGATCCAATCACCGGCTCTCCCGGAGTCTTGCTCTGGTTATCTGCCGAGAGCGCCGGCCTGTTGCTTACTTGGATGCAAAAATCGTCTAATCCGCATAAAGTCTCTAGGGTCAATCATCGAGGCACGATCCGAGAGGCTGCCGATTCTGCTCAAACCGCTTGAAATCCTGTAACTTTGCCTTACCCTGCGAATCCCATAGAAGCTGTCGGCTGGGAGCAGAGCGACACGAGCCATCGCGATGCGGAGTTTTCCGAATGGATGAACGAAAATTCAAGAAGATCAATCGACGGGAATTGTTGAAGGTCGCTCCGGTGATCGCGCTGGGAGCATTCGCGATTCCATCTCTGCGCGAGCCGCTCCTCAAGAAGGGTCTGGCTTTTAACGATTGGGCCTCGGGAAAATTGTTTCGCCCCGGACATCCTGCTCCGACGTTTGCCGATTCTGAATTGACTCCCTTCGACAAGTTCCCCCTCAACGATTACGACGTGGATGATCCCGGTGTGATTTTCGAGAACTGGACCTTGACCGTGAGCGGCGCCGTGCAGAAGCCGGGGGACTATACGCTGGCGCAGATCCAGGCGCTGCCCAGGAAACGGCAAAATACGCGTCACATTTGCGTCGAAGGCTGGGATGTGATCGGCCGCTTCGGCGGCACCCCGCTGTCAGAATTTCTGAAACTGATCGGCGCCGATCCTACCGCGCGTTTTGTGACCGTCCAGTGCGCCGATGACTACTACGAGTCGCTCGACATGGCGACGGCCATGCATCCGCAGACGCTGCTTTGCTACGAGATGTACGATCAGCCGCTGACGCGCGAGCATGGGGCACCAGTTCGTCTGACGGTACCGACGAAAATCGGATACAAGCAGGCCAAGTACCTGACCGATTTGAAGGTGACTCATGTCCTCGATCGAGTCGGCTACTGGGAAGACCAGGGATACTCCTGGTTTTACGGGCTCTAAGGATCGCGGAGGACGCTGCGTGCAAGCGAATGTCGTCGAATTCGAATCGGCCAAGACGGGCGAACCGGTGCAGGCGGTCTACGAGCACCCCTGGCCAGTGCGCTTCAGCCACTGGCTCAACGCCATCGCGTTATTTGTGATGGTGGGCAGTGGCCTGCAGATCTTTCGAGCCTTTCCAAGCTTTGGCGCGAAGATCCCGGAGAAGGACCTTCTGAACTGGCCCAAAGCATTTGCCATCGGCGGCTGGCTGGGCGGCGCCTTGCAGTGGCATCTCACTTTCATGTGGATCTACATCGCCACCGGCGCTTTTTATCTGGCTTACGAGTTGTTCTCGGGAAATTATCGTCAGGTCCTTTTCGTGCCTCGTGACCTTCGCGGCGTATGGCCCATGGCGCGCCACTACTTTTTCTTCGGGCCGAAGCCTCCCACAACCGAAGTTTACAATCCGCTCCAAAAATTAGCCTACACGTCCGCGATCGTGCTGGGCGTGTTGTCCGTCCTCACGGGCCTCGCCGTGTGGAAGCCGGTGCAGTTTTCCTGGCTGGCATGGATGATGGGCGGATTCCACCTGGCGCGGGTGTGGCATTTCGTCGTGATGTGGGCAATTCTCTTTTTCTTGCTGGGACATCTCGTGATGGTCGTACTGCATGGCTGGAAGAATTTCATGTCCATGCTCACGGGATGGAAAACCGATCCGGAATACACGCCACGCTAGTGTGCGCTGAGGATTTTCCGAATGGGCAGCTTTCCGGATAGCACGAATATTCAGGTGAAGATGCCCGCGCCCGCCGATCTCCGCGAGCAGGACCTGATTCGCCGCGTACAGGCGGGCGAGAAGGAGCGTTTCTACGAGCTGATTAAGCCCTATGAACGACGGGTCTACGCGGCTGCATTCGGCGTTCTGCGCAACGAAGCGGAAGCCGAGGATGCCGCGCAGGAAGCTTTTCTCAAGGCGCTCTCCCACATCCGGCAGTTTCGCTCCGAGGCCCGCTTCAGCACGTGGTTGATCCAGATCGCGGTAAACGAGGCTCTTATGCGGCGGCGAAAAGCTCATAAGGAAATCATGGAACCGATCGGCGAGCGCCAGGACGACGAAGGGGAATATACGCCGCGGGACTTTGCCGACTGGCGGGAGATTCCCTCCGAGGCGCTGGAGCGCAAGGAAATCCGCGAGAAATTGGCGGCAGCGGTGGCGGCGCTGGCCGAGAAGTATCGCGAGGTCTTTCTGCTTCGCGATGTGCAGCATTTCAGCATTGAGGAGACCGCGGAGGCTCTCGGGATCTCGAGGGCTTCAGTAAAGACGCGGCTTCTGCGAGCTCGTCTCATGCTGCGGGACTTGCTGGCTCCGGGCCTGGGCGGGGCCTGGCTCACGCGCTTGCCGTTCGAGAAGGGAAGCAAACCATGGTAGTCAATTGCGAACACGTCTGGAGGGAGATTTCCAACTACTTGGATGACGAGGTAAGTCTGGAAATGCGGCAGGCCATGGAGGCGCATTTCCGCATCTGCAAGAACTGCACGGCCGTGCTCAACGGAACACGCAACGTGGTGCAGGTGTACGGCGATGGCCGCCTTTTCGAACTTCCCGCCGGCTTCAGCCGCCGCTTGCAGCGCCGGCTTGCCCAGCAATCTTCTTCGTGGCTCTTCGACAGCGCGCGCACCTTCTGGATCCTTGCGGTGGCGGCGGTAGCGGTGATCGTGGGCGGGATCTCGCTCGGCAATTCTTCCGTGTTCCGCCAGCCTGACATGCGTTCCCTGTTGGCGCAATCCCCCCACGGGATTCCTTCGTCCTTGATGGTGGTCGTCTCGAGCGAAGGCCGGCTCTTTCATGTTCCGGGCTGCAAGTATCTGCACCGGCATGACGGCGAGAGCCCACAAATGATGACGGCGGCCGAGGCCATGAAGGAAGGTTACGCCCCTTGCCCCCGTTGCCTTCGCCAGTATTTGAGTTCGCGCGTCGAGTGCCCGCGGGTTCGTCCGGGTCCGGAATTCAGTGTGACCCTTCCACCTGTGCTCACGACCGATTCAGGAATCTAGGAATCTCGGGGAGGGCGAGGGTGGGATACCCGGCGTGGTCAGAAATTACAGGGGATTTCGAGCGCAGTGCGAACCTGGCTCAGCACGCTAATTGTTCGCGAGTAATTTTCAGCCCGCTCAGGTTGCCAAGCGCCGTCACGGCAACCGACTCGGTGCGGAAAAAGTCGTTGGCCATCTCGTGAAGATCATCGACGGTGACCGCCTCGATCTTCTGAATCAGGGCGTCCATGCCGTAGAACTTGTCGAAGTACATATCCTGGCGGGCCAGGTTCGACATTCGTGCCGTCGAAGACTCCAGGGAAAGCATCAAGCTTCCCTTTAACTGATCTTTGGAGCGGCGCAATTCTTCGTCGCTTAAGCTTTCCGATTTCAGTTTGCGGAATTCCGAAACAACCGACTCCACAACCTTCACCGCCGACTGCCGGGAGGTTCCAGCGTAAATTGAAAGGCAGCCCGTGTCGCGATAGGGATTCAGATCGCTGTAGATCGAGTAGGCCAATCCCTGGCGCTCGCGAATGTTCTGAAAGAGCCGCGAACTCATGCCTCCGCCCAGCAGCGTGTTCAGCACGTAGGAAGCGAACCGCTTCTCATGCGCGATGGGGTGGGAAGGGACGCCCACGCAAATCTGTACCTGCTCCAGGGATTTCTTGTTGCGCAAAGTGATGCGCGGAACGATCTTTGGCATTGGTCCATGAAACCCATTCTTTAAGGGCTTCAGCCCGTCAAAGTAGCGCGCGACCAAATCCACAAAATGAGCGTGGTTGAGATTGCCCGCCGCCGAGATGATGAAGTTGCCTGAAAAAAAACGCTTCTGGTAGAGGTCGAGCACCAGTGGCTGCTCGAAGCCCTTGACCGTTTCCCGGGTCCCGAGGATCGGCTTGCCCAGCGGGTGATCTTTCCAGAAATTCTGCGTGAAGATTTCGTGGACCAGGTACTCGGGGTTGTCCTCGTCCATTTTGATTTCTTCCAGAATCACTCCACGCTCACGCACGATGTCCTCGATCGCAAACACCGGATTAAGCACCAGGTCGGAAAGCACCTCAAGTGCGATCGGGAGATGTTCATCGAGTACTTTAATGTTGAAGCAGACGCACTCTTTCGCGGTGAAGGCGTCCAGATTGCCGCCTATGGAATCCACCTGGCGTGCAATCGCTTCCGCGGAGCGGTTCTTCGTTCCCTTGAACACCATATGCTCGATGAAATGTGAGAGCCCATTCCATTGCGGCTCCTCGTCGCGGGAACCGCTCTTGATCCAGATCCCAATGGACACCGAACGGATGTGCTTCATCTCTTCGGAGATGACCGTCAACCCGTTGGGCAATACCTGCCGATGTATGTTTCGCAGTTCTGCGACCATCGTGATCTCTTCCTCACCACAACAATTTCAGACCGAGGCGAGGCCGGAACCTCTATTGTCACACAGCGGGAGTCGGCGTGGGGAGTCGCTTGTAGCGCATGTAGTTTCAATAGCTTACGCGCAAGTTGTGGAGGATCGACTCGAAGCTGCAAAGTCCCCGAACCGGTGATGATCTAGAATCGACGCAAGGCCACGCTCTGCATGAATTCCTCCCACTCCCAAAATCTGCTTCTCGGACTCGACGTGAACGAGCTGGCGACCCTGGTCGAGGAGCTGAACGAACCGGCTTACCGCGCGCAGCAGATATTTGAGGCCATCTATCGGCAGCGAGCGGACTCGATTGACGAGATTTCAACCTTGCCCGCCAGAGTTCGCAGCGATCTTGTGAACCGCGGCACAAGCATGGGATGGCCCAGGATCGAGAGCAAGTTCGAGTCCGTCGATGGAACGATTCGCTATCTAGTGGCATTCCCGGATGGGCAAACCGTGGAAACGGTCTGGATGCCCGAAGGCGATGGCGGCGAAGCCGGCGATGGCAGCGAAGCGGGGGAAGAATCAAGCAGTAACGTGAAAGCTTGGGATCGGGCCACGATCTGCGTCTCAAGCCAGGTGGGTTGCGCGGTCGATTGCCAGTTCTGTCTGACGGCGCTGCTCGGCGTGAAACGCAATCTGACCGCCGGTGAAATCGTGGGTCAGGTCGGCTGCGTACTGCGCGACCGCCGGGTTTCTCCGCCGCAGGATCGCGTCAATCTCGTATTCATGGGTATGGGCGAGCCGTTTCTCAATTACGACAACTGCATGAAGGCGGTTCGCCTTCTGGTCGAGGGATTCGGGATTCCCGCGTCGCGGATGACTCTGTCGACTGCCGGAGTAGTGCCGCGCATCCACGACTTCGGCCGCGAACCGATCCGGCCCAAACTGGCGATATCGTTGAACGCGGCGGATGACGCCCAGCGCGCCGAACTGATGCCCATTAACCGAAAATGGGATCTGGAGAAGTTGCTGGACGCTGCACGCGCTTTTCCCTTGCGCCCGCGCGAGCGGCTGACGTTCGAATACGTGTTACTGAACGACGTGAATGATGCGGCGCAGAACGCGCGCCGGTTGGTCGAGCGGATTCGCGGGATCCGCGCCAAAGTGAACCTTATTGCCCTCAACCCCGGTCCCGGAATCGCCTTCGATACACCATCGCAAGACCGGGTGCTTGCCTTCCAGAAGATTCTTACCTCAGCCGGAATTCCCGCCTTCATCCGGCGTCCGCGGGGGCGCGATATCTATGCGGCCTGCGGGCAGTTGAAGCGTACGGTAGAAATCGCCGCTGCGGAGCCAGCTGCCACGCCAGGAAATCTCCAACGCTAATTCGTAAGACGGTCGTTCGATGCAGATTCAGCTTTCGCTGCAGCCGGGGTTACGGCATCAACGGCCTCGGGCGCTCGCAGCGGGGCCGATCCAGCCGCGGGCAATTCGATGCGGATGGTGGTGCCACCGTCCGCGCGATTCGTGCAGAGAATGAATCCGTGATGGTCTTGAATGATTCCGTAGCAAGCGCTTAGCCCCAGGCCCGCACCCTTGCCGACCGATCGGGTGGTGTAGAAGGGATCAAAAACACGGTCGGGTTCACGCACGCCCGGTCCGTTATCAGAAAATTCGAGAATCGCAGTGTCGTCTTTGCGCCGGCTCCGGATTGAGAGAATGCCGCCACCGACCTCATCCAGTGCTTGCAGGGCGTTGCTGGCAATGTGCAGAAATACCTGCAGCAATTGATTCGGATCCCCCGAGACTGGCGGAAGATCGTTGGCGAGGGTCGACTGTAACTCCATCTGCCGTGCGGTGAATTGTGGCTGGTGAAGCTTGATGGCAGTTTGCACCACGGTGTTCAGATCGACCCGAACCTTTTCTCCGGGCACTTGCCGCGCAAAACTCAAAAGACTGGAAATCAGCACCCGGGTACGTCGCACTTGTTGCGCGATTTTCGACGCCAGCGTTCGCTGTTCTTCGGTCAGTCCCGATTCCGCCAGCAGCTCGGAGTATCCCAGCATGGCGCTGAGCGGATTGTTCAGCTCATGGGCCGCACCCCCGACCAGTTGCCCGAGAGAGGCCAGCTTCTCTGACTGAATCAGCTGCGCTTGCAGGCGTTTCAGATCACGAAACGATTCCTCGGAGGTTTGCAGGAGCCGAAGCAGTTCGAGGTCGAGCAGATGCTGGCGCAAAAATAAGATGCCGCCCATGACCGTCATGGTCACCAGCGTTAGCACCAGGCGGAAGTTCCGTATCCGGGCGGGAAGCGCAGCGTCGAATACAGACCAAGCGGCGAAAATCGGCAACGACAGGATCACGATCATTCCCAATCGCGACACCCACACTCCATGGCGGACCTGAGCTCGAGAGGGTTCCCGCTGCGGACGCAAGTCTTGCGCCAGCACACCCACAATGCTGATCCAGCCCATCGATGCTGCAACTGGCAGATCGTAGAGACTTCCGGTGTAATAAACGTTTCGAAGAATGGCCCAGTTTGCAATGTAAGAACTCAACGCATAGAGCAAGCTGGCGGCGAATAAGTGAGCGTAAATCGTTTTCCAGCCCTTTCGGCTGCGCAGCCAAACCATGGCCAGTGCCGCCAGGAAAACGAGTTTTTCGGTCAGATAAAGCGCGTTGAGATTGCGTCCGTACGTGAGTTCGTCCCGTTGCGCATACTGCCAGGGAATCACGGCAAACAGATAGAGATAAATCCACCAGGTAAGCAAAAGCACAAAGTCGAGCCGGCCCAAACGCGCCTCGTGCTCGTTCTGCTCCGCTTGCGGCTGCAGCGCCAGTGCCGCCATCATCGGAACAAAATGCAGGAAGATGACAATGTCGCCGACGAACACCGCAGGAACTTCCTGCCGCAGCACGACCTCGATGTAGCTCCAAAGCAGTTGATACGCCAGCCAGAAGACGATGCCCAGCGTCATCAGTGCCCAAAACAAGCGGGTGCGGCCGTGGTTGTGCGAAATGTTGGGTAGAAGCGCAGCCATCCCTGACAGCAGCAGGATGCATTGTGTGACGTCGCTGAAAATCGTGAGAGCAAAACCGGGCGTGATCAGTATCGAAGCGCATGCTTGTGCGAAGACAAGGCAGGCGGCGGACAGAATCCAGAGCTTGGATCGTTCGGACAAGGATCTTCCTTCGCTGTCATTCTAGACGTCACACACGTGTTTTGATGGTTACTTCGGTAACCACATTGGGCAACGATCCCGGGCGAGGCGACTCGCGCCCAGGACAACTTTGACTTGCTATCCGCCAGTGGAGTCAATAATATCCGTGTCATTCTTACGATCTATTTTGGGGAGCTGTGATTCGTTTAGCGAACCTGGTGTCCGCGCCGCGCCTGTTCTCCCGGCTGCGGGCTCCCATCATTCCAGGCGAAGTCCGCCGCATCGAACGCTGGCTGGCCTCGGCGCGCGTCTTCCTTGCGATCGCGGCATGGTTCGCGCTTTTGATGGATCCCTCGGAACTCGGGTATTCCCCCTGGGCTTATTTGGTTCTCGGGTTCTACATTGTGCACGGCGTGGTGGTGATGTTGCTGTTGCGCTTCCGCAAGGAGTCCACCCCCTCGTTTCGTCTCCTGGTGCATGCGGCCGACATTGTCTGGCCCGTGCTGATCATTCTTTTTGCCCCCGGCCAGGGCGGTCCGTTCCTGCTCTTTTTCGTTTTCGTCCTCGGCGCCTCTGCCTACCGCTGGGGACTTTGGGAAACATTCGGAACTGCCGTTGCTACAGTTTCCCTGCTGTGGGTAGAGAGTTTTGCAATTCGCAACGGAGCCGTGACCCGCATTGACGGGATGTTAGTCCGGCACGGCTTGAAACAGTTGGGTGTGAATACGTCGCAGTACGAGCCGAAGCATCTTTTTATGCTTTCCGCCTACCTGCTGGTGATGGGTTTGCTGCTGGGGTATCTGGCGGAGCAGCAGAAACGTCTGCGCGCAGAAAGGGCGATCATCGCCCGCGTGCTCGGAAGGGTCCGTGTCGACGCGGGTCTAACCGGGACTCTCCAGGCAATTCTTGCAGAACTACTCTCGATGTATCAGGCCCGTCGGGCCCTGATCGCCTCTCAGGAGACGAACAAATACCGGGTCTTTGTCGGGGAACTGGAGTCGCTCGACACGGGGTCGGCGCCGCTACGCTGGCTTGAATCCACGCCCACCGACCGCGAGACCTACCTCTACGAGTCCGACGCCGATGCGTCCTTGATTCTTCGTAAGGGAGCCGCGTTCCAGTCGGTGGAGCTTGATCGGCAAGGAGGGCGCCTCCGTCCGGCGATTCCACCAGCTGTGCCCTTATCTAAGGGCGCCTTCGATTCTTTGCTGGCCGTGTCGTTTCTCTTTGGCCAGGAGTGGTGGGGGAGGATTTTCCTGATCGATCCCGCCCTGGGGGGCGATCGCGAGGAAGAGCTGCGTTTTTTGCAGGAACTGGTGCGGCAAGTGGGCCCGGCCGTGTACAACGTCTATCTGTTGCGTCGCTTGCGCCAACGCGCGGGCGCGGTCGAGAGAGCGCGGGTTGCGCGCGAACTCCACGACGGCGCCGTACAATCCCTCATTGCCATGGAAATGCAGGTCGACGTGGTGCGCCGCCAATCCGCTACCCAGTCCGCTCCCCTCACCGCGGAACTGGGCCGCATCCAGGGGCTGTTGCGCGAGGAAGTTCTTAAGCTGCGCGAACTGATGCAGCAAATGAAGTCCCTGGAAGTCGATTCGTCGAACTTTTTCCGATTCCTCGAGGATACCGTGGAGCGTTTTCAACGAGAGACCGGCATTGGGGCAAGGTTCGTCTCGGAAGTCGACCAGATCCATATGCCCCAGCGCGTTTGCCGCGAACTCGTCCGCATCGTGCAGGAGGGGCTGGTCAACGTCCGCAAGCACAGTGGAGCCCGTGATGCTCTCGTACGTTTCTCAGAGGACAATAGTTTCTGGTACCTCATAATTGAGGACAATGGCCGCGGGTTTCCCTTCACCGGGAGATTCTCGCAGGCCGAGCTCGAACAGATGGGCAAGGGGCCCCTGGTCATTCGCGAGCGCGTTCGTTTGATTGACGGCGATCTCACGATAGAATCAAACCCTGGCCGAGGGGCGCGGCTCGAAATCAGGGTACCCAAGCATCGAGAAGCTGTTTATGGACAATAAGAGAACGCAAACCATTCGCATTGTAATTGCTGACGATCACCCCATCTTTCGCGATGGTCTTCGCCGCCTGCTTGAAGCCGAACCCGGTCTTAAGGTGGTCGGAGAAGCCTCCGATGGCTCCGATGCGGTGAAGCTCGCTCGTCAACTCAAACCCGACATCATGCTTCTGGACCTTGCCATGCCGCGCCAGCCTGGCCTCGAAGCCCTGCGTGACCTCAGCACCGGGAGCGGGGCCAATGGCGTGAAGGTCATTCTATTGACGGCAGCCGCCGAGAAGCACCAGATCGTCGAGGCGCTTCAGCTCGGTGCCCGCGGCGTGGTTCTCAAGGATTCCGCCACCCAGCTGCTGTTGAAAAGCATTCACACGGTGATGACCGGAGAGTACTGGGTGGGGCGCGAGAGCGTATCCAATCTCGTCCAGTATCTGCGCATGCAGATGCAGGCCTCGAACGAAGAGTCACGGCAGAAGAAGTTCGGCCTTACCCCCAGGGAACTCGAAATCGTCTCCGCGGTGGTGGCGGGGTACTCGAACAAGGAGATCGCAGAGTACTTCAAAATCAGCGAAGATACGGTGAAGCACCACCTCAGCAATATCTTCGACAAGTTGGGGGTATCAACTCGCCTGGAACTGGCGCTTTTCGCCGTGAACCAGGGCCTGCCCCTGAAGGGAATTCCCTAAAGAATCTGCGGACTTGCGTCGCCGATATGGCACTTTCGTGCCATGCCAAGCCACTTCCGTGCCATTGGCTTGGTCGATACGCAAAAACTACCATTCCTCCAAGGGTACGAAAAGGTTTGCACTTCTGGGTCAGAGCGCAGACTTTGTTTTCGCAAGAATGAACCCGAAAGGGAGGAGCCTGTGATTAAGTTCGTGCACCAGTTGTGGTCAGAAGAGTCCGGTCAGGATATCGCAGAGTACGCCGTGATGTTGGCTGTGATTCTGGTGATCGTAGTCGGCACGATCCGCTTGATCGGATCGAATGCGAATACCGTGTTTTCGCAAGTCGGAAGCGCGATTCAGTAGCGTCTGGCTGGCAAAGGCTCCGGGCCCCGTTCCGTCCCCTATCGCTCGCAAGCGTCGACCGCGTTCGCTCTAACCATCTCCCACCCAGCCCGACGCCGCATTGTGCCTGTTCCCCAATGCTAGCGTCTTAACATCCTTCGGCTCCAGCCGGCTTACTTGGCCTCTGTCGATTGCGCCGCCGGAGCCGTGGAAGCAACTCGCTCGGCGCTCGACGTCGACATGCGCATCAGGTATGGAAACACGGGCGTAACTTCGAAAGGCATCTTCTCCCGTGCGGAAAGCAGCGCTACCGGCTTGGTCTTGGCCAGGGTCGCCTGATTGCTCCACGGGTCCACCTTGATTCGCCCACCTAGCGGTAATGCCGCAATCTGGTCCTTCTTACGTTCGTCGAGTTGCGGCGCGGAATTCAGAAGAGCCGACATCCGCAGAGTCTTCCCGTTGACCAGTCCGTCGCCCAGGCGGGCGCGGATCAGGTTATGCAGGTCCGGTGCTCTTTCCTGCAGCGCTTTCAGGAACAAACCGGCATTGCCCAGCTTGTCCTTGTAGGGCGAGTTGGCCAGCACCTCCAGGGCTTTCTTATCGGCCGCGTCCTCGTCGGCAACAGAGCGCTTGAAGTTCAAGTTCGCGAACGTGTCCTCGTCAGCGAAGAACATGCGGTCGTTGAAGGCGAACTTGGTATCCAGTTGGTGTCCTAGCGCGATGTGGCTGAGCTCGCGGGCCAGCACCATGGCCAGAGACGCTTCATCGGGAAGCACATCCAGCAACCCACGGCTCACCACGATCGTGTGGCCGATGGTGAACGACTCCAACGGAGCGGTCAGCAGCACTCGTGCCCGGACCTCGGGCTGAATGTCGAGATTGTTCGTGACGATCAGGTTGTTGACCACCGTCGTCAAGACCTTATCCACGTCGCCACTTGGGGCCAGCAGGCCGATTTTCTGCAAACGCTCGACGGCATTATCTTCGGCCTGACGCTGCCACATGCGCTCGGCTTCCACCGGGGTTGCATCCTGCCCGGCCTCGCTCTGGTCCCGCACCGATTGCGGCGAATCGACCTGAATCGTGGTGAATTCGTCGGTGCGTCCCAGATTCTTCAGGTCATATCCCCACAGGCGCGTCTGCGCCTTGAAGTGCAGGTTCTGCGACATACGATATTTCAAGTCCGATTCTTCGCTGTACACATAAGCCGGAAGCCAAACCCCCGGCCGCATATTCAGGCGCCAGCTGTCGAAGTGGAGATAGTACGAAGTGCTGGTTTTCTGCGTATAAGTGCCGTTGAAGCGGACGATGTTAAAGTCCTGGTCTTCCACCCAGATTCGTCCCAGGAAGCGTCCTTTCCCGCCAGCTTCCTTGGGCTGGACGTCAATCACCAGGCAGCGGGTCTCGCCCAGAAACTCGCGCCTCACGAAAGTCAGCTTGTAGTACTTCTTCTGAAAGTCATCATCGAGCATGACCATCTGCGCGAAGCCCAGCGGCAGAAAGTGCATGGAATAGACGCTGGTCAGCGAGGTGAGCATGCGTCGCCCGAATCCGGGACGCCCGATGAAGGTCCGGTCATCCGTCCCGTTACTCACATCGAGCCGGCCCAGGAAATAGCGGTCGCTCACCGGAACCGCCCCGAGTTCTTTATCCGACTTCAAGTTCTGGATGTAGGTCTCGACCAGCGGGTGCATGTGCCGCATCTGGGCGACGAAAAAATGCTCGCGTTCCACAACCCGATCGAGTACCTGGTCAAAGGATGCAGGGGCCGCCGGAGTTGTCGCGGCCGGCAGTTGCGTCAAAGTCGCCGGTCCAGTGCTGTCCGTGTCCGTACTGCGCGGAGTCGCGTCTTGCGCCTCCAGCCCAACCACAAAGAAGAAACCTACCAGGAGAGGAAACCAAACAGCTTTGAGACTGCGCATAGACCCCTTCGTCGAGCTTGGCTTCATGCCAACTGAAAAATAATATGCAGCACGGCAGTGGAATCGGATGGTTGTCCGTCCCGCAATGCCGGCTTGAAACTGATCTGTTCCGCTGCACGCGTCGCCGATTCGTCCAGCCCGTGACCCAGTCCCCGCACGATGCGTAATACGCGAACGTGTCCGCTGGCTTCGAGCACCACCTCCAGCAGAACTTCACCTTCGACCCGCATTTTACGGGCTTCGTCGGTGTAGGCGGGGGTTGGTTTTGACAAAATTTCGGCCGGCACGATGCGGGGCGCAGCCTCGGCAGTTTTTGGACGAACCGTCTGTGCAGCCGGAACATCCGCATCCCCGAAGCCCGCTTGCCGAACTACGCCGTTGCCTCGGGACGTATTGACTCGTCCACTGCCATCGCCCGTCGCAACGCCGTTGCCGAAACCTGTGCTGGCTACCACGCCGCGCACGCCCTTTGCACCGCCTGTGCCGTTTCCGTATCCCGGTCCCGACGGCAGATCAAAAGACCCCAGTTGCGCGATAGTGGCCGGCTTGCCATTGCTGTTCGCTTTCGCCGGTACTCCGTTCGGATCGCCGAAACCGCCGGTCTGGACTTTCTGCGGAGCGGCCGCCATGGTTGGCGTCGCAGAGCTGCCGGTCGAGAAAACGTTGGTTTGCACTAGCCGTTTCGGAATCGCGGGCGTAGATGGCGGGAGGTCTGGCTTGCTGGCAGCCATTTGTACAGTGGGTGCTTGCGTTTCCTCAACATCGACGCGGGGTTTCGGAGTCGGCGCAGGCAGGCGCAGATTTTGCGGAATCGGCGTGTCCAGTTTTGCCACAGGCTCGGGTACTTTGAACTCACGTACGGGCGCCGGTTCATGATTCACCGGCGGAGGCGTGCTAACCAGGGCGATCGCGTGGTAATCCCGTGCTGGCGGTGTCAGGTGTTGCGCCCGAAGCGCCCCCACCCAAACCACCAGGGCAATCAGTGCAGCCTGGGCCGCATAACTGAACAGGAATTCCTTCCAGGGTGGCCGTCGATCCGGCAGCAAAGAGAACGGTGTCGTTAAAGGGTCGGAAGCCATATGAGCTCAGATGTCTGGCAGCAAAGTAATGCTGCCCTACGCGTATTCTCCTGCCTGCAGGCGACGGATCCGGTGCCTGGTGAACCGGGAAGACGAACCGGGACCCGTCCAGTTTACAACTCTGCTGCCCCTACGCTGCAAGCAGAAGGCCAATTCCCCACTTGGGAAACGGACTAAGCACTTGTAACAAAGGCGCTTACATCCGACCTAGGGCAATGCCCCAATTGCCCTTCCCAAAGGGGCAAAAATTTACAGCTTCTGGGAAGGATTTCTCGCCTCCTCCCCCTGGCCGCGTTTTACCCGGCCACCGCCGCACTAGCAGCGAACGATTTTCTCGCTCTGGATGCCCTTGGTGGCGTTGCGCGTGTCAACCACCAGCTGTGCTTCGCGTACGATTCGTTTGTAATCGTAGTCGGAGTGGTCGGTCACGATCAGCACGCAATCGTACTCCCCAAGATTTTCGAGCGATGCTCGTTTCATCTGCAGATCGTATTTTCGCCCTTTCCCAATCGTCGGAAAATAAGGGTCGTGATAGCTGACCTGCGCGCCTTCCTTCTGCAGTAGTTCGATAATCGTGAGCGAAGGCGACTCGCGCAAATCATCAATGTCACGTTTGTAGGCCACGCCCAGCACCAGCACACGCGATCCGTTCAGCGATTTCTTCTGACGATTGAGCGCGCCAACCACCGACGCAATCACGTGATAAGGCATCCCGATGTTGATTTCGCCCGCCAGTTCGATGAAGCGCGTCCGGAAATCCCATTCCTTCGCTTTCCAGGAAAGATAGAAGGGGTCGACAGGAATGCAATGTCCTCCCAACCCGGGCCCCGGATAAAACGGCTGAAATCCGAATGGCTTGGTGGCGGCCGCGTCAATCACTTCCCAGATGTCGAGTCCCATGCGCAGACTCAGCAGTTTGAGTTCGTTCACCAGCGCGATGTTGACGCAGCGATAGATGTTCTCAAGCAGCTTCGTCATTTCGGCCGCGGCTGGCGATGACACCCGCACCACGCGTTTGAAAATTTGTCCATAAAGCGCGGCCGCGAGCTCAGACGCCTGCGGATCGAGTCCCCCGACCACCTTCGGGATGTCGCGCCGCGCCACGCTGGTATTGCCGGGATCCTCGCGCTCTGGCGAGAAGGCGATGTAAAACTCTTTGTCCGACGTCTGGCCATCCCGCGCCGCTTTCAATCCTGATTTGTTTTCGTTCTCCAGGATCGGGACCAGAACTTCTTCGGTGGTTCCAGGGTAGGTTGTGCTCTCAAGGATCACCAGTTGCCCGGCGCGAAGATGCGGTGCGATGGCGTGCCCGGTATTGGTAATGTAGCTCAGATCGGGCTCGTGATATTCGTTCAGTGGGGTAGGAACGCAAATGATAATCGCGTCCATGTCAACGAGCTTCGCGTAATCGGAGGTGGCCGTCATTCCCCCGGCACGGGCCGTCTGGATTTCCTCTGGCGTTATCCGGAAAATGTAAGACCCGCCCGAGTTCAGCGTGTCGACCTTACGCTGGTCGATATCGAAGCCAGTGACCCGCAACTTCTGCTCGATGTAGAGGAGAGCCAGCGGGAGGCCAACATAGCCCAGTCCGATCACAGCCACCCGGGCCTGCCGGTTTTCGATTCTCGCCTTCAGGTCAGCGGAAAGAGAAGACACAGTGCGCGTCGTCATGATTTGGAGAGTGATTCCTCGAGAATTCTAGCATGCAGAATTCGCCGTTCCGGCGCTTCCGCATCCTTGACGCGTCGACATTTGGCTCAGATTCCACAAACGGTACTCTCCTGCGGGGGTGAGATGATGATGAAGACTGCAAAGTGCCAATGCCAGATTTTTGACGGAGCCGTGTGCGCACCATAAGACTTGTAATTCTCGTCCTGTTGTTGCTCTGGATCGTGTCGCGTTCGGGCATGTTTCTGGTAATTGATGAACCGCAGAAGGCTGACGCAATTCTGGTGCTTGCCGGCGAGACTGACCGGCGTCCGGCGCGTGCGCTCGCTCTGTTGACGCAAGGCTATGCGCCTCGACTGGTCCTTGATGTTCCCGCCGACGCCAAAGTCTATGACTCGACGGACCTGCAGATAGCGGAGCACTGGGCCAGCGAGCAGCCGCAATCCCAATCCATCAGCGTGTGCCCCATCCAGGGCCTTTCCACCAAGTCTGAATCGACGGAAGCCGCTGCCTGCCTGCGCAAGTTCGGCGCTCACTCGGTATTGCTCGTTACTTCCGAGTTCCACACTCGCCGCGCTCTGAGCGTCTTCCGCAAGGAGCAGCCTGACTTTGCCTTTCAGATCGCCGCCGCCTACGATCCAACCCAGTTCGGCGAGCGCTGGTGGCAGCATCGTCAATGGGCGAAAACCAATCTCGATGAATGGCTCCGCCTGCTTTGGTGGGAGTCCGTCGACCGATGGTATTAGAGCCTGGAATGACTGTCTGAGAGTTTGACCCTGAATGACTTAAGGGCTACCATGACGTCACATTTCCCGATCCTAACCTCGCGTTCTCGTGCCGACCGCGATTCGTGTGGCTATCCTTGCTCTGCTTGAGACCCAACGGAGAGCCGTCAGCCCAGTCTGAGTGCGTGCTCGGCTCTACTACATCCATCTCTACTCCAGGTTTGCATTCATGACTTCGAACAACTCTTCCATTTCCTTCACTGCAAGGCGAACGGCGGCGATGCTTGTTTGCCTTGTTCTGTCGATGGCGCTCTCGGCGCAAACGGTGCCATCGTCAATCGGAGCGGCCGACCCAAGTCGCTATCTGGCAGACGTGAAATCTCTGACGGCGCCCTCGATGGAAGGCCGCGGGGATGGCACCAAAGGACTGGTCCGGGCCTCCCACATGCTTGAGAAGCGCTACAAGGATCTGGGACTGAAGCCAGCAGGAACCCAGTCCTACTTCCAGCCCTTCACCGTGATTACCGGGGCAAAGCTCAAATCTACCCACAATCACTTTACGACTCAGGAGGCCTCGCAAAAGCACGACCTGAAATTGAATCAGGATTTCGTGCCATTCAGTTTCTCCTCCTCCGGGTCGGCGAACGCTCCGGTGGTCTTCGTGGGCTACGGCGCTACGGCGGAAGAGTTCGGCTACGACGACTACAGCGGCGTCGACGTGAAAGACAAGATTGTTGTTTTACTTCGTTACGAACCCGCCGGCTTTGCCGAAAAGAGCGGCAACACCGGACTGACCCGGCATGCGCAGCTGATCTCCAAGGCCATCAATGCGCGCAATCATGGCGCCAACGCCCTGGTGCTGGTCAACGGCAAGCTCGGAGACGGCGAAGAAGATCTTCTGACGCGCTTCGGAAGTGTCAGCGGTCCTGAGAACACCGGAATCATCCTGGTGCAGATCAAGAACGAGGTCGCGGATCGCTGGTTTCAGTTAGCCGGCAAGTCGCTGGCGGAAGTGCAGGGCCAGATCAATCATTCGACCAAGCCGCAGTCCTTTGGTTTCCCCGATACTTTGCATGTCGCGCTCAACATCGACATCGAAACCACCCGCGCCTCGGTGAACAACGTGCTCGCCTACTTGCCGGGCAAGACTAACGAATACGTCATCGTCGGCGCTCACTATGACCATCTTGGTCGCGGCAACTACGATTCGCTGGCCCCTTCGCAGATCGGACAAATCCATCCCGGAGCCGACGACAATGCCTCCGGTACTGCCGGCGTGCTGGAACTTGCGCGCATGTTTGCTCCCCTGAAAGGGCAACTGCAGCGCGGCATCCTATTCGCATCATTTGCCGGCGAAGAGCTGGGGCTGCTTGGATCGGCGCACTGGGTTCAAGAGCCGACTCTGCCGCTCGACAAGGCCGTTGCCATGCTCAACATGGACATGATTGGCCGCATCAAGGACGACAAGGTCTACATCGGCGGTGTTGGCACTGGTTCTTCGTTGAAGTCCATCGTTGAACAGGCGGATGCGAAGTCCGGTTTCAAGATCGAGTACTCTCCCGGAGGATATTCCGCCAGCGACCACACTTCATTCGTCACCAAGCACATTCCGGTCCTGTTCTTCTTCTCCGGATTGCACTCTGACTATCACAAGCCTTCCGATACGTGGGAGAAGATCAACGCGCCCTCGGCGGCGCGGCTCGTCGATGTCGTAGGCAGCGCTGGTTTGCAGCTCGCCGATGCGTCCGAGCGCCCCACCTTCGTCACCGTGGTGGAAGATAAGCCTCTCGCTGGCGCCGGGGGAGGAGGCTACGGTCCTTACTTCGGTTCGATCCCGGACTTCGGCCAGGTGGAAAACGGCGTCAAATTCTCCGACGTGAAACCCGCTTCTCCCGCGGAGAAAGCCGGATTCAAGGCCGGCGATATCCTGGTGCAATTCGGCGACAAGCCAATCAAGAATCTCTACGACTTTACGGATGCACTGCGGAGGAGCAAGGTCGGAGACGTCGTCGAGGTCACGGTGATGCGCGACGGCAAGCCGGTGAAAGCATCGGTCAAGCTTGAGCAGCGAAAATAAGTTCGGATGCGGTCATCCGCCGCCTCCATCCACCGCCATCAGCATTTTCTGCGCGACCCGAATTGTACGAGACCGCGTCGGAACGCTCGTCGGACGTCGATGATCCGGAACCTTCTGCGCTATGCCGTATACTTTCGGGACGCACGATGTGGGCAAGTGCGCATGATCTGTTGCTCGCATAATCTAGTCGCGCAATTCGGGATTCCGCATGAATGTCTTGGTGATTGGCGGGGCCGGGTACATCGGCAGTCATACGGCACGCACGCTTCGGCGTCATGGCCACGAAGTCGTGATTTACGACAATCTTTCAACCGGTTACGACTTTCTCGCCAATGGCTTCGAACTGGTGAGAGCCGACATCGCCGATGTCGGCCAGCTTCGACCCGCTCTCGAACGCACTGATGCTGTCGTGCATTTCGCGGCGCATGCCTATGTGGGCGAATCCGTCGCCAATCCACGAAAGTATTTCCGCAACAACGTGGAATCCGCGCTGACTCTGCTGAATACCGCCATCGATGTCGGTGTCCGCCACTTCGTGTTCTCTTCCACTTGTGCGGTGTATGGAACGCCTGCGAAGGTTCCGATTACGGAAGATGCTCCTCGTCAGCCCATCAATCCCTACGGAGTTTCGAAGCTCTTCTTCGAGCACGCTCTGGAGGCCTATGACCGCGCCTACCCCCTGCGTTTTGCGGCGTTACGTTACTTCAATGCGGCGGGCGCCGACGAGAGCGGCGAGATTGGCGAACTGCACGATCCCGAAACCCATTTGATCCCGTTGGCCCTGGGCGCGACTCAGGAGCGAGCCCAACCGCTCCAGATTTTCGGTGCAGACTACCCCACACCTGATGGCACCTGTATCCGCGATTACATTCATGTAAACGATCTGGCCGAGGCTCACGCGCTGGCGTTGCATCGATTGAAAGATGGCGCGCCATCGTTTGCGGTCAATCTGGGAACGGGTCGAGGATTTTCTGTTCTTGAGATCGTAAAGTCCGTCGAGAAAGTCACAGGCAGAAATGTGAACCGCGCGATCGGCCCTCGCCGTCCCGGCGATCCTCCGTCGCTGGTGGCGAACCCTTCGCGCGCGCAGGAATTGCTGCAATGGAAGGCCACGCGTTCGTTGTCCGACATTGTCTCGACGGCGTGGAACTGGATGCAGCGCGCAACTGCCAAAGTCTGACGCCGTTTGTGTTCACTTTATCTTCAGAATTCCGTCGGTGCGAGCTTCGCACTTTCAATCAAAACTTCTGACCTCGACGTTATACTCGTTGCGTCTACGTAGTCGGACTGAGGGGTAGCCACTGTGTGCGGAATTGTTGGGATCCTGGCGCGCGACGCCAACGTCCCGGAGGACTTGCTGGAGCGCGCCACACGATCGCTGGCGCATCGCGGCCCAGACGATCATGGAACGGTGATCCTTCGCGAGACCCATCCAGAGTCGCTCGAGATCGGCCTCGGCAATCGCCGTCTTGCCATTCTTGATCTCTCGCCGCTCGGCCACCAGCCCATGCACGACCCAGCCACCGGAAACTGGATTGTCCACAACGGTGAGGTCTACAACTTCCGCGAAGTCAGGGCAGAACTCGAAGCCCTTGGCGTGTCTTTCGCAAGCCAGTCTGACACCGAAGTGATTCTGAAGTCCTACGCGCGGTGGGGCGAGGCCTGCTTCACGAAATTTCGTGGCATGTTCGCGTTCGCCATCTGGGACGCGCAACGCCATCACCTGCTCGTAGCGCGCGACCCAATGGGCATCAAGCCTCTCTACTACCATCACTCCGACCGATACTTCCTGTTCGCCTCGGAGATTCGCACGCTTCTCGGCACCGGGCTGATTCCGCGAAAACTGCAACGCTCAGCTCTGCTCAACTACCTCGCCTTCGGCTCCGTCTACGAACCCGACACCATGGTCGAGGGAATCTCCACCCTGCGCCCCGGCCGTTACCTGAAGTGGCAGGCGGGAAAACTTTCAGAGATTCGCTACTGGAACTTTGCGGCCGGCACGCCCTCCGGGGAGGCAGAGGAGAGCAACTCGCATTCGGATCGCAAGCAGCTCGAAGAAAAATTGCAGTCCACGCTGAACGAGTCCGTTCGCATGCAGTTGGTGAGTGATGTGCCAGTCGGAGTGTTTCTTTCCGGCGGCATCGACTCGAGCAGCCTGGTCGCGATTCTGAGCCGCAGCGGTGTTCGCCCCACCACATTCTCAATCGTCTTCCGCGAACAGGACTTTTCCGAAGCCCCGTATTCCCGAACCGTGGCCGAGCAATTTCGCACCGATCATCATGAGATCACCGTCTCGCAGCAGGATGCCTTGGACTTGATTCCCGCGGCGATCCGTGCCATGGACCAGCCCACCATGGATGGCATCAATACCTACTTTGTTTCGCAGCAGGCGCGCGCGGCCGGTGTGAAAGTCGCCCTGTCGGGTCTTGGGGGCGACGAACTCTTCGCTGGGTATGCGAACTTTCATGCCGTTCCCCGCATGGAACGCTTTGCCCGCCTTTGGTCGCATTGTCCCGGAGTTCTTCGTCGAACTGCGGCTGGAACATTCCAGACACTTGCCCCCGCCAACGACAAGAGTCGCAAACTATCGGCGTTGATTCGGGGCAACGGCTGTGTCGTGCACCCCTATTTTCTTTCCCGCATGCTTTTCGCGCCGCAACAGCGAGGGCGGCTGGTCTCGTTCGCGGACCGGGAGGAACGCCTCCGTGCCGACGCGCCGCTGCGCGAGATCCTCAGCGAAACTGTGGGTCTGGATCCAATCAACCGGGTTTCCTATCTGGAATCCCGCTGTTATATGCTCAACACCTTGCTGCGCGATTCCGACTTTATGAGCATGGCTCACGGTCTCGAGGTGCGCGTACCCCTCATCGACCATCAACTCGCGCGCCAGGTGATGACCATGCCGGGACAATGGAAACTCGAGTCGTCCCCCAAAGGTCTGCTGGTAAACGCTCTTGGTGGCGCGCTCCCCGATTCCATTGTTCACCGCAAAAAACGAGGATTTACTCTGCCTTTTGAACGCTGGATGCGAGAGGCGCTACGGCCTGAAGTCGAGGGCGCGATCGGAAAAATCGGTAGTGGACCCTTGGCTACGGTTTTGGCCCCGGCAGCCGCCTCCGACGTGTGGAAGAGTTTTCTCCGCAGCGAAACTTCCTGGTCACGTCCCTGGGCATTGTTCGTTCTTCAGAATTGGTGCGCGCAGAATCTCTGACGCCATCACCATGCAGACGCCCGAAGAAACCGTGCAATCCTCCTCGGCACCCGGTTCAGCCACGAAGCTCCTGGCGTCAGTTGCGATTGCTGGACTGCTTTGGCGCAAGAGCCGGCAGACCAGCAACTTAAAGCCCCCCCAAACTCTTCCCGCGCGTTTTCCTTTCCCTGTAAAGAAACGCATCGCACTCCTCTCGATCCCGTGAAAAACGAGGCCTAACACGGCATTTCGAGGCAGGAGCACGAATGACCGCTTGCGAAACATAAGCGATTTTCGGACAATGTACCTCGCTTACGATTGCCACACACTATCGCCCCTGCTATAGTTCCGAAATCGCAGCGTCCACCTCGAAACTATCAGTTAACGATTAACGGTTCGGTCACGTCGTCGCCTGCAACTCGGCGGCTGTTTGCACAGGGGCAATCCTGGCCATGCTGGTTCTGCCTCGCATCGAGGGAATGCAGTTGACTGTTCTTTATCTGGGTATTTTCGGTTTTTCGCTGAGCCTGTCGTTTATCCTGACCCGCTACGTTCGGAACCTGGCTACGACACGAGGCTGGGTATGCGCTCCGGTCTCCGAACGCCACTTGCACGCCGCTCCTTTGCCCCGACTCGGAGGGGTTGCCATTTTCGGCGCCTTCATCCTCAGCTTGGCGGCCGCGGTGGTTGCCGCCTCTTTCCGTCCTGATCTCAACTTCGGATCATCGCTGCACGCCCTGATCACGATCCTTATTCCGGGATGCTTGATCTTCCTGCTCGGCCTCTACGACGACATCCACAGTGTCGGTCCGTACGTGAAGTTCACCGTGCAGGCGATTGCGGCCACCATGCTGTGGCTCGGCGGGTTTCGTATTTTGGACTTGCCTGTGCTCTTCGGCGCCCGTCAGTTCCCCTGGTTTGTCGGGTTGCTCGTCACCATCCTCTGGGTCCTGGGTATCACCAACGCGTTCAACCTGATCGACGGCCTCGACGGCCTGGCTGCGGGTTCAGCGCTGTTTTCGACCTTGGTGGTGTTCGTGGTTGCATTGCTTAGCCATTTCTCATTGGCCGCTTTGATGAGTCTGGCTCTCGCCGGCGCGATCGCCGGGTTTCTGCGGTTTAATTTCAATCCGGCCACGATCTTCCTCGGGGATTCCGGCAGCCTCTTCATCGGCTTTATGCTCAGCGCTCTCGCGCTGCAAGGCGCGCAAAAGGCGCCCACCGTGATCGCCGTAGCGATTCCCGTAGTGTCGTTCGGCTTGCCGATCCTTGAAACCTCCCTATCGGTTCTGCGACGGCTGATTGGAGGCCGCCCGGTTTTCACCGCTGACCGGGAGCATATTCACCATAAGCTTCTCCAGTTGGGACTCTCCCACCGGGAAGTCGTTATCGTTTTGTACGCGGTGTCGGCGTTGTTTGCGCTGCTGAGTCTGTTCCTGCTATGGCCTACAGGAAGCTCGCTCGGCCTCGTGCTGGCTGTCCTCGGAACCGGTATCTGGCTCGGCGTGCAGCACCTCGGGTATCCCGAGTTTGGCGAGATCCGCCGGGTCGCACAGCGCACCCTCGAGCAACGCCAAATCGTGATCAATAACCTGGCCATTCGCCGCGCCACCGCTGAGCTCCGCGTCGCCAAAGACTACGAGCAGCTCTGCCGAATTCTGGTCGCGGCATTTTCATCCAATGATTTCGACGCCTTCGACCTCACCGGAAGGTTGCTCGTTTCCGAATTTCCAGTTCGGCAAAGCTCGGCGCTCACCAATCATGGCGAAATGCATTTCCGCTGGAACCGGCCCGGAACTCTCGTTCTTCCCGGCACCGCCCCCACCTGGGGATTGACTCTCGATCTCGTTACCACCTCGAACCGCCGCCGCGGATCGCTGGTCATCCACCGCCTCTATAGCGAGCGGCCCTTGCATCTCGACGTGAATTTGCTTCTCTCCGAATTTCCGGTCGCCCTTGCCGACGCCCTCGATCGCGTCATTACTCACACCACGCAGTTGGTGCCGCAGTCGGACGAATCCAAGGGTCTGATGGAAGCGCAGGCAGGCTGACTCCCTCCAGCCTCTCGAAACTCGTCCAAACACTTCTACCGGACTTCCTGGAATGCGAAACTCTGTGGCGGCGCATACAATATGGGCGCGGTTGTTGAAGACCGCAGCGCCTGTCAGCCACCATGAGTGAAGCCTGGAAACAATGGGAAGGCCACGTGCTCGACGGGCGTTACACGCTCGGAGCGTTTCAGGGCGCCACCGATCACAGCGCCGTCTTTCTCACTACCCACGGAAAGCTCAGCGAAAAAGCTGCCATAAAATTCATCGAGTACCCTCGTCAAGGCGGTCCGGCACAGCTGGCGCGCTGGGAGCGCGCTTCCAAGCTCTCGCATCGTCATCTGATTCGCCTTCTCGACTGGGGCCAGTGTCGCCTCGCCGACGCCTCGATGCTCTACGTCGTTACTGAGTCGGCCGATGAGAACCTCGGTCAAATCCTCCCCACGCGCCCGCTGACTACGTCTGAGACCGAGTACATGCTCCGCTCCATGCTCGAAGTGCTTTCTTACTTGCACGCAGCCGCCCTGGCGCACGGCCGCTTGCGGCCGTCGAACCTGATGGCCGTCGGCGACAACCTGAAGCTCTCGAGTGACACCGTTTGCTCCGCTGGAGATAAGAACATCACGGCACGGGAGCCCAGCGTCTATGACGCGCCCGAGGTGGCCGCGTCCGGCTTCTCCCCAGCCGGGGACGTGTGGTCGCTGGGCATCACTCTGGTCGAAGCTTTCACGCAGCGGCCGGCGCCCGGTGAAGCCATTCGTCAGGCCGATCCAAAACTTCCGGAAACGATTCCCGCTCCATTCCACGAGATCGCGCGGCAGTGTTTGCGTCTCGATCCGCAGCGCCGCTGGACCGTTGCCGACATCGCAGCACATCTTTTACCCGCGCCTGTCGTGCACCGTAAGCCTCGCAACGGATCACGGCCGGCGCAAGCCGCCGTCGCGGTCCTGGTTCTTGGAGGAATACTGGCGGGAGCGAAGTTCCTGCGGCAGGGAAGCGAAACCGCGGATCAGCCATCCTCACGGCCAAGCTCTCCGGCCAGTTCCGCAGCTTCACCTGTTCCCTCTGCGAATACTTCGCCAGTCGAACCGGCGCAGCCCCCGCCGTCACCACAACCGGCCGCTCCCGCTGTGTCCTCCCACGCCCGTGAGAAGCCTGCTACCAACGATGCCGCTCCTCACCCACCGGCCCCTAAGTCTCCTGTGCGGGAAGGCTCCCTTCCCGGCAGCGTTGCGGACCAAGTCGTACCGGCTGTCTCTCAAAAATCGAGAAACACCATCAATGGCAAAGTTCGAGTTTCTGTACGCGTCGCCGTCGACACCGCTGGCCGCGTGGTCGACGCCAAACTCGCATCGCCGGGCCCGAGCCGCTATTTTGCAAACATCGCCCTGGAAGCTTCCCGCCGATGGAAGTTCACTCCTCCGCAGGCGCGAGGCGAAGCGGTGCCAAGTGAGTGGATGTTACGTTACGCCTTCAGAAGAAACGGAGTTGACGTGAGCCCCGCGCAGTTGTCCCCATCTGTTCGAGGAAACTGAACCAGGAATTCGCAGGGCTCGTGCCCGTCTGACTACTGCTGAGGAGGCGGCGGTGGCGGCTGACGTTGTTGCTGGATCATCTGCCGGCGCGTTTCGTACAGATCCTGCAGAACCTGCTGCGGCGTCCTGTCGCCTTGCGGGCCGCCATTTCTGGCCGGTCTCCGCCGCCGGAGGCGCCTCTGCTGCCGCAGCGTCCGCTACAGATGCACTGGCGGCCTGCGCAGCGCCCGCACCGGCGCCCGCGCCCGAATCACCAGTCGCTTGTGCGGCTGGTTCCGGAGTGATCGCTTCCGAAGCGGCCGTCTGCTGTTGCTGCATCTCTTGCATTTGCGCTTGTTGCGCCTGCATGGCTTGCTGCTGCTGCACGATCTCCTGATACGGCTGCATCGCCGCCGCCTGCAACGTGGTGCGCGGCGACACCGGACGGCCTGCCGACGCTACGGTTGCCGTATCCGCATGATCGGTTTTCGCCGTCAGGATAATGTGAGCGACCGCTTCCGAATCCGTTTCGGTTCCTACCATCACGTAGTTGTAGTGCGAGCCGTTGAGTAGCGCTGCCATCACGTCGCGCGCTGGCGCTGGTCCCAGTTGCGTGACGACCCGTTCTTCAGCCCCTTCCGGAACGTCGATCACAGCCCCGGTCTTCGAGGCGACTGCACGCAAAATGTCGGCTAAGGTCGAGTTCTTCGCGGTCACGGTGAGCTTACCGCCCGCGAAAATCACCAGCGGCGGAAGGGCCGGACGCTGTTCCGGTGTGAGGCTCGGCGATTCAGGGGCCTTCTCGGGGACGCTGGTCGTGCTTACCTGCACGCCCTCTCCCGTGACGCATCCGATCGGGGAGGCTTGCGCTGCGCCGCTATCGCCGCTGCACGGTGCTGACTGGGCTACCGCAATCCCGCTGGAGATAGAGAAACAAAGCGAAACACAGAACAGTTTCAGGGCCGATTTCATAGATACCTTCCAGGGGGAGCCGAACAATCGCTGCGGGAGGGTCAAAGCCCGTCCGCGCAGGGAGGGGGAGGAAACGATGGTACTATGCCCTTTGGTACGTATCAAGGTCAAAGAATGTCATTCCGGCTTCCCATCGAACCTTCGGCTTCTTCACCTAAGCGACTGTATCGACAGCACTTCTGCTGAAGAGCAAGCCAATTGCCAAAAAATGGCCCCCTACTCGTCCGGTGGGGTCGCCGCCTTCGGCAAAGGACCCTCGACCGGCTTGCGCGGCATCATTTGGTCCCGCATCGCGGCCTGATAAACAAAGCTCGCCACAATGACCGCCGCCTGCTTCAAGTCGTCCGCTTGCAACCGGTCGTAGACGTCCATGTTCGAATGATGGGTCCGCGTCGAGTAGTCGAGCGGATCCTGAATGAACTGGAAGCCAGGTATGCCCACTGCGTCGAACGATTGGTGATCGGTTCCGCCCGTGTTCCGCATCGTGAGCGTGGTCATGCCCAAATCTTTGAACGGCTGCATCCAGGCTTCGAACATCGGCGCCACCGCCTCGTTCTCCTGTAGGTAAACTCCCCGCAGCTTTCCGCTTCCGTTGTCCACGTTGAAATACACCGAGACCTTGGCCTGCTCTGGTTTCGTTGTGACGGGTCCTGCTTCGCGCCGCAACAGCGTGGGCATTCCCTTCATGTCCGGCTCATCGATGGGTGGCCGCGATCCGAAATGCTGCTGCACGTAATTCTGTGAGCCCAGCAGTCCCTGCTCTTCTCCCGTCCACAATCCTATCCGGATCGTGCGCCGCGGTTTGACATCGAGCGCTTTCAAGATTCGCATCGCTTCCATCATGACCACCGTGCCGGCGCCATTGTCGGTTGCCCCGGTGCCCGAGTGCCACGAGTCGAGGTGCGCGCCCACCATTACGAGCTCATCCTTCTTGTCGGTCCCGGGAATTTCCGCCAGGGTGTTGTACTGCATGGCATCGTCGTCATAGAACGTGTTGGCCACGTTCAGCTCGAGCTCGACGTCCTTCTTCTGTTCCAGAAGACGCGCGATTCGGTCCCACTGTTCCAGGGCCACCGTGATCGCCGGAACCGTACTCGTCTCGCCGGTTTTCCACGACCCTCCCGATTGTACGAACACGGTGCCTCCTCCGAAGGAGCCATAGCCGTGATCGACTATGGCCAGGACTTTTTCTTCGGCCAGAAACTTGTTCACTTCTTTCTGGAAGGCTTGCCGCTTGCGGCTTTCCGCATAACGCAATCCGGGTTTTTCGCTGGGAATCGGGTATTGCCCGATGTCGGCCAGATCTTTTTCCGACAACCGCTCGAACAGCGGTTGCGAAACTGTCTTCACATCCGGATCCGGCCCGAAAATCGCAATCATCCCGGCAAGCTTTCCGCGGTACTTGTCGAAGTCTTTCTTGTCCTCGATCTTCACTCGAATGCACTTGCCCTTCGTGACCCCGTTTGTCCCCGGAGTCCATGCCTTGGCATAGGCAATCATCGGCGCCACATCGGGCGACGTCATCCGCACGTTCACGTAGTCGCTGGCCCAGCCGCGGCCGAACGGCCCCCAGGACTCCAGATGCGCGTTGCTGAGCCCGAACGAAGCCAGTTTGTCGCGTGTCCATTCATTGGCCCGCTTCACGTTCGGAGAACCCGTCAGTCGCGGTCCAATACCGTCCATCAGTCCGCTCGCAAGTTCCATGACCTTGGAATTGCGGAATCCTTCGTAGCGGATTCGGTTCACCATTTCCAGATCAACTTTTTCTTGAGACCAAACCGGACTACCGGCAAACACAAGCAGGACGACGAGCAGGGCAAACGACGAGACTTTCTTCATGCGGATTCCTCGAGGCGGATGAAAAACCGACCGACCATACTACGCGAACGGGAACCTCCTTCCAACCCGTGCGCCGAGAAAATGTATCGTGACCCGACCCACGGAAAACATTCGCGCTCCCCCGTACAATGTCCCGGTGACGAACACCCTCCAGGTTGGCCTCGTCGGTTTCGGACTCGCCGGCCGTGTCTTCCATGCCCCCTTGATACAGGCCAACCCCCATCTGCGCTTAACCCACATCGTCCAGCGGCACGGTGATGAAGCCAGGCAAAAATATCCCCATGCCGAAATCGTTCGCGATGTCGACACGCTCCTGGCGCAGAAATCTTTGGATCTGGTCGTGGTCGCAACGCCCAACACTAGCCACTTCGACATTGCCATGCGCGCCCTGAACGCTGGCAAACATGTCGTCGTGGACAAACCCTTCACTATCACGACACGGGAAGCCGATGAGCTTGTCGATCTCTCGCGACGCTCGGGTCGCGTTCTCAGCGTCTTTCAGAATCGCCGCTGGGACGGCGACTTTCTCACCGCTCCGCGAAATTCTCGGCCAACGACTACTCGGCAGGTTAGCGGAATACGAAAGCCGCTTCGATCGTTTCCGTCCCGCAATCAAAGCAAGCGCATGGCGCGAGCAGGACGCGCCCGGATCCGGCGTGCTCTTCGATCTCGGGTCTCACCTCATCGACCAGGCCATGGTTTTGTTCGGTCCACCCGCCACCATCTACGCTGATCTCCGCAAGCAACGCGATGGCGCGATGAGCGTCGACAACTTCGAAATTCATCTGGGCTATTCGAATCTGAAAGTGACCTTGAAAGCCGCCTCGCTGGTCTGTGACCCCAGCCCGCGGTTTGTTCTTCATGGCACCGAAGGCAGCTTCACCAAATTTGGCCTCGATCCCCAGGAAGAAGCTCTAAAGCAGGGCCACTCGCCCGCGGAGTCCGGCTGGGGAGAAGAAGTTCCTGAAGCCTGGGGCACACTCACGCGATGCGACGGAGCGATCAACCGCCAAAAATACCGCACGCTCCCCGGTCGGTATCCGGACTACTACAGCAACGTCTATCGTGCGATCACTAGCGGCGAAGAACTCGCCGTCAAGCCCGAGCAGGCCCGCGACGTCATTCGCCTGATCGAACTTGCCGAACAAAGCGCCCGCGAGGGAAGACTCCTTCCGGTGACCTGACCACCCAAAACACCAATTTTTCAGCTTCAATGATAATTTTTTTACATTTCTCGCATGTCGTCGCCGGGTCCGGGGATTATGTCCGTCCCTTGAACCGGCTGTTGAAGGTTCTTCTTCCCCTGTGCGCAGAAGCCTTGACTTTCCCCAATGGCAAAGGCACAATGCCTACGCTGTTTGAACCGAGAGAGTTAGCCCGAATAAGGCTATTGGCGGGCTTTTCGGCGTTGCGCTGAAATTGTCCACCAACGACTTCGAAGGCTCCGGTCGCTCGGTTGTGTACCTGGGTTTTTGTGATTCCCCTCCACAAGACCCCTCCGTCAGAAGTTTGGTAGGCCGTCGCGTTACGGTTCGCAGCATTCCCTTCATCCAGGCTGGAACTCTTGATCAGGAGGAGAGCTTTATGGCAGTTGCCGTAGCGTCTTGCACTCGCGCACTGTGGAGCGGGAGACTAAGAAGTACAAAAGCCAATGTCTTTGCGGTTGTGGTCCTGGCCGGTCTTGTGATGATTGCCGCGACCCCACTATTTGCCCAGAGCCCGTACTTTCCGAATTTCAATTCGACGACGAATCTCGTGTTGAATGGTACCGCGACCGCCACCAACACCAACGGTGTTCTGCAACTGACTACCTCGGCACCGAGCCAGGTTGGTTCCGCGTGGTACAGCGTCCTGCAGCCAGTCGCAGGCGGCTTCTCTACGACTTTCACGTTCCGAATGCTCAATCCGTCAGAGCCGCCGGCCGATGGCATCGCGTTCGTGATTCAGAACTCTGATGCCAGAACGTCGGCCCTTGGCGGCGCTGGTGGCGGGATCGGTTACCAGAACATTCCCAACAGCTTGGCGATCGAGTTCGATACCTTTCAGAACTTCTATGATCCCAATGCGAATCACATCGCCATCCAGAGCTGCGGGACGAACCCCAATAGCGCTGACCACACGGCGACGTACGGCGACGGAGAAGTGCCATGCCAAATCGCCATGGCCAGTACCCTCCCGGCTAACCTGGTCTTGTCCGATGGCAACCCACATACGGTTCGCATCGACTATAGCCTCACGCAGTGCGATGGTGAGATCTGTGCGCAAAATCCGAACATCTCGGTGACCGTCGACGGGAACTCCGTGCTAAGCGGAATCAGTGTCAACCTATCGACCCTTCTCAGCCTTGCCAGTACGACCGAGGAGGGCCCCCTCGACAGCGCCATCGTCGGTCTGACCGGCGCAACCGGCGATGCCTACGAAACCCAAGACATCCAGAGTTGGAGTTTCACCCCGGCGGGGAGCCAGACCATTACCCTGCCCGCCCCGGCGAACCAATTCACCACATTCACCTTTGGCAGCTACCTGTACAAGGTTCGGCCTAACACGAGCATTTCGTCCTTACAGGTCACGGAAGTTCCCGTCGACCCGAACAACTTCGATCCGGGGCCGAATTTCCCCGGCGCGACGTGCATCACGTATGACAGCACCGGCGGGAAATGCATTGAGTTCCACGTAGTGTGCGACCCCAACAACCCAGCCGATCCGGCCTGCGCCAACGTCAGCTACGACGTGGTCACCAGTTACGACGTGGCGGCAGGAACCCAGATTCCCAACCCTGGTTTCCTGAAGGCGACCGGGCAATCCTGTCCGCCTGCGGTGCCCTTCGACACCAACGTCATCACTCAGTTCATCCAGACTCGAACTGATCCGACGACCAAGGGTTCGAGCAAGCCGACCTTCTCCTGCTTCGTGGCGGTGTCGGGTGTCACTTACCAGCCGGCTGATCTCGATATCATCAACTTGGCTGCTCCGAAGGTGAAACCCGGCAGCACGCTGACCTATGTCGCCACGGTGATCGACTTTGGTCCGGCACCTGCCCAAGGCGTTGCCATCAAAAACACGATCCCCGCTGGCACCACCTATGTCAGTTCGGCTCTGTGCTCACTGAGCAACGGCTGCTCGAACGCTCCGTGCACCTTCGACGGCGCCGTCGCCAGCTGTCAAGTCGGGAACCTCGCGGAGTTCGGTCTGGAGTTCATGGTCGTGAACGTCAAAGTCACCGCGCCGGCAGGCACGGTCATCAGCGACACGGCTACGATCACCGGATTCAATCCCGATCCGGACAAGACGCCAGATCGCTCCTGGACGACCAAGACACTGGTGAGCAACAACCGCTAACGAAACTGCGGGAGTCCCGTTTCGCACGGTACTCCCGCTAACTTCACGGAACTCGAGTGCAGGCCGCAAGGCCTGCATTTTTATTTCGGTTGAGATTGCCACGGAAGTCTGAGGAGCAAGTGTTTTTGTAGTTAGAGAAACCCGCGGAATGCGGCTTATTTGGACGCCTGAAGCCACTTGTTCGAATCGTTATAGATCGCGCTCAGATCCGCCCGCTGCAACACTTTCTCCGCGCCCTTTTCCTTCGAGATCGTCTCCAGCAAGCGCACGGCCTGGTGATACTGATCCTGCGCCTCGCTGGTATTTCCAGAAATGCGGGCAATCGTCGCCAGCAGGTAGTGCGCCCTGGCCGAGAGCGGTTGCGATCCCAGCTTATCGGAGCGCAGCAAAAGCTCTTCCAATTCCGGCTTGGCGGGTGCGTAGTCGTGCGCCTGGGTCATCGCATCCGCCAGCCACAGCGAACACTGCACGCCAAGGTACTTCAACCCTAGTTCATTTGCCTTCTGAACCAAAGGACGTAAACTGGCGATCGCTTCCTTGCTTCGCCCTTCCTGCACGGCCAGCTTTGCCAAATTCAACCTCGCAATAAGTTTCTTGTCGGTTTCGGTGCTGTGTTCCGCCGCCTGTTGAGCATGCTCATACGAGCCCTTGGCAGACTTGAAATCCCCGCGATAAAACGCCGCGTCGCCCATGTAGCCGAGCGTCTGGGCCACCATTCCATCGTTCTTTAATTCCCGCGCCAGGTTGAGCGCGTCATCAAGATACTTCGGAGCCTCGTCGCCGCGGCCCGCTTCGATCAGGACGTCGCCATATCCGCCCAGAATCTCCGACATCCAGAATGTTCTGTCCTTCAGATCGGTGAACGTCTTCAGCGCTTCTTCCTTTGCATTCAACGCCGCGCCCAGTCTTCCCTGCTGCTGGAACAAAGTTCCCAGGCTGTAAGACTCGATGGCCGCGCCTCGCGGATCGTTGATGCTGCGGCGTAGATCGAGCGCGCGCATATATTGCGTCACCGCCTGATCGTATTGCCCCATCTTGGCCGAGGTTTCGGCGATGTTATGCACGCTCTCGACAATATCGTCGGGAACCTTCGCCTTCTCGCGCAGTTGCAGCGCCTGCTGGAAGTAGGTGAGCGCGTCCTCGTAATCACCCTTCGCGAAGCGGGCATTCCCGATGTTGTTCAGGCAAATCGCCTGCATGCTTTCGTCGCCCACGTCGCGCTCGACTTGTAGCGATTCCTTGTAGAAGCTCAGCGCCTTGTCGTGATCACCCTGGTCGTCATAGAAGTTTCCCAGGTCGAGCAACGTGCCTCCCACCCCGCGTTTGTCGCCAATGTCGCGCCGGATCTGCAGAGCTTCGTTAAAACTCGCCAGCGCCGCCTTGCTGTTTCCCAGTTGCGCCTGCAGTTTCGCCACTTCGTTCAGCGTGACCGCCATGCCCCGCTTCTGCCCGATTTTCCGCTTGATATCGAGCGATTCCTGGAAGTTTTTCAGCGCTTCTTCCGGTTTATTCAGCATCCGGTAAGCCACGCCAATGGCGTGCAGGCTGGCGGCATTCGTCTCCTGGTTGTCGCTTTGCACCGCCAGGCTGCGCGCCCGCTCGAAGTATTCCAAACCCTTCTGCGGACTGCCGCTCATGGTCTCCACGCGTCCCATGGCCAGCAAAGCGTCGGTGGATTGAGGATCGCGCTGCAACACGAAGGAGTAATGTTCCCGTGCCTTGTCGAGCACGCTGCTGGCTTCATACAGCCCGCCTAAAGCGAGCTGCACGTCGAGATCTTCCGGCGAACCCTTTACCAGGGTTTCGTAATACTCGATTGCCTTCGCGTTATCGTGGGTCACACGCGCGCGGTTGGCGAGAATCACGTAGCGTTCCCGCGCCGGCAGGGAAGCGCTGAAATCCACCGCCTTGCGCGACGACTCGTCCGCGTCATTGTCGTAGCCCAGCGCCGCCTGGGTCTCGCTGAGCTTGGAGTACGCCAAGGCAAACTGCCCATCCTCGGAAATCGCCGACTGCAGAAGCTTCGACGCCTCGAGATTCTTGCCCTGCCGCATCAGCTGCACGCCCTGGTCGTAGTCGCGCAACGCGGTAATCGAACTGGTCGATGGCTTGAACGCCTGCGACTGCAGTTCCTTCACCACGTCGCTCGAGAGCGCCAGATTCTTGCGAATCGAGTCCGCCAGCCCGTCGATCGCCGCGGGCAGATCTTTCTCCGTGGTCTGGGCTTTCAACGCGGTGGTTTTTCCACTCTTCAGGTTCTGAAGATTTGCGTCGATGCGAATCTGGTCGCCGAACTTGGCGTACTGCCCCCAGATCAACGTGTCCGCATGGCTCTGCTCACCCACGTTCTGCAGGATCGAGGGATCGACTACCGTGTCGGCTCCAATGCGCAGATCATGCAGCAACTGATGCATGCGGTCAGGAGACACCGTGCTCAGATGCGCCGACTGCCCAACGTCGGAACTCAACATGTCCGCCAGCATTGGACCGTACCAGTCGAGCGACGAATCCTGGGTTGCGTTACGGAAGGGAAGAATCGCCAGCGCCACTTCCGGCTTGCCGTTCAGCGGAGTCTTCCCGCCGAAGCGCAGCTTGTCGCGGAACACAAATCCCAGCACGGCCAGGATCAGCACCGCCGCAATCCCGCCAATCCACTGCCACGGAATCGTCTGACCCCAGGGTTTGACGCTCTGAAATGCAATGGCCCCGGCTTCGCGTTTTCCTTGCCACGCTCCCAGGTCCGACAAAAGCTCCTTGGCCGTCTGGTACCGCGCCGCCGGCTCGCGCTCCAGGCACTTGCTGACGACGTTGCTCAAGCCTTGAGGAATCGTCTTGTCAAACTCGGAGATTGGCTTCGCGCGCTCCTGCGTCCGGCGGATCAGGCTGGCCAGCGCACTGTCGGCGCGGTACGGCATCTGCCCGGTCAGCAACTCGTAGAAAATCAAACCAGCACTGAAAATGTCGGACCTCTGATCGAGCTCCTTGGCCAGGGCTTGCTCGGGTGACATATATTCCATGGTCCCGACCAGCGCCCCGGTCTGCGTCATTCCGTCGCCCGCCACCGTCCGCGCCAGCCCGAAGTCCATCACCAGGATTCTTCCCGAGTTGTCGCGCATCACGTTTTGCGGCTTCAAATCCCGGTGAATCACGTCGACGCTGTGCGCCGCGTCCAGCGCCAGGCAGATCTGCTCCATGATCGCGACAGACTCTTCGGGCGCGAACTTCTTGCGCTCGTGAATCAGGCTGCGCAAGTCCTGGCCCTCGATGAACTCCATCGTGATGAACTTCACGCCATCGCCTTCCCCGAGGTCGTAAATGCGGATCACGTTGCGATGCGTGACCCGCTGCGAAAGCCGAAGCTCTTGCTTGAAGCGGTCGATGATGGCGGGGTTCTTGGCCAGTTCCGGGCGAATCACTTTCAGCGCGACCAGGCGGTCCACTTCGAGATCGTGAGCCTTGTAGACGGCTCCCATGCCGCCTTCCCCGAGCGTTGCCAGAATCTTGTAGCGCCCTGCGAGAATGGTTCCCGCCACAAAGGTCGGCTGCGCCGCAGAACCTGCCCAGGTAGGCACACCACTACGCGGCGGCAGCGTCATTCCGTCGGCGAGTGTGGGTTGTTCAGAAGATGGTAGCGGTGACAGAGGCGGCAACGTGGGAGCATCTGACCCAGAGCCCTCAGGAACCAGCGTAGGGGCGTCCGAGGGAGGCGGCAGATCAGACGGGGAACTTCCGGGAGCACTGGACGGCGAACGTACCGCCGCACCACCTTCGGCTTGCCTTAACGGATCATTGTCGCGCCGGAATCGGCCCTGCTCTCCCATGGGTTCCTGTGTGGCAATGAGGAAGACGGATTTCTCGCAGAGGGGGAAACCTGGGCTGGCCGTCCCCCCTTCAGCCGCCCGCGCGAGAAGCTAAAAGTATATACCCCGAAAACGGCCCTGTCAGCGAAACGTAGCCTTCCGAGTACCCTTCCAGTTCACGTGGGAAGTCCCCACGGGACGCTCCATTCCTAAGCCTGACGCGCCTTTTGGACGCCCTCGCGCTCACGCAACTTATCCACAGGCGCGAACCACTTCAGCCACTTCTTCCTCTTGCATAGTGCATTTACCTTCTCCTGCGTTGCATCAGCAGCAGAAAGTCAGAAAACAATGTATCTAGGTTTTGCGACAGCTCGAAACGCTCATTTTCTTTCCCTGCAAAGTGCCGTTTTTTGCGCGGAATGCGAATTGATTTGCGAGAACAGCACGCCCTACTGCCTGGCTTGTGGCAGTAAAGCGCAAATGAGCCTTTCGCGAGTTCTTGGCGGCTCCCTGCGCGGCAAAGAGACCGCGCACCTGATCGCCGACGCCGAACTGGACCAGCTTGTGCGCAATCTGCTGCGCACCGTTCCGGAACCGGCCGCTTTCCCCGAGAAAAAGCCTGCGGCCTCCGTCGCACTCCATGCCGGAAGGCATCATCTGCGCACCGCCGGCGTTTCTGACGCCCAGCGCTCCGGTTCCGAAGCTACCGGAATGGAACTCGAGATTCACCCCCACGAACTGGAACTTGAGCCTGGAATCGACATCATTGCCGAGCGCGCTCAATCGCTCACTGGCGCCACCGGCGCCGCCATCGCGCTTCGCAACGGGTGTGAGATCGTTTGCCGCGCGCGCGCTGGCCGCACTGCTCCCGACCTCGGTGTCCACCTGCAGACCGACTCCGGACTTTCCGCCGAATGTTTGCGCACCGGGGAAATTCTTCTTTGTCACGACGCCGAAACCAATCCGCGCGTGGACCTCGCCAGCTGCCGGCGGCTGGGAGCCCGCTCCATTCTCGTCGCCCCGCTGCGCCACTATCGCCGCACCCTTGGCCTGTTTGAGGTGCTGTCCTCGGTTCCCTACGCCTTCGACCATCGCGACATCGCGACCATGCAGCTGCTGTCGAGTGTCATGGTGGCCGCCATGACCCGGCTGACGCATATGCGTCCCGTACCGCAAAAGTGGCCGGCCTAACCGGTCCGGTACATTGTCCCAATTTCACCACTGCCAATTTCTGCCATGTCCTTCTGACTGTGATGGGAAACACTTTCTTTCTGCGCAGATCAGGGTAATATTGAGTTTCCATCACGGACATGGATCCCCTCGGGCCTCAGACCGCCACTCCGTTCCGCAACCCGAAACCTCTCCCGCGAAACCGTCGCCAAACCGTCCGCCATCGCGTCCACACTCCCGCCTACGTCAGCCTGAATGGCAACTCCGACGACATGGTTCTCGATCTCAGCGAGGTCGTCGACATCAGCGAACGCGGCGCTTCGATTCAGACTTCCTCAACTTGGGACACAAGCGGAACGCTGAATCTTTGTCTTGACCTCTCCGAAACTCGAACCTACGTCCATACCACCGGGTACGTCGTGTGGGCGAAACGGAATGGACGGATCGGTGTCTGCTTTTCCGAGATGCCACAGGAATCGCGGCGCAAACTTCGGGAATGGCTCTTTCTGAACGCGATGGTCGGCGCAGCCAACCATGCGGCCCGCTATGGCGATCAGACGGAGGATGAACCTCCACCCCCCTCGTCGCCCCCCCTTGCCCTGGGCCCTGCCGACCAATCTCGCGCTGACTACACCTCGACCCTGGCCGCGCTTGCCGCCGTGCAGCGCGAGGTCGAAGCGCAGGGCTCCAATCTGGAGTTTGCTCTGCAACTCGTCGCCGAAAGAGCGCGCGCTTTCACTCACGCCAGCGGATGTGCCATCGCGCTTGCGGAAACTCGCGGGATGGTCTGCCGCGCCAGTTCCGGCGATGCGCCCCCCGTCAACGCACAACTGGAAGTGGGCTCCGGTTTTTCCGGCTACTGCGCGCGCACCGGATTTCTGCAGCGCTGCGACGACGCCGAAATCGATCCCCGCGTCGATCGCGAAAGTTGCCGCATGCTCGGCATTCGCTCCATGATCGCCGTGCCGATTCGGCTGGGCGAAACTGTCGTTGGCTTGCTTGAAGTGTTCTCCTCCGATGTGCACGCCTTCAACGACCGTGACGGGACTGTGTTGCAACGCCTGGCCGACACCGTGCTCGCGGCTGTGAATCGCGCTGCCCGCGGCCGTCCGCCAAGAGAGAGCAATTCTTCCTCTTCCTTTGCGCCTTCGTTTGGTACTTCCAGCAGCTTTCCGTTTTCGTCCACCTTGCAGGAGTCGGATCATACTCGAGGCATCCATTTCCCTAGGCGCCACCTGATGCTGCTCTTGATCGCGGCCTGCTCGATTGTTCTGGTCCTGGCCTATCTGCTCGCGCCCTGGGTGATCGAGAAGATTCATCCATCCTCGCATCAGAACCCGATCCCAGCCGAGACCCAACCTGCCGCGGACGCCGCCCCACGCGCTCCCACTCCATCTCAGCCGGTCAGTCTGGGAGACGTACGGAAGCGTGCCGAACTCGGCGATCCCTACGAGCAGGTCGCGCTAGCCACTCGCTACGCAACCGGCGAAGACGTACAGCAGGACTACACCGTCGCCCTGCACTGGTTCCTGAAGGCTGCGGAACAAGGTCACGTCGGCGCGCAGGATACGCTCGGCGCCTACTACTGGCTCGGCCATGGCGCGCCCAAGGATGTCACCAAGGCGTATTTCTGGTCCGTGTTAGCCCGGGCCGGTGGGAAAGAAGCGAGCAAAGTGCGCGTTGCCTTTATGACCTCACAACTGACTCGCGCCCAGGCCCAGGCGATTCAACGGGAGGCCAACGATTTCCTGAAACAACATCCCCCGCTGATGAGTAGCGAAACCTCCTACTGACCGCCAGTTTCACGCTCCATCCGCAGTAAAATAGGAACAGGTTCTCATGGCGACCCTTCGCGAAATCGTGAATGAGCGGGTGCGCGAAGGCGACCTCTACGAGAAGCTCGATCGCAACCGCGTCCGCTGCTTTGCCTGCGGTCACTGCTGCCCCATCCCCGAAGGTCAGCCCGGTGTCTGCAAAGTTCGCTTCAACCGAGGTGGCACGCTGTACGTTCCCTGGGGCTACGTCGGCGGTGTGCAGTGCGATCCCATCGAGAAGAAGCCGTTCTTCCACGCTTATCCCGGAGCGCTCGCCTACAGCTTCGGCATGCTGGGTTGCGACCTGCACTGCGGCTACTGCCAGAACTGGGTCACGTCCCAGGCGCTGCGCGATCCGCAAGCCGTATCTCCACCGCTGGACGCATCACCTGAAGCCCTCGTGCGCGATGCTCTGCGTCAAGGAGCCCAGGTTCTCGTCAGCACTTACAACGAGCCCCTCATCACCGCCGAGTGGGCCGTCGCGATTCTCAAAGAAGCCAAAGCTGCCGGACTCATCACCGGCTTCGTCTCGAACGGCAATGGCACGCCACAGGTGCTCGAATATCTCCGCCCCTGGCTCGACCTCTATAAAGTCGACCTCAAGAGCTTCGACGATCGCCACTACCGCCAGCTGGGCGGCCGCCTGCAACCCATTCTCGACACCATCCGAAGCCTTCATCACATGGGCCTGTGGCTCGAACTCGTCACCTTGTTGATTCCCGGCTTCAATGATTCCGACGAGGAACTCCAGCGCCTGACAGAATTTGTCGCGAGTGTCTCTCCCGATATCCCATGGCACGTGACCGCATACCATCAGGACTACAAGATGACCGATCCCGCCAACACCCAGCCCAAGGACCTTCTGCGTGCGGTGGAGATCGCCAAGCGCGCCGGTCTGCGATACATCTACGCCGGCAACCTGCCGGGCCGCGTCGGCAGACTCGAAGACACGCGCTGTTCGCACTGCAGCGCCACGCTCATCCGGCGCTTCAGTTATCAAATCGAAGATTACCGGATTACTCCCACCGGCACGTGTCCTGAATGCGGCACAGCGATCCCCGGCCGCTGGGCCGCGCAATTCCGCGGCCAGATCGCTTCACATCCTTTCCTGCCGCATCGTGCTTCAGGTTTGGTTACAATCGCACATCGACGCTAGGTCAAAGAACCGTTCCTCAGTATCGATGAGAAGAATCTGTCTCATTCTGGCTGGGCTGTGCCTTCTGACCGCCTGCTCCCCGCGGGACTTTCTCACCCGCCGCCTCGCTTCCGCTCTGATTGCTGGATCCGATATCTTCACCACCCAGCAACAGTTCTGGCTGCGGATCGGTCCAGTTTCCGGCAAAGATTTTTCCTCACCGCAATACCTGGTATTGCAACGCCGCGGCTGGATCGTCGGCAGCCCAACACCATGTCCGCCAGAGATTACGCCGCCGCCGTGCTTCGAGGTTGCGCTCACACCCGTGGGTGTCGACACGTTTCATGACTTGATTCGCGGCACCGAAGCCGGCAAGGAATATTTCAGCGTCCCGACCGCGAGAAGGGAACTGGTCGCTGTCACCGGCGTCAGCAAAAACGGCAATGTCGCCGACGTCGACTTCACCTGGCGCTGGGTTCCGTTGAATGAAGTCGGATCCGCCCTGAATGTCGGCGGCCTCGTCTACAAATCGACCGTCTCGATGAAGCACTACGACGATGGCTGGCGTCTCGTCGAAGCTAATGCAGCCAAGTCGAGCCAGGATCTCGACGACGCCCTGAAAAGCGCGGAGCCCGTTCCCTGATTCCTTGCCCGAAGTCAGTCATCGTGAGCGGAGTGAGGCGCTAGCCGAACGCAGTCGAACGATCCCATGCCTATCGACGCCATTCGCGGCCATGACAGGAATTTTCTCCACGTGCCTCACGCGGCCGCAGACCGTCCCTCGCGTGTGCAATAACCTGACCCGAGGCCACAACCCGCCTGCCCTTCGATTTGCATCCGCATCCGCGCCGATGATATCTCTATTCGTTCCTTTCCTATGACTCGTCCCCCGGCCCCCCTTGCTGCTCTCCTCGTTTTGCTGGCGTCTTTCACCTTCGCCGCCGACAAGCCCAAAATCACTCTCGACGAATTTTTCAACTACGTCGATATTCCTGCCGTCGAAATCTCGCCCGACGGCAACTCCGTCGTCATCGCCGCCGAGCGCGCCGACTGGGACCGCCAGATCTTCCAAACCGATCTCTGGCTGTACCGCGATGGCGGCAACTCCACCAACGGCTCTCTCACGCGTCTCACCCAGTCTGGGCAGGACACGGCTCCGCTCTGGTCCCCGGACGGCCGCTGGATCGCCTTTCTTTCCGAGCGCAAATTTACCGGTGGCAAGGGCGACGACGATGACGAGGACGATAGCGAAGCCGTCTCAGACAAGCCCGCTGCCCAGGTCTATCTCATTTCGCCCAACGGCGGCGAGGCGTTTCCGGTTACGTTCGGCGAGGAAGAAGTTCACGCCTTCGCCTGGTCCCCCGATTCGAAGACGATCTACTTCGCCACCCGCACTCCCAGGGACAAGGACGAAGAGGACGCTTACTGGAAACTCTGGAAAGACACCCGGCAGTATCGCGCCGCGGAGCGCGGCGACGTGATTTACAGTCTCGATCTCGCGCACGCTCTTGAACGCCACGCGGCCAGCGGCACGCGAGAAACCACCAAAGCGGAAAAACGCTCGCATCTGACCACCACTGCTCGTGCGTTTGCCCACACTCCCTGGCGCATTCAGCAAATCGAGGTTGCTCCCGATGGCCGCCGCCTCGCCTTCGTCACAACCTCTGTTTCTCAACGCATGGAGAAAACAGCTGAATTCGAGATCTACAGCGTCGATCTCACCAGCGACTCCGCCGAAGTTCTTCCCCGCCAGTTAACCCACAACGAAGCGCTTGAGGAAGACTTGCGCTGGTCCAACGACAGCCATCACCTCTTTTTTCGCGTCACCTACGGATCGGTCGAAGGGAAGTACGTCGACTATCAGGACCGCCTCTACTGGCTCGACGCCAACACGGGCGACGTGCAACGCTGGGTCGCGGATTTCAGCGGGTCGGTAGGCCGCTTTACCCTGCTTCCCGATGGCAACATTCTCGCCGCTGCCCGGCTGGGGACCGAGGTCCAGTTGTACTCACAGGCGAGTCCCAAGTCTGCATTTGCTCAGCGTCACGGGTGGCCCGGCACCTACGACCGAGTCTCCACGGCTGACAATTCTCCGCGGGTTGCGTTTGTCTACTCTTCCTTCGATCGCCCGGCTGAGGTCTACCTTGCCGACGGCCCCGACAAACTCGAGCAAGCTCGCCCGATTACCTCCTTCAATCAGCTCTTCACCGAGCGCGACCTTCCCAGGGCGAAGCCCTATCAGTGGACCTCCGACGACGGCACTCGCGTCGAGGGCATGCTGGTCTACCCGCCCGGAAAATTCGAAGCGAAGAACCTCCCCATGTTCACCTTCATTCACGGCGGTCCCAACGACGCGGACGGCAATCACTTCGAAGCTGACTGGTACCAGTGGGATCGCCTCGCAGCCACCAATGGCTGGCTCGTTTTTGAACCCAACTATCGCGGTTCCACCGGCTATGGCGACAAGTTCTACACTGGCATTGTTCCTGAGATCGTCTCCCGCCCCGGCAAAGACATCCTCAGCGGTGTCGACGCTCTGGTGAAAGACGGCATCGCCGATCCTGCCCGCCTGACCGTTGGTGGCTACAGCTACGGTGGCTACATGACGAATTGGCTCATCACCCAGACCCCACGCTTCAAAGCGGCGGTCACCGGCGCCGGGGCCGTCGAGCACGTTGGCAATTGGGGCAACGACGACACAACTTTCGATGACGCCTTTTTTCTCGGCGGGCGTCCCTGGGAAGCTCCCAAGCGCTACCACGATGAAGGCGCCATCTTCCAAGTCGACAAAGTCCGCACGCCTACCCACATCGTCGCCGGCGCCGACGATATTCGCGTGGCGATCTCCGAAGACTACCTCCTCGATCACGCCCTGTTTTCCCTAGGCATTCCCAGCACTCTGCTGATCTTCCCCGGCGAAGGCCACTCCCTCGACAAGAATCCCTGGCACGGAAAAATCAAAGTCCGTGAAGAACTGAAATGGCTCGAGAAGTACGGCGGCGTGGGCGGCAAATTAGAAAACAACTAAGACTAAGACAATGTAGCGCGGGCGCCCCGCCCGCGAAGTCTCGGAAAGTGGAATCCTGGGTAATTTCAGTCAACCGGCCAGCACTTCACTGGGCCAGGAACCGTTTTGACGACAGGCTGAGAAGTCAGCAATACCTCTACCGGATACCCGACCACCGAGTCGTAGTGGTCCGAGATTTGCTCGTAACCGAAACAGCTTTCCATCACCGTATCCTTCAAGCCCAATTTGCTCTTGACGCTCGCCCAACACTTCATCCTGTCGCGGTGCAAATCGCAGTCGGCCTCGACCACCCGAAGATATCGGAGACGAAACATTCCGTCTTCTGCCTTATCAACCCGCAAATGATCGAACAACCCGCCCGGCGTTCTCTTGTTCCACATGGAAGCCTCGTAGGCGGAGTCGTGGAAGATTTTCTTTCCGGTCCGCGAATCGAAGACTGCAAATGGAAGCCCGCCGTCGTAGCCATCGTCCGCATTGAAGAACACCAGATTCCCCTTCACGCCCCTGAAATATCCGCTCCACTCTTTCCCGTCGATGACCTTCTCCCCCGGTCCATGCGACTCGCTACAGGCCGGTTGAGATCCGTGTCCCCGCGGCGCAATCGAAAGCCACTCGGCGCCCTTCTGTCCAGAATCGTATTGTTTGACCGTGAAGTGGGGAAAGGAATAGCACGACAGCTTGATTCGAATATGCTGCTCTGCAGGTGGGTTGCTAGGAGACGGCCCGAGATCCACGACCTTCTTTTGTAGAGGTTTGTCGAAGGTCTGCGTTTGCGCTGCGGGCGGGTCGGAATTCTGAGCCGCCAACCAGAGTGGAATTGCGAGAAGCGCCCACAACAGCGCGGTCTTCCTAAGAACCTGACGCCGCTTACTGCCGGTGGAAGGCGTCGCGTTCGATGCCATCTTTACGTGCCGTAGCGCCGGCGTCCCGCCGGCTGTCGCGAGGCTGGGGTGGGAGGGCATCTTGCCCTCGCTGCCTGCCAATGTTGAAAAGGGCTCGCCTTTACTGCCCGGTCGAAGGCGTCGCGTTCGACGCCATCTTCACGTGGTGCACTGTGGCCGCAAAGCGCTCCACGCCCTTGTACAGTGCTTCGGCGATCTGCTGGCGGTATTCCGGACGCTGCAATCTCTCTTCATCCGTCGGACTGCTGACGAACGAAATCTCCGCAAGGATCGACGGCATCTCGGTTCCCGTCAGCACCACAAACGAAGCTTCCCGCACGCCCCGGTCCCGGATCCCTGAACCTTTCGTCGCCAGCGTTCCGTACAGCGACCGCTGCACGCTCGCCGCCAGTTTTCTCGATTCCTGGACTTTGTCTTTCAAGGCCCGTCCCGAGAGCTTCGCCTGCGTGGTCCTCACCGCGGTTGCATTCTCGCGATACTCGATCTCCCGCGCTTCCGGCGGCGAGAAGAAACTCGAATAATAGGTCTCTACGCCTCGCGCCGAAGTCAGGCTGCTGTAGTTCGCGTGCACCGAGATGAACAGATCGGCCTGCGCCCGGTTGGCGATTTCCGCCCGCTCCTCGAGCGACACGTAGTTGTCGTCCTTGCGGGTATAGATCACCTCGCAGCCCAGCTTGCTCTCGAGCATTTGTCCCAGGTTCTGCGCCACATCGAGCACGAGTGTCTTTTCCAGCAAGCCGCCGCGGCCCACCGTGCCCAGGTCCCAACCGCCATGACCGGCATCGATCACGATTCGCAACTTTGCGCCATGCGCCGCTGGCGTCCGCTCTTCACTGGACGGCGGTGTCGGCAACTTGGTCTGCTCTGACGGTACGGGGGCTGACACGATCCCCGGCTTCGGTTGCACGCTCGGTTGCGCGGCTTCCGGACTCCGCACTTCAATCACCAGCCGATGCGGATTTTCTTCGAGGTTGTCCCAGAAGCTCGATCCCGCCTTGGTCTCGAGCACTACTCGCGTGACTTTGTCGGCCGGTTGCGCCACGCGAATCCGCCCAATCAATCCATCATTCACGCCGATCACTTGCCCGTTCAGTCCGGGTGCCAACGCCGTGTCGAGCAGATCAAAGTAAATGCGCTCCGGATTTGGCAGCCGGTTCTTGTGATACTGCACCGGACCTTGCAGATCGATCACCACCGTACTCACACCATCCTGGTTCCAATGGCGGACACCATTCACCGTCGCAGCGCCGCCGCTCCTGGCGTCGGTGGAGGCCGGCAATACTGGCACCGGGGGATTTACCCCTTGCGTGGCGGAAGTGTCCGCTAAGCTCGGCACGCTGGGCTCTGCGCTCTGCTCTGACGTAGCGTTCGCGGTCGCAACCCGCGCCGTTCCCCGGTATCGCCACCACAGCCCTCCGGCCAGCAGCACGCCGGCCATCGCCAGCACTCCAATCCAAAGGCCGATTCGATGACTCGTCGGTTCGCCCTGGTAAAGATCCGGAGCGATGTCTTCCTTGGAGAACTCCAGCGGCACATTCCCCGGAGCCGCCTCGCGCACCGGCAACGGGGGCGCCGGAGGCATCGGGATCTGCCGCAGGCTTTGCAACTCCGCAGACTGCAGTTCCGCGGCCGCCACCTTCGCCGCGCGCACAATCCGGTCTTCGTCCTCTGGCTTCAAGGCGGCAAGAATCAACTCCGCCAGCAGATTCAGACTCCGCACATCGCCGTCGCTGAATCCAAAAGGCTCCGTCGAAAAAGCTTCAAGCAAGCCCACCACGCTCTGCTGGCCAAGCAGCGGCACCGCCACCATCGAGCGCGTACCCAGCCGCCGGCATGCTTCAACATTGACCCGCGAATCCCGCTCGGAATCATCGCAGCGAACGATGCGCCCGGTGCGGAAACACGCGCCCGAAAAGCCTGCCTTACCGTCCAGCCGCACGCCTCGGTCCGGCGCCATCGTGCCCGCCGAGGCCCGGCAGATGATCTCGTCGCCCTCCGCCAGCGCGATCGCAATTCCGTCCGCCCCGGTGATGGTCAACGCCCGCTCGGCCACCAGGTGCAGTACTTCATCGAGCACGAATTGTTCGTATCCCCAGCCGTTGTCTGAGGCCGACGGGCTTTCCGTGTAGCGCCGTGTCTCTTCCGCGCGACGGCGCCGGATCTGTTCGTGAAGCGTCGAGAATGCCAGAAGGGCTTGCAACGCCTCCCGCTGATCGCCTCCTGCTTCAACCGCGCCGGTAACGGCGGTTGACTTAAGAGTTAATAGAGGATCCGCGTTGGAGGGATGGCTCGCCATGCAGGAGTCTTGCGTAAGTTGTAAAAAAAGCCAGTGTGGTCGAACCGCTACCCCTTGTCAATGAGCCGTCTTTCCCATTACGGAAGGTCCGGCCATTTCGGGTTTTACCCGCCCGCAACCAGCCTCACTGGTAAATTACCGGGCTTTTCTGTGGGTTGCAACGTCCGAAATACACGAAAGTCACCGAAAACTCCCGGTCTCGGATCTTCCCACTTCCCAGCTTTCCAGATTGGGAAGACGGCTAACCGGCACACTTCCACGTCCATTCCTGCGGATATTCCCAAAAATGTCTCGGCTGACGAAGCCTCGGCACCCCGGAATCCCGTGTCCATCCACAGCTTTCGCGCATAGCAGCATTGCTCTGGCGGCCGAATCAGCTTATTCTTGGTGGCGGTAGGCTTTTCTCGCAGGTTGGTTGTGGATCAGGAACAAGACCAGGAATCGGGCCCAAAAAAAACGAAGCGCTCCCGTTGGCTATGGCCCATGGGACTGCTCGCGACCGGTATGGCCGGCGCCGCCGTTTTGTTCCGCGGCTGCTGGCACAGCAAGATGAGTTGGCCCATCCGTTCTCAGGGATGCGCCTACCAGGTCTGCACCGGCTGCGGCATCAAACGCCTGTTCGATGAGGACGCCTTCCGCGGCTTCGGGCCCTATAGCTACGATCTGCAACGACTGCTGGCTTACGATCGCGCCCAGCGGCTGAAACATCAGCCTGAACAGCCGTCGCCAGAACGGCGCAGCGCGTCCTGAAACCCTGCTTGCTGGAACCATCCCCGCTACTGCGGAGGGCTCGGTTTACCGGGCTAAGATTTCAAGATGCATTCCTTTTCCGGCGGAATCGCGACTTCACCCGCCCCTCACACCGTGCGCCAAAGCCGTCGCCTGCACTACCGGCACCCGCTCCAATCCCTCGTCTACGTCACCCTCGATGACGGCAACGGCGGCATCGTTCGCAATCTCAGCCAGGACGGAGCCGCCATCCAGGCGGTTGGGGTATTGAATCCCAACCAGACGTTGCGTGTGCGCTTCGATCTGCTCAATCCGCGTACCCGCGTCGACCTTCAAGCCCGTGTCACCTGGGCGAACCCTTCGGGCCAGGCCGGAGTGGCCTTCCTGCATCTCTCCCCGCAAGCTCGGCGCCAGGTCAACGATTGGATCTTCCTGAGCCTCTTCCGCGGGCTTGAGCAAGCCACCCACGTCCTGACGCCGGCCGAACCCGAGGATCTGATCCTATCCGCACCCCGCCGGTCCGCCATCCGTATGCCCGCAGTCGCGGCTTACGCGCCTGCCGCGACCGCCGCCCCGGTTGCCGGTAGCCTGTCGCTTTCCTGGTGGCCTCGTCCCATCTCCTCCAGCGGCCTGGCCAAATTGGCCGACGGCCTGGTGCTGGGCTCGGCCATCCTGCTGTTCTTTTGTATCTACCTGGCGATCGCGCAAACCCTGCCCGATTGGCCCGAGGCGATTGCCCTCGCCGCAGGCGTCTGCGGCTTCTTTACCTCGCTCTATTGGTGCTTATGCGCGTGGCTGGGATGTGGCACCATTGGCGCCCGGCTGGCGAAGCTCGCCCTTGGCGAGGGAAGCAGGACAACTGCGCGAGAAGACCTGCCACGCTTTCGATAAGCTTTTTAGAAAAAGGAAGTCGCCTGCGACGAAGTCGTGGCGAGAACTTCAGATTTTGCGCTAAAGCAGTGCGCTACTGCGCGAAGTACTGCTGCGCCAACCAGAGCTGCAAGCTCCTTTGCAGTCGCGCCGAAACATCGAGGAATCGGATCCCCACGTTCCCCTGCCGGTCGGTCCAGGCAATCTGGCCCTTGGCCTTCACCGTGTAGCGTGTTCCGGGCAGCTTGAAGGAAATCTGAACCGGCTGACGCGTATCCAGGTCTTTCTCCAGATGTACCCCGATTCCGCCCTGGCTCAGGTTCAACAAGTCGGCGAACACCTTCTTCTGCGATCCGCACACCAATGATACCGGCACCTCGACCGCCTGCCGGTGATAGCGCAAGCGCCCATCGAGAATCAGATTGCGCGCCGCCGACAGCGTCCGCACTGCCTGCTCCACCGAGATGGGTTTCTCGAAACTGAATAACGCCCCGGTGGCATCAATCTCGTGGCGATCGCGAGGCCCGCTCATCACCACCAGCGGCACATTCACTGGGAAGTGCGAGTCTCGTTGCAGGTCGCGCAGAAACCGGTCCGTGCCGTTGAGATCGCAATCGACAATGAGCGCGTCCACTTTCGTGCGCGCCAGTTTCGCCTGTGCCCGCTCCGGATTCGACTCCACTTCGCAATCGATATGCAGCCCGCCAAGAATGCATTCCAAAACGCTGACTTCCTGCCAATCGCGCGACACCACCATCGACGAGAGTCCCATGCGTCCAATCTAGTCCCCTCAAGTAACGACCCCTAGATCACGAAGGTAATGGGAAGAACGAGCCATAAGCTTCGAGCGATGAACGGTGAGCCAGCAGCGCTCAGCTTCTCGCTACGACCCATCAGCCACAAGCCATTAGCCATTGGCTATCAGCTACGAGCCATCAGCCTTCACCCGCAACCGTGCAGTTAGAATGTTCCCTCTATGCCTCTCCCCGATGCCTTCACCCTGCGCCGCGCCTCGACCGCCGATCTCGACACGCTGGTCGAACATCGGAGAGCAATGTTTGAGGACATGGGCTACACCGACCAGCCTGCGATGCGTTCCATGTCGGCGAAATTCCGCGTTTGGCTGCTCGCGCAGATGAATGCCGGCGACTATCTGGCCTGGCTGGTGGACGCGCCTGATGGCTCCGTAGCGGCCGGCGCCGGCCTCTGGCTGATGGATTGGCCCCCACACATGGTTGGCCAGGGCGCGCGCCGCGGCAACATCCTCAACGTGTACGCCCATCCCGATTTCCGCCGCCGCGGCCTGGCCCGTGAACTCATGAAAGTCGCGCTAGACTGGTGCGGCAACAACGGCGTCGACACGATCATCCTGCACGCCAGCCCCGATGGGCGAACTCTCTACGAATCGATGGGCTTCTCGCCCACCAACGAAATGAGGCTGCGGTTGTAGATAAACGGGTGGCCCACCCTTCTACGTTCTTTGCGGAGGACGGAGATCCCCACCCTAGCGGGTGCCCCATCCCAACGTCGCGCCCGGTGCGGCGTTAGGGTGGGGATTTTCTGGAATTAGATTCACCAGTCGAGAACTACACGGAACAGATGGCTCCCCGCTCCCTACGCCCGCGCCGCTCTGCTCTCCCCGCGATACCACTCCACCGTCCGCTTCAGTCCCTCTTCGAAATTCACCGTGGGCTGATACCCCATCGCCTTCTGTGCCCGTGAGATGTCCGCCAACGAGTGCTTGATGTCGCCATCGCGCTCCGGCCCATGCTTCACCTTCCCGGAGTACCCGGTCAGCTTCTTCAGCAGCTCAAACGTCTCGTTCAGATCCACCCGCGTCCCGGTCGCGACATTGAACACGCGCCCTGCCACGTTTGCCGAAGGCGCATGCGCCGCCAGCAGGTTCGCGCTCACCGCGTTGTCGATGTAGGTAAAGTCGCGGCTCTGGCTGCCATCGCCGAAGATCGTTGGCTGCTCGCCGCCGAGCATCTGCGTGATGAACTTCGCCAGCACGCCCGAGTACGGCGACGTCGGATCCTGTCGCGGCCCGAAAATATTGAAGTACCGGAGACTCACCGTCTCCAGCCCATAGCAACGATAAAACGACACCATGTAATGCTCGCTCGCCAGCTTCGCCACCGCATACGGAGAAATCGGATTCGGTGTCATCTCCTCGTGCTTTGGCAATGTCGGCGTGTCGCCATACGCCGACGAAGATGCCGCATACATCACCCGCCGCACCTTGGCGTCGCGCGCCGCCACCAGCAGGTTCACCGTCCCATCCACGTTTGCCTGATTGCTTCCTAGTGGATCCAGCACCGATTTCGGCACCGAAGGAATCGCCGCCTGGTGAAAGACGCACTCCACCCCCTGGCAGGCCTTCTTCATGGCCTCCAGGTCCAGCAGATCGGCTTCGCGAAAATCCATGCGCGCCAGAATTTCCGCGAGGTTTTCCCGCTTTCCCGTCGCGAAATTGTCGATGCCGCGCACCTCTTCGCCCCGCTCCAGCAGCGCCCGCGCAATCGACGATCCGATAAAGCCCGCAACTCCGGTAATCAGATGAAGACCCATACCGGTTCATCATAGCGAATGAAGGGGGATTTTCACCCACCGGACACAGTACGAGGGTAACCTCGGCCCCGGTCGGAATTCACATCAGGTTCACCGAGATCACGCTGGCGCACGGGCTTCCCGGCATGAAGTTCACCTGCACTTGGTTGTCGAGCGGGAAAAGCGTCGTCTGATCGCCGCAGAAATGCAACGTGTTCGCCATGCCATTCGAAGTCAAAGTGATGATCGTTACCGACACACCGCTGCCCGAGCTGGCGCTGAACGCGACCACGCTCACCGTGCCATTGGCCGACTGCGCGCCCGGATTGATCGCGCCCCGGACAAAAATGTTTCCGCACGAAGTCGACGTTAAGAGGAAGGCAACTACGAGGCTAACAGCCAGGAGGCGGTTCAAGGGGCACCTCCAGTGTACGGAAGCGTTCACCAACTCCGTCGGCAATAAAGTCTACACCCGCCGTCGGGTCAAATTGTCAAAAGGCAGGTTCACCACAGAGACACAGAGCCACAGAGAGAGATTTGGTAATCGCGTAATTTTGTAATTTGGTAATTTAAAAACGCGACACGTCTTGGAATCGAAGCCTTCATCACGGTCTTGAAAACTACCAAATTACCAAATTACAAAATTACAAATCCCTCTGTGCCTCTGTGTCTCTGTGGTAAAAAGATTTTTCCGAAATGGCCGGCGCTCGGGGAGTTCACACGCCCTGACTGCGCCGGAGCACCCGAACGAACTCTTCCTTCGTGAGCAGCCCGCGAGTCTCGAAAAACTCCGTCAATGCTCGCAGCGCCGCCGCCGGGTCGAGCACGACCGGCATGGCGGTGCCCACCGGCTTCATTTCTTCGGGTTCAGCATTTCGTTTCACAGCGCGCAGGGGATTCAGTTGCTCGATCATTTCCTCGAGCCCCAGATGGTCTTCGGCCGAGACATCGCGGAACGCAATGCCCATGCCCAGGAGGGGATAGCTCACGCGCACTTCTCCCGAAACCCGCGCCCGGAGTCCCTTCAATTCCAGCCCCAGATCCACGATCGACCCCACCGGAAACGTGGCCGTCATCTCCACATAGCATCCATTCATGCTGATATCGGTAAACGTTCCCCACGTCCGAACGTCGCTGCCTCCAACCCGGAACTCCGCGCTGCCTTCGCATTTGTAGCGTGGGCTCCGCCGCCGCTCTCCCGGCGCCTCATCCGGCTCAGCCGTCACCGTCGATGGTTGGCTTACATGCGGATGCTCGAGATCTTCTCGCAACCGCCGCAGGTAATCCGCGCCGCTGCCTTCAATACTCATCGGATGCTCTTCCAACCTGCTCCACCCGGAACGGGGCCGTCCTTTCAGACGCAACCCGCTCCTGAAACATAGACTCCTACTGAGTTTTATCGGGGAAACGCCGACTTTTCAGCGTCACAAAGGTCAGTCCTTTGGCGGAGGAGAATCCAAACGGTGCAATATCGGGAATGATCTAGGAACGGGAAACGGCCCGCGCCTCGGCGGCCTTGCGAATCTCCTGCCACAACTCTTCCTTGCCCGCCCCCGTCTTCGCCGAAAACGGCACCACCCGTGCCCCCGGATGCTGTTCCGCAAACACGCGCAGGGCGTTGTGCAGTTGATTGCCCGACTGGCGGTCGCTCTTGGTCGCCACGATCAGAAATCGCCGCCCGCTCGCCGTCAGGAAGTCGATGAGTTGCCGGTCGCTTTCCTGTGGGGGGATGTTCGAATCCACCAGCGCCAGGCAAAGCGCAAGTGTCGGCCGTTCTCTGAGGTAAGGATCAATGAAGTCTGGCCACTGCGCCGAAATTTCGCGCGAGATCTTGGCATAGCCGTAGCCTGGCAGATCGGCGAAAATCAGCTCCGGACGCGGCTTTCCCGCGAAGCGCAACTCGAAGAAGTTAATGGCTCGCGTCCGCCCCGGGGTCGAACTGGTCCGCGCCAGCTTCGCGCCGACCAGCGCGTTGATCACGCTCGATTTGCCCACATTCGACCGCCCCAGAAAAGCGATCTCCGGCAGTCCCGGAGAAGGGAAGTGCCCTGGGTCGGAAGCCGACAACAGAAATTGTGAAAGGACGCGCACACTCCAGTGTGAATTCTCTTCCCGGAACTTGCAAGTGGCAGAGGGGAATCAAGGAAAATCTTTCACCACGGAGACACGGAGGCACAGAGAGATTTGGTAATCGGGTAATTTTGTAATTTGGTAATTTAAAAGCGCTACGCGCTTCGGAACCGAACCATGGTTGCAGTCGTGAAAATTACGCAACAAAATTACTAAATTACTAAATTACTAAATTACCAAATTACTTAATCCCACTCTGTGTCTCTGTGACTCTGTGGTGAATACGCTTTTAAGAATCCTACCGATTCAGCCCCAGCGCTTTTCATTCTTCACCGCTACGCGTTTTTTGGAACCGAACCATGGGTTGCAGTCGTGAAAATTACCCGATTACACAATTACCAAATTACTCAATCCCTCTCTGTGCCCTCTGTGGTGAATACGCTTTAAAGGACCTACCGATTTAGCCCCAGAGGATGCTTGTCGTCGTGCACGTCCGCTTCCTTCAGCGGCTTGTGCTTGTGCCAGAGCCGGAGAATCGCGGCAATCCCAAATCCCAACACCACGCTCACCAGCAGCAGAACCGCGACCGCTGCGATCCCCAGCGTGAGCTTGTCCGAGATCATGACCGACTCTCCGCCCTATATTTTAGCCGCCGAACCCGATTCCCGGAAGCCAATGCCCCAAAAGCAAACGGCCCGCAAGAAGCGAGCCGCATGTGACTTAGCCTTTCCTGAGACCTGAGACCTAAGACCTGAGACCTGAGACCTGAGACCTGAGACCTAAGACCTAAGACCTAAGACCTAAGACCTAAGACCTAAGACCTAAGACCTAAGACCTAAGACCTAAGACCTAAGACCTGCCCTACTGATGTGTCGCCGGACTCTCTCCCGGCTGCGGCGCAATCGGTGTAATCGCCTGCGCCGTCTCGTCCATCACCTGCGGCAGCGGACGTTCCAGCGCCACCTTCAGCACCTGGTCCATGGTGTCGACAAAGTGCATCTTCATTTCCTTGCGCAGGTTCTCGGGAACCTCCGCCAGGTCCTTCTCGTTGTCCTGGGGCAGGACCACTTCAAAGAGCCCCGCGCGATGCGCTGCCAGCAGCTTTTCTTTCAATCCGCCGATGGGCAGCACCTTGCCGCGCAGCGTGATCTCTCCCGTCATCGCCAGATCGCGCCGCACCGGAATCTTGCTCAGCGCGCTCGCAATCGCCGTGGCGATCGTGATCCCCGCCGACGGCCCATCTTTCGGGATTGCGCCTTCGGGCACGTGCACGTGAATGTCGAGGTTGCGATAGAAGTCTCGCGGCAACCCGAGAGCATTCGCCCGCGAGCGTACGTACGACATCGCCGCCTGCGCCGACTCCTGCATCACATCACCCAGCTTGCCGGTCAGTGTCAGCTTGCCTTTGCCGTCGACCACCGTCACTTCCGTGCTCAGGATCGAGCCGCCGACTTCGGTCCACGCCAGACCCGTGACCAGGCCGACTTCGCTCTTCTCGTTGGCCAGCGTATCGCGGAACTTGATCACGCCCAGGAAGTCGCCGATGTTCTCCCCGGTAATCGCGATCTTGTACTCCGGACCTTCCTTGACGACTTTGCGGGCAACCTTGCGGCAGACGTTTCCGATTTCGCGCTCCAGATTTCGCACCCCGGCTTCGCGGGTATAGGAGCGGATGATGGCTGTGATCGCGTCGTCGGTGAACTTGATGTTCTTGTCGGTCAGCCCCGCCTGCGCCAGTTGCTTCTTCACCAGAAACTGCTTGGCGATCTCGACCTTCTCCGGTTCGGTGTAACCGTGCAGCCGCAGTACTTCCATGCGGTCCTGCAGGGCCGGTGGGATAGTGTGCATCACGTTCGCCGTCGCCACGAAGAACACTTGCGACAGGTCATACTCCACGTCGAGGTAGTGGTCGACGAACATGTAGTTCTGCTCGGGATCAAGCACTTCGAGCAGCGCCGCCGACGGGTCCCCGCGGAAGTCCATCGACATCTTGTCTACTTCGTCCAGCATGAAGACCGGGTTCTTCGTTCCCGCCTTCTTCATCATCTGGATGATCTGCCCCGGCAGCGCGCCGATGTAGGTGCGCCGGTGCCCGCGGATCTCGGCTTCGTCCCGCACGCCGCCCAGCGACATGCGCACGAACTTCCGTCCGGTGGCCTTCGCAATCGACATGCCCAGCGAAGTCTTGCCCACGCCCGGAGGCCCAACGAAGCACAGGATCGAGCCCTTGGGATTCTTCACCAGCTGCCGCACGGCCAGGAATTCCAGGATGCGCTCCTTGATCTTCTCCAGCCCATAATGATCTTCGTTCAGAACCTTTTCCGCGCGCCCGATGTTGCGGATTTCCTTCGACCGCTTCTTCCACGGCACGGCCAGCAGCCAGTCGAGATAGTTGCGCGAGACGGTGGACTCGGCCGACATCGGCGGCATGGCTTCCAGCTTCTTCAGTTCCTGGATGGCCTTGTCCTTGACTTCCTTCGGCATGCCGGCGGCTTCGATCTTCTTCTTCAGTTCGTCGAACTCGCTCTTCTCGCCGCGGCCCAGTTCCTTCTGGATGGCCTTGATCTTCTCGTTGAGGTAATACTCTTTCTGCGCCCGCTCCATCTGCCGCTTCACCCGCGACTGGATGGTGCGGTCCATGTTCAGCTTCTCGATCTCGATATCGAGCACATCGGCAATGCGCGTCAGCCGCTCCGCCGGATCGAAGATCTCGAGCAGTTCCTGCTTCTCTTCGATGGAAAGCTGCAGGTTGGCCGCGATGGTGTCGGTCAGCTTCGCCGGATCCTCCATGCGGACGGCGGCGATCATGGTCTCGTAGTTCAGCGACTGGCACAGCTTCACGTACTGCTCGAACAGTCCCGTGACCCGCTGCATCCCCGCTTCGACCTGGGGCGTGGTCTCGGTCGTGTACCGCGCCACCCGTACCGAAGCCTGCATGTAGCCGTCGGTGTCGGTGACCTGCAGAATCTTGCCGCGCTCGATGCCCTCCACCAGAACTTTGATATTGCCGTCGGGCAGCTTCAGGCTCTGCACGATGTTGACGATCGTGCCTACCTGGTAAATTTCGTTGGCCTTGGGCTCGTCGATCGAAGCATCGTGCTGCGTGGCCAGGAAAATCTTCTTATCGGCCGCCAGTGCTTCTTCGAGCGCATGCACGCTCGACTCCCGGCCCACCACGAACGGCGTCATCATGTACGGGAAAATGACGACGTCCCGTATGGGCATCATGGGAAGTTTCTTGGTTTCGAATTTTTCCTTCGACTGGGTCAATTGGTCTCCAAACGTCTAAGTCACGCTATTTCGGTAGCGCCGGCGTCCTCCGCCGGCTGTCCAGCGGGCGTCTCGCCCGCTATCCTGCCTTATCCATCATCGCCAGCGAAACGTCGCGCTTTTCCACCATCTCGCGCGTCACTTCGAATTCCTTCACCTTCTTCTGGCTAGGTAAATGGTACATGAGGTCGAGCATCAATTCTTCCAGGATCATGCGCAGCCCGCGGGCCCCGACCTTGCGCGCCATGGCCTGGCGGGCAATCGCCTTCGTCGCGTCTTCGCTGAACTTCAGCCGCACATTCTCGAACTCGAACAGCCGCTGGTACTGCTTGATGATGGCATTCTTCGGCCGGGTCAGAATCTCGATCAGGGCAAACTCGTCGAGATCCTCCAGCAATCCCACCACCGGCAAGCGTCCCACAAATTCCGGAATCAGCCCGAACTTGATCAGGTCTTCCGGCTGGCAGTCGGAAATCAGCTGGAACTTCGTCTTGCTGGCGTCGGCCGTCTCTTCCTCGTGGGCTTCCTCGCCGGTCTTGAACCCCAGCGACTTCCGGCCCACCCGCCGCGAGATGATCTTGTCCAGGCCAACGAACGCGCCCCCGCAAATGAACAGGATGTTCGTCGTATCCACCGGCGTGAATTCCTGGTGCGGATGCTTGCGTCCGCCCTGCGGCGGAACGTTCGCGATCGTGCCTTCCAGAATCTTCAGCAGCGCCTGCTGCACGCCTTCGCCCGATACATCGCGGGTGATCGACGGATTCTCGTCCTTGCGCCCGATCTTGTCGACCTCATCGATATAGATGATGCCGGTCTGCGCCCGGCCCACATCGCCTTCCGCCGCCTGCAGCAGCTTCAGGATGATGTTCTCGACGTCCTCGCCCACATAGCCCGCTTCGGTCAGCGTGGTCGCATCCACGATGGCGAACGGCACATCCAGCATGCGCGCCAGCGTTTGCGCCAGCAAGGTCTTGCCCGTGCCGGTCGGCCCGATCAGCAGGATGTTCGATTTGGTCAGCTCCACGCCATCGCCCGTCTTCTGGCGATTCATGAAGATGCGCTTGTAGTGGTTGTAGACGGCGACCGCCAGCTTCTTCTTGGTCTGCTCCTGGCCGATCACGTACTCGTCCAGGAACGTCTTCACTTCTTGCGGCTTGGGAAGCTGGTTCGGAGTGGAGGACTCCGGCGTCGTGGTGCGGTCGTCTTCCAGAATCGAGTTGCAGACCGCCACGCACTCGTCACAGATGTATGCTCTTGGATAATCACTGGGCGAGGAAATCAGTTTCGCCACCGCGTCCTGCGACTTGTGACAGAACGAGCAGCGTAGGATTTCGTCTGTGCCCGACCGGTTTTTCACTCGGCTCTACTCCTTCACCTTCACCCCGATTTGCCCGCCCCGTGGCTGCTTTCGCCCAGTCAGCCAGCAATCCGTTCTCCGCCGAGACCTCCAGTAGAACTGCGACCGGCGAACGCCGATCATACCTCTACTTCGTCTTATAGATGATATCGTCGATGATTCCGTATTCCTTAGCCTGCTGCGCGTTCATGATGAAATCGCGCTCCACGTCCTTTTCTACCTTATCCAGCTTCTGTCCGGTATGTTTCGAAAGTAACTGGTTGGTGATTTCCCGCATCCTCAAGATTTCACGGGCGTGGATATCGATATCGGTGGCCTGCCCCGACAGCCCCCCCATCGAGGGCTGGTGGATCAGAATGCGCGAATTGGGCAGGGCCAAACGTTTCTTGGCCTCCCCCGCCGCCAGCAGCAAAGCCGCCATCGATGCTGCCTGTCCGATGCAAATCGTGGTCACATCGTTTTTCACATATTGCATCGTGTCGTAAATCGCCATGCCCGCCGTGATCGATCCCCCCGGCGAGTTGATGTACAACTGGATGTCTTTCTCCGGATCCTCTTGCGCCAGAAACAACATCTGCGCGATTACCAGGTTCGCGATGTTGTCATCAATCGGCGTCCCGATAAAAATGATGTTATCCCGCAGCAGCCGCGAGTAGATGTCGTACGCGCGCTCTCCGCGCCCGGTCTGCTCGATCACCATCGGCACCAGCATCATCTTTGGATCGTTCACGTTCACCTGCCACACTCCTGCCCCGACAGCCCGTTTCCGTTTGCGAGGGAGGATCGAAAGTGGTCCGCCTACGCGGACTGGTGATACAAAAAATTGAGGGTCTTCTCGTTGCGGATTCTGTTTCTAATCCTATCGAGCGCCCCATCGCGTGTCAAACGTGCCCGCACTGCTTCCGAAGTCTGTTTCGTCTGCAAAGCGAGCGCTTCGATTTCGTGATCGATCTCCTCATCGCTGACCTCGAGTTTTTCGAGATCGGCAATCCTGTCGAGCAGCAGGGAAGCCTTCACTTCCTGCACCGCCTGGTCGCGCTGCCCGGCCCGCAGGCGATTCAGGTCCATCTTCTTCATGTCTTCGGCGCGCATGCCCTGGGACGCCAGCGCCCGCAACCCGCGTTCCAGCCGAACATCGATCTGCCGGTCCACCATTGCCTCGGGCACCTCAAAATCATTGCGCTGCACCAGTTCCGCCACCAGCTTGTCTTTGGCTTCATGTTCAGCCGTGTGTTTCTTCTCGGCCTCCATGTTTTCGCGGACGCGTTTCTTTAACTCCTCCACGCTCGCGAACTCGCCCAGTTCCTTGGCGAAGGCGTCGTCGAGCGCGGGCAGGTTCTTGTGCTTCAGCGAGAGCACCTTCACCGTGTAATCGAACGTCTTTCCCGCCAGCCGCTTGTCCGATGTATCCTCGGGATACTTCACCTCAAACGTCTTTTCTTCCCCTGCCGAAGCCCCGCGCAAGTGTTCGGTGAACTCGGGCATCGTGTTCTTGCCGCCGATCTCCACCAGCACATCGTCCATGTGCACCGGCTGCCCTTCGCCTTCCCGGGGCTTGCCGTCCAGGGCGACCTGGGCGAAATCTCCTTCCGCCAGAGTCCGTCCTTCGATGCCCTCGAAGGTCGCATGCTGCTCTCGCAACTGATTCAACGCCTGATCCACTTCCTCGTCGGTGACTGCGATCACAGGCTTATCGGCACGCAGCTCCTTGTAGCCTTCCACCCGGATCTCGGGAAGAATCTCGAAACTGGCCTTGAAGCGCAGGGGTTCGCCCTCGTGGATGTGCAGATCGCTGACTCGAGGCTGCGACACCGGAATCAGCCCCTGCCGGTCCGCTTCCTGGCGGAAGTAGCGCGGAATCAGCGCCTCGGCCACCTCGGTCTTGATGTCTTCGGCAAACCTCTGCCGGATAATCGATGCCGGCACGTGCCCTTTGCGGAATCCGGGCAACCGCGCCAGTTTCTGATACTTTTCGACCAGCGCATCGGTCTCGCGTCTGACTTCCTCCGCGGGAATCTCGACCGCCAGCTCGCGCTTCGTGCTTTCTCTCGTCTCTGTGGGGCTCACGTTATACCTTCCGAATGCCACGCCGCTCGCGCCGCCAACCGCGCGTCCAGACGCGCAACATTCCAATCTCTCAGTGTAAAGAGTGTAAGAGAACACCGTCAAACACCAACGGTTCCTCTCTGTCCTTCGGTGCTATCTTCCGGGCAGTTTCCTCAGCGCGAAGCGGTCAGTCGCAAGCTCGGGACGCCTCCACCACTGCCGCAATAACGTCTCCGAGCAGAGCTGCTTAGCTCCCATTTCCCTGCGTTTCCCTCTCCAGGGTAATCAGGGTCACTTCCGGTGGACAGTTCAACCGCACCGGCGGGTTGATGACGCCGACTCCGCGGGTCGTATACACCTGCAAGCGTCCTACCCGGTTCAATCCCGTGTGATACTTCTGCGCCATATCGGGCAGCACGATCGGCCCAATTCCCGGCAACCGCACTTGCCCGCCATGCGAGTGTCCCGACAGTTGCAGATCCACAGGAAACTTCGTCGCGTGGTCGGCGAAGTCTGGTTCGTGCGCCAGCAGGATCGTCGCCTCATCCCTTGGAATCCCTGCGATCGACCGGGTCAGATCCGCTTTTCCTTCCAGCACGTCATCAATTCCCGCCACCCACGTCCGCTGACCTTCTTTCTCCATGGGCCATGCCTGGTTCCGCAACACGCGAATGCCGCGCTCCGCCAGCGCCCCCGCCACCATATCGGCATTGTTCCAGTGATCGTGATTGCCCAGCACCGCGAGGAAGGGAACACCTTTCCATCTGGCGAACACGTCGGCGCACGGTTCCGCATTCCTCGCGCCTTCCGGCCCGTCGTGCTGATGCAACGGATGCGAAACGAAGTCCCCCGTCAGCACCACCAGCTCCGGCTGAAACGCCTGCGCCAGCCGCACCGACCGCTCCAGACGTTCCTGATCCATGTACGGACCGAAATGAATATCGGAGAGCTGGGCGATGCGGAAGCCATGAAACGCTTCCGGCAGCCGCGACAAGCGAATCGTCACGTTCTGCGCCACCGGATGCTCCGGTTCTCTGATCAAGCCTTCGATCGTCAGGCCCGTTCCCGCCAAAGCGGCCAGCCCGATTACCGAACCCCGTACGAATCTACGTCGCGTCAATCCTAAAGACACAATACCTTGAGTCTAGCACCCCAAACTCGCCCCGGTCGCGTTGTAGCGCCGGCGTCCCGCCGGCTGTTGTGAGAGCTTGCCCTGAGCTTGTCGAAGGGGCATCTTGCCCTCACCTCGCTGAGGTCTCGTAAGGCCCTGCTTCCGGCCGTGTCTTCGGCGCATTTCGTCGTCAAAATTTCATGTGCCGGTCATCGCATAGAATGTCCTGTTCAGCAACCCAAATGCCTCCAGCCTGGCTCGTTCAACTCAATGCCGAAATCATGGTCTGCCGCAAGTGTCCGCGCCTGGTCGCCTATCGCGAACAGATCGCTCGCGAGAAGCGCCGCGCCTACCTCGCCTGGGACTATTGGGGAAAGCCCGTCCCCGGTTTCGGCGACCCGAATGCCCGCGTCCTCATCATGGGACTCGCTCCTGGCGCGCACGGCTCCAACCGCACCGGCCGCCCCTTCACCGGAGACGCCTCGGGCAACTTCATGTACCCAATCCTTTTCGAAACCGGTTTCGCCAACCAGCCCAACGCGACTGACCGCAACGATGGCCTGAAACTCCGCGACCTTTACATCACCGCCGCTGCCCGCTGCGCTCCTCCCGACAACAAACCGCTGCCCGAGGAGCTTGCCAACTGCTCCCCCTATCTCGATCGCGAACTTGAGGGCTTGAAGAAGCTGAAAGTGATCGTCGCTCTGGGGAAGATCGGCTTCGATGCTTACTTGAACTCGTTGAAGCGCCAGGGCCTGGTGAAGAGTCGGGCCGCATTCCAGTTCGCCCATGGCGCGCAATACCAACTACCCGACGGCAAGACGCTGCTGGCGTCCTACCACCCTTCGAACCAGAACACCCAGACCGGCAAGCTCACCCGCGACATGTTCCTGACGATATTCAAGCGCGCGGCACAAATTGCCGATCAGTAACCAGAGCGGGGACGTTTGAGCCGGACCCTGAGCTATCTCCGGAGCGCCTGTGAATTCCCTTCACAGCCCGGTCCGGGACGTCCCCGCCCGTCTGCAGCGGCAAGTCCTCAGTCGCTAGTCGCTAGTCGTCTGCTAAAAACACCTGTTTCACCACAGAGACACAGAGGACAGAGACGGATTCAATAATTTGGTCATTGTGTCCTTCCGTAATTTTTCATAGCTGCTCCGCGGATCGGTTCCTTTTTTCAAATTACCCAATTACCAAATTACCCAATTACCAATTTCTCTGTGACTCTGTGATGAAGGAGGTTTGAGGGCGGGCGTCCCGGACCGGGAGCTTCCGAAAAAAGCTTTTAACCGGAAAGGGCGCGAAGAAAGGCCGCGAAGCGCGCCAAGAAAAGCGGTTGACCGCAAGAGAGCAATAGGCGAAGAAAAAAACGTGTCGCCACAATCCGCGTTGACCAGAAAAGCTCCGTGCAACGGTTTTCTCTGTGTCTCTGTGACTCTGTGGTGAGGAGTCTTTTTGGGGAGATTACGCTGACGACTGGCGACTAGCCACTGGCCGCTAGCTTCTGGCAAACGCTTTTCGCTGGCTAGCAGCCAAGGAGCCAGTAGCCAGCAGCGCTCCTGTGTTAGAACTACCGCGTGCCCATCTACCTCGGCATCGACGGCGGCGGAACCAAGACCACTTGCGCCATCGCGGACGACCAGTCCGTTCTTGGCGCGGCTACCAGCGGCGGAAGCAACATCACCCGTCACGGGGACGCCCGCGCGCGGGAAGCGCTGCATGCGGCGGTTCGCGACGCCTGCGCTGTAGCCAAGATCTCCACATCACAAATTGCGAGCGCATGCGTCGGTCTCTCGGGAGCGGGACGTCCGGAAGTCCGTGATGCCGTCGCGCGCATGATCGCCGAAGTCCTGCCCTGCAAGGTCCTGGTCGTAAGCGATCTCGAAACGACGCTGGAAGCTGCCTTCGGCGACGGTCCTGGAGTGATCACCATCGCCGGCACCGGTTCCATCGCTTACGGGCGCGATGCCCATGGACAAACCGCCCGCGCCGGCGGATGGGGCCTTGCGATTTCCGACGAAGGCTCCGGCCAGTGGATCGGGCGCGCCGCGGTCAGCGCCGCGCTCGGTGCCAAAGACGCCGGACACGAGCCCCCCTTGCTTGCCGCGATCCTCAAGCTGTGGCAACTCTCGACTCTCGATGACCTGGTGCGGCACGCCAACGTGTCGCCGCCGCCGGACTTTTCGAGCCTGTTTCCGCTCGTGCTGGAGGCGGCGCAGTCTGGCGATCGCCTCGCCAAGAGTCTCCTGCGGCACGCGGGCAACGAACTCGCGGCTTTGACAAAAAATGTGATCCGCCGCCTCTTTGCCAAGACGGACAGCGTCCCGGTGGCCATCTCGGGAGGAGTCTTTCGTCAGTCGGAACTCGTGCGGCAGGTTTTCTACAATGAGGTCATGGCGGAATCCCCGCGGGCCAGCGTGAATCTTGACGTTGTCGATCCGTTGCAGGGCGCCTTAGCCCTGGCTCGTAGAGCGGTCGCGGCAAAGCTCACGAGCGGGTAGACGACGCGACGATGACAACACTCCATGCCCTCCGATGAAAGCACCGGCGCGAGGCTGGCTCCTGAGCACCCGGAGTCGGGAGTGTCGGCTTCGCCCCGGGCGTTGCCTCCGGACGCCGAAGAGCTCAAAGTTCGAGCTTCGGACCCCGCCTTGAATGAAGATGCCGCGCTTAGCCTTCTGAAGCGCGCCGACCTGCCGACCGACGTGCTCGAGCAACTGGGCAAGAATGGCAGCGTCCTGAAGTCCCGCAAGGTCAAGCTTGCGCTGGTCGAGCATCCCAAAACGCCGCGCCACGTCTCACTCCCGCTGGTGCGGCAGCTTTACACTTTCGATTTAATGCAGGTGGCGCTCACGCCCGTGGTGCCCGCCGACGTCAAACTTGCGGCGGACGAAGCGCTGTGCAACCGGCTCGAGACGCTAGCTTCGGGAGAAAGGCTGACGCTTGCGCACCGCGGCTCCGGAAGGATTGCCGAAGCGCTCTTGTGTGATGGAGAGGCGCGGGTGGTCCAGGCAGCACTGCAGAATTCGCGGCTTACCGAAGCGTCGATCGTGCGGGCGCTCGCTCGGCACGACACATCCGGGGCGTTCGTCGAGGCCGTTTCGCATCACCCCCAGTGGTCGCTGCGGCGCGAGGTGCGCGTGGCGTTGCTGCGCAATGAAAAAACTCCGATCGCCAAGGCCGTCGAGTTTGCACGGACGCTTCCAACCGCGCTGGTGCGCGAGATTTTGCATGGATCGCGGCTACCGGGGAATGCGAAGACGCACTTGTTGGCGGAAATCGAAAAGCGCGGGAAGGGCAAGGCCAGCAGCTGAGAACGTCGAGAAAAGCCTTTAACCGCAAAGATCGCAAAGAATTCGCAAAGAACGCGAAGAAAACCCGCCTGCACACTCTCTTTCGATCCAAAGGTAGACTGCCAAATCCTAAGTGCCAAGTGCTAACTACTGAGAGCTGAGTCCTGAGACCTACCCACCGCTCGCCGCCGGCTGCGCTTCTTTCCCGTGCAGCAAACCGACGATGGCTTCATAGAGATGCGCCCGGGTGGCCTGCCGCTCCTGGGCGCGGGTGATGTAGCGGACATGCACTTCGACCCCGCCGCCGGTGGGGCGTAAGTTGATCGCGGGCTTGGCCGAGAAATTCCTCACTTTATATCTCGTGGAAGCCTTCTGCCATTCTTCTTCGGCCATGAGCGTGTTTGCCTCGGTTTCTTTCACGACCAGCTTCTGAATTGCTTCGATCACGGGGTACGGATTTTCCCCGGTCGGCACCGACACTGTCAGTTCATCCCACAGCCACTGTCCTGAAGTCGAGAAGTTGAAGTAGTGGCCTTCGATGGCGAAGCTGTTGACGAACGTCACTTTGCGTCCGGTGGGATGCCCGGTGTCAGTCCAGTTGCCGGTTTCGAGCAGCGTCGTGCGGAGCAGGCTGATCTCGACCACCTCGCCGCCGACTCCATTGATCTCGACCCAGTCGCCGACGCGAATGCCGTTGCGTCCCATCAGCACGAACCAGCCCACGAAGCCGACGATGAAGTCTTTCAGCGCCACCGTGAGGCCGGCGCCGGCCAGCCCGAGCACTGTCGGGGCTTGGCTTGGCATGCCGAGTATGACGAAGACAATGAGCAGAAGTCCGACCGCCTGCACGGCAAACCAGACCACCGCGCGCAAGCTAACGAGCCGCCGCTTCTCGGCGGCGAGGTCGACGAAATAGCGGTCGATCAGCCTGCCCGTGAAGTAGACGACCAGGCAGATCAGAAGAATCCAGAGCACCGATTGCAACATGCCGTGCACGGCGACCCGCTGTCGCGCCGCGACCAGCACTTCCCAATTCGTGTAGATGTCGGCCAGTTCCTGCTGGTCCTGAATGCGCTTGTCGAGATCGGAAACCGCTTTCTGATCTTCGGAGAGATGGCGAAGCGCGGCGAGTGTGTCGCGAGCAGCTTGTTTAGGGGAAGCGCCATCGGCAGGCGCCTCGCCTCGCGACAGCCCGGCCGCCTTCTGCTTGACTGCCTGCCGTTGTTCCTCCTGCTCCTTCACGCGCTGGTCCAAGGTATCGTGCGCGCGGATCAGGGCGGGAACGTCGTCGAGGGCATCCTGGCGAGCCCGAGCCAGCAGAAGGCCCTTCTCCCTAAGCACCAGCCAGGCGCGAGCCTGCGGTGCCAGGTTATGCGACTGGTAGTCGGCATCGGAGACGGCGGCTGCGTTAGCAGTAGTGCCCGCGCTGGTGTGAGTCCCGGCCTCGTGCTCCTGCAAAAGCAGCTGGATCTTCCCCTGCGGATTCCCTCCGGCGCGCAGCAGATCTTCTTTTGCGTCGTCGAGTTCGTCCTGATCGAGTTCCTGCTGTGCCTTGGTGACGTCAAGCTGATCCTGAACCGCTTCTTTGTCCTCTTCCTTCGCGGCGGCAAGCTGGTGCGTGAGGTGGGTTACCTGCTCCTGATCGCTCTTGACGGTGGCCTCGGCCTTGGCGTTGCGCGCCATCAACTCGCGTTGCTCGGCGGTCGGCGTCGGTGGGTGTTGGGTGGCCTCGCGCAGCGCATCGGCGAAGGCGAGATCGACTTCGTAGTCCGCGAGCCGCAAGGCCTGGCGGGCGAATTCCTGTTCGTCGGGACTGGTCGCCAGCGCCGCCAGCTTGTGGGCGGTGTCGAGCGGCTTCTGGTCGACCGCCGGCGCGCTCTGGACGGCTTTCTTCGCATTTCGCGTCGGAAGCACGGCAGGCCCGCCATTGGTCATAAACAGGCCGACGATGGTGGCGACCACCAGCGCCAGCAACGCGATCCCCGTGATCCCTTGGCGAAGTTTCATGATGCGAATCAAATCCTGTGGCCGCGATCGTGCCAGCCGCCAGTGAAAAATCCTTTAACCGCAAAGAGCGCGAAGCTTTCGCAAAGAGCGCAAAGAAGACGAAGAGAATGAAGATTGCGAAACGTTGGACAGCGCGCCTCTCCTGGCTGTCTTTGCGATCTTCGCGGCCCCACTTCGCGAACTTTGCGGTTACGAGCTTCTAGAAATGTAACAGGAACCAACCACGCTGCGCCCATGACGGCGGACGCAGAACCAAAGGAATTAAAACTTCTGGCAGAAAGAAGGGAGGCGCCTGCCGGGGAAGCAGGCGCCCGAGGGTAGGCGTTTTACGCGGCGGGGATACGCAGGGATTGCCCGACTCGGATCTTGTCGGGATCGGCGAGATCGTTAGCCTTGGCGATCTTGGGATACTGGTTGGCATCGCCGTAGAACAGTTTGCTGATCTTGGAGAGGTTGTCGCCCGCTTTGACGGTGTAGGTCTGATCGCCCTGGGCCACGGTGATTTCGTGGGCGAGGTCGGAGAAATTGGGATCGACTGCCTTGATCGCGTCCCATATGCGGTTCTTGCTGGATTCCGAGACAGTGGTGGCCCGGATATGAAGTTTGTCGCCCTGCAAGTCGACGGCCTGGATGGTGGCGTCTTCTTTGGCGAGGACATCGAGCACAGGCTGGTATTTCTGCTTCAATTGATTTAAATCAACCATGGGGTACTCCTTTTCATTTGAAGTATGGAACAGGAAGCGGCGAGACGAAGTGGGCGCGCCGTGGCTCGTCTCAGGCGGCCACGGCTTCGTCATCGGCCCGGCGGCGGGCCAGAATTTCGGCCTCCGCGCGCAGCCAATCCTGTTCGGCATAACCGGGCTCGCGTGCACGCTCTTCGTAGAGCGCGAAAGCGCGCCGGCGAATTTCTTCCATGAGTGCTTCGGAATGCAACGGTTTCATCGTGACCTGCCTTGGGAATGGTTTGTGGTTCGGAATGAATGAGCGGAACTTGTCTTGCAAATGTTGGAGCTCATGCAGGGTCAGCACGACTGCTAATTCGTCTTCGAGCACGATCCACCGGTCTTTCATGCCAGACCTCGATCGAGAAGTAGCCGGGCAGAGAGAATCCTGCGGCGCGAGCCACTTCGAGGGATGCCTGCGGGTATACGCGCGCCATATTTCGGCAGTGTTGCCGAGGAATGAATTTCCGGTAAAAGCGGGCTGGCGGAGGGACGACATCACAAACTTCCGTAACGTAAGAAGTCCGGCCCGCCCGGTCTAAGATTTTCCAGGCGGGTCTTTATGCTGGAGAACTTTTTCGAATCTTGGGAGACGGAGTGGCAACCGGTGCCCCGCTGGGCGCTGGCCGCATGGGCCACATTCTACGCCTGCTTCCTCGGGTACGTTTTCCACAGCCACGGCGGTTTTCTTTTCATCGACTTGGCGAACCTGGTGGTGCACGAGGGCGGCCATCTACTGTTCGGCTGGTTCGGCCCGACGCTGGGACTGTGGGGCGGGACGCTCTTGCAATGGCTGGTGCCATTTCTGCTGGCCGCATACTTCTTCACGCAAAGACAAACCACCGCGTTTGCGTTTTGTTCTTTCTTCTTCTTCGAGAACTGGCTGTACACGGCGACCTACATGGCGGATGCCCGCGCGATGATCCTGCCGCTCGTGACCACCGGCGACCCTGACAACGTGGAGCACGACTGGAACGCAATCTTCTCGAGTCTGGGAGTGTTGCAGTACGACACTACGATCGCAGGCGTGGTGCGGTTTCTCGGGTGGTGTGGGATGTTGGCGGTCGTCGGGTGGCTGGTGTGGGTGAGTCTGAAGCAGTCAGAAGTCAGCACTCAGCATTCCGAAAAGGGCATCTAGCATTTGGTCCGTGAGAGTGAGTTGCTTGACGAACAACAAATCTTAAAACGCAGAGGGGCGCAGAGAGCGGCCGCGGAGGACGCAGAGGGGTTTTTTATCAATCGATGTCACTTGGCGGTAGCGGGCTGTTTTGATTCAAGATAGCCCACTACCCACTTGCCGTTCTTACACACCTGTTCTTACGTCTGCGGTGTGACAGTCATCACACATTATTTTTGAATCGGAAAACTAGTATCGAGTGCATGAGTTTGCCGATTCGTCCTGCTCACCGTTCGTCACTCGCAATTGCGCATGAAGGCGCCCATCATCTTTCAATGTTTCAGCTGACCGATCGCATCATTGGATCGGCGATCAAGATTCATCGTCGCCTCGGCCCTGGCCTGCTTGAATCCGCCTATGAGAGCTGCCTTGCCTACGAACTGGACTTGCAAGGGCTCAAGGCTGTCCGACAAAAAGCGGTGCCGCTCATTTATGAGCAGGTGAAGCTGGATTGCGGATTCCGGGCAGATCTGCTCGTAGAGAATCGAGTCGTCGTGGAACTGAAGTGCAAAGAGCAGATTCATCCTGTCGATGAAGTCCAACTGCTTTCGCATCTAAGGCTACTAGGTCTACAGGTAGGGTTGCTGATCAACTTTCACGTGGTTCGACTAAAAGACGGAATTCGAAGAATCGTGAACAACTACCAGGAACAAGACATCCAAGAAGAAGGGTTCTGATTTTCTGCCCAGTATCTCTCTGCGTTCTCCGCGGCATTTCTCAGCGCCTTCTGCGTTTTAAGATTTTAAGGGTTGCCAATCCGCGATGAATAGGTTTGTCTCGTGCGGGAATTTCGCGTTGGGGAGGGATCCACACCTACAAAGAACGAGGCGTTAAAGAAGTGTTTTGCATTTCTACCCAGTTCCTCTCTGCGTTCTCCGCGGCATTTCTCAGCGTTCTCTGCGTTTTAAGATTCTTAAGGAACCCAATCTGCGATAAACACATTCGTCTCGTGGGGCACTTTGCCGTTGCGGCCGGAGATCCATACCAGCTTCTTCCCATCCGGGCTGAACATCGGGAAACCGTCGAAGCCGTCGTTGTAAGTGATGCGTTCGAGGTTCTTGCCGTCGAGATCGATGCCGTAGAGTTCGAAGTTGCCCATCCCGCCGGTTGACCCGACGTTTGACGAAAAAATAATGTGCTTGCCGTCGGGATAAAACGCGGGCGCGAAGCTCGCGGCGCCGAGGTCGGTGATCTGGCGCTTGTCGCTGCCATCGGACTTCATCAGCCAGATTTCCAGATACGTGGGCCGGATCAGATTCTGCGCCAGCAGTTCTTTGTAGTCTTTGATTTCCTGCTCAGTCTTGGGATGGTGCGCGCGGTAGACAATGAGCTTGCCGTCGGGCGAAAACGTCGGGCCGCCATCGTATCCGAGTTCGTGCGTCAGTTGCTTCACGCTCGAACCGTCGGCGTCCATGGTGTAGATGTCGAGGTCGCCGTTGCGGATCGAAGTGAAGACGATCTTCTTGCCATCGGCGGAGATGACCGCTTCAGCGTCGTAGCCGGGCTCTTTCGTGAGTTGCTTAAGATCGGAGCCGTCAGGGTTCGCGGTAAAGATGTCGTAGCTCGGATAAATGCCCCAGACGTATCCCTTGGAGTAGTCGGGCTTGGGCGGGCAGTCGGCGCCGCCGAGATGGGTGGAGGAGTAGAGAATTTTTTTGCCGTCGGGGAAGAAGAACGAACACGTCGTGCGGCCCTTGCCAGTCGAGATCATGTGTTGATCGCTGCCGTCGACATTCATCACGAAAATCTGGTCACACTTCAACGGGTCGCGATTCGACTGGAAGATGAGCCTGGTGCCGTCGGCGGAGAAGTAGGCCTCGGCGTTCTGTCCGCCGAAAGTGAGCTGCTTGATGTTGCGGAGGTGTTTTTCGGGTTGAGACTCAGCAGGCTTTTCAGCTTGGACGGCTGGAGTTGCTGGCACGCTTTGCTGCGGCGTTGTGGCAAAGACAAGGAATGCTCCGAGCATCAGCGCGGAGACTGAAAGGAAAATGGTTTTCATGGGGTGTTGCAGCTTAGTGTAACAGCCGGGCATCGTGCCGGCGGACTCAAACAAAAGCTTTTAACCGCAAAGGTCGCGAAGAAAGGCCGCGAAGCGCGCAAAGAAAAACGTTTGACCGCGAGAGCGCGAACAGGCGAAGAAAAAAACAATGCCGTGGACGAGAAGGCAAGGACTTGGCAACAGTGTCTTCGCGAACTTTGCGAGCCTTGGCGTACTTTGCGGTTAAAGGCTCTCTCTTTAAAAGCCCGTAGCTCGCAGCTCACTTCCTGAAATGCCCCATGATCGCTTCTGCCTGGGCGCGGGTAACCACCGCCGACAGCGCCGCGGCATCGGCCTGCTTCACCGCCTGTACGCTGCCGAAATGTTCGAGCAGGCGGCGCGTCGTGCTGGCGCCGACTCCGGGAATTTCCAAAAGTTCCGTGGAGCGGTCACGCATCTGGCGGCGTTTCCGGTGGAAGGTCACGGCGAAGCGGTGGGCCTCGTCACGGATCTGCTGCACCAGGTGCAGCACCGGGTTGTGGTGGTCCAGTGCGACCGGGTCGTCTTCCTGCCCGTAGACGTAGATGATTTCCTCGCGCTTGGCGATCGAGGCCAGCGGCTGGTTAATGATTTCGAGCGACTCGAGCGCTTGTGCGGCCGCGTGCAGTTGGCCGATGCCGCCATCGATCAGGATCAGGCTCGGCATCTTTTTCTTTTCTTCCTGCAAGCGCTTGTATCGCCGCGTCACCACCTCGCGCATGGAAGCAAAGTCATCCACGCCTTCGACGGTCTTGATGATGAACTTGCGGTAATCGGACTTTTTCATGTGTCCGTCTTCCCACACGACCATCGAGGCCACAGTCTCTGCGCCCTGAATGTGGGAGATGTCGAAGCATTCGATGCGTTCGGGGCGCTCGGGCAGAGTGAGCGCGTCCTGCAGGGCTTCCTGGGTGGCACGCGTGGTGGGCTTCATCACGCGGAAGCGCTGGTCGTAGGATTGCTTGGCGTTGTTGCCGGCGAGGTCGATGAGCGAGCGCTTCTCGCCGCGCGAGGGCACGTCGATGTGCACGCGCGTCGCGCGGGCGCCGGCGCTGGCGAGTTGCTCGGAGAGGAGCTCTTCGAGCATTTCGCGGTCTTCGAAGTCGGTGGGAACGTAGATGTTGCGTGGGACGTAGGGCTGGCCCAGGTAGAGCTGGCTGAGGAAAGCGGAGAAGAAGGACGCAGGGGAGAAATCGGGCGCGGTTGGCGTGGTCGCGGACGGGCGGGAGTTCGCGGAAACCGCCGCCGAGCTTTGCTCGGCTGGACAGCCGGGGGCGGCTGTCCCTACGTGGTCTGTGCCAGACGGGGCAGCTGTCCCTACGTGAGCCTCGACGGGGGAGCCACCTGTCGCTCCAGCGGATACTTCTGTGGTGTTCGCAACATCGACCCCGAACTCGGGCAAGTCTTCCCAGAAAAATTCTCGCCGATCGACGACGCGTCCGCCGCGCATGTGGAACAGATTCACCGCCAGCATGCCGTTTTCGTAGTGGTAGCCAAAGACGTCGGCGTCGTCGCCTTCGACGGCTGCCATACGCTGTTTTTCCTGCAGCTGCTCGACGGTCGAGATCAGGTCGCGGTATTTGGCGGCGCGTTCGAATTCTTCGGCGGCGGCAGCTTCGTCCATGCGCGTGCGCAGCGACTTCACCAGGTCGGTCTGCCGGCCTTCGAGGAACAGTTTCACGTCGCGCACCGCTTCCTGGTAAACCTCGGGTGTGGTGAGCCCCTCAACGCAAGGGCCGAGGCAGCGCCGGATGTAGTACTGCAAACAAGGTCGCGGGTGGTACCGGGTCAAATCCACCTTGCACGACGGGACCAGGAAATGCCGGTGAATCAGGTCGACGATGCGGTAGGCGAGGCTGGTCGGGAAGTAGGGGCCGTAGTAGGCGCCGCCGTCCTTGCGCAGCCGGCGCGTGACATAGACCCGTGGGTAACGTTCGCCGAGCGTGAGCTTCACGTAGGGGTAAGTCTTGTCATCGCGCAGCAGGATGTTGAAGCGCGGCTTGCGTTGCTTGATCAGGTTGTTTTCAAGCGCCAGGGCTTCCTTGTTGTTGGCAACGACGATGTAGTCGATGTCGACCGCTTCGCGCACCAGCGTCCCGGTCTTGGCATCCGTCCAGCGGCCCTCGTGAAAGTACGACGCCACCCGGCTGCGCAAATTCTTCGCCTTGCCGACGTAGATGACTTCGCCTTCGGCGTTCTTGTAGAGGTACACGCCGGGTTCCGTGGGGATAGTGCGGATTTTCTGTAGGAGATCCATCCGAAGTTGTTTCTATTTTAGATGAGGGCTGTGACCGGCGTTGTGCGACACTGCTCTCAATGAGGCGGAGGGTTGCTGTGCGTATTTCTGCCGAATTGAACGTCTGGTTGCGGAAGGTGTCGCGTCAAACCGTCCTGCGACTCGGCCGGCTGGTCCGCGAGGCTCTCGAGAAGGCCATGACGCGGGAGAACTAAACCTGAACAAAGATTTCTTCGACACGCGGGCGTAATCAGTGGACCACCCGGTCTGTCGTCGAGGAGAGGGTATTCGTCAAAAGCGGAAGGTTAGCGCCAGCTAGGGGCGCATTTTGCAACTTGTCGAACCTTGATCTGTTTATCTATGTTCAACCGCTAATCTAAGAAATCGGATCGACTCCGCGAGCCCCAACCGTATAAAAATTTCTATCCCCTGTGTTTCCTTTGCTCCCTGTTCTCCCCGGACTAACAATTTGCGACATCATGCAAGATATTGATGTAAAATGCTTTAGCCGTAGGACTAGCGCTTTCGTGACTTGGCATCACCCGTGCACTACTGCTGGCCGGGACACGGAAGTTCATTGAACCCCAGGGACTCAAAGCAAACAAGATAGTTAGGATGCACAGAGAGGAAGGAGCCCTCCAAGATATGACTCGCACTTCGTTAACAATTCTCTTAGCGGCCATCATGGTTGCTTCTGTGGGTTGCGCCAGCAAAAAATACGTCCGGCAGGAAACAACGCCGATCATCAACAAGACCAACGAGCTCGACGACCTGACCGCGAAGAACACCAAGGACATCAAGGACGTGGATTCCCGTGCGCAGTCCGGGATCCAGGCCGTGCAGGCCAAAGCCGCCGAAGTTGACCAGAAGGCGATGGCAGCGGGCAAGACGGCCGACGACGCCCAGAACACGGCGAACGTTGCCACCAAGCGCGTCGACGTGCTGAGCAACACCGTCGCGAACCTCGACAACTATCGTCCGGTAGCCGAGACGTCAGTGCACTTCGGCTTCGACAAGGACAACCTGACCAAGAAGGCCAAGGAAGCGCTCGATCAGCTGGCCACCGATATCCCCAACACCAAGGGTTATATCGTGACCCTGGAAGGCGGGACAGACTCGGTTGGTCCGGAAGACTACAACTACGACCTGAGCCAGCGACGCGCGAACGCCGTGATTCAGTACCTGGCGTCGCAACACAACGTGCCGGCCCACAAGATCTACTTGATCGGGTTGGGCAAGGATAAGCCGGCCGACTCGAACAAGACCGCGGAAGGGCGCGCCAAGAACCGCCGCGTCGATGTCCACCTGATGACGAACACCCAGGGCGACAATGCGACGCCAGCGCAGCCGACACAGCCGGCGCCGACGGCGAGCACGCAGAATCCGCCGAGCATGTAAAAAGTTTCCCTCCTCCCCGGAGGACTTCGCCAACACAGGCCACTCACCCCCATGAGTGGCCTGATTTTTATTTGGTCTGCGGACGACGAGTGTCCCGCAAAACTCGCGCGCTAGGACAACGACCCGCCGCTCCGGGGGCCTTCTTCAGCGTGCCGCCGACGAACCGGTGTCAACCTCAGCGCAAGCCGCAGGACAGGCCTGGGACTTCTTTGTCGCTGCATTCTTCCCTGGGCAGCTTCGGCGACTCAGTTACCGCGCCAGCGTCGACGAAAGAGGCGATGTAGGGCGCATCGTTCGTCGAGTCAGACGCGATGCGTACGTGATCCAGCCGTTCGTCGCGACTCACCCAGCTAAACTGCTGGCGCTCGAAATCAAAAGCGATTTGGCGAAATTGTACGGTCGACAGGAATCCGTCAAACGGATAAGCCGGCATTCTTGCTGCCGAGACATAGACCGGTTGGGTGCTCAGATTCGTGTCGCCGAGTTGCAGGCCGTCTAAACGGACTTCCCGCAGAATGAAGTTTCCCCCGATGTTGGCGAACTCGCGTGCCCGAACCATGCGGGAGGCTAGCCACGGCACGTGCGAGCCCAGCAGCAGGAGCTTTTCCGCGCCCGTATCCACCAGCAGGCGCAGCGATCGGGGGCCGGCATAGAGCCCGACGCAGATTTTCGAGTCCGCCATCTCGAACGGCACCGAAGAAGGCAGGGGATCGAATGGGCCAAAGAAAATTTTCCTGGTCTGGTAGTCGAGGCGGAAGCTGCTGTGGGCGAGAACGTCGAGCCCGATCAGTGCGTCGACGCGCACCCCGAATCTCTCCGAAACTGCAGAAAGGTCCTCGACAAGACTCCGCAGCTGTGTCACGTGAATGGGACCAAGATCGACCGTGGGAACGACCACGGCCGGTCGCGAAAGAGTGCGGTCAATGGCATCGAGTTCTTCATTGGAACCCGACAGGTTGAGCTGGCGTGCAACTTGCCGATCGATCACGCTGGGATACGCTCCCGTATCAATGACCAGGTTCTTCTTTTGCAGGGTCCCGATCGAGCCTTGCACAACGACCAGGTGTTCGCCATAAATCTTCAGCGGCACGCTGTGCTCCCGCAAGCCGGACCGTGCCCACACACCAGAACAACTGAACAACAGAGCCGCAGACAGTGATAAGACGATGTGTCGCCCCATGACTCCACTCCTCGGTCACAACGAATGGGCAATGGACGCCGTGGGATTGGCTTTCGCTTCTGTCCTCCTTCTGGATTCCTGCGCAATTGCGGGTGTCTAGCCCATGTCAGCAAATGGCGACAAACCCCCATTGGTTTTGAAATATCTTGAACCAAAGCGACTAGTCGTCCGTCCATTACAAACGAGGAAGTTCGATGTTGCGACCGGATTCATGTCGCGTGTTTCGCTTTGCCGATTTTGAGGCCGACGTCCATGCCGGCCAGCTACGGCGCGACGGTGTCCGGGTGCCACTACAGGAGCAGCCTTTCCAGGTGCTGGCAGCTTTGCTCGAGCGCCCCGGAGAACTGGTCTGGCGGGAAGATCTGCGCCAGCAAGTTTGGCCGCGGGACACGTTTGTCGAGTTCGATCATGCACTGAACACGGCGGTCAAAAAGATTCGCATCGCGCTCGGCGACTGCGCCAACTCACCCTGTTATATCGAGACGATTCCGAAACGTGGTTATCGGTTTGTCGCACCGGTGACAGTTGGCCCCGAGCACGGTGGGGAACCGTTTAGCGCTGGAGGGCGCCCGGGGCGAACCGTTCGTGGACTCATGCTTTTGCGAAGTTGGTCCGGCTCGCCGCTCCGCGTTGTCCTTGCCGCCACCATCCTCCTATCCCTGGTGTTCCTCGGGATGCGGTGGAGGGCCGCCTCGCCAGACGCCAGGGAAGAGCACATCGCGATGGCGGTGCTTCCCCTGGAAGACTGGAGCAATGACTCGAGCGGCATGTCTTTGTGTGACGGCATCGGCGAGGAGTTGATCACGGAGTTGGGCCGGGCCGAGCCTTCACGGTTGTCGGTATCCCCACGCGCTTTGACCCTGCCATACCGGCACACGGCAAAGACTGTGGCCGAGGTGGCGCATGATCTGCACGCCAACTATCTGCTCGAAGGAAATCTGCGCGGCGACAGTCATCATGTCCGCGTGACCGTGGAACTCATTCGGGTGCGCGATCAGGAGCGCGTCTGGGGCGACAATTTCGACCGCGAAGCTGGAGACCCGCTGGCGCTCGAGTCCGAGATCGCCGGCGCCATTGCGGCAAAAGTGAAGCCGGTCGTGATGGCCGGAATAGCTCACGACCGCTGAAGACTCGCAGGGACTTCGTCTCCCGGGCGGTCCGGCGGTAGAATATAAAGTGATGTCGTGGGTTCGAACTGCTCTCGCTCTCTGTCTGTTTCTTGCGGTTGCCGCAGCTCAGCAGAGCTCGGCTCCGCAGAAAAATCCTCCTCCGAATCAGCCGCCGCCGCGTTCCGATTCCCGAGCATCGGACAGTGGCCATCCTGCCAAGCCCGATGCGGCAGAGAGTTCCAGCGCAGAGAGTTCCAGCAAGGAAGAGCCGGCCGACCTCAGTCCGCCGCCCGATGATGCCAAGACGCACCCGGAGAGCGGGCCGGCGCTGCACGAAGCCGAAGACGCGGCCGGCCTGCACGAAGGAGATGAGATCGGCGGTGTCCAAGAGTTCAAGCCTTGGGACCCGCACAAGGCGGAGAAAGACGTCGAGGTGGGCAACTTTTACTTCAAGCGGCAGAACTACCGCGCCGCGCTCGACCGCTATCGCGAGGCCCTCTACTACAAGTATGACGACGCCGTCGCTACCTTCCGGATCGGCGTTTGCCAGGAGAAGCTGGGGGAACCCGAGGAAGCCCGCAAGGCCTATGCGGCGTACCTGAAAATCCTGCCGCACGGGCCCTCTGCCGGAGAAGCGCACCAGGCGCTCACACGCCTCAAGGCTGCGCCGACCGAGACTCCGGACCCGACCATGGATCCAAAGCATCCCTGAAACGCGGGTGTTCGATCAGAACTCTTCTCTCGGCCTCTAGGATTTTTCGATCCGGATGAACTCTCCGCTGGTAGCGTTTACGGCGACTTTCAGTTTGGCATCGTCGCGGCTGTTGCCGTAGATCACGTGCCAGACCAGGTTGTTGTTGACGCGGTCCCATTCGAGGATGTAGAGCACGGGCGTGTCCGCGTCTTTGGCGAGCAGCTTGTCGCCGCCGTGTTGTTGGGCGACCTCGAACGCTTTGTCGGAATCTATTTTCAGGAAGGCAATATCGAACGCCTGGGTGGACGCGTTGTTGGGATTGTAGGTGTCTTCGATTCCGGGATTGACGCCGCGATCCGGACCCTCCGATCCCGACCAGATATAAGGCTTGGTGCCACGTTGGGCGACCGAGGCGAATCCGGCCTTCCAGAAGGCCGACTTGCCGTCACGGCCCTTGGAGTCCGCGTTCGGCGCCGATTCGAGACGATAAGGGCGGGCGTCAGGTCCCCAGCCGTGAGCCGAGATGTAGAGCTTCTGCAGGGCGCTGCGCGCGGTCAGCAGGTCCGGTGGTTTGGGCTGCGGTTTCGCCGTCTCCGCAGGCTTGGAAGGCTCCGACGAGCACGCCGCCATCAGCGCCACCGCGAACATCGCCACCAGCAGCTTCTTCATAGCTACCATCCTGTAGTAGTTTTTGGGATGTCGATTGCTGCGCCACATTCTAAACGAAGGAGCACGGCACGCCATGGATTTCTGTCTGCAACGACTTCAGGATGACATCGCGGCGATGACCCAGGGAATGAGCGCGGAAATGCTGGCGCAGCGACCCTCCTCGGGCAAGTGGAGCGCTGCCGAGATTCTCGAGCATCTTTACCTCACCTACACGGGTACGATCCGCGGGCTTGAGAAGTGTCTGGCAGCCGGAAAACCACTGGCACGAACACCGACACTTCCAGGATCGTGCGCGCACGCTCTACGTCGTCGGCCTGGGGCAGTTGCCGGAAGGGCGCAAGGCTCCAGCGAACTCCACGCCGAAGGGAATGCCCCCGGAGCAAGTGCTTCGCGAGATCACAGCAAAGATCGCGGCCATGGACGCTGCGATTTCGCGGGCGGAAGAAAAATTCGGCAAGCAGGCACGGCTGCTCGATCACCCGGTACTCGGACCGCTCAGCGGCCCGCAGTGGCGAAAGTTTCACCTGGTGCACGGGCGTCTCCATATCCGACAGTTGCAGCGGATTCGGAAAGGAGCTATGCTAGGAGCCCGAGCTGTCGCAGCTTGCCTCGAGCTATTTCCACCGCTGGGATCGGAGCTCGCCGCTCGCACGATCCTTGAAAAGTAATGATCATTCATATTGAAAACTGTCGTTTGACTTCACCGCAGTCGGTGGCTACGGTAAGACATGAATGCCAATCCCTTATCGAACGCGCTCTCTTACGACGGTGACATTGATTTTCTCCACGACATAAGCAGCCGCATCGCGGCGAACGACCCGCTGCACCAGGACCTCGACCGCATCATTGAATTCGCCTCGGCAGTCGTGAAATGCGACTCCTGTTTTGTCTATGTGCGCGAAGGCGACGACCTGCTCCTGCGCGCTTCCAAGAACCCACACGAGGAAGTCATCGACCGGCTGAAGCTGCGCGTGGGGCAGGGAATCACGGGCTGGGTGGCGGAGCATCGCGAGCCGGTTGCGGTGTCAGAAAAGGCGTCCCAGGATTTGCGCTTCAAAATCTTCCACGAATTGCCGGAAGATTCTTTCGAAGCTTTCCTCTCCGTGCCCATCCTCTCGCGTGGGCGCGTGGTCGGCGTCATCAACCTGCAGCACCGCGAGCCGCACACCTACACTCCGCGGCAGATTCGGCTGATTTCGATGATCGGCTTTTTGGTCGGGGCTGAGATCGAATTGGCGCGCCTCGAGGGCGAGAACTCCCACCTCCAGCATCAGCTCGAAACGCGCAAACTACTGGAGCGCGCAAAGGGAATTCTGCAACGTGATCTGGGGCTGGATGAAGAGCAGGCGTACCTCACCTTGCAACGCCAGGCGCGGCAAAAACGCAAAGCGTTGCGCGAAATCGCCGAGGCCGTGGTGCTGGGCGAGGAGATCCGGCGCGGCACAGGAGCGAACTGATGTAGGGAGTTCCTCGGCATGCGCCGACTGAAAACCCAACAGCCTCAGTCAGCAAAATGGGTGGCTGACGACTGAGACGCGGCGGTCCCCGAAAAACTTGCCGAGTTGGTTCGGCTGGAACCGGCGGGCTTGTTCTCCTCGATTTGCCGCACCAGGCTTTTGGCTGCGTCGCGTCCCGCGTTCTCCAGCCTTTGTTGCAGGGCCATCGACAACGGCTCCGGTGAATACGCACAGAACAGGTCGACGAAGGCGGCTGGAAAATCCTCCGGGACACTTGGCTTCACCTGGACTGCGATGATTCCTTCTACACCCCGTTGCCGCATCTGTGAGAAATAGTTCTCCAGCCAACCGGGTGCGCGTTCGTAGGCGGCAATCAGCAATCCATAGCCGTGTTGGGACAGGAAATCTTCCGCGCCCGAGATGATGCGGGCCGCAGGCGAGTGGCCGATGTCGGGAGCCAGCGCCGCCACCGTGTAGGTGCGGTTAGTGCGTAGCGAGCGCGCAGAGTAGTTCGGGCGATAGTTCAAAAACGCCACCGCTCGCAGCACACGTTCCTTAGTGTGTTGCGGTATCGAGAGAGCGGCTGCGGAATTGTTCAGGATGGCCGACACCGAGCAGGGCGCCAGCCCCACGCGATTAGCAACCGTGCGGAGTGTGACAGCTTCGGTGGGTCGTCTATAGTTTTTGGCCTGCGGCATACGCTCTCCTGAATTTCGAGACCTGGATTCCGGTGGGTTCGTTGCGCTTTGCGGGTCACGGGCGCAGCCATGGACTGCGCCCGTGCGATCCAAGACTATGGATTCGAAACGGTCTTCTGCGGCCCAAGCCGCGCCACCTGCCCCGTCTCAGTCCGGGTTGCCGGTGGATTGAAGTACAGGATTTCGCCAGCCCCGCTGAGCACCAGAGAGCGCACGAACCACTCATTCCCCGTTTGCTCAAGAACCAGGTGCGATGCGATTGGGTTATCGACCGTCGAGACCGACGACGCCATGACGATCGCACCGCTCCTGTTCGTCAGGTCGTGCAGCAAAACGGTCTCCGCAGAGCGGTGTTCCACCGAACAGCTGTAGTCGCCAGGGGGTAACGAGACGTTCCCCCAGCGCACCTCTCTGACAAGCGTGAATTTCCCGGAGGCACTCTGTGCCACGGCCGGCGCCGGCAAAACGCTCAGTCCAGTGACGGCCATCAGGAGCAGTTTCCTCCACGAAATGTTTCTGCAACGCATGGGCATCCTCCTAAAGAGTCGAGTGCGGACGCGCTTGTGCCTGCATCCGCGAGTTACTGGTGAGACGACGAGGTCAGGAGGTAACACGGAACAACGGGTTGGAATCCCCGAAAACGCAGTTCACAGGATCCCCTGCCACGTTGCAGGAAGGATGCCCTCACTATGCGGGAGCGGGTGAAGCGAAGTCCAATCGAAAAAATCTATGCGCGCGATTTTGCCGAAACCTGGCAAGACCTGGAGGAAGCCTGCGCAAAGGAAAAGCCTTCCGGCTTGCGCCGGAAGGCTTGCGACACATAGACCCTGCGGGATTACTCGCGCATCGACGACGGCACGCCTGCCTTGCGCGCCTGTTCCTGCATATCTTCCAGCTGCTTCTTCGCGTCCTCGAGTTTTTTCTGCCTGTCGACCATTTGCTGCTTGTATTCCGCGTCCTGCTTGTCCCAGGCTCCGGCATTGCGCAGGCGGTTGCCGGCATCGGCGTAGAAGGCGGCAGCGCGCAAGCGATACTCGCGGTCGGCTAGGTCGATCTCCTTGGCCAGCGAGTCGATCTGCGCCTGTTGCCCCTGGATTTTTGTCTGCCATTCCTTGTACATCTTCTGCTTCTGAGCTTGCTCGTCGTCCGCAGGTTTCTTCTCTTCGGCGGAGTTCTGTGCCGAGGCGTCTGCCTTGTCTCCGGCGGGGGCATTGGCCGCTGCTGCCGAGTCGCCCGAAGCAGGGGCTGGCTCGCCATTAGAGTTTCCCGCGCTGGCATCCGCGGTCTGCGCGGGCGCCTCGCCTACCACGGAGAGCTTCTCATCACGAGGAAGGGTGTCGTTGTCGTAAGACTTGGCCGCCGGAGCCTTCGTCTGTTTCTGCTTGCGGACCTGGCGGGCGTAGTCGCCGAGGGGCGCGCTTTGGGCAAATGCCAGCGAGCCGGCCAGGGCGAGAAGAAGTCCGAGAATTGCAGCTGATGCGATACGCTTCATGTTCATACCCTCTTCCGCGGTTGCGGATTTTTCACCGCCCCGCGAGATTCCTAAGATTGCGCGGTCGAGACGGCTTTCGCCTTCTTGCTCTCCGCTAAAAACCCACCAATCGTGTGATCGAGATGCTTGGCTTCCGCCGCGATATCGGCGGCGATCTGTGCCGCCAGCTCCGGATCGTGATTCGAAGCCAACTGCTGCGCATACCCCGAGATCGTAATCAGCGAGTTGCGCAAGGCCAGCGCCATCTCGGCCGAAAGCTCGCCCCGCAAATCCAGCTGCCGCCGGATTTCGGAGATCTCGGTCTGGTTGTTGATGACGCAGGCGACACCCAGCGTGGTTCCATCGGCGGCCGGCACGTGCGATGCGGTCACTTCGATCACTCGGCGCTCGCCCCCCGGTGTCAGATACTCCGCCTCAACCCGCCGCACCGGCGTGCCTTCTTTCAGCGCGGTCTGCACTCCGACGGTTACACTCGGGGCTCCGGCACTCGGCCGGCTCAGGGTCGCGCTGTGAAACATCGCTTCCGCATCCATGCCCCCTGGCGACGCGATGCCGAGAATATTCTTGGCCGCCTGGTTCGCTTGCCGCACCAGTCCGTTCGGACCGAAAAACACCACACCACTGGAAAGATTCGACAACACCGCCGCGCTGATGTTCTCCGACGTTTTAGCGCGCCGCTGCTCGGCATCGCGCAACGCCGATAGTTCATGCTTCTGCTGTTTGAGCTGTTGAATCACCGCATGATAGGTGTGCAGAGGAAATTGCTCGGAATCTGATGTCTGGGTCACGGGCTGACTGGAGCCCAGGCTCTTGCGCACGCGCCGCATCATGAAAGCCGCCATCAGAAAGGCGAAGCCGCAGGCAAAGAAGACCAGCACCATCTTCAGGAAAATCGGGTTGGTCAGCAGCTTCACAGCAGCCTCCAGTACCACTCGAGGAACCGCTGACCGAAAAAGAAGGCGACCATCGCCATGCTTCCCAGAAACACGCCAAAAGGAATTTCGTAATGGCGATACATGGTCTGCGCCGACTGCCAGGCGCGCTGCCGGGCTTCGCGCGCCGCGAGGTGCCGCCGCTCCACGAAGCGCCGGGTGCGTTTCAGCCAAACCATGAAGATTGTGCTGACACCAAAAAGCGAGCCCACGATCGATGCGGCAAAGATGGTGAACACCGTCAGCTTCACCCCGAGGAACGCGCCGATCATGGCCATCAACTTCACATCGCCGAAACCCATGCCTTCAATCCCGCGCGCTCGCAGGTAAATCGCCCCGGCGCCGTAGATGAATGACGCGCCAACCACCGCGCCCAGCACAGAATCGAGCAAGGAAAGCATCCGCGCGGAAAGGTCACCGTCCACCGGCAGCGAAACGACGCCCGGCAGAAACTGCGATGCCAGGTCATTCACTGGCACGAACAGGCTGAAAACGATGCCCAGCCCGAGCCCGGTCAGTGTCATCTTGTCAGGCAGGAGCTTCGTTTCCGCATCGGTGAAGATCAGTCCGAGAAGCAGGAATGACAGCGCGCAATACTTCACCGTCGCCAGGGTCATCCCGAAATGCCAGGCGCATGCCAGAAAAAGCGCCGCAGTGAGAAGCTCAATTACAAGGTAACGAGGAGTGATCGCAGCCTGGCACTTCCGGCAGCGCCCCCGAAGCAGCAGCCAACTCAGGACTGGAACATTGTCGTAGAAAGCAATCGGCCGTTTGCAATGCGGACAGGCGGACCAGCGCGGGTTCAGCACCGACATGTCCCGCGGCAGGCGGTAGATACACACATTCAGGAAGCTGCCGAAGGCCAGCCCGAGGAGCACACTCGCAAATGTCAGAAAAGGATCCAACCGGTTCCTGTCGCTAGAACGCTTTCTTCGCCAAAAGTTTGCTTTGATTATACGGTCCGTATTCGGCTGACACGGAGGTACCGAAGTCACTGTCCCTTCGGCCAACTGCCCTTAAGTAACTGAAAGCCAGAGGCTTGTGAAGTTTGCGTGGGAGTCAGAGAGTTTCGCGTGAGCTAGGGCGGAACGAATCCCCACCCTAACTTTGCAGCGAGGTTACGAATCCCCACCCTAACCTCGCAAAGAGCGCGAGGTTAAGGATGGGGCACCCGCGCTGTGAGTGCTATATACCCGAGACCTGGGACCTGACACCTGACACGCGACACCTGAGACCTGACACCTGAGACCTGACACCTGACACCCGAGACCTAAGACCTGAGACCTAAGACCTGAGACCTGAGACCTAAGACCTGAGACCTAAATGATTAGACTAAGACTGAGACCTAAGACCTGAGACCTAAGACCTGTTCCCACCTACGCCGCCGGCAAAAATACCGAGAACACCGTTCCGCTTTGTCCCGGGCGGGTCGAGCTGCGGACGCGGATGGCGCCTTGATGTTTCCGGGCGATTCCTTCCGAGAGCCATAACCCAAGACCAGTACCCGATTCCGGTTTGGTGGTATAGAACGGCTCGAACAGGCGCGAGCGGTCGATCGACGCGATGCCCGTGCCCGTATCGGCGAAAACGACCTGAACCCCCGCACGTCGGCTGCCGGAAGGTTCCCGTCCGCACCAGACGCGCACCCTGAGGCGTCCGCCGCCGGGCATGGCGTCGACCGCATTCACCAGCAAATTCGAAAACAACTGCCGCAATTCTCCGGCATAGCCGCGGATTTCGGCGGTGCCGCACAACTCTTTTTGTACGCTGATTTTTCCCGTGCTCAGCTTTGCCGAGTAGAGTTGCAGCACTTCGTCGAGCGTGGTCGATACGTTCAGGGTCCGTGGTTCGGACACTTCACGCACGAACCCGAGAGTCTGTTGCGCGATGTCGGCGATGCGTTGCACCTCGCGCTCAGCCATTTCGAGATGCTGGTCCGCGCGGGTCGCGTCGTGGCGCGCCAGGTACAGAAGATTGGTGATGGCTTCCAGCGGGTTGTTGATTTCGTGCGCGATGGCGGCAGTCAGCCGGCCAGCGGTGGCCAGGCGCTCGCTTCGCTGGAGCGCATGTTCGGCGCGAAGCTGGGCCGAAATGTCGCGCGCGATGGCCGATGCCCCAATGAGATTTCCTTTTCGATCGCGCAGCGGGGAAACAGAAAGCATGACGTGCACGAGCGACCCGTCCTTGCGCCGCCGCTGCGTCTGATAGCTGGCAATACTGCCGCCCCGCGCCAGCGTTTCGAAGTGTGCCCGGGTTTCGTGCGTGCGGTCCTCGGGAACGGTGAGGAAGACTGGTTTGCCCAGCACCTCCTCGGGACGATAACCGTAAAGTTCCTCGGCGCCATGATTCCAGCTGGTGATGATGCCTTGCGGGGTCGCGCTATAGATAGCGTCGTTGGAAGATTCGACGATCGCAGCCATGCGCTCCAGGGTCTGGTCGGCGCGCACTTCCGCCCGCGACTTCTGCCGCGCCAGGCTTGCGGCCAGCAGCGAAATTACGACAAAAATCACGAGCCGGACCGCATCGGAACTTTGCAGGGACAGCGTGAAATGCGGATCGAAGGCGAAGTAGTCGATCACCGGAACTGAAAGCACCGTTCCAAAGACCGCCGGGCCGAATCCCAGGAACCGGGCGGTGAACACCACGGCGAGAATGAAAATTGCAAACGGGTCGGAATGCAGGAATGGCGTAATCGACCACACCACCACGCAGGCAATTACAGCGAGGAGTGCGCCGCCATAACGTACCGGCCAGGAAAGGCGAGTGGAGCGAACTGGAGTCTGCGTGTCTGGCTCGAGACTCATCAACACGATGTCTACGTTCCAAAAAAACGGGGATTAACTACTTGGATGCCCAAACGTTCCCGAAAGGCTGTTTGGTTTCGACGGGGCGAATCTAACAGGAGGCCGAGAATGACGGCAATTCCACTATCGGGGGATAGGGGCCCCCACGAGAGGTGGAGTGCGCGTTGAGACCACGCGCACTCCTCTATCGCATCAAATGTTCCGCCGGACTGAGAGCGGCGGTGATAAGGCTTACTTTTTCTGAATCGATTCGATGTACTGATTCAGGTTCGCGATGCGCTGTTGCACTTCAGCATCATGCCCCTGGCTCATTTGCCGGAACAGCGGGCCCCACACCGGCATATCTTTGCTGCCGTGCGCGGGCAGGTCGGCGTCTCCGCGCAGCACGCTCGCAATGTGCATCGAGGGATATTTTCCGCCATTTTTTCCGCTCAGCGCGGTCAGATCCGCGGGAGCCGTTTTCAACGCCGATGCTGCTGGGCCGTTGCCTTTTCCATCGGCACCATGGCAAACCGCACAGTAACTGGCGAACATTTCCTGGCCGGAAGCCGCATTGGTCGGCTTCACCGGAACGTGCTTGATCACTTTGTCATTTTCGGGTGCCGACTGCTGGGCCATGGCAAACACTGCCAACAAGGCCAACAGAGCACCGATGTAGAACAACCTGCGTGCGTGCATGATCTCCTCCTAGAGACTGCGCTGCGACAAACTGCTACCAACAGGCAAGTGTAGGTGGGAAGTATAGGCCGGAAATGTGTTCGATGTCACACGCACCTGTGACGGAAAGCGGCGGGGCACTAGGGACGGCGAAAACGCAGCAAGTCCCCCGGCAACAGCACACTACGCGGATCTTCCCCGGGAAGGTCCCCGTTCCACGAGTTCCAGCCTTTGGGAACCAGGCGAATGCTGTGCGCGCTTTCGGCCCAACCGCTGGCTGCTTCTTCGCGGACCGCGACCGCGCACGCGGCAATCCCCGACACCTCGTTTTGCTCCCGCAGCTTCCATTCGAAAAGCGACGCCTCCAGTCCTTCGCTGAGCGCTTCGGAGGGCAGCAGATAAAACGCCCAGTCGTAGCGCGCGGCGGCAAGATGATCGCAGGGGGATTGTCCTGGAATCGCGTTCAGGATGCGTGCGCCGTAGTCACGTGCGACGCGGAGCGTGCCATCGCTCGACCCGTGATCGATAACAAGAACTTCGTCGCAGGGATGGAGCGTCTGGAGCGCACGCCCCAGACGCGCGGCGTCATTCAGAGTGTGGAGAATGGCGGTGATCGGCGGCATCGCGAGCCGCTATGACAGCACAGGTTCGTAGATTGCGGCAACTGCGGAAGGAGGGCAGCGATCCGACCTTAACACCTATTCCGAGCGCCAATCTGAGGTCCTCTGCAATGTCAGTGAGTGCAATAGAGACGTCACGCCAACTACCTTCACGTTCCTTTCATATTCACCGTCTAGTGTGAACAAGTGGTTTTTGTGGCAAGGCGATGCTCATATGGAGTTTCTGGGAGGTCACATGTCGATTCGGAACCTGTTTTCATGGCTTCTGATCGTGGCAACGATCACTCTTAGCGCACGCGCTTTCGCTCAAGGCGAATGGGCTGTCGAAAAAACGTTTCACGTTGGTGGGGAGGGCGGCTTCGACTACATCACAGCCGATGCAAAGAGTCACCGTCTCTATGTCCCGCGCAGCACACACACGATGGTCATCGACGCGGATTCGGGTGAGACGGTTGCCGACATTACCGGCCAGAAGCACAACCATGGCGTTGCTGTGGTTCCCGAACTCGCACGGGGATTTATTAGCGATGGCGCCGGCTCGATTGTAATCTTTGATCTCAAGACCAACGCAGTCCTGGGAACGGTAGCCGCGAAAGACGATGCAGACGGCATCGTTTACGACAAGAGCACCGGGCTGGTCCTGGTTGCTTGCGGCGACGCTGGTGTGCTGATCACCCTCAAGGCAGATGCCGATCCCAAGACGGCGGCGATCGATGCGCCGATTGAACTGGGCGGCAAACCGGAGTTCCTGGCGGCAGACGGGGCCGGCAAGGTCTATGTCAATCTGGAAGACAAGGACCAAGTCGCTGTGGTTGACCTTAAGGCTCGGAAAGTGCTCGCGCATTGGCCGGTCGCTCCCGGCGGTTCTCCCGTCGGCTTGTCCATCGATACAGAGAAGCACAGACTCTTCATCGGATGCCGCAAACCGCAAAAGATGCTCGTAATGAGCACAGACGACGGCAAGGTGGTTGGCGATCTTCCCATTGCTGTCGGCGTGGACGCCACGCGCTGGGACGGTCATCAGGCATTCGCTAGCACTCGCGAAGGCAAGCTCAGCGTTGCCGAGGAGAAGGGTGGCAAGTGGGAGACTGTGCAGACCGTGACGACCGGACTTGGCACCAAGACCATGGACATCGATAATGCGGCGCACAAAATCTATTTGCCGACCGCGGAGTTCGAAGAGGCGAAGCCGGGAGCGCGTCCGGTGGCTAAGCAGGGAACGTTTATGATCGTCGTCGTGGGGCGACGGTAGCGTACGCGAAGCGCGTTACCTTGCTTAACACGCGATCACTCAAAATCCTCTGCCCGTCCAGTCAATGTGTGTTGGGGCGGGGGGGATCAATGTGCCAACGCGAGCGTCCCGTCGAAACTCATTGACTCGGGACAGGAAAAAAGCACGCCGCAGAGCCGGTGGGGTCGCAATCCTTCCGCCGGCCGCGAACGTGCCTTGCTGACAGTAGAATGGGCCTACTGATTGGTTGAGTCTGCCGAGTCCATTTTGTGACGATGGGAATCCGGTCCCTGCACCGGAATCACGGTCAGCGGATTCTGCAAGGTGAAGTTCAGCGCAGTTTCCGAAGCCAACTTGATCTGCTGGCCCTTGGTCGCCGCTTGCACACCGCCGCCGAGCCCGCCACCCGCCGCCGCACCGATGCCCGCACCCTTGCCGCCACCGGCGATCCCGCCGATGATTGCACCGATGGCCGCACCCGCGCCGACCTTCTCCGCCGTGTTCTTACCGCGGGAACTTCCCTGGCGTTTGTACTGGTCAGTCTCAATGCTGTAAGACTTGCCGCCGACGGAGATGCGATCGAGCTGCAGCACGAGCAATGACTGTCCGGCAAACTTGCCGGCGCTCTTGACATCGACGATGTGCCCTTCGACGTCGTAGCCCGACGGAATGGCCACGTCGCCCTCAACCGCAAGCGGCGAGTTGAGCGTGGCCCGGAAGGTTTCGCCCGGTTGATTCTTCTCCGAATCGATCGCGTCGATCAGGCGTACCGCCAGCGTGGTTCCGGCCGGAATCGTGACTTTCTGCGGCGGCGGAGGAGGCGGCGGAGTCGCGGGAACCACGGGCGCCGGTGGCGCCGACGTCTCCTGGCTCGCCATCGCCATTCCGGCCGCGCCAGCTCCACCACCGACCGCGGCCAACTCTGCGGCCGGCTTCACCGCTGGGCGCTTTCGGGGCGCCGCAGCCCGCTTGGGAGCAGGCGCGGGTGCTGGCGAAGGCTTGGGCGTGTCCACCGGCGCCGGTGGCGGGGCCACTGCAGCCGGAGCCGCCGCCACGGGCGTACCGACCTGCAGATTGTTCACGACTTCCTTGACGCCAGGTAACGTGGAGGCGTAGCGCGCCGCGGCATCCCGTTGCGCGTCGTTGTCGACGTTCCCCGACAGGGTCACCACGCCGTTCGACGACTGCACGCTGATCTGTTTGCCTGCCAGACCCGAATCGAGGCTCATCTTGTCTTGGAGCTGGGTGCTGATTTGAGAGTCGCTTGGCGCCTTGCTGCAGGCCAAAGTCATGCCCATCACTGCGATGAGCAGGATGACCGAGACGTTTCGAGTGGGTCTCGCCTTCATAGGAGTACTCCTGGGATAGATGTTGGCCGGATAATACTAATTTAGATGCCTCCAGGTTGTCTCGCCGGGGACCTGCTGCCGGGTGCGGGCCTCATGAGGGGAAGCCGACGATTTGCCGCACCGGGAGCCCTGGGAAGCTTCCAGCTTAACTCTGATGGAGGAATTTGTAATCGAGAATCGACGCGGCCAGCCCGGAACCCAGGTTGTTGTTGTCTGCTTCCTTGGCGCGAATAATGCGACCCTGGCAGAGTACCTGGCTGTTTTTCTGGCCCGAGATTTCTTCCGGCATTTCAAAAACCATCTCCACCAGAGCGTTTACTGGCAACTCGGCCGGACCGTCGAAAAGTACGCCCGACTGGCTGAGATTCAGGATGGTGCCTTCTGACCAGGTGCTTAGACTTTTCACGCGGTAGCGCAGGGGAATATCCAGCTTCAGGCGGCGAGCGCGCGGCACCCAGGAAAGTTTCTTCTCCCGTGGACGTCGCCGGGTCGCTGGTTCTGCAGTCGTGACCGGAACGCGCTCGGTGCGGCGCATGGTCGCCCAGTCGTATTTGTACTCTGCCGCGCACAACAGGCACACCTGGTAGTAATGACCATCCGCTGCGCGGCGGGGCCACGAGAATTCGTGCGAACAACGACCGAGCCTGAGGACATCCATGAGTTTCTGCGGCATGATTTCCGAATCCTGGGGACGTTTCCGAACATGGCTATGATGTAACGCGGTAACCCAAGTTGAACAGGTTACTTTCGTTCGCAGCACTGTGCGTTAGCGGTCAAAGTCACAGACTTGCAACGGCTTGCACGGTTGCGGTTTCTCGGCGGACCCGCCCTTTGTGTATGATCGCCGCATGAGCGAGGTCAGCGCCTTCGTCCTGGCCGGCGGCCAGAGCACCCGGATGGGTACCGACAAGGCATTCCTCGACTTTGAAGGTAAGCCTCTGATCTCAAGAGCCCTGGCGCTGGCAAAGACCATGGGTTCCGATGTCCGGATACTCGGCAGTCCGGAGAAATTCCGCGCCTACGGTATGGTGGTGGAGGATGAATTTCCGAATCATGGGCCGTTGGGAGGAATTCACGCAGCGCTTCGCTGCTCAAACGCGGATCTGAACCTGATTCTGGCTGTGGATATGCCGTTTGTGGAGAGCCGATTCCTCCAGTACCTGCTGGATCGAGCCAATCGCCATTCCGCGGTCGTGACCGTTCCCCGCGCCGGGGGCGGATGGCAGCCACTGTGCTCCGTCTATCGAAGGCCGTTTGCCGATCTCGCACAGACCGCCCTGGAGCAAGGTCACAACAAGATCGATCCCTTATTCGATCGCACCGAAATCTGTGTGATTGAAGAACACGATCTGGAGCGAGAGGGATTTTCGGCTGAAATGTTTCGTAATCTCAACACACCGGAAGACGTGCGCCACGCGGCGAGATACGCAGGCGGCAGCCAACGGACGGCCAGCAACTGATCATGCCCGAAGAGCGCCAGACCGCCCCCTACATCGAGTTCCAGCACGTCAGCAAATCGTTCGGGGAGAAGCGCGTGCTCGACGACGTGAGCTTCGACGTGCGCTCGGGAGAAACGGTGTGCATCCTGGGGCGCAGCGGCGTGGGGAAGTCGGTTGCCTTGCACAACATCATGGGATTCCTGAAGCCCGACTCGGGCCGGGTGATCGTGGCGCACGAGGACGTTACCGACTACGACGACATGCAAATGGAGGCCATTCGCAAGAAGGTCACCATGGTGTTTCAGAACGGCGCCCTGTTCGATTCACTCACAGTCGGAGAGAACATCGCGTTCCCGCTGCGCGAGCGTCGAGACCTACCGAAGACCAGATCTACCAGATCGTCGACGGCCTGCTCCAGATGGTAGGCGTTGGGCACATGCGGGACCTCCTGCCCTCGGATCTTTCGACCGGGATGAAACGTTCGGTGGCGATCGCGCGGGCCCTGGCGGCGCAACCTGAATGCGTGCTCTACGACGAGCCCACCACCATGGTCGACCCGCTGATGGCGCAATTGCTGGGCGACCTCATCAAGCGGCTGAAGATCCAGTTGCATCTGACGAGCGTGGTGGTGACCCACGATATGCGGCTCGCCAAGAAACTCGCGGACCGGATCGTGTTCCTCCACGAGGCCAAGGCGATCTTCTTCGGGACTTATGCCGAAATGGAGAAGTCGCCGGAGGCGATTGTGCAGGAGTTCCTGGAGTTGGATGAATTGAAGATTGAAGCTTAGGACGTGGGAGCTCCGCCGGCCCTGGCTAAAGTCCAAGAGTCAAAAGCCAAAAGCCAAGCAGAGATGAGAGCGCTGACTGCGAGTCCTGCTCCTAAAATCCTTGTTGGACCAACTTTTCCAGGGTTAGCGTGCTGTTGGCGGATTCCCCTTTCATCATCTTCTCGACGTATTTCGCGATCATGTCGGTTTCCAGATTCACCGGGTCGCCGGGCTTCAGGGATCGCAGGTTGGTCATTTCCCAGGTGTGCGGAATGATGGCGACCGTCACCTCCGTGCCTTCGATCCTGGCCACGGTGAGGCTGATGCCCTCGATGCTCAGCGAGCCTTTGAAGATGACATAGCGCTCGAGTTCCGCGGGAATCCGGATGCGCAGCCAGTAGTCGTCGGCGCCGGCAATCCGGTCGAGGCCAAGAAACTCGCCGGTGCCATCGACATGCCCCTGGACGATGTGGCCGCCGAAGCGTCCGTCGGCGCGCATGGGCAGTTCGAGGTTCACGAGTGCGCCTTCGTGCATGCGGGAGAAAGAAGTTCGCGTCCAGGTTTCCTCCGCCAGGTCAAACGAAACCGACTTCCCAGTGATGCCCACCGCAGTCAGGCACACGCCGCTGACGGCAATCGAATCGCCCTGTTTGACTTCCTTGATCAACTGTGAGGCCGAAACGGTGAGGCGACGCGTCCCGCGCTTTTCCTTTATGCTGCTGACTTTGCCCACTTCTTCGACGATGCCGGTAAACATGAAAAGCCTCCAGAAGCATGGTAAATGGGGCGACGGCTTCCCAAACCTGCCAACCGCCGCGAGCGCGACCCAACCGTTCCCGAAGCCGAACCAGCACAGGTGATACGGCCGACTGCGATTCCCATGCGGAGCCGCCAAAACTCACTCACGATAGGGATCGCGCAAGTATCCTTCGACGGCGAAGTCTTCTCCGAACCGGTGCAAGCGAATGGACTTTATGTATGCCGCTTCGCTCATGTTCTTGAAACCGGATGCGGTCGCGAAGGGAACCGCGCCGCTGCTTGCCAGGATCTTGGGCGCATAGTAGAGAAAGACCTTGTCCACGATCCCGGAATGCAGGGCGGCCCAGTTGATCATGGCGCCGCCCTCGATCAGCAGGCTCGTGATCTCAAGTGCGCCCAGCAGCGCAACCAGACGCCCCATGTTCGGGCGCCCGTCGGGCGTGGCCGGCGGAAGCTGTTCCACGCGGATGCCGTGCTCGCGCAGGGTTTGCTTCTTCTTCTCTTCGGCGAGGGAACAGATGACCAGGACATCCTCGTGTGCGCTTTTGACCAGGCGCGATTCGAGCGGCAGTCGCAAACGCGAGTCCACGATCACGCGCAACAGTGGACGCCTTCGCGGATGACCGCTGCGGTCGGTGAGCAGCGGATCGTCGGCGATGATGGTGCCCACCCCCACCAGGATCGCGTCGTTTTGATGTCGCAGTTGCTGTACGTGGGCGCGAGCCGGCACACTCGTAATCCAGCCACCACTGACGGAGGCCGATCCGAGCGCCGTCGGATTTCCGGATTCCCCGGGCGGCGGCGCGATCTTCCCATCGAGCGTCATCGCGGTCTTCAGCGTCACCAGCGGCGTCTTGCGCCGAATGTAGTTGGCGAATGCTTCGTTGAGTTCCCGGCACTCGTCAGCCAGCAGAGCCGAAGCCACCGAGATGCCGGCATCGCGTAGCCGGCTGAAGCCTTCGCCGCTCACCAGGGGATTCGGATCGAGCACGCCGGCCACGACGCGGCGGATCCCGGCGGCAATCAAAGCGTCGGCGCATGGGCCGGTGCGGCCGCAGTGAGAACAGGGCTCAAGATTCACGTAAAGGGTGGCGCCCCGGGCGCGCTTGCCTGCCTCTTCCAAGGCCAGGACCTCAGCGTGCTTCACGCCGTCGTAGGTGTGAGTACCGGTGCCGACGACCTCCCCATCGGCGACGATCACCGCGCCGACATTGGGATTGGGCGAGGTCAAGCCGACGCCGCGGCGCGCCAACTCCAGCGCCTGCCGCAGATACTCTTCGTCGGTGTGATGATCGGGCATTGTTGATGTCTTGCGTTTGGTCGGCACAATCGTGTACGCGTCTGAGTATTCCGAAAAGACGACGCGGACAGGAGTGTCCGCGCTACATTACATATCCTTAAGCGAACAACGAATCCACAAATTCCTTCGGATCAAAGGGCAACAAGTCTCCCGCCTTTTCCCCCACGCCCACGTAGCGAACCGGGACACCCAGTTCGCGCGAGATGGCAACGACCACTCCTCCCTTGGCCGTACCGTCGAGCTTCGTCAGAACAATCCCGGTGACACCCGCCGCCTCAGTGAACAGCCGGGCCTGCTGCAATCCGTTCTGTCCGGTCGTCGCATCCATCACCAGCAAAGTCTCATGGGGCGCCCCGGGAATGATGCGCTGCGCGGTCCGGCGCATTTTGTCCAGCTCCAGCATGAGATTGGTCTTGGTGTGCAGGCGTCCCGCGGTATCGACCACAACATAGTCGGTCTTGCGAGCCGTCGCCGCTTGCAAGGCGTCAAACAGCACGGCAGCGGGATCGCCTCCGGCCTTGGTCTTGATCACTTCCGTGCCCGTGCGCTGCCCCCAGACTTCCAGTTGCTCGATGGCCGCGGCTCGGAACGTGTCGGCAGCGCAAAGCAACACATTCTTTCCGTGCGATCGGAACACCTGCGCCAGCTTCCCGATCGTCGTGGTTTTGCCCGTTCCGTTGACGCCCACCACCAGGATTACCTCCGGCGTTCCGTCCACTTTTTGCACCGGTTGCGAGTTCGCAGCACTGAGGATGGCCAGCAGCTCGTCCTTCAACAGGCGCTTGAGTTCGTCAACGTCCTTGATCTGCTTGCGGTCGGCTTTCTCGCGCAGCTTACCCAGGACTTCGTGGGTCGTCGTGGTGCCGAGGTCGGCCCCAATCAGGGTCGCCTCCAGGTCATCCATCGTGTTGCGATCGATTTCCTTGCTGAAGGAAACGGCTTCCTCGATGCGCTCGGCGAGGTTCTCGCGCGTGCGCGAGACAGCTTCCTTCATGCGATCGAGAAAACTAGGCTTTTTCTGCTCTTCTTCGAGGCTTCCGAAAAGGGTCTGAATCATAGAACCTGCAGAATCGTAGCGGGCAACGTTTCATTATAGCGGTGATGCGTCGCCGCGCCATGCGCTCAGCGGGAGAGTTGCAGGGGCGCAGAGCGTCCAGATGTAAAGTCCCGTTGGGTGACGAAGTTCAGAAGCGGGTGGTTTCGACGACAGGATCAGCTGGAGAAGCCGTCGCCGCGACCGCTGCGGCCTTGTTCTCGACCGCAGGCACGCTGGCAGGTGGCAGGGCTGGTGTGGAAACCGCGGCAGGCGTTTCTGCGGAAGGAGGCGTCGCCTGCGCACGCATCATCCGCCTGACTCTTATTTCTCCCCGTTCGTACACTGCGATCAGCGCGGCCGCAGCCTTGGGATCCAGCCGCTTGCCCACCAGTCCCTGGATGATCTTGAGCGCTTCCTGCGGATCGTACGCGCGCTGGTATGGGCGATTCGTGGTCAGTGCGTCGAACGTATCGGCCACTGCAATCACCCGCGCCAGCAGCGGAACCTGGTCGCCTTTCAATCCGTAGGGATATCCGCGGCCGTCAAGCGACTCGTGATGCAATTCGATGCCAGGCAGCATTTCCTTGAGCTGGCTTACCGGGCGCAGGATGTTGGCGCCCTTGGTGGTGTGCGTCTTCATGATTTCGAATTCTTCCGGGGTGAGCGCGCCCGGCTTCTTCAGGATGTGGTCTTCAATTCCAATCTTGCCCACGTCGTGCAGCTGCGCCGAAATGCGCAGGGTTTCGAGGAATTCGTCGTCCAGTTTCATTTCACGCGCAACCAGCAACGAATAGCGCGTCACGCGGTCGGAATGGCCTCGCGTGTAAGGATCCTTTTCGTCGACCGCGCCGGCCAGCATCTGGATCGATCCCATGAACAGCGCGCGGTTTTCCTCGGCGGCGCGCTGCAAGTCGGCAACGAAACGCTGGAGCTCGTCCGACATCATGTTGAACGTCGACGCCAGCTCTCCGATCTCGGTACGGCTGCGCAACTCTACGCGCTTGGAGAAGTCGCCCCGCGCCAGCGCCCGGCTGGATTCGGTCAGAACCTTCAAGGGATGTGTGATTCGGCGGGCCGCGACGAAACTCACCAGCATGCTTGCGAGCACCGCCACCAAGGCAAGCAACCGTGCCTTGTGCTGCATTTCGAAAACGCCGCGATAAGCTTCAAGTTGCGGCTTCTGCACCACCACCGCCCAGTCGAGCGTCGTGACCGGGCTGTAGGTTCCGAGCAAGTCGGTGGTATCGCCGCCTTCGTGAACCGTGAATTCCTTGGTGGCGGCAAGCTGCGCCTTGTTGCCTTCATCCACGAAGTTCTTCACGATTTCCAGGTTCTTCATGTCCTGGCCGGTCGCGTATTTCGAGTGGCAGGCGGCTACCAGTCGCCCTTGCGCGTCGACCACGTAAGGCGTCAGTCCAGTGCGGCTTACTTCGTCGAGCCGGCGAATCAGGAACTGGAGATCGACGACCGAACCGATCATCCCCAGAAAACGCCCGCCATACATCACGGGGCTGCTCACCAGGACGACCGTGCGCTCCGATTTACCGCTGCCGACGACCAGCGCCTGCCCGTTATAGGCGCGGCCTTCGCGCGCTGCGGCAAAGCCACGTTCCAGTTCGCGGCGCAGAAAGGCATCGGGCGCGATGCGTCCTGCCGAAATACCCTTGGCCTGCGCATTCAGCAGAGTAGCGTAAGCGATGTCATCGGAGGACGACACAAAATTCTCAAGCAGCGCGCGTAGTTCCGGCGTACCGACGTGGCCGGCTCCGATGTCCCCACCGCTAGCGATCTGGATGGCGGAAGAAAGATTCGCCAGCATCAGTCGCAGCGCACCCTCATGCTGAGAAATATCGTCTGCAAGCGACCGGGTCACCGTGTTCTGCAACAGCATCTCGTTGGTCTTCAGGGCTTCGCGATTAATCGACTCCACCCATGCCGAATAGAAATACATGGGCACAACACTGATGGCGACCAGTACGCCCAGAATGACGTAGAGGATCGGTGTGCGCGCCGGAATGGACTCTTTGAGCGACACGATGGCCCGAGATACTAGTTGATAGACAAGGCGAGACTCTGGGGGATGTTTGAAATTTTACTGTGGTTTGGGCCAGGTCGGGTCAAACCGAAGGCCAGAAGCAGTTACGAAAGTATGACGGAAAGGCAGGTTTCTGGAGCAGTTTGGCACCTGAATTCTCATCCTGCTAACAGAGAGTTATCCGTGCCTTGTTCTTTTGCGTTCTTTGCGGCCTTTCTTCGCGTCCTTTGCGGTTAAAAGCTTTTTCTCCGCGGTCTCCGCATCCTCCGCGGATAAGAGCTTTTTTCCCTACATCGCCTCGCTCTTGGCGCTGCGGGTCATGAGTTCATGGATCGCTTCCCGGGGCGATTTGCCTTCGTGCAGGATGGCGTGCATTTTTTCGGTGATCGGCATTTCGACGCCATAGCTTTGCGCCAGGCCCACGGCAGCGTTGGTGGTCAGCACGCCCTCGGCAACCATGCCGTGCATTCCAGCAATGATGTCGGGCAATTTGCGCCCACGCCCCAGTTCGACGCCTACACTCCGGTTGCGAGAGAGGCCTCCGGTGCAGGTGAGTACCAGGTCTCCGAGGCCAGCCAGGCCCGCCATGGTTTCCCAGCGCCCGCCACAGGCCACGACCAGCCGAGTCATTTCCGCCAGGCCACGTGTGATCAGCGCCGCCACCGAGTTGTGCCCCAGACCCAGCCCATCGCAGACTCCCGCGGCAATCGCAATTACATTCTTCAGCGAGCCGCCCAGTTCCACGCCGATCACGTCCTCATTGGTGTAAAGCCGAAAGAGGGGATCGCTCAAAGCCTGCTGCACCGTCTGCGAAAGCTCAGCGTCAGGCGAAGCGATGGTGATCGCCGTCGGGTCGCCGCGTGCTACTTCTTTGGCAAACGAAGGACCGCTCATGGCGCCCATGCGCGGCCGAAACCCGTGGTCGGCCGACAACACCTGCGCGATGACCTCGGTCATGCGCAGCAGAGAGCCATCTTCGAGCCCCTTGGTGGCGCTGACGAAAAGCATGTCTGCCTTCAGATGAGGGCGCATGCTTTCGAACAACCGCCGGCAGTGATGCGACGGCATGACGCTGACGACGATCTCGGCGCCCGCGAGCGCGTCCCGCAGATCGTTGGTCGGGCGAACGCCCTGGGGAATCGTCTGCTCGGGCAGGAAGAGTTCATTCACTCTCCGCGCTTCCACCGACTCGCGTACTTCTTTTTCGTGTGCCCACAGGCGAACGCCGTGATTCCCGTTTCGCCCTGCCACGATCGACAAGGCCGTGCCCCACGCTCCCGCTCCGATGATGGCAATTTCGCTCATTTGCGCCCCGAGCGAAACTTGTTTTCTGTGCCCGCAAGCAACCGCCGGATATTGCGATGATGCTTTCCAATAATCAGCAGGGAAGAGGCTGTCATGGATCCCAGCATCGCCGGCGTGTTGTGATAGTCGCGCAGCAGCCACGCCGCCCCTGGAAAAATCGCGGCCGCTGTAATCGACCCCAGCGAAATGTAACGGAACAAGGCAACCATGACGACGAACACCACCACCATCACCAGCACGCCCTTGGGCGCCAGTCCGATCCAGCTGCCCAGGCCCGTGGCCACGCCCTTGCCGCCGCGGAACTTCAGCCACACCGGGAAAACGTGACCGGCAATCGCGAAGAATGCAGCGATCGATGCCAGGAGATACGGCGGCTCAGACGAACGGCGTCCGAGCGACAAGGCGAGCGCAACCGGCACAAAGCCCTTCAACGCGTCAAGAACCAGCGTGAGAATTCCAAGCTTTGGCGAGGTGCGCGAGACGTTAGTCGCGCCGATGTTGCCGCTTCCGCTTCGGCGAATGTCTTCGCCGCGGAAGATTCGCACCAGCAGATAGCCAAAAGGAATCGATCCGGAGAGATAGCTGAGCGCGGCGGTGAGCAGGTAAGCAGTCACGGGTTGTTGGCAGCGCGTCCCGGCGCAGAGTCGCCCAACGCGAAGCGTTGCAGCTTGGTGTAGCGTGAGCCACCCCGCGAGAGCTGGCTTTGATAGAGGAAGAACTCGCGGGCCGTCATGGTACCAAATTCAGGCGCGGGCATTGCCTCCAATTTCTCGTGCAGCCGTTGGAAGACTCGATTGGGGCTATCGCCTTTGTGTTTTCGTGGCGCGCCGGATCCTCCGCCGCGGCGCGCCAGCGTCAGATGCGGACTGAACCCGTGCTCTTCTTTCGGTACTCCAAGCTTGGTGGCGACTGCGTCGACAAGTACTGCGAGCTGCTGGAGTTCAGGCCCGGCCTCGATGCCTGCCCAGAAGACCCGCGCCGATTTTGCGGTTGGGAAGAATCCATATCCGCGAAATTTGATTTCAAATGACGCTGCGCGCACCTCCGCGAGCGTCTGCTTAAAGCTCTCTACGATTTCGATCGGCTTCTCGCCGACGAACTTCAACGTGACATGCAACGATTCTTCTTGTACCCAGCGCGCGTCGGGCGCGAAGCCCCGCACGCCGTCGAGGAAGCGTGCAATCCGCTGCCGAATCGTGTCGTCGATGTCGAGAGCAATGAAGAGGCGCATGGGATAGTCGTCAGTCGCTAATCGCTAGCTCTAAGCCAAGACTTGGGCTTCTTGCAGCTTCGAGAGCCATTGTTTCGCAGAATCATTGTTTTGCGGAATCATCCGTCGTCGACACGATTGTACTTGCTGAAGACTGGCGACTGACGACTGCTCTACATCAGTTTCCGTCTCACCATGTCGAGCGCCAGTTGCGAAGCGAACCAACGCACCCGCTTGCGGTCTCCCGGAAAATTGCGTTCTTCTACCTGCGTGCCGTCGGAGCTGGCGAGTCCAAGGTACACGCGGCCCACCGGTTTTTCCGGAGTGCCACCTGTGGGGCCGGCCACTCCCGTTACACCCACGCCGAACGTGGCCTTCGTGCGTTTCCGGATTCCTTCCGCCAAGGCAGCCGCCACTTCGCGGCTGACCGCGCCATGCTTGGCGATCAGCTTCGCGGGAACGTCGGCAAACTCGGTCTTCAATTCGTTCGAGTACACGATCGCGCCACCCAGAAAATATCGTGAACTCCCGCTGATCGAAGTGAGCCGCTCGGCGAGCAATCCTCCGGTACACGATTCTGCGACGGCCAGCGTTGCGGCGCGCATCTGCAGGTAGTAGCCGACGATTTGCTCGAGCGATTCGCCTTTGCTCGAGTACAGAGCGTCCTCGAGTTCGTCTTCGATCTTGCCCGCAAGCTCGTCCACCCGTTCTTGCGCGGCCTCCATCGAATCGGCCTGCTTGAACAAGTTGAAGGTCACGTCGCCGGCGCCGGCAAGAATCGTCGTCTGCACGTCAGGATATTTCTGATAGATGGGCGCGACCTGCGAATCGACCAGGGATTCGCCCAGCATGGCCACCTTCAGCACGCGTGTCGCGATGTAGGCTGGAGGCAGCTTGGCGCGCAGCCGCTCGTAACACTGCTCGTCGAACATCGCTCTCAGCTCGAACGGCGGGCCAGGGAGGAGAATCAGCAAGCGCTCGCGGCCATCGAATTGGCCGCTGATCCACTGGCCGGGTGCGCTTCCGTTCGGATTGGGCAACACCACCGCGCCTTCAATCACATCGGCCTGCTGCGCATTGTTCGGAGTCATCTTGTAGCCGCGCGCGGCGAAGCGCTGCGCCAGTTTCTTCAGGAGTTCTTCGTCACGGTGCAACCCAACGCCCAGCGCTTCGGCGACGGCCTCGCGCGTCAAGTCGTCGACGGTGGGGCCAAGGCCGCCCATGCAAATCACGATGTCCGATCGAAACAGCGCATGCTGCGCGACCGAAACTAACCGCTCGCGGCTGTCACCGACGATGGTCTTCAGCACGACTTCCACGCCTAACTGGTTCAGCTTTTCGGTCAGGTAGAGGGAATTGGTGTCTTGCCGGAACGGCGTCAGGAGTTCCGAGCCGATGGCGATGATTTCCGCATTCACGGAATAGAAGTCTAAATGATCGAGCGGAGGTGACGGCGAAGTTGGAAGTACCGCGCGCGAAAGAGCTTCAACGGCGAGGTTGCTTGGAACTGTTGATTGAGGACTCGAGAAAAAAACGTGAACCGCAAAGGTCGCGAAGGATTCGCAAAGATCGCAAAGAAAGGCAGTTCGCCGTGGTGGCTGAACGCTGAATGTCGAGCGCTAATGCCTTACCGCCAAATGCTAACTGCCAAGTGCTGATGGCTAGCCTCACTCCGGCAGCAACGGCAGCCCTTGAATATTCCACGAGAGGTGATGCACGGCGCCAGTGGTGGCCAGAACTGCTGACCGTCCCGGCGCAAACGCCAACCCCACCAGGCTTTGTCCGGAGACCTCGATCGACGCCTTCGCATCGGGAGTCAGCTTCACGATCCCGCGTTTGCCCGAGAGCGATGCGGCGACATAAAGATTGCCCTCGGCGTCAAAGGCCAGGCCCTGCGGGCGTCCCAGGCCACGAAAGAAGTTAGTCACCGATCCATGGGAGTCGATGCGATACACGGCGTCGAAACTCGACGTTGTCGGCCCGGTCACGAACAGGTCCCCCGTCGGACCAAACGCCAGGTGATACGCCGAGACGCTGGGCTCGAGCGTGGCAAAAACGAACGTTTCGCGGTCGCGGCTGATCTTGAAGATGGTCCCACTGCGGTCGCCGACGTACAGGCTCTGTTCGCGATCAAAAGCGATGCCGGTGGCGATCCCCATGCCCTCCGCATACGACGACATGGTGCCGTTCGAGGCCACACGGTAGACGGTGCCATCGTGCCGCGACGACACGTACATTTGGCCCTCGCGGTCGAAGGCGATCGCGGTCGCGTTCATCATGTTGCTCAGGTACGGCTTCATGACGTAGTTGGTGTCGATCTTGAACAGCGACACCGGCACCTGCTGGCCCCGCGATCCGGAAAAGGTCACGTAGATATTGCCTTCAGCATCGAGCGCAGGATTGGTGACGGGGTGAAGGTTGTCGGCAATCGGCACGGCAACTTTCACGTTCTGTGCGTTGCTGACGGCGCCATTGGTCGCGACTACCACCGGCCCTGTGGTCGCACCCTCGGGCACGCGCGCCACCACAAAGGCGTCGGAGCTGATGATCACGGCGCCAACCACCTCGCCAAACTGCACTCGCGGGCGCTTCAGTTCGGAAGGTCGCAACCCGCTGCCGCTGATGCGAATCTCGCCGCCGGGCAACGCGGCGCCGGGCGACACACTCTCGATGTGCGGTTTTCCGTTCACGTTTTTCTTGCCGAGAATGCGGTCGGAAATGCCCATGAATTCTGGATGCCTCGAATGGCAGGTACGATGCGGGTTAGCGGCCGAGCAGACCGGTATGCAGCAAAAGATGCATGACAGCCACGCCGTAAAGTCCAGCCGCGACGTCGTCCAATACGATGCCGACGCCCTCCGGCAGCCGTTCGAGTTGCCGGACAGGCGGTGGCTTCACGATATCGAACGCACGAAAAAGTATAAAGCCCGCTAAAAAAGATTTCCAAGCCAACGGTGCCCCGAGAAGCGTGATGAGTTGCCCCGCGGTTTCGTCGATCACGACGAATTGCGGGTCTTTGAGGCCGGAAGACCGCGCTACCCGCGTCGCCGCCGGAATTCCCACAGCCACGGCGAGCAGAGCCAGCCCGAGGTTCGCCGGCAGCACCCAGGCGCCGGGCAGGAAATGGGAGAGGAGCGCCCAGACCAGGAGGGTGGCAAGCGATCCCCAGGTTCCGGGGCCGGGCTTCAGGCGGCCCACGCCGAAAAAGGTGGCGACGAGGGTCGCCCACAGCGGGGCAGGGATGGCTTGGGATTCGACGTGGGAGTCGTGTGCGATGGGGGTGTCAGTCGTCATCGTCGGATCGATTGGCGTTTGATTCCTGTTCAAACTCGTCCGAGATGTCTTTCACGGGAGAGGAGATCACATACTGTCCGCTGGCCCACTTGCCCAGATCGATGGAGCGACAACGCTCGCTGCAGAAGGGAAAGTCGGGGTCGGCGGTGGCGACCGGCTTCTTGCAGATGGGGCAACGGATTTTGCTGCGCTTGGGCATTGGGGAACAGTTGTGAGTCTCGATTAGCGAACAATATCAAGTTTCGTGTTGCAAGGTTTGGGGAGCGGATGGTCGAGTCTTGAGATGCCCGCCGGGCAACATCGAGGCCTCCCCATTCCTGAAGAAATAATCTCACAGACTTGCCCGAGTGTTCGACGACGGCGTGGTTCGCGGCGGGTGAGTGGATGTTTCTGGGGTATACCCCCCTCCCCCCGGGTCTTGTGGAATCAAGATTTTACGCAAGAGAGAGCATCAAAATCTTTGGTTTCAAAGAACTTATCGACAAAATATTCCGGACAAAGGACTTAGCGTCCGGAGAATCTGTCGCCCAGGAGATACGCCCGGCGAGATAGCTTCGGCGATTTATCGGAGTTGCGCCAGGAGGCTCATCACTGATTGGTGTGACAGGTGAACATTGAGTTGTAAGTCACGCTTTGGAGACAGGAGGGTTGCGACCCGCATGCCCACGTTAGCGTCCAAAGAACGGACGCGAACCTGGGGCACCGGGTGGAGGGTGTTCGATCCACTCGGGCGGACCTGGGGCAGTGGGCGAGCGAGGATTCCGATGAAGGCAATGTTGGAGCGAGCGCAGAGATTCTGTCAGCGATTTGAACTGAAGGTGCCGATCCTGCTGGCGCCGATGGCGGGAGCGAGCGCGCCGTCACTTTCGATCGCGGTGGCGAACGCGGGCGGATTGGGCGCCTGTGGGGCGCTGCTGATGAAACCGGAGGAAATTGTTGGTTGGGCCGAGGAGGTGCGGCGAGGCACGCAGGGGCCATTTCAGATCAATCTGTGGGTTCCCGATCCTCCGCCGAAGCGCGATCGGGAGCACGAAACCCGGGTGCGCGAATTTCTGGCGGAGTGGGGGCCGCCGGTACCCGCCGAAGCGGGCGACGGAGTGCCGCTGGTTTTTTCCACCCAATGCGAGGCGCTGCTGAAGGCGGCGCCTCGGATCGTTTCGTCGATCATGGGATTGTATCCGCCGGAATTTGTGAAGGAGCTGAAGCGACGCGGATCGCATGGTGGGCCACCATTTCGACGGTGGCAGAAGCGCGCGCGGCCGAGGACGCGGGCGCCGACGTGGTCGTGGCGCAAGGGATGGAGGCTGGCGGACATCGCGGGTGCTTCGACGCATCCAAGGCCGAGTCGCAGCAGGTAGGTCTGTTCGCGCTGTTGCCTGCGGTGGTCGACGCAGTGAAAGTTCCGGTGGTCGCCACCGGAGGGATTGCTGACGCGCGCGGAGTGGCGGCGGCATTGGTGCTGGGCGCGAGCGCGGCGCAGGTGGGGACGATTTTCCTGGTGTGTCCGGAAGCGAAGATTCACCCTGCCTGGGCGAGTGCGCTTTTGAAAGCCACGCCCGAAGATACGGTGCTGACCCGCGCGTTCAGCGGGCGTGCGGGACGGAGCCTGGCGACCGACTACGTTCGTGGGGCGGCGGCCCAGGAAGCGCCGATTCCGGCTCCGTATCCGGTGCAGCGCGGGCTGACTGCTGCGATGCGGGCGGAGGCACAGAAGACTGGAGACATACAGCGCATGCAGACCTGGGCGGGACAGAGCGCAGGGCTGGCGAAGGCAGAGCCGGCCGGGGAGGTGATGCGGCGGTTGTGGGACGGGGCGCAGGGGTCGTTTGGCTGACTTGTGGGCGGGTAGAGGATTTGAGGAGTTTGCCTCCTACCCTTCGACTGTGCTCAGGGCAGGCTACTTCGAAAACCGCAAAGGATTGGGCCGCCACAGTTTAGATAGAGATGAGGTCGCACATCCCCAGCCTCCGCAAAGTGCGCGGAAGGCTGGGGCACCCAGCGGCCCGGTTGTGGGAAGGGGCGCAAGAATTACTGTAGCTTACTGGGTCGAGATAACCGGTTCGGGCTTCCTCATTCCGAGGCAGCTGCAGCCATAGAACGGTGACGAGCGAGAAGTCTGTTGTTTACCCTATTCAGGCGGACAGGGTCTGAAGTCGAGCGTGAGCGTCACAATGCCAGTCTTGTTGTCGAGTCGTTGCTGTTCACGGCAAGGACAATCCGGGTACTTGAGCAAAGACTCTTCCCATACTTTGCTGCTCAAAATTTGACCAGGCCGGATTGGAGAGGTCTTTAAGAAAATCCTCTTGAGCCGATTCCTCCAGACCTAAAACCTTAATTTTCCCTACGCGAAATTGCTTGCCCTCATCGAAATCGATGACCAGCGAAATCAGTTGATTTCCGTCATCGATCTTAGTTTCCGTAGAAGTGGTGAAATCAAGGTACCCAAGTTCGCCGTAGGTCTTTCGAAGAATCTCCAGTCCCTGGCCAATCTTCTCGACGGCTAGATCAGTCGCCGTCTGCGATCGGGAAAGCACCCCTCAGGACTTCAGCACTGGTGACCACCTTATAGTTTCGAGACTTTATGCTGCGTAGTCTGTATTGTGCGCCTTCGTTGACGTTAACATCCAACGCGATCCGCAGATTTACAGGGTCGCTGGTTAGCGTTTTCGCTTTGCCCGTTGCTTTCGCTTTCGTTGTATCCGCGATCCTGCCAGCCGTATTTTGCTCGTTCGAGCCCTTCTTCCATCACGTTTTCAAGAGAAGTACCGTGCGTCTTTAGCTTAACCTCGTCAGCGATCGCCTCTTGGTCGGAGAGAGGCAACAGTAGAGGGCCGGAGAGAGTCACCTCCTCGATCGATATCTCAGAGCCCGTGGGGCTGATCTGAACTGGAAGTTGAACAATCAGAACTTAGCCGCGCGTGGACCGGTATTTGCTGTGCTTGAAGCGAGCCTTCTTGGATGAAGACCGTGATAAGCAGCACTGCGATGAGTGCGACTAAGCTGCCCATACGGGAAATTATAGGTCGATTTCGACAGCGCTGATGCGGTTGTAAACCCCCAGCCTCCGCAAAAACCGCGGAAGGCTGGGGCACCCGCGATTGATTGGCTGATTCGCGGGCGAGGGCGCCCGCGCTACAAAACCGGAACGCTGCTAGATAACCTTCGCTACCACGTCGTACTCGTGCGCTTCGGTGATTTCGCAGCGGTAGAAATTGCCGAATTCGGGTTCCGTACCTTCGCGGAAGTCGTTGACCAGCACCTTGCCGTCGATTTCGGGGGCGTGCATGGCGGCTCGGCCTTCGAGCAGCAGATCGGTTTCTTCGGATGTGCCTTCGAGCAGCAGGTCCACTTGCTTGCCGGGTGCCCCAGCCTTCCGCTTTTTTTGCGGAGGCTGGGGTAATTACACGGCTGGGCGAGGACGAACCGTCAGAAAGACACCCGTCGCCTCGCGCTTTTGGGCCGTCCACCGCGATTCGATTTCCACAATACCTTCTTCCCCGGTCAGATAATGGCGAAAACTGCTCCAGGCCCAATCCTCCGGCGCCGCCACTAACCCCCGATTGACCGGGTTGCGATGCAGATAGCGCAACTTCTCGACTCGCTTGCGCTCGCTCCATACGTTGAAATCACAATAGCGAGGCTGCCAGAACGGGTGGGGCGATGCCCCGCGGAGTTTTTGGGAAACGACCTGCTTGAGCATCTGGAGGGCGACCGCCAGTCGGCTGCGTGCGGGTTCGCTGATGAGCAAGTGCACGTGCTCGGGCATGACCACGTAGCCGACCACATAGAAGCCATACCAGCGGCGTGATTGCTCCAGAGTTTTTTAAGAAGACGTCACGCGTCTGGGGGGTGTTTAACAGCGGAAGACGATGGAAACAACTGAAGGTGAAGGAATGCAGATCTCGGGTTTGCTGATACCGCATCAGTCCCCAGGGCATGGGTGGAGACTACGGAGTGGAGCATAGATTTTCTGTGACGAGTGAACACCCCCCAGCCTCCGCAAAAGGCGGGGAAGGCTGGGGCACCCGCGATTGATTCGCTGATTCGCGGGCGAGGGCGCCCGCGCTACAAAACGGGAACGCTGCTAGATGATGCGGGCGACTACATCGTAGTCGTGGGCTTCGGTGATCTCGGAGCGGTAGAAGGTGCCGGGGCTTCGCTTCCGTGCCCGGGCCGAAGTCGTTGATGAAGACTTTGCCGTCGATCTCGGGTGCGTGGAGGGCGGTGCGGCCCTCCCAGAGCAGTTCGGTTTCTTCCGACTCGCCTTCGATCAGCAGGTCGATCTCGCGGCCGACCCAGGCTTTCTTCTTGCTTCTGCGCTGATCTGCTTCTGGATCCGCATCAGCTTGCGGCGGCGCTCGATCTCGCGCGGCGGGACTTTTTGTCGCGAGGTCGAAGGCTTCGGCGCCCTCTTCGTCGGAGTAGCCGAAGACGCCCAGCCAGTCGATCTGCGGCTGCGATGAAGTCTCCGAGTTCCTTGAAGTCCTCTTCGGTTTCGCCGGGGAAGCCGACGATGAAGCTGTGCGCAGTGACGTCGGGGACGATGCGGCGCACCTTCTCGATGGAGCGCAGGAAAACGTCCGCGTTGCCTCCGCGCTTCATGCGCTTGAGGACCGCAGCGACGCGTGCTGGAGGGGGACGTCGAGGTACTTGCAGATGTTGTCGTGCGCGGCGATGGTCTCGAGCAGGCGGGTCGGTGATCTTGTTGGGGTAGGCGTAGAGGAAGCGCAGCCAGCGCAGGCCTTCGATGCTGCGCCAGCCTCTCGAGCAGCAGCGCGAGGCCGTCTTTCAGGCCAAGATCTTCGCCGTAGCAGGTGGTGTCCTGGCCGATGAGAGTGATCTCGCGGACGCCTTGCGCGCCAGCCGTTCGGCCTCGGCGACGACCGATTCAAATCGGCGCGAGCGGAACTTTCCGCGCAGCTGCGGGATGATGCAGAAGCTGCAGGGATGATCGCAGCCCTCGGCGATCTTGATGTATGCCGTCGCGCGGGGTGGCGAGCATGCGGGGCGTGGTCTCGTCGTAGAGGTACTTGGGTAGCGCGGCGATGGCTCCGTCCCACGCCGTCGCGGGAGAAGCGCCTTGCTCCTCGCGGGGGTCGCCTTCCGGACGCGAGAGTTCAGGATGTTGAACGGGCGAATTGACTTCGGAGCGGCGCGTGGCGCGACGCCGGCGGCCGCGAGTATGCTTCTCCAGTTCGCCAGTGCCGACGACGGCGTCGACTTCGGGAATGTTCTTCTGGATCTCGTCGCGGTAGCGCTCGACGAGGCAGCCGGCGACGATAAGCTTCTGGGCGCGGCCCCGCGTCTTGTGCTGGGCCATCTCGAGGATGGTGTTGACCGACTCCTGCTTGGCGCAGTCGATGAAGGAGCAGGTGTTGACGACGATGATGTCGGCGTCCTCGGCGCGGGGGTCAGCTCGGCGCCGGCCTGCGCAGGAGGCCCATCATGACCTCGCAGTCGACGAGGTTCTTGGGGCAGCCGAGGCTGACGAAGCCGACCTTTTGGGCTGGGGAAGCCTCTGAGGAAGCAGTATTTTCGCGGTCGAGCAGCGCTATTGTGGTTTCCTGATCCGGCATGTAGTCCCCCTATTTTAGCACTGCCGCCACGGCGACCCGGCGCTGGTCCGGCGCGCGCCATCACTGGACCAAGCAAGACGGCAGACTTAGGTGAGAAACGGCGAGCAACGTGCTACCCTATTCGGTGAATTTCCCCACAAGCCATGATTTTGGAGGAACGATGTCCGTCAAACGGCTTTTGATCGCAGCCTTGGTGGCAGTAACGATGCTGGCGGCAAGTGCTCTCGCTCAGAAGAACGAACTGACGGGCATTATCGGACGGACCTTCGTCAGCGATCAGGGTGTGAAGGGCGTCAGCCTCGCCAACAACAACCTGCACTTCGGGAACGGGCTCACCTTCGAGGTGAACTACGGGCATTTCTTGCTGGGCAACACGTTCGCGCATCTGACCTTCGAGGTGCCAGTGGTCGTCAATTGGGATCAGGACCTGCAGTTTGATGCGAACGTGATACCCGGAAACTATCGCTCGTACTTCGTGACGCCGTCGCTGCGGGCCAACGCTTTTGCGACCACAGGTGTGTCGCCCTGGGTCAGCTTTGGGGGCGGGGTTGGGCGCTTTAGCCCTAGCTCGCAACTGGAATTCGGCGGGAAGAACCCCAACGGCGGATCGACGACCGGGGTGTTCCAGATGGGGATTGGCCTGGATGTGAAGCTCTGGCGTTCGCTCAAAGCGCGCGGCGAGGTGCGGGATTTCTGGTCGGGCACGCCCAGTCTTGGGGTGGACACCGGCAAGAGCCGGCAGCACAACTTCAACGTTGGCGGCGTCGTCTGGCAATTCGGAAAACGTTAAAGCCGATTCAACGCCGGTCCGCGGTGGTGATTTCCTCGTAGAGTTCAGGCAGGCGGCGTGCTTCTTCTGACGACTCCCCGAAGCGGGCCGCCTCATAGGCGCGCGTAAACTGCTCGACCCGCGCCCGCACGGCGGGATCCTCGATGCGCGTCAGAAATTCGCTGGGTGTCTGCACGGCGGTCTTTCTCCAGCCGCGACGGGCCAGCCAGCGAATCATGCGCTGATACCACAGCGCCGCTGCCAGACTCGGTGCTTCCTCCGGGTGCGCTTTCAGGCGGAGTTCCCGCAGCCAGCGCAACCACCTGCGAGCGTTCGCAGCCAGGAGCAATAGTGCGACCAGCAGCAGGCCCACCGCACTCCAGCCCCGGGAGACTCGACCATCTTCTGTTGCGTGTGCCGCGCTTTGTCGAGCATTTCGGCATAGCGGCGTTGGGTCCAGTCCCTCATTTGGTCGATCAGGGGCGGCTGCCCCGTATCGTTTCTTCGCCCAGCGCGCGCTGGTGATTGGCGTCGTAGTCCACCACCCACTCGCGCCAGAACGATGCGGCCGCATCCAGGTAGAGCAGGGCGCGGCCCCAGCCGGTTGTGTCGGTGAGGGGACTTGCTGGCGTGGGATCAAAGCTGACCCAACCTTGGCCCGGAAAGTACGCCTCCACCCAGGAGTGGGCACTGCTGGCGCGAATCACGTATTTTTCGGTGAGGTCGTTGAACTCACTGGTACGGAAGCCGTTCACCACACGCGACGGGATGCGCAGCGTGCGCAGCACGATGGCCATCGACGACGCGAAATACTCGCAATGCCCCTGCTTGCGGACGAAGAGAAAGTCGGCCAGCGGATCCGGCGGCAGGGGCGACATCTCGAGGGTGTAGCCAAGCTCGTCATCAGATAGCGTTCGAGGGCGGCGGCCTTGTCGTAGTCGTTGGCCGCAGACGCGGTGATCTGTTGCGCCAGGCGGGGGATGCGGGGATCGAGCGTCGGCAGTTGCAGGTAGTTCAGCTGGATTTCCGCAGGGGCAGACGGGGCGACCGCCCGGAGTTGATCGGGGAGGCTCTGCGATGTCGGAATCGGCCTCGTACACGCTGGGCGGATGCTCGAGGTCGAGGTTGTAAACGGCACCCGCACGATCGGTTGCGACCAGGCGGTATTCGCCACGCAAGGAGCGCGGCCGCGCCGCCAGAAAGAAGACGTTGGTCCCGATCGGTTCCATGAGAACGCGATAGTGAATGGGCCGGGCGGCCCTCAGACGGCCGCTTCGAGCGATTGGGGCAGAGAGAACTGTCCGTCCCCGGAGCGCGAGAGAACAATCTGCTCCGGCGGTGTTGGACCAGACCTTCCCGTCAAACAACCCAGTGCAACCCCACGCCACTTCAGATCGTGGGAACCACGGGTATCGCCCTCGATCTCGATGTGCATAACCACGGCATTGGATTGCTGAATCTGGCCGATGCGGCCGAGCCGGACCCGGTCGCTGAACCCGACCGATATTTCGTTGCCGGTGGCAAAGGTACCGAGATAGCTGGCCGAGGTGCGCGGCAAGAGGAAGAAGATGGCAAAGGCTCCGACGAGAATCAGCACCACCAGCACCGGCGATGCGCCGGCCAGAAACAACGCCATCCGGCGATAGGTGCGGGGATCGGTCGACTCGCGCGCGGGAATGGCGGCGGTGAGCGCGGAACGCCGCATCTCCATGAGCACAAATGTGGCGACCGCCATCAGCATGAATCCGGCGAAGGCGAACAGAAAGACGCTGTCAACGGTGAGCACGGCCGAGGCCAGCACCATCAGGAACGCGAGGACGGCCAGCATGTACAGATCGCGCTCCTTCTGGACGGAAAACATCCGGATAACCATGCCGAACAACACCAGGTGAACGGTCGCGGTGAGGAAACTGCCCGACAGCACCGTGTAGTCCACGAGATAAAACGCGGCGTAAGCGAGCGTGAGGAAATTGGTCCAGCGGGTCGGGATGTGAACGTCGCTGCGCTTGTTGAGAAGATAGCCGCGCACGAACAGCGCCATGCCGACGAGCGCGACGGTCGGAGCATCCACTGCCCCGGTGCTGGCCAGGGTGCCGAACCCGTCAAGACGAGCAGATAGAGCGAAACCTGAAAGTAGCGCTCGATCGCCACCGTCAAGGGAATGTTTCCGGACGGTCCTGTACCCGCAGCAGACATGGAATCCCTCCATTCTTCGCTACTTGGGCGAGGAAGGGAAGGGTACGTTGGTTTAAGAAGCCGATGGTAAACTACTGGGGGTCAGGTATCGGTCCCACGCGACGTACTCCCGCCAACCCCGCCAGGTCCGGAAGGAAGCAACGGTAACGGGCTCTTACGTGTGCAGTGGGTCCCCGGTGCCTGGCTTTTTTGTTGCCTACCGCGAAAGCCGGCAACGTTGCCGGGCAGATTTGGCGTCTCGTTTATTATTCTTTTCCTTGCTGACTTTTCCTTGCTGAGATGCACGGAGATTGCTGCGCATGACGTTTCGTCGCCTGGGTTCTGAATCGATGCCGGTTTGGACTAGAATGCCAGACGCACGCACGCAGGAGGAACCATGAAGGGCCTAACCCTGGTCGGAATTGTGCTGGTTGTTCTCGGACTGCTTGCGTTTGTCGTTCCCATTCCGCATCGAGAAGACCACTCGGTGAAGATTGGCGACGCTAAAATCGGCGTGCAAACCCAAGAGAACGAGCGACTGCCACCGGCGGTTCCAACCGTGCTGGTCATTGGCGGGGTGATCTGCCTGGTTGCGGGCGGACGAAGTACGACTTGAATCTTCGACGGCTCGCGATTTCTTCACATCCGCAAGACCGCATCGGGCCACCGATGCGGTCTTGCCTACGTTTGGGGGAGTTCCGGTTCGCCTTACCCCATGATTCCCAGCGTGGGGGCGGTGAAGTTGGCGAGATTCGGAAAGATTGTAGGCAGATCGGTTGCAGCCACGCCGAACCAGGAGGCGAGCGTCGCGGCGTATTGGTCGATCGAAGTGGTCGGTACCCAGCGCCCCTGCCCGGTTGCGTCGTCGGGTCCATTGACCGCCAGCGTGGGGAAAGTGCCATAGAAGTCGCCGCCCTTGACGGCGCCACCCATGACCAGGTGGTGGCTGCCCCAGGCATGGTCGGTTCCGTCGCTGTTCGGGGAATAGGTGCGGCCGAAGTCCGATAGCGAGAAAGTCGTCACACTGCTGGCGACACCCATCTCGACGGTGGCCTGGTAGAACGCGCTCAGCGAGGCGCTCAGATCGTTGAAGAGGGAGTCTTGCTGCGGCAATTGTCCGGTGTGGGTATCGAAGCCGCCCATCGAGACGAAGAAGATTTGCCGCTGCAATCCCAGGGCGGCGCGGACCTGAATGATTTTGGCGACCTGCTGCAGTTGGCTCGCGAAATAGGAGTTCTTCGGGAATTGCGTGGCCAGCGGCGTGCCCGTGGCAAGAGCAGCGGCGAGCGCCTGTCCGTTCTGAATCGCATTGCCCGTCGTGGTGCTGGCCGCCTGGATGAGCGACAAGCCGGTGTCGAAGGTCAGCAGGCTTTGCAGAGCAGCGAGGCGGGCATTCGAGTCGGTGCCCCCGCCAAAGCCGTTCAATAACTGCGTGGGATTTCCGTTGGATTGGATCGCCTGGGCGACGACCCCTTCACAAAAGATGTTGGTGCCTGCCAGCGAAATAATAATCGGGAAGGTGCCACCATAAATCGACTGAATCTTGTCGGCGGTTCGACCAGCCCAGCCGGTGTCGGCCACGCGGTCGAGGATGGCGGTCTGCATCTGCGCTTCCTGATCGGAATGCGAGAAGAGGTTCATGGGCAGCGGTGCGCTGCCTTTCTGGAATTGCGACGCGGTGGTGGGCTGAACCAGGGTACCGACGTTCGCCAGCACGGCGAGATTCTTGCTGTTGAACAGCGACTGCATTCCCGTGAAGCGCGGATGGAATGCGAAGGGAGAACCAATGCTGGGCGGCGTGACCGGCAGCAGCGATCCCTGAGCCAAGGCGAGGCCAGCGCGCGCCGACTTGTAGGCGTTGTAGCCGGCACTGTCGTACGGGATGATCATATTGTTGCTGTCGTTGCCGCCGAACAGGAAGACGCACACCAGCGCCTTATAGTCGGTGGCGGTCTGCGCCAGCGCGTTCACCAGTCCGAACCGGCTGAAACTCGCCGCCGCGAACCCGGCGGCCGCCGAACAACAGGTAGTCTTCAGGAAATCTCTGCGGTTCCATCTGCCCATGATGCTTTCCCCTTTAGTGCTCGACTTGGAACTGCGACGAACTGCCGATCAGGTACAGCGCGGTCTGCGCGCGCTTGGTGTTGTCGGTGAGATTGGTGACAGTGGTGATGATAGTGTTCCGCGCTCCGTCGGAAAGCGGTCCGTGGGTGAGCACGCCACTGAGCGAATCCACCAGTTCTGATGGGTTCGGCGCCAGCGCCACGTATGCGGAGATGTCGATTTTGGTTGTGCTGCTGACGCTGCCAAACACCAGATCGTTGACGAAATTAATGCGCGACATCGAGGTGGTGCTGTTGAAGATCTGGAATTCCGGTCCCAGCAGGCTCGTCCCGGGAATGACGTTGATGGGGGAGTAGAAGTTGAAAACCGTGGGCGACTCGAACGGCTCTTCCTTCATGTTGGAGGCGTAGTTGTTCAGGTTCGCGCCGTCGGAGGTCGCATTGGTGGCGCGCAGCAGGTTCATCATGAACAGTACCGGCTCTTTCAAGTGCCCGTCGCCGGCTTGCACCTGCGTGGGATCATCCCCCGCGCGTGCCTCGGTATCCATCAGGATGGCGTTCACCACGGCTTTCAAGTCGCCGCGCACGCCGCTGCCGTTGTCGTTGAATACGGCCGTAATACGCGCAACGTAAGCCGGGCTCGGATTGCTGGTCACCAGGTGCTGAATGAGTTGCTTGGAAATGAACGGCCCAACATTCGGATGGTTGAAGATGTTCTGCAGTGCCGCCGTTAAATCAGCCTGGGTTGTTCCGCCCGCAGGCAGAGTCACGCCATTGAGCAGCAGCTTCGCGCCGGTGTCGTGGTGGTTGTCGAACGGAATCATCGGGCCGCCGTAGTATTCGCCGTTGTAGAAACTGGCGGTCTGGCCGGCCTTGGTTGGAAACGCCCAGCCAGTGAAGACATGCGCAAAGCCAATGATCGTGTCCTGGGTGTAAGTCGGAATCGGCATGTTATTGGCATCCACCTGCTGGCTGCCGTCGGGATTCAGTTGCGCGAGCCCGATCGAGAACAACTGCAAAATTTCGCGGGCGTAGTTTTCGTTTGGCTCGGTGCCGGAATTGGGGTCGGGCTTGTCGTTGCCCACCATGTCGAGATAGCGGCCCATGGTCGGGCTAAGGGTGACGTCATTCAACAGGGTTGAGAAATTGCCGAAGGCGTCCTTCTGCAGCATGTTCATCCACAGCGTGAAGGCGCTGGGATCGCCGATTTTCTGGTTCGACACGACGAAAATCTGCGCCAAGGCCCAGGCCACGCGCTGCCGCAACTGATCCTTCCCGGTGAGCGCATTGGTGAAGAAGCGCTCTTTCACCACGCTGATGTCGTCGTTCGCGCCGGGTGTCGGATAGGTTGAGGCGGTCGCGTTGAACTGCTCGGTGAGGAATGGCTGCAAGCCTACTTGCTGCACGTGCTGGATGGAGGCAGTTGTGGGCCCAAACGTCGACTGCTCGAGGAAGCGTGCCGCTGCCGCCGCAGTCACAGCGCTATTGCCCGATCCGACTTGCACCTGCAAGGTGTTCGAAGTGGGCGAACCCACGCCCGGATTGATGACCTGTAAGGCGATTGTGCCCGACGAGTTCGACGTTCCGTTAGCACTGAGGCTGGTGGACGAGATGAACGTCGTCGGCAACATCACCCCACCGAAAATCACCTGGGCTCCGTTGAGGAAATTGCTGCCGCTTACCGACACGGTGAAGTTGCCAACGGGAATTGGGGTGGGGAGGGCTGCGGTCACGACGGGGAGAGCGCTGAGCAGGGTCACAGAGGACGGGGCATTGCTGGACTGGGGATCCTGGACACTGGGTGCGGTGATCGTCAGGGTGGTCGCACCCGGCGTCAAAACCGCAGGCGCGGTGTACAGACCGCTGGCGCTGATGGTGCCCACCACGGTGCTGCCACCGGAAGCGCCGTTGACCTTCCACACGACGTTTTGATTCGACGTGCCACTCACCGTTGCCTTGAACTGCACGGTTTCTCCCGGATGCAACTGAGCGCTCGAGGGCGTGATGTGGACCATGATCCCCGAGACTCCCACCTTCACTGTCATGTTGGCCGAAGCGATCGCTCCCGGGTCGGGATTTTCCACGCTCAAGGACACAGACATCCCGTTCTGCGCCGAGGTGGTGGTACCGGTGGCCGTAAGCTCGGTGGCTGAGACGAACTTTGTCATCAGCGCCTGGCCGCCAAACATTACCTTGGCGCCGCTCACGAATTTCGTTCCCGTGATGGTGATGGAAAAATTACCGACCGGGACGAAGGCGGGGGAAACCGCCGTCACGGTCGGCACCGGATTCTCCAGCGTGATCATGTTTTTGCCGGAGAGGGTCTTATCGGACGAGGAAATCGCTTCTACGGTGATCGTGTTCGGAGAGGGGAGGGTTGCGGGCGCCTTGTACAGGCCGCTGGCGCTAATTGTGCCGACCATGGAATTGCCGCCAGCCACTCCGTTAATCGACCAGGCGACTGTCTGGTCCATCGCGCTTGTAACTTTCGCGGAGAACTGCAGAGTATCGCCGGTGCGCACGCTGCTCGAGGGGGCGGTGACGACCACGCCGTTCGAGCTCGATTGACCGCTCGAACTACCTGCGCCCATGCCCGCGCAACCCGACAACGCCGCGATCGTGAGCAAGAGAGTAAGCGTGGCGACGACGCGACCCGCATGATTTCTGGCCGTGTTCGGCATCTCTGATTCCCCTTCCGAGCGTTTCGAGTTCAGAGCTGTGGCACTCGCAGCAGCCTAGTCGAGACTGGTTTTTCGGCACAGGTCTCTTGAGGCCAAAGCCGAAACGCGGCTTCCGGCGCGGTGTTTGCGGGCAATCTACTTTGGTCGGTGCGCTATCCGGCCATTGTGAGAAGTACATGTTTTCGACAGAGGTACATGTCCGGCGGTAATCCAACTCTCATTGCGGGAGAGTGGGTCGTGGCCGTCCTCGGCCTGCGAGAAGGTTCCTTTGCGAAGCAGTTGGACACGGCAGCCCACCCTGCCGCACAATATTTGGTTCCGATTCCATCTCTGGAGATCACTGAGTGAGCCAACCTGCGCGCGTCAAGATCAGCGCCCTCGGCACCTATGTCCCGCCTCGCGTGCTGAGCAATGCCGACCTGGAAAAAATGGTGGAGACCTCGAATGAATGGATCCTGGAGCGCACCGGCATCCGCGAGCGTCACCTGGTCGACAAAGGCGTGGCCACAAGCGACCTCGCGGTCGAAGCCGCCAAGAAGGCGCTATCCCAGCGCGGCATGCCGGCAAACGACCTTGAGGCGATCCTGGTTGCTACGGTCACGCCCGACATGTTCTTTCCCTCGACTGCCTGCCTGGTGCAACACAAACTCGGCGCAAACGGTACCTGGGGATTCGATTTGTCGGCGGCGTGTTCGGCGTTTCTCTACGCGCTGCAAACCGGCGCGCAATACGTCGCCACGGGGATGCACAAGAAGGTCATGGTGATCGGATCGGATGTGATGTCGTCGATCATCGACTACACCGACCGCGCTACTTGCGTGATCTTCGGCGACGGCGCGGGCGCCGTGATTCTTGAGCCGGCTGACGAGGATGGCGTGGGCCTGATTGACTACTTGCATGAAGTCGACGGATCGGGCGGCGGTTTTCTGTACATGCCGGGCGGCGGCAGCCTGAACCCCTCATCGCGCGAGACGATCGAAAAGAAGATGCACTACGTCCACCAGGATGGGCAGGCCGTTTTCAAGTTTGCCGTGCGCAAGCAGACTGAGCTCTGCGAGAAGCTGCTCAAGCGCAATGGCCTGAAAGGCTGCGACATCGATGCGTTCATCCCGCACCAGGCGAATCGGCGAATCATCATGGCCACAGCCGACCGGCTGGGCCTGCGCCCGGAAAGCGTGATCGTGAATATCGACCGCTATGGAAATACGACAGCGGGCACGATTCCTCTCGCCATGCAGACTGCCGTGGACGAGGGCAAGCTGAAGAAGGGAAGCCTGGTGATGCTGGCGTCGGTGGGGGCGGGGTTTACGGTGGGGGCCACGCTGTTGCGGTGGGCGTATTAGGAGCTGAACTATGCCTCGACCATCGGGTGATTGACGTGTATATCCCGATGTATATACTTAGAGCGGAGGCGCTTTATGCCAGCGGTCCGTTCTCGCATTGTGAAGTGGGGAAATAGCCAAGCGGTACGAATCCCTAAAAAGGTTCTGGATCAGGCTCGCCTGCGCGAAGGAGAGGAGTTGGAGATCCGGGTTGAAGCCGGTCGTATCACATTAGAGCCGCTGAATTCGGGGCTCACGCTGGAAGCTCTCGTCGCGCGAATAACCCCGGAGAATCAGCATCACGAACTGGATTGGGGCAAGCGGGTTGGTAAAGAGGTATGGTAAGTCACAGACCGGGTCACGGCTATGTCCCGGATGCAGGGCATGTTGTTAAGGTGGACCTCGATCCCCGCGTTGGGCACGAACAGGGAGGCTGGCGTCCTGCGCTGGTCCTGTCCCCGAGGAGCTACAACGGTAAGACTGGACTGGCTGTGATGGTCCCGATTACGAACCAGGTGAAAGGGTATCCCTTTGAAGTCCCACTCCCGAGCCGAATGAAAACGACTGGGGTGATTCTGGCCGACGCGGTCCGGAACTTGGATTGGCGCACCCGAAATGCAAAATATACAGACACGGCGCCAGCCGAAGTACTTCGAGCAGTGCAGATACGATTGATGGAGTTGTTGGGTTTTTCCATGACGTAAACCTCAAAATCAGGGTTTCGTCATCCTCTCCGGCTTCACCCACTCGTCGAACTCCTCGGCGGTCAGATATCCCAATTTCAGCGCCGCCGCCTTCAGGCTGGAGTGGTCCACGTGCGCAGTATGCGCAATTTTCGCTGCCTTGTCGTAGCCGATTTTTGGAGTCAGCGCCGTCACCAGCATCAGGGAGTGTTCGACGTGGTGCTTCATCTTCTCGTGATTCACCTCGATCCCCTTCAGCATGTACTCGACATACCCGTGGCACGCGTCGGTGAGCAGCGTCACCGAGTGCAGGAAGTTGTAGATGATGACCGGCTTGTAGACGTTCAGCTCGAAGTTTCCCTGGGAGCCGGCAAATCCGACGGCGGCCGTGGCTCCGTGCACCTGCACACAAACCATGGTCATCGCCTCGCACTGCGTGGGGTTCACTTTGCCGGGCATGATCGACGATCCCGGCTCGTTCTCGGGAATGATCAACTCACCCAGCCCCGCGCGCGGACCCGAAGCCAGCCAGCGAATGTCGTTGGAGATCTTCATCAAAGATGCTGCGAGTGTCTCGAGGGCGCCCTGGGCAAAAACAATCTCGTCGTGTGCCGACAACGCTGCGAACTTGTTGGGATGCGACTTGAAAGGAAGTCCGGTCAGCTCGGCGATTTTCTTTGCGGCGCGCTCGGCGAACTCAGGATGGGCGTTCAGTCCTGTGCCCACCGCCGTACCGCCAATCGCCAGGTCGTATAGGCCCACGAGCACCTGCTCCAGTCGTTTGATGTCGCGCTCGAGCAGGCTGGCCCAGCCGCTGAACTCCTGGCCGACGGTCATCGGGACGGCGTCTTGCAGGTGGGTGCGCCCGATCTTCACGATCGAATCGAACTCCTTCGACTTCGCTGCGATAGCATCGTGCACGGTCTGGATGGCCGGAATCAGCGCCCGCTTCACACGGTCGGCCGCGGCGATATGCATCGCGGCGGGAAACGTGTCGTTCGACGACTGCGACATGTTGACGTCGTCATTGGGATGGATGGGCTTCTTCGATCCCATCACCCCGCCCGCCAGCTCGATGGCGCGGTTCGAGATGACCTCGTTGACGTTCATGTTGGTCTGCGTGCCGCTGCCGGTCTGCCAGATGCGCAGCGGGAACTGGTCGTTCAGCTTGCCCGCAATCACTTCGTCGGCTGCCTGCACGATCAGCTTCGCCTTCTCAGCAGAAAGCTTGCCCAGGTCGAGGTTCACCAGCGCGCAAGCTTTCTTCAGGATGCCGAAGGCCTTGATCAGCTCCGGCGGCATGGTGTCGCGGCCGATGTTGAAATGCAGCAGCGAACGCTGGGTCTGCGCGCCCCAGTACACATTCGCCGGGACTTCGATCTTGCCCATGCTGTCGGATTCCGTGCGGGTCGCGGTCATGGGTTCAGTGTAGGTGGCCATAGGTCTTCCTGTCAGATGTCTGCGGAGTGAGCAACCTCAAAGTATAACGCCTTGAACATGCAGGTTGTGCGGCGCCGCACATGCGGGTGTGACGCCTGGAAGAGCCGGCTGCCGCGCCGCATGCTAGAATTCTTGCTCGAGAAATCGCGCCGCGCGCTCACTTGGCGCGCTGTCAGGACCCATATTGGCCACCACGGATTCGATCCCCGTCACACTGCCCCGCCAACAGGCTCATGCCCGCCCCGAGAGTTGGGCGGACGTGCTGGTCATTGGCGCCGGGCCGACCGGTCTCGCGTGCGCGATTGAAGCGCAGAAAATCGGATGCAAGGCGCTGGTGATCGACAAAGGCTGCCTGGTGAATTCGCTCTACAACTATCCCACCAACATGACATTTTTCACCACGCCCGAGCTGCTCGAAATCGGCGACATTCCCTTCGCCTGCGCCGGGCAGAAGCCGACGCGCCAGGAGGCGCTGCAATACTACCGGCTGGTCACCGAGCACTATCACTTGCACGTCCATCAGTATCAGTGGGTGAAAACGGTCACCGGGCAAGACGGCAACTTCCGCATCACGGCGACCGATCGCGCGGGCAGAATTCACGACTACAGCGCGCGCAAAATCATTGTCTCGACTGGCTACTACGATCTGCCCAACCAACTCGGGGTTCCCGGAGAAGATCTGCCCAAGGTGTTCCACTACTACAAGGAACCGTATCCGTACTACGACAGCGATGTCGTGGTGGTTGGCGGAAAGAATTCCGCGGCCGAAGCCGCGCTTGATCTGTGGCGCCACGGCGCCCGCGTGACCCTGGTGCACCGCAATGAACAGATTTCTCCCGGGGTGAAGTACTGGGTGCGGCCGGATCTGGAGAACCGGATCAAGAACGGAGAGATCAACGCTTTCCTGCGGAGTAGCGTGGAGGAGATCACCACGGATGAGGTTGTGCTGCACACGCCCAAGGGAACGAAGCGGCTGCCCAACGCTTTCGTGTTTGCCCTGATCGGATACCACCCCGACTACGATTTTCTGCGGAGCATGGGGCTGGAGTTTTCCGACGGCCAGCACCGTCCGGTGTGCGATCCGGAGACGCTCGAGAGCAATGTGCCGGGAATTTACGTGGCGGGCGTGATCGTGGCGGGATCGCGCACCAGCGAAATCTTCATCGAGAACGGGCGCTTCCACGGCAAGCAAATCGCCGCCGATCTTCGGAATAAGATGGAGCCTGGCCGGCAAGTGGCGGCACTGTAGCAGCGCGCAAACGGTGTTCTTCGCGCCGCTGCTTCACCACAGAGGACACAGGCTTCACCACAGAGGACACAGGCTTCACCACAGAGGACACAGGCTTCACCACAGAGGACACAGGCTTCACCATAGAGGACACAGGCTTCACCACAGAGGACACAGGCTTCACCACAGAGGACACAGGCTTCACCACAGAGGACACAGGCTTCACCACAGAGGACACAGGCTTTACCACAGAGGACACAAGCTTTACCACAGAGGACACAAGCTTTACCACAGAGGACACAGGCTTTACCACAGAGGACACAGGCTTCACCACAGAGGACACAGGCTTCACCACAGAGGACGCAGGCTTTACCACAGAGGACGCAGGCTTTACCACAGAGGACACCGGCTTCACCACAGAGGACACAGAGGGCACGGAGGGATTAACCCCAAAAAATTGTCATCCTGAGCTAAGCGAAGGACCTGCTTTTCGGCGGGGAACAGCAGGTCCTTCGGCTACGCTCGCTTCGCTCCCTCGCTTCGCCTCAGGATGACAATTCATAATTTGATTACACCGGGACTGCTGCCTTGATTTTTCGAAAAACCGCGGAGGGCAAGACAGTATCGCCCATTCGAAGCCGCAATCCGTTACAAGCAAAAATCTTAATAGCCTGTACGGCAGCAACGCTGCTCCTGTGTAGTCCTCGGCATGGCGGCGTGGTTAGAAGCGCTGTGCTTTTAAAATCTTAAACCGCAAAGGGCGCAAAGCGGCCGCAAAGAGCGCGAAGACGTGCAAGAGCGTCAAGCCTGGGCGGTTTTTGCGCCCGCTTCTTGGACTTTGCGGTCACTCCAGTTCGACAGCTTCTTCACCGAGTTGCTGATTAATCAACCGTCCCACCAGCGGTTTCAGCTTCTCGCCCGTCTTGGAGAGAACGAAATCTTTCTCTTCCTCGGACCAGTCGAGCTTGAAACTCGTGGTCAGCGCGGAAATCCAGATCTGGCGGACGGGCGCGTTAGGAGAGATCACAAACCGCGCCCCGTCTTCGAAACTGATATGCAGCGCCCCGGATTGATCTTCGGCTTCGATGGCGGCATCGTCCTCCGCGGCAATTAATGACTTCTTCAGAGAAGCGAACGCCTCGTCGGCACGCTTGCGAAACTCCAGTTCGTCGAGCATGGGAAGATTATAGAGAGTGGGGGGGGGGCGTGGTGGGGGGGGTAGGTGTAGGTCAGCGCTCAGTTTGGGTCTCGGTGTCGAGCGAGTCGTCTAGGGCGAGGTGCAGACATCAGATTGAAGCGAGTTCGTGGTGTGGGGGAGTGCCCGTTCCACGATTCCTTTTGGCAGTCGGGACGGGCTTATCGGCCTTGGCGGCAACGCGTAAAAAAAGGCCCGGAAGACTTGCTTCCGGGCTTGACGAGTTTTGAGACGAGGGTAAAGCGGAAAAAACTTATTCTTCGCCGGCGTAGTACCGGCGGGTCAGATTGGCCAGGCACACCAGGCCCGCGCCAAGCAGCATCAGCGAACGCGATGGATTCGGCGTGCTGAGCGGAAGAAATGCCGAGGTCAATAAAGTCACTGTAAGAATCGCCATGAAGCCCTTCACAGCTCGTTCGCGCATAAGGTGCGTAATCCTCGCCCTTCGCTAATGCAAGCACGATGCCTAAGCCGCCGCCTCCGGCCATCCCGCGGGCGCCGGCGTCGGCTCCGGTAAATCCTTCCAGCGGTTCTGGCTACGGGGACTGGGTCGGCGATTGACACTCTTTGTCAATCGATTCGGAGCTGCAATCCTTTGCACTTTGTCCACTTTCTTTGCCCGATTTCGGATTCCTCCAGAGACACGGTCCCATAGAAAACGTGGTCGCCGACGGAGCTCAAAGGCCGGTTTCTAAGTCTCAGCGGGTCAGGAGTTTGCCTGTAATTCCCGTGTCGTCAATAATTTCGCAGGGTTTTGGCCGTAGATGATTGATTCCGCAAGGCTCGGGGGGACGGGGGGCCCTTTCGAATTTACTAGGATATAAAGATCCCCAAATTTTCGATTTTTCCTTGATCGGTTATCTTGGGGGATCCGGCTTTTTCCCGCGCCTCGATTTCAACGGAATGGACCCAAAACCAGAGCACGAAGTGAGGTCGGTCTCGTTTGCCTCGTACTTGCGCTTGGTGCGCGAGAACCGCAACTTCCGCCGGTTGTGGATGGCGCAGATCGTGAGCGAGATTGGCGACTGGTTCTACACGCTCGCGATTTACAGCCTGCTGCTGCAACTGACCGGACACGCGAGTTCCGTCGCGCTGGCGCTGGTGCTGCAGGTTCTTCCGCAGACATTCATCGGACCGACGGCAGGTGTGGTCAACGACCGCATCCGCCGCAAGCGGGTGATGATCGCGGCCGACCTGGTTCGCGTGGTGATCGTACTGGCGATGCTGCTGGTGCGCTCGCGCGAAATGGTTTGGCTGGTCTATCCGCTGCTTCTGATGGAAACGCTGATGGCGGCGTTCTTCGAGCCGGCGCGCAGCGCCGTGATTCCGAACATCACGAAAAGGGAAGACGTCATCGTCGCCAACACGCTGGGTTCAACGACCTGGTCGATGAACCTGGTACTGGGCGCGACGCTCGGCGGAATTGTCGGCGCCTTACTTGGCCGCGACGCGGTCTTCGTGCTGAATGCGTTGTCGTTCCTGGTGTCGGCGCTGTTCATCGCGGGGATGCAGTTCGCAGAGCCGCACGCGGAAGCCTCCGGCCGGTTGCGCGCGCGGGATTTGTTCGACTACACGCCCGTGCTCGAAGGTGTGCGTTACGTGCGCGCCCATCGCTCGTTGCTGGCGACGGTTTTCGTGAAAGCCGGCAATCTGGTGATCGGTCCGAGCTGGGTTCTGTTCACGGTGATGGGTCAGAAGTACTTTCCTGTGCGCTGGCACCATCTGGATCCGCAGCGCGGCGCGATGCTCGGCATGAGCATGCTGCTCGGGGCTCGTGGTCTGGGCGCGCTCATCGGACCGCTGTTCAGCGCGCCTTGGGCCGGACATCAGGAACGCCGTTTGCGTCTCGGCATCTTTTACGGATACCTGGTGACGGCCCTTGGTTACATGCTGATCGGCAAATCTGGCACGGTCTGGTTCGCGTGCTTGTGGGCCGCGGTCGCGCATTGCGGCGGCTCAACCGTTTGGGTGTTCTCGACCACGCTCTTGCAGTTGCACACCGACGACCGCTTTCGAGGGCGCGTGTTTTCGGCCGACCTGGGATTGTGCATGCTGACCATCGCCATTGGCGCGTATGCGTGTGGGAAGTTCTTGGACAACGGCATCTCGGCGCGCACGCTGGTGACTGCAACCGGATTGATCATGCTGGCTCCGGCTACGATCTGGGCCTGGGCGATGAAGTTGTGGAAGCCGAGTCCGGTGCACGAAACGGCGTTCGTGGACTGACTTTCGCCCTCGCCCGATCAGGTTCAGTCGCGCGGCTCGGTATAGAGCTGATCAATCTTTGCGGCCATGATGAAGTCGCTTTCCGTCAGGCCGTTGACCTTGTGCGTCCAAAGTGTGATCTCGGCCTTGCCCCAGGCGAGAAAGATGTCAGGATGATGGCCCTGATTTTCGGCCACTTCGCCGACGCGGTTCACGAAATCCAGCGCCTTCTGGAAATCGGGAAACTTGAAGGCTCGTGTGAGGTGATGTTCGTCGACGACTTTCCAGTTCGGCAGCTGATGGCTCAAGTCATGCAAAGCCGCGCCTTTGAGAGCGGGAACATCGCCGCGGCATGGAACGCAGGTCTTTTCGGCAAGAGTGGACATGGACGTACGCCTCCCCTCAACCGATCTTACGCTTAGAAAGGGATGTCCTCGTCGGTGATGGGGGACGCTCCGGCTGGTTCTGGTTCGGGTGCAGGTGCGCTTTGATCGAAGTTATCGGCTGCGCCACCACGGGAGCCGCGGCTGGAGCCCTCGCCGCCACCGCCACCTTCGCCGCGCCCACCGAGCAGGACCATGGTGCCTGCCACGACCTCGGTCATGTACTTTTTCTGATTGGTCTGCTTGTCATCCCAGCTGCGGGTTTGCAGGCGGCCTTCGATGTAGACCTTGTTGCCTTTCTTGAGATATTCCCCGGCGATCTCGGCCATGCGCTGCCAGAGCACGACGTTGTGCCACTCGGTGCGTTCCTGCCATTGCCCGCCTTTGTCCTTATAGGACTCGTTGGTAGCCAGCGTAATCTTCGCTACTGCGGTGCCTTGCGGCGTGTACTTGACTTCCGGGTCTTTGCCCAGATTGCCAATGAGGATGACTTTGTTGACGCTCTTTGCCATGAGTGCGGGCTCCTTCGGAAGGCCCAATATAGCAGAATCAGGCAGGTGGAAATTGTGGTATCTGGACGGGGTAGGTGTGACGAGTGGAGGCTGGAGTCGCAATTGGTTTCCGCGACAATCGGCCTTTAGCGCGTAGAACTTGGGATTCAGGCGGCGGTTCATTGTGGCGAATCGCAGGGCGGTTCGGTGCTCCTCGAAAAGCCGATTCCGTAAGTAACGTTTCGGTTATGGCCTTTCATGGGGCGATCTGGCTGGGTTTCACGGTATAATCGGAGAACCCTATGGCCGCGGAAACCACCGTAAACAAGCCCACTCCAAGTAAAGCCGCCGGGATGGTTCCCGACGAACTGAAGTTTGAACCCAAGTCCACGGGACTGACGACGGCTCGCAAAAAGAAGCCGAAAGAGCTGGCGGTGATCACCGAGTGCTGTACCGGTTGTGCCGGGTCGCCGGCCTGCGTCGAGTATTGCCCGGTGGCCGATTGCATGTTCTGGGTGCCGGACGAGGATCACCCGCCGTTCGGAAGGATCCAGGTGGATCCGATTCTTTGTATCGGGTGCAAGAAGTGCATCAGCAAGGGCCCGGATGGCTGCTTCCTGGACGGTTGTCCGTGGGACGCGATCGTCATGGTCGATACCGCTGAGGTGGAGAAGGAAGTGGGAGTGATGGCGATTTAGGAGCGGTCATTGGTCCTTGGTCGTTGGTCCTTGGCTTTACGCGCGCTGCGGCGCGCGTTTTGTTTTGGTGGACCTGATCTTTGGACCAAAAGGGTAAGAACCTTTAACCGCAAAGGGCGCGAAGGTCCGCAAAGGGCGCGAAGACGACATTCACCACAAAGGACACTAAGGACACGAAGGCTGGCGGAGAGCGTCGTCAGATCCGCATTGGCGCGGCGACTGTTAATTAATTGTCCGACTACGCGGCGTTCTTCGGCGATTCGCTCGTGGAATCAATGTGCGGCGTTCGCGCGATCGCGAATTGCTTTGTCGGTGAGGACCGCCTGCTGTCGGATGTGGTCGGGGATTTCGGGGAGGTCGCGTTCATAAGGAGTGATGGCTGGCAGGTCCTCGGGCTGACCGATCAGGAAGAGAGCGCGCAGCGCTTCCCAGACCTGGTCGACGGCGGGATCGATGGTCGCCAGCTCGGCTCCGGCAGTGACGGGGTGGCCGGATTGCGCGAACAGCGTCCGAATCCGGCCGGCGATCGGGGAACGCACTTCCACGGTTTGCTGATCGTTCTGTAGTTTGGCGATCAGGCCGCCCTGGCGGATGGCGGTGCCGGGACGATCGGCATCGACGACATTTCCAGTGATCGGCGCGGTGACCTTCACCGGTTGGAGCAGCGCTACGATCTGCGGGCGTCCGGTGGGGTCTCCGAAGCGAACCAGTGACAGGGCAGCGTTGCCGCGCACCAGCGGCGACGAATCATTCAGCATCTTCAGTAGCGCGTCGTGGAAACCGGCGCCGGCGGTGTCCTGGCCAAGGACCCAGGCGTCGGTGTTGCGAACTTCTTCGACCGGATGAGCCGCCAGGCGCACCAGATCGGGGTACCAGTCGGCAACTTTTGTATCGTGACGCGACATTCGTTCGCTGATCTGCACGAGCGCCTGCTGGATGTGGCGGGGATGCGCGTTGTCCTGGAGATACTCGCCCACTTTCTGGTCCGACAAAGTTCGGCCGAACCAGGTATTCCACCAGAACCAGACTGGCATGAAGGCGATGAACCAGGCTGTGACAAAGAAAAGAATACGGTGGCGCGTGGACATGCGCTTCTTTTTCGCGAGCGCGTCGGGTGTGGGGTCAGTGGCGACTGGGGAAGTCTGGGTCATGGAGATATCAGTCGATGGTCGTTGGTCGTTGGCCCAGCGACCGCGAACGCATCAATGTAAATGAGGACTATACATCAGTCGACGACGTCGGCATCGATCACACGGTCCTGCTCGAGGTAGTGGGAAACGGCGTACTGCGCAAGCAGCGGGGTTTGCACGGTGACTTCGGCGCCGATCCATTCGCCTTTGGGATGCGGTTGAGCGGGAGGGTGTTTTTCGGGGCCGCTCGAGCCAAACTGCGGGCCGAAGGCGGCTTTTTGGATGGGATCGAATTGCTGGAGGTTCTTCCAGGCTTCGTCGCCGATGGTGCCGGAAACGTCGATGCGGAGTCGTACGGTGGCCATGTTGCTATCTTAAATTGTGGCGGCTGTGTCGTGGTCACGTGCGGCGAAAAAAGCTTGAAACGCAGAGGGCGCGGAGAACGGTCGCGGAGGTCGCAGAGAAAGGCTGGGCCACGGAGTGGGGACACCGTGGGGAAGCTTAAACGCAGTGGGGAAGCTTTTAACAGCGGGGAGAAAGCTCTTAACCGCAAAGGACGCAAAGAAAGGCCGCAAAGTGCGCGAAGAAATGCTTTGTCGCAATCGTCGAAGCGGTGATGTACTCACAGACGGTAAAACTTTGACGCCAGAGGACGCGGAGAACGGTCGCGGAGGTCGCAGAGAAAGGCTGGGCCACGGAGTGGGGACACCGTGGGGAAGCTTAAACGCAGTGGGGACGCTTTTAACAGCGGGGAGAAAGCTCTTAACCACAAAGGACGCAAAGAAAGGCTGCAAAGTGCGCGAAGAAATGCTTTGTGGCAATCGTTGAAGCGGTGATGTACTCAGGGACGGTAAGAGCTTTAACGCAGAGGACGCGGAGAAAGGCCGCGGAGGTCGCAGAGAAAGGCTCTAGACCGGAGTGGAGAGACGGAGGGTAAAGTTCTTGACCGCAAGTGGGAAAGCTTTTAGTACCAGGGAGAAGCCTTTTAACCGCAAAGGACGCAAAGAATCGCCGCAAAGTACGCGAAGAAATGCTTTCCCTTCGCGATCTTTGCGAGCACGTTGTGAGCTTTGCGGTTAGAGGTTTTTCGGTGTCGATCGGTTGAACAAGTCGATCGGTTGAACAAGTCTGAAGACCTCAGCTTTCGTGCGGTCACGCCGCGAACCAGTGGTAGAGCACGAAGTAGACGAGCACGCCGGTGATGGAGACGTAGAGCCAGAGGGGAAAGGTCCAGCGGGCGATGGCGCGGTGGCGGTCGAAGCGCTCGCGCAGGGCTCGGGTGAGGGTGATGATCACCAGCGGCACGATGGCGGCGGCGAGGATGACGTGGGAGATCAGGATGGTGAAGTAGACGGGGCGAGACCATCCGGTGCCCTGGAAGCGGACCGAGCCGACGTGGGCGTGGTAGTAGAGGTAGGAGATGAGGAAGAGCGTCGAGGTGACGACGGCGGTGATCATGGTTGCTTTGTGAGCGGCAATGCGGCGCTGCGCGATGAACCAGCGTCCGGTGAGGAGCAGGACGGTGCTAGCGCCATTCAGGCTGGCGTTGATCACGGGGAAGATGGCGTATTGGGAGGGGACGGGCATAGGGTTTGTGACAAACTCCGCGGATGAGGTTGCGCCAATCTGGCCGCTAGAATCGACGGCAAAAACGGTCTTTCATTGTTGAGTTTTCGCTGGCTGAACTGTGATTGTTATCTTCGAAGACTCGCATGAGCCGTTTTCCCACCACATATGGAACTGGGCATCATAGATACCCGACTTAGCGATGGCGAAGAGCTTGAATGTAGGAGGTCTGTTGACCACCTCGTAGTCCCAGGTTAAATCGCGGCCGTCGACCTTAAAGACGGCTTTCTCGCCCTTGTGATCGAATCTCAATCGTATCGAGCGGTCACCTCTTATGTTTCTAGTGACCACATTTGAGGACGGTCCCACCGCTTCGACCGCAGTCGGATCTACGCCAGCTGCTAGTTTTCCAGCATCTTTCAGTTGAGTCGAGAGGGAGTCGCCGTGAGAAACCGGTGCAAGCGATAAGAGCGACCAAAATGGAATGTCCAAGCGCTCTTCGGAAAGGCTCTCGACGTAGATGTAAAGGATAGGGGGTTTAGTAGGGCTCCACTCTTTGTTCTCGGTTCGAATGCTGCAGGCAACTGAGGGGGTGCTTTTCGAGTCCTTGGGGCTATATGACTGCCCCGCCAAGGACGCGTCACGGACGAAGAAGAGCAGACCGATCAACAGGCGGAGAAACAATCGTACGGATAGAGCATCAGCGTTCATGGTTTCCCTGTTGAGGACAATCTCACGCCACCGGCTTCGTCGTCCTACGGTTCGCTACGACGAACGCCAATCCGAACATGAACAGCGAGAACAGGATCAAGGTCGCCATGGAGGAAGCGAGGCTGAACTCGTGGGTGCCGTTGGGATAGAGCAGGGTGCGGAGGGCTTCGACGCCGTAGGTGAGCGGGTTGATGTACATGACGACTTTCAGCCAGCCGGAGGCGCTCGATAGGGGGAAGAGCGCGCCGGAAAGCAACCAGAGGGGGATCAGGAACAGGTTGATGATGGCGTGGAAGGCGGAGGTCGAGTCCATGGGCCAGGCGATGGCGAAGCCGAGCGCGGTGAGCGCGAAGGAAACCAGGAAGACCGTCAGGGCAATCAGCGGGAGTGCCGCGAGGCTGAGATGCGCTCGGGCCAGAGGAGCAAACACCAGGAAGATCAGTCCCTGCGCGGCGGCGAGCGTGGTCCCGCCGAGAACTTTGCCAAGGACGATGGCCGAGCGCGGCACGGGCGCGACCATGACGGAAAGCAGAAAGCCTTCCTTCCGGTCTTCGATCACCGACATCATGGTGAAGATGCTGGTGAAGAGCACGATCATGATGAGCGTGCCGGGATAGAAGTAGTCGAGGTAGTGCTGCTCGCCTTGCCCCGCGCCCGAGCGGAAGGACGTGCCGAAGCCCGATCCGAGTACCACCCAGAACACCAGCGGCGAGGCGATGACGCCGATGACGCGGCTGCGCTGGCGGTAGAAGCGGACCAGTTCGCGCCACCACAGGGTGAAGGCGGGGAGCATCATTCCGGCGGAGGCGGGGACGCCGTGGGCTTGGAGGGTTGCGGTCTGCGTGGCCAAGGTGTCAGCTCATTTCTTCGCCGGAGGGGCGTCTTTGGATTTGTTGGGGATGAAGCCGCAGTCGCGGCATTCCCAGTAAGCATTGAGGAAGAACAAGCCTGAAAGCGTCAGCAGGATCAGGCTCATGAACAGGCCATCGACCGTCATGATGGTGCCGTTCAGAATCGTCCAGACGATTCCCAGCAAGGGGAGGATGCCCAGCACGATGGAAAACAGGAGCATCATGGGTTGCACGAAACCTCCTTAGGGGCGACTTTCCGGCGCGGGGGTGAAGGCCGCGCTCGGAGGGCACTGCCAAAAAAACCGTTTTGAATCCTGCAGTGAACCGCAGCGGCTAAAGCCGCCAATTTGTTTGTGCTCCGTTGCGGCGCGGCTGAAGCCGCGCCCTTTCAAAGCTAACCTTTCACTTCCTCGCCGACCTCGGACCAGAAGCGATGGCCGGTGCGGTGGATGAAGACGTCTTCGAGCGTGGGTTTGCTCACGCTCACTGCCTGAATTTCTCCGGGAAACGCCTCGACCACGCCGGTGATGAAGCGGTGGCCGTTTTCCATCTCGATGCGCACCTGGTTGCGCCGAGCGTTGTCGTTGAGGACCGTGGCGTCGACGTGGAAACGCGTGCTGATGCGCTGCGCAAGCGACTCGGCATCGTTGGTGGCGTCGAGCAGGACGACATCGCCGCCGATTTCGTGCTTGAGTTCGGTGGGCGTCCCCAAGGCGACGAGTTTGCCTTCGTTCAGGATGGCGAGGCGGTCACAGCGTTCGGCTTCTTCCATCAGGTGCGTTGTAACGATCACCGAGACGCGCTCTTCGTCGCGCAGGATCTGCAGATATTGCCAGAGGTCGCGGCGCGCGCCCGGATCGAGGCCGGTGGTGGGCTCGTCGAGCAACAGGACCGAGGGGTGATGGAGCAGGCCCTTCGCCAGTTCGACGCGGCGGGCCATGCCTCCGGAGAAAGTTTCGACCAGTTCTTGGGCGCGGTCCGCGAGGCCGACGCGGCCGAGAATCTCCAGGATGCGCTGCTGAAGGGCGGAACCGCGCAGGCCATAGAGGTGCCCCTGATGCCACAGGTTTTCGTAGGCGGTGAGTTTTTCGTCGACACTCTGGGCCTGGAACACGACACCGATCTGGCGGCGGAGGCCGGAGGGATCCTTGGCGGCATCGAAGCCCATAATAATGGCACGGCCGGCAGTGGGGAGCATCAGGGTGGAAAGAATCCGGAAGAGCGTAGTCTTGCCGCTGCCGTTAGGACCGAGGAGGCCGAAAAGCTCAGCGGGGCGGACGTCGAAGGAAACGTCGTCAAGGGCGGTGCGCCCATCGTAGCGGTGCAGGATGTTTTGCACCGAGATAACGGCCGTGGAACCGGTTTCCACCTCCGGTGCAGCTTCCATATATGCGGGCGTTTTCGAGGCCACAGGCTATTTTACGACGAGATGCGGTTAAGCATCATGAGAACAAACAGGAGGGGTAGGTATAAGACGGTTGCCTGCAGAAGCTGCCGGGCGCGCTGTTTGGAGCGTCCGGCGCTGATGGGCACACGAAGCAGGGTGAGCCGGGAGCCCATATAGAACAGGGCGGTGCCCAGAAGCAGAGCGCCGAAAAGGTAGATGCGGCCGGCCATCCCGAGGAAAGTTGGGGCGAGACTGACCGGAATCAGCGCCAGGGAATAGAGCAGGATCCGGCGCGCGGTGGATCGGCCGTCGGGCTCAACGACGGGCAGCATGCGGATGCTGCCAGCCTCGTAGTCTTCGCGGTAGAGCCAGGCAATCGAGAAAAAGTGCGGAAACTGCCAGAAGAAGACGATCGCGAACAGGACCAGCGCTTCCCATTCGAGGCGGCCACGGGCGGCGGTCCACCCGAGGACGCCGGGCATGGCGCCGGGGAAAGCGCCAACGAAAGTGCAGATGGGATGAATTTTCTTCAGCGGCGTGTAGGCGGCGAGGTAGACGAAAGCGGTGAGGAGAGCGAGCGTGCCGGTTAAGGCATTCAGGGCGATGTCGAGATAGAGGGCGCCGCCGACGGTCATGAGCATGCCGACGACGGTGGCGTGGCGCAGGGTCATGCGTCCGGTCGGCAAGGGGCGCTGGGCGGTGCGGCGCATGTTGCCGTCGATGTCGTGCTCCATGACCTCGTTGAGAGCAGCGGTGCCGCCAGAGACGAGTCCGATGCCGAGCAGGGCGTGGAAGAGATTCCAGGAGAGGGAAGAGACGCCTAGCTTCAGGCAGCCGAAATAGTATCCGCACCAGGCAGTCAAGACGACGAGCGTGGTGACGCGCAATTTGGTGAGTTCGGCGTAGTCGCGCGCCAGCGTGGCGTAGGCGCGGCGCGGGACGTCGAGCGGCTGTATGGCAGTGCTCATGCGGCCTGCGGGGTCCCTTCCGTGCCCGGAACGCTGTTCAGCGAAGGCGACGGGCACATATCGCCAGATCTGGATTGCCAGGACGACGGTAGTGGCGAGCAGCAGGGCTCCGACGGCGACGTGGGCGACGGTTGAGATCACCATGGGCAGCTCGGGCTGCACGCTATCGCGACCCCAGGCTACGCGTGTCAGGAACGCGGCGAAGCCGAGGCAGAGCTGCGTGATCAGCAGCGCCAGCATAAGAATGGCGGGTCTACGGATCGCTTCGATCTTCGAGTATAACCGACAGAGGCGCGAACCGCGGTCCAGGTCAGCACGAAGGCAACGATCAGCGAGTGCGCGACGTGCGGCCACCAGCTCATGCCGCGATGACGGAACATGCCGCCGAGGATGAGCTGGACGTAGAGGACGACGATCGAAAGCAGCGCGAGGGTGAACAGGCTGGGACGGCGACTATCGAATTCCACGCGCGGAACCTCTTCCACCCACTTGCTGACCGGTGAAGACGGCGATGCATACGGCGATGCAGAAGAAAGTCTGCGCGACAGCGGCATGGGCGGTGGATACGGCGGGCGGCTGGAGAAAGAGAACGGTCATGCCGCCGAGGATCGGCTTGCGCGATCACCGTGCCGAGGGCAGCGAGAGCCAGCTTGCGGAGCCAAGAGCGGCGATCGACGAGGAGGGTCCAGGCGGCGATCGCCAGCGTGAGAATCACGAGCGATCCGGCCACCATGCGGTGGCTCCATTCGAAGCGGACACCACCCACGAAGTGCGGAACCTTCACCAGATAGCCGAAGGAAGTCGGCCAGTCGGGCACCGAGAGGCCAGCATCGTTGCTGGTGACCGAAGCGCCCGCCATGATGACAAGGAACGTGAAGCACGCGGTGAAGACCGCGAAAGTGTGATAGGCCCGATTATATGGAGTGGCGATGCCCTTCAGAGCAAACTCCTTGGTCCCGGTAAATCAACTTTGTTCTTGAGATCCGGCACAACCCAAGTCTGCAGCTCCCGAGACAGACCGCGATTGAAAGCGGCCTGCCGTCGGGAACGCAGCATTCTAGCAGAACGGCGTTTACGTCGCTGCTGGCTTTGAAAGCTTGGTCGACGGTCTTGGCTTCCTTGGGCGCGACGGTCACTTTCTGATCCTGCTCACCGAGTTTTTCGTGGACGAAAGCGATGGTGTAGTCGCCCGGAGGCAGGCCCTTGATTTCGTACTTGCCGTCTTTTCCGGTGACGGCATAGAACGGGCTTTTCACGACGTTGATGTACATCTTCATCCAGGGGTGCTGGTTGCACTTCACGGGCAGCATGATTTCTTCGCGGGCGAAGTTTTTCTCGATCGGCGCGGCCTGCGGCGGCTGCGACTCGTTCCACTCACGGTTGTCCTTCGGGGTGGGGTGGATGTTGTGGGTGGTGGGATCGTCGTTCTTGATCTCGACGGTCTGGCCGGCCATTACGCCGAGCACGTGGGGATGATAGCGGCAACCGCTCTGGTCGAGGTTGACGGCGTCTTTGGGAACATCAAAGGTGCGGGAGCCGAGGCCGTCTTTGACGTAGACGAAGACGTTGGCGAGGTCGCCGTTGTCGACGACTACGGTCTCGGCCTCATTTTGACCTTTGCAGGCAGGATCCTGGGACATGTCGATTTTGGACGGTTTGGGCGCGGAGCCGTCGAATTTCACGGTTCCGGTGACGGAGCCAACGGTTGCCGGATCGATGGGAGTGGCCGCAGGAGCGGGCGTCGCGGATGGCGTGGCAGCAGGTTGCGACTCGTTGGTCGCTTCTTTCTTGTTACAGGCAGCCAGCAACAATAAGCCGGCGAAGGCTAGCAGGAGGAGGAATGCTAACCGGGAGTTCTTCATGAGGGTGCACCTTTCTTGTAGTTTTAGATGGCACTTCGAAAACTTTCTATTTTAACGCGAAAACTCAGTGCGAACCTCCCGCGGCGGGCGCAGTGCTTCGATTGCTCGCGCCGCTGACGGGTTTCTTTCCGCGTGGCGGAGCATTGGATGCCGTCGAGCGGCCCATGGAGGCAGCCACACGCCGCTGCTCTTCGGGCGTGAGTTGGAAAATATAGTCGACGAGAAGCTTCGTGTGGTCCTGCGTATAGCCCTGGAACGATGGCGGAGTGGGCCCAGCGAACACCCACTGGCCATTCACGTGGTTGAACAGGCCCGAGGGCATCGAGGTGCCCGGGCTGATGGCCTGTGGGTCGGTGATCCAGCGTTCGACCCAGTCCGGTTTCAGCCGGTCCTTGGCCAGCAGGAAATTGGGCGCGGTGGCATGGGAGTCGTGCTGCGCCTCACCGGTAGCGTGACATTTCAAGCACGGTGCGGCACTGCTCGAGAACAAGCTGCGCGCCATCTCGGTTTCTTTCGTGGTGAGAGTGGGAACCGTCTCCGGAATATACGGCAAGGGTTGCTGGGAGAGTGCCTGGAAGAAGCGCACCAGCTTCCGCAGTTCGTCATCGGACAGTGAGAACGTCGGCATGCGGACCTTAAGATAGCTGCGGACGCCGTTTCGGTTGGTATCGGTATCGCTCAAACTCGGGTTCGATAGGAACTTGCGCAGCCACTCAGGATTGACGCGGGCACCCTCGGTGTAGAGTTTCGGGGGCAGCTGTTCTTTCCAGTCGGGATCCTGATATTTCTTCATCTTCATCAGGACGGAATCCTGACCGGGGAAGAACTGATGGCAGCCGACGCAGTTGTACTTGGTGACAATCCACCAGCCTTCCTGGATGTCATGTCGCGCATCCTGCGGGCGGTACTGGTAGTTGGCGGGGAGACTGCTCTCCTGGCTGCCCAACAGGAACGTGGTGAGCGCCTGTACCTGGTCTTTCGTGAGGTGCAGGTTGGGCATGCGGAGCGCTTCCGTCTCCGACTTGACCATCCCTTGTCGTAGATTTCGGGTTCGGCGAGTTTGTGCTCGAAGAAGCCCTTGTGGTCATACCACGGGCCCTTGGCCGGGCCTTCGGGGAGGCGCGCCAGGTCTTCCGGGTTGGTGATCGGCTCTTTGTTGCCGCGCTGGGCCGCCTCGGTGAATAGAGCGAAGTCGAGGCGCTCGATCGGCTTGCTGCCTTCGAAGGTGAGTTCGGTGCCGATACGGCCTTCATCTTCCATGCCGGCGATCTCATGGCAGCCGCCACAACCGAAGTGACGGACCCACTTCTTGCCTTCGTCTTTCAACTTCGGATCGTCCATGAAAGAAGCGTCGGCGTAAGCGGAAGGCTCCTGCTTCTTCTGGGTCAGCAGGTAGGTGGCGATATCCTGTGCGTCTTCCACGCTCAGGCGCAGGCTTGGCATGACCGTCATGTTCTGCACCTGCAGTTCATGACCGTCATTAGGGCAGCGGCTGTGAGCCAGATCGAAGACGTAGGGTAGACCCTTCTTGGCGTAATCCTCGGGCCCAATATCTTTCTTCTCGTACGGGCAGTACGGGCGCGTGCGCTCGCGGGCGTTGTGAACCCAGCGCACCAGATAGTCGTAGTTGGCTTTCTCACCGACGCGAGTCAGATTCGCGGCGAAGGTGCCGCCTTGCAGGTCGTCGCCTTCCCCAATGGAGTGGCAGGCAAGACAGCCGCGGGTTTCGAACAATTCCTTGCCGTGATCGGCGTTACCCGGTTTCTGATGGGGCAGGGAATCGGTCAGCGCCGACTGCCAGATGTAGGCGGAGATCGCCTTAATCTGCTCATCGCTCAAGCGGAAGTTCGGCATCTTGGTGCCGGGACGGAACTCGCTGGGCTTCTTGAGCCACACCGGAATCCAGTTCTTGTTCAGCTTCAGGCGGGCGTCTTTCAGGTTGGGCCCGACCTTTTTCAGGTCCTGCATGAGGCTGTGGGCGCGGAAGTCGATCTGCTGCAGGCGTCCGTCGATCTTGCTGTTCGAAACGCGAAGCCCGACGGCCTCATCGTTCAGGCGATTGGCTTCTTCATTCGACTCGGCGGCGTCGGCCTGCTTCATCAGGTAGGCAGACTGCTTGGTGTTGTCGCGCTTCTCGCCCTCGAGTTGCTTGATCTGCTGGTTGAGAGACTGCAGTTCTTCCGGCTCCTTGTCGTAGCCCTCGTAGCGATGGCAACCCATGCAGCCGCGCTGACGGAAGAGGTCTTTGCCCTTGCTGATGGTCCAGCCGACGTCGCCTGAGATGAGCATCATGTCGGCGGCGTGGCAGGTCTGGCAGCCGGCTTCGAAATTCTGCCGGGTGTAGAGAGGCCACAGCCAGTGTTCGTAGTTGCCGTGAGCCTTCTCGACGCTGGTAGTGGCGCGGCCGTTGCCCTGGTGACACGGGGAGCAGCCGAACTTGTCGGGATCGTGGACCTGCAGCAGGTCAGGATTGGGATGGCTGACGAACGCCTTGGCGTAATCGTCGGGAGTTTTTGCGCCCTTGGGACTCATGGCGGCAGCAGTGAGTTTGACCGGCTCACGCGCGCCCATGTGGCACGATTCGCAGCGGTCGACAATGTTGGCCTCGGCGACATTGATCTGCAGAATGCTGGGTTCGAGGTCGTCGGTCTTTTTCTCCAGGCCGCCGATTTGTTCGGGCGTGAGGTCCACCATGTGATCGTTGACATACTCATCCATGGCGGCCTTGGCTTGCGTGACCGGTTTCAGCGTGTCGCCGAGTTCCGCGTTCAGTTTGGCGCGCTGATCTTTCAGATCGTTGTAGGTTTTCTCGAGTTCCTCGAAGGTGTATGACTTCCTGCTGCCGTCGGGATACTCGACGGTGGCGGTCTGCGCCTTGTATTGCTCCAGATCCTTCTTGATACTCGCCTTCGATGATTCGCTGGTGCTGCTCTCGATCTGGTAAGTAAGGGCGTTGACGTAAGCGCGCCGGTCGGTGAAGACGCTCTGAACCGCAAGCACCTTCGCGTTGAGGTCGGCAATCTGTTTTTGCAACTCGCGGACGTGGGGAGTGGCCTGCTGGGTGGCCTGGTCGAGGTTTTGCTTCAGCGTCTTGTAATCGGAGCTATCTTCGACCTCCTTCTCGGAGGCGGCGGATTTCGAGCGGGCGGTTTTCAGGAAGGCCGAGTAGCGCTGCTTCCATTCATGCTGATACGCCTTCCAGGGACGCATCCCAAAGGCCTCGTCCCACAGCGCCCACAGCAAGGACGCCATCAGCAGCGTGACGGCAACCATGTAGTGCACTGCGAACGACTTGGATACGATCGGGTCGTTGTTGGGAGCGGGTTTGTCGGGCAATGCAACCTCCGAAGAATCGGTCGTTGGCTATTGGTCGTTGGTCGTTGGCAAAATCCTTAACGTCACCGTTCTGCCAACGATCACATCCAGGTCGTCAGGTGATCATCGGGTTGCTTGGCCGACGACCAACGACCGACGACCAACGACTCAAACGTTAAACCACGGCGTGATCCACACGTACTTGATGTGCCACAGCAGGCGCAGCAACATTTTGAGCGGCAGGGCGATCATGATCAGCACAAAGGTCTGAGTGATCGCGAACTGCAGAATGCTCATGCGCGCAAAATCTTTCGGCATGTATCGCCGGAACAGGGAAAACATGAGGTAGCCGGCGAGGGCGAAGTAGCCGCCTACGACGATGGCGCCGAAGATACCCTTGCCCCAGTTCGAGGTGATGCCGAAAAGGTCAGGCAAATCGCGGTTCACCTCGTAAATGAGGCGGTTGTGATCCCAGGTTTGTCCCGGCCAGAACCACTGCCATCCTGGGCCGCGAATGAATGTGCCGATGATGATCATCGAGACCCACAGGATGATGAAACCGAAGAGGAAGGTTGAGATCGCAAAGCGGCGCTGCTTCCAAGTGTAATAACCGCTGCCCATGGGATTGGTGTCGACGTAAGGAATCACCATGAGCCCGACGATGATGAGCGTTGGCATCACGACGCCGGCGATCCACGGGTCGAAATACACGAGCATTTCCTGCAGGCCGAGAAAATACCACGGGGCTTTCGCAGGATTCATGGTCAGGTTGGGATTGGCCGGCTCTTCCAGAGGAGCGTTGAGGGTGATCGACCAGACCATCAGAATGATGGTGACGATGATGGCGGCGAGGAACTCAATGCGCAGCAGGAACGGCCAGACGTGAACTTCCTTTTGCCAGCCGGCCTGGAAGGGCCAAGTCTTGCGGTGATGTGTCTTGGCGAGCGCGGGATCGGCCTCAAGCTGCGTGACCAACTGATCGTTGGCGTGCGCCTGTTTCCAGGCCAGATAGATGTAGAAGGCCAGGAGCGGAATCAAACCGACAATCGGAACGTTGTCGGGGGCCGAGATAATTTCCCAGAGTTGACGCCAATCCATAGTGTTCCTCGTACTGAAACTTGCGCAATGGAGAGGGCGAGACGCCCTCTCGACAGCCGGCGAGACCCTTCGACTACGCTCAGGGCAGGCCGCCGGCGCTACAACTTACTCGCCTGCCGCTTTCGGGCCTCTTCGCGGTTTGTCGGCTTCGGCTTCCAGCATGACTGGAGCCGGGCCGGAGATACCGCCATCTTTGCGCACGCGCCAGAAGTGCACGATCATCAGCACCGAGGCGACGATCGGGATTCCGATGCAGTGCCAGATATAGGAACGCAGCAACGCGTTTGCGTCGACGATCGAGCCGCCGAGCAAGCCGAAGCGGACGTCGTTGTAGGGCGTCATGCCAAGCAGCGGGCCGAATGGGCCCTCGTGTCCGAGCAGCGGCGTGGCGCGCGCCATGTTGGTGCCGACGGTGACCGCCCAGAATCCGAGTTGATCGTCGGGAAGCAGATATCCGGTGAAGGAGAGCAGCAGGGTGAAGACGAGCAACAACACGCCGATGTTCCAGTTAAACTCACGCGGCTTCTTATACGAGCCGGTGAGGAACACGCGGAACATGTGCAGCCATACGCCGATGACCATCAGGTGCGCGGCCCAGCGGTGCATGTTGCGCAGGAGCTTGCCGAAGGGGACGTCATGCTCGAGGTAGAGCACGTCGCGGAAGGCCTGCACCTTGGTCGGGTGGTAATAGAACATCAATAGCACGCCGGTGAAAGTGAGCACTATAAAGAGGTAGAACGTGATCCCGCCCATGCCCCAGGTATAGCTGTAGCGCACGGCGTCGCGATTGATCTTCGCCGGGTGAAGGTGCAGGAAGACATTCGAGAGCACGCCGAGGGCACGGTTGCGCGGCGTGTCGTCATGCTTGTGGCGGAAGATCGAAGTGTAGACCTGGGTCTTGGTCGGATCTTTGAGACCTTCGATCTGCTCCTTGACTTTCGTCGGCATCTCAGTCTTGAGCGATTGCACGTCGCCGGTGAGGTGATCCTTCACCTTGTCGACGAGTCCAACCTTGCCGCCGTTTTTTCCGTTCTGTTCTTCAGGCATTTGGTCCCTCTAAATTCGTTGCCACAGCTGTGTCTATCACCGAGGGCAAGATGCCCTCGGGAAAGCCGGCGAGACGCCGGCGCTACGTCGGCGCTACGTTGTCAAATACGATCCAGGGTCATTGAACTGGCTCGGCTGGCCCTTCGGCCAGGAATACAGTTTGGCTACGTCGACAATGATTTCGCCGTCGGGAGCGAGTTCGACTTTGGCGCGATCCATGGGACGCGGGGCCGGGCCTTCGAAGTTAATGCCCTCGCTGTCGTAGCCACTGCCGTGGCACGGACACTTGAATTTGTTTTCGCTCGGCTTCCAGTCGGGGGTGCATCCGAGATGCGTGCAGCGCGCGTAGATAACGAAGAGACGGTCGGGAGTCCGGTCGACCCAGATGCGGTATTTCTGCTGCCACTTGGTGTCGACGCCGAGAGCGTAGTCGGAAGGATAGCCGATCTTGAAAGATGTGCGCGGCTCGAACAACGTGCGCGGGAGAAAGAAACGGAAGAAGGCCAGGAACCAGGCCGTCAGAAAGGCCGAGATTCCGATCCAGGCCAACCGGCGGCGGCGCTGATCGACCTGGGAATTCTCGGGGCCAATGGCAGCAATACCGCCGGCTGCGGCTGCTTTCGATGTCCCCACTGCCGGAGTGCCGACATACTTGTTTGCCGGTGCGCTCGGGGCAGCTTCCTTGCTGGGCTGCGGATTTTGCTTGACCGGATCGTTCTCCGGACCCGCCATGAGTACCTCCTGTGCGATCGACTCGGCCTTGCCCGGTCTAGTCAGCGGCCATCAATGGCGCCGCCATCTTCTCCGGGTTCGGCCACATGCAATATCTCGCCCCGCCCGCGGCTTCGAGCACAAGGTGAGCGAGAGCTTCAATGAACTTGGGGGAGTCGTTAAGGCCGGACATCATTTCAAATTGACGGATGCCCAGCCCGGCGGCTTCCTCGCGTGCTTCATGATCGATTTCGCCGAGCGTTTCCACATGATCGGAAACGAACGAGACGGGCACGACGCAGATGTCGCGCACGCCTTCGGCAGAGAGGTCGCGCAAAGTGCGATGGAGCGAGGGCTGCAGCCACTTGCTGGCTCCAACTTTGCTTTGATAGCAGAGGCGATGGCGATTCGACCAGCCTCCGCGAGCCATCAGGAGCGAAATGGTTTCTTCGATCTGACGCTGATAGGGATCACCCTTATCGATGATGGATTGCGGCAAGCTGTGCGCGCTGAAAACAATCTCGGGACGACGCGAAGCGGGGAAGCGGCCGAGGGCTTCGTCGATCTTTTCAATCAGCGCGTCGAGATAACGCTCGTCGCGATAAAAGGATTGAACGAGACGAACGGGAATGTCGGCGTCGAATCGCCGGTTCCATTCGTTCAGGCTGCTGCCCACCGTGGTGCTCGAGTAGTGCGGATAGAGCGGTAACAAGACGACTTCATTGCACCGGGCCGCGCGCAGTTGTGTGATTGCCTCGGAGGTAAACGGATGCCAATAGCGCATGGCCACGAAGCAGCGGGCAGGGACGCCCATCCGCTTCATTGTGCCTTCAAGCGCCCGGGCCTGGGTTTCCGTAAATCGGCGGATCGGGGAGCCGCCACCGATGACGGAATAATGATGCTCGACTTTCTTGGCGCGGGTACTGGAGATGAGCTTGGCAAGCGGCCGGCGTCCGATGCGGGCGAAGGGGAAATCGATGATGTCAGGATCGCAAAAAAGATTGAAAAGAAAAGGTTGGATGGCTTCCAGCGTATCGGGTCCGCCGAGCTGGAACAGAACTATTCCCAAACACCTCTCGGTTTGAGACATCCCCACAGGTTCCCCAGAAAGCGAGGCGATGTTAACTCGTTTGAGGGCAACGCGTCAAACGACGAGTCGTAAATTCCTGCACTTGAACCGCCGACTACGAGACATGCTCTTCACAAAATCTGCGGGCGCGAGGGCAAGATGCCCTCTAGACAGCCGGCGGGACCCTTCGACTACGCTCAGGGCAGGCTGCCGGCGCTACTCTTAATTTTTTATGCGTGCGCTGACGGGGTTTCTGCGACTCGAGCGGACTGCATTTCTTCGATGACCGCGTCGGCAAATTCAGAGGTGCCGGCTTTGCCGCCGACATCGCGGGTGAGTTTGTCGCGCGTGCGGTAGACCTTCTCGAGGGCGTTGCGGACTTGAAGGGCTGCATCGGGTTCGCCGATGTGACGCAGCATCAGGAGTGCAGATCGCAACATTGCCGTCGGGTTTGCCAGATTCTTGCCCGCAATATCGGGGGCGGAGCCGTGGACCGCTTCGAAAATGGCGCAGTGGTCACCAAAGTTTGCGCCGGGAACCAGGCCGAGTCCGCCGACAAATGCGGCACAGAGGTCGGAAATGATGTCGCCGTAAAGATTTTCCATGAGCAGCATGTCATATTGATAAGGATTCATGACCAGTTGCATGCAGGTGTTATCGACGATGTGCTCGCCATAGGTGATCTCCGGGTATTCCTTGGCCACACCCCGTGCACAGCGCAGAAAGAGACCGTCAGAGAGCTTCATGATGTTGGCCTTGTGAATGGCGTGGATCTTCTTGCGCTTGTTGTTGCGGGCGTAGTCGAAGGCAAAGCGCGCGATGCGGGTGGACGCTTTCTCAGTAATGATCTTCAGGCTCTCGACCACGCCGGGGACCACTTCGTGCTCGATGCCCGAGTACAGGCCTTCGGTATTTTCACGCACGATGATCAGGTCGACGTCGGGATAGCGGGTCGGGATGTGGGGAAGATTCCGGATGGGGCGGAAGTTGGCATACAGTTCGAAGCGCTTGCGCAACTCGACGTTGATGCTGGGAAAACCGCCGGCGATGGGCGTGGTGACTGGACCCTTCAGGCCGACGCGGGTGCGTTCGATGGAGTCGTTCAGATCCTTGGGGATGTATTCGCGATAGCGCTCGAAGGCTTCCGCCCCGGCCATGTAGGTCTCCCATTCAAACTTCAGGCCGGTAGCTTCGAGGATGCGCACGGTGGCGTTGGTGACTTCGGGGCCGATGCCATCGCCGGGGATGAGAGTAATGCGATGCGTCATAAAGACTTCTAAAAGTGCCTTCTGAATTGCGTTTTACGTCGTGACCTTGTTGGGGGCAGGCTTTGCTGGTTTTGGCTCGGGCTCTTTGGTTTTCAGCAAGTCCTTCAATTCCGACATGAATTCCTGGACATCCTTGAAATCGAGGTACACCGAGGCGAAGCGCACGTAGGCGACCTTGTCGTAACGGCGGAGGCGGCTCATGATCAGCTCTCCGACTTCGCTGGTCTTGCGCTCCCGTTCGGGAGATTCGATCACGAAACTCTCCGCTTCGTTGACGATCTGCTCCAATTTGCCGATGGGCACAGGGCGTTTCTCGCAGGCGCGCATGAGGCCGTTGAGGACTTTCTGGCGGTCGAAGCGTTCGCGGCGTCCGTCTTTCTTGACCACCATGTAGGGGATTTCATCGATGCGCTCGTAGGTGGTGAAGCGCTTCGCGCACTTCAGGCACTCGCGACGGCGACGGATCGATTCCGCCTCCTTGCTTTCGCGCGAATCGACCACTTTATCTTCCAGGAACCCGCAAAAAGGACACTTCATGGCGCTTTGGAGATGCTCAGGCCTCTTGTTTCAGAAACAAGATTGTAGCAGGCAGCGCTGCCGGCGCTGGTTCGTGGGAAGCTAACCGATTCACTGCGTCACAGCCCGTTATGCCGCGGGTGTGTCAGCCTCGGCGGACTGTTCCGCGTGGTGACTTTCCTCAGAAAGTTTCAGCAGGGACAAGCGCTCGCGATGCGCCAGGAGTAAACCGAGCGGAATGACCGCCACGAAGGTTACCAGCCAAAGCATGATGCCGCAGCTGGTGGCCAGTTCGGGGGGCACTTCGAAGACGTACACCAGCATGCTGATGGTGGCCAATTGCGATCCGCCGCCGACACCGGGCAACTGAATGAGGGAGCCGACCATGCTCGAGGCCATGAGCAAGAAGATCTGCGTCTGCGGAATTTCCAGCCGGGGCACAGCGTAAGCATGGGTCACTTCTTTGTAGGCCACTGCGATTACAGCCCACATGAGGACGGATACCCCAATCAGTTCGAGCAGCGAGGTGACGCTGTGGATGGTGTTCAGGCCGCTGCGAAACTCGCGGATGCGAAGCGCGATCCGGTGGCGAAGATGCATCGACAGAGCGGTCCACCGATTCTCAACCCAGCCCGCGAGGGCTTCCCCGCTACGGTGCACGGCGATTGCGCCGAGCGTTAACACGACAACTACACCAGTGAAGATGAGTCCCACCTCGCGGAAGCTGCCGTAGTAGGCCAAGCGCCGGGGAGCCCGGGCAAAGAAGGCCGCGAGGACCAGCAGAAATGTAAAAGCGCCAATATCGAAGATGCGCTCGACCGCCCACGCGCCGAGCTGCGAAGAGAAAGAGAGATTTTCCCGCTTGGCGATCAGGTAAGGCCGAATCAGTTCCCCGGGACGGCCCAGGAGTGCCAGTCCGGTGAAGCCGATTATGGTCGGAGCTACCAGGCCGACGGACGAGGCCTCGGGGCGAACGGGCCGCAGGAAAATCTTCCAGCGCACGGCCCGGAGCACGTAGGCGATATAGATCAGGGCAATGCCATGAAGGATGTGGAACTTGCTTACGTGATCGGTCTGGCGTGAGGAACAGGTTCCAGTCGAAGTTCTTCCATGTACGGAATTGCGAATACACCAGGGCCGCCAGAAGAGCCAGCGCGATTGCAGTAATCGCTACGCGTTTTTTGTCCATGAAAGCTGGGGTCTCCGGGCGGGTGGAGTCAGGGCTGGCGGCCAACGAGCACAACCCAAGGTAAATGACTCAGGGGCGGGGGTCAACGCGAGGTGACTCTGAAACGGGGATACAAAAGCCTAGTTCCCCGTAGGAGGGGTCATTTTTTTGGCGGTGGTCTGTGTGTTGACCGGGGCCGGGACTGGCTTCGGTGTGGTGGCCGATTTCGCCTGCTTGCGAGGCTGGGTTGGTTTCTGCGTTTGCGGTTTGGGCGCCGCGGTGTTGGCAGCTTTTTGCTGGGCCAGTTTCTTGCGGTTGAAGTCGCGGACGATGCTCGCGACGTAGTGCCGGGTCTCGCGATAAGGTGGAACTCCACCGTATTGCTCGACGCGTTGCGGCCCGGCATTGTAGGCCGCCAGCGCCTTGATCAGGTCGTAGTTGTACTTCTCCAAAAGCTCGCGAAGATAACGGGTGCCGCCGTCGACGTTGGCTGCCGGATCGAAGGCGTTGGGCACACCGAGCTTGTTCGCGGTTTGCGGCATCAACTGCATCAAGCCCTGCGCGCCCTTGGGCGAGATGGCGTGGACTTTGAAGCCGCTTTCGGCGCGGATGACGCTGTTCACCAGGTCGGGATCCAGTTGATAGCGCCCGCTGGCCTCATTGATGACGCGAGAAACATCCGCCGGCGAGGTTGCCGAGGGCACGGCGGGCTGGGGTGATGCGTTTACGGGCGCTGGGACGGTGGGCCCGGCCGCGTACGGCCCAGCAGCGGGAGCGCTAGCAGCGGGCTCTTCTTTCGGAGCGGGGGGCGGGCTTAGATCGTGTTCGATCTGGATGATTTCGGCGGTCGGGACGTCAACAAAGCTCGAGCCGTCGGAAGTCAGGAAAAGCCGGGTCGTTACGCCCAGCGGCGCACGGGTTTCGTGGCGAATGGTGAAGCCGTTGCGCAACGTCGCAATGTCGGTGGCGGAAGCCGATGCGGCGAGCAGGCCCAGCAGGATAGCGACCCCGGAGTTCTTTATCAGATTCATGGACAACGAGATACCACCTACCAGATTCGAAGTCGACCGCGGGGGATGCTGCCAAGCCGTCGGAGAATCCCGACGTTATCTTTAAATCTTTATCTTTCAACGCCCGCCCGGGCCAGAACGGGTTCCAAAGCGGCGGCTACGCCGTTCTGGTCGTTGGACCGGGTTACCGTCCAGCCCCGGCCGCGTAGTTCTTCCGAGGCATTCCCCATGATAACTGGGTATCCGGCAAACGCAAGCATTTCTATGTCGTTGTAATTGTCTCCGATGGCCATGACCTGCTCTCGGGGAACACCCCGAAAGGCGGCCCAGCGCTCCAAAGCGTGGCCCTTGGAACACCCTTTGTTGAGGACATCGACGATCGACAAGTCGCGCAGCGGATACTCGGTGCGCAACACCGTGATTTCCTCGGCCAGATGACAGTTTTCGAGGGCAGCCAGCGCCTCGTGCATGCGGGGGATGGGCCCACAAAACATGGCCTGGACGGGGTCGGTGACCAGCGCGTCTTCCACGGGAACGACGAAATCGATGTACTGGAGATTTTTCTCCAGCCATCGCCGGATCGAATTTTCCAGCTCGTTCATGTTCTCAAGCACGATCGATCCCTTGCCGGGCTTGTCGAAGGTGAGGACAGTGTTGCCCCGGAATTCGACCATGGCCTGGCACAGTTCGCGGCACACCTGCGCGGGAAGCAGGTCGCGGTAGAAGGTGTCGCCGGTGAGGGAGCGGGTGATGGCGCCATTGGAACTGATAAGCCACAGGTCAAAGCCGAGTTGCTGGGCAATGGGCAGAGCGAAATCGTGACGCCGGCCGGTGACCAGGGCGATTTCGATTCCGGTGGCGTGCGCACGGCGCAGGGCCGATAAGTCGATGTCGGAAATACTGAACTGGGAGTTGAGAAGAGTGCCGTCGATATCGAGCGCGAGCAGGCGGATGGAAGGCGGAGCCACGGTCGATTTTAACATTCGGGTTCGATCAGGCGCGATGCGGGAGATGTAGTAGCAGTTTCGCGACCTGAGTGAACGAAAACGCGCATGCTATATTGCACGCGCATGGGCTGGCTTCTTCTGTTTGCATTTTCATGGTGGAGCATCCTGATTCGGGTTGTGGCCATCATCCATTTCATTCGTCGCCGACCCGATACGTTCTGGTTGTGGATCATTCTTATTCATTGGATGGGAGCTGTGGTTTACATCTTCGTAGAGGTGTTGCCGGACGCAGGGTTGCTCCGTACATCATTCCGCGCCTTTCCCCGTCATCGGCGGATTCGCGAGCTGGAAGCCGCGGTTCTGGATAATCCTTCCGCAGGGAATTACGAGGAATTAGCCGACCTCTATATGGAGGACGGCAAATTCGCCAAGGCCCGCAGCTGTTATGACAAAGCGATTTCATCGCGCACGGATTCGCTCGATCCGTTTTACCGGCGTGGTGTGTGCGAGGTTGAGCTGGGAGATTTTGCCGCCGCGGTGACGGATCTGGAGCGGGTGGTAAACAGCGATCCCGGCTATGACTTTCACCGCGCCAAGGGCCTGCTGGCGCATGCCTACGCGAACACGGGCCAGCCGGCAAAAGCCGAACAACTCTTCCGTGAGGCCACGGTGATTTCGACCTCGTCGGAGACCTACTACAACTTCGCTACGCTGCTGGCTTCACAGGGCAGGACGGCGGAAGCCCGGGAATGGGCGCAGAAGATACTCGCCAAGAAGCCGACCATGCCGGGGTATTTGCGCCGCCGCGAGAGGCCGTGGTTTCGCAAAGCAAACACGCTGCTTCTGCGGCTCAGGGCGAGCTAAGCTCGATTCTCACGCGCGATGCCGTTTCTACTTCACTTACTCACAAGGGAAGTTATTTGTGCCTGGGCTTGTGGATTTGCGGATTCTTGATTGGCCATGCTGCGGACGGAAATTTCTTTCGAGATGGTAATCCAGCGGAGGAAAATCTTGAAAACGCAGAGGACGCGGAGAACTGCCGCGGAGATCGCCGAGAGAACGCGGGTCCTTCGCTTCGCTTGAGAGTGATGGGTGCCTCGATCTTCATAAAACCCATTCGAATAGTTATCGCCGTCAGTGTGGATTTCCGGGTCCTGATTCGCCATGACAGCGGACGAAATTTCGTCAGAGATGGTAACCCGGCGGAGGAAATCTTAAAACGCAGAGGACGCGGAGAACTGCCGCGGAGATCGCGGAGAGAAGCGGGTCCTTCGCTTCGCTTGAGAGCGGACGGGTGTCTCGATCTTTATAAATCCCATTGAATAGTTATCGCCGTCAGAGTTGCGATGTTGCTCCCCGAAAGTTCAATTTTGTCGTAACCCGATGTAAAGCATTCGGCTGGGCGCTCTGCCGGGATGATATCCTTCCCCCCATGGCGCACCTAACACATTTGGAATGTACTCGCTGCGGCCAATCGCTCAACGGGGACCGGCCGCAGACCGTCTGCCCGAAAGATGGAGGCGTGCTCTACGCACGCTACGACCTGGCAGCAATTCGGAAATCCTTTTCACGGGAACAGTTGCGCGGAAGAACCTGCTCCATGTGGCGTTATGCGGACGTGCTTCCTGACGCCGTGCCGGTGACGCTGGGCGAAGGCTTCACGCCCATGCTTGCGAGCCGGGAGTATCCGAACGTCTACATAAAAGATGAAGGATTGAATCCCACGGGGTCGTTCAAGGCGCGCGGGTTGTCGGCTGCGGTGACCATGGCAAAGCATTTTGGGTTGAAGAAGCTGGCGATTCCGTCGGCCGGAAACGCTGCCGGCGCCTTGGCCGCATACGCGGCCGCGGCGGGAATCGAGGCGCACATCTTCATGCCGAAGGATGTGCCCATGGCGAACCGCATCGAGTCCCAGTTCTATGGCGCGCAGGTGACGCTGGTGGATGGTCTGATCAGCGACTGCGCGCGCATGGTGGGTGAGCAGAAGGAGCGGGAGGGATGGTTCGACATCTCCACGTTGAAGGAGCCGTACCGCGTGGAAGGCAAGAAGACGATGGGCTACGAGGTGGCCGAACAGCTGAACTGGAAATTGCCGCAGGGGATTATCTATCCGACGGGCGGCGGGGTCGGGATGATCGGGATGTGGAAGGCGTTCGACGAGATGGAGCAGTTGGGTTGGATCGGAACGGAGCGCCCACAGATGATCAGCGTGCAGTCAACGGGCTGCGCACCCATTGTTAAAGCATGGGATGAAGGCAAGACCGCGTCCGAAATGTGGGCCAATGCGGCCACCACCGCCGCGGGTCTGCGGGTTCCGAAAGCGTACGGCGATTACCTCATTCTTGATATTCTGCGCCAGAGCGGTGGCGTCGCGGTGGCGGTTACCGATGAGGAGATCATGAATGCCGTGCGGCACTGGGCGCGGGTGGAGGGGATCTTCGCCGCACCCGAGGGAGCCGCGGCGCTGGCGGCGTATAGAACGCTGCTCTCCAACGGCTTCTTCGCGCCCACTGACCAGGTAGTGCTCTTCAACACCGGTACAGGGCTGAAGTATCTGGACATGATGGAAGGGGAGAAAGTCGCTGAGCAACGTGAATTGCCGACGAGTCGACACATTGCCGGGATCATTGCGCCGTATTGAATCGTTCGGCGCTTTTCCGTGTTACCCCAACGCGGGCGTGGGCGCCCGCGCTACACCTCGCGCCACATCTCAGGCCACAGATTTAAGATAGATCCATGACGGACCGGCTCTACTATCGCGATTCCTTCTTATATGAGTTTGAGGGCGAGGTGACCGAGGTTGTCCCTGCCGCGGAGATCAATGCGCGACACGGCGTGTACCTGGATCGCACGGCGTTCTATCCGACAAGTGGTGGCCAGGTTTCTGACACGGGTTGGATCTCTCCGGTCGCAGGCGACTCGGAAAGCAAGCTGCGGGTAGCGGAGGTCGCCGAGACCGAAGACGGGCGGGTAGTGCATTACATCGAAGCCGAGAAGGCGCCCGTGCCGGGAACGCGGATTCGTGGGGTCATCGATCTGGAGCAGCGCCGGGACCACATGCAACAGCATTCCGGCCAGCATGTTCTGTCGGCCGCCTTCGTCCGATTGTTCAACATGCCGACGGTGTCGTTTCACATGGGGGAGGAGGCGTCGTCGATCGATCTCGACACGGCGAATCTCGGGGCGCGGCAGGTGGAACAGGCCGAGATGCTGGCGAACCAGATTGTCGAGGAAAACCGTCCGGTGGAGATCCGGTATGTCACGCAGGAGGCGGCTCAGGATCTTGGACTGCGCAAGCCGCCGCGGACGGATAAAGATGAGCTGCGCCTGATCGACATTCGCGATTTTGATTTGTCGGCATGCGGCGGAACGCATGTCACGAACACGGGCCAGATCGGCTGCATCCTTCTGCGCAAGACGGAAAGAGTCCGGCAAGGATGGAGGGTGGAGTTTGTGTGCGGGCAGCGGGCGGTCGCTACAGCGCGTCGCGACTATAGAGCGCTGAGTGAAGCGGCAGGCTTGTTTTCAACCCATATCTGGGATGTGCCGCAGCAGGCGGGCAAGGCGCTGGAAGATGTGCGGGCGGCGAACAAGGCAGGCGAGCATCTGCTGGAAGAACTTGCGGAGGTGCAAGCCGGTCGCCTCCTGGCGGAGACGGCATCGGTGAACGGTCGCAAGATCGTGGTTCGCGTTTACCCTGAGCGGGATCTGACGTTCATCAAGCTGCTGGCGCAGAAATTGACGCGGCTTGAGGGCAGCGTGGGTGCATTGCTGGCAGCATCGGGCGAGCAGGTTTCGCTGGTGTTTGCACAGTCGAAAGGCATGCCATTCGATATGGGAGCGCTGCTGAAGGAGACGCTCGGGAAGCTGGGCGGGCGCGGTGGCGGCAGCAAGGACATGGCGCAGGGTGGAGCGCCTCGCAACGAGGGCATGGAAGAACAACTCAACGCGTTGGCCGCTCGCTTACGGGAATAACTTGACGACGGATTTGCGCGAATGAGTGCTACATTTCCCTGAGCGGACATCATGCCCGATCAGAAGCTTATTCTCGTCAACTTGCTGGTCAAGCTGGGCGTCGCGGCTGCGGTGTCGAGTACGCTGGTGCGGTCGCTCGAGTTCAAGAGGCTGTTGTTTCGAGAAGAGCGAAGCACCCGGCAGAAGATCTATCTCAGCCTGTGGTTCGGAATTCCGATTGCCCTTGCAGTATGGATCCGGTTTGTTCAAAAGAGTTTCCTTGCGGGCGATCTTTCGTTTGAAACTACGTTGCTTCTGGGTGTGATTGGCGGCCGCCTGACGGGAGTGTTCGGTGGGGCGCTGATGGCCTTTCCGGCGCTTCTCCATGGGGAGTGGGCGACACTGCCGTTCAATGTGCTGTGCGGGCTTGCGGCGGGCCAACTGCGCAGCCTTGCGCCCGACAAGGAGGATGTCTGGTCGTTCTCTCCCTTCATCGATCTCAGCATTTACCGCTGGATCCGGCGCAACCTTCCCAAACCGCGGTTCGATTGGCAGATCACGTTTTTCGCCACCATCGTTGGCCTGCGCTTCCTACATAGCGAGCTGTTGCGAGTGTTTCCAACCTCGACCTTCAGCCTGGAGAGTCCGAACCTGTGGGTGGAGGTTGCCATCTACGCCACTTCGGTGCTCGTCGTCGGCACGGAGCTGAAAATCTTCAACGGGGTTCGGATCCAGCTGAAACTCGAGGAGCAGCATTTGCTTCTTCTGCAGGCGCGCATGGAGGCGCTGCAGAACCAGATCAATCCACACTTTTTGTTCAACACTCTGAATTCGGTTTCGTCGCTGGTGCGCTTCGATCCCGACACGGCGCGCGAACTCATCATTAAACTGGCGACCATTCTGCGGCGGCTGCTCAACAGCTCCGAAGCCTTCGTTCCTTTGCGCGAAGAAGTGGAGTTCATCGACAACTATCTCGACATTGAAGTGGTGCGCTTCGGCCGCGACAAGTTACGGGTGGTGAAGGAACTGGAACCGGAGTCTCTCGAGATGCTGGTACCTGCCATGCTGCTGCAACCCCTGGTCGAGAACTCGATCAAGCACGGGCTTGCCTCGAAGGTGGAAGGTGGGAGCATTTATCTGCGCAGCCGGCTGGGCGCCAAGGCGGTGATCATCGAGGTGGAAGACGACGGCGTGGGCATGGGCGCAGCGCAACAGATCGAGAGGCCCGATGGCTTGGGGGGAACGGGCATCGGCATGGCCAACGTGGCCGAGCGGCTGAAAGTTCTTTACGGCGACACCGCACGCATGACCATCGACAGCCACGGCGGGAAGGGAACGCTGGTTCGTTTGCGGCTGCCACTCCTGCAGGAAGGCTCGGGAATTCCTGCCGCACTCTACGAAGAGCGTTCCAGCACCCGCCGGTAAAAGGCCTCATACAAAGGGATAATTTTCGTGGAGCAGAAGCGAGCCTGGGCCGTGGCTCGCGCCTGGACTGCCATGATGTCGAGTTTCTTGGGATCGCTGAGCAAGTCGATGGCGTACTGCGCCATGGCATCGATATCGCCGACATCGGCCATGAAGCCATTTCTGCCGTGCTCAATAACCTCGGGCAGGCCGCCGACACGCGTGGTGATGGGAACGACCTTGCAGGCCATCGCTTCAAGCGCGGCTAATCCGAACGATTCCAGTTCGCTGGGCAGCAGCATCACGTCGGAAATGGCGAGCTTCTCCTGCACCCGATCCTGCTTGCCGAGAAAGATCACGTGATCGTGAATGCCTTTCTGCACCGCGAGCCATTCGGCCTTCGAGCGGTCAGGTCCATCGCCCACGAGAAGCAGCTTGGAAGGAATTTTCTTGCGCACCCGGTCGAAGATTTCGACCACGTCGGTGAGGCGTTTGACTGGGCGGAAATTGGAGAGGTGGACGAGGATACGCTCGTCGGGCGAAGCGTATTCTTCCCGACGCTTGGCGGCGCCGGCATCGCGCAGGTATACGTCGCAGTTGACGAAGTTATAGACGACCTCGATGTGGTTCTTGATGTCGAACTCTTTGAGCGTCTTTTCCCGCAGGTATTGCGAGATCGCGGTGACGCCGTCGCTCTCCTCGATGGAGTAGCGCGTGATGGGAAGATACGAACGGTCAAGACCTACCAGAGTGATATCGGTGCCGTGCAGCGTAGTGACAAAGGGGAGCTTGCGTTTTGACGGGCCGGCAGCCAGCATCTGGCGAGCGAGTAGAGCGCTGACCGAATGCGGGATGGCGTAATGCACATGCAGGAGGTCGAGGTCGTAGAGTTCGGCGACTTCCGCCATGCGCGTGGCGAGTGCCAGATCGTAGGGCGGAAAGTCGAAGAGGGGATAGCGCGAAACTTCGACTTCATGGAAATGGATGTGCGGTTGAGGCTCCGTCAGGCGAATGGGCTGCGCGTAGGAGATGAAATGAACGTCGTGCCCGCGCTGCGCCAGCTCGAGGCCGAGTTCGGTGGCCACGACGCCGCTGCCGCCATACGTGGGGTAGCAGGTAATCCCGATCTTCATCTTTTTGTCCAAAGCTCTTGTTTCGATGGCAGGCGGATGCAGGCGATTCAGATTTTACGGGGTTTTGCGGCGGACGAGTATGCCCCAGCCATTACTGGGAAGCCTTGCGCTCGAAAACATTGGCGCGCAGGGGGTCGACCTTATCCAGGTAATTTTGCAGGCGCTGCTTGCTGTCGGGAGTTAATCCCGTGAATTCCACCCCGTTGCCCACGCCTGGGTCGCTGGTTCGAACCACAGCCGAAGTGGAGATCTTTTCTTCTTCGATCCAGAACTCAACCCGCAGCGTCGTTCCCAGTTGCAAGGGGAGAATGGTTTCTACGTAGCAACCATTACCGCTGACGTCGGTAGCATTCACGCGCATCGGCGTCTTCACGCGCTCGTCGCGCAGCTCCAACGGAAACGAGATGCGATGACGAGCAAAGCGGCGGCGATTGTTGGGCTCGGGCGGAGGCGCGAGTTGCTCGGGCGTGAGTTCGCTTTTCCAGGGACAGTCCTGGTCGGCAACGATCTGCACCCCGGCCTGGACCTTCTGGACTGGGCCGCCATCCATTACCCAGATGACACGGCAGCGCGACTTGCGCTCGGCGTACTGCACGCCAATGACATCGCCAACTTTGAGTTCGTGATCGAGCCCGGAGAGGAGAGCTCCGGACCCGCTGATGTTGCGCGCATGGACGTGCTGGGAAAACGTTTGTCCACTGGCAGCCATGCCCCAGATGCGCACCGACAGATTGGTTTGGACGCGCGGGTCCGGTCGCTGTTCGCTCATGGGTTCGCCTTCCTCGCAGCCCACCCAGCTTAATCATAGCTGACTGAGGGCAAATCGCGGTTACGAACGTTACCGGCTCTGGTTCGCTGGGGAATGGTCCACCTTGTGATCCGGAGTTCGCGAAAAAGATGAAGCAGGGATTGAATGCGAGCCGCGATGAGCTTCAGACGCCGAAGCGAGAGACTTCCTCGGCCTGGGGCACCTGACGGAGAGGGACCCCATTACTGGGCCGGGCCTTCTTCTTGGACCAGGAAAGCGGTTTTTCCACGAAGAGGTAGAGAATCGCCCCGCCGACGATTGAAAATGCCATGCTCACAGCGAGCAGCGCGATATCGAAGACGAGAGAATGCGGAGCGGGCGGATACAACCGATTGACGATCAGCCGCAATCCCTGGATGGCCAGCGCGTGGATCAGGTAGTAGGAGTAACTGATGTTTCCCATCCAGCGCAGGTAATCCCAGGAGAACAGCCGGTTGAGGAAACCGTTGAAGAACATCGTGTACAGGCAGAAGGGAAGCAGCGTCAGAAAAAGTGTCGGCGTGTAGAAGTGGGGGACGTGCGATAGAACCACGCCAGTTTCTCCGCGCTTGGCGCCAGCCAGTCCGATCGCCAGGATATCCGTGACCATCGCCAGCGCGACAATGTACTCCATCCACGGCTTAAGCCGGCTCTGGACGTCGTTCTCCACCAGTTCCCACAGGATGATTCCGGAAGCGAACAAAACCATGCGAACGTTGCGGGTAAGCCCCAGCAATCCCAGCCCCCAGTACAGAGATGACAGGAACAGGAAGAATGCCACCCGCTGTCCGCTGGACCACTTCCTCAGACGGAATGCTGCAATCAGCAGAGGCAGCGTGAGATAAAAGAACCATTCATAGCTCAACGACCAAGCCACCGTGATGATCGGTTGGATTTTCGTGATTCCCGGCAGCATCAGAACATTGGCGGCAATGTAGATGAGAGCTTTGGAGACGGACTGAGGAAGCTTGGACGCGCTGGGGAAGAGAAGCGAGAGGGTCAGGTAGAAGCACAACACAATCAGGAAAACCGGATACAAGCGCTGCGCTCTTCGCCAGATGAACGAGCGATACTCGGGGTGTTTCTCGATGACGATGCTGTAGATGAGGAATCCGCTCAGAACAAAGAAAAGATCGACGCCAGTATGACCGAAGCTGCCCGCGGTTGCGCAAACAGCTTCCGCCCACGAGCCCGGAGAAAAATAAGGACGAAAGAGCGCGTCGAAATGGACGAAGAATACCAGCAGGGCGGCCGCACCGCGGAGTCCCTCCATCGCCAGGATGCGCTTGCCGCCACCTGGAGCCTCGAAATGGTCCTTAAGAAACTGCCTCATGGCAAGCTCTCGGAGCACATGGCGTCATTAGACGAGACGAAGAGGGGTTCTTGCCTGTTATTTTTATGCAGGTTTCCACAGTTCACGATCGCGTGTCCTTGGGAGTCCGCTTGCTGCGTGCCGACCCGCGAGAGGCTGCTCCAGGCCGCCGATGCTCTATTCAGCCTATGATAGCTGGATTGGGGTCGCATGGAGATTACGGAAGTTACCCCTTCTGGTTCGTGCTCTGAGGTCGGCGCGAGTCAGAGTTCGGGATAGGAGATGAGCTGGACACCCTGCTTCTCGAGGGCCGCCCGGGTCTCGGGGGCGGTCAGAACGGCCAGTTCTTTCTCTCGGGCTTCACGCAGCCGAGTGCGGATGGCGGTCAGGTCCTCGTCGACGTATCCGGGGTGGCAGACGAATTCCCAGGTTCCATCGGGCATGTGGTCGGCGATGGTTCGGAACATGGCGGAATCAAGATTTCCGGTCGCAACGATGCCCAGAGTCCCATCCGGGGTTCGCAGGCCTGCCTTGGCGACGGCTCGTCGGAAATATCCTGCCAATCCCCGCAGGGTGCGCACCTGGGCATAGCGCTTCCAGAGCCCTCTTTGCAGACCGATGAAGTTAGAGGCGAGCACCTCAAACGGATTCCGGATCGCGCCTACGCCGCAGGTACGCGCGGCCCGTAAGATCCCTGTCAGCGCGGCAGGGAACATGTGAGTGTGCTTGTGCGTGTCTACGTGGGAGACAGAAATGCCATGAGACTGCAGCTTGCGGATCTGTGCAGTAGTCTCTGCTTCCACCTGGTCGGAATCGATGCGACCTGCGAGCGCCCGGAGGGCAAAGCCGCTGACTCCGTCGCGAAAGAGATTGCCGTTCTTGCGTGCCACTAAAGTACCGAGTCGCGCGGGATCGACGAGCGGTGCGCCATCGAGCAACACCACGTGACAGCCAATGCCCCACTTGGGGTCGGCCTTTGCGAATTGGACTGCCTGTTCGAATGCCAGAGCATTCGCCATGAGGGTTGTGGAAGTGACAACTCCATATTGATGGGCTTCGACGATGGCTCGGTTTACGCCCGGGGTGAGTCCGAAATCGTCGGCGTTGATGATGAGACGACGCACGCGAAGAGTCTAGCAGGCGAAGACCCGGCTGGAACCGTGTGTGGGGCCTGGTTGGATTGACCGTTCTTTCCGCGCTCGCGTATACTCAATGACGGCGCGGTTCACGCGGATGCCCCTCAATCGTTGAGCGACCCAACTCTCAGGCTCACAGCGAGAAAGGTGCGAGGGGCGGTTAGCTCAGCTGGTTAGAGCGCCTGCCTTACAAGCAGGAGGTCGCAGGTTCGAGTCCTGCACTGCCCACCAGTTCGGCATTCCGTTCAGAATCGGGGACGTAGTTCAGTTGGTTAGAACGCTGCCCTGTCACGGCAGAGGCCGCGGGTTCGAGTCCCGTCGTCCCCGCCATTCCTTTCAAGCAATAAGCTCTCCCGAGTGCAGAACCCTCGAAACTGCCAACATACAACGCTGCTCAGGCCTCGTGAGCGGTTTGTTGGCTTGTAGCGACTAAAGAGTTTTGCTGGGCGCGGTATGCACGTGGTGCGTGGCCCGTCCAATGCTTCTTGCGAGCGGAGCCAGTTGGCCCCGCTCCTCAGATTGGGCCGCCAATATAGCGGCTGGAGGCCAGCTCGGAGGCTCCGAGCTTCTGCAACATGCGCTCGGCGTTGTGGTTCTTCGGGTTGAGCTTGAGAGATTTCCGATAGTTGGTGACGGCCTTCCCGTTCTGTCCGCCGTCCATGTAGGCTTCACCGAGGCTGTCGAAAACGTTGCTCGATTGCGGATAGGCCTCGACGTTGAGCTGGAAAACTCGGATCGCCTCTTTGAACTGGTTCTTGCGAAGCAACTGATAACCGAGGTCATTCAACTCGCGCTCGTCGAAGTTGTAAACCGCAGGCTGGGTCGCCTTCAACTCATGATATTGCCGGGCGGCTTCGTCGATGCCGGCGGAGGCGATGGTGGCCGAGAGCGTGTCGCCGATCGATTTACGGCCGTCGTAGGCGGCTCTGACCGTGGGAATCCACTGCGACGCGGCGACGGCGAAGATTCCTGCGCCCATGCCGAGCGTGAGAACGAAGAGGATGCCGGCGGTAGCCATCCGACGCCAGGGGCCCGGCTGATCCTGGGCCAGGAAGTAGATTTCAAGAACAGCTAGAGGCAAGAGGTATTCGGCGAAGCTCCAAAAAACCGGGAGCGGACCACTGAAGGTTGGAGCATCGAAACCGATGGGACCAAACAACAGAAGCGTCAACGCAAAACCTACGCGGAAGAACCACGATCCGCTTGCGACCAGGAAAAGACGAAGGGCCCAGCGGCGATGCGTTCTGAAATCGCGCGCGAGGGCATAGCGCAGTGCCATCGCTGCGCACAGAATGATCAGACCTGCGCTGATCCAGATTGCGATGTGGAGTAGTGTGGTGCCCGGAAGCCCTTTTCCAGCCAAGGTTAGATAGAAACCGGTGATCCCCTGCGTGAAAGCCGCCAGCAGATAGAGTCGCCCATTCCAGTGATGAAAGGCAGGGAAGCGCTCGCGCACACGAGGGATCAGTTGCAGCGCGCCGGCGATGCTGATCACGGTGGCAAACAGAATGTGCCCGACCAGTGCTCCGTTGGTGAAGGTTTGGCCGGAAACATAGCCATGAAAAAGAATTTTGTTCCAGGCCTGCATGTTTCCGCGCAGGGCCGTGACTCCATAGAAAGAGGCCACGGTAAACGCGAACGCGAATTGGCCGAGGAGGACCACCACGAACCAGAAGCGTGCGGATGCTTTCAGAACGGTCTCGGCCACCGAGTTCAGTTCCAGCCGATTCGACAAAACAGCGGTGCTCATCGTCGTGCTCATAGTCATGACTCCTTCAATGTCAGCAGTTCAGATCGCCGGGGCCTGCGAAATCAGATTGGTTCTCGATAGCGGCGCACCCGCGCCGCCGCAAAAAGGAAAACTGCAGCCAGAGCCAGGCCGATCCAAAGGCCTGGAGTGGCCAGGAAAGCGCCCGGGGTGAGGTGCATTCCAGGATTGAGGGGGAAATTACCTTGCATACTGTCGGCTGCCTCGCGGCCGCCGCTGAAGCGGTAGTGCATCAAAGCTGCGAAGTACATTGTGTGGAAAGCGATCCTCTCGAAGATGCCAACGGCAAGCGGCGGCAGGACGGCCCAGAGGAAGGGTGCGCGCCGCGCCCACGCCGAAACCAGCAGAAGCCAGGCGTAGAGGGGCGCGTACCAGAGCATATGCACGGTAACCAGGTGATAGAGCAGCATCATCATGGTCGGATAGAGCTGCAGCTGCGACCAGTACGTCGCGACACTGAGGCCGCTGGCCGCGAGGACCACGCTGCCCAGGAGCAACATCACGGTCTCGGTCGCTAACGTGATGACAAAGGCGAGGATCGGCAAGATCACGAGTGGAACCGTCGCCTTGGCGAGCACGGTGGTGAGATCGGAAACCGGGAGCGACTTCCAGAACAGGATGCTGCGATCCCGGCGCTCGCCGTAGAGTGTGTCGAGAGAATAAAAGATGCTGACGATGAAAGCAGTGCCCATGATCAGAGCAGCAGCAATGTTGAAGTGCTCGGCGATGGTGTCGCGCTGCTTTTCGGCGCCGAGTGTCATGGCATAGCGCATCGTATGGGGCAAATGGAACAGAACAACCAGGAAGCCGAACAGAATCACGCCTGCGATGGCGAGGGGAGCGAGATAGATCGAACGGTATTCCCACAGTTCCCGCCGCACCGACCAGTAGAAAGGCCTGGTGTCGAGCAGCACCGGCGATGCAACGACTTTCGAGTCAGCAAAAGACTCGGGCACGGCGTTCGATGGAGTGTTCATATGGTGGCTCCTTGTGCCCCATGGGAGGAATTGCTCAGCATGGCGACGAACACGTCTGCGATTCCTGGAGTACGCACCTCGCCGAGCGCAGCCAGCTTCTGCCGGTCAACCCGGTCAAACAGCAGAACGCTGCGGCCCAGTGTTTGCCGCTCGTAGATCGGTTTCAGGGCTCGGGCGGCAGATAACTGTTCCGGTCGTACCGTCACCTCGAGGTAGCGCGACTCGAAATCTTCCATGCTGCTTTCAAAAACGATTCGGCCCCGATTGATGAACATGACATCGGTAAGAACGTGCTGGACCTCTTCCACCTGATGGGTTGTCACCACGATGGTGCGAGTACGGTCGAAATAGTCATTGAGCAGGGAATCGTAGAACTGCTTGCGATACAGAATGTCGAGACCAATCGTGGGCTCATCGAGAACCAACAATCTGGCATCGATGGCCATGACCAGCGCGAGATGCAGCTGGGTTACCATGCCCTTCGACAACTCCCGGACCTTGCTGTTTTGCCGGATGTTGGTTTTCGCTAAAAATCCTTCGGCCTTCGCGCGATCGAATCGCGGATGCACCCCAGCGACAAATTCCACGGCATGCGAGACTCGCAGCCAGCGGGGCAGGACAGCGACGTCGGCGATGAAGCAGACATCGCGCATGAGCTGGTCGCGTTCGGTCCAGGGATTGTGCCCCAGAACCTTGAGCTCTCCCTGATAGGGGGTAAGACCAAGAATCGCGTTGAGCGCGGTCGTCTTGCCGGCGCCATTCGGGCCAATGAGTCCAAGAATGCGGCCTTCTTCCACCCGAAGATCGACGCCATCGAGGGCGATCGTGGTGCCGAACGTTTTACGGAGACCGCGCGCTTCAATGCATGTCATGGCTTCAGCGCTCCTTCTCTGGATCGGTTTCTCTCGCAGTAATCTCTGTCTTTGCTGTTGAGGAACTGTGGCTTGCGTCGCCATTCAGCAGGTCCTGGGTCTTGAGGCCAAGCCGCTGAATGGTCGCCTGGACCCTGGGCCATTCCTCTGCAAGAAACTTCTCGCGTTCTCCCGCGAGGAGCAGGCCGCGCGCACCCTGGTTGATGAACATCCCCCGACCGCGCCTGGTCTCGACCAGCCCCTCATCAACGAGTTGCTGATAGCCTTTCAGAACGGTCAGTGGATTGACCCGATACTCCGCCGCGACCGTTCGCACCGAGGGCAGCGGATCGCCTTCCTTCAGCACGCCATCGAGAATCATCGCGACGACGCGATCGCGTAGCTGGCGGTAAATCGGCTGACTGTCGTTCCACTCGCGTTCCATTACGTTTTCCAGAAAGTCCTTCCCCAAGAACAGGCCCGCGTCATTTCGTGCGTTGGAGGTCCATGTGTGCGTGAACGGCCTTGTCGCCCGGCTCCATGTAAGTCCAGTCCTCGGTGTGATGGTTGGCGTCAATAATCGTGAACACCGCGTGGTGCATGTGTCCATACTGTGTGCTGCCGGCCACGTCGAGAAAATCGAATTCGATCGTCTTCCCGTCGGGCGACATCTTGGCTGCCATGCGCGGCCGGTTCCCTGCGTCACAGTAGTGCGTCAGCAGCAAGCGGTCGCCATCCAGATAAAGCATCGTGATCGGATCGTCGTGACTTGCATCGTCCGGCGTTCCCGGCTCCTTGATCTCATGCACGAGCGCGTTTCCTCGGGACGTAACACGGAGCGAGACCCAGACCGGCTTGTCACCCCAGTCGGGTTGTGGAGGGTTGGCTGTCACAGGCCCCCGCCAGGTACCTGCTAGCGCTTTCAGTTGATCAAACGACTTCAGCGCGTCCGACTTTTGGGCGTCGGATTGGGCGAAGGCCACTGCGGCGGAGAGTGCAATCAGCGCGACGGATAGCATGGAGCGGAGGGATTTCATGGTTTATTCTCCTTAAGCTTCTTCGCTTTTTGGGGTCGGGACTTGCGGTCTCAACTCGGAGCGATTCATTAGTGTTGTAGTTAACTACAACACTAGCTCGCATGCAAGCTTTTTCTTGTAAATTTTTGGACTCGGCTGTTTCAGGAGGCGCTGCCCATACGATCAGCCGCCCCCGCTCATCAGCGTAAGTTATTGATAAATAGGACTGAGCTAGGTAGCTTTGACACGAGCTGCTCTCGACGTTAATGGGTCGGTCATTGGGACTCAGCGATGGATTTCAAACTGCGACAGGCCGTCGAATCGGATGTTCCTGCGTTGCGCGTCTTGATCGATAGCTCAGTGCGCGGGCTTCAGGCCTCCGACTATTCGCCCACCCAGATCGAGAGCGCCTTAGCGACGGTGTATGGAGTGGACAGCCAGCTCATCGCGGATGGGACGTACTTCGTGGTGGAAGCAAGCGCGGCGCAGCCGCTGATCATTGCTTGCGGTGGCTGGAGCAAGCGGAAGACTCTCTATGGAGGTGATCGCTGGACGCGGCGCGAGGATACTCTGCTTGATCCTGCGCAGGACGCGGCCAAGATTCGTGCCTTTTTCGTTCATCCCAGTTGGGTGCGGCGTGGGATCGGCACATTGTTACTCGATGCCTGCGAACGAGCTGCAATGCAGGCGGGCTTCCGTCGCTTTGAAATGGGGGCCACGCTTAGTGGTGTGCCGCTCTATCGCGCGCGCGGATATATCGCGGTCGAGAACCTGAGCGTTCCGCTGGCGAATGGGGAATCACTGCCGATCGTGCACATGGAAAAGAAAGTCGGGTGACTCACCTGCTCGTCATCTTGATGACCACTTCGATGCCACCCGCTCGAGCGTGACGAAGGCGAATACGACCTACGCGGGGCAGTTGTCTCCCATCGTTTCCCTGGAGGGCTTTCCGATCGCCTACCCCGTTCGTGCCGCTCGATAGCACGCCGGTGCCATTCCCAGGTTCCGAGTTCCGTCTTACCTTGTCCTTGAGCAGTACTCGGGGGAGGGCTGTTCAACGAGCGTCCCAAGACTCTAACCGGAGTTTGGGGCGTTTTGTTTTGCAGGCATATCCAGCTTAGCCCCAATTCGCTCGTCCCCAGATCCAACGTCTCCAGTTTCCCACCAAACCGGATGCATCCCGAATCAGGGAATTAGTTACGCGCCAGCCGTAACTCTCGCGTCGGCCAGCCCCGAAATCCCGCGGAGAGGTTCTGAGAGGCCACGCATGACCTTCTCGAATGCGGCAAAGTCCAGCGATTGCGGGCCGTCCGACAGGGCTCGTTCCGGGCAGGGATGCACTTCGATGATCAATCCATCGGCTCCCACCGCAACGGCCGCACGTGACATGGCCGCGATAAGACTCTGTTTGCCAGTGCCGTGCGACGGGTCGGCGATTACAGGCAGGTGCGAGAGATCGCGAGCCAGCGCGACGGCGGCCAGGTCCATGGTGTTGCGGGTTTCAGTTTCGAATGTTTTGATGCCCCGCTCACAGAGCACTACATCACGATTTCCGCCGGCCAAGAGATACTCCGCTGCCAGCAGCCACTCTTTCACCGTGGCCGACGGGCCACGCTTCAAGAGAACAGGCTTGGGCACGGTTGCGAGCCGACGCAGCAATGCGAAGTTCTGCATGTTTCGGGCGCCGACTTGCAACATGTCGGCGTATTCACAGATCAAGTCGAGGTCTTCGGTGCTCATGACCTCGGTGACGACGGGCAGCCCTGTTTCTTCGCTGGCTTCCCGCAAGATCTTGAGTGCTTCGACGCCAAGCCCCTGGAAGTCGTAAGGGGAGGTGCGCGGTTTGTAGGCGCCTCCGCGCAGTAAAGTCGCTCCCGCCTTCTTGACCGCGTGCGCGGTGGAGAGCAATTGTTCGCGCGATTCAACCGAGCAAGGGCCGGCAATGACCACCACGGTGTCGCCGCCGATCGGGACGCCGCCCACATACACGATCGAGCGCTGCGGCTTGACCTGGCGGCTCACGAGCTTGAAGGGTTGCGCGATCGCTACGACGTTGTCGACGCCGGGGGCCACCTGCAGGGCTTCGATCTCGTGACGTCGCCCGCTGCCGACGGCGGCAACAATGGTGCGTTCGGTGCCCCGGGTGACGTGGGGCTGGTAGCCGGCCTCCCGGATACGTTCGATGATGTGGGTAATCTGCTCTTCCGTAGCGCCTTCCGACATATTGACGATCATTTGGACTGGCCCCCCTTTGGCCGACATTGCATGGAAAACGAAAGGCCGCGATTCGTGAGAATCGCGGCCTGGGACTGGAACTTCGAAACTTTAGGTGATTATTGCCCGCTCACCTCACCTACAAGCTCCGCCCACGCCGCCACTCTCGGAAACCAGTAGCGGAAAGACGCGAACGAATAGTAGGTAAATCGCGGCATCGGCAGTGATCTTAAGCCTTTAGGAGTTTGCCCGTCAACAGGCGACGAAACCCGGTTTGGTCGAAACCGGAAACCGCGCACCCTGGCAGCGTGGTCCTATTGCACAGCGCTCGCAGCGGCCGAGAAGGCGTTGTTGGCGTTGGAGCCGATAAGTCGGACTGTACCGACCACTAAAACCAATATCACCGCCAACATAACGGCATACTCAGCGATATCCTGGCCGGACTCATCGGCCCACAACGAAATCAAATTCGACATAAGGATCCTCCCGCCTCCGGCGGTTGTGTTGGTTCAGGTTGGCCTCCTATCATGCCGAGTTGTAAACGAGATGTCAAATGTTCAAAACAATGCATCCAGAGCATTTAAGACAACCGTTAAAAGTTTCAACAGTCCGCGGGCGGGCGCAGGATGACATCAGAGGCTATGGGCAGGAGCGGCCTGGTTCAATTGGGCAGGCTGGGCCGATTCCGCCGGTCGGATCAGTTGCTGGGCCGAGCGTTGCACCGAGTCCAGGACCCGGCCGGGCACGACGCCCAGGTATACCGTCGCAGTGATGGTGATGACAAGGGCCAGCGCGAGACTGGCGGGAATTGGCAGTACCGGGACATCGTCGCCACCGTCTTTCATGTACATCGCCACGATCAGCCGGAGATAGTAATACGCCCCGAGGGCACTGTTGCAGACGCCGATAATCGTCAGTACCACGAGATTCGACTGCAACGCTGCACTGAATACATAAAACTTCGCGAAGAACCCACCCGTGATTGGAATTCCGATCAGGGAGATGAGAAAAATTGCGAGCGCTCCGGCCAGGAACGGAGAGCGACGCCCAAGGCCGGCGTAGTCCTCGAGGGTGACATACCGCTCGCCTGCATTCGCGAGGTGGCTGACCACGGCAAACGCCCCCACGTTCATAGCGGCGTAAGAGGCCATGTAGAACATGACGGCAGGCGCTCCGACATCGGGGCGGGCCGCAAAGGCGACCAAAACATATCCCGCGTGCGCGATTGAGGAGTAGGCGAGCAGTCGCTTTACGTTGTCTTGCACCAGGGCGGCAACATTGCCGAGCGTCATCGAGAGCGCCGCCGAGATCCAGACCAGCCAGAAGCGGCCGGGAGCGTTGATCTCAAACAGGACCCGTAACAACACCGCGAAGGCCGCAGCCTTGGGAGCAGTCGACATGTATCCCACGACCGGGGCGGGCGCGCCTTCGTAGACGTCCGGCGTCCAGACGTGGAATGGAGCCGCCGCGACTTTGAACCCGAGGCCAATAAACATGAAGGCCACGGCCACATAGGCGAGGACGGTGACGTTGCCCGAATTCAAGTACGCACTGATCTCCTCGATGTTGGTCGAGCCGGTGGCCCCGAACATCAGGGCGACACCGTACAGGAAGAACGCCGTGGCAAAGGAACCCAGCAAAAAGTATTTGAGAGACGATTCGGAACTGATAGCCGAGCGACGGCGGAAGCCTGCGAGGATGTAGGTAGAGATCGACGAGATCTCGAGCGCGATGAAAATCAGCACCAGCTCGATTGCCGAGGACATCAGGCACATGCCCACTAATCCAAGCAGAATGAGCCCGTAGTACTCCCCAGCCCGGATTCTTTGCACCGCCATGTACTCGTAGGACGTCAGAATCAGAACCAGTGCGATCAAAATGACGAGAGCATGGAAGAAGACGCTGAATTCATCCACCCGAACCATGTTCCAGAAAGCGAACCCGGGCGATTGCGCCATGATCCATGTGGACAGGAGCGCTGCAATCGTTCCTGCGAGGCCGATGCCGCCGAGCAGTTTCTGGCTCTTTTCCTCGTCAAGCAGCGGATCGAGAAACATGATGACCATGCCGAAAATGGAGAGCACGATTTCGGGCAGAATCCGAATGTAGTCAGCCGCAGCGGGGATGGACTGCATTGTCTGCGGGTTCATTGGCCCACCACCCGGGCGGCATTTGGAACGAGCGCGGTCAGGGCCGTCTGCACGGCAGGATCAATGATGTTGAGCCAGAGTAAGGGCGCGACACCCATCACGAGAGCGGCGACGGCGGTTGGCCAAAGTGCGAGCTGCTCGAGAGCCGAGAGGTCGGGAAGGGCATTGTTCTCCAGATGGGTGACCTTGCCAAAGAACACCCGCTGATACATCCACAGCAGGTAGCATGCGCTCCAGATGACGCCGGTGGCGCCGATTATGCCGTACCACGGATTGGCCTGAAAGGCTCCACTGAGCACCAGGAACTCCCCAATGAATCCGTTGAGCAGCGGGAGTCCTACCGAGGCCAGTGTCACGAACAAGAAGAAGGTCGCATACTTAGGCATGGGAGTGGCCAGGCCACCCATCTCGGCGATCTCGTAGGTGTGCTTGCGTTCGTAGATGATGCCGGCCAGCATGAACAGCGCGCCCGTGGAAACGCCGTGAGCCAGCATCACGAACATGGCGCCATTCAACCCAGCCTGCGTGAAGCTGAAGATTCCCAGCACAACGAAGCCGAGGTGGCTGACCGACGAGTACGCAATCACCCGCTTTAAGTTGGGTTGCACCATCGCTACCAGGGCGCCATAGACGATGCCGATCAATGCGAGAGTGCAGATCCAGGGTGCGTTCTGCCGGGCCTGGTCGGGAAACAGTCCGAGGTTGAAGCGCAGCAAGCCGTAAGTGCCCATCTTGAGCAAGACGCCGGCGAGCAGAACCGATCCGGCAGTCGGAGCTTCGACGTGCGCATCCGGCAGCCACGTATGGAACGGGAAGAGCGGCACCTTTACCGCAAAAGCGATGAAGAATCCCAGGAAGAGCCAGGGCGCGGCCGTAGCGAAGCCTTCGACGTGGCCAGCGCGAATCGCCTCTTGAATCTTCACGAAATCGAAGCTGCCGACCTTGGCATAAAGCCATATCACGGCCGCCAGCATGAACATGGAAGCAACCATCGTGTACAGGAAAAACTTCACCGCCGCGTAGACTTTGCGTCCGTGGCCGTAAATGCCGATGAGCAATGCCATCGGAATCAGCGTCGATTCCCAGAAGAAGTAAAAGAGGAAAAGATCGAGCGCGGTAAAGACGCCGATCAGCGCAGTCTCGAGAACCAGCAGCAGAATGAAAAATTCCTTCACCCGCTCGTGGATCGACTTCCAGGAGATCAGCACGCACAGAGGCGTGAGGAAGGTGGTCAGCAGCACCAGCCACATCGAGATGCCGTCCACACCCATGTGGTAGTGGATGTTTGGTTTCGAGATCCAGGCCTTGTCGACCTCGTACTGGAACCCGGGCAGCCAGCGGTGCACGCGGGCCACGAGATGCAGCGACGCTCCGAAGGTAAACAAAGAAACGATGAGCGCGAAGATGCGGATGTCGCGGTCGCGCCTCGGGATGACCAGCAGCAACAGTGCGCCGATGGCCGGGATGAACGTCACCAGCGTAAGAATGATGGGATCGAGGCCGCTGGTGTTCATCGCACCCCCATCCAGATCATGTAAGCGATCACGACCGCGCCCCCGGCGGCCACCCAACCCGCGTAGGAACGAACATTGCCCGACTGCATGTGGCGGGCGGCGTCGGACACATGGCGTGCGGCATCCGCGGAGTCGTTCACCGCGGCATCGATAATGCCTTGATCGACTCCATGCCAGAGGATGCGGGTCGAGCCATCGACCAGCGGCTTGACGAACAGCGTGGCGTAAATTTCATCGACGTAATACTTGTGTACAACGGCCTGGTACAGACCGCCCAACATGTCGGCAATCTTTTGCGGAAGATCGGGACGCTTGAGATAAAGCACGTAGGCCAGGTACCAGCCCAGAAGCGCCACGGCTACGGAAACGGTCATTAGCGTGGCCTCGGCGCCTCGGCTCAGAGCCTCGCCGGCAACGCTGGTGGGAGCCTCACCGAAAACCGGCGAGAGGAAGTGTTCGAAACGGCCGCCGAGTCCTACCCATCCTCCGACGACCGACAACACTGCCAGGATCATCAGCGGCACCAGCATGATCATCGGGCTCTCGTGCGGATCGTGTCCTGCATGCCCGCCGTGACTGTGCGAATCCGGTTGGCCGTGTTCGGTGGTTTCGCGTCCGCGATAGTCGCCGAAGAACGTCATGTACCAGAGGCGGAACATGTAAAAGGAAGTGATGAATGCGGTCGTCACGCCAATGAACCAATACGCTGGATTGGCGGCGTAAGCGCGCGCGAGGATTTCATCCTTGCTGAAGAATCCTGCCAACGGGGGGATACCGGCGATGGCAAAAGTGGCCGCCGTCATGGTGAGGAACGTCCAGGGAATGTATTGCTTCAGCCCGCCCATCTTGCGCATGTCCTGCTCGCCGCCGATGGAGTGAATCACCGACCCCGCCGCCAGAAACAGCAAGCCTTTGAAGAAGGCATGAGTCATCAGATGGAAAATTCCGGCGGAATACGCCGCCACGCCGCAGGCCATGAACATGTAGCCGAGCTGCGAGATGGTCGAGTAGGCGAGAACTTTCTTGATGTCGGTCTGCGCGATGCCGATGGTGGCGGCAAACAGAGCCGTAAGGGTGCCAATGATCGCGACCACGGTGAGCGCGTTCGGAGCGTGGTCAAAAATCACGTGGGAACGTGCCACCATGTAGACCCCGGCGGTGACCATGGTCGCGGCATGGATCAGTGCTGACACCGGCGTCGGGCCTTCCATCGCATCCGGCAACCACACATAAAGAGGAATCTGCGCTGACTTGCCGGCGGCCCCGACCATCAGGAGAAGGCCGATGGAAGTAAGTAACCCTGAACCGGCCTCGACGGGAAGGTGCCCGACTGCGCTGAATACCTGGTCGAAGTTCAGCGAACCGAAGTGCTTGATCATCAGGAACAATGCAATCAGGAAGCCGAAGTCGCCGATGCGGTTGACGATGAACGCCTTCTTGCCTGCTGAGGCCGCCGAATCTTTGGTGAACCAGAACCCGATGAGCAAGTACGACGCCAGGCCCACGCCCTCCCAGCCGATGAACATCTGCAGGTAGTTGCCCGCCAGAACCAGCGTGAGCATGAAAAACATGAAGAGGTTCAAGTAGGAAAAAAAGCGGTAGAAACCGCCTTCTTCCCACATGTAGCCGACGGAATAAATATGAATGAGGAATCCGACGCCCGTGACCACCAGCAACATCACCAGCGTTAGCTGGTCAAGGTAGAACTCGAAGTCCACGAGGAAGACGTGCGGTTCGCTACCCGAGCGGATCCAGTGCGCCAGGAACTCGGTGTGGGGCAGGTCGAGGGCAGAGAAGCGGGCAGCGACGTACAGGGCCATCATGAACGCGCCGCCGCAGAATGCCAATGCGACCGCGGCCACCGTCTGGCGCGAGAATCTGTGGCCAAAGAACCCGTTGATGGCAGCGCCGATCAGCGGCAGGATCGGGATCAGCCAGAGATGGAGAGAAGGGGTCATAGTTTCAGCAGGTTCACCTGGTCCACGTTCAAAGTCTCGCGCGTGCGGAACACGGCAATGATGATTGCCAGCCCAACCGCTGTCTCGGCCGCCGCGACGACCATCACGAAGAAGACGAACACCTGCCCGCTCAAATGCTGCCATTGCGCGGCGAAGGCAACGAAGGAGAGGTTGACTCCGTTCAGCATCAGTTCGATCGACATGAAGATCGTGATGATATTGCGCTTGATCAGAAAGCCGATTACGCCGCAGGCAAACAAGATGCCGCTCAAAATCAGGTAATAGGAGACAGGGACCATCAGTTCTCCTTCCTTGCCGGCGGAGGCCCCTGCGCCTCGGGCTTACTGGCAAGCACGACCGCACCCATGATGGCAATCAGGACCAGAATCGAAGTCACTTCAAACGGCAAAAGGAACTCGTGAAACAAGAGTCCGCCAATTGTCTTGGGAAAGCCCGGCAGCGCACCCAAAGAAACGGTTTTGGCGCCAGATTGCTTCACCAGAACCCACGCTACCAAAAGGCCGCCGGCCAGCACTCCAGGGATACCGAGAATCAACGCCACATGACTGCCCTTGGTCACTTCCTCTTCGCCGGCGTTCAGTAACATGATCACGAAAACGAACAACACCATGACGGCGCCCGCGTAGACGATGACTTGCACCGCGGCTACGAATTCCGCGCCCAGCAGCAGGTACTCAACAGCAAGCGAGGCCATCACGACTACCAGAGACAGCGCGCTGCTGATCGGATGCTTTTGCGCCAGCAGGTTGATCGCACCCGCCACGCAAATTGCAGCGAACACCAGGAAAAGAACCAGATGCAACATTCTTATGTTTCCCTGCGCCTGAGCATGTCAGTTGCTTCTCAGGAAGCCCGGTATGCAACAACCAGAGCGGTTACCACCAGATTTGCGATGGCTAGCGGAAACAGAAACTTCCACCCGAAGGCCATCAGTTGGTCGTAGCGGAAGCGCGGCAGCGTGCCGCGCACCCAGATATAAATAAAGAGAAAGACGAAGACTTTCGCAACAAACCAGAACGTCGGCAACAGCGCTCGGACCAGAGCTGGACCACCTGTTGGTACTGGCCCGCTCCAGCCTCCCAGAAAGAGCAGCGTCGCCAGGCAGGCGACCGTAATCATGTTGGCGTACTCCGCCATGAAGAACATTGCGAACTTCATGGCGCTGTATTCCGTGTGATAGCCCGCAACCAGTTCAGTCTCCGCTTCGGGCAAATCAAACGGAATGCGGTTGGTCTCGGCGTAGGCGGCCATCAAATAAATAAAGAAGGCGATGAACTGACAGCCGTAGAAGATGTTCCATTTGGGGATGAATCCCCAGAAGTGCCCGCTCTGCGCTTCCACGATTTCACGCAAACTGAAGCTTCCGGAGACGATCAGGACGCCGACCAAGGAGAGCCCCAGGCAGATTTCATAGCTGACCATCTGCGCACTGGCTCGCAATCCGCCAAGCAGGGAATACTTGTTATTGGAAGACCATCCAGCGAGCGCGACCCCATAGACACCGACTGACGTAATCCCGAGGATCACCAGCAGCCCGATGTGAATGTCGGTAATCTGCATTGGAATCGTGTAGCCCAGAATGTCGATCGAGGTGCCGAAGGGAATTACCGAGATGGAAGTGAGAGCGCAAATCACGGCGATCATCGGCGCCGCGATGAACAGCGGGCGATACACATGGGGAGGCGTCAGGTCCTCCTTGACCAGGAACTTGATGCCGTCCGCCAGCGGCTGAAGAAGTCCGAATGGACCCACCCGCGAGGGACCCCAGCGGTTTTGCATGTGGCCCACAACTTTGCGTTCGAGCCAGACGGTGTAAGCGACCGCCGTGAGCAGCACGAAGATCACCAGCACGATCTTAATGGCGGACGCGATGAGGAAGACTGGAAGGCTCAGCAATTTCGTTTCCTGAACTGTTCGTGGACCGCTGAATGAAACGTGCTACCTGGGACTGCTTTGCGGGGACGGTTCAGTCCGCCGCGACTTCTGATGGTTCTTTGTGCCGGCTTTCTATGACCGAGTTCAGAGCCCGGGAGTATCGGCCCAGAGTCCCGGAGGTAAACAGAGTGTCGTTGGCCGGAATAATCAATTCCGGCTTATGGATTGCGCCCGGCCCGCTACCCGAAAGCGTTGTGTGCTGGTCATTTCCGGCCAGCAGGTTGATTCGCGAGACATCGTAGCCGGGCACCAGGCGCTGGATTTCATCAAGAATCGCGGTCGGCTCGAACGGACTCATCTTCGGTTCCAGTCCACGGGCCTCGAGCCATACTGCATGGCGATCCGCTTCTCCTGACTGCGCTCCCCGCGATTGCCCCATGTCGGTGGCCTCACCGGCTCCGAACGGAACGAGCCTGTGAACGTCGAATCCCATCACGTCGGCGATGCGCACGATCATTTCGAAGTCGCTCTTCGTTCCTGTGACCTCACCCGCCTTTTTTACCAGTTGCAGGTCGCCGCAAGTGTTGGTGAACGTGCCCGACTTCTCATAAGCGTTGGCCGCGGGCAGGACCACATCGGCCATAAAGGATGTCTCGGTCAGGAACATCTCCTGCACGACCACGAAGGTGTTCGAGAAAACGAATGGGTCGACGGAAAACCGGGCCACCGGGTTGGCGCCCACAACGTAAAGGGCCTTGACCTTGCCAGCCTTGGCGGCATCGACCATCTCCGGGAAAGTCATACCCGGGGTAGTTGGAATGTTGCCCCATTCCTTGTGAAATCTGCCAGTATCGGCGACACGATGATATCCGGGCAGCAGGTCGGGGTAGAGTCCCATATCGGCGGCCCCGCGGGAATTCGCGTAATCGGCCAGGCATACGAACTTCGCCCCTTGCAGGCCGGAGCCAAACTTCACCAGCGTCGCAACATCCGCGCTGCGAATTTCCGAACCGAAAACAATGATCAGGTTCTGCTCCGCGCGCAGTTTGTCGCGTAAGGCCAGCCAGGTTTCGCGCGGGGTCTTTTCGCTGACTAGCGCATCCACAGCAGCGTCGTCTCCGGCAAGAAACGCAGCCGCTTTGCCTTCGGTGCCAGCGGGGACCTGCGAGAATCCCGCTGCCTGGCGTCCAAGTTTGATCGGCTGCGCGTTAATGAGATAGAGCCGCGATCGACGCAGGCGCACATTGTTGCGAATCTGCCACGCCAGCAGTGGATGCTGGTCGGTGGGATTGTTGCCGATGACCAGGATGGCCGGCGCGTTGTACACCTCGCGCATGGTCGCAGTCGCGTCCGGCTTGCCGGTGAGCGCGGCGGCGAAAGCAGGGAAGTCGGCGGTGCGATGATGGTCGACGTTGTTGGTGTTCAGCACCACGCGCGCGAATTTCGAGAGCAGGTAATTCTCTTCATTCGTCGTGCGGCTGGAGCCCACCACGCCGATCGCGTGTCCGCCGTCTTTGTCCCGAATTTCGGCGAAGCGTTTGCCAATGAGGGTGAACGCTTCTTCCCAGGTCGCGGGAGTCAGTTGGCCATTTTTGCGGATGAGCGGCTGCGTCAGCCGGTCGGGATGCTCGGAGAAGTCGAAGGCATAGCGGCCCTTGATGCAGAGGAAATCATTGTTGATCCCGCTCTTATCGCGGTTATCGCCACGAACGATCTGCATGCCGGTGTCGGCGCGACGTACGCCCAGCGTGGTCTTGCAGCCATCGCCGCAATGCGTGCAGATCGTGCCTACATGCTTCATTTCCCAGGGGCGTGTCTTATAGCGGTAGGCGCCGGAGGTGAGCGCGCCGACCGGGCAGATGTCAATGCACATGCCGCATTCTTCGCATTCGAGATGATCTTCTTTATTGGGCGCGATGATGGAGGAGACGCCGCGGTTCTGGACACCCAGCGCCCACACGTCCATACCCTCGCCGCAGATCCGTACGCAGCGGTAGCACAAGATGCAGCGCGGGCGATCGAAGAACACGACCGGAGACCACTGTTGCTCATCCTTGTGGTTCTTCGCCTCCATGTACTTCGACTCGGCGGCGCCGTAGGAGAACGTCATATCCTGCAGTTCGCATTCGCCGCCGGCATCGCATACCGGGCAATCCAGCGGGTGATTGCCGAGCAGCAACTCGACCATCGACTTGCGCGCCTGGCGAACTTCCTCGTTGTCGCTGACGACCACCATGCCCTCGGAGATTACCGTGGTGCAGGCGGTCTGAAGCTTCGGCATCTTTTCGATCTTGACCAGGCACATGCGGCAAGCGCCCTGCAGCGAGAGATTCGGGTAGTAGCAGAAGGAAGGGACTTCGATCCCCGCAGTCTTGCAGGCCTCAATCAGCAGCGTCCCGGCGGGAGCCGTGATTTTTTTGCCGTCGACAGTTAGTGTTATGTCAGGCATTTGGGAATTTGTAATTTCGTAATCGGGTAATTTGTAATTTACTTCGTCTGAGTCCTTGCCGTGTGGCGCGACGCGGTGAAGATAGCGCTGAGCTCGTGACCTTCCTTGACCAGTGCCTGCAATTTTCTGGCAGGAATAAGTTCACAATCGATCAGCATTTCGAGCCAAAACAATGATTCGTCCGCTTCCTCCACCACAACTCCAATTTTCGCAATCCATTCCGCTTTCGATCGCGCTCGACAAGCTGCACGATAGTTTGCTGCTACTGCGGTGCCGGATCGCAAAAGTTGCTTGCCCAGAACTTGAGCGTCTGCCTTGTACGACAACGACCGGTACAGACGAACGATTCTGACCGCGAACGACTTCGTGCGATCCCGCAAATCCTGTGGTGACGACATCAGGTTCTAAATTACACAATTACCCGATTACCAAATTACAAATTCAGTGCGCCATCACTGGCAACTGCTCCACTCCAACTCCCTCCTTCTCAAACGGGCACGCCCTGCCCTCGAGGTGAGCCTCGAATTCTGCTCGAAACTTCTTTACGAATGCGATCGTGGGCATCGCGGCCGCGTCGCCGAGCGGGCAGAACGTCCGGCCCAGCATGTTCTCCGACAAGTATTGAATGTTGTCGATATCTTTCTTCAGGCCCCCACCCGCATGGAAGCGAGTGAGCGTTTTCTCCAACCAGTCCGTACCCTCGCGGCAGGGGATGCACCAGCCGCAGCTCTCGTGCCGGTAGAATTTCATCGTGCGCAGGGCAAATTTCACGATGCAATTTGTATCGTCGAGCACGACCACGCCACCGGAGCCTAACATCGACCCAGCCTTTGCCACCGAATCGAAATCCATGGCGATGTCGATCTCCTCGGGAACCAGCACGGGAGTCGACGATCCGCCCGGAACCACCGCTTTCAGAGTGCGACCGTTGGGTATACCGCCGCCCACGTCGTAAATCATCTTTTTCAGGTTGTAGCCCATGGGCAGCTCATACACGCCGGGCTTCTCCAGGTTGCCACTCAGGCAGAACAGGCGAGTCCCGCCGTTTTTCGGGGTGCCGATCTTCGCGTACCAGTCGGCGCCGCTAAGAATAATGTGGGGCACGCTGGCCAGCGTTTCGGCGTTATTGATGACCGTCGGGCCACCCCAAAGTCCCACCACAGCAGGGAAGGGAGGCCGGATGCGGGGAATGCCTCGCTTACCTTCGAGCGATTCCATGAGCGCCGATTCTTCGCCAACTTCATACGCGCCCGCGCCGCCGTGCCAGAAAATGTCGAGATCTTTCCCGCTGCCGAAAATGTTCTTGCCGATGAATCCGCGAGCGTAGGCGTCCTTGATCGCCTTTTGCATGATCACCGAGAGGTAGCGATACTCGCCGCGGATGTAGATGTATCCGGTTTGCGCGCCCACGGCGAGGGCAGCGATCATGACTCCCTCAATGACCGCATGCGGATCCTGTTCAAAGATCAATCGATCTTTGCAGGTCCCCGGCTCGCTCTCGTCTCCGTTGCACAAAACGTATTTCGGTTTCGGGGACTGCTTGGGTACGAACGACCACTTCATCCCGGTCGAGAAGCCGGCCCCGCCGCGTCCGCGCAGGCCGGAATTCTTGACCTCGTTGATGATCGCGTCCGGCTCCATGGCGAGCGCCTTCTGCACCGCCTTGTAGCCGTCGAGTTCAAGGTAGCGATCGAGATCCGTCGCACCCCGGCCGAAACGCCGGGAGACAACCTTTACCTCGTCGGGATGGGAAACGAGTTCTGCCATTTGTAATCTGGTAATTTGTGATTTGTAATTTGGAAAATCGGTCGATCCTACGGGTATTTCAATTACAAATTACCCGATTACCAAATTACAAATGCGCTCACTTCTTCAGGCCCTCAAGCACCTTATCCAGCTTCTCCACCGTCAGGTTCTCGTGGAAGTCGTAGTTCACCTGGACGGCCGGCGCCCAGCTGCACCCACCGATGCATTCGACTTCTTCCAGGGTAAAAACTCCGTCCGGCGTGGTGCCCTTGTGGCCGACGCCGAGTTTTTTCCTGCAGTGCTCGAAAAGTTCCTCTCCCCCGCGCAGCATGCAGGCGATGTTGGTGCAGACCTGCACGTTGTACTTGCCACGAGGCTTGGTGGTCAGCATGGAGTAGTAGCTGATCACGTTGCGCACTTCGAGTTCGGTCAGTTCGAGCCGCGACGCGATTTCCTGGATGACCTCGTCACTCAGGTAGCCCACTTCATCCTGCGCATACAGAAGTGTCGGGACCAGCACCGACCGTTTCGTCGGATAGTGGGTCAGCATCTCCGCGAACCGAGTTTCGAATTCTTGCGAGAACTGCATGTTCCGTTGCTTTCGCCCCTCCGGGGCTTGCCCGCTTCTTGTCGCCCTACCCAGGGCTTGCGCCCTGGGCTGATGAATTCCGCCCCTTCGGGGCTCGTCCCGGAAAACTGTTTCGGGGCGGGAGTGAATCAAGCGCACAGCGACTGCAGAGCACCAGCGCCAGAGCACAGCGACTCCAGAGCACCAGCGACTCCAGAGCACCAGCTACCCCAGAGCACCAGCAACTCCAGAGCACCAGCGACTCCAGAGCACCACCTACTCAAAAATCAGAGCCTTCAAATTACAAATTACCAATTACCAAATTACAAATTTCCCAATTAGTCGATTTCCCAGTTACTCAATCGCCAATTACTTAATTTTCCCAATCTCTGTTCGTAGACCTCGATATTTCAGCGCTATCTATCAATCTCCCCCAGCACAATATCGATGCTCCCGATGGCCGCCACCACATCGGCAATCAGTCTTCCTTCGCACATCTGGGGAAGGGTCTGCAGATTCGCCAGGCACGCCGCGCGCATATGCACGCGGTAGGGCTTGGCCGTTCCGTCGCTCACGACGTAGTAGCCCATCTCGCCGCGTGGTGACTCGACTGCCTGGTACACCTCGCCCGCCGGAACCGAAAAGCCCTCGGTGATGATCTTGAAGTGATAGATCAGGGCTTCCATTTCGGTTTTCATCTTCTCCCGATCGGGGAGCACCACCTTCGGCGCATCGGCCTTGATCGGTCCTTCCGGCATGCCATCGAGCGCCTGCCGCACGATGCTGTTCGACTCGCGGAGTTCGCGCACGCGGATCATGTAGCGATCGAAGACGTCGCCTTCTTTGCCGAGCGGCACGTTGAACTGAAAATTCTCATAGCCGGAGTACGGCATATCACGCCGCAAATCGAGGTCAACCCCACTGCCGCGCAGCGTGGGTCCGGTGGCCCCGAGGGCGAGCGCGTCATCGGCAGTGATTCGAGCGACACCCTTGGTACGCATCCCCCAGATCGGATTCCCGGTCAGCAGATTCTCGTACTCATCGACTTTGGCAGGAAAGCGGCCGGCAAAGTCGCGCACCCGATCAAAGAATCCCAGCGGCGGCTCCAGCGCAATGCCCCCGATCCGGAAATACGAGGTCATCATGCGTTGTCCACTGACCATTTCGAATAGGCGCAGGATATCTTCCCGCTCCCGGAAGCAGTACAGGAACACCGTCATGGCGCCGATGTCCAGAGCGTGCGTGCCCAGCCACACCAGGTGGGAGTTGATGCGGGTCAACTCATTCAGCAGCACTCGCAGCCACTGCGCCTTGGGAGGAATCTCGAGGCCAAGCAACTTCTCCACTGCCAGCGCGTAACAGAGGTTATTGGTCAGCGGGCAGAGATAATCGATGCGATCGGTGAGAGTCACGACCTGCTGGTAGAACTTGGCCTCGCAAGTCTTCTCGATCCCGGTATGCAGGTAGCCGATATCGGGCATGATGCGCACCACGTTCTCGCCGTCGATTTCGAGGATCACTCGTAGCACGCCGTGCGTCGACGGGTGCTGCGGTCCCATGTTCAGGATCATGGTGCGGTCCTGGACCGGCTCGATCACGGGAGTGGGCGTGAGGTGCGCCATCACCGGTAGCCCTCCACCGGATAATCCTTGCGTAGCGGATAGCCTTCCCAATCCTCAGGCATCAGCAGACGCCGCAAGTAGGGATGTCCCGTAAAGCGGATACCGAACAGGTCAAAGACTTCGCGCTCGAAGTAGTTCGCGCCCGGCCAGACCGACGTCACCGACTCGATCACGGGGCTCGATCCGTCGAGTTTGACCTTCAAACGCACACGTTCCTTCTTTACAGTCGATAGCAGGTGATAAACGACTTCAAAGCGTGGTTCCGACGGATACCAGTCGACGCAGGTCACATCTGACAGGAAGTTGAACGGGAAGTCGGCGTCGTCGCGCAGCAGGGCACAGGCTTCGCGGATATAGGCACGCTCGAGATAGATCGTCATCTCGTCGCGATCGAACTTCACGCCCTGGACGGCATTGCCATTCCAGTCCCGCAGGCGCGCCAGGGCCGGGTGACCCTTGAGTTGTTCGACGTCGGTGATCGGGGGAGTGAATGCCATCAGAGCTGTCCTCGCCCGAGCGAAGGCTTGCCCCAGTCGAGCACTCCTTTTTTCCAGACGTAGAAGAAACCTACGAGCACGATGGCGATATACACCATCATCTCCCAGAAGCCGAACATCTTAAGATCGCGCAGAATCACCGCCCAGGGATACAGAAAGACCGCCTCTACGTCGAACAAAATGAACAGCATGGCGACCAGGTAGAACTTCACCGAGAAACGTTCGCGGGCATCGCCCACGGGGGCAATGCCGCATTCGTAAGGAGACATCTTGGCGCGGGTGGGGCGGCGCTTCCCAAGGAGCCAGGACAGACTGACGATCGCGCTCGCCACGACGGCAGCCGCAAGCATGTGCAGAAGTAGCGGCAGGTAGCGGGCGAAGTAATTGTCCGGCATAGGAGAGCTATATATAATTTCGCGCGAAGACTCGTGTAAACGTTCTAGATTAGAGATTGGCAGGGAGCAGTGTCAAGCCGAGTGCCCGCTGTCGGACACTCGATTTGACGAACATTCAATCTCTACCCGCGGGTTGCGCAGGATGGCATGATTTTTGGTTTCAATACCGATGTAAAGCAAGGCGACACGGTGTACCACGTGCAAAGCGAAGCTCGCGAAAACGAGCTGATTTTGCAGACGCAGGTGTTTGTTCGCGGCCGTTGCATCGGCAAGCGGGCTACTTCGTATGCCGAACAGATCGCGCGCGGAAACTTTACCGATCAACATAAGGAACAAATCCTGCGCGACCAGCACCGCCTGGTTCTGGATGCGATTCGCGAGGGTCGGGTCGAGAGCGTCTTCGACCGCAAAGACACACCCGAGTCGCTGGCCGCAGTGAAGGAACTCGATCTGCAATGGGTCAACGCGGGTTCGGTCCACAACAATAGCAACCTGATGATGCAGTTGCGCGTCACTGACGGCGGTGCCGCGGCAGCCGGAGCCCGCCTGACGTTCCGTTTTGCCCGCCCCGATGCCGCGCCGTTCTATACCCAGGTGGCGACCGATGCTGGCGGCAACGCCGAGCTCAAGGTCGAATTCGAGGAGTCGGCCTTACCCGACGCCTCCGTACTGGTGCAGGCCAGTTACGGGGGCCGCACCGCAACCCGCAAGTTTCGACTGCGCAAAATCGACTGAACCTCGCTGCCCCATACAGTCCGACCCGTAGGACACATGGTTAGTCCTTCAACCAGGAGTCCGACCTTCGCGCGCTGTCCCGACTTGCGCGAACGGGCCGGCCTTGCGAAGATCAACAGGGAAGATCCGCTCTTATGAACCTTGTGGTCAACGGAGAAAAGAGGAAGGTGAAGGGGCCCATCACACTGAGCGGGTTGGTCGAAAAGCTTGGCATGAAGGCGGACCGAGTCGCCGTCGAACTCAATCTCAATATCGTGCCGCGCGGACAGTGGACGGAGACGCAGCTTTCGGATGGAGATCGCCTCGAAATTGTTCACTTCGTGGGAGGCGGAATTTTTCTCTCCGGTGGAGGTACGCAATGAAGAAGATTGCACGCTTGGCAATCTGCGCCGTCGGGCTTGTAGCTCTGGCCTGGGCGCAAGGTCCCACGCAATTTCATCCCGGGTTCAATCTGTTCACCAAGCAGAAGGACGTCGAAGTTGGCCAGGCGTATGCAGCTCAGGTTCGGCAGCACACGATCGTTGTTCACGATCCCTATCTTAGCGAGTATGTGACTCGCGTCGGCAGGCGGCTGGTTGCCTCCCGCGAGGCACAGGAAAGCGGTTTTCCCTTTACGTTTGAAGTGGTAGCCGATCCTTCCATCAATGCTTTTGCTCTGCCCGGTGGGCCGATGTTCATCAATACCGGACTGCTGCGTGCGGTGGATAATGAAGCCCAGCTTGCCGGCGTGATGGGACACGAGATGTCGCACGTCATTTTGCGGCACGGGACCAATCAAGCCTCGAAGAAGCAACTGATCGAATTGCCTGCGGTCCTCGGTTCGCAGGTGGCCGGTGGATCGCTGGTCGGCCAACTGGCCCAGCTCGGGATCGGTCTCGGGGCCAACAGCGTGCTCCTGAAATTTTCGCGTACCGCCGAGAGTCAAGCCGATCTGATGGGGTCGCACCTGATGGCCGAAGCGGGTTATAACCCGATCGAGATGGCCCGCTTCTTCAACAAGCTGAATGCAGAGGGCGGCAGCCACGGGTCGCAATTCTTTTCCGATCACCCTAATCCGGACAATCGAGAAAAGGCGATCGAAAACGAGGTTCAACGACTGCCACCCCAGCCATACGGCTACGAGACCGGAGAATTCCAGAAGATGAAGTTTATCGTCTCGCACATTCACGAGCCAAAACCTCAAATCCAGCCAAAATAGCGCGCTCCCACAGAAACACCGCGTTCCATCGTTGACCTGACGCTGCCGGGTTCCTGTATATCCCTGATTACTCCCTGTGCAAGACTCTTTGTTGACACCCAGCAAAGTAGACCTAAAATGTTTCAAACATTTGGTGCTCGGATTGTTTCCAGGCACAAGGTTGAAGGCATACTTGAACCAGGAATTTACATCCCGCGATGTGGTCCGGCTGACCAGGACTACGCTGCGCCAGCTGCAGTGGTGGGATGAGCGTGGCATCGTCAGTCCGGCGCGCCAGGGGCGCCGGCGGGTGTACTCGATGGAAGATTTGTCTGAGGTAGCAGTCATCTGCGAACTGCGCGACCGGGGCTTCTCGTTGCAGCGGATGCGTAAGGTTGTTCGCTTTCTGCACCAGGAGTTCGGAAAGCGCCTGGCGGAAATCGTCAGCGGAACATCCGACTACCACCTTCTTACGGACGGGAGAAATCTTTATCTTGAGACTTCTGCGCAACAGATTGTTGACATCCTCAAGAACGCTCGTCAACCGATGCTGGCGGTCTGCCTCAGCGATGCCGTACGCCGGGTACGCGCCAACATCCAAAACTCCAAAAGAAAAAAGCAGCCGGCGGCGTCTGCCGGGCGCATCGATCGTAGGAAGCGGGCGTCGTAGCCAAGTCTGACACGGGGAGGGCTCATGAATGCCGAACTGGATTTTCTGAGCGAGTGGATTCCGGAGCAAATGCAACCCGGGACGCTGTTCGTGCTCGAGAATGCCGGCGAGGTCGGAGAGAAAGAAGATCCCTACTGGGCGGTTCTTTCTTGTCCATCCTGCGGAACGTTGGGCCTGGTAACCCGCAAGCAGATGGCGGGCTTGCTTGCCGTGATCTGCGGCTCGGATCAGTGTTCCGCGCAGTTTTTCATACGCGATAGCGAGATCGTCCCCAGAAAGCCGATCTAATCAGGTGCGGGGCGGACGCTCCTTCGCCTTCTCTGCTGGCTTGCGCTTGCCCCTGCAAGCTTATCGGTTCGCTTTCACCCTCTCGAGCGAAACCGGAACCTGCTCCACGATTTCGATATCAAAACCCTTCCAGCGCTGCCACCCGCCTTGGGTGATTGGTAAGCAAACGGATCCGGCGCAGGTTTAAATCCGAAAGAATCTGCGCGCCGATGCCGATTTCCCTCTGTGTCTTGCGCTCGCTTTCCGGCAAAGTTGGCAGGGCGCGATCGCGATGGAAGCTGAGAACCGGCCGATCTCCGATTTTATCGACGGAGAAGCCCTTTGATGATTGGTGCAGATAGATGATGGCGCCGCGCCCGGCGTCCGCGATGGCTCGCATCGATCCTTCGATGGTTGCCCGGCAATCGCACGCAGTCGAGCCGAACACGTCGCCCATAACGCAATGGGAGTGCATGCGGACGAGGACGGGTTCGCCGACGTTCTCGATGTCGCCACGCACCAGCGCCACATGCGATTCGCCGCCATCGACTTCGCTTTCGTAGGCGATCAGGCGGAACTCCCCATGGCGGGTACTGACCAGGGCCTCACCCACCCGATGCACGTAGCGCTCGTGCGCCATGCGGTAGCGGATCAACTCTGCCACGGTCAACATTTTCATGTCGTGCGCGCGGCAGAATTCCAGCAAATCGGGAACCCGAGCCATGGTGCCATCGTCGCGCATAATTTCGCAGATGATGCCTGCCGGGACCAGCCCAGCCAGGCGTGCGAGGTCGACGGAAGCCTCGGTCTGCCCGGCCCGAACCAGCACGCCGCCTTTCCGCGCGCGAAGAGGGAAGACGTGGCCTGGGCGCGCCAGGTCCGCGGGACGCGTCGCAGGATCGATCGCCACCTGAATGGTGCGCGCCCGATCGTAAGCCGAGATGCCGGTGCTGACGCCTTCGCGGGCGTCGATCGCTTCGCAGAAGGCGGTCCCGTAATTCGAGGTGTTCTCCGCCGTCATCGGCCCGATGCGCAGGTGTTCGAGCCGCTCCTCGGTCATGGCCAGGCAGACCAGCCCACGGCCAAACTTCGCCATGAAGTTAATCGCTTCAGGCGTGACTTTTTCGGCGGCCAGGGTCAGGTCACCTTCGTTTTCCCGATCTTCGTCGTCGACGACGACGACCATGCGGCCGGCTCGGATTTCGTCAATGGCGGTAGGGACGTCGGTGAACGGCGGCTGGGGGCTCATATGCGCGATTCTAGCAAAATAGCGGAATCAACTTGGGCGTCCATGATGGACGAGCTCACCTTCTGCGCCTCGGAACAGGGCCCGCAGGGCCCTCACCACCCACCTCACGAGCATCACGATGATGAGCAGAAAACACAACGCCAACGCGGCCGCGAGATACGGATGCTGGGTGGCGAACCAGGTCAGGAAAATCGCCAAAGCGTCCTCTCCGAGGCTGAGTCCGATGTTCGAGAGAGGCTCCGGAGAAGGCGTGACCGCCGCCCGCACGGCCGTCTTGCCGCCGTGTGCGGCGAGGGCGATGGCCCCGCCCAGAAGCGTCGCAAGCAGCTGTTTTTCCGGAGAAAGCTGTGAGGTGGCGCCGTAGGCGAGGAGAGCCGCGACCGGTACCCGGATAAAAGTGTGCAGAGCATTCCAAACCAGGTCGAAGGCGGGGATCTTGTCGGCGAAAAACTCCAGCAGAAACAATGCAAGGCTGGCGCCGATGACCCACCAGCTCGTCAGCAAGTGCAGTGGCGCCGGAAGGGGCAAAACGCCCGCATGGGCCAGCAACCCGAGAGTCGCCAGCGTTGCGTAGACGTTCAGACCTGCCGCGAAGCTGATCGCCACCAAAGCAGCAGCGATTTCATTGGGGGGAAGTTTGACAGCCTCGAGCATAAGTGCAGGTTTATCCCTCGCCCGTTAACAGCCGACAAACACAGCATAGCCGGGGTTGCGGGAAATAGAAAAGGCCGCCACGCGGGCGGCCTTGGAACAGCTGGACTGGATGGTTATAAGGTGGACTCGATCTCGAAACCCCAAGCTTCCAACAGAGGCTCCGGGATGTACTTGGAGTTCTTGTTCCTGCGAGCCCATTCCCGCAAACGCGTCGACCGCAAGTACTGGTCGGGGGAGAGCTTATACTCGCGTACCACTTGCTCGAACTCGGTGATCGTGGGGGTGATCGGCCCAATGGGCTCTGGCTTGCCCCAGTTTGGGTTTCCGCGTCGCTTTGCCATGAAAATTACGCCTCGTACTTGGAATTAAAGTTCGACTTCTTGAAGAAGCTTGCCCAAATCCTTAGATTCAAAAGCCGTTAGGCAAGATGCAAAACCAAAACCCGAAAGGACGACAAAAGGTAAGATCCAGTTGACGGCTACCTATGGGATATTGGAGACACAAGACTATAGGCCAATATTTCCTCAAAGTCAATCAAAATCCTCAACTCACTTCTGACACGTACGGACCATAAGCCTTTTTGTATCAGCTGGTTGAAGTCTGCGGCATCCACCTGAACCGGAAATGGCACAGGCTTTCATTTTTCATAGAACGGCAGGATCGTGTCTTCTTGCACTCCGGATCCAGTCAGAAAGCTCACTCCTGCAACAAACTGCGCTGCTGAGCATTACGGTCGTAATCCCAAGTTTTCTGGCTTCGTTGACGACGTATAAGGGGAACCGTAAAGTGCTCTCAGGAGACAGTTTTGTGAGAGATATTTACGAGGTTCTTCGCAAGAAGCAAGCCGAGCAGGCTCAGCTAGGTAAACAGATTGAGGCTCTCCAGACTGCCGCGGAACAACTGCGCAGCGTGGCGCACCTCCTGAATACCGAAGAAGAAGACGATAAGGCTTCACACAGCTGAAATCGCCGGCTGCTCACGTTCCTCCCCCGGAATGACGACCGTCTATGAGTCTGAAGTCGCTGGTATTGTGCTCCGATGAGAAGATCGTGCGCGTCCTGCGCCGGGTGTTGAGCGATCTGGAGATTGGGATCGAGCACTGCAGTGACCCCGACCGAGCCATCCACAAGCTGACCCGTCAGAGATTCGAAGCCGTCATCATCGACTGCACCGACGTGAAAACCGCCAGTTCCGTCCTGAAGAGCGCCCGCTCCGCGCCGGCCAACAAGCGCGCCATTGCGGTGGCGATTATGGACGGGCACACCGGCCTGCGTTCTGCGTTCGACATGGGTGCTCACTTCGTGCTGTACAAGCCGGTTTCCATGGAGCGCGCGCGCAGCAGCTTCCGCGCCGCCCGAGCCTTGATGAAACGGGAACGCCGCCGCAATGCACGCGTAAGCCTGCAGGTTCCGGTCAACCTCGACAACGATAAAACCGGATTCCACCAGGCGGTTTCAACCACGGACCTGAGCGAAGGCGGGATGGCCGTTCAAATGGGCAAGAGGCACAAGGATCCCGGACCCTGGCAGGCGACCTTTACACTGCCCGGTTCCGACGCGGTGATCCGAGTGAAAGGCGAGGCTGCATGGCACAATCCCGGAGGGCAGATCGGCATCCGATTCGTCGGCCTGGAATTTGATGCCGCGCATGAACTGCGCCAGTGGCTGAACCAGCACTCTCCGGAGAGTGAAAAGGACGATCCTCCGGTCGCTTGTAAGCTGACCGATCTCAGCCTGGGCGGTTGTTACCTGGAAGTTTCATCGCCATTTCCTCCCAGTACTCGCATCGTTCTCTCCATGAAAGCCGGCAACCTTGAACTGCGGGTCGAAGGCGTAGTACGCCTGATGCACCCGGAAGTTGGGATGGGTGTTGCATTCACGCAAGCCACTTCCGAACAGCGCTACCACGTAGAAAAATTCATCCACAGCCTGATGAGTGCCGGCGACGTGTTGCCTGAACTGCTCGTCGAACCAGAAGGTCTCGAGAACGCGGCGGCCGAAAGCCGAAGAGCCGCCACGCCCCCGGAAGTCGAAGATCCGTTGCTCGAGTTGTTTGAGCAAAAAGCGTCTCTGCCTGCCGAATTGTTCATGAATGAACTGAGGAAGCAGCGCACCAGCCATCACTCAGATCCGGCCGAAGAGTCAATCCTGCCAGTTTAAGCGCGTGCGCCTATGGATTTGCATCATTGGCCGCCGGCGAGCACGGTTCAACGGGTGGGGTGGAGAGCCCCCCGGGCCACCAGTTCCAATCGCCGGCAACGCGAAGCAGCGCAGGTCCAATCACAATGCGAACGAGAGTTGCGTCAATGAACACGGCTACTGCCAGCGTAAATCCGAGCATCTTGACTACCAGGAAGCTGCCAAAGGTAAATGCCGCGAATACGACGATCATGATCGCGGCAGCGCTGGTAATCAGTCCTGCGGTTCTGGCCAGCCCCTCGGGGATTGCCTCCAATTCACTCATCCCGCTCCGTCTCGCTTCGAGGACGCGTGCGACCAGAAACACTTCGTAATCCATGCTCAGTCCGAAAACTATGGCGAAGGCGACGATTGGCACAATGGGAAATATGCTGGCAGTTCCCTCGGGAACTCCGAAGAGGCGAACTCCGTGTCCCTCCTGAAACACCAGAACCAATGCTCCGAAGGAGGCTGCGACCGAAAGCAGGTTCAGAGCAATGGCTTTCACCGCGGCGAAAAGCGACCGGAAGCCGCCTAGCAGCGCCACCAGCGTCCCTCCCACGACCAGCGCTATTACTGAAACGAACCGTTCCCGGACAATCGTCTGATAATCGGCAGTGAGCGCTGGGATGCCTCCAATGCGCAGCGTGGCCCCGGGTACTCCGGTGAGAGCTACCGCGCCGGTCTTCCGCAGTTCCCGCACCCAGTTGACCTGATCGTTCAGGGAAACGGAAGTCGCGGGCAACACTTCAAGCAACGCCGCGCGCCCATCGCGACTAACGAACGTTCGAAGCGTCTCACGCGAGAGGTTGGCGAGGCCAGACCGGTCACTCCCCGCAATCGATGTGAGGGAGATCACGCGATCGGAGCGAGGGTCGCTCGCCAGCCGCTTGCTGAAACGATCGAGTGCACCCCAGCCCGTATCGGATTGCACGATGGAATCCGTTGGAAGTTCGAGAATCACGCGCAACGAGTAGACAATGCCAACCCGATCCATTTTTTCAAGGGTGTGAAGCGCGCGAACCGATTCTGCCTGGGACGGCAGCCAATCACCTCTGGGGACGCTGGTATCGAGCCGCGCGGCCTGCGAGGCGAGCAGAAGCATGGGGGCGCCTGCCAGAAAGATGGCAAGCCAGGGATGGGCGACAACCATCTTCCCCCATCGCCTCCAGCGGTTTGCCGTGCGAGCTGCCCGATGCTCATCAAAACTTGCAATAATGGGCAGCCGGCCCGCGTTGATTCGGGAACCGAGAGCCGCCAGCAGTGCCGGAACCAGGGTATTTGCCAGCAGCAGACTCGTTCCTGCCACCAGGACTCCAGCCACACCGATGGAACGGACTTCGCTGATGGGGACGGTCAACAGGGCCAGGAATCCGATGGCCACAGTCGAGGCTGAAATCAGCAGGGTACGACCCGCCTGGTGTGCCGCGGTGAGCGAGGCTTTGAGTCCGTCTCGCTCGGCGCCAATCGCTTCCCGGAACCGGCTAACCATAAGGAGTGCATAGTCAATTCCCAAGCCCAGGCCAAGCATCGTGGACAAATTCTGAACCAGGATGGACAAGTGCCAACGCACGGCCAGGAATCCTGCAATCGCCAGCGCGCTCGCAATGGCAAGCTGGCCAATGGCCACAGGAATCAGGGCCGCCACCACGCTTCCGAAAGCCACCAGCAGAAGTACAAGCGTGCCCGGAATGATGAGACTCTCGGCGTGTTGCACATCGTCAGCGCTGGCCTTCCGAATATCGAAATTGAGCGGCGTCTCTCCCGTCAGTTCGAGCTTTACCGCCGGATAGCGCCCCCGCAATTGGTTTTGCAGAGAGTTCTCCAGCCCGTGAAGCTTGGGGACGAGCGACTCCACGGGGCCCTCGGTCGAGGCGAGTCCCACCAGAACAAAAGTTCCTCCTCCCTTGCCCAGGAAGATCGGATCGCGAAAATCGAGACGGGAAACAACTCCTGACACTCCGGGTTCTGCCTGCAGCTCTTTTTCAATGGTTGCGAGCGCTTGCTCGCCCTCATCTGAATCGACAGGGGGAAGCCCCTGAATCACCAGAACCACGCGGTCCACGAATGGCGAACGAAAGCGAGTGGCCAGTTCCTCCGGAACCTTTCCCGCTTCACTACCTTCGATACGCGTTGCGGTCTCCAGATGGCGCTCGGCGTGAAAGGAAAATGGAAGAAGCGCAAGGACGGCGGCCATGACTACTCCGGCCAGCCAGAAATGGCGCACACGCATGAAATTCATAGTGTCATGCAAAAATCGGGTAGTGGGCTGGTTCCTCTTCAGTTTGGCTCGTCGTAGTTCGAAATCCCAGTTTCGAAATCCCAGTAGTTCAAAATCCTAGGGGATGGGCGGAAAGATCAGCAACAGGGAATTAGCCCACTACTCAACATTGTTACCTGAGATTCAAGTTTTGCGCGAAGACGGTGCGGTCGGGTTCCCATTTCTGACCGGTTCGTATTATTGTGTGGTAGCGGACATACGCTTTCCCGGAGAAGCATGTACAAACTCGTGTTGTTCGGTTTGCTGTTCGCCGCTCAACTTGGTGCCGCAGACCCCCGTATTGGCTCCTGGACGCTCACCTCGGCGCAGTGTTCCCTGGATCCCCCCAACAAACTCTCCATTACGTCGCTACACGGTGCGGCGCACGTTGTGCTTTCAGGCAACACCCATCTGGATTTTACGGCGAAGCTCAACGGCCATGAAGCGTCCGTACAAGGCAATCCGGCATTTAATCAAATCGAGTTGCGGAGGATCGACAAGCATCAAGTCGAAGTCAGACAGATGAAGGATGGAGTGGTGGTGACGACGATCCACGACAAACTTTCGCGGGATGGCAGCGAGTTGACGAGTACGACTTCGCAGAACGGCCGTCCCGACAAGATCACCGTGTGGACGCGCAGCGGAGGAAAGAAGTCGGCCAATGACTTATTCGCCGGTGAGTGGACCCAGAATCTGAGCAAGACTCGATTGCGGCAAGGGCTGGTGCTCAAGATCGACGCGGACGGAAACGATGGGGTCCGCTTCTCGGGTGAATTCAGCTACACCGCCCGCTTTGACGGTAAAGAATACGATCTGAAAAACTCCGACAACGATACCGTGACCCTCCAACTCGTGGACGCTCACACTGTCGATTCGATTTATCGACGAGACGACCAGATCACGCAAAAGGATCGGTGGGTGGTTTCCGCCGACGGAGCCGAGATGACGCTGACCACATCAGGCACGTTGCCAACCGGTCAGCAAGTAAAAGAGACCCTCGCATTTCGGAAGCAGTAACGTCGCAGCGCCACGCCCGACGCATCCGCGCGGATGAAACCGCTTACCGGCTACCCACGGCGTTGAACTCGCGAGGCGCAACCGAGATGATTCCCTTTCGCTGCATGAATGTCAGGATCCCGTTGACGGTATCTTCGAGAGACGGATCCGGTTTGCCCCATGCGGAAGCATCCCGCGCTACCTGATAGCAGGAACTGTCGTAGCGCTTGAACTCCATCGACGAGATGTTGTCCACAGAGTTCACCAGAAAATCCAACAGCGGAAACAGCAGATCTTCCTTCCTGCATCTCCGGATGAGTTCGGGAACAAAGTCGGGAAGACTGAAGATTTCAAACTGCCGGCCGGTCGCCTTGGTAATGAGGCCGGTAATATCCAGCATGTTCGCGTAGTCGTCTCTCACTACGTGATAGGTCTTATTCTCCGTGCCGGGAGTTGTGGAAATCGCAACGATATTGTTCGCCGTGATGTCTGCGGGAACGAAACTGACCTGGTTCAGTGCATCGACTCCAATGCCGTGATTCACCATGAACGCCACTAAACGCACGGCGATGTCGAAGTTGTTGCCTCCGCCGGTAATGGAGGGACTCACCAGGGCGGGCCGGAAGATCCGCGTAGCCAGCCCGTGGCGTCCGGCGTCCATCACCACTTGCTCCGATACCCACTTGGACTGGCTGTAGCCAAAATCGAGGAGCTCCATATTCTCGTTGAAGTCGGTCTCATATAGGACTTTCTTCACCGCCCAGCCAAATATGAAGGTAGTCGAGACGTAATTGAGGCTCTTGGCCCGTCCCTCGAAGGCCAGTCTCAAAACCTCATTCGTCCCGATCACATTCGCGTCACGCATCCGGTCGTAGTTGAGCAAGTAGTTTACGGTTGCGCCGTTGTGGAACACCGTATCGATTTCATTGGCGAGGAAATTCCACACCTCTCGCGTCAATGCCAGATCCGTCCGGCCAAGATCTCCGCACACCGGAATCACTCGACTCTCGAACATCTGCATCAGTTCCGCGGGGCAGGACCCCATCGATTCCATGGCTGCCCTTAGTCTCTGCTTGCCCTGACGCTCGTCGGACGATCTCACCAGGATGTGGATCTTTGCCCGGGTTTGTTCCAGCAGACTCTTCACCAGGAAGGGCCCGATGAAGCCGGTACCGCCGGTGAGCAGAACATTATTTAGGATCGGCGTTTCGGGCAATAACGCAGGCGCGGGAGGCTCGAAGATGAGCTTCGTGTCGTTGCCCATCATCCGCTGTTCGGCCTCGCGCTGCTCTTCACGGAAAGCCGCCAGGGATTGCCGCAGCGGAACCAGTGCTTCTTCGGGAGCATGCTCCAACTGTTCAGCCAGTCGAAACAGCTCGGCTACACTTACCCGCTGAATGAGACCAATATCCACCTGCCGCGCCAGCATGTCGGCGTCTTTATCTTTCAAGAGTTCCTTGATCTCGTGCATGAACACAACCAGATCCATGGAATCGAGCCCGGCTTCGACGAGGTTGTACGATTCATTTCCCGTCAGGTTGTAACGGGCTTTCAAAACGTCGAAAGGCGATTGGCCCACGGAGGAGGCGGAGGATTCAGCGTCCTTTTCCCGCGAAAACTCTGAGAGAACGGTGAATTGACCTTGCAGCCACATGTGCTTGGTTTTATGGCGCATGATCTTGCCCGAACTGGTTCGCGGTATGGCGCGGGGTGCGATAAAAGAAATCAGCGCTACTTCCACGTTGAGGTAATTCCGGACGGCGGCTGCGATCTGCAGTGCATCCGGTAGTGCTTTCGGATTTTTCACCTCGGCGACGATGGCCAGCGCCGGCTCGCTCTCTTCATTAATCTGGAAGGCGGCAACGCAATTACCTCGGATCAGGCCGGACGCCTTCTCCACCACGGCCTCGATATCCTGCGGGTAATAGTTCTGCCCGCGGAGAATAATCATGTCCTTGATGCGGCCGCAGACGAAGAGTTCGCCCTCGTGCAAGAAACCCATATCCCCGGTGCGGAGGTAGCCGTCGTCATAGGGGCTGTCGTCCACCAGGCGGGCGTGAAACAGCTTCAGCGTCAGTTCCGGATTATTCCAGAACCCCGGGCACTTGCTCTCTCCAGCGATCCAAATCTCACCGATTCGGCCCGCCTCCAGAGCGAGGTGCTTCTCCGGATCCACGATCTTTACCGTGAGGCCCGGCAGTGGAGTTCCGCAACTGACAATCTGAGTAGCCGCGCCGATCTCGGAAACCTCCGTGGTCATGCGGGCTTTGCCGAGCGCGACGGCGTTCTTGTTGACCGAAATGATATTGCGGCCACGGAGCGAAACCGCCAGAGTATTCTCCGCCAGCCCGTACGCCACAAAAAAGCTTTCCGAGCGGAGTCCGTAGGGCTGAAAGGCCTGCAGAAACCGGGTATAGGTGTCGGGTTTGACGGGTTCCGCGGCAACCATCAGCAACCTGAGGGAGCTGAGATCGCACGTCTCCAGACTCTCTTTCGAAACCCGCCCGGCGCGCAGGCAATAGTCGTAGGCGAAGTTGGGCGCCGCTGAGGCGCTGGCCTCGTAAGTCTTGATCGCGTCAAACCACAGGGTGGGGCGCTGAATAAAATCGTTGGGAGCGAAGCCGTAGGTGGTGCCGCCCGTAAGCGCGGGATAAAGGTAGCACCCGATCAGGCCCATATCGTGATACTGCGGAAGCCACGATACAACTACCGGCGCGGGATGGTCGATCACGAGCGGGCAGTTATGCAGGATGTTTTCGTGCGTGACCATCACGCCTTTTGGATCTCGAGTCGACCCCGACGTGTACTGCAGAAACAGAATGTTCGAAGCGCCGTTGAAAGTTTCGTCCGAAACCGTATCCACGAAGTCTTCCGTTACAACCCAACGCAGACCGGAAACGTAGTCGACGTCGACCCCGCATGCCGAGACTCCGCTTCTGGCAAGATTGCTCTTCAGGGATCCGAGGTAATCTTTGCTGGTTAAGATCCCCGCTGCCTGGCAATCCTTTGCGATGTGGACCATTTTGTACAGGGCGCCCTGGAAGCCACGAGAACTGGGGGGATAGACGGGGACGGGAATCAATCCCGCGCGTACGCAGCCAAAAAACGCGCAAATCATTTCGAGCCCAGGCGGATAGGCCAGCAGAAGACGATCCTGCGACTTGAAACCGTGCTCCTTGCGCAAATGTCCGGCAATCACCTTCGTCCGGTGGACAAACGACTCATATGAGTAGCCTCCAACCGGATTGCCGTTCACGTCAATGTAGGAATAGAGAAGCCTGTGTGGGTGCTGATCTCCTAAGCTATCCAGCTTGTCTAAAATCGAAGCCATCATAGATCGGACCGGAACTCATGGCGGCGGCACCGCCATTCGTTAACCTCCTGAGTTGATAAGAAGATTCCGTATGAGAAAACCAAAGTCTCGCTGCGCCCCCGTGCACCCGGGGGCGAGACCGACTTCGAGAACAGAGGCACAGTCATTCTTGAGACCATGCGTTCTCTTGCTGGAGTTAGGACAAGCCCCGCTCGATGTCGGATCGCCCGACACAAAGCATCTTCTTTGCATATATGACTGAGCGCTCGATGGTAACAGAGATTTGGAAAGCTTGGGAAGAATTTCCCGCCCCTGTCACTTCCGAGAACATACGCCGTTACGCCCGGTTCGGGTGATCCGAAATTCCCTTGATCTTCCTTAAGTTTTCGAGCTAGCATTCATTTCTAACGCTAATTACGCAATTTATGACGCTTGCACCGGAGGCGGTGCCTGGGCGACAGAATCCGCCGCTGGTGCCAAACCGGGCCGGGGTGCGTCGGCCCGATCTCACATCATTGCGCCGGTAAGGTCCGAGACGAGGCGGCTATTAATCTGAACCCGGAGATTGATGATCTTGTACCATCGGAGGCCGCGCTGCGGCAATCCGTTTCCGACCCCGCGTGTGCGTCTTCATTCCCGAAAGTCTTGCGCCGCCGCCTCGACGATTTCTTTTCCGACGGAAATATTTCTCCCAAAGCCGACCGCACCATGTGGGTCAAAATCGCAGTGGGGCTGGCAGTGCTGGCGGGCAGCTGGATTGCTCTTTACGCGCTCAAGCCGGATTCATGGAGGTTCGTCGGCCTCTATCTTATAAATGCCATCGCCCAGACGTTCCTTTTGCTGAACATCGCGCACGACAGCAACCACAACGCTATCTCGTCGGTGCGGTCTGTCAACAAAGCCCTGAACTATGTTTTCGATGTCTGTGGAATCAGTTCCTACATGTGGCGTATTCTCCATCATCGAGGCCACCACTCCTGCATCAATCTCCACGGTGAAGACGACGCGCTTACGGGACGCCGCCTGCTTCGGTTTACACCCCACGAACCACGGGCGCGCATGCAGCGGTTCCAGCACATCTATGCGCTCTTGCTGTACGCGCTCTTCTCCCTTGATTATGTATTTCTGAGGGACTTTGAGTGCTTTTTCTTCCCCTCCCACGACTATCTGAGAAACACGAAGCATCCGGTGCGGGAATACGTCATCCTGCTTGCAGGCAAAGCATTCTACCTCACCTACATGCTCATTTTGCCGGTCGTGTTGCTGGGAAAATCGCCTTTGCTGGTCGGTTTGTCATTCTTGCTCGCCCATTTGATCATCGGTTTGAGCGTGGCCCTCGTATTCCAGACCACTCACTGCGTCGACAGCACTTACTTTCCCTTGAGCCGCAGCGAGTTTGACAACGGGATCTATCACATCTTCGCGACAACCGCCGACTACGCGACCACGAACCCGCTCGTCGGTTGGCTGGCAGGCGGGCTCAACCATCATATCGTCCATCATCTGTGCCCTTTTGTGTGCCACACTCACTATGCTCCGCTGACCCGGATCGTGAAGGAAACCGCCGAGGAGTATGGCATTCCCTATCGGCAACATCCCACCATGACGCAGGCCATCAAACATCATCTACTACTCTTGAAGCAGTTGGGAAATGAGGATCAGGTTTCTCTTCTGAAGCGGTTGGATAGCGAGGCGTGACCTTGCCGCAAAGCATACCCGCCGTCTCCCGATTCCAATCCTTCCTGGATTCGCGCGCGATGGCGCACAATCCCGTACAGGTTCTTACCAAGTACATCGAACTCCACGGCGACACCTTCCGCTTCTATTTTGGCGGCGTCAAGGAGGCCATTGTCACCATCAATCCCGTGGTGATTCAGCATGTGCTGAAGACGAATTCGGAGAACTACTACAAGTCCGAGATCCAAAAGAAGCGGATGGGCCACTTCCTGGGCAAGGGTCTTCTCACCACCGAGGGGGAGGCCTGGCGCACGCAACGCCGCCTCATCCAGACGGGATTTGAGCGAAAGCAACTCGAAGTTCTGTCTTCGATCATGCAGGACTCCCTCACCGACTCGCTGCGGGACTTTGACGGGCAAGCCCGGCTTGGCCCTGTCGATATCTACCCGCTCATGATGAAGATCACCTTTGCAATGGTGGGCCGATCTCTGTTTGGCGCCCGGTTGAAAGAGGAAGACATCGACCTCATCAGCCTGGCCATCTCGACCGTACAGGAATTCATGGTTCGCCAAACCATTCAGCCCTACCTGAATCCCTGGTTTGCCGTCTCGGGCGAACTGCGCCGACACTGGGAAATGCGCGCCCGCGCCTTCGGCGTTCTACGCGAATACCTTCAGCGGCGGCGCAAGGAGGCCCCCGGCCACGATCTGCTGCAGATCCTGATGGATGCCCGCTATAGCGACGGCCATGGCATGAGCGATGAGTTGGTCCTCAGCGAGAGCATGCAACTGCTGGTCGCCGGCCATGAAACATCGTCGAATGCCTTATCGTGGCTTCTCTACCTGCTGTGCTCGCGCCCGGATTGCATCGACCGAGTGCGACAGGAGTTCGATTCTGTCCTGGGCGAAAGGCCTCTGGGTTACACGGATGTTCCCAAGTTCGAGTTTACGACACAGGTGATACTGGAGGCGCTGCGCCTTTACCCGCCGTTTTGGATGGTCGACCGAATGGCTCTCGCAGACGACCGGGCAGGAGATCTCGATATACCCCGGGGATCGACGGTCGTTGTGTTCATTTACGGCGTGCACCATTCACCGCGGTACTGGGAGAACCCTGAGAGTTTCGACCAGGAACGCTTCTCCAAAGCGAAGGAGAAACTTCACACGCCCTTCGCCCATTTGCCCTTCGGCGCCGGCCCTCGGGGATGTATCGGTGGCAATTACGCCATGCTGCAGATGCTCATGATTCTGAGTGTTCTGCTCAGAAAATACGATTTCTGCCTGGTTCCGGGCCAGACCATCGAAGCGCGCCCCATGGTGATCTTGCGACCCGAGTACGGAATCCGCATGACCTTCACCGAGGCAATCCCAGGCGCCGTCGGTAGGCTGTCCGACCGTTCAGCCTGATATTTAATCTGATCAAGCCTTGATCTGACATCTCCTAAGCTGTACTCTCGCGCTCACGCCGATGTCGGTGCTTGCCACGAGCGTCGCGACGCTTACAGCCGTGACCTGGTCGTACCTCGCCTTGGCCAGGGGGGCCTTCTGGCGTACTAAAAACGTTAAGCCCGACGCCAGTGAGAAGGTGGGATTTTCTGGCGGCGTCGTTGCCGTAGTTCCGGCCCGCAATGAGGCGGAATTGATCGGTCCCGTCGTGACATCCTTGCTAAATCAGGGCATGGCTATGCCCGTCGTCCTGGTGGATGATGACAGTACTGACGGCACAGCGGATGTGGCGCGGCGCGCTTCAGAAAAAGCCGGCAAGGCGGACGCGCTTATTGTGATCCAGAGCAAGCCCTTGCCGGCGGGGTGGACGGGAAAACTGTGGTCGATGCACCAGGGCATTGAGCGCGCACGCGCGTTGAATCCCACATGGCTCATGCTCGCGGACGCTGATGTGCTGCATGGTCCAGAGACCGTAGCGAATCTGGGTCTCATTGCTTCGCATGGTCCTTACGATCTGGTCTCGTTCATGGTGAAGCTGCATTGCGAAAGTCTTGCTGAAAAACTGCTCATTCCCCCCTTCGTGTATTTCTTTTTCATGCTTTACCCGCCAGCCTGGATTCGCGATACCCGGGGCTCGACCGCTGGCGCGGCCGGGGGCTGCATGCTGGTGAGAGCAGAGACTCTGGAACGCGCCGGAGGACTGGAATCCATTCGCGGCGCCGTTATCGACGATTGCTCGCTGGCCCGGCTCCTGAAGCAGAGCGACGGGAGATTGTGGATAGGATTAACAGATCAGAGCCAAAGTTTGCGACGATACGAGACCTTCTCGGACGTTGAGCACATGATCTCGCGCACGGCCTTTAACCAATTGAAGCACTCCTCATTGCTGCTACTGTGCACCATTGCGGGGATGGTGATCACCTATCTGGCGCCTCCACTGTTGTTGCTCACAGGCAGCAGGCCGGCGATCCTTCTGGGCGCCGCGGCCTGGGCCGCCATGACGATCACGTACTCGACCATGGTGCGCTACTATCGACTGAATCCTGCGTGGGCATTGACCCTGCCGCTGGCGGCTCTGTTTTATCTGGGCGCGACAGTGCATTCGGCGGTTAAGTACTGGAACGGCAGTGGCGGCGACTGGAAAGGAAGAGTCCAGGACGTTCAAGATCGCCCCGCCACCGAAACTCCTCTCTGGTAGCTCAGCAGGGTGTGCCGAGTAGACTCAACGCAACGAGGAACGTCGAAACATCTGGTGCCCGGGGTGGGAATCGAACCCACACGTCCCGTTAAGGACTCGGGATTTTAAGTCCCGTGCGTCTGCCAATTTCGCCACCCGGGCGGGCGCGCTACATCGGCATTCTATCGCACGGACTTTGGCGGGCTCTCGTCGCGATAAGTTTGTAGTTTTAGCGCGATCCGCTTCCCCAGTTTCCAGGTTCAGACGCGGAGGAGCGCAACTCCTCGAGCCGTCGAGTATGGTTGCCGCGGATCAGGTTGCTCATCAATGCCATGACCGCCAACACCAGAAGTACATGAATAAAGCCACCCATGGTATGCGATGTGGCCAAACCCGTTATCCAAAGCCCGAGGAAAAAAACACCAATCAGAAACATGAAACCTCCACAGAAGAAGTGATTCGATAGGGCAGTTCGTGCGCATCCTGGGAATCAATGGTCACGTTCTTCCCGGCTAGCTGGAACGTCCTTAAAAGCACCTTAGCAAAGCTTCCCACGCGCGTCGAAATGGTTAGTGCATCGTAAGCCAATAAAAGCAATAGCTTTGGGCGAAGGAGGGGGGAGCGACGCGGCTCCAACAGACCCGCCCGGACCCGATTCCATCCAAACTCCTGCCAGTCCCTTCCTCGTTTGCCAATGCAAAATCCGCTGGATTTTCGGGATCGAAGCGTGCGACGCTTTCCCGGGATGAGCGTCTAACCCGCATGCCTGAGAGCAAGGCAGCCATCTTCGAGCACAGCACATTGGGTCGAGACTGGCCGCGGCGGCCGACCCTTGCCGCCTCGATCGCGTTCCATCTGGTGTTGTTTCTGCTGGTCCTTCGCGGTCGGACTCCAGTCTTCGTCGCTCCCGCATCAGTGCTGGGCGGGGCCCACGGTACGACCGTTACTCATCTGTACTGGACTACCGGGTCTTCGACTGACGGGCCCAACCCTGAAAACGGTTCCCACGAAAAGAAACACGCCGCTGCCAGATCCCCTCTGACCTGGAAGGGAAGCCACGGTCGCGAACTCGCGGCAAACCAGCGCGTCTCGGGAGACTCGAGTAGCGTCGATAGCCGATCGGCATCAGCTCCTGCGCCGTCTGCGGGCAGTCCTTACGGCTCTTTGTCAGACGAGGCGACTGCCGGGGAAGAGATTCGGCCCGCGCTTCCAGCCGTGACATCAGAGCCGCACGTCAATCCCGACGACCTGCGAGGCATTGCTGAGGGGAACGTGGTGATTGAGATTACGATTGATGAGAGCGGCGGGATCGTCAACAAGACGGTCGTGCAGAGCATGGGTCCCGTAATTGATGCCCAGGTGCTGGCGGCGCTCGAGAATTGGCGTTTCCGCCCGGCCACGCGCGACGGTGTGCCTATCCCCTCGAAACAGGATGTCGTCTATCACTTCAAGCCGCGCCCCAGCTAGGCACACGGCGATCGACTAGCGATAAAGGATGTAGACCGTGCCACCGGCGATGTAACAGTGGCTGTCGACCGTCTTATCCGGATTGATCTTCACCGAACACGAGCCCCCTGCCTCCGCCGTTACGTTTGCCTCTTTGGTCTCCGGGGTGACCACGGCGCTCTTCAGCACTCCGCCGGTAGGCACCGTGAGAAGCACCATCACGAGGTTGGGATAGGGACGGCTATGCTGCGGCCCGACGATCTGAAAAGATTCGGCCTGCATCGCCTTGGCCGTGGCTCCCGCCTTGGGAGTTGTCGGCTGCTCGGTCGTGGTGGCAAGGCAGTTCACAGCTACAACCAGGTCCTTGATGGTCGAGGCGGCGTTCGTATAGGCAACTTTCGGACAGGTCTGAGCCGGCGCGAACGCGGGAAGCAGCACCAGCGCAAGGGACAGAAGAACGGATCGCCTCATTGGGAACCTCCAGGATTTGTGGGGCGTACCTCGGCGTGCCGTTGGCGAAGGGCGCACCGATGCCGCATCATACCGAGTTCTCCGCGGTTTTCGTGCTCCTGTTCGTTCATGAACTTTGGTGCTTCCAGCACCTTTGCCCTTTCCGCGACACAGTCGACTGTGCCACTCGCCGCGCTGGTGTAGACTTCTCGCGCTCACTTCCGAGCATACGCAGCCCGGGTACTCGCTATGAAAATCTCGCGAAAACTGGTAAAGCCATTTCTAGTGGAAGACGGCAAGCACTTCCGTCTTAAAGATCACGATCCGGCGCACACGGCTGGCGTCAAGACCAAGGAAGAGGCAAATCAACTCCTGCAAGACGGAGTCGCGCAACTGGCAGAGCACCAGAACAAGCTCTATGCGCAGAATAGCTGGGCGCTCCTGCTGATCTTCCAGGCAATGGATGCCGCCGGAAAAGACGGCGTCATCAAGCACGTGATGTCGGGGGTCAATCCGCAGGGCTGCCAGGTTTTTTCTTTCAAGGCGCCTTCGGCCGAGGATCTCGACCACGACTACATGTGGCGAACCATGAAGAGCATGCCCCAGCGCGGGCGAATCGGCATTTTCAACCGCTCCTATTACGAGGAAGTCCTCGTAGTTCGCGTGCATCCCGAGTTGCTCAAAGCGGAAAAAATTCCGCCGAAACTTATCACCAAAGACATCTGGAAGGAACGTTACGAAGATATCCGCTCGTTCGAGCGCTACATGACGCGTAATGGCATCGTGATCCGCAAATTCTTTCTGAACCTCTCCAAGAAGGAACAGAAGCAGCGCTTCCTGGCGCGCCTTGACCGGCCCGACAAAAACTGGAAGTTTTCCGCGGCCGATATCAAAGAGCGCGGCTACTGGGACGACTACATGCAAGCGTACGAAGACATGATTCGGCACACGGCCAGCGAAGATGCGCCCTGGCATGTGATTCCGGCCGACAACAAGTGGTTTACCCACATTGCAGTCGCTGCCGCAATCGTCGACACCCTCGACGACTTGAAGCTTTCTTATCCGACGGTGCCTGCGGACAAGCTCAAGGAATTGCAGGCGGCGCGCAAGTTGCTCGAAGACAAAAAGAAGTAACAGGTCGCATCACGATAGGTATTTTGACGGCCACTTCCGCATGGTCCAATCCGTTCCCCTGGAGCGAAGCCGAAGCTGGCGCTCACCCATTCCCTCCCTTTTCGTCAGACTCACGAACGGTTTACGATATGCGGTTGCCAACTTCCCCAGGGAGCACGCCATGACGACCCGCACTTGCTTTCAAGGAACCTCAGTATTTTTCTTTGCCGCCGTTCTTCTCCTGATGTCCCCTCCGGCGCCGGCGCAAAAGAATTCCCCCGAAAAGAAAGGCGCCGAGCCCACGGTGCAAACCGCGAGCAGCGCCGAGGCCTCCCAGCAGCCTTCCATCGAAGACCCGCTGTTCAAGGGAATGAAATATCGGCTGGTTGGCCCGTTCCGCGGCGGCCGCTCGCTGACGGCGTCCGGAATTCCGGGTGATCCAACCACTTACTATTTCGGCAGCACGGGAGGCGGCGTCTGGAAATCCACTGACGGCGCTCTGAGCTGGAAGCCGGTTTTCGATAAGGAAGGCACGTCAGCCATTGGCAGCCTGGCAGTGTCGGTATCGGATCCCAGCATCGTGTACGTGGGCACGGGCGAAGCGTGCCTCCGCGGAAACATCTCGCACGGCGACGGCGTGTACAAGACGCTCGACGGCGGCAAGACCTGGAAAAATATCGGACTACGAGATTCCCGCGCCATCGGCAAGGTCATCGTCAACCCCCGGAATCCCGACATCGCTTTTGTTGCCGCCCTGGGCCATCCCTTTGGACCAAACAGCGAGCGCGGCATCTTCCGAACCGTCGATGGCGGAAAAACCTGGGAAAAGGTTCTCTACAAAGACGAGAACACCGGCGGCATCGACGTCGCCTTCGACCCCCGCAATCCGAACGTGCTCTATGCCGCGCTCTGGCAGGTGCGGCGCTCTCCCTGGAATCTTTCCAGCGGCGGCCCGGGAAGCGGCTTATACCGATCGAACGATGGTGGAACAACCTGGAAGCATCTGGAAGAGAAAGGACTGCCGAAGGGCCCCTACGGCCGCATCGGGGTCTCTGTGGCCGCGAACTCTGATCGCGTTTACGCCTTGATCGAGGCTGCGGATAGCGGCCTCTATCGATCCGATGACGGTGGCGACAGCTGGCAACTGGTCAATGGCAGCCACAGCCTGACCGAGCGCCCCTGGTATTACATGCACATCATCGCCGATCCCCAGGACGCGCAGACCGTATACATCATGAACGTGGACGCCTATCGTTCCACTGACGGTGGCCGCACCTTCAATAAGTTCAAGCTCCCGCACGGCGACAATCACGGACTATGGATCGATCCCAAGAACCCGAATCGCATGATCGGCACAAACGACGGCGGTGCTAGCGTCACACTCGACGGCGGCAAGACCTGGAGCCGCCAGGACAACCAGCCGACCGCGCAGTTCTACCACGTCATCGCCGACAACCGCACCCCGTACTACATCTACGGCGCGCAGCAGGACAACAGCACAGTGGCGATCGCCACGCGAAGTGACGACGGGCTGATCGATCGGGCCGACTGGTACCCGGTCGGGGGCGGGGAAGCGGGCTATATCGCGCCTTACCCACCCGAACCCAACATCGTGTATGCGGCAGACTACCAGGGGCTCATCACGCGCTACGACAAGCGGAATGGGCAGTTGCGCGACATCACCAATCAGACCGAACTGGGGGATGCCGGCGGCGCGGCGGCACTACAGCATCGTTTCCAGTGGACCTCACCCGTAATGATCTCGCCGAACGACCCTGAGACGCTCTACCACGCGGGCGAGAAGCTGTTCAAGACGACCGACGGCGGCGTGCACTGGGACGCCATCAGTCCCGACTTGACGCGAAACGACAAAAGCAAACAGCAGCCATCAGGCGGGTCCATCACCATCGACGACACCGGTACGGAGTATTACGACACAATCTTTGCCGTGGCGGAGTCGGCGGTCACCAAAGGCGTGATCTGGGCGGGTACCGACGACGGCTGGATTCAGCTGACACGTGACGGAGGCAAGACCTGGACCAACGTCACTCCAAAGGACATGCCGGAATGGAGCCGGATCAGCCAGATCGAGGCCTCGCCCTTCGATGCGGGAACGGCCTACGTCGCAATTGATCGCCATCAAAACGACGACATGCGTCCCTACATCTACAAGACTTCGGACTACGGGAAGACCTGGACGCAGGCTGCCAAAGGAATTCCTGATACGACGTTCGTGCGCGCGGTCCGCGAAGATCCCAAAAAGCGCGGCCTTCTGTATGCTGGCACGGAGAGCGGCGTGTTTGTCTCGTTTAACGACGGCACCGATTGGCGCCCGCTGCAGCTCAACTTGCCCCGGGTTCCAGTCCACGATCTGATCGTCAAAAACGATGACCTGGTGCTCGCCACGCACGGGCGCTCCTTCTGGATTCTTGACGACCTCAGCCCGCTTCGCCAGTTCACCGACGATGTCGCAAAACAAGCCGTTCACCTTTACAAGCCTGCAACCGCGTATCGCATCCACAATCCAGAGCAGGTTCCGGACGAGGACGACCACCGCGCCAGCGTGGCCGGCACGAATCCGCCTTCGGGCGCGATTCTCTATTTCTTCTTGAAAGAAGTTCCCAAGGGAGAAGTAGCCATCGAGATTCTCGACAGCCAGGGCCAAACCATCCGACGCTATTCCAGCCTCAAGGCGAAAACCCCACAGGAGCCTCTCGATCCAGACGACAAGAAGCCGGAGAAACAGATCAAGGTCGAAGCCGGACTGAACCGTTTCGTGTGGGATCTGCGCTACGAAAACGCCAACCGAGTCCCCGGCTACTATCTGTGGGAATACAACGAAGGCGCTCGCGGAGCACTCGCGGTTCCCGGAGCCTATCAGGTGCGGCTCACCGCGGATGGTCAATCGCAGACCGCGCCCATCGAGGTCAAAATCGACCCGCGCGTCCAGGTTTCCCAGGCCGATCTCGAGCAGCAGTTCAATCTGCAAATGCAGATCCGCGAGCAGTTGAACCGGGTTTACGCCGCGGTCAACCAGATGGAGGATGTGCGAACCCAGACCGAGGCGCTGAAACGGCGTCTTCCCACCGACGACAGCGCGCATGCTCTTGCCGCATCCGCCGATGGGCTGACCGCGAAACTCGTATCGGCTCGCCAGGTGCTGATAAACCTGCGGATCAGCGCCAACGAAGACTCTCTTGCTTACCGGCCCGGTCTCGACGGCCAGTTAGCGTTCCTCGGCATGATTGTCGATGGCGGATGTGACTGCGCCCCCACCGAAGCCGCGAAGCAACGTTTCGAGGTGTTGAAGAAAGAAACCGACGAAGCACTTGCTCGCTGGAGCGAGCTGCAGAAAAGCGACGTAGCTCCGTTCCAGAAATTGGCCGCAGAAAAAGGAATTTTCCCGATCGCCGTTCCTGCTCCCGATAGCGCGGTCAGTTCGGGGCAGAACGAACCGTAGGGCTAGACCAAGTCGTTTTACGATCTTGATTCAGGGCGGCAATGCGTGCCGCCCTTTTTTCACACCAGCACCTTCGTCTTCAGCATCCATCGCATGGATGCGCCCGTTGTCGTTAACGAACCGAAGTCGAACCGCTTACACCTGCAGCACGTCGCCTTCCCGGGCGACCATTTCATACAGAACCGGATTGACGAAGAATCCGATAAACAGGCGAGAGATCAGGCCGGCAACGATCACGATGGCGAACGGCTTTTGCGTGTCGGAACCGATTCCCGTGGAGAGCGCAGCCGGCAACAGTCCCAGGCACGCCACCAGGGCAGTCATCATGATCGGCCGCAGTCGCAGCAGGGAAGCCTCGCGCGTGGCCGTCCGGATATCGCGCCCTTCTTGCCGCAGCTTGTTGATGTAAGACACCAGGATGACGGCGGTTTCCACCGACACTCCCAGCAGCGCAAGCAATCCCAGAACCGACGAAACGCTGAACGGCGTGTGCGTCAGCTTTAGCGCAACCAGAGCCCCGACCGGCTCCGTCATAATGACTCCCAGCGCAATCGTGACCGGGAATTTGAAGTTGCCGTAGAGCGCAAACAGAATCATGAAGATCAGGACCACCGCCAGCGGCCCGATAAAAAACATCTGCGCCTTCGCTTCCAGGAACTGGCTGTACTCTCCACCCCACTGCATCTGATAGCCCGTGGGCAGGCTGACCGCCTTCGCGACTGCCGCCTGTCCGTCGCGCACGGCGCGCTCCAGGTCGCGCCCCTCAATGCTGTACTGCACCCCGATATAGCGGGAATTGTTTTCGCGATAAATGAACGACGCCCCATTCCCCTGTTGGATCTCGGCGAGTTGGCTTAGCGGAATCTGTTGGCCGTCCGGAGTCCCCACCAGCAGGTTCCCGATCTCGTGCGCGCTGCTGCGGAATTGCGGCTGCATGCGCACGACCAGGTCGAACAGTTTTTCCCCTTGGATGACCTGCGTGACTGCCTGCCCGCCCACGGCCGCCGAGATCACCGCCTCTACATCCGCAACGTTAATTCCGTAGCGCGCGATCCTGTCGCGATCCACGTTAATGAGCAAGCTCGGCTGGCCCAGCTCCCGCACGACGGTGAGTTCCGTGAACCCCGGCACCTTCGCCAGCGTGTTCTTGATTTGGATCGCTTTGTCCTGCAATACGGTCAGATCGTCGCCGTAGATCTTGACCGCCAGGGAGCTTTTCAGGCCGGTCAGTGCTTCGTCGACCGCGTCTTCGGCGGGCTGGGTGTAGTTAAAAATGATCCCGGGGAACGCCGTCAGCTTCTTGTTGATCGACTCGATCAGCTCTTTCTTGTCGTGGACCTCTCCGCTCCACGCCTTGTCCTTGTACGACTTCAGCCCCACGTAAAACTCGCAGTTGAAGAAACCGGTGGGATCGGTACCGTCATCGGGCCGCCCCAACTCCGAACCGACCACCGTCACTTGCGGGTACGACATCAGGATGGCGCGAATCTGCGGCGCGATCGTGCTCGCCTCCTCGAAGGAAATGGTGTAAGGCATGGTTGCCCGCACCCAGAGCGCGCCTTCATCCAGGTGCGGCATAAACTCTCCGCCGATAAATGGGACTAGCAGCAGCGTCGCCCCAAAAATCAATGCCGCCACCGTCAGCGTGGTTCGGGGACGGTCGAGTGCCCAGTCCAGATATTTCGCATACTTCTCTTTCATCCACTCATAGGGACGGTTCGTCTTCTCACGAACGCCTCCCTTGAACCAGTACGACGCCAGTACCGGCACCAGCGTGAGCGTCAAAATCAACGCTCCCACCAGCGCAAATGACATCGTTTCCGCCATCGGATGAAAGAGTTTTCCCGCCGGCCCGGTCAGCGCATAGATCGGCAAATACCCCGCCAGAATGACCGCCACCGAATAGAAAATCGGCCGATCGACATCTTTCGCTGCCAGCAGGATCACGTCGTTCAGCTTGTATTCCTGTCCCTCACGCAATGCCAGTTCACGGTAGATGTTCTCCATCATTACGACCGTGCCGTCGATGACGATCCCAAAATCAATCGCACCGATCGAAAGAAGGTTGGCCGCAACGTCATGCGCGTGAAGCACAATGAAAGCAAACAGCAATGACAGCGGGATCGTGATGGCGACGATGATGGCTGCCCGTATGCTGACCAGGAAGAAGATCAGAACCAGCAGCACCAGCACCATCCCGCGCAGCAGGTTTGCCTCCACCGTGTCCGTGGTCAGGGCTACGAGTTCGCTGCGATCGTAGTAGGGGTGAACCTTCACGTCGGGCGGCAGGACGTGTTGGTTCAGCTCTTCGGTCTTCGCTTCTACCCCTTTCAGTACGTTCTGCGTCTGCTCGCCCCGCAGCATGAGAATGACGCCTTCCACCGCATCATCATTCTTCAAGTACCCGAACTCGCCCAGGCGCGGAGCGTGTCCGATTGTTACCTCTCCCACATCCCGCACCCGGATCGGCACTCCCTTATTGGCGCCCACTACGACGTTACCGATATCGTCGGTGTTGCGTACGAGTCCGATGCCGCGCACGTAGTAGAACTGCCCGCCCTGCGAATAAAAACCGCCGCCCGCATTGGCATTATTGGCGGCCAGAGCCGCCGTCACCTGTGGCACTGTCAGGTGATAGCCATAGATCCGCGCCGGATCGAGCAGGACCTGGTACTGCATCACCGTCCCGCCAAACCCCGAGTCGTCGGCCACCCCATGAACCGAGCGGTACGCCCGTTCCACAACCCAGTCTTCGATCGTCTTCAGCTCTTGCGGACTGCGATCCCCACTCTCCAGCACATAGCGGTATACCAGTCCGCTGGGGCTGAATAAGGGCGCCAGCGTCGGGGTCACCCCAGAGGGGAGCGTGGCCTGGGCCAGTCGCTCAAATACCACGTGCCGCGCAAAGTAGTCGTCCGTGCGCTCTTCGAAGGTCAGCCGTATATCCGACAAGCCGTACAGCGAGATCGAGCGCATCACCATCATGTGAGGGACGCCGTTCATCTGGAGTTCCAGCGGAAGCGTTACCAGCCGTTCTACCTCTTCCGCCGCGTGGTCCGGCCATTGCGTAATGATCTCAACCTGCGGAGGAGAGAGGTCCGGGTAAGCATCCACCGGCATCCGCTGAAACGACAGGATGCCTCCGACCGTGATGAAGCCGGTCAGCATCAAGACCAGAAATCTTTGACGCAGAGCCGCTTGGACGATTCGATGGATCATTCCGCTGGGGTGGTCACGATCTTGATTTGTGTTCGCAAAGTATCTTGAGGCCGCTGCCTTCAGCGCTGCAGCGAATTCGCAAATTGCAGAAACAGGCTGCCGTTCCCGATCACGCTGTCTCCCGGCTTCAGGCCGCTGGTGACCTCGGTCTGGCCATTCAGGCTCTCCCCCAGCGTGACTGGGCGCCGCCCGAACTGGTTCTTGGAAACCTCGACGTAAACAAAGGGCTGGTTCTCGCTGTCGCGCAGCACCGCCGCGTCGGGCAAGGCGATGGCATTGCGGATCGTTCCCGCATTCACCGTCGCTACGACGAACATATCTTTCTTCAGCTTCTCGCCCGGATTGCTGGTGTCGATGCGTGCCTGCAACGTGCGCGTGTTCGGATCGAGCGACGCGGCCACGTATGCGATACGCCCGTGGAACACATCCGGATAGGAGTCCGTCTGGATCGATACCGCGTCCCCCACCCGCACATACGGCAGATCCTTTTGATAAACGTTAACCAGCACCCAGACGTTGCGCACGTCGGAAATCATGAAGCACTGCGTCGCGCTGGTTTGCAGGAGTTGGCCTGCGGCCACATCCTGTTCCACCACCATTCCGCCGATCGGGGCTCGCACCGGAACCTCCGAAGACGGCGGCGACTTCACCACCTCCGCAGTCCGATCGTTCTGCTAACAGTTGTGGTTCGGGTCCGCACCTCACCCACCTCGACGCGGTGGCGGCGTTTCTAGCTGCGGGTAACGGCTCCGGAAAAGGGCCCGGCACGACTCGAGAACAGAGCCCGGACCGCGGTTCGAACATCACGTAGAGGTGCCGGGGACAGGTGACTGCCTGTTACTTCGGTGCTACGCCATAGCACTTTTGGTGCATTGCACCTTCGGTGCCTGATTGCTAATTTGGGGGCGTAGCAAGGCTCCTCCCCTGCGGTACCGAGGCCTATGTCCGTACTTGGGGAGGTGGCCTGTGAGATTGATGCATGTTTGTTATGCGGCGCTGGGATTTGCGGTGGCCCGCTGGATTTTCAAACGTCAGCCGGTGGTAGATCCCGTTCCGCAGTACCGTACGTCGGGCCTCCTGTAAAACTGAGCCTGAACTCGCGAGGGTACGTCCTCCCGTTGCACGCCACTTCGGGTCGTATGTGCCCTCGGTCTTTTCTCCCCGGTATCCGACCAAGGTTCTAGCACCTGCGTTCGTTACCCCGCCCGCCTTTCGCCGCTACAATTCCCTTAGAGCTTGGGACGCGCTTCGCGCCGTGGACGCGCCTTTTCGCGGACATCGCCCGGCAGCGCCATCGGAACTCATTCGTATGACCGAGTCTGGGACCTTGGGCCAAGGGTTTTACCGGCAGGCAATTCTCGCCCTGTGCGCGTTCGGATTGTGCTTCCCCCCATCATTACCGGCACAGGAAAGTCCGGCGCCTCTCGGCGACGTGGCCCGTGCCTTCCGCAAGAAGAAAGAACCACCCCCGGAGGAAACCCAGCCACAGCAGCAGCCGGCTCCGTCTCATGCCATCATTGATAACGACAATCTCACTCAGGTAATGGATGACGCCGAAAGCCGCCACCTGACCAGCACCAGCTTCCTGTACTCCTTCGACGGCGCGGGAAAGACGTTCCAGGTTTCATCCCCGGATGTGATGTGCAGTCTCTCTTTCAATGGGCGCTCGAGTTCGCTTTTGTCGCACCCGTTTGTCCAGACGGACTTGCCCGATGACGAAATGCGCAAGCTGAATGGACCAGCCACGATTAGCGAGGAAGGCCTGCAGGTCTCCGTCTTCAACGGAACGCAGTGGAGAGTCGAGGAAATCACAGTCGGCCTCACCATCGTGCACCGCGACAACCCGACGGCTGGCTATCACGGCGCGGTGAAGCTGATTCCTGCCGCCGCGGAAATCCCATTGACCGTCGAGAAGCAGCCGGACGTGACGACTCTTTATCACCTGAGAGCCGTTGCTCTCCCGTCGGCGACAGTAGTTTTCAAATCTCCCCTGAACACCGTCCCCGCACCCGATCAGGAATGGCACTGGGCCATCGTGCAGGCGCGAGGCGTCCCGCCACGGCCCGAAGACTCTGCGCTAAAGGTGCCGATTGCGCCTTCAAATAACGCAGTGATTCCGTAGTATCCAACCTCTCGGCCCTGTCATCCTGAGCGAAGCGAAGGACCCACGCACTCTTCGCCGAGTCAAGACTCGCGCCAGTTCTATGTAGATCTGCGAACCTGCGGAACTTCTTCCACCCGCCCGCTCTTCAAGCTTCGAAACGCCGCATCCAGGATCTCCTGATTTTGCCAGCCTTCCTCGCCTGGAACTGGAAACGATGCTTCGCCGCGTACCGCGGCAGCGAACATATCGACCTGGCGGGCGTAAGCGTACTGGTTCAATACGAGCTCGCTTTCCACGACTACGCCGTTACGCCGCAGGTTCACATTGATGGGCCGCTCGACATTCAACCCGTCATCGGCCCGCAGGACGCCGCCTTCTCCGACGAATTCGATCGGGGTGCGATAGTCCGCCCGCATCGAAACCAGCACCGTGCCCAGCGTTCCCTTGGCGAACTCCAAGCTTAAGACTGCCGCTGCCTCGACACCGCCCGAGCGCTCATCCCAAAGGCCACGGGCGGCCACCCGCACAACTTCGTCCTGCAGGATATAACGCAAGGCATCCAAGCAATGCACGCCGACGTCGGCAATCGGCCCTCCGCCCGCGAGCGCCGGATCGGTCAGCCAAAGTCGCTTATGGTGCGTAGCCGGATAGGAAAACTCCGAGCGCGCAAAGATCGGCCGGCCGATCTGCCCCGCGGCGATTCGCTCTCGCAACCGGGCCGTGCTGTCTTCGAAACGAAATACCTGCGCCACGCCCAGCAGCACCTTTGCCTGGCGTGCCGCCTCTACCATTTGCTTGCATTCCCCGGCATTCATGCCCATCGGCTTCTCGCACAGTACGGGCTTGCCGTGGGCGATCGCGGTCAGGACGTCCTCGAGATGCAGGGCGTTGGGAGTCGCCACAAACACCGCATCCACTTCTGGCGAGCGGCACAGTTCCGCGGCAGAATCGAAGGCCAGCGGAATCTTGTATTCGGCCGCCGAGGCAAGCGCCTTGCCCATTTCCCGGCGCGAGAGAGCGATAACCTGGCAGGTCTGCGCCAAAGCAAAACCTGGCATGAGCCGGCGCACGGCGTGCAGGCCGAATCCGACGATGCCGTAACGAACCATGTGAGTTGGAACGATTTCAGATTTTAGAGTTTAGTTTTCAGATTGCCCAGATGCCATAGCAGGTCTGCCGCTTTCCAATCTGCAATCTGAGATCTGCAATCTGAAGTCCGGGATTGCGCACTCTGATCGCTCCCGCGTTATTTGGCTGCCATTGCTCCCACGAGCGACTGGAACATCTTGAATCCATCGGTACAGCCCAACTCCGGTTCGGCCGCGCGTTCCGGATGCGGCATCATCCCCAAAACATTGCGTCCCGGGCTGCAGATGCCGGCGATGTTGTCGAGCGATCCGTTGGGATTGGCCTCCGCAGTGACCCGCCCATCCGGTGTTGCGTAACGGAAGACGATCCGCTGATCGCGCTGTAACTCGGCGAGCGTGCCTTCATCGCAGAAGTAGTTGCCTTCCATATGCCCAATCGGAATGGTGAGAATCTCTCCTGGCTGGCAAGCGTTCGTAAACGGAGTATCGGTGCTCTCCACACGCACCTGCACCGGCTTGCAGACATACTTCAGCCCGATGTTCCGCATCAGCGCGCCGGGTAGCAGGCCGGATTCGCAGAGGATCTGGAAGCCATTGCAGATGCCCAGTACGATCCCGCCACCGTTGGCGAACTTCTTCACCGACTCCATGACCGGCGAAAACTTCGCGATTGCACCCGTGCGCAGGTAATCGCCATAGGCAAAGCCCCCGGGCACGATGATGGCGTCGCAATTCTCGAGGTCGTGCGATTCATGCCACAGAAACGTGACCGGCTGTTTGGCAACCTGCTGGATGGTCCAGTAGGCATCGTGATCGCAGTTCGATCCGGGGAAGATGAGCACGCCAAATTTCACGGCAAATCGCCTTTCCGGCTGGAATAGGTCGAGTCTACCACGCAGAAAATGAAAACCGCCTGGCTCCTTGGGCAAGGGCCAGGCGGCGGTACAACACTGGTTACGGAGTTACTCCATGCCGGGAGGCGGCGGTGGCAGGGGAGGGAGATCGTCGGGCATGGCGGGCCCGCCCGGTCCTCCGGTTTTGAACTTCATAAAGAAGTGAGGTCCTGGGCCGACGTCAGTTCCACGTATTGTCTTCAGCTGTCTCCACTGCTCAAGCGACAACTGCTTGCGCAGGTCGAGATTCATGGCCGTAAACTCGCGCTCGAGTTTGCCGCGCGCGGCCAGGACCTGATCAACCTGGGAATTGACCTGCCCTTCATCCGGTTGATCCGCATCGAGGAGGGTCTGCAGCTTCAGATCCTGCTTCTCCATCTCGGCGCCGTAATCGATCAGCTTCATTTTGTGGTTATAGAAAACCTGGTTCAGTTGCGCGACTTGAGAATCACTCAGACCCAGCTTGGAAACCACGTCCTGATTCTGCCACCACTTTCCCATTTCTCGCCTGTACATCACGACTGGTCCCCCTCCCGGATGCCCGGGACCAGTGGTTACACCGCCCACGGCAACGCCCGCGTCCTGAGCCAGGCACGCGCCCGCCAACGCCACTGTGCCAAAAGCAAACATCCATTTAGTTTTCATTCGTATGAGTTTCCTTTCTCTCAGACCTCGAACTCAAGGGCACGCCGCTGTTTCGCTGATCGACCACGAGCGTGGCGGGCTCCAATGCCACCGGAGTGTCGGTCTGCATGACCCGCTCCACCTCGATTAGTAATTCGTGATCTTGATCCACCTGGGCGGCAGGCTGCGAGATCGCAGCCGGTCGCGTTGCCGGAAGGTATCCCAGAATGCCGAAGGCAGCCAGCAGCAGGACCACCACGCTTGGCACCAGGGCCGCAGTGATGCGCGATTGTTTCTCCGATTGCCGGCACGCCCGGCGGATCTGGCTCGCCTGTTCCTCCCAGAACCTCTCGGGACGTTGCGCATACTCGCGGTTGGCGGCGCCGAACTGGCGCAACGCATCTTCCACCCGCTCGCGTTCTGCCTGGCAGGGCGGACAATTGGAGATATGGTGTTCGGCGGCAAGATCAAAACTCACCAGCACCCGCTCCACCAGCGGATCGTGCGAGTTCTCGTTACTGTTCATCGCAGGTCCCTCAACTTGCTTCGCACAGTCTGCACGGCGCGGAACAGGTGCGTCTTGACACTGCCCACCTGCAGACCCATTGCCGAAGCGATTTCATGCAACTCCATCTCTTCCACAAACCGCAACAAAAACACAGCCCGTTGTTGTTGTGAAAGCTGACTCGTGACTTCCCAAACCGCCCGTACGTTTTCCCGCGCCAGCAGTACCCGCTCCGGCGACGCCTGGTCAGAGGGCGGCAACTCCGCCCCGCCGCTGCTCTGGTCACCATCCAACCCCAGCAGCCGTTTCCAGAAGCTTACCTTGCGGCTGCGGGCGTGATCGCGTGCCAGGTTGGTGGCGATTCGCAGGAGCCAGCTCTCCAGGCTCGATTCTCCCCGGAAACTGCCAAGGTTTTGATACGCGCGCAGAAAGCACTCCTGCGTCAGATTGTCCGCTTCCTCCGCATCACGGAGCAGCATCAACAGGAACCGGTGCACCCGCCGCTGGTGCCGGCGCACGATCGCGTCAAACTCTTCCGCCGTGATATTTTGAGCAGCGGCGCCCAGCGCGGAGGTCAGTGCGGTCTCCATCAGTTTTTTCGGCTGCTATGACTATGGACGAATATTCGGTTGCGAAGGTTGACAGCGGCGTGAAATTCCTTCGATTTCGCTTCAAACGGGGCATCCAACCCGCATGAGTCTCGGCGAACATGCCCGCATTACCGGCGGCGCCCTGAAGAACTGGGCCATCGCTCAACTGCAGGATTCCATCGCGGTCGGGCTGCTCTGGTGGATCGGTCTGTATCTGCTCAAAGTCCCCTGGGCGCCGTTCTGGGCCGTGCTCGCGGCGGCGCTGCAAATCGTGCCACATATCGGCCCGATCCTGAGCCTGCTCGGACCAGTCCTCGCCGCAGGAATTCGCTGGGGAAGTCTCGAGCGCTCACTCTACGTCCTGATGCTCTACGCCGGCATCGTAATCGTCGACGGCTTCTTTCTGCAGCCCTACATCATGAAGCGCACCGCCCGCGTACCCATCTGGGCCTCGCTCCTGACCCCCATCGTTCTGGGCATCCTCATCCCGTTCTGGGGAGTGCTCATCTCGGCTCCGCTGCTGGCGGTGGTGTATGCCTACAAGGAGCGCCAGGCCCGGATGGTCCAGAAGCCGTAACTGGTTCTGGAATCCGCCGCCGACACTATGCCAGGCCTCTTTGCCTCGCCAGCTTCAGCGCTTCTAATGCCGCGCCCCGTGCCCCCGCTGTGTCGCCGTTCGGCATCACGTGGATTGGAATTCCGGCCTGTTCTTCGCGCTGCGACGGCATCCCCGCGCGAATCTCCGCCAGGAACCAGCGCTGGAACTCTTGACTGGTCTCCAAAACTCCGCCACCCACGATCAAGGCATCCGGGTCAAAGGTATTAATCATCTCGTCGAAGAACAGTCCCAGGGCATGGGCCTGCACCCGGAAAATCTCTTTGCACATCGCGTCGCCGTTGTCTGCGAGGCCGCGCACTGCCTTGGCTGCCTGGTGAGCATCCTGCTTTCCCAGATCGTGTCCCGGATTCCGCCGTAAGAAGTGTGGCAGCAGGGTCATCTCAATCGCCGTCAGCGAGCACAACGACTCCAGGTCGCCGATCCGCCCGCAGTTGCATTGTGGCTGCATGCCTTCGATTCCTCGAATGCCCTGGTAGGGAATCAGCACATGGCCCAGCTCTCCGCCGAATCCATTCTTGCCCTTCACCACGTTGCCATCCAGAATGATGCCGCCCCCGTTTCCCGTCCCAACGACGTCAGAAATCGAGGTCTCGCGGCTGTTGGCGCCAAAGATCGTGTAGTGCCCCCAGAGCGCGGCCGCATTCGCGTCGTTCAGATAGGAGACGGGCTGTCCGAGCTTGCGGGCAAGGCCTTCGCGAATATCGAATCCTGCCCACTTGGGATGCACGAAGTTGGTGGAGCCCCGGGCGCTGAGCTGGCCCGCGGCACTCGCTGGCCCGGGAGTGTCGAGGCCGATGGCGACGATGTCTTCCATCGAAACATCCGCCTTCTCGGCGGCAATCTTCAATCCGTCCGCGATCTGCTGCAGGCAAACGTCGGGCCCCTGTTTGGCCAGCGCGGGATGCTCGCACAGTCCCTCGATCAGAAAATGTTCGTCCCGGTCCACTAACGTGTAGTTGATCGCCGTTCCGCCAAGATCCACTCCAGCCACGACTTGCACAGTTTTGTCCTCGGGCCTTCGATAATTACGCCGCTCAGCTTAGCAGAGTTGCCGGGAGCAAGACGGCTCGAGTTGGAGAGCCGGAGATCGAGCGCTATTGGTCGCTGGCTCTCAACCGGCCAGGGAACCGGCCAAAAACAGGCCATGCTATAATTTTTCTTCGCCTGCGTCGGTTTCCGAGGCTATCCTGTGATTTCCTCTAAGGGCGAATCCTGCGCAATTCCAGTTCTTTAGATACGAGGTATCGCTATGTCTGGCCATTCAAAATGGGCCACAATCAAGCATAAAAAGGGCGCGCTCGACGCCAAGCGCGGCAAGATCTTCACCCGTCTTATCAAGGAAATCGGCATTGCCGCCAAGAATGGCGGGGGCGATCCTGACACGCAATCCTCGCCTGCGCACCGCGATCCTTGCCGCCAAGAGCGAAAACATGCCCGCCGACAATATCAAGCGCGCCATCCAGCGCGGTACCGGCGAGCTGCCCGGCGCGACCTATGAAGAATTCACGCTCGAGGGCTATGGCCCCGGCGGTGTCGCCATTTTGGCCGAGATCAATACCGACAATCGCAACCGCACCGTCAGCGAAATCCGGCACGTGTTCGGCAAAAACAACGGCAACATGGCCGAAGCCGGCGCCGTCTCCTGGATGTTCCACAAAAAGGGCGACATCGTGATTCCGAAATCTGTTGCCAAGGAAGATGACCTGATGGGCATCGTGCTCGAGGCCGGCGGCGAAGACCTCCGCGACGATGGCGACAACTGGGAAATCCTCACCGAACCCTCCGCCTACGAGGCCGTGCTCGAAGCAGTCAAGAAAGCTGGCATCACGCCCAGTTCCTCCAGCGTCTCCATGATTCCCCAGAATTACATCAAGCTCGAGGGCCAAGCCGCCACCCAGATGATTCGTTTGCTCGAGGCCCTGGAAGAGCAGGACGACGTGCAGAACGTGCACGCGAATTTCGACATCGACCAGAAGCTGCTCGAAGAAGTCGCCGGCTAAGAGCAGCTAACCGGAAACTGGATCTGCCCGTTCTACTCGCTGCGCAGTCGCAGAGACCAGGGCGGGATTTTCATTTGAACTCGACTTCCGCTGGCCGGCGCTTGCCAGAAGCCAGTCGCTGGCAGCCAGTAGCATCTTCTAATTTGAAGCTGATGGCTGAGAGCGGAAAAATCGCTTTCTCCGCGCCACTCCACTGCAAGAATTCCCCAAGAACTCACGGCTAGGGTCTCGACCTGACACTTTTCAACACTCCGGTGGATAATTCTGTGGAAAACGCGGAAATTCTAAATTTAAGTCGTTCAATGAGAGCAGGTTTAACACCTTGCACAGTCAGCGTTGCTGGCACGTTCGTGGTAGAACTTGTCAGCCATACGATCGAATTTGTCTGATTATGGCGCAATGAAATCACGACTCGACAAACTACTCGTCGACCGGGGGTTGGCCTCCTCCCGGGAACGCGCTCAAGCGCTGATTCTCGCCGGAAAAGTCCTCGTCAACGAGCAGAAGATCGAGAAGTCCGGCGCTGCCGTCGATCCCGAGGCAGTTGTGCGTCTTCTTGGAAGCGATCTCAAGTATGTGAGCCGCGGTGGGCTGAAACTGGAAGGTGCGCTCGACCACTGGCACATCGACGTGACCGGACTCACCTGCCTGGACGTTGGCGCATCCACCGGCGGCTTTACCGATTGCCTGCTGCAGCACGGGGCCGCGCGCGTGATCGCGGTCGACACCGGATACGGCCAGATGGATTTCCGCCTGCGCGAGGATCCGCGCGTTCGCCTGCTCGAGAAGACCAACGCTCGCTACCTCACCCACGAAGCCCTTGGCGAATACGCGTCCTTCATTGCGGTCGACGTTTCCTTTATCTCGGCTACTCTGGTCCTGCCCGCTGTTATCGCGTCCGCTTTTCCGGCCATGAGTGCGAGTCAGGAGCAACGTCAGATTGTCACCCTGGTAAAGCCGCAATTCGAGGCCGGGCGAGGCGAGGTCGGGAAAGGTGGAATCGTGCGCGACGAGGCGGCACAGCAAGCCGCTGTCGACCGCGTCCGCGCCTGCGTTCTCCAACTGGGCGCCCGCTCCACCGACGTAATCGACTCGCCGATCCTGGGCGGGGAAGGGAATCGCGAATTCCTGCTCTACGCAAGCTTCTAAGGACGTTCAAAAGAAAAGCACCGGGTGAGGCGCTCGCCAATTCGCATTTCCCCAAGCCGCAACCCAACTCCCTGCGTCGCCGCAGAGACCAGGGCGGGATTTTCATTTGAACTTGACTTCCGCAGGCCGGCGCTTGCCAGAAGCCAGTAGCTAGCAGCCAGTAGACATCTTCTAACTTGAAAGCTGATGGCTGAGAGCGAAAAGTCGCTTTCCCCGCGCCAAGACCTGAGACCTAAGACCTGCCCTCGCCACCTGACACCCGAACCAGTACAATTCTTCCTTCCCATGCCCACCGGACCGACTCCCTCCAGCCGCGCAAAGTCTGTCGGCATCATTTCCAAGCCTGCCAAGCCTGAGTTAGCGCAGATCCTTCCACCGCTCTTTGCCTGGTTTCATGAACGTCAATATCGCGTCGTGATCGATCGCGAGACTGCGGTCTACACTTCCGGGCCCGAAGTCATCGATCGAAAGCAAATGGGCGCCAGCCCTCTCGACTTCGTGGTCGTCCTCGGCGGAGACGGAACGTTGCTTTCAACGGCCCGCGTCGTTTCGCAAGCCGGTATCCCCGTGCTGGGGGTGAATCTGGGCTCCCTTGGTTTTCTGACGGAGGTCCCGTTACCCGAACTCTATGATGCGCTCACCGAGGTCGACCAGAAGCGTGTCGCGGTGGAATCCCGGTCCATGGTGCACTGCGAGTTGCTGCGCGGCGGAAAGTCGATCATGAGCTATTCCGCTCTTAACGACGTGATCGTCAACAAAAGCGCATTGGCCCGCCTGAATACCTACGAACTCTTCATCGACAAGGCTTTTGTCACGACCTACAAAGCCGACGGCCTGATCGTCTCCACCCCTACCGGTTCCACGGCCTACTCGATGGCTGCGGGCGGCCCGATTCTCACCCCGTCCGTCGACGCGTTTGTGATCACGCCGGTTTCGCCGCACTCGCTCACGCATCGCCCACTGGTGGTCCGCGATTCGGTCGAAATCGAGATCGTCCTCAAAACCGGAGACGAGGAGGCCTATCTCAGTGTGGATGGCCAGGCTGGAATGCCTGTACGCGACGATGACCGCGTGATCTGCCGAAAAGCCGAGTACAAAGTCCAATTGCTCCGCATCCGAAGAGCCTTCTTCGAAGTCTTGCGCACGAAATTGAAGTGGGGACAACGATAGGTTTCAAGTTTCAGGTCTCGTGTTTTGGCGAGTGTGATTTTGCGATGCCACAAAGAAGCGCTGTCATCCTGAGCGAAGTGAGGCGTCAGCCGAACGTAGTCGAAAGCGAGCGAATCGGACCCGCAGCTGTGGCGTTCGGCAAGTGCGTTTTTAATTTTTCAACCCAACTCGTTCTTCGAAGAGCACTTAGGGACCACACAGAACATGCCCAATAAATCAGCGTTGGTCGCGTTAGCTACGCTCTTTCTCGCAGCCACCATCGCCGCTCAGTCTCCCGCTGCCGATGTCATTATCACCCACGCCAAAATCTGGACCGTCGACCCTGCCCACCCCTCCGCGCAAGCCGTCGCAGTCCTCGGCGACCGCATCGTCGCCGTCGGTACCGACTCCGACATCGCCGCCTGGCGCGGTCCGCAAACCCAGGTCATCGATGCAGGCGGAAAGCTGCTCCTCCCCGGCTTCAATGACGCGCATGTGCACTTCGTCAGCGGCGGCGCGCAATTGGACGCCGTGCAATTGAATGACGCCACCAGTGCCCAGGAGTTCGTGCGCCGCATCGGCGAGCGCGCCAAAGTGACTCCCAAGGGATCGTGGATCCTTGGCGGCGACTGGGATGAAACCAAGTGGACTCCCGCCGAACTCCCAACCAGGGAGATGATCGACCCGGTCACCGGCGACACACCTGTCTTCGTCAGCCGCTACGACGGCCACATGGGGCTGGCGAACTCAGCCGCGCTGCGGGCTGCCGGCATCACCGCGCAGACTCCCGATCCGCCGGGCGGCGCCATCGTCCGCGACGCCAAGGGGAATCCCACCGGCGCGCTCAAGGACGCTGCCGCGGACCTGCTCTACAAGCACGTTCCGCCGCTTTCCCACGAAGAGCGCATGCATGCCGTGCGGCGAGCCCTCGCCTACGCTGCCTCGCTCGGGGTCACCAGCGTGCAAAACATGAATCCCGACTATGCCGACATCGGCGTCTACGCAGAACTCCTTGAGCGCGGCGAACTCACCGCTCGCATCTACGCCGCGCCTTACATCATGGATTTCGACGACCAGGCCAAACTTGGCATCCGGCATGCCTTCGGCGGTCCTTTCCTGCGCATCGGGGCGGTTAAGGGATATGCCGATGGATCGCTTGGCTCCCACACCGCGTATTTCTTTGAGCCCTTTACCGACACGCCCGGCAACCGCGGCCTGCTGTCGGACGAGATGCAGCCGCCCTCGCTCATGCGCGACCGCATGATGAAGGCCGACGCCGCCGGCATCCAGCTCTGCACCCACGCCATCGGCGACCAGGCCATCTCGATGATCCTCGACTTCTACGCCGACATCGTCAAAGAACACGGGCCCGCCGACCGTCGCTTCCGCATCGAGCATGCCCAGCACATGGCCGCGAAAGATTTCGACCGCTTTGCTCAACTCGGTGTCATCGCTTCCATGCAGCCTTACCACGCGATCGACGACGGCCGCTGGGCCGAACAGCGCATTGGGCACGATCGCGCCAGCCGCACCTACGCCTTCCGCACCTTCCTCAACCACAAAGTGCGTCTCGCCTTCGGGACCGACTGGGACGTTGCTCCTCTCAATCCCATGCTCGGCGTCTATGCCGCCGTCACCCGCGCGACGCTCGATGGCAAGAATCCGAACGGCTGGTTTCCCGAACAGAAGCTCACCGTCGCCGAGTCCGTCGAGGCCTATACCATGGGCTCCGCCTACGCCGAATTTCAGGACCACAAAAAAGGCTCGATCAGCGTCGGGAAACTCGCGGACATGGTGATCCTCAGTGACGACATCTTCACCATCGACCCAGTGAAAATTCGCGACGTGAAGGTGCTACGAACAATTGTGGGTGGACGAACCGTTTATGAGAGTCAGTGATCGTCGAAGGCGGAGTGGAGGGCTGCTTCAGTAAAGCTTGAAGTCCACTTCAACCGCGATGATGACCGCAACGGGTTGGTCTCCTCGCCGCGCGGGCTCAAACTTCCAGGTTTTCACAGCGTCGACGGCTTTTTCGTCGAGGCCCAGCCCCAGGGGAGTCAGAATTTGCAGATCGCGCACGCTCCCGTCCTCTGCCACCACCATGCGGAGTACACTAGTGCCTTGGTACTTAGCTTTCTTCGCCTGTTCTTCATACGAGGGATCTGGGTGGAACGTGACGACCGGCGGTGTTACCGGTCCGCCCGGCTTAACAACTTCGATCTTGCCAGCGCTTAGTTTTGGTTTTTCCTGTGGCCTGCCTTCTTTCTGTGCGAAGTACGATCGCCAATATTCCGGGACGATATTCGTCATCGACTCGCCGGGTGCGCGGAAAACCGCGTTCATGGAGTTGGCGAGCGTGGGCCAATCAAGTGGCGTCGCGGGAAGATCAATATCGATCTCCACGGCAAGTTCCCGCAACGATTTCGTCCGCCTCTTGCAGTTTTTGGCGCTCGGGTTCAGGAAGGTTTTCGATTGCCGTCAGATAATCGCGAAAATCCTTCGAGCTCGAATCGTAGTACAGATGCAGCCGGCGGCCCTGGACCGTCAGCTTTCCCTCATGAACCTGAACGTCGTTCACCAGCAGTTGTCCGTCCAGAGTCCACGGCCCAACCGTCGATTGCCCTTCAAGGCGCCATCGGCGGCAAACTCCAAGTGAGCATCGCTATAGAAATGGCGTAAAGTAACGATCTTTCCCGCGTAAGCCGCGCGCAGTTGCTCCTCGTCGGCGTGGTTCTGGCCCCACAACGCATACGTGAATCCCGCCGGAAATAGACATAGCCAAAGCAGGATCTGTGCTGTGAATCTCTGCATGCGAGCAACCCGCTGACTCTTCATTTCTCCAAACGTATCAAGTCTCCTACCGTCTCGCGCCGGCGAATGACTTTCACCGTCTTCTTCTCCACCAAGCACCTCCGCTGCCCGCGGGCGGGTATTGTAATTCGACGCCAGCGCCATCCCGTATGCGCCCGTGTCGAGGATCGCCAGCAGATCGCCTTCCTCCACCGTCACTGGCAACTTCGGATCGCGCGCAAAAAAATCTCCCGTTTCGCAAACCGGACCCACGACATCCACCGTTTCCTGCGCACCTCGACCGCTTACCTCGCACCGGGACAATTTCGTGGAAGGCACTTACAAAGCGCTGGCCGCAGCAAATCGTTCATGGCGGCATCGACAACCAGAAATTTCTTGCTGTGATTCGTCTTGCGGTACAGCACCTCAGTGACCAGCGCTCCCGCCGGACCAACAATCGACCGTCCCGGCTCGAGCAGCAAGTGAACCTTGAGCCCTTTCAGAGGAGTGAGTAGCGCGTCTGCATACCGGCTCACACCCTCCAAAAACGAAACTGAGGCGTTCTTGTCTCCCTCCTTCTCGTACGCGATGCCTAATCCCCCGCCCGCGTCCACGAATTCCACCGTGTGTCCGTCTTCCCGCAATTCGTTCACCAGCGCCGCCACCCGCTCCATGGTCGCCGCAAACGGCTCAATGTCGGTGATCTGCGATCCGATGTGCACGCTCACTCCTGCCACCTTGACGTGCCGCATGCTCGAAGCCTTCGCATACAGCGCGCGCGCTTCGCCGATTGGGACACCGAACTTGTGTTTATGAAGGCCGGTTGAGATATACGGATGAGTATTGGCGGGGACGTCGGGATTCACGCGGAACGCGATTCGCGCTTTTGCACGCAACTGTCCCGCCGATTCGGCGAGGGTCCACAATTCCGCTTCACTCTCGACATTGAAAAGCAGAATGCCCGCCTTGAGCGCAGCCCGCATCTCCTCGCGCGTCTTGCCCACGCCCGAGAACACCACTCTTCGCGCTGCTCGCCGGTCGACCTGAAGCACTCGCTCCAGTTCGCCTCCCGAGACGACATCGAACCCGCAGCCCATGCCCGCAAGAATCCGCAGAATCGCCAGGTTCGAATTGGCTTTGACGGAATAGCAGACAGTGTGTGGCGCTTTCCGGAAGGCATGCTGAAAGGCCTTCATCCGCTCACGAATCGTCGAAGCGGAGTAGACGTACAGAGGCGTGCCAAATCGCTCGGCCAGGCGAGGCAGCGGAACTTGATCGCAGCACAGAACCCGGCCTGCTGAGCGGCGCAGCAACCCTTGCCTTACTTCACGATAGGTAAACCCTGGCGGACGTCCCTCGGCGGGCGCTAGGTTTCGGCTCACGTTCGCTTCCCGGCGCTCCCTTTGACTTTGATCGCGACTACGGTCTGATCGTCGAAAATATCCTCGCCCGCGGCGTGCTCTTCGACCGCCTTGAACAGGGAAGTCACCACGCAATCGGGAGACTGATCGGGACAGCTGGCGATGACGCGCTCAACGCCGGTACGGCCGAACATATCGCCGGCGCGGTTGCGCGCGTCCAGAATGCCGTCGCTGAAAAACACGAACATGTCTCCAGCCTTTGCCTTGAAGGTCAGTTCTTCATACTCGGCCTCATCGAAAAGTCCAAGCGGAAGCCCGGTGGCCTCGATGATCTCCGTCTTCCCGTCGTGCACATAGATCGGCCGCGGCAGCCCGGAGTTGGCAACTTGCAGCGTGCGTTTCTCGTCATCCCAAACTGCGTACATGAGGCAGATGTATTGCGCCTCAATGCGGCGTTCGCTCAGCGAGAAGTTCACCGCCGACAGCATCTCGGCTGGAGCCGGCTCGATCGGCGCATGCGAGCGCAGTATGCCGCTCACCAGCGCCGCGTAGATCGCCGCGGGCGCTCCCTTTCCGCTGACGTCACCCACCACGATCCCCAACCGGGACAGCGAGTAATGCAGAAAGTCGTACAGATCTCCGCCGATCGCGCGAGCGGGAAGAAACCGGGCCGCCACTTCCAGATTGTCCAGCTTGGGCATCGACGGTGGCAGCAGGCGGAACTGCAACTCGCGCGCCAATTGCAGGTCACGCTCGAGACGGCGCTCTTGCCGCGCGATTTCCTCATACAGTCGCGCGTTTTCGAGGGCGATGGCCACCTGCGCCGCAAGCGTCGTGATGGTCCGCTTGTGATCCTCGTTGAAAAATCCCCGGCGTGTATGCTCCAGGTCCAGTACGCCGATGACTTTGTCTTTGTAAATCAGCGGAACGGCAAGTTCCGACTTCGTTTCCGGATTCGCCATGACATAGCGCGGATCCTTGCTGACGTCGGGCACCAGCACGGCGGCTCTTTCCGACACGGCTGCGCCAACGATGCCACGCCCTATCGGAATGTCGTGCTTCAGATGGATGCTCTCCTGGAAGCGCAGCGAGAAACGGTGAACCAGCTTCTGCCCGGTATCATCCACCAGCAGGATGCTGAACATCTGGTAGTCGATAATCCGGTTCAGCAGCTCCGCAATGCGCTTCAGCAATTCGTCCAGGTTCAGAATCGACGTCAGCTCGCGCGAGATCTCGTTCAGCAGGAGAAGCGTGCGTGCCTGCCGCGTGGTTCGCGTGTACAGTTGCGCGTTCTCGATCCCGACCGCCATGCGCGAGCCGATCAGTTCCAGCAGCCGCCGGTGCTCTTCAGTGAAGTAGCCGGGCGCCCGCGCTTCGAGGTCAATCACGCCGATCACCCGGTTTTTCACGATGAGCGGAATCGCGAGCTCGGAGCGTACGTTGGGAATGGCTTCGATGTAGCCGTCTTCCTTGGTGACGTCCTCTACCAGCACGGCCTGGCGCAGTTGCGCCGCACGCCCCGTCACTCCCTGGCCGACCTTGATGCGGGTCCGGTCGGCGTACTCCCGCGGATAACCGATCTGAAAGCGGAACCGCAATTCCTGCGTGCGTTCATTCAGCAACAGGATCGCGAAAATTTCGTAGTCGATGACTTTGCGCACGAGCTCCGCCACCCGGCGCAGGGTCGTGTCGAGATCGAGCGTGGTATTCACCACGTCGGCTACTTCCAGCAGCAAGGGATCAACCTTGAGCTGAATATCCGTTTGGGTTGAAAGGGAATCCACCAAAACTATGATAGCAGTCGCAGGGAATGAGACTGTTGCTTATGATTGTCACTTCGCACGGCCGGCGTGTGGCCCAAGACCGCAGCTGCCCAAGACCGCAGAAATAGTCCTGATCTCATTTTGCCAGCCGGAAGTTGACCGCCACCGTGGTCTGAACTGTAACGGGTTGCCCGTTCACAACGTAGGGCTCGTAGCGCCACCAGCGCACTGCATCCATGGCTGCCTGCGACAATTCCGTGGGACCGCTCATAAACTTCACCTGGGTTACGCTACCATCCGGACCAACCATGGTCTCGAGCTTGACCGAACCCTGCACTCCGGCTTGTCGTGCCGCTTCCGGATATTCGGGCAGGAACTTGTGAACAACGCGTCCCTCCATGGTCTCGGGCGGAACTTGCAATTGAGCCTGCCCAGTCGCCGCCGCTTTCACCGGAACCTGTGCTTCCAGCTGGCTCCATCCCTGCTCCCAGCGCCACCATCCCAGGAGAACCGCGACCACCACGAGCGCAACCATCGCCATGATCCTCGGGCGTGACTGAACCCAAAAATCCTCATCAGCCCCGACTTCCCCGAAAACTGCCAGAGGGCCGGGATCCTCAACTCGCTCTTCTGGGGAGGCGCCGCGCGGTTGCGACGCCAGCACCAGTTCGGCTTCACGTCGCGTCCAGTACCGGATGATGGATTGTTGCTCGGCGGGCAGCCGCAGGAATTGCAGGCCGAAACAGCGATCGCTCTGATAGCGCACCACGGCGGTGGCCCTTACCGGCTGGTTCATGTGCGGAACCAGAAACTCGACGCGCACCGACTCCCCGACCAGCAGCCGAGCGGCCGTGACCACACCGAGTCCACCCTCGCCGACTTCGAGCGTATGCCCGTGCACCCTGTCGGGAACCCCGCTGCGTAATACGGTCAGATCGAGCGGTACCGTGAGCTTGTAGCGCGGGACTTTCCGCATGGTCACGGTTGGTACGAACGCTGGAGCCGTCCCTGTACTCATCGGCGAGTGTTCTCCGGCTAGAAGGTCTGTCGCGCTCACCACATTGGAAACGACGGACACGTGGATATCAGCAGCTCTCTTTCGAGGCGGGGGGATTGTTTCCGAGCCTATCGCTGCACAGGTACTCGTGCAACGTTACTCACGTAATGGTGGGGAAACACGATGCCAGATTCCGTCGAGCGACGGGCGAATACGCGCATCTGAGGAACGAAATTGATCAAGGACTACTTACGTCGCCAGCAAGAGTGAGCGTCCGACGGTTCATCGAGCAGACTTTCGACCCGGGCGGTCTACTCCCGCGGCACCACGCACACGTCCGGCAGATTCCGATACTTTTCCGCGTAGTCCAGCCCGTACCCAACCACGAATTCATCCGGAATCTTGAACCCGACGTAGTCGCCCTCGATCGGCATCTTTCGCCGCGACGGCTTGTCGAGCAGCGCCGCAATCTTGAACGACTTCGGCTTGTGCGCGAGAAACAGCTTCTTCAGGAACGTCAACGTCAGGCCGGTATCGAGAATATCCTCTACCAGGATGACGTTCTTGCCTTCCATCGACTGATCAACGTCTTTGGTGACACGTACCTCGCCGGTCGAGTCCCAGCCGTGTTTGAGTTCGTGCGATGGGCTGGGACGGTTCCCGTAACTTGAGACGCCGATAAAATCGAACGACGCGTCCAGGTCAAGTTGCCGTGCCAGGTCGCCCAGGAAAATGGCTGCGCCCTTGAGCACCCCAACCAGAATCACGGGCTGCCCGGCGTAGTCGCGGGAAATCTGCGCCCCCAGTTCCTTCACCTTCTGGGCAATCTGCTCACGCGAGATGAGAATCTTCAGGTCCGACACGGCACACATATGTAACAGAAATTCCACCGCACGATACAAAAAAATCTCCTAAAATCAGTCTTCAGTCGCCAGTCTCTACTCGTCAGCGAAAGCGCCCGACCCGGGCTGGTTTTGCTGAAGACTGACGACTAGCGACTGACGACTATATGAATCTCAAAGGCATAAAACTCACCTGGCTCGGCCACGCGACCTTCCATATCGAGACACCCGGCGGCAAGATCGTTCTCATCGATCCCTGGGTCATGAACAATCCCATGTGTCCGGAAAAGAACAAACAGATCGGGCATCTCGACGTGATGCTCTGCACGCATGCGCATGGTGATCACATCGGCGACGCTGTCGAAATCGGCAAGCGCCACAAACCGGTTACCGTTGCTATTCCAGAACTCTCCCGCTGGCTGGGCAAGAAGGGCCTGGAAAATCTTGTCGAGATGAATAAGGGAGGCACGGTCAAAGTAGCCGACATCAAAGTCACCATGGTCCACGCCGACCACTCCTGCGGCATTCAGGACGGCGATCAGATCCTCTACGGAGGCGAAGCCGTCGGCTACGTCATTGAATTCGAAAACGGCGTCAAGATGTACCATGCGGGCGACACCAATGTCTTCGGCGATATGAAGATCATCCACGACCTGTACGCGCCAGAAATCGCCATGATCCCGATCGGTGATCACTACACCATGTCGCCGCGTGAGGCCGCCTATGCGTGCAATCTGCTACAGGCGAAAACCGTGATCCCCATGCATTTCGGAACATTTCCGGTGCTGACCGGGCGGCCGAGCGAGCTGCAGAAGCTGGTTTCGCAAGTGGAAGTCCTTGAGATGAAGCCCGGACAAACCTTGAACTGAAATCGGTGCGCCGGACACCCGAGTCCACCGGGGCAAAGGCGCACCAGGGCTTGAACGCAAAAGAGAATCACGAATCTGCAATCTGCAATCTAAAATCTTCGATCTGAGATTTGAAACGATTTTTGGGGGTGTTACTTGTCCACCGCACTGAATTCTGCCAGCTGGCGCCATCACGGCTACATTACCGAGCCGAACGTCGACGACTATCTCTATTCGCTGCTGCCGCCGCGTGATGAAGTCCTCAGCGAGATGGAAGCCGAAGCCACCCGCAACAAAATTCCCATCGTCGGCCCGGTCGTGGCGAGCTTTTTCCGGCAGCTGGTCATGATGACCGGCGCCAAAACCGTTTTCGAGATGGGCTCGGCCATTGGCTACTCCACCATCTGGTGGGCGCGTGCCGTGGGCGAGGGAGGCCGCGTCCACTACACCGATAGCGACGCCAAGAACGTCGAAAAGGCACGCCGCTATTTTGAGCGTGCCGGAGTCGCCGAGCGCATCACGATTCATCGCGGTGACGCGATCGAGCTGCTCTCCGAACAAAAAGAGCCCTTCGACATCGTGTTCAACGATATCGATAAAGATGACTATCCGCGCGTACTTCGCCTGGTCGGTCCACACCTGAAAAAAGGCGGCCTCTTCGTCACTGACAACGTGCTCTGGAGCGCCCGCGTCGTCCAGAAGAATCCCGATGCCACTACGAAGGCGATCCAGGAATTCAATCGCCAACTCTACAAGTCAGCCGAGTTCGACACGACCATTCTTCCCGTCCGCGACGGCGTCGCAGTGGCGATCAAGAAGTAGAAGTGGCGGCTACAGCGGTTGATCGTTGACCCAGGCGATGGCAGTCAATCCATCGATACCCGCGGATCTTATGCGGAACGAAATTGATTGGTTGCCCGCGGTAGCACTGCCCCCGACGCTAGAAGGAACGCGCATCGCGCCAGCAGGTCACGCCCGACACTACTCGTCAAAAAGTAGTCCGCATCTCACAATTAAGGAACTGGCTTAATTTCCTACTCCAAAGGGTTCGAGTTCCTCGCGGACCGATAGACGGCTGCGTCGGCACCGGGCTAAGATCGTTTGCCCCTCCGGGTTTGCCGATGCGATGGCAGACGAGACGCGCGGGTGTCGGGAGGAATCCTTGGTGGAACGCGATGGAGCGGACGGCATTCTGAATGTGATTCCCGGGGTCGCTGTCGCTCGTTGCGCGAAGTTGCTGGTCGGCGCGGCTGGCCTCTATCTCATTCTGCAATTCCTTGGGTTCCAGCGGCTTTTCCGCGATGATGCCGAAGGTGTGGGAGCGCTGCTGCAGATCATCGGAACGCTCTACACCGTGCTGTATGCGTTTGCGACTTACGTGATCTGGGGGCAATTCACGGCGGTAGAAAATGAAATCCTGAAAGAGTCGGGCGCGCTGAAGGATCTGATGTTGTTCAGCCACCGGTTGAAGGAGAACACCCGCGATCCCATGGTGCGTGCCATCAAGTCGTATGCCCGCGCTGTGGTGGAGGGCGAATGGCGCGCTCTGTCGAATCTAGAGGGAACCGACAAGACGGATCGCCTCTTCACCGAGGTCATCAGCAGCGTAACCGATGCAAAGCCGGAAGGCGATACCGAGCGGATGGTCTACGAGCGCTTGCTCGACATCGCCAACCAGGCGAGCATGCATCGCGATGAGCGGCTGGCGCTGAGCGTGAAACGAATGCCGCGGACATTGCTGCTGTTTGTGACGCTGACCGCGTGGACCATTCTGTTCCTGCTCTTCTTTTTTCCGTTCCGGAATCTCGTGTTGGGCGCGGTGGCCATCGTGATTACCACGATGCTGCTGTTCTTCGCTTATTTCGTCTTGACCGATTTGGACAATCCCTTCGAAGGCACCTGGAACGTAAGTGCGCAGCCGTTCGAGGAGTTGCTGTCGAAATTTCGATGAGCCAATTGTTGTTGCACATAACAACTGCATCGGTCCCCTTCGGCTTCGCTCAGGATGACAATCTGGACTTGACGCTTCAAAGTCGTGCTCCTACCAGATTTGCACGGGCGAGGGCAGGATGCCCTCGCGACAGCCGGCGGGACGCCGGCGCTACGGTCGTTTTTCCGCAGCCTGTCTAGGCGTGACGCTTCTGGACTTGCCGCTTAAGGAACCGGTTTAATTTCTACTCCAAAGGGTTCGAGTTCCTGGCGGACCATTTTTTCCTCTCCTACTGCCACCAACGTGGAGCGCGCCGCCGGAAAGTATTTTCTGGCGGCACTGGTGACGTCGGCGACCGTCGATTTCTCGATTTTTTCACTATGACGCGCGATTTCCTCGGGCGAGAGACCATCCACCCAAAGGGCGGCGAGTTCCCCGGCCAAGCCTGCGGCCGACTGCAGGCGAATGGCCTCGATGCCGACCAGGTAGCGTCGGGCCTGCGTCATTTCGGTATCGGTCGGAGAGGTGGTCGACATGCGGTTCAGCTCGTAGTCGATTTCGTTGAGCGTGGCGCCCGTGACGGCATTACGTACGTCAGCCTGAGTGAAAAAGAATCCTGCCTCACGATACGTAGTCAAGCGAGCGCGAGGCGAGTAAGTGTAGCCCTTGTCCTCGCGGATGTTGAGGACGAGGCGTGAGCCGAACATTCCCCCGTAAATGGTGTTCGCGATTTGAGCGGCCTCGTAGTCCGGGTCCTGGCGGAGTGGACCGGCGGCGCCCAGGCGAAGCGTGGTTTGCACCGAACCCGCCCGCGGTACGAGAAATACTGCGCGCGGCGTCGCGATGGTGGGTTTGGGCGTTTCCGGCAGAGCGGCGGCTTGGCTTGGGTTCCAGCCTTGAAAGGCTTGTCGAATCGCGGCTTCAGCTTTCGCCGCGTCGAAGGAACCGACTGCGACGAGCAAAGCCTGCTTGGGCTGGAAGCGGCGCGCGAATTCACGCCGCAAGTCGTCGGAAGTGGTCGAGTCGATAGACGGCTGCGTCGGCGCGGTCACGCTATAGGGGTGATCGCCGAACAACACCTTTGCCATGGCGCGTCCCGCGAGAAAGCCGGGCTCGGCCTCACGTTCGCGCAGAGAATTCGAGACGTTGCGTTTGGCGATGGCGACTTCCGCATCGGGGAAGCTGGCGTTCGCAGCAACGTCAGCGAGTATGGGCAAGGCTTGGGTAAATTTGTCGGCCAGCACGTTTGTAGAGACGCTGATGGCGTCTTGCGAAGCCGTCGCGTTGAGATCTCCGCCGGCAGCCTGGAGTTGCTCAGCGATTTGCCGGGCGCTGCGGGTCTTGGTGCCCTGGGTCAGCGCATTCGCAAGAAGTTCGGCAAGGCCCGGGCGATCCTTCGGGTCGGCAGCAAGTCCGCCTCGCACCGCGAGCACCGCAGCGACTTTGGGGAATCCCGAGCGCGGGACGAGCCAAACGGTAAGGCCATTGTCGAGCTGAAATGACTTGGTTGCGGGCGCGGGCATGCTGGCAAGCGGCCCGTAGGGTGGCAGGTCCTTGGGTAGGGCGTGCTCTTTTTGAGCCTGCGCGACGGCAGCGATCAGAAATAAAGAGGAGAGCAGGACGCGGGCAGTCTTCATTGCTTGCCTCCGTTTGAGTCGGACTTTGCGGCAGGGACGCGGTCGATGATGGTGCGGTTGGTTTTCACAAGATATTTCGCCGCAAAAGCGCGGACTTCCTCCGGCGTCACCTTGTTGATTTCGTCGGGCACGGTGTAAACCCGCAGCGGGTCGCCATCGAGCAGCGCGGCATGGGCGAGAGCGCTGGCGCGGCCGAGCGGCGTTTCGAGCTGGTCATACCAGTCGGAGCGCATTTTGTTGCGGATGCGTTCGAGTTCGTCGGGCTTTGGGCCGGTGCGTGTCAGGGCGTCGATCGCTGTGTCGTAAGCAGTGACGACGTCATTGCCCTTGAGATTCGCCGGATACACGATGAATGACGTCATAAGCGTTGGGCCGGAGTATTCGAGGAAAGTGCCGAGGGGCCAATTGACGCCGCCTTGCACTTCGACGGCGACCTGTTTTTCCTTTACCAGATATTGATAGAGCCGCGAGGCTTGGCCGTTGTGCAGGAGTTCTCCGGTCACGGCCGCCACGACAGACTCATGCGGAGACTTTGGTGGCATGCGATAGCCGATGCCAAGAGCCGGCAGCGTGGCCAGCTTGTCTTCCTGCGTGAAGCGGCGCTCGGCGGTTTGCGGCTTTTCGAGGAGGTTGGGTTTCGGAGGCACTTTGCGCTCGGGAATCGCGCCGAAGTATTTCTCGATCTTCTGGAAGACTTCATCAGATTTGACGTCGCCGACGACGGCGAGCACGGCATTGTTGGGAGCGTAGTACTGTTCGTAGAACGACTGAACGTCCTGGATGTTGGCGGCATCCAGATCTTTGAAGTCGCCGTAGAAATTGTGGGCGTTGGGATAGGTGTCCCAGGCCTTGCCCGGAAGGTCGATAGCGTAGAAGAGGCCGTAGGGCCGATTCATCACGTTGACGCGCACTTCTTCCTCGACCACGGCCCGCTGGTTGTCGAGATTTTTCTGGGAAAAGTCGAGAGTCTTCATGCGGTCGGCTTCGAGCCACAGCAGAGGATCGAGAGCAGCGGTAGAGGCGCTCTCGATGTATTCGGTGTAGTCGTAACGGGTGTCGCCGTTGATGAATCCGCCGCCCGATTCGGCGACCTGATCGAAGACGCCTTTCGGGGAGACCGGCGTGCCTTCGAACATCATGTGCTCGAACAGGTGAGCGAAGCCGGTGCGGCCTTCGGGTTCGAGGCGGAAACCGATCCCGTACGTGACGCAGATGCCGATGGTGGGCGCGGAGTGATCTTCCCCGACGATCACCACGAGTCCGTTGGCCAGCTTCTTTGTTTGCGTCGGCGGCTGCCATTGCTGGGCGACGGCCACCGGGGCAAGGAGGAGGATGAACGCGACGAGGCGACGGATCATGCAGGACTCCTTCGAAGAAACCAATTATGTTAGCGCGAATGGGAGCGCGAGGGCGACTCGGTGCGGGTGGACGCGCGGAGCTTACACGCGGACCAGTCGCGAGTGCGCGATGAGGAATTGCTGGGCAGCTTCGGAATCAAGGGGTGGCGAGAAAAAATATCCTTGCGCGTGCCGGCAGCCGAGCGCATGCAGACGATCGAGTTGAGCGGTACTTTCGACGCCCTGGGCAACGACGTTGCGGGTGAGTTTGCTCGCGAGGGCGAGAGTCAGTTCGACCACGTCGTTTGTGGCGCGGTCCGACTGCATCTTGGCCACCAGAGCGCGATCGATCTTGAGGACGTCGGGAGAGAGGCGGCGCAGCGCCGCGAGCGAGACTGGGCTCGTGCCGAAGTTGTCGAGGGCGGTGGAGATTTCAAGACGACGGAGTTGCGCGAAGATGGAAGCTGCACGATCGGGATCAGCCATAGTAGTGGCTTGGGTGATTCCGAGTTGAAGGAGGTTGGGAGGAATCGCAACATCGCGCAGGCAGGCCTTCAGCCCGTCGAGCAGTTGAGGACTGGCGAAGTGGCGGGCACTGAGATTGACAGCCACGTGGAGGGTTGGGCTGATCGTGCGCCAAAGCGGAAGTTGCAGGCAAGCCTGGCGAATTACCCACTGATCGATGAGAGCCATGAGCCCGGTGTCTTCGGCGGCGTCCAGGAAGGCGCCCGGCGAGATGAGTCCCTGCTCAGGATGCTGCCACCGGATCAGGGCTTCGAAACCAACGATCTGGCGCGGGTTGATCTGGAAAACAGGCTGGAATAGAACCCGGAACTGACCGTGATTGAGGGCCGTGCGAAGGTCGGATTCGAGCTTCAAGCGGCCAACGGCGCGATTGTGCATCGCGGGATCGAACAGTTCGGCGCGTCGTCCACCCATGGCCTGGGCACGGCGCAACGCGGTTTCGGCGTCGCGCAAGAGGTCATCAGCACGAGCTTGTCCAGGCGTGTTGAGCGCGATGCCGATGCTGAAAGAGCAGCGCGCTTCTCCTTGCGCGAGAACCAGCGGCGCGGCGGCCGTGGACTGGATACGCTCGGCGACGCGGAGCATATCGCTGGGATCCGAACAAGCTTCGAGCAGAACCGCGAACTCGTCTCCGCCGACGCGCGAGAGGATCAGATCGCCGGAATGAGTTTCGCTGGGGCGGGAGAGCAGATCGGTTTTGCGGAGACAGGCCTCGAGCCTTCGAGAGATTTCGATGAGCGCCTGATCGCCGGCTCCGGAGCCGAGAGTATGGTTTAGGCTCTTGAAGGCATCGATATCGGCGAGCAGAAGTGCATAGCGGAACGTGGAATCGCGCTGGGCCTGTGCGTGACAACGCTCGAGACGGTCGAGGAACAGGCGGCGGTTGGGCAGACCGGTGAGCGCGTCGTGCAGGGCATTGTGCGCCAGCTTTTCTTCGGCTTCGACGCGCGGTGTCACGTCGCGATTCACGATAACCAGCTTCTCGACTTCGCCGTTGCTGTTCTTGATGGTGCTGGCGGTTGATTCCAGGATTCGCCAGGAACCGTTCTTGTGGCGGAGGCGGTATTGGAGAGCTTTGCCGATGCCAGTGGAGCGGGCTTCGCGCGCTGCTTCCAGCACCTTAAAACGATCGTCGGGATGAATCTGCTCGAAGACCGGAGTCTCGGCGAGCTCCGCCGCCGAGTATCCAAGGATGCGCTTATAGGCGGGACTGTTATAGAGGCGTCGGCCCTTGGTGTCGACGAGGGCGATCATGTCGGCCGCGTTTTCGGTGATGATGCGGAACAGTTCGTCGCGTTTCTTGGCGCGACGATAGGTGAAGTAGATCCACAGCTGCTGGGCAGCCACTACGACGAGCAGCGCGGCAAGTGCGAAGGGCAGCATCGGTTGATGAGGCTTCAAGACAGACATCGGCAGGAGTCGGGATTCGCTTGAGCGCCGGGTGATGGATTGAGGGAAAGCTGCTCCAAAATGTAAGCGGGAGGGCTGGCGCCCTCCCGCGGAGTTTTTTGGCGGTGGACAAGAGTGTCCGCCTCGCCCGTTATTTCTTCCGTTCTTCCTGCTTGGGAGCAGGGCGATTCGCCGGCGGACGCGGAGCGCTCTCTCGCTGCGGCTGTGGCGGACGCTGCTGCTGCCAGGTTCGGAACTTGTTGGCTTCGTTCTGCTCAACCTGTGGGCTGCGTTCCGCAGGTTGTGCGGGACGAACCAACGGATGCGTGGGCTGCTGCTGCTGGTATGTCCGCTGCGGTTCACTGCGCTGCGGTTCTCCTCGCTGCGCTTCGCCTTGACCTTGTGGCGGCCGAGGCGCGTTGCCTGGGGCTGGTCGAGGCACTTCGGCTCGCGAAGGTTGAGCTGGTTCTTCCGGCCGATTGGGAGCATTCGGCCGCGGAACATTCGCCGGCTCGTTCGGACGCGCCGGCTCGTTGGGACGCGCTGGCTCGCTGGGCCGTTCGGCATTCGTCGGCTGCGCAGGGCGAGCGGGTTCATTGGCGCGAGGCGCAGTGGCCGGTTCGTTTGGACGATTCGGCTCATTCGGACGATTGGGTTCGGTCGGCCGGTTGGGCTCGTTTGGGCGCGCGATTTCCGCCGGAGCGTTCGGCCGCATCGGTTCGGTGCGGACGTTGTTTTGTCGCTGTTGCTGCTCGAAAGGAGCGCGCGGCGGCGTCGGATTCCGGGTGGCAATGACCTGGCGATTTTCAATCGCAGCCGGAGGCTTGGCACGGGCGGGCGTTCCCGCGCCTATCACGCTCTGCCGGGCAGGTTGCACGGGAGCCTCGTGGCTTACCGGCGCGTTCTCAAGTTCGCGCGCATTGACCTGCGCGAGATTTCGATTCACCGGCCGAGCGTTCACGAACGTGTCGTGGGAGACCGCAGTGACCGCACTCGGTACGCGCTGGTTCATATAAGCGATGCGGTTCACATTGGTGACGTTGGTCCGATTGACATAAGTGTTGTAGACATTCGTGACCTGCGTCACATTCACCCGCGTATTGGTGATGTTGATGTTGTTCACGTAGACGCGGCTGACGCGATAAGGGGGAACATAAACTTCGCGTGGGCCGAGCGGGAACCAGGCCACACCCCCGCCACCGACGCCGATGGAGAGATTGAATCCACCGCCGCCGACGAATGCGACCAATGCTGGTGCGTACACCGGCCGAACCACAACCGGTCCCGGAACCCAGCACCAGCTGCTCTCAACGAAGGCCCAGCGTCCGTAGTGGAAGGGCGCGAATCCCCAAGGCTCGTCTTCGACCCAGGTCCAGCCCCACGGCGCAACCCAGGCCCAGTGGCCGTTGCGGTAGGGCGCCCATCCCGAAGCAATCCCGACAGGTGTCCACACCGGACCGTAATCGGGAACGTAATGCCAATGGCCGTTGTCGTCGAGGTCTTCGTAACCGGTCATCTCGGTCGAGATGTAGTTCGAGGATTCGTCGCGGTCCTCGCGCGCGTCGCGGGTAAACGCGAAATTGTCGAAATCATCGGTCGGAGAAATCTGGGCAATCTCGTGGTCGAGTTGATCGGTGCCGGTAAAGGTAGCCGCCTGCCCGCCGATCACGGCATAAGAGTAGCTGCCACCTGTTGCCTCGCCGCGGCCCTTCCAGACCGTGGCGATCGTCTGGTTGCCGTCCTGATTCACGTCGATGCGGTATTCGCCGGTGCGCTGAATCGTGAACGCAAGATTCGGCGTGTCGACTTCAACCAGATCGCCATCGTCGAGGTGCCGCACCCGCAGGATGAGCGAACCGAGCGAGAGACGCATCTGGATGGTGCGGTCATCGAGGTCGAGAAACGTGAGGCTGGTCTCGGAATTCATGCGGATCGCGGTGGATCCGACGTGCAGTTCGGCCCGCGAATTCTGATCCGCCCAAAGATTGTCGCCCGTGGTCAACGGGCGGTTCGGAACAGCCGTGACCCAATCGCCTTCACCGCCGGGCTGAAATGAAACGGAGCCTGAAGAATAGTTCAGGCGGGCGACACGCGAAGGCGGATCTTGTGCCTGATCCTCGTCCTGGGCGCGAGCTTGAAGGTTGATAAATGCGAAAGAAAAAATAAGCGCAAGCCACAAGAGCCGAGACGTCTTCATGGGGATGTGCTCCTCGCTGAAATTGATGTCAACACTATAAACCCCGGCTACTGCGACAAGTTTCCGGCCGCAAGCCGTTGAATCGGCACAGAAACGCCCACGTTTCGAGGCCGTGGGCGTGGCGAACGCGTTTCAGGAGAGACAACCGTCCGACTGTCTACGCGACAGAGAGCGAAAGCAGTTGAGCGTGAGTGTGAACGCGCAGGGTCGAGCGGTCCATACGGTTTTCCCTGTATCGAAAGGACGAGTACTTTTGGGTAGGCAAGTGAGTGGAATGTTCCAGCGTTTGGACGAGCGGAGAATATGGATGTTGAAGAAAACAGAGACTCCGGGTATTGGTACCCCTCGTGCACTGGCATATGTTGCGGCGCTTCGCACAGAGATAAAAAACCAATTCCCAGGTTGTGGAGGACGATGATGAAAGGTAAAGCTTTGCTAGCAACGTGGGCGTTCACAGCGATGGCGCTGGCGCCGGTGATGCTGGCACAAAGTCCGCAGAAACAGCAGCGTCCGCAAGCCCAGGCGGGTACACAGCTTGTGGCGTGGACGCAGGATCAGAAACCAAATCCGATGCCGTCGACACAGTCGACGCCGGCACCGGCACCGCCCGCAGCTCAAACCCCTGCAACTCCTACCGGACAGCAGGATAGTACGGAGAAGCAGCCGGCTGCTCAGTCGTTCTCAGGAATGATCATGAAGTCGGGCGACAACTACGTGCTGAAGACGAGCGATAACATGACCTACCAGCTCGACGATCAGACGCGGGCGAAACAGTTCGAAGGCAAGCAGGTGCAGGTCACCGGCAGCCTGGATTCAACCAGCAATACGATCAAGGTGCAGGACATCAAGTCCGCCTCCTGAGGAGGTCAGCAGGACGACGAGTCAAGGGCTCCCGAGCGGGAGCCCTTTTTTGTTTCTTTTAGATCACTTCCATGGGTCAGGGTCTTCCCCAAGTGCATCCAGGCGACCGCTCGGTCTCGTTGGCGCGCTGCATAGGCGGCGACCTTCAGTCGGTTTCCGCATAACTGCATGCTGCACCACCGGCGTGGGCCTTTCTTGCTGGTGTCCAGAAAATGCAGGGCGCAGCTGTCGCACTTGTGGACCCGCGAGGCATTCACGTCGGTGAAGAGTTATGCCGCCTCATGCGCCAGAGGAGCGAAAAGGTCTTATCTTCGGATGGAAACTGAACTCTCGGACCCAAGAGCGTCCGGCCTGCCGCAATTGGGTACGAATCGGATGCACTGCCATGATTTGGTTCAGCATGGACCGGTGGACTTGGTCAGGGGTGCTCCGCCTTCCCAATCAACAACTTGTTGCCTGAGCTTTTCCCGAAATGCACGAAATCTTCTGCGACACGACTGGCTCGCGTCGATCCCTCCCACTCATCGCCCAAGGTTGCTGCCTGACGTGACGTTAGCAGGCCGGCAGCATGAAACCAGCACAGAAGGGAATTGAAGCTGGGGAGGAGTTCGACCCGCGCACCCTCCACCAGTGGGCGCGTGTTGAGAAAATCGAGAGCCAACTGGTTGCCCAGGAAAAGGAAGCCTTCTTCTCGGCGGCGTCTTTGGATTGAGTTGCGGATTGGGGTGCAGACCCATGGCAGATTTCCGCAGAATTATAACACCGATAATGTAACTAATTATCGGTTAGCTCATCGGATGAGGAGAAGCATCGCCGGTGCGACCGGCGCTTCGAGTCATGAGAGGAGACACCTATGGTCCGTTATCGTCACGTTGTGGTAGATGGCACAAAGATCTTTTACCGGAAGCTGGTCCGAAGATGGCGCCCGCAATTTTGCTGCTGCACGGTTCCCGACTTCGTCCCACATGTTCCGCTCTGTACCGGGCTGGCCGGCGCTATCGCGTGGTGCTCCGGACCTGCCGGTCGGTTTCCGACGCACCCGACCGCAAGCATCCCCTACACGTCGCACACCTGGCGGAGTGATGGCCCGCTTACCGAAACGGTGGGCCTGGAGCGCTTCGCGATTACGTTTTTGACTACGGAGCGCCGGTGGATGCGGCTGGCGATGGCGCACCGGAGCGCATTCCGCGATCATTCTCAGAATGGCAAGCCTACGAAGAAGGACTTAGCGCAGGAGACCGCCAGAAGACTGGAAGAGCCGTCGCCGAGAATCGCGCGGCCCGCGGGAGTTCTGAGCCAGAGGCGACGAAGTGGCAGACACGCACGGAGTAGACGCAAACCGGGGCGCAGGCGACACGCTGGATCGGCGCTACTCGGGCGGCCGGCAACGACGAAACCAACTGGATCTGTTCTCGACAGCAAGCAACGTCGCGCTCTACGAAGCCAGAGACCCGGGCGGCGGCGCCTGTAGCGGGGGGAAACAAGACCGTCTTCCCGCCGGAGCCGAGCCGCCGCACAACCCGGAGCGAACCACCGACACAGGACACGCGGGAACGGACGCCATCGTCGACTTTCTGGACCGTAGAGTGAAAGCCGAACCGAGCGCGGCGTAGTGCAGGATCCCACACTCGTGGGAACTGGGAGGCAAGGGTGGGTGCTCAGTACGCTGTTACAGAAAATCGACAGCGCCTCAGTGGTTTCTTTGATTTTTTTTCGCCATCGAAATCAGAATGCGGTCGAATATATACGAGCTGGTGTGCAGACGTCGCTCGCTTCTCTGTGCCCGTGCACTGCTAACCGATGGTGGCGCAGTGGCGTCCAACCAAACGGCCCCCCCCCCTCACTCGTTGCGGCTCTCCCTGTTCTTGGCTCGCCGCCTATCTGTGCGCCCGCTCGCAGTGGCGGTCCAACATCTCGAGCGCTGGCTTGTCGTCGCGCGCCGGCCCCGACTACTCCCTCGTCTGACATCGCTCTGCCACTCGCGCACCAACTTCATCCCCCCACCGTCCCCCGCGGCCTCCCGCCATGCTCGTTCTCGCGACTCGTCGCTACTCAGTACGGTGACCACCTGACTGGGGCAGTGGCGCCAATCACCGTAAGCCTGCCGGACACTCCGTTTTCACTCGCACCACCGTGCCGCGAGATCTACCGCGCGTAGGTCGCGCCTTGAGAAGGTGGCGGGATAATGACGACCGACAATGTGCGGTGCTCCGGCTGGACAATATGCCTCTGCATTGCCCTGGCATTGGGATGCGTGGCTGGCGCCTATGCGAGCGTATGCCCGCTGACGATCGTCAGCGGTACGGGCGAGAAGGATGGGATCGTGCTCACCGTCCGCAACTACGGAAAGCTTCCCATCCGGCGGCTGGAGTTCCGCTGCATCGGACCCACCGGCAAAGCGGGGGCGTGCCGGGAAGAGAATGCATTGTTTTATCCGGGAATGGAATATACGCTGCGGTATCCGTATCCGGCGGGCAAGCCTGGGATCGTGACCGTGGCGGTGGAAGCAACGATGTCAGATGGGTTCGTGTGGAAGCCGTCCAAAAAGCAGCCGTGCCGCCAGTTCCACATTTCGCCTCCGAAGGCGAGGAGGTGACGGGCTGGCGGGTCTCAGATTGGAACTTTGACGCGGGGATCGACATCTAACTTTCCATGGCAAACGAACAAATTGCAGTTTTTGGCGGCGGCTGTTTCTGGTGTATCGAGGCAGTCTTTAACCGCCTGCGCGGAGTGAATGAAGCTCTCTCGGGATACATGGGCGGACATATCGACAAGCCGACCTATCGGCAAGTCTGCAATGGAGACACAGGGCACGTGGAAGTCGTGCAGGTGAAATTCGATCCCAGCGAAATCACGTACCGCGACTTGCTGGAAGTTTTTTTCGCCGTTCACGATCCGACAACGTTGAACCGCCAGGGCAACGACGTGGGCGAGCAGTACCGGTCGGTGATCTTCTACACCTCGCCGGAACAGGAGCGCGAAGCAGAAGAAACGATCGCAGCTCTGAATGAAGCAAAAGCATTCCCGGAGCCTATTGTGACTTCAGTGGAACCGGCGTCCACGTTTTACGTGGGCGAGGGGTATCACCAGGAGTATTTCGATAACAACCGGATGCAGCCCTACTGCCAGTTCGTGATCGCTCCCAAGTTGAAGAAATTTGAGAAGCAGTTTGGGGAGAAGATGCGGGCGTAGCAGTCGCGAGCGACTCTTTCATTACTTAGTAAAACCCGATTCCATCACAAAAGGACACGAAGCAAACACGAAGGGATCAGTTGCGATTTGCCTTTGGGAACCTTCGTGCCCGTGGTGGTGGAATAAAAAAGGCCCGATCTTCTACGAAGAGCGGGCCTTTCTTTCTTAGAGACTCGGACTAGGGCAGTTGGATCGCCCAGGCTCCGAGGCCGTGAGTCGCGGCGTAAAGAACGCGCGCTCCCGGCACCAGAGTCAAGCCAGCAACCTCCACGTTCGGCAACCCTGTCCCCGCGATATACCACTGGGCGTTGCCATGCTTCAGGCGATACACACCGAAATCGCTCGCAGTATAGAGGTCTCCAGTGTTCGGGTCGTAGGCAACGTCGGTGACTGGCAGGTCGCGGAGGTTGGCGCTGCGATTCACGAAGGTTGCGGTTTGGGTGGTCGGATTGTAAGTGACCTCGAACAGGTGCCCCGGCGTGGCCGGAGTGGTGGCGCTGTAGCCACTGTACGAGATCCAGGCGTGATTGCTGTTGGCGGGATCGATGGCGATGCCGCTGATGAAGCGATTCGGCGCGGCCGTAGAGGTCGTGTCGATTCGCGTGAAAGTGACAGCCGTGTTCGGCTCCGCATCGGCGTTGGTCGAGATGAAGATTCGCCCGGTGGTGGTGGCGACCCATAGAGTGGAGCTGTCTGATGCGGTACGACGAACCGCAGCCATCGAGCCTCCCGCCAGAGTGCCCAGGCTGGGATCGGTGAGGTTGGTGGCCCCGATCGGAACCCAGTCGCCGCAGGTGACCTGGAAGTGGCCCGTGAACTCGTTGCACTGGAAGCGCAACTGGTTAATGTTCATCGTGCCCATGCCGTGAGTCTTGGTGCGATACACGGTGTTGGTGCCGGCAAACATCGTGCCGCTCACCTTCGGGTCGCTGATGATGGGGATGTAGAACTGTCCGCCAGTGTTAACGATGGTATCGGCGATCCAGTTCCAGTCTCCCGTGTAGCCGTTGGTGAAGTTCACGTCAACTTGCGGCGCGTAGTAGGTGTGGAAGCGGAATTTCGGGTTCGCGACATCGAAGCCGGATTGGCCTCCGTCACCGAAGATCGTGTTGACGAAAAGATTGGCGGAATTGGTTGACTGCCATGTGCCGTTATCCTGCGTGCCGCCCTGCAGCAGCGTGGCATCGAAGGGGCTCACGGAGAGGCTCTGGAACTGGAGCGTGCTTAAGCCGCGATTGATGCCGTGGATCTCGGTGGGTATGGCCGAGAGCAGCTGTTCGCAGCGGGTGAGCGTGGCGCCGGTCGCGCCGCGAGGAGCGCAAACCGCCGAGGCGTCGGTGAGGACGCCGCTCGATCGCATGATCCCGCCGTCGTTACCTTCAAAAAACTGTAACGGGTTATTGGGATTGGTGACGAGCGTGTGCTGGTCGGGATGCAGGCCGTTGGGGTGGAGCGCATCGCTCGCGTCGAAGGTCATGTCGGTGAACGTAACGCCACCGTCAGTCGACAGCACGACGCCGCGGTTGTTGGAGAGAGCCGCGCCGGATTCGCCGTACGCGTAGGAGCCGCCAACATAAACGGTGTCGGGATGGCCCTTGGGCGTGTAGACAAAGTTGTCGTACCAGCACTGGCCTTCGCAACTGTTGTAGGTGGCGTAGCCTTTGTTGCTGATGCTGCTGCTGGTCAGCAGCAGGAAGCTCGGCGTTCCTGACTGGACCGCGTTGCTGCGGTAAGTCTGCGCCGGAGGCGCGCCGACTTGGCCGATGACCAGATACATGCGGGTATTGCCGCCGGCCAAGCGAGTGACGGCAATTTCCGCGCGCTCGGTGAAGCTGGTGGATGGTCCATTAGCAATGGGCAGGAAAATCTGGTTCCAGGTATTTCCGCCGTCGTTCGAGCGCCACACGCCTTTCGCGAACGCCGAGGCGTACACGATGTTGGGGTTTACGGGATCGAGCGCCACACGCCGCACGCCGCGAACCGAACAGAGGGTCAAGTTTGAGGCGACGTTCTTCGTGTTGGTACAACCGGCGGTCGATTGCGCGCCGTTAAAGATAAACTTCCAGGTGGCGCCGCCATCGCTCGATTTGTACAAGCCCCACGGGGGCGCGCCCGGAGCAAGCGACACCGCGCCGCCGCTCAGCACCGACGAGATGCCGCGAACGCCGCGCATGGTGCCCACGTAAATGGTGTTGGAGTTGGTCGGATCGATGGCGATGGTTCCGATTGATCGCGCGTTGAATTGTGCTTTACCGATCGGGCCGGTCCAGGTGTCGCCACCATCGGTGGACTTGTACAGTCCCACGCCGGCTTCGCTATCGGCGGATGCGTTGGCTTCGCCGGTCCCGGCCCAGATTGTGTTGGAGTCGTTGGGGTCAATCGCGATGGAGCTGCCGGAATTGATTCCGAACGAGGCAGACAGGTACGTCCATTTCGGGATGGTTGCCAGGGCATCGTTGGTGCGCCACACCCCGCCGCCGGCGGGCGTGGCATAGAGCCGGCAATTTCCTGGAACGCAAACCGGAGAAATAGCAAGCGAGGTAGTACGACCTCCCGCCTCATAGGCGTTGGGGACGTAATTGGAGTAGTTGCGGAATTGCGAGAGCGGATACAGGGCCTGGGTCGGGCCGAGGCGAACCCACGCCGCCGGTGCTGCAGCGGCGGCCGCCACTCCGGCCGCGCCTGCTGTGGCTCGCGTACTGAGCAAAGCCTGGAAGTTGGCGACGTGCTCGGCGTGCGCGGCGCGCGCGCCTTCGGTTTTCGCGAGCGAGATGTCGGTGTCAGGATAGGCGCGCGCCAGGAATCGCCAGTCCTCGGCCGATCCGGCAGGTCCCTCGTTCGGAACCGCTTCCATTAATTTCGAGATATGCCGCCGCAGCGCGGGTGGAAAGTTCTGCGCTTCGTCGTCATCGCCCTGGGTTTCGGCGCGAGGTTCGACAGCAGCGCCAGAACCCTCACCCATCATGGTTTGGTTCTGGTCGAAAATTCCAGCAGAGCTTTGGGCGAAACTGAAAGGGTGGGCTACCAGAGATTGGGAATTGGTCGCGACTACTACACCAACCGCGACTACCACGAGCATCAGAAAGCTGAGCGTCAACACCACTCGATTCATAACACTCCTGTCTGTAACGCTGGTTGTGTACTGTCAAGGAACTGGGACACGGGGATGCAGAACTCGCCAAACAGCCCGCCAGACAATGCATTTCAGCGATTCCGGCGGGTCAATAACAAAGCCCGAGCATTATTGTGCCAATGGTTACTAGTGTCAATAGTCGTCAATGTTGCGGTGGTTGTTGTTCTAACTGCCGGTGAGTTCGTGCTGTTTGCAAAGTTTTGCGACTCTCTAACGTTTGGATTTGAGCGGCACTCAGGGGCGCTTTTCGCAAGCGTGCCAAGCTCGTCGGGTGTGGTGCGCTTCGCGGCTTGCAGAAGTGCGGCGGAACCCGCACTGACGGGCTTGAATCATGGATGTTCGTTCCCTCGTTCCTCAAGCGATAGCATGTGCGAACCTCCGCTCACGCTACTGCGGGAGAGACGAACAATTCTGGAGTGCAAAGTTTTGCGCCATCGCTTTTTCGGTGGATGCTATCCTGTTGCGCTCCATGGCCAACCTGTCGGACTTCGTGAAGTTCTTCGCGCTGGCGTTCAGCGCGTTGTTGCCAGTGGTAAATCCGCTGGGGTCTGCCCTGGTCTTCCTCGGACTGGTAGGGGATGCCCCTTTCACGGTGTATCGCGACCTGGCGCGCAAGGTCGCGATTCGTACGGTTCTCTTCTTTCTTGTGGTGGAACTGGTAGGCACGGCGCTGCTGGCCTTTTTTGGAATCTCGCTGCCGGTGGTGCAGGTGGCAGGCGGATTGGTCCTCGCGGCGATGGGCTGGAGCTTACTCAACCAAAAGGAGGCGAGTCCGAACCCCAACGCCGCTGCCGTTGCCGATCCTGGGTACGGTTCGCTGGAAGAAAAAGTCTTCTATCCGTTGACATTCCCCGTCACCGTGGACCCGGCCTGCATCGTGGTGATGCTGACGCTCAGCGCGCATGCCTCGGTGAGAAATCTGGAGGGCAACGTTCTATCGCATGCCGGGATCCTGTCGGCGGTGATCGCGCTCAGCATCCTGGTGTTTTTCTGTTACGCGTACGCGCCCCGCATCACCGAACGTATTTCCCCGCAGACGGCGCACGGAATACTACGAATTGTTGCCTTCGTGCTCTTGTGCATCGGGGTGCAGATTTCATGGAACGGGATCCAGGCATTGATTCGCACTGCGATGAAAGCCGTAGGATGAGCTCAGGTTAACGTGAGGACGGCGACTCCCGCTGTACTCAAGGAAGAACATCATGAAGTGTGCCGAGCGCAATTATTTTCTGCAGGAAATAAAGGGGGGGGGGGAAAGGGGGGGGAAGAGGGGGGTAAGTTTGGTCCGAAAGGTCTGGGGATTTTATGTGGGAATGGTGGGACAGACTTTTAAGTCGCATGGGTGAGTTCGATGGGGATGGGGTTATCTTTCGGTGACTGGCAGCAAAATCGTATCGAGCGCATAATCTGGGAGTGAGCCGGACCCGAAATGACTCAAACACATCCCGAAACACTGTGCTGGAAGTCGTCCGAAGAAGCGACGGTGCAGTCGATCTATTTCTTAGACGGCAAACCAGACCGCACGAACATCCCTGAGAAATGGCTGAACGAAGAGGTGTGCGTTCGATTCGGGTTCTGCGGTGAAGAGTACGCCTCGATCGTCCGTGATCTCACTCAACATGGCAGAGCCAGGGCGGTGTTCTGAGGGTGTTAACGTCAGTGTAATCGCCTGTGGGTGTTGAAAAAGTCCGTTTTTCTCAAAACAGCCAGAATTTTGGAGGTAGAAAATGTCTACCCGAAGCGGCGAACGTTGTTTATAGGGCTTCCTAACGCAAAGTTTTTGTGGCCACTTTTCTGGCGGGTGAGTTTTTCAACAGCCACGCCTGTTTTCGTCAATTGTCTCACAATTAGTGTCCAACAAAAGCCCTCTTGTTTCGCTTCTGTGTAAAGGCTTCTCGGAACTAAGATCTGGTCGTATCGAACGTAAAGAACGGGGACATTAACGCTCTCGTCATGCGATTGGATCCATTTTGTCCGGTTTCCTGCTTATAAACCAATCTCTTTCTTGTGGAGTTGTGGCTTGGGTTCCGCAGATACGTAGACAGCTTACACACCGTTCGTGGTATCGCAGGTGTGCATCAACACTCTCGTGTCTACAAACCAGCATTAAGATAAGAACTCCTCTCGGCACCTGAGCGGAAAGTCGTTTCACGACGTGAAGGCGTTTACGAGACTTTATGCGGATCGTCGAGGTTTATGTCTCTGCCCACCACAGCACGAACGCGGCGAGGATGATAATCGTTCCCACCATCACGCGGCTGATTTTCCTAGGAACGAAGCGAAGCAGCAGAGCGACGACCACTCCCAGTGCAACAGTCCCAATCACGAACACTGTGGCGATGGGCATACTAACCAAGCCCATTACGAGAAAGCCGACAGCGACTAGCAATCCGGCAAACTCCGAGTCCAACTGCATCACTCGCCAAGGGCCGGGATGTCGTTTAGCGTCGTGGTCTTGCATCGGCTAATTGTCCCACCAGTTCATGCCGAAAACCACCGTGGCAAGTCGCAACTGGCGAAACATCCCCATTGCACTCGTTGACCCCGTAGTCAGCGAAACATCTTTTCCTTGTCCGCAAGCTGCTCGCGAGTCTTGTCCAGAAGCCACTGGACACTCACCGGCTCATCTCTCTCGAATCGCTTGGAAATCATCGTGAGGGCGTTGATCTGAATGGTTGTTTTCTTGAATCGCAACGTTGGATCGGTACCAAACTCGTCTTTGATCATTACCCATCGCAACGGAAACTCGCTCGCTAGCACATCCCCGAAGGCGACACCGAGGCACTGTAATTCATACGTCTGAGACTTGTTGAACACCCTGTCGTCAATTAGGTTTTGAAGAACGGGCAAGTCGCTTTTGCTTCTGGTGTAGCGCCAATGTGCCATATCGTTGTCTGGCGGCGGCTAGAACGACTGTCCTCTGCAGCTCGAGTCGTGAGAGGTTCTCGCGGGAAAGTTCGGTGAATTCAGGCTCGGGTGCGGCCTTGTGATTCGATTGGCCAAAAAGAACGCGTAGGAATCCTACGTTCAGAAGGGCTGTCATAATTGAGGTGCGGACGGTCACGGTAACAATCTGCGCCAATTTACCTGACGGCAGGGGATTGTTGTTGAAACATCTCGTGGCTGTTGAAAAACTCACTCCCAGAAAAGGCTCAGAAAAACTTTGCGTTAGGAAGCCCTACAAGCGACGTTCGCGCGTCGGGTAGACATTTTCTATCCCCGAAATTTTGGCTGTTTTAAGAAAAACGGAGTTTTTCAACAGGCACTCTCTCTATTACACTCAAAATCCTGCTGAGCCTTATCGGGTTCAAGGCCGACCGACCCTATTGCGTCAACCGGATCGCCTGCTTGCGCTCTTCCGCGGTCATCTGCTTCCAGACGCTTTCGGCATTCTCTCGGAGAGGACCGTTGTCGGGATCGTTGCGCAACGCGAGGGCGAAATATCGGTACGCGGTGGGCAAGTCGCGGGAGAGGCAATGGCCGGTGGCGTACAGGGCGCCCATGGTGATCATGGCCTTGGCGTTGGACTGGTCGGCAGCGGGCTTGATGTAGCGCAGACCCTTTTCACAGTTTTGCGCGACGCCTCCGCGGCCATAGATGTATTGCTCGCCGAGCGTGACCGCGTCGCTCTTCGCCGCAGGTTTCGGCGCGGGTTTGGTGGCGGCCTTCGGCTTCGCGGGCGGAGCTGGGGCCGCGGCTGCCGCTTCAGGTGCTTCAGCCGGCTTGTCGGTTGCGGGAGGCGGCGGTGTGGAATCAGCGGCGGTCGTAGCAGGGGGCGCAGTTACAGTGTTCGAATCGGGGGGCGTGGCGCTCCCGGCATTGTTCGCAGCCGTTGACGATGTTGTGGGCGATGAGGGGGCAGGTTGTGCCGGCGCCGCCGCTTGCGAAGCCGCTGCAGTCGTGTTCTCCGCCGCGGGACTGGGTGGCGGGTTCGATGGCGCAGCTGCAGCCGGGGATGGCGCTGGGGCGGGAGACGTAGCGGTGTTGCTCGGGTTCGCCGGACTCAGTTCAATCGAAGTATCGCCCGAGCCTGAAGGGGCTGGCGTGGAGGATTGCGAGTTAATTGCTCCTGACTTCAAGAACGGAAGCCCGGTATTGCGGAAACGCAAATATCCGAGTCCGCCAACCAGAGCGACCGCGACGATCCCTAAAAACAGCAGCCCTTTGTGCGATTTTGGTTCTTCGTCGTCTTCGAGAAGGTAATCAAGATTCCGGGTATGCTCAGCCGGGGCGCCGAGATTGAAAATGCCGCCCGTATAGGCAGGTGCGGGGGTGGTCGGCTCGGGGTCGTGGCGGCCAGCGGGTTCGTCGTCAGTTAAGACCGCGGCGTCGCCGGGTTCTGGCAGTGTCTTCCCGCACATGCCGCAAAAGCGGTGGTCATCGGGGTTTTCGTTTCCGCAATAGGGGCAGCGCAAAACAGACCTCGCGATCGTGCGAATGGGAAAACTGTCGACGGGCGACGACGCCCGTCGCTCCACCCACACAATCCTCTAATTCTAGATTACGATAACGCGGGAAGCGTTGCGCCGCCAGTGGTTTGGGGAGTGCGGGTTGCTTTACAGCTTTGTCGCTAACATGTTACTCTCGATGACGTTACAGACAACAATCGAAACTGAAGAGACAGGAGTGCATCAGGTTAGTGCTAGCCAGAGAGCAAAAAAAGTCCCTCATTGACGCCTATGCGACGCATGCGACGGATACGGGCAGCCCGGAAGTGCAGATCGCGCTGCTGAGCGAACGCATTGGTCAGCTGACGGAGCACTTCAAGACGCATAAGAAGGATCACGGGTCACGCCGGGGTCTGCTGATGCTGGTCAGCAAGCGACGCCGCTTGCTTGATTATTTGAAGGAGTACGATTCCGAGCGCTACAAGGGCGTCATCACGAAACTTGGCATCCGTAAGTAACGCGTGCTGAAAGCCACCCGGGGCAGTGTGCCCCTGTGGGTTGGCTCCTCGCCTTGGTTCCGCCGCCATGGGGCCGCGGGAACCAGATCAAGGAATCCTTGGAAAGTGCGTTCCGGCCATCGCTCGAACTCTATTGGCACTGGCTCACCTCGCGCGCAACGTGCGGTAGTGCGACGTTGCCCTCTCCTGTCTAGAAGGATGAAACATGAAACCCGAAGCAACTGAAATCAGCGTTGAACTCTCCGGCGGTAAAACCCTCAAAATTGAAACCGGCAAGCTAGCCAAGCAGGCACACGGCGCGGCCGTGGTGCGCGTGGGCGACAACGTGGTACTGGCCACGGCGGTCGCGAACGCAGACCCGCGGGAAGGGATCGACTTCTTCCCCCTGACGGTGGACTACCGCGAATACACCTACGCCGGAGGACGTATCCCCGGCGGCTTTATCAAGCGCGAAGGACGCCCCAGCGAGCGTGAGATTCTGACTAGCCGCATGATCGACCGTCCGGTGCGTCCGTTGTTCGCGGAAGGCTTCAAATGCGAGACGCAAGTGATCGCCTTCGTGCTGTCGGCAGACACCGAGAACGATCCCGACGTAGCTGCGATTAACGCGGCCTCGGCCGCCCTGACGATCTCCGATATTCCGTTCCTGGGGCCGATCGGCGCGGTGCGCGTGGGAAACGTGGACGGGAAGTTCATCACGAACCCAACTTACAGTGAAATGCGCGACAGCCTGCTGAACATCATGGTGGTAGGTTCGGCGGACGCGATCGTGATGATCGAATCAGGCGCGAAGGAAGTGCCGGAAGAGACGGTGGTCGATGCCATCGAATACGGGCATAACGAGATCAAGAAGATTTGCGCTGCGATCAATGAGATGCGCGGCAAAGTGGGCAAGCCGAAGCGAGCGGTGACGCCGCCTGAATTCGATCAGAAGTATTTCGACGACCTGAAAAAGAAGGTGGGAGCGCGCCTCACGGATGCGCTGGATACGGCGAAGCATCCCAAGGCGGAGAGCTACACGCTGGTCAAGGCGATCAAGAAGGAACTGGAAGCGGCGATTCCGGAGGAGGACGAAGACGCCAAGAAGAAGCTGAAGGAGTACTACGAAGTGTTACGCGAGCGCATTTTCCGCGAGCAGGTACTCGAGCAGAAACGGCGTCCGGACGCGCGTGCGTTTGACCAGATCCGCGACATCTGGATTGAAGTGGGAGTGCTGCCGCGGACCCATGGTTCGGCGATTTTCACGCGCGGCGAGACCCAGGCACTGGTGACTACGACGCTGGGCACGAGTGATGACAAGCAGCGGCTCGAGGCCTTCGAAGGCGAGGCCAAGAAACGCTTCATGTTGCACTATAACTTCCCGCCCTTTTCCGTTGGAGAAGTTCAGTTTCTGCGTGGGGCAGGGCGACGCGAAATCGGTCACGGCGCACTTGCCGAACGCGCGATTTCAGCCGTGCTTCCGACGGAAGAGAAGTGGCCGTACGCGATGCGCGTGGTGTCGGACATCCTGGAATCGAACGGGTCGTCGTCGATGGCGACCGTATGTGGAGCGGCTCTCTCGCTGATGGACGCTGGCGTCCCGTTGGCCGCCCCGGTGGCCGGCGTGGCCATGGGATTGGTGAAAGAAGGCGAGAAGTATGCCGTCTTGAGCGACATCGCCGGAGCGGAAGACCACTACGGCGACATGGACTTCAAGGTAGCCGGAACGCGCAAGGGGATCACGGCACTGCAGATGGATATCAAGGTGGCCGGGATCACGCCGCAGATCATGCGTGAGGCGCTGGCACAGGCGCAACGCGGGCGGATGCACATTCTGGAGAAGATGGAGGCGGCGCTCCCCGGACATCGCGAGGCGGTTTCTGCATTCGCTCCACGCTTCTACACGCTGCAAATTCCGGTCGACAAGATCCGCGACCTGATCGGTCCGGGCGGAAAGATGATCCGCAGCATCATCGAGCAGACCGGCGTCAAAATCGACGTGGAAGATTCCGGCAAAGTGAACGTTTCGTCGAACGATCAGGTATCGGCGGCGAAGGCGCTGCAGATTATCGGGGATCTCACGGCGACAGCTGAAGTCGGAAAGACCTATCTGGGCACGGTGTCGCGGCTGGCGGACTTCGGAGCCTTCGTCGAGATTCTGCCCGGAACCGATGGGCTGCTTCACATCAGCGAAGTGGCCGAGCATCGGATCAAGGATGTTCGCGACGAACTAAAAGAAGGCGACCAGGTGCTGGTCAAGGTGCTGGCAGTGGAAGGGAACCGCATCCGGTTGTCGCGCAAGGCAGTGCTGAAAGAACAGCGCGCGAAGATGGGTGGCGGTGAGGTTCCGGTGGAGGCGCCAGTGCCCGCGGGCGCGTCAATGACGATCGAGGGCGGCGCCGAGTTCGAGGAGGGCGATGAGCCGAACTTCAACCGCGACGATGCGCCACAAAGCGTGGTGGTCGATCGCGATCGCGGAGGAGATCGGGGTCCCCGGCCGAGCGGCGGCGGTGGTGGCGCTGGTGGCGGCGGGCAACGGCGCCGCGGAGGACGCGGGCGCGGACACAACGGAAGAGGTGGCGGTCACGGCGGGCATGGCGGCCACGGTGGCCGGCGCTAGCAACCCCTCAACACAATTCAAGACGGGATGCCGCGGCGAAAAGCCGCGGCATTTTTCTGCGCCAAAGCCACTCCCCAAGAAGCACAACTGATACTTTCCGTAAACGTTGTAACTGAAACGTGGGCGGAACCTTACGTCTTTTTTACACCGCCCCGGCCGAAAGTGGTCTCTAATCAGGACTATAGGCCCTTCCCCTTCTGCGTATGTCCGACTCCGGCACGGAGCAAGGATATGATCAGGGAAACAAGCCAGCCATTCGACCTGATGGGCCTGTTGGCGCGATTGCAGATACATCACGTGGTGAAAGCCGAAAGCGAGGATGCAGAGGCAAGCTACCGGGAGTTGTTGCGGTACGCTCTGCAGATTGCCGTGGAGCGGCAGGTGGCGGCCGACGTACTGTCAGAGCTGCGCGAACTGCTGAGCAAGTACGAGCCATACTGGTATTCGGTCGACCAGCACAAGCGTGTGGAATCCACGTTGGAACTCCTGCAGAGACTATGATCTGCAGGTCGGTAGTGCGATAATCCCATCCCATGTGCGGTGTCGGAATTACGACCCTGCTACGGCGCCAAGGTCCTAAAGATCAAGCCGATTTAACCCGAGTTTCTGGGTGCAAAGCGGTTGCCGGTCCGGGACCGCAGGAGCCTTCGGGCAGATGAGTAATCTCGCTTCCGGATCATCCTCCCCCACCCAACTATTTTTCCAGTTTTCAGTCTGTGGGTGTCCGCAGGCGACAAGATCGGCCGGCGCATAAGAAACGCCACGAGGGGACGGCGCACCGCCCGGTGACGACCACAGTTTCCCCGCGAGCGATGCAGTTCCGAGGAGGTTGTCATGAGGTCCCGCACTTTCGCACCCAGACCTTGGGCGGTCGCGCATGCCACGGGCATGTGGACGCGAGCGTTGTTATTGGCTGTGGGAGTTCTGCTCATCCCACGCCCCGGCACAGCCCAGCAAACCGGGCCAGCAGCGAGCGGAAGCGATGCGGACAAACAGACCATCCAGATGCTTTTGCAGCGGATCGAGCGGCTCGAGGCGAGAGTCGCGCAACTGGAAGGGACCAAAACGGAAGGCGCTCGACTGGAAACGGCGAGTGCGCCAGCACAGTTTGCCACGCGGACAGCCGCAGGTCCGGCCGCCGGCCCGCCGGAAGGACCGCAGATGCCATCGGCGCCGCCGCAGACGCCATCCTCCGAACCCGAACAAGAAGCCGCAAACCTGGAACCGGAGCGCATGGACATGAGCAAAACACTGTTGCGCATTCGCGGCTTCGGAGACATCGACTTTCATGGAACGGATCAGCGGGGCAGCACAAATTCATTCAGCCTGGGACAGCTGAACCTGTTTGTCACCTCGGATATTTCGGAGAAATTCAAGTTTCTGAGCGAGATCGTGTTCGAAGCAGGTCCAGACAATTTCTATAACGTGCCGGGAGACGCCCGAAACCAGTTTACGGTGGATGTCGAGCGGTATCTCCTGCAGTACTCCTACAACGATTACTTCAACCTGGCCTTCGGGCGTTATCACACCGCAATCGGGTTCTACAACACGGCGTACCATCACAGCACTTGGTTCCAGACAACCACCGGACGTCCGCTACTGTTCGAGTTCGAAGACCGCGGAGGCATTCTGCCGATTCACAACGTCGGCGTATCGGCTTCAGGACGAATCCCCTCAGGGGGGCTGGGCCTGCACTACGTGGCCGAAATCGGCAACGGCCGGCAGTCGCGATCGCCATTGACCGAGGAACCAGTGCAGAACGAGGTGGACGAGAACAACTACAAGGCATTCAATCTCGCGCTATTCGCGCGGCCGGAGTCGATTCGAGGTCTCCAGTTTGGCTTCTCGGGCTACCATGACAAGCTGATGCCCATGGGGCAGCCTCGTGTCGATGAGACGATTCTGGCCGCCCATGTGGTGTACATGGTGCCGAAGTTCGAGTGGCTGAACGAACTGGTGCTGGTGCGCCATACACCTCAGGGAAGTTCACAAGTCTTCAACACGCCGGGTTTTTATTCGCAGATCGCGAAACGGTTCGGGTCCTACCAGCCGTACTTCCGTTATCAATACATCAACGGTTCGGACCGCGAGCCAATCTTCCCCGATGTGGGACGCATCGACGGCCCATCGGTGGGTGTGCGGTATGACGCCAGCGAATCGGTAGCGTTCAAGGCGCAGTACGACTACAACATCGCGCGCCACATTGCGTCCTACAACGCGCTCACGTTGCAGTTGGGATTCACGTTCTAGAAAGAACTAGGATGGCACGAAGGAACAGGATCCTCGCGCTTTTGGTGGCGGTACTGCTGCTCCAGGCGCGCCCGTACGGCGCCGCCGGAGCGAAGCCTGCGACCACCCCGGGCGGAGAGAACCTGGCGATCATCGTCAACCAATCGAATCCCATCGATGACCTGTCGCTCAAGGAACTGCGCACCGTCTTCCTGGGCGAGCGCAGTCACTGGCCCAACGGCAGACGAATCACGCTGGTAATGATGGATCAAGGGCTGGTGGAAAGGAATGCCGCACTGCGCGACGTATGCCATATGAGCGAGACCGAATTCGGGCGCCATTTTCTGCAAGGATTGTTCACAGGTGAAGTTTTCGTGTCTCCGAAAACCTTGTCCACTCCGACCGGCGTGCGGAAGTTTGTTTTCAATGTGCCGGGAGCGATCGGGTACGTGCGAGCCTCGGATGTGGACGAGACCGTGAAAGTGATTCGAATCAACGGTCACCGGGTGGATGATCCGGAGTATCCATTGCGTCTTGAGGCGCGGGCGACGAAGTAGTCATGAGTCAAGTAATCAACGACGAACGGGCGGCGCAAGGCTCCTGGGGCGGGCACCTGGCGAAGAGCGTGTCGGGCCTGGTCGCACGGCACAGCTCGAGCCTGCTGCTGTTTATGGTGTTGTGCGTGGTGGTGGGTGTGGGAGCGTTCATGATTGGCGACCTGCACACTGCGTCAGTGCAGGTCGAGAAGATGTATGCCGGTTCAGTGCAGGGGTTGCGGAGGATCGGCGAGTTGCAATACGAAGCGCAGGAGACCAGGCGCAGCACGCTGTACGCGCTGACCACGAACGACAGCAACCTGCAGGTGGAGTACGCCGACCAGTCGCGAGAAGCAGACAAACTGGTGGCGGACGGAATCGCGCAGTACCTGGCGGAAGAGCGAGCGCCGCGCGAGATTGAGGTGGGGAAGCGGTTGCAACGCGACTGGGCTGCGTATCTGAAGGTGCGCGACGAGGTACTGGCTTCCATTCTGGAAGGAAGTCCGAGAAGTATCAAGGAAGCAGTGGACCTCGATCTCAGCGGTGGCGTGCCATCGTTTGATCGGGTGCGGCAGGACCTGGAGGAAGTGAAGCGCCTTTACGACGAGCAAGCGACGGAGCAACGAACGCTGGTCGACGCATCGTCGCGGCGATCGGTGATCCGGTTGATGGGCGTCCTGGGCTTCACGTTGATGTTTGCGAGCGCTTCGGTGTGGGCCATCCAGCGAAGCAAGATGCAGAACGCGATGCGGCTGGCCAAGTTGCAAATGGACTTCGTCGCCTCGGTTTCGCACGAGCTAAGGACGCCGCTGGCTGTAATCAGCGCCTCGGCGCAAAACATCGCCGATGGTGTGGTGGATGAGGGAAAACAGTTAGCGAAGTATGGATCCGTGATCCGTCACCATAGCCGCCAACTCACTGAGTTGGTGAACCAGATACTGCTGTTTGCTTCCACGCACGAGGGCCGCAACCGCTACGTGGTCCGGCCACTGCAGGTTCAGGAAGTGATCGGGGCGGTGTTGAAGAATACCCGGGAACTAGCGGAGGAAGCCGGCTTTGCCGTCGAGGAGCATGTCGACGCAAAACTGCCGCCGGTCATGGGAGATTTTTCCGCGGTTTCCCAGTGTTTACAGAATCTGGTGGTCAACGCGGTAAAGTACGGCGGCACGAATCCGAAGATCGCGATTCGGGCATTTGGCGGGAACGGCGAGGCGGGCGAAAAAGAGGTTCACATTAGCGTCGAGGATCACGGGATCGGGATCGACAGCACGGAACTGGAGCAGATTTTCGAGCCCTTCTACCGCAGCCCCGTGGTCACGGCAGCGCAGATTCACGGAACCGGCTTGGGACTGCCGCTGGCTAAAAGTATTGCCGAGGCGATGCACGGAAGGATTTCAGTAGTGAGCAAGGTAGGAGTTGGAAGTCGGTTCACGTTGCATCTGCCGGCAGGCAAGGTAGAGCAAACGGAAACTCCAGAAGCACAGCGGGTAGGACAATCATGAAGGAAAACATTCTGGTCATTGAAGACGAAGAAGCCTTGTGCATGGCGCTCAGCGACCGCATGCGCAAGGAAGGATACGCCGTCGATTTCGTAACCGATGGCGAAAGAGGATATGAGAAGGCGACTTCCTTGCCCTTCGACCTGATCGTCCTCGACATCATGTTGCCGGGGCGCAACGGGCTGGACTTGTGCCGCGACATCCGTACGGCCGGCTTGGGAACGCCCATCCTGTTGCTGACCGCGCGCAGTGAAACCGTCGACAAGATCATCGGGTTGAAACTGGGTGCCGACGACTACGTGACGAAGCCGTTCGACATGCAGGAACTCATGGCGCGTATTGAGGCGTTGCTGCGTCGTGCGCCAATTCGGACCGGGCAGGTCGTGCACCAGTTTGGCCCAATCCGGATCGAAACCCGGGGCATGATGGACCATCGCGATGTGAAGGTGACTCGCGGAGATACTCCTATTTATCTTTCCGCTCGCGAATTTGAGCTTCTCCGTTATTTCGTGGAGCATCCTGGGATCGTGTTATCCCGCGAAGAATTGTTGCGTGCAGTATGGGGCTACGAAGCCGGGACGTTCACGCGCACGGTCGACGTCCACGTGGCGAGCTTGCGGCAGAAGCTCGAGAAGGATCCAAAGCGGCCGGAATTGATCGTGACCGTGCATAAATCTGGCTACCGCTTTGTCGGGGGAGGCGATTATTAGTCGCGGGCTGGCGGCGGATTGACAATGGATGATGTTCGCATAAGGCCGGCTCGGATCGAGGATTTGCGGCCATTGGCGGACCTGGCGGCGGCGTTGTGGCCAGATGCATCGCCGGAAGACCACGCTAAGCACCTGAAGCCCATCCTGAACGACGGTATGGTCGGAGCGATGCCGTGGGCGATCTTCGTCGCTGAAGCCAACAATCACTCTTTAGCGGGCTTCGTCGAGGTGGACCTCCGCTCGCACGCAGACGGATGCGATCCCTCGCATCCGGTTGGGTACGTGGAAGGTTGGTACGTGGTCGAGGGCCAGCGTCATCGCGGGATCGGCCAACAGCTGTTGGCGGCCGGGGAGGAATGGGCGCGAGGACAGGGTTGTCGTGAGATGGCCTCGGACACCTGGATCGACAATGAGCTCTCACAAACCGTTCACGAGGCACTCGGCTATGAAGTAGTCGATCGCTGCGTCCATTACCGGAAACCGCTGTGACGGGTCACCGGCGGGCGGAGCGGAAAGCACGCTCCTCTTTTGCCCGCCGGCATTACGTTTGAAATGGACTACTTCACGCGCTCGGCCATGGTTACGGTCCAGCCTTGCGGGTCGACGAAGGCGAATTCGCGCATGCCGTAGAACTGGGTCTTGAGCGGCATGACGACCTTGGCGTCGGACTTCTCGACCGTGCGCAGGATGTCCTCGATTCCCTCGCATTCCAGAAAAAGTGTCATGGTGCCGCCAATGGGGTCCTTGGCGAGGGGAGGATAGTCTTCCGCTACAGCTTTCTGGTCATTGAAGAAGATCTCGACATTTCCGCTGACGACCGAAGCAAAGACATAGGGTGCAGCGTCCGGAACTTTGATCGCGAGCTGAAAGCCGAGAACAGTCTGGTAAAAGTGAACGGCGGCCTGGACGTCGCGGACGACCAGATTCGGCGTGAGCTTGGTGAATTTCATTCGATTCTCCTCCGGTTGAGGTTGCCGCGGACTGGGGAGCCGGCACACCTCGGGTGTGCTCGCAACTCCTCCATCCGCGTCCTTGCGAGGAGGAACGCAGGTAGGGTCCCTGATTGGACTGCGCACGGCGGCCGGGACCCGCGAGGTACGCGGGGAAGTGTAACACGGCGATGAAGGAATCGCGCGAGTGCAGGAACCGTTGCCGGCGTCGCAGCTGTGGGCTCGAGCGGAGCCGGAACAGCTACGACGCGAAGGCGAACAACGGGCTAACTGGCCTTTCGCAGTGCAGTACGGGCGGCGCTGCAGGAGGGGCAGGCACCGGCGCCGACGAACATGACGGGAACGTCGAAGTTCGTGTTGAAGGTTTGTGGTTGATCCTCGGTCCAGCGCCACTCACATAAGGCGCACTGGTAAACGAGGGGGAGGGTGCAAATTTCGTTTGCCATATAGACATTCGATGCGGAATCGGGAAAAACGTGAAGTTACGGAAGTGCAACGACCGGCAAAGTGACCCTTGGGTGAGCGATTACAGTGTTCCGCGGGGGGAGAAAAAGTCCTAACGGGTACAGGGTTCACCCTATCCGGGACAGCGCCTTGGCGGGCTAGGCTGTTGGCAGCGTGAACATCGCACAGGAGGGTTTACTGAATATGCTTGGAGGCATGCGTTCATTTTGGAGCGGGGCCGCCGCCGTAACCGTGGCAAGTTTCTTGTTTCTCGTCGGAGCCCCCAGTTTGCGGGCGGACGACGATTGTCAGCACCGTATTGCCCGCGCCGATCACCATTTGCATGAAGCCATTGAACATCACGGGTACCAGAGCTCGCAGGCGGAGCATGCTCGCCATGACCTGCGCGAGGCGCGAGAGCACTGCTGGAACAGCGGGCATCGCTGGTGGGACGAGGATCAGCATCGCTGGCACACGCAGCAAGACTGGGACGACGAAGATCACGCGCATTGGGGCGATCACGATCGGGATGAACATCACTAGAGGTTTGCAGTATTCGTTTGTCTAAGGGCCAGAAAAGGCGGGTGCCAGGACTGCACCCGCCTTTGCATTGGATCGCTAGCTGGAGGCGCCGCGCCGCTTAGGGAAGATTTCGCCGATGCGGCGGATCTCGGCGCCGATGCCTTTCAACTTTTCTTCAATGTGTTCGTAGCCGCGGTCGATGTGATACACGCGGTCGATAATGGTTTCGCCATCGGCGACAAGGGCGGCGAGGACTAGCGAGGCCGAGGCGCGCAGATCGGAGGCCAGCACCGCAGCGGCGCTGAGCGGCGTCTTGCCGCGCACGATCGCGCGGCGCCCTTCGATGCGGATGTTGGCGCCCATGCGCGAGAGCTCGAGAGCGTGCATGAAACGGTTTTCAAAAATATTTTCGGTAACGATAGAAGTGCCTTCGGCCTGGGTGGCGACCACCATATATTGCGCCTGCATGTCGGTGGGGAACCCCGGATACTCCTCGGTGTTGACGTCGGCAGCTGTGAGCGGGTTGTCGCCCATGACGCGAATCGAGTCGGCGGTGTGGGCCGTCTTTACGCCGGCTTCCTGAAGCTTCTGCAGCACGGTAGTCAGATGAACGGGGTCACAGTTGGTGATCTTGACGTCGCCACCGGTGAGGGCAGCCGCGGTGATGAAGGTTCCAGCCTCGATGCGGTCAGGAATGATGCGGTGCTTGGTACCGCGAAGTTTGCTGACTCCCCTGATATGGATCGTCGAGGTGCCGGCACCTTGAATGTGCGCGCCCATCTTGTTGAGGAGGTCGGCCAGATCAGCCACCTCGGGTTCGCGTGCGCAGTTTTGCATAACGGTCTCGCCGTCAGCGAGGGTGGCTGCCATCAGCAAATCTTCCGTGCCGGTAACGGTGATCTTGTCGAAGACGATTTCGGCGCCGCGGAGTCGGTCGGCAGCCGCTTCCACGTAGCCGTGGTCCTGCGTGATTTTCGCCCCCAGGCGTTCTAGTCCTTTGATGTGCAGATCGATCGGACGGGCGCCGATGGCACAGCCTCCAGGAAGCGAGACGCGGGCCCGGCCGCAGCGCGCAACCAGCGGTCCGAGCACGAGCGTCGAGGCACGCATGGTCTTGACCAGTTCGTAGGAAGCTTCAGGCGTGGCCAGGTTCTCGGCATGGATTGTGGTGCGGTGGTGGGCGCGACCGTAACCGAGTTCGACTTCGGCCCCCATGGCCGCAAGCAGGCGTCGCGTGGTTTCAATGTCGCGAACCTGGGGGATGTTCTCGAGGACGACGGGTTCGTCGGTCAGCAGCGCGGCCGCCATGCATGGGAGAGCGGCATTTTTGGCGCCGCTGATTCGCACTGTGCCGAGCAATGGGGTTCCGCCGCGAATGATGAACTTGTCCATACGTCGTGAATCAGTTCCTAAGACCCTTTAGCCGCCAGGAACAGAAGCTGCGAAACAAGAAGGTTACTGCATCACTTGTCAGATACCGCCGGAGACGTCTCACTGAAAACGCATCGGTTTCTCGCGAACTAGCCAGTCCACTTTACAGGATCACCTCAGGAACCGGGCCTACTCTTTTGGGCTAGAACGATAGCGTTGCGGACATGTCCGCCCGTTGTTTTCAGGGCGCGCACAGCGGCAGTGCGGGGGACTCCGGCCTTCAGCATTACCAGCGCGATGGGCACATCATTGCCCGCGGCTTTGAGCGCCTGGCGCGCATGATCGCGGCCGACCTCCGCCGCCGATTCAAGAATGGTGACGCCCCGCTCGGCAAGTTTTTCGTTCAGCAGATGGAGATTCACCATCAGATTGCCATAGACGTAGCCGAGACGAGCCATGGCCCCCGTACTGAGGGTATTGAGAACCATTTTTTGTGCCGTCCCGGCCTTCATTCGGCTGGAGCCGGCGAGCACCTCGGGGCCGACCTCGGTCACAATGGCAAAGTGGGCGGCGCGTTCGAGCGGCGAATTCCGGTTGCAGGTGAGCGCGATGGTTTGAGCACCCCGGCCGCGTGCGTATTCGACGGCGGCAATCGTAAAGGGAGTACGCCCACTCGCGGCAATGCCGATGACGACATCGTTTCTAGTGGGCTTCCGTTTGGACATTTCGCTGCGTCCCAGAGGACGCGAGTCCTCGCTGGCTTCGACGGCCTCCCCCAGCGCCTTGGGCCCTCCGGCCATGATGAATTGAATCTTGCGGGGATCAATGCCAAAGGTAGGGGCACACTCGGCCGCATCGAGGGCGCCAACCCGTCCGCTGGTACCAGTGCCCACGTAGATCAGACGACCGCCTTTTCTAAGCTGTGCGGCAATGAGGTCGATGGCCCGCCCGATCTGGGGAAGGGCTTGCTTCACGGCAGTCGCGACCTTGGCATCTTCGGTGTTGATGATGCGCGCGATCTCGAGGCCGGATTTCAGATCCAGGTCAGTCGAAGTGGGGTTGGGACGTTCCGTAGGGAGCTCTTGCAACGGGCGCGGCTTCATGCGAGCGAAGGATTCCTTTCTGAACGTGGACATTGTAACGGGAGACGCGAGCCTCGCGAGGAAGCGCCGAGCTAGCGGGTTGAAGATTTGCAATGGAAGGGAAGCCGACGTTGATCATTCCCTCGTACCGCTCTCGAGACCAAGGGCTTCGATCACAGCGTCGTGAAAGCGTGGACGGATTTCTTTGATCGACTGGTTCGCGCAATCGGGCCAGGTGCGGTTCGTGAGGAGAATGATCGAGAGGGCGCGGTCGGGATCGATCCAAAGAGAGGTGCCGGTGTAGCCGAGGTGTCCGTACGAGCGCGGCGAAAAGTAGCAGCCGGATTGTGACGGCGGCGACGGTGTGTCCCAGCCAAGGGCGCGCGGGGTGCCTTCCGGGGAAGACTCGCGCGCGGTGAACAGCGTGATGGTCTCGGGACGGAGGATGGGACTTCCACCCTGGAGCAAGGTGTGAGCAAAGGTAGCAAGGTCGTGCGCGGTGGCGAAGAGCCCCGCATGCCCGGCCACACCACCCAAGACGCTCGCGTTTTCGTCCTGGACCTCGCCTTGAATGATGCGATGGCGGAAGGTCTGGTCGTCGGCCGTCGGCGGAATCGCAGGGCGCAACTCGGAGGCAGGGTTGAAGGTGGTGTGGGTCAAGGCGAGGGGACCGAAGATTTCTCGCTGGCAGAAACGGTCGAGAGTTTCGTCGGCGAGGCGCTCGAGAGCGACTCCGAGGACGATGAAGCCGATATCGCTGTACTCAGCATGCGAGCCGGGATCGTTGGCCAGCGGGGTAGAAAAGGCAGCTGCCAGAAGTTCATCGCGAGTGCGCGCGCGCAGAAACAGCTTTTCGTAAGCGGGCAATCCGGACGAGTGCGCCAGCAGCATGCGCAACGTCACTTCGTCGCGGCGAGGGTCCTCGCCAGAAAACTCTCCAACAATCGAAATGACGGGCATCTCAAGATCGAGCAGGCCCCGCTCATAGAGAATCATCGCCATCGCGGTAGTCGCGAGAATCTTGGTGAGAGACGCGAGGTCGAACAGGGTATCGGACGTAGGCTGCGGCGAGGTTGGCTCATAGGTGAAGCGACCCAGCGAACGCAGGGCCAGCAGCTTTCCGTTGTGGGTAGCGGCCACCGACGCGGCCGGGAAGGCGTGGTCCGAGACGGCATTTTCCAGGAGGCGATAGGCTGCGGAGAAGCGCGAATTCTGGTCGTCGTACGCCGGAACGGGCGAAGCGGAATGGGTCGGAGCGTGCGTCAGCGGGCTGCCTTGTCGTTATGGGGTGATGTCTCGGTTATAGCAAACCGGCACGGACGCGAAAAGGGGCGGTGGCGCGAATGGCACCTCCGTGCGGGAGTTTCGTTGAGGGTACGCGACGAGTTGTGTAGAGTCGAGGTATCCGAAACTTACTCATGAACCACAAGGTGCATGTGCTTTTTTGTGCGCGGCAGCAGAATAGGGCCTATACGACTCCCTCATGGCTGGCTAGACGAACTGAGGCGTATCCACCGCTTGCGAGGCTGACATCGTGCCTGCGTCGGCTAGTGCTCCGGCTGTTTTCGGTTTCGGCTTCAACCGTCGTTGCCCTTTTCCTGAATGGCACACTCGCCCCGGCCATGACCCAGAAGCCCGCAGGGTCCCTGGCGCGGTTGAACGTCGTGGATGCGATTGTCGAGCAGGCCATTGAGCAAAAGCAGATTCCCGGAGCAGTGGTCCTGATTGGGCACGACGGTCACGTTGTGTACCGGAAAGCCTTCGGCAACCGGGCGCTCGAACCGCGGCGCGAATTGATGACGGTAGATACGATTTTCGATCTGGCGTCGCTGACCAAAGTGATCGCAACAACGACCGCGATCATGCAGCTCGAGGAAAAGGGCAAGGTCCGTATCAGCGATACCGTGGTGAAGTATCTACCGGAATTTGGGCAGAACGGGAAAGACGACATCACAGTACGGCAACTGCTGACACACTACGGCGGTTTGCCGCCGGACCTTGATCTCCTAACACCCTGGCAAGGCAAAGAAACCGCCTACAAGATGGCCTTCGCCGAGAAGCCGGAAACGCCGCCCGGGGCAGGATTCGTTTACAGCGATGTCGGCTTCATCGTGCTGGGGGCGGTGGCAGAGAAGGTTTCAGGCCAGAGCCTGGACCGGTATGCCGAGACCCATATCTTCGCACCGCTTAAGATGACGCACACCAGGTATCTGCCGCCGAAGACGTGGCGCGCGAAGATCGCGCCCACTCAGTTTGACGAGCACGATCACATGCTGCGCGGCGAGGTGCACGATCCCACAGCGATGCGCATGGGCGGAGTTGCGGGACATGCCGGCGTTTTTTCGACGGCGGACGATCTGAGCAAGTTTGCCCAGGCGCTGCTCGATGGTGGGGGCGGAATTCTGTCTTCGTTGTCGGTCGAGAAGATGACCACTCCCGAGCAGCCCCCGACCGCTACGGCGGTGCGCGGCTTCGGATGGGACATCGATTCGCCGTTTTCGACCAACCGGGGCGCGCTCCTTCCGGTTGGATCGTACGGACACACGGGGTTCACTGGAACATCGCTCTGGATCGATCCCACGACGCGGACCTACATCCTCATTTTGGCCAATGCCGTGCATCCCCGCGGGCAGGGCAATGCGATCGCGCTGCGCGCCAAGATTGCTACTGCCGTCGCAGGAGCCTTGCCTTTGAGCGTTGAGGAGAAGGAGCGGCTTCGCTGGGAGAGCATTACGGGCTACAACGAAGCGCAAAGCGCTGCGCGGAAAATGGCCGTGCGCAACGGCAATGTAAAGACCGGAATCGATGTTCTCGAGGCCCACACGTTTGACGTGCTGCAGAATGGCGCGGGCAAGCGGAAGATCGGTTTGGTTAGCAACCAGACAGGCGTGGATGCGGAAGGGCGGCGGACGATCGATATCCTGGCAAACGCTCCCGGCGTATCGCTAGAGGCCATCTTTAGTCCCGAACACGGTGTCACTGGGACGCTCGACACAACGAATGTCGGCGATTCGAAAGATGCGGCCACCGGTGTGCCGGTGTACAGCGTGTACGGCGCAACCGATGCCGCGCGCCGCCCGTCCTTGGATGTCCTCAAAGGGCTGGATGCAATCGTGTTTGACATTCAGGATGCCGGCGTGCGCTTTTACACGTATGAAACCACGCTGGGATATTTTCTCGAGGCGGCAGCGAAAGCGGGCATCGAGATGATCGTGCTTGACCGCCCGAATCCGATTACCGGGTCGTTGGTGCAAGGCCCTGTCGCGGACGCGGGGCACGAGAGTTTTACCAACTACTTTCCCACGCCGGTCCGCCACGGCATGACGATCGGCGAGTTGGCGCAGATGTTCAATACCGAGCGCGGGATTGGGGCGAAGCTAAAGGTCATACCCATGGACGGCTGGATGCGCGGGGATTGGTATGACTCGACCGGGCTGACGTGGATCAATCCCTCTCCGAACCTGCGTAGCTTGCGGGGAGCGACTTTGTACCCGGGAGTGGCCCTGATTGAGGGAACCAACGTTTCCGTGGGCCGTGGAACGGATACTCCCTTTGAATGGATTGGGGCGCCGTGGATCAAGGCGCGGGAGTTGGCGGAATATTTGAACGCGCGAGCGATCTCGGGGACGCGGTTTGTGCCAGTAACTTTCACGCCTTCGGCCAGTACCTACTCGGGAGAGGTCTGTCAGGGAGTAAGCATCGTATTGCTCGACCGGAACACGCTCGACGCGCCGGAGCTGGGAGTCGAGTTGGCCGCCGCCCTGAATAAGTTGTATCCGAAAGACTTCAAGATGGAGCGGATGCGGGAGTTGCTGGTGAACCAGGACGCCTATGACGCGCTCGCAGCCGGGCAGGATCCACGGCGGGTGGCGGAAGGCTGGCGGACGGCCATCGGGAAGTTTACCGAAGTGCGGGGGAAGTACCTGCTTTATAAGTGAGATAGTGGGCGTTTAAGAATCCACTTCCATGTAAGTTTATCCGGACCAACAGCTACCATGTTGAAGGCAATGGCCGCTCTAACGGAAAATCCGTGAAGAACCGTTGATGAGGAACGCAAAAATGAGCGTAAGGCGCGTTCTCACATTTGGTCGTTAGTGCTGGCGGAGGCTGGAATGTTTTGAGTTTTTGTCCACCCGGAGGCTTCGCTAAAATGGGTTGGACTTGGCCGAAGCAGGAGATCTTCATTGACGACCCTGGGTACCCCGAAAGCGCAGGTAAATCCGTTCTATCGCTGTGCAGGCCCGAATTGTGGCACCTTGAAACGGTCGGACGACCGCTGGTGGCTGATGTGGACCTCTTTCGCCGACCTCAAGATTCCGGTACTGTATCTGGCGCCATGGGACGAGGAGATCGCCCAGAAAGAAGGGACCTTGCATGTCTGCGGTGAGCTCTGCGCGCAGAAGCTGCAATCGCAGTTCATGGGTAACGTCCGGGAGAACCTGGTTCGACGGGGCGGGTAGCGGGTCGTTCGACCTTTTTTGAAGATGGTGGGACCGAAACCGCGCAGGATCCACAGAGGCCATTCAGGGCATTCAGCAGATGTTTCGGCCAGTCAACTCGGTCAGATGGGTTTGCATCCTAAGGAAGCAGTCAAGGCGGGTTCTTCCAAAAGAAACCCGTCGAAGACTTGGGGCGGGAGGCGGTTGGGCCCACAAGATTCGCTCGGGAGAGATTCTTATGCGATGGATCACGGCGTGGATGGCATCAATAGCCCTGTCGGTAGCGGCCTTCGGGCAGGCGGCAGCAGGCAGCGGGCACGTCCAAGGAGAGCGGCCTGGAGATTCCTGCCGGAACCAAAGTCGCTCTGCGCCTGAAGCAGGCGATTTCGACCAAGACCGCCAAGGAAGGCGATGCGGTGTATGCCGAGACCACCTTCCCGGTTGTGCTCGATGACCGCATTCTGGTTCCGGTGGGAACCTACGTGCAGGGAAAGATCGGCCACATCCAGCGAGGCGGCCGGGTCAAGGGCCGGGCCGAAATGTTGATTCACTTCACATCCCTGATTTATCCCAGCGGATACACGGTGATGTTGCCCGGCGCACTGGAGAACGTGCCCGGTGCGGAACACGCGACCATGAAAGACTCCGAGGGAACGATCCGGCAAGACAGCGACACTGGAAAGAAGGCCGAGACCGTGGCCAAAACAGCCGGAACCGGCGCCGCGATTGGTGGTCTCGGTACCGGAACCTGGAAGGGCGCAGGGATTGGCGGCGGCATTGGCGCCGGCGTTGGAGCCGCAATCGCCATGCTGTCACGCGGCGCGGACGTGCGGCTGGAGCCGGGAACCTCGGTCGAGATGGTGATTCAGCGCTCCGTGCCGCTGGACTCGAGCCGGGTACCCAGGTCCTAGCCGTAAGAGGTGAGCTGGTTTTCGTTCTCAGGGCAAGGCGCCAGCCGCGCCCTTACAAAATCTCTTGATGTACCCGGGTAAGTCGGGCGGGCGCCGAACTTCCGACGAGGGATGGCCATGAAATCTCTGACGCATCTGCCTGCTTGCCTTTTCCTGATCGCCCTTCTCGGGGTCGCTACGGCACTTGCTCAGCAGGATGACGGCGTGCGGGGAGCGCAGGGAACGATCCGCAACGGTGTTTCCGTGTCAGAGAGCTTCCTGGGTCCGGGGCTCGAGATGGGCGGACTGGTCACTGGGCAGCCGTATTCCGCGGACCAGGTGTCGGAGCGCAAGCAGACTCTGACGAACGGGACGCACATCGACCAGAAGCGCGAACTTTCACGTATGTACCGCGATTCGGACGGGCGAACGCGTACCGAGCGGCGGGCGTTCCTCGCAACACCAAGGAACAATAATTCGCCGGAGACGGATGCGAGATTCATTCATATTTACGATCCGATAGCCGGCTACTCCTACACTTTGGATACGCAGAAGCGGATCGCACACCGGTTTACCGTCCCGATTCCGTCGCAGTCGCCCAAGCCGGTACGAACGGCGGGGACGTTTACACCCGTGCAGCCGGGCCAGCAGGCTGCCGCAAGCCCTTGGGCAGCAATAGCGTGTTGCAGCGGCGACAGATGAAGAAGGAATCCCTGGGGAGCGACGTGATCGACGGGATTCAGGTCGAAGGCGAGCGGCTGACCGTGACTACGCCGGCCGGGGTGGTAGGCAACGACCGGCCCCTGACCCGGGTCTGTGAGCATTGGCGTTCCGAGGAGTTGAAACTCACGATTCTGTCGAAATGCTCCGACCCGCGCTTCGGGAATTCGACCGTGCGCTTGCAGAATCTGGACCGGGCAGAGCCTGATCCAGCCCTGTTCCAGGTGCCAGCCGATTATGAGATTGTGGAAGAGACCGGTCCATTTGCGGTGGGGTTTGGGCAAACTGCGGGCGTACGCTAAGCTGTCATCGCATTTAGCAGCCGGGAGAAGCTACGAGCGGTTCGCCCGTAGCTTTTTCGTTTCGCGATCCATATTTCCGATCTAACTATTTCAGCGTAAACAGCGCGTTCACGTGCGCCGTCACGGTCACCGTATGCGGAGTGAATTCCTCGGTGGGGGCCGGAGCCGCCTTGGCCTCCGCTGCCATCATGACCCGGGGCATCGGCATGACGGGACGAATATTCTCGTAGGTGTCGACCGACGCATAAGACAGCTCTCCCACGGTGCGTCCGGCCGCGTGCGCGAGGGCGTCCGCGGAAGCGTGAGCCCGGCGATAGGCATCTTCGACCGCTTTGCTCTTGGCCTCATCCATGTTATCGAGCGTGTAAGTGATGGATTGGCTGTCGCTGACCGTGCTGTCCGCCAGTTGCTGGGTGATGGGGCCGATTTTGGTGAAGTCCTTGAGCTTAAGCGTCACGTTCGTGGCCACGCGATAGCCGATCAGCTTGCGCTTCGCCGTCTTCCAGTCATACATCGGGTCGATCGAGTAGGAACCGATCTGCGCGGTCTTGGGATCGATGCCATTGTCGCGCAGGATCTGCCGCACCTGCTCGGATTGCTTGGACGCGGCGTCGTAAGCCGCCTTGGCATTGTCCGCCTGCGCGGAAATGTTGAACTGCACCAGCGCAGTGTCGGGGGCGGCTTCGAATTTTCCGTCGGCCCCGGTGTAAAGAGTGTTTGCGGCGGCGCTGACGCTGGGCGCCTGCGCAAGCAGCAGCGAAGAACACAGCAAGAGTGCAACCAGCAAAAATGTTTTTCTCATTTTCAAGTCTCCCTGAATCGGTCCGAGAGAGTGTATACGCTTCCCGGCCTCTCTGAAATGAGAACGGTGGAGGAGGAAAGTCTTGCTGAGGGTGAGGGTGCGACGGAAGCGTCCGAGCCTAAAAACTTATAACCACCAAGGACACAAAGGATCACCAAGGAAAACTCTGTCGTCCTTCGTGATCCTTCGTGTCCTTGGTGGTAATCCTTCTAAGGTGATCTCAGCGGTATGGGATCTGCAGCGGATGATCGAGGCGCACTTCGAGCACGGTGCCTTTTTCCAAACGCAGATCGTGGTCCGTAAGGAGTCCTGCGATGGCGCCCACGCCAGCTCCTGCGCCTGCGCCAATGCCCGCGCCCTTGCCACCGCCTTTCATCGCGCCTGCCGCGGCGCCAATCCCTGCACCGACGGCGGCCGCTTCAATCTCATGCTCCTTGCTCATGCCCTTGCGCTGCAGTTCGCCTTCGTCGTCGGGATCTTTGACAGCGTGATCGCCTGGCACCCCGGTGACGGTCGCGATCAGCGGCATGGAACCGTGGCCGGTGTCGATCTCATCGAAGCTGAGCATCATGCGCGCGTGCAGGCCTTGCTCGACCGAGCTGACATGTCCTTTGATGGTCTTTCCGCGTGGGATGATGACCCCATTGCCAGCCACCAAATCCTCGGCGAGTTTTGCTTTGAAGTGCTTGCCAGCCTGCAGGCCGCGCGTGTCGAGTTTGTCATTGAGACGAATCAGAAAACGCGTGCCTTCCGGAATAGCGTTGGGGGGAGCTTGGGGCGCCACTGCGGGATCCTGCGCGAACAAAGACGCGGCACAAATCACAGCGAACAGCGAGCAGAGAGCGTGGCTCCGAACCTGGGACATCGGGGACCTCGATAGAAAGGGAATCAACGAGCTCGGAAACTTGGATGTGTCGCGAAAAGAAAGGGCTGCTTCGCGGATTTTTCGGAGAATACGATGTCAGAACCGCAACTTTTTCCTGCGGAACGGGTTAACACGCCGGCCGGCTAGAGACCGCCTTTGGCCCCGGTCGCGTAGACAGGGAAGTGATGGATGGATGCATCGATTTCCTGGCGCAGATCTTCCCAGATCTGGTCCGGCATGCTCAGGAAAACATCCACAATCTTGGGATCGAATTGACGTCCGGACCAGAGTTTTATTTCCGTCTTGGCCGCAGACAGCGGGCGTCCGGGGCGATAGGGTCGATCGGTGCGGATCGCATCGAGCGTGTCGGCGATGGAAAAGATCCGCGCACCCAGCGGAATTTCTTCTGCCTTCAGACCGCGGGGATAGCCTGAGCCGTCGAATTTTTCCTGGTGGGCATAGACAATCTCCGCCGCTTCCTGCAGAAACGGGATCCGCTTCAGCATGTTGTAGCCGCGGAAGGAATGCTCTTTCATGACGCCGACTTCCTCAGCCGTGAGTGGCCCGGGTTTGCGCAGAATCGCGTCGGGAATCGCCATTTTTCCGATGTCGTGCAGGAACGCGCCACGCGCGATGACCTTGATCTGCTCCTTCGAGATGCCCATGGCGCGCGCGATCAGGATGGTGTAGCCCGTCACGCGGCGGGAGTGACCCTCGGTTTCCGCGTCCTTCATGTCGAGGGCATCGCCCAGCGCTTCGAGCGTGATGTCATACGACTTTTCCAGATCGCCGAGCGCCTGCCGGAGCTGTTCGGTTCGTTGCTGCACCAGAGACTCGAGATTGGTCTGGTAGGCGCGGTTCTCGAGCTTCAGGCGGCGATTTTCCAGCGCCCGCCGAACCGTGTTCAGAAGCTGCTCCCGCTCGAAAGGCTTGAGCAGGTAATCGTAGGCGCCGTTGCGGATCGCGGTGAGGGCAACCGAAATATCGTGCACGGCGGTAACCATCACCACCGGCATGTCGGGATAGCGTTCCTTGGTTCGTTCCAGAAGGCCGATGCCATCCATCCCCGCCATCATCAGGTCGGAAAGCATGAGCTCGAATTCCTCGCCGGAATCGAGCAAAGCGAGGGCCTCAAGGGCGGAAGCTGCCTGACGGCATTGGTAGTTAGCGGACGACAGCATCGAAGTCACAATCTCGCGGATTGAGTCTTCGTCGTCGACGACAAGAATGCGTTCCAAGGGCATGCGTTCCGAATCCGGAGTCTATCGCATGATACCCCAGTTGCTATGTTCCGAAAGTAACCAAAGGGAGACGGAAAACCGATTGGTAACGGGGCGGCGCGTGATATTTAAAAAACGAGCGCTCACGCAAGCGAAACGCAATGAACCTTCCTCTTTGGTGCGCCTGGCTCGCGGTTGGGGATGTAGCTGCCCCGAAGCTGACGGCACAGGAAACGGCCGCCTTCATCATGCTGGCGGCGAGCATCCTCGTTTTCCGCACATTTCGCGAACGGTTTCTGCTGGTCTGGACGCTGGGCTGGCTTGCGTACGGCGTCGCACAATGGTTTGGGGCCGATTCCTCCGGGTCCACCGGTTCGTCTGAGCTGCAGGCGATTTCCCAAGCAGCGTTCGTTCTCGCGGTCTGCCTGTTTGCCGCCTCCATCCTGATTTACACCCGGGCCGAAAAATATATTTTTCCGTTGTTCGTGATCAGCGGGTCGGTGATGGCCTTCGCGGTCGCGCGGGTCCTGTATTGGCCGGATGAAATTCTGTTGCGTGTTCCGCTTGAGATCGCGTACCGGGTCGTGACGATTGCGACGGCGGTTCAGTTGCTCCGCTATCGTTGGGGACGCTTTGAAATCGGGCCATGGCTGTTGAGTTTCAGCCTGCTGTTCCTGCACCTGGATTGGGCTCCTTTGACCGGGGCAATCCCAGCCGGCGTATTCCTGATGGCTGACCTGCTGCTCGGCGTGAGCATGCTGTTCATGGTGTTCGACGACTCTCGGGCACGCACCCAGCGGCTGGGCGTAATCAACACTTTGACGACCGCGATCGGGCGTACGCAGCAGCATGGGCCGATGATGCAGTCGGCCCTGGAAGAGCTGAAGAAGGTCATGAGGGCAAAGGTGGCGTGGTTCCGTCCCGCCGACAGCGAGCAAGCGACGGCGCTCACCAACCACGTGGGAGCCTCGCAGGAATTCCTGAAGGGCGCGAGCCTGATTCATCTGGACGAGGCGGTACAGAAAGCCCTCGCCGAGCCGAAGCCCGCGGTCGTGAAGGCGAGCGCCATGATGCCATCGGTGCGAGCCTACCTCGAGGACGAGGGACTCGACCACGTGGTGTTTGTCCCGATGCAGGGCAAAAAGGGCCCGGTGGGGACGATCGCCCTTGGCAAGACGCAGGCTTGCTCCTACACCCCGGAAGACATCGATTTCCTCCACACCAGCGGCAGCCAGGTCGGCATTGCTGCTGAGAACCTGCGGCTGCTCGAGCAAGTCCTGCGCTCGCAGCGGCAGTGGATGAACACGTTTGATTCGATCCAGGACGCGATTCTGGCCCACGACGCCGAGTTCGTGATCACGAAAGCCAATGAAGCCCTGCTGCAGCATCTGGGAAAAGCTCCGGCCGACGTGATGGGCAACGGCTGCGACGAAGCGCTCCCGCACGATTTCTCCAAATGGACCAACTGCCCCTACTGCGCCCGGGGCGATGTCGACTTCGTGGAAGGCCCCGACCCCTGTTTCGGCGGGTACTCCATGGTTTCGACCTCGTCCTACTCCGAACAGGGCGGCAAGCAGAAAGGCACGATTCACGTTATCCGCGACACGACTGATCGGCGCAGCGCCGAGGAGCGCTATCGGCTGCTCTTCGAGCAGGTGCAGCAAGGCGTGTTCGTGGCAACACCGGAAGGCAAGCTTCTCGACTGCAACGACGCCTTCGTGCAGATGCTCGGCTACGAAACCCGCGAAGAGCTGATGGCGCTGAACATCAACAAAGAGGTTTACGTTTCGACCGAGCAGCGCGACGCCTTCCGCAAGGAAATTGACGCTCACAATTTCGTTCGAAATTTTGAAGTGACCCTGCGCCGGAAAGACGGCGCGCAGCTTACGGCTTCGGAAAGCAGCTTCGCGACTCGCGACGGGTCGGGCAAGGTGGAACGCTACCAGGGCTTCGTGCTCGACATGTCGGAGAAGAAGCGCCTGGAAGACGACATGCGCCGCCGCAATCGGGAACTGAATGCGCTGAACGCCATGGCGGTGATCGCCACCCAGTCGTTTGACCTGGATGAAATTCTGAACCTGACGCTCCGCCAGGTGATTTCACTGTTCGGCGCGGAAACCGGGTCGATCTATTTGTCGGATTCCGATGAAACCACGTTCCGGCGGCGCGCCGGCTGGGGACAGCGCAGCGAGCAGCGGGCAAAATTCAACGTAGTGGAGCTCCCTAACGGATTCGGCGACCTGGTGATGCGCTCGCGTACCGAGGTCCTGACGGCGGAGTTTCTGCCCCACCTGCCCCCGCTGGTAACCGAGTTCGTGAAGGCTGACGGGCCGGGATCGTGGATCTGGGTGCTCCTGTGGAGCAAGGACGCGCCGATCGGAATCATGGGCATTAGCAGTCCCGAGGCGCGCGTCTACTCAAGCAACGACGAGAACATGATGGTGGCCGTGGGGCGCCAGCTGGCGACCACGATCGAAAAAGTGCGGCTCTACGAGGAAACCTGCAAGGCTTACGAAGATCTCAGAAAAACGCAGGAACAGCTCCTGCAGAGCGAGAAGATGTCGGCTGTGGGTCAATTGATTGCTGGTGTCGCGCACGAACTGAACAATCCGCTCACCGCAATTCTGGGTTACGCGCAGCTGCTCGAGAGCGAAGGCCTGAACGATCGTGCCTCGGACTTTGTCCGCAAACTCTTTAAGCAGGCGCAGCGCACGCACCGCGTCGTCCAGAATCTGCTGTCGTTTGCGCGGCAGCGCACTCCGCAGAAGCAGGACGTGGACATCCGCAAGATCGTCGACGAGACCCTGGCGCTGCGTGACTATGACCTGAAAGTCAACAACATCCAGCTCGAGCGCGAGACGATGGTCGAAGCGAAGTCAGTCACGGCCGACCCGCACCAACTCGAGCAGGTCTTCCTGAATATCATCAACAACGCCGTGGACGCCATTCTGGAAGGCGGCAAAGGCGGCAAGCTGAAGGTCCGGATTCATTCCCAAGACGGACATGTTGGCGTGGAGTTTCTGGATTCCGGCGTCGGCATCAAGGATCCGAACCGGATTTTCGATCCCTTTTACACCACCAAGAGCGTCGGCAAGGGAACCGGGCTGGGCCTGAGCATTTGCTACGGGATCATCAAGGAACATGGCGGCGACATCACCGCGCATAACCGGCCGGAAGGCGGGGCGGCGATCGAGGTGAGGTTGCCGGCCTCGGGACAGGTGATCGAGGCGGAATCCGTCCCGACATCCACGCGGCGCGAAATGGCGATCGACGGGCGCGTCCTGTTGCTCGAGGACGAAGAGGCGGTGCTGGAATTTGAGCGCGATGTGCTTGTAGGGGCCGGCGCACAAGTGGTAGCGCTGATGAATGTCGAAGAAGCCAAGAACCGCCTGCGGCACGAGACCTTTGACGCGATCATTATGAACGGGCGGATGCCGGGCGGATGGAACGCCCTGGATGCGCATCGCTGGGTCGGCGTGGCCTGCCCAGGGCTCGAGAAAAAGATGCTGTTCACCTTCTCGAGTATTGCCGAGCAGGATGTGCGGAATTATCTGCAAAGCCAGGGCGTCGCATCGCTGGTGAAACCGTTTGAGGTTGTCGACTTGATTTCACAGGCACGGCGGTTGCTTCAGAAGTCCCAGGCGGCCATCGCGAAGTAGCGGCAGAATTTCCCAATATCCCCGAAACCCGCGGCTCTGCCGTGGGTTTTGCTTTTTCTCGATCTGAAGTTGGCTCGGCGCTAGAGCGTTTGTCGCAGGGTTTTGGCGAACTGCTTAATGGCGCGTTCGTTCCGTTGGTACCATCTCCAGTGGCCTTCTTTCTGCGCTTCCACCAGCCCGGCTTTCTCCAGGATGGCCATGTGATGGGAGATGGTCGGCTGGGACAGATGAATACGCTCCTCGATGTCGCACGCGCAGAGCCCAGTTTCTTTGCCCAGAGAGCAAGCATTCCTGGCTTTCAAAGCCTGCAGAATCTTCCGGCGGGTAGGATCGGCGATAGCATGCAGATGGCGGCTTAAAACCTGGTCGTGGGGGGACATACGCTAGGAATAGAACGATAATTGATGGATGTCAATGTGGATGCATGTTTGGGTGGAAGATTTCAGACTGCGGATTCTTAGATCGCGGGTCTTCGCGAGATAGACCCGCCTGGTGCATCCCGCTACGTCAAAAAATCGATCACCTGAAATTTGAAATCTGAAATCTGGAATCTGAAATTCCGAAATCTGAAATTTTTAAGTCCAAGCCGTTCTCGGCGCGCTGCTCGTCAGCGCAATCCCACAACGGAGGAAACATGGCCTTATTTGAAGGGAACGAGCGCAGGGCCCTGGAGCAGAAAATGAAAAGCGAGGGGCGGTTGCCGCCGGGGCAGTCGCTCACCTTGAAATGGCCGGTGCTGCACTACGGGTCGGTGCCACGTTTTGATCCGGAGCGATGGGATTTCCGGGTTTACGGCCTGGTAGAGACTCCGATGCGCTGGACGTGGGCAGAATTCAACGCGCTGCCAAAAGTAAAGCGGCACAGCGATTTCCATTGCGTCACGCGCTGGAGCCGGTTCGACAACGACTGGGAAGGTGTTGCGTTTCGCGAAGTGTTGGGGCGGGTGAAGTTGAAACCCGGGGCGGCGTATGTCCTGGTGCACGCCGAACAGGGCTTTACGGCCAATGTGCCGCTGTCCGACCTGGATCGCGAAGAAGTCCTGTTCGCCACCCACCATGATGGCCAACCCCTCAGCGCCGACCACGGCTATCCGCTGCGATTGATTGTGCCGCATTTGTACGCGTGGAAATCGGTGAAGTGGGCGCGGGGCATCGAATTTCTGGACCACGACACGCCGGGTTTCTGGGAGCAGAACGGCTATCACATGTACGGAGATCCGTGGAAGGAACAACGGTTCGACAGGGATTGAGAGATCGCAGATTTTAGATTGAAGATCTCAGACTGAAGATCTCAGATTTTCATATGGCCTGAACCCCAGATTCCGCGCCCTTCCCGCTCGGTCTCACTTCTTCAAAATCGGGTTGTAGCCGTCGCTTACCAACTTCGCCTTGGTAGCCTCCGCGTCCTTGATGTCGCCGAAGGGGCCTACCTGCACGTGGAAGAATTTGTCGCTGGAGGAAGCGTTTGAGGTAAAAGCGGCGTACTGCTTCTTCTTCAGAGCATCGACGAGGGCCGCGGCGTCGTCCTGCTTGCTGACGGCGGCAACCTGTACAAAGTAACCGGGACCGGCGTTGAGGGTCATGGGGTCGGGCGGCTTGGCGGCGTCGGCTGTCTCTTTTGCGCTGTCCTTCGTCGATGCCGGGTTCGCAGCAGGGTCAGCAGCCGACAGCTGAGGATTGGCATCCTTCTGCTCGACCGCTTTGTAGAACGTCATACCTTCGCCAGGCTGGGCCTGTGCGCCACCAGATTTCATCGCCGACGGACGCAAGGCAGGGGCAGTGCCTTGGGTCGAAGGCTGGTCGGAGGCCATCGTGGAACGGCCCGAGCCCCGGCCGAGCGAGAAGCCCAAGCCGAAGAAGACGGCGCACAGCGCCACCAAACCGAAGAAAAGCGCCAGCATCTTGCCGGTGCCGAGTGTGATTTCCGTGTCGTGAGAGCTCATGTCCGCTCCATGTTGAGTTTTCCGACCCCTGTCGATGGCCGGATTCAGGCGACTGATTCAGGTTCGTGCGCAGCCCTTCCATCCACCCCCGTTCTAACCCGCCTTGGCAGGAATACTCTCATCGGGTTTGCCCAGCAATTTCTGTATCCCCGAGAAGAAGTCGACCGGAACCGGGAAGATAACGGTGGTGTTCTTCTCGACACCGATCTCGGTCAGAGTCTGCAAGTAGCGGAGCTGCACGCTGACCGGCTCGGTGGCCAGCAGTTTGGCGGCGTCAACCAGGCGCTGCGCGGCCGAGAACTCGCCTTCGGCGTGGATGATCTTGGAACGCTTTTCGCGTTCGGCCTCGGCCTGCTTGGCCATGGCGCGCAGCATGGACTCGGGCATGTCCACCTGCTTGACCTCGACGTTGGTGACTTTTACGCCCCAGGGCGAAGTGTGCGTGTCGAGAATGCTTTGCAGGCGGAGGTTGATTTTCTCGCGATGCGACAAAAGTTCGTCGAGTTCCTGTTCGCCAAGCACGCTGCGCAGCGTGGTCTGGGCGAACTGTGAGGTCTGGTAGACGTAGTTGGAGACTTCGACCACAGCTTTATTGGGATCGATCACGCGCAGGAAGATGACGGCATTGACTTTGAGGGTTACGTTGTCACGGGTGATGATGTCTTGCGGCGGAACCTCCAAGGCTTCCTGACGGAGCGAGACGCGGACGATACGATCGATCGGGGCAAAGACCAGGATCACGCCTGGTCCCTTAGCTTGGGCCAGAAGATGTCCGAGGCGGAAGATCACGCCCCGTTCGTATTCGGCAAGGATCTTGATGGAGCTGAGAATGTAGATGAGGAAAACGACGATCGCGATGGCAATGAAGGATGGCATGGTCGCGCCTCCCGGCGCTTTTTATCGGGAGCGTGTCTCAAGCGGATTGTATCGCAATCGATTGAACAGATTGAGGTTTTCGCCCGACAGAAACTGTTGTCTCGCTAGATGCGGGTCCACTATGGAACCGCGCTTGGGATCGGGTCTGTGCCCGGGGCAGAGAGAGGGGCCACTTCAAGCTGGAGTCCATCGACCTTGCGGACGACGATCTTGGAGCCGATTGGAACGGGCGTGGAAGAGATTGCATTCCAGATTTCCCCATGAACGAAGACCTTGCCCTCGGGGACGAGCGGGCTCTGGGTTACACCGATTTCGCCGATCAACCCTTGCGCGCCGGTGACGACCTTGTTGCGGCGGGCGCGCAACGCGACGGTCATCAAGAAGGCGGTAATCACGCCCAGGGGCGCGCTGACGCCGAGCGCGGTAAGGAAACGGACGCGCATTTCGGGGATGGGCGCGTCCACGAGAAGGAGGCCGCCGAGCGTCAGTAGCACGATGCCGCCGGTGGTCAATACGCCGTGGGTCACGAACTTGGCCTCCAGCGCAAAGAGGGCAAAGGAGCCGACAATCAGAGCGAGGGCGGCGAAACGCACCGGGAGCAGGTTCAGCGCGAAGATTGCCAGCAGTATAAAGACCACGCCGACCGTGCCCGGGACCACCGCTCCAGGGTGGTTGAATTCGACGTAGAGGGCGAGCAGCCCGATGGCGAGCAGGATGAACGCGACGTTCGGATCCATGAGGTAATCGAGGATGCGCTGCTTCAGCGTCATCTCGAAGGGACGGACGGGCTGGCCAACCAGGTTCAGGGTAACGGTCTTGCCGTCGAAGCGCTTGATCGGCTTGGCCGCGATCTGGCGGAAGAGGTCGTCCTCGCTGGAGGCGACGTAGTCGATCAGTTTGTTCGACAAGGCTTCCTGCTCGGTGAACGACTTGGACTGGCGCACTGCGCTTTCTGCCACGTCAACATTGCGGCCTCGGCGCGAGGCGACCGACCTCATGAAAGCGGCCAGATCGTTTTCGATCTTCTGCTTCATGACGTCGTCCATCTTGCTGCCCCCGAGAGTGACAGGGTGCGCGGCGCCGGTGTTCGTGCCCGGAGCCATGGCGGCGATGTCAGCGGATTCGAGGATGAAGAATCCGGCAGATGCGGCGCGCGATCCGCTGGGGGTCACGTAGACGATGACCGGAACGGAGGAGTCGACGATCTTCTCGATGATCTCGCGGGTCGATTCGACGAGGCCGCCGGGAGTGTTGATCTCAATCAGCAGCGCGTCCGCGTGGGAATTCTTGGCCTCCGCGAGCGCGCGGCCAATGAACTCGTCGGTAATGGGCTGAATGGTGTCGTTGACAACGATCTTGAGAACTTCGGCGGACGCGAGGCAAGAAGAAAGTAGGATCAGAATGATCGCAGACACGAGAAGTTTGCCGCGAGACAATCGCCGACCTCCTTCGTAAACCTTCGTGTCCTTGGTGCTGAAATCCCTGGCCATGGTTGTACAAAACGGTTTCATCAATTGGGCAGTGGCGGCGCTTTCTGCGCCAGCTTGGCTGCGACAGCACGCTTCAGATTGAGCGCCGAGGGATTGGCGGGATCCAGCTTGAGCGCCCGGTCCACACTCTGAGCGGCTGCGTCGGCTTTATTGTCTCGCAAATCAAGCCGGGCGAGGAGGAGCAGGGGATCGACGAAGACCTTCAGCCGGAGAGCCGCTTCCGCCTCGGCGCGCGCGCCGGGAATGTCGTTGTCGGCTTCGAGCGTCCGTGCCAGGCCCGCGTGCGCTTCCGGATTCGCCGGATCGAGCGTTGCCGCTTCTCGAAATTCCCGTTGCGCTTCCGCCGTAAATCCCTGGCCGAGAAGCTCTTGCCCGCGGTTCACGTGGAACTGCGCGTGAGTAACCGGATCCGTTTTGGCCAGTCGTTCTTCGGCTGCGGCTTGAATCCCAACAAACAGCTGGCGATACCAGTCCTCATCGTAATTGGACTTGAGGCGAGCCGTCGCAACGTGGCTCGCGTTCGTGGTTCGCGATGGGTCGGCAAGGCGGTCGAGCAGGGAACGGGCCTCGGTGTCGCCCGGACGAAGGTTCAAGCATTCCTTTAACTGTTGCGCCGCCTCCTGATGATTGCCGGTTTCGAGCAATAGCAGCGCCAGGTTGAAGTGATAGTCGGGATCGCTGGCGTCCGATTCGACAGCCTTGCGGAGGTACGATTCCGCTTGCTTCTGGTCACCCAGGCGGAACGTCGTGACTCCCAGATTATTGAAGATCTCGGTCAGTGGGAGGCGGACCGCCACAAAATTGAAGGCTGCCTCGGCGCGCGAGAAGTCGTTGACCGAATACGCGGCGAGCCCCAGAAAGAAATTGGCTTCGCGCGCCTCAGGCGCCGTGGTAGCGACCTGGCGTAGCGCCGTGATGGCTTGATCGTACTGATGGGTATCGAAGTAGCTCCGTCCCAGCCGGAGCCAGGCCTCGTTGTACGTGGGACTGAGGCGGACCGCTTCGTGAAAGTGATTGATGCGATCGGCGTCGCTGGAGTCAAGAATCCCGCGAATGTAATTCTCAAACGCGTCCAGACGAACCGTCGGAGCCGTCGTGGTGAACGCCTGTTTGTCGACTTTGAAATCCGGCCGCAGGGAATGCAGAAGATCCCAGGCAAGCGCGGTTTGCACGTTGACCAGTTCGACCAAAGGACCCGACTCCTGGCTCTCGGGCAGGAGTTTGCGATTCTGCATGTCGAGAATCTGCGCGGCGGCTGTGAGCGAGCGGCCGTCGAAGGTGTAGCGGCCCAGGACGACGTAGTCGACGTCCATCGGCTCAACCACCCGATAGATCGTGGCGCGCGCGGGTTGCACCTGCGCGGGAATCCCGGCTCGATCGTAGGCCCGCAGCCGGTCCTCCCGCGTCAGCGGAAAGATGGAAGGCGAGGAAAGGCGCTGGCTCAGGATTTCCGGGAACGCTTCGCTGATCCACTGCAGGCCGGGGAGGCCCGAGGCATTCTCGAACGGGATAACGATCACGGTGTCGGTGGAGTTGGCGGTGCTTTGGGCGGTGGTGAGCCCGGCCAGGCAGAGCAGGAGCGCGCAGCAAAGGCTGATGGACCGAAAGATCCGCAAGCATCAATTATAGCGAGGGCCGCAAAATAAGCCGCTATCCGGCGCGTTTTGCCGGGATGGGTTCTTCCTTCGCTTCGGGTGACGCTGCGGGATGCATGCCGATCCATCCCGGCAGGTCGTTACTGCCGGTAATAAGTCGCGCGCCCCGTTCGTAGGTCGCGTAAGACCACGCCCACTGGATGAAAACGAGCAGGCGGTTGCGGAAACCAATCAGGAAGAAGATGTGGATGAAAAGCCACGATAACCAGGCAATGAAGCCAGAGATGTGGATCTTGCCGAACTCGGCGACGGCGGCGGCTCGGCCAATGGTTGCGAGCGTTCCCTTGTCCCAGTAGTGGAAGTCTTCCCGTGCCTGCCGGGCGAGGTCGCGGCGGATGGTTTTCGCCACGTACTTGCCTTCCTGAATCGCCACCGGCGCAAGCCCCGGGAGTTGCTTGCCATGCTCGTCCTTGAGCGAGGCAAGGTCGCCAATCACGAAAACTTCCGGATGGCCAGGGATGCTGAGATCGGGCCGAACCAGCACGCGTCCGGCGCGATCGCATGGCACGCCAAGCATTCGGCCCAGCGGAGACGCGGCCACTCCGGCGGCCCACAGAATGACTGGAGCCACGATGCGGGTGTCACCGACATGAACCACCCCGGCTTCGACCTGAGTGACCATGGCGTTGGTACGAACTTCGACGCCCAAACGGTGAAGCTGATCTTCCGCGCTCCGGGAGAGATCGCCAGGGTAGGCAGGAAGCACACGCGGACCGCCTTCCAGCAGGATGATGCGGGCGCGCGAGGGATCAATCGAACGGAACTCTTGCGCCAGAACGTGACGGGAAATCTCGGCGAGGGTTCCCGCCAATTCGACACCCGTTGGGCCAGCACCGACGACCACGAAATTCAGAGGCTCGGTAGTACCCTCGGCCAGCATCTGGCGCTCGGCCAGTTCGAAGCTGAGAAGCACGCGGCGGCGAATTTCCAGGGCGTCTTCAATCGTCTTCAGGCCCGGGGCAAACGGCTCCCATTCATCGTGTCCGAAGTAGGCGTGGGTGGATCCGGACGCCACGACGAGGTAGTCGTAGGCAAATCCTGCTCGGTGGTTTTCGCGATCCGCCGCTCGAGGTCGAATCCCGTGACTTCCTCGAGCAGACTGGTGACGTTGTTGTCCCCGCGAAATACCGAGCGCACCGGCGCTGCGATTTCGCCCGGCGAAAGTCCACCGGTGGCAACCTGGTAGAGCAGAGGCTGGAACGTATGGTGGTTCTTTCGATCGACGATCGTGACTTGCACGTTGCGGTCGCCGGCGAGCGAGCGTGCGGCGTTAAGACCTCCGAAACCGGCGCCGACGATCACTACCCGAGGCGTGCTATTGCTGGACATGGCCACTACTTTATAAGATCACCGTGATGGCCGTGGGGTCGAAAAGTTTTCCGGAAGATGCGGTAGCGCCTGCCCAGGCGGCCGCCACAACCCGTGCAGTGGGGGCCGATGCGCTTGAGGGCAGGCGCTTTGCGCTCTGGGGCGAGGTCCTGATCGTCTTTGTGCTGCTCGAAGCCGTCTTGTGGACCCCGCGAAGTCTCGGACACAGCCTCCTCATTGCGGCCACAGTGGGAACTGCGGCATGGATTGGTTTTCGCGGCCGAAAGCGCGAAGAACTCGGGCTGGTTTGGCCCGAGCGTCGAGCGACCGCCTGGATTTTGGGGCTTGGGGGCGCAGTTGCCCTTGCCATTCCCGCTGTAACGCTCTTAACCGGGCATCCGGTACCGGCGAATCCCGACTGGCCCAGGTTCCAGAATATCTGGCCCTACGTGATCTGGGCGGTAGGGCAGCAGTTCCTTTTGCAGTCGGTTTTCTACCTGCGGCTTGAGGCTCTGCTGGGGGCGCGACGGGCAGTGCTGGCCACGGTCGCATTGTTCACCGTAGCGCACCTTCCCAACATCCCTCTCACCGTCATGACCTTTTTCGGCGCCTGGTTCTTCACCGAGATGTTTCGCCGCTACCGCAGCATTTATCCGCTGGGCCTTGTGCACGCGCTTTTGGGGATCGCGATCGCTTACAGCTTCCCCGACAGCCTGATGCACCATATGCGGGTGGGGCTGTCGTTCTGGCAGTTCCGGTAGTTTCTTCTGTTCCTTCAAGTAACATAGGCCCTGCAGTCACGGGCTGCCCTCTTGCCAAGCAATATCGAGACGAATACGGGAGTGGGCGTCGACGTCGAAAACCGGCAAGCCCCGGAGCGCACTCCACTCGGCTGGCTGCGCTTTGCGATTCCATCTGTAGCCGATCTCGTGTTTGTCCTGCTACTGCTGGCGCTGACCCTAGGTGCCATGGCGAAGGGGTTGCTCGGGGACGCGGGCATCGGATGGCACATCCGGACCGGCGAGTGGATTCTGCGGAACCATGCTGTTCCTCGGGTGGACCTGTTTTCCTCCACGATGGCTGGAAAGGAATGGTTCGCCTGGGAGTGGCTCTACGACGTGATCGCCGGCGCTCTGCATCACGTCGCCGGATTGAATGGGGTCGTCTTCGGCACCGCCTTGGTGATCGCTCTGACCTTTACCCTCCTGCTGCGCCGGACGCTGAAAGATGGAGCCAATCTGCTGATTGCAGTGCTCATGCTGTTGCTGGCGGTCGCGGCGTCGACGATTCACTTCCTGGCCCGTCCCCATGTTTTGAGCTGGCTGTTCGCAGTCATCTGGTTCGGGGCACTGGAGGATTTCGAGGAGCGCGGAAACTGGCGCCGGCTCGCGTGGTTTCCAGTCCTGATGCTGTTGTGGGTGAATTTGCATGGCGGCTTCCTGCTTGGCTTCGCGCTGCTCGGCATCTACTTTGTGAGCGCGCTGATCGTCGGCTGGACCTCCGGCAGCGTCCAGGATCGGGCAGATGCATTGAACAGAGCGCGGGTGCTCGTAGGAGTCGCCGCTGTATCCGCGGTCTAGCGACGCTGCTGAACCCCTACGGCTATCGGCTGCACCTTCACATCTATCGCTACCTGACCGACCGCTTTCTCATGGATCACATCGATGAATTTCTGTCGCCGAACTTTCACGGGCTCGCGCAGAAATGCTTTGCCTTGATCGTGCTGCTTGCCGTAGTCGCATTGGGCGCAGCGCGAAAGAGGATCGGGGTCAGCCACGCTCTGCTGATGTTGTTCGCGATCTACACCGGCTTGTTCGCCGCACGCAATATCCCCGTGTCGTCGATGCTGCTGGTGCTGGTGGTGGCGCCGCAGCTGTCTGTGGTGGTGCGGGAACTAGCAGGCAGCCGCGAGATTTCAGAAGGGCTGGGGCGCTTCATGGCGCGCTTCGATTCTTTCGGGGCGCGAATGGCTCGGATGGACTCTGGGCTAAGCGGACATGTATGGCCTGCCTTGGCCGCTCTCGCAATCTTGGGGCTTTGCTTACACCACGGCGATCTTGGAAATCGGAAAGTCTTGGATGCCCACTTCAGCGAAAGCAGATTCCCTGTGAAAGCCGCAGACTTTCTGGCGGCTAGCGGCGATGCCGGCCCGGTGTTCTCGCTCGATCGCTGGGGAGGCTATTTCATTTACCGCTTTTACCCGGAGAGGAAGGTGGCCGTAGATGACCGCCACGATTTCTATGGCACGGAATTCTTAAAGAACTACTTGAAGATCGTGCGAGGCGAGCCGGGATGGTCGCAAGCCCTCGAAGCCATGCACGCAGGATGGGTGGTGGTGCCGACTGACTCGGTAGTGACAAGTTTGCTCAAGGAGAACAGCAGCTGGAAGGCGGTTTACACGGACGACACAGCAGTCGTCTTTCGCCCAGTTCGATGAGTCAACCGCTACGTTTGTCGTTCTGATGAGTGAGCGTCAGCGGGTATCGATGTTGAAGCCAAGCAGCACGTTGACCTCAACCGGATCGTTGCCACGGAATGCTGGCGTGAATTTCCAGGCGTGGAGTGCTGCGACCACCTTTGCAGTCGGGCGCTCCCACATCGGCGTCGATCTTCTGAAAGTCTCGCAGGACCCCGTACCTGTCAAGCTGGCAGCGGATCACGATCCGCGAACCGTGCAGTGCGATAGTGAGATTGGTCACGAGCGGCATCAGGACTCGTTAGATCCTGCGAATACGGCCGGTTGGCGGATAAAGGGTCGGCAAACTGCATAACAACCGTGCCCGACCCCGTAGGCAAATACTTCGTATAAACCTTGTCACCGCGCAGCAAGCCATAAAAGTTGAAGGCGCCGCCGGAGCGCGACGTGCCTTCCACAGTCACATCCAGGTTCCGACGTGCCCTTCCGTTGGGCGTTCTTCCTGGAACGTTCGGATCACTACCATCCGACCCAAAACTAGGCAGATTGATAATGGCCGCGGTATTCCCACCGTTAATCGAAACGCCCGGGGCCGGAGGCTGCCCCGTCGTCCCGCTCCCAGCCCCACCCGTACCGGGGTAGGGCGAGATGCCGCCGTGGGAATTCGGGTCAGATCCGTGCCCGGTCCCAGCCTTGGCGCCGCCGGAGCCCTCGCCGCTCAAGCCGCTCCCCGGACCGTTGCCCGTCCCGATGCCTGAGCCGCCGCCCGAGCCGCCGAGTCCGGGCTTGTCCCCACCGGAAGGCGACATCGCGAGCGAACCTGCACTGCCATTGCCCGGGACACCCAAAGTGGAACCTGGCTGGCTGGAGACGATCAGTCCCTTGCCCGCGCCGTTTCCACCTCCCGGAGAGGGCGGAGCCAGCACTGAGCCCGCATCCCCGGGGCCACCGAACCCGCCGCCTTTCGTACCTGTTCCGTGCCCGGAGAGTCCTGTCCCGGTTGCGCTCAAATTGGGCGGCGGCGGAACCACCTCAGCAGAGCCCCCGCCAAGCCGTCCCGTCGGATTCGAAGCTCGTCCGGCCCCGCCAGTTCCCGACATGCTCGGTGGCGGTGGAACGACGTTGTCAGCAGAGAGCACCGTGCCGAAGCCCCCGGCCTTTTGACCGTGGCCGCGGCCACCTGCATCCATGGTAGTGCCGCCAGCAACACTGGGCGGAGGGGGCACAATCGCGTTGGCGCCGGTGACGCCAATAATGGCGCGCTTATCTTGCGTGCGGCCGCCGAGCTGAACTGGCGGAGGCACAACCTTCGGATCCGCAATGCTCACGCCCGATACGGTGCGGTCGGTCGTGACCTGCGACGGCGGCGGAGCGATCACCGCCGGCGCCGGCAGAGTCATTTTGGACGCGTTGGCGCTCTCCCGGACCGGAGCCGAGACCGGCGGTGGCACCACGATGTTGGTTGCGGCCGTGGGCCCGCGCAACGGTGGCGGATCGCGTTGAACGTCATCAGGTGACGGTTGAATGATGGGACTCGTCATCGCGATCACAGCCCGCCCCTTGTCGTGCGGAATGTCCGTGGGCGCAGGTGCCACAACCGCCGTAGAAAGCCCCATAACATCGCGACGCCGCTCGGCCGATGCGTTGGCGGGTGGCGGAATCGACGGAGCTGTTCAGCCTGGGCGTGGCGCGATTCAGCTCACGCATAACCTCGGGCGGCGGAGCGACGATCGCGCCCTTTGACAAAACCGGCGGAGTGTTGGAAGAGCGCAACCCCTCGGAAGGTGGCGGGCCGGGAATGGGCTTGAGCGCAATCAGATTCGCGACTGCAGCAGTAGAAACGGGCAGCTTCAGATTCGGGGCCTCCACGACCTTGTCCGTTGCGTGGTTTCCGCGCGCTACCCGGATGGTTTGCGACTTGTTAAAAGTCTGCTTGCCGCCTGCGCGTCCGCTCCGCCCGGCTTCGGCGCCTGCCGCATCCTGTACTGGGGGAAGCTCGTCCCCGTAGTAGTAGATCACTTCGTGCTTGGGTGGGGTCGTAAGCCGATTCGGCTGCAATAGAGCCAGCTTGGCCGGCAAGATGATAAGCATGGCCAGGAAAATGGCCTCGGCTCCCCAGGAAACCAGGATGCCGCGTAGCGGAAACAACCCCGTTGGAGCTTCCCCGGCAAGGGGTGACGGGGAACGGCCGAAGGCAGGCCCGATCGCTGTCCGGAACTCGTGCCAGCGCGGGGACCATTCCACTAATAGCTTGGGTCCGTCGTTCATGCGGACGCGGGTTCTCCTGTGCGGGTCGATTTCCAGCTGATCCCCAATTGTAGTGCCTGTCGAGCGGAGCGTATTTCCCGGAAGTTCTAGTACGGATGCGGCCTGAAATCGAATCGGGGCCATGCGCCAGGGCGGCAGGCCTTCTTCGAGATGCAGGACGACATTCTCACGGGTCAGGTAGACGGCGTCGATCGGGAAGCGCATGGCGAGCGTGTGGATCCCCCGGCAAGGAACGATCCACAGGGCGCTTCCTTGCGGGAAACTGGCCGCAGGCCTTCCCATAAGCCCGCACAGGCGCGTCCAGTGGGTGTCGGCGACTGCCAGCCGGCTGGCGAGGGACTGGCCGCGAGTGCGATTGAATACACGACCGCTGGGGAGGGTGCCGGGACTCGAGTCTTCCGCCTTCATCATCCTGACCAACTAAAACGACCGCACTAGGCAATCAGCGTGCGGTACAGCTGAATTATGGCCGGCCCGAGAGTCACGATGATGATGGATGGCAAAACGAATACCACCAGGGGAGGAACCATCTTGATCGTAGTCTTGGCTGCTTGTTCTTCGGCGCGCTGACGACGTTCCGTGCGCAGCGAGTCGGAATGGACCCGAAGCGCCTGCGCAATGCTGGTCCCGAAACGATCGGTCTGCACCAGGGTCGTTACCAGGGCCTTGATGTCGTCGACGCCAGTACGATTGTACAGGTTGCGGAGAGCCTCGGCGCGGGGTTTACCGGCGCGAAGTTCCAGATTCAGCAGATAGAACTCGTTACTGAGATCGGGATGGGCGTGGCCCAGGTCTTCGCCCACGCGCATTAACGCCTGGTCGAGGGAAAGGCCGGCTTCGACGCAGATGACGGTAAGGTCGAGTGCATCGGGCATACCGATACGGATCCGCGTCTGGCGATCGTTGATCATGCGCTTGAGAAAAAAGCGCGGGATGAAGAAACCAAGTCCGGTCACGCCGACCAACAACGGCGGAGACTGAAGACCGCTGATCAGCCAATACCGACACCAGCCCAATGGCGGCGAACAGCACGCGGATTCCCTGATAAAGCGTGAGATGGCGGGACTCGCGGTAGCCGGCCTGAATAAGCCAGCCGCGGGTGCGATTGCTGTCGTCCGAAGAAAGCGGCAGCGCTTTGCTGAGCGGATCAAGTGCCTGTTCCAGGCGATCCTTCATCGCCGGTTTTTCCGGGGCCTGGGGACGCTGCCACGCGAGGGCGCGCAAGCGTGAGCCCAGGATGGAAGACGGCGCGTATGCAGCAGCGCCGAAGGCAAAAATCGCCAGGGCGATGGTCACAAAGATCAGGACCGCGAGTATTAACGCCATGAGTTACACCTGAATCCGGATGATTTTGCGAATGACGAAGTATCCGACCGTTTGCAGCAAAATGCCGATCACCAGCATCACGTGACCGATCGGGTCGGTGAATAGGGGACGGATAAACATTGGGTTCATGAACATCATGCCCATAACGATTATGGGCGGCATCCCCATGAGCAGAAGCATGGTGAGGCGGCCCTGGGCGGTGTAGACACGCACCTGGCGGAGGATCTTGAAACGTTCGCGAATCACGTACGAGAGATTGTCGAGAATTTCCGCCAGGTTGCCGCCCGTCTCGCGTTGCAGCATGACGGCGGTTACGAAAAACTTGACGTCGACCAGGGGTACGCGATCCACCAGGTTCGCAAGCGCCTCGCGCACGGGAAGACCAAATTTTTGCTCTTCAAACAGTTTCCGGAACTCGGTGGCCACCGGCTCCGAGACCTCGTCGGAAATCATTTCAAGAGCGGTGGTGAAGGCGTGGCCGGCACGAACCGCGCGCGCCAGCGTATCAATAGCCTGTGGAAAGAGTTCTTCGAAAGCATTGAACCGTTTGGTACGCGTGTACGAGGCGTACGAGTAGGGGACGAACACACCCAGCAAAAATCCCACCCACGCAAAGATGACATTCTTACCGCTGAAAAGGTAGACGATCCCCGAGAGCCCCACTCCCGCTGCGAAGCACAGCAAGAGGAAGTTGCCGGCCCGGATTTTAAGGTCGGCCTGGGAGAGAAGCTTTTGCAAAGCCGACACGCGTTCGGAGCGCCGTAGCAGGCTGTCGAGCGCGGGGATCTCGCTGAGCATCTCGTCGCGCAGCAGGGCGATATCTTCGAGCGGCTTGCTTCCCGGGGTTTCCTGCGCAGAAGTGAGACGATCGTGCAGGGTGCGGGCGCGGGCCTTGCGCTCGTCGAGCAGCGAGAAGATGGCGAACCCCCCCATCGAGACCACGAGGAAAACGAGGATGGCGATGGTTATGGCCATGGATGAACTCCTCCCGATCAGACCTCCATGCGAGATTCAAACAGCGCGGGCCGCAGCCGGCAGCCCCCGGTCGCCAGCCGCTCGGCGAATTTCGGTCGGATCCCGGTGGCCCGGAAGATTCCCCGGACCTTGCCCTGTTCGTCGATGCCGAGGCGGTCAAACACAAAGATGTCCTGCATCGAGATAATGTCCGTTTCCATGCCGGTGATCTCTGAGATGGTGAGCACTTTGCGCGTGCCGTCGGAAAGACGCGCCACCTGCACGACAGCGTGGACGGCAGCCGAGATCTGGTGACGGATGGCGCGTTCGGGAATGTTCAGGTTGGCCATCGAAACCATGTTCTCGATACGCGAGAGCGCGTCGCGTTGCGAGTTGGCGTGGACTGTGGTCAGCGAACCTTCGTGACCGGTGTTCATGGCCTGCAGCATGTCGAATGCTTCCTCGCCACGCACCTCGCCCACCACGATGCGGTCGGGACGCATACGCAAGCTGTTAATCACCAACTGGCGCTGGCGCACGGCGCCCTTGCCTTCGATGTTGGGTGGGCGGGTCTCGAGCCGAACCACGTGCTCCTGCTTGAGCTGCAATTCCGCCGCGTCTTCGATGGTGACGATGCGCTCATTGTTGGGAATGTAGCCCGAGAGAACATTGAGCACGGTCGTTTTGCCAGCGCCGGTTCCGCCAGAGATCAGAAGGTTCAGCCGCCCCTTCACCATCGCCGACAGTAATTCCAGCATGGGTTCCGTCAGGCTCTTATTCTCGATCATCTGACGGGCCGTGATGGGGTCGCGGCCGAAACGGCGGATCGAGAGGCAGGCTCCGTCGATCGCCAGAGGTGGGATGATGGCATTGACGCGGGAGCCGTCAGCCAGGCGGGCATCCACCATGGGCGACGATTCGTCGATGCGGCGGCCGACGCGCGAAACGATGCGATCGATGATCTGCATCAGATGCTGGTTGTCTTTGAAAGAGAGGCCGGTGGGCTCGAGCTTGCCGGAACGCTCGATATAGACCCGATCGAAGCGGTTGACGAGGATGTCGGAGATCGTCGGATCCTTCAGCAACTGCTCCAGCGGACCCAGACCGAAGATTTCGTCGAGGATCTCTCGGGCGAGCCGCTCACGTTCCGCAAAGCTGAGAGGCACCGCTTCGCTATTGACTGAGCTGCGGATAAGGACGAGAACTTCGTCGCGCGCCGTCTCGCTGTTGGTGCGGCCGAGTTTTTCCAGGTCGAGGCGATCGAGAATCTTGCGATGCAGATCGGCCTTAACTTGCTGGTATTCGCTGCGTTCGAAGGTCTGCAAATTTGCCATTCGTATTCCTAAATCGTTGCCTTAATCTTCCTAGACGGTCTTAAACAGCGACCAGGCCGAGCGCTTTACGTCGTCATCGTTGCGGGTAAGCGCCGCCGCCAGCCCGTTGAAGGACCGTGCAATTTCCGTATGGTTCTGTTGCATCAGCGGAACGCCGCGATCGATGGCGGTCGATACCGCGAAATATTGGTTGGGGATTCGCCACAGCAACGACGCGCCCGACGCCGTCTCGGCATCGCTCTCATGAAATCCCGGAATCTTACGGAAGCGGTTCAGCACCAGCTTGACGCGCTCCCGGCCGGAGTTCTCGCCCAGGAACTGAACCACACGGGAGGCACTCCACAGCGATGCAACGTCGGCGTGGGCGATCAGCAGAATCGTTTCCGAAAGGTTGCCGACGAGCCGGGTGGCGCTATCCAGGCGCGACGACGCATCGACTACCACATAACGGAAGTTCGTCGCCATGAAATCGAACAGGCGCGCAAACTCAGCGGTGCTGGGTTCGGTCGCGGCTGGCGTATTGGTCCCGGCCAGCAACTGCAGCCCACCGGAATGCCGCGTCATGAAACTGTCGAGCAGCGAACTGTCCATTCGGTGCAGGTTGCGAATCGCATCCGCAACCGTAAATGGCGCCTTCAGATTCAGGTGAAGAGCGGCATGTCCCAGATGTGCCAGGTCGATCAATGCCACGTTGCTATGGGCGGATTGCAGGGCCAATGCCAGGTTCACAGCAACCGTAGTTGCCCCGCTGCCGCCCTTCGCATTGACCACAGTAAACACCTTGCCGCGTGGTCCATCACGCTTGACCTTGCGCTGCGTGGCCGATAGACGAATGAAAGCCTCGAGCAGATCCGTGGTTGTAGTGGGCCGCTCGACGAACTCACGCGCGCCGGATCGCATCGCGTTCACGATGGTCTGCGGCTGCGACATGCTTCCAATGGCGAAGACGGCCGCTTCCGGAACTTCCTGGCGGAGCACTTCAATCGCCAGTAGCGCGGCCGCTTGGTTATCGGAAGGAACATCCACCAGAATGACGTCGGGGTTCAACGCATGAATGCGCGGGATCAGGGGATCCGTGGCGGTTGCCGGATAACTCACTGCCGAATGTGCCGCGCGGGCTACACTGGTTCCGTCCACCAATACCTGCAACACAGCGCGTTGCTCACTGTCGGCCGCGACAATGACTACCGAAAGCTCAGCCATAACATCAACTACTTCCCCGTCTGCGATTTCTTGCCATCGAACTTGCTCTTATCCATGAAGGGCTGCGGATCGGCCGGCCCCGCTGGCGACTTCATCTCGGGAGCGACTTTCTTCACGGTGCACAATACCATCAGTTCCGCGTTGCTCTTCTGCAGGCTCTTGCTCTTGAAGAAATTCCCCAGGATCGGAATGTCGCCCAGTCCGGGGATCTTGTTCACGATACTGGTGACGCGGTTGTCCATGAGGCCCGCGATCACGAAGCTTTGTCCATCCTGCAGTTCGAACTCGGTCTCAGCGCGGCGCGTGCTCAGGGCGGGTACGGTGAATCCGGAGATCGTAAGCGCGTTCGCGAAGTCCAGCGTGCTCACCTCCGGCGTCACGTTGAGATGAATGTTGCCGCTGGGCATGATGACCGGCTTGAACTTCAACTTGACGCCGAATTCCTTGAATTGAATCGTGACTGCCGTAAATCCCTGTCCGGGCTGCACGATCGGAAAGGGAAACTCACCACCCGCGAGAAAGCTGGCTTCTTTGCCGTTCACTGCGATGAGGTTTGGCTCAGCCAGAATCTGAAGAAGATTCTTCGTTTCCAGGTCCTTGATCACCGCGCCGAGGTGGATGTCCGGGCGAAAGAAAAACAGGTTCAGAACATCGCTGATGGTCGTGTTCGTCTGGAAAGGTCCGGGTGCGCCGGTGACGTCGGTGATTCTTTGCGGCCCGAAACCGCCATACTGGCCGGTGGACACCGTGCCAATCGTGTTGGTGGCGCCCGTGGAAAATACGTTGAACCCGAGTTGCGTCAGAGCCGAGCGGTCGACCTCGGCGAACTTCACTTCCAGGAGTACTTCCTGCGCCCCCTTGGGGCCATAGGTCAGCACATTCACGACGTTCTTGGAATACGCTTCGGCGATTCTGCCTGCCCGCTGTGCCACGCTTTCGTCGGAAACATGACCGGAAAGCACGATGGCCGATCGCGACGGCGTCACAATGATCTGTTCATCGGGGAAAACACTTTTTTCCTCTTCGGCGGCGGCGGTTACATCGACATCGACCCGCAGATCGAAGCTGCGCGAGCGTTCAAGTTCGTCCCAGATCAACAAAGAGACCTCGCCCGCCGAACGACCGTGAACCAGCACCTGGGTCGGCGTCACTACGTCGATATCGGCGACCCCAGGGTCCGTGACGGAAACGCGCTTCAGGCGCTCGCTCGTGTTGATCAGAAGCGACTTTCCCACCATAACCCGCAAAGGAGCGGCGCCAGTGGCTTCAGCAGGTCCCGGGATCGAAGCGGAGGCCGGGTGTTCTACGGGCACTTGAGCCGGCTGCTGGGCAGGCGGTGCAGGAGGAGTGGTTTCCTGAAACGTCTCTGCGCCAGCGCTTAGCGAGAGCAGGACGATGGCGACCAATGTTCCTGCCAAAGTGCTCCCAAGCGCTGTATACGGAACCTTCTTGCGGCAAAGCGGCTGCTGAATTTGGGAAATCCGAGAGAAGTCCATTCCTAGTGAGCGCCTGTCTGATCTGGGAACTTGGTTTCGTCGACCTTGTTACCGCGGATGACTTCGACCTGGTACGCGCCCGGCGGCGGGGGTGGCGCAGCCACTGGACCTTTCTTCACGGACTTGGGATGTGGGGCCGCAGGTGGCGGCGTAAGGTTCTTATAAAGCCCGTTAGCCTTCATCGCTGCCAGATCTTCTTTTCGCGTATCCACCGGATTCCGCAAGGCGAGTTGGATGTGCCCCTGGGAACTGGCCAGCGTGAGCTTCTGGGCGTCGTCAGGCGACACCAGCAGCGTAATCACGGGCGTGCTTTGTGCCTCTCCACTTGCACTGCGCTCAAGCTTGGTGCCAGCCGCGATGACCGCGACGTTCTCGAGAACCGTGGTCGTCTGTGCCTCGTTCAGTCCCGCAGGATTGCCGGTAAGAAGCACATCCACGCGCGTTCCCGGAACAACAAAACCGGCAACTGCAACGACCTCATTGACGCGGACCGAGACCGCACGCATGCCTGGTGGAATCAGGGCAGGGAGTCCGGAGCCGGCGTTCTCCGCGGCGAGCTTGCTGGGCAGAATGAATTCGCCCTTCTGAATGGGCAGGATCACGCCTCGACTGATGATCTGGGATTTCGAGCGAAAGTAATTGGGCGGAGCAACCGAGGTCGGAACTTTGACGCTGCGCACGTCCCTGTCTTCCACTTTGGCGCCGACCTGTATGTCATTGGCCGCGACGATGACATCGACCCCCGGCTCATTGCCTCCGCTGGATTTCGCCCGGAGATTCTTGTACACCACAAAGCTGACGAATGCCCCAAGCGCGATAGCCACGAATCCAATGAACAGGAGCCTTGAACGGTTCATGCCAACTCCTTAACCCCGAAACACTGCCCAAAACTGCGAAGGTGCGACGGAGGGTCGCACGTTTTCCCACAACTGCGGATGCCAAGTTGGGCGGCGGCCCACCTCACCGGGACCGGCCGAAGATCCATGACCACACCCACCGCTCGCACACTCCGGGGCAAGCGGCCAACGCGACTCGTTATTGAATCGAACTGGCGACCTGCGAGAAGACGTTGTTTGCGTTGGATCCGATCAATCGGATGGTGCCCACCACAATCACGAGAATGACAGCCAGCATCACCGCGTACTCGGCGATGTCCTGTCCTCGGTCGTCTTGCCATAACCTGCGAATAGTCTGATTCATCTGTTCATTCCTCCCGATGACACACCAGCACCTGCGCACTCGGGCACTTGCGGGCGCGAACCGCGAAGATCGCCCTGAGAACCGAGATGGCCACGATCTCTCAATCAAATCAAGGATTTGAGGAACCCGGCGAGGCCGCATGCCACCCGGTCGCGACTATCATACCCCGACCGGGCCGCTGGGGAAGCGAATTTATTGCTCTCAACCCCTGCTCCGGATGCTTAGATAAGCAATTACCCCTATGGTTCTGATCGCGCTGGCAGAGGATCAGGGCGCCGTCGCCTTGCCGTACGGCTCAAGACGCGGAGGCGACAGGTCGGCGTCCACCACCCAAACATCTCGATCCTTGAAATAGGCGAGCAGGGGATTCAGGTCCACCCCGGGAATGTCGCGGGCCCAAACCACCCTGGCGCGGTCGATCTCAGCCTCGTTGTAAACCCACTCTTGGTGGACATTGTGTGACGGCAAGTACCGGACAAGCACCAGGTGGTTTCCCGGCAGGGAAGCGAGCGTTCCGTTGACTTCCGCCTTCCGCGCGTACCAGCTCACCATGGGATGGCGCGCGGCGTGCACCGTCTCAACGAATATCCACGAAATGGTGAATAAGACCAATATCCGGGTCAGCAGAACGCCGAACGCCCAGTCTTTCCACCTAACCCTCCGCAAATAGCGCATGGCCTGCACTAGGAGTACGAATACCGCGGCCGCGAGCGGCGCTCCATAGTGAGGCTGATACCAGACGACGAGCAGCAAACCCGTGAGGCAAAGCGCACATTGAGCGAGCGGAACCAGCATTTTTCGATTGCGCAACAGGCGGGGCAACAGCAGCAAGGGAATCGTAAGTATGGGACCCAGGTAAACCGTCCACCAGGCCCAGAAAACCTCCGGCGTGTTTTTCAGCCAGATGCGCCAGGACACCGGATAGCGGGCCCGCTGCCACACGTTGAAGAACGTTTCAAACTGAGGGTTGTTGTAATGAAGCGTAGGGCGCGGCGTTTGCCAGATAAATGCCGGATACGCAAAGTACTGGCGATGGTAGACCAGATAAGGTAATTCCAAAGGGTTGCGAGCAACCCTGAAATTGTAGTAAGCCATCCCCGCCAAGCCGGCCAGCAGGGTCACGGCCAGCGGGAGAAGTGTCCGGCGGAATGTATTTGTCGCATCGGACCGGATCTTCCCAATCAGCAGGACGACAAGCGCGACGGCCACGGGAACGCAAAAAATAAATCCTTCCACCGGACGGCTGCACGCCAGAATGATGGCTCCCAACCCCAACGCGGCGGCATATCTTGGCCGAGGTCGTTTCTGTATCCGGGGGAACGCTCCAAGAACCAGTGCCGCTCCCACGGTTCCTACCGCACCGTTGTAATAGCTGTCCACCCAGAAGTTGAATAGACCAAACCGCAGGAAAACCAGGCTTCCGCCCAGCAGTGCCCAGGGGGGAGGAAACCATCCTTGCAACATCCAGGTCATCGCCATGACCATAAGCGCAGTTGTGATTAGCACTCCGATCCATGGATGTCCCAGCAATTGTCCCAGCGCCATGAGAAGCCCGGGCGCGGGTGGGTACTTTGAGGCGTAGGTCGGGTGCTGCAGGACGTGAAAGGTGTCGAAGAACTTCCACATCGGGTGGGGAGGGTTCGCCAGGCGACCATGCGCGAAGGTGTCGGCTGCGAGCAGATAACTGAACTCGTCGTGGATCGCCGGCAGCGGCACCGGGAGCACCGGCAACAGCGCCAGGCGCGAGAGAATCGTCACCAGCCCAAGACACACGACCGTGACTGTCTTTCTTCGCGAAAATCGAGCTGCTGCGCGCTCAAATTGTGCCAGCCAACGTTGACCAAGAAATGCGGCGGAGCAGATTCCTGCGGTCAGCACCGCCACAAATGAGTCGAACAGGACAGACAAGCAGCCTCCGGTAAGAGGTCTTTGGTAAACTCGGGCAGACTGAGGATGCTTTGATCCGCCGAACCACTCAGTTGTAGCAGAAATCCAGCTGGAGCACTTCGCGGTTTCGTTGTTCCCGCGCCCAAGGAGCCTTGGTGGATCCCTCCCTTAAGCCCGATTCGCCAACCGATCAGACACTTGGAGTCGAGCGCGCCGAGGTCGAATTGTCGGTCGTGATGCCGTGCCTGAACGAGGCCGAGACGCTCGAACAGTGCATCCGCAAGGGCAGGGCTTCGGTGCGCGGTATGGCGCAAAGCTTGGGGACGGCAGGTCGGCCTCCACTACCCACACGCTGCGGTCCCTGTAATAATCCAGCAATGGACGCAGGTCCCGGCCCGGGATCTCGCGCGCCCAAACAATCTTGGCGTGGTCGATATCAGCGGCGTTATAGACCCACTCTTTATGGGGATTGTGCGACGGCAGATAACGCACCAGCACCAAGTGTTGGCCAGGCTTGTCTGCCAGAGTCGCGGCAACCGCTAGCGCGGCGGTCGCTCCATTTCGAAATTGGATATCGGGCGGCGTGCACCGTTTGAACCATCGCCCAAGCCCATGCCGCAATCACCACCATACGAGTAAGAAAGACTCCAACCGGTCGTCCCCGGAACCAGATATGCCGAAGATGGCGCATGCCCTGAACGAGCAATATGAAAAAGGCAGCTGCCACAGGAGCAGCATAGGAAGGCTGGAACCAGACCACCGACAGCATGCCCAATGCACACACCCCACAGACTATCCAGGGCACCCGCATGCGTCGGTCTCGCCAAAGACGAGGTGTCATTACTAGCGGGATAGTCAGAAACGGTCCAGGGTACGCATACCACCAGGCCCAGAAGGTCCCCGCCACGCGCTTCTTCCATGTGACCTTTGAATTGGGGCCCCGCTGATAGTGGTTAAAGAATTCTTCGAACTGCGGATTCGAATAGCTCAGCGGCGGCCCGGGTTTCTGCCAAAAGAAAGCGGAGTAATTGAAATAGTTCCGTTGATAAAGGGCCCACGGAAACTCCAGAGCGTTCCCGGTCACCCGCGCGTTGTAGTAGGCGAGAAAGGTCAGTCCGGCTATCAGTACCAACAGCGCCGGAACAACGGTCACAAGCAGGGATCGCGCGTTGCGATTGAAGGTACGCTTTGACAAGAGTATGAGCGCGATCACGATCGGAACGCAGAAGACGAAGCCCTCGAAAGTCCGGGTGCAGGCGAGCACGACCGCACCTGTGCCGAAAAGCAAGCCATCGAGCAAGCGTCGAGACTTCAGAATCCTTGAGAAGGCACCCAGGACCAGCGCGCCGCCAATTACCGCCAGGGAGGAGTCGTAGTAGTTGTCGAACCATTGGTTGAACAAGCCAAGTCGCACCAGCACAAGCACACCGCCCAGCAACGCCCAGGGAGGAGGAACCCAGCCTTGCAGCATCCACGTAACGGCCATCACCATTCCCGCCATGCTCAGCAACACCCCAATCCAGGGGGCGCCGAGTTGCTCTCCTAGAGCCATGGCGGCGCCGGGGCCCGGAGGGTACTTCGACGCGTACGTCGGGTGCTGCAGCACATGAAATGTGTCGAAGAAAACCCACATCGGATGGGGAGGGTTGGTCAGGCGGCCGTGGACGAACGTGTCGGCTGCGAGAAGATAACTGAACTCGTCAGGAAGCGTCGGCACCGGAACCGGGACTAGTGGCAGGAGGGCCAGCCTCGCCAAAGCGGCAGGCAATCCCAGACAGATCGATCACTGAGCGTCTTTTTCCGGGAGAATTGCCCGGTTGCTCGCTCCAATCGCGTCACCGACCTGTCACCGAAGAAGTGAAACGGCGCCGGCTACAACGACCAGACGCTACAAGGAAGGACCCGAGCAAGGGTGACAACGCAGCCTCCGGCTAGAGGTCTTTGGTAAACTCGGGCAGGCTGAGGATGCTTTGAGCCGCCGAACCCCTCAGTTGTAGCAGAAATCCAACTGGAGCACTTCGCGGTTTCGTTGTTCCCGCGCCCAAGGAGCCTTGGTGGGTCCCTCCCTTAAGCCCGATTCGCCAACCGATCAGACACTTGGAGTCCAGCGCGTCCGAGGTCGAATTGTCGGTCGTGATGCCGTGCCTGAACGAGGCCGAGACGCTCGAACAGTGCATCCGCAAGGCGCAGGACACCATTCGCAGCGCCGGAATTGCCGGGGAAGTCGTCATCGCCGATAACGGCAGCCGCGACGGTTCGGTGGAGATCGCTGAGCGGTTGGGTGCGCGGGTCGTGCGTGTGCAAGCCCGCGGATACGGGAACGCCTTGATGGGCGGAATCAATGCCGCCGCCGGCAAATACATCGTGATGGGCGATGCCGACGCCAGCTACGACTTCGGGCATATCCCGCGATTTCTCGAGCCGCTGCGGAAAGGCGCAGACCTGGTGATGGGCAATCGCTTTCGCGGAGGAATCGAAAAAGGGGCGATGCCCCCGCTGCACCAATATTTCGGCAATCCCGCCCTGACCTGGATCGGCCGCTTGTTCTTTCGCAACCGCGCCGTGGGAGATTTCTACTGTGGGCTGCGCGGGTTCCGCAAAGAGGCTTACCAGCGCATGGGCCTGCGCACCACCGGCATGGAGTTCGCCACCGAGATGGTGGTGAAGTCCACCCTGTTACGCATGCAGGTCACCGAGGTGCCGACGACGCTGTCTCCCGATGGACGCAGCCGTCCACCACACCTGAGAACCTGGCGCGACGGCTGGCGCACACTCCGCTTTTTTCTGCTCTACAGCCCGCGCTGGTTGTTCCTATATCCGGGGATCGCCCTGATGTTGGTGGGAATCGCGCTCGGCGCCTGGCTGCTGCCTGCGCCTCGCATCGTGGGCGCCGTGACCTTCGACGTACACACCTTGTTGTACGCGGCGGCATTTGTTCTGCTGGGATTTCAGGGCATCGCATTCGCAGTGTTTACCAAGTTGTTCGCCATCTCGGAGGAGTTGCATCCGCCCGACCCGCTGCTCGACCGCCTGTTTCGTTATGTCACGCTCGAGGTCGGCCTCGTAGTCGGAGCAGTACTCACGCTGGCAGGCTTGGCAGCGTCGATCGTGGCGGTGGCAGGATGGGGTACGCAGCATTTCGGTCCACTGGATTATTCCCACACCATGCGCATCGTGATTCCGGGCGTTCTACTCTTGATCCTGGGCGCGCAAGCGGTGTTCGCCAGCTTCTTTTTGAGCGTGCTGGGGCTGCCGCGTCGATGACCGGACCCGCGGAGTTCGATCAGTTTGCCGAGAACTACGACGAGCGTCTGAACAACGCGCTCAGCGCCAGCGGCGAAACCAAGGATTTCTTTGCTCGCGGCCGCGTGGAGTGGCTGGCGCAGTGCCTCCGCGAAATCTCGCTGAGTGTTCATTCCGCAATCGACTATGGCTGTGGAGTGGGCGGAACCACCGTTTTTCTCCGCGATCTGTTGCCCTGTCAGTCGGTCCTGGGCCTCGAGATATCCGAACTTGAGCTTGAGCGCGCTAAGCGCGATTACGGCTCTTCGACTTGCCGGTTTCTGACGTTTCCTGAGTATCAGCCGGATGGATCAGTGGACCTGGTCTATTGCAACGGCGTATTTCACCACATCCCCCCTGTCGAAAGAGCCGGTGCGGTGAACTACATTCTGCGCTGTCTCCGTCCGGGTGGGATCTTTGCCTTATGGGAGAACAACCCGTGGAATCCAGGGACGCAGTATGTGATGCATCGTTGCGACTTTGACCGCGACGCGGTGAAGATCTCCGCCCGAGAAGCCAGACTTCTCCTCGGTCAAGGTGGATTCCAGATCCTGAGGATAGACTTTCGATTCTTCTTTCCCAGATTCCTGAAAGCCTTACGTCCACTGGAAGATGCCCTTTGCCGTATACCACTAGGCGCGCAGTACATGGTGCTGGCGAAAAACCCTCACCAATAATTCAAAGCTGGCCACCACGCAAAACTGAGTTTCCTGGAACAGCCCATCTCTTTGAGGTAGACTCTCACGCTACCTCTGAATGACCCTTCCCGTGCGTACGAAACCGTTCTTTCTGCCACGCTGGTTGCCATTGTGTCACGCCTCACTTCTTGCCCTGACGCTTTGGTTTTGGAGTGTTTTACTGCTTTCACAAACGAGCCTCTTGGGCTATGTCTACTCACGCGATTTTTCCAGTGTATATGTAGGCGCCCAGATTGTTGCCGAGGGCAGGGGGGCCCAGCTCTACAACCTTGAAGTACAACGCAGCCGCATGGACGCGGATCTCCTGCCCTATCGTCGGTATAACCTGCTGCCCTACGTCTATCCGGCCTACGTTGCGGTGCTCCTTTCGCCGCTCGCCCATCTCTCGCTGAGTAAGGCTTTTTTGTTTTGGGCGTTTCTGAATTTCGCAATCACGGCATGGATCGCGAGGCGGCTCATCTGGGACCGCTTCGTTACTCCTCGACTGCGACTCGCAGTCCTGATCGCATTTCTCACATGGGTTCCGCTGCAACTCACGCTGGGTCACAGCCAGATGGGCCTGCTTTGTGCTCTGGGTTTCACGGAAGCGCTGACTTTGCTGGAGGCTCGCAAATTTTGGCAGGCTGGCTGTTGGCTGGCTCTTGGCTTAATGAAGCCGCAACTTTTGGTACTGCCTTTATTGTCGCTGGTATTGTGGCGATGCTGGCGCACGCTGGCTTCGTTTGCTACCGTGGTGCTCATCATCCTCGGACTGTCATTCGCGAAATTAGGATTATGGATTTCCGCATATCTCCGCTTCCTTGCCGTTTTCAATCGAGGAGGCGCCCACGTTTCGGTATATCCAACGGCAATGCAGAACTGGCGCGGGCTAGTGTCCCTGTTGCTGGGAACCGACCTTGTGGCACAGTGGTTCTTGGCGCTCCTCACAATCGCGTCCATTGGACTCGCCGTTTTCGTTTCCTTCCCCAGTTCCGACTCTTCAGAACTCCCTCCGGACTGGCAAGCGCGGTTCGCAGTCGCAATCTGCCTCGGTATCCTCGCTTCGCCTTACCTTTACGGGCACGATTGGGTGATCGCGTTACCCGCGCTAATCGTGCTCTTCTCCCAGGCGGAGCGACTTTCCTCCGTTTTCGACCGGCGCGAGCGTGCACCCACAATTCTTGGATGGCTTATCGCTATCGCACCCTTCGTTTCCTTCGCGGTTCAATTCGGAGTCTGGCCGCAGTCCACGCGTATCCAACTCTTGCCTTTGTACATGGGAGTGCTGTCAGGAATAGCGACGCTCGTCTTGCAAAGCCGACCGGATCCCAACGCATTTGCGATGAAATCGGGACCGGTCGCCTGAACCCGCTTGACTGAAGAACGGAGCGGAACTCGAGCTCTTGGCAACCAACTCCAAAGCTGGCCTGCTTCTGGCGATTCTATGCGCCACCAGCATGTGGTTTTACGTGGACCATGTTCTCGTCCCCTACCAGCGGGCCGATGCCGCCGCGCACCAGCGTCCGCGCGGAAATCTCTCTGATTTGTATCCGCGCTGGCTGGGCGCGCGCGAACTGCTCCTGCATCGGCGCAACCCCTATAGCGGCGACATCACCCGCGAGATCCAGGCGGGCTACTATGGGCGCGAACTCGATCCCCAGCGGCCCGGCGATCCCAAGGACCAGCAAGGGTTCGCCTATCCGGTCTATGTGACTTTTCTTCTGGCGCCCACGATCAGACTCCCATTCGACGAGGTGCGAACCGGCTTCGCCTGGTTCCTCGTAGTCATTACCGCTGCCAGCGTGCTTCTCTGGCTGCGCGTGGTCGGATGGCGTCTTTCCCCGGCAGGAGTCTTGATCGCCCTTCTTCTGACACTGGGGAGTTTTCCAGCCGTTCAAGGTTTCAAGCTGCAGCAACTCAGCCTGGTTGTCGCAGCTTTCATCGCGATGGCTTGCGCCCTTCTCACGCAAGGGCATCTCTTTTCCAGTGGAGTTGTCCTGGCCCTGGCTACGATCAAGCCACAGCTAACTTTGCCCATTGCGCTGTTCTTGCTCTTGTGGACGCTGAGCGACTGGCCGACGCGACAGCGCTTCTTCTGGGGATGCGCCGCGACGATGGCGTTGCTGCTCTCAGCTTCCGAGATTCTCCTCCCCGGCTGGATCGGAAACTTCTTCGTCGCGACCCAGGAGTACCGCCGCTACGCCGGCGGAATGTCCATGCTCGACGTATTGCTTACGCCGCTGTGGGGAAGGATCGCAGCCACCATCGCCATCGCAGTCACGGCTCTAGTCTGCTGGCGCCTGCGGAAAGAGCCGAATGAGTCTCCACAATTCGCCTTGGCCATCGCTCTCGTGCTTGCTGTAACGGTGATTGTCATTCCCATGTTTGCCCCGTACAACTACCTGCTGCTGCTTCCGGCGGTCCTGCTGATCGCGCGGAATTGGCGCGCGCTCTCGAACCGAAGCGCGCCATCGCGAAGCGCCCTCTATCTCGCCGCGGCGGCGGTGGCATGGTCCTGGATGGCCACGATCGGATTGTCCGTGGCGTCGCTGTTTTTGGCGCCGGAGATTGTCCAGCGTGGATGGTGGCTGCCTCTCTACACCAGCGCGAAAATCCCTGTCCCACTCGTTTGTCTCGTGCCTCTGAGCATTCTTGTCGCGCAGGCGCTTGGCCAGGGCCGCCGCCTTCTTTCCCCATCCAACCCTCCAAACTGACCCGAATCGTTTGACGTTTGCTTGCAATCAATCACCGCAAGCTGTAGGCTTCCCAAGCATTTATCGACGATAGCAAGGCTGGGGGACGGGAATGACGCTGAAGATGGATACGCTGTTGGCCGACGGCGTGACGATTGTCGCCTGCTCGGGCAGGATCGTGTTTGGCGAGGAGTCCAGCGGATTACGCGAGAGCCTCAAAAATCTGCTCAATGGCACGAAAAAGATTGTCCTCAACTTGAGCGGCGTGAGCTACATCGACAGCGGCGGACTGGGCACCCTGGTGGGAGTCTATTCGTCCGCGCGGGCAGCCGGCGCCGACATCAAGCTCACAGGATTGGGCCAGCGCCTCCGCGACGTGCTCGCCATCACCAAACTGGCCACCGTTTTCGAAGTGTATGACACCGACCAGGAGGCCATCGCCGCCTTCAAAGCCGGCCATTCCTGAGCGGCAACTCGCACGATTCGATCGGTCGACGGTCTCGCCCTTCAGGGGTCCCAGGGTCGGGCCTTGTTTAGTCAGAGGATGTTGCCCCCTTTCCGCTGGGCATCATTCCTGTCATTATCTTGTAATAAGACGTCTCTCTGATCGCGCCCTATGGGGTTTCATCCTATTTCCGGCATCACGTCCGACCCCGGTTCCGGGGTATTTCCCTCGCTGATTTTCGTGCAGGGAAACGAGCAGCGCTCCATCGTGATGAATCGCACCCCCTTCTCGGTCGGCCGCAAGGTCGACAAGGATCTGGTGATTCCCGATCCCCGGGTGTCGCGCGACCATGCCCTGATCGTCGCAGAAAACGGGGACTTCTTCGTCGTTGACCAGGGCAGCAAGCATGGGACGTACGTCAATGGCGAGCGCGTGCAACGCCAGCGGTTGCAGCGCAATGACCGCGTCGAGTTTGGCGTTCGCGACGTCGCTTATGTCATCTTCAGCCCGCAGCACGCCACCTCGAACACCGCGCGCGAGTTTCTCAGCCAGATTTCGGGAATCCAGATTTCAACCGATACCACTGACCTCGAGAAGCTGACGCTGTTTCTCGAAGCCGCCCGCAAGCTCAACACGGTGGGCGTGCTCGATGAGATCCTGCTGACCCTGGTCGACACTACCCTCAAGTTGATTCGCGCCGAACGCGGGTACGTTTTCCTGGTGGACGAGGAAGGGAACCTGCGGCTGGCAGCGGGGCGGAACTCGAAGGGCGAAGCACTGCTGGACGATAAGACGATCTCACATTCAATTCTCGATGAAGCGTTGAAGTCGAACTCGGAATTTCTGTTTACCGACACCAGCCAATCGCTCGACTTGGCTGTCCGTCAGAGTATCGTCGCCTACGACTTGCGCACCGTGATCTGCATGCCGTTGCGCAAGCCGCAGGTGCAGACCACGCGCGATGCCAACAATCCCGCCGAGGCCGAAGTGATGGGAGCGCTGTATCTCGATTCGCGCTTTGCCTCGCGAGATATCTCCAGCGTCAGCCACGATATCCTGCGTGTCATTGCCACGGAAGCCGCATCTCTGATCGAGAACGCGCGTCTGGTGCAGGCCGAGGAAGCCTCGCGGCGTTATCAGCAGGAATTGGCCATCGCGGCTTCCATTCAACAGCGCCTGATGGCGGTGACCATTCCGGAAGTCCCGTACGCCAGGATGCGCGGACGGAATCTGTCGTGTAAAGAGATCGGCGGCGATTTCTTCGACGTCGTGAATACCGAAGATGGACTGTCGGTGGTGCTGGCAGATGTCAGCGGAAAAGGAGTATCGGCGGCGGTGCTGGCGTCCACCTTGCAGGGGATGGTGTATGCCCACTTGAGTGCCCGCATGCCATTGCCTGACATCGTGGCTTCAGTGAACCGGTTCTTCACGCAGAAACACCTGGGCGAGAAATACGCGACCGTCATCATCGCGCGCATCCACAAAGACGGCGAACTGGAATATGTGAACTGCGGGCATGTGCCGCCGCTGCTGGTCTCGGGCACGCAGGTCAGCCGACCGTCGCATGGCAACCTTCCGGTGGGATTGCTTTCCGACGCGACCTACGAAAGCGACCACGTGCGTATGAGGACCGGCGACCGGTTCATCCTGGTCACTGACGGCGTTACCGAAGCAGAAAATGCGATTGGGGATTTCTACGACAACGAACGTCTCGAAGCCGTTGCCGCCAAGTCGCCCACCTTGGAAGATATTTTTGCGTCAGTCGCTGAGTTCTGCGCGGGAACGCCACTGGGCGATGATTGCACTGTGGTGGAGTTGCAATACACCGGGTAAGAAAAGCCCGGTTTCCGTCGCTCGGTTTCTACGCCACCACCACGCTGTAATTGACCCCTTCCCAGCGGCCTTCAGGTTCCCACCGGAACGTGAACACAATCGGACGGTTCGTCGGCATCTTTTCCGTCGGGAGATCCACCACGTGCACGCCCAGACTTGTGTCGCGCGTATGCGTGTCGAATGCCGTTTTCCAGTTATCCAGACTCCAATGGACGACGGCCGGCGAAAGCAGCGCAATGCGCAGAATCTTGCCGCAAGGGAGAGTTCGCACCTTGTTGTTGAAGATCCACAAAAAATGCTGGCAGCGCCGCTTTTCGACGAGGTAGCGCTGCACGGTTTGTCGGGGCTGGTCGAAAATGCGCCCTTCTCGGAGAGAGCGGCGCAGCTTGATGTACTCCGCATGCGCCCACACCAAAGGACAGGCTGAGCCGGTGGGTTTGCCCTTGAACAATTCCAGTTCGGGGAGATCCACGCTATCCCATACCTGCTCGGGAATCAGTCGGCCCGCCCCCGCGGTCGAAGCTTCCATTACCCGCATGAGGGCGTCCGCAACGTCAGGACGGCCCGCCGCCAATTCATAATGCGCCCTCTCACCTGCCAGTAACGGCCAGGGACGGCCAATACCGGTGCCGTCGAAAGGCGAGCCGTCTTCGTGTTCTCCATAGCCATCGCCGTTGTACCGATACCAGCACGGCCCCTGAGGAAGCGTTGCCCGCAACACTTGGTCGATCACCTTAATCGTGTTCACAATTTTGGGATCGTCTGGCGCGCGCAAACCAAAGCGCACTAATGCCAGAGAGTCCGGACTGATCACCTGGGTCGCCTGTGCCGAACTCTCGTTGGGTGCGCGGTTTTTAATCGGCACGAAACCCTGCAAGGGTGAGGCTGCGCCATCGGTCTCAGGCGCAATGCGCACGTAGTACCCTTCCACACCAACCCGGCGGGCCAGTTCTCCGTCAATGGCGTAGGTCCAGCGCTCGATGTTGTCATTCCATGCGTCTGCTGTTTCGCGCAGATAGGCGGCAGCGACTGGATTGCCCACCGCCTCAGCAACGTCCGCGGCAGCCAGCAACGCAGCCACCTCGACCGCCAGCGTGAAGGGCGAGTAACCGCCATCTTCCTCCCATCGGTCCTGCTGCGTCACCGGACCATTCTGGACAATGAAGCTGGCGGCGCCGCGCACCATGGGCCACCACCGGTGCAAGTCGCCCAACGAGTCGCCGGCCTCTCGCCGCAGCAAATCCAGCAGTAATATTGGGAACGCCGTCTCGTCCATCTGGATGCCGGCCCAGTAAGGTCGTCCATCCAGCCACAGATTCTGCGCCCAATGGCCGTCGCCTTCTTGTGTGGACTCCAGGTAGCGCAGCACGCGCAGGGCGTCGACGATGGCTTCTCCTGCTACCAGCGCTCCCGCCGTCTCCACCAGATCCCGAGGCCATACCAGGTGATAGCCTCCCAGATCTTCGTCGCCTTTGTTAAAGCCCCACGGAATCGAAAGACTGGCAATGACGCCGCCGACGAAATCTTTGGACTCGTGCGAACGAAGGACGGCCATGCTGGTTCGGTACAGGTCGTATTCGCGGGGCGGTTGGTCAATCGGCATCAGGCTGTCGTGCCAGGTTTTCCACTGCTGCACGAAGTGCTTCCGAATTTCGTCGCCATCCTCCAGCAGGGAAGACAGAACCTGTTGCCCCGATTCCCAGCAGTTCCGTCCGAAGCCCAGGGCCAGCACGAACTTGCCCTCGCAGGCCGCCAGATCGACCTCCCCGGTAAGCGCAAGATTGCCGTTTTCCGCGCGAGTGTAATGCCACGTCATCCGAAAATTCTGCGAGAGATCCTGCCATCCGTCTGAATATCCGGCGAAGCCAACCGACCGTTCCAGCCATGGACTGGAACAGGCAAATGCAAGTGTGAGGTGCTCCCGCTGCGCATACAGCATGGGATGGCCCTTGTAGTCATTGATCCAGCCCGTATTGCCGTATCCCCAATTCCCCAGGTGCGGCGCCAAAAGCGCATAGCAACGGTAGTCTTGCAGCCTTCCCTGAAGAGGTTCGAAGTGAACGCGTTGCAGCACGACATGCCGATAAGGATCGCTAAAAACCTCCTTGTGAATGCGGTAGCGGCCATCGAGGGAAGTGTTCGTCAGCTGGTAAACCGGAATGCCTGGCTCAAACGGTTTGTTCTCGAAGCGGCAGTGTCGCTTTTCCTCGGAGAAATAATTGTGCCCATCGGTGACGATCAGGCCGAGGTCACGGGTGCACGCCTGATCCACCCGCGGAAAATACACTTCATTCAGAATGCCGTGGCTGACGGTGTACCACACACGGCTGTGCGGGTTGAGTGCGGTACCGATACCCGACTTCACGCTGGACGTCCAGCGCGGCGCAATCCCCGGCCAGCCGGGCGCGAAACGGTCGTTGGAGGAGGTCAAGACTCAGTTGTCCGTAAAGAAATTGGTCAGCGTTTGCCCAGCAAGATGCTGAAAAATGCGGGCCGTTTCATAAGAAATTCATCAATTTGTAACCGTACTGTAACACCGCCCACATACAAGGGTTGGGAATAACAAAATCTATTGTGGAGGACTGATCGCGTGATCCGTCGCATCGCACTGCTTGTTCTCTGCTCCGCTCTGGCAGTAACGGCTGTGGCGCAAACGACTTTGAACGGCGCGGGAGCCACATTCCCTTATCCCATGTACTCGAAATGGTTCAACGAGTACCACAACTCGCATCCTGACATCCAGATCAACTACCAGTCAATCGGCAGCGGTGGAGGAATCCGTCAAGTGCTGGCAGGCACGGTCGATTTTGGAGCCAGCGACGGGCCCATGACCGATGAACAACTCTCGCAGTCGAAAGTGAAGATCCTGCACGTACCCACGGTGCTCGGCGCAGTTGTGCCCGCCTATAACGTTCCGGGAGCCACCAGCGAAGTGAAATTCACCCCCGAAGTCCTCTCGGGGATTTTCCTGGGAAAGATCACCAACTGGAACGACAAGGCCATTGCGTCCGCCAACCCGGAGGTCAAGTTTCCTGACCAGCCCATCATCGTCGTGCACCGGTCTGACGGCAGCGGCACCACTTACATCTTTACCGACTACCTCTCCAAGATCAGTTCCGAGTGGGCGGGTGGCCCCGGCAAAGGCACCTCGATCAAGTGGCCGGTCGGGCTTGGCGGCAAGGGAAATGAAGGCGTGGCGGGCGTCGTCCGGCAGATGTCGGGCGCCATCGGCTACGTCGAGTTGATCTATGCCGTGCAAAACAAGATTGCCTACGGCAGCGTGAAAAACTCCTCCGGCAATTTCGTTAAAGCCTCGCTCGACAGCGTGACTGCAGCCGCAGGATCGGTAAAGAACATGCCCGCTGATTTCCGCGTCTCCATCACCAATGCTCCGGGAAAGGACGCATATCCGATCTCGAGCTTCACCTGGCTGCTCATTCCGAGCCAGTCCAAGGACGCGGCGAGAGGCAAGATCATCGTCGACTTCCTCAACTGGATGGTCGACGACGGCCAGAAAATGACCGCGGCCCTTACCTATGCCCCGTTGCCCCAGAACGTGGCGCAGGCGGTGAAAGCGGAAATCAAGCAAGTCCGGTAAAACAATCCTTCTGCCCCTCGCGAACGCAAAGGACCCGGTCCCGGGTCCTTTTGCTGTTGCCCTGAAAGGTAGCCGCTTTCAGCCAAACCTCTCCGATTGATTCTGCGCGACAGCCAGCCTTTATGTGACACACTTTATTTCAAAGATACGTGCAAAAAGCCCTCCGGATGCCGCAATTACGAGGGCTGTTCTATACTAGTAGTTCTTTATGGCGGCTCTGATCATTTCTATGCGACTGCGCTTTACGTTGTGCCGTGCGGGCGGCGCCGGGGGGAGTAAGTCCTTCGAGCGCCCTTCCCCCAAACTCCTCTGAACCATGGCGCGCCCTTCGCTCGACAGTCCGTCGAATTTCATCAACCGGGAACTGTCCTGGCTCGCGTTTAACCGGCGCGTTTTGGAAGAAGCTTTCGACTCCAACAATCCTCTTCTGGAACGTCTCAAGTTCTTGTCCATCTCGGCCAGTAACCTCGATGAATTCTTCGAAGTGCGGGTGGCGTCGCTCGTTCAGCAGATCGAGGATGGATACAACGAGGGCGCGGCCGATGGCCTGACACTCGTCGAGGAACGCGACAAGATCAGCCTGGAAACCCACGACTTTGTCGATGAGCAGTATGACTGCTGGAACCAGCACCTGCGGCCGCGTCTGGCCGAGAACGCTATTCGCGTACTCGGACTGCACGAGCTCGATGCATCGGCGAAATCGTTCGTGGAAGAGTATTGCGAGCGCGAACTCGATCCTCTCCTCACGCCCGTCACCGTGGACCCGGCCCATCCTTTTCCGCGCGTGATCAACAAGGCGCTGTGCGTGGCGTTCCTTTTGCGCCGCCGCCGTCGTTCGGCGATGACCTATACCGGCGTCGTGACCGTGCCGCGCGCTCTGCCCCGGCTCATCCGCCTGCCCTCGGAAGAAACCGACGACTTCATCTTTCTGGCCGACCTGGTGGCGTTCCACGCCGCTCGCATGTATCACGGCTACGACATCGTGTCCTCCGCCGCGTTTCGCGTCACTCGCAACAGCAACCTGTACCTTGCCGAAGAAGAGGCGCGTAGCCTGCTCGAATCCGTGCGTGCCGAGCTGCACAATCGCCGCAAAGGGGATGCCGTCCGCATGGAAATCGAGGCCGACGCCGATCCCGAGATCATCGAGCGTCTGCGCGGCGTCTTCGAACTGGATCCCTGGCAAGTCTTTCCCGTCAACGGCCCGGTGAATCTCTCGCGCCTGTTCAACGTCTACGAGCAGACCAAGCATCCGGAATTGAAATTCAAAACGTTCGTGCCGCGCGAACTGCGTCTGACCGCGAAATCGCAGGATCTATTCGAGGAACTCCGCCGCCACGATGTCCTGCTGCACCACCCTTACGATTCCTACGACGCCGTGATTTCGTTTATCGAATCGGCGGCCGAGGACGATCGCGTCCTTTCCATTAAGCAAACGCTCTATCGGACCAACGAGCACTCGCTGATCGTTCCCGCGCTGATTGCCGCCGCAGCTAAAAAAGAAGTCACTGCCGTCGTCGAGTTGAAGGCGCGCTTCGACGAGGCCTCGAACATCCGCTGGGCTCGTGATCTCGAGGATGCCGGGGTGCAGGTCTTCCACGGGCTCGTCGGACTGAAGACCCACTGCAAGCTGTCGCTGCTGGCGCGGCGCGATCCCGACGGCGTCACCCGCCGCTACCTCCATATCGGCACCGGCAACTACAACGCGACCACCGCCCGCATCTATACCGACCTCAGCCTGCTGACTGCCGACCCGGAGATTACCGGCGCCGCGCACGATGTTTTCGGCTTCCTTACCGCCTACGCCGAGAATCCGAGCTACCGGCCCCTGCTGGTCGCGCCCCTCGATCTGGCGGAGAAGTTGTTGGCTTTGATCGCGCGCGAGGCAGACCATGCCCGTCAAGGGAACCCCGCTCGCATCATCGCCAAGATGAATGCCTTGCTCGACAAGAAAGTCATCACCGCTCTGTATGCAGCGTCGCAAGCCGGTGTAGAAATCGATCTGCTCGTGCGCGGCATCTGCGCCCTGCGCCCCGGAGTGCGGGGAGTCAGCGACCGGATTCGCGTCCGCAGCATCGTCGGGCGTTTCCTCGAGCACAGTCGAATTTACTTCTTCGAAAATGGCGGCGAGGAAGAGGTCTACATCGGAAGCCCCGACTGGATGCCGCGCAACTTATATGAGCGAGTCGAAGTCCTCACACCGCTGAAAGACACCATGGCGCGCGAACGCGTCCGCCAGGAAATTCTGGAAGCCTACCTGGCCGACAATATGAAAGCGCGAATTCTCGCCAGGGACGGCACCTACCATCACACCTGGCAGACGCCAGGCCGGCGGGGAGCACGCCCGCCTTCTGGCGCGTCGGCCTTCAATGCCCAGGAGTTCTTGATCGCTCTGGCGGAAGGGAAGCAGTCGCTTCAGTCGATGCCGCCGGCCCCGGTCCGCGCACGCCGCAGAAGCAGCGTGGGAAGGGAAGCGTAACCGATGATTGTCTACTTCCTCCGCCACGCCAACGCCGGCGAAAGAATGCTCTCGCCGAAGAAGGACGAGAAGCGCGGCCTCGATAAAGAAGGGATCGAGCAATGCGGCTACGTCGGCCGGGCGCTGGCCGCTCTCGATGTGCAAGTCGATGCCGTCATTTCCAGTCCCCTGAAGCGCTCTACCCAGACCGCGGCCCTCGTTGGAAACGAAATGGGATTCGAGGGCAAGCTGCAAATTGAGCCGGCCCTGCGCCCCCAGGCGACCTTTGCCGATTTTCGCAAGCTGCTCGACAAGTACGCCCGCATGGAGGCGATCATGGTTGTCGGCCACAATCCCAACCTCAGTGAATTTCTGGGCCAGATCATCAGCTCCGCGGGATGCGAGGCCGCCATCGAATTGCGCAAGGGAGCGGTCGCAAAGGTGGAACTGCGGCGGAGTTCGGGATCGCTCTCCTGGTGCCTGACTCCGAAAATTCTGCGTACCCTTTACGCTGCCGCGGCCGAAAGCTCGCGGCCGAAGACTTCGCGGAAGTAATCGCGATCGCGCTCAATCGCCCAAAGCTCCAGCTCGACTCCCACCCTGCGCCGCGAAATCAACTTCATTTGGACTGAGCCGTTGCGCAGAGAAACGCGAGCCTTCTCGACCGCGCGGCTGCGGCCCAGGTTCATCGCCCGCGCCAGCCGCAGCAGCATCGACGCTTTGGCGACCTGTTCCTGCTCGATCGGTTGCAGTCCCTTCAGCGGACCGTCTCCCGGCGTCGGCCGCGACTTGCCGAGATAACGCGCGATCCCCGCAATGATCCGCCGCTGTTCCGGCGTGTAGCCCAGAATCTCGGAGTTCGAAATGATGTAGTGGGCATGGCGGTGGCGCCCGTTGCGGTTCACAAAATCGCCGACCTCGTAGAGCATGGCAGCAGCCGATAGCCACTCCCGGTACTCGGGCGGCAGATGATGCAGCGGCCGCAGTGCCGTGAATAGCTCCATCGCCGAGGCCCGCACCTGCAGCGCATGCGGCAAATCAATTCGATAATGGCGCACGGCGTGTTGAATGGAATCCCAGCGCTCTGATTCGATCTGCTTGCCCGAGCGCGTGCCGCGATCGTATTCCGCCGCCATCTGCGCCAACAGTCCATCGCGCAACCCGAGGGGCGAATAACGGAAAGCGCGCAGCTGACAGCGCTCGACCAGTTCGTGATACACCAGGGCCCCGGCCACGATGATCTCGGCGCGGCGCGGCCCAATGCCTTGGATCTTCTTCCGCTCCTCTAGCGACAGGCGGCTGATTCGCTTCGCGATTTGCCGGATCTCCGTGCGCGACACGAGTGGGGTTCGGCGCCTGCGCGACGACCGGATCAAATGGCTAGCCGCCGCGGACAGCGCGGCCGCGGTCCCCGACGTCGCGATCGCAATTTGAACCCGCGATCCAGCGATGCGCCCCGACACGCGACTCACCTCCCGCGCCACAAAACCCCGCAACCGCTGCAGTTCCCCCTTGCGCGGCGGATCATGAGAGAGGAATTCGTTGGTGAGGCGCACGGCGCCAAGGGGCAGGCTGACGGTTTCTCGAATGTGTCCCTTGCGTGAGACGGTGAGCTCGCAGCTGCCGCCGCCCAGATCGATCATCAGCACAGTCGAGTTGCTCAAACGAAGATTCGAAACCAGCCCCAAGTGAATCAGGCGAGCTTCTTCCAGCCCCGAGATGATCTCAACCGTCCAGCCCGTCGCTGAACGAACCCACTCCAGGAACGCTTGGGAGTTGCGCGCATCGCGAAGGGCGCTGGTGGCCACCACTCGCACCGAATCCGTGCCCAGTCGCTGCGCGGTGCGGTGAAAACGGCGAAGTACCTTCACTGTTTCCGCCATCGACTCCGGAGACAGGAAGTTTGATCGGAAAACGCCTTCGCCAAGCCGCGTTACCTCGCGGTCTTCGTGGATGGCATGGAGACGGTGCCCACGCAGACGGGCAATCTTCAGACGAACCGAGTTGGAGCCGATGTCAACGGCGGCGAAAACCGGCATGCGATGGTGATGAGGTGCGCGGTGATTCTGTTGTGAACCATCGTTCATCTCACAAATCAAAGTAGCAAAGCAACCGGAAAAGCGTGCAGGATTTCCCCCATTCCGCGCGCTGGCTCACGCCCGTCTTGCTGCTACTTCAATCCGACAGCGTGCTCTCGCCGCCGCGCTTACATTGCGCCCACGCCGCTTGCTCCCACGGCTTTTAACATTGCTGTAACAAGTTTCTGATACCGTCGCGTCAGTATGGCTAATCGAGCCCTGTATCGCCCACAAATGACGGGGCCACAACCTGTTCTAAAAGATGGAGTTAAAAGACGCGAGAGCCTGCTGGTTCGAGCCTCTGATGGCGTCCTGGCGGATCGCCTGTTCAGCTGGATCATTTTCGGCTGCGCCCTGATCGTGCTTGTCATTCTTGCTCTTATCGTTTGGCAACTGGTCGGTCGATCTCAGCTTTCCTGGCATGCATTCGGCTGGAAATTCTTCTGGGGCCAGGACTGGGACCCGGTGAACGATCACTATGGCGCCCTGCCCTTTGTTTACGGCACCATCGTTTCGTCAGTACTGGCGCTGGTTATCGCCATACCACTTTCAGTGGGCGTGGGCGTGTTCACTACCGAGATGTGCCCCAAATGGCTCCGGGGGCCGCTGTCCTTTACCACCGAACTGCTGGCAGCCATTCCTAGTGTGATCTACGGCCTGTGGGCAATCTTCGTGCTCGTTCCGATCTTGCGCAGCTATGTCCAGCCTTTTCTTGCAAAGACTCTCGGCTGGACCGGTCTTTTTGAGGGACCACCTTACGGAATTGGAATGTTGGCCGCCGGCATCATCCTGGCCATCATGATCATCCCGATCATCTCTTCGATCACCCGCGAGGTCCTGGCGGTCGTGCCACAGCACCAGCGCGAAGCTGCCTTGGCACTGGGCGCCACTCGCTGGGAAATGATTTGGCTGGCCGTCCTGCGCAATGCGCGCGCCGGCATCGTGGGCGGAATCATTCTCGGTCTCGGACGCGCACTCGGGGAAACCATGGCGGTCACCATGGTGATCGGCAACCGGCCTGAGATTGCCAAGTCGCTGTTTGCTCCCGGATACACCATGGCCAGTGTCCTGGCGAATGAGTTCAGTGAAGCCGCGGGCGATCTCTATCTTTCCGCCTTGATTGAAATCGGATTAGCGTTGTTCCTGGTCACCATCATCGTGAATGCCTTGGCCCGGTTCCTGGTATGGAGCGTGACCCGTGGCCAGCCTGTGAGGGCCCGTGCCTGATTCCAAGGCGGCACCTCCTCAGAAACTCGAAATCAGCCTTTGGCGCAAATTGACCAATCATCTGGCGACCGCGTTTGCCGTCTCCACCGTCATCATCGTGCTTGCACCGCTGGTCGCGATCTTTGCCTACCTGGTCATCAAGGGCGTCGGATCGCTGAATCTCGCCTTCCTCACGCAAACCCCCAAGCCGCCTGGGGAAATCGGCGGAGGCATGGCCAATGCGATCGCCGGCTCGGTTCTTATTCTCACCATCGGAAGCCTGCTGGGCGTGCCGTTGGGAATTGGCGCCGGAATCTATCTTGCCGAGTTCGGACAAAACCGCTTTGGCAATGCGGTGCGGTTCGTCTCTGACGTGCTGAACGGCGTGCCATCCATCGTGATTGGCATCGTCGCCTACGCCATCGTGGTCCTGCGCCAGAAGCATTTCTCTGCCTTGGCGGGCGGCACGGCCCTCGCCATCATGATGATCCCCACCATTACCCGCACCACCGAAGAGATGCTGCTCCTGGTTCCGAACACGTTGCGGGAAGCGGCTTACGGTTTAGGGGTTCCGCGCTGGCGCACGACCTTGTCCATCGTCCTGCGTACCGCAACTTCCGGCGTAATCACCGGGGTGATGCTGGCCTTTGCCCGCGTCGCCGGGGAAACGGCGCCGCTGTTGTTCACGGCTTTCGGCAATCAGTTCTGGAATTGGCGGCTCGACCAGCCTACCGCGGCTCTGCCCCTCCAGATCTTTACCTACGCCATCTCGCCTTACGACGACTGGCATCGCCAAGCCTGGGCTGGTGCGCTGGTGTTGATCATCCTGATCGTCAGTGCAGTGGCAGCGGTCCGCTACGTTGTGCGACGCGGTACCCTGGGAGGAGTTGCCTAGCATGGGCGTTGGAATCCAGGTCGAAAAATTGAATGCCTGGTACGGCAAAACCCAAGCCCTGCACGACATCAACCTGAACGTGCAGGCCAACCACGCGACTGCCCTGATTGGGCCGTCGGGTTGCGGCAAATCGACCTTCATCCGCTGCCTGAACCGCATGCACGAGACCACGCCCGAGGCGCGGGTTGAGGGCACGATCAAGATCGGGGACTACGACGCCTACCAGGGCACCTCCGCCACCCAGTTGCGCCGTCGCATCGGCATGGTTTTTCAGAAACCCAACCCGTTTCCAACGATGTCTATCTACGACAACGTTGCGGCTGGGCTCAAGCTGAATGGCTATCGCGACAAAAAGCATCTCGACGAAGTCGTCGAGAAGTCGCTGGCATCTTCGGCGCTTTGGGACGAAGTCAAGGACTCCCTCCACAAGAAATCGGGTGCCAGCCTGTCGGGAGGCCAGCAGCAGCGCTTGTGCATCGCGCGCGCTCTTGCCGTCGAGCCCGAAGTCCTGCTCATGGACGAGCCTTGTTCCGCGCTCGACCCGATCTCGACCGGGAAAATCGAAGAACTGATTTTCGAGCTCAAAGCGCAGTACACTATTGTGATTGTGACGCACAACATGCAACAGGCCGCGCGGGTGGCCGAGTACACGGGGTTTTTCCTTCTGGGGCGCATGATCGAATACGACAAGACCGAAAAAATCTTCACCAATCCCTCGGACAAGCGCACCGAAGACTACATCACAGGCAGGTTCGGATAATGCGTACGCGATTTCAGCAGGGGCTTGATGAATTGCGCCAGAAGCTGCTTCGGATGGGCGGACTTGCGGAGCAGGCCGTCGATCGTGCCTGCCAGGCCTACCTGGACCGGGATTTGAATCGCTGCCAGATGGTGCTCGAGGGCGAGACCCAGATCAATCTCTCCGAGCGCCAAATCGACGAGCTCGCCTTTGACCTGCTCGCCATGCAGCAACCCATGGCCGTCGATCTGCGCTTCATCCTTGCCGTCACCAAGATCAACGCCGATCTCGAGCGCGTCGGCGACCAGGCGGTCAACATTGCCGAGCGCGTCATGGACATGGTCAGCTTGCCGGCCGTCGACCTGCCCGTCGATATCGCCCGCATGTCGGCCGCGGTGAGCGCCATGGTCCGGCGCGCGCTGGAATCTTTCATCGAAGCCAAGGCCGAGCTCGCCCAGGCCGTTCTCGAAATGGACAATGTCGTCGACCGCATGCGCGACGAGGCGTTCATCGTGCTTGTCAAGACCATGAACGAGCGTCCCGAGACCACCCGTCAAGCCTTGGACGCGCTGCTGGTGGCCCGTAATCTCGAGCGCGTGGCTGACCATGCCACCAACATCGCCGAAGACGTGATCTTCTGGGTGCGCGGAGCCGACGTCCGCCACAACGCGCCGCAGGAGGGTGTGGTCCAGGAGCCGCCCGCGCAGCGTGCCGCCACCGAAACGCACTAAACACGTGGCCATTTATGCCGAGGATCGAAGCCGGTCGATATCCTGACCGGCTTCGTTTTTGCGCCGTCTCGAACCGATCTGCTGGATCACTCCGGAGGAATCTTGCGACGCGCAACCTGTCACCTTGCCACCATACTCATTGCGGTCCTGCCGCTGGCGGGCCAGGAAGCCAGCAAGCCATCCCCCATCAACCTGCCTACAAGTAAGTCGCTTGCACCGGCGCCGGGCGTTCTTGCAGCTCTCAATAGTTTCCCGGCCACAATTGCCCTCAGTCCCGACGGCCAATTTGCCGCCATGCTGCACTCCGGCTATGGCACGCAGAAGAGTCGCGGCTGCCAGTCCATCTCGGTTTTCGACCTCCAAACCGGCAAGATCACCGATTTTCCCGACGACCGGCTCTGTGAAGATGCCCACCAGAGCTATTTTCTCGGCCTCACATTCAGCGCTGATGGCAGACATTTGTATGCTTCGCTAGGCTCGATCACCGACCCCACAGGAAGCAGAGCTGGTGATACCGGCAATGCCATCGCCGTGTATGCGTTTGACGCCGGAAAAATCAATCGCGAACGGCTTATCAAGATTCCCCCGCAAAGCTTGGCTTCCGGGAAGTGGGTCGCGCGTGGCGTATTCAAAACGGCGAGGGGCACCGCGATCCCGTATCCTGCCGGATTAGCCATCGTCCCTGGCGCCAAGACCGAGCGGCTTCTTGTCGCCAACAATCTCTCCGACAATGTCATCCTCCTCGACACGGGCAGCGGAGAGATCCTCGAACAATTCGACTTGAGCACGAGCAAATTTGTACCCGCGTCCTATCCCTATGCCGTGGTTGTCTCACGTGATGGCCAAGAGAGCATGGTGCAGTTTGTGGAATGCGTCGAAGATCGCTGAACTAGATCTGGAATCCGGGAAAGTGACGCGATGGGTCCCGTTACGCGAGCCCGACTCGCCAACTGCCCCCGGTTCGCATCCCACGGCTCTCCTGCTCAGCGCGGATGAAAAGACTCTCTACGTGGCGCTTGCGAATGCGGATGTCGTGGCCGCCGTATCCACCGACACGGGCGAAGTCGCACGCTGGTTTTCGGCAAAGTTTGCCGGACAGCAATACGGCGGCAGCGCCCCTCTGGCGTCTCGCGCTGTCGCCCGATGGATCGCGCTTGTTCGTCGCCGACGCGAACCTGAACGCGATCGCGGTGTTCGACACGGCTCCGAGTGCGACCGATCCCAACAAAGAGCAGACCGCGCTCGGTTTCATCCCCACCGAGTGGTATCCGAGCGCCGTCGCGGTCCATGGAGACGATCTCCTGGTGGCGACCGCCAAGGGCCCCGGCAGCGGCCCCAACAACGGCTGGGACACCATCGCCTCAACCCGGCGGCATCGGGAGCATCCCTACATTCCCACACTGATGTACGGATCCCTCGCGCGCATCAACTACAAAAAGGCTGAGACCCGGCTCGCGAGCCTGACCCGCCAGGTGGAAGAAAGCAACCGACTCCACGAAGCAGCGCAAACCATTCGATTCCAGGCGGCCGGAAATCCCATCAAGCACGTCATCTACATCATCAAGGAAAATCGCACCTACGATCAGGTCTTCGGCGACCTGAAAGTCGGCAACGGAGACCGCTCCCTCACCCTCTACGGCCAGGACATCACTCCTAACCAGCACAAGCTGGCATTGCAGTTCGGCGTGCTCGACAATTTCTATGACACTGGCGAAGTCTCCGGAGACGGCCACGTCTGGTCGACCGCCGCCATCACCAGCGATTACAACGAAAAGACCTGGCCCATCGATTACCGCAGCCGCGAACGAACCTACGACTTCGAGGGCATGGTGGCGGATGAGTATCCGCTGGAAGAGGGCATCGCCAACGTCGACTCACCCCAGACTGGCTACCTCTGGGCCAATGCTGCGACCCACGGTCTCACCCACCGCAACTACGGCGAATTCGTTGCCACGGAATTTTGCGTCGGCCGCACCGCCGAGCAACCCTCCCCAAAAGAAGGAACTCCGGCTCCTCCCGGAGGCACGTGCGACCCAAAAACCGTGACGAAGGGCGAACCTCTGCCCGCGGTCAACGGAAAGAAGCCCGAAGCCAGCCCCTATCCGTGGGAGATCCCTCTCATCAAGCGCAGCGTGCCGACGATGCCAGAGTTGCGCGATCACTCCGATCTGAACTTTGCCGCCTTTGAAGTGGACTATCCCGATCAATTGCGTGCCGACGAATTCCTCAGCGAGTTCGAAGGCTTCGTCGAAGCTCAGCGCGCTGGCAAGGACAACGCACTCCCGAATCTCATCATCATGCATCTTCCCAACGATCACACGGGAGGAACACGTCCGGGCAAACCGTCACCCGCGGCCTCGGTGGCCGACAACGATCTCGCTCTCGGACGAATCGTCGAAGCCGTCTCCCATAGTCCTTACTGGGACGACACTGCCATCTTCGTCCTCGAAGACGACGCCCAGGACGGCGCCGATCACGTCGATGCGCACCGCTCCCTGGCCTTGGTTATCAGCAAGTACGCTCCCAGGAAGACGGACCGCCCGTTTCTCGATCACGATTTTCACACCACCGTCAGCCTCATTCGCACCATGGAAACCCTGCTCGGCCTGCCGCCAATGAATTTGAACGACGGCTATGCGCCGGTGATGGCTGCCGAGTTCTCCGGGGCAGGAAACCAGCCCGCATTCACCGCCGACGTACGCAACCGTGAGAACGGCCTGATCTATCGAGCCAATCCACAAGGCGCGCCGGGTGCCAAACAATCGGAGCGTATGGATTTCTCGCGTCCTGATGCGGCCGACGCGCGCCTGCTGAACGCCGTCCTGTGGCGCGACCGCAAGGGAAATACTCCGATGCCGGCAGCGAAGCACAGTGTCATCCCGGCAAGCTCGCGTTCCGACGATGATTAAAGCTGTTTCCGCAAACCTGCCTCTTGGATGATTCCTCCCGGAGGTTTACACTGCCGGGCGCGGCCGTAACGAGTCTCCGGGTAATCCTCAAGAATTCAAATTTCTTTCCGACATAAGTGTGCTATGCGAGCTTCTCGAAGATGTCCCCTGCTTCGCCCTGTCGCAGCATTGATCGTTGTTCTCGCAGCCGCCTATGTGTGCGCCAATGTCGATCCCAAAAAAGGCCGTGTCACAGAAAATCCCACCAGCGGTAACAGCTACACCATCGAGCAGGAAGTCGAACTCGGCCGTAAGGCCGTTCCTGAGGTCGAAAAACAGCTGCGTCTGCTCCCAGTGGATAATCCAGTTTCCAAGTACATTGACTGGCTGGGCCACCGACTCGCGGCCAAGGCACCCGGCTACAAATTTCCCTACACTTTTCGCGTAATCGACCAGAAGGAAATCAATGCCTTCGCCCTCCCTGGGGGACCGATTTATATAAACACCGGCACGATTGCGGCAGCCAATGAGGCGGAGCTCGCCGGCGTCATGGGCCACGAGATTTCCCACGTCGTCATGCGCCACTCCACTCGCCAGGCGTCGCGCCAGACCAAAGCGGCGGTTCCTCTCGCGATTCTGAGCGGCGTACTCGGCGCGAGTGTCGGCGGTTGGGCCGGATCCCTCGCCCAAATGGGAATTTCTATCGGTGCCGGTTCGGTGTTCACGAAGTACTCTCGCGACGCCGAAACGGAAGCCGACATGGTGGGCGCGCAGATCATTTACGACGCCGGATACGACCCGCGCGCCATGGTCACTTTTTTTGAGAAGCTCAAGGAGCAGCAAGGAGGAAGCGGCGGGCCCAGCTTCCTCGCATCGCACCCCGACCCCGGAAATCGCGCCAGCAACGTGGCCAGCATCCTCTCGAGATTTCCCGCCAGGAAATTTCAGCAAGGGGATAGCGATGAGTTCACTGTCGCCAAGTACACTTTAACCGCTATGAACGCCGGCAACGCCGCGCCGGCTGCCGCCCAGATCCCGGTCCTGGGCTTGCGCCGACTCTCTACGGCTGAATTTTCTGCCGCCGACTTCCAGTCCTATAGCCACGGAGCCTTCCAGGTTTCTTATCCGGGGAACTGGCAGGTTACGAGCAATCTCAACTCCGCCCTCACCATGTATCCTAAGGGAGGCGCCGACCTCGAGACCGTTGCCTACGGTGCCATCATCAGCGGCTTCACCCCCAGCAGCGGCGGGAAAGAACTCGACGACGCCATGCGCCAACTGATGTCCTCCGTTCGCGACACGAACCCCGGATTACGAGCCGCCGGCAACCCGGTCAACATCACGGTCGGCGGAAAAGCCGCGAAAAGCGTTGAAATGTTAGGGAATTCCGCCATCCGCGAGAATGGCCAGCCCATTGCCGAACGCATTCGACTGGTCGCCCTTCGGGGCCAAGGCAATGTCGTTCTATACATGGCGTTCGTCGCTCCTGACGCCGATTTCGACAAGCTGCGCCCAACTTTCGATCGCATTATGCGGAGTTTTACAGCACGCTAGCCCAAAGAGCTGCGGCTTCACCTGCAACTACCACGAAATCCACCGGCTTAGCTCACCTTCACAGATAACCCTTCCTGCCCTTTCGGCGTCCAAGCCATAGAGAATCATTGGTGGTTCCACTTCCACCCGGGCGTATAATTTTCGTGTGTGGGGCCCGGGGTTCAGGGCAGGAGTCGGTTATGAAGTTTCGCCTCGCGTTGGGAACGGTCGCTCTATCGGCGTTATTGTTCGGCTCGCCTCTCCTTGCCCAACAAACGGATAAGACAGACACCAAGACTCCGCAGGACCAGCAAACCCCATCCGCGCAGCCTCCAAGTTCGACGCCCGCCGATTCCGGCACTGCCGCGCCTCAAGGTTCGACACCGCCCACACTTCCGCCGACGACCACCAGGCCGTCCGATTCGGATCCAAAAGCCGACTCGAAAGACGATGCCTCAAAGAGTCTGCCGCCGGTCGTCGCACAACCCGATGACAGCAAAGTCAAACACGATGGCAGCAAGAACGATGTGAACGCTATCGGAAATCGGAAAGTCGGTGGCCGTGGGCTTGGGGATTGGTACTCGCTCGAGGGCGAGATTCGCATGGGCAAGCAGTATGCCCAGGAAGTCGAGGCCACCTCGAAGCTGATCCGCGATCCCGTCATCACCGAATACGTCAATCGCATCGGACAGACGCTGGTGCGCAACTCTGACGCCCAGGTGCCCTTCACTATCAAGGTGATTGATTCCGACGAGGTCAATGCATTCGCGCTACCCGGCGGATTTTTCTATGTAAATTCAGGATTGATTCTGGCTGCTGACGAAGAGTCGGAACTGGCCGGCGTGATGGCTCACGAGATCGCCCATGTTGCGGCACGCCACGCCACCCGGCAAATGACGCGGGGGAATTGGGCGAACATCGGCACGATCCCCCTGATTTTCGTCGGAGGTGGCATCGGTTACGCCGTGCGATCCGCGGCCGGTCTTGCTTTGCCAATGAGCTTCCTCGCTTTTTCGCGCAACTTCGAATCTGAGGCCGACTATTTAGGGCTGCAATACATGTACAAGGCCGGCTACGATCCCAATGCCTTCGTGCAGTTCTTCGAAAAACTGCAAGCGCGAGAGAAGAAGAAGCCGGGAACACTGGCCAGGGCCTTCTCCACGCATCCGCAGACTCCCGATCGGATCAGCAAGTCGCAAGAGGAGATTTCGAAGATCCTTCCTGCCCGCCCGCAATACATCGTGACCACATCGGAATTCGCCGATGTCAAGGCGCGCTTGGCAAGCATTGAGAATCGTCGCAAGGTCGTGGATGACAAAGGCGGCAACAAACCCAGCCTGCGCCGCACCTCGACCGCGGATAAGTCCGGGGATAAGAACGGTGACAAGGGTGGAGATGACGATCGTCCCACGCTGCATCGCCGCGACGACTAGCGCGAAAGCTCTCAGGAACTAGGGCGAAAATCCTCACAAAAGCAGAAAGCCGACAGCCTCAAGCTGTCGGCTTATTTCTTGATCTGGAGAACGCTTTAAGACGCTTCCTTCGTAGCCAGCGCGCGCATGCCCGCTGCGTGGGCGCGAGGGTCGGTGACGACTTTCATCTCTTGCCAGTCATAAGTGAATTCCTTGCCACAATCCAGGCAAACCACGTAGGTGCCAGTCAATGAGGCCGCGCGGCTGCGCCGCGAGCCCGCGCGTACAGTAATAGGAAAGCTGTAATTGGCGTGCCAGCAGCCAAATAGGGCATCGAAAAACTTCCCAAGCATACGTCCTCCACAGAACCCAACCGCCAAGTAGTGCAAGACTGCAACCAAACTCCCGTACATTCCCTTAGATTCCGATGCCCGAGAAAAGGTTCGATTTGGGCAGGGATGCGCCCCTGTCCGAAATCCGGACAACTGAAAACAATTGCATACTATGAGCTTGTTTTTGACAGCTGGCGGTGAGTTTTGGAGAAGTGTTACTTAGAGGCTCTCCTGCGTCTTCTTACGTTGCTGGCACTTCGACATGATCGCGGAGCGAAGCCGTGTTCGCAGGTCGTCTGGCAGTTCGTAAAGTTCTGAGTCGCGATAGATCTCGATGGTCTTCTTCGTCGTATCGCAGACTACATAGCAGTTGTGGCACCACGCCAGGTGATCCTCAAGTTCAGACTTGGTCCGATCGTCGAGGGCGCCGTCCAAGTAATTGGTCAGCTCTTGCAGAAACTCAGAACATTTCACTTGTCACCATCTCCACTCTCACGCTTCTTGAAGTACCGGCTCAGCCGCTCGCGCAACTGCAACCGCGCCCGCAGCAATCGGGATTTTACTGCTGGAATGCTGAGGCCTAATGCGTCAGCCGTTTCCTCGGTCGAAAGACCTTCCACATCTCTCAGGACAAAAACCGTCCGGAAACTTGGAGGCAGCCCTTGGATGGTTCGCGTCAGAATATCTTTCAACTCCGCTTGCTTGTAGAGTTGCTCAGGATTCGGACTCCAGTCCGCGATCTCGCGCGGCACTGAATCCTCTTCCGTCTTGACGTCTTCATCCAGCGAGACCGTACGCTCTGGCCGGCGGCGCCGCAACTTCATCAGCGCCTCGTTCACCGCAATCCGCACCAGCCAGGTGTAAAACTTCGACTGGCCCTGGAACTGTTCCAGGTTGCTGTAGGCTTTCAGGAACGCGTCCTGAACTACGTCTTCGGCGTCTTCCCGGTTCTGCGTGATATGCTGCGCGATCCGAAAGACATTGCGATCGTACCGCTTGACCAGCTCTTCGAACGCCGAGACGTCGCCCTTTTTGGCAGCCTGAACCAGCGCCAGCTCGTCGCTAACGGGCTCTCCTATCTTGGGTTGGATGGCACTCATTCTCGGTCCGATGCAGTATTTTGAGCAGTCCCCACTGGGGCGAGATTGTTATTCTACTTGGTGCCACAGCTTCTGACGAGTGATTTGGCGTATCCATGCTGGCCGCTTTGCGCTAAATTTTCAGAACATAGGACTGTTACCAAGGGAACACGTCCTAAAGGCACTCCGGAGAGTTTGTGCAAGTACCGTATAATCAAGAGTTAGCTGAGGCTTCCGCGGGCACCCCGAACCGAGGCAACCCGAACCTTCATGGCAGACAGAAATGACATCGTTGAACGCGCAGTAACCCAGGTTCTGCAGGGTCACGTAACACAGCTGCGTGAAGAGTTGGTGCGGCGTGTCCTCGAAGAGCTTCCCCAAAGCGGCTCCGATGCAACCGTGTCTGAGACGGCCACAGCCACACCGGCTGATCTGCTGCGCGGAATACTCGGCATCCATGCCGGAACAACCCAGAAAGAAATCTTGCGCGCCCTGCTCGACAGCGTTTCCCATCATTGCGGGCGCACCGCACTGTTTGTGATTAAGGGCGGAACCTGTAGCGGCTGGCAGGGACGCGGATTTGAAGACAACGATGCCGTCAGAGATTTTCCGCTCGATGCATCGCGCGGCCTGCCCGAACGCGTCTTACAGGAGAAGGCTCCGTTTAGCGGGCAGATTATCGATATGGATCCGCGCTTCGTCGATCATTTCGGCAGTCCCGCCGACGAGCACATTGTGATGTTGCCTCTCCTCTTGAAGGATAAGGTTGCGGCGCTCGTCTATGCCGACAGCGGCTTGGATCAAAACAAGCTCGACACCGCTGCTGTCGAATTGCTCGTAGTCTCGACCAGCGCATGGCTGGAGTTGATTTCTCTGCGCAAGCAAGCTCCGCGGGAAGCCGCGCCTTATGCGGAGGCGCCCGTGCCCGCTGCTCCTGTGCAAGCCGCGTCCAGCTTCAGCGATCCTTTTTCCGGGCACTCTCCCAGGCACAGCATGGCTGCTGCAACTCCCGCATATGAGGAGACTGAACCGGCGCAGGCGGAAGTGGTATCCGCCGCTGCGGCCGCTGCCGGTGTGCACCAGGGTGGTGGACAGGCAACGGCAACCCTGAGCGAGGAGGATGCTGACGTCCATCGCAAGGCCCAGCGCTTTGCGCGCCTGTTGGTCGACGAAATCAAGCTTTACAACCAGGCAAAGGTAGCAGAAGGCCGCAAGAACAAAGACCTTTACGATCGTCTGAAAGACGACATCGATAAGAGCCGCGCAACCTTCAAAAAGCGCTATGGCAACACGGTGGCGGCCAGCGTGGACTATCTTCAGGCTGAAGTGGTGCGCAGCCTGGCTGAAGACGATATTTCCGTGATGGGTGCCAACTTCCGGCGATAGATTGCGAGCTGTGCGGTTTTCCCAAACATTGTTGCTCTGGACCGTGGTCGGAGTCGTTAGCGGCTCCGTATGCGCGCCTGCGCGCACAGTCGCTCAACAATCCGACAGTACGGCTTCCGGTACTTCAACCAAGAAACCTGCTCCCAAGACCACTACCAGCAAGACCGCCAAGTCAAAAACAGCACACACCACTGCGGCTAAGAAACGGCGCCGTCGCGTCTCCCCGCGCGTGCAACGCATTCATCAGGCCTTCGTCGCCTCCACCAGCCTGAAGCCCATGGCGCAGCAACTCCTGCAGGAGCGCACGCCTGCTGCGTACGCGGGCGTCGTCGCGTTTGCTCAGCGCCATGCCAAGGAAGACGCGGGAGCTCTGGCTTGGCTGGTCGCCGGCTACGCGCACGTGCTCGATCACGACTACGTTAAGGCCATCGACCCCTTGAATCGCGCGCGCCCACGCGCCGGAGATTTGGGTGATTACGTCTCGTACTACCTGGGAAGTTCGTACCTGCAGGCGGGCCGCAATGCTGAGGCGGTTGCGACTCTGGCCAACTTCGGCGAGACGTATCCCGATTCGTTGCTCGTCAAAGACGCTCACGTCGTGTACGCCAGTGCTCTGCTCGCTGAGGGACGGGCTTCCGACGCTGTCGCTTTATTGGAGAAGGACCGGGTGCCGGAACGTGCCGACGTCGAACTTGGTTTAGGACGGGCCTACGCAGCCACAGGGCAAACTGCCCAGGCTGTTGCCGCGCTGCGCAACATCTACTACCGGATCCCGACCAGTTCAGAGGCAGACACCGCCAACGCAGAGTTGCATAAGTTGACCGGCGGCAGCATCACACCCGTCAGTCTGGCCGATCAAAAAACTCGCGCCGATCTGCTTGCCAAAGGCAGGCGTTACGCCGACGCCGCCACCGAGTATCGCGATCTCCTCGACTCTGTTTCCCCCGGCGATCGTCCGGCGATGCAGCTCGCGCTGGCCGGCGCTCTCCTGAAAAGCAGCCGCAGCAAGGATGCGAAACAGGTTCTCGGCTCCGTCCCAGACAGCACGCCCGATGTAGCGGCGCAGCGCCTCTTCCTTCTGGGTGAGGCGGCGCGTGCCAGCGATGACGACGATGGCTTCCTGCGCCTGCAGGCGGAGTTGCGTCAGACTGCTCCCGAAAGTCCGTGGCTGGAACAGTCGCTGCTGGCTGCGGGCAATCTGTATCTCTTGCGGCGCGATTACGATCACGCGATCGACTCCTATCGTGAGCTGCAGCAGCGCTTCCCGAATGGAGGGCGCGCGTCCTACGCTCACTGGAAGGTGGCGTGGCTCAGCTTGCGCCAGGGTCGCAACGATGAGGCGAAGCAGGAGTTCGAGCAGCAGATCGCCTTGTATCCGGCTTCCAATGAGATTCCGGCGGCGTTGTATTGGCGCGCGCGTCTGGCGGAAGAAGACAACGAGCCGGCCAAGGCTTGCGCCTATTACGAAAAACTCTCGCAACGGTTTCGCAACTTCTACTATGCGGAACTGGCGCGCGTGCGGCTCAAGGTCTTGAAGCCAGCCACCGATCCAGTGCAATACGCACTTCTCGATCGGATCCCCCCGCTTGATACCGCGAAGATTGCGACAACCGATCCCCCGGCCGACGACCTGCACGAGCAGAAAGCGCGCCTTCTTGAGAACGGCGGCCTGGTCGACTTCGCCGTGCGCGAACTGCAGGCCGCTCCCGCCGATCCGGAAGGCAATTGGTCTCTGGCCGAAACCGCGCGCCTCTACCAGGACAGCGGCCGCTATGACCGCGCCATCGAAGTCATGAAGCGCGGCGTGCCCAACTACTTCGCCGTCGATGTTCCTGAACTCCCGCGTCCCTATTGGGAAGCCCTGTTCCCGAAAGCCTACTGGGGTGACTTGAAACGATTCTCCACGCAAAATGAACTCGACCCCTACCTCGTGGCCTCGCTGATCCGGCAGGAGTCGGAATTCAACCCGAATGCGCTTTCCCGCGCCAACGCAGTCGGCCTCATGCAGTTGCTCCCGGTAACGGGGAAGAAGGTCGCGAAAGAAGTGAAGATGCATCACTTCACTCCCAGCCAGCTGTACACGCCAACCGTGAACCTGCAGCTGGGCACGCGCTATTTCAAAAGCATGGTCGACAAGTTTGGATCGTTCGAATACGCGCTGGCTGCCTACAACGCCGGCTCCGACCGCGTGGAAGATTGGCTTTCCCAGGGGAAATATCGCGATCCGCAGGAGTTCGTGGAATCGATTCCGTTCACCGAAACCCGTGAATACGTCCAGGCCATTCTGCGCAACGCGAGCGTCTACAAGCAACTGTACGGAACACCGTAGACGGGTCTCAGGTGTCAGGCCTTAGGTCTCAGGCGTGAACCTTCGACGTTTCGCGAACCTTCTCAGCGCTCATTTCCCAGATGACGAATCGGAGCGTTAAGCGCCAGCTCCAACAGCCAGGGGGTGCCCTTCCTGAGACCTGAGACCTAAGACCTGACACCTAAGACCTGACACCTAAGACCTGACACCTAAGACCTGAGACCTGCTCCGTCACCTGTTCCCGCTCACTTGGCTCTCCGCCGTCTTCACGAACACGATCTCGTAGACCAGCAAACACGCTCCCACGACGATCGCACTATCGGCGACGTTAAACGCCGGCCACTGATACCGCCCGATGTAGAAGAGTAGGAAATCGGTGACATGCCCCGCCGTCAATCGGTCCCACAGGTTGCCGATCGCGCCTCCCAGAATCAGCGAAAGCCCGACCCCGGTGGTCGAAACCGTGTGGCTGTTCTTCCACAGCAGCGTCGACACCACTACCAGTGCGACTACGGAGAAAAGCACCAGTGTGCCGATCTTCCACGGAGACGGCGAATCGGCAAACAGTCCGAAAGCCGCGCCCCGGTTCTCCAGATGCGTGAGCCGAAAGAATCCTGGAATAATCTGGATGCCATCATGCAGCGGAATTTTGTACTCCACCGCCAGCTTGGCCAGCCGGTCCAGCACGACAATGAAAAACGCGATCAGAAAATGAAGTTTGCGCATGAAGTCCGCACCGACCTCGGCCAAAACCTAACCCCCGCCATCGATCTCTCGCAGGGCGGCGCTGCATCGTTCACACACCGTCGGATACTTTTTATTCTCCCCGACGTGCGTCGAATAATTCCAGCAGCGCTCGCACTTCTGCCCGTCCGCTTTCGCCACCGACACTGTCACCGATCCCGTGCCGTTCCCGGATGCCTTCGGTTCCAGAGTGGCCGCCGACACGATGAACAGGTAGCGCAACTGGTCGCGATACGCATCCAGCACCGAGTACACCGGGTCCGTCGCCGTCAACTTGACCTGCGCCTCGAGCGACTTGCCGATCAGCTTGCTATTGCGAGCATTCTCGAGTTCCTTCAAAACCTGCTCCCGCACGGCTAGCAGCGTCGCCCAGTCCTGCGCCTGCTTCAGATCGTCACCCACGTCCTTGCTCCCGAGAATTTCTTCCCGCGTGGGAAACAAAGCCGTGTGCACGCTCAGCGGCCGATTCTCAACCTTCGGCAGGTATCCCCAGACTTCTTCGCAGGTGAAGCTCATGATGGGCGCCAGCAATCGCACCATGGCTTCCAGTATGCGCCAGATCGCAGTTTGCGCCGCCCGCCGCGCGGCAGAATTTGGCGCCGACGTGTACAACCGGTCCTTGAGCACATCGAAATAGAACGCGCTCAGATCGACCGCGCAGAAGTTCAGCACGCGCTGGTAGATCTTGTGAAACGCAAACTCGTCATACCAGCGGACGACATCACCAGCCATGGCTACGGTCTGCCGCAGCATGTATTGGTCCAGTGCCTGCAACTTCTCGAATGGCACCGCGTGCTGCGCCGGATCAAAGTCATAGAGATTGCTCAAAACGTAGCGAAAGAGACTGTTGCGGATCGTGCGGTAATTCTCCGCGACGTTCTGCATCAGGCGCTCGGAGCCAACTACATCCTCGCGGAAATCGACCGAAGCGACCCACAGGCGCACGATCTCAGCGCCCAGCCGGCCAGCGATGTCGACCGGGTCGACGTCATTGCCGCGCGATTTCGACATGGCTTGGCCGTTTTCGTCCAGCGTCCAGCCCTCCGTCGCGACTTGTTTGTAAGGTGCGTGGTTCTCCGCGCCCACCGTGCAGAGCAGGGAAGAGTGGAACCAGCCGCGATGCTGGTCGCCGCCTTCGAGATAAAGGTTCGACGCAGGCGGGTACTCGGGTTCGGCGGCGCGCAATGCCAGGTAGCTCGATCCCGACTCAAACCACACGTCCAGGATGTCCATTTCTCTTTTGAATGATGTTCCCTGGCAGTGCGGACACTTCACGCTTTTCGGAAGCGCGGCGTCGGCTTCGGATGTATACCAGGCATCGGCTCCAGCGCGCGCGAACAGCTTCTCCACCTCGCGATTCACCGCAGGATCCATCAGCGGCTTGCCGCAGGTTGCGCACAAAAACACCGCGATCGGCACACCCCAGATACGCTGCCGGGAAATGCACCAGTCGGGACGAGTCGCAATCATGTTCGAGATGCGGCCTTCGCCCCACGCCGGATCCCATTTGACCTTGCTGATTTCCTCCAGCGCTCGCGACCGCAAAGTCCCGCCCGCCATCGGTGTTTCCATCGAGATAAACCACTGCTCGGTAGCACGGAAGATGATCGGGTTGTGGCAACGCCAGCAATGCGGATACGAGTGCTCGATCTTTTCCGTGTGCATGAGCACGCCCCGCGCCTTGAGCAACTCCACGATCGCCGCATTGGCCTCGAACACCCGCTTCCCCTCGTATTCGGGCAAGCCTTGCCGCAGGATGCCGGCTTCGTCCACTCGCGAAGTCGCGTCCAGGCCGTACTTTAGCCCGGTAACGAAATCGTCGGCGCCGTGCGACGGTGCGGTGTGCACCACGCCCGTGCCGGTATCCATCGTGACGTACTCCGCCAGCACGCCCAGTACATCGCGATCGAGGAACGGATGCCGGAAATTGATCCTCTCCAGCTTGCGGCCGGGAAAGCGCGCAATTTCCTCGGCGCCAGTGAGGTTTGTCTTTTCGATGGTCGCATTCGCCAGTTTCGCCCCAACGATGTAGACCTCGCCGCCGGATTCCAGCGCGACGTACTCTTCATCCGGATGAAAGGCCACTGCCATCGAAGCAGGCAACGTCCACGGCGTTGTGGTCCAGATGATGGTGAAAACTTTCTTGTCACGCAGCGCAGGATCCAGTGCCCCCGGATCGTCGACCATCGCGTACTTCACCCAGACCGTTGTGCTGGTGTGGTTCTCGTACTCGACTTCAGCCTCGGCCAGCGCGGTCTTGTCGTAGATGCACCAGTAGACCGAACGCAGTCCCTTGTAGACGAATCCGTGCTCCAGGAACGAGTAGAACGTGCGCAGCACCACCGATTCGTAGTCGGGCGTCATCGTCGAGTACGGACGGTCCCAGCGGCCGAAGCAGCCGATGCGCTTGAACTGCTCGCGCTGCAGGTCCAGAAACTTCTGCGCGTACTTGCGGCATTCGAGCCGCACTTCGCTCGGATTGAGCTGAAGCTTCTTCTTCCCCAGTTGCTGATCAACCTTGATTTCGATCGGCAGACCATGGCAATCCCAGCCCGGAACGTAGGGCGCGTCGAAGCCGGCCATGCTTTTCGACTTGACGATGAAGTCCTTCAGGCATTTATTCAGGGCGTGGCCCAGGTGCAGCGCTCCGTTGGCATACGGCGGACCATCGTGCAAAATATAGGCGGGCCGGCCGCGTCGTGCTTCCTGGATGCGCTCGTAAATGCCCGTTTCTTCCCAGCGAGCCAGTATTTTTGGCTCGTTTTGCGGCAGATTCGCCTTCATCGGGAAGTCGGTTTTCGGAAGGTTCACGGTCGTTTTCAGTTCGGGCGGCACCAGGGTAGTTTTCTCCTAAATGGTTGATTTTTCATTATAGGGAGCGCAGGAAACTACGTCCATTGGACCGGCGTCCCGGGACACCGAAGTCGTTGGTCAACAGGGTCTTTGAAATGTACTGTCGATTCCTACAAAAAAGAGTGTACAATTTTCGTCGAGATCGTTCTCTGCTGCATCCAAGCGTCTGAAACAATTAGACCAGGCCCTCCTCCAAGGTGGATACGGAATTGCACACAGTGTTTTGGAGGAGCAGGCAACTTGCGGTACGTAAGGGTCATCAGGGTAGAGAAGTAGTGAACAGGAGTTGATCCGGGCCGGCGTAAGCGAAAAAGTAGCCAGCATTTTCCGCTATGGCACCAGATATTCAGAATCCCGACAGCCGCGAGCCTCAGTTGGATTTGCTTCTTCCCAAGGGCACACTCGATGTCCCGCTGTGGAAGTCACTATTCGCGAGCATTGATGCCGCGCTGTTCCCCAAGAAGCTTCCGCCGCTGGTTCTGACTTCAAAGCCGGTTGACCAGGGTGAGCTTTGGGGAGAGCGGCTGACCCGGCCGTGGTGGCAATCGGTTTTCAGCAATCTGCGCGATGTTCTTTTCCCGCCGAATTTGCCTCCGCTTCAGCTGACTTCGAAACCGGTGGAAGGTGAAAATGCGCTGGACGATGATCTGGCGCTGCCCTGGTACCGGTCGCTGTTCACCAACGTACGCGAGGCATTGTTTCCCCAGAAACTTCCGCCGCTCGAACTGACCTCGAAACCGGTCGCCGTTCGCGACATCTGGGGCTTCTACAATTACAAGAAAGACGGTGCGCTGGCCTCGACCGGGGTGCACGTTCTGCTGGTTGCCCTGCTCATTGGCGGCACCGTGTTCGCGCGCAGGCAAGTGACCGCGGCCAAGGTCCAGGGACCCGTCATGCCGCTGCTTTCCGATGCCGATATTCCTCCCTTGCCGCCTTCGAAGACGCAAGTCGGCGGTGGTGGCGGTGGTGGCGATCGCGACAAGCTTGCCGCGAGTAAGGGGCGGCTGCCCAAACTGGCCATGGAGCAATTCACGCCTCCCATGGTCGTCGTTCGCAACGACGCTCCCAAGCTTCCCATGGAGCCGACCGTAGTTGTTCCACCGCAGATCAAGCTGGCCATGAACAACATGCCGAACCTGGGCGATCCCATGGCCGCCATTCCGAATGGCCCGCTCTCGAACGGAACGGGTTCTGGCGGCGGCATTGGTTCCGGCTCCGGCGGTGGCGTCGGCTCCGGCGAAGGCCCCGGTGTTGGTCCCGGCAAAGGCGGTGGCATCGGCGGAGGAGTCTTCCACGTCGGCGGTGGCGTCTCTGCGCCCCGTCCGGTCTTCTCTCCCGATCCGGAATACTCCGAAGAAGCCCGCAAGGCCAAATATCAGGGCACGGTCGTCTTGGGCCTGGTTGTAGGTCCTGACGGTCGTCCGCGCGACATGAAAGTGCTGCGCAGCCTCGGCCTGGGCCTGGATGAAAAAGCCATCGAGGCTGTCAAGAACTGGCGCTTCGATCCCGCCGTAAAAGATGGAAAGCCGGTCGCCGTCTATATCAGCGTGGAAGTCGACTTCCGCTTGTACTGAGATTTAGAAAAGTTAAAGCTGATTAAGGACCGCCCTGCGCGGTCCTTTTTGCTTTTGCGCGAGAACGGACGGGTGGCCTACTCAAGCCCGGTTTTGGCTCGAGTGGGGCAGTTCCCGGGGGGGAGGGGGGTATACCCCAAGAATCGAAGCTGTACCTTCCCGACCAGCTACTCCCGCAGGTTGACATGTTCTACACCATCGATCGGTCGACCTAAGAAGCTTGGTCCGAGACGACGGAATTTTTCCACAGAATCGGTGGCGAAGAAGCGCAGCGCCGGTTCTCGTTCCTCTTTCGCTCCCTCTCGCGGGCCCAACTCCTTCACCTTGTCGCTGATGGCATGAGCGGTGGAATGTGCCGAATCGACGATGCTCACGTGCCCCGGCGCGACCCGCCGCAGCAGAGGCTTGATCAGCGGATAGTGGGTGCATCCCAGCACCAGCACGTCGGCCGTTCCGAAACCATCGCCGAATGCATCGTTCAAATAAATTCGCGCGACCTGCTCAGTCACTGGATGATCGACCCAGCCTTCCTCCACCAGCGGAACCAGCAGCGGGCAAGCTTTTTCGCGGGCCTCGACCCCGCGACGCTCGAGGGCCTTGAGATAGGCGTGGCTGCTCACCGTGGCTTCCGTCCCGATCACCACCACACGGCGGTCCTTGCTGGCGGCCGCCGCTCGCTCCGCGCCAGGTTCAACCACGCCCACTACCGGAGCGTGCGCCGCGCCCGTGATCTGGTCGAGCGCAAGCGCCGTCGCCGTATTGCAGGCGATGACCAGAAGATTCGCGCCCTGCGCCTCCAGAAAGCGCGTCGCTTCGACCGCATAGCGCGCCACCGTGTCGACCGATTTCGAACCGTAAGGCAACCGCGCCGTGTCGCCGAAGTAGAGGTAATCCGCGTTCGGGATCTGGGCGACAAGCTCCTTGAGCACAGTCAGCCCGCCAAAACCCGAGTCGAAAACGCCGATTGTAGGTCGAAAGATATCGAGACTCATTGCTGCACTTCATGATAATAGAAACCGAAATTCACACATGTGGCGGCGATGGTTCAGTGATGGCGGACGAAGGCAAGGATTAACCGGGCAGGATGGGACGCTGCTCACCTTAGACTTTCCGCGCTGCCGTCATCAGATAGTCCTGGCGCACAAGATTATCCTTGTAATACGAAGCGACGATCCCTTCGAACTCAGCCCGGAACGAGGCGAGCTTCCCCGGATCGGTGGCCGAAAGCATTTCGATCAGCTTGATCACCGGACCAGCGGCGCGCTCGACGTTGGTTCGAAAATGCGCCAGGCTGAGTGCCGGCACGAGCATGGCGGCCCGCTGGAACTTGATCTCTTTTACGCCGCTGCCGAGTCGTTGCTCCACAATTTTGGGGTCGCCCCAAAGCATCGGCGGCGCAACGCCCAAAGGCGGTGGAGGAGAATAACGCGCCGCGAGCGCACCCGTTTGTCCGACGAGAAATTCCGGCGGCCAGGTCGAGAACGAAATCGTTCCCCCGGGTTTCAGGACCCGCAGCATCTCGGCAACCGCAACTTCCGGGCGCGGCGCGAAGATGTGTCCGAACTGGCTGACCACCGCGTCAAACTGGCCATCGCCGAAGGGCAAGCTTTCGACGTCGCCTTCGTGCCATTCGACCTGCACTCTCGCCAGGCTGGCATTTTGTTTCGCGCGCTCTAGAAGCTCCGGCGTCAGATCGAGCGCGGTCACAACCGCGCCCAGTCGCGCCGCGGTGATCGCCACCACTCCTGTACCGCAAGCCACATCGAGCACCTTCATGCCCGGAGCGATCCCTGCGTGATGAACCAGGCGAGCCGCCTCAGGCGTCGTGATCGTCTCGAAGGGCACAAAATTCACCCAGCTCTGCTTCTGCATCTGCTTGAATTGCGCGATTCCGTCCATCGGATTCCTTTAGAGGAAAATGACATCGACATCTCAGACAGATGTGTTTCTGCGGGCGCAGGATTCGCATTATCCGCGTGTCAGTCGTGTCGCGCCGGAGTGGTCTGGGTCAGTTCTTCAGCTGAAAGCTCGAGACGACTTGCTCCGCAGCAGGGTCCAGGAGGAATGGGCGCGCCATGCGGGCAGGTTCGAGGATGTCCCAGGAACGCGCAGATCTTGTCGGTCGCACCGGGCGAGAGGATGTGCTCGAACTTGCAGGCTTGCTGCTCGATCTCGGTTTCGCTGTCCATGGCAAGGCTATCGGTGAAAAGGCGCTCGGCCAGGCGATGACGACGAATGATGCTGCCGGCCTTGTTGCGCCCACGAAGCGTAAGGGCCACTACCGCGCTGCCGTCCCGCACAAAAAATCCCTCGGGCCGCATGGCATCGTGACAGGGATTCACGAAAGGCCTGTGATCGTGGCTCTCGGCAGGATGCGGTTGCGTCGTCACCAGACCGAGGTCCGTCATTTTTTCGACCGCGATGCTGACGGGCAATACACCATGCGTGTCCATGCGCGCGAGTTCGGCTCGTTCGCCATGCTCTTCCATCACCCAGAGTTCTTCCAGAATCTCGTCAAACTGTTCTTCATCCGCCATGGCGAAGACTTCCTGCGCCGCGATTTTGCCGTGATGCAATTCGATGCGGCGATCGGCCAGCCGCGCGACCACAGGATCGTGCGTGACCATCACAATCGTCCGTCCCTGCTGGTGAAATTCGCGCAGCAGTCGCAGCACGATTTCCTCGTTCTGCGCATCCAGGTTCCCGGTCGGCTCGTCGGCGAGAATGATCTTCGGATCATTGATGAGAGCGCGCGCGATACACACGCGTTGCTGCTCGCCGCCGGAAAGTTGCGACGGAACATGATGGCAGCGGTCTTTGAGCCCCACGCGCGCCAGCGCGTCAAGCGCTTCTTTCTCGTCGGTCATGCTGTGGAAGTATTGCGCTAGCATGACGTTTTCGACGGCGGTCAGATAGGGGATCAGGTGGAACTGCTGAAAGACAAAGCCAATCTTTTCCGAACGAACGCGATTCAGTTCCGACGCGGAAATGGTGGAAACATCCTGGCCGTCGAGCCAGATCTCCCCGTCAGAAGGGCGGTCGAGGCAGCCAATGAGATTCACCAGCGTCGATTTCCCGGAGCCCGACGGGCCCATGATCGAGACCCACTCGCCCGGAGCGACGGTTAACGAAAAGTCGTCCAGCGCGCGGATGGTGCCGCCATTCTCTTCGGCCTTGGCCGGATACAGGCGGCTCACGTTCTTGAGCTTGATCACCTTTACTCTCCCTTCAAGATGATAGCCGGTTGCACGCGTCGCAGCAGCGACATGGGCACGATAGCCGACAATAGCGCAACCGCAACACTTCCCGCCAGCACTACCGGCAGCACGCTGAAGCGAGGCACGACTGGAGCATTGAAGTTCACTCGTCCAATCCAGGCTGCAATGCCGATGCCGATAACAAATCCGAGCACCGCGCCAACGGCGCCCAGGGCAGCGGCTTCCGCGGCGAAGAAGCTGCTTACCAGCCGCTCCGAAGCGCCCAGCGCTTTCATGATGGCGAAATCCTTGCGTCGGTCGAAGACCCACCCAGTCAGAGTTGCAAGCACGCAGAGCGCTGCCGTCAGCACGATCAGGATCGCGGAGGCGTAAAGGGTCGCACGGGTTTTCCCCAGAACACGGGTTTCGCCCTCAACAATCTGCCGCACCGGCCGAACCTCAGCGGCGGGCAGAATTTCCGCGAGCCGCGCCACCACTGCGTTGACGTCCTCGGCAGAACCGTTGGCGGCAATCTCAATCGTGGAAGGCTGGACGCCGCTCCAGGCGCGGAAATCCGTCATCGGCAGGTATACGCGATTGTCTTCCGCGGCGCCGGTCTGCAAGGTGCTCGCTACACTCAGGTGAACCATGTGTCCCTGAAAGCTCAGGTCAAACGCCTTGCCATCGGGTGAGACAACCGGCAGAGCGCGCATGCCAACCAAAGCCTCTCCTGGCCCGGAAGGCCATGCGCTGACCGACCACCAGCGATCCAGCTTCTGCACTCGTTCGAAATCCGTTCCGGCCACGACCACGGACTGCCCATTCGCGGTTCGGGCCACGACGTAGGCAAATGGAACCGCCAAGCCGCGTCCCCCGAGGACAGCCTCGACCTTGCCGATGGCGTCCGAAGGCAGGGAAGCGCCATCTTTGCCCACCACCACTACGTTTGCGCCGTAGCTGCGGAATTCCTTGCGCAGCTTGACCTGCACATCAACGTACAGATTCATCATGGCCGTAGCGACCGCCGCAGCCACGGTCATCGCGAGCAGGGCCGAAGCCGCTCGTCCACGCCGCAAGACGGCAGCTCGTACCAGCATGCGCAGGAACATGTTTGTGTGCGGCACAGCAGCCCGCCGCTCCTCCACGCCCACCGACCTTGGCGAAGCGCTGCTCATGCGTCCCCCCGCAGTGCGAAGACAGGGTCAAAGCGCACCGCACGCCGAATGGCGGCAGCGCTGCCGGCGAATGTCACGATCACGGCAATCGCCATGATCACCGGGAAGAGCACAGGTTGAATCGTGATTTGCGCGTCGAAGATGGACCGGCCGATGCGGTGCGCGAGCCACGAACCCGCGAAAAAGCCGATCAATCCGCCAAAAAGCGCCAACAGCGTGCTTTCCGCGAAGAACAGCACCGCGACCGCAAAATTGCTCGCCCCAAGCGCTTTCATCAGGCCGACTTCGCGCCGGCGCTCAAAGATTGCCGTAGCCATCGCGGCAGACACGGCTAAGGCCGACGCGAACAACGCGGCCAGGGTCACCAGCAGCATCAGGCCCTTGATGCGCGACAACACGGTTCCTTCATTCTGGGCAACCTGGCGAATCTGCTCGGCGTGCGAATGCGGGATGGCTTCCTGCAACTGGTACGATATCGATTGTACGTAAGGCGAGCAGTACCAGCGGTCCCAGAGTTCGCCGCTCATGGTTTTTGGATCACGACGCGCCAGAGCGTCTTCCGGCTTCGTCAGTGCGCTGACATAAACGCGCCGTACGGCGTCGGGCTTCCCGAGGATCTGTTGCGCGACCCCGAGCGGAGCGACAATTTCCTCATCCTCGGGCCCGCCGGTCGAAAGAATCCCCGTCACCTTGCGATTTCGGCCAGCGATGTCGATCGAATCGTTAGCCTGCAGCTCGAGTTTGCGGGCAAGGTGATCGCCAACAAGAACATCCTGCGAATCATCCGCCGGCCACGCTCCGTCCACCTTCCACCAGGGATGCGTGTTGTGCACCCCGGTGGTGAACTGGTCCTTGCCGAACGTCAGCTTCTTGGCGAAGTAAGTGCCAAGCAGGGTCACGTCCTGCGAACGTCCCGCGGCATTGACCGACACATTGACCGGCAACATCGGCGAAAAGCCGAGAATATTGTTGCGCCAGAAAGTTCCCTTGATCTTGGGGAGATCGGCTTCGCTGAGGAAGTTGCCGTCACTGGGCGGCTTCAGATTCACGCCACCAATCTCGACGTCGATCGTATCTTCCTGCGGGGTGATGAGCAGGTTTGCTCCGTAGCTGCGCAGTTCACGATTGATCTTGTCGCCGATATCGGTCGCGACTGCGATCATTGCCGTAGCGACGGCAACCCCTAAGGTGATGGCGATGCCTGCCAGCAGTTTGCGCCGCTTCTGCCGTCGGAAGGATTCGTAGAGGAGGCGCGCAAACATGGCCTATTTCTGAAAGACCCGGCTTCCGGCCGCAACATCGGCTTCTTTGATGATTACCGCATCTGTGGTGGTTTCCGCCTTAAGCGGAATCGGGTTACAACCGCCGGGCATGCCGACCGACTGCGGGTTGATTGGAGCCGCGCAGTTTTTGCAGACCACACCGGTCGTTCCCTTATAGAAACCGACCGAGCCGCAGATCTCGCACGCATCCAGCACTGTGGCGATCTTGCCATCCGGCTTCTGGTAGAGCCAGAAGCGCACTTCCACGCCGTTTTCGCTGGCCCGATAGAAATGAATATCACCGTCCTGCACTTCCTTCAGCGGGATGGATGCCTGGCCATTCATAAACGTAATCTCGGTCGCCTTCTGCGGTGCGTTCAGGTTCTTGGCATAAATGAATTCCGCCGTCACCAGCATGATGAACAAGAATGAGCTGACGTACACCGAACCCATCCACAGCCGTTCGCGTCGTGCAGTCCATTGGGCCTTGCGGCGCTCGGCCGGCGTGGTTGCCTCCGGCGCCGGCTGCCTCGACTTCACTTCGAATAACACCATCAGGGCGGCGAGGGCGAAGATCGTGATGAAGAAGAACACGTCGTTGCGGACAATCGGGCCGATCAGAGACATCTCCCGCTTCGAAGAGGGAAGCACGCCGTTTTCGGAAAGCTCGTGCAGGCCGCTGATGATCAGCTGAGCAGCGACGAAAAAGAGAATCACGGTCGTGACCCTGAAGAATTTCTGTAGGTTGATGCGCACGCTGCCCTTGACGAACATCACGCCAAACGTTACGGCCACTCCTACGCCGAGCAGCGTGCCGAGGAACGTCATGAGTTCGGTCGAGTTGAGCGTTACGCCGGCGAGGGTCAGAACGGTCTCGACGCCCTCGCGCAGAATCATCAGAAATACGAAAAGGAACACGCCAATCCGCGACCCACCGCTGGTCAGTGACTCGAGCTTTCCTTCGATTTCCCCCTTCATCTTCTTGCCCGTGCGCATCATGAAGATGATCATCGTGATCACGAAGAAAGCAGCGGCCAGCATGACCCAGCCCTCGACGATGTCCTGATTCAGATTCAGACGCGAAACCAGGACAGCCACCCCGATGCTGCCCACAAACGCAGCGCCGAGCCCAGAGAAGACCGAGCGGCGCAGGTCGGGTCGGCCAATCTTCGCGAGATAGGCGAGGGTAATGCCCACGATCAGGGCTGCTTCAACCCCTTCGCGAAGCGTGACGATAAAGGCTTGCAGCATGGCAGACGTGCCTCTTTACGGCTCTATGATTTTGAAAATGAATTTCAATTTCAACTTCACTAGGATAGCTTCCCGCGGCGCAGCCCGTCAACGCGTGAAATCACGCCGGGAGGTGACCTGGATCACCCGCCGACCGTGTTTTTGGCGCCGCTACATTCGCCGGATAAACCTTTGTGCTGCCTCCAGTTGTGGGAACAGTCTTTCTTCCTCGCGGAATGCAACCGAGTGCACGCACCGCCGGCTGCCGTTCAACTTGACGGGATGCCGCAGGTGCAACATCTCGTGGTAGACGATGTACTCGACAGCGTAGCGGGGAACTGCCGGGTGGTCGAAGATCCGGCTGACCACAATCGCGTTGTGCGCGGGATCATAGTGGCCGAGAAGGTTGCGGGCGCGGCGCTGGCTCCAACTCATTCGCGGCCGAGCCTGCATGCCGCCGAAGAAGCGGCGGTTCAGGTCTTCGAAAATGGCATCGAGGTCGAAATACCGGCCGCGCGCCGCGGCGATTTTCTTTCGGCCCCTCACCTGGCGCACCAGGTGAGCCTTATTCCGAATCTCTGTGCTGTGCACATACCTCCGGTAGCGCGCCGCCCGTGCGCGCTCGATCGGGAGGCGGTACATCTTTGCCAGCAGGATGTGCGCCAGGGCGCGCAGCACCGGCTCAGGTGCGCCTTCCAGCAGATCGGAAAGCCGAACGCGAAGTTTGCCTTCGCGCAGGCGTATGGTGCTATTCACATTGGCGAAGGGAAAAAACTCGACCGACAATGGCGGTGGCGGAGTCCCCGGTCGAAGCTCCTGAAACGATTCCTGGAAGATTGCGAGGATACTTGCTCTCACCTTGCCGCTAGGGTAGCACGGTGACGGCTGGGATCAGGACTTGCCTTTCTTCTTCTGCTGCTTCCAAATCTGTTCTTGTTCTACCTGCATTTTGCGGTGATCCTCGGCGCCGCTGTCCACGGTCTCGATCGCGTCGGAGAGGACAAACTGGTAGTCGTTGGCTTCTTCTTTGGACGCACGCGGGTCGTCTTTGAGGCCGCGCAATTTTGCCTGGAACTCGGTGTCGCCCTCGATAACTGTTTTCAGCGCCTTGCGGAGATCTGACTTGCGAGCCTCAAAGTTCTCCAGGTTGTCATCCAGTTCGTTGTAAATCGTGAGGAACTCCTCAATCATGCGGTGAGTTTGGGCCGGGCGGTCGGTGGTCTTCGGATCGGAGCGCAATTTCTCCAGCGCCACCAGGCGTGTGCGGGCGAAGTCGACATAAAGCTTCATGCGCTTTTCCGGCTCGACCGCGGTATCGCGCAGTTGATCGATCTCCTCGGGAGTGAGTGGATCCGGCCGGCGCTGCGCAAATGCAGGGAGAACGAGTGCAAGCAGAAGGGTCAGTTTGACCAGGATGCGGATCATTTCGAATTCTTCCCAAACATGCGGCTGAGCAGTTCGGTGCGGATCTTGTCGAGCGTGTCGACCGCCGCCTGGACCTTGCCCTGGTCGTCAAAAGGAAGCCCACGCTTGATATCGCTAAGCCGGTGGGCCATCTTGCGCATGGCGATTTCCGTGTTCTTCAGGCGATGTCCGGTCTGCCCGGCGGCCTCGCTGGCCTGCTGCGAATAGGTCACAACATCGTGGAGAGCGGCCTCGGCCTCGTCGGCCTTGCCGCCGGTGTAGAGCTTGTCCGCCGACTCCACCTGGCGCTCCGCGATCTCTACGCACAGGTGGGCGCGTTCGTCGGGCTTGGCGTTTTGCAGGCGTGCCTTCAGTTCGTCGAGAGAAAGCTCTTTCGAAAAAGCGTTCGCGCTCAGGATTCCCGCGAAGGTCAGCAGAACGAGACCGGTAATGGTGGCAAGAGTTCGCATCCGCAGTTTATTTTTTCGGTTCAATGGTGATCAGACGATGCCGCGCCTGCCACTCCTGATCAGGATACTTCCCGTTTGCCACCTGAAGGAAGAGGTGATAGTTGGCCGCCGCCTGATGATAGTCGCGAAGATGGTCGTAGGCCGTGGCCCGCAGAAAATATCCGACAGGAATCTCGGGCAAGAACTTGGAGCGCGCGTCGAGAGCCTGAATGGCCAAGGCGTAATGCTGGTTTTCGTTCGCCGCGACGGCCAGATCACCATACACGGCTCCGATGTCAGGCTTGAGTTTTACGGCCGTAAGGAATTCCTGCTCGGCGGCCGGAAACTTCTTCTGCTTCATCAAGGCCTGGCCCAGCTTGTCATGAAGCTCGGCATCGTTTGCGTTCGTAGTCAGGAGAGAACGATACAAAGCTTCGGCTTCCGGATACTTGCCTGCATCCAGGCAAACTTCAGCGAGGTCGCGTTGCGCGGAGGGATCCTTCGGAGTGATCTTCAGCCCGGCTTGCAGTTCCGCAATCGCATCATCGTATTTTTGGTCGGCAGCCAGAACGCGTCCCAGTTGGATATGGGGGGCAGCCTCCGAAGGCCGCTGCTGTACGACTTTGCGCAGGTACTCCTCCGCTTGGGGCAGGCGCCGGCCGCGCATGTAAACGTTCGCCAGACCAACCAGCGCGTCCTCCGACGATGGATCAACAGTCAAGGCTTGCTTATATTGCTCCTCGGCGTCGGCGAACTTATTTTGCTTTTCAAGCAGGGCGCCGGCCGAAAGCCGAGGCTCCGGATCTTTTGGGCGCAGGGCGGCCGCCTGGCGGTAAGCTTCGAGCGCTTGATCCGGCTCGGTCTCCTCCAGGACTTTCGCCAGCCCCAGCCAGGCGCGGGCATGTCCTTCGTCTGCGCTGCCGGCGGGCTTCAGGCGGGTTGCCGCGCGGAGAAACTCCTCGGCACCCGGCTGCTTGGTTTTCGCGAGCATCAACCCCAGGTTGAGGTTCGATTCAAAGACGTCCGGTTTGGCAGTCACCGACTTGCGATAAGCCGCGATGGATTCGTCATTCTTGCCGAGCCCGCTATCTACGAATCCGAGGTCAAACCAGGCCTGGTAGTTGGTGGGTTGCGCGGCAACCACTTTTTGCAGAAGCGGTTCCGCGGTAGCGTAGTCTTTCTTGTCAATGGCCGCCTCGGCCTGGGTCAACTCCGGCATCTGCGCCTGGTCCTCGACCGCGACGCGATGATGGCGCACTGTTTTGCTGGTCGAGGTTTGCGCCGCCAGCGATGCGATCATCGCCAGCAGGCTGCACAGTACCGTGCAGGGATGCTTATTTGTGGCCATTGGAACCGGACATTCCGTTTCCGTTCAGAACCGCTGCCAGGAATTTGCCCGTGTACGAATTGGGAAGCCGAGCGATCGACTCGGGAGTCCCCGCCCCTACGACGTAACCGCCGCGGTCGCCGCCTTCGGGGCCGAGATCGATCACCCAGTCCGCGGTCTTGATGACCTCGAGATTGTGCTCGATCACCACAATCGAGCCCCCCGCATCGATTAGACGTCGAAACGCCGCCAGAAGTTTGCTGACGTCGTCGAAGTGCAATCCCGTGGTCGGCTCATCGAAGATGTACAGGATCCGTCGTTTTCCGCGTCCCCCGGGAAGCGAGCCGGAGGGTCGGCCTATGTCCCGATTGGCAGGCTGCAGATGTGCCGCCAGCTTCATCCGTTGCGCTTCGCCGCCCGAAAGCGTTGTGGCCGACTGTCCCAGGCGGAGGTAGCCAAGCCCAACCTCCTCGAGAACTCGCAGTTTCTCGGTGATCTTCGGCACCTCGGCGAAGAATTTCAGGGCTTCCTTCACGGTCAGATTGAGCACTTCATGAATGTTTTTGCCCCGGTAGCGCACTTCGAGTACCTGGGCCTTGTAACGCGTCCCTTTGCACTCTTCGCAGATGAGTTCGACGTCGGCCAGGAACTGCATTTCTACGGTTACTGTGCCGTCGCCTTGGCAGGTCTCGCAGCGCCCGCCCGGGATGTTGAACGAAAAATGTCCGGCGGTGAAGCCGCGCTTCTGCGCTTCTGGCAGCGAAGCAAACAGGTCGCGGATGGCGTCGAACGCCTTGATGTAAGTAACGGGATTCGAACGTGGCGTGCGGCCGATCGGAGACTGGTCGACCAGTACCACTTCGTCGAGATACTCGGCGCCTTCGACGCTGTCCCATAGCGGCGCTGGCGGCTGCGTGCCGTTGCTCTGCTTTTTCGCGATGCTCAGCGCCTGGTAAAGCACATCGTGCAACAAGCTCGACTTGCCCGATCCCGAAACCCCTGTGATCGCGACGATCATGCCCAGCGGAATGTTCAGGTCGATGCCTTTCAGATTGTGGGCGCGAGCGCCTCGAATACGGATTTGCTGCGCGCCGGGCTTCCTGCGCGCCGTCGGCAACTGGATGCGCAGTTCTTGCGCGAGATAACGTCCCGTCAACGAAGCGGGATTCTTCTTGATCTCTCCGTAAGTGCCGGTCGCAATCACCTTGCCGCCGTTCTCCCCCGCGCCCGGTCCGAGGTCCAGGATGCGGTCGGACGCCTTCATGATGTCGGGATCGTGCTCGACCACCAGGATCGTGTTTCCGAGATCACGCAGGTTCTGCAGAATCTTGATCAGACGATGGGTATCGCGGCTGTGCAGGCCGATGGAGGGCTCGTCGAGCACATACAGGGTGCCAACCAGTCGCGATCCGAGCGAGGTGGCCAGTTGAATGCGCTGCGCTTCTCCGCCGGAAAGCGTCGAAGCCAGTCGGTCCAGCGTCAGATACTCGAGGCCAACATCGTTCAAGAAGCGCAGCCGCTCGCGAATCTCGACCAGCAATCTGTCAGCGACGGCGGCTTCCTGCGGCCGCAACTCGAGCGACTGAAAGAATTCCGAAGCCTGCTCCACCGTCATGCTGCAGACTTCGCAGATGTTCTTGCCATTGATCTTCACCTGCTGGGCTTCCGGCCGCAGCCGTGCGCCCCCACAAGTCGTGCAAACCGAGTAACCTCGGTATCGGCTCAAAAAGACTCGCACATGCAGCTTGTACTTCTTGCGCTCGAGATGATTGAAAAATCCGCGCACTCCGGGGAATTTTCCTTCCCCATCGACAATGACCCTTTGCTGGTCGGGCTCGAGTTCCGACCACGGCACATCCAGCGGAATCTTCACCTGCTTGGCGAAGCGCTTCAATTCGGTAAACAGCGGACGATATTTCGGCTTCGTCCACGGTTCGATGGCGCCTTCGTTCAGTGACTTCGATTTGTCGGGAATGACCAGGTCGAGATCGAAGTCGATCGTATTACCGAACCCCTGACATCGCGGGCAGGCTCCGTAGGGATTGTTAAACGAGAACAGGATCGGCTCCGGCTCTTCGTAGCGGATCAGGTCCGGTTTGCATTCAAAGCGCTGGCTGTAACGAAAACGCTGAGATTCTTCGCCCTCGCCGGGCGCAGTTTCAAAGATCACCTCACCCGACTCGCGATAGGCGGTCTCGATTGCGTCGACGATTCGCGGACGCGCATCGGCGGTGACCACTAAGCGATCAGTCAGAACAAATACGGGAACTCCGAAGTTGATGTCGAGCAGCGATTCAGGCGTGGAAAACTCAAAGATCTGACCGTTCTGATACAGACGGTTAAATCCCCGGGTACGCAGGTCCAGTAACCGGCTCTTCAGCACGTCCGAGGGCAGGCGGGAGTCTTCCGACTTCGCTTTCTTGCGCCCGCGCCCGGCCTTCTTTTCTCCCTCGCTCACGGGCTTGAAACTTGTCTGTACCGGGAAAAACACCTGCAGCCGGGTCTCCTCCGGCAAGTTCAAGATCGCGTCGGCCACCTCGTCGACCGAGTCCTTCTTCACCTCCTGCCCGCATTTCAGGCAGAAGGTACGGCCTACCCGCGCGAACAGCAGGCGCAAATAGTCATAAATCTCAGTCGCGGTTGCCACCGTCGATCGGGGATTGCGGGTCGAATTCTTTTGCCGGATGGCGACTGCGGGAGCAATCCCGTCGATGACGTCGGCCTCGGGCTTCTCGATGCGCTCGAGAAACTGGCGCGCGTAGGCGGAGAGCGACTCGACGTACCGCCTCTGCCCTTCGGCGTAGATAGTGTCGAAGGCAAGCGACGACTTTCCCGATCCCGACACGCCCGTGACCACGGTTAAAGTGTTGTGGGGAATGGAAAAGTCGATGTTCTTCAGATTGTGGACGCGAGCGCCCCGAACAACAATGCTCTCGGTGGACATCAGAAAAGGGACCGCCGCCAGCCCGGCCTGGCCTCAAAACGCACAAAGGTCGCGTCAGAAGGCGCTGGCGAGCCTACGGAATCCCTCTATTATACGGCACCGACGGAGCGGCGTTCGGGGAAGCGGTCGAGGACGGGAGGCGCGAACCCTGGCCGGTACTTGTCCCGCGGAGCGAGTACGAGTGCGAGCAGAGCGCCTAGCCCTAGCCCTGCCAGTAGAAAGGTAATTGCTGTCGGCGGATCGTATTCAGATTGCATGAGAACTCCAGAAAGTAAAAAGGCGCACCTCAACACTTAGTTGTTGTCAGGTGCGCCTCAAAAACCTACAAAAAGTTCGCTCAAGGCGTAACTAGGAGATCACCTGGATGCTGTCGACGTGGATGGTATTCGTCGAGGAATCCAGCGTGCCGGTTACCTTCACCTGCTTGCCAACGTACTCCTTCACCTTGCTGGCATCGTCGACTTTGTAGCTGGTGCTGGAGGCGCTATCCTTCAGCATCATGTTGTCTCCATCCTTCACGATCATGCCTGTGAATTCCTTGGCGTTATTCTCCTGGGTCGAAGTCTGGGACTGAGCGGACTGCTGGTCGTTCTGCGCCGGGTGTGAGTCCTGGGCATACAGTGAACCCATGCTGGCAACGCCCAGGGCCAAACCTAGGACCGATGCCCGAATGAAAACGTTCTTCATAAAGATACCTCCTGAGAGATTCAATAGACTGCCTGTGGCAGTGCAAACACCGTGCCAAAGCCGGGTTCTCCCGTCGAATCCCCGCAAGTGGGCGAGTTCCCGTGCGCGAGTTCCAGCGAACCCGGCAATTTCAACCAAGCACCGGCAATTCTTTCGCTATGCCTCTGTCGTCCACCTGACAATCCTTCCCATTTACAAGGCAAAAGCTACACGCGGCATTCTCCGGGTAACGGATACTGTGTTCTCCCGATAGACGCGGCTTTGAACGCAGGGCACCATGGCTGCATTGCGACCGTATCCGTTCGGATACGACTTCTATGTTCAGGAGACGCAGGTGCAAGCTCAGCCAAGAACATCTCAATACGGGGACCACAAGACCGCAGCTTACGGAATCTTTCCGATGGGCGCGCGCCTCAACGATGTGGTGGCCGCCTTGAACTCGGCGGGCTTTCGCAGCGCCGATATTTGCGTCTTCCTGTCTCCCGCGCATCCCATCGCCGACGACCTTCGCAACATCAAGACAAGCGTGTTTGATGGATCGCGCGAGGCTGACCTGGAGAACACGGTGTCGTGGCTCTCGCATTTCGGCGGGGCTGTGATTCCGGGAGTTGGCCTCTTCGTCGGATCGCCCGACTACCTTACGGCGCTCACCCAATCGGAACGGCTTGGCGCACGCAGCAATCACGGCCGCATGCTGGCCGGTCTGGGCATTCCCGAGGACGCAGCTGCGCGTTACGAATCGCGGGTTTCCCGGGACGCAAGCCTCGTGTTCATCAGTTGTGACGGTTCGGCGCAGTCCGAGTGGGCAAGGGAAGTCTTGCGGCGTTTGCGGGCCGAAGAAGTTTGTCTACTGCAGCAGGGAAAAGAGAAGGCTAAAGTCGCCAGCATTGCGAGTTAAGCTGAGCGCTTGACGTTGGTGGCACTCTACCGGCGATCCAGGTCGCGCTTCCGTCCATAGTGAAACGCCCAACCCACCCCAACACTCATAAAAGTAAGCGGCGGGACGAGAAGCACGATCACCCCGCGGCTGATCGCCTTTTGCCCGTCCTTCGTTGCTCCCGTGGCGTTCGCATAGCACATCGCGCAGCCTTGCGCGAAAGCAGGAGCCGCCCATAGGGCTAGTGCTACGACCAGTAATGAGAGACGCGGCTTCATTTCACTCCCAGCGTCAGGATACGGTCCGCATCCCGGAAAAAGAAGACCCACATCAGGAAAAAGCACGCTGTCACCGAAATGGTCAGCAGCCACCGCATGCGCGGCAATTCTGCTTTCAGGTGCATGAAGTACATCGTGATCAGGCCGGCCTTGATCACCGACAGTACCAGCAGGACCTGCAGCATCCGCACGGGCTGCAGAATCTGCTTGTAGGCGAGGACTACCTCGACCGCGGTGAGCAACAGCAATGCTCCCCAGACCCAGAAGTACGTCATCTTACCGTCGGTGTGTGCGCTGACGTCGTGCATCGTGAATTCGCTCCTTTGGCTCGACTACACCTTGGTGGACATCAGGTACACCAGCGGGAAGATGAACATCCACACCAGGTCGACAAAGTGCCAGTACAAACCCGCCACCTCGACGTCATTGGCATCGTAATCTTTCGGTTTCAGGAACAACACGATTGCGGAAACGACCGCGCCGATCAGGAGCACATGAATTCCCAGGTGGAACACGCTATCGGAAGGCGTCAGAAAGAATCCAAGCGCCCACAGAACCAGCAGCACGGGCAAGAACTTTTTCCGTAACGCAATGACGCCAAGATAAATGATCCCAATGGTCACATGCAGCATGTGCATGCCGGTCAACGTGAAAAAAGTGCCGCCGAACAGTGGGACGGATGACCAAACATTGCTCGAGGGCGTCATCTTCTCGACGACGATCAGCTTGGTCCATTCCATGGCATGGAGCACGGTGAATGCCGCCCCGAAAAACATAGTGGCGAGCAGCCAATTCCGTACCCAGGCTTTGTCGTTCCGGTTGCCGGCCATCACCGCCAGCACCATCGTCAGGGAACTCGACAGCAGGCACGCCGTCATGATGGTCGCGTTGATGATGCTATCCCTGTTGAATGGCGTCGGCCATGCCGGGTTCGAAACGCGGCCGTAGCTGTAGGCGACTAGTAGCGCGCCGAAGGTCAGCGTGTCGGACGCCAGGAACAGCCACATCCCGATCTTCTTCGAATAGGTGCCGAACAGGGAAGGCTCGTACGCGCCCTGCGTATCGTGAACCACGTGTTGCACCGTTGCCATCGTCAGGCGTCTCCTTGGGTCAATAAACCGAAGTCAGTCTGCTTTCGTCAACGAACGATCATAAGCAGCACCAGAATGTAGATCCACAGCAAAGCCATGAAATGCCAGTACCAGGCCGTTATGTCCACCACGATTCGTTGTGCTTCGACTGGCTTGTGCAGCAGCCACGAAGTACTCGCCGCGTACAGCAGCGCGATCACGCCTCCCGCCAGGTGAAGCGCATGCGTGGCAAACAGCAGGTAGGCGAACGAACTGCTCGGACCCGTATTCACGAAAAAGTGCCGCTCGTGCAAAATTCGCCAAACCAGCAGCTGGCCAGCCAGAAAACCCAGGCCTAGAATCACCGTACTGCCCAGCCAGGGAAACGGCTTCTCATCGCCCAGCGTTACACCGGGAATCGACCTCACTGGCGCCAGCGCCGCCTGCCGCGCGATCCCGCGCCGGGCAAACTCCATGGTCAAGCTGCTGAATAACAGTACCGCCGTGTTCACCAGCAGCAGCGTCCAAGGCAGATTGATCGCCACCCAGTCCCGCGAGTACGTATTGGTTTGCGCATCGAATGACGGCAACCCTTTGCGCACTAATAGAGCGCTGGTGAAACCCACGAACAGCATGATGACCGCCGTGAGTCCCAGGACCAGTCCGAGACGCGCGCGCCGCAGGCGTTCGCCGTAATCAAATCCGCCATTGCCGCCGCTGTCCCCGTCGCCACCGCCTCCGAACGACGGAGGCGCCCCACCGCCGGCGTCGCCAGCTCTCGGGTCTTTGACTGCAAAATTCGGGGCCACGGTCGACATACCTGATTTCGAGTTAGTGTGCAGTGCTGGGCGTCGGATCGTTCTGCATGATGAAATCACGCGCCGCGCCCGGCACGCCGTATTCGTAAGGACCGTGCGTCACCACCGGCGTGTGTCCTCCAAAATTGTCGTGCGGCGGTGGCGTAGCAGTCGTCCACTCCAGGGTGGTGGCATCCCACGGATTGTCAGCAGCTTTCTGTCCCTTGAACATGCTCCAGAACAGGTTGACCACGAAAATCAGCTGCGCCCCTATGGTAACGAACGCCGCGTAGGTCATGAACCGCTGCACGGGGATAAGCGGGTGCAGGTACGCGAGCTCGGTAAGCTGCGAATAGCGCCGCGGGTGCCCGGCCATGCCGAGATAATGCATCGGCATGAAGATGGCATAGGTTCCAATAAAGGTTAACCAGAAATGTACTTTCCCCATCCCCTCATTCATCATCCGGCCAAACATCTTGGGGAACCAGTAGTAGGTCGCGGCAAAGATGCCGAAAATCGCCGCAACACCCATGATCAGGTGGAAGTGGCCAACCACGAAGTAGGTATCGTGCAGCGGAATATCGAGCGCCGGCTGCGCCAGGAATGGTCCACTCAACCCGCCCGACACGAACAGCGACACGAAGCCGATGGCAAACAGCATGGGCGTATAGAAGCGAACCCGTCCGCCGTGGATCGTGCCCAGCCAGTTGAACGTCTTGATCGCCGACGGCACGCCGATGGCCATGGTCAGTAGCGAGAAGGCAAAAGCCGAATAGGGGCTCATCCCGCTCATGAACATGTGGTGTCCCCAGACCATAAAGCCGAGGAACCCGATCGCCAGCATGGCGTAGACCATCGCGCGATAACCGAAGATCGGCTTGCGCGAGAACGTCGACAGAACCTGCGATGCAACGCCCATGCCCGGCAGAATCGCGATGTACACCTCGGGATGTCCGAAGAACCAGAACAGGTGCTGCCACAAAAGCGGGGAGCCACCTTTGTGGGCCATCAACTGCCCGTTGACTACGATGACCGGCAGAAAGAAGCTGGTGCCGAGATTGCGGTCCATCAGCATCAGGATGCCGGCAGAAAGCAGCACACCGAATGCCAGCAATCCCAGAATTGCGGTGATCAACCACGACCACACGGTGAGCGGCATGCGCATCAGCGTCATGCCTTTAGCGCGCAGGTCGAGCGTGGTCGTGATGAAGTTCAGCGCGCCCATCAGCGACGCCGCGCAGAAGATGGCGATGCTGGTAATCCACAGATCCGCCCCGAGTCCCTCGCCGGGCCCGGTGGACTGCACTGCGCTGAGCGGTGGATACCCCGTCCAGCCATGCAGCGGCGCGCCGCCGGTCACAAAAAATGCGGCCAGCATGATCACGAACGCCACGAACGTCGTCCAGAACGAAAGCATGTTCAGGACCGGAAACGCCATGTCGGGCGCCCCGATCTGAATCGGCAGGAAATAGTTCCCAAAGCCGCCCTGTGGCGCCGTGGTCAGCACGAAAAACACCATGATGGTGCCGTGCATGGTAAGCAGGCTGAGGTAGGTCTCCGGCTGAATATGGCCGATCAGTGGAATGTCTGCATTGGGCCAGATCAGGTGAATACGCATGAATAGAGACAGGATCATGCCCACCCAAACCGCCGTCAACGCAAGAAAGAAGTACTGGATCCCGATAACCTTGTGGTCGAGGCTGAAAATATATTTCCGGATGAACCCCTGCGGGGCCGCATGGGCGTGAACCACTTCCGAGGTTGCCATTATTGTTTCTCCGCCTCCCGCGCGGCCATCCACTTGTCGAAGTCTTCCTGACTGACGACTTTCAACATGCCGTGCATCTTGTAATGACCGAGGCCGCACAGTTCTGCGCAAGCGATCTCGTAGTCACCGATCTGCGTGGGAGTGAAGTGCATGTGAATCGCGAGTCCGGGAACGGCGTCCTGTTTGAAGCGCATGTTGGGAACGAAGAAGCTGTGGATCACATCCACGGCACGCAGGGTGAGATCCACCTGGCGGTTCACCGGCAGGAACATGGTGCCGGTCACTACGTCATCCTTGGCGGCCGGGTCGCTGGTGTCGAGCCCGATCGCGGCTTCGCTGCCGGAAGACGGATCCATGAGCTTCGGATTGGTGAGACCGAATTTTCCGTCTGGACCTGCGTAGCGGAAGTACCAGGCAAACTGCATGCCGGTGACCTCCACGGGCAGGGCCGAAGGACCGGCGGGATCAAAGCGCTCCGCTGCCCAGATCTGGCTGCCCATCAGGTTCAAGCCGACGAACAGAACGGCCGTGAGCACCGTCCAGACAATCTCCATCGTGGTGTTGCCGTGGGAGTAGCTGGCGGGAGCGGAATTCGAGCCGCGATCCCGGTACTGCCATACGAACAGTCCCAGGCAGCATTGCGCCAGCACGAACACGATCCCCATGGCAATGTAGGTATTGTTGAACTGGTGATCGATCGCTGCCGCGGCCGCCGAAGCTCCCGCCGGTAACCACCAGGGATGCCAGATGAAGAAGTATGTGCTGACGAAGGTGATAATCCAGATAACCGCGAGAAGCGCGAGGCCCATCTACACCGACCTCCGGGGTCGATTTTTCTCACACCGCAGCCAGCGAAGAAACAGAAAAACTGCGGATGGCCGCAAAGTCTATCACAGCGGCCCGTGACATGCGCAAGCCCATGCCGCACTCCCGACGGCTGTTGAACCACATTGAAAGTGTCCCCTTGAAACCACATTAGAAGTGTCCCCTTTAGAGTTCCTCCGAGGAGGAGGAAGTGCGATTGGGGAGAACTGGATTGAGCAAGAAAGAGCTGAGCCGAGTGGAAGTGATGGGGAGGGTAAAGGCGCGGAGCTTGCGATTGATCGAAGCGGCGGAGTTGATGGGGTTAAGTTATCGGCAGAGCAAGCGGATCTGGGCGCGGTATCGGGCAGGAGGAGCCAAGGCCCTGCAGCACGGCAACTGTGGCCGGGTGTCGAACCGGGCGTACGGGGCAGAGTTTCGAGCGGCGGTGCTAAAGCAGGTGAAGGCCCGCTATGAGGACTTTGGCCCAACGCTGGCCTGCGAGCATCTGGCGAGCGATGACGGCCTGCACATGCATGCCGAGACGCTGCGGCGGTGGTTGAAAGAGGCGGGGTGCTGGCAGAGGCAACGGCAGCGGAAACCGTATCGGCAGCGACGCGAAGCCAAGGCGCACTTCGGCGAGTTAGTGCAATTGGACGGGAGCTTTCACCGGTGGTTGGAAGAACGTGGACCGCGGGGCTGTCTAATGCACATGGTCGATGACGCCACCACGCAAGCGCTAGGTTGGTTCTCCGGGGAGGAGTCGATCTGGGCGGCGGTCGCAGTGTTGCGGCGCTGGATCGAGCGCTACGGGGTGCCGCAAGCGCTGTACACGGACTGGAAGAACGTCTATGTGCGCCCACCGAATGCCCAAGAGCGCATGCGCGGAGAGCCGGCGGTGACGCAGTTTGGACGCATGTGCGCGAAGCTGGGCATCGAGATCATCGCCGCCAGTTCGCCGCAAGCCAAAGGGCGCGTGGAGCGGGCACACGGCACGCATCAGGATCGGCTGGTGAAGAAACTGCGCCTGGCCGGAATCGCCAACTACGACCAAGCCAATGCGTATCTGGACCAGCACTACCTCGCCGAACACAACCGGCGTTACGCGCACGCCGCGGCGGCGGCCGCCGATTATCACCGGCGACGCCCGACGGCGCGGCAGCTGGACGAAGTCTTCTGGCTGGAGGAAGAACGCGTGGTCAGCGAGGACTGGGTGGTGCGCTACCAGAACCGACTGCTGCAACTGGAACGGCCCAGCCGACCCAGGGTACCGGCGAAGAGTCGGGTACTGGTGCGGGAAAACCAAGCCGGGGAACTGGCGATTCACTATCGCGATCACTGTCTGGTGTTCCGCGAATGGAAGGCGGCTTCTACAGCGAGGAGCGATGGAAGGGGCGCTGCCCCTTCCCCCGCGCCCCCATCCCCGAAACCAAAATCGTGCATTCCCGCTGTCGATCATCCGTGGAGAAAAAACCGCTACCAACAAATGAAAACGCCGATGTTTTCATCGGCATGGTGAAACGACAACCAGGGGACATTTCTATGGCGGACAAGACGGGGACATTTCTATTGTGGTATGACAGCCGCACTCCCGACGGCGAGATCGCCTCCCGCAATGCACGCTACAATCAAGCCTCTATGCCGACTTCAACCCGCGGCCGCGGTCACGACACTCGCTATGTGCGCTTGCAGAAGAATTTTTGCTTTGCCTGCGGGCGCAACAATCCCGAGGGCATGCGCCTGAAGTTTACCTACGACGAGGAACGCGACTGCTTCGTGTGCCGTTTCCGCCTCGGCAAGCGCTTCACCGGGCCTCCCGGCCACTGCCACGGCGGAATCATCGCGACCATCCTCGACGAAGCCATGGGCAAGGTGAACAAGCTCCGCCAGGTGGTTGCGCTGACCTCCGAAATCACTGTGAACTACCTGAAACCGGTGCCGCTGAATAAGCCCCTGCGCGTGGAATCCCGCGAAGTGCGCGTGCGCGGCCGCGAACACGTGAACATGGCCGAAATTCTGAACCAGAAGGGCGAAGTGCTGGCCCGCAGTAAGGGCTTGTTCATCGCGATCGATCCCAAGAAGATGTTCGCGAAGTTTGTAGACAAGTAAAATTCTCGTAGGGACAGCCGCCCCCGACTGCCCGGTCGAGCGCAGTCTCGACAGTTCCTGAAGACACAGAGGGACGCCGGGCAACCCTCAACGGATGAAGGCGCGGATCTCCATCATGAGGCGCGGATCTCCATCATGAGACGCGGATCTCCATGATGATTGTTCCGACTTTGCGTGCTTTGCGAACCCTTCGCGTCCTTTGCGGTTAAAAGCTTTTGCGTGTCCGCTCCAGCAGTTTTCAGGCGCGCACCAAGGAATTGTTTATGGTGACCGATCTCAAGAAGGTCTTTGCGAAGCTCGCAGACAAGAGTTAACCACATAGGACACAGAGGAACACCAAGGAAGGCAAGCTTCAACATCTGAGGCGCGGATCTCCGTATTGACTTATTGCAACTTTGCGCCCTTCGCGAATTCCATGCGCCCCTTGCAGTTAAAAGCCTCTCTTCGCTCTTCGGCTCCTTTGCGGTTAAAAGCTTTTCTCCGCGACCTCTGCGGACGTTCTCCGCGTCCTCTGCGTTTTAGGATTCTTGCGTCCGCGCAACAGGTTTTCAGGCGCAGAGCACTCTCGCCAGTTCCTCCACCCCACGTCTCAATTCCTTCGGATCCACCGCCGCGAATCCTAGGATCAGCCCGTTCCGACGCGACTTCCCACTGACGTACCGGCTCAGGGCAACCACCTCCACTTTTCGCTCCGCCGCCAGTTCGACCACCCGCTCCGCCCGGATACCACGCTTGAGCCAGCCCACCGTCTGTAAGCCAGCTTCTACATTCGAGATCTCCAATGCACCCGCGAGCTTTTCTTTCGCGCATTCCAGCAACACGCCGAGCCGCTCGGCATAGATCTCGCGCATGCGCCGGATGTGCCTCGCAAAATGTCCCTCAGTAATGAAATCGCACAACACCGCCTGCTCGAGCAGCGGCGGATGGTGAGTGCTCACCGACTCGGCCGCCGCGAAGATGTCGACCATCTCCGGCGGCGCAACCAGATATCCGAGCCGCAGGGCAGGGAAGAGCACGGCGCTGAAACTTCCCGTGAAGATGACGACGCCCGAGCGATCGAGTCCCTGCATCGCCGGAATGGGCCGCCCCGAATACCGGTACTCGCTGTCGTAATCGTCTTCGAAAATCAACGTGCCCGAGCGGCGCGCCCACTCCAGCAGCGCAAGCCGCCGCCGCAGACTCATGGTCATGCCGAGAGGAAACTGATGTCCGGGTGTCACATAGACCAGCCGCGGAACTTCCCACTGCTTGCGGCCACGTTCGAAGTCGAGCCCTTCCGCATCGACGGGAACATGGCGCACCCGCGCTCCGACCGCGCGGAATACGACGCCCGCACCCGGATATCCGGGCTCCTCCACCCAGACCGGCTCGCCCGGGTTCAGCAAAATTCGCGCCGTTCGATCGAGCGCCTCCTGCGCCCCTGAGATAATCAACACCTGCTCCGCCGTGCATTTCACGCCGCGCGAAGTGTTCAGGTAGTCCGCGACCGCCTCGCGCAAGGGACGATAGCCAAGCGCTTCCCCACCCGCGAGCAGGCCAGCAGAAACCCGCCGCAGCCGTCGTGCCGCAACCTGTGCCCACAGGTTCGTTGGAAACAAATCAAGGGCCGGCTGGTGCGCGCGAAACGCCCGCAAAGGACGAGGGAATGATCCCCGGTATGGCTGCAGACGGCGCGCATATGACGACAGAGCAATGCGCCGGTGTGGCAGCCGCGACTCCGCATGCGGGCCGCGCACATCGAGCAGGTGCTCGGGCAACACCTGGCTCACATACGTTCCGGAACCCGAACGCCCCTCCACGTAGCCCTCCGACTTCAACTGGTCAAAGGCCGTGACAATGGTCGCTCGCGAAAGTCTGTAAGCCGACGCCAGGTCGCGCGTGGCGGGCAGCCGCGCTCCCGGGCGCAGACGCCCATCCAGAATCGCGGCCCGCAACTCGCCATAAAGCCAGCGATACAGGTTTCCGCCGGCGTGGGGCGCGGGCAGGCTCAGCGGAAATGCCGTCGTCTCTCGGGGCATAAACAAAAGTGGTATGGTAAGAATACCGTAAATGGATATCTACAGAAGTCCAATTCTTCGCTAGAATTTTTACAGGTTCCCGCTGGCCTGCGGTCGATTTGGAGTGGGTCGATGGGACTGGGTTGATGGGATTGGACAAATGCCGTCGAGTGAGCGGATCCGGCGGGCGAGACCGGCGGATGCCGCCGCCATCGCCGAGGTTCTGAAGCAAGCCTTCGCAGAATTCGAGGCTTTGTACACGCCACAAGGGTTTGCGGCTACGACACCTGACGGCCATCAGATCGCCCGCCGCCTCGAAGAGGGGCCAGGCTGGGTGGCGCTGTGCGAAGGCCAGATCGTTGGAACGGCATCCGCGATCCTCGACAGCGATCACGGCCTGTATGTCCGCGGAGTCGCTGTGACGCCTTCTCTACGCGGAAAAGGACTGGCCAGGTTGCTGATGAACGAGGTCGAAGGCTTCGCGAAACAGAACGCGTGCAGCCGAATGTTTCTGACCACGACTCCGTTCCTGGACAGCGCGATCCGGCTATACGAACGCCTCGGTTTTATTCGCGACGGAGCCGACGATCTCTTCGGCACGCCGCTGATCCGCATGGAAAAGAGATTGACTTAAGGAAATTCTGATCAAGTCTGCTTTGAAAGGGACGGCCTTCAGGCCGTCCAAAAAAAATCGCCCCCAAATCGTGGGCTTTAGCCCCTGAGGGTAATTCGCTTCGATACTTAATCAGGGCATCCCTAAGAGATTCTGGAATCAAAAGAAAGGACTGACTCATGTCGCAGAACAATGGCAACCCCACCAGCCTTCGTCTGAAAACCGGTCTTGCGGAAATGCTCAAAGGCGGCGTCATCATGGACGTCACCGATGCCCGCCAGGCTGAAATCGCCGAGCGCGCCGGAGCCGTCGCCGTCATGGCGCTCGAGCGCGTACCCGCGCAGATTCGCGCCGAGGGCGGCGTCGCCCGCATGGCCTCGCCCAAGAAGATTCGCGAGATTATGGCCACCGTCTCCATCCCCGTAATGGCCAAGTGCCGCATCGGCCACTTCGCCGAGGCCCAGATTCTCGAAGCTCTCGGCGTCGACTACGTCGACGAGTCCGAAGTCCTCACCCCGGCCGACGAGGCCCATCACGTCGACAAGCATGCCTTCAAAGTTCCGTTCGTGTGCGGCGCGCGCAACCTGGGCGAAGCCCTGCGGCGCATCGCCGAAGGCGCGGCCATGATCCGCACCAAGGGCGAAGCCGGCACCGGCGACGTCGTGCACGCCGTGAAGCACATGCGTCAGATCGTGCAGGAGATGAAGATCCTGACCGTGTTGGGCGAAGAAGAGCTCTACGCCAAAGCCAAAGAGCACCAGGCCCCGTATGAACTGATCCGCATGGTGGCCAAGGCAGGCAAGCTGCCGGTTCCGAACTTCTCGGCAGGTGGCATTGCCACTCCGGCCGACGCTTCGCTCGTCATGCAGCTCGGCGCCGAGGCCGTGTTCGTCGGCTCCGGCATCTTCATGAAGAACTCGACCGAATTCGCCGATCCGGCCGAAGCCGAGAAACGCGCCCGCGCCATCGTGCGCGCCACCACGCACTATCAAGACCCTAAAGTATTACTCGAAGTCAGCGAAGACCTGGTCGGCGCCATGAAAGGCCTGGCTGTCAGCGCCCTCGACGAAGCCCACATGCTGCAAACACGCGGCTGGTAGCAGTACCAGATACAAGACGGGTGCCCCATCCGAGCGCGCCCTTTGCGCTAGGGTGGGGATTTTGATCTTCACGACGGAGCAATGCATGATCATCGGCGTCTTAGCCATCCAGGGCGATTTCGACGCCCACAAGAAGCGCCTCGAAGAACTCGGCGCCGAGGTCGTCCTCGTCCGTAAGCCCGGGCAGCTTGATGAAATCGACGGGCTCGTCATCCCCGGCGGCGAATCGGGGGCGTTCCTGAAAATCCTCGGCGAACCGGGCGTCGCCAAGCTCAAAGAATTTGTCCGCGTGAAGCCGACGTTCGGCACCTGTGCCGGCGCCATCATGCTGGCGAAGGAGGTCACCAACCCCGAGCAGCGTGGTCTCGGCGCGCTCGACATTCGCATCCGCCGCAACGCCTATGGCCGCCAGATCGACAGCTCTATCCGCACCGGCAAGCTCGGCAACTCTCCTCTCGAGATGGTCTTCATCCGCGCTCCGAAAATCGAGCGCCTCGGCCCCGGCGTTGAAGTCATCGCCACCGAAGGCGACGACCCGGTCGCGGTCCGCCAGGGACGCGCGATGGCCGCCACGTTCCATCCGGAACTCAGCAACGACACCCGCATCCATCGCGCCTTCCTCGACCTGGTCGGCAACGGACACAAGTGACTACAGTCCGGATGGGACGCCTGTTACATCGAAACTATGAAACATTGAAACTTTGAAACATTGAAACCTTGAAACCTTGAAACCTTGACTCTCTTCTATGTTCGAACGGTTCACCGAGAAAGCGCGGCGCATCATCTTCTTTGCTCGATACGAAGCCTCGCAATTCGGCAGCCCCTATATTGAAACCGAGCACCTGCTCTTGGGACTGTTGCGTGAGGACAAAGGGCTGTGCCGCCGCTTCCGCATTGGTTCCCCCGACTCGATGCGCCAGGAAGTCGAACAACACACGACCCTGCGCGAGAAAACTGCGACGTCCATCGATCTTCCCCTGAGCAACGAGTCGAAGCGCGTGCTTGGCTACGCGGCGGAGGAAGCAGACAGGCTGAATCACAAACACATCGGGACGGAGCATCTTCTCTTAGGCTTGCTCCGCGAAAAGAAATCCTTTGCCGCCGAACTACTGAGTAGTCGCGGAGTCAAGCTGGAGGAAGTTCGCGAAGATCTCGCCCGCACGCCACATGAAATCCCGGTGCACGATCCCGTGCGCATACCGTCTCGCAGAACCGAGTCTTCCACTCCACACCTTGTTCCACTCACCCCGTTGAATCCGCTCGTGGGCCGCGAAAGCGAATTGGAACGCGTACTGCACGTACTCGGATGCCGCAATTCGAAGAACCCAGTGCTAGTCGGTGAGCTGGGCGTCGGCAAGCGCACGATCGTCGGAGGGTTGGCACAGCGCATCAGCGATTACGCAGTACCAGCGTTCTTGGCCGACGCGTCCGTCCTCGAACTGAATCTACCTTCCTGGGACGAGCTCGGCGTCGACTGGTTCGACCGGTTACGCGACGCGCTCCCGAAGGGGGCAGAACAGGGCGTCATCCTCTTCGTCGACGAGCTGCATACTCCCGTGGGCGGAGTCTTCGGTCGAAGCGCCGCGCATTTGCAGGCATTGCTGAAACGTCCGATCATCAGCGGCCAGCTGCAGTGCATCAGCATGGCCACACCCGCGGAATACGCGAAGTCGATTGCCGAGCACGGATGGCTGGAAAGTTGTTTCCAGCCGATTCGCGTGGCGGCGGCCAGCGAAGACGAATCGCTCCATGTGCTCCGCGCCATCAAGGCAGCGTACGAAGGGTTTCACGGCGTGACCTACTCCGACGAGGCGCTCGCCGCCGCGGTCGCTTGCGCCGCATGCATTCCCGACCGCCATTTGCCTGGCAAAGCCGTCGACGTGATGGACGAAGCCGGGTCGGTCGTCCGGCTGCGCCACGGCAAGCTGCCAGAAGAGATGCTGGAGGTGCAAAAGCGCGTCCGGTTCATCGTGCAAAGAATGCAAGCTGCCATTGCAAATCACGAGTTCGAGAAGGCCCGCTTCTACTCGGACGAAGAGCGCAAGGAGCGCGAGAACCTGCAGAATTTGCAGCAGAAATACAAAGCGGCTGAAACTCCTCCACCCACGGAAGTCACGGTCGCCGACATCGAAAGCGTGATCGCGAACTGGACCGGCGCCACGATCGAAGCGATCCGCAAGGCGCGGCGTCCTCCGACTCCGTGAGCTAGCATTTGCGGGGGCTCGTTGCTTTTCGTTGCTCAATCAGCCCGATTGCCCATCCATGACGGACCCACCCGACCCGATGGGTGCCCCGTCCAAGCTCCGCTTGGGCGGGGTTTTTCGTCAGATCCCGAAACCCATCCCTACAACCATCCCTTGGTTCTTGCGATGCGCGCCGCTTCCACCCGATTCGCCGCGCCCAGCTTGCTGATCGCTTCCGACAAATAATTACGCACAGTGCCTTCCGAAAGCCCCAGTTCGTCGGCGATATCGCCGCTGGCTTTGCCTTCGCCGGCCAAACGCAAGACCTGGCGCTCGCGATCGGTGAGCGGGTCGAGTTCCCCCCAGGCCTCGGCGGCGAGTTCCGGATCGATCACGCGCAGCCCGCGATGGACGCGCCGAACCGCATCGGCCAATTCCTCCGCGGGACGATCTTTCAGCAGATAACCGGAGGCTCCGGCCTCGAGGGCGCGGCGCAGGTAGCCGGAGCGGGCAAACGTCGTGACGATCACCACGCGCGTGCCGGTGCGCTGACGCTTGAGTTCGGAGGCGACTTCGAGCCCGGTCATCTTCGGCATTTCAATGTCGGTGATGAAGACGTCGGGCCGATGCGCCAGCACGGTACCGAGCGCTTCTTCGCCGTCGCGGGCGCGACCCACCACGGAAATGTCGCCTTCAATCTCGAGCAGCGCGGCGAGCGCGCCCAGCACCATGCCCTGGTCTTCCGCAATCACGACCCGGATAGTCTTGCGTGCGTCTTTGGGAACGGGGGACACGGTGGTGGAAGAATCAAGCCGGCGTAGGATTTTCGACTGGCAGTTCGATGGTGAGCCGCGTTCCTCGGCGGGTGTCGCGCTCAACACTGCCGCCGAGCGCCTCGACGCGTTCGCGCATGCCGCGCAGACCGTTGCCTTCGGGCGAGATGCCGCCGCGGCCGTCGTCCTGAATTTCGAGGCGGCAATGCCCATTCATTCGCTCGAGCTGCACCCGGCAGTGGCGCGCCTGCGCGTGGCGAACCACGTTGGTGACGGCTTCCCGCAGAACCAACGCGAGCACACTTTCATGCGTGGCCGACAGAGTGACAGGCATCGAGCGAACGTCTGCCTTCACGCCCGCCGTCTCCAGAATGGCGCGTGCGTGTTTGATCTCTTCGACCAGACCTTTCGAGCGGTAGCCGCCGATGGCCTGGCGCACGTCCGCCAGCGCCTGGCGGGCGGTTTGCTCCACATCGTGAATTTCCTTCTTGGCCTGCGCCACATCGCGATCGATGAGTTTGCCGGCCAGTTCTGATTTCAACGTGATCAGTGAGAGCGTATGTCCGAGAACGTCGTGCAGGTCGCGGGCGATCCGTTCGCGTTCGGCGATCTTGGCCAGATGTTCGATTTCGTCGTGCGCACGCCGAAGTTTCTCAATATGGCGCGTGCGCTGCGCAAAGAAAATGTTCCCGCCGCCGATGAACGTGGAGAGGAACGTCGCCGGGAAAGTGAATCCGTGAGAGAGATGCAGCAGCCAGCCTTCGAGTCCGGCCACGGCGACCACCGCGGCGATGACAAGCGCCGCAGAAAGTTCGGTCTCCACCGCGAAGGGCACCATCGATGCCGAATAGATGAAGAAATTGGCGGCGCCGCTATTGAAAGGCGCATACACCACGCCGAGCAGCCCGATGCCAGCGATGCAAAGCAGGCTCCAGGGCTTGTAGCTGCGAAAAAACGTGAAATACAAGAAAAGAAACAGGACCAGTCCCACGCCGGTCCAGGCCCACTGCTGGCCGGTGTAATGGCTGGTGAATGGCTCCCACAGGAAGAAGATCAGGTAGGCCAGCCAGATATAAGGAACCCAGCGAGGTTCGCGCCGTTGTTGGAAGCACTCGTTCATCCGTTGTTAGTGTAGGCCAATTCGCGCCGGTTTCCGCACGGCTTTTGCGTCTCGTCGCGCTTGCGACAAGATTCCATACCAGACCAGGATGGCGCTGGGGATCAGCAGGCCCAGCCACTGAGCGCGAGCTGCAATGGCCGCGCCGATCACCAGAAACAGTGCGCATGACCAGGCCGCGATTTTTATGCGTTGGATCATAAAGACTCCTCTGCGCTGTCTCCTTTCGACTTCAAGCATGAACTAACCTGTCTGCCTTTCATCGCGCTGGAAACCGATGCGAGCAATACCCAGGAAGACCAGTGTGAAACCAAGCAATGCGCCCCAATGATTCGCTGCCGGTTCGCGATTTGCGCCCACCACTCCGAGCGCGAGTTGTCCCAGGTGAAACGGTGGCAGCAACGGAGCTACCTTCTGCAAGAACCGTGGCAGCAGGTTGATCGGGATCCACAATCCCGAGGCGAACGACATCGGTAAGTAGAGCAAGTTCACGATCGCCGGCGCCGAGTTGGGTCCAGCCAGCGAGCCGATCGCCAGTCCCATGGCGCAAAAACAGATTGCGCCGATCACCAGAGTCAGCAGCAATTTCAGCGCTTCGATCGGAGCGAGGTGCACGCCGCCGAAAAGTACCCCCAACGTCATGAGCAGAAGAACAATGATGGCGCTGAAGGCCATGCTGGTGGTTAGCTTCGCCATGAAGTACGCCAGCGGCGGCATGGGGCTGGCGCGCTTGACCTGCAGCCATCCCAGGCCGCGTTCCATCGCGACTCCGACGCCGAATCCGAACAGCGCAGCCCCCATCACTCCGAACGTGCCGTAGCTGGCCAGCAAATACGTCGACACGCTCACACCTTGATTGCTCTGGCCGCGATTCAACAGCAGGCCGAAAAGCGTATAGAACATTACCGGGAACAGAATCGTGGAGGCCGAATACACTGGCAGTCGCAGGCGTCCGAGGAAGTCGTACTTGGCTTCCTTCGTGTAGGCTGCGAGTCTGCGGCTGAGCGGACACGCGAGAGAGGAGGTAGACAGGGTCGTCGTTGTGCTGCTCATTGCATTTCCTTTCCTGCATGGTCTTCGGAGTTTCGAGTCAGCGCCAGGAAGGCGTCTTCCAATCCCGCACTCGTAACGTGCAGGTCATGTAAGCGCGGGTCCCGGAACAGCAGTTCGCGCAGTACGCTGTCGGCATCTGCGGCGCGAATCATCAGCGACCCGCGATCGGATTGCACCTCGATGACGCTGGGAATCGCGCAGACTTCGGCAATCGGAAGTCGCGTCACGCAGCGGATCTGCCGGCCAGACGCGCAGGCTTTGATTTCCGCGGGAGTACCTTCGGCCGTGATCCCGCCACGATTCATCACCACGATGCGGTCAGCGAGCGTGTCCGCTTCCTGCAGGTAGTGCGTGGTCAGCAGCACAGTTTTGCCTCGCGCCACAACGCGCCGGATTTCGTCCCAGAGGAAGCGCCGCGCCTCCACGTCGAGGCCGACGGTTGGCTCGTCGAGAACCAGCAGGTCAGGATTTCCGCAGATGGCGAGGGCAAAAAGGAGGCGTTGCTTCTGTCCGCCCGACAACTCGCCGAACGGGCGCTTCTCGAGACCTTGAAGCCCGGCCACGCGAATGGTTTCCGCGAGCGGCAGCGGCGCCGCGTAGTAACTGGAGAACAGATCAATGTGTTCGCGGACCCGCACCGTCTCGGGCACACGGCCCACCTGCAGCATCGCGCCAGTGCGGATGCGGTTCTCCGGATGACGCGGATCGCCTCCGAAGACGCTGACCGAGCCAGCGTCAGGGCTTGCCAGTCCCAGAAGCAACTTCACCGTGGTCGTTTTCCCGGCGCCATTCGGTCCTAAAAGAGCCAGCAACTCGCCGGCGCGCACGTCGAGGGTCACAGCGCGCAGGGCGGAGATGTCGCCATAGCTCTTGCTCACCGCGGAAAGGCGCGCCACTACAGCACCCGGTTGCTGGCTGCTGTGGGAGCGGAAAATGTCTTCGCTGGCTGCGATCATCGTGGCCTCTTTGGTCGGGTCTGAGCGCTTGGTCGCTCGATGCAGGCATCATCGCCGGGCGGTGGCGCATCTACCAGTGCAGATCATCACGCGCGCCGGATGACAATTGTCATGGCCCATGGCGAGCCGGTCGGCATCAGCGAAGCAATTGACAGCATTGGAGTTCTGCTCAAGAATTAAAAAATCCGCAATTTCAGCGGTCACGGAGGAAACGTATGTCCGATCAGGACGAGGTTACAGTCGTACAGGAGAGCGGCAGCAACACGGCGAAATGGCTGCTGTTGCTGCTGGGGGCGATCTACGTAGCGGCCTCTCTGTACTTGCTCGTCGACCTGCGCGGACGCGTCTCTACCCTGCACGAGCGCCAGGCGGCGACCGCCAAGGAACTCAGCGCTCTGACCGAACGCATGCAGGCCGCCGAGGCCGAAGCGGAAACTCTCGGGCAGCAGGTGGGCATCACCAAGAAGGAGTTGGCACAGCGCGCGGCACAACTGCAGGCAGCGCAGCGCGAGGCCGAAGCCCGGCTGGCCAAGGAACAGAAGGAGCAGATCACTGCGGTCAGCGGAGACATTGCCGGCGTGAAGACCGACGTCGGCGGAGTGAAGACCGACGTTGCTCAGACCAAGACCGACCTGGCCGCCACCAGGGCAAAGCTCGAAAGCACCGTTGGGGATCTCGGACTGCAAAGCGGACTGATCGCCAAGACGCGCGACGATCTCGAAGTCCTCAAGCACAGAGGCGACCGCCAATATTACGAATTCACGCTGATGAAAGGCGGCAAGCCGCAGCCGGTTTCTACCGTCAGCCTGCAGCTGCGCAAGATCGATCCCAAGCGCGGCAAGTTCACCCTGAACGTGACCTCCGACGACAAGACCATCGAGAAGAAAGATCGCAACGTCAACGAGCCGATCCAGTTCTATACCGGACGCGACCACATGCTCTACGAGCTGGTGGTGTGGACGCTCGATAAGAACAAGGCCACGGGCTATGTGAGTACGCCGAAGAATGCGCCCGTGCCGGTGACGACTTCTCCGGCAGGATCGCCTACGGCCTCGAACCAATAATCCAACATGTTTCCACCATCGTCGTCGGTGCTGCTGAACATCGCGCTGCGGACGATGGTGATCTATGTCCTCGTGCTGGTCGGGGTGCGGCTGAGCGGCAAGCGCGAGGTCGGACAGATGACGCCGTTCGACCTGGTGTTGCTGCTGCTGCTGAGCAACTCCGTGCAGAACGCGATGACCGGGCCCGACACGTCGCTGGTCGGTGGCATGGTGGCCGCGACCGTGCTGCTGGTGCTGAATTACCTCATCGCCGACCTGTCGGGCGCCAACCGCCGCTTCCGCAAGTTCATTCAGGGCGAACCCAGCATGCTGATCCACGATGGCGAGGTGATCGAAGCGCACATGGCGAAAGAGCACGTGAGCATGGATGAACTCGAGCGCGCCATGCGCGAGCATGGCATCTCGGACTACCACCAGATTGCGATTGGAGTTCTCGAGGTGGATGGCTCCATCAGTCTTCTGAAATACGACGACATCAAGCCCACCGCCAACACCCACCTGGTTCGACGCAAGGGCATTCAACGGAAACAATAAGCCGGGCGTACAAATCGACGAAATGTTCCACGTGGAACATTCTTGCGGGTTCAAAAATATCTATAAGCTATTATAGAGACGCGGCAATCTAATATAATCAACAACTTAAAAATTCCACTCCAACGAGGATATCGTTTGGCAGGCGGTTGCCGAAGTGCCGTTATTTCGTCAGCGCGATAGGAACCGACTGGTCGTAGGGGTGGACCACGACGCTGACCGACTGGTGCTTGTTGAAGGCATCCTGTGTAACAGGGAAACTCACGATGACCGTGCCGTGGACCTCATTGCCCGGGAGAATCTTGGTTTCGGGCATGAGCGGAGCAACCGCGTTTTGTTTGAGCGCGGGGAAAGCCTGGAAGTAACGGTCGAAGTCGACGGCGGAAGCGGCGTCGTCGGAGTATTCGTTGTCGGGCATCTTCAACTTGCCTTCGATGTTGTGAATCCACAGGGGCTTCTCGCCGCTGTTGTGCAGTGTAACGGTGAGAGCGACGAGGACAGAATTCTGGTTGGGAACCTCAACGACGGCGACGTTATCGACGGATCCCATGCCCTGGGGCTTGGCGCGGCCGACAAATCCGTAAATGGCGAGCACGACGGCAAGGCAGCCGAGCACGATGAGAACCGTCCTGGCGGGTGGCAGCTTGCGTTCGGGGGCAGCCATGTCCTGGGCGACACTAATGCCGACGCCGGGACCGATGTCGAGGCCAGGTTTGGGCGGTGGGGCAGCGGGAGGACTGGGCGGCGAAGGCGGAGTTGGGGTACCAGAGTGCTCGTCGGGCATTTTGGGGATCTCGTTTCCAGAATTCTACGCGGCTTGCGGGGAAAAGTCTTAGACCCAACCATGAACCTGGCGATCTGGGACTCTGCGAAAGTGTGTGCTTTAAGGGGCCTTTAAAAAAACGAAAAAGTATCTATTGCACATAAATGTGCAATATACTATTATTGCATTTAAACGTGCAATATGCCTCTCTCGGCCAACACGTATGCGGCCATCACCTGCGACATTGTGGGGTCGCGGCACATTGAGGATTTCCGCCGCAAGAGAGACCAGAAGTTGCGCCGGGTCGCGAAGCTGCATGTGGAGAGCAAGTGGATTCTGTCGGAGTACGCCATTACGGCCTGGGACGAATTCGAGGGTATCCTGACCCGACCCTCCTACCTGCCGGGGGTTGTTTTAGACCTGCGCCGGTACTTCTATCCTTTTGAGCTCTGGATCGGTGTAGGAATCGGAGCGGTGACCGACGCGCACAAGAAGCCGGTGAATGTCTTCGCCGGCGGGGAGGCGTTTGAGCGGGCGCGCGCGGCCATGAACCGGCTCAAGACAAAGCGAAACAAGACAGGAGTGCTGACCTCGTTCGTCACTGGAAATGAACCGTTTGATTTGGTCGCCAACACGATTTACGACCTGCACGATACTCTGTTACAGAACATTTCCGCCCGCCAGTGGCAGACGATTAATGTGCACATGGAGACAAATAAACAAGACCTCACCGCCAGGAAATTGCGGTTAAATGAGTCGACGGTTTCAAGAAACCTGCGGCGGGGCTTCTGGTGGCAAATCCTGGAAACCCGTCAGACCATGGAGCAGATCATTCTCCTCCATTTCTGATGTACGATAACGTGCAACTTCGTAGGATTGCATGAAACTATGCAACCATTCCTGAAACTCGCCCTGACCACCTTGCTGGCGCACCTGCTGGGAGATTTTCCGCTACAGTCTTCGCGCCTGCGGCGGGCGAAATGTAAGGGTAGGGTTGGGGCCTATTTCGGGCACGGGGTTGTGCATGTTCTTGTTCTGGTGCTGTGCGTTGGCGTCTTCACCGGATCGATATGGCTGACGACATTGCGCTTCTGGATCGTCAGCCTGATCTATGTCGCGGCGCATCTGGCCATCGACCGCACGAAGCAAGGACTGGTGAATCGCATAGGATTCGCTAATTCCGCCTCGATCTTTCTTGCGGATCAACTACTGCACCTCGGCACAATTGCTGGCCTGGCATGGCTGGTGTCCTGTCCCAGCTGGATGAGCGTCAAGTCACAGTTCACCTGGACGGCGGCAACCGGGGACAGGGTGCTCGAAGCGGGCATCGTGTATGTGGCCGTGGTGTTTGCCGGCGGGTACGCGATTCGTTATTTGACTCGCAATCTGGCGGCGGGCATCGAGAGGCCAGGCGAGACCGAGGAACAAGTGAAGAATGCCGGGATGTATATCGGCTGGCTCGAGCGGTTCCTGGTAATGACCGCGATCCTGGTGCAGTCTCCTTCGATGGTGGGGCTGATTCTGACTGGGAAATCGATTGCAAGATTTCCGGAACTGAAGGAGCGATTTGCCGAGTACTTCCTGATCGGAACGTTGCTGAGTATCGGGCTGGCGGTGATCGGCGGGCTGCTGCTGGTGAAATTGTGGTACGGAACCATCCTGCTGAAGTAATTCTCGCTGCGTAAATCTCTAGAAAACCCACGCAATACCGACGGGCGGACCGACACGGTTGTGCGCCCTAGTGACCTTTATCACTGATTCCGGTGCCCACGATCACTGCGGCGGTGCTCAGTTCTTTCGTACAAAGTGCCTAGCGCTGCAACAGTCCCCCCAGGGCCCCCTGTCTGATGCGGCGTGATCCCCCAGGCCCGCAACAACGCAACTCAGCGAGTAAGCCGGCACACGCAGGTCAAGTCCTGTGCGATGTTGTCGAGCCTTGCTCGAGTCCAGAAGGAGCCGCGCACGAGCCGGCAGTCTCTGGCCAGGTTAAGGAACCTGCCGGATCGGAGCGGAGAAGACGGTTAGCAGCAGCCGTGGGGCGCCGCTTCGCAACCGCTCCTCGCTGCGATTCCTATTGCCGCAATGGCCATGGTCCTCGGGTTCCCGAGGAAGTAGGAGAGGTCTAGCCGAAGCCAGACAAACTTACATTTCGGAGGACCAATGGCAAGCAATCGGCGAGATTTCCTGAAGCGAGCAGCGTTGGCCGGCGCCGGCGCGGCACTGTACCAGACCGTCGGAAAAGGACGCGCCTGGGCGTTTGCACAGAGTCCAACCACCCTGCGCAAGTTCGTTACGTCGCTGCCCGGTCTTGGGCCGTCGGCGAAGAATGAAATCGGACAATATATTCCACTGGCCACCAAGCGATCGATCAACTTTGCCGGGAAGGCGACTGACTTCTACAACGTTGCGGTCACGCAATTCAGCGAATTGATGCATCCCGATTTGCCGGGGAGAACGGACTTCTTTGGATATACGGATCTATCCACTTTCGATCAGAAATATCTGGGCGGGGCAATCGTTGCGACGCGGGGCACACCGGTTTTGTTAACCGTGACAAACCTGATGCCGCCGCGACACATTCTGCCGGTCGATCCGACAATCATGGCGGGACCGAATGGCGTGATGGTGGGCGACCTTCCAACCAATCGAATTGCCACGCACCTGCATGGTGGGGCAACGCCGTGGTTCAGCGACGGAACGCCGTTCCAGTGGTTCACGCCGAGGGGAGAGCACGGTTCGAGCTTCATGAACGTACCGGGCTTTCCAGCGCTGCCGGGAACCGCAACCTACTACTATCCGAACGATTTGAGTGCCCGGCTGGTGTGGTATCACGATCATGCGATCGGCATCACGCGGTTGAATGCCTACGCGGGCATCGCCTCGGCATACATCATCACCGACAGCTTCGAAGCGGGACTGGTGAGTTCAGGGTTGTTGCCGGACCTGGTGGGAATTCCGCTGGTGATTCAGGACAAGGGGTTCGTCCCGAGGAACATTCTGCGGCAGGATCCGACGTGGCGTTGGGGTGATCCAGGCGATTTGTGGTATCCGCACGATTACGAAGTTAATACGTTCTTAAACGGCGCAGCGAATCCGAAAGGGCGCTGGGACTGGGGACCGACGGTGAATCCGCCCGCGCTGGGGACCAAGCCACTGCCCACTCCGGCTGGTTCGATCCCGGAAGCGTTCTTCGATACGATCGTGATCAATGGCGGGGTCTATCCGAAGGTGAGCGTCCCGCCAAAGAGAATGCGCTTCCGACTGCTAAACGGATCGCAAGCGCGCTTCTATCATCTGAATCTGTATCCGGAGCAAGCCCGAAATCCTGGCGAAGCGCGCGTGGGCACGCCGGGACCGGTGATCTACCAGGTGGGATCGGAAGGCGGCTTCCTGCCCGCGGTGGCCATCCACAACAACGGAACACCGATTCCGCTGGATCCGGCCGATCCATCGGGCAACACGGCGCTGCCCGACGGGCCGTTCAACCTGCTGCTTTCGCCGGCAGAGCGCGCGGATGTGGTCATCGACTTCAATGGCGTGCCGGAGGGGACGAGCTTCATCCTGTACAACGACGCACCCGGGCCGTTCCCGGGCGGCGACTCGCGGAACGACTACTTCACCGGGGATCCCGACCAGACGGCGATGGGCGGAGCCCCGACCACAAGGCTTGGTCATGGGCCAAACACGCGGACGCTGTTGAAGATCACGGTGACAGCAGGCAGCGGAGACAGCGTCTCGACTGCGACCTGGCTGAAACAGCTCGACGTGCAGCTCAAGACCAACTTCCTCAATGGAAATCAGCCTGGACTGCTGTACAACAACGGTGATCCCTCGGTGCCGGCATTTCCTTTCCTGGGCGCGCCCAACCGCAAGTTGACTCTCAATGAGGACTTCGATGAGTTCGGACGTCTGATTCAGACGATCGGAACGTTCGACCAGAACGGAACCAACAATCAGGGTTTGCCAACCTGGGGTCGCGCGTACCTCGACAAGAGCACGGAGAATCCGAGAGCCGGAGCGACTGAAGTCTGGCAAATCATGAACCTCACGGCAGACACGCATCCGATCCATTTCCACCTGGTGAACGTGCAGCTGATTCAGCGGCAACCGTTCAGCGGAGACCCGGGGAACTGGACCTACAGCGGCGATCCGATCCCGCCCGACCCCAACGAGGTCGGCTGGAAGGAAACGGTGCGGATGAATCCGGGAGAAGTCACGACCGTCATCATGCAGTTCAATCTGCCCAACTTGCCGACGGCGGCCATGCGGAACGCGGTCAGCCCGAGGACTGGGGGGAAAGAGTACGTGTGGCACTGCCACATCCTTGAGCATGAAGAGCACGACATGATGCGGCCGTTGATTGTCGAGTAAGCGATGGGGGCCTCGTCGGGGGCGGGGCCCCGTTTTTATAGAGAGAAAGGCATGTTTAGTGGAAAGATTGGTGGCATCTTCTGATCATCTTCGCGATTGCGATGCTCATTTCTGGTCCGAGCAAGCTGGTGGGATTGGGCAAGAGCCTGCGACAGGGAATCCGGGGATTCAAGTCGGCGATGAAGGGGGCGGAACCGGGCGAGCGGAAGAAGTGATAGGTCACACCGGTCCTTAAGGGCAGGCCGTCAAAAACGAAGCTTCCGCTTGCTTCCACGCTTCTGGCGGTTAGAATTGGCGCGACGTATCTCGCGTTTCGTCAATGACCAAGCCACCGGACTCCGCTGAGTCGCGACCCATTATCCACGACCTGACCGGGAGCATCGTGGGCCGGTTCACCCTTCAAGGGTTGCTTGGCGCCGGAGGCATGGGGCAGGTCTATCGCGCGGAAGACAACACCCTGAAACGTGTGGTCGCCATCAAGCGCATGGCGCCGAAGTTGCAATTCGAGGAGCGCGACCGGCAAAGGTTTCTGAAAGAAGCGCAGCGCGCCTCCGCTCTCAACCACCCCAACATCGCCGCCATTTACGACGTGCTCGAAGTCAATGGGGAAATCCTCCTGGTGATGGAGTACATCGAGGGGGAAACCCTGCGACTGCGGCTGCGCCAGCCGATCAGCATCGAGGAATTTCTGGATCTTGCGATTCAATGCGCCGAAGGCGTAGGCGCAGCGCACCAGCAGCATTTCGTGCACGGCGACATCAAGCCCGACAACATCATGCTCACGCCGGCGAAGCGGGTGAAGATTCTCGACTTCGGAGTGGCCAAGCGCTTTGCCTTCTTCGATCCCAACGAAGCGACCGAGAGCCTCACCGCGTTCCTGAGCGGCACCCCGGCCTACATGGCGCCGGAAGTGTTGATGCAGAAACCATACGACGGGCGCGCCGACCTGTTTTCGCTGGGCCTGGTCTTCTACGAGATGCTGGGCGGACGACAGCCCTTTCAAGCCGACAGCCCTGCGGGGACGTTGGCCCGGGTCCTGCATGCCGAGGTTCCGCCCTTGCAGAAGGCAAATCCGAAAGTGCCCGCAACCCTAGCGGCTCTCGTGTCGCGGCTGCTCGAGAAGGATCCGCAGGCTCGCTATGCCAGCACGGCGGAGCTGGTGGCGGATCTTCGGACCATGCAGCAGGGTGGCAAGCCCGCCGGAGTGCAGGTCGACCGACGGTTGCGGGCGCGGACGGTAATCCAGTTGGCCATCGCCGTCGTCGTGGTTGCGGCTGTGCTTCTCGCATACGGGCCGGTTCGGCGGGCCTGGCAATCCCGGGCAAGGAATGCTGAGACGACCGCTCACGCGTTGCCGGCCAACGAGGTTTTGGCGGTCCTCCCGTTTAAAGACGTCGACGGGAATCCCAAACTGACCGCCTTAGGTGAAGGTCTGGTCGATAGTGTTTCGGCAAAGTTGGGGCGTCTGACCGGGGATCGGGCTCTGGCGGTGATTCCGGCCCGCACCTTGCAGCAAAGGAGCGTCACCTCGCTGGAGGATGCCCGTTCGCAGTTCGGAGCGAATCTGGGTTTGGTGATCGCTCTGGAACAGACCGGAGAACTGATTCGGGTTCACTATTCGCTGCTCAATGCGCAAGACGGAAGTAAGGTGGGAGGGGACTCGATCGCGGTGCCTGCGTCTGACGCGTTTGGCGTCGAGGATGACGTGGCACGGGGCACCGTGAAAGCGTTGCAACTGAAGCTTCGACCTGAAGAGCAGGCTGCGCTCAACGTTCACGGTACCGATCAGGCAGCGGCGTACAAGTACTACCTGCAAGCCAGCGGATACCTTCTCGACTACGCGAAGTCGGAAAACGTGGAGAACGCGATCGTGATGGCCGACGAAGCCTTGAAGCTCGATCCCAACTTCGGCAAAGCCAAGGCAGTGCTGGGCGAAGCTTACTGGCGGAAATACTGGCTGACGAAGCAGGATCGTTGGACCAAGTTGGCGCGGACGGAGTGCGACAGCGCCGTCAAGCTCGGCAATGCGGGGACCGCGGGCCACACCTGCCTGGGTTTAGTGAATGACGGTACGGGGCATTATCAAGAAGCGGCCGCCGAGTTCCGGCGGGCCATCGATCTCGAGCCCACGAACGAGGACGCGTACATCGGACTGGCGCTTGCCTACGAGCACCAGGGGTCGATCAACGAGGCAGAGAATACGTATCAGGCGGCCATCAGCACGCAGCCTGGGAGCCCGGTCGGGTACAACTCCCTGGGCACTTTCTATCTCCGGCGCAAGGAATACGAGAAAGCCTTAAGCATGTTCCAAAAGGTGATTGAGATGGCTCCCGAGGGTTACGGAGCGTATGTCAACGAGGGCGCCACTCTCTCTAACATGGGACGCTATGCCGAATCGATCGAGCCGCTGAAAAAGTCGATCGCCTTGCGGGCGTCGTACGCGGCCTATGTCAACCTGGGCACGACTTACTTCGGGCTCAACCAGTTTGTCGATGCCGCGACGGCCTATGAAGAAGCGGTCAAACTGAATCCCAGCCAGTATGTGACTTGGGGAAATCTGGGCGATGCCCGCAAGTATCTGGGCGCCAAGAACGACGCACAATCCGCCTATCGGAAAGCGATCGAACTCGCGGAGCAGGAACTGAAGGTGAATCCGCACGATCCCGATGTGCTCAGCAGCCTGGCCAGTTACTACTCTGAACTGGGAGACCGCAATCACGCACTCCTCTATCTCGAGCAATCGTTGCAGTACGGACACCACGATAAAGATATACTTCTCGACGCCGCGACCGTGTACAACAACCTGGGTGAGACCGGTTTGGCCGTGGAATGGTTGGGAAAGACGGTGCAGGCTGGTTACCCCGCAGACAGGATTAAAGGGCTGCCGGAGTTCCGCAATCTCGAGAACAATCCCGGCTACGTGCAGCTTGTTGGCAAATCACAGGGCTCGAAGTAGGCCATCGCAGAAACCCCGGGGAAATTCCAATTTCCAACCAACACGATCAGGAGGAACGATGGGAGACCATAATGTCGATATTTGTAATGACTGGAATGGAAGTCAGGGCGATAAGGTCACTTTCGTAAACAGCACATCCAAAAATTGCGTTATCAGCCAGGAGGGTAACAATTGGCCATTTAAGGAAGGGCCGCCGATCCCCGCGAAGGGCTCAATTCCTCCAGGGGGTACCGTCGACGCTCACTTGAAGAAACCGCTCGCTAACGGCAAGTACCCCTACGATGTCGATTGCTGCAAGAGCGAGACACCCAAAAATGTTACCGTTCCGTAAAAGATGGAAATAGGGGCCGTCGTTTTCGATGGCCCCTTTTACCAGGCGTGCTTCATCGCCTTGGCGAACTCAACTACTGGAAGAGTATTCAAGACATCGTCTTTGGTCAGCCACGCACGCCGGGCCTGCAGGATCCCGTAGCGGATCTTGTCGAGGTGCGAGGTGTGGTGTGAATCGGTGTTGATGACGATCTTCACGCCATGCTCGCGAGCCTGACGCAGGTGAACATCGCTGAGGTCCAGGCGATCGGGGTATGCATTCAGCTCCATCGCGACTTTGTGGCGGGCGGCGGACTTGAGGATCGAATGTATGTCAAAGGCATATTCGTCGCGCCGCAGAAGCTGGCGTCCGGTGGGGTGACCGAGAATCGAAGTGTTGGGGTTCTCAATGGCTTTTAGCAGTCGTTCGGTCATCGTTTCGCGGTCGAGACTGAACTGGGAGTGAACGCTGGCGATGACGACATCCATCTGACTGAGCACATCGTCGGAAAGATCGAGTGTGCCATCGCCCAGGATGTCGACCTCGATGCCGGCGAAAATCCTGATGCCGTTCATGCGGTCGCTGGCGTCGCGGATGCGCTGGATGTGGACCAGTGCGCGCGCGTCGTCGAGACCGTTGGCGAACGCCAGGTTCTTGGAATGGTCGGTGATGGCCATGTATTTGTATCCGCGCGCCTGCGCGGCCGCGGCCATTTCTTCGATGCTGTTGCGCCCGTCGGTCTCGACGGTGTGCATGTGCACGTCGCCTTGCAGATCAGTGGCGCTGATCAAGCGGGGCAGTTGGTGCTTGGCGGCGAGCTCGATCTCTCCAAGGTTCTCGCGCATTTCGGGTGGAATGTAGTCGAGCTTGAGCTTGGAGTAGATTTCTTCTTCGGTTGCTCCCGCGACCGGTTTCTCGGTTTCAAGTTCGGCGAGGCTGTACTCGCTGAGCGTGTAACCCATCTTGAGGGCACGCTGGCGAAGGGCGACGTTGTGTCCCTTGGAGCCGGTGAAGTATTGCATCGCGGCGCCGAAAGATTCGGGCGGCAGCAAGCGGACATCGACCTGCATGCCACTGCGCAGACGAAAGCTGATCTTGTTGTCGCCGCTGGCAATGACGTCCATGAGCGGCGGGTACTTGGCGATGTGCTCGATTGCGGCGGCGCGCTCGGCGTCGTCGACGCAACACTTTCCCGTGACCAGGATATCGAGGTCGCCGACGGTTTCGCGGCCACGGCGCAGCGATCCAGCGGGCGTAATCTTGTCGATGCCTGGAATGGTGGAAAGATATTTGGAGAGCTTTTCGGCTTCGATTTCGGCGTGATCGATCAGATAGCGCCCACCGATGCGGCGATAGTCTTCGATGGCCTTGATCAGCTTGAGCTCATGCTTTTCGCCCATGCGCGGAAGTTCGCGGATTTTGCCGGCGCGGGCGAGTTTTTCGACACCATCGATGTCGGAGACGTTGAAGTGGTTCCAGATCAGCGCAATGGTCTTAGGGCCGAGTCCCTGAATCTTGAGCAACTGCAGCATTGAGGGATGGTATTTCTCCAGCAACTGGGCGTGGACCGCGAGGCGCCCGCCCTGAAGAATCTCCTGAAGGTTGGTCAACATGCCCTTCCCAATGCCGGGAATGGCGAGGATTTTTTTGGGGTCGGCAATCAGGTCAGCGATACGTTGCGGAAGGTTCTCGATGGCTTGCGCGGCATTGCGGTAAGAACGGATGCGGAAGGAATCCTGGCCATCGATTTCGAGCAAGTCGGCAGTTTCGTAGAGCAGGTTCGCGATGGCCTTGTTGTCCATGGGCAGAAGACCAGCTTAAACAAGTTGCCGCAGGAGCGAAAGCCGCGAGACCAGGCAAGAATCGGCCGCGAGACAGGGATTTAGCGTGAGTCGGCCTGAGGACAAAACAGGCGTCGTAAGAGCTAGTTGGGGGGAGGGCGAGGTGAAGCAGTTTTTCAAGAAGCTTTAGAAACGTTTGCCGCCTGGGGTCCTTTCTGGCCCTGCGTGATTTCGAACTCGACCGTATCGCCTTCCTGCAGACTCTTGTAGCCGTCGGCAGTGATCGCGCTGTAATGCACAAAGACGTCAGGTCCATCGTCACGACCGATGAAACCATATCCCTTGGCATTATTGAACCATTTGACCGTACCTTTCAGACGTTCCACGTGCGCCCCCTCAGGCAGGCATCTTTTCTCGGGAGCTTCCTAAACCGGGAGTCCAGGGGCCTGCCTGCCGATTCTGCGTCACATTGTGTGACTGGGGGGGTGGGCTGTCAAGGATGCATGTCACAGTCTCGGCAGCATTTCCTACCTTCTCTTGTGCCTCGTGTTGAGGGCCAGCCAGAGCACCCCAGAGATGGTTTTGGCGTCGCGAATGTCGCCCTTCAGGACCATGCGCACGGCCTTGGAAAGAGGCACGAGATGCTGCTCGATAACCTCATCTTCCTCGGGTTGGGCTGGTCCGGGCTTCAGCCCGCGAGCCCAGAAGAGGGACATCGTCTCGGCGACAAATCCTGGACTCGCGTAAAACTTTAAGATTTGTTTCCATCGCTCTGCCTTATAGCCAGTTTCTTCGAGTAGTTCTCGCTTGGCGGCAGCCAGCGGCCGCTCTCCTTTATCAATTCGGCCAGCCGGCAGCTCCCAGAGAAAACTGTCGGCAGCATGGCGATATTGGCGCTCGAGCAGAACATGCGGCTCGCGCGGACCGTCGGTAGTCGCCAGGACCACAACCGAACCGGTGTGGCGGACCACGTCGCGCAATACACGAATGCCAGACGGCTCTATGACACGTTCCGACGTGACCCAGAACACCGGGCCGCGGTAGACCAGCCGACGGGACAAGACACGGGCGCGCTTCGGCTTGCGAGAGCGAGAAGGTTTTGCCATCCCATCAATATAAGCGAGAGCGCCGAGGATTTTCGCGTTGGACGCGGAGGAGGGAGCGTTCGAACGCTCCGTGAAACTTCGCGAGAGCTGGATGCGCTGGTATTCTCCCCAGCATGGCGGAACGTAAGAAATCCCGGCCGAAGATTGCGATCGTAGGAGCGGGGAGGTTGGGCAGCGCGCTGGCACTGTCGTTGCGCGCAGCCGGTTACGCGGTGAGTGAGATCGTTTCGCGCGACCGTGATTCGTCGCGGCGTCGGGCGCGGCAGTTGGCCCGGCGCGTGGGGAGCCGCGCGGTTGTGGTGAGCACACGGGAAATCGCGGCGCAGATTGTTTGGCTCTGCGTGCCCGATCGGGAAATTGCCCGATGTGTCCGCGCGCTGGCTGGAATTAATTGGAAAGGAAAGGTCGCATTCCACTCCAGCGGTGCCTTGGGCAGCGAGTCTCTAGCTGCACTGCGACGCCGCGGGGCGAAGATCGCAGCTGTCCATCCCATGATGACGTTTGTCGGCGGGTCCTCGCCTTCGCTTCGAGGTGTGCTTTTTGCGATGGAGGGCGATCGCGAGGCACTGAGTGCAGCCCGGCGAATCGTGCGCGCGTTGGGTGGCGAGAGCTTTCTGATTGCGAAAAAAGATAAGGGCCTGTATCACGCCTGGGGAACGTTTGCCTCTCCGCTGCTGACGGCGTTGCTGGCGACGGCCGAGGCAGTGGCCAACGAGGCCGGCGTTCCAGCCAGAAAGGCGCGGCGATGGATGGCGCCAATCGTGCGCCAGACGGTTGAAAATTATGCCCGTCGCGGCGGGGCGCGGGGTGTCAGTGGTCCGATCCTGCGGGGAGATACGGAAACGGTACAGCGGCATTTGAAAGTTCTGCGCGCGCTTCCCGAGGCTCGGGCTGCTTACCGTGCCTTGGCCCATGCCGCCTTGAAAGTCCTTCCTGCAAGGAATCGGCGAGAGTTGAAGGCGTTGCTCGGTTGATCATTCGTTTTAGCAGGACGGCACTGTGTGCGTCCTGATTTCCTGAACCACCTCAAAGCACAATAGTGCGACGAGCGCGAAGGGAACCGAAGCGGCAGTGCGCAGGGGCAGAAGAAGCAGCCTCGGCGAATGAGCAACAGCGGGCAAAACGATTGAGGCGAAGGCGACGCCGCATGCCGTCAGCCACTGCCAACCAAGCGCCCCGATAGCCATCAGGGCGAGCACGCGCAGGGGAAGGCTGCCTCGCAAAATGCGCATGGGGCGTATGCACAACCAGAGGGCGGCAGGCAGCAAGAGAAACTGGTCGTATACCGCAATCGTGCTCGGCAACACGAGGGCCGTAATTCCCAGCACGAAGACCGTGCATAGAGCGAACCCCTCGGAGTCGGCGGGTTCGCGCCGTTTTTTCCAGCACAGCCACGCCGCCAGCGCGATCAGAAAAAGCGAAAGAGCATCGCCCGCGGCGCGTCCTAAGACGAACTCTGCCAGCGGCGGAGGCGAAACTCTGCGGTATTCACTCAACATGCGCCACCATCCAGAGAACCAATTTGGCAGCATCCATGTGCTTGCGGCAACTAACAGAGCGGACGTCGCTAGTGCACTGAGGATGGTCCCCTTCCTCTCTGACAAGTCAGCGAAGACCCATACCATCAGCCAGAGGCCGACTAGAAGAACGAGCTGTGGCTTGATGGAGGCGCAGGGCAGCAGGATTCCCGCCAAGACATACCGCTGGCGTGTCAGCGCTAGAACCGTTCCTGCGATCAGTGCCGCCGCGAGCAAACCGGGTTGTCCAGAATAAATCCCTTCGAAAACGGGATAGCTGGCAAGCGCCAGACAGATGGCAACAACCGTACCGGTGAAAGCGAAGTGGGGATCGAGGGCTCGCAGCCACCAGACCACGGCGAGTGCAGCGAGCAGGGCCAGAACAACGCAAATGATGATCTGCACGGTGGGAAACGAGAACGCAGCCAATGGAGCGAACAGCAAAATCGTGTAAAGCGGATAAGCAAAGGCGCGCATATTGACCTGCGCGTCGCCGGGAGTACTGCGGTCCAAAGCACGTCCATACAGAGCGGTTTCGATGCGAGGTGTCAGCTCTGGTGAGTACGGGTCGCGCCCGTGGAACAGTTCACCGCTAGCCAGCCAGATCGGATAAAAATCGTTGCAGTAACCGTATCCGCCCGCCAGATGGCGAGCGACCAGGTTGGGACGCATCCCCGGGATGAACAGGAAGAAAAAGTAATAGCTGCAGCCAAACAGCACGAGCGCGGCAAGGACCGCGACCAATTTTCGAGAGTGGCTCATGCCGGTGCGGACATCGTAGCAGGGAATGGCGCGCGGCAAGCCGTGACTAGCGCGAACTGAACAGGTGGCCGAGTTTTTCCTTCTTGGTTTTCAGATAATCCTCGGCATGGGGACTGGCATCCACCTCGCAAGGAATTCGCTCCACCACTTCAATCCCCGCCTGCTCGAGAGCGGCGACCTTGTCGGGATTGTTGGAGAGCAGCCGCACCTTCCGGATGTCGAGAGCCTTGAGCATGGCGCCGGGCAAGGTGAAATCGCGGTGATCGGCTTTGAATCCGAGACGCTCGTTGGCCTCCACGGTGTCGAGGCCCAGATCCTGAAGCTCGTACGCTTGCAGCTTGGCCATCAAGCCAATGCCGCGTCCTTCCTTCTGTTCGTAGAGCAGGATGCCCGCGCCCTGCTGGGCAATCATCGAGAGCGCCATTTCGAGTTGCTGGCGGCAGTCGCAGCGGAGCGAGCCAAACACGTCTCCGGTAAGGCACTGAGAGTGAATCCGCACCAAAGGGGGCGAGGACTGTACGTCGCCCATAACGAGAGCCACGGCTTCTTCTTTCTCGGCAGTTCCGTTCGAGGGTGTGGTTTCGAAACCGTAGATGCGGAACACTCCCCAGCGGGTGGGGAAATCCGCGGAAGCAACTTGTCGTACTGGGCCCGAGGTGGTCACAGCAATATTATAGACGCGATGAATGGACACCACGGGAGAGTCGTCGGGGTTGCTCCTTGAAGATCGTGATCCTGCACTGAGAATGCCTATTGGGAGGCAACCCCTGGGTTTGGTCTATCTGCTGCAACGCTGCTAAAATTAGCCGACCCAGCAATTTCCATTCCTGTGGGGCTGTAGCTCAGCTGGGAGAGCGCCTCGTTCGCAACGAGGAGGCCACCGGTTCGATCCCGGTCAGCTCCACCAATCTTTCAACAACTTGCAGAGCATGTGAGATCGATTTCGTGGTCCAAATGAGCCACTTATTGGACCCCAATTGGACCAGAGCGACCCGGGCCTGAGTTTCTCATCTGTTCGGCCACGTATTCCGTGAGCTTTGCGACCGCCTGTCTCTGGCCTTCGGGCACGAACTGTGCGTAAATCTCCATAGTGGTCGAGATGCGCGCGTGGCGCATCTGTCCCTGCACCGACTTGGGGTCGGCACCCGCCTGCACCATCCACGTCGCACATGAGGTGCGTAAACAACGCCAATCGGCATGCGCCAGGCCGAGTTTCTCGGCGGCTGGCTTGATGTAGCGTCGCAGGATGTTCGCAGCGTTCATTGGCCTTGCTTTCCACACTGACTGAAACACCAGATCATCCAGCCCAGCACTCTTTACCACCTGGTGGTGCCGCGTAGCACGGCCGGCACGCACGTCAACGGTCAGAGTCTTGAGTCGGTGAATGCGCTCGACCACGTGCTCATCGACCGCGATTGTTGCAGCACTGCCCGGGGTTTTGGTGCAAGACCAATCGCCGCGGGAGTAGCGCTGTTCTATTGTGAGGGAACCTGGACCGATGCATCTCCACTTGAGCGCGGCCAACTCGCTCACACGGAGCCCGGTCCACACTGCGACGTAGATCATCGACGCGTAAGGCTCGGGCACCATCAGCAGCAGAGAGTGAAACTCGGCAGGAGAGACAAACGGCTTGGGTCGGCGTCCGCGCTTATCTTGCGGGAGCTCGAGTTTCTCCAGCGGGTTCCGGTCGAGGTATTCGTACTTCACTGCCGAACGCAAGACGCTCGACAGCGCATCGCGCACCTTCACGATCGTGGATACGAGACGCCGCGCAGGGCCATCCCCGAAAAGAACGCTTGCACACTGAGGCGCGTGATGTCCCGCAGCATCAAGTTCCCAAAAACAGGCTCGATATGCTTACGGATCATCGCGGGGTAAGTGTCCTGGACGCCCTTTGCGAGAAGCGGAAGTTCGGTAAGGCTGTACGCGTTGTCCACGTATTCCATGAAGTTCACAGCGGAGCCGGCTGTGATGAGACCCCGATTTACCGCCCGCAATTTCTCGGCGGCTATCTTAAGAACCTCGCGCTCAGGGACGGACGCGGGGGCTAGTTTGATGCGTTCGCGTTTCCTTGCTGGGCCGGGTGTGTTCTGCCAGACTCGCAAGTACCAGAAGCCGCCTTGTCGCTTCGGCTTTGGATCTTGAAATCTCCTCCTTGCCATGCGCTCCATTTCTTCCGCGACAGCGGATGGAGCACTGGTGTTCGCCTTGTCTGAGAGTTTAACGCGTTCGTCAACTGCAGAGTGCACGGCTTGTTTTCCGTTTCTGCCCGGTTGCCAGGTTGCCAGGCGTCGCACGGGGAGGTGCGGCGCCCGTTAAGAATCAAATTCAACTTCCACAAAGCACACGCCTTCCCTTTGGGAACTAGGGGTTTGGCCCTTTCGTTCTTACTAGGCAGCGAAACGCTTCAATTCACCCAAAAAATACAAACGCCTCTTGGCAAAATGTGTGCGCGGCTATTCTTGAGCGCCCTTCGGCGCCCTCCCATTCGACCGGGGCGGAGGCGTCTCGTAGCATCGTCCTTGCGGACCCACCGGTCGGTGGAGCAGCTACCCGTTGCCCGGATTTCCCCGCGACACAATTCGCCATCCGGCAATCTTTGCTGGGTGCCGGTAGGTGTGGAACAGGCGGCCCGTTCAACTCGTGATAAGTTGTGCCTTTTTCGGATGGCAAGCAGTGCCGCGCGGCTAACCGCCGGCGTGAACGCCGGTTGGGTGAATTTCAATCGAGAGATGTTTTTCTCGCCCACAGTTCATCTGTAGCACTTCGCTCGCTAAGAGTTGGAGAAAGTGATACGATTTCGAAATGCGCAAGAGTCGTAGACGCCAACTCCGGTCAGCTGAACTCGACAGAGAACGGTCCGAAGAACTCAGGAAAGGTGGGCCCACGGCGCACGACGCGGCTGTTCATTTGGGTGCCAGGGGTGGTCGTAAAGGCGGTAGGAAGGCTCACCGGATCGGGGGACTTGCCCGGGTCAAAGCGAGTCGCAGCAAGGGTGGGTCCTCGACCTCGTCGGCGAAGGTCGCCGCAGCGCGACTGAATGCCCAGAAGGCGCGGGCTGCGCGGTTAGCCAAAGCTAAGGCGCTAAAGGCGTGGGAGGAAACAGCGCCGACCGACCACAAGGCTGAACAGATACACCTCTTCTAAGCGTGACCCCCAAAGTGGGACAAGAGCGAAAGCAGCCGGGTTTTTCCCCGGCTGCCTGACGGGGATTTCTTCGTGTGGGCGAGAAAATCCGATTGGTGGGTTCCGTCTCGCCCAACCTAGCGCCGAACTGCGCGACGTGTCAAAGTGAGAGCAGCGACCCTCAGTTGGTGTACTACCCGGCGTCATGCTTTTTGATGAGGATACTATGCACCTAATTCCTATCTGCTCTGACCATACTTGGTGGACAGAGGCACGCGCTGCCTGGGCTGAGGCCTTTGCGCTCTTTTTCATTTTCGCTCTAGAACTCATACTCTCTTACTTTACGCTTCGAGAACACAGAGAGGCACGGCATGAACGTCGGCAGGCGGAAATCGCAAGGCAACGGAATGAGGTTACGTGTGCCGGCGTGACGTCAGCTCTTCGCGCTCTCAGCGAAGAAGAACTCTGCAATCATTTGTGGGCGGGTAACTTCAGGCACGGCGGATTTGCGTTTGAAAAGGGCCTTTACGCTCAGCTGCCCAATACTTGAGAAGGAAATGTGATCCCTTCATGGAAGAAATCAACAAGCCAATTCCGCCAGCGCAACACACAACAGCACGGTTTCTGCTGGTCTTTCGATTCCCTTATCCCGACTTTGACGCAGTGCTCGGGGACGTTAACAGATTAAATTTCGGAAACACTCACCTTGTATGGGATGACCTTGGCAAACCAATAAAAGTTCCCAGAAACTGAAGTCCGACGTTTTACCGGGTCAACGAGTGTGCTGGCTAACCAGAAACAGCGAGCATCAGTCCCACTCCGTCTGTTCCTTCGGGAACTCCCTCGCGCATTCCTCATGACATAGACGCTCCAGCCTGGTTCTTCCATCCGCTGACACCCACACTAGATCGTCGTGATCACGCGTGTCCTCCCATTCCAGAGCGCGAATGCCTCTTCGAAGCTGCTCCGCTCGAGTAAGCAGCTTGCTGTGCTTCAGGAAGATGAGGCCGTATCCGAACTTGCCCCACTTGCCCTTCCGCATCGGATGATCGCGATAGTAATCCAAGAAGTCCTTGTTCACAGTGACGATTGAGCACTTCTTACGTACGGCTGCATCTATTGCCTTTGGATCTTCCTCGCCACTTATGCCGAAGTCCTTCGCAGTGTAGACGTGGTCCTTGGGACCGAATACGGGCCTAAGGTCGCTGTTGCACTCGTCTAAGAAGATTCGCTTGCGTGGCATAGGATACAAACTACGGCTTGCGCCATTTGTCCCGACCGCCCCGGTTGGTATCTCGGACACGTTCTACTTCGATGGTTGCATCCGGATCCATCTCACGTGCCCGTTCGATGGCTTAGGCTTGCGTGTCTGCAGTGCCGCTGGCCCGGTCCGAACCCGGTCTGCGAATCGCGTAGTCGCCTTCTTTCTCCCGTCTTTCAATGAAGAATCTACTCATCGCCCCGCTCCTTCTGTCCTCTCATTTTACAGGACACGCCGGACCAAAAACGACCGCACCTTCAAGCGTAATCCAACTGCCAACGGGTAGGGACCCGGAATGCGCGAACCCGCGGGAATTGCTCTGTAGACCCAAAGTGCCTTGATCCTCAAAGGGCAAAGAACAACTGTTGCCAGGGTATGGACGAAAGTAAGGGGATGCCTTCATGTTGCGTAAGTGGACACCGTTGCAATCGCCCCGAAAGCCTGCGACAGCTACTGCCCTCAACGTCCTCGAATCGCAATTGGACTCAGGCAGTTGGCGTTTCAGACCACACTCACCGGCGCGCTCGAGGATGCGATGGGTCGAGGTGTCGCGTGCTATCGGCACGACAGGCAGCATGAACGAAGGACGAATGCCGCCGAAGCTTTACGTTGGCTACGCAGCGCAGGACGCGGTGACCTGTCGCCCTTCACGCCTGACTGGTGCGCGCACATCTTGGACATGGACGCACGCAAACTGGTACGGAATGGCGTGGCGCGCCTGGGTTTCAGAGGACTCAAGGACTGGCGATTGTGGCGGGCCCTTAGACAGCAGGGCCGCATCAAGGTACAACTGCCACTGCGTCATGTCACGTGCGCCTTCTGTGGCACTGTCTTTGAAACACGAACCGGTCAGCAGTTCTGCAACCAAGAGTGTGCTGGCAAGGGACAGAGTGCCAGGTACCTAGGCAAGAGCAGGACTGCGCAGCCGCCCCAGGAAGAAGGCACGGCAGGCAGCGTGGGCAAGGATAGGTACGCGCTCTACTGCCTGTTCTGCGACAGGGTTGGTGTGTCGCCAGCGAGTGAGTGTTGGTGGCGTGTGCTTACAGGGTAGAAGTAACACGTTAGTTGTCGTGTGCATGAGACAGAGAAGACAACGAGTTACGTGAGAAGTTGTATGCAATTGGAATGCCGTAGCTACCTTCTGGGGGTTTGGTTTGAGGGTACCTCGGCGACGCTCCGTACAGCTACCGACAGGAAAATTCCAGAGGTGAACAGTGAACACTAAGTTGGTTTCATTTCGATCTTACGCAAAACAGCGAGGGATATCGGTCTCGTACGTCTCCCGATTGGTCAAGCAGGAGAAGATCCCCACTCACGATGGCCAGATCAACCCGATTGAAGCCGATGAAGCGCGCGGGCGCACCACCCTGGTAGGCCGAGGTCAGCGACGGTGGGAGCGACGGCACGGGGCAGACGTGGCCAGGTGCGTCGGGTGCGGAGCGATGTTCCCGACAGCCAGCGCACGGGAGAACGGGAGTCCAGACCCACAACACTTTTGTGAGGACCGCTGCGCCGCGGACGTAGCGGCGGTTAACGTTGCGCGCCGAAATTCGGGCGTGGCTCCGGGGAGCGGGCGTTGGACGACGGTGCTACTCGAAAGGAACTGGGCCGCGATGGTATCGGTTCGTGGTTCACGTACGACGACCCACGGTACCCGAGCGACGGGCGCACGGAGTAACGGTTTAGCACCGCTTGACCGATTCTTTTGTCTGGCCACATGGTGGGTTCACCAGACAATTTAGCTCCGAAGCGCCCCGAAGGTGCAGGAGCAGGAGTTTACACAGTGCACAAGCTAATTCTTCCCGGTGAAGGCGTTCGGAGTGTGATGGATGGCCTGACCAGACATGAGCGGGAAAACTACTCCGTCGTACGCGCGATTCTTGCGGCCGACAATTTCGACTATGACGCGCCACTGGAACGTGAGTTATCGGAGGCCATCTGCAAAGGCACAGGCAAGACGACCATAGAACCCGGGGGAATCCTGATTCCCACACAGATGAATAGGTCAGGCCTGGTGACCAGTTCGGCTGGCGCAGGCGGGAACTTGGTGCAGACCACGCAGGGTGACTTAGTGGACCTGATTCGTCCGAAGAGCGTTTGTCTGCGGTCGGGCGCACAGTTCTTTCCCGGTCTCAGCGGCACCGTCGCACTTCCAGTTCAGGCAACGGGAAGTCAGGGCGCATGGGTTGGAGAAAATCCCGGAGCAGACGCCACCGATTCCGACGCGAGTTTCGGACAGAAAAGTATTTCCCCGCACATGTACACCATCACAACGAGCTACTCCCGCCGATTCCTGACGCAGGGATCTTTCGATGTTGAGGCTTTCGTTCGAAACGACATCGCGCGATACATGGCCACGGCCCTCGACATCGCCGCTATCAATGGGCCAGGCGGAAACGCGCCGTCAGGGATGCTTGGGAACGCGGGGGTGAGCGTAATTGCGGCCGGCACGAACGGCGCGCAACCCAGTTACCAGAACATCCTCGACATGGAAACGGCCATCGGCGCCGCGAACGCTGACCAAGACTCTATGGTTTTCATTTCCGCGCCCCAGATCCGCAGCCGACTCAAGAATACGATTCGCTTGGCGGGTCAGGCCGCCGGCACGATCTGGTCAGACGACAACCGCGTCCTGTCCTATCGGGCGTTCGCAACCAACAACTGCCCGAGTAACTTGGTAAAGGGAACGTCTGGCGCCGTCTGCCACGCCGCGCTGCTGGGCGACATGTCGGCTCTGACGATTGGAGAGTTCTCCACGATCGAAGTGGTCGTGGATCCTTTCAGGCTCAAAAAACAAGCCGAAATAGAAGTCACGCTGTACGGCATTTTCGATTGCGTGCTGCGGACGCCGGCGAGTTTCGCCGTCGTGAAGGACTTCTTGCAGTAAGTTTCTCCACCACACCCCGTGCTTCGGGCTTAACAAGTCTGGGGCACGGGGCCTCCCGAATCGCAAAAAAGGAGCGATACATGTTCAGCAAATTTCCCCAGACGAAAGAAATCACAGAGCGGTTCTGCCGTGTTCGGTTCTTGCGGCCAACGAACGGGTTCGACTACTTCAAGCGCGAATCCATCCCCGTCGAACCCGGCGATTGCATGGATGTGAGCGAAAGCGATGCCGCTTTCTTGCGATCGGCCGGTTTCGTGCTGGTCCTGACCAGGCCCGAAATGCCTCCATCGAAATGAACGTCATCAACGATATTCGGAGTCGGGCCCGGTTCCTGCGTGCAGCGCGCCTCGAAAAGGCAGCGCCGGCAAAGAAACCAATCACCACGGCAGCGGGCAAGGGGAGTTATTCGCTCGCGGCAGCGGCCCACATTTTGCGAATCTCGCCTGAGAGACTTCGATCTTACACGCGGAATACTGCGGCATCCGATGAGGGCACGTTTTTTTCTGAAGCGGAGTTGCGTTCGCTGTGGTCCGTCTTCCGCAAATGAGTTTTTCTCCAGCCGGGGTGCGGCGGGTTTACTCCTTGTCCCAGCCGCGTTCTACTGCAAACCAGGACGAGGGCCCGGTTAGAACCCGGGTCCTCCACCTGCGACAATTTTACTCAGGCTCCCAATCGAGGACGGGTAACTCGGGATAAAATTCGCTGATGGTGTCGTGTTCTATCGGAACACATGTCACGCGAACATCCGAACTAAGGACCCTCCCATAGTAACCGTCCGTGTTCCAAATCTCGAGAATCTCGCCAGTCGAGACTGAACCCCGGCCGAAATGTCCGAAGAGGAGATCCAACTTCACCAACGAAATCACACCCTTTAGCTTCGCTCCCTGCTTGAGCATAACAACGACCTTGCGTTCTTGCTCCCCAAACCCTGGGCCCATAATGGGCCGGATTCCACCTACGAAACTCTTGGGTTCATCTTTCCAAATTTCGACGCCATTCTTCAACGCTTCGAGTTGCTGGTCATACAAAAACATGCGCTCGATCGCTTTCGGTCTCCACGCGGCGTCTTGAATCTTGATCGCCACGTC
>CAVSOD010000006.1:0-188589 GCA_963729415.1 uncultured Acidobacteriota bacterium | reverse complement strand
GATTTATACGGAGCTGATTGGCCATCGCGACGTGTGATTGGGGAAGGCATTAATGTCGCCCACAAGCTCCTGCGCATGCGCGCGCGCCCGAAGATTCTGCTGGCCTCCAGCTACGAGGAAGCCGAGCGGCTGGTATTGCAGTATCGAGACTACCTGTTGGGAGTGGTCTCGGATGTGGAGTTTCCCCGCAAGGGCGAATTGAGTTCGGAAGCGGGTTTCGAGTTGGCTCACCTGATCAGTGACACTGTCCCCGATGTTCCTATCGTTTTGCAGTCGAGCCGTGCCCAGTTCCGGGAGCACGCCCTCGAAAAGGGCTTGTCATTCTTTCGAAAACGCTCGCCCACGCTTTTGGCTGATTTGCGGCACGTGCTCATCGAGGAGTTTGGCTTTGGCGACTTCGTTTTCCGGCTGCCCGATCTTTCGGAGGTAGGTCGCGCCGGCGACCTCGGCGACCTTGAAGCCATGTTGCAGGAGGTGCCGGTCGAGAGCATCGTGTACCACGCCCAGAGCAATCATTTTTCTCATTGGCTGATGGCACGAACCGAATTTGCCCTGGCGCAGAAACTTCGTCCGCGAAAAGTTTCCGATTTCGCCAGCCCCGAGCACTTGCGCAGTGATCTGGTCGCCTCGATCGCCGACTATCGCGGCGAACAAAGTGAAGTGCTGATTGGAGACTTCAGTCCCGCCGCATTCAGCTCCTCCGATGCTTTCTTTTTCCGGATCGGTGACGGCTCTCTCGGCGGCAAGGCCCGCGGCCTCGCCTTCATGCGCCACCTGCTGCGCAGGCACCGCTTCTCGCGCAAATTCCGCAATGTCCGAGTCACCGTTCCACCCGCGGTGGTGCTCGCTAGCGGGGTCTTTGACCATTTTCTGCAGGAAAACGATCTCGCCGATTTCGCCCTGAATTGCGACGACGATGCGACCATCGAACGGAGATTCCTTGAAGCCTCGCTGCCCTCCTCCGTGCGCAACCAGCTGCTGGAATTTCTCAGCGAAATTCACTATCCGCTCGCGGTGCGCTCCTCCAGCCTGCTGGAGGATTCGCAGTACCAGCCCTTCACCGGCGTGTACGAAACTTTCATGCTGTCGAACCACCATCCCGAACTCTCCGTTCGTCTGGATCAGCTGATGGAGGCGGTCAAGAGGGTCTACGCCTCGACTTTCAGCCAGCACGCCAAAGCTTACGTCCGTGCCACGCCGTACCGGCTGGAAGAAGAAAAAATGGCCGTGATTCTTCAGCAGGTCGTCGGCGCCGTCACGGCGCCCGCTTTTATCCTGACTTCTCCGGAGTTGCGCGATCGTACAATTTCTATCCGGTTCCCCCGATGGATCGGCGACGGCATTGTCGCGGTCGCCCTCGGGCTGGGCCGCGCGGTCGTGGATGGTGGCAAGTGCCTGACATTCTGCCCCCGCTATCCGCGACACATTCTGCAGTTCTCCTCGGTCGAGGACATCCTGGCGAATTCGCAGTCCGACTTTTGGGCTCTGGAACTGAATCATGCAAAGGGAGGCGAAACCGATCCGCAGCCAACCTGCGCGAGGCCCGATTCGGTCTGGACGCGGCGGAAAAAGATGGCACTTTATATGCAGTCGCTTCCACCTACTCGCCCGACAACCATGCCGTCTACGACGGCGTGAGCCGCCCCGGGAACCGCATTGTCAGCTTTGCTCCCGTGCTGAAGTATGATGTGTTTCCCCTGGCGCCGCTGCTCGAGCAGCTGACGAAAATGGGGGAAGATGCCTTTGGCCGCCCGGTCGAGATCGAATTTGCGACCCGCTTCCCCAGAACGGCTCGGAAGCGGCCGAATTCGGCTTTTTTCAGGTTCGGCCCCTTGTGCTGTCGCGCGAAGGCGAAGAACTCCGGCTCGATGAAGTCGATCCCAACCGCCTGGTGTGCCAGAGTTCAAAGGTTCTGGGCAATGGCCGCATCACGGACCTGCGGGATGTCGTCGTGGTCGACTTCCATCGTTTCGAGCGGGCTCGCAGCCAGGAGGTCGCGCGCGGCGTGGCCCATTTCAATGCGCTTGCTCAGCGCGCGCGGCGTTCCTTATCTTCTTGTCGGCGTCGGACGCTGGGGATCGACCGAGCCCTGGCTGGGCATTCCGGTCGAATGGGACGAAATTTCCGGCGCCCGCGTCATCGTCGAGGCCGGTTTCCGCGACTTCCGCGTCACCCCGTCGCAGGGCAGCCACTTCTTTCAGAACCTCACCGCCTTTCAGGTCGGCTACTTCACCGTGAATCCGGACGCCGGCGAGGGCTTCGTCGACTGGGATTGGCTGAATGCGACCCCCTCCATGGACGAAGACGGCTGCGTCCGCCATCTCCATTTCGACACGCCCCTCACCGTGGTCATGAACGGCAAAACCAGCCAGGGCCTGATCTTCAAACCCGAACTGCCCGCGTAGGACCAGCCGCCACGGTCCACGTAGGGACAGCCGCCCCCGGCTGTCCAGCCGAGCGCCAGCTCGGCAGCTCTTCCAATGACTTTTGTTTCTTGAGTTGTACGGTAAAAGCCCGTACAATCACAGAATGAAGTCGACGGATTTGGACCACAAGAAGGAGCGCCTCGAAGCTCGTCTGACTGCTGAACAGAAAAGACACATTGAGCAGGCTGCCAGAATCCGGGGCATCTCGATATCCGACTTTGTTATTTCGAGTGCGGACGAGGCAGCGATGCGGGCGATTCGCGAGCAAGAGATCCTCGCCCTGAACGAGCATGCTCGAATCATTTTCGCCAAGGCGTTGCTCAACCCCCCGCCGCCGGGAAAAAGGCTTCTGGCGGCAGCCAGGCGCTATCGAAAGAGCTAAGGATGCTGCTCTCCGCTGCGGACAACCCAGTAGGTCCGCGCTTCCTCGTTGAGGCGATGAAATATCTCGCTCAAACCGATCCGCTTGGGAATCGAAATGCGATCGAATTGCTTTCTGAACAGTCCGAACCTACTTCTCTTCGCCGTTAGTTGTTTTGAACAAGGAATAGACAATTCAAGTGGTCCTCGGAGCTAACCCGCAGCACCACTTCAGAATCGAACTCCTCCAGGACATTCATGATCGGAGCAGATTTTCGTGCGGCGTGGAAGCACTCGACCGATACCTGCGCACGCAGGCTGGACAGGATGTTGCCAGACACGTTGCCGTTTGCTTTGTATTGACGCCGGACGGCACCACGATTGCCGGGTACTACACGCTTTCGCAATACTCTGTCGATCTGGTCAGTCTTCCCATCGAGATAGCCAAGAAGTTACCCAAATATCCCGAAGTTCCTGCCACACTTCTGGGGCGTCTGGCCGTCAGTGAAAATTACCGAGGACAGCACCTTGGAGAATTTCTGCTTTTGGATGCTCTCTATCGTGCCTGGCGGCAAAGTGAGCAAGTAGCCTCTGCCGCGGTGGTGGTCGACGCCAAGAATGAAGCGGCACAACGCTTCTACGAACATTTTGATTTTATCCGCCTCCCGGGGCAGCCAGACCGGTTGTTTCTCCCCATGCGCACGATTGGCAAGCTATTTCCCGAGTAAAACGACCCGTTCTTTCGCCTTCTCCATCGTGATCCCCCTCTCCCTTCCGCGTGACCCACATCACAGCCGCTCGGAACATGCTTCGCCACAATCAGGATGAGTACTACGGGGTGCCCTTGTTCAATATCGTTCATGCGGCGTTCATTGCTCCTGGAATCAAGCGTTTCGTGATTGAGGCCCCGCGCATTGCCCGCAAGCAAAAACCCGGGCAATTCGTGATTCTGCGCCTTTATGAGAATGGAGAGCGCATCCCTCTCACCATCGAGCGCTCCGATCCTTCCCGCGGCACCATCAACATCGTCGTGCAGTCCGCCGGCAAAACCACTCACTTGCTCAATAGCCTGGAGACCGGCGACCGAATTCTCGATGTCGTCGGTCCACTCGGCAAGCCTTCCGAAATCGAGAACTTCGGCACTGTCGTCGTGATGGGCGGAGGCGTGGGCACGGCCATGGCCTATCCCACCGCGGCGGCCCTCAAAAAAGCCGGCAATCGCGTGATTTCCATCGTAGGCGCGCGCAACAAGGACCTGGTCATCCTCGAGCGCGAGATGAGGGAGGTCAGCGATACGCTGCTCATCACCACCGACGACGGCAGCTATGCCGACAAAGGATTCGTCACCGACAAGCTGCGTCAACTCATCAAGTTCGGCACGCGCATCGACCTCGTCCTCGCCGTCGGCCCCATCCCGATGATGAAGGCTGTCGCCGACGTGACCCGCGACGCGCATATCCGCACCATCGTCAGCCTCAATCCCATCATGATCGACGGCACGGGCATGTGCGGCGGTTGCCGCGTGCTCATCGACAGCAAGAGCGAGTTCGCTTGCGTCGATGGCCCCGAGTTCGACGCGCATCGCGTGAACTTTGAAGTTCTGGTGCAACGCAACACGATGTATCGCGAGGCAGAGCGAAGATCGATGGCCGAGTTTGAGCGCGAGGTTGAATCCGCGCGTGACTCGCTTCGTCGAGAACTTGATCAGCTTTGCTCCTTGAGCGGAGGCCGGCGATGACACCTCCGGCAAAGACGCCGTCCCAGAATCCGCTGCGGCTGAAAGAACGCATGAAGGTCCCGCGCCAACACATGCCCGAACAGTTGGCCCAGATCCGCGCCACGAATTTCACCGAAGTGAATCTGGGATACTCGCCGGAGCTGGCGCGCCAGGAAGCGATCCGTTGTCTGGAATGTGCCAAGCCCGCCTGCACCGAGAAATGCCCCGTCGGCGTCAAGGTTCGCGAGTTCGTGCAGTTGATCGTAGCCGGAGACTTCCTCGCCGCGGCCGCCAAGATCCGCGAGGACAATGTTCTCCCCGCGATCACCGGCCGGGTCTGCCCCCAGGAAGATCACTGCGAGGGTGGCTGCCTGATGGGCAAGAAGGTGCAATCGCTCGGCATCGGCTACCTCGAACGCTTCGTCGCCGACTACGAGCAACAGCACATGGATTTCAGCAAGATCCAGAAGGCCCCTGCCACCGGTAAGAAAGTCGCCATCGTCGGGAGCGGCCCTTCCGGCCTGACTGCCGCGGGAGATTTGGTACAGAAAGGTCACCAGGTCCACGTTTTCGAAGCGCTGCACGAGGTTGGTGGCGTTCTCGTCTATGGCATCCCCGAGTTTCGCCTGCCCAAAAAGATCATCCGCGAGCAGGTCGACTACATGCGCGCCATGGGCGTCGAGTTTGAAACCGACGTTGTGGTGGGGCGCACGGTCACCATCGATGAACTCCTGCATGAGGAAGGTTATGACGCGGTCTTCATCGGCACCGGCGCCGGCCTGCCGCAGTTCATGGGCATTCCCGGCGAGCACCTCAACGGCGTCTACTCTGCCAACGAATTCCTCACCCGCATCAATCTGATGCACGCCTACGAATTCCCCCGCTATGACGAGCCGATGGTCGACCTCGTTGGCAAGAATGTCGCGGTCATCGGCGGCGGGAACACTGCCCTCGACGCCATCCGGTCTGCCCTACGTTTAGGCGCCGGGAAGGCCTACGTTCTCTATCGCCGCAGCGAGGCCGAGATGCCGGCGCGCGCGGAAGAAGCCAAGCACGCGAGGCAGGAAGGCATCGACTTCCAGATGCTGACGGCGCCCGTCGAATTTTTGTCGGATGGGCACGGCTGGTTGAAAGCGGCGCGCTGCGTGCGCATGGAATTGGCCGAGCCTGACGCTTCGGGCCGTCGCCGCCCGGTCGCGGTTCCGGGCTCGGAATTCGAGATGCCCCTGTCCGTCGCCATCATGGCGATCGGTACTAGCGCGAATCCCATTGTGCAGAGCACCACGCCCGGCCTCGAGACCAACAAGCGCGGTTACATTGCGGCCAGTCCGGAGACGCAACGCACCTCGCGCCAAGGCGTATTCGCCGGCGGCGACATCGTAACCGGCAGCGCCACGGTGATTCTGGCGATGGGAGCCGGCCGCCGCGCCGCGAAGTCGATTCATGAGTACCTAACGACCGGAGTCTGGTAGATGCATGGCTCCGATTCCTTCGAACGAACACGCAGTCATAGCCAGTAGTGAGGTGCAATATGCGCGATACGATTTCCTTTTCTACCTTTGATCCCCTGTTTTCCGATGCTCCATCACTCTGCGATGTGTGCGAGTCCAAACCATCGATCTTCGAATTTGAGAGCCATGGCTCCGGCGATGGAACCAGGCGCCGCAAGAAAGGTTTTTGCTGCGCTTCCTGCGCTGCCGTCCTCCTGGCGGAGTTGCAGAAGGAAGAATCCGTTGCGTGGGCCGAGGAGGAGGCGTCGATGCGCTCCGATGGCCTCGATATGACCGACTTCCACACCCGCCGCCTGGCCACGTTCGGAAACGGCAAGAATTAACTCGTTACCACCAGGGCTGCCTCAACACTCTGCGCCGGTTGCGCAAGAAAAGGCGGGCAGCCTTGCGCCGTCCGCCCCTTCCCATCAGGAGGTCTTATTTCTCTGTTCTGGGTGCATCGTACCGGCACCCCGCATCCGCGACCAGATCACGTAGGGTCGTAGTTCAATTCGATTTCCGCGGAATCACTTTCACATTCGCCGTGACCTGCTGCCCCTTTTCCATTCCTCCCAATATCACCAGCCCCTCGCGCGCAAGCAGCAGGCCGCGCAGATCCATGGTCGGATCCGGCGTGTCGTCATTCACTGTTTCCCATTGCCCTTTTCGCACGTCGAAAGCAAACGTCACTCCAGACGGCTCGGCCGGACGCCCGTCATACCCGGTTGCGTTGTAGTCGTAGGCAACATCGCTTCCGCCGGAGAAAAATATCTTGTGATCTTTCTCTGACACGCCGGCTCCGATGCGATATCGCGCCGCACCAGGATGCTCGGGCAGCTGGGTCCACTGAATCTTGCTTGCGTCCTTGTGATCGATCTTGCCCATCCAGCATGCGTCCGACGCTCCATACGAATTTCCGGCCGAGCCTTTGTGGACTCCGTCGACATAGACGATGGCGTCATCCACCACGCCGCCCGCATGGCCGAATACGGGCGTTCCCGGCATCGGCGTCGCCTGCTGCCACTTGTTCTTCTCGACGTCGTACAGCTGCACGTTGGCAACTGCATCCTGCTTCGATCGCCCGCCGATCACGTAAAGATACCGATCGCGATAAACCCCGACCACTGCGTCATGCACAGCCACGGGCAAATCCGTTCCGCGATACCAGCGATGCCCAGCCGGTTCGTACACCGAAACATCCGATACGGTGATCTCCTCACCCTGCCGATCGACGGTGTAGCCGCCAAGCAGCAGGATCTGTCCCCGGATTTCCACCGCCGATGCCCCAATCCTGCCCGCGGGACCCGGCACCGGACGCAACTCACTCCACTTGCCCGTATCGAGGTCGAACACGTACGCCGCATTCGTAATCGCATCCCAGGTTTTCTTTGGTCCAATGCCCATGAACGAATACCAGCCTGCGTGTTTTCCGGTTTTCGCGCTGGTCACCGCATTGTTCGAAACGGGTGCAGGCAAAGGCGCACGCTGGGCCAGCAGTGTCGGCCCGGCAAGCGTCAGGCATATGGACAACCAAGCAAAAGTGCGCAGATTCCGTTCTGGCATCACGACAGGGAGATTACACGTTCGACACTGATCCCGAAAGCACAGCGTCGAAGGTCGCGCGTTGTGAGGATGTTATTATTTGTGGTTATTTTGAGGGGGGGGGGGAGGAGGAGGGAAGGACCCCCAGGCCGGGATAATTGAGATTTTTTTAAGAGGGGGTTTGCCGGGCTTTCGCGTTCTTTACGCAAAGGACCGCATCGCAGAAAAGGGGACGCTTCCGGCGGGACCACGTTCTTCAGATCGGCCTTCGCCAAAGAACGATCTATTCCAGCAGTCCCTGCCGAACTCCATGAATGAAGTCCGTGTATGCGGGAACATTGCCGGCCTGACGCATATCGCTGGCAATCTGTCCGCGATGATAGGCGGAGTGCAGGAAGACGTGCGTCAGAATGTCCCGCACCAGGCTCTCGTAGAATTCTCCCTTGCTGTTGGTGTAGGGAACCTTTGTCTCCAGGAACGCCGGGCTATCCGCCGCCAGAAATCTTTCCCAGGAGCCCGCTAACTCCGCTACCTGCTCTTCGCACTCAGCAACGGTAAGCTCGGGCCACACCGGCAGCGGCGCTTGACGTTGCTGCAACCGCGCCAGCCAAAGTTGCTCGGCGGCGAGAATGTGCGCCATCAATTTTTGCGCCCGCGCAACCGCTGTTGCCACAGCGCGAATCCCCTCGATCACTTCGAGGTTCGCCCACCGGTCATAACTCGCCAGTTGCCGATAGTGTTCCAGCAGATCCATCGCGGGTTCTATTTCCGCGCCGACTTCGCGATGCGCTCCACCTGTTGCAGATGATTCAGATCGTGGCCCGCGAACAACCGCGCAATGTGCGCCACCGTCTCCTTGCCCCGCTCGGAATGCACCCCATGGTTTTCCCACAGTTTGTGCGGCACCGACTTCAGCATCGACAGGTTGTTCTCCCGCAGGACCCGAAACACCTTCAGCGACTCTTGCGGATCCCGATCCTGATAGCGAAAGGTTTTTGCCCAGACATCCTGGTCAAATCCCTGGATCGGGGTTCCGTTACTCGCCAGAATCAGCCGCAACCGCCAGCTCGCCACCACTTCCGCGTCCGCCAGGTGCGCCAGAATCTCCGCCGCCGACCACTTCCCCGCCGCCGGACGCCGCCGCAACTGCTTCTTACTGAGCGGCTTGATCGCCTTCGCCAATTTCTTTGGCGTACTCTTCTGAATCTTTAGTGGATCCTTGCCGTCCACATGCGACAAAATCCGCTTCATGTACTGCTGGGTCGTTTCTTTCATGAGCAAAACCATCCTTCCGACAGGATTGCGGAATCAGCCAACGTCCGTCATCTTCCCTGCGAAAACACCCGCCTTGCTTGGTCCAGAGCTCTTCGGGAAAACATAGGATTATAAATGGTCCAGAGGCCGTTGCCCGACTCACCGCGCGAGCGCGCTCAACCGTCCGTTTTAACGCTTTATTTACATCCTTCTGTTTATAATCTGAGCAGAAGCTACCACGCGTTCATCTTTCCTGAAAGCAACCCATGGCGCCCCCTCGAGCCTCCCGCTCCCGCAAGGTCAAAACCGAAGTCAGCGAGGAAAAGCCGGCAAAGACCAAGGCAGTTGAGGCGCGGGTGAAAGCCGACGGCACGCAAGGCGAGCTGATGCGATTGGCTCTAAAGGCGTGCCTGATTGCGCGCGACGCTACCTTCAACATCCAGGACCTGCTCACCAACTCCTCCCGCATGGCCTACCTCGCGATTCGCGACTGCGAAAAGGAGCTCGATCAGATCGAACGGCAAATCGACGAGCGGCTGCCCGGCGCCATCACCCGCGTGAATGAACGGAAAGCGCGCCAACTCCTCGCCTGCCTGAAGTGCATCACCGATCTCGAACGCATCGGCGACCTCGTGATGGGCGTCGCGCAGCGGGTCCAGGCGCGCAGCGGCCAGCTTCCCGGCAGCGACGTCCGCCACCTGGTGCAGATGTCGGCCATCCTGCACGACATGCTCGAGGACATTCACCGCGGCTTCGTGTCCCTCGACATTGAAAACGCGCGGCGCGTGCTTCGCGTCGACGCCGAACTCGACCGCATCTGTCACGCCATGTTTCAGCGCTATCTTTCCGACACCGTGCGCGAGAAAGACTCGCTGGCCTTCGACGTCCTGCTGATGGCGCAAGCCCTCGAACGCTCCGGCGATCATGCCAAGAATCTTGCCGAAGAGCTCTATGGGTTGATCGAAGGCCATACCCTGCGCCACCTGCCCAAACGAGTTGTGGTGCCGTAGTTGTTCCCCATCCCCGCCGCACTGTTATTAGTTGATGCACCTTAGTGCCGCGAATTAACCAAGCGTTAACAATCACGACATATGTCCGCAACATTTCATGCTTAAAGTTTTTACGTCTGCCTACTCCTTGCTTGAGCACCGGGCAGGAGACGCCAGAGATCCTGCAGTCAACCGGCATTCGAAAACCCGCGATGCAGCCGCTGACCCAAGTCTCCGAACCCGCTCCCCCGTCTGGTGCCGTCCGCAGCCGCATTTTCGTCGTCGAAGACGATGAAGATATTGCCCGCCTGATCCGCCACAACCTTGAGGCGGCCGGCTACGACGTCCAGACCTTCGTGAACGGCGCCACCGTTCTGGCTTATGCGCACAGGGAGCAGCCTTCCCTGTTCCTGCTCGACATCATGCTGCCCGGAACCGATGGCTTCGATCTTTGCCGCCAGATTCGCCAGTCCGAAAGCCTGGCGAAAATCCCCATCATCTTCCTGACCGCGAAAGCCAATGAAGCCGACCGCGTCAAAGGTCTCGAACTGGGCGGCGATGACTACATCATTAAGCCCTTCAGTCCTCGCGAACTCGTGGCCCGCGTGCGCACGGTTCTCCGCACAACCCGCGAGCTTCCGGTCTCCGAAGTGCTGAAGATTGGCGAACTGGAAATCGACGGCTCCTCCATGACCGTCCGAGTCGAAGGGCGCACCGTTTTGACCACGGTCCGCGAATTCCGTCTGCTGGAATATCTGGCCGCTCACCGGGGCCGCGTTTTCACCCGCGACCAGCTCCTTGACGCGGTATGGAAGGAAACTGCATTCGTCACTCCGCGATCGGTCGACGTCTACGTGCGCCGCCTGCGCGAAAAGATCGAAACCGATCCTCGCCATCCTCACTACCTGAAGACCCTGCGAGGCATCGGCTATCGCCTGGAAGGCCCAAAGTAGCAACGGCCAAATCTCGCATTGGCACCAGCCGATTCTGATCGCCCCGGCGCCCCAGTCGAATACATATCGAGAAAACGATAATTCTAAAAAATTGTGATCCTGAACGAAGCGAAAGTTTTGATAAAACTTGTCATCCTGAGCGTAGCGAAGGACCTGCTTTCCCACCGCGAACACCACCGCCCTTCCACCAGTCTCCACGCGGGAAGCCCTGTCCAGCTGGTTTGTTATAATTTCGTGTCCCCCAGTGGCGCTATCGTCTAGGGGTTAGGACGGAAGATTCTCAATCTTCAAACCCGGGTTCGATTCCCGGTAGCGCTACCAGCTACCTCTGGCTATCCACTGCTACTGATTGGACTTCCCCACATCTCAGAGCGCTTTGAGTGGAACCGTTACCGTGGGTTGATGTCCTGACCGCGCCACTGCTCGATGACATCGGCGAAGCGCTGCCCGTCGCCGGCTCCGGCGCTGATCGTCATCAGATCAAATCTGGGCGGGTTCAAAATCTCCCCCAGGTCGGGGCAGAGTGAGTGCAGGGAATCTTTCGATTCAGCCTTAACGTATTCAGGGACGGAGAAGAGTCCCGCGCTCCACTCGGCGACAAAAGCACAATCGCCGTTTTTCAGGTAACGCACTTCTACGACGGTCCAATGTGCAGGCTTGGTCGTGGGACGGCGCACAAGCACGACGCCGACGATGAGCGCGAAGAGAACGACAACGAAGACGATTCCCTTGAGGGACATGACCGCCTCCAAAGCAAGGTGGGCTTGCAGCCATTTCAGCGCAGGGCCCAGCCAGGCGGCTAGAGTACGACAGTACGAGTTACCCTTCGCCCCAGCCTGTAAGCGTGAACAGGCGATAGTGGGCGTCATGCCCCTCGGAATGACTGAATCTGCCAAAGTTTTACGCGGGCCTGCCCCAAGGTTGTCGGCGTAATAGAGATTTATCAACAGTTAAACCAGTTCACTGAATACACCGCAAATATTCGATACGGACCCGGCTCCGATTCATTGAATGCTCCGATTTACACTTGTAACCCTGCGGTTACGAGTGAGATGGTGATTTTTCGCCAACCATCCTCAAGAGAGCGATAATCGGACATGGCTGCCGAGAGCAACCCACATCGCGCAAAGTTCTCTCCTGGATCCTCTGTGCGAATCAAATCCGCAGGGCAGTTGGAAGCTTTCAGTCGCAACGGCAGATTGCGCTACCCACCGTCAGGGAAGCAAATAGCGTACGGTGGCGAGACTGACTCGGTCCGGCGCATTACCTTTTCTATCAGGGGCGACGTGCTCTACGATCTGGAAATAGCTCCCGGCTTGTGGCACGAAGAATTGCTACAGAGACTCATTACATACCGCCCTTTGCTCCCCCATATCCGAGAAGCGCTGAAAACCATCGAACCGAGCCGCCATGGCGAACTCGTCTATTACCCGTGTCGCGCAGTTCTCAAATCCGGCGAGGCTTCCGATACGGTTTACATCGTCGCTGAGAAACCGTATATGAAGCACTGGGGTGTGTACCCCGAAAATGATCCGGGCAAACGATGGATTCGGCTAGAGGATATAGCGGAGGTACGGGAAAGCCCAATCCGTCTCCCGGCTCCGTTTGCCAACGAAATATACAGAAATGGCGAGTCTGGAATGGGGTACACGATTTTCACCGTCGTGTTCGATGACGGTGTACGACAAGCGTACGTTAGTGGAAACGCCGCAGACTTCATTCAGTATCCGATTGGCAAAGGCCCCAGAGATGTTGTGGCTGTGCTTCCACACAAGGGTAGAAGAGATGACTCGCTGGTGAAATCACCTGAGTGGTACTGGTGCCTTTACTCAGAGCCGCCCCAATAATTTGCAGACTGTGTCCCGAGCTCGCCGCACAGGCGCTAAGAGCTGGCCTTGTTGCCGAACTTCAAATGATCGTCTTCCCTGTGGTAATCGGCGGCGGAAAACGGTTCTTCCCGGATCGAGTGCGGTTGAAGCTGGAGTTGCTCGATGAGCAGCGCTTCCCGAACGGCGTGTTCGCTCTTCGCTTTCACACAGGCTGATGAATATCGCAAGACACGCCATCGGAGAAGTAGACTTGCGCAAAGACCACGCGATGAGTATGCCAACGCCGACCACGGCAATTTTTGGGGGCAGGCAGCGCAGTTACGGCGCTGTTGCGTGATGCCCCCCTGGTGGCTACGTGCCCTGGCTTCGCGATCCGAAAAGTAGTTCCTAAGAACCCGCTAAGGTTGTCACCATTCGCCATACAATCACTTAACACTCTTCTAACACATCCGACCAATCAATCTCTTCTTCACTGAATCCAATCTGTATGCACTCAAGCTTTGGTTATTTCTGGAATGAAGATCCTACATTTCGCGGATAGACCGCATGTGGCCGGGTTATCGATCTGGAAGAAGGCAGCGTGCAATCACGACCATCGTGAATCATTTCAACAAGAATGAGGAAAAGAATGCAGAGTTTGATGAAGTTAACCTTTGTCGCACTGATCGCTGTTTTTGGGGCAGCGCTGGTCACACCGGCGCAGGCTCAAAACAGCAACCGCGTCCTGGTAGACATACCTTTCGATTTTTCGGTGGGCAATACTCTACTGAAAGCAGGCAACTACAAGGTCGAGGAATTGCAGTCCGGAATGATCATTTTCAACGGCAACGACGGGCAAGACCACCAGTTCGCATTGAGTGTCGGCGACGAAGCCGCCAACCAGGGTCACCAGCCTAAACTCGTATTCGCGCGATACGGAGACGAAACATTCCTCAACAAGGTGTTCTTTTCTGGTGGCGATGACTACCGCCAGTTGTTGCGAAGCAAGCAAGAGAAAAAGCTCATCCAAAAACGAACTTCCGGTGAGGAGCTTTCTCTGCTGGTCCAGCCATCTCGTTAACTGGGTTGTAAGTTGCTGGGACTTAGTCACTCCGCATCACGTGAACTCCATCGGCGAGACTCGTGATGCGGCCAGCCCAGCCAGAGATGTGCAAACATAGGAGGACCGATGTGGATGAGATCATGTGCAAGGTGCAAAGCGTTGCTCTGTAAGTTGATGTTGTGCGACTCTGTGCGGTGTCATTGCGGATGGGTTTGGTAACTGGGCCCGATGGTGGATTTAATGTCGCAATTGGGGAGGCGGCGGGCCTACTGCGGAGTCAGACCGCTTTTATGTCGCTATCGCAGGTCCCACAAGAGACGTTTTCCAGCCTGATGCTCTATTTGTAGTCCGCCACGCGATAGAGAAGCTCAGTCGAAGTTCAAGGGTGGCCTTGATTCCCAGACACCGAGCATTCACGAGCTACCGGGCGGCGAAGGGTTGGCCCAGATCGCATGGGGGCGTGCTGAAGTGCCTCGGTGGCAGGCTTTGTCAGCATTAGACAACGTATGACTCTTGCTCTGTCGGCTCTTCTCTCATGAGCAGCGACTTGGCGATTTTCTGATTCTCGCTCATCCTCTCTCCGAGAATCTCGAGCAGAGCGCGGCAGTAGTCTGGGTGTTTGCGCAATAGCGCATTCAGCTGTTGGCGGCCCCAAAAGCCGAGTTCGGCATTCTCGGTAACGGTGGCTGTCATATTGTAGTTGCGCCCGGTCAGCGTGGCTGGCAGGCCCACCAGCGCTCCCGCACTGTAAGTTCGGGTGAAAGGCGAATCAACACCAAAGTCCAGGCACACCTTTCCACTAAGCACAACGAACATGCCGAAAGATTCTTTACCACGTTGAAACAGAACAGTTCCTTTCGGCTTGCGGACTTTTTCACACTCTTGCGCCAGGGCGGTCTGCAGATTGATGGGAGCAACGTAAGGAGCCATGGCAACACCCCTCAGCGAGCGAATGATGCGAGACTAGGCTGAATGATTAGGGTGTCGTATGACCCTCATCACCGTTGAGAGTGAGAAGCATCACTACTTGAAGTTGCGTGCCAGCAGCCAACCGGAGATCGCACCCAGAGCTACCAGCGAAACTCTGAAAGTCCAATCAAAGAAATGTTGGAACTTTATGTGGCAGCACTCAGCGCATCGCAGCTTGCTGAGGAGCCCCTCGGTACACATATGCCGTCGACATTCTTCACAGGTCATTTACTTACTGATTTCTCGAGGTTGCGCTCCTCGCTGGACTGCCTGTGCGCCCTCCCCCAAGGACGCCACCCGGGAAGATCCCCCATGTTGAGGATCTCGACCGGAAGCTCGAACTGAACACAAGCAGCCCAGCGCGAAGCACAAACTCGAATCTAATTTCTAAAAAGGGGCCTGGGAGTTATGGCCGTGGGGGAGTGATCTTACGGATGTGACGTTATCGCCAGACGGACCTCACGTCTGTGCCACAAATCACAGTGAGAAGTGATATCGGCTGAACCCCTGCCCTCGGAACCCTAACGGGCGAGAGCACGGAGCACGGAAGTCTTTTCCAGAACTCGAACAACTGATCAGTCGCAATCAAGATGGGCGGCTTCACCTCTTGGGCCTGCCTTCAGAGGAGTTCGGTCAGCCACCCGTAGGCTTATGCCTGAGCAGGGTTCACCTGATCCAAACTCGGGTCGCTCGGCTTGCAGGCATTTACACAAGATCGAGGTTAATGATGCGCATGGCCTGTCAGTGATCTCTCCACATGGCCAGTTCCCCGAGCTAACCAATCCCCAACCACGGCGTCCATAGTGGGCATGACCACCCAACTCCGCTCTCTCGCGCCGCAGCGGGTGCCTGTCTCCCATCTGACCTTGACGACACACCGATTACTCCGATTCCTGGCAGCTCTTCTCCTGCTCGGACTCTGGGCAACCGCCAATGCCGCGGCACAACAACAAGAGGAACCGAAACTCGTCAAGATCAGCGACTCCATCTACCTGGCTCCGACCACCGGCAACGTGTACCTGGTCAAGACGCCGGCCGGAAACGTCATCATCGACACGGCTTCGGCGGCGCAGGCTCCCGTCGCCAGGCAACTCCTGTCGCCCGAAATCCATGGTCCCGTGAAGTACGTCATCCTGACGCATGGCCATGCCGACCACATCGGCGGCATCTCTCTGTGGAAGGAACCCGGCACCGTCATCATCGCGCAGCGAAACTACGTTGAGTTTGTGAACTATGTCGCCAGGCTCGAGGGTTTCTTTTCTCCGCGCAATGCCGTCGCCTTCGGACGTCCCCCAAAGCCCGTAGGCCCGTGGGCCGGGAACTTCGGAGCCCAGATCGATCCCACCGTTTTCTTCGACGAGAAGTACGAATTTACCCTGGGAGGAATCCAGTTCCAGTTGTTCAGCACGCCCGGCGAAACGCCCGACCATCTCACCGTCTGGATCCCGGCATACAAAGCCGCCTTCATCGGCGACAACTACGCCGGGGCGGGAATCCCCGAGCCCATGTCGTTCCCCAACCTCTACGCCATTCGCGGCACCAAGCCACGCTGGGCTCTCGATTGGATCAAGTCGATCGATACCGTCCTCGCGCTGAAACCTGAACTCGTCCTGAACGGCCATGGGGATCCCATCATCGGCAACGCCGAAATCACCAAGCGTCTCACCCGCTATCGCGATGCCATCCAGTACATCCACGATGAAACGGTCAAAGGCATGAACGCCGGCAAGGATGTCTACACGCTCATGCAGGAAATCAGCCTTCCCACCAGTTACAACCTCAGCGAGATTTTCGGCAAAGTGAGCTGGTCGGTGCGTGGCATCTACGACGGATATGCGGGCTGGTTCGACGCGAATCCGTCCACCATGTTCGAGCTGCCGCCATCCTCCATCTATCCCGATCTCGTGAAACTCGCGGGCGCCGATTCGCTGGTCCACCTCGCCGTCGAGAAAGTCGACGCCGGCCAACCGGTCGAAGCCCTGCATCTTACCGACGTCGTCCTCGCCTCCGATCCGAAAAATAGTGGAGCCTTGAACGCTCGCATCAAGGCAATGCAGGTCCTGCTCGACCGCTCTCAGAACGCCGTCGAGTCGGGCTGGCTGGAGTATGGCATCGCCAAAGCGAAGGGCCAGTTGACGCCAGCGAATCCAGCCGCGAGCGGCCCGTAACCATTACCGATTCTTTTGGACTCCCCCGTGCTCTATCACCAGCCAGATTGGCTACGCGTCGGGCAAGATGAGGAAATCAGGGCCCGACGTTGGGGTGAGTGAGTGGCTCTTGAGGACGTGCATCTCCTGCCTTTGCAAGAGGCTGAACGCGTCGCAAGCCACCGCCCTGTTCTGACCCACCCAGCTCTACTCCACCCGCCAGCCTTCACCACGCAAAGAACTTGGCCTACATGTGAAAGGACTTTCACAACCGCGGGATGCGTAGCGCTGGTCACTACGGGGTCCGGTGAGGCCGGGTGTCCGTCCCCGAGTGGATCAAAACTGAACCGCCATCCGTCCTCCCATGCCCATTGCGCGCGCCTGGTGAAGTTCACGATCTGCCTGCTGGTTGGCGTGCAATGCGTGGCAGCTTCGGATGCTCCCAAATCTCCGGCTTCCAATACTCCGGAAGGCACCTCAAATACCCCCGCCACGGTGTCCCCGGCCAGCAAAGAGACGACGAAACCCGAGAAATACGACGTAGACCGCATCGGCCAGCGGAACGTCGGCCACGGCGTGAACTTGTACTCGCTGCAAAAAGAGCGCGCGCTGGGAGAGTCGATGGCGGCCGCCATCGATCGCAATACGAAATTCATCACCGACCCGGAGATCAGTGGCTACGTCAGCCGCCTTGGGCAGAAGATTGCCCGCCACTCCGACGCCGAGCTTCCCTTCACCATTAAAGTGATCGATTGCCCCGATCGCAGAATTTTTGGCCTGCCCGGCGGCTTCCTTTATGTTGACAAGGGGTTAATCACCGATGTCGATAGCGAATCTGAACTCGCCGCGTTGATGGCCCACGAGATCGCCCATGTGGCCGCGCGCCATGCCACCCGCTTCGCCACGCGCAAGTATGCCTGGAACATGCTCTCCGTTCCGCTCGCTTACATCAGCGGCCCGGCCGCCATCGGAACTCATCAGCTTGGCCCCCTGAGCCTGATGAAATTCAGCCGCGACGCCGAGTTTGAGGCGGACTTGCTCGGAATCGAATACCAGTACGCTGCCGGTTACGACCCCCAGGTGTTCGTCGAGGCCCTGGAAAAACTGAGCAAGAAAGAAATGGAAGATCGGGCCCGAGCCGCCAAAGGCCAGTCCAAGTCCTTCAAGCCGGCTTCGCCGGGAAAGATCGCCCGCGCCTTCAGCAACTATCCGCCAACCGAAGAACGCATCGAGAAGGCCCAAACTGCGATCTCCACCCTACTCCCCGACCGCAACGATTATGTCCTCGATACCAGCGAATTCCAGGAAGTCAGGGCGCGGCTGGCCCGGGCCGACCGGCCGATTCTGCACCGCCAGCGTCCGGGAGACGCTCCGGTCGCCGGTCCGGTTCTTCGCCGAAGTCCCGATCAGGACTCCCAAACCCCAAGCCTGGCGGGCCAACCGGCGGCTGTTACCAAAGGCCGATTGTCCTCTGTCTTCAGTCACTTGCCCGCCTTTCCCCAGTAAATTCCACTATAGCGAAGCACTTCAACCTCGCTCCAAGGCTGACCGTTGCAATTTGCCTCAGGGCCGGGGCTACCGCCCCGGGGAGGAGTGCAAATTTAGTTGGAGGGACAGGGTAGATGCGCGCATTGATCAAGTTCGCGTTGTTGACGGGCCTATTCTCTTTGGCGGCATTCGCGCAGGAGGGAACGGGAGCCACGCCCAAAGCGGAGATCTTTGGCGGTTATCAGTACACGCGCTTCGATGGGGGCGTGAATGCCAATGGTTGGAATACCGCTGTCGCTGGAAACCTGAACCACTGGTTCGGCATCGCTGCCGATTTCAGTGGGGCGTATAAGTCGCAGAATGGTGTGAGTTTCAACAACTACACCTACACCTTCGGGCCGGTCGTCTCCTATCGTCATAACGAGACCATCACCCCGTTCGCCCATTTCCTGGCGGGCGGCTTCCATTCGTCCGCTTCCCTTGGCGGACTGTCTGGTTCGGGCGGCGGATTCGCCATGATGTTCGGTGGCGGAGTGGACGTGAAAGCGACTCGTCGCATCGCCGTGCGAGCCGTGCAGTTTGACTGGCTCTCGCTGCACGCCAACGGCGCCAGCGACAATAACAATATGCGGCTCTCCACCGGAATTCTGTTCCGCTACTAGGAGATTCACCGCTTCCTGATCGATGGGGTGACCGATAAGGTCACCCTTACCTTTTTAGTGAAGCGCTTACCCAGTTCTGCAATTTCCACTGAATCATTTCGCTGAGGAAGCTGACGAATCGGAGCGTTCCTGAGCAGCGAGTATCGCCTGGCGCGAATCGAACCAGGAATCGACGCTCAAAATTCCCGCTCCCTTCGCGGCGATGTAGAGAAATGCGAAGCAATTTGCCACGACGATTTCGCCTCCGTTGAGGATCGGCCAGAAGCGCAGATGCGCGTGCACCATGAAATAGGCGACCGCCATCTCGCCCGACAAAATGAAAGCCGCGGGTGAAGCGAACAGGCCGAGCATCACCAGCGAACCACCGACGAATTCAATCACTCCTGCCGCCAGCCACAGGCCATGTGGATGCCCCTCGCCCTCGAGGAGTCCGAAAAGTTTCTGCACACCATGGCATGCCAGCATGAAGCCCATCATGATGCGCATCAACACGTAGATTTCCTCTTTCCATTTCCCGAGAAGTGGTCCCATTCTCGCGTCCCCCATTGGATTGCTACGGGCGGCCTGCGCATTAGCGATCGTTGCGCGGGTCCGCTGCCTGCAGTAGTCCTCTCCTTTTTATCGCGAAATAACGCCCACTTCGACTCGATGCCACGTAAAGAAAAATTTTACAGGAAACATTAGCTCACACTTTCACGGCCGCTTTCGCGCGCGGCGAAGCCGCCGCGAAACATAAGGCATGACTGGTAGGGCGATTGACTGGATACTGGTGCTGATTGAGGCAGGCCGTAACTCCGCGTCTTAGCACAATCGGCTACAGGGAAATCCCGACCGCACTCGCACAGAAGGCGAGCTTCTCCTCTCCACGGAATGAAACGGACGAAAGGGCGAGAAAAATGCCCGATTGCCAGACTTCACGCAGCTTTTTTCCGGGGAACCCTCGCGCCTTTCTTGCGAGCCTCTGAGAGTCCGATAGCGATCGCTTGCTTGCGGCTCGTCACCTTCCCTCCCTTGCCGCCTTTCCCCGAGCGCAAACTGCCGCGCTTTTCGCGCCGCATGGCACTCGCTACCGCTTTGCTCGCACCCTGGCTGTATTTCCGACGACTGGATTTCTTCTTTGCCGGCATGACTTTCTCCTGCCCCTTAGAGAACCTTTTCCGGGAAGAGGTTGTGCCCGCACATTTTCCACTGCGAATCTCCAGCAAATACTTTTCGGCAAGCCATCGACAACCTATCAACGACCAGCCGAGCCGGACTCAAAACCGATGAAACGCGGTACGACCGGCCACACCAAAGACTCTTTCCGACGACGGCCGGTAATTGTCCTCGCGATTGGTCTTTAGTCACCTGTTCCACCTCGTCGCCGCGCGTGACAATGCACCGTCCGAAATCCATCGAAAGGCTGGTGCAGAATGTCCCTCTCCCTTCTCTCCGCGCTTTGGTCCGACGACCAGGGTCAAGATATTGCCGAATACGCCGTAATGCTTGCCGTTATTCTCGTAATCGTGGTCGGCACCATTCGCATGATTGGCAGCAATGCCGGCAACGTGTTTTCCGAAGCCGCCAGTTCGATTCAGTAGCTAGCCAGGAAAAAGCCAGCGCAAGAACAACACCGCTAGCCTGCTTTGCGGAAGGTGAGATTGATGCGCTGCTTTCCAAGCAGCGCGTGCTTGGCTTCCTTCAGCGGCAGGACGCCGTGAAAGCGGAGGCGCGCCGGACCACCCCACACCACAACGTCGCCGTGGGTGAGGGGCACGCGCAACGTCGGTTCGGAGCGCTTCCCTCCGCCAAACAGAAACACCGCCGGGATTCCCAGCGACACCGATACGATCGGCTGGCTGAAGTCGCGCTCGTCCTTGTCCTGGTGCAACGAGAGTTTCGTGCCCGCCTCGTAGCGGTTGATCAGGCAAGCATCCGGAGAAAACTCCGCAAATCCCGCTTCCTCCGCGGCGCTCTGCGCCAGCCGCTGAAACGCGGGAGGCATGGCGGGCCACTGCTTTCCGCTCTCGGGATCCGTGGCGTCATAGCGGTAGCCCGTGCGATCGGTGACCCAGCCGAGCGTTCCGCAGTTCGTCATCGCGACCGACATGCGATAGCCGCCCGGCGTCACCATGTTGCGGAAAGGCGCCGCCGCAGTGACGGCCTGCAATGCCGCAAGCAACGCCGCCTCGTCCGAGAGCGCAAAGCCGCGCAGCAGAAACGCTCCCGGCGTCAGCTCGTCTTTTCGAGGCGCGAGGCTGTCTGTGCCCTGAAACAGGTTCTGCGTCGCAACATCTTTTCTACTGCGCATCGTGAAAAATAATTCCCACGGTATACCGATTTCCAGATCGTAGCCGGCTCACCCCGTGGCGCATATTGACCTGATACACGCCTCGCTTGCCCCGCACCGGACGATGATGCACCGCGAACGCTACCCCGTCCCCTTGCCCGAGCGGCACCACCTCCAGCCTCGACTGCATGCGCGGACGCTGCTCCGTCAGCCCAAACTCTCCGCCCGTGAAATCCACTCCCGGCTTTGACAACAGTATCGCCACCTGGATCGGAAACACATGCTCGCCGTAAAGATCCTGGTGCAGGCAGTTGTAGTCTCCTTCTTCGTAGCGCAGCAGCAACGGCGTCGGCTTCCGTTGCCCCGCGGCATGACAACGCCGCAAATACTCTTCATGCTTCTCCGGATAGCGCACCGCAACCTTCATCGACTCGTTCCACCGGTTGGCAATCGGCGCCAGCCGCGTGTAGAGCTCAGCCCGTAACTGGGAGATGATCTCCGGCAAAGGATAGCTGAAGTATTTGTACTCGCCGCGGCCGAAACCGTGCTTCGCCATCACCACGCGGCTGCGAAACCCATTGTCGTCGGGATAAAGGTCCGCCAGCGCATCGCATTCTGCACGCGTCAACAGTCCCTGAAGAATTGCGTTGCCGCGCTCATCAAGTTCCCGCTCGATTTGCGCTTCGCCGAACATTTCCAACCGGTCCACCGGGTTGGGGACTTCCACTGTCTTTAAAGCTGTACTCACGTTGCCCTCGCTGATGGCTGTCGATCCTCAACATTCATGCGTCTGTCATTAATTTATCCAGGTGCCCGGGCGTACAGCACTCCATTTCTTGTCCTCAAACCTCATTTCCTGGATGCCGCGAGATTTCATGGATGCTGCGGCCCGGGAAGACATTGCGACCCGGAAAAAAGACGCCGACGCTATCACGTTCCTACGTGATTCCCGTACTTTCCCGTGCGAAGTGAAACGTGACAAGCTGCTGCCGGTACAGAAATCAGGCAACCCTATGTGGCTCAAGATTCTCGCCGTGGTCGCAATCGTGCTCTTTGTGGTTTGAATCGGCGCCGTGCTCCAGGGTTGGAGCAAGAGCACACCCTCTGACAAGCTCATCGGCGTAGTGTTCGTCCTGGCAATGGGCACAGCCGCCGCTTGGGGCCTCAGAACCCTGATCGGCGCCTTCCGTTAACGACATCTCGTTTTAGAATCGGCGCGCCTCAAGCTCGACAAACCCGGCCGATTAAAGCCACTGCGAACAAACGGCCGTTCTTATTTGCCGGAATCTGCCCCCGAGCAAAGCCAAAGAGTCTCAAGAGTTTTTCTCTGCGCCCTCAGCGGCAGTTCTCCGCGCCCTCTGCGTTTTAAGATTTTTTTCTCCCCTGCAAGGAACGCCGGTCCTTTCGTCGCCCCTCTACACAAATTCCAGCGTGCGTGGCGTAAAACTCGCCAGGTTGGGAAACACTTTCACCAGCGCATCGTCGGCCACGCCGAACCACGACGCGAGCGTGGCTCCATACTGATCCAACGAAATGCTGGGCAGCCAGACGCCGCGCCCGGTCACGTCATCCGGTCCCTGCAGGGCCAGCACCGGAAACGCGCCGCACACATCCGCCCGCTTCACCGCGCCGCCCATCACCAGGTGATGGCTTCCCCAGGCATGATCCGTCCCCGCCCCGCTGCTTGGCTGCAATGTGCGCCCAAATTCCGATTCGGTAAAGGTCAGCACCTGGTGCTCAATGCCCATCTCAAGCGTGGCGTCGTAGAGCGCCGACATCGAAGCTGCCATGTCGGCCAGCAACACCTTCTGCCGCGGGACAGAGTCAGAGTGCGTATCGAAATCGCCCAGCGCCACATAGAAAATCTGTCGCTGCGCCCCCAGGTTCGCCCGCACGTTCATGATGCGCGCCACTTCCTGCAACTGCTTCCCGAGGTTGGTGGTTGGAAACGCCGCCTTCAACGACGAAGCGCCTGCCAGAGCGGCATCCAACTGCCGCGCCGCATCCAGGCCGTCGGCCGTCACCTGGTTGGCTTTCTGAATCAGCGCCATCCCGCTCGAAAATTTCACGATCTGCTGAAACGCCGCATCCCGCGCGTTTTCCGCCAACGAGCCGTCGGAACCGTCGAGTCCCAGCTGCCCATTGATGATCGACACTTCCGGATACTCGCCAGTCAAAAAAAGACTGTTTCCCGCCGTCGACACGCCCACCGGAAATTTTGCGGGCGCATTTTGAATCGAAACCAGGTCAGCGGCGCGTCCCGCCCACCCGTTGTGCGGAGCTCCCGGTATCGAAGCCATCTGCCACTGCTGCTGCTGATCGGAATGTGAGAACAGATTCAGCGGCACCGGCGCCGACCCTTGCTGATACGCATTCTTGGTGATTGGCTTCAGCAGCGTCCCGACATTCGACACCACCGTCAGCTTGCCCCGAAGATAGAGTTCGCGCAGCGGCGCCAGCTGCGGATGCAATCCGTACGTTTCTTTTCCACTGGCAGCGGTGATGACGCCCAGTCCATCTTGCGGAAGCCCGAGCGTCGCACCACGCACCCGCAGATAGTCGGCATAACTCTGGGCATCGGTCTTGATGGGAACGATCAGGTTGTTCCCGTCGTTGCCGCCCAGCATGAAGATGCATACCAGCGCCTTGTAATCTGCCGCCGCCGGCGCCGCCGCATACACCCGGCTGAGCCGCCCCAGGCACCCTCCCGCCGCCCACAAGCCGAGCGACTGCGCCCCCATCCGCAACAACATCCTACGTGTGATCATGCTCATCCAGAAACCCCGTCACAAAAGCAGCATCGCCCAAAAACGCTGCCACCTACTCCACAGTGCAGGCCTCGCCTATCAGCAAATGGTTCCGCAGGCTGCAAAAACAAAGTAGCGCCGGCGTCCCGCCGGCTGTCGTGAGGGCATCTTGCCCTCGCAGTGCCACGTATCAGCGCGTCGCTTCGGTTCGTGTCAGGGCACGCCTTCAGCCATGCCGCTCCGCGGTTCGTATCAGGACATGGCTTTAGCCATGCCGTAACCGCCCCGTTAACCGGGCGCCCCTTTAGGGGCCGCCCTAATGCTCGACCTGATACAGCGCCGAACTCGCCACCAGATAAATCGCATTCCGCGTCCGCAAGTTGTAATCATGCGTAGCCGACACCGCCGTGACAATCTCCTGCTTCAACCGCGCCGGCAGCCGTCCATACAAAAACGCATAATCCACCGCATCAACCAGATCCGCCGGAGATCCTGCCAGCGCCGCAAACGGCGCCAGATCGAACTGCGCATCGCCGTTCAATCCCTTCTCCACCAGGTTCCGCACCACGTTAGCGCGCATCAACGCCGTGCCCGAACTCAACAGCTCGAACTCCGGAGCCAGCAAGCCGGTCGACGTCCGATACAGCGGCGAATAATCGTTGAACACGCTCGTCGGATAAAACACGCGCTGCCCCAGATTCGCCGGAAATCTCTCCAGGCGATTGTCGCTCCTTACGCTTGCCCCAAGACTCCGCATCATCGCCACCACCGACAACACCGGCTCCCGCCAGTGCCCGCCCGCCTCCGCCGCACTTGGTAGAGCCGGCGTCTCGCCGGCTGTCCCGAGGGCGTCCCCCCCTCGCTCGTCGCCCGCCCGAGCTTCCGGATCCATCAGGATCTGCGTGACCACCGCCTTCAGATCGCCTCCGCTCGAAACAAACACCTCACTCACCCGCCGCAAATACGCCGGACTCGGATCGCTCGTCACCAGGTGCTGAATCAGCCGCAACGACACGAACGGCGCCGTGTTTGGATGCACGCTCAGCGCGTGCAGCACATCATCCAGGTCCTGCTGCGCCGTATGTCCCGCCGCCAACGTTGTATTCCCCACGATCACCTTCCGCCCCTCATCGTGATTGGCCTCGACCGCGATCATCGGCCCATCGAATCTCTCCGGATTGTGTCCCTTCTCGATCGCCTTCCCGGGAAACGTCCACCCGCTCAGCGCGCGGGCCATGTCGGTAATCGTTCGCTGATCGTAGGTGACGTGCCCGGTTTCGCTCCCGTCCGGATTCAATCCCACCGTCCCGATGCTGAACAGTTGCATCAGCTCGCGCGCGTAATTCTCGTTCGGCGAAGTTCCCTGCGCCGCGTCGCCCTTGTCATCGTTCACCATGTCGAGATACACGCCCATGGTCGGGCTGAGCGTCACGTCGCGTAGAACTTTGGCATAGCTGCCGAAGGCATCCTCGAGCAGCACATTCTGATAAGGCACCATCTGGCGCGGCTGCCCGGTCTTCAATCCCGAAACCACAAAGATCTGTGCCAGCGCGAATGCCACACGCTGGCGGAGCTGGTCCTTGCCCGCGGCCGCGTGCACGAAAAACTCGCTCTGCTCGTCGGTCAGATTGTCGGCCGAGCTGTCGGAAGCCTTATATAAGGTTGCCGGCATCGCGAACTGTTCCGCCAGCCACGCCTCGAACCCCATGTCCTGCAAGTGCGCAATGCTCTCAGCCGAAGGTCCCCACGAAGCCTGCTCCAGAAAACGCGCGGCTGCCAGGTGACTCAGCTTCGGATGCGGCGGCATCACCGCCGCCGCAACCGGCGTCGAAGTTTCATTCCCCGGGTCCGGATTGAACACCGTGAACGCCACCCGTCCCGGCGCCAGCGGAGCCAGCGTCGCGGTGGCCGTCAACCGCTTGCTGGAGACGAAATTTCGTCGCCACCTCCACACCGTTCATCTTTACTTGCGAGCCCGCGAGGAACCCGCTCCCGTTGATGGCCACCGTCTGCTCTCCATAATTCAGCGCCTTGGGTTCGAGCGAATCGATGACCGGCACGGGATTCAGCAGGGTGACCACAGCTTTCCCCGCGGAGCTGGAGTTCGCCGCGCTGACCGCCTCCACCTCCACAACATTGTTTTTCGGAGGAATCTCCGGCGCCGTGAAAGTTCCGTCGGCGGCAATCGTTCCCGTCGCCGCCGCCCCACCCTTGATTCCGTTCACGCGCCACACGACTTTCGCATCGGGATTGCCGCTGACTTGCGCGAAGAATTTCCGCGTGCTCCCCGCACGCACGTTCACTTTTGCCGGACTCACCGCCACCGACGCTGGCGTTTTCGCCGTGGAAGTTGCGGCCTGAGGAGAGGCGATACAGACGAGGCGAGTGTCGGCAACAGGGACGCGGCGCCTTGCGCCAGGCAAACCCCGAGCGCGGTCCCCGCCCACATCCTCCATCGTGCCATCACAGCGCTTCGATTCTATGCGGATTGGAGAAATCGGTTCAACGTTGCAAGAACTGGAAAGTACAGGTGTTGGGTCTCAGGTCTCAGGTCTCAGGTGGTCTTTGGACCCAGGATCTGTGGACTCAAGACCTAACACTCTAAGACCGTTGGTCGCGGTTTCGGTTCTCAGATCAGAAGCTCTTAACCGCAAAGTGCGCGAAGGGATTCGCAAAGGTCGCGAAGTCGGACTAAGGTCGTTTTGCAAAAGATGAGATTTTCTTTGCGTTCTTCGCGACTTTTCTTGGCGAACTTTGCGGTGAAAACCTTCTCTCTGCGTACTCTGCGCGGTTTCTCCGCGCCCTCTGCGTTTAAAAGCTTTTCTCCGCGATCTTTTGGCATCCACAGCGCTTAAAGGTCTGATTCAAAAACTCTGAGACTACTGACACCTGACACCTGTCACCTAAGACCTGGCCTGCGACCTGCCCCTTGACAATCTGGCGCCCGAGTCGCAAAATCCTCAAAGGCGAACAAAAAGCGAATATCTCTCCCAGCTCAAAAAGACGTACTTAAACGGATGGCCGGCCATGAAAGCTCCGACAACAATTTGCATTGTCATCCTGAGCACAGCGAAAGCTTGCCCTGAGCGCAGTCGAAGGGGACCTGCTTTTCTGCCGCGAACGCCACCGCCCTCCACCCATCTGCAATCTGAAATCAAAAATCCGAATTCCTCTGTGATCTCTGTGGTGAAAAAAACCAAAAGTCCCCCGTATCTCGAGGTCCCTCATGCCTTTACTCCAGTTCGAGCCCCCCGCTCACTCTTTTCCACGCGCTTCCCGCTCCTCGGAAGCTCTTCCAACAGCTCACGGAAAAGCCCTACCTCCCTGCCGTCACCGCGGCTTCGCGCCTGGCAGTGCGGCCCGCGCCCGACACGGCTTCCAGCGGCATCGCCCCCATCGATGCCCTCACCGGCGGCCTGCCCCGTGGCTGCCTCACCGAAGTCTGCGGTCCCGATTCTTCCGGGCGCACCAGCCTGATGCTCTCTGCCCTGGCCGCCGCCACGCGGCGCGAAGAAATCTGCGCCTTGATCGATGTCAGCGACGCTTTCGATCCGCACTCCGCCGCCGCCGCGCATATCGAACTCGAACGCCTGCTCTGGGTTCGCTGCGGCGCCACTGCAGATTCCTCCGCTCTCTCGCGAAAGCGTCGCCCTGCCGCCAGCCTCGAAGAGCGCGAACGCCGCCGCATGGAAGATCCGGTCGAGCAAGCCCTGCGTGCCGCCGATCTGCTTCTGCAAAGCAGCGGCTTTGGCATGGTCGTTCTCGATCTGGCTGGGGTTTCTTTGAAAATGGCGCGCCGCATCCCGCTCACCACCTGGTTCCGCTTCCGCCGCGCCATCGAAAATACGCCGACCATCCTGCTCGCCATCGGCACGCAGTCCTGCGCGCAATCCTGCGCGTCGCTCTCGTTAAAACTCAGTCGTCAGGCGGTAGTTCTCAGTTCCAGGTTCTCAGGCCCCCGTACTCAGTACTCAGTGATCAGTACACAGTGCTCGGAAGAGTTTTCAATTTGTAACGACGATGAATCTCCAGCACGTGAATGTTCGACCGAACGGCCATCACACGCAGAACTGCTGACCGGTATCCAGATCCGCACCGAAGTGTTGCGCTCGCGCACCGACCGCAAGCCCGTGCACTCGGCAAACAGCTTTGAAACAAAAACCGCTTGGACAGCATGAAAGCTGATAGCTGACGGCTGATAGCTGATAGCTGATAGCTGAAAGCTGATAGCTGATAGCTGATAGCTGAAAGCTGATAGCCGATGGCTGATAGCTGATAGCTACAGATAACTGACAACTGAGAACTTTTTTGGGCCAACGACCAACGACTAACGACCAACGACTGTTTCCCCATGCCTTTCGCCTGCATCTTCGTGCCCGACTTCCCCGCCGAAGCCATTCTGCGGGCCGAACCGGAACTGCGTTCACAGGCCATGGCCGTGCTCGAAGGCAAGCCTCCTCTGCAGAAAATTTTCGCGGTCAACGAAAAAGCGCGCCGCGCCGGCATCGAGCTTGGCATGACCAAGATTCAGGCAGAACCCTGGACCGATCTCGCCCTACGCCCGCGTTCGCCTTTGCAGGAAACCGCCGCGCACGCCGCCCTGCTCGACTGCGCGCAGTCGTTTTCTCCGCGCATTGAAGACACCGCACCCGACACCGTCATCCTCGACCTTGCCGGGCTCGAATCTCTCTTCGGCGCACTCCCCAAGATCGCGCGCGACCTCGCCCGTCGCACCTCCGACCTCGGACTCGAAGCCAATGTCGCCGTCGCCGCCAATCCCGACACCGCCCGCTTCGCCGCCCGCGGTTTCCCCGGCGTCACCGTCATCCCCGAAGGCAAAGAAGCCGAGCGATTGGGCACTCTTCCTCTCGATGTCCTGTTCCCGGAACTCGCCCTGCCCGATCCCTCTGAGGAAGTCGCGCGCGTTCTCGAGACATTCGACCTGTGGGGCGTGCGCAATCTCCGTGCTTTGTGCGCGCTTCCCGAGATCGCGCTCAGCGAACGCCTCGGCCAGTTCGGCACCCGCCTGCAACACCTCGCGCGTGGCGCCGTCTCGCGCACGCTGGTCCCGATCGATCCACCGCTAGTGTTTGAAGAAGCCGTGGAACTGGAATATCCGTTGTTGTTGCTCGAACCGCTGGCCTTCCTCCTCGCCCGCATGCTCGACCATCTCTGCGCCCGCCTGGCCGCCCGCGCCCTCGCCGCACAAACGCTCCACCTGCAATTGCATCTCGACAGCGGCTTTCACTTCGTGGAAAACGTTCCCCCCGACGAATCCACCACAATTCACGTAGGGACAGCCGCCCCCGGCTGTCCCAGCCGAGCGTCAGCTCGGCACCCTGAGCCCGCTCTAAATGATTGTCATCCTGAGCGCAGCGAAGGACCTGCTTTTCCGCCACGAATGCCACCACCCTCCACCAATCTGCAATCTGAAATCACAAATCTGAAATCCTCCTCTGTGTCTCGGTGTCTCGGTGGTGAAACCACCCTCCACCCGAACCCCAAAACTCGCCACTCAACCTTCACCCGCACCCTCGACCTCCCCGTCCCCATGCTCGACGCCAAAGTTTTTCTCAAGCTTCTGCAACTCGATCTCAAAGCCCATCCGCCCGGCGCCCCGATCCTCAAAGTGCATCTCTCCGCCATACCGGCGCAACCTCGCACCACGCAAGGCGGCCTGTTTCTGCCGCCCACGCCAGAACCGGAAAAGCTCGAACTCACGCTGGCGCGCATTGCCGGCATGGTGGGCGAGGACAAGGTCGGCTCTCTACAACTCGTCGATTCCCACCATCCCACGTCGTTTCGCATGCAGCGCTTCGTTCCAAGCCCGCCGCGCGGGTCCAAAGAAAAATCCGACGACTCGCTCTCCAGCGCCCCGATCGCTGCCCTGCGCCTGTTTCGCCCGCCGCTGCGCGCCACCGTCACCCTGCGCGATGGCCAACCCAGCCACGTAGTCTGCTCCAAGCGAAAAGAAATTCACGGAGAAATTCTCTGGCTGGCCGGCCCCTGGCGCTCTTCCGGAGACTGGTGGGATCAGGACGGCTGGGCCCGCGACGAATGGGACATCGCCATTCAGTGGCCAGTGGCCAGTGGTCAGTGGCCAGAACGAGTCGCCAGTCGCCAGTCAGTCGCTGGTCGTCATTCCCCAGTCGCTAGCGAAGAAGCGATCAGCGACCAGCCATCAGCTATCAGCTGTCAGCCATCAGTTATCAGCAATCAGCCATTAACCAGCGACCCCGCTATCAGCCAGACGCAGCTTGCCGCGTCTCGGTTCGTATCAGGGCGCGGCTTCAGCGGCGCCGCAAAAGTCCCCGCTTCCAAAGCGGCTTCAGCCGCTACGAATGAGAAAACCACCCTGGCTCTCTACCGCCTGGTGCACGACCTGCTCAGCGGACATTGGTTCGTCGAGGGAACTTATGACTGAGCAGGTGATCAGTGTCAGATCAAGGTCATCAGAGCCATCGAAAAAGAGGTGATTCGAAAAACTTGATCCTCCGATCGCCAATCACCCGATGGCCCGATCACCAATGACACCCCATGTACACCGAACTCCACGCCCGCTCAGCCTTCAGCTTCCTCGAAGGCTCCACTCTGCCCGAGGACCTGATCTCCGCCTGCGCCGAACGGGAATATGCCCGCCATGGCCCTGCTCGACCGCGACGGCCTCTACGGCTCCCCGCGCTTCTACCTCGCCGCCGAGAAAGCCGGCCGGAAAGCCCTCATCGGCGCCGAAGTCAGCTGCGAGTCTTTTTCACCACGGAGACACGGAGACACAGAGAAAACCACGGAGAAAAAGTTAGCGTTCAATCAGGATTTGGAAAATCCCTTAAATGATTGTCATCCTGAGCGTTGCGCAGGACCTGCTTTCCCGCCGCGAACGCCACCGCCCTCCACCAATCTGCAATCTGAAATCAAAAATCTGAAATCCGGCGACTTCCGTCTCCCTCTCCTCGTCGCCTCCCGCGCCGGCTATCAAAACCTCTGCCAGCTCATCACCCGCATGAAACTTCGCGCCCAACGCAAAGAAGAAGGCGCCGTCCTCGAGCACGAACTCGAACATCATGCCCCCGGTCTCATCTGCCTCACCGGGGGCGATGAAGGCCCGCTCGCCGCCGCCCTAAAAAAAGGAGGCCCCGCCGAAGCCCATCGCATGGTCGATCGTCTTGCCGGCATCTTCGGACACAACAACGTCTACGTCGAACTGCAACGCCACTATCACCGCGAAGAAGAGGCCCGCAACCGCGTTGCCCTCGAAATCGCCCGCCACTTGCATCTTCCCATCCTCGCCACCAACGGCGTCTGCTACGGCACGCCGCGCGACCGCGAACTCTGCGATGTCTTCACCGCCATCCGCCACAAGCGCACGCTGATGACCGCCGGCCGACTGCTCGCCCGCAATTCCGAGCGTCACCTCAAATCCTCCGAAGAAATGTCGCGGCTTTTCGCCGACCTGCCCGAAGCCATCGCCAACACCGCCGAACTTTCCGCCCGCCTCGAATTCAAACTCAGCGATCTCGGCTACGAATTCCCGCGCTATCCCGTGCCCGCAGGCGAAACCATGAACTCGTTCCTGCGCCAGCGCACCGACGAAGGCGCCCGCTGGCGCTATGGCATCTCGCTCTCCGGCGACCGCGTCCCGCAAAACGGCTTTCACAACCGGGACCTGCAACAACGCGCCCGCCGCCAGCTCGAGCGCGAACTCCAGCTCATCGAGAAGCTCGATCTCGCCGGATACTTCCTCATCGTCTGGGACATCGTGCGCTTCTGCCGCGAGCAGAACATCCTTGCCCAGGGACGCGGCTCCGCCGCCAACAGCGCCGTCTGCTACTCGCTCGGCATCACCGCCGTCGACCCCGTCGGCATGGAGCTTCTGTTCGAGCGCTTCCTCTCCGAAGAGCGCGGCGAGTGGCCCGACATCGACATCGACCTGCCCAGCGGCGACCAGCGCGAGCGCGTCATCCAGCACATCTACCAGCGCTACGGACAGCGCGGCGCCGCCATGACCGCCAACGTCATCACTTACCGCAACCGCATGGCCGCTCGCGAAATGGGCAAGGCCATGGGATTCGATCCCGATACGCTCAACAAAATCTCCGCCGCCGTCGCCACCTGGGAATATCGCGACGCCAACGATGCGCTCGATCGCCGCTTCCACGATGCCGGCCTCGACCTCAACCACCCGCGCCTGCGCAAATATTTCGAGCTGTGCACCGCCGTGCAGGATCTTCCGCGCCATCTCGGCCAGCACTCGGGCGGCATGGTCATCTGCCAGGGCCAGCTCGATTCCGTCGTTCCGCTCGAACCTGCCTCCATGCCCGGCCGCGTCGTCGTGCAATGGGACAAAGAAGACTGCGCCGACATGAAGATCATCAAGGTCGATCTGCTCGGCCTCGGCATGATGGCCGTGCTCGAAGACTCGATCCAGCTCATCCGCAACGACTACCACGAAGAAGTCGACCTCGCGCACCTGCCGCCCGACGATCCCGACGTCTACGCCACGCTGCAGAAAGCCGACACCGTCGGCATGTTCCAGATCGAAAGCCGCGCGCAGATGTCGTGCCTGCCGCGCCTGCGCCCGCAAAAGTTTTACGACATCGTGGTGCAGGTCGCCATCATTCGCCCCGGCCCCATCGTGGGCCAGATGGTGAATCCGTTTCTGCAGCGCCGCCAGGGACGCGAGGCGGTCACCTATCCGCATCCTTCGCTCGAACCTGTGCTCGCGCGCACGCTCGGCGTTCCGTTATTTCAGGAGCAGCTACTGCGCATCGCCATGATCAGCGCGAATTTCAGCGGCGGCGAAGCCGAAGAACTGCGCCGCGCCATGGGCTTCAAGCGCTCGCAAGCCCGCATGAAAGAAATCGAAGCCAAACTGCGCGCCGGCATGACCGTCAACGGCCTCACGCAGGAAGCCCAGGAGCAGATCATCCTCTCGATCTCCTCCTTCGCGCTCTACGGCTTCCCCGAATCGCACGCCGCCAGTTTCGCCCTGATCGCCTACGCCAGCGCCTGGCTGAAGTGTCACTACCTAGGAGCCTTCACCGCCGCCCTGCTGAACAATCAGCCCATGGGCTTCTACCACCCGGCAACGATCGTGAAAGACGCCCAGCGCCACGGTCTGAAAATACTGCCGGTGGATGTAACGAAGTCCGATTGGCTGTGCACGCTGGAGCCAGTCGCTAGTCGCCAGTCGCTAGTCGCCAGCGAAGCTGTCAGCTATCAGCCATCAGCTATCAGCGATCAGCCACCAGCCATCCGCTATCAGCCATCAATGATCAGCCAAGATTTTGCTTTGAAAGGGACCGGCTTTAGCCGGTCCATTGAAAACTCGAATTCAGGAGCGGCTTTAGCCGCTGAGGAAAACTCTGTCTATCCGCCATCAGCTGTCAGCCATCGGCTATCAGCCACCAGCGACCAGCCATCCACCATTAGCGATCAGCCATCAATCATCTGCACGACGCGGCTTGCCACGTCTGGGTTCGTATCAGGAAGCGGAATCGTATCCGGGCGCGACGGGTCCGTATCAGAGCCCGATGGGTTCGTATCAGGTCGCGATGGGGTCGTATCAGGGCGCGGCTTCAGCCGCGCCGTAACTAACCAACAGGAAACCGCGGCTTTAGCCGCTGAGGTTGATGCAGCAGTCCTCGCTCAAAAATCATTAAATACTCACACACAATCTCCCACACCCAAAGTCACGCTGGTTAACCGGTTCATCGCCGGGCAGGGCTTCGATTCTTCCGCAGAGACATCATCTGTTTCATGTACGGCGAACCAAAGAGGTTTGGAAATTTCCACAGAAATACCGTGGAACGAGATCGGCTCCTACACACGCTCCACCCCAGCCCCAAAGGGGCGACAGAATGAAGCCCACGGCGCAAGCCGTGGGTCAGCCGACAAACCCGTCCCAGCCCCGGAGGGGCGCAAGAAACCACCCACCGCCCATCCCCCCGAACTCGCGCTCCGCCTCGGACTCAAATACGTTCGCGGACTCCGCGAATCCGCCGCCCAGGCTCTCGTCCGCGAACGCAGCCTCGCTCCCTTCCAATCTATTCACGACCTCACCCGCCGCGTCCCCGAACTCCGCAAGGACGAACTCACCACCCTCGCCGAAATCGGCGCGCTGAATGCCATCGGAAATCCACCACGGAGACACCCTTCGACGCGCTGCGCTCGCTCAGGGCAAGCTCCTTCGGCTTCGCTCAGGACAGGCTCCGACACGGAGAAAATCGGGCAAAAAAAGAAAGCACGTACTCCTGAGAAATCGCCTGATCCCTTAAAATCGCCTGATCCCTTAAAAGTTTGTCATCCTGAGCGCAGCGAAGGACCTGCTTTTCCCCGGCAGCAGCACGAACCTGCATCATCCATCAATCTGCAATCTGAAATCACAAATCTAAAATTCCAATCTTCCTCCGTGCTGGAGCCTGTCCTGAAAACGCCTAGTTCCCTAAGAAATTGTCATCCTGAGCGCAGCGAAGGACCTGCTTTTCCGCCGCACTCTGCGGCGCTCCCACTCAATCTGCAATCTGCAATTACAAATCTGAAATCCGAAAATTCCTCTGTGTCTCAGTGTCTCCGTGGTGAAAAATCTGTTTCCCCGAAACCTGAAACCCAAAACTCGAAACTCCACCGCCGCGATGCCCTCTGGCAAGTCGAGAAAGCTGTCCGCCGCTCCGGACCTCTGCTCGAAGAATTCCCCGAACCCGATGTCCCCTCTCCCCTCGAACGCATGACCCACGAAGAACGTTTGGTTGCTGACTTTCACGGAACTGGTCTGACCGTTGGGCCACATCCCATGGCTTATCGCCGCGCCGAAATGAAAGCACTCGGCATCCATCCCGCTTCCAGCCTCAAATCCCTCCCCAGCGGACGTCGTCTCCGCATCGGCGGCTGCGTCATTGCCCGCCAGCGCCCCGGCACTGCCAAGGGTTTCGTCTTTCTCAGCATCGAGGATGAAACCGGCATCGCCAATGCCATCGTCACCCCAGACTTGCTTCAGAAACATCGCATCCTTCTGATCTCCGAGCGTTTTCTGATGATCGAAGGCATTTTGCAAAATCAGGACAACGTGATTTCGGTCAAGGCTGAACGCGTCTTACCGCTCTCCGTCACTCAGGCCGAAACCAGTTCTCACGATTTCCACTGAAACATCTAGCGCCACTGAAACGTGTAGCACCGGCATCTTGCCGGCAATCCCGATGCCAGCCTTGCCCTGAGCCCGCCGCAGGAGCCTGCCCTGAGCGAGTCGAACGAGCCTGCCCCCGCAAGCAGCGGACGAGAATACCGCGGACCGCCCGCAGGACGGCAGTCGCTACCAGTACCTCCAGCGCTGTAGAAAAACTCCGCGTTACTGTTTTCTTTCACAACTTTTTCTTCCTCTCCCCTGTCCCATTCCCGCGGGAAGGTTTATATTGAAAACATAAACCCGCTCAAAAAATCACATTTCATCTCTCTCCGGCGGGGCTGAAGTGTACGCATGTGGCTCATTCATCAGTTCGATTCACTTCTTAACTTAGGAATTTGCAAGGAGTATCCCACTATGGCAAGATCCAAAACCCCTCGCTCCAGTTCTGGCAAGCAGAACGGGGAAACTCTCAACCACACGGTCACCGCCGTCACCGCCGACGCCGTTCCCGAGATCCGGGAAGTTCGTCGGACCGAGCCCCGCAAAAATATCGTCCCCATCAATCTTGACGACGAGATCCGTCGCCGCGCCTACGAACTCTGGGAGCAGCACGGCCACGAAACCGGTCACGAGAAAGAACATTGGCTGGTCGCCGAGCGGGAGATCATGGCCCGTTACCACAACCAGCGGCAACATTCGGCGTAGCTCGAGCGGAATCCACCCCCGCTGCCCGGTGCACGAACACGCCGCGGGCCAACTCGCTCGGCCAATTTGACAGTCCCTCGCATCTTCCTGACCGGTCGTAGGATGGCTGCCCACGTCCGCTTTGGTTGCCCTTCTGGCACTTGCTCGGTTTCCCCCGCATGTGAGACAAAGGAACAAACCACGTCGGATTGCCGTTAAGTGTTCAGACCCTAGGATTCTGTCGCTTTATAGGGCCGTTCAGCCCGGCTCGCTCCCATGAGCAAGTCAATGCTGGACAGGCCTTTCCCGGTTGCTCTAGCCGCGTGTTTCTGAAAAAATATGTGCGGGGCGATTCATGTCGCAAATTAGCAGTGTGGCTTTGCCGCAGATCGGTAGTTTTGCGCTCCTGCTGGCCCTTGGCCTGGCAGCCTATTCCTTTCTAGTCGGAGGAGTGGCGCTCGCCGCAAACGGGCCAGGCTCCGACCGGCTCAGCGAAACCGCCCGCCGCGCCGGCATTGCCGTTTTCGGGGCGATTTTCCTGGCATCCACCATCCTGGTCATCGCCGCCTTTACCGACGATTTCTCCATCGCCTACATCTTCCACCACAGCAATAAGGATCTTCCCGGCCCCTACAAGTTCGCCGTGCTCTGGTCCGGGCAGGAAGGTTCGCTGCTGTTCTGGTCGATGGTGCTGGCCACCTATGGTTTCGTCCTGCGCCTTCGCTATAAGACCGATCCGCGCCTGTTCGCTTACGCCTCGGTCGTGATCGCGGGCGTGCAGGTGTTCTTCCTGTTGCTCTTGAATCTTGCCGCTCACCCCTTCGCCATTCTTGAAGGACAGATTCCTCCCGACGGCAGCGGCCTCAACCCGCTCCTGCAGTATCCCGAGATGGTGATGCACCCGCCCATGCTGTACCTGGGATACGTCGGCTTCACCGTGCCCTTCGCGTTTGCCCTCGGCGCGCTCATCATGCGTTACCCGGGTGAGAAGTGGATTCACATCACCCGCCGCTGGACCATGGTGACCTGGGGCTTCCTCACGGTTGGCGTTTTCCTGGGCGCGCATTGGGCCTACTCGGTGCTCGGCTGGGGCGGCTATTGGGGATGGGATCCGGTCGAAAACGCTTCGCTTATGCCTTGGCTCGTCGGCACCGCGTTCCTGCACTCGGTCATGATGCAGGAAAAGCGCGGCATGCTGAAGACCTGGAACATGTGGCTGGTCTTTCTTTCCTTTTGGCTGGCGATCTGGGGGACGTTCCTGACGCGCAGCGGCATGATCAGCTCGGTCCACGCCTTCGCACAGTCTTCCATCGGATCGTGGTTCGCGTGGTTTTTGGGGATTACCTTTGCTGCCTTCCTTTTCTTCTACGTAGAAAATCACAAGCACCTGCGCAGCGAGCACAAGCTGGAATCGATCGTCTCGCGCGAGTCCAGTTTCCTGTTCAATAACCTGCTGTTCGTGGTCGCCTGCTTCGTGGTGTTCTGGGGGACGTGGTTCCCGAAAATTTCAGAGCTTTTCTCGGGAGCGAAAGTCACGGTCGGCCCGCCCTTCTATAACAGTGTCGCCGTTCCCGTCGCGCTGCTTCTGTTGTTGCTGACCGCAGTGGGTCCCCTGCTGGCCTGGCGCCGAACCTCCGTGGAAAGCCTGAAACGCAATTTCCTGTGGCCGTCGATCGCAGCGCTGGCGGTCGGCGTTTTGATGATCATTTTCGGCGTCCGCCCCTGGAAGGACAGCGGCTACTTCTTTTCGCTGATGGCCGCCATGCTGTCGGCGCTGGTCATCTTCACCGTCATCTCGGAATTCGTTCGCGGCGGCCGCGTCATCTCGCGTCATACCGGCTTCAGCCTGCTGCCCTCCATGATGCACCTGTGGCACCGCAACACGCGGCGCTATGGCGGGTACATTGTGCATTTCGGCGTCGCGGTCGTGATCATCGGAATCCTCGGCACCCCCTTCAATCGCGATGTCGAAAAAGAAATGGGATTCGGCGACAAGATGACTCTCGGTCCCTTTACCCTGGTCTGCCAGTCCTATACGCAGGACGACACTCCCAACTCCGCCAACGAGTGGGCGATCATCAACGTGCTTCGCGGCAACGAGCAGATCACCACCATGTACCCCGAACGCCGCCTCTACAAGGCCAGTTCCCAGCCGCAAACGCTGCCCCGTATTTTCGAGGTCTATCCCTATCCGCTTCTTGTCAACGATCTCTACGTGGTTTATGAAGGACGCAATGAGGAGACCGGCCGCCCCATCATCAAGGCACACCTGAATCCCATGGTGCCCTGGATCTGGAGGGGACTGATCATCATGATCTTCGGAACCATCACCGCGCTGGTTCCGAATGCCGCTCCCCTGACCGCGCGTGTACCGGCGACTGTGCAAACCGCCCCGGTAGGAGTGGGGGATTGATGTCTGCCCTGACTTTTCGCCCCAAGCGGGCCGCCCAGTTGCTGTTGCTCGTCATCGCTGTCTTCGCCTTCATGGGCGTCAGTGACGAGGACGCCCGCTTCCGCGAGCTCGGCCACCGCATGATGTGTGTCTGCAGCTGCAGTCAGGTGCTGCTCGAATGCAATCACGTCGGCTGCATGTACTCCGAGCGCATGCGGGGCGAGCTGGCCGCCGCAATCGACCGCGGCGACAATGACGACCTCACGCTGCAATCGTTCATTCAGAAATATGGAACCACGGTGGTCGCCGCGCCCAGCACCAAGGGCTTTGGCCGCGTCGCATGGCTCATGCCGTTTATCGTGCTGATCGTCGGCCTGGCTATGGTCGTTTACGTCGTCCGCGCCTGGCGGCAGCGCCCCACGCCCGCTCTTGCCGATGGCATTCAGCCCCTGCGCGGCGCCGAACTTGAGCGTTACCGCGATCAGGCCGACAAGGAGCTCGATCTGTGATGGTTCTGCTGATTTGTGCTCTGGTCACGCTGGGCTCGCTGGCCTATGTCTTCTACATTCCGGGACAGATCTACACCGGCCCGGTCAAGACCCGCCTCACCTACTTGCGCGAGCGCAAGGAAGTGGTCTACGACAATCTCCGCGACCTGAATTTCGAATACAAGGCGGGCAAGGTTCCCGATGCGGACTACCAGGAGGAGAAAACCTCTCTCGAGGACGAAGCCGCCGCCATCCTGGCAGAAATCGCCCGCCTCGAACAGTCTGCCGCAACCGCGTCTTTGCGCGAACGGAAAGGAGCGAGAGTTTGAATCTCTCCCTCAAATCAGCAGCCCTGCTGCTCACGTTGACTCTCGGCGGATTCGCTTCCGCCGAAACCCTGACCGGCACCGTGAAAAACGGCACCACCGACAAGCCTGGCTCGGGCGACGAAGTGGTTCTCATCAAGCTCGGCAACGGCATGGAAGAAGCCGCCCGCACCAAAGCCGACGCCAAGGGCAATTTCAAGTTTAATTTTGATGATGCCGGCTCGCCTCACCTCATTCGCGCCATTCACCAGGGCGTGACCTATCACCGCATGGCGCCTCCGGGAACAACTTCGGTCGAGCTCGAAGTCTTCGACGTAAGCAAGAAGATCGAAGGCCTCTCGATCACCGCCGACGTGATGCGTTGCCAGGTCGAAAACGGCCAGCTCGAAATCGTCCGCCTGTTCGCGGTGAACAACGAATCCAAGCCGCCGCGCACGCAGATGAACGATCACAACTTCGAGTTCTACCTGCCCGAAGGGGCAAAGGTCATGGAAGGCATGGCGAAGACCGCCAACGGGAATCCCTTGAACTCCGCTCCCGTGCCCCAGGCCGAGAAGGGCCGCTACGCCTTCATCTTCCCGCTGCGTCCCGGCGAAACCCAGTTTCAGGTGCAGTACGCCGTGCCCTATAACGGATCGGCCACCCTCGATCCGAAGTCGCCTTACGGCATGCAGCATTTCGTGGTCATGATTCCGAAGGCCATGCAGTTCGAGCCCGGTCCCGGCGCTCACTTCGAAGCCATTACCGATCCGCAGCAGACCGACGCGACCGTGCAGGTCGCCAGCATGACCAAACCCGGCGATCCGTTGAGCTTCAAAATCTCCGGATCCGGGATGCTGGCGGCCAGCTCCGCTCCGGAAGGCAGCACGAACGGCGGCGCCATGGGCGGCCAGGCCGGTGGCGGCGACGCCCGAGCCAGCGGTCCCGGTGGAGGACTCGGCCCTCCGATCGATGCGCCTGATCCCCTTCAGAAATATCGCTGGTGGATCATCGGCGGATTCATCGTGGTACTCTGCGGCGGCGCCTACTACGTCGCCACCCGCCAGCCGCCAGCTGTCGCGGTCGTCGGAGGCCCCGACGTCGCGATGGAAAGTCCCGAGCCACCGGCTCCCGTTCCTTCGCGCCCGGCTCGCGTAACCGCTCCTTTGCAACCCGCGCGCACCGTGACCGCTGTCGCAGCCACAGCAACGGCGGCCATGGCGCAGCCCCGTCCCTCCATGCTGCTTGAAGCCTTGAAAGAAGAGATCTTTCAGCTCGAAGTCGAGCACAAGCAAGGCAAGATCACGCAACAGGAGTACGAAAAAGCCAAGGCCGCCCTCGACGGCACGCTGGAACGCGCCATCAAACGCGACGCGCAAAAAGTTTAGCGCCCTGCGACAGAGAGTAGCGCCGGCATCCTGCCGGCTGTCCTGCGGCGTCCCCGCCCGCAGAAAACGACGCCTGCGACACCGTCTTGACGTAGCCGTGCTGGCGGCGCATAGGGACAGCGGCCCTCGGCTGTCCGGGCGGCGCGGAGCTCCGCAGCGGCGACCGCGCTGCGGGCAGCCCAAGTCGAGCTGCGCTCGAACCGGACAGTCGCGGCGGCTGTCCCTCCCTGCTGCCAATATCCCGCTGATTTCACGCCACTTGCTTTTGCCAAAGACGTTAGGATTTTTCTCTGTGCCTCCGTGTCTCCGTGGTGGATGTCTCTTTCCGCGGTCTCTACCTCGGCGGTAGAGGAACATCATCCAAGCGACCAAGCATCTTCTACAATGGCGCGACATCCAATCTAGGGGAAACACTTTATGGGAAACACATTCAAGACGGCCCTGCTGCTCACCGGCCTGACTCTGCTGCTGATGGCGATCGGCAGCTACTTCGGAGGCCAGCGCGGAATGCTGACCGCCCTCATCATCGCCGGCGTGATGAACTTTGGTTCGTACTTCTTCTCCGACAAGATTGCCCTGGCTACCTATCGAGCTCAAGCCGTAACGCGCGAGCAGTTGCCGCGCGCGTACCAGATCGTCGAGCGACTGACGCAGAAGGCCGGGCTGCCGATGCCCAAGATTTATGTGATCCCCACCGACTCCCCCAACGCTTTCGCCACCGGGCGCAACCCGCAGCATGCTTCGGTTGCCGTCACCGAGGGCATCCTGAACCTGCTGAGCGACGAGGAACTGGAAGGCGTGCTCGCGCACGAACTCGGCCACGTTAACAATCGCGACATCCTGATCAGCTCGATCGCCGCCACCATCGCCGGAGCGATCACGTACGTTTCGCGATTTGCCTTTTTCTTCGGCGGCAGCCGGGACGACCGTCGCGGCGGTGGCCTCAGCGCAATACTCATGTTGATTCTGGCTCCCATCGCTGCCATGCTGATCCAGCTCGCCGTCTCGCGCTCGCGCGAATATCAGGCGGACGCCAGCGGCGCGCACCTCACCGGCAACCCCTATGCCTTGGCCAGTGCCCTGGCGAAGCTGGACGCCTACTCCAAACGCGTTCCGCTGCAAGCCAGCCCGTCGACCGCGCACCTGTTCATCATTCAGCCGCTGCTCGGCATGAATTTCGGCAGCCTGTTCTCGACGCACCCGCCGATCGCGAAGCGCATCGAGCGCCTAACCGGCCGCCCCGCCGAATTTCAGCAGTTGGGGTAAGAGGAGCAGGTCTCAGGTCACAGGTCTCAGGTGTCAGGTCACAGGTGTCTTAAAGTTTGTCATCCTGCGCGCAGTGAGGCGCCAGCCGAACGCAGTCGAAAGCCTGCCCTGAGCAAGCCGAAGGGGACCCCATGTCTATCGGCAATGCTGATAGCCCGTCGGAAGATTTTTCTACCTCGAACTGGCGCCTCCTTGATCAGCTATCAGTTGCCAGTTTCCCATTCGCGCTTTCCAATTCTCTTACCTGTCATCCTGAGCGAAGTGAGGCGCCAGCCGAACGTAGTCGAAAGCCTGCCCTGAGCGAAGCCGAAGGGGACATACCCGGTAGCGATACTCGAAGCCTGAGGACGTTTGCCAGCGGGTGCCCCATCCTAACGGCGCGTTCTGTGCGACGTTAGGGTGGGGGTTTTTCCTCCCGTCACCTGTCGCCTCTCCATTCCCCGTTGAGAACCGAAAACTGCCGACTGACCACTGGCCACTGACCACTGACCACTCCGTGTCAAGCCCCCAAACTCGCCAATTTCCTCGCATCCCTCTGGATCGCAAGCCAATATATTTCCAGCAAAACTGTCCCTTTTCCCCTATGCGAATTGATATTCTAAAATTAGGGACCAGAGATGGAGCCGTTCCGTACGTCCTAGGCAGAACCGAGCGGAGGCTTGCGGCCATAACCGGACCCGAGGGAGACCGCGCCGACATCTGAGCGGGGAGGTTCCTTTGCGTACCCGCACTGGGAGTGATCACTCCAATCAGTTTGAAAGACTGATGACGACAAACAGCTGAGAAAGAACAGCCGAAGAAATAAGTAAAACCGGCGCCGCAGGCGCTAAGAAAGCGAGGACAACGAGCAGCGAGCCTCGAGCTACGAGCTACCAGCTACGAGCAGACCTCAGACCTGAGACCTAACACCTGAGACCTGACACCCGTCTTTCCCTGCAAGAGGAAACCTCTGCCCCGTTCCATGAAAGTGCCAAGCTAGAAGCCAGGAGCCAGCAGCCGGTAGCAAGCAGCTGCCTTTCTGTGACGTTGGTAACAGCATTGCCTCCGACCCGCATAGTAGAATCGCCTCGAATGTCGCCAGAAATCGCCACCGCCGCCGCGAATCGCGCCGCACAACTCGAAACCACGCTCCAAAAGGTCATTCGCGGGAAAAACGACGTCATTCGCCTGGCCCTGGTCTCGATCTTCGCCCGCGGCCACCTGCTGATCGAGGGCGTGCCCGGCGTCGGCAAGACCACTCTCGGACAAGCTCTTGCCCGCGCGCTCGACTGCAGCTTTCAGCGCATCCAGTTCACCAGCGACATGCTGCCCTCCGACGTCCTGGGCATCTCGATGTATTCGGCCGCCGAGCAACACTTCGAGTTCAAACGCGGTCCGGTGTTCACCAACATTCTGCTCGCCGACGAAATTAACCGCACCACGCCGAAGACGCAATCGGCGCTGCTCGAAGCGATGAACGATGGGCAGGTCACCATCGACGTGCATTCCTATCCTCTGCCGCAGCCGTTCCTGGTTCTCGCCACGCAGAACCCTGTCGAGCATCACGGCACCTACCCGCTGCCCGAATCGCAGCTCGACCGCTTCCTCATGCGCGTACACATGGGATATCCCGACGCCGAGGCCGAACGCGAGATCCTGCGCTCCGCGGCCGGCGCGGCGCAACTCGACACGCTCAAGCCCGTGCTCAGCGACGCCGACGTGCTAGAAATGCAGGAGGCCGTGGCGACGATTCGTGTCGACGATTCGCTGGTGACCTACGCCCTGGCGATCGTGCGCAAGACGCGCGAGTCGGAATTTCTGTCTCTCGGCGTCTCGCCGCGCGGCTCGCAGATGCTTTATCGCGCCGCGCAAGCGATGGCGTTCCTCGAAGGCCGCTCCTACTGCACGCCGGAAGACTTCAAACCGCTGGTCGTCCCAGTATTCGCGCACCGCGTCGTAGTCAGCGGCTCGTACTCGTCGACTCTCAAAAAATCCGAACAGGCCGAGCAGGTAATGCGCGAGATCGCCGAGAGCGTTGTGGTGCCGGTGTAGGAAAGCAGGTCACAGGTCACAGCTGACAGGTGTCAGGTGATAGGTCTCAGGTGTCAGGTGTCAGGTCTCAGGTGTCAGGTCTCAGGTGTCAGGTGTCAGGTCTCAGGTGTCAGGTCTCAGGTGTCAGGTGTCAGGTCTCAGGTCTCGGGTGATAGGTCACAGCTTCCCGTCCTCAGTTCCAGTTCCCTGTTTCCAGTTCTCTGTTTCCAGTTCTCTTTTCCCAGTTCTCGGTTCTCAGTTCCCGGTTCTCTACAGTTTGTCATCCTGAGCGGAGTGAGGCGCCAGCCGAACGCAGTCGAAGGACCGCATACCCGGCGGCGATACTAGAAGCCTCAAGAAGTTTCCAGCATGGACCGACGATGATCGGTCACTATGCTTGGAGAGCCCATCATGGAGGCGCCGTTCGCGGTAGAAAATCCTCCGATGGGCCATAGGCATTTGCTGACTGACAAGGGGTCCTTCGACTCCGTTCGGCTGGCGCCTCACTGCGCTCAGGATGACAGGTTGAGGAGTTCCTTATGTGACGTACAACCTGAAAGTGACGCACAACCTGACATGTGACGAATAACCTGACGGGACCCACCCACCTCTCTGCAAATAAAGCCAAGGAAGTGGGAAATCGCAAGCGTCCCTTGCAAACTCGCGCCGCGACCAATACCCTTTCCGTGCATCCGCGTTTACAGCTGAGAGCTGAGAGCTGAGAGCCTGAGCTGACGCTGAAAACTGAAACCCGTCACCTGTAAACTGTTTCCCTATGGCCTTCCTTCGCTTCCTGGTCTTCCTTTCGCTCACCGTCTGGGTCGGCGGCATCATTTTTCTTTCTTTCGTCGAAGCGCCGACTGCGTTCAGCGTGCTTCCTTCGCGGCACATGGCAGGATCTGTCGTCGGACATTCGCTGGGAATCCTGCACTGGATGGGGCTTTTCTCGGGCGTGGTTTTTCTGGGCAGCTCGATGCTGCTCTCAAGCCTCACGACCGGCTCGGCGCGTCCCTTCGCGCTGCGGCACATTTTTGTTTGCGGAATGCTGCTGCTCACCGTGGTGTCGCAATTCGGCATCTCGCCCAAGATGTCCGCGCTGCGCACGCAGTTCGGCGACATCGATACCGTTTCGCCCACCGATCCCGGCCGCATGCAATTCGACGCGCTCCACGTGTGGTCGGTGCGATTGGAAGTAGCGGTGCTCGCACTGGGAATCGCCGCGCTCTTCTGCACCGCGTGGCATCTGCCTTGAGTGGCAGTACGCAGTGCTCAGTACTCAGTACTCAGTACCCGGTACTCGGTACGCAGTTGTCAGTTGTCGGGCTGAGTCTAGGCTCAGATAGCGAGAACTCAACAACTGAAGTGGTACTGAGTACTGGCTACTGAGTACTGACTCACTGCCCTGCTCTCTCCTACCCGCTATGCCGAATGTGCAGTACGTCGCCATCCTGGACGATGTAGTCTTTGCCTTCCAGGCGGAGCTGGCCCTTGGCGCGAGCGTTGGCTTCCGAGCCGGCTTCGAGCAGTTGGTCCCAGCGAATGGTTTCGGCGCGGATGAAATGCTTTTCGAGATCGGAGTGAATCGCGCCGGCCGCTTCCACCGCGCGCGTGTGAATCGGGATCGTCCAGGCCCGGCATTCGTCCTCGCCGGCGGTGAGGAAGGAAATCAATCCGAGCAGGTGATAGGTCTGACGAATCAGGCGGACCAGGCCGCTCTCCTTCAAACCGTAACTGGAAAGAAACTCGGCCGCGTCGGCGTCGCTCATTTCCGCAAGTTCGGCTTCCACTTTGGCGCACACCGCGGTGGCGCCGGCATTGGGGCGCGAGGCCACTTCGGCCAGTGAATATTTCGCCACCGCGCCTTCCAGAGCCTGACCCAGCTCCTGCGTTTCGCTGATGTTGAGAACGTAAAGCATCGGCTTCTCGCTGAGGAACATGAACCCGCGGATGCGCTTCTTGTCCTCGGGCGTCATCTCCATTTCGCGCAGAGGCTTCTCGGTTTCCAGATGGGCTTTCGCCTTGATCAGGAGTTCGTTCTCTTTTTCAAGTTCGGGCGACCGCATCTTCTTGAGGTCTTTCACCAGACGCTCGAGGCGCTTTTCGATCTGGCCCAGATCGCTGACCATCAGGTCGAATTCCACATTCTTGATGTCGCGCAGCGGATCGATGGGACCGACGTGGGGAATGGATTCGTCTTCGAAAGCGCGCAGCACGTGCACGAGCGCGTCGACCTGGCGCAGGTGACCGATGTAGGCGGTCTCCTTGAGCGCATCCTGGCCGATGGCGCCCACGTCGACGTACTCGATGGAGGCGTGCGTCAGTTTCTTCGGATGGTACAGGGCGGCGAGACGGTCGAGGCGATCGTCGGGCACCTTGGCCACGCCGATATGCGCTTCGCGCGGGTTGGCGAGCGCATGCGCCGACAAGGGCGCCTTGGTGAGCATGCGAAACAAAGAGGTCTTGCCGACCTGGGGCAGGCCAATGATTCCAGATTTCATGAGTCCGCTTTCAACCGACAGCCATCACTGCTGTGGCGGATGGATTCGAAACATTACAGAATAAATGACAGGAGGGGCGAGACCCAAGTTGCTGATGGCTGGTGGCTGATAGCTGATAGCTGACAGCTGACAGCTGACGGCTGATAGCTGCACCGAGAACCGAGTACTTGGTACTGAATACTTGGTACTGCGTACTCCTCTGCTATCATCCCCCAACAAATGAGCCCCATCCTCACTGCTGTTTTGCTCGGTTTGACCGCCGCGGGCGCGAATGTGTTTGGCGGCGCGATCATCGTCCAGAGGAACTGGGAACGGCGCTACCTGAGGTACTTCGTGGCTCTGGGCGCGGGGTTCATGCTCTCCACTGCAATAGTCGAAGTCGTGCCTGCCAGCCTGCGACTGGGCGGCCGCTATGCCGCGTTTCTCATCCTGCTCGGGTACCTGATCATCCACTTTTTCGAGCACACCGTCACCCCGCATTTTCATTTCGGCGAAGAAACGCACGAGGACCAATTTCTTCATCCCCACAAAGGCTTTTCGGTGCTGGTGGGCCTGACGATTCACACCTTCTTCGACGGCATTGCCATCGCCGCCGGATTTCTGGTCTCGAACTGGCTGGGCTGGGTCATTTTCCTCGCCGTCTTTCTGCACAAAATTCCAGAAGGCTTCACGATTGCTTCAGTGATGCTGGCCAGCGGCCGCAGCCGCGGGTATGCCTGGGGCGCCTCGGCGCTGCTGGGCGCTGCCACATTGGCCGGAGTCCTGACCATGACCCTATTCCGCCACCAGGTGAACGCAGGTCTCCCGCTCGCCGCCGGCGCGACCATCTACGTCGCCGCCTCCGATCTGATTCCCGAAGTCAACAAAGAACCCGGTGTGCGGATGGCCTTGATTGTCTTTCTGGGAGTGGGCGTGTTGTTTGTACTGGATTATTTCTTTCATGGGGGCTGATGAGGGGGACTTCTCAGTTCTCAGTTCTCAGTTCTCAGCTTTCGGTTCTCAGCTCTCAGCTCTTAGTAACCTATCGCGCCTCTCTTCATCATGTCATCCTGAGCGGAGTGAGGCGCCAGCCGAGCGCAGTCGAAGGACCCCATGCCCGACGGCGATGCCCGCGGCCCGTCGGAGAATTTTTGACCCCTTACTTCTTCGTAATCGACTCGCCGGCGAATGCTATCTTCCATCCCCACTTTTCCGCGAGATCCTCCCATCGCTGGTTTCGCGACTCGATCAGCGCGATCTTCTTCGACCTACGCCAGCCCTTCAACTGCTTCTCACGATCGATTGCCTTCCTTATGTCATCAAACCCTTCGTAATACACCAAGCGCGTACAGTGATATTTGCTCGCGAATCCCTCGAACTGGCCGCTCTTGTGCTCAAACATTCGCCGCTCGATGTTGTTGGTCACGCCGATGTACAACGTCCCGCTGAGGCTGGCGACAATGTAAGTCCAATAGGAATGGTCCATGCCAAAAATATTCCTGAGGCTTCTGGTGTAGCCGTCGGATATGGGGTCCTTCGACTCCGTTCGGCTAGCGCCTCACTCCGCTCAGGATGACAGCATTGTGGAATGATTTCTGTGACGAACAAACGATTTCGTTAAGTGGGCGGATAAGATGGGCCATGGGTCAGGCGCAAGGCTGGTCCAGCGACCGACTCATCATTCTGAGGAACAAGCCGAGAAATCCACTTCGCTTGCCGACGCATCTCGGCGCGCGACCCTGAGTACTGATCACTGAGTACCGGGTACTGCTAACTGGGTACTGCTTTTTACTCCACCTGGTGCTTCGCCGTATAGCCTTCGCGGGCGTAGATCTGCACTTTTACGTCTTTGCCCTTCTGGTCTTTTACTTTCAGCGGGCCGCCGTCGGGCGCAACCAGCTCGACTTTGAGTTTGCGGTAGCTGCCGTCGAGCTTGGGATTGGTAGGATGGTAGGCGATAGTGTACTGATTGCGAATGTCGCTGCCGATGTCGTGAAAGATTTCCGGCAGCTCGCCATCGAAGCGCGGGAAGTAGGCGCGGCCTCCGGTCATGTGGGCGAAGGTGTTCATCTGGTTGTCGGCCTGCAACCAGTCGCTGGTAATGATGCCGCCCGCCCCGCGCGCTTCCAGCATCTCGCGCAGCGCGCGTCCGATGCTGATGGCGTAGATCGTGATGTTCTGCGTGGTCTTCAGCTTCTTGAGGATCTGATCGAGGTTGAGCTTGCTGAAGGTATCGCGGCCGCTGGAAACCAGAATGATGTACTTACGCCCATCGATCGTTTCGATGCGATCGATGGTGTCATAGAGCGCGTCGAACAGGTTGCGCTCGGAGAAGCCGGGAATGCGCAACTCATTCAGCGCGCCCATCACGGCGCGCTTGTCCTGGGTGAAGTCGGTGAGGATCGTGGGCTTCATGTCGTAGGAGACCACCGCGATCCAGTCTTCGGGCTTGAGCGTTGCCGCAAAGTTGTAAGAAGCGTTCAGCGCATCGTACATGTAGTTGTAGTTGGTCGATGCGTACTCGACCAGCAGCACGGCCGTGATCGGCGCGGTCGACTGGTTGAAGTTGGAAATCGTCTGCGGCGTTCCGTCTTCGAGGACGCGGAAATTTTCTTTCTTGAGGTTGGGAATGAACTGCCCATCCTTGCTCGTGACCAGCACGTCGACATTCACCAGGGGCACGTCGACCTTGATGGAATAGTCGGGCATGCCTTCGATCTTCTTGGGTTTTTCCGGGGCGGGCGGAGGCGGCGCTTCGTCCTTTTTTTTCGGAATGGCGTAGGGGCCGACGTCGCCACCGGGGCCACCGGCGTCGGCCGGGGCGTCCTGCTTGTTGGGATTTTGCTGGCCGGTAGTAGAAGGTTCCTGCGGCTGGTCTTGAGCGAGCAGCTTGCCGACCGGCACCACCGCCGCGAATATCAATATTAACAACAACTTACAGCTGATCAGAGTGCGCATCGTTAGCCGAGTCCCGCGACGCCCCAAGGTACGAAAGTAACCGTTCGATAGCACGAAGAGTGATGCTAGTATAGACGCAAAGCTTCACGATAGGGATGTTTTGCTAGGTCCAAGTCTCCTCCTCCCTTGCAACGACTCGCCATCGTCTGGAGTCTAATGAGATATCGGAGCCTTGGTTGGCAGGGCTCTTCGGGGTACCCATGAGAAAGTTTTTCGTCTCGCTCCTCACCTTCTGCACCCTATCCCTACTTGCGAGTGCTGCTGAAGGTACCTGCTTCACACGCTCCCAAAACCACCGAAACGATTCCCGTGAGTCAGATTCACACCGGCATGCGCGGTGTGGCCTACACCGTGTTTCAAGGCACAATGCCAGAGGCCATGGATGTCGAGGTCCTGGGTGTTCTGAAGAACATGAATGGACCGAAGGGCGACATCATTCTGATTCGCCTGAGTGGCGCGAAGGCCGAATACACCGGCGTGGTCGCCGGCATGAGCGGCAGCCCGGTTTATTTCGACGGCAAACTGGCGGGCGCGCTCGCGTTCCGCATCGGCGAATTTTCCAAAGAACCGATCGCCGGCGTGACTCCGATCGCCGACATGCTCGAGATCAACGCCTTCGACAAGAGCCCGGGGCCGGGCTCGATTCCCGCGGGCAATTCGCCCAGCGGAACCACCAAGACTTCCGGACCTGGCTTGCCATCGATCGACAACGGGCAGGCAGTTGCCAGCTATCTCAAACCGATCGATACACCGCTGGTGTTCAACGGCTTCAGTGAAGAAGCCGTCAGGATGTTTGCTCCGCAGTTCGCTTCGAGCGGCATTATTCCGGTGATGGGCGCCGGTTCTTCGAGCGACCAGAAACAGCCGGAAGCGCTGGAGCCGGGTTCGGCGGTGAGCGCGGTGCTGGTGCGCGGCGATATGGACATTGCGGCGACCTGCACGGTGACCTACATCGATGCGCAGCGCTTGCTGGCTTGCGGGCATCCGCTGCTGCAGTTTGGCAGCGTCGACCTTCCCATGACGAAGGCGAATGTGCTGGCCACGTTGCCTTCTCCGCTGAACGCTTTCAAGATCGTCAATACCACCGAATCTGCCGGGTCCTTTGTCCAGGATCGTCATACCGGCATCCTGGGTCTTCTGAACAAGGAGCCCGAGATGATTCCGGTGACGTTGACCATCCGCAGCGGCGACGTCAACAAAGAGATCCACTACGAAGTACTGAACAATGCGCGCCTCAGCCCGGTGGCCATGATGGCAACGGTGTTCAACGCGCTGCATGGCATCAACGATTACGGCGAGGAAACCACGTACCGGGTCAAGGGCGTGATCAGCGTGAAGGGCTATCCCGACGTGACGCTGCAGAACATGTTCGCTCCCACCGATGCCGGGCAGCCGGCGGCTTTCCTGGCGGCTCTGTCGCTGGGCGACCGCTTTGGGCGGATTTATGACAATCCGTTCGACGTGCCGGCGGTGAAGAATGTGAAGCTGGACTTCGATCTGGTGAAGGAGCGCCGCCAGGCTCGCCTGGAGAGCGCGCGCACCGACCTGACCGAAGCCCGTCCCGGAGACGAGATCACGGTGGAAACCGTGCTGGCTCCGTATCGCGGCGAACGGGTGGTGCGGCAGATTCCGATCAAGATTCCGACTTCGGCTTCCAAGGGACCGTTGCGGATTCTGGTCAGCGACGGCGAGACTCTCGACCGCATGCGGCGTGGCATGCCGATGATGGCGCGCAAGCTTGATCTTGCTTCCACCATCGCCCTCTTGAACAAAGAGCATGCCAACAACCGCGTCTACGTTTCGCTGCTCGAAGCCGATCCGGAAGCGATGGTCGCCGACAAGGTGATGCCGGCCCTGCCACTGTCAGTCATGAACATCATGGACGGCATGCGCGGCACGCAGGAAATGGTGGTGCTGGGCGAGTCTTCGGTGACCGAGGTGGCAACGCCGCCGCTGGATTTCGTCGTGGCGGGCGCGCAGATCCTGACCATCAACATAAAATAGCATTCGCTGGGGCTTGCACAGTTTGAGACTGGCAAGCCCCTTCTTTTGTCTGTGGCGGACTCTGTGCAAAATCTCGAGCCGCGGCGCGGAATTGTTGCTAGCCGGTGGAGAGACGGGCGTCACGCCCGTCCGGCGGGCGGGGACGCCCGCCGCTCCATTGACGAGGACATCCGAAGGCGCGGCAGCTTGTACTAGCGGTCGGAAGATTTTCATGAGTTTGTTGGACACCTCTTGTTAGAATTCATGCAAGGAAAGGAGCAGGCTTGGACTGGCGTTGTTGCATCATCAGCCTTCTTCTCGTCCGGCGGCTCATAGGCCCCGCATTACGCTGAACTTTCCCGTTCCACATCCCATGTATCGAGGTTCAACTTTGCACATGCAGCTGCGCAAGCTTGCCCCTGTTCTTTTCGCCGCGATGGTGATCGTATCCGCGTTTGCCGAGGGCACACGCACCTGGGAGCAATCGAAATTTGAGGATTTGACGAAAGGCACGGCGACCAGCGTGGCGATCCGCAGCACAGGCGGCATCGAACTGGCGCCCGCTTTCAAGACGCTGTATACCGCGCCCTCGACCTACATCTGGTCGCTATCGGCCGACGACGCGGGAAATGTTTATGCCGCGTCGGGCGCGCCGGCGCGGGTGTACCGCATCACGCCCGACGGCCAGGCCACGACGATCTTCGAGCCCACCGAACTGCAGGTGCAGGCGCTCACGGTCGACAAGAACGGCGTGGTGTATGCCGGCACCGCGCCCGACGGCAAGGTGTACAAGATCGAAAAGAAGGGCGGCGCCAAGGGCGACGCCGGCAAGATGCCGGACAAGTCCAAAGGCCAGATCGATCCCAACTGGAGCTCGTCGGTGTACTTCGATCCGGGCACCAAGTACATCTGGGACCTGGCTTTCGACGAAGCGGGCAATCTGTTTGTGGCCACCGGCGATCGTGGAGAAATCTACAAGGTCACGCCCAAGGGCGAGCACTCTTTGTTTTTCAAAAGTGACGAAGCGCACATTCGCGTGCTCGCGGTTGATCCCAAGGGAAACCTCATCGCCGGCTCTGACGGCAGCGGTCTGATTTACCGCATCCCGCCGTCGGGCGAGGCCTTCGTGCTGTACAGCGCGCCCAAGAAGGAGATCACGGCGCTGGCGATTGATCCTGCGGGAAACATCTACGCGGCGGGTGTGGGCGAGAAACGTCCCGGCCAGGGTCCGACGCCGGGGATGGGCCAGTCGATTTCGCCGATGGCGCAGATGGGTCCGTCGATGGGCGGGCCCGCGGGCGGCCTGGTGATCACGCCCACGCAGCCGTCGATGGCTCAGATGATGAACTTCCCCGCGCCGGGCGCGGGGGCGACGGGCGGGTCCGAGATTTATCGCATCGCACCTGACGGGTCGCCGACTCGCATGTGGACGTCGCGGGAAGACATTGTGTATGCCCTGTCGTTTGACAGCCGCGGCCGCTTGCTGGCCGGAACCGGCAATCGCGGGCACATCTTCGCCATGAAAAGTGACGACGACTTCAGCGACCTGCTGAAGGCGGGCGCGTCGCAGGTCACCGCCTTCGCGAAAGCACCGGGCGGCGGGCTGTACGCCTCGGGCAGCAATCTCGGGAAAGTGTTCCTGCTGGGCCCGGGCCCGCAGAACGAGGGCACCTACGAAAGCGATGTGTTTGACGCGAAGATTTTCTCGCGCTGGGGGCGCGCCGATTTTCGTGGCGCGGGCAGCGTGGATCTTTTCGCGCGCAGTGGCAACGTCGACAATCCCGACCGCAATTGGAGCCCGTGGAAAAAGATTGACTTGCAGCAGGGCGGCCAGACCGACGTCCCGCCCGCTCGTTTCGTGCAGTGGAAAGCCGTGCTGCACGCCGGAACTCCCGCTCCACGCGTGGATGGCGTCACGCTGAATTACCTGTCGAAGAACGTTGCGCCCGAGATTGACGATGTGGGCGTGCAGATTGGGGTGCGCTATCAGCCGCTGCCGAGGCCCATCGGGAGCAATGTCGACTTAAGCGGCGGCGCGTCTGGCGCCAATCCTTCGCAGCCACATTTTGAGCCTCCGGTGCCGATGACCCATGATCACGATTCCATCGGAGTGAAGTGGGTGGCGCACGATGACAACGACGATCAACTGGTGTATTCGCTCTACTATCGCGGCGACGGCGAAACCCGCTGGCTGCTGTTGAAAGACGATCTGACCGACAAGTTTTACTCCTTTGATGCGAGCCTGCTGCCCGATGGCGGATACACGTTCAAGGTGGTCGCGTCGGATGCTCCGTCGCACTCGCCGGGGGACGAGCTGACGGCCGAGAAAGAGAGTCCGCGCGTCGAGGTCGACACGACTCCGCCGGTGATTGAGCAACTCACCGCTGTCACGGAAGCCGACAAGATTCATGTGGCCTTCCGCGCTGTGGACGGGTTTTCTCCCATCAAGCGCGCCGAGTACTCGATCGACGCCAACGACTGGCAATACGTGGAGCCGGTCGGCCAGATCGCCGACTCGAAGACAGAGAATTACGACTTCAAGGTGACGATCCCGGCCGATGGCCCGCCGGCGCCGCCTTCCACAGCCAAAGGAAAGAAGAAGGAATCGGGACCGGTGGAGCATGTGGTCGTGGTGCGCGTGTATGACCGCTTCGACAACATGAGCTCGGCAAAGACGGTGATTCGGGGAAGGTAGGTGCCAGGTCTCAGGTCTCAGGTGTCAGGTCTCGGGTCACAGGTGACAGGTCACAAAAAAAGCTCTTAACCGCAAAGGACGCGAAGGATTCGCAAAGATCGCGAAGTCGGACTAAGGTCGTTTTGCGGAGATCAGATTTTCTTTGCGTTCTTTGCGGCTCTTCTTCGCGAACTCTGCGGTCAAAAGCTTTTCTCTGCGTTCTCTGCGTAGTTTCTCAGCGCCCTCTGCGTTTAAAAGCTTTCCTCCCATCTTAGACACTCCGCGTCGGATGCAGCTGGTCGGCGTTGCGCAGCTCGGGGAACCACCAGGCCCAGAGCGCGATCACGACCAGCGTTCCCACCCCGCCCAGCACCACCGCCGGCACCGTGCCGAACCAGCTGGCGGTGAGCCCGGACTCGAACTCGCCCAGCTCGTTTGAGGCGCCGATGAAGAGCATGTCGACGGCGTTCACGCGCCCGCGCATCTCGTCGGGCGTTGCGAATTGCACCAGCGTCGCGCGAATGATGACGCTCACCATGTCGGTGGCTCCCACCAGCAGCAGCGCAATCAGCGACAGCAGCAGGCTTCTCGAGATGCCGAACAAAATGGTAAAGACGCCGAAGCCGGCGACGCACCACAGCATGATCATCCCGGCTCGGCCGCGAATGGGGCGCTTCGCCAGAAAGATCGCCATGATCGCCGCGCCGACTCCGGGCGCGCTGCGCAGCACGCCCAGTCCGCCGGGACCGGTCTTGAGGATTTCGCTGGCGTAGACGGGCAGGAGCGCGACCGATCCGCCAAGCAGCACCGCGAACATATCGAGCGAGATCGATCCGAGCACCACCTTCTCGCGCCACACGTAGCGGAAGCCCGCCATCACCGTGTGCAAGCTCATCTCTTCGGCCGGGCGCGGCTGGCTTTTCGAGCGAATCCGCAGAGTCGCCACGAGCGCGATGGCACTCGCGCCGGCGGCGGTGCCATAAACGACCGCCGGGCCGTGGGAGGCGGCATAGAGCACTCCGCCCAGCGCCGGCCCGAGAATGGTGGCCGCCTGGAAGGTGCTGGCGTTCCAGGCCACGGCCTTCGAAAAGTATTCCGCAGGGACAAGCTGGGGCAGCAGCGCGCGGCTCGCCGGCCAGTTGAAACAGCGCACCACGCCCAGCACCAGCAGGACGAGGTAGATGAGATTGACGGAGCGCGATCCCCGTAGAGTAAGCGCGAGCAGCAATCCGGAGCAGAGCACGAATCCGCAGTAGCAGATGTCGAGGAGACGCCGCCGGTCATGCCGGTCGGCAGCGTGCCCGGCAACCAGGAAGAGAAAGACTCCGGGGAGAAACTGGGCCAGCCCCACCAGTCCGAGATCGAGCGGACGCCGCGTGATCTCGTAGACTTGCCAGCCCACCGCGACCGACTGCATTTCGAGCGCCGCCACGATGAAAAAGCGCGCCACCTGGTAGAGCGCGAGGTCCGGGTAGGCAAAGGCTCCCCTCCTCACCAGCAGTTGTTCCGATTCCCCCATTTGCTTTAACTGTGCCACATCCGCGTGACAGGTGTCCTGCAAACAAACAAAATCTTGAAACGCAGAGATCGCGGAGAATTTTGCGGAGGGCGCAGAAATAAGCTTTTAACCGCAAAGAGCTCGAAGGACGCGCAAAGTTCGCGAAGGGAGCCTGGTCTTGTCTTTACTTTGAGAACTCTGCTGCTTTTCTTTGCGTACTTTGCGGCCTTTCTTCGCGACCTTTGCGGTTTAAGATTTTTCCGCGTGACCGGGGTCACAGACGGGGGCACAGGCGGACCCTATCGTGACAGGAGGTTTGAGGAAAGGCTCGTCTATGGTTACGTTAACTTCGCCCACGACAGCACGTGTTCTGAACCCGGCCCTGGCGTCAAAAATTATGAGTGCCGCAGAGGCCGCGGCCCTGATCCGTTGTGGCGACCAGGTGGGCATGAGCGGTTTTACCGGCTCGGGCTACCCCAAGGCCGTGCCAGTCGAACTCGCGCGGCGCATCGCCGAGGCCAACCTGCGCGGGCAGAAATTCCAGGTGAGTGTATTCACCGGCGCCTCGACCGGGCCGGAGCTCGATGGCGCGCTGGCGATGGCGGGTGGCATTCACTTGCGGCTTCCCTACCAGTCGGACCCGGAGACGCGCAAGCGCATCAACTCGGGCGAGATGGACTACATGGACATCCACCTGAGCCACGTGGCGCAGTTTGTCGAGTACGGCTTTCTCGGCAAGCTGGATGTCGCGCTGATCGAAGTCACGGCGGTGCTTGAAGACGGGCGGCTGATTCCGAGTTCGTCGATTGGCAACAACAAGACGTGGATCGACCAGGCCGAGCGTGTGATTCTCGAAGTGAACTCGTGGCAGCCGGCGGCGCTCGAAGGCATGCACGACATTTATTACGGCCTTGAGCCTCCGCCGAATCGCGGGCCGATCCCGCTGGTCAGCCCCGGCCAGCGCATTGGCACTCCGTATCTCGAGGTTCCCGCGGAAAAAGTTGTTGCGATCGTGGTGACTGACGCGCCCGACCGCAACAGCGCTTTCAAGGCGCCGGATGAGGCGTCGCGCCGCATCGCCGGACACATCCTCGAATTTCTGCAACTGGGAAGTGCAGAAGGGCCGCATGCCGGCGAACCTGCTGCCGTTGCAGTCGGGCGTAGGCAACATTGCGAATGCGGTGTTGTTCGGGCTCGAGGAAGGCAAGTTCGAAGGGCTGACCTCGTACACCGAAGTGATTCAGGACGGGATGATCCGCCTGCTGAAATCGGGCAAGCTGACCTGTGCGTCGGCGACGGCATTCTCGCTCAGTCCCGAGATGCTGACCGAAGTGAACGCCAACATGGCGAACTATCGCGACCGCATCGTGCTGCGGCCGCAGGAAATCTCGAATCATCCGGAGATCATTCGCCGCCTGGGCGTGATCGCGATGAACGGCATGATCGAAGCGGACATCTACGGCAATGTGAACTCGACGCACGTGATGGGATCGCGAATTCAGAACGGCATCGGCGGCTCGGGGGACTTCGCGCGCAATGGATACTTGTCGATTTTCATGGCGCCGTCGACGGCGCAGCACGGCACGATCTCGACGATCGTGCCCATGGTGTCACACGTCGATCACACCGAGCACGACGTGCAGGTCGTGGTCACAGAGCACGGCCTGGCTGATTTGCGCGGGCTGTCCCCGCGGCAGCGCGCGCACCTGATCATTGAGAAATGCCCGGCGCCAGAGTACAAGCCGTTGCTCGTCGACTACCTCAACCGCGCGGAACGGCTGTCGTACGGGAAACATACGCCGCATTTGCTGTCGGAATCGCTGGGCTGGCACAGCCGGTATTTGCGCAGCGGGCAGATGCGGCCGAGAGAGGATTAGGTCACAGGTCTCAGGTCTCAGGTGACGGGTCTCAGGTTGAAGGGCTCAGCTCGCAGGTTTGCAGCCGTGTCTCAATCGTGTAGTGCGATGGAGATTCGGCGTGGACTACTGACCGGCTCTTGATTTTTTCGCGAGAAGAGTGTCCACCGCGAAGGGTCCAGCACCGCCGAGGGCGAGTGCTGCCAGGCATGCGAGGTAGAGGAGATCGAGTTCATAGCCGGGTGGTCCGAATTGGGGGCCAGCAGCGGTGACGGCCTGAAGCTTGATGGAGCTGAAGCCGTACGGAAGATGTACGGTAAACATCGCGACCAGTAGAATCGCTGCCATGGGCACGCTGGCCAGGGCTACGAACGCGCCCGCCAGCACAGCCAATCCGCCAAAGAGTTCAATCATGATGGTTGCCCAACCCATGAGGTGAGGCGCGGGAACGCCCAGGGCATGCAGGATCGCGAAGAAATGATCCGGGCCCTTCACGAGCTTGGCATAGCCATGCTCCATGAAGCCGTAACCGACGATCAGCCGCAGTGGGATGGGTGTCCAGTGTTCGAACTTCGAAAGCGTCGATTTGAACATACGCGTCGCCCCGTGGAAACTCACACTCAGTCTGATTGCTGGTTGGAAAGAAGGTTACAGAGGCCCCGGAAAAAGTCGCTCCATATCTCTCAGCAATTCACAGTCAGCGCTTGGGTGTTGAAATCAGGTAATTGTACGGATTGCCCTCCAGCCGTCCTTCACTGCGGTATCAGGGAAAGTACCCAACTCCTCGAACCGCGGGGCTGCTGGGAGTTCTAAAATGTTCGCGTGGTTGCGATCGTGCAAAGGCTGGGATGGCTGGTCTGCGTGGTCTACTCGACGATCCCGCTGTTCTGGCTGCTGATTCACCCGCGCACGGAGTACTGGCGGGCGCGGCGAAGGTCGCCGTATCGCGTGCTCATGCCCCTGTGGCTGGGGATGTGGGCCGTTGCGGCGCTGGTCACGGCTCCGTGGAGAAGGCTGGCTTTCTATCAGAACATCTGGATGTGGCTTCCGGCGCTCGCGCTGTTCGCGCTGGGCATCTGGCTGTATGCGCGCTCGGGGGCGAACTTCAGCACCGAGCAACTGAGCGGGATTCCGGAAATGCGCGCTGGGGAAACGGAGCAGCGCCTGGTGACGGTAGGCATCCGGGCGCGCGTCCGGCATCCGGTGTATCTGGCGCATTTGTGCGAGATGCTGGCGTGGAGTGTGGGCACGGGCCTCGCGGTGTGCTTTGCGCTGACGACTTTTGCGATGGTCACGGGCGCGATCATGATTCGGGCGGAGGATGCGGAGCTGGAGAGGAGATTCGGGGAGGCGTATCGGGCATATCGGGGGTCCGTGCCGGCGATTGTTCCACGGCTTGGGCGTGCGGCCGTCCGTCTATAATCCGTCTTGGCCGGACAGAAATTCCAGCGCCTGAAGGTGCATGGATCAGTGGCGCTTTTACGGCGCGCCTGAAGGCGTCGCCCTGATACGAGCCCATGGGTCTTATCGTGAAGCGGCAAGGCCGATGGCTGAGATGCCGCTTGAGAAATGATCGCTGACAGTTGACGGCTGAGAGATGACGGCGGATCCTCATTACTGGCCATGTATGTTTTGATCGGCAAAGATCGGCTGAAAAAGGTTGAGGGCGATTTCCCGGTGAGCCATCTCGACGTCGACCGTCTTCTCGCGAACTGGCGCTGGCTTTTCCCGGCAAAAATGCAGCTCGTCGCAAGGAACGCTTTTGGGGATTTGTTCTTGTGCGACGAAGCTGGACATGTGCATTGGTTGGACGTCGGCGTAGGGAAACTCGAAAAGCTTACCGATTCCGAAGAGCAATTCCGCGCTTGCTTGCAGGCGGAAGAATTCCGGGAGCGATGGTTGGTCGAGGCTGACGAGCGAGAAGCGGCGCTCCGAGGACTTGTACCCGACGCAAACCAATGCATCGCATTTGCCATCCCTCTGGTATTCAAAGAAGGCGGTAAAGGCAACACACCTTACATTATTGATCTCTACGAGGGCGTCTCGTTTCTGGGAGATTTGCATCATCAACTTCTCGGAGTTGCAGATCACGAGAAAGTTCGATTACATCCTTACCCGAGACCCAAATGAATTCTGGTGGGGCGCAGCCTCCATAAAATTGAATTTTGACAGATCGCTAGCAGCCAACAGCTAACAGCCAAAAGCTGGTTCTCTATGCGCTTCGAACTCTTTGTGGCAACCCGCTATCTGCGCGCCAAGCGCCGCCAGGCTTTCATCGGCGTGATTACGGCGATCTCTGTGCTGGGCGTGGCGGCGGGGGTGGCGTCGCTGATTGTGGCGCTGGCCATCAACAACGGATTCCGGCAGGACTTGCAGGAGAGGCTTCTGGGCTCGGCGTCGCATGTGAGCTTGCTTCGCGTCCAGAGCGACGGGATTAAGGACTGGCCTCCGCTGCTTGACCGGCTGAGCCATGAGCCGCATGTGGTGGCGGCGGCTCCGGCGATTTATGAGCAGGTGTTGATCTCGCGCGGGCCGCGGGCGCGTGGCGCGGTGTTGAAGGGAATGATTCCGGCGTATGAGCGGAAGGTAAGCGATCTGCTCAGTACGGTGAAGATCGGGTCGGCGGAGGCGCTGGAGGAAGGGGTGGCACCGCACGCAAATTTAGAGAACGGCTCAAAAAGCGAAGAACTGACGGCAGAGTCAAAAGCCGCGGGCGAGGGCGCCCGCGCTACACAGGCAACGGCGGGCGGGACCCCTTCGACAAGCTCAAGGCCGGCTGCTCGCGCCACTGCCGGCGAGGACGGCGGCGCTACAAAGGCTTTCGACTCTCTTTCCGACGTGCAGGCGCGCGTGGCGGCGATGCCGCCGATCATTCTGGGCAAGGACATGGCGGATGAGCTGGGCGCGACCGTGGGGTCCGTCGTGCTGGTCACCAGTCCGCAGGGCGAGCTTACGCCGTTTGGGATGGTTCCCAAATACAACCGCTTTCGCGTGGTGGGAATCTTCAATTCCGGGTTCTACGACTACGACACCGGGTGGGCGTTCACGCGTCTATCCGATGCGCAGCGGCTGTTCGGGCTGGGCAACCTGATCTCGGTGATTCAGTTCAAGGTCGATGACATCTACCAGGCCGACGCCATCGCCAAGGAACTGGAGCAAGCGGCCGGTACGGGCTTCATGGCCACCAGCTGGATGGAGCAGAACCGGGCGCTGTTCCGCGCCCTGCGGCTGGAGCGGCTGGTGACGTTCATCACCATCGGGCTGATCGTGTTCGTGGCCGCGCTGAACATTCTCATCTCACTCACCATGATGGTGATGGAGAAGACGAAGGACATTGCGGTGCTGGTTTCGATGGGCACGCGCAAGTCGCAAATCCGGCGGCTGTTCGTGGCGCAGGGTTTGCTGATCGGCTTGATCGGCACGGGAATCGGCCTGATTTTAGGATTCGCCATCGCCTGGGCGGGCGGGCATTATCATCTGATTTCGCTCGCGCCCGAAGTGTATTCGATTGATTACGTGCCGTTCGCGCCGCGCCTCGTCGATGGCGTGCTGGTGGCGCTGGTGGCGATCGGCATCTCGTTTGTGGCCACGATGTATCCCTCCTGGTCGGCCGCAAGAATCCTGCCTGCGGAAGCTCTGCGCTACGAGTAATGACGGACACAGTACCAGCGGGCCATAGGGTGGCCTGCAAGTGCCATTTTTGGACACTGGGCGGGGCTGTAGCGGGCCTGCCTGTGACCAACGTCACATTGCGCTGTTCGGGAACGGGTATAGAGTGCGAGACATACGAGCTTTCTGATTGCCGAATCGGGAATTGTCACCGGCTTGTCTCCATCATGATCTAATTGGTGCAGGCAACCCGGGCGCATCTAAGATTCAGCTTTCGTGGATGCGGCTTCGCGCGGCAGGCTCGTGGTTGCAACTGCTCTCTGTATCGAAGGAGACGCCGGTTGCATCTAAATGGCAAGGATCCGCTGGTGCGGGTCGCAGGCTTGACGAAGGTCTTTCGCTCAGGCGAATCGGACCTGGTGCTCTTTGAAAACTTGTCCTTCGAAGCGCGCGCCGGAGAGATGCTGGCCATTGTCGGCGAATCGGGCGCGGGCAAGAGCACCTTACTACACATCCTGGGCGCTCTTGAACGGGCTTCCGAGGGTGACGTATACTGCGGCCACTTGCAGCTGAATTCGCTGGCGGAAGATGCCGCCGCGGATTTTCGGAATCGCGAAATCGGATTCGTGTGGCAGTTTCATTATCTGCTACCCGAGTTCACGGCCCTGGAAAACGTGGCCATGCCGCTGTTGTTGCGCGGGGAGCCTTGGCCGGCGATCCAGGCGAAAGCGACCCAGTGGTTGCGCGAGGTCGGCCTGGAGCGGCGCGGGCATCACCGCTCAGGCGAGCTTTCCGGGGGCGAGCAGCAACGGGTGGCATTGGCCCGGGCGCTGATCACCCGGCCCCGGCTGTTGCTGGCGGATGAACCGACCGGCGACCTCGACGGCCAGACGGCCGAGTCGGTTTTCGAATTGATCGCCAGGCTACATCGCGAGTACCAGCTCACCTCTCTTATAGCGACTCACAATCTCGCTTTTGCGCGCCGCTGTCATCGCGTGCTGCGCCTGCATCACGGACACATGGAAGAGGTTGCGCCGGAGTCGCTTCCGGCTTGAAAGAATTATTGAAGCAACGCGGGAAGGACTTGCACGATATAGAGAGTGGGACAAGATTTTGGCGAGAGTCTATAGCACGGGAGTGCTATGTTGTACTCAGCATTAAGAAAATCGCTTCAAGGGGCTGGGTTTCGCAGCCACTTGATTGCATAATGTAGTCAGGGGCCAGGGGTTTTCGAGAGGCCGGTCCAGGTTCGACTCTCGGAGGACCCAAGGGGGAAGGGGCTATATGTTTGAACGCTACACGGAGAAGGCCAGGCGCGTCATATTTTTCGCGCGGTACGAAGCCAGCCAGTTCGGCTCGCCTTACATTGAGACCGAACATCTGTTACTGGGACTGCTGCGTGAAGACAAGGCCCTGACCAATCGTTTCCTGCGCTCTCATGCCTCGGTGGAATCCATCCGCAAGCAGATTGAAGGACATACCACGATCCGGGAGAAAGTCTCGACTTCGGTTGACCTGCCGTTGAGCAACGAATGCAAGCGGGTGCTGGCCTACGCGGCCGAGGAAGCCGAGCGCCTGTCGCACAAACATATTGGCACCGAGCACCTGCTGCTGGGATTGCTGCGGGAAGAAAAGTGCTTCGCCGCGGAAATTCTGCACGAGCGTGGCCTGCGCCTGCCGACCATTCGCGAAGAACTGGCGCGCACCAGCCAGGAAAAAGCGCAGCCGCAGCGGCAACGTGAGTCTTCGCTGCTGGCGGAATTCTCGCGCGACCTGACCCAGGCCGCCATGGACAGCCAGCTCGATCCTCTGGTCGGCCGTGAAGGCGAAGTGGACCGCGTCATTCAGATCCTGTGCCGCCGCACCAAGAACAATCCTGTACTGATCGGCGAACCTGGCGTGGGCAAGACCGCGATCGTGGAAGGACTGGCACAGCGCATCGCCGATGGCGAGGTTCCATCGTTCCTGGCCGACAAGCGGATTCTCGCGCTGGATCTTTCTTTGATCGTGGCGGGCACGAAATACCGCGGACAGTTTGAAGAGCGGCTGAAGACCATCATGAAGGAGTTGATGGAGTCGCAGAACTCCATCATCTTCATCGATGAGCTGCACACTCTCGTGGGAGCCGGCTCGGCGGAAGGATCGCTGGACGCCGCCAACATCCTGAAGCCGGCGCTTTCGCGTGGCGAGATTCAGTGCATCGGCGCAACCACGCCGGGCGAGTACCGCAAGTCGATTGAGAAAGACCGTTCGCTCGAGCGCCGCTTCCAGGCGGTGAAAGTTCCACCGCCGAACGAGGCCGATGCCGTCAAGATTCTGTTCGGGATCAAGGACCGGTACGAAAAGTTCCACGCGGTCACCTACACCGACGACGCGATCAACTTCTCGGTTTCGCACTCGAACCGTTACATCCCGGACCGCTTCCTGCCAGACAAGGCGATCGACCTGATTGACGAGGCGGGCGCGCGGGTAAAGCTGCGCCAGACCTCGCTGCCCGAGGAGATCACCGAAGTCCAGAAGCGCATCAAGTTCATCGTTCACCGGATGGAGAACGCCATCGCGAACCATGAGTTCGAGAAGGCGCGTTTCTACTCTGATGAAGAACGCAAAGAGCGCGAGAACCTGCGCGCGCTGCGGGAAAAATATCATCTCGACGAATCTTCCACGGGCGTGGTCAGCCGCGAGGACATCGAGGATGTCGTGTCGCGGTGGACCGGCGTTCCCATCATGTCGATCAAGGAAGAGGAGTCGGCGAAGTTGCTGCGCATTGAAGAAGAGTTGCACAAGCGCATCATTTCGCAGGACAAGTCGATTGTGGCGCTGGCGCGGGCCATCCGCCGCAGCCGCGCCGGGCTGAAGAGCCCGAACCGGCCGATTGGGTCGTTCCTGTTCCTGGGCCCGACGGGCGTCGGCAAGACCGAAGTCGCGCGGACGCTGGCGCAATTCATGTTCGGCAGCGAGAAGTCGCTGGTGCGCTTCGACATGTCGGAATTCATGGAGAAGCACTCGGTCTCGAAGCTGATCGGCTCGCCTCCGGGATACGTGGGCTACGAAGAGGGCGGCCAGTTGACCGAGCGCGTGAAGCGGGCGCCGTACTCGGTGGTGCTGCTGGACGAAATCGAGAAGGCGCACCCGGACGTCTTCAACATCCTGTTGCAGGTGTTTGAGGACGGGCAGCTCAGCGACGGGCTCGGCAATACCGTCGATTTCAAGAACACGATCATCATCATGACTTCGAACATCGGGGCGCGGCACCTGCAGCGCCGCGAAGGACTGGGCTTCCAGTCGTCGAAAGAAGAAATGGTGTCGGAGAAGATCGAAGATCTCGTGAAGAACGAAGTCAAGCGAACCTTCAATCCGGAGTTCCTGAACCGCCTGGACGAGATCATTCTGTTCAGCGCGCTGAGCGAGCAGGATCTGATCCAGATTCTCGAACTCATGGTCAACCAGCTGAACCAGAACCTGGCCCAGCGCTCGATCACGGTCACGGTGGCCGACGAAGCGAAGCGCTGGATCCTGAACCAGACGCTGACCGACCGCAGCTATGGCGCCCGACCGTTGCGCCGCGCGCTGCAGAAGTATATCGAGGACCCGCTCTCGGAAGCGCTGATCCAGGGAACGATCACGACGCGGCCCGCGTTCATCGAAGTCTTCCTCGACGGCGGCAAGCTGTACTACCGCCCGGTGGATTCGGAGAAGACCGAAGGGGTGTTGTTGTACGAGAATTAGTTTTGGCTTGTAGCTTGTAGCTGGTGGCTTGTAGCTACTGGCTACTGGCTGTTAGCTTCTGGCAATCGAGCCGCCGGCGAAAGCCGGCGGCTTTTGGTTTTGGGACACTTGCCACGGGGAGGGCGGGACGCCCTGCCGACAGCCGGCGGGACGCCGGCGCTACAGTCACAGCGGGGGCGAATCTTCTTGCGACCTGCAGAGGCTCCATACAATCTAGGCTGTTATCCGGGAAGCGACCTACTGTTCTCCGGGAGGCGGCGGTTCGAACCGGAAAGGACGTGTTATGGAAAAAGTCAACGTGGCGCAGAAGTTCTCGAAGATTCCCGAGCCGTGGAAACCGCGGATCGCCGGCGAGTTGAATGGGCAAATGGTGAAGCTGGGAAAATTCCAGGGTCCATTCGTCTGGCACCATCATGAGAACGAAGATGAGCTTTTCTTCGTGGTCAAAGGGCGTTTCCGGATGGAATTGCGCGACAAGAACATCTGGCTCGAGGAAGGGGAGTTTCTGATCGTGCCGCGCGGCGTGGAGCATCGTCCGGTAGCCGAGGAAGAAGCCTGGGTGTTGCTGTTTGAGCCGGCCTCGACGCTGAACACGGGCAACGTCGAGAACGAGAAGACGCTGCACGAGTTGGAGCGGGTGTAGCATTCCCGGCGCGCCACTGGCCCCTGATGCACCCCTGGCCGCGGTACGCGGACGGCCGTCTGCATGGACCTTAATCTCGCCAACATCGAAAAGGCTGCGCGCTCGATCAATCGCGTGTTTCTCGACAGCCCGCAATTTGTCGACGAGCAGCTCTCGCGTGCGCTCGGCCGACGGACCCTGGTCAAGGTCGAGACGCTCAACCCGATTCGCAGCTTTAAAGGAAGAGGCACAGACTTCCTGATTCGCGGACTCGACCCGAAGCAGAAAGTCGTGTGCGCGTCGGCAGGAAACTTCGGCCAGGCGGTGGCGTATTCGGCGCGTGACCGGGGGATGGCGGCCGAGGTGTTTGTTTCACTCGACGTGAATCCGATCAAGCTGGCGAGGATCCAGTCGTTTGGAGCGGTGGCGACTGTGGCGGGAGCGGACTTCGATGCGGCGAAGGAGCTGGCCCGCGAACATGCCGCGCGGCGCGCAGAATGTGTCTTTATTGAAGACGGCGTCGATCCCGCCATCAGCGAAGGGGCAGGTACGATTGCAGTGGAACTGCTGCGCGCGGGCAGGTTTGACGCTGTGGTCATCCCGGTCGGCGATGGCGCGCTGATCACGGGGATGGCGCTGTGGATCAAGCAACATTCGCCCGGAACCAGGATCGTGGGCGTCTGCCCGAGTGGGGCTCCGGCGATGCTCGCGAGCTGGCGCGCGGGCAAACCGATCACGATCGACAAAGCCGACACCTTCGCCGACGGCATTTCCACGCGCGTGCCGGTGAGCAAGTCGGTGGAGCGCATGAAGGAACTCGTCGACGACATGGTCGAGGTCAGTGATTCGCAGATGCTCGACGCCATGCGGCTGGCGGCGTCGACGCTGGGGTTGTTGCTCGAGCCGTCGGGCGCAGCGGGGCTGGCCGCGATTCGAGCGAAGGCTGTCGAGGGAGACTAATGTCCCCTTTAGAGTTCCTCGGGCGAGGAGGAACTGCGATTGGGGAGAACTGGATTGAGCAAGAAAGAGCTGAGCCGAGTGGAAGTGATGGGGAGGGTAAAGGCGCGGAGCTTGCGATTGATCGAAGCGGCGGAGTTGATGGGGTTAAGTTATCGGCAGAGCAAGCGGATCTGGGCGCGGTATCGGGCAGGAGGAGCCAAGGCCCTGCAGCACGGCAACTGTGGCCGGGTGTCGAACCGGGCGTACGGGGCAGAGTTTCGAGCGGCGGTGCTAAAGCAGGTGAAGGCCCGCTATGAGGACTTTGGCCCAACGCTGGCCTGCGAGCATCTGGCGAGCGATGACGGCCTGCACATGCATGCCGAGACGCTGCGGCGGTGGTTGAAAGAGGCGGGGTGCTGGCAGAGGCAACGGCAGCGGAAACCGTATCGGCAGCGACGCGAAGCCAAGGCGCACTTCGGCGAGTTAGTGCAATTGGACGGGAGCTTTCACCGGTGGTTGGAAGAACGTGGACCGCGGGGCTGTCTAATGCACATGGTCGATGACGCCACCACGCAAGCGCTAGGTTGGTTCTCCGGGGAGGAGTCGATCTGGGCGGCGGTCGCAGTGTTGCGGCGCTGGATCGAGCGCTACGGGGTGCCGCAAGCGCTGTACACGGACTGGAAGAACGTCTATGTGCGCCCACCGAATGCCCAAGAGCGCATGCGCGGAGAGCCGGCGGTGACGCAGTTTGGACGCATGTGCGCGAAGCTGGGCATCGAGATCATCGCCGCCAGTTCGCCGCAAGCCAAAGGGCGCGTGGAGCGGGCACACGGCACGCATCAGGATCGGCTGGTGAAGAAACTGCGCCTGGCCGGAATCGCCAACTACGACCAAGCCAATGCGTATCTGGACCAGCACTACCTCGCCGAACACAACCGGCGTTACGCGCACGCCGCGGCGGCGGCCGCCGATTATCACCGGCGACGCCCGACGGCGCGGCAGCTGGACGAAGTCTTCTGGCTGGAGGAAGAACGCGTGGTCAGCGAGGACTGGGTGGTGCGCTACCAGAACCGACTGCTGCAACTGGAACGGCCCAGCCGACCCAGGGTACCGGCGAAGAGTCGGGTACTGGTGCGGGAAAACCAAGCCGGGGAACTGGCGATTCACTATCGCGATCACTGTCTGGTGTTCCGCGAATGGAAGGCGGCTTCTACAGCGAGGAGCGATGGAAGGGGCGCTGCCCCTTCCCCCGCGCCCCCATCCCCGAAACCAAAATCGTGCATTCCCGCTGTCGATCATCCGTGGAGAAAAAACCGCTACCAACAAATGAAAACGCCGATGTTTTCATCGGCATGGTGAAACGACAACCAGGGGACATTTCTATTGTGGTATGACAACTTCCTGGCGACGGTGCTGACCGGAAGCAACATCCACCCCGACCTGGTGCCGCGAGTTTTGGCGGGAGCCGAGCGGAGCTAGAACTTACCGGTCTCATAAATTCGCCGGGATGCGAGGAGAGACCGACCCTCGGGGGCTAAAGCCCGCATCTTTGGCGGTTCCTGAACGGCTCGGCTGAAGCCGAGCCCTTTCAAAACAGATTTATGAGATGGCTGATGGCTTCTAGTATCCTGTGGGCGGTTGTGCATCGAATCATCCTGCCTATGGAACTGACCATCTATACCGCCTTCTGGTGCCCGGATTGCCGCGTGGCGAAGCGCTTCCTGAACGAGCACGGAATCCCCTACAAAGAAATTGATATCGAGACCACGCCGGGCGCGGCCGAGGAAGTCGTCCGGCAAACCGGCAAGCGGGCGATTCCTCAGTTTGTCATTGACGGCGAGTGGGTGCAGCCTTACCGGATCGGCGAAGGATTTCTCTACGCCGAGATGGAGAAGCGGCTGGGGATCAAGCGGCGCTAGCGTAGCTGCGTGCGAGTTACGTTGACGTGGACCGCACAGAGACCCCGGCGTGTGCGGCCGCAGACGGAGCGCGATCGAGTCCCGTGGCGCGCCATGACCAAAGTGGAGGTTACCCTTGGGCGCGCGCACTAAGTCGTTGCAACCACGACAGCTAGCGAATGCCGCGCGGGAAGCGCGATCTGCGCGACCCCTGCCCCCGGGTACATCGCCTTCCGTGCCTTGGGAAAACCCGTCTCACCCTGCAAGATAGTCAGGTACCAGGAACCCGCCTCTAGGCCCTTTTCTCTCCCCCCCGACAGAGTGCGGAACGTGTCAAACCATTAACGTGTCAAACCATTATGGAAGAGCAAGAACAGATTCCCGAGGTTGACCAGGCCGGGGAGAGCTGGACCCGAGTTGTTGAATCCACGGTCGCCGTTCTGCTGATTATCGGAACGGGGCTGCTGGTGCACTTCTACGCGCCGGCTCCAAGCAACGATCTGCAGGACCAGGTCCGTCAGCTGAACCAGCAGGTGCAGGTGCTCAAGCAGGAACAGGCCATGCCGGTGATGGTTCTGAACCGTTACCGCAATTCGATCTGCTATGTGTTTGGGGTATACCAGGTGGGATTCGCGAATCAGCCGGCCCGCCTGCGGGCGCGTGTCTCGGGGACAGGCTTCATCGTGGCAAACGGGCTGATGGCCACCAACCGCCACGTGTCGGAGCCGTGGTATGGCGACCCGGAGGCGGATGCGCTGATCCGTCGCGGGGCGACACCCTCGCTCGAAAAGCTGGTCGCGTTCTTCCCCGGATCGCCGACGCCGTTTGAGTTGACGCCGACAGTGGTTTCAGCACACAGCGATCTGGCCATTCTTCACGTGGAATTTTCGCAGACCAGCCGGACGCTCGAGCCTCTGCCGCTGTCGAAGCAGGCCACGCCACCGGGAGAGCTGGTCACCGTGATCGGTTATCCGATGGGTGTTGCCGGAATGGTGGCGAAATCGCCGACCGAAGTATATGAGCGGCTGGCGTATCGACACGACGATATTGGCGCCGCCAGTGAACTTGCGGCATTGTCGTTGATTCGTCCGTCGGCCACGGTCGGCCATCTTGGCGACGTGGTCGGCGACAAGCTTATCTATGACGCGCCGACTGCCCATGGCGGCAGCGGCGGCCCGGTCTTCAACTCGGAAGGCCAGGTGATCGGTATTAACTCGGCGTACATCGATGGCTTCTCGGGCGGCACGCTGGGCATCTCGGTCGATGCATTGCGCCCGCTGATCGACGCCGCGCAGAAGACGGTTCCCGCCAGCAACGTTCGCGTGCGGTGAGAGACGCAGTACTCGGTGCTCGGTGCTCGGTACTCGGTACTCGGTACTCAGTGCTCAGTACTCAGTACTCAGTGCTTGGTTCTCCAGTTTTCTTCCGTTCTCAGAACTCAATCCTCCTGCTTCGATATGCACGCAACTCAGTGAAATAGTTCCGCGCTGGAGAGGTCGCCGAGGCGGCTGCCCAGTTGGCTTTCGTAGCCTCCGGTGGCTAACACTTGTCCGTTGGTCAACAGTGCGGAAGCGTGTCCTTGACGCGGCGTGTTCAGGCTGGCGGTGTTGCTGAACGTTCCGGTTGCCGGGTTGTACAGTTCGGCGCTTGCGATCGAGCCGAAATGGTTGCCGGCGACGATCAGGACCTGGCCGCTGGGCAGCAGGTGCGCGGTGTGCAGGATGCGCGGCGTGTTCAGGCTTCCGGTCACGGTGAATTTTCCGGTAGCCGGGTTGTAGAGCTCGGCGCTGCTGAGGTAGCCACCGTTTGCGCCATCGTTCTGACCGGCTGCGAGCAGGATGTTGCCATTCGTCAACAGAGTTGCCGACTGGCTGGAGCGCGCAGTGTGCAAGTTTCCCGTCAGCGAGAAGGTTCCGCTTGTCGGGTCGTAGAGCTCGGCGCTGGCGAGGTAGTGGGCCACGGCGGTAAAGGGAATGGTGCCGGTGTAGAAGACACCGCCGGCAACCAGAACTTTGCCATTGCCAAGCAACGTCGTCGACGGGCCGGCGCGCGCGACTTTCAGATTGCCGGTGGCGGAAAACGTTCCGGTAGCCGTGTTATAGATTTCGGCGGTGGCCACGGCATTGCTCCCGTTGAAGCCTCCTGTGAACAGGACGTTGCCGTTAGGGAGCAGGGTCGGGCTGTATCCGCAGGCACACGATAAGCTTCCGGTCGTGCGGAAGGTTCCGTTGGTGGGATCGTAGAGTTCGGCGCTGGCGAGAGAGCCGCTGGTGGTGTTGGTGCCACCGGCGATCAATACTTTTCCGTTGTTGAGCAACGTGGCGGTGTGAGAGTAACGCCCGGTGTTGAGGCTGCCGGTAGTGCTGAAGGTGCCGGTCGCCGGGTTGTACAGCTCGGCTTCGGCGAGGCCGCCCACACCGTGACGGGTGCCGCCGACGATCAGGACTTGACCGTTGTTCAGGAGCGTGGCGGTGAAATAGTGTCGCGCCTGCTCCATGCTGCCGGTGAACGACCAGGTTTGCGCCTGGGCCGCCAGGCTTAGCGCGAGAAACAGCACAACCGAAGCGAACCATCCACGGAACTGTGTTGCTTTCATCGAACTCATCCTTTCTATTTCGATCGGGGGGCCGGGGTCTGTTGAACGTGGAGAGGGGCGCAGGACGGGGGACAACCCGCGCGAGGACTTACTCTATACAGCGGAGCGCGTCGTTGAGTGTCTCGGCGAGGTTAAGAATTTGCAAAGCTTTCGTAAGGAGGACGGGCGGAGGCGAAGCGGGCGCGCCGTGCGGCTTTTCCCTCCACTGATTGGATGAGAAGGGACAGGGGGACAGGAGACAGGGGACAGGTCACAGGAGGCTTGGAAGCTCTCATTCGCTAAGAACGAACCTGGGGCACCAGGCCGGGGAGCGATTTTCGCGCCATCGGTGAAGGTTGGCGCATCTGATCGGCAGGAGGAAAACGCGATGAGCCGAGTCTCCATCTGGGCGCAACTGGAAGCTAAACCGGGGAAGGAAAAGGAACTCGAAGAATTTCTGAAGTCGGCGCAGCCGCTGGCCGAGCGGGAACGGCAAACTTTGAGCTGGTACGCTATCAAGATGGGCCCGGGCAAGTACGGCATCTTCGATACGTTTGCCGATGACGCCGGCCGCAACGCCCATCTGAATGGAGAAATCGCCAAGGCTTTGTTTGCCAAGGCGGGAGAGTTGCTGGCGAAGCCTCCGGAGATTGCGAAGCCCGAGATTCTCGCGGTGAAGGGCTGAGGGCATCGCAAGTTGCGATTGCAGTCTCGTCACAAGACATAGATCGATCTGGATGACCGCAGCTCTGGGCAGACCCTGGTTCTTGTATTCGTGCCGGGCCCAGGGGAAGAGCTTATGGAAATCAACTCGAACGCACCAATCGTCTCCCGTCACGAAGTCGCAATCAACGCGCCGCTCGAATCCGTGTGGCGTCTCTTTACAAAGATCGATGGCTGGCCTGAATGGAATCCCGACATTCCGAAGGCAACGGTTGCCGGGCCAATCGCGGTCGGGAAGGTCATTCATTGGGAGACTGCGGGAATGGAAATTCCTTCGAACAGATAATTGTCGAAAAATCTCTATTACCCTAATCGACCCTGATTTTGGCGAACCAAAGGCGCAAGCTTACGAGGAGGCCTGTTAACAGCAGTTGACGCCGCGAATCGAAGCGCTACACTGAACCTTGATGGAGGAAGCCGATCCGTGGCGTGAGTATCGCAGACGAAGAAATCTGAGCCTCTTTGCCTTCATTGGATTTGTGCCATTCGTGTTCCTCCTCGCACAGGTGACGATCTGGCTTTTCGGAACCGCCCCTCCCGCATTCGTCGTGGGCTTCGGATGGACGATTTTTACAGCGATTGCGGGAAATTGGTTTATCAGGTTTAAGTGCCCACGCTGCGGAAACCCATTCTTCGCGGACTCGAAATGGTGGGGATAAAACACTATGGTCCGCAAATGTCTTCACTGCAAACTGCCGCTGAATGCTCCGGTCGCTCCGCAGGAATCTTGCAGCGGGCAATTACTTGTGAAATAGGATCACCAAAAACCCACCCAGCACGGCAGCCACCAACACAATCCACAACCGCAGGGGCATGTTCGCTAACCGCAATCCCCGCCACGATGGATGTGCCTGAAGGCCGTCCGCATGATTCTTAATTCGATGTTTGCTCACTGTGCAATTATCCACGAACGGACCCTCGAAACAGGACGATTGTTGCAAAATCCCCATGGCACCAGTTGACCACGGGTCAATGGGTGTAATCGCCGTTGTCAGCGTGATTCGCTCTCGTCATCTTCAGCTCCATGGCCGTGAGGAAGGGTCACCACTCTCGTCTTCGATCCGCGATTGCCGGCGTTGTCTTTCGCCCGGACAGTAACCGCGTAGCGACGTCCATCCAGATCCGAGCCTCGACGTGACGCTCGCAGTAAGACAGTGAAAGAGTAGTTGCCCCCAGAGTCCAATGCTATGGCTCCCGTTTGTTGAACCTCGCCATCCTCATTTTTCACCGCAAAAGCCGCGCTATTTACGTTCACTCCGGAGCCGGTGTCGGTGATCGTCCCCGAGGCCTTTATCTGCACTATCTTCCCTTTCGGCGACCGCAAGACTTTCGCAGTAGCAAACAGCGTGATAACGGGTGGAGTCGTGTCGGCGATGTTGTTAAACAGCACGCCTACCGATCCGGAGGCATCTGGACAGCTGTTAGCACACAAGTTCGCCACCAGAAGGTCCGGTTGGCCGTCCCCATTGACATCCGCTATCGCTACCGACGTGGGCGCTGACCCGCCTGAGCTGTAAGTGGCCGCCGGTTGGAACGTACCGTCGCCGTTGCCCAACAAGACATCCACCGCGCCGTTTCCAGTGGTGCAATTGACACTTCCGCCGCTGAACGAACAATTCCCCACCACCAGATCGGGCTTACCGTCCCCATTCACATCTGCGACCGCGATCGAAGAAGGCTGTAGCCCGCCCGAGTCGTAGGTCACGGCCGGCTGAAAGGTTCCGTCGCCGTTGCCCAGCAGTACGCCTACCACGCCATCGGCCTGAGAATTTTGGTTGTTTGCAAACCAGTTCGTTACTAGCAGATCGGGTTTGCCGTCGCCGTTCACGTCGCGTGCAATGACCGATGAAGCGTCAAAACCGCCGGGGTTGTAGACTACGGCCGGTTGGAAGGTTCCATCGCCGTTACTGAGCAGCACAGCCACGTTGTTATATAAGTTCGCCACCAGCAGGTCTGGTTTCCCATCGCTGTTTACGTCCGCCACCGCGACCGAAAATTCGGCTTGCGAGCTGTAGATTGCGCCGAGCTGGAAGGTACCGTCGCCGTTGCCCAGCAGAATACTAACTGATTCGTTGAAATTCCCCACCACTAGGTCTGGTTTGCCATCGCCGTTCACATCGGCCACTGCTAGCGAATTGGAAAGGGTGCCACCGGAAGCGTAGCTGACCGCCGCCTGAAAGGTACCGTTACCGTTGCCCAGGAGCACGCCCACACCGCTGATGTTTGCCACCAGCAAGTCTGGTTTGTTGTCGCCGTTTATATCCACAAGCGCGACTGCCTCTGCGCCAGAACCGCCCGAGCCATAGGTCACAGCCGCCCGGAAGGTTCCATCGCTATTGCCTAGCAAAATCCCTACGGTGCTGGAGTACACGTTCGCGATTGCCAAGTCAGGCAGGCCGTCTCCATTCACATCTGCAACCGCCAATGACTGGGCACCACCGCCGCCAGAGCCGTAGGTCACCGCCGGTAGAAAAGGGGGCGGGCTGGCACTCTGCGACGTGGGCACAACTGGGGGCTTCGTAAACGGTTGACCTCGGCCCCTTAATTGTGCCGGAGTTGCCAGAGCGATCAGAATGACGAAGATTGTGATCAACAGAGAGACGACACTAAGAACGTGGGCTTTGTGGAGACGCCGGCAGGTCATGGGAGACCTCCTTCGCTGCGAACGGTAGGAGTCCCAACTAAATCCTCAGGGCGGACGTTGCGGTTACAGCGCCAAGCCGATGTAAATGTTTGGGCGTTGTTGACGTTCCAGGCACCCGAACTCTACCACAAAAGTGCGGTTTTGCATGGCCACCACAGACTGCTGGCCACAGATGGCGATTGGAGCAGCTAGCGGACTGTTGAAACACGATTACACCAACTACGTTGGCACCGGAGGGTGACGCTCCCAAGTCAGTCCCTTTTGTAAACTTTCCTCCATATGTCCAATATTGAACAGCCAGCAGTTCCCCCATCGTAATAAAGTCGTTCGCAACCTTGTTCCAAAACTGGAATGGTAGTGGTGTCCCCCTGCCGTTCCAGTTGGGCACCCGATATGGGAAAGGCCCCGAAAGTTGTTGGGGTTCTCTCTAAGGTGGCGAGGCGGTGCTACGCCACCTCCTTTTTTCAGCCCGACCTCGTGTGACTGCGCCGGATAACTGTTGCACCATCGCAATTTCACTCAAACCCCTTGCCTCGTTCCTGACCGATACTCTCCGCTAGCTACAGGCCGCCAATCCAGCCGGGCTCGCGGACGTTTTCTTCGTGGAAGCGGCGGAGGCGGGCGGCCATGACGCCGTGGCGGCCGAGGTAGCCGACCAGCTTGCGGGGATCGCTGCGCTCGACCACGGGCAGGCGTCCGATATCGTTCTGCAGCATTTTTTCCGAGGCCTCGGAAATCAGCTCGTCGGGGAAGGCTACGATCAGATCGCGGGATCCGGCTTCGAGCACGGTGAGCACTCCGCCGGGGTCCTGGTCGAGAGCGCGCAGCACGTCGCCGCGCGTGATGAGGCCCGCGAGTTTGCCGTCGGGGTCGACGATGAAGAGGCCCTGGTGGCGACTGACGGCGGGATCATGTTTTGCGATGCGCTCGGCGAGTTCGCCGATGCGGGTTGCGGCGGGGATGGTGGGCACGTCGCGGTCCATGGTTTCTTCGACGGCCACCTGCTGCAGGACATCGGTTTCGTAGTCCTGATGGATGCGCAGGCCGCGGCGGGCCAACTTCTCGGTCATGATGGAAGCTTTCGGCATGAAGAGCATGGCCACGCCATCGGCGATGACGCTGACCAGCATGAGGGGCAGGACGGCGTTGTAATCGCGCGTGATTTCGAAAGCGAAAATGATGAAGGCAAATGTGGCGCGGGAGGCCGCGCCGAAGACCGCGCCCATCGCGACCAGGGCGAAGGCGCCGGGCGCGAGACCCGCGCCGGGGAAGATGTGATTCGCCAGCATAGCGAACGCTCCGCCCATCGCGGCGCTCGACATAAACATAGGAGCGAGCAGGCCGCCCGACGTGCCCGAGCCGAGCGAGATGACCAGCGCGACGGCCTTCGCGATCATCACGATCAATAAGATCTTCAGGGCAAGCTGCGCGTTCAGGATGTCGCTGATGGTGTCGTAGCCGACGCCCAGCACGCGAGGCACGAAGTATCCGATGATGCCGAGGCCGAGGGCGCCGATGGCGGGCCACCAAAGCGGATCGACCGGCAACTTTTCAAACAGATCCTCGACCCAGTACAACAGCTTGCTGAACCCGACGGCGGCGAGGCCGCAGATTCCGCCCAGCACCAGGTAAAACGGCAGAGCGCGCGGAATCGCGAAATCCATCGAGGTCACGGTGAACATCGGCCCGGCGCCGAGGGTCTCCATGTGCACGGCAGTGGCGAGCGTGCTTGCAATCACCAGCGGGATGAACGAGCGCGATTTAAATTCAAACAGCAGCAGTTCGATGGCGAGAATGACGCCGGCGATCGGCGTGTTGAAGGTGGCCGACATGCCGGCAGCGGCTCCGCAAGCGAGCAACACTTTGCGCTCGGAGGCGGTGGTGTGAAGGATCTGGCCGATCAGGGATCCGACAGCGCCCCCGGTCTGAATGATCGGTCCTTCGGCACCAAACGGGCCGCCGGTGCCGATGGCGATGGCGGCGGATATCGGCTTGAGGATGGCGACCCGCGGCTGGATGCGGCTGCGGTTGAACAGAACCGCCTCCATGGCCTCAGGGATGCCGTGGCCTTTGATTTTTGGCGAGCCGTACTTGGCCATGAAGCCGACGATGACGCCGCCGATGACGGGGATGACGATGACCCACGGTCCCCACGATGGGGCGAGTCGCGGGCTGGCGAAAGAGAAATCCCAGCGGTGGTAGTAGGCCAGGTTGGTGAACAGGCCGATCAGCTTGTACAACACCAGCGCGATCACGCCGGCGAGCAGGCCGATGCCACCGGCCAGGAAGGAAACCAGCGCCAGCCGGAATTGTCCGCGGATGACTGTGTCCTCGCCGTTATTTGCGGTCAGGGGCCAGTTGTTACGAGCCGGTAAGCCCGCGCCCGTTCCGTCGCCGTTTGTGCTCTTCGACATGCAGCCTGGAACCTCTCTTGCCATGGGCCCTGGAAACGTGGCCAATGGCGACCCGAGCTCCTTGCATTGCCTGACGCAGGGCCTTCACCAGCGTTGGGCCGGCCGAGCGCAACTCCTGCCGGTGGTGCAACGACAGTTCCCGCAACACCTTTTCGCCCTTGGAAGTCAGCTCGAGCAGCACTTCGCGCCGGTCTTCGCCACGGCTACGCCGAATGTAGCCCGCGGCGGCCAGGCGGTTCACAAGCTCCACAGCGCTGTGATGCTGAATCTGCAGGCGCTCAGCCAGCTCTCCGATGGTGGGCCGCGCGTCGCGCGGCAGTCCCTTCACCGAGAGCATGAGCTGGTGTTGCCTTGGCTCGAGCCCCGCGGCACGGGCGGCCTGTTCGCTGAACGAAAGGAAGCAGCGTATCTGATAACGCAGCTCCGCCAGGGATTCGTAATCTGACAGGGTGAGTGCTTTCATGCCGCGGATTATATCGTAGCAAGACAAGAACCTCTGTGATGTATCGTACCACGATATGTAGAAGATTGCAGGGGGGTTGATGAGGTGTGCATCAAAAGGGGAACGGAGTGGGGAGATCGTAGCTTGGGAGCAGTTTTCGGTGAAAAAGTTTTTCTGGCCGCGGGCGATATCCGCAGTCGCGGGGTCCTTCGACTGCGTTCGGCTGGCGCCTTACTTCGCTCAGGATGACAAAGGAAGCGGGACGGCGGCTTGGATGGCGGCCGGCGGGCTGCCTGACCAGATTGTGCACGCGGATTCGGAGTCGTTTACAATCCTTCGTTCCTCAAAATTCACCGGCTTGGGAGAGACCCTTGATCCCGCGTTATACGCGTCCCGAGATGGGGCGCATCTGGAGCGATGAGAACCGGTTCCGCACGTGGCTGGCGGTCGAGGTGGCCGCGACTGAGACGCTGGCCGAGGCGGGGCTGGTGCCGAAGGAAGCGGCCAAGGCGATCGGGGAACGCGCCGATTTCCGGCTGGAGCGCATTCAGGAAATCGAGGCCGAAGTTCGCCACGACGTGATCGCGTTCACGACGGCGGTGGCGGAGATCGTGGGGCCGCATGCGCGCTGGTTTCACTACGGGCTGACTTCGAATGACGTGGTCGACACGGCGCAGGCGTTGCTGATCGGGCAGGCTTCGGCCATTATCGCGGAGGACCTTACGCGGCTGGCGGAGGTTCTCGAGCGCCGCGCGTGGGAATTCAAGGACACGCCGCAGATTGGCCGCACGCACGGCATCCACGCGGAACCCATCACCTTCGGCTTCAAGCTGGCGAACTGGTATTCCGAGACGCAGCGAAACATTCAGCGCTTCAAAGAGGCGGCCGAGGGCCTGCGGGTGGGGAAATTTTCGGGCGCGGTGGGGACTTTTGCGCATCTTTCTCCCGAGCTCGAGGAAAAGATCTGCGCACGGCTTGGACTGAAAGCTGCCGACATTTCTTCACAGGTCATCCAGCGCGATCGCCACGCGCAGTATCTGGCGACGCTCGCAGTGATCGCTTCAACGCTCGACAAGATTGCCACCGAGATCCGGCATCTACAGCGTACCGAGGTACGCGAGGCGGAAGAGTTTTTCAGCGAAAAGCAGAAGGGCTCGTCGGCGATGCCGCACAAGCGCAACCCGGTGACCTTGGAGCAGATCAGCGGCCTGGCGCGCGTGGTGCGCTCGAACGCACAGGCTGGGTTTGAGAACGTGCCGTTGTGGCACGAACGGGATATTTCGCATTCCTCGGTGGAGCGCGTCATTCTGCCGGACTCGACCACGCTGGTGGACTATCTTCTGCAGAAGACCACGAACCTGATCGACACGATGTTCGTTTATCCGGAGCGGATGATGGCGAACCTGGAGAGCACGCGCGGGCTGGTGTTCAGCGGGCAGTTGCTGCTGGACCTGGTGGAACATGGCGTCTCGCGGGAAGATGCGTACCGGATGGTGCAGTCGCATGCCATGCGGGCCTGGAAAGAGAATCTCGATTTTCGCGAACTGGTGCTGAAGGACAAAAGCATCACCAGCCGCGTGCCTGCGAAGCAACTCGAGCATGCGTTCGATTTGAAGCGGCAGCTTCGCAATATCGACAAGATCTTCGCGCGCGTTTTCAAGGGGGCCGGGGTGAAGGCCCAGCGTAAGGCATCGGCGCGGCGAAAACGCGCCTGAGTTCCCCGGCGCGGCTATACTGTGGCGATGATCGGGGCTCAACGAGTTGTGTTCGCTGGCGCGCTCCTGTGTGCCGCTTCGCTCAGCGGCCAAGCCAAGGGAGGAGCCATGTCGTTTCAGCTTTCCAGTTCCGCGTTTTCGAGTGGCGGCACGATTCCGAAGCAACACACCTGCGATGGCTCCGACGCGTCGCCAGCGCTCAACTGGAATGGCGCGCCGGCAGGAACCCAGAGCTTCGCGCTGATTGCCGACGATCCCGACGCGCCTGCGGGCACGTGGGTGCACTGGGTGCTTTACAACGCGCCGGGATCGGCGAAGGAATTTCCTGAAGGTGTCAAGAAAGAGGAGCAGCTTTCCGACGGGACGCTGCAGGGTCGGAATGACTTCCGCAAGATCGGCTATGGCGGGCCGTGCCCTCCGCCGGGCAAACCGCACCGCTACTTCTTCAAACTCTACGCGCTGGATACGAAGTTGAGTCTCAAGGCCGGTGCGACCAAGGGCGAAGTCGAGAGCGCGATGAAGGGACACGTCCTGGGGCAGGCGGAGTTGATGGGGAAATTCGGGCATTGATTCTTTTCGGAGAACCCTGAACCACAGAGGACACAGAGGCACACCGAGGATCAGCGGTAGAAGGCTGGCGTGATTTTTCTACCGGTTCTGCCGCGCGGTTTCTGCCGGTTCTGCCGCGCGCGACTTTTCCGTCGTTCCTGCTACACATAAATCAGTGATAAATATAGGGTTACTGCATGCGAGGAATTCCTGCGGCTTGCAGGCATCCTCTACGGGCTGACCCTCATCCAATAATTAACCAAACAGTTAGTTAATTGAGGATGGAGACTACAAGAAAAATCATGAACAAAACGAAAAGCATTCTTTCTTCTTTCCTGTGGGTGGGTTTGCTGAGCGCGACGATGTTCGCGCAGGCGTCGAGCGCGACCCGTTACGACGGCTCAATCCAGGCCAGCGTGACCAAGAAACTGGCCGACAACCAGAAGTTTCACGAAGTGAAGTCCTCGGTGGATGACGCGATCGTGACCCTGACGGGCACGGTTGACCTCTACCAGGACAAACTCGACGCGGCCAAGGCTGCGAAGAAGCAGAAGAACGTGCAGGGCGTCCGTAACCTGATCGAGGTTGGCGGACCGGCCATCAGCGATGCGCAGTTGCACGAGCAGCTTTCGCGGAAGCTTTACTACGACCGGGTGGGCTGGTATGACGCCGCATTCAATTACTACACGCTCAGCGTGAAGGACGGCGTGGCCACGATCGGCGGCCAGACCTACAACGAAGTGGGACGCGACTCGGCGCTGGCGATTGCCTACCGCATGCCTGGCGTGAAGGACGTGGTCAACGAGATCAAGGTTTCTCCGGTCTCGATTTTTGACGATAACCTGCGCAGGCGCACAGAGCGGGCGCTGTATGGCGACACGGTGCTGAGCAAGTATGCGGTGGATCCGGCGCGTCCGATCCGGATTATCATCGACGGCGGCCACGTGAGCCTGTATGGCACGGTGATCAGCCCGATGGATAAGCAGGTCGCGGGCATGCGAGTTGGCCAGATCCCCGGCGTGTTCAGCGTCGAGAACAACCTGGTGGTCGAGAATAATTCGAAGGCGGGGATGTAATTCGATAAAGGTCCACTCCTCTCTCACAGGCACGGCGCAAGCCGTGCCTTTTTTTGTTTGCTGGAGGGGAGGGCTGGATGCCTCTTCTACAAGGTCAGAGCTGTTCTCACAAGAGCCGGCGGGACGCCGGCGCTACCAAGGTCAGGGGCGGGCTCTTACTTCGGCCGGCGGGACGCCGGCGCTACCAACTACAGGCGGTTGATCAACGACGCGACGTAGCCGGCTCCGAAGCCGTTGTCGATATTGACGACGGTTACGTTCGAGGCGCAGGAGTTCATCATGCCGAGCAGGGCGGCGAGGCCTTTGAAGGAGGCGCCGTAGCCAACACTTGTCGGCACGGCGATGACGGGCACACCTACCAGACCACCCACAACGCTGGGCAGGGCGCCTTCCATGCCGGCGCAGACGATGAGCACGCGGGCCTTTGCCAAGACCGCGCGATTGGCCAGCAAACGGTGGACGCCGGCGACGCCGACGTCGTACAAGTGCTGCACCTCATTGCCCATCAACTCGGCAGTGACCACAGCTTCTTCGGCGACGGGGATGTCGCCGGTTCCGGCCGAGACTACGGTGACGATTCCCTTCCCGTACTTCTTGTGGTCGCGTTCCAGGACGATGGCGCGCGCCAGTTGGCGATACTCGGCGGCACGCACTTTTTTCTTCACCGCAGCAAATTGCTTTTCGTCGGCACGCGTGGCCAGCACGTTGCCACCATGGCGTGCCAGCTTCGCGAAAATCGCCGCGACCTGAGCGGGGGTCTTCCGTTCGCCGAAAATGACTTCGGGCATGCCGACACGCAGGGCGCGGTGATGATCGACTTTAGCGAACCCCAGGTCTTCGAAGGGCATGTGGCGCAGGCGGGCGACGGCGTCGTCGGGCGCGAGCCTGCCGCGGCGCACGTCTTCAAACAATTTGCGGATGGATTCAGCGTTCAGAGCGCCCTCGGCACGCGGCGGATTGCCGGCGTGGACTCTACATTACCATCTGCGCGAGGGCACGCTGACGCTGTGGTCATCCCAGCTTGGCGGCTACCAGGTGGTAGTCGGTGAAGACGACATCGCCGCCGTCAAGCTCGGGGCGATAGGCTTGTTCGAAGCGCTTCACAGCGTCCGATTGGCTGTGCGCCTTGTGCGCCGCTTCATTCTCGAAGATGAAGAAGTGCACGAATCGCGTAGGGTCGTCTTCCTGCTGCCAAGCCAGGTACATGCGAGTGCCGGGTTCGTTGGCTTTCACGTAGGGAACGAATTCCTCGATGGCGCGTTTCACTTTCGCGACGCCAGATTGGCGCACCTGGTACTCGGCAATGGTGTAAATCGGCATGAACGTCCTCCTGACGCTTTTCGTCGCTGTGGTGCTTCGTGACTTCGTTTAGCGGTTTGGCGTGGTGGCCGGCTGCCTGCCTCGGGCCGGCCGGGCAAGATACGCCGCGAACTTATCGGCAATCGCGCCCCAGCCGCTCTGGTACCGTTTCGCTGCATCTGCGTCGGCGAGGCGCTCATGAGTTAACACCAGCTCGCTTTCGTTGCCATGCGAGAAGAACTCAACCGTGACCAGGGTGGTGCCGGCGCGGCCCTCTTCGGCCCAGGTAAACACAAGCTTCGAGTTCGGCTCCACGACCTGATAGACGCCGGTATGCACGTGATCGCCTTCCCTGCCCTTGACGACGATGCGGTAGTTTCCGCCGACGCGCACATCCAAAACCGCTTCCGCAGAGGTCGCGTCGCCGGGGCACATCCACTCCCGGATTCCTTCCGGATCGATCCAGGCCTCGTAGACGACCTCCCGCGGCGCGGGAATACGGCGGCGAATCGAGATGCGATGGACGGGCTCACCTGGTTGTGGCATGCGCCGCCGCTCCTTTCTTGCGAGCTTTCATTTTTCGCGCAACGTATCGTTCCAGAGCATCGAGCCGAAGATCCCAGAACTTGCGGTAGTGATCGAGCCAGGCGGTGGCTTGCTGCAGGGGGCGGGTTTCGAAAGTGCAAATATGCTCACGCCCCCGGATCTCGCGGCGCAGCAAACCTGCTCGCTCGAGCACCATAATGTGCTTGGAAACGGCGTTCAGGGAGACCGGGAAGGGCTGGGCAATCTCGGTGACGGTGGCCGGTTTCCGCGACAGCGCCTGAAGGATGGCGCGCCGCGTGGGATCGGCCACTGCGGCAAATACCTGGTTGAGCGCCTCCCGTGAATATTCAACCATACGGTTGAACATAATCCGGGCCGAAGGAGCTTGTCAACTCGCGAAGCGCATTGGACCGGAATGTCTCGCCTGGCAGGGAGCCGAAGCTGTACGGGGTGCGGCGAAGCTTCGGCTCCCGCGGCGTGAACAGAGCCAGCGGCGACGCCGGCTACTTCTTGGGGCGGGATTCAGGCGGAACCAGGCCGGCGACGCGGTAATAGACCGCCAGCTGTCCGTAATGCTCGCCCATGTGCTCGATGAAGCCGTAGGCGTAATCGACCACTCTCACCTGCTGTTTGACGAAGGGGTCGTCGAGCAGACTGTTCATGCCGGCATCGCCCTTGGCCTTGATGGCAGCCGCGCCGTCGGCCATCGACTTTTTCACGAAGGCGACCACGTCAGCTTTGGTTTTGAACTCGGAACGTTTGGGATCCTCTTCGGCCGGGGGCTTCTGGCCATTGACCAGGTTGGTGAAGAAGTAGTTCGCGCCTGCCGCGTGCAGCAACTGTTCGGCAAAGCTGCGCTCGGCCGGCGACGGCTTGAAGTCGTATTTGTCTTCGGGAAAATCTTCGGCCATCGTGGTGAGCTTACGAGCGACATCGTTCCACGAGTCGAGCACGGCCTGCGAGGGGCTCAACGGCGGCTTGGGAGCGCTGTCTTTTTTCGGAGCGTCCTGCGCGCGTACGGCGAACGTAGCCGCAAGAATGAATGCGAGCATCCACCCTGCCTTGGTCATCAATCGATTCCTCCGATGTAAGTTGAGTTGCGTGGGACATCTTAGTCGCAATCGCGGCGGCGCGAAACTGCCAACGTCTTTCGCAATGAAAGCAAGCGGAGGGACGTCTCGCGCAAGCGGGCGTCTTTAGGCAATGGAGGAACTACTCAGGAGCGCTGCTTTTCCTCGATGGCGCGCAAAATGGCGGCACGAGCAGCGGCGTGGCGATTCAGGGGGCGGCCGCTCGAAATGCTCTTGGCGGGGCCTTTCCTGGGTACCATCAGATCGGGGCCGGCGAGGAGTTCGACGTCGCCGAGCCGGAGATAACCCTGGTCCAGATGGCAGCGCCCGCAGCCCGGCACCGGACAGATGTACCCGGACACCACGGTCTTTTCGCGCTTCAAGCGGCACGGCACCATCTGCAGGTTGGGGTGCCGGTCGCAATTCGGATGAGTGAGTTTCATCGAGTCTTTCAGCACATCGGCACTTAGTTGCAAAGAGCGGAGCAACTGCCGTACCAGTCGGAGAATTTTCCGATCGCAGCGAACAGTATCGCGCAATTTCCTGAAAATTAGCTGTAACCAGCATACCGGAATTTGGCGTGGCGGGGGAGGTCCGCACTGGTTTTTTGGGTCAGTTCGACCCGCGGCGTGTCGCATCGACTCTCGGTCAAACACAAAACGGAAAGCGCGCGGGGTGGGTAGTTTCAGGCTGGCTCTACGGACGATCGTCCGCGAAGAAGTCCGGCTACAGGCGGAACGGCGCGCTCAGCAGCCGGGCGGGGAACATAATTACGGCCGCGATCAGGGCAAGAACGCCGTGCACCGCGATGCCCACGATTCGAAACGGCAGCAGGAGCAGCCACACGATCGGGTACAGCACCAGGGCAAGCAAAGCGACCGGCCAACAGATGATGAACAGAACGCACCAGGCCAGAAAAGCGAACATGGGGGACACCTCCGTTGTGTCGCTAGTCGTTGTGTCGTTAGTCTAGGATACGCAGGCCGGGGGCGAAAAGTTCCGCCATCACATCGTGATGGTTGCCAGGTACTTCTGAAGGAAGGCCAGGGTGCGGCGGCGCGCGTCGTCCCAGATGGCGCCGGTGAATTCGTGACCGGCGCCTGGGTAGATCTGCATTTCGTAGGGAACGGATTTCTTCTCGAGCATCTGCTGCAGGTGGTAGGCCTCGGCGACGGGAACGGTGGAGTCGGCTTCGCCATGCAGGATGAGGGTTGGGCAGAGGCGGCGCATGAAGAATTTCATTTCCTTGGGGAAGCCGCCGAAGAAATCGACGACGGCGCGCACGCGGGAATCGACGGCCGCGACGGAAAGGGCGAGATAGGCGCCGAGCGAAAAACCGAGCAGGCCAATGCCGCGCGGGTCGACTTCAGGCCGCCCTTCTACGTGAGTGATGGCATCCCAGACGGTCTTGCCCCAGGCGGGAAAGTTTCGGATCGCGGTCTGCTTGTCGGCTAGGCCAGTGGTGCCGGTGCGATCGAAGTAGTGAGGCACGAACACGGCAAAGCCGTGCCGGGCAAGCGCGGCAGCCGGGTCGGCCATCGAGGCATGTCCGCCTCCGGAGCCGTGGAGACCGATCACGGCCGGAAACCGGCGGCCATTTTCTGACTGGGGAACAAACGCATCGTAGGCGATGGGTTGTCCGCCGGATTCGAAGCTGGAACGGGTTTGAGTGATGGGCAGCATGTGAGTCGTGGTCGTTGGTCCTTGGTCGTTGGTTGTTGGTTGTTGGTAAAAATCCTTTCGTCGCTTGAGAACGTGGCGCGGAACTTGCGGCTGGTGGCGAGGGCAAGATGCCCTCGCTACAGCCGGCGGGACGCCGGCGCTACCTTCTTTTCACGTGTGGCGGACTAGTGACTCACTTTCTTGAGCGGCCAGCTTGCGAAGCGATTCCTCGTACGGCGCCCGCGCGATGCCACGCTCAGTGATGATGGCGGCAACGTATTTTGCGGGAGTCACGTCGAAGGCGGGATTTTCGACGCTCACGCCGTCAGGAACCATCTGGCGCCCTGCGATGTGGGTGACTTCCCTGCGGTTGCGTTGCTCGATGGGAATTCCGCTGCCATCAGGCGTCGCGAGATCGACCGTCGAGATGGGCGCGGCAACGTAGAACGGGATGCCGTGTTCTTTCGCCAGCACGGCGACGGTGTACGTTCCGATCTTGTTGGCGACATCGCCATTGGCGGCGATACGGTCGGCACCGACGACGATGGCGCCGATCTTTCCCTGCTTCATCATGGCGCCGGCCATGTTGTCAGAGATCACAGTGGTCGGGATTCCGTCTTTCATGAGCTCCCATGCGGTGAGGCGCGAACCCTGGAGGAAGGGGCGAGTCTCGTCGGCGTATACGTGAAGCTTCTTGCCTTGTTCGACGGCGGCACGAATGACGCCGAGAGCGGTGCCGTATCCGGCGGTCGCGAGGGCGCCGGCGTTGCAGTGGGTGAGCACGCCGCCGCTCGGGGGCATCAGGGTCGCGCCGTGTCGTCCCATGGCCTGATTGGCGGCAATGTCTTCGGCGTGCATGCGCTTCGCTTCTTCGATGATTTCCTGGCGGATCTGTGCCAGGGGACGCACGCGCAGCGTCTCGAATTTTTCCTGCATGCGGCGGATTGCCCAGAAGAGATTGACCGCGGTCGGACGGGTCGCGCCGATGACTTTGCAGATGTGATCCAGATCTTTCTTGAGGTCGGCGACGGTTTCAGCCTTGGAATGCTTTACGCCGAGGGCGATTCCCATCCCGGCGGCGACACCGATCGCCGGAGCGCCGCGCACCACCATGTTGCGAATGACGTCGGCCACCTGCTCGTAGTTGGTGCAGGTAACGTAAGTCTCCTCCGTCGGCAGCTTGGTCTGGTCGAGGAAGCGGACGCCGTGGTCGGTCCATTCGAGGGTGTGGATCATAGAAATCAGTGGCCAGTGGTCAGTGGCCAGTTGTCAGTAACTCGGTACTCAGTACTCTGTACTCGGTTCTCAGGTGCAGCGGACGGTCTCACTTTAAACTTGAAACTAAGCTTTGTGCGCCTCGCAGCGGCTGCGGGGGTGGTACGTGACTGCGGGACGGCCGCAGAGTTCGCAGGTCGTGCTCACTGCCGTGTATTCGTTGGTCTCGTCGGTTTGCAGGACGTGTTCCTTGCGAACGTCCTTGGCGGTGAAGATGGCGATAAATGGCGCGGGCGACGCGGCTTTTTCGATGTTGGTGCGACCTCCGGCTTCTTCGCGTTCGACCAGGCACATTACGCCCACCACATCGAATCCGAATTCCCGCGCGGCTTCGATCGCCTGCACGGTTGAGGCTCCAGTGGTGCAGACGTCGTCGACTACAACCACTTTGGCGCCTTTACGCCGGAAGCCCTCGATCCGCTGGCCCGTCCCATGCTGTTTTTCCGCCTTGCGGACGAGAAAGCCGCTCAGCTCTCCACTGGTCACGGATACGGCGACCACGATCGGGTCGGCACCCATGGTCAGGCCGCCGATGGCTTGCGGCTTCCAGCCGCGCTGGCGGATCTCGTCGAGGAATACCTGCCCGGTGAGCTGGGAGCCGCGGGCGTCGAGCGTGGTGGTGCGGCAGTCGATGTAGTAGTCGCTGGCGCTCCCGGAAGACAGCTTGAACTCCCCCAATTTGAAAGACTTGTGGGCAAGCAAGCGAAGAAGTTCCTGGCGGGCAGCTGGCATGTAAGAGTTAAAGATAACACGCGATGGCGGTGCTTGCCTTTGCAGGCCAGCGGCTGAAGTCCGCTGTGTCCTTCGACTCGTAAAGGCGCGTCTCAAGGCGCGCCAGGCAACCTGCAAGGCGAGGGCAAGATGCCCTCCCACCCCAGCAAGCCAAGCACACTTGCTGGGGACCCCGGCCTCGCGACAGCCGGCGGGACGCCGGCGCTACAGTCATGGCCGGCAGGGTCAGGGAGTTGCCCCTTGGCGAAATTCAGCGGCTGAGGAATGACGGCAAAAGCATCTACGAAGCATGTACGAAAGGGGGATGCGGCGACCATCCGATGTGAGGCGAACGCCGTCGAACGGCGCATATCCCACCGATTACTAGTCAGTTATAGGCTCATAACTAGTTAGTTATACCGAAGAAACGGTATTTCGACCGCTGTGGGCGGAAGCGCACCATGGTTGTGGCGATTCGGAGACGACCGGAAAAACCGGCGCCGCCTATGATTCATGCGGTATTTGATTCGGTTATGGGCGCGGAATGCGATGGTAAACTGAGGCCGGGTTGGTCGCTTTTCTTCCCGCACGGCAAGAGTTCCCACATTGCAGAAATGAGTCCAGGCCAACTCGGATGACTGTCTCAGTCAAAAGCAAAGCTGTCTTCTTGTCGGCGATTCTGCTGCTGTGCTTGTGCGCAGCGGCGTCCTACCTTTCGTTTTATTACTTCCGGGCAAGTGAACGCTGGGTTTCGCATACCCAGGAGGTGCGCGCGGCTACTGGCGACGTGGAGCAGGCCGTGAACGACGCGTCGCGGGAGCGGTTGAACTACCTGCTCCGCGGCGACGAGAGTGCCCTCGGTCGCTATCGCGCGGCTGTAGCCGAGGCCAATGAGCGCATGCAGGTTCTGCAGAATCTGGTCCGCGACAATTCCGTGCAGAGCGCGAACGCGTCGCAGTTGGCCCAAGTGACTCACGATCGGCTGCAGACCTGGGAAGAGGCGATCGCGAAAAAACAGCGGGGAGAAGCTCTCGACGTGTCGCAACTGATTCCGCAGAACCTCGACCTGGCAGCCCGGAGCGCGGGAGCTTCCGGGGAGCTGCGCGACGAGGAAAACCGCCTGTTGCCGTCTCGCATGGCTGCCGCGCACCGCCGCTTTCTGCTGACCAGCACGATGGTAGTGGGAAGTTTTGCGGTGGCCATCCTGCTATTGCTTTATTACTACCGGCTGCTGCAACAGGAGCTGCAACTCCGAGAAGCGGCCGAGCGCCTCTCGACCGCCGCGTACGAGCAGGAGGTCCGGCTACGGCAGGAGGAACAACGGTTTCGTTTGTTCATCGACGCGGTGAAGGATTACGCGATTTTCACGCTCGACCCAAGGGGCCGGGTGAGCAGCTGGAATGAAGGCGCGTTCCGGTTGAAAGGATACGCGGCGGACGAAATCGTCGGCCGTCACTTTTCGACCTTTTATCCCCAGGAAGATATCCGGCGCGGGAAACCGCAGATGGAACTGGAAGTCGCGAAAAAGGAAGGGCGCATTGAGGATGAAGGTTGGCGGCTGCGCAAGGACGGCTCGCGGTTCTGGGCGAACGTGATCATCACCGCCATCCGCGACAGTGCCGGAGAGATTATCGGTTTCTCGAAAGTCACGCGCGACTTTACCGATCGCATGCAAGCGCAGGCCGAATTGCAGGAAGCCAATATGAATCTGCTGGCGGAGGTGAAGGAGAGGAAGCTGGCGGAGAAAAAACTGGCCAGTTCCGAGAGGTCGTTACGCGAGTTGTCACGCCATTTGCTGCGCAGCCAGGATGAAGAACGCAGGCGCATTGGCCGGGACCTGCATGACAGCCTGGGACAATCGCTCGCCGTGCTGAAGATGAATCTTGATTCCCTCGATCTGCAAGTAGGGGCAGAGCAGAATGGCACTGCGCGCGCGGTGAATTCCTGCGTGAATCTTGCCGAGGAAGCTCTGCGCGAAGTTCGCACCATTTCGTACTTGCTGTATCCGCCCATGCTGGAGGAGATGGGGTTGAAGTCGGCGATTCCGTGGTATCTCGACGGGTTCTCCAAGCGAAGCAACATCAAGACCTCGCTCGAAGTAGATCCGTGCTTCGACCGGCTTCCGCCCGAGGTGGAGTTGGCGTTGTTCCGGATTTTGCAGGAAAGCCTCACCAACATTCACCGGCACTCGGGCAGTGCCACGGCGAAGATCAAGTTGTCGCTGGCGAACGGATGGGCGGCGATGGAAATCAGGGATGAGGGCAAGGGCATTCCGGCGGGGTTGTTAGAGCAATCGGGCGAGGACTGGATGGGATCATTAGGAGTTGGCCTGCGCGGCATGAACGAGCGCATGCGCCAGTTGGGCGGCCGGCTGGAAGTATCGTCGACGGAAAACGGAACCGTGGTGACGGCCGGGGTTCCGGCAGAGAAGGCTCAGCCGAGGTTGAACCGCACCGCCTGAGTAGGTCGGGAAGTGGAAGTGAAGGAGGTTGAATGGCTCGGATTCTGATTGCGGACGACCATGAAATTGTGCTCGAGGGCATTCGTACGATCCTGGGGAGAGCGGGGCGAGACTGGGAAATCTGTGGCGAGGCCCGCAACGGCAGGATGGCGGTGGAGATGGTCCGAACATTGAAACCGGACATCGTGGTTCTCGATGTGACCATGCCAGAGATGAGCGGGCTGCAGGCTGCCAAACAAATTGCCCTGGGCGGAGCCGCATGCCGGATCCTGATTTTCACGATGCACGAGTCGGAGCGCTTGAGCGCCGAGGTACAACAAACCGGCGCCCACGGGTACGTGTTGAAGTCGCAGGCGGCGCGCGATCTGGTGCGCGCCATCGAGTATCTGCTCGCCGGACATACTTTCTATGGGGCACCGCCAGAGGCGGCACCCGCCAGCAAAACGAATCTGGGGCCAGCGAAGTTTTTTGTGCAGGCGTTAGCGATGGGGTAGGAATAGTGGGCAGTGGGCAGTACTCAGAAGCCGACTCATAAAACCAAGTTAATAAACATGCCCTTGAGCGATTCTCGCGAAAGAGGTTGTGAAGTCGCGGAGCGATGGTTGAAAGTAGCCCGACGCTTTCAGCGCCGGGTTTGCCGGTGAATATGACGCGTCCCGGCAGGGACGGCTGAAACCGTTTGCCGACCTTTCAACCGTGCCTACGGCACGGGACCGGCGTCACCCGCCACTGGAGACGAGTTCTCAGTACCCAGTGCTCAGTTTTCGGCTCTCAGTGTCGCGCGCCGAGACCCTGCCCATTTAATGAAATCGTTTGTTCGTCACAGAAATCATTCCACAATCCTGTCATCCTGAGCGGAGTGAGGCGCCAGCCGAACGGAGTCGAAGGACCCCATATTCGACGGCTACAGCAAAAGCCTCAGGAATATTTTTGGCATGGACCATTCCTATTGGACCTACATTGTCGCCAGCCTCAGCGGGACGTTGTACATCGGCGTGACCAACAACATCGAGCGGCGAATGTCTGAGCACAAGAGCGGCCAGTTCGAGGGATTCGCGAGCAAATATCATTGCACGCGATTGGTGTATTACGAAGGGTTTGATGACATAAGGAAGGCAATCGATCGTGAGAAGCAGTTGAAGGGCTGGCGTAGGTCGAAGAAGATCGCGCTGATCGAGTCGCGAAACGAGCGATGGGAGGATCTCGCGGAAAAGTGGGGATGGAAGATCGCATTCGCGGGCGAGGCGATTACGAAGAAGTAAGGGGTCAAAATTCTCCGACGGGCCATGGGTATCGCCGTCGGGCATGGGGTCCTTCGACTGCGTTCGGCTGGCGCCTCACTGCGCTCAGGATGACATGAGGATTGCGAATAGGGAACTGAGAACTGAAAGGTGTCTCAAGAAACCAAGATGGTAAACCTCGCGACCGCGCAAACCAGCAGGATACGCGGATCTAGCAGGATGTTAATAAATCCGATTCCTGTTTTCGAGACCACTTCTCAGTACTCGGTACTCAGTAGTCAATAGTCAGTACTCAGTAGTCAGTAGTCAGTTTGCGGGGGCCTGCCACGCGCCATAAGCTATCAACCGCACGCGGCCTCTCCAGAGCGACATGCTCGTGTCGCAAATTCTTCAGCTGACGAATCTTCTACTGATTGAATTTTTCCATGTGGCGGAAGCCGTCGGTGGCGATGTAGGCGGCGGCGAAGATGGTGGCGTTGTAGGCCATGTGCATCAGGACGGTGGCGGCCACCGACTTGCGTAAGGCGCGCACAGTGGTGAGCGCCAGGCCGACGAGGAAAATCACCAGCACCGGTCCCCAGGCGCGGAGCTGGGAAATGTGGATGCCGGCGAAGAAAACCGCCGTGAGCAGGATCGACCAGATCATGCCGAAGCGGCGCGCCAGCGCCGGATAGAGAAAGCCGCGGAAGAACAGCTCCTCAAACAGGGGGGCGAAGAAAATCCCGAACGACGACAGGATGTAAGCATCGCGAGCGGTGCGGAAGAATTCGTCGATGGGCGCGCTCTTGGGCATGGGCAGCAAATAGACGAACGGCAACAGGCAGATTTCGAGACCGACTCCGGCAAGCAGATATCTACCCCAGCCTTGCGGCCAATTCCAGCGAAGCGCTGCCAGAACTTTCCCTCCGCTCTGCACGTCGACCATGCGGTACATCAAGACCAGCACGATCAGGTAGCTGATGAATTGCCCTACCACGACAATGTCGGGACGATTGAGCAACTCGATCCACGGCGTCCCCGGGAAAAAGCGGCGCTGGACGAGGTAAGCGGTGCCGAACAGAGAAGCAATCACGAGAACGAACGTGATCACCGCCAAACCGGCCACGTCCCAGAGATTCCACGGAGGATTCTCGCGCGGCAGTGCCGGGACGGGCGGAGAAGACAGCGGCGCCGGAGCGCCCGCAACGACGGGAGTTTCAGAGAACGGATTTTGGGGAGCAGACACGGGATCGGATTCGAAGACTGGTCTGCTTTGAATTTACACGAGAAGCAGATCTTAGGTCTCAGGTCTTAGGTCTCAGGTCTCAGGTCTCTAGGTCTCAGAGCTATCTCATAATGGACCAAACGTGTAAGCTTCCGTCTCCTCAGGGGCTAAAGCCCCAACTTTTATGCGGCTCTGGATGGCGTGGCTGAAGCCACGCCCTTTCAAAACCGATTTATGAGACAGCTTCTCAACACCTGAGACGTGTGACCTGAGACCTGTGACCTGTGACCTGAGACCCGAGACCTTGACCTGAGACCTGAGACCTCTGACCTGAGACCTGTGACCTGTGACCTGTGACCCGAGACCTGTCACTAATACACACGGATCGAGGAGATGCGGTCGTTCCAGCTATGGCCCGGTTCCACCTGGGTGCTCTGCAAATTGGAGATGTCGTCCTGGATGTCGAGGCTTCGTCCGCGGAAATTGGTGTCCTGGTAGATGGTGACGGTGGATCGTCCGTAGACGCGCACGGACGAGATTCTGTCGTTGAAGCCGGGCGGGACTTCGTTCATGCGGTCGCCTTTCTGCACGCAGAACTTGTCGCCGCGGAAGTCGGCGTCTTTGAAGAAGCAGGCGCCGTCGTGGTCCCAATCGCCGGCGTCGCGAATGCGGGACACTTCGATCGAGGAGATGCGGTCGTTCCAGCTGTGCCCGGGCTTGATCTGATACTTCTGCAGGTTAGCCACGTCCTCGCGGAGACGCAGGCTGGGCTCGGCGAAATCGCGGCCCTGGTAGACGGTGATCTCGGTGCGTCCGAAAATGCGGATGGAGGAAATCTGATCGTTGAAACCGGGAGGAACCATGGCGACGCGGTCGCCCGGGTTCACGCAGAATTTATCACCGCGAAAATCGGTGTCTTTGTAGAAGCAAGCGCCGCCCCTGCGGTCGCGATCATTGGCGTCCTGCGCGCGGGTAGTTCCTGAGATCAGACTTATCGCCAGCAAGATCAGAAAGAAGCCTTGCCACGAGCGGGTGGATTGCATGTGTCGCCTCCAGCAAATGAAGTGGGCCGGGCGATCCTGGCCGACGGAATCATAATCGAGAGCAGCGCATCGCGCGCCTCCAAAGTTGGAAAGGACGATAGCGGGAACGTTAGCGGAGCCGTTTCTCTTCCAGCGAAGCCATCCTGTCGGGAATTTCAACCAGGGTCAAAATCGGCGAGAGTGCCTGTCGGACGCGGGGAGTGGGGCGGTGACGAGTCCGATATTCACGGAATCTTAACCTGCTCTTAACCGAATCGTAACAGGGGGCCACTAGGGTGCCTGTGGTCGCGCACGCGCCCGATGAGGCGCAGCAGCCGACGACTGTTTTTCGGAGGAAGGTGACTGACATGAAACAAACGACCGCAATTCTGGGTCTATCGATGGCGATGTGCGTGGGTACGGCATTCGCGGGCGAAGGCAAGGTCCCAAAGGGCGTTCCGCACCTGGACCACGTGTTCGTCATCATGATGGAAAACCACGGCTACAGCCAGATCGTGGGCAATCCGAACGCGCCATTCACAAATCAGTATGCGAACTCGGTCAATTCGGCGACCAATTATTTCGCGGTCGCGCATCCCAGCCTGACGAATTACCTGGAAGTTGTGGGCGGATCGAATTTCGGCGTGCACAGCGACAACAATTCCGACTGGCATAACAGCCAGTGCTCTCCAGATCTGGTAGCGGGAACGGTGAACACCGACAATCCGGCGAGCGGAAATATCTGCCCGATCTCAGGGACGGGCACGGACGCAGAGACGCCGGTGATCGACTACACGAACGAAACCCAGGGACCGCCGGGAAATATCAACGTGGATGGCAAGATCGGCTTCCCAGCCGCACATGGCATCGCAGGCAAGACGATTGCCGATCAACTGGCAGAACATCACGGCAGCTACAAGAGCTATCAGGAGAGCCTGCCGGTCGGCGGCGCGGACCTGATCAACAACAGCGACGGGTTCTTCAGTAACCTGACCGATTTCAGCAGCATTCTGCCGGTACTGAATCCTCCGCTGAGCTCTTCCGACCTGGTGAATCTGTATGCGGCGAAGCATAACCCGTTCGCCTACTTCCAGAGCACGCAGGAAGGCACGAATCGGCGAAATACGTTGCGAAATTCGGTGAACTTCGATGCGTTTTATGGCGATCTGGCTTCGGGAAACGTGCCAGCGTTTTCGTTCGTGGTCCCGAACCAGTGCAATGACCAGCATGGACGGGGCAACGCGGGAGCGTTCTGCAATTTCGATCCGCTTTCGAACGGGACCCAGGCCGGCCTGAACCCGGCGTTGATCTATCAGGGCGACGTGACGATTCAGCGGCTGGTGACGGCGATCCACGCGTCGCCAGTGTGGCAGAGGGGCCGGAGCGCGATCGTGGTGGTGTGGGACGAGAACGACTACAGCCTTTCGCCGAACACCAACCAGGTGCTGCTGACCGTGGACACCAACTACGGATCGCACGGGCGGACGAGTTCGCGGTTCTACACGCACTTCTCGCTGCTGAAGTCGATCGAGTCGGGGCTGGGGCTGCCTTGCCTGAATCATGCTTGCGACCGCAGCACGAACGTGATGTCGGACCTGTTCGGCGGCGGAGACGACTAAGAGGCGTGGCGTTCCCACGCGGCGAGGGCAGGATGCCCTCGCGACAGCCGGCGGGACGCCGGCGCTACGGTCTCGCGACGGCGGCGGGACCGTTCGACTGCGCTCAGGGCAGGCTGCGGCGCTACGGTCGTTTTCCGGAGGCCGTTGAGCTGGTCTGATCTTTTGCGGATTCCATATTGATGTTGCGGAGCCCGGGCGGGCTCGCTTCGAAGCATGAGGCGAGCCCGCTGCTTGCTTTAGGCGTGTTTGGGGACTCCCTGCCCAACGGAAACTACCGGTCCACAAGGAAGCATTCACGCTTCGTTTGTGCGTGTAGGCGTGGGAAGAGGCATTGGGTTAGGGCTGATGGACCGCATCGGGCTCGGTGTCTTCCCATTCGCGGCCGCAGGCGTGACATTTCCAGGCAACGCGGTGCAGTGGTAAAGGCAAACCCGCATACGCCGATACGTAGGCCACGGGCTTGTTCAGTTCCTCATAGGTCACTTCGAGGGAGTCGCAGTTGGGACAGCGTGGCTGCTGGTAAATCCCCGCCCCGTCTACCTCGAGGGCATCGGGAATGGGCAGGTTGAGAATCTCGTCTGCTTCCGTGACGTCTTCCGGCTTCACCTGGAGTTTGACACCTCCGAGTAAGTTGGAGATGAACCAGTCCATGCGCACCATATTCTCGTCGACGAGCTGGCATTCAATGCCGGCGGATTCGAGGCTTCCCTTGGCGAGCAGGGCCTCGGGAAGGTCGCGATATTTACGGATGGTAACCAGGTTCCGGTATTCGGCTTCGTCGTGACCTTCGGGCGGTGCCGGTTCGACGTGCAGGTTCCGGCGTTGCAGTTCGGCGGTGAGGGCGCTGCGGGCGGCATCGGTGAGTGAGTCCGGATATTTGGCAATGATTTCCAGTTCGGCGTCGGTCATGGCGGAGTAAAGCTGGGCCAGCCGTGCGGAATCCTCGGAGTCGGTGCGCGTCATGGGCGGATGATACAGGAGCGGGTCTGCGGATCGAAACGTGGGGGAAATTTCGGCGGAAAAACAAAGCGCCCCTGACTCGTTCGAGTCACGGGACGCCAGTTAAACAGCCCTCCCCCAAGTGCTGCTCGAGGAACACTCTACGTTTCGCTGGAAGAACAGGGAATGGCACCGATGTGCTATGTGAATAGCTCGAACGTGCCGGGGTTGTGGAAATCGGGAAAACCGCGAAAATAGGGCAAAACCCGCATCCGTACAGGTGCTTCCGTAACCTGCCTCATACGGAATAGAAGTGCGATATTCAGCATGGCCAATGGCCAAGCTTTCGCCCTGAACGAATGCTCCGGGGAGCACGGGCGGGAACCTAAGGAAGGTCGGTACTCCATGCTGCAGCCACCAGAAAACAAGAATGCGGCGCCCGTGGCGTCGAACCAGAACTCCTATGTGCCGGTGAAGACTTCGAGCGCGCCCATCGAGCAGGCCACGATTGGCCGGACGCTGGTGATCAAAGGCGAAATCAGCGGCGGCGAGTCGTTGTTTGTCGACGGCCGCATCGATGGCACAGTCAACATTCCAGAACATCGCGTAACCGTCGGCCGCAATGGCGTGGTGACCGCCGACGTGAATGCCCGTGAAGTGGTCATCATGGGCAAGGTGCAGGGCAACATCATCTGCAGCGACCGGCTGGACATCCGCAGCGAAGGCTCGGTAACCGGCGATGTGGTGGTGCAGCGCATCAGCGTGGAAGACGGCGCCATCCTCAAAGGCAGCGTGCAGGTGCAGGCGAGCGAGCAGAAGCACAAGCAGCCGCAGCAGCAGCAGACGAAGTCGTACGAGGCTCCGAAGCCGGCGGCGAGCGAAGCGTCGAAGGCGGCGGCGGCCTCAGCGGGCGCCTAGTTTCGTCGCGAGAAATTGGCGGTGGAAGGAAGGGCACGAAGTTCGTGCCCTTTTTGTTTTTGAGGTTAGTGGCCGGTGGTCGGTGATGAGTTTGCCAGTCGCCAGGCTAATTCTCGTCAGGTGAGGGCGAGACGCCCTCACGACAGCCGGCGGGACGCCGGCGCTACAGGCTGCCGCGCTACTTCTTCTCTCCGGGCTCGGGCTTGAGGTCTAGGGCGGCAGAGTTCATGCAATAGCGCAGGCCGGTGGGGGCGGGGCCGTCGTCGAAGACGTGGCCGAGGTGGGCGCCGCAGTGCGCGCAACGGGCCTCGACGCGGGCCATACCGTAGGTATTGTCAACGTGAGCCTCGACGTTTGCGGGATCAATGGGCGCCCAGAAGCTGGGCCATCCGGTGCCTGAGTCGAACTTGGCCTCGGAGGTAAACAGCGGGGTGCCGCAACCCACGCAGTGGTAGGTACCGGGATCCTTGGTCTTCCAGTACTTGCCGCTGAACGCTCGTTCGGTGCCCGCTTCGCGGGTGACGTGGTACTGGTCGGGCGTGAGCTGCGCGCGCCATTCGGCTTCGGTCTTGGTGATTTTCGGGGTGGTCTTTTCAGCTAATTTCTCGGTCATCGAAGCGACCTTTCTTTTTTCAAGTGTGTGTATTGCATTGGATGCGCGAGGCGGCGGAAAGTGACAGGCGCCAGCCTCGAGTGCCCGCGGGCTAAGTCGCGTTTTATCACAAACATCCTCGAGTGATGGTCCGCACAACCATGCGTGATCCGTAACCTTTCTCCGCGTGTATTCTATAAGCTAATATCATGTCACAGTGTAATTACTTTCTGGGGGATGACATGGGGGATTTAAGCGCACATTTTTCGCGGCAGGAGCTGGCGTGCCGTTGTTGCGGACAGCTGAAGCTGGATTCGCGCCTGCTGGACGGGCTGGAGGCATTGCGGGCGCTGGCGGGCGTGCCGGTGATCGTGCATGCGGGGTATCGCTGCGAGCGTCACAATGCCGAGGTTGGCGGGGTGCCGCACAGCGAGCACACGCGCGGGCTCGCGGCAGATATTCATCTGCCAGGACTGACGTTGCAGCGAATGTTTGAGCTGGCGCTGGAAGTGCGGCAATTTGCGGAAGGCGGGATTGGAGTCTACGACGGCGGCTTTCTGCACGTGGATGTACGCGATCACCGGGCACGCTGGGCGCGGGTGAGCGGGAAGTATGTGGGGATCGGGGAGTTGGTGCGGGAACCGGAACTGGTGGCGGAGGGAGTTCGGGAAGAGGGTTTGCTGTGAGGAGGTCTCGCATGAGTGCGCGGGCAGGATGCCCGCGCGACAGCCGGCGGGCCCCTTCGACTCCGCTCAGGGCAGGCTGTGGCGCTACGGTCTTCGGGGCGCTACGAGGGCTTGTGCCGAATGTACTGAGCGTCGTGGCGAAGATCGGGAGCCTACTGCAGGTGATCGCTCTCCGCTTTCGCTTCGTGAAGAAGCGGGCTGGGGTCGGCGTCTTTCCAGAGGTGGAGGAAGTCCTGGTAGGCGAGACGGGCGGCGACCTTGTTGCCGGCGGCAGCGATAGGAACGGGCCAGTTGCAGGTGCACGAGGGCGCCGAGCGGGTTGTTGGAGAGGACGCCGCGGTGGTCGACGAGCTTCTGGAATTCAACCGCGGCGGAGTTGCCGTCGCCTTTCTTGAGGTAGACCAGGCCGCGCAGGTAGGCGGGGTAGAGCGTGCCTCCCTGAAACGGCGGCGGGGAGCCGAGTTCGTAGCGGGCGGCGACGCGGAGATGGTCGAGAGCTTCGTCGATGTGGTTCGCGGTGACGGCCATGGCGGCGTGAATAGTGGGCAGCCAGTAGAGCTGCAGGAAAGTGCTTTGGGGAAATTCGCGGTTGAGGCCGTCGGCGATTGGGGCAGCCTGGGCGGATGCACCGGCGCGGGCGAGGGCAAGGGCTGCCACGATGCGGACGTCGCGGCTGCGATCGAGAGTAAGCGCGGATGTGGCTTCTTTGCGCGCGGTGGCTGTGTCGCCAGTTTCGGCGGCAAGCAAGGCAGAGGCGGCCTGGCGAAGCGCGGCCGCACCCTGGGCATTGTGACGCAAGGACGCTTCGATGGACTGCTGGGCGAAGTCCGCGGATTTGGTCAGGCGTCCGAAATAGCCGGCGGTATCGGCCTCAAGGGAGAGGAACAGATCCTGGCTGGCTTGGTTGGCGGCGCTCCAGGAAAGCTGGCGATCGATTTCGGCGGCGTCGTTTTGCAGGAAGGCCATGATGTACATGTTGGCGTGGAGGATGGCGTCGTCGATTTTCTTGTCGACGGCGGCGCTCAAAATCTTGCGTGCCTGATCAAACTGGTTCAGGGAGCAGTAGTAGCTGCCGAGGTTGGAGTAGTTGTCGACATCACTCGGGTTCAGGCGGAGAGCGTTGCGAGTTTCGTCGATGGCCTTCTCGTATTGGCCAAGCGCGTAGTAGTCGTAACCGAGGTTGTAGTGCGGCAGCATGTCCTGGGGATAGGTCTGTTTCCAGAGTTCGTAGGTTTGAATTTCTTTTTCGGTGTCTCCAGTGGTGGACTGGTAGTAGTGGGCGTCGATGTAGAAACGCTCGCGTTCGCTGACGCGGTCGCGGAGGGCGTAGGCGTTGCGCGCGTACTGGCTGGCGAGGTCAGGCTGAGTGAGATTGGCATAGACGCTGGCGAGGGTGGCGTGCGCCATGGCGAAGTCGGGATCGAGTTCGATGGCGCGCTTGAAGAGCGGGACGGAATCGGCCTCGCCCTTGTCGTCGCGGGTTTTGCGGCCGAGGCTGTAGGCCTGGAGGGCTTCCAGGGACGTCGTGGTCGCCATGGCGACGGGCGTGTCGTAGCGCTGGATGGAGGCGAGCGATTCGCCAAGTTTTTCGCGCAGGCGCGCGGCGGCCTGGTCGAGGGCGCCGAGAACGTGCTCGCGGCTGTCGGCTTCGACTTCCTCGCTGCCGAGCGAATCACCGTTGCGGCAGTTGATGGCTTTGAGGCCGATCGCGTAGTGGCTGCCGAGGCTGGCGATGGAGCCGCGGATCATGACCTTGCTGGAGGAGCGCTCGCAGACTTCGCGGGCGACGTCGGGAGTGAGGCGAGTGTCGGCTGGACGTCCCATGAAGCCGAGGGTCTCGCGGATTTTCTGGTCAGCGAGGATGTTGAGGAAGGGCGATTGCTCGAGCTGGGCGGAGAGCGCCTGCTTGAGAGTCGGATCGAAGATGGACTCGCCGGTCGAGTTGTCGAACTCCGACAGGACGATGGTGTCCTTGTCGCTGAGGGCCACGGTGTGGTGGCGACGCAGGAAATACCACGGTGGCAGCGGCGACGAGCAGGAGTACCAGGAGAGCCGGCAAGATCCATCGCCAAGGCGATGCCGGTGGTTGAGCGAGGTCAGCTCGATCGGCGGGCGCTTGCACAGAGGCAGTGGCGCGGGGGCGGGTGGCGTCGTCGCTTCCGGGAGGCGTTCGGCGAGAGCCGCTCGAGCCAGGCGTGACCGATCGGCCGGATCTTTGCGAGGAAGAGGAAGTTCCGGCGGCGGCTTCGGTGTCTTCGACAATGGGGATGGCGCGCGAGGAACCGGAGTCGAGATCACGCTTGAGGCGCTGCAGATCGGTGCGCATCTCGGAAGCGTGCTGGTAGCGCAGGTTGCGATCTTTTTCGAGCGCCTTGTTGATGATGTCCTCAAGCTGGAACGGCAAGTCGGGATTCAGGCGGACCGGCATCAAGGGAGCGCGATTCAGGATGGAGTCGAAGATCACGCCGGAAGTGTCGCCGCGAAAGGGAGGGAGCCCGGTAGCCATTTCGTAGAGGACGACGCCGAAGGAGAAAAGATCGGAGCGGGCATCGAGGTCCTTGCCCCGCACCTGCTCGGGAGACATGTAGGCGACGGTGCCGAGGGCCGCTCCGGGACGGGTAAGGTGTTGCGGGCTGACGGTGCTGGCGGCCTGCGTGTTCTCGGTATCACCGCGACCGCCGCCCATGAGTTTGGGGGAAAGCTTGGCGAGGCCGAAATCGAGAATCTTCACGTGACTGCGCTTGGTGACGAAGATGTTGCCGGGTTTAATGTCGCGATGAATGATGCCTTCGGAATGGGCGGCGTCGAGGCCGTCGGCAATCTGAATTGCGAGGCTGACCAGGGTCTCGGCGTCGAGAGGACGGCCGGCAATCATGGAGCGCAGAGTAAGGCCGTCGAGGAACTCCATGACGAGGTAAGGGTGACCTTCCTCTTCGGCGATCTGGTAAATGGTGCAGATGTTGGGATGGTTCAGGGCAGAGGCGGCGCGGGCCTCGCGGCGAAAGCGTTCGAGCGCCTGCGGGTCGTGGGCAAATTCGTCAGGCAGGAATTTGAGCGCGACGAAGCGGCCGAGTTGCAGATCTTCGGCCTTGTAGACGACGCCCATCCCACCGCCACCGAGTCCTTCGAGGATACGGTAATGCGAGATGGTCCGGCCAATCATGGGGACGGGGGCGCGCACCCGATGGCGGCAATCTTAGGCGGGGCGGGAAGGGCAAGTCAACGCGGCTGGGCAGCTCTCCAGCCCCTTGGCGCCGGACGCTTTGCCTTAGGAGCTCGGCGTCCGGCGGCGTGAGTTAGCTTGCTTTTGCTGCTGGTTTGGACTGGGCCTGGAGCCGGCTTTCGAGTTGCTGGGCGATCATGTTCAAGCCACCTACGATGGCTCGGGCACGATTCGCGCCAGGGTCGTTATGGCCAGGATCGAGCGCGAAGCATTTTTCCAGGTGCGTCTTGGCTTCGTCGACCTTGCCCTGCCGAAGCAGCGTTTCGCCCAGATTGGCCTGCACGCTGGTATCGTTCGGGTTGAGCTGCGCAGCCTCGGACAGACTCTTGTAAGCGGAGTCCAGATCCGGTGGCCGCTTGGCCAGTGCGACCGCACCCAGTCCGGCAAAACCGTAATAGGACTGGGGATTCATCACACTGAGGCCGGCGAAGAGCGTCTCGGCTTCCCGCATTTTGCCTTGCTCGTACAGGTTGTAGGCCAATGCTGTGGCCCCTTGGAACTGGGTTGCATTGAGCTGAATCACGGGTGTCTTTGCTGTCTGGTCTGCCATCGAATTTAGCTCCTCACCGGATGTTCTGAATGATGCTCTTCATGGTTGCGTCCTGCTCGGCAAACATCTGCGACATCATCTGCATCGCATTGTTGTACTGAGAAAGCGCGTGTTGAGCCTGAGCGATCTGGCCGGGGTCTCCGCTGGCCATGGCGTTCTGGAGATTCTGCATCAGCTGATTCTCCTGGCCGGTGCCTCCGCCAACGCCCCCAACGCTTCCGCCACCGCCAAATCCGCCGCCGCTGCCGCCAAAGCCCCCAATGCCTCCGCCTCCGCCAAATCGCCTCCGCCAAAGCCGCCCCCGTATCCGCCACCAAAGGGGTTGCCGATCGAGCCCCACGGATTGTTCATGATTCCGGGCGGCAGGCTCCCGGGCGAGAACGGAGATGGAAATCCACCCGCAGAACCGGGGTTGAATTGCCCACCCTGGTTGGCTAAGCCGCCTACCAGGTTGGCAATGTCGCTGACCAAACCCATCCCGGGATTCATACCCATGAGACCATTCACAGCCGTGTTGAGAAGGCTCGACCCCGCCTGGCCGAGATCGTTGACGGCTCCGCCGATGTTTCCTGAGAGCCCGTCCACAGCGGCTTTGCCTACATCTTCGACGGTGTTAACCGCACCACTAATTGCGTTACCGATGTCTTGCGCTATGCTGCCCATGCTTTCCTCCTTTACCTCTCGACTCGAACAGGGCCCGAACCCATCCCAGTTATCGACCGACCTTGCAAGAAGTTGCGACTGGATTTTCTGCGGGGCTGGCAGAGTTGACTGGCGAAACACCACCACGTCAGAAATGGACCACGGTTTGGCGAACAAACGGCGCAAGGGGGTGAGAACACCTTGTTATCAACAGCTCGATTTTGACAGTTCGAGTTTGACATAATCAGCCGCATCAAACTACTCGCGGAAAGGCACAAACAATGGGCGCATGGGGGAAGTTGCCGTGGGACAACGATGGCGCTGCAGATTGGTTCGGAGAACTCTTCGAGAAGACCAAACTAGCTAGCCACGTAGAGGCAACACTCAAACGGGACGTGGATGATTCTCACGAGGAGATTCGAGCAGCCGCGAGCGTTTTGCTTTTCTTGGGCCGAGACTACATCTGGCCTGTTGAAGCCCTTGACCGCCATCTTAGGCTTGCCGCTGATCGGCTTGAGGAGATCGGCAGGGTCGCCGTTATAGCGGGGTCGCCAGAGTTCACGGACGAATTACGCGCAGAGATTCAGGAGCTTCGCAGTCGGGTCAAGACGCCGGGCGCTTCACAATCACTGCCACCGCCGAAGACGTGGTGGCAGTTTTGGAAATGAACCGAAGGACTCAGTTAATTGACGCCGGTTGGCGAACAAACGGCGCAAGCTGGTGAGAACGCCTTGGTTACATCAACTACAATCAGATTCGTGCGCGACAACCCCAAAGTGCCAACGACCAAGCGCAGTGATTGGACTTTTAGCATCGATTGGGCTGCCACAACGAAGGTCGCCGCTGCGTGTGTTCTCGCTGTCGCGCTGTTTGCTCTGTTGAAGCGAAACGCACAAGAAGGGAAATGGTCTTCAACTTCCGGAACCATTCAGGGAACAAGAATCGTTGCTGATCGCGCCCTTCAGACGAAATGGGGCGGGCAGCTAACGTGGAAGGCCGAATACAGCGTCGCGTATGCCGTAGCGAGCCGTGAATATGCAATTTGGGCAGACTCTGGCATCCGGAGCGAAAGCGAAGACGGTGTTCGCTTGGCCTTGCCGCGCTCGCTCCCTTCGTGTCGGGTGCGGTACAAGCCCGAAACCCCCGGGATATCTATCGCAGACTGCCGGTGAAGGCCGACCCGAGAGAGAGTGGTTGGCGTAATAATTGCAATTTCAGTGATTGACCGGATTCTGAATTTTCGCCTTCATCAAGACGGTCTGCCCCGGCCTTCGCGACAGCACCCAGCCCCACACACACTAGAGCAAGAGTGATGCCCTCCATCTCAGCGAGTGTTCGTTCCGTCTTCGCAAATTCACTGATGGCCCGTCCTCCCCACCGAAATGCGAGACCTGCGATGCCAAATAAGAGCCAAGACTCTCCCCGCAATGAAATATCTCCATTGCACCAGCTACGCCTCCAAAGGTGTCCCCTGCGTCAATGAGTGGATTTGCGGGGGCTGGGCTCGTCGGAAGGGTCCTCAGCGTCGCCGATTTTCTGGTACTTGCTTTCGAAGAAGAGAAGCGGGCGGCCGGGGCGGACAACGACTTCTTCGACTTCGGCGATGAAGATGGTGTGGTCGCCGGCGTCCTGGGCGGTGTGGAGACGGCACTCGAGGTAGGCGAGGGCTCCGTGAAGGACGGGCGTGCCGTGGCGAGTGCGGTCGAAGACGGCACCGGCTTCTTCGGCGGCGCGATCGTGGGCGCGGGCAGGGCGCGCGTAGTATTCGGAGATCAAACGCTGGTCTTCGGCCAGGACGTTCACGCCGAAACGCTTCTTGGCGTGGAGGTGGGCGTGGGTACGGGCGCGCTGGTCGACGCAAACGAGAACCAGCATGGGATCGAGGGAGACCGAGGTAAAGGCGTTGGCGGTCATGCCGTGTACTTCATTCTCGTGGTCTACGGTGATGACTGTGATGCCGGTGGCGAAGCATCCCAGCGCCTTGCGGAATTCGGAGGGACTGACAGTCATGCGGCGAGTCCGGGCGACCGACCGGATAAGGTAACACGGCGGCGGAACCTCAGGCGGTTGAGCGTGTGACATGTTTGGGGCGTCGAGCGGCCACTGAAGGGGTTGCGAAGAGAGAACGATTGCGGCGCCGCTGAAGCGGCGCTTTGATACGAGTCGTCGCTTTTTCCGCAGGCTGTGAGGTCGTGTCATTCCTACAATCTGCAGGAGGCGAGGGCAAGATGCCCTCACGACAGCCGGCGGGACGCCGGCGCTACAGTCGTTTTTTCGCAGGGGCAAGGGCTAGATGCCTTCCGATCCCAGCAAGCCGGAAGAGGCTTGCACGGGACCCCGGACTCGCGGTGGCCGAGTGAATCCCAGTGTCGCGAACAGCGACGTTGTTCGGTTGCGTGGTCAAAAACCTCTAACCGCAAAGGGCGCGAAGCGGTACGCAAAGAGCGCGAAGAAACCAGATCGAACATGAATTTTCAATAATCACAAAAAGCGCTCTACCACTAAGGGCACCAAGGTTCACGAAGGCGTCAGATGAGAACGAAGGGAGAATGAAGGTCGTGGGTGTGTAAATTCATCCCCGGATGAAGGTGATGACGAGAGGCGCGGGGACGACCTTGGGCGTTTCCACTCGGCTTTCATGTATGATGCGGCTACCCGGGCTTCTACGGGGTGAGTCGAGCAAGTATTGGGGAAGCTGACGCATCTTGAGCCCCGCCACGGAAATCAGGCCACAGGCGCCGACTCTGGCTTTGTCTCTTGCGGAAACGCTGAGCGGCCAGGCGATGTCGCGCGAACTGGCGTGCCGCCTTCTCAGGTGTGACGACGAGTTCCTTCCGGAGTTGCTGGCGGCGGCGCGCACGCTGAAAGAGCGCTTTAAGCCGGGCGTGATTACGTATTCCCGCAAGGTTTTCCTTCCGCTTACCAATCTTTGCCGCGATTACTGCGGGTATTGCATTTTCCGGCGCGATCCGGGCGATCCGGGGGCGCACACCATGACGCCTGCCGAAGTGCTGCAGGTGGTGCGCGATGGAGAGAAGCTGGGTTGCACGGAGGCGTTGTTCAGCCTGGGCGACAAGCCGGAGTTGCTGTTTCCGGAAATGCGCGAGACGCTGCGGAAGCTTGGGCATCAATCGACGTTGCAGTATCTGGAGGCGATGTGCGAGCTGGTGCTGCGGGAGACGAGCGTGCTGCCGCATCCGAACCCGGGGCTGCTGAGCGCGGAATGGGTTCGCCGGCTGGCTGCGGTTTCGCCGAGCATGGGATTGATGCTGGAGAGTACGAACGCCGATCTTGCTGCGAGATGGCGCGGCGCACGATAACGCTCCGGACAAGCTGCCGGCGCGGCGTTTGCGGACGATTGAAGCGGCGGGCAAGCTTGGAGTGCCGTTCACGACCGGGCTGCTGATTGGGATCGGAGAGAGCGTGGAGGATCGCGTGGACACGCTGCTCGCGATCGGCAAGATGCACGACGAGTACGGACATATCCAGGAAGTGATCGTGCAGAACTTCCGGGCGAAGCCGGGAATTCCGATGCAGGATTGGCCGGAGCCGTCGCTCGGCGACATGTTGCGCACGGTGGCGGTGGCACGGCTGCTGCTGCCGCGGATGAATATCCAGGCGCCACCGAATCTTTCGGCTCCTTATTATGACGAACTGCTGGAAGCGGGAATCAACGATTGGGGAGGGGTGTCGCCGTTGACGCCGGACTTTATCAATCCGGAGAGGCCCTGGCCACATCTCGAGCAACTTCGCCGGCGCACCGAGGAGCGCGGGTTCCGGCTGGAACAGCGGCTGCCGGTGTATCCGGAATTTTTGCCGCGAGTGTTGCAGGGTGAGGGGTTGCTCGCGCAACGAACCGCCGCCGCCGCGGACGCGCAGGGATATGCGCGGAGGGCTGCGTGATCACGGTGCTCACGGGTGGAACCGGTGGAGCGAAGTTCGTGGATGGTCTGCGGCAGGTTTCGCCGCCCGAAGAACTGACCCTGATCGTGAACACCGGGGACGATCTGTTGTGGTGGGGGCTGTACGTTTCTCCGGACATCGACTCAATCACCTATGTGCTCTCGGGGATGTTGAGCAAGGAACGGGGCTGGGGCGTGAAGGGGGATACGTTCTTCTGCCTGCAGCACATGGGGCAACTGGGACAGCCGATCTGGTTTCACGCGGGAGACCGCGACCTGGCGGTGCACATTTTGCGCTCGAAACTGCTGGCGGAGGGAAAGACCCTTTCGGAGGTAACGGTGGAGATCTCCGACAAGTTGGGAGTCAAGGCGCGCATCCTGCCGATGAGCGACTCGCGGGTGGAAACGAGGGTGGGGACGCCGCTGGGCGAGTTGAGTTTTGAAGAATACTTCGTGCAGCGGTGGTATCAGGATCCAGTGGAGTCGATCCGGTTCGCGGGTGCGGCAGACGCTGAACCGGCGCCGGGAGTGATTGATGCGATTCTGGAAGCGGAGGTCGTGCTGGTGGCGCCAAGCAATCCGGTGACGAGCATCGGTCCGATTCTAGCGGTGCCGGGGGTGCGGGAGGCGCTGCACAAGACGAAAGGACGCATTGCGGCGGTGAGTCCAATCGTCGCGGGAGAAGCGGTAGCCGGACCGGCGGGAATTCTGATGGCCTCGCAGGGGCTGCCGGTTTCGGTTGCGGGTGTAGCTCAGGCGTATCACGACTTTCTCGACATGCTGGTGGTCGATGTGCGCGATGCGGAAGCAGCGGAAGAATTGCAGCGATCCGGACTGCGGGTTCACGTGACGAAGACCATCATGCGGACCGCGGAAGACAAGGCCGATCTGGCAAACGCAGTACTCACGGCGGTGCGCGGGCAACAAACGGCGGCCGCGGCGAGGCCCAACCACTCATGATTCTTGTCCCAGTAAAAAATCTGAAGCAAGCGAAACAAAGGCTGGCGGGTGTGCTCGATCAAGGGTCACGCACTGAGTTGGCGCAGGCCATGCTCGAAGACGTGGCGGAGATTTTGGCATCGTGGCCGAAGCGGCCCGAAGTTGCCATCGTGAGCTGCGATGGATTTGCGCTTTCGGTGGCCTGCAAGTACGGCTTCGAAGTGATCGCCGATCACAAGAACGCCGGCGAGACGGATGCGATCGAGATGGCGACGCGGGTGTGCGAAATGCGCGGACTCGACACGCTGGTGATTCCGGGGGACATTCCTCTGATCCAGGTCTGGGAACTGCAGGCGATTCTCGACGCGGCGCCTGAGGTCGGATCGGTACTGGTGCCAGCGAGAGACGGCCGCGGGACAAATGCGGTACTGCGGCGGCCGGCGGCTTTGTTTCCCTTGCGCTTTGGCAATGACAGCTTCAAGCCGCATCTGGCGGCGGCGCAGGCCAGCGGAGAGTCCTGCGTCGTGCTGCAACTTCCTGGGATTGCGGTGGACGTGGATGATCCAGACGATCTCAGGCACCTGGTCGGCTTGCCCGGCGAGACTCGCGCGCAGCGGCTGGCGCGACAGTGGGACTTGCGAGAGTATCCACGGGCCGCGAACGAGTAGAACGCCATGCACGAACTCCGGGTGATCCCCGTGCCACTGGCGGGCGAAGTCCGGCCCGGAGATTCTCTTAGCGAAAAGCTGATGGGTGCGCTGAAGAAGCGGCGGGTGTCGCTGGTTGCAGGCGACATTCTGGTGGTGAAACACAAGATTGTGTCGAAGGCGGAGGGGCAGTTGGTTCGGCTCGATACGATCAAACCATCGGCGGCATCGCGCGCGTGGGCGCGACGTTACAAGCTGGATGCGCGGGTTACGGAGCTCGCACTGCGCGAGAGCAAACGCGTAATCCGAAGAAAAAATGGCGTGCTGATCACGGAGACGCGGCATGGTTTTATCTGCGCGAACAGCGGGGTGGATGTTTCCAATGTGGATGGTGGCGAACATGCGCTGCTGCTTCCGAAAAATCCTGATCGTTCGGCGGCGCGACTGCATCTTGAGCTGAAGAAGAGCTTGGGATTGGCGGTGCCGGTGATTATCAGCGACAGCTTCGGCAGGCCGTGGCGCGAAGGGCTGACCGATGTGGCCATTGGCGTGGCGGGAATGAAGGCGATTCACGACTACCGGGCCCAGCGGGATCCGCATGGGTACCGGCTGCGGGTTACGTTGCATGCGGTGGCGGACGAATTGGCGGGCGCGGCAGGGCTGCTTACGGGCAAGCTAAGCCGCACACCCTTTGTTATCATTCGTGGATTCCGATTTGAGCGTGGACGCGGCGGCTTTCGTGAGCTGCTTCGTCCTGCAGTTCACGACCTGTTTCGTTAGGAGGGTGTTTTGGGTCGAGCACTGGAACCGAGGGAATTGGAGAATTTTCCGTCGATCGAGTGGACGGATGTTGCGGCGCGTTTGAATCCCGACGTGCGTGGCGCGTTGGAGAGCGTACTGGCGACACAGGACGGGGCATCGCTCACGCGAGAGCAATGCCTGCTGCTGGCGAATAGCGACGGGGATGACTTGCTCGGCTTGCTTGCGGCGGCGAACGAATTGCGCGTGGAGCTTTCCGGCAATCTGGTTACTTACGTCGTCAATCGGAATATTAATTTCACGAACATTTGTTTCGTGGGTTGCAAATTCTGCGCGTTCAGCCGGGGTCCGCGCGAGGACGATACCTATTTCCTGAGTCTCGAGCAGGTAGCGCGGAAGGCTTCGGAAGCGTGGGAACTGGGCGCGACCGAAGTTTGCATTCAGGGCGGGTTGCCACACGGCCTGTCTCCTTTTTATTACCGCGACATTCTTCGAGCGGTAAAACGCGCCGTGCCCGGAATGCACTGCCATGCCTTCTCGCCGATGGAAATCGTGTATGGCGTCGAGCTGACCGGTATGGCGCTGGCTGACTATCTCCAGATGCTTCGGGACAACGGGCTCGACACACTGCCTGGAACGGCGGCTGAGATTCTCGACGACGAAGTGCGGGAGGTGCTCTCGCGGAATAAGCTGACGAGCGCTCAGTGGCGCGAAGTGATTACGACTGCACACAAGCTCGGGATTCGATCGACTTCGACTTTGATGTACGGGCACGTGGAGACCCCGGAACACTGGGTGAACCAGATGCTCTTGTTCCGTGAAATCCAGCAACAGACGGGCGGTTTCACGGAGTTTGTTCCACTGGGCTTCGTGCACCAGAACACGCTGCTGTTCCACCAGGGACTGGCGCGCTCGGGGCCAACCCTGGCGGAGCATTTGAAGATTCATGCATTGGCGCGCATTGTGCTGGCCGGATCGATCAACAACATTCAGATTTCGTGGGTGAAACTCAATCGCAAGCTTTCGCAGCTGTGTCTGCATGCCGGCGCGAACGATTACGGCGGGACCTTGATGGAGGAAAATATTTCGCGCGAGGCGGGGGCGACGGCGGGGCAGTACACCAGTCCGGCGGAGTTCCAGTCGCTGATTCTGGAGGCGGGGCGGATTCCCGCGGAGCGCAATACCACCTACACACGGCTGCGCATTCAGGCGCCGGTCGAGACTTTCACGAGTGAAGATGCGGTGATGGCGGAGTTCGCTTGAGCCGTCCGATTGCGATTCTGGGAGGCACCGGTCCCGCGGGAATGGGACTGGCATTGCGCTGGGCGCGGGCGGGCGAAAGCGTGGTGATTGGCTCGCGCAACGCAGAACGAGCCGACGCGGCTGCGAAACAGATCCGCGACAAGGCAGGGGCGAGTGCGCAGGTTCGCGGCACAACCAACGCGGAGGCGTGCGCCTCCTGCGATCTGTTGGCGCTCACGGTCCCGTTCGAGGGACAAGCGGGGCTGCTGAAAGAACTGAAGACGGCGTTCAAAGCGGGCAGCATTTTGATGGATGCGACAGTTCCGCTGGCGGCAAGCATCGGCGGACGGGCCAGCCGCACGCTGGGAGTCTGGCAAGGTTCGGCGGCACAGCAGACCGCAGAACTGGTACCCAAGGGAGTCACCGTGGTGGCGGCCTTTCAGAATTGTTCGGCTGACGCGATGAACGGAGACGATCCCGTGGAATGCGATGTGATTGTATGCAGCGACGATCCGGAGGCGACACAGACAGTATGCGGTCTGGTAACAAAGATTCCCGGGCTGCGCGCGATTGACGGGGGCAAGCTGGAGAATGCGCGCATCGTAGAGCAGGTCACGGCGCTGCTGATTGGTCTGAACATCCGGCATAAGGGTCATGGCGGAATTCGAATCACGGGGCTGCCGGCTGGGGCGTATCGATCCGCCGGGTGAGCGGGCCGGTCGCTGCTCGCTAGTCGTCAAATCGTGAATGGAGAGGGCGGGACGCTCTCTCGACAGCCGGCGAGACGCCGGCGCTACGACCGGTGTTCTCGGGCGCAATTCCTTTCCGATGAATTCTCCTCTACAAGATGGGCTCGCGATTGAGTTCCGAAACGTCGTGTATCGTCCGGCGAACGGGCAGGAGATTGTTTCGGGTCTGAATCTCGAGGTGCGGCGCGGGGAGACGCTGGTGCTTTTGGGGCGCAGCGGATCGGGGAAAACGACGACGCTGAAGCTGATTAACGATCTGGTATCGCCCAGTTCGGGGCAGGTACTGGTTGAAGGCCGGGCTACGACGGAGTGGGATCCGATCCGGCTGCGGCGAGGGATTGGGTACGTGATTCAGGATGCGGGCTTGTTCCCGCACTTCACGGTGGAGCGGAACATCGGACTGGTTCCAGCGATTGAGAAGTGGCCGGCGGAGCGAACGCGGCAGCGCGTGCTGGAGCTGCTTCAAGTGGTGGGGCTTGAGGTCGGGATGGCGTTGCGGTATCCGCGGGAGTTGTCGGGAGGACAGCGACAGCGGGTGGGGGTGGCGCGGGCGCTGGCGGCGGATCCGCCGATTCTGCTGATGGACGAGCCGTTCGGGGCGCTCGATCCGCTGACGCGGGCCGACTTGCAGCGCGAGTTTCTGGCGCTGCAGAAGCGGATCCACAAGACGGTGGTGTTTGTGACCCACGATCTGCGCGAGGCGATGTTGCTGGGTACGCGGATCGCGCTGATGGAAGCGGGGAAACTGGTTACGGCGCTGGCGACGGAAGAATTCGTGCGGTCCCACGACCCACTGGTCAAGCGGTACCTGGAGGCTTTCGGAGCACCGACTGGGAACGGATGCGAGGTCCAGCATGAACGTGCTGCAGTTCGTGATTCAGAATCACAATGAGGTGCTCGAGTTGACGCTGGAGCACTTGTGGATGGTGGTTATCTCCACGCTGTTGGCGGTCGTGATCGGGATTCCGCTGGGGATTCTGATTACCCGGCGGCCGGGTTGGAACAAGCCCGTGCTGGGCACCGCGAACATTATTCAGGTTATTCCAAGTCTGGCGCTGTTTGGATTCCTGTTGCCCCTGCCGTGGATTGGCGCGAGTTCCGAGCGGCTCGCGGTTCTGGCGCTCACGCTGTACGCGCTGCTACCGCTGATTCGTAATACGTATGCGGGGATCAAGGGAGTCGATCCTGCAGTGGTGGAGGCGGGGCGCGGGATGGGAATGACGGATCGACAGTTGCTGCTGCAGGTGGAATTGCCGCTGGCATTGGGCGTGATCATTGCAGGTGTGAGAGTGGCGACGGTGATCTCGGTAGGGCTGGCGACAATTGCGGCGTTCATCGGGGCTGGCGGGTTGGGGGAGTACATCATGCGAGGAGTGGCAATGGTGAACAATCAGGTCATTTTGGCGGGAGCGATTCCGGCCGCTGGACTTGCGCTGTTGGCGGATGTGTCGTTGGGTTGGCTGGAGCGGCGGCTCAGCCCAGCTTAACTTTCGAGGAAGCCGGGAACGCGCTGGGATTCGTAACCATGCCCCGCACATTTTTTATTCTTCTACTCTTAGCCGCGCTCACAGCTTGCGGCCCTCCACGGGCCAACCGAATTGTTATCGGCTCGAAAAACTTCACCGAGCAGGCGGTGCTGGGAGAGATTTTTGCGCAGGTAACTGGAAGCAAAAACCAATCTGCAGATCGAGCGGCGGTTTTATCTGGCGGGGACTTTTATTTGTCAGCAGGCGATGCTTTCAGGGCGGATTGATCTTTATCCCGAGTATACGGGGACGGCGCTGACGGCGATTCTGAAAGAGAGGCCGCAGGGAGGGGCGGCCGATGTGTATGGGCGTGTGAAGTCGGAGTATGAGCGGCGGTTTGGGTTCGCGGTCGGGCCTGCGCTCGGATTCAACGATACGTTTGCGATCGAGATCCGGGGCGAGGATGCGCGTCGCTTGCACCTGGAGACCATTTCACAAGCAGCGGCGTATACGCCGCAATGGCGTCCGGGATTCGGATACGAGTTCATGGAGCGCCCGGATGGGTATAAAGGACTGGCGGCGGCGTACGGTGTGCGCTTCGCGGAGCAACCGCGAATCATGGATCTCGGCCTGCTCGCTCGCGCATTGAAGGCAAAGCAGGTGGACTTGATCGCCGGGAACACAACGGACGGGCTGATTCCGGCGCTGGATTTGTTCGTGCTCCAGGATGACCGACACTACTTCCCTCCGTATGAAGCGGTGGCCGTGATGCGCCAGGCGACGTTGGCGCGGCATCCGGAGGTGGGACAGGCATTGGACGCGTTGGCGGGCAAGATTTCCGACCAGGAGATGCAGCAATTGAATTATGCGGTAGACGGACAGCATCGCGACGTCAAGGAAGTTGTAGCGGAATTCCTGCGCAAGAAAGGATTGCGGTAGTGCCACAGGCTTCGCGAAAACGGACCGACTACAATGTTGTCCTCATGTCGAACCACGATCTTGATGCGACGTGGAAATATCACAATGGCAGCAAGCATTCCTATTTAAGCCTGCGGGCAAATCCGCATTTTCTTGACTGGGAGAACAAGCCGCTCCTGTTCAAGATTTATCCGACACTGGAAATCACGCGGCTACCAAAGGATTTTCGCCAGAGTGGTGTTACGGCCCTGTCCGCAATCTCCGGCAAAGGAATCAAGGGTCGAGGAAAGATTCTTCCCAGCTTCGACGATGTAGCACAGTTGTTATTTTTTTCGGCCGGGGTGACGCGCAGCAAGAAATTTCCTGGCGGCGAGACCTTCTTCCGGGCAGCGGCTTGTACGGGGGCGTTGTACGAAGTTGAGCTCTATCTGGTGTGTGGCGAGCTTCCGGGTCTGGCGGCGGGCGTCTACCATTTTGGCGCGGCGGAATTTGGCCTGCGCCAACTGCGAGCCGGAGACTATCGCGGAACGCTCGTCGAAGCGACGGCCAGCGAGGCTGCGATTGCACATGCTCCGTTGATTGTTGTGTGCACGACAACCTATTGGAGAAACGCGTGGAAGTATCGGTCGCGAACCTACCGTCATTTTGGCTGGGACAACGGCACGGTGATCGCAAACGCGCTGGCTGTGAGCACGGCGTTGGGGTTTTCGGCGGAACTGGTGATGGGTTTCGTGGATCAGCAGGTGAATGAGTTGCTCGATGTTGACGTTCAGAAGGAAGTCGCATTCTCGATGATTGCGCTTGGGCACACCAAGAAGTTGAAGCCGGCCGCGCAGGCAGCTGCTCGTTTGGAATTGCCAGTGGTGCCCTACTCCAAGAGTGAAGTGGATTACCCGGCGATGAGGCAGATGCATGCAGCCTCGAACCTGCTGAGCCGGGATGAGGTCGCAGCGTGGCATAAGAAGCGGGTGGCCCTTCCGGTACCCGAAGTGAAAGGAAAGCTTATCGATCTCAAACCGGTTGCGGAAGCGGCGCTGCCGACGGATACGGTGGAACAGGTGATTCAGCGGCGAGGGTCGGCGCGGCGATTCGCTCGGGATGCAATCTCGTTCGCCCAACTTTCTACTCTGCTGGAGCGAACGACGCAGGGAATCCCCGCGGACTTTCTGAATCCGTTCGGAGCTGAACTCAACGACATCTATTTGATCGTTCACCGCGTTGAGGGACTGGCGCCGGGGGCGTACTTCTTTCATCGAGAGAAGAAGCAACTGGAACTATTGAAAGAGGGCGAATTTCGGGATCGCGCGGGTTATCTCGGCCTCGAACAGGAACTGCCCGCCGACGCAAGTGTGGACATTTTCTTTCTCGCGAACCTGCCGAAGATTCTTGAAGCGTTCGGTAATCGCGGATATCGCGCGGTACAGACTGAAGCCGGCATTCTTGGCGGCAAGATCTATCTGGCGGCCTATGCGCAGCGGTTGGGAGCAACCGGCCTGACTTTTTATGATGACGATGTCGTGGCTTTTTTCTCGCCGCACGCGCGAGGCAAGAGCGCGATCTTTCTGGTCGCTTGCGGACTTTCAGCAAAACCTTAGGACCCGCACGAATCTCGGATCTCGTCTACAGGGCCGCCAACCAGCGCGTTCGGTTCGTTTCTGGGCGGCGACGCTTCTCCGCGCGCGGTGCAGATCCGCGCTCAACTGACGTTCTAACGTCTGCTGTAGATGACTTCTTCGCGGCCCCGCCTGGGGCCGCTTTTTTTCTTCCACATACAGGGCGGAGGGGGTCGGCGGCCAGGAGTGCGGTCATTCCGGGCCTGTGTTCCGCCTCACGAGTATCCGTGATCCGCGTCACACCCCGGTGAGACAAGGACAAGCCATAATTTTTCGAGATTCGGGAGTGCCCAACACTCCCCGACTGTGGGGGTCCCGTGGCAAAAGGACGCGTTTCGATCATTGTGGAGCGCTGTAAGGCCTGCGGCTTTTGTGTGGAGTTCTGCCCGACAAAGGTGCTGGCCCTCTCTTCCGCTTTCAATTCCAAGGGCTACCATCCGCCGCACGTGGTCGCGCCGGAGAAGTGCAGCGGCTGCGATCTGTGCGGGATGTATTGTCCCGACTTTGCGATTTACGGACAGAAGCTCACGCCGCCGTCCGCGGAGCAACCGAAGGCGGCGTCGGGCGAGGTGAACCATGCAAGCTGATCCGCGCGGAGTGCTGACGGGCACGCATTTTATTGACGGCGATCATGCCTGCTGCGAGGGAGCGCTGGCGGCGGGAGCGCGATTTGCGGCCGGGTATCCGATCACGCCGTCGACGGAAGTGGTCGAGCGCTTTGCGGCGCGAGTACCCGTGGTAGGTGGAACGTTTATTCAGATGGAAGATGAGTTGGCAGCATCGATCACGCTGCAGGGCGCGGTCTGGGGCGGGGCAAAAGCATTTACGGTGACTTCAGGGCCGGGATTTTCTTTGATGATGGAACACATCGGCTATGCGGCGATGACGGAGACTCCCTGCGTGTTCGTGGACGTGCAGCGCGGCGGTCCTTCGACGGGATTGCCGACCCTCCCGGCGCAGGCGGACATGATGCAGGCGCGTTGGGGATCGCACGGGGACTACGAAATTATCGCGCTGTGCCCGAACTCTCCGCAGGAATGTTTTGATCTGACGATCCGGGCGTTCAATTTCTCCGAGGAATTCCGCGTTCCGGTCATGCTGATGATGGATGAGGTGGTGGGGCACATGACGGAGAAGGTCGTGATCCCCGCAGCCGATCAGATTGAGGTTGTGCCACGGCGGCACACGCGGAAATCGATTGAAGATTACCTGCCTTATGCAACGAATGGCGACGGCGTTCCCGAGATGGCGCATGCCGGGGAAGGATACAACTTTCACGTGACCGGGCTGACGCACGATGAGCGCGGGTATCCAAACATGACACCGCAAACGCAGGACAAGCTGGTACGGCGACTGCAAAGCAAGATTCTCGATGCGGCCGATCGCATCACGCTGCTGGACGAAGAGGGACTCGAGGATGCCGAGGTGGTGGTGATCTCGTACGGGATCACGTCCCGCGTCGCGCAGCGGGCTGTTGAACTGGCGCGGGAACAGGGATTTCGGGTTGGGAAGTTGCGGCTGATTACCTGCTGGCCGTTCCCGGAGAAACGCATCCGCGAACTGGCAACGAAGACGAAGGCATTCGTGGTTCCGGAACTCAACCTGGGGCAGATGGTGCGGGAGGTGGAGCGGGCGGCGGGTGGAAGAGCACGAACGTTCGCCATACCGCATGCGGGTGGAAGCGTGCACCGGCCGGAAGATATTTTGCGAGTGATTGTGGAGGCGACGCGATGAGCATCCTGGACGTGGTGAATCCGGTCGAGCCTTTCCTGCGTACCGACCGCATGCCGCATATCTGGTGCCCGGGATGCGGAATCGGGACGACGGTGAACTGTTTTGCGCGGGCGCTGATTGAATCGAAAGTGGACTTGCAATCGATCGCGCTGGTTTCCGGAATTGGTTGCACGGGGCGAGTGGCCGGGTACGTGAAGCTGGATTCCTTTCATACGACGCATGGACGAGCGATTCCCTTTGCCACCGGGTTGAAGTTGGCAAATCCCAAGCTGAACGTCGTGGTGTATTCCGGGGATGGCGACCTGTCGGCGATTGGAGGAAATCACCTGATTCATGCAGCGCGGCGAAATATCGATCTGAAAGTCATCTGCGTGAACAATCTGATTTATGCGATGACGGGCGGGCAGACTGCGCCGACAACGCCGGGGCACGCCATCACGTCGACCTCACCCTATGGGGCGTTTGAGCCGGCGTTCAACTTGCCGCACCTGGTGGAAGCGGCCGGTGCGGTGTACGTGGCGCGCTGGACCACTTTTCACGTGAGGCAACTGGCACGATCGATTCAGGAAGCTTTCCAGAAAAAGGGATTCAGCTTCATTGAGGTGATCAGCCCCTGCCCGACGCTGTATCAGCGGCGCAACCGGCTTGGCGACGGGCTCGACACGATGAAGTACTACAAGGAAAAAAGCAAAGTACGGCATGGGGCGCCAACCGGCGAAGTTGGATTAACGATGACGGGCGAAATTGTGGTAGGGAAATTCGTCGATCGCGACCGTGCCGATTACCAGGAACTGCTGCGGGCGCAGATGGTCGAATCGCTGGGCGAGCGCTACGTGGAACCTTCGGAGAATGTATGCAGCTGCGGCTAACGGAACTTCGCATCGCGGGATTTGGCGGGCAGGGAGTGATTCTGTCGGCGATCGTGCTGGGCAAGGCAGCGTCGATTTACCAGGGCGCGTACGCGACGATGACCCAGAATTTTGGGCCGGAGGCGCGCGGCGGCGCGTGCAGCGCGCAACTGCTGCTCTCGGGGGAGCCGATTCTCTATCCGTATGTAACGCAACCGGACATCATGGTGGTGATGTCGCAGGAGGCTTACACACGGTTCGTTCCCGAGTTGAAGGAAGGCGGGACGCTGATTGTCGAGCAGGATCTGGTGCGGGTGACCAATTTGCCGCGCCAGACCAAGGTGTATAGCTGTCCTGCGACGCGGCTCGCCGAAGAACTGGGCAAGCGCATGGTGCTGAACTCGGTGATGGTCGGGTTCTTTACTGCAGTGACCCGGTTGCTGGAACCGGAGGCAGTGCGCAAGTCAGTGGCGGATTCGGTGCCGTCGAGTTTCTGCGAGCTGAATTTGAAGGCATTTGCGAAGGGGTATGAATACGGGGTGAAGGCACTCGAGGAGAGTCCCCACTCGCAGGTACTCGAGCAGGTAAGTTTCGCGGAGGAGTAGGGTGCGAGGGCAGGATGCCCTCGCGACAGCCGGCGGGACGCCGGCGCTACCCTGACTTACCGCTACCCTGACTTACTGGACCACCCTTACGGTCATTTCTTCAGACGGTTCGCCGCCGGCCATGGCTTGGGCGATGATTAGCTGACGGGCTTCTCCACGGAAGACAGGAAGCTGTTTGCCGAACCAGATGGCAGCGGCGATGCTGGCCGCGCCTCCCGTGGCTACGGTGATGGGGGCGCCAAGGCGGTCGGCCAGCGCGCCGCCCAGCAGCGCTCCAAACGGGGCCATTCCCATGAACATCATTGAATAGAGCGCCATGACGCGGCCGCGGAGAGCGTCGGGAACCATGGCCTGGATCAGGGTGTTCGAGCACGCCATCTGCAGCATGATGAAGAATCCGACGGGGATCAGAAGGACGGCGGACAGCCAGAAGAACTTCGAAAAAGAAAATGCGATCAGGCTGATGCCGAAGCCGGCGCAGCAGATGGAGACCAGACGGCCCAGGCCCTTCACGCCGCTGCGCATGGCTAAGGTGAGGGCGCCGAACAGCGCGCCGACGCCGGTGAAGCCCATCAGGATGCCAAGGCCTTTTGCGCCGCCGTGAAGAATGCGGTCGGCGAAGATGGGCATGAGTACGGTGTAGGGCATGCCAACCAGGCTGACCACGCCAAGCAGCAACAGGAGAGCGCGAATCGGTCCCGTGTGGCTGACCCAGCGGAAGCCTTCGATGATGTCTTCGAGAGGCGAGTCGGATTTCGAGCGGCGCGGGCAGACCACGCTCATCAGGAGTAGTCCGATGATCACGGCGATGTAGCTGACGCCGTTCACAAAGAAGCACCAGCCTTCGCCGATCTTCGCGACCAGAATTCCGGCGATCGCCGGACCGATGACACGCGCGCCGTTAAACATCGAGGAGTTGAGGGCGATGGCGTTCATCAGGTCATCGCGGCCGACCATGTCGACGAGGAAAGACTGGCGGCCAGGGATGTCGAAGGCATTGACGACGCCGAGTAGCGCGGCGAGCACAAAGATGTGCCAAACCTTGACCGTGTGCGTAAGCGTGAGCGCGGCGAGGATGAGGGCGAGAATCATCGAGGCGGTCTGGGTGGCGATGACCACGCGGTGGCGGTTCATGCGGTCGGCGACGGTTCCGCCCAGGGGAGCTACGAGAAATACGGGAATCTGACTGGCAAAACCTACAGAACCGAGGAGCAGTGAAGAGCCCGTCATTTTATAGACGAGCCAGGACTGCGCCACGGTCTGCATCCAGGTGCCGGTGAGGGAGATGAGCTGTCCGGAAAAGAAAAGCTGGAAGTTGCGGTGGGTGAGGGCGCGCATTCCGATCGACCAGCGGGATTCGGGCACGGCGGACGCGGGGGGTTCGCTGCTGGGCGGATTGGAAGTCGTTGGCTCAGGCACGGTGCTTATTGGATGCTGGAGCAGACTCGGTAGTACTACTATAGCCGACCACGCGAAGACGGCTGTTCTACAATAAAGGACCATGAACAAGGCAATCGTATTGGGAGTCGTGGCCGCGGCATGCCTGGTTGGCTGCAAGAAATCGTCGAATCCTTCCGCGCCTGCAGCAAAGCCAGACGACGCGGTGCAACTCAAGCTGAAGCAACTCGCCGGCGCCGGTGCGACAGACTGCGGGCGATTCGACGTGCACGCCACCAACGAGCAATCGAAGCAAGCGGGCGATTGTGGCACGCAAGCGGCACAAGGCAAACATCCGTTTTATGTGGCGTACGACATGCCGGGCATGACGACCGGGGTCGCAGGGAACGCGGAGGGCAAGCTCTTTGCCGTGGAACTGCAGGGCAGCGGCACTGGCTCGCAGCTGCAAAGCGGGCCTTGCCCGGCGGAGCTGCGTATGGCGCACAGCGGCCGTCTCACTTGCTTCATTCCCGGGACGATGGGGCTGAACCCGAGCGCATCCGATCCGCACAGTGGAATGAATATCTCGCCGGGCGGTTCGCAGGGCGGAATGATTCCGCAGCCTTTCGCGCCTCCGGCGGGCAGCGGGAATCAGAGACCGCCGCAAAAGAAGAACTGACGATTCAGCCTCAAGGCGCGCCCTGATACGGCGAGGGCAAGATGCCCTCACCCAGCAAGCCAAAAACGCTTGCTGGGGACCCCGGCCTCGCGACAGCCGGCGGGACCCTTCGACTCCGCTCAGGGCAGGCTGCCGGCGCTACAGTCGTTTTTCCGCAGACTGTGAAGCCGTGCTCATCGCCAAAACGCATTTCTTGCTAACGATGCATTCCAGTGGCTGACGGATTCCAGGTTCTTTTTCTAGATTCTTTTTCTAGGTTCTCTTCCAGAGCTACTGTTACCACTGCTGCCGGTAACACTTCTGCCGGCTCCGGGGCTGTCTCCTGCGCGTCGACGACAGCGATCGCTGTGACGTTGACGATCTCCTCGACCTCCGCGCCGCGCGCCAGCAGGTGGACTGGTTTGCTCATGCCCATGAGGATCGGGCCGAGAGTCTCGGCGCCACCGAGTTTTGAAAGCAGCTTGTAGGCGATGTTGGCGGAATCGAGATTGGGGAAGATCAGTACGTTGGCGCCACCCTTCAGCCGGCTGAAGGGGTAAGTCTGCTCAAGATCGGGCGAGACGGCGTCATCGGCCATGAGTTCCCCGTCGACCATGAGGGTGGGGTCGGCGCGGTGGAGCAGTTCGACAGCCCGGCGGACTTTCTCACACTGCGGATGCTTCGTGCTGCCGAAGCTGGAGAACGACAGCAGGGCAACGCGCGGCTCAATGTCGAACCGGCGGGCGGTTTGCGCGGTACAGAGGGCGATTTCGACGAGGTCTTCGGCGGTGGGGTCGATGTTGACGCTGGTGTCCGCCAAGAAATAGATATCGCCTTTGCGCGTGATCATGGCGTAGCAGCCGGCGACTTTGTGCAGGCCTTCGCGTACGCGAACGATTTCGAGCGCGGGACGGATGGTATCGGGAAAGTGCTGACTGACGCCCGAGACCAGCGCATCGGCGTCGCCCATGTGCAGCATCATGGAGCTGAAGACATTGCGGTTGTCGATCTGCGTGCGCGCCTCAGAGAGCGTCATGCCGCGGCGCTGGCGCAGGCGGAACAATTCCTGGATGTAGCGTTCGCGCAGCGGAGAATCGGCGGGATCGACGACGCGGACGCCGTGGAGGTCGAGCCCGAGTTCGGCGATGTTCTTGCGAATGGCGTGAGCATTTCCGAGGAGAATGGGAATGGCGATGTTCTCCTCGACCAAGGTGTGGCAGGCCCGCAGGATCTTCTCGTGGTCGCCTTCAGGAAAGACGACGTTTTTGGGCTGCGACTGCGCTTTGTGCACCATCATGCGCGCGACTTCGTGAGCTTTGCCGAGACGACGCTCGAGCTGTTCGCGATAGAGATCGAGATCGACAGGCTCCTGGGCGACGCCGCTCTCCATGGCAGCTTTGGCGACGGCAGCGGCCTCCCAGAGCAAAACGCGTGGATCGAAAGGCTTGGGGATCAGGTATTCGGGACCGAACTTCAGCCGTTCGACGCCATAAGCGCGGCAGACAGAGTCCGGTACGTCTTCTTTGGCCAGCGCGGCCAGGGCGTGGGTGGCAGCCAGCTTCATTTCTTCGTTGATGGCGGTGGCACGGACGTCGAGGGCTCCGCGAAAAATGAAGGGGAAACCGAGAACATTGTTGACCTGGTTGGGATAGTCGGACCGGCCGGTGGCGAAGATGACGTCGTCGCGGCTGAATTTGGCCTCTTCATAGGTGATTTCGGGGTCGGGGTTTGCCATGGCAAAGACGATCGGCCGGGGGCCCATGGAGCGGATCATTTCGGCATTGACCGCGCCTTTCACCGAGCAACCAACGAACACGTCGGCTCCCTGCATGGCCTCGGCCAGAGTACGCAGAGAAGTCTCTTTGGCGAAGCGCTCCTTGTAGGGATTCATTCCGGCGGTGCGGCCTTTGTAGACGACTCCCTTGGTATCGCAGAGGGTGATGTTCTCGCGTTTCACTCCCATGCGGACATAGTGTTCGGCGCAGGCAATGCCGGCCGCGCCCGCGCCATTGAAAACGACTTTGACTGCATCAGTGGGCTTGCCGACGATTTCCAGGGCATTGACCAGGGCGGCTCCGGAGATGATGGCGGTACCGTGCTGGTCATCGTGGAAGACGGGAATCTTCATTGTCTTTTTGAGGGTCTCCTCGATGTAGAAACATTCGGGCGCCTTGATGTCTTCGAGATTGATGCCGCCAAAAGTGGGTTCGAGTAACTGGCAAAGCTTGATTACGTCGTCGGGGTTGTGCGAATTGACTTCCAGGTCGAAGACGTCGACGTCGGCAAAGCGTTTAAACAAGACAGCTTTTCCCTCCATGACGGGCTTGCCGGCGAGGGCGCCGATGTCGCCCAGGCCGAGCACGGCGGTTCCGTTGCTGACGACAGCCACCAGGTTGCCGCGCGCGGTGTATTTGAAGGCATCATGGGGATTTTTCTCGATTTCGAGGCAAGGGATGGCGACTCCCGGAGTGTAGGCAAGGCTGAGGTCCCGCTGCGTACGGCAGGGCTTGCTGGATGTAACTTCAATTTTTCCGGGACGTTGCCCGAGATGATAGTCGAGAGCCTGTTGTTTCGTAACCGCCATACCAGCCTCCGTTTTCGAGAGCTCGGTGGGTTCGCGAGCACACAGAATCGCCACTTCCCGCCCGGGAAGTGTGCGTAGCCCATTGTTTCGGGCCAAGGGGTGGCAGGCTGTGATTTGGATCACGTTGGATTGTGTCCTGGAGCAGAACTGGAGTTTTGTAAGTTATCCACAGGCCTTTATTTACATCGCAAATTCGTCCACGAAAAACGTTACTTCCCACGGGGACGAACCTGGGGTAAAGTTTTTGGTTGTCCTGGTCCCCCCCAACCGGGAACTCACTGCCACGCCGAGGAAGCCATGACTACTACCCCTGATTGTCTTGAGCGCCGCTGTGGGCAACGTTTCGAGGTGCAAGTTCCGGTTTCGATAAGGCTGACGGGCTCGCGACACGAGTCCAGCGGATTCACGCAAGACCTGAGCTCTCGCGGCTGTTTTCTGTATACGGATTTCCCGCTGGCGGCGGGAGAGGCGATCGAGGTAAGGCTGGTGATGCCGTCGGCGATTACGCTAGGCGAAAGCATGCCGGTGCGCTGCCAAGGCCGGGTGTTGCGGGTGATGCAGCCCTCGGTGGGAACCCGTCTTGGGGTGGCGGTGCATTTTGCGGGCTACGAGTACCTGACGGAGCCGCAAGTGGAGGAAGGATCGGAGGCGTTCAGCCGTATTTTGGCCCTGCACGAACGCGGGGAAGAGGTTCCGGCGAAAGTTTCGAGTAGCCACCGCGTGGCCTCCTGAAAGGCGCAGGCCGCCCGGGGAAAATCCTCGAATTGCCGCTCCAGCGGCGGAGTTTCAGCGATTTTATCTTCTCAATCGAGGCGGTTTTCGCATAGAATATTGCGCGGTCGGGAAACCCCACTGGGAAGTTTTCCGACGGCTTCTCCCATCTTTTTTTGCCCCGCAAAAGCGGTCGAGTAAAATCAGGATGGTAGTGTCGACCGTGGTTACAAAAGTCACTTGGCTGTGAGGTTTGTCCCCCAATACCATGCAATCGCAGAGAGATTTTAGCGAGAACCAAGTCATGCATGGCATCGCAGTCGCCCTCCTGACGGAGGACCGAGAACAACTGGCGGTGCTCCAGAATCGCCTGGAGAGCACGCATGTCGCGCGCATCGTTTTCAGCAATGTGGGCTTTCCGCTGAGCGCGACCGATTCAGTGATGCGGCAAATGCAGTCGCAGCGCGCCGAAGTTGTCATTGTTGATGTCAATTCCGAGGATCCGCAGCGCGCCATTCACACCATCGAACTCATCCGCGCCAGCACCAGTGACGTTGCCATTTTTGCAGTCGGCGATATGCGCAACCCGATGGCAATCGTGGGCGCGATGCGCGCCGGGGCTGGGGAGTATATCGACCGCATGGCAGGAGCCGAGGGGCTGGCCGATGCGTTTGGACGGTTCACCGCCTCGCGCAGCAAGACCCGCAGCGGCACGGGAAGAGCACGAGTATTCACGGTCATCAATGCAAAGGGGGGCAGCGGGGCGACGACTTTGGCGGTGAACACCGCCGTGGCGCTGCAACAACATCATGGGCAGACGATTCTGGTGGATTTTTCTCCGATCGGTCATGCCGCGCTGCATTTGAATGCGCGCCCGACTTTCAGCGTAATGGATGCGCTTCAGAATCTGCACCGGATGGATGCGTCGCTGCTGGAAGGCCTGATGACCTCGACCAAAGACGGCTTGCATCTGCTGGCAGGGCCGCAACAGCCCTACACAACCGCTCCGGCAGCCGCGGAACTGGCGCGGCTTTTTGATCTGCTGGTGAGTCACTACCGCTACGTGGTGGTGGATTGCTCGGGACGCATGGATCAAACCACCCGGTTGTTGTCGGATCTTTCCAACGTGGTGCTGATGGTGGTGCAGACCGACGTGGTGTCGCTTTGGAGCGCAGGCCGCATTCGCTCATTTCTCGAAGAGAGCAACGGACGCAAGCATCTTCGGCTGGTGATGAACCGCTACAAGAAGATTCCTGGCTTCAGCGAGGAAGACGTTGAGCGTGCCACAACCTGCAAGATATTGTGGAAGATTCCGAACAACTACCAATTGATCGCTCCCGCGATCGACAAGGGCACACCGGTGGCGGCTCACGATTCGCAGGAAGTGAGCCGGGCTTTCCGATCGCTGGCCGACCTGCTGGCGCAGGCACCAACTGCGGCAGAAGAGGGGCTTGACCTGGTTTTCCAGCCTCAGAAGGATGCCAAGAAGGCACCTAACCGCCTGCTGATTTCCCCGCAGTTCCGTACCGGACAGTAGTGCGGCCACGCGGCGTAGGCCTTTGTTCCTGTAGCTTTACAAATCTTTACTCCTAAAGCGCCGGGCTTGGACATCTTGTCATAGCGGCGCTCCATCCAATCCGGTAACCAGAGCGCGCTTCATTTTCGTCAATCCCTGTGCTGTGTGGGCCTCCATTAGGCGGCGCTCGCATTTCCACGCGCACGTAGTACCGGAGCAACTTATGGCATCGATGTGGAATAGAACGCACGCACGGGTTTTCCGAAAGCGGCTCATACTCGCGGCCGGGCTGATCGTTGTCGTTGCGGTGGCGTATGCGGCAAAGCAGTCTGCCGATCAAGCCAAGCCAACCACCTCAGGTGGTGAGGCGCAGGGCCAACCCGCTTTCGCCGGGTGGTGGAAGCTGAACAAAGACGAGAGTGACGATCCCGGGGAGAAGTTGCGATCAGCGGTACAGGACCGGGATCGAAACGGTCCGATGAGCCGACCCGGCGGCATGGGCGGAGGTGGAGTCGGCATCGGTATCCCGGGCGTCGGAATGGGACGGCCAGGAGGTCCCGGCAACGGACCGAGATCAGGGTCGGGCTCCGAGGAAGAGCATGGACGGTTACGCGAGCTCGTGCAGGCCTCCGACCAACTCAGGGTCGCGCAGAAGGGACCGGAGATTGATATGACCGACGACGCAAGTCGGGTGCGCGAACTGTTTACTGACGGCCGCAAGGTCGAAAAGTCCAAGAAAGATAGCCAGCAGATGCAGGTGAAGGCACGTTGGGAACGGGCGACGCTGGTCACGGAAGAAAAGGGCCCGGGTGGGGAAAAAATCTCCCACAGCTACGAACTCACTGCCGAGGGAAAGCTGGCAGATACCTTGACCCTGGAAAGCAAGCACCTCAATACGCCGATTATCGTGCGATCGGTCTATGACAAGTCAGGTGCTGAAAAGAGTGAGTAAGGGCAGAACGCGTCCGTCGAATCAATTGCCGTTGTACACGGGCGGCTCTCCGAGGCTCCCTTTCGCAGGAAGATGGCGGATGTAATCGACGATCTGCCAGATCTCATCGTCGCCCAGGATGCCTTTGGAAGCGGGCATTCCAGAAGGTGCGATGCCGTTGTCGATGATCCACTTCAGCTGACCATCGGTATACCGCTGAACGGCAGGCGATGTCAGCGGGGGGACGGGTGGCGACATGCGGTCGGCGAAGGGCACGCCGGTGTTTTGGGCGTCCAGTCCGTGGCACACCATGCAATAGTGCGAGAAATTCTGCTGGCCTGCGTGGATGTTCTCGGCGGTCGCGGGCAGCGGGTTGGCGTCATTCTTGCCGCCCACGGTGACAGTGCGCTTTATCCCCTGCATAAACGCCGTCTCCACATTTCCAGGCTGCCGTACCTGACAACCGGTGAGGAGAAGCGGGATCGCGATCAGGAGCGCGATCCCTGCCGTTCGAAAACGAAGGCCAGTCATCGCGCGCTACTCCACCACGATCGTCATCTTCATGTTGCCGTGATTGGCTCCGCAGAAGTGATCGCAGATCGTGGTATACGACCCCGGAGTATCGGGCGTGATGGTTACATCGGCGGTTTTTCCGGCTTCGACCTCGGTGTCGATCTTCAGCTTGCGCATGAAGAATCCGTGGGTGACATCTTCACTGTGCAGCCGGAGGGTCACGGTTTCACCCTTCTTCAAGGTGATTTGCTCGGGGGTGAAGCCGAAGCGCTTGGCGGTGATGTCGACGACTCGCGGAGTCGTGGCGTACGCGTTGTGGCCAACCGAGCCGAGCAATAGTGCGAGGGCAAGTGCGGGTGCGGCGATCGCCCAACGAAAACGAGGTTGCTTCAGCGTCATGATTCCATTCCTTTCGTGGCTCTAATTCCTTGGTTTACAGTCCCGGTTCTCGCAGGAACTGCTGGACACCGTTAATTCCCGAGTACTCGCGCAATGTCAGTTCCACGTCCTGCACCGAAAGCGAGCGTGACGCGGTCTCGTTCACCATGCGAATGCCGAGGTTTTTGAAGGGATGATCCTTGTCAAAGGGATTCGGCTTTTTGTCGGCGACCTTGTCGGGATCGGGAAAGGCAAAGATCAGCGAGCGCGCCGCGTAGTGATGGGCGTGACCTTCTTCGTGCTCGTGGTCGCGGTGAATGTGGCCATAGAGCACGGAGACGTTTTCATAGGGTGCGAGCACGTTCATCACGTCATCGCCGTCGCTGGTGAACCACTCCCATTCCGGTTTCAGGTCGAACAGCGGACGATGCGTGAAGACGACGATTGGAGCCGTCTTGGGGAAACGGGAGAGGTCTTTCTTCAGCCAGGCGAGTTGCTCGGGTCCGATTTCCGGCTTGGCGCGCGAAACGTTGTCGAGCGCGATGAAGTGCACACCGCGGTGATCGAATGAGTAGTAGGTTTCCTTGAAGAACTCACGATAGAGCTGGCCGCCGTCGAGGCCGGCATCGTGTTCGCCGGGAACGTACATCACCTTGCCCACCTTCATGCGCGCGGAGATTTCCTTGAACTGCTTCATGCGCTGCGCGTGGACGTCCTTCTCCTCTGTGTCGTGGGTCAGGTCTCCAGTGAAGAGGACGAGTTCGGGGGGCGATGGCAGGGCGTTGATCATCTCGACGGCACGCTCGAACGCCTTGGTGCCCAGCGGATCGGGGGGACCGTTGAAGCCCACGTGGGCATCGCTCAACTGGACAAAGGAAAAGGGAGTCGCTTCCTCGCCGTTGTTTTTTCCCAGCCAGCGCATCATCTCTCCGGCTTCTCCGACGGCGGGCACGGGCAGGGCGGTGTAGAGAACGCCGATGCCCAGCGTTGACCCTGCGATCTTCATAAACGATCTGCGATTGAATGAATCTTTCATGGTTTGCTCCTGTCGCCCGGTCAGCCTTGCGGGTTCAGTGAGGTAACTGCGATGGGCGGCTTCTATTCCGCAGGAAAGAACGGCAAAAAAATTTTTCTGGCGAAGGGAATACCAGGAGGATTTCCCGGTTTACTCTAGTGTGCGTGTCGGTCCGCCCCCCACAGCCCGCGACGTTTGAGGAACTGGCCATGCCCCTTTTTGACCAGCTCTACAACTTTGCACACTGGCTAGCGCAGAATCGCGAGGAGGCGGAAGATCTGGTGCAGGAAACCTACACCAAGGCATTGCGGGGATTTGGTTCGTTCCAGCCGGGAACGAATTTTCGGGCATGGATGTACCGGATTTTGCGGAACACGTTTCTGACCTCGCGCACCGGGCTGAAGGCGACGATGACCGTGCCTCTCGAGGATGAGGAAGACGGCGCGAACCTCCCCGCCGCCGACACAAAAACTCCGGAAGCGATTTTGATTGACCGCTCGAACCAGGAACTCTTGCGAAGCGCGCTGGAGGAGCTGCCCACCCGCTTTCGGGAGATCCTGTTACTGTGTGAAGTAGAGGAAATGTCGTACCAGGAAATTGCGGAGACACTGGTCATCCCCATCGGGACGGTGATGTCTCGACTGTCAAGAGCGCGCGCGGCACTGCGTGCGGCAGCGCAGCAGAAACTGCAAAAGGTTTGATCGAGGATTTGATGGCCTGCGAAGAATGGCGAGCGCAACTCGATGGATATCTCGACGGCGAGCTTTCCACCGAGGCAATGCGCTCGCTCGACGCTCATCTTCGCACTTGCCCAGCGTGCGCCGCGGACGCGCTGGCGCGGCTGCAATTCAAGCGGTCGGTGAAGGCCGCGGGAGCCCGTTTTGAGCCTAGCGCTGATTTCCGCAGCAAGGTTCAGCGAAAGATCGCGACCAGACCCCGGCGCTCGTGGAGTCTGGGGTGGACGTTCGCCACGGCTGGCTTGGCCATGCTGCTCGTCGCGGGTCTGATAACCGGCTATATCGGCAGCCAGAATTTGCGCAGGGAGCAGACGTACCGCGAACTGGCGGATTTGCACGTGGCGACTCTGGGGAGCGCGAATCCGGTGGACGTGGTGTCGACTGACCGTCATACGGTGAAGCCGTGGTTCCAAGGGAAGATTCCCTTTACGTTCAGCCTGCCGGAACTGCAGAACTCGGAATTTTCGTTAGTGGGCGGACGGGTCGCTTACCTGGGGCAGACCGCGGGGGCCCACCTGATTTATCTGATCAGGAAGCACGAGATTTCGGTGTTTCTGTTTCCTGAGGATTCCGCGAATCAAGTTTTGGGGAGCGATTCCGGTGTACAGCGACGGCAGACGTTCAACGTCGAAACCTGGACGCAGGGCGGGTTGCGATACATTGTGTTTGGCGACGCCGCGGCGGATGATATTCGGAACCTCAGCAATCTTTTGAAGTCGGCAAGTTGAGTCGGCCCTTCTCGGCGGAAACGTACACAAAAGCTTTCACCACAGAGGCCACAGAGACACAGAGGAAATAAGAAAATGCGTCCGGAGCGGATGCAAATTTCCCCGCGCAGTTCGTCGAGAAATCTCCGCCCTTCGAACTCGCGGGCTTACGCCCGCATCGCAGGTGTGCCGCCCCTACGGGGCTCGGTCGCCTCTTGCAGCTTACCCCGGGCTTACGCCCGGGGCTTTCTTATGCCGTCCCTCCGGGACTGGGGTTGGAGTGGTGCGAGGCGGGTGACGTGTGGATGGTTCCGCGCGCGCACGCGATTGCCGATCCTCAAACGCTTCCTCAAATCGCAGCAGGTAAGACCCTTCCACGAATAACTGGCGGCACGTTTTCACCACAGAGTCACAGAGATACAGAGATATATGAAAATGCGCCCGGAGCGGATGCAAAGTTTCCCGCGCAGTTCGTCAAGAAATCTCCATCAGTTGAATCTTGAGGGGCGCGCCGTGGGCTTTAAGCCTTCGAGCTCGCGGGCTTACGCCCGCATCGCAGGTGTGCCGCCCCTACGGGGCTCGGTCGCCTCTTGCAGCTTACCCCGGGCTTACGCCCGGGGCTTTCTTATGCCGTCCCTCCGGGACTGGGGTTGGAGTGGTGCGAGGCGGGTGACGTGTGGATGGTTCCGCGCGCGCACGCGATTGCCGATCCTCAAACGCTTCTCAGAACCGCAGCAGGTAGGACACTTTCACGAACAACTGGCGGCACGTTTTCACCACAGAGTCACAGAGACACAGAAAAATCATAGTGGGTTGTTCTCTGTGAACTCTGTGTCTCTGTGGTGAAGGAATTTAGTTCCCAAGGCATCCGATCAAACGCTTCTCAGAATCGCAGCAGGTAGGACACTTTCACGAACAACTGGCGGCCCGTTTTCAGCACAGAGTCACAGAGATACAGAGAAATCATAGTGGGTTGTTCTCTGTGACTCTGTGCCTCTGTGGTGAAGGAATTTAGTTCCCGAGGGCATCCGATCAAACGCTTTTTCAGAATCGCAGCAGGTAGGGCACTTTCACGAACAACTGGCGGCCCGTTTTCAGCACAGAGTCACAGAGATACAGAGAAATCATAGTGGGTTGTTCTCTGTGACTCGGTGACTCTGTGTCTCTGTGGTGAAGGAATTTAGTTCCGAGGGCATCCGATCAAACGCTTTTCAGAACCGCAGCAGGTAGGACACTTTCACGAACAACTGGCGGCCGTCGTTGAGGTAGTGGTTCGAGCGCAGCAGTTCGGTGTAATCGGTGGGTGACGAGGTGAGGACCCGATTGATATTGGCGAGGTCGGAGTTGTAGCCGACGTAGATTGCGGTGCCGGGATGCACCATATAGGTGAAGAGGACGTCGGCGTTGAAACTCTTTGCATTCTGCAGCGATGTGAACGCCGGATTTGTGATGTTGCCGGTGTATTGGCCGATCACGCGCAGGGAGAAATCGCGCGTGAACTGGTAATTCCACTTGGTGCGCGCGATGTAGTTGTTGATGATGTTCAGGTTCGTGTGCGTATCGCGAAGGGCGTAGTAGAAGAAAGTATTGTCGACGGTCAGGCGTCGACCCGGACGAAACGTCGCCGTCACTTGCGCGAAGCGCGACTTGCCCGGCCCGGGGGGAAGCTGAGTGATTGGGCAAGGGCCAAGCGTGGAGCCGCATTCCACGGGGTCATAGTTGGTATCGCGCCCGACGTTGGTTTCCAGGTTCAGGGTCATCCAGTTGTAGTACTGGCTGTTGAAAAAGAATCCGAACTGATCGTGCGGAATGTCGACGTTGTAGGTGAGTTGCGAATAGTCAGCGGGGCGAAGCCGTTCATGCCCGTAGTTGGTATAGACGCCGAAGTTGATGCGATTGTTGAAAACCCACCGGTAGTTGACATTGGTGAAGTATTCAATGCGCAGTCCGTTGTGATCCCAGATATTGCGGGTGAAGATACTCGGGCCGTGAAACAGCAGGTGCTTGCCTTCCACGTAGAAGCGCCGCTGCGCGAAGTTGCTGAACCAGCGGATGTCGGGGCGCTGAAAAAAGCCGGTGCGGGTTTCGAATCCGGGGGCGTTGTCTTTGTACATCGAATTGAACTCGAGGTTGCGGCTGCTGCGCTCGAGGTAGAGGTAATATCCCGCGCCGGCATCGTAGCTGCCGTCGTTCCAGCGGGTCTCGCTGCCGACCGCTTGCGCATCGAGTTGCCAATTCTTGTTGAACTTGAAGTGCGCATCGAGTCCGCCGACGCGATTGGTGCGGGTCTCGCAGGGATCGGTCGTGCAGGTGGTATTGGGTGGGGAGTCCAGTTCGCGATCGGTGTAAAGCAGTCCGATGTTGCTGCCGTTCTTGTCGATCTCGCGGCTGACGCGCAGGATTCCGAAATATGCCTGCTTCCCCCAAAGCGGATCGTTGGGCGCAACGCTTTCGCCGGGCGATTGATCATCGGCAAACAGCGTTCCCACTGACCATGGACCTTTCTTCCCGGTGAGACGAATTCCGTACAGTGGGTCGGCGATGCGGCGCGTGAAGACGAGGTTAATCGGTGTGGCGAAATAGCCGGAGTTCTCCTGAAAGAACGGACGTTTTTCCGGAAAAAGAACCTCGAAGCGCTGGTTCACCGTGATCTGCGGGTCATCGGATTCCACCTGGCCGAAATCGGGATTGATCGTGGCATCGAGAACGAAGCTGTCTTTGATGACCGCCTTGGCATCGAGTCCAGCTTTGCCTTCGAAGTCTTTCGCTTCGAACGTGGGATTTACCGGGTCGCGCTGATCGACATTGCGGAACGAACGAGCCGAGACGTAAGGAATGAACTGGAAGTTCCGACCGGGGGAGATGTTTTGAAATCCGGTTAGAGTTCCTTCCTGGGGAAGGAGGCCCTGCACGTCGGCGGAATTTCTCGGCGAAAACGAATGCTCGCTGTTGTTATGAGGAATGTCGCGTTCGAGCAGGACGCCCCAGTCCTGCACGGATTTTGTCGATTTGAAGCGCAGCGACTTGAAGGGGATGGAAATGTAGCCGATCCAGCCCTGGTCGAGGACACGCGTGTCGCTTTTCCAGATGGTGTCCCAGGAAAGATCGATATCCTGCTGCCCTTCGAAGTAGGTGCCCTCCTGCTGAACGCCGGCCGGATTGATGAAGAAAAACACGCAGTGCCGGTGGTCGTAAAAGGTATCGAGAAAGATGCCGACCTGGTCTTCGTCGTTGATCTGCTCGCGCCGCACAATGTGATTGCGAATGGCAGCCACATGATTGTCGAAGGCGAGGAAGATGACGTACAGATTTTTGTCGGTGTAACCGAGATAGGCCTCGGTCTTCTGCGAGATGGGACGGCCATCATTGGGATCGTGTTGCCAGAACTGATCCACTTTCAGCATGGTGCTCGCGACGGCGGGCGATGGCTCCATGCCGGCAAAGTCTTCGAGCTTGGGCTCGCGGGTAAGGCGGGGAATTTGAAGATTCGTGGTGCTGCCTACCGCGTCTTTGGTGAGTGCGGCGTTACGCTGGGCGCAGAGGGGAATCACGGTCGCAAAGAATGCGATCGCGAACAGACAGACCGGCATTTTGGAACGTTGGAGCACAGGGATTTCGGATGTTCGGCGTATAGGGTTCCCGAGCCAACTGCCGACCATCGTTAGACGGATATTGGATGGAAATGTTACTGGCCGTTTCGCGACCGGACGGTGTGCAGGGAGCGGCTTTATTCGTAACGGAGACAGACGATTGGGTCGAGATTTGCGGCCAGGTTTGCGGGGTAGTAGCCGAAGAATAGTCCCACGCTGACAGAAATCGTGAACCCGATCGCCACCCACAGATAGGAAAGCGTCGCCGGGATCGAAGGTACGAACGTCCGCACCAGCGTGGAGACCGTGGCTCCTACAAGGATGCCGATGGTTCCGCCGACCAGGGTCAGGGCCACGGCCTCGAGCAGAAACTGCAGGCGTATGTCGGCACGGCGCGCGCCAATGGCTTTGCGAATCCCGATCTCATGCGTGCGCTCGGTGACAGAAATCAGCATGATGTTCATGACGCCGATCCCGCCGACGACAAGGCCGATCGAACTGATCACGCCGGTTAAGATTACGAGAGCGCCGGTCAACTGGTTCCAGAGATTGCTGAGAAAATCCGGGGAACTGAGTTCGAAGTCATTCTCCTTGTTGGCGGGGACATGGCGCAATCGACGCATGGCTTGAACGACTTCATCCTGCGCGGTCTCAACTTTCACGTTTTCCGGAACCGTGAAGGCCATGACAAGTTCTTTCGCCTCGGGATAATTCTTTTTGAAGTTGCTTAGTGGAACGACGGCGAAGGCGTCCACGCCGGGGCCGATGAATAGTCCCGGATCGTGCTCGAAGATGCCGACGACCTCGTAGTTCTCCCCATTAATTCGTATGGTTTTCCCCAAGCCGTCTTCGTAGGGGAACAAAGACTCGTTGATAGCCGCGCCGAGCACGACGACGGGGCGGGCATGCTCCTGATCGAAGGGGCTGATGAATCGTCCACGTCCGACGGAGAACAAGGGGATGGCATCGGAGTACTGCGGTTCGGCGCCACGCAGGATTACTTTTTCGACGCTGCGACCCTGGTAGATGATCTGGTTGGAATCGCCGAAGAAGAAACCGCGCGTCCCGAAGGTGGTGATGATCTGGACGTGCGGCGCGGCCTGGCGAATGAACTCCGCGTAATCGTAATCAAAATATTTACGCGTACGGATGCTTTCGGGCCAGCGCGAAGGATCGCTCCCCGGGGGAAAGCGGGAGACGAAGTAGGTCCGCGAACCAAGGGATTCCACCTTGTCCTGCACGAACTTGTTCAGACCCTGAATGATGGCGGCCATTGAGATGACGGAGGAGACGCCAATAATGATGCCCAGGACGGTGAGCGCGGAGCGCACTTTGGCCGAACGCAAGGTGGTGAGCGCGGCCAGGAAATTCTCGCGTGCCTGCGAAGTGGTCATGAACGCCATCAGTCCGACCTCAGCGCGACGATGGGATCGAGGTTCGCGGCCCGCAACGCGGGATAGATTCCAAAAAACAGGCCGACGGAGGAACTGAGGACGATTCCAAGGATGGCTACGCCTGTTTGGACGGAGGCGGGAAAGGGAGAATAGGTGCGCAGTCCGAGCGCCACAAGGAACCCCAAGCCGATCCCGATCAGGCCCCCGGCGATGCACTGCAAAACGCTCTCGACGATGAATTGGCTGGCGATGTCGAACTTGGTTGCGCCCACGGCCCGGCGGACCCCGATTTCACGGCGGCGAGCCGTGACCCCCATCAGCATGACGTTCATGATGACGATTCCGCCGATAATGACCGAGATGGCGCTCACCATGATGAACACCGCGAAGAACGCAGAACTGATGCTGCGCCACAGCGCCATATAGCTCTCTTTCGTGCCGATGAAGAAGTCGTTCTCCATCCCGGCGCCCAGGTGGCGGCGAGCACGAAGGATCAGGGTGGCCTGGTCCTGGGCGTCCTGAAAGCGGTCTTCGTGAGCTTTCACGTTGATGGTGAGGCTGGTGTGGATGCCTTTCATCCGCAAAAACACCGAGAGCGGGACGGTCACGAAGTCATCCTGATCCTGTCCGAGCACGCTGCCCAGCTTTTCCATCACACCGATGACGATGCACTCGTCGGTGCCCAGGCGCAGAGTTTTTCCCAAGGGATCGACGCCGAGGAAAAGCTGTTGCACGAGGGTATCGCCGATCAGGCAAACTCCGGCACGATGCTCTTCTTCGCTGGGCGTGAAATAGCGGCCGCGCTCGACTGAACGGGTATCAATGTCGGCCATGGAGGCGGTGTGACCGGCCAGGTTGACGTCGGTGACTTCCTTGTTGGCGTAACGGGCGCGGACAGTGTCGCCGGCGGTGGCGCCCACCTCCTCGCAATGGCTGCAGCCGGCAGCGATCGCCTGCATGTCGTCGAGTTCAATTTTGCGGTATTTGAGGGCCTTGATCACGATGTTGAAATCGGTCACCGCGAATGGGGTACGCGCGACCTGGAAGACATTGGTGCCCAGGTTCGCGATCTTCTGCTCCACGTAAACATTGGCGCCCTGGACGATCGTCATGACGGTGATCAGGGTGGCCACCCCCATGGTCAACCCGAGCATGGTGAGCGAGGCGCGCAGCTTGTGCGCACGCAGCGCGCTGAAACATTCGACCAGATTGTCGCGCACGGCAAACATCCAACGCTCTCCAAAGCGACCCGATATGGTAACAGCGCCGGACGACACTCGGCGTCGCGGCAAGGTTCCGTGAAGCTTGGCGCACTTGCTTCCGTCTCCTCAGGGGCTAAAGCCCCAACTTTTATGCGGCTCTGGACGGCGCGGCTGAAGCCACGCCCTTTCAAAACAGAGTTATGAGATAGCTTTTAATAATTGATGCGCCGCTCGGCGTGGCGGCTCAAGTACCAGCACGGCGGATATCCGAGATGAGGGACGAGCGAGCGAACGCAAGTTTCGGCAACCGGATTCTCAAAGTCGAATTCGACCTTGCCGTTTTTTTCGGGAATCGCGTCGTATTGCTCAACGGTGACCGTGCCCAATGGCTGGCGGCTTTTGGGGATGTGGTATCGCAGGGAAATGTCGTCGCAGAGGTAAGCGAGGACGAGGATCGCTACAGCGGCGAGAGTGATGCGGAGTTTCATCGGCCAGCCGTGCTGGCATCATTTCGAAAAAGCGGGAGGTAAGTCAATCGTTTGCTGAGCAAGCGCGAGGCAAACAGGGATGCCGGCGTCCGTGGGCAAGCAGTGCAAGCGGTCTGTCTAAGGTACGAGAGACTCTTCCTTCTCGGTCTGATTGACTCGAAGGCGGGAAACGGGCTCGCGGAAGCGTGGCTGCACCGCGCCCGCCCCTTCTTTCACGACCACGGTGAGGGTGGCACAGCAGTGGCCGCAAAGCCAGAAGAACTCACGGCGCGGCGCTGAGCCTGATGCGCCTGCGGGGGCGGGTATGTCGAGCTGATAAATCCGGCCATGCCGCAAATAGCGAAAGGGAGTCGAGCATCCCGGGTTGAAACATTTCGAAAGCATAGGATTCTTCCGGTTGCTCAGGAAAACTCTCTCCCCGAAGCTGGATCTCTTGCGGAAAAGGAAGCCGGGTGCTGATATCGCCGCCGCGGCCGGAGCCGCGCAGATAGGTTAGGCCTATGCCACCCGAGGCGAGTCAGTGCTGGATCAATTTCTGGGAACGATCACTCTCCAGGCGAGCAATGGTGGCGCGCAGCCAGTTTTTCAGGGCCTCTTCCAATTCGAGTTGATGGGAGTGCCGCTCGAGGCTATCGACCGTTTCGCCCATGTTGTTCAGGGGAATGAAGTGACACGGGATGCTTTCTTCGCGCGACTCCTGGGGCACGAAATCGGTGAGCAGACATTCGCTGCAGGCGTGCGGCCGTGCCGGGTCATTGAAGTTCAGGCAACTGGGCGAGTCCTGAAAGGCCGACGTGGCTTTCCAAGGCGTACGCACGCTGCGGCCATATCCGCCCTGCTCGAGGAAGCTGAGTTCAAATTTCAAGACTTCTAGAACGTTACGTTTGTCGTCGGACATGGCGAACCTCCCCGGCCAATAAGCCCCGACTTCGGGCCCGGCCTGGTAGAGCCATTCTCGACGGGAGTGTACCGTCATGCTGTGACGAGGCTCACATTCGCGAGTGACTCGCGTCACGACGGGTATCTGGTTGGAGGTTGGAGTTTTGAAGCTCTAAGACATTGGAAATCCGTGGTGTTCCACCGCATGAAAAAAGGGCAGAGGAGCCTGGAATCGATTTATGTAGACTGACTAACCCATCCTAGGTCGGCCGTGTAGGATCGTAAGTCACTGCCGCGTGTGCGAAGTATCCATAAATACTGCTTTTCCTTGACACTGCGGATGCCTGCTTGTATTGTCGGCTCAACTGAGTATAACTGCGCTGGAGCGCAGTAAGGTATGGCTCGGGTCACTTCGTCACCCCCGCGGCCCTCACTTCACGCAGAGCGTACGTTCAACTCGGCACGAAACTGCGAAAGGAGTTCCGCCGTGTTCCTTCGCTATCGCCCTGTCCTGTCGGTCGTCTTTGGCCTGCTTTCCAGCGTGATCCTCGGTTCCACGTGTTTTGCCGGGATCGGTTTCCAGCCGGTGTTGCCCGACGAACTAAGAATGACTTCCGAGCCGCTGGCTCCGGGTGCGTCGGCCGTCATTCTCTACCGCCAGGTGGACCGTGACGACAATGCGCGCACCGGGCACGAGGATACCTATGTTCGGGTCAAGATCCTGACTGAAGAGGGCCGAAAGTATGCCGACATCGAGATACCATTTCTGAAAGAGTCGGAAAGTGTCTCCGCGATCAGAGCCCGAACCATTCGTCCAGACGGATCGATCGCCGAGTTTGACGGCAAAGTGTTCGAAAAAACGATCATCAAAGCGAAAGGAACTAAGTACCTCGCCAAGACTTTCACATTGTCGGATGTTCAGCCGGGAGGAATCATCGAATACTCCTACACGCTGGACTTCAATGATTATGAGATCTTCAGTTCGCACTGGATTCTCAGCGATGAGCTCTTCACCAAAGCCGCCAAGTTCTCGCTGAAGCCCTATACCAGCGATTTCGACCCCTTTGATCTTCGCTTCAGCTGGCAACTGCTGCCACCGGGAACGGACCCACCCAAAGAGGGGCCAGATCACATTGTTCGCCTGGAGACCAAGAATGTTCCCGCGTTTCAGATTGAAGATTTCATGCCTCCGGAGAACGAACTAAAGTCCCGCGTGGATTTCATTTACAGCCGCGACAGGTTTGAAGCCGATGTAGATAAGTACTGGCATAACCGTGGCAAGAAACTGAACGACCAACTGGAAGGCTTTATTGGCAAGCACAGAGCGATGGAGGAGGCGGTTGGGCAGATCGTCTCAGCGGGCGACGACCCAGAGACAAAAGCCCGCAAGATCTACGCGCGCGTGCAGCAGATTCGGAATACATCGTATGAAGTGCGCAAGACAGAACAGGAGGAGAAGCGCGCCAAGGAGAAAGACGCCAGTAACGTGGAGGATGTATGGAAACGTGGATATGGCTCTGGCACTCAGTTGACCTGGCTCTATCTGGCGCTGGTCCGAGCGGCGGGGATTGAGGCTTACGGCGTGTGGGCGTCAGATCGACGCAACTACTTCTTCAATCCCAAGCTGATGGACGGCAGCCGGCTGGACGCAAACGTGGTTCTGGTCAAGCTTAACGGAAAAGATCTCTATTGCGATCCCGGGGCAGCGTTCACACCTTTCGGGATGCTGCCGTGGTATGAAACCAGCGTGATGGGACTGCGCATGGACAAGAACGGTGGAGGCTGGGTACAAACCACGCTTCCCGACAGTTCAGCATCGCGCATCGAGCGCAAGGCCAAACTCAAGTTCGACGAGAGTACAGGCGGCCTGGAAGGCAAGCTGACCATCACGTTCACCGGGCTTGAGGCGATGTCACGGCGCGTGGAAGAGCGGCATCAGGACGAGGCCGAGCGCAAGAAGTTTCTCGAAGACCAGGTGCGGGAGTACATTCCCGTCGCCGCCGATGTGGATCTCACTAACCATCCGGACTGGAGCGGTCCGGAAGCGCCCTTGGTGGCCGAATACGATTTGAAGGTTCCGGGTTGGGCGTCAGCGGCAGGCCGGCGCGCACTTCTGCCGGTGGGATTGTTTAGCGCGCCGGAGAAGCGGGTGTTTGAACATACGGGTCGCGTTCATCCGATCTACTTCGAATTTCCCTTCAAAAAACTGGATGACGTCACGGTCGAACTGCCCCTGGGTTGGCTGGTCAGCAGCACGCCCCCGGCGCAGGATCAGGGCGGAGGAAAGGTTGTGGGCTACAAACTCAGGGTGGACCATGACGCCGGCGCCCTGCATTGGACGCGAGAGATGAGCGTCGACGCCCTGTTGCTGGATGCAAAGTACTATGCAGCGGTTCGCAGTTTTTACGAGGTAGTGAGGACAGCCGATGAAGGCCAGATTGTGCTACAACCCGCAACCGCAACCTCGAACTGATTGGACGAAGTATGTGATTTGCGGGGTGATATTGATCACCTTGCTCGTCGTCTGCCCCAGGGCCTCGGCGGGGGACGCTCCCGCCTGGATGCATGCGCTGGTCAACGTCCCCATTCCAGATCATGACGATAAGACTGATGCGGTCCTGCTTTACTCGGAAACCGTCGTCAGCGTGCAATCCGCAGACAAGATCAAAGAAACCGTCCGCGAGGCATACAAAATTTTACGACCGAGCGGCCGCGACTACGGGACGGTTTTTGTTTATTTCAATTCCCATCGCAACGTGACTGGATTGCGTGGGTGGTGCATTCCCGCCCAAGGCAAAGATTACGAAGTCAAGGACAAGGAAGCGGCTGAAATCTCGCTTCCCAAGATTGAAGGCAGTGAACTGATCCGCGATGTGAAGGACAAGGTCCTGCACATCCCAGCACCGGATCCGGGAAACATCGTTGGCTATGAGTATGAAGTGGAAGAACGACCTCTTTTCCTGCAGGAATTCTGGGACTTTCAGGAATCAGTTCCGGTGCGCGAAAGCCACTTCTCGCTGCGATTGCCTGCCGGATGGGAATACAAGACGGCGTGGTTGAACTATCCGGAAGTGAAACCGGTCGAGACTGGCACGTCGGCGGAGTGGTCGGTGAGCAATATAAAGGGAATTCGCAAAGAAGAAGACATGCCGCCGATGGATGGGGTGCAGGGCGAGATGATTGTAACGCTCATCCCGCCGGGCGGAGCAGCCGCGAATGGCTTTGTCAGTTGGCAGCAAATGGGAAGCTGGTACCGGGATCTGGTCAGTGGCCGGAGCGAAGCGTCGCCGGAAATCAAGCAGAAAGTCACTACGCTTACCGGGTCCAGCGCCAGCCCACTCGACAAGATGCGCGCCCTGGCGCAATTCGTGCAACACGACATCCGCTACGTTGCCATTGAGCTGGGGATCGGGGGCTGGCAACCGCACTACGCGCCCGAGATCTTTTCGCACCGCTATGGCGACTGCAAGGACAAAGTAACGGTGATGGCAGCGATGCTGCGTGAGATTGGTATTGATTCTTACTATTTAAGTATCAACACGGAACGAGGCGCCATTACCCCGCAGGTTCCGACCCATGCCCGGTTCAATCACATGATCCTGGCGATCAAGTTGCCTGCCGGCACGAATGATCCATCGCTCAGCGCCACCTACGATCACCCAAAGTTGGGCAAGATTCTTTTCTTTGATCCGACCGATGAGCTGACTCCTTTCGGGCGCATCTCGGGTCCACTGCAAGCGAACTACGGATTGCTGATCACTCCTGAGGGAGGGGAGCTCATCGAATTACCGCAACAACCGTCGGACCTGAACGGCATCCTGCGCACCGCGAAGTTGACGCTCGATGGGACGGGCAAATTGTCTGGCACCGTGGCCGAGAGGCGAGTTGGAGACCGCGCCTCGTCGCAGCGCTGGGCGCTCCGTACGGTTACGAAGTCGAGCGATCGGATCAAGCCCATCGAAACCGTGCTCGGCGGTTCCCTGTCGAGCTTCCAGATCACTAAGGCGAACGCGATCAATATCGAGCAGACAGAATTGCCATTTGGCTTCGAGTACACGTTCGAGGCGGAAAACTACGCGAAGAACGCGGGCAATCTGCTGCTGGTACGGCCTCGAGTTCTAGGAAGCAAAGCCAGCGGACTGCTGGAAACCAAGGAACCGCGAAAGTTTCCCATCGAATTTGAAGGTCCGGTACGGGATACCGACTCCTTTGAGATCACATTGCCTTCCGGCTATGAAGTGGACGATGTACCGCCACCGGTCGACGCCGATTTCGGCTTTGCCAGCTACCACTCCAAGACCGAGGTAAAAGGGAACGTGATCGGCTATACCCGCACGTTCGAAATCAAGGAACTTTCGGTGCCGGTGAGCAAAGCGGAGGAACTGAAGAAGTTTTACCGGATCATCGCGAGCGACGAGCGCAATACGGCGGTGCTGAAGCCTTCCGGGAAGTGAACGGTTGGGTGAGGACTCAATCGCGTTTTTCCGGGGCGGCGTCCGCAGCGGATGGAAAGACTTGAACGTGACTTCGCAGAACTGCCCCACTCAAGCCAAAACCGGGCTTGAGTGGGCCACCTGTGATCTTTCAAGAGGTTGTCCATTCGATCGGAACCGGAGAAGCTGATTGTGACGAGCAATCCAGTTTCCGAGGACAGACCGAATGGACATCCACAAGAATGCCCGACTCACTCTTCGTAGTCGAGAGGCGTTGGTCGAAACCGTCATTCGCGGCCTGGGCTTCAGCCGTGCCGCAGCCAGCTTTCGCGTGACTCCCAAAACCGCGGCGAAGTGGGTTCGCCGTTATCAGAGCGCAGGAGCTGCCGGATTGTGCGACCGTTCCTCTCGTCCGCATCGCAGTCCAAGAGCCACTTCGTCTAGCCAGGTCGGGTTGGTGATTGAGCTCCGCCGTCAGCATCGTCCGGCCTATCAGATTGCACAAAGCACCGGACTCAGTCCTGCCACTGTCAGCCGCATTCTGCGTCGCGCTCGTCTCAGCCGCTGGCGCGATCTGCATCCCCTGCCGCCGGCGGTGCGTTATGAGCATCCCTTTCCCGGCGATCTCCTCCATCTCGACATCAAGGGCATGACCCGCTTCCAGCAAGTCTCTTGGCGCGGCGATGGCCGCCGCCGTGGTCAACAGAAACATCCCGGTTGGGAGGCCTTGCACGTCGCGGTCGACGACCACTCTCGCTTGGCCTTCACCCGCATCCTCCCCGATCAGAAAACCCACACCACCATCGCCTTCCTCAGGGATGCGGTTGACTTCTTCGCTCGCCACGGCATCATCGTCCGCGCTTTGCTCACCGATAACGGCAGCAGCTATCGCTCCCACCTGTTTCGTCAAGCTTGTTTCGAGATGGGCCTCAAACACCGCCGCACTCGCCCGTACTCGCCACAAACCAACGGCAAAGCGGAACGCTTCATCCAGACCGCTCTGCGCGAATGGGCCTATTCCACTCACTGGCCCGACTCCCATCTACGCAACCTGGCCCTCGCTCCTTGGACCGACTACTACAACCACGCCCGTCCTCATGGTAGCCTTCACTACCAGCCGCCCATCAGCCGCTCCGAACCCGGTACAACCTCTTGATCATCTACAGCCACCCGTCCTACATAAGTGAAGCTCTATTCCTACATCGTTAAGCATGATACTGGCTTTGCGCCGAACCCGTTTTTCGGCTACTGCACTCTGGCGTGTTGCAAGCCGAAAATCCGCCAGAATGCAAAGAAGGGGGATTGGGTTGTTGGACTCACCCCGAAGGCTGCCGGAAACCGCATTGTGTACTTCATGCGAGTAGATGACGTGATGGAGTCTTTCAGCGACTACTGGTCTGATCGCCGATTTGCGGCAAAGAAGCCCACCTCTACTGGCGGACTACGCAGGAAGTGTGGCGACAATATCTACGAGCTACGAGTTTCAGGGGAAGGCTACCGCCAACTCCGCTCCATGCATTCGAACGAAAATTCGGAGAACAAAGAAAACAAGGCACGCGACCTCAGCGGCAGATGTGTTCTGATCTCTGAGACCTTCGCATACTTTGGCTCCAAGGCGTTGCCGCTGCCCAGCGGACTCCTCTCTCTCATCGTTCAGCGCGGTCATCGCTCTCGATTTTCCGAAGAAATCAAAGCCGACTTCGTGCGTTTCGCCGGAAGTGTCGGATTCGGTGTCCATGGAGCACCGCGGCAATGGCCGGACGGCGATGATTCATGGCTGAAGGGCTCGGGCTGCACCAAGCGGAAAAAGAAATGAGAATTATCCTCAGCCGCAAGGGTTTCGACTCGTCTTCAGGAGGCGTGCCCAGTCCCATCTTCCCGGACGGCAGAATGTTGTCGCTCCCTATCCCCGACAGGCGGTCGACGATCGCTTACTCAGACATTTCGGGCAATTGCTGGGCGACCATGGGAGAAGCAGTATCGCAATTGGCAGGCATTCCACCGACGCATCGCGCCCATTTAGACCCCGATCTTGTCTGCGACTGCTTTCCGAGAAGCAAAGGATGGCGTCCGATTTTTGGGCAGGTCGGCTCGGCAGAAGGTCACCTGAGAAAGCAAGGAGTTCGTAAAGGCGACATCTTTCTGTTTTTTGGTTTGTTCCGGAAGGTTGAGCAAGGGACATCAGGGTGGCAATTCGTGCGTAACAGCAATCCCCTGCACGGCTTATTCGGCTGGCTTCAGATCGCCGAACGAGTTTCAGTGTCGGTGTGGCCTCCTGCCGACCGCTGGGCGCTGTACCATCCTCACTTCGCACGCGAGCCACACAAGAGCAATGTGATCTACATCTCGAGTGAGCGCCTGATACTTGCGCAAAGGGAACGTAAAGGAATTGCTGGTGCTGGGGCGTTCCCGTTCTTCTCGCCCATATTGCGATTGACCGCGCCTAAGTCCGATCGACCCGGTCTTTGGCTGTTGCCCGAATGGTTCTATCCGAGGAATCGGAAATCTGCGCTGACTTTCCACGGCGATGTATCTCGCTGGAAGAAATCTAGTGGCGGCACGATGCTGGTCTCCGTATCCCGTGGACAGGAATTTGTTCTCGACTGCGACGACTATCCAGAAGCAGTAGACTGGCTGAGCGATCTCTTCAATTCCCAATTGCTTTAGCGACTGCGTACCACGTTACCCTCGCCCCCGCTAATCCGTTTGCAGGCTCCGTTCCCGAACCACAAGTTGATCAGCCGGGTAGGTTAGAACTCAATCGCGTTTTTCCGGGGCGGCGTCCGCAGCGGATGGGAAAGACTTGAATGTTACTTCGCGTGAGCGCGAGGATGTCTTCTGGTTGACGTCGGTTACTCGCTCGACGAGCGTTCCTTTCAAGACATAATAAGCCTCGTCGCCGGGCTTACGGCCTTCTCCCCGATCGATCGTACCTTTGAACTCAAAGGCGGTGCCGTGAATCACGTCGGTGGTGAAGGTCAAGGCATTGTTATCCAGCTTGCCAGTCTTGAAGAACTGATCGAGAAAGACTCCCTTGTCGCTGTCTAGCTCGCCGTAGCGGGAAATAAAGCCGGTAACATGACCGGCGTCCTCGACGGTTACCTGAACAAACTCTCCATCTTTGAGAAAGCTGTACATGCCGGAGTATTCGGCGCCGGGGCGCTCGGCCGGCTTGTTCTCGGCAGGCTTCTCCTGAGCGAAACCCAGCCAAGGTGTGGCAACCAGTAGCAGCACAACCGCTGTTTTCAGCAATCTCCTAGACATAACAGGCGCCTCTTGCTGGCCAATGGTACTACAGCGCCATCGGTCTTCCAGAGCGACACAGGGGTGCATTCACTGGTTGGGCCGCCGCAAAGGTCCGCTATAATGAACGAACTCTGCGCCGCTGCCAACGGGGTCATGAATTCAATTTTAGGGCTGGACAACTTGCAGGCGCAGGAGGGCATTCCATCGAGGCGGCCTTGGCCGAATCCTCCCTACCTGCTGGTCGAATTGGAGCCTTGGGGGCGGGCGTTCGTCCGCAATCTGGCGGATACGGTTCTGCGCCGGCAGCCTCCGGCGCTACGCATCAGTTCCCCACCTGCCCCGTTCTGGCCTGACGTTTTTGTCACCCGCCGTCTGCCGTGGGCCGCATTTGCAGAGTCCCTGCTTTACCACGGGATTGTTCTGGCGCTCGCCTGGGGGGTGTCTACGTTACTTCCTCCCCCGCCGCACGTCACACAAGCGCGGCGCTTCGATCCGGCGGACGTAATTTACTATTCGCCGTCGGAGTATCTTCCCCCTCTCGACACGGGCAAGTCGCAGGCCGCGAAGGCACATCTGGGCGACCCGGTTTTTGCAAAGCAGCCGATCCTTTCAGTACCCCCCGAGGCCGACAATCATCATCAGACGATTGTGACGCCGCCAGACATCAAGTTGAGCCACGATGTGGAAACGCCCAACATCGTGGCCTGGGGAGACCATACCGTGCCAGTGCCCGGCGCCGCGCTGGAGCGGACGAATCCAAGATTGCAGGCGCCCCCGACCTCGATTGTTGCGCCTGTTCCGGAGATCGACCAAAGGAGCGATCGCAAGCTGAACTCGCTCACCCAGGGCGTCATTGCACCGGCACCCGGCATGGGACGCGATGTGCGCGCGGTCGCATCGCTTTCGATTGACGTCGTGGCTCCGGCTCCAGATGCGAGTGTGGCGGACACGCGCCGCACGTTGCAAGGACCGCAAGCGGCTATCGTCGAGCCGCCGCCGGCAATCAACGCCGCGTCGGTTCGCAAGCTGGGCGACATCAGTATCGGGCACTCGGAAGTCATCGCACCGGCACCGCGCCTGGCGGTCGAGGCGCAGCGTACGCTGTCGACGTTGGATGGCAGTGGCAAAGCCGTAGTTCCGCCGCCGCCCTCGATGGAAACTTCGGGGGGCAGTTCCGGCACCAACGGTGGCGGTCGAGCACGGAGCAATCTCGGCAGCCCGGGAGGTCAAGTTGTATCTCCACCTCCTTCGGTACCCTCCGCGCGCTCGGCCGAGGGCGGAGGACACTTGATTGCACTCGGAATCCATCCTTCGGTGACGGCCCCGGCCGAACCCCCGCAAGGCAACCGGCGCGGAACCTTCGCCGCCGGTCCCGAAGGTAAAGCTAATGCGGCAGGAACGCCCGACCTGCGTAACGGAGACCCGAGCGGCACCCACGGAACCAGCCAGACCGGCGCCGTTAGCGGGGCGGGTTTAGGAGCTACAAACGGTGTGCGCGGAGTGCCTTCCGGTTTGCACGTGGGCGCGGGAGCCAAAAGCGCCACGGCCGCGACGGGTGGTGAGGATCCTTCAGCAACGGGTAAGGGTGGAAGCAGTCAGGAGGAGATGGCAAGTCTTGCGCCCCACGCTCTGCGTTCCGGGGTAGCCGCTCCCAAGGCCGCGCTGGTGGAAAATCCGAGCCAACTGGAGAGGCAGATCTTTCATGATCGTCCTCTCTATTCGATGACCCTGAACATGCCGAATCTGAACTCGGCAGGAGGCAGTTGGGTCATCCGGTTCGCGGAACTCGACGGCACGCAGAGTAAAGGCGATCTCAGCGCCCCGGTGGCCGATCATAAGGTCGATCCTGCCTACCCTATGCAACTCATGCGGGAAAATGTCTCGGGAACCGTGACCTTGCGAGCGATCATTCGGGCTGACGGCAGCGTCGGTGATATCCGAGTGGTGAATGGCGCGGATCCCCGTCTCGATTACTATGCGAAGCAGGCGTTCGCCCGTTGGCATTTTCTGCCCGCGATGAAGAACGACGCGAATGTGGATGTCGAGGCGATCGTGATGATTCCGTTCAAACCGATCCCGCGCAGGCTGGGCTACTGATCTTCGGTTCGGAGCTATAATTGCGGAGTTGGAGGTATCCCCATGCGACTCACCGGCCTCCTGGCTATCCTGCTTTTTATCGTGATCGTATTCTTCGCGGCTCCCGCCGCCAGCTTCGCGCAAACGCATGGTGACAGTTGGGCGAAGGCCTCGCCCGATGCTGATCTGACGACAGCGATGGACAACATCCGCCAACATTGGAACCCAACCGAGATCGAACGGGACGGTGTCTGCTACACCATGCGCACCTATGTGGTGGCTCGCGACGACGAGGAGTCGGACTCGACCCACATGGTCCGGACAACCCGCTGCCTGCCGGAATGGAAGCTCGAGTTCAAAAGCGCCATGGAACCCGGCCACCGGAGTAGCAACGCCCATCCGGCTAGCCGCGAAAGTGCCGTGAGGCCGTAGATTCGCTACTGAAGCACCGGTTGTAAGACAATCTCCCGGATGCGTCCATTCTGGCTTTGGCCTCTCGTGATTTCGACTGTCTCCCTGGCGCAGTCCTTTACCGTTCAGAACAGCAATACAACCGAGGATCTCCGCGGGTTGAGCGCTGTGTCAGCAAGCGTGGTTTGGGCAAGCGGCACGCACGGGACTTACCTGCGCACCACCGACGGAGGCAACACCTGGATCTCGGCACACGTCCCTGGCGCGGAGACGGTCGATTTTCGCGATGTCCAGGCGTTTAGCGCTGAGGAAGCGTACCTGCTGTCGATCGGCCCTGGTGAGCAATCACGCATCTACAAGACGATCGACGGGGGTGCCAACTGGACACTGCAGTTCACCAACAGCGATCCGAAGGGCTTTTTCGACTGCATGGCGTTTTGGGATCGAACTCACGGAATCGCCGTGGGCGACCCGATTGATGGCCAGTTCGAATTGATCGCGACAGAGGATGGAGGCGCCCACTGGAATTCGCTGCCTGCGTCTTATCGTCCGCACTCGCTCGCCGAGGAGGGAACGTTTGCAGCCAGCGGCACCTGCATCGCAGTGCAGGGTGAGCAGAACGTGTTACTGGCTACGGGAGTCAATGCAGCGCGCGTTTTTCGCTCGCTTGATCGAGGAGTGACCTGGGCTGCCACCGACGCGCCGATCGATCATGATGGCGTTTCTGCGGGGATCTTCTCGATCGCCGTCGACAATGCGCAATATGGCGTCATCGGAGGAGGAGACTACCGTAAGCCCGATCAGGAGGGCGCGCATTTGGCTTTGACCGAGGACGGCGGCGTAACCTGGAGAGTTGCCCAGATTCAGCCACAGGCATTCATCTCGGCAGTGGCGCTGGATCCTTCCAATTCGCGGCATCTGCTGGCGGTAGGCAGCAGCCACGCTGCGTATACCGACGATCCTGACAACAGGACCTGGAAAGCGTCATGGGACATGAACCTGAACGCAGCGACCTTCGCAGCTCCGGGACAGGCAGTCGCGGTGGGGCCCAAGGGCAAAGTCGTCTGGTTTCGATTGCCGTAAGAGGAATTTGACCCGGTGGGCTAGGAGCGGCCGATTGCAACCGCTTTTTCGTGCTCCAACTCGGCATAGATGGCGGGATCGGTGCAAACCTCGAAGTAAGCCTTCTCAGTCCACTTCTGCAGGGTAAAGTTGCGGGGATCGACCTGGGCGACGCGGCTTTCGCGCAAAACAATCTTGCGGAAAATGTCGTTATCCACGGCTACCAGTCCGGCGAAGAGCTTGAAGTTCTCGCTGCCCCATAACTCGGGAAGTTTCAAGTCAATCGATTCCAGGGAGATTTCGGAGCGCAGTTTTTCAAACGCGGCCGGGCTCAACCGAATGCCTCCGAGATTGAACGCCATGACGAAATCCTCAGCCGCTTCGCCCGCGTCGGCATCGCTGACGGTTTGAAAGGCATACACGTGGAAGGGAGTGGACAGCGGCTCCATGGCTTTGCGGGCACGCTTGTTACAGGAAGAGAGCCGGTCACTCTCGTTCAGCGCCTCAGAAATCATGATGCGCTTCTCCCCGTCCATGAGGTAAAGCGGCGCGGCTTCCTGGTAGGAGATGCCGACGCCTAGTTCCAGTGGAGGAAGGCCGGCCTTGGTGACAAGCTCGTTGTAGCCGCGCACAATCTCGACGATTTCGCGGGCCAGACAACAGGCATGGCTCACGGCAAGCCCCGCTTCGCCTTCCTTTTCGTGCAAGGCGAGGATCACCGCGTCTCCCTCGATGAAGACTTTGCTGGCTCCATATTTCGGCAGGAGTTTGTTTACGGGGTCGTAGAAATTGAGGCTGAAATAGGAAGCTGGGTTCAAGCCGGAGTCCATCAAGGAACGGGTAAGACGCGACGAGTCCCGGATGTCGGCTTTGATGATCACGTGCCCAAGGGCGCGCTCCTCGGCCGGCTTCTGTTCGTCAGCAAGAAGGAATTCGTAAAGTGTCCCGTTCACGGCGGAAAGTTCGCGCAGCTTGGGGTTGCCAATCAGGTTGACGCTATCGAGCGCGGAATTCAGGGTCTCGAGGCGACGCATGTCGCGGTGATACCGCAGAAAATCATGCAGGAAGCGGCCGGCAACCCGCGCGCGGTCGGCGCCGCGGCAACTCGCTACTCGCCCGACCGCGGCGTACAAGTTGTTGGCGGAAAGTTTGCCACCTTCCTGAACCAGCCTCTCGACGCGCGAACACTCCGTGCGATCGACCAATGCGTTCTTCAATTGCTGGGGGTTGATGCGCGAGGCGTACTCGGAAAGCAACGGCACAACCTCGTACGAAGCGATGATGTACTCCATGACCGACTGGTCTTCGAGAAAACGCACCCAGGCCGAGAGCCGCGCCTTCTGCGAGCGGCCTTCTGGCGTCGTTTCGCTTGGCGTACCGCCGCCCACCAGGGCATTGGCATTCTGGGGCGCGTTCAGCCAGGGATCGAGTTCTGCGTCAGCGTCCGGAAGATCGATCTGCAGCGATCGCAGGAATTCGCAGGTGATCTCGCGCATCCGGATAAAGCGGTCAGGATCGCGGTCCCAGTTGCCCAGCATCACGTACTGTTCCGCGCAGAGGTAGTCATCGCGCCCGTCCTCGGAGAGCACCAGGCGGTTGATCAGCAGCTTGTGGCCTTCGCTGTCGCTCTCGCCAAAGCGGGAGCGACGCATGCGGGCCAACGTTTCCTTTTCGATATCGCGGAGGAGAAGAAAAAGGTCCTGGCCCGTTTTGCGCTGGATGATCTTCTTGCGTACCTGAAATGTTGCTACGCGCTCCCGATATTCCAGGGCCTTGAGCTGGCGGACGCCTTCATAGCTCTTGAGCATCATGCGGCAACGCTCCAGGACCTGGGCAAATTGCGAATTGAGTTCCAATCGCAGGAATTTCACGACTGCCAGCCGTGCCAGCAAGTCGATGGTGACGTTGTTCTCCGCCTTGGCGCGATTCAGGGCGGATACGTGCAACTCGGTAAGCACGGTTTTGAAATCGGCTGGCTCGGATTTCGGCCCAGGCTTCAACACGTTCGTGAGCTTGTTCAGGAAAGGCGTCCGGGGTGCGACTGAGGGCGCTTCGGCGGCCAGGAGGCCTTCAACATCGCCATGGCGCGCAATCAAGCGCGAGATATGGGCGCGCGCCGCTTCGGTGAACTTGGAACTCAGATGAACGTCATGGCGGAGGTTATCCACTCCAACCAGCAAGCCTTCGAGCGAGAGAGCGGGCGTATAACTCGTCAGCGCCGGTGGAAGAATCTCATCGGAGGAGCCGCCGAGCTTGAAGATGGGGATACGGGGCATGAAGCTCTCAGCGTTATTTCGCTGCCTCTTGCTGCTGGTCGGCTAAGGCCACGCGAAACTGCGGAACAATCAGCGCCTGCTCTACCGTCGGTTCGTTCATGCCGGCCAGACGCGCTGCCAGCAGCTTCGCGTCTTCAGATGCCCCGGTCTGCCGGTAGGCCTTCCACAGCAGCAGCATCGACTCGGGACTTTCGGTATCTTCCTGGAGGTGGGCGATGGCTTCCGCATATTTTTCCTGCTCGACCAGCACCGCCCCGGCCGCTCCATGATAGGCAAGCTGGATTACCTGGCTGCGGCTCTGCGTAGCCATGGCTTCGAGCTGGGCGACGGCTTTCCCGGCTACATCCATCGACTTGTTCTGGGCGGCACGCCGGGCCTCGACCTCGAGTACCAATGCGCGCTCTTCCTCGCGATCGCTTTTCGAGATGGGGTGATTCTCGTCAAGGGCATGTTCGGCGGCCTTGAGATGATGCACCGCGTCCTTGTAGTCGGGCGCGCTCATGGCCATGACGCGATTGGCTTCGGCTTCGATCTTCGCCAGGCCCACCGAGTGCGCATGCTTGGCGACTTCGTGCAGGGATTTGTCCACCTGCTTGTGGTTGTTCTCGCGTATCCAGGTAAGCGCACTCTGCAACTCATACTCGACGCGGTCGCTTTCGCTAGTCACAAACACGAGAGCTTTGGCATATTCGTCGCGGGCGTCCGCTTCCCTGCCCATCACGGCGTAGGTGTCGGCCACGCCGAACTCGGAGCCGAACGTGGGATCAACCCGGATCGCCATGCGGTACTTGTCGAGCGCGGCATCGTACTGTCCCGCGGCGCGCAAGATCTCCCCGTATGAGTCATAAGGATTGGGCTGATCGGGCTGCAACTGGACGTAGCGATCCATGAGCGCCGAAGCTTTTTCGAAGTTGCCGCTAAAGGCGTAGGCGTAGGCCAGTTCGTTCAAAGCCGCCGGATAATTCGGGAACAGCGTCACGGCATGCTCCAGAACGAAGATTCCCTGCGCGTAGCGGCGCTGATGGACGAGCCAGCGCCCCGCCAGAAATGCGGTGCGGTAGTCCTGCGGATACATCGCCAATAAGTCGTTCATGGCGGCGATGGCAGGAACGTAGTTGTTTTCCTGAACACCGCTGAGCCAGCGGATCAGCAAACGCTCGCCCGGGGTCACCTTGGGCGCTAACTGCTGAGCGCGGGAACGGGCAGTGACCTGTTCATCGGGATCATGGGTAAGGTGTGCGATCAGCATCTGAGCCTGGGCAAATTTCGGGTCGTGCTTCACGCAGGTGCGAAGATCGTTGACCGCATCGGCACGCCGCAAGGCTTCAAGGTCGGCCATGGCATGCTCGAATTCCTTTCGCGCCGCCGGAGAGGTGGTAGTGACCGGCAGAGTCGCGCTCTTCGCAACCGGCTTCGGAGAATGCGGTTTCGCAGTTGTCGCGTAGGCCGCGGCGCACAACGTCAGCAGCAGGGCAGTCCAGCGCAAGGCACCACCTCGGAAATTACTGATTTCACGCCTGATAGGGTCGAGACTAGCATGTAGGAAAGAGGCCGGAAACGTTACTCAAGTTACTGGCCAAAGGCTTCTGAACGAAGGACGGAAGTTGGCGCGGTTTGGCGACACCACTTCCGACGCACACTCGTGCCACAGGCCCATTACGGGTCGGGGTGGAAGGATTGGATTTCGGATTCTATTGTGCTGACTCTATTCGGCGGCGCTTTTGAGCCTGGGCGCTTCGAACTCGTCACCTTTTTCCCACCCGATGACGCGGGGCAGTGCGGCGGCCTGCCATCCAAGCATGAAGCCGAAGCGAGCCATCGTGCCATCCCCGGTAAAATCCATGTCGGGACGGTACTCGTCGCTGGGCTGGTGGTAGTGCTTCTGGTTGTACTCCTCGTCCTGCTGCAAGCCCCAGGCTTCGTCATGGCCCTTGTATTTCAGGCCTTCATTGACGGAGAAAGAAGGAATCCCGACGCGGGCGAGACTAAAGTGATCGGAACGATAGTAGTGACCTGCTTCCGGATGGGCATCCGGGCGAATGGCGAGGCGGAAATCTTTCGCCGTGGCTTCCACCGTGCGATAGAAGGTTGTGCGCTCGGCTCCCGACACCTCGACTTCTTCCGGAGACCCGAGCGGCGGTAGATCGTCGTAGTTCAGATCCAGGGTGATGTGCGCTGCCGGAATAGGAGGATGCTTGCCTAAGTACTCCGACCCGAGCAATCCCTGTTCCTCGCCGGTCACCGCAGCAAACAGGATGGAACGGTGGGGTTTCTCGGCTCCCTGCCCAAAAGCGCGCGCTAATTCGAGCAATATCCCGCAACCGGTCGCATTGTCGTCGGCGCCGTTGTAGATGTTGTCTCCCGGCATGTCGGGCCGAATGCCGAGATGATCGTAATGCGCGGTGTAAAGAACGGCTTCGCTCTTCAGCTTCGCATCGGAACCGGGCAGGATAGCAACCACATTGTTGGATTCGAAAGGGCGAATCTTGCTGACGAGGTGAGCGCGGAGCTTGGCTGCGAAAGGCACGGGCTTGAAGTTGCGGGACTGCGCATCGAACATCAGCTTGTCGAGATCGAAGCCCGAAGCGCCGGCCAGTTTCTTAGCCACTGCCAACTGAATCCAGGCAGCCGCCTTGAGCTTGGGGGATCCGTCGAGTTTGAGATAGGACTTTTCCCCGGAGTTGGAATTGCGGACGACGTCCCAGGGATAGCTGGCCATCTCGGCCTGATGAATCAGGATCGCGCCCACGGCCCCGCGGCGGGCCGCTTCCTCGTACTTGTAGGTCCAGCGCCCGTAATAGGTGAGCGCCTTCCCTTTAAAGAATTTAGGATCTTGTGACGGAGGCTCGTTCACCAGCACCAGGAGCACCTTGCCCTTGACGTCGGTGTCCTTGTAATCGTCCCAGTTGTACTCGGGCGCGTGAATGCCATAGCCGACAAAAACAATGGGAGCATCGATATCGGATTGCGGCTGCTGGGTCTGGTCATAGGCGACATAGTCGTCGAGGACTTTCAGCGACATAGGCGCTCCGTTGGCAGGGACCAGCGAAAAAGTCGTCTCAGCGGCTGGGGTAATACCGACCATGGGAACCTTCTGCATGTAGGTCCCGTTGTCACCCGCTGGTTTCAGTCCATAAAGCGCGTACTGGGTCGCAATGTATTCGGCAGCGATGTCGCCCCCGCGCTGACCGGTGCCACGGCCTTCCAACAGATCGTGGGAAAGAAAGCGCACATGAGCGCGGATGCGCTCGGCGCTGATAGTCTCCATCGCGGCAAAGGCAGCCGAGGACGGACGCGGCGCGGGAGCAAGGGTGCGTGCCGGCTGAGCCGGGTTTTGCGCGGCTGCCAGGGCCGCCAGGCATAAAAAAGACAGAATAAGGGTCTTGCTCATGGTTCGGTTGGAACTCCTGAATGAAAGCTAAAGGTGTATTGGATTACCTCTATTGTAAGGGAAGAACCGGCCCGGGAACGTGCACGGAGGAGTCGATACTTGCGTTATCAGGAATGGGGACAGGAACTCCCGCACCTGACTTTTGTTCTTTATTTTGTTGGTGGGCCGCGGACCGCGGACTCAGTTTTTGGAGCTTCAACCAGCGCGAAAATCGCGCACATCTTCGTTGGGACGAAAAAGGAGAGGCGCGGTCATCGCGCTGTGCTCCGCCATTTTGCGGTTGATCTTCTCAAAATCCGCCTTGAACCAGCCCACGCTGGTGAGCGTGATCTCGCCGTCGGGATCGATCCAGAAGATGGTAGGGACGTTGGTCAAGCCGTAGGCACTGGACACCGGGTACGGGATGTCATCGGTGAGCATCGGGAAGGTGATGCCGAACTCACGGGCAAAGGCCGCCGTATCCTCCGCGTTATTTTGCGAGACAGCAATCAGTGACACGTTTCCCTTCTTGTAGGTCTGGAACAGGCGCTCATAGAACGGCAAGGCGTATTGGCAGGTTGGGCAGGAGATCTTGAGGAAAACCACAACAGCGGGTCCGCGTTCGAGCAGGCTGGCAAGGGATACGGCGTCGCCGGCCAGAGACTTCAACTTGAACTCAGGCGCGGTAGCGCCGACTGCGAGAGCAGGCATCGATCGTTCCTCCCAGATAAATGGGAAATTTCCCGTTCATTTTAGATGAGATTCGGGAGAAAACGGCTCCGGGCGCAGGTAACCGGGTTCGAACTACCCAGCGCCTCAAGGATTTCTCCGGTTCGCCGATAGGAAAGGGGTGGCTTCCTCTCCAGCGCTTCAATCCGTCGCCGCGTCCAAGCAGCTGTTTCGATTTGTCGCCCGTCAACCCATTCTGACCCGGGAGCAAAAGGTTTTCGGGTATGAATTGCTGTTCCGCGACGGGGTCGAGAATGTTTTCCGGTCGAGCGATCCCGAGGCGGCCGCGCGGAGCACCCTCGACAGCACGCTGCTGATGGGGTTCGACGTGCTCTGTGACGGCCACAAAGCCTTCATCAATTGCACTCGCGACTTGCTGCTCAAGGATGGCATCACCCTGCTGCCTGCCGAACAAACGGTGGTGGAGATCCTGGAGCAGGTTGAGCCGGACGATCTGGTCGTCGCGGCCTGTTTGCGGCTGAAGTCGGGAGGCTACACCATCGCGCTCGACGATTTTGTAGCCAATGATCCACGGGAGCCGCTGGCTCCGCTCGTGGATATTTTGAAAGTGGACTTCGAGCGCACCAATCGCACGGAACAGATCGCCCTGGTGAAGCAGTATGCTCCGAGCGCCCGCCGGATGCTGGCGGAGAAGGTGGAAACGCAGGACCAGTTCGCGGCCGCGCAGGAGATGGGCTACGTCTACTTCCAGGGATATTTCTTTCGCCGCCCGGAAGTACTCAGGGCGCGCGAAATTCCGACCAATCAGATGAATTATCTGCGGCTGCTGGCGGCGGTGTCGAAAGACGAGATGGACCTGCGGGAAGTGGAACAGATCATCAAGACGGAAGCATCGATTCTGTACCGTCTGCTGCGCTATTTGAACTCTCCCATCTTTGGCATGCGCAATGAGATCCATTCCATACGGCATGGGCTGGCCATCCTGGGCGAGCGCGAAATCCGGCGCTGGATCCGGCTGGTGACGCTGGTTTCCGCCGGAGAGCAGAAATCTTCTGACCTGGTGCTGTCGGCGCTGGTGCGGGCACGGTTCTGCGAGTTGGTGGCTTCGAAGATTCCACGAACGCAGTCGGATTTATTTTTGGTGGGAATGGTTTCGATGATGGACGCGATCCTGGAAATTCCGATGGAGGAGATCCTGGATAAGATCGCGCTCGACAAAGACACCAAGAGCGTGCTTTCGGGCACGGGCGGGCGTTTGCAGCCAGTCTACGAACTGATGCTGGCGCAGGAGGCCGGCAAGTGGCAAGCGGCCAAGGAGTCTGCGGAGCGGCTGCACATCACCGAGAGTGAAACCGGTGAAATGTGGTGGCAGGCGATGCAGTGGGGGCGCCAGGTCAGCACCGGGGGCTAGCGTCGTCAGCGGTCAGAAAGACGGCTGCGAGCCAGAACGCCATGCGAGCGAACGAATCGAAGTGCATCAGCGCGAAAGTGAGGGATAGAAGGCAGCACCTCTGTGCAAAACTGCCGCCACTTTGGACTTGCACTCGCAACGGAGCACAGCGTAGCATATGAAAGTTCCCAATGGCCACGCTTCCGTGCTGGCCCTCGGCGCCAACTAACTCCAGGCGCTTAGACGGAAAAGATCATCAAGATTGTTTTTCCAGTCGCAACGGGGTTCTCGCGCATCCTAAGTATCGCGCGAGACTGGGGTGCTACCCCTTTAGCGACGCAGGGCACACGAGAAACGCAACCCCCTCATTAAAAAAGCCGGGGAACACTAAGAGAAAACCTATGAATGCAGGACCGGGACATCCCTCCGGTGGAGGAGGGAGAGGCAGACGGCGGCGCGGCCGGCGTCCACCCAACCATCGCGGCGGAGGACAGGGCCGCGACCGCCAGCAGACGGGCGGAGGTATCTACAGCGCACCCATGGATCACAGCTATCGCGCTGTGCTTGGCCAAGATAACGGCCACAAACCAAGTCGCGGCCTGCGGCCGGGCTTCGCTCCGAAGTACCAGCCGGCTGATCCGGAGCCGCTTCCAGTGCGGGAAGACGCAGGCTCACGCATCTTTGCCTTTGTCGACGATCTATTCTTTCTGGCGAAGATTCAGGAAACAGCACGCAAGATGAATGTTAAGGTCGAGTTCGTCAAAACCGACAAAGACCTGCTGGAGCGCATGAAGCAGAATGGCGAGGAAAAACCCTCGTTGATCATCTTCGATCTGAATAACGTGAACGCCAAGCCGCTGACCTTGATTCCCAAGCTCAAGAGCAAGCTGAAGAAAGGGACTTCCATTATCGGATTCCTGTCGCATGTGCAGGGGGATCTGAAACAGAAGGCCCATGAAGTTGGGTGCGACATGGTGCTGCCCCGCTCTGCTTTTTCGCAGAACCTCCCTCAGTTGTTGCGGCGGCATGGAGCAGCCGAGGAAGAATCCGGCGTGCAGTAGTTCGACTTCCGTGTTGTGCGCCGGCTGTCGATCTTTTTTCGAGGAAGTATCTTTCGAACATCTAGACACGGGTGCGCGTCTCGCTTTAACCGCACCCTACCCTGGCGGCCATTTCATATCGCGTCCCCCGAGCAGATGGACATGCATGTGAAATACGGACTGCCCCGATTTCGGACCTACGTTCAGCACGGTGCGATAGCCGTCTTCGATCCCGCGCTGGCGGCCGATTTCGGCAGCCACCAGATGGAGCCGACCTAGAAGTTCCGCATCTTCTTTTTGCGCTTCTTTCAATCCCCGTACATGCTTCTTGGGAATCACCAGCACATGAGTGGGTGCTTGCGGGTTGATGTCTTCGAAAGCGACGGTGTGCTCGTCTTCGTAAACCTTTTTGGCGGGAATTTCGCCGTTGATGATTCGGCAGAAGAGACAGTCGGTCATGGGCAGGTTCCAGGTGACAGGTTGACTGCAGATTTCAATCGAATCTCTACGTGTGCGGACGGCCTGCAAACTCTTAATCCAACCTCACCAAATATACCGAACCTTCCGGAGTGGCGGTCTCGCGGATGAGATCTTCGGCGCGTTTGCGGTCATCGTTCAGGACACGCACTCGCACCCACCAGTTGCCGGTGGGGCTGGCAAACTTTGCGACGTTCGCGGTTTGATAGCGGCGTGTTAAATGGTCGGCGAGGTCGGACGCTTGTTTCTGATTCTCGAACGAGCCGATCTGTACGGCCCAACGGCCGCCGGTAGTAATCGAAGCTGGGGTCTGCATCACTTCGAGTTTGACGCTGGCCACGCCCGGCTGCCAGATGTCGAGGCGCTTTGCGGCCGCATAGGAAACATCGAGGATCCGCCCGTTCACAAACGGCCCGCGATCGGTGATGCGCACCAGCGCGGAGTCGCCGGTTTTGAGATTGGTGACACGGACGATCGATCCCAGGGGCAAGGTCCGGTGAGCGGCCGTCATGGCATGCATGTTGTAGACCTCACCATTGGAGCCGCGACGGTTGTGGTACGGCGCACCGTACCAGCTCGCTAACCCGGTTTCGGTCAGCAGGGGAACAGCGTCGGCGGGGACCGAAAGAACTTCGTCAGTGGTGATTTCCCGATCGTGAGGTGTTTCCGCGGTCTTCGCCGGAGCCGAGGCCGAAGGCTTTTCCGTTGCAGCAGGCGGAGCGGGCGCCGGAGGAGGCGGAACTGCAACCCGCGCTTGTTTGTGGCGGGCACAGCTGGTCAGGAGAGCGCAGGCGAGCGCAGCCCCAACGAAACCAATTCGCTTGCGCATCATTCCGTCTTCTTTTCCTGGCTGCTGGCCTTATGCTTGTCCATGATTTCGGCAAGTTCCTGGAGTTTGCCGGCCGCAATCCTGAGGGCTTTGGAAGATCGATCGCGAACCGCGGGAACTACCTCGCGGTTGAGATAATCGATCAACTCAGTACTCTCTTTCTCCAGGCGTTCTGCGGCTTCGGAGACGGTCTTATTGACGCGTGCACCGGTCTCGTTCATTTTTCGGTTGAAATCGCTCATACTGCTCCTCGGCGTGCGGCGCACGGGATGGAAGTGGCGAATCGAGTCTTTTTATTATTCTTGGCGGAGGGTCCGCGGTCAACCACGATGCACCCGGCATGGTACCTCGGCCACGCCGGCAACCCGATCTTTGTTTGGTGTTTGGTTTAAAATCTGCCCCATGAGGCTCGGGTTGCAGGTTCCGCTATGGATATCGTTGTTGCTGCTCTCAGCCTGCACAGTTTACAGCGAACATCCGGTCAAAACCTTCAGCGACGCCACGGGAGGCGAAGGGCTCGAGCGGGCCTTCTGGCGGGCTGTGCAGAAACAAGACTGGAAGGATGTGGAGCGGCATCTCGCTGGGAATTTTGTTTACGCCACTCCGGGGAAAACGCTGGAGCGCGCCGAGGCTCTGGAAAATTTCCAGCAGATGCAGATTCAAGAATATTCGATCGGCGAGCTGTCGACCGAGATGAACCGCGACGCTTTTGTGGTGACCTATGCGGTCACACTGCGCGGAACAAGGCACGGCCAGGCATTTCCCGATCAACCGCAGCGAAGCATGTCGGTGTGGCAGCAACAAAAGGGTGGTTGGGTGATGATCGCGCATACCGTGCTGGGAACCGCGACTGAGTAGCACTCCCTGATTCATGACTCGCAGAAAACCTTCGTCCAGACGCCGAGTCGAACAGTCGTGGCCGAACCGTGATGCTGAACCACCACGGTTCGCATCTGCATTGCTGGCATGGTACGACGCGAATGCACGGGATCTTCCCTGGCGCCAGAACCGAGATCCGTACCGCGTCTGGCTGTCGGAAGTGATGCTGCAACAGACTCGCGTCCAGGCGGTGCTTGAGCACTATCGTCTGTTCCTGAAAAAGTTTCCGACGGTGCATAAACTGGCGTCGGCGCGAGAGCCGTCGGTGTTGGCGGCATGGAGCGGCCTTGGCTATTACCGGCGCGCACGGATGTTGCACGCAGCGGCAAAAGTCGTGGTCCGAGAACTGGGTGGGAGATTCCCGACCGACAGTGAAGGATGGCGAAGCCTGCCCGGTATTGGACGCTACACCGCGGCGGCGATTGCCAGCATCTCGGCGAACGAAGCCACCGCCGTGGTCGACGGCAACGTCGAGCGGGTCGTATCCCGACTCAGGGGAAAGACGTTGGCTGGAGAGGCGGTCTGGGAAAACGCGAACGGTCTGCTAGATCGCACGCGGCCTGGCGACTTCAATCAAGCCATGATGGAACTGGGCGCCACTATTTGCCTGCCGCGACAACCGAGATGCCCGTTGTGTCCGGTGATGGACTACTGCTCGACTCGCGGGGAGTTGCCTTCGCGCCGCGTCGCCCCTGTACAAAAGAAGCGCATTGCACACTTCGGGCTCTCGCGGACAGAAAATCAGGTTTTCCTGGTGCGACGCGGAGCTGGCGCTTCGCTCATGCCTGGGATGTGGGAACTTCCGGAGTTGCCCGCGCCGAATGGCGGGAAGCCGTTGTTCTCGCTGCGACACTCGATCACGGTCACCGACTACGCAGTTCACGTGGTTGAGATGGATTCTCCGGAGGAGCTCGAAGGCGAATGGGTGGCTCACTCGCGGCTCAGTTCCCTTCCACTGACCGGCCTGGCGCGAAAGATCTTGCGACGCGCGGAGATGTTGTGAGCCGATTGCTGTTCCGGAAAACACCGCGCTCAGGTTTCTTAGCGATCTCCGCTGCCCTGCTTTTTGCGCTGTCGCTCCAGCGAATCCGGCGTGAGTTTGCGGTACAGGCGACTACTCCTCAGTCAGTCTCGTCGAACGCTTATCTTGGATTCGATCGCAACGACTATCCCGGTGACGAAAATCTTCCTACGCTTAGGCGAACGTTCGCATTTACCGGATACTGGCTAAACGCGCCTCCCGGAGCAACCAGCAACCCATGGACAGGAAAACGCGAGGTGGTTAAGAACGCTGGATTCGGGTTCTTAGTGTTGTTCAATGGGCGCCTCGACGCGGAATTGAAAAAGGCCGAACCGCAGAGCTTGGGACGTTCAGATGCGACGGCGGCTCTTGAATCGGCACAACGGGAAGGCTTTCCGAAGAACACCGTAATTTTTCTTGACCTGGAAGAGGGCGGCCGCATGCTGCCGGAACAAAACGCGTATATTTTCGCCTGGGTCGACACCGTGAATCGTAGCGGCTTCCGCGCGGGTATTTACTGCTCTGGAATCGCCGCCGTTGAAGGAAGCGAGACGGTTATCACCGCAGAGGACATTCGACAGCATGCAAATGGGAGGCCGATCGTGTACTGGATCGCGAACGACGCCTGCCCGCCTTCCCCCGGTTGCGCATTTCCCCAGCGTCCCCCGCTGCCGCAACAGGGCGGCGTGAGGTTCGCGGAAGTGTGGCAGTTCGCGCAGTCCCCGCGGCGAAAAGATTTCGCCCATGGGTGTCGTGGAACCTACGCCAGGGATGGAAACTGCTATCCCCCGGGCCTCGGGGAGCAAAAGCTATTCGTCGACATAGACGCGGCCGGTTCGCAGGATCCGTCTGGGGGCCGATGACGAAAGAAAATGGTGGGCGCTATAGGATTCGAACCTATGACTTCCACCGTGTGAAGATGGCACTCTACCGCTGAGTTAAGCGCCCAACCGTTTCCATTCAAGCAGTTGCAGCCGAATCCGTCAACCCCGCGCAGGGCGTCTCAGATTGAGTGCGCTCCGGGACCGACTGGTGTGCTGGTTGTAAACATCAGTTGCGACGGGGGCGAGTTCGTAGCACAATAGCCGCTCTGTGGGGTGGCGCGTCCCCCGCGCCCCAGGATACGACGGTGCCATTGGCGAGCGCCGCGTGACTTGTATGCCCCGGGCCTAACCTCGGACCAACGGACTATGGATTCCAATCTGCCAGCAAAGATCGGCAAGTACGATGTCATAGAGGTCATCGGACGCGGGGGGATGGGCGTCGTCTACAAAGCCAACGATCCCCATCTCGATCGGATTGTCGCCATCAAGATGATCACCAGCGGGTTTGCCGAGAATCCCGCTCAGCTGAAACGCTTTTTCGTGGAAGCCAAATCGCTCGCCAGCCTGGTTCATCCCAACATCGTGACCGTGTACGACCTGGGGGACTTCGACGGCAATCCGTACCTGGTCATGCAGTATCTCGAAGGCGAAGATCTGGATACCGTGCTGGTGTCTCGCCGGTCCCTCAGCCTGCTCGACAAGATGAACATCATCACCCAGATGTGCGAGGGGCTGAGCTATGCGCATCGGCGCAATGTCGTACACCGCGATATCAAACCTGCCAACATCATGCTGGCCAGCGACGGCGTAATCAAGATTTTCGATTTTGGCATCGCCAAGGTCGGCGACCCGAGCGCAACCAAGAGCGCCTCGCAGATCATGGGGACTCTGTACTACATGTCGCCGGAACAGGTGAATGGGCGACCTGTCGATTGGCGCAGTGACCTGTTCTCTACGGGCGTGGTTCTGTATCAACTGGTGACAGGACACCTTCCCTTCGAAGGGGAGAGCACGACCACCACGCTGCTGAAGATTACGCGCGAGCCGGCCCCGCCGTTGGCGAATTTCCTTTCAGTCTATCCCCCGGAACTGGAAGCCATCCTGCAGCGGGCATTGGCCAAGGATCGGGAAGATCGTTATCAATCGGCGGATGAGTTCGCGCTCGACCTGCGCCAGTTGCAGGGGCACCTCAAGCAGGAGCTCATTGCACGCAACATGGAGGAGGTCGCGCTGCTGATGGAGCGCTCCGACCTGCAAAAAGCGAAGGAGCGGCTGGTTCAGGTTCTCCGAATCGATCAGCAGAATACGAAGGCGAATCAACTTCTGCGCGAACTGCAAGTGCGTATCCAGAGAGAGGAGGTGGATGGGCAGGTTGCCATGTTGCGGGAGCGAGCCGCCGAAGCCCTCGAGCACGATCAGTTTCAGGCCGCGCAGGAAGCTGTGGATCGGGCGCTGGTTCTGGATAAGAACAATACCGACCTGCAGAATCTGCGCGAGGAGGTTCGGCAGGCCTCGGTGCGCGCCGAGAAACTCCATATTGCACTCAAGTGCGCCGAAGCCGCTCACAACGAGGGACGTCTGGATGAGGCAAAGCAGGCAGTGGAAGAAGCGCTGGCTCTGGCTCCGGATGATTCGCATGCCAAAGGTCTGTATCGGCTGATCCACCGGGAATGGGTGGAACGATCCCGTCAGAAGCAGATGGAGAATTTCGTGGCGGCGGCGCGGCAGGAGATTGCGGCGCGCCGATTCACCGCGGCGCTTGAGATTCTGCAACAAGCGCAGACGCTTGATCCCGACGCCCCGCAGGTGCAGGCCTTGCTGGAGTCGGCGGTCACCGGACAAACCCAGGAGCGGCGCCGCCGGGAAATTGAGGCGATCTCCCGGCGCATCGAGGATGCGCTCAACGCGGACGATTACCGGACCGCGTGCCGGGAGGCCAGTGACGGCCTGGGCCGTTTCCCTGGCGACCGAAGCCTCCTGAAGCTGCAGGCTCTGGCCGAAAAACAGCGGCAGGCGGCTGAGCGCAAGCAGTTCGTCGATGAGAAGCTGGCACAAGCCCGCCAGATGTTGCAGGAAAAACGAAATAACGAGTTGCTGGTCAGCCTGGAAGCAACCCTGGCGGAAATCGGGCCTGAACCGCGTCTTGAGTCATTGCTTTCCCTCGTCAAGGAAAACCTGGAGCGGGAACGTATCGAGCAGCAGAAAAGCGAATGCTTGAGGAAAGCGACGGATTTGCTGCAGAACCAGGAGTATGACGAAGCGATCGCCATGCTGGAAGCCAGCGCGAAAGACTCGCCTGACGATCCGGAAATCGCAGAACTGCTTGAACGTATTCGCGCGGAACGGTCGGATTTGGTCAAAGGGGCGATCAAACGCTCGCAGCAGGAATCCTCCCTCGACCTGCGTTATCGCATTCTCGAGGAAGCGCTCGCCAAAACGCCGAATGAACCTGAACTTCAGGAACAACTGGATGGGGTGCAGTGGCTGGGCCGGCTGATCGCCTCGATCGCGAACGAAGCCCGCACCCTTGAGCAATCCCATCAATACGACCAGGCACTGGCGAAATGGGAGTCGCTGCGCTCCACCTATAGCCACTATCCAGAACTCGACGGAATCATCGACCGGGTCACGCGTCTTCGCGACGAGGCAAAAGCGGATGCTCGATCGGTCTGGATCAGCAAGATTCAGAGCGCTCTGATCGCCTGCGATTACGCGCAAGCCATCACCGCGCTGGCCGAAGCCGAACAAGACTTCCCCTGGGATTCCGATTTCATGGAATTCCGTCAAAAAGCGGAAGTGGGCGCAAAGCTCCGCGGGAAGGCGGAAAAGGCGCTGAACGAGGGCCGGAAGCTTCTCGCCAACGAGCAGTGGGAGCAAGGAGCGGATGCCATCGTTCGCGCTTGCCAGACTGCGCGCGAGGACCGCGTCATTCAGGAACAGGGGCAAAGCGAGTTGGTGGCGCAGTCCAAGGCCGTCCTCCAAAGAAACTGGCGTGCCGCCGAATCACTGCTCGCGAGGCTGGCCCAGCTTCACCCCGATTTTGCCGTTCCTAAAGAATTGCAGGCTCGAATCGCCGAGCTCAGGCGTGAAGAAACTCTGAAAGATGCCCTGAGTGCGGCCAAGAAGAAGCAACTCTCTGGAGACTTACGCGGCGCGGTCAAGGCTGTGCAAGAGGCTCTGGCTTCGTATCCTGACGAGACACGACTGCTGTCTATGCGGGAGACTCTGGAGGAGCAGATCCGCCAGGCCGAGGAGAAGGAACGACAGGAGCGTGCCCGAGCCGAGAAGGAAGCCTTCGTTGCGGGAGTCTTGCAGCGTGCCGAACAGGAACGCTCGCTCGACAGCCGGGTTCGGATTCTTGAGGCGGGGCTGCGAGAGCAACCCGGCGAAAGCCGCATTCAGCAGCGGTTGGAACAAGCTCGAGACCTGAGCAGAAAGGTCTCTTCCCTTGCGGAAGATGCGCGCAGCCTGGAGCGCGAACGCAAGTATGCGCAGGCTTTGGCGAAGTGGGAGTCGTTGCGTGCCGTGTTTCGCGACTATCCCGATGTCGACCGGGAGCTTGAGCGGGTCAAGACGCTGCAACAGCGCGTCTTGGCGGAAGCCCGCGGAAATCTTGCACGCCAGCTCAAAGCCGCGCTCGATGCCTGCGACTTTGAAGCAGCTGAGCCGTTACTGGCTGAAGCGAAACGAGAGTTCCCGGGAGACAAAGAGTTCGCCGCGATGGAGGCGAAGGTCAGCGACGGCGTTGAGCGCCGAGCCAGGGCCATGAAGCATCTGCGGGAAGCGCAGAAGGCTGTGGAGAAGGCGAAGTGGTCGAAGGCGGCTGAATCCTTCCGGCTTGCGAACGAGTCGGTAAGGGCTGATCTCGTGGTCAACGACGCAACCTTCCGGGGACTGTTTGAGGCGAGTCGAGCGGCCTTGCGCGACGACCCCGATGCGGCCGAGATGCTGTTGAATGAAGCCCAACGGGTGAATCAGCAATCTTCCGAGATCGCGCCTCTCTACGCCAACATTCAAGCGCAGAAGCGAGCACGAGGCGTAGAGGAGTGCTCGAATGCGGCAAAGCGCATCTGGACCGCAGGTGATCTTGAGGGCGCGTTCCGTGAATTGGATCGGGGACTAGGGAAGTATCCGGATGAAGCGCGGCTACTGCGACAACGGAAGGACATCGAGGATGAGGCGCGAGCGCTAGCGGAGAAAAACCGGGCGGTGCGCGCCCCGGGACCGCGTCGGGCACCGACTCAACCTCTACAGTCAACCAGCCCCGATGAACAGCCGCAAGCAGAGCAGGATCGGCCTGCCAGCGTGAGCCGGCGCGAGGCTCCAACCGCGCCGCCCATTCCATGGCCCCAGAACACCGAGGTCGTTGCCAGCTCGAATCCACCGCTCGAAAAGACGATGAGGCCGCCGGCGAGCAATGCCGCTGAAATGACCACGATCGATATGCCCAGCCTGGCCCCGCAACGAACCGAATTTGTGCCGACCACCTTCGACGATTCGCTTCGCACCATGATGATCGACCCGACTGGGGAACGAAGCGCCGAGTTGCATGCGATTGAGAAGGAGCTGGTCGTTTTTCTTGGTCCGTTGGCGCGGGTCGTGGTGAAGCGGGCGGCCGCGAAAACAACTGATTCCGACGAACTGTGGAGAATCCTGGCGAAGAGCCTCGAACGTGAATCGGACCGCGACGCGTTTCTTGCGCGCCGCGACGCATTCCATCGCAAGGGACACAAGCCGCCCGCCGCGCCGCCACTGCCGGCGGCACCATTGACAACTGCGATCAATCCTGCGTCCGCACTGGGAATCACTCCGGAAGCGATCGATCACGCGGCGCGGGCGCTGGCCACGCATGTGGGCCCGATTTCCGGAGTGCTGGCGAAAAAGGCGGCGCAACGCGCCGACAGTCTGCGCTCGTTCTACGTGCTCCTGTCCGAGCATGTGCAAAACGGGAAAGACCGTCGCCGCTTCCTGCGCGACGCCGGCTTTCCCGATGCGTAATTCTGAAACTTCTTCTGTTTTTCGAGACTGACCGAGGGCGTCTAAGTCTCGAGCATCTTGATTGCTTCCACCAGACTCTTGCGCATACGGCGGAAGGATTCCGCGAGATCCGAGATCTCATCCCTGCTGGAGATCTCGAAATCGGGTGCCTCGAGGTTGCCCAGACTCACTTCGTTCGCGGTCTTGGACAACTGGTTGACGGGCCGAATGACCAGGTAGAACAACATCATGTTGAGAGCTAGCACGAGAACGATGAAAACCGCAGCCAACGACGTCATGAAGACCGCGAACACGCTCCTGGCACGTTGCACGGGAAGCTTTACGGGTGCGGTGACGATCTGCGCTCCCACGACGTCGTTCAACTTCCAGCCAAATCCGTTGTCGCTGCCGTAGCGCTCGATCACCGTGCGTGGCGCAGTGTCGGCCGTGTCGTGACAGTCCAGACACTTGGCGTCTTTGATCCTCAGCGGACGCGCCATGTACATCGCCTTGCCGCTGGGCGTCTCCCGCTCGCCCACCTGCTCGGTGAGATCAGGAGATTGGCGGAACACGTTGACAACGTCAGCTTCCCAGTCGGTGGCACGATCCATGGGATTGGTGGGATTGAGGGTCGCTTCTTTGTAAGCGTATTCGGGGAACTTCTTCTTCAATTGCCCGAAATACTGGTTCGCCGAATACGCGGGCACGATTTGTGGCAAGAACGAATACTTGATCTGGGTTTCCAACAGAGGCTTGATCTGGGTTGTCGTATAGGCGCGTACGGCCAGGGCCGCCTCCATCATGATGCGCGCATTCTCGATGATCTCCTCTTTCGCGTTGCGCTGCAGCAGTCGGTTGGTAAAGTATCCCACTGCGCCAAAGCCAACAGCGAAGACAAGGAAAAGCACAAGGTTGAACTTTACGATCAGTTTCATAATCGTTACCTCCCCGGTGGCGATGTTGTGGTTCCGGCGGGCGCCGAGGGGGAATTTTGATATTTCTCTGGGTGCAGAACGCGATCCCATTCCGGGTAGTCGCTAATGTGCCGCTCTACCTCTTTGCGAAAGTCAGCGTCTTTCAGACGCGGTTGGAAGCGCTCCTCAAGACTCCGGCGCCACGTTCTTCCGAACTTCATCCAAGGTTCGATTTCGGCGTAGGTTACATCGTGATCGTGCCTGGGCTCGGCGGGTTTCTTGCCGGCGAAATGCGACAGTCGCGGAGGCAATGTGTCCCGGAATGGTCGCGGCATGCCATCCACAAAGGCCGCGTCTGGCCGGGGATTCACCGCCACAGTTTTTGACGCGTGATGGGTCAGAAACTGACCACCCTTGGCGGCGATGAGATGACTACCTTCGCCGCCCTCGATGTTGGCGGCGCCTGATTCAACGAAGATCTCCGCCAATCCCGGCTCAGCATGCAAGATCACGGCACCACTTTTGGAAGATGCAGTGAGCAGGGGACTTACGTAGCGATAGCCTCCGCCTCCCTGCCCCGATTCCCCCTTGAGCCAACCGCTCATCAGCATCATCTCCCCGCCCTTGTGCACCCACACGCGGGTCGAGGGACCGATGGCCGCGATCGTTCCTGCGACGAACTCGGCCTGTACGAAGGCTGGCGAGCCGGTTTCGACGATATCCCCAGTCTCGAATCGCATGCCCTCGACGGCCCGCAGAACCGCCGTTCCCCGGATTACCCTCACGGAGCCTTCCAGCAACGTGAAGGTGCCAAGTTCCTCCGCACGTGCAGCGGTTGGCAACAGCGATAACAGAAAAACCAGCAATGCGCGGTGCATGCGCCCTCTGTGGAAGGGATGCGTTCGAAGACAAGGGCCCGGACTAGCGAGGCGCAATACTAGAAACGAAGGGATGCTATGTCAAGAGCGCACCTGCACTTCTCTAAGCCAGAGTCTCTTTCGATGGTGAACCGGGCAGGTCAGGCGAATCATCGGGCGGTCAGCAAAATTGACAAGGCGTCACGTCCATTCAGATGATCCCGGGTCTCTCAATCGTGAAAGAGCCCCAGCAGAAATTCGTTCGGCGCGAGTTCTGGCAGAACGCCCGACAAGATTGGAGTTCAACGCGAGAGGGACTTGGGCGAAGTGAACGAAACTGTCTTGACAAGAATAATCGACTGGAGTAAAGTCCAGCCCATTCTGTAGTCCTCGTTCCCCGTTTGGATTCGGGCCCAAGAAATCAAAGATCAGTTTCCCCCTCAGAAAGTCGTTAGTGTTTCTGCACGTCTGTGCGGAAGCGAGTTCCAATTTTTGCGAAAAGTGCTGTGTTCTTTCGGGAACTTTCGGCATTGGCCGATTACGACTGGAAAAGGACGGGAAAAATGATTTGGACGATTTCAACACGGCTTGTCAAAGCCCTCGTGGGAGTTTCGCGGACTTTGTCGTTTGGCATAGTCGGCGATCACGAAAGCGATCATCAAAGGCGGTTCCGAAACTACACGCTACGCGGATTGATTTTACCGGTCTGAAACAGGAGCAAAGGAAATGTTCCCCCATCAAGCGGCCAGTCGTCAGGACCCAAAAAGCTCCGAACCGGGTATGTCCGTCGAGGTCACCAGGCTCATCGAGGCCAACATCCCCTATGCCCACGCCTTGGCGGCCGAGGTTCTGCGAAAGCTGCCACCTGACTTGGAAAAAGGCGATATCCAGGGTTGGGCCGAACTGGGTCTGGTAGAAGCCGCCAACTCTTTTGACAGGACCCGCGGGGTGCAGTTCAAAACTTTTGCGTACTACCGCATCCGAGGCGCTATCTATGATGGGCTGCGCAAAATGGGTTGGTATCCCAAGGGCCAGTATCAACAAATGCGCTTCGAGATGGCGGCCAACGAATATTTGCGGGACGCTTCGGGAGAAGTTCCCCGAGCCGTCTCGGCCGATGCGCAATTGCAGGACCTGAAGGATCAGACCGGCAACCTCATGACCTGCTACATGTTATCGCTCGAGGCGATGGTCGAGGAGCCAACCGACCAGAACCAGGTCTCGGCCGAGGAAGCCGTTGTCCAGGCAGAACAATGCAAGCGGCTGCGCTGGGTGCTTTCCAAGCTCCCCGAGATCAATCGCGCCATTCTGGAGCAGTTCTACTTCGGTGGACAGACTTTAGATCAGATCGGGAAGAAGCTCGGTCTGTCGCGGTCCTGGGTGTGCCGGCTTCACGCCAAGTCCCTGGCCATGCTTCGCAAGCAGTTTCTCGAGGCGCCTGCCGCAGCAATTCGCTCCCCAGCAGCAACCTTTCCCGGCGCCATCCGATAACTAGAGATGTCATGGTGGATCCAATTGTCAGCAAGATGCCCGTCAAGGGAGTCAGCACCCCGGACGATCAGGGTGCTTCCACCCCAGTAAAGTCGGGGGAATCGAAATTCGATCAGGTGCGGACCCGGCTGCAGGAACAGCAGGTGCAAGGCGTCGAGATCCCGCCGGAAGTCAAGCAAGTCTCCCCGGAACAGATCAAGACTCTCGAAACCGATCTCAACAAACGGCTGCAGCAGCCTGGGGCAACGCCGACGTCCAGCATTTTCGCACCCGACCTGAAGCGGTCGAAGGTGCAGGTGGACAATCTCACCAGCCGCGTGAATGCTTTGCCCAAAACTCCGCCGTTTGATCCGCTTCGGCAGAGGCTGACCGCGATCGACAGCCAGTATCAGTCGGCGGGGAAACTGATCGGCTCCATCAAGGGCAACGCCAGTTCGGCTGACCTGATGAAGATCCAATTGCAGATGTATCAGCTCAGCGAGAATCTGGAGCTGATGAGCAAGGTCGTGGAACAGGTTACGTCTGGAGTGAAATCGATCCTTCAGACGCAGCTGTAGGAATCTACAAGTCTTCGAGTCGACAGGGGACAAAGTGGGCCGGTTACGTCTTACACAGCTGCTGGTAGTCCTGGGTCTGACGTTACTTCTGAGCGCCTGCGTGACGCACAGTCTGCAAACCGGGCTGAGCGAGCAGGACGCGCAGGAGGTCGTTGTGTTGTTGAACGAAAACGGCATCGAATCGTTCGCAACCAAGGGCGTCAGCGAGAAAAAAGGTGAGGAAAAGTGGGACGTGATGATCCGCGGCGGGGATCAAAACCTTGCCCGGGCATGGCGTGTGCTGGAAGAGAACGGCCTGCCGCGCCAGAAAGACCAGGGGCTGCAAGACGTCTTCTCCAACTCCGGCATGATCCCCACTGCCACCGAAGAAAAAGCGCGGCTCCTATTGGGAACTTCGGGCGAGATCAGCCACACCCTCAAATCGGTTGCCGGGGTGGTCGACGCCCACGTTCTGGTGGTGATGCCGGATAGCAGTCCGCTGCTGGATAAAAGCGACCGTGTTCCGCCCACGGCGTCGGTTCTGGTCAAATACCGCGGCCACGACTTACCCCTTGCCGAAGACGACGTAAAGAAACTGGTCGCACGCGCCGTGGAAGGCCTGCAACCGGAAAACGTCGCGGTCGTGTACAAAAGGGTCGAGGTGAAACAACCGGAGGACCGGAACCTGATTCCGCTGCTGGGCAATCAGGAATACCTGCTGGCCGCCCTGGCGTTGTTGGCAATTTCCAGCATCGGGTGCATTGCATTGGTGGCGAAGGCGCGTTGGCAGAGATCCAAGATTGACACCCTCCAGAAGCAACTGCAGAGTGCCGCGCAGCGTCCCGCCGCCGCTGCTCCGCACTCCGGTACACCGGCAGCCACGAAGGCAGTGAGGGCAAGTTGAATCTCGAGGTGTTTTGCTACCTGGGCTTGCTGCGCTTTCCAGAGCAACTGGAGCCTTCTCTGGCGCTCCTGCCCAATGGAATGAAGGAGGAAGCTGCAAAGTTCCTAGCGACGGTGAAGGATTTGCCGAAGGCAGAACTGATTCAGAGGTGGGCGAGGTTGCGCGAACAGGAGTGGGATGCTCTTCGCGGGAGGGCGTTGGAGCGCACCGGGCTTCAACTGGATCAACTGGCTCCATCACTGAGGCTGTGGTGTGGTTCGTGGGTCATTAATCATGGATGAGAAGATCCTCAAGGCGGACTCCGTCTCGGACAAGGTAGTGGTTTCCTCGCCCAAGGTCCTGAAGCGTGAAGTTTACGAGGCCACACGGGAAGCCAGTGACGTAGTTGCGCTCGCCCAGGAAAAGGCACGGCAAATCATCGAGGAAGCACTCCGGGAGCAGGATTCCATCCGGGAACGGGCACGGCAGGAAGGAAATGCCCAAGGCCTGGCCGAGTGGAATCGTGTTCTGACCGAAGCCAACCAGCGCGCCGATGAGCTTACCAATAGCTGGGAAGAAACGATGCTGCGGCTTTCGGTGAGGGTGGCCGAGAAAATCATTGGCGAACAGTTGCGCGTTCATCCCGAAACCATCGTTGAAATCATCCGTGAGGTCATGAAGAACATTCGGCCCGGCAAGCGGCTCACCATTCAGGTGAATCAGGCGGACGCACAGCAGGCGCGAGCCCGTATCGATCGCATCAAGGACGGACTCTCGACCAGCAGTGAAATCGAAATTGTGGCCTCGGGATCGGTGTCCCCGGGCGGCTGCCTCATTGAGAGTGAACTGGGCATCATCGACGCGCGTCTGGAGACGCAGTTGAAGTGCCTCGAGGAAGCTCTTGTGCGCGGCAGTGGCAGTTCCAGGGACTAGCGGTGGACGAACATGGCAGCCAGGGCTCCCGACATTCTCAGGTATCTCGACCGGATTGATCGTGCCTCGCCGGTCGAAGTACGAGGCCGAGTCAAAGAAGTTATAGGTCTGATCGTAAAGGCGGTTGTTCCCGAAGCCTGGATCGGCGAAATGTGCCTGATCCGGAATCCCGGCTCCCCTAATCCGGTCAAAGCTGAAGTGGTGGGCTTCCGCGATGGCGATGTGCTCCTCATGCCACTCGGCGAACTCGTCAACGTAGGGCCGCACAGCGAAGTCATCCCCACCGGCAACTGCCTCACCGTCAAAGTCGGAGACGGCCTGCTTGGTCGCGTCCTCAACGGATTGGGCGACCCCATGGACAAAGAGTTCAAGGGTCCATTGCTGTGCAACGAGGACTTCCCTGTTCTGGGCTACCCACCCGACCCGCTCAAGCGCCAGCGAGTGACCAAACCGATTTCTCTCGGGGTGCGCGCCATTGACGCGGTGCTGACGGCGGGCGAAGGCCAGCGTATCGGTCTGTTTGCCGCTGCCGGTGGCGGCAAGAGTACGTTGCTCGGGATGATTGCCCGCAATACCGAAGCGGACGTCAACGTGATCACCCTGGTCGGCGAGCGCGGCCGCGAGGTACGCGACTTCATTGAGCATGACCTTGGACCGGAGGGCGTGAAACGGTCGGTGATCGTTTGCGCTACGTCGAATGAGTCGTCCATGGTCCGATTGAAAGGCGGCTTACGTCGGCACGGCCATCGCCGAATACTTCAGGAACAAGGGCCTGAAAGTCATCCTCATGATGGACTCGGTGACGCGCTTCGCCCGCGCGCAGCGCGAGATCGGCCTGGCCTGCGGTGAGCCGCCGGCTCGCGCCGGCTATACGCCGTCAGTGTTTGCGGAACTTCCGAAACTGCTGGAGCGAGCTGGCAACTCGGATAAGGGTTCCATTACCGCCATTTACACCGTGCTTGTCGCCGGCGACGACATGAACGAGCCGGTGGCCGACGAAGTCCGGTCCATCCTCGACGGCCACATCATCCTGTCGCGAGAACTGGCGGCCCGGAATCACTATCCGGCGATCAACATTCTGGAGAGCGCCAGCCGCGTCATGGGCGCCGTTACCGACAAATCGCATCGCCAGTCCGCCGGCACCTTGCGTGACATGCTGGCCACTTACAAGAAGAACGAGGACCTGATCCTGCTGGGCGCTTACAAGCACGGCGCCGATCAGCGGGTCGACAGTGCCATCGCGAAGATCGACGAAATCAATTCGTTCCTCAGACAGGCCACGGACGACAAGTCCACTTTCGGCGGTTCCGTGGATCAGTTGAAGAAGATGTTTCCGACGAGTGCGAACTGAGTATGGCGCAATTCACGTATCGGCTGCAGCTCCTGCTGGAGCAGAAAGAAGAGGCCAAGAAGAATGCGGAGCGGGAGCTGAAACGGCGGGAACAGGAACTGGAAACCCAGATTTCGGAACTCGAAAGGCGGCGGCGGGTCGAGCAGGAGCTCATCGAAAAACGTAAGCAACTACGCCGCGACTTGATGAGCAAGCCGGGAGAGTCTGGAACTCTGACGGCCCGGGAGGTGTTTGATCGGTCGGAATACATCAAGGTCGTTGGTTTAGAGATCGAGGCAGCGCGGGCGGAAATCGTGGCGCAGGAAGCCGTAGTGCAGCGCTTTGAACGGCAGGTGCAGGAGGCCAGGGCGCGGGTGGAAGAGGCGCGCAGAGAGGCTGAGGTTCTGACAAAGCACCGTAAGAAGCAGGAAGAACGATTCCTCAGGGAAGCGCAAGCGAAAGAAGATCTGGAACTGGATGAAATTGGAAACGTGTTGTATTCGACGAGGCAGCGACCGACATGAAAATCAATGATGCGCAGCCACCCGACGACGATTCGACGGTAAACACGGACAACCTGGACAGCGACGACGTCGATTCGTCTTCCAACAGCGGAGACGACCAGCCGTCGGCATTTTCCCAGATGCTGGCGAAGAAACGCGAAGCCGAGCAGGGTGTGCAGTCCCAGCGCGGCAAGAGCATGCAGTCGGGTCCGGACCTTGGCGCGGGCGCGACCTCGTTTCAGGTCTTCGATCAGTCACGCAACGCCCCGGCCGCAGTCGCCGCGATGGAAAGCAAGCACGTCGTCGCCTTGCCGGCGGACCTGCAGCAACTGGTGCGCGAGATCTCCGTTGCCGCGAACCAGGCCGGAAATCAGCAGGTTCATATCGAGATGAATTCCACCGTGATGAAGGGGCTCCACATCCAGATCGAGCGGCATGAGGGCACCTTGGCCATTCAGTTCCAGAGTCAGTCCGACCAGGTGACGAACCTTCTGTCCAAAAATGTGGAGGCGCTGTCGCAAGGGCTGATGAATCTGGGCGAGCGTGCGGTCGAAATTCGGGTCGCCGGTCCCAAGGATTTTGCGAAAGGTTCAGATTTTCGGAACCGACCCGGACAAGGTGGACGCGGCGGGCAGCGCGGTTACGGGGGAGGCAGAGGCTAACCTGCGATTCGAATGCAAACGTTCCCTCGGACCCGAGCAAGCTTGTACTTGCAAGACCTTCCGTCGTTCACTCGCAAGGAAGTCGATCTCTGGAACTGGTACTGCCAGGTGGGCCCCAGCCAGAAGGACTGCAAGAGCTGGGCGCAGGAAATCTTCGGCCATCTCCTTGAGCGTCCGTCGGGCCAAGCGCTGCGCCTCGTTCAGACTCATCAGGTGGATACTCAGTCCGGCGACAAGGTTCTCAGCTTTGGATCGAAGCAAGAAATCTTCATCGGACGGGATGCGGACAACGACGTAGTCCTGTCGGCCAACGCCATCGCCAAACGGAATACCCGTCTCATCCTGAAGGATGGTCAGCCCTATGTCGAAGATCTTGGTGGCCGGCTGGGAACTTATCTCGGGGACAAGAAAATTCAGCCGAACGAGCCCCACCTTATCAACGATGGCGACCAGTTTACGGTCTTTCCGTACCGGTTTCGGGTGGTCGTCGAGCAGAGTTGGACGCCCGAGACTGAGGTAGCGCTTACCGATTGCAAGGTCCAGGCGTTAAGCCGGGCCGAGTTCTTCCAGTTGTCACCCGTAGGCTGGCGCGTCTTTGTGATCCAGGCGCAGCCCGACGGCGAGCAGGCCCTGCTCGAGGCGAGCCCCAGTTTCCTGACCAGGCTGCAGCGAGGGATGCTCGGCCCGTTGGGCCTGGATCGTACCCGTGGAGCGGTCCCTTCGGACGACGCTCTGCTGGGTTTCACGATTCTGGCCGTGCTCGAGCATTTGAACCGTACCCTGAAATTTCCTTTTCAGCTCTCTCTGGCCCGGGGCAACAGGAATTCGCTGGCGGACTCGACCCGGGGATTCCTGGTCAGCTTCACGATCGGGGCGGGCAGCATCACGGGCAATGTCCGCCTCTTTCTTTCGTTGGATTTCCTGGCCAAAACCAAGACAGACGTGGCCTCGACCGCTCCCGCCTATCCCGAGGGACTGTCCTGGAATCTGCCGATTTCGGTCGCGCAACTCGACCTGTCGCCCGACGAGATCTCGCAGGTGGGACTCGGCGATGTTCTCCTGGCGCAGCGGTCTGCCGCGATCCTCCTTCCTAACTTCCGGGCCGGATGGAGTATCACGCCCGAAGAAGGAAGCAACTCAACCCGGTTTCGAGTCGATAAGTACTTCGAGAGGAGTGCGTTCGTGGAACATGGCAGCGAAGGAGCGTCGTCAGCCCGGCCCAACATCGAAATGTTGCCTCTCCGGTTGCATGTGGTTCTGGGAGAGAAGGAGTTCTCACTGGCCGAGATTCAGTCCATGGGTCCCGGCATGATCGTGGAATTCGAGGCTACCCGGTCGGAACCGGTTCGCTTGATGGTCAACGGCAAGGTTCTCGGCGAGGGAGAACTGGTTGAGGTAGAAGGCAAACTCGGCGTGAAAGTATTGCGCTGGAGAGCTTCCTGATGAGCGTGCTGGCTTTCTGGCAAGCAACGCCTACGAGCCTGGACCAGATGCCCTCGGTCCACACGCCGTTCCTCGAGTATCTCGAGGTGCTGTTCGTGTTGGCTGGGGTGCTTCTCGTGGCCTATGCCGCGCTCCGCTTCGGGCTGCCCCGATTCTTCGGGATGAGACTGCCGAACAACGGCCCGATTCAGACCGTAGCTCGCTATCCGTTGGAGCCTCGGAAGACTCTCTACCTGGTCAACGTCGGCTCACAGATGTTCCTGGTGGGAACATCCGAAAGTCAGGTGCATTATCTGACGCCGATCACGCCAGAGAACGCGGCCGAAATCCTTGCCGCCGAGACCCGCGAGAAAGCACGGGGCAAAGATTTCCGCCAGGTCTTGAGTTGGTTCCAGAAGGCGGGAAAGGCGGATTGCTGAGATGAAGCGTCTCGCTTTCCTCGCTATCCTGCTTGTCCCGCGGGTCGCCGTGGCACAGACCGGGAGTCAAACGGCGAACCCGATCGTCATGGTGATTGTGCTGGGGACTCTGGCCCTGGCTCCCTTCATCGTGGTGATGCTGACCTCGTTCGTAAAAATTTCGGTCGTTTTGTCGATTGTTCGCAATGCGCTAGGGACCCAGCAGGTTCCCCCGAATCAGATCATTACAGGCCTGGCCTTCGTGCTGACCATTTTTGTGATGGTCCCGGTGGTGCGGCAGATGTACGACGACGCCGGCAACGTTTCGAACACGCGAGACATCTTCTCCGAGGCCAGCGTCAAGACCCTCTACGATGCAAGCAAGAAAGCCAAAGAGCCGCTCCGGCACTTCCTATCGCAACACAGTCATGTGAAAGACCGCGAGCTGTTCATGGACTTGGCGGTGCGCCTGGAGGTCAGCGCCAATCCCAGAAACCAAGCGGCCGCGTCCGGAAAACCTGTATCCCCGGCACCAGCCGCGGACACGAGTCAGTCCGCGATGCCAACCGCCTCGACTCCAGTCCAAGCCTCGACGGTACAGGCCCCTGCGGCTCAAACCCCCGCCCCGCCCGCGACCGCCGCTCCCGCCACGCCTCAACCGTCAGTCGAACGGCCGGACAAGAATGATTTTCAAATCCTGATTCCTTCCTTCGTCACCAGCCAGCTGAAAGAAGCGTTCGAGGTGGGGTTTCTGATCTTTGTGCCCTTCATTGTCGTGGACATGGTCATCGCCAACATTTTGCTTTCGATGGGAATGCAGATGCTTTCCCCGACGGTGATCTCCTTGCCGTTCAAGCTTCTGTTGTTTGTTCTGGTTGACGGGTGGTTTCTGATTGTTCGCGGATTGGTGCTGAGCTACACGTAAGCGATTCGAGGAGGACGCAATGAGCCCGGAAGCCATCACTCGCATTCTGCGGGAAGGGTTGGCGCTGACCCTGACTCTCTCTGCGGGACCCATGCTGGCCAGCATGCTGATCGGGCTGACGGTCGCTATCTTTCAGGCCACAACCCAGATCCAGGAACAGACCCTGAGCTACGTTCCCAAGCTGGCGGGTGTGTTTTTGACGATCGCCATTATGGGGCCTTGGATCCTGACGCAGGCGGTGCGGTTCACGGTCACCTTGCTGAACACCATTCCGACGGTACGCTGAGGCACGGCATGCTCGAAGCACTGCAACGGCTGCTGGCTGACTTGGGAATCCGCGTCGACATTCCCACGTTTGCGGTGTTGTTCGGGCTGGTGATGACCCGCCTTGCGGCTGCCATTGCTCTGACGCCGTTCCTGGGCGGCCGCTCGGTTTCTGGGAGAATCAAAGTTGGGCTTGCGGCTGTGATGAGCATGCTTCTGTTCCCGATGGTGGCTCCGCAATCGAATCTCGGCGATCTGAACGTGCTTCGGGTGATGAGCCTCGCCGTAAAGGAAGGGGTCATCGGAGCAACGCTGGGATTTCTGTCGCAACTCGTGTTTCAGAGTATTCAAATGGCCGGCGCCTCCATCGACTATGCCCGCGGAATGAGTCAGGCAACGTTCCTTGCGCCCCAACTTGAGACCAACGTCTCGCTGATTGGCCAGTTGGAGTTCCAGGCTTCGCTGGTTCTGTTTCTCCTACTGAATGGGCACCTCCTCTTCCTGCGAGCCTTGGCGTCGAGTTACAGCAACGTGCCTCTGCTCGAGTTTCCCAAGTTTGGCGGGGGCACCCTGTTGGGCATGGAACAGATGGGGCGCTATACGGGTGACGCCTTGAGGATCGCCCTGCAACTGGCTGCGCCGGTGCTGCTGACGTTGTTTCTGATCGACATCAGCTTCGGCATGATCGGCAAAGTTGCATCGGGCATTCGCGTACACACCGAAAGCCAGCCGATTAAGTCCCTGGTGGGGCTGGGGATGGTGTTCCTGACATTGGGATACGTTCTCAACCGGCTGCCGGAGTATTTTGCGGGCATGATTCAAACGGTCTCTCAGCTTATGAGGAATATTCAGTAGACCAGGATTTGCTGTTGAGGCAGGGGCTCAACTATGTCCGGCGAAAAAACCGAACAACCTACACCGAAAAAGATCAAGGAGTCGCGAAAGAAAGGTGAGGTGTTCAAAAGCAAGGACGTGATTCAGGCGCTGCTATTCATTACGGCGGCAGCTGTAATCACCACCGGCGGACGTGCCTACGTCTCGGAGTTGCTTGATCTGATGAAGCAGTTTTTCCAGCCGGAGATTATGCGGGGGACGATGCCGGAGAATGCCATGCTCACCCGCATGGCTTATGCCTGGTCAAAGTTTCTCATACTGACGGCGCCGTTGATGGGCGCCCTGATGATCGCCGGCGCGGCCGCCAATTTCATCCAGGTCAAAGTGCTTTTCGCCCCGGAAGTCATCAAGCCGAAGTTTGAAAAGCTCAATCCGGTAAACGGGTTCAAGAATGTCTTCTTCAGCCCGAATACTTACATTGAGCTGATCAAGAACCTCATCAAGTTTACGGTCGTTTTTTGGCTGCTGTATTCCGCGATCCGGGGAAGCTTGCGCGACATCGTGCCCACCGCTGGCATGCGGCTGGATCAAACCGCTTCCCTGGCTGCCCGGCTGATGACGGGCTTGCTATTCAAAGTGGGCGGCGTCTTTGTGGTCCTGGGCGCCGCGGACTACATGATTCAAAAGAAGTTGTTCATGAAGAAGATGATGATGAGCAAGCAGGAAGTCAAGGAGGAATACAAGGAGATGGAGGGCGATCCGCATGTGAAGCACATGCGCAAGCACCTGTTCCAGCAACTAATGCACGGAAGCGTGGCGCGCAACGTGCCGAGGGCCACGGCGGTAGTTGCCAACCCGACGCACCTCGCAATCGCCATCCGTTACGACGAAACCACCATGCAGGCGCCCAGAATCACCGCGAAGGGCCAGGATTCACTCGCCCTAAAGATTATCGAGATCGCCAAGGAACATAAGGTGCCGGTCATACGGAATATTGGCCTGGCGCATGCCCTGATCGACCTGGAAGTAGGACACGAAATCCCCGAAGACCTTTATGAGGCCGTGGCCGAGGTCTTGAATTTCGTGTATCAACTCGCAGCCGAACAGGTTGCGTAGCGGAAAGGGACCACGAGAATGAGAATCGACTACACACTACCCGCCCTGCAGCCCGGAACGCCGCCCGATGACCCGTCGACGCTGGAGGAAGGCGGCTCACCATCATTTCGTGAATTGGTACGCGGGGAGCCGATCCAACTGCCCGAAACGCTGGACCAGCAGCTACGCCTCGATACCCGGCCTTTCACGGGAACCTACGTCGGGCCTCCACCTCGCCCGCGCAGCATGGAACTCTACGACGCGGAAAGCCAACGGTCGCGCTGGAACAGCATGCTATGGCGACACGGCGCCAGCGGAGCTGTGGGCATGACGGCGAGCAGTCCGTCGGTCCGCTCGATGCTCGACATGCTGCAGCAGATGCGCCAGATGGAAGACTCGATCATCTCGCAAAGTGTTGCGGTTACAAGGGGTTAACAATGCCAGAAGCTGGTTGGACACCGGAAGAGATCTATCTGCTCGCCGATCGGGGTTATGCCTTTTACCGGCAGGGCTGCTACGAGGAGGCCGCTGTCATTTTCGACGGGCTCGTCACCCTCGATCCGCTGAACGCTTATTGCCGGACGGCTCTCGCCGCCGTATGCCTCGCGTTGGGTGACGCCCCGCGCGCCACCAGGGAGTTGACGGTCTTGCTCGACCGGAACCCTGCCGATCACGACGTACGGGCGCGTCGCTGTGAGGCGTATTGCGAACTCAAGAGGTGGAACGAGGCCCGGCAGGACCTGGCCATTCTGCAGCGCAATGGGGAATGGAATCACGCCCGAAGACTCTTATGGCGACTCCAGGCCGCAGGGGTCGCGCCGCAGTAAAAACCGATAGCAACTTCTTGCAGGGCCAGTCGATAACTGTGGTGAGTTCGGGACCTTGTTCGAATCAGGAGTAAAGGAGGGAAGACATGGGAAGCGTAGTGCAAGATATCGGCAACGCAATCAGCGGTGCTGTTAACACAGTAGAAGACGTCGGGAAAGCGGCGGTAGATGGCCTTTCAGGAAACTTTGGTGGAGCCATCAACGATCTCGGTAAGGCTGCATCGGATGGGATCGGCGCTTGCGTGAACGGCTTCATGGCGATGAATCCGGAGATGGGATTAGTCGGCGACATCGCAAATACGGTTGGCGGACTGGCCAATCAGGGTGGGCAGTTCAACCCCGGTTGCGCGGGCGGATCTCCGTATCCGTTCTCGCCGGGAAGCCTGCCGTACGGATGCATGAACAATCCGTGGGGCTCGATCGGCAACCCCTTCGGCGGGGGCGGCTTTGGCGGCGGGGGAGGAATCGATCCCGGCTTTGGTGGCGGGGGCGGCATTGGTGGTGGCGGCGGATTCGGTGGTGGCGGCGGGATCGGCGGCTTTGGCGGCGGCACCGGCCAGGAGAATCAGCTGATGCAGAATCTCCAGAACGCCATGGCCAGCGGAGACCCCGGCCAGATCGCGCAAGCTCAACACAAGCTTTCTCAGTACAACAATGCGATGCAGATGATGTCGCAGATGTTCGCTGAGCAAGATGCGACCATGAAGAGCATTATCCAGAACATCCGGTGAGGAGCAAAAAAATATGGCAGACGAAAAGAAACCCTCGCTTCAACTGAACGAAGTGCAGTTCCAGGGCACGGTTGCATTGGCCTACAACATGTACGAGCAAGGCAAGATGCACGAAGCCGAAACGCTGTTCGGCGGCTTGAGCGTGATCAATCCCAAGTCGTATTACGGCTTCGCCGGACTGGGTGCGATCGCACTGGCCAAGCGGCCCCCGGACCTGGATTCCGCTCTCAAGAATCTGTCCACGGCCGAGTCGCTGAATCCGAACGACACCAGCGTACAGGCAAACCTTGGGGAAACTCTGCTTCGCCAAGGCAGGATCGACGAAGCCAAGAAGCATCTGGAAAAGTGCTTCGCGCTGGATCCTGGCCATAACGACCCTGGCGCGAATCGTGCCCGAGCCATCGTTGGTGGCTTGAACATGATCGCCCAGCAACTCGAAAGCCGGCTGCAGTCGCAGTCGAAACCAGCAGCGAAAGCTAGCTAACCCAGGCGGCCGGACGCAAAGCCTAAAGGCGATGCGTCCGGCGCACCCTGAAGCCGTAAGTACAGCCGTTCCCACTCCTGCCGGCCCCGAAAGTAGCCGGTCGGGAGAAACACGAATTCCGGCCGAGACATGATCGCCAAGATTCAGACTCAGTTTCTCGAAATCCAGAAAGAGATCCTGGGGGGAAATCTCGCCGGGGTTCTCACGCGCTTCGCCGATTTGATCCTGGTGTCGCTGGTCGGGATCATGATCGGCCTGATGATCGTTCCCCTTCCGACCTTTCTGCTGGACATTTTCCTGACCGTCAACATCACCGTCGCGGTGACCATTCTGATGGTCTCGATTTACATCTCGAGTCCGGTGCAGATTGCGTCTTATCCCACGCTGCTGTTGCTCACGACACTTTATCGCTTGTCGCTCGACATCTCGGCGACACGCTTGATCCTGCTGAAGGCCGATGCCGGCGAAGTGATCCGGGCATTCGGAATGTTCGTGGTCAGCGGCAACTTTGTCGTGGGCGCGGTGATTTTCCTGATCATCACCCTGGTGCAATTCATCGTGATCACCAAGGGCGCCGAGCGTGTGGCCGAGGTTTCCGCCCGCTTCACGCTCGATGCCATGCCGGGCAAGCAGATGAGCATCGACGCGGATTTGCGCGCCGGCATCATCGACTTCCAGCAAGCCCGCGCCCGCCGCGAGAAGCTTGCCCGGGAAAGCCAGTTTTACGGCGCGATGGACGGCGCCATGAAGTTTGTGAAGGGCGATGCCATCGCGAGCATCGTCATCACCCTCATCAATATTGTCGGTGGATTGATCATCGGCGTCGCCATGAATGGCATGTCGGTGATGGACGCGGTCCAGACTTACTCGATTCTGACGATCGGCAATGGGCTCGTGTCTCAGATCCCGGCCCTGTTGATCTCCATCTCGGCCGGCATGGTCGTGACCCGAGTAGCTTCCGAAAACAAGGACGCCAACCTGGCCAAGGACGTGGCGGGACAGATCCTGGGACAGCCCAAGGCCATCGCGGTTACCGCCGGGCTGCTGACGATCATGGCCATCATCCCGGGACTGCCGAAAATCCCGTTCTTTATCCTCGCCGCGATCACGGGATCTCTGGCCTACGGGCTCTTCCAGGCGGACAGGATCAATGCCGCCGCGCTGGCACAGAAGCAGAACTCAGGCGGGGGGAGATCGCAAGATATACAGATGTCGATTACCGTCCCAGTCGTTTTGCAGGCGAGCGAATCGCTCACTGCCTTCGTGGACCGGGACACGGATAACGGAAAGAAATTTTTCGAGCAACTGCTCGCCTGCCGCAACAGTTTGTACTACGAATTGGGCGTCGTCTTTCCATCCATCCAGGTTTCGGGTAATGCGCCAGGCGAGGCCGGCACGTACACGATCTGGGCCAACGAGGTCCCGCTCGTCAATGGGCAGATCCGGCTCGATGCCGTGATGGTCAACGACACGGCAGAAAAGATCGCAACCTACGGGTTCAAGGGAGAAGCAACGACGAATCCAGCATCCGGGAAACCGGCCGCATGGATTCCTCGGGCGGATGCCGAGCGTGCCAAAGCCGCCGGGTACCAGATCTGGGACACGCCGGACGTGCTGATTCTCCATATGTCGGGATTCCTGAAGAAAAACGCCAGGGAGTTTGTGGGCATTCAGGAAGTGCAGGTCATGGTCTCAGCGTTGAAGCAGTACTATCCGACCCTGATCGACGAAACCGTGCCCAAGCCGGTTTCGCTCCAGACCCTGACCGACATTCTGCGGCGGCTGGTCGAAGAGGAAGTCTCCATCCGCGACCTGAAGTCGATTCTGCAAACTCTCTGCGAGTGGGGGCGGGTGGAACACGAAGTACTGGCACTTACCGAGCACGTGCGCGCGGGCTTGAAGCGGAAGATCTGTTATCAGATTTCACAAGGGCGTCCTTTGTTGTTTGTCTACCGGCTTGATCCGGAGATTGAAGAGATCTTCCGAAATTCCATTCGGCAGAGCGCCGGAGGCGCGTACCTGGCCATGGACCCGGCTCACAGCCAATTGGTGCTCGAGGCGGCGCGCGCGCAAATCGGAAACCTGCCACCCGGGGCACAGCGCCCAGTTATCGTGACCGATGGCGAGATTCGACGCTTTGTCAAAAGACTGCTGGATTTTGCGATACCCGACATTACGGTACTGAGCTACGACCAGCTCACGCCGCAAATCAACCTGCAACCGCTGGGAACCATCTCGCCGGTTGCGCGTGCGCAGATAGCGAGTTGAGCTATGTCGTGAGGGCGGCAGTCAGGCCGTAGTTAGCAGGTCGCGGCGAAGGAATGCAAACTGCGACTTATCGGTGAATCCAGTTTCCAGGAGGAGACGCCGCAAATAACTGTCATCGAAGGCATGGGTTGCGGTGAAGGGCGGACGGTAGTTGTGCTCCAGCAGGAAGCGAAGCAGTTCATATCCGGGAGCAAGGTCGGGTTCCGCTGAGCGAAGATCGGTAATGGTTGTGGCAGCCGATCCGGCCAGGGCAACAGCGTAGGCTTTCAACACGTCGCCTTCGAAAGCGCCAAGAAAGATGTGGAAGCGGGCGGCGTTGGACAAGAAAGAGAGTCGCTGACACCAGTGCACGGTTTCGTTCGCGGACTGCGGAAATTGAGAAAGCTCGGAAGCGGCGATCACGCGAACCTGGTAGCGCGGGTTCGGGGCGGGCAAATTGGGATTGGGTGTGTGCATCGCATGAAGCGTATTCAGGGGCATGAAGTGGACAAAGCGCCAACGGCGCACGGGGCGCTCCGGAAGCGAGTCCCCGTAGACCGCGACATACCCGTCGCCGCGCAATTTTTTGGCGCACGCTTCAGCCAGAGAAATGGCGATTCTGCGAGTACGGAATTTGGGGAGTGTCCCCCAATGGAAGGTGAACGCTTCGTGGACTTCGGGCTCGGTGGAATGGATAGCGACACCGGCGGGCTCGCCGTCCACGTAATAGAGCAGCGAGTGGTCGAACGAGAAATTCCAGTATCGCGCCATGGACATGAAATTGAAGAAGTCGAGATTACATTCCATCGAGGTGCCCCGGCAGGTCTCATTGACCAGCGAAATCGCGTCGGGCACATTTTGCAGATTTACGGAGCGAATCTCTTCCGACATTGCGGCCACATACTACAAGGCGGCCCCCAGAAAGGATAGTGCGTTATGAAAACAAACAGGAATGAGCACACTGCAGGAGCGAAGGACGATATTGGTTGGCGGCATTTCCCAGAATTTGAACAGCTTCTAAGCAGCGAGGAAGCTCCACCCCTTCTCGGAAAAGTGGAAAAAACTTGCAGACAGCTGAATGAGGTCTTGCAGGCGGGTTCGGATGCCGATAAGGCCCGAGCAAAGGCTGCGATGACGGCCTATGGGCGCTCCCTTGATCTCCTGCGCCTGCTAACCGATGCCCGAGACAAAGCAGCCTAGACTAGCAACAAAGTCCGCGCAGAAACGATAATCTGATCAGAGGGCTACGGAAATGGCAAACACTCCGACGGTCAACTCAACAGCTACTCCGAATTACAGCATCGATCAAATCCTGCAAGCTACCCAGACCCCGAAGCAACCGGGAGCCTTCCGCAGGGTTTTGGGAGCGGTGGTAGGCGGAGTCGGTAACCTTGTTGCTCCTGGCATCGGGAGCCTTATTGGTGGAACCATTAGTGGTGGTATCGGCGGGATTGGCGGGAGCATCGGGATTGGTGGGATCGGGGCTGGTGGCGTGGGCGGATTGGGCAGCGACACGATGCAGTACATCCAACTGCAGCAGCAGATGAGCCAGCAGCAGGAAGCCTTCGAAACCGCCTCGAACGTCCTGAAATCGAAACACGATGCCTCGATGGCAGCGATCCGGAACATCAACTAAGTTGCACCGGAGTTAAACGGAGGGGGATATGGCGGGCAAATGGACGATAGCACCTTCGACTGAAGAGGCCGCATTCCTTCTGGAAGCTGCGATCATTTATCGCGAGGCGCGAAATTTCCAAGCCGCTCGTGATGTGCTGGCCGGGGTGAGGACGCTGTTTCCACAGCACGAGGTTCCTGAAATTCTGCTGGGTACGGTTGAATTTCAGGCGGGTAATTTTGACGCCGCGGAATCCCACTATCTGAAGGCACTCGAGTTGAACCCGCGCAGTGCGTTCGCGTACGCACATCTCGGCGAGACCTACCTGTTCCGAAAAGACAAGGAAACAGCGCGTAAGCACCTGAAGCAGTCCGTTACGCTCGACCCATTGGGAGAGTACGGAAAGATGGCCCGTAAGCTAATGGAATTAACCGACAGGGTGACGTTCGCCTGAGTTAGAAGTTCCCTATGGATATCCATGACATTAAACCGCCCGGAGGAGACAGCCCGCTTATCGGCTCTGATGCGCAGCCGGTAGACGAGAAACGCGATCACGCCTTCGCGGAGACCAAGGACAAGCTGGCCGCCTCCGGATCTCAAGGGCCCGAATCTCCTGCCCTGGGGGTGATTTCCCAGTTTTCCAGAAGCTCGCTGGACGATCCTTCAAAGCTCGACGCTATGGTTCGCGCCTCGGTTTCAGAGCTGGTGGATAGTGGGCAGAACATTTCGGGGCCGTTGTCGCCGGAACACAAACAATCCGTGGTGGACTATCTTTCCTCGGATCCGATATTTCGTCAGCAGGTGGAGAGCTACCTTCGAAAGGCCCTGGGCTAGAAAATGGAAATCCGGCTTTCCATCCAGTCAAAAGCTGACGGCAATCTACGTGAGATCAAACGTGACATCGGCGAAGGCCTGGCAGTGGGCCGTGGTGCCGAGGAAGGCATCCTGCTCGATGGACCAGATCTCTCTCGCGAGCACTTAATAATTTCGACGGATGGCAAGTACATCTACGTTACCGACATCAGTAACAACGGCACGTGGCTGAATGGCACCAGACTTAGAAGATCGCTCAGGACCCGCGTTCGAACCGAAGACACGATCGAGGTGCCGGGATATGTCATCAACATCGAACCGGTCGCGAAACCTGACGAAACCAATGACGGAGCAGAAGTAGCCCTGGTTCCCTCGCCGCCGTCGGCACTCGAACCAGTCCCATCCTCTCTTCCCGCCGAATCCCCGCGTGGCGGGCCGCTGGCTGTTCTGGATCCGGTATTCCAGTTCGTCGGATCCTTTACTTTCGTGGAAAAGAGCTTCGTCGGCATTGGCCTTTGCGGACTACTCCTGATCTATTCGTACTTGTCGTAGGCGAGCAAGGGGGAATCGCCCGGATTCCCGTTCATCCCTGCGAATTCCACACTTAGTTCGTGAATAGGTGTAACAGCGGGGCCATCACCGTACGGAAGACGTCGGGATTTTCAAACAGCCAGATCCCGCCGCCTGCCGCCAGCGCAAGAATGAAGACCAGGACCCAGAGCCAGGTGTTCTTGCGCGGCTTCTTCGGTGGAATGATCTTGGTTGCGATACCTGGTGCCCGTTCTTTTGCCTGGGGTTTCTTGGCGAGAACAATCGTTTTGTTGGCGCGTTGAGCGATTTCGCGCAGGCGGCTCTGGATCGATTCCAGGTTCGCCGGCCGCTTTTCGGCATGCTTCTCCATCATCGATTCCACCAGATCGGAGAGAGCGGTCGGGTAGTCCGGCAGCATCGACTTCAACGAAGGAGCCTTGCTGTCCAGGTCCGCGTGCCAACGCATCCAGTCCAAATCGGTGCGTTGATCGGCAAACGTCTTCGCAAAGAGCCGTTTGCCGAGCAGGATCTCGTAGAACATCATGCCAAGTGCATAGACGTGCGAGGTCGTGACGCTGGAACCGGTGGCGGCGGATTTTTCGGCGAAGATCTCGGGAGCAGCGTATCGCGGATTGCTGGCCGCACTGCTGGTTGCCCTTGTCGAGGTGGGCTGGAGCGCCTGGATGGTTGCCTTCCCGAGCCGGTCGAAGGTGATGTTCTGCGGGGCGAGTGACTCTTTCTTTGCTCCCGTGGCGTAAAACGCAATGAGGGCCTGAACGGTCGACAGGAAAGCGTGAATGACCTCCTCGACCTGGGGCGGGCTGTCTTTGAGATAGCCAGCAAGCGTATCCGGCTGTTTACCAATGATCGCTTCGAAAGAAGCCACGAGATCCACGGGTGAAGGTTGAGGAGCCTTCTGCTGCTGAGGCGCCTTCTGCTCAGGAGCGGCAGGAGGCTTGGGAGCCGGCATCTCTTTCGGCTTCGCAGCCAGCTTCGGTTCAGCAGGCGCGGGGAGCTTTGCTTCGGCGACTGGCGCAGGCTTGGGTTCGGGGGCTGGAACAACCGGAACCTTGGCCCTGGATTCCTGCCTCGGTGCGGGTTCGGAGACAAGTGGCGCGGGCGCGGGCGTACTCTTGCGCTCTTCCGGAATCGCAACTGCCGGCTTTTGTGGGGTAAGGGGCGGTGCAGGCGTGCGCAGCGTCGCATCGGGAGCGGGTTGAGCCGCCCCCGGCCGTTGTGCCAGAAATGCCCGTCGCTCGTCCTCCCGGCTCAGGCTCTCGGAGGCAATTGTGTAAAGTCGGTCCAGATCGCCCGCCTTATTCGCGGCCTCCCGCACCTTGAGCTTGGCTACCGGGCCGATGAAAGTAGCCAACTGCTTCTCGACGGTACGAATGGTCGCTTCTTCCCACCGGGTTCCGCCAGGCGGTGAAACCAGCTGCGGACCCTCCTTCGATCGGGCAGCGGCAAAGTTGCTGCGGTCTGCCTCGGAAAGCATCATGGTTGCGACCATGGTGGCTTCCGTCGAGAGCATTCTCGTGGGGGATGATCCGATCGCTCCCTCGTAAGCTTCGCGCAATCCCTGGCTGAACGCGCGAGCACTCGGATAACGGTCTCGTGCCGCCTTCGCCAGTGCCTTGGCGCAGACGCGATCGAAGGCGCGTGGAACGTCGGGGTTAGCCGTCGACGGAGGACACTCAATGGAATTGCAAATACGCGAAGGAAAGCCATCGGCGTGCCCGGCGAAGGGATGAACACCCGTCAGCAACTCGTAAAAGACAATGCCTGCCGAGAACAGGTCCGTTCGACGATCGATGGCCGATCCGGTGTACTGTTCGGGCGACAGATAGCCAGGGTTCCCTGGATCGAGTTCCCCGACTCCGAAGCCGGCGACTCGCAATTGGCCCTTGTCGGTGATCACGAGATTCGAAGGCCGGATCCCGCGATGGATCACGCCTTGATCGTGCGCAAAATCAAGAGCCAACAGAAGCTGCGTCGCGAGGCTGACCGCGTCCCCAAGCGGAACCCGGGCGTGCTCTTTAAGGTTGGGACTATCCACGTACTCGGTGGCAATGTAGGCGAGATCAAATTGCTCGCCGTACTCGTAGATACCGATGATGCCGGGGTGGTGAAGGTGAGAGGCGGCCTGGACATCGGTTTCCAGACGCGAAACCGCTTCCGCTCCGTAGTTGACAAGAAGCTTTTTGGGGATCGTCTTGAGGGTCGCGCTGCGGCGCAGGATGGAATCGTAGCCCTTGTAAAAGACCCATCCGGCGTGCCCCTGCGCCAGAGTCTCTACAATTTCGTAAGGACCGAGCCGTTCCGGCTGGGGCAAGGCAGATGACATGGGAACCCGACTCCCCGGGAGTAGACCACCAAATTGGCAGGCCCACTCTTGATGACTCTGAATTTCTTGTGCCGCCGCCAGCCAGCCGTTCGCTGGATTTTCGGCGACCTAGGGAAAATTTACGGCAACAGGCCCGGAGGGGACGGACCAATGATCACGGCAGCCGCCATCATAGCAAAAAAGAGTCGCGCTAGAGACGTCGTGCTCCAAATTCCTTCCCCAGCGCGCGGTTTCAGGTGCTGGTGAACTAGCGGGCGGGGCAATGTTCGGGACGGCGGATCGACGCAATTTAAAGACAAAAAACTCCCCAGCCGTGCCGGAATATGCGAGTATCAAATGCGCCCAGACACGAGCAGGGCCGTGCCGAAACAGGGTTTTGCAAGGGTATCCTCAAGCACGTTGCACTATGCCGCCCTCCACTCCAAAAAAGATCGGCAAATATGATGTCGTCGGCCTGATTGCCCAGGGAGGCATGGGAGTCGTCTACAAGGCCCTGGACCCTGTGCTGGATCGGGCGGTGGCCATCAAGATGGTCACGGCCGCCGAAGGTGAGCACAGCGAGCTTCAAAAGCGGTTTTTCCGGGAAGCGCAATTTACCGCCAGCCTGCGGCATCCCAACATCGTCACCATCTACGATCTCGGAGACTTCGATGGCACGCCGTACCTGGTCATGGAATATCTCGCGGGCCGCAGCCTGCAATCGTTGCTGGAAAAGCATGTTCTGACGCTGCAGCAGAAAATCAACTGCATCCGGCAGGTGTGCCACGGCCTGCAGTATGCGCATACCCGCAAGCCCAGCATTATTCATCGCGACATCAAGCCCGCGAATGTCATGGTTCTTGACGATGCTGGAGTGAAGATCATCGATTTTGGAATTGCGCGCTTCGGGCAGTCCCGCAATACGCGCACGGGTTACATTCTGGGGAGTTATCAGTACATGTCGCCCGAGCAGATCAAGAATGAAGAACTGGATCCTCGAACCGATCTGTTCTCCGTGGGCGTTGTTCTATATCAGGTGCTCACCTCGCGATTTCCTTTTGAGGGATCGTCGATCGCCGACACGCTGGAAAAAATCACCAACAGTCCGCCGCCTCCGCTGCGGGTCCGTGGTGAGAGTTATCCTCCGGCCCTGGAGAACGTGATCTCCCGAGCCTTGGCCAAACGCCGCGAAGAAAGATACCAATCGGCGGACGAATTGGCGTTTGATCTTCTTCAGATCGAGGACCAGTTGAAGCGTGGTTCCCTGGGG
>CAVSOD010000005.1:0-411054 GCA_963729415.1 uncultured Acidobacteriota bacterium | reverse complement strand
CTCAGCGACCCTGGGTCGGCAATTCTCAGTTCAGCCCGCCAATCCGGCATCGACACCACGGTAATTTGCCCAGGCACGGGCGGCGCATGCACACTGCGGTATCATGTTTGAGAAGCACGCTCAAAATACGTACACCATCCACCTCTGCAAACAGGGGAAGGAATTCCAAAAGATTCTAGACTTCGCCGGTTTATTCAGGCCCATAGTCGGGGCGGTAGTCGAAGGCAGGTGGAAAATCCTTGGAGTGACAAACATCGGTCCCCGCGAGGTTTTTGTGGACGTGGAGGAAGTCAACAACAAGCCGTAGATTGGTGTTGTGGCGACAGTTGGCGATAAATCCCCATTACGCTCATCTTCCGACCAGTTTCAAACGCTTCAGATGTGAACCGAATCGAAAGAGGTCGAAATTTGAGCGCAAGCGCCTGTTTTCGACAGTTAGAGTCATCATTCATCCCGAACGTGCTCTTGCAAGTGCTTCGACAAGAGTGTCGACATCACTTGGGTCGTTGTAAGGGGCGAGCGAGATCCGAATGCGTCCGCCACGTGTACCGCACACAATATTCTGACTACGAAGTCTTACCACAATTGCCTGTGCGCTTTCGCGAGGGCAGCCCAGTGAAATGATGTGTGGAGACCCGGCAGGATCGCCAACACGACGAAACGGTTGCCAACCATACTTGCTGACGTCGCTAGCCAACATACCTGCCAAGCTCTGTGCGTGTGCCTCAATTCGAGCTTCACCCAAGGACAACAACTGCTCAACTGCTATCACCAGACCAGCCATAGAGGCATACGACATTGTTGATTGCGTGTAGCGCCGCGCATCATTAGCTAGCGACACAGAGGTCGCATCAAATTTAAAAGGGTCCGATGCGCCCATCCAACCCGGTAAAGGGGGTATTTGCTCAAGCAACCGTGGCGACATGATCGCTAGTGCAACGCCTCCATGTCCACCAAGCCATTTGTAGCCGCTGGCCACAACGGCATCAGCATCCCACGCCGCTGCGTCCACCCGCATTGCACCTGCTGCTTGCGTAGCGTCTACGATCAAACGTGCCCCGACCTGGACAGTGCTTTGATGCAAGCGCGAAATATCCACTACTGTACCCGTAGCGTATTGCACACTGCTCACTGCGACCACAGAAGTATCCTCATCAATTGCCTCAATGAGTACATCGGTCAGATCACACGTAGGCTGGTCATCAACAAAGCGCACGGTATGGTCTTTGAGAGCAGCCAGACGAAGCCATGGCCGAGTTATCGCAGGAAAGTCTGATGAAACGGCCAAGATTGTGCTCTTTAGTCTTGGCTGAAGCAACATCGGAAGTTGCCCCAACATCTCACTTGCGCTCGCGACGATCGCGACTTGCGCGGAATCGCAATGAAACAATCGCGATGCGCGCTCGCGGAGCGTTTCGCAGTATGCCACCTCATACCTATCGGACATGTAGAGGTTGCCATGCCTGGCTACATTGTCTATGAAAGTGTGCATTGCGATTACTGCTGGTTGACCGATCAATCCGAGGGATGCCTGATTCAAGTACACACCTTGAAGGAGGCTGGGATAATCCAATCGATCAAAAAGAGACGAGATCATCACGGATGACAACCTGCTTGTGAGCGACTAGACCCTAAACGGTCCTGATGCAGTCGAAATAGAGAAAATTGTCAGCATATACTGCGCTGCCCAAGCGTCGAACCGCTATCCGCGCCCCGCCTCATTCTCGAAGGTGAGCACATCGGAGAAGAATCCCGCCGGCCGGCTTGGGACTTTTCAAGAACTAAACGAACGGATAACTGTCGTAATAGTGCGCCGTGAAAGGCGCTGGACTTCAGCGGGTGCAACTCCCGCCCGGGAACTGGTTCGCTCCACCCGGTAACAATCGAAACGGCGGCGGAGGCAACGAAGCTGTCGGAGCTTTCGATGTAAAGGGTCGCTAGGCGACTCGGTGAGCGTGCAGGCCATAACGAGAGTGAACGCTGAGCAGGCCCCGAAACAATAATTGCAGGAGCCGACCTGACTGTTACACAGGGAAGGCCGCTGACGATGGAGATAGACGAGCGAACAAGCTCCGTCGGGCCTGCCGGGGTAATGGCGATGGCATGTAGGCGGAGGAGACCAGACGCAACACGGGAAGCCCCAGCGGTGATCGCGGTCGGGATCAACCGGTAACTCGTGAGAGATGGACCGGGCCGTGTGGGGTGGCGGAGGGGTTCGCAGTACCTGTGAAACCGGGTAACTCCGGTGGAGGGAAGGGACCTCAGTTAGAGACGAACGCAGGAAGCAACGAAGGACCGAGGGATTGGCGACGAGCCTAACAACTCCATCCAGTGTTCAGAAGTTGCAGACGGCGTTGCACGCAAAAGCGAAGGAATCGCCCGACTTTCGTTTCTATGCGCTGTACGACAAGGTGTATCGGAAGGATGTTCTGGCACATGCTTACGAACGTTGTGAAGCCAATGGCGGAGCAGCGGGAGTGGATGAACAAACTTTCGAGGATATCGAGCGGTATGGCGTGGACCGATGGCTGGACGAACGGACGCAAGAGCTGAAAAGTCGAACCTATCAACCTCAACCTGTGCGACGGGTTTATATACCCAAGCCGGATGGAAAGCAGAGACCGTTAGGCATACCAACAATCCGGGATCGGGTTGTGCAAACGGCGGCCGTGTTGGTTCTCGAACCTATCTTCGAGGCCGACCTGCAGCCGGAACAATATGCCTATCGGGCAGACCGCAGCGCACTGGACGCAGTACAACACGTTCACAAGCTGATCAAAACGGGACATGGACAGATCGTTGATGCTGATCTCAGCAGTTACTTTGACAGCATTCCCCATGCCGAGCTGATGAATTCGGTGGCTCGACGGGTCGTCGACGGAGCGATGCTACATCTGATCAAGCTGTGGCTGGAAGCTCCGGTCGAAGATACGGACGAGCGTGGAAACAAACATCGAAGTACACGCAATCGGGACGAAGGTCGAGGGACTCCACAAGGGTCTCCGATCAGTCCTCTGCTCAGCAATCTGTACATGCGACGGTTCGTGCTGGGATGGAAGAAACTCGGGCACGAGAAGCGTTGGAAAGCGTACATCGTTAATTATGCCGATGACCTTGTCATCTGTTGTCGAGCTGGGGCGGAGCAAGCCCTGGCCGAGATGCGAATGATGATGTCGAAGCTGAAGTTGACGGTGAACGAAACGAAGACGCGGGTCTGGTATCTGCCGGAAGAGAAGTTCGATTTCCTGGGATATACGTTCGGGCGATGCTACTCGATGAGGAGAGGCCGGGTCTATGTGGGCACGGTTCCCTCCCGGAAACGGGTGCAGCGCATCTGTCGCGCAATCAGCGACGAAACCGGGCGAGATACCGTCAGGCTGGCTCCGAAGGCGATAGTGGACAAACTCAACCGGATGTTGATCGGTTGGGCCAACTACTTCTGTCTGGGAGCGGTCAGCAAAGCCTACAGTGCGGTCGATCTACACGCCCGCCGCAGGCTGCGTCGGTGGCTCTGCGACAAACACGAGGCAGCGCGGCCGGGCTATAAACGCTTTCCGGAAGCGTCTCTTCATTCTGTGTATGGTCTGGTGCAGTTACCACATCGTACTGCGAGCCTTCCGTGGGCGAGAGCGTGAGTCTTTTCCGAGAGCCGGATGCGGGAAAACTGCCAGTCCGGTTCGATGAGCGGGAACAGGAACCAGGACCAAGCCAAACCGGACTGAGGGGATGAGGCGAAAGCCGAGTCACATGCCCACCGGGAGACTACAGTCACTGCGCCTGTTCTCGACTCTACTCGCGATTACACTCATTCACTTCTATGGGGCTGTGTGGCGCGTCTGGCCCTCTTCCGTTCCTCCCGCTCCCATTGACGAGGATGGACGCTGCGTAGATGCTCGTCCCACTCCTTCTGGATCGCAACTTTCGCATCTCGTGAGACCAGTTGTGTTTTGAATTTCATATTGCAGAGCGAACAGTAAAACTCTGGGCGTGGTCCGCCAGTGGAGCGCAAGAATGAAGATGGCATTGACGCTAGTTTCGCACAGTCAATTGGCGAAACAGTGCGCCGTGAAAGGCGCTGGACTTCAGCGGGTGCAACTCCCGCCCGGGAACTGGTTCGCTCCACCCGGTAACAATCGAAACGGCGGCGGAGGCAACGAAGCTGTCGGAGCTTTCGATGTAAAGGGTCGCTAGGCGACTCGGTGAGCGTGCAGGCCATAACGAGAGTGAACGCTGAGCAGGCCCCGAAACAATAATTGCAGGAGCCGACCTGACTGTTACACAGGGAAGGCCGCTGACGATGGAGATAGACGAGCGAACAAGCTCCGTCGGGCCTGCCGGGGTAATGGCGATGGCATGTAGGCGGAGGAGACCAGACGCAACACGGGAAGCCCCAGCGGTGATCGCGGTCGGGATCAACCGGTAACTCGTGAGAGATGGACCGGGCCGTGTGGGGTGGCGGAGGGGTTCGCAGTACCTGTGAAACCGGGTAACTCCGGTGGAGGGAAGGGACCTCAGTTAGAGACGAACGCAGGAAGCAACGAAGGACCGAGGGATTGGCGACGAGCCTAACAACTCCATCCAGTGTTCAGAAGTTGCAGACGGCGTTGCACGCAAAAGCGAAGGAATCGCCCGACTTTCGTTTCTATGCGCTGTACGACAAGGTGTATCGGAAGGATGTTCTGGCACATGCTTACGAACGTTGTGAAGCCAATGGCGGAGCAGCGGGAGTGGATGAACAAACTTTCGAGGATATCGAGCGGTATGGCGTGGACCGATGGCTGGACGAACGGACGCAAGAGCTGAAAAGTCGAACCTATCAACCTCAACCTGTGCGACGGGTTTATATACCCAAGCCGGATGGAAAGCAGAGACCGTTAGGCATACCAACAATCCGGGATCGGGTTGTGCAAACGGCGGCCGTGTTGGTTCTCGAACCTATCTTCGAGGCCGACCTGCAGCCGGAACAATATGCCTATCGGGCAGACCGCAGCGCACTGGACGCAGTACAACACGTTCACAAGCTGATCAAAACGGGACATGGACAGATCGTTGATGCTGATCTCAGCAGTTACTTTGACAGCATTCCCCATGCCGAGCTGATGAATTCGGTGGCTCGACGGGTCGTCGACGGAGCGATGCTACATCTGATCAAGCTGTGGCTGGAAGCTCCGGTCGAAGATACGGACGAGCGTGGAAACAAACATCGAAGTACACGCAATCGGGACGAAGGTCGAGGGACTCCACAAGGGTCTCCGATCAGTCCTCTGCTCAGCAATCTGTACATGCGACGGTTCGTGCTGGGATGGAAGAAACTCGGGCACGAGAAGCGTTGGAAAGCGTACATCGTTAATTATGCCGATGACCTTGTCATCTGTTGTCGAGCTGGGGCGGAGCAAGCCCTGGCCGAGATGCGAATGATGATGTCGAAGCTGAAGTTGACGGTGAACGAAACGAAGACGCGGGTCTGGTATCTGCCGGAAGAGAAGTTCGATTTCCTGGGATATACGTTCGGGCGATGCTACTCGATGAGGAGAGGCCGGGTCTATGTGGGCACGGTTCCCTCCCGGAAACGGGTGCAGCGCATCTGTCGCGCAATCAGCGACGAAACCGGGCGAGATACCGTCAGGCTGGCTCCGAAGGCGATAGTGGACAAACTCAACCGGATGTTGATCGGTTGGGCCAACTACTTCTGTCTGGGAGCGGTCAGCAAAGCCTACAGTGCGGTCGATCTACACGCCCGCCGCAGGCTGCGTCGGTGGCTCTGCGACAAACACGAGGCAGCGCGGCCGGGCTATAAACGCTTTCCGGAAGCGTCTCTTCATTCTGTGTATGGTCTGGTGCAGTTACCACATCGTACTGCGAGCCTTCCGTGGGCGAGAGCGTGAGTCTTTTCCGAGAGCCGGATGCGGGAAAACTGCCAGTCCGGTTCGATGAGCGGGAACAGGAACCAGGACCAAGCCAAACCGGACTGAGGGGATGAGGCGAAAGCCGAGTCACATGCCCACCGGGAGACTACAGTCACTGCGCCTGTTCTCGACTCTACTCTCGATTACACTTATTGACCCCGTTCCGTCCATTCACGACCAAACCTCGTCCAACTGGAAGATGTACTTCTGAGTATTGTGCCTGTGCATTGTTTTAACAATTCGGGCGTAACAGTGCGCCGTGAAAGGCGCTGGACTTCAGCGGGTGCAACTCCCGCCCGGGAACTGGTTCGCTCCACCCGGTAACAATCGAAACGGCGGCGGAGGCAACGAAGCTGTCGGAGCTTTCGATGTAAAGGGTCGCTAGGCGACTCGGTGAGCGTGCAGGCCATAACGAGAGTGAACGCTGAGCAGGCCCCGAAACAATAATTGCAGGAGCCGACCTGACTGTTACACAGGGAAGGCCGCTGACGATGGAGATAGACGAGCGAACAAGCTCCGTCGGGCCTGCCGGGGTAATGGCGATGGCATGTAGGCGGAGGAGACCAGACGCAACACGGGAAGCCCCAGCGGTGATCGCGGTCGGGATCAACCGGTAACTCGTGAGAGATGGACCGGGCCGTGTGGGGTGGCGGAGGGGTTCGCAGTACCTGTGAAACCGGGTAACTCCGGTGGAGGGAAGGGACCTCAGTTAGAGACGAACGCAGGAAGCAACGAAGGACCGAGGGATTGGCGACGAGCCTAACAACTCCATCCAGTGTTCAGAAGTTGCAGACGGCGTTGCACGCAAAAGCGAAGGAATCGCCCGACTTTCGTTTCTATGCGCTGTACGACAAGGTGTATCGGAAGGATGTTCTGGCACATGCTTACGAACGTTGTGAAGCCAATGGCGGAGCAGCGGGAGTGGATGAACAAACTTTCGAGGATATCGAGCGGTATGGCGTGGACCGATGGCTGGACGAACGGACGCAAGAGCTGAAAAGTCGAACCTATCAACCTCAACCTGTGCGACGGGTTTATATACCCAAGCCGGATGGAAAGCAGAGACCGTTAGGCATACCAACAATCCGGGATCGGGTTGTGCAAACGGCGGCCGTGTTGGTTCTCGAACCTATCTTCGAGGCCGACCTGCAGCCGGAACAATATGCCTATCGGGCAGACCGCAGCGCACTGGACGCAGTACAACACGTTCACAAGCTGATCAAAACGGGACATGGACAGATCGTTGATGCTGATCTCAGCAGTTACTTTGACAGCATTCCCCATGCCGAGCTGATGAATTCGGTGGCTCGACGGGTCGTCGACGGAGCGATGCTACATCTGATCAAGCTGTGGCTGGAAGCTCCGGTCGAAGATACGGACGAGCGTGGAAACAAACATCGAAGTACACGCAATCGGGACGAAGGTCGAGGGACTCCACAAGGGTCTCCGATCAGTCCTCTGCTCAGCAATCTGTACATGCGACGGTTCGTGCTGGGATGGAAGAAACTCGGGCACGAGAAGCGTTGGAAAGCGTACATCGTTAATTATGCCGATGACCTTGTCATCTGTTGTCGAGCTGGGGCGGAGCAAGCCCTGGCCGAGATGCGAATGATGATGTCGAAGCTGAAGTTGACGGTGAACGAAACGAAGACGCGGGTCTGGTATCTGCCGGAAGAGAAGTTCGATTTCCTGGGATATACGTTCGGGCGATGCTACTCGATGAGGAGAGGCCGGGTCTATGTGGGCACGGTTCCCTCCCGGAAACGGGTGCAGCGCATCTGTCGCGCAATCAGCGACGAAACCGGGCGAGATACCGTCAGGCTGGCTCCGAAGGCGATAGTGGACAAACTCAACCGGATGTTGATCGGTTGGGCCAACTACTTCTGTCTGGGAGCGGTCAGCAAAGCCTACAGTGCGGTCGATCTACACGCCCGCCGCAGGCTGCGTCGGTGGCTCTGCGACAAACACGAGGCAGCGCGGCCGGGCTATAAACGCTTTCCGGAAGCGTCTCTTCATTCTGTGTATGGTCTGGTGCAGTTACCACATCGTACTGCGAGCCTTCCGTGGGCGAGAGCGTGAGTCTTTTCCGAGAGCCGGATGCGGGAAAACTGCCAGTCCGGTTCGATGAGCGGGAACAGGAACCAGGACCAAGCCAAACCGGACTGAGGGGATGAGGCGAAAGCCGAGTCACATGCCCACCGGGAGACTACAGTCACTGCGCCTGTTCTCGACTCTACTCAGACTGCTTTTAGGCCAACCTCCCCCAAGGAGCCAGCCATGGTCGAAGAGCCCCGTTGCCCATACTGTGTTTTGATTGACCACTTCATGTTGCTGAGCCCGACTGGAGATGGTCGCTTTGTGTGTATGAAGTGTGGACACGTCGCCTTTCCTGAAAACAAGGTTTTCCAGTGTCTCTGCTGTCACTGCAGCGCGATGAGGGCATTTGAGCCTGCAAAACCGCGATTCTGGTCGGCGCAGAAATCGGTCAATTGGTGAAAAATCCCCATTACACTCAATGACCAAGGTTTTGAGTGATCGTAATTACGTCAACTTGCGATTAACTCGCCCGAATCGAGACGCAGGGCGAACGGCTTCCGGCCTCCCGGTGGGTCCCACTCACCCTGACCTTGTATCCTTCCGTCTTCAACCGATGTGACTTCTACTCCATCCAGTCCGAGATCTGGGACACGCCACAGGACCTTGCCCTCGGGCGAAATGCGCAGAAGGCACTCGCCTGAGGCGACCAGCAAATAATCCTGACTTGCATAGAATGCTCCGAAATAGCCACTGTTGGTCCCCAGCAGAATCTCAGAGCCGGATTGCTTCTTCGGGTCAATGACGTACACTCTGTGCCCGAAACCTACAAACACCTGTTCGCGCCATGCGAGCGCGTCTTGGAATGGGAAGGTCTCGGAGGATGAATCTCCGTACAAATCGACACGAAGTAGAGGACGATCATCGTCGCTGATCGTGACGAACAGATCGGCTGTTCCCGAGCCGGACGGCACCCTGCCAAGGCGAAGTGGGGGCATTGTCGTCCAAGGGGAATCAATCGTTGCCAGTTGTTGGACAGAGAGCATCCGCTTCGTTCTCGCGTGAAGATTATATGGCAGGGTAGTTGGCCCGATAATCGAAACGGAGTCAGTTGGCGTAACAGTGCGCCGTGAAAAGGCGCTGGACTTCAGCGGGTGCAACTCCCGCCCGGGAACTGGTTCGTTCCACCCGGTAGCAATCGAAACGGCGGCGGAGGCAACGAAGCTGTCGGAGCTTTCGATGTAAAGGGTCGTTAAGCGACTCGGCGAGCGTGCAGGCCATAACGTGAGTGAACGCTGAGCAGGCCCCGAAAAAATAATTGCAGGAGCCGACCTGACTGTTACACAGGGAAGGCCGTTGACGATGGAGACGGACGAGCGAACAAGCTCCCTCGGACCTGCCGGGGTAATGGCGATGGCACGTACGCATAGGAGACCAGACGCAACACGGGAAACCCCAGCGGTGATCATAAAAGGATCAACTGGCAACTCGTGAGAGATGGGCCGGGCCGTCTGGGGTGGCGGAGAGGTCCGTAGTACCGACGAAACCGAGTAATTCGGTAGAGGGAAGGGGCCTCAGTTAAAGACGGACGCAAGAAGCAACGAAGGACATGGGGATTGACGATAAGTCTAGCCACCCCGAGTGGCGTTCAGAAGTTGCAGGCGGCGTCACACGGACCATCGTGTGTCTTTTCCGAGAGCCGGATGCGGGAAATCTGCCTGTCCGGTTCGATGAGCGGGAACAGGAACCAGAACCAAGTCAAACCGGACTGAGGAGACGAGGCGAAAGCCAACTCAATTATCCACCGGGAGACTAAAGCCACTGCGCCTGTTCTCGACTCTACTCTCCATTACACTCACTAACCCCGCTCCCCCGGCCCCCGCACTCCGGTCCCAACAACCCTTGGAACACCGGCCTCGCGGAGCGAATGCACTCAGCCTCGACAGGGGAATGCGTTTTGGAGAGCACGACCAACTAGCACGGATGTGCGCAAGTGGGCGGTATCGGGATGCTCCCGAACGTATTTCAAAACAATTTTCACGACTTGACCTGCCTCAACTCCTCCACCTCCGCAATATGGTGCCTGCGCCTTCTGGTCGCCATTAGACCGCACAAAGTCAACGGTGAAAACAGCGCCTTCAACGAAGCCTGTGACGTAGGATGAACAGGCTAGTCCGTAGGCCCGATCCACAGTGGTAAGGTCGCGCTCCTTTTCGACCGCGGAACACTCGCGTAGAAAAGCGTTTCCAGATTCTTCAATGGGATGGGGTTCGTCAGCGCCGAGGCCAGAGGTTACAAATATGCAAATTCCAACGAGAGCGAGCATGACAAGAACCATCAATCTTTCCATCTGCGTTATCTCCTACTGTGAATGGTGAGTAGAGTTGGGATGGGTCTGCTCGCGGCTTAGTGCTAGTGGTGTGAAGTCGACGAACTGTGCGTCAACATGCTTCCCATCTCTAAACTTAATTCGGGATGTGTGCATGGGTGTCACTTGGGTACAACACTCAACCTCGGCAAGAGTCTTTGCGATCTCATCAACACAAGTTTGAGCGTGAACGGCGGTTGTTTTCGGTTGCTCTACGATGAAATACAGGTCAAGGTCGTGGCCTTGTCCTTCGTTCAACACGGAGCCGTAGAGCGCCACGGCAAACCCGTGCCCCTTGGCGATGGCTGCGACTTGCCTGATGACTGGCAGAGCACCTTCGAGAGTCCACAATTCTTCCTTCATTCGGGATCGCCTGCAAGTCTTCGGTCATCAGGTTCGCATAGCGTACGCGGCGGGCGTGGCTACTTCAGAACGAGGCCGCCACCTTCAAAGCCGGACTGTACAACAGGTCAGCGGCGATTGGGGATGACTGTCGGGGTAACCGCGACGACGCGGGAGGTAGAATCAAAGCCGAGGAGGACGGACGGCGCGACTGCGTGCACGTTGTTCGCCCCAATCGGACCGGTTCCGCTGTTCAGACTCATTGACCTGGTCGTGAGTGTAATCGCCTGTTTTCGTCAACTGGCAAGCTTTCGTTAAATCTCATCGTCGATTGCCAACGTATCCATGATTTGTTTGCCAGTCTTCCAAGCAGCATCCCAATCGGACTCCGGGCTCTCAAAAACGAACAGATATAGTGTGTTGGTTTTTGGATTAGCCACCGTAAGCGTGTGCACCACGCTGGTGCCGCTAGGGTCCGTATCTTTCGTCAAGCAGCCGAATTCTCGGAATGGCCCTGCGTCCTGAGCCCATTTGTTCCCGTGTTTTGTGGCCGCTATTTGATCGATCAGGCTCTTGCCCCGTTCGACTGCAGAGTCTTTTTTGAGCCGAAATACGTTGATGGTCAGGCCGGTCTGGAATTGACCATTCTTGTCGATGTCTTCCTTGGTGATGAAATAAGCCAGCGTTCCTTTCTGTTCCTCCCTCTTGAAGAACCAGCCATTGGGTTTCAGGAAGGCTGCTTTCAGTTCGGGGATTTCCTGCCAAGTGAAACCGGGCGGTGGTGGTGGAACATCGATTGCCGTGATGGTCTGTACCGGAATCACCGCGAAAAGAGCGAGCAGAATAAGTTGAGCGAGATTCGCCATCGGTTCACTTCTCCACATTGATGTTTGCGCTGGCAAAAAGCCGTTGGCGGGATCGAATGATAGCAACAATCTCCTTATTGGACAGCATTTTGTTCGCAACACGGGGAGGCTATCGGACAGTTGTTGAAAAATCTCCATAACGCTGATTGACTCCCAAAAAGGCGAAGAAACAGCGCAAGCTTACGAGAACGCCTGCTTACATCAGCTATCACACCCTACGGCAAAGCACGGTGCCCGAGCTGCAACCGCACCCGGCGCGAGCACCCTGCGTCCCGGAGGATGGTCCCTTTGGAGAAGAGACTGTTGGCATACACTGTGTCCGTGAGAATGACGAGTTTGGCCAAGATGTGCGAAATGAAGGGCACCATATCGTTACTCGCGATCTCGCTGTTAATGCTGGTTGCTGTGCTCGCATTCGCAATCCTAACTGGGTTCGCTCCTTATGGTTCTCCTGCGGAAGTCATCAAGACCTTCTACTCCGCGTGCAACAGCGGCAATTATTCAGTTGCGGGGAGGCTCCTTGTTCCAGAGGCCAATTGGGTGTTGACTCGCCACATTGGCGCCGTTGATGGAGGGCTGCGAGGAATCTGCGATGAGGCAACTAAGCAGCGCCATCTTCAGAAAGTCGAGATTCTCCAACAGGAAGCCCGTGGCGAAGTAGCACAGGTTCGCTACATGCTCTACTATGCGGACGGCAGTGCGATAGAAGAAAGTCAGGGGCTAGTCGTGAAACGTTGGGTTTGGAAAATCGCACCATAGAGCGACATGATTCGCGAGAGTACTGCGACTTACGCCCGTGAACAAGGTGAGGCAGGAGCCAAAAGCCGCAGCCGGTCATTTGGTGAAAAATCGCCATTACACTCAAATTCCCCCCTCGCCGGGAAGATGAGTGTAATCGCCTGATTTCGTCAGTTATCATTGCGATTGCGGGTGCAATATGCCATTAGGTCCAAGCGAAGTCATTGTAGGTTCCGGCCCCAAAAATACGAACGGCGTCCGAAACCAGTTCATTGACGTTCACCTCGAAATGCTGCGGGACGCGAACATCCCCGCTCGAATTGCCACACTTTCTGACGTTGGACCTGAACACAAGCCCCGATGGGCCGAGGAGCAAGGAGATTGGGAACCACTGTTCATAGTGGTGCCGGAAGATCGTCGGCCGGAGGCTTTGCAAATAAATCAGACCATCGAGACAGGCACCGTCAGGATATGCGTGCAATGCGAAGCCTGCATCAAGCCGGGAGCGACGAAATGTCCGAGATGCGCCGTCTCCGATGAGCGCGACCCCGCGCAGTTGCGAATCAAGTACGATGAATGGTTACAGAAGCACTTTGCAGGCAAGTAGGTCACAGTCCACACACCCTGACCGGAGTTTGAGTGTAATCGCCTGTTTCCGTCAGTTGAGGACTTTCCACTCTGGGCGAGTCGCGTTGACTCTTTCCGAATGAGCCCGTCTAAACTGCCAACCGCTGAACGACTGCGGCTCTGTGACACAGGAGGTTCACGATGAGGCGGCATGGACATGCAAGGATGCTGGCAGGTTTGGTCCTATCAGGATTGGCGCTTGGACTGACAGCAAGCGCGGCAACACCAGATTCCTCCACGGCACCCGACCCACGTGACAAGATGAATATTTGGGAGGGGCGTTGGAATGAGGTGGTTCAAACCAAAGAAACTCTTTACGGCCACGCCGCTTCGACGCCAGCACACGTTACCTGCTCCTGGACGGCCGACAGGGGCTACATGGTCTGTGAGTACTTGAGTGAAAAGGCAGATCCAGCAGAAAAAGAGCGGTCTGATCACTTGACGATCTTTACCTATAACGGCGCGGACAAGACCTACAAGCATCTAGGAATCAGTAAAGATTACAAGACCCTCGAGGAACCGAAAGTCGTGATCGAAGGAAATCTCTGGCGCTATCAGTACGAGATCTCCGATGACAAAGGGAACCAATTTGATCTACGGGATTCGTACGAGTTCGTGACGCCAGAGAAACGGATAACGCGCATCGAAATCTCTGCCGACGGTGGCAAGCATTGGACGCTGATGTCGGAATCTGTTGGAATCAAGGTTCATTAGTTTCGGCGGGGATGGCCAGCTAACAACACCTAATCGAAGCGGTTCGCATCTCGCCGGATTTTGGCGAACAAACAGCGCAAGCTTGTGCTAACGCCTGATAACGTCAACTAACGCGGCTGCGGTGTCGAAGTAGCGTCCCTCACATTCTCGCGAGTCATCGTGGGGATGAGTTCTCGGAAATCCGCTTCCTAACGCTGGGATCAGCGGCATCGCCTTTCTTGGGTGAGCCACAACCGCACTTTTCCGAAAGCATTTCGTTAACCTTCTCCAGGATTTCGTGCGTACTTAGCTCTGTCGTAGGGACGGTCTTGAGGACAGCGTTTGCCTCAAGTGGCGCACCTGATGCACGAGCCGCATCAATTTGAACGTATGTCTCGCCGAGGACTCCCGCGGTTGCCAGCGATGCAGTTGAGTCGTTTGGGATCTTCAGTTCGTATGAAGGGGTGAGCACCATGACAACTTCCGCAGGGGCTTCTTTCAGTTCTGGTCGAGCGCGCACACTCTTTACAGAACCAATGTCAACTCCAGCCAGACGTACCGGCGCGCCTGCGCGGAGACTCATGGCATCGGAGAAATATGCTTTGACAACCATCTTGTCACTGAACGGCTTCCTCACAAGCAGAAGGGCAATCAATGCTATAAGCACAACTCCGAGCAGACCGGCAACGCGAAAGAATCTCCAGTTCATTTGGTGTCGTCCTCCGATACGGAGCCATGATAGAACACGAGCACTCAGAATAGAATTTCAGAGAACGCAGCGGCAACTGACGAAACATCTCGATTTCACTCACTGACGGGCCGCGAGGTTCAGACCGGAGTCTGAAGCATTCAACCGCACCGTGCTCGCACTTGTACACATCCCTTCTTGAAGGCAGATATCAGCTGGGAACGGGTAGGTTCATTTGCCTCGACAAGCAGTGTCACAACACTTTGATCAACATCGAGAACAAGTGCCTTCAGATCAGTCGAACCAACCCATGTCCCATCCGGGAATGTTTCATCGTAATCCGAACCGACGATGCACCCTGGCTTGAACCTATTGGCATTTGCTTGAGCGACTCGGATTGTCACGGCAGTCCCCTCACCACCATCCCAGAAACCGAACTCACGGTCGCCAACGAAACCCTTCACTGCCGGTGTCCCGTTGACCTGCTCCCCTGTTTCCGCACAAAGCTGAGTATGATTTGTGCGAAAGAAAGGGGAAGAGGGTATGTCGAGGAGCAGGCACACGGAGGCGCAGATGATCGGGGCGCTGAAACAGCTAGAGGCAGGTCGCAAAGCGGAGGATGTGGCGCGTGAAGTGGGGGTGTCGAAGCACACGATCTACGCCTGGAAGGCGAAGTACGGCGGCATGGATGTGAGCCAGGCGCAGGAAGCGAAGCAGTTGCGTGACGAGAACACGAAACTGCGAAAGCTGGTGGCGGATCTGAGTCTGGACAAGGAAGCACTGCAGTCGGTGATCCGAAAAAACGGCTGGAGCTCGTAGCCCTGAAGGCGGCTGTCGAGCAGGTGCGCGGGGAGTACGCCTTCAGCCAGCGGCGTGCGTGCGAGCTGATGACGATGGCGGTGTCAAGCTATCGCTACCAGAGCCGGCGTTGCGATGAGCCGCTGAGAACGCGGCTGGTGGAACTGGCGCGGGAGAAGCCACGCTTCGGGTATCGGCGGCTGCATGTGTTGCTGGGCCGCTCGGGAGAGCATGTGAACCACAAGCGAGTGCATCGCGTGTATCGAGCGGCCGGACTGATGATCCGGCGGAAGAAGCGGAAACACTGCGTGCGCGAAGGAAAGCCGCTGCTGGCGAGGACTTCGGCGAACCAGGAGTGGGCGTTGGATTTCCTGCACGATGCGGTAGAGTGCGGGCGGGCGATCCGGGTGCTGAGCGTGGTGGATGCCTTCACGCGGGAATGTTTGGCGTTGGAAGTGGACACCAGCTTTGCCAGCCGGAGAGTAACGCGAGTGTTGGATGCGATCGTGGCGGAGCGCGGTCAACCGCTGGCGATTCGCTGCGACAACGGGCCGGAGCTGACGAGTCGCCATTTTCTGGCGTGGTGCGTAGAGCGGCAGATCGAGTTAGTGCACATACAGCCGGGCAAGCCGACGCAGAACGCGCACGTGGAAAGCTTTCACGGACGGCTGCGGGAAGAGTGTCTGGCAGTAAGTTGGTTCCAGAACTTATTCGACGCACGGAGAAAGATCGCGGCGTGGCGGAAAGACTACAACGAGGAGCGTCCGCACAGCAGCCTGGGATACCGAACACCGAAGGAGTTTGCTGCTCAGGCCGCGAGCTTCTACAGAGCTGAACTGGGGCAAGAGGCCTCAAACGCCGGCCCCTTGCCCCACACCCCCATCCCCGCTCAAACCGGAGATGGATCATAAAAAGTTTGTCGTATTCTGACGTGAACGAAACCAGGGGGCAGGTCACCACGATACAACGATGCGATCCCGACCGCGATGCATTCTCAACTGTCGTAATATCCCCATTACGCTCATCGTCCCGCAGTCCTTGCCACTCTGCTATAGAATTTCGTCTGCGAAATTTTCGCCTATGGCACTCAAATCCACCACTCGGGGCGAAGAGACGGCGCAAGCCTGTCTAAACGCCTATACAAGGGGTTTAAATGCAATCTGAAATTAAGGTAGGGCAACGTTTCAAATTCAATATATTGTCGGACAACCCTTCGCAAGAGCGGTTGGCGGTAGTAACTCGCGTACTGTCAAACAACGAGGAAGGACTCGGGCCAGAGGTGGGATTCTATTTTGCATATTGGGTGGAGGCTCACGAACTTCCAGAAACAGAGGCTCCTACAACGTTGTTGTTTCAGCGTGGAACTGACTGGAACGTATACCTCGACGGACGTCAGGTTAGCATTACTTTGTTGAAGTGATCTTCCGCTTAGGAATATCGACCTTCCCTCCGCGCGGCTGTGGTGACGTTCATCTTGTTTTACATCGCGGCATCCGAGTGAGCTGTGACATCGCCGTAGTTGGCGAAAAAGTGCGCCGTGAAAAGGCGCTGGACTTCAGCGGGTGCAACTCCCGCCCGGGAACTGGTTCGCTCCACCCGGTAGCAATCGAGACGGCGGCGGAGGCAACGAAGCTGTCGGAGCTTTCGATGTAAAGGGTCGCTAGGCGACTCGGCGAGCGTGCAGGCCATAACGTGAGTGAACGCTGAGCAGGCCCCGAAAAAACAGTTGCAGGAGCCGACCCGACTTTTTCACGGGGAAGGCCGCCGACAATGGAGATAGACGAGCGAACAAGCTCCATTGGATCTGCCGGGGTAATGGCGATGGCATGCAGGCAGAGGAGACCAGACGCAACACGGGAAGCCCCAGCGGTGATTGCGGGAGTGGATCAACCGGCAACTCGTGAGAGATGGGCCGGGCCGTCTGGGGTGGCGGAGAGGTCCGTAGTACCGACGAAGCCGAGTAATGTCGGTGGAGGGAAGGGGCCTCAGTTAAAGACAGACGCAAGAAGCAACGACGGACATGGGGATTGACGATAAGTCTAGCCACCCCGAGTGGCGTTCAGAAGTTGCAGGCGGCGTCACACAGACCATCGTGAGTCTTTTCCGAGAGCCGGATGCGGGAAATCTGCCTGTCCGGTTCGATGAGCGGGAACAGGAAACAGAGCCAAGCTAAACCGGACTGAGGCGACGGCGCGAAAGCTTCGTCAACAACCACCGGGAGACTAAAGCCACTGCGCCTGTTCTCGACTCTACTCTCGATTACGCTCATTCACTTGGAGGGAGCCAAGATTCAGGCTTTAAACTGCTGAAAAATGGACTCAGAGGCGCCTGGCATCAGCAGAAAAGTTCGAAAATCGTCCTCTAGGGCCGACCAATCTTCCCAAATGAAGGGGAACGTCACTCTTGCCGCGGCGCTCCACTCGATTGCCTTACCTTTCCATGCATTCCACATCGTTAACGGCCTTAGCGGACAGAATCGACAATTCGGCAATTCCTTTTAGCATCGGACCGGGATAGCCCCGCCTCCATCCCTTAAATTTTGGCTGCGGTTGCGCAAGCTACCCTTTGCTATTGAACCTTCCCCTCAACCGGATTTTCGGCACTGGAAAAGTATTCGAACGCGCTCGCGGATTGTTTTTGGACCTCTGCGACCCTTTCCGATAACTGTCTCATCGCCGCGATCGCTTCTGGCTTGGCCGTCTTGATGTAACAGCGCTGCGTGATCGAGACATCGCTGTGCCGTAGAATCGCCTGAATCACACTATCGTCAACACCGAGACGGTTGAGGTTCGAAGCTAGGCCCCGACGAAATCCGTGCCATCCCAACCATGAAATGCCAGCATTTCTCAGCACATCGCGCATCTGACGATAATAAAGCGCATTCAGGTCCATTGGCTTCCCCACACCGTTCGCAAAGATGGGGCTGCGATCAGGGTTCTTGAGCGACTTGCGAAACGATGCAAGCCTTACCTCCAATTGACGAACTACAGGAACCGCTGACTTTGACTTCTCTGTCTTGGGCTCGCCGATGATCCCACGCCACACATTCCGCCTGACATGAAGAAGCCCCAATTCATCGCTTTCTGCTGGCGGGCTGTAGTCGGCCCAGGTCAGTCCCTGCAGTTCTCCAAGGCGAAGTCCCGTGTAAGCGGCAGTTGCTACTACGGTCGCAGCTGGTTCTGGCAGGACCTTTAGGATCAGACCGATGTCCTCCAAAGAATATGCACCACCTTCCTTTCCTTTCGGCGCGAACGCCGGGATCTCCGCCAAGGTCACCGGATTTACGCCATCAAAGTAACCCTGCTGAGACGCGTGCCTGAACACGCCGCTAAGGAAGTTCTTGATGTGTGCGAGGGTTGTTTTCGATAGTGTGTATTCTCGCTTGTTTCGCGTGCGGGGCATCCGAGCAATCGCTTCCAGCCACGCCTGCACATGATAGGTCCTTGCTTCCCGCAGCCAGTCGTTCCCAGAAAGCTCTTTCAGGTATTGATTCCAGACCTGGCAATATCCTCGGTAGGTGCTTGGCCGTTTTTGCTGCTTCACGTAAGGGAGATACAGGCGTTCGACAAAATCGCCGATGGTGGTGACGCTTAGCGGAGGAATCCAAATGTGATTGAGGGGCTTTAAAATTGCGGATGCGAGCTCGCGGACACTTGTTTTGGTTTTGTGTTGCGAGTCCACGCGCGCGAGCCGCTTCGCTCGCATTCGCGTTTCAACCACACCCTCCATGCCCACCTTTTCGCGATATCGAACAACCCACCACCCATGGTGTCGTGCGATTCCTCCGTTCTGTCTGCTTCGTCGCATTTTATTACCCACGACCAGATTATATTAGCTTTATGAAATATACAACGCAGCGCGATATGCTTAGTGATTCATCAACACGTCGCGCGCATTCATAAAGCCTGGTATCACTGTGTGCCGTCCTCGCTGTTAGTATCGGTCTACGTTTTGGGCCCAACGCGCAGGCTCCCATAGCAATGCGCGGTTGCCACGCCGATCACTGTTCATCGTCTGTTTCGTCCTGGTCTCCATCGGGCTTGTACTCAAAGTCGGCGTCTTCCTCCTCTTCTTCCTCGTCGGGCCCGTAGTCGTAGTTGATTTCTTCTTCCTCTTCTAGGGGCTTGAGTCCCATGGACTTCCGGAACTCGCCATCGGCTTCGATGACCTCCCGAAGCCGGACGACAAGGGCTTCGACCACCGCCAGTTTTTCCAATTCAATGTCGTCGAAAGTATCGGGGTCGATCTGGAAACCGGTGGTCCTCGGACTTGCGGCGCGGATGATCTTGCTCAACGCTTCGACCGAGTCGGCCCGCTTGATTTGAGCGCAAATCGTCTTGGGTGGGGTCCGTTTCTTGGGATGTGCCATTTCTCTCCTCCTTCTCCTTAATTATTGGTTTACCTGCCAGGGTCATGTGTTTAACCGCAATTGCATCGGGTTTCGGGCTTCGACTGTCGCCGCTTCCACCAGGCCGTTAATTCCGGGCTGTTCCAGCTGAAGCGGACGTACCGGCCCAGGCGCACGTGTGGAATCGGGTCCGCCGCCCGGGACCTCGTCTGCTCTCGCACCCAGGATTCCGGTACGCGCCACCGGGCTGCTAGGTCTTTAGCCGTGAGCACCTCGAAGAAAGGGGGCGCATTGTTCTCCGGTTGTTCCCCAGTGGGTTTCACGTTCTTGTCCTCAACTAGTTGCGGGGTGAGACGGTTCCCATAACCGTTCTACGGCGCTTGCGGCGGCTCGCCCGTGATCGCGAGAACCTCAGGCCGGGGAGGGCCCGCCCGTCTTCCCGTTTTCCATTCGCCTCAGCTCCCTGGGCCGAAGGGATTGTGCTCTCCCAGATGGTCACCCGATGGACGCTTCATCAACGCTAATACCTACGATTCGATGAAGCTGATGCTGTTCGATTTGACTGCCCGGACTTGGAGTGAAGTGGATAGCGGCCACTTCCATGGTTTCCCGGTGTGGTCGAAAGACGCGAAATACCTTTACTTTTCCAGCCCATACGAAAAGGGGACGCCTTTTTTCCGCTTGCGGGTTGCCGACCACAAGCTGGAAAGTGTGGCAAACGCTAATCTGCCCAGAGGCGTGGCGTGGGGGATTTGGGGCGCGTGGACCGGGTTGGCACCCGATAATTCTCCCCTCTTGCTCCGCGACACCAGCATGCAGGAGATTTACGCACTCGACGTGGTGTGGCCGTAGGATCTTCGTAACTTTGGTCGCTGGCCCCGGCATCCCCATCCTCTTACCTGCCAAATCCGAAAATACGAAGCGGCCATAGTAGGCGGGACGAATCTGCAACCATGATCGGCAAAACCATCTCGCACTATCGGATCCTGAGCGAGCCCGGCGCAGGCGCGGCGGATTACGAGCAATCCGGAAGTCAACTGACGCAATCAGGCATGTCTGTTGAAAAAACTCGGTTCACGACACATGTTTTGTCCCTGCTGGTCTCCTGGTTATTCACTTCTTTAGTTTTTTCAGGTCAGGTTCATGCAGTTGCAATCTGTGGGGTTGGCTTACAGCTGAGGAATCGCACCAGCCGTTTCAGGTTCTGCGCCGTGGCCGCCAGATTGCCGCTCCCAGTGTGTCGCGCTTTTTCGGTTCCGAACTGGAACGAATGTCACAGAGGACCGGTGAGAACTCCAAGCTCTCTTCCCCTTGTATTAGCAGAAACGACATATCGAAAAACCGCACGATTGTGGGCCTGCTCGATCACTTGTGAGACGTAACTCGAAGGTGAGCCCGCCGGGCTCTTGAGGTTTCCCGGTAGTTGAAATTTGCGTCGACAGCATCAGGGTTATTCAGCCGATTCCACTGCGATTTGGCTGCCGGACGGGGTTCAGGTCGGTCCTCGAAGTTCAGAAGCACCCGCCCGTGATGACGGACAACGGTAGAGCGCGGCATTACTCGCAGCACGTCGAAAGCAGTGCTGCCACAGTACAGTCTTGAATACCGATTTGTCGGAGGTTTACGTAGTACTTCAGTACAACTAGCGCATCATCGCACCGTGTCCGCACATGAATAACAGCCTTACCGTCTGCTTCTTGTTCCCACTCTCACGGGTTCTGGTCATTTCCGCCCCTCCAATCCTGCCGCTACCTTTGCTCCAGTCCCCGCTTGATTCTCGAGATCACGTGGCGGTGGAGATGTCACTCTCGATCGAAGGTGCCGTTCCCTTGGGTGACGTGACGCTGCCCGTGGTGGTGACATCTTCGAAATCCAGATCTGGACTACTTTGAAATCTTCCCGATGTTCGGTCCGCCCTGCGCAACATCAACGTAGCCGAGAAAGGCGTTCGATGCCAGGAAATTCATGTGGCAAACAGCTGTGTACGTTGATTGCGGACAAATTGGAGAAATGAACTGCCGCAATGATCTGTCGGGCCTGCGCACGCATCCACGGTGAGATCATGTGCCGTCAGATACAGTCTTGATGTGGCTTAATAAAGGATGCAGGGAGGGGATGACAGTCACGGCGAATGAGTCGGGCTACGATGGGGAAGAGGCCACAGGCCCGAAGCCCCAAGAGCCGATATTGTTTTTATTTAAATCGAATCTGTTCTTCAATCTTGGAGGCCACTTCTAGCTACCGATGCTGATCCTACGTTCTCTTACTTTTATCTACATTGTTATGTTGTTATTACTGGGTACGTTGCTCCCCATCTTTGCGGGAAATTCCAAGATTACATTTCACGAGTCCACATACTGAAAAATCACCCGAAGCTCACGCACTCACATGTCCGCCTTCACATCTAAGCCCCACGCCCGTAGCAGGCTCGACGGTAGGTATTTCTGATCTTTGTTTTTTTCGCGCCTACTCTTGGAGGTGGATCGAGCCCTCATACTCAGGCGGGGACAGGCGCAACCTCTTGACCACCCTCTTCGAATGAGCTGGTCCCGGTGTAGGGAATGGTATTCACTTCCGGTTTACCCCAGTTCGGATTGCCGCGTTTCTTCGCCACTGGATTTCCTTTGTTCTTCGACGCCAGCTTGCAACAGCTCCGCTGGCCGAAGAAATCGCCGATCTCGCCAGCCCAACTCGTCGCGGGGGTCTTGCGGCTTTCCCTCTGGACTCCGCGAGGCTTTGTCATTCACACCGCCGGCAAGTACCCCCGAACTGTTCCCGATGGTTCTCGATGTATGCGAGCCTACCTAGAAATAGTGGGGCCGTTCTGAGATCCTTGAGAATCCGCCTTTACCAGGAGTGGCTCAGCGGAAGACGTGGTTCATGGTTTTCCTACGAGACGCTGAAAAAACGCTCGGAGGCCAGTTCGGGCAGAGTGAGTCTATGGAACGAGAGCAACTGCCGCGCCCCCTTCTCGTCTTTGACGGAGACTGTTCGTTCTGCCGGGCGTGGGTGGGGTACTGGAAGGAGTTGACGGGCGACCAGGTGGACTATTTGCCGTTCCATGAGGTCGGCGACCGCTTCCCTCGGGTGTCGCACCAGCAGTTCACGTCAGCAGTCCAACTCGTCCTGGACGGCGAGGTGCGCAGCGGTGCCCATGCGGTATTCACAGCGCTGGCCAACGTGCCAGGTCGGCGATGGATGCTTTGGTCGTACGAGCGACTCCCCGGCGTCGCGGTGTTCTGTGAAGCGGCCTACCGGACGATCGCCGCGCATCGGTCAGCCGCGTACTGGGTGACAAGGCTGCTGTGGGGCGTTCCCGTTCGGCGCGAGACGTATCACGTGACCGGCTGGCTGTTTCTGCGCTTGCTGGGTGCGATTTACCTCATGGCATTTGCGTCGTTCGGAGTGCAGGCCGCCGGCCTAATTGGCTCGCGCGGCATTCTCCCCGCCGGTGAGTTCCTCCGTGCCGTGCATGGGTCTCTGGGAACTGCCGCCTATTGGAACGTTCCGACTCTCCTATGGCTGAACGGGAGCGATGCATTTCTGCACGCCGTGTGGATCGTCGGCGTCAGCCTCTCGCTACTTCTGTTGCTGGGGGTCAACGCGAGGGCTATCCGCATTGGACTATTCGCCCTCTATTTGTCGCTGGACACGGCGGGGCAGATCTTCATGAGTTACCAGTGGGATGCCCTGTTGCTCGAGGCTGGATTCCTCGCAGTTTTTCTCGGTTCCGAAGTGCTCATCGTCCGGCTGTTCCGTTGGTTGCTGTGCCGACTGATGTTTCTGTCGGGCGCGGTCAAGTTGTTGAGGAGAGATCCCACTTGGCGCCATCTTACGGCGCTGCCGGTCCACTACCAGACCCAGCCGTTGCCGACGCCGCTGGCCTGGTATTTCTACCAACTGCCAAGCTGGTTTCAACGGATCTCTGTGGGATTCGTATTCTTCGTGGAACTGGTGATTCCGTTCCTAGTGCTCGCACCGCGTCGGATCCGACTATTTGCGGGCCTTGCGATCATGTTGCTGCAGCTATTGATATTCATCACCGGCAATTACGCGTTCTTCAACCTGCTAACGATTGCGCTCTGCTTGTTCGTTCTGGATGACGACGCGCTCGAACACATCCTGCCGAAGCGACTGCTAGCTCGAATCGGTTCGCAGGCCCGTTACAGCGGGACGCCGTTCTGGTGGCGCACCGTTTGCGGACTTGTGGCGGCTCTCGTGTTGTTCGTAAGCGGATTCCAAATGGTCGGTGAACTCTCGGGGCGCCACTGGGGACCAGCGGAATCGGTCATTCGCGCCGTCGGGCCATTTGAAATCATCAATACTTATGGACTGTTCGCCGTGATGACGACCACCCGTCCGGAAATCATCGTTGAGGGATCGAACGACGGGATGACCTGGCTTCCGTACGAATTCCGTTATAAGCCCGGCGATCTGAGGCGGGCACCGGTATGGGTCCAGCCCCACCAGCCACGGCTCGACTGGCAGATGTGGTTCGCCGCGCTGGGGAATTATCAAACCGACCCGTGGATCTTGAATTTCCTGGCGCGCCTGCTGGAGGGCCAGCCGGAAGTTCTCGGGTTGCTCGGTCACAATCCCTTTCCACATGCACCTCCGCGATATGTCCGAGCGTTGGTCTATGACTATCGCTTCGCTACGCCAGCCGAAAAGAGGGCCTCCGGCGACTGGTGGAAGCGAGAATTCGCGGGGAGTTACGTGCCGCCGGTGTCCGTAAGAGGCCCGTGACTACCCGAGGGCCATCGATTGCAGGCCGCGGCGTTTCTTCTCTTTCGGAAGCAATCCAGAAATGCTCTAGACCCGTCTTTCGGCAAACAGCCCCTGCATTTTGGGTGCCCTGTGCAGCAAGATGCGAATTAAGCGAAAGAAGTCACTTAGTTGATCAGCCGCGTCGCGATCGTCTATCCAGTACCCAGCGGCGATGCCGGACGTACCGCCAACATCAACGCATTACCCTTCGCCATCCTGATTCATCATGCTGATCTTCACTCAGACTTCATGGTCTCACGGACGGTTTTTGCTCTGGTCGCGGCTGCCAGAAATCGGCCATCGCTGGAAAATAGCCGGCTAAGCTGTAGTTGCTCGGCATTGTTCGGAAATTCCAAGATCACATTTCAGGGGTCCCACATACTGAAAAATCCTCGAAGCCCACGCGCTCACGGGTCGGCCTTCACATCCAAGCCCCATGCCCGTAAATTGGGCATGCCGGTCAGGGGTGCATGCAGCTCTGATTTCTGCGCCGCGCGCTGGCCTGACACCAGGCTCGTTTGACGCTTCTGGAATGCTGGAATATAGGTTTGGGGATGGAGTCGGGCGCTGTTTCTGCGCCGAGTTCCGCCCTGGATCGCTTCATTAGCATCCGGAGCGGTTGAGCGAACCCATCGTTGACCATTAGACCTGCCTTTGGTTCTGTCTCGAAATTTACAAGCTCTGCTATTCATCGCTGGCAACTCGGCGCAAAACCTTGTAGATCATCTCGGTACCTTGCGCGAGCGAACGAACACTTACGCGTTCGTCGTTGCCGTGCATTCGCGATAAATCCGATGGCGGAACGGGATACGGGTATATCCCATACACGGGAATTCCACGTTTCCGCCATGCCGCGGCATCGGTGCCGGCTTGGAACAGATACGGGGTCACCGGGGCATGGAACTCTGCATGCCCCTCCGACGCGAGCGCCTGATAGAGTTCGGTGTCCGTGGGCGAAGGTTGCACTTTGCGAATTGATTCGTAATTGTTCCGCAGTGCCTGGATGTCGTCTTCTGTCCCGGGGCCGCCGCCAGCGATTGTCACATCGATCTGGGGATTGTGAATCACCGCGCGCACCTCATCGAGAACTTGGTCAATATCCGTTCCAGGCACAAGACGCAAATTGACGATTGCCTCAGCGGTTCCGGGGATGATATTCCCGCGAAACCCGGCATTGAGAAAAACCGGAGCCATGGTGTTTCGCATAATCGCGTTTAGCAACGGATCCTTGCTGATCTCTGCATCCGCAATTGTTGCCTGTTGCGGGTCCACCGCATGTACGAGTTGTTCGAAGGTTTCTGATTCGGGTGGTTTACTCACTTGGGCTAGAGTCAAAAAGAACTGCTGCGTGCTGCTGAGCAGATGCACTTTCGTTCGGTAGTGGGCGAGTTCCGACAGCGCCTCGGCCAACTGCGAGATCGCGCCATTGGGAACCGGCATAGAGGAATGCGTCGTTTTTCCGTGCGACGTCAACTTGAACCAGACCGAGATTTTGTCGGCCGTAGAGATGCTCACATACCGCACGGAGCCGTCAGAGTTCTCGATGATCCAGCCGCCTTCGTTAAGAGCTGCGGCGCAGTCGATTTTCGGAAAGTAGTTCTCGGCGAGCCATTCCGTGTTATAGGGCCCACTCTCTTCATCTGCTTCGGATAGAAGAATGATGTCCCGATTAAGCGGTACCTTCTCCTTCGCGAGGCGAATCAGAGCCTGGGTGAACACGGCCAGAGATCCCTTGTTGTCGATGGCCCCACGCCCGTAGATGTAGCCATCCTCCAACTCCCCGCTAAAGGGGTCTAAATGCCAGCCTCTTCGTTCGACTCCGACCACATCGGCGTGTGCGGCCAGCAAGATCGGCTTCTTTGAACCGGTCCCTTTGAGCCGCGCCACAAAGTGCACCTTCCCCGGAACCGGCGTAGGAATCGTTTCGACTTGAAACCCCAGTGGCGAGAGTGTCGCTGTCAGAAACTCAGCAATCTTTACGTCTTCCCCAGGCGGGTTGGTGCTGTCGATGCGAATCAACTGCGTCAGCAACTCCGCGGTTGGGTTCGCGGTAACAGCCTGACCGTTGCCTCGCGTGGACAGGGCGAGAATGGCTAGTAAGAAACAGGTAGCCTGGCTTGGCTTAGGCATCATCCTCTGGTCTCGCTCAGGAAGCATTTTTCAACTGGTGTCATACGATTCCTTTTCCTTCCACTATGTGTACATATCGATCCACAGGGATATTCGTGATTCGCTCCACGCGCGTCGAGGGAGCGGGCCATTTGATGTCGAGCCAATCGACTTTGGTCGCGGCGCCGAGTCCCAGAACCTCCCGCGGGTCGTGTGAGGATAGGTAGCTGCCTCCCGCGGTCTTCAATCGCGAGCGTTTTTTGCCATTCGCGAGCCACGAAAGTCGTGCTCCAACCGCGTCACGGTTACAGTTCTTTCCTTCCAGGCGAATGCCCAGCCAATGATTGGGCACGGTCGACTTGTTTTGTAGAAGCACAGGCGCTCCACCATTGACTCCGATCAGAACGTCTTGCTTCCCATCATTGTCGAAATCTCCCACCGCCAGACCGCGCGCAGCAAAATCTCTCGAAAATACAGGTCCCGCCTCTTTGCTGACATTTTGGAATTTGCCCGCGGACTGGTGAAACAACAGCAGCGGTTCGCGGTAGGTAACAGCCTGCGAGCGCTGGCTAACCATGTCGTCGGGGTGTCCGTTGGCCAGAATGAGATCGAGCTCCCCATCGTTGTCATAGTCGAAAAACTTGAGCCCCCAGCCGCTCAGCAGTCGCGTCGCCTGCGCGATCGAATGTACCTGCGCAACGTCATCGAAGGTTCCATTTTTCAAGTTTCTATACAGCGAGAACTTCTCCTGATCCACGTTGGCCACGAAGAGATCCTGCCATCCATCATTGTCAAAGTCCGCCGAGTCGACACCCATCCCCGACCGTGCTTGGCCGGTTTCGCCAAAAGCAACCTCGGCGTTGATGCCAGCTTCCTCCCAGCGATTCCCGCCGCGATTGAGGAAGAGAAAGTTCTGCACGGTATCGTTGGCAACGAACAGATCCATGCGGCCGTCATTATTTACGTCGGTCGCCACGACGCCGAGCGCTTTGCCCATAGTCTTTCCGATAATGCTCTGGTGGCCCACTTCGCTAAACGTGCCATCGCCGTTGTTGTGGAAAAGATAGCTCGCCGTGGGATGGAAGGCCCGAGGGATGCAGTAGTACTTCTGACCTGCTTCGTTTCCTCCGCAGGACTGGCGGTCTTCCGGCAGGTATCGGACAAAGCTGCAGACAAACAAGTCGAGGCGCCCATCACCGTCGTAGTCAAACCAGACAGCGCTGGTAGTCCAGCCCGAAAGCTCAATTCCACACTTCTTGGTTACATCGCTGAATGTGCCGTCCCCGTTGTTGTGGTACAGCAAGGCACGGCCGCATGCCGTGACGAGTAGATCAGGATAGCCATCGTTGTCGTAATCGCCGACGGCGACGCCCATGCCAAATGTTCCGCCCGGCACGCCTGCCCGCTCCGTCACGTCAGTAAAGGTTCCGTCGCGATTATTCCTGTAAAGAGCATTCCGGAGAGGTTGTTTCGGTTGGAAGAATTCGGAAGGTCCGGAGTTCACGAGGTAAAGGTCTAACCATCCATCGTTGTCGTAATCAAGGAAGGCGCAACCTGGACCGAGAGTCTCAGGCAGATACCTCTCGGGGGACATCGCATTCTCGTGAGTCCAGACAATACCGCTTCGTGAAGGAGGCACTTCTTCAAAGATCAGCGGCGCTGTCTGTGCCCAGGACAAGCAAGGCAAAGCTGCGAAACATCCCACACCAAAAAGAAACTGCCGACGGTTCAGCAACTGGGCGAGCCGGGGAGGATGAATCGCGGGTTTCAGAACGCAGCCGCCTTTGTCATTTTGCAAGTCAAGTCAGACTTTACCGAATTTCACGGTGCCGCCATCGGGATAGGCGACAGGTAAAGAGTGTAACGGGTGGCAAGTGAGCCGTCGTGCACACGATTGCGCAATTCCTGATGCTCGCATAGAGAATCTACGACCATCCAAAATTCCCGGCCCATCCTATCTCGCGCGATCCTGGAAGGCGAAATTTCCTCACTCCGAAGAACGTGATTTTCCTCTACGAACACGCAAAAAACAATTCATTTGCAGCGAAAAAGCAAATATTGGCGCCTTTCTGAGCGCATGTCCCAGTTGTCGCCGACGGGGCGAAATCGCAGGCCGAGCCGCGGTCGGGGCGTGCTGGTCGAAGTCCAAAAATGATGGTTTACAGTTGACGGAGGCTTATGGTAACGTTTGCACACTTTCGGGGTCATCAGCAGAGAAGGTCCATCTCAGGGGGTGCGATGATGCCGCTTTCTTCTCGCCTACGTGTCCGACTCGTTTCCGTCTCGTGGCTTGTGCTCACGTTGCTGATTCCTTCCTTTCTGATCGCCCAAATCGACACCGGAGCGATTGTAGGTGTCGTCAAGGATTCGACTGGCGCCGCCATCAAGAGCGCGACTGTCACGTTGCGCAACACGGCGACGGGCGTGGCACGCGTGGCAACGACCAACGAGGACGGTAGCTACCTATTCCCTGCGTTGATCCCCAGCGTGTACACAGTGCAGGTGTCGGCGCCGGGTTTCGACCCGGAGATCCGGACGAACATCGAGATCGACGTGCAATCGCGGCCCGCGATCGATTTCACGTTGAAGGTTGGGCAATCGAAGGAGGTCGTCGAAGTCACCTCCGTGACTCCGATTCTGCAGACAGAAACCGCCGACCTGGGCGGGGTTGTCCAGCAAGAGCAAATCAACGATCTGCCATTGAATGGCCGCAGGTATTCGGACTTGGCGCTGCTCGAGGCCGGTATTCAGCGCAACCAGGTGAATACGAACAACACTGCTCCTGACCGCTTCAGTTCGAACGGGAACCTGGAAACACAGAATTACTTCTCGCTCGACGGAATCGACAACAATTCCGGCTCGACCAATCTGCAGGAAAGCTCCGTGCAAGTGATTCAGCCTCCCCCGGACGCCCTGCAGGAGTTTCGTATTCAGACGCGGACATATTCCTCCGAATTCGGTACGTCGGCAGGTGCGGTCATCAACGCCAGCATCAAGTCTGGAACAAACCGCTTTCACGGGGACCTCTGGGAGTACGTGCGCAACGCGGCATTCGATGCCAACACCTACTTCAATAATCAGAACGGAACTCCTCGCGGACAGTTCTCGCAGAACCAGTACGGCGCCACCATTGGCGGACCGCTTATCAAGAACAAGACGTTTTTCTTCGGGGACTTTCAGATTTTTACAAAGCGTAAGGCGACCTCGGTCGAATCAACCGTGCCCACTCCCTTGATGAAAGGCGGGAACTTCAATGAGTTGGCGAGCAGTTATACTTTGAATCCCTCACCGGTGGCTGGTCAGACTGGCTGCCTCGTCGGAAAAGTAATCAATCCAACTTGCATTGACAATACCGCGACGCAGTTGGTCGCTCTATTCCCGGATCCAAACATTCCGGCAAAGGTCGCGCTTGAGGGGACACCCGGTAGTTATGACGGATCTCCCAACTACACATTCCAGTATTCCATCCCGAATGACACCAGTTCGTTTGACGTCCGCATTGACCACACTCTGAACAGCAAGAACAACCTGTTCGGACGGTATAGCCAGTACCTCATTAAGAATCAGGACCCGCCGTGGACCGGCAATCCGGTGGCTGGCAACGGCGATTTCGCAACCGCCTACAACATTCATGAGCGGGGCGTGGCATTGTCCTGGAACAGGACAATGAGCTCAACCATCCTCAACGAAGCGCGCTTTGGCTTCAATCGGGATTATGCGCATAGCGACCCCATCGGGCTGAAGCTGGGGACCTCGCTGGCGCCGAGCTTTGGACTTACGGGAGTGCCCGTGAGCCCCAATAGCGCGGGTATTCCCCCTATCGAGATCAATGGTCTGGTCCGGCTTGGCTCCTCACCCTGGCGGCCACAATTTCAGATCTCGCAAGTCTGGCAGGTGCTCGACAACCTGAGTTGGCTCAGGGGGAACCACAGCTTTAAGTTTGGTTATGAATACCGCCACAACAGCGATAACTTCCTCGACATACGCGCCCCGCAGACAGAGATTGCGGTGAACGGCATATACACGGCGGGAGGCGGTTTCGGATTGCCGGACTTCCTGCTTGGAGATGTTGACAACACACTCTTCGTAACACCCCATGTCGTTCACAACTACACGAACGGAAATAGCTTTTACGGGCAGGATACATGGCGTGCGCGGAAGAATCTAACGGTCACCGCAGGCTTGCGCTACGAACTGTTCTCACCAAACCTCAACCATCAAAATCAACTCAGTAATTTCACTCCGGCGAATGGAGGTGGACTGATCTCAGTAGCTCCAAACGCTTCCGGGTGGTATGCAAGGTCTCTGATCCACCCCGACTATCACAACTTTGCTCCTCGGCTGGGCTTCAGTTACAGCCCGATGGATCGAGTCGTTCTGCGCGGAGGATATGGGATTTTCTATCAGCACGGCGTGCGCATCGGCTCCGAGAGCATTCTGGCGCTGAATCCTCCGGCCGTTCTCTCTTTCAATCTCCAGCAATTCCCGGGAAGTACAACACCAGTCTTTCAGTTGCAGAATGGGCTTCCCCCGTTTTCTTCAACCACCGTCGATCTGACGCAATTACAAGTCCGCGCGCAGGATCCCAATCAGCGCACCAGTTATGTCCAACAGGCCAGCTTCGGCCCCGAGTTTCAAATCGGACAAACTGTATCTCTGGACGTGAGCTACGTTGGTAACTTCGCGAGAAAAATGAATCGGCTCCGCGATGCCAACCAGGGGATATTCACCGGGAATTTTGATGGAAGCGGGCATCCAATCGATATTTACCAATACGCGAACTTGAACACAACCACTAGCAGTGCAACAGGAAATCACGCGTTTCTCGAGTATGCTACGAACGATGGCAACTCCGACTACAACGCGCTGTTAATCTCACTGCGGCGCCGCTTTTCGCAAGGAATGTCGTACGGGGTCAGCTACACGTGGAGCCACAATATTGCCGACTACGTGGACAATCTGACTGGGACAGCCTTGCCCGCAAAACTCTTTCAACTACGCAGCCGAGCGCGGAGACTCGATGTTCGACGTTCGCCAGCGCTTCGTCGGTTTTTTGACCTATGAATTTCCCGTCGGCAGGGGAAAGAAGTATTTGAACCAGGGTGGAGTCGCGAATGCCATAGCGGGAGGATGGCAGGTCAACACCATCGTCACCAAACAAACGGGTAGCACAATCCAGCTTTCCGCTCCCGATGAAAGCTTGTCAGGAGGGCAACACGCTTCTCGTCCGGATTGCATCGGCGATGGGCGCGCTGGAGCCTCCGGCGATCCCAGGACGGGGCTGTGGCTGAATCCTGCCGCATTTGCGTTGCCAGCCTCAGGAGACTTCGGCAACTGCCATGTCGGTGCATACCACGGCCCGGGTAACACGAACGTTGACCTCAGCCTCTTCAAGAGCTTCCCTGTGCGAGAAGCCATGCATTTTGAGTTTAGTGCGGAGGCATTCAACGTCTTCAACCATGCTAATTTCTCTAACCCAGGTGTCATTCTTTAGCTCCGGGTTTGGAGTCATTTCCTCTACCTTCGGAGATCCGCGCGAGCTTCAATTAGCCTTGAAATTCTACTTCTAGTGAGAACGCTCCCTTTCCCAGTGCCGCCAGGCTCTAAGTAACAAGCCTGGCGGCCTGCATTTCGCACGCATCGTGTTCTGCAGCAAGAAGTGCAAACCAGTCAGCGCATCGCGAGGCCCCAGATGAAGCGCTTTCTATCGGTAGGACTATCTCTGTTTCTGAGTGTGGCGCTCTGCGCGCAATCGGCATCGGACTCTTCGGTGCATGCCTCACCCAATGGACAGCCGTTGGCAATCGACCGCGGAACAGCCGCGCTTTGGCAAAGCCTCAAGAAACTGCATACTCGCGCCAGCCTGATCATGGTGACGGCGCATCCTGACGACGAGGACGGGGGCATGCTCGCGTACGAGTCGCGCGGACAGGGCGCGCGCGTCGCTCTGCTCACGCTCAACCGGGGCGAGGGTGGTGCCAATGTGATGTCGGCGAATTACTTTGACGGCCTGGGACTGGTGCGAACCGAGGAACTTCTCGCGGCGGGTCGATACTACGGCGTCGATCAATACTGGACGCGCGTGGTCGATTACGGATTTTCCAAGACGAAAGCTGAATCCATCGCCAAGTGGACCCACGACCGTGTGCTTTATGACGTTGTGCGCGTCGTTCGAATGACTCGACCTCTGGTCGTAACGTCCGTCTTTGTCGGAGGCCCCACCGACGGACACGGCAATCACCAAACTGCCGGCGCCATGGCCCAGGAGGTTTTCAAAGCCGCTGGTGATCCCAACGTTTTCCCAGACCAGATCGCGGCGGGACTCAGACCTTGGACGCCCCTTAAGGACTACGCGAGAACTCCCTGGTTCGGAAACGACGACGGCAAACTGACGGCCAATGTCGCGGTTCCTGAGGGTGATTACGACGCCGTACTGGGCGTGTCGTACGTCCAGATTGCGCGCGAAGGCCTCGGCCACCAGAAATCACAAACCGGCGGCGGCATGATTCCAAAGCCGGGAGCACTGAGTTCCACCTACCATCGCTTCGGCTCCGTGGTTCCTGCGCAAGACAAGGAAGCCTCCTTCTTCGATGGAATCGACATTTCACTCGTGGGGATTGCGACTGTGGCCAAAGATGGCAAGGCCGACTTTCTGCGCCCTGGCCTTGAAAAAGTGAACGGTCTTGTCGAAGGCGCCATTGCGGACTTCTCCGCCACACAACCCGGCAAGGTCGCACCCAAGCTGGCCGAAGGCTGGAAGGAGACAGAAAACCTGATCCAGCAAGTGAAAGCCAGTCAACTCTCTGAGGAATATAAATACAACCTCACCTTTGAGCTGGAGATCAAAAAGGCGCAATTCAACAACGCGCTCGCACAATCGCTTGGGCTCTCTGTCAATGCCACTCTCGCTCCCGACAGGGAACCAAATCCTTTGTACGCTTTGTTCATGGGCGATCCTGAGACCACACGGGTGATCATTCCCGGTGAAAACATCGGAGTGAAAGTACACGCGGTCAGTCAGAGCTCGGAATCCGTGGCCCTGGCATCCGTCAGGGTTCAGCCGACCGACGGGAAGGATTGGTCTATCAAGAACCCGGGTGAGACCAGCGCCAGCATGACCAGCAATAAGCCGGTGGACCTCCGCTTTGACCTGGTCGTTCCGGAGATTGCAACTTACACGCGTCCTTACTTCTCGCGGCCCGACATCGAACAGTCCTACTACGACATTTCCGACAAAAGATATCTCAACTTGCCGCTCCCGCCCTATCCGCTAGAGGCATGGGCGGAGTTTGAATATCAGGGTGCGCCGGTGCGGGTCGGACAGGTCGTTCAGTCGAGCAAGCGCGTGACCGGAATTGGCGAAGTGCTCGAGCCTCTGGTAGTGGGTCCAGCGGTATCTTTGAACATTTCGCCGCGAGCAGGGATCGTGCCGCTGAGCGCAAAGAAGTTCACAGTAAGCACGACGGTCCACAGCAATATCAAAGGAGAAGGGAAGGGCGTTGTGAAGCTGGATTTGCCGAAGGGCTGGTCCAGCGAACCAGCAACTGCAGAGTTCTCCACGAAAGCCGACGGCGACGAGCAGTCATTAACGTTCGAAGTAACGCCGACCGGGCTGACGGAGAAGACCTACCAAATCACCGCAGTAGCACAGGTCGACGGCAAGGAGTTTCGCGAGGGGTATGAAGTCACCGGCTATCCGGGCCTGCGTCCCTATTATCTCTATCGGTCGGCAGTCCTGCGCACTTCCGGAGTCGACGTGAAAGTGGCGGAAGGACTGCGTGTCGGCTACATCATGGGCAGCGGCGATGACGTTCCCACGTCGCTCCAGTCGCTCGGAATCAACGCGCAGTTCCTGACCGCTAGCGATGTTGCTAGCGCGAACCTTTCCAACTACGACGTCATTCTGCTTGGAGTCCGCGCTTACGCTGCCCGGCCCGAGCTCAAAACATACAACAGCCGGTTGCTCGATTACGTAAAGAACGGTGGCGTCGTGATCGTGCAGTACAACACACCTGAGTTCGACCACAACTTTGGACCCTATCCCTACACCATGGGAGAGAACCCAGAGGAGGTCACCGACGAAGCCTCGAAGATGGAGATCCTGGATCCCAAGAATCCGGTCTTCCAATGGCCCAACCCAATCACACAGCGGGATTTCGAGGGTTGGGTCGAAGAACGCGGCTCGAAGTTTCTCAAGTCGTGGGATCCGCAATATGTGGCCCTGCTTTCTACGCAAGACGAAGGACAAGAGCCTCAGAAGGGCGGCTTACTCTACGCTCGATATGGCAAGGGCATTTATATCTATAACGCCTACGCGTTCTATCGCCAGCTTCCGGAAGGAGTTCCGGGGGCGTATCGTCTGATCGCGAATATGGTCAGCCTGCCGAAGAATCCGAATCGCTAAGACAATTGGAGTGCCGACGTATTCGAGGATTTGGGTGAGAAGCAACTTTAGGCGAGAAGCGTCTCGGGCTGGGCGACCTCTTCGAGACGCACTGTTCTCCGCTCATCGTACGATTTGCGAGCCGCCAGGGCCATCACTACCGCTATGCGCCCGTCGTTCCCGTTTACCGCAGTTGGTCTGTCGTGCAACACGGCGTCCACAAAAAACTCTATTTCACTCACGAAGCTTTGTGTGTAGCGATCCATGAAAAAGTTCAATGGAAGGTCACGTTGAATCGCAGATTTCGTGCTGAGGATTGCCTGGTTGGGATAGCAGTTGTCCGTCGCGATCGCGCCCTTGCTCCCCAGGATTTCTACGCGCTGGTCGTAACCATATACGGCCTGCCGGCAATTATCGATAGTGCCAATGACCCCGTTCTTGAATTGCAGAACGATCAGAGCGGTATCCAGGTCGCCAGCTTCCCCGATTTCAGGATCAACTCTTACATTCCCCGCAGTGTAGACAGTCTCGACTTCATCGCCGATTAGAAATCGAGCCATGTCGAAATCATGAATCGTCATGTCCAGAAAGATCCCTCCTGAAGACCGAATGTAGGACATGGGTGGTGGCCCCGGGTCACGACTGATGATGTGCATAAGGTAGGGCATTCCGATCTGGTCGCGCTCGACCGCACCTCGCACCCGGGCAAAATTGGCGTCGAAACGCCGGTTGAAGCCCACCTGGAACTTTACCCCAAACTTGCTCACCTCGCGGAGAGCCCGATCGATCTTCGGCAGAGAATGGTCAATCGGCTTTTCGCAGAAGACATGCTTCCCTGCGCGTGCGGCCTGTATCACGAACTCCGCGTGCGTGGCCGTAGGCGAGCAGATCAACACGGCGTCAATCATTCGATCCGCAAAGATCTCCGCGACGTCCCGAACAACCTTCGGAGTTCCGCAGTGTGCGGCCAGGGTAGATGCGGCCGCGACATCAGGGTCGGCAATAGCCACGAGATCAGCCTCGGGTAGACGGAACGCCAGCGTCTCCGCGTGCACTTTTCCGATTCGTCCCGCTCCAATAATGCCGACTCTGAGTTTCGCCGTCACGGATACTCCGGGATCTGAGCAGATACTACTTAATCGAGCCTACGTATTAGCGATTGCGCACATCCGATCTCTGGTCTTTCAGCACCGGGCGCGATAGGTTCACACAGAAGCCCATCGCCATTTCTTTTCTTCAGACACCGCAGCACTTCTGAAAATTGACGAGCCCTTCTAACTCGCAAAGGGTGGCGAGGTCGTCGACCCACGGATGATAAGCTCAGCGGGAACCCTGATCGGACTCTCGGTGCTCTCGCCTGAGATCAGTCTGAGCAGACTCTCCATGGCTAGTTTTCCCATAAGTCGGCGTGGTTGCTTCAGCGTGGTAAGAGGTGGCTCCATGTAAGTGGCAATAAACAAATCATCGAAGCCAACGACCGAAATATCTTCTGGAACCCGCAAGTTTAGCGCGTGCAGTTGTCGGATAGCGCCGAACGCAGTCATATCGTTGTAACAGACAATAGCAGTCGGCCGCGTGTTGTGGCGCATAAGGAAATCGATGGCGGGGCCGGCGCCCTCACACTTGCCATCGCCATGAAGCACAAGTTCTGGCACAAACATGAGCCCAGCGCGTTCCAAAGCCTGGCGATATCCCGCGAAGCGCTCCGTGTCCGATTGATAGCCGTTGCGATCGCCGAGGTACGCAATTCGCGTATGGCCCAACTGGATCAGGTGATTCGTTATATCCGCACTGGCCTTGACGTTTTCGATCAGTACCGAGTTGACGAACTCTCCGGGATGTTGATTGTTCACCAGAACTATCGGAATGCGCATCTCCGAAAGAAGCGGGAGATAAAGAGCTCCTACCCGTGAAGAAGTGACTACGATGCCTTCGACGCGCCTTTCGGAGAACGAGTGCACGACCTTGGTCTCGCGATCGGGATCTGCATTGGAATTGGCTAAAAAGACGGAGTAGCCATGGTGATTGCAGGAGTCTTCGATCCCGTCTACGACCTCACTCACAAACGGGTCGGCGATCGTCGTGACCACCACCCCAATCGACTTTGTCCTCTGGGTGACCAGGCCTCGGGCGATGGCGCTGACTCGGTAGCCGGACTGTTTTGCGATGTTCTGGATTTTTTCTGCGGTATCGCGGCTAATCAGCGGACTGTTTTGTAGGGCACGCGAAACCGTCGAGGAAGAGACATTCGCGATGCGGGCAATGTCCTTGATGGAGGTCGGTTTGTGGACTAGGCGAGGCAATGTTCGCACACGTTTGCAACCCGCCCCATACTTTAACTGTCGGTGTTCCGGAAGTCAATTAACTGCCCTAGTTTCACCTGCTTGCCGGGAGATTGCGCCTCTTGTCGCAGTTGACTCAACACAACAAAGTCTAATTACCTTTGTGGAGAAAAACACCACCTCCATCGGCCGGTGCGAAGCGGGAGCCTTCTCAATTTTCCAAATAGCCAAGGTGTTCCGGGTCCGCCGTCTTCCAGGTTGCTCGGAGATTTTCAGCGATTTCCCATTGCCCGATGATCGGGTATTCCAACATCGCGAGCAGCGCCATCGGCCATGACTTTTCCGTGGCCGCGCGAATCGCGCTGCGCTCATAGGCTTTCACCGCCAGCACCAGTCCTCGTACACTTTCGGGCAATGCGCCAACCTTCGAGGCGCTCACACCCTTCGTACTGATCCGGCAGGGAACTTCTACCACATCGCCCGCGAGCAAATCAGCGATACTGCCATCGTTACGCACATTCACAATGACGGTTCGAGGTTGTTCGGATACCAATCCCATCATCACTTCGACCGCGATCTTGTGATAACCCGTTGGTGCGTCAAATGGATCCGGCTCGTCGCTGGATGTTTGAAAGCCCGTGCCAGCCTCTGCTTCCAGTCGCATATACGATGCGTTGCGTTTCATCAGATAACGTCGATACGTGGCCAGCGCATCGCGTGGCGGCTCCGACTGCAACTGCGAGAACAGATCGCCGTTTAAGCGCATTAATTCCTCGCCGCGACTTGCCCCTGCCGCAACTTGATTCTGATAAGCCCTTCGCTGGCTGTAATAGAAGAACAAGTACTCGGAGGGAATGAGCTGCAGGGTTCGAATCAGCAGCGGATCGAACATGTCGGTATGGTAGAGCTGCCGGAGGGCGTGCTCGTCGCCGAGAAGTCGCGCAGTCACGTCTTGTCCACGCACCAGAACTCGTCTCACCCAACCCAGGTGGTTGAGGCCGGCATAGTCGCATTGGACGTCGGCGGCAGGCTCGGCCAGCGCTTGAGAAATCTTGTGCACCAGTTCCGCCGGAGTATCACAAATCCCGACGACCCGCAGCTTGGTGTGCTGTAGGAGCGCTTGCGTGATCAGGCCCGCCGGATTGGTGAAGTTAATGAACCAGGCATGTGGCGCGAGACGTTCGACAACGCGCGCATGCTCCAGCGCAACCGGAACGGTACGCAAAGCCATCGCTACCCCGCCTGGCCCTGTCGTCTCCTGCCCTGCGAGGCCGTGGTCGATGGCGATACGTTCGTCGCGTGCGCGCGCAGCCATACCGCCGATGCGCAGACTGCTCAGCACGAAGTCGCTGCCTTCCACGGCTGACTCGATAGATTCGCGGGCATCGATCTCAACATCGGTGTCCAGCACCCGCGCGATTTCGCGCCCTAACCCGGCCATCAGTTCAGTCCGTTTGCGATCCACATCAAACAGTCTCATGCTGCCAATGTTGAGCTGAGATTGAGCGCGCAGCATTCCGTGAATCAGCAGCGGCGTTCGAACCCCACCCCCACCAATGATGCTTACTGTGCGGCGCATAAAAGTGTTTCCAGTTCCTCCCGTGAGGGAGCGCCAGCAACCCCACCCATGACCCGCACTGACGCCTCTCCGCAGGCGGCGCCTGCTTTGAGGCACTGTCGCGGCGACATTCCTCGTAACCAAGCGTAGAGAAAACCGGCGTCAAAGCAGTCGCCCGCCCCGGTGGTGTCCACCGCATCCACCCGTCCTGGTTCTTGAAACATCACTTCCTCGTTAAACAGTAGAGCGGCACCCTCGCCACCCATTTTCAAAGCCACGCAGCGCAAACCCATGCTGCCTAGTACTTCCAAAATACGGCGTGGTTCCGTTTCTTTCGTGATTTCCGAAGCCTCGTGCAGATTGGGAAAGAAAACGTCGACCATCCTCAGCGCACCGATCGCCTCAGCGTTCGCAAGCCATTCCGGATGCCAGCCTACATCCAGAGACACAGTACACCCCACATCATGGATCGCTTGAAACAAAGACTTCGCTCGAGTTGGATTTACGGCGTGCCCCAAGTGAATGTGACGGGTACCGGTCCGTTTCGCCAGGTCGGGAATGGACTCGAGAGCACCCGGGAATTTTCGATTTGCCCCACTATAGGTAAAAAGCGCCCGGTCGTGCGCCGTGGATACGCTGACCGTGAAAGCCGTGGGTTCATCCTCAGCCATCAGAATCCCCGACGCATCGACACCGCGTTTGGCCAACTCGTCCAACATCCACTGGCCATCGCTCTTGCCAACGGCTCCCAGGACCAAGGTTCGAACACCGAGCTTGGAAAGACAACAGGCAGTGATTGCTGCACCGCCTCCCACCTCTTTGTGGAATCCCTTTGCGAACGATTCCTCTCCCGGATTTGGCCATGACTCAAACCCGCTCATCACCAAGTCAAGGAACAGATCGCCGGCGACCAGCACTTCAATCCGCGCTTCGCCAGTCATGAAGCCACCTCGGCAGGTTGCTGCTGGAAGGGCCATTCTTTCTCTGAGCGGGCTCGCCACATATACGCCGCCACCCCGAAAACGACCAGCGCGAGGCCCCAGAGAATGAATCGTAGGCCGCTGGCGGCGAGAATGAACGCCCATCCTCCGAAGGCAATGATACTGGTAACAGGGTACAGCCACATCTGAAAGGGCCGACGGATGTCGGGACGGTAGCTCCGGATCAAGGTTACAGCCACCACCTGCGCCATGAATTGCACCAGTACCTGAATCACAATCAACGCGGTGATCAGGTCCGAGAGGTTGAGCAGGCAGGCAAAAGCCGACGTGATCCCGATGAACGCTACCGATACGTAGGGGAAATTCTTGCTCGGGTGCAGTCGTCCGAACATCTGAAAGAAACGGCCATCGGTGGCAGCAGCGTAAGGAACTCTCGAGTACCCCAACAGGACCGCGAAGAGCGAAGCGAACGTGGTGAACAGGATCAGCCCGGTCATCACCTGTGCTACGCGTGACCCGTACAGTCGCTGCATGAGGTCGGAAACGATGAAGGTGGAGTGCATCGCTTCGCGCCACGGAATCACGCCGATGATCGTCAGATTCATCGTCAGGTACAAGCAGGCAACCAGGCCGATGGAGATCAAAATGGAGCGCGGAATCACTCGCTCGGGCTGGCGCACCTCGCCGGCGAAGAAACAAGCATTGTTGTACCCGCCGTAGTCATACATCGCCAACAGGGTTGCTCCGCCCAGTCCTACCCAGAATTGCTTCGACAGTGCAAAAGCACCGGACGGGAAATCAAAGACACGCTTTACCTGAAAGTTCAACAAACCAGCCGCGGTCACCGCCAGTGCAGTGAAAATGACCACAGCCCACAAGACGATGGACAAGCGGCCCACTGATCGAATGTCCCGATACAAAAGAAAAGTCACCAGCAGGCACACGCCCATGGCGACAACCTTGACCTCCCATGTGCCAAGCTGAGGTCGAAGAAATTTCGCATACTGTGCGAACCCGACCGCGCCGGCGCCAATCGAAAGTGGCGCCAGAAAGATCGTTTCCCAGATAAAAAGGAAACTCATCAGCCTACCCAGCCGGTTGGGACCGTATGCCTCCGAAAGATACCGGTAAGGTCCTCCCGTCCCTGGCATGGCGGCGCCGAGCTCAGCCCAGACCAAACCATCACAGATTGCGACGATCGCCCCCAGCAGCCATCCAAGCATGGCCTGGGGGCCATTCATCGTACTCAAAAGTAAGGGGATAGTCAGGAACGGGCCGACCCCGATCATCTCCAGCATGTTGGCGGAAATCGCTTCAAACAGGCCGAGTTCACGATGGAGGTGGGGCGCCTCAGGTGGCACAGGCGGGATTCTCTCACACGTTTGCATAAAGTCACAAACCCGCACGAAACCTCGCTAAGATACCCAGAAATGCGCCTGCCTCACCTCCACCCATGCTGCTTGATCTGGTTTTGCCTGGCGGCTTGTGCGGCTCAGTTGCCCTCAACTCCAGCCGCAAAGGGAGAACCACAAAGCACATCTATTGAGCCAGCCGTTCAACTCGCGAAGGCGCATCGCTACAAGGAAGCCGCCGCCGCGATTCGCGGCGTTCCGGAACCGAGCGATGTTCAGCAACGGTTGACCTTCCTGCGCGTCAGAGCTTCGATCGAGTCCGGGCTTGGAAATTCAAAAGCCGCGGCAACCGACATGGAAGCTGCGGCGAAGCTCGCCCCGCAGAACGGACAACTCCGAGCGGCGGCCACCCTGGCACGTCTGGAAGCACAACTGGATGCGCACCAGGATCCGGGGCCCTCACTCAAGGTGCTCCGTACTATGCAACTCCCGCCAAGTGGCGAGCTTGAAGTTCGCCTGCGCACGGCAGAGATCCTGAGCGGCGCGCATCTCTATGCCCAGGCCGCCTCCGACTATTCGGAAGCAGCAAAGTTGGCGCCCGATCGCCCCGACATTTTCTTCAATCTTGCCCTCGCACACTATTACAACAGCGACTGGAATGCAGCGCTTGAAAATGCCAACCGGGCAAAAGCGCTGGAGGACACTGGCTCTACTGAAAGCTTGCTGGGCGACATTTATGAGAAGCGTGGTGATGCCCTCGACGCGGTCCATTGCTACCAGGCTGCCCTGAGTCTCGAGCCCAACGTGGAACAACACCGCCTGACCCTCGCCGCTGAACTCCTCCGCCATCAAACATTCGACGCCGCGATCGTCGTTCTTGAACAGGCGGCCAGTCTTTTTCCGGAGTCCGCGCACGTGCGAGTTCTGCTGGGGCTTTCTTATTACCTTGTCGACCGTTCCACCGACGCCGTTCACGCCCTACTGGAAGCAACGCAACTTAGCGACGACAGCGGTCTTGCGGTTCGCTACCTTGGTGAGATCACTCTGCTCGACACAGCGGCGCCAGACCCGGCCGCAATAACGAAAATTTGTGCGTTTGCCGATTCGCACCCTGTCAGCAAAACAGCTAATGCGTTTTGTGGCGGCGTCATGCTCCGCGTCTCACAAGAAGCCGGAGACGATGCCCACCGCGAAGAAATTCTTCGCCGTCTTCGGGAAGCGACACGGGTGGCGCCGAATGAATCCGCAGCACGATGCCAATTTGGAAAAGGTTTGGAATGGGCCCAGCAATGGGAAGAGGCACGTACACAACTGGAAGCCTGCGTTCGACTCACTCCAGGTTCTCCTGAGGGTCACTTTCATCTCGCCAGGGTTTATCGCCGCCTCGGCCTCACATCCCTTGCCGCACAGCAAACGAGACTGCAGGAACAGACCGCAAAAGCCGAGAGCGCCGAGAGCGTCAGGCGTGCCAACACCGTGAGCCGTTTCCTCGTGCTTTTCGGTGATGCTAAGACGGATTGATTGCCCGACGTGCCCCAGTCTCTTCCAGGCGCAATCGCAGCGCTCTGCCAAGCCCAGGAAGGTTGCAGCCCGCGCATGTCCTCGTCAAGACTTTGCATACTGTTAAGGCTCGAGAAATGCACGATTTCGCGAGCCTGGCTCGCACCGGGATTTCACCCGCGTCGCCGTTTCTCAGAATGTTCTAAGCGACATTTCAGAAGAGCCAAAGATCACTCGGGCCACCGAGCCGCTACGGGTTGCTCCATCTCACGGACACCGGAGCCAAGGGCCGGTTAACTTCGAGGATGCGACACGCGTAGCGTCCGCCGCGCCAGCGATTTAGTCCTTGTCGGCAAACCGGAAGTGATCCAGAAACGGGCTAGGTCGCAATTTGTGAATCCCCATAGCCGCAACGCTGTTTTTTTGCAAAATGTCCCGCCGACGCTCAAGTGGCCCATTTTCGAAAAGCGTGCCTCCTCGGCGGAGAGGTGCGCAGTGACCAGAATCTGTTTGGTTCGAAAAAGTACAAAGCAGACGCACGTCTAAGACTGAGCTAACTTCGACTTGATCAGTCCGACGACAATCGTCAGGATGGCACCGCCAACCCCGCCGCCGGCCAGGTTGCCTACGATCGATCCGATGTCCATGCCGCTGCTGGCTCCGGCTACGGAAGCTGCACCGCCCGCTCCGAGCATGTGGATCAACTGACCACCGAGCCCCCCACCCACGAGTCCGAGAAGGGAATTACCCACCGGTCCGAGGCTGAACTGTTTCAATAGCGATCCGGCAGCATTGCCACCGACCGCACCACTGATGAGCTGAATAATCAGACTTGTAATGTTCATAAGAGTCTCCTACGAGAGAGTTGACCACGTGGCCCGGGGCCCTTCCCTGCTCCAGTTATCCAGTTTTGCGGTCCCCTGGCTCTATCGATGGTCCCTATCCAGAGGACTAGCAAGTCCTTACTGCACCTGGATCGAAGAAATCCGATCATTCCAGGTGCGCGATGGATCGTCTGCGGTGCGCCAGTTCTTCAGATTGGCCACATCCCTCTGGACGGTTCCGCGGCGCCCGCCATAGTTGGAATCGTTGTACACCGTGACCCTTGCACCTCCAAAGACCTTAATCGCGGAGATTCGATCGTTGTACCCCGGCGGCAGATTCGCATTGGTCTCGCCCCGCTTCATGCAGAAGTACTCCCCACCGAAGTTGATCTCCTTATAAAAGCACGCACCGCTGTTGCCCCAATTCGGTCCCCCTGGCGTGGGTGGACGATGCCCCTGGCCAGGGTTCCCCCAGTTAGGCATGCCGTTGTACGCCTTCACCTGAAACTCGGCCCGACAGCCCGCCTGCACCCAGATGCCTCGCGCATCAAATCCCCACGACCGACCCTGGATGCATTGGGCCTGGCTGAGTTGCCGAGCGAGTGTGACCCCGCCTCGTGTATCAGCGGCGCAATAGTTGCGCTGATTGTTCTGCGATTCACACTTCGTAGTCGGCACCGGCCTTTGGGGAGGCTGGCCGGGGTAATTCATTTGGGCTGAAAGACCGGGCGTCAGCGAAACTGCCAGGGCCAGAAGCCCCAGCAGCTGGATAGATCGTTTCGTTTGCATGACTGATTCTCCTTCGCGCAGTAAATTTGAAATCATGACGGCCTCGTGATCGCCGGTTGCTTGGAAACCCCGGCACGCAAATGGACTATGAGGCTTGATACCTTTGGCCGGAACTCGGGAAAGTCCCAGAGTTAGACGGATTCTTTCCGAGGGGAGGCAGCGGTTGGAACGCAGGGGCCCAAATGGCAGATAGGTTCACTTCCAACATGCTCGGATCAACAGTGGGCGGCAGGTTACGAGCCAAGTGGAGAATCCAGTGCGGGCCGACATCGTCGGATATAATCGGCGTACCATATTCCCAGGGTGCTCAGCCCTGGAGTGCTAGCAGCTCGTCCGCACTTGGACGAACCATGCATGCATCACACTCACACCCTGCCGGCAGGCAGAGGCCCGACTGGTGGTTTGCGATCGCAGCAGCGATCTTAGTGGTTCAGTGTGCGGTGGCACTTCCGAGACAGGGCTTCTTCCTGGTTGCATACAACCAGATCAGCTACTTCCTTCTCATGCTTGTCGCAGCCGGGATCGCGGCAGGGAACGCGGTGCGGGCCATGCAAGCGATCCGACTCTTCTGGTTACTCCTGGCTGCCGGTTGCGCCCTGTGGGCGTTGACCACATGGTTCTGGGTGTACGCAATCCTGCACGCACGGGCCCTTGTCGTGCCGGACCTGTCCTGGAGCGACCCGCCTCTGTTTCTGCACATCGTCTTCTTTATGGCCGCGGTCGTCACGCGTCCTCATCTGAAGTGGCCAAGCGGGAAGCTGTATCACACAACTCTGTATTTCCTTCTCTTACTGTTCTTTTGGGCTTTCATCTATGCCTTTCTCCAGTTGCCATACCGCCACAGCGGCCCCGAACTCTTTCGATACACGATCTTGTACTTTGTGGAAAACATAGTGCTCCTCGCGGCTCTCGGTAGACTCGTGGCTCGGGTGCAGGGTCAGTGGAAGACAATTTATCTGAATCTGTTTGGCGCATCCGCTCTCTACGCGAGCAGTTCTCTGGCCTCGAACATCGTGACCACCAGGTACGGCTTCGCGTCGGGGTGGTACCACGTGCCGATGGTCGCCGCCTTGTGCTGGTTCATCTGGGTGACCCTGCTGGGCAGAACGATGGCTCACGAGCTCGAAGAAGCTTCGCAACCTGCAACGGATGATCCGCACTACGTTTCGCTGCTGGCGATGCTGTCGGTGGTCGCGATCCCGCTCATAGGCCTGTTTGAACTGTTTCGAGTGGATGAGCCGCCGGAAAGAAAATCGCTTCGCTTGCTGATCGCATTCGTCTCCGCTGTCGTTCTGGCTCTCTCCGCGTTTATTAGGGAATACCTGGAACGTCACGACTTAACAGCCGACCTATCCACTGCGGTTTTGCAGAGAACTCGGGTGGAGGAAGAGCGTCTGGAACTGAGCGGCCGGCTGATTCATGCCCAGGAGGAGGAAAGGAGCCGGATCGGGCGCGAGCTGCATGATGATCTGAATCAGAGGTTGGGCTTGCTGGCGTTCGGTCTGGTACAACTTCTTGGAAGTGCCCCAGCGGAGGCGAAAAATAGCATTCACCAACTTCACGAACAAACAAACAACCTCTCCAAGGACGTTCACTGCCTCTCGCATGAGTTGCACCCGGTGGCTCTGGAGCAACTAGGTCTGGTGGTGGCCGCGCGTGCGTTCTGCGGTGATTTTTCAAAACAACAGAAGATGAGGGTGGAATTCACGGAAGAGAACATCCTCGCCCAACTGGCTCCAGATGTATCGCTTTGCCTTTTTAGGATTCTCCAAGAGAGTTTGACCAATGCCCGCAAACATGGAGAGGCCAGTTTTGCCCGGGTGAGCCTAACCGGAACACCGGATGGCATTCGTCTCATTGTGGAGGACGACGGCATGGGTTTCGATCCGGAACACAGGCACAGGGGCGGCCTGGGACTGCTCAGCATGCAGGAACGGCTGCGTCTGGTTAGGGGGGCCTTCCGTATCGACTCCGCTCCCGGGGAAGGAACCACTGTGGATGCCTGGGTGCCGATCCAGGCCGCCGAGCAACCGCACAACGCAGCAGTTTCCGAACAGCAGCGATTTCTGGCGTAGTCGCGACGAGGCGAGCCATGAGCCGGGTGCGAGTCGTTTTGGCCGATGATCACACGATTTTCCTGGACGCATTGTCAAAGCTGCTAGAACCAGAGTTTGAAGTAGTCGGTACCGTGATCGATGGGCGGGCTCTAGTGTCACGGATCGGTGACCTCAGGCCGGATGTGGTAGTGCTCGATATCGGTATGCCCTTGCTCAACGGACTGGATGCTGGCAGGCAGATCAAGGAGCTTCGCCCCCAAACCAGGGTGATCTTTTTGACCCAGAATCAGGACCCCAACTTCGCCGCCGAAGCTTTTCGCCGAAAGGCTTCGGGATACCTGCTCAAGAATTCGGCGGCGACCGAATTGATCACGGCCATTCGCGAGGCGATGAAGGGACGCACCTACGTATCCCCGCTGATCGCGGAAGGGATGCTCTCCACCCTCGCAGATCCTGCGCGCGCTGAGAAAGGTGCGGAACTCACCCCGCGCCAACGGGAGGTGCTGCAGCTGCTGGCGGAGGGGAAGTCCATGAAGGAAGTTGGAGCCATTCTGAACATCAGCACACGCACCGTGGAATTCCACAAGCAACGCCTGATGGAACTGCTGCACCTGAAAACCAACGCCGACATCGTCTGCTACGCGGTGAAGCAGGGAATGATTTCCACGTGACGACCCTTCCCCCGTAGTTATCCTCCAGGATACTCGGGAAAGTCCGAGTCGTCGCCGGCGTCTCCTTACGTTAATTTTTTGTCCATGAAGGAAAGACCGTCTGCCCGTTCGCGAATCTTGTTGGCAGACGATCACCGCGCCACGCTCGCGGCCGTCAAGTCTTTTCTGGAATCCACTTACAACATCGTGGGGGCCGTGGGCGATGGTCAGTCCCTGGTGCAGGCGGTCGAACAACTCCGACCGGATGTCGCGGTGACCGATATCTGCATGCCTGGAATGGACGGTTTGGCGGCCGCCCGTCGGGTACGGGAATTGGGCTCGAATACTCGGGTGGTGTTCTTGACTGTTCAAGGCGGTCCGGAATACCTGCAGGCCGCGATCGATGCAGGTGCGATCGGCTACGTATTGAAGTATCGCTTAGCGATTGATCTGCCGCTCGCCATCGACGCGGCGCTTGCTGGCCAACGCTTCATCTCTCCGCCATTGGACGACCTGTACTTGTGATCTTCGTGAAGCCTGGTCCCTCTGCCTACCGAGAGCACGCAACCAGCCCGACCGCCTGGGGAAATTCGTTGGTCAGACTCGGAGTATCCACAGTTCCATTCGCCATCCGATTCGTCGATGATCCGCCAGATGCCGAGAGCATCGACAGAGTGAACCCAGAATTCGACAGGTAATTGACAACTGGAGATCGCGGCGAAACGGCTTCTCCGGCTCCAGGCAAGAGAGTTCTTGGTGAGGAGCAGGCAGATGTACCGAAGGATTCTGTTCGCGTTCGTAATGACAAATGTAGTGACCATTGCTATCGCAATTCGGGCGGCGTTCGCCGTCGACCAGGTATCCGGTGCACCGACGACTACGCAAATCCACCAACCAACAAAGAAGGCGAAGAGTTCGACCAGCAAAAAAGATCAGTCTGCCGACTCAACCGCGGCGCCCGCGGCGCAGTCTGCGAAGGCTAAACCACCAGCCGGCATACCCATGGTCCAGAAGGCAGGGTCTCACGCGCACCTTCCGACAACAGGCCAAGGGAGATCCCAACGTGAGGAAGGAGGAGTTGGCGCAAGGTGATCGCGACAAGGACTTTAAACGACTTTGCCGCCAAGGAAGGAGTCTCGTGGTGTGAACTCCTTGACAGCTCGGCGGGTTGGTCTTCGTGGGCGGATCCGTGAGGACCTCCCGCCAAGTGATGAAAAACAAGAACGAGCTCCTCCAGGGGCTGGCAATTGTTTCACAAATTCAGTTTGGATAAGAAAGCGAAGGAGAAAACTTATGGGTGCAATGAATCTTGTACTGGATGAAGTACAAAGCAAGTTCGGAATCAGCGAAACAACAGCCGGATCGCTGTTTTCCGGGCTACTCTCTCTCATTAATCAACAGAATGGCGGCGTGAGTGCATTTCTCGACCGTTTTAAGAGCGCAGGCTTTGGAGATTCGGTTTCTTCCTGGCTTGGCGGTTCAGCGAAGGCACTTATCCCTGGGCAGGTGGAAGCCGTATTGGGCAGCAGCACCATCAGTAACCTGGCGGCGAAAGCCGGTGTACCAGTTGCTACCGCATCGTCGGCAGTAGCGTTTATGCTGCCGAAGCTGGTTCAGAATCTAGCCCCTGGCGGGTCGACTCCATCGCGCTTACCAGCCGAGTTCATGTCGTACATCAGTGGGCCCACCGCCGCAGTGGCCTCCGGCGCAAGACAGGCGCGTATGCCGCGGAAGGGGTCGCCCAACGAAGCGGAGTCGCCCGATTTCTCTGGCCCCTGCTGGCGCTTCTTGCCACTGCAATATTAGGCATTTGGCTCTGGAACAGAAGTGGATCTACCCAGACCGCCGTCTTCAATGCGGAGGAACAGGTTCGACTGGCAGCTCAAAAAGCGACCGCGGCGCTGGCATCCCTGAAACCTGGCTTCACCGCCGGAGATCTGGTCGGCGCTCTTAACTTTGACGTTATCAACTTCGCGACCGGTAGTGCGCAGATTCCCGCCGATAGCTATGACTTCTTGAACAAGGCCGCTGTTGTGATCAAGATGGCGCCGCAGGGCACGGTAATCGAGATCGGTGGGGACACCGACAATACCGGGGATACTGCTTCGAACCTGCAGCTTTCCCAGCAAAGGGCCGATGCAGTTCGGGACTATCTCGTCAAACAGGGCGTTGATCCGTCAGCTCTCGTTGCCAAAGGTTATGGCGATACCAAACCAGTGGCGGCAAATGACACCGAAGAAGGGAAGTTCCGCAACCGGCGGATTCAGTTCTCTGTCGCGCAATAGATTTCGGCCCCACCAACTTGGCCCGGATGACGGATGGTTATCCGGGCCTTTCCGTGTTTGCACGGGCCCTGGCTCCCTGGAAATGTTACCAAGGGATGTAACCCCCGCGATTCGACCATTACGTCTTCGTGTCAGTCCACGGGGGTGATCGCGTAGCGAGAAACCGGGAGAGGATCTAAAGTCGCATCCTCCCCTTTTTTAGCAGCCTGCTGGTAATGTGAAGGTCTGTTATTGCCCGATCCCGGCGCAGAGCAAGAGGTGCCGCGTTGCGCTGACATGTATACCGGTCAGCACGGGCCTTTCATCTGGGCAGACCCACATATAATGTCCCAGGTCATTTTGCTTCATTGAGTTTGGGTCTGGGGATGACAAGGGTTCACAGAAGAGGTCTCTCAGAGGGCACAAGCTGGAGACATCTTCCCAATGACTCTCCTCGATTTCATTACTCAGCTTGACGTTGGGGTCTCTTGAACAGAGCAGTGCGTTTTTTGCGAAGGCGTTTCGAAAAAGCCCGGAAGATATACCCTTGAACCCTCGCATGTACCAGCCGATTGGGCACGCGTGCATATCGTTTCTCCGTGTACCTGGATCATCGTCGATCTTACTCTCCTCTGCGCCGGCATCGGTTGATAGCCTGCGGCACAGGAACACGCCTTGATCGACCAGTGCCCCTGACATTGCATAGCCCGGCATGCAGGCATGTATGCCGCTCTCTTCGTAAGTCTTCCGACCTGCGGGCGCCAGATATCTTTCCTTCTTCCCTGAGTCCACGACCTGCGGAGCTAGCATTGGAATGTCGATTTGGAAGGCGACCGCCTCCGGCTTACCATCCAGCAAGAACGGCTTGTATTCCCAATGCTTAACCGCATCGGCTGCCCTGTCGCCAAGCCTGGGATCGCCGCTGATGGTGGTTATGCTCGATACCTTACCGTCTGTTCCGACGACAACGTGAAGCTTCACCACTCCCGAGACCTTGAGCTGAGGATCAGGTTGGATGGCGGAATACTTGATGAGGTTTTGCTGAGCTTGTTCTGCAGTAATCTCAACTGGTTTGTCACTAGCAAAACTACCAATAGCAGAGATCGCTGCAACAATGAGAAGGAAGACGTAGTTTAAGAATTTCATGAATGTCCCCCAATCTGCATCGATCACGCCGCGTCCCACCTGCAAGTCCTCAAGAACTGTATATCAGCAGCATACTCGCTTGCCCATGGGCACAATTGCGAAAGGACGGCGATTGATTGTTTGACGTAACCAAGCGATTTCTTGATTGACCCAAACAGACAACGCTTGCGAAGCGCAAGATCGTCTAAACGCACATCAAGAAAGGAGTAATATGCCCAGGGGCGAGAGGAGGGTGGATGGAGAAGTTCATCAGATTCCTAAGCGTGTTGCTGGTGGTATGCGGAGTGAGTTTGACGCGAGGAACATTGGCCGAGGAACGGGTCGGGCAACAGAGAAATCAACAGGAACAGCAGAAAGGACAGCAGCACGGCGACCAATCACAGCAGCGCGGCGGACACGAGCAGGGAGTTGGCGGCGGGCACATTCCGCAGCACGGGCCGCCTCCGATGAGGACTCCGCCCACGAAACAACCGCAACGGCAGCCGCAGCAGCAGGGCGAGGAGCGTCGGACTTATCAGGATCAGCAAGGTCATCCGCAAGCGCCTCACGTTCACGCACAGGACGATCGCTGGGTGGGACACGACACAGGGAGGAACGATCCTCACTACCATCTGGATCATCCCTGGGAGCATGGACGTTTCACAGGAGCGATTGGACCGCATCACATTTGGCGGCTGCGCGGAGGTAATCGCGAGCGCTTCGACGTGGGCGGATTCTTTTTTCAGGCAGCGCCATACGACTACGACACCTGCAGCGACTGGCTGTGGGATAGCGATGACATCGTGATCTATGCGGATCCGGACCACGATGGATGGTACCTAGCATACAACACGCGATTGGGGACCTATGTGCACGTGCTGTATTTGGGGCCAGGCTAGAGGTTGGAGGTTTGGCAATCCAATCAGTGCGTGAAATAGGGAAGTTACGTCAACAATCGGGACAACTGCGCGCGTGGCGGGGCAATTGATGCCATCACTTTTTGGATAACGAGAATCTTCGGTCGTCCATCAAAAAAGTTATTTCCCCCCCGCGAGGTGCACGGCATCGAGAATGTCGGAAACCCGGCCATACGTCGCGTGTGCATCTGTCCGGATGTAGATGTTTCTCTCCGAGTCTCCGTTGACAGCTTCGCGAATCCCGGCCCGGCGTGGGCTGTTACCGACGAGACGAGAAGGAATTGTACCGGAAGACTCTTCGACGGCGTAAGATTGTCTACCTTCCGCATGATCCGCTCCGCCAACTGAACCGCAGACGCAACGAGGTTTTCCGTGCGCGGAGTTGGCCGTGTTTCGGACAGGTCCACGTTGGAAGTGTAATTTGTGACCCAGAGGTTGCTTCCATCGAATGCGATCGCCGCAGGGTTGGTCCCAGCCGGATAGGTTTGCGGGTACGAGATGCCGGCGCCCAACGATCACTACCCAGGGACGTTGTCGGATTGCCTCGGCCTTGCCTCCCAACCCTTGCGCAAACCGCGAACTGCGCTATAGGCTTGCCTCCCCATCAGGGTCGTTCAATTCGATTGTGAGGAGATCTCAGTGACGAGCAACGGCGGTCGCAGGGATTGCGTAACAAGCATGCGGTTCAAACTTTGCGTGGCGATGGCCGTCGCTGTCGCTTTCCTGGCAGCGTCAAGCCGCTCTTCCGCGCAAACTGCAAGCGATCAAGATGGGTATCTTGCCCTGGTGAAGCTCTTTCAGCAATGGCGGGAATTCGAGCATCCGGTAATGAAGAACAACGTCCCCGACTACAGCGCGAGCGCGATGGCGGCCAGGGCTGCAGACCTGCCGCAATGGCGCAAGCGGCTGGATGCCATTGACCCCAAGTTGTGGCCGATTGAACAGCAGAACGACTACAAGCTCGTGAAGGCCGAGATGAACGGACTCGACTTCAATCTCAGGGTGCTCCGTCCCTGGGCTCGCGACCCGGCTTTCTATGTGAACGTCTTCTCCTCCCGCAGCGATATTCCTGGGCGTGAAGGTCCGGTCTCGTACCCGGAAATCGAACTTTACAAGTATCACTTCCCGCTGGATGCCGATAGCCAGAAAGACTTGACCAGCAAGATCGGCATGATTCCCGCCTTTCTTTCGGAGGCGAAAGACAATCTAAAGGCAAGCAATGCGCGCGATCTCTGGGTCTATGGCGCGCAGGAGCTTCGCAATCAGTCCCAGATCCTGCAGTCGCTGGAAGCTGGCACACTCACGGTCCGCACGTTAGCCGAACACCAACACGCCGATTTGACCGCAACTAGCCCCGAGCTACGTGCCGCCGTGGCCAACGCCCGCAAGGCTACTGACGAATTCGTCGCATGGCTGGAGAAGCTGGCGCCCACGAAAACCGGACCCTCTGGAGTGGGGAAGGAGAACTACACCTGGTATCAGCAGAATGTGCACTTCATTCCCTACACATGGGACGAGGAGGTCGTCTTGCTGCGCCGCGAACTGGAGCGCGCGCACTCCGCCTTGCGCCTGGAGGAGCACCGCAACCGCAATCTACCTCCACTGGAGCCTGCCGCCGATGCCGCTGCATTCGACAAAATGACGCACGATCGCTTGGATAAGTTCGTCGCCTTCCTCATCCAGCAGGAGATCATCCCCGATAAGCCTTATATCAAGCCGGCGCTCGCGGAGGAACTCGGGAGTTTCGTTCCGGAGGATCAAAGGGTCTTCTTCACCCGTGTCACCCACCGCGAGCCGATGCTGCTTCTTTCCCACGACTATCACTGGATTGACCTGGGGCGGATGCGGGACGAACCGAATCCAAGTCCGATTCGCCGCGAGGCTCTGCTCTCCAATATCTGGGACAACCGCGCCGAAGGCTTTGCCACCGCTTTCGAAGAGTTAATGATGCACGTGGGCCTGTATGACGACAATCCACGTGCTCGCGAGCTGGTCTGGATCATGCTCGCAAATCGCGCTGCGCGTGGTCTCGCCTCGCTTTACGTGCAGGCCAACCAGTTCACCCTGGAGGAGGCAGGACGGTTCCATGCCGATTGGACGCCCCGTGGCTGGGCCAAGGCCGGCGATACGCTGACTGCATTCGAGCAGTTGCTTTACTTGCGCCAGCCGGGCTATGGCAGCTGCTACATCACCGGCAAGCTGCTGGTCGATCGGGTAATCACGGAATACGGCCACCAGCAGGACCTCACAGGCAAGCCGTTTGTGCTGCGCGATTTTCTCGACCGCTTTAATAATGAGGGCATGATTCCAGTTTTGTTGATGGAGCCGGAGATGGTCCCCAACAGCAGCGCGCGAGCCTTCGAGCCTCAACATCCCTAACGGCGCGGTCTCTTTCGGTGAACCTCGTTGCATGAGAGCTGATGCACCCAATTTCGCCCTCCCCCACCCGCTTTTAAGCGCTTGATACGACTGACAAGAAGCTCAATCTACCCATCTTGAAGACCGCTGCAGCGGAGACCGCACCCGGGTTCCTCTGGCGATCTTCAAAGCGGGGGACTGTGTCTCCCCTCCCTCATCTTATCCACCCTGTATCTTTTTTCCCCGGGATCTTCGTGCGTGTTAATTGAGTGTAGGAGCATTGACAGCACCGTGAACAAACCTTCCTCTCCCACACAGCATCCACGTTGCAGTAGAGATCGGAACCCGAAATGAGCAAAAAGAATGGTCTCGCAGACCCCTCCCGCCTCAAGCCTTTCGACTCCGATGACAAGCAATTGCTCCGAGTAGTCATCGAAACTCCCAAAGGAAGCCGAAACAAGTTCGCTTTTGATCTCGATGAGCGCATCTTCGAATTGAAGAAGGTATTGCCAGCGGGCATGACTTTTCCTTATGACTTCGGATTCGTTCCTTCAACCAAAGCTGACGACGGCGACCCAGTAGACGTTTTGGTTCTGATGGACGAGCCTGCATTTGCAGGGTGCGTACTATCGTGCCGTCCTATCGGTGTGATCGAGGGCGAGCAGGGGGACAAAAAAGACAAAGAACGCAATGATCGAATCATTGCCGTTGAGAAAGATGCGCACAGTTGGGCAGACATAAAGACGATTTCTGATCTGGGGAAGGAATTCTGTCGAGAACTGGAAGAGTTCTTTGTGAACTACCACAAGCTTTCCGGGGAACAATACCGCGTGCTGGGACTAAAGGGCCCGGATCAAGCTCGAAAACTCGTGAAATCAGGGATGCGATGAGGGATCGAAACAGATGAGCCAAATTCTCATCCGGTTCCTCGTTGGAGGCGCATTCGTATCTGCGTTCGCAATCATAGGCGATCTGTTAAAACCGAAGAGCTTCGCAGGGTTATTTGGCGCTGCACCGTCAGTCGCGCTTGCGACTTTGGGGCTGACGATAGCGACCGAAGGCGCATCCTATGCCGCCACTGAATCGCGCTCCATGATAGCGGGGGCAATAGCATTCATGGCTTTCGCCTCTTGCGTCAGTTGGGTCATGATGCGTTACAAAGTGAGCGCTCTGTTGGTCACGATCTGCTCAATTCCTCTGTGGTTTGGGATAGCGTTCGGACTCAAGTACATCTGGCTGAATTAGCGATGCGGATCAAGGTCGATCCTTCGGTTATCGGGCAAACCAGATGGTATGAGTACGCCATTCGATTCCTTTTCGGCGGACTAATTACGGCTGTCGCAGGTATCATCGCCAAGAAGTTTGGTCCGGTCATCGGTGGGCTGTTCCTAGCGTTTCCGGCGATCTTTCCAGCCAGCGCAACGCTGATTGAGAAACATGAGAAGGAGAAAAAAGAGAGAGAGGGCTACGCGGAACTCGGCGTGGAAGAGAGGCAGCTAGCGTCGATGCCGCAGGTTCGGCGATGGGAAGCGTAGGACTGTTAGTTTTCGCTTCGATAGTTTGGCAATTCGCGCCCCGCTACAGCACATGGATAGTGCTCATGGGCGCCACTGTAGCTTGGCTGACGGTTTCCGTGCTCATCTGGTACGTTCGAAAGCAGGTATAGCAACCTGTCGAGAGGACGTCTATTGATTTCCAACAGAATGGCGAGTCAGGTCGCGGCATTTCTGCTTTAGCGGTCTGGGTAATATCCGTCGCGTGCTTGCACCACGAAGTCTTTTTGTTTTGTGGTCAAGGCAATTTTCCGATAGCCGAATCCTTCGTCGTTTTTCGTAGGGGTATAACCAAGACTGTATTGGCTGCGCAACTCGTCCTGCAATTCGCCATAGATTTTGTCGATCGGCTCTTTCTTGGATACTTCAAAGAGGCGGCCGCCGGTCTCGCGGCAGATGCGCTCCATAATCTTCTTTCCGTCGGGCCGTGATTCCTGTGGGTAGCGGTGCCCTCCTCGATGCCCGCCCATGCCCCCGGGACCGCCGAAGCCTCCCCAGTTTGAGTACGCCTGGTCATCCTTAAATAGAATCGAGTACACGACTGTGTCGGCGCGCTGAGCGGCCTCGAGCGCCGCTTCAAGCGTCTCTTTGCTTCCGCGGTCTACACCATCGGTCAGCACAATCAATGCCTTACGTCCCTTTTGTGGTTTCATCAGTTCGTCCGCAGCCAGATAAACCGAATCATAGAGCACCGTGCCGGCACCATGGCCGTGACCGCGTCCGCCGCCTCCTCCTCCGCCTCCGCCGCCACCCGGTCCTGGCCACCCGCCTCCCGATCCGCCGTGTCCGCCTGCCCGCGCGAGGGTAGGCTCCTCCGGCGTCTTCAACTTTTCAAGGGCAGCCTGCAACTTATCTCGGGAAGATGTCAGGTCCTGCAAAAGTTCGGCCTCGTGATCGAAATGGATGACGAAGGCGGCATCCTTCGCTCGCAGCACCTTATCGAGGAAGCTGTAGCTGGCGCTGCGCTCCTGTTCAAGAACGCGCCGCTGGCTCAAGCTAGTGTCAACCAGCAGGCCGAGGGTCAGAGGAAGATCCGATTCACGGCTGAAGTAGCGAATGACCTCTGGGTGACCGTTCTCCTGCAGGATGAAGTCGTCCTTATTGAGGGTGTTCACGATCTGACCATGCTTGTCACGCACAGTGGCCAGAACGTTCACGACTCTAACGTCAACCGCAATCGTTGCTTCCTGGCAGTTGAGCGGTGCGTCCCCGGTGGACAGAATTGAAGCAAGACCAAGCATTGCGATGAGGACAAAACGAGTCAGAACGAGGCTCGAATCCTGGATGGAGGTCTGCATGTAAGGTTTCGGGGATGACGATTGTTCAGATTACGAGATGTTCCCGATAGTTGCCCACGCAAATTCTGATCCGTCAAACAATCAGAGCTTTTACAAAACTTTACGATTCCAGGTGGGCGAAATTTTACGATGCCATTTCGCACGTCGTGAAACATGCGGGCCGCTCAGACAGGGGGGATGATCCGGAAGATGTCGAGTCGCAGAGATATGCTTACCCTGGCAGACTCTATGCGGCGTCGCTGGCCGATTTCGCAGGCTTCTCCGGCTTCCTGGTATCGGAACCTGCAGCTTGTAGTAGAGTCAGTTCTACCAGACGGTTACGCATCTCGTTCCCACGGCATCCATTCTTCACCTTGCAGGACACGCAGTCTGGACGGTGAAGTCGCAGCAGCAACAATACCTTACACAGGCTTTCACTCAAGGTCACAGGTCACCGGCGTGCAGGGTTCGGCACACACGGATTGTTGCTCCCTTTTAAGGTTTTATCAGTGAATTGCATCACAAAAGGGTGTGACTGCACGATCGGGCTCTGCTCTGCTCACCAGGCTGGCTTTGTGCGTTCAACGTTTTCAAGAAGGCCGAATGCAACGCCAGAACAGGTTTAGTTGAGGCTTTCCATCCGCATGCGCTTTTGTTCCTGATCATTCGCCTTGCGCTTCAGTTCCTCGAAAATAGCCAGCTCCTTCCGGGCCAGGTCCATTTTTCCCTCGTCTTTGTAGAGGCTGAAAAGGAGGTAGTGGGCGTCCTGCTGGTCCGGATCGGACGCTACCACAGCCTGCAGTAGTTTCACTCCGTCTTCCACCTTCCCCTGCTGGCGATACGTTTTGGCCATATCGAGCTGCGCGTCGGCGAGTCCAGGCTGGACGGCGAGTGCCTGCGATAGGTATTGCTGCGCAAGTTCTACTTTGTTCTGCTGTAGATAAATGTCTCCAATGAAAAAATTCGTCATCGCATCGTTCGGCGAGATCTTGAGTTCTTCATCGAATTCGGCAAGCGCTTCTTCCAGCCGCCCACCTTCTCGATACAGAGTTCCAAGGGCATAGTGCAGTCCGGCCGCATCGGATTTCTGTGAAATGGCTTTCTTGTATTCATTGATGGCGGCCGGAGCCAGTCCTTGCTGACGAAGCATCTCTGCCCTCAGCTGAAACATACGATAGGAATCGGGCGCTGCTTTGGTGAGCTGCACAAACGAATCTGAAGCCAGGTACATCGCAGCTTTCCCCTTGAAGTAGAGGGCATCCGGGCTGTTCGGTTCCAGTTCGACCCAGTGGCTCAGAACGGAAAGCGCCTTCTCATCCTTCTCTTGCCTCAAGTACGCCAACCCAAGATGCGCTGTGACCACAGGATCGTCTTTATTCGCTTGATAGGCCTTTTCAAGCAACGGAGTAGCTCGCGCAATTTCACCACTGTCAAAGTAGGCCAGGGCTAAGAGCACCTTCGTGTGCTCCAGATGTGAGTCAAGTGCCAACGCTTTCTGGAATTCCTGAATCGCCCTCGGATATTTGGCGCTCATGTACAGTGCCAAGCCCAGGTTGGAATGGGCCTGGGCGGAACGCGAGTCCAGCTTGATGATTTGCTCATACAGCTGAACGGCGCGGGCGAATTGCTGGTCCCGGAGCGCCGCTTGGCCCTGGGAAGACAGTGTGGCGAGATCCGATTGGGCCGCGACCCTCACAACTCCAACCACATTCAAGAAGAACAGACACATCAGGAGGGAGGTTTGGCACCTGGGTCGGCGCAATCCTGAAGTGGCGTGTAAAAGGTCACTTTTGAGGGTCATTGCAGGCCTCAACGAGAGTGTATTGCTGGCTGCGACTCACGATCGGACTGTAACCGCGATTCGGTGAGGCGTGTTGAGTTCGTATGCGTCGCGACGATCGGGATCACGAACGTCAGGCTGTCTGTGCCCGCTGTCGTCGGTGGCACGCACCTCCAGCGTGCATCGACCGGGGCGCGGTACATGCCACTCATAGCTCCACGAGACCCACGTCATTGGCTCGGTTGCATCGGCAATGGCCGCCGCCTGCCAAGGCTCGTTCGGGCCCGTACGCAGTTCAACTTTGACAATCTTTCCTTCTCCCGCCCAGGCGACGCCCTCGATTCGGTACGACTTCGCAAGAATCTCTTCCCCTTCAGAAGGCCGAAGAAACTTGGAGTTCACCAGCATTCGCGTGATTGGCCGCTGTGCTCCTTTCGCATCGACCGCCGAGTAGTACTTCTGCTGGAAGTATCCCTCAAATGGTTTGTCCGTGACCTCGATCCGGGTTAACCATTTCACCGAATCCATGCCATACCAACCCGGCACAATCGCGCGGAGAGGGAAGCCATGCTCGGCCGGCAGGGGCGATCCGTTCATTTCGTACGCTAGAAGCGTGGCCGGTGCCATGGCTTTTTCGAGTGGAATGCAGCGCGCGAAATGTGTGTCAGCAGGGGCATCCACCCCGTCACTCGCGTCGGCGCCATAAAAGATTACGCCGGTCGCAACCGACTTTACGCCCGCCTGCGTCAGCAGTTCCGAGAGCGGTACACCCGACCACGCCGCGTTTCCGACTCCGGGTCCCCCTGAAATGTTCCCGGCGCACTCCATGGTCACCGTCTGCCGCACTGAGTTCATGAGAACCAGGTCGGAATACGAAAATTTATGCGCTTGCCCGATCAAACCGGTCAATTCGAGAGTCCACGACTCGGAACTGATCTGTGGCGTTCGAAAGTGATTCCGAACAAAGAAGTCTGAATTCGCGGTAAGACGTCCAGACGCTGCCCTTTCCCCAACCGCTTCGTTGAGAAGAGAGCTGCCGGGAACATGAAATCCCAGCAGAGCGCTTTGCATTCCTGACATGCGAGAAAACCAGGCCGAACCCGCAAGCAGCGATTTCAGAAAGCTGCGCCGATCCGTCGTACAAAGTCCGCGGGATTGCCGTGATTCGACCAAGCCCTCTCCTTTCCCGCGTGCTAGGGAGATCCTCGCCGTCGGTGCGAGTGGATTATAACGCGAACCGCGCATGGGCTTGACAAATCACGAGCCTCGTCGCTATTGTCTCTAAGCGCTTATTTTGTTGCCCTAATTTTTCAGTTTCCGCTCCCTAATGCCGCTCTGAGAGGTGCCGTGCAGCAATGTCCGGAGCCCACGTTCTAGCCGCCACGCTCGTCGAACCCGGCCGATACGAAATCCGGGAGTACCCGTATCCTGACCCGGAGCCCGGCTGCGTCGTTGTAAAAATGGAATTGTCCGGCATCTGTGGTACCGACAAGCACACCTTCCAGGGCTATACCACCCAATACGCCGGGACCGGCGACGGCAAGCAGATCCGCTTCCCCATCATTCAGGGCCACGAGAATGTCGGAACTGTGTCGGCAATCGGGGGCAACGGGGAGTATCTCGATTTTGAAGGGATCCCATTAAAAATTGGCGACCGCGTGGTCGTGGGAGCCAACGTCTCATGCGGCCATTGCTATTACTGCCGCCACGACTTCCCCTATTACTTTTGCCAGAATATGGTCGACTACGGGAACAACATGTGTGCCGCGGACCCTCCTCACCTGTTTGGCGGATGGTCGCAATACATGTACATCGTGCCCGGGAGTTTCCTGGTGCGTGTTCCGGATGACCTTCCTTCCGAGGTCGCAGTTCTGACCGAGATCATGGCCGTAACCGTTGGTCTCGATCGCGCCAAACAGATGTCAGTCTTCCCGAGTGAGGCGTTCCTTTTCGACGATACGGTAGTGGTTCTCGGTGTGGGCGCTCTCGGAATGTGCTTCCTTATGAAGGCCCGCATGCTCGGGGCCGGCACTATGGTTGCAGTGGACCTGTCGGACTATCGACTGCAGTTTGCGAAACGCCTGGGTGCCGACCATGTTCTGAATGTCGGAAAAACGACGCTGGCACAACGTCTCGAGTTTGTTCGCGACCTGACCCACGGCCGAGGCGCGGACATGGTGATCGAAACCGCAGGCGTGCCGCAAGCGGTCCCGGAAGCGCTCGACATGCTGCGGTTGGGCGGGTTGCTGGTCGAGGCGGGCAACTTTTCTGATCTCGGAGATGTCCCCATCAGTCCCCACCGGCAATTGTGCGCGAAGAGTGTCCGAATCCTGGGCGTCGGTGGTGAAGAGCCCGCAAGTTATGGACCCAGCATGCGTCAAATGGCTCGCTACATGCGGACCTACCCCTTGCGTGAGTTTGTATCTCATCGATATCCGCTGCGAGACGTTGAAACTGCCGTGCACAAATCGATTGCACCCGACTCGATGAAGGTCGCGATCGCTCCGTGGTCGTAGAATTCGGTTCCCAAGAATTAGCTTTCAAACAGCCCGTGTGAAGGAGAGCATGCAATGGGAAAACTGGCAATTACCGGCGGCGAGGCCATCCGAAAAAAGCGCTTTGATCCTTGGCCAGTGTTTACAGAAAAAGAGAGAGCCGCGCTCGAGGATGTTCTCACCAACCGCAATTGGGGAGGCCAGCCATTTCCCGGGAAGCATACCGAGGCCTTCAGTAAGAAGTTTGCCGAGTATCACACCGCCAAGTACGGCCAGACCGTAAACACCGGCACCGTTGCCATCCAGGCTGCTCTCAAAGCGATCGACATCCGCCCGGGTGATGAAGTTCTCGTCCCTGCCTACACCTGGGAAGGCACGGTTGGTCCCGTTCTGCTGGTAAACGCTGTTCCCGTTTTTGTTGACGTTGATCCCGAATCCTATTGTATGGACGCCAAGCAGATCGAAAGTCTGCTCACTCCCAAGACCCGCGCGATTTTGCCGGTGCATCTGGGCATGCGGTTCGCCGACCTCGATGCAATCATGGCCATCGCGAAGAAGCACAATCTGAAGGTCATCGAAGATTGCGCACACGTGCACGGCGGAATGTGGCGCGACAAGGGAGCGGGCTCTACCGGAGATCTGGGCGCGTTCAGCTTTCAGTCGAGCAAGCTGATGACCTCGGGCGAGGGCGGAGCGGTCATCACCAACAACCTCGAGTATTTTGAGCGGGTACAGTCCTATATCAACGCTGGCCGGCGAAGCGTCACGGATCAGTACAAAAAGCGCCTCATCGGGTTTAACTATCGGCTTGGCGAATTCCAGGCCGCGGTCCTTGGTCCTCAACTCGAGCGCCTGCCAGAGCAGGGAAAAGTCAGGCAGGCCAACATGGACTATTTCGAGTCGCGCATGCGCGGCACGCGCGGTATCGGTCTGCTTAAGCCCGAGCCGCGAATCACACGCCCCGCGCCCTACGGGTACGTCTTGAAGTACTTTGCTGAGCAAATGAAAGACATTCCGCGCGCTGCTTTTGTTGGTGCATTGCAGTTGGAAGGCATCCCCTGCGACGGTCTCTTCTACGAGCCGGTCTATTGCAGTTCGTTATTCCCCCTCGATCCGAACGACTTTCCCGCGCTTAGTTGGGGACGGCCTAAGCCCCTTGACCTGCGAAACATGTACAAGTGCCCCGCAGCGGAGCGAGCTGCGTACCACGAGGCAATCTGGTTCTCCCATCACCTGTTCCTTGGGACCAAGGCAGATGTCGACAGCATCGTGGATGCTATTTCCAAGGTAATGGAAAACATTGAGGAACTGCGCGGCCTCGAGCACACCGCAATTAAAAACCAGGGTCTCAGCCGTGCCGACCGCGAAAGCTGAACTCGATCATCGGTGAAGAAGGGGATCCTCGCATGCCACCGATCAAGAAGGTGGGATACGCCGTCGTCGGCTTGGGAAGCATCGCGCAAGTCGCGGTTCTCCCCGCCTTCGCGCACAGCGAAAACGCTGAGCTGATTGCAGTCGTCAGTGGCGACAAAACGAAGGCCGAAAAGCTCGCGAACGAATTCAAAGCTCAGCGGGCTTTTTCTTATAGCGAGTTCGCAGATTGCCTGAAGTATCCGGCTGTCGAGGCGGTTTATATCGCTACCCCGCCCGGCGAGCATGAGAAATACGCTGTGTCGGCGGCAAAGGCCGGTAAGCATGTCCTTTGCGAAAAACCCCTCGCTGCTACGGTTCAGCAAGCTCGCAAAATGGTCGATGCGTGCCGCCGCAACAAAGTGCAATTCATGACCGCGTATCGCAAGTATTTTGAGCCCAGCACCGTAACCCTCAAGAAAATGATTGCGAAGGGCGAGTTGGGACGGATCGATGTGATCCATACCCTTTTCGGAGAGTTTCGTCCTTTTGGCGACAATTCGCCTGGCTGGCTGTTCTCGCGTAAGTTGAGCGGCGGCGGTCCCTTGATGGATCTCGGAGTCTACTGCGTGAATACCTGCCGATGGCTCGTGGACGAGGATCCAGTTGCTGCGGAAGCCACCAGCTGGACCCGTGATCGCAGGCGCTATAAAGAGGTTGAGGAGGGAGTTGCCTTCCGCCTCGATTTCCCGAGTGGCCTCATCCTGCAGGGAACGGCGGCCTACACTTCTGTTTTCTCTTCTTTTGTTCACGTCCACGGCGAGAAAGGCTGGGCTGCGCTATCTCCCGCGTTTGCGTTTGAAGAGGAACGTCGCTTGAGCGGGAAGATCGGCGGTCAATGGTTCGAAAGCAACTTCGCTCCAATCGATGAATTTGCTTTGGAACTCGACGCCTTTGCCACGGCTGTGCGCGAAAACCGGAAACCCGAACCCGACGGAGTGCAGGGGCTGCGGGACTTGATCATCATTGACGCAATCTACAAGGCAGCTAAAAAGCGCAGCCGCGTCAAAATCGCATATCGATAAGAGCCCGGGGGAACTTTATGGCGAAGTTGGGGGTAGGCGTTTTGGGTGTGGGTACGATGGGCAGGCAACATGCCCAGAACCTCCGGTGCCTGATTCCCGAGGCGAGGCTCGTGGCGGTAGCCGACGCTGATGTCAAACGTGCAAAACAGACGGCCGCGGACCTGGAGCTCGATCATTTCTACGAAAGTGCCGAAGCCCTGGTGCAGAACCCTGATGTCCAGGCTGTTGTGATCGTGACCCCGGCCAAGTTCCACGGTGCCGCGATGCGCGTATGCGCCGCCGCCGGCAAAGACATCTTTTGCGAAAAGCCTTTCACTCTTACCGTACAGGAAGCCGACGAGATGCTGGACATCACCAGAAAGGCCGGGGTTCGCGTCCAGGTCGGACATGTGCGTCGCTACGATCCCCCAAACGTGCGAGCCAAGCAGCGCATTGAGGCCGGTGAGATCGGCGATCCCGTCATCTTCAAGTCCCTCGCTCGTGATCCTGCCCCTCCGCCTGTGAGCTATATGGCCAGTGGCGTCAACGGCATGTTTTTTCAGGATTCCACTGTGCACGAGTTCGATTTGGGTCGCTGGCTTATGAGCGACGAGATCGCTGAGATCCACGCCTACGGCGGCGTTCTCGTATTTCCTGAGATTGCGCAATTCAACGATATTGATACCGCCCTGCTGAATCTGAAGTTCACTCGAGGAACCCTGGGAGCGGTCGAGAACTACATGCAGTCCGGCTACGGATATGACATTCGCACCGAAATCGTGGGCTCCAAGGGCACCATCATCACGGGATACCTGCAGCACACGGCTGAGATCGTATTAACCGTCAACGGTGCGAAAACTGATGTTGTCGACCATTTCCTGGCGCGTTTCAGAGAAGGATATCTGCTGGAAATGCGCGATTTCGTGCAAACGATTCTCGCCGACAAGGAGCCCAAGGTCGACGCATTCGACGGCCGCCAGGCCGTCGCCGCTGCGGCCGCGGCAGAACGTTCCTATCGTGACGAATGCCCCGTGCCAGTGCAAAATCGCGCTCGCTCCGCATAATTATCCGGCTGAATCCTATGGATTCTCGGCCTTGCCAGCTTGAGGAACAATGAACTGCTGAATCGTGCTGCGGTTCTGCTTGAGTTTCTCCTGGTGAACCCGCGCCAACTCCTGGTACTGGTTTATTTCTGCCGCAGCCAAATCTAGCTTATTCATTTGCCGGTAAAGCTGGCCGAGTCGATAGTGGGGTACTTCCGATTTCGGATCCAGCCGTATTGCCTCGAGGTATTGATCGACCGCTTTTTGATTCAGCTTCCTAGCTACATATAGCGCGCCCAATTCAACGTGGACCGCGGGGAAGTCGGGTCGCAAACGTGCCGATTTCTCGAGCAAGGCTTGGGCTTGATCCAGTTCTGCTTTTTGTCCCTTGGCGAATTCGGAGCGAAATAGGGCGGCCCCATGACAGAATGCCAGTTCCGCACTTTTTGGATGGCTTGTTGCAAGCCGGTCGAGTCGCGGTAGCAACGGACCCCAGTCATCCGGCGCTACAGAATCGAGCACAGCATTCCACGCCCGAAACGCGGCTGGTGAATCCGGATCGATCTCCAACGCTTTTGTGAATGCCTCCGCGGCCTCTCGATATTCACGAACCGCATAATGGCTGAACCCAAGTCCCAGATACTGCCTCGAAGCAGACGGAAATTTCTGTGTCCCTACGCGATACACTTCGGCAGCAGGCCCAAACGTAAAATGCGTTAGATATTCGACTCCCAGGTCAAAATAGTACTGCTCGTTTTCAGGATCTAACTCCACCGCCTTCTGATAGCTTTGTACTGCCTCCACGTAGTGTCCGGCATCTTCTTCCATACCGGCCAACACGTCATACACCGCTCCCGAGGGTCGTGACGCCGCGGCGCGCTGCAATTGATCGATTGCTTCTCCACTGTTCCCAAGGCTCTTTTCCGCAATGGCGAGATTCAGAGTCGCTGCCTCATTCGAGGGATCAAGGCGAAGTGCCTCCTGGAAGCGTGCAATAGCGGGTTCGAACGCTTCATGGGAAACCAGCAAGAGACCCAGCGCGAGATTCTGAGCAGCTGATAAGTTTGGAGGAGGCGGCGGAAGAGAATCCTTCCCATGGGCAGAGCCTTCTGACAGAGTGGCACGCACCAGCGCGAGGTAGATGTCATAAGAACTTGAGTTCAGTGTGAACGCTTGCCGATAGAACCCGGATGCTTGTGCAAACTCCTCCAGGCGCTCAGCCACCACCCCGGCTAGCGAAAAATACTTCACCGCAGACTCAGTATCTTCCGGAGCCTTAAGTTGACTCAAGACTTTCTGAGCTTCCATGGGCCGTTTTGCCTCGAGCAACGCGTGTGCCCATTCGTACCCAGCTTGAAAGTCTCCAGGGCGGACATCCCATGCATCGCGAAGATAGATTGCCGCTTCGCCATATTTCTGAAGGGCGGCCAACGAGGTTCCCAATCCGATGAGTGCATTGAAATTTCGTGGCTCACATGTGTGGGCCTCCCGAAATGCCGCGGTCGCCTCCTGATACCGCCCATTCTTGGAGAGCAAAACGCCGAGGTTGTTGTATCCCATGGCCGTCTTAGGTGCGAGTCGAATTACGGCCCGAAAACTCTCCTCGGCCTTTTTATCGTCGCCCAGTTCTCCAGCTGCCAATCCCCTCAGGTTGTATAACGCGGGATCATGCGCCCCGCCGCTGATCGCCCTGTCGATGACAGCCAAGGCATCGGCTGCTTTCCCGGTCTGAAGAAGCCCGAGCGCTTCTTGAAATGCAGCCTGAGGGTCACTCTCTTGAAGGGCGAAGCTCGGTAACAAGGGTAGCCATATCGCTGCCGCAAGGAACGCGACTCGCAGATATCCAAGTCCAGCCAATGGATGCGACAAATTCAAAACGCTTCCTGCGCGATAATCCCTTTGCCTTCCTGGATCACAACCATTCGATTCGCCGGCACGTGTTCCATCGTTTCTTCCGCGCCGCCGAGCCAGCGGATGCGAACCCGGGCGTCCTTCGCTGCTCCCAACCCGAAGTGCAAGCGCAGATCATTTTGCGAGCAAAAGCTCCCACCGCTTCGAACTTCCTGCACCTGCCGACGGCCATCCGCTTCCACTACGACCCGCGACCCGATTGCCGCACGGTTGGTCTTGGTGCCAATCAGCTTTACAAGAAGCCACGAATTAGCGGAGGGCGTTTGATTTCGCAGCAGGGAAGGAAAATCATTCAAATTATTAATGGCAATGGCAACACGCCCGGAATTAAAGATGTCGCCACAAGCCGCGCCGCGTCCGCACCTCGAGTCAGCAAAGGCCGGTCCAGAGCGCTCGGAAATGTCTGCAAACCGGTTGCCGTCAACGTTTCGCAGCAGAATCAGTTGGTTCTCACTCTTGGGCAATTGATGCTGTAAACCGCTCCCCGGTGGATAGATAAACCCGCCGACGATGAGAATGTCCGGTCGCCCATCGTCGTCGACATCCAGAAACGCGGTCCCCCATTTCACCGATTTCGTCTCTCCCCCCAGTCCAGAGGGAATGGTCACATCGGTGAAGAAGCCCTTGCCTTCATTGTGGTAAAGACTCGGGATCTCGTCCGAGAAATTTGTCTTGATGAGATCAAGCAGTCCATCCCCGTCATAGTCCGCCGCATCCGCGCCCATGCCTCCCTGGGCATGTCCGTTCGCATCGTACGCCACGCCGGCGAGCACGCCACTTTCCCGAAAGGTGCCATCGTGATTGTTCAGGAACAAGAGACTCGGAGTGGAGTCGTCGGCAATGTAGATATCAGGCCAGCCATCGTTGTCGTAGTCGCCGACGCAGGGAGTAAACCCGTATGTCGGTTGCGCTTTGCTGATCCCGCTGGCCGCACTCACATCCGTGAAGGTGCCGTTTCCGTTGTTGCGATAGAGAAAATTCGAAGTACCCTTCAGCCCGGCGACGCCGTACAAGATCGGCGACTGCTGCCCGATGAGAGCGGGATTGCTTTCGTAAAGGGTCAGGCCATGCTCGTACGCGACGTAGTTGCACACAAAAAGATCGAGGTGGCCATCTCGGTCATAGTCGACGAACGCCGCTCCCGTGTTCCAATGATCCTCGGGTTGCAGAAGGCCCGACTCCCGAGTGACATCCGTAAACGTACCGTTGCCATTGTTGTGGTAGAGAACATTCTTGCCGTAATACGTGACGAAGAGGTCCAGATTTCCGTCGTTGTCGTAATCCCCGACGCAAACTCCCTGTCCCCAACCGTGGCGAACCAAGCCGGCCTTCTCCGTCACGTCGGTGAAGGTTCCATCGTGATTGTTCTTATAAAGATGATTCGTGGGTTCTTGCCCTTTGGGAAACTCCTTCAGACCCCAGCCATTGACCACGAAGATATCCAGCCATCCGTCGTTGTCGTAGTCGAACAGCGCAATTCCTCCTCCCGTCGTCGATAGCAGGAAGTCCTTGCTCTCGTGACCTGCAACGATTGTTTTTGAAAGAAGGCCGGCGTCTTTCGCGACGTTTACGATAGCGAGGGAAGTATTCGGCCTTAGAGGCTGCCGCGAGCCCCGTGGCAAATCGCGGACGAAGCGCACAACCCATGGCAGCAGCGGCTGCACTCTTGAGCCACTGTCTTCGATTCATCATGGGCTATTTTAAAGGAACGGGGGGAGAGCGCGGCGCAGCGCTGCCTTCATCTCTTGCGCTTGTCAAAACCTTGTGGACCGCGCATCGCCAGTAGAAATCAACTACTGTCGATGCGGCGGTCCTCGCTATAACCTGAAGCTAGAACTGGAGCTTGAGACCAAACTGGATCTCGCGTTGAGCGTCCGGCAGCGTTGGAGTGATGGCCGCACCTCCGGCGGAGCGCGCGCTGCAATCTGTCGGTACCGGTGCGGCCGCGCTTGTACAGCTGAAGTTCACAATGCCTGCCCCGCTGCTACCTCCGCCCGAACCTAAGTTCGGAAGGTTGAAGGTCGGGTGGTTGAAGATATTAAAGAATTCGGCACGAAACTCCAGTCCAAATCTCTCCCCCAGTCTGAAATGTCTTGTAGGCAGAAAAATCAAAGTTGACCATGTCGGGACCGCGCAACGCGGCGCGCCTGGCATTGCCGAATCGCGTGCAAAACACTGGGTTCCGCAGTCGCCTGGCAGCTGGACAGCGCAGGAACCACGAAAGCAGCCTGATTGAACCAGCAATCCAGAGTCTGGTGACCTGGTTTAGAACAGCCAAGCGCCTGCTGGGTGTTCACATCAAAGGAAAAATCGTAGGGGTTGTGAATGGCATCCGGACGTGGGGGAAAGGCACCGTATTGGTAACGTCGCCCACCCATGAAGAACATCGAACGCTTCTCCACTGCGCGCTCTGGTTACTCCCGAGACCTGCCATCTCCAAGAACGGCTTGCGCTACGCTGTTGGCCGAACTGCCAAAATGTTTCCCTTTCCCGTAAGGCAATTCGTAGACGTAACTGACGGTCAACTGGTGACGGAAGTCCGGCGTCGTGGGCCCCCTCTCCGCCGCAACGTTATGAGCGTTCTGGACGTCGCACTGGTTGACGTTGCCGTCTGCCGTTCCAAGTGATTTCGCGAAGGTGTAGGCAGCCAGAACGTTGAAGCCCCCCGCGAAACGGTGCTCCACGGAAGTTTGCAATCCGTTGTAAAGCATGCTCAAACGCGCGACGTCCAGCGGCAAAACCGTATTCAAGCCTGGCCGGGTGCCAAAATAGGGCCGTCCCTGGTTAAAAACAGTAAAGCCACCCGGGCACTGTGTGCCTGCGTCGCCAAAGTTCGAGTCCAAGGGCACTAGCGGCTGATTCAAGTTCGAGGATTCGTGGTCGAACAAGTTGTTGCTTTTGGTTCCGACATAGCCGATCCGGAATAGCCAGTTCTGACTTAATTGTTGTTCCACGGTCAGATTCCACTCGTAAATCCGTGGGATCCTCCGCACAGGGTCGAACGAGGACGATCCAATGACCCCTGTGGTTCGTACTACGCCGTAGGGATTCGCGGGATCGGGCTGAGTGAATGCCGCAGGAAACGCGCCCAACAACTGATTGGTCGACGGATTTGATGCGGAATAGTTGAAGACTCAAGACCGCCAGCGAAGGAGGATTAAGCCCGAGGTCGTCGAAAATGTTGCCTTCAGCGGCATAGAAAATTCCAAAGGCACTCCGAACCACGGTGTTTGGGCGGACATTCCATGCAAACCCCACGCGAGGCGCCCAGTCGTTCTTGTCGAATTTCACTCCGCCGTGAGACGAGGTATTGACGGTGAGGGTTTGGAGGTTGAAGTTACCCACGGTGGGACCATTCGCCGGCGAGTTGATCTCATAGCGAAGACCCAGATTCAGGGTCAGGTTCGGCGTTACTCGGATATTGTCCTGCACAAACTCCGATAAATCCCAGTAGCGTGTGGGATCCACTTTTCCAGCCAGGTGATCCTGCAGCGTAAATTGCGGAATGCCAAGCAGCGCATCGGCCAGCCCATAACCTGAGTAATTGCCGACAGAATTGCAATCCAACCCGATGGGGCGGTCTGCTGGAAGAAGTTCCGCTGCTGCCGCCGGAAGTCGACGCCGAACTTAAAGGAATGTTTTCCGCGCGTCCAACTGAGGGTATCTGCCAACTGATATACATTCTCGGCAATCGTTTCCGGCACCCAGAGCGAGTCGCCCAGTTGCTGGAAGCCGCTTATGTTGATCTTGGTGAGACCGGAGGAATTTCCTCCATGGTTCGCGTTCGGGATACCCACCGCATTTCCTGCATTGCTGCCGAAGTCAAGCGGCAGGGTGGCATCTTTAAACCGGTTGAATCCTACGCGTGCATCATTGAGCAAGCCGGGATTGAAAATATGGTTCCAGTCGAATGCCAACCCTTGCACCCGGTTGTCCAAAGTGGAGGACGTGCCGGATCCAAGCTCCGCCATCCACATTGGGAAAGTTCGAAGGATTGGTTGCCTTGGGACTCGCAATCGCATAGTGAGCGAAGAAACGGTCCTTTGCGGAAATGTTGTAATCGAATCGCATTAAGAACGCTGTCTCGTCAAACTTGTATTTTCCGTTGAAAATGAAGTTGTTTGTGAGCAGCCCCGCGTTGGGAATGTTCGGATTCGGAAACAGGTTCACGATGTTCTGGCCCACGCTGTTGCTGCATCCAGGCTGGGGATTGCTGGCGCAGTCGGGATTGTGTTGTTGGCGTAGTTGGCGCCGGTAAACGGGTTATGAATTGGGTTGGGTGTCGTTGGCGTGGCCATCTCGCTGAAATTTCCCGAATGCATCAGCACAGTGGGAACCGTGCTGATGAACGGCAGCTTCTTCCCGGATGTCGCGGCGCTGGATCGAACCGAAAAGGAACATCTTGTCTTTCTTGATCGGCCCGCCGAGCTGGCCGCCAAACTCGTTCCGCTGGAAACCTAGCCCGCTGGTTGCGAAATAATTCCGCGCGTCGAATTTGTTATTGCGGAGGAACTCCCATGCGGCCCCATGAAGTCTGGTTTGTTCCGGAACGTAGCACGAGGCTGACCATCGCTCCGCCGCGGCCATATTCCGCGCTCATCGAATTCTGCTCGATACGAAACTCCTGGATGGAATCCGGCGGCGGTTGAACGACCACCGTGCCATTGCCGAATTCGTTATTGTCCATACCGTCGAGCAGGAAGTTGTTGTCGAAGATGCGCATACCGTTTACAGAAAGCGCGGTCCCTGGCCGGTTGTTGTCGGTTGAGCCCGCCCCCGCGCTGGTTCCCGTGGCGCCCTCGTTCGTCCCCGGAGCGAGGTAGGTGAGCTTGAAGAAATTCCTGCCGTTCAATGGCAGATCTTCAATGCGCTTCTCGGTTTCGATGCTCCCCAGCGAGGATGTCTCCGTCTGCAGCAGAGGCGGGGCATCGGTCACTTCTATGGTTTGCGAGACGCTGCCGACCTTCAGGGCGGTATCAAAACGGATGACCTGCGCAATGCCGAGATCGACGTTGCTTTGGATGATGCGCTGGAATCCTTCCTTCTGGAAGGTGAGCGAGTATTTGCCGATTTTGAGGTTCGGTGAAGACGTAGTTCCCTGAGGAATCCGTAACACTCGTGCTCACCGTGGACGTCTCGATTTGGGTTGCGGTTACCGTGACACTCGGCAATCTCGAACCGGACGGATCGGTGACCGTCCCGACGATGCCGCCCGTAGTTAGCTGGGCCAGGACCAGCGGTTGGTTCAACCACAACAGCGCAATCGCACAGACCAGAACACTCGCTTTAAAGCAGGCGCTTTTCGTCATGACGTGGCTCCCCTCTAGACACGTTGCGATGCCGCTGCCACTCCGACGCTGGAAGCAACGGATAAACCAACCCAATGGTCATAAGCGGTTAGGCTGTGACCCAGCTCCCCACGAGCTGTTCGATAAGCGGTTATCTAATAGATCAGATTATGCGCCTCTGTCAAGCTTTTTTGTCCCCCTTGAGCCTATCCTGCACATGCCCAAAGTCTCCATGCCGGTTAGCAAGTCAAGCCATGTCCCCCGGACCTAGATCAATTTTCAACCTACTGCCTCGATGGCCACCGTTCGATTTTCGCGCGCCGATCGGTAAATCGCCTCCACGGTCGCCATGTCCCGCAGACCCTCCAGCCCGTCGGGTTCGGGATCCTTTCCGCGTCGAATACCGTCGGCAAATGCGTCCAGCTCCAAGACGAACTCGTCGATCACCTTGAACTTCTGCTCGAACCAATGACCCTGGATCTTGCCAAACAGCCGCCGCTCTTCCTCGAATGCGAATGCGGGGTTCAGCGCCGCCCACCCCTTGTCCCCGTGCACCTGTACGAACGACGCCGCCCTCGCGCTGTAGCTCGACGTTCCCTGGCAGACTAGCCCGCCCGGATGGGTGAGTCGGAACGCAATGCTGTCCTCGACCCCACTGAATCGGATGGGATCGTCGGTCCATTTTGCCGCCGTTGCGTCGGTCGGGTTGCTGCCCGCGAGCCACCGCATGGTGTTTACACAATAAATCCCGATGTCCATGAGCGACCCGCCTCCGGACAACTTTGGATTGAGCTGCCAGTTCCTCGCTTTCACCGGGTCGACAATTTCTGTGTAGGTTGAAAAAATGTGGCGTAGCCGCCCCAACCTGCCGCTTTTAATCAGTTTCTTCAGTGCCACGCTGCCTGGCTCAAAATACTTCCGGTAGGCGATCATCAGGCGCACCCGGTTCGTGCGGCACGCCTCGACCATGCGCTTGCATTCCTCGACGGTGTTTGCCATCGGCTTCTCGCAAAGCACGTGTTTCCCCGCGGCAGCAGCACGCAACGTTTGTTCGGCATGAGCGCCATTCACCGAAGCTATGAAGACCGCATCCACCCCGGGCTGCTGCAGACACTGCTCGTAGTTCGCGTACGAATAACACGACTTGACCGCGAACTTTTTCCCAAGGGCCCTTGCCCGGGCGAGATCGTGACTCACCAAAGCGACTACCCGGCATTTCTTGCTCTTGCGGAAAGCGGGCAACACCGCAACCTCTGCAATGCTTCCCAGTCCCACTACCGCATAACCGATCGATTTCGAAGCAGCCACGCGTGGATCCTTTCCTGGAGAATCACGATTCCGTGTCGGAGAGCGATTCTGCGAATTTAAGAGTTCAGCCTTGTGACTTCCTGCCAGCTTTCTGTCTGCCAGCTTCGCTCGATCGCCGCGAGTACTTCCGCCACCCGCAATGCTTCCGCGAAGCCTGGTTCGGCTTGGTGTCTCGCGGCGATCGATTGCAAAAATTGTTGTGCCTCGATTGTCTTTAGGTCGTCGTACCCCAATCCGGTTCCGGTTGCAGGATTGAAGCGGCCATGAAACGGATGATTCGGGCCGCTCACGATGCGCGTATATCCATCATGGGCTCCAGTACCGTCCGGCAGGAACACAGTGAGCTCGTTCATACGCTCGAAATTCCAGCTCAGAGCCCCCTGTGTGCCTTCCATTTCGAACGACCAATCGCACTTGTGTCCTTGAATTACGCGACAGACCTCAACGTTCCCCCGGGTGCCGTTAGCAAATTGGACCAGGGCACCAACGTAATCCTCATTTGTAACGTCGCCTCCAGCGCCGCCCGGCGTCGGTCTGTGTCGAATGAACGTCTCGCGGTTCCCAACCACCCGCTTGATAGGTCCCGCCAAATAAAGACTCATATCGACGACGTGCGTGAGCAGATCTCCCGAAACGCCCGAACCGGAAAGCTCCTGTTGAAAACGCCACGAGAGAGGTGTCTCGGGGTTGGACGCATAGCCCGCCAGAAAACGTCCTCGGAAGTGGGTCAACCGCCCAAGCTTCCCTTCGCTGACCAGTTGCCGCGCATACTGCACCATCGGAGCCCAGCGGTAGTTGAATCCTACGAAGGTGAGAACTCCCGCATCTCGTGCCCGCCGCTCGATTTCCGCCGTTTCTCTTGCATCTTTGCCAACGGGCTTCTCGCAAAACACGTGCTTGCCGGCAGCAACCGCCGCCGTCACGACCTCGAGATGGAGATAGTTCGGAGTTGCGACATTTACGACCTGAACCTCAGGATCTTCAACAACGTCTCGCCACCGGTCCGTGTGTCGTTCGAAGCCAAAGCGCTGTTGTGTTTCCTTTGCCCGTGCCGCCAGTTCATCGGCACACACGACAAGCTTGGCGCGAATGCCACTATCCGCAAATCGATCTGCGGCCTGAAGATAGGCGCGGCTGTGGGCTGTTCCCATCCAGCCTGTCCCGACGACGCCGACGCCGACAACCTGTGTCATGCTGAAACTTCGCTCCAACCACGCCCGCGAACCTGTGCCGATTCACCCAGCCGCAAAAGCCGGGAATCCACTCGGAGTCAGTCTGGATTCGGCAGCATCACGTCACGTACCAGGCCATCCAGATCATGGCAAGCGGTGATGAACTGCCGCAGTGTTCGCCGCGTCGGCGGGAAGTTATCGAATTCGTCGATCGCCAGCCCTCCCTCCGTCGAGGCGCGCCGGAAATCCAGGAATTTCTTTGAAAGTTCCTCAACAATCGCCGGTTCCACCGGTTTGTCGATCCGCGATTGCACGGGGATATCGCTGGCGTTGAAGCGAACCTGCCAAGCGTATGGGGGCGAGATCACAACGTCGCCGCCGATCAGTTCACTCCAGTGCATGTGATTGCGGAATGCTGCCGACAACAGTCGCAAACGATACCCGCGCTCACGGAAAATCTTGTAGGTCTTCTTGAACACCGCAACACCGGCCCACTCCAGATAGCCGGGGTCGATCGTAATGTTTTCTTTTTCAGCCACCACTTTGAGCCAGTCGTCCAGGCGCCCGACCATGATCGTGCATACCGGCCCCATCGTCTCAAGGTCCTTGCCCTCTCGCTGGCGCCGGCTGAGACCGCGCTCCACGGCTTCCGCGACCGCGATGCACTGCGGAAGCGTGAAGCACACCGTCGCGTTAATGCTTATCCCGCGATAGGTGGCCTCTTCGATCGCGGGAATGCCGGCGCGTGTCACCGGAATCTTCACAATCATGTTGGGCGCCAGCCGGCTGAATTCCTCCGCTTGCGCAAGAATCGCTTGCGAGTCACGGTAAAAGCGCGGATCGGTCTGGATCGATAGTCGCCCGTTGCGGCCTCGCTGGGCATCGAAGATCGGTTTCAAAAGAGCCGCCGCTTTCGTGGAAATCTCCCGCACCAGCTGCCATGAAATTTGTTCCTCGGTTGCTGCGGGACTGTCCTCCATCAACGTGCGAATTCGTTCTTTCCATGAAGTCATCTCCTTCTTCAACACGCCGAACACGATGACTGGATTGCACGTTGCGCCCACTGCCCCATGCTCGATCGAATAGCTGAGTTCTTGAATCGAGGCCGAATCGTTCCAGAGGCAGGTTGGAGTGACTTGCGTCATCTCATGGAGAGGACTCTTGAAGGTTGTAGTGGTGATTCGCGTCATACGTGCCTCCCTGGATCGCTCCCTTGTGCGCCATCGCCGGCAACTTTGCATGGCTTCGAATCCCGGTACGAGTTTTCCGCCGCAACCGCTATTTCCAACGCGCGCAGGCCGTCTTCCCCCGTGACCCGAAGTGGCCGGTCATTCAGAATGTTATGAACGAAATCTTTCAGCTCCGCGACGTAAGCGGCTTCGAATCGTGACAAGAAGTGACTCTCGAGCAGTTGCGTGCCGCCATCTCGACTAAGAAATGTGACCGGAGTTTGTTGAAGACTGCCGACCAGGATCGATCCTTTTGATCCGATGATCTCGGTTCGAATGTCGTAGCCGTACACGGCCTGCACAAACGATTCGATGTTGCCAATGGCGCCCCGCCCATATTTCAGATTGACCACGCTGGCCACGATATCCCCGTACTCGCCGACCTCCGGCCGAATCGCGACGGTCGCGTAGGTGTGCACTTCTTCCACCTCATCACGCATCAGCCAACGGGCTAGATCGAAGTCATGAATGGTGTTGTTATAGAGCAGCATCCCATTCAGTTTGGCCTGATAAGCGGCGATCGGTGGCGCGTCCCGATCCCGCCCTAGCGATTTAAAGATAACCGGTTCGCCGATTTCGCCCGCTTCCACGCGTTGCATGGCAGTTGCATAGCCCGGGTCGTAACGGCGCATGAATCCAACCTGCAGGCGCACGCCGTTGGCGGCAACCGTCCCAAGTGCGGTGCGCGCATCCGATACATTCAGGGCGAGGGGTTTCTCTGTGAGGATGTCCTTCTTTGCCCCGGCCGCCATGCAAATCGCTTGTGCGTGGAACTTATCCGGAGCAGCGACGACCACACAATCAATACCTTTGTGTTCGAGCATGTCCTCAAGCGAAGCAAACGCATGTTCAATTTCAAGTTCAGCGGCCACTTGGCGCGCGCGCGAAATGGCAGGATCGGCAACCGCCACCAGGCAGGCTGCCGGAACAAGGCGCCGGATGTTTTCGGCATGTCGCTTGCCCATATCCCCCACTCCCAGCACGCCTATCCCCAGCTTCCGCATGCCAACTCCGCTTGCTCAGAAATCTTAGCGCTTTGCAATACGCACGAAGGATATCTTCCCGCGGCGACGGCGCCCATGAAGAGCATCGCTTGCGCGACAATTACCGCGGAAATATTGAGAAACTACGCTCCTGCGTGGTTGCGCATGGCCAAAGAGCATACTGCAAGTCAGTAGAAATCTCCAGTCATGCGAGGTCTCACGCAAACCGCTTAGAGCGTGGCAAATTTAACTCCGTCTTGTGCATCGCGAGAAAACTCCAGGCCCCACGAAAACTCTGGTTGTCGACTGCGCCCGGCGCGGATTTGTACAAAAGCGCCCTGTGGTATGGTTAAAGAGCCGCCAAAAATGTTTTGAGCTTCTAATCTCGGTTTGCCGCTAAGGCGGGAAATCGTGTACAACCCTGAGGTCTATGAGCCAGCCCCCGAGACGAACTCGCCGGGTAAGTCAGTCGCCTAAGGCGCCCAGTATCTACGACGTCGCGCGCGAGGCTCGAGTGTCGGTGTTCACCGTATCTGCCGTCATCAACGACACCGGACGCGTTAGCGCGACTCTGGGTCGCAGGGTCGAAGCCGCCATCCGCAAGCTCAATTATCGCCCCAATCTGCTGGCGCGCAGCCTGGCGAAACAGAAAAGCCATACTCTCGGGATGGTCGTAACCGACATCGCAAACCCCTTTTTCCCCGCCATTGTCCGAGCTGCCGAAGACGCCGCCCAGAAGGCCGGCTACAGTATGCTGCTCTGCAATAGTGACGATAAACAGGACAAAGAAGCTCTCTATCTGGAATTACTCATATCCAAGCGGGTCGACGGAATTATCTTGAGCAAGACGCCCACCCCTCTTTCCATGGCACAACAGCAGATGTTGGAGGAGTCGAAAGTCCCCATCGTATTGCTCATGCGAACCTGTCCCGGCCTGAAGACCGATATCGTGCAGACCAACGACCGCCAGGGCGCCATCGACGCCATCTCGCATCTTGCGCGCATCGGTCACAAGAAGATTGCCTTCGTGAGCGGTCCGCTCGACGTCAGCAATGCCCGCGCTCGCCGCCAGGGATATGCCAAGGCGCTGGAACAGTGGGGCCTCGACTATGTTCCTGAACTGACCTTCGAAGGTGACTATCGCATCGAATCCGGTCTTCGTGCCGGACATGCCCTGTTGCCTCACCGTCCCGATGCTGTGCTCGTCACCAACTATCTGATGACCATCGGATTTATGACTGCGGCCGATGAAATCGGTATGCGTTGTCCGGAAGACTTCGCCCTGGTCAGTTTTGATGACTACCCATGGCTTAACTGTTTTCGTCCGCGCCTGACCACAATCGAGCTGCCGAAGTTTGAACTCGGGGATACTGCCATCCGCTTGCTTCTCGAGCGCGTTCAAGGCAAGCGCACCACTCCGGTGACGGTGAGCTTGTCGCCGCAACTCAGAGTAAGGGAATCTTGCGGATTCATGCTGCGCACTGGAAAGCAGCCGCCGCCCGTCGTCGAGTTGCTCAGCGAAAGGTAAGCTCGAACACCATCGCAACCTTACCTCATCAGCTCTTCTGTGTAAGGCCTATGTGCACCCGTCCCCCGTCAACTCTTGTTGGGTAAGTGCGTAGATCCACACAAACTGGACCACCTTTGGCCTTGCCCGACGGGATATGAAAACGGCCCTGATGCCGTGGGCATTCGATGACCTCGCCCAGCACCAGACCATCCGCAAGCACCTCTTCCTCGTGCGTGCACAGTCCGTCCGTCGCGTAGAATCCGCTGGCCGTGTGATACACCGCGTATGCTTTCCCCTCGTAGTCGAAAGGAACTACATCCTCCACGTCGATGTCCTCCACCGAGCAAACCGGGATCCAAACCATCGTTTGTTCAGGCATAGTTCGCGCCCTGCGGAGTTGCCGCTGCTCCCGCAATGTCCGACCCTTTTGCCTCGCGCACGTCCGGAAGCTCTCGCAGGACAAAGTAATCGGCATCCCGCGATTGCCGCAGCAATGCCGGAACGATCTCCTTGAAAGCGTCGCCGAGTCCCCTGTAGGTGCGCGGCAGGCAGGATTCAATGCGGCCGTGAAGCTTAGGCAGCGCGTGGAAGGGAACCATCGGGAACATATGATGCTCAACGTGATAGTTCATATTGAAATAAAGAAAACGAAATATCGGGTTCAGCTCCACCGTGCGGGTGTTCAGTCGATGATCGCGGACGTTTTCCGCCAACCCAGCGTGCTGCGTCAATGAGAAGATTTGATGGAGCCATCCGCCATAAAGCCGGGCCAAAGGGAAGAAAAGGATCGGCAGCCAGCTGCGCGTCGCGATCGACCAGACGACCATCCCTGCGTAGATGAACAAGTAGGCTCGTGACCACCAGAACATCTTGCGCCACTCACTCTGGGGAACGAAATCGTTTGCTTCCTTGCTCGGCACACCCCAAGCATGCACCAGCATCACCCGGAACATCTGAATGGCATCCGGAATCCACAGAAAGTCCAGCAACACCCGCCTAAGGTCCGCTGGCCGCATCACCTGAATCTCGGGATCCAGCCCTACCATGATCGTTTCCGTGTGATGTCTGGTATGACTCCATCGTGTATACACGCCCTCCTTCATATTCATCAGAGAGCACAGGAAATAGAAGAACTCATTCAGCCACCGTGTCCGGAATGGCGTGCCATGGGCGCATTCGTGCCAGCGCGCATCACAAGAGCTGTAGATGGTCCCGTAAAGAAAAAATGCTGGGATAACCCACGCACTGCCGACAGACTTGTAAGCAGCATAGCCGCTGAGAGCGAGGCAAATGCCCCAGATCCCAAAATTGATCAGGCCACGCGCATCGCCGCGCGCCATCAGGGCCTTCAGCTCTTTTCGGGAAATGTCGGGGCGATACCAGTCGTCTACCATCGTCGTCTCGTTGTTCTAGTGCGAGATGAATCGCCGCGATCAGGACTCGCTAAAGTCGATTACCACCGACTGTCCCAAAGCCTTCGTCTTCAGCACGACATACACCGCACCAATAACCATCCACACTCCACCCGCTATCAATGTCGATCGCTTGAGTCCGAGAAAAATCGCCAGGCAGAAAAGAAACCCCAGGCTGGGCACGATGATGTCGAGGGACACCCTTCGCTTGCCTTCCATCTCCGGCGAGAATCCGAAGTAGCGAACCGCCGCAAGGTTGACCCCCATAAACGCCACCAGAGCCCCAAAATTTAGAAGCTCGACCGCCTGCTCCCATCCCATCGCCAGCGTCCCCAGGTACGCTAGGATGCCCGCAATGATCACGTTGTACGATGGGTTCCCACGCTCCGCATTCAGATGACCGAAAATTTTGCGCGGCAGAATATTGTCGCGTCCCATGCCGTAGAGCAGTCGCGCCGCGCCCAGAAGTCCTGCGAGGCCGCAGGCCAGGCTCGAGATCAGCAGAACAATCGCAAAACCAACGAACAGGTGATTGCCACCCGCCACCTTCGCAACATCCATAAAAGCAGTTTCTGGATTCGCCAGCGTGCGGTAGTTGGGCCAGATCCGCTGCGCCAGATACACCTGGAAGGCGGCAAACAGGCCGGTGAAAACGCACACCAGCACCGAGGCCAGCAATACGTTTCGCCGCGGATTCTCTACTTCCTCGGCGAGAATGCTGACTCCGTCAAACCCTATATAGGTGGTCGCCGCCAGTGCGGTCCCCGCGACAATGGCGTGAACGCTGAATGTCGTCGGATCGTAGAAGGGTTCTGCCGAAATCAATCCGTGCCATTGCTGATGCGTGAAGATGTACCGCAGCGCCTCGACAAGAAAAGCCACCATTACGACCGACATCATCGCAAGCAGAATCTGATTGGCCCGCGCCGTGGTCCGAATCCCAAACCAGCACAACAAGGTCATGAATCCGACCGCCACCGCCGAAAGCAACGGGAAGGGAACATTGGGGAGCAATCGCTGCACAGTCAGCGCGGCGTAGAGGCTGTTCTGCAAAGGCTGGAAAAGGTATTCCAAAAACATGGTCCAGCCCACCACGAATCCGATCTGCGAATTGAATCCGCGACTGACGTAGGTATAGACCGATCCCGCCGAAGGATAAACCGTCGCCATCCTTCCAAAGCTGACCGCCGTGGCGGTCATCGCCACCATGGCGGCCAAAAGCGTGATGACCGCGTGTCCCTGGGAAAGCACTTGTGCTTCCCCGAACATCGGCACCACTGCGATCGGCGAAGTGAGAATAATCCCGTAGTACACCAGGTCCCACAATCCGAGAACCCGCTTGAGCTTCGGTTGTGTCGTTATCCCGTCAGAAGTGGTCACTCCCACCTGGATCGCTCCCTGGCAATGTCTGTCTGTTTTTTGCCTCTCCTGCACCTGTTCGACGGACGCGGACCTTAAAAGACTCGTTGTTTCTCTCGAGCCTTGACGTATTTCGCCCGCGCCGCCCGCACCGCCTCGATCTCTGAAACCTCTGCAATCGGCACATCCCACCACGATTCGTATCCTGGCACCCGCTGATCGTATGCCGTCTCGATGACAATCACCGACGTCACTTCGCGCTGCCGAGCCTCCATCAGCGCCTTGCGCAGTTCCTCCCGCGTTCTTGCGCGAACTGCATGTGCTCCCAGGCTCTGCGCGTTTGCTACAAAGTCCACCGGGATGGCGTCGCCTTCCAACTTCCCATTCTTACGGAACCGGTATTCGGTGCCCATACCGCGGTTTCCACATGCCCGGCTGAGGCCGCCAATACTTGAGAAGCCGTGATTGTCGAGTACCACGACGATAAGTTTGTAGCCCTCCTGCGTCGCCGTCACAATCTCCTGCGCCATCATGAGATATGATCCGTCCCCCACGAGCACGTACACGTCCCGGTCCGGAGCCGCTAACTTCACGCCCAGGCCGCCCGAAATCTCATAGCCCATGCACGAGTAGCCGTACTCCAGGTGATATCCATTCGGATCGCGGGTCCGCCATAACTTGTGCAGGTCCCCAGGTAAACTCCCGGCTGCGCAAACCACCACGTCTCGCGGACCGGATACCTCGTTGACCACCCCGATCACTTCGCCCTGGCTGATGGGCACACCGATGTTCAGGCTATAAATTCGGTCAACCTCTTTTTCCCAATTGGCCCGCAGTGTCTGTAACTTCGCGGCATAGGACTCGGACACCCGGAACCCGGTAGTCGCTTCTCTTAACTCGTCCAACGTGACCCGGGCATCACCGGTGAGAGGCAATGCTGCCTGCTTCCCAGCGTCGAATTCACTGACGTTGATATTGATGAACCGCACCGAGGGATTCTGAAATGCGCTTTGCGAGGCAGTCGTGAAGTCGCTGTATCTTGTGCCCACACCGATGATCAGATCGGCTTCGCGCGCCAGAACGTTCGCGCCCGGCGTCCCCGTCACTCCGATTGCTCCCAATTCTTGGGGATGGTCAAAGCGTAGCGATCCCTTGCCCGCCTGCGTTTCGACCACCGGAATCCCTGTTTCCGACGCAAATGCCGAAAGCGCTGCACTCGCCTCCGAATAAATGACACCGCCACCGGCCACAACTAACGGCCGCTGCGATGACCGGACCCATCCCGCCGCAATTCCCAATAGTTTCGTGTCGCAGCGCGAGCGCGCGATCGGCCAGACTCGTTTCCGGAAGAAATTTTCGGGATAGTCGAAGGCTTCGGCTTGAACGTCCTGCGGCAGGCTCAAGACCACCGCTCCCGTTTCCGCTGGAGAGGTCAGTACCCGCATCGCTGCGGGAAGCGCTGTCAAAATCTGCTCCGGGCGTTCAATACGGTCCCAGTAACGAGCCACCGGTTTGAAGCAGTCATTGACAGAAATATCCTGGCTCATCGGCGACTCGAGTTGCTGGAGCACGGGAGCCACATCGCGCCGCGCGAAAATATCTCCGGGAAGAAGCAACACCGGCAGTCGATTGACCGTTGCGACGGCAGCGCCGGTCACCATGTTCGTGGCACCGGGCCCTATCGAGGTGGTGCAGATCAGCGTCCGCAATCGATTGTTGGTCTTGGCAAACGCAGACGCGGTGTGCACCATGGCTTGCTCATTGCGAACCAGCCAGTACGGCAGGTCGGAATCTTGTTCCAGAGCCTGACCGATCCCTGCAACATTCCCATGTCCGAAAATTCCCAGACAGGCTTGGAAGAAACGCCATTCGACGCCGTCCCGCTCGCTGTGCTGATTCTTCAGAAACGCAATAACGGCTTGCGCCATGGTCAGGCGTCGCGTCATGAGAACTCACTCGGTGGGCTGAAATCGCTGCCTTGCTGCTTTCCCGCCATGATCATCCTCTCACGAGCGGCAGCCGGGGATCGGTCTCTTTCCAGGTTGATCGGATCCATACGTGCTGCGGATCCTCCGTGATCGCCAGTGCCCGCGCCGTTCCAGCGAGGAAATTCAGGTAGTACACGTCGTATCCAGGTCCCGCCACGACCGGATGAAATCCGCTGCGCACCAGCACCACGTCACCATCCCTCGTTTTGAGGGTTTTCTCCTCCCCATGCTTACCTGAATAGAGATGCTGAAACGCGAAAGCATCCGGTTGTTTCATCCGGTAGTAATAGATTTCATCCAGGTCAACTTCGCGCGGGGGATCATGCACGTCGTGCTTATGCGGTGGGTAGCTCGACCAATTTCCGCCCGGCGTGTATACCTCAATGACCATGAGTTTGTCGGCGGGAAATGCAGGAGAAATAATGTCCACAATCTGGCGAGAAACGTTGCCGCCTCCTCGCAGGTTGCTGGAAACCTCTGGCGGCGTGATCAGCCTCGGTTCGAGTCGTGCCTGAGAGGGCACCCGACACTCGGCGATCTCGCAAGCCGTGATTGCGCGGAACATCACTTTATTTCCGGTTGGCAGGTAAACCGTGAAGGGGAATCCGTCAAAAACATTCTTGCGTTTGCCGATCTCCTGCTGGCCTTTTCCCCAATCCGCGATGCAGGTTCCCCCCAGAAGAACGAATGCGGCTTCTTCTCCCTCAGTGCGCGCTTCGTAAGTCTCCCCGGGCAGCAGACGGCGGACATAGAAGCTCATCCATTCCCACTTGGCAGCATCACGCGTCATATGGAAGAGTTCACCCGCATGACCGGGAGCTAAGCTGTGTGAATGAAGGAGGGAATCGAAGTCACTCATATTCGCTCTCCGCTACAGGGCGGGGACCGCCTTCGGCCCGAGACCAAAACTAGCTGGACTTGCTAACCGCTTTGACAATATGGCAAATGTGATGTTCCATTGTCAATTGCTACTTGCTCTGTGCAGGGCCCACACTGATCCAACATTCTTCTTAAGCGCTTTGCAAACCCGTTTTTGCTTGCAGGGTCGTCAGCGGGGACGATTTCGACTGTCTCGCATAGGGCTCACAGATCGGCCCCGTATACCGGAATGGCCGCACCAGTCACGTCCTTGCCTGCCTCCCCGGCAAGCCAGACGATTAAATCTGCAACTGCCGCGGGCCGAACCCATCGGCCAAAGTCCGATCCCGGCATCGCCTTCCGGTTCGCCGGTGTATCCATTGTGCCTGGCAGGATCACGTTGGCTCGCAAACCCGAATCCTTGTTCTCCAATGCTACCGATTTCATCAGAGCCACCATGGCAGCCTTCGAAGCGCTGTAAGCTCCCACGCCGGCCCCTGGCTCCGCCGCCGCCCGGCTCCCAATCGCGATAAGCCGCCCATCTCCCGTCTTGCGCATCACCGGCACCGCTGCCCGCAGCACATGAAACAATGAGTTCAGGTTCAAATCCATCATGTGTTGAAAGGTGGCATCATCTGTATCATCGACTGTCTGCCCGCCGGCGAACCCTCCAACCGTATGAACTAGAACATCGAGCCGCCCAAAACGGCCAGCCACATCACCAATCAGCGTCACCGCGCTCTCCCCACTAGAGAGTTCCGCGGCGATTGCCGTAAAACGTGATCCGGAGAAGTCGCTCGGTCCGATCTTGCGGGACGTGCCCACAACGTTCGCGCCAGCATTCAAGAACGCTTGTGTTACGTAACTTCCTAACCCGCCATTCGCCCCGGTTACGAGCACTACTTTTTCTGTCATCGAAGCACTCCGTTCTGTATCAGTTCGTCGCGGATCAAGATTATCGCAGGCTGAGACTAGGATTTCCCCCCGGTTTGACTCTCTTCCAGCAGCGAAATTAGGATACGCATCCGATCTTTCCATTCCCGACGGAGAACGTTCCATGTCCTCACTGGCCTTAGTGCAGAAATCCTGTGGCCGTCGTCTCTTTCCTTCGCTGCCGATACTTGCAGTGGCAATCCTGACGATCCTGACAGCCGCACCCGCAGTCGCCGCTACGGCCGATCGCACCGAAGCCAAACCTTCCGAAAAGAAGAAAGACGACCTCGGTGGTGCATTCGACTTTGCGCTTCGGTGTGACCGATTATGCGATCGCGACGCGCGATCTGGGGAAGCGGGAAGGAGACGTTGTAGACGCTGGCTCGAGTACCCGATTCAACGCGACGCCCCCCTGAACTCTCCCTGGACGGTTTTCACTTGTGAACCAAATCGCGCCACCAGATTTGCATCCTGCGAGGTGATCCATGGCATGTAACCCTGAAGCCCTGAAACACGTTCCCCTCTTTGCTCTCCTCGACGAGGATGAAACCGCTGTTCTGGCCAGCCAGGTGGAGCTTAAGAACTTTGCGCCGCGTCAGCGCATCTACAAGATGGGCGACCCCGGTGGCCAGGCCTACGTCATGGTTTCGGGCACGGTGCGCGTCACCACCATCGATCAGGATCATCAGGAGATCGTCATCGACGAGCCTGCCCACGGTGAATTCTTCGGTTTCGCCTCCATGCTGGAACAGACTCCTCACCAGACCACTGCCGTCGCTCTGGAACAAACCGTGTGCCTCGAGGTCGATCGTCACGACATCGCGGTTTTACTCCAACGCAAGCCGCTCGCCGGGATGGATATGTTGGCCGTCCTGGGGCGCCAATTTCATGCCTCGCAACAACTGGTACGCCTGCGTGCCACCCGCAACCCAAACGAGGTCATCGATCGCGAAGCCACCTTCGGTGAACGCATCGCCGACTCTGTCGCCGGATTTGGTGGTTCCTGGACCTTTATCATCTCGTTCCTGGTTTCACTGGTGATCTATAGCATCATCAACGTTTTTCTCGGACATAAAGCCTGGGATCCCTATCCATTCATTCTGCTCAATCTCATCCTTTCCATGTTGGCCGCCATTCAGGCTCCGGTCATCATGATGAGCCAGAACCGCCAGGACACACGCGACCGCCTGCGCAGCGAATTGGACTATGAAGTGAACCGCCGTGCCGAAGCAGAGATTCACGGTCTGGCGAATAAGCTCAACCACATCGGCGACAAGGTTGCCGATCTCGAAGACTTTCTCCGAGTCAAGCGCACCTAGCTTGTGCCTCGTCGTCTCCGGAAAGGCTTGCACCAACAAAAAATGCGGGAACGTCTCTCTCGACGTCCCCGCTTCGCAATACCGCCGAAACTCGCTGTCGCTGACGCTTAGTGCGTTTCTGTCTTTGCGTTGGCCTTCGCCTCCGCAGTGTATTTCTTAACCGTTGCCAGGAAGCTGTTCGACCCCGATGGCGGCGGAATGCTCCCTGTCAGAATCTGCTCGAACGGAACCTTGCTGCCATACAGCGCGCTGGTTTCATCTTCGTCCTGTGTGATCGAAGCTCCATCCAACGCAATTCCCGCGAACACGCCCCGCGCTCGCGAGTAGGAAAGAACCTCGGCCCGCATTTTCCAGTCAGTATCTCCTTCCGCGTGTCGTCCTACCGGACCGGCCGCGACCGACGCGTCAACTCCCAGCTTGAATTTGCTGCTGAGCAGATTCTTCATGCCCTTATCGTTCATGATCACCATGACGACGTCGGTCGCCTCACCTCCGATTTGGAGCCCCACGCTTCCACCAGCAATCCGGAATGGTGCCGGAGCACTCCAACCCGTGGGGGTTTTGCAGGTCGCCACGCCCTTGCCGTAACTCGCCCCCACCACAAAGCCACCCTTCAACATCGACGGCACCACCGCCACGCATTTCGCCGATTCCATGATCTCCTCGGGTATTCCTTTGTCGGGAGTGCCCATCACTTCGTTCAGTACGGTCGCGGCCGCATCCATGCGATGTATTTCTTCGCTGGCATCTTTCTTGTCATCAGCCATCACCATGGCTGTCAAACCGGCCATCACCGCGATTACTGCGATCACTGCGATCACAAATCGCATTCCGAAAATCCGGTTCATGTTTCCTCCTCAGAAACCACTTATCGACGCCAGAAATTTTCCCATCACACCACCGGGCTTCGTCCCTGAATTACCCGAATCAGCACCACGATGATGGCTAGTACCAGAAGCAGGTGGATGAAGCCACCGAGCGTGTAAGAACTCACCATGCCCAGCGCCCAGAGCACCAGCAAAATCACTGCGATTGTCCAAAGCATTGTGAAACTCGCTTTCCAGCCGGATTCACCGGCCGCGAACAGGATCGAACACACCACCAAATCCGAGAACGCAGTCTAGGACCGGTTGCGCATGTTCAAGAATCAGGTGAAATCTCTACTCGCACGCTCTAAATTCCCTCAACCGCACGCTTATTGCACGGTGATTGGATATCGCATCTTGCTTTTGCGCGCCCGGGCTTTTCTTCGTAGGAACCCACGCAGCCGCACCCGCGCTTGATGCAGTTGCGACTTGGAATTTCCGATCGAGCAGCCCAACTCTCGCGCAATCTCGCTGTGCGCTTTCCCCTCCACATCGTGCAGCAGGAAGATCGTTCGATAGCCGGGAGGAAGTCGGCGCAACGCTCGGTGCAACGCGATCCGGTCCACCGCGCCAGCCAGACACAGATCGTCAACCGGGCACGAATTCAGAATTGCGCTTTCTGTCGAGTCCTCCAGGCAACCTGCTGTATCCAGCGACACCGGTTTCGAGTGACTCGTGCGCAACCGCATCAGCACCACATTTACCGTCAAACGATAGAGCCAGGTGGAAAGCGCCGAGTCGCCACGAAACGTCGACAGCTTCTGAAAGCACTGCAGGAATGCCTCTTGCGCGCAATCTTCTGCTTCTGCGCGCTCTCGCGTGATGCGCAGGCAAATTCCGTACACCCTGCGTTTATGTGTCTCATACAGACGGGCAAAAGCTTCTCCATCTCCCATCTGCGCCTGCTTCACAAGTTCCATCTCCGGGGTTGTGACTGCCTGCGTCGTGTTCATGCGCCGATGAAAACATGCTGACGCGTGAGCGCACATCGGGTGGTATCTGTAAGGTCGCGACTGCAATGCCCTAAAATTTCCCGCGAATCGACGCACCTGCGAAGCTGTTTAGTCTCGCTGCCGTTCCACTCGTACCTTCTTTCACACCATCTTTCCGGGACACAAACATTGGAAATGAATCGAGCGGCGGGCGGCGTCGAAGGCAAAAATTACATCGGGCGCGCAACTGAGTAAAATACCTTAAGTCAAAGAACTCAGTGATTTACGGGTTTGGCAAGCGTGATGCAAGGTCAGGTCCAGACATCGCAGCCTGACGATGCCGCTTATCACACACTGTGATCAGCTTTTTTCGCATCGTCTCGCAACGGCGGAGCATCGTCTGTGGGACTCCGCTGTGGTCGGAACGCGAGGAATCATCGACTCTCGCGTGGTGCTCTAACAGATCGCCGTAAGCTCCCTACGGAGGTGCAGTATGAGCGCATTTCGAATTCTCATTGCCGATGATCACGAAATCGTCCGTCACGGTATCCGGGCCCTCATCGAAAGCCATCCCGGTTGGGAAGTCTGCGCCGAGGCCGTTGATGGTCGCGAAGCCGTCGAGAAAACAGTAGAGTTGCGACCCGATCTGGCTCTGATTGATGTGAGCATGCCCAATCTCAACGGGCTCGACGCGGCTCGCCAGATCCTCCAGGCCCTTCCTCACATCTGCGTACTGATCTTGACCATGCACGAGTCGGAGCAGATTGTGCGTGAAGTTCTCGAAGTCGGTGCCCGTGGGTTCCTTTTGAAATCCGATGCCGCGCGCGACCTCGTGTCCGCCATCCAGGCGCTGCAGCGCCGCACCACTTTCTTTACCTCCAGTGTTGCTGAGATGGTTCTCAATGGTTTCCTGGATCGCAATGGCGATATTCCCAAGCCCTTCAAGGATCGGCTCACTCCGCGAGAACGCGAAGTTGTTCAATTACTTGCCGAAGGCAAGACCAGCAAGGAAGTTGCGGTCGTCCTTAACCTCAGCGTCAAGACCGCCGAAACGCACCGCACCAACGTTATGCGCAAGCTCGACTTGCATTCCGTCGCGGACCTCGTGCGTTACGCCGTGCGCAACAACATCGTCCAGGTTGCCTAAGTCCCAGCCAAGTGTCATCAATGTGCGCTAGGTAGCCTTCCTGCACTCGGTAGAGGGTTAACTGGATGGGCTTTGCCGGACGCCCGTCGTTACCTTGTACTTAACAGGAAGCCCGGTAGTTCGGGACCAAAAGGCACGACGGGCAGGCTCCTCCGTCTCCGGGTCCCCAACTTTTGGACCGGGTCCAATGGGAGGCCTTTACGACAACAGCCTGGTGCATCCTCGTAGTCAGTGGAGGCTCGAACCGTGAGGTCGTGCAATCTGCCATGAGCCGCTGGGCCCTCCAGCCGGTTTGTTGCTCAGGCGTGACTGAAGCCCGTTCCCTCATGCGGGGTTCCAATCCCACCCTCATCTTCTGTGACGAGAAACTCGACGATGGTAGTTATCGGGACCTCTTGCGCGATTTCACTGCTCCTCGCAAGCCCTGTTTCGTCGTCATGGCCTCTAGCCCGGATGTCGACCAGACTTTCAAGGAGGCCGTGAGCCTTGGAGCCTTCGATCTGATAGCTGAACCGTGCAAGCGCAGTGACGTGCAATGGATTGCGGTTCGCGCTCTCCAGGAAGACGCCAAGCGCTCAGGGAGTCGCCGCCGCTCCATCCTGTTTGGCCATCATGATCCAACCCCGCGGACGGCCGACACGACCACCGATGAGTCGCCGGGAGAATCACACTGACCGGCTCAATCCGCCGGCGTGACTGCCGGCGAGGGAGTTGCTGTATTTGACGAGGGAGTTGCTGTATTTGATTGGATCTGAAATGAGCTCTTTATCGTGATCCCATGACCGCTTCCGACCGCATCCTGCGCGCGTTTTTCTTTGGTGCGGTCCTTGTTTGTGAAAGCGTTCCGAGTCTGGCCCAGACTTCTCCCTCTCACGCGTTGCAAGATCCGAACCTTCCCCCCAGTTCGAAAACCGCTCCCGTCGCTTCTGGCTCCCATGCCTCCATGCCATGGCAGATGCTTACCGCGGCTGCTGAAAGCCGCAACCCTGCTCGCCGCGCCGAGGCTCTTGCTGCTTTGGGAACTTTGGGCCCTGGCCCGCATGTCCTTCGCTTGTTTGAACGTGCTCTCGCCGACACCGATCCCACCATCCGCATGCTCGCCGCCAAGACCCTCGGAGACATGCAGTCTCGCGCCGCGATTCCCGCGCTAAGAGTGGCTCTCGACGATGAAACTCCCGATGTTCGCTTCGCCGCCGCCCGCTCCCTCTGGACTATGGGGGATCACAGCGGTCGCGACGTCCTGCTCCACATCCTCGCCGGTGATAAGCCCACCGCCCCCGGCCTGATCAAGGACGAACTCCAAGCCACCAAGAGAAAACTGCAGGACCCGGGCAAACTCGCCGTCTATGGCGCCAAAGAGGCCGCAACTTCTTTATTCGGCCCTGCCGGCTGGGGATTCAAAGTCATGGAGCAACTCACCCAGGACCGCTCCGCTCCCACCCGGGCCATGTCTGCCGCCTTGCTTGGTCCCGACCCCTCCCTTGACGCTTTGCGCGAGTTGGAGGATGCTCTCTGCGACAAAAACTGGATCGTTCGCGCCGCCGCCGCTCAGGCCCTCGGGGCCAGCCGGCATCGCGACCAGATTCCGAATCTGGAAGCCTTGCTTCAGGACGATAAGCCCGCCGTTCGTTATATGGCTGCCGCCTCGATTCTCCGTCTCTCGCGCATCGAGAATGCCGTCGCAGCCAACGTTGGCAGCTCCTCTCGTCCTTAGCCGCTTAGGCGCGTTCGATCTGTTTCGTCAATGTCTTACCTGAAAGGAACAGCCATGAAGCGTCGTCTTCTTTCGCTCGCTGTTGTGTTGTCCGTGGCAGTCTGTTTCGCCCAGGAGAATGTCTCCCCCAAGGCCGTCGAACGTATCCAGCGCGAAGTCCGCCACGAACTCCTCATGCTCCCCTATCTCGACGTGTTTGATAACCTTGCCTACAAAGTCGACGGCTACAACGTCACCCTCTTCGGGCAGGTCACCCGCCCCTCTCTCAAGAGCGACGCCGAAAACGTAGTGAAGAAAATTGAAGGCGTCGAGAAAGTCGACAACCAGATCGAAGTCCTGCCACCATCGCCCATGGACGACCAGTTGCGTCGTCGCCTCTATCGCTCCATCTACGGCTATGCCCCTTTGCAGAAATACGCTCTCGGCGTGCAGCAGCCCATTCGCATCATCGTCAAAAATGGAAACGTCACCCTGGAGGGCGTCGTCGACAGCGAGGCCGACAAGAATACTGCCGGCATTCGCGCCAAGACCGTTTCCGGCGTCTTCGGTGTGACCAACAATCTCCAGGTCGTCAAATAGCGGGGGATCTATTCACTTCCGTCTTTCATCAGATACTGGACGATGACCGTGATCCTCCGGTTCGATGCGTCTTCCGGACTGTCTCGCTTGCGTAGGTCCTGATCGGCATACCCGCGGATCTGCACAATTTGCCCGGGATTCACGCCGTTCTCCTGTATCAGCCGCCGCGCCGCATTCGCGCGGTCGGCCGACAGTTCCCAGTTGCCGTAGTTGCTCTTCCCAGCGTAGGGCTTCGCATCCGTGTGTCCTTCGATCGAAATCTTGTTCGGCAGCTTCCCCAGCTCCTTCGCGAGCGCTATCAGCATCTCTCGCCCGTTTGCACTTGGCAACGGGCTCCCGCTCTCAAAAAAAGTTCCCGACTCCGACTCCATCATTTCGATACGCAGGCCCTCCGGCGTCACCGTCATCTCAATGTGATCCTTCAATTTGTCGAAGTCGCTCAGCTGCCGCACTTTCTTCTGCAATTCGTCCTTCAGTTTCGGCATGTCGTCCTTCGACAGCGTGAATGACTCACCCGATCCCTGCACGTCCGCGCCCGCATGCTTCGCCGTTCCCGTCGGATCTTTGAAATATCCCCCCACCGCCTCGCGCACCTGCTTGCTGCTGTTCAGCAACCACAACACGATAAACAGCGCCATCATCGCGGTCACGAAGTCCGCATACGCCACCTTCCACGCGCCCCCATGATGGCCGCCATGTCCGCCCGTGCGCTTGATGATGATGATCGGTTTCGTGTCTGCCATTCCAGCCGCCTACGCCGAGGCCGCCGCAGCCGACTCGCCCCCGCTGCCGCTGCCGCTGGTGCTACGGAACACTTTTTCCGCTTCTTGAAACGATGGCCGCACGTGTCCCGGAACCGCTCGCCTTCCGATCTCCACTGCCATGATCGGCGATGTCCCCTTCAGAAATGCCAGCATGACCACCCGTAGCACGTGATACAGCGCATGCTCATCTTCCACCGCTTTGCCCATGTTCGATGCCAGTGGCCCCACGAGCCCGTAACACAGCAGAATCCCCAGAAACGTCCCCACCAAAGCCGCCGCCACTTTGTGCCCGATCTCTTCCGGTGGTCCGCCTAGCGCGCCCATCGTGATCACCACCCCCAGCACCGCAGCCACAATCCCCAGTCCTGGCAACGAGTCCGCCATCGTGCTCAGCGCCGTGATGGGTTGGGTCGCTCCCCGGTGATGCACTTCCATGTCAACTTCCATCATCTGGTCCACGTCGAACGGTTCCACTCCGCCCGTCACCGCCATCCGCATCGTGTCGCATACGAAATCGCGCAGGTGATGGTCTTTCAAAAACGCCGGATTCTTCGAAAAAATCGGACTCTTCTCCGGCTCCTCCACGTCGCTTTCCAGTGCGATCAGCCCCTCCCGCCGCGCTTTGTTGAACAGGTCATACATCGTTTTCAGCGAATCCAGATATCGCTGCTGCGTGCACTTCGATCCCCCAAACACCGACGCCAGCCCGCCCGCGATCTGCTTCAACACATGCAGCGGATTCGCCACCAGCACCGTCCCCACCGACGCACCCCCGATGATGATCAGCTCGGCCGGCTGCAGCAGTACCCGCAGATTTCCGTGCTCCATCAGATACCCGCCGACGACCGCACCGAAAACCACCAGAATGCCGATAATTGCGAACATAGCTCGTTACGCTCCCGCCTCTGCCTTCTCCGGATTCCTCAACGCGGTCTCCGGGCGGCTCAGTCGCGTCTCGATCGACTCCACCGTGTCGTCCTGGTTCATGATCGTGAGCCGCACCGAAACGCTGGTCGTCAGCCGTTCTCCCCACCACGGGATCGCCACCCGCTCCGCGACTCTCCGCATGCGCGCCGCCACCCTCTCCAGCGGCTCCATCGCGCAACCCGGCAGGACTGCCAGGAAAGAATCCCCGTCCCATCGCCCCACAACGTCAGACCGGCGCGCCATGTCGTTCAATGTCTGGCTCATGACACGTAACATGGTATTGGCGGCTTCACTTCCGTGCGCAGCGCGAAAATCCTTCATCCTGTCCAGTCGTATCGCGATCAGCCCACAAACTTTGTGCTGCTGGTTCGCGACTTTCATCTGCAATCGCAAAATTTTTTCCGTCGCCTCTCGGCTCACGGCTCCTGTCTCAGGATCCAGATCCTGCCCGTGCTCCGGCATCGCCCGCTCGGCGATGACTGGCGGTTCTGAGAACACCATCACTGCGCCGGCGATCCGCCCCTCCGGGTCTCTCATCACCATCGTCCACTGACGCACCGCCACTACGTGCCCTGACCGGTGGCGGAGGTGCTTGATCTGTTCCAGTGGCGCGCCCCCTGTCTCTCCGGTTTTCGTTTGATATATCGGCGCCTCGCGCCCCGGATGCTGCTCATCGCTCTCCGCCAGGATGCTCTCGTTGCATCGTCGCCCCAGCACCTGCGGGCCTAGAAACCCGGTAATTCTTTCTGCGCCATGATTCCAATACAAAATCTTTCCGCTCAGATCCACCGCATACACACCGGTCTCAAGCCGATCGACAATCTCTCGGAAGATCTCCGGACTGAGCGACTGCAAGGCAAGCTCCCGATTTCTCTATCGGCTTCTTTTCCCAAACCTTCAATCTCGCGCCACCCTCAGGCATACAAACCTTTACAAATCTCCTCTGGCCGCTGCCTGCCCTCCATGATTTACTTGTTCCCAGGGGGCTGCCCATAAGTCTCGCGACCTCTGATGTTTAGCGGTTTCTTGAGAAAAATGCGAGAATAGTGGAAATCGGGTCTTGGACCCCGGGAAGGATTGGTGCGCAACCCCGGTTCTTGCCGCGGTGTCTAAAGACTGAACGCCCGTCGATGTCGATTACACCCATAACGCCGCGAGCACCCGCTCCTCTGCCTCCTCCCGAATCCCGCGAGCTCTACGACGCTCGCCATTGGGAATCGGCCTACCGGCACTTCGACGAGGATGCCGTCCCCAGCCTCTTGCTCCACCTTCAAGACGATCTGACCCGCGCCCGGCGCCGCGAAGCCGCCTGGCTCTCCGTCATCGTCCACCTGCTGGTCATCATTCTCTTCGTCAACCAGCCCCGCATCGAAGGCTTCTACCGCCGCGTCTTCCTGCATCAGCAGCCCATCATGCGCGTCTCCGTGCAAGACCTCATCAAGCAGCGCGACTTGACGTACCTCGAGCTGCCCCCCGATTTGCAGAAACCGCCCGAGCATCCGAAAACAAATGTGATGTCCGACAAAGATCGGATCGCGACCACCAAGACCCCGCAGCTGGATCCGAAAGAATTGAGGAAGCTTTTCGCCAGCAGTCACCCAGGCGTTCCAAAAGGCATGCAGGGACAGCCACAGGACAGCTCCATCACACCTGCACCGGCCCCAGCCCAGGCTGCAACGCAGCAGCAAGCACCTCAACCTCAACCGCCGCAGAATTCATCCTCCAACCAGATCGCCCAGCTCCAGCTTCCCCAGACGCAGGAGAAACCTCCGGTGAAGTTTGGTGGAACGCTATCGGCGGGCTCCGCCATCGATCAGGCCGCCCGGGCCGCGGCCCAGAACCGTGGCGGTGGAATCGGAGGCCAGGGCGGCGATTTCGGTCTCTCGCAAGGAAAGGCCGGCGGCGTCATGGGCCCCATGGAGATCCTGAGCGACACCATGGGTGTGGATTTCGGCCCCTACCTCAACCGCCTACTCATCGACGTACGCGAAAGGTGGTACCAGCTGATTCCAGAATCGGCGAGCTTCAAGAGAGGCTGGGTCACCATCGACTTCCTCATCCTGAAAGACGGCACAGTACAGGGATTAAAAATAGTCGATTCCTCGGGTGACGTTACACTCGAACGCCCCGCTTACGGCAGCATCAAGGGCCCATTCGAAGCACTCCCCAGAGAATTCCCCGGCTCCTACCTCGGCCTCCGCTTCCGCTTCTTCTACAACCTGAACCCCGACGGAAGCGAAATCAAATAGCAGACCGGCTTCACCACAAGAAGAAGTGCACGCCGGGTGCCGGGTGCGCCACGTTTCGCGCCTTCCGAAACGTGGGATTCCACAACTGCTAGCGACAAGGGATTCAGCCAACGACCAACGACCAACGACCAACAGCCAATGACCAACGATCCCCTTGGTCCTACGACTTTCCCAACCGAATCGATCCATCGCCCGTGTGAATGTCCAACCGTCCGCCTCCCCCGTTCAACTTCCCGCGCACGTCCTGTGCTCAGCCTGCGCGCCGCTAGTCGGCTCGTGTCTGCACCCTTCCATAGAGCGCAGTCGTCGCTGACAGGCTCCTTCTATCGCATAGCCGCGTAACGGCGGCAGGTTAGCCTATCGCATAGCCGCGTAGCGGCGGCAGGTTAGCCTATCGCATAGCCGCGTAGCGGCGGCAGGTTAGCCTATCGCATAGCCGCGTAGCGGCGGCAGGTTGGCCTATCGCATAGCCGCGTAGCGGCGGTATAGGATAGCCCAGCGCGTAAGCGCTGGGTAACGAGCATAAGACTATGTTGAGTCCCGTAGGGACGACACAGAGCGACGCGGGCGTGAGCCCGCCAGCCGTCCCCGAACGCGATCGCATCACCTCGCCAGGAGACTCACGTCTAATTCGATACGAGGTCACGTGACCAATTCCCACCGAGAAGCTGAACACAACCGGGCAGTCTCCACAGCAAGTACCAAACCCCGTTCACGGGGCGGCATAAAATTAGCCCAGGGCGTAAGCCCTGGGTAAACCGCAAGAATCTCCGCGAGTCCCGTAGGGACGACACAAAGCGACGCGGGCGTGAGCCCGCCAGCCGTCTCCGAACGCGATCGCATCACCTTCGCCAGGAGACTCACGTCCAATTCGATACGAGGTCACGTGACCAATTCCCACCGAGAAGCTGAACACAACCGGGCAGTCTCCACAGCAAGTACCAAGCCCCGTTCACGGGGCGGCATAAAATTAGCCCAGGGCGTAAGCCCTGGGTAGAGCGCAAGAATCTCCGCGAGTCCCGTAGGGACGACATAGAGCGACGCGGGCGTGAGCCCGCCAGCCGTCTCCGAACGCGATCGCATCACCTCGCCAGCAGACTCACGTCCAATTCGATACGAGGTCACGTGACCAATTCCTACAGAGAAGCTGAACACAACCGGGTAGTCTCTACAGCAACTGCCAAGCCCCGTTCACGGGGCGGCATAAATTAGCCCAGGGCGTAAGCCCTGGGTAAAGTGCAAGAATCTCCGCGAGTCCCGTAGGGACGACACAAAGCGACGCGGGCGTGAGCCCGCCAGCCGTCTCCGAACACTCGCATGACCTCGCCACTAAAGACTCACCTCCAATTCGATACCGAGTCCCACCTTAACGACTTCCGAGGACCTCACCCGCCACCGGGAATCAACTCCCAGCCCGTCGAGGCGACATAAATGAGTCCAGGGCGTATGCTCTACTTCCGCTCCTCCGGATACGCCAGCCGGATCAAACTTCGCTCCGAAAACGGCAGATACAACAATCCTGCCGTGGCCGCGAACGCAGCTCCGAACCCAATTTTTTCTGCCAACAAAAACGGCGCCACTGCCCACAACTCATCCAGCGCGAGAATCCCCGGATACAATCGCTGAAATTTCTCTCCCAGCCGCCGGTGATCAAATGCCGTCTCCGCGGTCAGATAACAACGCAGCGGAATCCCGACACCGGCCGTCACTAGCACTGTCGTAACGATCGCCGACGCGCCCCACCCCGGAAGAAATCCGATCGCAATCCGATGCACTTCCTGCCAGCGCATGAGAGCCGCCACATAAAAGATGAGATACATCACCTGTACAACGATGAACAACGCCCGGGTAATCTCCCGCCGCGGCAGCGGAACTTCCAGCTCCGGATGCATTTCCGCCGTCGCAGCTGACCCAGCCTCTCTGTTGCCGTTGATTGCAACTCCACTCTTCTCCCCAGGCGCGAAGGCAGGGGCGCTCCTCTGATCCTCAACTGGCGCAATAAATCGGTAGCCTCTTCGCGCCACGGTCTGCACAAAGCGCGGATTGGCGGCTGCATCGTTCAGCGCCTCTCGCACTTTGTTCACCGCCGTGTTCAACCCGTGATCGAAATCCACGAAAGTGTCATCGGCCCACAACGCGCTGCGCAATTCCTCGCGTGTCACCATCTTCCCCGGACGCTCCAGTAGCATCGTCAAAACCCGAAACGGCTGCTCTTGCAGGCGAACCCGCGTCCCGTTCTTGCGCAGCTCTCCCGACGCCAGGTCCACCTCAAATACCCCAAACCGCATTACTCTCGCCGCTCTTGTGTCTGTCATAACCGCCCAACGAGCCGGTAGTGTACCACCGCCAACTCGCCCCACTCTCTCACCCGCCAGCATCGTCGCACATCAAGCCGCCCTGTCATCCTGAGCGAAATGAGGCCTCAGCCGAACGAACTCGAAAGCCTGCCCTGAGCGAAGCCGAAGGGGACCCCCACGTAACGTGAAGCCGAACCCTAACCTCGACCACATCCATTCCACGAGCCCGCGAACCGATGTCTCCGAATCCTCCTTGTCGCCTCGATGATCCGCCCAATGATGTCGAAAGCTCGACACATGTGACAGAAATCACACTCTTACTGTGATAGACAATTTCCGCATTCACTGCGTAACTCCCGTTCCCGTTGCGACTTACAAAATTCCGTACATTATCTTTCAGCAAACCAGAAATCCACAGCTTTGCATTGATGTTCCACGTGGAACATTACTGCGATTCTTGTTACCCCTTTGCGCCCGCCATTTTCAATTCAGTTACCCCTGTTCACTCCTGCGACGACCAGCGCTACAATGACCACGTGAACTCCCCCACACAGAACAAGACGAGCCATCCTCGGCACCATGTCTACGCGCTCGAGACCACGGGCCTGTTGATCATGGCCGCCACGCTGCTGGCGATTACTCTTGTCCGTTACTGGAACGCGATGCATTGGAGCCTGCGCTGAGTCGTTCGCCGGATCCTTTGCTGGTCGTAATCCTTGGCCCCACTGCCAGCGGCAAGACCGCGCTCTCGCTTTCGCTTGCCGAACGTTATCAAGGTGAAATCGTCAACTGCGACTCGGTCGCGATGGTGCGTGAGTTTGAAATCGGCACCGCCAAGCCCACCGTTGCCGAGCGCGCACGCGCGCCGCATCATCTCTTCGACGTGGTCGCGCCCGATAGCTACGTCACCGCCGGCGAGTACGCGCGGCAGGCGCGACAAATACTGCAAGACATCAAGGCGCGCAGTCACATGCCCATCGTGGTCGGAGGCACCGGCCTCTACCTGCGCGCGTTGCTCGATGGTTTGTTCGCCGGACCGGAGCGCTCCGAGCAATTGCGCGAGCGCTTGCGCGAGCGCGCCGAGCGCAACGGTCCGCAGTACCTGCACAAGATTTTGCGGCGCCTCGACCCGGCCGCAGCGGAGAAGATTCATCCCAACGATTCACCCAAGCTCATTCGCGCGATCGAGGTGTGTCTCGCCACGCGCCGCCGGATGACCGCCATGTGGAGCGAAGGCCGCGACGCGCTCACCGGCTTCCGCATCCTGCGTCTCGGTCTCAATCCCGACCGCGACGCGCTCTACGCGCGCATCAATCAGCGCGCCGCCCGTATGTTCGAGAGCGGGCTCGCGGAAGAGGCGGAGCAGTTGCTCGATCGTTACGGTGCGAACGCCCGCGCTCTGACTTCGCTTGGCTACAAGCAAGCCGTGCAGTTGCTGCGCGGCGAACTGACACGCGAAGCTGCGATCAGTGCTGCGCAACAGGCGCATCGCAACTACGCCAAGCGTCAGCTCACCTGGTTTCGCCGCGAGCCCGACGTCGCCTGGCTCTCAGGCTTTGGCGACGACCCGCAAGATTCAGAACAAGGCAATCGATCTGGTTGAGGCTCGCGCTCAAGATCAAGGCTTGAGTTCGACTCGCGAGTCCCAAGACCTAAGACCCAAGACCTACACCTGTAACCGTCACCTGTGACCTGCCACCTGTCACCTGTGCCTGCCTTTCTGCTATCGTCTGCCTATGCGCTCTGTCATTGCCTGCTTTTTGATTTTCCTCATGAGCACTTCGTCGTTTGCCAAAGATCGTTATCAGCAGCCGGGGCCCATTCATCTGGATCGTGACGGCGAGAAGTGGGCAGAGAAGACGCTGCACAAACTTTCGACCCAGGAGAAGGTCGGGCAGCTGTTCATGCTCTGGGTGCGGGCGCAATTCCTCAACGACGAGAGCGACGTCTACGTGCAACTGCGCGAAGCAATCGACAAGTATCACGTTGGCGCTTTCGCCATGACCATCCCCAACGACAACGGCATGCTGGTGAAGAGCGAGCCCTACGAAGCGACCATGCTGCTGAACCATCTGCAGAAAGAATCGAAGCTGCCGCTGTTGTTCGCAGCCGACTTCGAGCGGGGCCTCGCCATGCGGTTGAATGGAACGACCGTGTTCCCGCACGCGATGGCTTTCGGCGCGGCGGGCAAGCTCGAGTACGCCGAGAACTTCGGACGCATCACGGCGCAGGAGTCGCGTGCCGTCGGCATTCATTGGAATTTCTTTCCTGTCGCTGACGTGAATTCGAATCCGGTGAATCCCGTCATCAACACGCGCTCGTTCGGGGAAGATCCGCAGCAGGTCGGGCAGTTGGTCGCCGCCTACATCAAGGGCGCGCACGAAGGCGGGATGCTGGTGACCGCGAAACATTTTCCAGGACACGGCGACACCGCGACGGACTCGCACCTTGGCGTGGCGAAAGTAGGTGGCGATCTCAATCATCTGAACACGATCGAGCTGCCGCCATTTCAAAAGGCTATCGACTCGGGCGTGGACTCGATCATGGTGGCGCACGTCACCGTGCCGGCGCTTGAGCCCGATCCGAACCGGGTGGCGACCACATCGCCCCGCATCGTCACCGACCTGCTGAAAAAGCAGATGAAGTTCAACGGGGTGGTAACCACGGATGCGCTCGACATGGCCGGCCTCACCCACCTGTACGCCTCCGATGTGGGCCGGGCCGCGGTCGAGGCCTTCAAGGCGGGCAACGACCTGCTGCTGATCCCGGCCGACCTCGATGCCTCTTACAAGGCCATGATCAAGGCGGTGGAGAGCGGCGAGATCTCGCAAACGCGGCTCGACGAGTCAGTGCTGAAGCTGCTGAAGATGAAAGCTTCGCTGGGCCTGCACAAGGCACGGCTGATGGACCTGGCTGAAATTGCGAAAAGCGTCGGCAAGCCGCAGAGCATGCTGGCCGGGCAGGGAGTCGCCGACGATGCCGTCACCCTGGTGCGGGACAATGGCAAGGTCCTGCCGCTGAAATCCACGGGAACCACCAAGGCGGGTCTTCCGTATATGAACAAAGAGGAGATCCATAACCACCTGGTGGTGATTGTCTTCTCGGAGGATGTGCGCCTGCCCATGGGCCACGTGCTCGAACACCAGGTGCGGAGCCGTGTGCCCGATGCGAACGTGATCTACGTGGACTCTCGAACGGCGGAGGGCATGGCCGCCGACGTGCTGAAGGCCGTGGACCAGGCGCAGAGCGTGGTGGCGGCGGTTTATGCAACTCCGACGCCGGGCAGCACGAAGAACACGACGGCGGTAGCCGATGCCACGGGCACGCTGCTGAGCGAGGTGCTCGACCACGCAGCGGGGAAGACGGCGGTGGTGGCGCTGGGGAATCCGTACGTGGTGGCGGATTTTCCTAAGATCGATAACTATCTATGTACGTTTTCGAACGAGACGGTTTCGGAGCTGAGCGCGGTGAAGGCTTTATTCGGAGAGATTCCGATCCGTGGGCATTTGCCGGTCAGCATTCCGAACGTGGCCCAGCGCGGCGCCGGAATTGAACGACAGGCGCAACTGGCGAAGGGAGATTTCCAACATGCGAACACCGCAAGGCGCTAGCGCAAGGCTCGCGTTGGCCAGCCTGCTGGTCTTACTGTTTGTGGCCGGCTTAGGATGCAAAATCAACGTGAAGAAATCACAGAACGGCGAGGACAAGAACGTCGAGATCGAAACGCCGGTGGGTGGGATTCACGTGAGCCAGGACGCCAATGCTCACGACACGGGATTGCCGGTGTACCCGGGCGCGCAGCAGAAACAGAAGAGTTCGAACGGTCACGACAGCAACAATGCCAATGTCAATATTTCCTCGGGTCTTTTTGGAGTGAAGGTCGTGGCCATTGAGTTTCTGAGCAACGATCCGCCCGACAAGGTTGCGGCCTTCTATCGCGACCAGCTCAAAAAATATGGCGGCATCCTGGAATGCCACACGGACAATCCACATGGAGACGCGGGCGATGTCGATGTCGAGTTGGGCAAGGATCATGAAAAGAGCGATAACAAGCTCAGCTGCGGACACGATCACGGCGCGACGCTCGAGTTGAAGGTCGGGACCAAGGACAACCAGCACATCGTATCGATTTCACCGCAGCATGAAGGGAAGGGCACCGACTTCGCGCTGGTGTTCGTGCAGACGCGGGGCGGGGGTAAGGACACGATCTAAGGCGCTCGAAAGGCGCAGGGTCTTTCCGTTCGTTCACCTGGCGCCTTACTCGGTCAGGATGACATGAGTTGAGAGTATCTGACGCCTCGTCGTCGAGGACGAACCCAACGTCAGTTCATTTCTTGCTTGATCCTGCCTGCTACGGTAATTTGAAAACCCGTGGATCATCCCTGTCATAAATGTGGCGCGGCTGTGGAAGAGGGCGTGCCGTTCTGCAAGCAATGCGGGGCACCGCAGATTCGTGTGGTGGGGGTGGAGCCGCCGGCGGAGGCCCCCGCACCCCTCGCGGATAGTACGGAGGCAGTCGAAAACCCTTCTATGCGCGTGCCTGCGGCGCCCAGCCTCGGGAGAGTGCAGTGGGCGCACGCCTTGCCTGGGGCGGCTCTAGGCGGAGCGCTTTCGATTTTAGGGTTGGTGATTCCGTTCGCGGCCTTTGGGCCGGCGTTCATGCTGGGTGGTGCTTTGGCGGTGCTGTTGTATCGGCGCCACCTCCGCGGAGGTTTGCCATCCCCGGGGGTGGGGGCACGAGTGGGCGCGGCCAGCGGCGGATTCGGATTTCTTTTCTTGATAATTCCAATCATCGCGACCCTGGTGTACCGACCGGACGAGTTACGACATGCGATGCTCACACAGTTGCCGGGGCGGGGATACGATCCGCAGAAAGTGCAGCAGGCGCAGGAGCTTCTCAAGACACACGAGGGCCTGGTCGCTGTTGTGGTGCTCGTGATGTTCGTGATGCTTCTCGTGATCGTGGCCGGAGGGTGCATTGGCGGGGCGTTGTACGCGGCATGGTTGCGAAAGCGCGCCTTGTTGTAGCGTCCTCGGGAATTCGATGGAGCCCCTTCGGACTGACGTCCTCGGGCGGGAGTGCCATCCCTACGGGATTTGCTCTTCTATTTCGCCGGTACCCAGCGCTTACGCGCTGGGCTATCCTGTGCCGCCGCTCCGCGGCTAGGTTGCGGCTACGGTCTATGCCGCCGCTACGGGACTGTGGCTCCGCTACCCGGCTCTTCCATTGCCGGGGCGGGGATACGATCCGCAGAAAGTGCAGCAGGCGCAGGAGCTACTTAAGACACACGAGGGCCTGGTCGCTGTTGTGGTGCTCGTGATGTTTGTGATGCTTCTCGTGATCGTGGCCGGAGGGTGCATTGGCGGGGCGTTGTACGCGGCATTGTTGCGAAAGCGCGCCTTGTTGTAGCGTCCTCGGGAATTCGATGGAGCCCCTTCGGACTGACGTCCTCGGGCGTGAGTGCCATCCCTACGGGATTTGCTCTTCTATTTCGGCGGGTACCCAGCGCTTACGCGCTGGGCTATCCTATGCCGCCGCTACGCGGCTAGGTTGCGGCTACGGTCTATGCCGCTACGGGACTGTGGCTCCGCTACCCGGCTCTTCCATTTGCCGGGGCGGGGATACGATCCGCAGAAAGTGCAGCAGGCGCAGGAGCTACTTAAGACACACGAGGGCCTGGTCGCTGTTGTGGTGCTCGTGATGTTCGTGATGCTTCTCGTGATCGTGGCCGGAGGGTGCATTGGCGGGGCGTTGTACGCGGCATGGTTGCGAAAGCGCGCCTCGTTGTAGCGTCCTTGGGAATTCGATGGAGCTCCTTCGGACTGACGTCCTCGGGCGGGAGTGCCATCCCTACGGGATTTGCTCTTCTATTTCGGCGGGTACCCAGCGCTTACGCGCTGGGCTATCCTATGCCGCCGCTCCGCGGCTAGGTTGCGGCTACGGGTCTGTGCCGCCGCTGCGCGGCTCTTCCATTGCCGGGGCGGGGATACTCGGGCGGGAGTGCCATCCCTACGGGATTTGCTCTTCTATTTCGCCGGTACCCAGCGCTTACGCGCTGGGCTATCCTGTGCCGCCGCTCCGCGGCTAGGTTGCGGCTGCTGCGCGGCTATGTTGCGGCTGCGGGACTGTGCGGCTGCTGCGCGGCTCTGTTGCGGGCTACGGGATTGTGGCGCCGCTACGGGACTGTGGCTCCGCTACCCGGCTCTTCCATTGTCGGGGCGGGGATACGATCCGCAGAAAGTGCAGCAGGCGCAGGAGCTACTTAAGACACACGAGGGCCTGGTCGCTGTTGTGGTGCTCGTGATGTTCGTGATGCTTCTCGTGATCGTGGCCGGAGGGTGCATTGGCGGGGCGTTGTACGCGGCATGGTTGCGAAAGCGCGCCTCGTTGTAGCGTCCTCGGGAATTCGATGGAGCTCCTTCGGACTGACGTCCTCGGGCGTGAGTGCCATCCCTACGGGATTTGCTCTTCTATTTCGCCGGTACCCAGCGCTTACGCGCTGGGCTATCCTATGCCGCCGCTCCGCGGCTCTTCTATCGCCTAAATTGCTTCTTTCGAACAACCATCGTCTAAATCAGTTTTCGCATAAATCAGTTTTCGCATAAATCAGTTTTCGCACAAATCAGTCTTCGCACAAATCAGTCTTCGCACAAATCAGTTTTCGCACTAAATCAGTTTTCTGCACAAATCAGTCTTCGCCACAAATCAGTTTTCGCACAACATCGTCTAAATGAGGTTTTGCACCGTCGTCTAAATTACTTTTAAATTACTGCTTTTGTACAACAGCGATTGCATTGGGACCGTTTCCATCCAAAGCGAACGGGGAGCCGGGAAGAGCGGTGAGAGCTCCAGTCTGGGTACTGAAGGTGAACACGGAAATGTCGTTTGACGCGTTACAGACGTAGATGTATTTACCAGCGGCGTCTACCACTATGCCCAGAGGCCCGTTGATTGTGCCGTGGCCGCCGCTGGGGAAGGGCGATCCCGCAACGGTTCCCAAAACACCGGATGTGGTGTTAAGTGTGAACGCGGAGATGGTGGCATCGGAAGTGTTGGCGACATAGACGAATTTGCCGGAAGGATCGACCGTCACCGAGGAGGGATCAGAGCCGGTCTGGAACGGAGAAGTTGCGACCTCGGCGAGCTTTCCCGTGGTGCTGTCAAGACTGAAAATAGCGATCAAGCCGAACAGAGTGCTGCTGCCATTGCTGACGGCGAGAACAAATTTGCCTGAGGGATCCGTGATGATGCTGTTACTGAAAAGGTCAATCGAGTAAATGGCGCCGGCAATCAGGCTGGCGGTTCCGGAGGCGGTATCGCGGGCAAAGGCGTAGATACTCGTCCCGGCAGCGGCGTTGGCAGTGACGTAGAGAAACTTGCCCGACGGATCGATGGTCAGGGCTCCGGATTGGGAGCCAGAGGCATCAATGAGCACGGGAGAGGTGGCGAGGTTGTGCAAGGCACCGGAGTTGTCGATGGAGAACTCCCACAGGTTGGCCGAAGATCCGCTCACGGCATACAGATAGGCTCCGGTTGGATCGATGGCGATGCCATTGACGCCAGCCTCGACGGGGAATGGAGAACCGGCGACGGGCGAAAGTGCACCAGTAACGGGATTGATGGTGAACGCGCTGATGTCGCCTGACGCGGTATTGGCGACATAGACGTACTTGCCGGCGGGATCGACCTTGAGGGCACGGGAAGAGGAGCCAGTGTTGTAAGGCGAGCCAGAAACGGAAGAGAGCGCCCCGGTGGTCGGGCTGGAGGCCAGGACCGAGACCGTGGAGGGAGTCCCGGCGGCATTCGCGGTGTAGACGAAGTTGGTATTGCCGGAGGGGGGTGGTGGTGGCGGAGTGCTGGAGGAATTGGAACAGCCGACGAATGGCAGGATCAAGAGGGCAGTCAGGGTGCTGGCCAGAATGCCGGTGAGGCTGATCGGTCTTAAATTTTTGTCGCACATAAAATCGCGACCTCCCTTTTTCGCAGTATAGGAATGGCCCTACGAAGGTTCGCGCCCGGGCTGGCTTCCGCCAAGGATGTGGGTCACACATGCGAGTAACGGAGCCGGGGCCGTTCTATTGCAGCTGCATATTCACGACTACGAGTTCGCGATCCTTCAAGTCGTCGTCGTTGGCTGGCCTGGTCTGTTTGACCTCGTATTCGCCCTGTTCGGGCAGGATCATGGTGAGCCGGCCGTGTCCCTTCCAGAAGCCGGTTTGCATGTCGACGCGGATGTAGTACTCGGTGCCAGCCTTCATATTGATTTCGACGCCAGAAGCTTTGTCGTTGGAGCGGATGCTGTGCTTGCCGGGCTCGATTTTGGCCACGAAATAGCGACCGTTTTCGATGCGGGCAAGCTCGCGGTCGTCGATGTAAACGGAAGGTTTCAAGGCCGCGCCTTCGAAGCGGCGGTGGCGGTAGACGTAGAGAGTGGCCTTGCCTTCGGCGGCAGTCGCGGTGTGGGCGGTCGGGGCCTGAGCGGCGGATTCGGCTGGGGGCTTCGGCGAATCCGAGGGCACCGGGAGCGGCGGCTGGGCTTGCTGGGCAAAGGCGGCAACGGCGAGAAGGCCGCAGATGGCCGCATGGTGGATGACGTTTCGGAACTCTCGCATGGCATTCTCCTTCGGAGGTGTCTGTTTTTACGTACGTATTGCACGGCCGTTCCAGTCGGCGATGGACCGTTTTAATCGCAAGCGAGGAACGCGCCTCCGCTGATGGTGTCGCCGGCGTCGTTCTTGCGGGAGGCGGTGACGATGGCCGGAGTCGGCGTGTGTCCGATGCAGGTGGCCAATCCCTGGGCGTCGACAGTCGTGTTCGCGCCGTCGGAGGTGATCCAGTTGGCGGTGTTCAGGTCCTTGGTATAGGAGACGGAGTACTGGCCCATGGCCTGATACACGCCGATGGCCTTGAACTGAACGGCGTCGGTTCCGGAACCGTGGACGGCGGCGCCGTCGTGGGGCGAGACGATGACGTCGGTGAGATCATCGCCGTTGCCGATGCCGCAAGCGGACAGGAACAGGGCTGCGGCCAGGGTGGGAATCCAAAGGAAAGGTGTTCGCATTGGGGTGGCTCCGTTTCGTGCCTTCTGGCGATGCCGGCGAGGGGAATGTGTTCGATTTCCAGGTGCGAGGCAAGCGACATGAGGTGATTTGGAGGGGATGTCGCATCTTGTCGTGTGGCCGAGGCGCGCTGCTATGCTGGGAATTGCGATGGGGGCGGAGAAGCCAAAGGGGGAGGAGCGATTGCGGGTAGGCTTATGTGCGGCTTGCCGCCACGCTCGACGGCTGGAGTCGGACCGGGGTTCGGTTTTCTGGCGCTGTGAACTGTCGGCGACGGATCCGCGGTTTCCCAAGTATCCGCCGCTGCCGGTGGTGGAGTGCGAGGGATATGAAGCAGCGGAGCGGGAGCGCGGGTGAGTGCCGCCGAGCGCTTGCCGGGCGACGCGGACGACGCGTATGATGCTGCGTTCATCCTTCGCGGGGCGCGCTCGAAGGGGACAGGTGATTCGCGATGCCCCAAGGCTGAACGGAAATTGGGCAGGGCGCGCTGGAGCCGGGCGGCCCTGGCTGCAGGCAACCGATGAATAAGGTGGCACGCGGTTCGCTTCTGGGCATCGAAGATCTGGATGCGCCGGAAATCCTGAAAATCCTGCAAGCGGCGCGGCGCATGAATCCGCAGAAACCGAAGCCCCTGTTGCGGGGCAAGCGGGTGGTGCTGCTGTTTTACGAGCCATCGACGCGCACGCGTTCGTCGTTTGAGATTGCCGCCAAGTCGATGGGGGCGATGACGACGCTGGTGCAGTCGAGCGGGTCGAGCATTGAAAAGGGCGAGTCGCTTCTGGACACGGGATACACGCTGCGGGCGGTGGGAGCGGACGTGATCGTGATCCGGCACCCGCTGGCCGGAGCGCCGCGGCTGATGGCCGAGCACCTGGATATTCCGGTGGTGAATGCGGGGGATGGAATGCACGAGCATCCGTCGCAGGCGCTGCTCGATGCGTACACCATCCTGAAACACAAGAAGACGCTGAAGGGGCTGCGGGTGGCGATTGTGGGCGACATCTTTCACAGCCGGGTGGCGCGCTCGGCATGTCATCTGCTGTCGAAGTTCGGGTCGAAGGTCAGCTTGTGTGGCCCGGATGAGCTGGTGCCGGAAGTGGCAGCGACGCTGGCACCCGGCGTGAGCGTGACGCGGCATATCGAGGAGGCGCTGCGCGGGGCGGACGTGATCACGCTGCTGCGGGTGCAGAAGGAACGGCTCGCCGGCTTGAAGCTGCGGCTGGAGGAGTATGTGGCGCGCTACCAGATGACGGCGCACCGTCTGAAGATGGCGAAGCGGGATGCGATCGTGATGCATCCGGGACCGATTATCCGCGGCCTGGAGTTAACGGGAGAGGTGGCGGATGGACCGCAGTCGGTGATTGTGGAGGAAGTGCACAATGGCGTGCCGACGCGGATGGCGATCTTGGCGCGGGCGGCGGGGAAGGGGCGGTAGCTGAGCTCAGCGTAATTCTTTGCTTAGAGGGCCGCGATGAAGCTGTAGTGAGAAAAAACAGGTCCTTCGCTTCGCTCAGGATGACAAACTCTGTGATGGCATACGAGAGAAACAAACCGGCGTCGCTGCTGATTCGCGGCGGGCACGTGATCGATCCGGCGAACCGGGTGGATGCGCCGATGGACGTGCTGCTGCGCGACGGGCATGTGGCCGAGGTTGCGCCACCGAACAAGGTGCGCGGGAGCGCGGAAGAGAAGTTGGATGCCCGCGGACTGATCGTTGCGCCGGGGTTTATCGACCTGCATGTCCACTTGCGGGAGCCGGGACAGAGTTACAAGGAGACGATTGCGTCGGGGACGGCGGCAGCGGCGGCGGGCGGATTTACCTCGGTGTGCTGCATGCCGAATACCACGCCAGTGATCGACTCGCAGGAGTGGGTGAACTGGGTGCGGCAACCGGAGCGAGGCGCAGTCGTGAATGTGTTTCCGGTGGCGGCGGCGACGCATGCCAGCAAGGGCGCGGTGCTCACGGACTTTCGCGGATTGCAGCGCGCAGGAGCTGTGGCGGTAACCGATGATGGGAAGCCGATTCTCGATAACGACATCATGCGCGAATGCCTGCGGCTGAGCGGGGAACTCAGTTTTCCGGTAGTGCAGCACGCTGAGGACACCCGCATGACGGAAGGTTGCCCGATGAATGACGGGCCAACATCGTTCCGGCTGGGGCTGCGGGGGTGGAAGGCGGCTGCGGAAGCGAGCATTGTGGACCGTGATGTCCAGTTCGCGCAGCAGATGCCGAACGCGCGGCTGCATGTGGCGCATCTGTCGGCGGCGGACTCGCTGAAGGCCGTGCGGCGGGGCAAACGCAGCCGGGCGCGGGTAACCTGCGAGGTCACGCCGCATCATTTCACTTTGACCGACGAGGCGGTCGGGGGATATGACGCGAATGCCAAGATGAATCCGCCGCTGCGTTCGGCGGCGGATATCGAGTCGATCGTGGTGGCGCTGGGAGATGGGACGGTGGACGCGATTGCGACCGACCATGCGCCGCATGCGTGCCACGAAAAGCTGGTGGAGTTTGAACGGGCGGCGTTCGGGATTGTCGGGCTGGAGACGGCGTTGGGGCTGGCGATCACGAAGCTGCACCGCGAGCACAAGATTCCGCTGACGCGGATCGTGGAGTTGTTCACGGCGGGGCCGGCGCGGGTGTTTGATCTGCGCGGACGCGGGGCGCTGACGCGCGGAAACCATGCGGACGTGACGATTTTCGATCCGAAGAAGCGGTGGACGTTTGATGTGACGAAGTCGCGGTCGCTCGCGCGGAACTCGCCGTTTGATGGATGGCAGCTGACGGGGAAAGTGGTGGCGACGGTGGTGGGCGGACGGGTGGTGTACCGGGAGTAGATCCCAAAACGATTTAACCACAGAGGACACAGAGGATCACGGGGTAAGGCGTTCAGCCGCCAAGAGAGCGTACTCTCCGACTACGACAAAATTCCCATCTTTTTCCCAACCTTCTTCAAAACCTCCAGCGCTTGCTCCAGTTCTTCCTTCGTGTGCGTGGCGGTCATGATGGTGCGGACTCGGGCTTTGCCTTCGGGGACGGTGGGGAAGGCGATGCCGGTGCCGAGGACGCCTTCCTTAAATAACTCGCGCGAGAATTCCATGGTGCGGGCGCCGTCGCCGATGATGATGGGGGTGATGGGAGTTTCGCTGGCGGGCGTGGTCTTGCCGCCGATGTCGAAGCCCAGCAGGCCGAGTTCTTTTTTCCAGAAACGCGTGTTTTTCCAGAGATTCTCGATGCGCTCGGGCTCGTCCTGCAGGACGTCGAAGGCGGCGATGCAGGTGGCGGCGACCGAGGGTGGATGCGAGGTCGAGAACAGGAACGGGCGCGCGCGGTGATAGAGGAAGTCGATGAGGTCGCGGGTGCCGCAGACGTAGCCCCCGAGGGCGCCGATGGCTTTCGAGAGCGTGCCGACCTGGATGTCGACGCGGCCGTGCTGCTGGAAATGATCGATGGTGCCGCGGCCGTTGCGTCCGAGAACGCCGGAGGCATGGGCGTCGTCGACCATCATGATGGCGCCGTATTTTTCGGCGAGATCGCAGAGGCCGGGCAGCGGGCCGATGTCGCCGTCCATGGAGAAGACACCATCGGTGATGAGCAGCTTGCGGCCGGGCTGGTCCTTGATGCTGGCAAGCTGCTGTTCAGCGTGGGCGAGATCTTTGTGGTTGAAGACGAGGATCTTGGCGCGGGAGAGGCGGGCGCCGTCGATGATGGAGGCGTGGTTGAGCTGGTCGGAGATGATGAAGTCATCTTTGCCAAGGACGGCTGAGACTGTGCCCGCATTCGCGGCGAAGCCCGACTGAAAAACCACGCAGGCCTCGACGTTTTTGAAGCGCGCGATTTTTTCTTCCAGCTCCATGTGGATTTTCATGGTGCCGGCGATGGTGCGGACGGCGCCGGAGCCGACGCCGTATTGGCGGGTGGCTTCGAGAGCGGCTTCGCGCAGCTTGGGGTGGGTGGTCAGACCAAGGTAATTGTTCGAGGCGAGGTTGATGACCTTCTTGCCGTCGAAGGTGCAGACCGCGGCTTGCTCGTCGTCGAGTACGCGGAGATTGAAGTGGGTGCCCTTGGCTTTGAGTTCGTTGATCTGGTCGGTGAGGTAGGAGAGCGGGTTAGTGCGGGTGGCAGTTGGCATAAGGACCTCGAAAGTATTCCTCCGCACGCCCGTACCGGGCAAAGGCGGACGCGACCTAACAGTCTAATACCGCGGGGGAGATTAGAGGAACGTCGCGCATCGCGCAGAAGCGTACAGTTCGAAATCAACAAGGTCTAGCGCGGTTTGCTGCTCTGTGGAATGATGGCTCATGCCCAAAGACCGCAAGCTGACTTATTCCGACCGCCAGGCGCAGGCCGCCCGTGACAAGAAGCAAAGCGCCCAAAAGAAAACGTCCGGCGAATCCTCCAGCCAGGCCCCTGTCCCCGTCGCGCCGAAAACAACTCGAAAACGCTAACCATCCGAACCCGCCCGCCTCCTTGCAGCAGCAATTCAGTTTGGCCGCAAGCTTCGGATAGCTCAGGTTCTCCGGCTCTGCGAATCTGATGGCGCCATTTGAAGCGAGGGGTTTCATGCCACAGTCATTCCGCGTTGCCGCCATTCCGAGCAAGGTCGCCGATCTCGTCCGATCCACGATGCGCTCGCCGGGCTACGGCCATCCCGCCCATGCTGAAGTGGCCACCGGATACGGTCCATGCCGGCATTGTCTGCGCGACTTCCAGGTTGGGAAGGACCGCAGAATTCTGTTTACCTATGATCCGTTTCACGGCATTGAGCCGCTGCCGTTGCCGGGACCGATCTTCATTCACGAGGGATCATGCGAACGGTTTGGAGACGATGCCGGCTTTCCGGAAGACCTGCGCAGCCATCGGCTGACCCTGGTGGCGTATGGAGCGGGACGGCGGTTGCTGGTTGAGGAGCAGGTCGAGAACGGGGAGGTCGAACCACTGATCGCACGACTGCTGCAGCAAAAAGAGGTGAAGTACCTGCACGTTCGCGATACCGAGGCGGGATGTTATGACTTTCGGATTGAGCGGAGATGAAGGCCGGAGTAGCTCAAAAGACAATGGGATTTCCTGTGACGATGCTCGCTTCGCAAAGGCGCGTTTTACCTAGCCCCGTTCGGATACACCAATATCTTGCTCGCCTCTCCCGTTTTCAACCGTTCCATCGCTTTCGAGAAATCTTTCATGGGGATGCGGTCGGTAATTACCGGGTGCAGGTCGAGCTTGCCGGCCTTGAGCAGGGCGGTCATCTGGTACCAGGTTTGGTACATGCGGCGGCCGTTGATGCCCTGGATGGTGAGGCCTTTGAAAATGATGTCTTCGGAGAAGTTGAGCGAGACAGGCTTGGAAGTCAGGCCAAGAAGGGAGATGCGGCCGCCGCGGCGCACGATGTCGAAGGCTGTTCGAATCGCACTGGGGTGGCCGGCCATTTCGAGGACAGCGTCGACGCCGGCGCCGCCGGTGCGCTCCATGATGATGGCGTTCACGTCTTCCTTCGAGGGATCGAGCGCGAGGTCGGCTTTCATTTGCTTTGCGATGTTGCGGCGATGCTCGTTGACTTCGATAGCGAAGACCTGTGCTGCGCCCACGGCGCGAGCGACGGCGATCGCGAACAAGCCGATGGGGCCGCAACCGGTAATGGCGATCGTGCGGCCAGCGACTTCTCCGGCGAGCACCGTGTGTACGGCATTGCCCAGAGGATCAAGGATGGAGGCGTACTCCTGCGGAATGCCAGGGTCGAGCTTCCAGATGTTCGACTCGGGGATGACCACGTATTCGGCGAAAGCGCCGTCGGCATCGACGCCAATGATTTTCACGTTCTGGCAGATGTGAGCTTCGCCGGTGCGGCATTGCAGACATTTGCCGCAGGCGACGTGCATTTCCGCGGAAACGAAGTCGCCTTCCTTCACGCTGGTGACTTCGTCGCCGAAGGCCACCACTTCGCCGCAGAATTCGTGCCCGGGAACCAGCGGCGGGTGAATGCGTCCCTGCGCCCAGCGGTCCCACTCGTAGATATGAAGATCGGTGCCGCAGATGGAGGCGACTTTGACTTTGACCAGGACATCGGTACGTCCGAAGGCGGGGATTTTGACTTGGCGGACGTCGGCGCCAGGAGCCGCCTCGGGTTTCACTACTGCCAGCATGGTTTTAAGCATCAGAGCTACCTTATTAGGACATCCTTACACGCACAAACTCTTTATTCTAGCATCGCGAAGACTGGCAACTAATCGACTGCCAGGCAAGGTGTATTGTCCCCCTCTAGTGCCGAGCTTACAATCAAGCGCAGCAAGCACCCCGGATAAACCCGCCGAGGTGGCGCCGTGTTTCATTCACCAAGACAATGGATGCGACGGCTGACGGTGGTTGGTCTGGCCTGTCTGGCCGCGGCAGCTACCAAACCGGATAAGCCGGTTGCGATTTCGCGTCAAGAGTTCCTGCAAAAGTTCGTGGCCGCCGCCATCGAACGAACGCATCATACCGTTCGTTATGATCCAGCCTATGTTCGCATTCCTTATCCGGGTGGCGATGTGAGCCCCGACACAGGCGTTTGTACCGACGAAGTCATCCGGTCATATCGTGCTGTCGGGGTTGACCTGCAAAAGGAAGTTCACGAGGACATGGTGGCGAAGTACTCGGCCTATCCACGAAGCTGGCGTAGCCGTCCAGGTCGCCCGGATTCCAATATCGATCATCGGCGTGTGCCGAACCTGATGGTGTTTTTCCAGAGGCACGGGGAAACGCTGCCAGTCAGCTATCACGCAGCCGACTATCATCCAGGCGACCTGGTTACGTGGGACCTGGGGCCCGGCGTCCCGCATATCGGGATCGTGGTAGATCGCAAAGGCGAGAGGGGAGCCTACATGATCGTGCACAACATCGGCCAGGGACCGCAAATGGAAGATTTGCTATTTCGTTGGAGGATCACCGGGCACTACCGGTATTACGGTCCCGGGCGGTAGCGTTCAGACGCCGCACTCTGCCAAAACAAGCGCTTGCTGAATAGAATCACCTCTTCGCGCTCGGGGATTCTTTCGCCAGAGGATGCCCAATGCGGCGCCGCTCCTCGAGCGACATGCGATTGAACTCCTCCGATTTGCCGCGGGGCACGCTCAAGGTTTTCCATTCGCTCGAGCGCAGGTGTTTAGCCAGAAAGACGATCTGGCCAAGATGAAAGGCGTAGTGGGCGAGCGCGCGGTTGAGAGCCTGGACTACAGTATGCGGTTCCTGCCGGATGTAGACGGTGCGCATGAGGTCGTCAGGCTGGAGAGAATCGAGGGTCGAGAAAACCACTGCCCAGCCTTCTTCCCACCAACGCATGAGGTCGTCGCGAGACGTGTTGGCGGCGATCTCGAATTCGTGATCGCGATGGCGGGCAGGTTTTTCGCCGTCCGAGGTGAGGAAGTCGGTGAAGCGCGAACGCATATTGCCGGCGATGTGCTTGATGAGAATCGCGACCGAGTTCGATTCGGGGTCGAGCATGACGAAGAAGTCGTCGTCTTTCAATTGAGCGAGGGCGCCTTCGGTCAGGCGCTTGTGTCCGCGCATCAGCCGGCGTATTTCGTCAAGGAGATGGGAAGAAGTGGAGTCCATGTGAAACATCATAACGTTTCTTGCAATGGTTCTTAGCTTCGAGGCGAGAGCCCGTCCCTACGGGACTGCGGAGAATTTTGGGGGATCCGTAACCCCAGCACTGGCGTGCTGGGCTTTCCTATGCCGCCGCCAAGGGCGGCTCGGATTGGTCGGCTGAAAGAGTCGGGCAAGGTGGAGAGCCGCATTCGTAGGGCTGAAGGGATATCCGCGAGAGACAAGGAGTGTGGAGCGTGCTGGGCTTTCCTATGCCGCCGCCAAGGGCGGCTCGGACTGGCCGGCTGAAAGAGTCGGGCAAGGTGGAGAGCCGCATTCGTAGGGCTGAAGGGATATCCGCGAGAGACAAGGAGTGTGGAGCGTGCTGGGCTTTCCTATGCCGCCGCCAAGGGCGGCTCGGACTGGCCGGCTGAAAGAGTCGGGCAAGGTGGAGAGCCGCATTCGTAGGGCTGAAGGGATATCCGCGAGAGACAAGGAGTGTGGAGCGTGCTGGCTTCCTGTGCCGCCGCCAAGGGCGGCTCAGGAGTGTCGCAAGAGGAATTCGAGCCGATTCAAATGCTGATTCAGGGATGCAAAGGGAAGGAGGAATATTGGGCAGTGCCCCATCTCGCTAGGGAAGGATGATCCACGAAGGCGGAAACTGATGTTGTTAGAAGTAGGACGCTACCAACATACGCGGCCTATGCGTCACTACCGAATTGTGACCGCTGGCACAGACTGCCAGGCCAACCCGGATGGCATGCTGTCAACGTACGGCGAGTGTTCCGTGTATGGCGAGTGTTCTCCGTTGTCAGTGCCGTCAGGCACGGAATACGAAAGCCCAGCACGTAAGTGCTGGGAAAAAGAGCCAATAACGGATGTTTCAGTCCCGTAGGGACGGGGTCTATGTCTCATTCCTATCCAAATGTCTTGATTCATTGTGTTTTCAGCACAAAAGATAGGCGAAACAGCATTCCGGACGAATTGCGCGAGAAACTATGGGCCTATCTTGCAGCTGTCGGGGAAAAGGAGAAAGTGCGCGTGCTGGAAGTGGGCGGGACTGCAAATCACGCGCACCTGTTGCTGGTGCTGCCAGCTGATATGGCACTCAGCAAGGCCATGCAGAGCCTGAAGGCAAATTCGTCGCGATGGATGGGCGAACATGGCGTGGATTTCTGGTGGCAGCAAGGTTACGGCGCGTTCAGTGTCAGTGCCTCGAACAGAGGTCGCGTACGCGATTACATTCGACGGCAGGCGGAGCATCATCACAAGCGATCCTTCGAAGCGGAGTTTGTCGCGTTATTGACGGGATCGGGAGTCGACTACGATCCCAAATTCGTGTTTGGGTGAGCCCGTCCCGACGGGACTGCGGGGAATTTTGGGGGGGATCCGTAACCCAGCACTGGCGTGCTGGGCTTTCCTATGCCGCCGCCAAGGGCGGCTCGGGTTGATCGGCTGAAAGAGTCGGGCAAGGGGAAGAGCCGCATTCCTGCGGGCTTGGGAGTTGCAGATCTGGCGGTTGGAATCACATCGAACTCGTTTCTGCGATAGGGAAATAGTCGCCTTTCTGCGACAGGAAATAATTGCCGATATCAGTCGATCCCCCAGCCCCCGCCGCCGGGCGACTCGATGCGGATGCGTTCGCCTTTCTTCAGGCGGACGTTAAATTTGCCGGGCAGCAATTGTTGGGAGCCATTGGGTCGGACGATTGCGGCTTGACCGGGAGCACCTTCCGCGCCGCCACTCAGGCCCCAGGGCCCGCGCGTGCGTCGATCGGCGAGCAAGGTGACCTCGGCGTCGGTGAGCATTTCGATTTCTCGGACGATGCCGTCCCCTCCGCGATGCCGGCCCGCACCGCCACTTCCACGCCGCAACCCGTACTTGCGAACGCGGAGGGGGTAGGCGTACTCGAGCGCTTCGGCGGGCGTGTTCAGCGAGTTGGTCATGTGCGTATGCACGCCAGAGACACCGTCCTTCGTAGGCCTCGCGCCCATACCTCCGGCAATCGTTTCGTAATAGGCAAAGGGTTCGCCAGTACGCGGGTCGATGCCACCGATGGTGAGGTTATTCATGGTGCCGGAGGCGGCGGCAGGAATGCGATCAGGGACAGCCTGTGCCAGAGCCCGCAACAGGACATCGACGATACGTTGCGAGGTTTCGACGTTTCCTCCCGCAACGGCGGCAGGTGGGAGTGCGTTCACGATCGTTCTTTCTGGCACGATAACGTCGATAGGGCGCATCAAGCCCGCGGTGGCCGGAACATCTTCCTGCAGGAGGCAGCGGAATACATAGAAACAGGCAGAGCGCGTGATAGCCTCCACCGCGTTGACGCTGCCTTCAACCTGGGGATCGCTGCCGGTGAAGTCAACGCTCACTCGAGGCGCAGGATCTTTTGCGGAGAATCCGGAGGCCCTGCTGGCCCCGGGCGACCGGCGATTCTGGGATCGGCGCGCAGCTTTGTGAAACGTGATCGCCACTGAGATTTTTATCGGCGTTTCGCGGATCCCGTCGTTATCGAGGAAGTCTTCGGCGCGATAAGTGCCGGAGGGAACCTGGGCCAGGAAGGCTTGCATCAGTTCCTCGGAGTAGGCCAGAAGGTCAGCGGCAGCACGCTGCGTGCGGGGCAGACCATAGCGCGCGCAAATTTCCTCGAGGCGATGACTGCCCGTGTGGCAGGCGGCGATCTGGGCGCCGAGGTCGCCTTCGCGCTCCCGTGGAGTGCGCACGTTGGCGAGCAACAGGGAGAGAACATCGCGGTCGATCTCCCCGCCGCGCACGATTTTCACCGGAGGCATGCGGAAGCCTTCCTGGTAGATCTCGCGGCAAAGGCCCATCGATCCCGGGAAGGTGCCGCCGACGTCGGCGTGATGGGCGCGCGACGCTACGTAGAAGTCCGCGAGGGCTTTGCGCCGAGTCGGGTGCGGGCGCACTCGACTCCGTCGGATGTAGACCGGCGCGACCAGGGTGATGTCGGGCAGATGCGTGCCGCCGGCGAAGGGATCGTTGAGCATGACCATATCGCCGGGGCCAAGTTGACAATGCTCAATCGCAGCGCGGACCGACATCGGCATGGAGCCGAGATGGACGGGCATGTGATCGCCCATGGCGATGACGTTGCCATCTTTGTCGAACACGGCGCAGGAGTAGTCGCGGCGTTCTTTGATGTTGGGAGAGAAACGCAGTGCGGCGCAGAGGCCGCGCCCATCTCTTCGGCGATGGAGTGGAAGAGGTTCTTGAAGATTTCGAGTTCGATGGGATCGCGCTTCATCGTCATTCGTGATGCGCGAAGAGTGTAGTCGATTCTTGGGCAAGAGGGCGGCGTCGAAGGGGGTTCGCAAGTCACAAAATTGTGTTGACATGGCTGTAACAGTGCCGCAATATCTGGTATTAACAGGTGAGCCCATACCAGAACTTGGGCTACATCGGCAAACGGGCAAGCGCCCAACCGAAGACACCTTGCAAGGGAAAAAGTTCACGGAGGAAATTACTTCATGGCAACCAAGAAAAAGGCTGCGAAGAAGAAAAAGAAACACTAACCGTCTTGCGAGGACGGTACCTCGCAATGGGCCAAAGGATTACAAGAAGCCTCCCGGGAGAAGCACCTCCGGGGAGGCTTTTTGATTTTGGGTCGCCAGTCGTCCGTCTCCAGTCTCCAGCGGAACTCCTAACTTTCTTTGCGTCACTCTTCGATTCTCTCTTCTTGCGGCTGCCGAATCGGTTCCAACCACTTTTGTGGAATGAGTCTGGGCTGGCGACTGGCGACTGGAGACGGACGACTGCCCTTCTGGCACGAAATGGGGTTGTTCGCGGGCGCGGGTCGTGCTAGAAACGGCTTAGGCGGGAAAGTCTGGCCTTCCTGCGAAGCGACGCGCCACCTCGCATAGGGCGAATGAGTCCGAAGAAAAAGAGCAACGGAAAATCGAGCAAGACGAGCGAAATCCTGATCCCGGAAAAATTGTATTTCCGCATCGGGGAGGTCGCCCGGCTGTGCCGCTTGCCCGCCTACGTACTGCGCTTCTGGGAAACCGAGTTTCCGCAGTTGAAGCCGGTGAAAAGCAGCACGGGACAGCGCATGTACCGGCGGCGTGACGTGGAAAACGTGGTTCGTATCAAGCAACTTCTCTACGAAGAGGGCTACACCATCGCGGGGGCCCGCCAGCACCTGCGCGATGAAGGCAAGGGCGACAAGAAACAAGTCGCACTGCCATTCATGGCAAGCTCGCCGGCTGACCTACGGCAGATTCGCCAGGGGCTGCAAGAGATCCTCACCATCCTGTCTCCACGGCACTAGCATCACGGGCCGAAGATCGTTCCGGTGCCTATTCCCCTTTTGGGACTTTTGAATTGTTTCAGTGATGGGTGCGCTTGCGCGCGACGACGGCTTCCCGCAAGGTGGACGCAGGAGTCCACCATGATCCAAGTACTGATGCATCACGAAGTCGCCGACTACCAGCGCTGGCGCGCCGTGTTCGACGCTGCCCTCGATTTCCGACATGAGGGCGGCGAGCAGAGCTGCCGCATTTTTCGCACGGCGGGCAATCCCAACGATCTGACCTTGCTGTTCGACTGGGACAATCTGGAGAAGGCGCAGCACTACATCAGTTGCGACGAGCTAAGAAAGAAGATGCAGGAAGCGGGAGTGCAGGGCGTTCCCGAAGTGCATTACATAGCAGAAATGTATACGGTGCGACGCAGCGCGGCCGACTAAGATCTGGAAGATTGGCAGAAGCCGCAGAAAGGTCGGGCTAGCCTTTGCGCTCAGCCGACGCGCCGACGTTGGCCGCCTCGTCGAGAAGAATGCGGCTGGCGCGCTGGGTTTCCTGGATGAGGGAGCGTCTCTCTTTCGGGTCGGCCTCGCCTTCGCCGGACATCACGGAACCGGCCGCCAGGGCAAACCGGAGAGCATCACTTTGATCGTCGAAGTAAAGGATCACTTGCGTGGCCGCCATACACACTGCTCCTGGGTCGAAATCGTGGCGCCCTCAAAACGCGTTGGGTTCATTTTAGAATCTGGAGCGACGAGCGGGAGTAGCGTTCTTGGTACTCAGGGCGAATTATTGGGCAGAGTTCTTCTCCGCCTCCTGCTGAATATGGCGCAGGACGCGCAGATGGATGCGGTGAATGACCGCGTCGGACCATAGGCGCCAGTACGCAGCCGGCCATAACCCGTGCTGATACCACGTCGTGCCCTCAAGCCTGGTCCCGCCACCGGCTAGCGGAGTCAGCAGAAACTGGCCGCCCTCCGACAACAGATAACCGTGCAGATGTGGAGGCTCGATGTGAGAGTAGGGACTCCACTCTTCCAAGGGAGGCGGATTCGAGGAGACCGAAAACTTGAGCTGGCGCGGAGGGTCCCAGATCTGGATGGGCTCGACAAAGGAGCCGGTGGAGAAAACGCAATGGCGTTCAGCGCCCGGGCCGCTGCCCAGCATTTCCGCGCGTATCGGATACGCGATGCCAGCGCGAAATATCAGCTCCGTCGGCGGCGGGATCTCGGTGAACGCCACCACCTGTTGCCAGACCACCTCGGGCGGCGCTTGAACATCGATGGCGGTGCGCACTTCATATAGCGGCGGACGCGCTGCTACTGCGTGCTCGATCCATTGCACGCCGGGCGCGAGAAGGATCAAAGCACCCATCATTGCCGGGGCCTCTTTTCGCCAACCCTTTCGCACTGTGTGCGCGAAGGCGCCTCCGAACGCAGCCAGGGGCAATGCCAGCGGCATGATCATGAGCAAGCAGATCCCGCCCTCGGCGGCCAGAGCGAACAAAGCTAGTCCCAGCAGACTGACGGAAAACAGTGCGACCACGATATCGCCGAACGCCGTTTGTGGACGCCGCAGCTCGTAAATCCAGGCGGCGACAAATCCCATCGTGAACGGAACGGCCACGAACAAGCCCCAGCCGTAATTCGCGAGATACAGGGTGCCGAATACAACCATTCCGTATCCGGCGGGAACCGTGAGCAACAGCGACAGGGCAGCGCTACCGATCGCACTTTCAGGCAGGAAGTGGGTGAGCTGAGAGTTGCGGGAAGGGCTGTCCTGTCGCTGCTCCGGAGTTCGTCCCGGCACCAGGCAGAGGAGCAGGAAAAAAAGCAGATTCAAAAATGGGACGAAGAACAAAATCACCAGAGCCGTGGGCCAAGCGACGCTGCGGAGGCGTTTCACGGTAAGCGCGAGTCCTACCCAAATAAAGGGAAGCGCCAGCGCAACCAGCGTAGCCAGAAAGCGGGCATCGCCTCCGCCGAGCTGCGTGACCCGCACGATGTCCCCAGGCGCAATCCAATAATTGAAGATTCCCCAGGGGCGGTGGAACCCGTAAGTGGCCAGCAGCCGGTCCAAATTGTGCTTGATGGCGAAACCCACCAGGCCGACCAGCGCGTAGGTCCCGCGATCCACGGTTCCGCTGGTTCGCCACAAATCGGAAAAAGTAATCTTCACGGGCGCAATCCCTCCTGTCGGGTGTTGTGGGGGAAATGCACGTGTGCGACGCGATGGCGGCAACGTCTGTGCCGGGCCACCGAGAGGTAGGCGGATCGCAGTAGCGTCGAACCGCCGGGAAGTTTCGCTATCCAGGCAAGCGGGCGCGCCCACCACAGCTCATGGGTCAGTGCGAGGAAGGCGTCGGCGCCTACGTACTGGCGGCCATCGGAAAGCACCAGCCGGAGTGCCTGCAGGAGTTCGTGCGGAGGAAGTCCAAGGAGCGCGGCGACTCGAGGATCCTGCAAAGGAGCCGTGGCCAGTCCGCGCCGGTGCAGTGGATGTGACAGCCAACGGGCAGTGCGGGCGCAGAATCCGCATTCCGCGTCATAGAAGAGCCAGCCCCGCGCATGCCGGCCCTTGCTGTCGGTCATTTCGGATGCAAGCGAAATCATGAGACCTCATTTGGCGGATTTTTTCCCGCTGTCAAACAGCGATTTCATTTTTCCGCGAAGCCGGGCCATCCCGCGGAGAGCGGTCGAGGGCAGGTGCACAATCTCCTCGAAAAGGCCGGTGGTGGTGGTGAGAAATTCGAGCATCTCCTCGAGCCGTTGCCGGCTGTAGGCGCTGCCCGCATTCGGCTTTTTCAATTCATTGACGCATTCCTGCAGAACGCGCAGGGTGGGATCGATTTCGCGGCGTTTCCGCTCCTCGGCGACGATCCGGAAGATCTCCCAGACGTCCTTGACGGACTCGAAATGATCACGGCGGTCGCCGAGAACGTGTACCACGCGGACGATGCCCCAGCCCTGGAGTTCGCGCAGGCTGGTGCTCACGTTGGAGCGAGCGACCGACAAAGTGGCGGCGATGTCCTCGGCATGCAGCGGTTTCGGCGAGAGGAAGAGCAGGGCATGTACCTGGGCCACGGTGCGATTGATGCCCCAGCGGGTACCCATCTCGCCCCAGTGGAGCACGAATTTCTGTTCGGTCGGAGGAAGCGGCGCCATGATTATCTGTTATTTCTGTACAAACAGAAATTACTGGAAAAACCAGCTCAAGTCAACAGGCGTTTTTCCAGGCTTTTGAAGGGGATGGGGTTAGCGCGCGGGCTCGCGTCCAGCGGCGCAACTGGCGGCGCGCTCGCGGAGCAGTTCCTGTTCGCGGGCGTTGCGGGTGAGGGAGGCGGCGCGGTCGAAGTCCCGGGCGGCCTCTGCGAAGCGTCCGAGCTTGGCCAGCAGATCGCCGCGAACGCTGGGCAGGAGGTGATAGTCCTTGAGCGCGGGCTCGGAATAGAGCGCGTTCACCAATCCGAGGGCGGCAGCGGGGCCGTAGGCCATGCCAACCGCGACCGCGCGGTTCAGGTCGACGATGGGCGAAGGCTGCAGGCGAGCCAGTTCTTCGTAAAGACTCACGATCTGTTCCCAGTCGGTTTCTTCGGCGGTGCGCGCCCGGGCATGACAGGCGGCGATGGCAGCCTGCACGGTGTAGGGCCGGCGCGCGGGAGCAAGCCGCTCGGCTTGGGCGAGAGCGGCCAGACCACGACCGATGAGCAACTGGTCCCAGTGGGCACGATTCTGTTCGAGCAACAAGACAGGTTCGCCGTTTGGTCCCACCCGAGCCCGGGAACGCGAGGCCTGAATTTCCATTAACGCTACCAGTCCGTGGACTTCGGGCTCGTTGGGCATGAGTCCGACGAGAATACGCCCGAGGCGGAGTGCGTCTTCGCACAGGGCTGGGCGGATCCATTCGTCACCCGCGGTAGCGGAATAACCTTCGTTGAAGATGAGGTAGATGACTTCAAGGACTGAGGCCAGGCGGGTCGGTAACTCGCTGGCGAGCGGCGTTTCAAAAGGAATTTGCTTGTCGGCCAGGGTTCGTTTGGCGCGGACGATGCGTTGCGCAATGGTTGGTTCGGGAACAAGGAATGCGCGGGCAATCTCGTCGGTAGTCAGGCCGCCGAGCAGGCGCAGGGTGAGCGCGACGCGTCCTTCGGTCGAGAGCACGGGATGGCAGGCGATGAACACCAGGCGCAGCAGGTCATCGCCGACCGGGTCGTCGAGAGCCGAGTTGAGATCGGGCACGGTCTGCTGGCGGAGTTCAAGATCACGGCCCAGTTCCTCGTGTTTGCGATCAAGAAGGGATCGGCGCCGGAAATGATCGATGGCGCGGTTCTTGGCGGTGGCCATCAACCAGGCGCCGGGATTGTCGGGAACGCCGTTTTTCGGCCACTGTTCGAGCGCCGCCACCAAGGCTTCCTGGGCGAGATCCTCGGCGATTCCTACGTCGCGCACGATCCGGGTGAGACCAGCGATCAATTTTGCCGATTCAATGCGCCAGACCGCATCGATCGCGCCCTGGGTCTCGGTGACGGACATCCAGCGATGACAACACGTTTTCAGTGCGGTGCGCAAGCCGTGCCCGCTACGGCACAGGCGTGCCACGGGTCAATCGGTCGCGAGAGCGGAAGCATCGTGCTGGGGCTCAGTGTTTTTTCCTGGTGCTCTTTGGTTTCAGGGTTTTCGCGTATTCGTAACCTGGCAATTTTCGCGACAGCGATTTTCCACCCATTGCACGCCGAGCGCGTGGAGGATCAGACGGTCGGCCAGCGAGAGCTTCCCGGGGTCGAGGGCAGCTTGGTAGGCGTAGTACACGACCGAATTCCGGGTGATGCACCAGGGTTCGTGGCGGACGAGGCCTGCACAGTGTTCGCACGCTGCCCCGGCGTGATACTGGTTGCTGTGGAAGATGGGTGTCTGCAACAAGATGAGTCTGACCTTTCAAAGCCCGGCGGCGCGAGTGGCCGCAAATAGCGCGCCCCGCCGGGCGGCGTCAATCTATGGCCTCACTCTGCCGGAATCTAAAATAGACCTCTATATGTAAGATCACCTGCGATTGTGATCTGCGACACATTACGGTGGGACATGGTCAGCCGATGTGGCGAAGGCCCTCGACGATGTTCGTACGCGAGGCCCGGTAAGCAGGGACGATGGTGCTTATCAGGCCGACGAGCGCGGCCACGACCAGGGCAAGGACGCCAATCGGAGGGGTCACCTTCATCGAGGTGGGCAGGCCGGGCACGGGAGATTTTCCTAACAGGTACATCAGCAGCATCGCGATCATTACTCCGGCGATGCCGCCGATCAGGGCGAGCGTGACCGACTCCGCGAGGTAAAGCGAAAGGATGCGCTCCCGGGTGAAACCGAGTGTGCGCAGCACGGCGACCTCCCGGGTGCGCTCGCGAATGGTCATCGCCATGGTGTTGGCGGAGACGACGAGGATGGTGAAGACCACGGCTCCGCAGATTCCGAGGATGAATGCCTTGACGTTGCCCAGGGTGGCGATGAAGTCGAGCTGAAACGCTTTCTCGCTCTCGCTTTTGGTCGGTTCGGGCAAATTGTGAAACATGTCGTCGATGTTGTGCGAAACGCGAGCCACTGACGCCGGTGCATTCACGCGGGTGAAGTAGAAGCCGGCAGTGTCCTTGAACCAGCCAACCGACTCCCCAAGATACTTCGCGTTGAAATAGAGGGAATTGTTGGGCGGGTCGATAGTGTAGATGGCGCGTATGGTGAGTTCCAGATTCGCGGGGAAAATCGTGCCCAGCAGAACGATGCGGTCACCGATCTTCCAGCCGTGCTTGGCCGCGAGAGCCTGGTCCACCATGCAGCCGGTGCGATCCTGCTGCCAGGCTTTGACCTGGTCCTCGGGAACGATCTTGTCGGCGGCGACTTCCATGTATTCCGAGGGGTCGGTGGCGAATTGCGCAAAGAAGTTCTCGGGGCGGTCGTCTTTGTAACGGCCGCCGAACCAGGTCATCGGCACCACGTGGACGACCCCCGGGACCGCCCGGATCTTGTCGCGATAGTAGCCGGGCAGGAAAAACGCGAGCGAGACGCGATGTCGCGTCATCAGGCGGAGGGCAGAGTCCGGCGCCCCCTGGTCGATATAGAAGCCGCGCCAGACCGCCATCATGATGCAAAGCAACAGAAGCGAGAAGGTAATGCTAAGAGCTGTCAACACACTGCGGCGCCGGTTGCGGAACGCGTTCTTGGTAACGAACTGAGCGAATGTCATGGAATCAGAGCCCCGGGTTTCTCATGCAGATAGATGACGGGAGAATTGTACTGGGCAGGCGGCACACGGGGCAGTGACTGTGCACAAGATTGCGGGTGATGCGCAATGAAAGTATCTGAGCGACCTGGATTCCTCTATCTCCAGCATTCTCCTTAGCACTTTTCGTAACGCCCGTCTTACAAAGAAATGACAGGGGCATGACATGCGGGCAGGCGGATGCGCCTAAGCTGAGGCTGTAGTCGCAAAAGAGTGCGACTCCTGACAAAAAACCAGAAGTCAAGAGATTGACAGACGTGAATACATGATGAATGAACAAGGTCGAGATCGCTGAAAACCGGCTAGCAGCACGGGTTTTGGCCGAGGCGCTTCGCCGGCGGTTTTTTTCAAGCGGGAGCGGCCTTGTAAAAGAAAGTTTTACAGCAAGTAACCCATTTGGATGGTTTGTTTTTGACGGAAGTTGCGCTAACGTAGCGCTATCAAGAATCTCCCCCGGCCAGGAAATCGGCAGTTCTTGGAAAAAGACCCAGAGTAGAAAGACCCTAAAAACGGAAACCCCCAGTTCCGTGAAGTAGCACAAACAAATCCCAGGCCCCTGGAAAAAGTGCTCCTAATAGGTTCGGCGATTCGCACCCACGTCGGTTCGTAGCGCCAACTGCTCGGGAAAATAAAGTTCGCTTACATCGCCGTACGACCGATTGCCTTTGGGTAGTCGTGTTCGTCGGTCCGTCTCCTCCAGCGAGCGAATCGCGGGCAAAGATTGCCTCAGGCGATCGGGGAGATCTTCGTCTCGCGAGGGCTTTGAGTTCTGAGTTGCGGTGACCGACTCAAGCCGGGTAAGCGAATGGCCGGAAATGTTGTGGGGTGCGGGGAAACGCAAGCGGCGCTTGCGGGGTTCCCTGTTTGAGCATGCTTGGATGGGTGTGCTCAGAGGAGAAAGTTCATGAAGAAACAGACCGCGTTGGTGCTGTTACTGGTTTTGTGCGTAGCGCTGGGGATGGTGGCCGCTTCGAGCCACGGATTGGGTGGCGCGCTGGCCGTGAAACAGGCCGACGCTGCTTTCCGGGATGGCGCCTACCAGGCGAAGATCGACGTCGCGAGCGGACGCAAAGCACATTTCTCCAGCGGGCGCTGGAGCACGGATCAGGACCGTGCATCGTTCATCGCCGGCTACGAAGAGGCGTTCAGGCGACTCTCGGGCAAGCTGGCTGAGCCGACGCCGGCGGAACTCGCGGGCTATCGCGATGGCGTTGTGGATGGCGCGCGCCATCGCCTGGCAGCCCAACCGTTCCAGCTGAACAAGACGGAAAACTACCGGAGAGCGGGCGGATACGCCCAAGCCGACACCAATCTCGCGAACTATCGCGGGGCGTACTCGAACGGCTATCAGGAAGGCTACTACCTTCCGCAGGAAAGCGCTGAGCTTCGGACGATCTCGCAGAACTAGTCGCCGTCGAATGACGGCGTCAAGGTTCTTTATTAAGCGGCCGTCGCTTGTATAGCGACGGCCAACAATAACAAATGGCCCCGGCAGCGTAGTTAAGCGTGCCGGGCGGTTGGAGGAGCTTACTCTCATGAAGTCGAAAAAACAGTTCTCATTGATGGCAGTTTTGGCAATTCTGTTTGCAGGAATCAGTTCGTATGCAGCAAGCGGCGCGGCGGGCGCGGGGAACCCTCCTTCGGGATCGGGTGCCGCGGTGGTCGGCAAGGTGAAATTCACGGGACAGCTTCCCCAGCCTACCAAGATGAGCATGAATGCGGATCCCAGCTGTGCGAAAACTCATTCCGGCCCGGTCATGAGCCAGGACTACGTGACAGGAAGCGATAACTCCCTGGGGAACGTGATCGTGTTCATTTCGAGCGGACTGGAAAACCGCTCCTTCGACGTTCCTTCGGAAGCAGTGACCTTCGAGCAGAAGGGCTGCGAGTATGCTCCGCACGTAGTTGCGCTGCGCGCGAATCAGAAATTGAAGATGGTCAATAGCGACAATACCACCCACAACGTTCACCCACTACCCACCAATAACCGCGAGTGGAACAAGGCCGAGCCTGCGGGCACGACCATGGAAGAGAGCTTTCCACGCGAGGAGATCGCCATTCCAGTGAAGTGCAACGTGCACCCCTGGATGAAGAGCTACGTGGCGGTCTTCAAGCATCCATACTTCGCGGTGACCGGCAAGGACGGAAGCTTCCAGCTGCCGAACCTGCCGCCCGGAGAGTACACGGTCCAGGCGTGGCACGAGAAGCTGGGCACGATGACGCAGAAGATCACCGTGGCCGCTGGCGAGACGAAGAGCCTGGACTTTACTTTTAAGGCACATTGAAAACATAGTTTTACATCCGCCAAAACATGGTCGTAGGCATACTTCTGCCTAAGACCAGGTGTCGCCCGGGGTCATAGGCATATTTCTGCCTAAGACCAGGTGTCGTCCGACGTCATGGGCATACTTTGCCCTATGACTGGTGTCGTCCGAGGAAGAGTGTTTCTCTCGATGGAGGTGAAGGTATGCAAAATTGCCGCGGGGGAAGCGAGCGTCGCTCGGGGTCGCGTTCGTTTCTGAAATCATTCCTGATACTTACCCTGTTTCTCACATCATTCGTGAGTCTAACTAGCCAGCCGGGCTATGCGATTCCGGCATTCGCAAGAAAATACGGTCTTCCTTGTTCTGCTTGTCATATTGGTTGGCCCATCCTGAACAATTTTGGTCTCGCCTTCAAAGACAACGGTTATCAGTTGGGCAATGATAAGGATTCGCCGATTTACCAAAATCCCAGCTACTGGCCAATCACATTTCGCGTGACGCCGAACTGGCATGTGGAAAACCAGAACAAGATGGCTATCGATCAGACGGGTACCGAGCAGAGTGTGACCACCCACGGCTTCGACCTCTCGGGCCTCGATATCTGGACGGCGGGCACGCTTTACAAGAACATCTCGTTCTCGGTGCTGCCTTCCATGGCCGAAGGGGATGGGTTCCACTTTGAGAACGCGTGGGTCCGCTTTGACAACTTACTGAACTCGCCCTGGCTGAATGTGAAGTTTGGCAAGTTCGAACTCGATAACTTGCTTTCGGAAAAACGATTTCTGACGCTCTCGAGTGTGGGAGGCAGTTGGTACAACTACCACTTCACGCCGGTAGGCGACAGTAATAACTTCGGCGGCATTGGTGACAACCAGTTGGGGATCGAGGTTTCGGGGCATAACGCGAACAGCTACTCGCGTTATTCCATTTCCTTGCTGAGCAGTGTCGATGGGAATCCGGGGCTTACCAGTTTGGGCCAGGGTGGCACTGCGCGAACTTACGACGTCTACGTGAACGTCAACCAGGGCTTCCCAATCAAAGGACTGGGGGTGCAACGGATCGGCGCCTATGCCTACGTTGGCATGTCCCCCACGTTTTTTCTGACCAGTGGGGGCACGCCAGTTGAGGCAAAGGGAAACCGGAGCTTCTCCCGCATCGGCGCCTTCGGCTGGTGGTTTATCAAGAACTTCGACGTAGAGACCTTCTACATGCACGGCCAGGACAACGTGTTCCTGGGGAACGGCAAACCGGCGAACGATCCAGGAAGTCTGCCTGTTGGGGCCGTGGGTCCGACGTGGAATGGCGGGTTTGTGGAAGCGCACTACACCGTCAATCCACAGCTGATCTTCACGGGCCGGTACGAACTGGTGCACATGTCGCGGCAAGCGGATCCGACCGTGCAGCAACAGACACCGCACCTGGGGAACGTCGATTCGTTCACCATCGGGTACCGCTGGTATCCGATCATGCTGAGCCGGGCCGGACTCGCCTTCCATAACGAGTACTCGCAGGCGAAGCTGGGGAACGAAGCGCCGATCTCAGGCACGGACTTGATCAACCGCAGCGTGATGGTTGGGTTTGATTTCGACTACTGAGTGCTGGAAGGCGGCGGCCTCGGCCGCCGCCAATTTTGGTTTCTACGGTGAACTCATATGAATCTGCTTTCGAAGCGCTGTTTGGCTAGTCTGGCATTGGCTGTGGCGGTAGCGCTGCCGGCGTGGACACAGGAAGCGCACGTCGGAAATCTGACCGGGCACGCACCGGAAGGCAAGAAGCTATATCGCCGTTACTGCGTCGGCTGTCATGGCCCGCTCGGGGATGGCAATGGCGAGAACGCGCCCTGGATTGACCCTAAGCCGCGGGACTTTGTGGCGGCGACTTTCAAGTGCCGTTCCACCCCGACCGGCACTTTGCCCACCGATCAGGATCTGTTTAACGCGATCACGCGCGGCTTTACGAACTCGAACATGCCGCACTGGGATCCGTTGCCGGCGCAAAATCGCGCGGACCTGGTGGCCTTCATCAAAACGTTCTCGCCGCGTTGGCAGAGCGAGAAACCCGGCGATCTGATCAAGATTCCGGCAGAGCCGGCGGTTACTGCGCAAAGCATCGCGCACGGCGGTGAACTGTTCCAGAAGATGGAATGCTGGAAGTGCCATGGCCAGCAGGGACGCGGAGATGGGCCCTCGGCTGCGACTCTTACCGACAGCAAGGATCAGCCGATTCGCCCGTACAATTTCGCCGATGCCCGAGATGATTCGCGCTTCAAGTGCGGATCGTCGAACGAGGATCTGTACCGTATTTTCATGACGGGCCTCGATGGTACCCCCATGCCGTCGTTTGCCGACGTCATTCAACCGAATGATGCCTGGGACCTGGTGCACTACCTGCGAACCCTGCAGCTGCATCGGCACAGCAAAGAGAACGATGTGGCGAAGGGAATGGGCACGAAGGCGCCATCGCCCACCACTGAGCCGCAGAAGCCGTCCGGCGGAAACTAAGGCGACCGCTGCCGGCATTTGACCGGGTTTAAGGTTCCGGCGCTGGACTACTCAGGTTCGGGACGGGGCGGAAGACTGCCCTTCAAGCCTCCTCCCCCTCCCCCGTCCCTCCCATCACCCCGCTCCCTCAGACTTATAAGAACTTAGCCCCGACTCCTGGCCCTGGAGGCACGCTCTCGTGGCACGGGAATTGCTCTGCACCCTAGTGACCGTTGCAGTAAGCTAGTGAGCAGAGCCTATGGAACCACTGCGGGTCGTGGTCATCGACGACGAGGCGAACACCTGCACCTACCTCAAGGCGGTCTTCGAGGCGGAAGGACATGTGTGTCACACGTTCCTGCAGCCTGAAGAAGCCGAGCGCTATCTGGCGGCCAATGACGCCGACCTGGTCATGGTGGATGTTTACCTCGGATCGCTGAACGGAATTGACCTGCTGCAGCGGCTCCGCTCACTGAAGCCCACGCTGTACCCGGTCATCATGACAGCCAATGTCAGCGTGGAAACCGCGGCCCGCGCTCTTTCCGAAGGCGCCGTCGACTATGTCAGCAAACCGCTAACCACCGAACAGATCCGCGCGATGGCAGCGCGAGCGGATGCTCTACGCTTTCAGCAACGTCAGCCTGCGACTGTAGACATCCCCGAGCCAAACGATTCGGCAATCATCGGCCGCAGCCCGAAGATGCTGGAGGTATATAAGGCGATCGGGCGAGTGGCCGCCAGCAACGTTAGCGTTCTAATCACCGGGGCCAGCGGCACGGGCAAGGAACTGGTGGCGCGCGCGATCCATCAACACTCCAAGCGCAAGGATCAACCCTTCACCCCGGTCAACTGCGGTTCCTTCACCGAGACTCTGCTCGAAAGCGAACTCTTTGGTCACGAGAGGGGCGCATTCACCGGGGCGGCCAACGCGCATCGCGGGTTAGTTGAAGCGTCCGACGGCGGCACGCTCTTTCTCGACGAGATCACCGAAACAACGCTGTCCTTCCAGGTGAAACTGCTGCGGGTCATCCAGGAACAGCAGGTCCGGCGGGTTGGCTCGAATAAATATACCCATGTCGATGTACGCATGCTGGCTGCATCCAATCGCGACATGGACCAACTTCTGAAGCACGATCAGTTTCGCGAAGATCTTTACTACCGCCTCGCGGTTGTGCGCATCGAACTTCCGGCGCTGGAGGAGCGGCGGGAGGATATCCCACTGCTGGTGCGTCATTTCCTGCGCCGGTTCAATGAAAAGAACGGACTGGCGGTGAGCATCGATCCGGCGGCGGTGCAGAGGCTGCAGCAACTACGCTGGCCTGGCAACGTGCGCGAACTGGAGAACACGGTGAATCGGTTGGCGATCTTTGCGCCCACCGGCGAAATCACGCTGGCCGATGTTGATGCGGAGACGCGTCGCGCCCCGGAAACAGACGAAGGTGCGGTTCCAGTCGCGGCGGCACCGGATCGCCTGCTGGAGCTCGAGCGTCAGCACATTTTGCAAATTCTCAAGCAAACCGGCGGCAATCGTTCGGAAGCCGCACGGCGGCTTGGGATCGAGCGAAAAACTCTATACCGGAAGGCATTACGTCTCGGCATCGACCTGCAGGCGAGCGGGGATAAATAGACACAAATGAAGAGCGGGGCGACAGTCCGGCGGGGCTGGGGCCAGATGTGCGGCCTGGCGGTGATCCTGTTCGCCGTGGTGGCGATTCTCTCGACCATCCCACTGATACGCGACTGGCAGGTGCGGTTTAGCGACACGTTTTTCCGCTTAGCTCCGGTGCCGGCACAGAAGTCGCAAGTGGTCCTGGTTACCATTGACGACGAGAGTTTGCAGCACTACGGACGCTGGCCATGGTCGAGAACACTGCTGGCCAAGCTGACTGACAATCTGGCTAAAGCAGGAGCAGGCACTGTCGGACTCGATATCCTGCTGGCAGAGCCGCAATCGGCGGATGCCGACAGAGTTTTGTCGGATTCCCTTCGGAATGCGCGTGCGGTGATCGTAGACAAGATTGCATCGTATCCGGAGGGGCCAAGATGGATGGAGCCTCTACCACAATTTGCCAAGTCGGCAGCCGCAGTGGGCCACGCACAGGCGCCGCTTGACGCCGATAGCGTCTGCCGGCGATATCCGCCGCGCGAGTTGTCGATGGATGGCTCGCGGTGGGCGTTCGCGGTCGAGGTTGCGCGGCAGATCGATCGACAGCGAACGTCGACTTTTCTTGCCTCCTATGGTCTTCCGGACCGGGACGAGGCACAGCCCGTTCTGGTAGCGAAGCCAGTCTTGATTCCCATACCGTTCCGGCGCGGCGCTTTCGATACGATTCCCGCCCGTTCGGTATTGGATGGGAGCAATCTGCGCCAAGTGGGCGGACGGCCCGTGCTGGTTGGTTTTGGAACCACCGAGATTGGCGACCGCCTGAGCACGCCACTACATCCGGAATTCCCCACTCCGGGAGTCGAAGTGCACGCGCAGATTCTTGACAGCATTCTCACGGGGCGGACCCTTCGCGAGTTGCCCGCATGGGCCTGGATCCTGGCTTTGCTCGTGACTTGCGGATTGTCGGTTGCGGTCTTCCGCGCCTGGCGGGGACTGGCGGCGGTCGGCGTGTTTGTGGTCACCGCTGGAGCGCTCTACGCCGTAGCTTTATTGACCTTCGTTTTGGGTTCCCGTGCCTTGCCCGCCGGCTCGATGATGCTGGCCGTAATCCTTGCACCTTTGCTGGTGTATACCGCGGATTTTGTTCAGGTCGAGCGCAGCGTGACGCAGCAATTGCTGGGATTGCGGTCCTGGCTCGCTCTGCGGGGAAAAGAAGGCTATGTGCGCGAGCGGGAAGACCTCTCCTGGCGCCTCGATCTGCTGCAGCAATTGCAAACCGAACTCGGGTCGCTCTACGAGCTGCACAAAACGCTGCTCGAGTCGACCCAAGACCTGGTTGCCATCTTTGATGAACGTGGGCAGCTCCTGCTGAAAAATCGCGCCTTTGCCAACGCCTACCGGCTGGCTTGGGAAACTTCGCTAACCCTGGATGAGGTACGGGCGCGTTGGAGCGCGAGCGCCGACGCCCCACTGGTACAACACGATGCGATTGAAGAGGGCGAAGTCTCGTTGGAGGAAGAGTTGTACTCGGTGCGGATCGCGCCTCTGCCGCCAACCCGGCTATCGCCCCAGGGAGGCACAATCGTCACCCTCGCCAGTCTGCGGACCAGGGTGGAACGCGATCGCGCCCGGGCGGAGGCGCTGGGCTTCATCACCCACGAACTGCGCACGCCTCTCTCATCGATTCAGGGCTTCGCCGAGTTGATGATGACTTATCCGGACTCCCCGGTCTGCGCGGCGGCGCCTGAAACCATTTTCCGCGAATCCAAACGCCTGCTGGCGCTGATCAGCAGTTATCTCGATGTACTGCGGCTCGATGCCGGGGCCAAGGCCGTCTCTTCGTCCCTGGTTCAACTGGACGGTACCGTACACCAGGTATTCGAGATTCTGCAGCCCCTGGCCAGTGCAGCTGGAATGCGGTTGGTCCTGCAAAACGATACGCCTCTGGCGGTCATGGGGGATGCCCCCCTGATCAGCGGCGCCCTTTTGAACCTGGTGAGCAATGCCATCAAATACGGACAGCCGGGGGGAGACATTCTTGTCCGTTGTATTCGCGATGATAATGAAGTTATTATCAGCGTGCATAACGAGGGTAAGCCGGTTGCCTCCGAGGACCTGGCGCGGGTGTTCGATCCCTTCTTTCGCGCATCCAACTCGGAGGGGGGCAAGACAGGCTGGGGACTAGGCCTGGCATTTGTGAAGCGCATCGCAGAAAAACACGGTGGTTCAGTGAGGGCGGAGAGCCAGCCCTCGGGCATGCAGTTTGAAATTCGGCTGCCTGTCCGACCGGAGCCGGCTCTCGTCGCCAAGGAGGTCCGATGAGCACGATACGGCACATCGGTACTGGATGGATGATCGTTCTGATGCTCGCCGTGGCCGGCGGCCAGAACTCTGAACCGACAGCCCTGCCGGCGGGATCAGCCACCGTCGCAGAGCTGAAAGGTGCTGTCGAGGTGCACTCTCCGCAGGGCGACGCCATCGCGGCCCAACGCGGCACTGTGCTATCGGCAGAAAGCAAGATCGATACCGCGAAGGGAAGCGTTCTGCTGGATTTGCAAGATGGCTCGCAGGTTCTGGTGAAACCCAACAGCCACGTGGTGCTGAAAGCACCGAGCCAGGACAAGGGTTACTGGCTCGAACTCCTTCTCGGCAAGATCAACGCGAAGGTGCAAAAGCGCCTTGGGAACGCGCCCTCGTTTCGCATGGGTACGCCAACGGCAGTGATCACGGTACGCGGCACGCGCTTCTCGGTCGACGTCGACAAGAAGGAACACACTCGGGTCGAGGTCTACGAGGGATTGGTGGAAGTGGCCGGCTTCCTGCCGGGCTCTACCCCGGTCCTGGTCCGGCCGGGATTTTCGACTGGTGTGGAACAGAACCGACCGCCGGAGCAGCCGCGAGGGATCGATAATCGCGAGAACCGGGAGAATCACGAGATGGAAAACAGATGGAATCCCGGGGGCGCGCCTGGCGGGCACGGCGAAGACGATCGCGACCAGCGCGAGCGGCCGGGCACCCACACCAGTCCGCCGAACTCAGGAACGCCAGACCCTGAGCGCGACGACGGGCCCGAGTAGGAATCCGCCCTTATTCGTCTCCACCAAATGAACGAGGCGATCTGCCCAGCGCAGCTTGCCTGGTGGTTGTCTTCCTTAATGTATTGTGGTCCCACTTCGCCCCGAATTGGGTCGACGCGACACACCTTTTTCGGCCTTCCCGTCGCTTTGGACGTGGTTTTCGAGCACATACAAGCTTAAAATCTCGGCCCTTCGTGGTTACTAAAGTGCTTCTCTGTTTGAGACGGGGTGCGCTTACAACGTGGGCTGCAAGAGTCCATTGGCGACGGTTTGGGTAGTGCTAGCGGGGGCGTACCTCGCGCTTAGCGTCCTATCTGCGCCTGCCCGCGCCCAGTCGGCTGTTTCGCGAAGTCCCCATGGCAATCTGAATATCCCTTGTCAGAACTGCCATACCTCGGTGGGATGGAAGCCCATCCGCGCGGTGCCGGAGTTCGATCACAACAAAACCAAGTACCCTCTGCGCGGCCTGCATGAAGGCGTCGCCTGCACACAGTGTCATGCCAAGCCGGTATTCACCGATACGGGCATGAATTGCGCCGATTGCCACGCCGACATTCATCGTGGCCAGATGGGGGCGAACTGTGAGCAGTGCCACACGGTGAAGGGCTGGAGCATCCTTTTGCAAAGAGTGAAGGAGCACGACAATCGGTTCCCGCTGGTGGGTGGACACGCGGGACTGGAGTGCGCCGATTGTCACAAGAGCGAGGCGGTTGGCCAATTCCAAGGATTGTCGATCCAGTGTTACTCCTGCCATCAGAGCACATTTCAGCAGGCCACCGAACCGAATCACGTTGCGTCGGGGTTCTCGACGCAATGCGAGCAGTGCCACACGATCAACACTTGGCTGGGCGCGAAATTCGATCATTCCGGGCCGCCGGCGAATTTTGCGTTAACTGGCATGCACGCCAATTTGGATTGCGTCGCCTGTCACGTTGGCGGGAAGTACAAAGGCACGCCGGCAACATGTGTGGGCTGTCACCTGTCGGATTTTCAGAAGACCAACAATCCCAGCCACCTTGCTTTGGGATTGCCGCAGACCTGCCAGGATTGTCACTCCACGTCGGCCTGGTCGCCGGCAAATTTCGATCACAGCTCGGTGGGTTTCCCGCTGACTGGCGGACACGCCAAGTTGCAGTGCGATCAATGTCACACCAACGGCAATTTCAGTCTGACAACAACCGCGTGCGTGTCGTGCCACATGAAGGACTACCAGGGTACGACCAATCCGAATCACCTTGCCGCCGGAATCCCGCAAACCTGCGACATGTGTCACACAACTTCGGGATGGCAGCCCGCCTCGTTTGACCATTCGAAGACCGCGTTTCCGCTGACCGGGGCGCACGTCAACGTGCAGTGCGGTCTGTGTCACGTGAACGGAAACTACAACCTCAACACGACCGCGTGCGTTTCGTGTCATATGAAGGATTACCAGGGCACAACGAATCCTAATCACGCGGCGACTGGCATCCCGCAACAGTGCGAGGTGTGCCACAGCACGTCAGGCTGGCAGCCGGCTACCTTCGATCACTCGAAGACGGGGTTCCCACTCACTGGCGCGCATGTCAGCGTGCAGTGTGCGCAGTGCCATACCAACGGCAACTACAACCTGGGAGCCACCGCCTGCGTGGGTTGCCACATGAAGGATTTCCAGGGTACGACGAACCCGAATCACGTTTCTGCCGGATTGCCGCAGCAGTGCGAAATGTGCCATAGCACCAGTAACTGGACTTCCGCTTCGTTCGATCACTCCACGACCGGCTGGCCCTTGACCGGAGCCCATACGAGCGTGCAATGCAGTCAGTGCCATATCAACGCCAACTACAAACTGACCAATACAGCCTGCGTGGCGTGCCACCTGGCGGATTTCCAGAACACGAACAATCCGAACCACATCTCCGTAGGATTTCCGCAGCAGTGCGATGTTTGCCACAACACCACTGCGTGGATGCCGGCGACCTTCAATCACAACAACACGAGCTTCCCGCTGACCGGCGCGCATACCGCGGTCCCATGCGCGAACTGCCATGTGAACAACAACTACACAACCGTTCCAACCGACTGCTACAGCTGTCACAAAGCCGATTACTCGGGAGCGAACAGCCCGAATCATGTGTCCGCTGGGTTCCCCACCACTTGTGCCGTTTGCCACAGCACGACCAATTGGTTGGGTGCGACCTTCAATCACACCTGGTTCAACACGAACCACGGCAACGCAAACGGGGTTTGTGCTACCTGCCACACGAACTCAAACGACTACTCGGTGTTTCAATGCACCGGATGTCACGGTGGAGGAAATCCGAACAACTTCCATCATCCGAACGTTGGTGGTTACGTCTACAACAGCGTGAACTGCTATCAGTGCCACCGAAGCGGCAACGGAAATTAATTCCTGGGCCCAGATTAAGGTGCAGCATCTCCCCAAGGGAACGGAGTCATTCGTGAAGCTGTTTCTAAATGTCGGATTTGCGCTGGTCCTCACAATGGCAGCAATGGCGCAGTCCAACGATGAATACGCCACGATCCAAAAGCTTTCTGTGATTGCGGACCATGGTGGGGCCAGGATCGAACTGGAACTCACGGCACCGGTTGCGAATCCGCACGTAACGGTCGCGACGAAGCCCGATCGATTGATTCTCGAGTTGCCGGAAACCGTCCCCGGCGACTCGCTCTCCCTGATTCCCTTCAGCCAGGATGGAATTGCCAGCGTCGTGTGGGCGCTGGATGATCATGTTCCCCCAGCCACGCGCGTAATCGTGCAGCTCAAGACTCCCCGGCCCTACGACCTATCCATTGAAGGAAAAAAGATCGTCCTCAGCGTTTTGTCGGCGGAACAGGCAGAGGCGTTGAAGAATCGTCGCGGGCCCGCCGGGGCGGCATCGGTGCCGCTTATCAGCAGGATTCATCGCCCGCCGGATACGGCAGCCCAGACCGAACAAAACGCAAGCCAGGGCGGGTGAAGTAGCGACGCCGCCGGCTCTCCCCGCCATCACGTTTCCCGAAGAGCAGGCCGCCGCCTCGAACAAGGCCGCGAATCCGTCGAGAAGCGAGGTTACAGCTCAATCCCAGCCGGAAGGTGCTCAAGGTCCCACGTCGTCTGGGTCTTCCGCTCAGGAAGGAGTTCCCACCGGGCAGCCTCCGCTGGATGCGCAAACCGCAGCGGTGCTGCAAGCCAATCCAGACCTTCGGGTAGCGTACAAAATCAAGTATGTCGCTGAAGGTGTCGCCTATCTCGACGGCGGACGCAATGACGGACTCGCCGAGGGCATGAAGCTGGAGGTCAAGGCGCTTGGACCGACCGAGAAGGCGACTGCTGCCAGCAGCGAAGACGCTCAGGCCGTGGCTGAATTGCAGGTCGCTTCCGTGGCGCTATCGTCGGCCGTCAGCGAGATTCATAACCCGGCGCGGCCCGTGAAAGTAGGAGACTGGGCGTATCTCTCCTCGGAGGACACGCAGGCGCTCATCGCGCAGCGCTCCATCAGTGCGACGCGAAAGTATCCCGTGGTGATCGCCTTCAGCGAAGGGGACACCCTCGATGATGAAGCGCGGGTGATGGTTCCCCGTCCGCCATTGCCGGAAATCAATCGCGCCCGCGGCCGTATCGGATTCGACTATTCCGGAATATCCACTCACGACGCCGGTGGCGGCTTCGGTTCCAATGCCGGCCTCATGATCCACGCCGATATCACTCGTATCAACGGCACCTACTGGAACCTCAACGGCTTCTGGCGCGGGCGCATCAATCATCAGTCCTACACCGGGCAATCTACGCTCCAGGATCTCATCAATCGCACCTACACCATCGGCCTCACCTATGACAACCCGAACTCGAAGTGGGTTGCCGGCTTTGGGCGTCTGTACCTGCCTTGGGCCACGAGCCTGGACTCAATCGACGGAGGATATTTTGCACGCCGCTTGTCGCAGGGAGTGACCGCCGGAATCTTCGCAGGGTCAACTCCTGATCCGACGTCGTGGAGCTACGATCCAAATCGCCGTATCGGCGGCGCTTTCGTCAACTTTGAGGGTGGCAGCTTCGATAACCTCCGCTACACCAGCACCTCAGGCATGGGAATCGGTCTCATCAAGTGGAACATCGACCGTCCTTTTGTCTTCTTCGAGAACGGTATTTACTACAAGCGGTTTCTGTCGATCTACCATTCGTTGCAGGCCGACAGTCCAAGTGGCAACCCGCAGGTGGCAGCACCCGGGCCCGGCATCAGCCGGAGTTTTCTCACGGTCCGTGTGCAGCCGAGCGCGCGAGTGGAATTCGATCTCAATCACACTTACTTCCGCGACATTCCCACCTACGACCCCACACTCGTCGGCACAAGTCTTCTGGACAAGTATCTGTTCCAGGGCTTCAGTGGTGGCGTCCGTGTGCAAGTCGTGAAAGACGTCTGGGCCTATACGCTCCTCGGACGCAGCAACCGTTCCGGCGACAGCAAAGCGTCGTGGAACCAACTCTATGGCCTAAGCCTGGGGCGACTGCCCTGGCTGGGCATCCGAACCGACGTTCACTACTCGAAATTCGACAGCTCGTTTGGCAACGGCTCGTACGAGTCCATGTCACTCTCCCGCAACTTCAATGAGAACCTTCGTTGGGAAGTGCTCGGTGGACATCAAGACTTCACCTCTCCGACCACGCACGACAAATCCAATTTTGTGACCGGAAATTTCGAAGCATCCCTCGGTGCGCATTACTTCATTCAGACGGGTTACACGTGGAATCGCGGAGCGGGCCAGAACTATGATCAGTGGTTGTTTACCTTTGGCTACCGCTTTGACTCGCGTTCCAAGGGCAGATAAGCGCTCCTCAAAACGCCAACCCAGCGACGCCCGCCAACAACAAGGCAAGTGCTCAGAGTAGATGATGCCGATCAGTTGATGTCAGAATAGGAAGGTTTAAGGTTGGAGGCGCGGGTCGGAATCGAACCGACGCATAAAGGTTTTGCAGACCTTACCGGAGCGTTATTAAAGCGAGCGTATTCAACAACGAAGGTCGGCGTACCCCTCATTTTGTCCGCTTTTTGTCCGTGGTCAATATGGTAATCGGCTGATCTCGTGATCGCTTCGCGGGGCAGTCCTGACCGGGTAGATGAGCGTAATTGGGGATGTTTCAGCAGTCAGCTGCCCGTCCGCACGAACGTGCCCCGTTTGGCCTCTACGTGCCATTCACAAGTGGTAAATCGGAACGTAGGCTGGGAATCGAGCAGCACTCGGGGGAGGGCTGTTCAGCGATACGGTCCCAGGACTCTAACCGGAGTCTGGGGCGTTGTCGTTTTTGGGATCAGCTACTGCCGTCCTGGGGCATCCACTCCGCCTTCGCTAAGACCGGGTCGTGAGTGTAATCGAGATGTTACGCCAACTACCGACCCGCTCCGCTGCGGGAGTCTTCCCTCGACCACCAAGAAATCTCCCGCACTCCGAACGGCAGTGCCGTGAAAGCCCTGCCTGACGTGGCATTCAGGGTGTACCCGCCAGCGATTTCCCTTGACTCAAGCCGTCTTGAGCATAGACTGTTCCGCTTAGCCGGACCCTGCTGCCCCTTCCTTTGCAGTGGTTCGACTGAACCGGCTCACTTCGGCTCCCAGCCCACGCACATAGGAGACTTGAAATCCAATTGACGCTTAAAGGAGATCTCATGAAAACAACGTTCAAGAGATTCGCAACAGCTCTGGGCCTAGTCCTGATCGGGACGATCCTTACCGCAAAAGCAAGCGCCGAGTGCCTATCGTATCTTCCGGGCCACAAGGCGGGGGCTGTTGTCTCGCCACAAGCCTGGAGCGGGGCACAGTTCAATTCGGCTTCACTCTTACTCGTGTCCGACCACAACGATGATGACTCTATCGTGGGATTCTGGAAGGTGACGTTTACCTCCAAAGGCAACGAACCCAACATACCGGACGGCGCGCCGATAGACTCGGGCTACGTCCAGTGGCACAGCGATGGGACAGAAATCATGAATTCCGGACGGCCTCCGCAAAACGGCGATTTCTGTCTGGGGGTATGGGAAAAGGCCGGAAGATCCAGATACAAGCTCAATCACTTTGCCTTGGGCAACGTCATCGATCCTACCAACCCGACCCAAATCGGGCCCCCGGGGGGACCCACCCAGATCGTTGAAGATATCATCTTGAGTCGAGACGGAAACCACTATGCCGGGACGTTTACCCTCGATGCATATGATACGCCGTCAAACGGCAACAAGCTCCTCGCTCACATCATCGGTGTAATCACCGCAACACGCATTACCGTGCACACCCCAGTGAGCAGCGTATTTTAGGAAACGGCATCACGCGAAGAACACGGCGAGGAAGGTTCTGCGGAGTGGTGGGTTCGAAAGGCCTGCCACTCGGCCAGAACCGGAATTTGAAGTTTACACATATCGCCCCTACCCGCTGACTCTCGTCGGCATCGCGACACGCTCGCGGACCTTTCAAGCAAACAGGTAGGTGTCGAAATCAGGCCATTTCACTCACAACCCCACAACAGCGAGCGTTGGGCCGTATGGGGATAGAATTGCCCACAGCATGTGGAGCGGTTGGAAGCGGATCTTGAGGAACATCGTCGTTCTCGTTTTGGGCCTTGGAATCGGCCTGCTTCTTTGGTTTGAAGTACTGGCGCGTCTTTTCTTCGGCAGATGGTGAAAACAGGCCATTTCACTCATCGACTCCGGCAGCTTCAATCTCCTCTGCCCTAGCAAGAAGATTGTCAGCTTCCTTGATGAGGCCGTCAGCCTTTCGTTTCAATTCCTCAGCACGCATGCGAAGCTTCTTAGGATCGCCTTTCGGGATGCGAAGCCTTTGCATGCCGGTGGCCTGCCACGGCCCACGGGGAGTGATTATCCTTTTCGTCATCCGGAATAGTTTGCCATAGTGTCGGCGTAAGGCCCACCAACGGTTTGTAGTTGACGAAAACAGGCCATTACGCTCAAGTTCACAGGCTGATGGGGTGTTGCCACCAAGTCAAAAACGGTGGGGCGAGACCAGCACCTCTCACTCTCTCATAAAATGCTTGTCGAACAAACGCTTTGACCGTTCCGCGCCTTCGTCCGTCAGCATCACCGATTTTGCCTTGGACGCAGGGTCGTGTATGTAACCACTCTCGTGCAAGCGGTTCAGAACATCCCAGCTATGGCTCTTCCACGCCCGCAGCCCGTACTTGTCCTTGAACGTCGTCAGGTAGAGCAGTGCCAGCGTCATCTCGTCCACCTTCTCGTTGTCGATCTCCATCACGTCCTCCTGCGGCGGGCGGTTGCATCGTCGCGCGGTCTGTCGTAGTCCGAAGGGCGCGGCACGGGAGGCCGTCGCCATGGGCAAAAAGAGAATCCAGCCGAATTATCGTCGCAGAACGCTCCGGCTGCCAGACCTCGATCATTCCAAGCTGGCAGTGCTCAACAGCCTCGGGTCGCCCGGCTCGCGCCGCGTCTACGAGTTCGCCCTCGATCAGTTCATTGCATGGTACTGCTCCGAACCCCGGCTCGCTCTCAACAGGATTGTGGTCACCCGCTACCGGATGTACCTCGAATCGCGCGGGCTGGCGGCGAATACCATCAACCAGCAACTGGCCGCCGTGCGCCGTCTGGCCCACGAAGCTGCCGATGCCGGCCTTCTGAGTCCAGAACTGGCGGCGGGAATTAGCCGGGTGAGAGGGGTAAAGCAGCTAGGCTTCCGCGTCGGCAACTGGCTCAGTGCGGACGAGTGCTCGGCGGTTCTGAGCCGGGCGTGTGGTACGACCCTGCGAGCGAAGCGCGATTACGCGATGCTGGCTATGCTGTTTGGCTGTGGCCTGCGGAGATCGGAACTGGTCGGGCTGGACGTGAACGACATGCAAGTACGCCAAGGCCACTGGGCCGTCGTGGACCTGATCGGGAAGGGCGGGCACATCCGTACTGTGCCGATCCCGGACTGGGTCAAGAGCGCTCTGGACGAGTGGACAGCGGCGGCGGGGATCAAGGACGGGAAGATATTCCGAGCCGTGGCCAGAGACAAAGCCTGGGGCGATGGCATCTCGCAGAATGTTGTCTGGTATGTCGTCAAGGGTTGCTGCGAGAGGGCTGGGTTACAACACATCGCGCCGCATGATTTGCGCCGGACCTGCGCGAAGCTGTGCCACACAAACGGCGGCGAGATCGAGCAGATTCAGTTCTTGCTGGGCCACGCCTCTGTTCAGACTACAGAACGCTACCTCGGCTGCAAACAAAATCTCGGACATCCCGTGAACGATCTGTTCCAACTGGGAAACATCGCCGTTGCTGTACAAGCGAGTTTCTGTCGCGAACCGGAGGTCCTAACCAATACGCGATGCGGACAGCTGGATAAAATATCAGTCCATGAAAGCAGTGGCGCTCAAAAAGGGTCAGATGAGAGAGCGGGCACCCGCTTTCAAGGAAATGGGTACGCTTCGGTGTGACTGTTGCGGCGAGGAGTTCGCCGTCTTTCATGACCCCACAATCGCGGACAAGAAAGCGGCGGAGCGACAAGCGCGATGGCTCGCAAAAGTTCTTGCCGAGGAACACGAACGGGAGCGGAAGCACCCGGATCGCAGCCAACTGCCGGACTAGTACCCACGGAGAATTTGAGTGCAATGGCCTGTTTTCGCCAGCTACGTTCCCCTTCACTCATCCGACTGACAAGACTGACAGTGCTTCAACTGCGCTCAATTCTTTGCTTTGTTTACGATCCTCAGCGTAATGGGACTAGAGGTGGATCGTTCTTACCTGACACCGCGACACCATCCTCTCTAAGCGCCCGATTTCATGGCCTCCTAAAAGCGAAATACCGTTAACCTATCGGCTGCTCACACGGGCAACCCTCGCACTGGCACAAGAAGCAAACGCCAACATTACGGGCGAGCACACAAAGACCTCCACGGCCTCGAATTGGCATCGATGAGCCAGATTCAAAATGACTGATTTCAGGCAACGCTTATTGAGTGTGCCTGTGGCTCGTTGTGAGGCGTGCAGTCGAGTTCTTAAGTGTGCCGCTCACTGACGCTGCCGTCGTCCCGCAATCGTTCCGCAGTTCGTTTGGGGCGCCGGCGGGCGGCGTGCTGGTCGTGTTGTCGATGCAAGGGATCGCGCTGAGGTACGTGTAGATCGCTTCGATATCGCGGTCGCTCATGTGCGAGAACGTCGGCCAGGGCATGATTTGGAGAAGATCACCGTCGGGGATATTGTTGTAGGTATCGCCCGCCGCATCGTAAACGATGGGTCCAGTGGGGATGCAAACTGGCGGCGGCGTGACACCGTTGTTAATGTCCGTCAGTTGGTCTGCCGTGCAGGTCGGATGGATGTGGTCGAAATCCGTACCATGCCTCAGGATCTGCTTGAACTCCGCAAGCGAGTGACCGCCTTCCGGCCGCCCATTCTTATCCGGTGTAAGGTTCCTGGTGATGATCGCCGGACCCGAGTAGCCGTTCGGTCCGGTGGGTGTCCCGACTGTGCCGAAGTTGACGCCGCCATTCAGATAGACGGTCGGGTCGATCTTCGCCCGCTGATGGAAGTAGGGGTTATTGCCGGTGATGAAGGGATAGATACCCAATGGCACCGAGCCACTGCTGTGGCAACCATTGCAGTCGCCAATTGCGTTGACCAAGTAGCTGCCCAGTCCCACCAGTTCCGGGTCCTTGCCCTGAAGGTTGAGTGGAACTGGTGCGATCTTGAAACCAATTTGAACTCTGGCGTCGGTGTCGTCATTACTGGCCTTAACGCGCGGGGCTTTCATCGAGACTGCGACAAGAGCGATCGCCAGCAGCGATAGGATCGCTCCCGTGACTTTCGTACAGGACTGTGTCGTCATAGAGTTCTCCTCTAGATGCTTGATCTGGATTTTTTGGCTTTCCCCTGGGCTCGGAACGGATGGATCGTTTCAGCCGGAATTACTGCTTGCACCGGGGGTGTGCGAAGTCGCGGCTGCTCGGAAACACGGTACACCCACTTTCGGGATTTTCAAGCGAAATTCACGGACCCAACGGGCGACAACCTCGCACTGACGGAACAGGGGAAAATTGCTCTGACCATGCAGCCGTCGGGGTCAGTTGGCGTAATAGTGCGCCGTGAAAGGCGCTGGACTTCAGCGGGTGCAACTCCCGCCCGGGAACTGGTTCGCTCCACCCGGTAACAATCGAAACGGCGGCGGAGGCAACGAAGCTGTCGGAGCTTTCGATGTAAAGGGTCGCTAGGCGACTCGGTGAGCGTGCAGGCCATAACGAGAGTGAACGCTGAGCAGGCCCCGAAACAATAATTGCAGGAGCCGACCTGACTGTTACACAGGGAAGGCCGCTGACGATGGAGATCGACGAGCGAACAAGCTCCGTCGGGCCTGCCGGGGTAATGGCGATGGCATGTAGGCGGAGGAGACCAGACGCAACACGGGAAGCCCCAGCGGTGATCGCGGTCGGGATCAACCGGTAACTCGTGAGAGATGGACCGGGCCGTGTGGGGTGGCGGAGGGGTTCGCAGTACCTGTGAAACCGGGTAACTCCGGTGGAGGGAAGGGACCTCAGTTAGAGACGAACGCAGGAAGCAACGAAGGACCGAGGGATTGGCGACGAGCCTAACAACTCCATCCAGTGTTCAGAAGTTGCAGACGGCGTTGCACGCAAAAGCGAAGGAATCGCCCGACTTTCGTTTCTATGCGCTGTACGACAAGGTGTATCGGAAGGATGTTCTGGCACATGCTTACGAACGTTGTGAAGCCAATGGCGGAGCAGCGGGAGTGGATGAACAAACTTTCGAGGATATCGAGCGGTATGGCGTGGACCGATGGCTGGACGAACGGACGCAAGAGCTGAAAAGTCGAACCTATCAACCTCAACCTGTGCGACGGGTTTATATACCCAAGCCGGATGGAAAGCAGAGACCGTTAGGCATACCAACAATCCGGGATCGGGTTGTGCAAACGGCGGCCGTGTTGGTTCTCGAACCTATCTTCGAGGCCGACCTGCAGCCGGAACAATATGCCTATCGGGCAGACCGCAGCGCACTGGACGCAGTACAACACGTTCACAAGCTGATCAAAACGGGACATGGACAGATCGTTGATGCTGATCTCAGCAGTTACTTTGACAGCATTCCCCATGCCGAGCTGATGAATTCGGTGGCTCGACGGGTCGTCGACGGAGCGATGCTACATCTGATCAAGCTGTGGCTGGAAGCTCCGGTCGAAGATACGGACGAGCGTGGAAACAAACATCGAAGTACACGCAATCGGGACGAAGGTCGAGGGACTCCACAAGGGTCTCCGATCAGTCCTCTGCTCAGCAATCTGTACATGCGACGGTTCGTGCTGGGATGGAAGAAACTCGGGCACGAAAAGCGTTGGAAAGCGTACATCGTTAATTATGCCGATGACCTTGTCATCTGTTGTCGAGCTGGGGCGGAGCAAGCCCTGGCCGAGATGCGAATGATGATGTCGAAGCTGAAGTTGACGGTGAACGAAACGAAGACGCGGGTCTGGTATCTGCCGGAAGAGAAGTTCGATTTCCTGGGATATACGTTCGGGCGATGCTACTCGATGAGGAGAGGCCGGGTCTATGTGGGCACGGTTCCCTCCCGGAAACGGGTGCAGCGCATCTGTCGCGCAATCAGCGACGAAACCGGGCGAGATACCGTCAGGCTGGCTCCGAAGGCGATAGTGGACAAACTCAACCGGATGTTGATCGGTTGGGCCAACTACTTCTGTCTGGGAGCGGTCAGCAAAGCCTACAGTGCGGTCGATCTACACGCCCGCCGCAGGCTGCGTCGGTGGCTCTGCGACAAACACGAGGCAGCGCGGCCGGGCTATAAACGCTTTCCGGAAGCGTCTCTTCAGTCTGTGTATGGTCTGGTGCAGTTACCACATCGTACTGCGAGCCTTCCGTGGGCGAGAGCGTGAGTCTTTTCCGAGAGCCGGATGCGGGAAAACTGCCAGTCCGGTTCGATGAGCGGGAACAGGAACCAGGACCAAGCCAAACCGGACTGAGGGGATGAGGCGAAAGCCGAGTCACATGCCCACCGGGAGACTACAGTCACTGCGCCTGTTCTCGACTCTACTCTCGATTACGCTCAAAATCCCTCGATGAGCGCTTTCTTATGGCCTGGTATCAACAATTGCCTTGCTGACGCAAGAAATTGCCCACCAAGTCTGCTGTGTTCGGGACAACGCCAAGTTGCTGAAAGACGCCGAGCGATTCCACCAGCACCCAGTCCTCGACGATCTTGCCCTGCACAACGCGGTGGACGGTGAACATCCGTATCTGCATCTTCTTGCCGCTCGCGGGAATTCCCAGCCACGCGCCCTGGTGCGTGCCCTCCATCAGCAGTTGCGTCACGACACGATCGCCTTCACTCAACATCTGTTCGATGCTGAAGCGGAGATCGGGGAAGCTGGCGATCCAGCCCGCAACATGCTCCTTGACCGCCTGTGGGCCGCGCGGCACTGCATCAGCTGGCACGCCCGACCGCAGCTGATGTGTTACACAATCCTTGGCGAAGATCGCGTCCGCCACGTCCAACCGGCGTTCATTCCACAAGTCCTCCACGAACCTGCTGATCAGCTGTTTAGGATCATCCATCGCGCTCACTCCTGACACAATAGACAAGTCTCCACGTCGTAGGTCGCAGGTTTTTTTGATTGCTTTGCCGCACGGATGCTGTCGTTGCAAAAGGCTCCAGTGCGTTAGTGGTCAATCAACGAAAAATTCCCATTACACAAACTAAGAGCCGGATTCCAATGCTGGACGGTGCTGGATGATCTCCAACCGCCTACCCTGTCTTGACCCCCGCTGGAGCTCCAAACGCACCGCTGAAGCAATGCTAGGGGACGCGCTGACGGGCTTTTTGAAGGGAAGGGAACATCGTTTCGTGGTTTGAGTTGAGAGCTGATGCGCAATCCGTCGACGACGATCATCGGCAGGGTCATCTCGGCAAGAAATGAAAAACCGGTTGTCGGAAAGCTGCTGAGATCACTCTTACCGGATCCTCCTCTCCAACAAAACGATCACGAGTATGCGTGATGCCAGTCACCCCAGCAAATGCGCAGAATGGCTACGCTTCTAGTTGGCGAGGGCGCCTGCCATGCGTGACACTCAGAAGAAGATGCTGGAATGGATCGAGACAATCGTGACCGCTTACAACGGCACCGGCGCTGCGCTGGAGCTTCTTGTGAACCACAACAGTGAGAATAGGGGCCAGATTTATGTTCAGCCGACCGGCTGCTTTCTGAACATCATCGAGTGTGGCTTCATGTTCGAAAGCAGGTTTGCAGTGTTCGATTTCGGAGAGATGGAGATGCAGGTCGAATATGCGAAGCCCGAGACCGTAATGCGGGTGCTCGATCGCTTTCGATCGGCGGTTGCGGCACACGTAAGGGACCACTGCAAGAGGCCCACCTTGGTAAGACCATAGTGACAACCGCTTCGTCATCCCAACTCTTGCCCAACCCGTGGCACCCCGAATGAGTTGCTGCGGATATGTTGGTTCCAGCGACTTGGCACCACTACCGGACAATGCGTGTGGCGAACGCCCGATTCGACAAGCAGGCGGCATTTCCGGTGCAGCGGCTTGATTTTTGTTGAAAGCGCCTGTGGAATGCAGTTATGAAAGCGAAGCGCGTCGCGATTTACGTGAGGGTTTCAACCAACGAGCAGGACACCGAAGGTCAGGAAGCAGAGCTGCGGGAATACGTCGAAAGCCGTGGCTGGAGCTACGAAGTGTATCGGGATAAGGGCCAGAGTGGGGCGAAGAGTGACAGACCTGAACTGACCCGCTTGCTGGCGGACCTCCGGAAGAGAAAACTGGACATTGTGGTTGTCTGGGCATTGGATCGGTTGGCTCGTTCACTGCGGCAACTGCTGGAGATCGCAGAGCAGTGCCAGTCCCTGGGAGTGGACCTGGTCTCGTTGCGGCAAAACATCGATACTACGCTGCCAGCGGGAAGACTCACCTTCCAGATTCTGGGAGCGGTGGCCGAATTCGAGAGAGAAATGCTGCGCGAACGGGTGAAGGCCGGGATGGCGCAAGCGCGACGGACCGGGAAGAGAATGGGGCGGCCTGCACTACGGTGCTTCAATTCTTCGGATGTGGAACGGCTACGGGCATTGCGTTCCCAGGGGACCAGCGTGCGCAGACTGGCGAAGGATTTCGGGACGTCGCAGTGGATGGTGGCGAAGCTCACAATGCCCGGCGCGGTGGCGGCATCCTGAAAGGTATTCCTTTCTTGAGGCGTCCCTAGGGTCCAATCCTGATGATTGGAACCAACGATATAGCGGTTCTTGCCCGCAACCCTTTCTTGATGGTGGATGGTGCGCCGGAGTGAGAGGCTGCTGAGAACCCCTGGGCGGGGAACGATAGCGGGACGCGGGAGTCGGGACCGCGTGCTCATGCCTAAGAATGGAATGGCACAAACTTTTCACTTACCGGTTCGTCGAAAAACAAAACTCTTAGGGATGGCAACGCTTTGCGGGCTTCCGAAGCCCCCAACCCCTTCAACGACAAAATCTCGTGCAAGCTATCGATTTCGTACTGGTCTCCGACGAACGGTGAAATACGTACAATGTTTCGTCGGTCCGCTACAAGGTGCTGTGCCATCCCCATTGCTCCAGAAGATTGGCCTGCCATAAATACAGCCGCGATCTTTTCGACCCAACCAAACTTCCCGAGGGAGTGTCTCTTCCCCCAATCCACACTCAGAGCTGCTGTTGTGCAGCCAAGACTGAGAACCCGGAGACCATCAGGAGGCCATTTCAGAATGCCCACCGCTTCGACAAGGGCGACGGCAATCGGGTTGTTTGCCCACATCCCACCGTCAATCAGCGGCGTGCCGGACGCAACTCGATGCGTCGGGAAATATGTAGGTGCAGCGGCCGTAGACAGCGCAACGTCAACGACCGAGCTTCGATAGTCTTTCTGAAATCGTGGATGGTGGGATGTCTTCCAGATGTGCACCTCGCCAGTGTCGATGTTAAGAGACGGAATCACGAGTCGTTTCGTACTCTCGCCGAGTGTTCGTCGCCCAAAAACGTCTTCCAACGCGGCTCGAAGCGGCTGAGGATCGTACTTGGCGCGAAACCAGCCCCGGAATGCTTTAATCCGGGCATTACCGTAAAAAATCTTCGGGCCGTGCTGTTCATAAAATGCCAGGGTCTCTCTCGCCGATAAGCCGAGGCCCAAGGCAAGAGCAATGATTCCCCCGGTCGAGGTCCCAACAATGAGATCGAAAAAATTTGCTATCCTCTCCGTGAGCGACTCCTCAACATGTGCGAGAAACGATGCTGGCACAACACCTTTAATTCCTCCTCCATCAATTACGAGCACCCGCCTCACAGCACCCTCGCTGGAAAGAAGTTTTTGCCAAGAATTCCTTGCCAATCATCGATTGCCTGACTTTCATTTGAGGTCGTGATTGCCCGTTGAGCCACGCTGGAACATTTTGAAATGATGTCGTGAAACTTCCACCAGCCCGCGACGCCCCATTCCGTAGCCGAGAAAATATCTCGGTCGCCGCTAGGAGTCATGCACCTCGTCCGATACCAGTCCTCTGGTTTATGAGCGGCTATCGCCTGAAAAATGGAAGTCAGGTAATCTGCAGGTCCGCCGAGGAAGAAGCTGTCGTCAAGAAAGTAGAGAAGGCATTCGAGATGGAAAGACACCGCGCCGAGACCATACAGGGAGCGGATGTGCTTCAGCACCTTGATGGCTGGGATGAAGTTTCCCTGGGTTCGATTGGCCGCATTCTTGGCCGACAGCCACCCCTGGTGGTAGCGGGCGTAGCCATCTTCCCACCTGTTGGTTTCGGGTCGATACAGAACGAAGGGTTCCCTGGCAGGGTCAGTGGTGCCCTTTTTGAATACAACCGGGAGAATTTCGACCTTGATGTCGAGATCAAGCTTGATGCACATACTCTGAGGTCCGAACCTCACTTTGCTTCGATAACGGTCATGAGTGAGCAACGGTGCGGCAATGATGCGGAAGATTTCGTCTCGACTGTACGATCGGCCAAAGCCACCAGCTGAACTGCCCGGATAACTCAGATTACACAGCGCGACAATATCGACATCGTTGATTGTATAAGTAGCCGTTTGCTGCCGGTATGAGCCCTGGAGAAATGTAATTGGTTGCAGCTCGGCGGCAGGGCCATTTCTGTCTTCAATCAGTCCCCGAATAGCATTGTGTTCGGTGGATGCCGTTTGTTCGAAAGAAGGCCCTGGATTGAGGCGCCCAAAAAAAGATTGGAAATGCCTCGATAGTGAATGGGCTGCCATGTGGCTTGCGTGTCATGGTTCACTATAACGCTCTGATTCCTCCTGCTGAAGGGCTTTTCACACTAGTTTGAGCAGTCGGTGGATGGTTAACCGGCAGCGCACAAACCCCGTCAGAGGACGGCCCACAGGATATGGAGCAGCAGCGAGCCCGGGATCGTCACGTGGTTCGCCATCGGGGAAATCGCTCCTTCCGCTCACCCTCGGCAGAATCGTAGGACTGGTGGCAAGGCAAGGCAAGGCAAGCCAATTGAGCACCATGGTTGGTGATGAATCCCGAAACGGTCTCAACCGCTCTGTGCGGAGTGACATGAGCAGTAAGTTCTTGAAGCCAACGTGTGGAGAGTCGAGGACACAGGCCAAGGTGATTCGCTTCACTACATCGCCGACAGGGGCAAGGGTTTGTTTTGCGAGTCCGGTCAGATCGGCAGCCATGTTTTGTTGAGTTTACTATTCACCATGAACGGTCCAAATGAAGAAATAACTGGCGGAGGGAGAGGGATTCGGAACCCCCGGTACGGTTTCCCGTACAGCGGTTTTCAAGTACCCAGAACAGTTTTGTTCCCAAGCCTACGAGATCCCGATCCTTACCCTCCAGGTTGAGGGGAACTCGGGCGATCACAAGACCGCGATGAATCCTCGCCTGCTCACACTCATCACCGCCTCCGGCGGCGCGGGCTCTGACCAGCTTCGAACTGCTCATCATTCCTGCGCCAATAATCGCAGCAAATGTCAGGACGACTCCTATGGGTTTCAAAGATTTCATGTGGTTGGCTCCTGCATCAGACTCGTGTTCCTGCCGCCGGCGAGCGGTGCGCGCTCAGCAGCAAGGTAGGGTGTCAGTCTGCTACCGCTCCGTGCAGGATGTCTTGGACATTTCCGACATGTTCCAGTATCGCGGAGGGAGCGCTCCCGTTGTTTGCGGCAACAGCGCCGCCGAATGTGGCAGACGTACCCACTGCCTAGCTGTGCTTCCTCCTCGCGGCTTGCCAAACGAGCAAGAATCCACCTATCGCGCAGAGTATCTGGCTTAAGTCGAACAGGTGTTCGACCCAGGGATTATCGATATGAAACACGTAATACGACAGCCCAGCCGCGAGGGTCACAAGGAGGCATGTCCCAAGTGCGATTATCCCTGACGAGAAACGGGGCCACCTTTTCGCAAGCCGGTAGAGGGGATAGAGAGGCAATAATGCGAATATCAGCACAAAGGGAAATAGAGGATTGCTGCTGAGCTTGGCTGCATTAGTCATAGGGAACATAAGCCATAACGTCATGCCTATCAAAACAAGCGCGGCAAGGGCTGTTATCACTAAGCCTTTGGTTGTAATCACGTTTCCCTCCGTTCTCACTGCACTTGCAAGCATTGGGTTTCCCCGTCATATATCGTCTGCTGGAAACCAGCCCAGGTGGCGAGGCTGTTTACGCCAGCTACGCCACCGAGGACTCCGACGCAGCCGGGAGCGTCCGGACCGGTGAGGCCACAAAGCCCTATTGCATTCGACACAGAAACGCCATTAATTATTGTTACTGCCTTCTGGGCTTTTGCAGCCTGACTCCGAACATTGGCGGCACACTTGTCGTACTGGAGAATTGGGTTGGGAGGCTTTGGCACGCCTGGTAATCCGTTGTTTGCGGCGCAGCGCGACTGGCCAACAGCAAGCGGGCCGGCGCCGTTCAGGCAAGCCGATGCGCTGTCCGCATCAAAGATGGGCGGTGCGTTGTAGCCCGGGATGGGCGGGAACAGGCCGCTCCAGTCGGCATTGACCACGCCATTGAACACCGCGCCCAGTGTGCCCAGTCCGGCCAGGTTCCCGGCAATGCAAACTCCGGCAAAACACACCCCTCCAGCGCCCGCCAACAAGCCGGGAAAATCAGCGAATCCGTCGCACCCCTCCACCTCGGCACACCCCCCACCTTCGCTCCCGTCGCCGCTACCTCCCGCAATGCCGCCCCCGCCGCAGTTGCCCTTTTCCGGATCGAGGCACATAAGCATCCCCGATGGGTCCGTAACACTGAGCGGACGGTTCGCGACATAGGCATACCGGTTCCAGGTTTGTGGATCTCCGCTTGAGCCACCGATCGGATCCGGGGATGAAAACCTGCCTACGCGGTTCATGTGATAACGGGCTAGCGCGTAGTCATTTCCAGTCTCACTATCTCGCTCATAACTGGTGAACTCCCACTTGGTGGTCGTATTCGTCAGGTACCAGCTCTCTCCGAACGGGAAATGGCCTTGGTCTCCCACTTTCGTTCCGGAGGCATTCGAGTTCAGGCGTGCCGACAGATGATCCGGGTGGTGATAGGTAGTCGTTCCACTTGCGATGGTGGCCAGAAGCTGAGCGCCCGCGTAGACGTACTCTTTCGTGGGGGAACCCGGTGCTGCTCCGTTGACGTACTCAGCAACGACCTTCTGACCGGAGAAGATGTAGACGGTGGTGGCGCCGGAAGATTGTTTCTTCACACGCAAATTCTTTGCATCGTAAGTGTACGCCGCCGTTGTGCCTCCGCTGGAGAAGCTGACCATACGGTTTTCGCCGTCGTAGCCGTAGTTGTTGTTGGAGGGCGTGTACGGCTCGACCGTCAGGTTGCCGTTGGCGTCATAAGTGTAACCGGTCATGTGGTTGGTGGCAGGGTCGGTGGGTGTTTGCGGCGCCGGTGCGGTCCCGGCCGTCAGGTTTTGCGCGGTCCGGCTCCCGTAGCGGTCATAGGTGAAAGACAGTCCCCAGCGCGGATAGCCGGTGGAACCGGTCGTAGACGCTGTGCTCAGCCGCATCAGGGCATCGTAGGTGTAGGCCGCGCTTCGGCCACTGTCCACGTTATCGGTGATGCTGGTGATCTGGCCGTTATTGCCTCCGTTTTGCGCGTACCCGTAGCCCAGGCTGAAAAGAGTCTGTCCACTCTTGACGTAGCTCAGGCTGGTCAGTTGAAGTCTATCCGAGGAGTAGCCCAACGTGGCCGCTACCCCGTTGCCGTAGTTGAATCCGGTGACCTGGAAAGCGGTGTTGTAGGCCAAACTGGTGGCATACGGAGTGGTGTTCGAGGAGCAGTTGGACGATTGGCCGGCGATTGCGCACAGGCGGCCAATCGCATCGTAGCTCTGCTGAACGGTGCGGCTCGAGGGGTACGTTATGGATGTCGGTTGACTTGCCAGATTGTAGGCGTAGCCGGTGTTGTAGGTCGTGCCGCTGATTATCTTTTGAACCTGGGTGACGCGCCCCAGAATGTCGTAAGAATAGCTTTCCGAGCCGACACCGTCGCTGATTTGCTGGAGACGCCCGTTGTTGTTCAGGGCCGGATTCGTACCGTAGGTATAGGTCACGGTGGGAGTGGCCGGAACACCGGTAGAACCCACGTTGTAGATGATTTGGTATGGGCGGTTTAGAGTGTCGTAAGTGTAGGTTGTGATCACGCCGCGGGCGTCGGTGCGCTGGGTGACTAGATAGAACTGGTTGTACTGGTAGCTAAATGTTCCGGCCTCCGGGGTGGCGACACTGTTGTTTCGCCCGAGGGCATCGTGACCATAGGTGCGAGTTTGCACACCCTGCACGACCTGGGCCAAGGCGTCGAGAACCGTGTAGCTATACGTGGTTTGTTGCGTAAGCTGGTTTCCGTTGTTGACGTCGGGTTCGTAAACGATCGCGGCCCGTCCCAGCCCATCGCTCTGTGTTTTGCGCTGCTTGCCAGTGGAATCCGTTACCGTGGCGGTCTTTCCGGAGTAGGAAAATGTCGTCTGCTTGTTGTCCGGGAGGATGACCTTCGTTGCGCGCCCGAGGGCGTCGAACTGAGAAGTCGTCCAGTACTGCGCCGTGCTGTTGTGGGGATTGCTGGTTTTGTATGCACGGCTGAGGGGGTCGAACTGGGTCTCGACGATCGAGTAGCTGGTGCCGCCCGAATCCGCCGTGACCGTCTTCTTGGCACGAACCAGCCCATCGAGATAGCTGATTGCCTTCACAGAACTGGAGGCGGTAATGGGCGTGGTGGTGGTGATGGTCCAGGCGTTGTCGTCGTAGGCGGTGGTCAGCTGAACGTTGTCGGGCCTGGTGACCGTGGTCAGCCGCTTCATATAATCGTAGCCGTATTGGGTGACCTGGTTGTTCTCGTCGATGGTGGTCGCCGTTTGTCCTGTGTACGGATTGTAGGTCATACCGGCGGTGAGTTGGGGGCCGCCGGACGGCCCGCTCAAGATCGAATCGGGATAGGCGTATTGCGTTGTGCCGGAATAGCTCCACTGCTTCTGTTGGCCAGAGTTGACGTCGGCCTGGATGACGTTGCCGAACCAGTCGTAGTGCAGATTCTTGGTCACGCCGTTGGCAGGAGTGACGGGATCAAGATACGTTGTAATGCTCGTGGGATTGCCACGGAATTTGAAGGTGCAGGCGTAGTTTGTGTCGTCGTGCTGTGCTGCTCCGGTTGGACACGCGGCGTTGATGAGGCTGTCCTCGTCATAGGTGATGTCCTGCCGGTATTGTAGAGCGGTGCTGTCAGCTATCTTGACTTGCGTGAGCCGATTCACGATGTTTCGCAACGTATAGTCGCTCGAATTCAAGTAGGTGTACACAGTACTTCGGATCAGCGGTCCCCGCGTTCCGCTGCCCCAGTCATACTCATAAAGCATCACCAGATTGCCATTGCTGGCGTAGGTGGTGTCGGTCTCGGCTTGGGTCGAATTGTCTTCGAGGATGCTGATGTGCTGGTAGGGTGTGCCGCTGGACCAGGTCGTGGTGATCGTTCGGAGGAGTGTGCCAGTAGTGCTTCCCTGGTAGATCTTGCGGGTCGTCTCGTTTCCATACGAATCGAAAACGACCGTGGTCTCATTGGAGGCCGAGTCATAGGGCATCAGCGGTGCTGTGATCTTCGTGGTGCCTGCAAGGCCCGAGATTCCGGTTCTTGTGAATTGCCATGTAGACGAAGCGCTGCCGTCGTTCACGACCCTGGTCAAACTGGTTATGCTGCCATCGCTGCAATTGATGCTGTCGTTCGCGCCCGGATACTGGAATTCGTAGTAGCCGCCAGTCGGCAAGGTCACCCTCCGCACACGCCCGGTGTAGTAGCCGGAGTAGCCGGGCGTGGCTTCGTAGGTAAACGTGTAGGACTTGCCGTTGGGCAACTGGAGCGAGGCGGGAAGGCTTGCGGTGCCGTTATACTCCACAACTCCCGAGCAGGCGAAGTTCGTCTTGATGTTCAGGGTTTGAAGGTTGAGCGTGACCATTTGATAGGCGGAGGTAGGGTCCTGGTACTGGTATTGAAGAGAGTTGGAATTCGTGATCACCTTGAGCACGATGTGTCCACCAGTATCGGTCCAATCGTTCTCGCTGGAGTTGACAACAGTCTTGGTAACGAGGTTTCCGTTTGTGTCCACACTGGTGCCCGACGGAGACTTGACGCCACCGGGGCTGATTACAAAGGGTGCGGTCAAATTATGAATGTCGATGAAATATCCGCTGTAGTCGGTAGCGGTCCAGGTGGCGGTCGTAGTGTCGTGGCATGACTCGTACCTCCAGTTGGCACCAAAGCTATGGGTGGTACCGGAGGGGTCAATGTATTGATAACCGGAATAGGTTTCGATGAATGACCAGTACCACGGTTCGCCGTCGGGGAAGCATTTAGTCTGGGTTGTCGAGTGCTTGTACAGGATGTGGCCGCCGTAGGTGTCTTTCTTCCAGCCCCAGATCGGATTGCCGCCTGGGTCCGTCACAGGTGCCCAGGAAGTGGTACTACCCACTGTTACTTTCGTCCACACAAGGGAATCATAAACGACGGAAAAGCCGAAATCAGTGCCTCGACCCGGAACAGAAAGAATCGGCAATGAAAAGTTTGAATTCAGGTTTTGCAGGTTAACCGTATCGAAGCCCGCAGATTGGAAGGAACCAAACAGCGGGAGGCCGGTCTGGGGACTTTGGGCAAACACCGGCGCAGAACTCAGCAGGATGAGTGCGCAGACAAATGATACGCGCTTCATGATAGGGTCTCCTCATTCCAATGGAAAATTGGCGTCGGTGAGTCCGGTGTTGAAAACGACGCTGCTCAAGGTGATCGTGGCCCAAGGGGTGCCGTTCACTGACTTCTGGATCGTGAGTGGGTAAAGGACGCCGTTGAACACCTGATAATTCGAGTAGGTAACCCCCTTCGAAACCGCCGGTACTGCTCCGTCACTCGCGTGGTCACTGTAGGCAACTTTGACAGGGAGATTTGAAACGGCATCGATCCAGACGTCGCGCGTGGAGAAAGCAGCTAACGTGGCGAGCTGTGGGGACGACGCGAAGGCCTTCCAGTACCGAATGTGGTGGGCGCTGATATTGTTGACGGTTTCCACACCGATATAGATGAATGCTGAATCTGGGTCGTTCACCGCGTTCGTAAAGAGCTGCAAAGGAAAGTATGCCGACTGCGCGGTGACTGCCAGCTCAAGCGGTTGCGGTGTGAGATTTGTTCCCTGTACCTGGCTGGCGTTGCCGTGCGAGTACACCGTCGTGGTACCGCTTGGAGTTTGCAATTGCTCGGAGGTCTGGTCGCTGCCTCGAGTGAAGATGACAATGGTTCCGTTCTCGGTAAGGGAGCCAGCAGTAGTGGTAACGGCTCCGGATGCAACTGAATCTGCCGGGAGAGAGCCTCCCATTGCAGCGATGGACGACTGCAATACGGATAAGGCCAGCGCTCGTGAGTTCCCGGATTGTTGGGCGCAGAGATCGTGAGTTAGAAGGAGTGCGAGAATAAGCAGGAGAACTGGCGTCCATTTAATGAGCATTTAGGTCTCCCATGTGTCTTGCGATTGCTCTATGGAAATTGCAGGCTTACTAATAGCAGCTGTCAACTAAGAAACCAACTTCCGACATAAATTAATTTCCAAATTGGGAGTGCTATTTCCGGATCCACGAGAAGGAAGATCAGCTCGATTAAGGACCCGTTTCCGTTGCTTGGAGCAGAATTGCCAAGAGCAGCAAGCCGCCGATCATCATTGTGCAGTGCGTGGAAGGGGAAGCGCTAGAATTTCTCGATGTTACGAAATCCGGACAGGAGTAAGTACCAAAGTGGAACTCCCGGATTAAGTCGCGGGAGCAGTGACCTTTACCAAAGCAGCGAGTGCATGCCAGTGCCGTGGATGCGGGCGACAACGCCCACACTTGCAGACGCGGGCCGTCACTAAGGACCGGAAATGAACTCTGGACGACGCTGGAAGGTGCTTTAGGTTCTGATGGTGTCGACCACCTGGCTGCTGTCCGAATGCACCGCTGAGAGGACGCTGGGGGACGCGCTGACAGGATTTCAGAAGGGCTGGGACCCAAGTTTCGACGCGTGAGGGTGAGAACTGACACACAGATTTCTGCGCTGGCCGCTACCCCACCATGGACGCACACGCTCCGGTGCAATCGAAATGTGCAAACCAATCGGGAGATAGCTGCGTAGAATTGAGAGGTACGGGGAGCGAGTGGCAATGGAAAAACAGATCGAATCAAATCCCGAACAAGATCATCCCGCCCAAGCGGCAACGCATATTGCAAGTGCTCACCAGATTCTGAAGGCCCTGCAAGAGGAGATCGGAGAGCATCCAGGACTCGGCGCGGCCATTCTGAAACTGGAAATGGCACTGAATATTCTGACGATAAAGACTGGCGGGTTGCTGTAGTCCAGTGAATGACGCTGGAGGACCTCCAGACGCCGGGCTAGTCCTCAACCCCGCTGGAACCATAAACACACCGCTGAAGCAACGCTGGGTGGCGCGCTGACAGGCTTTTTGGAGGGCTGGAACCTTCGTTCCGGAGTCTGGGGTGACAGTGGCAGGGTCAATAACACCCCCGCGTCCTCAGGAAAGTTCTCACATAGCCGATGACGTGGACTCATTTCGCGTCTGGCACCAGTTTCGAGAAACGTGGATCGCCTGCAGTCTTACGCACAGGCCGAGAAAAGCCGGAGGCGCGCCGAACCGTGCCCAGAGGCGCGGGTTTCTGCAGCGCCTGCGGCGGGAAATCCTGGTTGATGTTGTCGTAGGGATGAGAAAGATCGACCTTCGCAATCGCGTACACGCTAGAGTTCAGCGAGCCCCCGACAAGAAGGCTATTGCCGTTAAACAGCAGCGTGCCAGACCAGGTAAGAATGAAATCGCCATACGCGTAGAGAGAGACGATGCGCGGCGAGGTCAACCGCGTGCAATCCAAGCCGAAGACCAGTCCGTTGTCGTTGATCGTGCCGACAAAGACAACTCCATTGTTAACTGCAACAGAAGAAGCTTCGTTCGGCGGATTGTCATTATAGAACGGGTCGATACGCGACAGGGGCGTCTTGGAGATCAGAGTTGGTTTTGCCGGGTTGGAGATATCGAGGATGCCTAGACCATCGATGTCGGCGGCAACGAAGGCGGTGGTTCCGGAGACTGCGACATCGTTCACGGCAGTGAATCCGGTTGTTTGCGAGAGGAGCACAGGCAGTGACGGCGTGCTGACGTTATAGATGAAGAGGCCGCCGGTAGCATCAGCGACGAACAACAAGTTACCCACCGTCCTCATTTTCAAAGGCAAATCAGGGAGAGCGATGATGCTCGAGATCGTAGGTTGGGCGGGATTCGAGATGTCGACAACCAGCAGACTTTTCTGGGAGGAGCCGGCGTATAGAGTGTTGTTCGAGCGCGCCAAACTAATGGCCGGGATCGGTAGAGTCCCGACCAATGTGGGCGAAGCGGGTTGCGAGATGTTTAAGACAGCGGTATTTACGCTCATACCAAAGTAGGCATAGTTGCCGGAGGTTTGCACGGAGTAGCCCGCTTGCGTGGAGTCAAGGTACTCACCCAGACGAGTCGGGGTAGCGGTGGTGTTGTCGTAAATGCTGAGAACGGCTCCGTCGAAGGTGCTTGTAGCCGCATAGAGGTAGGTCGACTGCGCAAGCAAATCATAGGCGGTGACTGTCAGGTGAGGACCGCCGTAAATCAAATTCTGAATCACAGGTCCACCGGTTTGGGAGGCATCAAAGATCGCGAGGCCGCCCACATATTCCGAGGCATAGACACGGTTGCCGACGACCATTGGCTCGTCGCATCCGGTAATTACACCATCGAAGAAAATCGAAGTGACTTTAGGGCTTTGAGGATTGCTGATGTCCACCATCTGACAACCCTGTTGCCCGGTGTCGGCAAGAACCTGTGTTCCGTTCAGTTGCTGGGCATTGATTCCATCGACGTGTCCTTGAAGTTGCGGCAACTGGGAGGAGATGTCGTAGATATCCATGCCGCCCAGCGCTCCGAAGAGAAAATTTCCCGAACTATAAAAGCGCAAGCTGCGGCTGTTGATGCCGCCGAGCAGGGTCGGCGGAGATGTGGTCAGGTCGTAGGTGAGTACCGTCCCGCCGGTGGTTAGGTCATTGTTGGAAACCGACATGAAGAGCCTGTTCCCGACACGGAGGGTCGTGTCAGCGATGAACGTGTTCGCGTTCGGCGGCAAAGGAAGAATCAAGTCGGTTGTAACGATCGTGCCCCCGGTCAGGTCGTACATCAAGATTTCCTGCGTCCCGTTGGTCGGACCGGTTCCGTTGTTGGGTACAAGTGTGAGGATGCCCTGGTTCCAGGCGATATTCCAAATCAGAGGAATCGAAGTCTGCGACTTTAGGATGGGAACACCGTTCTGTAACGAGTACAACGTGATAGTGTTCGGGTAACCGGGAACGGCGAGGTCGGTACCGTCATACGAGTAAAGATAGTTGCCAACGGAAAATAACGCACCGGCTGAGTTAGACTCAACCGCGGTGACCCACGCCGGATGCAAGGAGTCGGTGGTGTCATAGATGTCGATCCAGAAATAGCTGTTGGTGTTGCCGCCGAGGTAATTGGTGGCGCTTACGTAGAGGCGGTTCCCAACTATCGTCATCCCATTGATATAGGTTCCGGTCGCGTTGGGATCATTCTGATCGACGTAGTCATAGACCCGATTCAATAAGCCCGGGAAAGCTCCGGTCACGCCTACAAACACCGGTTCAGTGGCGCCAGAGGAGACGGCTGAAATTGACGCGGGACCGCCGTTCTGGATTCCGGTGCCGGCGGTATACAAGCCATTCGAGTTGATGGAGCCGCCTCCGTTCAAAAGACTCCAGTTTGCCCCCGTGGTTCCAGAACCCAGATAGGCGCTGAGCTGAAGGGGCTGACCCAGCGCAACAAGGGGGACATCGGGCGCGATGCGGAAAGGATGCAGAGCAATGATGAGCTTGTCGCAAGAAGTGGTTCCAGCGATGCAGCCCTGGATGTGGGCGAAGGAATCGTTTGCCAGCGTGGCGGGCGCAAGATAGCTGGAACCCGAGAAAGTGCCAACGTCGGACGTGAAGGTTACGGTACGCGGAGTTGAATCACCGAGTAGCGCGTACTGAAGAGTGACCGACTCTCCAGCGGAAAGGTCCTTCCGGGGTGTGCGAATTCGCAAGCGGGCAAGGCGCTGAAACTGAAGGGTATTGCTTTTGATAGGCGTGAGTGTGCCTTGTTGGGTGGTGACGTACAGAGGACCGGATACCGCTCCCTGGGGCACACTGACCTTTAAGCCATCAGCAGTACTTACGGCGATGGCCGTTGCAGGAATTTGGCCGCCGATCGCGTTGGGGAAGAGGACGGTCGCGATCGGATTCAGGTTTGTTCCAGTGATCATGATCTGATCGAGTACGGTCGCGGGTTGGGGCGAGATCGCAGTGATGGTTGGTGTCTGCCCGAGTATTCGAACTGTGATGGTACCGTTGGCATTCGTCGTCCATGCGCGAATCGTGTCGGGGGTCTGAGTCCCGTTGGCTGTGTACAAACCGCTCGACGAGATTGAGCCATAGGAAGCAGCCCAGTTTACCTGACTCGGCACGCCATTAATGGTGGCCGTGAACTGCTGAGTACTGCCGTAGGTCAACTGCGGGTTCGACGGGGAAATCAGTATCTGCTCTGATAAGCTCAGATTCACGGAAGCATACACCGTCTGTGCTTCGGTGAGAGCGGCCTCCACCATGATCCCCGCGTTCGTGAAACTGGTGGGAGCGGTATAGAAGCCGGTGGCTGAGATCGTGCCGACCGACGAGTTGCCGCCGGCGATGCCGTTCACTTCCCAGATGACTGCGTTGTTGTTCAGAGCGCCCGCAACGGTAGCGGTGAACTGCTGAGTCCCGCCTGTGAATAACTGCACCTGGCTGGGGCTGACTGTGATCTCGACGACACGAGTATCGATGCTGCCGGACTTAGTGGTATCGCCATTCGCAACAGCTTTGATCGACAACGGATTCGTGGTGGGTAGCTGCGAGGGCGCACAGTAGCTGCCGCCGCTGCTTATCAGTCCGTCGGCGGACGAGCCACCCTGGATACCGTTCACATACCACTGCACAGAGTGTTCGTAGTTGCCGGTGCCGGAGACGGTCGCCGTGAAGGTGGAGCAGAGTCCGCCCTCTGTATAAACTGGCCCGGAAATGCTGACGGAGCTAATCGATGGGGTGCCGCCGCTGGAAGATGAGCCACCACCGCCGCCTCCGCCGCAGCCGGGCAGAATCGCGAGAAGCAGAGTGGCTGCAATCGAGGCAGGTGCAGTTGGATAGAGACGGGTGAGGCCAGAGACATGCCGCGCTCGCATGCACCCTTCCTTGACGATGACGGGTAGGCCAGAGGAGAAAGGGGACTGCCCGAAGTTGACGTTCGACTCAGGCAAGGCGGCACATTCGATCTTGGAAGAAGCTACCCGTTTGAGTTGCCAGAGCTGGTAAGGATTTGGATGTGAAGGCGGCCATGTGAGTGCAGAGTTCTCCTTCGGGGAGGATTGTTCAGTATGCGGACCCGTGAAATGTGATCTTGGAATTCCCCGAAAAATCGAGACCAACCAGAGCTTAGCAAGTGATTCCTGCAGCGAAGGCCGATTTCTGGTAGCTGCGACCAGCGCAAAAAGCGTCCGTGGGTTCATGAAATCTGGAGGGAAATCAGGATGATGAATCAGGATGGCGGAGGGTGATGCGTTGATGTTGGCGGTACGTCCGACACCACCGCTGGGTAGACGATCGCGCCCTTGAGAATCTCGTGGCGGACCTCGCTCAGCACCCGATGTGAAGAGCTAGCCTCGAATAGCAAACCCCAAGCCAGCGCGACGCACACCGCGAACCAGAGCAGGGTCCACCGATACACAAGGCCCGTCCAGAATAGCCCTGAACCTGATAACGGTAGTGCAATCGCGATCCCCACCTCGAATTTGAATCGGAGCAAAATAGTTCGAAGATACCGCTGCCCAACCGGCTCGATGCTGAATGTGAGGCGCAGGTATTGATCCCACTCTTCATTGTGGTGAGAGAAGTCGGGCTGCTTCACCAGTTTCTTATCGAACCATCGGCTCTCGATTCTTGAACCGACGTCTTCCACCAGCAATCCGGAGGCAATGCTGGCAAGGGCGAGAAGGATGGCTGTCTCGGCGTGATTCGCCTCCGCGAGATTCCGGAATAAAGGGAACCGCTGCAGCAGGACGACAAACCATGTGCTGATCGCCATGGCACCGGGGATCACAATCGTAGCCAGTGGACGAAACACTTCCGACCCGAAGGCGGAGAAGATTTCCTTCATGCGACAACCTCAACACGCTGGGCTCTGGGGGCCCTCAATGATTATTTCTCCTCCACTCGCGAAATAACGGTACGCACTTTGGTTCGCGCAGGAGCTGTGTTCCATGCGAGCGTTCGGCCTGTACTCCAGTGGCATGGCAGTGGAGCGCATTGCGACGACTCTTGGGATACAATCGGCGCCTTACGCCCTGCTGCCGCACGGCATCCAGTTTGTTGAGTACATAATGGGTGCAGCGGCGGACGGCGCATAGAGCCAAGGCCAGAGGGCCGTGATGCCAGCGAAACCGCGCAACAGTAGAAAGAATTCCACCGGGCCTCGCAAGGGAGGCACCGCCACAAAGAAAGCTCAACCCAAAGCCAGTCCATCTGTCGCGAAGAAGCGACAGGAGAATCCGGTTGTTCCTCCCAAGACGGATGCTGTTGGAACCCCCCAATCAACCAAGGAGGCTGAAGCGCAGGAACCGGAATCGCTAGAGCCAGAAGAATCGGCGGTCGAGCAGGCAGAACTGAAAGAACGGATTGCCCAGCTAACAGAATCGCAGGGCTATCGTGATATTCGCAGGCTTGTGTGGAAGCGGTGGCGTAACCTCGTCAAGAACAAGGAATTCATTTGGGAAACGATGAAATTGAAGTACAAACTAGCTAAGGCCTACAGAAAAAACCCAGATGTGGTGACGAACTTTTTTGAGCCAACCTTCAACGTCGCCGCTCCACAACTCCGCTCGGTGGAGGAGAGGATTGACGGCGTAACCAATGAGAAGGTCCGGCAACTGCTCAGGCAATATGCACGTTATGCTGTCCGATACGGGGTCGCATTCACGCTGCTCCCGAAGCCCCCCTATTTTCGTGTTCGAGCCACCGGGTTCATCGGGGATAGGTTTCACGTCGTCATAAGGAATGGTCGAATCGAGCCGGTTGTTCCCCCGCTGGGAGACGATTCGCCGAATGAGGAGGCGCCTCTGTCGGACGCCTTTGGTTCGGACGAGCCGATCCCGCCGGCAGTTCAGGCGCTGATGACGGAACCTGAAAATCTGGCGAGATACGTAGTGATCGATGACGCTGAAGATTTTTCTCTCCTGCGCCAGTTGATGGATTTCGCATATTCTCCCGATCAGGTCACCGTGATTCGCTACAATTCAATGCCGCCCGGGACCTTTTTTCTGATCGGTGAAAATGTGCCACTCAACAAAGTCTTTGGTCCTCTCAGGGGAGTGGCGGCCGAAGCGCAACGAGAGATCACCGGACGTGACCAGCGGGGTGCCACTCCGAATCTTCGCACCCTGTATGTCGAACTCAACCTGATCCTTCGGCGTGGCACCGGCAACGTATCCGCTGCTCGCTTGCTCGCCGACGAGGACAGGCGTCGAGCTACTCCCGACACGGAGGGGAAGAAAGACTACTCGCTCCGGCTCGCAGTCAAGGAGGCCCGCCTCAGCCAGCTAAAGCGGCAACTGGAGGACTGAGTCTGCCTGAGTCCCTGCAGCAGTTGTGCTCCGGTTAACGTAATCGAACTCTTTTTCACTAAACATTTCTTTCTGGACGGATGTGGGGGTATACCCGATAATTCTCGCGCGGTTGAGCAAAGTGTGTACATATAGCTAAGAATAGGTAGAGATTAGAAGTATAAATTTAAGTTGAGAGTTTGCTTCGACACCTGTTGCGAAACCCCAGCCTGTGCGGGTTGAATGTTCCTTTCCTCTGTTTTTCCTCTTCCGCCACTGCAAGAAGGTCACGCTCTGCCCTTCTCCCCACCTTTGATTCGGAACAATGCCCCTCGGTAGTACTCATTCAGCCAGTGGGATTCTCCAGAATCACCAGCAAGTCGCGGACGAGAGGTGTTCCCGCCGGGATCACCTCCAACTTAGTTTTCTCAGTGGGCTTTAACTAAATCGCGCTGCTTTTCGCTAAATTCTTCCGGCTCCACCGAAGCCTGCCTTTGTGACATAGTTTCCGAACTGCAGACTGATCGCTGGGGGACAGAGGTCATGAAAGACCGGCGCGAGGAGCAAATCCAAGCCTACGCGAAATGGATCAGAGAGTTTGGCTGGGCGTGGTTTGCCACGCTGAAGCTCACGTCTGGCATCCCTTCCGAGCGGCGTGCAAACCGGCTCTTCACTGAGTGGATTGCCGGCCTGAAGGCCCAAGAAGGTGGACCCAACTTCCGGTGGATCCGGGTTCTTGAGAAAGGAATGACCGGGAACAACTTCCATTTCCACGTCCTCGTGGGCGGACTCAAGAATCGGCGAGCCGTGTGGCAGCGCAACTGGGATGACGCCGGTGGGCAAGCTCTCATCGAGCGATACGATCCCACCCGCGAAGGTGTGCTTTATACGCTGAAGACCATGGGCGACGAGGGGGATATCGACATCGCCTTCAGTGGCCTCGAAGGGAAGCGGAAACCGTAGGAACGTACGAGTTATCAGTCATTCTGTGGAAGGTTTATTCGGCGGAAGGAGGGATCAAGATTTATGACTAGAATGCCGCGCGTCGTTGGAACCCGCGATGCCGCAAAATACATTGGCGTCTCAACGTGGACCGTGCGTGAACTGGTCCACACCGAACAGGTGCGGCCGCTGCGCCACGGTCGAGGATTTCTTTTTGATGTCCGCGATCTCGACACGTTCATCGAGCGCCTCAAGAAAAAAATCAGACCGGACAAAGTCGGGAAGAAATAGCGATTCGCACGGCCCGCTTACCTGTTGAGCGGAAGACCACTGAAAGATTTAGAAGGAGGTTAGGTAACTCGGATCGGTGTGAAGACACGAAGAAGGTGTTGCTCGCCAGAGCCAAAATCGCAGCGGATAACGAATCCGCCGCGCGGTCCATTCAGAACCAATGGGCAGTTTTAGCCCAACATAACCAAGGTCGTTTCCGGCAGACAAGGCGACCAAGGAGCCTAAGACAGCGCCACCGGCATCATGGTGTATGGAGCCATCCCGGGGACGAGATCAACGGTTCTCTGAACCGTTGTACGGGTCAAGCTGAAATCGCCAGGAACTGAGTGTGCAAAGGCGAAGAAAGCTGGTGAGCAACAGTTCAGCCGCGGCAACCCGTGGCGAAACAGTTTCAGAAAATCTGTACTTTCGGCTTGACCTTTCCGCAGAGTGCCCATGCAATAGGGCCGCCAGGTCGCGGAAAGTCATGACGGTTGAGATACAGAAAACAGAAACCGCGCGCGCGGAGATGAGGTTGCGGAGGCGTGAGGGGGGAGAGTGCACATCACGATGTATGCAAGACACTCCGCGAGGGCCTTCTTTCTCCAGACGAACTGGCTCTCAGCGTGGGTGTTGCCGTCGCAACGCTCGCGGATTGGAGGTCCCAGGGAAGGGGCCCGTCATACCTGAAAGCGGGAAGGCGAGTCTGGTACCCGAAGGATCGAGTCGAAGTGTGGCTCCGAAGGCAAATTCGGGAGACATGCGATGGCGTTGAGGAATCGCGGCGGCAAATTCCACTACCGGTTCGCCCTCGACGGGAAGGAGTACAGCGGGAGGACAGGCTTGGCCGCCACGAAGTCAAACGTGACGGCAGCGCAGTTTATCGAGGCGGAACACCGGCGGGCGCTACTGGAGGGGCGCCAGACATATCGAAGAATACTGATCCGCCAATTCGATGATGCTGCAAAGGAATTCCTTGATTGGGCCCAAATAGAGTATCGGGCGCACCCGAGCAGTTACCGCAGGATTGCAGTGAGCTTTACCAGTGCGCGGCTTTTCTTCGGCCGTGAACCGGTGAGCATGATAGGCGAATCACTGATCGAGGCTTATAAAAGCTACCGAATCAGGGAACACAAGGTCCGAGATGTCACGTTGCGTCACGACCTTCATGCCCTGTCGAAATTCTTTGGACATGCAATCAAACAGGGATGGGCACGAGAGAACCCGATCCGGAAGGTGGACATTCCGCCGGACACAGATGCCGTTCGCATACATGTTATAGACCCAGCAGAAGAAAAGGCTTACTTCACACGGGCTACTGCCCACCGGGCCCTGCACGATCTCGGACGACTGATTTTGAATCAGGGAGCGCGGCCCGACGAGATTCTCCGTCTCGCGAAGACAAATGTGAACCTGGAGCGAGGCCAAGCATACATCACAAACGGCAAGTCGAAGGCATCACGCCGTGTTCTGGACCTGACCACTGAAAGCCGACAAATCCTGGCGCAACGAATGAAGGGAGAATCACCCTGGATCTTTCCTTCGCCAAGGCATCGAGGCCACCATGTCGGAAGGCTAAATTCGGCACACGACCGGGTATGCGCGGAGGCTCTCAAGGCCGGGGTCCCGTTTAATTTTGTCCTCTACGATTTCCGCCACACGTTTGCAACGCGGATGGCGGAAGCGGGTGTCGACCTCGCCACCTTAGCTTCCATCCTGGGACACAACTCCATCAGGATGGTGGAGAAGTACGTACACCCGACCGCGCAGCACAAGCGTGCGGCGATGGCTCGGTATGATGAAATCCTCAAGGCAGCGGGGACCGAAAAGCCCGGACAAGCGAGGGTCAATTGATGAGGAAAAATCTTGTCCGCTTTTTGTCCGACCCCAACCACGAATCGGCCCGATTTTCGCGGTTCGAGCACCAATGGCACCAAACTCACATTTCGGGGTTAAGTATTGGCGGGACAGCGATCTACAAGAAAAGAAGTGGAGGCGCGGGTCGGAATCGAACCGACGCATAAAGGTTTTGCAGACCTCTCCCTTACCACTTGGGTACCGCGCCCTGAAATCTAAGGTAGCGCCAGATGCCGAAAATGTCTATGGCATCGGCTCCGTTGCGCCCGAACAGCAAAATGCCCTCACCGGGGAGGGCTCGAAACAGTTCGATGGAGCGGGAGACGGGATTTGAACCCGCGACTTCGACCTTGGCAAGGTCGCACTCTACCACTGAGTTACTCCCGCTCAGCAGCCGTCATTATAAACGAGGGGTGGAGGCCGGGCAATCCAACGGAAGTAACACGCTCCGTCTTTCCGCCCGCCTCGGCGGCCGAATCTGCGACCGCACACGTAAAGCCGGCCAGCCTCATCCCAACCCGCCCCATCCAAACGGATGAGGAGCCGCCTAGCGGCCTAGTCCTGCCTCATGGTGCCCAGTCCACTGCGGATCCTGCTCCGGCGCGACGATCTCTCCGTCCCGCATGTGGATGATCTGGTCCCCGTACTCGGCGGCTTCGGGGTTGTGAGTGATCATCAGGACGGTCTGGCCGAGTTCGCGGTTCGACTGGCGCAACATGCCGAGCACGATCTCAGAATTCTTGGAATCCAGATTGCCTGTGGGTTCGTCGGCAAGCACGATGGAAGGCTTGTTGACCAGCGCCCGCGCAAGCGCGACGCGCTGCTGTTCGCCGCCGGAGAGTTCCGCCGGCCTGTGCGAGAGACGCTTGCTTAGTCCCAGCAAATCGCAAATGCGGTTGAAGTGCGCCGCGTCGAAGCTGCCATTCCCGGCGATGTCGCGTGCGATCTCGATATTAGAGCGTGCGTCCAGCGTGGGGAGCAGGTTGAACTTCTGAAAGACGAATCCGATCTTTCGTTTGCGCATGCGGGTTCGCTCGGCGTCGGAAAGCTGGGAGAAATCGTCACCATCAATCACGATGCGCCCCGCATCGGCGCGGGTCAATCCTCCCAATAAATAGAAGAGCGTGGATTTACCGCTGCCCGAAGGGCCCACGACGCTGACGAACTTTCCTTGGTCTACGTTGAAGGTCACGCCGCGCAGAGCCTGGACCTCGACCTTTCCCACATGGTAGGTCTTGCGCAGGTCGACCGCTTCGATAAAAGCAGCCATGTCTGGATTAACGATACTACAGATGCGCTGAAGGAGAGGCGTTTAGGCAACTCCGACCTGCCGGGGTTCTTCGTGTGGGCGGAGCTGCGTGCGGGTGGGGCCGCGCTTGCGAATCAGCAGCAGCCGAATGCGTTCCAGCAATTCCGCGGGAACATGCATGCCCTTAGGGAGAAAAACATCGGCCTGCGTATCGCGATCATAAATGCGGACTTTCCCCGACAACAGGATAGCGGGCGTGCGCGGGGAGATCGACTTGATGGCTTCGATGAGTTTGGCTCCGTCCAGCCCGGGCATGATGAGATCGGTCAATACCAGGTCGATCCCGCCTCGTTTGAAACGGGCGAGAGCATCTTCTCCCGTCTGGCAGGAGACTACTCGATATCCCCGCGTCTCCAGCAGGACCTTGCGGATCGAAAGAGACTGTTCGTTGTCATCCACACAGAGAATCGTGCGCTTCGGTTTCATCGGCGCCCCCAAGCGTCGCCTCGCCATTGCCGGGCGGCCTGCGAAAGAAGCTGGAACGTGTGTTGTGTTGAAGGCATGAGAAAAATGTATTTGAAAGCGACAGAAATCCTACGTGCTCGTTCCGCTGCTGTAAAGTGCCGCGCATGCTAATGGGAAATTCTGCCTATTGACTTTTTCTGCGTTTCGTGCACGCCGTGATTTTTCGCGGTGATGCGAATCGCCGTTCAGAAAGTGAACTCGCCCCGCATCACTTCCACAGCGTTGCCTCCGACGCGCACGTTAACCACGCGGTTATCAGTCTTGGAGGCGCGCACGAAAATCCGGCTCGGCCGCTTCATCTCAATCCCTTGCTCAATCAGAACGCGCTCCTCGGGTTGCGCCACGCCGTGCGCCACCATCCAGGCTGCAGCGCACCCTGCTGCCGATCCGGTGGCAGGATCCTCGCCACCATAAAAAAGCATGCGCGCGTGCAGTCGTGCCTTCGGATCGACCGTCTCGCGGCAAACGAAGTAAAAGAACCTCCCGCCGCGTTCTGCCAGATACTGACTGCTTTGCGCGGGATCAATACGCAGGGTTGAAAGCACCTCAAGCGAGCGAATCGCTGCGACCGTGAATGGAAGCCCCGTCGAGACGGTTTCGATCGGAAGCGCAGGATCGAATGCATCGATCGAAAGTCCAGTCGCTCTGGCTACAGATTCGCGGTCATGAGTCGTCACGAATTGCGGATCGACTTGAGTCATCTCCCCAAAGGCAGGTTGCCCAGCCTGGTCTTCGAACACCACGGCAACCGGGCCGACGTTCAGATCGAGTTTTACTTTCGCTGCGCCGCTCCCGCCACGTAACACAAAGGCGGTGCCAAGTGTAGGATGTCCGGCGAACGGCAACTCCTCGAAAACGGTGAAAATCCTTACTCGTATTCCCCGTGCTTGTTCGGTGGCGGTGTCAGCGGGCAGGATGAACGTCGTCTCCGATAAATTGGTCTCCTTGGCAATCGCCTGCATCTGGCTATCGCTCAAACCCCGGCCATCGAGCACCACGGCCAGCGCATTTCCTTCCAGCGGATTTGCCGAGAATACGTCAATCTGGACTACCTGCAACTTCTTCTGCTTGGTCGTCATGGCTTGATTTTACCTGCATCCGGCGCATAGCCCCGGCGGTTGCGGTACCATAGAAGCCGACGAAAGTGATTTTTTGCCGCGAAACCGAATCTGGGATCGGGTCATCCTTAAGCCAAGCTAGTTCTCGACATGCCACCCGATTTCGCAATGCACAGGAGAGTGAATCGATATGTCGCTACGCATCAACTCAGAAGCGCCCAACTTCACCGCGGACACCACCCAGGGGAAGATCGACTTTCACCAGTGGATCGGCAACGGTTGGGCAATCCTGTTCTCGCATCCCAAAGACTTCACTCCCGTCTGCACCACCGAACTCGGCTACATGGCCGGTCTGCAGCCGGAATTCGCCAAGCGCAATACCAAGATCCTGGGATTAAGCGTTGATCCTGTTACCAGTCACGGAAAATGGTCGGCGGACATCGAAGAGACGCAGGGCCACAAGGTGAACTATCCGATGATCGGCGACCCGGAACTGAAAGTCGCCAAGCTGTATGACATGCTGCCCGCCGAAACGGGAGACAGTTGCGAGGGACGGACCGCAGCCGACAACGCCACCGTGCGCACAGTATTCATCGTTGGACCGGACAAGAAGATCAAGCTGATGCTCAGCTACCCCATGAGCAGCGGACGGAACTTCGACGAGGTTCTGCGGGTGCTCGATTCTTTGCAACTCACCGCGAAGCACAATGTAGCGACGCCGGTGAATTGGAAGCCGGGCGATGACGTGATTATCCCCACCTCGGTCTCCGAGGAGCAGGCGAAGCAGAAGTATCCGAGCGGCTGGAAAACCTTGAAACCCTATCTGCGAGTCGTGGCCCAGCCGAAGTAGCGTGTGCAGTAGCGCAAGCACGTATCCCGACTACCTGGCATCGACTAGGAAGCGCATGGGGTCCGGTGACTCTCCCGGTCTTCAAAACGAGCTGCGGGGCTTGTTGGCGTTTGTTTTCAGTAGTTTAGATAGGCCCGAATAGTGCTACAATGGTGCCGTATGGGCCTGTTTGTCACCTATTGTGCAGTCAGTTGTGCAGTGGAGTTCCACAAAATCTCCCACCTTGTCTTCTGTTCACTGCCCCGAGTAATGTAGTGCAACTTGAATCGGGAGAAATCATTCAATGGATACTGGCGGTCCATATGTAAATGCGGCGCTTATCTGCGAGAAGGTACTTCAAGAGACGGACGGTGTACTCTCTGTTGTCCGAATAATCGATCGGTTCACGATTGTGACTGTGGCGGCCGGCGCGCCAGATGCGCTTCCCCCCGGGATCATCAATTTCAATGTGGTCGTCGTGCTGAAATCGGGACTGTACAAAGGAAGTGCGCCAGTAAAAATGGTGTTTCATTCACCCTCTGGTGAGGTGATCGGGGAATCCAGTACAGATGTTTTCTTTGAGGGCGATGACCGCGGAGTCAACCTCGTATCCATGCAACAAATGCAAGTTAAGGAAGATGGCCTTTACTGGATTGATCTGTCGTGCGCAGGCGCGCTCGCTAGCCGCATACCACTTCGTGTAATTTACCAACGCGTGAATCAGGGCTCGCTGAAATGGTCGCCGCAGCCGCCCGGGGCATCTTGAAATCGTTACTTGCCCCAGTAGTGACGCACGGCAGGGTTCTTTCCTGAAATGGCGGTATTTCCAGGGTTGGTATCTGAACGAAATTGTGAAGAATCTCCTTGAACTCCGCTTCTGTACGATGACCGCTAGAAAGCTCTGCCAATCCAAGTTCAATCTGCCCGATCATATTGCTTTCTGCGGCTGCTTCCCACGTCGAAGCGTCAAACCACTGACGGAAATTCTTGAGGGGGGCGGCGCCTGACAGGTACGCAACTAAATGCCGATATGTATCTAGTTCGAGTTGAGCGATCATAAAACGTGCCTCCCGTTAAATATGTATCCGCCTCGGAAATCCGTGCCATCTTCAACGATGGTAGGTACGAGGAGTTGGTTGCATATAAGGTGCTGTCAGAGAAGCTCATTCGGGAAGGGCCGGCTAGTGCCCAGGCAAATCAACCGCCTGGAACCAAGAGCCAAATCCTAGCATACCTAGATTCGCGGGGCAAACAAGTAGCTTTGGTGCATCAGTATCTACGAACCGATGGTACATTGGGCGGAAGCGGCCGCCCTGACCCGAAAAAAGTCCTCCGTGATGGTGTCCTCTACGCCCTTGACGAAAGCCTTTGATTTAATAGCTATTTGATGCTTTGTTCCACCTTCGGGACGCATCCCTCTTAACCGAACCCATTCACGCCGCTTCAGTGCGCGACTTCACTACGTCACTTTACAATGTAACTTTGAGAATAGGTAATCTTGAGAAAAGTGACCGACGAGATATTGTGCGATTCTTCTCGCTGCGCTACTGTGGTCTTCGCTGGACATCATCCGGCCAGGAGCGCCACGATGACATTCTTCAAATGCAACCCACTCGAGTTCGTTCAGTCCCTCACGAAATCTCAGCGTAAGGCGCTCGCCGGTGTGCTACAGCTGCCCACGTCTAAGGATGGCAAAGAGGGTCCGGCGGCGATGCTGCGCGAAGCTCTGGAACGGACGAAGTAAATTCCACGCCTCCCCCGGCCTTGAAGTGTTCGAGGTAGAATCTCTTACTCGGAACTCGGACAATGGATGTCACGCTCGACGCAAACATCTACCTCTCAGACCCTCGAATGGAAGGTGTCGCCTTCAAGAGTCTGCTCGATTACCTCCGCAAGACGCAGTCAACCTTGATCATACCCAGACTCGTTCTCGACGAGGTTGTGGCCCGATATCCTGACCGAATTAGCGAACAAGTCCGACGGGCGAACAGCGCAAACGGCTCGCTGAGAAGCCTCGTCAGTGTCGCGAAAATAAGGAAAATCCCTGAAATCGACACGGCAAAAGAGGCGCGCGCACTGAGAATGAAGGTGCTGAAACCAACCAAGTATGTGAAATCGAAATTGCTGAAAGACTTTCGTGACATCAATATCGAAGAGGTTGCGAGAAGAGGCATAGAGCGAATTCCGCCGGCAAATGCGGAGGGAGAGGAGCTTCGAGATGTAATCACATGGTTGATGGTTCTTAGGCATGCGGAGAAATCAAATCGGGAAATCGCGTTCATCACCGCGGACAAACACTTCGGCAATGCGGGTGTCTTGGACTCGCAACTCACCAAGGAAGTCCAGGACAAGAAGGTAAAACTGCACTTCTATGTATCCATCGATGAGTTCATAAAAGCGCACGCGCCGGCGCCGCACGAAGTCGCGGAGAGCCAAGCGTTCGGGTTCATTGGAAAGCAACACGTCATGGACTTCTTCGAAATAGAGGCCCGCAGGCATTTTCCGCGATACTGGCCCGACGCGTCATCATTCGAAGTTGTTTCGCGTGACGTCAGATTCACGCGGGGGGCCCTTTACGACGTGGGACCAGAATCACAGTATGGAGAGCTAGAGTTTTCAGGAGAGCTGAAGATTCGAGTTACCACTTCGAAACCCGTTTCCACGGTGTCATACGCGTCCGGTCCCGGGAGCTTCTTTAGCACCGCTACTCCTATCACCCCCGAAGATGCACTGGTAGGAGTCTCGAGATTAAGGCTTGATAACCTGTTTCTCCCTCGCGAGTCGGAGGCAGCCTGGAAAACGGTTTCGCTCGGCGCTGGCAAGACGAACCAATTGCTATCCATGTCGTCACTACTGAATGCCCCCACCTACTCAATTCCAGTCGAGACCACAACTCACGACTTCAGTTTGTCCGGGGCCCTTATCATCTCGATGCGGCTCGTATCTGGCAAAGTGACTAACCTCGGATTTGAGAAAATCGAGTTGGGGGAGCCGTCGCGTCTTTGAATGCAGAGCCCGCCCTTAGCATCAAGCGGCGCGGGCACGAAGAAAAGCGCGCTATGGGCAACAGCCCCGCGTTCGAGCAGTTTCCAGGCTCGCGGCCCTCAGCCACACTCTTCGCTGTCGATCTTACTTCTGCACTCGTCAAGAGCTGCCTTGACCGCGGCCTCGTGCGTTGGGAACTCGACGTCCGACAGCGGGAAGCCATCCTCAGTTATTGGATCCCCGATTTTTCGGATACCGGACAGCGTGGAATATTGGCCATTCATTAGCGGAACGGCCCAAATCGCGATGACGAATCCTTTATATTCACGCCTCTCCAGTGCCGGCGGCCCACTGTTCCTAGCGGTGCCAAACGTGCCCGGGGGACATGAGTTGGTGATGTCTACGATTTCCTTCTGCATTTGTTCCTGAGACTCAATTGTCGCCCAACTGAACGGCTTTTGATTGAATCGGGCAACGTGCTTCTCAACGGCGGCCCTCATCCTGAGTACGGCTTCGCGGGCTGCTGGAGAGAGATCGGGAGGTATAAAGAAATCGTTGTCCATGGCGCAAGAGCCTAGACCATTTCGCTATTCGTGTCCAGATTACGAGAGCCGAAGCGGGAATTGTTAGCTCCTCGTTGGGACGTGGCCCGTTTTTTCAGAAAACATCGCCTGGCCGTTCCGTGGCGCAGCCGTCGGCACATGCCCGGTGCTTTCGCTGTAGATCGAATGCACGACATCGGTCAGCGCGTCCTGGCTGGTCTTCTGATCGTTGGCGATGTTCTGCATGCCGCGCTGGAAAGTTGCCGCCGCTTTGTTCGCTTCCGGTGAGTTGCTGTTCATTTCTAATTCTCCTGCGTACGATTTCTATCGGCGCCATGCGCCACTTCAAAACACGCCTGCACGAGGGCCTGTTCTTCGGCCTGCTCCGCTGCAGCTTCTAACCACATCCGACGCAACGCGGGGTATTCGGTGTGCTTGCCTGCGGCCAGCTCCGTCCCGAACTGCGCGAGAATCGCATCTCGCAGCCAGAGTGCATTGTTCATCGCCTGCCTCATTTCTTTGAAACGGAGACGCCAGGTCCCTGGTCCGGCGTCCCCGTAGTTTTCCAGCGTCTCGGAGAAGCCGCTGGAGTCTTTTTCAGAAGCTCGAACGCTTCTGCCAGTCGCGCCAACTCATTTCGCCGCCGAATGAATCAGTCCAGCCCCACAGTTGCAGTTTCTCAGTGAGGGCTGGTGCCGCGGTGGCGGTGTCATGCTCGAGAATGGCAACCACGCGATCTAGGCCCGACAGCCCACTGTATGGATCCGGCGTGAGCGGTTTTAATGTATTGCGGTATTTCTGAAAATTGCTAACGCCGCGCAGCTTCATCGCGCTTGCCTCGCCAGCTCCTCGAGCTGCTCGAGTGGCATCGCCTCGAGATCCGCCTGTGTGTACCGCTGGTAGGGCGCGCGAACGCGCTTGCTCTCATCGATGTCGAGCAGGTTGCGCGCGGACAGGGCTTTGTAGGCCGCGTCGAAGTGGTTGGGATCGGAAGCGTCGAGCTTCGCGGCCTTCAAATAGGCATCGATGCGCTGCTGATTCTTCGGGTTGAGAACGAGTTCCGGCGTGGCCTGGATGAAGCGGTGAACGGCGTCGATCTGCCGCTGTGGGAGTGTTTCAGCTTCGTATTTCTTCGCAGCCTTTTCCCATTGTGCGATGAGATCCTTGTCGCTCAGAGAATTCAATTCGTTCTCGGCGGTGATGCGCGCCTGTTCCCGTTCGAGAGCGGCTTTGTTGTAAGCGAAGGTTTCGGCGTCGTTGTCCGCGCCGAGGATGTCGGTCCACGTCTCGGCGGGTGTGGCTGGTTCTTGCTCCCAGGTGATTAGGTCGTTTGACATGCTGGCCTCCAATTAGAAGTCTCGCGAAGTGCACGAGCGCGCCGCGCGTAAAATTCAGACAGAAGTTCGTAGCCCTCAGCGCGCTTAGCAATTCCGCGGGCGTACTCTTCGAAGGTTCCTTCATCCCACAGTTGCTGCAGGAATTTCTCTGTTGATGGCGTCATTTGGTTTCCTTTGCGGCTTCAGCCAGGATTTCCCTAAGCTGCGCCTGTTCTGCGGGATCATCCTTCGCGGCCGCTGGTGGCTTTGGCTTTGCCCAAGCCGGTGCCAGTGCAAGTTGCTCCCGCTGCCATTCGGCGAATTCTTGCAGGGCTGGGCCCAACTGGTTTTCCCACATCTGTCGGTACATCACGCGCGCCAGGCGGATCGTCTTCTGTTGCTCAGGAGTCAACGCCATCAGTGAGTACCTCCGCTCAGGACGCCGGCCGCGACATGCCCCAGGGCTCCGAGTCCAATCGCGGCGCCTGTGGCCTTGCCGATCGTTTTTACGAGCCTTGCGGTCTTGATCGCGCTGGCCTTCGTGCGGAGAGCTTCGTCAACTTGCTGGACGAGCTTTGCCGCGGCCTCGTCGCCGAGGGCCTGTTGGAGTCGGCCGGAGTCGTACAGCTTGTTGAGCTTTGGCGAAAGCTTTGCAGGGTCGATTGTTTCGGGCGTTCCGCTGCCGAGTTCCGGTCGCAAGCCGCTCGCGGAATTTCGGATCTGCTGACTGACGTCATACAGCGCGGAGGACTGCTTATAGTCCGCCTTAGCCTGCTCCGCGAGGTCTGGATCGATCTTCCCGTCGCGAACAAGCGAATCGACCAGATTGGATTGTGCGGCCTCGACGTCCTGTACCCGTTGCTCAAATTTCGAGTAGGCTTCGTCGTCGATTCCATTGACTTCGTCCATATTGTCGCGCAGGTTGGAGAGCTGGTCGTCGAATCGCTGCCACCTACCTCCGCTTGCGTCGTCAAGTGTTTGGAACGCTGCTTTACTACGTTCTTTGACCGCGTGAGCTACGTCTTGCACGGCATCGCGAACGGATGGCGGGGCTTCAGGGCCGACGCCTTCGCGGGCTCGGATGGCGTTGCTTTGCTGTTGGGCAGCGTCGCGAATGGCACCTTGGACTTCGGGTTGGGCTGTCGCGCCGGCGGCCTCTTCGCTCACGAGAGGCTTTACTTTGCCAGCGGCATCAGAAGCCGCATCGGTCACGGCATTGACCGCGCCCTTTGCCTTCGTCGCGCTGGCCTCGTCGCCGAGCAGCATTGGCAGAACTGAACTGACTCCGCCCACGACGTCGCCGATCGCTCCGGTCGTGTTGCCCGCGGTCACGTCTTTTGCGTAGTTGGATGCGGCTGTCCCGATAACAGGAACTGCAGCCAGATTGCGCGCTTGGATGTCGCGGCCAGCTTGGTGGGCGTCCTTCGTGATGCCGGATATGACGCCCTTTGCAGCGTCTTGGAATGGATTCGCGTCTCCCACGAGCAACTGAGCCGCATGCCCGGCCGCTTCGCGGAAGTTACCGCTCTTCAGTGAGTCGACCATCGCATGAAAATTTTGCTCTCCCTGGACGGGCGTGTTCACGAAGTCGCTGACGGCGCCTTTTGCGGCGTCGATCATGCCTGGCAGTGGTGAAGCTTCATAAGCGCGTGAGAGAAAGCCCGGCTGCTCTGCTGGCTGTTGCTGCTGTTCGGACTGCAACGGCGCGTCGAATGGATTGCCCGAGGTGGGCGCCTGTGCTGCCTGCTCTGACGGGAGTGGCTGTTCGAATGGATTCGTCGCCATTTACTTGCCTGCTTTCTTCGGCAGCATGGCCTTTTCGGTCACGTAGTTGTATTCGCGGCCGAGAGCCGCGCGGAGGGTCGCGGCGTCGCTGATTCGGTAGTCGGCCAGGGATTTAAAGTGTTCGAGCATCTCATGCGAGCCCCTGGCGCCGACGTGCGCCTGCATAAGCGCGGTCCCGAGCAGACCCATATCAGTGCGAAGCTTCGCGAAGTCCGGCTCATCGCCAACCTTGCCGGCGAGGAAGTCATTCCAACGTGAAGCGGCTACGCCAAGTTTGCCTTTGGCGTCCAGATCCCGGATGTCTTGATTGACGCTCGCGAAAAGGCCGTTGGGTGCTATGAGCTGACGGGCCACGACGACTTTTGAACCTTCGGTAGTCGGCAGTTTCGCGATTCCGCCGGCGCCAACAGCCTGCAGGTCTTGCGCCGTGCCTGCGACTTGGCTGCCATCCGGCATCGAGCCCACAAGCAGGTTTTCTGCCTTCGGAGCTGCGGTCGCTTGCGCGTTCGATTTGTTGGCCGCGCCTTGGTTCTTTGCAGTTATTCCGGTCGCGTTCGCGATTTGAATCTTTGCCGCGGCCTTCGAATAGTCCACCATGGCGGCCGACTCCAAAGCGAGCCCGCGTGCAATGCTGATCGTTCCCGCGGCGTAAGTCTTAGTGATCGGCTGCCCGTTCGGGTCGTGGCCAATAGTCAATTCGACAGCGTGGTCATAAGTCTTGTCGGCGTTTGGGATTTCGAAGACGTTGAAGGATCCGCTTCCATCCGGGAGCGCGACCACGTTGAGAGGCTTATCGGCGTTGACGCTCATCAGGGCCTGGACGTGGGCCTTTGCATCCTGTTCACTCCCGCTGTAGACCACGGGCACACCGGTGTCGATCAGATGCTGACCGGCCTCCGCGCCTTCTTGGAGAAGGTGATCCTGGAAATCTTTCGGCATGGAATCGTAGGACGCGTCGAGCTGCTGAAGGTGGATCTGCGCCTGCGCCATCTGGACGTCGTGGTTTTCTGCTTGGAAGCCCACGTCTTGCCGCGCGCTCTGTGCGGCTGCCTGCGCCTGCTGCACTCTCGCGTTCTGAATCGCGATGCGGTTTTTCATGGCGTTGTCGGCCAGGTTCGGCGCGACTGCGCCCACGACCGCGCCAGGCAGGCCGCCGGTAATGAGTCCCTCGCCAGCGCCTTTCAGATGATCTTCGAGCGCGCCGAGCGCGCCGCGTAGAACTGCCCGCCAGCCATGAGTGTTCGATCCGGCGTCGGGGTCCGGCTGCGCCGAAGGTGCAGGGCCGCCCTGGTCGGGGCTCGGCGGATAGTTCGGCGCGGACTGTGGCGCGGCTGCGGGCTGCGCGGATTGGTCAGGCGCGAGGACGCCGACAGGGCCGGGCGCCGTGTTGCTGGTTTGCTGGTCGCCGGCGGGGATGTAATCACTGGTTGGATCAAAGGGAGCAGCGGACATTCGAATACCTCAGGAGTGTTGCGGGGTGTACTACGGGAATTGAATTGCAGCTGTGCTGGCGCGCATGGCAACGCGCTTCGGCTTGCCCAAACTTAGATGGCGTCGAGTGCCGCCGTGATGGCGTCGAGAACGAACTCTCCGATCGCGGGCGTCCTGTCGTCGTCGCCGGCATAACCTACCACGATGCGACCGTCGGGCCTCTGGCGGACAGTTACCTCGATGCTGATAGGGTCGAATGGCGTGATCTTGGATTTTGGCATGGTCTTTTCCTTTGCGTTGCGGAGTTGCGTTGCGGGTGTGGCCAGGTTTGCGCCTCCCTCCATAAAAGCACCTGTTTCTCTCGCTTTGCCGCCATTCTTGCCGGCATCAGGTTGCACGGAAAGTAGATAGGCTATCCGGCGTTCAATTGTGCGAAGGGGAATTCCAAGCTTACGGGCGATTTTGTTGGCGTCGTGACCGGCTTCTATTAGGACAGCAATCTTCGCAAGCTGGCGCTCTTTCGGAGTCACCCAGTCAGAGCGTTCAGGTAGCCACAGGATGCGCGCGCCGCTGAACGCGTGGACTGGCGTCCAGTGCGGCATGAAATGCATGTTCCGCGTTCGGCCGTGAACGATTTGAAAGCCACCGTGCGCGGCCAGCGAGCCAAGCGATTCAATAAACGCTGCTTTGGCTTCGTCCTTCGTGCTGAAGAAGTGCTTCGAGCAATCGCCGCGGGATGCGTCGGGGCCTGCGCCTTTGTGGCGCACAGGTGAGAAGTCTGAGCTTTCGTGTCGTTGGTTCCGGTGGTTGGGAGTTGGGCGCCGGCTGTATTCAGTTCGGTTCAACCGCGCTTCGAAGTTTTTGAGTTGATCGCGGTCGCGGTCGTAGCTACGGGACATGGGAAAGTTCTCCGAGTGGTATAGGTGCAATCACGGTGCCCGGATTCAGGAACCACCAGACACCACCAGGCGTCATTTCGTTTACAAGTGTGCAGACAGTTGCGTCCGCGGGATCAGGATTTTCTCCACGGGGGGTGCTTGGTGACCATTTCGCTATCCCGATGGACACCTTGCGGATTAGGGCGTAGGGTTGAGATGTAGTTCACAACCTCTCTGCCGTGCTCCCAAAGCGACGGGCCCTTGTGAATCTCCGATTCGCAGGAGGCCCGAAATGGCGTTCAGCGCAAAACGTGCAGAACTAATCGAAGAAATTGCCGAATTGCATCGGCTCCAGATGGGAGCTAACCAAAAGGCCGCCCTGAGCGGGTGGACGCGACATTCTGAGGCGTGGCATGAGATGCGCGCGGCCCGGATCTCCGCTCTCCATCGCGAATTGGAAGTTCTTAAGAAAGCCGATACTCCCCACAATAGGTGAATCATCTTGCAAGCGCGTTATTTGTCGGTGTGCAGGGTGTTGCGGTTCGTATTTACTCCTCTTCGATGCGCCTCCGCGTGAGCAAAACTGACCAGCAATAACTCACGATCTCGGGCATAGTTGACTAGATACAAAATGAGGATTAGGAGGCACTATGTTAGGTTACGGTTTGATAGGAACACTCGTCGTAATTGCGCTGGTTGTGTTTATCGTTCGCTCTTTCTAGAGGGCGTAGGCTATGGGCGCCTCGTCGCTCTCGGGGGCCCCTGGGCCACTTCCTGCAGGGCTTTACAGTATCTGGTCGGGGAGTGGTCTCATTTGTGGGTCATGGGTGCGCGCTGCCGCGGTTTGAGGGTTATCGCGGCCACAGAACGAGCAGAGATACCCCCCGGCGCGGTGTGTGATGTCAGGCCGGCAGGGGCACTGCCAGTCCGCAGTTGCACGGACAGTAGGCGCGGGCTGCGGTGGCGCGGGCACCACCAGGCCAGCGGCGTCGACAGTCTTTCCGTCCGCGGTGATGAACACACCCCTGGTCGAGAGTGGCAGGTTTACAGTCGAGAACGCCTCGTCTGGCGTCGATTTAATGCCGTACCACAGAATCTCAAGCCGGCGGGCGGTCTCGTAGAGCTGGCCTCTGCCGTCGGGATCCTGGGCTCGGTTGAACGCGGCCAGGCAGGTAACGACCTCGGTCCTCTTACTCTCTCGAGTTTTGTTCAAGGCGAGCATTGTGCATGCCCGGGAAAAGCTCACGCCGTCGAGGACGTGAAAAGAGACAAGCTTCTTCCGCTTGGCGTCTAACACCCGATACTCGGGCAGTTCGTACAGCCGTTTGCGTTTCGTAGCTTCCATTCGTGTGTACCCTCTTTTCGATCGATTTTTTGGGTGTCCCCACAGTGTGGCCAAAGTGTCCCCAAAAAAGTGGGGACAAAACGTACCCTCTCGCAATACATCAGGCTCCGCGGCAAAGTTTCGGAGTCTCGGGGGCTCTAGGCCGTCAGACCCCAGCTAAGATTAACAATCCTTACTATCAATAGTTTAGCGCCTGCCCCGCGACGCTACGATGTCGCTCCGCTGGTGATCGTGGTGGTCGCTGCCTGGGCGCATGGGTCCGAAAGCCAGTGGATATGCGGGTCTGAGCGTATATGCGGTTCTGAGAACCGGGAGAATCTGAGGCTAAGTGCCACAGAATCAGAGCGCGACTGCACGATAAGCTGCACAGACGCTGGTTTTTGAATGCCAGTCGGCCAAAGTGTGTCAGTTTTACATAGATGACGGTCGATTTTAGAGGTCGTCGGTGCGGCCAAATCCTGGTGGGCCAAACACGAAAATCACGCGATGAAAAAATTGCGCGGCCCACGCGCAGTAATCTCCAAAGTAACTTGTCCCATCTCGCCAGGTTTCCCCACAATAAACAACGAGGGTGCAAACATGAAAAAACTTGGCCTACCAATCCTAGGGTTCTCAATTCTCGTGATCGCGTGCTTCGCTCAGACGAATGGTTCGCTTGCCACGGTCAAGAGAATCTACGTGGGTTCGATGGGCCAGAGTGATGAAGCCGAGCGGTTCAAACTCCTACTCGCAGACGAACTCGAGAAGGCTGGTTTCGCAACAACGGACGATGCCAAAACCGCCGATGCTGTTCTAACGGGCGTGCTGTCTCTACGGGTCTACTCTGACGAGTCTCTTGCTCGAGTAACGGCGGTATTAAAAACTCCGGACGGGGCGCGTTTGTGGGGAAGAGACTTCGAGCCGCATGCGAGCTTCCACCGAAGCGACACAGTTAAACTCCGGGCCCAAGACGTAGCAAAGACTCTCCAAAAAGACATCAGGAAAGCGGGTAAGTAAGTCCCCGCGCCGCCCAAAATTGTCGATGCCTACATATGAGTGGAAAGGGGCGTGCCGAAGGTAAGTGCGCCATCGCTAGACAGTCCCAAGCCAGCGCCGCTGGCGCCAGATCACCGCTCCCAACTCCCGCGCAGTTAGCTTGCCGCCATCGTGTTGACGGCACCCGCTTCGAGTTGCGCCGTGTGACGATCTCGGGGGTGTTGCGTTGCGTTGCGTTGCGTTGCAACAGATGCAACGACCATGCAACACCCGTAACCCGTTGAATCCGCGGAACATAAAAGGTAGTCCAAATACGCGTTGCATTGTTGCAGGGGAGTAGTCTGTTGACTACGCAACAGCTACGGCACTCCCCAGCGCAACGCAACCCTAGAACCCCACCTCCGGCGCCGGTTCAGCTTGCCGTTTTGCCTCGCGAGCCTTCCACCGCGTCAGGATCCGGCTGGCCGTCGACTTGTTCTTGCCGATCGCCTTCCCGATCTCGTCCATGGTCTTACCTTCTTTGTGCATCGCGACGACCTGGGCTTCGACCGTGTCTAGCATGCGGTTCCAGACGTTCCCGACTAGCTCAACGTTGTAGCCCGCGTCGAGCCGCGCTTGATGACGCACCTTCTCATATAGCAACTTGAACTGCAGGTCCATTCCGGGTTCCCAGCCTTCAACCTTGTCCAATTTGATCTGCACGTCTAAGCCGTCGTCGTTGTTGGATAGACCGCGTTGTAGCCCGTTCTTCCCGACGTGATGGGATTCGAAGATGCACAGTTTGCGAAGGCGTAGAGTCTGCATCCGCTCTTCGATCGCGCACAGGTGTTGTTCGTCGAGTTGCTTCCCCGGGAACAACATCGAACGGCTGTCGAGGAAGAGCGCGTCGGGCTTGAACTTGTCGATGAGTCGCAGTAGGGATTCAAACGTCCGCGTCGTGAGCAGGTTGATCCCCTTCGTGGCACCTACGACGAACTCCGAGTTGATTCCCATGAAATTGTCGACGGCACTCTTGGGAATCATCTGATCGATACGCTCTTGGAACTGGCGTTCGGGCAGCTCGCCGTCGATGAACAGCACCCGAGAGGCGCGGCCTGCTTGGAAATCGAGCACGCGGCCGGCAGAGGCCATTGCGCCCGCCAGTGCGAGCGAGAACATCGTTTTGCCTACACCGCGCCATGCGATCATTTGATTCCGAGACTGCGCGTAGAGAACAGGCTGCCCGTTTTCATGCAGGAGGACTTCCCGCGGCGGAATAGGCTTCGCCAGAATCTGCCGCGCGGTCAAGCCAACGAGATCGTAACCTTCGTCGACCGCGACGGCCGTACGACCTGATCCGCGGCCGGCAAAGCCTACCTGTTCAAGCGCGTGGCGAATTGGCGCAGCTGCCTTATCGGCAAGCCGATCAATTTCCTGTTGAACGTACTTCGCGCGATTGCGTTCCTGGCGTTCGCATTTCTCCCGCCAACCCGGATCATCCCAACGGTTGGGATAAGTGTAGAAGTCCCAGTAGTTGTTGCGTTCATAATCCCAGCTACCGTCCGGGTGACGGAAATGGCCTTTTTCGTCGGCACCAGCGGGCCAATTAGGTCTACTTGTTGTCGTCTTCGTGTCGTTCATTGCGGGGTTCTCCGTTTATCAGGATTGACTCTTCTACGATCAGCCGGACGACTTCGCCGCGCTTTATGCACAGCCGAATGTCTCCGTAGAATCGGTCACGCTTTAGCTTGTCGAGGTATTGCGGTATTTCCTGAGTTTTCATCTCAGTCTCCGTCTCGGGTCTACTTCCACCCCAAGCATTTCCGATAGCTGACCTCTTCGCGGCTGCCATCGGCGCGTAGGATGTACATGCAATTTGTGGGATAGGGCCGCGATAGGTTGACGCTCGGGTGAAAAGCCTTGACGCCCGCGCCGATCTTTTTGGCAGCCCGCGGATGTTGGCGCACAAGCGCGAGTTGAAAGTCGAAGTCTTCAGTGCCTGGAACAACGTCTTTGCCAGATGCAATGATCCGCATCCATCGACCTGCGATCGCGGTCTTGGTTTCTTTCATCGCGCACACTCCTGTGCGACTAACCACGCCTCAACAGCACTTCGGCGAAAGCGAAGCTCGCGACCAATCTTGATATAGGGAAGTGCGCCCTCGCGGCGATTGCGCTGGCGGGTCAGGTTGTAAATGGTCCAGCGGGTCAACTTGAAAATGCTTGCCAACTCATCAACTGTTAGGAGTTCTTCGGCGATGGACATGGACCTCTCCTGTGGTTAGGAGAGATCACCGTGGCCGGGATGCAGGCTACCGGATGAGGTCCGGCTCTTCAGCACCCTGATGCGAATTAAGACAGCGCCTCTCGATGTTCTGAATCTGGCCTGTCCCCGACTTCAGCGTCGGGTACGGTCTAATCCGCCACGCATGTCTCGCCGCTTTCGGGCTTCAAGCACGCCCCAGGCGGGTATAACGACGACTACAAGAGCAACTGAACTGCCAACGCCAACCCACTGCAAAATCGGACAACCTACAACTCAAAGTGGGAAAACAACTACCACGCGGGAGAACTCTCTTGCGGTAACAGTTACTTCGCGGCTGCCGCTTCGAGGAGCTTCATGCCGTTCGTCAGCGCCGACTGCGTGCGCTTCTTGTAAAACATCGCAGTCGTGGTTAAGGACTTGTGCCGTAGCAGCTCCTGCGCTGCGACGAGATTGCCGGTCAGTTCTACCAGCATTGTTCCTGCTCCACGCCGGCCAGCATAAAGGCCCTTCCACGTAATCTTCTTTTCAGCCAGGACAGGCCGGATAACCGCGCGGCAGAATTCCCGAATGTCAATTACGCCGGTCTTGCGGTTGCCGTGCCACTGCGCCGGCAAGATCCACCCTTCCGCGCTCTTCGGGCAGTTCGGCCGCCACGCGGCTAACAGATCGGCCACGGGGCGAATGACCGGCAGGGGCGCGACCGATTCCGCGGTCTTGCAATCATCAACGCGGCCGCGCACGCAGGCCCTGCGAATGTGAATCTGCTGGCCGTCAAAATCGCCCCACTGTAAGGCCGCGATCTCTGATGGCCGGAGGCCCATGAAGAAAGCGAGGGCAAAGACCAGCTGCGCGTCCGTCCGCTCAATCAAGGCATTGAGGATGGCTTCCGCTTCCTGAAGCGTGTAATGCGCCGTGCCTGCTGAGTCGCGAACCTTGCCGAGAGTCTTCGCGCCGTGCCAGGGATTCGCAGTCACATATTCTAGGTTGAGCGCATGGCTGAAGATCGCGCTGGCCGTGGAGCGAATGTGGTTTAGCGTCCGCCGGCTGTACTTCTCGGCCAGGCCGGTCAGGAATCGGCTTGCCATGCCGGTCGTGTAGCCCCGCATCGTCAAGCCTTCAAACTGTTTCTCGAGATGCTGCGACCAAATCTGTTTATAGCCGTGCAGCGTGCTGTGCCGGAGGTTCTTCTCCGCGAAGGGCAGGTACACGCCAGTCCAGAAATCGGCGACCGGCATGTCGTGTTGTGCAGAAGACTGCCTCGCGTTAACCTTCAGCATGACCGCATCGCGTAACATGCGGACGGCTTTGCATTCGCAAGAATAATGCTGGGCGTCTTTGGCGCACAGGCGCTCGGATCGCTGCACGCGGCCAGGCGTGCCATCCTTCTTTATACCGTCGACCCAATAGCGAACGTGGAAAGCATTCCCAATCTCGATCACGGAACCCGTCTGATGGCGCTCGCGTCTCTTCATGCACGAATCTTATCGTGCTGGTATCGTGCAGTCCAGCAATCTTTGGTAACCAGTTTTCCTGCTGTTATATCAATATGATGGAAGCGAATGTGATCCGGTGATCATCCCGGTCTTCAAAACCGGCGGGCGGCATCTCTGATGTCGCCGGTGTGTTCGACTCACACACGCTTCCGCCAATTTGTTTTTCAGTGAGATACCGGGATCGTTGGGCGCGTCGCAAGTTGAGATCGACACGTCAAAATAGGGCCTGACGTGATAAAAACGTGATAGTTTCATCGAGATTATTCGAGCAGAGAGTTTGGGTTTTGGCCGGAAATGGCCTCGAGATCTCACCTCATCCCAATTCGTTACTGCCCCGTACAGAGCCGCATCGAGATCGGCGCTTAGCGGCTTCTGAGAAGTAAATCCACCTGTCCGTCGGACCTGCGCTCAGCCTCTGGCCCAGGCTGCATCGTACTGGGACTTCCGGCGTGCCTCGGTGCTATCTAAGTAACAACTCTGCTGGACATGACGAGAGTGTGCCGAAACAACGGCATAGGGCACACCGAGAAACCGTCTTTCTTCGATCCCGGTCACCTCGAGGCTATTGAAGTGTTGCCCTTTTACTTTTTCTAGAATCCGCTTCAGCGCCTTCTGGATCTTATTCGCCCCGAGAGCACCGAAAATCGTCGCCTTTACCTCTGTCGCCATGAAAAAGAAGTTCCATCCCGAGGCACGAATCTTACGATCAAGCGCGAAGCCACGTAGCACCTTAACCAGGCGCCAGCTCCCCGAATACGGCTCGCTTTCCAAACCAAAAACTTGCGTCATCCGCGGCGACTCCTCGATCAGAATGGAGCCGACTTGAATTGTCTGCATGACATCCTCCCCAAGAAACTGCTGGCCGGGGTCAAACTCGTGTAAGCGTGATCACTACGATCAGCAGCAGGGAAGCGAATAGCAGCCCTCCGCTGCCTATCAGCACTATTTCGCTGAACAGGTCAGGCTTCATTAAATCTTCCGGGTGCATTTCATTCCTCCTCCCCGCCGAGACGAGCATCTACGCTAACCCGCATGAGGTTCCCCGTCAGTTTTGGCGGATAATTAGCGCTGAGGAGCCATCTACAGGATCGCTCGTTCTGTTCCGCAATACTGTGCAGAACGGCTCACTTCGGAAGCTCGTTCGAATGGGAATTTCCCTCTCGGGACTATAATCATTGATGATGAGTCCCACTGCGGCCACCAAGAAAAGTCGCGCATTCGACCCTGACCGCTTCCTCGCCACCATTGGCCAGGGCAGGAAGTGCCTGACGGTTGCGAGAAAGAAGCGGATCTTCGTTCAGGGGGACCCTGCGGACGCTGTTTTCTATATTCTAAAAGGAAAAGTGCGGCTGACCGTCGTGTCGAAAACCGGCAAGGAAGCCACCATCGGCATATTGAGCCAGGAGAATTTCTTTGGCGAAGGCTCGCTCGCGGGCCAGGCTCTCCGCATGGGATCCGCAGCGGCCATGACAGACTGCCAAATTCTGCGGATCGAAAAGAAGGCGATGATGGACGCGCTTCACCACGAACATGCCCTGTCGGACTTGTTTGTGGCATATTTGCTGGCCCGCAACATCCGTTATGAAGAGGATCTGGTCGACCAACTGTTTAATTCCAGCGAAAAGAGATTGGCCCGCGTCCTGCTGATGCTCGCTCACTTTGGCAAGGAGGGTGTACCCGAGACCGTGGTTCCGAAGATCAGTCAGGAGACCCTGGCGGAGATGGTGGGCACTACTCGGTCCCGGGTGAGCTTCTTCATGAACCGGTTCCGGAAAATGGGTTTCATTGACTATGCAGGAGGAGTGGGAGGCGGGCTTCAGGTTCACAGTTCACTGCTGAATGTTGTTCTGCATGACTAGAACCCAAGCCATCTCATAAATGGTTTGGGAAGGGCACGTCATCACCGCCTGCGGAAAAAAGACTGTAGCGTCGGCGTCCCGCCGGCTGTCGCGAGGGCATCTTGCCCTCGCCTTCCGCGGCTGCGAGAAGGGCACGCCTTTCAGGCGTGCGCCAACGACTCCATAAACACTGGGGCTTTATAGCCCCCGAGGTCATCTCCTTTGCGCAGCTATTTGTGAGATAAGTTGTAGTTTTGCACTCACGCGAACGGCTAGGAGACGGCGCGCAATATTTATTCGCGAGACACAAGGTTCCGTTCGACTTCGGGTGCGACATTGCCAGGTTTCGGAACGTTGATGGGTTGCCATTCGACGGGAGGGAAGTGGCGAGTGAGACCTGCCCTGGGCGCATGATGCTGCCGATGGCCACATGACAGGCAAATCTCTCCTACTGCGCGTATATCGGTCTCTTTGGAAATCTCATTCTCACGAACGGTGAGCGATCCCGCGACAGCCGGGCCATCACACTCTTCACAGGAATAAGCGGAAAGATGAAGATACTGTTTTCTCACGAACACCCCCGGCCTAACTAAGCAACCCCATCGACTGAATCCTAGAGCTCTCCGGACCCCACTGTCTGGTCACTTGTGAACAGATTGCTGGGAGGTGGCTCAACATCAGGGATGAATTCACATGCGCTGCGTGGAACCTAGGTAGGATTGAGAGCCCGGCCACACTCCAGGCAACTTCTCTTGTGCCGTGGCGTGATTAGGCCACAAAACGGACACATCCTTCGTGCGATCGGATTTCGCGGGTTTGCGGTGTCCGTGTCGCCAGCAGCTTTCCGAAGACGTCCCCAAGGAATGCCAGCCGTTTGCGGAGGCGGCGCCGGAACGGGAGAAGAACGGGTTCCATCGGTCCCTGCTTTCTCCCGTTGCTCAGGAACTGTCTTCTCCGGGATAAGCGGCCGGAGTTACCGAAAAACGCCGCATATTCGAAACTCCGACCCATTCACGATGACAGGTTGGGGCAGACGATTCTGTGCAGGATTGCTCATATTTCGCCGGGAGCTTCCGCCGGCAGTTCCGAACATCCGCGACTCTACTTGCAAGCGTGACGGACAATGGCGAGAAACGCCACATAGCTCTGCTCATCGTACATTTATGGTACGAACCGCTCTTCTACTGGGTCCGCCTTGACAAGACCACCGCATCAGACTAAGGTGGCGACTGAGCGATCCTCTCTTCCGCTCCGTCAGATCTTCTGAACTAAGTCAGCCCTTCTGAAGTACGCCCCCCTTAGAGCGATAACAACCAGGAGGTTGCGTGCGCCTAACCAGATACGTATTTGTAATTCTCGCCGTAGTTCTAGCCGTCTCGGCATTCCCGGCCACCGCATTCGGCCAGACCAGTTCCTCACCTGATGCTACGGTGGCGACGACTACATCATCGGCATTCCCGGCCACCGCGCTGGCTGAGCCCAATAGCTCGACGGCGAATGCGGCGGAAATAGCCGCGATCACGCAAATGGAGAACGCCGCCGTAAAGGCTGATATCGCTGGCGACTCATCCTTTGTGGAGAAGAACTACGCCGACAACTTTACCAGCGGCTCAAGTTGGGGCAACTGGGAAACCAAACAGTCGATTCTGGCTGACATGAAGGACAGCAAGCAGAACAAGACAAACAGCGAAGCCATTTCTGACGTCAGCGTCCGCGTGTACGGCGACACCGCCATCGCTACTTACAAGAGCACCTATGATTCGCTCTACCACGGCGATCGTCGCGCCCGAACGATTCTGTCGACCGATACGTTTGTCCGGCAGAACGGCTCGTGGAAGCTAGTGGCCAGCCACAGCTCCGAACTCGCGAAATAAGGTTTTAGGGGTGCGTATTTGTTGTGCCCTTCCTCCGGCTACCGTGCCGGAGGTTTTTTGTTGGAACCCCGGGAAACAGGAGTTCTGACAGTCCGGCAGTTGTGCTAAAGGGGAACCATTTCCAAAGTGTGCTGGTACTGCAAAACTGTTCGCTTTTGACCATTTTGTTACTTGGCTACCATCTACTATTTCTGCTACCAGCCTCGGAGGAAGTAATGGAAAACCCTGTCGATTTGATCCAAAGGCTGCTTGAAATCCAAAGTGGCGGAAGCCAGAGAAGCCCGGAGCTGATGGCGGAAGACGAGCGATTGATAGAACGTCTAAGAAGTCAGGCGGAAAGATCAACGCAAGCAGGAAAGTTTAGCCCACATTAACGTATCGCGAGAACTGGGTCGAGGCAGAATCGTTTAGCAGAATCCTCGCGGGTCCACTTAGGAGTGAAGAACGCATGGCTGTGAGACATGAGTGGTCGATCAAATACAGAGCTGCAATTCTCGAAAGGGATCCTGCCTTTCGCTTGTTTCGGATGACCGAAGCCAGTGACGCAATTCAGCGTCGCATGGGAGATCTGGAAGAGACATCGGACGAGCGGCGCAAGCTGGAAAACGCTTTGCAATCATTGAATGTACTGCGTGACCGCCCCGCTTAGCCGTAGTCTAAGTCTTCAGAGACCGCTACAGACTATGGAAGCTGCTGCGGCATGCGTGCCAGAATAGAAGTTGTGTCGCTGAATGTTGTTTGTAAGCAGCAGCGGGTGTTCTGGAGATAACAAGGTTACCGAGAGATCGTGAGATTGCTCAGTGCCATCGACGAGGAACGATCTCCCCGGAAATCCGTACAAAGAATATGTACCTTGAAGAACAAATCGATTCTGGAACAATTGAACGTTTGCAGAGGCAGGGTGACCTTCTGCTAAAAATGTACCAGGCGGAATTCGCGAAGAACCCTGGCGGCCATGCGGCAGAATCCGCGCGCAGCAATGTGATCGCTCTGCGTCATACTATCGAGCAAATTCATGGGAAGGGTCGTTGAGTTGCGGCACGATTAAGAGTTCGGCTTCCCGGCCCATTGCTCGGGGAATTTGGAAGTGAGCAATTCAGACCATCTAATGATCGGGTCATGAGCGATCATGGTGGTAGAGACGAGTTCTTCTTCTCTCTCTTTCAGGTCCTCTGAAACTAAGTCAGCTATCTGAAGTCCTCTCCTCTTAGCTTTTCAGTTCCGAAAGGGCACAATTCATGAAAAAGACAATTTCACTGTTGTTAATGAGTTTTATGGGTATGGTTGGAACCTACGCTTGGGCCGGCTCGGCTCGCGAAGATTCGGTTGCACGCCTGCAGTCGTCCGTCGAAGTTCTGCAGGCCATCATGGCAACCCCAGACAAAGGGATCCCAGAAGAAGTGTTGAACGGCGCGAAGTGCATCCTGGTAGTACCCAACCTGATCAAAGGCGGTTTCATCTTCGGTGGCAAGCACGGACGTGGCGTAGCTTCCTGCCGTACGGCGGACGGCTGGAGCGCCCCGGCATTCGTCTCGGTGGGTGGTGGGAGCGCCGGATTGCAGATCGGAGTCGAAGGTGTGGACCTGGTCATGCTGATCATGAACGATCAGGGTTTTCAGCACCTGCTCTCCAGCAAGTTTGAGCTCACGGGCGAAGCGTCGGGTGCAGCGGGTCCAGTAGGTCGTCACGCTTCCGCCGGAACGGACTGGAAGATGAACACCGAGATGCTCACCTACTCGCGGTCCAAAGGTGCGTTCGCCGGCCTGACGCTGGAAGGTGCAGTGGTGGAGCAGGACAACGACTCGACACGCGCGATTTATGGCAAGAACATGAAGTTCCGCAACATTCTTTCGGGCAAGGCAGCTACTCCGAAGAGTGCGAATGCATTCATGAAGGCCATATCCGAGGCGGGCCAGCAGGCTCGGGTTGCGGAAGCCAAAGAAGACAAGAAGTAGACTTGCTTGGCATGTCGCCTTGCAAGCCTTGACTTCAGCCGATCGGGACCGCCTCACCGGTTCCGGTCGGGCTGGAGACCCTGTCGCAAAGGACCATCGAGACCAGGCTTCCTGAGCCAGCGGGGTAACCAAGGCCTACCGATCCAGCAGCACTCCCATCTCATCGTTCTCTCCCCACGCCTTGACGTATTGCGCCTGCCCACCGTTCCGGGGCCGTTTGGCCCCATCTCGTAATAAACCTTTGCATCTCTGATGGAAACTGCTTCAAGGCCTCGGCCAAGTCTTTCACGGTCCAATGCCTGTCTGTCATGTGCCCTTCCTTGACGGGCCAGATAGGGGCTATGGTGCCGGATGTGCCGCAGCCAACCCCGATCACGTTGTTCAAATGCGCCCTAGAAGCAGAAGTATCACGACCACAAACAGAAGGACTCCTACCCCACCGCTTGGGTAGTAGCCCCAATTCCTGCTATGGGTCCACCTCGGCAAGACACCGAGCAGGACCAAAAATCAATACCATGGTTAGAATGACTCCGAGCATATACGGCTCCTTCATCCGGAGCCCACACGGGAAATATTCCTTGCAGGTGCGAGGGTCCGGCCAGCTTAAGTACTGACAGGGGTGGCACTCTCGAGTCTGAGCAAGATGGCTCACCGGGAAGGCAAACTGAGACCTGCGGACCGGCGCGCTGGCGCCACTAAACGCAGCCAGGCAAAGATGAGCCCAATTGATCAGATTATGGAGCGTCGCTCCAGCTACTGTGAGCACTGGGTCAGTGGGGATGGAAATCCCGCCCCTTACCTCTCCGTTCCAAGGGACATGCGAATGGTTCCCTCAACAACTCGTCCGGTCCTTAGAAATTGCCCACGAAGGAGTGGCAGCAGAACGATACCAGCCACGAAAACGGAATCTTGGAGGATAGCGATGGCGATTTTCGACGAGACCTACCGGGTGGTCGCGGTTGAGAGTCAACGCCTCACAATCCAGGGGATCTTCAGTGGCGAGATCATGACGATTGTGAACACCGCGCCCGAAACCCCTCTGACGCAGGAAGACTATCCGCTTGGACAACTCATTGCATTGACCGATCCATCCGCTGCACCTCAAAACTGATCAAGGTCGAACCGGTAGGTTTGCGTTTAAGGCCTAACGCGGAACTGCCGAGGTGTCAGGTATGGCTTTCGACTCCGCAGGCGAAAGCCGGGAACGATCGCAATACCCGAACCCTGTGAGGCATGCGCGGTAGTTCCGAACTTGCTCAGCATTAGCCAGGCCGCCGGCTTCCGTCCCGGTCAGCTGTGAGTAATCGCAGGTCGCGAGGCCTGCCCTGCAATCGGAGAGATTGCGCTGGTGGTCCGCGGCTTCCACTTCGTGCGCTTCCAACCCGGTCAGATTTGAGTGGTTGCAATCAGTCCAGCCGTTCTTGCAATTCGTGACGTTGCGCTGGTGCTCCGCGAACTCGGTATCCTTCTTCTCCGAAGGAGTCAGCTTGGAAGCATCGCAGCGCCCCATCCCGTAGCGGCAGTCGCTCGCGTTGCGCTGGTTTCTAGCGGTGCTTACCTCAGCTGCCTCGCTCGGGGTGAGTTTGGAGGAATCGCAGTCCCCGATACCGTCCTTACAGTCAGAGAGGTTGCGAAGATGCCCGGCAACTGCGGTCGCGCGCGCTTCCGACAGAGTGAGGCGGGAATGGTCGCAGGATCGATGGCCCTCGTTGCACGCGGCCACATTATTCTGGTGGTCGGCGACAGCCAGCGCTGTACGTTCCGCATCGCTGAGTTTGGTGCGATCGCAAGACGAAAAGCCGTCCCTGCAATCTGAAACGTTGCGCTGGTGATCGCTGGGGTTCTGCGCCAAGCCTTGAAATGGGAGTGCCAACAGGACAACTACTATGCCAAGAAGTCGGTTCACAGGTCTCCATGCGGGTTCCGTGCACGCAAAACTCCACGCGGCACTCCCCGGCGGAAAAAAGTCTAATGTCATGCTATGGGCACGAACGCGGCTGGTCTGTTCAAAAGCGCTCACATTGTGTGACGGTGATTTATGTTTTAAGATACTGAGTCGCTTGCTGCCAAACTGCATCCAACTACCATCGGCTAAGTTTGGTTCATTCCCAGTTGAAAGTCGGTTCCGCCAACCAGCGTCACCCCTTCTCACCGGTAGCGACTCTTCTCAGCAGAAAATTCAAATAGAAAAGGAACACCCATGGAAACAGGAACGGTGAAGTGGTTTAACGACGCGAAAGGCTTTGGTTTCATCAGTCGTCAGAATGGCGAAGACGTCTTCGTGCATTTTTCGGCGATTCAGGCGGGCGGCTTCCGCAGCTTGCAAGAGGGCCAACAGGTACAGTTCGATGTCACGAAAGGTCCGAAAGGCCTTCAGGCGGAGAACGTAAAGCCGGTCTAAGTAACTGACTATAAGGGTGCTCAGGACCTTTGGGACTAGAGCACCCTCATTTCTTTGCTATCCGAAATCAACTCCCGCTTGGACGCTGGCGCCTACATCTCAGCGTGCATACAGAGTCGGGACCTAGAATTTGAAGATTGTGGGCTGCGGCCTGACCGGGTCAGATTAGTGTGACGCCGCGTGTATTACGCCGTTCAGAGGCGCGTGTGCGTTCTCACCATTGGATCGTACGGAATGCATCAGCTCCCACGAATACGGAAACTCCTTCCCGCACTCCAGGCAGACCTGGTACGTTCGCCTCCTGATCGTGAACACGTTGCTCAGTCGGCCGTGATGACACCCGCAGGCAAACTGGATAATCCAACCCAGTAGCTTCATAACTCCGTTCGCTGCCGGCGCTCGCAACTTCCGTTGGCATCCAGCCACGTTAGCAGAGCACGCACGCTGGTGCGAGCCAGCGCGATGGAACAGTCCGCAGCCCCGTAATAGACATTGATCGTGTCGCCATCGGGATTCGTCGTGTATCCGCATGGGAAGACAACATCATTGACGTCGCCGTGGCGCTCGTACTCGGCCTCGGGTCCGAAGATCCACGAATCACCGCGCAGCAGACACTTCTCCGGTTTCTCGAGCTCGAAAAGAGCCAATCCCAATCGGTACAAGCAACCCGAAGGCGTTTGCCGCACTCCGTGGTAGAGCACGAGCCACCCACGGGGAGTCTCGATCGGTGGCGGCGATAAACCGATCTTGTTAGCGTCCCACCAGGCGCCGCGCCGCGCTTCCAGAATAAGCCTGTGCCTGCCCCAATGGCGCAGGTCCGGAGAGTACGAAATCCACATGTGCGCTCCCAGCGCCGTCATGGGCCGATGAATCAGAGCCCAGTACCCATCGATTCTCCGCGGCAAAAGCGCCGTATCCTTATCATCAGGTGGCATGATGACGCCGTAGCGCTCGAAGGTTCGGAAGTCTTTGGTCAAGGCCAGAGACACGCCGGGGCCTCCGCGCGAATAGGAGGTATAGGTCACGACGTATTGCTGCAATTCGGGCACGAACGTGATGCGAGGGTCTTCAATGCCCCAGATCTCTTCCGGATATTCTTTGGGGCTAGGCATCAGTGTCGGTTCGCTGTCAATTTGCCATCCGTCCACGCCGTTCTGGGAACGCGCGGCGCAAAGATGCGACAAGCCGCGGCGGTCCTCCACGCGACAAAGCAGCAGCGTGGAGCCATCCGCCAGCAGCGTCGCGCCTGCGTTGAATACGCTGTTAATCGGGTACGGCCAATCCTTACCGGTTAGGATCGGGTTGCCGGGATGTCGAAGAAGGAGTGGCTCGCACGCAGTGGTCAGAACGGGAATAGGCTTTTTGACGGTGACGGTCACGATCGGATTTCCATTTGTCCAGATTCTCCCAGCGAGCGCATCTCCAAGAGTGACATCAAGAACGACAGCGTTGATTCTGCGCCCTGGTTCTCATTTGCACGGTCGGGATGCAAGCCGTCCCGGCAGCCGCCGCTGACGGGATCATACAGAGGGACCTGCAAGTCATTGTTGCCGAGAAACCAGTTGAAAGCGGACCATGCCTGGTTTCGCCAGCGGCTGTCTCCAGTGACGCGATGCGCTTGCAGGCAAGCGGAAACCGCGCCCGCGGCTTCAATCGGCTGCTGATCGAAGCGCGCTTTGTCACCACCTCGGCGATAAAAGCCTTGTGATCCGATTGGCACAAAGTGGCCATCGGGTTCCGATCGCTGCTGCGCCAACAGCCAGTCCAGGGCTTCGAGGCCGACGGACACTAAGCGATCATCCTGGCACGCGGCGCCCACCAGTAACAGGGCTTGCGGCAACCTTGCGTTTGCGTAGGCAAGAACGTCCTCAAACCACTGCCAGTCGGGGCTTCGGATGGACTCGTACATTTCGAGTAAGCGCCGACTGAGGACCGATCGGACTTTTTGTGCGTCTCGGTCTCCGGGATAGGAATTGAGGTATTCCTGAATTCCGATCAACGTGTAGGCCCAGGCGCGTGGACTTCGGAACTCGAGTGCCACCGGAACAGAGTACTCGAACAAACGTCCCGCCGCGCTTCGCAGTCCCAGGTCAGCTGACCGGCCCAGAACCGTTCCCAGGCCCCAGAGAGCCCGCCCGTGACAGTCTTCCGAACCTTCGGTCTCGTCCCAGCGGCGCTCAAAAGCGAGGGTGTTCTTGAATCGACCGTTCGCTGGATTAAACGCGTGCTCCAGGAAGGACAAATACCGGGCGGACAGATCGATGGGGACTACTAAAGCGGCGGACTCACCATTGCCCACCTCAGTGCTCATCGTTTGCGCGAGACACACTGTGAAAATGAGGGCGCGGGCGTTGTCGTCGGTGGTGTAGCCCTCGCCGTACTTGGGGATAGTGAAGATCGAGTGCTGGAACATTCCCGTGTCGTCCGTCAGCCGGTTCAGGTGGTTCAGCTTCAGCTCAGGCACCTGGCTTAGCGAATTGTCAGTACTGCGAGCCGAGGACTGAACGCGTGGACTTATCATGCGGTCGCTGCGAACCCGGGCAAAGCTCTCCATGTAACCTTGTGCAACTCTTTTCCAGATCATCTCGCGCGCAAACAGGTAGCCGCGTTTTCGCATGGCGTGGCGGATCGCCGGAGTATCCAGGAGTTCGACCGTCTTTTGAGCAATCGCTCCAGGGTTCTGGAACGGTACAAGTGCGCCCCGGCGATCGTCCAGCAATTCGATCGCGTGCCAGTAGGGTGTGGAGATGATCGCCTTGCCAGCACCCAGGGCGTACGCGAGCGTCCCGGAAACGACCTGCGCTTCATGGCGGTAAGGGGTTATGTAGATGTCTGCGGCGCCGATGAACTCAACCATTTCCTCTGGGCTGACGAAGCGGTTGTGGAAGATCACGTTCGCCTCCACTCCCACTTCTTTGGCCAGGGCTTGCAGGTGTTCTCGATACTTGTCACCTTCACGGCGGAGAATATGAGGGTGGGTTGCGCCCGCGACGATATAAACAACATTTTTGTGTTTCGAGAGGATCTGCGGCAGGGCTTCGATCACGTTTTCGATTCCCTTGTTCGGTGAGAGCAGTCCGAACGTCAGGAGGACCGCCTTCCCTTCCACGCCGAACCGGTCTTTGTAGAAATTGGGATCGAGGAACGGCAAGTCCGGAACACCATGGGGAACCATGTCGATCTTGCTCTCGGGAACCTTGAAGATTTCTTGCAGGAACTGCGCGGAGAGCTGGCTCATCACGATCAACCGATCTGAGAGCTCTGCAATCTGTTCCATGACCATCAACTGGTTCGGGTTGGGCTCGCGGAGGACCGTATGCAAAGTGGTCACCACCGGCATCTTCAGCCCGCGCAAGAGATCCAAAATGTGGCTTCCGGCAGGCCCGCCAAAGATTCCATACTCGTGCTGCAGGCAGACCATGTCGATATTGTTGAAGTTCAGGAACCGAGCAGCTTCTTCATACGACGCAACCTCGTTCTGGTCGAGTGACCATCTGACGCGTGCCGGATAGTCGTATCCTTCTTCTATGTCGTTTACCGGCAGCGCCAACAGTTGAGCCGTTCCGTACTCCGCTGCGATCGCGCTACAAAGATCCGTCGTAAACGTCGCGATTCCACACTGGCGCGGCAGATAGTTTCCAATCACAGCAATTCGGCTCGGCAGGGATGGCTTCGACTGCGATCGCGGGCGAGTTGGTGGTGCTCCAGCGCCGACCAGGGACTGGGGACCGACGATGGTTAACGTTGCTCTGGGAAGTCCAGTGTTTGGTAGTGACATTTACTCCTGGTTTCGTTGAAGTGAGCCGTGGTGAGGATCAAGTGAGCCCGAAATAGACCTGCAAGCATTGGGCCTAAGACCGTTTGAGCTCATCTACTTGAGCAAGCGATTTGGGTTTCCTCCAGTATCTGATGGAAGGCAGGGGCGGGACTGGTCAAAAGTGACCACATGCCCTCTGGGGAATGGAAATGCGACCCGAAAGACAACATGCCACAGCTTGTGGACTCACACACGCTTCCGCCATTTTGTTTTCAGAGGGATGCGGGTAGCTTAAGGGCTCGCAGTGAGAAGTGATCTGGGAAGAGAGCCTTGGAAAGGGACCGAGTAGGGCCAGGAACTTCAGAGCAGATATCGCGCGCGGTTTTCGACGCGAACCCTTCCGCGAGCCTGTTTTACAGTAGGAAATGTCGTTTGAGTACCGCCTTGCCGGAGAGGCTATTTGTCCTCTGACTTTTGCGGTTCGGAATCAGCCTGCAGAGTGGCTTCGAGTCGGCTTAAGGTGCCCAGCGAGTGAGCTACAGATCGAGGCTCGCGCAAACCAGCGTCCTTTGGTAGAAGGTTGTCAAGGTGTTTTAGGAGGTTGTCCAGGTGCCCGATCGCCACCTGTTTGACTTCTCGAATCCGGTCAGGAAATTCGTCCAGCTCGATCTCTACCAGGCGGGCGTCGGCCAGCGACTTCCGAACTCGCTGATCTTCTTCACTCACTGATTTCTGCCCTCATTCAGACAGCTTGACGGGTGTCACCGCCCAACTGGTTTCCACTCTCATGCTCGGTTCGTTGAAACTTTAGATAAATGTATGCCAGGTATTGGTTCAGTTCAGCCCAAAAAGTTTGCTCGCGATCCCTGGGATCCACTCCGCTCTCCGCCAGATAAACCAGCCGCTCTTCCCATGCTTCCCGTTCGGCCTGAGAAACCTCATCAGCGCGGCGCCACGTTGGGGACTCTGGGCATCCCTCGATTCGATGCTCGGGAATGACCCGGCCATCCTCGAGAACGAAGTCGCGCCAGACCAGTCCCCAGCGAATCTCCCTCAAAACGCCCGACCTTCGCCCGGCTTGCGAGTTGAAGCTGACGACCTCGCCCTCCTTGGGAGGCCAGTTCTCTGCGGTGCTCACTGCCTGCAAGGAAGTTTTCATCGTGGCACTCGAGGCAGCAATGCTAATTGCTTTCCCCCGGGCCGGGCTCGCGCCCGACGATCTGAGGTCCGCTGGTGCGGGGTCGCGGCCAGGGGTTACGAGAAAGAACCTGCTCAACGGATCGCTCCACCATTGAGATGAAAGCTTCCGTGCCCGCGGCGGGATCCGCCAAAGCCAGGTCGAGACGCGGCCCCATTTCAACCGCGGGGATCAATTCGGCCTGCTGGCTGAGATAGCCGATCCAGAGCATCGCGACAGCGTTATACGTTAGGCTCTTGACCAGGCTGATCGCGGGACCGACGCCGTCACCATAGCGCATCGCAACGCTGACCAGAATCATCTCAATGCTGGCAAAGATTCCGAATCCCAACGCGATTCCGAAAACTTGCTGGCGCCAGCAATTCTTCAGAAGGCGGCAAAGAATCATCAACAGACAGAAAAGCCCGCATTGCATGACGCGGATGCTCCGCTCCAAAGTGAGCACCACGGCCACCACCCGATCCCCAGCACCTTGCTGACTGGTAACTGCGGTCACAATCGCGAGCAACAGCAGCAGTCCACAGGACCAGCGAAAAATGACGACGCCCGCGTTCTGCGCGCCTCCATAATCTTTGAAGACGTGCTGCAGAATCTCGTCCATCACCGTGACAGCCAGGATTACGCTGATCGCGTTCCCGGCCCAATATGCGTCGAAGTAGCCCTGCTCGCTGCTGTAACGGTAGGTAAGAAACAGAATGCCCGATTTCAGGATCTGGAAGATAACGTAGGAAAAGAAGCGCGGGAAGACTCGATGGAGCTTGCGATGAACCATGCAGGCGAGCAGAACAGCTTCTAAGGCAGGCCCCGCCACCCAACTGATGTACATGAACCAGTTCATCGCTACCAGGCCCCGGAGGCGAGAAGCATACCTCTCCCTCCACCGCCGTGCAACTTGTTTCTCGGCGGCCCGGTTCCAGCTATGCAATCAGTCTAAAAACAGCGTTTGTGGCGGCAAATCGGCATCGGGTCGCTGCCGTCAGCCACGACCGACTGTTGTGCCCGAATGACGCTATCTGCCGGAGCATTCTTCGGCAGCGCACAGAACAATCCGACCAGAGCCAGAACGGTTAACAACACCTCAGCTACCTTATTCATTGGGGGAGACCTCGGGGCCTGGATTTTGATGCGGCGGAAGTATATGCCCCTGTTTATCGCTTGCGGTTGTGACACCCTGTGGAAAAGGAATTATTTTTCGGGCGTACCCCTCAAATGAAATCCAGAAGCGAATCAATCGCATTTTCATGCTTCAGTGGATTTGTTTTTTGGTGGTGTAGTTGGTCAAACACGTTGGTTCCGATTCTTCCGCACGGAGCCACTCAGGTGGGTATGGCCCTACTTACGGGGAACCTCAACGATTGACGAATGCAAGACCGTTCGCGCTGGAAATTTCGCGTCCCTTCACGCCTTTCATGGATTCGTTCAGGCCGCTTTTTCTACCGGAAGTCCTGCTTCCATCCACCCTTGTTTGCCTTCGGGGTAGTGCGCCACGTTGGTATATCCCATCGCCGCCAATTCACGGGCAGCGTATGCGCTGGCGTGTCAATGCGTGTTCGTGCAGTACGTGACGATCTCCTTGTCCTTGCTTGGCAGCAACTGTGGTGCGAGTTCTTTGATCCGCTCAGGAGGGATATTCAAAGCACCAGGGATGTGGGCTTCGCGGTAACGTTCTGGCGCGAGTGTCTCGACGAGAGTGATTTGCTTCCGGTCGAGCTTCGCCTTCAGGTCCTCTGTTGACACTGTGCGGTCCATGTTGATCTCCATGCGCACGAAGTAGCGTGGGCTCACGTTGTCCGGTCAGGCTTACATGCCAAAAAACTCACGGACTTGACTCCAATTTTTCGGCCGTGAGCTAGCTGTCCAGTTTCCCCAACTCCATTGTCGGTGGCTGTGGTCGGCAGCAGATGCCATAGCTCAGCCAGAGTCGAAACCAAGGGCTGTGGGCCAGTTTCTCGTCGTGCCTTCGATTCGCCGCGGAAATATCACTAGGGCTCAGAGGTCGGGTATCCGGCGCCGCGAACAGTCGCTCCAGCGACTCAATTTCGGCGATGGTTTTCTCGATATTCATCCCAGACCAGTATAACCAAAGGCAGCTTCGGACACTGAAACACAATTCTACCGGATTCACTGTAACTGGTCGCGTCAGTCTCGGGCACCCCGGTCCTTGCCCTTCCGCAGCAACGCTCCCTCCTTCCTCCCGCACGAAACTCGTTCCCCTTGTTTGTTGAATCTTTTCGGTACGGTGGCCCTCCACAAAATTGAAAGAAGCCTACGCTTCCACGGATGCAAAGCTGCAAGCCACGGTCAGGCGGTTGCTTACAACGAGAATTTCACTGGCCACAGAGAAAGATCGTTCCACGATATATCCGGAAACTGGTATCGCGCCTGCCTCGTGTGAGTCCAACATGCTGAAAACCTGCAATCCCAATTTCGGCCCCTTCCTTGCATGAATCAAAGCGGGTACGAGACAAACACACTTCATTGATGTGCCCTGTTTTGTTGGACAAAGGCGCTGTCTTACACGAACAAAGGGAGGTCGAAAATGCTCTTCAAATCATGCGGCCCTTACTTTAGCAAGGCGCTGCTCACGCTGATCATGGTTTGTTGCGTCTTTGTCTGCAGCCCCAGCATGCTGTCCCAAACGACGATTTCTACCGGCAGCATTCAGGGAACCATCACCGATCCTTCGGGAGCCGTTGTACCCGGCGCAAAAATTTTGATTTCGAACAAAGCGACGGCACAAGTTATTTCGACCACTTCCACGTCGAGTGGGACCTACACGTCCGGCGCCCTCAATCCAGCCGACTACTCGATCCGTGTCGAAGCACCAGGATTCAAGTCGCTGACCGCGAATGTTTCTGTGCAGGTTGGCGTGACCTCATCCGGAAATTTCAAGCTCGAAGTCGGTCAGACCGGCCAGGTCGTGGAAGTGCAAGCGAACACGTTGCAGGTCGACACCGAACAGGCGACCGTGCAGGGCGTGCTCAGCACCGAACAGATCGAGAACCTGCCCATCAACGGGCGAAACTTCCTGGATCTCGCTCAATTGGAGCCGGGCGTCCAGATTCAGGACGGTGGGAACTTCGATCCGACCAAAAAAGGGTTCTCCTCGATTTCCTTCGGGGGCCGCTTCGGTCGCACCGCCCGCATTGAAGTAGATGGCGTCGACACCAGCGACGAAACCGTGGGCACCACCACTCAGGATATTCCGCAAGGAGCGATTCAAGAGTTTCAGCTCGGCCAGTCGATGCTCGACTTGTCCACCGAACTCACATCCTCCGGTTCCGTCAACGTCGTCACCAAGTCTGGCACTAACTCCTACCACGGGCAGGGATACTACGGGTTCCGCGATCAATCCTTGAATGCCCGGCTCCCCGGCGCCTCCGACACGCCGTTCCAGAGAAATCAGTTCGGCGGCAACTTTGGCGGCGCGATCATCAAGAACAGGCTCTTCTTCTTCGTCGATGCCGAGCGCACCAAGCAGGATTTCAATCAGCCTGTTTTGGCAGGGCCGCCATTTCAATCTTCTTCCGGCGCCCTCTCCGCGCCGTTCCGCGAGGCCCTGGGCATCGCGAAACTCGACTATCAAATCAGCAAGAACTACAAAATGTTCTACCGCTTCTCCTACGACCAGAACAGCGATACCTCACCCTTCGAGGCCACGGCGTTCCAGCCGCTCAACAACACCACGCACACCCGTGATCATGTCGTCGGTGTCGACTTCACCACTCACAGCTTCACTCACAGTGTGCGCTTCGGGTACATGAAGTTCTTCAACCACATCTCCAGCGGAACTTCAGCGCATCGACGCCGTTCAATCCGTCTTCGCCCATTGAGCTTGCCATCGGCCCCGACCCGCTATGTATCAATACTTCCGGCGTCGTTCCTGACGTCTTCTGCTCCGGCCAAGGTTTGCTCGCGCCGCAATCCACGCCCCAGTCCGATCACCAGATTAAATATGACGGAAGCAAGGTCATCGGCTCGCACATTCTTCGCTATGGTGGCGGCTACAATCATCTGCAAGGCGGCGGTTTTGCTGGATTCCTGGGGAACGGCCCGGCGGTGAATGCGGGCGCTTCCTCCTGCGCGGGCCCTTGCCTGAGTCTGCCTGGTGGTGCGACCAACGCTCTCAACTATCCCGCTCAGACGGTGATCCTGGGGAACGGCCAAGGCTTCAGCACCGAAAAACCGTCCTTTGGTTTTCCAGGTGGAGGCCTCGGCCCCGACAATCGACTTTCCTGGTACGTGGGCGATTCCTGGAAATTGAAACCGAACCTGACACTCAACTACGGATTGCGCTACGTCCGTGACACCGGCCGTACCGACAACGATCTCGCTCCCATCCCTGCGCTGAACATGTTCAACAACCAGTTCTATTCGGGCCTCGGCAACCGGGTGAACAACCCGAATCACAATTTCGCGCCTCAGCTCGGCTTCGCGTGGGATCCTACGAACACTGGCAAGACTGTCATTCGCGGCGGCATCGGCCTGTTCTACGAGAACGCTGTCTGGAACAACGTATTGTTCGATCGTCCCGGCCGCCTGCAAACCGGCCGCTTTCTCCAAACGCTGCCCGCCTGTATTGGAGGCGTGCTCCAGTCGCTGCCATTTTCGTACAGTGGTCCGAATCCGTGTGGGCAGCCGATCGGGCAGGAACTTACTACCATTGCGACCCTGCAGGCAGACTTCCAGGCAGCAGCGGCGGCAGGCGGAAGCGCTCCCGGTCCGAATCCCACTTACATTGGCACGATCTTGCAGGACACCGGTCCAAACGGTACCAGCACAAACTTAATCGCCCCCGACTACAAGAGCCCGCGCTCGGTGCAAATGAACATCGGGATTCAGCGCGAACTGCGAGCGGGAACCGTGTTGACTGCAGACTACCTGCGCAACGTTTCCACGCACACTCTTCTCGCAGTTGACACCAACCACGTCGGCGACGCCCGCTTCCTGAATATGACTGCGGCCAACAAAGCCATTGCCGCCACTCTGGCCGCCTGTGGCGCCGGCAGCATCGATGCCGCGATCGCCAATTGTCCCGGCCTCCATCCTTCCGGCGGAGGCGCCACCATCGTCGATTTCGCGTCGAGTGGTCTGGACTCCGGCTACGCCTTGTGTGGTGGCGGGCCGTGTCCGAACGCAGCATTCGGCGGCGTCGCCAACGGCGCAAACGGAACCACGGCTCTCGGTGGCAACCAGATGCTGTTTCCCATCGGCCGCTCGGTACTCAATGCCCTTCAGGTTTCCTTGCGCCAGGCGCTGCACAATCCGGTGAAAGGAATCCCCTACTTCAATCTGCAGGTGTCGTATCAGCTCTCGCGCTATGAATCGCAGGCGGCCGACGGCGATTTCATCAACAGCGCGTGGAACTACGCCGACCCTGGCAGGTTTTTTGGTCCGAACGGTCTCGACCGCACTCACCAGATTTCGTTTGGCGGCATCGCCGATCTGCCCGCCCATTTCCGCGCCAGCGTGATTGGCCATTTCTACAGCGCGCTGCCGACCACGCTGACACTCGCTCCCACCGGACTGCCCGGAGGCATGTTCGTCACCGGTGCATACGGGGATGGAACCGGTGATGGATATGCGCCCAATGGCTCCAACGGCACATTGGGAAGCATTCTGCCCGGCACCAATCTCGGGTCCTATGGTCGTGGCGTGAATGGCGGGAACATCAACAATACGATCAGCCGCTACAACCAGAACTTCGCCGGGAAGCCGACGCCTGCGGGACAGGCCCTCATCAACGCGAGCCTGTTCTCATCATCCCAGTTGTCGCAGCTTGGTGCCGTCATGCCCGTAGTCAATCTGGCGCCGGCTGGTCAGGTCAACAATACGTGGCTGCGAGATTTCGACTTCAGTTTGAACTGGGTCTACAAGCTCAAGGAGCGCGTAGAAATTCAGCCCGGAGTGAGTTTCTTCAACCTGATGAATTTTGCGAACTTCGATCCTCCAAAGAACACTCTCAGTGGAGTGCTCAGCCTGGCGGGACAGACCGGTCTTCCCGCGCAGACGCCGGTGATCGGAACCGCCAACGGCACACCCGGGCAGCAGCCCAACAATCTCAGAGTCGGATTAGGCTCTGGAGTGTTCGGTCTGGGATCACCGCGCGTGTTGGAGTTTGGATTGAAAGTCAGTTTCTAAAAACGAAATACCGCGCTCTGCTTTCGCGGCTGCGGACATGTCCGGGCATAGAGCCGATCCTTCGGCCCTCACACCTCCTCATGACGCAGCCGCTCTAGTCATTTCAACCACATCCATTGTGAATAAAAGTCCCCAACGTAAAGATTCGTAAAACCGGAAGGTTTTTCGCAACCCCGCGAAGATAATCTGGTTCATACAGGTGTTCCAAGGTAGAAGCGTATGAGGAGGATTTATGTTGAAAAAGAGTTTACTTGCCCTGATCTTAGCCGGCTTGATCTATGCTGTGCCGGCTCTAGTGGCGCAAGACGCGGGTAGCGCCGGGCAACAGTCGGCGCCCGCCGGAGAGCCGCCGGAGCATGGCGGTCATGCTCGTATGGACCCGCAACAGCGCAGCGAAATGTTGGCCAAGCATCTGAATCTCAATGCTGACCAGCAAGCCAAAGTCCAGGAAATCTTGAAATCGGAGCAGTCGCAAATGGAGAAGGTCCACTCCGACTCATCCTTGGCCCAGCAGGATCGGCACTCCAAGATGATGGATATCCACAAGACCTCGAGCGACCAGATCCGTGCTTTGCTTGACTCGAACCAACAGAAGAAGTGGGACGAAATGCAAAGCCACCGCGAGCAGATGCAGGGACATCACGCCCACGGCCAGGCGCCCGGCGCCGCCCCCGATTCCGACCAGAAGTAGTTCTGCCCAGGGGGCGAGGATTTTTCCTCGTCCCCGTCCACTCCCCCTAGATATAAGAAACGTCCTCGCATCTTAGCAGGCTGCGGAAAAACGACTGTAGCGCCGGCGGCCTGCCCTGAGCGAAGCCGAAGGGTCCCGCCGGCTGTCGCGAGAGCCTGCCCTGAGCTTGTCGAGGGGGCATCTTGCCCTCGCACCCCGCAAATGTGGTAAATGCGCGGCTTTAAGTCGCTGCGGCTTATTTCCTTGGCTGCGGCAGGGCATCGTCGAACCAGGCAGAGGCGAAAGGTTGTGATAAGCGAGGCAAACCCCGTTCAAATCATTAGACCTGCAAGCAACGGAATCAAAATCACTTATCCGTTCTGCGTTAGCTATTAGCTATTGTTGCAGCAAGCGCGAAAAGCGAAAATGTTCCACGTGGAACATTTGGGTTCGAAGACAGTTCGGGCTGGTTAGTGCAGCGTTACAACGGCCAGCCCGTAGGAAGGCAGCGTGAGGGTTAGCTCTCCGTTGGACAGCGGGCGCGTCTCGGGCGGCGGAAGCTGTGCCGCCTTTCTCAACTCTTCGATCTGCGCCTGCGTTGGGTAGCGCGGCGAGTCCATCTTCAAGTATGTGGGACGCATGTCGCCGTGTTGCGGGTCGACCACTGACACCTGAGCTTCGGATGCGCGCGTGCCTTTGAACCGCAACGTGAAGGTGTGCGGCGCGCCTTCTTTTTCCGGCGGCGCATAGTTCCAGACGGCGAGCACGAGGGCGCCATCCTTGGTGCGCGTCAGCAAGGCACTGTCGGAATTGAGATCGATGCGCTCGTCTCCGAGATGGTGCAACAAAGCGAAGGCGTTGAAAGCAGGCTTGGGGATTCCTCCGGCAGCGATCAGGCCGAAGCCGCCGTAAAACGGAGTCTTCACGACGCCCTGCTCTTCGAAGACGTCGGAGAACGTCCAGTACGACATCATGTCGACCAGCCCATCGCATTGCCGGATGGTGTCGGCGAGCCAGGGTCCCATGTACGCCATGTCGGTGACCGCCGGCTCGTTCATGTAGCTGGCGTTGAACTCGCTCCAGATCAGGGGGAGCGATGGCATGGAAGACGCATTGATCTGGTCATGCACTTTCTTTACCGCGCGGCACACCATCTGGTTGCGCGGGATCACTTCGTGGGTGTGGAAGACATCTTCCGACTTGTCGTTGCCGTAGACGTGAGAGGAAACGAAATCGACGGGAACATTCTCGTCGGCGCAATGCTTGAGAAACGCATCGGCCCATGCGGCTTGCGCGCTGGCCGGGCCGCCCACGCGCAGTTTCGGGCTGACCGCTTTCAGGGCGCGCGCGGTGTGATCGTAGAGTTCGAAATAGGTGGGCTGGCGGGGATCGCCTCCCCAGAAATCGAGGTTGGGCTCGTTCCACACTTCGAAGTACCACTGGCTCACTTCATCGATGCCATAGCGATCGATCAAGTGTTGGGCGAAGTGAGTAATGAGATCGTCCCACTTGGCGTAGTCCTTGGGCGGAGCGATGGTGGGCTTATACCAGAAGGCGTGCAGCATTTCTTTCGCGGCGAGCTTCTTCGGCATGAAGCTGAGTTCGACGAACGGGCGCACGCCGTTGGCCAGCAAGCCGTCGTAGCTCTGGTCGAGATAAGAAAAGTTGTAGACGGGATTGCCCTGCGCGTCTTCGTCATAGATTCCCATCTCATCGTGGAAGACGGCATGGAAGCGCACGTAGTGGAAGTCGGTGATTTGTTTCGTGGAACGGAGATCGCGGCGATACGAGTCGCGCAAGGTCAGCACGGCGCGTCCTGAGCCGAACATCTGTTCCCAGAAATGCGGGAAAGGGTGAGCGTGCGCGGAAGCGTTGACGAGGATGACGTCAGCGGCTTGTGCGACTGCCGCAGTTGCGAGGATTGCGATCAGGACAACGGGTGTGAGCACTCCACAGAAGCGGTTTCTCATGGCGGGCGGTTGGAAGTTCCTAGCAACTAAATCGGTTTAGTGACGCGAAGTGTATAGCAGCGGCGCGGAACAAGTCAAGAAAATCTGGCGGGTTGCGGGGGGCTGGACGGGGTTGCCGCGCTGCCGCGTTAGATACCCGTAACGGTCAGCGTCACGGTCTGGAGACCGCCGACGACATTGTCACGAAAGGTAAGTGCCGGGACCGCCGGACTTGAATTTCCTGCGTTCGTTGTAGGAGTAAAGAGGAACGAAAGACGGCGAGAGAACGAGTTCAGGCCTGGAACCGCGCTACTCCGGGCCTTAGACTTTGACGGCTTCTTCGGGGACTACGGGCAGTCGAGCGGCCTGCCAGGCATCGAACCCGCCCAATACGTTCATCACATTGCGGAATCCCGCGCGCTGCAACACGCTGCACGCGATGCCGCTGCGGTAGCCGCTTTTGCAGTGAACCGCAATCGGAGCGTCGCGATCGATTGCTGGTAGAGAGTCGGCCAAGGTGTCAAGCGGAGACCAGGAAGCGCCCTCGAGGTGAGCGGCGCGCCACTCGCCTTCGCGGCGAACATCGAGCACGCGCACCGAGCCGGCATGCACGCGCGCGTGGAGTTCCTCGACCGAGATCTGCGGAAACTCCGACATGGGGAAGCCTGCCTGCTTCCATGCCGGGACTCCCCCTTGCAGGAAGCCGCGGGTATCTTCGATACCCACGCGGGCAAGGCGTAAGCGGGCTTCTTCCAGTTGGTTGGCGGCATCGGCGATGAGCACAGGACGCGCCGACAGGCCAAGAACGGCGCCAGCCCATGACGCAAATTGTCCTGACAGCGGAATGTTGATGGAGCCGGGCACGTGGGCGGCGGCGAAATCATCGCCGGGACGAACATCAAGCGCGATGCCATCCTCGCCGAGAAGCGTCTTGAGTTCTTTCGGCGAGATCGGCGTTTAGCGGGCACAACTCGGAAAGCCGGGATGCGCCATCGCGATTAATTTCCGCGTCCTGCAGGAAGTAATCGGGCCGCACCGGCATCCTGGAAGTGAGTTCGCGAACAAATTCCTCGCGGCTCTTGATCTGCAAGGCGTAGTTCGTCATGCGCTCGGTGGCAATCGTCGACGAGCGCTCGGCACGCATGTTGCGGCCACAGAGCGATCCGGCTCCGTGAGCGGGATAGACCAGGACATCGTCCGGGAGGGTCAGTATCTTCTTGTGCAGGCTGTCGTAGAGCATACCGGCGAGTTCGATCGGTGTGTTCGTCTCGGAGAGATCGGGCCGCCCCACGTCGCCTATAAATAAGGTGTCGCCGGTAAACAGCGCCCAGGGCTTGTCGGATTTTTCCGTATCCGTTACCAGCAGGCAAATGCTTTCCGGGGTATGACCGGGCGTTTCGAGGACGCGAATCTGCATTTTCCCGGCTTGCAGCTGGAAGCCGTCATGAACTTCGACGCGCTTGAAGCGGGCGCCGCCGTGGGGGCCGATGTAGATCGTCGCACCTGTCCGTTCGGCGAGTTCCTTGTGGCCGGAAACGAAGTCGGCGTGAAGATGCGTCTCAAAGATGTGACGAATGCGGACGTGCTGTTCTTCCGCGGCCTTGAGATAAATATCGACGTCGCGCTGTGGGTCGACGACGACCGCCTCGCCTTCAGAGGCCAGCATGTACGATGCGTGAGCCAGACAGCCCAGGTAAAACTGCTCGAAGTACATCGATGTCTCCTGCGGGTACCCTGCCTATCCTAGTATTTCCTTATCTGCTGGTCCATATTCAAACGGCCGAACCAGTTGAGGGGCGTAGCTGGCAGTCATCTGTGAATGGATGTGGAATTATGTCAAATCCCTTAGGAAGACTCGGGCGGTGAGGGCAAGATGCCCTCACGACAGCCGGCGGGGACGCCGGCGCTACAGTCGTTTTTCCGTAGCTTGTGAAATCGAGCCCTGATACGAACGGACTTGTCTGATCCTTGGCGTTTGCGCGGGTTTCCCCGTTTCAAAAAAGCGGCGCGTCCTTTTCGGACGCGCCGCGTGGGAGTGGTTTACGTGGGGAGTTAGAAATCGAAGCGAGCGCCAAGGGTAACGACGCGGCCACCGAGCGCGGCTTGCGCGCGACCGAAACCTGCGGCGTTGATGTCGTTCACGATGTCACCGGGGCCAGAATTCTTGAAATTCAGATTGTTGAAGACGTTGTAGGCATCCAGACGGAACTCGACCTTCGCGTTTTCGCCGAGTCCGCGCAGGTTGGGAAGTCCGAAGGCTTTGACCAAGGTCGCATCAAGGGCCCGGTATCCGGGGCCATTGAGTGAGTTGCGATGGACTCCTGGGAACGGCGGGTTTGCGTTTCCGCCGCTGGTGGCGCCGTTAAAGGTCGTATAGCAGTTAGTTGTGATGGTCGCCGAGCAGGCTGGCACGGCTGCAAAATAGGCCGCACCGCCCTTGGGATAGTTCGACCCGTGCTTGAATTGATCGTTGCTGGTGCTGGTGCCCGCGCCGCCCAGGTTTGCGGCGGGATACAGTTGCGAATAGCCAAAACAATTTCCGCAATAGAGGTTTCCGGGCGTCGTCGTATTCGAGATAGGACTCCAGGGAAATCCAGTATGCATGGTGAAGATACCGCTGAGGGACCAACCGCCGGCGATCTTCTCCATCCAGTGATTGCTGCCGTGGAAGAAGACGGGCTGCCACAAGGCGATCAGCTTGAAAGCCTTGCTGACATCGTAGTCCGAGCGTCCGTAGTCGTAGCTGACGTTGAAGGGATAGGGCTGCTCGAAATAGGGTCCGGAACTGGTGTCGAGGCTCTTGGCCCAGGCGAATTCCGCGTCGGCCATGAACTGGTGGGAGAACTGGTGGCGCAAGCCGGCTAGTAGCGCGTTGTAATTTGCGTGGCCGATGACGGACCAATAGTCACCGCCGCCGACCTGGGGATTAATTGGGAATCCCGAAGCCGCGGGAGTTGCCAGGGGGTTCTGGTGGAAGAAGATGTTATGCGAGACGTTGCCTACGTATCCGACAGTGGCAACGAATTGGCGGCCGAGATCGTACTGCGTGTCGAGCGAGTAATGATGAACGCGCATAGTCGGCAGCTCGTGAGGGAATATGCCGACATTGAGCCCCACCCCACCCAGGGGGAGCCCATTCGGCCCGAAGGTGACAACTGCATTTTTGTTCGGGGGATAGCCGGTGAGCAGGTGTGGATCCGAAGAAGTGGCATAGATGATGCCCGGGTTCGGTGAGTTTGGTGCGGCCATCTCAAACGTTGGCTGCACGACAAGTCCAGGGTTCGCCGCGATACTTCCAGAAATCGCGATTTCCTCCTGGTTGTAATTCAGGCCGTAGCCGCCGCGGACGACGAACTTGTCGTTGAACTTTCCAGGACTCCACGCAAAGCCGATCTGGGGTCCGAAGTTGTTCTTCTGGGTGTTCCAGGAATTGCGCTTGCTGACGACGAGGCCGGTCAGATAATTCGCGCCCGCGCCGGGAGTCGCGACATACATATTGTTCTCTTTGGAGTAGAGAGGACCGAAGTAGGACCAGCGCAACCCGAGGTTGAGGGTCAGGTTCCGCTTCACCTTGAAATCGTCCTGCACAAAGATCCCCAGGATATTTTCGCGATTGTCTTGGCGGTTGGTGAAGGGAACTCCGGTGTGGGGATCGAACTTCGACCTCTCTTTGTGGGGAGCGTCGTTGAGGAAGTCCCAAATGTTGAAGAAGAGATAGGTCGGTACACCGCCAGGGGCGTCCTCATTCAGATAGTACAGGCGCGTAACATCCACACCCGCTTTGATGGTGTGGTTCTTGATGACTTTGGTGGCGATGTCCCTGAAACTGTAAGTCCACTGGTTGAAGATACCCCCAACGTTGGGCCCAAACTGCTGGAAGTTCGTGATACTGCCGAATTGAACGGACTGGTTCGAGACGCCGAAGGTGTCCTGGGGTAGCCCAACCGGAGATTGTGGGTTCGAAGCGACCTCATTCCAATGCCAACCGGCAGCGTTGAAGCGAGCTTCATTCAGCAGGCTGGCTGAAAACGTATGGTTCCAGATGGCGGAGTAGGCTTCATTGATTTGATTGTGGTGGAACAGGTTGTAGTTGCGGGCGGGCCCGTTGAGGAAACTGCTGGACTGAGGAACCCAGTAGATGGCGGCGCCGATGCGATCCTTGGCGGTCACGTCGGCGTCGACGCGTCCGTTGTATTGGGCCTTTGTGGAGTTACTCTGTCCCTCGGTCTCGTAGTTGATGATATCGGGAATGCCGTCCAAGCCATTTCCCACGCCGGGATTTGTCGGGCTGACCCAACTGAGGTCCTGATTCCCCAGGCCACCGGTTAAAGGAGAACCGATATCGATACCCTGGCCGGGAATTGTTCGGCAGTTTACTCCTTCATTTAATCCGGCGCCGCCGCAGGTGCTTGGGTTGATCTTGACGAAGTTGACGGCCGAGCCGGGGAACGTGAGGTATTTCGCGGCAATGCTGCCGGAAGGCCCCGCGGCCTCGAATTGAGGAGTTTCGTACCAATTATTTGCAAAAGAAGGTTGCGATTTGGGCTCACGAACCGTCTCGTAAGCGAAAAAAGCAAAGATCTTATTCTTCCAAATCGGGCCGCCGATGCTGCCGCCGAACTGGCTAAAGAACTTACTGTCTCGTAGAACACTGTTGGTGCTGCCGTTGTAAGGCTGAAAGGCATTCAATCCCGGGCGGTGTGCAGTGAAGAAGGCGCTGCCGTGGAAGTTGTTGGTGCCACTTTTGGAAGTAACCTGAATCTGGGCGCCGCTGAAGCGTCCGTTTTCCGCGTCATAAGCGTTCGATACGACTTTCACGTTATCGACGGAGTCTTCAGTGGGTGTGATGATGCTGGTTCCGCCCCAAACTGCACTGGTGGTGCTGATGCCGTCGATAGTGATGCTGTTGTTCTCATACTGCTGCCCCGCGGCCAGCGCCTGCGGACCATTTTCGGTTTGAAAAATGCCGGAGTCGCCTCCGGTCGCGCCCGGGCCCTGCGTTCCGGGAAGATTCGCGCCTCCACCGCCATTGCCCTGCGCGCCATCGCCGAACACCCCTGGCGCAAGGCGAATCAACTGGAAGACGTCGCGCCCGAACGAGGGCATGTTCTGCACCTGGTTGGAGGAGATCACGCCATTGATCGATGCCGTCTCGGTGTCGACCAGGGGCACGGTCGAGGCATCGACGTTAACTACGAGGGTCTCTTCGCCGAGTTCTAACTTGACGTTGACGGCGTTGGGCTGCTCGGGGATCAGTTCCAGGTTGTCGAGGACCTTTTTCTTGAAGCCCTTCCTCTCGGCTTCAAGGCGAAAGCGCACGGCGGGCAAGGCGTTGAAATTGTAGACCCCGACGTCATTGCTTTGCCGCACCTGCTTCTCGCCGGTGGCGGTGTTGGTCAGGGTGAGGGTGGTATCCGGGACCACGGCGCCGGAGGGGTCGGTGACGACGCCCTGAATGCTGGTGCGATATTGGGCCTGGGCGAAGATGCTGAAGGTGAGGAAACCAAGCAACAAGAGAGTCGCACGAAGAAACAAGGAAGAACGACGCATGGGATTGCTCCTCGGCTTTACGTCAGACGCTTTTTGTTGGGCACATCTCCCGCGGATACCAAAACTCGTAGCAGTGCAGATCCAGCCACTTGTGAGCGCTTACTAAATCTTAGCTAAATCGGTTTAGCTTATAACCTGCGCAGTGTATAGCACTCCCCCGCGAAGACAGTCAAGAAGTTGTTCTTTCGCGCATTGGGCGCATGCCGCCTAATCGATTCAGGAATTGCCGCCGTCGGTTGTACGTCCATATAGAGTCCGGGATAGAGTCCGGGTCGAGCGATCGAGGCTGGGAGTGCCGGGGTCTCCCGGGAGGCAGATAGTCGGCGTTGGTGCGGGAGGAGGTCGCGACTGGGGTTGGGTCTCCATTGCCCGTGCAGGGGCAGCGTCAGCGCTTAGTCTGGTGAGATCCCCCCTCGATGGGGTTTGGACGGGCCGACCTGGACTCGCCACGCCCGTCCAGGCATACCAACTTGAGGCCGTCGAGTTCTCCCATGTTGTCTCCGACGCCAGATTGCCGGCGGGTGCCACGAAATGGGGTCGTCCGGCTATCCGCTGCCTTTTGAGTTTGTTACCGAGAATTTGCAGCGTGGTGACAATTCCTTGACAAGTCCCAAACACCCCTCCCGGTACCCTCATTTTTGACAAGGGCAGGGCACGGGCCCAGAATTGCGGGGTGTTGGGGTGTCCTGTTGACCTCGTAATCCTTTTTCATCCGTCTAATAGCGGTATGTAAAAATTCCTCCAGGAAGAGGGAGCATGGAACGGATTCTAGTGGTCGAGGACGATCGCGCGGTGCACCGGGCGCTGAAGCGCCTGTTCGAGCCCGAGGGGTACTCGGTCGACACCGCATTCGATGGGCAGTCGGGATTGGAAGTTTTTCGCGCAGTTCAACCTTCTGCCGTAGTGCTGGATCTGCGCCTGCCAGGTATGCCGGGGCGCGATGTTTGCCGGGAGATCAAGCAGTCGGCCCCGGCAGTGCCGGTGATCGTTCTGAGTGCAGCATCGGACGTGATGGACAAGGTGCTGCTGCTCGAACTGGGAGCGGACGATTACGTTACGAAGCCCTTCAGCCCGAAAGAATTGTTGGCCAGGGTGCGGGCTGCGGTACGGCGCTCGAGCCGTCCGACAGTAACGGAAACTTTCACGTTTGACGGGGTGGTGGTCGACTTCACGCGGATGCAAGTGACGCGCGATGGTTCGGAAGTGGCGCTGACGCCGCAAGAGTTCAAGATCGTAAAGTTTATGGCGCAGAATCCGAACCGCGTCGTCTCGCGCGACGAACTGCTGAACGATGTGTGGGGATATCAGAACTATCCCACCACGCGCACGGTCGACAATCATATTTTGAAGCTCCGGCAGAAGCTGGAAAATGATCCGACGAACCCGGTTCATTTCCGGACCGTGCACGGGGTGGGTTACAAGTTCGTGCCCTAGCCGCGCATTGGCGCGGGAGCCTCGAAGGAGCGCGACCAGGGATGGGGAAGTTCCGGCTAAGAACGAAGTTTTTGTTTTCGCTGCTTCTGGTGGGTGTCGGCCTGACGGCCGGCACCTTATTTGTGGCGCGCCAGACCGCCGAGCAGCAGGTGCGGCTGCAGATCTTTCAGGATCTCCGCAACTCCGTCTACACATTTCGTAACGTTCAAAAGCTGCGGCAACAATCGCTGACCCGTTCGGCGGAACTGCTGGCCGATCTGCCAATCCTCAAGGCGATGATGTTTACCAACCACGCGGCGACCATTCAGGACGCTTCACAGGAACAGTGGAATCTGGCGGGAAGCGATCTGCTGGTGCTGGCGGACCGCACCGGCAAAGTCGTGGCGCTCCACTCGAAGGCCGTCAGACTTCGACCGGACCGCGGCGCAGGAGGCGCTGACCCGGTCGCTCGCCGAGGAGCGCGAAGGGCATTGGTGGTTCGGTGGCAAACGCCTGTTTGAGGTGTCGATTCAGCCGATCTTTGTCGGCAAGCGCTCCGAGAATCAGATCGCGGGATATCTGGTTCTGGGATATGAGATCGATGACGGGGTGGCGCGCGAATTGAGTCAGGTGGCGGCCAGCCAGGTCGCGTTTCTTTACGGCAACACGCTGGTGCGCAGCACACTCTCGCCCCTGCAGGAAACCGATCTGGTGCAGCAGGCCGGGCACTCGCTAGCCGCGAGCACTCCGGAGCCGAAGGAGATTCAACTCGGGCAGGAACGCTTTCTGGCGACCAAGGTGGACCTGACGCAAGGGGTCGAGCCTGCGGTTCAGTTGAGCGTGCTGAAGTCTCTGGATCAGGCCACGGCGTTTCTGGGTCGATTGAACCGGCTGCTGGTCACCCTGGGAATCGTCGCGCTGGTGGTGGGAAGCTGCATGGTGTTCATCTTCTCGCACACGCTGACCCGGCCGCTGGGGACGCTGGTTGAGGGCGTGCGCGCCCTGGGGAAAGGGGACTACGAATACCCGCTGGTGGCGCGCGGCAGCGATGAGGTTGCGGAAGTGACCGCGGCTTTTCTGCGCATGCGAACCGGATTGCAGGAAACGCAGCGGCGGCTGCTCGAGTCGGAGAGGCTGGCGACCATCGGGCAGATGGCCAGTTCGATTTCCCACGATCTGCGGCACAGCCTGGCGGCAGTGATGGCGAATGCCGAGTTCCTCAGCGACAACAACCGCAGCAGAACCGAAAGGGACGAGCTTTATCACGAGGTTCTTCTGGCCGTGCAGCAGATGACCGATCTGATTGACTCGTTGCTGGAATTTTCGCGGACGCGTGAGTCGCTGCGGCCGATGTACGGCGATCTTGAGGACGTAATTGAACGCTCGATCCAAAGTGTGCACGCGCATCCGGAATACCATTCGGTGCGCATCAGCGTCCATAAGGATGGAGCCACGGACGGGTGGTTCGATTCCCGGAAGCTTGAGCGGGTGTTTCAGAATCTATTAGTCAACGCCTGTGAAGCGGTTTCTCCAGAGCAGGGGCGGATCCAGATCGATATACACGCCAACAAGAGTGCCATTGAGGTGCGTGTCACCGACAACGGGCACGGCATCCCGGATCTGGTGCGGGAGCGGCTGTTTGAGCCGTTCGTGAGCCACGGCAAGGAAAATGGGACCGGACTCGGGCTCACCGTCGTGCAAAAGATCGTTCAAGATCATGGTGGAGATGTAAGCGTGGAAAGTACGTCTTCGGAAGGCACGGTATTTCTGATCGTGCTTCCCGGAACTCGTGGGACCCCGATCGCCTCGGCAACCGGCGATGGCGTCGTGCGAGCCGGCGCCCGGGTCGAAGCGGCCGAATAAGAAAGAGCCGCGCGACGCGAAGCGCAGAAGCTTCCCTGAGAAGCGCTCTGGCGAGACCAGAGAAATTGAACCTTGCTGTTTTTCTGGGGGGATCATGCTGCACCAGCGGCCGTTTGCATGCATTACCGGGACCCTTCTTCTGCTCGCAACCTTTACACCTCGGTACGGCCTGGCACAGGCCGCCGGGGCACAGAGCCAGCAAGATCCGTCGCTGAGCGAGACCGTCAAGCAGCTCCAGGAGCAGGTGAATGAGCTGCGGTCGATCGTGTCAGATCTACGCTCGGAATCGGAGCGCTACCGCGCCGAAACGCACGAGCTGCGGGAAGAGTTGCACGCGGCCATAGGGCAGCGGTTGCAGACCTCTCCGGGCACCGTCGAGGCCACGCAGATCGCTGCGCAAACCGCGGCGCCCTCTGGCCAGGCGGAAGAAGCGGAAGCCAGGGGCTCGCGGCGAGAGTCGGATGCGGCAGCGCGCGAGGAACGGCTGCAGGAGCAGTACGATCTGCTCAGCGGAAAAATTGACGACCAGTATCAGACGAAGGTAGAGAGCCGCTCGAAATACAAGATACGGCTTTCCGGGCTGGTCCTGTTAAACGTGTTCAGCAACCGCGGCTACGTGTTGAACAGCGATTTGCCAGGGCTGGTGGATGGCGCCGACCCGCTGGGACGATCGAGCAGCACCGGCTTTTCGTTGCGGCAGTCGCAGATTGGGCTCGAGGTTTTTGGGCCACAAATCGCGGGCGCGCACACTCGTGGCGAGATCGAAGCGGACTTCGCGGGCGGCTTCCCGAATGCTCCCAACGGCGTGACTCTGGGTTTGTTCCGCCTGCGCACGGCGACCATGCACCTGGACTGGGCACACACCTCGGTGGTTGCCGGACAAGATGCGCCCTTCTTCTCGGCGCTGTCTCCGACTTCGTTTGCGACCGTGGCCGAGCCGGCGCTCGCTTATGCGGGAAATTTGTGGACCTGGATCCCGCAGGTTCGGGTGGAGCGGCGGGTCACGCTCACGGAAAACTCAAGCTTCCTGCTGCAGGGAGGAATTCTTGATGGACTTTCCGGAGAGCCGCCGGCTAGTTCCTATGGCCGCGCTACTCAGGCGGGAGAGTATTCGCGTCAGCCCGGATACGCAGGCCGCCTGGCCTGGTCGCATACCTTGTTCGGCCAGCCGATGACCTTCGGCGCCGGTGGGTACTACAGCCGGCAAAACTGGGGCTTCGGAAGGAAGGTCAATGGCTGGGCGAGCACACTCGATTGGACCGTGCCTCTGGGCAAGTGGCTCGGCCTTACCGGAGAGTTTTATCGCGGACAGGCTTTGGGCGGACTTGGCGGCGCTTCCTACCAGAGTGCGCTATTCAGTTGGACCCCGACGGTTCCGACGACCCGCGTGCGTGGGTTGGAAGACATGGGCGGTTGGGCGCAGTTGAAGTTGCGCGCAACCTCGAAGCTCGAGTTCAACGCGGCCGCGGGCCAGGACAATCCTTTCGCCAGCGAGATCCGCGCTTATCCCTATTCAGCGTATGGTGCGGGAGGGAACTCGATTGCCGTAGCCCGGAACCAGACCGGGCTATTCAATATTATTTACCGACCCCGCTCCGACTTGATTTTTTCGGCCGAGTATCGGCACATTGGCACCTACCAGATCGACAACTCGCGCTATTCGGCCGATCATATAAATCTGGCCATGGGGGTCCTGTTCTGAGAGAGCGTTCCTCCAATTCGCGCAAGATGCTGGCGCCGCTGTTGGGATACGCGGGGATATTGCTGCTTTGCGGGGTCTCCGTCATACAGGCGCAGGAAGTCACGGTCACCGGGCAGATCGAAGTCAAGAGCGAGGGGTCGGCGCCAAACGGTAAACGCTCACGCGCCAACGTCGTGGTCTGGCTGACCTCTCTTGACGACCGTCCCGGTTTGCGGCCTGTGTCGGAAGGCGAGTTCGGCGAAACTTCCGCGCCTGGTACAGAAGGACAAACGCTTCGACCCTCACCTGTTGGTGGTGCCCGCGGGAACGCCGGTCGAATTTCCAAACCGTGATCCGTTCTTCCATAACGTTTTCTCCCTCTTCGAGGGCAAGCGTTTCGATCTCGGCCTGTACGAGGCGGGCACAACTCGCGTGGTGCGCTTCGACCGTCCGGGTGTCAGCTACATCTTCTGCAATATCCACCCGGAGATGAGCGCCGTGGTTGTGGCCTTGAAGACTCCGTACTATGGCATCTCTGATGCGGCTGGAAAAATCACCATCGAAGGCGTGCCCGAAGGCCGCTACTCGATGCAAGTCTGGGCCGAATCCGCCAGCGTCGACAGCCTGAAGGCGTTGGCGCGCCAGATCACCATTTCAAGTAATTCACACTCACTGGGAGCGGTACGAATCGTAGAAGACAGTCCACCGGGGCCCCACAAGAATAAGTACGGCCGAGACTACGACGCGCCCGGCACGGACTATCCTGCGACGGATCCCAAGTAGCCCCTTAGCAGTTCACAGGTGACGGGTCACAGGTGGCAGGGGACAGCTCCGACCGGTGTTTCAATTGTGGAAACAGCTGCCATCGTCATGATTCGGTGATTGCCCGGTTTCGATATTCTGATTCGTGCCGTCACCACTGGTTGTGAGCTGTCCGCGTCCACTATCTGACCTGTGACCGCCCGCAGCTTTCTGCCCAATTTTACGATGACTCCCGAGGTTTCCCCTCCCCAGGTTTTCCCTCGCGATTGAATAGGGCACCCTCGGGATGTGTGGGCCATCCGCCCTGTCCTGTTATTCAACTCAGCGAGACTCAGGAGCCGTCGTCGAGTCTCCTTCCTTTTGCGACTTCTGGTATTGCCCTAATACGTAGGTACGGGTACTCCCGATCTTTGCTTTGAGTTCGGTGTTACTCGTCACTGAGTCAAGATAATTCAGCAACACAAGCGTTGTTCTGGGTTGCCGATCCGCAGAGATCTCCACGAAGCGAAAGTCGCTGAACGAAAGCTCAAGCATAAGGAGTACAGGTTGAACGTCGTGTTGGTTCAGTGCTCGCCCGCCGATCACTTTGGTAAGCGCAACTGCTGTCGCATCACCAAGCTTTCGTAGTTGTTTCTGCCCAGTGGATGTGTACGTTTGCTGGTAGGCTTGTGTCATTACCTGTCGAATAGTACTCTCATTGTCGAATTGTTCAGCCTGACAAAGAATATCGTCGGCAGGATAAGCGCAACGCAAATCGTTGATACTTGAATCACACCATTTTTATTGTGTCGCATTAACATCACCGCCAGCCCCACAAAAATAAGTACGGACTATCCTGCGACCGATCCGAGATAGCGCTTAGCGGGTCACAGGTGACAGGTCACAAATCACCACCAGCCCCACCTGCACTTGGTCATCGCCGAATGGGCCAATTTAGTGAGAATACGTTCCTTTGACACTTCGACTCCTTGTATAGCCACACGGCATCGCCCCCCCGATACCGTTCAAGGCGTCGAGGACCTTCGTGTTTCGTAGGACGACCATGTCCGCTGGGGTGCCCGGCTGGTGAAGGGCGGCGAATCCTAACTCTGGCCCGTATTCAACTAGCCCAAGGTCCCTTACTCTGGTGGCAACTTCGGGAGTGTCAAACAGTCCGCTTGCGCTCTTCGTGAGCGGTTCCTTGCGGGAGAACCGAAATTCCCGCACTTCGACGGTCAGAATTGGAGGTGGAGAGGGGGTATTAAGAACGATCAGGTTGTCTCCAATTTGAAACCATTAAGGGGGTGACCGGTGGATACGAGCCGTTTGAGCACACCCTCCACTTCTCCGCTGAATTCTGGCATTTCCTCAGCCGCCTCTGGGCAATGCTCACTGACAACCGATATGCCGCCACGAATATTCGCCCCCCTAAACACTGTAAGGAGATACTCAGAGAGGGACGCAGTTTGTGCCTGAATGGTGACTTTTTGTTTCACCAAAGTTGGTGATGGATCCTGAGCGAAGACAGGACGAACCAACAGTGCCACAACGATACCGACAACGTACGGCTGTAACCTACTCAACATGGGTGCTCTCCTACTTCGGCCGAGGCCCGAAGCTATGCGTGGCGCGGCGATGCGCGACGACTGTTCCCGCAAATGGATGTCTGGCCCATCTGGCGCTGGGGTCTCAAGAACAGATCGCACGCTGCAGTTCAATTCTTTCTATCGAACGCTTCGGGAGTCCCCTGGGCGAAGGAAATTTCCGTTTTCGCCTGACTCCTACTTATCCCTGACTCGTACTTATCTTGGATGTCCCCAGGTCCCTTCCCTAGGTTCCCCCCGTAGCAAGTGTTTAAGGGAACGAATGTGCGGGCCAGGCATCCTCAGTCCTTGTCCGAGTGCTTTGCGATAGACTCTGCTGCCGTTTTCTTGACGTATGGGTCTGAGTCACTGTTAAAGACCTCTTTGACGATTGGAAGGGCCTTTGATGGCGGTGCTTGCTCCAGGAACAGCACCGCTTGCGCGCGGTTTGTCGGGTATGCCGAATGCCTCGCAAAATCACCCAAGGGATCAACGATGAGGCCGCCATCGAACGTCGAAAGGAATCGCATAGCAAGCTCCTGCTCGCGAGGGCTACTTGAATTGACATAGCTGGCCAGCACTGGAATGGCTCCGTTTCCAAGCCGCCTAACTTCATCGATCGTTTGATTTGACGGCGGTACTCTTGTGTACGCCTTGATCCCCTCTCGTGTAGTGAATTCACCCTGTTTCAATGTCGCCCGCATGATCGACTGGATTTTTTCCCTGATAGCGGCTGTCTGCGCGAGTGCGCTCTGACCGCTCTGGGTCTCGCCATTTTCTTCTTGAGATATGCAAAGAATCGCACAACAACATACCGTTAGTAACATACCGACCGCCGTTCGTTGGAGCAGCATTGCCGCTTACCTCCACTAATTTACCGTTCCGTTCGAAAATGTGTTGCTAGTTCCAGGTGCTGGGTTAGAAACTTGAATTCGAATGCCCTTAGCGCAGTCGCGCCGCGTTGTAGTCGTTTTGATTGCATAGGTCACGCCTGACATCACGATATTGAAGGTTTGAACAACATCTGCGCACGGATTGGTCGTCAACGGCGGGTTGTTGTTAAAACAGGACCCGACTGGAGTGTCGGTAAACATGCCGGACGCATCAGTCGTGGGCGGCGTAGCAAAGTCAAGTGTGAATATCAATAAAAGCAGCCAATAGACATAACAGCGCGACAGTGACTTAGTATTTGCGCTCGTCATATCCACGCCATCGACCGCGCTCAGGGCAGGGCAGGTCAAAAACCGATCAGCAGACTCCTTCCACGAGGAACCCGCGTCTTCAGGAAAAGGCCTTGCCTGTGACTTGTCACCTGGCTGTGGCATCATGCTGCTGCCATTGTGAGGCGCGGATGACAAAGATTGGCGAGAAAGCCACACAACTTCTGTCGCTCGAAAATAAGGTTGCCCTGGTCAGCGGAGGCGCCTCGGGCATTGGCCGGGGTATTGCGACGCGGCTGGCGGAACTCGGGGCAGCCGTGATGATCCTCGACATCAATGTGGAAGACGGCAAGCAGACTTCCGCGGCGATCGTGCGACAGGGAGGGCGGGCACGTTTTCATAAATGTGACGTGCGATCGAGCCGGGACTGCAAGGACGCCGTCGCCGGGGCCCTTGAGGGGTTCGGCCGAATCGACATTCTCTGCAACAACGCCGGCATGATCATCCGCAAGAACATTGTGGAGCTTGAAGAACATGAATGGGACCTTGCACTGGACGTGACTCTGAAGGGTATTTTTCTGCTGTCGCGGGAAGCGATTCCTCACATGATCAAACAGGGCGGCGGCGTGATCGTGAACACAGGATCCGGTTGGTCTCTCAAGGGAGGCCCGCAAGCCGCGTCCTATTGCGCCGCCAAGGCGGGAGTAATGAACCTCACTCGCGCCATGGCAATTGATCATGGCAAACATAACATCCGCGTGAATTGCGTTTGCCCGGGAGATGTCGATACCCCCCTGCTGCAGAGCGAGTGCGAGCAACTCGGCGAAGATCGTGCGAAGTTCTTGCGCGAGGCCGCGAATCGTCCGCTGGGCCGTGTTGGCACTCCGGACGATGTCGCGAACGCTGTTCTGTTTCTGGTGAGTGGGATGGCCCAGTGGATTACGGGTGCGTGTTTGCTGGTGGATGGAGGAGGGCTGGCGTGAAAGGTCCATCGCCCACGATCAACATAAGACAGTCCGGCGGAGTTGAGATGTAAAAAGCTGCGAACTTTCTCAGTTCTGACCGCCTTCAGATGTAGAATTCTTCTCGGTTTTCAGGCCCGGCGTTGTCAATCACTGGTGAAGATTGTGCAAGCGCTTCATCGCAAACACGCATTCCGAACTTGGATGCTTTCGCTGGGGACCGTTCTCTGCGCGTTGTGCCTCCTTGCGCCGCTGCAGTCCGCTGCCCAGGGCCCTCCCACCGACGCTGCCGAACAGACGGAGCTGGGAAAATTTCAAGGCGCCAGACTGCACGTAATGGTGCTGAGTGCCGACAAGAAGCCACTGGATCGACAGTCTGTCGTGAAGCTCTACAGCGAAAACAAAAAAACATCAATGTGGCTTGCCACCACTGGCCGTTCAGAAGCCGAATTCGCAGATCTGTCCTCGGGGAAGTACGACGTCGAAGCTAGTGCGGTTGGTTTTATCAGTGCCCACAAGGAAATCGAAGTGGCGACCCTGTTGGGTACGGTCGAAGTCGCCGTCATCGTAGAGCGCGACCCTTCCGCCATCGATCTGGATGCTACAGATTCGTTGATGTCGCCGGGCGCAACCAAGGAGATGAAGCATGCAGTCAAAGCCCTGAAGTCCGGCGATCTTCAGAAAGCGCAGAAGTCTCTGACAGAAACATACAAATTAGTTCCTTCCAGCGCTCCTCTGAATTTTCTGTTCGGGTATTTGTTCTTCCAGAAAAAAGACTACCAGCAGGCAGAGTCCTATCTCGCGAAGGCGACCGGGTTTGATCCCCATTACAGCGAGGCTCTCACATTGCTGGGCCGTGTGCAGATTCTCCAGGGACAGTACGGTCATGCCAGAACTACGATGGAACAAGCGGTCGGGGCGGATCCCAACAGCTGGATGGCTCACAACCTGCTAGCTGACGTTTACTTGCAGCAGCGCGACTACGCCCAGGCCCAGCAGCAGGCGCAGTACGCGATCGATCAGGGGCAACAAGCTGCGACCGGAGCCCAATTTGTGTTGGGCGTTTCCTTGGCCCATCTCGGGAGAACCCAGGAAGCGCTCCGAGTCTTGAAACAGTTCCTCGAGACAGCGCCTCAAAGCGGGAGCGCTGGTCAGGCCCAACAGTTCATCAATGCGCTGGAGAAAGGACCCAACGTAGTCGAAGCAACGCCGACAGATCTGGGTGAAGGGTCCACCCCGACTGCAACGACGGCGTCGCTCCTCGCCGACGCAAAGGCGGTTTTCCCCGAAAGCGCATGGCAACCGCCCGATATCGATCGAGTCAAGCCGGTCGTCGCCAGTGGATCTCCGTGCCCTTCGGAGAAAATATTCGAAGAAGCGGGAAAACAAGTAGAGCAGCTTGTTGATGACGTTGGCAGGTTCTCCGCAGTAGAGGACCTGCTCCACGAAACTTTGGATGAACTCGGCAATCCCGCCAGGAGAGAGGACCGCAAATTCGACTACAGCGCCTCGATCACCAAGGGCGATTTGCCGGGAGTCATGCAGGTAGCCGAGTTCAGGAATGACCGTTACGGAGTGGACACGCTTCCGGACCACATCGCCGACAATGGTTTTGCCGCTGTAGCGCTGGTGTTTCATCCAGCTATGCGGGACGGCTTCCAGATGATCTGCGAAGGGTTGGGGGAGTGGCGCGGGCATGCAACGTGGCTGGTTCATTTTCAGCAGCGTCGTGACCGGCCGAACCACATCCACGCCTACATTGTTGGTTCCAGGATTTATCCTGTCGACATCAAAGGACGTGCGTGGATCACCGCAGATAAATTTGAGATCGTGCGCATCGAATCCGAAATGATAAGCCCGCTGCCCGAAATTCACCTCCTGGCGGAGCACCAGATTACCGAATACGGTCCGGTACCTTTTTCGGCCAAAAAAGTAGAGCTCTGGCTGCCGAAGAGCGTCGAGGTTTACCTCCACTTTCGCGGACACCGCTACTATCGGCGCCACAGTTTTGAGAAGTACATGCTTTTTTCGGTGGACTCGGAGGAGAAGGTCCGCGGACCAAAGCAAAAGTCGCATGGGCCGGGAGCGGCCCTGCTCAACACGGACAAACCACGATCAGAGTAGTCAGCTCGCGCAGTCGCGCACGACGTTCTCGGTGACGATCTGCACAGCGCCTCAATCTCCCTGTGCCGGTTGAGTCACCACCGCCGCTTCTTTCCCTGATAGCGTGCTCCATCCTCGCCTTGAAAGGTCCCAGAAGATTAAGTAGCCGGCCACCCCGGAGATCGCCAGCAGTAAAAATCCCCATCCCAATTGTCCGAATACCAGCTTTCCGATGCCGAAAAGGCAGCCGTAAACGAGGATCACGCCCATGACCCAGTTGAATGCGTTCGCCGATACGTCTCGCACTTCCGGCAGTTCAGGCACAAGCTTAGCCACGCGACGCCAACCATACACTGTCGGATGGACGCGCCTGTAGAAGCCCGTGAGTGTCTCGTCTGACTCGGGGGGTGTGACGAACGTCGCGATTATCCACGCCAGGGTAGTGACCAGCCCAGTGATCAGGGCCGTCTTGGCGTACACCAGCGCATCGTTGCCGCTGAAGGAAACGCGGCTGAGTAGAATGGTCATCAATGCGGCCACGGCCATCGCGACAATCTCGCTCCACGCGTTGATGCGGTCCCAGTACCAGCGCAGGATATACACCGCTCCCGTGCCGAAGCCGATGTTCAGCACGAGTTGCCATCCCTGGTTGATCGAGGCAAGGCGGGTGGCCGTGTACCCGCTGCCCAGCACCAAAAAGACAGTAAAAAGCTTACTGATGAGCACGTAGTGCTTCTCGGTGGCGTTGCGCACAAAGAAGCGTTTGTAGAGATCGTTCACCAGGTAGGAACTGCCCCAGTTGAGCTGGGTACCGATGGTTGACATGAACGCCGCGAGAAACGCCGCCACCATCAAGCCGCGCAGCGCCGGAGGCAGGTAATCGCGCAGCACCATTACGTAGCCCTGCTCCGGATTTTGCGCAAAGGCCGCGCTGGGATGCAGGCCGCCGTTGGGTGAATAGACCACGACAGCGACCAACCCGGTCACGACCCACGGCCAGGGGCGGAGGGCGTAGTGCGCGATGTTGAACCATAGCGTCGCGCCCAACGAATTCTTTTCGTCTTTCGCGCTGAACATGCGCTGCGCGACGTAGCCGCCGCCACCTGGTTCCGCTCCTGGATACCAGGCCAGCCACCATTGCATGCCGAGGTACACGATGAAGGTCAGAACCGGCAGCGTCCAGAGCGCGTCGGTCGAAAGTCCGCGATGAAAATCCGGAAGAAAGGCGGTTGGGTCGGCAGTCTGCACGCCGGTTTGGCGCGTCTGCTCAGCAATGACCTGCAGGCGCATCTCGAGCGACTGCATGCCGCCGATCTTGGCCACCGCGACCCAGGCCAGCACGATGATCATCGCCATCTTCAGGACGAACTGAAACAGATCCGTTACCAGCACGCCCCAAAGCCCGCCGATAAAGGTGTAAAGACCAGTGAAGGGAATCAGGATCAGAACGCAAATCAAGAGCGCCGTCGATTTCGGATCGCCCATGGTGTAGTGCAGGGCGTGGCTTCCGAGACTGAGCTGTACGACTTTTCCTTGCGCGATGGCTGGGCCGAGCAAGACCGTAATAATGTTGACCATTGCCTGCGTTACCCACCCCAGGATGAAGCAGTTCATGAACAGGCCAAGATAGATCGCCTTGAATCCACGCAGGAACGCCGCCGGCTTGCCGCCATAACGTATCTCGACCAGTTGCACGTCGGTGAGAATCTCGGCACGCCGCCAGTAGCGGGCGAAGAAGAAGACGGTCAGCATCCCGCCGACACAAGAACCCCACCAGATCCAGTTGCCCGCGATGCCCTGACGCGCGACCAGTCCGCACACCAGAAGCGGCGTATCGGCGGCAAACGTGGTGGCAACCATCGAGGTGCCGGCAAGCCACCACGAGACATCGCGTCCAGAAATGAAAAACTCCTCGGTGTTGCCGCTGGCGCGGCGGCGGTAATACACGCCTATCAGGAGATTGGCCAGCAGATACCCGACGATGACAAGCCAGTCGATCGAGGTGAGAGGCATAGTTCTCCCAGTTGCGAAAACACTTCTTACCGGAAACGCCGAATGAAAAGAGTATGCCGCTCTGAGCGATAGAAACCGATTCCAAAGATAACCGGCTTGCCGGAGGTGGAATAAATGACCTGGCGGATTCGCAGCAGCGACGTACCGCGTGGAACCGAGAGCAGGTCGGCGTTGTGCGCGTCGGCGGGAGTGGCGTCGACTTCTTCATCCGCGTAGGCGAGTTCCACTCCGTAATCGTGCTGCAGGGTGGCGAAGAGCGAATTCTTGCCCAGCGGCGCCGCAATGAGCTCGCCGAACTCCGGAGCGGGAAGATAAACCGTCTCGAGCGCAAAGGGTTCTTCGCCGGTGAGGCGCAGGCGATCGATCTTGACCAGGCCGCAGGTAGCCGGCAGGCCAAGTCGCGCGGCGATTTCCGTTTGATGCTCCACGAGCTTTGCCGACAGAACCCGCGAGCGCGGCGTGAGGCCACGGCTCGACATGTGCTCGGTGTAACTCATCAGCTTGTTGAAATGAATTTTCGGCGGGGCCACGAAGGTGCCCGAACCGCGGCGGCGTTCCACGATCCCTTCGGTTTCCAGCCCAGCCAGGGCGTGCCGAGCGGTCATGAGGCTGACGCCGTGAATGCGGGCCAGTTCGCGCTCAGAGTCGACCGAGTCGCCGATTTTCAGGTGCCCGCCCTCGATCCGCTTGCGGATGACGTTCTGGATCTTTTTGTATGCGGGTGTTCCGTTCCGGCTTTGTCGCATCCTCGTCCCCAGACCCATCGAGCAATCTACCATTCCTGCGTGCTGGGCTCGCCCCAGAATCCCGCTGCAATATGTGTCGCCCCGCTATATAGCACAACTGGCAATCAAGGTAAAGCCCAACCGTCGGCTGCCGGCACCGGTTCGAGCCTCAGTTGGATTGCAAAGCTATATAGCGGTCCGCTGCTATAGGACTGACGCGCTTCCATTTAGCGGCGAAAGCGCGTCCGGAATCCCTTGAGAAGAACCGGGAAAAACTGGGAAAAATATATGTGATACCAGAAAGCATAGGGGTGATTCGCGGGATTCCACTTTCCCATAGCACTTGCCGGCCGAGCGAACTGCAATTTCGGCGAATTCGAAGTGCTATGCAGTGGGTCGACCGACTCCGGAGGCCCGTGGAAAAGTCAAGGAGACAATTTTTTTCTTGACGGTGACATCGCGGTGCTATATAGCATATCTCCGACTTGATTTGTGGTGCGGGGTGCACTGCAACTTCAGCGTGGGGAGGTTCTGTGATGAAGCGAAATCTGGCTAGGCGGAATAGTTCTGATTGCGCTGGCCGCGCAATTGTGCGTGACGCTGCCAGCATGGTCCCAGGAAGTGACCGCGTCGATTGTCGGCACCGTGACCGATCCCAGCGGCGCGCCGATCAATGGCGCCAGCGTAACCGCGACCGATACCGAGCGCGGAACGGTCTGGACCGCGAAGACCAACGAATCGGGCAGCTACAACATCCCGCGCGTGCCGGTGGGAAACTACAAAGTGATGATCACGGCTGCGGGCTTCCAGAAGTTATCCTATCCGCCCTTCACCCTGGTGCTGAACCAAGACGGCGCGTATCGACGCCCAGTTGAAGGTCGGGCAGGTAAGCGAAACCGTCGAAGTGACCGGCTGCGCGCCTGTGCTTCAGACCGAATCCACCGCAGGTCAACACTCTCATCGACGCGAACACGGCCGTGTCGCCTCCCCTTGCCTCGCGGAACTACTTGCAACTTACCTTGCTCGTGCCAGGCGCCACCAATCCCAACCCGCAAACGCTTTACCAGAACCAAAATATGACGGGTGCGGGGCGTCCCTAGATCAACGGCAATCGTGAGCAATCGAACGAATTGCTGCTCGATGGCCTGGTCAACACGGAGGACACCAATAACGAGGTTGGATACCAGCCCGCCCCTGACGCGATTCAGGAATTCAACGTCATCACCCAGAACGCGTCGGCCGAATTCGGCAACTACCAGGGTGGGGTCATCAGCGCGAGCATCAAGTCGGGGACGAACAATTTTCACGGGAACCTGTACGAGTTTTTCCGCAACGACAAGCTCAACGCGAACACCTGGTCGGCGGGTCTTGCCGTAGGCAGTCTCAGCAATCCGGGTGGGCTGCCGAAGCCGAAGCTCCGCTGGAACGAGTTCGGCGGAACTTTTGGCGGGCCGATTGTCAAAAACAAACTGTTTTTCTTCGTGAACTATGAGGGCGGTCGTTTCGACAAACCATCTTCATTGCAGTCCTACACATTGTTCACTCCCAGAGAAGTAGCAGGTGACTTTGGGCAGCTCTGCACGGACCCGGGTGGGTCGTTCGTGGGCGGCATCTGCACGGGGGGCACTGGCAGCACTCAGCTTGTCTTCCCGAGTGGAGCGAATAAAGGACAGCCGATTCCCAATAACAACCTCGCGGCTGCGGGGCTAACCGTAAATACTGTTGCGCAGGGTCTATTCGGTTTGCCGGCCTACACCGCCGCGCTGAAGAACACCCAGGATGTCACCAACGCTGCCAACTACTTCGCTCCCGGGTTCAGCAACCTTAACAACGATCAGGGCGATGTAAAGATCGACTGGAACGCGAGCAACTCTGATCATGTGTTCTTCCGCTATTCACAGGCGCACATCAAGAATCCCAGCATCAACGTTTTCACCTTGGGAAATCCCGGTCTGGCCATTGATGAACCGCTGAAGAATATCGTCGCGGACTGGACTCACTCCTTCAGTCCTAACCTGTTAAACGAAGCTCGTTTTGGTATCAGTTCTGTAAAGTTTGACCAGACCTCCAACGTCGGAGGCTTGGGGAACCTCGGTCAGCAGATCGGAATTGCGGGCGGCAACCAGTTCTCACCGGGATTACCGCAGATCAACATTGGAAACATCACGTTCGGAAACAACAATCTCCTTCAGAATTTCGGCACCGGTACCGGCCAGGTCGGCGACAACCTGGTCATTACACATGGACGGCATAGCATCAAGACCGGGTTTCAGTACTGGCGCGAACGCCAAAACTACAGCTACCCGGGAAACAACGGTGTCCTCGGTACGTTCAACGTTAGCCAGGCCACCGGCGCACCGCAGGCGGACTTCTGGCTGGGACTGGTCGCAAGTGGAGGGCGCGATGCCGGCGCTGCGGAGTTCGGTCTGCGCGGCAACACCTTCGGCGTGTTTGTGCAGGACGATTGGCGCATCACCAACACTCTGACGTTGAACCTCGGCTTGCGCTTCGAAGATCACGGTCCCCTCCACGAAATCCAGAATCGCGAGATCAACTTCGGCCTTTTCAGTGGTCAACTCTTCGTCGCGCATAGCGGTCAGGCGCTGTACCAGAACTATCTGGGCATTGGCGACTGGCTGCCGCGCTTCGGTTTTGCCTGGTCTCCAGCCGCATTCTCGGGCAAAGCGGTGGTCCGAGGCGGCTACGGAATTTCCTCGTACATGGAGGGAGGCGGTGCGAACCAGAGACTGACCGGAGACTGGCCGTTTACACAGGCGAGCTCGGGAACGTTGCCCACGATCGATCAAGGCTTCGCAGCGGCGCCCCCCGTTTGCCCTGTGCCCCTTACGATCTCTTGTTTCAACAAAGCGCGCATCAAAGTCTTCGATCAGCATCTGCGGCCCGCCCGGACGCAGCAATGGAACCTTACCTTCCAGTATCAGCTCAGCCCGAACACCACCATGCAGCTAGGCTACGTTGGCCAGCATGGAACGAATCTTTACAACTTTGAGACGCTGCAGCAAAAGCAGCTTCTGCTGCCCGACGGCAAGATTGCGAAACCGGGTCAGGTCGGAACTGTTGGAAGCGATCTGTACGTCGGCAACAACGTTGTGAACAGCGGTTATATTGGCGGTACCACCTCTAACTCCGACAGTTCGTACAATTCACTGCAAGCGGTGCTCAAGAAGGCAATGTCGAACGGGCTGGAGGCGCAGGTAGCGTATACCTACTCCCGATGTCTCACCAACTCCCCGGGCTTCTTCGGTACGGGCACGTGGGGCGGAACCAACGGTTCGCAGACGTCGATGGGTTTGCCGGGCTGGCAGAACATTTATGATCCCCGTTCTGACTGGGGGCCGTGCTACTACGACGAAACCCACATTCTTTCGAACTACGTCACGTACCAACTCCCATTTGGGCGTGGTAAGAAGTTCGGCAAGGACATGAACCCGGTCCTCAATGCAGTCGTTGGCAATTGGGAAGTGGGCGGAATCATTACCTGGCACACCGGAAACGGCGTAACGCCCACCATTGGCTTCCAGGATCCGTCTGGAACCGGCGGAGCGGGCGGACTATTCGCCAGTGAGCGCCCGAACTGCAACGGTACTCCCAGGTATGTGAAGCAAAAAGTAAATACTCCAGGGGCCGCCTACATCCAGTGGTGGGATCCCAGCATCTTCAGTGCGCCCGCGGCGAACACCTTCGGTACCTGCGGTTCGGGTGTGCTGCGCGGTCCTCGGTTCTCAGAAACAGACATGAGCCTGCACAAGGACTTCCTGTTCACCGAAACCAAGCGGTTGGAGTTCCGAACGGAATTCATCAATCTATTCAACCATCCGATTTTGAATTTCACGGGTGGGATTGCACCGTTCCAGTTGGGCAGCGGCTCGTTTGGACAGATCAACTCCTCCCAAGGGGAGCGGCAGATCCAGCTGGCGCTTAAGTTCTACTTCTGACCCATGTATCATTGGGCAAGCGTCCTTGGCGCTTGCCCATCTTTATGTTTAAGACTGTTTCCCCGGCACTCGTTTGCGCCCTGTTTTGTCTGTTGTCGCAGGAATCCTCAGCGGCGCAAGCCGGAAAGCAGAGTTCCGCGGCGGATGCCGCGGTCACGGCCCGACGGGCCGTCGAACTGGCAAAAGCTGGAAACTGCAAGGAAGCTCTTCCTGTTCTCAAGAAGGCTACGCACGTCGCAGATAAAGACCTCAGGCGCGACGTGGGGTTTGCTGGGGTGCGCTGCGCCATGTTTGCCAACCAGGCAGACGCGGCGATCGACTTCTTGCGCGCACTCAGCCACGAGTTCCCGCACGATCCCGATGTGCTTTACCTCGCAGTACACACGTACTCGGATCTTTCGACGCGCGCCTCGGCCGAGCTGGCGAGCACCAATTCCTACCAGGCACAGCAACTCAATGCCGAGGCTCTAGAAATTCAGGGGAAGTGGGACGAGGCCGCCAAGGTCTATCGGGCGATCTTGCAGCAGAATCCCAACCTGCCGGGAATTCACTATCGGTTGGGACGGATTCTTGTGTCGCGGCCCGGCTTCGGCCCTGAAGCCGCCGCTGAGGCCAAGCAGGAGTTCGAGAAAGAATTGCAAATCGATCCCGCCAACGCTGGCGCTGAGTATGTGCTCGGCGAGATGGCGAAACAGAATCAGCAGTGGGAGGAAGCTCTCCAGCACTTTTCCCACGCCGCGAAGATTGACGCCGGCTTTGGCGACGCCTATGTCGGTTGGGGTGGTGCCTTAGTTTCTCTGAAGAAGTTTTCCGACGCGATTCCGCCGCTGGAAACTGCGATCAAACTGGAATCCGAGAATCCTTCGGCTCATTACTTGCTCGCAATTGCCTATGCTCGCTCGGGCCGAAAGGAAGATGGCGACCGCGAGTTCGAGATTCAAAGAGCGGCTGACGCAGAAGGGCGCGGCGGGTGAGGCAGCTACAGAAGCGCCCAATCCGAACTAGCAGACTCGATCGCAGAATCGTCCCGAGAATGACGGATTGAAGTGAAGAACCCGCCCGGCTGCCGCGACCGGTTGCCCAATCCATCTCCCGGCGCCGTTTTCTGTCGGTGCTGGGTGGTGGCTTGGCTCTGCCTTCGTTTACCCGTCTTGCCGGCGCTCTGCGCGCTGCCGCCGGCGTATCAGTTCGAAGAAATTCCTGCGGCCGTCAGCGGCATTACCTGGACGCATTCCAACGGCAAGTCTGCCGAGAAATATCTGCCAGAAACTACTGGCGCAGGTTGCGCCTTCTTCGATTATGACGGCGATGGCTGGATGGATATCTACCTGGTGAACAGCGGCAAGTGTGACTTCTTCAATCCCAATCCTCCGTTGCGAAACGCACTTTACCGTAACAATCGCGACGGAACGTTCACTGACGTTACCGAGAAGGCCGGCGTAGCCGCCGGCGGCTTTGGCCAGGGAGTGGCAGTAGGCGATTACGATGGTGACGGCTTTCCTGACCTCTATGTCACCCAGTACGGCCGGAGCATCCTCTACCACAACAACGGCGACGGAACTTTTACCGATGTCACCGAGAAGGCCGGCGTGGCTGCCCCCGGATGGTCTTCCAGCGCCGTCTGGTTCGACTATGACAATGACGGGCGCCTCGACCTGTTTGTCTGCCGATTTGTCGATTTCGACAAGTCGAAGCATCTGCCCTGCGAAGCCGACAACAAGCCCGGGCTACTGCATCCCGAAATTGTATAAGCCCATGGCGAGCTGGCTCTTTCACAACAATGGCGACGGCACGTTCACCGATGTCAGCGAGAGTTCGGGGATTGGCAAGTATCTAGGTAAGGCCTGGGGTGCCGTGGCCACCGACATCAATAACGACGGGCGTCTGGACCTGTTCGTGGCCAACGACACCACGGCGAATTTCCTGTTCATGAATCGTGGCAATGGCCGCTTTGAAGAAGTCGGCGCCGTGGCCGGCGTCGCTTACAGCGAAGCGGGTCGACCGCGCTCCGGCATGGGTGTTGATTCGGCGGACTTCAATCAGGACGGCTGGATGGATCTGTTCGTCGCCAATCATCGACCATGAAATGTATTCCCTCTACCAAAACAACCACGATGAAACCTTTGATGACCGTGCAGGACCGACCGGCATCGGGTCGGCCACCCGCCTGATGAGCGGTTGGGGACTAAAGTTCTTTGACTACGACAATGACGGCAATCTCGATCTGTTTCTTTCCAACGGAAATCCCGACGACCTGATCAAGGTTTATCACCAGGATGTGGACTACGAGGAACCGCTTCTCCTGTTCCATGGAACCGGCAAGGGATTTGAGAATGTCAGCCAGAAGAGCGGGCCCGTCTTTGCCAAGAACTTCTCCGCTCGCGGCCTGGCGATCGGAGACTTCGACAACGACGGCGCGGTCGACGTGCTCATTTCCGTCAACGGCGGAGCTCCGGTTCTCTTGCGCAACAACGCCGGAAAGCAGAATCATTGGCTCGGGTTTGACGCTAATGGGAACCAAGTCGAACCGCGATGCCGTCGGCGCGCGCGTTACATACCAGGCTGGCGACCTTAAGGGAAGCAGAATGAAGACCGGAGGCGGGAGCTTTCTTTCGTCGCACGACCCACGACTGGTTCTGGGGCTGGGACAGAGAACGAAAATCGACTTTGTCGAGATCAAGTGGCCCAGCGGCGCGATTCAACGGCTCACGGATCTTCCCATCGACCGCTACCTCACCGTTGTCGAAGGCCAGGAAAAATGGAAGTGAGTGCCGAAGTTGGCGCAGCGTCGGAGCAACTGATCCTTGGTTTTCGAAGGAAATGAAAGCCGGTCATATCTTCGGGGGAGTCTTGATCCCTTTGGCTGCCTGGGTGGCTTCTGCTCAGGTCGGGACGCACAAAACCGCCGCCCCCGCCTCCTCTTCCATATGCGACCACGCAACTCCAACCAAGCGGCCTGCTCCGACGCGGGACGATTATCTTGGCGATGCTGCCTGCGCGAAGTGCCATGAGGAAAAAGTAGATTCCTTTCATCAGACCGCACATGCACTAACCTCGCGGCTTCCGGATAAACAATCCATCCTCGGCAACTTCACGCCGGGGACAACATTTTCGCCACCTCAAACCCCGAACTGTCATTTCGCATGGAGAAGAAAGGGAACGGTTTCTATCAGACCGCGGTGCAGGGTATGTCGCCCTACACCACCGAGCGAACCGAGCAATTTGGACTGGTGATCGGATCGGGTGGCAAAGGTCAACGTATCTATTCTGGAAGGGCGACGAACTCTTCCAACTGCCCGTTTCCTACTGGACACAGCTCGGTTGGGTGAACAGTCCGGGCTATCGCGACGGCATCGCGAACTTTGACCGCCCCATCATTCCCCGTTGTCTGGAGTGTCATGCCACGTATTTCGATTCCACTGCGCCGCCGAATCGATACCGCAAGGCAGGTTTCGTGATGGGGATCACCTGCGAGAAATGTCACGGCCCGGGAGGCGATCACGTCGACCGCGAGAGTTCAAAAACGCCAGTCACTTCTGACAGCGGGATCCTGAATCCCGCGAAATTCCCGCGCGAGCGGCAAATGGATCTTTGCGCTTGGTGCCACGCCGGGCACGGCACTCCACTGGTTGCAACGTTCTCGTATCTCCCCGGGGAGCCACTCGATCACTACCTCGAGTTGCCAAAGCCTGACGCTAACGCCGAAGTGGACGTACATGGCAGCCAGGTGGAGCTGCTGGCACGGAGTCGTTGCTTTCAATCGTCATCCATGACTTGCCTGACTTGTCATGACCTGCACGTCGTGCAGCACGATCCGGTGAGTTTTTCTCAGCAGTGTCTGGCTTGTCATAAACCGGATACGGCCATGTTTCCGAAGCACGATCACGACGCGGCCAGCAACTGCATTGACTGTCATATGCCACGCCAGGACACGAACCTCATTGTGTTTGACTGGAAGGGAAAGAAGGTCAGGCCGCAAGTCCGCACGCACTGGATCAAAGTCTATTCGACAGCGGCGGGGTCGAACTGAGGCGGTTCGGGGCGGATGTCCATTTCCAGGCCTCAAGTGTGTTTGATACAGCGGATCCGACCCTACCGCTTCCCCTTCGCGACCGCACTCGATTCCCGCACCACCAATTCAGGTTCCACCATGATTCTGGGTGGCTGCGAATCCATGCCGGGGCGCGCAATTCGACGCAGGACCGTCTCGGCGGCAATCATGCCCATTTTCCGCAGTGGTTGCCGCACCGTTGTTAAGGCGGGGTTCTGGAACGCGGCACTTTGAATGTCGTCGAAGCCGACCACGGAAATCTCGTCCGGCACGTGCAGGCCTTTTTCCCGCAGAGCGCCAATTGCCCCGATCGCTGAAAGATCATTGAACGCGAATAGCGCCGTGAACGGCTCGTGGCTGGCCAGCAACTTTCGCGTCACCGAGTAGCCCAGTTGCGTGGAGGGCAGGTCGCCCTCGAGTTGCATGGTGAGGCTCGGATCCACGTGCAACCCTAGTTCGGCGGCGGCTTCCTCGATGGCATTCCAGCGCACGACCGTGTCGGAGCTGAATTCCTGGCCTTTGATGAACGCAATCTTCCGATGGCCGAGCTGATAAAGATGTTCCAGGGCAAGGTGTGCCGCCCGGCGATGATCCAGTTCGATGTTGGTGACGCCCTTCACCTCGTTGTGTCCGGAGACGGTGACGGCGGGAATGGGAAGGTCGGCGTGCGTCCACGGAGTGTCGAGCGCGATGATGCCATCCACCGAGCGCGCCAGCAGAAGCTTGGGGTATTCGTCGATCAAATCGACGCGATGGCGGTGGCTGGCGACGAAGTAAAAATAGCCTTCCTGCAGAAGGTGATCTTCAATGCCGCTCATCACCAGGGTGGCATAGCCTTCGCTTACTTCCGGAACCATGACGCCAATGGTGAAGCTGCGCTGGGTGCGGAGCGAGCGGGCGAAAAAATTGGGACGGTAGTTGTGCTTGCGGGCAGCAGCGAAAATTCGATCTTTCGTCTGTTGCGGAATCGAATCGGCCACCGCCGATCGGTTCATCACCAGCGAAACCGTGGCCGGTGAAAGTCCAAGCTCGTCGGCCAGAAGCTTCAGGTTCACCCGCGGTGTGGGCTTGATCGCCCGCCGGGCTGTCGAACTTTTTTTCTTTACCGCCACGGTGCGCAGTCTCGCACAAGCCTTCGACGGAGGCAAGGGCATTGCGGTTCTATTTGGGTCAGGGAATGCTATAACGTCGCCGTGTACTAAAGCGATTTAGTAAGCTATCAGATCGATATGGAGCATGCCATCGTGGAATTCAATCGCCGCCACTTCCTGGGAGCGAGTTTGCCGCGACGTCGCCCGAAGGCCCTGGCTTCGAATGCCGGTTCGATGAAGTGCGATTGACTCAAGGAGTTGCTGATCGAACCAGGCATCACGCGCGACTACGCTACGGTGTGAGTTTTCCTGTTGTCAGGTAGTCCTGCGGAGGCACACCGAAGGCATCGGCCACGCGATTGAAGAAGGCGAACATCGCGGTGACGTAGACGGCCTCGGCGATCTGATCTTCATTCCAGCCTGCGTCCCGCAGTTTCTGAACATCGTCGGCCGTTGTGCGGCTCGCATCCCTGGTGACGAGTTCCGCGTAATCGAGAAGCGCCCGCTCTGCTTTGCTGACGCCGGCCTCATCCAGCTTGCCTTCAAGAATGGCGGCCACGCATTGATCACTGGCTCCCTGAACCCGCAGGAAGTAGGCGTGACTGTCGAGTCAATACGGACAACGATTCAGATAGGAAACATAGCTGGCGATCATCTCCTTGTGCCGCCGCATCAGGTGGCCTTCGGAGAAGTGCACGGTATTCGAGAAGTCGACAACCTGCCGCAGAAAATCGGGCCGCGCGCCAAAGCATTTGATGATGCCCGGGACCTGCTTGCGTCCGGATCCCGCTCGCCAATAGTCGTAGGCCACGGCTGTGTCCCCAGTGGCTTCGTGGTCTTCGGTGATCCGTATTTTTGTTGGTGAACTCACTTGATCACCGCCGGACGTCGCGCTGGTCACTTTCGTATCGTTTTCCATGGGATTTTTCATCGTACCGGGTTAAACCGGCAAAGGGAAATTCAGGCGCCGCGAGAAATTGACGATCCACTTTTCACATTCAGAAAGCCATCCCATATTCAAAACCCCAGCCGGCCCTTGTGACCAGCTGGGGAAATCGTTGCCCGGCAGGGAAGCTGCCGGTGTCTCTAGGGGTGCCTCAGAAGCGCATGCGTGGGGCGGCGCAAATGAGGAACGATGAATTGCTCGGCACTCTAATGGGAAGAGAAACACGGCACAATACTGTAAACATATTAGAAACCCGCGAGCGTGGAGATGCCTTTCGTCTCCACGCACTCGTAGGTTTTTTGAGCAGCAAGATTCTTGAATTCTTCGCTGCGCCCGCTCGGCCATTGAATCACCACGCGATCCACCAGGTCGCGTTTGCCCAGTCCGAACGTCACGGGCAATTCCGATTGCGACAGATAACTCGATCCGCTTTTTACCATTCTCGATTGCGTGACGCCTCCACATTCCATGCGCACTTCGGCGCCGATCGCGTCGCGATTTGATTTTGTGCCTACCAGGCGAAATCGGATGCTCTTATTTCCCGAGCTCTGATCGTTTCGGTAGAGGTAGGCTGGGCCGTTGTTCGTCGTGATCAGCAGGTCGACATCGCCGTCGCGATCGAAATCGCCGCAGGCTACGCCGCGCCCGACCTTCGGTTCCGCGAACAAGGCTCCAGCTTCCGCATGCCACATCGCGAAAGACACCGCGGCCGTCGTTGAGAAACAGTTGTGGCGGTTGCGCGTATCCCACGTTGCCGCGAATGTTGCGCACCGTTTCGTCGATGTGGCCGTTTGCTACCGCGAGATCGAGAAAGCCATCAAGATTCGCATCCACAAAAGCGCAGCCGAAGCCCAGGCTGTTTTTTGAGGGCAGCCCCACACCCGACTGTATCGAAACGTCCTCGTACACGCCCTTCTTCTCTTCGCGGTACAACCCGATCATCTCGTTATCAAAATTTGTGATCGCGATACTGATGGCTCCAGAATTCGTCAGATCGCCGGTATCCACCCCCATGCCGGCGCGGGCCTTGCCCTCGCTGCTCAAAGCGATCCCCGCCTCCATGCCAACGTCACGAAACGTGCCGTTCTGCAGGTTGCGATACAGTTTGTTCGGTTGCGTATCGTTAGCCACCAGCAGGTCAGGCCATCCGTCGTGGTCGTAGTCGAGCAGGGCGACCCCGAGCGCTTTCGAACTGCTGTCGAAGATTCCACTCCGCGCGGTGACGTCCTCAAACGTACCGTCGCCGCGATTGTGGAACAGCCAGCAGGTTTCACCTCGGTAGGCTTCGGGCGTGCAGTACGATTTGTGTTTGCCATCGAGACTGCAGAAGACGTCGTGCTCGGGAGACCACTTCACGTAGTTGCAGACGAACAGGTCAAGAAATCCGTCGCGATCGTAATCAAACCACAGCGCCGACGTGCTCAATGCCTGCCTCTTGCCCAACCCGCTTTTCTGAGTCACATCCACGAACGTGCCTTTGCCCGTGTTGCGAAACAGGCGGTTCTGTCCGACGCAGGTGATCAGGATGTCGGGAAAGCCATCATTGTCATAGTCGCCCACCGCGACGCCCATTCCGTACATCTCGACGTCAAGGCCGGCCGCGCGCGTGACATCAGAAAATGTGCCGTTGCGATTGTTACGATACAGCCGCAGCGTTGAGCGCTGCCGTGGATGGCCAGGCCAATCCATTCCGTTCACCAGCAGAATGTCCTGCCATCCATCGCGGTCGTAGTCGAGGAAGGCGCAGCCCGAGCCGAGGGTTTCGGGCAACAATTTGCCGCCGTAGGCGCCGCTGTTGTGATGAAAGTCGAGTCCGGCAGAAGCCGTAACGTCGGTCAAGGTGAAACCGAGGTTGGAAGCGGCCGGCAGGGTCCACGCCTCGCCAGGTCGGAGGAGGGCCGCCGACGCCAGTCCCGCCGCGCCCCGCAGGAACGATCGCCGGTTCAAGGAATGTTCACCAGCCCGTTGCGGATCGCGTATACCACCAGTTCGGCGGCCTTATGGATGCCCAGGGTATCCATGATATTCGCGCGGTGGACAGCCACCGTATTCACGCTGAGCTTCAGTTGGTCGGCGATTTCTTTGTTCGACTTTCCATCCACGATCAACTGCAGAATCTCTAACTCGCGAGGGGTGAGGCCCTCATTCCGCTCGCCCTTGAGCGACGCCCGCCGCGCGACCTGGGGATCGAGAACCGTCTGACCCGAGGCAACTTTGCGAATCGCCGCCGGCAGTTCCAGGTCGACTGCATTTTTCAAAACATATCCCCGCGCACCAGCTTCGAGCGCCTGCCGGACAAGAGTTTCTTCCGAGTGCATGCTCAGCATGAGGATGGCCTGCTCGGGATGCTTCTCGAGAATTCTTCTTGTTGCCACCAGGCCGCTGGTACCGGGAAGGGCGCAGTCCATGACGATCACCTTGGGTTTCAACTCGTGCGCCAGCCGGACTGCCTCGTTGCCGTCGCCGGCTTCGCCAACCACCGTGATGTCGCTTTCGTCCTCGAGAATCCGCCGGAACCCGCGCCGGACCAGACCATGGTCATCGACCAGCAAGACAGAAATCTTATTCGGCATTCGCCACCACTTTCTCCCGCGGAACCCGCAGCCGCACCAGCGTCCCGCCGATGGATGGCTGGAGGAAATCGATTCGCCCGCCCAGAAGTTCGGCGCGTTCGCGCATCGCCACCAGCCCAATCCCCGCCTTTGAACCGTTGGTGCTGAAACCTTTTCCGTGGTCTTCCACTTCGAGTTCCAGATCGTTCGCCGAGAATCTTAGCCGCACCCATGCAGCCCGCGCTCCAGAATGCCGGGTCACATTGTTCAGGGCTTCCTGGAGGACGCGATATATATGGATGCCAGCGCTGCCACTGACCGGGAACGACGTACCGGATTTCTCGTAGGATATGTCAGTCCCTGTCTGCTTTTCTACCGTGGCCAGATACCAGTCCATGGTGCCCTCAAGGCCGGCTTCGTCGAGCATCACCGGATGTAGTGCCTGCGACAGACTCCGTACCGTGTCGAGCGTGTTCTGCGTGACGTCGCGAACTTCCTTCAGTTCGGTCCGCAGCGGCGAATCTTCCGGCGTATGTTTTTCGGCGCGTCCCAGCATGGCTCCTACCGCGGTAAGGATCTGGCCAAATTCGTCGTGTAGTTCACGCGATATGTGGCGCAGCGTCGATTCTTGAGTCGCGATGAGCTTCTGCGCAAGATCGCTGCGCTGTTCCGAAAGCGCCTCCAGTTGTGCGAACAGCTGCCGGTTGGCATAAATCACGTACAGGCTGGTCAGCAGAATGGCGCCAAGGGTCGCTCCCAGAAACCAATAACCGCGCCGCTCGACGCGATCATAGATTTCGCGGATCTGCTGGTTAGCCTGCTCCTCGCTCTCGTTATTTTGCACGAGAAGCCGCGCAACGGCATTGCTGAGCGCCGATTGCCGCGCCTGCAGCGTCTCCCGAATCTGGCCGCGCGCCTCGTCCCCATTGCCTTGCTGCGCCAGGGCGAACGTGCGATCCACCGCGTCCCAGAATTGCGCCAGCGATTGTTTCAGATACTGCTGCTGCTCCGGCGTGCGATGCGCCGCCGCCAGTTGCTCTTCGACCTGCAGCGCATTGTCGAGGTCGGAACGAATGCGCTGCAGTTGGGCCGTCCACGCTGTGAGGGGATAAGGCTCGTCGTTGTCAAGCATGTCGCGCATGTCGAGCCCGAGCAAATTCAGGTCATTCTGGATGCGCAGGAGCTGCAGCGAGTCCCGCCGGTTGCGGTCGACCAGGTTGTTCTGCAGAGCGCGCAGCCCAGAGAGTTGCCGCGCGGTGTACCAGGAGTACGCCACCACCGCCGCCAGCGTAATGATCAGTCCCAGGAAAAGACCTGCCGTCGGAGACCGTACCGTCGAAGCCTGCACCGAGCGAGGATATAACGCGAGCGAGCGGAGTTCCAAGCTTCAGCAGTTAAGGTTGTTTGCGGGAACTACTGCCGAACCAGCGCCCGTTGGCGCCGCGGAACCGGGGAACGTCGCTCCTGGATCTCGCGGATCGGAGAGGTCACGATCGGTGTGCTGTAACTGGGATGGTGAAATTCCAACCGCATGCCTCGGCCCACGAACCGGGATTTCAACATCGAACCGCCCCAGGTCGAGCCCGTGATCGATACCGGCACCGGGCGCGGGCAGAATTGCGGATGCCCCCACAGGAGAGCCTGGTTATCTCCCATAAACACGGCCGTGTAGCAATGATGTTGCGTCTGGATAAAGAGGATGGTCCGTGGTTCGAGGTCAGCGAGGAAAACGCCGCCTTCGATCTCCGACTGCACGATATTGCGGTTCACCCGATCGCAAAGGTTGGCGTGGGGCCGAAACATCTCGCTCTGCAAATCGCCGTTCACGAGGGTTCCCCACTAGTAGACGTTTGCATTATTCACCCGTAAGCCCGGGAAGGGAAGTATTTTCAGCCCGGACACGTCCTTTCGTGCGCGAGGACGTTTCCCTTCTTTAGCTTAAGGGTCGTGCAAGTGGACTAAATGGTCCGCATGACGGTCGACTCGGCCAGGATGCCGGCCGCCAGTTCCAGTTCGTGCAGGTCTTCCCGGCTGAAATCCGCGCCAGCATAGGACGCCTCCGAACCTTTCCGCGAAATCTGGATTACACCCAGGACCTTGGCGTTCTCGTCAACGACAGGTGCCGACATCAGCTTCTGAATCGGCAAAGGTTCGCTGACGTCTATACCTTCGGAACTTCCCAGCTTGACGGTCTCGAAAATACTGGCGTGCTTTACCCGCGCAAAGTTGTTGAAGATCTCTGACTTCTTGCTGATCGCCGTGTGCGCGGCGATGGAAGAACTGGAAATCGGGATCGATCCCACGGTCCGTAATTCGTCTGGATAGATGAACTGCAACAACCCACGCTCCAAACGCAGAATCGCAACCTCTGTCTGCTGCACCTGGAACATCTTGGCGAGCACGTTGCACACCTGCCGTGGCGTCACATCCTGATCGACAAGATGCTCCAATGGCGACATGTCGGGCATAAGGCTCGGATTCTTCGGGGTTTTCGTATGGGGACTGTGGTTCATAAGCGGCCTCGTACTTACCTCCGACCGATCAAGTCCACCGCAGCTTAAGCACCAGACGGAACACCTCGAGGTCGACCCCGGCGTGGAGTCTAAGTCCAATCATTTCAGCGAGAGGAAGTGTCGAAAACCCGACAGGTGGCTTTTCCGTCGGCCAAACTGCCGCCTTTCCACGTCGCCCGGCTGACAGTTTCTGTCACCAAGCGGCGCTTTCCACTCGAAAAATTCGAAAGCTCCCGCACTCCGGCCAGCCCTACTGGCGAACCCCATGGGATAGCCCGAATGTGGTGTTACTCCGGTAATTTGCCGGGGGCAGAGTGTCGCTTCTGAATTCGTGGAGCTGCGCTCGAAAAACTCGGGCACTGAGCCTTATCCTTCGCCGGGTGCTTGCTTTTTCCCGCGCTCGCGCCATCCCTCGATGATCAGATAGAGTACCGGAATAAAGAACAAATTCAGCACCGTCGACATGAGCATTCCGCCGAAGACGGTGGTGCCTACCGAGTGGCGGCCTTTCTCTCCGGCGCCGGTGGCCAGGACTAACGGAACCACGCCGAGAATGAAGGCAAAGGAGGTCATCAGGATGGGGCGCAGGCGGATGCGCGCAGCCTCAACCGCGGCGTCGATCAGCGGCATGCCCTCGTGACGCAGTTGTTCCGCGAATTCCACGATGAGGATGGCGTTCTTGCTGGCGAGTCCGACTAGCATCACCAGGCCAATCTGGCAGTAGACGTCGTTTTCAAGGCCACGCCCGGCTTGCGCCGTAAGCGCACCCAGCAATGCCATGGGCACGGCGAGCAGCACGATGAACGGCAAGACGAAGCTTTCGTATTGCGCCGAGAGCGTCAGGTACACAACCAGGGTGCCCAGGCCGAACAGGATCACCGTCGTGCTGCCCGACTGCAATTCTTCCAGCGATAAGCCGGTCCACTGATACGTGTAGCCTTGCGGCAGTACCTTTGCGCTCAACTCCTCCATGGTCGAAATCGCCTCCCCGGAACTGAATCCCGGCGCGGCGGAGCCATCGATCTCAACCGAGCGGAACAGGTTGTAATGACTGATGACTTGCGGCGTCGATGTCTGCGCGATGGTGACCAGGTTTTCCAACGGGATCATCGCGCCGCTGTCGGAACGCACGTAGAACTGCTTGATGTCCCGCGACTCGCTCCGGAATTGCTGGTCCGCCTGCACGTACACCCGGTACGAACGGTTGTTGAAGTCGAAATCGTTTACGTACGCCGACCCCATGTAGACGCTGAGCGTATCGGTAATCTGCGAAAGCGGAATATGCAGGCTCTTGGCTTTCTCGCGGTCAATGGTCACCAGGAATTGCGGATCCGACGCGCTGTACGTCGTAAACAGTCCGGTCAGATCCTTCTGCTTGCGCTGGTTTCCTTCGCGGATCAGTTGTTCGGTTACGTCGTCCAGTTGTTGGAGCGTGTGTCCGCCCTGGTCCTGGACCTCGAACTGGAAGCCGCCGAACTGGCCCAGTCCCTGCACCGCCGGAGGCAGGAATGGGATGACCAGCGCGCCCTGAATTCCAAATAAAGGTCCGCGGACCCGGTTCACAATGGCGTCGGCATTGTGCGCCTCGCCCTTGCGTTGCGAATATGGCTTAAGCGGAACAAAGACTAGTCCGCGGTTCGGCGCATTGCCGCCAAAACTAAACCCCGACACCGCGAATGTTCCTTGGGACTCGTCGACGTGGGAAAGAATCTTGTTGATCTGCTCGCCAATCCCTTTCGTATAACTGAGCGACGCGCCCGATGGACACTGAATCGCGATGATGAAGTAGCCCTGATCTTCATTGGGAACGAAGCCCTTCGGCACGCGCTGGAACACGAACCAAGTCAGCCCCAGGCCCGTGAAGAAGAGAATAACCGCGACCCAGCGAAATTCCAGAAACTTGTGCAACGCGCGTTGATACACGCGGGTCGTGGCTCGGACGCCATCGTCAAATTTTCGCAACCACCAAAATTTTTGTCCGTGCGGACCCGCCAGGAAAATAGCCGCCAGCGCCGGCGCCAGTGTGAGTGCGTTGAAGGCCGAAATGGCGATGGAAAATGCGATGGTCAGCGCAAACTGGCGAAACAGAATGCCTGTCGTGCCCGGAAAGAATGCTACCGGCACGAACACGGCAACCAGTACCAGCGAGGTGGCGATCACGGCGCCCGTTATTTCCGCCGTAGCGGCTGATGCCGCCTTGCGCGAGTCGTGCTCGCCCCCGGCAATATGACGCTCAATGTTTTCAATCACGACAATGGCGTCATCCACCACTAGCCCGGTGGCCAGCGTAATGCCAAACAGCGTCAGCGTGTTGATTGAGAACCCCAGCAGCTTGACGAAGGCGAAGGTGCCGATGAGCGAAACGGGAGTGGCGATGAAGTGAATCATCGTGGTCCGCCAGTCGCCCAGAAAAACAAAGATCACCAGGATGACCAGCAGGATCGCCGAACCCACGGTGTATAGCACGTCGCGGATCGACTCGCCGACGGCATCGGTCGTGTCAAACGCCAGCTTGTAGGTCATTCCCGGCGGGAATCGTTTCGCGAGCCGGTTTAGTTCTGCGATGGCGTCGCGATCCACTTGCAGCGCGTTCGCATTGGAAAGCTGCGTGATGCCGAGGCCGACGGCGTCTTTGCCGTTGAACTGCAAGTCGGAGCTGTAGTCTTCGGCCCCGAGCTCGGAGCGGCCCACGTCTTTCACGCGCACCAGGGTTCCGTCGTTATTGGTCTTGAGGATGATGCTGTCGAACTGCGACGCCTCCGAGAGGCGTCCGATAGCGCGGACGCTGATCTGATATTCCTGCCCCGGGTTCGAGGGAGGCTGGCCGACTTGCCCGGCGGCGACCTCGACGTTCTGCTCCTGCAGCGCGTTCACGACGTCGCCGGCCGTCAGGCCGCGACTGGCCATGCGGACCGGGTCGAGCCACAGCCGCATCGAATACTTGCGCTCGCCGAAGATGATGACATCAGCGACTCCCTTGACTCGTTTCAGCGAATCTTTCACGTAGACATCGAGATAGTTGCTCAGGAAGAGCGGGTCATAGCGGCCGTCAGGCGAGAACACGGCGGCGCCGAAGACGAAATTGTTCGATGCCTTCACAATGGAAATGCCAGTCGCTTTCACCGCATTTGGAAGGCGTCCTTGCGCGGTGTTCACCCGGTTCTGGATGTCGACGGCGGCGAGATCGGGGTCGCGGTTGAGGTCGAACGTCGCGACAATGCTGCTCGATCCATCGTTGCCGCTGGAAGAGGAGACATACTTCATCCCCTCGGCGCCGTTAATCTGCTGTTCCAGCGGCGTAGTGACTGCCGACTCCACGGTCTGAGCGCTGGCTCCGACGTAGGCGCTATTCACCGACACCTGAGGAGGCGCGAGATTAGGAAACTGCGCGACGGGCAGCGTAGGCACAACGGCCGCCCCCGCCAGGATGATCAGCAGCGAGCAGACGGTTGAAAAGACCGGGCGCTTAATGAAGAAGTCAGCGAACATGAGTAAAGAAATTGAGAAATTGAGGAATTGAGTAATTGGGTAACTTGTGTAAGCGATGACCGGTTTTCAAATTACTCAATTTCCCAATTACTCAATTTTCCTAACTCCCCACTACTTTGCTTCTTGCGGCGCAACCTCGACGCCATCGACCAAAAACTGGGTACCGGAAACAATCACTTTGTCCCCCGCCTTCACCCCCTCGAGCACGACGTAATTGTTGTCGACCATCTGGCCGACTTTCAGCGGCTTCTGGCGTGCCACATAGGCGCCCTTCTCGTTCTTTTCTGCCACGAACGCGAAGTATTGGCCGCCAATGCGCGACACCGCCAAAACCGGCACGACCGGACTGTTTTGCGTGCCCCAAATCACGCGGGCTCGAATGAATTGCAACTGCCGTAGCTTGTCGTTGTTGTTCGCGATCCTAGCTTTCACGAGGATGGTCTGGGTGCTGTTATCCACCTGCGGCGAAATGAAACTGATCCGGCTGTCGGCGATGACGTTGCGATTGCTATCCAGAACCTGCACGGGCATGTTCATCTTGAGCTGGGAAGCGCGCTCGACGGGAACGTAAACATAGACTTCGAGGGATCCGGGCTTGTCGACGGTGGTGAGCAAGGTAGTGGTAGTGACCCGGTCGCCGACGTGGACCGGGATATCGCCGACAATGCCATCCCACGGTGCGGTCACGCTGTAGTAGTGCAGTTGTACCTGCTGCTCGCGCACGTTGGCCTCAAGCGCCTGGACCTGGGCTTTGGCATTGTCGAGCGCCGACTTGTTCTGGTCGAGATCCTGTCGACTCACCACGCCTGCCTTGTAGAGGCCGCTGTTGCGCTCGTACTGCTGTTGCGCGAACTTCAGGTTCGCTTCGGCGGCGGCCCGCGTATCTTCCTGGCTTTTTACCGTCGCTTGCTGCTTCAGCGGGTCGATTTGCATGAGCAGTTTGCCGGCGCCGACCCGGTCGCCGGAGTGCACCGCGATCTGCACGATCTGGCCTTCGACCTGCGGCATGATGACCGCGGAGTTGCGTGACTTCAACGTAGCGACGTAATCGCTGGTGTCGCTAACCGGAACCGCGCGGGCTTCTTCGATTTTGACCGGAATTGCGCTGGGCGCCTGCTGGGTGGCAGCTGGATCTTTTCCGCAACTGGCGAAGAGAAGGCTGGCAGCAACGCCAATGAGAGCCCCGGCACAGCTCTTGATTCGATTCCGGTTAGGTACCAGCACAGGGAACGCTCCGTTCGCAGATACCGTACCACGACCGCGACCCGAATGGATGCGAGGCCCGTAGGGACACGCGAAACTGTGACAGGCGGCGATCTGGGGGTCTGCTACATTGGACACGCCATGAAACCCCTGCGGAGCTTTGCCAGCGACAACAATGCCGGCATCCATCCCGAAATTCTCAAAGCGATTGCCATGGTGAATCAGGGCCACGAGGTCGGCTATGGCGCCGATCCCTATACTTCCATCATGGTGAACACCTTCCGTGAGCACTTTGGCGCCGACGCCGAAGTGTTTGTGGTTTTCAATGGGACGGGCGCGAATTGCCTGAGCCTTCAGGCCCTCACCAGGTCCTACCACGCCGTGATTTGTGCCGCTTCCGCCCACATCTATACCGATGAGTGCGGGGCGCCCGAGAAATTCACCGGCTGCAAACTCATGCCGCTCTCGACTCCGGACGGCAAGCTGACGGTCGAGATGGTGCGGCACGCCTATCACGGCATCGGGGATGAACATCACGTTCAGCCGAAGGTCATCTCGATCACCCAGGCCACCGAGATGGGAACCGTGTACCGGCCTGAGGAGATCCGCGCGCTGGCGCATTTCGCACACGAGCACGATCTCTACCTTCACATGGATGGCGCGCGCATCGCCAACGCCGCCGCGAGCCTCGGGCAGTCCCTGCGGCAGGCTACGCGCGACCTCGGCGTTGATGTGCTTTCGTTTGGCGGCACCAAGAACGGGATCATGGGCGGCGAGGCTGTGGTCTTTTTCCATCCAGAGCTGACCCAGGATTTCCTGTTTTTGCGGAAGCAGTCGATGCAGCTCGCTTCCAAGATGCGGTTTATTTCCGCGCAGCTCGGGGCGCTGCTGACGAATGATCTCTGGCTCACGAATGCGCAACATTCCAACCGCATGGCCAAAATACTCGAGAACGAAGTGCGCCAGATCCCGCAGCTGAAGATCGTCTATCACGTCGAAGCCAACGGAGTCTTTGCCAAGATTCCGCGCGAGGCGATTGCCACGATTCAGGATCGATATTTCTTCTATGTATGGAATGAAGAGGAGTCGGTCGTCCGCTGGATGTGTTCGTTCGATACGACGGAAGACGACGTGCGCGAGTTTGCCAGTTTCGTGAGGCAGGCGGTCGCCGGCTAGCAGCGTTCGGTGGATGGTACCTGTGAAGTGCGGGGAACCCCATTGTTGTCTTGATTTTTGAGGGGTCTTTGACTACATTGGCGCCATCCCCAGCACCATTTTCAAACCAACCGGGAACGCGGGAATCCCAGGAGTTGTCATGATGCAGAAGTGGTCTGCCTTGATGGGTGTTCTTGCCGTCGTCGCGGCGGCCGGCCTGTTGTTGAGCCTTTCCAGCTGTGCCCGCGATCAGGAATTGACGAATATTACGATCCAGCCGGCAACCGAAATCTACGGGTCCACCACCACTCCCGTTTTCCTCGACGCGGGATTGAATGTGCAACTCAGAGCGCTTGGGAGTTACGCACATCCGCCGATCACCAAGGACCTGACGAACCAGGTTGTGTGGAACTCGAACACGCCGCAGATGGTGACCGTGAACTCCACCGGTCTGATCACTGCGACGGGCGATGCCTGCGGCAATACCCTGGTTTCAGCCACCGTCACGACGAGCAAGAGCGAGGGCAACATCGTGACCGGCTATATGACTGCAACGGTCGTGTGTTTTACGGGGAATGGTTCAACCCAGCCGGCGGTGCTTGTGAAGTTCGGCGGTGGCACGGGTTTCACGAACAGCATGCCGACGGGACTTTCCTGCTCAACGACCTGTGCGGCTCTATTTCCGCCCAGTACTCCGATTACGATCACGGCCACCCCGATAGCGCCTTCGACGATTGCGACCTGGAGTGGTTGTGACTCGACGAGCGGAAATGTCTGCACGATCAACGGTCTCACTAATAACGAGACCCTGACCGTAACTGTGACCTTCAACTAGCGGGGTTTCAGCGCGATCAAGTGGGCGTCGCCGACAGCACCGCTTGAGCCTTGAGCGGCCTAGCCTTCCCCTAGAAGCTTCCCCAGCGTCGGCTTGTGCTTTTCCTTCGTGCGCTTCTTGCGGTCGGGCACGACCTGGGTCGGCGGGGGCATGCCAACGCGCTCGCGCGCCAGTGCCTTGACGGCCGCGACAGCCCGAAATCGCTTGACCTTTTTCTTCTTCGCCATGCGTCCGAGTGTAGCGCGCATTCGGCCCGACTACCCTCCCCTCGCCCACTTTGTGCAATAATTTGAATGTCGTTACGTGTCGGCCAACGACCGACGACTGCTCTTAGCCTGCCCTGAGCTGAGCGAAGGGACCATCGACTGCCTTATGGAAGAACGCGATTTTTTCGACGAGCGTCCCGACAAGAAACCGGCGAATCTCAATTGCCCGCACTGCCACCAGGCGGCCGAGTACGAGATTACCTGGCTGGTCCGCACTAAGAAGAAGGGTCTGCCCCCGCGCGCCGACGAGCGCGACCGCGCCCGCTTTGCCAAGGCCCGTTCCTATATGGTCCGCAAAGACGACATGCTGATGTGCAAGAACCTCCGCTGCCGCAAGCGTTTCGAGATCACCAGCGTGCAGTCGGTGGTTACGCTCGACTGAAATTACGCGCCGTTCCCATCCCGGCACATCAGCGGCGATTCTCCTCGCACGCTGGGTCCCCATCGTCTGGCGAATTATTTATAATGACGCGTTTGCCCTACATACTCGGACCCTCATAGAGAAGCCTGGGTCCCGTTCTGGAACAACCGCCCTTCCGAGCGGTAACAGGAGTCATGCGTGAAAATCCTGGTGTGCATGAAGCAGGTTCCGCAGAAAGATGCGCCTCTCAAACTGAATGAGGCGGGAACCTGGATCCGTGAAGATCTCTCGTACGAAGTCAACGAACCCGACGCTTACGCACTCGAGGAAGCCCTGCGACAGAAGGAAAAGCATGGCGGCGAAGTCGTGGTGATCACTTCGGGTCCGACGCGAGCCGGCCAGGTTCTGCGCGAAGCGCTGGCCAAGGGTGCGGACCGCGCCATTCATCTCGAGGACAATGCGTTCGTGGGGCTCGATGCGTTCAACACCGCCCGGGCTTTCGCGGCCACCATCAAGGACGAGAAGTTCGACCTTATCTTTACTGGCCTGCAATCAGATGACTACGGCTATGCGCAGACGGGCGTGATCCTGGCCGAGTTACTCGGCTGGCCGCATGCAACGATCATCATGCAGATCGAGAAGCAGGACGGCGGCATCCGAGTGAAGCGGGAACTCGAGGCGGGATACTTCCAGTACGTCGATATGCCGCTGCCGGCCGTGCTGACGATTCAGTCGGGCATCAACAAGCTGCGCTACGCGACGCTCATCGGCATCAAGCAGGCAAAGAACAAGCCGCTGCGCAAGGTGACGCTCGCCGAGGTGCAAACCGCGATCGGCGGAAACTTGCAGAGGATTGAGAAGCTTTACATTCCGCAGAAAACCAAGAAGACCGAAACAATTACGGGAACGCCCGTGGAGATGGCCAAAAAGCTGGTAGAAAAGCTGCGGAACGAAGTGCGGGTGATTTGAACCATGTAGCGCGGGCGCCCTCGCCCGCGGAAGTTGCTTGTATCTAAGACCTAAGACCTGAGACCTGACCTTATGATTCTTGTCATCGTTGAACAGCGTGAGGGAAAGTTGAACCGCGTCTCCTGGGAGACGCTCACCGCAGGCCAGGCCATTGCCGCCGAGACCGGATGGCCCCTGGAGGCAGCCGTCGTCGGCGGAAGCTTGGGCGCCCTGGCTGCCGAGGTTGCCGGCAAGAAGGTCGCGAAGGTGTACGCGATCGAGAATCCGAAGTTCGAGCCGTATACGCCCGATGCCTTCGCGGCCGGGCTGAAGCAGTTTCTCTCGGCGAAGCAGCCAAAACTGGTGCTGATGCCGCATACCTACCAGGTACGCGACTTCGTGCCAAAGCTCGCAACCGCCATGGGACGGACCGTGATCAGCGACGCCATCGGCTACAAGAAGGAAGGCGACAAGCTTGTTTTCACGCGCCAGATGTTCCAGGGCAAGTTCGTAGCGGACGTGAGCTTTACCGGGGAACCGCCATGGTTCGTCACCTTCCAGAACGGGGCATTTCGCGGCGACAAGGTGGAAGCGGGAGCGAACCCGGCGCCGGTCGAGAGCGTTGCGGTCGAGATTGCCGACGGGGGATCCGCAACAAACCGCAGGAAGTGTTCAAGGAAGCCAAGCAGGCGGTGGACCTGACGCAGGCGGAAATTATCGTGGCGGTCGGCCGCGGGATCAAAGAGCAGAAAAATATCGAAATCGCGAAGCAACTGGCCGACGCGCTGGGCGGCGAACTGGCGGCGTCGCGTCCGATCTGCGACTCGGGGTGGTTGCCGATGGACCGTCAGATCGGATCCTCGGGCCAGACGGTCGCACCGAAGCTGTATCTGGCGCTCGGAATTTCGGGCGCGATTCAGCACATTGTCGGCATGAAGGGCGCGCGCACCATCGTCGCGATAAATAAGGATAGCGAGGCGCCGATCTTCGAGATTGCCGATTACGCGGTGGTGGGAAATCTGTTCGAAGTGGTTCCCCCGCTGATTGAAGAAGTGAAGAAGGCAAAGGCGGCGGGGTAGGCATAGTCTCGAGCGGTTGCACGCTGGGTCGGCGGAATATGGTTTTGCGTGTTGGAGGAACCGGGCTTTCTAATAGCGAGGCAATCTTGAGGGTTTAGAATCAACGCATGGATCTGACGCTCACTGCAGTTTTCGAGGAAGTGCCCCAGGCAGAAGGGGGCGGCTACGTTGCCTACGCGGAAGAATTGCCGGGAGCGATCACTCAAGGCGATACGCTGGAGGAAGCACGCGAGAACTTGCGGGATGCAATCGAAATCCTGCTTGAGGCGAATCGCGAACTCGCCAAACAGCCGCGACCCGGCGCCCGAGTGACCCGCGAGAAGATCAGAATCTCCGTCGCCTGATCCGTGAAACGTGCCGATCTTATCCGTCATCTCCAAAACCACGGCTGCTCACTTCTTCGGGAGGGCGCAAAGCATAGCGTCTACTACAATTCACAGGCGCAACGTACCAGTACGGTTCCCAGGCACAAGGAGATCAAGAATCCGACTGCCATTCATATTTGCAAACAACTTGGTGTTCCTGATCCATTGCATTGACATTCCTTCTAAAATCGGCGTGCGATCCTGCTTGCGTCGGCTCAATGCTAAAGGCTAACTGCTAAATGCTGGTTTTCCGTACTCCTCTCGAAAACATCGACCGCCCGCAGATGGAAGCCGACGTGGTTATCGTCGGTGGCGGGCCAGCGGGCATGGCTTGTGCCTTGCGTCTGGCGCAACTCATCGACGAGCACAATGCCAAGAATCCCGAGGCACCGCTCAGCAAAGAGAACATCTACGTTCTGGAGAAGGCCCGTGAGATCGGCCAGCACTGCTTGTCCGGCGCCCTGCTCGACCCGCGATCCATGCGTGAGCTTCTTCCTGGCTTCGAAAAGGAAGCTCCACTCGACGCGCAGTGCAACAAAGAGGCCGTTTACTTCCTGACGAAGAACGGGAAGTTCAAGCTGCCGATCACGCCTCCGCCTCTGCGCGATCACGGCAACTACGTCATTTCCATCAACAAGTTCGTGAAGTGGCTGGGTGCGAAAGTCGAAGAGACCGGCATCACGGTTTTTACCGGCTTTGCGGGTTCGGAACTTCTCTACGACGGGGATCGAGTCGCCGGCGTGCGTACCGACGACAAAGGCGTCGACAAGGAAAATCATCCCAAGTCGAACTTCGAACCCGGCTACGACCTGAGGGCCAAAGTCACCATCCTCGCCGAAGGCACACGCGGCTCACTCACCAAGGAACTCATCGGCAAGTTTGACCTCGCAAAAGACCGCAACCCGCAGACCTACGGCGTCGGCGTCAAAGAACTTTGGGAAGTGCCCTCCGGGCGCATTGCGCCGGGCGAAGTCATCTACACCATGGGCTGGCCACTGACCACGAAAGAGTACGGCGGCGCGTGGATCTACGGCTCGAAAGATAACCTGGTCTCGCTCGGATTCGTCACCGGCCTCGACTATCCTGATCCGCGCCTCGACCCGCAGCACGTTTTGCAGGATTTCAAGCAGCATCCCTTTATCGCGAGCCTGCTCGCAGGTGGAAAGATGATCCGCTACGGCGCGAAGTCGCTGCCTTATGGGGGCTGGTGGGCGGTTCCTCCGGTTGCGGGCAACGGTTGGATGATCCTCGGTGACTCCGCAGGCCTGCTGAATTCGCAGCGCTTGAAAGGAATTCACCTCGCCATCAAAAGCGGTATGCTCGCCGCCGAGACCGCATTCGAAGCTCTCAAGAAGAACGATTCCTCCACCGCCACGCTTAAGCTGTTTCAACAGAAAGTGGAGTCGAGCTGGATCAAAGACGAACTCTGGAAGGTACGCAACTTCCACCAGGGGTTTGAAAAGGGATTTCTCGCGGGACTCTTCCATGCCGGCCTGCAGCAAATCACTGGAGGCCGCGGTCTGCGGAATCGCTACCCAGCCCATCCCGGCCAGGAGCACATGAAGAAGCTCGCCGAACTGCCCGCCGATGGCGGCAGCGAAGCTCACCTGCTCGGGCCTGCCAAGGGCGACGGCAAGCTCACCTTCGACAAGCTCACCGACCTCTACCACTCCGGCACCAAGCACGAAGAAGATCAGCCATCCCACCTGGTGATCGCCGATACCAACATCTGCAACGCGCGCTGTGCCCAGGAATACGGCGGGCCATGCCAGAACTTCTGCCCCGCCAATGTCTATGAACTCGTCGAAGACACCAGCCAGCCCCACGGCAAACGCATCAGCCTGAACCCCGCGAACTGCGTGCACTGCAAGACCTGCGACATCGCCGACCCGTACCAGATCATCACGTGGGTTCCGCCGGAGGGCGGCGGCGGGCCGAACTATGATGGGATGTGACCGCGCTTAGCGGGCGTGAGCGAAGCGGAGGATCTCGGATGCGTGGTGCGCGCGCGCCCTCGCCTGCGAGGTTTGAGTCCGTGGGGCTAAACGGAAGCTAGCTCCTTTGTCCCAGCACAGCCGCGATTATCCGAGGATTGCGCCGACCGTGGAGCACAGCTGTCACGACGAGTGGCTTCTCGGCAGGTGCGTACGCTATTAGGTAGTCGCCTACGTTGTGAAATCGCTGTGGTCGCTTGGTCAGCTCCGGACGTATATGACCCAAGTACGGGAAGGGAACGAGCGAGCGAATCGCCGCGAAGATTTCCTCAATCAGACGATCAGCAGCGTCTGGACTCTCATCTGCAATGTATTCCCAGATTTCTTCAAGATCAGCGTAGGCCTCCGGATGGAGGACAAATTCGCTCATCGGTGCTTGGAGCCGCGATCCTTGCTTCGACGTTGGAGGCTAGACAGTGCATCTTCACCATCCATGGGTTTGACGCGGCCGCTCTTGATCTCGTCATAGCGGTTATCAAGACGTTCCCGCACAGACGCAAGCTCTTGCAGGTAGCCCGACATTGCATCTTCGATCAGTTCGTCCGCGGCTCGTCCGGTCCTCGCGGCCAGTTCCTGCAGCCGTAATTCGGTTTCTGGCTTGAGGTGCACTTCCATGCAGGCAAGTTTACACTTTCTTCGATATCTCCGACAGCGGAAACCTAGCTACCGTGGGCGTGGCTGTTACTGCTCGTCTACTAACGTTCAGCACGAGATTCTTGACAACCCGTGCGATGAGAATGTACTTGCTTTGGCCTCCTTACTACTCGTTTGGCGCGCTCACCCAAATTAAGTTACGAAGCCGGCGAAACTTTTTCAGGAGTCCCTTCGGAGAACTCCGGGTCATGAACACAAAATTTTCTAACAGGTGGTTTTTTCGATCCGTTCTCTGTCTAACAGTCTCGCTCTCCGCCTTGGCCCAGCAACCTACGCCGCCCGCGCCGCCCCAATCCCACGCTCTCTCCGGCCTCGAGCGTTACCGCAACTCGCGCATTGCGATCTTCATGAACGATTTCGGCGAACTTTCCCGCTACCGCGACGCCAATGCGGCGCTGAAGCCACCCGCTCCCGGCGAGAACCGCGTGGTTTTCTTCGGCGACTCCATCACCGACATGTGGAACCTGACGGAGTTCTTTCCCGGCAAGCCCTACATCAACCGAGGTATCGGTGGGCAGACGACGCCGCAGATGCTGGTTCGCTTTCGCGAGGATGTGATCAACCTGCAGCCTAAAGTCGTTGTCATTCTGGCGGGCACGAACGACATCGCCGGCAACACCGGACCCATGACGCTCGACCAGATCGAAGCCAACTATACGTCGCTGGCGGAGCTTGCGGCGGCAAATCAGATTCGCGTCGTGTTTTCTTCGGTGCTGCCCGTGCACAATTACACCCCGCAGTCCCAGGAACTGTTCGCGCAACGGCCGCCGGCAAAGATTCTCGAACTCAACCGCTGGCTCAAGGGCTATTGTGCGGCGCATGGTTGCATTTATCTCGACTATTTCAGCGCCATGGTCGATGACAAGGGCTTCTTGAAGAAAGATCTCGCCGAGGATGGCCTGCATCCCAACCTGGCCGGCTACAAGATCATGGCGCCGTTGGCGGAGGCGGCCATCACGCAAGCATTATCCTCCGCGCTGCACTGATGCATTCTGCAAGACTGTGCTGGCTACGGCTTTTAGCGGCTTTCCGTCTGTCGCGCTATCCGCCAGCTGCAACGCAAGATCAGGTCAAGGTGAGAAATCTCCTGAGCAGCTGCCGCCGCCCTGAGTAGCGGAATCGCCGGCTTGGCAACGCTACCCGTAAGGCCGCGAGCGATCTATAATGTGGAGGAGTTTCCGACCTCCGCGGCCCTTGGGAATACCCGGGCACCGGAGGCACGGGAGTCGGTTCGCGTTTTGCTCATCGCTCCTCGCTCCAACTGGAGCGAAACGCGCGCAGGCTCCCCAGGGTGCCGGTGGAAACGCCGGCGCCTCCCGCGCTTCGTAAGAAGCGCATTGGAAAGGAGACACACGCCGGGCGTACCCGTTCCGGGTGCGTGTCCTTTTCCAAGAACAGCAGTTGGCACTTAGCACTTAGCATTCAGCCGATTTCGAGCACGAGCTCGACGTCCAAATGCCAAGTGCTAACTGCCAATGGCTCTTCTTTCCGACAAATTCGGCCGTCCGATTACCGATCTGCGGATCGCGATTACCGATCATTGCAACTACAAGTGTGTCTATTGCCGGACGGGCAACGAAGGCGCGCTCTACGGGGACCTGCCGTTCGATGACTACTTGCGCATGGCTCGCGTGTTGGCGGGCCTGGGCATCAAGAAGGTCCGCCTGACGGGTGGCGAGCCGCTGTTGCGCAAGGGGCTTGTTGAATTTGTCCGGAGCCTCTCGAAGCTGCGTAGCGCCGACGGCGAGCCCCTCGAACTTGCCCTCACTACCAATGGCCACCTGCTCGCCGAAATGGCCCAGCCGCTGAAGGATGCCGGTCTCGAGCGCGTTACCGTCAGCATGGACGCGGTCGATCCTGACCGTTTCGCTCGCATCACCCGCGTAGCCAATGGCTACGATCGTGTGCTTGCCGGAATTCGCGCTTCCAAGCGGGCCGGGCTTGAGCCGGTCAAAGTGAACTGCGTGCTCCTGCGCGGCTTCAATGAAGACCAGATTATTCCCTTCGGCATGTTCGCGCGCGAAGAGAACGTGGTGTTGCGCTTCATCGAGTTCATGCCGCTCGAGGAAGACCGAGTGTGGTCACCCGACGTCGTCGTCACGCTCGATGAAATTCTCGAGCGCATGGCCGAATACCGGCCGCTGGTCGAGATCCCCCATGCGCGTTCGGAAACCGCGCGCCGCTACCGCTTCGACGATGGCATTGGTGAAATCGGCATCATCGCGCCAGTCTCGCATCCCTTCTGCGGACATTGCAGCCGCATTCGCATCACCTCCGACGGGAAAATCCGCACTTGCCTGTTTTCCGTGTGGGATCACGACTTGCACGCGCAGATGCGCCGCGGCGCAAGCGACGCGCAGCTGGAAGAATTCATTCGCGATGTCATGCTGCATAAAGAAGAGCGCCACCACATCGGCGAACCGGATTTCGTTCCTGCCTCACGGACCATGGTTCATATCGGGGGATGAACTCGGGTCGTCGGTCGTCGGTCCTCGGTCGTCGGCGAATCGAAAGCCGTCCGACCGAAACGTATCTGCCCATCACGCGCAGAAGACTTGTGCCGACGACCAACGACCAACGACCGCTTTCTCACACCTGCCCCATGCCGCCATCCACATTGATGTCGACGCCGGTGATATAAGACGCCTCCTGGCTTGCCAGGAACAGTACCGTGTCGGCGACTTCCTCAGGCTGGCCGAATCGGTTCATGGGAACCTTGGACACCAGCATCCGTGCAACATCATCGATCTGGTCTTGTGACAGTCCGTTGCGGCCGAAAATTGGCGTGCGAATGGGCCCGGGACTGACTACGTTGATACGTATCCCCCGACCAACGAGCTCTGCAGTCAGCGTCCGCGCAAAGGAACGAATCGCAGCTTTCGTGGCCGAATAAATACTTGTATCCGCCACGCCGCTTTCACTCGCAACCGAGGAGTTGATGATGATCGACGCTCCGTCGTTGAGCAGAGGCAGAGCCTTCTGGATGGTAAAGTACACGCCCTTTACGTTGATATTGAAGGTTTCGTCGTAGAGAGCCTCCGTACTCTCAGCGAGGGGCGCGAACTTCGCGATGCCTGCATTGGCGAACAGAACGTCGATTCTGCCGAACTTCTCAGAGACCGTCTTGAAGAGCTTATCTAGATCGCTGAGTTTAGCGACGTCGGCACGCACGGCCACGACTTCGCCGCCAATGATTTTTACCGCTTCGTCCAGCGTTCGCTGATCACGTCCCGAGATGACCACCTTCGCGCCTTCCTCCCGAAATCGTTTGGCGGTCGCCAATCCGATTCCGCTATTCCCGCCCGTGACGACGGCTACCTTTCCTGTAAGTCTTGCCATGATGTCCCCCTTCTAAGAACTTGGTCCACTTGTCGACGGGAAAGCTTCTCGCAAAGGCCCATACATCCCGCCGGCCCGTGGCCGCATCAACTTCGATAGTTTGATGATTATCAAAATACAAAGTTGCAAACTCGCTTCGACTAGCAGTGGAAAAAGTCGGCTTCCGGCGGTTCTCCCGCCCTATCCGCTAGAATCTAAGGGAGAATGATGGACACCCCGGGAGTTGCGAAGATTTCCAAAGCTCTGGCCGATCCGACCCGCCTTGAAATTTACGAGACGATTGCCGCTAACCCGGATATGTATTGCGGCGAGATCAATGAGCGCTTCGAGATGGCACCGGGTACCCTTTCGCATCACCTCAAGATTCTGACCGAAGCTGGTCTGATCGAATGCCGGCGCGAAGGCCAGTTCGTGCATAGTCGCGCCGTGCCTGAGACGATGCGGGAATACACCCAGGCACTATCTCGCCTGTTTCGGCAAACCAGCACGACGGAGCGGGAGCGCGGGTGAAAGATGGTGAAGAAACGTCCGTTGTTCTTCCCGACTCCTGCAGAATTCCGGGGCTGGCTTGAGCAGAATCATGCGAGCGAAGGGGAACTGTCGGTAGGTTTCTACAAACGCGATTCCGGCAAGCCAAGCATTACCTGGCCTGAGTCCGTGGATGCCGCGCTCTGCTACGGGTGGATTGATGGGGTGCGCCACTCGATCGACGCACTCAGCTACCGCATTCGCTTTACTCCACGAAAACCTGGCAGCACCTGGAGCGCGATTAACGTCAGGCGAGTGGAGGAGTTGACCAAACTCAGCCTGATGCGTCCCGCGGGCGTGAAGGCGTTCGAAGCGCGTAAAGGCGACAAGACCGGAATCTACGCCTACGAACAGCGCAAGCAGGCCAAGCTGACTCCCGCCTACGAAAAGCAATTCCGCGCCAACAAGAAAGCCTGGAAATTTTTTCAGGCACAGCCGCCCTGGTACCGCCGCACCGCCGCGTATCGCGTGATCAGCGCCAAGCAGGAAGGCACGCGCCAGAAACGTCTGGCCGAGTTGATCCGGGATTCCGCGGCAGGGCTGTCCATCAAGGAACTTCGGCGTCGTGAGGGGAAACCATGAAGTGGAAAGTTCTCCTGGTATCGCCCCTGCTCGCGGTGCCGGCTGCAAAGCCTTGAGAAAAGTTGCCCTTACGGGCGGGTTCGTCGAGGTTGGCACGAGGGCAGCAGCCAGGTTTGAGCACGCCGACAGCGATAAATTAGAATAGGTGAAATGGCCACTCGCACATTCACCCTGCAAGATGCGCAAATGTTGTTGCCCACCCTGGAATCGCTGCTGCGTACTGCTATCAGCAGCAAGAAGCTGATCGAAGCGGTCGATGCGGAAACCCAAGAGATGGCACATCACATATTTCTGAACGGCGGGACTTTGATCAATGTTGTCGCTGTGGCTCGGCGCAAGGCCGAACGCGAGCGCGCCGTGCAGCACGCCAAGGACGCAGTGGCCGAAATCCACGCTACCGGTGTGCAGGTCAAAGATATCGATATTGGCTTGCTCGATTTTCCCTGCCGCGTCGAGGGCGAAATCTTACTGCTCTGCTGGAAGCTGGGTGAAGAAAAGATCACGCACTGGCACTCCCCGGAAGAAGGCTTCGCCGGCCGCAAACCCATCGACGAGCGCATCGCGCGGGCGGGGAAGAAGAAGAAATAGTTGTCGCCGGTCTTCAGTCGCTAGTTGCTACCGGGAAAGCATTCGGCATGCAGAAGCCGTCTCATAAAACCAAGTCAACAAATATGCCGTTGAACAATTCTCGCGAAAGAGGTTTCGTGAAGTCGCGGAGTGATGGTTGAAAGTAGCCGGCGCTTCCAGCGCCGGGTTGGCCGGTGAATATGACGCGTCCCGGTAGGGACGGTTGAACATGTTGCAGAAAACGACTGTAGCGCCGGCGTCCCGCCGGCTGTCGTGAGGGCATCTTGCCCTCACGCACTGTGTCAGGGCACGCCTTCAAACCGTCCGCCCGACCTTTCAACCGTGCCTACGGCACGGGATCGGCTGCCATCGCTCACCCGCCACTGAAGTGGCGGGCTATTTTCGGAGCTGCTAAAAGGCTCCGAGCTGACGACCGACGACCGAAGACCGACGACATGACCAAAGAATGGAACGCCGCCCTTTATCACCAGATCTCCGGGCCGCAGGTAAGTTGGGGAAAGAAGGTCCTGTCGCGTGTCGAGTTGCGCGGCAATGAGCGCCTGCTCGATGCGGGTTGCGGCACCGGGCGGCTGACGCGCGATCTGCTCGAGGCTCTTCCGCGCGGGAAGGTCGTGGCACTCGACGTGTCGCAAAACATGATCGACGCGGCACGGAATTATCTTGAGCCGGACTTCGGCGGACGTGTGGAATTTGTCTGCTGCGATCTGCTCGATCTGTCTTTTGAGAACGAATTCGACGGTATCTTCAGCACCGCGTCGTTTCACTGGGTGCTCGATCACGACCGCTTGTTCCGAAATCTCTACCGCGCGCTGAAGCCCGGCGGATGGCTGATTGCGCAGTGCGGCGGCGGAAAGAACATCGCCCGCCTGCTCGCTCGCGCCGAACGGCTGATGGCGACAGAGCCGTATGCCCAATCTTTCGCTGGATACGAGAGTCCGTGGGAGTACTCCGACGCCGAAACCGCGACGACCCGATTGAAGAACGCAGGGTTCGACCAGATCGAGACGAACCTCGAAGAAGCCCCGACAAAATTCGCGAACGCCGCTGAATTTCGGTCAATTCGTCGAGAACGTGATTCTGCGCCACCACCTGCAAAGAATTTCCGATGCCAGAGAGCGGAAGCAGTTCATGACGACACTCACCAGCGAATTTGCAAACGACCATTCCCCATTCCTGATCGACTACGTGCGGCTGAATCTGAAGGCGAGGCGGGATCTCAGTCGCTAGTCGCCAGTCGCTAGCTTACACTGGGCTTTGGTCGTGAGCAAAAGCAGGTAGTCCGTCCTCGGTCGTCTGCAAAAACTAACATCTCGAACGATGGAGCGCCGAATGTCCCCGCCCGGCAGACGGGCGAGACGCCCGTCTCTCCACCTCAAACCTACACAGCTTTTAAAAGTCTTTTGTAGGGCTCTAGCTGGAGACTGACGACTGACGACTAGCGACTGCTCTAAGGCCTTCCCCCCGCCTTCCACTCCGGAGTGAAACTGGAATTCACCAGCCACTCGATGGGGCCGATCAGGGAGCCGATGACAGTGGTCATGTGCTTAAAGTTGATATGGGCCAGGTCGTCGCTGGGCTGGTGATAGTCGTTGTGCAGGCCGAAACTCGAGGCGGTCTGGGCCACCACGCCCTTCCTGGCGAGAACGTAGTTGTCCGAACGCTCAAAGAAGTGTTCTTCGGGGCGCTCATCTTCAACGAGTTTGGCGCCGTGCTCGGCCAGCGTGGGACCTAGGTTCGTTCGCTCCCATCCGCTAAGCCACAGCGTGTCGGGTGGATACTTCGGGTCAGGGCGGCCGATCATTTCAAATTCAAGATTCGCGACGATCCGGGAGATCGGCACCGGAGGATGCGCTTCAAACCAGGTCGAGCCGAGTCCGCCTTCTTCTTCGCTGCCGAACAGCGCGAAGATGACTGTGCGTTTCGGCCTCGGTCCCTTTGCCAGAACGCGCGCCAGTTCGAGTACGGCGACTGTTCCCGAGGCGTCGTCATCCGCTCCGTTGTAGATTGAGTCCCCGTTCACCGGTGCGCCGACCCCCAAATGATCGAGATGCGCGGTGAGCAGGATCACGTCTTTGCGCATTGCCGGATCGCGGCCTTCGATCTTGCCGACGGCATTCCAGGTGTGGCTCTTCTCCGGAGGACCGACGCTGGCTTCGAGCCAGAACATCGTGCCATCCGGAATTTCTTTCAGGCTGTTCAGGGCTTCCGGGTTCAATGCGAACATGTTGAGGTTGGACAACTCGAGGCCGGCGCCATCGCCTTCCACCTTTGCCGGCAGTTTGGGCAACTGCTTCCCACGTTCCGCCCAACTGTCGAGAACGGTCGGGGAAGCGGGGACCATCACCGCTACCGCGCCCGCCTCGATTGCCTCATTCGCGGCGCTCTGGATGGTTTTGCGGTCCTTGCCTGCGAGCAGCACGAACTTGCCTGCGAGAGGCTTGTCGGCATTGTCGGATGCGTGTGCGCCGGTCCGACGAGTTGCGTCCGTTCCCGCCAGCAGTTGTTCCGCGTCCACCCGTTTCAGCGGCCCGCGGAAATCGGTTTGGGAGAGACGCAATGCAAGCATTTCCTTCCCGTGGGTCCATACGATCGTCTGCGCGGGAATTCCATCGCCGGGCGTCATGAAGCGCAACTGCAGCGGGGCGGACAACGTTTGGCGCACGACGGTTGCCTTCTGGATATAGGTTCGGTCGTCGCCGGCGGGCGCGACGCCATACTGTTCGAGTTGCGCGGCGACGTAGGTAGCGGCCAGCAGTTCGTCCGGGGTGCCGCTGCCTCGCCCACGTAAGGCGTCAGACGCCAGAAAATTCATCTCGGCCCGGACGCAGGCCACGCAGACCTTGGGAGTGGCAGGCGACTTCGGATGGTCTGCCGGCGCATCTCTTTCAGCTTGGGCCGAGGAGATCTCTGGCGGAGGTGGCGGGCTTTGGGCCCAAGCGACCGACGAGAGGAAAATGGCAAGAATCGCGAGGAAAGTCCGCAAGGAGAGGAGGGGTAGCCGTTCTTTCATGGGATCGTTGCCGGCGATTATAGGCGCCGAGGGAACGCGCGGGGCGGGGCTGCCTGAGGATCGAGCCGGCTAGTTACTATTAGGTCCCTCCGATTCATAGAGATGCGGTTTGGGCGAGTTGGGGTCTGCTACAATTTGCTCAACCCTGAAAATTGCCCGAAATGCGGGTCAAGCGACGAGGGTCTTTCCGTATATGTTGAGTTTCCGTCACAAGCTCCAACTGGTTGCATCCTTTGGCGTTTTGTTAACGATGGCGGTGGGTGCGGGCTGCAACGGATTCTTCGTGGATCCGATCCTGCAGACCATCACGGTCGGCCCGTCGGGAATCGGCATCCTCGTGGGCAAGACTCAACAAATGTCGGCCATCGGCACCTACGACGACGGAACACAGAAAACCATCACAGGGAAAGTATTCTGGGGGAGCAGCGATCAGACTATCGCGTCGGTCTCAGCGGCCGGCGTGGTCACGGGTGTGGGGACGGGGCAGGCCACGATCACCGCAACCAGTGTGACGGTGAGCGGTTCGGCCACCATCACGATTTCGACACCAGTTTCGTCGATTACGGTTACGCCGTCATCGCAGAGCGTATCAGCGAGCGGCGGCATTCCGTTTTGCCTGACGGCGATTGCATCTCCATCGGGAAGCGACATCAGCAGCACGGCTACCTGGGCATTCACCTCTGGCGGTACGACGGTGACTGGCATCACCAAAACCACCAACACCGGATGCGCGGTTGCGGGGACTCAGGCTTTCACGATTGGAACGCTCTCCCCGGTGGCTCCGATTACGGTCAGTGCTACGGCTTCGGCTCCGGGATCGAATGGCACGACGGTGACTTCGACAGCGGTAACGGTGAGCATCACGCAGTAGGCGTTTCGCTCGTTGGCCTCGGTTTGCTCCGAGCCTCACATCTGGGGCTCGGCGGCGTTCTCAATTTGATTCACTTCGAGCTAAGTCATTGAAAGTTCGTTGAGGCGGCTTCCGGATTCGCAAAATAGGGGTCTGGACATCCTCCAGAATGCCCGCCAATCGCGCTTAGAAGCCCGCAGGGCGGACTTTTGAATGTCAGCCATGGTTTCCCCCTGGACGGTGCCTTCCGAACGCGTCCTGGGACTTCCTGGCGCGAAGTTTAGCTTCTGGTTAATACGACCGGGCCGGTTTAGTAGCGCCGGCATCTTGCCGGCACTCGCCTCTCGCGAGCGGCGGGCGGAGACGCCCGCCGGACAGCCGCCGGGACGGCGGCGCTACCCGAAAGCGCATGGCCCTGCTTGCGCGGCGTACTGAGTACTGGGTTCTGAGTACTGAGTGCAGAGTACTGTCCCCCGACTCTGAGTGCTTCTCCTGGTCTTTTCCCCCTACCTTCGATACAGGCAGCGGGTCTGCCGGCGCGCTATATTGGTACCGAAGCCCTGTGAACCTCCTTCCCCAACGGTGGCCCCCGAAAAAGGTGTGGGCGCTGGTGCTGATCCTGGCACTGGTCCCGGCGTGCGGTCGGGGCAAGGGGCACCTCGAAGTCATGTACGTTTCAGCGCCGCAAGCGTTTCTGCGCGACCGGGTCGCGGCCGTTTATAACAAGACCGGCAACGTGAAAAACGGCGACCGCGTGGAAGTCATCGATCGCGAGAAACGTTTTGTCCAGGTGCGCACCGCGGAGGGAACCATTGGCTGGATCGAGCAACGTTTTCTGATCAGCCAGGAAGTCTTCGATCGATTTCAAGCACTCACCAAAGACCATCAGAATGACCCCGTCCAGGCATCAGGCACGACCCGCAATGACACCAACCTCCACATCGAGCCGGGGCGGGAAAGCGACCACCTGTACCAGTTGCCGGCGGGTTCTAAGCTAGCCCTCTTGGCGCGCGGGACGGCGGAGCGGTCCGGCGTTGTGGCGACCGCGAATCCTTTGAAGAAAGACAGCAAGACTGGCGCCGGGCCAGTGATGGAAGACTGGTGGCTGGCGCGCGACGCGCAAGGGCGAGCCGGTTGGATACTGGCGCGCATGGTCGATCTGGACGTGCCGCTCGAGATCGCGCAGTACGCCGAAGGGCAGCGCTTCGTCGGCTTCTTTACGCTCAATGAAGTGCAGGATGACGACAAGAAAGTCCCGCAGTATCTGGCCCTGCTTTCCGACCCAAAGGAAGGGCAGCAGTTTGACTACGACAAAGTCCACGTTTTTACCTGGAATGTGAAGCGGCATCGCTACGAAACAGCCTACCGCGAGCGCAATCTGAATGGCGTATTGCCGGCAACGGTCACGAAGGAAGATTTCGGGAAGGAAGGCCAGTTGCCGGTTTTCATTCTGCGAGTGAAAGACGATAGCGGGAATGTGGCGGAGCGGAAATACAAATTGAATACACCGATCGTGCGGCGCGTGCTTGCGCCAGGGGAGGCAGCTCCGCCGAAGCCGGGGGCCACGAAGAGGAAGCGGCGAGGGTGAAGGCGAGGTGTGGAGTCGCTCAAGGGATGTTTATTAACTTGGTTTTATGAGACGGCTTCTCAGTACTCAGCAGTTGTCTCATAACGGACCAAACGTGCAAGCTTCCGTCTCCTCAGGGGCTAAAGCCCCGACTTTTATGCGGCTCTGGAGGGCGTGGCTGAAGCCACGCCCTTTCAAAACCGATTTATGAGATAGCTTCTGAGTACTGAGCACTGAGCGCTCAACCGCCGACGATAGAGACAATGGATGGATTTACCGAGCAGGTGTTTGCGAAACGCGGCCCGCGCTGGTCATCTGGTGGCCCCATTTCATAGCGGCGTTGTAGCTTTCGGCCATGAAGTAAAGGGAGAGATTGAGTTGTTTGCCGAGGGCGGTGACGGCGCCCCAATCGCCGGCTTCGCGCGCCACCATGAGATCGTAGATAGGGGACAGAGGAGTCTTGGTGCCGGTTTTCCCGGAAATCAATTGAGCCTTGATGTCGGCATCGAGGCTTAACTCCTCGACCAAAATGCCGATAGGTAGTTCGAGGATGGCGTCCATCAGCGAGAGCATTCCCAGGAGAAACAGGTCCGATTGCCCATGCTTAACTTTGGGCGCGAGCATTTCGCAGAAACGGGCGCGCACCAGGGAAGACAGCACCAGGTCGGAAGATTTTTCCTGACCCATCACGAGCGTGGTGGCCATGCGGATCCAGCGCACCGATTCGCGCTCGCCGAGCAGGTTCAGGGCGTGCCGCACCGATTGCACCGGAGAAGCCAGGCCGAGCAGCGGCGAGTTCAGATAGCGCAGCAGGCGATAGCAGAGCGACGGCTCATGCTTGATGAGGTCCTCGATCTCGGCAAAGTCGAGTTGAGGTTTCGAGATGGCCTGCAGCAGGCGCAGGAACGTGGCCTGGTTGGCGGGAATCTGCCGCGCCTGCAGGTGTTCGGGGCGGCGGAAGAAATATCCCTGAAACAGGGAGTAGCCGGCCTGTTTGGCCGTCACGAAATCCTCGCGGTTCTCGACCTTGAGCGCCAGCATGCGGCGGTGCTTGGCGGCATGGCGTCGGGCCAGGTCGGCACAGTCGTCGCGGCCCAGGCGCTTGATATCAACTTTGAGGAAGTCGGCATAGGCGACCAGGGGTTCGCGGGCGTCGCCAGGAACGTAGTGATCGAGCGCGATGCGGTAGCCGGCCTGTTTCAACCGCTGGCATACATCCTCAACGGTGCCGTCAGCCGGAACGGCCTCATCAATCTCAACCACCGTGTCGGCGGGTGGCAGCAGGGAGAAGTAGCCCTTCAGCAACATCGGGTGGGTGCAATTGATGAAGGCGGCGCGGCCGTCGCAGAGCACTTCGAACCCGATCAGATTCAGCGTGTCGATGGCGGCCAGGGTAGCGCTGTCCGGGTTGGTGGTGGCGTCGGGGGCGTCAGGGAGAAAGCGCCGCTCTTCCGCATTTTCGCGGAACAGCAACTCGTAGCCAACCACACTTTCATTGAGTGCCAGGATCGGTTGGCGGGCGATCCAGGGGCTGGGTTTTTCTGGTGCGGATTGCGGCTTGCTGCCCATGGTGTCTAGCTGAATTATCGGCGGGTTGGGGCGTGGGCTTTAATTCGGGAGCGGCGTTGCAAACTTCCCCGTAGTTAACCCGTCTATAATTGTTGGCCCATTCGTTGTTCTGATCCGTCGCTCCACATCCCTGACTCCGGAGAACTCATGCGAACGATTGTCATCAGCCTTGGGATCCTTCTGTTGGTGCCGGCCCCCGGAGTTGCCCGGCAAGCGGAGACAGCCAAGCCGGCGGCGCAGGCCAGCGGCAAGAAGCCGGCAGCTACCACCGAAACGAAACCACAGGAGCCCGCGCTGCCGGCGCCGGAGCCAAAGGCCGAGGCCGCAAGTGAATCCGCCGAAAAGGCCTCCGACCACGAACAGCATTACGAGATGACGGAAGTACCTCCGATCGTCACGCATCACCAGATCAACCTGGACGGCAAACCGCTTGCCTACACGGCGACGGCGGGCCGCCTGCCGATCAAGCGTGACGACGGCAAGATCGAAGTGGAGATGTTTTTCGTGGCATACGCGCTCGACGGGCAGTCGTCGGCGAAGCGCCCGCTGACGTTCTGCTTCAATGGCGGGCCGGGCTCGTCGACCGTCTGGCTGCACATGGGGGCGGTGGGTCCCCGGACGGTGGTGCTTCAGCCAAACGGATTCATGCCGGCCGCTCCTTACCGCATGACCGACAACCCGGACACGCTGCTCGACCGGAGCGATCTGGTGTTCGTGGATGCCATCGCAACAGGCTTCAGCCGTGCTGCCGACAGCGAGACCACGAAGAAGTTTCTGGGAGTGAAGGGCGATATCGAGGCGTTCGGCGAGTTTATCCGCCTATACCTTACCCGCTACGAGCGCTGGGCATCGCCGCTGTTCCTGCTGGGAGAGAGTTACGGCACCACGCGAGCGGCGGGCATCGCGAACTATCTGGCGGATCGCGGGTATATCGTTCAACGGCATCGCGCTGCTGTCGGTTGCGATGGACTTCGGCACGTTGGAATGGGCTAAAAACAATGACGTGCCGTACGCGCTGCTGGTGCCATCGTTCACCATGATTGCGGCCTATCACAAGCGGCTGGCCCCCGATCTCATGCAGGATCTGGCGAAGACTCGCCAGGAGGTGGAACGCTGGGCCTCTACCGAGTACACGCAGGCGCTGCACAGAGGCGATGCGCTGCCGGCGGAAGAGCGGCAGAAGATCATCGATACGTATGCAAGGTATACCGGACTCGATAAAAAACTCATCGACAATGCGAGCTTGCGTGTCGACGTAGAGCAGTTCGTCTACAACCTGTTGCTTGACCAGAAATTGCGTGTGGGTCGGCTGGACGGGCGTTTTACCGGAATCGATCCGGAAGGTACGCTCGACAGCCACGGTTACGATCCGACGCTGACGGCTCTGTCGCCCCCCTACAATTCCGTGTTCAACCAGTATGTTCGCGGTGAACTCGGCTACAAGTCGGACATGCCGTACAAGTTCATCGCCTGGAACGACCCCGCGTTTGCAAAATGGGATTGGGGTGACGCGGTTAAAGGCTTTCCCAACACGGCACCCGGGCTGCGGGCAGCGCTGACCAAGAATCCATATTTAAAGATTCTTGTCATGGAGGGCTACTACGATCTGGCGACGCCGTACGCCGCGGCCCAGTACTCGATCGATCACCTCGACCTGGGACCGGACTTCCACCAGAAAATTTCGTTTGCGACCTATGAGGCCGGGCACATGGTGTACATCGATGGCGGATCGCACGCGAAAATGAAAAAAGATCTGCTGGAGTTGATGGACCGGAGTATGCCGTGATGCGGCAAGGTTTCAAAGTTTCAGGGTTTCAAGGTTTCAATGATTACATCGTGCGGCATTCGGAATTACTCGAGTTGGCGAACGCGACCCGCTAGGAATAAAACTCCGCCCAGGCTCTCAACCACCCATTGCTGTTCGCCATCGGTGAGTTCGGGGAACATGGGCAAGGCGAGCACCTCGCGAGCGGCGCGTTCGGCCTCGGGCAAGTCGCCCTCGCGATATCCGAGATAGGCAAAGACGGGTTGCAGGTGCAGCGGGACCGGGTAGTAGATCTCGCTGCCGATATTGCGCTCGGCGAGGAAGCGGCGCAGGTCGTCGCGGCGGCGGGCGCGAATTATGTACTGATGGTAGATGTGATGCGCGTGCGGGGCGACGGCTAGAGGACGCACGGGAGCGTCGGCCGTGGGCGAGGCCAGGCCGGACTGCGTGAGCAGGCGATCGTAGATCCCCGCGCGCTCGCGGCGCTGGCGGTTCCAGGTCTCAACGTAAGGAAGTTTGACACGAAGCACGGCTGCTTGAATGGCGTCGAGGCGGGAATTCCATCCCATTTCTTCGTGAAGATAGCGGCGCGGGCTACCGTGGTTGCGCAACCGCCGCATGTCGTCGGCAAAAGCGGAGTCGTTGGTGGTGACCAGGCCGGCTTCGCCGTAGGCGCTCAAATTCTTCGTAGGATAAAAGCTGAAAGCCGCGGCTGCGCCCAGCGAGCCTGCGCGGCGGTCGCGCCATGACGCCCCGATGGCCTGTGCGGCGTCTTCGACGACCGCAAGCTGGAATTCCTCTGCGAGACGAGAGAAGACGTCCATGTCGGCGCATTGCCCATAAAGGTGAACGGGCAAAAGCGCGCGCAGCCGCAAGGACCTGCCGGCGCGCAGGTAAGTTTCGACCAGAGCTGGATCGAGGTTCAGGGTGTGCGGATCGACGTCGACAAACACCGGCCGCGCGCCCGCGCGCACGATGGCGCTGGCGGAGGCAAAGAAGCTGAAGGGCGTGGTGATGACCGCATCGCCGGGCCGCACGCCGACCGCGGCTAATGCGAGCCACAGCGCGTCGGTGCCGGAGGCGCATCCGACGGCATGTGCGGCGCCGGTGAACGCCGCAAGTTCGCGTTCGAACGCCTCGGCTTCCTCTCCCAGGATGAAATGTTGCGAAGCACAAACCCGTTCGATGGCGGCCAGGATCTGCGGACGGATCTGAGCATACTGACGGCCCAGGTCGAGCATGGGCACGTTCGGCGGCGCCTGAGACGGCGTCCTCTTAGACGGCGTTTTCTTAGAAGTGGTCGGCGAATTCACGAATACGAAATTCTAGCAGGAGAAGCCGGGGCCGGTGGGGTAACGACAGTGTGTGCCCGGGACGGGCCCGTGAGGGTGTCTCTCAGGTGCGCCACAATGTGGGATCAGGCGCATGGTGGATGGATATGGCTGGGATCGATAGAAAAGCAATAACCACAGGGAACACAGAGTTACACAGAGGTAAGCGGGAACGGCGGAGGAGCAAAAGACGGCGAACCCTCGAAAACTCTTGCTTCCTCTGTATTCCCCTGTGCCCCCTGTGGTAATCGCTTTACCCGACTTTTACCAATGCGGGCGGAGAATCCCGCAGGTTTGTGCAATGTCTGGGCGGGTAACCAGTTACTGGCAGGCTTGGAATTTCGGAAATTCCGGGACAGCGCTGCCGCGATCGAGCGCATCGCGCCAGGCATCGAGAGAGTGGCGAACGGCGGCCAGGTCCAGTCCGCCGTGCCGCTCGGGGTAGGCGCCGAGATTGCGCCGGGCGCGTTCGAGCACAGAACGGCATCCGACGAGATTTCCCTGGGAGTGGTGGTGCAAAGCAACCGCGACCTGGATCAGCCCTTGGAGAAACTTGCGTTCGGGCTCAGGCGCGGCGCGCCAGACATCCTCTAATAGTTCGTGTGCTTCAAAGAACTGATGCTCGTTAAAGAGGGAGAGCCCCGCTAGGTATCTATCGCTAAACATTAGGAAATACGACACTCCCTCTGCGCGGTCGTTGGATGCACCACAGCAGAGGATGCACGACATTAAAAGCTATACGGAGAAGCGCTCTCGGCGAAAGGCAGCTAGTGTAGGCGACCGGGCCGATATGTCTTGGGCGACTTGACGGACGCCTCAATTTGACAATACGCTGAATTACATCAACGAAAGGGCATGTGTGTAGTGTCTGGACTCCGGTTGACCCGCTTCTCGGTGTTGGTCTTTTGCATTGTATCGGCGACGTTTGCTTTACGTTGCTCGGCCAGCAATTCTACAAAGCTTCCGCCGAAGTATGCGGAATGGCTAAAGAAAGACGTTGTTTACATTATCACGAACGATGAGCGCACCGCCTTTCGTGCCTTAACCAGCGACGAAGCCCGGGAAAAGTTCATCGAGCATTTCTGGGAGGTTCGGAATCCAAATCCGGGAGCTCCTACGAACCAATACCGCGAGGAGCACTACAAGAGACTGCAGTATGCGAGTGATCATTTCGGCAGTCACGGGAATGGCTGGGCGACGGACATGGGGAGAATCTACGTCACGCTGGGTGCGCCTGCGCAGAAGGCGCGCTACGTCGCCCAGTCGGGTGTGCGCGGTATGGAGATCTGGTTTTACGAGAGCGCGCACCCGGCGCTACCGCCATTTTTCAATATCGTATTCTACGAAAAGGATTTCGGCGACTTCCGCCTCTACAGCCCGTACATGGATGGCCCGCAGAAGTTAGTTACTGGCATTCAGGCGGAGCAGGGGCGTCAGCAGTCTTATCTCCAGATCGATCATCTTCTGGGGAGGGAAGTGGCACATACCACGCTCACGCTGCTTCCGGACGAACCGGTTAATCCCGACGATGCAAACTCCACCCTGCTCTCCGATTTACTCTTGGGCACGATTCACGATCTGGCCAACAATCCTTTCACCGTAGAGCAACTGAAGCTGCGACGCTCGTTGAACGAAGACGTCACGCATCGCGTGATTTTGCCGGGTGACCTTCTAAACGTGGTTACAGTGCCTTTGCGCGACACGCGTGGACAAGTTCGTTTGCACTATGCACTGCGTTTGCCGAGACCGGAAGACTTCGCGGTGGCGGAGTCCGACAAGGGATTCTACTACTCGGTGGAAGCGTTAGTGCGCGTGCAAGATGCCGACGGAAAAGAGATCTACAATCTGAGTCGGAAGGTCGGCAAGTACCTCACCAAAGACGATCTCGACTCGCTTAAAGGCAAACCCGTTGCTTATGAAGGCTGGGTCCCACTTGCGCCGGGGAAATTCAAGATCAGTTTTCTGTTCACCAATCTCATAACCAGGACTGCTTTCACGGCGGATCGCATGGTCACGGTGCCAGAGGTAGCGGGCCGGGACTTCTTTGTCGGCGATCCTATTCCATTCGGGCAAGCAACGGCTCTGGACCCGTCACGGGCGGAGTTCGCTCCGTTCACGGCGGGAGGGGTGCGATTCGATCCGTACATCACGGGCAAAGCACTGGCACTTGTGCCGGGACAAGAGCTGAAGTTTTTTTACCAGATCTGGCGACCGGAAAATTCGACGCCAGGTGCAGGATCGAAATTATCGGTCGACTATGCGTACGGGCGGCCCAGTTTGACGGGTACTGCACAGACCATTCACGAGGAAGTGGCCAGCGATCAGTTTGACGCGCATGGCTCCATGGTGAATGGCAAGAAGATTGACACCGTCACGCTCGGTGCAGGTGACTACAGGCTGATCGTAACGGTGGTCGACCCAGCGACCCAGCAAAAACGCTTCACTGCTCTTACCTTCAAGATGGTCAATGATGAACCGTCGCCGTCGGACACGTGGAGGCTCGAGGACGAGGAACTCAAGGACTACGTCGTCTCCGGGCAGGCGGAGGTTGACCGAGGGCTTACATATCTGAGCCAGGGCAAAAGCCAGTCTGCCGCCGATTGCTTCGCGCAGGCTCTGCAGTACAACCAGGGAAACGACCGCGCGCGGACGCACCTTGGCGAATACTACTTCCGACAGCAACAGTACACGAAGGTCGTGGATTTGTTCGCGCGCGCTGAGATCACGCAGCAAACCGACGAGAGCACGATCCTCAACGTCGCGACCAGCCTGGATAAAACCGGGCAACCGGCGAAAGCCGTGAGCTTCCTTGAGTCGGCGCTCAAGGTGAAAGATCCCAGCGGTCCGCTCTATCTGGCTCTAAGCGATTCCTACCAGCAAGCGGGTAATCCGACCCAGGCCGAAGCGTTTCAGCGGAAAGGCCGCGCACTGATGACGGAACCCGCACCGGACAGCGACCGCTAGCGATCAAGGGCTTAAACCTTCCCTCACTTCTACAGCGAACGAACGCGCTCCTCGATGGCGTAACTAAGACCTTATCCCTATGAAAACCCATAGTCTTAGGGTCGGCTCTCTACGAATATAGGAAGAATACCGTATTCCTCCGGCAGTCTTCTTTCCTTTCGGCTCTACTGCAACATGCACAAAACACGACACTAGTCACGGGACTGTGAATTGACGATGTCTTTGGCCCGGAGTGTGCATTGGTATGCACGTCTCTGTGTTTCACCCTGTCTTCCAACGGGCACCAGCAGTCTCATCGAGCCAAAGCGACATTCGAATCAACTTCAGGAGGAGTTAAACCTATGGCGAGAAAGCTACTTACGGGCTTTACGCTGTTTGCGTTGCTTCTGAGCCTCTCGGCCCTAAGTTTTGGGCAAGGCGCAGAGGCATCTGTGAAGGGAAACATCGGTGGTGTGGTAACCGATCCATCGGGCGCAGTCGTGCCGGGCGCCAAAGTGGATATCGGCGGGCCCACTGGCGATCGCACCATGAACACCGACGCCGAGGGTCACTTCATCTTTCAGCTTCTGATTCCGGGTTTCTACTCGGTCAAAATCTCAAAGGAAGGTTTCAAGACGACGGAAGCGCGGCAGGTCGAAGTGCAGACCGGCCGAACCTCGACGATCACGCTCAAACTGGAACTGGGCACCTCGGCCACAACCGTAGAAGTAAGCGCTGCTGCGGTTGCGGTAGACACGACGTCGACTTCAGTCGCTTCCAACCTTACCGATACGTTTTACGAGTCGGTTCCTGTTCCGCGCAACGTTACGGGTCTCTTCTATGCGGCCCCGGGTGTGACCTCGGGTGGTGGAACTGGAACAGCGAATCCGTCAATCGCTGGCGGAACGGGTCTTGAGAACAATTACATCGCAGACGGCGTGAGCATCACCGATGGAGGCTTCGGCGGCATCGGTGTGTATTCGCGCGTGTATGGTTCTCTGTCTACTGGTATCAACTTGTCGTTCGTGAAGGAAGTTCAGGTAAAGACGGCCGGCTTTGAGGCCCAGTACGGCAAGTCGACCGGCGGTATCGTGCAGATCGTGACCAAGTCGGGCAGCAACGCGTTCCATGGTCAGGTTGCTGGGTTCTTCGGGCCGCAGCAACTCGAAATGTCGCGTTTGCAGCCAGATGCTTTTGGCGCGGGCTCGCAACAGGAGCGGTTCAACCTATACGGCAAAATCCTGCATCAAGGTCAATATGATGTGGATGCCGAACTCGGCGGACACGTGCCGGGGTTCAAGAACCACCTGTTCTTCTTTGGGTCGTTCAATCCGCAGTGGAACACGGACTACAACCAATTCGCGCAATACCGAAATCCGTCCGACCTGATAGGCGGCGTTCCTACGCAAACCAGCCTCGGCAACGTCAATGTAGGTGTTCGGGTCTACTCCTACGCCGGGAAGCTCACCTATCGGATAAATGATCATCATCAGGTTGAGGCATCGATTTTCGGCGATCCAACCTATGGTGACAACAATCCGAATGGCAACACTGGGCTGCAGACGGCTTCGAAGACGACCTGGGACAAACTCCAGTACGGGACCCGCAATTTCGTCGCGCGGTATAACGGCACCTGGAGCCCGACCTGGTTGTTCAACGCGTCGTGGTCTTGGGGCCACAACAACCTGTCGGATAATCCCTTCGCTCGAAACGACTACCAGATCGTTGACTATACGCAGCGCAGCACCTGCGGTGCGCCGCTGTTTTATGCTCTTTGTACTTCGACGACCAACACTTTGCGCGGCCAGTACACCCGCCAGGGGTTGGGGTACTACGAAAACACCAATGGGGACAATTACGGCCTGAACTTCGATACCCAGAAAACCTTCAATTTCCTTGGGGAGCACGCGCTTAGCGTTGGGTATCGCTACGACATCAATCACTATGATGGATCGAAGTTCCGGTCCGGTGCTAGCATCCCATTCGACGCAACCTCGGCAGCGCTGGTGACCAACGATCCGACGTTGCAGGCGGATTTGGTCCAGAACGGGACCAACGCGGCCTTCCAACTTCGTGCCGGCGCAGGAAACTGTCTCGAGAACAACCCCGGCTTTCCCTCGTTGGCCTCCGAAATGAACATTCCAGGGCTTGCTGAATGCGCGGATGGCAACACTTCGGTTTACCTCTTGCAGACGCGTGGTGAGTTTGGGGACTTGACCTTCAAGACGAAGTCGTTCTACCACACCCTCTTCGCGCAGGACCAGTGGAGCCCCAGCAAGTACGTCACGATCAATGCCGGCCTGCGCTGGGAACAACAGCACGTGGAAGGTCTGACCGCGAAGTACACCTTTGTCGACAACTGGTCGCCCCGCATTGGCATCAGCGTAGACCCGTGGGGCAACCGCAAGAGCAAGGCGTATGTGAACTTCGGTCGTTACACGGAATCCTTGCCTTTGGACATCGCCATCCGGTCGCTGAGCACGGAACTGGATTTCCCAACTTCGGTCTGGATCCCTGCCTCCGACAACACGGGCCACGTCCTCGAAAATCCTGACGGAACACTCACCGCTCCTCTGATTGTGGACGGTGCCCACTTCTTCCCGGAAGGGGCTGCTTCGGCCCAGACGGGCGAGGCTTTCGGCAAGGGAACGCGCAGCGAGTACCTGGATGAATACGTGCTCGGCTTCGAGCATGAATTCAATTCGGGCATCGTCTTCAGCGCTCGCTATACCGACCGGCGTATCAAGCGAATCATCGAAGATAACGCCGCGATCTCGCCTGAAATCTATCAAGCTGGACCGACGAAGGCGCAGAACTTTGCGCTGAACCAACTCTACTTCATCAGCAACGTCAATAAGAAGCAGGACTTGTTTGTCAACCCAGTTGAGATTGCCTACCATCACGATTACACCAGTGTGAACCCGATCGGCGACGCACCGGGAGGCTGTAAATCAAGCGGAACCAACCAGACCCTTTATTCAACTCTGGCATCGACGTTCGCTGGAAGCCACGCGCCGTATGACAGCAACGGCAATCCAGTTTCGCTGGCAAATGGAAACAACGCGTTCTGCGTTCCAAACGCGGTTGACGCGACTGGGACCAACCAACTTGTGGGTATTCCCGGCTCTGACGGGATCCCCGACGGGTTCGTTGACCCAGTTCGCACCTATCGGTCAGTCGAGTTCGAAGTCAACAAGGCGATGTCGAAAGGCTGGCAAGCGCGGGCAAACTTCCGCATTGCCAAGCTGTTCGGCAACTACGAAGGCTCGTTCCGTAACGACAACGGGCAGAACGATCCCAACATCAGCTCGCTGTTCGACTTCACCCAGGGTGATTTCAGCCTGCTGGGGCAGCAGTTCGTGCCTGGCGTGTTGAACACCGATGTGCGGTACCTGGCCAACGGCTTTGTGAGCTATACGTTGCACGGGAACCACGCAAGCGGCCTCACCTTGGGAAGCTCGGTGCACTTCCAAACCGGCGTTCCAATCAACAATCTGTTTGCGCACCCGGCGTATCAGAACGCCGGCGAAATCCCGTTCTGCGCCGACAATACAACGAACTGCACTTCGGCTCGTGGCGCGCTTGGCCGCACCAACGACTGGGGCAGCGTCGACTTCCACTCCGACTATCCGTTCAAGATTTCGGAAAACGTGCGTTTGCGTTTCGGAATGGATCTGTTCAACATCACCGACAGCAAGACCCTGCTCCGGGTGGATCAGAATGCGCAGCGCTCGGCCGGCGTGCCGAATGCTGACTTCCTGAAGCCGCTTGGAATCGGCCCTTCTTCGGTCAACGGCAACACGAACCCCGGGTATCAGCGTCCGTTCTACGCCCGGTTCAGCGCGAAGATTGAATTCTAGGATTCGCTAGAGTTCTCTTGGGGAGGGCCTCACGCCCTCCCCTTTTCATTTAGCCATTGATCGGTGACCGGGCGCGGGTTCATGCTGTGGAGCGGACGAGCCCGCTACGGCCCTGAGGAAATGCAATGCTTCGACTCTTGCGCACATTATTTGTCACATCCGCCGTTCTCGCCTCCACCGCCGCCTGGGGCGCGTTTATCAAGGGCCAGGTTTTCTGGCCTGATGGACGCGCGGCCGATCACATTGTGATTCGTCTGCGAAGCGACAAGCTCGCTTTCACGGACGAGCAAAACACCGATCCCACCGGGAAGTTCGATTTCGACGGCTTGACCCCGAGCATCTATGTTCTGAGCATCGAAGGGCAGGGCTTTAAGCCTTACAGCAAGTTCATCGACATCAGCATGTCGAAGATGTCGAACGAATACATCACGTTGCAGCCTGAGCATCCACTTGACACGAAAAACGTCCCACCGGAAGGCGCCAGCGCCGGCATCAACGCGCGCGAGGCCGAGATTCCGGCCGCTGCACGCAAGGAATACAACGCTGGCCAGAAACTGCTGGCGGAAAAGAAAGACGCCGACGGCAGCATCAAGCACTTTTTGAAGGCGATCCAGCTATACGACAAGTATTCCGAAGCACAACTGGCGCTCGGCCTTGTCTATCTAGATCTAGGGAAGTACGACGAAGCGCAGAAAAGCCTGCAAAGAGCTAACGAGCTCAATCCCGACGCACCGGGCGGCTATCTTGCGCTGGGGACGATGTTCAATCGACAGAAGAAGTACGAGGATGCCGAGAAGACATTGAGTCATGGCCTTGAACTCAAACCGGATGTTGCTGAAGGGCAATATGAGCTCGCCAAGACGTACTGGGCCACAGGGAAATGGCAAGATGCCGAACCTCATGCGCAGAAGGCAGCAGCGCTGGCTCCCGATATGGCGCCGGTGCACGTGCTGTTGGGAAACATTGCGCTACGACATCAGGATCCCATGGGTGCGGTGAAGGAATTCAAGCAGTACCTGGTGATCGACCCCAACGGTCCAATGTCCGGCGGAGTCAAGCAGATGATTGAAAAGATCGAGGCCAGCCAGAAGAAGTAGCACCCCCCACACCTAGCGAAGGTTGCGGCTCGCGACAAGTGCGAGGTCTGTTCCGGCTAGAGCTCGTGCCTGGCCGGATTCGTTTATTTCTGTGGCGCCCACGGCCGATGCAGGATCTTCTGATCCTATCAGCTGATCTATTGAAGGTCTCTACCTTCCACCAACATCAAGTGCGTCCCCGCGGAAGCTGCCCCTCACGAATGTGACCATCGTAACCTACTCGATTACCAAAAAATGACATATCACTAGGGCTGGCTAGACCGGGTGAACGTTGCTGCGTCTTTCCCGGGTCCCGGGGAAAAAATTCTCAGTTGCACAAGTTTGCGAAGGGTCGCGTGATGTGTCCGCGATTTGGTGGAGGAGCCATGTTGAAGCTGAAAGGGTTCGCTGTCGCAGTACTCGCCGCGGGAATGGTCACAGCGGCATTTGCGCAGAGCGGTTCGATACAGGGAACGGTGACGGACAACTCGGGCGCTGTGATTCAGGGCGCTGAGGTGATTGTCCGCAGCATTGAGACGAATGCCACGCGCACGGCCACCACGCGGACGACCGGCGTGTACAGCCTTCCCAATCTGCCGGTTGGGCACTACGAGATCACCGCCAAGAAAGACAGCTTCAAGGCCTATCACCTCGACAAGATCGAGCTCACGGTGGCGCAGACGCTGGGACTCGACATCCTGCTCGAGCCGGGCACGGTATCAGAGGAAGTGATGGTGCGCGCCAGCGACGTGCCTCCGGTGAGCCTCGAGACGTCGGAAGTGAGCAACATCGTCGACTCGCAGCGCATGCTGGATCTTCCGCTGTTGACCCGCGATCCCTATTCGCTGGTACTGCTGTCGCCGGGCACCATTCAGTCGAACAGCAGTCTGGGAGGGTTTTCGGTCAACGGAACCCGGGAACGCAACAATAATTTTCTGCTCGACGGGTCGGACAACAACGACACGTCAGTGCCGGGTATCCCGCAGGGGTTGGCTTCGTTGAATCCGGACGCGACCGAAGAGTTCCGCGTGATCACGAACAATTTCATGCCGGAATTCGGGCGCAACAATGGCGCGATCATTGACGTGGTCACCAAGAGCGGAAGCAACGACTATCACGGCGGTGCGCGCTGGTTCGGGCGCTACAACGCGCTAGGGGCGCGCGATTACTTCAATCACAATATCGATCCGCAGACAGGCGGGATGGAAGCGCAGAATCCGTATGTGCGCAACCAGTTCGGGTTCAACGTTGGCGGTCCGATTGTGAAGAACAAAACGTTCTTCTTTGTGGATACCGAGTGGCAGCGTTTTCGCACGACCCTCACGAACAAGTCGACGGTACCGAACGCGGCTTTCAAGGCCATGCTGAACGGCCAGCCGTTTGCTTACACAGACTATGATCCGTATGACTGCGCGCCGAACCCTCAGCCTTGCACGTTGCAGATTAACGCGGGCGGGGCCAATAGCACGTTTAGCACTCCGATCGATCCGCTGATGAAGCAGATTCTGAGCCTCTATCCGGACCCGAACGGGCCGGCGGTGGACCAGTTTCGCGGCGATTTGTTCTATCCATCGACGTCGCGGTTTGATGCTCGCAACATTACGGCGAAGCTGGATCAACATATCAGTGACAAGCAGCTGTTATCGATTCACGCGGCTTACGATCAGTACAAGGATCCGAACGGGAGCCATGACGATTTCCTCCCCGGAATTGGAGCGACGGCGACGCAGTCGCACGTGCTACTGGCGGGAGCTACGTTGACCTCGACATTTAGTTCGACCCTGGTGAACCAGGCCAAGATCGCCTACAACAAGAACGACAATCCTTACAACTGCGGGAGCCAGAACATCCTGAACGTGGGCGCGGCGGACCAGTACGGCAGGCCGCGCGATTTTTCCCTGCCCGATGTTGCGGGCTTCGGCTGCCTGGCGTTGTTCGACAGCAACGGGCAGTGGCGCAAGACCGGGACCTGGAGCTGGGGCGATAGCCTGAGCTGGGTGCATGGCGCGCACACGATGAAGATGGGCGGCGATTTCCGTTGGGTTTATGAGAATGGATTCAACTCGTTCACATCGCGCAGCCTGGTGACGCTGGCGCCGTTTGGCGACTTCGGGTATTCGACAATTAGAGTGAATCCCAGCCTGCCGGGCTGTGACCCCTTCGGGTTATTCGACCCGAGCGGTCAGTTCAATCCTCCGAATCCGGCGGACCCCAACCAAAATTGCGGCACTACCTCAACGGGCAATTTGGATTTCGTCTTCCAAGACATGGCCAACATGCTGCTGGGAGTGATGGACACGGAACAACAGAGCCAGTTTTTCAATAAGAGCGGGGTTCGAACGGGTAATGATCTGCGCCGCTTCCGGCAGCACGAATACGATTTTTACGTGCAGGACAGTTGGAAAATTCGGCCGAATTTAACGTTAAACCTCGGGGTACGCTACCAGTTCAACGGCGTGCCGTATGAAGTGGACAACAACCTCTCGAACCTGTTCGAGAACTCTTCGGGAACGGCGCCAGACACGCTGGATCCGAGCACACCGGGTTGCTCGTCGGCGACTTGTACGGGCTTCACCTTTACCGTGGTCGGACCGGGCACGGGGCATCTTCTCTACGACAACAACTACAATAATTTTGAGCCGCGGCTTGGATTTGCCTGGGATCCTTTCCGCAATGGAAAAACCGCGGTGCGCGGTGCATTCGGAATTTTCCATGACCGGGTGTTTGGCAACCTCTTCGGCAACGCGACCAGCAATCCGCCATTTCAGCAAACGCCCTTCACGGAGCCGTTTGATCAGCCGGAAAACGTACCGCTTCCCACGACGGTGCCGACTACGATTCATTCCATCGACGGGAACTGCAACCCGACCTGCGGTTCGGAATTTTTCCCGACGATCATTTCGAAGCACTTCCCAATGCCATATACGTCGAGCTGGAATTTCGGGATTCAGCGCGAGCTGGTGCGTGACCTGACGATTGATGTCAACTATGTTGGCAACCGCGGGTTCCACGAGTTCCGCGCTGTGGATGGCAACCCGCCGCAACCGGCGCTGGTGGCCGCCAACCTTGCGGCCGGAACTCAGGCTTCAGCCCTCACGTTCAATAATCTCTGGTTTGGCGGGCCGCGGCTCCTCTCGGTGAATAACACGGCATTCTTCCAGGCTGCGCTGAACCAGGCTTCGGGGAACTCGTGGTATCACGGGCTGCAGGTGAATGTGAATAAGCGCTTCTCGAGAGGATTCCAGATCCAGGGGGCGTACACGTTCTCGCACGCCATTGACGACGCGGCTGACCCGCTGATCGCCTCGGAGAAAACGAACCGATCGTTCCCGCGCGATAGTTTCGAACTTTATAACGAGTTCGGAAATTCCGGGTTCGACATCCGTCACCGCCTGGTCGTGAACTACGCCTGGGATCTGCCGGTGGGCCGGGGACGTGGTTCTCTAAACTCGGGCCTCTTAGGGAGGGTGCTCGAGGGCTGGCAATTGGCCGGTATCACGACCATCCAGAGCGGGCATCCATTCGATTTGTTTGGGAACCGGGATTCGGAACACACCGGCTTGTCGTCGCGGCTCAATTTGATTGGGAATCCGGCGCTGCCGTCAGGGCACCCGGTGAATGAGACCGGCCTGAACATCAATGCGTTCCAGATGCCGGATTACGGATTTGCTGGCAATGTCAGCAAGAACCGGTACTACGGCCCCGGCTACAACAACTGGGACATGGTGATGTCGAAGGACACATCGATCACTGAGCGGGTGAAGCTGCAGTTCCGCACGGAGGTGTTCAATCTGTTCAATCGGGCGCAATTCGATCAGCCGGGTAACCTCTATCAGAGCCCCGGCACTTTTGGTTTCTCGACCGCGACTCTGAGCCAGCCCGACGGGACGACCTCGGCGCGGCAAATGCAGTTTGGGTTGAAGCTGTTGTTCTAGAAACAGTCGCCAGTCGTTAGTCTTCAGTCTCTAGCAAAGCCGCCTGCGCAACCAAAGCGCCGGCGGCCTTTATTTTGCACGGGCTCGTGGTTGAAATTCTTCTAAGAGCCTGCTGCGGTCGTTGGGTACGCGGGGTCCTCTTCGGCTCCGCTCAGGGCAGGCTTTCGAGTGCGTTCGGCTGCCGCCTCACTCCGCTCAGGATGACAGATGAGGGGGAGGGTTGTGTGTTCCCCACGATTACTGGGCCGATGCATCAAGTCCAAACGCGCGATTATTTTCCGAACATCGGGTAGTGGCTGGCGGCGCCCATGAAGAAGAGCAGCGGGATGCTTAGAAACGCGTTGGCGCGAGAGCTTAGAAACGCCATGCGAGCCATACGCTTGGCTTGCTCGGGGATAGGCGTGCCGTTTTCGGCGTTGTCTTTTGTCCACGCGATGAGCTTTTTCTGAATTCTCCAGATGACGCCCCAGACGTTCAGCAGCATCACCCAGCCGATACCTCCGCCGATTCCGATGGAGAGCAGGCGGTTGCTTTCCCATCCGTGATCGTTGAGGCTCAGGTAAAGCCAAGCTGCTGCGGCGACCACGATTGCGTAGATCACGCCGATCACGGGACCTTTGTCGAGAGCGCCCTTTCCGGGAATGAGGACTGCGTAGAGGATCGCCCAGACCGCGGTCCAGATCACGAAAGCCGAGATATTTGCCGTCGCGCCAGATGCACCTGCATTCTTTGCGTCGACTGCGACAATGCCCATTCCCCAGTAGGTACCACCCGCAAACACGGTCAGGGCGGCAGCGTACCGGAACCAATAAAGGGCACGCGGCATGAGTAAGGGAACGACTTTGCCCTTCGTGGTGGCATCGAGTTCTTTCTGGAACGGAACATTCACGAGATTGAAGAAGTAGAGAAGGCCGATCCAGGTGATGCCGGCCAGGAAATGAATCCAGCGCGTGATCATCAGAAAGTTGGTGTTGAAGTCGGAGGGGATGTGGATGTTCGAAGTTAGCAGAAACATAGCGGAATAGAAGGTCAAGGTTCCTCCCGAGTCCAGCGGATTGTACATTAGCCAGATGCTTTCCGATGGATGGGAGGCTCATCCAATGAGACGGTAGTTCACCGGAAATATCAAAGCCGCGATAAGGACGAAGGGCAGCCGCAGAGCTATCGGAAAAGAGCTAATAAAGAGCTAATAAGGTGGTCGGGTAACCTTCCAGCCGAGGTTACTGGAGGACTCGAAGACACATTGTTCCGGTGTGCAAAATGTTTCGAAAGTTTTGCAAAACTTCTTGGTCCAACGGGTTGAAAAGTCAGGCCTCAAGCCGTATTGTACAAAGTGTTGTCCAACACGGTTAGGTTGCTGGCCAAAGGAGTGAATCAGCCGACCGTCGCGGGTTGTCCCCCTCTGGGCTTTGCGGTCGTTTTGCGCCACGGGCTGCAAGGAACCAGCTGCTGTGACAGACCAACTTGCAAGGAGATCGGCAGATGGAAAACAAGCCGGCGCAAAACATCCAGGATTCATTCCTCAACACGGCCCGCAAGGAAAAGCTCAACATCACGATCTACCTGCTGAGTGGGGTCAAGCTGACGGGCCGAATCCGGTCGTTCGATAAATATTCGGTGGTGTTGGAGACCAACAACCAGGAGCAGCTGATCTTCAAGCACGCCATCTCAACAGTGGTGATGGGGCGAGTGCCGCACGCTTCCTTTGCGGCCCACGGAGAAGCCAAGCCGGCGGCGGTGGCCACGGGCCCGACAGCGGTGCCTCCGACCAGCGCGTCCGGCACCGAAGGCTAAGGCGCATTCCATTTGCGCACGGCAGACGCGAAGAATTCACGCAAAGAAGACGCGGTTCGCCGCGCGGTTCGGGGCGGCCGGGGGCCTGAAGAAAGCGGTCCTCGGGACTCAGGGGAACGTGCGTTCCTGGTAGGACTCGATTCCCGGGCGCGAGGCGGTGGTGGGTCGCGGCGGTCCTTGACTAGTGGTGCGCAGGCCGCACGCGATGCGGCGACCAGCATTGCGGCAGCCGCGAAGCCGCCGAGCATGCCGGAGTTCAGCGCCGAAGAATCGCTGGACGAGTTGCGGACGCTCGCAACCAGTGCGGGCGCGATTGTTGTCGGCGAAGCGTTGCAGCGGCGCGATCGTCCGGACCCGGCGACGCTGATCGGCGGCGGCAAGCTGGAGGAGATCCAGGGAGCAGCGGCCGCGGCCGACGCGGATCTTATTCTTTTCGATCACGATCTCTCTCCTTCCCAGCAGCGAAATATCGAACGCATCCTGCACAAGCGGGTGATCGACCGCACCCAACTCATCCTCGACATTTTTGCGCGGCATGCCAAGACCCGCGAGGGTCAACTGCAGGTAGAACTGGCGCAACTCGAATACATGCTGCCGCGATTAGCCGGACGGGGCGTCGAGATGTCGCAGTTGGGCGGCGGCATTGGGACAAGAGGACCCGGCGAAACGCAGCTGGAGACCGACCGGCGGAAAATCTATCGCCGGATTCGTCATGTGAAAGAGCAGATCGAGAATGTGCGGCGGATTCGGGCGCAGCAACGGCGGCGGCGCGAGTCGGTGCCGGTGGCGACCGTGGCGCTCGTGGGCTACACGAACGCGGGGAAGTCCACCTTGTTCAATGCGCTGACCAAGGCCGAGGTGCTGGCTTCGTCACAGATGTTTGCCACCCTCGATCCCACGATTCGCGGGGCAGAGTTGCCGTCGCGGAGGAAGGTGCTGCTATCGGACACGGTGGGATTCATCCGGAACCTGCCGCACACGCTGGTTTCGGCGTTTCGTGCCACGTTGGAGGAAGTGCAGAAAGCGGCGCTGATCCTGCATGTTTCGGATGCGGGCAGCCCGCTGACGGCTGAGCAGGACGCGCAGGTTGAGTTGGTGCTGAAGGAGCTTGAGGCCGAGAAGAAGCCGCGGCTGCATGTGATGAACAAGATTGATCTGCTCGAGCCCAAGCAGCGCGAGGCGCTGCGCGACGACGCGCGCACGGTGCATGTTTCTGCGGCCCGCGGCATTGGCATCGCAACGTTGCTTGAGCGCATCGACCAGGTGCTCGAGGAGGATCCGGTCAGCCGGATACGGCTCAGCGTTCCGCAGAAGGAAGGAAAAGTCCTGGCCATGCTGGCGGCACAGTCGCGCATTTATTCGCGCGAATACCGCGACGGCGCGGTGGAGATGGTCGCCGAGGTGCCGGAATCGGTGGTGCGGCGGGTGAAGGAGTTTGTGGTGAAAGGCAGCTCTTAGCTTAAGCGTTAGCTCTTAGCTCTTAGCTCTTAGCCTTTAGCTTTAGCCTTTAGCTCTTAGCTCAAACCACCCCGCCGATGAGGATTCCAGCTACGGCAACGTGAATCAGGGGAAGCAGGATGGTGAGCTTAGAAGTCCTCACACCGGGGATAGACACCGGGAAGGCGCAAGAGGAACCCCTTGCTAAGAGCTAACGGCTAAGAGCTATCAGCTGAAAATTAAATGGGCCGAGAGCCAAAAAGCGGTGACTTTTCTTGGCTACCGGCCCATTCGATCCTGAATTGGATCGGAGGTGATGTAGTTATCGTAGTCCCAATCTGGGGGAAGTCAAGGATAAGTTCAGCAAAGCCCTCGAAAGAAGACTTGACAGGTGGAAAAATTTTCCGGTCTGGGGCGATTCTTGCCCCGAACCTCCAGGCCGGCTCGTTGACACAAGCTCCTTAGGATGTTAATTTTAGGGGTTTTGTAGCCCTCTTTCTTCCGGTCATCAGCTCAGCCATGGATGAGACGCTTCGACAACTAGGCGGATTACTGCTCGGGTCCATCCCGACCGTAATCATGCTGGTGCTGCTGTACGCCGTATATACGGTCGTGCTGCACAAGCCGCTGGCAAGGGTTTTGGCGGAACGGCGCGCCAAGACCGAGGGTGCGATCGAGAAAGCTCGGGCCGATGTGGCGGCAGCCGAGGCGCGTACCGCGGAATACGAACAGCGTCTGCGCGAGGCTCGTATCGCCGTGTTCCGCAACCTGGAAGCACGCCGTCAAGCGGCGATGCAGGCACGGGCAGCGGCCCTGGCGACGGCCCGGAGCCGGGCGCACCAGCAGGTCGAGGAGGCGCGTGCGGCGATCGAGCAGGACAAGATTGCGGCCCAGGAAGGGCTGCAGTCTGAGTCGGTACGGCTGGCGACAGAAATCCTGCGCCGGGTGCTTCGCCCGGTGAGCGCTCACAGTCCGGCGGGTGGCGCATGATGGAAGCGAGGCCGAACACGTTGCAGTCGCTCAAGCTTTCTTTTGCGGTATGCGGTTTTGCGCTAGTTCTGTTTCTAGGACTGGTGGCGCATGCGCAGGAGTCGAGCAGTTCTCCTTCGGGGTCTACGTCCGCGAATTCCTCCACTGCGCAGCAAACCCAGCAGGAAAAAGAGGCAGGACAACGAAAGAATCGGCAGCCCGGATTGGCGGAGCAGCTGGCGAAGGGGACGCGCCAAGCGGCGGGTGAAGACGAGACGGCTCAATTCAAGCAATCGGCGTCGGTGGTCTGGCTGTCGAAGCTTACGGGTGGCAATCTGCAGTATGCCTACTGGCTAGCCGTGTTGCTGAATTTTGCGGTGATCGCCGCAGTGTTGCTTTGGGCTGGGCGGAAGTACCTGCCGGGAATTTTCCGTGCGCGCACCGAAGCGATTCAACGGGCGATGGAGCAGGCACGGCGCGCGAGCGAGGATGCAAATCGCCGGTTGTCGGAGATTGAATCGCGCCTGTCGAAGCTGGACGATGAGATTTCCGCGATGAAGGCTTCCGGTGAAGCGGATCTGGCTGCCGAGGAGGCGCGTATCAAAGCCGCGGCAGAGGAAGACGCTCGCAAGATTGTGGAATCGGCGCAGCAGGAAATTGCGGCAGCTGCCAAGGCGGCCCGGCGCGATTTGACCGGCTACGCGGCAGATTTAGCCATTGCGCTGGCGAAAAAGCAGATTCACGTAGATGCAGGCACGGACTCGTCGCTGGTGCGGAGTTTCGCGGACCGACTGGGAAACGCCGAGGACGGAGGGAAGAACTAGGTCATGGCTTCGGTTGCCAGAGTGTATTCCCGCGCGTTCGCCGATGTGGTGTTCGAAAAACGTCTCGATGCTGCCAGGGTGCTACGGGAATTAGGTGCGATGGTCGCGCTGCTTGAGGCGAATCCGGATTTGCGCAAGGTATGGGAGAATCCGGCGATTACGGCGGAGCAGAAGCGTGGCGTCCTGGACGCGATCGTGCAGCGCGAGGGGTTTTCCCGTGAAGTGCGGAATTTCATGGCCGTGCTCATCGACCACAGGCGGATGCATTTCTTCGCTGCGATGGTTGAACAACTGAGGCATGAACTCGATGCCCGTATGGGTTTTGCCGAGGCACAGATTACGAGTTCCCGCGATCTGAGCGAGCCGGAAAAGCGATTGCTTGAGACTCAGGTGGAACGCCTGACGGGCAAGAAAGTCCGGGCACGGTACACCCGCGATGCTGCGATACTTGGCGGCGCAGTGGTGCGAGTGGGCAGCACGATCTACGATGGATCAGTGCTGGGCCAGTTGGAGAGGATTCGGGAGCAGATTGCGGGCAGCTAACGGTCTCTAGCTGGCGGCCGCTGGCTCAAAGCCTTTAACCGCAAAGGACGCGAAGAAAGGCCGCAAAGATCGCGAAGGGCGACTTCGGGCAGCTACGTTTTTCGCCCCGTCGGGATCGCGGCATCCTCTAGCGCACTTTGGAAATGATGCTGCGAAGAGAAAGAAACAGTAGCTTGGGTTCGAATCTCAAAGCTAGCGGCTAACAGCTAGCAGCTAAGAGCTGATTTCTTATGGCACAAATCAGGGCAGACGAGATATCGCAATTAATCCGCGAGCAAATCGAGAATTACGAGAGCAAGATCACCGTCGATGAAGTGGGTACAGTGATCACGCTGGGCGACGGCATTGCGCGCGTGTATGGCCTCGACAAGGTCATGGCCGGAGAACTACTCCAGTTTCCCCATGGAATCGCCGGACTCGCGATGAACCTGGAAGAAGACCAGGTGGGTGTGGTGCTGCTCGGCGACTACACCGAGATCCGCGAGGGGGATGAGGTCAAGCGCACGGGCCGCATTATGAGCGTGCCGGTGGGCAAGCAACTCGTGGGACGGGTGGTGAATTCCCTGGGTCAGCCAATCGACGATAAGGGTCCGATCGCGACGACCGAATACATTGCCATGGAACGGATTGCTCCGGGTGTGATTGACCGGCAGCCAGTGCGGGAGCCGATGGCGACCGGGTTGAAGGCGATTGATTCGATGATTCCGATCGGGCGCGGCCAGCGCGAACTGATCATTGGCGACCGGCAGACGGGCAAGACGGCCATCGCGCTCGACACCATCATCAACAGCAAGGGAAATGACCTGATCTGTATTTATTGCGCGATCGGGCAGAAGCGGTCGTCGATTGCGCAGGTGGTGAAGATTCTCGAGGACGCCGGGGCGATGGAGTACACGATCGTCGTGGCGGCGTCGGCGTCGGAACCGGCGCCGATGCAGTACATCGCACCCTATTCTGCGTGCGCGATGGGTGAGCACTTCCGCGACAACAAGGGACACGCGCTCGTTATCTACGATGATCTATCGAAGCATGCGGCTTCTTATCGCGAGATTTCGCTGCTGCTGCGTCGCCCGCCGGGGCGTGAAGCGTATCCCGGCGACGTGTTCTACCTCCATTCCCGGTTGCTGGAACGGGCCGCCAAGATGAGCGACAAGATGGGCGGTGGGTCGCTCACCGCGTTGCCGGTGATTGAAACCCAGGCTGGCGACGTTTCGGCGTACATTCCGACGAACGTCATTTCGATTACCGATGGGCAGATCTTCCTGGAAACCGACCTGTTCAACTCGGGCGTACGCCCGGCGGTGAACGTCGGCATTTCGGTGAGCCGCGTCGGCGGCAGCGCGCAGATCAAGGCCATGCGGCAGGTGGCGGGATCGTTGAAACTCGAACTCGCGCAGTACCGCGAACTGGCGGCATTTGCCCAGTTCGGCAGCGATCTCGACAAGGCCACGCTGAATCAGCTCAATCGCGGCCAGCGGTTGGTGGAGTTGCTGAAGCAGGGACAGTTCTCGCCGCTGCCGTTCTCCAAGCAGATTCTGATCATTTTTGCCGGAACGAGCGGTGCGTTGGACGACATGCCGGTGGAGCAGGTGCGACCGTTTGAAATGGAGTTGTACAAGTATGTCGACACGACGAATCCGGGCCTGCTGCGCACCATCATGGAGAAGAAAATTCTCGATGATGGCCTGAAGGCCGAGATGGCGAAAGTGATCAAGGAGTGCAAGGAGCAGTTCGTGGCGGCGAAGAACCAGTAGGCTTCTGGCTGCTAGCTACTGGCTTCTGGCAAGCCGGTACCGGGAAGAGCGCGAAGGTGGTTGAGACAGCGGAGTTCCAGGTCTTTGCTGACGACTAGCGACTGGAGACTGATGACTGAAATTGCATAGGTCCTTCGCTCCGTTCGGCTGGCACCTCACTTCGCCTAGGATGACAGTGGTTTTGGGTTTGCGACGACCAACGACTAACGACGGATTCATGGGTTGCTAGAAGCTAGGAGCCAGAAGCTAGTAGCTGGTTTTTCATGGCCAACATTCTCGACATCAAGCGACGCATTCGCAGCGTGATCAACACGCGGCAGATCACCAAGGCCATGAAGATGGTCTCGGCGGCGAAGCTGCGGCGGGCGCAGGATCGGGCGCTGGCGGCGCGGCCCTATGCGCAGATGTTGACCAACGTGCTGAAGTCGCTGGTGTCTCGGGCAGAGATTTACGATCCGGAGACGGGTGAGCCGCGGCATCCGCTACTGGCGCAGCGGGAAGAGCACAACATCCTGCTGATCGTCGTAACCGGCGATAAGGGACTGGCGGGAGCGTTCAATACGAACATCCTCAAGGCCGCCATGCAGTTCTTGAAAGACAAGTCGGGGAAGACTATCGAGATCGAGACCATCGGACGCAAGGGCCGCGATTTTCTGCGGCGGCGTTTCCCGATGGGAGAGCCGAGGGCGTTTGACTCGACCGAGGCTGCGCGGACGACGCTGATCGGGGAGCGTATCGGTGTCTTGAACAAGGTGGATTACGCGCTGGCATCGGAAATTGCGCAGAGGGTGATCGAGCGCTACTCCGAGGGGGCGATCGACGCGGTTTACCTGATCTTCAATGAATTCAAATCCGTGATCCAGCAGCGGCTGGTGGTGGAGCGGGTGTTGCCGATCGTGGAAGTTGGCGTGGCGCAGGTACAGGTAGCGCGGGAACTGACGCAACAAGAAAAGGAAGAGGCGCAGAAGGCGGCGATCTCGGCGGGCGTAGGGATGCGTTCCACCGAAGCGCGTGAGATTGACGCGGCGGCCAAAAGTTTCGCGACGGCGCCGGTGGACTACATCTACGAGCAGTCTCCGAGAGAACTCTTTCACGATTTGCTGCCGAAATATGTGGGCATCCAGATTTTCCATGCGTTGCTGGAGTCGGTGGCCGCGGAACACGCGGCGCGCATGACCGCGATGGAATCGGCGACCAACAATGCGACCGACATGATTGATTCGCTCACACTCGCGATGAACCGGGCGCGCCAGGCGAAGATCACGAAGGAAATCATTGAGATTGTGAGCGGGGCGGCAGCGCAGTAAGAGCAGCTACTGGCTACGCTAGCTATTGGCTGCTGGCAAGCTCAAATCCAAAGCGGCGTGACGTTTCGGACCAATCGCACGCCACAGCTAGAAGCCAGGAGCCAGAAGCGATTCTCTATGTCAGAAAATATTGGACACGTAATCCAGATTGCAGGGCCGGCGGTGGATGTGCAATTCACCGAGGCGGGCCTGCCTCCGATTTACCAGGCGCTGCGCGTGGTCAGCGACGGGTTCAAGGTGCCGCAGCCGATCAACGTCGTTCTCGAGGTGCAGCAGCACATCGGGGAAGGACGAGCGCGCTGCATTGCCATGGAAGCCACGGATGGCATGGTGCGTGGTATGAAGGCGATTGACCTCGGCGGTCCGATTTCTGTCCCCGTCGGTCCTGGGACGCTGGGGCGCGTCATGAACGTGATTGGCGAGCCTGTCGATCAACTCGGTCCGATCGAATACAAGAAGCGCATGCCCATTCACCGGCCGGCCCCCGCATTCGACGAGCAAGCGACGAGCGCCGAAATGTTTGAGACCGGGGTGAAGGTCGTCGACCTGATCCAGCCGTTCCTGAAGGGCGGCAAGATTGGGTTGTTCGGCGGCGCGGGTGTCGGCAAGACCGTCTTCATTCAGGAACTCATCAACAACGTGGCCAAACAGCACGGCGGCTTTTCGGTGTTTGCCGGCGTCGGCGAGCGCACGCGTGAAGGCAACGACCTGTGGCTTGAAATGAGCGAGTCGGGCGTGATCACGCCGGGGGTTCCTTCGAAGTCGAAGGCAGCATTGATTTACGGTCAAATGACTGAGCCGCCAGGAGCCCGTCTGCGCGTCGCGCTGACCGGCCTGACCGTGGCGGAATATTTCCGCGACGAAGAAGGCGCTGACACGCTGCTCTTCATCGACAACATTTTCCGCTTTACGCAGGCGGGCTCGGAAGTGTCGGCGCTGCTGGGTCGCATGCCGAGCGCCGTCGGCTACCAGCCTAACCTGGCCACGGAAATGGGAGAATTGCAGGAACGGATCACGTCGACCAAGAAGGGATCGGTGACGTCGGTGCAGGCGATTTACGTGCCCGCTGACGACTTGACAGATCCGGCGCCGGCAACCACGTTTGCCCACCTCGACGCGACCACAGTGCTTTCTCGTGCACTGACGGAAATTGGCATCTATCCCGCGGTCGATCCGTTGGCGTCGACCTCGCGAATTCTCGATCCGCGCATCGTCGGGCAAGAGCACTATGATGTCGCGCAAGCCGTGAAGAAGACCCTGCAGACCTACAAAGACTTACAGGACATCATCGCGATTCTCGGTATCGACGAGCTGAGCGAAGACCAGAAGATCACGGTGGCGCGGGCGCGAAAGATTCAGCGTTTCCTGTCGCAACCGTTCCACGTAGCCGAGCAGTTCACCGGTTCGCCCGGGCGGTACGTGAAGGTCGCGGATACGGTGAAGGGCTTCAGCGATATCGTGTCAGGCAAGTACGACGATATTCCGGAGCAGGCCTTCTACATGAAGGGCACGATTGACGAAGTGGTTGAAGCTGCGGAGAAAATGAAGGCAGCAGCGTAGAAAACCTGTCGTCGGTAGAAAACTGTCGTTGGTCGTCGGTCGTTGGTCGTTGGCAGGAACCCATGATCGACACCGTCCGAGCGAGCGCGACGGAACGGCTCGCGTTCGCAGAAGTCTTGGGGCCGTCAGCTTTATGCAATGACTTGCGACTAACGAGATTTGCCCACGACCGACGACCAACGACCAACGACTACTGACCAACGACTGATCCATGGCTGATTCATTCCAACTCGAAATCGTTACCCCGGAAAAGCTGGTTGTGAAAGACCGGGCCGAGGAGATGCAGATTCCTGGGAAAAACGGGTATCTGGGGATTTTGCCGGGGCACGCGCCATTGATTACCGAGCTGGCGGTGGGGCAGATCAGCTATCGCAATGGCAGCCAGACGCACTACCTGTGCGTGGCGTGGGGTTTTGCGGAAGTGCTGCCGGACAAAGTCACGATTCTTGCCGAGACCGCCGAGCGCGGCGAGGATGTGGATTGTGCCCGAGCGCAAAAATCGAAAGAGCGCGCCGAGAGGCGACTGAGTAGTGGGGATACGGACGTGGATGTGCCGCGCGCGCAGAATGCCTTGGCACGCGCGAATGCGAGGCTCGAGGCGGCTGGGAAGGAAGGGCAGACCGTTTCAGGGCATTCGTGAGATCGGGAGATGCTTTAGGAAAAGCAGATTCCTCCCTCGTTCGCTTCGCTCAGCTGTCGGAATGACAAGGGTTTAAAAAATCGAAAAGAATTCAGCCGCCGGAGTCGTTTCCGGCGGCTTGATTTTTGTAGCGCCGGCATCCTGCCTGATGTCCGGAGGGCGCCCTGTCCTCGCAGGAGCGGGCGAGACGCCCGCTCGACAGCCGCCGGGACGGCGGCGCTACACGCCTCACTGGCGCTACAGGCCTGACTGAAGACTGGCGACTTGCCTAGTACCTCCCGTGAAATGTGGCCTGGTATCCGGCGATGTAGCCGTCGGTGTACTGGGCTTTATAGGTGTTTTTGTCGCCATACTCGCGGTGGTAGCCGTCGTCGCGACCGCCGAAGCGGGCGCGGGGGTTGGGATTGAATGGCTTCCGGTTGTACAGGTCTTCGCGCGCCATGCTGACGCCGTCCTGATAGCCGGTGTTGTAGCCGATGCGGCTATCGTAGCCGTAGGAGCCATTGCTGTAATAGCTCCCGCTGGAATAGCCGTTGCCGCGATAGCCTTCGTCACCGCGCCGGCCGGGGCGCTCCGCCTCGAAGCCCGAGCGGAAGCCTTCGGCATAGCCTTGCTGGTAGGAATTCTGGAAGACATTCACCGGGCCCATCCAGTCCTTGTAGCCATGCGTGGCCTGTCGCCAATCGGGTGTGTGGTAATCGTAGGGATCGTTCTCGCGGCCTTCGTGGCGTCCGCGCTTCTCGCCATCGCGAAAGCCGTTGTCATAGCCGTACTGCCGCGCTTCGGCCGCGTTTCCACGCCGGTAGTAATCATCCGCGTCCTGCGCCAGCGCAATGGTGCCAAGCACCAGAAGCGCGGAAATCGCCAGAGCTGTCATCGTCACTTGTCGCCGCATAGTCACCTCCGTCACCGGGAAGACCGATTCCGGTGTCCGCCAAGTGGGATGCGGGTGCGACCCTGCGTGCTGCCTCTGACAACGAGTTCATGACACTCGAGCTCGAATGTTGAATCTCGCTGCGAGCCAATGTTTATGCGGGTCCGCAACTTTTCTCTGAGATGCGGGTTCAATACGCGACCGTCACGCCGGGGCAGGTTTGCGGTCTGCTAAACTTCTCGGTTCCCTCAAGACTGGCCGGGAGTGGCTTCGGATGCAGATCAAGCGAGTGGGCGTGGTGGGCGCGGGCACGATGGGCAACGGCATCGCGCATGTGTTCGCACGCAGCGGATACGACGTCACTCTTTATGACGTGGAGCAGCGTTTTCTCGACCGCGCGCTCGATGCGATCGCCAAGAACCTGGGCCGGGAGACAGCCAAAGGAAAGATTACGGCCGAACAGGAGGCGGGCGCTCGTAAGCGACTTACTCCGGTGCTTGATCCCGCACGCCTGGCTGAATGCGATTTTATTGTCGAAGCGGCAACCGAGAAATTCGAAATCAAAGCTGAAATTTTTCGCGACCTCGACCGGATTGCGCGTCCGGAAGTGATCGTCGCTTCGAACACTTCGTCGATTTCCATCACCAAGCTGGCGGCGCTGACCAAACGCCCGGCGCAAGTAATCGGGATGCACTTTTTCAACCCGGTGCCAGTGATGAAGCTGGTCGAGGTGATTCGCGGCCTGGCGACTTCCCAGGCAACGTTTGAGACGGTGCGCGATCTGGCGATCGCGCTCGACAAGACGCCGGTAGAGGTCAACGACGCGCCGGGCTTCGTTTCAAACCGCGTATTGATGCCGCTGCTCAACGAAGCGATGTATGCCGTGATGGAAGGCGTCGCTACCCCAGAGGCGGTCGATGAAGTGTTCAAGCTGGGCATGGCGCATCCGATGGGACCGCTCACTTTGGCAGACTTCATCGGACTGGATGTGTGTCTGGACATCATGCGGGTGTTGCTTGCCGGTCTGGGCGATCCCAAGTACCGGCCGTGCCCGCTGCTGATCAAGATGGTCGATGCGGGGTGGCTGGGAAGGAAGAGCGGACGAGGATTCTACAAGTATTAGGGCGTCGCCGTGAGTAGACGTGCTCGCGCGTTTTCGAAGCGGACGACAAAACGAAGAAGTGGGTTGTCAATGACTACAGCGTGGGGACAGGTTCTGCCGGAAGAAAGGCGTGGCAGTCGCCACGACACTGGATTTTACGTCTTCGCCGCGGGCGCGGGTATGCTGGCGGGATGGGTGGACATCAAGGTTGGCGACCTGCTGCTGACGGCATTGCTGGTGTTGGCGCCATGCATGATCCTGGGAGTGATGCGTCCGGGGCGGCCTTGGCGCTGGGCGGCGATTGTTGGATTGCTGGTGCCCGTGGCAGAACTGTTGGGCTATTTGCTGCTGACCGAGAAGCCGTATCGGGCGCAGATCTACGAATCCTTTCTGGCATTTTTGCCGGGCATCGCGGGCGCCTACGGAGGGGCGGTGCTGCGCGGAGCGATTGGAAACATTCTCGGGCAGAAGTAAGAGGTCGGGAGAATCGATCGCTCAGCGTTCAGCCTTCAGCCGCTTACCGTGAAAGCTTTTAACCGCAAAGGGCGCTGAGAACTGCCGCAGAGGGCGCGAAGGGTGCCCATGGATTCGAAGCTTCGACTGGCGTGGGCGCATGTCGTTCCGTGGTCTCGGTTTCTAGTCTTCCGCGAGAGAGAACTTCGCCGTTGGAAGTTCGCCGAAAATAGTCCGCCACTTCTTGTGCGGGTCAGCGATGGCAGCCGATGCCGTGCCGTCGGCACGGTTGAAAGGTCGGCAGACGGTTTGAAAGGCGTGCCCTGATTTGAACCTACGCGGCGAGGGCAAGATGCCCTCCCACCCCAGCAAGTCAAAGACGCTTGCTGGGGACCCCGGCCTCGCGACAGCCGGCGGGACGCCGGCGCTACAGTCGTTTTTCCGCAGTCTGTGAAAGGCGTGCCCTTTCCAAAACCATTTGTGACACGAGTTGATGAGTTCTAAGTGCTGGCACTTGCCTCGGGCTGCGATGGCGGATCCTTCTTGAGCCTCGCAAGGTAAAGCGCTCCGTCGCACGAAAGTCTCGGCTAACCAGAAAGTTACTCCCGAATTCACAGCCATAACAGGTATGCTGCGAACATATGGGAGTGTCGGTTTCGGTGCTGGCTAGTGGTAGCCGGGGCAACAGCGCCGTTGTACAAACCTCGACAACCCGGATTCTGGTGGACGCGGGGATTTCCTGCCGCGAGACGTTCCGGCGCATGCGGGCGCTGGGAGAAGATCCGCGTTCGCTTTCCGCGATCGTCATCACGCACGAACATTCCGACCACATTTACGGCCTGGCCACGCTGGCGAAAAAACTCAAGACTCCTGTGTTCATGACAGGAGCAACCCATCAGAGCTGGTCGTCGTGCGCTGCGCGACAGCGACGGGGTGCGGCCGGCGCTTGAGCGGCTGGAGATTTTTGCCGCGGGACGAAGCTTCCATGTCGGCGACATTGCGGTGACGCCGTTCACCATCCCGCACGATGCCGCCGATCCTGTCGGCTTCACGTTTCGGGCGGAAGGCGTCAAGATTGGGTTCGCTACCGATCTTGGATATGTGCCGGCCAGCGTACGCGATCATCTGCGCCGCTGCGAGGTTCTGGTGATGGAATCGAACCACGATGTGGAGATGCTGCGGGTAGGGCCGTATCCCTGGTCGGTGAAGCAGCGGGTTATGAGCCGGGTGGGGCACCTGTCCAACGACGCACTCGCGGAATTCTTCTCCAGCGACTATGATGGGGGAGCAGCGTACGTGGTTCTGGCGCACCTCTCCGAGCACAACAACCATCCCGAAATTGCCCGGGGAGCGGCGGAAAAGGCCCTGGGGCCTCGTCGAACCCTGCTCCTCAACCGGGTGATGCTGGCATCACAGACTGAGCCTTTGGAGCCGATCCGCCTGTAGTCATCAAGTATGAGCCAGTGCGTCGACCCCCTCGTAGGCAAGATTCTGGCTGGCTGGCGGTACGACATCTCCGGCCTGGCGCCGGAGATGCGCGGCGACTACGAGCAGCACTTCGCGGCGTGCGAACATTGCCGCAGCCACCAGAAAATCCACCGCATCATTGATGTCTCGCTGATCGTGCTGGCCTCGATGTCGGCAGGCGTTTTTCTGCTGGCGTTTGGGGTGATCCGGCACTTCGGTCCGAGGCATGCGCTGCTACTGGAACTGGTGGCGCTGGGCGGGTTCGCGCTTTCGGCACTGCTCTGGCTGATTGTGGCCGTCGCGACACCAGCCCCAACCACCGTGGTGGACGTGGCGCGACTGGGAGCGCGTCGGGTGCATGACCGGCTTCCCGCCGAGATTCGGGAAAAGCTACCCGAGGATCTGCGCTTGAAAATCACCGGATCATGAGTCCGGCGCAATGAACGATTTCGATCGCGGGTACGTGCAACTTTGTCGATCGGCGGGCATCCCACGAAGGGCGATGAAGCGCTATTCAAAGCTCGTGACCGTTTTGCTGTTGCTGGCAGGAGGATCCCGCGCCCTGGCCGATCCAGCGGCAGCGTCGTGGCGTGCATCGCGCGCGCCAGCAGCATGTCATCAGCACTCGCACGGCAAGAAGGGGACACCTTCAACGCCGGCGAATTCTCTGTGTTGCGTGGCCGGGCACGGTTCCGCACTGGTAAGAGCGTCGGGCGTGCCGCAGCCGTGCATGCGTGCCGTTCAGGCGATAACCCACGTCGACATAAAGCCTGAGGCGCTGATGCCCTTCCATCCCATCACCTTGACTCCCACCTCCGGAGCACCTCCCGGAGCCTCGCCTCTCCGCGTCTAAACTTCGCCGCTATCTTTCCGGATCTTTCAACGTCAGGGGTAGTGCCCTGCATCCATTGTGTCTCTGACTGTCGGCGAAGGAGTGGTAATTGCGAGCGAAGATCTCAATTGTTGTTTTATTTGGGTTGCTCGTCGGTGGAGCGATCGCGCAGGACAACCCGACGATGCCGGCTCATGATCATTCGGGTCATATGCAGGATATGCCTGGCATGCAGATGTCGATGTCAGGTCCGGATTGGCTGCCGTCACCGCATGCAGGATCGGGCACAAGCTGGCAACCCGCCTCGGTACCAGGGAACGAATGGATGACGTCTCGCGGCCAGTGGGAACTGATGGCGCATGGGGTCGTTTTCCTCACCTACAACCAGCAGGGCGGGCCGCGGGGCGTGGGGAAAGCGGAATCGGTGAACTGGCTGATGCTGATGGAGCAGCACAAGCTGGGTCGAGGGACGCTGCTGTTCCGGCAGATGTTTTCAGCGGAGTCGCTGACTTCACCGCACCCGGGATTTCCTGAGCTCTTCCAGACGGGAGAGACCTATCACGGCCAGCCGCTGGTCGATCACCAGCACCCACACAATGTATTCGCGGAGTTGGCGGCATACTACTCCATGCCGCTAACGAAGCGGGTATCCTGGGAGTTGTACGGAGGACCGTCGGCCGAGCCCGCGCTTGGTCCGGTGACCTACATTCACCGAGCGTCCGCAGCAGAATTGCCCGCGGCGCCCCTGAGCCATCATCTGCAGGATTCGACGCACACCAGTTTTGGCGTGGTTACAACGGGAGTAGTCGTCGATCGCGTGAAAATTGAAGGCTCGGTTTTCAATGGACGCGAGCCCAATGAAGAGCGTTGGAGCATCCAGTTGGCGGCCTTGGATTCGTGGTCCGCACGAGCGAGCGTAGCGCCGGCACGAAATTGGACCGCGGAATACAGTTACGGAAGACTCATTCATCCTGAGGCGCTGGAGCCGGGCGATGAACGCCGGCAGTCAGCTTCGATCGAGTACAACCGTCCGCTCGTGAAGGGGAACTGGGCGACGACGGTGGTATGGGGGCGGAAGCATAAAGACGAGACAGGCACAAACCTGAACAGCTATCTGCTGGAGTCAACCCTGAATTTCCGGCGCAGCAACTACGCCTACACGCGGCTGGAGCTGGTCGACAAGGACGAACTTTTTCCGCAGGCTGCGGTTCATCCGGCATACCGGATCGGTGCGTATACGTTCGGTGGGGTCCGCGATCTGTTTCAAAACCATACGTGGCAATTCGGGTTGGGCGCTGATGTGACGTTCTACAGCAAGCCGGCAGTGCTCGATACGTCCTACGGCGCGAACCCCGTGTCGTTCCGGATTTTTCTGCGCTTGCGTCCGGGCCGGAGTGAGGCGCACGGACATTAAACTCTCCAGAGTCCTCCTGTCACGGTTTGTAAAGAATGTAAAAGCTGTTGGCGGAGAAGGCTCAATCGCAAAATTTTGACGACGGCTGCCGAAATTCAGGCAAAATGTGAGGCAGTGGAATCGGCGATCAAAATCGTGCGCGCCATTCAGATCGCGATGTTGTTGAGCGTGTTGCTTTTCGTCGTAGCTGGAGAGCTGGTCGGTTCCATTCCCAAGCTGAGCAATCCCACACTTTTTTACGCGCTGTCGCTGGCGACGATCACGATTGTTGGAGTCATCCTTGTGGTGCGGCGCACGCTGGTACTGCAGTCGGCAACGACCCTGGCGGCGCGGCCCAACGACACTGCGACGCTGCAACGCTGGCGGGCCGGCTACGTGATGACCTACGCGCTTTCCGAGTCGATCGCGATTTTCGGGTTAGTGCTGCGTCTTATCGGGTTTTCCCTCTCGCAAGTCTGGTCCTTCTATATCGCCGGCATCATTTTGCTGCTGTTTTTTGGGCCGCGCCGGCCGGTCCGTGAAGCGGCATAGCCAGCGCTTCACTTTTTCCGTAAGATTCTTGGAGGAGGGGCGGCGTGTCGATTAGCGGCCCGGAAGAACTGGAAGCACTGCGCGCGGCGGGAGCCGTGGTCCGCCGAGTGCTTGAAGCCATGAAGCAGCAAGTACGCGCTGGCATAACTACGGCACAGCTCGATGACATTGGCGCGGAAGTGATGGCGGCCAACGGGGCACGTTCGGCGCCGGCGACCGTCTACGGATTTCCAGGAGCAAACTGCATCAGCCTCAACGAAGAAGCAGTTCATGGTGTTCCGGGAAGCCGGGTGCTGCAGGATGGCGACCTACTCAAACTTGACGTGACCGTCGAGAAGAACGGCTTCATGGCGGATGCGGCGGAGACTGTGGGTGTGGGAGCGATTTCACCAGAGGCAGAGCGCTTGATTGTGTGCGCGCGCCGGGCGTTCGAGAAGGCGATGCTGGTGGCGCGCGCCGGCTTCCGGGTCTCAGAGATTGGCCGAGTGGTGGAGCGGGAAGTGAAGCGGGACGGATTCGCGGTCATTCGAGAGTTGGGCGGCCATGGGATCGGGCGAACCATCCACGAGGAGCCGCGGGTTCCGAACTATCCTGATCCCGCGCAGCGTCGGACACTCACGGAAGGCCTGGTGATTGCGGTCGAGCCGATCATCGCAGCGGGTTCGGGAAAGACACTTCTCGCCGAAGATGGATGGACGATGCGAACTGTCGACCAGCGGCTGGCGGCGCACTACGAGCACACCATTGTTGTGACCAAAGGCGCTCCGGTACTCCTGACTGCATAGCGAAAAATGAGTCGATGATGGCGGCATCGGCCGACATGGCACAAATGGGCCATCTCGTTGTGTATCAAGTGGTTGACGGCCTTCCACTTTCCAGATAGAGTCCAAGATTCGGAGCGTCCGCCGCCCCCCAGGAGTCTTGTGTCTTACCGCCTTCATCGCAGCTGGCTCGCTGCCGTAGTTTGTCTGACGGCGCTCTGGTTCCCGGGGCAGGCATCCAGTCTGGGATTTTCTCCACAAGCACGCGTGGGGTTGCGTCTTGGCGATCAGTGGGAGCCGGCCATTGCAGCGGATGGCTACGGTCACGTCTACATTCTCTACCCACAATACATCCAAGTGCCGGGCTGCAATACCTGTCCCATTCCCACGATGATCCTGGTAGAGAGCACCGACAATGGTGCGACTTGGAGAGGGGAGCGCCGGATCGCGATTCGCGGGTCCGCCCAATTCGATCCGCAGATCGTGGTTGATCCCGTGGACCGGCGTACAGTCTACGCGGCGTGGCTCGAGAACGATCGCCGTGACATCGTGGTCGCACGCTCGGTGGATTTTGGGCTTACGTGGAACGAAGTGGTCGCAACCCGGACGGAGACCGAGGCTGACAAGCCGGTGCTCGCGGTGCGTGGCCTCGACGTCTATGTCGCGTACAACCGGGCCGCGAAGATCTGGGTGGCTGTGTCCCACGATGGCGGAAACGCCTTTGTGCCCGTGAACGTGAATGAGATCGATGGCATGGGCTGGGCGCAGGCAGGTGGTGCGACGATCGATCAGACAGGCAATCTGTTTCTTTCGTGGGCAGGATACCGGCGCCAGGCCGGCGGACAGGGGCCGGTCGATTTATTTGTGAGCCGGTCGTCCGACGGCGGGAAGAGTTGGTCCACGACCTTGCTGGATGTATCGGGCGCGCCGCCGGAGTGTGCTACGGATGAATGCGGGTGGGCATATCTGGGTGCACAAATTGCGGTGACTTCCGACGCGGCAGGAACCTTGTATGCGCTGTGGAACGCCGGGCCAGTCAACCGGGGCGCGGAGCGGATTTACTTCGCATCGTCGACGACATCCGGGTCGACGTGGTCTCCGAAGTCGAACGTCTCGAATGCCCCGTACGGCGTGGGGCACGCGTTTCCCACCATCGTAGCGGGCACAGCAGGCGACGTGCGGATCGCCTGGATGGACACTCGTCAGAATCCTTTCTGGAACACTTACTATCGGAGTTCGACGAACGGTGGAGCGACCTGGTCGGCGGAGACGCAGCTATCGAACTACGTCTCGGGCTACAACTACATCAACCCTCAAGGTTTCAAGTTTCCTTTCGGCGACTACTTTGAAATGAGCATCGACAACCGCGGTGACACGCAAGCGGTCTGGGGCGAGGGATTAACCTACGAGTCCCCAGGTAGTATCTGGTACAGCAACGGGCGTTAAGGCATCCTTCCCTTATCCGTCTCAGCCTGGGTGCGAACGACGGAGCAGGAGGGAACGATGTTCCTCATGTGTGTCAACTGCGGGGCCGTCTTCGGATCCGCCGTCGCCACGATGGTGATTGGCTTCCTGTGGTACTCGCCGTTCCTCTTTGCCAAGCCGTGGATGGTCGCCATGGGATACGACCCGGAGGATAAGGCCCGCATCGCTGAGATGCAGAAGGGTGCTGGCCTGAAATACGGCATCTCGTTTCTGGCAAGCCTGCTGAGCGCGTTCGTCCTGGGGAAAATCATCTTTCATCTCGCGATCTCTACATCTCTTTATGGAATGAAGGCTGGGCTGGGGGTGTGGGCCGCATTCGTCATGACGGTGCAGTTGACGGATAAGCTTTTCACCAACAAGCCCTGGAATTTATTTCTGATCAATACGGGCTATCAACTGGCTTGCTATCTGGCGATGGGAGCAATTCTGGGGAAGTGGGTTGGAATCTGACGAGGGATCATTCGAGGCCAGTCCGATTGTGGAGTAACGATGAACGAAGGCGTGATGAGCATATTGCGCCCGTCGGCGGCTGCGCCAATAAATCTTCAACGTCTCTTTCGCACGATTTGATACTTGCGCAAAACCCGGCGGGCGGGGACGCCCGTCGCTCCATTCAACAACGTTACTCCATGATCAAGCCGCCAGTGAGTTCGGCGAGTTCTGGAATGTCGTGCTCGGCGCAGTAGTTCTGCAGTTCGACCACAATTTTCTCCGTCGCGCAAGGGTCCCAGTAACTCGCCGTGCCGATTTGCACAGCCGTGGCACCGGCCAGCATGAATTCAATGATGTCGGCGGCATTGGAGATGCCCCCCATGCCGATCACGGGAATTTTCACCGAATGAGCCGCGTCGTAGACCATGCGCACAGCGATCGGTTTAATCGCAGGTCCTGAAAGGCCAGCGGTGACGTTGGCGATACGCGGCTTGCGCGTCACGGGATCGATGGCCATCGCAACAAATGTATTCACAAGGGAAACGGCATCGGCCCCGGCTTCCTGAGCGATGTGCGCCATTTGAGCGATGCTGGTGACGTTCGGTGAGAGTTTCACGATCAGAGGGCGGTCGGACGCTCGCTTGGCGGTGCTCACGACTTCGTCGAGCGAGCGCGGATCGCTGCCAAACTGGATCCCGCCATGCTGAGTGTTCGGACAAGAGACGTTCAGTTCATACGCCGCGATGCCGTCGCCTTCATTCAGAATCTGTATGGTTCGTTCGTAGTCCTCGCGGGTATAGCCGAAGACATTGGCGAAGATCACTGTGTTCTTGATCTCGCGCAGCTTGGGAAGCTTCTCGTCCACAAAGGCGCGGGCGCCAATATTCTGCAGACCAATGGCGTTCAACATGCCGGCAGCGGTTTCGTAGAGGCGCGGCGGCGGGTTGCCAGTCATGGGTTCACGTGACAAGCCCTTCACTATGAAGCCGCCAAGCTTGTCGAGGTGCACGACATCCTCGAACTCGAGGCCGTATCCGAAGGTGCCGCTCGCGCCGATCACCGGGTTCTTCAGTTGGAGCCCGCAAAAGCTAACCGACAGGTCGGGAGGGATACTGCTAATGGGAACGTTCAACGCTCGCCTCCCATACCGGCAACCAATGCTGCCGGTTTCAGATCGCCGGAAGGCCGTAGTGGCCGGGGAGATCTATCACCTGGTGGTGCGGCGACTTCTGCGTGATGTTGCGGAGCTAGCGCCTCCACGAGCACCCTTCCGATGGCATGGGTCGGCGCGTTGACCCCAATCAGAGATGCCAGGGTCACGGCCAGATCGACAGGCTCGGCGTGGGTTCGGAATGTCCCCTGCTGGAAGGGCACACCATAAAATGCCAGCGGGACATGCGTATCGTAGGTATAGGGGGTGGCGTGATCCGTTCCCTTGCTGCCGCCGACGTTGAATGGCACGGGGATACCCAGCACGTACCATCCACCCTCGGGAGAGTAGCTGTTCAGGTATTTGCGGCCGAGTTCCGTATTCGGGGCATTTCCCGCAGCTAGCTGGGAACGCGTGAAGTAACCCCGCATGCCCGCCTGTTTCATGGCCTCGCCAACGGCGTGCTCGGCGTCTTCTTCTTTGATCTTGAAAGAGGTAAAAACGTCCTCGTTCAGCCAGGCATCGGGATAGTCGAACGTTTTTACGAAATCCGTGAGCTTTCCTGAGGCGTACCTGGCGGAAAGAGCCTTGTTGATCTGGGCACCTATCGCGCTTGCGTCGAGATTCGTTGCAGGAATGCGTAGTTTGCTGGCAACACTGGGCAGAGGCGCGACGCCGTGATCGGCGGAGAGCGCGATCCAGACATTGGCGAGGCCAACCTGATGGCCGACGAAATTGAAGAACTCAGCAAGTTCGCGATCGGTGGCAAGCGACATGGCCTGGACTTCTGGGGAATCTGGCCCCACCTGGTGCCCAAGAATGTCGTTCGCTGAGAGGCTGATTGTGAGCAGGTCTGTCGCGACTCCGGTGCCAAGCTGCTCGTAGAGGACTAACTCTTTGGCGAACTCGAGTTCATACTGGTTGGCGAAAGGGGTGGAACCAACCACTTCGTAAAACCCGGCCTCCGATCCGTCTTTGGCCTTGCGATGGGAGGTGGAGCGAAGCACGTTGCCGTTCCCGTCGCGCCAATCGCGATCCCAATATTTCCCGGCACGATTGCTGGAATTGAAATCGGCGACCCACTTGGGAAGATCGTTGCGATAGTAGGTGGACGTGACCCAGGCACCTGACTGATGGTCAATCCAGTATGCGGCATCTCCAGAGTAGCCAGCCGGAAGAACTGCGGCGCGATCTTTCAGGGCGATTCCGAAGACCCGGGATTTGCCGCCGGTGGCAAGCTTCAGCTCATCGCCCAAGGTGCTGGCCATCAGGTTGTGCGGTGACGCTCCTTTGGCATCGTCTGCCGACCCGACCAGCTTGGTGGAATCATCCTCAACCGAGGTGACCATGTGCTTTTTCTGCGGATCCCACCATTCGTTGGCAATGATGCCGTGGCCACTGCTGTAGGCGCCGCTCAGCAAGGTGGCATGTCCAGGCGCGGTCCGGGTGTTGGCGTACTCGTAATTGCAGTCGGTGAAATAGGATCCGTGGTCGAGAAACAAGCGGAAGCCGCCTTCGACGAACTGATCGCGGTAGCGTTCCAGGTAGTCGCCGCGGAATTGATCGATCACGATGATGACGATGAGCTTGGGATGCCCGTTGTACGCGGAGGCAGCGGCCAACGGCGCCGACAGGCCATCGACGAGCAGGCAGGCCAGCAGGCCAGCCACCAATGTGCGTAGGGAACGATTCATTAGCGTCGGTTAGTTTACAGTGTGCCACCGAAGGGGCCAAAGACCAAAGCGGTCGAAAGCGCGAATTGTGGCGCACCCCGGAAAGTAAGCCTAAGCGGCAGCGAATCCAGATGGAGCGTGCGCCCTCCCCTGCTTTTTCGATACACTAAAAGTTTCCATGCTCGATCTGAACTTCGTCCGTAATAACCTGGCTTTGGTTGAGGAAAAGCTGCGCCTGCGCGGGATGGATCCGTCTGAGGTTTTGGGCGATTTCAAGGCCGTGGACGCGGAGAGGCGCTCGTATATCACCACGCTTGAGACCGCGCAGAAGCGGCGCAACGAGCTCTCGCCGAAGATTGGAGCTCTGAAGCAGGCTGAAAAGAAAGCGGCGCTCTCGCCAGAGCAACAAAAAGAGCTGGCGATGCTCACCGAGGAAGTCGGCAGGCAAAAGAGCGTCATCGAAGATTACGAACAGCGCGTAGCCCAGGTTGACGAGAAGTTCAAGTCGGTGTTGCAGGGTGTACCGAATCTGCCGCACGAGTCGGTGCCGGTGGGCAAGGGTCCCGAAGACAACGTGGAGGTGCGGCGCTGGGGTGCGGCTGCCGAAGTTCGACTTTACGCCCAAGCCGCATTGGGAACTGGGCGAGGACCTCGGGGTACTCGACCTAGGGCGCGGCGCCAAACTTTCAGGCGCACGATTTGCCGTGTATTGGGATTTAGGGGCTAAGCTCGAGCGCGCGCTGGCGAACTTCATGCTCGATCTGCACACCAGAGAGCATGGTTATACCGAAGTTTTGCCGCCCTACCTGGTGAATTCCGAGTCGCTGTATGGGACCGGGCAGCTCCCAAAATTCGCGGCCGACCTGTTTCGCGTGCCCCATGGCGAGAAGGATCTGTGGCTGATTCCAACCGCGGAAGTGCCGGTAACGAATCTCTATCGCGACGAAACGATTGACGGCGCTCGACTGCCGGTCTCGCTGACGGCGTATACGCCGTGTTTCCGCAGCGAAGCCGGTTCATATGGGAAGGACGTGCGCGGCATTATTCGACAGCATCAGTTTCAGAAAGTAGAACTGGTGAAGTTTGCGCATCCCGATCATTCCTACGACGAACTCGAAAAACTCACGCATCACGCAGAAACGGTGCTGCAGAAACTTGGATTGCACTACCGGGTTGTTACTCTTTGCACCGCGGACATGGGATTTTCGTCGGCCAAGACGTACGATATCGAGGTTTGGCTTCCCGGCCAGGGATTGTTCCGGGAGATTTCGTCGTGCTCGAATTTCGAGTCGTTTCAGGCCCGGCGGGCCAACATCCGATTCCGGCCCGACGGCAAGGGTAAGACGGAGTATCTGCACACTCTGAACGGAAGCGGCTTGGCGGTGGGCCGAACCTGGGTAGCGATTGTCGAGAATTATCAGCAGGCCGATGGGAGCGTACTCGTTCCGGAGGCTCTTCGTCCGTACATTGGCGCGGAGCGGATCACGAAAGCATTCGCCAGTGACTAGTCGCCAGTCGTCAGCAGGGCGGTAGCGTAGGTGGAGGATGACGGTCTTTTGGAGCGGGAACGCAATTGCGAATTTGTGCTGAAGACTTGCGACGGAAAGACTAGGAACGTGAGGCGCTTGTCCTCCCGCTGTGCCCGGGGCCCGCTGACGACTGAAGTCTGACGATTGGCGGCTGATTTATTGCCAACCCGAGGAGCAGTCACTAGACTTGGAAAGCGCAAAAGCAACTCCGGCGGTTCCCGGCGCGCCCTCGCTGCCGATGAAATCGATCTGGCGGACAATCCGCGGATACGTGCTGTGGTCCTACGAGCGTGGCAGCCTTCACTACGATGTGATGGTCACGCTGATCCTGGTATTCGTGTTCCTCTCGCCTTACTGGATTAATTTCAAGGACAAACCGATCGAGCGAGTGCCGCATCAGACCGAGGTGGTGATCCAGCCTGACGGGCATGGAGGATTCATCTATCAGATCGAGGCTTCGCAACTCTCGGCGAAGAATGATGCGGGCTTGAAAGAACAGATGCTGGAGATTATCGAACCGATCACCGGAGCGGCAACAATACTAAAGTACGTGCCGGTAAAGGACAGCGCCGGGCACGTGCAGAGCTACCGAGTGTGGGTCGAGAAAGAGTAGCGCCGCCGTTCGAATCCTGAGATCGCACACAAAGGCAAGAATGACGTTTCCCTCTCGAAAACAGGGCAGAGGTTTCGCTGGGTTGTTGGCATTTCTGGTTTGCTTGATTTCCGCGCCGGCGCATGCGCAGACCGATCCCAATCTCCAGAAAATCGTGAACCGCATGGATGCCGCGGCCGCCGAGTTCCGCAGCGCGCAGGCCAACTTTGAGTGGGAACAATACTTCAAAGTCGTCAACGACAGGGATACGCAAAAGGGCACGGTTTATTATCGGCGGTCTGGCAAAGAGATCCAGATGATGGCCGACATCACTGACCCGCCGAAGAGTGTGCTTTTCAGCGACGGGAAGGTGCAGGTTTACGAACCGAAGCTGAAGCGCGTGACCAGTTATGAGGCGGGCAAGAATCGCGAGGCGGTGGAGAGCTTTCTGGTTCTGGGGTTCGGCGGCAGCGGTCGCGACATGCTGAAATCGTTTGACGTGAAGTACGTGGGCGCCGAAACCGTCGGGGGAGTGAATGCCGCCAAGCTCGAACTGGTGCCGAAATCCGAACGCGTGCGGAATGTGTTTGCGAAAATCTGGTTGTGGATCGATCCGGCCAACGGGATTTCGGTGCAGCAGCAATTCTTTGAGCCGTCGGGAGATTACCGACTGGCCAAGTACTCAGATCTGAAGCTGAATCAGAAAATCCCCGACAGCGCGTTCAAGTTGAAGACTTCGGCAGATACGACCTTTGTCTCCGGGCCCAAAGGGTAACCCGTTGAAGAGAAAAGGCCAAGATTGAGGCTGAAAATTGCGGGACGGGCAGATATACTGGCCTTCAAGAGCACTGGGTGAATTTTTCGATGGCTAAAGTCTTTACGATTCCAATTCCTCCAAGTCTGGGCCGAAAAAAGAGAGAACGCACCTCCGATCCCCGCTATGTGGATGGCCAGCGCACGCTGGTCGAGGCCATGAAGTACCTGGCCCAGTCTGACCCGGTAGCCAACCGCTCCGCCATTGAGTTGCTCTCCGAGCACGTACGTACGCGCTTCCGGATGAGCGACTCGCCGCTGAAGTAGCGGAAAAGCAATTCCCGCCTTATAACCAAAACTCCGTCGAGGTTTGCCTCGCCCACGCCAGTCGCTGCTGTTAACGCCCGCCTTTACATAACATTACGGCCCTACAAAACAACCCTTCCTTACGAATCCCTGTATGCGCTATACGTTTCGCCATATTTTCGGCTGCGCGAGGCGTGGATGTCGCAGTAAACGTTACAATTCAGCGCTTGCAAACTTGGGCGAAGAAATTGCAGAATGAACGGCCAAAATCGCCTTGGTCTCGCGCATGGTTCACCGCACTTCTGGCGATAAAGTTCGAGCCGCCTAACTTTAAGGAGCTTCCGATGCGTTACCTCCGGGTAGTGGCTTTGATCAGTGTCGTTTCCCTCGCAAGCGTTCTCACCTTTGGCCAAACCGCCACCACGTCCCTTCATGGCACCGTGTCCGACGCCAAAGGCGCTGTACTGCAGGGTGCCATTATGACGATCACGAATCCCGCAACAGGGTATTCGCGGAGCACCAAAACTGACGGTCAGGGTTCTTATCAATTTCTGCAGGTGGTACCGGGGACGTACACGATCACAGCCAATGCCCCTGGCTTCGGCATCTTGAAGCAGGAGGGCGTTGAGCTGGTGGTGAGCGTGCCAGCGACGCTGAACCTGACAATGCAGGTGCAAGGCACGTCGGTCACGGTGGAGGTGACGGGCGAGGCGACGCAGGTAAATACCACCGATGCTTCGATCGGGAACGCATTCGGCACCAAGCAAATCCTGGAGCTGCCGTTTGAAGGGCGCAACCCGGTAGAAATCCTCAGCCTGCAACCTGGGGTCACTTACACCGGGAATCTCGACGCAAACAATACCGACAGGAATGTCGACTCGCGGGCGGGAGCCGTGAACGGCAGTCGCAGCGATCAGGCCAACATCACGCTCGACGGTGTCGACAATAACGATCAGAACAACGGCTTTGCTTTCAAAGGAGCGCTGCGCGCGACGCTGGATTCACTTGAAGAGTTCCGCGTCACGACCGCGAACTCCAACGCGGATAGCGGACGATCCTCGGGCGCTCAAATCAACATGGTGACCAAGAGCGGGACCAACAACTGGCACGGAAGCGCTTACGAGTACAACCGCTCCAATGTCGGCCAAGCCAACGACTGGTTCAACAAGTCCGCTCAGATCGGAAACGGGCTTCCGAACAAACCGGGGCATCTGACGCGCAATACCTATGGGGCGGCGCTCGGCGGACCAATCAAGAAAGACCGATTGTTTTTCTTTGTCAACTGGGAAGCGCAACGTACCCGCGAATCGCAGCAAGTGACGCGCGTGGTCCCGAGCGACAATCTGCGAAACGGGATCGTGAGCTACATCTGCGCCAGCGGCGCGAGCCAAGGCCAGCCGGCCGACCCGAACTGCACAGCAACGAACCCAAACGTTCCTATCACGTCCACATCTGGAGGTCTTTTGGTGACCATGCCTGCGTCGAAGTTGGCCCAGACGGATCCCAATTGCACATCGAGCGGCACTTGCCCTCTTGGGCCCGGCGCAAACCCTGCGATCGAGCAGATCATGACTCTTTATCCCCATGCGAACTGTCCGCTGTGCTCCAATGCGAGCGTCACCTCGGATGGGTACAATTTTCAGGGGTTCACTTTTGCGGGCGCAAATCCGCAGAATCTGAATACCTACATCGCGAAGATTGATTACAAAATCACCCAGAACGGGAATCACACGCTGTTTGTCCGAGGGAACTTGCAAAACGACCGTACCTCGGACCCACCTCAGTTTCCCGGACTGATTCCCACGCTGACAGACGTGATTCCGAGTAAAGGCCTCGCCGCGGGCTATACGGCTGTGTTGTCCAGTACGCTGATTAACAATTTCAGATATGGGTTTATTCGGCAGGCGCTCACGGAAGTCGGCGCAGGTTCGCAAGATTACGTCGACCTGCGGGGGCTGGACACAACTCGAGGGGACGAAAACCACTCATTCGTTGCGGACGTGCCGGTACACAACTTCATCGATGACCTGTCCTGGACAAAGGGCAGCCACACCATCGAAGTGGGCGCGAACTTCAGGATGATCGGCGACATCAGGAACTCGACGCTCTCTTCTTTTTCGCGCGGTCAGACGAACGCTTCGTGGCTGAATGTCAGCAAGATCGCGAATACGGGGAACAGCCTCGACCCTGGCGCATTTTCGGGATTGGGCCTGCCCAAGGTGGACAAAGGGTTTCAGACTTCTTACGACTACCCAGTGTCGGCGCTTGTCGGACTCATTACCGAGGTCGACAAGAGATACAACTTCGATACTCACGGGAACACCTTTGCCGACGGCGTCCCGAACAAGCGTCATTTCGTGGGACATGAGTTTGAAACGTACATACAGGATGCCTGGAGGGTTAAATCGAACCTGACGTTGACCTACGGTCTGCGTTGGACGCTGCTGCAACCTCCGTACGAGAAAAACGGAGTTCAGGTAGCGCCGACGATCAGCCTGGACAACTGGTTTAAGCAGCGAGCTCTTACTCAGGCTTTGGGCCAACCATTCAATCAGCTGATCAACTTCGACCTTTCGGGTCAGGCGAACGGCAAGAAACCGTATTGGGGTTATGACTACGCGAACTTCGCGCCCCGACTGGCCATTGCCTGGTCGCCGAATCTCGGAGGGCCGGGCAAGACCTCAATCCGCGCGGGTGTAGGTATGTACTACGACCATTTCGGGGAAGGCGTGGTGAACACTTTCGACCGCCGAGGCTCTTTCGGGCTTTCAACACTACTCACCAACACGGGCGGAATTCAAACGGTCGATGGCGCTCCGCGCATGACGCCGAACGGCCTTTACACTTTGCCGCCGTCCCTGATTACGCCGTGCGGAGCGCAGTGCGGCAAGTTCCCGGTGCAATTCCCGGCAACCAATTTCGCTACACAGTGGGGCCTCGACGACAAACTGCGTACGCCGTACTCGTACCTGTTCAACGTGTCGTTCGAGCGAGAGCTGCCGAAGAATTTCGTCATATCTCTATCTTATATCGGTCGCCAGAGTCGGCGTCTGCTGCAGGAAGAGGATCTGGCCCAGCCGAGAGACGTGTATGACCCACAGTCGCAAATGGACTACTACAAGGCCGTGAGGCTCCTGGATAACGCCGTCATAGCCGGAACACAGGAGAACCAATTAGCCCCGATTCCGTACTGGGAGAACATTTTCGGTGCCACTTCGTCCGCTGCCAATGGCGGGATCAGCAGTGGATGCGCTTCCGGCATTCCAGCGAGTCCGACAGCAACGCAGAACCTCTACGATCTGATGTCGTGTGGTTATGTGCACAATGAGACTACGTTTCAGCAAATCTTCGATGGTGTCGCCGGGAATCCTTGTATTCCGGGCTGCCCCACTCTTGGAGGCGTTACCGGTCCGACCCAGTATCTCGCACCGCAGTTTTCGTCACTCTATGCATGGCGGTCGATCGGGAATGCTTCCTATAACGCAGGCCAGTTCCTGCTGCGGCGTCACATGACTCGGGGGGTCCAGTTCGATTTCAACTACACGTGGTCGAAATCAATTGACTATGGTTCCGACACCGAGCAGATCGGCAACGGAATCTTCCTGGGAGGCCCGCCGGCTGGCGATCAGATTTTCAACGCGTGGAACCCCAAACTGAATCGCGCCATTTCCACGTTTGATACTACCCACCAGATCAATGCCAACTGGGTTGCGGAACTCCCCTTTGGTAAAGGCCGTCCCTATGCTTCCGGCGCAGGTCGTCTGGCGGATGCGCTCATCGGCGGATGGGACCTGACCGGTCTCTGGCGGTGGACCAGTGGTTTCCCGATCAGTATCAGTAACGGGAGCGCCTGGTCAACGAATTGGGAACTGGCGGGTTACGCCACCCAAATCGGGCCCGACCCGAAAGCTAAGCTAACAATGATTAACGGAACTCCTAACCTTTTCGCGGACCCACAGACAGCGCTTCAGTCTTATCGGCAGGATTTTCCGGGCGAAGTCGGAGTTCGTAACAGCATTCGTGGACAGGGATACTTCGGCGTGGACATGGGACTGGACAAGACTTTCAAAATCACTGAGAGTCATCAGATCCGGTTCAGCTGGGAAGCATTCAATATTTTCAATAGCGTACGGTTCGATCCGTTGACCGCATCGACAGCGATCGACTTTTCGACCGGGTTCGGAGCGTACAGCAAGAGCTTGACGGTTCCGCGGGTTATGCAGTTTTCGTTGCGGTACTCGTTCTAGAGCGATTCGGTGTCTTGGTAACAGGAAGGGGGACGGTTTGCCGTCCCCCTTAATTTTTTCGGATCAACGGAAGATTCTTAATGTCCGTCTTCCGGGTCAGCTTTAACTGGGAGGTCCTTGCCCTACACGTTCAGAAGCTGTACCGCAGTGAGAACTGCATGAGGCGGGGTTTGGTAAGGGTCGGTGGTCCGTAGACGCCGAAGCCTCCGGAGCTCAAATCGAAGTTGTTGGAGGAGAGGGCGGCGTCGAAGCGGACGGCATTGGTCACGTTAAAAACTTCCCAGGCAAACTTGAGCTTTTGTTGCTCGGTAATGGACCATTCCTTGCCGAGGCCGGTGTCGATGCCGAAGTATCCGGGACCGCGCAGTTCATTGCGCTGGCCGCCTTCGCCGGGATAGGGGTGACGAAACGCATCCTTTGCGTAGTTCGGTGCATTTGGGTTGGTACTGTTGGGGAACATGTTGGGGTTGCCGTTGGCGTCGGTGTACACGCCGACCTTTCCAGGATTCCCGGTGCGAATGGCTTCTCCGGCCAGGTTGTAGTTGGTCGACCATCCCGTCACGAAAATGCTGAATGGCAGGCCGCTGGTCCAGTGGAAGAGGCCCGAAAAGCTCCATCCGCCCAGGATCGCATTGGCTACGCGGCCCATGCCGCCTCCAAAAGGCTTGCCATGACCGATGGGCAGCTCAGCAATCCAGTTGGCATTGATCTGATGGGTCAGGTCGAAGTCAGAGACGGCGCGCAGTTGATTCGGTTCCCAGGCGTTGATGACCTGGCTGGAGAAGCCGCCCACGTCGGTTCCGCTGCCGAAGACGTTGATCCGTTCGGCATTGGATCCGACGTCGATCGATTTCGAATAGGTGTAATTGACGTCGAACTGAATGCCTTGCGAGAAGGCGTGCCGCAAACTGAGGTTGAGGGCGTTGTAGGAACTGTTGCCGGCGGTTCGCCATCCCCATAGCGACGAGAACTGGGGGAGGAAGTAGTTGTACGGGGTGGGCTGTGTCTGACCGGGAAGCTGAGAGCAGAAAGGGTTACAAGTGTTGGTTGTGCCGGGCTGAGGGGTGTCGAGGGCCTGGAGGGCAACGATCTCATCTCCGAGGTTGGCGTTGAACACCTGATAGATCTGCTGGGTCGCCGTGCCCGGCAATCCGTTGGTGACGGGGAACAGATTCTCCCAGTAGGGAATGGGAGCGATCTGAGGATTCGGCAGATTGGAATTGTTTGGGTCGGTGGGAGAAACTCCGGCGTATCCCATCTTGGCGAGCAAGGTGGCGGCGGTGAAGTAGTCCATGCCGGATTTCGGATCGCGGATATTCAGCGGCATTGCGAGGTCGGTTTCCTGCAGCAGACGCCGTCCCATGCGCCCGATGTAGGAAACTTCCAGCGAGAAGTTGCGGCTGAGTTCGCGCGTGACCGAGAAGTCGATCACGTGCGAGTAGGGAGTCTTGAGGTGGTCATCCATGCCCCAATAAATGGCAAAGCCCCCAGGAGCGTTCACGCCGGAGGGAGGGGTGACTGGGTTTGGAAATGGCGGTGGAGGGGCCCCGATCAAATCTTGTCCGCAGAAGTTGCCTTGCGGGAGGGAGAAGAGACTTGTGAACCGGGCGGAGCAATCGGGGTCCTGGTAGCCATACACATTGGTTTCGGTCGTGGTCAGGCCGAAGGAGCCGTTGCGATCGAACGTATTCACGAGGCCTTGGCCGAAGTGATCGTAGTAAATGCCATAGCCGGCGCGGATGGAGCTTTTCCCCGCGCTGCCGAACAGGGAATGCAGCCAGCCGCTGTCGGCGTGCGGCGAGTAAGCGAGAGCGACGCGGGGAGCGATGTCTTTGTAGTCCCAGTTCCAGTACGGCTGCTTGCCATTGGCTTGTCCGGAGAGAACGAACTGGATATCTGGCGGGCTAAGGGTTTGCCCGTGTTCCATGGCCAGGGCTCGCTGGGCAAAGAGCTGTCCGATGCTGATGTTGGGGGCGGCCTGGTTGCCGTTGGCTTCGTAAGGAGGCTGCAGCAGGGAGTAGCGAAGACCGCCGGTGAGTACGAGATTCGGCGTCACGCGCCAGGAATCCTGCGCATACCACTCGGCCTCGTACGACTTGAAATGGCGAGGGATGAGCACGCCGGGAGCGAACTGCTGGCCGGTCTTGTCCTGGTTGTAGGTTTTGTTCACGACGGTTACGAGGCCTGCCAGCGCAGTTGCGGCAAAATCGTAAGACTCGCCGAAGAAATTGGAATCCACCAGAGGGTAAGGAGTGTTGCTTGGTCCGTAGGTGAAGACGGACGGGTCGAGGCTAATGCCTTGATTCGCAATGGCTGCGAAAGTCAGACTGAAGGGGTCGGTCACGGCGAACGAGACGTTGTCGTTGTTGCCGGTACGGTTGTTGTGCACGATGCGGATGTTGGTTCCGAACTGGAAGGTGTGCTTGCCCTTGGTCCACGAGAGGTCATCGACAAAGTTGTGAACCGGGACGTTGGTGAAGGTCGACTGGTGACCGAGGCCGGTGACATCGTCGAATGTTGCGGAAGTGGACGAAGTCACGGGAATTCGCGCCTTCGTCGCCTAGACCCTGCCTGACGAATGCCCAGCGGAAATTGTTGATGAGGTTGCTGCGGATCAGCGCGGTGTAGCCAAGGGCAATTCCTTTTGAGTTGTCAGTGATGATGTCGTTGGGCGGCAAACCGGGAAATTGCGGCGGTTGGTCTTCGGTGGTCGTTCTGCAGGTTTCCCCGCACGAACAGGCTGTGGTTTCCATTGGGAGTGAGTTTGTAGTCGAGCCGCACGATGTAGGTGTCATGCTTGACCGAATCGGCACCTGGGAAGGTGAAGCCCTGGGTGTTGAGCAGGTCGCCGCCCCCGCGAGAGAATTGGGCATCGGATAGTGATCAAAGACGGCGCTGGGATTGGCACCATTCAAGCTCGCGATCAAGGGATTGGCTCCCGGACCCAGGGGGCAAGTTCCGTTTCCTGTGCAATTCGGATCCATGTTCGCGAACTGGTCGGGAGTGAGCTGGACAGTATTAAAAGCCGGAGGTTCGGATTAGCGACGATGGTAAACGGGTTGGGATTCCCGGTCCGGGCGAGTTCGCCACGCAATTCGGATCACTCCCATTGTCGCAGTAGTACTGAATGATGCCCTGTCGCAACTGGGCGCTCGGGACCACTCGCGATTTCCTGGATCGTTTCGCGAGTCCTCTGGCCTTCGTAAGCGAGGAAGAAGAAGAAACGATCTTTTACGAGGGGTCCACCCAAGGTTGCGCCGAAGGTGTTGCGGATCAGTTGCGGGGGACGATTCGGTAATCCCGCCGAAATCTGTGACTGCTTATTGAACCAGTCGTTAGCCTCGCCGACGCTATTTCGGTTGTATTCGTAAAGGGATCCGTGAAATGCGTTGGTTCCGCTCTTGGTGACGAGGGATACCTGCGCGCCGGAGGAGCGGCCTTCGTCGGCATTGCCGCTGTTGGTGGTGACGCGAAACTCCTGCAACGAGTCCAGCGTCGCGCGCAGAGCGCCCTGAAAGGCATACCCAGTAAGTTGGTCGTTGTTGTCGAGGCCGTCCCAGGTGATATTGGTCTGGTCACTGCGAGCGCCGGCGACGGAGCCGCCACGGCTGTCGTTGGTTTGATCCACCTGACTGCCAATGTAGGTGACGCCGGGTTGCAGGCTCAGAATCGAAACCGGGTCACGGCCTTCGGATGGGAGATCGATTAACTGGCGCGCGTTGAAGGCATTGCCGATGCTGGCGTCCTGGGTGTTAACGAGTGGCGCCTCGCTGGTGACTTCGACCTCGACGAGGGCCGCCGCGACCTGCATGGTTACATTCACAGTGGCCGGGGAATTGACCAACAGACGTAGGTTTTCCCTCTTCTGCGTCGCGAATCCCGGGGCACTGACCTCGAGGGTGTAGGCTGAAGGCGGGATCTGAAGAAACTGGTAGGTGCCGTCACTTTCGGTCTGAACGGTTCTGGCAAAGCCGGTTTGCGGATCGTGGAGTGTGGCGGTAGCACCCGTCAAAACCGCTCCTTTGGCATCGGAGACTATTCCGCGGAGTGAAGCTGTCCCGGCTTGACCCCAGAGCAACGTGGAAACCGACAACACTCCAAAGGAGAGAACACCCCAGAACCGGCAGCTTCGCATTGGATTTTCCTCGTGAGCGAGACCATGTTCAACAAAGCGTGGCGCCGAGTGCCCAGGAATCCGTTCCGGCGCGCAGAACGAACACCCAAGGCTTCACTGGCTGCCTATTCTGCCCGCAGGTTAGATAAGCAATCAAGATGAAAGTGATAGACAGGACGGCCGCTTGATGTTGGCGGCGTGACTTGGAGTCAGCAGAAGGCTATTGGTGGCGCCAGAGAGCGGAGGCAAACAAGATCAATGCGGGAAAGCACTCGAGCGAGTAGCGGGGCTCGGGGTTTGGAAGGGTGCCGAGGAGCAGAGATCGGAGTGCGATATAGGAGAGGCCAAGGCCGGCCCAGGCAATCGGAGCTCCTCGGACAAGGCCTGCAACGGAGGCGGCGATATAAAGAAGGTTGAGGATGCCGAGTCCGAGCGCGAGGGCGATCCAGGGAGGATCGTCATCGAATTCGAACCAGCGGTTCTCGGGAGGGAGCATTTCGGTTCGGGGCCGCAACCACATGTCGGCGATCTTCAACACCGGGAGCACGACGTAGAAGCGCAGCGGATGAGCGTGAATTCGCTCCTCGGCCAGCGCGGCGAAGCGAGCATCGAGGTTCCGATCGATGCTTTGTGTCTGGTTATAGCTTTCCAGCAGAGCCAGGGTTTGCTCTCGCTGTTCCGGAGTGTCGAACGCGCGCGATGGGAGGTTGCCGGGATCCGACGCGATCGCCAGGCATATTCCAGTAAATTTCTTCGGTTGAGGTGAAGTCTGCGATCCAGGTGTTCACCCACCGGTTGAATCCCAGGGGAACATACTCGTTGGGCTCGGTTGCATAACGGGGAGCAAGAAATTCGACCTGGTGCAAGGTGCGCCAGTTGCGCGCTCCCCAGATGAGAAGAGGAGCGAGGCCACAAGCAGCAGTGATGATTCCCGCCTTTACAATGGGCATTGCGGGTTGCCGTTGGCGCAGCGCTCGCAGCAAGAGAAGTCCCAGGTAAGTGCCGAAGGCCAATAGCAAGAGGCCTCCATCCGGCCGTAACAGGATGCATGCACCGAGGGACGCGCCACACCAGACCCACGGTTGCGCCGCTCCGCGATCCAGTGCGCTGAGTCCGATGACAGCGAAATCCATCGCGAGCGCCGTGAAGAAAATCTCCAACGTTTCGGTTAACGCGGCCGCTGCGTACTGCGCCAGAAACGGGCACAGGGCAGCAAGAACAAAGGCGGCCTTGGCGGCGCGGTCGCAGACGCATCGTCTTGCCAGGTCGGCCACGATGAAGCACGTGCCGAGATCAACCAGAACCTGAATCACCATCACCGCGCGAAAGTTGTCCAGACCGAACAGTGCGAACACAAAGGCCAAAAAAGCCGGATAGCCGGGCAGACGCGAGTAACTTGGAACCAGGACACCGGGGTCGTAAGTCCGCGCATACACCCCGTGCAGAAGCCAATTCTTGCCAAGGTCGGCGTAGAACGTAGAATCAGCGGTGACGTGGGGATACTTCAGGAGGAAGAAGACTCGCAGCGCCAGGCCTGCCAACGCGGCAAGGAGAAAAAAACGCAGGTTTTGGCGCACAAGTTGGCGCACAGGACGAATATAGCTGGTTTTGGGGCGGATGCCACGTCTTGCGGACGGTTTTTGGCATTCCGGAAGCGCCCGTCAGAAGGTGTTTGACCCTCGAAAAGCTGCATCATACGATTGATAGGCACTCATGGCTAAACCCGTCTTCTATGATCCCAGGCAATTTCGTTGGCGCGTATTGCGCCGGCTTTTCGACATTCTAGGCTTGACCATCACGCTGGTGGTGATCTTCTTTGTCTACACGGCGATCCGGGACGAGCAACTTCCCGGCCTGTTCTTGCCCGTGCAAAAGAAGCCTTACCACGCCCTCAAGGAGCGGGAAAAGGAGAAGGCGAAAGAGAAGCGCAAGCAGGTGAGTCTGCAGCGCAGCCGGCGAAAGACTAAAAAACCGCCGTCGCAAGTCGTGCTGAACGCGGATGAAGGCATCCGAGCGGCTTTTTATGTGCAGTGGGACGCTGCCAGCTTTTCCTCCTTAAAGGAATACGCCCGTCAGATCGACATGCTGTATCCCGAGTGGCTCCATGTGTTGGGCCCGAATGGGAATGTGCAGGGGCTCGATCAGCAGAGTTACAAGTATTTCAACGTCGTCGATGGAGGCAAGGTCCGTTCGGTGGACGATGAAGTGATGCCATTCCTCAGGTCCGAGGAAACGGGCATGGAAGTCTTCCCGCTGGTGAACAATTTCGACGAAACCGAATGGAAGCCCGAGATTGCCGGTTTTCTGATGAATCCGGACGCGCGGGCCAGTTTCCGGCAGCAGATCGACGCGTTTCTGGCGTCGGACAAGTACCGCGGGCTGATGGTGGACTTCGAAGATTTCCCAAAGAAGGCGCAGCCGGGATATGTGGCACTTTTAGGGGAACTATCCGCGGACCTGCACGCCAAGGGGCTCAAGCTCTACGTAAGTGTTCCAGCGCGGGACCGTGACTTCGACTACGCCGCGATCGCGGCGCGTACTGATGGCGTGGTGCTCATGGACTATGACGAGCACGAATCCGAAAACGAGGCAGGCCCGATTGCCTCCCAGGACTGGTTCACCAAGAACCTCGAAATCGCAAGACAAAAGGTGCCCCTCGACAAGCTGATTTGCGCCATTGGCAACTACGGGTACGACTGGGTGCAGAAGCCCAAGAAGAATCCACCTCCGGGTCTGAAGAACGTCAACGTGACCGTACAGGAGGCGTGGATAGCCGCGCGCGATTCGGAACAAGACGTCGACTTCGATTCCGACAGCATGAATCCACATTTCAGCTACGAGGACGAAAACAACCTCCGCCATGATGTGTGGTTTCTGGATGGGGTAACCGCGCTGAATGAGATGCGCGCGGCGCGGACGCTGGGAATCAAGACTTTCGCACTTTGGCGGCTGGGGTCGGAAGACCGCTCCCTGTGGAAGGTATGGGATCTGCCGAACGAGCCAGCGGCGCCGGATAAGCTGAAAGACGTTCCACCAGGACAAGATGTCGACATGGAAGGGCAGGGCGAGATTCTCCGGATCGAGGCTCGTCCGGCGAATGGAAAGCGGGACATCACAATTGATTCTTCGACTGGGCTGATCTCGGACCAGACTTTCCAGGATCTGCCTGAACCCTACCGGGTGGCACGCTATGGCGCGATGCCCAAGCAAGTGGCGATTACGTTTGACGATGGTCCCGATCCGGAGTGGACGCCGAAAATTCTGGACGTTCTGAAGCGCGAGAATGCGAAAGCGACTTTTTTCCTGATTGGCTTTCAGGCGGAAAACAATTCGGCGTTGACGCGGCGGATAGTCGACGAGGGCCACGAGATCGGCAACCACACCTTTACGCATCCCAACATCAGCGAAATCTCCCGAAGCCACATGAAGCTGGAGCTGAACCTGACGGAACGGCTCTTCGCCAGCCGGCTCGGGATTCGAACCATTCTTTTCCGGCCGCCGTATGCCATCGATCAGGAGCCTGACACGGCAGATCAGGTGCGTCCGCTTGAAGTGACGCAGGACATGGGATATATCACCGTCGGCAATCGCATCGATCCGAACGACTGGCGGGAGAATCCGCACCGTAGCGCCGAACAGATTACAGCGGCGGTAATGAAAGACCTGCCGCCGTGCAATGCGAATGATCAGCTCTGCGGAAACATCATTCTGCTGCATGACGGTGGTGGCGACCGGCAGGAGACTGTGCGCGCGTTGCCCATGATCATCGAGGGGTTGCGGGCGCGCGGATATGAAATTGTTCCTGTCTACCAGTTGCTCGGTAAAACGAAAGCCGATGTCATGCCACCGATTAGCCACAACGAACGTTGGGCGGCGTGGCTGAACTGGATCGGATTCTGGTTGTGGGGAGTGGGAAACACATCGATCATCTGGATCTTCTTCGCGGGTGATCTGTTGATGACTGCGCGCTTGCTCTTGATCGGAGCGCTGGCCGTATACGACCGTTTGCGGTCGCAGGAGATCGGAACACCAGGTCAGATCGCCTCGTACAAGCCCAAGGTGGCGATGCTGATTCCCGCGTATAACGAGGAGAAAGTGATCGAGCACACGGTTCGGGCTGCGCTTGATTCCGATTATCCCAATTTGCACGTTATCGTGATCGACGACGGCTCGAAGGACCGCACGCTCGAAGTTGCCCGCCGCGCTTTCGCGCAGGAAGAGGCCGAGGGCAAGGTGCTCATCCTGACCAAGCCGAACGCCGGGAAAGCTGAAGCCCTGAATTACGGCCTTGAGCACCTGACCGATGAAGAGATTTTCGTGGGCATTGACGCCGACACGATCATTGCGCCCGATGCGGTTTCTCATCTGGTGCCGCATTTCCTGAACCCGAAGGTTGGCGCGATTGCCGGGAATGCCAAGGTGGGGAATCGCGTGAATCTTTGGACACGCTGGCAGGCGCTCGAATACATCACCAGCCAAAACTTCGAGCGCCGGGCGCTCGATACCATGGGCGCCGTCAGCGTGGTGCCGGGCGCCATCGGTGCCTGGAGAGTCTCAGCCGTGCGCGAAGCGGGCGGCTTCCATGTCGATACGGTCGCCGAGGACGCCGATTTGACGATGGCCTTGCTGCGGCGCGGTTATCGTGTGGAGTATGAAGATCAGGCGCTTGCGTATACGGAAGCGCCCACCAACGCGAATGCTTTGATGCGGCAGCGTTTCCGCTGGTCGTTCGGGATCCTGCAGGCGGTGTACAAACACCGCGGGGTTTTCGCCCGCAAAGGAGTGCTGGGCTGGATTGCCCTGCCGAATATTCTGATTTTCCAGATTCTGCTGCCGCTGGTCTCCCCGCTTATCGATCTTATGTTCATCGTGGGCGTGGGCTGGTACTTCATCCAGAAATACTTCCATCCGGAATCAACCGACCCTGCAAGCTTCCAGAAATTGGTCGTGTTCTTCCTCGCATTCCTGGTGATTGATTTCTTCGCGTCGGCGATTGCGTTTTCGTTGGAAAGGCATCGGCCCGACACAAGAGAGGACGGCTGGCTGCTCAGCCAGGTATGGTTACAGCGTTTTGCCTATCGCCAATTGTTTTCCATTGTCCTGCTGAAGACTCTCAAGCGTGCCGCCGAGGGACAGAAGTTTGCCTGGGACAAGCTGGAGAGAACGGCTGCGGTAAAGGCTCCCGCGGACCGGCGGGAGTCCGTAAAAGTCCCATAAATTGAAGTGTATTGCTGGTCTGGTGACCGGAGTCACTGACTGCGAGCGTGCGCCTGCGATCTCCTATAGCGGGAGCGCATCATGCCGGTGAAAACGATCATTGAGCCCTTTCGCATCAAGAGTGTCGAACCTATCCATTGGACAACGCGGGAAGAGCGCGAGCATCTTTTGCGAGCCGCCTATTACAACCTCTTTCTGCTGCCAGCTGACGACGTGTTGATCGACTTGTTGACCGACTCAGGTACTGGCGCCATGTCGACTCATCAGTGGGCTGCACTGATGGAAGGCGACGAGAGTTATGCCGGCGGCCGCAGCTTCGATCGCTTTCGCGATTCGATTCAGGACATCTTCGGCTACAAGCATGTAATTCCCACGCATCAGGGTCGAGCGGCGGAGCGGATTCTCTTCGGTGTGGCCTGCAAGAAAGGGGATGTCGTACCCAACAACACGCACTTCGATACGACCCGCGCCAACGTAGAGTTCGTCGGAGCCGAGGCGGTGGACCTGGTGATTCCGGAGGGTCGCCAGCCCAGCCTACGGCACCCATTTAAGGGGAACATGGATGTTGAGGCGCTCGACACGCTGATCTGCAATGTGGGTCACTCGCGCGTGCCGCTGGTGATGCTGACGGTTACGAACAACTCCGGCGGCGGTCAGCCGGTTTCTATGGAGAATGTGCGCCAGGTGAGCGCTGTTTGCCGGAAACATGGGATTCCCCTTTATTTTGACGCGTGCCGTTTTGCCGAGAACGCCTACTTCATCAAGTTGCGCGAGCCGGGATATGAATCCAAGTCACCGAAGCAAATTGCGCAGGCGATGTTCGGCTACGGAGACGGTTGCACGATGTCGGCCAAGAAAGACGGCATGGCCAATATCGGCGGCTTCCTGTGCACGAATGACAACACGCTGGCGCAGCGGGAAAAAGACCTGCTGATCCTGACGGAGGGGTATCCGACGTACGGAGGCCTGGCCGGACGCGATCTGGAAGCCATTGCGGTAGGCCTGCAGGAGGTGCTGCATGAGGACTATCTGCAGTACCGCATCGCTTCAACGGCCTATCTTGGCAATCATATTGCCTCTCAAGGCGTGCCTATCGTCGAGCCTCCGGGCGGGCACGCGGTTTACATTGATGCCCGTGCGTTCCTGCCGCATATTCCGCCGGAGCAATTTCCTGGGGTCGCGCTGGCGGCGGAGTTGTATCTGGAGGGCGGAATTCGGTCGGTCGAGATCGGCACATTGATGTTCGGGGCAGCCGCGAAAATGGATCTGGTGCGGCTGGCGATTCCGCGCCGCGTTTACACGCAAAGCCACATCGACTATGTGGTCGAAGTAATCCTCGAGGTGTGGAAGAATCGCGACCGCATTCAGGGATTGAAGCTCAGGCAGGAAGCGCCATTTCTGCGTCATTTTACGGCGCGGCTGGAGCCGATGGAGAGCGTGCTGGCTACGTAGGAAAAACCCGCCCAGTGCTACAATAAAAAGTCGAGTCTTTCATTACTAAATCCCCATTTTCGAAATCCTACGAGGTGCATCCATGGCAACCGTTGAAGCTCCGCCGCGCCTACAAGTCCGCTTGCACGAAGGGCATTTCCGCAATGAACCACCGGTCGATTTCAGCAAGGAAGAGAACGCGCGCAAGATGCGCGCGGCGATCGAGAAGGTTCGGGGCCAACTTGGCCGCGAGTATGACCTGATTATCGGCGGCAAGCGTCTGCGCACCGGGGAAAAGATCAAGTCGCTGAATCCGGCGAAGCCGTCGCAACTGGTGGGCTTGCACCAGAAGGCGGGACGCGAACATGTTGAACCCGCAATGAACGCGGCGCTGAAGGCATTTGAGTCATGGAAGCAGACCTCGGTAGAAGAGCGTGCCAGCCTGCTATTCCGTGTGGGGGATCTGCTACGGGAGCGCAAATTTGAATTCATGGCGTGGCTGGTGTTTGAGGTCAGCAAGAACTGGGCGGAGGCGGATGGTGACATCGCCGAAACCATTGACTTCTGCGAACTCTATAGCCGCGAAGCCCTACGGCTCGCGAAAGCTGAGCCGGTAGTGCAATTGCCCGGAGAACGCGATCGGCTCTTTTATATTCCGCTCGGTGTGGGCGCGGTGATTCCGCCGTGGAATTTCCCCTGCGCCATCATGGCCGGCATGACGCTGGCATCGATTGTGTGCGGAAATACCGTGATCCTGAAGCCTTCCAGCGATTCGCCGACGATTGCCGCGAAATTTGTTGAATTGCTCGAAGAAGCCGGTATGCCGGAGGGCGTAGTGAATTTCTGCCCCGGCGCCGGCGGAAGTTTCGGCGACGCCGTCGTTGCTCATCCCAAGACGCGTTATGTCGCTTTTACGGGATCGCGTGAGGTGGGATTGCACATCAACAAGAGTGCGGCTACGCAAGCGCCCGGGCAGATCTGGATCAAGCGGACGATTCTCGAGATGGGCGGCAAGGATGCGATTATCGTGGACGCGGACACGGACCTGGACGTAGCGGTCGAGGGCGTGGCCCAGTCGGCATTTGGCTTTCAGGGACAAAAGTGTTCGGCGTGCTCGCGCGCAATTGTCGATGAACGGGTGTACGACAAGTTTCTGGACATGCTAAAGGCACGAGTGGAGAAGTTCACCCTGGGAGATCCAGCCGAGAACTTCAACATGGGAGCGGTGATCAACGAAGGCTCGATGAATACGATTCTGGAATACATCGAAGCCGGGAAGCGCGATGGCCGCTTGCTGACGGGCGGCGGACGAGCGAAGAACGCAGGCGAAGGATATTTCCTGCAGCCGACGGTGTTCGCCGATATTCCTCCGAAGTCGAAACTGGAGCAGGAAGAGATCTTCGGGCCTGTACTGGTCGTGATTAAGTCGCGGAACTTCGATCATGCGCTCGAGATCGCCAATGACACCGAGTTCGGGCTGACGGGCGCCGTATATACAAAGTCGCGTGACAAAGTAGACCGCGCGGTGCGCGATTTCCACGTCGGCAATCTCTACATCAACCGCAAATGCACGGGGGCGATCGCGGGTGCGCATCCGTTTGGCGGTTTCAATATGTCGGGGACTGACTCGAAGTCGGGGGGGCCGGACTACCTGTACCTGTTCTCCCAGGGTAAGTCGGTCGGCGAAAAGCTTTAGACTTAGGCCGGTATTGTTCCTGATTCGCCGAAAAAAAGACGAAAGATAAGAATGCCGGAGGCTATGGCCTCCGGCATTCGATTATGCGTGCCGCGATCGCGGGATGTGCGTGCTACTGCTCCACGACGCCACCTTTCGAGTGCAGCACGAACTCGACATTTCTTTCACGATTCAGGTGCACGGTTTGGTATAGATCCACATTCTCCAGTGGAAACGCCTTCCGCTCGCCATCTTCCGAAACGCAATTCAGTTGTCCGCCTTCCACCCAATACTCGCGAGACAGGAAAGCGGAACCACCTTTCAGAATAACCAGCGTCGAGCGGCTGTCTGCCACGGCCGCAGTTGAGGGCTGGGCGGTGGCGGGCAATTCGTCGGGAGCGCGTTGTGCTGGAACCTGTTCCATCTGCTCGACGAGAGCTGGCGGATTCGCCGGCATGACGTCGGCCGAAGTACGCGGTTGCACGCTCGCAGGCGTGCGCGTCACCAAAGACGCGGGACGGAGCAAGCCGTAGGGCGAGGGGATGTACTTGGTCGGTTGCGCCCACGGCGGCGAAGGTACAGAGGCGCGCACCGACACCGGCGCAGGCACGACGACATCTTCCATGAGTCGCATGGTCAATCGCGATTCACCCTTCAGCGCGGGATATGGGCCTCGGCGGGGAAGGTTGATGATCTTGATGGGCCACAGAACCGGGATCATCCACTCGATCGCATCGCGGCGAGGATGGCCGCCGCCCCGGATTTTTCCATCGCGATCGGTTTTGAGATGTGGCGTCGCAATGATCTTGGCCGAAAGAGGAAGCACCTCGGCGTTGGGCAGGATGATGCGGTCGAATTCCAGATCCAGCCATCCCTTGCCTACGAAGTGGCCTGGGTCCTTCGCTTCCTGAAGGTGGCCGCTGAGCATGGCGCCGCGGGGGAACAGGGAGTGACCGAAGCTCGAGATCGGGCCCAGATGGCAAAGCACCGGGTCGCCGATTTGGGCAGTCTTGGAAGAGAAGTTGGGTTCGTCCATCGTGCAGTGCAGCATCGTCCCGGCGGGAACGATTTCGTCCCTGGAGGCAGCGCGTGCCCCGACAGCCGCAGCACACAAGATTAGGGTCAAAACTAGGGACTTTCCGGCCATGGCAGGTCTCCTTGTGGATACGAACGTGCCAGTCCCGTCGTCACGGTGGAGGATGGATGCGTGCGCGGAAAAGGCTGAGACCCCCGGGGGATGGACGGGGATAGGCGAAGCGTAAGCCATTTTGTCCCCGGCGTCAACAGCAGGCGGAGAACGTGTCGGTAGCACATGATATGTCCGGATGAGATAGCACATGATATGTCCGCTTTTGCGGGCGGTGAGGATGGGAGACCATGCGGAGCATGGAAGCTTATCCGAGGGCCGCGATGGAGCGGGCGATGAAAGTACAGGACGTGATGTTGCAAGCGATGGCGAAGAAGATCACGTGGTGGCAGGCGGCGGAGATCCTGGGGATCAGCGACCGGCACATGCGGCGGTGGCGGGAGCGCTACGTGGAAGAGGGCTACAACGGGTTGCTGGACCGGCGGCGGGGCCAGCCCTCGCGGCGGCGGGTGCCGGTGGCGACGGTGGAGAAAGTGTTGGCGTTGTACCGGGAAAAGTATTTCGATCTGAACGTGCAGCACTTTCATGAGAAGCTGCAGGCCGAGCACGGGATCGAACTGAGTTACACCTGGGTGAAGCAGGCGTTGCAGGGAGCGGGCCTGGTGGGGCGCGGACGCAAGCGTGGAGCGCATCGCAAGCGGCGCGAGCGGCGGCCGTTGCCGGGGATGCTGTTGCATATCGACGGCAGCCGCCACCAGTGGTTTCAGGACGAACGCTGGTACGACCTGATCGTGATTCTGGACGATGCGACCGGCGAGATCTACTACGCCCAACTGGTGGAGGAGGAATCGACGGCGACGGTGATGGCCGGACTGCGGGAAGTGATCGAGCGCAAAGGCGTGTTCTGCGCGCTGTACAGCGATCGGGGAAGCCATTTCTGGCTGACGCCGAAGGTGGGCGGCAAGGTGGACTACCATCGCCGCACGCAAGTGGGGCGGGCGTTGCACGAGTTGGGAGTGCAGATGATCCCGGCCTACTCGCCGGAAGCGCGTGGGCGCAGCGAGCGCAACTTCTCGACCTGGCAGGGCCGCTTGCCGCAGGAGTTGCGGCTGCGCCAGCTCGAGACGCTGGAGGCGGCGAACCGGTTTCTGCGGGAAGAATACATCGCCGAGTTCAATCGCCGTTTTCAGGTCGCGCCCAGGCAGCGGGGCCATGCTTTTGTGCCCTGCCGGAGTCGTGACTTGGAACGGATTTTCTCGCTGCAGTTCGAACGCAGCGTGAACCGCGACAACACGGTGAGCTTTCAGAATCTGAGCTTGCAGATCCAGCGGGTGCGCTGGCGGGCGACGTTGGCCGGTTGCCAGGTGGTGGTCCACCAACACTTGAATGGAACCTTGAGTCTCACCCACGGACCGCATTGCCTGGGTCGCTATGACGGCGCAGGAGCACCCTTGTCAGGCCAAGCTTCTACAGAGACGAGCAGGGGAAGGGGAACTGCCCCCTTCCCCTGCAACCCCATCCCCAAAATCAACCCAACCCAAACGGCGAGGGCACAACTTTGAAACCGGACATTTCACTTGCTACAAAAACCGGACATTTTAACTTGCTACCGACACAGCAGGCGGAGAACGGGCTTGACGCTTGTAAATATGTCTGCGGTCGCGGCGGCCAGCAGTTCCCGGGGTCAGAGGAACTCAGGTCAGATTTGGTGGGATCACCTTGAAGCCGAATCCCTGCAGGACCTGGACGGTATTATTCGCAGAGCCCTCCAGGAGTACGCGGCAGTTGGCAAAACGGGTATTCTCCCACTCGCAGCGCTCACCGCCATAACAAAGCAAACAGTCTTCAAAGGAACAATTGAGAAAAAGCTTTCCGTCAAGTCGTACCGTCTCCTGACGGTACTCCTTGCCCTTGACCTCTTCCATCGGCGTTCCGACCCCCTCGGGACACGGCCTCGACGTGGAGGCGAATCCACTCGGATAGCGAAATGGTGAAGCAGTTGGTATCACTGGGCCAATCACCTGTGCGATGCGACCGGTCCTCCTCGCAGCAACTCCCTGAGACAGTGTAGAGACGGAGGAAAGTGGAACGAGGCTCTCATGGCGTTTTTTGGACTGTCAATCAGGGTTCCCCTTACGAGGTAACATACTATTTCAATAGTAGTGACATACTTTTGTACAAGATCGAAGATTCGCATTTCCGGTCGGTGCGGCGCGAAGCCGAAGGCTTGTGTCGCGCGCTTGGGTACCGCGGATGCGAATTGTTTGCAGCGGACAAAGATGCTACTCTCGGCCAAAATTATGATCTCGAAGAAAATTGTCATTCTCGCAGTCGCGAACTCGTGCCTTGTCCTTTTTGAAGCCTCCTTAGCAGGGCAATCCACTCCTGTGGGTGGGCCTCCACGTCCTCCTGCGCAAGGGCAGCAAGAGCAGCTGTCAAAGATGAGGCCCACGGGCCTTGCTGCTAACGGCGGAACGATTTCTCACGATGTGTATACGAATTCGATTTACGGATTCTCGCTGAAACTACCGCCGGGATGGGCTGTGGTGCCGCCGCAGGACCCCAATTCTCTGCAGAGCGAGTCGAGCCAACCGGAAATCATGAAGAAAGCACAGATCGTCCGCACGATCTTGGTTGTGACCGAGAATGCGCCGATGAAGAAGAGCTTCCAGCGCAAGTCGATTCAGATATTTGCGACGCGCCTCCTGGGAACAACCAGTGAAAACACTCCGCAGGACTATCTGGCCTTTTCAGAACGAAATGCGAAAGAGAAGAATATGCCGGTCGAATATCTCGGCGACCCGACCGAGGTTGAGATCAACGGGCAGAAGCTATGGAAGCTCAGCTCAACAGACAACTCGCAAGGCGCGGCCCAGCACGTGGATCAGTATGTTATTGCTCGCGGCGCGATCCTGGTGCAGTTCATGCTGGTCAGCCCCGATGAAGCAGGCTTGAAAGATATGCAGCCATCGATCCAATCATTACAGTTCCCGACAGTGCCAAAGAAGCCGGCGTCAACCGCGAAAAAGAAGAAGCCGGCGAGCACGACAACGCCGAACAAGACGGTTCCTCCCGCAAGCACGACGACTCCGCCTGCCAATAACTAGGAGATGGATCACTGGGAGTTTTGCTGGAAACAAGAACGGTGGGAAGCCTTGCGTTGATGTGGTTGACTGATTTTGGGATGCAGGAAGGAAAGGCCGCCAGTTCTGGCGGCCTTCTCTAATTCCAGGAATCGCTGGTGCTTACGAGGTGACTCCAGCGCCGGCCTGAGGCTGATTGGTAGCCGCAGTCGCCGCGGCCGCTTCGTTCAGAATCCGGTGATGGATGGTGAATAGAGCGAGTTCCAGCCGGTCTGACACGCCGATCTTGTCATAAACGTTGCGCAGATAGTTCTTGATGACCTGCTCGGTGGTGCCCAACTGCGAGGCGATTTCTTTGTTTTTGTATCCCTGGACGATCAAGGCCACGATGCGCAGTTCCTTGGCAGTCAGGCGGTCGCGAACGCGCAGTCCCACCATATCGTTCTCGGTGAGTTCGCTCGGTACGGCGACATCCTGTACCCAGGTTTCGCCACGAGCTACTTTGCGAACGCAATCGACCAGCGCCGGGCTGGTTACATTGCGATAGACGACGCCGTGAGCACCATTGCTCATGTAGCGCTGGGCACTCTCGCCGGTGTCGGCCAGAACCACGATGCGGGTCTTGTTTTTGGTAGCACCCTGCACGATGGCGTTGAAGTCCGACTGAAAGCCGCCGGCGACGACGAGCACCGCGGCGCGAAACTTGTCGAGCGCCATGAACATCTGCTCGGGAGTCTGCGCCTGCGCGACGATGCGCATCTCGTCTTCGACCGCGAGCACCTTGGCGATCCCCGCGCGAAAAATAGCCTGATTATCGGCCAGAATTAACTTGAGCATCTCGACACCGCTCCGAGGTTAAGAGTTGCGTACGAACTCGTACGAATCGATCACGCAGGCCACCCCGCGGGTGCCATCGGGATCGACTTTGGACTCGTCGGTGCGGACAACCCGTCCGCGACACTGAATGACGACGTGTTCTTTGCCACCGGTCACTTCAGGGGGGAGGGTGATTTCGAACTCTACTGGAGAGCCAATATCCAGGGAAGCATCAGCCCGTATGTACACGCCCGCGGCGCTGAGGTTTCCGGTCATGCCGCTGGCTTCGCCGGCGGCGTTTTCCTTGTGAATCTTAATCGGCAGTTCTAGCGGAAATCTTTTACCGGTCCGTGCTTCGGACACAATCCCTCCTCCGTTGCGGCCCAGTCTTGACGGCACAGGGACGCCCTACCGCATTTCCTGAGGGAGCAGAAGAAGCTGCTATATAGGCGGTTATATCACGGAAGGTAGCCGCGATAAAAGCCTGATGACGCATTAGTTAACGGTAAGAAGTAGATTCCCCCAGGGGTAACCGGATGACCGTACCCGCGAAACGCGGCATCGGGCGGCCCTTCCCGGACTCGACCTGCTTTCTGAGACAATACGTTGCAGCTCTGGGGGAGTTCCGTGCTGTGCGCGCAGAAGGGGAAATGACGATGATCCAGCCATCGCTAGTCCGCAACTTGCTTTGTAGCTTGACGTTGTTGCTTGTGACACTAGGAGTTACGGACAGCCGCGCACAGAAAACCGTCAGTCCCACGGAGCCTGCGGAAGCTACCAGAAAAGGCATGGAACAGCGGCAAGAGAACTCGACGCCCACGCTGGAAAGCCTGGTGAAGCTCAATGCCGACCTGGAGGCATTGGCTGACAAGGTCTCTCAGGGCGTGGTCCAGGTCCTGGTAACCGGTTACGGGCCGATCGAAGAAAGCGGGCGTACTGATACGTCGCTGATCGCGAGGCAAAGGGCCATCGGGTCGGGCGTCATCGTGGATGCCAGCGGCTACATCATGACCAACGCACATGTGGTGGAGGGGGCGCGCAAGATTCGCATTGTCTTGCCAGTGCCAGCGAGCGAGAGCGCGGTGCTCGAGCCGGAGGGGAAGCGCCGGATCCTCGAGGCCCAATTGATCGGCGTCCACCAGGACTCGGACCTTGCGCTGCTGAAGGTGAAGGCGCGCGATTTGCCGTCTCTGCCGCTGTTGACGAATCGCCGCGTCCGACAAGGTCAGCTGGTGTTTGCCATCGGAAGTCCGGAAGGCTTGCAGAACACCATTACGATGGGCGTAATCAGCTCCGTGGCGCGCCAGCCGGATCCGAACAAGTCGATGGTGTACATCCAGACGGATGCGCCGATCAATCCAGGCAACAGTGGGGGACCACTGGTCGATATGGATGGAAACGTTGTCGGCATTAATACGTTCATTCTCTCGGGGAGTGGCGGGAGCGAAGGTATCGGTTTTGCAATCCCGGCGCGGGTTGTCAGTTTCGTCTACCAGAGCTTGCGCAAGTACGGACATGTACACCGCTCGGAGATTGAGGCGGGAGCGCAGACCATCACACCTTCCCTGGTGGCTGCCTTAGGTTTGAAGCGGAGTTGGGGCGTGTTGATCGCAGACGTGAAGCCAGGCGGGCCGGCAGAAGCCGCTGGGCTGAAGATTGGAGACATCGTATTGTCCGCGGACGAGCGGCCGATTGACACCTTGCCCGCGTTCACCGGAGCCCTGTATCTGCATCCCGTCGATCAGGTTTTGAAGCTCGAGGTACTCCGGGACACACAAAAGGTCACCCTGCGGATTCCCGTGTTGCAGGAGAAACATGCGATGGATCAATTGCTGGACCTCGCCGATCCGCAAAATAATCTGGTGCCGCAACTGGCGATTCTGGGTGTGAGCATTGATGATCGCATTCGCTCGACGATGCCCGATCTGAGGATTTCGTCGGGCGTGATCGTGCTCGGGAGAGCTGCCGACTTGCTGGGACCGGACGTGGGTCTCACCACGGGCGACGTCATCCACTCGATCAACAACCGTCCCGTTGATACGGTCGAGAACTTGCGCAGCGCCCTGTCACAGTACAAATCCGGGGATGCGGTCGCTTTACAGGTCGAAAGACAAGGGAAGCTGCAGTTCGTTGCGTTTGAGCTGGATTAAAAACTGCGAAACGTAAGAAATTCAGAGAGGCTGGGTTACTGGCGCGGGGCGTAGTAGCCTTGGCGTGCGCGGACCTGCAGATCCTTTTTGAGGGCGCTGATTTCAATCGTGCGGAAACGCCCGTCTGCATTGAAATCGGCAGGGTGATACGAGACGACGTACTGGCTGCGCAACTCATCTTCGATGGCGGCAAATGAATTCTTGATGTCCTTCATCTTGAAGGGGAAGAACGCCCGCCCGCCGGTGGCCGCCGCGAGTTTGTCCAGGTTCTTGTCCCCGCGCAAAATCAACCCGCTATCGTCGGTCGAAATTGCGTAGATGATGACCTCGGCACGCTGTGCCATTTCGACGGCCTGCATCAACGTGTACTCACTCTGGTTGTCGTCACCGTCACTCAGAACGATCAGCGCTTTGCGCACGGGACGGTCCGACTGCTGCTTTAAGAGCTTGTCATGACAAGCGTGATAGATCGCGTCGTAGAGAGCCGTTCCTCCGCCGTCGTGCAAGGAACGTACGCCTTGGGATAGCCGCTGCACATCGTCAGTGAAGTCCTGCGTGACGTCCTGCTTTGCGTTGAACCCCATCACGAACGCCTTATCGAAACCCGCTCGCAGGACGTGTTGCAGGAAACTGGTGGCTGCATCCTGCTCGAAGTCGAATCTGGTGTGAACCGAGCCGCTGACATCGATCAATAAACCGAGTTGCAAAGGCAGATCGGTTTCGCGCCGGAAGTTAACGATGGATTGAACCGGTTTGTGATCGTCGAGAAAATTGAAGTCGGTCTGGTTCAGATTCCGAACGAACTTTCCGTGCTTATCAGTAGCAATGAACAGCACGTTGACTTCGTCCACCCTTTTCCGGATGGTGAGGACCGAATCCTGCGGATCGTCAGTGCTGGTCGAAGAACTGGGAACAGCGCTCGAGGAACTGGCCACGTAGGCAGTCGACGACGTTTGCGCCGTGGCCGGCCCGATTGTGGCGGTCAGCGCTAGCATCAAGAAACAAAAGATGGATATCGTGTACTTCATTCCCAGCCAATCCAAAATTTTCACGGCAAATCACGGTAAGTCACACTAATCGTGCACCTTACTCATTAGATGCACGTTGCAGGCCGAACGCCTCGCTGCGAGCCGTGTTTGCATAGTTGACTCTAGGAGAGACCCGGGCAAGTTCCAAGTTACAAAAGGAGCACTCGTTTGGTTATGGCACTGAAGAGCCATAAAATCCACAGGTTGACCCCAATTGGGTCGCCTGAGTCGAAATGTGACTCGGTGCATCCTTACGGCAATCGCCTGAACCGTAACGGGGACTTCACTTGAGTGGAAATCTTGGTGGAACGTCACCCAACCGGCGTGTTGCTCCCGAGGAGGATTCGATCTTGTCGCGAAAGATAGGAGCTAGCGGGCAGGGCAGTGAAGTCGTGCGGTGTCCATGGGCGCGAAATGAGCAGGCCATTCTTTATCACGATCGGGAATGGGGCATTCCGGTTCACGACGACCGGCTTCTCTTTGAGTTTCTGATTTTGGAGGGAGCACAGGCTGGTTTGAGTTGGGACACGATCCTCAAAAAGCGCGAGAACTACCGCGTTGCATTTGATGGATTCGATGCGGAAGTGATTGCGGGCTATCGGAAGCCAAGAATCGAGAGACTTTTGAGAGACCCTGGAATCGTTCGCAACCGCCTGAAGATTCAATCTGCTGTGCGGAATGCGCAGGCGTTGCTGCGACTCAGAGAAGAGACGGGCAGCTTCGATCACTATGTTTGGCAGTTCGTTGGCGGAAAGCCGCGAGTGAACGCGTGGAAAACGAGCCGGCAGGTCCCGGCACGCACGCCGCAGTCGGACGCCTTGAGCAAAGATCTGCAGAAAAGAGGTTTTACGTTTGTGGGCTCTACCATCTGCTACGCGTTCATGCAGGCAACTGGAATGGTGAACGACCATCTCGTCGGTTGCTTCCGTTACACCGCCCTGGTTTGACTTCGACTCGATCCATCCTTCTTTTTCAGACAGTTACCCTTAGCTCAGCAAGTCGGGAGAAGAACGGTCGGCAATCCGGCTGTTGTATCCGGCCGCCGAAAAGCGGACCGATATAACGCGGCGCCGAGCATTGTCCCCGTGAGTAACGAGTGAGGAAGACGTACGCAGACGTTCGAGACAAAAATAATACATATGCAGTTTTGCTCCCAAGCTTCATGTCAGAGGATTCGGACTGGCGATTGCTTACAAAATTTACCGAGCGTCGGGGGGGCGTGTTTGGCGGACCCGGAGTGGGTCCGGTTGCCACGACCGCACCAACGAAATTGCCAGAAAGATGAGCAGAGACGCAGGGACCTTATGGGCAGAGTTCTTATCGTCGGGCACGATCCTCAGCAGCAGAAGCTCCTGGCTACAGCATTGGCGCAGGATGGGCACACGATTTCCCATGCTGCGGGAGCGGAAGCCGCTCGAGTCGCCATTCGCGAGCATCAATACGAAGCAGTTCTGACTGACGGGAAGCTGCCAGACGGAGGTGCGCTCAACGTGATGGCTGCAACCCGGGAGGTGGATCCGGACGTCTCTGTGATCTTGATGGCGGAAAACGACCAGTTGGAGGCTTCGGCCGACCGCGCCGCGGACAACGTTTTCGAATTGCCTGCCAAGCCTCTGCTTCCCGACGTTGCCAAGGTTGTAGTACGCAGGGCGTGCGATATGACAAGACTGCTACGCGAAAACACTCTGCTGCGAGCGGAGCTGCAGCGCTGGCAAGCGCCACCGGAGATTTTCGGCAACGCGCCTGTAATGCAGGAACTGCGCGATGAAATCGCTCGCGTTGCGCCGACATCCGCAACTGTCCTGATCACCGGCGAAAGCGGCTCGGGGAAGGAACTGGCGGCGCGCGCGATTCATCACCAAAGCCGCCGAGACCAGAAGCCATTTGTCGTTGTCAACTGCGCGGCCTCAGCGGAGATCCTCGAGAGCGAATTGTTTGGTCACGAAAGCGGTACCCAGAGCCGGGCCGGATTGCTCGAAGCGGCGCATGAAGGCACGGTGTTCCTGGACGAAATTGCTGAGGCGTCGGAAGGAACGCAAGCGAAACTGCTCCACCTGTTGACTGATGGCGAGGCCCGGCGCGTCGGCTCCAATCGGGCGTATGCCGCCGATGTGCGCGTGGTAGCTGGGACACGGCAAAACCTGGAAGAGCGAATCGGTTTCGGCTTGTTTCGGCGAGACCTTTACGAACGCTTGGCGGTGAAAGTCGTTATGCCTCCTCTGCGGGAGCGCGCGGCCGACATCGGTGGTCTGTCTGATCTGCTCCTTACGGAGATCACACGGGAACTGAAACTGCCGCCGCGCAGATTGAGTCCTGCGGCACTGTTGCAGCTGCAATCCTACGAATTTCCGGGGAACGTCCGCGAACTGCGCAACCTGCTCGAGCGTGCGGTCGTACTTTCCACGGGGCACGAGATCGGCGTCGAGTATTTCCCACTGCGCCTCGAACAGCGGCGAACCGCCGAGTCCTTCGGCAACGGACGATCAGGCCTGGCGGATCTGAGCTGGGTCGAGGCATTGCCTCCGAGTTTCGATTTGCGCAACTTGCTCTCCAGCCTGGAGAAGGCTTTGATCGAGAGGACTCTGCAATCGACACGAGGCGCCCAAGCGGAAGCAGCCCGCCGGCTTGGTCTTTCGCGCAGCGACCTTTCGTACAAACTGCTGAAGTACGAGTTGCGCAAAGAAACCGCAGCCTCCTGATCGGCTGACACAAAAAGTCAAAGCAAGAGTCCCGGCGAAGCGTGCAAGGTGGCACAAGGTGCCGGCTCAGAAACGCCGCATATTCTACTGGCTGCTTCGCGCCCGAGGGCAGGCGACAAAGTCTCTGGAACGCTACACCGCAAAACATGGGATCGATGGAGAGATTCAAAAAGCGGCACGGCGCTTCGCGGCCATGCTTCGCCAGGGCGGCGGGAAGGATGCCAACCGGCTTGCCACGGAGGTGGACCAGATCTGTTCTTCACTGCCGCAGCAGGATGACGAAGACGAGCCGGGAGAACTGAAGGCAGCACCAACTCCATCTGCCGCCGGAGACCAACTGGTGCTTGTGCCTCTGAAAGACCTGCTCGGCATGCAGCCGGCTGATGCGGCATCTCACGCTACTGTGTGTGGACCGGACAGGTACGCCATGCTCGCTCACTTTCCGCTAGCATCCGCGCACGTATTCCTGACGAGATTTCTAGAGGAAAAGATCCAAGCCGTAAAGTGGGGCACGGACCTGGATGCGTTCGCAGCGGGGCAGGCTATTCTTGGGCTCGATACGTGCCCCCGCAGCATGGTGTTGATGGCTGCGATGGAACGCAATATGGCTTCTTTGCTGGGCCCGAGCCTCGACTACAACGATGAACCTTTCTGGAAGTCACGCAGTACCCTCCATGGCATTGTAAGCAGGTTGGGGCGAGAGCCCGTGAGTTTAAACAGAGCCCTACTGTTCGATCTAATTCTGTACCTTGCGATGCAGCCTCACGATACGTTTCCTCACGGGGCGAAGCTGTCGGACGAGTCGGATTCATCGCTGCTGGAAACAGTTGGAAACTTTACTGACGACAGAAGTCTCACCGAGGGCGAGCGCTTCGTGCTGACGCTTTGGCGACTGGCGCGCGTTTTGGGGCCGCATCTCGGAACAACTCCACCCGATATCGCCCTTCTGACGCGTTGGATCGGCGATCGCGCGAAATACTTCCTGGTTCCTGGCGAATGTTGGAGCGACGCGATGAACGTGGATATAGCCGCTTTGCCCCGGACTGAGCAGGATCGATGGGTCGCTGTGTTGCGACACGCGCTGACCGCCACTGGAGCACGTCCTTCCGCAAAGTGGCTGAAGACAGGCCGCGAACTGGTGACGAAACTTGGCGAGGAAGCATTCCGGCAGGCCATGGAGAATTGGCTGCCGAGGGTCGGGAGTGGCCGGTCGCATACCATCGCAAAAGATCCGCGAGGAATAGGCGATACGATTCACGACGAAAACGCCAACGTCCTGCGAGGCTTTCTATGGCTGCTTCCGCTGCTAGAACGGCGCGACGGCGATGCAAGGTTAGCGGCAGCGGTAGCGTTTTCGGCGTACAGAAAGGTGCCGGGCGTTGGTCCTCGGGCGGTGAAGGTTGGAAACGCAGCAGTCTACGCGCTCTCGGAGATGGTCGGTCCTGAGGCTATGGGGCAACTGGCCATGCTAAAGGTGCGGGTAAGGTTCGGCACAGCGCAGAAGGAGGTCGAGAAGGCGTTCGACGCGGCGGCGCGCGAGTTGCAGTTGCCGCGTGAGGAGATCGAAGAGCTGAGCGTACCGGATTGTGGACTTACGGCGGCATGGGCAATGAGGCGCTCAAACCAGGCCAACTTGTAATTGAATTTCGGTCCAGGCTGCGGATTCCCATTGGGGAGGTAGATGGAACTGATCAGGACTCCCTGGACCGCCGCTTCAATGTAGCGGGCTTGATGATCCTCAGAATTTCCCGGCAAACTTGTGCAAGTCAGCACGGGAACGTGGTGTCGCGCGAGAATGGCCACGCCGTTCCAGGAGCGCTCGCCTTGCCAGACTGCTTCGTACCCGAGAGTCCGAAGGGCATTCGCGGGAAACGCTTGCTGCTCTGCCTTGAGCTCTTGGAGACTCACCACGTCCGGTTCAGCTTTCGCTAACCAAGCCAGGAGGTTGTCGAGCCGCTTATTGATGTTGTTAATGTTGAAGGTAGCGACTCTCACTAAGCCCCTTTCTGTCCCTGTAGCTGCTGGTTTTGCTGCGACGAATCCTTCACATCGACCCGGCGAGTCGTTGCACAAAAGCCCTGCAAGGCCTACGAATAGATCCCAGGCGCCTCATGTCCAAGCTTTTGCACGTACTCAACGTATGACCCAGGATAAACAGTGGGATGGCGGTCCGTGCCGCTCTCACCGCCCAGTTCCAGCACACGTGAGCCGAGACCGCGAAGGAACATGCGGTCATGCGATACGAAGATCATGGTGCCTTCAAAATCCTCCAGGGCGTCCACCAGCATTTCCTTGGTTGCAAGATCCAGGTGATTGGTAGGTTCGTCGAGCACCAGGAAGTTCGGCGGGTTGTAGAGCATGCGTGCGATTGCCAGCCGCGACTTTTCTCCGCCGGAGAGTGCGCGGATCTTCTTATCCACGTCTTCGCCGGAGAACTGGAAGGCTCCCGCCAGGTTCCGCAGCGCCCCGAGACTGTCTTGAGGAAAATCTTGTTGCAACTGTTCGATGACGGTGAGATCGGGATTGAGTACGTCCAGCGATTGTTGCGCGAAGTAGCCCATATTCAGGCTGGCGCCGAGCCGCACGCTTCCCGCATCTGGAGCGCTGGCGCCGGCAATCATCTTGAGCAGCGTGGTCTTGCCCGCGCCGTTTCTCCCCATAACGGCCCAGCGTTCTCCGCGGCGGATGGTGAGATTGAACCCTTCGTAAATAACACGCGGGCCAAAACTCTTGTGTAGATTCTCAAGGACCGCTACTTGTTCGCCGGATCGCGGGGGGAGATGAAACTCAAACTTCACCACTTGGCGTTTCTTCGGCAGTTCGATCTTCTCGATCTTATCCAAGGCCTTGATCCGGCTCTGCACCTGGGCCGCTTTGGCGGCGTGCGTCCTGAAACGATCGATGAAGCGCTGTTCTTTGGCGAGCATGGACTGCTGCCGGGCAAATGCCGCCTGCTGATTGCTCTCTCGCACCGCCCTTTCGCGCTCGTAGAAGTCGTAGTCACCCGAGTACGTGATGATTTCGCCGCCATCAATTTCTGCAATCTTTGAGACCAGGCGATTCATGAACTCGCGGTCGTGCGAAGTCATCAGCAGCGCGCCAGGAAATGACTTGAGGAACTGCTCCAGCCAGATGATGGATTCGATGTCGAGGTGGTTCGTAGGTTCGTCCATCAGCAATACATCCGGGATTCCGAGCAGGACGCGGGCCAGCGCAACCCGCATCTTCCATCCGCCCGAGATAGCGCCCACGTCGCCGTCAATCTGATCGTCTTTGAATCCCAGACCGTGGAGCACTTCACGGGCTTGCGATTCGAGCGCGTAACCGCCTAAATGCTCGTACTCCTCCTGAACGTGACCGAAGCGATCGAGGATGCGGTCCATGTCATCAGCCTTGTCAGGGTCGGACATTTCCCGCTGCAAGGCTTCGAGTTCGTGGTGTAGATCGCCGACGCGTCCGCTCCCCGCGATCGCTTCATCCAGGACCGAACGACCCTGCATTTCCTCGACGTCCTGGCGAAAGTAGCCGATCGTCAACTTCTTGGGGACAGAGACCGCGCCCTCGTCGGGAGTTTCCTCGCCGACCACCATCCGGAAGAGCGTTGTTTTGCCCGACCCGTTGGGACCGACCAGCCCGACTTTTTCGCCGGGATTCAACTGAAACGAAGCATCCACAAAGAGCAACTGCTTGCCATACTGCTTATTGATGTTTGAGAAAGAGATCATTTTGAAGGAGCAACTCGCGGCACCGTACCTCTTCCAGTGTAGCGCGGCCAGAAAATTGCCGGAGTATTGGCAGACCTCGTCGGCAAAGGTAGCCACATGCGGATGGTACCGGTACCGCGTTGGGTCAAACATGGGTACCAGTCCTGAAAACCTGCTTCCGAAGGTAGCTGGAATGTTGTGTATCCTTGATAACCGAATAGTTCTCAGATAGAAAAGGTTCCAGATATGTCGAGAATACGGCCATCGCTTTTGTTAGCGCTGTTCGCGACGACTTTCGGTGTTTGTGAGGCTCAGACGGTCGTACCCGATTCCCTCCCGGAACTGAAATATCCTCCGCTTGCGAGAGCCGCTAACATTCAGGGTGATGTTGTAGTGAGCTTCCGACAGACAACGGAAGGCCGAACTGTCGATGTAACGCCCCTCTCTGGTCCTGTAATGCTGCAAGGAATCGCAGTCGAAAACGTGAAGGCCTGGCACTTTGAGCCGAAAGCGGAGCTTGCTGGGCCAGCCTACAGGGTCACATTTCACTTCCAGCTCAATCCGCCTGACGATGGATACGACGATAGCCAGCCAGTGACGAAAGCGGTGCTAGGTGGAACAGGACAAGTTCAGGTCGTTTCGATCTCTACGACGGGATTGGATCGCTCAGAATGTCCGGCTGCCAATGATCGCGTGCCTCCAGCAACCGTGATGGATGGAGATTTCGTAGAACTGCAGCGTTGGAACGAAGAAGTGAGGGTTGGCGCAGACGGCTCGGTTGTTTGGAAGCAGGGCGATCTTTCCCAGAGAGGACAGATCACACGGGCCGAGGCGAACTCCCTGTTTGAGCGCTTTCGTACTCCAGCTATTTGGACGCTGTGCGGCCGCTACGACCAGGCGGGGCTGATGGATGGCGATGGCAGTTCGTTTAAGTTGCGCATCGGTGGTCGGGAGAAGAGTGTCGGCGAGTATGGCGATGCTGCACCGGCGATCTTCAGAGACGTGGAATTAGCTGTTGACGCGTCCGCCAATACACATCAGTGGCGACATGGCGATCCGACAACTGAGAGTATCGCGGAAATCACCTTCGAGTATCTACCCAAACCAGGCAAGACAAAGCTCATGGACGCGGCGCATAGCGGAGACAAAAAGGCTTTCCAAGCCGCCTTAGCCGCGGGCGATAAGCTGACTGACGTCGACGCGAGCGGATGGACGCCTCTGATGTATGCCGCTAGTTCCTATGGCGATTCGCCGTTGAGTGAAATAGTCAAAGCAGGAGCAGATGTGAATGCCCGCTCCAAGAGAGGCGAAACGGCGCTGATGGCATCTGCTGTCACGGGTATGGCGGATGAGGACCTTCTGAAAGCAGGTGCCGAAGTGAATGCAGTCAACGATGACGGCATGACCGCACTTATGCTTCTGGTTCAGCGCGGAGATCCAGATGAGGTCGAGGCATTGTTGAAAGCTGGGGCCGATGCTCGAATGAAGGACTCAAAGGGACGCACAGCTCTGGACTATCTCAATGCAGCGAACTGCGGATCGCCAATCATCCACGAGAAAGACCCTCGATGGATGACCGTGGGCTATTCGAGATGCAATGCTCTTGACCATGATGATTATCAGAAGTCGAAAAAACTGCTAATCAATGCAGGCGCTAGAGAAACACGTACCGCCGTACCAGCTCCATTACCAATGCAGAGACGCTAATCGGCTCGGCCTTCATCCGCTTTCATTAGGCCACCCACTGGATTCGCCCTGGAAAGACTACGAGATGCGAAAAGGGTTTACGAGAAAACCACAAAGGGACGAGCCCTCGACGCCAGGCAAGAACTACATAACGCGGAGCGGGCTGCAGCGCCTCAAAGATGAGCACCGGTTTCTGCTCACCAGAGAGCGCCCGGCCGTGGTGGAGGTGGTGGCGTGGGCTGCCAGCAACGGCGATCGCAGTGAAAACGCCGATTATAAATATGGCAAGCGGCGGCTGCGGCAGATCGATGGGCGGATTCGCTTTCTCACGAAGCGAATCGAAGCCGCGGAAGTGGTGGACCCGGAAGCTCCGAGAGCGGGGCAGGCGGCGACGAAGGCATTCTTCGGAGCGACCGTGCGCTATGCCAATGCCGCGGGAGCGGAGCGAGTGGTGAGCATCGTGGGCACCGACGAGATCGATCTCCACCGCAACCACATCAGTTGGGTGTCACCTCTGGGGCGGGCGTTGATGAAGTCGGCAGCGGGTGACAGCGTAGTCCTTCAATTGCCGGGCGGTACAGAATACCTGACCGTGCTGGAAGTGTGTTACGAGCGCATTTCTGTGGAACCGTTCCGTGAACCACCCGGATCCGAGGCCTCGGCAAAGCGACTCCCTCGCCGACGCTAAATCCGCCTGACGAAGAAACCGCGAGATTAGCTTATCTGCAGCGGGGTGCGGGGCCGCACTGCCAAGCGGGCGGGACCAGTCCTCTCTCGACACAATTAAGATAAAAATGGTGCGACTGAATAGGATAATTAACGTACAGCGCAATAGCATAAATACGGTGCAACACAATCAGATCTGGGCTGGTGAAAAAATGAGTGGCGGGCGAGCCCTTGCCGGCGGTGCCGAAAGCTTCGCGCGTAGACGAACGCTAAGTCAATTCTCGGCCTGCAGGCAGCAGAGAGGAAAGATCTTCTGACCGGGTGCGCTGTATGAAATTGCGAATTGACAAGAATGCCATAAAGGAAGGGGAAGCGCAGCGCTTGGCGCCGCTCGGCCATAGCTTCACAGACGCCAAGTGGTCCACTTCGCGCGAAATCAAAAGATAGCAGCTCTAATGAGTGCTAAAATTTCGAACGGGTGCTCTCTTATGACTTGGCAATGGCTGATTTGCTCAACAAATCCCACGGCGAACTCGGTGCCGAGGTCGAATTCGCGGGCATCAAGCGAATGGCGCAGGATTACGGAACGGTCGAGGCCGAAGGGGGGCACCCGGACATCTACATGAATCGACTGCTGGAGGGCATGGAGATGATCCACAAAGTGCTGCCAGCGATCATGACGAAAATCGGAATGAGCGGCGAGGAGATCGACGCAGCCACAAATGGTCAATACGCGGAATGGTGGGAAAAGAACGGAGGCGGCGGCAAGAAAGGCCCGTCCCCGGTAAACTGAACTCACAGAAATGAAGAATTGAAGGTCGTCCCCTACAAGCTCGAGCGGCCACGCGAAATGTCAGAGATCGTCACGCATCTGCTTTTTTATCCAATGCTCGGCAGTTGGTCGCGAAAGCTGTCGCCGATCGTAAGCTTTGCCGGGTTCTTATGAAGCGGTATCCACGTCCGTTGCTGGGTTATGCGTCGTCGTGAGCGTTAGCAGCATGGTCGGATTATACGAGTTGTATTTGGCGGCTACCGCCCTTAACTGGGGCTGAAGAGCCTTACAGTTGCGATACGCATTTCTGGTTTCACAGCACTCAGGGTTATTTGTTGTCGGGTGGCTTGAGACGGGCTGGCTCTTCGAGGATATCCAGGAGAGAAGTCGCGCAATAGACTCGGTCGCGCTTCGCATCGCCCATCCGTTTTACGATCTTCGCCCGTTCGAGTCGTTCGACGGCTCGCTGCGCGGTCGTAAATGCGATTTTCAATTTGTCCGCCGCGCCATTTATCGTGATGAAGGGATTTGCCCCCAGGAGTTCGACTACACGCAACGGGTTGTTGCTTGATTCTCCGGAGACTTTCCTCTGCCACTCCGCCAATAGTCCGTTGATGCGCATAGCTCGACTCAAAGCATCCTCAGACATGCGAGCGACGCCCAGCAGGAAATACTCTAACCAATCGTTCCAAGCCCCGCGTTCGCTGATCCCGCGCAAACCGTCGTAGTAGTCTCGCCTCGAAGCTTCAAAGAACGCCGACAAATAAAGTAGTGGTGTCGGAAGGATTCGGTGCTCGATCAGAAATAAGGTGATGAGTAGACGTCCGACGCGGCCATTGCCATCGAGGAATGGGTGAATGGCTTCGAACTGGTAATGCGCGAGTGCAATGGTCACGAGAGGCGGCAGCGTCGATTCATGCAGGAATTTTTCCCATGCCGCCAGGCAAGGCTCGACCTCTCCTGGAGGGGGCGGGATGTAGGAAGCAGTTGCGATCGTGCTGCCAGGCTTGCCAATCCAATTCTGGATTTTCCGAAAACGTCCGGGCGCAGCCTGATGCCCTTGAACGCCCGTCATGAGTTTTTCGTGCAACTCCCGGGCAAGCCTTACGCAAAGCGGAAGTTTCTTGAGGCGAGAAATTCCGTGCTCGAGAGCCACTACGTAATTGCCAACTTCCCGAAGATCCTCGGGACTTCGATCCACGATCGCTCCCGCCTCGGCGGCAAGCAACTCACCCAGCGTGGCCTGCGTGCCTTCAATCTTGCTCGATAGAACAGCTTCACGCTGTACAAAGGGCCGGATCAAAATATGAGGATTGGGCAACCGACCCCCTTCGCCCGCTAATCTTCCGATTAGCCGGTCTGCGTCCGAGAGTGCCCCAATCAGCCGCGGTGTCCAGTTGAGTTCATGAGGCAGGGGCGCCGGCACGAAGGCTGAATAGCTGCCCTGCGATACTTTCTGGCCGGGAATGTTAGTAGCGTGGCCCACATCCGCCTTCTTTTAGTCGAAAATAGCGTTCCGCGCTATTTTCATAATCTATAATAATCGAAAATAGCGAGATTGGCTATTTTCACGGGCGAAAGCGTCCCTCAGTGGTTTTAACGCTCGAAAAGCTACGAGGGAAAGATGTGCTGACCATTGCAAATGCCCGCAATGACTCCGGAAAGGTGCTCGGGCGCGAACGTCTCCGAACAGGAGCGGGTCATCATTTAGAGATGGGGCTATTACTGCGTTGGGTGGTAAAATCTCATACGGATGTCCTCGTTATTGCTTGGCCAGGTGGACATCATCGCCCGAGAAGAGCCGCAAAGCACTTCACAGGCAGGTGACAAGGATCTGTGGAAATCCATGATTACTTTCACATTTACTTGCACAGTTTCACAATCGTTGTCTTGGACGAAAAAGACAGAGAATGTGAAATAGGCTGTAAAATCAAGCACTTTCTCGAAGTGCCGGGATGGCGGAACTGGCAGACGCAGCGGACTCAAAATCCGCCGGTACTTGGTACCTTGGGGGTTCGACTCCCCCTCCCGGCACCAAACTAATTTCTGTGTTTTGACGAATCTAGTTTTGCCTCGATTTCACCTGAGAAAGTAGGATGTGCTTATTGCTGCCAGCCCCCACCCAGAGCCTGGTAGAGCTGGACTAGTGCGATCAGCTCGTTGCCTTGAGCCTGAGCGAGTCCAAGTTCTGCCGTAAACGAATTGGTTTCGTTCGTGAGCACCTCCAGGTAGTCGGTGGTGCCTGCTTTGAATCGCACCTCGGAAAGCCGGGCAGCGTCCTGCGCTGAGTTCAACAATTGCTCCTGCTGAATTCGAAACTCGCGGTTCTTGCGGTAGGCGACCAGCGCGTTCGAGATGTCGCGGAACGCCCCTTGAATGGTTTGCTGGTAGGCAAGCAAAAACTGCTCCCTCTGCGCCTGGGTGAAGCGGACGTTGGACTTGATGCGCCCACCCTCAAAGATAGGCTGGGTCAAAGACGCGCCAAAATTCCACAAGCCTGCGGGGCCAGTGAAAAGACCGGTCAGCGCCGGAGCTTCGAAGCCCGCAGAACCCGTAAGTGAGATCTGGGGAAAATATGCGGAGCGGGCCACCCCGATCTGTGCATTAGCAGCGATCAGATTCTGCTCTGCCTCTCGAATGTCAGGACGACGCTCAAGCAACGACGAAGGCAAGCCCGCGGGAACTTCCGGCGCGTGAGGCTGTTCGGTCAATTTCAACCCCCGAGGAATGTCGCCAGGATTCCTTCCCAGAAGAATACTCAGCGCATTCTCTTGTTGCGCGATCTGTCTTTCGAAGTCAGGAACTTCCTCGGCAGCGGTATACACCAGTTGCTCCGACTGACGTACATCGAGCAAAGAGCTGAGTCCGTGCTGTTCAAGCGTTTGCGTCAGCTTCAACGATTCGCTTCGCGAACCAAGCGTTCGCTTAGAAATTTCGAGCTCGAGATCGAGTTGCCGAAGTTGAAAATAGGACGCTGCAACATTCGCAACCAGAGTGGCCATAACTTGCTTTCGTGCCCACTCATTAGCGAGCAGATTCGCTCGCGCAGATTCCGTGGCGCGCCGATAACGTCCCCAGAAATCCAGGTTCCACGCCGCCGACGCGGTGACCTGCCCAAGGCTTACCTCATAGGAGGGAATCGGTCCAATAGACGGGCTGCGCTGATCGGCGACAGAAGCACCCACCCCCAGCGAAGGATACTGATCCGCCCTGGTAATACCGAGTTGCGCCTGTGCTTCAAGGACGCGGGTCGCCGCGATACGAACGTCGTAGTTGTTCTTCAGGGCGATGCGAATCAGATTTCGTAGTTCCTCGTCCTGGAAGACGTTCCACCATTTCTCATCCCCGAGAGATGCCGCTGACTGCGGAGGTGCGGGCTGAGTGACAGTTTGTCCTAGTGCTGCTCGCAGGCGTCTCGGTCGCCGCCTCGCGATAAGTCACAGGCACGTCCACGGTGGGCCGCTTGTAATTCGGGCCGACGGCGCACCCGCTCCAAACAAGTACAGAAAGAATCACTGTTGATAGCGAACTGCTCATCCTTCGAGTCATATCAGTCTCCATTGCCCTCCTGCAACGCGTACGACGGTGCGGGCGTGGCGACCGGTTCGCGACTGGAGCGGAAGAACGAGAACCGGTCTAGCACCTTCTCCTGGAATTCTTCGAGATACAGATAGATTGCAGGAGTGACGAATAACGTGATGAACTGCGAAAGCACCAACCCGCCGACGACTACCAACCCAAGCGGCCGGCGCGAGGAGCCATCGGCGCCGTATCCCAGCGCAATCGGCATGGCACCCAGCAGCGCTGCGGCCGTGGTCATCATGATGGGGCGAAAGCGTTCCATGCTCGCATCGTGAATGGCCTGATCATCGGGAACTCCCTGCCGAACCCGCTGTTCGGCAAAATCGACGATCATGATTCCATTCTTCTTCACGATGCCCATCAGCATGAACATGCCGATGTAGGCGTACAGAGAAGCCTCTTCGCCGAAAATCCAAAGCGTCAGCAGTCCGCCAAGCAATGCCACGGGCAAAGACGAAAGCACCGTGATCGGGTGTAGATAGCTCTCGTACAGAATCGCCAGAATCACATACATGACGAATACGGCCACGACCATCAAGATCGCAAGATCAGAAACCGTGTTCTGGAAAATGAGAGCTTCTCCCTGGAGTGCGCCCTGCACTCCCGACGGCAAAATCTGTTTCGCCGATGTTTCCACGAATTGAGTTGCCGGGCCGATCGCGTATCCCGGCTTCAGGTTGAAGAACATGGTCACGCTGGTGAACTGGTTGATGTGGTTCACGGCTTGCGGCCCGATCACCGGATGCCAACTCGTCACCGCGCTCAGCGGAATCATGCGCTGGCCGTCGTCGCTCTTGATGTAGAGCTTGCTCAGATCCTCCGGCGCAGAACGCTGATCGTCAGCGACCTCAAGAATCACCTGATATTGATCGGTCGCCTTCTTGATGAGGTAGCTGTAGTTCTGCGAATACGCGTCGTGGAGGAGCGTGAGGATTCGCGTCTCCGAGACACCGTAGAGTTTCGCCTGGTCCCGCAGAATGTCCACCTGAAGATTGGGTGTGTGATTGTACAGATCGGAATTCACGAACAGAAACCCCGGATACTCGCGCATCTTCATCAGCATCTTGTTGGCCGTGGCATAGACTTCGTTCGCGTCTATGCCTGACATGGCGTATGCAAATTGCCCCTGCGCATTGGCCGTCGCACCGGTGCTGATCTCGAGCGCAGGATTCGGCTGCAGGAAAGCAACGACGCCGGGAACTGAGCTCGCGATGCCGCCCATCAACTGTCCCGCAACTTGCGCAATCGGAGCACGCTCCGATGGATCTTTCAAAAATGCGATCAGGAAGGCCTGATTCGATCCCAGGAATTGCGCGTTTCCGCTCATCGTGAAAGTACTGCGGACGGCGGGATTTGCTTTCATTATCTTTTCCGCTTGCGTCTGATAAGCATGCATCTGGTCTGGCGACGATCCTTCTGGAGCCACCAGCACGCCGCGGATAAACGAACTGTCGCCTACCGGCAGGAATGCCTTCGGGACTACATAGAAGAAGTACACCGTGCCAACCAAGCAGATCGCCCACGCAACCGCTGAAATCCAGCGGTTTCGCAGGAAGAACCACAACTGGCGTCCATAGAAGTCGAGCACCCGGCGTTCGATCGCACCGAACGCGCGTTCCATCCAGGTCTTCTTCGCGCCTTCCCCCCGGTTGCTCAACAGCCTCGAGGTCATCAAAGGCGTGAGCGTTAGCGAGACGATTCCGCTGGCGAGAATCGATATCACAATCGTGATCGAGAACTCGCGGAAAATGCGGCCCATCAGGCCGCTCATAAACACGAGCGGAATAAAGACCGCAGCCAACGACAACGTCATGGCCAAAATCGTGAAACTGATCTCTTTGGCCGATTCGACCGAAGCTTCGAACGCGCCACGTCCTGCCTCCATCAGGCGCACCGTGTTTTCGAGGAACACGATGGCGTCATCGACCAGAAACCCGATGGCCAGGGTCAGCGCCATGAGCGAGAGATTATCGAGACTGTAACCAAGGACCTTCATGGCGATGAAGGTCAACAGCAGCGAAAGAGGCAACGCAACGGCTGGGATCAGCGTGTCGGTGGCCCGTCCAAGGAAAATGAAGATGACGATTACGACCAGCACAAACGCGATATAGAGCGTCGTCTGCACGTCCTTGATTCCGGTCACGATCGTTCGCGAGCGGTCGTACGCAGGCACGATGAGAACTGAACTCGGCAGCTGCGACTGGATGTTGGGCAGGATGGACCGCACGGAATTTGCCACGTCCACGGCGTTCACTCCGGCGCGGCGAAACACAGCCACCACTACAGTCGCCCCGGGTTGCGGATATCCACGTACCCAGAAACGCATGTCGATGCGCTCATCCTGGACGCTGTCCCGGGGGGTTGCGACGTCCTTGAGGTAGACCGGAGCACCATTGCTCTGGCCGACGATCAGCTGCTTGTACTGGTCGGCCGTCATTAGTTGTCCCTGGGGCTGCAGCAAAAACGTACGATGTGGGCCGTCGACCTGCCCGGCTCCGGTATAAGCAGTTCCGTTCTTGATGGCGTTGGTCAGATCTTCCAGCGTGATATTGCGAATCGCCATTTTCGACGGATCTGCCTTGATCCGCACCGCGGACTGCGTCCCGTAGACCGAGACCTGGCTGACGCCGGGCAGAATGCTGATGCGCTCGCCCACCTGCGTATTGGCGTAGTCGTAGAGTTGCCCTTCGGTCGCGGTATCGCTGACCATGGCGATGTACATGATCGGCTGATCATTCGGATTGGTCTTGGTGAAGGTGGGAGGGCTGGGCAGATCGAGAGGAAGCTGGCCCGAAGCACGCGTAATCGCAGCCTGCACATCGGTCGCGGCGCCGTCGAGACTCTTGCTGAGATCGAATTGCAGCACGAAGCTGGAGTGTCCCTGCCCATTGTTTGAGGTCACCAGTTCCAGCCCCGGAATTTGCATGAACTGGCGTTCGAGCGGCGTCGCGACGTTATTCGCCATGGTTTCCGGAGTAGCGCCGGGATAGTTGACCTGAACCTGGATGACGGGATAGTCGATCGCGGGCAGATCGCTGACCGGCAAACGAAAATATGCAAACAGCCCAAACAGCAGCACCGAAACGGTCAGCGCAACGGTCATTACCGGACGTCGAATGAAAAGCTCCGAGAAATTCATGACTGCCCTCCCGCGGCTGGGGTGTTACCGCTCGCGTTCGAAGTCGCCGGCTGAGAGTTCTCAACTCGTACTTTGCCGCCCGGACGCACCAACATTTGCCCGGCAAGAACCACGCGCTCGTTCGGCGCGAGACCATCGGTCACGACAACCTGGTCTCCCTGCCGTTGTCCGAGTTTCACCGGGCGGAGTTCGGCTGTGTCATCGGACTTAACCACGTAGACGAAAGGTCCTCTCTGGCTGATCTCCGTGGCCTGGTTGGGAATCAGCACGGCGCCCTTTTCCGTGCTCAGAATCAGCTTCACATCCACAAATTGGCCCGGCCAGAAATGGCGGTCAGGATTGCTCATGGTTGCCCGCAGGTTCACCGTGCCCGAGCCGTTTTGCACCGCGTTATCGAGAAATTCAACGCGGCCGGTTCGGGCAATGTTTTCCGGATCAGAAGGTAAGCGGACAGTTGCTTTCAACATCCCGCTCGACATTTGTTTTTGCACCGCAGGCAGGTCGCCTTCGGTAATCGTGAAGATTGCATAAATCGGATCCAGCCGTTGGATCGAAAGCAAGGAGGTGGTGTTCGCCGTGACGACGTTTCCCACATCCACCAGGCGAGCGCCCGCCCTGCCATCAATGGGAGAGTGAATGTAGCAGTACTCAAGATTCAGGTTTGCCGTTTCGAGAGCAGCGGCAGCGGCCTCTACCTGCGCCTGATCTACATCGACGGCATTCTTCTTAGTGTCGTAGTCCTGCTTCGAAATCGCTCGCTCTCCAATTACCTCCTGGTCGCGGGCGAACTGGATCTTTGCCAGGTCGAGTGCCGCCTTCGCCTGCGCCAAGGTCGCTTGAGCCGCGTCGACCTGCGCCTTGTAGGGTCGCGGATCGACCACGAACAGAAGTTGGCCTCGCTTGAGGTTCTCGCCGTCCTGGAAATGCCGCTCCACGATTCGGCCTCCGACCTGCGGTGTCACCGTGACCGATTCGAAGGCCGCGTTCCTGCCGATTTCATCGAGATATCTAGGAACATCCTGCGCCGTCGCCTTTGCGACCGTAACCAGCGGGGCGGGCATGGCTGGCGCCGCCTGAACCTTGCTTCTGCTGCACGCCACCGTGGTCGAGAGAACTAGAGCCGCGACGGAAAGTGCGAAAAATTGCGAGGGAATAGTCCATTTCATCTTCATACGATCCTCAAGTTGATAGTGTCTGATTACGCCGAGGCGGCCAACTGCGAGAGGCCATCTAATCCAGTGGTTTCCCGCAGCTTTCCCGGGTGAACGCTCTTTGTCGCGCCGCGGCGCTCGACTGATTGCACAATCTCTTGCAGAGCTCGCATCCGCGCCGTATTCACCTCGTCGCGGCGGCATTCGAGGAGGATGGCGGACTCCTGGAGCGAATAGCCCTCCAACACCGAAAGCACGAAGGCGAAGCGATCGAACGCAGGAAGCTCAAGGATTGCAACAATCTCGGCCGGTTGGATCACGTCACGGTCCGCAACGTTCTCCGACGACATAAAGTCTGTTGGCCGGGGGCGGGTCATTTGAATCGCGTTCTGGACAATCATTCGCCGCGCCCACGACTCCGCCCACTCCTTGAAAACCGGGTTGCTGTGTTTCGAATCGCTCAAGCCCTGAACAAAACACTTCTCGGCAGCGGCTTGGTTCCCGGTCAACAAAAGTGACAACAGATACAACCGGTTCATGTCCTTCTGGAAAATCCGGCAAAAATCTGCACTGGTCGCGTACCGGGTGGGTCTTGGGTTTGGAGTTTTCGCTATACCGAACATCTGCACCCCCGTCCTTCACTATTTAGTCGTTTGAACTTGCTCGAAATCGACAACCGAAGAGCTTCAGTCTTTACCTCCGCATCTTCGGGCCAGCCGCCTTAGGACATGTTTTGTGAGAACGTCGCCGCTCGAGAATCTCGCGCCATCTCTCATCATTCCGAGAAGGGTGTTTTCTCCGTCCGAACTGATCAAAGTCACGTTGGTGAGATCGATGATCAATTTCCGCCCTTGAAGTTCCTCCTGAGCAACTCTCCAAGTACGTTCCACCTCAGCAGTCCAGGGAGAAATCAGCTTGCCCTCCAAGACCAGCCTGCGATGCCCGCGTGTTTCAACGACCGAAATCCTGAACATTACTGGTTCCGTCCCACGCTTTTGCTAAGGCACGGCCGTAACCAAAGAGAAAGAGCCTTTGTATTTCCCTTAAGTTACTGAAGAATCGAGAGAAGAGAAACCACTCCGGAGACGCAGGTGTCGAAAAATGTCGAAAGACATTTCGACATGTGTCGAAGAGCGGTGACATCCGAGCTGCTGGACGGAGCTCAGCGATGTGCTGCCACTCAACTCCGCTGGATTGGAAACATCAGGAAACTTGCCGAGGATCGATGCCGAGCTTCTTCATGCGGGAGATGAGCGTAGTGCGTTTGATGCCCATGCGTGCGGCAGCGCCGTTTGGGCCGGCAACTCGGCCCTTCGTGTCCTTGAGAATGCGCAATATCTCTTGGCGCGTATCGCCATCTCGCGTGTTGGCTACCGGAACTGCCGTGCTGTTCCCGCCCAACTCGCCAATAGGCACCTGGAGCGCAGAGCCGTGCGTCAAAATCACCGAGCGTTCGATGAAATTTTCCAGCTCGCGAATATTGCCCGGCCAGTGCCAGGCGGTCAGTTTCTTCATAACAGCAGCAGGGATGGACTCGATCTGTTTCTCCATCCGCCTTCCATACTTCTGCGTGAAGTAGCGCACCAGCAGCGGAATGTCGTCAGGGCGTTCCCGCAACGGCGGAATGCGAATCGGAAAAACATTGAGTCGATAGTATAGGTCGCTGCGAAACTCGCGATCCTCGATCATCTTCTCGAGATTGCGGTTCGTGGCCGCTACCAATCGGACATCCACCTTCTTGGTACGCGTGCTGCCTAATCTTTCAAACTCCCGTTCTTGCAAGGCGCGCAGAAGCTTGGGTTGGATGTCGAGGGGAATGTCGCCCACCTCGTCGAGAAACAACGAGCCTTGATCGGCAAGCTCGAGCCGGCCGATCTTCTGCGAGATCGCACCCGTAAACGCGCCGCGCTCGTGCCCAAACAACTCACTTTCGAGCAACCCGGTGGGAATCGCCGCGCAGTTCAGCTTCACAAACGTGCGATCTTTGCGCCGGCTGCGATCGTGAATGGCGCGAGCGATCAATTCCTTCCCGGTTCCCGTTTCACCCAGCAACAGCACGGTCGAGTCGCTTGGGGCCACGGTTTCCACCAGATTCAAAACGTGGCGAAGGGCCGAACTCTGCCCCACAATTCCTTCGAAATCCATTTCGCCGCGGATCTCGTCTTCCAAATACAACTTCTCCTGCGCCAGCCGATCTTTCAGGCCGGCAATTTCCCGATACGACAGCGCATTCTCGACACCGATTGCCACCTGGTTGGCCGCCTGGATCAGAAAAGAGACCTCGTCGTCGTCGAATCCATTCTCTTCGCGCCTCGCGACCGCCAAGACTCCAAGCAAGCGGTCCTTGCTGATCAGCGGAATATCGCAGAACGAATTCAAACCTTCTGCCCTTGCCTTCTCTAGCATCTCGGGCGGCATTTCGCCTGGATCCAGACGGTTCACAATACTCGGTTTTCCACTTCTAAAGGTGTCGCCGGGCAAGGTGCCTTCGATCGGAACTAGCGCCCCTTCAGTGAAGACGCCTCGGCTCTCAGGAAAATCGAGCGCGTGCACGACCAGGTGTTTCTCATCTGCGTCCGCCAGCATCACGGCAGCCGCGTCACAACGCATGATCTGACGAACACTCGCAGAGGCGGCTCGAAGCAGATCGTGAAATTCCAGATTCGATACGACTTGATTCGTCAGGTCAAGAATCAGTTTCAGTTTGTCCTGTACCCGCTGCGAGATGTGGAAATTTACCGCAGCGTCGATCGCCAGCCCGATCTGACCCGCGACGATACCGAGGAACTGAACCTCCTCCATGTCGTATGCGTTTGGATAAAACCTGCCCAGGCTCAGCACGCCTAAACGGCGCGACCCCCTGATTAACGGCAGCGTGGAGGTCGAGGCAATGCCCAGTTCGGCGAGGAATGTCCGGTACTTTTCGAATCGCGTCTCTCGACTCCAGTCGACAATTGTCAGCGCTTCGCCCGTCTCGTGTACCCAACGAAGCGGACAATCGTCCAACACAACATCGTCGCCCGCTTCGATTCTCTTGCCGTTCACCTCCAGCAGACTCCAGCACGGCGTGTTCGTGTCCTTATCAAACGCAACCAGATGAAGAAAATCGAACGGGGTGACTTCGTGCAGTTTTTCTATCAGGGTGCTGGAAGCGCTGTCGCAATCGCTGCACGTAGCAATCGCGTTCGTTGCTTGCAGTAGTGCCAGATAACGCTGCTCTTCAACTCTGGGGATAGGTGACAGTGCTGTGACCATAGAGTTCTACCGCTCTCAATGACGTCAGTCTGTGGCTATTACTTGAATGGTCTGCCGCTCGGCCCGCGACACTTATATGCCTCATGTGATGCGACGAACCTTTCAAACGCTTCGCAGAGTGTCGAAATAATCGACATCTGTCAAAACACGTGACGACACGTTCGACAAAGCACCAAACGTGGAATTTACCTGAGCCTCGAAATGCCATCCCATCAAACAGATCGAAAGGCTGCCAGTTGCCGCAACTTTGGCGCACACCGTGCCTTAAACAAGAAAAGCGAGCAGCATCGGTGCTCGAGCGCCGCCCCTCAACCGCTGCTCTAGGCCGCTGGTGCGACGGCGACTTAAGAGTTCAGGCCCGTCAGGTACTCGGAGAACGCGGATGTTGCTCTACCGTCCCGACAGTTTTTCTTGGGGAATTGGTGCTCAGACAGGGCCAGCAGAGGTCCTTCGCTCGATTCGGAAGTTATTGATGAGGGCGAATATTCTCATTAAATCTGGAAAAAACGGACCGCCAAAAAATAAACTCCCCCCCGGCACCACATTGTTTGACCATTCCTGCCTCCTAGTCGGCACGAAATTGAAACTCCTTCCCTCGAAGCGCAAACCAGTGCGCATCCTGGGCCTGCGGCTCATCTCCTGGCATCACGGGTAAGTCTCGCAGTTGCAATGCCTTATGGCTCGATTTCGGATTTGGATCGGAGATTGCAAAGTACTGTAATCAAATAATGTCTATGGAATAAATTGACATTATGGAGATTTGATTGGATTCTGACTGGGAATCGGGCAGTCCGGGCAGGACTTAATTGGCAAGAGGTGGCGGACGGGGACAATTCTTCAGATTTCACGTGGGACCGTTCCATCGACGGGAGAAAGGGAAACACCGAAATGCTGACTTTCAATTCACGAAGTGCACATTTCTTGTCGTTCGCGGCGGCGCTTCTATTGTTGCTGCCGCCACGAGCAGGCGCACAAACGATCGCGAACTCTTCATCCAATAACTCGACTTCCTCGACCGATGGAAGTGTTTCCACGCAGGGATCCGATCTTCGTTCTGAAGTGGAGCGACTCGAGCAGTTGGTCCGGGAACAGCAGAAGCGGATTGAGGCGCTCGAAGCGGAGCGGGGAAGTGACAAGTCGGCAAAGGTGGAGACTGCTTCGCCTGCGCCCATTGCGGCCGGAACGGGAGATTCGTCTTCAGTGCCGCTTGAAGCGAAAATCGCGGCTCCACATGCGCCACTGCCTTCGGCCGCTCCGCCGCAGCAATCTCAAGCGATCGCGCAAAATGTTCAGGCCGGAAGCTCTGACGAACGCATCCGCAATCTTGAACGGCAAATTAAGGGCCTCGGGCCGATTTCGTTCAGCGGCGACATCCGTCTTCGAGCCGAGCCCATCTTTGGCGGACCGACCGATCAGTCTCTCGATCGCATGCGTGGTCGGGTCCGCGCCCGTTTCAACGCCGCTGCCGATCTCGGATCGCAATTTCGAACCGGCTTTTCTCTCGCGAGCGGCGATATTAACGATCCTACGTCCACAAATCAGACCCTGACCGGTTTTTACTCTCGCAAGGCCATTGCGCTCGACCAGGCCTTCGTCGAATTCACGCCCAAGCAGTTCAAGCCTCTGACGTTGACGGGCGGAAAGTTCCGTTACCCGTGGTACAACACCGAACTCACCTGGGATAAAGACTTGAATCCGGAAGGCGCGGCCCAGACGCTGGCATTCAAACTGAATTCTCCTGTCTTGAAGCGGGTAGCGCTGGTTGGATTTGAGTTGCCTTTTGCGGAGGTTGCCGGGACAGTCGCCAATGACAAGAGAATCGCGCAGCAGATCACCTATGGTGGGCAGCTTCAGACTTCGTGGCAACTGGCGCCGCGAGTCACTTTGAGCGCGTACTCCGGGTTCTATGACTTCCGGGGTGCGGACGCCGTTGCCGTCGCTCTTGCACGCGCAAGCAGCAAGAACCCGCAGACTCCGTTTACCGGCGTGCTGCCGCTGGCTTCCGGAAATCCGGTGCAAGACTCAACCTACACGACCACGGCGACGACGGTGATCACGATTGGCGGAACCGCGTATCCGACGGGCGTAACGTCGATCAGCAATGCGCAGTTCGCTTCCAAGTTCGCGTTGTTCGATAACATTGCGCGCCTCGACCTCGACACGGGCAACGCGAAGTTTCCTCTCAGCTTCATTGGGGACTACGTTCAGAATACGGAGGCTTGCGGAAACCTGGCTAACATTCTCCCCGCCCCTTCGAAAACGTCGACACAAACGTTCAAACAGACGCTGAACGCACCCTGCAACTCGCGTCAACGGCGCGGTTATTGGGCTGAAGGCAGGATCGGTCGCCTGCAGGAGAAGGGTGACCTGCAATTTGGGTACACGCATATTTACATCGAACGGGAAGCGGTTCTCGGCAACTTCAACTACAGCGAACTCCGCCAAGGGACAAATGTGACGCAGCATCGATTCGATACGTTCTATCAATTCGATCGGAGCGTGCAGTTGGGCTTCACGGCTCTGGTTGGCCGTCCGCTGGCGACGAGTGAGCCCTGGTTGACGCGCTTGCAGTTCGACACGATTTATATCTTCTGACGCGCGCGAGATCTTCTCGCGCGGCTCAGTGTCAGCAATCGGGATTCCTTGCAGGAATCCCGATTTTTGCTGCATGGCGTTATTTTCTCTTTCTGCTTTCCCTTGGAGGTGCTGATGTAGGAGCAGTGCTTGCCTCATTGGGTGTGCCGAAGTAGCGGGCTGGTGTGGTACCCAGAGCCTTTTTGAACGTGGAGATAAAGGCGCTGGGCGAGCTGTAGCCGGCTTCCATTGCGGCGTGCGTTACTTTCATGCCCTCAGCCAGCAGTCGCACGGCTTGCATCAGACGAAGCTGTTGACGCCATCTTCCGAACGATATGCCCAATTCACGCTGAAAGATTCTTTCGACGGTGCGTTTGCCGGCGCCGCTGGCTTTACAGAGCTGCGCCAGGATCCGAGCGTCGCTCGGATCTTCTTCCAGCATTTGTACGACTCGACGCGCTCGAACATCTGACACGTGCGGAAGCTGCAGTGGGACCATCTGGATTACTTCGAGTTGATCGACGATCACATCAATCAAATGACGTTGCCGAGGTGCGCTCCGTTTAAGGGATTTCGTCCTGCAAGCCTGGAGTATGAGTTCCCTGAGCAACGGGGACACATTCACGACACAGCACACTGGCCGTAGCGTTTCGACGAGTCCCGTCTGCAGATAAAGCGTGCGCATGGCTACCGTGCCGGATGCGGTGATGGTGTGTCGAGTGCGCGCGGGGATCCAAACCGCGCGGTGGGTTGGCACGACCCAGGTCCCATCGTCGGCGCGAACCGTCATGACTCCACGAGACGCATACACGAGCTGATCGCGGTCGTGAAAGTGCCATGCGATAAGGTGGCCAGCCGGATAGTCGTGGGTGAGAGTGGCGATCGCGGATTGACGATCGGGCAGGCGATCAAAAAACGCTGGTTGTCGCTTTCTCGACATTCATTGTCACAATAACGAAAGTACGCCGTGGCGGCAATCTTTAAACTCGTTGCAATGCAACCGGGGTGAGAGACCCATGAATCGCTTTCATCGGTGGTTTTGTCGTTCTGCACAATGGCGAAGGACCGTTGAGCAGCGGGTTCCATGGGTTGTTTCTGATGTTCCGTTGGGACATCGCGTGCTGGAACTCGGCCCCGGTCCTGGATTGACCACCGATTTTTTGCGGCAAAAGAGTGAGAAGGTCATCGCGTTGGAATTGGATCCTGGCCTGGCTTCGTCTCTCCGCACACGCTTGCTTGGGAGCAATGCTGACGTCGTCACGGGCGATGCCACGGCCATGCCTTTTCCGGACGAGACGTTTTCGGGAGTTGTTGCTTTCACCATGCTTCACCACGTGCCATCCCCAGAACTTCAGGACAAAGTGTTTCGCCAGGCTTGGCGGGTACTGGAGCCAGGAGGCGTCTTTGTGGGGAGCGACAGTCTGCAGAGCTGGCGGATGCGCCTCATCCATATCGGCGACACTCTCGTCCCAGTCGATCCAAAAACTCTGGGTGCGCGACTGGAGGCCGCAGGGTTCTCCTTCGTGGCGGTGGAGAGAGGGCCCGACGCATTTCGCTTTCACGCTCGAAAAGTAGCCAGGACAGAAACTGTGTCACCCCAACAACAGGGAAACCCGTGAGGAGGAAAAGTCATGAAGGGAATTGATGGTACTCATTCTTCAACTCGGGGCCGATGCTTGTTCGTCGTCGTTGCCCTGGTTCTGTATTTGAGTTCAGCGCGTGCAGCCTTGGGAGCGACGGGTCCATGCGCCGAGCGGCCCGAAACACGGCAACTCGATTACTGGCTGGGGCATTGGGCCACTGCAGGCGCTGATGGCGCGGCCGCGAACACCAGCAGTGTTTCCATGTCGCTCGAAAAGTGCTTATTCATCGAACATTGGCAGAACGGCAAAGGGCACGAGTCAGAAAAAATGTTTGCCTACGATGCCGAAGCCAAGAATTGGACCGGGATGTTCGCTGACAACGAGGGGCGGGTGCACATATTTGTGGACGGGAAGGTGTCCTCAGGCACCGCTGAGTTTCATGGGCCAAGTCGTGGTCCAAACGGGGAAGAGGTGCTCAATCGGCTTCGGGTGGCACGCGTCACCGCAGACAAGATCGAGGAAACCTGGGAGAAGTCGACAGATAACGGGCGAACGTGGACGAGAGTCTATCGCGCGGAATACTCGCGAGCCACTCCTTGAGCAAGAACCCCCTCACTTATCAAGGAGTGTGAGTCATGTTGGGAAACTGGCGATATCTGTTGATCGGGCTGCTTTGCTGTGCAGCCGTTTGTTCAGTTGGCACGAAAGGTCAGTCGAGTTCGCCTCCTGTCGCAACGTCGCAGAGCGGCATGCTCGAGGGCAAGCGATTCGATTCGACGGGGACTACTGCAGCGTTCCTGGGAATTCCCTATGCGCTGCCTCCCGTGGGTGAACTGCGATGGCGGCCTCCGCAACCGATCGGAAAATGGAACGGAGTGCGCAAGGCAACAGAGTTCAGCGGTGCGTGCCCGCAACTTCCGGCACGTTGGTTTCCCACCATCGCCTGGGGTGAAAACTGCCTGTACTTGAACGTGTGGACGCCCGATCCTTCCGCCGGCAAGAAGTTCCCCGTGCTTGTGTTCTTCCATGGCGGAAGCAATACCCAGGGCTACGGACAAATGGTTCCCCTCGGTCCGACGTTCGTACAGCGCGGACTAGTCGTAGTGAGCTTCAACTACAGGCTCGGACCGTTCGGGTTCATGGCACATCCGGCCCTGACGGCGGAGTCGGAACACCATTCCTCGGGCAACTACGGTCTTCTGGATCAGTTGCTGGCGCTCCGCTGGGTGCGCGACAACATCGCTGCGTTTGGCGGCGACCCCGATCGGGTCACTGCGATGGGACAGTCAGCGGGCGCAGTTGACATCTGCTTGCTAATGGCGTCTCCGATGGCGGCAAAGTTGTTTCGGGCCGCAATCCTGGAGAGTGGCGAATGTCAAAGCGTCTTCAACGAAGACATCCGCATGCCGATCCCGTACAACTCCATCAACGGAACCGGAGAGCAGTCCGGCGAACGACTAGCGAAGGACCTGGGGGTTGCCAACGACAGCAAGGTGTCCGCGAAGCTCAGGCTGCTTTCCGCCAACGAGATTCTTGAGGCCTGGAGTAAAGACAAGCGCGTCGGTTTTGGGGCCATCGTCGATGGTTGGGTCATTCCGCAACAACCGGCGAAGATCTTTGCGGAAGGTCAGCAGTTGCATGTTCCGGTACTGGTTGGAAGCAATGCCGACGAAGCCACGGTGTTTGGTCACGGGGGTCCGAAAACCTTGAGCGAATTTCGGAAATATCTGTCGGAAGACACCGGTGCGCACGCAGCAGAGGAATCTCGCCTTTATCCAACCACGGTGGATGCCGACGTCCCCCAACAATATCTTCGACTGCAGATGTGATGCTTTTGCCTATGGCGCCTTCTCGATGGCTAAAGCCATGAACCGTGCGGGCGCGAGAGCTTACCTGTACAACTTCACTTTCACCGAGACGGGCAAGCATGCCGAACTGGGTGCTTATCACGGCGAAGAACTCAACTTTTTGAGTAATACATTCCCCGAGACCTGGGGGCACAGCTCAGACGATGACAAGTTCGGGGAGACCTTGCGAAGTTACTGGACCCAGTTCATCAAGACCGGGGATCCGAACGCTGCTGGACTTCCAAAGTGGGCTGCCTACAATGAGCGATCGAACGAATGGCTGGAACTCGGACGAACGATTCGTGAGAGCTCCGGTCGCGGCGCGGGTCCGAAGTGTCGAAGGAATCATGCTCGAGGTGCTGGGGGACACGGCGAAGGCAGCGAACAAGGGGCCAAGCATTTTGCCGATGGATTCGTCTTCGGTTGCCGGAACTCGTCGACCGGCACATTAAGCTGTGCGATGCGTTGCGCTGAGGTGTTGAAGCTGAAGTCCTTCCGCGTGGCGTTAAACTGGGGAATCTGGTTTCTGGCAAGCACCAGTTCACCGACTAACGTCATCAGACGATCGAGAATTCCTACGTCTGCGCGGATGGTCGAATCTTCGGAGAGATTCTTGGATGGACTTGTTGTGTCGTCGGGCTGAGATGCGGACGGTGCCAGAGTTTTGTTTTCCAGGGGTGCCGGGGCCTCGCGGCGCAAGCCTGCTGAAACAAGCGCAACCTGTCCGATCTGACCAACATGATTCAAATCCATTGCAGTGCTCTGTTATTTGACATGGACGGCGTTCTGATCGACTCGACGCCTGCCGTTGCTCGCGTCTGGCACAAGTGGGCCCTTAAGCACGGGTTCAATCCCGAGGAGGTGGTGGCGCGGGCGCACGGCCGGCCGAGCATCACGACCGTGCGCGAGTATCTCCCGCGGGCCGATCATGAGGCGGAGAATCGCATCGTCGAACGGAGCGAAATGGAGGATCTCGAAGGCGTCATCCCGCTTCCTGGGGCGCGAGAACTTCTGGCGAGCCTTCCCGGCGATCGCTGGACGATCGTTACCTCTTCTACCCGGCCACTTGCAGAAGTCCGTTTGCGGGCGGCTGGCTTATTGATTCCGCGGAAGTTGGTAACGTCAAGCGAAGTGACCAATGGGAAGCCGCATCCAGAACCATACCTCAAAGCTGCGGCTGCGCTCGGTTATGCGGCGACGGAATGCGTAGTGGTCGAGGACGCTCCCGCGGGAATTCGAGCCGGCAAGGCGGCTGGCGCGAAAGTCATCGCGTTCCCTACCACCTGCGACCTGAATTCTCTGTGGGATGCCGGAGCCAACTGGCTGATCGAGAATTGCAGCCAAATCTCGGTGATTGAGAAGGAACCGGAATTGCGCTTACAACTCGTCGATAGCAAATAGGTCTTGGTCTCCTTGCGATTACCGCCATGAAGAACGCTTCATGATCCTGCGTAGAGCTGAAATGGCGCCCAATAGAACGGATTGTGGAAGGCTGTGTTCTTCAGCAAAAACAGCTTCGCCGAGTGCAGGGCCACGTCTGGCGTCGCGCCTTGCTTTAGCTCGTCATAAAATTTCTCCATCAGTTGCTCCGTGGATGCGTCTGTAGCCTCCCACAATGCAGCAACCACGTTGTGTGCTCCTGCCCTCAGGAAAGCCCATGACAGCCCCACCAATCCCTCTCCGGCGTAGGTGCGCTCTCCGGCTCCGTAGCAGGAAGAGATGGTCACCACGTCCGCTCGTAATGGCTGCCGAATAATGTCGCGGGCGTAGAGTTTGAACGAATCGCTTTCTGCACTGCCTTTGGAGAGGATGATGGCCGAGTCGAGCGGGCTGAGGCGGCTGGCAGTTCCATGCGCGACAAAGTGGATGTAGGAGAACTGGGAAGGGTTGCTGGATAGGTACGCGGCGGGAGTGGCCTGCTCGCGAGCAAGAACACGGCGGCTCGCCGCATCAAAATGAGTTGCGACGCCGTCCATTTGCGCCTGCGCCTTAGGCAGTTCCGGATACTTGTCGTTAGGCGCAACACTATTGCCGATCAGTAGCAGATTTCGAGCACGCGGCTTGTTGGAGAAAGTCGATGCCGCCAGCACTTTGATCGAGCTGACGTTGATCACTGTGGCATCCTCGATCCAGTAATGAGGCGAGGGACCGGGTGCGACCAGGGTTTCAAAATTAAGGTTATTGAGGCCACCGTCCGGCACAACAAAGACTTTGGATCCCCGCGGCAGGACGCCGGCAACGGGAGCGAGCAAAGTTGTGTAGAGCCAACGGCCATCAGAGTTCGCGGTCGCTAGAACCTCTTGTGGACCACTCAGCGCGTTGCGGTAACGCCGAATGGCCTCTTCGATTTCATGACCGGGAGGCAGCGTTCGCAATCCTGTTCCCTGAGGAGTGATCACCCACAGGTAAGATTGTTTCTCTCCCAACCAATAGAACAGGATGTTACCCACCAGGTGCCGTGCGATTGTCGGTGCATTCAATGGAGGCGGAGCTAAAGCGACTTTCGGTGAAAGCAATCCCAGCCCGTCGGTAAGTGCGCGGGCCCGGCTGTTGTCAGCCCACCGAAGCGCATCATCGCTCTGTCCCCGCTCCACCAAGAAATGAATGTAGTCGTCGTAGATGCCCGAGGCGTTGTTGGAGAACGGCAATTTGACGTCGTTGTGGCGCAAAGAAGACCGCGCCGCTTCGAACGTTGCCAGCGCTGCGCGGTAAGAACGATCGGCATCGCCCGCACGCGCTTCGGCAGCATAGAGCTGTGCAAGTTGGTGCTCAGATATCCACTTGAGAGGTGCATTGGCAACCGGATCCCGTTCCACCTCGTGGAAAGAACGCTCGGCCTCAACCAATGCGTGCGATCTGGCCGCAATCAGACCCTTCACCAGGAGCAGATAGAGTTGGTCCAATCGGTTCTCGCCGGCCTTAGCGATGGCCATTGCCTTGTCACAGTATTGGCTGGCCTCATTTGAGTCGCCGCTGGTTGCAGTGACGAGGGCCAACGCCCGATAGGCATTGTAGATGTCTTCCTGGCCCCCAATCTTGGTCGCTAGTTCTAGCGCTCTGAGATACGACTCCTTGGCACGAACAAAGTCGCCGAGGTTCGCATAGACATATCCGACATTCGTAATCCAAGACAATTGGCCAATGATTCTGCCCAGTTCGCCAGCGCGTTTCGCGGCTTCAAGTGACAGTTCTAACGACCGTTCCGAATCGCCAACGTTATAGTAGGCCCAACCCAGATTGCCGAGCGCCGTCTGAGCTTCGCCGTCGGCGCCCAAGCGAAGGGCAGCTTGATAGGCGTCGCCTGTGCGTTCTATCGCCTCATCAAAGTGCTGGGCCTGCAAAGAGGCTAAACCTGAATTGAGCAACGCAGTGACTTCCAAGAATCGATCCTGGTGAGTGCGTGCAAACTGAAGCGATTGCTCAAAGAATTGTTTAGCAGAGTCAACTTGACCACGTTGTATTGCCAACACTCCCGCGGAGCGAATGGCCTCTCCACATGTCGCAACAGAGAATGCCTCGCAGCTTTCCCGTGCTAGCAAGAGATCAGCTTCTGCCGCAGCGAATTCATGGAGACGGGCTTTGGCAGCGCCGGAGATTGCAAGAACTTCGACTTGGGATTCTTTGTCCTGGGGAGGTGTTGGTGCGGCATCGATGAGATTCAACGACTCGCGGTACATACCCCGCCACAGCAGAGACTTCGACTCGAGGATTCTAAACTTCCAGGCCCAGACGGAACCGGGATCATGAAAGCGCTCGTAACCGCGTGCAGCCTCTTCTTGGCTTTGTTTCAGGTCACCGCGTACGAATGTCCGACTAGCGTGTTCGTAGGTAGCCTGCGGGATCTCGCGGTTACAGGCGATCCCGCAGGCGATCATGAGACAGAGCAAAAAGCAAACTACGGGGACGTTTGTCCGTTGGTCTTTGACTGTGCCGCCTTGACGGTGCCGCTGCCCACGCAACCCAACTCCATGTTCAGCATCGTCACTTCGAAGTAATTGCTTGCCGATGACGCTTTGGGGTTGCCGTTGCTGGCCTCGGGGTTCGGACGCCGGAAATCGTTGGCTGGTGTCGCCGGTTCGACGCCCACCTCCACCTCCCCAAATGCCACCGCACCGAAGTCCCGAATCACCAGCACATTCTCGATTGGCTCCAGCCCGGGAATTTGCTTGCCGTGTTCGACCTTGATGCTTTTGACCAGGGAACACGTGATTTTGCTGCCTCCCTTCCCGTCGAGGAGTTGGCTAATTTCACGAAGTCTCTCATCGTACAGCTCCTTTACTCTTTCGGGAAGGAAACCGCAATTGGCAATCTTATGAACTCGCGTCTGCGTCTCGCGCAGGAAGTCCGTATTGGTCAGATAGGATCGATCATCTGCCGGTTTTTCCCCGCAAACCTCAAGATCGACCGTTATCGTGACTGGGAACCCGCAAATCTTCACATTCGTGAACTGCGTGCCCAGAAACGATACACGGGGCACGTGGCCATGTTCCTGCGGATGCTCAGTCGATACCTGTGCAACCAGGCGGTCGGCGGTAAGGATTTCGAAAACATTCAATCCTTCCATGACCGATGTCGATAATGTTACCCAGGCTTTGTGCTTCAGGCTCTCGCCCCCGGACACTCGGCTGTGACCGGTTTTGAAGGATATGAGCCCTTCGATGCTGACATCTTCGAGAAAGCGCGTGAGATGGCCGCCTCGTTCGTTCTTCAGCGCGACCCGGGCATGTTTTTCGATCCTTTGCTCGATGGGGCTTCTCAGCTCTCCGGTCAGTACGTGAGATTCCGCGTGGAACTGGTGAGAATATTTCACTCTTCCGGTCCCGCTTTCGGCCGAGTTTGACGTTGCGAATGTTGTAGCCATGTTCTTTGCTCCGCTGTGTGAAGCTATCGCTGAATTTGCAAATCGAACGACGTGCGCCCGAGGTCCTTGCTGTCGCCCGCTGGCGTCGTACCGCGCACTTTCAGGGTGTAAGTTCCAGCTTGCCAGTTCGATCCGGGAACCTGCAACGGCCATTGATCCTGGCCGGCGTTTGCCGGAAACGCGAGCGACCATTCTAGCTTTCCCGCAGGGTTATACAAGTCCGCCGCATAGCTGAGGTAGGCGTAATCGGGGGGAATTCTCACGAACAACAAAAAGCCCTGTCCGGGCTTTGCCGCGATCGCCGGGCCACCAGCACCCCAGGTGCCCACATTCACTGAGGCCCATGGCATCACCTGTGGGCGATGAAGAGCCTGACGCAACGCTGGAAACGTAACCAGGTTTTGATAACCAAGTACAACGATCAACAAGGCCAGTGCCGGGATCGCGAAAGCCGGGCGTAGCCACGAAACCCACGCAGAGCGCGTGGGCTTTTTCAGCGGTACGGTGTCACTGGCGGGGGCCAGCTGATTCTTGGCCTGCTCGAGGAACATGGCACCAGCGCGGACATCGACGGCGCACTCCGGGCAGTCGAAAAGATGCTCTTCGAACTGGTCGAGCTGGTCGGTGTCCAGCTCATTCAGAAGATACCTCTCCGTTGCTTTCAGACGCACCGCATCGCTGTGGTCCATGTGTTACTGCTCCCCCTCTGTTGATAAGTAGTGAAGTCCAGACGCAAGTCGTTTCACACTTTTTCGGCGCTTGCGAATCCGGGCGGTCGCCCTCTTATATGCTTTAGATACTGGGACTTGAATGATTGCTTGGCGCGATGAACGAGTACGCGCAGATAGTCGCGGTCGACTCCAAACTCGCGGCAGACGTCGTCTTTATTGCGTTCCTCCAGAAATACGCCGCGAAGAATGCGACGGTCGCGTTCCGGCATTTCCTCCAGAATCTGATGGACTTTTTCTTCCATCTGCTTGGCAGCCACCGCCCCAAAAATGTCGATCGCGGAAGCTGGCAAGTCCGACTCTGCCTCATCCTCCAACGAACCGGTGCGCGCAGAATTGCGGTACTGCTCGAGTAAGACATTGTTGCAAATGGAGTTGACGAAAGCGCCCAGGCGCTCGGGCTGGCGAATTCCTCCGGGCATGCGCAACGCCGAAAAAACGCGCGCGAACGTCTCCTGGCGAACGTCTTCGATGGCCTGGGGGCTACGCAGCCGTGCGCGCAGTTTGAGCTGAATTAGTTCGCTGAAATAGGCAACAAAGTGCTCCTGGGTGCGGAAATCCCCGGCCCGAAGGCGTTCCACGTAATGTCCATCAAAGGCTTGGAATTGCAAGAGCTTACCTCGTGGACAGCAGGAGTGTCGAACATCTTACACGAAAACCGGGGAATCCCTGACCGTGCGGTCGGCCCAAGCCTTAGGAAAAAGGACATTCCTACGATGCCCAGGCGACGCTTTTAAATTCGTTTCCGAGGCCATCTCTCCGAAACGGAACGCTCCTTCGGTGCACCATTCCTGTGGGAGCGGACGACAACGATGATGCGCCGTCGCGAGGTCGCAGGAAAAGGTTCGGGCTCACCCTCAGTCAAACCAGGCGAAGGATCTTCCGAATCGTTTCAGGTGACCATGCTCCGTGCGCTGATGCTTCCCCCCAGATGCCGAGACGTCTTCGTCTTGAAACAGATTCACGGCTACACGCCGGCCGAGGTGGCTGCGGTTCTGGGGATGAGCACTGGCGATGTTAGAAAGCACCTGCGGCGGGCTCTGCGCGAAATGCAGCCGGATTAGGTTGCAAGAGCCCGCGCTTTTTGGTTTCCCGGGGCACCCTGGCACTTTTTTGGGGGAGGGCTGGGTTACGAATCGCTGGGGCGGTGACGTCGCCCTGGCGTGCCCCGGGAAGCTTGGGGCGGTTTGCTCGAAAGTCCTCGGCGAACTTGTTGCACGAGATGGCTCATCAGCACGCCGCGAGCTCGAACCGTAGGATGTCGCTCGAGAATAGAGCCAAGCAATTGCTCGCCGGCAGAGTCAACGAAGGTTAATCCCAGTACATCAAGCACTACTTCTTTCTCTCCAGCTCTGGACACAAGCTCGTTCCAGCCGCGTTCCGCTTCTGCGGTCGAAGGACCGCAAAGTCGCCCCTCCAATACAAACGTGAGGGATTCCGGCCGATCTTTGACGCTGACCTTGAGCATGGCGATGCTCAATTGGAGCAAGCATAGCCGTGGCCACTTTTCGGAACGGGCCTCTGGCTCTTTAATCCGCTGATAATTAAGCACTTTACGTCTGAGATGAGACGTCGATCCCGACAACTGCATTTTCGCTAGTGTCGAAGCTTCGACAGCGCACGATATACTGTCTCGCAGGATTGATCGCGTTGGGGCGGCCGGTCAGTCCAATAAATCGTAGGGAATACCATGGCCACGCTCCCAGAACGATTTACTTCCACGACCGATCAGCAATACATCACGCTGCTGGAAGTGTCGCGCGCTATCGCCACCCACAAAAGTCTGACTGAACTGTTTCAGGATCTCGGAAAACGCCTGCACGAAGTTCTCAATTTCAACTATCTCAGCCTGATCTTGCACGATCCGGTGCACGAAGTAATGCGCCTGCACACCCTGCATTTTGATGGCGTGGCGACGTTTCAGCCGGGCATGGAATTTGGGATGAACGAGTCGCCTTCGGCCGAGGTATGGCGAACGCAGGATCCGCTGATCGTCGGAGACGCCGCGCAAGACGCCCGCTTCCCCAGGGCGATGAAGGTACTTCTTGAAAATCGGCTGAGATCGTTTTGTAGTTTGCCGCTGACTACCGCGAGGAGACGACTGGGCACGTTGAATCTGGGGAATTCTCGGCCGGAAACTTATCAACTTTCGGCGCTGTCGGTCTTTCAGATGGTGGCGTCGCAAGTGGCGGTGGCGGTGGAAAACGCGCTCAACTATGAGGACGCGCAGGCGTTTCAAAGGCAGGTTGTTCGCGAACGAGATCGTTTGAAGTTGCTGCTCGATGTCAACAATGCCGTCGTGTCGAACCTCGCGCTTTCGGAACTGTTCCGAGCGATACCGGCCAACGTGCGGAACGCGATGCAGTGCGATGCCGCTTGTCTTTCGTTGCCGGACCGTGAACAAGCCCATCTTCGTGTGTATGGGTTGGATTTTCCTGCGGGCAAAGGATTCATGCAGGACCAGATGGTCCTGCCAATGGAAGGTACCAGCCCGGGCACCGCCTATCGAACCGGAAAGCCGCACCGGTTCAGTGCCGCGCCAAAATCTTTGGCTCCGGTGGCACTGCGCGTCAATGCGGAAGAGGGGTTTGAATCAGGCTGTTTTCTGCCGATTATTCGTGGTAGTCGAACGCTGGGAGTCCTGCATTTGCTCGATCGCAGCAAGAATGCATTTTCGGAGGAGGATGTTGACTTTTTGCAGCAAGTCGCCAGTCAAGTGGCGATTGCGCTCGAAAATGCGCTGGAATTCAGCGAACTCAGCGAGTCCAAGGAGCGGCTGGCGGAAGAAGGCCTCTACCTTCGCGACGAAATCCGCACCGAACACCACTTCGAGGACATTCTGGGCAATAGCCTCGGCTTGCGCAACGTCTTGCGGCAGGTCGAGACGGTTGCCCCCACCGAGACCACGGTTCTGATTCAAGGCGAGACGGGGACGGGTAAGGAACTGATTGCCCGCGCGATCCACGGACTCGGATCGCGCCATGACAACATTTTCGTGAAGTTGAACTGTGCCGCCATTCCGCTCGGCCTATTGGAAAGTGAATTGTTTGGGCACGAACGCGGCGCCTTTACAGGAGCGATCGCCCGCAAAATCGGGCGCTTCGAAATCGCCCACAAGGGCACGCTGTTTCTCGACGAGGTGGGCGACATCCCGCTGGAATTGCAGCCCAAGTTGCTTCGTGTGCTCCAGGAGCAGGAATTCGAACGCCTCGGTGGCACTCGATCCATTCGCACGGATGTACGACTAGTGGCAGCAACCAATCGTGACTTGTGGAAGATGGTGGAACAGGGACAGTTTCGCGCCGATCTTTATTACCGGCTGAATGTGTTTCCCGTCCACATCCCGCCACTGCGTGAGCGGCGCGATGATATTCCGATCCTGGTTCGCTATTTCGTGGACAAGTATGCCAAAGCGATGAATCGGAGAATCGAGCGAATACCAGAGTCCGTGATGGATACGCTCGCGCGCTACAGTTGGCCGGGGAACATCCGTGAACTGCAGAACTTCATTGAACGTGCTGTGATTTTGTCGGAAGGCCCTGCGCTACGCCCGCCGGTTGGTGAGTTACGTGAAGGCAAAGGAAAGGGATCCTCCGGAGTGACGTTGAGAGAAGTTGAGAAAAAACACGTTCTTCAAGTTCTAAAAGAAACGGAATGGGTGCTCGGAGGGTCTAGCGGCGCCGCTGCGCGGCTTGGAATTCCGCGCACGACCCTGATCTATCGCATGCGGCGGCTGGGCATCGAAAGGCCGGCGGAGTAAGATCTCCCGTTTTCGCTGTCGATTGGTGTCGAAGGTTCGACAGCTAGCGGACCTTAACTCCTTCTTTTTCTGAAAGACTCTGCTTCCTAAATGGTTCCATCTTCATCGAATAGCCTATCTGGAAGAGCCGACCCCGGACTGGTCGCAGCCTTGCGTTGCAATACGGTGGGGTGGTGTCACTCAGGTCGTTCAGGCTCCGTCTTTCCCGAGGGAGTGGCAACGGCCGCCCAGCTTTAAGAAAGCACTATGTGGATTGTTAAGCTCGCGCTGCGTCGCCCATATACGTTCACTGTCCTGGCTCTGCTGATTCTGATCCTGGGGCCACTGGTCATCCTTCGCACGCCGACCGATGTTTTTCCAGAAATCAACATACCGGTCGTCAGCATTGTGTGGAATTACACGGGCCTCTCGTCGGAAGACATGGGCAACCGGATCACCTCGGTGACCGAGCGTGCCTTAACGACGCTGGTTGACGACATCGAGCACATCGAGTCGCAGTCGCTTGACGGCATTGCGGTCGTAAAGGTCTTTTTCCAGCCCCATGCGGATGTCACCAAGGCCATAGCCCAGGTTACGGCCATCTCCCAGACTCAACTGCGCCAGTTGCCACCGGGCACCACGCCGCCACTGGTGATCACCTACAGCGCGTCCACCGTGCCTATCCTGCAATTGGCGCTTTCCGGACACGAACTATCGGAACAGCAGTTGTTCGATTCGGGCGTCAACTTTATCCGAACGAGGCTGATTACGGTTCCGGGCGCCGCGATTCCGTACCCCTATGGCGGAAAGCAACGTCAGGTGCAGGTCGATCTGAATACCGCCGCCCTGCAATCCAAGGGACTTTCGCCGCTCGACGTAGTGAACGCGGTCAGCGCCCAGAATCTGATTCTGCCCGCAGGTACCACGAAAATCGGACAGCTCGAATATGACGTCGACATGAATGCCAGTCCGCAGACGGTCCCGGAACTGAACGATCTGCCAATCAAGACGGTAGGCAGCAGCACGATTTACATACGGGATGTCGCCCATGTGCGCGACGGCTTTCCGCCACAGACGAATATTGCACGCGTGAACGGGCAACGTGCCGTGTTGCTCTCGATTCAGAAGGCGGGCAACGCGTCTACGCTCGATATTATTTCCGGAATAAAAAACTTACTCCCGCAGATCCAGCAAACCCTTCCGGCTGACCTCAATATTCGCCTGCTGGCGGACCAGTCCGTGTTTGTCCGCGGGTCGATCGAGGGTGTGGTGCGCGAAGCGATCATCGCGGCCTGTCTCACGGGCTTCATGATCCTGGTGTTCCTCGGAAGCTGGCGCAGCACGGTGATCATCGCGGTTTCCATTCCATTGTCGATTCTGACGTCGATCATCTGTCTGAGCGCGCTGGGCGAAACCATCAACATCATGACCTTGGGCGGTCTGGCGCTGGCGGTCGGCATTCTCGTGGACGATGCCACGGTTGAGATCGAGAACATTAACCGCAATCTCGCCATGGGAAAGGAAGTGGAGCACGCCATCCTCGATGGCGCGCAGCAGATTGCCGTGCCCGCCTTCGTGTCGACGCTGTCGATCTGCATCGTGTTTGTGCCGATGTTCTTTCTCACCGGCGTGGCGCGCTACCTGTTCGTGCCGCTGGCTGAGGCGGTGTGCTTCGCGATGCTGGCTTCCTACTTCCTGTCGCGTACCGTGGTTCCGACGATGGCGAAGTATCTGCTGCGCGGGCATGAGGCCGAAGCCGGGCATGCTCCCGCAACGAGTTCAAATCCCTTTGTGCGCATGCAAGTTCGGTTCGAGCATGCCTTTGAACGCTTCCGTGATCGTTACCACGGGTTACTGGAAAAGTGTCTTCACCATCGCAAGCTGTTTCTCACCGGATTCTTCGCGGCGTGCGTCTTGTCGCTGCTGTTTCTAGTTCCGTGGCTGGGGCAGGATTTCTTTCCCGGCGTCGACAGCGGTCAATTCAAACTGCATTTGCGGGCCCGCACTGGTACGCGAATTGAGGAAACTGCGCGCCTATGTGACCTTGTCGAGCAATCCATCCGGGAGCAGATTCCCCCGGAGGAAGTGTCGAGCATTATCGACAACATTGGGCTGCCCTATAGCGGTATCAACTTGAGTTACAGCACGTCAGCTCCAGTCGGCCCGGCGGACGCGGACATACTCGTCAGTCTCTCCGAGCATCATCATTCCACCGACAAGTATGTTCACGATTTGCGGATCAGGTTGGCGGACGAGTTCCCCGGCGTGATTTTTGCGTTCTTGCCGGCAGATATCGTTAGTCAAATTCTGAATTTCGGACTGCCGGCCCCGATTGATGTGCAGATCATCGGCGCCGACCTTGAAGGGAATCGCAACTTCGCCGACAAGTTGCTGCAGAAAGTACGCTACATTCCCGGCACCGTCGATTTGCGCATTCAGCAACCGTTCGACCAGCCGAAACTGCATATCAATGTGGACCGGACCAAGGCGGGCCAGGTTGGATTTACGGAGCGCGATCTGGCCAACAATCTTCTCATTTCATTGAGTGGAAGCTTTCAGACCACGCCGACATTCTGGCTGAATCCGAAGAACGGTGTGAGCTATGCGATCGCGACGCAAACTCCACAATATCGGATCGACTCGCTGCAGGGTCTGGAGAACATCCCGGTCACTGGCGCAAGTGGCGCTCCGCCGCAGATTCTCGGGAGTCTGGCATCGATTCATCGTGGTGTGGGACTGGCCCTCACTTCGCACTACGACATCCAACCCGTGATCGATATTTACGGTTCAGTACAGGGACGCGATCTGGGATCGGTGGCACGCGACTTGAACAAGATCGTCGATGAGAGCAAGAAGGACCTGCCACGTGGGACGCGACTGGTGATCCGGGGACAGATCCACACGATGCGCTCGTCTTACATTGGCCTGATCGGCGGCTTGTTTTTTTCGATTTTGCTGGTTTACCTGCTGATCGTGGTGAATTTTCAGTCCTGGCTGGATCCTTTCATCATCATTTCCGCGCTGCCCGCGGCTCTTGCCGGGATTGCGTGGTTTTTGTTTGTCACGCACACGACGCTGAGTGTGCCTGCGCTGACGGGATCGATCATGTGCATGGGTGTGGCGACCGCAAATAGCATTCTGGTCGTGAGCTTTGCGAAAGAGCAGTTGGAGGAAGGGAAGGATCCGACTTCGGCGGCGCTGGAGTCCGGCTTTACCCGATTCCGGCCAGTGCTCATGACCGCTATGGCCATGATGATCGGCATGGTGCCCATGGCACTGGGACTTGGCGAGGGCGGCGAACAGAACGCACCCCTGGGACGCGCCGTGATTGGCGGACTCCTGCTGGCAACGGTCTCGACGCTATTCTTTGTCCCCGTGTTTTTCAGTCTGTTGCATGAACGACGCGAGCACTCAATAAGCGACGAAGCCAACGAAAGAAGATGAACGGTCGTAGAATCTGGAGAGTTTGAAATGCGGGTGGAAGAAGAAGAAGACAACGTGGAAACCCCGGTGACGACAGGATCGCCCACCGATCGACCGCAGAGCACGGCTTCAGCAAGCCGGGTGAAGCCATGGGTAGTGGCCCTCGTGGCATTTTTGATCGTGGCTGCAGTGGTCATCTCCGGGATCGTTCCCCGGGTGCGGGCGCGCGCGACGCTTCGCTCCGAAACCAATCAGCTAGCGGTTCCGGCGGTCGTTATTGCCCAGCCGAAGCGCGCGGCTCCGGGGCAGGAAGTGATTCTGCCCGCTAATGTGCAAGCTTTCAAAGACGCGCCCATCTATGCGCGCACAAATGGATACCTGAAACGTTGGTACGTGGACATCGGCGCCCATGTGAAAGCTGGGCAGCTGCTTGCCGAAATCGACACGCCCGAAGTTGACCAGCAATTCCATCAGGCGCGTGCGGACCTCAGCACCGCCGAAGCCAACATGCATCTTTCCGAAATTACTGCGTCCCGCTACCAGGGACTGCTGAAAAGCGATTCCGTTTCGCAACAGGATGCCGACAACTCGGCTGGCGACTATGCCGCCAAGAAGGCCATCGTTCAGTCGGCGCAGGCCAATCTACGGCGCTTGGAGGAATTGGTTTCTTTCCAGAAGATTTACGCTCCATTTGACGGCGTCATTACGGCGCGCAACACCGACGTCGGCCAGCTGATTGACTTGGGCAGTAGCGGCGGTCCGAAGAGCGAACTATTTCATATGGCCGCACCGGGCGTCCTGCGAGTGTATGTTAACGTTCCGCAAACGTATTCGCAGCTGACAAAACCCGGTCTGAAAGCTGATTTGGTGCTGGCCGAATTCCCCGGGCGACGTTTTGAAGGAACGCTCGTGAGGACCGCGGACGCCATTGATCCAGCCAGTCGCACGTTGCTCGTCGAAATCGACGTCAAGAACCCTACCGGCGAGTTGCTGACTGGTGCTTACGCCGAAATGCATCTGAAGCTGCCGGGTAATCTGTCTACGTTCACGATCCCGGTGAACACTCTTTTATTCCGCGCTGAAGGTTTGCGGGTAGCAGTTGTAAAAGATGGGAAGGCAGAGTTGACCCCGGTGACGCTTGGCCGTGACTTTGGGAGCGAAGTGGAAGTCCTCACCGGACTGAATGGCGACGAGAAACTGGTTGTTAACCCGCCCGACTCCCTTGTTTCCGGTCAAGCACTAAGGATTGCGGCCAACGGTCCCGCACCGACCAAGGAGGGCAAGTGAAGTTGTACTCGGGGCATCGCGATCGAGGACGGTTGTTTCCTTCTTTCGTGCTGATTGCTTTCCTTGCTTCGATCACGCTTTGCGGATGCACGGTGGGACCGCGTTATGCGAAGCCGACAGCGCCGGCTCCGCCGGAGTACAAGGAGCTGCCACAGAACTGGAAGGCCGCGCAACCGAGCGACCAAATCGCGAAGGGAAAGTGGTGGGAGGTTTTTCAGGACCCGCAACTGAACACGCTCGAAGACCAGATCAATGTTTCAAATCAAACCTTAAAGGCCGCACAGGCGCAATTCGAGCAGGCGCGGGCAATCGTGCGTTTCAACCGCGCCGATCTTTATCCGACAGTCACGGCCGGTGTCAGCGCGACCCGCAATCACCTATCCACGAACCGTCCAAATGGACGCCTGTCTCCAACCAGCGTCTACACCGACCTGCAGCTTCCGGTAGATGCAACTTACGAAGCTGACGTCTGGGGACGCGTGCGGCGAACGGTGGAGGCGGCGCGCGCCAATGCGCAGGCAAGCGCAGCGGATCTTGAAAGCGTCAGCCTGAGCTTACATGCAGAGTTGGCCACGGACTACTTCCAGATGCGCGCGCTTGATGCGGAGTACGATTTGCTGAATTCGACCGTAGCCGCTTACCAGAAGGCTCTGGAACTGACGCAAAACCGCTACAGCGGCGGTGTTGCCTCGCAGGTCGATGTCGCGCAGGCGCAGACCCAGCTGGAAACTACGCGTGCCCAGGCAATTGACCTTGGAGTGCAGCGTGCCCAGTTTGAGCATGCGATTGCAGTTCTGACCGGCCAACCCGCTTCCTCGTTCACGTTGCCTGCGATGCCGCTGACGGCGACCCCACCGATAGTGCCGACGGGACTGCCGTCAGATTTGCTTGAACGCCGCCCGGATGTAGCCGGCAATGAGCGGCGCATGGCCACTGCCAACGCGCAGATTGGCATCGCGAGAGCCGCATACTTTCCAACCATTACACTCAGTGCCTCGGGCGGGTTTGAGGGAACATCGATCACCAACTGGTTCAATGGTCCGAGTGGATTCCTTATTGGTGGGGCCAGCGCATTAGTCACGGCATTTGACGTGGGCCGGCGCAGGGCGGTGACGGACGAAGCTAAGGCTGCTTACGACCAATCGGTTGCCAATTACCGTGAGACGGTGCTCGGCGCCTTTCAAGATGTCGAGGATAGTCTCGCGGCACTGCGACTTCTGGAAGACGAAGCTAAAACCCAGGATGTTGCGGTCGCGGCGGCGCAGCATTCCCTGGCACTCTCGAACAATCGATACAAAGGCGGAGTAACCACGTACCTTGAGGTCATCACCGCGCAGAGTACGGCGTTAAGCGACCAGCGAGTTTCCGTTGAGATTGCCGGACGTCGAATGGCGGCGTCCGTCTCGCTTATTAAGGCTCTCGGCGGCGGATGGACTGCCGCAAATCTCCCAATGGTGCAGAAGGATGTGCATTCGTCATCAGCGAGTGGTCAGTAGTCTCTCAGTCCTCTGACCCGTAACGCCCTGTCACATATCATTCACCGACGAACCTTTGCGCGAACTCGACCGCGTCCTGGGCATCGACGTAATCTAGCGAAACATGAAAACTCGCGCTGAGACACTGCGTGCGATTGAATCGCAAGCGTTCGATATTTGCGTAATCGGTGCGGGCGCAACCGGAGCCGGCTGCGCTTTGGACGCGCAATTGCGCGGCTTGCGCACCGTGCTGGTCGATGCCGGTGATTTTGGATCGGCAACCTCGAGCGCATCGACGAAGCTCGTGCACGGTGGCGTCCGCTACCTCCAGGAGGCAGTAGTCGATCTCGCCCCCGGGCAGATCAAGGTTGTGCGTGAGGCTCTGCGGGAGCGAGTTCTGATGCTTCAAAATGCTCCTCACCTTGCCCATGCTCGCGAGTTCGTCGTCCCGTGTTTCAGCCGCTTCGAGTCGTGGTACTACGCGCTTGGAATGAAGCTGTATGACTGGATTGCCGGAGACGCCAAACTTGGCACGAGCCAGTGGCTCACGCGAGCCCAAGTCCTCAGCGTTTTTCCCACGCTTACAAGAGAGAATCTGGTCGGAGGCGTGTCCTATCAGGACGGCCAGTTCGACGATGCCCGCTATTGCCTGGCTCTGGTCAAGACGTTCGCAAGCGTGGGTGGCGAGGCCGCCAACTATCTCAAGGTCACCAGCTTCCAGAAAGACTCCGCCGGCCGGATCCAAGCCGCCATCGTCGAGGATCGTTGCACCGGGCAATCGCTCACCTTACGGGCGCGTACTTTCGTGAACGCGACGGGCCCTTTCTCTGACTCCGTCCGGATGCGCGCTAACCCTGCCGTGCTCTCACGATTAGTGTTGAGCCGTGGTGCGCATATTCTTTTACCCCTGGTGGGAGATGCCACGCCCGCCCTGCTGATCCCAAAGACTGAAGACGGCAGGGTGATTTTCGCAATCCCCTGGCTCGGGCGGTTGCTGGTGGGAACTACGGATCAAGAAGTGACCTTGGACGGCGATCTCACAGTGACGCGCGATGAGGCCGAGTACCTGCTGCAGTACATCAATCGCTACTCAACTTTGCACTACACGGCGCAAGATGTCGTGTCTGCATTCGCGGGCGTGCGGCCATTGGTTCGTGCGAAGCAGTCCAAGGAAACCAGGAAACTCATTCGTGGGCACGAAGTAGACGTTGATGCGTTGAGCGGGTTGGTAAGTATTCTGGGCGGCAAATGGACGACATATCGAGCCATGGCCGAGGAGACGATTGACGTCGTCCAGCAGCAATTGGGGGCCGGCGTTCCCAGCAGTACAAGAGGTCATCGACTTATTGGCACAGATGGATACAATCCCGAGGACTGGCGATTGCTGGCGACCGAGCACGAACTGGGCGAGGCCGAGGCAAGGTACCTCATGCAGAAGTTCGGATCGGAAGCCGCCGAGGTATTGGCGGTCGCCGGCGATCATCCAGAATTCAAATCGCGGGTGGTGGCAGGGGCTCCATCGATTCAGGCGGAAATCGTATATTGCGCTCGCAAAGAGATGGCCCTCACGATCGAGGATGTTCTGGCTCGCCGACTGGGACTTCAGTTTTATAGTTGGAAATTGTCGATAGAGGCGGCACCCAAGGTAGGGTTCATTCTGGCGCACGAGTTGGGCTGGTCTGAGGACAGAAGAAATCTTGCGATTCAGGAGTACGTCAGCAGGATCGAGGGCCAACTTGCCGCTCTGACTAGTTGACCTGTGATTGCATTACGAGGAAATGACCTGAGTTTCAACGGTTCAGGAATCCTAGAGGACAGCGAATTTGGCAAGCTATCTCGGCGCCATCGATCAGGGGACCACCAGCACGCGATTTATCGTGTTTGATCGCTCGGGGCGGATTGTCGCGAGCGAGCAGCGTGAGCATCAACAGATTTATCCCCAGCCGGGATGGGTCGAGCACGATCCCGAGGAAATCTGGCGCCGCACGCAGGAGGTGATCGCCGGCGCTCTGCAGCAGCGAGCTCTCCAGCCTTCCGATCTCGCTGCCATCGGCATCACCAACCAAAGAGAAACAACGATTGTTTGGGATCGCCGGACGGGGAAACCGTTCCACAACGCGATTGTGTGGCAAGACATGCGAGTGGCACCCGCGGTAGAAGAGTTTTCCCGGCAAGGCGGACAGGATCGATTCCGCGAACGCACTGGCCTGCCGCTTACCACGTATTTCAGTGGATTAAAGATCCTCTGGCTTCTGGAAAACATCCCGGATCTGCGAAAGAAGGCCGAGGCCGGTGAAGTCCTGTTCGGAAACGTCGACACATTCCTGGTGTGGCATCTGACCGGCGGCGCCAATGGTGGGATCCACGTCACCGACGTGACCAACGCGAGCCGCACGCAACTGATGAACTTGCAGACGCTGGATTGGGATGCTGATCTTTTGGCAACGTTTGGCATTCCGACGGCGATGTTGCCGCAGATCCGGCCCAGCAGCGGAAGGTTTGGAGTCGCGAAGCAAACCGTGCTGCAAGGCGTGACGATCGGGGGAATTCTGGGCGATCAGCAAGCGGCGCTTGTGGGGCAAACCTGCTTCTCGCCGGGCGAAGCCAAGAATACCTATGGCACCGGCTGTTTCCTGCTGATGAACGTAGGGCAAAGGCCTGTGCCTTCGAAGCACGGCCTGTTGAGCACTGTGGCTTATCAAATAGGCGATCAGCCAGCTGTTTACGCGCTCGAAGGCAGCATCGCGATTACGGGCGCGTTGGTGCAATGGGTACGTGACAATCTGGGGCTGATCGGGAAGAGTTCCGAAATCGAGGCGCTTGCGATTTCCGTAACCGACAACGGCGGTGTCTACTTCGTTCCGGCTTTCTCCGGCCTGTATGCGCCTTATTGGAAGGACAGTGCCCGCGGTGTGATTGCTGGGTTAACTCGTTTCGCCAACAAAGGGCATCTGGCACGAGCAGTGCTAGAGGCGACTGCCTTTCAGACCCGTGAGGTGCTTGAAGCGATGGAGAAGGACTCTGGAATTGCCCTCGATTCGCTCCGCACGGACGGCGGCATGGTCGAAAATAATCTCCTCATGCAGTTTCAAGCCGACATTCTGAACAGACCCGTGGTCCGGCCGACGATCAAGGAAACGACCGCGCTCGGAGCAGCGTATGCGGCCGGGCTTGCGGTGGGCTTCTACGGGAACCTTGAAGATCTGCGCGCCAACTGGTCCGTCGATCATACCTGGCGGCCCGCCCTCGATGCTGATGGAGAGAGAGGATGTACCGGCTTTGGAAGAAGGCAGTGACCCGATCGTTCGACTGGGCTGAATAGACTTTAGCCGGGCGCTTATTCGAGGTCTCCAAAATGCACATCGCGATGTCTCCCTTTCTGGGTGAGTTCGCCGGCACTGCGGTACTCATCTTGATGGGCAATGGTGTCGTTGCCAACGTGTTGCTGAAAAGATCGAAGGGAGAGGGCGGCGGCTGGATTGTCATATCGGCTGGCTGGGCCTTTGCGGTGTTATGTGGTGTGATCACTGCGATTGCCTGCGGTAGTCGTGACGCGCACCTGAACCCGGCGGTCACCCTCGGATTCGCTGTCGCTTCTGGGGGTTTCGAAAAGCTTGGACCATACATTCTGGCGCAACTGCTCGGAGCCATCGCCGGAGCCACCCTTGTCTGGCTGCACTATCTCCCGCACTGGAAGGAAACCGCGGATGAGGGTCTCAAGTTGGCATGCTATTCGACCGGGCCTGCAATTCGAAGTTACCTGGCGAATGCTATGAGCGAGATCATCGCAACTTTTGTGCTGGTCTTTGTCGTTGCCGCGATGTTTTCCCGAAGTGTGGTCAGCACCGGATTTCCTCCGGGCTACGGGCCGTATCTGGTGGCGTGCCTGGTTTGGGGCATCGGTCTTTCGCTGGGCGGACCGACCGGCTACGCCATCAATCCCGCACGCGACCTCGGGCCGCGGATCGCACACGCGATTCTGCCCATTGCCGGCAAAGGCCCGTCGGATTGGGGCTACGCCCTGATCCCGATCGTCGGCCCTCTGCTTGGTGGAGGCTTGGCCGGGATCGCGATCAGAGCGTTGCGATGGTAAGCCCCGCTAGTGGGTGAAGCTCACATTCAGCCCGGTGGTGAAGACGATGTCATTCTTCTTCTTCCCGGTTGGCGGATTGGTCACGTAAACGTCTCCGAACGAGTTCTGCCATCCGAACCACTTGCTGATTTTCGTGACCGTTCCCAGGTCGAATGTGGCCCGGTATTCTCCCGCATCATTGAAATTGGGGAAGAAGTAGGCTCTTTGCGTGATGACCGTCGACTTCGCCAGCTTGTGCATAAATTCATCGCCGATCTGCGCGGCAGCGAAGCTGTGGATCAGATGAGGCGGCAGTGGAGCGGCCTGGGTGTAGTTTTCACGCGTGTACACGATACCGCCGAGAAGGTCGAGGGTTGTGTTTGGGCTCTTGATGGCGTGGAGTCCGAGGCCACCGCCGAAGACCGAACGCAGGTTCAAGTCCTGCAAAGCATCGGTGAAGAAGTCGGTGTTCACGAAGCCGAAGAGGCGCGGCGTGATGTCGCGATCGTAGCGGGCGCCGCCTTTGTTCGTGTTTGCTGTGACCCGGGTGGCGGAGAGCGCCAGGTCGTTTGCCGAGTAAACGGAGCCGGCGTAGAGCGTTAACTTGTCATGCAGCCCGGTACGAACGCCATTGAATGCCAGGGCGAGGTTTTTGGTTTCGCTGTTGCCGGCGGTCAGGCCGAATCCGACATTGATTCCACCGTCCCAGCCTTCCAATAGTCCAGGATGCTGTAACTTCTCCCATGCGGTTTGCTCCGCATCATTGCGCATGACGGCAACCGCGTCCTTGGGAGCCTCTACGGTGCCGGAGGCTTTGGTCGCGACCTCAACTTTGCCGTCGCTCGTCGTCACCGCTCCGACCAGCATTTTCCCGTCCTTCGTCACGACATGTAGCGGCTGATCCGACGTGATCTGCTGAATCGCTGCCCATTGCACCGTGACCTCACCCGCAAATTCGGACTTGATGACCAGGGAAGTGTCATCCGATTTCTCGATGGTTCCGGTAAGGCGGTCTCCGTTCTTAAGGACAATCTGATCCGCGAGAAGAGAGGACCACGACAATGCAACAAGACACAAAACCAGAAGGATTGAACGACGCAAAGGAATTCCTCCACACAAAGGGATAAGGGCCCGTGGCGTTTAAATCCAGAAAGTTGGAGTCAATGGGACTCCATGAGAGCCAACCCGGGCGGTGCCGGGAAAGCCTGAAACTGGGATCTTAGGAGATGACCTGGCCAGAAGCGCGATGAACTGCAGGGGAACGTCTACGTTGCCGTAGCGTTACCTCCGGGATTGAAAAACTTGCGACGTCGCGCGCAGTAAGCGATCGATGGCTGATCTTGCGGTGCCTTTCGTGCTAGCTCTTAACGTCAGTATTTTGGGTCTTTGGGGCGTCCGCTGGCGGTTCTTTCATGCCTTCCTTGAGCGAGCGGATCCCCTCGCCCAAGCCCTTGCCCAATTCAGGTAACTTCTTGGGACCAAAGACAAGAAGGGCAATGAAAAAGATCACCAACAGGTGCATCGGTTGAAACAGACCTTCGAACATAAAGCCTCCAGAGAGGAATCCATCCAACTTTAAAACGTTACTGGAGCCGGGACTATTCCGTCAATGCTTCAGATCACAGGGGCCGCCACCTTATATCACTGATTTACCGACATTTGCGTTACGTCGGGCCGGGCCCGGTCGGACCCGTCGACCCGGGACTTACCGTTCTATTACCTCCGTGACCTACCTCGGATTACCGGCGCGGGCTATGGTTCGATGAGTCGGAGCGCAGAAAACTCTCCCGCTGCGCGGAAGGAGTGGTTGTGGGGCGCTCGCGTCTTTCCCTCCAAGTTTTCCTCATGTTTCTCATTTGCGGTTTTTGCGCTGGCGAGGGGCCAAAGTCTCAGCCAGTAGACCGCGAGCAACTGACCGCGTGGCTGGTGGGGGGCATTTCGGACTATCGGATCAGTCATCTGCTGTCAGAACGAGGCGTCTCGTTCTCTGTTACTGCTGCAGACGAAACACAACTGCGTTCCTCGGGAGCGGATGCCAAGGTTCTGCAAGGTGTTCGCAGCTCTCACTACGTTCGCAGCAGCAAATCCGTGGGCTGCCCCGCGGAGCTAACGAAAGCCGCAGAGCTGGCGCATCGACAGAAGTACGAGGCAGCGCAAGAACAGCTCACAGAGTTGATCCGGAAACAACCCGACAACGCCGATCTGCACTTTGCACTGGGTGAGATGCTGCTGCAACAAGAGCTATGGGACGACGCGATGGACGAGTTCTCAGAATCGGCCCGCCTGCAACCCGGGTTTTCCGATACGCACAACCGCATGGCCTACATCTTCTACCGTACCGATGATTCGGACAGTGCAATTGCGGAAGCACGCACGGCCTTGAGCATGGATCCGGAGAACGCCGAAGCATACCGAGACCTCGGCCTGGCCTTGTCGGGCGCTGGAAAGAACTTTGCGGCCTTGCATGCATACGAGGAGGCGCTCGGCCGCGAACCCGAAAATGCCGACGCCTACTACGACATCGGTATCGCACGCCGGGAATTGGGCGACCTGCACGGAGCCATGTCTGCCTACCGACATGCGCTACGCCTCAGGCCCGACTTCTGGGAAGCCCACAGCAATCTTGGCGTCGTGCTACACGACCTGGGCCGATTGGATGATGCTATCGCCGAATACGTTGAGGCGAAACGCTTGGCGCCCGAAGAAGCGTCCGTCCGCAATAACCTGGGCAATACCTACTGTGATAAGGAACAGTATGACGCCGCCATCGCCGAGTTCCGCGATCTTTACAACCTCGACGCTGGTTGGGACCGTGGACACGCTTGCATGGCGCAGGCCTTCATGGCGAAAAAGGACTATGCCAACGCAATCTCGGAGCTGCGCAAGCAGGTCCTGCTGAATCCTACGGGCGCTTCAGAACACCGGGTGCTGGGCCAGGCCTTGTTGCTGGTGAACAAGCCAGACGAGGCGCTGCAGGAACTGCAGGCCGCTGTCTATCTTGACCCCGACTCGGCCCTGGCTCACCATTACCTGGGCACAGCGTTGTTCGAGCTGCAGGCGTTCGATGAAGCCGAAAAGGAGTTTCGCGAGGCGGTGCGGCTCGAGCCAACCGCGCAAAATCACTACTCTCTGGCAGCATGCCTGATGGCCCTGGGACACAATGACGAGGCGCTCGCGGAGCTGGAAAGTGCCTCGCGTCTGGATCCCTCAGAACCACTGTACCGCGCACGCACGGAAGAGTTGCTGAAGATGATGGCTCCTTCCAGCCGACGCTGACATTTGCTTCGCCTGCCTCACTGAAATCAGATGGGCTTGTCCCAAGGCTGTCCTATCGGACAGGTTCGCGGTGCACTCTCGTGCGTCTGCATTTTGCGGGCATCCTCCTAAAATGCGGTCAGAAGCACCGCTTAGATCTGAAGCGCACCAGCGGAGGAACTCCTCAATGAACTATATGCGTCCCGCTCAATCCACAGGCGGAGGCACTGCGGTTCGCAGGGCTCTCGCGCCGACGCCGGAATCTCGCCCCGCCCCCGCTAGCACCCAGCCTTCAACCCAAGAAACGAAGCCGGTCACGCAACCGTCCACTGGGTACGGTCTGCCATGCATGAAATGCAGGAAGTACTATCCCGCGAGTTTGAGCGCATGCCCGGTTTGCAAGTCTTCTGAACGTGTTTCGCCCGTAGCGTCGACTTCCAGCCAGCCGCCGGCACCGGCTCAGTCAAGTGGAGCATCCCTTGACGAGGAGCGCGAACGCATTTTGCGTGACTTCAAGGCGAAGCTGTACGCCAGCCACTCGCAAGTCCCTCAGTCGACTCAGACGACTCAGTCGAGTTGCGCGCATGCGGGGGAAGTACGCGGTCCGCATGAAGCCGCGACCGTGTGCAAGGTGTGTTACGAGCGTTTGCAGGCACGCCTGGAGGTTCTTGAGGGTGCTTTACACATGGATCTGCGGGAAGCCGCTCAAGTCATCTATGACGCGGTGTGGGCGGATATGTCCGATCCCACGAAAACCTATACCAATGCCGCCCGGGCGCTTCTAGGCGAGCTTCGCAAGCGGGCCGGAATCAAGCTCACGCTGGCCCGGGTACAGCCGATCGCACACTAGGTGCCTTCCCCGTTTGTTCAAAAACCGAAGCGCATTCGCCCAAATGCGCTGGGCACATGGAAGTTTGGTTGCGGCGTGTGCGTAGGTTGCCAGGCATAGTATCCGCGTGGTTCTTCACTGCCTTCCACCCGAAAGAAATTCACCCTCCAGATGGCGTTTGGATCGAACTTCGCCGTCACAGCCGTGATAGGAATCGCAAGCTCCGCAGCCCAGGTGTGCGTCTTCTCGTCAATGGTGACTGAGCGCGTCATTCCGCTTTTCAGGTCAGGTTTTGCCCCGGGCGAGATGTCCAGGTCGATCCACATGCCGTTGGGGCTGACCTCAAACTCCTTGTAGGCATGCGGGTGCACCGGGTCAGGTTGCAGGAAGGCCTCGGCCACATCGCGATCCCACAGGTGATCGCGGCGGCCGTTGGGTTCCGAGTCCGCAAAAACGTGAAGTTCGCGATAACGGCACTCGAATCGAAGATAGAGGGCCTGTCGCGACCATAGCACGCGGACGCGGGTCTCACGGTCCGGGGCCGGATTCTTGCCTTGCCAGTCGGAACAGAAGGTTACAGGGCTGGCAGTGTTCCACTCCGAAGCAGGCTTGGCCGCATTGAGCGCGATTTCGTGTTCGAGGTGGGCAGCGACAATTTCCCCGGTTGGTGCGCCGCAAGTAGTCTCGGTATTCGTTTGGCTCATCAGGATTGGGCAGTACAACCACAGGAAGCCAATAAATCGCCAAAATCTTTTCACGTCTTTAAGGGTTGCCTAAGCATCTTGCAGGAAAGATGGTTCGACCGCAAGGTCTGGATAGCTCTCCTTGCGCGAACACCCTAAGCTTTCACCATGACAACCACGAATGCGATACTCAATCTAGAGGCTGCAGGCAGTATGGTTTCGGCATCAGAAAACAGCTGGTGGCAAGCGGTTTTGGATCGGGACGCCGCGCAAGACGGCCGCTTCTTCTTCGGGGTATCGAGCACCGGTGTCTATTGCCGTCCCTCTTGCCCTGCCCGCCGGCCACGCCGGGAGAATGTGACCTTTTTCCGCCGGCCGGAGGAGGCCGAACAAGCCGGATATCGCGCGTGCTTGCGCTGCCGGCCAAAGTCAGTAGCCGGCAACCCGCAGACAAACACTGTGAAGCGGATTGCCCGATATATCGAGCAGCATCTGGATGAGCCTCTCACCCTGGGAACCCTTGCGGAGGTGTTTGGACAGAGTCCCTTTCACCTGCAGCGAACCTTCAAAAAGGCCTTGGGCATTACTCCGAAGGCTTATGCCGACTCCTGCCGGATGGGCCTGCTCAAACGCAACTTACAGTCCGGAAGAAGCGTTACGCATGCTCTCTACGACGCCGGCTACAGCTCAAGCAGTCGTCTCTATGAGCGTACCGCGTCGCAGCTGGGGATGACCCCGGACAAGTACCGGCGCGGCGCGGTCGCGGCCTCGATTCGGTACACCTGCACGGATTCGCCCCTGGGCCGCATGCTGGTTGCTGTGACGGACAAGGGGATTTGTGCGATCCAGTTTGCTGACACCGATGAGGAATTGGCAGAGGGTCTGAAGCGCGAGTTTCCGTTCGCGATTCGTAAGCAAGACGACCAGTTCCTGCAACCGTGGACCAAGAAAGTGCTGAGCCAGATTCGCGGGCATAAACTCAGCTCGGCGCTGCCACTTGACATTCAGGCGACTGCCTTTCAGAAGCGCGTTTGGACGCACCTGCAATCTCTGCCGTTTGGCACGACGCAGTCCTACGCCGACGTCGCAAAGGCTATCGGCCAACCCACGGCCGCCCGCGCGGTGGCTCGGGCCTGCGCCAGCAACCGGATCGCGGTCGCCATCCCGTGTCATCGTGTGGTGCGGGAAGACGGTACCATGGGCGGATACCGCTGGGGCGTACAGCGTAAACGCACATTGTTGGAACTGGAGCAGGAGCAAGGGCGCAGAACAGCGACACACTAAAGCTATCGCAAGAGCTGCTCGTAAACCTTCCTGGCCCGGGAAAGTTGATCGAGAACCGTTTGCTTTTCTGCTTTCGAATTCCAGTCGGGGTTGGTTTCAGCTGCCGCGACGAGCTGGTCAATCCAGGCTTCGAAGTACGCGACCTCCTCCGCTGGACGTGGTTTCGAGCCGCTCACCGTGACGTAGATTGGACTCGTGGTCGCATAGGGGTAAAGGTCGAGCACAGGGTATTGCGCATTATCGCTGGCTGCGCGTAGAAGGCACCAACCGGAATCCGCAATCGGGAGCGTGCCTTCTTCCGTGGCGGTATCGCGGTTGCCAGTGAGCTTGAGTTCGCGAATAACTTTCCCGTTGCAGATTACGTCCAGATGATCGACGGGCACGATCGAACGAAGCCACGCGGCAAACTTGATTTCGGCGGGTCGGGAAAGCTTGACTTCTCCGCCTATCGGCTCCCCTCCGAGAGAAAACCCAAGTAGAGGACCGTTGGTGGCGAATGTCCGCCCTCGTTTCAGGTTAGCCAGCCAAGGCTCGATTTCAAGCGGACCCGTCGGTACTTCAACATAGACGCGGTTCAATCCCACCGGCCCGCGCAAGGAAGCGAAATTCGCCATCGCATCGGTTCCAGCCGCGGTGGGGAGGCGGAATCCGCAATTTAGAAGCCGGTACCACACACGCGCCGTAGATTTGTGATCGCTGAACCCCATCGCCTCGATGTAATCCACTTTGCCCAGGGCCACGTCCACGGGCAGTTCATCGGACAGTTTTTCTTTCGCTGGATCCGGATATGTGTCGAACGGATGTACGTATCCAACAACGCCTTGCTGCTCGTGTGCAAGGTCGGCAATCGAGGCATTGGTTGGAAATAGGCTGGCTGCCGCTGTGTTCGCATACGCGGCGTAATCAGGGATCAGAAAATTTCTCGTCAGGTGCAGCAAACCGAGATGTCCCCAGTAGCTGGTGTGAAACTCCTGACCGTGCAGCAGCAGGTTTGTCGGAGTTGATGCCGGGTCGGGGCTGGTTCGAAAGTAAGTGATATCGGGAATCCGCTGCTCCTTGTTCACCACGAGATTCTCGGTGATGGGCAAATCCTCGGCTTCGGCCTGAAAGACAAGATGGGCCGGTGTATTTCGATATGCGCCCCCATAATTCATGTGAACATGCACGTCGCCGCTCACCCAATGCGAGTCCTTGCTGCCGGGGATCTCGATACGCTGCAGGTGAACTGTGACCGGCGTGCTTTGTCCCTCGCGTACGTCGACAGCCTCGCTCGCGAAACGGTGCTCGAAGCCTTTCATCACGCCTATGGAGATCCGTCCTGCCGGCACGTCGATCCGGACTCGGCCCTTGCAGTGAAAATAGTGGGCTTCAAAGGCAAATTCACGGCGATCAAAGCCATCATCTGCGTGCATCCATGCGTCGTTTGGAGCATAGGCCCGGCCATCCTCGCCGACGATGGAGACTCGCGCCGCCGTTTCGTGTGCATCTTCGTCAAGAACCGTGAGCTCCAGTTGCCCCATCGGGCGAAGGAATCGCCGAGACGTGACAACAAGTTCTGTCTGAGATCCCCCCAGAACTTGCTGAAGGAATAGCGAAGTATTTCCACCGCGATTCGAGATGAAGGCAATGGTTCCTCCATCCGGCGACCAGCGCGGATTGATGTTGTCGAATTGACCGTAGGACAGCGGAAATGCATCACCACCCTCCGCTGGCAGCACCCAAAGCTGGTGCCATGCCTGTCCGAGATACGATGGGTACACGATCCTTTTGCCATCCGGAGAGAAGTCCGGTCTGGCTTTCCATGTTGTTTCCTCGTAGTGAATCTCCCGGGGTTCCGCACCGGGCTCCGCCCTCATTCGCCAGAATCCGCCTGTTCCGTAGAGGTGACCGCGATTTGAGACAAAGAGCAGTTCAGCGCCATCGCGCGACCAGGTGGGACTGATTTCGTGATCAAACACGCTGTAGTAATAGCGCGGAAGGGAACTGCGATTTTCTCCCGTCAAACGTTGGACATCCTGCAAACTCCCAGCTTCGAAACGCCCCACGAATGTGTGGAAGCGGCCGTTAAATGTAGTGGACACGAAGGCAATCCGCGTGCCGTCGGGAGAGAATCTAGGCTCAACGTTTACCGCCTGGTTCGAGGTAAGCGCATGCGCTTTCCTGCTCTCTACATCAAGGGCCCATAGTTCGATGGCGCTCTTGTCGTATTTGGAATAAACAATCCATCGCCCGTCCGCGGACCAGTCGGGCTGGTAATCATATCCAGGGCCTGCCGTTAATTCTTCCGCCTGCTGCGAGTCGATTCTCTGAAGCCACAGCGATCCCGCCATGGAATAAACCAGCGACTTCGAATCCGGGGACCAGGCCAGCGAACTCGGTCCCGTCGTCAGCTGGGGAAGGTACATCTCGCGAAAATAATAAGCGTGCGGTTCATCGATTTGATTGAGCACCGGTAGCCGCTGCGCGAGAGCCTGAAGCGACACGCCGATCACGCCGATGAGTCCAAGAACCGATTTACGAAAAGCCAACGCAAATCCTCCCTCGTGAAAGCACGTCCCGGAACGGCGCGGATTATACCGGAAGTGGCAATCGCGAATGCCCTCATCATCAGCACTGCAAGGAATCCTGCTGTTTGGCTCCCTGGAGCGCTTTCCATCGACCCGTGAAGGTGCGCGCCGACTGGGGCTGGTTACTCTTGAGCAGATGCTGCAGACCCTGACCTGCTCGGTGGCCTCGCCCTGTAGCGGAATCCGGGCGCTGGGCGTTCCGGAAATTCGCGATTGCGGCCAGCGGATGCCCGCGTCAACGCTTGCATCCTGTTGAAACTCCGCGACAGACCTGACAATTCGGAACGATGGTAATGCAGAATTACGAAAGCTCATGCCCGTGGGACATCTGTTCGCTTTGTGGGTGCGATGAGATGTTGAGTTGGCGTTACGCGGGCCTTGCATGGACAAGAACGAGTATCTCGAGAATGTTCATCTTCGCATTTTGCGTGTTACCGAAGACCTCCGCGCGATTCAACGCGAGCTGAATTGCGCTGCCATGGAGGCTCCAGGCAATCCCGAGTTGCTGGAGGCCCTCAGCACCGATCCAGAGTTGGAATCGTTGCAAATCCTGAGATCTGCACTCGACCAGATGCGTCATTTCCTCTGGTTCTACGGCCAGATCGTTTCTACCGAGTCCGATATCGGAGAGAGGCTGCGCGAGACCATCCGCCAGAAACCGTCACACGACACCATCCAGCAGGCTCCCAGCCCCTTGAACGACCGAATCCGCGGCGCGGCTGAGGCCCTCATGCTGCAGTATCTCGCCGACGGGAAGACCCGAAAACCCAACTAAGACCTACACGCCAGAAGCTTCAAGACCGCGTCTGTGCCAGATCCAGAGGAGTGCGGACCCGATAATCATCAGGCCTGCGCAGAGTCCGATCCAGATTCCGAGCGCGCCCCAGCCCACGCGAAACGCCAGCACGTACCCGAGCGGAATTCCGACCAGCCAATAAGCCACAAGATTGGCAAGCATGGGCGTTCGTGTGTCGCCCGCCCCGCGCAGAGCGCCGGTAGCCACAGTCTGCAGTCCGTCAAATAATTGGAACGCCGCAGCTACTATTAGCAGAGTCGCGCCGACCTGAATCACCCTAGGGTCGGGAGAAAAGAGTCGAGCAATCAGTCTGGGTATTGAGACAAACAGCAATCCGGCGCAAGCCATGAATGCCGCGCCTACCACGATGGCCGACCACCCTGCCTGCTGCGCTCCTTGTGGATCGCGCCTTCCCAACTGCTGTCCAACGCGCACTGCGGCTGCTGAACTGATGCCCAGGGGAACCATGTAAGTGAAAGCGGCGCAATTGAGTGCGATTTCATGCCCTGCCAGCGGCAAGGGCCCAAGCTTGGCGCATAGCGCGGTCGCGGCCGAGAAGGCTCCAATTTCCAACAGGATCTGCGTTGCCGCTGGACTTCCTAACCGGAGTAGAGCGCGCAGTCGCGCCGTATCGATCCGTAGGGAGCCGGCCCATTTGGCGAGTCCGCGTTTTGCTTCGACTCGCAGCAGGGTTATCGCGAGAATCGACACCATGTACACTCGCGCGGCGCAAGTGGACCAACCCGAACCCTCGATTCCCATTGGACGAAAGCCGAGGTGTCCGTAGATCAAAACCCAATCGCCAAAAGCATTGACCAGGTTCGCCGAGATCAGCGCAAACATGATGGGATGAGCGACGTTCACCGCTTGCAGATATCTGCGAAGAGCGAAGTAACCGAGGAGCGGTAAGCTGCCCCAATTGAGTGCACGCAGGAAGGGGCGCATGGGTTCGACCAACTCTGGGCTGATGCCGAAATGTTGCATCAACCATGGCCAGAATGAGACAGCGATCATCAACACCGGGGCGAGAGCGCAGGCCAACACAAGTCCATTCAGAAGCGAGAGGCGCGCATCTTCGAGGTCTTCCCGCCCGAATGCTTGCGCCACGAAAGTATCGAGGCCCAGCAGCAGGCCTCCGCAGAAAATCGCCAGGCTGTGATACAGACTCTGGCCAAGCCCGGTTGCGCCGATTGCCACTGCGCTGTTCGGCAGCCTGCCGACCATGATGGTATCGACGATACCCATGCTCATCCAGCCGATTTCCGCAAAAGCGAGAGGCAAGGCGAGTCGCAGGGTGAGGCGAACTTCTCCCCACAGATCACTCAGGAAGGGCTTGCTCGCCTTGTTGTCTATCGCACCCATTGTCCTAAACTCAGGTCGAACCTCGAAAAAAATGCGGGCTGGGGATCCTGAAATGTGTCAGGCACCTACCGCTGAAGAAGGGTTCTGTGCCAACCAGTAAAGAATTTTTCTTATTCCGCCAGTGTCGCCAGCGCTTCGGCGAGCACGAGAGTTCCTCTCGCAATATCGTCCGGGGAGGCATACTCATCCGGGCGATGGCTGTAGCCGTTGCGGCACGGGATGAACAACATGGCGACAGGAGCGATGCGGGAAATAAAAAGCGAGTCATGGTAGGCACGGCTGGTCATTGGGAGAAACGGGAAACCGTGTTTCCGGCAAGCTTGGCTCAAGGCTGAAATCAGAGCGGCCCCGGAGTCCGCGGGCGCATCTGCATTGAGGAGTTCGGAATGAATCACGACCCCGCGTCTTGCTTCGATTGAACGGCAAACTTCTTCTAACGTTTTCATCATCCGGTCGCGCCGATCGAGATTTGTGTCGCGAATGTCGACACTCAGTCGCACTCTCGCGGGGATGCTGTTCACGGCGCCCGGAAAAACGTCGCATATGCCCACTGTGGCAACGGTATCGATAGCGCCTGACGATTTTGCGGCATGCTCCAACGCCAAAATGACCTCGGCCGCGGCACACAGGGCATCCTTACGATCGGGCATTAGGACGCCACCTGCATGACCTCCTGCACCTTCGAACGTCAGTCTCAGGCTTGCCGGCGCCGCAATTCTCTCGACCACGCCCAGCGGTATGTGCTCCCGTTCCAACAGCGGTCCCTGCTCAATATGGAGCTCTACGAACGCCTTGTAGTACCCCGCGGGCAGCTTCACCTCGTCGATGGTCCCGCTCATTCCCGCCTTTAGCCGGACCTCGTCAACAGTCGCGCCTTCACCGTCGCTCAATTTCTTTGCGTTTTCCGCGGACAGAGTGCCAGCGAGAAGTCGGCTTCCAAGGCAGCCGATTCCGAAGCGTGTCGGCTCCTCGGAAGTGAAGATCAACAGTTCGATCGAATGCTTCGGGCGAAATCCCGCGGCCTTGAGCGCGCGGATTGCTTCCAAACCTCCCAGGACTCCCACAGTGCCGTCGTACTTGCCGGCATTCGGAATTGCGTCGATGTGTGACCCAGTTCCGACAATGGGCGCAGTTGCGTCGGAACCCGGCCATCGCGCGAAGGTGTTGCCGATAGGGTCTCGCCGCACGACGAGGCCTGCTTCCTCGCACCGGTCTTTTATCCAGGAACGGGCGCGTAAATCGGCAGGCGTAAACACGACGCGAGTGACGGCGGGCGGGTCCGCATCAGAAAAGGTCGTGAGCGTCTCGATCTCGGAAACCAGACGCGCCTGATCGACAGACAGATTCATCGGCGCGCGCCGTCCAAAGGATGACGGTTCCAGTCTTTGTAGATCAGATACTTGGCGGGGACCTTTCCGATCGCTCCAAACCATTGCGGACACCATGGCCCCATCCAGATAAAATCGCCGGCGGTTACCGCATACCAGTCATCGCCAAGCCGGTAGATTCCTCCGCCTTCGAGCATCACCAGTCCGTGCTCCATGACGTGCATCTCCACCATGCTCAGTGCGGCGCCGGGTTGGTAGGTCATGGTGTTAACCGCAAAATCAAAACTCAAATCGTCGGGAAGCAAACACTTTACCTGGAGGTCAGGATCGTCGTTCAGGCTTTGTGACGGGATCGCGTCCTCCGTGGACACGATAGGCCCTGGAGTGCGGTACTCTTTGAGGCTCTGGTAAGGTTTTTCGATAACGGCAGCACGGCTTGCCTTCGCAGCCGTTACGCGGTGTTCCATTCCCTCGGGAACGTACACATACCCTCTAGCGGCCAGGTCGGATTGTTTCCCCCCGATATCGACGCGAATCGATCCCTCAAGAACGTACAGAAACCGTTGGAACGCCACGCCTCCCAGTTCGCCGCCTGGCTGAAATTCAGCGGTGTACTGCGTGAAGCCTGCGCCGAGCGCTGGTCCAGCATGCACGACCGCGGTACAGTCCTTCATGCCGGGAAGGGGAGCGCGTACAAATGTGTCGGCGCTCAGGAGCAGGTGGTTGTTCTTTTGAGAACTGCGCGTCTGTCCCAGGTTATGCACGGCACGTCCTTGCTCGAAGGGTTTTCGACGATGCGAGTTGGTCCAGCAGGTGCAATCCGCATTCAATCGCCTTTGCCACATCATCTACGGCAACCGATTCCGCCGGGTCGTGGCTGACTCCTCCCGGTGTTCGCACGAAGATCATCGCCGCAGGAACTCGTTCTGCGAGAATCATCGCGTCGTGACCTGCGCCACTCACCATGCGATGCGGCTTGCATCCTGACTTGCTGATTGCCATCTCGACCTGGTTCGTCAGTTCAGGGTCCATGTTTACCGTGGCTTGATTCATTCGCATGAAACTACGCACGGATAATCTGCGGCGCCCCGCAACTTCCTTGGACTGGCGGATCAGATCGTCGACAGTCTGCGTTCGTCGCGAATCGGAGCCGTGCCGGACATCCAAAGTCAATCGCGCTTCGCCGGCGATTACGTTTGTCGCGCCCGGCTTCGCTTCGAAAGATCCCACGGTTGCTACCAGTCCCGGTGTGCTCCTGGCGACACGCTCGACGCAACCGACCCATTCCGCCGCGCATGCTACTGCGTCATAGCGCAGGTCCATCGGCGTCGTCCCTGCATGATTCGTACGTCCGCTGAAAATAAAATCCATCCGTGTTTGACCCGCAATGGATTCGACGGCGGCCAGGGGCAGTCCCAGTTTCTCGAGCACAGGACCTTGCTCGATATGAAATTCCAGGTATCCCCCGGCGTCATCCGAGAGAGTAGCCAGCGGAATCTCTTCGGGCCTCAGTCCAAAATCCTTGATCGCTTGACGCACCGTCGTCCCGCGCTCATCCTGCCGAGCCAGCAAGTCCTCGTCGATCCGTCCGACCAGGGCGCGGCTGCCGATGAACGGCACTCCAAAACGCACACCCTCTTCTTCGGAGAATCCGATCAGTTCAATCGCATATGGAAATTTTCGGGCTATGCTCTCTTGCAGTAAAGCCGCCCCCAGAACTACGCCCAGGATTCCATCAAACGGCCCTGCATTCGGAACCGTGTCTAAGTGTGAGCCTAACAGTAATCGTGGTGCTGACTCCGGCCCGGGAAGAGCGGCGCGCAAGTTTCCGACCGCATCAACCCGCGGTGTGACCCCGAGCGGTTCGAGCCACGCGGCGATTTCCTGATGAACCTTGTGCATCGGCGGAGACAGAAAAGTGCGCCGAATGCTGTCGGGATCCTCTGAAAAGGAGGCAAGCCTTCGACATCGGTCGATTACTTCTTGAGCGAGATGAGATACATCGGCTGTTGTCTGCACTTGAGCCTGGACCGATGTGAAAATGCTACGCCTCGCGAATTACCTTCGCCGCCGCCCAGCCCACCACCACCAGGGCGATCAGCACGGGCCAGTTGTAATGATTGCCGTAAGTCGCAACTGGATAATGATTGCTTAGCATGAGAAAAACGACCGGCACAGCCAGGAATGTGTTGTGCTTCGACCGTAGCTTGGCTTGTGCTCCGAGCGAGGGATCGAAGGCGGCGCCGGCGGCCGCGGCAGTGACCATCGTGCGCTGTGCTGGCAGAATCCGAAACCAGACATTCGCCGTCATGATGGTTCCGAAAATCGCTCCCACGTGAATGTACGCAGCTCGTCCGCTCAACAGGTGCAGCAATGCCCAGGAAACCCCCGCAGTCAACGCCAGCGCGAGTACGGCGAAGAGTACCTGCGACCTTCCGAGGAACGATCCCACCGTCAAGTCGTAGACGACCCAGCACACGGCGATGGCTCCCAGTCCGATTGTGATGCCCATCGTCTTCGAGATGTCCGCCACATCGGGATCAATCAGTCCACTCCCCGCGTAGTAAACCAGCACCAATAGCACCATGCCGGCGATCCAGGTCAGGAGGGCCTCCCAGCGGAACCAACGGAGTTGATCGGTGCTCACGCCGAGGGATCTCTGTTTTTCGACCGAATAAAAACCGCCGCTGTGCACCATCCACACCGACGCCGTTTTCGCGTCGGCCGTCAGTTTCTTTTCCAGTTTGCCGAACTGGCCGTCGAGCCACGTGAAGTAGTAGGTCTGCCCCACCCACATGATTGCCGCGAACACGTGAAACCAGCGGAAACCGAGGTTCAGCCATTCTCGCATGGAAGAACTCACCTTAGCTCCCCCGGTAGGTGGTATAGCCGTTCGCATTCAGCAGCAGCGGAATGTGAAATTGCGATTCGCCTTCCCGCACTTCGAATACAACTTCGACGGTCGGATAAAGGCTCAGAACTTTCTGAGAACGAAAGTAACTCGCCGTATCGAAACACAACCGGTACCGGCCGGGCAACAACTCAGGGTGCGACAGTAGCTGTCCGCACCGTCCATCCGCATCGGTATGTGCAGAGCCCAGCAGATGCCAAGTGCCAGACTCCTCGCGCTCCAGCCGCACTGGAACATCGTTCGCCGGGCAGCCACGCATCAAGTCAAGAACGTGGGTTGAAATCTTCTTCAGGCCAGCCATTTTTTCAGACGCAGATTGGTGATTTTCCGCTGTTCTTCGACGGCTTCCTGTAGCTCCGCGGCGTCGCTGTTTTGCAAGCGCCGCTTGAGAACCGCCAGGATTTCGTCCGCCGACTTTCCGGTTGCGCAAACCAGAAAAATCCTGCCAAACCTGCGCTCATACTCCCGGTTTCCCGCAGCAAGCGCTGCCTGAACAGCCTCTTCGGCGGCAGCGACTTTTTGCTGTTCCTGCACGGACCAAGTGGCAGCCTGTGACGACGCGGAAGCCGGGGCTTGGCGTTCGCCGATTCGCGGATGGCGCGCAAACGCCTCCATCCAATCCTTGGTTTCCAGACTCTCCCAAACATCGTCGGAGGCTGCCAGCAGCGACTTTTCGTCATTCAGCGGCCGGCGGCCCACTAATTCGCGAGTCCAAGCCTCCGATCCGCAGCATGGCAGGATCTCGCGTGCTGCATCCGCAGGCGAAAGCTGATTCCAACGCGTCAGAACTTCACTCATGCTTGCTGCCGCGTTCCTGAGCTTTTGTAGGAACTCCGCGACCAGATTTCCCGAAACCACTCGACGGTAAGCCTCCGTCGAGCGAATATCGTCAATAGGGCGCACCTCGTCTATCGCGGTGCGACGCGCTTGCTGAATAATTTCCGCATCCAGATGCTTCCCTGTTATCGTCCGTTCTGTACTCGACAATCTCAACGGAACAGGGGCAACGCTCCCTACGGCAATGCGAACATCTTCTAACACGCCATTACTCGATTTTGCCAGCCCTGCAATGCACACCTTTGAAATTGCCTGCGCATTTCGTGCTCCTACTTTGCGTGAGTAGGGAACATAGTGTCCATAGATTCTTGGCAGACATACTGCCTGAACCAATTCGTCGGGAGCCAGCACCGTTGTCTTGTAGCCAGAATGAAAGTCTGTATAGCGAACGCGCCGCTCCCCGCGCATCGAGACTAGAATCAACTCCGCCTCGTACACTAGCAAGGCCGGCAGCGAATCCGCAGCCGGGGATGCATTCACGATGTTTCCGCCCAGTGTTCCCCGATTCTGGTTCGCGATTCCCCCCGTCCATCGCGCCGCGGTCGCGAGCAAGGGAAATTCCTGCGCAAGAACAGTGTGACGGCGCAGGTCGGTGTACGTACATCCCGCACCCACGCGGATTTCACCATGGGCCACATCAATTCGTCGTAATTCGGGAAGATTCCATATGCTTAGAAGCTTGCGTGCCGATAACTTACCTGCCGCGTAGAGGACCATGATGTCGGTACCGCCGGCGATTGGAATCCACACACCAGGCTGCTCACCGAGCAGCGACAAAACCGCCGGCAGGGTCCCGGGAGCCACGAGTTCGTAGTCGGCTGGATCAGATCTCATCGCGACGGCCCAGAGTTTGCAGTGGCGGCCACAGCCTCGCAGATTTGCGAATAGCCTGTGCACCGGCACAAGTTTCCTGCGAGGCCCTCCCGGATTTCTTCCGTACTCGGATTCGGCGTCTCGTTGAGCAGATATCGAGCAGCCAGGATCATCCCGGGTGTGCAAATGCCGCATTGCGCGGCGCCGTACTCCAGGAATTTCTGTTGTAGCGCTTGCAACTGCGGTCCCTGTGCGAGTCCTTCGATGGTAACAATCTCTGCCCCCTGGGCCTGCAAGACGGGTACCAGGCAACTATTCACCAGCACGCCGTCCATCAGCACGGAACACGATCCGCACTCGCCTTCACCACAGCCTTCTTTCGTTCCAGTCAGACTGAGTCGTTGGCGCAAGACGTCGAGAAGTCTCTCCATCGGATACGCATCGATCGTCTTGACCGCTCCGTTGACCGTCAGAGAGATCTGACAAGGGCCGCGAGACTCGCTCATTGCGCTCCTCGCAAAACCGGCACTCCTCCCTCGGAAACCGGAGGGTTCATAGCCGTCATAATCTCTTCCGGAAGGAGGGGGATGGAAACAAATCCAATACCGATTGCGTCTTCGATTGCGCTCACGATGGCGGGAGCAGGGCCATCCATAGGCAGTTCTCCGATTCCTTTGGCTCCAAAGGCGCCATGTACATTTCCCAGTTCCTCAAAGTAGACGCGAATCGCGGGAAGATCCGCGGACGTGGGCATGATGTAGTTGGTCATCTGCGAATTTTGCATGCGTCCGTTCTGCCATGCTACTTTTTCGTACAATGCGTAGCCGATTCCCTGGGCGACTCCACCGACGATCTGACCGCGGGCCAAAACCGGGTGCAGGACTTTTCCAACTTCCTGCAAGGCGACGAAATCGTTAACGACGACGCTGCAGGTTGTGAGGTCGCAGGTTACGTCGGCGATGTAGACTGCCCAGGAGTAGGCCGCGTATGCTTCTCCGCGATACTTCTCGTCGTCCCAGAAAATTCCAGGCGGGGCCTGATAGCACGCCCACGACTTGAATTCTCCGTGTTGCGCTACGTATTGCGAGCAGGCTTCGCGAAATTCTTCGGGAGAATACGATTCCCCCAACAAGCCCGCGGCTATGAGAGTTTGCGCCACCCCTTGTGCGGCAGAACGCACCAGATTGCCAACCACCATGACGGTGCGCGACGCCACCGTGGGGCCGCTGTTGGGCACGGCTTGTGTGTCGGGTTGTGCAATATCGACATCTTCGTAGGGAAGGCGCAAGGTCTCGGCGGCGACCTGGCATAGCACCGTCTTCGTTCCTTGTCCGAATTCCGTGCTCGAGACCAAAACCCGCACTCTTCCATCCGCACAACCCTCGACCCCTACGACCGAAGCCAGATATCGCTCGCCTGACCCGGTGAAACCGGCCCCGTGCAGAAATGTCGCGACGCCTATTCCGCGCTTGCGCATCGCAGTCGAGTTTTCCCGGTGGAAACGCTCTTTCTTTGCAGAGTAGTCAGCCAGTTCGAGTCCGCGGTCGAGAAGCTTTGTCAAATCGATCGGTTCCTGAACCACTTGCTCGGTTGCAGTTGTCTGCCCGGTCTTCAGGAAATTGCGTCGACGTACTTCCACAGGCGAAATCCCCACTGTCGTGGCGATGCGATCCATGTGCCGTTCCATCGCAAACAGGCTTTGTGGAGCACCGAAGCCCCGAAAGGCGCCGTGTGGCGGCGCATTCGTGGCGACCGCCTTCCCCTTGATGCGCACACTCGGCCAATAATAGGGGCCACGCAGCATGAATCGTGCCTCGCGACAGCACAACGGGCGAGAGCGTAGCGTATGCTCCGCCATCCACAACGAATTCAATCTCGCCTCCCAGAATCTTACCGTCGCGGCTAACCGCAGTGCGGTGACGCGTTCGAGATGGATGGCGCTTCGTGGTAGCCGCCATATCTTCCAGTCGGTCATAGATCATCTTCACGGGGCGCTTCGCCTTCATCGCCAGCAAGGCGGCGTGCCCTGCAATCATCGACGGATATTCCTCTTTACCGCCAAATGCTCCACCAGTTTCAGTCTGGATAACCCGAACCTTATCATCCGGCAAGCCGCATAACTTCATCAGCGCTCGGTGAACGTAATACGGGCATTGCAAAGATCCCCACAGAGTCAGTCCGTGGACGGCGTCGAAGCTGGCAATTACTCCGTTATTTTCGATGTAGAGTTGCTCTTGCGCTCGCGGTCCGGTATTCACCTTCCACAATGTGGTCCGCGTGTGCCCAAACCGCGTCTACATCCCCTTTCTCAACCAGATAAGTTTTGAAAACATTGTCCTTGCCCCAAATGATCACGTCCTGTTGCTCGCTTGCCTCGATCGTGAACAACGCGGGTAACGGTTCGTATTCGATGGCGACTGCTTCTACCGCCTTGTGGAGAAGGTTCCGGTTCGGGTGTGCCAGCAGCAGAATCGCTTCCTCCGGATGATTGACGACGCCATCCGCCAGACAGGGCTGATCTTCGATGATCAGCGCGATGCAATTCTTTCCCGGGATGTCCCTCGCAGAAACAATCACGAACTCGTCCCATGCGATTCCGGGTCCGAAAGTAATGTTCCTGATTTTTCCCCGGGGAAGAGTGCTGCGGACAGTCGCGCCAAACAACATATTGGGCAACACCATGTCGTCAATGTAGACAGCTTGGCCGGTTACTTTGTCCCGGCCTTCTTTGCGTGGAACAGCCTTGCCGACGATGGATTCAGTGGTCAATTTTGGTTCCAGATAGCCTTCACAAGACCAATCAAGGTCGAAATTCTCGGCCAGTATTTTCCCCAGGAAACGTTCCATCCTCGAACACCGGCGTCCCGCGAACGAATGTCTTGCGTACGAGACCCTTCAGCTCTTCACCCATGTAAGGTGAAGCCGGATGCCGATGATACAGGCGATCTGCCGTTACTCGGAACCGTGTGTCCGGATCGAACACCACGAAATCGGCGTCGTACCCGGCTTTAAGCTGTCCCTTCCGCTGGTCGCATCCCGCCAGGGTCGCAGGTTTCTCTGCCATCCACCGCGCGATGTCGGGAAGGTCAAAACCTCGCCGAAAGGCCTCCGTCCACATCACTGACAAAGCCATCGACAAGCTTGCAACTCCGCCCCACGCATCACGAAAGCTCCCTTCCTCCAATCGTTTCATCGACAGTGGACAAGGCGAGTGATCGGTGACCACAAAATCGATGATCCCATCCTTCAACCCCTGCCACAGCTGTTCACGATTTGCGCTGCTGCGGATCGGTGGCGCGCACTTGCATAGCGTAGCACCCTCGGGGATCGACTCCGCTGCCAGGTGGAGATAGTGCGGGCAGGTTTCGACTGTGACCGGCAAGTTTGCCGCTCGCGCTGCGCGCAGTTCATCGAGAGCCAGTGCACTGGCTAGGTGCACAATGTGCAAGCGAAAGCCGAACTCGCGACACAACGCAAGCATGAGTTGAATCGCTTGTAGCTCCGCAGCGTCGGGACGGGACTGTAGATAGGTTGCATAGTTCTTCCAGTCTGCACTCTGCAACCCCGCGGTAGTCTCATGGATCGGTCCCGGCAGTTCGGCATGCACGAGCAGCGGAAGTCCAGTTCTGGCAACATGCGGTAACGCAGCCCGCAGATCCGGCTCGGCCACCATCGTGAACTCATCCACCCCGGGATGTACAAGGAAGCATTTGAAGCCACGAACGCCCGCATCGGCCAGGAGACTGATCTCCTCGGAATTACCCTGAACCACGCCTCCCCATGCGGCCCAATCGACGCGACACTTACCACGCGCCGCCGACCGCTTCTGTTCAAGAGCCCCCACAGTAATGGTCGAAGGCACGCAGTTCAGTGGCATGTCGACTAGCATGGTGTAGCCACCAGCTGCAGCTGCCTGAGTGGCCGTTTCAAAACCCTCCCAGTCCGTTCGCCCCGGCTCGTTGATGTGGACATGCGAATCCACCAAGCCGGGCAACAACGCGGCATCGCCGAAGTCCTCAACTAGGGCATCCGTCGGAACTTCACCAGGCGCGGCGACTCCCAGAATTTGTTCTCCCTGCACCAAAAGGGCGCCCGGGCGAACCTGCCCTGACGTCACCAATCGCCGCGATTTGTAAGCGCGCAATGGCAAGACAACTCTCGAGCCTACGGTGGACGCAAAAGCCTATCCCGAAGCGTCCGCGTTTTCAATTGTTCGAAAGAATCACGGATTAAGATGATGCCCTTACCGATCTTTCGATTCCGGCTTATACTCGCTTGTCCGCAAAATGGCCGAGAACGCAGTCCATGTCGACCGATTTCCGCGCCGATTCCGGTGTCAGTAAACTCCGAGGCTCCAGGGATTGAGTGCGAAACATGGACCGCTCTTACATGGCTCGCGCCATCCAACTCTCTATCGAAAACGTCACTTCCGGGCAGGGTGGTCCTTTCGGAGCGGTTATCGTAAAGGATGGCCGCATCATCGCGGAAGGCGTGAACCAGGTTACCCAGCAGCAACGATCCCACAGCCCACGCCGAAGTCGTTGCGATCCGCCAAGCCTGCACCGTGTTGGGTGGGTTCGAATTGAAGGACTGCGAGTTATACACTTCCTGCGAACCGTGCCCGATGTGCCTGGGCGCCATTTATTGGTCCCGCCTCGCCCGCCTCTACTACGGCGCGCTCGCTGCCGACGCGGCCCAGGCCGGTTTTGACGACTCGTTTATTTATCGCGAGATTGCGCTGGCCCATTCCGAGCGCGCGATCCCGATGATCCCCATGATGCGGGAAGATGCGCTCGCGGGGTTTCGCACTTGGGTCAAAAAAGCGGACAAAATCTCGTACTAGGACTTAACTGGTACGCTTTGGCACTCCGTTGAGAAAACGCAGATCAGCGTGCACGTAAAACGCCAAAGCAGATGGAGTCCGAATTGTCGAAGGTGAGTGAGGCCTATAGAAGACCGTAACAATCCATAACTTTGCGATTCCTCGTTATTTCTGTCGTGGATTGGGTACGGCGGAATGCGCCACAATCTTCCACTCTCCATCAATTCGCTTTAGCACGATGAGATAGTTGCCCTCAGCAACATGACTTCGCACATCTTCGTTATACATTCCAGTGTCGTAGCCGAGATCGCCAGAGCTTTCCGAGTGTAGGCTCTGGATGATGTAGTTGCGTGCTTCAGCGGTGGTAATCGAGCGCTGCAGGTCTGCCTGAATGGAGTCGCGGTTGTGGAGCGAGCCGTTCCTGCGCATTAGAACTGCTTCATCGGCATATAAGGCAGCAACTTTGTCGGCGTGCCCCGCGTTGAACTCCTGAACCCATGTTTCACGGATTCGCTTGATGGCACTGGCGAAGTCCTCGCCTTTGACCGTTTTTCGAGGGCTGGCAGCCTTGGCCGGAACCTGGCCCCATGCAAGCGCGCCGGCCAGAACCATCATCAGCAGTGTAAGGCACGAATCCAATCTGCGGTTCATTCGTTTCCCTCTCGCCGAGCATGACAAAATTAGCTCGTCACTGCAACCCAAGTTTTGCCAGGACAGGAAGGGAACACCCCAGATTTTTCGATTGCGACTTAGTGTGAACTGGCCACACATTCGCTGGATGCGCACACTGCGGCGACGTCGGCGTGCGCTTCGGTAAGGCGATAGTCCTTGTATTCAATGGTGAGAGTGGCGCGGCCACCCAAACGGATGTAGCTCACGGATTCATTTCTTACCGGCAACCATGAGTTCTGAAACTTCCTATATTCGTGATGAATTTCGCTCTTTTTGGTCCAGAATGACGGGTTTTGTGCTGGCTCGGCTTCGATTCGGGTTACGGCAAAATCAGCAGCATCCACCCAAATCTTGCCCTGGTACACATACTTGCTCTTGCGTTTCGGCGTGACCTGTAATTCGTACTGAGCCTCCGCTGGGTCGAAACCAATCAATGCGAAGTTGTAGTTATCGCGGTTGAGTTGGGTTTGAGAAGCGATCTCCGGCCGAACGGATTCCTTTTCGGCCTCCAGAAGCTTGGTGAAGACGCGGTCCAGAATGAGTTTCGATCCGCTCTGCGAGACGGTCTTGAATTCTTTACCGGAGGGTCTGTCATAGTATGCCTGTACCACCATTTCGGCCTCGCGGTTTCCTGGGAAACCCCGATAGGTCAGGTGATAAACGCGGGTAGCCTCGGAATGAAGCAGGTTGCGCGAGCGCTCAGCGTTATTTCGGACTAGATTGTCGACTACGTCGTTTAGCGGCAAAGGTGCAGCCGAGATACTTGCGGTGTCCTGAGCGCGCGCCAGAAGAGATGAGAGCATTAGAATGGCGATCAGACCAGTGATGGCCTGGAAAAACGCGCGGGAAAAATTCGAATTCACGTATTCAGTGTACATGACCCTTGCTTCCGTTTCAGGACTCGAGTTCCGCGCCCAGCGGCAGTTTCAGACCGGTTCTCGCGCCAGTGCCACCGGTGCTAACGCCACTTCGTCGTCAGAAGACAGAGAATAGGGAATGGCTGAGCGGGGTGCTGCGGTTGACTGTGATCCAGTCGGCGGTTGAGTCAGATTGTCTTGAGGCTTTGTACAAGGGCAGTGGCTGCGAGATCGATCGAACTGAAGAACCGATAACGAAAAAGCACATTGCGGCTGAGGTCTGTAATCACAGTTCTTGATCCCCAGCGGTACCGGCCACCGATCTTACTGTTGCCAACCTCCTCCCAGCGCTTTGTAGAGTTGGACCAGGCTGCGATATTCATCTCCCCGGGCCGTGGCGAGCGTCAGTTCGGCGCCGTAAAGCGATCTTTGTCCGTCGAGTACTTCGAGGTATGTCGTCGTGCCGCCCCTATAGCGAAGTGTGGAAATGCGGACGGTTTCCTGCAGGTCGGCTACCGAATCCTGCTGGCGTGTCCGGACCTGATGAAGTTTCTCGTAACCGATGAGCGCGTCCGAGACTTCTCCAAACGCGTGCTGGATCGCCTCCCGGTAGCCGATCAATGCCTGCTGGTGTTGAGACTCAGCCAGATGCAAATTCCCTTTCAGCGCGCCTCCGGTAAAGATTGGCTGGCTCACTTGCGCGCCATAGGACCAGATGCCAAGCTGCGACGCCATGAGGCTCGAGAAGGTGGAACTTCGACCAAATGAACCGCCGCCGCTTCCGGTCAGAGAGATTTGCGGGAAAAACTCAGCTTTGGCGACTCCGATGTTCGCATTCGCAGCAACCAAGACTCTGCTCCGCTTCTCGGATATCGGGCCGACGCTCAATGATCGAAGATGGAAGGCCGGCTGGAACTTCAGGCGGAAGTGCCTGCTCGACGAGCGGAATCCCGCGTGCGATGTCTTGTGGGTAATTGCCGAGCAGGATGCTGATGGCGTCCTCTTCCTGGGCAATCTGTCGCTCCAGATCAGGAATCTGCGCATTCGCAGTGTCGAGGACCTGCTGAGCCTGGAGGACATCCAACTTCGTGGCAACTCCATGCTCCAGCCGCAACTGGGTAAGGCTGACCGAGTCGGTCTGCGTCTTGACTGTCTCACGCGTGATCGTGAGTTGCAGATCAAGTTGCAGCAGCGTGAAATAGTCGGCTGCTAACATCGCTGACAAGGGTCAGTGCGACGACCTGGCGCGCATCTTCGGTAGCCAGCAGTTGGGCGCGAACTGCTTCGTTGGCGCGGCGCAAGCGGCCAAAGAAATCCAACTGGAACGCCGCGTCGGCCGTCAAGGTCAGGAAGTTGTACCGGGACTGGACTACATTTTCCTTGCCACCGCTGAAATTCGCATTGCCCGATATCTGGGGGAACAGGTTCGAACGAGTAACCGCAAGCTGCGCCCGGGCGGCATTGATGCGTTCCGTGGCGAGTTGCAAGTCGTAGTTCTGTTTAAGCGCCGTACGTATGAGTTCCTGCAGCTTTGTGTCCTGAAATACCTGCCACCAGCGAAGATCGGCGTACGAGGCAGTCTGCGCCTGAAGCTGAGGATTGTCTGCCAGGTCCCGAAACGAAATCGGAGTCTGAACCGCAGGCCGATGGTAGTTAGGGCCTACGGCACAACCCGAAAGCACGCCAGAGAGCAAAACCGCGGTGAGTAATTTCGCGATTCTCATGATTCCGTAAACCCCATTGCGCCGACACCGCTCGATTCCCAAGCTGTTGAACGCACTGCAAGGTCACTCAGTCTCCGGGCGCGGGGGAAGGCGCAGCTGGCAATATGCCGGATGCGGGTTCCTTCCCGGCGCTCGTCCATTTCTCAATCATGTAAAAGATCCCGGGTATGAAAAAGATTCCGATCGCGCTCGCCATGAGCATCCCGCCGATGACGGCCGTCCCCATAATCCGCCGGGCGACCGAACCCGCCCCGCTCGCTGTCCACAGTGGAACGCAGCCGAGGATAAACGCGAATGATGTCATCAGGATCGGTCGCAGCCGCAGCTTTGCGCCTTCGAGCGCAGCATCGGCCAGCGGTTTTCCGTGTTCGTACTGGTCCTTGGCAAACTCGACGATCAAAATCGCGTTCTTCGCCGCAAGGCCGATCAGCATGATCAAGCCGATCTGCGAGAAGATGTCGCTTTCAATCTGCACCATATACGGCGGCACGAAAAGGCTGAGCAAAGTGCGGCGCAGCCACAGCACAAAAAATGCCCCAAAGACCGCAACCGGCGTGCTGAGAAGTACGCTGAACGGCAGCGACCAGCTTTCGTACAGTGCCGCCAGAATCAGGAACACGAACAACAGCGACAGGCCAAAGATGACCGCGGGTGGCACTCCCTGGCGCGCTTTCTGTTCCAGAAACGAGATCCCGGAGTAGTCGAATCCCATCTCGCGCGGCATGGTGTTTTTGAAAACATCTTCGAGGGCGGCGCTCGCCTGGTCCGCACTGTAACCCGGCGCGGCGCTGCCATTGATTTGTGCGCAACGGTATTCGTTAAAGCGCATTGTGAATTCGGGGCCGAGTTGCGATTTGACCGTGGCCAGCGTTGCCAGCGGAACGTTCTCACCCTTGTTGTTGCGCACGTAGAAGCGTCCGACGTTCTCGGGGCTGGCACGATCCTCGCTCTCGGCTTCGATGTAGACCTGCCACTGGCGGCCAAAGCGGTTGAAGTAATTGATAAAATATCCGCCCATGAACGCCTGGATGGTGCGGTAGACGTCGGAAAGATTGACGCCTTGCTTCAACACCTTGTCGCGATTGACGTCGACGAACTTCTGCGGAACGCTGGGCAGAAAAGTCGTACTCAGGCTGGCGATCTCCGGCCGCTTTCGCGCTGCGTCAAGAAACGTATTCAAGTTTTGCGACAGGAATTGGATGCTGCCGCCAGAGCGGTCTTCGAGGATGAACGTGAATCCGCCCGCGGTGCCAACGCCCGGGATGGCTGGCGGCGAAAAACTGAATGCGATTCCCGCTGGCAATTTGGAAAGCTGCTGATCCAAATGCGCCTTGATCGCTTGAAACTGCTCGGCGCTGGACGTGCGCTCGTCCCACGGCTTTAGAGTGACGACAAAAAAAGCGTTGTAGCTCGTGCGGACAAAACTGAGCAAGCTGAAGCCGACGACGCTGGTCGTGTATTTCACACCCGGTGTGTCAGCCAGAATCTTCTCGATCTGTACCGCTGCCTGTGATGTTCGCTCCAACGACGCGCTATTAGGCAATTGCAGATTCACGTAGGCATAGCCTTGGTCTTCATCGGGAAGAAAACTCGACGGCACCCGACTCGCAAAGAATCCAGCCGCGAGGCAAAAGACCAGCAGAAGCACAACCAGTACTGCTGTCTTCTTGAGCAGGACACCGCTCCAGGTGACATAACCCTCAGTGGCTCGCTCAAATACTCGGTTAAACCAATCGAAGAATCTCCGCAACAGGCCATGGCTCTCTTCGCGCGGTCGAAGAAGCAAGGCAGCCAGGGCAGGGCTGAGCGTGAGCGCGTTGAACGCGGAGAGAATTACCGAGATGGCGATGGTGACCGCGAATTGCTGATACAGCCTGCCAGTGATCCCGGGAATAAAGGCCGTGGGCACGAATACAGCAGAGAGAACCAGGGCAATTCCTACCACGGGACCCGACAGTTCCTCCATCGCCTGTAACGCTGCATTCTTTGGGGTCATGCCCTCTTCGATGTGTCGTTCCACGCCCTCCACAACAACGATCGCGTCATCGACCACCAGGCCGATCGCCAGCACCAGCCCGAACAGAGAGAGCGTATTGATGGAAAAACCGAACAGCGGGAAGAGCACAAACGTTCCCACTAGCGAAACCGGCACAGCCAGCAGCGGGATCAGCGTTGAGCGCCAGCCCTGAAGGAAAAGAAAAACAACAATGATGACCAGGACGAGCGCAATCAGGAGAGTTTCAACGATCTCCTTTATACCCTGAGTTACAGAAAGAGTCGTGTCCAGAGAAACGGCAAAATCTATATCCTCGGGGAAGCGCTCTTTCATCTGCGCCATCAACTTCTTGACCCCGGTCGCTGCGTCTACTGCGTTCGATCCCGGCAATTGGTAGGCTGCAATAATCGCGCCCGGCTTTCCGTTGAAACGTCCGGCAACGCTGTAGTCTTGAGCGCCCAGTTCGATGCGTGCGACGTCGCGGACGCGCACCGTCGCACCTTCCGCTGTCTCGCGAACCACGATGTTGCCGAATTCTTCCGGCGAAACCAAGCGCCCCTGCGCCAGAACGGAATAGGTAAATTCCTGGCCCTTTGGAGCGGGCTCGCCTCCCGCTTTGCCTGCGGGGTTCACGGTGTTTTGTGACTGAATCGCGCTGACGATCTCCGGAACCGTGATGCCAAGTTTCGCCAACGTGTCCGGTTTTACCCAAAGGCGCATCGCATATTGACCGGCGCCGAATACCTGAACGTTGCCGATGCCGGGCGAGCGAAGAATCGGGTCGGTGAGATTGATGTAGGCGTAGTTCGCCAGAAACTTGGCATCATACGTTCCGTGCGGAGAATAAAGCGCAACCCACATCAGCGGAGCAGTGACTGATTTTCGGACCGTGACGCCGTAGTTGTTGACGTCCGGGGGAAGCTGAGAAGCTGCCTGGGTTTCCCGCGACTGCGTGAGAATGAAATCGGTATTCGGGTCGGTCTTTACGTCAAAGTCGACAATCAGGCTGGTGGTTGAGTTGCCGGTGGCATTCAGCGAGTACATGTAGTTCTCGTTGTCTACTCCGTTCATCTGCTGCTCGATCGGAGTAGCCACCGACTGCTCCAGCGTCTGCGCATCGGCTCCGACGTAGGTGGCGAGTACTTGAATTTCTGGGGGAGTGATGTTCGGAAACTGTGCGACGGGCAAGCTCAGCACGGTGAGCGCACCAACCAAGACCATGACGATAGAAATCACCATGGCGACGATGGGACGGTTGATGAAGAATTTCGACATAGTTCATCGGTCCTTATCGATTCGTCGATCCCTGGTTTGCCGATCCTTGGTTTTGGGCCATGAACGGCTTGGGATTCACGTGCACACCACTGCGCATTCTCTGAACTCCCTCAACAACAATTTTGTCTCCCGGATTCAGCCCGTTCGCGATGATCCATCGGTTATCAACCCGGTCGCCCACAGTGACCGTTCGAACCTCAACTTTGTTGTCGGCGCCAACGACAGCAATCTGGTAGCCGCCCTGCAGTTCCGACACTGCCCGTTGCGGAACAAGCAACGCCCCGGGCTGAGTCCGGATTACCGCGCGGACTTTGCCATACCCGCCGGGTCTCAAAATATTGTTTGGATTGGGAAAGAGCCCGGCGATTCGAATCGCCCCGGTGGTCTCGTTCACCTGCCGGTCGGCAAAATAAAACTTTCCTTCGTGCGGATAGGTTGAACCGTCCGCCAAGATCAGTTGCAGCCGCAGTTCCTTGTCGGCCTGCAAGCGGCTCTCCTCGGTCGGAAAACGTCTCCGCCACGAAAGGTATTGTGGCTCGCTCACCGTGAAATAGACCTTGATCGGATCTACGGTAGAAACGGAAGTGACCACCCCGCTATTGGGGCTGACCAGCGCCCCGACTTGGAGTTGCGCCTGGCCGGCCACGCCGTCGATGGGCGCAACGAGGCGCGTAAAGTCGAGATTGATTTTCGCTGTTTCAACCGCAGCCTCGTAGGTCTTGATCTGAGCCTTAGCGGTCTCTACGGTTGCGATCGCGGCGAGATTGTTCTGAACGGCGTTGTCGAGATCTTGTTGGCTGGCCGCCTGTTGCTCTGCCAGTGGCTTGTAGCGCTGGACATCGAGTTCCGTGCGATGCTGAACCGCTTCGGCGTTGGCGAGCGATGCCTTCGCCTGAGCAAGCTGGCCTTGAGCCTGATCGAGCGCTGCCTCAAAAGGCCGCGGATCGATCTGGAAAAGAAGTTGGCCCTGCTTAACAAAGGCACCTTCCTGATAGCCTTGCTTTAGCAGGTAGCCAGTAACTTGCGCCCGGACGTCAGCATTGACCAGACCGTCAAGCGTGCCGATCCAATCCCCATAAATTGGAACATCCTCCATCTGAACCTGTGTCACCTCGACATCCGGAGTGCTGGGCGGCGCACCCATAGCGTGCTTGTACGGCCGAACAGCTCCAAAAATCAGAGCGAGCACGATCAGGCCAAGAACTCCGCCGATCCACAGATAGCGTTTCTGGACATTGCTCATTGCTGTCCCTCGCAGTCTTGCGCTTGTCTAACATTACGAGCCATGAAAGCCCCCTCTTCCCCGGAATGACATCCAGGACGAAGCGATGCTTGGGCGTGGATAGGTAGACAGCGACCACGAATACTAGCCGTCGCAGTCATTAAGCGTAGTGCTGCTTTCCGGTCTCCACCACGAAATGTAGGTTGAAATCCTACAACGATTCATCCCCACAAGCCAAACGGTCAAACCGTGAATCCCGCCTCAACCGGTCGACAACGCACACACGGCTGCATGACAATCCTGTTGACGCGAAGCCCTACTGGCTTTGGCCTATTCCTCGAACTGTCGCTTGTCCCAAGAATCAGACCTGAACGCGCCCCCCTCTGCGGGTGTGCGTTACTCCAACAAATTCTCGATCTTGACTGGCAGTTGGCGAATAGTGGAAACGCAGGGAACGACTTCGAGGCGATGTCCTCTAGCACGATTGCCTTGAAGACCGCCTGCCCTGGCTTCTGCGATACGAACTTTTTTCGGCCACCGGAACCTCGCGAGCCATTCTCAGCCATGCATTGAGTAGGCTGATTGATTAGGCTGCCCCGCTCCGCCTACCATCCAGGACGCGTAGCAGGACTTCGGCTCAAGAGGATCCGACTCACGACCACGATCCATGCGACGCAGATGATGGGCGGGCGCCGTACGGTGACTAGAATCCATCGCTCAGCCACGTGGTGCCGCCCAGCGGCAACAAAAGAAGAAGCCCGAAGAGACAAAACTCTTCTTTCTCCAAGGCTCACCACTCTGGGAAATCGCTCCCGAGCTGGCGCCGCGCGGATTCATCGCGACCACGACGATCATTCCGTTCAGGCCTGGCGGTTGGGTCGCTTCGGCCGGCGGATTCCCGGCCATCACCGAGAAGGTTGCGTTCCTGATGAAGGATCTCGTCCTCTTCGCTGTGTCTGTCTATTTACTGCGGCAGGACGCGATAAGGGCCTCGCGCTTCAAGACGGCGGCCTCCGACTCAAGCACTACAATGCCCCAGGAAGCAAGTCCGACAGAAGCAGTCGCTGGCTGCTAGTGCTCCCGTTCATCCGGTAGAATAAACCTCTTCCGGGAGAGCTGGGTGGTTCTGTCATGAATTCTCATGCCCCGGGTGATGACGTTTGGTTCCACACAGCCCGTTGTTAAGAGGACCCCAATCGTGATCGAGCAGCTCGTAACACCGGTTATTCAGACGGACTCCAGCACGGCACCGTCGACACGCGACCGGAAGTCGCTCCAACTCTGGCTGGTGCGTCACGGTGAAACCGAATGGAGCCTTTCCGGACAGCACACCGGGAGAACGGATCTGCCATTAACCCCTGTCGGAGAACAACAAGCGAGAGAGATTGGCAAGCTCTTAAGGGGGCAGCGCTTTGGGGTTGTGCTGACAAGCCCACTTCTTCGCGCCCGAGAGACTTGCCGCCTAGCAGGCTACGGCGACGTCGCCGTTGTCGATCCCAACCTGCAGGAGTGGGACTACGGAGAATATGAAGGAAAGACCACCGCTGAGATTCAAGAGAAACGACCGGGCTGGTCCTTATGGAGCGACGGAGTGCCTGGCGGAGAGAGCATTCAGCAGGTTGCCACCAGGGGCCACGCGGTAATTGATCGCGTTCTTGCCGGTCCTGGTGATGCGCTTCTGTTTGCGCACGGACACATTCTACGAATTGTGGCATGCCGTTGGCTCGGGTTGCCCCCGCAAGACGGCCGTTTGTTCGCTCTCGCTACCGCTGCGCTGACCACTCTGGGCTATGAGCATGAAACACGAGTGATCACCCGCTTGAACGCCGGCTTGCTCCGATAAATGTGATGCAGGCCAAAGCAACTGGAGTAGTGTTCGATGAAGATCCACCTGGTGAAACCGTGAGGTATATCCTTACCTGTTGACCCTACCACGACAACACGAGTCCTCGACGGATGCGGGCTACAATCAGCTCACAATCGATGAATATCTGCGCAAACGGCTAATGCCTGTTGAAGGGGCTATTCCGCATCTGCCTGGCATCGAGATGTACGGGAATTCCATTCCCGCGGGAACCGTCGGCGGAGATGTTTTCGAGTACATAAATTTCCAGCAGCGCTATGACATCGATGCTCGCATCGAGCGCGCTATAAAACTCTCGAAAGAGTTTCTCGAACCGTTAGGGGGCGGCAGGCCTCCACGCAATTCGGTTGACGATCATGTCGAATGGTTAAAGTCAAGACCGGGATTCAGATCCGAAATGGAAACGGAATACCGGGTAGCGAGGAGTTCGGAACAGATCCGAGTCGCTGAAGACTTGCAGGAGCTTTACACCACGGCAGGTGTGCTGCTGGTAGACGCTCAGGGGCACGGCATCATCTCAGCCAAGATTGCGTCAACGGTTCACGACACATTTCATGCATTGATGCTCGCCGAACTTGACCGGCGCGGAAAAACCACACTCGAGCTATTCGAGAAGTTGAATCTGCGATTGGCGCAATCGGTCACCGCGCGCAATGCGCTTGGCAGAAGGGAAGACGATAGCGGTCGGGAGATCGCGACCATGCTCTATGGGGAACTGCGCCCGAACGGTCATTTTCGTTTTGTGAATTTCGGGCATCCGCCACCTCTGGTCTTTTCTGCTGAGTACCGCAAGTTCATGGATATCGGCAAAAGCCAGATGGCGCAATTCCTGGCGTTGGGCTTGCAGATTCCCGAAGATCATCCGGACCGTACCCGGTACTATTCGCTGCAATTCCGACAGCGGGCAAGCACGTCTGATGTCGCGGAGATTACACTGATGAGTCCCGGAGACATTCTTTTTCTTTACACCGATGGCGTTTACGATGGCAGCGATACCCAAGAGCGTAGCAAACTCGAAGCAGTAATGCGCGAACACTGCCTTTCGTCAGCGAAAGACATCTGCAATGCGTTGCTTGAATTCGCTGTGAGCAAAGACGGGTATCTGCTCCTAACTGGAAAAGAAGACGAGATTGATGACAAGACAGTGTTTATCATCAAGAAAGACTGAAGCTCCGCAACGTTGCCCGGCCATCCTGTCGCCATTGATCTCTGCTAATCTCGCTACCAGCCTTCATGAATCTCGTCACAGTCGCATTACTCGAAGCCAAAGTAAAACCCAAACGCCAAGCCGACCTGCAAGAAGCTCGGTCTGGTGGGTATGAGCTGGCACTGGCTGCGTCATGCGAACGCGACATTGCTCGATGCAGTGGGCACACCGCTGGGCACCGTGCAAGCGCTTCTCGGGCACTCGTCATCAGAGATCACCCGCGAAGTTTACTTGCATTCCATCCCCGCGGACGCTCGGGCGGCGGTGCAGAAGGTCGAAGATTTACTGATTGGACCCAAACTGATTGGACCCAAATGGACCCAAGTTGTGGAAATTCCGAAAACTGGAAGCAGGCTAATTCAATGATGGGATTGAGTAAGGA
>CAVSOD010000004.1:0-235394 GCA_963729415.1 uncultured Acidobacteriota bacterium | reverse complement strand
GAAAACGTTGGTTGCGGGGGGTGGATTTGAACCACCGACCTTTGGGTTATGAGCCCAACGAGCTACCAGACTGCTCCACCCCGCGCTACGATCATAACAACCGGGTTACAAAGCGTCAAACCTGCCACGCCATTTCGGATCAGCCATAAACATGCTCGTGTGATCTGCCCCTGCCCACGGACCCATCCCCTCCTGGGAACTGACTGCTGTTTGCCGGCATTGGAATCGCCCCGATGACCGCCGAGCGACGCCGATATTTCCGATCATAGTTCCGATCAAGCCGTGATCGTTTCCCTAGCGGTCGCTCTGTTCAGCGGTTGATCTTGTGGCGCTCGCAGGCCGCTACGATCTTCGTCGGATCGATGGCTTCCTTATCGACCTGCTCTTCCAGAATCGTGCCATCCTTCCCGATCAGAAAATTCACGCGACGCGCCGCTTTATATTTGTCGGTGTAAATGCCGTACTGGTGCGTCACTTCCCCGCCCCAATCACTCAGCAAGGGGAACGTCACGCCAATCTGGTCGGCAAAGGCCTTATTCGCGAACGGACTGTCCATGCTCACACCCAGGACCTGGGTGTCGGCAGCTTCCAGCTTTTGCAGATTCTGCTGGAAGTTTTTCATTTGCTGCGTTCAACCCCCGGTGAACGCGAAAATATAAAACGCCAGTACGACGTTCTTCTTGCCCCGATAGTCGCTGAGATGCACGTCTTTCAGATCATTCCCATCAAAGTACTGCAGCTTGAACTCGGGAGCGGCATCGCCGACCTTCAGTTGCGGTGGAGCCGGCGCTGCCGTCTTCTCCTGCGCCATCGCCGACAGGCAACCCGCGCCCAACGCTGCCGTCAGCAAGCCGGCCAGCACACTCTTGCGTATCGATCCGGACATTGAGATTTCTCCTTACCAGGTTATTCCCATACTACCCCGAAGCTTGAATCGCACGGTCATGACCTCTTTGTCGTTGCCGCTACCCGGAAAAGCCGTTACATTTTCAGCAACACTAGATTTTCTGACTATGGCCTGTTTCCCGCTGACCCTCAGCGACCATCGCGCTCTTGCGTCCGCGACAATGTTGCAATTCGCAGCATCCGTCATGCCCACACCCCGCTCCATTTTTCGCGAGTTAACCCATTCTTCCGGAGCGTCCGCCCAGCGATGAGCATCTCGACCCTCAACGATATCTTCTTCGCCATCATCGAACGCAATCGTGATCGCGTCATGTTGCATCGCGAGGCCATCCAGTGGGTGCCGGTCTCTACTCAGGAGTTGTACCGCAGCGTCGCCGCCATTGCCCGCACGCTTCTCAGCTGGGGAATCGTTGCCGGCGACCGAGTCGCTATCCTCAGCGAAAACCGCCCCGAATGGCCCATGACAGATTTTGCCTGCCAACTCATCGGTGCCGTCGCCGTCCCCGTCTACTCTACCCTCACCGCCGAGCAGACTTGTTTCATTCTCCAGGACGCCGGCTGCCGCATCGTCTTTCTATCCTCCGAGCAACAACTGCGCAAGGTGCAATCGGTTCAGCCGCAGACCCGGGTAGAAAAGCTCGTCGTCATGGACCCGGTCGACACCGGCACCGCCTTCAGCTTCGCGCGGCTCGTCCACGACGCTCCCGCAACCCGCGACCCCGAACTCGACGCCCTCGCCCGTGCCATCTCGCCCGAAGACCTTGCCACCATTATCTATACCTCGGGCACCACCGGCGTTTCCAAAGGCGTGATGCTGACGCACGGCAACATGGCCTCCAACATCGAGTACTCGCTCAAGGGTTTCGATCTCGGCGACGAGCAAGTCAGCGTATCATTTTTGCCGCTGTCGCATGTCACGGCACGCCACGTCGATTTCGCCATGCTCTTCAATGGCGTGACGTTGGCCTATTGTCCGTTCGTCGACCAACTGCCCCAGGCCTTGCTCGAAGTGCAGCCGACCGTCTTCGTTTCCGTACCGCGCGTCTACGAAAAAATTCACGCCCGCGCCGATCTCAAAGCGCGTGGTTTTCCGAAGAAGCTAGTTTTTCGCTGGGCCCTGGCCGTGGGCCGGGCGCACGAGCCTGAAATTCTGGCGGGAAAAACGCCTGCTTCGCCCGTCTGGAGACTCGCCGATAAGCTCGTCTATTCGAAGGTCCGCGAAGGCATGGGCGGCCACGGGCAAATCTTCATTTCCGGCGGGGCTCCGCTGGGCCGCGAACTGGCGGAATGGTTCGCCATGGTCGGCATCCGCATTCACGAGGGCTACGGGCTCACGGAAACCTCGCCCGTCATCGCCGTGAATACTCCCTGCGCCCACAAACTCGGCACTGTGGGGAAGCCCCTGGGCAACGTGCAAGTCAAAATCGCCGACGATGGCGAAATCCTGGTCCGCGGACCATCCATCTTCAAGGGCTATTGGAAGCGCCCCGACGAAACCGCCAACGCGTTCGTGGATGGCTGGTTCAAGACCGGCGACATCGGCAACCTCGATGCCGACGGCTTCCTCTCTGTCACCGACCGCAAGAAAGACCTGATCAAAACTTCGGGTGGAAAGTTCATCGCCCCCCAACCCATCGAGAACTCGCTCAAGCACAATGCGCTGATCGCCGAAGCCATCATCATCGGCGACAAGCGCAAGTTCCCGGCCGTGCTGATTGCTCCCTATTTTCCGCTGCTGGAAGATTGGGCCCGGGCCAACCAGGTGTCCTTCGGCTCCCGCGAGGACCTGATCGCGAATCCCAAGGTTCGCGTCTTATACGACGGCATCGTCGACGACCTCAACCGCAACCTGGCCCGCTTTGAGAAGCTGAAGCGAGTCATCCTCATCGCCGAAGAACTCTCCGCCGCCGACGGCACCCTCACCCATACCATGAAAGTCCGCCGCCGCGCCGTCGAAGAGCGCTACCGGAAGGTCATCGACGACGTGTACTCGCACGCCGAAGCCGTGCCCGTCGAAGGTCACGTCACCGGGTGACCGATTCCGTGCCCCTCGGCCCGGCTTTCATTACAATAAAGATATGCCTGATCCCCTGGTGATTGCCGGCCGCTCCCTGCGCTCCCGCCTGATCGTAGGCACGGGAAAATATAAGTCGTTCCAGGAAACCGCGCGCGCCCTTGAAGCCAGCGACGCCGAGATGGTCACGGTCGCCGTACGCCGCGTCAATCTCGACCGCAACAAGGAGTCGCTCCTCGACTTCATCGATCCCAAGCGATACATCCTGCTGCCCAACACTGCCGGATGCTACAACGCCGACGAGGCCATCCGCGCCGCGCGCCTCGGCCGCGAAGTCGGACTCTCGGACTGGGTCAAGCTCGAGGTCATCGGAGATCAGGCCACGCTGTATCCCGACGTGCAGGCCACGCTCGAAGCCACCACCACGCTGGTGAAAGAAGGCTTCACGGTTCTGCCCTACACTTCTGACGATATTGTTTTCGCCAAGCGCCTGCTCGATGCCGGCGCGGCCGCAATCATGCCGCTCGGCGCCCCCATCGGCAGCGGCCTGGGGATTCAGAATCAGGCCAACATCCGCATCTTGCGCGAAATGATTACCGGCGTCCCGCTGATCATCGACGCCGGCGTGGGTACCGCCTCCGACGCCGCCATAGCCATGGAACTCGGCGCCGACGCCGTCCTCATGAACACCGGCATCGCGGGCGCCCAGGATCCCGTCCTGATGGCCGAAGCCATGAAGAACGCCGTTCTCGCCGGACGCCAGGCCTTCATGGCCGGCCGAATGCCGAAAAAACTCTATGCGACCGCCAGCTCTCCGCTGGAAGGCGCAGTGCGGTAGAAACAGCTAACGTCCGCCGAATTCGCTGGAAAGGCCGAGACCTCAGACCAGGCGGTCGTTCCTCGCGTCGTTGGCGAATTTCCCTTCGCGCCCTTCGCGGCTGAAGCCCTTCTCTGCGCTCTCTGTGGCCGCTCTTCGCGTCCTCTGCGTTTAAGGACTTTCACCCGCAACTAAACCGATCCCGCTGAACACCAGTTTGACGAGGACGTTAGTTACCTGAACAAAAAGGGCGGCCTTAGGCCGCCCTCTCTTCATCTCACAAATCTTCCTACAACATCTTCACGCTCATCACGTGAATGCTGTCGCCTGAAACGTGTCCGCTGACGGCCACATGATGGCCCTCGTGGCCCTTCAGAGCGTCGGGATTCTCCACGTTCAGTACTTTCTGGTCGCCGTCGGTCACCACGACCATCTTCTCGCCGGCATCGAGGCACTTCTTCGTGCATGCCGCCCCGCCCGCGTTCGCGCCCTTGGCGCCGCACTTGGCATCCGTCACCCAGCCGTTGACCGTAGCACCCTTGTCGTCGCCGGCAAACGCGAACGAAGCGATCGACAGCACCAGGCAAAACAACACAAACAGCGCGAATACTTTCCTCATCGAACAGCCTCCTTGAAGATTCAGTGAACCGTAATTCTTGCTTTTTTCCGAACCCGAGCCCGCTTGCGTTAGCCAGAGATCCGCACGCCTGACCCCAGCGCGGGTAACTTCAAAGGTGTTTCAGACGGGGCGTTGCAAGGAATCCTATCACACCCGCCGTAAGAAATTGTCGCTGAGGTTCTTCCGAGTTTTTACTTCCGGGCCGTGTGAGTGGCGGGTGTCTGCCGCGCCGAGTCGACGTACACCACTTCCCCGGGCCGCGCATAATGCAGCTGTTCCCGGGCTTCCTTTTCAATCGCTTTCGGATCGCTCTGCAGCCCGTGGATCCGCTGCACGTAGAGATCGTTCTCCTTCTGCACACGGTCGATTTCGGCTTGTAACTTCTGCCGCTCCGCTCGCTTCGAGCGGTAGATCACCATGCCATTGGCCCCGAACATCACATGCAGAAACAGCCATGCCGTCAGCAGCAGCACCGCCCCAGTCGCCAGTCGCCGCCGCTCGGCATACAGCACACTCCAGAGCGGCCTCGACTTCTCCATCCAACGCTCCGCCAGCGCCTCGGCCTGCGGAGCCCTGTCGACCACTGCGCGCAGCCCGTCCTCGGGCCTGGGAAAGCCCCGGAACCGCGACGGTTTGTCTACTCGAAAATCCATTGCTTGGCCGCCGTGCTCAACTTCGCGAGTTCCGCCGCGTTCGCCGCTTCGGAATACACGCGCACCACTGGCTCCGTCCCCGACAGGCGGTAACAAATCCAGGAGCCATCGTCGAACACGAGTTTGAGTCCGTCTTTGCGAACCACTTCGCCGACCTTCCGGCCGAAGAATTCGCGCGGGTCGGACTGCAACTTTCCAGTGAACTTCTCCTTCACCTCCGGCGTCAAGCGGAAGTTCTCCCGCTGCGGACAGAAGGAACCAACTTTGACAAACAGCTCCTGTAATTGTTTCCCCAGAGACTTGCCCCGCCTCGCCACCATCTCGCAACACAGAAGCCCCGCCAGCACCCCATCTTTCTCCGGAACATGGTGCCGGATTGACAATCCCGCGCTCTCTTCCCCGCCAATACAGATCTTGTCGGCCTTGATCAGTTCCCCGATGTATTTGAACCCGACGGGCGTCTCATGCAGCTCCACCCTGTGATGCCGCGCCAGTGCATTGATGAGGTTCGTCGTGGCCACCGACTTCCCTACCCCGTTCTTCCACCCCCGGCTCTCCACCAGGTAATCGAACAACAACGCAATGATGTAGTTGGGTTGAAAGAACGTTCCATCTTCATCGACGATGCCGAAGCGGTCGGCATCTCCATCGGTCGCGATCCCGATATGCGCCTTGGTCTCGCGCATCTTTTTCCGGCAATCTTCCAGCAGATGATCGTCGGGTTCCGGGGCATGTCCGCCGAACAACACATCCCGGTAGTCGTGGACCGATGCGACCTCCACTCCACCCTCGCGCAGAAGTTCGTCGGAATACCCCCGCGCCGCGCCCCAGAACGGATCGAATACCACGCGCACCCCTGCTTTGCGGATCACGTCGAGATCCACAATCTCGCGCAGCCGCGACAAATACATTCGCCGCGGATCGAGCGTCTGCGGTTCCGGTATGTTGCCGTCTGCATTGACCTCGGAATCCTTTACACCGGAAGAATCGGCCGCGACGATTTCCGCCTCGATCCTCTTCGTGACCTCGGGCAGCGCCGGCGCTCCGTCGGGCGTCGAAAATTTGATCCCGTTGTACTCCGGCGGATTGTGCGACGCGGTGAAATTGATCGCCCCGTCGGCCTTTCCCTGCGTCACTGCGAACGAAATGGCCGGCGTTGGCGCAGCCTCCGCGATGACCAGTGGCGTGACTCCGTGCGCCGAAAGAATCTCTGCTGCCATCGCGCAGAACGTCTCGCCCAGAAAGCGCGGATCGCGTGCCACGATCACTTTCGCGCGCCTCGGCTTCTGGGACACCACGTAGCGCGCAATGCCCCGAACCGCACGCCGCACGTTGGCGAAGGTAAATTCCTCCGCCATCACCGCTCGCCATCCGGAAGTGCCAAACTTGATCTGGGTTGTCATGATTCGAATCCTGACGTCGGGCGTCACGCTTTCCCCGGCCCGCTCCGTTGCATATTATGGACCCGCGGAGACGGTTAGCCGTCAGCCTTCAGAAGCTATCGAGCCAAGCTATCGCTATCTCATAGTCGGTTTTGAAAGGGCGTGGCTTCAGCCACGCCGTCTAGAGCCGCATAAAAGTCGGGGCTTTAGCCCCTGAGGAAACCGAAGCTTACACGTTTGGTCCATTATGAGATAGCTTCTCAGCACTCAGCATTCAGCCAATACGGCCGGCGGATGAATCTCGAGTCTGATAAGACCGTTGCTGGCCAAATGCTAACTGCTAAATGCTGATTTTGTTGCGCCCGATTCTATATGACCAATAAACGCCTCGTCCTAACCACCGCTTCCTCGCTCGATGAAAGCAAGAAGATCGCGCACGCCCTCGTCGAGCGCCGCCTCGCCGCCTGCGTCAATATCGTTCCGAAGATCGAATCCGTCTACCGCTGGGAAGGAAAAGTTGAGGAAGCCCAGGAATATCTGCTGCTGATCAAAACAACGAACGCCTCGTTTTCGCGTCTGCGCGAAGCCATTCAGGAACTGCACTCCTACGAAGTCCCGGAATGCATCTCACTTGCGATCGAAGAAGGCAGCCATCCCTACCTGAAGTGGATCGACGACTCGGTCATCTGAATCCATCGGCATGGCAAAAGCCCCCGAGGCCAATGTCACTTCGCGCCGCACACCATCTCCACCGGCGCGATGACCTCGCACTCCAGGCCCTCGATCAGATTCGAGATTTTCTGCGGCGTCGTCGGACCCATCAAAAGATTCAGGCCGAGCGCCGGCGTCCCGCCCTTGCCCGCTGCCGCGCGCGCCTGCACTGCCCGCAGAAACTCGATCCCGAACTCCCGCCGGTTGCGCTCTTTCCGAATCTCGAATCCCGCAGCCTCGAGCTGTTGCCGATAAACGGAAGCCGTTTCGACAAAGCTGGTGTCCGCCTTCGAAGCCCAAGGCATCGGGAATCGGATCTCTCCATCGCCTTCGCGCATCACATCGTAAATCCCAAACACGGCGCCCGGCCTGAGCACGCGCCGAACTTCCGCAAACAACGCCGCCTTGTCTTCGATGTTCATCCCAACATGAATCATGTAAGCGCCATCGAAACCGCCCGCCTCTAATGGCATCTTGAGGGCGCTGGCCTGCCGATACGACACCGCCCCGCTCATGCCCAACCGTCTCGCCAGCATCTCGGCCACACGCACGTACTCGTCCGTGAGATCAATCCCCGTCATCCGGCAGCCTAACTCCTTCGCGAAATATCGAGACGGTCCGCCGATCCCGCACCCGACATCAAGCACGTTCGATCCTCGCACGAGCGACATCTGCGCCCCGAACTCAACCGTCGCCTGCCGCCCTCCGATATGAAATTCGTCGATCGCGACCAGATCTGCGGGGGTCAGGCGATCCACGTCCTTTCCCGCCGCCCGCAACGAGTCCAGAATGATCTGTTCCAGCGACCTGCGAGAATACTGTTCGGCGACACGCTCCTCGATACTGTTCGTCATATCCCTCCCGTGTGTCCCTCGGGTTCGCAATCATAAGCCAAGAAGAATGCACGCGACCGCGCTTCTCGACTCATCACATCGGCCGAGAACCATCGCTGCTCCCAGTACAGGATGCGCGCCAACCCGTCACGATTCCAATACTCTGCCGACCCATAAGACACATAAATGCGTTACACCTCCACCTCCCGAATGGATTAAGATACTCCGCTCGCGCCTTACTTCCGGAGATGCTGTCATGAAGCGACTTTCCCACCGTCTGTTTCCGCTGGCTTGCCTGTTGGGCCTCCTAACCGCACTCCAACCTGCTCTTGCCGCCACCAAGTACGATGAGGGCCTCTTCAAGGGGATGCATTGGCGGTCCATCGGTCCCTATCGCGGAGGCCGCGTGTTGGCGGTCACCGGAGTGCCCGGCGATCCCTACACGTTTTATTTTGGCAGCGTGGCCGGAGGCGTGTGGCGCACCACGAACGGTGGTTCCACCTGGCAACCGTTGTTCGACAAGGAAGCCGTCTCCTCCATCGGGGCCATTGCCGTCGCAGACTCCAACCACAACGTCATCTACGTCGGCACCGGCGAGGCCTGCATCCGCGGCAACATCTCTTACGGCAACGGCGTCTACAAGTCCACCGACGGCGGAAAGACCTGGACCAACATTGGCCTCAAAGATACTCAACACATCGCCAGTGTTATCGTTCACCCGCGCAACCCTGACATCGTTCTGGTCGCTGCTCTCGGCCATGCCTATGGACCCAACTCCGAGCGCGGGGTCTTCCGCACCATCGACGGCGGAAAAACCTGGGACAAGGTTCTCTACAAGGACGAAAAGACTGGCGCCATCGATGTGGTCTTCGATCCCAATAACCCCAACGTGCTGTTCGCCGCGCTCTACGAAGTCCAGCGCACTCCCTGGAGTTTGAACAGCGGCGGCCCAGGCAGCGGTCTTTACCGCTCCACCGATGGCGGCGTTACCTGGAAACATCTCGAAAGCCACGGGCTGCCCAGCGGAATCATGGGCCGCATCGGCGTCTCCGTTTCCGGAGGCGACTCGAACCGCGTCTACGCTCTCATCGAAGCCAAGGACGCCAGCGGGCTCTATCGTTCCGACGACGGCGGCGACTCCTGGACCAACGTGAACACTGACCAGCGCCTCACCCAGCGTGCCTGGTACTTCAGCCACATCTTCGCCGACCCCAAGAGCACCGACACCGTCTACATGCTGAACACGGGTCTCTTCCGCTCGCGTGATGGCGGACGCAGTCTCGAACTGCTGCCCGCGCCTCACGGCGACCATCACGGCCTCTGGATCGATCCCATCAACCCGCAACGCATCATCAACAGCAACGACGGCGGCGCCACCATCACCACCGATGGCGGCAAGAGCTGGACCACGCAATACAACCAACCCACCGCGCAGTTCTACCATGTCGCCACCGACAGTCAGTTTCTCTACCACGTCTACGGCGCGCAGCAGGACAACAGCACCGTGTCGATCGCCAGTCGCGCCGACGACGGCTACATTGGCCGCCAGCACTGGTACGACGTGGGCGGCGGCGAAAGCGGATACGTGGTGCCCGACCCGCGCGACGCCAACGTGGTCTACGCCGGTGCGGGCCAGGGATTGCTCACGCGCTGGGACAAGCGCACCTCGCAGGAACAGGACATCACCGTCTGGCCTCTGGATAACTCCGGACACGGCGTCAAAGACATGAAGTATCGTCAGGGCTGGACCGAGCCCATCCTGATCTCTAGCCATGATCCCGACGTGCTTTACACGGGCGGCGAAGTCGTCTTCAAAAGCACCGACCACGGCCGCAGCTGGAATATCATCAGCCCCGATCTCACCCGCAATGACAAAAGCAAGCAAGATTCTTCGGGCGGCGAAATCACCAAGGACAACACCAGCGTCGAATACTACGACACGGTCTTCACCATCGCGGAATCGCCCTTGCAAAAAGATGTGCTATGGGCGGGCACTGACGACGGCGTGGTGCACGTGACCCGCGACGGCGGAAAAAGCTGGACCAACGTCACTCCGAAAGGCGTTCCCGAGTGGAGCCTGGTCAGCCTGATCGAGGCTTCCCCGCACGACGCCGGCACGGCCTATGTCGCTCTCGATTGCCACAAGCTTGACGACCTCAAGCCCTACATCTTCAAGACCACCGACTACGGCAAGACCTGGACGAAGTTGGTCGCGGGTATTCCCGATGGCGCCTACGTTCACGCCGTGCGCGAGGATCCTCAGCAGAAAGAATTGCTCTATGCCGGCACCGAGACCGGAATCTTCGTCTCGTTCGATAGCGGCGCCAACTGGCAGCCCCTGCAGTTGAACCTGCCGCAAACTCCGATTCACGATCTCGTCGTGAAGAACGACGACCTCGTCGTTGCCACTCACGGCCGTTCCTTCTGGATCCTCGACGACATCACCCCGTTGCGCCAGCTCAGCGAGGTCGCAACCTCCGACCTCTATCTCTACAAGTCGCCGGCGATCTACCGCACCTGGTTTGCCGAGTTCTTCGATCGCCGCCAGCCGGTGGGCGAAAATCCACCGCACGGCGCGCTCATCTCCTACTACTTGAAGTCTGCGCCAAAGGGCGAAGTGACCCTGCAGATCCTCGACTCCAGCGGCGCGGTCGTTCGCGAATTCTCCAACCTCGACAAGAAAGGACCGCCGACCCCGCCCGAGTGGCCCGACCTGGTTCCACCGGAGGAAAAAATTCCCGCCGCGGCTGGCATGAACCGCTTCAGCTGGGACCTCCGCTACGACGGACCGCACCGCCTGCCCGGCGAAGTGCTGGCCGAAATTCGTTCGCGTGGCCCCGTCGCGCCCCCGGGAAACTACCAGGTGCGCCTCAACGCAGGCGGAAAAAGCGTCACGGTTCCGCTCGAGCTGAAGATGGATCCGCGCGTCGACGTCTCAGTCGCCGACGTGCAGAAAGAATTTGAGCTGGAAATGAAAATCCGCCGCGCCTTGAGCGAACTTCACGACACCGTGCGCGAGATTCGCGATACGCGAGCCCAGGTCCGCGGCGTGCGCGATCGCCTCGAGGATGCCCGCTACAAGTCCATCAACGACAGCGTCTCCGCGCTCGACAAGAAGATAACCCCCCTCGAAGAGCAGCTACTGCAGACCAACGCCAAGAGCTCGGAATCCACTCTGAACTATCCCGTCCTGATCGACGAACAACTGCACTACCTGAGCGGCAGCGTCGAATTCGATGGCGCGCCCACCCAGCAACAGCTTGCCGCCTTCGACGCGCTCGGCCAGCAAGCCGCCCCGCTCATCGCTCAGTGGCAGACCATCAAGTCGAACGACGTGGTTGCCCTGAATGACCTGATCAAGAAAGATGTCCCGGCCATCTACCTGGCTTCGCCCCCCGGAGAAACAAAAGCCGCCGGCGGAGGCGGCGAAAATGACAAGCCATGAACCAGGCGGCAATTGACCGGAAGGGCACGACTTTACAGCCGAGCCGACAAACGTGCCAGCGACCGCGTCTTTACCCGCCGAGAAGTTTTGCTAAATTGCGCCCAGCACCTGTTCATCGGCCTGCAGGCGCTCGCATCGGCCAAGATGTCGGAGTGCCTGCGCAACAATGATTTGCGCGCTGACGGTCCGATGCGTGACCACACCTTCGCAGGGATGATGGCGCGACTGCAATTGACCGCGCGTCTGGTCGATCAACTATCGGCATCGATGGTGTAATCGGAAGACGTTTACACTCAGAGCGCTGCAGCGCGAGCAGCAGGCGGCGTGGTACCAGAAGCGATTCCACTCGGGCAAAACCTACATATTCGGGCCTTCCACCGCTCACCTCCACAGTGCTCGTCGTTCGTGAGGATGGAATGAGACCGCCACTCCAGGGGCGCAGCCAGGCGAGGGATGCTCCACACGGATGACGTGGCCTTTGAAGTGAAACCGTGCGTTGTCCGACACGCTCACAAACTCCAGGACAAAATCGAGTTCGTCTCCTACACTTGGCGAAAAGTCCGAGTAGAAAAAGACTCCCTTCGTTGAAATATCCCGCATCAGTGCAACGCGGTCCTCTTCACAAGGTGATTCAAATGAAAGCCGGACCGTGCGGCGTGCAGCGACGCGCGGAGTGGACCTTCGCTGCGGCGACAGACCAAGCATGATAGCTTCACCCGGCAGCGGAGTCCAAACTCCCGACGACCGTCTCCTCTTCATAACCAACCTCCAAGATAGCGTGCAGTCGGCCCGGCAAAATGATATGGCCGACAGTACCACCACTGTAGATCTTGCGGTAATTACTTCAATAATCCATAGCAGTGCTGTCTAAATTAACTGACGAACCGAGTAGCCGTCGTTGAAATCAATGCACATAATGCAACTTTCCGACCTCTGCCGTGGACCGGGTTGGCCGTCGCGAATCGCCGTTTTGGACAGAGGTGCTGTCTAAGTTGATACCGTCTGCTGATTCTGGAGTGGCTCAGAGTACCGCGCGAACTCCCCCCTGCAACCAAGCCTGCTGTCCAAATTTAATCCAGCCCTAAAGGCAACTGCTCCAGCGCCGGCGTTACCGCCGTCGGCGGTTGAAAGGGATTGTCAATCCAGGTCCACAGATCCCGGTAGACAAACAGTTGCTGCCGCAACAGGGCCACCAGGTTCGACAGCGACCAGCCGAAGCTGGCTCGCAGCTGCAAATACTTGATCAGCAGCATGGCAATCAGCGCCGTCCAGATCTGCAGCTGCAACGCGTTCTCCGAGGTTCCTACGAACGTCTTCACCCGTAAGTTTTGCTTGAGTGCCCGAAAAAACGCCTCGATCGCCCACCGGTCCTTATACACGTCGGCGATCGTGGCCGCCGCCAGCGTCCGGTGGTTGGTCAAGAACACCAGGAGTTGTTCATTCTCCTCATCCCAATACTCAATGCGTCGAAAGAAACACTCTCTCCCGGCTTGCGCCAGCTTGTAGAAGAAGATCACCTGATCACGCTGCAACCCTTTCCGCTGTGGAATTTCCCGTTCTTCCACTACCCCATAGTCTGCGTTGTCCTTCAAGCGGGTCACGAAATACACTCCCTGCTGGGTCAGATCCGCGAACCACTCGTAATCGGTATAGCCGCGGTCGATGGCCAGAATCGTCCCGGGTGCGAAATGCAACTGCTTCGCCACCCGTACTTCGTGCTGCTTGCCTTCCGTCACCACGGCAAAATTCGGCAGATATCCGTCGTGGTCTAACAACAAATGCAGCTTGACCGCTCCTTTCGAGCGCCGGAACTGGGCCCAATCAAACGCCAACACACACAGGGAAATCACCGTGGCATCTAAACTCATCAGCTTGTTTTTGAAACGGAACTTCCGCTTCTTCTTCCCTGGGGCACTGGCCACCACCTGCTGACATTTCGCCAGTAGTTGCTGGAACACTGTCTGGTAGAGTTGCCAGGGGCGATGTTCGTTGGCGTAGGCTAGGGTGGCGCGTGGCGGCGCCCCCGGCAAACCCAAATGCTTTAACTTCCCTTCACTGGCTGCCAGCCCTCCACAGATTTCGCGCAACGATTGTGCCCGGCCCAACTGACAAAACAGCATGGCCACGAACTGCCCCCAACAGGTGAAGCCCCGCGCGTGGCGTTCGGCTTGGTGCTTGCGTACCGCCGTTTCAAATTCGCAACGCGAAAAAAGCCCGAGGATTTGTGAGAAAATGCTGCAGAATCGATTCACTGCTGAGCCTCCTAAGTCTCTGATTGGTTCTGCGAGAACCCAATCTCAACTTAGCAGAGGCTCGGCTTTTTTCATCCGCGATTCTGCGATTCACAATTTGGACAAGCCTGAATCCATAGGTAACATCGAGATGACCCTGAAGTAACCGCGTTCCCGGACAGAACCTCAGCTCTCCTGATTGCAGACGGCGTATTTGCAGGCTTAATTTTGGGGTGCCGCCCTTGTCGGGGCTATATTGCAGCGCTGGCGCCTGGTCGACAACTGCTGACGCGCGCCGGGCTACGACTGCACCACAGAGAATGCGCGTTGTCGAGTCGCGCCCCTCGTCAAGCTATTGTGCTGGAGAAGGTGTCATTGTTCCTGACCCCTGGGTGGGCGTGTAAACGGTGCAATGGCCTCGATAGTAGTGTGTGCACACGAGTGTCGCAGTCATGGTTCCTGACCAAGTGTAGCCATAAAGATTCTCGGTCGAGTTGAACGTATATGTGACGACTCTTGTAGCTGCACCATAAGCACCTACGTAGGTAGCAGCCGCAACGTTGATTACAGGATTCAGATACTCACCTGGAGCGGTTGGGTTACTAGGCAACACAATACCGCTTTGTGGGTATCCGTAGTCTTGAGCGATTTGGACGATGCCAGATGCTGGAGCACCGTCTTCGGAAACAACGGTATAATGCTCCGGGTAACTAGCACCACCTTGTGTCGTAAATGTAACGGTTTGCCCGAAGGCGCTAAAGACGCTAAGTACGCCAAACGGCAGCAGGAACAGCAGGGGGAGGGCTGTTTTCCGCATCTTGACACCTCAAGAGTGATTTGGACATCCACTTCCGGGCCAATCGCCGATTTTGTGGATGCTGAACGCGCCAGAGTTGACCGGTGTGATGAGTTCGCAGCGATGACGCGAGAACGTAGATCACCGCGAAAGGATTCAAGGATTCAATGTAGAGTATTCACTTTGCTGAGGAAAGTAAAGAAGGTACTTCATCACCCGCGCAATCGTGGGGTAGTGCGCGGGCGCCGTAACTGCTGTAGGAAGGCGTTTACACCAACTGAGAATTGCTCCTCTGGCGGGCTGGGTCGCGCTGAGGAGGTACGATACCCGTCGATGGTCTTTCCTGGCCCGACTCCTCTAGACGTCGCGGTCGGTAGTTTGGCAATTGCAACTCTTGCGCCGTGTATTCTCCCAAGAAATCTATGGTCAAATCCGGCCACAAGACGTCAAGGCAAACCCTCTCGTAGCTGCCTGTTCCATCGCCGCCATAGGAGCGAGCAGCGATTCTCGCTCCGCCATAAGAGGCCACTGCTTCCGGGCCGTCAAGTTGAATCCACCTGTCGGCAGGGACAGCTTCTATCAGCTGACACACTCTCCGCCTGTCCTTGGACGTATGTGCAATTCTCAGATCAGCAGCAAACACTCTCGGATTCTTTGGGATGTTGATGTACATCGACACCCTTTCTGCTGGCAACAGTCCACAGCCAGGTGAGAGTCGGCTTGCACTCCTTGTCCGCAAAGGCACGGCCATAGAGAGAAAACCCCCGCGTCGTCTGCATCGAGCCGTTTGGAGAGAACCCAAGGAGATCTGGCGCGGGGGAACGTTCTACTTAAGGCCCGCCAGAGGCTAGTTCCCAGAGCTGCCGTACTTGAATACGGGGATTCATGTAGATTTGGGGGAATTTTTAGGGTAAGTGCGAAATGGCATTCGTACTCCCGCATCCCACTGCCTTGGCTAGACGTACGGGCTGATCTGTTCAAAAAATCACATTCTCAATTGCAGTGCGGCACGCAACTTTTACGTAGGCAACAACCCAATGCAACTAACACGGTCTCTCCAAGTGACTGATTTTCCAATCTTTTGTGGACGGTTCCGCACTGGCAACAGACCTGCGTTTCCGAGGTTCGTGACTGACGTGGCTGAATGGAGGCACGTATGGCTCACGGTGACCAAGAGGAGTCAAAGAGCTGGGAGGAAATCGCCGCGCAAGCTTCAACGGAACAGGACGCCGAAAAGTTGATGAAGCTTGTCAGAGAATTGTGCGAACGGCTTGACCAGGCTCGTTCATTAACCAATCGAGTGCGGATCAGTCAGACGTACGCCCAAACTTAGGTCAGCCATGGACTCCGCTCTCGGCGGCATCGCCGCTTAAACTACAGCAGTGCTTGTATTGCCCATACAATCTTCCCGTCAGTAGTTTGAGGAGTCGTGGAAATACACCCCATCGAAGACCGCATCAGGGAATTGTGTGCAAGGGCTGCTAATGTGCCTGATTCCGAAGTACCAGAACTTTTCTCGGAACTGAAAGCGTTGCTTGCGGAGCATTCCGAATTCGTCAGATATCTTGCCGCAAAGACGCTAAATCGAGTCAGCGAAGAACCCTCGTCAACTAAAGCCGCAGACTGAACCCGCCACGCTATCAGCTATTCAGGTTTCTTCGTAGTAGCATCTGTGTCTGCTTCAACGACTACATCGATGTCGGCTCAAGGTTTAAGACGGATCTTTTCGCCATTCTCATCAGTCAGGACGTTTTCCACGCGGATTTCACGGTACAGCTCGTCAGCTTCGTCAACGCTGATTTGGACTTTTTCGGGTTCAAACGGCACCATCGGCTTCAGCACCTTCTGCACTTTGCCGTGTAATCGCTTGCGTTTCGTTTTGCTCATTAACGGCTACCTCCTGTTCGCAGTCGAGCACAGCCAGTTGGCTGGTCAAGCTTCTAATTCGGTAATGCCGTTCTCTGTACCGCTCTGCCTCGTCAGTCGTCATGCCCACGAGTCCGGCGATTTTCTCCGCAGCGATTTGTTGGTCTCGGAGTCTGCAGATCTCCTCCTTCCCTTCAGCTGTTGCATGGTTGTGTGGTTTTCTCCCTGTTGGACATTGGACATACACACGGAAACCCCGGAGCAATTCGAAGGCTTTCCGCTTCTTGCGGGAACCGGGGAATGATGCAGAGTGGGCCTATATTTTCCTGTAGGGAAAGAACTGCCAGCGATCAGCTTCGATTAGCAGAAGCCGCATTTTAGCTGAAGCAGATGAAGCACGAGTCCATGGGGACGCACCCAGGGATGAAAGAAGATCATCAGTGGCCGCTGAGCCTGAACACCGTTCGTGACCGAAAGATGCGGCTCGTTTGGGGCCGCCTTTTTCCTTCGATCTCAAGGATTGGTTACCGCATCTCACGCCGGGAACCGACAGAAAAGTCTTGATAGGCGCACGATGGTTTCTTCCTGATTACACGCCACCTCACCGTGCTCCGAAGTTCGGATGTCTTTTTAGATAAGCATTCGTTCCCGAGCGCAGAACCATGAACCCGCTGCGGGGATTGCAGCGGTTTTTTTCAGGGATGATGAACAGAATGGCATTCAAATCCTGATTCGAGATCGTAATGCAGAAACGAGCAATCAAAGGGCGGACCATCACATTAAATGCGCAATGGATCGCTTTTTAATAAGCTCTGCACAAGATTCAGGGCTCGTTCAGGGTCGTGAAATGGAAGTTTCGCGTCCGATCTTTGGACGCTAACCTGGGCGAGGGTCGCTCGCTAACCTGATTCCGCAGGTTCAGGAAAACCCACGGGGCCCGGCGTGAGAGGACTCAGCTCCAGCCGAGCCCAAAGGTAAAAAACGCGGCTCCAGCCGCGTGGGTCCAGGGCCTTCTGCATCTGCTAGATCGCCCCCAGCGCCTGATCCAGGTCGTCGATCAGATCTTCCACATCTTCAATCCCCACCGAAATACGCACCAGCCCATCGGTGATGCCGATCGCCTTTCGCCCTTTTTCTCCCAGCGCCGCATGGGTCATCGTCGCCGGGATGCGAAATCAGCGTCTCCACTCCGCCCAGCGACTCGCCCAACGAACACACCCGCACTTTGCGCAGCATCTTGTTCGCATTCGAAAGCGACCCGGTCTCGAACGAGATCATGGCGCCGAATCCCGACATCTGCTGCTTCGCCAGTTCGTGCTGCGGATGGTCCGGCAGTCCCGGATAAAAGACTTTCTTCACTTTCTTGTGCCGCGCCAGAAATTCCGCCACGGCGCGCCCGCTTTCGTCGTGTACGCGCATGCGGGCTGCCAGCGTTTTCACCCCGCGCAGGATCAGCCAGCATTCAAATGGCGACAGGATCGCTCCCGCCGCCTTCTGCAAAAACGCCAGCTTTTCCGCCTGCTCCGGACGCGTGCACACCACCACCCCGCCCAGTCCGTCGCTATGGCCGTTGAGAAACTTTGTTGTTGAATGCACCACCATGTCGGCACCCAGCGCAATCGGCTGTTGAAAATAGGGCGACATGAACGTGTTGTCGACGACCAGATCGACCTTGCGTTTTCGACAAATCGCGCTCACCGCCCGCAGATCAGTCAGGGCCATCAGCGGATTCGTCGGCGTTTCAATAAACACCATGCGCGTGTTTTTGTTGAGCGCCCGCTCGACATTTCGTACATCCGAAGTATCGACGTAAGTGAACTCCAGCCCGAAATCCGCCCATACCTGGTTGAACAGGCGCGGCGTGCCGCCATAAAGATTGTGCCCGCACACCACGTGATCGCCGGACTTCAAAGTCGTGACGATCGCATTGATGGCCGCCATCCCGCTCGAAAACACCCGCGCCGCTGTTCCGCCTTCGAGCGCCGCCAGATTGGTTTCCACCCGGTCGCGCGTCGGATTCGAAACCCGCGCATACTCATATCCCTTGTGCTTGCCAATCTCTTCCTGCACATAGGTAGAAGTCGCATAGATCGGAGGCGCCACGGCGCCAGTCTGCGCGTCCGGTTCCTGCCCCACATGAATCGCGCGTGTAGCAAAACCTGCTGCTCTATTCGTTTTCATAAAATTAGAGATGTCATCCTGAGCGAAGCGAAGGACCTATGAAATGCCTTGCCGTCGAAGAAAACGCCTTTAAAACACGGAAAACCTTAAATCGCAGAGGACGCAGAGAAATTCCGCAGAGGCCGCAGAGCATTCAGGGCGAACCGGCCCGCTTACTTTCAGTCTTCCCGCAACTCTACTGTTGATGCCTGTTAAAGATACTCTCTGCGCTCCTCTGCTGCTGTTCTCTGCGCCCTCTGCGTTTCAAGGTTTTTGTATTCTCGGTGCCTCTGTGTCTCTGTGGTGAAAGGATCCGTGTCTCTTCCGCCGACCGCGACTGGCTTCAGTCGGGCGAACAGGCCAACTTGCTGACCCAGTCTTCCAGCGGTTCTAGTCTTGATGGCTGTTAAAGATATTCTCCGCGCCCTCTGCGGCTGTTCTCCGCGCTCTCTGCGTTTCAAGGTTTTTGTATTCTCTGTGCCTCTGTGTCTCTGTGGTGAAAGGATCCGTGTCTCCCCGTTTCTAAATCCCACCCTCAAAAATCTTCTTCGACAAATACCGCTCCGCCGAATCCGGAATCATGGTCACGACCCGCTTCCCCGACCCGATTCGCTTCGCGATCTCAATTGCAGCGTAAACATTCGCCCCAGCGCTCGAACCGCCTAGCACGCCCTCTTTTGCGGCCAGCTCTTTTACCATGCCGAACGCCTGCGCGTCCGTCACCTTGAAAATCTCATCGCATACGCTGGGATCGAAATTGCCTGGAATAAACGAATTCCCGATGCCCTCAATCTTGTGCGGTCCGGGTGGCCCGCCCCCCAGCACCGAACCGTCGGTTTCCACCACCACCGTGTGGACCTCGTGCTCGCTGTGGCGCTTGAGGAAACGTGCGATACCGGTGAAGGTGCCCGCGGTTCCCGACCCGATCGTGATGGCGTCGAGCCGCCCCTCCATCTGCTGGAAAATTTCCTGCGCCGTCGTCGCGTAGTGATAGTCCGGATTCGCCGGATTGTCGAATTGTGCAGCCAGAAACGCCGCGGGATCGCCGGCGGCCAGCGCCTTGGCGCGTTCCATGGCTCCCGGCATGCCCTCGGCCTCCGGGGTGCGAGTCACCTCTGCGCCGAGGGCCCGCATGATAATGACTTTTTCTTCCGAGAATTTCTCCGGAACAAACAGCGCCACTTTGTAGCCGCGCTTCACCCCGATCAGCGCCAGCCCGATTCCCGTGTTGCCCGCTGTGGCTTCGACAATCGTTCCGCCCGGCCGCAGCTTCCCTTCTTCTTCGGCGCGCTTGATGATCCCGATCGCCGCCCGGTCTTTTACGCTGCCGCCGGGATTCAGGTATTCGAGTTTCGCAAACACGTCGGCCGCGCCCGCGGGAACGAGCCGCCGCAATTGCAGCATGGGAGTGTCACCGACAAGCTCGGTGATGTCGTCAGAAACGCGGAGTCGCGAGATCGCAGTATCAGTTCGCACAGTACAGAGTAAGAAAGCTCACCCGCCAGCGTCAAATAACTTCGGCGATGCCTACGCCTTGCGTCGTCCCGCCGCCTCCACGCGTCAGCGTCGGATCCGCGCCCTGCCAGGTCACATCCGCCGTAGGACCATAGGTCGCCGGCACCTTCTCGCCCATCAGCCGCAGATACACCGTCAACTGTGTGCGGTGATGCGCGGTGTGCAGCACCCGCCGCCAGAACACCCACACCCGCTGCCGCTCGACGTCGAAGAACGGCACCGTCGCCATCCACCATGCGGAATCCCGCTCCGCCAGAAACGCCAGCCGCGGCAATGCCAGCCGGACCATCGCCGCTCGCAGCGCAGCCACCGACATCTCCGCTGGCAGCACTGCGCCGGGCGCGGGCTCCGTCACTCCCAGAAATTCGGCGAAGAAGCGCCGCTCCGAAAGCAATTGGTGCTTCATGATCTCGAGCACGGTGCTCGACTTCTCGTGTGGCCGAAAGGGCAGGTCGGCGTCCTTGAACTCGCCCCACACGGAAACCACTTTGTTCGATTCGCTGGCGTAGGTATCAAGCGCGTGCTGAAAGATGGGATCGCGCGCGCGCGGCACTTGCGCATCCGGGATGGCCGTGGACTCGTACCGCATCGCCGGCTCCTCGCACTGACGTTTTACGAAGATGGCCCGATGAAAAGTTGCTTCCGCAGGCCCCGCTACTGCGTGGCGGTAGCCGCGCGGTCCTGCACTGCGTAGTACCCGCTCTTGGTCCGAACTGTGAGTTTGCCGTACCCCTTGGCCTTCGCATCCACCTTGATGGTGCGATACCCGCCCGCGCTTCTCGGATTGGTCGGCTTGTAGCCCATGGTGTACTGGCTGCGAATATCGTGCGCGACCGTCCGGCTGATGGCATCCACTTCTTCCAGGCTCTTGGGGAAAAATGCCAGGCCGCCCGTCTTCTCGGCGATGAACTGCAACGCCTTCCGCGCCCGCTTCTGCTTCTCTTCTCCCAGTATTCCGATCGCGTACACCGTCGGCCCGTTCTCTTCCTGCAACCGCCGGATCGCCTGCTCCAGCGTTTCCTGGCTCTCGTTGTCTTCGCCGTCGGTCACTACGAACAGCACCCGCTTCTCCAGCTTCCCATTTTTCTTGAGGTGTTCAGACGAGGCCACCACGGCGTCATACAGCGCCGTGCCCCCACGCGTATCCACTTTCTCCAGCGCTTCCTTCATCTTCCCGATGTCGGCGGTAAAGTCCTGGTCCAGGTAATACTCGTCATTGAAGTTGACGATGAAGACCTGGTCCTGCGGATTGCTCGACTTCACCAGGTTGATAGCCGCCTTATTCACCTTCTCGCGCTTCTCGCGCATGGAGCCGGAATTGTCGATCACAATCCCCATCGCCACCGGAATGTCTTCGTGGCGGAACGAAGTAATGTTCTGCGGCTTGCCGTCCTCGAGCACGGTGAATGCGCCCTTTTCCAGATTCATCACCATGCGCTGCTTCTCGTCTACCACGGTGGCATGGAGTACGACCTCCTCGACCTTTTTGTGGAACACGAAGCCACCCGGTTCCTCCTGCGCCGAAGGCTGTTGCCCCTGGGATTCCTGCGGCTTGTCTTGGGCAGGATCGCTGGCCTGAGGAGGATCAGCCGGCTTGGCGGGCGCCGGGCGCGGCTCTGCGATTTGCGGGGGAAAGGCATCCCCCGGCACTGGCTTCTGCCCCGGTGCGGGGTTCTGCCCGATTCCGTTCAGTGTGAGGAAAATCAAGACAAGAGTGGCAGGGAAAACCCAGCTACTCCGCAGGTGCATAGTATCCCGTCTTCGCATAAACCCGGAGAGGTGGCAACCCCTTTGGCGGCAGTAACTTCACTTTTATCTTACGCCATTTGCCATCCTTTATCGGATTCGTTGGACGGTATCCCAGCACATATTGGTTGCGCAGCTCGATCCCAATCTTGGTCGCCACATCCGCCAGGTCATTTGGATTGTCGATCGTGAACGCGCGCCCCCCGGTCAGCTCGGTAATGTCGCTCAGCAGCGCCGGGCCCAGCTTCTCTTCTTCGGTTGGAAAATAGTGGTCGTAAATGCCGATGGCATAAATCAGAACGTCGGCTTCCTTCACCATCGACTTGATCTCTCCCTCGGTATAGCGGCTGTGGTTGTCGCCACCGTCGGAGATGATCAGCATTGCCTTCTTCGGATATTTCGCCTGCCGCATCTTGCTGACGCCCAGGTAAATCGCGTCGAGCAGCGCGGTTCGGCCTTTGGGTACGGTATAGACCAGCTTGCCCTGGATGTCTTCGATCGAACTGGTGAAGTCGCTGACTTCTTCCGGCTTGTCGGCGAACGTGATCATGAAGAACTCGTCCTGCGGGTTCGCCGTCTTGAAGAACTCCACCACCGCTTCGCGGGCACGTTCGATCTTCGAACTCATGCTCCCGCTCATGTCGAAAATCACGCCCAGCGACACCGGGGCATCTTCGCTCGAGAACGACTTGATCTCCTGCTGGCTCTTGCCCTCGAATACCGTGAAGTTCTCTTTGTCGAGCCCGGTCACCAGCCGGTTCATGGGATCGGTAATGGTTACCGGCACCAGCACCAGTTCCACCGTCGATTTCAACGGCTTGGTATGCGGGCTGAACCCCTGTTCCAGTTCCTTGATAGTGTCGGTGGCCGGCTTGGGCTCCACGCGCGGCTTGATGTGGACATCGTCGTCAGTGTTTTGCGCCCTTGCCGATGCAACGGGGAACATGGCAATGAGCAGAGCGAGAGACACCAGGAGACAGAGCGAGAAACGGTTCGAGCGCGGCATGGTCGTGATCCCAGATTTGGAATGGGCCGAGTGGCGGATCCGAACTTGGGTCTTGAAGGAAGACCCGCACCCACATTGGCGGGGCATACCTTACCTCATTGTGCGCGATCGTATCACAGTTTTTCCCGCCTCGAATCAGAGAAAACGGGTATTTTGTAACCATTTTGTCAGGTAGTGCCTTTAGGGCAATGCCCGTCTCCACGCCGCTTTCAGCCAGTAGCGTCCAACCGGCCGTCTTCCGGCTTGGTAAAATGGAAGGTTCCATGGCCCACATCGTCCCGTTCCGCGCCCTCCGCTACGATCCGCAACGTGTGACTCCGTCCTCCGTCGTGACCCAACCCTACGACAAGATCACCCCGGAGTCGCAGGATCGCTATTACGCCGCCAGCCCCTACAACCTGGTCCGCCTGATCCTCGGCAAGCACGAGGCTGGCGACACCGATCGCGACAACGTTTATAGCCGCGCCGCGACCTTCTTCTGCGACTGGCGCCGGCAGGGAATTTTTCTGCAGGATTCCCAGCCCTCGATCTACGTCTATTCGCAACGCTTTACCGCTCCGGGAACCACGACCGCACTGGAGCGTCGCGGATTCATTGCCCTGGGCCGCGTGGAAGACTATGCCGACGCTGTCGTCTTTCGTCACGAGCAGACTTTGGCCAAGCCCAAGGCCGACCGCCTGAACCTGCTCCGGGCCACCCGTGCCCATTTCGGACAGATCTTCATGCTGTACAACGACACCGGAGAAGTCGATGGCCTCCTCACCCAGGATGGAACACCGACCACCGAAGTCGTCGACGAATACGGCGTCCTGCACCGCGTCTGGCGTGTCTCCGATCCCAGGCCTGATCGAGCTGGTCCGCGGCAAAATGCGCGACAAGAAACTCATCATTGCCGACGGTCACCACCGCTACGAGACTGCCCTCAATTACCGCAACGAGCGCCGCGCCGCCGCCCAACCCGTAGGCGCGCCCCGCGAGCGCTCGGGCGGCACCATGCTTCGCACGCTCGAAACCGAAGCGGCGCCCTACGAGCTGGTCATGATGACCTTCATCAACATGAACAACCCGGGCCTGGTCATCCTCCCCACTCACCGCGTCGTGCGCGGCCTGGATTCCTTTTCGCCGGAAGCTTTCCGCTCCACCGCCCGCTCTTATTTCAATGTGGAAGATGTGGACCCATCGTTGAACGCGGCGCGCGCGACCGCCATTCTGCGCGAAGCCGGCCACGTCGGCACGGCGATTCTCGCGGCCACCGCTTCGCAAGTCTGGCTGCTGCACACGCCCAAAGCGCCGCCCGAAATGTTTCCCGGCCTGTCCATTCGCCAGCAGTATCTCGACGTTGTGCAACTGCACAAAGTTCTGCTGGAAGGCGTCATCGGCCTGTCGGAAGAATCCATCCGCGAACAGCGAAACCTTTCCTACATTCGCGACGCAGCGGAAGCTCTGGCCGCCGTCCGCTCGGGCGACGCCAACATCGCCTTCCTCATGAACCCCTGCCGCATCGGCCAGGTTCGCGACATCGCCTTCGCCAACGAAGTCCTCCCCCAGAAATCGACCGACTTCTACCCCAAGCTGCTCAGTGGCCTCGCCATTTACGCGCTGGAATAGTGTTGCTGCTGGATTCCCATGAATGCATGGTCCTCAGTTTTTGTTGAGTGAATCCCAATGGCAGAAGATCAATGGAGTCTCAAGGAGTATCGCCCCAACAATTCACCGAAGCGTGGATTCTTTCGCAAGAACTTGGCGCCTGCTGTGAAGCCACAAGGCGCTCATTCTTTTATCGCGTATCTGACATTCCATTTTGTACCTGGCGACGAAAGCGGATTGCCCTCCGCTGAAGATAGCCGCCTTCTAGCGAAACTGGAAGGAGACGCTTTTGTGGAACTGGAGGCCGGTGGATTGGCGGTCCATGTTGCAACCGTTCTGAAAGACGGTGTCAAGGATCTTCTTTTTTACACTCGCGACGCAGAGGAATTTTTGAAAAGGGCTGAGAAATATAGATATCTTCATGATCAGTTTGATGTTGAGTGCGAAATAGGTCCTGATCCAGACTGGAAACAATACAAAGACTTTCCGCAATAGCGGGGTAAAAGATCAGAGTGGTCGCTTCGCCATCAAGCATTTGAGGCCGCAGAACGCAATCCGATTGGTTTTGTCCGGAACCGATTTCAATGAGTTTAGTCGCGATGTTTCGCCAGTTATCAGGTAGGCAACCCTATTTCGCGGCGTTAATATAGGCTCGTGCGGTGGATGCTCATCACATTAGAGACCCTCGCCACTGGTGTCTTGGCGATCATTCTGTCGCTCGTCGTCTTCTTTGCCGGGCTGAGTGCCTATAACAGATACGTGTTTGGCCAAGCCCCAAACGGAGCAGTAGGGTGGGACGTCGTGTCACTTTTTGGCCAGCACTGGAAGCTTGCAATCATAGGCATTCTGATCGGGATTTTTCTGTTCGGTGGCGGAGTGGGCTTCTGGTTTTTTAGCCAACGAGTGCATCGCTAGGTCCCCAAAAAACGCCAGCCTTTCACTCAGAAGCCGTTCTGAGTGTAAACGCGATATTTCGCCAACTATTGCCAGATATGGGCGTGATTCCTCGCCGGCAACTAGGTCACTTGTCCGCCAGTTCAAAATCCGCGAGCGCCTTCGTCGCCGCTCACCAAAGAGCGGGAAGCTAAAGAATATTCTTATAGAACAGCGGCGATACAGTCCACCTCGATGTCGAAGCCGCCATACCAAGCAGGAACATTGATAAAGATTCGAGCAGGAGGATTCTCCGGGAAGTAACGCCTGTAGACCTCGTTAACAGCAGGAAACATATCTACTGACGTCACGTAGACATTCAGTTTCAGGATGTTTTCCAAGGACGAACCCGCCGTTTCGACACAGAGCTTAAGCTGGTCTAAAACTATCTCGGTCTGGCGCTCAATAGGCCCTCGGAAAATCTCTCCGGTTTTCGGATCGAACGGCGGAGCGCCTGAGACGTAAATAGTGTCGCCGTGTTTAGTCACCATCGAAGCGGGCGCCTTGTACTTTTCCAGGTAGGTCGCCAGTGGCTCAACGCGAATGATTTCTCGTTTCATAGATTTCCTCCGATTGCTAGGTGCGGCTCCGAGCAACCAGGAACCACGGAAATGGGCTTTTCGCGATGTGTGACCACAATAGTCATGTGGGAGGACACTTGCGCAATTCCAGAGGCCGCACAGTGGCGCCGAACGCTGCCTGCACACAGCACATCAGCGCCTGAAATACTCGCAGCATTGCGCCCTTCATGGTCAGGAGTCTACGCCGACGGAGCTGAGGGTTCCAGTTGAGTATTGTAAACAGATGTTATGCCAATTAACGTGATGAACCGACGCAGCACGGGCTGAATATACTAGTCCAGTCCAGATTAGGAGCGTTGTCCGATGCCCGATGAACCGCTGCACGATTTGCTTGCAGGAGTGAACTCAGAACGATCACTTCTAGATTTCATTGCGGCGCTTGTCAGGGATCGTCGGGATGCAATCGCAGTCGAGAAACAGAAGCCGAGCAGCCCGTATGGCGCAGATGCAGGTGGCTGGCAGAATACATCCATTGAAGGGTTTCTTAACGCTGCGGCAGCATGGGCAGAGTCCACTAATTTCGGCGTTACGCAAGGACTCCAACCAGACAACCCTTGGAAGCGATTTGCCACTTTCCTATATAGCGGAAAAGTCTATGAGTGACCGCATCATTACCACTGCGCACCACGCGCTCGGACGGTCAAAGAGTGCAATTGATTCCATGACAATGTCGGCTCCCACGCCCGAGTAAAGTTGGTGGTGCTAAAGCCAACCAAGAAGGCTCGGGAGAAAGGAGCCGAACATGATCATTAGGTTGTGATTATCACCCGGGTCTCATGCTGGAGAACCCACTGCTTCCACCCGATAGCCGAGGCTGCGAAGTTCCCGAATCATCCGAGTAGTGCGCCTGCGTCTTGACTTTGCGTTCACTGCGGGGCCTCGCTCTTCGTAACGCACACCCTGGTGCAGAATGATCCAAATCAGACGATAAAGCCGATGGGCAATGGCACCGATGGTCTGATTGTGTCCCAGGCGCAACACCAGTCGGCTATAGACGATCTGGAAGAAAATGGTTCCTTTCGACTTGGCTGCGGCGTTGGCACACTGATTGAGAATGCGCCGCATATGACGGTTGCCCGGGGAGTTCGAAGTAGTAATCATGATCGAGGTTGCGATCGAAGAGATGGTTGGGTCGGACTGAGTCTTGACCCCTAACGATTAGCAGCGAGCCTAAGGTTGGTTTGGCAAATCTCAACTAGCGCGAAATGGCGCTCGGCTTGGAGCGGATGCCGCAGTGTGCTTGAAAACGTGTTGATACCGCCGACATTGTTAGAGATGGGGATTTTGCAACAGTAGCTGGGTCTCCGGAAGTATTGGGGGGGTGACAAAAAGACGGGGCCAGCGGTAACGTGCGCTGCCGGGCTCGGCACCCGAATCCGGAACTCAAGAAGGCAGAACTCAAGAAGGCAGTTGACAACTCGTAGGTACGGTGACAGACTGCCGCTCTCCGGGGGTAACAAGCCTGCCTCGTTGACCTGGAGGGCGGCTTATGCTGCTCAACCTCTGCTCTAGCCTGATGTAAACATCCGTTCTGACGTGTGCGTGGAAGGAGCCTATGAAGAACCTTCGATGGGCCATTGTGGTGCTGTTGGCGGTATCTGTACAGCCAGCATACGCTGACAGTTTCAACATTTCACGAGTTACGATTTCCTTCGGCGCTAACACAAGCGCAGGAGACAACTCGGAGTTTGCTTTCGCGGGCCCCGGCACCAGTATCGTGGGAGGTGGTAGTGCTTGTAATGGGTCCGACGACTGGTGCATAGGTGCTTTCTTGCCACCTGGTACGTCCGTCACGCCAAATGTTGGGCTGGTTAGTTTCGAAGGCCTCTCGATCTTTAAGCTTGGGGGGCACAGTTATGATACAACTACAAGCGCTCTATTCAATTCGTCGATCACCGCCGGTGCCAGTTTCACACTTCCGATGGGAAGGAACTCTCCCTTCACCTTTACTGTGACTATCCCTGCCACTTTGACCCCTCCCGTAGGAGGCATGCTTCCGGATGGGAGCGGGTTCACCCTGAACGTTCCTCCGGGCAAGCTCGTGCTGACGTTCCTTTTCACTCCAGGCGCGGACGTCTTTCCTGGCGGGTACTACGTTTCTTCTGGGGGCCAGTTCATTGCGGCCACGCCCGAACCCGAACCAGGCACGATCTTCTTGCTTGCGACAGGCTTAGCCACGATAGTTGGTAGGAAGCGCACTTTGAGGCGCCTGATCGCGAAATAGCTCTTCGCCCATGGGACTGATTAGATCGTCTAGCTGCATCACATACTCAGGCGCCAAGTATACGTTGTCATCGAGTCAGTGACAGCGCAGCCGCAGTGTTTTGCAGTGACGGGACAACTGACGTAATCAGGCGATTTCACTCATAACCGTTTTATGAGCGTAATCGAGATGTTACGCCACCAACCGACGAAGACGTCTCGCTCCAAGGTCTTCCAGAAAGCTCAAGGCGGCCCGAATCGCGGCTTCTTCATTCCTTTCGCCGACCCACGGGAAGTTGGACACGCATTTCCAAGCATTGTGACTTTCGGAATAGGCTTGGGCACTCCACGGAGATTTCGGGTTCGAGTAGCAGTACAGAACTTCGACGCGGTAAGTGGTTTTACCAATCATGAATTCCAGCGTTCGACGAAGCTCACACTGTGTATTGATCCTCTTGAAATCGGCAAAGACCTTTGACATTTTCATGTTGCTTCATCCCATTCTTTCTTGTTGTGTTTGATTTCTTCCCACTCGCCTATTTGCCCATTCTAAGGCCACAATGCAGCAGACATCAAATTCTCACAACCGTAACCGTCAACTGTCGCAATCAGGCGTTAGCACAAGCTTGCGCCATTTGTTCGCCAAAATCCGCGCGAAATCGTAGCGCTGACACTCAAGCCCCGTCTCACCCTCTATAGCCGGACTAATTTACAAAAACTTGATAAGCCGGAAACAAACCGTTAACAGAACGGCCGTATAACGGTCTGCGCTCCTGTTGCGAGCCGAGGAGTTTTTTTATGACGCGCTTGCTTTCCGCCCTTGCCTTCGCGGTGCTAGCCATCGCGGCCGTCGCGCAGACTCCAGCCCCAGCCATCACCCAGTTGTTCGGTTTCCCCTGCGATTCAACCTTGACGCAATGCCCGGATGGAAGTTTTCCGCAGGGATTCATCGAGAGCGCGGATGGCAACTTCTACGGCATCGCTTCCGAGGGAGGCACCGGCCTCAACTCGCAAGGCTCCATCTTCAAGATCACTCCCGACGGCGTGTTCACGCTGCTCTACAGCTTCGCCGAACTGCCCGATGGCAGCTTGCCCAACGGCGCCTCGCCAACCAGTCTGGTGGAAGGTTTGGACGGCAACCTGTACGGTCTCACGTTGGTGGATGGTGCGAACGGAGTGGGAACGGCGTTCAAGCTGACTAAGTCGGGCACAATCACCTTGCTGCACAATTTCTGTAACACGATTAGTTGCAACGATGGCGCCTATCCGTCGTTCATCACGCAGGGCATCGACGGAAACCTGTACGGATCGACCGGGCCGCAAAATTTCCCGACCAGCGTCATCTTCCGCATGAGCCCGACCGGCACTTTCAAGGTGCTTCATACCTTCGACACCAAGGCGCAACCCGATGGCCTGGGAGCGTTCAATATGGTGCAACTCCCGGACGGAAATTTCTATGGAACCACGGTGGCCGGCGACCACCTCAAGCCCTGGAATTCTGTTTTCCGTTTTAATCCGACCACCAGCGCGTATACCATTCTGCACCCCTTTAACTCGCCCAACAACAATTTGCCCAACGTCGCCGCGAGCGGTTTGACCTACGCTTCGGATGGAAACCTCTATGGGCTGCGCGTAGGCAGCATCCTGTACCGCATCACCACGACGGGCACCTACCATGAGATCGGCCCGATGTCTTCGACCCAGGCAACCGACGGCGACCTCACGCAGGCGTCCGATGGGAACTTCTGGGGCGCTTTCTTCCTGAATCCTGGAATCGTTTTCAGCTCCACGCTTGCGGGCAAGGTTCTCGAGAACATCACGACGAACCCTAATGTGAACGGGGAGGAACCCTTCGGGATTCGCCAGGCCGCCGACGGAAAGCTCTACGGCATGTCAAATTTGAATGGGGGACCGCAAAACGGGCAACCCACCAATGGATCCTTCTGGGTGATCGACGCGGGCCTGCCCCCGCCGGAGGCAAGAATTATCAATTTTCAACCAGCAAGCGGTAAATCCGGCTCAACCTTTCTTCTGCAAGGATCCCATTTCGTGGGCACGAGGGAAGTCGCCATCAGCGGCACGAGCGCAACTTTTACCGTGCTGACTGCGAATTTCATCCGCGTTACGGTGCCGTCCGGAGCGAGTACCGGAAAGATTTCAATAACCAACGCGGGTGGAACCACGACGAGCGCGAAAGCGTTCACCGTGCCATAGCGTTCACAGTGCAACAATAGAGACGCCGTTGCATAAGTGTCTCAACTGGCTGCTGCAGACTCCATTCTCACCTTCTGCGTAAACCGCAGCCTCGCCGCGCCGAACCAGGTAGCGCCGGCGTCCCGCCGGCAATAACGAGAGCTTGCCCTGACCCTGCCGAGCGGGCGTCCTTGCCCCGCACCCGCCACAGTTATGGCCGCGTTGTAAAATATAGGTTTATTCTTTATCGTCTGAAACTTCTTATGCCGCCAGAAGAGAAAACGATAGTACGCGACGAGCGCTACGACGCGCAGCGGGTCGAGACCAAGTGGTCCGAGCGCTGGCAGCAGGACCCGGCGCTTTACGCTGCCGAACCCAACTCCACCAAGCCCAAGTACTACGTGCTCGAGATGCTTCCCTATCCTTCGGGCGCGCTGCACATGGGCCATGTGCGCAACTACTCGATCGGCGACGCGCTCGCCCGCTACACCTGGATGAATGGCTACAACGTGCTTCATCCCATGGGCTGGGATTCGTTCGGCTTGCCCGCGGAAAACGCCGCCATCCAGAACAACACGCCGCCCCGCGAGTGGACGCTCCGCAACATCGCCAACATGAAGGCGCAGATGAAGCGCCTGGGCTTCGCCTACGACTGGTCGCGCGAAGTCACCACCTGCCTTCCCGAGTACTACCGCTGGAACCAGTGGTTCTTCCTGAAGATGTACGAGCGCGGTCTGGCTTATCGCAAGAAGAGCCTGGTGAACTGGTGCCCGAAGTGCTGCACCGTGCTCGCCAACGAACAGGTGGTCAACGGCAATTGCTGGCGCCACGAAGACACGCCCGTGGAGCAGCGCGAACTGGAACAGTGGTTCTTGCGCATCACCAACTACGCCGACGAATTGCTTCGCGATCTCGACAGGCTCCCGGGCTGGCCCGAAAAAGTACGCACCATGCAGCGCAACTGGATCGGCCGCAGCGAAGGCGCGCTCATCGATTTCGAGCTCAGCGGCCCTCCCGGACCCGCGGGTTCGAAGATCACCGTATTCACCACCCGTGTCGACACCATTTACGGCGCGACGTCGGTGCAGCTCGCGCCGCAACATCCGATCGTCGCCGACATGATGGCGAAGAATCCCGATCTCCGTCCGAAGATCGAGCAGTTGATTGCCGAGCAGCGCAAGGCCAAAGAAGTTGGCGACATCGGAGAGATCGAGAAGCACGGCATCTTCACCGGACGCTATGCCAAGAATCCCTATAACCAGGAACCCTTGCCCATCTGGGTGGCGAACTACATCCTCATGGATTACGGCACCGGCGCCATCATGAGCGTGCCCGCGCACGACGATCGCGACTACGACTTCGCGAAGAAATACAAGTTGCCCATCCGCGTGGTCGTGCTTCCCGCCGCCAGCGACTCGGATGAAACGGTGATGGATCCGCAACTTCCCTTCGTCTCGGAGGACGGCTTGATCGTGAACTCGGGACCCTTCAGCGGCCTCAGGGTTCCCGAAGCTTTGAAGACGATGGCGGAGTACGCGGAGCAGAACAGCTTCGGCAAAGCCACCGTCACGTTCCGCTTGAAAGATTGGGGGATCTCGCGCCAACGCTACTGGGGCACGCCCATCCCGATGCTTTATTGCGAGAAAGATGGCATCGTCCCGGTCAACGAGAAAGACCTCCCCGTCATTCTTCCCGACAAGGTGGACGTTTCACTCACCGGCGGCTCTCCGCTCTCGCATGTGCCCGAGTTCGTCAACGCGACTTGTCCGAAGTGCGGCGGCCCGGCGCGGCGCGAGACCGACACCATGGACACGTTCGTCGATTCGTCCTGGTACTTCTACCGCTACACCGATGCGCACAACGACCGCGCGCCCTTCGACAGCGCCATCGTCGCGTACTGGTTCGGCGATGCCGGCATCGACCAGTACATCGGCGGCGTGGAACACGCCATTCTCCACCTGATTTATTCGCGCTTCTGGACCATGGTCATGCGCGATATGGGCATGGTGAAGAATGCAGAGCCGGTGGAGCGCCTCTTCACGCAAGGCATGGTCATCAAAGACGGCGCCAAGATGTCGAAGAACCTGGGCAACGTCGTTTCCCCCAATGAAATGGTGGCGCGCTACGGCGCCGACGCCGCGCGCTTGTACAGCCTGTTTGCCGCGCCGCCGGATCGCGATCTCGACTGGCAGGAATCGGGTATCGAAGGCATTCAGCGCTTCCTCGGCCGCGTGTATCGCTACATTATGCGGAACGCGCATCCCGACTCCGCCGAATGGCGGCAGCCGGTGCCTGCGAACTTGTCGCCCGCCGCGCGCCAGATTCAGCGCAAGCTGCACCAGACGATCAAGCGCGTTACCGACGACTTCAAGGGGCGCTGGCACTTCAATACCTGCATCGCGGCCATCATGGAATTGCTGAATGAGCTTTACGCCGCTGAAGAAGCGATGGCGCAGAACTCCGGCGCCGCGATTCCCGTGCCCTTGCTTGCGGAAGTGCAGCGCAGTCTGGTCCTGTTGCTCGCCCCCTTCGCGCCCTATCTCGCGCATGAACTCTGGGAGACGCTCGGCGAGCGCAGCAACCTTTTGCGCGCGCCCTGGCCCAGGTACGAAGCCGCGCTCGCGAAAGCAGATGAGATTGAAATTCCGGTTCAGGTCAACGGGAAGTTGCGCGGGAAGGTGCTCGTCACGGCCGAAGCCGGCGAAGACGTGGTCGTCAAGGCGGCACTCGCCGAAGAGAAGATCAAAGCAGCGATTGCCAGCAAGCCGATCGTCAAGAAAATCTTCGTCCCCGGCAAGCTCCTAAACCTGGTGGTGAGATAGCGAACGGTCTTTCTCTTCACGCCAAAAGCAAAAGGCGGGCTCCCGGCCCGCCTTTGACTTCTAACCGGAATGAACGTTTACTTCTGCGCGGTCTCGGCCGAGTTGAACACCAGAGCCTTTTTCAGGCCACCAAAGTCAATCTCTTCGAGATTGCGCGCGCTGCTGGCATTGCCCACGATGACCGAGTCCTGACTGTTGGTCTTGTCGACCAGCTTCGCTGGAACGGTGGCCACCACGTTCTTTCCTTGCAGAATTTTCACCTGCACATCCGATCCCGTTCCGTCCCACGTCGCCTTATAGTCGCCGGCCTTCAGCTGAGTGGAACCGATCTGGACATCATCATGCAGCGTAAACTTCCCTTCGTTCTTGTCTTTGGCGAATGCCCCAAGCGACAGGAGGCTTACCAACCCGAGCAAAGCAACGTACTTCACAAACTTCATGGAATCTCTCTCCTCGATTTGTTTTTCCTAGTTTGAGGGCTGGAAGACACACGTCTCCTGCCGTTTATTAGATTGGGAGTTACGTTTCTGAAAGCTTCGCTACAGCTTTCGATGTCCCACCCCCAAACCGGGATGCGAAAAGATGCGAAAAATGTCGCCCGTCTGGTGCACCGTCTACAACGGCTCTCCCGTGTGAATGTTCAGTCAATTTCACTGCCCGGCGCTTGCCGTGCGTTCTTGTCCATGCACCATTCCGGCCCACTTCAAATCGGTTGCGGTATGCTACGAAGCGATGGCGGCGTGGTCCCCAACCCTCGAAGGTTTTCGCGCAATGTTCCGCCGGCCCTCCGTCTCTCTGGCGGAGATCATCTGGCGCTGGAGCTTCGGCGCCGCTGCCTGTGTGCTGGTGGCGTTCGGTATGCTCGAGTATCTCGACACCTTGCCGGTCTCGAATATCGATCTCTGGCTGCTGCGCACGCGCCACCCGTTCCTGATCTCGCAGGCGTTTTCTCATATCCTGCACGGCAGCGCGTATCGACTTGTGCTCGCCGCCATCGTTCTGGCCTCGGCGCTTGCCCTGCTCTGGATTTTTGTTGCGGCGTGCGGCCGGGGCGCGACACTCGGCCCCCTGCTTGATTACGTGCAAGATCGCGCGGACAAGGTCCGCTACGAAATGGGTGTCGGTGGTCCACTCGCTTTCGATTCGCAGCCCGAGAACGCAGGAGGCTGGCGGCTTCGATCGCTGGCCGGACTTCATCTTTTGCGCGTGGGCCTCGGCTTGGCGGCATGCGCAGGCATCGTCGGCGCCGCGATTCTCGGCGGCTTCGTATCCACGGTGACGCATCCGCATCCCGGCGCGGCCTTCCTTCTGTCGTTTCTGTTTGTGTTGGCAGTGTGGCTGCTGTGGTCGTCAGTGAGTTGGTTTCTGTCGGTGGCGTCGATCTTCGTGGTGCGCCGCGGCCGCGACACCTTTGCTGCCCTGTCGGACGCGGTCGATCTGTGCCGCGATCACTTCGGTCCGGTCATGGCAGTCGGCACATGGTTTGGACTCGCGCACCTCGTGCTCTTCATCATAGCCACCTCGGTGGTCTCCTTCCCGCTGGCCTTCGCAGGATTCGCGCCTGGGGGAATTGTGCTGAGCGTGACCCTGCTGCTGACCCTCGTTTACTTCGCCATCGTTGACACTCTTTATATTGGACGGCTCGCGGGCTACGTGGCGATTCTCGAAGCCCCTCCACTGCCGCCGCCAGCGCGAATCCTTCCGCCGGATGTCATCCCTTCGGGCCTTGCATCCAGCACTCCGCTCGAAACGGATGCGGTCGATCAGGAGGAACTGATTCTCAGTGACACGCCGCCGGCTGGCGTCAGCCTTCCGCACTCGGCACCCAGCAGTCAGTCCTCGGCGAGGGTGGATCAGGATGAATTGATCGTGAGCGATAACTCGAGCATTCAGCAGTGAGCAGCCGTCTCATAAAGCCAAGCTAATAAACATGCCAGCTCATAAAACATGCCCTTGAGCGGTTCTGGCGAAAGAGGTTTCGTGAAGTCGCGGAGCGATGGTTGAAAGTAGCCTGGCGCTTTCAGCGCCGGGTTGGTAGGTGAGTATGACGCGTCCCGGCGGGGACGCCTGAACCGTCTGCCGAGCTTTCAACCGTGCCTCCGGCACGGGATCGGCTGCCATCGCTTACCCGCCACTGAAGTGGCGGGCTATTTTCGGCGTCGAGGCCCTGCGTCAGATGCTGTCTCACAAAACCAAGTGCCAAAATGCGAAGTGCTAATTACTGAGTGAGTGCTGAATGCTTTCTCGAAACGCCTCCAAGCTTTACACTAGTTCCCACTTCTGAGACACTCATCCGTGGAAACCCAATCGATCGTCGTCCTCGACTTCGGGGCGCAATATTCGCAGCTGATTGCGCGCCGCATCCGCGAACTCAGCGTCTTCTCCGCGGTCCTTCCCTGCAACGCGTCGCTCGACGAGATTCGCAGCTACTCGCCAGTCGGCATCATCCTGTCGGGCGGGCCTTCGTCGGTGTACGACAAGGACGCGCCAGTGGCCGATCCGGGCGTCTTCGAACTGGGCTTGCCCGTGCTCGGCATCTGCTACGGGCTGCAATACATGGTGTTCGCGCTCGGCGGTAAAGTGCGTCCAGCCGAGAGGCGAGAGTATGGGCACGCGCAGGTGGCAATCGAGAGTACAACCTCGTGCTTGTTCGAGGGCTTGCCGAAAAATCTCTCCGTCTGGATGTCGCATGGCGACGAGGCGGAGCAATTGCCCGCCGGCTTCTCGCTCACGGCAAAATCCCCGAATGCCGTCGCTGCCATCGAGAATCCCGACCGCCGTTTCTGGGCGGTGCAGTTTCATCCTGAAGTGCATCACACGCCGCTCGGCAAAGACATCCTCCGCAACTTCGCGCTGAACATCTGCGGCGCCAAGCCTACGTGGACCGCGCAGCACTTCATCGACGCGACGGTCGAGCAGGTTCGCGAGCAGGTGGGCAGCGGACGCGCCCTCTGCGCGCTCTCCGGCGGCGTCGATTCGTCGGTAGCGGCCGTGCTGGTCGATCGGGCGCTGCGCAACGGCTCAGGCGAATCGCGGCTGACCTGCGTTTTCGTCAACAACGGCGTGCTCCGCAAGAATGAGTTCGAAAAGGTGCAGCAGAATCTGCGCGACCGGCTAGGACTGAACGTGGTCGCGGTCGATGCCACCAGGCGTTTTCTCACGCGCCTCGCCGGAATCACCGATCCCGAGGCCAAGCGCAAAATCATCGGCAATGAATTCATCGGCGTCTTCGAGCAGGAAGCGCTGCGCCTTGAAAAAGAAGAAGGCAAGGTCGAGTGGCTGGTGCAGGGCACGCTGTATCCCGACGTGATCGAGTCGCGCTCGGTGCGCGGCCCCTCGCAGGTCATCAAGAGCCATCACAACGTCGGCGGCTTGCCCGAGAAGATGGCGCTCAAGCTGATCGAGCCGCTGAAGGAACTCTTTAAAGATGAAGTCCGCCGCATCGGCCGCGATCTCGGCATGCCGGAAGAAATCCTGCAGCGCCAGCCTTTCCCCGGACCCGGCCTCGCGGTTCGCATCCTCGGCGAAGTGACCGAAGAACGCCTGCGCATTTTGAAAGACTGCGACGAGATCGTGGTCGATGAAATCAAGAAAGCCGGCTTGTATCAGAAAATCTGGCAATCCTTCGCGGTGCTGCTGCCGGTGATGTCGGTCGGCGTGATGGGCGACCAGCGCACTTATGCCAACACCTGCGCCATCCGCGCCGTGCATTCTGAAGACGGCATGACCGCGGACTGGGTTCCGCTCCCCTACGAAGTGCTGAAGACCATCTCCAGCCGGATCGTGAACGAAGTGAAAGGCGTGAACCGCGTGGTGTACGACATCACGTCAAAGCCGCCGGGGACGATTGAGTGGGAGTAGAAAAGCAGGGGACAGGTTACAGGTTTCGTAGCTGGCTCTTAGAATTCGAGGCAAGTCTAAGCGTGAACCACTGGCAACGCGAGTAACTTTTCGAATGCATTGTAGTCGCGGTCGCGATGCAACAGGATGTGCCCTTCAAGCAAACAGAATGTCGCAATCAGGCAGTCGATGGTTTTGCGGACGGTGACGCCGCGCTGACGCAGTACGCGGTAATTTTCGGCCGCTGCGATGGCAAGATCGATGCCGCCGTTGGAGAAAATCTCGAACTTGAGCAGCTCTGTCCGAACATTTTCGAACATCCGTCGTTCCCGAATACCTTGCAGGACCTCGCACAGGATGAGGTCGGTAAGTCCAAGACGCTGGCGCTGCAGTTCCCGATCAAGCCAGCGCGTTTCTGGATTGTCGTCCCCGCGAAGGTAATCGACCCAGACTGTCGTGTCGACGATAACCATCACTTATTCCGGGATCCGCCCCAGGCGAGATCGCCGGAGATTCCCTTGCCAGCGGATTTTGCCGCGTAAGCGCCGGATGGCACCCTGAGAATAGGTATCTACGAGCAAGCGCAGCGCCGTTTCCACCGTCGCCTTTTTTGTACTGGTGCCGGAGTTGCGCATGGCCCGCCGCATCAGAGTTTCGTCGATGTCAATGTTCGTTCTCATACTTAGATCCTATGTGTATAGATAGCATAATTATGTGTATCGCGCCAGGACCTTTTGGAGGACGCTCTCGTCTGGCAGCGATCGCCAATGTATACTCGTGTTTTCGTCCGCAGTTTCGACCCAGCATTCGTTGCTCGCTCGTAGCTCGCAGCTCATAGCTTGAAAGGAGTTCTTCATGCAATCGCAGATTGTCGGCACGACCATGCCGGTGCTTGAATTCATGCTGGAACCGAATGAGTCCATCATCTCGGAGGCGGGCGAACTTTCCTGGATGAGCAGTTCCATCCAGCTGACCACCCACACCCAGATGGGTGGTGGGGGCGGCGTGTTCGGCGTGCTGAAGCGCGTCGCGGGCGGCGGCACGCTCTTCATGACCGAGTACCGCGCGGTCGGCGCGCGCGGCGAACTGGCGTTTGCGACCAAGGTTCCGGGACACATCCTGCCGGTGGAGATCGGGCGCGGGCACGATTACATGATTCACCGCCACGGCTTCCTGTGCGCGACGCCGCTGGTGCAGATCAGCGTGGGCTTTCAGCAATCGCTCGGCGCGGGTATTTTCGGCGGCGACGGCTTTCTGCTGCAGCATGTCACCGGGCAAGGCACGGCGTGGATTGAGCTGTCGGGCGAGCTGATCGTGAAAGACCTGCAGGCGGGCGAAACCTTGCGCGTGCATCCCGGACACGTGGGCGCGTTTCAAACGAGCGTGTCGTTTCAGATCACCACCGTACCGGGAATCAAGAACATGATCTTCGGCGGCGACGGAATTTTCCTGGCCTCGCTCACCGGGCCTGGCAAAGTCTGGTTGCAGACGCTGCCGATCTCGAAGCTCGCGCACAAGCTCATGGAGTACATGCCCGCTCCGTCGAAAGAAGCGACGCAAGGCGGAGTCGTCGGCGGCATCGTGGGATCGATTCTCGACGGCATGCGCTGATACTTTTCGGTGGAGTGGCGGTCGTCCCCGCTCGCCGGACGGGCGAGAGCCCGCCGCTCCACCGACAAGAATGTGATGAACACGTTGAATTTCGTTCTCTCGCTAACCCTAAGACCTGACACCTGGGACCTAAGACCTGAGACCTGACACCACCTGACCAGGAGAGCCCATGCCAACCCTGATCTCGCAACCGACTCGCATTCAGGCCGCAGGCAATAAGCCCAAGCTGATCGACGAATACATCGGCCGGGTGAACTCGAAGACATCGGCTATCAGTATCGCGCTCATGCACAGCCCGGAAGGCTGGAGCGAGCCCGGCCAGAAGCCCGAGTTCGACGAGTTCACCGTCGTAGTCAATGGAGTTCTCCGCGTGACACACAAAGGGGGCACCTTCGACGTGCACGCCGGGCAGGCCGTGGTCGCGCACGCGGGCGAATGGGTGCAGTATTCGACGCCCGATCCCTCGGGCGCCGAGTACGTCGCCGTGTGCTTGCCCGCGTTCTCCATGGAGACGGTGCATCGCGACGAATAAACGGCTGGTGTTTCTGGCGCCGGTTTCACCTCGCGGACAGGAGTATTCGCGTTACATTTTGGCAGACAAGAGTGTCCGCCCACATCTGATCGTTACCGATGCTTCCCTGGCCTGCTTTCGGCCTTTGCACTTCTGGCGATAGTTGCCTTCCCCAGCGTATTGCTCTGGTTTCTGGTTACTTCTTCAACTCATTCGTTGTTATCAGTCTTTCAAACTGATTGGAGTGATCACTCCCAGTGCGGGTACGCAAAGGAACCTCCCCGCTCAGATGTCGGCGCGGTCTCCCTCGGGTCCGGTTATGGCCGCAAGCCTCCGCTCGGTTCTGCCTAGGACGTACGGAACGGCTCCATCTCTGGTCCCTAATTTTAGAATATCAATTGGCATAGGGGAAAAGGGACAGTTTTGCTGGAAATATATTTGCTTGCGATGCAGAGGGATGCGAGGAAATTGGCGAGTTTGGGGGCTTGACAGAGAGTGGTCAGTGGTCAGTGGCCAGTGGTCAGTCGGCAGTTTTCGGTTCTCAGCGAACGGAGAGGCGACAGGTGACGGGTGACGGGGAGGGAAAATCCCCGCCCTAACGTCGCAAAGAACGCGACGTTAGAACGTGGCACCCCGCCAGGAACGGATTACTGACCACTACCTACTGACCACTGACCACTACCTACTGACCACTGACCACCGGCCACCGACCACTGCTACTGCGTGACGGGCGACAGGGAGGGAAAATCCCCGCCCTAACGTCGCAAAGAACGCGACGTTAGAACGGGGCACCCGGCAAGAACGGATCACCGACCACTACCTACTGACCACTGGCCACCGGCCACCGACCACTGCTACTGCGTGACGGGTGACGGGGAGGGAAAATCCCCGCCCTAACGTCGCAAAGAACGCGACGTTAGAACGGGGCACCCGGCAAGAACGGAACACCGACCACTACCTACTGACCACTGACCACCGGCCACCGACCACTACCTACTGACCACTGGCCACTGGCCACCGACCACCGCTACGGCACCGGCTCGGCGACCCAGCGCGAGATCGCGGTCACGAGTTTGCGCGGGGCAAAGCGGACCGACTCGGCCACCAGCCAGTTTCGGAATCCGGAGATCGCCACCGTCTTCCCTTCCATCAGGGCGCGGTAACCGTCAGCGGCGACGGTCTTTGCGTCCATGGGAGCGAGTCGTTTGAACAGTCGGCTGTTCCCGGTGTTGGCGCGCTTATGAAATTCGGTGAGCGTAGCGCCAGGACAAAAGCAGGTCACGTGGACGCCGGTGTTGCGCAATTCGTCGGCGATGGCTTCGGTGAACGACAGCACGTAAGCCTTGGTCGCATAGTAGACAGCCATGAGCGGGCCGGGCTGGAACGCCGCGGTGGAGGCAACGTTCATGATCTTGCCCGAGCGGCGCTCGAGCATGGGTGCGAGATACAGGCGGGTCAGCAGCGTCAGGGCCATGACGTTGAGCTGAATCTGTCCGTAGGAGTCTTCAAGGGGAAGCTCGGCGAATCGACCTAAGCTGCCATAGCCCGCGTTGTTGACGAGAATATCGACCGCGATGCCGGCGCGCTGGGTCTCGTCGAACAACGTGAGCGACGCCTGCGGCAAGCCGAGATCGAGCGGGATGGTCTTCACCGTGATGCCATGCTGTTGGCGCAGTTGCTCGGCAAGATCGGCAAGTTTGGGGCCGCTGCGCGCCACGAGCACGAGGTTGTACTGATCGCGCGCGAACAGGTGAGCAAACTCGTAGCCGAGGCCGGTGGAGGCGCCGGTGATGAGAGCAGTCTGGTTGGTGGGCATGGCCCGGACATTTTAAATCGGCGGACGACATGGCTCGTGCAAAGTGCCGCGACTGAAGGAAGGGCAATGTGGCGAACTACTCGCGCCGCGGATTCAGTGACCGGAGGCTGCGGACATGGTGCGGCCGGCGAGGGCCGGCAGTCTGTCGGGGACCAGATCGGCGTGCAGCGGCTCGCTGAGGTAGTAGCCTTGCACCTCGTCGCAGTGATGTTCGCGCAGGAACGCCACTTGCGCTTCGGTCTCGACGCCTTCGGCGATGACTTTCAGGTTGAGGCTTTTTGCGAGGCTAATGATCGCGGTGGCAATGGCGGCCGCGTCGGCGCTGGTCGCGACGTCGTGGATGAACGAGCCATCGATCTTGAGCTTGCTGACGGGAAACTGGCGGAGATAGCTGAGGCTGGAGTAGCCGGTGCCGAAATCGTCGATGGCCAGCTTCAATCCCATGTCCTTCAGATCCTGCATCACAGCGAACATCACGTCGGCATTCGAGGTTAGCAGGCTTTCGGTAAGCTCAAGTTCAAGATACTGAGGAGCGAGGCCGGTCTCGCGGAGCACGCAGTGAATGAACTCCCGAAAACCTTCCTGGCGAAACTGCATGGCCGAAACGTTCACGGCGATGGTGAGAGGTGGGATTCCATCCTGTTGCCACCGCCGCACTTGCAGGCAAGCGGTACGGAGGACCCACTCCCCGATCGGAACAATCAGGCCACTGTTTTCGGCGACGCGTATGAATTTATCGGGCGGGATGAGTCCCAATTCCGGATGACGCCAGCGCAGCAGCGCCTCAAGGCCCGTGATCTTGCCGGTGCGAAGGTCGGCCTGCGGCTGGTACATCAAGAAGAGTTCGTTGCGGTCAAGCGCCATGCGCAAGCCTTGCTCCAGCATGGAGCGCTCGACGACCTGAGCGTTCATGGCTTCGGAGAAGAAGCGAAAGCGGTTGCGGCCACTTTCCTTGGCGCCGTACATGGCCGCGTCAGCATTTTTGATGAGGGCTTCCGCGTCATTCCCATGTTCGGGGAAGATGCTGATGCCGACGCTGCAACTGACCCGAAGCGAACGATCTTGAATCATGAATTCGGCCGACATGGCGTTCACGATCCGTTCGGCGGCAGCGGCCGCAGCTTCGATGTCGGGAATGGAACTCAACACGACCAGGAATTCATCGCCTCCGACGCGTGACACCGTATCCTGATCGCGGACCTGCCGCTTCAGCCTTTCGGCACTCTCCTGGAGGAGAAGATCCCCGACCGAGTGCCCGAGCGAATCGTTGATGATCTTGAAGCGGTCGAGATCGAGGAACAAGACCGCGACCAACTCGCTCCGGCGGCGAGCGGAGGCGATGGCCTTCACCAGCCGATCCTGGAGCAGGCGGCGGTTGGGTAATCCGGTAAGGCCGTCGTAGTAGGCGAGAAACTGGACCTGCTTCTCGGCGCGTTTGCGTTCGGTGATATCGAGGACGCTGCCCGACATGGAATTGATAACGCCGGCTGGGTTACGTTGCGGCTCACCGCGAGCCAGGATCCACCCGGTGGCGCCGTCGGGACCGACGGTCTCCAATTCAATTTCGTAAGGAATGCCGGTGGTCAGGGTTTTGTCGAACTCGACGTTGAGCCGCTGCCAGCTCTCGGGCGTAAAGATTTTTTCCTGCTCGGGAAAGCGAGGTGGAGGCAGGGAAGGATCGAAGCCGAGGATCCGGTACAGCTCTTCGGTCCAGGTTACGTTTCCGGATTTGGGGTCAAAGGTCCAGCCGCCCAGCCGGGCAACGCGTTGCGCCTCGTGCAAACCAGCTTCGCTCCGGCGCAATTGCTCTTCCGCGCGCTTGCCTTCGCTGACCACGGCCCCCAGGCAGAGTCCGGTCGAGCCGAGAGCGACCATGGCGAGTTGCAGTCGCGGCAACGATCCATGGGACGCTTGGGTGAGCCCGGCCGCCAGGGTAAGGCCGACGTTGATGGCGAACACGGTGAGCACCGCTCCCGGCAAGCCGCGGCGGACCGCGACCCAGATGACCGGAACAAACAGAAGGTAGAGTGGCTGATACGGGATGGCCGGGGCGAAACCGAATACCAGCCAGATGGCGAGCACGACCGACGCGCATTGTGCCGCGATCTCGAAGATCTCAGGTCGCGAAAAACGCGCGGACACAGCTGGCAGCAAAGGCGAAGCGGGTTCGGATTTCAGCCAGCTGTCAATTTGCGGCGCCACAAAAATGAGAAGTAACGGAGTAAAGGTGATGAGGGCAATGGCGTCACTGGCCCACCAGTTGATGATGGTTCTCGCCACGTCGGAACGGTGAATCAGCCCGTCGCCCAAAAGAGTCAACATGCCGGCGACGGCGGTGAAGACTTCGGCAACGAGGAAAACCAGGAGGAATCGTCCGGTGTCGCGCAAACTGGCGAGCCTGAGGTCAATGCGCCATCGGTTGCGAAGCAGGATCGCTGCACCGAGATAGCCGATATAAAGTGCGAAGACGCCGGGAATTCCGCACCACGAAAAAAGGGGACGGTGGTAGTTCACGAGCGCAGCGACTAAGCCGGAAAAGAAGACCAGGGGCGCCTGGCTGGGGCCGGCGACGAGGAACAGGGCCACGCTGAGACCGACAGGCCAATAGGTGGGAGGGGAACCTTCCCATGCCTGGGAGGCGGCGGAAGAGCCGTCGCTGACCATGAACAGCAGAAAGAAAAGAGTCCCGAGCAGAATCCTCTTGTTCCGCGGAGACCCGTAGCGAATCCGGCGCCATTGCGTCAGGACCGCGAGAAGAATGAATAGCAGACAAAGTCTCACCTTACGGCTATCGGCAGGATGGCGCGGAGGCGGGACGGCGAACCGATGAGAAAGAGTTACCAGAGTGCCGGAGCCTTGGTTCCGTAAGGGACTCGTAATGCATTTGCACTATTGTGAGGTCCGGAAAGCACCGATAAGGTTTGCGCCACCGTTGTTGACCTTAGCTGGTGGGGTGGCTATGGCGTCTACTGTGGCAGGCACATCTCTGGCAGTTCCCTCTTCCGATCGCACCGGCTTTCGAGCGCAGGTTTCGATCGCGCTGGTTCTGGCGCTGGGTATCGCATCGTATTTCTGGATTGACTCGCGTTACCCGGCGCTGCTGAAGAAATTGCATAGCGGGACCGCGATCAAGACCAGCGGAGTGTTGAGCTTCGACGCGAAAATGCCGGTGACCGCGCAGATGCCGCTGGCCACGCGCATCGAGCACACCAGCGTGAACTGGATGTGGACGAACCGGATTGGCATGACGTTCAGCCTCTTCTTCGGAGCGGCGTTGCTGACGTTGCTGCCACTGTTGCCGCGACGAAGATTCAGGAGCGTGGCGGCGAATACGGCGCTGGGCGCGCTAACCGGAGTGCCGTTGGGGGTGTGCGCCAATTGTGTGGCGCCGATCGGGCAGAGTTTGTACGAGGGCGGAGCCAGCTCCGCCACTGTGCTGGCGACCATGATCTCGTCGCCGATGTTGAACGTGGTGGTGCTGACCATGGTGTTCGCGCTGTTTCCCCCGGGCGTGGCGATGTTGCGGGTGGCCGTGCCGCTGGCGCTGATTGCGTTGGTGCCATGGCTGGCCGGGCAAGTGAAGCCAGTGGAAGTGGCGTGCCCGGTGCCGGCGGCGGGCTGGCTGGTGCCGGCGACCGGAACGTTGAAGCAATACTTGAAGAACCTCGCGCGCCTGGCGATGATGACGATTCCGTTCATGATCGTGGCGGCGGTGCTCGGGGCGATCGTAGCGGAGTTGCTCCCGGCGCAGGTGATTCCTTCGCACGTCAGCTTTCTGGGAATCGTGCTGGTGGCAGTAGCAGGCGCGTTTCTTCCGGTGCCGATGGCGTTTGATGTCGCGGCTGCGTTCATTCTGATGTCGCGCGGGTTGCCTCTGCCCTACGTGGTGGTATTGCTGTGCACGCTGGGCGCGTTCAGCGTGTATCCCATGCTGATCGTCGGGCGAACGATGTCGTGGAAGACGGCGGCACGGGTGTTTGCTGCCGTGACCGCGCTCGGGATTTTAGCGGGTGTGGGGACGGCCTTGGTGGGAAGGATGTAGAAAGGCCAGCTTCGTATTTTGTTGCACGCGTTGATAAGTTGGGAGACGCAAAGGCCGCGCTGCGGGAAAAGGGCGCCACCCCAGCCTTTCGCGTGAGGTGCGAGAGACTGAGGGTGGGCCATCGGCCGGACGCTTGAGATGAATTCCGGGTCTAGTCCTCGTCCCCATCCCCGAAACTGATCGTGTCTGCGTCAAACGGCTCGAACCGGGTACGGAAGCTGATCTTGTCGGGATCGAGCGCTTTGCTCCAGGTCGAATTCCCGAAACTCATCGTATCGACATTCAGCGGCGACTTGTTCCAGTGGTTGAAGCTGATCTTGTCGGCATTCACGGGCTCATGCCAGTGGCGGAGAGTCAATCGGTCGACGTTGATGGGTTCACGATGACGCCGGAAGCTGACCCGATCAATGTCGATGGGATCGTGGTGGTGCCGACGCCGATGCTGGTGGACCGCGGAATTTCCGAAGTCGCCGAGGCCGAACTGGTTGAGGAGACCCTTCATGGCTGCGGAAGCCAGGGGATCGCCGATGGGATGACGCGGCAGAGTGCTATTGCTGTTGGGGCCGCGTTGGTTGTCGAGATCAGCGGAGGAGCCGGCCTGCAGCTTGGGCAGAGAGAGTTCCTGTCCGGCCTTCAGGCTCGTGGTCTCAGAAAGCAGCGGATTGGCCTGGCGGAGGCAGTTGGCATCGACGCCAAGTCTGCGGGCGACATCGTTCAGGGTGGTTTCCCCGAGCCGTACGGTAGCGGTGGAGTTGTTCGCGAACAGGGCGGCCGCGTCGCCAATCGGGTTCAGGCCGTTCATGCCGCTGATGGTCATCATGGCCTTCCCTCCTCAGCCTAGTTATCGAGGGTGGGGCGGAAGAGTTGCTTCGCGGTTGGCAGGAGTAATAGGAAGGGACGGGTCCGACGCCCGGCAACCCCAAGATTCACCACAGAGTCACCGAGACACAGAGAACATCCGATGGACATTTGTAATCTGGTAATTTTCTGATTGGTAATTTGAAGTTCGCTTGCAGAATCAGGAACACAGGATCCACTTTGCCCGATCAGAAATTAGTAGTTAGACATTTCTCTGTGCCTCTGTGGTGAGCTGGTACTTAAGGAAGGGGACGGACTTGGGTCGGCGCGTGAATAGCGGGTGTTCGCAGGAGACCCTTCATCCCGACGGACGCGTCCGATGAACAACGGGGGGGCAGCCGAGGGCGGCTGCCCCTACGTGTTTCGTGGTGATCGTACGTGACGCGGGCGAGAGGCCTTCGGCAAGCCCAGGGCACGCTGCCCGCGCCAGATCTGTTTCTTCTAAGCTCCGACCAGCGCCGGTTCTGCCTCGTAGATCGAGTACCACGGCGTGGCGGCTTTCAGCTTGCTGTTCACGTTCTCGATGTTCTTCACGCCTTCGGTTTCGAGCCACTTGCGGAAAGCGGCGGCTCCCTGCTTGGCGTAGACCGGGATGCCTTCTTTCCAGGTGGCGCGTCCGCAGAGCACGCCGTTGAACTTCACTCCAGATTCGCCGGCGAGAACGAGCGTCTCGCTGAACTCGGCGTTGCTGACGCCGGCCGAAAGATAAATGAACGGCTTGGTGGCGACGCTGGCGGCCTTGTGGAAGAGGTCGATGGCTTCTTTCTTGGTGTAGGCCTTCTGTCCGGCGAAGGACTTGGTGCCTTCGACGAACTTCATATTGACGGGCACTTCGACTTTGAGGACGTCGACACCATAACGGTCTTTGCTGAATTCCCTCATGCTCTCGGCGACGATTTCGGGTTTCTTCTTCGCGTACTCAAGGCCCTTCTCGTCGGCGCCGTCTTCGTAGCCGACAAATTCGAGGAAGAATGGGATGTCGTTGGCGCGGCACTCGTCGCCGATGCGCTCGACCCAGGCATGCTTCTGGTCGTTGATGTTCTTGGGGTCGAACGGAGTGTAGTAAAGCAGGATCTTCACGCAGTCGGCGCCAGCTTCTTTCAAGCGGCGCGCGGACCAGTGGTCGAGCAAATCGCCCAGGCGGCCGGGGCCGGTCTTGTCGTATCCGGTCTTTTCATAGGCGAGCAGCAGGCCCGCGTTTTTGGCGCGGCGCTTGGAGGCGGGCAGTCCCCACTCGGGATCGAGCAGGATGGCGCTGGCGTGCGGGGTGAGGACCTCGGTGACCAGCGACTTGAATTCTTCCATCATGGCGTCGGTGACTTCGGCGCCCTTTTCCTTGGCAAGCGATTTCTGCAGGGAGCCGCGCTGGTCCATGGCAGCGGCGGCGATGACGCCGTGGTCGTTCGAGACGCGTTTGAGACCGGCAAGTTTTCCGGGGGTGAGCTTCATGTTGGTTCCTCCAAAAATGAGTGCGGTGGGATGGGTACAGTCCGCTCGTGACGCTGATTTGTGGGCGGTCTTTCATTGTAATACGGGGCGAGGGGTGGGGGTGTGATGGATGAACAGTGCGCCGGGAAAACCTTTAAACCACAGAGGACACGGAGGGGCACGGAGCTCGTTACCACAAAAGCTCGAAAATACCCCGAAAAAACATCTTGCTGATGTAACTTGAAGCCGACGCGACAGCGGGCACATCGCAGGATCTCGTCGCGCGTCAGGTGCTGAGAGGCAAGCATTTTTCAAGTTCGCTGCAAGCGCAAGTCTCCCCGAGAAGAACAATTCTCCTACTGCCGTAGCGTCAACGTGCTGAGCACGGCTTGCTGCTTGGCGATCAGGACGTCGACGCCTTTGCGGGCGAGCGTGAGCATCTGCGTGAATTGATGGTCGTCGAAGACGCGGCGTTCGGCGGTGGCCTGCACTTCGACCATCTTGCGGCCGGCGGTCATCACGAAGTTCATGTCCACGTCGGCGCGGGAGTCTTCTTCGTAGGCGAGGTCGAGGAGGACTTCGCCATCGACGATGCCGACACTGATGGCGGCGACAAAGTCGCGCAACGGGACGGCGGTCAGGGTGCCGGCTTCGACCAACTTCTCGAGCGCGAGGCCGAGGGCCACGAAGGCGCCGGTGATCGACGCGGTGCGCGTGCCGCCGTCGGCCTGGATCACGTCGCAATCGATCCAGACGGTGCGTTCGCCGAGTTTGGCGAGGTCGGTGACGGCGCGCAGGGAGCGTCCGATGAGGCGCTGGATTTCGTGGGTGCGCCCGGAGGCGCGGCCTTTGTTGACTTCGCGCGGGGTGCGTGTGAGGGTGGCGCGTGGGAGCATGCCGTATTCGCTCGAGACCCATCCTTTGCCGGTGTTGCGCAGGAAGACGGGGACGGCTTCTTCGACCGAGGCGGTACAGATGACGCGGGTGTTGCCCACCTCGATGAGCGCGGAGCCTTCGGCGGTATGGATGAAATCAGGAATGATGGAGACGGGGCGGATCTGATCGGGGAGGCGGTTGTCGGAACGGTAGACCATGGTGGGGATTGTAAAGCAGTTCTCGGTACCCGTACCTAGTACTCGGTACTCGGTACTCAGTACTCGGTACTCAGTTTTCAGTTTTCGATTCGATAAGCAGTTCTCAGTTCGAAGTGCACCCACAAAAAAGTTGTATCAGTGAACGCCGGTGGCAACTCATTTCATAAATGGCTCTGCGAAGACGGTGGCTGACCTCTGGGGCTAAAGCCCAGTGTTTATGCGGGCCGTTGGCGGCACTGAAGGCGTGCCCTGAATACAGTGCGTGAGGGCAAGATGCCCTCACGACAGCCGGCGGGACGCCGGCGCTACAGTCGTTTTTCCGCAAGCTGTGAAGGCGTGCCCTTGCCAAAACCATTCAGGAGATGAGTGCTGAGAGCTGCGTAGTCAGAGCTGAGAATCTATCTCATCATGGGCCAAACCTGTAGGCTTCGGTTTCCTCAGGGGCCAAAGCCCCAACTTTTATGCGACTCTGGACGGCGCGGATGAAGCTACGCCCTTTCAAAACCGATTCATCCGATAGCCTGAGTCCCGAGTTATAGAGTACTGAGTTACAGAGTCTGAGTACCGGGTACTGAGTACCGAGTACCGAGTTACTAAAACTACTGTCCTGCCTGCAGCTGTCCTGCCAGCTGTCCCACGGCAATGGCGTCGTAGAAATCGGACAGATCCGCGTGGCCGGCTAGGGTTTCGCGTTCGTGGCCATCCACCAGAATTTTCACGCGCAGGATGCCGGGGATGTTGGCAGTCAGCGTCTGGATCAGAGAAGTGACCGTCAACTCTTCTTCCATGACGCCGGAGCGGTGGCCATTAGCGAAGGCGGCATTGAGATCGATGACCGCGAGGCCGGGGTCGATGAGATAGACGGAGCGCACGTCGGAGCCGGGGGCGAGCGGATGCGACGAATCTTTCGACAGGTACGTGCTCAGCAGGACGCGCAGAAGCTCTTCAGCACGCTGCTGGCGGGCGGAGGGCAAGGGGATGTCGGCTCCCTGCGCGCGCAGAACTCCGGGATCGTCGTAGGCGACGTAGAGGGTGACGCGCTCGCTCGGCCCCGAGGCAGGAGGCGCGACGGGACGCGCATCCTGCGCGACGCTGCGAGGTAGGTTGACGCGGCCGCGCATGCGTCCAGCGTAAAAGCCCAGGATGAGGACCGAGAACAGCATGACTCCAATGGCGATGAGAAAGTGGCGGGGAATCATCGTACACCTCGCGAGTTGGCGGATCGGAGTTGCGGCTTAGGATAAGGGATCATCGCGGGGCTCCGAGTTTGTCGCGGTTGTTGGCGATGGCGGTCGCGACGGCGCTGGCCACGTTTTGCTGATAGGCCGGGAGGGTGAGGTCCATGACGTCGGTACCGGGCGGAGCGACTTCGACCGCAATGGCGGCGGCGGTCACGTTATTCAGCGGACGCAGAGGCGCGGACAGAGTGCGAGACTGAATCTGATGTTTGCTGAGTTCGAAGCCGATAGCCTGGGCGGCGGCCTGGCTGTTTGCAAGAGAGCCGGCTTGCGCGGTGTCCCAGGCGATGAACGGTCCGTTGTTTTCGCCGCCCGCGGGGAGCAGCGCCGTGTAGAGGCGGACGCCTTTGCCGCTGGAGGCGGCGTGCACGGCGATATAGATCGCCGGGTGGGCTGTGTTGGTGAGGATGGCGCGCTGATCGAAGCTGAGATTGCCGTCGAAGTCGCGAATGACTTGTGTGGGAATATTGCGCGCTTCGAGTTCCTGGCGGATGCGGTGGGCGATGGCGAGGGTCACGTCCTTTTCGGCAAGCTTTTCGTTGAGGGTAACGCCGTGGTCGTCGCCGCCGTGCGAGGCGTCGATGACCGCGTAAATGCGCGAAGGCGGAATGACGCTGATCGAGGGATTGACAGCGGCGGCTGGAGTTGCCGGCGTGGAGGCGGGTGGAACTGCGGCGGCGGCCGGCGGCGTGGGAGGCGCCGCGACTTGCTGCGGAGTTGGAGCGATGGTGATGGTGCGGCGGTCGTTGGAGAAGCTGGCCATCAGCGGGACGGTACCGTTGACGCTGATCTCGGAGACGCCGTTGGTTTCCGAATACGTGGCTGACGGAATCAAGGGATCGTTAAAGGTCAAGGTAGCGCTTCCGGGAGGGACGAGCGGCTCGCGGTTGAAGGTCATGCGAAGGCGGCCGGGCTCGGTGCCGATGGTTGGGTTCACGGGCGCGGTGAAAGTCATGACGAGACGAGGCGGGGTGGTCCGGCTGAGCTGCGCGGTGAAGTGGGTAGCGATGTTTCCGACGAAGAGACGACGCGAGGCTGGATTGAAGGCGACGGCGCTGCCCAGGATACGGGGCAGGATGTAGTTGAGGGAGGCGACGGGAATGAGGCCGCGTCCTTGTTCGAGGAGGAAGTTGGCGCCAAGGTCGAAGTCGTGGCCGTGGATTTTGGCACGAGGCGAGAGGTTCACGAATTCGGCATCGACGTCGTTGTAGCGAAGCTTCCAGTGCAGGCCGTCGCTGCGCGACGTGACGGTGCCAAGCGGCTCGAGAACTTCGAGCAGGCCGATGTACTCGCGGTTCTCGCGATCGATGATCGGGAGCGAGTAGGTGATGTTGGGGCCGTAGACGGCGATTTGTTTCTCGTCGGCCGCGGGAAGGGTCAGTACGAGGATTAGCGTCGCGAGGACGGGAGCGAACAGGAACAATAGCCTCGGGTGGGCCTGGATTGTCCACTCGCGGGGCACATGGGGTTCGGCGGAGAAGACCAATCGTGCAACCTCTTCTGAGATGGATCAGGGTACCAGACGTAAGGCGATGGCTGGGCGTGCGGGGCCATGCTCGCAGGGTGCGTGAAAAGTCGCGGATAGAAGCTCTTAACCGCAAAGTTCGCAAAGAACTGCCGCAAAGAACGCAAAGCAAACCTGGAAACGCAGAGTTCGCGGAGAACGGCGGGGAGGGCGCAGAGGCTCACCGCGAACGACGAGAGAAAGTCCTGAGGGGGCAGCGCAATCTTGCATTGCATTTCTTTGCGCCTTTGCGATGCCTTCGCGCGCTTTGCGGTTGAGGGCTTTCTGCGATGCGGCGGTACTGAGCCTAAGTTTGCCCCGGGGACGCCTGCGCGATAGACTTTTGGGTTTCGAGGTGGGGTCATGCTGGTCGTGATGCAGGCGCATGCCACGGATGAGCAGGTACGCGCCGTTTGTCAGAGGATCGAGTCGCTGGGATATCGCGCGCATCCCATGCCCGGGGCCACGCGGACGGCGATCGGGATTACCGGGAATCAGGGGGAAGTCGAACAGGGCACGCTCGACGATATGGCGGGTGTGCAGGAAGTCATCCGCGTCAGCAAGCCGTACAAGCTGGTCAGCCGCGATGTAAAAGAAGAGAACACAGTGATCCGGTTTGCCGGGACAGCGGCGACCATTGGCGGCAAGAACCTGGCAATCGTCGCGGGGCCGTGCGCGATCGAGAGCCGCGAGCAGGCGTTCGCGGTGGCCGAGGCGGTCCACAAAGCGGGGGCGCAGTTTTTTCGCGGCGGAGCTTACAAGCCGCGGACCTCGCCGTACACGTTCCAGGGGATGGGCGAGGCGGGGCTGCAGATCCTGGCTGAAATCCGCGAGCGCTTTGGGATGAAGATCATCACCGAGGCGATTGATAACGAGTCGCTCGACCTGGTGGAAAAGTACGCGGACGTCATTCAGATCGGGGCGCGCAACATGCAGAACTTTTCGCTGCTGAAGCGCGCCGGGCGGGCGAAGAAGCCGGTGATGCTGAAGCGCGGGATGTCGGCGACGCTGGAAGAATTTTTCATGGCGGCCGAATACATCATGAGCGAGGGCAACTACAACGTGGCGTTGTGCGAGCGCGGGGTGCGCACGTTCGCCGATCACACGCGGAATACGCTCGATCTGAGCATCGTGCCGGCGGTGCAGCGGCTGAGCCATCTGCCCATCCTGGTCGATCCAAGCCACGGAACGGGTAAGCGGAATAAGGTGACGCCGCTGTCGCGGGCCTCGGTGGCGGTGGGCGCCGATGGATTGATCGTCGAGGTGCACAACCAGCCGGACAAGGCGCTGTCGGATGGGATGCAGTCGCTGTATCCGGAACAGTTCGAGGAGTTGATGACGCAGGTGCGGCAAATCGCCGCGGTGGTGGGGCGGGAGATTGTGGGGATCCGGGAGACGGTGACGGTGGGGAAATGAAGTTCCTGGCCGGGCGCCTGAGGTGCGAAGTGAGAAGCTACTTCCGCTGGAGTGGTTTGGTTCTGCTGCTGGCCGGATTGCCGTTGTGGGCGCAGGACGCGGCGCAAACGGCGGATACATCGGAGACGGAAGGTTCGTCGCGACGAGTCATCCAGCGGGTACCGAACTTCAGCGGCTTTGAAGTTTTGAGCAAGAGCACGCCGCAGGAATTGAAAAACTATCCTTTCCGCGTGCTGACGGGTGTACGCAACCGCTGGCTTCCACAACTGGCGCAACTGGAGAAAACCGGCGGATGGAAGCAGGGCACGACGGTAGTTGAATTCGAGGTCAACCGCGACGGCTCGTTGGGAAATTTGAAGACGGTTGAGTCGGCCGGAGAGGCGATACTGGACGAGGCCGCGTCGCAGGCAATTTCGTCGGGCGCTCCGTTTCCGCCCCTGCCTGACAGCTACCCCGACAAGAAAATCCGGCTTCGCCTTCATTTCGGATACGATCCGCCGGCCAGCGCTGATGCGCCGTTGTGTCATGGTCCGAATATGGGGGCGCACTCGGCGGTATACGTCTTGCGTCACGTGGAAAACGGTCTCACGCCCCCGCATGCCACTCACGCTCCCGACCCGGAGTATTCGGAGAAGGGGCGCAGAGCGAAATATCAAAGCCGGGTAATGATCGCCGGAACCGTCGACCCGCAAGGCACATTCACGGATCTCTGCGTGCTGGTGCCGGCAGGCTTTGGTCTGGACGAACAGGCGATCGCGGCGGCGGGTACGTGGCGATTCGAACCGGCAGTGCAGCAGGGTCAGCCGATTGCAGTGCGGCTCAACGTGGAGATGGACTTCCGACTTTATTGATCAGCGATCTTGCGTAGCGTAATCTTCTCCCTCCGGGGCCAAGCCATCCTTTGAGAAAAATTCTGTTCATCGCAGTGTTGCTGCCGGTGGTGGCGGCAGTGGGTTGGTGGTATTTCAGCGAGCGCCCGCTTCCCGACTACGGTCCCAGCTACCGCGAGTACGCGTACATCACCAACGGCAAGAGCAACACCGTGACGGTGATCGATCTGCGGACCTTTGAGCCGGTCAAGACGATCAACGTGGGCAGCGAGCCGACGGGCGCGGCGGCCAATCCGAAAAAGAATGAGGTTTATGTAGTGAATGCTGCGTCGAGCAACGTCAGCATCATCGATGCGGAGAAGAATCAGGTGGTGGCGACGCTGGGTGTTCACGGGCGGCCCTACTTCATCGACGTGGCGCAGGATGGCAAGCGGGCGTACGTGGCGAATTCGGGATCGGCCAACGTATCGGTGATTGACCTCGACAAGCGTGCGGTGGTGGGGACGATTCGCGTGGGAGCGGCGCCGGGACTGGCGCGGGTTACGCCGTCGGGGACGACCGTGCTGGTCAGCAATCGCGGGGACAGCACAGTGTCGCTGATCGACGCGAAGACGCTGGCGGTGCGAGCGACCCTGCCGGTGTGCAAGCAGCCGGAGGACATCGCGATTCTTCCGGAGTCGACGAAGGCGTTCGTGGCCTGCAGCGGATCGGCGCAGGTGGCGTCGATTGATCTGAGGAATGACAAGGTGCTGGCGTTGCTGGACGTGGGGCCGACCCCGGTGAATCTTGCGTTGAAGCCGGATGGCGGCGAGTTGATGGTGGTGGACTTTGATGCGGACAGCATCTCGATCATCGAGACCACGACGGATGAGGTGGCGAGCAGCTACCTGATCGGAACGAAACCGGCGCGCGGCGTGGTGTCGGCTGACAATTCGCGGCTGTATGTCAGCAATTTTGGATCGAACAGCGTGGCCGTGTATGACATCGATCTGGGAAAGATTGTGGCGACGGTGCCGGTGGGCAGCGGTCCCGACGGGCTGGCGCTCGATCAGAGCCAGAATTATCTGCTGGTGCTGAATTCGCAGTCGGGCGACGTGACGGTGATCCAGAAGAGGAAGCCGCGGAAGCTGGAGCCGAGCGAGTATTCCCTGCTGACCATGATTCCGGTGGGGGTGCAGCCGAACCATATTGTGGTGAAGGCATTCCGGGTGATGGCGGCGGCACGGAAGTAAGGCGTATTCATCGGAGATTCCATAGGGTGATTTGGAGGTAGTGGGTGCAGGCAAAAACCCCAGAGGGAATACCGCGATGACGGTGCTCGCGCGCTTGCGCACGCGTTGCAAGGTATCGCCCCTACGGGGCTTGGTCGCTTCTTGCCGCTTACCCCGGGCTTACGCCCGGGGCTAATCTATGCCGTCCCTGCGGGACTGGTTTTAATCCGACATTCGTCGATCGGCGTGTACAGTATCGGGGTCATTCCTGCTTCGGGGTCATTCACGCTTCGGAGAATTCCATCGGGTGATTTGGCGGGAGACAGTGGGTGCAGGCAAAAACCCCAGAGGGGACACCCGGTGCTCGCGCGCTTGCGCACGCGTTGCAAGGTATCGCCCCTACGGGGCTTGGTCGCTTCTTGCCGTTTACCCCGGGCTTACGCCCGCGGCTAATCTATGCCGTCCCTGCGGGACTGGTTTTAATCCGACATTCGTCGATCGGCGTGTACAGTATCAGGGTCATTCCTGCTTCGGGGTCATTCACGCTTCGGAGAATTCCATCGGGTGATTTGGCGGGAGGCAGTGGGTGCAGGCAAAAACCCCAGAGGGAATACCGCGATGACGGTGCTCGCGCGCTTGCGCACGCGTTGCAAGGTATCGCCCCTACGGGGCTTGGTCGCTTCTTGCCGTTTACCCCGGGCTTACGCCCGGGGCTAATTTATGCCGTCCCTGCGGGACTGGTTTTAATCCGACATTCGTCGATCGGCGTGTACATGTATCGGGGTCATTCCTGCTTCGGGGTCATTCACGCTTCGGAGAATTCCATCGGGTGATTTGGCGGGAGGCAGTGGGTGCAGGCAAAAACCCCAGAGGGGACACCGCGATGATGGTGCTCGCGCGCTTCCGCACGCGTTGCAAGGTGTCGCCCCTACGGGGCTCGGTCGCTTCTTGCCGTTTACCCCGGGCTTACGCCCGGGGCTAATTTATGCCGTCCCTGCGGGACTGGTTTCAATGCGACATACGTCGATTCGGCATATCCATGCATCGGGAACATTCATACGCTAGGGTCATTCATGCATCGGGTATTCACACATCGGGGACTCTCATTGCATCGGGGGCATTCAATCGGGTCACACTGCATCGGGAGCATTCAGCATCGGGAGCATTCACGCATTGGGAGCATTCAGGCATTGCGAGCATTCACGCATTGGGAGCATTCATGCATTGGGGGCATTCAGGCATTGCGAGCATTCATGCATTGGGGGCATTCAATCGGGGTGATTGGCGATAGTCGCGGTAGTGCTGCGGCAATCCCACCCCTCTTACCATGCTTGTGAAAATCCAGTAAACTGCGCGCATGCCAAGCACTCGCGGCGGATCCATCCGCCTGTTTCAGTTTGCCGGGGTGGATGTGTTTCTCCACTGGTCGTGGTTTCTGGTAGCGGTTTATGAAATCCAAAGCCGGCCGGGAAAGTATTCCTCGATCGGCTGGAATGTCGCCGAGTATCTGGCGCTTTTTCTGATCGTGACGCTGCATGAGTTTGGGCACGCCATGGCTTGCCGGCAAGTGGGAGGAACGGCGAACCGGATTGTGTTGTGGCCGCTGGGAGGCGTGGCGTATGTCGATCCACCGGCGCGGCCGGGCGCGACCTTGTGGAGCATCGCCGCCGGACCGTTGGTGAATGTCGCGCTGCTGCCCGTCCTCGGCGGTCTGTATTTTTTCGGGAGGTCGGCGGGATGGGCTGAGACGATGCCCGATCTCTACAAACTGGCGGACGCCGTGCTGTGGATGGACGGGGTCCTGCTGGTATTCAACATGCTGCCGATCTATCCGCTGGATGGCGGGCAGATCCTGCGAGTCGCTGCTGTGGTTTGTGATGGGGCGGGCGCGCAGCCTGATGGTTGCCACGGTGCTGGGCTTTGTCGGGGTAGCGGGATTTATTGGTCTGGCGCTGTGGGCGCAATCATGGTGGTATGGCGCGCTGGCCGTGTTCATGCTGATGAATTGCTGGGGAGGACTGCAGCATGCGCGGGCGCTCTTGCAACTGGCGAAATTGCAGCGCAGGGACGGGTTTGCCTGTCCAAGTTGCCGCACCGCGCCGCCCGTCGGGAATTACTGGAAATGCGGACGCTGCGGGCAGCCGTTCGACACGTTCGCGACGCGGGCGGCTTGTCCGCAATGCGGAACGCAGTTCGACGTGACGAAGTGCCTGGATTGCGGGAAATCGCACCCCATGAACGAGTGGATGACGGCGCCGCTGATGCCGTCGCATGTGTAGGCGACGCCAAGGTGGAGACACGAAAAGTAGTTCTGGACAAGGAGTGGAGGAGGATTTAATCTAAAACTTCGAGAAGATCACGCCCGTGCGCAGGTTTGCGCGCGGGCGGTTTTTTTTGCGCCAAAAGGAGTTGGCATGACGAGGTATCGGAACGAGAACGAGATTCGCGAGGTGGTGGAGAAGTTCGAAACTTGTGGGTACGCGGCGGAGGAGTTTACCCATGCCCGGCACCTTACCGTGGCGTGCTGGTATCTGAGCACGCTGCCGCCGGAGGCGGCGCTGGTGCGGATGCGCGACGGGTTGCTGCGCTTCACGGCGCATCACGGCAAGCACGGGTATCACGAGACATTGACGCGGTTTTGGATGCTGTTGCTGGAGGGATTTCTGGCCGGGCAAGCGCCGACTGCGCCGCTCACGGAAAACGTGAATGGCGCCCTGGAACGCTTTGGAAAGAAAGACATTGTTTATGAGTATTACAGCCGAGAGCAGGTTGCCTCAGAGACCGCAAGGCGGGAGTGGGTTGATCCGGATCTGCGGACTTTGCCTTTGGGGGCCGTGGGGAAAAAGGCTTGACTGGGTCGTGGTGTTGACGGGCGAGGACGCCCGTCACTCCAACGACAAGAGATTCTTGACGAGCGGAACGCATGGTCCTCTCGACTGCGTTCGGCTGGCGAGTCACTCCGCTCGCAATGACAAGGCTTGGTCGAGACAGGCCCTCAAGCGAGATCACAGCTTCAGTCCGTAGGGCCGCTTCGGTTTGGCCGTAAAGTCCGCGGTCAGCATGTTAGGGGGCTGTGCTTACGCAGAGCTGGTTGAAGGCGTTCACGAGGTCGGCGGCGATGGCGGGAGCTTCGCGGGTTTCGATGTTGCGGCGTTCGAGCATGTAGACGAGTTTGCCGTCACGCAGAATGCCGATCGAGGGCGACGACGGCGGATAGCCGGTGAAGTAAGAGCGGGCGCGCTCGGTGGCTTCCTTGTCCTGACCGGCGAAGACGCTGTAGAGATGATCGGGACGGGCGGAGTTGCCGAGCGCCATGCGGACCGCGGGACGCATGCGGCCGGCGGCGCATCCGCAAACCGAGTTCACGATGAGCATGGTGGTGCCGGGGGCGGCCACGGCGCGGTCGACCTCAGCGGCAGTGCGCAGTTCCTGAATGCCGGCCTTGGTGAGTTCTTCGCGCATCGGGATCAGCATGAGTTCGGGGTACATGAGGGCTCCTTGGGAAGAGGTTCTAGAAAAATCCTAACACGGACGAGGACACCCGTCCGCCGCAAAGGATGTGGGCACCTCGAGAGATTGCCGCGGCGCATGAAGGCGCGTCGAATTTTGCATTCTTCACGGCACGCATAAATGCGTGCCCTGATACAAGCGTGCCCTGACGCAGGGCCGAGGATTGTGGCGTGGGGCTCTGTTTAGATTTTAGATTGCAGATTCTGATTGCAGATTTTAGATTGCAGATTTCAGATTTTCGCGTGCGCAAGCAGAACAAGTTCGCCGCACCGACCGCGTCGATGGTGCGACAAATGCCACAGCAAAGCCCCGACCCACTTCGTCAATCTTGTGGCTAATCTTCAATCTGAAATCTTCAATCTAAAATCTTCAATCTGAAATCCCGAAAGCTACGGTTCGACCATCACCTCGGGCCCGCTCCTATATAGTGGCTGCGATGCAGCTTCAGGAGAATATTCCACTGGCGCCGTTGACTACCTTGCAGGTGGGTGGGGCAGCGCGATTTTTTGTGGAGGCGGAGAGCGCGGACGACGTGCGGGAAGCGGTCGAGTATGCCAGGTCGCACAACCTGCCCCTGTTCGTTCTGGGCGGAGGCAGCAACCTGGTAGTGGCGGATGCGGGGTGGCCGGGGCTTGTGTTGAAGGTGGCGATCCTCGGCATCCATCACCGGCATGGACACGGGACGGCCTACTTCGATGTGGGCGCCGGGGAGGATTGGGACGGGTTCGTTGCCAGCACAGTCCAGCACAACTGCTCGGGAATTGAATGTCTTAGCGGGATTCCTGGAAGTATGGGTGGAACTCCGGTGCAGAATGTCGGAGCCTATGGGCAGGAGGTTTCCGAGACGATTGATTCGGTCGTCGCGCTTGATTTGAAAAGCGGCAAGGAAGAGGAGTTCGAGAACGCGGATTGCGGCTTCTCGTACCGGACGAGCGTCTTCAATACGACGGAGCGCGGACGGTACATCATTCTGCGGGTGACCTACGCACTGGCGCATGACGGAGAGGCGCGGCTCACCTATACGGACCTGAAAAAACATTTTGCGGAACTGTCTCGGAAGCCGACGTTGGCGGAGGTCCGGGAAGCGGTGCGGACGATCCGGGCGAGCAAAGGGATGTTGCTCAGTCCGGGGGATCCGGATTCGCGGAGTGCGGGATCGTTTTTCAAGAACCCGGTGCTGTCGGTGGAGGAGTTCGCGGCGTTGAAGGAGAAAGCGGCGGCGCGAGGGGTGGAGATTCCGAGCTACCCGGCGCTCGAGCGGCAGAGAAAAGTATCGGCGGCGTGGCTGGTCGAGCAATCGGGATTTTCGAAGGGATATGGGAACGGGCGGGTCGGAATCTCGCACAAGCATGCGTTGGCCATTGTGAATCGCGGCGGGGCGACGGCGGCGGAGGTGCTGGCGCTCAAGGATGAAATTCAGCTGCGAGTCCGGGAGCAGTGGGGGATTCGGCTGGAGATGGAGCCGGTTCTGGTTGTCAGTCGCTAGTCGCTAGTCGTCAGTCTTCAGTCGCTAGTCGCTAGCTAGAAGCGCGATCAAGGGGCTAAAGTGCCAAGTGCTGCTGAGCGACCTCTGAGGCTCCACGTCACTGCAGTCTCACTCCCCGAGGTCACATGTCACCACCGATAATGTGTGCTGATGGGCCTCAACCGCCTCGACCTCGCCATCATCGCGCTTTATCTGGCCGGCATCACGCTTTTTGGGCTGCGCTTCCGCAAGAAGCAACGGTCGCTGCGTGATTATTTCCTCGCCGACCGCAACATCCCGTGGTGGGCGATTGCGCTCTCGATCGTCGCCGCCGAAACCAGCACCCTGACCATCATCAGCATTCCCGGACTGGCCTACGATTCGAACCTCACGTTCCTGCAAGTCATCCTGGGCTACATCGTGGGCCGCGTGATCATCAGCTTCGTGCTGCTGCCGCACTATTTCCGCGGCGATCTCTACACCGCGTACCAGTTGATCGAGCGCCGCTTCGGCAAACGGCTGCGTACGCTGACCGCTTCCCTGTTTCTCGTGACGCGCGCCGCAGCGGAAGGCGTGCGCGTGTATGCCGTGTCGATCGTGGTCGGCATCGCGCTGGGCACGGGCGAGATTGCGTCGATCGCGATCATCACCGCGCTGACCCTGATTTACACCTTCGAAGGCGGCTTGGCGGCGGTCATCTGGACCGACGTTGTGCAGACCGGGATTTACATCGGCGGCACGCTCGTGGGCGTGTTCACCATCCTGCACCTGGTGCCGGGCGGGTGGCCGGCGATTCACTATCTCGCCCACGGCATGGACAAGCTGCGAGTGTTCGATTTCTCCTTCACCTTCGCGAAGCCGTACACCTTCTGGGCTGGATTGATCGGCGGCGCATTCTTCACCACCGCAAGCCACGGCACCGACCAACTGATCGTGCAGCGTTTGCTGGCGGCGCGCAATGAGCGGCAATCGGTCACGGCGCTGCTCACGAGCGGCGTCGCGATCTTCCTGCAGTTTGCGCTCTTCCTGATGGTCGGCGTGATGCTATGGGCGTACTACGGCATGCCTTCGTCGATTTTCGGCAAGGCCGACTACATCTACCCGACGTTCATCGTCACGCGACTGCCGCACGGGATTTCGGGCTTGCTGATCGCGGCGATCCTGGCTGCCGCCATGTCGAACCTTAGCGCTGCTCTGAACTCGCTGTCGTCAAGCTCGATGATGGATTTCTACCTGCGGCGTCATCCGCAAACCGACGAACGCAAGCAACTTCGCCTGTCGCGGGTAGCGACTCTGCTCTGGGCGCTGCTGCTGTTTGGGCTAGCCGTGTTGTCGCTGCACAAGGTTGCGCGCGTGGTTGAGGTGGGATTGGCGATTGCCTCGGTTGCCTACGGCGCGATGCTGGGCGTGTTCCTGCTCGGCGTCCTCACCAAGCGTGCGAATCAAGCCGGCGCGATGATGGGCATGCTGTTCGGCTTCTCGACCGAGCTGTATCTGTGGCTCGGGACCAAAATCCCCTGGACCTGGTACGTGCCGATCGGGACGCTGGTGACGTTCGGGATCGGCTACGCTGCAAGTCTGATCTCAGAAAACCGCTCGGCCTAGCCGGATCGATTCCCCGTCGGATGTTTTCTCAATTTGATTCACTATGAGCTAAGTTATTGAAAGTTCGTTCGAGCGAAGCTCCAGAGTCAAAAACGAGGTCCGGACACCTCCCAGGATGGCCTTTAATTGCGATTAGAAGCGATATAGGCGTAGTTCGAAGCCCCAGGTAGCCTCAGGGTCATCTCGGGGCGTGATCGACGCTCCTCGAGCTTCCTGACGCGTTCAGATAGCAATAAGCTATGCGCGATCGAATGTAGCGCCGCCGTCTCGGCGGCTGTCACGGCGGGCGTCCCGCCCGCCGTGCGAGGGCGAGACGCCCTCGCGACAGCCGGCAGGATGCCGGCGCTACATTCTTTCGGCCCCCACCATCACGAGACTGAATGCCGAGTGCTGAGAACCCCTGCTTTATACTGCATCCGCCCCATGCCTACCACTACCCCCGCCGCCGTCGAACCGCAGCTTGCCCGCGACTTGGGCGTCAGCCACGCCACCGCGATCGTCGTGGGCACGATTATCGGCAGTGGCATCTTTCTCGTGCCCACGCAAATGATGCAGGCCGTCGGTTCGGCCAAGCTAGTGTTTCTGGCCTGGCTGGTGGGAGGGCTGCTTTCTTTCTTTGGGGCGCTCACCTACGCCGAACTTGGAGCCATGAAGCCGCAGGCTGGCGGCGAATACGTGTATGTTCGCGACGCTTACGGGCCGCTGGGTGGATTTCTCTATGCCTGGACCACGCTGCTGATTTCGAAGCCCGCGTCAATCGCGACCATTACCGCCGGGTTCGTGCTGATTCTCGGAACTTTCCCCGTGTTCGGATTCTTTTCTCACGCGATTATGCATACGCCGCTCACGGTCACCTTCGGACAACTTGCGGCCATCGGGGCGGCGGTCTTCATTTCGTTTCTGAACTACATCGGAGTCAAGAAGGCGGGCGAGTTTCAGTTGATCTTCACGCTTCTGAAGATCGCGATCATCGTTGGCATTGTCGCGACCTGCTTCGGATATCGCGGGGGCGCGGGCTGGAACAACTTCGCGACGGATTTCGCCGGCGCCAAAGGCGGGATCGCCGGATTCATGGCCGCGTTGGTGGCGGCCCTGTGGGCTTACGACGGCTGGAATGACTTGAATCAGGTGGCGGGAGAGATCCGCGAGCCGGGGCGCAACATCCCGATCGCGCTGATCGTTGGAGTCGCCGTCGTGGGTGCTTTGTACGTTCTGGTGAATGCAGGCGTGCAGTACGTGCTGCCGGCCGATGCGATGGCCGCGTCGTCGCGTCCCGCGTCTGACGCAGTCGCGCTGGTGCTGGGCGGGCTGGGCGCAAGCATCGTCTCAGCGGGCATGGCGCTATCGATGCTGGTGACCCTGAATGGCACCACCATGAGCGGGGCACGCGTTCCCTTCGCCGCGGCGCGTGATGGCTACTTCTTCCCCCAGGTCGCGAAGGTGCATCCGCGATTTCTGACTCCGTCAGTCGCGATTCTGTTGCAGCTTGGGTTGGCAGTCGCGCTCTTGCTGGTGGGACAAAACTTCCGCCAGCTGTTCACGCTGGCGATTTTTGCGGAATGGCTCTTCTACATGATCACGGCAAGTTCGATCTTCGTGTTTCGGCGACGCGAGCCCGATAGCGAACGCCCTTACCGCGTTTGGGGATACCCAGTCGTTCCCGCCTTGTTTGTTCTAGCCTCGGCGGTGCTGCTTTACTACACCTTCACCGACAATATGCGGAACTCGGCCGTAGGTTTGCTGATCATTGCGGCGGGAGTTCCGGTTTTCTATGGGTTTCGCCGGCGCCGTTCCGGCTGAAGGCGCGGAAAGCCCGGCCTGGCGCCCGTTTTGGGCCTAGTTTCACCTTGATCCTCAACCGGTTACCAAGGTACACCAGCGCCGGACACGTTTACCCCTCGTCCGATCTCCCGTACTTTAAGGCTTCCACCCGCGCTATCTCCCCGGCCCGGGTTCCTCATATTGGAGCTATCGATGGGCACGGCTTATCGCGGACCGCAGTTCAGCCTCCTTCCGACCAAAAGGATCAGCTGGCAGACCCTTGCCACCAGCTACGGAATCGAACTGGCGTTCATTTTGTTGCTGGTGAACATCGGACTGCTGTTCCCCGAGAAGCTCCAGGTCAAGCAGAACTATCACCTGACGGAACTGATTCCCTTGCCTGGCCGTGAGCCGAAGCCGCTGCCCAAACCGAAGCCGCAGATGGTGCATGCCAAGCTGCTGCCGGCGGCCCCGATTGTTGCTTCGCCGCACCTGGTGGTGCCGCGGGAAGTTCGCGTTGTTCAGCCCAGGCCGGAACCGGAGCCAGAGGCTCCGAAAGTGGTGGTCAACAATTTCCAGACGCCGCAGCTGAAACAGATTTCCGGGGGAGCGCGCCCACAACTGATTCATACCGGGGAATTTTCCACCGGCAGTTCGGCGACGCCAACCCTGAATGTTCCGGTACAGAAGGTGCAAACGGGTGGATTCGGCGATCCCAATGGGCTTAAGGGCGAAGGCAAAGCGGGCGCCCACCTGGTGGCGGCGGCCACGGGTTCGTTCGACATGCCGCAAGGGCCCGGAAACGGGAACGGCACAGGCGGCGCCAAGGGCATGAAAGGAACGGTCGCGAGCGCCGGGTTTGGCAACGGTGTGGCGATCGGCGGCAACGGCGATGGCCGCAGTAATGGGCGCGGCACCGCAGTAGCAACCGGCGGCTTTGGCCAGCAGGAGCTGTCGCATGGAACTGGCAAGCCGCAGCTCGACTCGGGTCCGCCGACCAACGCGGTCGAGATCACCTATAAGCCGAATCCGGTCTACACCGACGAAGCTCGCGCACTGAAATTGGAAGGCGAAGTTTTGCTCGAAGTCAGTTTTGGGGCCAACGGACAGTTGCACGTGAATCGCGTGGTCCGCGGCCTGGGTCATGGGCTGGATGAAGCCGCCATCGCTGCAGCCAACAAGATGCGCTTCAAGCCGGCTCTGCGCAATGGTCAGGCGGTGGATTCCACCGCGGTCGTACACGTTGTTTTCCAGTTGGCGTATTGAAGATTGGCGTACTGAAGAATCATGGAGATAAGAGTTATGCGTACCTTGAATTGGATGGTCTCTGCTACTTTACTGCTGTCGCTGAGTGCGGTAGCACAGCAACCGGCGGATTCGCAGCCGACGTCGCAGCCGGCCACAATGCAAACAACCGCTCCGGCGTCCACGCCGGACACGGCGCCCGCCACGACTCCAACGGCGCAACCGACGCAGTCCACCACGCCGGCGCCGAACGCGCAGCCCGCGCCTCCGCCCGCTGGGACGCAACCGACGACGATGGACCAGGTGGTCGATCGCTTCGTGCTGCGCGAAAAGGGCCTGATCAAGATGCTGCAGACCCGTACGCCGGTGATCGAGACCTACTTGCAGAATCTGACACTGGATCCCGCTCTCGGGCCAGTGCCACAGAACGACAAGTATTTCCTCGGCCGCATGGATCTGAGCACCACCATCGATCGCAAGGACTATATCCACGAAGACCAGAGCATGGAGAAGCACCTGCTCGGCGGCTTCAGCAAGCTGTTCAAGGTGCAGTATCAGCCGCTGGGTTTCTCGTGGATGATCTTTGCCGACCGCAACGATTTCGATCGCCAGCACTATGACTTCCGCTACGTGCGCCGCGAGTTCCTGGGCGACGTGCGCTGCCTGGTGTTTGACGTGACCCCGAAGCCGAAGAGCGGCCAGGGCCGTTTCCTGGGCCGCATCTGGGTCGAAGATCAGGATTACAACATCGTCCGCCTGAACGGGACCTACGCGCCCCGTCCGCGCAATGCCTACTTCTTCCACATGGACAGCTGGCGCTTGAACCTGATCCCGGGCTACTGGGTGCCGGCGTTCATCTACAGCGAAGAAGGCGACTTCAGCGCAGGCGCCAAGAACCAGCTGGCCTTCAAGGCGCAGACCCGCATCTGGGGCTATGACCTGAAGAAGGATGGCCAGTCGGACGAACTGACCAATATCCGCGTCGACAGCGTGCAGGACGACAGTCCAGCCGCGCAGGACGCTACGCCTCTGGCGGCCGAACGCAACTGGCAGCAGCAGGCGGAAGACAACGTGGTCGAGCGCCTCACCCGCGCTGGGCTGCTGGCTCCGGATGGCGAACTGAACAAGATTTTGCAGACCGTCGTCAACAACATCGAAGTCACCAACAACATCGACCTGCCCCGCCCGGTCCGGACGCGCGTGCTGCTCACGTCGCCGCTCGAGACCTTCAGCGTGGGCAACACCATCATCATCAGCCGCGGCCTGATCGATGTGCTTCCTGACGAGTCGAGCCTGGCAATGGCGCTGACTCATGAACTGGCGCACATCGTGCTGGGCCACAACCTGGGCTCGAAGTACGCCTTCAACGACCGCATGCTGTTCTCCGACGAATCAACCTACGAGAACCTCGGCTTCAAGCACATTCCGGAAGAAGAGGTGGCCGCCGACAAGAAAGCGGTCGAAATGCTCAAGAACTCGCCCTACGCCCAAAAGCTCGATGGCGCGGGCCTGTTCCTGAAGATGCTGAACTCGCGCGCAGGCGCATTGAGCGCGCTGCTCACCGCGCACCTGGGCAACAACATGACGGAAGGCTCCGCGGTAACGCGCATGTCGGCGTTGATGACCTCGGCTCCGCAGATCGACTGGAACAAGCTCGACCAGATCGCAGCTCTACCCATGGGTGGACGCGTGAAACTGAACCCGTGGGACGACAAAGTGGAACTGGTGAAATCGCAGCCCGTGGCGATCACGTCAGCCCGCGACAAGATGCCGTTTGAAGTGACGCCGTTCTTCCCGCGCCTCACCCGCACGGGTACGACCGACAACGGCGGCGCGAGCGGCAACGCTGCCAATAGCGCATCGGCGCCGACCACCGCCGCCAGCGCCACCTCCAACTAACTCAACTACCGACGTTGAAGGAAGCGAAAGCTGGGACCGGAAGAAATTCCGGATGTCCCGGCTTTCGCTGTTTAAGAGCAGTCGTCGGTCGTCGGCTGTTGGTCGTTGGCTTAAACCTGTCGTTGTCGTCGTTGCTGTCGTTGGATCGTTGGCCAGCTCGCGTTATTCGTCCCTATATCACGCGGGTCCTTACAATCTGCCCTCAACTTATGCGAGGAATCTAGATTGATCTCAGGTCGTTTGGTCCGACCAGGACTTGGTCCAGTTCTGCCAGGTCACTTGTTCGTACGGTGCCTTTTCGCGGTCCGACCCGGATGTATCTGACTCATGACGCTTTGTTGCACGCTCCGGAGCGCCCTGAACTGGCCCTCCGCAGAACACCGCCCACGTACTTGCCGCGTTTATTGGCTCCAGGCCTTCCGGAGAGGACTTTTGTCTTGCGTGGTGAGCGAATGCTTGCCATTTACGTTGACCGAGCGCGGTCACGTGTTTCGATTGCCATTTCCGACGGCGTCGATTGCTGCGCGGATCACGCGGCATGACTACGTTGCCGGCTCAGATCGGTGACGTCGTTACTGCATTGCTGCCAGTGTAATGAGCCATTCGACTCCGGTTTGTCTGGATATATCGGTTGATGCCGGGTTCAATCGGTTCCTTTGGAAAGCTCTGCGCCCATGACGACGATGCGAGCAGAATGGCTACTGTCGCAACAATAGTTTCGGGATTTCATCGCTGTGTACTCCCGAAGCATGGATGCTCAGGCAGGAAAGAAAGTTGGGTTCTCGGGAAAGAACCCTAGCAGACTGCGTCGGATGAATCTCTGTAGTTCATGGAGACCGATCGAGCCCGAGTTCCGCAGTTCTCGGCTAACTCCTGTAGTGCAATCCAGGAGCCAAAACGACTCCTCGTCGTGACTGGAAATTTACAAAACGTCCGGAGCGGTGCTCCGTCTAAGAGGCGAGTTGTCATCACGTATGCAGGCGCGAGGGCAAAATGCCCCGCGATAGCCGGCGGGACGCTGCGTCCACACGTCTTGCGAACTCGTACTTTAGCTGGAAGAGGAGGCTTACCTGAATGAAACACACAACGATCTGTTTGGCCTCAGCAGTCCTGATGTTCGCTATCACCGCGCTCGGACAGAGCACGAACAGCAGTGCGAGCGCATCACAAGCGCAACCCGCGCAAGCGGCACCCACGCTGATTTCCGTCATCGATCGCGAGATCAGTGCCGTCGAGAAGCAAGTCACGGATGCGGCCGAGGCGATGCCCGAGGAAAAGTTCAACTTTTCGCCGGAGAGCTTGAAAATTCCAGGCGATGACTACAAAGGCGTGCGCACGTTTGCCGTGCAGGTCAAACACATTGCCGCCTCCAACTACTTCATCTGGTCGAACATTACAGGAGACCCGCTACCTGCGAACCTGAAAGACGGAAACGGGCCAGACGACGTAAAGACGAAAGCTGACATCCTGAAGTTCCTCGCGGATTCCTTCGCGCTCGGCCATCGCGCTGCGGCCACGCTGACCGTGGAAAACATGCTGGAGACGCCCGGGAAAAGCAAATCGACCCGGCTGCGGCTGGCGTTTTTCGGCGTCGAGCATGCTTACGATCATTACGGGCAAATGGTGGAGTACTTGCGCATGAACGGGATCGTTCCGCCGGCGAGCCGGGGAAAGTCGGATTGATGGGGCGGCGGGTGTCGGTCGCTAGTCGTCGGTCGCTAGCGAGTTCGATCGAGTTTGACAAGGGTGTGTTTGCGGCACGATTGAACTCGCCAAAAAGCGATTCGCTGCAGCACAGGAATGGCACGCCTTGGGTATTTTCTAACACCGCTTCTCCGCATCGCTGACCGATTGCAGACTTAAAGCGTTGTCGCTGGAGCAACCGAGTTGCGGGCGCCGACCAGCGACGCCGGACACGCGCCACGCTGACGAAGTCCCTACTTTTTTGTGTCGGTCTTGCCTGCGGTTTCTTTCTTCCCTTCCGGAGATTCCTTTGCTTCGTGGTAGCCGGCCTTCACGGCATCGGCCTCAGTCATGTACTGGCCATGCTTGGTCTTGCCGTACCATGGGTCGCCTTCTTTGTGGAACACCTTCGTGTTGGTATTTACCCAGACTTTGCCTCCGCCGCCGCCGGGCGCTTGCGGAATGGTAGAGGGGTCCATTTGCTCTGACTTGGCTTTTGCATTGGTCGCTTTCTTGTCGGATTTCGAAGTATCGGGTGCACTGGCAGGGGCGGTCTGCGCCAAACACATGCTGGAAGTCACAGCCAGCAATATCGGGAGCGCGAGCAGTCGCAATTTCAGAGAGTTCACGGCTTCCTCCTTGTAGAACAGCGATTTCCTGGTTCCTCGGTTGCGAACGTGACGAAAGTGGATGGCGGAGGATTATACAGCGCGTAGCGGCTCGAGGGACGAAAGGTCAGAGATGCATCGACGTCGTCAGGGCAGCTTCGCGTACTCGGCTTTGGCTTGCACCAGGACGGGGATGTCGGAGTCGGCGTCTTTCCAGCGGGAGAAGAAGTCCTGGTAAGCGGCCTTGGCTTTGGGAGTATCGCCGGCGGCAGCGTAGGCCCGCGCCAGGCCGAGGCGGGCAAGCGGGGCGAGTGGGCCGTTCTGCATCAGGTTGGGGGAATCGATCATTTTCTGGTATTCGCGGGCGGCGTCTCCGCCACGATGCGCCGCAAGCAGCACTTCTCCGCGAACGTAAACCGGATACAGCAGGGCGCCGGACTCGGTCTGCGGCAGCGCCTGGCCCATTTCGAAGCGAGCGCTGGTTTCCAGCTCGTGTAGGGCGTCGTTGGGCTTGGTCGCGGCGAGAATCGAAGCACGGACGACGGGCAGCCAGTATTTGTTGAGCAGCGTATCGGAGGGATATTGACGGGCAAGCTCCTCGGCAAGCTTTTGCGCGGCAGCGTGGTCGCCGGCGCGAGCCAGGACAAGGGCGGCCATGACTTGCGCGTCGTGAGTGGAGATCAGGGCCGATGCCGAGGCAGCTTCGCGCCGAGCCTGCGCAAAATTGCCGAACTCGGCTTCGCGCTGCGCGGAATTCAGCTGCCATAGCGCAGCCGTTTCTTTTCGTTGCTCGCGAAGCGCCGACGCAACCGCCTTCTGCGAGAGTTCGCGGGCTTTGGCAAGGCGGCCATAGAAGGCTTCCGTGTCAGAGGCGGTGGAAAGCAGCATGTCTTCTGCAGACAGCTGGGCCGAGTCCGCTACCTGCTGAGCCATGCCGGCCTGATCGTTCTTCAGGAAAGCCAGCGCATAACGGCCACGCAACATGTCGGCGGTGACGACTTTCCTGGCGGCGGCTTCGTCGGAAATCTCCTTGGCCTTATCCAACTGGCCCACGAAGGTGTAAGCCTCGATCAGGTTCCCGTAACTGGCGGCGCTGGCTTCGATGCGCTGGGCGCCCAGCGTTTTGCGAAGCGCATCGTCGTATTGCCCATATGCAAACGAGACAAGAGCACCGTTGGTGTAGGGACGTGATTCCCTGGGATAGGCCTGAGCAAAGATATCGTAGGTCTGGCGCGCCTTTTCCAGGTCGCCAACGACGTACATGTAGTAAGTGGACTCGATGCGGTAGCGCTCGCGATCGCTGACGTGATCGCGCAATTCGAATGCCTTGGTGAAGGCATCGTTGGAGAGGCCATTCTCCCCGAGGCCTGAATAGCGAACACCCATGGCGACCCAGGCACTGGCGAAATTTGGATCCAGGGCGATGGCGCGCTTGTAATACGGAATGGCGCCGTTATCGTCGGTGATGGCATCGGCCTGGGTATAGGCCTTCAACGCTTCGAACGAAGGCGTAGTCACCTGCTGCAACGGCTTGTCGTACTTCTGGATGGTCACCAGCGATTCGCCAAGCTTCTCGCGAATCTCGGTGCCGAGTTTGCCGAGGCCGCTCAGCACGTGGTCTTTATCGTTGACTTCGGTCTGCGCAGTCGCCAGAAGATCGCCGGTGGAACAATTGATCGCATTCAACACCAGGTTGTAGTGGCTTCCGACTTGCCCGATGGAGCCGGACAGCATGCTGGCGCTCGAAGAACGCTGACAGACTTCCAGGGCGACATCCTTGGTCAGGTGCTCGCCCTGGCCCTTGCCCATCATCTTCAGTGTGTTGGCGACCTTCTCGTCCGAGAGAATGCTGAGAAACGGTGACTGGGCAAGTTCGGCAGCCAGCGCCTGCTTCAGCGTGTCGTCGAAGGCCGTGTCACCGGTCTTGTTGTCGAAGTCAGCGAGTACGACGGTGTCTTTGTCGGTGAGCTTGGCGGTCGTGGTGCGCGAGCGATAGTACAGTCCTCCTGCCACCAGCAGGAGCAGCAGCACAATCGCACCAGCGATGAGGCGTCCTCGGCTTTTGCCAGTGCTCCGAGGCGATATCGCGGAGCCTGCGGAACTGGAAGCTGCGACGGCAGGCGGGATCGTAGCGGAGGAAGGTGGCGGAGTATTGTGCGCCGCCGGCGCGGCGCCGCTTTCTCGCGGCAGAACGGCGACGCCAGATGGGGAACTTCCGCGGCGCGCGTCCAGATCACGCTTCAAACGCTGCAGTTCCACGCGCATATCGCGGGCGCTCTGGAAGCGCATGTCGCGGTCTTTCTCGAGAGCGCGATTGATGATGTCTTCCAGCTTCGAGGGCAGGTTCGGATTCAGCCGGTTCGCCGGAATGGGATCGTGCTCGAGCACCGCCGCCGAGATCACCGCGGAACTCTCGCCCTGGAACGGCAACTGGCCGGTGCACATCTCGTAGATGACCACACCGAAGGAGAACAAGTCAGTGCGCGCATCGAGATCGCGGGCACGCGTCTGCTCAGGCGACATATAAGCGACGGTGCCGATGGTGCTGCCTGGACTGGTGAGATCGGCTGCGCCGTCGGTGGTCGGGCCCGCCGCGGTTTCGCCGTCGGATGTCGAGCGCTCGACCTTGGCGAGTCCGAAATCAAGGACCTTGGCGTGCTTGCGTTCGGTGACGAAGATGTTCGCGGGCTTAATGTCGCGATGAACAATTCCCTTGGCGTGCGCGGCCTCGAGCGCGTCAGCGATTTCGATGGAGAGCGTGAGAATGGTATCGAGATCAAGGTTCGACCCGACCATGTGCTTAAGGGTCACGCCTTGCAGATACTCCATCACGATGAACAGCCGGTCATCGCTTTTGCCGATTTCGTAAATGGTGCAGATGTTGGGATGGTTCAGAGCGGATGCGGCACGGGCCTCGCGGCGAAAACGTTCGAGAGCCTGCGGTTCGCTCGCCAGAGCGTCAGGCAGAAACTTCAGGGCAACGAAGCGGCCGAGTTCAGTGTCCTCGGCCTTGTACACGACGCCCATCCCGCCCCCGCCCAGCTTTTCGATCACGCGGTAATGCGAGATGGTCTCGCCGATCATTCGTGGCGGAATCTTACGTGGAAGAACCTGCCAAGTCAATGAAGGAGAAGGAGTTGAGTGTGCACTGATTCTGGTGCATGAGACGTGCGATAGCGGTTGCACTCGTGCTGGGCGAAGCGACCCGGGGTTCGTTGCTTGAGAACGAATTGTTCGGACTCGCATAGGCAGCGAACCGAAAGTCACGGACCCGTGACATATCCGTGACCGAAGGTTTACGCCGGTCCACTGAAGCAACTCATCGAACAGAAAAGCGCAGACGTGTATTCGAATTGCGGCAGGCGAAAGCACTCGCTCCCGATCTTTTTCCGACGCGATGCGTCGGCGCAGATTGTGCTTTTGCACCGGAAAGCGAAAAGGGCGGCGCCAACAGACTCAACCGAGGTGGGATGGTGTGGAAAGCTCAAAAGCCGACCCGATATTCGTCCTCATCGCTGAAGGACGTCGTGTGTCGCTGCGCCGACTCCTGTGACAACGAGGCCTGGGAAGAGTTCGTCGCCCGGGTCGGAAAGCCCATCAGCCTCACCGTCATGCGCACGGCCGCGCTGTGGGGGCAACCTTCCCGGTCGGCGGTGGAGGATATCGTCCAACAAACCTACCTCAAACTGTGGGAAGACAATTGCCGCCTGCTGCGAGACTTCGCTTTGCAGTATCCCGACGCCATTCTGGGGTATTTGAAGAAAACCGCTGTCAATATGACGCATGACTATTTCAAGCATCTTCACACCCAATCCGCGGGAGGTGAGGCGCCGCATGTTTCGACTGCCGACGTCGATCCGGAGGCGGGTGGGAAGATTGACGGAAGCCACGAAAAAATTGCATTTCAGATCCTGCTGGATCAGATTGATGTTCACCTGAAGCGCGCCTTGAGCGGCCCTGATCAGGAGCGGGACCGGACGATCTTCTGGCTCTACTTCCGGCAAGGAATGAGCACCCGGGAGATTGCCGCCTTGCCGACGATCGGATTGGGAACCAAAGGAGTTGGCAGCGTTATTGAACGGCTAAAGCACTGCATTCGAGAGCAAATCGCGGGGCCGCGATCGCAGGCTCAGGTTGCCCAGGACAAACCCGAAAGCAAATTTGCCCCGAAACTCGTAATTGAATTGTATGGGGTCCCCGAACTTGGAACGTCCATTCGATAGGCACATCGATCACGACGAACTGGATGCACTTGTGCCTTCGTGTTCCCAAAGAGGCCGGAAGCACCGGCAACTCTCTGCCGAGGCCTTGCGCAAGGCCATGGTTCACCTCGAGCATTGCGCCGATTGCAGAAGCAGGGTCTCGCAATATCGACAGGTTGTAGAACGATCGGCGAATCTCGAGGGTTCGGAGGGACTTCCCTCGGCTGACTGCCCCACCGACGTCGATTGGCATGAGGTGGCGTTTGGTTTGTGGCCGGAATTCAAAACGCAAGAGTTAATTGCGCACGCCGCGCGCTGCGGCCACTGTGGACCGCTGCTTCGTGCGGCGGCGTCGGTTGGCGAAGATGCGACACCTGAGGAACAAGAGTTCCTTGCTCAACTGAAACTCACCCTCGTGCCCCGCGCGGCAGCCGGGAACGAAGGCTCGTGCGAGCGCGAGTAGTCTTCTATCGGCCTGGCGCCGACTCTTCCAGTGGAAGGTATTTGTTCCGGTGGCAGCCTTGCTGGTGGTTGTCGGCATGTGGACCACAATCCGGCCGGCGGCGGGCCCGGTCACTGGCGCAGAACTTGCGGAATTCGCGGTCAGCACTCACGCGCAGCATGTTCGAGGCGGACTTACGCTCGATCTGCAGTCTGATTCCGAGCCGCGTCTCCGGGAGTGGCTGAGCGCAGCATCTCCCTTTCCTGTGGTGTTGCCGGCGCGTGACGAAGGTCCGAGCGAAAGACGACCCTATCGGCTGGAAGGCGCACGCCTGGTTCGACTCCGTGGCAAGACGGCCGCCTTTATCGCTTACAAGATGCCGACGGGGCCGGTGAGCCTGCTCGTGACGCCGGATGCGGTGGCGATTGCCTCTGGCGGGGTCGAAGTCAATTTCAAGAAAGTGAGTTTTCACTACCGAAGGGTCGATGGCTACAAGGTCGTCACCTGGTCGGTGCACGGATTGACCTATGCCCTGGTCTCGCAGGAGGGAAACGAAACGCAGACGTCGTGCATGGTCTGCCATTCTGCGATGAAAGACCGCGATCTGAGTCATACGCCGACTCCCTTGTCTACTCAGAGCAGCTTCGGCGAGCCTGTCTGGCAATAACTGAAGGCGGATACAAAACTTTTCAAGCGTGCACAGTCGGCATGCCACGGTAGCGCCGGCGTCCCGCCGGCTGTCAGCACGCTCTTGCCCAGTGCTTTCATAGCGAGGGCGTGACGCCCCTTCGACGAGCTCAGGGCAGGTCCTCGCTATGGCCGGCGAGACGCCGACGCTACTTAAAACAATCACTCCCACAAAAAGCAAATTCCCTTTCGATCTCGTGATGCTTAGTGAGGCGATGACGCCTTGAAAGAATTGACGACGCAGAGATCGGCAACTGGTCGCATGGGGACAAAAGACCCGTATGCAGAAGCGGTGACAGCTTTCGCCGTTGCCGGTCTCTGACAACCGCAGCCAGTACGAATCCTGAATCAACCATCGGAGAAAAAATGATGAGCTTCAATCTTGGTCTGCAACACAAGGCACAGCGCGCGCGGAGATTCTTCGGAGCTGCCCTGGTGCTGGGACTTACCATCGGTACGATCACCTTTGCCGGGGCGCAAGTCACGCCTCCCACCACTCCTGACACCATCGCGGTACAGGCGGGAAACCACGCATTCCTAGTCGGCCACGCTTTCGGCAGCCAGGGCTATACTTGCTTGCCCACCGCCACCGGTGGCACTGCCTGGAATCCCACCGCTCGCCCGGAAGCAACGCTGTTTTCGGATCTCTTCGGAGCGCAGTTCCAGATCATCACGCACTTCCAGAGCATCAACGCAAACCCAAAGCCGGGCGTCACCGTCCCCCTGAGCGGGAACGCGACCTGGCAGAGTTCGCTCGATAGCAGCCGGGTGTGGGCGGTAAAGGTGGCCGGGATCGACGCCGGCAGCGACCCCAATAGCTGCCCGAACAGCGGCTCGATTCAATGCCTCTTGCTGCAGTCGGTCGGCAACAAGAAGGGACCTACGGGCGGGAACCTGCTCGCCAACGTCACATTCATCCAACGTCTAAATACCGCTGGAGGCGCTGTTCCGACAACCGCCTGCACGGTGGGTCAGACGCAGCTCCAGGGGTACACGGCGGATTATTACTTCTTCCGTGCCGACAAGGAGTAGAGGAACAGTTTCCTCAAGCGAGGAGGCACGCTTGTGCACGCGGAGGCCCAGCAGACGCCTTCGCGTGCACAGCCTGTTTTGGCGGAGAGATTGGACAGCGCCGAGCGCAGGCGACGCAGGTCCAGGTTGGCAAACATCATTCCGCGGTGCGCTTGGTTTTCGGACCCTTTCCCGGCAGGCTGGCCGGGTTTTCGTGCGTCCGTTCGCGGAACACGCCTTTCATGCCGCCGGCTAAGCCGACGCTGCCCTCGCCGAAGCGGTCGCGCAACTTGTCGGCGGCAGCGAGCGCCTGTTGCCAGCGCTGGTGGCGGCCGCCATCGAGAAGATCAAGCTGTCCGGGTTGCGCTTCCTCGAACGACGACACGTGCACTCCGAGCAGGCGAACCTCAGAGCCTTTCTTCCAGTTGCGGCGAAACAGCGCGCGAATCTGCTCGAAGATTTCGGTATCAAGCTGTGTGGGCGCGAGAAGCGTGTGCGCGCGCGTGATGGTGGTGAAGTCCTTGTAGCGAAGCTTGAGTTGGATGGTGCGGGCGTGGAGGGCGTGTTCCCGCAAACGGCGGGCGACCATTTCGGTCAGACGCATCAGGGTTGCTTCGAGCTGCGACGGGTTGGCAGTGTCCTGGTTGAAGGTGTGTTCGTGGCTGATCGACTTCGGATCTTCGTGGTTACCAACTTCCGAGTCGAACCAGCCGCCCGCGTCTTCACCGCGAGCCTTGCCGGCAAGGGCGAGTCCCCATTTGCCGAAGCGCTCTTCGAGATCGTGCTCGTCGAGCTTTGCGAGGTCACCGACCTGGCGGATGCCCATGGCGTGCAGATTCTGCTCCATGACTTTGCCCACGCCGGGGATATCGCGCACGTCGAGAGGCGCGAGGAACTTCGCTTCCTGTCCCGGGACGACCCAGAACACACCGTTGGGCTTGGCTTTCGCCGAGCCGACTTTCGCGACCAGGCGCGAGGTGCCGATGCCGATGGAGCAGTTGAGTTGGGTTGTCGCCTTCATCTTCGTGTGGAGCGAGTGTGCGGCGCGCAAAGGCGGACCATGCAGGCGATCTGTGCCGGTCATGTCGAGGTAGGCTTCGTCGATCGAGGCCATCTCTACGAGCGGCGAGAACGTGTTCAGAACCTCGAAAACCTTGCCCGAGCATTCGCGATAGCGGTCGGGATGGCCGTCGACGAAAATCGCCTGGGGACAGAGTTTCGCCGCAGTGCGCAGCGGCATGGCGGAATGCACGCCGAACTTGCGAGCTTCATAAGAAGCCGCGGAAACCACCCCGCGCTCGTTGCGCTGGCCGCCCACCACGACGGCTTTACCTTTGAGAGAGGGATCGAAAAGCTCTTCCACCGAGACGAAGAAGGCGTCCATGTCGACGTGGAAGATGGTTTTGGCGAGAGCCGGCATCGAAGAGAAGGCGAAAGTGATGCGAGGATTTTAGCAGGAGGAGCTTGGCGTGCGTCTGGAATAGATCTGGTGTCGCGGAACATGTCCTGAGAAAACTTTTAAACGCAGAGGACGCAGGGAACATCCGCGGAGGACGCAGAGAAAAACCAGAACCGCGAAGAGGGCCAAAGCAAGAGAGCCCCAAAAAGCGGGCTGCAGACTTGGAAATTCCCTTCAAGGCCGCGTGTGACGTCGAGCTGCATGGGGTTCCCTTCGGCTTCGCTCAGTGCGGGATTTCGACTGCGTTCGGCTTTCGCCTCACTCTGCTCAGGATGACATTTGAGGGAGAGTCGTGGTGGAAAATTACCAGGCAGCACCGGCGTATTTTCATTGTGCGGGGGTCCTTCGACTGCGTTCGGCTTTTGCCTCACTTCGCTCAGGATGACAATGGAGGGAGAGTGTCGACCGTTTACGGTGCGGCGGCGGCGCGCGCTTGCCTCGCCCGCTCGTACACCTTGACGTACTCCTTGGCCGAGGCGGCCCAGGAAAAGTCCTTCGCCATGCCGTTACGCATGAGCACCTGCCAGGAGGCCTGATCGCGGAAGGCTTGCAGTGCGGCCTTGATTGTGAGCAGCAGGGACTCTCCGTTGTACTCGTAGAATTTGAAGCCGGTGCCTTTGCCGGTGCGCGCATCCCAGGGTTCGATGGTTTCATCGAGACCTCCTGTGGCACGCACGATCGGCACCGTACCGTACTTCAGGCTGTAAATCTGGTTCAGGCCGCTGGGTTCATAGCGAGAGGGCATCAGGAACATGTCGGCGCCGGCTTCGATCTTGTGGGCCAGCGCGTTGTCGTAGGCAACCTTGACCGCGACCTTCTGCGGAAATTGCTTCTGCATGCGGAGAAACATCTCTTCGTAGGGCTTGTCGCCCGTGCCCAGCACCACCAGGATCATGTCTTCGCGGGCCAGGCGGTCCATCATCTGCGAGATCAGGTCGAATCCTTTCTGCGCGGCGAAGCGGGAAACAATCCCGATCACCGGCAGGTTGGGATCGGCGTTTTGGATGCCAAAGGCGGCGAGCAAGTCCGCCTTGTCGGCGGCTTTGCCGGAGAGATCGGCAGGCGAGTACCGGGCGGCGATGTGCTTGTCGACTTCCGGGCTCCACTCGGTGTAATCGACCCCGTTGAGAATACCGGTGACCGTGGCGGCGCGATCGCGCAAGACGCCTTCCAGGCCGAACCCGTACTCAGTGGTCTGGATTTCCTGACTGTATTTGCGGCTCACCGTAGTCACGTAGTCGGAGAACGCCAATGCTCCTTTCAGGAAGTTGACTTGGCCGAAGAATTCCATCTGCGTGATGGTGAACAGATCCCAGGGCAACATGAGCAGGGGGAGAATTTCCGCGGGAAACAATCCCTGGTATCCCATATTGTGAATGGTGAAGACGGTGGTCGAGTCGCGGAAGGCGGGATCTTGCGCGTACAGAGTGCGCAGCAGTACGGGGATGAGCCCGGTCTGCCAATCGTGACAATGAAAAACATCAGGGACACCGACAATCTTCGAGGCTTCAATGACGGCGCGCGAGAACAGGGCGAAACGCTCGGCGTTGTCGGTGTAGTCTCCGACCGCGGTGCCGTAGAGAGCCTCGCGATCGAAGTAGTTGGGATAGTCGACGAAGTAGTAGCGAATGCCGGCCTGGCTGCCGGGGGTGACGACTGAGCAGAAGCGGTAGTGGTCGTCGAAAGGAACCGTAATGCTGCGGACCACGGTCTGCGGATCGACCAGTTTGGTCTGGCGGTAGCGGGGCAAGTAAATGCTGACCTGATGTCCTTGAGCAGCGAGGGCGCGAGGCAGAGCGCCGACCACATCGGCCAGACCGCCGGTCTTTGAGAAGGGCAAGCCTTCCGAGGCAGCGAAGACAATATGCATGAAGCCGAGCCTCCCTGGAAGCGGCCGACCCCCGGCGCAGGATATGATGAATAAAGATCGAACGGGTGGGGTAAAACCCCGATCTGCAGCCTGGGGAAAGCGTTGCCAGTCTATCCGGGGAAAGGAAAGAGGGTCAACGTGCCGAAAAGCGCCGCAAAACGCGTCGCACGCAAGCCAAAACTCGGCCAGCACTTTCTGACAAATGACGCTGCCGGCCTTCGCATTGTGGAGGCGTTGGGCGACGTCTCGCAGCGCACGGTGCTCGAGATCGGGCCCGGCCGCGGGGCGATCACTTCCCTGCTGGCGAGGCGGGTGCGGCGACTGATCGCGATCGAACTGGATCGAGTACTGGCGGCGCAGCTGCGCATGAAGTTTGCGTTGTATCCCAATGTCGAAGTGATCGAGGGCGACGTGCTGGCCATCGACTTCGCCACGCTGTTCGGACCGAAACCGGGCGCGTCGCGTCCCGGACTGGTGCAGGCGCCAGACCCGGTGCCGGTCGTAGGAAATCTTCCCTACTACATCACCTCTGAGATTCTTCTACGATTGTTCGAGTTCCGCCAATGCTTCAGCACGATCGTGATCATGGTGCAGAAGGAAGTCGCCGATCGACTGGCTGCTACGCCTGGAAGTCGCGACTATGGGTTGCTTTCGGCGACTGCAGAGCTTTATGCCAAGGTCGAGAAGCTGTTCACGCTGCCGCCCGGCGACTTCTTGCCGCCGCCCAAGGTGCATTCCTCGGTAGTGCGGCTCACCATGGCTCCACGGCTCGACAGCCTGGGAGTGGAAGAGGAAGGATTCGTCCGCTTTCTCAAGCTTTCCTTCGGGCAGAAACGAAAGACGCTGTGGAACAATTTGAAGACGGAATATGATCCTCAGTCCCTGCAGGACGCGCTGCGCAAAGCAGGCGTAAAACCGGCTGTGCGCGCCGAGGCGCTGCCGCTGGAGAAGAGCGCTGCCGTATTCCGCGCGCTGGCTTCCGGTAACGGAAATCTGTCGTCCGGCAAATAGCCCGGCTCCGAAAGGAGAGCGTATGGGCACGATTGCGATTCGCCATCCGGCCGTGGCCGGCCGGTTCTATCCGAAAGACCCGCGGAAACTCATCGCCGACCTCGAGTCGTATCTTTCGCCGAAAACCCAGACGATCCCGGCGCTGGGCTGCGTGGTGCCGCATGCAGGCTACGTATATTCGGGCCACGTGGCCGGAGCCGTGTTCTCGCAGTTGGAGATTCCGGCGCGCTGCATCGTGCTCTGTCCCAATCACACGGGGGTGGGAACACCGCTTTCGCTGATGATTCACGGGGCGTGGCAAACGCCGCTGGGAGACGTGCCGCTCGACGAGGAACTGGCGCAGAGTCTACTGGCGGGCTTTCCGCTTCTCATCGAGGACTCCACCGCGCATCTTTCAGAGCATGCGATCGAAGTGCAATTGCCTTTTCTTCAAGTGTTGCGGCCGCACGTCACGATCGTGCCGATTGCCATCGGGACCCGGCACTATGAAGTACTGGCTGGGTTGGGCGAGGCGATCGGCAATGCGCTATCGGCGGCGAAGGAACGGATTCTGATTATCGCTTCGAGCGACATGAATCACTACGAATCCGATCCAGTGACGCGCGTCAAGGATCAGAAAGCCATCGAGCGGATGCTGGCGCTTGATCCGCAGGGCTTGTACGAAGCGGTGACCAGTGAGGAGATCAGCATGTGCGGGTTCGGCCCGGCGGTCGCGATGCTGACGGCGGCGAAGCGCTTGGGCGCGACTTCGGCCGAGCTGATCAAGTATGCGACTTCGGGGGATGTTTCCGGCGACCGGCAGATGGTGGTGGGCTATGCGGGAATCGCGGTGCACTGATGCTGGTGGCTTGTGGCTTTTAACGCAGAGAACGCGGAGAAATTCCGCTGAGGGCGCAGAGAAAAGCTTTTAAGCGCAAAGGTCGCGAAGAACTGCCGCAAAGGACGCAAAGAAAAGCGTGAGGCTGGCAAGCCTTCGCTCAGAGGAAGCCGGGCCGGCTTCCTCGTTACATTTATCTCTTCTTTTTTCCACCTGTGATTACACCGACTTTCTACCTGTGCGGTGCCGACGTGTGGCCTCCGGTGCTCACGTGGCTGCCCGTGCTCATGTGGCTTCCACCGCTGCTGGTCGTCGGGCCACTGAAGCTCGGAGAAGGCGCCATGGCGCTGCGCACGGCGGGCATGGTGTGGACGGTGGCAAATCCGTTCTGCTGCGCCTCATGCGAAAACTTGGCCATATTGTTGACGGCGCCGCGGGGCACGCCCATGCCGGCGCTGCCGTTCTGCACCGTTAGACGATGCGGCATCCCGGTCGTGAGAATCGGATGCCCGACCACTACCGTAGCCGTGCCTTGGGCGGGGGCCGTCGGAGTCTTAAAGCGCTGCGGCGGATTCGTTACCGGCGGGATGTTGTACCAGCCTCCGCCGAACCCACCCGGAGCCCACATCCAGCCGAAGCCTGGAACGAAGCCCCAGCTGCCGTAGCGATACGGCATCCAGCCCCACGGATATGGGGACACCCAGGTGTAGCCCATGCCGGGATAGAACAGCCAGGAACCGTCGGCAAACGGGCTCCAGCCCGCGCCGGCGAAATAAGGCTGCCACATCGAGCCATAGCCAGGAACGTTGTAGTAGTTGCCGTAGTAATTGAGATCGCTGACGCCGTAGCCGTAGGGATAATCCTTGTAGGAACCCTTGCTGGCATATTCGCGCTGATACTTGGAGAGCTGTTTATCCCAGGCATCGAAGGAATCCTCTTCGATGTTCTTGGCGATGGTGTATCGGTCGTTGGCGGCGAAATCAAAGGTCGCCGTCCTGTTCTTGCTGAGTTCGACCGGCCCGGAGGGTCCGTCGACTTTCAGGTCGCCATTGAAGACCGCCACCGCCGCGTTGGTATCCGCGAGGCCGACTCGAAAATGCACGGCTTCGGTCGACGTTGCCTTCTCATTCTGGAAGGCGAGGGTAAAGACATCGTTCTTCTGCTTGGCCGTGTAATCCACGTAGGCGAGGCCCTGTCGCAAGGTCAGCGTGGAAACGTGCGCGCCCGAATCCTGGAGAGAGAGGGCAGTAAATTCAATTTTGGTATCGGGAGTAACGCGAACCGTGCTGCCATCTTCGAATTCGATTTCGGCGCGGCCGTCGGCTTTGGTCGCCATCTTCATGCCCTCGACCACAGGCATGTTGAGGAAAGCCTTCTCGAGCCCCTGACCGGCGTTGCGGTCAACCTGTACTGTACCTTCGACGTTGCTGAGGCGAACGATCCGCACATGCGACTCGGCCGATGCCGGAACCACGGCGCACGACAAACGCCAGCGCCCCGAGAGCAAGCCACGTGCCCAAGCTTCGGTTCGACATAAATTGTCTCCTGGAGACTCTTCTGCTTTGCTCCATTAGAACATGGTTTTACGGGTTGAGGTTGCTACGATTTTGTAACTTCTGGCACAGAGGGCGATTGGATTTGGGAAGAAGCTCGGGCGGCAGGTTCCGGAAGTAATCTCTTTCTTCACGACGCATCTGTAAGTCATTCATTCGATGGCTTTGCCCAACCACTTAACACTCAACAATGTTTTCGCTGCCCCGGTCAGCGGGCGCCTGCAGCGCCGGCCGCAGTCAGCAGCCTTTGCGCGCGTGCACGGCTGACGTTGAGCACGCTGCGGTCGGCGACGATCTTTTCGAGGATCGGCGCGACAGCCTGAATCTCCTGCAGGCTCTTTTCGTTGGCCATCTCCTCCATGCGCTTGAGTTCGTCTTCCAGGGCGAGTTTCTGGTGGCGCTGGTAGTACTCGAGCCGGCGTCCGAACTCGAGTGTTGTCGACATGTTCTGGAAGATGGCGGTGAGATCCTGCACGGCTGGAATGAGCGAGTAGTTGTACTCCGCGTGCGTCTTGCGATCCCCGTTGGTGTAGCTCAGAACCTTGGCGCCGGTGGATGCGAGGTTGCGCTTGCCGGAATCGATCGGTCCGTCGAAATACTTGGCCTTGGCCGCGAGGTCGAAAATCCGCCGGAGGTTTGCGGCCGAGATGGCGAAGTCCGTGTGAAAGGGGTCGCCGGCATCGGATTCGGGCGTGAGCTTGCCGGTGGAGTCGTAGCTGGCGTGGCCATCGGAAGTAATCGAAAACTCGTAATGATCTGGACTGGACTGGGGGAAATCGAGCGAGAAGCCGACGATGGCGGGTGCGGTCTTTGCCTCTTGCGGGAAGGCGGCGAGGGATGTCGAGAGAATCAGCGCGAACAGGACGGTCTTGATTGCGGAAGCTTGCCTGGGTACCGGGGTTGGGGTCATAAGGGCATACCGATTCTAAAGCCTCATGCGGATCAGCCGCAGCCTGGGAATAAAAACTGGCCGGTTTTCCGGATGAGCGGGCCGCCATATTCTGGGCAGCGCGGAATGCTGGCCTTGGTGGGTGGCTCTTTAGACTAGTGTGCTGTTTCCTAGGAAAAATCTTGAAACGCAGAGGGCGCAGAGAAAAGCCGCAGAGAACGCAGAGAAAGGCCGCGGAGGAGGCTAAGAGGAGTTTCAGGAGCGCTGCGAAAACTGCCTATCCGGTTACGACTTTTTGACGCTGGAGGGTCGCAGCGGTGTGCAGGTGGCAGATCGCGATGGCGAGAGCATCGGAGGCATCGGCGGGCTCGGGAGGCTCGGCCAGGTCGAGCAGCCGGGTCACCATGTGCTGAACCTGGTGCTTCTCCGCCCTGCCATAGCCGACGACGGCGGATTTTATGGAGAGCGGGGCGTACTCGGCGACTTCGAGCCCGGCCGCGGCGGCGGCCAGCATCGCAACCCCGCGCACCTGGCCCAGCTTGAGAGCGGACTTCACGTTGACCGCGTAGAAGACGTCTTCGATCGCAACCTGGTCGGGGTGGTGGTCGCAAATCAGAGAATGAAGCTGGTCATAAATGCGATTGAGGCGCAGCGGAAGAGGTTCGCGCGTTGAAAGCTTGATCGCACCGCAGCTCAAACAAGTGAGGCGTCCGGAGGCGGCAAGCTCGACGACGCCGAAACCTGTGTACTCGGTGCCGCAGTCGATGCCGAGGACGCGCATAGGCTGAGTGTATCGCGACTGGGGCTTGATAGCGTTGACTGCATTTGCACCGACTGGGCGTTTCGACGGGCGAGGACGCCCGTCGCTCCACCGACGTGTTGGGTGGAGTCGGTGTTCGGAGTATCTCGGATGGCGTGCCGCATCTCAGCAGCAGCGTGGGCGCCTCTCGCGTTGACACTGACTTTCGCGCAGGAACGCGGCGTAGGCGTGGCGCGAACTCGCGAGGTGGTGACGCTCCAGAAATCGCGCGTAGGCGGATTCGTCGAAGATCTCGCGCACGGCCGACCGCAACACGCCAGCAACCATGTTGAGAAACTGGGCAAGATCCCGCAGCCGGCGGGAGAGCCGAGGGTGGTCGTTCCTACGCGAATCGTGCGGCTTCAAGCTGAAAGATTTTCTCACCTGTGATTTCATCCCTGCTCCTCCGTAGCGAAGCGGGTGGCGACGAACGGCGACTCGCGCAGAGTCGACTGCTTGCGGCCGGCGAGGATGCGAATCCACTCGGCGGCGGACTCGATCAGGATCATCGCGATCATGAGGATCAGAATCGCCGTGACGGCGGCGTCCAGACGATCGTTGAAGATCAGGTGCGCAGTGGCGGCGCTAGGTGTGCCTGCGGCGACCTGACGCGCGTGCGCCAGAAAACCGATGCGCGGGTTGGGATCGAAAATTTTGTAGTACGACGCAGAAAACGTGACGGCCACCAACCAGGCGAGCGGCACCAGTGTGACAGCCGCATAGCGAGCCCGGCCCATCTTCACGATGATGGTCGTCGCGACGCACAGGGCGACCGTTGCGAGTAGCTGGTTCGAGATGCCGAACAGCGGCCACAACGAGTTGATTCCGCCGAGGGGGTCTTTGACGCCCTGCCACAGGAAATATCCCCAGGCGCCGACGATCAGCGCGCTATTGGCCAGGATGCTTGGGTACCAACTGGTGCGGCCGAGTGGCTCCCAGACGTGGCTAAGCGCGTCCTGCACCATGAAGCGGCCGACGCGAGTACCAGCATCGAGGACGGTCAATATAAACAGCGCTTCGAACATGATGGCGAAGTGATACCAGATGGCCATCAGCGCCTGCCCGCCAATGCTGTGCGCGAAGATGTGGGCCATGCCGACGGCGAATGCGGGCGCGCCTCCGGTGCGATTGAAGAGTGTCTGCTCGCCAACGGCATCGGCCAGCGTGTGCATTTCAGCCGCGGTCACAGGGAATCCCCAATTGCTGATGGTCGCGGTGGCCGCTTCAGGTGCCTGACCGACAATTCCCGCGGGGCTGTTGATGGAGAAGTAAGTTCCGGGCTGCAACACGCACGCAGCGATGACCGCCATGATCGCAACCATGGATTCACATGCCATGGCGCCGTAGCCGACCATGCGGGTCTCGGTCTCACGCGAAATCAGTTTCGGCGTGGTGCCGCTGGCGATCAGCGAATGGAAGCCGCTGATGGCGCCGCAGGCCACTGTAACGAAGGCGAAGGGAAACACGTTCCCGGCGAAGACCGGACCCGTACCGTCGATGAAGCGAGTCAACGCCGGCATGTGCAGCGTGGGGCGAAGCGCGACAATTCCGAGCGCCAGCATGGCGATCGTACCGAGCTTCACGAACGTGCTGAGGTAATCGCGCGGGGCCAGCAGCAGCCAGACCGGGAGTGCCGAAGCGGCGAATCCGTAGATGATGATCAGGATGGCGAGGGTCGGCGCAGTCAGCGTGAAAAAGCGCCCGACCGATGGGGTATGCGAGGCCCACTGGCCTCCCCAGATGGCGAGCAGTACCAGCAGAAATCCAAGAATCGAACTCTCGAGTACTTTGCCCGGACGAATGCGGCGCAGATAGACCCCCATCAGAAGCGCGATAGGGATGGTCATTGCGATGGTGAACGTACCCCACGGGCTCGCCTTCAGTGCGTTCACAACGATCAGGGCGCATACGCCCAGCAGAACGACAATGATGCTGATGACCGCGACATAGGCGACGAAGCCACCGACGCGGCCGATCTCGTCCTTGGCCATCTCGGTGAGGGACTTGCCGTCGCGGCGGACGGAGAAGAGCAAGATTACGAAGTCCTGCACGCAGCCACCGAAAACTGCGCCGGCGAGAATCCAGAGCGTGCCAGGAAGGTAGCCGAACTGTGCGGCGAGGACCGGGCCGACCAGCGGGCCGGGGCCGGCGATGGCGGCGAAGTGATGGCCGAAGACTACCCATTTGTTGGTGCGGACGAAGTCGCGGCCGTTTTCGAGCCGCTCCGCGGGAGTGGCACGCATGGCGTCGAGAGCCAGCACGCGGGCCGCGATGAATTTGCTGTAGAAGCGGTACCCGAGCGCGTAGCTGCAAACCGCAGCCACGACCAGCCACATGGCGTTGATTTCTTCGCCGCGGTGGAGCGCAATGGTGGCCACCGCAAGGGCGCCTGCCATCGCGACCACCAGCCACACGACTGCGCGCACGGGTTTCGACATGGACGGAGATCTCCGAATGTGGGGAGCCGGCATGCGGCCGACTCGAGTTGGAGTATTTTGTCGAATCTCGATGCGGGTTGCAAACTCGCGCGGACGACGAATCGAAACTGCCCAGCTGAAGGCGCGTGGGATTTCGAGCCTTCCGGTTTTGGCCGGCGGTGCGAGCTTCGTTGACCGGGCACCCGGTCGGGAAAAGACGGCAACCCATCGTTAGGTGCATGCGTCACAAAGCTTTCCCGAGTTTCGAGGCTAAACTGTTTAGTGGTAATCTTGAGCTTCCGCCCAAGTCGCCGGAAGAGGTTTGTCCGCTGATGAACTGCACTGGCAGGAGACTCCACCGGGAAGACACCAGAAACCCAAGAACTCACTTAAGGAGCAAGGCATGAAGATCGGCATGTTAACGGGTGGCGGCGATTGCCCGGGCTTGAATGCGGTAATCCGCGCCGTGGTGCGCAAAGGCACATTTCACTACCAGGACGAGTTTGTCGGCTTCATGGAAGGCTGGCGCGGATTGCTGGAAGACAAGTCGATGCCGCTCGATCTCGAGACGGTCGGTGGAATCCTGCCGCGGGGCGGCACGATCTTGCGGACGTCGAGGACGAATCCGGCAAAGAAGCCGGACGGCATCGAGCAATGCATGGCCACTCTCAAGAGGTACGGGTGCGACGCGCTGATCGCCATCGGCGGCGACGACACATTGTCGGTCGCGCAGAAGCTGTTTCAGAAAGGCGTGCAGATCGTGGGCGTCCCCAAGACGATTGACAACGATCTGAACGGAACCGACTTCACCTTCGGATTCGATACAGCGGTGAACGTAGCCACGGGCGCGATCGATCGCGTGCATACCACGGCGGAGGCGCACAACCGCGTCATCGTGGTGGAAGTCATGGGGCGCAACTCGGGCTGGATCGCGATTTACAGCGGCGTCGCCGGAGGAGCCGACGTCATTCTGATTCCCGAAGTCCCCTTCGATATTGAGAAAGTCGCAGAACTGATCCGCCAGCGCCATGCGCGCGGACGCTACTTCAGTATTGTGGTGGCGGCGGAAGGCGCGAAGTTCGCGCATGCCAGTGATTCGCTGGTGGTGCAGAACCTGGGCAAGGATGAATTTGGCCACGAGCGGCTGGGCGGTATCGGGAATGTGCTGGCGCAGGAAATCGAGAAGCGGACTGGATTCGAGACCCGCTCGGTGGTGCTGGGACACATCCAGCGAGGCGGTTCGCCGAGCGCGTTCGACCGCGTGCTGGCCACCCGCTACGGGTTGGGCGCCATCGACATGGTGCACCGCGGGGAATGGGGAAACATGGCGGCGCTGCGCGGAAACCACATCATCTCCATTCCGTTGCTCGATGCCATTTCCACCAATCGCAAGGTCGATCCGGAACTGATCGAAGTGGCAAACGGCATTCTCGACAAGCTCGTCAAGGATAACGAGCCCGCAATGAAGGCGTAGACGTACTTGGACGGCTTTGCGGCCCCGAGATTTCTCGGATTTCAGTTAGCCTCCGCCACGATCTCGATCGCGCTCACGGTGGCGTAGGCGCGCGTGGGTACGAACTCCAGTAAGAGCTTGCCTTGGGCGTTGGGCTCTAAACCGGTGATCCTGCGCATGACGGGGCGGTTCTCGCCTGCCGTTTTTATGAGATCCAGATTCGCTGCAATAGGCTTCCCATTGCAGTAGACGCTGAACAGGCGTCCGCCGGGTCCGCCCCAGGCCTCGGGAGCCGAATTATAGCGGTCACGGTTGGCGGCGTCGAAGCGACGTTCAATGAAGTACAGCGTAACCGTATAACGGCCGGGCGCAACCGGGATAGCGTAGGAGAAATGCCCCCAACGCTCGGTTTCGTACATCTCCGTATCATCGACATCGATGGCAGGCTCATCGCTTGCAGCCAGTTGTCCTCCTTTGAAGTAATCGTCGGGGCCCCACCACCGGCTATCGTTTGAATAGTATGGAATCTCCCGGGTGACGATGCGGATAGGCCGCTGTCGACCGGGCATGCCGGGCAGAACTTCGATCGCCGACAGCGTGGCACTTCCGCCACGTACCGAGGAGAAGCTGAGGTGCAGCTGCCCGTCGCTGGAGGGCGAGACGCCGGTAAAGACTTTTACATCCGCGGTGCGGCTGCCTCCGGCATCGAGAACTACATCAAAATCGCTCAACAGCGGGGTGCCATTCGCGTGCACCATCAGGACGCGGCTGCCTTCCCCTCCTCCGCCAATCTCTTCGGGCCCATAGAAAGTTTCGGCGAAATGCAGTCGCAGTTCGTACAGACCGGGCTTGAGGGGAATGTCGTAGCGGAAGTCGCCTTGGCGGCTGCTGCGATAGATACTGGGGTCCTGAGTGCGCCAGATGTGCTGCATGGAACTACGGACCGGCTTGCCTCCGAAAAAGTAACGATCCGGGCTCCACAGTTTTCCGGCGCGATCGACGTAACTGCGGTTGGCACCCGCAAGAATCCGTAACTCGTCTCCCACGGGAAGTCCGATGGCTGCTTCAGGCACGCTTGGCGAGGGTGCAGAAGGCGAGGGTGCTGCTACCGGCTGCACAGGGTGCTGCCGAGTTCGCAGGCTGTAGATCGCCACTAAGCCGAGGAAGATCACCGCAGAAACTAGCAGCTCGGCGGCTGTGTGCCACTTCGGCAACGAAATTTTTTCCTGCTTTGGGCGCTCCGGGCTGATCGAGGGCTGATCCTGAAGGTTCCGCGATGACGACGTTTCTATCTTGTCGAAGGCTGGCACGTACTGACCAATCGGAATGCGGATGCGCAAATGGTTTGCTGCGCCTTCGTTTTGATAGTACTCAGCCAACCTTTTGCGTAGTCGATTGACTTGCACGCGGACGATGGAATCGCTGTCCTGGTCAAAGGAATCGCTGCGTCCGAACACCTCCAGTGCTATGGAGTACTCTTTGACCTGGCGAACCTCGCCGGCGAATTTCTTCTCGCAGAGATAGGACAGCAGGCGGGCCAACGTGGGAGAGCGCAAAAACAGCTGTGACGAAAGCAGCGCTTGAAGTTCGGCGCGCTCCAGTTCCAGATTGACCGGCTCCGCAGTGGTCGAAGGCATACCGCAACTCCTAGCTTGCCTCCGATTGGCTTATACACCTGGGCCGTCACTCTTTGCAGTGACTTTCAGCACTTAACGGTTTACGTCCGCACGTAACGACAAGTGATAACTGTGATGTAACCCCTCCCCGATGAATATCGCCTCAATGCTCACGAGACCCGCTATCCCATTGCATAAGCAGGCTGAAGCGGTAGCGGCCCGCAAAAACTGAATTGTTAGCCTTTTGGTAGCCGGCTTAGCGTTGCGGCCAGGGCAAAGTTGCGCGATATCAGGGTCAGGCGGAGCGCAGATCTCCAGGCAGACCGACGCAGGCTTCGGACCGGGAGCAATGCAACTCCGGGAAGCGGAGGTAAAAATATGAGATCACTCACATGGACAATCGTGCTGCTGGCGATGGTCGTGGGTCTTGCCAAGTGGAGTGCCGGCCGGACAGACATGCTGGAAGGTCAGGCCAAGATGGACACGATGACCGTCGCGGAACTAGAAAAGGCGGGCGACGCAGCTCGCGCCGCAAAAGACTACGAACAATCGATCGCGTACTTTCAAACGGCGGTCCGTAAAGACAAGAAAAATGTCCTGCTGCTTAACAAACTGGGCCTTTCGCAATTGAAGGCCAACCAACTGGGGGAAGCGCGCGCCAGCTTTGAGAAGGCCGTGAAGCGCAACTCCAAATATGCCGACGGCTTCAACAATCTGGGTGCCGTGTACTTCATGGAGCGGAACTTGAAGCCCGCCACCCGGTACTTCAAGAAGGCGGTGGCGTTGAATGAAACCCAGCCGGTGTTTCACGTCAATCTGGGAGCGGCGTGGTTCGGACAGAACAAGCTGGAGCGGGCAATGGCCGAGTACGGCCGGGCGCTGCAGTTGGATCCCGAGGCCTTCAACCGAACCACCGGTGGTGGTATCACCGCGCAGATCTCGACCACCGAGGAGCGTGCCCGCTACGATTACATGATGGCGAAAGTGTATGCCAAGCTGGGGAACACGGAGGAATGTCTGCGTTGTCTGAAGAAAGCCAAGGAGGGCGGCTATAAGAATCTTGGGAACGTCTACAAGGACGAGGAATTCTCGCGGCTTCGTCAGGATGCGCGGCTGGCGGAAATTGCCACGCCTCCAGCGAAGTGATGGTTGCGCCTTTCCGCATGCGCGTGGCCCGCGCCCTTCGTTCCCGGCCAAATGGTGGGGCGCAGGACGTGGGCTTTCAGATGAACTCACGCCGCTAAGTACTTGGGAGGACTGATAGTTAAGCGCCGGCGTCCCACGGGGGGAGGAGACCTGCAGAACGACGAAGCGCACCCCACCGGGTGACCGCAATCACAGGCGAGACGGCATTGGCGCGCCATAATCACTTCAGGAGCCAGGCCCAAGGTTTCGGACCTGCAAGGAGGACGACCATGAAATCCTGGCGTGCAGTCCTGGCGTTTGTAGGGGTGCTGGTGCTCAGCGCGTCGGCCTGGGCGGCGCAGAAACCCGAGAACGGAGCGGTTCCCAAGTACGACAAGTCCACCGAAGCAGTATTCAAGGGCACGGTGGACGACGTGAAGGACCGCGACTGCCCGGTGAGCGGCGGCATGGGTTCGCACCTCATGTTGAAGCTTGCCGATGGCAAAATGATTGAAGTTCACCTGGCACTCACCAAGTTCGTGACCCAGTACGAGCTGGTCTTTCATAAGGGCGACGTGGTCGAAGTCACCGGAGTCCGAGTGAAATTTGAAGGCGTGGACACGATTTTCGCGCGCAAGATCAAGCGCGGCGAGGACGAATTTCTGTTTCGCGACAACGACGGCAAGCCGCTGTGGTAGGCGGGCCGAAACGGCTGGTCAGCAGGACGACCTAAGCTCCTGCCGTGTGCAGGAACGGGCAGGCCAAACCCCGGGCTGAGAGATTCGAACCGGAATCATCTGCGTCCCCGGCGGCCTGCCCTTCTTGTTTCCTTTTCGTAATCCAACCTCACAAGTTTCTCCGACGATAGGCGCCAAGCCGCGTTTAGTGCGCCTAGAGTGAGGGTTTGTCTCTGGCAATCAGGCTATGATGTTCGGGCCATGGACTCACGCGCACGAAGATCGCCGCCGCAATGGCTGAATTCTCGCCGTCTTCGCGTTCACGGATCGATCTTCGCACTGTGCCTGTGGTCGAGCTTCCTTTGGATATTCAGCGCGCCCGGAATCATCGGCCGCAACGGCGTTACAAAGGGTTCGGATTTCGTTCATTTCTACACATTAGGTTCGCTGGCGAGGGAGCATCGCGGCAGCGAGCTTTATGACATGGCGGCGCAGTCGGATCTGGCATTGCGTAAGGTTCCGCAGGCAGGACGCCTGTTCTTCGTTCCGCTTTATGGGCCGCAGGTTTCGCTGCTGTTTGCTCCGCTCGCAGCTCTTCCCTACTCCGTTGCTCTCGTCCTGTGGCTGACTCTGAACGTGGCGACCTACGGAGCCTGCTGCTATGCAGTGTGGAAGACTTGTCCCAGCCTGAGCACGCAAGGACGCCTGGTCTTGATTCTGGCGCTGGGGTATCCGGCATTCTTTCATCTGCTGGTCTGGGGGCAAACCTCGGGGCTTGCCCTGGCTTGCTTCACGCTGGCATATCTCGCGCTGCGGTCGAGGCACGGGTTTGCCGCCGGGCTGGCGATTGGCTGCCTGATGTTCAAACCGCAGCTCGCACTGGCTGCGGCGTTCATATTTCTGCTGGCGGGAGAATGGAGCGTCGTCTTCGGCGCGATGCTCTCGGCTGCGGCGCAATTGGCGGTGGGACTTCTCTACTTTGGCGCAGCGGTGATGCGCGATTATTTGCATCATCTGCTCGGGGTAAGGGATGTGCTCGCGCAGTTGGAACCGCGACCGTATCAGATGCATTCGCTGCGGGCTTTCTGGGCGATGCTGATTCCGTCGCATTCTGTCGCGTTTGGGTTTTATATCGCGAGCGCAATGGCTGTGCTGGTGTGGATGTTCCTCTATTGGAAGAGCCAGGCGCCACTTGGGCTTCGCTACGCCGCTTTGCTGATTACGACCGTACTGGTGGCGCCGCATCTCACCGTGTACGACCTGGTGATTCTCGCACCGGCATTTCTGTTGCTCGGCGATGAGGCGGTCGCAAATGCAGATTTTGGGCGGCGCGCAGGATGGCTACTCTACCTTTGCTATGCGCTCCCACTGATCGGCCCGCTCAGCCGCTGGACGCACCTGCAGTTATCGGTGGTGGCAATGGTGGCGCTGCTGTGGACGGTGTGGCGTTTCCGCGTGGAGCGTGAGGCATCGAATTTGCCGGCAAGCGTGATCGCGCTGGCGTAAGGCTTTTCACCACAGAGGACACAGGGGAACACAGAGGGAGTTGATTCGACTCCGCCTAGGTCGCGGCCTTAATCGAATTTCCGAAAAAGAATTGCAATGCCTCGGGAAAGCGCGCGGCCCAGGCGGCTTCGCTGTGGGTAGCTCCATCCGCGACCACAACGCGTAGTCGTCGCTCGTCGAGACCGCTGCGCCGGAGAATGCGCTCGAGTTCGCGAACGTTCTCGACTGTCTGCCGATCTTTGTCGTCGCGCCCGATCTCGCGGGCACCGATCCCGAGGAAAACTTTCTCGGGCCACTCGCGAAAACCTCGAGCGTCGCGCAAAATCTGCCGATTCGCCACCCAAAGCGACGGGCTTTCGAGGAGAACCTTTCCAAACACACCGGGCGCCGCGATGACGACGTATAAGGCGATCAGTCCGCCCAGTGACGATCCGCCAAGCAGCGTATTTTCGGGACCCTTGGCGACGCGGTAGTTTTGCGCGACAAAGGGCATCACTTCCTCAGTGAGAAATTGCGGATAGCGTTCGCCGAGCGGGCGGAGTATTAGCGGGTTCAGAGAGCGATACGGAAGATACTCCTTGAGGCGTTCGACGCGGGCGTTGTCGATGCCGACGAAAATCGCGGGAGGGATAGCTCCGGCGCGAATCATGCGGTCGGCAGTTTCGTCCACTTGCCACTCGATCCCGGTGAAAGACGTCGCGCCGTCAAACAGGTTCTGGCCGTCGTTCAGATAGAAGACGGGATAGCGGTGCCCGGAGTTTTCAGGAAGGTCGTAGCCCGGCGGGACCCAGACTCGCAGGAAACGCTTGTTGTGAAAGATGCGGCTGGGAAACTCGTGCAGGCGCAGTTCGCCGACTACCGACGATGGGGTTTCCGGAGTACCTGGTTGGGCCGGGAGATGAAGTTGTGAGGCATCGCTCATGAGGGCTGTGGATTCTGTTCCGTCAGGCGGCTTCCGGCTGTTTCAGCTGCCGCACTAGCAACAAAGAAAGGATCGAGATGATGAAGATGAGCGCGAGCGAACTCAGGCACAGAATGCACCAGGTCGCGAGAATGAATTTTTCGACGTAGGTGAGATAGAGAGCGAAACCCAACCCGGCGAGCGAGCCGGCAGCCAGAATCAACGGCGTCTCGGCCTTGGCGCGATAGAAGGTCGCGAATGCCATCAGGGCCGCGTAGCCGAGAATGCCCATGAGCGCGACCGGCACTCCCGCCACGGTGGAATACTCGCTGCGGTTCACGATGTCGCAGTTAAAGGACTGGCCGAAATCGCAGAACGAGGTTTTTGACTTGCGGAAGTGATGGTCGAGCGACACCGACGACACGGCGATCCCGAGCACGGCGAAAATCGCAATCATCAGATAGAGCCGGCGGGCGCAGCTATTCATTCAAGGAACACCCGGTGCGCATACTCAGATCGGCGAGGGGAATCGCGCCCTCTACGCGTTCTCCCATCGGAGGAAACTGCCACGTCGGAAAGTGCTTGATGCCGGCATCCATGCAAACGGGCAGAACTTTGGAGGTGTCGCCCTGCACGCCGCACTCTGTGTAGGGCACGAACTTAAACGACGCGTCAAACATGGCCTTCTGCTCGGTGCAATGCGGGCACCAATAGGCACCGTACATTTTGACGTCGTGCTGCGCGAGACAGCGGGCGAAAGTGTCGTAGCGGTGCGAACGGCGATAGTAGCCGACGTAGTACGTGGCTCCGAGTGCGGCCACGATCACGACACCGATAATCACCTTGCGCAGAAATGCGGGATCGCGTTCCGGAGTCTCCTGCTGCTGGTCCCGCGCCTGCTGGCGTTCCTTCCTCTGTTGCGACATAGAATTTTTATACCACGACGCGCAGAGCCGACGGCAAGACGTCGAGAGATTTGAGTTGCAGAGTTAGAGCCTCCCCATCGACCATGACGTCGACCGGAGCATCGAGGTCGAACTCGATGCGGCGCGCAGCATGCCGTTCGGCCAGGGGATGGTGAATGTGCGTGCCGTTGTAGAGCGTGGAAAGATTGCGGATCAGGCCCATGCGTCCGATCGGCCCCCAGCGCACGTACTCGATCAGCCCGTCGTCGACCTCGGCGTTGGGCGCGATCATCATGGTGCCCCCGGTGAACTTGCTGTTGTTGAAAGTAAGGAACAGGCAACGGCGCGTGTCGGGGACACCGTCTCCTTCGAGGCGCAGGGGAAATGGCCGGCGGTGTAGTTGCGCCAGCCGCAGAAAGATGGAAAGAATGTAGCCGGGCTCGCCCCATCCGGCGAAGGTTCGCGAGCGCGTGGCATTCACATCGGCAGCGAATCCAACGCTGAGCAGATTTATGTAGTGGATGACCCCTTCCCTGTGGCGCATGCGCAGGACATCGCAGGCACGCGTGCGCTGCGCGAGCAGCGCTTCCATGGCGCCTTCCACGCCGAGCTTGGTGAAATCGCGCAGGAACGAATTGCCCGTACCCAGAGGCAGAAATCCAAGAACAGGGGTCTCGCCATTCTCGGCCCCAGGAAAGAGGCCGTTCACGATTTCAAAGGAAGTACCATCGCCGCCGACAGCGAGAAAGCGACGGTAACCCCGCGCATAGGAGTCGCGCGCGATGCGCGTGGCATCGCCGGGCCCGGAAGTTTCCACCGTTTCCAGCGTGAGGCCGCCGGCGCGAAGGCGCTCGAGCGCGGGACCGACCAGCTTCCGGCAACGGCCTCCACCGGCCGCGGGATTGATGATTGCGAGAAAGGTGTCGTTCACAGGCGGACGATGGCCGTGCGTTCCACGGTTTTGGCGATTTCTTCAGCCAGGCCGTTACGCTTGATCTTGAGCGACGCGGTGCGCGGGAAGTCGCGGTCCCAGATCAGGTAACCGTCGATGCGCTTGAAGTCCGGGAGACGGCGATTGCGGGCATTAATTTCTTCGACCAGAGCCGTGTCGGGTTGCTGATTCTGTTCCAGACGCACGGCGAGAAACAGCGTTTCGTTGCGCAGTTCCTTCGCCAGCCATACATAATTTGCGGCAAAGATGCAGTACTCCTTCACGGGCAGGCCTTCGAACACGGTCTCGATGTCCTCGGGATAGATGTTCTTTCCACCCTCGGTGACGATCATGTTCTTTTTGCGCCCGAACAACTGCAGGTGCCCGGTGAAATCGAAGCGGCCCAGGTCGCCGGTGAGCAGCCAGCCATCGACGATGGTTTCCGCAGTCAGCTCGGGATCGTCGAGATAGTGCGACATTACGGTCTTGCTGTGCACAGAAACTTCGCCGATGCCTTCCGAGTCAGGGCTTAGTACCCGCAATTCGACTCCGGGAAGCGGCCGGCCAACGGTGTCGGCACGGAAGGGTTTGAAGTCGTTCAACGTCAGGGCGGTGCCCGCCTCGGTGAGGCCATAGCCGTTGGCAACCGGGATGCCGAGGTCATAGAAGAACTGCAAGGTAGAAGGCTCCATGAAGGCGCCGCCGGTGAAGAGCGCGAGCAGTTGCCCGCCGAACGCTTTGTGCACCTGGCCCAGCAATTTCCGGCTGAGCTTGACGTTCGGTCTGCGGCGGGTGAGGAGCTTATTGAGCGCGATCATGCGATTCAGCATGAAGCGCTTGGCGCCGCGCAGTTCGTCGAACTTCGCTCGCAACCCGCGTTCCAGGTTCTTGAGCACCATCGGGACGAGGCTCATGTAGCTGATGCGATAACGGACGAAGGCATCGCGAACGTATTCCGGGCGAAGCGTACGCAGGTGCACCACGCAAGCGCCGCAGACGAATGGGCCGATAAAGCCGACCATAAAATCGATGGCATGGTTGGTGGGCAGAATGCTCAGGTAGCGCACGCCCGGCCAGAACGGATACCAGGCAGTGAGAGAGATGCACTGCTCGAGATAGTTCTCGTGCGTGAGCACGCATCCTTTGGGGCGACCGCCAGTGCCGGACGAGTACACAATGCAAGCGACATCTTCCGGCTGACGATCGATGAAGATGGGATCGCCCTTGCGATGAAAGTCCTCCCAGCGGTACGCGCCACCGAGATCGGTACGCAACGGGGACTCGGTGACCAACACCGTCTTGACACCGTGATTCTTGAACTCGGGCGACTGCATGATCGCCCGCCACAGGTAGTACTCGACGATGAGAAACTTCGCCTTGCTGTGCTTGAGCAGCTGAAGATGCTCGGCAGCAGTGAGTTTGAAGTCGAGAGGAACAAGCACGCCGCCACAATAAAAAATGGCATAGGCCGAGACCAGCCACTTGGACTGGTTGGTCATGACGATGGCGGCGCGGTCACCCTCGCGGAAGTCGGCATCTTGCAGGGCGCGCGTCAAGGGGCGAGCGAGTTCCTTGAAGTCCGAATAGGTGAGGCGGGTCTTCTCCTTATCGCGGTCGGCCTCGATGAGACAGGTCTCGTTGGGCCAATGCTCGAGCGCATCGCGCAAGGCAGCCCCTAACGACGGATATTGGCGCAAATCCAGCATGAAAAGGTTATTTCACCACACGGCGAGGAAGCGCCGGGAGACAACCGCTAGTAATCAATGCATTACCTTTCGGCCCACTCCTACAATCTCGACTGAATGCGATTCGCCAGGGTGCGGAAGTCGGTGACGCCTTGCAGTTCGTAGTCGGGCATCTCGACGTGGAAATGGTTCTCGAGGCGCGTCAACAGGTCGAGTGCCTGCAAGCTGTCGATATCGAGGGTTTTGAAGAAGTCCTCGTCCGGCTGCAACTTGTCGCGAGACACTTTAAAGTGCTGGGCGGCGAGATCCATGATCTCGTCGAGGGTCTGTTGTTCGGTCGGCATGTTCAGGTTCTCGATGGTCAATGATTCGATGAAATTCCGGGTGCCACGATTCACGGCAGATACGGCTGCAAGTCCGTGCTTTCAACGAACTTCCGCAGTCCGGCCTCAACCGCAGGTTCAACGAACAGTCGGCAGAAGAGGTCGATTTCCTGCTTCAGCTCGTGATGCGGAATCGGCTTGATGAACTTCTTGGCCGCGATCGCTGTCTTGCGGTCGAACTTGGCGAGCTGCGCAGCGGTCGAGCGGGCGGCGCGCAGTGCTTCCCCTTCGCCGACCACCTGGCTAACCAGTCCGACGGCATGGGCGCGCGTGGCATTGAAGCTGCGCCCGGTGAGCAGCAGGTCGCGAACGACTCCGTTGCCCAGGTCCCGCTTCAATCGGGGAATGCCTCCGAATCCGGGGATCAAGCCGAGACGCAACTCGGGGAAGCAGAAACGCGCCATCTTGTCGGCAATGATCAGATCGCAGACCAGGGCCAGTTCGAAGCCTCCACCAAAGGTGACTCCGTGCACTGCTGCGATGGTAGTGAGCGGGGCGGCATCAATGGTGTTGAGGACGCGGTGAATGCGCTCCAGAAAGTCGCGCACCCCGGCAACAGCGTGCGCTTTTTCCATCTCCTGGGAGCGCTGAAAGAGTTCGCGCAAATCAGCGCCGGCGCAGAACCCCGACGGCAAGGTGCTGTGGATGATGAGCGCATGCGCCTGCCTCGTCATGGCGTCGAGTGCACTTGCAAATCGCTCGAGTTCTCCGAGGGTGAGGCTCCCAATCTCGTTGCAGCGCTCGCGGTGAAGTGCCAACTCGATGACACCTGCCGAGAGCTCCCACGAAAGCGCTTCGCCTTGAAAACTGTTCATGAAGTTCTTTTGATTCTCGAGACCTCGTTACTTTAGTGATCGAAGTCGTCAAAACCCTTTCAACCACAGAGGACACAGAGGCGCACGAAGGAAATCAGAGTCTATACCGCTATCTTCACCTGATACATTGCCTCGATGTCGCTCCGTAGTTCGCGCGCGATGGCGTCGCGTTTGAGCTTTCCGTTCGCCGTCAGAAAGCCGTTCTCGATGGTGAACGCGTCGGGGCGGAGATGAAACGCGCGCACCTGCTTGTAATGGGGGAACTGCGGGTTCACGGCATCGATGGCCGCCTGCGCCTGCTCTGCGGTGACCGCACCTGTGATGATCGCCGAGAGATAACCTTTGCCGTTTCCGACCAGCACCACCTGGGTTGCGCCAGGTATTCGCTGGTGAAGTTTTTCTTCGATCGGCTCGGGGGCGATGTTGTGGCCGGAGCCGAGAATGATCAGGTTCTTGATGCGGCCCACGATGCGCCAGTTTCCGGTCGCGTCGACTTCGCCCTGATCGCCGGTGTGGAACCACCCATCGCGCAGCGCTTTGGCGCTTTCTTCCGGACGATTCCAGTAGCCGGGAAAGATATTCGGACCGCGCACGACGATTTCCTCGTTCTCCGCAAGTTTCATCTCGATTCCGGGAATCGCGGGGCCCACGCGACCCGGCTCGTAGTGGTTCGGATCATCGAGCGTGCAGATTGCGGTCGTTTCGGTGAGGCCGTAGCTCTGAAGAACGGGAATGCCGAGCATCATGAAGAAGAGCTGCGTTTCGACGGCGAGCGGCGCCGAGCCGCAAATCAGTGCACGCAGGTTTCGCCCAATCATCTTCTTGCGGATCGTTGGGAAAATGGCCGAGTTCGCCAGCGAAAGCCAAATCGCGTCGAGAGCTTTCGTGTTGCCACTCTGCTTGCGGACCCAGCCGGCCTTGGCGCGGCTGTAGATGGCCTGCACGAATCCGCCCGCGTGCCAGAGTTGCTCGTCGACGGCGCGGCGCATGCGCTCGAGTAGTGCTGGAACGTTCAGGAAGTAGTCGGGAGCGACCGTACGCATATCTTGCGCGATTTTGCTGAGATCGGTGTTGATGGTGAGTTGACTTCCCCGCAAAAGAGATGTGAGCAGCAACATCCACGAGCCAGCAAAAACGAATGGCAGGTAATGGAATACCCGGTCCTGCCGCTGTCGTGCGCCCATCAGAAGATCGAGCCGCCCATTCACGCACTTCAGCATGTGCGCGAGGTTGCCGGCGGTCAGCACCACGCCCTTGGCCTCGCCCGAAGTACCCGAGGTGTAAATGATGGCTACCGGATCGGAGACGGCTAATTGCGGCGCGGCGCTCTGCTTTCCCGGCGTCGCGAAGACTTCGTCGAACAGATGGATTGGCGGAGCCGCGGGCCATTCTTTTTGGAGGCCGTCGCGCAGGGCGGCATCGCCACAACAGATGAGGGCGGGGGAACAGTCCTTCATCATGGCGACGAGTTCGGCGGGTGCCTGGCGAGCGTAGAGCGGGACCACGATCAGGCCTTCGGCCATGACCGCAAGATCCATGGCGACCCACGGAATGCCGTTGTTGGCATAAAGCCCGCAGCGATCGCCCTTGTGCAGATGGTGTGCCGCCAGGAACGCGCGTGCCTGCTGGATCTGTTCCAGCAGGTCGCGGCCGGTGACGCTGGTGATGCGGCCGTCGCGGATTTCCTGCAGGACGGGCGTGTCGCCGGATTCTTGCAGACTCGCGAAAATGTCGTCGAGAAAACTCATTCTCTTGTCCGGAACGCGCGACCTGACTGACTGCGACGAGGGCGAGGACGCCCTCGCGACAGCCGGCGGGACCCTTCGGCTCCGCTCAGGGCAGGCTGCCGGCGCTACAATCTAACTCGCAACTTAACTCGCTACTGCCGGCTTGCGCGCCTCGGAAGTGTCGAAGCGTTCTACCAGCTCCAGCAGGCCGCCGTGCATGGGCGGCAGGTAATCTTCCCAACTCCACTCGCCCGTACGGGTTGGGAACTCGGGATACCGGCGCTGCACTTCTTCCTCAAAGTGCACCCCCATGCGCGCCATCAGTTTGAGATTGCGGACCACCGTTCTGCCAATACCGGCAACGATGCCTTCGCCGTCGCTATAGAGACGCTCGAGCGCCAGCCGCAGGCGGTCTTCGAGATCGGGATCATCGACCGTCATCAGCAAGTCGGGATGACCGCGCTCGCGCATCAGGTTGCGGATGCGCTCGTCCATGGTGATTCCGGCGGATGGCACGAGGCCCGGCATCGAGGTGACGATCCCGTGATAGCGCGAGGAAGCCATCAGGTGGCAGGCACGCAAGATGCTGACGATCTGGTACATGTTGTAGTCGTCGGAACTGAGCACGGGAACTCCGCCCAGCTTTTCGGAAATTTTCCCCGCCGGGCGCGCATCCAGGCGCTCGGTGGCAACCAGGACCACGAACACATTCCGCTGCTGGCGGAAGGCGGCCACCGCATTCGCGATCGCAGTCAAATACTGCTCGTACGCGCGGTCCGCCTCGGGACCCGAATTATGGAAATAGACCGAGCGGTAGTGGCTGTCCTTGTAGGCGCCCGTCAGTTTGCGGGCGGCGAGTTTTCCCACCGACGCCTTCACCGGCCACTCAAACGGGTTGATCGGGCATACGACCAACACGCGGGTCTTGCCATCCCAACCGACGTCGCGCAGAACCTGCTGACCGTAGTCGGTGGGCAGCGGCTCGAAGGTCCAGGCGGTGTCGGTACCGAGCTCCGTGGGCACGCCAAGTTCGCGCAAGATGCCGCGGGATTCTTCGTTGCGCGTTATGATCAGAGAATTCTTGCAATAACGCCCGCACATCTTGGCGAGCATCGGATCCATGTGCCCGGCCTCGGCCCCGTAGCCAATCGACAACTTGTTCTGGGCGGCAGCGATCCCCAGGGATCCGATCATCATGGTGGTGAGTGCGTTGGCGAATTTGCTTTTAAACATCGAGCCTTCGCAGGCCACGACACCATGATGCCTGGGAACTTCGCTCGAAAGAAACGGCGGAAAAATCTGGGGCAGAAGAACCTGCTGCGTCTCCGGAAAATATCCCTGCGAGCGCTCGAAGGTCTGCGTCATTACGCTGAACTCGACCTTGTCAGCTCCCAGAATGTGCCGCAACTGGCGCAGCATTTCCTCGACGCGCACATCGGACCCCATGTTGCGCGTGCCGTTGTAGCCGGCAAACAGCAGTTTCAGCTTTTGGCCCGGATGCCAGGCTTGGCCGCTGCCCATCATCCAGCCGATCCGTTTGGATTCGATGATGCCGCTGACCCAGGCTTCCAGGACGAAATCCATCATGCGGCGGATCCTCCTGCGCGAGCTGCCGGCCACGGCTTGTGGTGGTAGATGAAGTCATTGTCGCGGCTGAATTTCAGCAATGGGTAGCTGTATTTAGAAAAAGGCACCGGCTTTTTGCCCAGCTCCGCGGTCACGCGGGTATTGTCGAACACCGTATTCCAGACCAGATAGGGCATAAACACTTTCATCAACGACGCCCCGTAACCCAATGATCCTTTGCGATTTGCCAGGGCATTCACGGTGCCTGCGAAAGCCTTTTCGAAAAACGGCAGAAAGATCGGACTGCGGGTTTGCTGAGCAGCAGAGAGGGCCGCGGTGACCTCGCGAAAAGTCTGGGAATCGCGCCCCGAGGAGAGGTGATAGGTGTCGTAGAGCGGCTCAGCTTTCTGGTGCAAGCTGGCGATCGCGTCGGCGACGAAGTCGACGTTCACGATATCGATCTGGTCACTCGGGCGAAACGGGAGGGCCTTCAATCCCGCGAGGAAGACGAACGCCTTCACCATGTCGAATTGAGTGGTTTCCGGGTAACGGCTATCGCCGAGCACGATGCTGGGGCGGAAGATGGTGATTTGCACGTCGGGCAGGAGCTCGCGCACCATGTGCTCACAGAATTTCTTGGTGCGGGCGTAGGGATCGTAGTCGGAGCGCTCCCAGTCGATGGCGCGGTCCTCGGTGACGACTTCGTTCTGCCGCTTCCCTGCTACCGCCACCGTACTCACATTACTGAAGCGGCGCAGGCCGTGATAGTAGTGGGAGTGGCGCGCCAGTTGCACCACTTCGAGCGTTCCGCGCAGGTTGACGTTCAGGCAACTCTTCTCCGATTTGCGGTTCAGCGAAGCTGCGCAATGGACCACGGAATCCGTCGTGTGAATCAGGCGGTCATAGTCGTCGCGGTTCAGTCCAAATTGGGGCGCGGTCAGGTCGCCGGGGAAGATGCGGATGCGCGTCTGCAGGTGCTCGTAGAAGCGGGGAAAATCGAGATGCAGCTGGATTGCGTTCCAAAGGCGGAGAGCGGCCTCTTCCGCGTCCTTGGCCCGAATCAGCAGATTCAGAGAGGCGGCATGCGTATCGAGCAGGTTGGCGGCGACGTGCGCGCCGATGTATCCGGTGGAACCGGTCAGGAATATCGCCACGTTGCCCCGTTCGTTCCTGTTTTAACAGTTTCTCCGTTGACGGTTTCTTCTTCTCTCCCCTGGAGTCGACGCGCCGGGCGCACTTCCAAAGGCCGGCCTTCGATCAGCGGATAGGTCCAGCGGCGCAAAGCCGGGATATGAATGTCGACCCAGTAAGCAAACCAGTCGAGTGAACGCGTGTCGTAGCCAAACTGCTCGCGCTCTTCCGGAACCAGCGCGCAGTTGAGCTTTTCAACATTATCGGCGACGAAGTCGTGCTCATTGTGCAGGATGAAAGGCTCAAATAGTTCGACGAGCTTGCCGACTTTCTCCAGATTGCGCTCGGCGCGGGCCAACGGCGGTTTCTTCAGCGACAATGGCGCCATGATGCGCTGAATGGACTTCACGATCGCCATTTGCGCGGGAGCGGACATGCGGTTGTAACGGGCCTTGGAAACCGGGATAGCGTCCATACGGAGGAGTAGCCAGGACTCCAGGCCCTCCTGCGCGCGATAGTGCTTGCGATGAGCGAGCGATGTCAATTCGATGGAGCGGCCCATGTCGCAGGGGTTGGTGACCGAGGTGGCGAGCTGATAGACCGCTTCGTGGCGGCGACCAATGACGGCGGCGGCAATAAGCGTCATCCCCTGGCACACGGAATCGACGGGAATGATATCGAGGCGCTTATGCTCGTTCGAGGGCAGTTGCCGGAAATTCGTGCCGAGCAGGTACGACAGTGAAGCGGAGGTGTTGATGCCCTCGTTCCACCCGGCGAACGGCTTTCGGACAGAGGTTTCGACGATGGCTGGACGTACCACGGCAACCGGAAGTCCCGCGCCATGTTTCGCGATGAGCGATTCGGCGAGGCTCTTGGTCAGCGTATAGGTGTTGGGCCAGCCAAGCTCAAGGGCGCGGCGTGAGCCGGCTTCCGTGAGTTGCGTTCGCAACCAGCGGATGCGGCCTTTGCGAACCTGGTTTTCCAGCGCGGCGCCCTGCAGATCGCGGGCCGCGTGCTCTTTGCCCATCGCTTCCCGCTGCAATTCGGCGGTGACTTCCGCCACCTGGACCCTGGCCTCGGCATCGTAAACAAGCTTGTGAAGAGAACGCCATTCCTGCTCAGCGTCAAAATCGGTAATGCCGGCCGGGGTATAGTTCGGGCGCAGCCTTTCACTGACGCGACCGTCGCGCGCGCCGGCCACGTAGCAGGTGGACAAGTGAACCAGGCCGCAATGGTCGGACTCGCGAACGAAGTCCAGAACGTTCATCGCGGCGTCGACGTTGGTGGCGAGCGCATCCCGCAGGTCGGGATTGAAGTCGGTGAGTCCGGAACTGTTAATGATCAGATCGAGCTGTGTAGCAAGGCGGGGGGCAATCTCGGGGGGCACGCCCAAGCCGGGCTTGGTGACATCGCCTTCCACCACTTCCACTCGATCCCGTAAGAAACTCGAAAGCGCCGCGCCATAACGCTCGAACAGAGGATCGAATACCGGCGACTCCTCCACCATCTTCTCAAAGCGCTTTCCGGCGGAGGTGGTTTTCTGCGGACGGATAAGCAGGTAGATCCTGCCGATCTCCGGCAGATCCATGAGGGTATTCACCAGCCATACTTTGCCAATGAAGCCGGTGACCCCAACCAGCATCACGTGTTTGCCGCGCAATGTTTGGCGAACCGATAGCGGAGCGGTCCGTCGCTGGTTGTCAAAATAGACGATCGGGCGCTGGAGCGACTGCGGCCGGAGTTCCGTTGGAATGACGGCAGCACGCAATGCTTCGACGCTGGGCAAATCCAATTCGCGAACCAGGCGCTCCTGCTCTCGGGTCCCGTCCGAACCTGCACCCGTGATGCGGGCAAACAATCCGCGAGGACGAATGACCGGCGCCAGCAAGCGGCCAGTCGCCACGCGGTCCCGAAAGTCGAGGCGATTCGCGACGATCCATTGGACACCCAGATACCGCGCCAAGGGACGCATCACATGATCCAGGGCCTGACTGACGAGGACGATGCCGCAGCCCTGCGCTTGTAATTTGCGCAAGTGGGCCACACCGTCGGGCTTGAGATGCGGTTTCAATTTGTACTGAAAATATTCATTGCCCAGCAGGTCGAGCCGGTCGCGGCTCAGGCCGCGAAGTACGCTATACACGACGCGGGTGGCGAACGCGCGGTGAGCGCCATACAGAACCGGGCGGAGAGCCGCCATCAGGAAGACCAGTCCGCGGCGGGCCATGCGCGCCGCGAAGGTCTGGGCGTTCCAGGTGAAAAAGGCAACAGGCTCGACGGTGGTGAGGTCGAGCAGACTGCCTTCCACACGCCAGAACACCAGGCCGGAGGAATCCGGCTGGGCGGAATTGTGTCTAGATGAGTCCAAATTCGTGTTAAGTCTCAGAAATCGCAGGCAGTCCTGAGGACAGCGACCGCGAGCTACGCCAAAGCTTCTTATTGTAAACAATCAGGTCCCAGAGGCGAAGCCCGAGTTATACGAAGGGTACTGGCAAGGGAAAAAGGGTGTACTGAGCCGGGAACGTTCTGAATCCAAAGGCATTTGAAACGTTCGTAACCCCCGCCTCTCGCATTTCTCTCTATGGTCTGTATCCACGCTGCCGATGACGGGGGAGATGGCGCAATCTGTGCACGCATCGTCGCCCCAGGCAAATGACGGTCCCCCCGGAAGTCTGGCGCGAAACCGGAGAATCCTCCGATTCGCAATGGGATCCGCGGGCCTGCTCGCGTGCCATGTTTTGTCGCTGCTGCTGCCGGCCGGGTGGAACAAGGACGCCTCGAACCTTGTTTTTGTGGCCGAGAGCGTGTTCGCCGTCGTCTGCTTGCAAGCCGCCCGGAGACGAGCCGAGGGTGTAGCCCGAACCTACTGGCTGCTGTTTGCCGTGGCGCTGGCAGTCTTCGGCATCGCCAATCTGATCTGGCTGGGCGAAGCAACTTTGCGATTACCGGGCTCGCTCCAGCATGCCCTGCTGTTTTTCTATCGGCTCTACGCTGCGCCGTTGGCGATGACGCTCCTGCTGCGTCGTTATCAAGGCGGAGCCAGTTTCACCAGGGAGGCCGGGCTCGATTTCCTGCAAGTTGGAATTGTGGGCTGGCTTATTTTCTTCGCGCTCTTTTATCTCCCGGCACAAAGTCTCTCGCTGGCGGACACGCGTTTCCTGAGCGTGATCCGGATCGGCAATGCGATCAATCTCTTGTTGCTGACGGCGGTTGTAATCCGTTGGCGCACGGAATCAGACTCGGTGCTGCGCGGATTGCGTGGACGGCTGGCGGGTTTCGTCGCGTGGTATGCAACGATCGCCGCAATCGGCAACTGGATCGATGCGATTGGCACGTCCGGCTCCACTCGTTGGTTCGACTTGGTTTGGGCAACGCCTTATCTGGTGGCCGCAGCCCTGGCGGCGACATGGGAAACTCCCGCCAAGGAAGGTACACAAACCGTCGCGCCGCGGTCGTTTGCCGGCTTGATGACGGAAAATCTGGTTGTGGCCATGTTGGTCCTCGCGGTCGCAGTTCTGTCGGACCACGTTCCTGAACCATGGCACTCGCTGGCCACAGTGGCCGTGGGAATTTCCCTGGCAGCGTACGGCGTCCGCTTGACCTTCTCGCAACACCGCCAGCAGGAAGAGCTCCGAGTGCGGCAGGATGCCGAAGGCCAGCTGCGAGGCGCGCGTGACGAGCTGTCGAGTTCGTTGCAGAATGCGCGACACCGTGCCCTGGAACTGAACCTCCTCACCCAACTCGGGCACTTCCTGCAGGCCAGTATGACGGAAGACGAAGCTTTTCAACTGGTGGCGTCGGCGTTGAAGCAGCTTCTACCGGATTATGCGGGCAGCCTGTACAGCATCGATGGCGCAGGGCAACAGGCGATCTACGTTGGTGAGTGGGGGACAATTCCACCGACGCAGAAGAGTTTCAGTCCAAGCCAGTGCTGGGCGGCGCGCCGTCGCCGCCCACATAGCAGCAGCCAGCAACGTGGCGCCCCGATCAGCTGCTCCCACCTCAGCCCAGAAGAGAGCCGAGCTTCGATTTGCATTCCGCTGCTGAGCAACGGCGAGCTGGTTGGAAGCCTGGTCATTCTGGCGGGATCGAATCAGGGCTCAGCGACTGAGGCTACCCTCGCGGCCAGATCGACGAAGGCCCGCCGGGTGGGGATGGCCGTGGCCGAGCAGATGGGCTTGACCCTGGCCAATCTTCGTTTGCGCGCCGCGATGCGCGAACAAGCGATCCGCGATCCTCTGACTGGGTTGTTGAACCGGCGCTATCTGGAAGAAACACTGCCCCGAGAAGTGCAGCGCGCCTGCCGGCAAGGACGTGCTCTGTCGGTGTTGATGCTTGATCTCGACCGCTTCAAGCTGCTCAACGATACCTACGGCCACGACGCCGGAGATGTCGTCTTGCATGCAGTCGGTGATTTCCTGCGCTCGCATACCCGCGCGGAAGACATGGCCTGCCGCTGCGGCGGGGAGGAGTTCGTGCTGATTATGCCGGAGGCAACCCTGGAAAATGCGGAGCGCCGCGCGCAGGAGATCTGCGATGGCATCCGCCGGCTCCAGATCGAATATCAGGCGCGCAGCCTGGGTCCGATCACGGTCTCGATCGGGGTGTCTTGCTTGAGGTCGGTTGGCGAAGGTTCGGGGCTTGCGCTCCTGAAAGCGGCCGACATAGCCCTCTACCGCGCGAAACGTGAAGGACGGAATCGGGTTGTGATCTTCGAGGAAAGATCGGGCAATCCGGCGGAAGGAAGAACCGCAAGTGCCGCGAAAGCCTGAAGGATCTCCTGTAGAGAATTTGGATGACCTGGCGAAAAGCACTAGACCGCCAGTTGGCAAAGCTTAAGAGACGTTACCCAGCCCACGAACCGGCGGTCCCGAACTTACGCGCTGATCGCGCTAAGCGGCAGCTTTCTTACTCTGCTTCCACTTAGCCCAGCGGGCGCGTTGTGCTGCGGCAATTCTGCGGCGGGCGGCCACGGACAGCACCCGCTTGGGCCGGGCTCCAGCCATTCGACCATTGGACCCCATTCCGCGCAAAGCAGTAATTGCGGCTTCTACCTGATGCAACTTACTCTGCAGTGTTTTCTGCTCGACCGTTAACGATTTGACGACTTTATCCAAGTTAGGCATGTAACCCCCTGGCCGGACATTCTAACAAAGCCGGCCATTCCTGCTAAGCGATTATCAGAATATTTTTTTGCCCTATCTTTCGGGGCAATATCCCGCCCAAGGAAGTCGGATTCCATTTCTTCTGTTCGAAGCGCGACAAACCTTTTTCCCGGTAGGACCGATCGAAAGGCTGGCTTGTTCCTACTACGAAAATCCATTGCAAGCGCGCAATCCGTTCTTGCCTGCCTTGCGTACCTTAGCTGGATTTGCAAACTTCATCCGAAAGGATCATGCGCCGATGCAGAAGAACATTATGCTGACCTTCGCCCTGGTCGCGGTGACTATCACCTCCGCCATAGCAGGTTTGAACAACCCGGTCGTGGGTGGTAAGGAGATGTATCCCACCAAGAACATCATTGAGAACGCAGTGAACTCTGCGGACCATACCACGCTGGTGGCCGCGGTTAAAGCCGCCGGACTCGTGGAGACTCTGGAAGGACCCGGCCCTTTTACCGTGTTCGCTCCAACCAACGAAGCCTTCAACAAACTGCCGGCGGGCACGGTAGACACACTGCTCAAGCCAGAGAACAAGAGCCTGCTGACTAAGGTCCTGACTTACCACGTAGTGGCGGGACGGCTTAGCGCTTCGGACTTGATGAAAATGATCAAAGAGGGAAACGGGACCGCGGAATTGACGACGGTCGAAGGCGGTAAGCTTTGGATCTCGTTGCACGACGGCAAGCACATCATGCTCAAGGATGAGAAAGGTGGAATCGCTCTGGTTACGATCGCCAACGTTTTTCAATCGAACGGCGTGATTCACGTGATCGATAACGTTGTCATGCCTAACTAGGCCGGCAGTAGTCTCCGCCAGGAACGATGCATTTCGAGAGCCGGACCAAAGGTCCGGCTTTTTTTCCGTGCTCAATTCATCCGCGCGGTCGCCAGCGCGAATAACAGCAAATGAGCAACACAGACGAGCCGCTTGGGCTGAAGGTTTCCGACTGTTACACTGCGGCGCCATGGCCGACTCCTACGATCGGATCGCAGGTCAAAGCGTCGAGCGGCTCGCGGCGTTGAGCGACGGCATCTTTGCCGTGGCCATGACCCTGCTTGTCCTGGACTTGAAGGCGCCCGCGATCGAGGCGGTGCATACGGAGGCCGATCTGTGGAGGGCGCTCGTCGTGTTGTTGCCGCGGCTGGGCGTTTATATGTTGACCTTCCTGACGCTGGGGATCTTCTGGGTCGGCCAGCAGACCCAATTGAACCATTTGCGACATGGAGACCGCAGTCTTACGTGGATGCACATCGCGTTTCTTTTTGCGGTTTCGCTCACGCCGTTTTCGACCTCGCTGCTGGCGGAGTTTATGGCTTACCGGTTGGCGCTGCTGCTTTACTGGCTGAACATTGTGCTGCTGGGCGCTTCTCTTTATTTCAGCTGGCAATGCGCGATGGCCAAGGGTTTAGTCAAGGAAGACATTGCGCGCGATACGCCGGCTGCCATAAAACGACGCATCATCATTGGACAGAGCCTGTACGCCTTTGGGGCCGCGCTGTGCGTTTTCAACACCTACGTGAGCATCGTGTTCATCGTGCTGGTGCAGCTGAACTATGCCATTGCTCCACGGTTGCCTCGACGCCAACCAGCGTCGTAATCGTGCCATGTCCCGTTACCATTGCGCAGACGGGTAACCGTTGCCCAGATGGGCCATTCCAGCTTGACGGGTACATTCAGTAGAAATAGAGTCCGGGAAGAGAGTTCTCTTCAGCGGGATGCCTAACCAAGGCCGGCGGATACCGACTATGTCTCGATGGAAGCAATTGTTTGGGATGACTGTAACCACGCTGGTTTTGGGGATGGTTCCTCTCGGGCACGCCCAGGATGCGGCAGACGCTCCACAGCAGCCGCCGGCCGCTCCAGCAGCGGCTGAGCCCGCCCAGTCAATTGCCCCTGCCCCCGACGCCGAGCTGGCTGCGGAGGTGCAGCAATTGCGCGCCGAGGTCGATCAGATGAAAGATCAACTGGCGCGTTTGAATTCGATGCTCGAGCAAATGCAATCGCAGCGCACGACGCCAGAAAAGGCGCCTGCTCCCACCAAGGCCAAAGGGAAACCTTCCGCGACTGCAAAGAAGGCTGTAACTGCCTCTCCCGCTCCAGCCATTCCGCCGTAGCTGCGGCCGATGAAACGACCCCGCTCACCGTCTTGGTGTTTCACGACGGGCATCGAACCGAAGCCCGCAATTATGCCATCGTAGGCCAGACTTTGTGGATTTACACCCAGGACGATTCGAGGAAAGTTCCCCTCTCGGATCTGGATGTCGCCGCGACCAAGAATGCCAACTCCGATCGTGGAATCATCTTCCAGGTGCCCAACACGAAATAGTCACGGAGCGATCAAGGCTTGGCTTCCTTGATGGCGTGGCGCACCCGCCCGAGCTGCTCCCGGAACGTCGCATCGTCTAAATGGGCGGAAACTCGCGCGATCAGATTGGCGGCCATCATTTGCGCCTCGGTGAGGCTGACTTTTTCGCGCCTCGCGTTCAGGGCTTTCGATTCATAGTTGCGGATGGCTTCCACCAATAGTCCAGCGGCATAGCTTATGGCCTCGGCGCTGACGCCCTCCTGAATCTCTTCCAGGGACATCCCGCCGTACGTTGCGGCAGCAAGGTCGCGCTTGCGATCGTGTTTCATGGCGCTCTCCCTTTCCCTTTTTCGGCTCCGTCCGGCCGTGGACGCTGTGAGCAAATGACGATTAGACGGCAAACCGAGTGTCCTGCGCCCAACAATTTCTTGCTCGCTGTGACAGTCGTCACAGACCTTTCGGAGGACGAGCCACCAACATGGGGGTGACTCGGCCCCCAACTCGCGTAATGCGGTTTCTTATACCGATTACCCGCGCACTCGGAGGGCCGAGATTCTTCTCTTTCCGCGCCGATCAAGCTTTGCATGCTCGCTGGAGAAGCCGAGGAGAACTTGAGGTCTTCGGTATGGGCAGTGATCCTATCAAAATTCTGATTGTGGATGACGATGAAGACGTACTCATCGAACTGGAGCGACTGCTGGAAAGCGAAGGCTACAGCACGGCCACGGCCTGGAGCGGACAGGAGGCGCTGGCTTTGTCGGACCGTTCGCGTTTTGACATGCTTCTCATCGACGAGTACCTGGGCGATTTCGACTCCGATACGCTGCTGGCCGCGTTGCAAGCCCGGCAGCCCACTGCCTTTCGGCTCCTTATGCACAATGACAGACAATCCAAGCCCGGCCTTAAGCGAAATCATGCGGCAGTCTGCAAGTGGGAACATGCAGAATTGAAAGCCGGCATCCGCCGCTGTTTCGCCGCCTAGCCCTCCGTCATATTCGGTTTTCCTGGGAGTACGCGCTGGACTCGCCTGTCAGGGGCGTGGCGGCTGCAGATTTTTCGCCGTCTGTCCAACCAACTGCTTCATCAAGTCAGCGGCCAGCGCAGACGCGTCAATATCATCCATATTGATCAACACCACGACACCCATCTGTTGCGCAGGTGCGAGCATGATGAAAGTGCTCGTACCCTGCTGGCCGCCTCCGTGGCCAACATCCGGAACACCGGAAGAATCACCTGTGCCCCACCCCAGGGCATAGCTGCGGTGTCCTTCCCCGGCCATGCCGGGCGTCGAGGGCTGTTGCGGAGTCCACATCACGTCGCGGGTTGCGCGCTTCAGCAGCGCATCCCGCAGAATGGCCACTTCAAAACTAGCCATGTCATCGGCGGAGGAAAGCCAGCCGCCGCCGGGAATTTTGTAGCTGGCGTCGAGAAAATCCGCGTTCATGACTGCGCCAGTTTTTGATTTCGAATAAAAGCGGGTGCGGCGCGGAATGATGGCGTAACGGTCGTCCCAGCGGCTTTCCGTCATGTGCGCGGGCTGGAAAATATGGGTGACGACATAGTCGACGTACTTTTCGTGAGTAGCGCCTTCGATGGCACAGCCGACTAGAGTGAATCCCTGCGTGGAGTAACTGAACTTCGTTCCCGGCTTGGCGACGAGCGGATCCGCAGCGAAGAACTGAATGCCCGCGGCGATGGGATCGTCAAAGTGCTTCGTGTTGTTAGTCTCCTCGTCGTTCTCGGGGCGGTAGTGCCGCACCCCGCCCAGGTGTCCCAGCAACTCCTTGGTGGTGATGGGCCATTCTTTCTGAGGAAACGCCGGACAGTATTTTTGAATGGGAGCGTCCAGGTCGAGCTTGCCTTGCTCCCACAGTTGCATCGCTGCCGTGGCGGTGATTGGTTTGGACACGGACGCCAGGCGAAACAACGTATGCGGCGTAACCGGGACGCTGTTTTCGAGGTCGGCCATCCCGAAACCCTCCGACCAGACCTCTTCCCCCTTCAATACGACGGCCGCGGCGACTCCGGGAGCGCTGGTCGCCGCCATGAATTTCGAGACCGTATCTTCCAGCTGTTTCTTCTGGTCGGGCGAGAGTTTCGTTTCCTGCGCGGCGGCGAATGCTCCGAATCGCAGCAGGAGGAGAACAACGAGAATCCGCGGGAGGGTCTGATTCGTATGGCGAATGATGAGAGACATGAGGTTTCTCACCAGAGAAGTGCATAGTGTATCGGACAAGAGATCCTAGAAGACGTTCACGGTGTAGGGGCCGCCGACGCCTGCGTGGCGCTGTTCTGCGCCTTCAGGGAGACTTTGTAGTTTCGTGCCGCGGTGACCTCCATCGTCTGACCATGCGCGAGATAGGGCCGCAGCACTGACTGGATTTTGCCAATCCAAATCCCATCCATTCTCGATAGCCACCACGGTGTATCGTCCAGGTAGGACGCGGTACAGGCTGAACGTTCCGTCACTGTCGCTCTGATCGCGGCGGATCAGATCGTTGTTGCCCTCGAGCCGTTCCGGCACCAGCACAACCATGGTTTCCGAAACCGGCTTTTCGTCGCGGAGCACAGTTCCATCAATGCGCGCGAAGCCTTGCGAGAGAACGATCTTCAACCGCACTGAACCCGAGCGGGGAAGTTGCAGCGTTCGGCCCGTCACCGTGGCCCCGGTCACGTTGAGTTCCTGAACAGAAACGTCGCCCAGGTTGGAGAAAGAGATTTCGTAGGGGGCCGGGGCCGGAAGGCTTTGCTCGGCCTCGAACGTGCCCATCGCCGACAATGTGCCCCCGAACGTGTCACCGGTGGCACGATTGATAAAGTGAATGTAGGCTCCGGCGGGGAGCTTGGCGTTCCCCGGAAGCTGCACACTCCCTTGCACGCTCACGGGACCGACACTCGTGGCTGCCGTATCAACCTCCGTATCGGAAGCCACCTCCAGTTCGCGAGTTTCGCTCGACCAGTCCTTACCGGTGAACTTTCTCGCTGTAACGAAGAAGTGGCCCGGGAACACTCCAGTGATGTTGACAACGCCCGGAGTCGTCGACGAACTTCGCGAAGCAATGTTGACCGGCACAGTGTCGAACAAGCGTTGCTGCAGAAACGCACTCGCGGGTTGCCCCGGGTCCGAGCCAAGATTCACGAGCGTCAGGCGGACCGCCGGAACGGTTCGCAACGTCATGTCAGCCAGTGGCCCGTTCCCCTGTGTGAAGCACGATGGGCGTGGCATTGTCAGACTCAACCGCATCCGAGTAGTAGGTTGTGCGATAGGCGACATCGAGAGCGGAAGGTTCCGTGGCTTCCGGCGGAGATTGCGGGGCGTCGTCACCGGATTGCGTGTCGTAGCGACGCACAGGGGGAGGAATGATTTGCATATCCTGCGCGTACCAGGGCTGCGCGACTACAGCCACGAAATACGTACCGGCCGATAAGTGTCCAAAGTGATAATGCCCCTGCTCATCGAGGTTCGTCCGGCCCTGCATGCTGACCTGGGCGCTGCCGTCAACCCCGCGAACCAGCAAGAACACCTCTCCCTGTCGCACCGGTTCGTTCTCTTCATCGGTCACTGTCCCGGAGATCGACGCGTCGGGGACCAGGCGAAAGATCAGGTTCTCGGAGTGAAGGTCAGGACCAACGGCGACTGCTGTCGAGTAGACCCCGTGTTGCTGATAGGCCTGGTTCACGAATCCCCGCCCGCTGGCGAGCAGACTGTACTTACCGCGATCCAGATGGTCGAAAGCGAAGCAGCCATCGGCACCCGTCACATATTCCATCTTCTGTTCTCTTGCTTCGGTCGGGAAGATTTCCACTTCGATGCCGGGCAGCGGTTGCCCGGTCGATTGATGGACGACAGTACCTGTAATTCGCCAGTTCTCGGCAGCAGCGGAAGCTGAGGGCTTCGGCGACTGCGCAGAGGTGCCCTGAAGTCCTGCCAGCATCAAGGCCAGAGCTGCCAACGCGCGGGTCACTGGGATTCCTTTCCCAACGTAATTCGTTCGACGTCAATATTCGAAATCTCGTTCGGTGGAAGCGTGACCCGCACTGCCTTCGAGAGATAAGGGCTTAGCACTTCGGGATTGCGGAATTCGAGACCCTCGACCGATGGGAAGGCGAGAACTCGATAATCGCCAGGAGCCAGCGTCGCAAACAGGTAATCGACGTCGGCCGAGGCCATCCCGATCTGAGCGTGCGTTGCCGAAGCCCGGTCCGGAATTAACACAAGCGTGCCGGAGGCGGGCTTGCCGTCCGCATGAATCTTCCCGCGCACACCGGAGCAGTCGTCGCGCAACACGATGTGTATCGGTTCGGGGCGCCCTCCGTAGCCGAGCACCAGGTCTTCCTGCAGAAGATCCACGTTGCCGGTGGTAACCGACTGAACGCACCATGGAGGCAGCGGCGTGGCCTCGACCGAGTAGCGTCCTGGCATGAAATTCGCCACCACGAGAGCTCCACGCTCATCCGTTTGCGCCGGAAATTCCAAAGGCTGCACGTGCTTTTCAGTCGAGACCAGGCGAACCTGCGCCAGCAATTGCTGACGCCGCAGCCCGCGATCCGCACCTTCGTTTGCCGAATTTGTCGGATGCAATTCAACTTCAACGGGGAGCATCGGCGGAAGGCCGAGGCCCACCGAAAGATTCTCCAGATCGGCATTCACAACCAGGGAAAGATCACCGCTCATCAAGCTCCCCTGGGTGTTCGTCTCCCGAATCTGCAGAACGTAGGAACCCGCGGGAAGCCGCGTGCTGAACTTTCCCGTGTCGACATTGAAATCGATGGGCACGGCGACGTTCTCTCCCGTCTTGGTGATGAACTGCACCTGGGCTCCTGTGCCTGGAGCGGACCCGACTGCCGTGCCGGCTACCCGGAACAATGGCTCGGGCTTCAACGCGAAGTCGGCCTGCACCTGCTGCCCACCAGAAATCACAATCGGCTCCGCGCCGTCGACCTCAGGGACTCCGGGATAAAAGATGGTTGAGAACCCCTCTTCACGGACCACACCAATGCGCCCGGGAGAGGTCCGAGCACCAGAAAGAACCGGCCCCGCTGCGAGCAGGTAGACTCCGGGAGTCAACCCGGCCAAATGAAATTGCCCATCCTCATCCGTGATGGCCTGGTTGCGCAGCTCAAGCTTCTTGCGCCCATCCACGATGTGCTCGTGAAAAATGCGCACTGGCGCATCCTCGATTGGCTCACCCTTCACGGTGGCGATGTGCCCCACAACTTGACTTTCGGGCATAAGTTTCAGCACCAGCGACGAGGTCACTCCCGGACGCGCAACCTGCGGCTGAAAGGTCTCGGGATGAAGTTCGAGGTCGTTGAAGAAGCCCGGCTTGCGCGCTGCAACTACGACTTCCAAATCCGGTAAGTCTTCGAACTCGAACCGGCCTTCCGCATCGGTGAGCATGGAGTGGGGGGTTGCGCCAGATGCCACCACAAGAGCCCGGCGCAGCGGTTCGCCGCTGACGGAATTCACGACGACTCCGCGCAGGCCATGTTCGCTCGGAGTGGCGGCGGCTGTGGTGTCTGTGGAAGTGGTTTGTCCCAATGAGGCGGCACACACCGCGAGGCAGAACATCAACCAGACGCACGAATTCGCCATCGTGCGGACGCTTGAAAAGCGAAGGGAACACAGGCACATCACGGAATCCACTGAAGCAAGTACACCAACCAGCTGAGAACAATTCTATGCGATGGCAAAGTGCCCTGGCGGGATGCCCATCCCGCGGCTGAGGCAGCCACAGCTCAGCAGGACCCGCGTGTCAATGTTTGTCGTGCAGAAAGAAATGCTGCTTATCCATCCCCGCCGGCACCGCCACGTCGAAGAATCCGACCATCATCTCGTTGTAGGTCTGATCTCCCCAGGTGACGGGGCTGTCGGGATCGGGGTTATGAGCGTTGTTGCTGGAGTTGTCGTACCAGGCGACTGCCTGTAACACCGTTCCCGCCTTGACCGGAAGTGGCTGGGCCAGCCGATAACTGAGCTGCCAATAAAAATCGTAATTCACCCGCAACAGGGTTTCGGTGGTGTGGTCGGGATGCACGAGGTTGTATTCGAAACGCTTCCCGCGCAGGTGCATGTGGGGAAAGAAACTCAGCAGAGTCGCATCGTGCGGCAGCGTCCCGTGGACCTCGACGCGATAATTGTCGGTGTTGGGCGGAATGGGGATGGGATCGTGATCGTTCGCCAGCTGCAGGGTTAGCACTCGCTCTTTGGGCGCATGCTTCGAAAAAACCAGACCCACGCTGGTTTGGTCTTCTCCGGCCTGGCCGTTGGTGGTGTAGTGCATCTGAAACACCAGATCGGAGTGTGCCGGAATCAATTTCGCCATTTCGTCCGGCCACTGGTCGGGCGAGCTGCCGGGCGCGTACACCAGCAGCAGGTCGCTGGTCGTCTCGTGCGCCTGGTGACGTAGCGCGGGATCGTTCAGACTCGACGCCGTGAACGGCGTGTTGAGCGGTGCGCCCCGCAGCCATTGCGAATCCGGTGGCCGAATGTACACCACGGCATGATGGACATACTGCCGGTTTGAAGGCCGGATCTCCGACATCTGCACCCACTTATCCTGGTTGAAGTTGGTGGGCACGATTTCGTAGGTGTACTCGACATCGCCGCTGGCGGGGATCGCGACAGGCTTGGGCATCGGCAAGACCTGGTCCGGCTCGGCAATGTTCCAACCCTCGGCCCAATGCGGAGGCGGCGGTGCGTCGTGCGGATCCCCCGCTGGAGCCTTTGCATCGACCCAGGCGCCGATGGTGGCGACCTGCTCCTCGGTCAGCGACGGATCGTTGGCGAAGTGGCCGCAACATGGGTCGGCAAACCATGGAGGCATCCGCCTGGAGTGGACATCCTGATTCATCAAACGCGTCCAGGACTTCACCTGGTCGTAGGTGACGAGTGGCATGGGAGCAATCTCGCCCGTGCGGTGGCAACGCTGGCAGTGCTGCTGCAGGATGGGCAGGACGTTGCGATAGAAAGTAGGCGGGGTGGAAGGCGGATCGACCGAGCTTCGCGAAATCGCGATTCCTATCAGGATGGCTGGTATGGCGAATACGAAACTACGCATGAACTTATTTCGTGTCCGCCCAGGCAAGACCGTCGGCCGAAGCGCCGGCGTCGATCAGCTTGTCGACCGCCCAGTCCGAGGTTCGAATGACCGCGACTTTTTTGCTGGCGTCACAGGAGACAAAGGCAGCTTTGCCGTCCGGTGAAATCAGCGTTTCCTGCGGCGAGGCGGGAACGTCGATGGTATGAACCACCTTCATGGCGTTCAAATCGACGACCGCGACCTGATTGCTTGCTCGCAAAGCAACGACCAGCCAGTGACCGTCCGGCGTCGGCGTCGCTCCGTATCCGGGGGCTGGAAGCGGGATCCAGGTTTTTAACTTCTGCGCGGCGGTATCGACAACCGCGAGTTGCGGATTGGATTGATCGGAGGTGAACGCCAAGCGATCGTCGACCGAGAGCGTGATGCGCTGAATCCTGGGCGCGATGGGGATGACCGCGACCGTCTTGCGAGCTTCAAGATCGAGAACTGAGATGGTGCCCGGCCCGACATTGGCCGTGTACGCGCGCCGGCCGTCGCTGGCAATGACCAGCATGTGCGACTCGGGTTGGGTGGTCGGGATCTTGCCCACGATCTTTAAGGTTCGCGGATCGATGATTGCGATGGCCTGATCGAGTTCGGTCGTAACGTAGAGTAGGCCGTCCTTTGGGCCAAGGAGTACACAGTGCGGGCGCACGCCATGACCGAAATCCACCTGGGCCGTGACTTTTTGCGTAGCGAGATCGATGATGGCAAGCGTTCTTCCGTCGGTGCCCGGCTGACCGACACCTGAATTCCCATAAATGGGCACGTAAGCAGAGCGGCCGTCGGGCGAGGCGACCACCTCATGCCCTGTGACGCCGCCGACGTCGACCGTAGCGATTTGGTGGCCGGCTGTCGGATCGATGAGCCCGAGCGTGTGGTCGCCCTTGTTTACCACCAGAAGGATGGGATGCTTCAGGTCAACAGCACGGCTCGAAGAAGCCGACGCCAGGATAGCGAACACAACAGATAAGAGGAGTGTGATTCTCATGACAGCGCTGGCGCTGGGTAACGACGAATGAGTGTATCGCAAAGAACGGCCCGGAGTAACTGTCACCGGGATTCTTGTGCCCGCTGGACCTGAGTTTGGCGGAGATGATGCGTCTGGCACTGTTGTGCTCTCTGATGCCCTGACACAAGAAGAACCTGACTGTGCCCTATACTCGGCCGAAGGAGACTGCGGTGAAGAAACTGGCTGCTCTGGTGGTTACAGTCGTGTGCTCGATCTCGTTGCTGGCCGGAGCGCAGGATTCGGACGCCAGCATCGAGGGAAAAATCATCGCCCTCGAGAAGCTATGGAACCAGGCCTACAAGGGCGGCGACACCAAGGCGCTCAACGCCATCCTCGACGACTCCATCGTTCTGATCAACGACGACGGCAGCATTCAGACGAAGAAGGAATTCCTGGCTAGCGTGAAGGCGACCAACGCCCAGGAACAGCAAGTCGCGCCCGAATTTCTGAAAGTCTATGTGCATGGCAACGTGGCGGTGGCCACCGGCGTCATGCGCGTCAAGGGAGTCGAGGGAGGAAAGGCGTACACCCGCCGCGAGCGCTTCGTCGATACCTGGCTGCACAAAGGACCAAATTGGGTGTGCGTGGCGACCAACGCGACGCCCATGCATTAGATCGGGTCATCGAGCGATCGGGTCAGCGGGTGAAGTTATTTTGATTGGCGGGCGGTGCGTTGCGAGGCTGCAAAGATCGCTACTAGCTCGTTGGCTTCGGCTAGAAGGTCCCTCAACAGGTCTGGTTTCACGAGTCCGGATTCCATCAGACATTCCAGCCAGAAGATCGTTTCGTCCGCCTCATCCACAACGATTCCAATCTTCGCGACGAATTCTGCCTTCGAGCGAGCCCGCCCCGCAGCGCGGTAATTAGCACCCACAGACGTGGCGGCTCACAATAATTGCTTCCCCAAAACCTGTGCTTCCGTTGAACGTGGAAGGTACTGAAACAGCCGGATCACCCGCATCGCGAATTTCTTAGTCCGATCCCTCAGTGCTTCCGGTTTGCTAACTGAGCCGCTTAGCATTTCAAAACTCCGTCCTTCCGATCACCCGATGACCCGATCGCCAGATCACCCGATCTTGAAGCTTCGCAGGTCCTTCCCCGTCATCTCTTTCGGTTCTGGCAGATTCAGCATGCCAAGGATCGTGGGAGAAATGTCGCGCAACGAGCCATTGGGCTTCAGGCTGAATTGTTGGGCGTTGTCGCCGACCACGATGAACGGGACGGGATTGGTGGTGTGGGCAGTGTGCGGACCGCCGGTTGCTGGATCGATCATCTGTTCGGCATTGCCGTGGTCGGCGGTGATGAGCATGGCGCCTCCCTTGGCGCGCACCGCTTTTTCAATCTCGCCGAGACAGGCATCCACCGTTTCAACAGCCTTGATCGTTGGCTCGATCTTGCCGGAGTGGCCCACCATGTCGGCGTTGGCGAAGTTCACCACCATCACGTCGAAGGTGCCTTCTTCAACCGCTTTCACAACGGCCTGCGCGACGCCGGCCGCCGACATTTCCGGTTTCAGATCGTAAGTCGCAACTTTGGGAGACTGCACAAGCACGCGGTCTTCCCCGGGGAAGGGCTGCTCGACGCCACCATTGAAGAAGTATGTAACGTGGGCGTACTTCTCGGTCTCCGCCACGCGCAGGTTGCGGAGATTGGCCTGGCCCATGACATTGGCAAGAATGTTCGCCATGGATTCGGGCGGGATCACCACCGGCAGCGTGAAATTCTTGTCGTACCGCGTCATGCAAACGTAGTGCAGATTTTTCGGAGCGAGGTCGCGGGGAATGATCTTGTCGAGGTCCTCGGCGCCAGGCAGGTCGCGCCCTTCCTGCGGACTGAGTCCGCTATTGCGCGCCAGGGCTCGAGTAATCTGGCGCACGCGGTCGGCGCGAAAGTTGAAGCAGATGCAGGAATCGTCGTCGCGTATCGTCGCCAGCGGTTCGCCGCGATTGTCGATGCACACGAAGGGCACGACGAACTCGTCGGTGACTCCCTTGTTGTACGACTCCTTCATGCCTTGCACAGGGTCGACGTAGCGTCCGCCTTCCCCGTTTCCATCTACCATGGCGCTGAATGCCTTCGCGATGCGTTCCCAGCGCCGGTCGCGGTCCATAGCGTAGTAGCGGCCGTTCACGCTGGCAATCTTGCCCGAGTTGTATTCGCGCATCTTCTGCTGGAGTTGCTCGAGGTAGCCGGCGCCGTTGGTCGGCAAGGTGTCGCGGCCGTCCATGAACGCGTGCACGAAGACGCGGTCCACTCCCTGCTGCTTGGCCATTTTCAGCAGCGCATACAGGTGCGCCTGCTGGGAGTGCACACCGCCATCGGAGACGAGACCAAAAAGATGCAATCGGCGTCCGCCAGTACGGGCATGCTTCATGGCCGCCACCAGCGTCGGGTCGGAAAAGAAGTCGCCGTTCTGGATCATCAGATCGATTCGCGTGATGTCCATGTGCACGATGCGCCCGGCGCCGATGTTGAGGTGGCCAACTTCACTGTTGCCCATCTGCCCTTCGGGCAGGCCGACGAACGGACCGCTGGTGTAAATCAGCGTATTGGGATATTCGCGCAGCAGGCGATCGTAGGTCGGCTTGCGCGCGAGCGCGATGGCGTTGGCTTCGGTCTTGGGGCTGTAGCCCCATCCGTCGAGGATGATGAGGACGAGAGGTTTGGGACGCAAAATCAGCTCCTGGCTTCTAGCTCCTGGCTCTTAGCGTTCCAAACCCACCACGGAGGCACAGAGACACGGAGGAAATCAATTACCAGATCACCTCGACGGGATAGCGCTGAAACATCGGGTCCGAGGTTAAAATCGGAAGCCTCTCCTGCAAACTCTGCGCGATCAGGATCCGATCAAATGGATCCCGGTGGTGCAGAGGCAGGCGCTCGAGACGCAGAACGTGATCGAGAGTGATGGGCAAAAGTTCAACGTTATTTCTGACCAGTTCTTTGACTAAGTAGGGCCCTGCTGGCGAGGGCAGCGGAAGCTTTCCCGTCTGCACTTTGACAAGAATCTCCCACACGCTTGCGACGCTGAACCAAAGATCACTCGGTCCAGTGAAAAGCTTCTCCCCTTGCCTCGAAAGTCGCGGGTCACTACTAATCGCCCACAGAAAAGTATGTGTGTCGAGCAGGGCCTTCATTACCAGAAAAGATCCTCAACCTCTTTCGGAAGAGGATCGGTGAAATCGTCGGGAACAACAAACTCTCCCTTTGCCGAGCCCAACACCCGCTTCTTCGGCTTCTGATTCATGGGGACCAGCCTCGCTACGGGTTTCCCAGCCTTTGCGATGATGACTTCCTCGCCCAGCGCGACTCGCTCCAAGAGCTTGGAAAGATGGGTCTTGGCTTCGTGGATATTGACTTCCATGGGCAAATATTAGACTAAGTCCTTAGCTAAGTCAATTTGGACTTCAGTCCTCTGTCGGCAAGCAATCGCAACATTGAAACTTCGCGCGCGTGGACCCGCGGCACGGTAACCGGACTACTTCTTGTCCGGGGTTGCCTGCGGAGTCGATTGCTCCTTATCGACTTCGTCTTTGACCAAATCCTGTACGCGGGCCATCGCTTTCTCCATCACAGCCTGCATCCGAGGAGTCGCCGCCTGCATGGATTCAGCTGTCATCGCTGGCATTTCGCGCAGCAGTTTCTGGCCCGTGGGCGAGGAGTAAAAGACGTTCATGGCGTCAACATCGGACTTGGTCAGGTGCTTCTGATAGATGGGAATCATGTCGTCGAGCAAGCCCTCAATGGGCAGGTCCTTCGCAACTTCCTTCATCACATCGTCCATTTCCTGGTCGAGGTGTGAGAGTTCCTTCTCCGTCAACTGGGGCGCATTTTTGTGCAAAGTGTCATGCATGATCTCCCGCTGTTGTTTGGAGGTCGCGTCGACAATCATCTGCAGCTGACTGCGAATCTTCATGGTGTCGAAGAGCTTCACGATATCTTCGTGGGAGGCAGGTGGGTCGGACTGAGCCAGAACGATGGGAACTGCCGAAAGCAGAAAGATGGCGAATGCTGAGTTACGTATTTTCATGCGTACTCCCCCAACCAGATTTTGTCCCTCGCTTCCGGAAAGGCGAGTGGATTACAGCGTTGATTAGGCGCCTCTGTTGATCATCTCGCCTTGTTGCAGGTTGACCTATCCCCGTAGTTCAGCGCTTCCAGCCCCAGATACCGCGCGCTGCCTCCCAGTTCTTCCTCAATCCGCAGCAACTGGTTGTACTTCGCGATGCGGTCGGTGCGCGAGGCGGAGCCGGTTTTGATCTGGCCTGCGCCGGTGGCGACAGCGAGGTCGGCAATGAAGGTGTCCTCGGTTTCTCCCGAACGATGCGAAATGACCGAGGTGTAGCCGTTGCGGCGGGCGAGGTCGATGGCATCGAGCGTCTCTGAAACCGTGCCGATCTGGTTAACCTTGATCAGTATCGAGTTCGCGATGCCCTTGTCGATGCCTTCCTGCAAGCGCTGGGTGTTGGTGACAAACAGATCGTCGCCAACCAACTGGATCTTGTTGCCGACCAGTTCCGTCAGTTTCTTCCAGCCATCCCAATCGTCTTCAGCCAGGCCGTCTTCGAGCGAGACGATCGGATAGTCATTCGCCCACTTGGCCCAGAAACGCGCCATGTCTTCGGACGATTTCGCGGACTTATCAGACTTTTTGAAAACGTACTTGCCGTCCTGGTAGAACTCGCTGGCAGCGGGGTCGAGCGCGATGGCGATTTCTTCGCCCGGCTTGTAGCCTGCCTTTTCGATGGCTTCGAGCACGACTTCAATCGCCTCGACATTTGATTTCACCGATGGGGCGAATCCGCCTTCATCCCCAACGGCGGTGTTGTACCCGCGCTTCTTCAGCACACCCTTCAAGGTGTGAAAGACCTCTACGCCCCAGCGCAGCCCATCGGAGAAGCTGGCTGCCCCGACCGGCATGACCATGAATTCCTGGAAATCGACGTTGTTGTCGGCGTGCGCGCCGCCGTTCAGGATGTTCATCATCGGCGTAGGGAGGATGTTGGCTCCGGCTCCGCCAAGGTAGCGATAGAGCGGCAGCCCGTAGGACTTGGCAGCAGCGCGAGCGGCAGCCATGGACACCGCCAGAATCGCGTTGGCGCCGAGGCGGCCCTTGTTCTCGGTGCCATCGAGTTCGATCATCTTGGCGTCGAGCGCGCGCTGGTCGGCCGCATCATAGTTGCCCAAAGCGTCCGCGATTTCGCTGTTGACGTTCTCGACCGCCTTCAGCACACCCTTGCCGAGATAGCGCTGCTCGTCTCCGTCGCGCAGTTCGACCGCTTCGTGCTCGCCGGTCGAGGCACCGCTGGGCACGATCGCGCGGCCGACAGTCCCGTCGGCCAGCAGAACTTCGGCTTCTATGGTGGGGTTTCCGCGCGAATCCAGCACTTCGCGCGCACGAATTTCAGAGATATTAGTCATGGGTCGTTTCGCTTTCCTGGGATCAATTTTTATCTTGTAATCGGCAACCACTCGTCGGACGAACGAGCTATATGTAAATTTCCGGCCAGTTAAGTAGCCCACGCCGGTATAAGACTTTCCCATTCCTGATCCTCGAAACTCGCGATTATATCGGAACCCACTCCCCGCCAATGTGACCGCTGCACTAACGCGGCGTGCACGAACCTGAGGCACACTTCACGAAATGTCTCTTTGACAGTGCCTCGTCTGGTTCGCATCGTGTCTCTGTCGTTGTCCCTGCATATCTATTGATTTACAGTCAATTTTCAGATGCTCGACCACACCGAAACCCTGCAGGTTGGGTCGCGGGCTCCGGAGTTTACGCTCGAAGCAGCCAACCGCGAGGGCGTGCTGACCTTGTCAGGTTTTTTGCGGCGTGGGGTTTTGATCGCGGAGTTTTTGCGGGGGACGTGGTGACCGAATTGCGTCCAGCGCATGGCTCAGGTCGAGTCGATCAAGGACGAAATCGCGCAGGCCGGGAGCGGAACTGGCCTACATCGCCGCCGAAAAGCGGGATGGGGTGTTTAAGCCGTCCAAGTTTCTGGAGAAGAATCCGGTAAGCTTTCCGTTTCTTCTCGATGAGGACCGAGTGGTTACTAAAAGTTATGGGTTGTATCACTTGATTGGGATGGATGCGCTGAATATCGCGCACCCGGCCACGCTGGTGATCGACCGTGACCGAACCGTTCGTTACATCTACCGCGGCGATAACCAGCACGATCGCGCTCCCCTGGCTGACGTGTTGGCCGCAGTGAAGAAAATAGCAAGCTAAACCACAGATTTTGCAGGAGGAGTCATGAGGAAGTTCCTGGGAAGCCTGAGTGTAATGCTACTGGCGGCCGCCGCCTGGGCGCAGACGGGGGTGTCCGTGCCCGAAGGGACGCCGCTGAAAGTGAAACTGGCGAAACCACCATCTCCACATTCAGCAGCAAAGTTGGAGATCCGTTCCAGGGGAAAACCACCGAGCCGGTGGTGATTGAGGGAAAGACCCTGATTCCTGCCGGTTCGACCGTCGAAGGCCGGATCACGAAGCTCAACGAACCCCGGCGCATTTCGGGGAAACCAACGATTGTCATCTTTCCTGAGCACATTGTCCTGCCCGATGGCCAGCGTTTCATGCTGAACGCCGTCCTGGTGGACACCGACATCAAGGGAACCGATGTCAACGAAGAGGGACAGTTCAAAGGAACCGGCCACGATAAGCGCGATCAGATCGAAGTGGCCGGCGGCACTGGGGCGGGCATGCTGATCGGCGGCCTGGCTGGCGGCCCACCGGGATTGCTGATCGGCGGCGCAATCGGTGCCGGCGCCACCACCACGCACTGGCTGGTGCAGAGACGCTCGGCGGTACTGCCTTCGGGAACCGGGCTTCTCTTGGAATTGAGCCGCCCAATGACGATGTCGACTACGGCGGCTGGGGCGGGACAGTAGAGAAGCAGGTCTCAGGTCAGTCAGGCCTTAGGTGTCAGTCCGGTGTCAGGTGTCAGGTGTCAGGTCTTAGGTCTCAGGGAGAGCTTCAGTCAAACTTTCACCCGGAGCATGGCTCCGGGTTTTTTGTCTCCAAGCCTTCCTTTTCTTCCCGAGCTTTGTTGGTCTTCGCGACCTTTGCGGCCCCTCGCGAGCGGAGCCTGCCCTGAGCGAAGCCGAAAGGCGGTTAAACGCTTTCTTTCAACTGGCCACTAACCACTAGCCACTGACCACTGCTTCAATACATCGACATCAGTTCCAGTTCATCCAACACGTGAAGCTCAATCCATCCCTCCAGGGGCAAGGCGTCGACCGGCAGTCGGTTCTGCCACAGGCTTAAGCGCAACCGGACACGAGACGGGTTGATGACATTGCGATCCTTCGGAGCATCTTCCGGCAGCGCCACGGATAACCAGACCAGCGGGACACGAAACTCGAAGGTTCGGACCATGGCGACGGCGGCGCCGGGCTCGACAGAGCTGAACGGAAGCGTGCCTTCGGGTCCAACGGTTCGCAGCTTCCATTCCTGGATCCGCCGGTTCTGCACCACCGCATCCAGCCGCAGGGCGCGCCGTGGATGGGTTTCCCCGTCGGCCCAGGACTCGAGGTTCACGACAATCTCGAACTGCATTTCGGGAATGGGGCCCTTGAAATCGAGCCGCCCGTAAACATTCGCCTGATCGATGCCGGCATGGACAGAGTCCAGCAGAAACTGCTTCCCGTGCATCGCTCCAGCGCGATGATCGGCGGTATAGATGGCTGAGCCCATCCATTCGAAATAGCGGATCATGTCTCCGGTGATACGCGGGTGGATGTATGCCGTCTGCGGCGTGAACGAAGGACGGGCTACGACTCCGCTGATCGGCTGGGCCAGGTAATCCGGTGGCGCCGCGCCGAGCGCCTGATAAACATTGGAGAGATGCTTGCGATAAAGCTCGTCGAAGTCCCGGTCGTTGGCCGAATGATGCTCCGGGCCATACCACCAGTTCCAGTCGCTGCCTTCGGCAATCAGCAATTCTTCATAAGCCAGCTTGCGCTGAACTTCACTGCATTGCGCCGCGTTCTGCTGGTAAAACTGGCGGGCGTGGTACAGGTAGTCCCAGGAACGGTTATCCTCGGGCGCGCCAATCCACACGTTGAAGTTGGCCGAAATCCATGAGCCGGGCATGAGTGAACCCAGGTGGCCGAAGTTTCGGTGCCGCTCGATGGCCTCGGAAATCGTGACCGCTTCGATGTCGGACCTCTGCAAGCCTTCGTAAAAACGGCGCAGAAATTCCCGTCCCGATTCAGGGTAGTATTCCCATGCATTTTCCCCGTCGAGGATGATCGACACCACCGCATCCTGGCCGCGATCGAGCACGGGCTGCGCGGCGCGACGAATATTCTGAATCAGATGGTTCGCGGCCTCCTGCGCCGGCATCCCCGAATACACAAAGCCGATCAGATCCGAGATGGTGTGGTCGCGAAACAACAGGTGCATGGAAGCCGGCCCGTTCTCATAGCGATAAATCGTGTAGAGCTTCTCCGCGAGATGTTGGGGAAGTCGGCCTTCGCCGTCGCGCGCCAGAAACAGTCCGGTCGTGCGCCCGAGAACGCCTTCATCGGTGGCCATCCAGCGCACGCCGAGATCGTGAGCAATGGCAATCGCTTCCTCAGAGACGCTGCCTTCCGAAGGCCACATCCCTTGTGGACGAACCCCGAAAACCTGCTGGTGCAGATCGAGGCCGCGAAGAATTTGATCGCGCGCGTCCTCGGGATGATGAAAACGATTCTGCGGTAGCGACAGTCCGGGAGAAGAAACCGCGCCAATGTTGGTGTCGCAGAGCAAGGGCAGAATCGGGTGATAAAAAGGAGACGTCGAGATTTCGATTTCGCCCTTTTTGGCGGCCGCAGCGTGCGCGGGCAAGACCTCGGCCAGCAATTCCCGTTCGCGCTTGATCACGAAACGCTGGTCATCCAGGGAATAGTTTCGCTCTTTGCGAACCAGTTCCGCGACCTCGGGATCGAGCAGGAAAAACTCATCGAACCAGGCGATTTGCGAAAGTACCTGGAGATCGGTGAAATCCTGCGGCTGAAAGTATTTCTCCGCCCGTTCGGGCGAGTCCGCGGCGCTGCGAAAGCGTTCCCACAACTCGCGATAGCGCGGATAGCGCCCGATGAGGTTCGTGGGATTCGCCTGGAACAGATATTGCAACGCGAAGCGGCGCTCGTCGAGGCTCAAATCGCGCGCCGGTCGGGCAGCTACCTGCAGAAAAGGATCTTCCGCAGTGCCCGCAACATAATCTTGAATTTGCGTAATGAGCGAGGGCACCAGGTTGAAGTTCTGGTGCACTCCGGGAAATTCGTCGAGCAGCTTCACCATGCCGTAGTAATCCTTCAAGGCATGCAGCCGCACCCAGGGCAGGCGGTATTCGCCCGTAACCAGGTTTTTGTAAAACGGCTGATGCTGATGCCATAGAAGGATTACGCGCAGCGCCGGCATGACATAGGGCTTCCTTCAAATCAACAGGGTTGAAAGAATTCCGCAGTCTAGCATGGCGGCGGACAGTAATCGCGTCCAGATTGATACACTAGGAGACCGTTCGTCTGGCCCAGCCGGAAGCCAACCTATGACCCAACGCATCGAAACCGTTGCCAGCAATGTTCGCTATGACACTCCCCTCCTCAGCGATCAGGATGTGTACCTGTTCAATGAGGGCAGCCACTACCGCATTTACGACAAGCTGGGCGCGCACTTCCGGGAAGTTGGCGGCGAGACCGGAACTTCTTTCAGCGTGTGGGCGCCGAATGCGCGCACGGTTTCGGTGATCGGCAGTTTTAATCAGTGGAATCCGAAGATGCACCCGCTGCGTCCGCATGGCAACTCTGGCATATGGGAAGGTTTTATTCCAGCGGTCGGCAAGGGAACGCTCTACAAGTACCACATTGAATCGCAACACCACGGATTCTCCGCCGATAAGACCGATCCGATCGGATTTTTTCAGGAGAAGCCGCCGCGCACCGCGTCAGTGGTCTGGGACCTGGACTACACGTGGAATGACAGCGTGTGGATGAAGAAGCGAGGCGCACAAAATTCATTTAAGGCCCCGGTCACGACCTACGAAGTGCACCTCGGTTCGTGGATGCGGGTTTCCGAGGAGCACAATCGTCCGTTCACCTACCGCGAGATTGCCCCCAAGCTCGCGGAGTACGTCCATCACATGGGCTTCTCGCACGTCGAGCTTCTGCCGATCATGGAGCATCCGTTCTACGGATCCTGGGGCTATCAGACGACAGGGTACTTTGCCCCTACCGCGCGCTACGGCACGCCGCAGGACTTCATGTTCCTGGTGGATTACCTGCACCAGCATGACATTGGCGTGATCCTCGACTGGGTGCCATCGCACTTCCCTTCCGATGCTCATGGCCTGGCCTATTTTGACGGCACGCACCTGTTCGAGCACGCCGACTCGCGCCAGGGATTCCATCCCGATTGGAAAACGCACATCTTCAACTACGGTCGCGCTGAGGTACGCAGTTTTCTGATGTCGAGCGCCATGTTCTGGCTCGATCGCTACCACGCGGACGGATTGCGGGTCGACGCGGTTGCCTCGATGCTCTATCTCGACTACTCGCGCAAGGAAGGCGAGTGGATTCCGAATAAATACGGCGGCCGCGAGAATCTCGAGGCGATCGACTTCCTCCGCCGCTTCAACGAAGAAGTCTACAAGGAGCATCCGGATATTCAGACGATCGCCGAAGAATCGACGGCGTGGCCCATGGTGTCGCGGCCGGTCTACGTCGGGGGCCTGGGCTTTGGCATGAAGTGGGACATGGGATGGATGCACGACACCCTGGAATACTTTCGCCACGACCCGATCCATCGCCAATACCACCACAACCTGCTGACCTTCCGCATGCTCTACGGCTTCACCGAGAACTTCGTGTTGCCGCTCTCGCACGATGAAGTCGTGCACGGCAAGGGATCGCTGCTGAACAAAATGCCGGGCGACGAATGGCAGAAGTTTGCGAACCTGCGGCTGCTTTTCGCCTACATGTACGCGCAGCCTGGGAAGAAGTTGCTGTTCATGGGCGATGAATTTGGCGAAGGGAACGAGTGGTCGCACGATCGCTCGCTCGACTGGTGGCTGCTGCAGTTCCCCGTGCATCGGGGCGCGCAGCGCTGGGTCCGCGATCTGAATCACCTTTATCGAAACGAAAAGGCGTTGCACGAACTCGATAGCGAACCCGCAGGCTTCGAGTGGATCGATTGCAACGACGCGCCCATGAGCGTCGTGTCCCTGCTGCGCAAGGGAAAGCATCCCAGAGACCTGATGCTGGTGGCGTGTAACTTCACTCCAATTCCCCGAGAACACTATCGAGTCGGAGTTCCCATGGGAGGCTGGTGGAAGGAAGTCCTCAACAGCGACGCCGCCGACTATGCGGGCAGCGGCATGGGCAACGCCGGCGGCGTCATGAGCGCCGGCAAACCGCAGCATGGCCGGCCGTTTTCGTTGGAGCTCACACTACCGCCGCTGGGAGCCGTGTTCTTCCGGCCCGAGTGAACCTCAGATTTCTTATTTCAGAATGCGCGGCAGGGCGTAAGCCGCCAGCGCGATGCTGGCCAGGATCGACCCGAGCGGGGCGAAGCGGCGCGCATTCAAGCGCGGCGGGTGCTTACGGTACTTCGCCAGAATATTCTCGATCTGATCGACTAATTTGTTGGTCGGCACTCCCTTGGCCACGGCGGCATCAATGTCGGGTGGCGGGGCCTGCTGCGCGGTCTTCGAGCCAGACACCAGCAGCACAGGGAGCTCGGGACGCATTTTCTTGAGCCGCGCGGCCAGTTCCGTTCCAGTCATGCCCGGCATCTCTAAGTCCGTTAAGACTGCGTCCACGTTGCGAGAAAGAAACAACTTCAGGGCCTGCTTTCCGTTGGCCGCCACGGTGACGTCATATCCGTAGCTGCCCAGCAGGTTCTTATAGAACTGCCGAAATGCCGAATCGTCGTCAACGCACAGCAAGCGGTGGCGTTTCATAGTTCCGACAACTTTCAGACGTGGAGTCAGTTGCGCAGGAAAGCCGAGAATTTGACCCGAGAGCCCGGATTAATCCTGCATCTGAGCTGCCAACGCATCCATCAGCAGAAAGAACCACTTGCCCGTCCCTGTGCAAAACGAGTCGGGTAGTTTCGGCAGCGCTCAATAGGCAAAAAAGTTCCCCTTCTCAAGGCTTCCATACTCCTATATGCACGAGGAAGGCGTCGAGATTCGCCTTTTTAAGCATATCAGCGACCGCGGCGTGATCCTGATGCGGAGCAATCGGCGTGGAATCTTCGGCGATCACCCACGCCGTTGCGCCCACAATGGCCGCGCCAGCTTTGAAGTCGATGGGGTCGACCTTGTCGTAGGTGTCACTCGCCTTGTGATGAATCTCCATGTAGTGGCTCATATCGACCCACAGGTCGAGGACCGGAATGCCCTGCAACATGAACGGTCCGTGATCGGTGTCGTAAGTCATCTGCAGCGACAGCGCGCCGCCGCCGATTCCAGTCAGCAGCGAATCGCTGATAGGCTGCATGGCGTCGCGCAGGTCCGCGCGGCTTTCCACTTTCCAGCCCCGGGGATGGCCCGCGCCATTGTCGGTGTTGAGCACAGCGACACAATTGCCCAGTTCGCTCAGATGCGACTGCGTATAGGCATACGACCCGAGGATGCCTTCTTCTTCCCCTCCCCAAAGCGCGAAGCGGATCGAGCGGCGCGGCGCCTTGCCCAGTGCCGCAATGGCGCGTGCCGCATCAAGAACCATCACCGTTCCCGTTCCATTGTCCTGCGCGCCGGTGCCGTAATCCCACGAGTCGAGGTGTGCGCCGATGAGGATCCACTGATCCGGAAACTCGCTTCCGCGGATTTCGGCAATCACGTTGTTCACCTGCGTCGGACCTGACGTGGTGTTTTGCAATTCAAACTGCATGGTGACGGGTCCGCGCTCGGCCGAGCGGCGGATCAGTTGCCAGTCTTCCATGCCGATTTGTGCGCCCGGCAGCACCATCAATTTCGCTCCCCAATAAGGATCGGTGGCGCTCAACACGTTGTTGCGCTCACTGCTCGGAAAGACCATGCCCACCGCGCCCGCGTCCTTGAATTTCTGGTAGGAAGCTTCGACCGCAGGCAAAACCTTGATCCACCCATCGGCGAAAATCTTCGCAGCGTCGACAATGATGATCTTGCCCTTCATCTCCTTCGCGCGCGTCTCGAGTTTTTCCGGGGAAACGTCGTCGACGATCATGACCTCGCCCTGAATTCCGCCGGCCGGGGTGGAGGGCGACCAGCCAAGCGATTCCAGGTGCAGTGGGCGCGATAGCGGCGTCAGCAGCGCGCCGCGCGCAGTACCCCGCACCCAGCCGTTGGGAATCGTGAAGGGCTCCAGCCGCACATTCGAGATGCCGTAGCTGCGAAAGCGGTCCGCGGCCCATTCCGCGGCACGGTTGTAGGCCGGGGATCCGGTGAGGCGGCCGCCGAAGCCATCCGACAGATCGCGCAGGGTGTGCATTGCGGGCCCCGTGTACACCGAGCCGACAAGCCGATCGGCTGTCTCCAATACATCATTGGCCGGCCCGGCCATCAGCACGGGGACAAGGAAAAACAAAGAGAGCAACCATGCAATCAGGACACGATAAATTTTCATGGGTTTGTTTCTATCCGTTGAGTGGGATGTATGCAGCACGCTACGAGACAGCGGCCCGCGATTGTGCCCGAGACAGCCCGCACGGCGCAAGTGCTGCAACATAGACGTTTGTATTCTGTCTTCGGAAGCGGCCGGGGAAGCGACTGGCTGTCGAGTGTGCCATGCTAGACTCGCCTGAGGGCCGGATTTTCCCATATTTATGCGGATCCTGACGCGCTACATTCTGCGCGAGGTGGTATCGCACGCCGCTATCGGCATCGCGATCTTCACCTTCGTTTTGTTTACCAAGGATCTCGGCCACATCCTGGAACTGGTCGTGCGCAACAGTGCCCCGCTAAGCAGCGTTTTCGAAGTGGTTGCGCTCAGCCTGCCTCTGGCTTTCACCATCACCATACCCGCGGGCGTACTGGTAGGCATTCTGATTGGGCTGAGCCGTCTGGCCGCCGACAGCGAAATCACGGCCATGCGCGCCAGCGGAATTGGCGTCTGGTCCTTCCTGCGGATCCTTGCCATTTTCGTGTTGGGCGCATGGCTGGTGGCGCTGGGCAACGATGTCTATCTCGCGCCCTACTCGCAGGCCGCCCTCGGTCGCCTGCAGGACAAGCTCAAGACCGCACAAGCTTCCTTCGAAGTGCAGCCCCGCGTCTTTTACGAAGGCTTCCCGAAGATTGTTTTGTATGTTCAGGACGTGCGCGGGGGCCAACGAGCCGCCGTGTGGAAAGGCGTCTTTCTCGCCGACATCAGCACGCCCGGTTCGCCGCGCATCTGGCAGGCGGAACAGGGCATCCTGGTCAGCGAGGGACCAACCCGGCTGCACTTGCATCTGATCAACGGTTCCACCCACGAAACCGATCCCAAGCTGCCCGACCGCTATCAAATCTCAAGCTTTCAGCAGACCGATATCCCGATCGAAGTTCCGGCCGCCGACAACAAACCCGACATCGAACCCGCGCCCATGGGCGAGATGGACACCTCCGGGCTGCTGGAGCAGGCGCGCAAAGCAAGTCCCATCAACGCTCGCTGGTATCTGATCGAGTTCCACCGCCGCTTCGCGCTTCCCACTGCATGCGTTGTTCTCGCGCTGGTCGGAATTCCGCTCGGACTGTCTTCGAAAAAAGGCGGCAAGTCTTCCGGATTCGTGTTGGCGATCGGGCTGGTTTTCCTGTACTACTCGGCTTCGCTGATCGGACTCTCCCTGGCGCGTCAGGGACGCGTGTCTGCGGGACTTGGAGTTTGGTTCGCGGACTTTGTATTTCTGCTGGGAGGAGTCGTTCTGCTCTGGCGTGCCGAGCGTCGGCCGCTTGAGGTTCCGCACTGGCTCGCTTTCCGCAATCCGTTCCGCCGCAGCGAGGCCGGAAGCGTTCTCACAACCGGGGTTGCGGGTGCCGGCGCAGCCTTCGAGCGCGCTTTTTCGCGCCGTCGTCTCTCCGGAGTTGATTTTCCCACCCTCCTCGACGACTACGTCCTGCGCGATTTCTTCGCGTACCTGGGCATGATCATGGCGACGTTTCTTACGCTCATGCTGGTGTTCACTCTGTTTGAGCTGCTCACCGACATCATGCGCAATCACATCTCGGCGGTGGTCGTGGGCGACTATCTGCTGAATGTGTGCCCCTATTTCATCTACAACCTCGCCCAGTACGGCGTGTTGCTCGCAGTGCTGATCACCTTCGGACTCATGGAGCGCTCCAATGAAGTGACCGCGATCAAGGCGACGGGCATCAGCATCTACCGCTTCATCGTTCCTATCCTGCTGATCTGCGCCGTGCTGGCCGCGGGACTGTTCTTCTTCGATCAGGTCTACCTGCCACACGCCAACAAGCGGCAGGACGCGCTGCGCAACCAGATCAAGGGCAAGCCGGCGCAAACCTACTTAAGGCCCGATCGCAAATGGATTTTCGGGCAGCACTCCGATATCTACTACTACCAGTTCTTCGACGCCGACCGCGATCAGTTCGCCAACATTTCCGTCTTTCAGTTTGATCCGCGAACCTTTGCCATCACGCATCGCGTCTACGCCGAACGCGCGCATTGGTCCGATGTGACCCAGCGCTGGATCTACGAGCAAGGTTGGGTGCGCAGCTTAAGCGGCGACTCCATCGAAAGTTACCGGCAATTCGACGTCACCGCCTTCACCCAGTACAGCGAGCCTCCGACGTACTTCAAGAAAGAGGTCAAACAGTCTTCGGAGATGAGCTTCGACGAGCTGCGCCGCTATATCCACGATCTGCAGCAGAGCGGCTTCGATGTGGTCCGCCTCAGAGTGCAGTTGCAAAGAAAGCTGGCCGTGCCCGTGGTCACGCTGGTGATGGCTGTCCTGGCGATTCCCTTCTCGCTCTCAGCCGGCAAGCGTGGCGCGGTGACTGGGATTGCCGTCGCGGTGGGCATTGCTGGGGTCTACGAGGTCGTCTCTCGACTCTTCGAATCGATGGGGAACCTGAGCCAGCTGCCGCCTGGGCTCGCGGCCTGGTCTCCGGATTTGATTTTCGCTTTGTTGGGAGCTTACCTGATTCTCAAGGTCCCGACCTAAACGCCAGCCGTTAGCGCGTCGCGATACCGTAAGGCGCCACCGGTGACGACAGCTGCGGAAGCGCTGAAAGCTGGCCCGTCGCTCCATTCAGCGCGTAGCTGGAAACCGAATTCGCGCCGAGATTCGAAGTAAACACCCAAAAATTCCCGCTAGTGCTGCCGTCGGACCGGATCGTGAACGACACCGGATTCGCTCCAGTTGAGATCGTGCCACCTACGAGGCCGATCGACGTCAACGCGCCTGTCACCTTGTTGAGCGTGTACCCGCTGATCTGGCTGCCGCCATTGGAAAGGACATATACGTACTTGGCATTCGGGTCAGACAGCATCGCGATAGGGCCGATACCGGTGGGAACGATCGTAGTGGGTGCCATGATCGCCACCAGGCTGCCATCGGTGTTGATGGTGAACTCGTAAACGTCATTCGAGGCGGCGTTTCCCACGTAGAGGAAGTTCCCCGCGGGCGGGGAGAACACGGCCCGCGGCGTCGTGCCCACGGGAACAAACTGGCCCGGAATCGACGTCAGGTTTCCGCTCGAATCGTAAGCGAAACCAACCACCGTGTTATTGGTGCTGTCGGTGATGTATACAAAACTTCCTTGATTGCTCACCGCGATACCGGTGGGCAACGGGATAGTCGCGCCCGCAGGACCGGCAGGAACTGGCAAGGGCGTGCTCGCCACGGCCGTGACCTTCCCGGAAGCGACGCTGAATACCGATATGACGCCGGCCGCAGGCGTACCGTTGCAAAACTGCTGGCTGGCCACAAACAAAAACTGATTCTTGGCATCGGTCGCCAGCGCGATCGGGTTCAGCGTGCATACTTGGGTCTGGGTTGGATCCGGAGCCGGCGTCGTCAAACCAATGCTGGTGATCGAACCGTCCTTATTCACGGTGAGGGCGGCAACGTCGCCAGACTTCGCCGCCAGCGGGTTTCCAAAATCCGCCACGTAGGCGAAGCTGTGCGTGGAATCAAAAATCATCGGCCCGGGTTGTGTGCCAGTCGCGGCGGTTTTTCCGGTTGGAGTTAAGGCGCCATTGGTCGAATTCAGCAACCCGTTTCCCAGCTTGAGGGAATAGACGGCAATCGTTCCGGGATCGGTACCCGCGCTTGTGAGATATAAGAACGTCGATCCTCCTGAGGAGCCGCAACTTACGAATAATGACAGCGCACACGCCACCGCCAAACACCCAAGCCAGCCAGACCTCATCAAGATTCTGTCTCCCTGTTGATTTGCCGCGGTTGCGCAAGATCGCGAGCGCGAGTCCTCGAGCAATCCAGTTTTAAGGGCTTGATTACCCTCATTTGTGTATCAGGAATTTCCCGGAAGAGCAAACTGCCGCAAAGACTTATTGGAATCCTGGGAAGGGTTCGGAGTTGCCCGGCCGATGTGGACTCTCAGGGTTCGGGAATAGGGGGAGCGAATTTGTAATTTGGTAATTGGGTAATTTGGTAATTTGCAACCCAGTCACCAGACAGTTCGCGTCACACGACGCCTGCACGAAAAATTACGAAATTACCCGATTACAAAATTACAAATTCCCCTAGCTCGCCTGCACATGAGCGGTCTCGCCTTTCGTCGGCTCCGCCAGACGCGCGAACCCCAGCGGCAGCCGGATCTCCACCATCAAGCCGCCCTCAGGACGATTCACGGCTCGTACGCTACCGCCGTGAAGCCGGACCGCTCGTTCGGTAATGGCCAGGCCCAGCCCTACCCCGCCGGTTTGGCGTCCGCGGGCATCATCCAGTCGATAGAACGGACGAAATAACTTGTCGAGCGATTCCTGAGGAACACCGGGGCCGCTGTCGGTAACCCGGACCACAGCTTCCTCGCGGCCGCTGGCCGATTCCTGCGTCAAACGGATTTCGACTTCCGTTCCTTCGCGGGTGTGGCGCATCGCGTTGCGCACCACGTTTTCAATGGCGCTGTGCAATAGCGCCGCGCTCCCCATCACGGTCACCTCGTCCTGAACGACACAATGCACCCGGCAATGCCGGCTCTGTGCTTCGAAGTCGGCATCGACCGTGATGTCCTGGATCAATTCCTCCATCGGAATCGGCGTCCGCCGCATGCCATCGTCGCCTCCTTCGAGTCGAGCCAGGGTCAGCAACCTCCCGATGAGATCATTCAGGCGAGTGGCTTCCAGTTCAATCCGTTCCAGCGCGCTATGGGCTTCCTCGCCGCTGCGCTGCCAGGCAAGACCTAATGCCACGCTCAGCCGAGCCAGCGGAGAGCGAAGTTCGTGGGAAATGTCGTTCAGCAGCCGGGCCTGGGCACTCACCAGATCTTCGAGGCGCGCCGCCATGGTGTTGAAGTCGCGGACCAGTTCGGCGATCTCATCCCGCCGGCGGCCTTTGGGAGCGTCAGCGCGGGCCCTCAGGTCGCCTGCGGCTAACTGTTGCGTGGCAGCACGCAAGCGGCGCACATCGGAAGTCAGGTATCCGGCCAGGAAATAGCAGACGATCCCCGATACCAGCACCGCCAAAGCCATAATCACCAGGCCCGTGCCCGGCGGCTTCTGGCGTAGTAGCGGAAGCCAAGGGCGCGGCGGAACTTCCGCCACCATGATGAAATGACCGCCACCCGCTGTCGTGACTTCCTGCGACACAAAACGGCGGGGCGAAAAACGATGCAGGAAGCCAACATCCTGCGGGTCCAATCCACGACTCAAACGGCTGGCCCACCCGGGTGCCGGACGTCCGGTGAGTTCGCGGCCCTGATCATCGAAAAGATAGGCCTTCAATCGCAGGCTGTTGCCCAGTTGGTCGATCCGGGCGGTGAGTACGGGAGCGCCTCCGGTTTCGTAGGCCTGCACCAACTGGTCCGTGGTACTGGTTTTGATGTAATCCCAGAAGGGCGATTCGGTCTGCGGACGGAACACCACGGTGGCCAGCACCACCAGCGCCACGATCAGCGCCTGCGCCAGCCAGAACGACAGGAAGATTTTCAGGAACAGACTCTTCATCGCGAGCCGCTCTTGACCCTCTCGCGGGGCCGGGCAAAAATATACCCCACTCCGCGCACCGTCTTAATGTGCTCTGCGTCTCCGTCGCCATCACCGAGTTTCTTGCGCACCTTGCTGACGTGCATATCGATGCTGCGATCGAACGGAGAGAATTTCCGGCTCAGGACCGCGCTCACTAACTCTTCCCGCGTGACTACCCGCCCCGCCTCGCGCAGGAGCACTTCGAGCAGATTGAATTCGACCGAAGTCAGATCGACCGGCTCGCCGGCATGCTTCACCGTACGGGTTGCTGGATCGAGTTCGATGTCGCCGATCCGCAGAATCTCGGGAGTGCGGGAAGCGCCAATTCCCTTGGGATCGGCGCTGGTGCGACGCAATACCGCTCGAATCCGCGCCAGCAATTCTCTCGGGTTGAACGGCTTGGGAAGGTAGTCGTCGGCTCCGATCTCCAGGCCCACGATCCGGTCCACATCTTCGCCGCGGGCGGTAAGCAGAAGCACCGGCACTCGCGACGTCGCCCGGATGCGCCGCAGCACGTCGAAGCCGCTCATCCCCGGCAGCATCACATCGAGCACCACCAGCAGATAGTTTCCGTTGAGTGCGCGCTGCAGCCCATTTTCCCCGTCATGCACCGATTCAACGCGGAACCCTTCCGGGGCCAGATACTCGCTTACCAGGTTACACAGTTCGAAATCATCGTCGACGATAAGGACGCGGTCCATGCCATGTTTAGTTTTACACAGCTTACGCGCCAAGGTAGTAAAGAATTGTCAAATCCAGCCCCTCATCCTTGACAAAACTTTACTTGGGTTGACCGACTCTTTACCGCTACTTAGCCGGGAAACGTGTTTCCATACTTGCAAGAGATTTCAAAGTGCCCGGCCGAGAACCCGGGCGGAGGAAAAACCAAATGCAATCTCGTCGTTTCAAGACGCTCGCCACCGTTTTGGCGCTCGCCATGCTGGCTGCCGTAGCTCTCTCCCAAACCGTCGTCAAGACCGCGCAGAGCGGTGGCCACTGGGGTGGTCGCGGTTTCGGCGCCCGCATGTTCGGCTTGAATGCCGATTATCTGGAGCTGACCGACGCACAGCAGGCCCAGATGAAAGACATCCTGACCAAGGAAAAGCCCACGATTCGTCCACTAGTTCAGCAGTTGGCCCAGGGCCATCAGCAGATGCGGCAACTCGAGCAGGCCGGGCCCTTCGATGAGGCCAAGGTTCGCGCGGTAGCCACGCAACAGTCGCAGGCGATGACCGAATTGATGGTGCAAAAGGCACGCATCAAGTCGGAATTGGTGGCCGTGCTCACTCCGGATCAGAAAGATAAACTGGCCAAGCTGCAAGCGCGCCGCGAGGCCCGCATGCAGAAACATCTTCAGCAACAGGGGCAGGCAACCACCGCCCAGTAACCGATCTTCTGCGCAGGCGGGGCGGACTCTTGTTCCCGGTTCGCCCCCCATTTTTCAGCAACTTCTTCAGCCGGGATGTGTTTCCTGCTCATACACACAGCGCACATCCCATTTGCATTCGCTTCTTGGACACGCGTCTCAGAAAGGCGGGTTACGCATTTGGCCACTGCAACGACAAGCCGGGATTTGATTGAAGCCGTTGCTTCGGAAATGTCCGACGGCATTCAGCGCGCCGTGCAGCTCTGGATCATGGAAATTGAAGATGCCCTCGAAGATCCCCGTCTCACCACCCTGGGACGTCTTCGTGCCGTGCAGGAAGTCATTCAGCGTTACCACACTCTGAGCCGTCGGGACCCTCATCATGATGGATACGCTGCGTAACAGTCTTCGCGCCCTGGGAGTCGCTTTCATGAATAGTGAGATTGTCTACTCTGTGCTGATGGGCATGGGCTGGTTTTTCCTGGTGGGCTGGGCGGTCGCGCTGGTGGTGGCTTGCGCCTCGGTCTTCCGGCAGGATCGCACGGTGCAGTTTGCCGGACTGTCGGGCAAAGTTCGGCACGCCAAGTTGATGATGAAGCCGGGCGGTGGCCGCGGTTAATGGGATTCTGGCAGCTTAGTGCTTCGGATCGAAGGTGAACTCGACCTGCGTCTTGGTTTCAGCGTCGGCGGGCGCATACTTCCATTTCCGTACCGCGGCGCTGGCAGCCTCCACCAGGACCGGATTCCCGCCGATCGGGGAAATCGAATCCACGCTGCCTTTTGAAGAAATCACGATCTCCAAGCGCACCACGCCGCCGATGTGCGCTTCCCGCAAGGTCAGTGGATACCCCGGATTTTCCTTGTAGACCAGCTTTCGTGTGGTTCTGGTTTGGGCAACCGCGCTCAACGACAGCGTCACCATCAGCAGCAGCCAGAGGCAAGCCGAGCCGCATCGCAGGCGCGCAATGCGCCTGGACCCCGGCCTTGAATTTGTAAGTCTCCCCACAACCCCGCTCCAGCAACACGAATTCCCCTGGTTCGGCCCGTCCCAAGACGTTATGTCAGTGACTACGTGAGCGACAAGATTACTAACGTACTCGCCCCCGGGAAGGCTCCCTTCCGGAGCCCCAACCCCCCGGCCAACAACCTGCACCCAGCGCTGGTAGAATCGCATCTACAACAGCGATGCTGCCCAAGAGCCTGCGACCCCTCTATCCGTACCTGAAGAAATACCGCCGGGGATTCATGGTGGGCAGCCTCTGCGTGCTGCTGCTGAACGGCATCGCCGTACAGTTTCCCCAGGTCATTCAAAGAGCCGTCGATTATCTGAATGATGGCGGACGCTCGGTCCGCCGTCTGGAGTTTTACGCGCTGCTGCTGGTTCTAATCGCCCTCTCCAAAGGGATTTTTCAGTTCCTGACGCGCTGGATCGTGATCGGCATTTCCCGCGACATTGAGTTCGACCTGCGGAACGATCTTTTCCGTCATCTCGAGGAGCTTTCCTATCCCTACTACCAGCGCACGCGCACCGGCGACATCATGGCCCGCGCCACCAACGACCTGAACGCCGTGCGTATGCTGCTTGGCCCCGCCATCATGTATTCGGCCAATACCCTGGTGTTTACCGCCGGCGCCTTGATCTACATGATGAAGATCAGCCCGAAGCTGACCCTCTATACGTTCTTGCCGTTACCGGTCGCCAGCATCGTGATCCAGTACTTCGGGCGCCAGATTCACGAGCGCTTCGAAAAAATTCAGGCCATGTTTTCCGACATCTCCGCCCGCGCTCAGGAGAATTTCTCCGGAGCGCGCGTGATTCGGGCCTATGTGCAGGAGACGGCAGAAGTCAGGCAATTCGAGGCGGCCAACACCGAGTACATCAACCGCAGTCTCCCTCTCGCTCGCCTGATGGGCCTGCTTTGGCCGACCCTGGAACTGACCCTGGGACTGGCGGTGGTGCTCGTGTTGTGGCTCGGCGGACGCGAGGTGCTGCTGCACCGGATCAGGATCGGCGCATTCACCGCTTTCCTCACTTACATGATCCAGCTCACATGGCCGGTCATCGCGCTCGGTTGGGTCATCAACATCTTCCAGCGCGGAACGGCCTCGCTGAAGCGCATCGACGAGATCATGCTTGTGAAGCCGGAGATCACCGACGATCCCGTCGTGGCGGCTAGCGGACCGCCCGAAAACGAACTGCGCGGTGAAATCGAATTTCGTGGGCTCAACTTCGCGTACAACGGCACCCCGGTGTTGCGCGACGTCAACCTGCGTATTCCGGAAGGCACCAGCCTGGCGATCGTCGGTCCGACCGGCTCGGGCAAAACCACGCTGGTGGACCTGATTCCGCGCATCTACGACGCCGATCCCGGCTCAGTTCTTATCGACGGCCGTCCCGTTCGCGAGTATCCGCTCGAGTTCCTGCGCCGCAACATCGGATTCGTTCCGCAGGAAACATTTCTGTTCAGCGACACCGTGCGCGAAAACATTGCCTTCGGCATCGATGACGCGACCGACCGGGAGATTCACCAGGCCGCCGATGCCGCCAGCATCGCCACGGATATCGAAAGCTTCCCCGAAAAGTACGCGACTGTGGTGGGGGAACGCGGCCTTACCTTGTCGGGAGGGCAAAAACAGCGCACGGCCATCGCCCGCGCCCTGATTCGCAATCCGCGCATCCTGATTCTCGACGATGCGCTCTCGAGTGTCGACACGCAGACCGAAGACAAGATCCTCAATCATCTGCGCGAGATCATGCGCGGCCGCACGACGATCTTTATCTCGCATCGAGTATCGACCGTACGCAATGCGGACCAGATCGCCGTGCTGCATGGTGGACGTATCGTGGAAATGGGTCGCCACGACGAACTTCTGGCCCGCGACGGCTATTACACCGACCTCTACAACAAGCAACTGCTCGAAGAGGAACTGGCCGAGGTGTGACCTTTTAGCCGCTAGTATCTGCTGTGGCGATCGGGGCCCCTCGATCGGCTTTGTTCCCGGACTCGTAACACCAGATGAACCTGGCCCCTGATGAAACGAATTCCCCAGCAAGAGCTTCTCGACACCGACGCTGGAACACCCGCTGAAGTTGCCAGCACTCTGACCGACCTGCGCATGTTCAATCGCTGGTTTGGTGGGGTTGCGGTCACTACCCGTCTGGTGGACCGGGTCGTCCAGAAGACGAAAGCGGAATCACTCTCCCTGCTCGACGTGGCGGCAGGCGCGGGATACGTGCCGCGCATGGTGAGCGACCATCTGGCCCGTCGCGGATTCCGCCTGGAGGTCACGTTGCTCGATCGCGCCGCCTCGCACGTCGGGAACGGTGGCGGGTCGGTGGTGGGCGACGCACTCGCGCTTCCCTTCCGCGACTCGCAGCTTTGACCTGGTGTGCTAGCGAGTTGTTTGTCCATCACCTGTCACCCGATCAGATCGTCGAGTTTGTTCGCGAAGGCTTGCGGGTCTGCCGGCGCGCGCTGTTGATCAACGATCTGATCCGCGATCCGCTCCACCTGGCGCTGGCCTATGCCGGCTTTCCGCTTTATCGCAGCCGCTTGACCCGCAATGACGCGCCGGCTTCAGTCCGCCAGGCTTATACGCTCGACGAAATGCAAGCCATGCTTCGCCGCGCCGGGGTCGCCCGCATGGAAACGAGCACGCACTATCTCTACCGCATGGGCGTGATCGCATGGAAACAATGATGCGCGAGTGGCTGGTAGCTTGTGGCTGGTAGCTGATGGCTGGTAGCTGACGGCTCGTGGCCCGTGGCTTGTACCTCAAATCACCGTGTAGGTACAGGCGCCCTCGCCTGTACAGCCGCGGCGAATTCCGCCGCGGCAGCGATGTGTGCCACGGCGGAAATTATTGAGATCGCATGCACCTGATCGAAAACTCCGCAAGCCGTGCCTTTGACCTTGCCGTCATCGGCGGTGGCCCCGCGGGAACGTCAGCCGCCATTACCGCTGCGCGCACCGGTGCTTGCGTCCTGCTGCTCGAACGCGGACGCCTGCCGCGGCAGCGCGTCTGCGGCGAATTCGTCTCTGCCGAGTCACTGGCCCTGCTCGCCGGACTGCTGGAACAGACCGCGCCCGACCTTCTGCGCCAGGCCATTCGAATCCCGGAGGCTCGATTGTTCTTCGATGGACGCGCATTGGCCGCACCCGTCGATCCACCTGCCGCCAGCATCGCGCGTTTCGATCTGGACTTCGCTCTCTGGCAAGCCGCGGAACAATGCGGCGTGGTTACGCGGACTGAAATGGCGGTGGAACGCATCGTCCGAGATGACTTTTTCTACCTGACGACGAACGCCGGAGAGTTCCATGTGCGGGCCGTCATCAACGCGACCGGCAGGTGGTCCAATCTGCGCAGGCAGAGTCTTGCCGAAGAATCAAATTCCACGAAAAAGTGGCTTGGCCTGAAAGCGCACTTCTCGGAACCCGCTCCGAATCCCTCGGTGGACTTGTATTTTTTTGAGGGTGGATACTGCGGTGTGCAACCCGTCACGGTCGCCGATAACGCTTCTTCAACCGGACGCATCAACGCCTGCGCCATGGTTCGTTCCGACGTCGCTCGCTCGCTGAAGGAAGTATTCGCCCAACAGCCGCAGCTTGCCGAGCGCGCCCAGCACTGGCAACCCATGACCGAAGTCGTAAGCACTTCCCCGCTGATTTTTCGCGATCCCGAACCTATCGACAACGGCATCTTGTTGGCCGGGGACGCCGCCGGCTTCGTGGACCCCTTCGTCGGTGATGGGATTTCGCTGGCGCTGCGCAGCGGAGCACTCGCCGCCGAATGTCTGATGCCGTTCCTCAGTTCGCACGGATCGCTGGCCGCAGCGGCTTCGCAATATCAGCGCGAATATCGCGAGCGCCTGTTGCCAGTCTTTCGAAATTCTTCCAAACTCCGCCGCCTGCTGGGATTGCCGCGCCCGGTCCGCCGTGCCGTTGGCCATCTGCTGGAAACCACACCGGCAGTTTCACGTCTTCTGGTAAGACTCACCCGCTGAGGGTGAGCCGCTTACTGCGTTGGGGGTGTGTGCTCGAGCGACAGCTTGCTACAGCGCGCCTTGTCGATCTCGATCAAGAGCGCCACCCGGCCCTCGGGGCTGCGATACAGAGACAGCGCATTCATTTATGGTTCCGTGCGAACGACTGTGTATCGCCCTCTGAGGAATGCGCCAGCTTGCAGTGTTCGTCAAACTGGCTCTGCAGGGAACGCTGGTACTCTTCGCGGTTCGGCCGGTGGCTGGTGCCCTTCGCTTTGAATGAGATGCTCGGACACGCCGTACATTGAGCCTCCACCGGAATGTCAGCAAGCCATTTCGTAACCCGCACCGTCGGCTTCTTACCCATGCATCTCTCTTCGCGCCCTTTGCGGCTGTTCTTTGCGATCTTTGCGGTTAAAAGCTCTTTCAACTGAGAACGGGAACTGGGAACTGTTCCACCTACACCACGAAATACTTTGCCGCCGGATGATGCACGACGATCGCCGACGTCGACTGCTCCGGCTCCAGCAAAAATCCCGAGGTCAGCCGCACGCCGACATTCTCCTCCGGCTTCAACAAAGCAAACAGCTTCGTCTGATCCTCCAGGTTCGGGCACGCCGGGTATCCGAACGAATAGCGCGACCCGCGATACTTCTGATGGAACAAATCCCGGATATGCGGCGAATCCTCGCCCGCAATTCCCAGCTCCTGCCGCATCAGCTTGTGATGAAATTCGGCCAGCGCCTCCGCCGTCTCCACGCTCAGCCCGTGCAGGTACAGATACTTCGTATACTCCCCGCCTTCGAACAACCGCTGCGTCTCGACCGACGCCTTTGCCCCAATCGTCACCAGAGACAGTCCCAGCACGTCCGTCTTTCCTGAACTCTTCGACGCAAAGAAATCCGAAATGCAAAGCCTTCGCCCCTCCCGCTGTCGCGGAAACGTGAATCGCAAAATTTCCTTCCCCGGTGTACCTCTGTGTCCGGAGCCTGCCCTGAGCGGAGTCGAAGGGTGGTTATCGGAGTTTTCCGGCTCGTACACGACCACATCATTCCCATCCCCCTGCGCGGGGAAGTATCCGTACACGACCTTAGGATCAAACAAACCGGAAGCAACAACCTCTCCCTCGAGTTCCCTCTTGATCGGCCGGTACTTCTCCTCCACCAGCCGCAGATAATCCTGCTGCGAGGCCGTCTTCAATTGCCACTGATTCTTGAACAGCGCCGTCTCGTTGATGTATCCGAACAACTCGCGCAGGTCGTAATCTTTCTTCACCCGCACGCCCCAGAACGGCGGCGCCGGAATATTCGGCGCATCTCCGACCACCGCGCTCCGTTCCGCGAACACCGGCCCGGTTTCTTCATCCACGGCAGCGGCCTTGGCATACTCCTTCACCGTCTTCCCTTCTGTCAGCCGCGCCGAGCGCTGCCCATCCTCGGCAATCAAATCTTCCATGATGTGCAGCCCGGCAAACGCATCGTCCGCGTAGAAGACGGCATTCGAATACTCCCGCCGCAGATCGTCCTCCACATACTTCCGCGTCAGCGCCGCTCCACCGCAGATCACTGGATACTCCAGCTTCTGCCGCTCCAGGTCCTGGATCACGTACTTCATCTCGAGCGTCGACTTCACCAGCAGGCCGCTGAGCCCGATCGCATCCGCCTCATGCTCCGAGGCCGCTTTGATAATCGAATCCCCCGGCTGCTTGATCCCCAGGTTCACCACCTTGAATCCGTTGTTCGAAAGAATGATGTCGACCAGATTTTTTCCAATGTCGTGGACATCTCCCTTCACGGTCGCGAGCACGATGGTTCCCTTCTGCTGCGAGCCCGCTTTTTTCTCCATCTTCGGCTCGAGATAGGCGACTGCCTGTTTCATCACTCCCGCCGAATCCAGCACCGACGGGAGCTGCATCTTGCGCGCGCCGAACAGCTCACCTACGGTCCGCATTCCGTCGAGCAGCACCGTGTTGATGATGTCGAGCGGTGAATACTGTCCGAGCGCAACGTCGAGCAATTGTTCCAAGGATTGTTTGTACTGGCCCTCGCCCACCGCCTTCTCGCCGTTGATGATCGCGAACTTCAGCTTGTCCTCGATCGACAGCGTCTCGACGTGCGCTGTGGTCGAAGCTTGCGGCTTGCCCTTCAACCCGGCAAAGTGGGCCATGTAAATCTGCAGCGGATCGCCCGCCGAGGCGTCGCGATGGATCAACTTCCGCGCCAGGTCCACTTCTTCCTGCGGAATCTTGTACAGCGGATAAATCTTGGTGTAATTGACAATGGCCATGTCGAGACCGTTGTCGACAGCTTCGTGCATAAAAACACTGTTCAGCACCCGTCGCGGGTAGGCATCGAGCCCAAACGAAATATTGCTCACGCCGAGGATCGTCTTCACGTCGGGCAGTTCCTGCTTGATGCGCTTCACTGCCTCGAGCGTCTCCATCCCCGCCGAGCGATATTCCTCCTGCCCGGTTGAAATCGGCAAAGTCAGCGCATCGAAAATCAGATCCACGCCGCGGAGCCCGTACTTCTTCGTCGCCAGTTCGTAAATGCGCTTGGCGATCGCGACTTTCTTGTCCGCCGTCAGCGCCATCCCGTCTTCATCGATGGTCAGCGCAATCACCGCCGCCCCATAGCGCTTCGCCATGGGCAGGACCTTCGACGTCCGCTTCTCGCCATCTTCCAGGTTGATCGAGTTAATGATGGCCTTCCCCGGAATCCGCTTCAGCGCTTCCTCGACCACATCCGCTTCAGTTGAATCAACGAGGATCGGAGCCGGCACCCGCGTGGCCACACGCTCGAGAATCGAAGTCATGTAGCCCTTCTCATCCTCGCCCACAATGGCGCAGCACAGGTCCAGCATGTGCGAACCGTCATTCACCAGCTTTTTCGCCAGCGCGACAATGTCGTCGTACTTCTTGCCACGAACCAGGTTGCGGAAGTGCTCAACACGGGTCGTGGTGTTCATTTCCTCGGCGACGATCAGGGGCTTTGGCTCAAGATCTAAAGGCACCGACGTATATGCGCTTGATGCCGCGCCAATTGCTTTCACTTCGCGCTTCGCCGGCTCCGCGCCCGACACGGCGTCGACCACGGCCTTCAGGTGCTCCGGAGTGGTTCCACAACAGCCGCCCACCACGCGCACGCCGTAATCCTGGACGAAGTGCTTGTGATACTCGGCCAAGACCTCGGGCGTGAGTTTGTATACGGTGTTTCCGTGGTCGTTAAACGGAAGGCCCGCATTCGGAAGCACGGAAATTGGCTTCGTCGAATTCAGCCCCAGGTAGCGGACCGCGTCGTTCATCTCCTTCGGCCCGGTGGCGCAGTTCAACCCGATCAGGTCGCAGTCGAGCGGCTCCAGCGCCGTCAGCGCGGCCCCGATTTCCGTGCCCAGCAGCATCACTCCGCTCTCTTGCAAAGTGACCTGCACCTGCAGCGGCAGACGCTTGCCCGTTCTCTGCATCGCGTCCAGCGCGGCGATGGTTGCGATTTTCGCTTGCCACAGATCCTGACAGGTCTCCACCAGCAGGAGGTCGACTCCGCCCTCGATTAACGCGAGCGCCTGCTCGACGAAAACATTGAGCATCTGCTCATAAGGAATGTGGCCCAGCGACGGCATCTTGGTCGTTGGACCCATCGAGCCTGCAACGAATCGCGGCTTGTCTTTGGTAGAAAACTGCGCGGCCACATCTTTGGCGAGCTTTGGCCGCGGCAATGTTGATTTCCGGCGACACGCTCCTGCCGATCCAAACTCGCTCAGCACGATCCTCATCCCGTTGAACGTATTCGTCTCCACCACGTCGCAACCCACTTCATAGAACGACGCATGGATATCCCGAATAATGTCGGGACGGCTCAACACCAGCACCTCGTTGCAGTTCTCCTTGCCCCAGTAGTCGTCGAGGGAAGGGTTCCGCTTGTGGATGTTGGTCCCCATCGCGCCGTCGTAAACCACGACGCGTTCCTTCACGGTCTGCAAGAAATCCGCCATGAAAAATCAGCTCTTAGCTCTTAGCTGTTAGCAAAAACTACTTGTTGTTGGCCGACGACCAACGACCGACGACCGACGACTGCCCCCATGCACAAACGCCGGCCCTTGTCGGACCGGCGTTGATCTCTGTGCAGAATCTTGAAAGCTTTCAGCTCCCCTGCACCGGCAACGCCGGTGCGCCTCCGGCAACGTCGGCGCTGTTGAACACCGCGTTGGCTCCCATGTGTGCAGGCGCGGCCGCCAGCATCTGCTCCTTCCGGTAAATCAGGTTGGTGGCGTTGAACGACGCCAGCTCGAATCCGTGCCCATGGGTAATCGCGTCGGTCGGACAGGCTTCCACACAATATCCGCAGAAGATACATCGGTTGTAGTCGATGTTATAAACCTTGGCGTAGCGCTCCGCGCCGCTGACCCGGTGGGTTTCCGTATTCTCCGCGGCCTCGATGTAGATGCAGTTCGAAGGACATGCCGCCGCGCACAGAAAACAGGCAACGCACTTCTCCAGGCCGTTCTCGTCGCGTTGCAGCACATGCATGCCGCGGTAGCGTTCCTGGAAGCGTGCTCCGCGCAGCGGCCCAGGGCCATCGGGATAGTTCTCGACTTGCGTCGGCTGGAACATCTCCATGAAGGTGATGCTCATTCCTTTGGCGATCGCCGCGATGTTTTTCAGAACCGGCATGCGTGATTAGTATACCGAAAGGTCCCGACCTTCGTCGCCTCGTGGCGCGGGCTTTTCCTTTGCATCGAGTAACTTGGAAGGCGCTGCTGCCGCGGCTCTGGCGGCATCCTTCGCCTCTCGCCTATCATCTAAGCTTACGACCCAAAACCATTCGACCCCATGTCTCAACTACTCGATAGCATCCATTCCCCACTCGATGTCAAAAAACTCACCATCCCTCAACTGGAAACCCTGGCGGAGGAAATCCGCGAGGAGCTGATTTCGGTCCTCGCGAAGACCGGCGGACACCTCGGACCGAACCTCGGGGTAGTCGAGCTGACGCTCGCCATGCACTACGTTTTTGACACGCCGAAAGACCATTTTGTTTTCGACGTCAGCCACCAGGCGTATGTCCATAAACTGCTTACCGGACGCCGCGAACAGTTTCACACCATCCGCACGCCAGGCGGCCTGAATGGCTTCATGCTGCGCACAGAGAGTCCGCACGACTGCTACGGCGCCGGGCACGCGGGCACCGCGATGTCAGCCGCACTCGGCATGGCCGTGGCGCGCGACCGCACGGGAGGCAAGGAGCATGTCGTGGTACTCGCCGGGGATGCAGCCTTCACCTGCGGAATCACTTACGAGGCTCTCAACAATATCGCGCAGCAGACGCGCCGGCTGATCGTCGTGCTCAACGACAACGAGTGGTCCATCGACAAGAACGTGGGCGCGATCGCCACCTATCTCAACAAAATCGTCACCAATCCGCGCTTCGACTACCTGCATGAGCGCGCGGGACAGTTCGTGGAACGCATCGGCGGCGAGACCGCGCTGCGCGTGGCGCGCAAAGCGGAAGAGGCCGCCAAGAGCATCCTGTGGCCGAGCGTGATTTTCGAGGAACTGGGGCTGAAGTATTACGGTCCGCTCGATGGCCACGACATTACTACGCTGATCAACACCTTCCAATTCCTCAAGACCCAGAAGCGCCCGGTGCTCCTGCACGTGCTCACCCAAAAGGGCAAGGGCTTCGAACCCGCTCTGCAAAAGCAGAAAAAGTTCCACGGGCTTGGGCCGTATGATCCGGAAACGGGCGAGACCAAGCCGCTCGGTCAACGGACGTATTCCGAAGTTTTTGCCGACACGCTGGTCAAGCTCGCGGACATGAACAAGAAGGTGGTCGCGATTACCGCTGCGATGCCTAATGGCACCGCGCTCGATCGCTTTCAGCCCCGCCATCCCGACCGCTATTTCGATGTCGGCATCGCTGAAGAGCACGCGGTCATCTTCGCTGCCGGACTGGCGACCAAGGGGTTCAAGCCTTTCGTTGGGATTTATTCCACGTTCCTGCAACGTTCGCTCGATCCGATCATTCACGACGTGTGCCTGCAAAATCTTCCGGTCGTGTTCTGCATGGACCGCGGCGGCCTCTCGGGCGACGACGGACCCACGCATCACGGACTGTTCGATATCAGCTACCTGCGTGGCATTCCGAACTTGGTGCACATGGTGCCGAAAGACGAAGACGAACTGGCCGACATGCTCTTCACCGCGATGCACCATGAAGGGCCGATTGCGGTTCGCTACCCACGGGGTGTCGGACCCGGCCGCGCGGTGAAAGATATTCCCCGCGCCATCGCCATCGGTCAGGCAGAACTCCTACAGCATGGCGAAAACGACCGGGTGGCGATCTTTGCGCTTGGTGCGCTGGTTCCGATGGCGCAGGAAGTCGCCGCCAAGCTCGAGGGTGAAGGCATCTCGGCGGCGGTGATCAATGCTCGCTTCGTGAAACCGATCGACACCGCCATGGTGGAGTTCTATGGGCGCAGCGTCGACGCGATCGTCACCCTGGAAGATCATGTTCTGCACGGCGGGTTTGGCAGCGCCGTGCTGGAGCAATTGAGCAACCTGGAACTGACGACGCCGGTAGTGCGCATTGGCTGGCCCGACCAGTTCATCGAGCACGGCAAACCCGAGGCGCTGCGCGCGAAGTACGGCGTCAGCGTCGAGGCAGCGCTCGCGAAGTTACGCGCCGCACTCGCGAAACGCGCGACGCAGGCGCCGGTGCAAACCGGAACGCGCGAATAAAGCTGCGCCTTCCGCTTTCGCCGTCGAACGAGTTGTTATACTCACCTGCCATGCTTCAAGACACCCTGGAAGCAGGCCGTGTCGCGGCCGACGCGGCCCTGGAACGCCTGATTCCGGCCGCCTCGCAATACCCGGTTTCGATTCACAAGGCGATGCGGCACAGCGTGTTTGCCGGAGGCAAGCGCCTGCGCCCGATTCTCTGCATGGAAGCCGGACGGATGGTCGCGGGCTCTCTTCCCGCCGGCATTGAAGACCTGGGTGCTGCTCTTGAAATGCTGCACACCTACTCGCTCATCCACGACGATTTGCCCGCGCTCGACAACGACGACCTGCGCCGCGGACGTCCCACCTGCCACGTGGTGTTCGGAGAGGCGACGGCGATTCTCGCGGGCGACGCGCTCCAGACTCAAGCCTACGAAGTTCTCGCCCGCCTGTGTTGTCCGGCCGACGCACGCGTTCGCATCATCGAGGAAGTCGCGCACGGCACCGGCACCATCGACGGCATGATCGGCGGCCAGGTCGTCGATCTTGAGGCGGAACATTCCAAGCCCGATCTGAAAACCCTCGAATACATTCACCGTGCCAAGACCGCAGCGCTGATTACGGCCAGCCTGGTGAGCGGCGGTCTCTATGCGGGCGGGACCGCGGACGAAATCCAGCGCCTGCGTTCTTTCGGACAACAGGTCGGACTGGCATTCCAGATCGTGGATGACGTTCTCGATGTCACGCAGACCTCCGAGCAACTGGGCAAGACCGCCGGCAAGGACACTGCGGCGGAGAAGACAACCTATCCGGCGTTATTCGGAATCGAGGAATCCCTGAAGAAAGCCGACACTCTGGTCGCGAACGCCTTTGCGGAGCTTTCTCCATTCGGCGATCGTGCCGAAACGCTGAAAGCGCTGGCCCGGTATCTGGTGGAACGGAAGAAATAGATCTCAGGTTTCAGTCTTAGTCGCTAGTCTTCAACCCAAACGAACCCACGAAGGACACGAAGTTACACAAAGGCAATCCCTTCGTGTCCTTGGTGGTTAGCGCGGGGTTCGTTGACCCGCAAGCACGAGCTGGAAGTTTCGTCTCATCTTGATTCACTATGAGCTAAGTCATTGAAACTCGGTGGAAGGGTCGTAAGTGATTGAAAGTCACCTTGCAGACTCTCTCTGAAATGCCCGCCAGCTGCGTTTATGGACCCGTAGAGCGACGTTCGCCCCTTCGGTGATGGTTGGGGTCAGCTCGCCCTATCGGAGCGTCTTAAAACTCATCCTGGCGCAAAGTTTATCTATTAGTTAATGCGATCAGGACGGTCGCCATTCGCTGTGGACACTGCCTCCCCGTTCTTGGGCATCCTGCTCGACGACGGGCCGCCAACTATTATTTCAAGTCCGCATTCCAGTTCAGCACAAGAGTCATGGGTGACGCGGAGCCCTCCGGTTCCTGAAAAACAAGGAAGCGCTTCCCGTCCGGAGTTACGTCGAACGGCTCTCCCGTGGGGAGCACATTGCGCATGGGGAAGAGATTCTGCATGGTCCCCACCTCGAACTGATTTCCGTGTGCGTTCACCTGGACCACATCCAGGGTGGCGTCGAGTCCGTAATAGTAGATTTCCTTCTCATCCCCGCGCCAGACCGGGAAGGTACCTCCCTCGCGCGAAATTTGCCAGCGACCCACACCTTCCGGAAAGGAGGTCACGTACACCTCCTCGCGGCTGCCCTCGATTGCGCTATACGCCAGCCAATGGCTGTCAGGGGACAGGCGAAGATAGACCACGCGACCGATGGGCGACTCAGGTTTGGCCACCAGAAAGGGCTTGCCGCCACCGCTGGTTGGCATGGCCCATATCCCGCCGCCCGTGGGCCCCGATTGGCGGAGATAGACGAGGTATCGCCCGTCACTCGACCACTGCGGCAAGGAAAGCGTGTCGGGAGTTCCGTCGGCCTCTTTGATTTCAAGCAGCAACTCGTCGCCGCCACTACCGTTCGCCGGTTTGGCATGCAAGCTTGCGCCGGTGACTATAGTGGCTCCCTGCAGCGAGTTGTATGCCACGCGTTCTCCATCGGCCGACCAGGATGGGTTGCGATGCGGTAAATCGTCGAAGGTGATTCGGCTGCGGGTGCCCCGCACCAGATCCAGAATCCAGATCGGCGACGCGCGCTCGCCGGCCGAGACCGCAAGTCGTCTGCCGTCAGGCGAAAGCCTTCCGCCTTTGTAGGCATCGCTGTCGGCGGCATGTCCCAGGACCTTGCCTTCGCGGTCCATCCATAGCAAGTCGATGTTTTGCAGCGCGCTGGCGCCAGGTTGATACAACAAGGTGCCTTCGTTCGAGACGCTGAAGACGGTGTGAAACGTTCCATTATCGTTTTCAACATCGGTCGCGACCGTCACAGGATCGCCAGAAAGCGTTCCGCGCGCGGGATCGAATTTCTGCGCCAGCAGCGACGATTGCTGGTGAAAGAGCAGATACCCTGATGAATACAAACCGGCGCTATCAGTGGGTAGCACCAGTTTGCTGTCGGCACTGTCGACGGAACCCAAGTAGATTCCGTTCAGTTCGGGACGGCTGGCGGCGTGGTTGGTCGCGAAAAAGAGAAAGTGTTTTCCATCCGGCAGGAAGCTGGGCCAGCGGTGCGTGCTGTGCGTGGTTGGATCGATTTTGGTCACGCGCACCGGAGCGCCTCCCACGGCGCTCACTTTCCAGAGGGCCTCGCGATAGTCCGGTGTATACAGGATGACATTGTCCGCGCCCCAGGCTCCGCCACGCGCGTTCGGAGCGTCGGCCAGAATGGTGACCGGCCCGCCCGACGCCGAAATCTTCCTTAGCTTCCCATCCGCAAAGAAGCCGAGGTACTTTCCGTCCGGTGACCAGAAGAGCGAATACGCTCCCTCGGTGCCCGCTAACTTCTGCGGCAAAGCAGCCTGCAAGCCTCGGACCCATATAAAACTGGGCGCTTTCGGAGAGCGCGCTGCAAACGCGACGCGCGTGCCATCCGGGGAAAGCGCGGGTGGACCGGCAAAATCGCCGACGAAATAAAAGGCCTCATCGGCAGGCGGAAGGATCGAAGCACGTAGCACGCGAGGATGCGCCCGGGAAATGAGGACCGTCCACAGCAGCAATCCCAAGAGGACCGTGACTAAGGCGATCCACCATGCCCGCTCGCCCCACTTGCGGTGGGGCAGTGCGATGCGCCCCGCACTCGATGTCGAATCCGCCGAACCAATCCAGCGCAATTGGCGTGCAATGTCGGCGGCGCTCTGCCAGCGCGAGTCCGGGTCTTTCATCAGCGCGCCCTGCACGACATTCTGCAATGCGGAGGGCGCCAGCGGCTGGTGGGTGGAAATCGGCTCGGGATCTTGTTCGAGGATCGCGGAGGCCACCGTGACCTGGCTCTTTCCCTGAAAAGCTCGTTTGCCGGTCGCCATCTCATACAGCACGGCGCCGAAACTGAAGATGTCGCTGCGCGCGTCGGTTTCCCTGCCTTCGATTTGTTCGGGCGACATGTACTGGTACGTCCCGATCACCGTACCCTCGGCGGTCAGGGGCTGCGCGAGATTCGCCGAGGTCATCGTTGCCGACAAGCTCGAGGACTGGGGCATGAGGGGCGCTGCCGTTTTTGCCAATCCGAAGTCGAGCAGCTTGGCGCCCGAGCGCGTGAGCATGATGTTGCCCGGCTTCAAGTCGCGATGCACGACTCCGGTGCGGTGTGCCTGGTCAAGACCTTCGGCAATTTCGGCGCCGTAGCGCAGTACCTGCTCGAGCGGAAGGCGTCCCTTGGTCAGACGCGTGGCCAGCGTCTCGCCTTCCAGATACTCCATGACGATGAAATGAATTCCATCCTGTTGGCCGAGGTCATAGAGCTGGCAGATGTTGGCGTGGCTGAGCTGCGAGATGGCGCGCGCCTCGCGCTGAAAGCGCTCCAGTGCCTCGGGTTTCTCGGAAAGGTGGGCAGGGAGAATCTTGATTGCGACCGTGCGATCGAGCCGCGTGTCTACGGCGCGATAGACTTCTCCCATGCCGCCGGCACCGAGCGGCGCAGACGATTTGGTAAGGGCCGAGTTTGGTGGCGGCAGCAAGCGCCATGGAGAGATTGAATTATAGACCGAAGGTTGCAGGCTCCCTCAAAATGAGCCAGCTTCGTGGGAGAGTGAGGGGCGCGAGCGTTCACTTTCCGTTCCGCCGGGGCCACTTCGCGATCACCACAGTCGAGATCCCTCCGCGCGGCCGGAAGTCTCCCTTTACCTCAGCCCACGCCGGTTTGGCCCAGCGCACCACGTCCTCGAGCACCTGGTTCACAATGTTCTCCTGAAAGATCCCCAGGCTGCGGTAGCTTTGCAGGTACTCCTTGAGCGACTTGAGTTCGAGGCATGATTTGCGAGGCATGTAGCGGATCGTGATCGTGCCAAAATCGGGCAGCCCAGTTTTTGGACACACCGAGGTGAATTCCGGATCGTCGATGACGATCTCGTATCCGGGAAACTGGTTGGGCCAGGTTTCGATCTCGGGAAACTGCGCGTCGAGCCCGGCTTTGGCGTGCTCCTCGGTGTAACGTGGCGGCTTGGGCATGCACGATATTGTAACGGGCAGCGTGCGCCAAACATCAAAAAGACAGGCTCGGGTCAGCCTGTAACCGTTGCCACGCATCTAATTTGGTCATACGCCCCTGGCCGAATTGCTGTCCCGGAGGGTGGCTCCCGGTGATAAATTGTTGCTTGTAAAACTCTCTTCATTCCATTGAGTACCAAGGACAAACCCGGTTTTGTCGGCCGACACCAGTGGCTGGTCATCACGTTGGGGGCAGCCTTGGCGGTAATCCTGCTGGCATCGTTTGCCTCGATGCGCGAGGAAGTCATCCCGGTGCGCGTGGCCACGGTCGAGCGCGGCTCCATCCGTAGCGTGATTTCCACCAACGGCAAGATCGAACCGGCACAGAATTTCGAAGCGCATGCTCCCACCAACACCACCGTGCGTCGGCTGCTCGTGAAGGAAGGCGATCGCGTAAAGAAGGGGCAGTTGCTGCTACAGCTCGATGACGCCGAGGCCCGCAGCCAGGCCGCGCGCGCTCAGGCTCAGGTGAAAGGCGCGCAGGCCAACGTCCACGCCGTCGAGAAAGGCGGCTCACAGGAGGAAGTCCTCACACTGCAAGCGCAGATCGTAAAGGCGGGAGCCGATCGCGACACCGCGCAACGCAACGTCGATGCATTCAAACGCTTGCAACAGGAGGGCGCGGCCTCAGCCGGAGAAGTGAAAGACGCCGAGAATGCCCTGCGACGCGCTCAAGCCGACTACGACCTGCTCGTGCAAAAGCAGAAGGACCGCTATTCAGCACCCGAAGTAGAGCACGTGACGGCGCAAAAATCCGAGGCCCAGGCCGCGTATGACGCAGCCGAGGACATTCTGCAGAAGTCAAACATCGTCGCGCCTTTCGATGGAATCGTGTATGTGCTTCCCGTGAAGCGGGGAGGCTACGTGCAGGCCGGCGACCTGCTTCTGCAGGTGGCGGACCTCTCCAACGTCCTGGTGCGCGCCTACGTTGACGAACCCGATATCGGCCGCCTGGTTCCCGGGCAGAAGACGGAAGTGACCTGGGATGCCGTGCCCGGCCGCATATGGACCGGCTCCGTTACCACCCTTCCCTCGGTGGTCAAGCTGCGCGGCACCCGGAACGTGGGCGAGATGGTAAGCCAGCTCGACAACCATGACTTCCGCTTACTGCCCAATACGAACGTGAACGTCACGATTGTGACCGCACAGCACGACGACGTGCTGACCATGCCCCGCGAGGCTTTGCGCCTCGACGACTCGAAACCCTACGTATACGAAATTGTCGACAACAAACTGCGGCGCCGCGACGTGACGGTTGCGGCCTCGAATTTAACGAAAGTCGAAGTCAGCAGTGGAGTTGCCGACAAAACCCTCGTCGCCCTGAATACGACCGCTCCGAACAAGTCGCTGCGCGACGGAATCCCTGTGAAGGTGGTGCAGTAAGTGATGAAGTGGACCTCGAAGATTTTCGTTCTTGCGGCCCTGGTGTTGCCCGCGATTGCCGCCGCGGCCGATTCCCCGTCTGATTTGCTGGCTGCCGGGCGCGTCGATGATGCGATCACGACGCTCAGCGATAAATTGAATTCCGCACCTGACGATGCCGCATCGCACAACCTGCTATGCCGTGCCTATTTCGCGGTCGCGAATTGGGACCGCGCTATCTCTGCCTGCGAGAAAGCGGTCGCGCTGCAACCGGGCAGCAGCGAATACCATCTGTGGCTGGGTCGCACTTACGGCGAGAAGGCCGACGCTTCGAACTTCTTCACTGCGGCTGGACTGGCGAAAAAAGTGCGCAACGAATTTGAGCGCGCCGTGCAACTCGATCCGAACAATGTCGGAGCCCGGGTTGACCTGGCGGAGTTTTATCTCGAAGCGCCCGGCATTGTTGGCGGGGGCCAGGACAAAGCCCGCGCCCAGGCGGACGTGGTCGCCAAACAGAACCCGGCAAAGGCTCACTGGATTCGCGGCAGAATCGCCGAGAAGAACAAAGATATGGAAACCGCGGAGCAGGAATACCGGGCGTCGATCGACGCAAGTCAAGGGAGCGCGAACGCCTGGCTGAACCTTGCGCTGTTCTATCGTAAGACCGGGCGCCTCGACGATATGCACCAAGCATTGAAGAAGGCCGCTGCCGCCCCGATGGATCAGCCGGAAGTGTTGGTCGATGCGGCCTCGACGCTGCTGCGCGCGAATCGCGATCTTCCCTTCGCGACACAACTGGTGCGCCGCTATCTATCCTCGACCACGGTCGAGCAGGCGCCACCTTTCAAGGCGCACTACCTTCTGGGAAACATTCTGGAAAAGCAGGGCGACAAGGAGGGCGCGGCCAAGGAGTATCAGGCTTCTCTGAACCTGGCGAAAGACTTTGGACGCGCACGCGAGGCGCTCAATCGGGTGAATCGGTAGGCTCGGTGGTCAGTGGCCAGTGGCCAGTTTCGCTGGAGGGACGGGCGTCTCGCCCGTCCGGCGGGTGGGGACGCCAGCCGATCCACAGTGCAAGAGGCGTTACCGTCAGTCTGCAAAACTGATTTTTCGTTCCGTGAGTTCCCTGGCTTTGGCTATGCTTAGCCGACATGGTTCTGCAATTTCTCTCCGTCTTTTCTGACTTCCCTGTTCCCAAGGTGACGCAATGATCAATCGCATTGGTGTGGGCCTGTGCTTGCGCAGGTTGGTAGTCGGAGTGTGTCTGCTGTCGCCGTTCTGCTCGGTGGCGGAGCCGGTACCGCTGAAGAAAGCGGTCGAACTGGCTTTGCAACACAGCACCCTTTCCGCCATCGCGGACGCGGATCAGCAACATGCCCTCGAAGGCTATCGGGAACTGCGCGACAACTACATTCCGCAGGTCACGGTTGGTTCGGGTCTTGGGAAATCGTGGGGATACCCGCTGAGCCTTGAAGGTTCGGCGCCTTCCCTCTTCAACGTGACGGCTCAGTCGGCAGTTTTTAATCCCGCTTTACGGGAATCGTTGCGCGCGGCGCAGGCCGAATATCAGGCTTCGAGCAGCCAAATCAAGAATCAGCGGAGCGCTGTCATCCAGGATACGGTGTTGAGCTACGCGGAGCTCAACAAATGGGAGCAGCGCGTCATGCGTTTGCGAGAGGAGGAGTCGGCTGCGCAGAAGTTCGAACAAGCCATGGCGGACCGGGTGAAAGAAGGCGTCGATAGTCCACTCGAAAGCACGAAAGCGCGGCTGGCAACTGCACGCACGCGACTGCGAGTGGCCGAGGCCGAGGGGTCGGCCGACGTGCTGCGGGAACATCTGTCCAAGCTCACCGGGCTGACCGCGTCGACCATCGAGACCAGCGCGGATTCCATTCCCGCTTTTCCCGAGGTTCACCAGGATGAGGACCTCGCAGGCAGCGCCGAGCGCTCGAGTCCGGCGGTCTCGTCAGCCGTAGAACATGCTCGAGCGCAATATTTGCGCGCCCGGGCCGAACACCGGGCACTCCTGCCCGCGCTCGATTTTGCAGCGCAATACGCGTTGCTGGCGACCTTCAACAACTACGATCAATTCTTCCAGCCGCACTCATTCCAGGCGAACAATGCGACGATCGGAGTCGCAATCCGGTTCCCCTTCTTAAACGCCTCGCAGCGGGCGCGCGCCCAGGCGGCCGATGCCGATGCCGTCAAAGCAAAACGCCAGGCCGACGCCGCAAAGAATCAGGTTTCGGAGGAAACGTTGAAGCTGCAGCGTTCCGTCCGCCAGATGCAGGCGGCGCAGGAAGTCGCACAACTGGAGTACGAAATCGCAAAAGCAAATCTTGACGCGGTGCAAACGAAGGTCGACGCAGGAACCGCGACCATCAAGGACCTGGGCGAGTCGCGTTCGCAGCTGAGCGAGCACTACATCGCTCTGCAGGACACGACGTTTGAACTCGAGCGGGCACGCGTCGGGCTGATGCGCTCGACCGGAGACCTGGAAAAATGGATCAATGGAGCCGACTAGGGCGCCTCGGGTGATCTACGGAGATACCCCAGCACTCCTTTTGCGCCCCTTAATGCATCCAATCCCCATTGGGCGCAAACCCGTTCCCCAGGCTGTAGAATGTTGGTACAGTTACACTTAAGCCAACTTCTGCCGCGGCACCATGGGGTCCGGATTGCAATGCACCGATGGGTGCACGGCGAACCCCAGGGAATACCCAGGAATCTCAGGAGAGGATGTTAGTATTAGCTATCCACATATATGCCTTTGAAAACATTGTTCTTGAATCCGCCCTCGTTTGAGAATTTCGATGGAGGAGCCGGGTCCCGCTGGCCGGCTACGCGCGAAATCGAATCCTACTGGTACCCGGTCTGGCTGGCGTATCCGACCGGAATGCTCGAGGGCGCCCGGTTGCTGGACGCGCCGCCCCACCACGTCACCGGACAGCAAACCATCGAGATCGCCAAGGATTACGAATTTATGGTGCTGTTTACCAGCACTCCCGGATTCCCCGGAGACATTCGCCTGGCACGGGCAATCAAGGACGCCAATCCCAATATCAAAATCTGCTTCGTCGGACCACACGTGAGCGTGCTGCCGGAGAAATCCCTGCGTGATTGTGCGGCCATTGATTTCGTCGCCCGCAAGGAATTCGACTACACCGTGGTCGAGTACGCCCAAGGCAAACCTCTGGAGGAGATTGCCGGCATTTCCTACTTGAAAGACGGCCAGATCGTGCACAATCCCGACCGGCCGCAGATTCAGGACCTCGATCCCCTGCCGCACGTCACTGAAGTTTACAAGCGCGACCTCGATGTGACGCGCTACAACGTGCCATTTCTGCTGCACCCCTATGTTTCGCTCTACACCACGCGTGGCTGTCCGGCGCAGTGCACGTTCTGCCTGTGGCCGCAGACGCTGAGCGGACATCCGTGGCGCAAGCGTTCCACCGACGATGTGGCCAGCGAGATGGCGAAGGCCAAGGAATATTGGCCCAACGTCAAGGAATTCTTCTTCGACGACGACACCTTCAATATCCAGAAGGCGCGCACGATTGAACTGTGCGCGAAGCTGAAGCCGCTGGGTCTGACCTGGTCGTGTACCTCGCGCGTGACCACGGACTACGAAACGCTGAAAGCGATGAAAGATGCCGGCTGCCGGCTATTGATCGTGGGCTACGAGTCGGGCGATCAGCAGATCCTGAAGAACATCAAGAAGGGCGCAACCGTCGAGCGCGCCCGGCAATTCACCAAGGATTGCCACAAGCTGGGCCTGGTCATCCACGGCGATTTCATCCTCGGCCTGCCCGGGGAAACGCACGAAACCATCCGCAACACCATCAACTTCGCCAAGGAACTGGATGTCGAGACCATCCAGGTATCCGTCGCTCACGCGTATCCCGGCACCGAGCTTTACGACTACGCGGTGAAGAATGGCTTCATGGTCGCCGACACCAAGATGGTCGACGAGGGTGGACATCAACTGGCGCACATTCAGTACCCAGGGCTGCCCGCGACCGAGATTCTCGAATCCGTGCACCGTTTCTACGATGAGTATTACTTCCGGCCAAAAGCCGCTTTCCGCATTTTGAGGAAAGCCGCATTTGACAGCGATGACCGGAAGCGCCTGTACAAAGAAGCCAAAGCCTTCCTGAAAACGCGTGCCATGCGGCACAAGTGGGTGCGCGACAAGCAGGAATCGGCGGCAACGGCGGAACCTGCCAAAGCTTAGTGAAAGGAACTTCCCCACCCTAACCTCGCAAAAAGCGCGAGGTTAAGGATGGGGCACCCGCCGTGACTTTTCGCAAATACCTGGTGTTGGCCGGAGTGGCCCTGTTCGCATCCGTGGGAGACTCCATGCTCTCCCGCGGAATGAAGGACGTGGGCAGCGTTTCCATACACCATCTGCAAAGCCTGGTTCTGGCAGTTCTCAATCCGTGGATTGCCGGGGGAATTCTTTTCCTGCTTGCCTTCTTTGCAGCCTACATGACGGCCCTGTCCTGGGCGGACCTCACCTACGTCCTGCCAGCAACTTCGATCGGCTATGTACTGCTGGCGCTGATTGCCAAGTTCGTGCTGCACGAAGAAGTCACGCTGCTGCGCTGGCTGGGCATTTTTCTGATCGCTGTCGGCGTAAGCCTGGTTGCAGGCGGGCCGGAGCTTACACATGCGCACGCGGGGCACGGGCAAACATCAGCAGAGACGGAAATGGCCGCCCTGCGAGGTGAACGATGAGGCATGCCTACACATGGGCCGCGATTGCCGTTATCGTGCTTGCGTCTGTGACGGGCGACGTCTTACTTTCGCGCGCCATGAAGCAAGTGGGAGATGTGGGCGAGTTGCGAAAGCGTTCCAGCATCATGTCGGTGGTGGTGCGAGTATTGCAGAACCCATTCTTTCTGCTGGGAATCGTCGCCATGGCCGTGGCATTCTTCAGCCTGCTGTTTGGGTTGTCGTGGGGCGATGTGAGCCTGGTGGCCCCGGCATCCGCGTCGCTGACGTTTGTGGGAAATGCCGCGGCGGCCAAGCTGTTTCTGCATGAGCGGGTCGATCGACGACGCTGGATGGCGGCGGCTATGGTCGCCTGCGGCGTGGTGCTTCTTGCGGGTTAATGCGCAAACTCATTCTCCGCTCGACTCGCTGTGCAACTAGCCAAGGCGCAATATTTTCGTTATTCTCGTAGGCCTCCTCAGGAGTCGGCTCCTTTTGCACACCATTCTGTGATCGCAATAGAAGGGGTACGCATGCGTTTCTCAGGCGCCATTCTTGTGTTGATGTGCGTGACGCTCGGTACAGGACTTGCCGCAGCACAATCTGCGACTCGCTATGACACGCAGATTCTGCAGGATGTGAACAAGTTCCTGCAGAGCAAAAAGGAATACCAGGGTGTGAAAGCCAAAGTCGAGGATCAGATCGTGACCGTGGAAGGTACGGTCAACCTGTACATCGACAAGGTCAACCTGGAAAAAAAGATCAAGAAGATCAAGAACGTTGACGGCATTCGTAACCACGTTGAGGTACAGAGCAATGTGCCCGACGAACAGCTTCGGCAGACGCTGGCTGATCGCCTTCGCTACGACCGCGTGGGATACGGAATTGCCTTCAACGCGATCACTCTGGATGTTAAGGATGGCGTGGCCACGCTCGGCGGCACGGTGCGCGACTATCCCAGCAGAGATTCCGCGGTCGGCATCGCCGAGACCACCCCGGGCGTGAAGGATATTGTCGACAACATTGACGTCGCGCCCACCTCCATATTTGACGATGAACTGCGGGTGAAGCTCTATCGCGCCATTTACGGTTCACCGACCTTGCGGCGCTACGAGATGGATCCACAGAAACCGATCCGGATCGTGGTCGAAAACGGCCACGTGACGTTGTATGGCGTGGTCGACAACGCCATGGACAAGCAGATCGCCGGCACGCAGGCGAACAGCGTTCCGGGCGTGTTCAGCGTGGACAACCAGCTCATTGCTTTGAGTGAAGTGAAGAAGTAGGCAACCGTCTCACGAATTCAACAGGGAGAGAATGATGATCCGTTTTCGAGCAGTTTCGAAATTGTTGATATTGGTAGGCCTGGCGACTTTGCCGGTTTCGGTGCTCGCGCAGGATGTAGTGCATGCCGTCGCGGGCGTGGTCACGCATGTGGATAAGCTGGCCAAGACCGTTGCGGTGAAGACCGCCGATGGCACCGAGGAGGTCTTCAAATATACCGAGCACACCGCCATACGTGATACCCACGCCTCCGTGCGGGCAGCCAAGATGGGCGCTGTGGATACATATTTCGCCAGTAAGCAGGGCACGCATGTCGTGGTGCGATATATGGGAAAGGGCGCCGACAAAACCGCTACCCTGTTCGATGACTTCGGCAAGGAAGGTCTGAAGGCGGGCAAGGGGACAGTCACGCATGTGGACCGGGCGGCTCACACGGTGGCGATAAAGACGGATGATGGCGCGGAAGCGACCTACAAGATGGGCGGCGACGCCGTGGTCGAGACCGATCACGGAGTCATCCGCGGCACCCGCTACATCGCCAAGGAAGGCGACAAGGTTACGGTGCACTATACGGAAGATGCCGGCAATAAGATAATCCACCTCTTCAGGAAGCTCTGAGTCCGGACGTCCTGAGAAGTAGTTGCGAATGCTCGCGAGACGCTTCCCGGCGCTCGCTGTGATCGGCATTATCCACAGAGAACACGGAGGTTTCAGGGAGAAAGCGTTCCCGTGACTTTCATGTTCTCTGTGGTTCGTTTTTGCGGAGGTACAGCATGACTGTGCGTCGCGGGCTTTTGATCTGCTCCCTTTTCCTGTTGGCTCTCGCGGGAGTTCGTACTGCCGTGGCGGCCGACTCGGCGCCGGTAACCCGCACGCAAATCAAGCTGCTGACACCGTTTGGCCCGGCGGGGCTGAGCATCGGCATGGCAGTGACCGAAAAGGTGAACGGCAATTGCTTCACGGGATCGCTGGCATCGCCGAGCCGGCCGGATGCGTGGCGGTGTTCGTCGGGGAATGGCATTCTCGATCCGTGCTATCAGCGGATTTTGGGTGACGAGAAACAGCTGGCGTGCCCGGTGGGCGGACCGTGGCCGGCCAACGTTGTGCTGTTGACGCTGACCCAGCCCTTGCCTTCGGAGCCGCGCAAGGAAATCAGCCGGGAGAATGTCCTGCCCTGGGCGCTGGAGTTGGCAAACGGAATGCGCTGCACGATGTTCACGGGCGCGATGCCGCCGGTCGCAGGAATGCGCATCAACTACGGTTGTCCGGGAGGGTTCCAGGTGGTGGGCGACATCGATCGCAGCCTGGCGGTATGGCGGGTGTTCTTCCAGGGGGAGAAATCGATTGCGCTGGAGCAGGTGGACGTGGCGGTGGCGTGGTTCTGAGCGCCGTAATCGTAGCGCCGGCATCTTGCCCCGGCAGTCGCGAGGGCGTCCTCGCCCTCGCTCGGCGGGCGGGACGGCGGCGCTACAAATAGGCCCGCGAACGTGGGCACCTGCAGTCGAAGGACCTCGTAGCCGCTTGGGATGTGACCAGCGCAAATACTTTTTTGATCGCCGTGCGAAACACCTGGGGGCAGTGGCGGAAAAATAACTGCCCATTGCGCAATCCTCAGCAGCGGCGGGGTGCTTCGACTCCAGCGCGGCTTTCGCCGCGCTTCCGCTCAGCATGACAGCAAGACATTTCAGTGGTAATCGCGGGGTATTCCTTCGTGCCCTCTGTGTCCTCTGTGGTAAAGATTCTGGACGCCTACCCGAACAGGCGCATGAATCCGGTCGGTGCAAGATCGGGTACGAGGAAGTTCGCATCGCGCTGACCGGCGACGCGGGCCAGCGATTGAGCGGCAAGATAGCCGCTGCGGACTGCGCCTTCCATGGTGGCTGGCCACCCGGTCGCGGTCCAGTCTCCTGCAAGAAACACGCGTGGCCACACAGTTTCCGGCCGGGGACGCTGGGTTTCAATTCCCGGACGCGGCGAGTAGGTGGCGTGCACTTCTTTGATCACCGTCGACTTCACTAAATTCGCGTCGCGCGCTCCAGGCAAAAATTCTCTTAGTTCCGCGAGAGCCAGATCGACGATCTCCTGCCGCGACTTTTCCACCAGCGACTTCGACGCGCTCACCACCAGCTCCACATAGCTTCCATGACCGTTGTTGTCGCGCTTCTGCAATTTTGATTTGTGAAACATCCACTGGATGGTGCGATCGAGCAGTACAGCGTGCTCGAGTTCGGTGATCTCGCGGTCGAACCACAGATGAATTCCCGTGATCGGTGAAGTTTCAAACCGTCCGAGCGCGGTGCGCAGCGGTTGCGACGTGGATGTGTCGGGAAGAATCCGTTCCAGCCCATCGAAGGGCAGCGCGAAAACGACGTAGTCAAACACCTCTTCCCTTCCGCCGACAGACAACTTCACGTGCGACAGGTCAGCCCGAAAGGATTCCACGGCTTCGCGGAAGCGAACCTCTCCCTGGCGAGCACGGATGTAATCACCAGCTGCATTGTAAAGCTCAGTAAGCGGAACCGCGGGCACGCCCATGCGTCCCGCAGCCGCGGACTTCAGAAATGATTCGCGCATGACTTGTGCTGCATAAGGCACCGACACACGATCGATTTCCTCATTGAGGGCGCTGACCAGAACCGGCTTCCAGAAGCGCTCAATGGCGCGCTCGGTCTGGCCATGGCTCTTGAGCCAGTCGAGAAACGATTCGCCGTTGTCCCGTGGCGTCGTGGGAGCCAACGCCATCATGGCGCGCGCGATGGCGGCCTTGTCGGCGAGTTCCAGACAGGAGGCGCGTAAGAACGCAGGCGCGGTGTGCAAAGGCGCGGGCAGCGCCGAAGGGGCAATCTCAGAGGCGCGGCCACCCGGTTCGAGAAACGTCATGCGGTCGAACCAGCGGATGCTGTCCGAGACGCCGGTCCGCTCGTAGAACTCGATGAGATTCGTGCAGCAGCCGAGCAGCACGTGCTGGCAGTTGTCGATAACTTCTCCCGTGCCCGGATGCTGATAAGACGAAGCGCGGCCGCCGAGATAAGCGCGGCGCTCGAACAGGGTCACGCGAAAACCAGCAGAAGCCAAGGCACAGCCAGCCGCCAGGCCCGCGAGGCCGCCCCCAACTACGGCGACGTTGGGGGCTTGTGTCCAGGACGGTGGCATCACGTCAACCGCTTCAAGAAGCCCTTCACCAGGACTGAGAATTTTTCGAACTTCGTGAGCCGGACTCGTTCGCTGTAGACGTCATACTGCCGTTGCGCGATCTTTTCCAGCAGGCGCTGGTAGATGGTGATCAGCACCCACAAAGCCGGCTGGCTGTCTTCATTTACCAGCGGGATGAGGTCATGTCCGGACTTGTAGAAATCGCGGGCGCGGTCGGCCTCCATCACGAGTAAAGGACGCAGGCGGCTCGCATCGGGCTTGCGCAGCAGGTCGGCCGGCGTCAACTCGAATTGCTGCAGATCCTCCATCGGCAGATACACGCGTCCCATCCCGGCATCTTCCTTCACGTCGCGAATGATGTTGGTCAGCTGGAACGCAATGCCGCAGCGCTCCGCAAGATGCTCGGCCGTCGGATCCCGATACCCGAAAATCTTGATGCACACCAGGCCGACCACCGAAGCGACGTGGTAGCAGTAAAGGTAGAGATCCTTGAAAGCGCGATACTGCACCACCAGTTCAGGGTCTTGTTGTGGACTGGTTTGTTCCTGCTCCTCGCGTCCTGTATCCGGCACATCCATTAGCGTTCCAAACGCCAACTGGTCGAGGAGTTCCGCGGCAATTTCGTAACGCCGCTGGGTGTCGGTCAGCGCCAGCAGGATGGGATCGTCGGTCGGTTCCCCCGCCTGCGCATGATGCAGAGCGTCGAGCCATGCTTCGAGTCGTGCCCGCCGTTCGCGGGGCGGGATTGACGGATCGTCGGAGAGATCGTCGCACCGCCGCATGAAGGCGTAAACGGAGCACAGGGCCTGGCGCTTCGCGCGCGGGAGTACCAGAAACGCGTAGTAGAAGTTCTTGGCGGAGGTGCGCGCGATGCCACAGCACACCGAGTACGCCATCGCCAGCTGCGTGTGGGTGGGAGCGAACTGGAGCTGAGCCTGCTGCACGGCGGTGCTCATAACAGTTTCCCCAGTGCGGCGCGTGCCACCAGCGCCAGCTTGCGCGACTTTGAGATCGACGGACGTCGCCCAAGCACGGCATATCCCTGGCCCTCGATCGCATTCAAAATTTCCTGGCCTCCACGGGTAAATAGCTCCAGATCGATGGCCAACTCCTTGTTCACCTTGCCGACCAGCGGCAGCCCCTGCTCGAACCACTCCCGGGCGCGCTGTACTTCAAACCGCATCATTTCGCAAAAGGCCGGGGTATTGTGAGCGGTGGCGAGATCGTCTTCTGCGACGCCAAAGCGGCGCAGATCCTCCAGCGGCAGATAGATGCGGCCCTTGGTATAGTCGACCGAGACGTCCTGCCAGAAATTCGCCAGCTGCAAAGCCGTGCAGGTGAAGTCCGACAACTTCTGACGTTCGGCATCGCGATAGCCGCAGAGGTAGAGCACGAGGTGGCCGACAGGATTGGCTGAGTTCAAGCAGTAGCCAAGTAAATCCTCGAAGGTTTCGTAGCGGATGACCGTCTGATCCTGGCGGAAGGCCGTCAGCAGGTCCGAAAACTCATGCTCGGGAATGTCGAACGTGCGCACGGTCTCGGCCAGCGCGACGAATACTGGATGGCGCGGGCTCCCGCGATAACAGGCGTTCAGCTCGTGCTGCCACTGATCGAGCAGGTGCAACGACGCGGCTGGATCACCGACTTCGTCACCAAGGTCGTCGGAGATGCGGCAATACGCGTAGACATTGTAGAAGTGCTGGCGCAAACGCTGCGGCAGGAACCAGGTAGCGACCGAAAAATTCTCGTAGTGCGAACGCGCCAAGCGCTCGCAATAGGCGCGTGCTGCATCGAGCGGAGGCGCTTCCGGCGGAATGGCATATTCCGGCGGAAGGCTGGCCCAGCCTGCCGGCGATGGGGACGCAGGCACGGGCCGGGATTCGCTGTTGGCGATGAAAGTCATAGCGAGTCTTTGCCCCGGTCGATTTCCTACGCTCAGTGTCCTGGGATAATGGCAGTCTTGATGTCGCCGTTGCGATTCAGCATGTGCCGCAGCACATCGTGCAACCGCGAAAGCGGCGCTTCGCCGGTAATGTAGTCGGTCCCACGGACCTTCTTCTCCGTTATCAGCGCGAACGCCCGGCGCACCGTTTCCGGTGTATGGTGGAACGTCGCCTTGAGGGAGATTTCGGAGTAGTGCAGCCGGTTCGTATCAAGCTGCACTTTGCTGCCGCTGGCGCATCCGCCAAAGAAATTTACGGTTCCGCCCTTGCGCACCATCTGCACGGCCCATTCCCAGGCTTCCGGACGGCCGACCGCCTCCACCACGACGTCGGCGCCGCGCTTCTCGCGGGTCAGTTCGCGGACGGCTTCGATGGGATCCTTTACCTGGGTGATCTGTACGACTTCGTGGGCGCCCTTGCGCTTGGCAAGCGTCACTTGCGAATCGCGTTTTACCACCGCGATCACATTGCAGCCGATTGCCTTGGCGACCTGTACGAACATCAATCCGATGGGCCCGCCACCGATCACGGCAACGGTGTCGCCGATCTCGACCCGCGTCTCGTGCAGTCCGCGCAGCACGCAAGCCAGCGGCTCGGTCATCGCGGCATCTTCAAAGCTGACGTCGTTCGGGATCGCGAGCATATTGCTCTCAACGATGCGCCGGGGCACGCGGATATATTCCGCATAAGCGCCGTTATTGAAGAGCAGGTCTTCGCAGAGATTCTCCTGATGCTTGGAGCAGAAGAAGCACATGCCGCAGGGCGCGGAATTCAGCGCCACCACCCGCATGCCCTTTTTGAAGCCGCGCACCCCGGGCCCGACTTGCTCCACCACCCCCGCCAGTTCGTGCCCGAACAGGGCTGGGGGCACAATCATGCGCGCGTGATAGCCGCGCTGATACACCTTGAGATCGGTGCCGCAGGTCAGCGCCACCTGAACTTTGATCAGGACCTCGCCTTCCCCGACCCGGGGAATGGGGACCTGCTCAATTTTGATATCTTCCTTGCCGTACAGGACGGCAGCCGTCATTTTTCCATTCACTGCGAATGTCCTTCCCAAGCGCTGCCCGGTTGAATCACCACTTTCATCGAGTCCGGTTGGGGATGAGCCGCCAGTTCCAGGGCCTCCAAGGCGCCAGACAACGGGAACCGGTGGCTGATGAGACGCTCCAACTCCATTTCGCGGTTCATCACGAAACGCGCTGACTCCTCCTGCAATTCCACCGACGCGCTATACGACCCGAGCAAGGTCTTCTCGTCCACGCAGATCGCTGCGGGATCCACGACCGCTTCGCCATGCACAGTCTGTGCAAATAGTAAAACCCGGCCGCCAGGACGCGTCGCGTCCATAGCAGGCCGAATTAGGCCGTTGCCACCGACTGCCAGAATTACGGCGTCGGCGCCACGGCCATCCGTCATCTCGCGCACCCTCAGGGTCACATCTGTGCGCGAGGCATCGATCGTCACGTCCAAACCGAAGCTTTCTGATATTGTAAGCCTCTGCGGATATAAATCGGAAGTAATAACCCGAGCCCCGGTCCGTTTCGCCAACACGCTCAAAATGAGACCGATAGGGCCTTGCCCGATCACGAGGACAGTTTCGTCGGGTTGTAAAGCGAGGCTTACGACCCCCTTCATGCAGGTATTGACCGGTTCGACGAAACAGGCCTGCTCGAAGGACACTCCGTCGGGAATCCGGACGGTTCCCTCGCGCACGATCCAATCCATCACGCGCACGTACTCGGCAAACCCGCCACCGCTCGGCTCAAAGCCAGCCGTGCAACCAACCTTCTTGTAGGTCTCGCATTGTGCGAACGTACGATGACGGCAGTAGTAGCAATTGCGGCAGGGTATGTGGTGGAAAACCATCACCCGGTCACCGGGTTGAAACCGGGTAACCTCGTTGCCGGTGGCTACGACCACGCCGCTGGTTTCGTGTCCAAAGATGCGCGGCGCCGAATGCGAGCCGGTCGAAATTTTCTTCAAGTCGGTACCGCAGATTCCGCAGGTGTGAACGCGAACCAGCATTTCGCCGGATCCGATCGAGCGGAACCGGCACGGTCTCCAGGCGCACGTCGTTCTTGCCACGATAGACAGCAGCCAGCATGGTCGCCGGAATCTTGCTAAGTGAATCGGATACGGCAATCGGTTTTGCCATGGCCATCATGAAGACGTCTTTTCTTCTTTCACACGCATTTCACTGTGCGGCATGGTGTTGGTGAAACGGATATTGAGCGTCAGATGATCGAGATAAGGCTGCCCGGCAGCCACAAGGCGTGAGTCCGTCACTTGAAAAACGCAGTAAAAGCTGTCTACTTTGACCACGCGCTCGGTGGTCAGCGCAATTTTGGCAAATTTGTCCGGATCCAGCCAGCCAATCTGCACCGAGTCCTGCGTCGGATCTGGCGACGACATCATGACGTTGGGATAGATCCGGTGATTGAGGTCCGCCAGCTTCAGCTGCCACGCAATAATGCGATCGTCGCCTGGCGCTGCCCGCTGCGGTGTGCAGTTGAACTGATAGCGATCGCGGCCATTCTGATCTTTGACCCGGATGGCGCAAGTCGGGTTCTTCGGATCGAGATCGACCTCGTGGATTTCTTCCCGAATACGGGTCGCCCCTTTACGAAAACTCTCCACATACGTGAAGGATGGTTGCGTTTGTGCGGGAGCAATCGCTCCCCACAGCAGAAACGCGGCAACCACCGATCTGAACGTTCGTAGCATTCGCAGTCTAGGAACTCGCATGCGATGGGACAGGACCTGGCTGGCGAAGATTCTGCTCCAGGTACGCGCTCAAGCGGTTCGATGCCAGCTTGCTGTTGCGCGCCAGACGCAGAACCGTTCCCCACATCCAGGGCCGTACCGCCGCGTGCAGTGCAAACCTCCCTGCCTGAAATTCTCCATCTTTCGCCACGAAGCTCTCCATCGGAGGCATAGGAAACCCAGCTTCGTCGGAGATGACCTTGATGGCGGCAAACCGCAGACCGTGAGCCTCGGCGCCCTTTGCAACGGACGCGGCTTCCATGTCGACAGCCTGGGCCTGGTACGCAGCCGCGAGCTTCGCTTTCTGGTCCCGGCCGGCGACCGACGGAAAACTCACCAGGACAGCCCATCCGAGCCCTGTGTCGGTCCGGCTGCCGTCACGCGCATCCACGACCTGCCGGATCTCAAGTACTTGACCCACACTCAATGTCTTGTCCAAAGCGCCCGCAAAGCCCACTGACTGCACCAACCCGGGCTTGTACAGCGAGATGATGGCCTCGGTGGCGCGTCGAGCGCCGTCGGGGCCCACGCCACTGCAGACCGCAACGCAATCGGCGGACTCAAAAAAGCGAAAACGCCGTCCCGAAAACTCTCGCTCCGCGACGCGCCATTTGCGGACCAACCCGTGAATCTCGCGCTCCATCGCGGCGACGATCGCGATCTCAGGCATAGCCTTTCGCCCGGAACCAGGTGGCGGCTCGGCGCAGCGCATCGTCCACTGGAACGATCTGCCAGCCCAGTTCGCGCTCGGCCTTGGCCGAGGAAACAAACATTTTCTTGCGCCCCATGCGGACCGCGTCGATGGTGGCGCGTGGCTCGCGGCCGCGAATTCGTCCGGTCACCACTTCGTCGACAACTCCAGTCGCCAGCGCCAGCACGTACGGCACACGAACTTTCGGCGATGGCAATCCAGTGATGGCCGCCAGCTTGTCGAGAATCTGTTTCAGCGTCAGGTTCTCTCCCCCCAGGATGTATCGCTGCCCGCTTCTTCCCTTCTCGAGTGCCGCGATGTGACCGCGCGCACATTCGGTCGCGTCGACGAGGTTAAGTCCCGTGTCGACGTACGCCGGGAACTTCTTCTTCAGGAAATCGACAATGATTCGCCCTGTCGGTGTCGGCTTGATGTCCATTTCGCCGACGGGGGTGGAAGGATTGACGACCACGACGTCCTGTCCGCTCCGGCCTGCCTCAAACGCGACCTGCTCGGCCATGTACTTCGAACGTTTGTAGTGCCCGATCATATCGGCCAGCGCAACCGGGGACTCCTCGTCAGCCACCCGACCGTTCGAACTGAAACCCATGGTTGCGACGCTCGAGGTGTAAACCACGCGCCTCACGCCCTGCTTGCGCGCGGCCTCGAGAATCGCGCGCGTGCCTTCCACGTTCGAGCGGTACATCTGCTCGGGGTCGCGCACCCACAGCCGGTAATCCGCGGCCACGTGAAATACGGTGTCACAACCGGCCATGGATTTTTCGAGCGACGCCGGGGATCGCAGGTCACCCGTGACGCGGTCGGCCTTCAGTCCCTCGATATTGCGCAGGTCGCTGGTCGGGCGCACCAGCAAGCGCAACTCCGCGCCCTGTTCGGCAAGTACCCGGGCGACGTGAGCCCCCAGGAATCCGGTGGCGCCTGTGACAAAAGCTTTCAAAAGCAGTACTCAGTTCTCAGTAGTCGGTACCCAGTGTGCGCGGAAGAACGCCTCAACGGAGGCTGGCAATCGGCGGTGCGTCGGCGCGACTGGGAAGTCTCCGAGAAATCCACAACCAGGCTATTGACCGTTCCGCGCGGAACTGGACGACTCCGCGGCGACCATTTTCGCGTAGGTCGTCAATGCGAGCAGCGGGAAGTACTGGCGGTACATGTGGTACTTCAAATAGAACACCCGCGGGAAGCCCGTTCCTGTGTAGTGCTGCTCGCTCCAGGAACCGTCCCTCTGCTGGGTGCGCAAGAGATAGGCGATTCCGCGCGCCACCGAATCGCTACGCAGATCGTTCGCCGCCATCAACCCCAGGACCGCCCAGGCGGTTTGCGACGGAGTACTTTCGCCAATGCCTTTGCTATTGGGATCGTCGTAAGAGAGGCAGCTTTCGCCCCATCCGCCATCCGGATTCTGCACCATGCGCAACCACTCGGCGGCCTGCTGCACATACGGCTCATGGTGATCGACTCCGACGGCTTCCAGACCGCGCAGCACCAGCATCGTGCCGTAGATATAGTTCACGCCCCAGCGCCCGAACCAGGAACCATCGGGCTCCTGCTCTTTGCGGAGGAATTCGATCGCCTTCTTTACGGCTTTGTGGTTCTTGTTGTAGCCGTAAGCGGCCAGCATTTCGAGGATGCGGCCGGTGATGTCGACCGTCGCCGGATCGAGCATGGCGTTATGGTCGGCGAAGGGCACGTACTGGAAGACCATCCGATCGTTGTCCTTATCGAACGACGCCCAGCCGCCGTTGCGGCATTGCATGGAGAAGATCCAATCGATGGCCCGTTGCACGGATTCGCGCTGATAGCGGCCGTTGGGATGCTCGACGCGGCTTAATGCGAGGCAAACCTGCGCACTGTCATCCACATCGGGATAAAACTCGTTGTTGAACTCGAAATACCATCCGCCTGGTTGGCCGCCCGGGTTCTTGACTTTCCAGTCGCCAGGGTTGCGCACCTGTTTTTGCAGCAGCCAGTCGGCGCACTTCACCATGCGAGGGTCGGTCGCAGGAACTCCCGCTTCGCCGAGCGCGAACAGCGCGTACGCCGTGTCCCACACGGGCGAGACGCAGGGCTGCATGCGGAAGGTGTCCCCTTCCTCGATGCCCAGCTTCTCGAACTCATCCATGGCCCGGATCACCTGCGGGTCATCAACCGAATACCCCAGGCAGCGCATGGCGATGACTGAATTCATAATCGAGGGGAAGATGGCCGCCAATCCGTCGCTCATCTCGAAGCGTTCGAGCATCCACTTTTTTGCCCGCTTCAACGCGAGCGAACGCAGCGGACGGATATGCACCCGCTCGGCCCAGTGCGTGAGGCGGTCTAGAACGAGGAAGAAATTCCGCCAGGAAACCAGCTTCTTGTCCCAGTGCAGGTGCATGCGGGAGCGGTCGCGGCCACCCACGAAAAGCTCTTCAATGCCCATCTCGTCGGGCAACTTCTTAAAGGGCTTCTTGGCGTAACAAATCGAAAGCGGCACCAGCATGGCCCGCGACCACGACGAAATTTCGTAGATGTTGAACCAGAACCAGTTGGGAAACAGCACGATCTCGGGAGGAATGGCCGGAACAGCGTCGTAGTCGTACTGCCCGAAGAAGCAGAGATAAAGCTTGGTAAAGGTATTGACCTCGGTGACGCCGCCGAGCTCCAGAATCTTGGAGCGGGCACGGCGCATGGCCGGATGGTCCATGGTGTAGCCGGCCAGCTTCAGGCCGAAATAGACTTTCACCGAGGCACTAACGTTCGAAGGCCCGCCCGGGTAAATGCTCCACCCGCCATCCTCGTTTTGCCGCGAGAGCATGTAGCGCGCAGCTTTGGCGAAACGTACCTCGTCGACCGTGCCCAACATGGTATGGAGCACGAGGTAGTCCGCTTCCAAGGTGGCATCAGCCTCCAACTCCCCGCACCAGTAACCGTCCTCGTGTTGCTCAGAAAACAGCAGACGACGAGCCGCGTCGGTGGCCGCAGCCACGCGGCTTGCCAGGTCATCAATTTTGCCGAAACGTAATTGGGGTGCTGACTTGGTCGAGAGCTCGGGGGAGTAATCTTCCATCAGGGTTGGGCTCCGTCAGTCCCCGCTAACGGTGGCGGGGGCGCTGGCAATGGCTTCCACGATCTCCGGGGGGAGGCCAAAGCGCACGTTTTCTGGCATCACTTCCAGTTCCTGCACATTGTCGAAACTTTTGGTCGCCAGGAACTTCACGACTTCTTCCACCAGACATTCCGGAGCCGAGGCCCCGGCCGTGAGCGCGATGGTTTTCACGCCCACCAGCCACTCCGGCTGAATGTTCTTGTAGCTGTCGATTAGATGCGCGTTCGTTCCGAGGTTGCGCGCGACTTCCACCAGCCGATTGGAATTGGAGCTGTTTTCGGAGCCAACCACCAACAGCAAGTCGGATTCGGAAGCGATCTCTTTGACCGCAACCTGCCTGTTTTCTGTTGCGTAGCAGATATCCTGCGCGTGCGGACCCTGGATGTTCGGAAACTTTTGCTTGAGCGCCGCAATGATGTCCTTGGTCTCGTCAAGACTCAGGGTGGTTTGGGTCAGGTAGGCCACGCGGTTGGGATCGGGTACGCTCAAGGATGCAACCTGCGCCGGGGAGCCGACGACCTGGGTCACGGCTGGGGCTTCGCCAAGCGTGCCGATGACTTCGTCATGATCGCGGTGGCCAATGAGAACCAGCGAGAAGCCTTCTTTGGCAAACTTGACGGCCTCAACGTGGACCTTGGTCACCAGCGGACAGGTCGCGTCAATCACGCGCAGCTTGCGTTCTTCGCTGGCGCGTCGTACCTCGGGCGAAACCCCGTGGGCACTGTAGATGACGCGCTCTCCTTCAGGTACTTCGTCAACGCTGTCGACGAAAATCGCGCCCTTTTGCTGCAGCTCTTCGACCACGAACCGGTTGTGCACGATTTCCTTGCGGACGTAGATGGGCGGCCCGAACGCCTCAAGGGCGATGCGAACGATATCGATGGCACGCACGACCCCGGCGCAAAATCCGCGGGGCTTCAACAAAAGAAGAGTCTTGGCATTGCGGGTTGACACAATAAGATTCCTTGCCGTCCTCAGCTTGTCTTAAGGGTACACTTTTCCCCAATAAAGGTAACTCCAGACTATCCTAGGGAACCCTTTCGGTCAACGTAAGCCATAGAAAGGGTAGGGATTAGCAGCGGGCGGGGAGATTCGGGGAGCGAATGGGGGCGGAAAGGAATGCGCCGGCATTGCGATATCGCCGCCGGGTGTCTGGACGCTGCACTTCAGACGGATCGTGAGCGCTATTGAGCGCTATCGCGATATTACGACAACAATCGTGCAAGGAGCCGTCCCTGAGAAGCTGGCAGGGCGCGAAGCGTGCCCTGATGTGAGCGTTCTTGACCAGACAGGTTGGATCCGGGTTGGTAGCATCAACTTCTATAATCCGTCACATGCCAGATGAAACTATGAACTTGTAACCGGCTCCCGCCATCGAGTGATTCAGCCGAGGAGTAAGACCATGGACGTACGTGATGACTAAACCGTGCCCCATCTGCAAAAAGCAATTGACCAAGCAGATCACGGAAGTGGTTTTTGTTCTCTTCATTCTTTTCTTGCCCACGATTACATGGTCCCAGGCAAAAACTACGGACCAACCCGACCCTCTTGAATATGCCCAGCAAAGCCCGACATCACATAACAACTCTGCTCCCGCCCCACCATCGGATAGCGGTGCCGTTTCGTTGCCGGACCCGGCTCCGGCGCCCCAGGACAAAGAAGACAATTCTCAAGGTAAGCAGACAAAGCGTATGTTCGGGGTCGTTCCAAATTTTGCGGCGGTGGATGCCAATACGCAGCTTCCCCCGTTGTCCACCCGCGAGAAATTTTCACTCGCCGCGCACGATAGCGTCGTGGACTACTCCTCGTTCACTTGGGCTGGAATCTTAGCTGCTCAAGCCATGGTCCTGAATTCCAGTCCGGAACTGGGCAGCGGAATCGGCGGTTACGGGCGTTATTATTGGCGCACCTTCACGGACGGAGTCTCGGGAACCTTTTTCACCGAGGCCATTGTTCCCGCTATCACGCACGAGGACCCACGTTATTACACCCTGGGTCAGGGAGGCTTTTTGCGCCGAACAGGCTACGCGATATCTCGGGCCTTCGTCACTAAGACAGATTCTGGAGGCACGAGTTTCAACTTCTCTGAGGTGGTGGGCAATGGACTGGAAGCGGGTTTGTCCAACGCTTATTATCCCCCTCAGGAACGCGGTCTCAGTCAAACGACCGTGAACTGGGGGACGCAGATGGAATCCGCCGTCCTGAATCACATTTTCCAGGAATTCTGGCCCGACATCCGCAGAAAGCTTCTTCGCCAGAAGTAGGTTGAATCAAACTCTGAGACAACAGGTCTGTGGCTACGGTCGTCAATCCTCGATTTGTTGGTTTCGATGAACGAACCCTGTTTGATTTACCTACCGCACTGGATCAAGACTCCACGGAGAATTGTACCGCCCGCGCGCATTTTTGCGGACGGATGTCTTGCGTTACTGCTGTAAACAGATAGCGCTCAAAACCACGTGTCAGGCGTTCGCCTTGATCATCTGCTCAGCGTGCTTGATGGAAGTCTCGGTCACCTTGGCCCCGCTCAGCATGCGCGCCACTTCTTCGGTTCGTTCGTCGCCAGTGAGGTTGCGGACGGAACTCCTGGTGCCCCACCCGAGTCCTTCTTCTGGATCTACCACAGACGCTTGATGTCGTAGCGGTCCAGCGAACTATCCGCGCTCAAGATTGGCACGCCCAGATCCTGTGCTTGAGCAACCAGCAGGCGGTCGAAAGGATCTCGGTGATGAAGCGGCAAAAGGCCCGCCCGAGTGGCTTGCGCGACACTGATCGGCAGTTCGGTGAACCCCTCTCTTTGCAGTCTCTGCGTGAGTCCTGCCAACAAAGGAAGTGCGTCCAATTTGCCGAGGTTGACCTTGATCGATAGTTCCCAAGCGACAGCGGCAGAAACGAGGATCGTGTTGCTGGTATCTGTAAGTATGGAAATTGCTCGCTTGGAGAGCCGCTTTGGCTCGTTGAATGCCCACACAAGCGCGTGGGTATCGACGATGACTTCCATGCTTGTTACTCGAAGCCCAGATCAGTCAGTTCCTGATCGGTAAGCGGGGCGAATGCGTCTGCGGAGTAGCTGATCTGCCCTGCCATGGTTCCGAGCTCGCGCTTCTTGCGCGCCTTCCCGATCGCCACCAGCTGGGCCACTGGCTCCTTACCCCGTGCAATGATCACTTCCTTGCCGGAAGCGGCCTCCTCGAGCAGGCGGGATAAATTGGTTTTCGCTTGGTGGACCGTATATTTCATCTTAGCTAAGTATGTTAGCTAATGAGATTTCGGGAGTCAATTCCCCCGATTTCCACTCTCACGCATTCGCCTTGATCATCTGCTCGGCATGCTTCAGCGAGCTTTCCGTCACCTTGGCACCGCTCAGCATGCGGGCCACTTCTTCGGTGCGCTCGTCGCCGGTGATGTTCCGGACGGTGGTCTTCGTGCGGCCGCCGGATTCTTTCTTCTCGATGCGGTAGTGGTGGTCGGCGAAGGTGGCAATCTGCGGCAGGTGCGTGACGCAAAGCACCTGGCTGGTACGCGAGAGTTCTTTCAGTTTGCGGCCCACAGCTTCGGCAGCACGGCCTCCAATGCCGGTGTCGATTTCGTCGAAGACCAGGGTGCGCGGGACGCCGGGGCCCTTCTTCTTGCCGCTGCCTGCGGCGGTGGCCTCAACGCTGGCTTTCAGGGCCAACATAACGCGCGACAGTTCCCCGCCGGAGGCTATGTCTTCCAGGCGGCGCAATGGCTCGCCGGGATTCGTGGCAATCATATAAACGACCTGGTCGAAGCCGCAGGCCGACCAATTCTCCGGCTCGTCGGAGCCAGTCACCTCGATTTTGAAGGTCACTTTCATGGCCAGATCGTTGATCGCGGCTTCCACCAGTTTCTCGAGTTTGCGGGCCGACTCATAGCGCTTCTTCGAAAGCACCCGGGCGGCGGTGAGGTATTCCTGGCCCGCTTTTGCCAGGTCGGCGCGCAAGCCGCGCAGAACTTCGTCTTTGTTCTCCATTTCAGAGAGCTTGCGGGCAGCGTCTTCGCCAAAGCGAATCACGTCGTCGAGCGTGGGACCGTACTTCCGCTTGAGGCGGTCGATTGCCGCAAGACGATCCTCGACTTCGGCCAGATGTTCCGGCGAAGCGTGAATGCCGCCAGCATAATCGCGCACGGTGGCGCCGACGTCTTCGACGCTGATCAGGGCCGACTCGAGCGCGGCCAAGGCATCCCGGAACCTCGGCTCGTAGCGAGCCAGTTCCTCGATCTGCTTGCGCGCCGATCGCAACGAGGCTGCCGTCGAAGCATTGCCCTCATAGAGCAAATCGAAGGCATTCATGGCGGCGTTATAGATTTTTTCCGCGTTGGCGAGCACGCGCTTTTCATTTTCGAGACGTTCGTCTTCGCCGGGTTGCAGTTTGGCGTCTTCGATCTCGCGCTTCTGATAGGTCCAGAGATCCAGCAGGCGGAGACGATCCTGTTCGTCGCGCTCGAGTTCTTCGATGCGGGTGCGGATTCCCTTCCATGCCTGGAAGGCTTCCTGCGCACAAGCAGTCTGTGATCCGGCAAAAGCATCGAGCAGGGCCAGCCGGGTAGCTCCGTCGAAGGCGGCCAGAGTTTCATTCTGCGCGTGGACGGTCGCCAGATAAGGCCCCATCTGCTTCAGGACGGCGACGGTGGCCGGCTGGTTATTGATGAAGACTCGCCCCCTGCCACCGAGCGCGATCTCGCGCCGCAGGATGACAGAGTCGCTTTCGGAGTCGAGCCCGTTCTCTTCGAGGATGCGCGCGACGGTTTTAGCTGCTCCGCTTTCAATTTCGAATACTGCGGAGACGACCGCCCGCTCGGTGCCCGAGCGGATGACCTCGGTGGAAGCCTTTTCGCCCAACAGCAGGCTGAGCGCGTCGATGAGGATGGATTTTCCGGCGCCGGTTTCCCCGGTCAGCAGGTTCAGTCCTGAGGCGAACGCCACTGCCAGGTTATCGATGACCGCGTAGTTCTCGAGGCGCAGTTCGACGAGCACCGGTGGTCCTGGGAAACAGAAGTTGAGCGCAGGATAGCATGGAAAGAGCAGTTGGCAGTACCCAGTACTCAGTTGCCAGTACTCAGTCGCCAGTACTCAGAAGCTGTAGCTGTCTCATAATGGATCAAACGTGCAAGCTTCGGTTTCCTCGGGGGCTAAAGCCCCAACTTTTATGCAGCTCTGGACGGCGTGGCTGAAGCCACGCCCTTTCAAAACCGATTTATGGGATAGCTTCCCAGTACTCAGTTGCCAGTTGAGAACTGGGAACTGAGTACTGGCGACTGGGTACTGATTTTGAACGTTACCCACCTTGATACTCGGGAAAAGTTGGCCATTCGGGATGAACGTGTGGCGCGGTACAGGGACTATAATGAAAGGACGTTCCGCATCGGGGAATTCTATTCTGGAGGTCGCTTCGCGCTCGGCGCGTTTCCACCACTCACAATGTTGAATGCATCCTGGTTGGCCTCTGCAGTCGGCGGCGAACTGATTGATCTGGTTAACCAAACCGGGCTCGTCGCGAAAACCGTTCTTCTTCTCCTGCTGGCCTTCAGCGTATTGTCTTGGGCCATCATTTTCTCCAAGTGGAGCTTGTTGCGGCGTGCCCGGGTGCAAAGCGGGCGGTTTGTGCGCGCCTTCCGCAAAGCACAACGGCTGCAGGACATGTCGGCGGTGGCCGACCAGTTCCGCCCCAGCCCGCTGGTCGCGGTATTTGATAACGGATTCGAGGAATACAAGCGCCAGGGTGGACGCAATCCGCAAGCCGTGCAGCGCGCCATGCAGATCGCAAATTCGGAAGAACTGACTCGTTTCGAGCGCAATGTTCCGTGGCTTGCAATCACCGGCGCGGTCACGCCGTTTATCGGGCTGTTCGGCACGGTATGGGGCATTATCGACGCGTTTCACGGCCTGGGAACGGCAGGCGCCGCCACGCTGCGCGCGGTCGCCCCGGGCATTTCGGAAGCGCTCATCACCACGGCGGCGGGATTGGCGGCCGCAATCCCTGCCGTCATTGCCTACAACCTCATTGGCAGTTCCATTCGCGATTTTGCGGCGCGGGGCGATGATTTTGCGCTCGAAATGTTGAATGCGATCGAGCGCGTGCAGGTTCCTCAAGCCGATGCAGCCGGAGTTCGCCGCTGATGGCATTCACGACTTCCAATGGGCGGACGCAGAGCTCAATGTCCGAGATCAACGTCACTCCCCTGGTGGATGTGGTGCTGGTGTTGCTCATCATTTTCATGGTGACCGCGCCGGTACTGCAGTCGGGAATCGAAGTGAATGTTCCAAGGACGCGCACCGTGAAGGAGATCACCGAGGAACGAATGGTGATCAGCATCAACAAGCAGCAGCGCGTGTTTCTCGGCAACGACCCGGTCAACATCAACGAGATCAAGACCAAGCTGCTGCAGAAAATCCGCGATCCGCAGCATCAGTCGGTGTTCATCCGCGCCGACGAAGACGTGCCTTTCGGCGCGTTCGCCACCGTCATGGATGCCGTGAAAGGCGCCGGCATCACCAATGTGAGCATCGTGACCCAACCGTTGGACCAAAATGGCAGCCGACGCTGACATCTTCTTCGAACACGGGAGATTGGGACGTCCCCTAGCCGTTTCGGCAGGATTGCATGTAGTCGCAGGCTTGATCGTGATATTTGGTGGATTCCTTGCCGGCCGACGCAGCGATGTATGGGGTGCAGGCGGTGGCGGAGACGCCATCGGCGTAACCCTGGTGAGCACAGTTCCCTTACCTTCCAGTTCGATACAGACGCAAAATGTGGTGGCTAACGAATCGAAGGGGCTGGCGCAGTCGAAGCCGGAGGAAAAGCAGAACGAGCCGGATGCTATCCCCATTCCCGACAAAACGACGAAGGTCAAGCCGAAGCCGGTGATCAGCGCCAGCAAGGCCAAGCCGAAGCCGCAACCGGAAGAGGAAAGCAATGAGGTGCCCTTCGGACAAGGCGGCCCGGTGAGCGGACCGTATGGAACGTTTAGCGCCGCCGGCGCGAAGGGCGGATTTGGCGTGCAGGGCGGCGGAGGGGATTTCGGTAGCCAGTATGCGTACTACGTGAAACAGATCCAGCAGGTGGTCACGCAAAACTGGTTGCGCTACGAAATCGATCCGAACATCCGGCAAGCCAATCGGGTCTACGTGACATTTGACATCAACCGTTCCGGGCAACCCTCTCACGTGCAGATCGAACAGTCCAGCGGCGTGCCGTCTCTGGATCAGTCGGCGGTGCGGGCCTTACAGCGTATCGATACATTTGGGCCGTTACCCGCGGGATATTCGGGCAGCAAGGTGTCGGTGGAGTTCTGGTTCGACTACAAGCGATGAGAAACGGCAGTCTTATCTTGATTGCGAGGAGCTGAAAGAAGCAATGGTGCAATACCGTTTGCAATCGCAAACATATCGTATGGCGATATATACTTTGGCTAATCCGATGGAGAAAATGCGTCGGCTGCGGTCTCGCAGCACCCGCCCAGCCCTATTGAGCGGGTTGAGCCTCGCGGTAGTCCTGCTAGTGGTTCTTCCCACCATCGCGCAGGACTGGATCAAAACCGGCACCGGGCTGGGGGTGGAGAAAATCCGCCTGGCCGCCTCGGATTTCAAGCCCACCACGCCGGAAGCCAAGAGCGGCGACCTGCTGAAGACGTTCAACGATACACTCTTCAATGACCTGGACAATGCCGGCATCTTCGACATGGTGTCGAAGAGCTTCTATCCCATCGACGTGCCCGGGAATCCGTCGGAAGTGCGGTTTGAAGCCTGGAACGCTCCGCCTCCGAACGCTTCGATGCTGGCGTTTGGCGATTTCGGGGTGACCGGGAACAGCCTGCTGGTGCACGGTTGGCTTTATGACGTGAAGAACGTCGCTTCGCCGCAGGTGCTGGGTAAGCAATATACCGACACGGCCACGGCCGATGGCGCGCGGCTGATCGCGCACAAGTTCGCCGACGAAATCATCTTTCGCCTCGGCGGTGGCATTACCGGCGTGGCCGAGACCAAGATCTATTTTGTCAGCGATCGTGGCGGGCACAAGGAAATCTGGGTGATGGACTACGACGGGTCCAATCAGCACCAGCTCACGCACACCGGAACGATTTCTCTTTCGCCGAGGATTTCCCCGGACGGCTCCCGCCTGGCGTTCAGTTCCCTCACCAAAACAGGCTGGGAAATCACGATGTATTCGATGGACCTGAACCGTCTGGTCAGTTTCCCCAGGCTTGGCGGAACCAATCTGTCGCCGAGTTGGTCGCCTGACGGAACAAAGCTGGCATTTTCTTCGTCGCGAGGCGGTGAGCCCAATATTTATGTTTCCGACGCGTCCGGGGGAAACATGCGCCGGCTGACCAACGATCGCGGACCCGATGTCGGGCCAACGTTCAACCGCAAGACTGGATCGCAAATTGCGTTCGTAAGCGGACGCACCGGGTTACCACAGGTCTACACCATGGAAGGCGACGGCACCAACGTGCAGCGGATGTCGGATCAAGGCTACGCTGTGTCGCCATCGTGGTCGCCCAACGGGCAGTTCCTGACCTTCTCCTGGTTTCGAAAATACGGGGCGGGGGCACCGGGGGCGAACGACATTTATCTAATGGACATCGCCAGCAAGCAGTGGGTGCAGCTCACCCACGATGGCGGACGCAATGACTTCCCGTCGTGGTCGCCGGATGGACGGCATGTTGTGTTCCAGTCGAGCCGTTCAGGAAGCGAGCAGATCTGGACCATGTTGGCCGACGGTACCAAGGTGCAACAGCTGACCTTCACCGGTCGCAACAGTCAGCCAAATTGGAGTTGGAAGTAGGCAGCAAAAATGTAACCATAGAAAGATCATTCGCACTCGTCGAGCATTTCCGGTTGTTGCGGAGATGTCGGCCCGCTCAGCCGGTATTGGCCATCCGCACGAATCCCGTGCGCACGATTTCGCAGGGAGGAGAAAGTGAAACAGCCGAAGATGAAGTGGATTACTCTGGTATTCATTCTTGGCGCCATCATGATGTTGGGCGCCTGCAAGAAGAAGCAGCCACCACCGCCTCCGCCTCCGCCACCACCGCCTCCGGCGCCGACGGCTTCGATTTCCGCCAATCCCAATAGCATCGACAAGGGGATGTCGACCACGCTGAGTTGGCAGACAACGAATGCAACCGACGTCAGCATCGAGGGCATTGGCGCCGTGCAGCCGAACGGCACCCAGCAGGTGACTCCGACGGACTCGACGACCTATCACCTGGTTGCCAAGGGCGAAGGCGGCACCCAGGAAGCGACGGCGCGAGTCACCGTGAATGCGCCGCCGCCACCACCGCCACCCCAGGCCGGGCCTACCGAGGAGGAACTCTTCGCGCGCAGCGTCAAGGACGTGTTCTTCGACTACGACTCTGACGCGATTCGCCCGGACCAGCAGTCGTCGGTGCAGGGCGACGCGCAGTTCCTGAACCAGCATGCGAACATCCAGTTCACGGTTGAGGGACATTGCGACGAACGCGGTTCCACCGAGTACAACCTGGCTCTGGGAGACCGTCGCGCGAACACGGTAAAGAACGCGCTGGTGGGGGCCGGCGTGAATGCCAGCCGGATCAAGACCATCAGCTACGGCAAGGAAAAGCCGTTCTGCACCGAGTCGAACGAGACCTGCTGGCAGCAAAACCGCCGCGGGCACCTCGTGTATTCAAAGTAGGGTGGTATCGGAGGCCGAGGCTCCACTCCTCGGCCTCCAACTTTTTCCCTGCGGTTGCACAGGGAAAACACCTTAGAAGCCGGGAAGTTAATCCCATTCCCGGGTAACCATCCCCCACAATTGGACTGATGGTGTTGCGCCGTGCAGCGGCTCGTGTGGGATACTGATGTTTACCAACAGGAAGGACTTATGAGCATGCAGAGATTTGCTGGCTTGCGATACGTCACGCTGACGCTGGTGTGCGCTTTAGGACTGGCAGCCGCGCCCGCCTATGGCGCCAACAAGGATATGGTTCAGCTGCAGACACAGGTGCAACAGCTGCAGGAACAGATGACCGCCATGAAGCAGAGCTTCGACGAGCGCATGGGTGTCATGAAGAACCTGGTCGAGCAGAATACGGATGCGTCCAACAAGACCACAGCGGCGATCACGTCCTTGCAGAACGCGTTGCAAAAGCAGCAGGGCGACTCGGCTGGAAAGGTCGACCAGTTATCAGGACAGATTCAGGCACTCAACGACACGCTCGACGAGTTGAAAGTCCGGCTGGCTAAGGTCAGCAAGCAGCTCGAAGACATGCAAGCGGGCCAGCAGAGCATTGCGGCGCAGCAACAGGCGACACAAGCTCAGGCACAGGCACAGGCCCAGGCGCCCCCCCCGGACGTTCTCTATGCCAATGCTCTACGCGACTACAACGGCGGCAAGAACGACCTGGCGTCGCAGGAGTTTTCCGACTATATCAAGTTCTATCCGAACACCGATCTGGCGGGGAATGCCTACTTCTATCTGGCAGAAATTCAATTCCGGGCGGGGAGCTATCCGCAGGCAGTCACGAACTACGACCAGGTCCTGCAGAATTTTCCCAGCGGGAACAAGGCCGCGGCAGCACAGCTGAAAAAGGGCTTCGCGTTGATTGAAATGGGCCAGAAAGACGACGGCGTGCAGGAACTGCGACACCTGATCCAGCGTTATCCCAAGACGAATGAAGCGGTCCAAGCCCGCGACCGGCTGCGGAAGCTTGGCGTCTCGACGGCGTCTAAGCCGGGGGCGTGATCAAACCTCAGAAGCCGTCTCATAAAACCAAGTTAATGAACATGCCCTGGAGCGATTTTCGCGAAAGAGGTTTCGTGAAGTCGCGGAGCGATGGTTGAAAGTAGCCCGGCGCCTTCAGCGCCGGGTTGGCCGGTGAGTATGCCGCGTCCCGGCGGGGACGCCTGAAGGCTCGCCCTTCCCCTCTACGATGAGCGACGGCAAGATTCCCTCGCGACAGCCGGCGGGACGCCGGCGCTACGGTCGTTTTTCCGCAACCTGTGAAGCCGTCTGCCAACCTTTCAACCGTGCCTATGGCACGGGATCGGATGCCATCGCTCACCCGCCACTGAAGTGGCGGGCTATTTTCGGAGTCGAGGCCCTGACTGAGCACTGAGAAGCTATCTCATAATGGACCAAATGTGTAAGCTTCCGTCTCCTCAGGGGCTAAAGCCCCAACTTTTATGCGGCTCTGGACGGCGCGGCTGAAGCCACGCCCTTTCAAAACCGATTTATGAGATAGCTTCTGAGCACTGAGTACCGAGTACTGAGAAGCGGTCTCGAAAACAGGAATCGGATTTATCAACAGCTTGCTACGAATGCTTCTTGTGGTGGTGCTTGTGGTGATGGTGTTTGCCGGTCTTTTCCCCTGACTTTTTGCCGGCGGTCTGGACGGTGCCCGCCGCCGTCGACCGCGAATCCTGGGTACCTTGAGCGGGGGCTTGAGCCCAGAGCCCGGTCAGTAAAACCGTGGCAGTGATAACTGACAGCACCAAACGACGCATCGTGATCTCCTCAAAGCGTACTTGCGCACGCCGCAGCACAGAATAAACCCTTCCCTCGACGAAGTCTTTCGGATACGCTTGCTGCTGTAGACGAGTAAGATTCCTCTCGTCTCTTTTATAACTCTGCTTCATCACAGGGAGCACTACTTTATGACTCGTCTGATCGAGAAGGATCAGGACCGCGAGAAAGGTGCTGTTGAGCAGGACGAGCGTACACAAGCCGGGAATACTTCGATGAAGGGCCAACTCGGGCATCGGGACCAGGATCCGATGCTCAAAGCGGCGGACACTGATTTCCCCGAGCCGGGGGAGAGTCCCGAACACAGCGGTGGCGCTGAGGCCGTCAATGAACTTGACGTCGACGACGTAGCCTGAGCAAGCGTCTCGTTTTTAAACACGCAAAGAAAAAGGCCCTCCGTCTGGAGAGCCTTTTGTTATTTTCCCCAGCAGTCTCGCTTAGCGCAGTTCTTCCATGCACTGCTCGAGCACTTCGCGGCTGGGCCGCGTGACCGACTCGGGCAGGGTGGCCAGTGGCTGCTCCGTAATGTTCAGCAAATCGATGAAGGTGGGAGCCTGCGGATTGACGTAGAGCACCCCGGTCAACACTTCCTGCTTCTCATGCGCTTCCATCAGGCGCTGAACGGCCCCAATTCGGCTGGTCGGATTGTAGTCCGGTTCGAGCTTATGCAGCCGCAGGCGGGAGCCGTCGTGCATGGTCACCTCGACCGTAGTGCCGGCATCGTATTCAATGTCGATGTCCTCGAAGTGCGGCACAAAATTGAGTTCCTGTAGAGGCTCTTCGTGGTCCTTCATGTATTTGTAAGACTTCGTCGAGCCCTCGTGATCGTTGAACGTGACGCATGGCGAAATGACATCCAGCATGACCGTGCCATTGTGCGCGATCGCCGCCTTCAGCATGGTATGCAGTTGCCTTTTGTCGCCCGAAAACGAACGGCCGACGAAGGTTGCACCCAACTCGATCGCAAGAGCACAGGTATCGATCGGGGGCAGGTCGTTCACGACTCCGGTTTTCAGCTTCGAGCCCAGGTCTGCCGTCGCCGAGAACTGGCCCTTGGTGAGCCCGTAGACGCCGTTGTCCTCGATGATGTAGATCATCGGCAGATTGCGGCGCATGAGGTGCACGAACTGTCCGATACCGATGGAAGCGGAGTCGCCGTCGCCGCTGACGCCGAGCGTGAGCAGGTTGCGATTCGCCAGAATTGCACCGGTGGCGACGGACGGCATGCGTCCGTGGACGGAGTTGAAGCTGTGCGAGCGGCTCATGAAGTACGCCGGGCTCTTCGAAGAGCAACCGATGCCGCTCATCTTGGCAACGCGCTCGGGCTGCACGCCCATTTCATACATCGCGTCGATAATGCGCTCGGAGATTGCATTGTGGCCGCAACCGGCGCACAACGTGGTCTTGCCGCCCTTGTAGTCGAACACGGCCAGGCCGATGCGGTTCGTCTTCGGTGCCGGGGTGCTGGGAGTGGTGGCCATGCTACTTGCCCTCCATGGTCATGATTTCGTCGGTAACGGAGCGCGCATCGAGCGGCAGCCCGTGAATGTGAGCGATGCTGCGCAAACGTGTAGTCAGTTCAGGCCGCACGTCCAGTTTCAGCAGGCTTAGCATCTGCGCGTCGCGATTCTGTTCAACCACGTAGACGCGGTCGTGCTTCTCGATGAATTCGTGCACCTCGCGAGTGAACGGATAAGCGCGCAGGCGCAGGTAGTCGGCCTCGAAGTTGTACTCCTTGTGGAGTTGGTCGAGACTCTCCACGATCGCCCAGTGCGACGTTCCATAAGCGAGGATGCCGATCTTCGCCCCCTTGGAGACCACCTCCGGACGCGGCACGAACGAGCGCGCCGTCTCGAACTTGCGGTTGATGCGCTCCATGTTGCGTTCGAAGTCGTCGGGCCGCTCGCTGTACTGCGACTTCTCATTGTGACCGCTGCCGCGTGCGAAGTACGCCGCCGCGGGATGTTCCGTACCCGGCAGCGTGCGGTAGCCGATGCCGTCGCCATCCACGTCCTTGTAGCGGGCAAAGCTCCCCATGCGATCGAGATCTTCCTTACTGAGCACCTTGCCGCGCTTGATGGGGGTTTCCGGATATTTGAACGGATCCGACATCCAGTTATTCATGCCAAGGTCGAGATCCGACATGACGAACACGATCGTCTGGAACTGCTCGGCAAGATTGAACGCGTCCTGCGCCATCTCGAAGCACTCGGCCACGGAACACGGCAGCAGCAGGATGTTCTTGGTATCACCGTGGCTCAGGAACGCCGTCGAGAGGATGTCGCCCTGCGAAGTACGCGTGGGCAGGCCGGTGGAAGGACCGACGCGCTGGATGTCCCAGATCACGCCCGGCACTTCAGTGTAGTAGGCGAGCCCGGCGAATTCCGACATGAGCGAGATGCCCGGGCCGGCGGTCGCGGTCATCGAGCGCGCGCCCGCCCAGCCGGCGCCAATGACCATGCCGATCGCGGCTAGCTCATCTTCCGCCTGCACGATGGCAAAGGTCGCCTTGCCGTCGGACCCGATGCGGTGCTCCTTCATATAGTCGATGAGCGTCTCCACCAGCGAAGAGGAAGGTGTGATCGGATACCAGGTCACAACCGTGACCCCGGCAAACATGCAGCCCAAGGCCGCAGCCGAATTGCCGTCGATGATGATCTTGCCCGCGGTCTTGTCCATGCGGGCAATGTGGAACGGATCCTGCTTTTTCAGGTTCGCCTTCGCGTAGTCGAAGCCCGCCTGAGCCGCGCCCAGGTTCAGGTTTGCGGCTTTCACCTTCTTCGCGAACTGCTTCCGGATTGCCTTCTCCACTTCGGCCATGTCGATATCGAGCAACTGCGCCACGACGCCGACATAAATCATGTTCTTGACCAGCTTGCGCAGCTTGGCTTCCGGACAGACTGCCGCAACCAGCTTGTCGTAAGGCACGGCGTAGAAGATCAGGTCGCTGCGAAGGCTGCTGAGATTCAGCGGTTCGTCGTAGAGAGCGGCCGCGCCCGGCGCGAGCGACAGAACGTCTTCCTGCGCGGTCTCGGAATTCATCGCAACCAGGAAGTCGATCTCTTTCTTGCGCGCGATGTATCCGTCCTTATTGGCGCGGATGGTGTACCAGGTAGGCAAGCCCGCGATGTTCGATGGGAAGAGATTCTTGCCCGAAACCGGCACGCCCATTTGGAAAATACTGCGCAAGAGCACGGTGTTGGAACTTTGCGAACCGGAACCATTGACGGTCGCGACCTGGATACTCATGTCGTTTACGACCGGCTTTCGCTGCAGGCGGCCTGGGGCATCCTGAAGCGTTACATCGGTAGTAGCCATCCCTGTCCTTCCTTTGGCAGACGGGCATTCTGCCAGCGCCCGTGTGCTGGATATTCAGTGGGGAAAACCCTCTATTATACGGCAATGCGAGTGAGGCAGACACGGTTGCGGCACTTCTGGCCGGCGGCGTATCTAACTTGAAAACTAGGGTTCCACGCGGTAGAACCGGGCCATGGTGCGGAACTTATTATATCGTGATGCGAGCAATTCCTGCACGGGCGTTTTCTTCAGCTCGGTGTAATGACCCCTGCAGTGCCACATCGAGCAGAGCGGCGGCAGCTTCGTGATGGGTATGCGCCCCGCCATCGGGCTCGGGGACGATGCCGTCGATACAGCCCAACTCGCTTAAATCGGAAGCCGTAATTTTCATGGCCTCAGCGGCCAGCGCTTTCTTGTTGGCGTCGCGCCACATGATCGAAGCGCAGCCTTCCGGCGAGATCACCGAGTAGACGGCGTTCTCCATCATCAGCACGCGGTCGGCGACGGCGATGGCCAGCGCGCCTCCGCTGCCACCTACTCCGATGACCGTCGCGATGATGGGAACTTTCAGGCGGGCCATTTCGCGCAAGTTATGGGCAATCGCCTCGCCCTGCCCGCGTTCCTCCGCTCCCAGGCCCGGGTGTGCACCGTCGGTGTCGACGAAGGTGAAGACGGGCCGGCCAAATTTCTCCGCGAAATGCATCACCCGCAGCGCCTTGCGATAGCCCTCGGGATGGGGCATGCCGAAATTGCGGTAGACGCGCTGCTTGGCGTCGCGTGCTTTCTGCTGGCCGATGACAACCACTTCGTCACCGTGAAAACGCGCCATGCCCGTGACGATCGCCGGGTCGTCGGCGAAGCCGCGGTCGCCATGAATCTCGCTCCAATCGGTGAAAATGCGCTCGATGTAATCGAGCGTGTAGGGGCGCTGCGGATGACGCGCCAGCTCCGTCTTTTCCCAGGCACCGTAGCTCGAGTGAATCTGACGGCGCAACGCGTCCACGCGCTCGTGCAACTGGTCGACCTGGCGGCGCGTTTCCTCGTTCTGACCGGGAATCGCCTGCAGGTGTTCGATCTGTTCTTCGATCCGGGCGAGTTCCTGTTCGGCTTTCAGTCGAACTTCCATCTTTCTGGCGTCCCCATTCCTGGAGTACCAATGCGTTTCAACCATGGAGAGCAGAAACTCTGCTCCCGACACTACCTGGGCTCCGTCCGCAACCGCTGGAATCGGTTTCTTTTCGGCCGACGATTTTCTGGTTTTCGGGACTTTCATCCGCTGCCGATTTCAGTTGATGATGCGCACACTGCCTCGTCCGCACAACTCTTCCACCCGCGCAATGAAATTGCGATCCGGTTGGACATTATAGCCTTCGGCTTCCATGACCACCATGAAATCCCCGGCCCGTTCCACGTCGAATAATACCCGCGCTTCCCCCCGGCGCTCGTTGAACAGGGAATGCAGCGAGTCCACCGTAGACTCGCTGCACCCCTCGACCGGGATACGGATGCGCAACGATTTTGGCAAAGGCACCTTGGCATCCTCGAGAGGAATAATTTCGGCCGCGGTGATCTTCGGGTTCGAGCCTTCCTCCACGCGCACACCCGCTTTTACCAGCACAGGCACTTCGAGTTTCACTTTCTCTGACAGCCGGCGGTAGGCCTCGGGGAATACGATCATGTCGACCGATCCCGACATATCCTCGAGCGTAGCCTGCGCGTAGAAATCGCCCTTCTTCGATTTGAGCACGCGAACATTGCCGATCATGCCCGCGGTAGTGATGGTCTCGTCCTTGCCCGTCGAGGCTTTCATCGAGGAAATATCGGACAGGCTGAGGGCGTTCAAGCCTTCCAGTTTGTCGCGATATTTCTCCAGCGGATGCCCGGTGATGAAGAAGCCGAGAATTTCTTTCTCGGCGGCGAGGCGCTGATGCTCGTCCCAATGAGGAATGTCGGGGAGTTTGTGGTTCTGCGAATCGTTTTCTTCCGCCTGCGTGAAGCTCTCAAGAAACAGCCCGTGCTGGCCCAGTTCGGAGTCGCGTTGAGTTTTTTCGCCGCGTGCCACCGCTTTGTCCAACACGAACATAAGCTGCGCGCGATGGCCAAAGGAGTCCATAGCGCCGCTCTTGATCAGCGACTCGAGCACGCGCTTGTTCAGCAGGCGTAAATCCACGTTCTCGGTAAATTCGTAGATGTCGCGGTAACGACTGAGTTTCTTTCGCCCGGCAACGATCGACTCGATCGCGTTGTGCCCGACGTTCTTCACAGCCGCCAAGCCGAAGCGGATCGCACTCTCATGCGGAGTAAAGTTCGCGTCCGACACGTTGATATCGGGCGGTTCGACGGCGATGCCCATTTCGCGGCATTCGTTGATGTACTTCACGACGTCGTCGGTGCTGCCGGTCACGGAGGTCAGCAACGCGGCCATGAATTCGACTGGATAGTGCGTCTTGAGGTAGGCGGTTTGATAGGCCAGCAGCGCGTAGGCAGCCGAGTGCGACTTGTTGAAGCCGTAGCCGGCAAACTGCGCCATCAGGTCGAATATCTTCTCGATCTTCTTCGCCGGGTAGTTGCGCTGCGCGGCACCTTCAACAAAGCGCTCGCGCTGTTGTGCCATCTCCTCGGGCTTCTTCTTGCCCATGGCGCGGCGCAGCAGATCGGCTTCGCCCAGCGAGTATCCGGCGAGACGGTTGGCGATCTGCATGACCTGTTCCTGGTAGACGATGACGCCGAGCGTCTCCTCCAGGATTTCTTTCAGCTCGGGAAGCTCGTATTCAATCTTCTTGCGCCCGTGCTTGCGGTCAATGAAGTCGTCGATCATGCCGCCCTGGATTGGGCCTGGCCGGTAGAGCGCGTTGAGTGCCGTGAGGTCCTCAATGGAGTTTGGCTGATATCGCCGGAGCACGTCCCGCATGCCATGCGATTCAAACTGGAATACGCCTGACGTCAGTCCTTTGTAGAAAACTTTGCGGTAGGTTTCATCGTCATCGAGAGGCAGGCTGGCGAGCTCAAGATGTTCGCCGCGGGTCTGGGCAATCAACTTGATGGTGTCATCGAGAATCGTCAGGGTCGTCAGCCCAAGGAAGTCCATCTTGAGCAGCCCGAGCTTCTCGATGGCCACCATGTCGAAAGCGGTCACGATTTCGTTGTTCTTCGTCTTGTGCAGAGGGACCAGGTCCGTCAGCGGGCGGGGCGCGATGACGACCCCTGCCGCGTGCACGCCGGCATTTCGAACCAGCCCCTCCAGCTTTTTTGCGGTCTCGAGCAGTTCGCGGATCTGGGCGTCTTTTTCGTACGCCTCTTTCAGTTGCGGAGAATCCTGGATGGCCTCCTCCAGCGTGATGTTGAGCTGGTTGGGAACCATCTTGGCGATGCGATCGACGTCGCTGTAGGGCACGTCCATCGCTCGGCCCACGTCCTTGATGGCCGCCTTCGCCGCCATGGTACCGAACGTGATGATCTGCGCAACGTTGTCGCGTCCATATTTGCGGGTGACGTAGTCGATCACTTCCCCGCGCCGGTTCATGCAGAAGTCGATGTCGATATCGGGCATCGAAATGCGCTCCGGATTGAGGAAGCGCTCGAACAGCAGTTCATGCTGCAAGGGATCGATGTCGGTGATGCCGAGCGAATACGCGACCAGGGCACCCGCGGCTGATCCGCGGCCGGGGCCAACGGGAATGTCGCGTTCCTTGGCGTAGCGGATGAAGTCCCACACGATCAGGAAATAACCGGAGAACTTCATCTGCTGAATGATGGCGATTTCGCGAGCCAGTCGCTGCTCGTAATCGGCAAGGCTATGCTTCAACCGGCCGAGGTTCTCGTTCCCACGAAGGACTTCGAGCCGCCGGGCAAATCCCTCGCGAGTGACGTGCTCGAAATAGCTGTCGAGCGTGAACCCCGGCGGCACATCGAAGTGAGGAAACGGACTGCTGACTTTCTCCAGCTTCAGATTGCAGCGCTCGGCGATGTCGAGGGTCCGCGTCAGCACATCGGGAGAGTCTTTGAAGACGCGAGCCATTTCCGCGTAGCTCTTTACAAAGAACTGATTGCCCTCGAACTTCATCCGGTTGGCGTCCTGAATGGACTTCGCCGTCTGGATGCAGACCATCACATCCTGGGCGTGCGCGTCGTCCTCGCAGAGATAGTGGCTGTCGTTGGTGGCGACCATCGGCAGACCTAGATCTTTTTCCAGCTGGAACAGTCCGGGATGGATGCGATGCTCCATCGCCAGGCCCTGATCCTGGATTTCGAGATAAAAATTCTTGCCGCCAAAAATGTCCCGAAAAGTTGCTGCCGCCTCGCGCGCGGCCTCGTAGTTCCCTTCCATGAGGCGCTCGGCCACTTCGCCTTTCAGGCATCCCGAAAGACCGATCAGCCCTTTCGAGTGCTCCGCCAGGAATTTCTTGCTGACCCGCGGCTTGTAATAGAACCCTCGTAATGAAGCCTCGGAAGTGATCTTGGTGAGATTCCGGTAGCCTTCTTCATTCTCGGCGAGCACCAGCAGGTGGTTGTAGGTATCGCCCTCGGGAGGCGTGCGCTCGATGTCGTGGTCTTCTTTTTTGCAGACGTACAGCTCGCAGCCGACAATGGGCTTGACGCCCGCGGCTTTGGCTGCGTTCACAAAGTGCACGGCGCCGAAAATATTGCCGTGATCAGTCATGGCGACCGCGGGCATGCCGAGTTCTTTCACGCGGTGAACCAGTTTCTCGACGTCGCACGCGCCGTCGAGCATCGAGTAGTCGGTATGCAGGTGCAGATGGACGAATTGAGACATGTGTTGGATGTGTATGAAACAGTACCGCGATTCCTAGCTTGGCTGGCAGGAACTACGAAACAACATATGCGTGCGGCGCCGCTAAGTGGCGGCTTTCAGCGCCTCACTGGGTGATCACCGGATTGGGCACCTCGAAGTCGACGCCCCGTTCATCATTCAGCTTCATGGTCGCGGCAAGATCGATATCCGCTAAGGGATATTTGGTTCGGCGACTGCCGTCGAGCACGATCAGCATTTCGTGCGCCACCGCGTAGTTCTTCACTTCCTGGATGTGCCTGTCCAGAAATACGAGCACGACCGGTAGATCCTGTTCGAGTTTCGCTTCGGGACGGGGTGCAGGCGCTGCAGGCGCCGGGGCAGGCTGGTTGTAGCGGTCCTGACGCAATTCCTCTACTTGATCCGCAAGCCGATTGATTTCAGCCGCAGTCTGGTACTGCGCATCGTTGTACGGTCCGCGATCGTTGTCGCGAGAATCATCGTACGACGAGTTGCTCCAATCCCACCAGAACGGCCATCCATACCCGCCATAGGCGTACGGATAAGCGCCGTAGGGATAAAACCCAAAGCGACGCGAGAAACGATGCCGATCGAAGTCTCGTCCGGTGTGAACCGGACCGTGTCCGGGATGGAATCCGTTGCGGGAGCCAAAACCCGGATGGGCATGCGCGAACGACATTCCTCCGCTATGCATGCTTCCGCGCGAGGCAAAACCGCCGGCAGAATGGAAGCCTCCGCTCGAATGGAAACCTCCGCCTCGCTGTCCCCAACCGAAGGGAACAAGAGCTAGCACGCACACGATCATGAGCGCCGACCACCGCATCGCCTTGATTATAGCGCCGTTTGGCGATCGCCGAATGTAAAGAATCTTCAGCGTTTCTTCTTTGCTGTCTTCGATTTAGGAGCTGCTTTCGGGGTCGCTTTTGGGGCCGGCTTAGGGGCTTCCTGTTTCTTGGGGCTGGGTTTGGGCGGTGCAACGGCTTTGCCCTTGGCCTCTGGTTTTGACGGAGCGGGCGCCGCAGCCACCGCCGGGCCGACGGTGCCTTTGCCTTTCTTTTTTCCGGTCTCTGGAACGGCCTGCGCGGCCGCTGCAGCCACGGCTTTGGCGGCGCGCCCACGCTTGGCCGGCGGCGGTGGCGGAGGCGGTGGCGGAGGCGGCGCCAGCGGCTTCAGGAATTTCAATGTCTCGGTACGTGACCGCAATTTGCCGTCGAGCAGCAATAGAAATACGTCTTGCGCAATCTTCGGATATTCCGGCAGCTGCGGTGTGATGTGCAGCTCGGTCATTTCCGGCAGCGGGATCTTTTGCTGCACCTGGCGCCATTTAGTGAAGAAATTCTTGATCTTCTGCACAACGGCCTGTTGTTTGGCGGTTACGGCCAGGAAGAGCGTCATCTCCGGGCGTGCATTCGAAAGGACCTGCCAGGTGCGCGCGGGCGTTGCCGATTCTTTTCCGGTGAGCTTTTTTGCCAGGTCCTTGGCGTTGTCTTCCAGATCCTTCCAGGCTTCGACCAGCGTCTTGCGCGGAATCAGCTTGCGCATGTCGGCGATTTCCTTCTCGCTCAAGCGCGCGGTCAGAAAATACATCACGGCGGGCGCCGGGTCCGGCTGGTAGCCCAGCTCGTTCATCTGCTGGCGGGTCTTCATCAGCTGACTCAAACCGTTGGTATCGACCTTGGCGGTTGTCCAGTGCGTGCTGAGCACCTTGAGCCAGCCTTCTTTTTCCAGCACGCGCACGATGTGCAGCGGATCTTCCTCGTAGGCAAGATGCTCGATCTCATGACCGATGGCTGTGTCGGTAATGTGTTCGATGTAGTTATTTTCTTTCGCCGATTCGTAACGAACCTGGGTTCGCTCCTCGAGCGGCCAGTGAAAGCGAGCGGCAAAACGCGTGGCTCGAATCAAACGCGACGGCTCTTCCACGAACGCGTAGTTGTGCAGCACGCGAATGACCTTCGCCTCGATGTCGGCGGCGCCGTTGAAGGGGTCCATCAGCAGCCCACGCGATCCTGCATTGAGCGAGAGCGCCATCGCATTAATGGTGAAGTCGCGCCGGCGTAGGTCTTCGATGATAGTGGCGGGCGCAATAATTGGCGGCTTCCCTACTTTCTCGTAACGTTCGGTGCGCGCCATGCTGATTTCAGCGCGCACGTTTCCGGGCAATTGCAAGTAGAGCGTTTTCGTTTCCTCATCGGCGGAGGCAATAACGGCGCCGGCCTTCTCCAGCTCTTTTTGCAGTTTGAGAGGGTTCCCTTGAACGGTGAAATCGAGATCGCGGATGGGGAATCCGCTGATAATGTCGCGGACCGCTCCGCCGGTCAGATACAGATTCATGCCGGCGTTGCGAGCGACCTCTTGTACCAGGGTGGCGCCTTTTTGCTGGTCCGGGGTCAGCCGGATTTCCATCGTGTATATGTAGTCGGCCATGCTTTCCTACAGGAGCCGTCCTGCGACCAACCGGGCTGTGGATTTGCACAGGATTTCCACAGGGTCACAAATCGAGGTAGAAGTGGACCGCGCCACCTTGCTGTAAGTGACTCTATACAATGGGCTTAGGTTCCCTGAGACGGACTGCAGCAAACTTAAGAAAATAACACAAGGTTAATATTTTGGCTACTACCAACGCGCATTCCGGCTCGCTGACACGAAAAGGTGCGAGAATTCGAGAGCGCGGGCGATATGTACCCGTCCTCCGCGATTTTCCCGGTGTGCAACGCCGATGCCCTCGACCCACAAGAAAGTCATCGTTCGTAAGATCGATCGCGATTCGATTTCCGGCTACGTCGCCCCGACCAGCTTCGTTCGCGAGGGGAAGCTGGAACTGTTGAATACTGCCGGGAACGTGGTGGGCATCGACCTGAAGGAAATCAAGGGCGTCTATTTCGTGCGCGAGTTCGGTGATTCGGAGTCGCTGCCACGCAAGACCTTCACCAGCCGCCCGCGTACCGAAGGCCTGTGGGTTCGCCTGAAATTCAAAGACAACGAGATCGTTGAAGGCTTGATGCCCAATGACCTGTCGCAGCAGATCGCCGATGGGTTCCTGATCAATCCGCCGGACCTGCGATCGAACACGCAGCGCATTTTCATTCCGCGCTCTGCCCTCGACTCGCTGACCGTCCTGGCCGTGATCGGCGCGACTCATCGCAAGCGCCGCCGCCCCGAAGACCAGCTTCAGGTTCCCATGTTTGGCGAGTGAGACTGGCGCTCGGGCAATCCCTCTGAATTACAATCGCTCTTCCTGGCCGCATGGGTTATCTCGGGAGCGGGCCTAAGAAGATTCGTCCGCGACCAGCCTGGTTATACTTCCTATGAAACTGTCACAACTCGCAAAAGCCCTTCAGGTAAGAATTGAGAATGGTTCCCCCAGCACTGAAATTCGTGGCGTCGCCGGCATCGAGGAGGCCGGTGAAGGCCAAATCACGTTCGTCGCCAATCCGAAATACGCGGCGACGGCACGAACCACGCGTGCTTCCGCGGTGATCGTGTCTGAAGACTTCCCTGCCATTCCAGCGGCCATGCTTCGCTCCAAGAATCCCTATCTCACCTTCGCCCAATCGATCGAATTGTTTTATCAGCCGCCGCCCTACGCGCCCGGAATCCACCCGACAGCCGTGATCCATCCCAGTGCCAAGATCGGCGCCAACTCCCACATTGGACCTTATGTAGTTGTCGATCGTGACGTCACCATCGGCGGGCATGCGACCCTGCTGGCCCACGTGGTCATTTACGCTGGCGCAAGAATTGGAAAGAATTTTCTCGCTCACGCGCACTCGGTCGTGCGCGAGCACTGCCGACTGGGCGATAACGTCATTCTGCAGAACGGCGCCATCGTGGGCGCAGACGGCTTCGGGTTCGCCAAGGACAACGCCGGCCAGTGGCACAAAATCGTGCAATCCGGCCCCGCGGTGCTTGGAGATAACGTCGAGGTGCAAGCCAACGCCTGCATCGACCGCGCCAGCGTGGGAGAGACTCGCATCGCCGATGGCGCCAAAATCGACAACCTGGTGCAAGTCGGCCACGGCTCGAGCGTGGGAGAAAACACGCTACTGTGTTCGCAGGCCGGGCTGGCCGGCTCGACCGAGGTCGGCAAGAATGTGATCCTGGCCGGACAAGTCGGCGTCGCGGGTCATTGCAAGATTGGGGACGGCGTGATCGCCACGGCGCAGACCGGAATTCCCAACGACGTTCCCGCAGGCGCGGTGGTCAGCGGATACCCGGCGATCGACAACAAGTTGTGGCTACGTTGCTCGGCCGCCTTTCACCGGCTTCCCGAGCTGATGAAAGCGATGCGCACGAGAGGTAAAACCACGGTGGACTGAAGATTTTCGACCGCGCGGTCCCCAACGCTGCGTTACGAAGAGCACCACTAACTCTGATACTGCGCGGGTAAACCGGAGTTGATCACGCTACGAACTCGCTCCATCAGGCAATCCCGATTTTCAAAGTCTCTGGGCTCGATCGGGTCGTGGAACAGCACTTTGACGAGTCCGGGAGTGATCTGGAAGCGCGCCTTCGGCATGAGGTCATGGGTACCCACGATCGTCACCGGCACCACGGGGACACCGCACTCCATCGCCAGATAAAACGGGCCTTTCTTGAAAGGTAGAAGCTTGCCATCAAACGACCGCTTGCCCTCGACGTAGATGGTCATGTTCACGCCTTCCTTCACGACTTTGGCGGCCTCTTCAACCGCAGTGATGCCGGCGTCACGATTGCCACGATCCACCGGAACCAGCGACCCCAGGCGCATAACTTCTCCAAGGATGGGATAGCGAAACAACTCTTTCTTGACCATGACCGAAGTACGGCGCGGGATCAGAGGCAGCAGCAACGGCGGATCGAGGTTCGACGTGTGATTCGACATGAAGATGTAGGTGCGCGAGACATCAATTTTTTCCAGGCCAACAGTCTCGACTCTTACGCCGGCGAGTTTCACGCCGGTAAAGGCTCCCCACATGCACATGCGATACAAGAGGGTGATATCGCGCGTCAGGAACGTCCAGGGAAACCCGATGAGCGCGGCGAACGGCAGGGCAAGTGTCCAGAAGCCGAGCATCAGGATGGTGTGGAACAATCGGAGTTAGTCTCCTGCGGATTGCGGTTCGCCTTTCAGCCAGGCGGCTCGCTGGGCTCTCTGCGGAGCCGACACATTGTCCACATCCTTCACCTCAAACTCAACTTCTTGGCGCGATCCTACGGTCCACTGCATTTCGCGCTCGGTGCCGTGGTGCCGAACCTTGACGCGAATTGCATCCCCGGGCCGTAACAGCTCGAGCCTCCGGTCGAAGTCGGACGCGACCGGCCGCCCGTTGAGTTCCAATACCATGTCTCCGGGAGCAAGTCCTGCTTTCTCGGCATCACTTCCTGGCTGAAGCCGAACCACCGACGCGGGTGCGTCGAAATTGCGAATCGCCGCGAAACCGGGATCGGCGACCGTCATCGTACGGCGAACCGCGTGCAAACCAACCGTACGGAAAAAATCGTCCCAGGGAATTTCCTCGAGCCCGGCCACATATTTGTCGAAGAAAGATGCGAAGTTCTGCTGTCCGACGGCTTCGGCGGCTCCGCGCACACCCGCTGAATCCGGAAAGAATTTTCCTTGCTGCGCATAGTTCTGATTCATCCAGCGGAAGACTTCCCGCAACGATGCCTTGCCGTGGGTGCCATCGCGCAGCGCCAGGTCGAGGGTCAGCCCCAACAACTCCCCCTTGTTGTAGTACGAGATGCTGCGCTCCGGCAGCCTGTAATAGGCGTCCCCCTCCAACCAGGCATCCAGGCTCGATTCCTCCGCCGACTGCGTGCGATGCGCGGGACGGCGCTGGAGTTCAGAGATCTGATCTCCCAAGCGGGCCAGATAACGCCGCTCGTCGAGCAGTCCGGCTCGCAAGAGAATAATGTCTTCGACCGTACTGGTAACCCCTTCACTGAACCAGAGAGCCCGCGTGTAGTTCTCTTTGGTGTAATCGATCGGCTCAAGCGACTGAGGTCGAATCCTCTTCACATTCCAGAGATGAAAAAACTCGTGGGCCGTGACGTTGTCGAGCGCTACGGCGTCGTCTTTGAGAAGCTGTGCGTTCACATCGATCGCGGTGCAATAGGCATGCTCCATGCCGCCACCCCCAGGCCCTCGGGGAAAGTGGTAGAGGAACAGATAGGTCTGAAAGGGGCGGTCATTCATCCAACCGGTGGCTGCGGCGACAATCTTGCGAACATCGGCGACGATCTTTCCCAGGTCGTAATCCGACCGGTCCGCATCAACCACTACGCGATAGTGCCCGCCGCCTTCGTCAAAATCCGATTCCTGAAAAGTGCCAGCCTCTACTGGCGAGTCGACCAGCGCGTCGTAGTTCTTCGCCTGAAACGTATCTCCGCTGATCGAAAGCGCCGTGGCAAATTTCCATCCCCGGGGTGTGTTGGAGAACGTCAATTCGACCGGCGCGGCGCGAAACTCGGGTGAGTACATCAAGACTTCCGCAAGGTTCAGGAAGGCGTGGCTAGGGTTGACCTCCGCTCCGTAAGGACCCGACAACTGGGCGGCGATTTCGTAATCCACGGTTGCGCCATCATCCGCCGCGTCGATCTGCCAGGTTGTCTTGTCGAGCTTGCGAACTGTGAATGGAGCGCCCGAGGCCGATTTGGCAGTGACCTTGTTTACATATTGCGAGAAGTCGCGAACCTGGTAGAGCGCATTCCACACCGGTAGTTGGACGATTCGTTGGCGGCCTCCAGGTGGAAGCGCCATTTGTATATGCAGAAGATGATCCTCGTAGCCGGCAAGCGAGATCGTATAGCGAATCGCGGGCGCGGCCGGAAGATCTGTGTTCGACTGGGAGAAAAGAGAAACGGGATGCAAAGAGAAGCATCCCGAGAGAACGAGCAGGACCCAGGTCCTCGGACTCTTGTTCATGCTTTCGCGGAGGCCTCCAGAGAATTCTTGCTGCTCTGCACAGCGGAGCCGGTTCCGATTTGCTTGAGACGTGCCGGGAGCTTCTCGTAGATCCGATCGAAGCCGCCGTTGGAGAGAATCGCGACCACATCGCCTGAACGGAGTTCGGGCGCAACCACCTGCACGATCCCCTCAACCCCCGAAATAATACGCGCTCGCTTGCCGCGCCGCTCAAGATCGGCGCCGACTTCCATCAGATCGAGCCGTTCCGCCTCCGGAATCGACTCAGACTTGAACACACCGGCGACGACCACCTCATCGGCCAGTGCCAGGCTCTTGGCCAGTTCGTGCTGAAAGACATTGCGCCGCAACGTATTCGAGCGTGGTTCAAGGATCGCCCACAGGCGCGCACCAGGGTAGCGGGAACGCAAGGCGGTCAGCGTCCCGGCGATCGCTGTCGGATGATGGGCAAAGTCGTCGATGATGGTGATGCCATTCACCTGCGCCTTCACTTCGAGACGCCGCTTCACGCTCTTGAACGTCTTGAGCGCAGCCTGGATCTTGTCTCGTGGAATTCCACAGCTCGCTGCCATGGCCGCGGCAGCAGTCGCGTTGCACACGTTGTATTCCCCAGCCAGGGCAAAATCCAAGTCTGCCCAGGGTTCCCCGTGCTTCAACACCGTCCACGATGTTTTCGCCGGCTCGAAGCGAAGATTGACGATCCGCCATGCGGCCTTGGCCTGCAGGCCGTACCGCTCCACTGGACAGAATGCTTTGGCGATGCAGCGCTCGACGCTTTCGCCGGTATCGATTGCGACGATCTTTCCCCGCCGTGGAACCAGGTTCACCAGTCGCTTAAAAGACGTCTCGACAGCCTCGAGATCCTTGTAGATGTCGGCGTGGTCAAACTCGACAGAGGTGAGGACGACATTGTCGGGAAAATAGTGCAGAAACTTCGGTCCCTTGTCGAAGAAGGCGGTGTCGTACTCGTCGCCCTCCAGGATGAAATGCTTGCCTTGTCCCAAGGCGAAGCTGGAACCAAAATTCTCTGCGATGCCACCAATGAGAAATGACGGCTGCAGCCCGGCTGAGTGAAATATCCACGACAGCATCGAGGTGGTCGTCGTTTTGCCATGGGTGCCGGCGACTACCAGCACTTCCTTGCCGCGCAAGAACTCGTCATGCAAAATCTGCGGCAGCGAGCAAAACGGAATTCGCTCGTCGAGCACATATTCGAGTTCCACATTTCCCCGCGAGATCGCGTTGCCGACCACGACCACATCGGGATGCGGCTTCAGGTTCGCCGGATCGAAGGGCTGCGCTACCGGGATACCCAGCCCTGCAAGAAAGTCCGACATGGGAGGATAAGCGGCCGCGTCGGAACCAGTCACGCGGAAACCGCGCTCGTTCAGCATGCCCGCCAGAGAGGCCATCGCCGTGCCGCAAATGCCGATTAAATGAATGTGCTTCTTGTTTGCCATGATCTGAGAAATCCCGTTGAGCTATGCGGGCGTGGTCGCCGCTTCCAATATCTTAAGCTTCGTTTCCCCGCCCTTCACGCTGAGGCTTGCCCGCACGCCAATCGGAAGGGTGATGTTCTTTCGTGTCACGTGACCGGAGCGCAGACCGTAAGCGACAGGAATTCCCAGCTCGCCCACGATGCGCAGCACAACCTGCTGCAGCGTGTATCCCTGATTTTCGGTCTGCAGGCAATCGAGCATTTCCCCGAACACGATTCCCTTCACGTCGCTCAGCTTGCCGGCCAGCTTCAACTGCATCAGCATGCGATCGACCTGGTAGGGTCTTGCGTTGATGTCCTCCATAAAGAGGATGGTTCCGGAAGTGCGAATGTCATGCGGAGTACCGAGCGCGGCGACTAGCAGCGAAAGGCAACCGCCATAGAGAATTCCTTCGGCTTCGCCTTCGACCAGCGCCTCAACGCCAGACCCGGGCCCGGTGTCGATCTCCCATGCGTTCGCCCCACCGGTCGCTGCCTGCCATGACGCCAGATCCACTCCGTCGCTCAAAGCAAAGTCCTTGGTGACCATGGGACCGTGAAACGTCACGAATCCGGCGGAATCGGCAAAGCAGGTCAAAAGCGTCGTAATGTCGCTATAGCCGACGAAGATTTTCGGGTGCACCACAATCTTGGCGGGATCGAGTTGTCGCAACAGGTAGTTCGCGCCGTAGCCGCCACGCGCGCAAAGGATGGCCTTCACGTCCTCGCGCACAAACATTTCCTCCAACTCGCGCGCGCGTCGCTCAGTCGAGCCGGCAAAGTACAAATCCTTCTCGAGGATGGAGTCGAAGAAAAAGGGCTGGTATCCCAGATGCCGCAAAGCGTCGCAGCCCGCCTCCAGCAGCTCGCGCTTGATGTTGCTGGCCGGCGCCACAATCCCGACAGTGTCTCCCTGCCGCAGGGCGCGTGGCTTGGTGCGTAGCTGCTGAGATTTGGAGCTGGTCAAGAGTTCATCCTAAACGAAAAACTCACCCCGGCAGATGAGTTGCGCGGGCCCGGTAAGAAAGACTTCCCGCTCAAATCGAACGATTTGCGATCCACCGGGGGCTAGCACGCGGACGGGGGAATGGACGCGACTGGTTGTGATCGAAGCGACCGCGGCGGCGCACGATCCGGTACCGGAGGACTGCGTTTCGCCCACGCCGCGTTCGTAAAATCGCACCTCTATATGGCCTTGATCAGTTACGCTTACCAGCTCGATGTTAATCCCTTGCTTGAAGCCGGGATCGCGCTGGATTTCGGCCGCACGCTCCCGCCAGTCTGGCCAAAATTCGTCGACAAACACTACGAAATGGGGATTCCCCATCGACACTGGAACGCCCTCCACTTCGCCGAACGAAGTCATCACACTGTGCTCACGGCTCACTTCCGGGATGCCCATTGCCGTTTCAAATTCGAACGAATTTTCGCCGCGTGCAACGAGCGTACAAGTTTTCAACCCGGCGCCGGTTCGAATGGCAACCGATTGTTTCCTGGTCTCGGCACACAAATACGCCGCCACGCAGCGCGTACCGTTGCCGGAAATCTCGGCGTCCGATCCGTCGGCGTTGACCAAGCGAGCTTCCACGTCAGCACCGTGCGCCGGGAAAAGCCATTCCACTCCGTCGGCGCCTACGCCGTTATGACGATCGCAAATCCGGCGAGTAAGGTCGGTGAAGTTCCATTGAGTTGCGGCTCCCTCGATGATGAGGAAGTCGTTTCCGCAGGCGCTGGCTTTGGTGAAAGGAATCCGCATGTCCGGCGGGCTCATTCGTGTTCGACGACGCCCAGCGAAGCGACCGTGGAAAAAACCGTGGACTGATGCAGGAGCAGGTTCACTTCTTCCTGGTCCTCATGCGGACCATCGACACTGAACATCACACGCACGTGTCCCGGCGCACCGGCGACACGAACGTTCTGCATCGTGTTCTTCGCCTCGTCGAGCAAGCGGTTGGCTTCGACCAGAATCTTTTCCGCCGTCTCCCCCGTCACTTCGTAGGTGACCAGCATCGCCTTCATGGCGAAGCGGCGTTCCAGCCTGCCGAGAAGAGCCAAGGCAATCAGGATCACGATGGTCGCAAAGAGTGCAGTGATATAAAGCCCGCCACCCGCCGCCATCCCGACCGAAGCCACCACAAAGAGCGTCGCGGCCGTGGTCAGGCCGACCACCGATCCGCGCGAATGCAGGATGGAGCCGGCTCCGATGAAGCCGATGCCGGGAATGATTTGCGCAGCAACGCGCGTGTGGTCTCCACCGTAGCTGTGCGCGAGTTGATCGGAGAGAACCGTGTACATTGCGGCACCGAAACAGATGAACATGTTGGTCCGCAGTCCAGCAGGCTTATGCCGCAGTTGCCGCTCCAGTCCGATGGCGCCACCGAGCAGAACTGCGACCACCAGGCGCGCGATGGTGCCGGAGAGCACTGTCCCCATATGGGAGGTCAGCAAATCCACGCTTTGGCGAAGATCCGTCATACCGCTGGTAGAGCGAAGGCGACTGGATTTTATCACCGGAAAAATCGTTATTTGGCTGCGAGTTATGCAGGGAAGGTAACCCGCATGGTTACAGAGGCCGGCGCGAAGCGCGAGTCAACGGGTGCGATAAATCGTTGCCCGGTGCTCCCCGTTTACCGCCAGGATGATCACGGAGGACAGGCCGCGATTCTGCACCGCCTGCCAAACGGGGTCGCCCTCGAACGCAACCACAAAATCCGCGTATTTTGATGGATCCGCCAGGGCCCGTTCCCAAAGACCTTCCGGATCGACGGGCTGTTTCCATACGCGGTGATTGCCTTCGTTGATGGTGCGGCGGAGTGGAATACCGGCGTCTTGCAAGGCGCCCACGTGCGCTCCCAGGTACATCAAGATCGTGGAATTGGTGGGCATCCTCTGGAGCTGCTCGGCCACGGCCTGCTCGAGCTGTATACGCGTCCGCGAGTTCACCCACGCTTCCCGATAGGAACTGGGCTGAGCCCGCCACGCGCTGGCATAACTCCCGATTACGATGCCCATGCCCACGATTACAGGCGCCAACCTCGCTCGCCGCGCGCCCAGCCACAACGAGGCATAGTGAACCGCGAGAGCCAAAAATACAGCCAATGCGGGAAGCAGCTGCACTCCATAGCGGACGTTGTACAGAGAGTTCGGCGACCATGCGGGCGTGAAAATCGGCACGCCCCCGTAGGCCACCGACAGCATGTAGAACGGAATTGGCGTCCAGAGCAAAAGTAATGCCCAGTTGCCTCGATCTCGGAGCAACAAGAGAATCGCTCCGGCGAATGCGAGCGCCAGCCACGCCTGTTGCCACCCCTGCTCGGCGACGCTGAACTCTGCGGCCTTCACGAAGTACAAAGCGGCTACCGCAGGATTTTTAGTTCCCGGATGCGGCGGAAATCCGGGAACCGCCGCTTGTCGCTCGATGGCTCTCGCCGAATACGGCCCGTCAGCAAACTCGAGCGGGTTCTGGTACACGATGCCGTTGTAGGCGAACCACAGGATCGGCGCGGCAGCGGCCGCACAAACGAACACAACCCCTGCCCGCCGGGCGCCAGGGTTACCGCCTCGAATCGCGAAAAGAGCAATCAGTGCCCCGAGACACGCTGCCAGGAACCACCCGTCGTAGCGCGTAAGAGATGCCGCCGCGAGGCATGCGGCGCATTTCCAGAGCAATCGCCTGGCTTCGTCGCCCCATTCACCGATTCGCGCGGCGAGAAACTCTCTGAAATAGACCACGGCCCAGATGAATAGCGCCAGGTATAGGGACTCTGTCATCGCGGTCGCCTGCAGATAGAGCAGGTTTGGGTTCAATCCGTAGACCGCTGCGGCGAACCAGGCGGTCGCGGTGCTCTTGTCGTCGTTCCGGGCAGTAATGGCGCCTCGTGTCAGCCGAAACACTCCGACCACGCCGAACACATAGGCCACCATGGAAGGAATCGATCCGCCGATTCCTGTTTGCCAGGCCCAATCAAAGAGCAGGAACGGGATCATAAGCAGATGAGGCAGCGGGAGCCAGACCGTCCCCAGTTGCAGCAGGCCCGGCGTTCGCGAATCGAAGACGCGGCGCGCGATGTTGATGTGCGCCACTGCGTCTCCGAACAGAAGAATGTCGCCCTTGCGCAGGTAGAACAGGAAGGACATGACCGAAGCAAAGACAGCCAGCACAGCGAGCTGAGAGATCTCGCTGTTCCATCGCGACTCGGGAGCGGCCTTCATTCGAGGTGGGTCAGTTCGCGGAAGACCTGGAATCGAGCTTCGATTTCGCCGCGAGTCAGAGTCTGGAGCCGCTCGAGTTCCGAAACGTTCCACCGTAAACGATCCCATGACACCGCCGTAGAACAGAGCGCGCTTGAGCACCTCGCGATTGACTTCGCCCTGCGACGCGATGTAGCCCATGAAGCCGCCGGCAAACGAGTCGCCGGCTCCGGTCGGGTCCTGCACCTCTTCGATCGGCAAAGCCGGAGCACGAAAAGGATGATGGCCGACTCCAAAAGCGCCTTCGCGAAAGAAGATCGTCGCTCCGTATTCTCCATGCTTGATGACCAGGGCCCGCGGACCCATGGCAATCACTTTTTGCGCGGCGCGTGGCAGATTCGTCTCGTTCGCAATCATCTTGGCTTCGGTGTCGTTGATCAGCAGGACATCCACCAGCTTCAACATTTCCGCCAGTTCGCGGGGCGTGCCATTGATCCAGAAGTTCATGGTGTCCCCGCCGGTCAGGCGGACACCATCCATCTCGCGACGCACGGCGGTCTGCAAGGAAGGGTGGATATTGGCGAGAAACAGGAACTGTGTGTCGGCGTACTCCTTCGGAATCTTGGGCTCGAACTTTTCAAATACATTCAGCGCGGTGAAGTCGGTCTTGGCTTCGTTGAGGTTGTCGGTGTAGTGTCCTCCCCAGCGAAAGGTTTTCCCCGGGGCGCGCTCGATGCCGCGCGTATCGATGCCGCGTTGTTTGAGTACATTTTCGTACTCGGAAGTAAAATCGTCGCCAACTACCGCCACCACGCGTACTTCGGTAAAGAAGCTCGCTGCCAGCGCAAAGTGTGTAGCCGCTCCCCCGAGAACGTTCTCGACGCGGCCCGAGGGTGTGGCGATGTTATCGAACGCGACTGAACCGACGACCAGTATGCTCATGTTTGAAAGATGGCTTATTTTCCCGCAGGAAGATATTTGTCCAGGATGAGGTGCAGGCGCTGCCGGGTCGACGCGGGAACCTTGTCGCGCTCGGTAAGGATGGCGTGGGCGAGTGCGGAACCGCATTTGCAGTTGCGTGTTGCAGGAATCGCGGCAACCGTCTCGCGCACAACCTTGGCGGCGTTTTCCGCGTTCTTCACCAGAACGGCAACGACCTGATCCACGGTCACCGAATCATGGTGCGGATGCCAGCAATCGTAATCGGTGACCATGGCGACCGTGACGTAGCAGATTTCCGCTTCCCGGGCCAGTTTCGCTTCCTGCAGGTTGGTCATGCCGATGACGTCCATGCCCCAACTGCGATAGACGTTCGACTCGGCCTTCGTGGAAAACTGCGGACCCTCCATGTTGAGGTACGTTCCCCCTCGTTTCCCGGTTACACCAACTTTCTTGCAAACAGCGTCCACCACAGAAGAAAGCTGAGGACAAACTGGATCGGCAAACGCAATGTGGGCGACAATGCCGTCGCCAAAGAAGGTGTCGACGCGGTGGCGAGTGCGATCGAAGAACTGGTCAGGAATGACGAAGTCGAGGGGTTTATGCTCTTCCTTCAGTGAACCCACCGCGGAAACCGAGACGATGCGCTCCACGCCCAGCTGCTTGAACCCATAAATATTCGCGCGGAAGTTCAGCTCCGTGGGCAGGATACGGTGCCCGCGACCATGTCGAGCGAGAAACGCTACCTTACGCCCTTCAAGCTTCCCTAGCACGTAGGCATCCGACGGGTCGCCGAACGGCGTCGACTGCTTGAGTTCGTGCACATCGCTGAGGCCGGGCATCGAATACAGCCCACTGCCTCCGATAATTCCGATCTCTGCTTCCGACAAACGTCCTCCTGAACCCTTCCGGCTGTCCTAAGTACAAACGCACGATTATACAAAACGCATTCGCTTGGTCAGGTTGCGGCACGGGATGTGCTTGTCCGGCAGCGCCGCTACTGGTGGATAGGGTGACGCGAGGAATCCAGGGTTAACAGAGGGCAACCGTGAGAACAGGCAGTCGGAGCATAGCGATCCGACTCGACCCGATGCGGTTCGGTCTTGTCGCAGAATGCCGGATGCCCATGTGGCGCTCACCATACCTTACAGACCTTCGAGCTGACCATGGGCTGCCCCGCTTTGCAGGAAAATGCGCCGGCAAAATCCGGCATATTCACAACCACTCCGTTGATCCGGTACTTCGCGGGTGAGTGTGGATTGGTGACCACCCACTCTCGCAACTGCTCCGGACGTTCGTTGGCGCAGTCCCACTGGGCGAAGCCGATGAAAAAGCGTTGCTCCGGCGTAAAGCCATCGACTGGCTCCAGTTTCTCGTCCTTATCGGCATCCTTCCACGCGATGTAGGCGAGAATTTCTCCGCCCAGATCGGCAACGTTCTCGCCCAGAGTCAGCTTGCCGTTCAGGTGGACATCATCCACGGCGATGTAGTGCGAATACTGATCGTCAACGCATTGGGTTCGCGCTTCGAACTTCTTCTCGTCATCGGGAGTCCACCAGTTTTTCAGGTTGCCGTGGGCGTCGAATTGGCTCCCCTCGTCGTCGAAGGCGTGAGTCAACTCATGGCCAATCGTCCCACCGGTATCTCCGTAGTTGGGTGCGTCATCCATTTTGGCGTCATACAAGGGCGGCTGCAGCACGCCCGCGGGAAAATTGATGTCGTTCATCTGCGGGTCGTAGTAAGCATCGACGGTAGGGGGCGTAATCTGCCACTCACCGTGATCCACAGGTTGCCCGATCTTGTTCAGTTCCCGGCGTGATTCGAACACGATCGCGTTGCGGACATTCGCGGCAAAGTCTCCCGGCGCGATGACCACCGAGCTGTAGTCGCGCCAGCGGTCGGGATAACCGATTTTGTTGCGGATCGCGTGCAGCTTGACCAGCGCCTGCTGCTTGGTCGCGGGACTCATCCAGTCCAGCTCATTGATGCGCAACTCCATGGCCTTCTCGATTTCTTCGACCATCTTTAGGGTGCTTGCTTTTAGTTCCGGCGAGAAGACTTGCCGCACGTAGGCTTGCCCCAGCGCTTCACCCAGTCCACGATCCACGAATCCCACGCAACGCTTCCAGCGCGCCTGCTGCTCCTGCGCGCCTCGCAAGTATTTCTGGAAGAATTCAAAGTGAGCGTTGGCAAGATCGTCGGACAGATAACCGGCGTAGATGTTTGCTATGTGGAACCGCAGATAGTTCTTCCAATTTGCGAGCGATTCTGCCGACAGGCTGGAATTGAGCTGCTTGAAAAAATCCGGAGACATCACGTTGATGGTCTGGAAAGCGGGCGGGCTTAACGCTTTCCAAAAACTATCCCAGTCGAAATTGGGAGCGAGCGCGGCGGCTTCCGCGCGGGTCATCTTGTGCTTGATCTTGTAAGGGTCGCGCCGTTCGGTGCGGGTCTGTGAGGCTTTCGCCAAGGCAGTTTCCATTCGCATAATCGATTCTGCATTGGCCTTTGCGACCACAGCAGAGTCGCCCAGCAGCGTGAACATCTTCTCTACGTATTGCTGATAACGCGCCTGGATCTCTTTCGACTTCGCATCGTCCTTGGTGTAATAGTCGCGATCGGGCAACCCCAGTCCACCCTGATCTAAGTTGGCGATCTGCTGTTCCGAATTGTCCGGATCCTGAATCGATCCTGGGCCAAACATGAGCTCGCCGCGCACATCCTCCAGTTGTAGCCGGGCCACAACCGGCGCCAGTTCCCGCATGGACTTTACCGCCGCAATCGCGTCGAGTTGCGGCTTGATCGGCGAAATCCCTTTGCGATTCACTTCCGCTTCGTTCGTGCACGACGCGTAGAAGTCGCCGATTTTCTGGTCGACCGCATCACGATCCTTGGCGGCCGCTGCCCGCTCGAGAATGCCGCGCAACAACACCAGGTTGTCTTCGTAGAGCTGCGCGTACCGGCTCCACGAGGTCCGGTCGGGTGGGATGGGATTGGCCTTTTTCCATCCGCCGCAAGCGTACTGATAAAAATCGACGCAGGGATCTGCGGATTTATCCATTGCGGTCACATCAAAGCTCGGCCGGTAAGGAAGCCCGTTCGTGGCTGCGGCGCCTTCCTGAGGAGAGTTGGTGGTTGCCGATTGGCCGGCCACCGGCAATGTATACAGGATACATGTGCATGCGAAGGCGAATGAAATCAGAGCGATGCGAATTTTCATAAGGTTTCTTGCGTAGCAGCTTATCAGACGAGGAATCGCGGCAACGGTCTCGTCCTTACAAGAAATTTACGGAGTTCTACCCAAGAAAGTTGCATTACAATAAGCGCAGGAGTTCATCCCTTTGCCAAAATTTGAAGAGTGCCTCCAGCGCCTGGAGAAGATTGTTCAGGAACTGGAGAAGGGCGATGCCCCACTGGAAAAGTCTCTGACCCTGTTTGAAGAAGGGATGGAACTTTCTGCGGCGTGTCGCAAGGAACTCGAACAAGCTGAGGGCAAGGTGGAAATTCTTCTGAAGCAGAATGGCAAGCTTCAGGCGGTCCCGTTCGAACCCCAGAACGAGCGGACTACGGCCGGACGCTAACCGGTCGCCGCTTCTGTTTGTAATGTCTGTGGCAACCGTCGCTCCCTCTTGTAAAGACGACGGGAAGACCACAGCCTCCTCCACCGTCGATAGACGGTTGCAATCAGGGGGGCCGTATGCAAGCCCTGAAGATCATCGTTTTCCAGCGCGAGCCGCGTCTGGCACAAGCCCTCGCTTCCACTCTCTGCATTCACTACCACGCCGTATACATCGCCGGCTCCCTGGATGAGCTGCGCATCGACATTGCCCGCCACCGCGCGGATGTCGCGATTGTCGACATTGAGGCCTCGTGCCTGGCTGAGGTCGAGCGGTTGCACCGGGAATTCCCCGGCGTTTCGATCGTGTGCACGCATCGCGTAGCTGACGAAGAAATGTGGGCGGCAGCGCTTGGCGCCGGCGCCAGCGATATGTGCCCCGCTTGCGATACGCGGGAAATCCTGCTCTCCGCCGAACGGAATGCACCGCTGGCACATGCCACAGCGTAAGCCGATTTTGGATCCCTTATTCACGGGACGCCCGCGCCGGCGTCCCGTTCGTTTTAAGATCGCCCTCTAGCTTGGTTGGCATTTTCAGAAGAAACTCCAGATGGTATAGTCTCGGGCGGCTATGGATTACTTTTTTTGCGGAGTTGTTGAAGTCCGAGGGGTACAGGACCAGCTAGGCACCGCCTGCGGCCGCTCCGCAAAAACGCTGTGCTTCGACTGCGGAACGTCGCTCTGCGCCTGGCATGCGGAACAATGCGATTTGTGCTCCGAGACTTTCTGCAAGTCCTGCCTCTCGTTTCACCGCAGCGAGCATTCCAAGCCGGCCCAGCACGACGCCCACGCGCCAAAAAAGAAGTCCGCCTAGGCTTCGCGTCAAACTCCGAATCGCTGCGCTCCGCTAAGGAAGTGCCGGAGAAACACGCCAACTGCGGGCAACCCGCAACAGGAGCGCCAGCACGAGCGGAATCGCCAGCAGCCGCCACGGCCAGCGAGGGTTTGTCGTGAACGCCACGAGGAAGATCAGAAAAACAGTGTAGAGAGCAACGCTGTGCGCGGCGGAGTAGAGCCGGGATGCACGCGGCGTGGCAGTGAGTCCTGCGGTGAGAGCCAGCCCGAAACCGAGCGTTATGACGAGCACCGCCTGGAGCCGATGCTGCGCGAGATGGCGCGCCTCGAAAGTTAGGAGCAGGAGCACCACAACTGCAAAATGCACCACGTGCGCCGCAAGAAAGGCCTGGATCAATCTGGCTTCTTCCGGCAGAGCTTTTACAAAGCGTACGAGACCAGGCGCAGCAAATCCCACAGCGAGCCAGAGCATAGAAAACCGGGCAGTGTTGCGCGCGGCCGCGTGCGCCGAAGCCCCGTTCCATCCCAGCAGGCCCAGCGTGGTCGCAGCCACGATGACGTTCCCGACCAGCGCGATCCAAATGGGTCGACTCGACATGCATTCACTCATTGGCGAAACCAACTCGACGTGCCTCAACGACCATCATCGTATCGTCGCTCGCAGGGAACCTGAAATCCTCGATGAAAAGCAGTGCCTCCCCGTCCCGCCCGCTGCTAGCTGATTGATGAGCGTGCGAAAATTCGGCTCACTGCGGCGTCACTCGGGGCGGTTCGACACGGGCGCAGGCCGCCGCAGCAGGGTCATCGACAGATAAGCGCCAATCCACGACCCCAGGGCAGCGAAGGTCACGTACATCCAGTTCTTCGTATAGCTGATCACCGCAAAAGCGGAGAGCAAGTACCACACGCTGCTCCAGGTGGCGGCAGGCACGCGACGCCGCGCCGAGACCGCGGCGTTGAACATCACATATACAGCGTCGGTTGCCGCTGTCGATATCAGGACACCCAACCCCAGCCACGGATCGACTTGCCAAGCCATTTGCGCCTCCACTCTCGCACACGACTGACTCCGCAGTTCACGGGATCATCATACGGGAATGGACTTCGACTTCATGGAGTGGGGATCGTGACACGATTCGCCGCAAAACAAAAAAAAGGCGCAGACCCTGGGGCCTGCGCCGGACCTTATCGGCCTAGAAAATTGTCGGTCTAGAAAATTGCGTGTTCGGCGGTGAAGGCGCGCACTTCGGTGAGCATCCGTTCCACGTCGTCCTTGGAAAGCTCGGACCAGAGGCCGCAGGTCGCCTTTTCAGACAGGCTGGCCGCTGTGCTGAGGCGCTGTTCGACTTCGTCGTTGAAGACGCCTTTCCGAACGAGTTCCGAATTCATCACGTCAATCGTTGTCTTGGCGGAAATGTAAACACTGTTGGCTGCGCACAGCTTGCGAAGCGTCACCTCCAGTGCATCGCCGGCGAGCATCGCGGCGCTCTGATGGCGTCCCGCATGAATGTAGTTCTCGGCTTCGTCCAGAAAGTCGGCGGACGAGACAGGCCCGGTGGAAGTAGCTGTTTCTGCCGGTACAAGCGTGGAGTCCAGGCTCCAGGCCGATTTGAGCGCGGCAATGCCGCGAGAAATATCAATCCACATCTGAATTCTCCCTGTTCTTTACGGGTATTCCGGTATTTCCGGGGGGATTACTGTGGAAAGGGGCAGGTAACGTGCCATTCGTTTCCGCTGGAAGATTACTTACAATTACCTTCGGATAAGTTCAGCGGCTTCAACAGTCGTTGCCGCCGAAGACGCCGCGAGTTTACAGTTACGCGCATCGACCACCCCGGAAAATTGTCCTTGAGGCACAGAATCTGTCAGGCAAATGCCGGAAATCTTGCCATTTTCTGACCATTACCATCGGGGGATAACGCGACGATCTTCCACGAACGCTGACCAGCGATCGCACAGCGCTTTTGCTAGTGCAAGTGTTCTTAGCGGTGCCGGAAGCGAAGGCGGGAAGCTGGCGCCAGCCCCCCGTGCTTCCACTTCCTTATTCCCCTCTAGAAAAATGGTGAAGCCTCCAGGAGATTCGTTACACCAAAAAATCCACCACGAGACGCACCTCACCACTGCGGCCATCAATCACCCGGCCATCCGCCAATGACCGTTCCGGGTGTGCTAGATTCAAAATCCCAATGCACGCAGCGGATCCCCCCAACGGCAGTTCCCTGCCGGTCGTCCCAAATAGCGCGGCGATCGCCACCGAGAACCTGACTCGGCGTTTCGGCGACCTCGTCGCCGTGCAGGATGTGAACCTGCGCGTGGCCCCGGGGCAATTTTTCGGCTTTCTTGGGCCCAATGGCGCGGGAAAATCCACGACCATCAAGATGCTGACCGGACTGCTGGCCCCCACCTCGGGCCGAATTGAGATCCTAGGACTCGATTTCGCGCAGAACACAGTGGAGGTGAAGCGACAGATCGGCGTAGTGCCGGAGGGGCTGGCTCTGTTCGGGCGGCTCACCGGAGCGGAGTACCTGACGTTTGTGGGCAGGATGTATGGTCTCGATCGCGAGACCACGGCCAGTCGCACCGGTGAACTTCTCGAGTTCATGCAGCTGGCTGATCAGCCACGGAAGCTCGTCACCGACTACTCCCACGGCATGCAGAAGAAGCTGGCAATGGCGGCGGCGGTAATTCATGGGCCCAAGATTCTGTTCCTGGATGAACCGTTTGAGGGCGTCGATGCGATTGCCGCGGGCACGCTGAAGGCAATGCTGCAGCGAATGATCGCGCGCGGAGCCACCATCTTCCTGACCTCGCACGTGCTTGAGATCGTTGAGCGGCTCTGTAGCCACGTGGCCATCATCGATCGTGGGCAGCTCGTAGCTCAGGGATCGCTGGAAGAGCTGCGCGCCGGAGTGGAGGCGCAGGCGCCGGGGATGACGTCCGGAGGCAAATTGACTCTCGAGGAAATCTTCTTACGCACGGTGGGCGGGACACGATCGGCCGAGCAGGAATTGTCATGGCTGGGATGACAGCTGGCATGCAGTCGCGCGGGCAACTGGTGGCAATCGCACGAGTGCGCTGGCACATCTTTGTCCACTCGCTGCGCACCACCAAGGGCGCGCTGGAATTATTTTCGAGGATCGTGATCGGGGTCATTATCACCGGCGGTGGAGTGGGCGGAGCGGTGCTGCTCGGCGTGGGGGCGTGGTACCTGGTGTCGCACGGCAAGGCTGATGGACTGCTGTTGCTACTTTGGCCGGTGTTCATGTTCTGGCAATTCTTCCCGGTGATGGCGACGGCTCTGACCGAGACGATGGATTCGTCGGAGCTGTTGCGCTTCCCGCTGAACTATCGTTCGTATGTCCTGGTGCGGCTGGTGTACGGGGCTCTGGATCCGGCAACCGTGCTGGGCAGTCTGTGGCTGACTGGAATTACGCTGGGGATCGGATGGGCGCGGCCTGCTCTTCTGGCCTGGGCCGCGCTCGTGCTGGGCGTATTTGGCGTGGTGAACATGCTGCTGACGCAGATGGTGTTTGCCTGGATCGAGCGCTGGCTGGCGCAGCGGCGAACGCGCGAGATCTTCGCCGTGCTTTTCTTTCTGCTGATCATCAGCTTTCAACTCATCGGGCCATTGCTGAGCCGGTATGGTGACCAGTCGAATGCGACGTTTCATCAAGCGGGACGAGTCGCGGGACCGGTTCAGGCCGTCCTGCCCCCGGGAATCGCGGCGAGCGCGATTGCTTCCGCGGTGAATGGCAGACACACCGCAGCTTTGCTATTGCTGCTCGGACTCAGCCTGTATGGGGCGGGGTTCCTGCGGGTGCTGAGCGTGCGGCTGCGCGCGCAATATCGCGGCGAGAACCTTAGCGAGGTGGGCCGGTCAGAGAGGCTTGCACGCGCGGAACGCGTCCGGGCCGGATGGGAACTGCTGGGTCTGCCCGGGCCGGTCGCGGCCGTGGTCGAGAAGGAGTTCCGGTACCTCTCGCGTAGCGGACCGGTGTTGCTCACGTTCGTCACACCAATCGTCATGCTGTTCGTTTTTGGATTGGGAGGGCGATCGGGTCCGGGCAGCGGATTTCTCCAACATTGGCCGGAACTGGCCTTGCCCGTAGGCGCCGGATACGCTCTGCTGCTCCTCACCAACCTGATTTACAACAACTTCGGCCCTGATGGAGGCGGCATCCAGTTCTACCTGACCTCGCCCGCGAGTTTTCGCAGCGTGATGCTGGGCAAGAATATCGCGCACCTCGGGGTGCTCGCTGCTGAGGTAGTGGTGTTGTGGCTTGGGGCGAGCCTTCTCTATCGCATGCCCTCGGCGGCGGCTGTGTTGCTGACACTCGCCGGACTCTTGTTCGCGGCCCCGATGAATCTGGCTGCGGGGAACCTGCTGTCGCTATATTCTCCAAAGAAGACGGAGTTTGGAACCTTTGGGAGGCAGCGCGCTTCGCAGGTCACGGTGCTTGCGAGCTTCGTGATTCAAGGCGTCGTGTTCGGCATCGCGGGCCTCGCGATTTTCGCGGCGCGGTCCTACGGTAGCCTGTTAATGGCAGTTGCGATGTTTGTGGGGCTGGGTGCAGTGGCGACGGCGGTGTACTTTTTCGTCCTGGGCCAGGTCGATCGCCTGGCACTGCGCCGGCGGGAAGTGCTGACGACGGAGTTGTGCAAATAGCCGCGCCCTTGCGTGGCACCATTTCTCCCGGCCCTGGGGCCTGCAGTGCCTGTCGCCAAGTCTGAAGCGGGCACTCTCGCCCACGGAGAAGCTAACCAACCTTTCCGTCAGAAGTCTTACCTATCCTGTAGTATTTGCAAGGCCTCGTTGTGCGAGGCATTGCATCCGATCTTCGAGAGGGCCCATCTACTAGAGGACATGAACGTTCCAAGAGCTTGCTACACCGCCCGCGGCCACCGGTTTGCACGCAGGGTCGGCTTCTTTCCCAATTTCCTCCTCCTTTTAACAAGCGCGTTCCTGCTGACTGCCGTCGGGCAGGCTGGGCCTGAGAGCGCGCCAAACTTTGGTCCGCTTCCGCAGGATTCGGGGAGCGCCGGGTTGCAATTGATGTTGCGGCGCTTGAGCACGACGGCACGGCTGATGCATACCACCGCGCATCCTGACGACGAAGATGGCGGGATGATGACGCTGGAGTCGCGCGGACGAGGCGACACCGTATTGCTGCTCACTCTGAACCGGGGCGAAGGCGGACAAAACAAGGTTGGGAGCAATCTGTTCGATGTTTTGGGTGTGGTGCGAACGTTGGAACTGACCCAGTCCGATCGCTACTACGGCGTCGAGCAGCGCTTCACGCGCGTGGCGGATTTTGGCTTCTCGAAGAGCGCGGACGAAACCTTCCAGAAGTGGGGCGGCCACGAGGCGGGTCTCGCCGACATCGTGCGCGTGATTCGTACCTTCCGCCCAGACGTACTGGTTTCGCGCTTTCAGGGAACCGATCGCGACGGGCACGGAAACCACCAGGCGTCTGGAATCCTGACGCACGAAGCGTTTCGCGCCGCGGCTGATCCCAATGCGTTTCCGGAACAGATCAAGGAAGGTCTGCTGCCCTGGCAAGCGAAGAAATTTTATTTCGACAACGTGTGCCCATTCCGCAGCAACGAGTGTGCACCCGAAAACTACACGGTCAAGTTGTCGACTGGCGAGAAGGACTCCCTGCTGGGCATGACCTACATCCAGTTCGCGATGGAAGGACTTCGCCATCAGCTTTCGCAGGGCGCGGGCGGCTGGTCAATCGACGCGGGTCCGCATTACGCCTTCTATCGCCTGGTCGAATCGATACTGCCGCCGACCAAGGACAAAGACGGGCACGAGCAGGATTTCTTTGATGGCATCGATACGACCCTGCCGGGACTGGCATCGCGGCTCGGAGCGAACGAGGCGAAGGTTCCCTACCTCCGGCCGGCACTCGTCAAGCTTCAGGCCGATGTCGAGGACGCCAGGAAAGCAGCGGCCAGTGACCCGTCCAAGGCAGCTCAACCTCTCTTGCTGGGACTACGCGATGCCAATGCTCTGATTGCGCGAGTGAATGAGGAGAAAACGCTGGCTCCGATCGAGCAGCGCGAGTTGTTAGTCAACCTTCGCGCAAAGTCGGAACAATTCCAGCAGGCAGCGAACCTCGCATTGGGACTATCCCTCCGTGTAACGGTGGATGCGGCAACGGGTGCCAATGCCGAGGACGCGTTCATGGCCGTCCCCGGCCACTCGTTTAACGTTACCGTGCAGCTGCGGAATTCGACTCCAGGAGCGCTTGCCATTCGCGATGTGGCGCTGGATCTTCCTGCGGGATGGCAGGCGGCGGCAACTTCGAGCAAAATTCCGAGCCTCGCCCCACAGCAGGAGATCTCTGCGCAGTTTCGCGTGACTGTGCCGGAGAACGCAGCTTACTCGCGCCCGTACTGGCATCGGGATGATCCCGAAAAAGACGGATTGAACACGGTCGACGATGCACGCTATGCGACCCTGCCCTTCCCACCACCACCTTTGCAAGCGCATTTGAGCTACACCGCAAATGGGTTCGAAGGCGCCGTGCACGGCATCGGGACGGTCGGCTTCAAAGACTCGGCCGGACACGAGCAACGTCGCGCTCTGGCCGTCGGGCCGCCATTTTCGATTTCCATTGATCCTATCTCCCAAGTCATCCCGGCAGGAGAGCGAACGCCTCGACAGGTGAAGGTCGAGGTGAAGAGCGGAACGCCGGACGGTGCGGCTGCCACGGTGCGGCTGGCCGCCCCAACAGGATGGGAAGTGGCACCTTCTTCGCAGCGCATTACCTTCGATCGAATTGGCGAAACCAAGAATTGTGATTTCAGTGTGAAGCCGTCAGCGGGAGGAGAAGGACGCTACGCCCTGAAAGCATCGCTGGAGTTCAAGGGGAAAAGTTATTCCGAGGGATACACCGTTGTCACGCGCGAAGACCTCGACACCCTCTACTATTACCAACCTGCTGTGCAAAAAGTCAGCGTCGTGGATGTGAAGATACCCGCGCATCTGAAGGTGGGCTACATCATGGGCGCGGGCGACGACATCCCCACGGTGCTGCGCCAGGTTGGCCTCGATGTCATCTCTATTCCTCCCGAAAAACTCGCCGGCGAGGATTTGAGTCGTTACGACACCATCGTGTTGGGAATTCGAGCGTACGACACGCAGAAGGACGTGGTTGCCAATAACAAAAAGCTGCTCGATTTCGTTTCCTCGGGCGGCACGCTGCTGGTGCAGTACGAGACAGATGTTGGGAACTTCAACGGCGGGTCCTTTACGCCGTATCCCGCCACCCTTGCGCGCGGCCGCGTATCCGTGGAAGAGGCTCCGGTGGAGATTCTCGCCCCGGAAAATCGCATTTTCCATTTCCCCAACGAGATCTCGGCCCGCGATTTTGATGGATGGGTCCAGGAACGCGGGTTGTATTTTATGCAGACCTGGGACAGCAAGTTCACGCCGCTGCTGGCATCGCATGACCCGGGAGAGGACAGCTTGAAAGGTGGACTCCTGGTCGCGCCGTTTGGAAAGGGCACGTACATTTACACGGGCTACGCGTTCTTCCGACAATTGCCGGCGGGAGTGCCGGGGGCGGTGAGATTGTATGTGAACCTGCTGAGCGCCGGAGGGAAGAGCGGCCACTAGTGATCAGCTTGTGGTTGATGGCTTGTGGCTGGTTGCTCAGCAAGACTCTGAAACCGCTGGCACCGCGCCTTTGTTCGGGTCTTCTCACGCACGAGGAAAAAACCGCGCTCCGATCATTCCATGCAAATCGACGAACAAGACGCCGAGTCGCGCAAGGCCACCGACCCGCCGCAACTGATCCGCGGAATGGGCTTGGCCGAGGCCACTACGCTGAACATGATCGACATGATCGGCGTCGGCCCCTTCATCACCATGCCGCTGGTGATCAGCGCGATGGGCGGGCCTCAAGCGATGCTGGGATGGATTCTGGGGGCGGCCTTTTCGATTTGTGACGGATTGGTGTGGGCCGAACTGGGCGCCGCCATGCCGGGATCGGGCGGATCGTATCGCTATCTGAAGGAGATCTATGGGCCTCGCACGCTGGGACGGCTGATTTCCTTCCTGTTTATCTGGCAACTTTCTTTCAGCGCGCCGCTCTCCATAGCTTCGGGGTGCATCGGGCTGGCGGGGTACGCGGCTTATCTGTGGCCGGGACTGGAACGCGAGTTTGTCTCGCACACGGCAAATGCACAGATCCCTTTACTCGGAAATCTACAGGTCAGTTGGGTCGTCACGTGGGGAACGGCGGTGGCGCTCGGAGCCTGCCTGCTGGCAGTGTTCCTGCTGTACCGGCGAATTACCGTCATCGGGAAGATGTCGAAAGTGTTGTGGGCGGTGGTGATGGCCACGATTGGGTGGATCGTCGTGGCCGGGCTCACGCACTTTCATCGCGAGCTGTTGTTCGACTTTCCGCCTGGGGCGTTCAAGCTCTCAAGCGGATTTTTCAGCGGCCTGGGTAGCGCCATGCTCATCGCCACCTATGACTATTGGGGCTATTACAACGTTTGTTTTCTGGGCGATGAGGTAAAGGATCCAGCGCGGAACATTCCCCGTGCCCTGCTGCTATCAATTTTGTTTGTGGGCGGTCTATATATCTTGATGAATGTAAGCGTCCTTGGGGTCGTGCCGTGGCGTGAAATGCCGGCGAAAGGGGCGAGCAACGGGCTGTATGTCGTGTCTCTGTTCATGCAGAGGATCTACGGAACGTGGGCGGCGCGCCTGGTGACACTGCTGGTGATGTGGACCGCGTTCGGATCGGTGTTTTCGACGATGCTGGGCTACTCGCGAGTGCCCTACGCGGCAGCCCTGGATGGCAACTATTTCCGGGTGATGGCGAAGGTCCATCCTGAGTACCGGTTTCCTTACGTTTCGTTGGTAAGCCTGGGAGCGGTTGCCGCGGTTTTCTGTTTTTTTCGACTAGCCGACGTCATCGCGGCGTTGGTGGTGATCCGGATCATGCTGCAGTTTCTGGTGCAGGCCATCGGAGTCATTGTTCTACGCGTGCGCAGACCGGAAATGCCGCGGCCATTTCGGATGTGGTTCTATCCGCTGCCGGCACTCATCGCTTCGGTGGGATTCAGCTACATCCTGTTCGTTCGCGTGAACGCGCTTAGGGAAATCCGTTACGCCTTAGTGATCCTGCTCCTGGGCATTGCAATTTACATGGTCCGAGCCTGGCGGCAACGCGAGTGGCCCTTTGCTCCAATCCTTGAAGGAGCTTCCCAGTAAATGGCCGAGATGGTGAAGACGCCCGCTCCCCTTCCGCCCAGCCTTCCGGCGGAACAGGTCGCGTCGGCGTGGGCGCCACTGCGCGAGCCGTTGTTTCGCGCGCTGTGGATTGCCGCCATCATCTCCTACATCGGCACCTGGATGCAGGCGGTGGGCGCGGGCTGGATGATGACCGTGCTCACCATGTCGCCGCTCATGGTCGGCCTGGTGCAGGCAGCGGTGGCCCTGCCCGTCTTTCTTGTAATTCTTCCCGCGGGAGCGCTCGCCGACATGGTGGACCGGCGCCGTTTTCTTCTCATCACCCAAGGCTGGATGGTGATGGCGTCGGGCGCCCTGGGCGTTCTGACACTGTTACACGTGGTGACGCCGTGGATCTTGCTGGGCTTCACGTTTCTGCTGGGCCTTGGCGCGGTGATGAATGATCCGGCGTGGCAGGCAATCACGCCCGAGCTTGTGCCTCGGGAGCAGCACGCCGCGGCGGTCGCCCTGAACTCCGCCGGATTTAACGTGGCGCGCGCGATTGGCCCGGCCCTCGGAGGCATGGTGATTGCCGCGGCTGGATCAGGAACGGCGTTTCTGTTAAATGCACTGTCATTCTTCGGCGTGATCGTAGTGCTGTATCGCTGGAAACGGCCCCTGCCCGAGCGGATTGAGACCGGCGCGCTGTGGGACGCAGTGATGGGTGGGATCGGCTACGTGCGGCAATCCACCCTGGTAAGGTCGGTGCTGATCCGAACGGGAGCGTTCAGCGTGGGCGCGATTGCATTGCTCGCACTGCTTCCGATTCTGGCGCGACCATTTGGCGCAACCGGGTATGGAGTGCTGCTTGGATGTTTCGGCGTCGGAGCCATGGCCGGAGCAACAATTTTGCCTCGTCTGCGGCGCCAGCTTTCGGTGGACGGTCTGGTAGCCGGTGCGATCGTGGTTTTTGCTCTGATGACGTTTCTTGCAGGGCACGCCAAGGCGTTCACACAACTGTGCCTGGTCATGGCGACGGCCGGAGGGGCGTGGATCGGGATTCTGGCATGTTTAAACACGGCCGCGCAGACGATGTGTCCGTCATGGGTGCGGGCGCGCGCCTTGTCGATGTATCTCCTGGTATTGCAAGGTGGCATGGCCATTGGGAGTACGATGTGGGGAGCCGTGGCTACGCGCGTCGGTCTGCCGAACGCGCTGCTGTGCTCGGCACTGGCACTGCTGGCAGGCTTGCTGACCATCCGGAAGCACCGGCTCAGCGCGCGGGACTTGGCCTTGGCGCCATCAGTCATACGGGATTGACGCAGAGGCGCTGCAGACGCTTACCCGGTCAGCATCGAAGCGCGGATCTGCATATCGAGATGAAACTGCTCGGAGACAAGATTATGAAAGTGATTCTTTCGTTTATTACGGTTCTTTTCGTGAGCTGTTGCTCGACCGTTTTCGGTCAACAAATGCCCAAGCCCGAGCCTCCGCGAACCCTTCAGCAGGTGATGGACCGGGCACTGACCAATGCGGAAAAAGAATTCATGTCTGTGGTCGACGCGATGCCGGAAGACAAGTACGGCTACGCTCCGACCGACGGCGAATTCAAGGGCGTGCGTACCTTTGCCGGGCAGATTAAGCACGTCGCAGCTTCGAATTATGAGTTTGGGGGTGCAATCCTGCAGGAGAAGCCGCCTGTAGATTTCGGCGGCGATGAAGGGCCGGCGTCGATCAAGACCAAAGCCGAGATCGTCCAGTTCCTGAAGGATTCTTTCGTTTACATGCACAAGGCAATCGCATCAATGAATGAGCGGAACGCGACCGAGTCGCTCAAAAGCCCCTGGGGCCAGAACACGATCACGCGTCTGGGAATTTCAACCCTGACCGTAGCGCATATCTTCGATCACTATGGGCAGATGGTGGTCTATTTGCGGCACAACGGGATCGTGCCGCCGATGAGCAGGCAGTAGACTTCTGTTCACGGCTACTGCAAGACCACTGAGTACGAGTAATCGCTCCTCGGGTTGCCCTTTCGAGTAATGTGGTGGCACGCCCGTGCCATTTACGCTCAACCTCTCAGACACTAATCTGCAGCTTCCCCCCAATCGAAGGCAAAGATACCTGACACGTCCTTGGTAGCTTTCCCGAGAAAATCTGAAATCACGCTGGTGCAGGTAGGTGCGCCCGGCGCGAAAGGTTGGGAAGGAGTCTATGAAGGCGAAGACCAGTGTGGAGTTGATGGAAGAAGCTCGGCGGCGCGAAGTCGAGCACGAGATTTTGAGCTACTTTCTGGCGGTGGAGTCGTACCCGGCACGGGCGGCGCGGGAGCCGCAGGTGAGCTTTGAGACCCATTGCTGGAGCGTGTACACGGAACTGGAGAGCGGACGCGCGAATTAGTCGCGAGTCCTGACTTGCGAATTCCGCATATCGGCGAAGCTGTGCTTCCTCGACTCTCTAGCGCCTCGGGCTCCGGGTTGCCGCTGCGCCTTTGGCAGCAATCGCGGTGAGGAACAGTTCGGCCAACAATTTCTTCTGTGCAAGATACGCCGCCACTTTGGCGGCGATCTTTTTGCCTGGTGTCTTGCTGCGAGGATCAAGGAACACCAGGACCGAAGGTCCAGCACCACTCAAGGCGGCACCAAGAATGCCCGGCGTTTCCGCCAGTTCCTGCAACGCAGGCAGCAATGGACATAGCGGCGCGCGGTACGGCTGGTGGATCCGATCCTCGAGCGCCGCATGCAGAAAATCGGGCTTGCCCTGCAGAAACGCAGCGAGCAGCAGCATCGAATTCTGAATGTTGACCACAGCGTCGGCACGCGAATATTGCGCCGGAAGCACACGGCGAGCTTCTTCGGTGGAGAGAGCTTCTGGCGGGACCGCAAGCAGCAGCGGCCACTTCCCTTTCGGACGAATGGTAGCGATCTGCGCTTCGGCCGCTCCCGACATGCGCGCAACCGTGAGTCCCCCCATCCAGCAGGCGGAGGCATTATCCGGATGATGCTCGCGGCGCGCGGCCTCGCCGACAATTTGCGCGTCCGTCCAGCCTAGCCGGCCGTAGTGATCGGCCAGCGCGATTCCGGCCAGACGCGCCGCGGCAGACGATCCGCAGCCTTTGCCGATTGGAATGTCATTGGCAATTTTCAGGGAGAGCGGTGGCGCGAGTTTGCCGGCCGCTTCGAGAACCTCGCGGTACGTGGTCAGGATGAGATGATTCTCCAACTGGCCGCAAATGTTGCGATCGCGCCCGGTGGCCTGGATTGAAAACTTGGCGGCGGGACGCGCTTCCAGTTTGAGGTGCAGATTGAAGGCAAGAGCAGCTGCATCGAACGCCGGCCCAAGATTCGCGGAGGTGGCTGGGAGGATTAGGCGAAAGATTTTCGGCGCTCTCTTGGGCATGAGGATGGAACGTGTGCTGTCCGTCAGGCTTGCTGAATCATTTCAGATTTCAGATTTCAGATTTCAGATTTTAGATTTTAGATTGAAGCTCTCGGATTGCCGCAGATTCAATCTGCAATCTGAAATCTGCAATCTGAAATTTCTTCCGCTATCCCTCGGAGTCAACCCGTTCGAGCGTCTCGATCACCGCATCGACCGTTGCGTCAAGCACGAGCGGCGCGCGCTGCTGCGGTTTTAGCGTTTTTGCCGCTGTTTCGTGCGCGCTTCCCGTAAACAGATCGCCCCGGTGAAACTGCAACGTGAATTCGGGATCTTTGAGTACGTGGCCCGTGAGGATCAGCACAACGGATTCACCAGCCTTCACGAATCCCTGCTTCACCAGTTTCTTCAGTCCCGCCAGCGTGACCGCGGACGCCGGTTCGCAACCCACGCCGTCGGAGCCGATCTCGGCCTTGGCAAGCGCAATCTCGACTTCACTGACCTGCTCCACCGTTCCTTCGGTCGCCTGAATCACGCGCAACGCTTTCTTCCACGAAGCCGGATTGCCGATGCGAATCGCAGTAGCCAGCGTTTCGGCCTGCATGGGCAAAAGCTTTTTTCCGCCATGCTCCCGAATGCTCCGGTAGAAGGGGTTCGCGCCTTCGGCCTGAATCACTGAGAGCTTCGGCAGGCGTGAGATCAGCCCCAACTCTTTCATTTCAAGAAACGCTTTGCCCAGGGCGGAAGAGTTCCCCAGATTCCCGCCGGGCACGATGAGGTGATCCGGCGGCTGCCACTCCAGTTGTTCGAGAAGCTCAATCGCCGCGGTTTTCTGGCCCTCGAGCCGGTACGGGTTCACCGAGTTCAGCAGGTAGATCGGCTTGCGGCCAACCAACTCGTTCAGAACCTTCACACAGCCGTCGAAGTCGGTACGCAGCTGGCAGGTGATCGCCCCGTAGTCCAGGGATTGCGAAAGCTTTCCCCAGGAGATTTTTCCCTCCGGAATGAGAACCAGGCTGCGCATACCGCCACGGGCCGCATAAGCCGCCATCGACGCTGACGTATTCCCGGTCGAAGCACAGGCCACCCACCGAAAGCCCTCCTGACGCGCAAACGAGGCAGCGGTGGTCATGCCAGTGTCCTTGAACGAGGCGGTGGGATTCATTCCCTGATGCTTGGCCTGCAACGACTGCATGCCCGCCGCCCGCGCGCAGCGTGGAAGATCGTAAAGCGGCGTGTTCCCTTCCCTGAGCGTGATGGGCTCGTGACCGTGGGCAAGACTAGGGAGCAGTTCGCGGAAGCGCCAGACGCCGCTTGTGTCCGCCGGAGCAAGAGATGTTTTGCGCTCGCGCCAAATCTGCTTCAGAGAAGCGGCATCGTGACCTGCGGCCCGAAGGCCTGGGGACGTTTCCCATCCGGGATAAAAAACTTCGAATAGATCACCACAGTTAGGACAGCGAAAGTTCTGCTCGGCGCGATCGGCAGTGGCCCCGCAGTTGATGCAGCGTAGACGCGAGACAGAAACCTGCGCTTTGATTTCAGGTGAAGTTGGACTCATTTGTGAGTGCGGTCGAAAGCGGAGACGCCCATCGTCTCGCAAGCAACCAGAATAACGGAGTCAGCCCTGTTTCCAAAGGCGCTGCGGCTGCTCGTCTTTTTCCGAGCGCAGGTAGTCATCGTTCTTGTTGAGCCAATCGGCGCGCGGCGGATTGAAGACGTCGAGGTCCACGGTATCGGCAAGAGCCTCGGCCTTGTGCGGCATATGGCGCGGAATCGTGAGAACCTCGCCCGCGTTGACAACGATTTCCTTGCCGTCGATCCAGAACTTCAGCGCACCCTCGAGAATATAGGTGACCTGCTCGTTCTGGTGGCTATGCAACGGAACAATGCAGCCCTTCTTCATCAGCACTCGAGCCACCATGATGTCTTGCCCGACGACCAACTGCCGCTGCAGCAGAGGATTCAGGCTTTCCAGTTCGACCGTGCTCCACGGGAGATGTTTCAGTTCGCCCTTTCTCGCGGCCGTCTTTTTCCTTGGAGCCAGGAGCTTGCCGGACCTGCGAGCTGTGCTTTTGCGGACTGTCTTCTTCTTCGTTCTTGGCATTGCTGCAACCTTCCTGACGCGTTACGCGTAATCGCGCGGTTCTCGCAACCTCAGTGGACTTTCCCCGGGTACAGGCTCACCGCCGTATCGTGCAGATAAGCGTGCGCCATCTCCATCGCCTTGATTTCGGTGATCTCACCCGTGGCCACCATCTCGGCCAGTGCCCCGGCTAAACCGGAACGCGCCGTCTGAATGCCCAACCAGTAGCTCTCTTCGGCGCCCAAGGCGTCATTGTACGGGAACGCGTCGGTGCCGAAGGTGATTTTATCGGGAAAGGTTTCGAGCCACTGGCGAAGCGAGTTTTTGAAGGCCTCGGGGTACATGACCACTTCCATCAAGGAAGAATCCATGTAAACGTTCTTCATGGCGGCCAGCCAGATGGCCTCGCGCTCCAGCGGATATCCGCCGTGGATGAGGACGAAGATCGTCTCCGAATAACGGGGATCGCGAAGCACATTCTCGAGCCGCATGACGTTGCTTTCCGAGATATTGAAATAGTCTCCCACGCCGACAGCCGTGTGAATGTGAACCGGCAAGTGGAGTCGGCCCCCCTCACGGATCAGATAGCGGAAAATATAGTCCTGAAACGTGCGGTATTCCGCCTCCGAGGGCACTCCTCCCGCAGCGTAGCGACTGTAGATGGCGTCAGCCTGTTCCCGCGTCGGATCGTTGAAGTGCAGGGAACGGAAGTACGCCACCTCGAATTTCATGGCGATGGCGCCCTTGTTCTTCTGATTGTCTTCCAGTACCTGCGTGACGAATTTCAGATAATCATCGAAGCTTGTGGGAAGTTGCTTGAGGTGCTCCTGATCCATCCAGCGGTGCAGCATTTTTTCCTGCAGCGGCATGTAGACAGCCTGGTCGGCATTGCGTGCTCGCTCTTTCGAATTGTCGAACGGCCACATGAACGAGTCGGCGAAAAAGACCCAGACAAAGCGCTTGGGATCGAGATAATCGGCCATCATGGCGCGGTTGGCCACGCCCTGCTCGATGTTGAGTTTGTCGAGAAGGTTGGAAAAATAGGCCGTGCCCTGCTGCTTCTTGATCTCAGCCTTCTTGTTCACCAGCCACTTCGCGTGTTCCGGCGAGAGATCATCGTAGGGATACTGGAAGAGCGCTTTTGCCGCTGCCACCAGTTCAGGGTTGGTATCGCGTTCGCGCAACGGCGCGCTGCCCGGCGGCGAAGCCATCGCATCCACATCGGTGTCATCTGGAAATCCGGGATGCGCGTGATGATCGAAGGTGGGAATCTTCTCGATCTTCGAGAGCAGGCGAACATAAATGTCGTGAACAAACGTGCTTGGATACGGGTGGGACTGAGCGAATGCAGGACTAGCAAGCAGAAGGATCGCAACCGCAATCGATGATGGCTTCATTTTCTCTTGGATCCTCGATAAGCAGCGACTGGCCTCGAAAACCCGGCACAGGCAACTGGGAAGCTCTCAGGCTTCAAGCAGAGCACAAGGGACTCAGCCCGCTTATCGTGCGGCGGGCGTTCCCTGCCAGGCTGCGGATGCCTTTTGAATTCGCGCCACCGCTTCGTGCAGCATGGCGTTCGACGACGCAAACGAAAAGCGGACGAAATCACGACCCGACGGACCGAACGCTGCCCCGGGAATGGCCGCCACTCCCGCTTCTTCGAGCATCACACGACAGACTTCTTCAGCCGTCATCCCGGTACCCGTGATGTTCACCCAGGCGTAAAACGCGCCGTCGGGATGCGGGCAACGGAATCCCGGAACCTGGTTGAGTTCGCGAACGAATTGTTCACGGCGCCCGGCAAACTCCTTCACCATCTTCGGCGTCGCGCCCGAAGTGTCGCGCAGGGCTTCAATGGCCGCGTACTGCGTGAATTCCGCGACGCAGGTATACGTATTGATGGCGAGAAGCTCAAGTGGCTCGACGATTTCGGGCGGCGCAACCGCGTAGCCCAGCCGCCACCCCGTCATGGCAAAGCTCTTCGAGAAGCCGTCGATAATGACTGTGCGCTCGGACATGCCGGGATAGCTGAGCATCGAGAGGTAATCGTCGCCATAAATGATGCGCGCGTAAATTTCGTCGGAAAGCACGTAAAGATCGTGCTCGACCGCCAGCTCGGCAATGCGTCGCTGGACCTGGTCGCTGTACACCGTGCCCGTTGGATTATTCGGCGAGCAGGTAAGGATCGCCTTCGTGCGTGGCGTGATTTTTCGGGCAATCTCTTCCGGATCCGGCTGAAGGGCGTGCTTCTCGGCGAGTTCATAAGCGACCGGAATCCCTCCGAAACCAGCCGTGATTGACGGATAGCCAGGGAACCCGGGGTCCGGATAAAGGACTTCGTCCCCTGGATTGACGATCGCCATCAGCGTAAGAAACAGGGCGATCTTGCAGCCCGGTGCGATGACGATGTCCTTGGCCTCGACTGAAACGCGTCGCGTGCGCAGCAAATAGTGGGCGAGTTCCTCGCGCAATGCAGGGACGCCGGCGACGGTGCAATAACGGTCTTTTCCGGCGCGCAATGCCTGCTCAAGGGCGTCGAGTACTGGTACGGCAGGATGAAAATCGGGCTCGCCGAGCTCGAGATGAATAATAGAGCGCCCCTGACGCTCGAGTTCCTTGGCACGGGCAAACACCGAGAGCGCACCTTCACCGCTCATCACCGACAATCTTGCAGCCAGCGAACGCATTAGGCCTTCTTTCCGGCACTAGGTTCGGGGACGGGCGTCATCGGGATGCGCAGGCCGTCGACCAGACGCGGAAACATCTCGAACGCCGCCGCCGTAACCACCAGCTCGACAATCTGCGCATCAGTATAGGCGTTTTTCAGCTGGGCAAAGAGCTGGTCGTCGAGGTCCATCCCCGAGAGATGCAGCCGATCGGCGCAACGAAAACCAAGCTTCTCCGCCTCGGTGAAAGGACCCGCTTCAAAGCTGGACTGAGCCGCGGCAATCTGCGCATCGCTCGCCCCCTTCTGCTTTGCAGAGCGAGCGTGGCCCACCGTCGCGTAAGACGACCCGGCCAACGCTGAAAGCCGCGTCGCCACCAGTTCCTTGTACCAACCGGGCAGCGCGCCATCGCCGAGCAGCGATTTCAAGAATCCGGCCACCCCGGTCAGAACCGCCGGCGCGTGCGCCACCGTCTTGAACATATTGGGCACGACGCCCCGCGACTGCAGCAGGGCGTCGTAAACAGCGGCAATTTCCGGGGAGACCTGGTCACGCTCGAGGAGCGGGATACGAGGTGCAACCGAATTTTTGGGCACGTTAGAAGGCATACCGCAACGAGAATTGGATCAGGCGCGGAGTGCCGACCGTTTGCGTGATTCGTGAAAACGTCGATGAGTTCTCAACATCCGCCTGTGCGGACTGGCAAAGTTGGAGTGGTTCCAGATGTTGAAGAAATCGGTCGTGAACTGCAGGGATTGGTCGCTCGGTCAGCCTGAAGTTCTTGATGAGCGAGAAATCCCAGTTCTGCTGATACGGCCCCCGGAAGATGTTGCGGCCGAGATCGCCGTAGCCGCGTGCTTCCATCGACTCCAATCGTTGCAGAGCACCGCGGATGGCGGCAGAGGTTGAACCACTGCGTTGACGCGACTCTGGACGCTGCCGTGGGTTTGCGCGGAAGCGATCGTAAATGCCGGAGGTTAACGTCGCTGTGGCCGTATTGGGGCCGCTCAGGAATCGCTGCTGCCGCCGCCCGCGTCGATCACTGTGAAAGGCGTTCCGGACTGGAAGGTCGTGATGCCACTCATGGCCCAACGGCCCAGCAGAACTCCCTCAGACCTTCGCCTTTCGCAGAACGGCAAATCCCAGTTGTAGCTGACGACGAAGCGGTGCGGGCGATCAAAATCAGACGGCCCGTACGAGTCGCGAAGGTTCGTCTGATCGTTAAGCGCAGTGTTGAAGGCTGTGTTGCCGGTCGACGTGGCGTCCAGAGCCTTCGACCACGTGTAGCCCGCCTGGAAATAGAAGTCAGCGCGGGAAACGGTGCGAGCCGTATTGCAGCGAGTTGTAGTGCGACTAGGCGTCGTTGGCGAAAGCTGCTAGTTTCCGGTAGCCGGATCGAGGGCACGCGAGCGAGCCGCCGCATTGGAGAATGTATTGGCAGTGATGGTGTAGGTGTGGTCGGTGGTATCCGTGATGGTGATCGGGTGGTTTGCGCTCGAGGTTGAATGGCATCTCGGGTTTCGCGCAGATGGGTCCCCTTCGTGCCAACGTAGCGCACTCTCAAGTACCCATTCCTTCGGCAGTTGCCGCTGGACGCTGAGATTCCACTGCTGGGTGCTGGGCGAAACGAAATGCCGCGGTACTTCGAGACCGAACAGGTTGAACATGTCTCCGTTGAAAGTTGGGGCGCGCTGGGTGATGTCGGTGCTCCGCAATTCTGGAATCCCAGGAATGCGAGAACGTTGGGATAAACGCCGGATCGATGACACCACCAACCGGCAGCCGTCCCGGGCCTACGGCAAAGAATGTCGGCCATGTCGCCGGGTGTCCGAGAGGCGGTGATCGGCAGAGATGGGCGCTGGAAGGAGAGCTGGTCCACACTTCCAACGTCTTCCCGCACATAGTAGATGCCATATCCGCCACGGAGCGAAGTCGTGTGACGCCCGAAGAGATCCTAGGCGAACCCGATGACGCGGCGCCAAGTCCGAGTGCATAGTTGTTGTTCATCGTCGTGTTGCTGGCGGTACCGGTAAATCCGGGCACACCCAGTTGCTTCACGCACTTCGGATAGAAAACGGATATTGCCCTGGTTTACCAGCGACGAATGGGTTTCCGATGTGGCACAGATCGTCCTTGGCAGCGCCGAAGATTCCCGACGCAGACCTGATTCAGGGTGAAATCCGACGTATCTTGCACTCATCCTGAGGAACAGGCATAATCGTTGACGCTGTACTGATGGTTGGAGACGCCGCTGCCGCCGAAAGTGAACCCGGGCGGCCCGACCATGAACTTCTGGAAATCGCTGAATCCGCCACCAGGTAGCAAAATAGCTGCCCGTTGAAGGTCTGCGGAAAGTTCTTATCGAGGTTCACCTTGTCGACTCGCCGCCGAAACGTGCATGCTTGCCTACGTGTAGCTGGCGGTGTCGAGGAAGGTGAGATTGTTCTGCATCTGGCTCTGGTCCGCGCCGGACTAGGCCCGATCTGGGAGCTGTCCAACGTGAACTTGTAAATCGAGCTGGTCAGGTTGTTGTTGGGGCGGTTGATTCCGAGGTCGTTGACTGTGACTGATCGGCGTATTGAAGGCTTGTTGTTGATTCGCACATAGCCGAAGCGAAATTCGTTTACCACCGTGGGCAAAACAGGTGCGTTTCAGCAATACTCAAGAAGCGATCGCGTACGGGAAGGTCTAGGGGAAATCCAAGTCGGTCTCATTGATGGTCTCCACCCAGCGTGGCCTGCAATCCCCCGGCGCCGAAAGGCAGGAGCGATCGGAAGTTGGAGAAGAAGAAACGCGCGACGAGATTTTGTCATTGCCACCGCGAAACTCGCGATCCTAGTTCGCGGTGAATTGATCGTCTGTGTACTTGCCCGCCTTGCTAAGCATGAACTGGCCGGTGCCGGATCTGGAGGACGGAATCAGAAACCCGTTTGGATCGTTGAACTGGTTGCTCTTGAAATGCAGTAGTTTGACTGCGACAGGATCGAGCTGGGAAGGCTGACTCCCGATCCGGCGGGAAACAGCGCGTTGACCAGCGACTGTGGATCGAGTTGCGCCGGAATGACGGGCAGCGTCGTATTGATGAGCGCACCCGGCGAGAGAGCGCTGCGCTGGCGCGTGCCTTGGTAGTTGACGAAGAAGAAACCGGCCTGCGCCTCTTTCCCGATCGGTCCGCCGAAACTGCCGCCGAAAATATTCTGCTTGACGGGATTTGGCCGATGACTTCGTCCCGCAGTCTTCAGGAAATACTCGTTCGAGTTTAGGACATCATTGCGGAGAAACTCGAACGCATCGCCATGAAACGTCTTCGTGCCACTCTTGAGGATGGCGTCCATGTTGCCGCCACCGTTGCGTCCCTCACTGGCGTCGTACAACGACGTCTGAACCTTGAATTCTCCGAGGACATCAGGATTAGGCAGCGGCACATTCGTGCCCTGCGCGACGTTGTAGTCCGTCGCGCTGATGCCCTCAATCTGGTAGTTGTTGTTGTCTTCCCGCTGACCGTTCACAAAAATCTCGGTGGCGCCTCGCCCGAGTTGGGAGGAGGCGTTCAATTCGCTCTGCGCTCCCGATGACAGAGTCAGCAACTGCTGGAAATTCTGCGTGGCCAGCGGAAGTTCGCGGATGGTCTTGCTTCGATGGCTTGCCCGGTCGTTGCCGACGTGGTTTCTACCGCTTGAACCAGGGCCTGCACTTCCACCTTTTCGAGAACCTGCATGGGGCGCAACTTCGCAGTCATGCGCGTGGTTTCCGTCACGCGTACAACGATGTCGGCGAACTTGCCTTCCTGAAATCCCGTGCTGCTGACACCGACCATGTACGTCCCCACCGGAAGCAGCGTGGCCGTGAACGACCCGGTCGAGTCAGTCTTCGTTGCGCGCGTGACCGTGCCGGTGTCCTGGTTGGTGATGCGCACGTCGGCGTTGGCAATGACCGCGCCTGAGGCATCCTGAACCGTGCCGCTGATTGCTCCGGTGGCGCCGCCCTGGGCCAGCGCTTGACCGAGCAGGCAAAAACCAACAATCACGAAACGCAAATGGCTTCCAAGAAACTTCGACATACACTCCTCCCCGACGCGGGTTCGATGGCTAACACTTACCGGTTGAAAAACTCAAGGAAAGTTGAAACAACCGCCAGTTGTAGCGCAGAGAAAGGCGCGCTCTCGATGGCCCACGGCCATCCCGGTCGACTTGTAGGTTGGCGCCCCCATGACCGACTCCCCTGCCGGTTTTCGGAGAAACGGAACTCCGGGTCAACCAAGTCTGGCTGGAGAGTTGCGCGCTAGGTTACTAGAAATCAGTCAGCGTTCGCAATAAAAGCGGGCGGGGTGGAACCAGAAGAGTTTCTAATTTGTCGGAAACGACGGGTCACAATCCCTTGTAGGCCCCGCCATCCACAAGAATTGTCTGCCCCGTGATGAAGGATGCGCGCTCAGACGCCAGCCACACGATCGCATCGGCTACCTCGCGAGGCTCGCCAATGCGCTTCTGTGCGGCATCGACCGCCCAAGTGTCGAAGATTTCCTGCTGCGACTTGCCCGAAGCTGCCGAGCGCGCCTTGGCCAACTCTTTTAGACGATCGGTCGCCGTGAACCCCGGACCGACATTGTTGACCAGGATGCCGTCTTTACCGAACTCGTTCGCGAGGCTTTTGACGAGTCCTACGACGGCCGCGCGGACCGCATTCGAAAGCACGAGTTCAGCCACGGGTTGTTTCGTCGTGATCGACGTGATGGTGATGATGCGTCCCCAGCGATTTTTCTGCATATGAGGGATGACTTCGCGCGCGAAGTAGACGGTGCTCAGAAAATTCGCATCGATCGCCTTCCGCCAGTCTTCGAGCGAGGCCGCGAGGAATCCTTTTGCAGGCGGGCCGCCCGCATTCGTAACACAGATATCGGTGGCACCGAATTTCGCAATCACGCCGTCGACAAAGCCTTTCACCGCAGCCGGATCGGTAACGTCGAATGCCTCCGTCAACACTTCCACCTTGTGCTGTTGCCGAATATGCGCCGCGGCGGCTTCGAGATTCTGCGCATTGCGCGCGCACATGGCAATCCGGCAGCCCTCGGCAGCGAAGGCTTCGGCGGTGGCGCGCCCGATTCCCTGGCTTGAGGCGGCAACGATCGCGACTCGGTTCTTCAGACCGGTATCCATAGGCGAGGGATTATAACAACCAGCCAACGCCGCTCCAGATTCACCTCTGGCGTTGGTTTTTGTTGCTCCTCCCCAGGTGCACAGCTAAGCTTGTATGGGTGTCTGATTCCAGAGACCTTGCCGACCTTGAGGAGAGCTATGCCAGGGACCCCGCGCTACATCTGGATGGAGGGTGAACTTCGTCCGGCGTCTGAAGGTGTCGTTCCGTTTGTGAATGCCGGCCTGCACTATGGCTACAGCGTGTTTGAAGGCATCCGCTGCTATCGAACCGAGCGCGGAGCTGCCGTGTTTCGACTGGAGGAACACGTCGAGCGCTTGCTCGATTCGGCCCTGATCGTAGGATTCCGCGATTTGCCCTATTCGAAGGAGCAGATCTGTACTGCGATTCACCAGGTCATCGCTGCCAACGGCTTTTCATCCTGCTACATCCGGCCGCTGATTTTTCTCGACGGAGCAATGGGGATGGTGGTCGACGCGGGCACTCCGCGACTGATGATCGCAGTCTGGGAGTGGAAGGCGTTTCTCGGCGAACAGGCGAGAGAGCACGGCATTCGCGCCAACATCTCTTCCTTTACGCGACTGCACCCGAACATCATGATGACCAAGGCCAAGGTGTCAGGAAATTATGTGGGCTCGATCCTGGCCAAGACAGAGTCGCACCGGCTCGGGTTTGACGAAGCCATCATGCTCGACCCCGCCGGATACGTGGCTGAATGCACGGGAGAGAACATTTTCGTGGTGCGCAACGGTGTGATCTATACCGTGCCGCGGGGCGCCATCCTCGAAGGCATCACGCGCGACAGTCTCATCACGATTGCGGGCGACATGGGATACAGCGTCGTCGCAGAACCGATCTCGCGCGATCAGCTCTATATCGCGGATGAAGTTTTCGTCTGCGGGACGGCGGCCGAAGTCATCGGGCTGCGCGAGATTGATTTCCGAACGATCGGCAACGGGAAAACTGGACCAGTCACCCGTGAGTTACAGCGCGCGTTTGATGAACTGACCAGCGGACGCCATGCGCGCTCGGCCCAGTGGTTCTCGCCAGTTCCGGCACTCGATCCAGCGACCGTGAAGGCGTAAGGGCGCGGAACATACTAAGTATCCGTAGACCGATTTTTCAAGGCGATTGAGGGGATTTATGAAGAAGCATCAACGGCGGACAGAGACGAAAGCGGTGCGCGGCGGAATGGATCTCAGCAAGAAGAACGGTCCGGTGAACACCCCGATCTATCAAACCTCGACATTCGAAGTCACCGACCTCGAGGAGCAAGTTCGGGCGACGCCTACCGACCACTTCTACACCCGCTACGGGAATCCCACGCACACGGTCGCAGAAAATGCGATCGCCGAACTCGAAGGCGCCGACGCCGCGTTGCTGTTCGCTTCGGGAATGTCGGCCATCAGCACGACGGTCATGGCGCTGGCGAAGAGCGGAGACCACATCGTCGCGCAACGTGACATCTACGGCGGCGCGACCAAGTTCTTCACCCAATGGCTGCCGAGATTCGGCGTGGAGGCCACCCTGGTCGACACCACCGACTATGACCAGCACGCGGCGGCAATCCGGCCAAACACCAAAATCCTCTATCTCGAGTCGCCGACCAATCCGACCCTGCGTGTCGTGGATCTAAGAAGGGTCTCAGCACTGGCAAAAAAGCACGGCCTGATTAGCTTGATCGACAGCACCTTCGCAACGCCCATCAACTGCCGGCCAGCCGAGTTTGGGATTGATCTGGTCATGCATTCGGGCACCAAGTTTTTCGGTGGACACGCGGATCTCATCGCCGGCATCGTCGCCGGTCGCCGCGATCTGATCGAAGCGATTCATGCGACCCGCACCACGCTTGGATGCAACATGGACCCGCACGCGGCCTGGCTGCTGTTGCGAGGCATCAAAACCCTCGCCGTGCGGGTGCAGCGGCAGAACGAGAACGCATTGCAGGTCGCGCAATTCCTGAAAGCGCATCCCAAGGTGCGCAGTGTCAGTTATCCCTTTCTCGATGGACACCCGCAGCAGGCTCTGGCCATGGAGCAGATGCGCGGCGGCGGCGGCGTCCTGAGCTTCGAAGTCGAAGGCACCGGAGAAGACGCGTGCCACTTCGCCGAGGCCCTGCAGCTTTTCACCCTCGCCCCCAGCCTGGGCGGCGTCGAGTCGCTGGTAACGATCCCCGTCATAACGTCGCACGCCATGATCCGCGCCGAAGAACGGCAGAAGATGGGCGTAACCGAGCAGATGGTCCGCCTATCGATGGGCATCGAACACGTCGAGGA
>CAVSOD010000003.1:0-353006 GCA_963729415.1 uncultured Acidobacteriota bacterium | reverse complement strand
GACCTCCGAACAGTGGTGATTGTTGGGCGCCCAATCGGGCGCGCCCCCGACTGGCGGGGTAATGTGCCAGGAAAACCAATGTCTTCGCAGGAAGTCTCTGACGTGGTGGCGTGGCTGGCTTCTCAGCGCACGAAATTCTCCGGCCAGCCTCATCTACATTCCGACAAACCAGCGGGAGAACCTCGATGACTACTCAGGACGGCCTTTCCAGACGTGAACTCCTGATGAAGATAGGAATCTTTTTTAATGGCATCGTTGCTGCCGTGCTAGCTGTACCCATCGTCCGTTACATCCTCTCTCCCGTGGCCCACGAGCGTAAGCAAGGTTTTGAATCATGGCTCCCACTTGGGGAACTCAACCAGTTCCCGGCAGGGCAGACTCGATTTGCAACGTACCGAAATCCGATCGTGAATCCCTGGGACGGAAAGACCGCAGACATTGCGTGCTGGGTGCGCAACGTGGATGGCCAGACCTTTCAAGTCTTTGCGATCAACTGCGCGCATTTGGGTTGTCCAGTTCGATGGTTTCCCCAATCGAATTTGTTCATGTGTCCCTGTCATGGTGGTGCCTATTACCAAGACGGTTCTAGAGCCTCCGGACCTCCGGAGCGCGGATTGTTCCAATATCACTACAAGATTGAGGATGGAAGGCTTTTGATCAAGGCAGGGGAGATGCCGACACCCGGCCAGAAAACACAGTCATCGCTCCTAACTTCGGAGACGCCGCGATGCGTTTGATCCGACAGGTCGGTGAATGGTTGGACGCGCGCCTCCAGATTGGAGAAACCATCCGTGAGACTGCGGAGCATCCTGTTCCCCGTGATACCGCAAGCTGGTTTTATGTTTTTGGGAGCGCTGCTTTCGTGGTGTTTGTTCTTCAGGTTGTCACGGGCATTCTGCTTGCTTTGATTTATGTGCCTTCCGCTGGGGAAGCTTGGAACAGCCTTCAGGTTCTCAACCACGGGATCCAGCTGGGCTGGTTTATTCGAGCTCTCCATGGCTGGGGCTCGAACTTTATGGTCGCGATCGTCCTGCTCCATATGGTTCAGGTTTTTCTATTCGGCGCTTACAAGTATCCGCGAGAATTGACTTGGATCGTGGGGGTATTCCTCCTGCTCATGACGCTGGGGATGGCCTTCACCGGGCAAGTATTGCGGTTCGACCAGGATGCGTACTGGGGCTTGGGGATTGGCGCATCGATCGCAAGCCGCGTGCCGGTGGTGGGACCTGCGATCGTCAACATCATGCTAGGCGGCCCCATCATCGCGGGGGCGACGCTGTCGCGTTTCTTCGCCATGCACGTGTTTGTTGTCCCCGGCTTATTGATTGCATTTGTTGCGCTTCATCTTCTAATGGTCGTGAAGCTGGGAATAAACGATTGGCCGGTGCCCGGTCGCGTGGTTCGCAAGGCGACTTACGTTCAGGAATACCATGAATTGACGAAGAAAGATGGTGTACCCTTTGTCCCCGGCGCGGTTTGGAAGGATCTTTGTTTCAGCGCTCTCATCTTGCTCGCTGTGGCTGCCTGCGCTTTTTATCTTGGACCCTTTGGTCCGTCAGGTCGTCCCGATCCCACGATTATTCAGACAGCCCCGCGTCCGGACTTCTTTTTCCTGTGGCTTTATGCAGTGCTTTCCCTTTTGCCTCCCTCGATGGAAACGCCTGTTCTCCTGGTTGGCCCAGCAGTCGTTCTCCTGGCGCTCTTAGTTCTCCCCTTCGTGTTCGGCGAGGGCGAGAAGAGTTGGCGCCGAAGGCCCATCGCCGTGCTTTCGATTCTGCTGATCGCAGTTGCCTTAGGAAGCTTCACCCATCTCGCCGGATTCACACCGTGGAGTCCGATGATGGATGCCTGGAGTGCCGACTCTATTCCCCCTAAGTTCCTACACAACCGGTCCGCGCTTGAGCGGCAAGGTGCCCTCGTCTTTCAGGACAAGCAGTGCCGCAACTGTCACGCCCTTGCTAACGTTGGCGGAAAGCGCGGGCCTGCCCTGGACGATGTGGCTGTACGGCGAACACCGGACCAACTCGTCCGTCAAGTGATTCAGGGGGGAGGGAACATGCCCGCTTACGGGAAGAATCTGAGCCCTGCAGAAACTACGGCTCTCGTTGCATTCCTGGAGACATTGCGTCCCGCCGGTCAACCGGCTGCGCGAGATGCTTCCCATTCTGTTGCCCTGGAGCCGGAGGCTGGAGGGCGGCCGTTGACTCAGCCTTAGTGCTCCGATGTCCTCCGAAGCTGAAGCCATTCTGCGATCTTGGTCAAGCCCACTATGGGTCAACTTGACCCTATGCATCACGGGGCTTGTTTACGTCAGAGGCTGGCTTCGCATCCGGAGCCTTCTCCCCGAGGTGATTCCAACCTGGCGGCTCGCAGCATTCCTGAGTGGATTGTTATCGCTCTGGATCGCCATCGGCTCTCCGCTTGCCGCATTTGACGATGTGTCGCTCTCAGTTCATATGGTGCAGCATCTTCTGCTTATGGCAGTTGTTCCTCCTCTCACTCTACTCGGCGCTCCGTCTCTTCCACTATTACGGGGACTACCGCAGTCGATCGTCCGTGGTGCAGTCGGACCACTTCTACGTTGGGCGCCTGTAAAGTCGTTCGGACGCTTGATCACAAATCCCGCGAGTTGTTGGCTGTTAGCTACAATTGCCCTTTTCGGATGGCACGTTCCTGCTGCCTTTGAGATGGCATTGCATTCGGATTCTTGGCACGAGGTGGAACACATCTGTTTTCTGAGCACATCGCTCTTGTTCTGGTGGCCTGCCGTGCAGCCGTTTCCAAGTGGGCCTACTTGGCCCCGGTGGTCTATTCCGCTCTATCTTTTCTTGGGAACGCTACCTGGGGGCGCGCTCGGAGCAATGCTGACATTTTGGGACCGAGTTCTTTACCCTTCGTACGCTGCGGGGCCACAGCTTTTCGGGGTATCACCTCTGGAAGATCAAGTGATTGCCGGAGCTCTTATGTGGGTGTTCGGAACGTTTGTCTACACCGTTCCAGCAGTCGTCATCACAATCCAGCTCCTCTCACCCCAAGGTGAGCCGAGTCACAGGCGCAGAATCCCCACATAGAGATCTAATATCGCTGGGAGACGTAGACAGTCCATCCACCTTAATTTCATGCGAAAGAGAAGGCTACGCCCGATTGCGAATGACACACCTTACGGTATCCAAGCTATGCCGGCGAGGCGACTGGCAGAACTGCCAGTCCACATCGGTAGGGGATGGGCACAGACTCATGTAACTGCGCGCCAAGGACACATGCAATGTCGTCATGCCGGTAGTTCTTCATATCCAAACCAGGGATGACCTGCAGAAGTGATTCGATATGGAAATTACCAATACTGGAGCGCGACCTGGGTGTTTGCAGCAGCCCAAGTCTCCCGCTGGCGTCGCGTGTCGTTTCGGTGAGAGAGGTAGACAGGGCTGTGCCGTAGCAAGGCTACTCTTGGCCGCCTTTGTTCTATCAACGACGGTCGTCGAAGCGCAGACGCAAACGAAGGCAACGGCAGTCCAGAGGGCGAGCGAAGCGCTTCAGGAGTCGCTGTCTCCCGCGCCTTCAGCTACTCAGTCTCCTCATCAAGCAATCCCGCTGACACAGGTGGCCGGACGGGCCGAGGAATTGGATCGGCTACTGCAGGAGATTTCTAGGCAACTGACACCCACGCCGGAACTGCTCGAGTCCTACCGCATGGCCAAAGCGCGGGCTGAGGAGATTGCTGAGCGGATTCCCGTGGCGGCAGGATTCCTCGCCGGTATTCCAAATGCCGTGGAATTGCGCGACGAAGATCTGTACTGGCGCTCATTGAATCAACAATACACCGCGCAGCGCAAGCTTCTGACGACGCGCGCCTCCGATCTGGAAAGCCAGATCCGAGTCCTCGATGACCAGTGGGCACAGTGGCAGGCGACGTTGGACCAGATCCACGATCCCACCGGGATCGAGGCTGTACTCGATCGAATCCGCCACCAACTGGACACCATTCGATCCACCCGCTCGCAGGCGCAGGAGCAACTGAATTTAGTCCTGACCCTTCAAAATCAGGTCTCTCAGTTGGACCAGCAAATCTCCGACGTGTTGAGCAAGCTTGTGGAGGCCCAAGAACGGCAACGCGCTCGCCTGCTGCAGAGAGATAGCCCGCCGCTGTGGGCCATTGGCGAGTTGCGCAATTCCGACCAGCCGGTGAACATTCGGATCCGTGGGTCCATTGATCGGGACGTCGCCGGCGCTGAAGATTTCCTGCAGACCAATAACTTACGCTTAACAGGTATCGTAGCACTATACTTTGTGGGCTTAGTGTCAGCTTTCAAGCTTAAGCGTTACGTAAGCGACGCGAGGCGGCCAGGAGGTTCGCTGGAAGCTTCGGAGACCTTCGCACGTCCCTTCTCGGTGGCATTGCTCGCGGCCCTGCTTGGAACGGTGGGCATGGCAACGTCCTCTCCGATCAGCGTCGCATTTATCCTTTGCCTGCTTTGTCTGGTCATGACATTACGATTGCTTCCGCCTCTGATCGAACCGGGGGTTCGTCCCCTCTTGTACATTCTGACGATCTTCATTTTGTTAGAGGGCGTGCGGATATTGCTACCGTTTCCGCCGGGGTGGAAACGAACGCTGTTCTCGCTGAGTGTTCTGCTGGCGTTTGTGATTTTTGGTTGGCTGACACGACCCTTCCGATTCCGACAGTTGCAGGTCCCCCGCAACAGGCTGCGGGTAGTGGTATCCGGGGTCCGAGTAGGACTCCTCTGTTTGGCTGCAGCTTTTGTCGCCAGTGTCTTCGGCTTTCTTGCTCTCTCGGAGGTCCTTGGCGTAGCCACTATGCTGGGTGCCTTTATGGCGGCTGCGCTTTACGTTGCGGCACGCGTCCTGATCCTGGTTTTCACCACCATACTGCGCAGCGACTGGTCGCGAACTCTGTTCGAGAAGCGTGTTGAGAGCATCGAGCGCTGGGGCGGCCGCGTGATTGTACTGGGCGCTGCCTTTTTATGGCTGAGATCCTTGCTGTACCTGCTCACCATCCACGATAGCGCGATGGGCGCTCTGTCTAACGTCCTCCAATACCCCATCGGCTACGAAAAGGTTTCTTTCACGCTCGCAGGAGCGCTGAGCCTTGCATCGATCATGTTGCTCGGCTATGCGCTCGCAAACGTCGTCACCTTTGCACTGCGAACAGTCCTGCTTCCAAAGTTGCACCTGCAGCGAGGCCTGCCACATGCCATCTCGACTATTACCTATTACGTCCTGTTAGTGTTCGTTTCCTTGGCAGCCCTTGCTGATGCCGGGGTAGAACTCAACAAGTTCACGGTCATTACCGGCGCTCTGGGCGTCGGCATAGGCTTCGGCTTGCAGAATATTGTCAACAACTTTGTTTCAGGACTGATCCTGCTCTTCGAGCGTCCTATAAATATTGATGACACGGTGGAGGTAGGCGGAGTAGTCGGTACGGTCAGGCGGATTGGAACTCGGTCAAGCACCATTGCGACCTTCCAGGGAGCGGAAGTGATCGTGCCCAACAGCACTCTGATTTCAAATCAGGTTATCAATTGGACCCTGTCGACACCGGGGCGGCGCGTAGAGATACCGGTTGGAGTGGGTTACGGAACCGATCCTGAAAGGGTCCTTAAACTACTCATTGATGCGGCAGAATCACATCCCGGAGTTATGCGCGAGCCCCGCGGGCCTGTGGCTTTCTTCCTGGGTTTTGGCGATAGCGCCCTGAATTTTGAGCTCCGTTTCTGGGCCGCACAACGGGAGACGTGGTTTCAGCTCAAAAGTGAAATAACCGTTGCCGTCGCCAGAGCTCTGCAACAGGCTGACATAGAGATACCTTTCCCGCAGCAAGACCTCCACGTTCGGAGCATTGCACCCTCAGTCGCCAGTGGCTTGGTTATGACGAGAAGAGATTTCGTTACAGAGACGGCAGAAACAGCTCACGTGCTCAAAGAAAAATCTGCCTAGGCGTCACGGGCGAAGATCCAAATCGGACACCCTGGCTCAATTCCGACGATTTGTGATTGGGCAAATGGCCCCACTCTCGCAGTAGACCCGTAGCGGAAATGGCGATAATTCCAGGTACCCTTCGTAGTTTCTTGTCTTTCGCGATTTACTCCCGGCGCCGTGTTGTTGCTTGGGCCAGCACTGATCGGCCTGCCCCACGGATCGTCGTTCGTGGCCGCTGTCAATGTTGACAGTTCTTGTCTTGCCGCGGACGGCCTAGACTCCGGTTCCGAAATACCAGTGTCGTGGTCCGATGTCGACAGAAGGGGTTAGGGTGTCCACCGAGCGAGCCAGAACGACGCACACGAGGCCAGCGCTCTTCGTTGGAGTCCTGCTGTCTTTGACCAGCCTTCATGCTCAGCGGCAACCTCGCCGCTTTCCCACTGAACCCCTGGAGGAGCTAAGTAGTTCCGTTCAGAATGTTGTCAGCAAAGTGGCGCCTGCGATCGTGCGAATCGAAGTGGTGGGCTACAGTCGTTCCGACGACGATGATGACGAGGAAGAGTCGGCAACCCACCTCGTATCGAAGCAAGAGAGCGTCGCGTCCGGGATAATACTGGACTCGAATGGCTACATTGTTACAAACGCGCATGTAGTGGAAGGCGCCCGGCGGGTGCGGGTTATGCTCGACCGAGGAGTTCACGCGGTGCGCGACCAAGTCGCGCCGAATACGCCGGATACACCCTTTGAGGCTCGGATCGTAGGAACGTTTCCAGAAGCAGATCTTGCAGTTGTGAAAGTTGAGGCGACTGGCCTGCCAGTCCTGTCGGTAGCCGATTCCAGCACAATCCAGCCCGGCCAGTTGGTCTTTGCAGTTGGCAACCCTGAAGGGCTAAACAACTCAGTATCGATGGGAATCGTCAGTGCCGTAGCCAGACCACGTGATTCCAATCTGTCCCCTGTATACATTCAGACCGATGCCGCGGTTAACCCGGGTAGCAGCGGCGGTGCACTGGTCGATATTCACGGCCGCCTCATTGGCATGACCAGTTTTATCCTTACGGAAGGAGGTGGCAGTGAAGGGCTAGGATTCGCGCTTCCCAGTAGCATGGTCTACCTCATTTACAGGGAACTGAAGAACAATGGGCGTTTCCAGGTTGGCGATATTGGATTAAGAGTGCAAACCGTTACATCAACGATGGCCTCCGGATTGAGGCTGCCCCGAAAGGCGGGGGTCATCGTCTCCGATGTGATTCCCGGCAGTTCCGCGGATTCGAGTGGTATTCGTGTTCAGGACATCCTCCTGTCGCTCGACGGAATTCCCTTGGAGGGCTCCGCGCAGTACGCGACCAGCTTCTACACAAAGCGAGTGGGAGATCGAGTAGACCTCGCGGTCCTCAGGGGTTCGCGTTCTTTTACGACGACCGTTCTCGTTCAGCAAGGTGGCGATGATCCGGAAGAGTCGCTAGAGCAACTCGACATGCAAAAGAGCATTGTGACGCCGCTGGGCATCGTTGCCGTGACTCTCAGCGACCGAAGTCGTTCCGCCGTCTCGGGTCTGCGATCGAAGTCCGGGGTCTTGGTGGCGGGCAAGGTGGCCCACAGCGACGCCCGGACCGGATTGGCGTTGTGGGATTTGATTCGATCGGTGAATGGGACCAACGTTGAAACCGTTGAAGATGTCCGTTCTTTGCTCCAGGATTGCAAATCTGGCGAGGCAGTCGTCGTGCAGGTCGAACGCCACGGCAGGTTTCGGTACCTGTCATTCGAGATTGATTGATCACTCAAGGCTGACCAGGGGGAAACGAGAGGGGCCGCAGAGTTGGCGGTCGAGGGCTCGCCCATTGAGCAATACCAAACCGTGTAACCGCGGGGAAAAACTGTTGACAGTGTTCTCGTATATCAGAACATAAGCTTGAGCGTGAACTGTGCCGAGCGCGGGCCGCCAACCGCATACAGAGCGCTCTGTCCGTTTGGGGTGCCCCCGCCGTCGATGTTTGTTGTGGACGTACCCGGACAAATCTTGCCAAAGGCTGGATTAGTACGACCCTGCGATCCCCAAAAAGCATCCGGATTGCATTGCGAGCCGGGGATTCCGAACATCGGATGGTTGAACACGTTAAAGTATTCTGCGCGCACATCGAGCTTGACGCGTTCGGTTAGGTTAAAACGGCGGCGCAGCGCAAGATCCGTCTGGTCGATCGAGTAAGGACTGCGCAGTCCGTTCCTGGGGAAGTCTCCCCTCTGCCCCACGGGTGGTGAGGAAAATGCCGCCGGATTCAACGCTCTGCCGCTTGGTTGGGTCGAATCCGAAATCCAGAATTGCTGACCGGGCACAACATCAGCCTGGGTCGTGTAGTGGCCAAACACCGGCGAGTACCCCTGAATGAACACGTTGATTGGCGGCGCCGTCATCGCGCGTACCAATCCATCCACCGCCCATCCTTTCAGGATCGCGTTGCTGGTCCGGCCCCACGAAGGGGTTGGAAACTTCGTACGAAACGGCCCCGGCGATGGAGTTCCGTATGTCGAAGTCAGATGGACTGAGGGGTGGGAGCACGATGTCGCTCACGCTGTCAGCCTTTAGACCGTTTTCATCCGTGGAATCGAGATCACTTGATTTTGCGAAGTTGTAGGACACCAATGCCTGAAGTCCATGCGACATACGGCGCTGGAACTGTACTTGTAAAGCGTTATAGTGGGAGTAACCGCCGTTTCGTGTTAGCTGGACATCCGCCCCTTGGCCTAGGCTCAAAAGCAGCGGAGGAGCGATTATGTCCTGCCGCAGAAGACGCCGGCCGGCCGCCCCAACGTAGGTTGCTGTCAATGTCTGGTTTGCTCCTAGTCCCCACTGGACGGCCGTATTCCATTGCAGGACGAAGGGGAGACGCAAGTTCGGATCGACAGCGCTTAATTTCAGTACGCTCGCATCGATGGTTGTGGAGAACGGCGGAGGCTGGAAAGCCGGGTTGGACAAGTCGAAAGGCAGGGGCGAACTGAGAAATTCCGAGCGATCGTAGGGAAAAATGCGGAAACTATCGCCGACGTTTCCGTAGCCCAGGTCATAGAAAACGCCAAAGCCACCTCGCACCACGGTTTTGGGCGTGAGCTGGTATGCAGCTCCGATTCGGGGAGCGAAATTTCCGAACCTGGTATACCAGAGGTCTCCTGGCACCAATGCGAGCGGATTCGAATCGAAGATGCCTTTCAGCATGTACAGCGGCGTTCCTGACGTTGTCGAGACCGGAGGAGTATTGATCTCCCATCGCAACCCATATGTCAGTGTCAGACGATTCGTGGTCCTCCAGGTGTCCTGCGCAAACAGAGAATAATTGTCGACCGTCACAGAAAGAGGATCGTCAGCACTCAAAAGCACCGAGTCGACTGTCCCTGCCACCACCTCAGTGTAAGAAGAGGGGAAAAGTGCATATCCCGTATTCTCCGTGAGCGTGGGAGTTAGACGACGATAATCGATACCGAACCTTAACTGATGCACGCCGATGGCCCAAGTGAATGTGTCCGCAAGATTAAGTTGTCGTTGCACGTTGGAAAAAAGAGAGCCCTCCCGAACTTCCATGCTGCCACCGAGTCCAAGATAGACGAGCGCCTGACTTCTATCAGGCCTAAAAGGCGATGATTGCGGAAACAAGACGGAGGTCGGCGGCGCCACCGCACCATGAAAATTGGTAAGGGCGTTGCTATAAGTGGCCGTCTCTCGACTCCAGTTAGCGCGAAAGTCATTCATTTTGGCGGGACTGAGCACCGCGGTAGCTCCCGCGGTGAGGGAGTCGGAATTCGCATGATTGGAACCGAGTTCTTCCCAGAAGCGGCTCGCGCCATACGACGGCGCATGGTTGTAGCGCGCAAACAGGCTGACTCTCTTGGTCAGGTTGTGGTCAATGCGGATGCTCGTTGCATTCAGGGACGAGGGGTTGGAATAAGCTACCGTGAGATTTGCGAGGCATGGATTTGTGATGTTATCGCAGGAGGGGTCGAGCGGCCGTGCGGCTGCATCCGGAAGCGGAAGCGCATTGAGGATCGGTCGATAGGCCGGCGCCGCGGCCACCCGGGCGGATGCCGTAAGGAATACGTCTGAAGCCGTTTGCGGCAGACGCAACCGTAGCCCCTCATAAGAAAAGAAAAAGAAAGTCTTGCCCTTAACGATCGGCCCGCCAAGGGTTCCGCCAAAGTCATTCTGACGGATTGGCGGCTTGGGAAGCGGCGGAACGTCAAAATAGTTGCGCGCGTCGAAAATGTCGTTTCTCAGGTAGTCAAACACATTGCCGTGAAACTCGTTGGTGCCGGACTTCGTGACAATTGAGATCTGCGCCCCGGGAGTACGTCCGTATTCGGCCGCATACGACGAGGTCTGGATGCGAAACTCCTGCATGGCATCCACGGAAACGAGTCCGTTTGTGCCCCCCTGAGCCGTCAGTGCCGGGATCGCGCCACCCAGAGTCTGAGCCGAAGTACGAATGTTAACGCCAAAATTCGCACTCACTCCATCGACCATGAAATAGTTTGCGTCGCTGCGTTGTCCATTCACGCTGAATTGGCCTTGACCGAGGTTTTGCGAGGTGAACACTACTCCTGGGGTGAGCGCAATCAAGGATTGGAAGCTGCGTCCGTTCAGCGGCATGTTGTGCACGAACTGCTGATCGACTACTGTACTGACCGCTGCGGAGTCCGTTTGTAATAGGGGCGTTCCTGCAACGGTGGAGGTTTCTGAGACGGAACCAAGGGCTAGCTGGAAATTCTCGTTGACGGCGTCTTGTACGTAGAGTTGCAGGTTGGGCTGGACGACGGTGCGAAAACCCTCTTTCTGAATGGTCAGCCGGTAGGCGGCCGGACGCAGATCTGGAATGACGTAGATCCCATCCCCGTTGGTGGTGGTGGTGATCGAGACGTTGGTCTCAGTGTTGGTGATCTTGCACTCGGCACCGACGATTACCGCATCGGTCTGATCTGTCACCCGGCCGGAAATCCGTGCGCCATCCGTTTGTGTGAAGGCCAGCACAGAGCTGAAAAGAAAAACCAGGACGAGCGCCGGGTACTTCATCACAATTCTCCCTTGGGGCTCGCACGCCGCGACTAGCTCTGCCGCGGCCTAAGATTTTGAGAAGAATATGCTTGTGATTGGAGTGATGCAAGCGTCTGAACTGGAAAGGTCTGCCGGGGATGGGGACACGCTGTTGCGTCTCGCTACGGGTGATTGGCCTCGCCCAGATAGGCGTAAAGCATCTTCTGTCCGCTAGGCTGCTTGCCGACGGCCGTGGGCTCGACCGTGACAAATACGGAGTTGATCTCCTTCACCAGATCGGGATTCTCCACTCTCAACACCCAACGCCCTTGTGCTTTGGCATCCATGTGCAGGAAGCCCAAGCTGCGCGCCGAGTTCATTCCCGCTTCCGGCACTCCCCAGACTTGGAGACTACGCTTCGCATTTACTACGCTGTCTTCAGTCAAGTCGAAGGCATAAAAAGTGAGGGATTTACCTTCCGTCAGGAAAACACGACCAAAGGCTTTGCTAGGCTTACCATTCGGGTCAGTGTCGTGGACATCAATAACATGCAATTGGCGGGCCGCCATAAGCTCCTGGACATTCTTACCCGACGCCGCGAGTTGCCGTTCCTGGTCGAGGGTGGCACTCGCGATCCGCAGCTTATTTGAGAGTTCCGTGATGCGAGCCTGCTGCTCGACCAGGGAGGCCTCGTCGTCGAGGCGCAATTGACTAATCCGAGCCGCCTGGTCTCTTGCTTCTGCCAACAGTTTTTCCTGATTGCGAGATTCGTCGAGCAATTGCACGTTTCGGCTGTAGGACCGTTCGGTGTCTCCGCGTGCTTCTTCATTGCCGCGTCGCAGGTTCTCGGCGGTTGCGGCAGCCTTTCCCAGCTGTGCGCGCAGATCCTGCACCTCGCGCTGCTCTGCGGTAAGCGATTCGTTCATTTGAGATAGGCTGGCGGTGAGTTGGGCGTTCTTCCGCTTGAGCTCAGCGATCTGCTGATCCGTCGCGGCGTTCTTCGCCGTAGCCGAATCCGGCGTCTCGCGGAAATGGTAGACCGTAAGACCAACCGCAATCACCAGCAACACTGCAACCGGGGCCAGCATGGTGACGGGACGGAGGTACCACGGACCCGATTGCGCGGCACTCTCAACTTCGCGCGAGAAGACCACGCCTTCGGCTCGTGCCCGGCGAAGGAAACGCTCTCGCGATTTGGGCAGTGGTTCAACATGCATCGCAGCCATTTCCTGCCTGAAGACTCCTTGGGCTTGCGGCAACTCCCGAATGACGAGACGGGAGAGTTCCTCGTACTCCGAGCGGCATTCGCTGCATTCCTTCAAATGGACGTGGAAATCAACAAACTCCGCGCCCTCCAGGAGGCCCCCGGCGGCAAGCGAACAAAGCGTTTGATACTGCTCATGCTCCGGCATCCGTCTCGGCTGATGCTCAGGCACACTCTTCTCCCCGTGAACTCGATTTCCTGTTGTCTCCGCCCGATATCAAAGAGCGCAACCTCTGGAGCCCGCGATAATAGTCATGGCGGACCTTGACGAATGAATCTCCTGTTCGGTCGGCAATTTCCCGCATGGAAAGCCCTTCGTAGCAGGCCATTTTGATCACGGCCTTCTGGGTATCCGACAAAGCATCCATGCTCTGGCGAACCAACTCCTTGGTTTCTGGTGAACTTAAACCAAACGTTGCGTGAGGCTCCACAGGCCGCGTCTCCAGTTCCTCCAGTTCAGCGCTTTTATAAAACTCCCGACCCTGAAGATGCTGTCGGCGGTTGATGGCGCGGTGGTACGCATACTGCATCAGCCACACCTTAGTATTGCCTTTGCTGGGGTCGAATTGTGCCACTGCGCGATAAACGTCCAGAAAAACGGTCTGCGTGACGTCCTCCGCCTCACCAGGGTCTCGGACAATTTTCAACGCAATGCTCAGGACCAACCTCTGGTAACGGTCGAAGAGGACAGAGAGGGCGTCGCTCTGTCCCTCCCGGAGGCAGGCCATCAGCTCCTCGTCGGATAGGCGCCGTAGCTGCGCCAACGAGAACGATAACGGCTCGGCATGCCGAGCTCTTTGATTGATGGAATTCAGGCCCACACCCGCTGTATCTCACAATTCAACGCGGTTCACAGGAAGTCTACAACCAAACAACCCCGAAAACTTATTTTTCATGGGGGCCGGCACAAATCCCTGTCAGAACTGCATACACGTACAGAGGCTTCCCGTATCAGAATCGCGGAGCGGGAGGAAAATGGGGATGGCCTGCAGCTCATGTGGCTCGGAAAGACAGAGAGAGTTCAGCGCGGAGATGAACATTCATTTTCCGGGGCGGGAAGGCTTTGACCAGCCCGCTGTCTGGATATTCCCGAAGGTTATAGTCTGCCTCAGTTGTGGCTTTACGCTGCTTACGATCCCAGAAGCCGAGCTGCGTCAACTTGAAAAAGGTGTTGCTGCGTAAGTTCCACGCCGACTGATAGGCCGTTCGCCAAAAACCTAAGGACCGAGTACCACGTAGAGACCCACGCTCCACCGGAGATTTCGCTGCAGGACGGGCGATTTAGTGAGGGGAATTCCAATCGCAAGCGTACGCGCCACTATTGCATCGATAGGCATGTCTTAGAGGAGCAAGATTAATGAACCATCGTTCCCGCATTCTGATTGCCGACGACCATACTCTTGTGGCGGAGTTGTGCAAGAGACTTCTTGAAACAGAATTTGACGTGGTAGGAGTGGTGAGCGATGGCCGCGCGCTGGTGCGTGCTGCCCGCGACTTGAAGCCGGATGTGATCGTGGTCGATATCGCGATGCCCATTCTGAATGGGCTGGACGCGGGCCGGCAGGTGAAGGAAATCCTGCCTGCGGTCAAACTCATCTATCTGACCATGAATCCCGACGCTGAGGTGGCCGCCGAAGCCTTCGCGCGCGGAGCTTCCGGCTACCTCCTTAAGACGTGTGCCGCTGCTGAGATGGTGCTGGCGGTTCACGACGTGTTGCGGGGCAAATCCTATGTATCACGGGCCCTGTCGCAAGATGCGATCGATTGCCTGCGCTGGCAGCATAAGAGGCTGGTTCAGGAAGAGGAACGCCTGACCGAGAGGCAGCGTGAAGTGCTGCAGTTGCTGGCCGAAGGAAAAGTAATGAAGGAAGTTGGCGGCATCCTGCACATGACCACCAGAACGGTTGCATACCACAAGTACCGCATGATGGAAGTGCTTGGCGCCAAGAGCACTGCCGAACTTGTCAAGTACGCCATCAGGAACCACATGGTGGCCGCTTAGACGGAGGTCGTTGGTTACCTGCGGCCGAAGAGGGGTGCGTGCGCAGCGCTTGCTTGAGTTCGCTTTCGCAGCCCATTCATTTTCATTGTGGCAGAGCCGACGGGGTGGCTTGCACGTTCGCTGCGTCGGTGGAACCGTGAGCTTACAAACCACTACCGACAAACCGCTTACCTTGAAGAACTGTTTCCACGGCCGCTAACAGTCCGCTTCCAGCATGTGCTTTGACGACGTAGCCTAGTGCCCCCGAACTGAGCGCTTCTTGCAACACATCGGCGGAGGATTCCTGGCTCAGAAACAGTATTTTGGACTCGGGGCAAGTTTGCGGATTTGTCTAACGACTTCGATTCCATTCAATGTTGGAAGCCCGATGTCGAGCACAATCAAGTCTGGCTGCAGTTCTTCGGCTTTGTGAACCGCTTCTGATCCGTCAGAAGCCTCGCCCACGACTTGCAATTCAGGATTTTTACCCAGCGTCGAACAGACAAATTGCCGAAATGCTTCAAAATCATCTACCACCAGAATCCGAATTGAAGACAGCCCGGCACCAACCTTTCCTCGGTCGAACCTCCTTCTCGGTATTTTCGGTAGAAAACAACATTCTCCTCACTGATCATCATCGATCATCATTCTTATCAAAAGAGTTGTCATTTCCTCAAAATCGTGCCTTTCAGCGTGGAGTTGTTGAGTAAATTTATACAGTACCGTATTCGTCTTTATTCGTGCAGGCTAGTTTCGTCTTGAGTTATACGAAAACGAAAATGAAAGAGCAGTCGCCACAATGGGGAGAAACAGTATGAAGATTGGACGAGCGACGAATTTCCGAGTAGTCCTCCTCAGCTCAGCTCTCGCTTTGACGGCGCCTCTCTTTGCCCGAAAAAACACTGATGTGCTTGTCATGAAGAATGGCGATCGTCTGACATGCCAAGTGAAGGGGCTTGATCAAGGTGTGCTGTACGTCAGCCTCGACTATGTTGCGCAAACGATATCGGTTGACTGGTCAAAAGTTGCCCGCGTTGAAAGCAATCAACTGTTCATTGTGAAGGCAGAAGACGGCACGGTATACAGAGGCACATTGAGGACGGCTGAGTCACCAGCCAGCCAGCCTGTGATTGAGGTCCTAGCGCCTCCAAAGGAACGCGTGACGCTGGACAGATCACGCATCGTCGAACTAATTGAGACTTCTGAAAACGTTTGGCAGCGATTCAATGGCACGCTGAACTTTGGAGTCATCTATTCCAAGGGAAACCAGTCGACACAATACAGCTTTGGGTCACAGACCGAATACCTTCGCGAACGTTGGTCGGGGCAAGCTACCCTCAACTCCACTCTGTCGTCGAGCAGCGGCACCAACCCCTCCACACGCAATGTATTGGACCTGAGCGGCCTGCATCTGCTCCCTTGGAACAACTACTTTTATTCAGGCTTGGGTAGTTTTCTGCAAAGCTCAGCGCAGGGAATCAGGCTGCAGACCACCCTCGGCGGTGGCCTCGGATATTACTTGAAGAACACAAGCCAAGCCAAAGTCTCATTGCTCGGTGGCGTGGGATGGCTGCGAACGAATTACAAGCAGTCCATAGTTCCAGTGGGCACACAAGACCTTGCGGCGGCCGTGATTAGTGCGGATCTCAAGCTTTTTAGGTTTAGCAAAACCAACCTGAGCGTAACCGCTACACTTTTGCCAGGCATTTCTGAGCTGGGGCGCGTCCGTTTCAACACAAATGCTACCTACTACGTTAAGCTCATCAGCAACCTGTCATGGAATTTCTCGTTCTATGGCAACTGGGACAACCGGCCGCCAGCCGGTCTTGCCGGAAGCGATTACGGCTCCAGCTCCGGGCTCAGCTGGACTTTTGGTCTTAAGTGACGGAAGTTGTGACGTGCGTGTGAGGTGAATCAAGAACCGGCGAAGATGTTTTCCCATTAGCCGTGCAGCACACGAGTACAGTGCCTTTGGATCGAAATGAACCGCGGAGTCTGTCACTTCTGACAGTAGACACATCCCCTTGCCCTTCCTAGGCTTCCACGGGAACACAGACTTGCGGCCCAGGGGTATCCCGCATAGCCAAAACGAGCCGCTGAGGGGTGCGTAGATATTCCAAGGCCAACTCTCGTGCTGGCCGACCACAATGCGGCGATGGTCAAGCGCGTCGCAACCATGCTGAAAATCCACTGTTCAGGTCTTGGCGGCTGTGACCAGTGGCAAGGCAGCAATCGAGGAGAGCCTCCGACTCAAGCCGGCCGTCGTGATTCTAGATATTTCGTGAGAACCAGAGTGAATTATCGAATTGCGCAGCGTCCGCGAGAGGCTGGTTCCGTTTCGAAGCATTACCTTCCTCTCGGTGCACGACGATGTGGATCTTGTGAAAAGCCGCGCTGGGAGGCCAGCGGAACGCGCCACGTGATCAAACAACGCATGACTGCTGACTTAGTCCCAGCCATTCGTGCGGTGTTGGCCGGCAAGCTCTTTCTCAGCTGTCTTGATGCATCACCCACCATCTTGATGGCGGGAGGAGTGAACTGGAGTTGGCGATGCGGTCTGTAAATACAATCACCGTTGGCGATCACTAAGGAGGCCGGTATGGGAAAGAGACTACTTCAAGGGTTCGTGATCTGCGTTGTGGCTCTTGCCTGGGCCGATAGCAAGCCCACCGCGGGCACGATCACTTCCGAGAACTCCGTGGACTGTGGAACCGAAGCCAAAGGCCACAAAGGCAAAAAGAACCTGGACCTTGTCTGCCAGGAATACGTAGTGCGCACCGCCACCGTCGAGTACCACATCCGTCAACCGAAACAACATGACCAGGGCCTCCTTCCCCTGAACTCGGCCGTCGAGTTCACCTTGGACAAAGACAAGATGAAGCTCAAGGTGGGTGGCAAGAAGTACGAGTTTCTGGTGGTCTCGGAAGCAAGCGCGGATTCCAAGAAGCCTTGAAGGTGGAGTAATGAGAGTCGCTTCTTGATCAAGATGCTGACCCCAACTTCTTATTTGTTCCCATATGTGATGTCCGAGGACGGTATCAAATGGACAACCGTCATGGAAGGAAAAGCAAGCAGGGTGAAATAGGCCACAAGGGTCAGCTTTAGCAGACGATTTTCGAACTCCTCGTAGCGACGCAAAACTTCTTGGATCTGCCTCGAGTTCAGGTTCCAGTTTGTACTGAGACCGCAGCGCTATTGCCAAAAAGAGATATTTTCAGCCCACCCACAAGATCCGAGGACTTGAAGAAGACAAACATGAAGAAGGTCGGAAGAACACGACCTTAAGAGCGAAAACGAGCTCGACTTTGTACATCAAGCAGGTGACCCAATGAAGGCAATCACTGTAGAACCGAAGAAGTCTGGGACTGCACGGCTGGAGGACGTCCCAGAGCCCGACGCGCGCGACGGCTCGGTACTCGTGGAAGCCATCGCGGTCGGGGTTTGCGGGACCGACGTCGAGATCGTGGAAGGGAATTACGGCTGGGCTCCTCGCGGCAGGACGCGCTTGGTGTTGGGCCACGAATCCCTGGGCCGGGTGGTGGACCCCGGCCCTACCTGCGGGCTGCAGAAGGGAGATCTCGTGGTCGGCATCGTCCGGCGTCCTGACCCTGTTCCGTGCCCCAACTGCGCCGTGGGCGAGTGGGACATGTGCCAGAACGGCCAGTATACTGAGCGCGGCATCAAGCAGATCGACGGCTTCATGTCCGAGCGCTGGCGGATTGAGCCCGAGTACGCGATGAAGGTGGACCGTTCCCTCGGGCTCCTCGGTGTGCTGCTGGAGCCCACGACTGTAGTCACCAAGGCCTGGGAACAGATTGTCGCGGTCGGCCAACGCGCCTTCTGGGAGCCCCGGATCGTGCTGGTAACGGGGGCCGGGCCGATTGGTCTTCTCGCTGCTCTCGTCGGGAAGCAGCGCGGTTTGGAAGTTCACGTCCTCGACCGGGCTGCTTCGGGGCCCAAGCCGGAACTGGTCCGCGCCCTCGGTGCGACTTACCACAGCGGCACTGTTGCCGGCGTCGGATTTGAGCCGGATATTATCGTCGAATGCACTGGTGTAGGGCAGGTGATCGCCGACTCGATTCGAGCCATTGGGGCGGGGGGCGTCGTGTGTCTCACCGGAGTCGGCACGGGCGGCCACACTTCCGGGCCCAGCACGGCCGACGTGGCGGCGGGGGCAGTGTTGCGGAACAACGTCGTTGTTGGCAGCGTCAATGCCAACAAGCGGCACTGGTACAAGGCCGGAGAAGTCCTGGTCCGTGCAGACCGCTCGTGGCTGGCGCGTCTCGTGACCCGGCGCGAGCGACCGAACGACTTTGCCCGCGCCTTGCAGCGGACTGCGGAAGACATCAAGGTGGTCGTCCAGTTCGGCGAGGTGTGATCTTCGGACGGCGGTATCGCCTTTTTCATGAGCTAACCAAGGCCCTTGGAACCAGAATCCGGGCACGTTGCCCCGCTGAAAAGGAAACGATGTTGGGTTCAGTGACGCGCATTGAAATCCATGGGAGAATCCGGACAGGCTAGCGGACTTTTGCCGTGATCTCCGGTTGGGCGCTAAAGCGGGGCAAGGGCCAGCCCCTCCCCTTCAGTCCGCACCGAAATAGGCGCTGGCTGCACCTTGCTAGTTCGCGATGGAAACCATCAAGACGGTCACAGACAGCGAGGCCACTATTAGCCGATAAACTCCACCATTCCAGTTGCCAGATCGTACATTGCGCCGGCGATCTTGATGCTTCCCTTCTTTTCCAATTCCTCCAGGATTGGACTACGCCGGCGAATCTCGGCGAGCCCCAGCACTACATTCGTTCGCGCAACCGCATCAACATAACTCGCATTCTTGCTCGACTTCTCGCCGTCAAACTTCGTCCCTGGTATCGCTGGTTTGATACGCGCCAGCAGTCCGGTAAGATTGCCCAGCACGACATCGTCGATCGCACCTTTCACCGCCCCACAGGACGTATGTCCCAGAACCAGCACCAACTTTGCGCCGGAAGCCGCACAGCCAAACTCCATGCTGCCCAGCATGTCGTCGTTTACGACGTTGCCCGCAACCCGTCCGGTGAAAATGTCTCCGATGCCTACATCGAATACAATTTCGGCTGGCACTCGGGAGTCAAGGCATCCAAGTACGACTGCGGCTGGGTATTGCCCCGCCGCGCTTGATCGTTTCTGAGCTAGATAATCCCGAGGAGCCATCTTCCCCGTCCGGAATCGCCCATTCCCCTCCTTCAATTCGTCAATGACCTGCAACGGTGTCATCCTGTCACGTTGTTCTTTTGTCAAAGACTCACTCATGCTGGCCGCAAGCTGCATAGATAAAAAACTAAGTGTAGGGCTGATGGCGCAGGCGCCGAGGGCCGTGCTGAGAAATCTGCGACGGTCTACAGCTTGGTTATCCACCGACTCGTAAGAACCTTCCATGACCTTCCTCCTCGTTCCTGAAATGCGCGTTGCGGCGCCTTCATTTGTGGGATTTTCCTACCGTCTATTGCTCACATGGCGGGCTGAACCCAGACGTTATCCGGAGCAAGAAGCTCAGAGTTCGAAAGCTCGGTCTGGACATTGACGCGCTGCAAACCTGGCTTTTTACCCGGCACCGCTTGGAATACCAAGTAGTACTGATTGGAGAGCAGCTTCTGCAAGCGTTCCAGATAAGGCTTAAAGCTAACCAGAGTCGAAGTCCCGAGAGAAAAACATTCCCCGCCGGTTTCATCTGCGATCTTGGAAAGTCCGCCCAGCCCCGTTTGCAGGTCCCAACCGCTTCGGCCAGTTCGGCCGACCCCTGCCGCGTATAGGGGGTAAACAATGACGTTGTAACGCTGGCTGATCTCGCTCGCCGACGTCGCATCCGCACTGATGGTGGGCATACTGTGATATACAGTGCCGAAGCCTGGTCCGAGACGGGAAGGCTGAGGTGTTTCACCTCGGAGCCTGTCGATTCCGTCGCTCACCATCAAAACCTCACGACGTATTTTCTGCTGAGTCCAGCTCTTTACGAGGCTAATGAGCGACAGGTACGGGCTGTCCATAGTGGAGAATGAACCCCGAGGCAACCGCACCGCTTTGATCGCAAGATCATGATCAGCCGTGAAGTTCTGAACTACGTTAACGGTCGCGTTCGACATATAGGCGACGCCGATAAGCGTCGAGGGCGGCTGGGCATTGATGAAATCCTTGATATCACTGAGATTGTTCCCCACAGATGAGTTAAGCGTATCGTCGATCAAGATCATCAACTGAAGGGCAGCGTTGTCACCTTGCGCGGGGATCAATTGTGTAACTTGAAGAAAATTCTTTCCTTGTTTCACTTTCACATCTTGCGGTTGCAGAGGCGGAAGTTCATTCTCCTCACGGAGAGCGGCGTCCGTGATCACCAAGTGAACCTGAACCACCTTCGGGGTGGCTTTTTCCTGTGAGTGGGCAATCGGGCTGATCAATATCAGGGCACCGAATGTGCCCAGCAGTGTAAGCCCCAATTTGTATGTTTTCATGTTGGTCTCCTGTTGACTGCGAAGATTAAGTAATTGCAAGTTCACCATGAAGTGCAGCTTTAGCCCGTGCCAGTGAGGGCAATACTAAACACCTCCCCTGCACGGGATCTTCCGATCGTGACGTCCGTGGAAAAAGCGAGAATGCGAGCGGAGCATGTGCTGACCAATCAAGTAGCCAAAGACCCCGCCCACAGCCACGTCCGCAGGAAAATGTTTTAATCCTGTCACGCGTGTTATTGAAACAGTCGTAGCTGTTCCGTATGCCAGGACTTGCACCCAGGGGCGAGGGTATTCGTGCGCCAGCACACTTGCCATGGACCAAGTCAGACCGGAATGCATGGATGGAAACGAACTGTCGATGTTGTTGTTGACCCAGAAACGACCATGCCCGACACCCTCGAGAGGTCGCTCCCGTCCTGCCACTAGCTGGGTGACTGCACTCACGGCCAGGGTATTGGCGAAGGCTTCGAACCCTAGGGTACCGGTCTCCCGGGCACGTCCGTTGTCCTTGACTATGCCAGACACGAGCAAAATTCCCGTTGTTGCGACGGTTGAATATAAACCGGCATCGGAGATGTGCTGACTAACGCTCAGATTGTCATGCGGCATCGCTGCCGTTACGTGTTTATCCGCGGCAATCAATCCTGCCGTGGCGATCAGGAAGAGCGCGTCCCACTTCAGATTGTGGCGACGAAACGGAGCTGAGTAGATCTGTTTCTGGTCTACCGCTCCCCGCTTGATCAGCGCCGTTAAGCTCCGGTCCGAAGAGCACAGAGTTTGTTTCTTGTCTTGCTGGGGAGGTCCTCCCGGCGGTCCATTGCAGTCTGGGCCTTCGAATTGCCCTGCGCTGGTTGGTGCCGGGAGTGACGCTGCTTCCGGCACTACTTGCGCCACTGCCGCGAGTGAGAGCAAGGCAGCATATAGTGCCCCGCTTAGGAACCGTTTCGTCTCGTGCAATCTCAAGGCTAGTCCGTTCGATGCGTCGTTTTCTGCTGCGGTACTATAGGTTCGTTGAACGGAAGATCGACTGTCATGGGACTATGATCGGAGATCGGTTCTGGCAGACAGTTGTTCAAATCGCCCATCGTTCGGGCAAAGTGCGGCGCAAAACGATATGGTCCTTTCAGATCGCGCGGACTCGCCGGATCGGACTTCACGAAGATCCAATCGAGCTTGAACTTGGCCACGCGAACCTTTTTCCAGATCAACTCAGTCACGAACGTGGGAGCGAATCCTGCGCTTCCGCGCTCGTTGGAGTCTGCCAAGGTCCCAGATTTGCCGTTTATAGTCCGCTCGGGAACGCCGCGAAAATCGAAAGCATGTCCATCCGCAAACCGATATTTCTCGATTGTGGAGAACAACCCACGCTCTAAATTTGGGGATGCGCCAGGAATATTCGCCGACGTAGGGTCGATGCGGTATTGGATTCCAGATAGCTTACCTGCTGCCTTGGCACCGCTATAAATTAGGCCAACTCCTGTCGACCACTGAATGCCCTTAGTGGTCCAGAAGTCCACGCTTCCGTACCGCTTATAGAGCAGGTTCTCTACGCTAGTCGGAGTTGAGTCGCTGCCGGTGGTGTTGAAATCGCCAGCCACTATGACCGGATGGGGAATGTCGTGGACCTGTTTTAACAGTTCCTCCATTTGTTGGCGGCGGATCTTAGGCTTGGCACGGTTCTCCAAGTGCGTGGATACCACGCTCACCATATGGCCCGGCGCCTCTGGCACGTCCAGATCGACAAGCAGCATCGAGCGTTGTCCCCGGCGTACCTCGCGCGACAAGTCCTCGCCAATTAGGAGGGCCGCTTTTCGCTTACCTTTTTCCAGCGGGCGGATTTTGCTCTCCTGAAACCAATCGTACCCGACTGTGAAAGGAACCAGCTTTGCCGAACGGATTGGGTAGCGGGAGAGCACCGCATTTCCGTGCAGTGCCCGCAGACGGTTCTTGTCAACCTTGAACTCTTCCAGAAGCTGCTCCCGAGATTGCTCGTCCTCGCCGTCGTCGAATGTGTCGGTCCCTAGTTGCTTGGAGTCGATCTCCAGAAACTCCACGCCATAAGCCCAATTCATGTTCAGGGTCTCGCCAAGTTCACGGACGACTTCTCGGTATCGCGTGCGCTTCACACCCCAATCGACTTCGTTCAAGACCCATACGTCGGCAGCCTTCAAGAGGTCAATGTCCCGAGGTATCCTATCGAGATTTACCTTGCGGATCCTCTTGCCGTGCTCCTTCGCATGCTCGCGCTCCTCGGCGACCTTTGCCATGAAGCGTTCCTTGTCGGTCAGAAGAAGTTGGATCTCGTCGAGCTCAAGTCCCCGCTCAATGTTCCAAAAAGCTACACGGAGCGTAGGGCCAAGGCCTTCCACTTCGGGGGGACGCGGCCTTGCACCGCGATAATAGGCCTCATTGTTAATGAACGGAGTCGTGGTAATGACATGAAGCTTGTTTGCAAGCTCGGGGCTCAGTTCCTGAGTCGATCGAAGCTGAAGAAGTTCGTCGTAGGAGAACAAGGGAGGACTTGCGTCGCGTGTATAGTCTTCTCCCAGCAGAAACGCTACTCCGACCAGAACCGGACATAAGCCTACTAGAAGACCGATACATACCCTTTTTCCCATTGCTCTCATTCGTTCGGTGTCTCCCTGAGACCCTTATGGCCGGACAGGCTTTCTCGTGCCGAGGAGATCCTTGATTATTTGCTGGGGCCGTGGCGGGAGGCGCTACGCTCATCGCCTCCGATAGAGAGGTCGCAGCCGGAGGAATAACTACAGCATGCCATTTGGACAACTGGTAACTGTCATTTGTGACAGGGAGATGTCCTCACGGATCGCCATTCACTGTGGCGATGGTTGCCTACGATTACACTCATTCAGCTTCAACTGGGCTTTTCGAGTAAAAAAGGGACGGCGAATGAGGATGCGCCAACGCCACCAGTCACATTCTTTCGCGGTTGCGTTTGCCCGCCGATGCATTCGTGATAGGTCTGCCATCCATGGTCAGGGCGAGTCAAGAACCTGCCCTGTGCACTTCATATCGTTAGTGGCACGAAGGGTCATCCTGAAACGTGGCGCTCCCCAACATCTGGGTCACAAAGTGTCCGCAGGTGATGAGCTTCTGTGACAGCGGGTCTTCGCGCAAAGCGTTTGGAGAGGTCGTGTACTTGGCCGTGTCCATTGATTTCTTCGCGGCCACTAGCTGATCACTCCATTGCTGAACCAGGTTAAAAACGCTATGGAGCAATTGCACCGCATTGCGATCACCATCGGTCGAAGCCTCCGCTTCCGCCAGCTGCAGGCTCTGCGACGCCTGATCGCGATAACCATTGACCCACTCCTCGGTGACGCCGTACCCACCCCGAATGGCTGAGGCCAGCGTTGTAGCCCACTCCCGCAAGCGCGCGATTTCTTCGATGCCCGCTTTCATAAATTCCTGTGACAACGCGGGACTATTTGCTGGCTGCGAAGTAGCAGCAGGGGAGGCCGAGCTGCTGGCCATCGTCGTACCACTTGCCCCCGCAGAGAGGGTCAGGACGATGCCTGGCCCGTCGAAACTCACTGAACCCTTGCCGATGCTGGCCAGGGCCGACACGTCCACGAACCACCGGCCATTCTGGTCAATCACATCGGCCTTTCCGCTCTGTCCATTGACCACTACTTTTCGCTGCTGCAGCTGCGTTTGCCCGAAAGTAGTGTCAGTGAGCACGGCCGCGAAAACCAGCAGAAGAATGCTTCGAGAATTTTGTCTCATAAGGGCGCATCCTCTCAAACCAACTGCGATCTTAACCAATTGTCAGGCGTCGTACAGCGCTCATTTCCCTCGACGCAGGCCGAAAAGTCCTGTCTCGTCACTTGCCTGTTTGCCGAGGGGTTGTCGGGTGCAGGCTGATTTCAACGCCTATCGCTAAACGGTGAGCCATAAGCTAGGAACGTTCCTTGTCGGCTATTGCAGCTTTGCGTACTCCGCCGTTGGCTCTTTCAGGTTGGGGATGTCGGAGTCGGCGTCTTTCCAGAAGGGTGAGGAAACCCTTTGAGGCGGCAAGTGCCCGGACGCCCGTAGGCGTCGGCCACTGGACCACCAACCCGGTTGGACCTATTAGGGGTTCAGTTTATTCATACAGTCCTTCAGGAACGACCTCCGATCTGCTCCCTGTAGCCCCTTTTTGTCCGCGAGGTTCTTACAGGCAGTTACCTTGTCCTGCTGACTCACGTTGCCACCAGAACCGGAGTTTGCGACCTTGTTCAGGCAGTTCTGCATGAACGTTTTGCGCTCCTGATCTTTAAGGCCCTTCTTGTCGGCGGTGTCGTTGCAGGCTTTCGCTTTGTCCTGCGAAGATACGGTTGACGACTGCCCTGGTTTGGACTGCGGTGTTTTCGCAGCGATTAATGAGCTAAGGCTCGTCGCCAACAAGAGCGACATCATCACCACCCGTACGTAATGTGAAGTTCTTGACATGGACGATCCCCTTCATTCGAAATGTTCTGCAACATCATGCGCCAGTTTGCACACAGACTTGGGTTGCGGGTACTGTCAGTTCCGACAGCTGTGCCATGATATGGGACGACTTCGGCCCTGAGTACAAAGCACATAACTGCATGAGGACTGTAGCTAGTCACGAAGTTCAGCCCATAGACCGATGATCCAATGGTCTCTGCAACTTGGCCGGTGCCGCCGGACGCGTTTGTGCGCCATCAGGTAGGTCTGGCCCGCAATTAGGCACGGTAGAGAGCTGCCTTCAGCAAAGGTGGCGGCTCACCCAATTGGTAGGGTGCGGCCGCGAGCACCCCAGCGGACATTGATTGGCATCGATTTTAGGTTTGGCCCACCCTACCCTCTCGGCTCAAATGGATAACCATTATCCGTCCAACTGTGAAAGCGCCTTGGGTGCGTGAGCGATAGACCAGAACGGCCTGTCACTTTTGCCAGTGTCCCAAAAGTCGTAGACGCCATTCAATAGTGTGTTTTGATTCACTTTGGGGTTCCCCCGTGGTTTTTTCCCACTTTTTCCCGTGCGCGCGCAGGCCAATTCTTTGGGTAGCAATCGCCATGACTCTCAACTCGTCAAATCCACCATTATTACCAATACCGATAAGTCCGCGGTCAAGGGTAGCGTAGTTCGGCAGGCAGCATCCGTTGGAGAAAGAAACCGTGCACGGCCCGACTTCCGGGGAAATGGGAGAAATGAGCGACCGGGAACTGCAAAGCATCCTCGATAATTCCAGCGCTGTCATCGAGGTCAAGGATGTAAGCGGGCGCTACCTGCGCATTAATCGGCGATTTGAGGAAATCTTCGGACTCGGCCGGTCGGAGGTACTTGGCAAGACCGACTACGATTTGTTTCCCAGAGAGATTGCCGAGCGGTTCCACGCCAACGACCTGGAGGTTATGCAGGCTGCCGGGCCCTTGGAGTTTGAAGAGACCGCCCCCCATCAAGACGGATCTCATGACTACATTTCGATCAAGTTCCCGCTTTACGATGACGCAGGCGTAATTTACGCGACCGCGGGAATCTTCACGGACATCACCGATCGCAAGCGGGCCGAGGAGAAGCTGCGGAAGAGCGAGCAGCTCTTCCGGTCAATTTTCGACAATGCCCAGATCGGGATCAGCGTCTTCAGCATCGATGGTCGAGTGGCGTTTTCCAACCGCGCCTGTCAACAGATGTTGGGTTGCACTGAGGAAGAACTAAGCCAGGTGAAGAACTGGGACAAGATGGTCCACCCGGATGATCGTTCCTCAGGGGCGACGCGCTATGCGGACCTGCAGCAAGGGAAGCGCGAGCGCGATGAGTGGGAGCAACGTTTCATTCGGCGCGACGGCCGCACCGTGGTTACCAGTGCGAGGTTCAACTTGCTCAGGAACGCCGCGGGAAAACCGCAATACGTCACCTCACTAATTGAAGACATCACAGAACACAAGCGCGCAGAGGAAGCCCTGCGAGAGAGCGAGCAGCTCTTTCGTTCGATTTTCGAAAATGCGCAGATCGGGATCAGTTTCTTCAATATTGATAAAAAGGCAATTTTCCCCAACCGCGCGTTGCAAGAAATGCTGGGCTACACCGAGCAAGAACTCGGCCAGTTGGAGAGGTGGGACGAGATTTCTCACCCGGATGAGCGTGCTTCCGCTGCGGAACGATATGCGGAACTCGTCCAGGGGAAGCGCGAAAAGAACCAATGGGAACAGCGGTTAGTTCGCAAAGACGGCAGGATCGCCACGACGAGTGTGAGATTCTCTCTGCTCCGAGATACGGCAGGCAATCCACAGTACGTAGCCGCGTTGCAGGAAGATATCACGGAACGCAAACGGCTGGAGGCGGAACTGGTCGCGGCGAAGGAAGTCGCCGAGGCTGCCACCAGAGCCAAGTCCGATTTCCTTGCCAACATGAGCCACGAGATCCGTACGCCGATGAACGCCATCCTCGGAATGACGCATCTGGCACTGAAGACGGACATGACGCCCCAGCAGCGAGACTACCTGACGAAAACAAAGGCAGCCGCCCAGGCCCTCCTCGGCATTATCAACGACATTCTCGATTTCTCCAAGATCGAGGCCGGCAAGTTGGACATGGAGAAGGTGGATTTCCAGTTGGAAGATGTGCTCGGGAACGTCTGCACCTTGGTTACCGAGAAAGCTCACGACAAGAATTTGGAGTTGCTCATTTCTGCGCCGCAGGATCTGCCTCCGCATCTCGTTGGTGATCCTTTGCGGCTTGGCCAAGTCTTGGTCAATCTTGTGAGCAACGCGTTGAAATTCACCGACCGGGGCGAGATCGTAGTAACGGTGGCGTTGGTGGAAGAAGTTTGGGACAGGGTGAATCTAAAGTTCTCGGTGCGTGATAGTGGAATCGGCATGACGCCCGAACAGGTCGCCCGATTGTTCCAGCCGTTCATCCAGGCCGACAGTTCCACTACCCGAAAGTACGGGGGTACGGGTCTCGGGCTTTCGATTTCCAAGAGACTCGTCGAAATGATGAACGGCAACATTTGGGTCGAGAGCAAGCATGGCACGGGCAGCACCTTTCATTTCACCGCGTGGTTCGGCATCGGTTCAGGAGAAAAGAAGCGTGGGCGTTTGATCCCGGACATCGCGGGCATCCGGGTTCTGGTCGTTGATGACAATCAGCAGGCGCGCGAGATCCTTACCGACTCGCTGAAGACACTCGCGCTCAGGGTCGAGTCAGCTTCCTCCGGCGAAAACGCAATTCGAGCAATCGTCGCCGATGACTCGCGGGACCCCTATCAGCTTGTCATGATGAACTGGCATATGCCAGGCCTGGATGGCCTGGAGGCCAGCCGAATCATCAAGCGCGGTGACCGTCTCAAACACGTCCCCAAGATCGTGATGGTCACTGGTTTCGGACGGGAAGACATCGCCTCGCAGGCCGACGGGATTGGGATTGAGGGCTATCTGTTGAAACCGATCACTCCTTCGACGCTTTACGACACCCTGGTAGAGTTGTTCGGCGGTGCTGGCTACGACGCTGATCCATCGCGGGCCATAAGAGCTGCTGCCGCGACTTCTCGCGCTGCTACCGGCATCCGAATTCTCCTGGTCGAAGACAATGAGGTAAACCAGCAGGTGGCGGCCGAACTTCTTGAGAGTGTGGGTGCCAGTGTGCGGATCGCCAATCACGGAGGCGAAGCCTTGAGAATCCTGACGAAAGGCGAACAACCCCCGCCGTTTGACATCGTGTTTATGGATTTGCAAATGCCCGAGATGGACGGTTTCACGGCTACCAGGCTTCTGCGGGCGGAGTCTCAGCTTCAGGACCTTCCGATCATCGCCATGACCGCGCACGCGTTGGTTGAGGAGCGGCAACGCTGCCTGGAAGCGGGGATGAACGACCACGTGAGCAAGCCCATCGATCCAGATGCCTTATTTACGACGTTGATGCGTTGGGTGAAGCCGCGGCAAGCGCCAACTGCCGAAGTTGCAGCCAGGCCTGCAAAACCGGCCGACGACATAATTCTGCCCGAGATTACCGGAGTTGACGTGGAAAGCGGCCTCAGGCGCGTTGCCGGAAACAAGCGCCTCTATCGTGACTTATTGCTGCAGTTCGCGGCCAAACAGAGCGATGTGGATTCGCAGATTTCAACCGCAATCGAGAACGGCGACCGCAAACTAGCTGAGCGAGCGGTCCACACGGTGAAGGGCGTCGCAGGAAATATTGGACTCAGCCTGGTATTTACTGCCGCGGAAAAGCTGGAGCGAGCCATCCGCGAGGAGGATGCGTCCGTCCCCGCGCTGGTCGAGGAATTTGCTCAAGTCCTACGCCGCCAGGTTCAGACCCTTCAGCAGGCAATACGCGATGTCATGCCTAACCGGCCGGTGGAGGGGAAATGCAGCGACGGTTTTGACGCCCGAGCGGCAGCAGCGGCGATCGCGCACCTCAGGGTCCTCCTTGAGGCGAGTGACGGCGATGCTGCCGAGGCATTTCTGGCCCTGGAAGACGCGCTCGCGGGCACCTTTGCCCAGCCGCGACTTTTCGCCCTCAGTGCAGCTATCAATGAGTTTGATTTTGATAGCGCGCTCTTGAAATTAGATCAGATCACTACGGAATACGGTATGAACTTGGAGCAGGCAAAATGAATCACGCTGAAGAAAAGAAACTTGTGCTCGTGGTGGATGATGCCACCGCTAACCTTCAGGTGGTGCATTCTACCCTGAAGGAAGACTTCAAGATCCGCGTCGCCACGAGCGGCGCAAAAGCCTTAGCTCTGGTTAAGACCAAGCCGCAGCCGGATTTGATCCTGCTCGACGTCACGATGCCAGAAATGGACGGCTACGAAGTGTGTGCCATCCTGAAAGCCACACCAGAGTCCAGGGATATACCAGTCATTTTCCTCAGTGGGAAAACGGAAACCAATGACGAGACAAAGGGTTTTGAGGTTGGAGCCGTGGACTACATTCACAAACCGTTCTCACCTGCAGTTATGAAAGCGCGGGTCCACACTCATCTCGTACTTCGCGAAGCCCGTGAAAAATTGGCCCGGCAACTCTTATCCATAAATAGCGAACTGGAGATGGCGCGGGAGATTCAGTTATCCATCCTGCCACACGAGACTCCCAAGATCAGTGGCCTGGAAGTTGCTGCGCGCTACTTTCCGATGACCTCGGTGGCAGGTGATTTTTACGATTTTATCGTCGTGGACGAGAAACGCCTCGGGATTCTGATCGCGGATGTTTCCGGGCACGGCCTGCCTGCCGCTTTGATCGCCTCGATGCTAAAGGCTTCGCTCTCAGCTCAAATCCCGCATGCTTTTGATCCCGCGAAAGTCCTGGCAGGATTGAATCAGTCGTTGTGCGGTAAGTTTCAGCATCATTTTGCGACGGCGGCCTATGTATTCGTGGACATGGAAAAGCCGTTCATCAGTTATGCCGCCGCAGGACACCCGCCGCTCCTGTTGTGGCAAACTTCAACAGGACGAGCCTCAGAAGTGTCCGAGAACGGTCTGCCACTCGGCCTGCTCCCCGCAGCAGCCTACTCTGCAGTGGAGGTGCCCGTGGAACCGGGCGACAAGGCCGTCCTCTACACCGACGGAATACCGGAAACCACGAGCCCGTCGGAACAAGAGTTTGGGGCAGACCTCTTCAAAGGATTTCTGGAATCTCATCATGATATGAAAGCAGACATGTTTGCCGATTTGCTGTTTGATGAGTTGGCGTGCTGGTCAGAAAATCCTAAAGGACAAGGGCAGCAGGACGACCTGACCCTCTTGGTGATCGACTTCCAGAGTCAATGATGATTCGTTGAAGGGCCAAGGCGTGGAAGCGCAGCCCGTGCTCACTGCGGGGGACCGCTTGTTAGGCCCGAAACCGCTTCCGACACTTACGCGTTCGGTCTTCGGTTTAGTGATGTGACCCACGCTGAGTGCGCAAAGGGGGGTTGACTCCACAGGTCCGTTTGCCCTCCCCTCCTCTCTACAGGCGAGCCCTAACGCTCGCGAGTTCCGCCAGCGCCTCCTAGTGCCGCGGATGCGCGGCGGTGGCACCCGGCGCGGGATGTCGGCGGCGTATGATTCCCAGACTCGCAAGATGGCTGCCCGCGCTTGCGATGGATCGGTGAGAACATGGGCGGAATATGCGACCACTTGAATGCCCCAGGGCATGCCCCTGTCAAGTTTGCCAGTTGTAACTCCGCCGGTTCCCAGAGACCTTACTCAAACTGGGAAGCCGCAGATCAGATTCGCCCGTCGGCTCGGAGATTTCGCTACTGCCGAGATGCTCCCGCATCGTACTTGCTTTGTCGGCACTGTGCAGGCTGGTTTTGTACGAGGCAGCAGCAGAGCCTTTCAGGAAATTCGTGGAGCAGACCACAAGGGAGCGTTTGGGTTACAGTAGCTTTTCGCTGGAGAATCGTTATGCAGAAACGTACTGCACCGTTTGTATTGCTGACCTTATTGCTTGGGATGGTGGTCGGCTGTACTAGCCGCACTAAAGACGAACAGATCCAAAAAGACATTCAGACAAAGGCTGCCACTGACCCTGAAACGAAGGACTCCGATGTTGCAGTAGCGTCCAAGGAAGGGAAAGTCACGCTGAGCGGTAAGGTTAAGACACCGGCGGCACAACAGAAGTTGGAGCAGATCGCCCGCGATGAACCGGGAACTGCTGGCGTTGACGACCAAACCTCGATCCAGCCGGAGGCAACCCAAGCTGCCCTGCCGCCACCCCCGCCTCCTCCGCCTGTGGAGAAGCCTAAGCCACAACCGATTGTTGTGCCCGCAGGAACTGCTCTTACCGTCAGAGTGGGCCAAGCGTTGGGCTCCAAAACCAGCCAGACGGGCCAAACTTTTCTCGCCACAGTGGCGCAATCGGTGAGTGTTGGAGGTCGGACAGCGATTCCTGGGGGAGCAACAGTCAGTGGCACGGTGGTGAACGCGAAAGCGAAGGGCAAGTTCAAGGGTGAGGGAGAACTGAGCCTCGCACTCATGAGCGTTACAGTGAAGGGGAAAACCTATTCGATCCAGACTAGCCCACTGGACACCACCGTCAAAGGGAAGGGCAAGAGGACCGCTGCCACGACGGGTGGAGGAGCAGCAGGGGGCGCATTGATTGGCGGCATAGCCGGCGGAGGAAAAGGAGCTGGCATTGGTGCTCTTGTGGGCGCAGGTGCCGGATTGGTGGGAGGGGCAATGACCGGGAACAAGCAAGTTGAGATCCCGGCCGAGTCGGCACTGACGTTCCAATTGTCCGCGCCCCTGACGCTTCCTCCGGGCCAATAAAGGCAAGACGAGAGTGTGTCGTCGGGGGATGATTAAGGGAGGAATTTGTGATTCCAGCAGTTTCTTCCCCCAAGTACCTTGAAGCTCAGCCCTGTCCGCGCAACTCGCTGAGATTCCGTGTCAAGTTGCACTCATAACCCAAAGGTCGGTGATCCAAATCTACCCCCGCAACCTACGTTTTTCACGTACTTGCCATCCATGACAGTATTCCCGCGAGGGCGGAATAGCATTGAGAGGCGGGGCTCGGTTTTCTGCTTTTGTGGACAAAACCGATCGCAGGCCATCTCAACAACCTTGGGTAATTCTCTAATTCAAGAATATATGTGCCTCTAAGATTCGGGATGCTCAGAGTCGGAATGTAACTCTTGAGCTTTGGTGATTGCTTGGTCGGGAAAACGTGATCGCCTCGTGAAGGCGATGACCTAGAGCTGCTCGAATCGCGGTTCCTGGGCTTCGTACCGCGGTACAAAAAGAGGGGGCTTCCTTGCAATACTTTATGACGCTAGCCGTGCAGTTTAGGTCGTTGTAGCTACGAATCATGGCCCTTGTGAAAGGGCGATGTCCTAGGCCGGGCTAGACGACGGGGACGTGACTGGGCAAGGCGGCTTTCCTCAACACACATTTTGCCGTTTACAATAAAGGTAACGACGTCAAAGCCTGTGGAGAATCTGCTTGGCCGACCCTCTTTACTTGAGTCTGTGGTTCCCTAGCTTCGGCGAAGAGGAGATGATGCCTCACGTCTTCTCGGTGCTGCAGCAATTTCCCTTTTCCGCGCAGCGGCCGGGAATCAGCTACCTTGCCGTTCATCCCGTCTCGTGGAACGAGCCCACCATTCTCGAGCGCCGATTCGATCCCGGGGTCGAGCCCGAAATTGCCGTGAACGTTGCCGCTGATCTGCTACATGACGACTACGCGTATGTCTTCGATATCGATTGGGATTTGTGGACACCGGACGCGAGTGGACGCAATTGGACCCTTGCTCCAAGTCCTGTTCGCTTGATCGCGCAAGGTCCGGAATTCGAGGAGCGCAGTGCGGAGACCACCGGGCAAATTGAAATCGATTTCGGCCTCGATAGTGCTTTCTTGCAGGAGCACGTCACGCTCGACAACGATACGGAAGATCGAGTTCGCGCCAATGTTCAAAAACTCGTGGAGTTCACCAGCAAGGTCGAAAAAAATGCCCATGCCAATGGGCGGTTGCTCTGGTCTGATTCAGACGACAATCTCGCCCAGAAGCTCATCGCGCGATTGCAAAAGGTTCAATAACAAAATGGAGTGACGGGCCCCCGCCGCGCAGCGGGAACCTGTCACTCCATCAAAATGTCGGCAGAATGTCGGCCGTCACACTGAGCGATCGACGACAGCACAGTTACTTCGTGCGTCCACCTTCCACTTTCAGCTGATCGGTCGCCGCCGCCTGCGCCGCCGCAAGCCGTGCAGTCAGCACACGGAACGGGGAGCAGGAAACGTAATTCAAGCCAACCCGGTGGCAGAACTCAACCGACGAGGGCTCGCCGCCATGTTCGCCGCAAATCCCCACCTTCAGATCAGGCCGCGTCTTGCGGCCACGTTCGGTGGCCATTTTCACCAGTTGTCCCACGCCTTCCTGATCCAGCGCCGCAAACGGGTCCTGCTTCAGGATGCCTTCCTCCAGGTACGTCGGCAGGATCTTGTTCACGTCGTCGCGCGAGAAACCGAACGTCGTCTGGGTCAGGTCATTCGTGCCGAAAGAGAAGAACTGCGCTTCCTTGGCAATCTCATCCGCTACCAGGGCAGCCCGGGGCAGCTCGATCATCGTCCCCACCATGTAGTCGACTTTGTGTTCCTTCTCCTGAAACACTTCCGCCGCGACCCGGTGAACGATCGCGCCCTGGTTCGCCATCTCTTTCAAGGTCGCAGTCAATGGGATCATGACCTCTGGATACACCTTCACACCTTGTTTTGAGACGGCCACCGCGGCTTCGAAAATCGCCCGCGCCTGCATCTCGGTAATCTCCGGATAGGTGATTCCCAGCCGGCAGCCGCGATGGCCGAGCATCGGGTTGAACTCATGTAGTTCTTCGACTCGCCGCAGCAGCGCGGGTATGACCTTCTTCAAATCCGCCGCCCCTTTGGCTCCGAACCGCTTGTATTTCTCCACCAGAGACTTCTTCTCTTTCGCGTTCGCGTAGGGAAGAACCGCAATGTCCACCATCAAATCCTCGCGGCGTGGCAGGAACTCGTGCAGCGGCGGATCGAGCGTGCGGATGGTCACGGGATATCCGTCCATCGCCTTGAAGACACCGACGAAATCAGCCCGCTGCATGGGCAACAGCTTCTTTAGCGCCGCGCGCCGGTCCTTTTCGTTGTTCGCCAGAATCATGGCCTGCATATGTGGAATGCGGTCTTCGGCGAAGAACATATGCTCAGTGCGGCACAGGCCGATGCCTTCGGCGCCAAACGCGCGTGCCTGGATCGCATCGCGCGGAATGTCGGCATTCGCGCGCACTTTGAGTTTGCGGAACGGATCGGCCCAACGCATGAACGTCTGCAATTCCTTGTCGTCCGGCGACGGTGGCAGCGTGTTCAACCTTCCCTTGATCACTCGGCCGGTCGTACCGTCGAGCGAAATCCAGTCGCCGGACTTGAATACCTGGCCCTTGACCCGCATCTCGCCGGCCTTCTCGTTGACCTCGATGTCGCCCGCGCCAGCCACACAGCATTTGCCCATGCCACGCGTCACCACTGCGGCGTGGCTGGTCATGCCGCCACGCGAGGTCAAAATGCCCTTGGCCACTTCCATTCCGTGAATGTCTTCCGGCGTAGTTTCGGCACGGACCAGAATCACGTCCGCCTTCTTTCCGAGACCAGCCTTCTCAACCGCCTCGTCGGCGGTAAAGACAATCTGTCCCACGGCCGCCCCCGGCGATGCGGGGAGCCCCTTGGCCAGCACTTCCACCTTCACACCTTTCTCATCGAGGCGCGGCACCAGGAAGTCGTAAAGCTGATTCGGTTCGACCCGGAAGATCGCTTCTTCCTTGGTAATGAGTCCTTCCTCCACCATCTGCAGCGCCACGCGCACTGCCGCCAAGCCCGTCCGCTTGCCGTTGCGCGTCTGCAGCATGTAGAGCTTGCCGTCCTGGATGGTGAACTCGAAATCCTGCATGTCCTTGTAATGCTTTTCCAGGCGTGTCGTGATGTCGCGCAACTGGTTGTAAACCTCGGGCATGATCTTCTCGAGTTCCAGAATGTGCACGGGCGTACGTACGCCCGAGACCACGTCTTCACCCTGCGCGTTCAGCAGGAACTCGCCATAGAATTCCTTTGTGCCAATCGCCGGATTGCGCGTGAAGCCGACTCCGGTGCCGCTGGTGTCGCCCAGGTTGCCGAAAACCATGGCCTGCACATTGACTGCGGTACCGAGATCGTCGGAGATATTATTGATGCGGCGATAGTGCTTGGCGCGGTCGTTGTTCCATGAGCGAAACACGGCATCGCGCGCCATCACCAGCTGCTCGTGCGGGTCTTGCGGAAAATCGCGCTTGGCGTGTTTTTTCACGACCTTCTTGTACTCCGCGATGACTTCCTTGAGCGCCTTGGCGTCGAGATCGGTATCGAGCTTCGCTTTCTTCTGCTTTTTCTTCTCGTCGAACACTTCCTCAAACGCGGACTTTTCGATCTCCAGCACCACGTTGCCGAACATCTGTATGAGACGCCGGTAAGAATCGTAGGCAAAACGGGCATCCGCGCGCTTGGCCAGAGCCTCGACGCTCTCGTCGTTCAATCCCAGGTTCAGGATCGTATCCATCATGCCCGGCATGGAGAACTTCGCGCCCGAGCGCACGCTCACCAGTAGCGGATTCGCACCCTGCCCGAGCGCCTGACCCTGCAGCTGCTCCAGATGTTTCAGCGCTTCTTCCATCTGGCGATCGACTTCCTTCGAGACCGCGTTGTGCCGCATGTATTCTCGGCACGCCTCGGTCTGAATGGTGAAGCCCGGCGGTACGGGCAACCCGGCGTTGGTCATCTCGGCCAGCCCGGCGCCTTTGCCGCCCAGCACGTCTTTCATTTTGCCGTTGCCGTCAGCCTTGCCGCCGCCGAAAAAATACACGTACTTCACTTCGCGTTTAGAGGGAACTTCCACTTCGGTCTCAGGGAGAGTCGTTGTCGCCATGATGAGTCCTTTACGGTTTCGAAGATTCTTTGGGTTCCTTGCCTTCGGTCACAATCTCGGAGAAATCCGCGATTGTTGAAAATTCGTTCAGCAATGTTTGCAGCAGCGCCAGCCGGTTCGCCCGAACTTTTGCGTCCTCGGCCATCACCATCACCTTGTCGAAAAAGCGGTCAATCGCCGGCCGCAGCTTCGCGATCTCAAGCAAGGCTCCTTCATATTCGCGTTGCGCCCGTAGAGTTTCTACTTTCTTGGCAGCCGCCGGAAGCTGCGTAGCCAGATCCTTTTCCGCGTCCTCCTGCAGCAGCGCAGATTCCACCTTCGGCGCGACTTCCCTGCCCGCTTCGCTTGCTTGCCGCAGGATGTTCTTTATGCGCTTGAACGCTACCGAGATTGATTCGAAGTCCGCTGACGGACGCACTTTCGCCACCGCCTCCGCCCGCGCCAGCGCGTCAACCACATCATCGGCATCCGCCGCCAGCACAGCCTTGACCACGTCGTAGGCGAATCCACGCGCATCGCGCAGATAAAATTCCAGTCGCTCGTGGAAGAAGGAACGGATCGCTTCGTCGAAATTGAGATTTGCCGAGAACTTCTTCTCCGCTGCGGAACCTCGATACCGCACGCGCGCATCGGCCATTAAAGCCGACACCTTCAACGGCAGCTTGTGTTCTGCGACCGTCTTGACGATGCCATTGGCCTGCCGCCGCAATCCAAACGGATCCTTCGAGCCACTAGGCACCAATCCCAAAGCAAACATGCCCGCGATACTGTCGGCCTTATCGGCAATCGACAGGACCGCGCCTTCGACGGTCCGCGGTGCGGTGTCGTCCATCGATTCAGGCTTGTACTGATCGTATATCGCGATTGAAATCCCCTGGCGCACATCGTCGCCCAAATGCTCATCCAGCACCTGCACCCGAGCATAGAGTCCGCCAACGATTCCCTGCAGTTCCGTAAATTCCTTGACCAGCTCTGTCGTCAGATCAGTTTTCGCCAGGCAAGCCGCCTTATGGATGATGCCCGGCCGCAGCGCAACACCACACTGCTTCAACGTCTCCGAAAGCCAGCTGGCCAGGTGTTGTGTACGGATCGTCTTCTCGTAGTAGGTGCCGAGATCCTTCTGAAAGGTAACGTGTTTCAGTAATTCCAGACGTTCACGAAGGGATTGCTTCTGATCCGTTTTCCAGAAGAAGCGGGCGTCATTGAAGCGCGCCCGCAGCACCCGCTCGTTTCCGTGCTGGATCGTTCCGTCACGATCCTGGTCCGTGTTCAGCACCGCCAGAAAATGAGGAGCGAGTTTCCCGTGCTCGTCCTCAATCGCGAAATACTTCTGGTGATCGCGCATCACGGTCACCAGGACTTCCTCTGGCAACTCGAGGAACTGAAGATCGAAATTTCCCAGAATGACCGACGGATATTCGGTCAGGTTTACCACCGTATCGAGCAGCGTCTTATCTTCGCGCCACCGCGCGCCCGCAATCTTGCGCGTAGCCGCGTCAAGCGTTTTGCGGATCTGCTTTTCTCTCTCCTGACGGTTCAGAACCTTGGCGCCAGCCAGTGCCTCGATGTACGCCGTTCCCGCCTTTGGAATCGTCACGGCTCCATCCGCGAGAATCCGATGTCCGCGGGAGACGTTTCCGGCTCGAACGCCATCGAACTCGAGCGGAATCACTTCCCCGTCAAGCATCGCAACCACCCAGCGCACCGGCCGCACAAAGCGCTCGTTTGGCTTGCGCCAATACATGTTCTTCGGCCAGTAGATCGAGTTGATCTCTTTCGGCAGAAGTTCAGCCAGAATTTCGCTGGCGGCACGGCCCTTCTTGTTGATTTTCGCGGAGAGGTATTCACCCTTCGAGGTAGAAGTTCTTTCGAGTTGCGAGACATCGACTCCGGCCTTCTTGGCGAAAGCATGGGCCGCGGGCGTGGGCTCCCCATTCTTATAGGCGACCGTCACCGACGGGACCGGTGATCTGCTCGGTAACGTCGGGCTGCGCCGCGGGAACACCGGCCGCCATTACCGCAAGGCGGCGTGGAGTATCGAACCCGCTCACTTCGCCGGATGGAGCCAGTCGCTCCCGCTCGAGCAATTTGGCGACGCGTTCGCGCAATTCTGCCGGCGCCCGCGTCGATCATGCGCGCCGGAATCTCTTCACACCCGATCTCAAGCAGAAAGTCTGGCATCGATCAATCTATCTATATTCCCAGAATCGCGAAATCCTGCATGTGAGCACGGTCACAAGTAGCGCCGCCATCTTGGCGGCTGTCCGGCGGGCGTCTCGCCCGCTGACCTGAATCGCTACCCCACTGGCGCCGTTTCCTTCTTCCTTCCTCGCGCCTTGCCGGCGGTAATCTCGACCACCGCAGGTTCTTCCTCCGCGGCCGGCGACTCTTCGCTCGACTGCTGCTGCAGGTAAGCCTTGGCAATCCCTACTGCCAGTGCCCGCACTCGCGCAATCACGCCCACTCGCTCCGTAACCGAAATCGCCCCGCGCGCGTCGAGAATATTAAAAAGATGCGAACACTTCAGGCACAGGTCGTAAGCCCCAAGTAGCGGGAACCGCTTCCTCTCCGCCGCATCTGCCTTCGCCTTGACCATTTCGGCGTAGCGATCCAGCAGCGCCCGGCACTCCGCTTCGTAGAGCTCAAAATGCTTCCACGTTCTCTCGACATCCGCCGCTTCAAAGTTGTAGACCGAGAACTGCAGCTCATCCGCCAGCCGAACATCCCCATAGGTCGTTGGATGCCCCGTCTCAGGATCGCGTGCCCACACGATGTCGTAAATCGAATCAACATCCTGCAGAAAATGCCGCGATGCGCTCCAACCCATAGGTCAGTTCGGCGGAAATCGGCAGCAGGTCCACGCCGCCGCACTGCTGGAAGTAGGTGAATTGCGTGATCTCGAGGCCGTCGAGCATCACCTGCCACCCGATACCCCACGCACCGAGTGTCGGCGATTCCCAGTTGTCTTCCTCGAACTTGATGTCGTGCTGCCGCAGATCGATCCCGATCGCACCCAGCGACTCCAGGTACAACTCCTGTACGGTCTCCGGCGGCGGCTTCAGGATCACCTGCAGCTGCGTATGCTTGAACAAACGGTTGGGATTCTCGCCATACCGTCCATCCGCGGGACGCCGCGACGGCTGCAGATACGCCACTTTGTACGGCTGCGGCCCCAGCACGCGTAAGAACGTTTCCGGCGCCATCGTCCCCGCTCCCACCTCTACGTCGTAAGGCTGCTGCAGCACGCATCCTTGCTGCGCCCAGAACGTCTGGAGCTTCAGGATGAGTTCCTGAAAAGTCGGCGGATTGGTTTTTGCTGTTGTCATCAATCGGGATCAAACCAAAATCAAACCAAAATAGTTGTCATCCTGAATAGTTGTCATCCAAAATAGTTGTCATCCTGAGCGAAGCGAAGGACCTGCTTTTCGCTGCGAGCTTCGGGACATCCGTTTAAGTAATCAACTCCGGGCTCGAACTCGCAGCTCTAAATTCTTTCCAGCATCCCACCCGTTACCAGCTTCTTCTCAATGTGCCGCTCGAGAATCTGCAGCAGGCACTTCCGCAAGTCAGACGCTTTGGCCTTCGGCCACTCCATTTCCGTGAAGCTCTCTACCGGATTCCGAAACATCTTCCCAGCCAGCGCCCGCGAATCACTCGAGATCTCCGACGACGCCAGCCGCTTGTCTTCCACGCACATCAGGCCATCGGCCAGCGCGTGAAAAAATGCCCGGCTGCCGTTGAGTGTTCTTCCGCAGACGACGCACTCCGACAGGTCCGGCAGAAAGCCCACCAGCCGCGTCATCCAGAGGTCGAAGTATGTAATCGGCATCCAGATCTGCGGCCCACGCAACCGGCTCAGCACCGACAACGTGAGCCGGAACACCGCATCGTTTGCTTCCCGATCGGGCAACAGCTCATCGAGCAACTCTGCAATGTGCGCCAGCGCCACGGCCCGTGGATAGCTCACTTCGCTTGCCAGCGGAGACTCCAGCACTTCCAGCGCGTCAAGTCGCGCCAACTCCTGCCGCTCGCGGTCTTCGTAAAAGGCCCGCACGAAGGTTAAAGGCTCGAGTGCGCCGCCAAACCGCTTTCTCGACTTCTTGGCCGCGCGCGCCACACCGCGCACTTTACCTTCTATCCGCGTGAAAAAGGTGACCAGCAGGTCGGCCTCGCGCAGCGGGTACGTCCGCAGGACGATGGCTTCCGACTCCTTCAGTGCCATGGGAGCCTAGCAGTTGAACTTTGATTGTATCGGAAGGGGGCGGGGGACGTCAGCCTGGGATAGCTATCAGCTATCAGCTGTCAGCCTAAACCTGCAAGGATGATTCCGCTTCTACGCCGGGAAACATTGCTCGGTTGGGACCCGTGGTCCAGCCAGATGGCAAACTCGGCGCCTCAAACTTGAGGTCGCATTCTGCGACCTCAAAGCAAAAGGCGCATATCCATAGATGGACGTTGCGCCTTTGAATCCTGTCCTAAAGCCGATGGGATGCGCTGACAGCTGACGGCTGATAGTTACGTTACCGCCCGTAATACTTCGCGTTCCTCTCGGTAAACGATGCCCATTTCTCCGGCAGGTCATCGAGGGCGAAAATCGCCGATACCGGGCAGACGGGGACGCAAGCGCCGCAGTCGATACACTCCACCGGATCGATATAAAGCAATTCTTCGGTCGCGTGCTGAGGTTCGTCCTTCTTGGGGTGGATGCAATCCACCGGGCACGCGTCCACGCAAGCCGTGTCCTTCGTCCCGATGCAGGGTTCTGCGATTACATAGGTCATGGTATGTCTGTCTCCTAAAACACTCTGCCGATCTTAAAAGAACCAAAGATTCTAGCAAGAATCCCGCCAAGGGTACAGCACGGAACTCCTGTTCTTGTAAGCCTGGGCCTAGCCCCGGCTTCCCGCCAGTTCGCGCTCTTCGCTCGGCTGATACTCCACAATGTAGCCGGCCACCGCGCTCGCCGCCACCGTCAACGGGCTCGCCAGATACATCTGCCCCGGTCCGCTGCGACCTGGGAAGTTCCGGTTCTGAGCACTGATCACCACCTGGTCCGCCCGCGTCGATACCCCCGGGCCTGCGTTGATGCAGGCGCCGCAACTTGGCTCGAGCACGTGTGCCCCGGCTTTCTGAAATATCTCAAGATAGCCCTTATCAACACAGTACTCCCGCGTCTCCTGGGAGCCGAACTGAATGTAGAACTCGACCGATTCCGCCACCCGTTTGCCGTGCTTCAAAGCGTCGGCGAGCACTTCGGCGTACATATCCATGTCTTCATTCTTGCCCGCCGTACAGGTTCCACCATAGGCGAGCTCTATTGGCACGGGCGTATTCAAATCGCGAACATACTTGCCATTCCCCGGATCGCCCGGCGTCGCCACCATGGGCGCGATTTCAGCCGCGTCCAGTTGAATCACTTCCGCATACTCCGCATCACGGTCGCTCGCGAGTCCCCGAACCATCTCTGCCGCTTCACGCCGGCTCATACCCCGGCGCTCCACCAGAAACTCGACCACCTTGTCATCGGGCGCCACGATGCCGGTGAACCCGCCAATCTCGGCTGCCATGTTCGTCATGGTAGCTCGCTCGTCCACGCTTAAAGCCTCGACCGCCTCACCCGAGTATTCCATTACCTTCGCCAGCGCCTTCCCGCTGCGAACGTAGTCGAGACTTAGGATCTTCAGGATGAAATCCTTCGCGGTGACGTTCGGCTGCTTCTCGCCGCGAATCACAATTTTCACCGACTCCGGCACTCGCACCCGCACATCCTTGGTGATCCAGCTGTTGAAGACGTCCGTCGTCCCGATGCCGAACGCCACGCAACCAATCGCGCCCACATGGGGCGTATGCGAGTCTGATCCGACATTTACCTGCCCCGGCAACGCATAAGTCTCCAGCATCACCGAGTGGCAAATCCCCTCCGACCCTTTGCGGTCCTTTAATTCGCCATGCAGCTTGATCCCCTGCGCCTTGGCAAAGTCTTCCTGCTTTAACTTCAGCTGCGTGGCCAGGTCGAGCAGCCCCATCTTCTTCTTTTCCTCCGAAATCACTTCGTCCAGAAACGTCAGGTGATCACGGAAAAACCGGATGCTCGCGGCGTCATTCACCGGCACTCCCTTGCCTACATAGTGCTCATAGAAGATCGCCGCCATGGGCGTAACGTATTCATGGCTGAAGCGTAAATCTACCCGCGTGAAACCTGTGTCGCCCGGCTTCACTGCTTCGACCCCAACGCTCCCTTCTGGCGTAGTCATGTGCTTAGCGAAGATCTTCTCCGCCAGTGTCATCGGCCGCTTGGGGGTCTGAATCGGCGGCAGAAAAACCTTCTTCTGCATGCGCGCCACGTTGAAGGGAAACAAGCCGCCGTACTCAATCACTTGGCGCGTAATGTCGTCCTCGCCCGCCGTGAACTCGCTGAGAGCGATTTCTTCTCCGGCTCGAATTTTGTCGATGAGCGAGAAATTTGTCGAAGTCAGCACCCCCAGGTTCTGGCAGTTCTGCTTGTAAATGCGCTCGATGTTCTCAGCGATGACCACCTGAATTCCGGCGCACATCTCGGCGTAAGGCGACTGCTCGCGGCTCGAGCCTTTGCCGCGTCGCTTGCCGCTCACCGAGCAGACGAAGCCGCCCTTCTTCACGTCCCCGCGTCCGATCGGAAGAACGCTGCCACACTTCAGCCCGAGATACGGAATCTCGCCCAAAGTCTGGTCGAAGTAAAAACAGTAGTGCGCGGGCGTTATCTCGTCGGTCGAAATGTCGTCGCGCAGCTTGGGATTGTTTCCCGGGTTCTTGGTATCCCACGGCAGGTCTTCGCCTGCCAGTTGGCGGCGGATCAACTCCGGATCTTCCGTCAGGAAAAAGACACGTCCTGACAAACGCACGCGGTCCGGCCGTTTCACAATTTCGCGCTCAAGTAACGATTGATTCACAATGATTGCCCGTTGAGAATTGGCTTCCGAGCGGTTCAGGACAGGCCGGAACCGCCGGCCACCCCCCGCTCAACCCCATTTCCTTTATTTTACGCTTGTGCAGCTAGTCGGCGCATGGCTCGGAAGAGTTTCGGTTGAATTCCGCCCCCATCCGTAGCACCATGGACGGACAGATTCTTCCCCTCAACGGCTCCCCGGCCCCGATCTCAACTCTGCGAACTCAAATATGACGCTGCCCCAATTTGTCCGCAAGAACGCGTTCCGCAACAAGCGGCGCAGCCTGCTGACGGTGATCAGCATAGCGTTCTCCATGCTGCTGCTCACCGTGATGATGACCCTTTGGCGTAGCTTCTACATCGACAATGGCAGCATCGAATCCAATCTGCGCCTGCTGGTCCGCCACAAGGTCTCTCTCGTCTTTGACCTGCCCAGCTATTACCGGGAGAAAATTCGTACCGTGCCCGGCGTAGTCGCCGTGGTACCTATTACCTGGTTTGGCGGCGTCTATATCGACGCAAAACCCGAGCATAGCTTCGGCCAAATGGCCACCGATCCCGACGAGTTCTTCAAGGTCTATCGCGATGAATACATGTCGGCTGACCAGATTGCCGCCTGGCAGCATGATCGCCAGGGCGTCATCGTCGACACAACTCTGGCCCAGCGCTTCGGCTGGAAAATCGGAGACCGCATCGTCCTCAAGGGTGACATCTATCCCGTCGATCTCGAACTGCGCATCCGCGGCATCTTCCATACGACACCCGACGACCTGTCGGTGTACTTCCATTCCAAGTATCTCGAGGAGTCGATCTCGAATATCAACGGGCGCGCCGGCATGTTCGGCATCCTCGCCGACTCTCCGCAGAGCGTGGCCAAAGTGGCGCCTGTCATCGACGACATGTTTCACAACTCGCCGCAGCCGACCCGCACCGAAAGCGAAAGGGCTTTCGGCCTTGAATTCGTCGCCATGCTGGGCAATGTGAAGGCCTTCATCATGGGCATCTGTTCGGCAGTGTTGTTCACCACCCTGCTGGTTTCCGCCAATACCATGGCCATGTCGATTCGCGAGCGAACCCGCGAAGTCTCCGTGCTCAAAACTCTGGGCTTCACGCGTCCAACGGTACTCGGGCTGTTCGTCGGCGAAGCCGTCACCTTGTCGCTGATGGGAGGGATTCTCGGTGCCTTGACCGGCTATGCACTGCTGTTGAGGTTCGCCAAATCTCCCCAACTCACTCAGTTCCTGGTGCTCGGGCCCTCTTCCCTCGTGCCGATCTTCGTGGCCATCGTGGTCGCGGCAATCGTGGGATTCCTTAGCGCTATCATTCCTTCATACCATGCATCCCGGGTCGATATTGTGGAAGGCCTTCGCCACATCGGCTGATGCCCGCACGCCCAAATGCTACCTCTTGTACTCGCGCGGGTCGGGCAGCGGCTCAAGGCCACGCCCCGAGAAGATCTCTGCAAATTCGTGAATGAGTTCCGCCTGGATCACCCCGTTGCTGGCGACCACGTCGCGATCGGTGATCGCCAGCGGCTGCCCGTAAAATCCCGACACCGTACCCCCGGCCTCTTCCACGATCAGTGTGCCGGCCGCGGTATCCCACGCGTTCAAATTGAACTCCCAGAAACCATCAAGCCGTCCGCACGCCACTGAAGCCAGGTCCAGCGCAGCCGATCCAGCGCGGCGCACCCCGTGCGAGCGCAAGGTGAGCTGGTGGTAGAAGTAAATGTTTGGATTCTTGTGCCGCTTGTGACTGGGGAATCCTGTTCCGACCAGTGACTGAGCCAGTTTCGGCGTCTTTGAGACTTCGATCTTCTGGCCGTTGAGGAACGCTCCCCTGCCTCGCTCGGCGGCAAACAGTTCGTCGCGCGTCGGATCGTACACCACCGCTGCCTTGCGTTCGCCCCGAAAGGCCAGGCCAAGCGACACGCAAAACACCGGGAAGCGATGTGCGAAGTTCGTCGTCCCATCCAGCGGATCCACATACCACCGGTACTCCGCGCCGGTTTCCACCCGAGCGCCTTCCTCGCCAATCACGTCGTGCGTGGGCCAGTTCGTCCGAATCCTTTCCAGAATCAGCTTTTCCGAAGATCGATCCGCTTCGGTCACCAGGTCGGCGTCGCCCTTGTATTCAATTTTCACCCGCTGGGAAAATACTCCATCAACAGGGCTCCCGCATCGCGGGCCACTTCGGACATCTGCGGAACGAATTCGAGGTTGGCGTAGCTTTGAGTCATGTTTGTAGATGGGATCGGCACCACGCTCAAGGGACCCAGCAGACTTTCACAGCGTGCGCCCACGCATCGCTCGACGCGAAAGAAGGCTATTTCCGCTTTGCGGTGTCTTCCGCGATATACATGATGTCGTGCTTGAATATGAAAAGATTCGGAGCGCCTTCCCGGGTCAGGCGCACCATATTCCTGTCGTAGTACTCGATCCAGCCGCGCACAACTTCCCCATCCGCCAGTTTGATGCTGACGGGTTTCTGTTTCTCGCCCAGTTGTTTCAGGTAAGCGGCTTCTTCGAAGGTTTCATCCGGTGGCGGAGTCTTTCCACCTCGCCGGGCAGATCCTTGGGTGCTGGCGTTGAAAGGCATGCCACGTATTATTGCATGTTCGACAAACGGGCTGCCCCAGCAAACTCCTGATGGTTGCCGCCCTTAGAAAGTGATCTTCACGCCAAGTTCGATTTGCCGGGGCGATCCGTAGTTGTACACGCCAGAACCCGAGCCAATCCGCAGCACGTCGCGGGCCGGGCCCGGCGGTGTTCCGTTCGCCGATCCCGCTCCCGCCAGCACAGGTTGCCCCGTGCCCGGGTAGTAGTACGCTAATTGCCCCGAGACAGGCTGAAAATTGGCGAAGTTGAACACGTTGAACAAGCGAGCGCTCGGCTCGATGTTGAACCGTTCTCCCACCCGCAGCGGCCAACTTAACGCCACATCCAGCGTCTTGAACCACGGATTCGCGAACTGATCAGCGGGCGGCACGATGATGAACGGTGTCGTCGCCCGCAAGCTGGTCAGCTGTGTCCTGGTAAACAGGCTCGCCGCCACCAGGGCCTGGCCGGCAGGGGTAAGCACTCCCGCCTGCGAGCCGTTATAGGTTTTGATCGCGGTCGCCAGATTATCTGCGGAAAGTGCACTGAACGAACCTGGCACCCGCAACGGAAACAGGTTCGCCGGTGTTCCGTCGCCCACAAAGTCCGAGCGGAAGATCTCTCCTGGCGTCGCCTGCGGATTCCCGGACGGCACCTGTAGCGACGCGATCGTCGGCGCAGGGCTGGCAAAATGCCCCACCAGAAACAACTTCGGTCCCCAGAGCGAATTGAGGGTCCATCCCATCGAGATCTGATGCCGTCGATCAAGCGGAGACGGTCCCTTGTACAGCTCCGGGTTCTGGAAGTCGTACGCCAAGCTGCTTTGCGATGGATTGTCGCCGCCATCGCTCAAGAATTTCGAAACCGTGTACGACAGCTGCACAGTCGCGTTCTTGATGAAAAAATACTCGTGATTGATGTTCTGCTTTAGAGAGATCTGTGCCCCGTTGTAAACGGCCTGCCCGATCGACGACTGAAACTCCCCCTGTCCCACCAGCGGGTTCACGCCTGAAAAAGCCGCACCGAAGTTTCGCGGATCGATCGGCGGAGTCGTTTGCGGAACCTGCACCGCAATCGACGCTGGAAGACCACCCAGGAACGCGACGCCAGAGTCCAGGCCGTTCACCGCGAAATCGTTGATGTTCGGATTCGGAACGCTTGAGATGTAACAGCTGATCGCATCCTGCACAATCGCGCCCGGCGCCAGCGGCGTGGTCAGGCATGCCGGCGCCTTCTGCAAAAGCGTATTCGTGATCGCATTCAAGGCAGCCGTCGGAATTCCGCTTCCGTTCATGTACAGGTAGCGGGAATCGCCCACATGATTCCGGTCGAGAATCAGGCCAAAGCGTTGACTGACGTTGCGCACATAGTCGAGCGTGAAGACACCGCCGCTCCACAAGTCGTGCTGCACGCCAAAACTGAACTGATACGAGCGCGGGGTGCGATAGTTTGGGTCGATCCCAGCCAGCCCATTCACCGGCAGGCTTAGCGACAGCGTATTGCCCACAAAGTTCGGATTACTCGTGGCCCCCGCCGCAGCCACCGCAGCCTGATACCCGGCCTGCAAAGCTTCCACATCCGGAGCAGCCGTTCCTACAGGAGTACCGCATACCTGGGTCGCCAGGTCGTGCCCATTGATCGAGCGCACCGCTGTCGGCAGCCCGCCGCCATTCGGGAAGTAGACCGCGGCCGTTCCCGGCGCAGCGCCCTGCGAGCAAGTCAAAACGTTCGTTGCGCCGTACAAGCCCTGACTCAATCGCAGTGGACGGTCCAGCCGCATGTTGCTGAACAACGAAGTGTCATAGAACACTCCCGCGCCGAAACGAAAAACCGTGCGCCCGTTCTTCAGCGGATCCCATGCAATGCCCAACTGCGGCCCAAAGTTGTAGTTCGGCTGACGGATGGGATCGCCCAGGTGCACACCGGCCAGAGTTGAAAATTGGTTCAGCAGGTTGTCGCCCGAACACGGCAACACGTTCGTCGGAATGCCCGGATTCGCTGCTCCGCACGGAATCCGCGCCAGGTCGCTATCAACGCGCCCCGTGTCGCGCACATAGTGCACACCGTAGGTGATGGTCAGGTTGGGATAAAACTTCCAGGTATCCCCGATGTAGCCTTGCAGGCGATTGTCGACCTGGCCGCCATGCGAAAGCCCAAAACCCGACTTCTCCGTGGCGAATTGCTGTCCGTTGCTTATTGTCGCGAGCAGCAGGGGATAGTCCAGCGGATTGGAATCCGTTCCTCCCGCCCATGCTGTCGTTAGCTGCGGCGCCAGCCCGTAGGGCCGGGCATAGCCTCCGACGTTGATCCGGTTAATGCTGGCCCCAAAGCGAAAGTTGTGATCTCCGGCATGACGGCTTCCGTCGTAGCGAAGCTCGGTATTTTCCTGAAACGTTTCCTGCGGCGCAAAACGGCTTGGCCCAAACTGAGCCTGCCCACCCGCCAGATCACTGAACTGAACATTCGCCAGCGAGCTCACAATCGGGGAAGTTGCTGTCGAACTGAGCGCATCCTGCAAAGAGTTGTGATACCGCAGAAATCCAAAGCGCACGCTGTGAATGTAAGGACCATGCGTGAAATCCACGCCCACTGCATGCGACGGGGAATTGCTGTGATTCTGAAAAATTGAATACCCGTCGCCACCGTCGTCGACTGACTTGTTCCAGTTATAAGCAAACCGGTAGAAAACGTGCGTCTTATCCGAAACTTGCCAATCCAGCTTCCCGGATGCCGAAGTGTTCCGGTAGGGCGACGAGTACCACCCGGTCAACCCCTGGAAAGGTGCCGGCCAAACCACCGCCTGATGCGCATCCTGACTGACATGCTCGGCGTCCACAAAGAAAAACGCTTTGTCCTTAATCAGCGTTCCCCCGAGCTTCCCGCCGGCGTCCTCACGTCGAAACGATAAGTCCTGCCCGCCCGCTGCTCTAGCGAAGCCAATGCTGTTGTCCCGGAAAAGCCCAAAGAGCTCGCCATGCAGTCCCGTGCTCCCCGAGTCGGTGCTCATTTGCACTTCGCCTGCGGAAGTGGGGCCGGTCGCCACGCTTGGCATCGCGCGGTTGATGGTCATCTCCTGCACCGAGCTCAAGGCAATATTCTGGGTAGTACCGCCATTGTTCTCGTCGCTCAGGCTCACGCCATCCAGCGTATATAGCGTGTCCTTTCCGCTCTCTTTGTGAATGGAAATTCCGAACGTTCCGGTCTTGGTCGGATCAAGCGTCCGCCCATCTTCGATTACAACTCCAGGTTCGAATTGCGCCGTCCCCAGCAAATCGCGCCCGTTGATCGGCAGTTCCGCAATTTCCTCAGGTTTGATCTTCGCACTCAGGGTGGGCGTGCCGGGATCGATTCGCAGCAGCTTCCGGTCGCCATTCGACGTCTGCCCGTCGCGAACCGTCACAAAAAACAGGTTGCTCCGGAAGTTCTTGTCCTCGATCAGAATCGTATACACGCCTGCGTTGAGAGCACCCGTCGAGTATTTGCCGTCTTTGTCGGTGGTGAGAGACAGCGGGATTTCCGCGGTCCGTGCATTGAGCGACACCCTCGCGCCGGAGACGGGCGCGCCCACGGAATCAATCACGGTGCCTTCGATGGAGCCTTTCGGGAGTTCTTCCTGCGCGAACCCCGCCACGGCCACGAAGCAAAGGGTCAACAACAGTGAAATAAGAGGCACAGAGAATAAAAGACGATTGCCTTTCCCAGCAGCATCCGAAGCGCGCAATTTCAACAAACGCTTTTCTCCTTCCCATTCCACACACGCGGGTACTGCCACATGGAATCGCTCCCCGCGGGAATGGTTGCTTCCGCTCTACAAAGTCGAATTGCCTATCTTACTAGAAGTGGGGATATCCACAGAAAACCGCGCGTTCTGCCCTCGCCCGGTGCCGGAGTTTCCAATTGCGCTGCCTCGTTGCCAATAAAAACGGCGTCCGCTTTCGCGGACGCCTTTGCCCTTTTGCTGTACCTGAGCTAGAACTTCACCTCCATCTCGAGCTGCAGAACAGTAAAAAAGGCGGCTTCCATCGAAGCCGCCTAAAATCAGGCTGACGAATTTTCAGAATTTCAGCTTCAGCTCCAGTTGCAAGATGCGTCCCGATACGGCTGCACCCTGGAAGTTGCCATAGGGGCTACTCGCCGGAGTTACCGTGTTTTGGACGGTCCCAAACGTGTTGCTGGTTATCGAATTATCGGGATTCCCGAAGTTCGGATGGTTAAGAACGTTGTACGCATTGGCGCCCAGCGTGAAGGCAAGCCCACTTTCTGTGATGCGGAAGGTTTTCTTGATGGACAGGTCGGTGTCGAAATATCCCGGCCCGCGGAAACCGTTGCGTGCAATGTTTCCGAAGTCGGTCTGGGTGGCTGCGGTAGCAAACTGCGCGGCACTCAGACAGGCAACATTCACCGTGCACCCCGGCGTCGAACCTCCGAGGAAGTCTGCCATGACGTACCCGGCCGTGGTCGAGTAGTTACCTAAGAGTTTACCCGGAATACCCGTATTGACCACACTGTAGGGTTCTCCGGAACGTTTGTACAAGACTCCTGAGACCGTCCATCCCCCAAGGAACCGGTTCTTCGACATGAATGGGACATCCCAGACGTAGTTCAAATTCAACACATGCCGGAAGTCGTAGTCGGAGTTGCCGTAGTTAAGCCGGCGGAGATTTTGCGGGTCGACTTGATACCGCAGCGAGTCTCCTGCCTGGTTCAAGCTGTACTGGTCAATCCCGGCATTCGAGATCGTGTCCAGGCTATGGCTAAAGGTGTAGCTCAGCGTGCCCGTGAAGCCCTTCGTTAGTCTGCGCGACAAGCTTGCGGTCAGCCCGTTGTAATTGGAAGTACCGCTATTGGTGATATCCAGTACTACCCCGAAGCGGGGATCTATCGCTGTGCAGGGAAGACTCGCGAAGGTCGGGCACGGATTTGTCGCGGTCGGCTTCACATATGCATTGGTTCCGTTGATCACCTGGAGCAACTTGCTGCCGTGGTTGCCGACGTAGTTCAGGTTGGCCACCATCTTGTCGCCAAACGCCTGTTCAAGCTCCAGGTTCCATTCCGCATATCTTGGATTGATCATATGCGGAGTTGTGGTGTAGAAGTTCGGCCCGGTGAAACCCGGGGCTACGGCCTTAATGCTCGCCAGAGTGCCTCCACTTGCGAAGCCGTTCACAAAAGCAGCATTGTTGGCGGCGGCATGTGCAAACGCACCATTGGCAACCCCCGGAGCGAGAGGAATGTCCGCCCCGGTGGCCTGAATGTTCCAAATCGCGGTGTTGGGTGGGTTACTCAGCAAGTTCGTGGAGAGCTGCGCCGGATATAAGTCACTGAAGATCCCAGCGCCGCCACGCACGACCGTACTCCGATGAAACCCGGGCGACCAGGCAAAGCCCGCTCGCGGCTGCCAGGCAATTCTCTCCAAGCTTGAGAAAAGTCCGGATTGTCCAACCAGAACGGACTGATTGTAGGGTGTTGCGACGTTGTGACTCATCCCACCGACAAAATCTCCGCTGAAGTGCGCGAAGCAATTGGAGGGACAGGTCTCATTGGAGTTGCGGTCCAGTCGAAGCGACAGCGTAAGCTTCAAGCTCGAGTTCACGCGCCACTCGTCCTGTCCGTAAAAACCCAGACTGTAGCTGTTGATCTGGCGGTCATTATAGGGAGAGAACTGTTGGCGCAGCACGCTTCCCCCATTAGTAGAGAGCACGCCATTGGTGAAGTCCGTCATGCTGCTCATTCTGAGGTCACCCGTGTGATTGGAGCCGGGACCATAATCCGCGAAATCGATGCGCCGGAAGTTCATTCCGAACTTCAAGCCGTGATTCCCTCTCGTCCACGATACGTCGTCGACCAGTTGATACTGGGACACGTTGCGACCCGCCGGGTATCGATAGGTCTCTCCTCCCATACAAGAGAGATTGCCATCGAGGAGATAGCAAGCGTTTCCGCCGAAAGCTACTCCAAGGGTGGTCGGAAAAAGTGTCAGCGCTTTGTCTGTGTGTCCGAAGATTGCGCTGTAGTAGAATCCGCCGACAATCAACTGGTTCACCAGGTTCGCGTTGAACAGGTGATTCCAGGTGAACTGCCCTGCATCCTGAGGCTGCACGCTCTGCTGGTTGAAACCGGAGTTGATGGGATCGGTATAGGTCGGCTGGGTTCCACGATCCTGCCAATAGCGCCAGTTGAGGCGGTCGTTTTCTGAGAGTACATAATCCACTCGCACCGACATGAGCCGTTCTTTGTTCAGGTTGTTCAGGAGCGAACGGAAAGTCTTGCTGCAGGGCGCGCCGCCAGACCCGAAAGCAGTGCCGTTGATTACGGTCGTACTGGTGCCGTTCGGCCCTGCGAGATCCCCGCAGCCACCATCACCAGACAGCGAAGTGGCACTCCCTCCGCCTGGCGCCCCAGCGTACAGTGCGAACATGCTCCGGTAAAAGGCACTTTCGGCCGGCTGATTCGCGTCGATGTTAGCTTGTACGGCTGACGCCCACTGAGCCGTAGGAACATACACCGGAGTGCCACCTCCGGGCAGTACGTAACGCAATCCCTCGGAGTCGAAGAAGAAGAACAGCTTGTTCTTCACGATCGGGCCACCGAAGGAGCCTCCCCACTGGTTGCTGTTCGCGAAGGGGCGCGGAGTATCAGTGTGATTGTTGAACCAATCGTTGGCGTTTAAGTAGCGTCCGTTCCAATCCCACACCGCATTGCCATGGAACGAATTGCTGCCCGACTTGGTGGTGAAGTTCATGTTAATCGACGCGCCGCGGCCATACTGACCGGTATAGCCGTTATGCACGATCGCCACTTCCTGCACTTCATTCTGTCCCAGCATGTTGTTGCTGGAACCCGAATTGTTCAGGTTGCTGTAGGGATCGTTCATATCCCCGCCATTGACGGTGAACAGATTTGAAGTGCCCGGCATGCCATAAGCCGTAAAGTTGCCGTAGCCTCCGCCTGTGCTCAGAACGACGCCGGGCGCCGACAGAGCAAAATTCGTCAGATCCCCGCCGGGGCTGGGTATATTTTCAATCTGCGAGGGAGTGTAGGTGGTTGCAATATTGGCGTTTTCAGTTTCCAAAAGAGGCGCCGCTCCCGTCACCTCGATCGTTTCACCGGTCGTTCCCACCCGCAATTGAATGGCAGCCGTCGTGACCTGACCCACTCCAACCGTGATGCCCTGGGTAGCGGTGGAGAAGCCCGTTGCCGTTACCGTTATGCTGTACAACCCGGGCCGCAGCAGAGGGAAACGAAAGCCCCCAGCAGCGTTCGTACTCACCGCCTGGGTGGTACCCACGTCCTTGCTGTTTAGAGTTACGGTTGCGTTTGCCACAACCGCTCCGGTGGGGTCAGTCACGCTCCCCGTGACTTCGCCCGAAATAATGCTCTGAGCGAATACGGCACTGGTTGTCAAAACCAGTGCGAGAACAATCCCAAGACATAACAGCCACGGGAATGGTTGCACACCGAATCGTTTGTTCATAGAACCTCTCTCCTGTGAGCATCGGCGTTGCAGTGGACAGTCAACGTCACCTTGTGTTTAGCAATCGACAAGCCACCAAAACAGCAATGCGGCATAACTCACGGAGTAAGAGTGCGTTGCTCTCATTTGCAACATAGGCAACAAGAGAGAACCAAACAAAATGTCAATTGCTCAGAACTACGGAATCCTGTACGCGCTCCCGCGAAACCATACGAAGTTGCGGATCAGCAGAATCGAAGAGAGGCACAACACACGCGCAGAATGTCGAGGAAGTGTCTATCGCCGCGAGTCAGAAATCCGATTTCGCGCTGTAATACCCGGTGCGATGACGGACTTTGTACGCGGCACGCATCCGGATTCCCGCTCACGCTCACATGCAGACGACGAAACTCGGAATCGGAAAACCGCTTGGAAGGGTAGTAAGCCAGCAGGTACTGCGTGCGGAGTTCATCGCTGATCTGGCGAAACGCGCTGTCGAGTTGCTGCAGCGAACTCGCATAGTAATACTTGCCCCCCGTGTCCTCGGAGAGCTGAATCAGCGCGTGCTCGCCGCCGGTGTCGCGGCCCGCGCTCGCTTCCACTGGCACGACGATCAGGCTGTAGACAATTGCTTCCGCTTCCTGCGCCGCGCGCAGCGCATCCCGGTAGTCCACCTTGCTGACCGTATCGCCACCGTCGGTGATCACCACCATCACCTTGCGACCCTTGCGCTTCTCGAGCGCACGCGAGCCAAGAAACATTGCGTCGTAAAGAGCTGTCGCCGATCCTACGCGGATCCGGTCGATCCCGCGGTCGATCGCTTTCAGGTCGGGTGTGAAGGGAACGACTTCCTGGACGATCTCGCTGAACTCATAAAGCGACAAGCCATCGACCGGCCGCAGGATCGCATGGGCGAACCGCCTCGCCGACGCTAACTCGAGCGGCAGGTCTTTTTTGGTGCTCAGGCTGGTATCCACTGCCAGAATGATAGAGAGAGGCAGCGCTGACTCTTTGTCAAACACCGCGATCTTCTGCTCAGTGCCGTCTTCGCTAAGCGCGAAATTTTCTTTCGTCAGATTCCCAACTGGAGCCCCGCGAGCGTCGGTCACCGTCACGAAAACGTTGACCAGCTTCACGTCGACCTTCAGGGTGGTGGAAGGCTGCTCCTGCGCGAAGCACAGGCAGGCGGCACAGACTATGATGGCCAGCAGGCGCAACGTGGCGGGTTTGCTCATCGGCAGTCGCATCATTTAGATGCAACCGGCTTGGCAGGGCTGCCTTGCGCGCGCGGAATCTCGTCGGGAAACGGCTCTCCGTCGGCCCAGACCGCGCCGTCGACGAAGTACTCCTTCTTCCAGATCGGTACGGTCCGCTTCAGCGTATCAATCAGCCACCGACTCGCTTCATACGCTGCACCGCGATGGCCCGAAGCCACCACAATAAGCACGCTGGTCTCGCCAATCTGCAAACGCCCCAATCGGTGGACCAGAGCGACATCACGCACCTGGAATCGCTCAAGCGCTTCCTCGGCGAGGCCCTCCATCTGCTTCAAGGCCATGTCTTCGTAGGCTTCGTAGTCGAGATACAGGGTCTGGCGACCCTTTGTATTGTTCCGAACGATCCCTTCAAACGTGATCGCCGCGCCGTCCTCCGGACGCTTGATTTGCCCAAGGATTTTTTGCGTATCAATCGGTTCGCGCACAATCGCAGCGCGCGACACAGCCGGTAAGCCTCCGCTCACAGGTGGTAGCAACGCAACTTCATCACCCTCTCCCAAAACAGCTCCCGGTCCGGCATAGTGCTGGTTCACCGAGAGGGCAACCGAAGGCAAAACCTGACCGAGCTTCGGAATCCGTGACTCGTAGTGCTGCAAGACATCCCCGACCGTGGCGCCTTCGTCCAGCTCCAGCGCCTCGCTCGGCCGGCCCACAAGGTCCTTCAACACCCCAAAAAATAAGACCTGCACCCGCATCGCAATTAGTGTATCCGGGAACCCATAATATTAATATTTGTCATCCTGAGCGCAGCGAAGGACCTGATTTTGCCTTGTCATCCTGAGCGCAGCGAAGGACCTGATTTTGCCTTGTCATCCTGAGCGCAGCGAAGGACCTGCTTTCTCCATGCAATGCCACGTCATCCTCGTTAAAAAGCAAAAACTGCCAGTTTCTTGCGAACCCGGCAGTTGCTTCCCCTGACCAACGACTGCTTCTACGTCCCGCTCAGAACAGAAGGCCAAACAAACCGAACATGGTCGTCCTCTGTTCCCTCCGTGTCCTCTGTGGTGAAAAAAAATGCCAGCCTCGAAAGAGACTGGCATTGAATGTCATTCAACAGCGTCAATCAATGGCCGCAAGCCAACGACCAACGACTGGCTTTACGTCCCGCTGAGCACCTTCTCGCGCTCCTCCGCATCCTGCTTCTCTTCCCCAGGAGACGAGGGCAACGCGATTTCAAGCACCTCGTCGATGCTCTTCACGTAGTGCACGCTCAGATTCTCGAGCTGCTCTGGCGTCAGGTCTTCGTCGACGTTCGCCTTGTTGTCGGCCGGCAAGATCACATCGCGCACGCCGGCACGCTTTGCGGCCAGAACCTTTTCCTTGATACCGCCAACTGGCAGCGCGTTCCCGCTGAGCGTGATCTCGCCGGTCATGGCCAGATACGGCCGCACCGGACGATCTGTCAACAGCGAAACCAGGGTGGTTGCCATGGTCACGCCCGCCGAAGGTCCATCCTTCGGGATCGCGCCCGCCGGAACGTGCATGTGAATGTCGTGATCCGCGAAGAAGCCCTCCTTGATCCCGAGCCTGGTCGCATTGGAACGTACCCAGGTCAAAGCGGCCTGCATCGACTCCTGCATCACCTGACCGATCTGTCCGGTCATGGTGAAGCCGCCCTTGCCTTTCATGGTATTGGCTTCAACGAACAGAATATCCCCTCCGGTCGGCGTCCAGGCCAGCCCTACAGCCACGCCCGCGCGCTTGGTGCGCTCGGCGATTTCGCCTTCGGTCCGAATCTTGATGCCGCCCAGGAATTCCTGCACGATTTCCGGTGTAACGATCAGTTTTTCCGTCTTCCCTTCCGCCAGCCGGCGCGCCTGCTTGCGGCAGATCGTGCCGATCGTGCGTTCCAGGTTGCGGACGCCGGCTTCCCGCGTGTAGTGCCGGATCACATGTCGGATCGCCTCTTCCGGAAATTCGATCTGCTCCGCCGTCACTCCGTTCTCTTCTTCCTGTCGCGGAATCAGGTACTGGAAGGCGATGTGGACCTTCTCCTCTTCCGTGTAACCCTGCAGCTCAATGATCTCCATGCGGTCGCGCAAAGGCTCTGCAATCGGATCGAGCATGTTCGCCGTCGTAATGAACAGCACCTTCGACAAGTCGAAGGGCACGTCGAGGTAGTTGTCGCGGAAGGTCGAGTTCTGCTCCGGATCGAGCGCCTCCAGCAGCGCTGATCCCGGATCCCCGCGAAAATCGCGCCCTACCTTGTCGATCTCGTCGAGCATGAACACCGGGTCCCTGGTCTCGGCGCGGCGAATGCCCTGGATGATTTGCCCGGGCAACGCGCCGATATAAGTCCGGCGATGTCCGCGAATCTCGGCCTCGTCATGCACGCCACCGAGCGAAATGCGGACGAACTTACGCCCCAGCGCCCGCGCAATCGACTTCCCGAGCGAAGTCTTGCCCACGCCCGGAGGCCCGACGAAGCACAGGATCGGTCCCTTCATGTTGGGCTTCAACCGCCGCACTGAGAGGTAATCCAGAATGCGATCCTTCACCTTCTTCAGGTCGTAGTGATCCGCATCCAGAATTTCCTTGGCCTTCGGAATGTCAACTTCTCCACCCGACGCCTTCTGCCACGGCAGAACCGCCAGCCACTCGATGTAGTTGCGCGTTACGCCGTAGTCGGCTGCCATCGGCGACATGCGGGCAAGCCGCCCCAATTCCTTCAGGGCCTCTTTCTTCACTTCGTCGGGCATGCCGGCCGCTTCGATCTTCGTTTTCAGGTCATCAATGTCGCGCTGGCCCTCGTCCTGCTCACCCAGTTCCTTCTGGATGGCTTTCATCTGCTCGCGCAAGTAGTACTCGCGCTGCGTCTGCTGCACCTTGTCCTGCACTTCGGACTGGATCTTGTTGCGCAGTTGTTGGACTTCGAGTTCTTTCGCCAGGTGCTGATTGATTCGCTCCAACCGCACATTGACGTCGGTGGTCTCCAGCGTCTCCTGTTTGTCGGAAGTTGAAAGCGACGGCAATGACGAGGCAATAAAGTCCACCAGCCGCCCCGGTTCCTCGATGTTCATCGCGACCGTCGACAGTTCATCCGACAGAGTCGGCGAACCTGCCACGATCTGCTGAAACAGCGTCAGAACGTTGCGCTGTAGCGCCTCAATCTCGGCGGTCTTAGGCGGAATGACCTCTGCAATCGTGCTGAAACTCGCCCGCATGAAGGGCGTCAGCTGCGAAAACTCCTCTAACTTCACCCGCTCCAGACCTTCGGCAAACACGAACAAGCTCTGGTTCGGCATCTTCACGACCTTGTGCACCACCGCGAGTGTGCCGACACCGAACAAGTCCGTGGGCTGGGGAGAATCCACGCGCGCTTCGCGCTGCGCAACCACCACAATGGTCTTGTCCTCGCCCAGGGAATTGATCAACTGAACTGAACTCTCACGCCCCACCGTGAGAGGCAGTACCGCATGGGGAAACAGGACCGTATCCCGAACCGGCAGCACCGGAAGGGATCGTTCGTCCTGCTCTTCTTCCTTCGCTTTGGATGCTTTCTCAGCACGCTGCTGTGCCATGTTTCTCCTTGAGTGTAACTCGCTCAAGTTTTGATGATTCTCGAGCTCGAAAAGATGCAGGCCGGACGGAATGCTCTCCGTAGAGCGTTGGATTGTAAACCACTTCGGAATTCCATGCACTGCAACATTGGTACAGATTACTCCCCTCGCCAATGCCTGAAAATTCGGCGCCGGGAAGCAGATCGATCCTCATCCCTTTCAATGCGATACCGCAACTACGCCGCCGGATACACTCCCAATACCTTCACCAGGTCCGCCACCTCCGCCAGGTGGCGCAGCGCATTTTTCGCCGGTTCGTCGTCCCCCCGCAGGATGTCGACGTAGAAAACATATTCCCAAGGGCGCCCGCGGACAGGCCGCGACTCGATCTTGCTCAAACTGATGTCGCGCAGCGCGAACACACTCAGGGCCTTGAACAGCGCGCCCGGAATGTTCTTCACGCTGAACGCGAGCGACGTCTTGTTTGCTCCTGGCCGCACCCGGCGCCCCTTGCGAATATGAAAGAAGCGCGTGAAGTTCTGCTTGTTGTCTTCGATCCCCGCCTTCAAAATCCTGCCCGCGATACACCTTGGCGGCTTCTTTTCCCGCGATTCCCGCCGCATGGCGCAATTGCTTTTCGACCACGTGCTTGACGCTGCCGGCCGTGTCATAAAAGGCGACCGGCTCGATTTTCGCGTTCCGGCGGAAAAAATCCCGGCACTGCTCGAGTGCTACCGGGTGCGAAAACACCTGCCGCACATCTGCCAGTTTGACTCCTGGCGCCGCAATCAGGTTGTGCACGATGCGCAGTGGAAACTCGCTTTGGATAAACACATCACGACTCAGCAAAAGATCGAAATGTTCTGCCACCGACCCCGCCAGCGAATTCTCGATCGGGATGACCGCACCCGCCACCGATCCTCGCTCCACGCGATCAAACACCTCCGCCGAGCGCGCGCACGGCACCACCGCGCAACCCGGCACCATGCGCTGCGCGGCTTCGTGGCTGAAAGCCCCCAACTCTCCCTGGATCGCAATCTTCACCGATTCATCCTGACAGATTCATCCTGCGAATCATCCTCCGGCGAGCGGTCGCATCAGGCATCGTTGTATCACGGCATCGCTTCAGCGATGCCATACTCCCGCCCCGCCCTACGAAGTCCCTTTAGGGGGTGTCACGGTTGCCGCCTGACCTTATCCGCTGGACCCCGGCAAGGGCAAATCTTTTTTCAGCACAAAGGCGTCCACCCCGTTGGCGTAATAGCGGGGCACTGTTTTCAACAAAAAATATCCATGGCGCTTGTAAAACGCCAATGCTGCCGCGTTGTCCACCGCCGTTTCCAGAAATACGGCCTGGCAACCCGCCGCGCGCAACCGCTCCTCGGCCACGGTCATCAGCCTCGAGCCCAGTCCACTCCTCCGCGCATTCTCCAGGACATCGATCGTAATGATGTGTCCCGTCTGGCGGCTGCCGGCTTCGGCAACCAGGAAGCCCACCGTCTCGGAAGCGGTGCCGCTTCGACCGTCGCCCTTCGCCGTTTGCTCGGCCACCAAGGTGAAGGCCCGGGGCCGCCGAATATAGGAAAGCAATTCCACCTGTGAGTAGGAAATGCCCCGGGGGAAGCACTTCCGATCGATCTCCCACAGTCGCAGGAAGTCGTCCCGCCGAAAGTCCCGGATCGTGAAGTCGACTCCCATTCGCAGCCAATTCTAGGGGAAGCGGCGGATTTTCTGTTGCCGCGAAACATGTACTCGTGAAGACGCGACAGGAGATTCCTGCGCAACCAACCACAACCCGATTATTAACGATGGAAAAACGGTCCTCGCGGGCAACCGCCGGGTCAATTCAGTCCGCGACCTGCGCAAAAATGGAAATTTCGGGCTTTTTCCCGGTTGAAAATTTTGCCCCTTCCACCTCTTGCCCAACCTATATCTTCGGACGTACCATTTCAGTCAACGAGGCCTTCTGTGGGGCGCCTACTACTGATCGACGCGTTGGGTGCCATCGTCTCCCTGGGAATCTGGTACTACGCGTTCGCGCGCTATAACCGCCGCAAGGGCGCCGCTGCCCTGCGCTGGGTCCAGATCGCTTGCCGGGGCCGGGGCAAAGTTGTCGAAAGCCGTTGGTCGGGAAGCTCCCGCCTGCATGCCCGCTTTCAGTTCCCTTCCCGCTGGTTTGAAAATGCCCGCCTGGTTCTCGACCTGCGTCCCCGCCCGCTTCCGATTCAATGGATGCTCAGCCATTGGCGCAAACAGAAAGAGACCCTCACCTTCGAAGCCGATCTCGATTGCCGTCCCGCCTTCCGCCTGGAAGTGATGAATCACCGCTGGTGCGGCCACAGCAGCGGCAAACGCACCGACGATGACCGTGCCTGGGAAATCTCACGCCCCGGCCCCGTAGTCCTGACCACGCGCGCCGAGTGGACGCAGGAACTCACTCCCGTCGTCAACGCCCTCATTGCCTCCCGCGAACACAACTTCCTCAAAGTACGCTTCCGTCCCGACTCCCCGAATTTCTCCGCGACCGTCGATCTGGAAGCCCTCGCCGATCCCGAGGCCGCTTCGGGATTCTTCACGGTTCTGCGGGAACTGGCTGCGGGAGCCTCGGCAAAACAGCTGTAGGAACCGGTTCGCAGTTTCGGCCCTCGCCTTGGCGGTCACGACCTGTCTTCAGGTTCGAAAGCTCTATCTTGGCAAATCCAGCAGAACCACATCCGAACGTTCCTGGACTCGTTGCAACACTACTTCTTTCCCATCTGCCGAAATGTCAAAGTCACGAATGTCAAAGTCGGGAGGCAGGTTGGTTAACTGTTTTTCTGCTCCCGTCTGCAGGTCGATCAACCAAAGATTCTTGCGCTGAATTTCTCCCCGCAAAAGGACCAGCGACTTCCCCCCGGCTAGAAAGGCCAGGTGCCGAGCCCCGCGCGTAAGAGTCATAGCCGGCAACTCGTGCGGCTTGGCATCAGCGCTCACTGCCTTCACCGAAAACGTCGTGCCAATGTCGGGTCCAGAGTAGAGAACAAAGCCGCCATCCGGCGCCCACAACGGATCAAGCGAATATTCCTGAACAAACGGAGCCGGTGAGCCACCGTCCAGTCGCACGCGAAAAAGGTGGGGAACACCGTGATCATCCGCCGCGGTGGTAATCGTCTGTCCGTCGGGCGTCCACGCCGGAGAGCCTTGCAGGTTAAGGGCGTCTGTCAACACGTGGGCATTCGTGCCGTCTTGCTGCATTACGTACAGCAGTGACCGCCCGCGTTGTTTTACCGAGAATGCAATCTGCCTTCCGTCGGCGGAGATCGCTGGACCCCCGATAATCTTTGCCCCCGGCCCGCTCCACAACTCCGAACTCACTCCGTTGGCGAGTTTCCAGATGCTTTCATTCGCCTCGGTTGCGGAAACGTAGAGTAGGTAGTTTGGTCCCAAGCGTGGTGCAAACCCGATGCTTGTCGTCTGGGAGATACGTGTCGCGGCCGAGGACTCCGCTGGCGAATCCGCAAGACGCAGCCGCCAAAGTGTCGTTTTTGGACTAGCCGAGGTAACCACCAATCGGCGGCCATCCGCACTCGCCGCCAGTGACGTGTATCGGTCGAGCCCGGAGCTCAGCCGGTGAGAGATACGACGCTCCGTATCTATGCTGTAAATCCGCGGCCCTGAACCATCGGGATCAGTCGCGAGGTACATCAGCGTGTGCGCGTCCAGCAACACGACATGACTCACGCGTCCATTGTGGGAAGTAATTCGCTCCGGCATTCCGCCGTTTGGCTTGATACGCCAGACGTCCAATTTGTCCGGAAGATATCCTTGTACGAAATAAATAAATGCCGCATCGGGCGCCCACAGGGGAAAGTGTGAGTGGAGTCCAGCAGGAGCTGTGAAAATCGGCGGTCCTTCTGATCGATGCAAACCATTTGTCACAAACAGCGGGTCCCCTGGGCCGGGCGTATGGTAGGCAAGCCGTGAGCCGTCGCGCGACCAGTCGAATTCGGCCACGCCTTCAAGATACGGCGTGGGCTGCCCGCCCAGGGTAGGCAGCGCCCATATGCTGATGTCGCCGCTACTTGAACTACCCTTTTTCCGAACCCAAAAGGTCACAAAGGAGCCGTCAGGCGTGAACCCCAGCGTGCGAACCGATGGATTGACCAGTTCGGGCGCGGCACCATGCGTCAGATTGTGGAACTGACCCGAGCCCACCTGCGTGACCCACACATCCATCTGCCCATCTCGATCCGAGAGAAACGCTACGAACTGGCCGTCTCGGGACACCGCCGCATCTCGCGCCACTCCGTCGAAATCCGTGACCGTCTGGAAGCGTGCGTCGGCGATCGGGTTTCTCCAGAAGTAGTCTCGCCGCTGGAGCCAGAGAACCACACCAATCGCCAGCAATGCCGTCACTGCCAACGCCAAGACGAATGGCCGCCTGGCGAGAGAAGCGAATATCCCATACCAGGTCCCGCCGCCCGCAGAAGGAGCAGGGGTGGGAGTAGCCTCCCCGTTCTCCAGAGCCGGAGGATTCCGGCTGCGCGCCCATGTGTCCAATTCCGCTCGCGATGCGTAGACCGAGCCTATGCGGTCATGCAGGTGCCGGTGAACGGGCATCCCTTCCCGCTTCTCCCAGCGCTGAACTGTGGTCACGTCGCGATTGAGGTAGGCGGCGATTTCCTTCCACGAATCCAGCCGGTCTTCGGGCGGTCGCAAGGATGGTGGCGTGCCGGTGGACGTTTCTCCCATCATCCTCTCCTCAATGATTCGGCCGTTGGCGCGTGGCCCGGGCACCGATTGTACCGTCCGCACAGGCCACGGCAAAGCACGGTATTCGACGGCAAAGTGCCGAAATCACAGCAATTCCTCACATCGCTGTTTGACGGTGCCCAATAAGTCGTTCACTGTGCTCGCGCGCCTCGATCCCGGTGGCTTGGAAGCAAGTGGGGTGTTGTGGTTCCGGGAGTAACCGTGGTCGGGGTCCCTCAGCACTGCTCGAAGACCGGCTGACAGTGGGTTCAACGGTCAGGGGTTAGCACCTTAAAACAGATCAAAAGAAACGGGCGCGGGCTCAGTGAGCCTTGCGTTCCAGAGGAGTAAGCCATGACGATTCTCCATTCAAGCCAGCTGAGAGTGGCACTGCGGTGCTGCCTCATCTCGGGGCTTCTAATCCTTTCCCAGGCAGCGCAGGCGGAATCCTGGCAAGCGACCGTCGGAGCGCAGAGCCCGGATGAAGGAATGCAGGCTCTAGCATTTCTACCGAATGAAATGTGGATTCACGCCGGAGACAGCATCACCTGGACTTTTCCGACGCCTGAACCGCATAGCGTGACGTTTCTGATGCCCGGACAGATACGGCCGCACTTTCCAGGTGGGCTGTCCCGGCACCGCCCCCGACGGCTCGTCTTTCGATCGTTCCGCCTGCGTGGACAGCGGGCGCATCACGACCGTCGGAGCAAGCTATGCATTGACCTTTCCCAGCCCAGGAAACTACCGGCTCGTCTGCCTGGTCCACGTAAACATGACGGGGATCGTTCACGTGCTGGACCCTTCAGAGCCTCTTCCATACGATCAAGCCTTCTACAACCGCCAGGCAACCGCCCAGCAGCGTGACCTGCTGTCCAGCCACACGGAAGAAATGGGCAGAGAGCCGCACACACAAAACCATGCGCACAATCACCAGATCGTTACGGGCGCTGGGAGACTGGTTTCGACGCAAGGGGGAATCCAAAGCGTATCCCTTATGCGCTTCATGCAACCGAGTCTCACGATCCATGCCGGCGAGACCGTGGAGTGGGACAGCTCCGACGTCAGTAGCCACACCATCACGTTCGGCCAGGAACCGCCCAACGTTTCGCCCGCAACGCCGCCATCGGCCAATGTATTCCTGGATCCAGATGGCGCCCGCCACGCCATCATCAACTCGATTGCCGACAACGTGCACTCCGGAGTCATCGCGCAGGCTGCGCACGAACGCACAGGCGTGCCCCAGGCGGCCCCGGGTGTCACCCGCTTTCGCGTGACCTTCACAAGCGCTGGGAGATATCGCTACATCTGCGCCCTGCACGACGAACTTGGCATGACCGGTGAGGTGATCGTCCTGCCGTGACTCGCGGCCAAAGGGAGGCCGGCGACGCGCCCATCTGCTCGAAAAGCTTTGGCTAAACCACAGAACGTTTGCGACACCAAAACAAAATAATTAAGGAGTTCGACATGCGACGAAGATCAATCTGGTTGGTATTCCTGAGTGCCGCGATTGTGATCACGGCCCTCTATCAGGCAAAAAAGGTGCAGGCGACGCCGGCAAATTCTGGCTTCACCGCGACCACGTTGGCGAAAGGCACGTTGGATCAATTCGACGTCTTCAACCACTTCGTTCTGCCCAAGACGGTTGAGGACGACGACAAGAAGATTTGGCTTTCCTGGCAGAAAACCAAGGGATCGTCGGACCTGTACGTCCAAAGCAATGTCTGGCAGCCCGGCGGCAGCACCGGCTGGCACTCCCACCCTGGGCATAGCCTGATCATCGTCACAGCTGGGACCGTAAGCGATTATGAGGGCGACGACCCCACCTGCACGCCGCATGTCTACACCGCTGGGATGAGCTTCGTGGACCATGGTGGCAGCCACGTGCATATCATTCGCAACGAGTGCACCACTGACGTTGCCCAAACCATCGCGGTGCAGCTGATCCCGTCCGGCCAGCCGCGTCGCATTGACGCTCCAGCTCCGGGAAACTGCCCGTTCTGACAGAGCAGACACCCGATTTGTTGTCGAGGGGAACAACCTGGACGCGGTGTTTTCGATCCGCATCCAGGATTTTTTCTGGGAGGCTGCTGGCCTGGCCTCGAGTCGCTGCTCAGACTCTGTGACCAAGTGCCAAGCGCTAATTGCTCTCCCCCTCCGGCTCTGCCAGAAAGCGATACCCCACTCCACGCACGGTCAGCAGACGCCGCGGCTTGGCCGGGTGATCCTCGATGTATCGCCGCAGCCGCACCACAAAATTATCGATGGCCCGCGTGTCGGTGTCTTCTTTCAGGTCCCAGACTTCCTCGAGAATCGACTTCCGCGACACCACCCGCCCACCACTGCGGATCAAATGCCGCAACAGGTCGGCCTCCATCAATGTCAGCTGAATCTTGCCCCGGCTCGTACTCAACTGGAGTGTCGAAAAATCAATCGACTTGCCGCCGAAGGTGAAGACATCGCCGATTTCCGCCGCGCCACCTATTGCGTCGGCGGAGCCGGGGGCAACCGCCCCGCGTCCCGCCCGCTGCCACTCGCTTCGCCGCAGCAGTCCCTTCAGCCGCGCCAAAAGGATTGCCAGTTCGAACGGCTTCGGCAGATAGTCGTCCGCGCCGGACGCAAATCCCTTCAACACATCCTCGGGACGCCCGCGCGCCGTCAGCATCAGCACCGGCACGAAATTCTTGTTCGCCCGCAACTCGGTCGCGACTTCGAATCCATCCTTCCCCGGCAACATGACGTCGAGCACGACCGCGTCGAAGTTTTCCTTCTTCGCCAGCAGCCGCTCTAGCGCCGACTCGCCATCGCCTACCACCTCGACCGAGTGCCCCTCGGCCTCGAGGTTGTACGACAACCCGCCCGCCAGATGCGCTTCGTCTTCGACCACCAGAACCCGGCTCATTCCCGCTCCGTCAGCCCTCCGATTCGCGCGACTGCCAAACACCCCGCATCCAGCTGCGTCCTACGTGAAGCTCCGCGGCAGTTCCAGGGTCACCGTCGTCCCTTGCCCTTCGCCCGCACTCTGGGCGAAAACCTTCCCGCCGTGCTTGCGCGCGATCGAGCGCACGATAAACAAGCCGAGCCCCGTCCCCTTCACGTGCGCCAGCGACCGGCTGGACACGCGATAAAAGCGTTTGAAGATGCGCTTCAATTCTTCCTGCGGAATGCCCACGCCACGGTCGCGCACCTGCAACACCACGTTCTTCTGGCCGGTCTCGAGGCGCACCGCCACTTCCACATGTCCCGGCGAATACTTGACCGCATTGTCGAGCAGGTTCGCAACCGCGGTGCGCAGTTCGTCGGCGTTGCCGAACACCCGCGCGCCAGCCCCGTTGCTGGCGACCGCCTCGTACTCCAGCGCACCCGGCTCCAGGTGGTGCCGCGTGCGTACCAGATCGATGCACTCCTTCACCAGTCCGTCGAATTCGACGTCCGAGCGCTGATGCTTCGCATCCCGCTGCCCGGCCTGCCCGGCTTTGAGCACCTGTTCGACGGTGCTAAGCAGGCGATCCGTATCGCCCAGCATCAGCCGGTAGAACTCGCGCCGCCGCTGGTCCTCCACGTCGCGGCTCTGCAGCGTCTCCAGATACAGCCGGATCGAAGCGATCGGAGTTTTCAGCTCGTGCGTGACCGCGTTAATAAAACTGTCATGCTGCTCGTTGCGCCGGACCTCGCGACCAGAAAAATCGTATTGAGGATGATCCCCGCGGCAATCGCGCAGAAGAAAATGAACCCGAGGAAGACCTTCACGCCCTCGCGCCAGTTGACGATGATCCACCCGCTGCCCACGGCTAAAGCCAGCGCCGTCAGTCCGACGCCCAACGTCAGAAAAAACGCAATCGTCTTGCGGCGAGAGGTGATGCGCATGGACGTATCCGGAACGATTGTATCTCGCGAATCGCACAGGAGGGTCGAATCACGCACGGCACTGCTGGTGCGCTAAACAATTCCCTCAACCGATGCCACCGTGCGATAGTGGGGTTGAGAGAAATCCTAAAAACCCGCCGATAGCGCACACGGAATGCACCCTTGAAATTATTAGCACGAATTCTAATCGCCGGAATTGCCACCCTTGCAGTGATTTTCGTTTGCTTGGACTGGATTGCCCCTGTCGCCCTCTCGTTTTACGCTGCCAGGAAAGCCCCTGCGATCACCAGAGTGGTGCCACAAGCCCTAAGGGATAACTCTGTATCACGGGCCCCTGGAACCAAACTTTCGTATTTCGGCTACGATTTTGAGGTTCCTTGGACTGACCTGGACGACAGTTTGACTAAGCTGTATCCGGAGGGCAATTTCGAGAAGAACAAGGCAGACCTGCACTTTCGTTCAGGGTTACGTATCGTAGTGACCGCCGTTCCCCCCCGAGAGTGGTCGCGCGGTGTCGCCAGAGAAATGAGGGTTTCGCCCGAAGCGATCGAGGCAGTGTTTGGGCCTGGCACCTCGCGCTCCGACTACGTTTTTGTAAAAGCGCTTTACGAATTCACACCGGAGCGGATGCATCACTGGACTTCGAACACCGTTTGGAGTCACGACCAGACGCTGTTAATAATGAAATCGATTGCGCTGCTGAAGTCAGCCGAGAGCGGAATCTTCGCCCTCCAAAACCAGAACTATCTAGGATTTCAGGAAGGCGATCCTCTGGTCCACCAGGACGGGATCGCGGTTCATCTCTTTTCCGACGACGGAAGCGTTGAAATGCTTTTCTTTCAAAAAGACTATAAGAATCCCACGGCGTGACGCAACCCGAGATCAACCGCATCGTCCAGTCTTTGCGCAGGATTACACAGAATGTTTCCGAACCGGCCGCCCCAACAGCGAAGAAATCGCACCCCGAGTCGCGCCAAAAGAAAAAGGGCGGCCAAAGCCACCCTCAATCTGCGTAAACCCACAAATTCTAATCCGTGAACTGCGCAGCCACCAGCCCGCCATTGGGCGCGGCCACCAATCCCTGCTTGATCTCGTTCAAATTCACCTTCCGGATATCCCACGCCAAGCCGAGCGTCTTTAAAGCCCAGATCCCGTACCAGTTCAGATCCACCTCGTACCACGTCAACCCATGCCGGGCCGACGTTGGATGCGCATGATGGTTGTTATGCCATCCCTCGCCGAACGTGAAAATCGCGACCAGGAAATTGTTCGTTGAAAGATCGCGCGTCGAAAACCGCCGCGAGCCCCACATGTGGGTGATGGAATTCACCGCCCACGTGGCGTGCAGGCCAACCACGGTGCGCATGAAAATTCCCCACATCACGAACGGCAGGCCGCCAATCGCCAGGAGAATTAAACCCAAGACGATCATCGGAACATAATGATATTTGGTGATCCAGACGTGGAACTTGTCTTTGGCGAGATCAGGAACGTAGCGCGCCAGCGTGGTCGTGTCATGGTGCATCGACTTGCCCATGAGAATCCAACCCATGTGCGCCCACCACGTGCCATCGATCGGCGAATGCGGATCGCCTTCCTGATCCGAATATTTGTGGTGAATGCGGTGCGTGGCCACCCAGAAAATCGGGCCACCTTCGAGCGCCAGTGTCGCGCATACCGTCAGAAAATACTCCACCCACTTGGGCGTCTTGTAGCCGCGGTGCGTGAGCAGGCGATGGTAGCTCATACCAATCCCCAGCGAGCCCGACACCCACCATAGGAAACAGGCTACAAAAAATGCTTTCCATGTAAAGAAGAACAGCGCCGCAACGGCGCCCACATGAAACAAACCCATGAAAATCGCGGTGACCCAGTTGATCTGATCGTCGCCAGCGTGTTTACGCCCGATCGCTTCCAGTTCCATTTAGAATTTTCCCCGTTTGGAAACTACACTCGGTAAAGGTATCAGGGAAACATGGCCCTCCTCTGTAATACTTCTGTAATAGCAACGACTTAGGGCATTACGAGGGTAATGGAGGAAACGCTGAAGTGCTATTGAGAACCTCTCTGGTTCACAACGGCTAGAGCGAGGCGTACAAATTTCCGGCAACCAGCGCATCTGTACCATAACAGCGCGGAACTTTATCCCTGATACAAAAACCTCGCCCCGATCAGAATTAACACGCTGCCAAGCACCCTGCGCAGCACTGGCAACGGGAGATGCTGTGCCCAACTCGCGCCAAAATAGCTCCCCACGCATATCCCCAGGGCGATCAGCAATCCGAGGCGCAAATCGAAATGCTGCGACCGGGCATAGGGAATAAACGCGATAAACCAGATGGGCAAGGACGAGATCAGCAACGCTGTTCCTTGCGCGCGCAGTTGATCCATCCGGAAAAGGTACATCAACGCGGGAATCACGAATGCGCCGCCCGTCCCCGTGATCCCGACCAGAATCCCCACCACCGCGCCCACGAGGAACTGCAGCAGCACATGCATGTTCGAGAACCTGCCCGCAAAGATTTACCGGACGGCGGCATTGTAACCGTGCCGCCGACAGGTCGGCGCAATTCCTAGTACAAATCTATTAGCTATATGAGATTTGAATGCGAGAATGGTCCGGGATGGGTCTGGACACCAAGTCAACAACCCCTAGAAGGCCCATTGCTGGCGATTAGAAGCCCGTAGCGGCACGATCGTTCCTTCGGACGATCCATGGCTACCGGAAATCGGATCGCGCCCTCTAAGCGATCCTATGCGATTGGTTAACTAAGGGCTATGGAAAAAAGTTCAAGGTTTCAAAGTTAAGTCAAGGTTTCAAAGTTCAGAGTTTCAAGGTAAAGATCTCACGTTGCTTATTCCGCGCGGGCGCACTTTTCGCCGAATCCAACCTTGAAACTTTTCAACCCTGGAACTTGGTTACTTTGAAACTCTGAAACTTTGAAACCTTGAAACCTTGCTCTATTTCGAACCTCGCTCTACGCCGCCCCTTTCACTTCCACCCCCGCCCATTTCTCGAGCAGGGTCAGCGTGGCGGCGTAGTCCAGATCTTCGTAGCCATCTTCAGCGGCCATTTCATAAACTTCTTCGACCGTTTCAAGCGCAGGCAGCTTCACCCGCGACTCCTTCGCCGCCGCCAGGGCCAGCCGGATATCCTTCAACATCAGGCGCAAGGGGAAGTTCGGGGAAAAATCGCGTTTCACCACGAATGGAGCCTTGTACTCAACCACTCCCGACTTCACCATCGACGCCTGAATGAGCGGCAAAAGGGTCTCGACATTGACGCCGAGTTTTGCCGCCAGCGTCAACGCTTCAGCAAAGCCCTCGTAGATCAAAGCGATCTGTAAATTCATCACCAGTTTTGCGGCCTGTCCCTTGCTCGTTTCGCCCATGCGAAACACCTGCTTGCCCATCGCCTTGAACAGCGGATCGAGTTTCCCGAGAACCGCCTCATCGCCTCCAACCATAAAAATCAATGACCCCGCCTCCGCGGCGACCTTCGATCCCGTGACCGGCGCATCGACGTACTCAACCCCCTTGCCGCGAAGCCTCTCAGCGAAACGCAGTTCGGCCGACGGCGAGATGGTGCTCGAGTCGACGACGATCGCACCCGCCGCGATCGTGGATTCGACACCGTCAGGGCCGAACAAAACCGCTTCCACCGCTTTTGTGTCTGAGACGCACATCCACACCACTTCGGCGCCGTTGGCCGCGTCACCGGGCGAATTCGCTGTGCGCGCGCCTTCCACGTCTTTGCCAGGTGTGCGATTCCACACTGCTACTTCGTTTCCGGCTTTCACCAGGTTGGCCGCCATTGGCCGCCCCATAATGCCCAATCCCAGAAAAGCAACGCGCATGGATGCAATCTCCCGTTGAAGTTCGCCGCGCTGTGGCGTTCGCGGCGCAGACCACGAAAAAACAAGACGGGGGAACCCCGTCTCCAAAGCAGAAGTATCCGAATTAGAAATGACGATCGTAACTGGGTCAAGCAATCTGCTGTGGAATTGCCGTAAAATAAGACCTACTGTTTGTGTCATTTCGGGAGCACGCGAATTTGGCCGGAAAAATCGGGCCTTTCGGCTTGGCGGATCATCCAATAGGTTGGTGGGATCGACACGGTCCCCCAGGGTTCTATCGGGCTACATGATTAAGGCAACTCTACGAAATCCAGCCCTGCGCAAGCGGGCGCAACAATTCGGACGTCTGGTCCGCCACTCGGCGGTCACTCCCCGCACCGGCAGCACCTACAAGCCCCGCCTGGTCAGCAACGGCGAACTCGGGGTGACCTTCATCGGGCACGCTTCGTTTTTTGTGCAGATGGGCGGGCAGAGCGCGCTGATTGATCCTAACTTCGCCAGATGGCTTTTTGTTCTAAAGCGCTTGCGCAAGCCCGGCTTGCGTATCGATGACCTGCCTGCCATCGATCTGGTGCTGGTCACGCACGCGCATTTTGACCATCTGCACCGGCCTTCGCTGCGCGCCATCGTCAACCACACCCGCCGCACAACTGGCCAGGCGCCGACGCTGGTGGTTCCGCACCATGTGTTCGATCTTGTTTCCGATCTCGGCTTCGAGAAGATTGTCGAACTCGAATGGTGGAACCACTATCGGCATGGCGCCCTTACCGTTACGCACGTCCCTTCCCGGCACTGGGGCGCGCGCATCCTCAAAGACTCGCATCGTGGCTACGGCGGATACGTGCTGCAATCCCCGAAGCACTCGCTCTACCACGCCGGCGACACCGCATATTTTTCCGGCTTTCGCGAGATCGGAGAGCGGCTTTCGCCGGAAGTCGCGCTGTTGCCCATCGGCGCCTACAACCCCGAACAATTCCGCAATGTGCACACCAGCCCTGGAGATGCCACTCGCGCCTTCGTGGACCTGAATGCGCGCTGGATGGTCCCCATGCACTACGGATCGTTCCGGCTTTCGCATGAACCGATCGACGAACCGCTTCAACTGCTCGACAAGGAAGCACGCCAGGCGGGAATTCGCGACCGCGTGGTCGTGCTCGAAGAAGGGCTGACGAAGTTCTTCTGAGTGCAGGTCTTAGGTCTCAGGTGTCAGGTCTTAGGGCTCATACTCGGCACCACCTCATCGGATTTGTCCAACATCGCTTCCCAACCAACAACGAAACATCGTCAAACGCCTCGCTGGACGCGCGTTTCCGCTTATTCCAGAGACTGTGCAATGTTTCTCGGCGTTTTCGGAGACAGAGGCAGGGCTATCTCGAGCCGCCGTGGCAGAACCCTCGTCGGAAGTCGGCAGATTGCGAATTGCTTGACACCTTGTTGAGGGCTTCTGGCGACGCCCTTGCGATGTTGTGGAAAAACCTGTCGCGCCGGGAGTGTACGGTATGGACCGATGCGGAAGCGGGGCGTACACTTTTTTGGTCGGTTCCCGCTCGAACCCACTCCCAATTCTTCTTCTTGGAGGTTCTATGCCTGGCACTGTGAAAGCCATTCCTGAAGGCTTCCATACCCTCACCCCGCATATCACCGTGCGCGACGCCAAAAGCGCGATCGACTTCTATCAAAAGGCTCTGAATGCACAAGTGCTGCATGTCAGCCACACCCCGAACGGCAAGATCATGCATGCGTCCTTGAAAATTGGGGATTCCATTCTCATGCTCAACGACGAGTTTCCCGAGTGGGGCGGCTCGCTTGCGCCCCGTGGCGAAAGCACTGGCTTCGCCATTCAGGTTTATGTGGACAATGTCGACAAACTGTTTGCCCAGGCCGTCAATGCCGGTGCGGTCGTGAAGATGCCGCTCATGGATCAGTTCTGGGGCGATCGCTACGGACACGTTCTCGATCCGTACGGCTTCCGCTGGGCCCTCGGACAGCACGTGCGTGACGTCACACCAGAAGAGATGGAGCGCGCGCAGGCCGACATGGCCAAACAGATGCAGCAGAAAAAAACCGCTTAAACCTTTTTCACCACAGAGGACACAGAGGGCACAGAGGAAAATCCTTAGAGATTTCTTGATTTTCTCTGTGACTCTGTGTCTCTGTGGTGAAGAATGACGTTCCGTCACGCTTAAATTCCTTTCACCAAAAAAAGAGTTACAGAGAAAACAAAAAATCTCAGCACGGCTTTCCCCTGTGCCCCCATGCCCTCTGTGTCCTCTGTGTCCTCTGTGCCCTCTGTGCCCTCTGTGCCCTCTGTGGTGAAGAATGACGTTCCGGTTACTCCATGGACCGCGAACAGTGCTCACACACTAGTAGGCCAGCAAGATCCGCAGATCCCGCACGTTCGTGCCGGTCGGGCCTGTGACAATTGCATCGCCCAGGCGATCGAACAGGGGATACGCATTGAAACCCTTGAGAGCTGCCTCGGGATCCAGTCCGGCGGCCCTCGCTCGCTCCATCGTCGTGCCGTCGACCACAGCGCCCGCGGCGGGACTGTTGCCATCGATGCCGTCGGTGCCCGCGCTCAGCACAGTGATATTCTCGCCTGCAATCTTTGCGGCGCAGTAGAGCGCGAACTGCTGATTGCGCCCGCCGACGCCACCGTTGGTCACCTTAACCGTGACTTCGCCCCCGGAAATCAGGCATACACGCGAAACGCTCTGGCGCAATTTACGCACGCGCTGCAACAAGTAATCGGCGGCGCGTTCGTAATCCCAATCGTCGCAGCTGTTGTCGACATCCACGCCAAAGCCTTGCCGGGTTGCTTCCATTCCAGCCTCGTCCACCGCAGTCTTGTTGGAGAGCACCGGCCACCATCGCGCCCGCACAAAAGCCGGATCATCGGATTTGGGCGTCTCCTCGAGCGCGTGGCGCTGGAAGAGTTCGCGAACAGAAGCGGGAAATTGTTCCAGCAGCGAGTATTTTTCCAGAATCGCGTAACAGTCGGCGATGCTGGTCGAGTCGGGGAGCGTGGGACCAGAGGCCAAGGCATCGAGCGTCGAGTCGGGCACGTCCGAGACCATGAGCGAAACCTGCTGCGCGGGGTATGCCGCCTGCGCCAGGCGCCCGCCTTTTACCGCCGAGAGGTGCTTGCGGACCGCGTTAATCTCGGCGATCGGAGCACCGGAAAGCACCAGCGCGCGATAGGTCGCGATCAGGTCGTCGAGCGAGATTTCGTCGTCGATCGGTTTTTCGGCGATCGCGGACCCTCCGCCACTGAGCATGAAGATGACCAGCGACGATGCCGTTTGTGCGTTCAGCGATTTCAGGATGGCCTCGGCGGCCCGTACTGAGTCGGCATTGGGCGTGGGATGCCCGCCCCGAAAGTAGCGGAAGCCATGCACCTGGCTACCGGGATCGACTGAGCTCGCAACAATTCCCTCCAGCCGGCTGCCCACCTGCGCTTCAAGCGCCTCGACCAGCGTGTGCCCGGCCTTGCCGATGGAAACGACAAACACGCGGCCATAGGAGTTGAGGTCGTAGAGGTCATCACAAACCCGAAGAATTCCGCGCTCGCAGTTGACATGGCGGGCAAACGCTTTCGCGATCGACACTTCGCGCAAGGCGTGCTGGAAGATTTCGCGGGCGGTGTCGCGCATGGGTGGGTCGGCCATGGTCGTGAGGGTATCAGTTCAAGAAGCGATCTCACCACAGAGACACAGAGAAAAAATTTGGTAATCGGGTAATTTGGTAATTGAGTAATTTAATGCAACGCATTCTTGCCGCGGACAAATCGCGCAGCCTTGAAAATTACCCGATTACACAATTACCCAATTACCAAATTTTTCTCTGTGTCTCTGTGTCTCTGTGGTGAAAAGGGTCTCGCCTCTCCCATTTTGCAGAGTTTACTTCTCCAGGTAGTACTCCACCGACGTGACGACACGCACGGTTTTCATCAGGCTGGCGTCGGCCATACCGTAACCGCCCTCGCCGCCGTCGCCGGCCTGGTCGGCGGGAAGAATCGAGAAAACGCCCTGGTTGGCGGTGCGGATCGCTCCCACTTTGCTGCCGGAATCCGCGGCGAACCGGTCGGCGGCCGCGCGTGCATTGCGCGTCGCCTCGGTGATCATGTCGGGCTTGATGGAATTGAGAGCGGTGAATTTGTAGGCGAGTCCCTGGCCGGGGTTTCCGCCAAGAATGATGCCCTTCTGCAGCAATTGCAGAGTTTTCTGGGCGGCAGCCGCGACCTGGTCGACGCGCGAGGTGCGCACCGTAATCTGCTGCTCGACGATGTAACGATGCGGCGCCCGGGTTCCGCCGCCGTATTCGTTGGCCTGCGTGTCAACCACGCGGATGATGCCCAGCTCGATTTCCGAGGACTGAATTCCCTGCTCGTCGAGAAATTGCAAGACCGTTTTCTTATCGGCCTCGGTCTTCGCGTAGAGCGAGGTCAGATCGTCGCCAGCTTCTTTGTAGGTGAGCGGCCAGATCGCCAGATCGGACTTCACCTTGCGCTCAACCAGACCCTTGACCGTGACATAGCGATCGCCAAGACGCGTGGCCTTGATCTCAGAGCCGAGAATCCAGCCGCCAATGATGAGGCCGAGTGCGAGCAGCAGAGCTGGAATTGTACGGCTGCGTTCTTCCATGTCACCTCGCAGAGCGGAAAGTATAGCCCAGCGCGAGTTCCGCGATCCGCTACGGCCGCACAGTTTCGCCTACCCACCCTTCCACCGCCTCCCGCATCTCGCGCAGCCGCCCTTCGAAGAAGTGGTCGGCGGCCTCGATGATCACCAGCTTCTTCGGTTCGGGCAATTGCGCCACCAGCGCTTCAAGCCGCGCCTTCGACGCGAACTGGTCGCGTGAACCGCTAACGAAGAGTTTCGGCTTGGTGCACGCCTTGAGGAACTCGTAGTCGTAGCTGCGGTCGTCGATGGGCGAAACTGGTGTCCCCAGTGAAATGATCGCTTCCACCCGCGGGTCGGGACATGCCGCGCGCAGACCCACCGCCGCGCCGAAAGAAAAGCCCGCAAAGATTATCGGCAGATGAAATTCGCGGTCGAGCCAGTCAAGCGCTGTGCGAACGTCGTCGATTTCTCCGAGACCGTGGTCGTGCTCGCCATGGCTGAGCCCGGCACCGCGGAAGTTGAAGCGCAGCACCGGCATGCCGAAGGAGTTGAGAGCCTTCATCGCATGGAAGACGACTTTATTGTGCAGTGTCCCGCCATAGAGCGGGTGGGGATGGCAGACCACCGCCGCATGAGTCGCATTTGAAGCACCGGCATTCAGCAGAGCTTCAAGCTGGCCGGCGGGGCCGTTGAGAAAGAACGATCGAATGGCGGAGGAGGTTTCAGGCACGAATACAGGGTACAACGAGGACTTCATGCATGCCCTTCCGTCCGTACGCGTCGAACCTGCGGCCCCGAAATCCGGCCGCTGGACGGCCGAGAGCGGCTGTCTCTCCGTGGTCCGAGGTGCCGCAGCACTGCCAGTCGTCTTGGCGTGATTCAGGTATGCTTTCCCGCATGGACGTCGTTGCGCTAACGCGCCAACTGGTGGACATCGAGTCGATTACTGGAAACGAAGCGGCCGTCGGCGAAACCCTGTACCGCGAACTGGTCGGCCTCGGCTACGACGTCCGCAGAATGCCAGTCGAAGGCGATCGCTTCAATGTACTGGCGACCGCTCCGAACGAGCCGCACCCCGCTGTGGTCTTCTCGACTCACATGGATACCGTGCCGCCCTTCATTCCCTCCTCGGAAGATGGCTCGCGGGTCTTTGGGCGCGGGTCGTGCGATGCCAAAGGAATTATCGCGATTCAGATCGCAGCCGCCGAAAAATTGCGCCGGGAAGGAATTCGCGTCGGTCTTCTTTTCCTCGTCGGTGAAGAACGCGACAGCACCGGCGCCAAGAAAGCCAACGCACAGCCCATCGGGTCGCGGTTCCTGATCAACGGCGAGCCTACGGAGAATCGCGTGGCCCTGGCATCGAAAGGCACGCTGCGGGTGGAACTGGTGGCCTCCGGAAAAATGGCGCACTCGGCTTATCCAGAGCTCGGCGAATCGGCAATTGATAAGCTGATTGTCGCGCTCACACGCCTGCGCGCCATGCGCCTGCCGGAAACCGATGGTATTGGGCCGTGCACCGTCAATGTCGGGTTGATTGAGGGTGGCCGTGCGCCCAATGTGATCCCCGACCATGCCAAAGCTCATCTCCTCTACCGCTTGGTTGGACCAACCGACGCTCTCCGGAAACAGATCGTGGAGACCGTGGGCGAACTGGCACGGGTAGACTTCTATCTCGAGATTCCTTTCATGCGCTTTCGCTCGATCGATGGATTGCCGACGATGATTGCCGCCTACACCACCGACATTCCTGCGCTCGGCAACTGGGGCGAGCCGTTGCTGGTTGGGCCGGGATCGATTCATGTGGCGCACACTGATGGTGAGTATGTTGACAAGAAACAATTAGCGGATGCGGTCGATCTTTATTGCACGATCACCAGGAAGTTGCTCGCGTCGCGTTGAGGGCCTCGATTGTTCGGTACCAACCGTTTCTCCTCGTTTCTACATCCTATTTCAGGGGCGATTCGTAACACTGATTGGAGGCTGAGGATGAAAAAGATCTTTGCTGTGATGTTGGTGCCTCTGGTTTTTTCTGTCCTTACGTTCACGCAGCGGAATGAACCACAACACCAGGAGCATCCGGAAGGCGGGATGGAACGGCATATCCCGGAGCGCGGGCCGGAGCCGGCACACACCGAAGCGCCGCATGCCGCTCACCCCGAAGGCGGTCACCAGGAAGTAGGCGGTCACCAGGAAAACGAGAACCACAATTTCCGCGACCAGCCCGGGCACCCCGAGGCTCCTCACGTGCACGCGAACGGAGATTGGATCGGACACGGAAGCGGCCGAAACGATCCCCACTACCACGTCGATCATCCCTGGGAACACGGACATTTCACTGCCGGCCTGGGCCCGCAGCACAGGTGGCGACTCGCCGGCGGGGGCCCCAGCCGGTTCTGGTTCGGTGGTTTCTATTTCAGCGTTGCTCCCTATGATTTCGGCTTCTGCAACGACTGGCTCTGGGATTCGGATGAGATCGTCATCTACGATGATCCCGATCATCCGGGCTGGTATCTCGCCTACAACGTACGGCTGGGGACCTACGTTCACGTAATGTTCCTGGGCGCATAACTCCAGATTTCCCTCGGGCTTCACCGCTAAATTCGGGAGCCCGAGGGGTAGTCTTTGGGAGGCAGGTCGCGCGGCCTCTCCCGTTGCGCCACTTCGTCGTCCAATTTCCACTTCCACGACTTCGCTCTTCTTAGAGCCGCGTTCGCGTGCCCACCTGCATCGTCCAGGCCACCAACCCGAACGGACCGCATCCCCTCGCGCTCAGAAATGCAAGTACACTAACAAACATGTCCAATGAGAATTTGAACTCCCTGGCCCATGCTTCCTCGGCGTACTTACGCTCCGCCATGCATCAGCCGATTCGCTGGCACGAATGGGGCGAAGAGGCCTTTGCCGCGGCCCAGCGCGAGAACAAGCCCATGCTGCTCGACATCGGCGCCGTCTGGTGTCACTGGTGCCACGTGATGGACCGCGAGTCGTATGACGATCCGGAAGTCGCGCAAATCGTGAACGACAACTTCATCGCAGTGAAGGTCGACCGCGATGAGCGTCCCGACATCGACAGCCGCTATCAGGCTGCGGTAAGCGCCATCAGCGGCCAGGGAGGGTGGCCGCTCACTGCATTCCTCACTCCCGACGGGAAACCGTTCTATGGCGGAACTTATTTTCCGCCCGACGACCAGTGGGGCCGGCCCAGTTTCAAGCGTGTCCTGACGTCGATCGCCACTGCGTACCGCGAAAAACATGCCGACGTCACCGAGCAATCGAACCTGGTGGAGCAAGCCATTTCACACGTGGAATCCTTCGCCGGGCGCAGTGACCGCTTCTCGCCACGGGCAATTGAAGCCATCGTGAAATCGGCGCTCGGCATGTTCGACGCCAAGAATGGTGGTTTCGGACAAGCGCCGAAGTTTCCTCATCCCAGCGTGCTCGACCTCATCATCGAGCAATATGCGCGCGGCGGCGACGAGCAACTCCGCCAGGTCTTCGTGACCACGCTCGAGCACATGGCGAATGGTGGAGTCTATGACCAGCTGGCAGGTGGATTTCACCGCTATTCCGTCGACGAACGCTGGGTCGTGCCGCATTTCGAAAAGATGTGCTACGACAATTCGGAACTGCTGAAGAACTACGCCCATGCTTACCAGGTCACCGGCTCGGAGTTTTTTGCCGGCGTAGCCCGCGACATCGTCCGGTGGATGGACGAGTGGCTGAGTGATCGCGAGCGCGGCGGCTTCTACGCCTCGCAAGACGCCGACTATTCCATGGACGATGACGGCGACTACTTCACCTGGACGGTGGCTGAGACCAAGGCCGTGCTGAGTTCCGAAGAAGCCGAAGTCGCCATGCTTCATTACGACATCAACGAAATCGGCGAAATGCATCACAACCCCGCGAAAAATGTACTGTACGTGCGAGCTTCGGTTGAGGAGATCTCCAGGCGCTTAAACCTGGCGCCCGAAAAAGTGCGGGACCTTCTCGATTCGGCGAAGAAAAAAATGTATGCCGCGCGCCTCAAGCGTCCGACGCCTTACGTGGATAAGACCGTGTACGTGGGCTGGAATGGACTTGTGCATTTCAGCTTATCTCGAGGCGGCAAAGGTGTTGCGCTTGGGAGATGCCCGACAGTTTGCGTTGCGCTCGCTCGACCGTATCCTCGCCGAAGCGTGGCGGCCTGAACATGGTCTGCTGCATGTGCTGGCGTATTCCGACCCGCGAGCCGCTCGCCGCGAGGTCTGGGGACTGCTCGACGACTATGCATTCACCGCGATCGCATGCCTCGATGCTTACGAAGCCACCGCGGACCTTTCGTATTTCAAGTTTGCTCGCAGCATCGCGGACTGCATGATCGACAAATTCTTCGATCCGGTTAACGGAGGATTCTTCGACACGCCCGCGGATACGCGCGAAGGCAAAACGCTCGGCGTACTATCTTCGCGGCGCAAGCCGTTTCAGGACTCGCCCACGCCGGCGGGGAATCCGGTCGCGGCGATCGCGTTGTTGCGGTTACACGGCTACACCGACGATTCGAGCTACCGCGAAAAAGCAGAACTTACTCTAGAAGTATTCGCCGGGATGGCGGAGCAGTATGGAATCTTCGGGGCCACCTACGGCATCGCCGCGGTGCATTTCATGCAGGCGCACACGCAGGTAGTTGTCATTGGCGAAGGAGAGCGGGCTAGTGAACTGCTTGCGGCGGCGACTGCCGGCTTCGCCTTCAACAAAGCGGCGCTCCAGTTGGCTCCAAACAAGGCAGTCGCCCAAAACCTTCCACCCGCGCTCGCAGCGACGATTCCAAACCTTCCTGGCATCGGGAAACATGCCGTTGCCGTGGTCTGTTCCGCATCGACCTGCCAACCTCCGGTCGAGAATTCTGCGGAGTTGACGGATCTCTTGCGCATCGCGAAGCAGCCCGCCGCTTAAAGGACTCCCCCCCAAAAAAAAGAGGACCGACTCGAGTAGTGGCTCGAGTCGGCCCAAATGATTTCCGGATGCCAGCGCGTTACTCCCAGGTTACTTTCGTGACCTTGTAGTTTCCTAGCTTAGGCTGCAATTTGGACCTTTGCGAGGTGGGCACATCGGTAGCGGTCCACCGTCCGGAGCGGGAACTCTAGGGGCGGCGGCTGCTACATATGTGCTCACGAACGCCAGCATCAGGAGCAATGCCCTGACGGTTCGTTTCATTGGGGTCTCTCCTTGCGCATTGGTGTCCCTAACTCCCAGGGCGTCAATACGCGCCCGCATTATACAGTCCTAAGTAAAATTATCTACAGAAGTTTCTGTATTTAGGGGGGTTCCCTGCCCGTTTTTCCGTCCCAATTTGGTTCGCTTTCGGACGTTCGCAGGGTAGTTTTGGGTTTTTGGGGGCGATAGCCGTGATTCCGACCATAAAGGGCGGATAGAATGCCAGGATTGTAGGGGTTCTTAGGCTTTGGGGAACAACCGGAGCCTACTTCGATCCGACGCGTTGAGGCAGTGCGGGATATTCAAGGCGGACGCGGTGTCGCCCGCCATCGGCAGTAGAACCGGCCAACTGCTCCGTATTCTCACAGGCCATCGAATCGTTGCCCGTGCGCGAGAGAGCGCGATCCACCATGCTTTCGAACATGGGGATCAGAGAATCAGGCGACTGCGGATGTTGGATGGCCGTCAAACCTTCTTCCCAACGCTGCGGGCGCAGCATATGCGAGGCGGGCTGCCGCGCGGGACTCTTGACCAGCATGTACCCGGCCCAGATCAGGATCGTGATGTTATAGGCCGACATGTTGATGAAGCTGCTCAAAACCTGGTTGAATACGTTGCCGGTTGAGGCATTGAGTGCCACCAGCGAGAGTTCGACGCCCGCGAATGCTCCAAAGCCCAGGGCGACGCCGAAGCTCTTCTGTCGCCAGGTCGTGCCTAGATAGCGCGAGAACACCAGCAGGAACAGAACCAGGCCGCACTGCACCACGCGCACGCTGCGCGCCAGCGTCATGATGGCGGTGGGAATCGGATCCTCGGTCGCCGTGGCCGTGGAGGCCGCGACCACCCCAGCAACCAGCAGCATCACCAGGGCAGCCCATTTGAATAGCACCGTGCCCAAATCCCGCAACGTATGGTAGGGGCGAAAAACGTCCTGAAAGACCTCATGAATGACGCAGAAGCCCAGCACAACGCTGACGGCGTTGGTTCCCCAATAGGTGTAGTAGAAAATGGTGTAGAAGCGCGGATTTCGCAGAGAAAACGTAAGCGCGAAGACGGCAATCTGGAATGCGACGTAGCTGAAGAATATCGGGAACGTGCGGTGCAGTTTGCGCCACAGAATCACGCCAACCAGCAGCAACTGGAGCACGGGATGCGCGAACCAGAGGGCTTCGTACGCGAGATGGGCGTGCGGACTCATGCTTGAAATTGGCCGTTCTGTCGTTGGGGGAGGGCGTTTTCGACAGACTCACGGCGCGGGACAAATTCTTTTGCCACTTAACCTTAGCAGGTCCGCTCGACAGATCAATGTACCAAAGTAATCGAAAGTAACCATTACCTCGGCGCACGCACAAACGCTTGCTGGCAAGCGAGTTGCGCGCGTGGCGCGCCTTCCCTCGCCGGGCCACCGGCGCACTGAAGTAACGTTCCTAAGGTGAGTCCGGTTACGGCGCGGATTGGATGTAGGCACGCATCATGCGCACTTCGTCGTCTTTTTCCGACAAGTCGTGCAACAGGATGTCGCGCATCGACACCATGCCGTGCAATTGCTGGTTCCGGCACACCGGCAGGTGGCGGAATCCGTGACGCCGCATGAGGAACCGGCAGGTTTCAAGATCGGCGTTCGGTTCCACGGTGAGTGGGTCGCTGGTCATCACTGCGCCGACGAGGGTGTGGGCGGGATCGAGGCCTACCACCACCACGCGGCGCATCAGGTCGCGTTCGGAAAAAACGCCCGCCAGCAGGCCGTCCCGCAGGACAGGCACGGCGCCAATGTTACGTTCCACCATGGCTTGCGCGACGGCGAGCACGGTCTGCGCAACGTCGGCGCGATAGGTTTCCTGGTTTTTAATGAGATCGTGGATGCAGGGCACGCTGCACCTCCAGCACGAATTGAAAGCAAACGAGGCGAAAGGGCGCGATTCAGGCGGAGTATACGACGAAAGCGCCGCCGGGCGTCAAAAAATCACTGTAGATACCCAAGGCAGGTACAGTAAGGTTCTTCTGCCACTCGATCACTGCTGACTTGGTGACGGCGGAGTTTTCTGTTTCAATCCCAGGGTTGGGTGTTCCTTGACCCATTTTGTCGCCTGCTTACGGGCTTTCTCTAGCTCTTTGGAGCTGAGCGCCTTTTCATAAGTCACTTTGTCCTGCAATGCATCTTGGAGGTCGGCTGTGGAAGCCAAAAACACGAAAGCATAAGCGGACACCTTGTCCTGCCTCACGCCCGAGCCGCTCCAGTACATCTCTCCGAGGCGAAGCATCGCCTGAGCGTTCCCTAACTGTGCTGACTTGTTAAACCACTTGACGGCCTCTTGCAAGTCGGGTGCGGTGCCGATGCCCTTTTCGTAGAGAAGCCCTGCACACAAAGCGCCGGGCGAGTACATTTGCTTACCAGCCTCTTCACACCAGTGCAGGGCCTCAGGGTAGTCGTGGGGTTCCGGCCGATCGAGCAGGTACTTGGCCAGCTTCACGCGGATGGGTGCTTCGCCGAGTTGGGCGGCCTTGCGGTACCACTCGATTGCTGCATGATGATCTTGGGGAAAATCGACGCCCCGCTCGTAAATATCGCCCACGGCTTCGTATGCGGAGGAAACCTGCCACCGCAACAGACTATCTGACATGCGATTTACCGCATCATGAGCCGGTTCACTCCCTTGTTCCTTGGCAAGAAGGAACCAAGCGTAAGCGGCAATGTCATCGATGGCGGTGCCATCGCCATTGTAGTAAGCCGTCCCCAGGTTGAACATAGCTTTGGCATTCTTCTGCTTTGCGGCATTGCGATACCAGTGCACCGCCTGTTCCTTGCTCTGTTCGACACCACGTCCAGATCGGTACATCACGCCAAGAGAGTTCTGCGCCGGTGCAAAACCCTGCTCCGCAGCTCGCCGGTACCATGAGCAAGCTGATTTATCACTCTGCTCGACTCCATCGCCATAGTCGTAGGCTTGACCGAGAGCGAACTGCGCGGAAGGGTCTCCTGCTTCCGCCTTTGTGCGCAATGCAGAGATCTCTCCTGAAGAGAGTGGGAGCGGACGAGCCCCAGCAGCCTGTTCTTGCCAAGAACCAAACAGCAGGATGGCAAGCGTCAGTAGAGAAGCCACATTTCAGCCTTTCTCCAGTGGAATCGAAGTCATCCCGTGCCCGAGGATCGGGCAAGGGTCTTGTATCACCGACACGAAACAAGGGCAATGGAGGAGCCACATGAACGGACTGAGCCCAAACGTTTTCAGGAGCGCGCCCGCGCCAGTTTTTCTGGAACGCCAGTTGGGCGGCCGCGCTGCGCGGCGACGCTTTCTCCCAGGAAAATCATGTAGGAGCAGTTCCACAGCGCAGTAGGAATCGTGCCGCGCGGACGGCTGGTCAGCACGATATTGTAGTCGCCGGTGACCGGTAACGTATCGATCAGCGAGGCACTAGGCTGCGGGGCCAGCAGCGCCAGGTAAGTGAGGAACCTGTAAATGTCGGTTCCGCCCTGGTAGTCCTGGGCGGCAAACGACAGATCCGCATCTTCGTTGGCAAAGTGCCAGGCCAGCGAGGCTGCCAGCGAAATCGCACGCTCGTACGCCTCCGGAGCCAGCACGCCGGGCGCGGGATTATCGAACACCAGGCGCAGCTTGCGCTCATCTTCCCGGCTGAATTCGCGCACTTTCAGCGAGCCGGATTTCGCCGTGGCCTTCCAGTCGACGTGACGGGCCGAGTCTTCCGGCATGTATTCGCGGATGCGATAGAGGTCGTACCCGCGTCCACGAACAAACGCCTCAATCTCGCCGGTAATCATGGGCAGGATGTCGAGAAACTCGTCGGTCGGCTCGACTGCGGGATAGACAAGAACGGTACGGCTGAGCGGAACGCGGCGCGTCTTGGTCAGAAACGCAAAGGGAAAGCGCGTGGCCAGGCCGAAGCTATTCTCGGCGTAACGGCCGCGACGCTGGAAGCGCAGCTCAAGATCCGCCGAAAGCTCGGCCTGAGCAGCGACGTAAGGAAAATATGCGGAGCCGTCGAAGATTCCCGCGCCCGAACCATCGTGCACGATGCGGCGCACACGGCGATCCGGCAGACGTACCCACTGTTGATCCGGCGGTCGCTTGGGCGGAAAACCGAAGGTGGCCGGTTCCCACAGCCATTTTTTCTCAGACTTCTTTCGCTTGGAGGGCACCACGTGAATGGAAAACGACGGCATGCGCTGGCGTGGGTTGCGCAGCAGGATCCGGCCCATCACCGGGCGTCCGGCAAAGACGTGCTCGGGCAAGCGAACGTCGAGCTGCAGATCGCGAAGCACGAGCGCCGACACGATGCCTGAAACCAGAATGGCGGCCAGCATGGCGGCCACGACGATGTATAGCAGGTTGTTACCAGTATTGAGGGCAGCGATCCCAATCAGCAGAGTGGCGATCACATAGATGATCCCGGCCCGGGTCACTTCGTAATCCATCGCGTCGCGAAGCCGCGAAACCACCACGCGCCGCGCCAGATGGGGGACTGTAGCCAGGCCCACGATTGTGGCGAGAACCAGCGCGGCCGACCCCAGCACCAGCGTTGCCCAGACGTTTCCCGATTCGCGCGACACGGTCGAGAACAAGGCCGCGGCAAAGGCCAGTGCCAGCCCCACGAGAGCAAGCAGAAATTTGAGCCAGAGATCCGCCTGTTCAAGACGAACCAGCGCCACCAGGCGCGCAAGCCGTCCCGCGGAATTGCCTTTTTGGTCTGCGGCTGTCATTGATGCAGGAACTGTTCTGAGCCTAGCACCCGGCGGGGACGGCAGCAATTGACCACAATCGCGGCGACAAGCTTTCGTAACTAGCCGTCGGATGGGGTCAGGGCTTTCTAAAGTGTGATCTTCGCCATCGCCAGAGGACGAAAATCACGACGGCGGCGACGATCACGAAACCAAGATTGAAACGCTCGACGTATTCGGTGAGCACGTCCCAGTGCTTGCCAAACTTGTGGCCGATCGCGGCGATCACGCTCACCCACAGCAATGCTCCCAGAAAATTGAAAATGGCGAAACGCTTCCAGGGCATGCGCAGGACTCCGGCGAGGGGGCCGGCGACCACCCGCAGTCCGAAAATAAAGCGGGCGAAAAAAATTGTGACCGCGCCGTATTGCGCAAACAGGCGTTCGCCCTGAACGATGGTGTCGGGGCGGATGCGGAAAACGTTGCGATAGCGGTCCAGCAGCGGGCGGCCGCCCCGATAGCCGATCGCGTATCCGAGATTGTCGCCAACCGTCGCGGCGCAAACCCCGATCAAAATGATGTAGCTAAGCTGCAATTCCTCCCGGGAATACGCCAGAAAACTGGCCAGCAGCAGGATGGTTTCGCCGGGCACTGGCAAACCCATGTTTTCCAGGAACAGAGCGCCACCCACCGCCCAGTATCCGTGCTGGGTTATGAGTGAACGAAGAGTCTCGAAGATGGCTTGCCCCATTCGGGTGTCGAAGAGTCAGCGCGTATCTTATCGCGCGCACATGCAGGGTTCGCTCACATGCGTGGTTACTTGTGGAGCTCTCCTTCAAGTTCGGGCATAGATTCGAGAGTCTCTTTCAGGCGGTGCACGATGGTTTGTTGCGGATTCATGCCGACAATCCTGCGCTTGATGACCCCGTCGCCGGTGATGACCAGATATGTAGGGAATGCGTGAATTTCAAATGCGGACAGGATTTTGTGATCATTGTCGCGGTATTGCATCCAGTCCATTTTCTTGTGGTCGACGAAGTCCCTCCACGCATGATCGTCCTCGTCTGCACTGACGCTGACAACCACCAGTTTGTCGGTCGAATACTTTTTCGTGAGCTGTTTCAGTTCCCCGACCGATTCCCGGCAAGGCGGACACCAGGTGGCCCAGAAATCCATCACCAGCACCTTGCCTGACGCGCTAGCCAATGAGTACTCCTGGCCTTGGAGCGTTGTCAGGTGGAAGTCTGGAGCGAATTCCGCTCGCGCCAGTCGCGGATTCTGCGGAATGAGTTTGGCTGCACGCACCGTTTGATCGTCGGGCTTTAAGGTTAGACAGTGATCAAATTCCTTCTTGGCCTCGTTCTCTTTGGACAGCAGCTCGAGGGTTTTCGCGAGATTGAAACTGTAGCGTGCGTCGTGCGGGTTCAATTGTGAGGCTTGACGGAATTCTTCTTCTGCATCTTTGAGCTTCGGTTCGTCGGTGGCGGCAAGCGCCAGGAAGACTTCGCCTTTCAGATCATGAATGACGGCACGTGAGTGGTCGTCGCCAGCCAGGGCGATCGACTTGTCGGCCCATTCCAGCGTATGAGGAGCATCGCCACTCCGCGAATAGGCGATTGCCAGCATGAAGTTGCAGTTGGCGCAATCGGGCTTCCGCTTTATGGCCTTTTTGAACTCCGAAATGGCTTCATCGTAGTTGCGGTGTTTGAGGGCTTTCTCGCCCCTGTCCATTGCCTCGGTGACCGCAGGATCCTGTGCGGGTTGATTTGTCTGAGCTCGCGCCGGCGCGAACAGCGCGGTTGCTGCCAACCCGGCGCAGAGCGCGGCAGCGATCCTCACCTTTGCAACGTGCATTCGCAAATATCTGTTGGAATTGTCCATGGCGCGCACCTCGTCGAGACGGGGTGCGATCATAGCAAATCACAAAGCCATGGGAACGTGATCGGCGTCACCTGCTTGCTTGGCAAGAAATCCCAGCAGAGTCTTGTTGAATTGCTCCGGGACTTCTTCATAGGGCAGATGGCCGACTCCCGGGTAGACAACCAGATCGCAGTGCTGAAAATTCAGCCGCAGTCGATCCGCCGAATGCACGTAGACGGCAGGGTCAGCGCTTCCCCAAATCAAAAGCGTGGGAATCGATGCCAACTGAGGAATTGTGCGTTCGAGTTCAAGCAAATCCTCGGTCCAGTGTCGCACGATGCTGATCGCATACTCGAAACTGCCGGGAACTGACACCACAGGAGCTTCATAGCCCTCAAGCGTGCCTTCGGGAATGCGCTTGGGGTCGCCGTAGAGGCGAGCCAGCCAATAGGGAAAGGTCCAGCGCATGTGATTGACCGCCCGGAGGAACAGCGTCGAGCCGATCGGGCTGCCTAAAAACGGCGCCAGCCGGCGTCCGTGCGGCGACCAGGGATTCACGGGCGCCACGAGGATGAGACTGCGCAGCTTCAGGTCGGGCCGCCGCGCGCACAGTGCCGCAGCCATCATGGCGACGGCGCCGCCGTGCGACGTACCCAGCAGATCGAAGGAGGTAATGCCCACGGCGTCGACGAATTTGAGCACTCTCTCCGCAACGGCGCGCTGATGGCAATCGAGTTGAGCCGGGCGGTCTGAGAATCCCGCTCCGATCTGATCAATCGCGTACACGGTCGCGTAACGAGACAGAGCCGGAATGTTGAAGCGCCAGGAAAAGGAATAGGCCATCAGCCCGTGCAACAAAATCAGTGGCGGTCCGGAACCGGCTTGCAGATAGCGCATGCGAGCGCCGTCAATTTGGACGAATCGCTCTTCGGCAGCGGAGGTTTCAGGCAACTGCGCGCGGGTGGAGTTCACGTCGTTTTTCTTGGCTGGGTCAGACAACTTTTCCGGAGGCGCCGAACTCTATGTAAGTGATATCGCCTCTGTCGCTTCTGAATAGTGGGGGAGCTTCGGCTCCCCGTTTTTTGTTCACGCGGCCTTTCGGCGCTTTCGGCCGAGGAACTTGCGCAACACGCGGATCCCCTTGTCCACGTGCTGTTCTTGCAGCAGGAAGGGTGGCAGGAAGCGAACCACGGTGTCCTGGGTGCTATTGAAGAGCACGCCTTGCGCCAGGCCTTGCTCAACAATAGGCCGGCTGGGGATTTCAAGATCGATGCCCTGAATGAAGCCGCGGCCCCGCACTTCCTTGGCAGCGGCATATTCGTCCACCAGGTGCTGGAGTTGCTGCTGCAAGTAGCCGCCAACCTTGTTGACGTTGGCCAGAAGATTCTCTTCCTCCACGATCGCCAGGTATTCCAGGGCGACCCGGCACGCCAGTGGTCCGCCGCCGAAGGTAGTGCCGTGCTGTCCGGCAGAGATGGCGCTGGCGAATTCTTCCCGCGAGATGAACGCTCCGAGTGGCAGTCCACCGGCGATCGGCTTGGCAATGGCGACGATGTCGGGTTTCACTCCGAAAGTCTGGAAGGCGAACAGCGTTCCGGTTCTGCCCAGGCCACATTGAATTTCGTCGAATATCAGAGCTGCCTTGAAGCGATCGGCCAACACACGGCATTCCTGCAAAAATTCCACGGAACATTCCAGGATGCCGCCTTCTCCGAAGATCGGTTCGAGCACGATTGCGCTTGTCTGGTCGTTCACGGCGCCACGAAGGGCCTCGATGTTGTTGCGCGGCACGAAGGTGACTTCCTCCAGCAGAGGTTCAAAGCCCTTGCGGTATTTGTCCTGCCCGGTGACCGACATAGCACCAAAAGTTCGACCGTGATAGGAACCCTCCAATCCAATGAGCCGGCTCTTCTCGGGACCGCCGACGCGGTGGCTAGCCAACCGGGCCAGCTTGATGGAACCTTCGATGGCCTCCGTCCCGCTGTTCGAGAAGAACACGCGATCAAGGCCAGAAAGCGTAGCCAGTTTCTCCGCCAAACGCCCCTGATACTCGTGGTAGTAGAGGTTCGAAATGTGAAGGAGGCGTGCCGCCTGCTCGCGGATGGTCTTCACGACGCGCGGGTGCGCGTGTCCAAGCGCGTTGACCCCCAGGCCGGAGACAAAATCGAGATACTTTTTGCCCTCTGTGTCGTAGAGGAACACACCCTTGCCGCGCTCGAAGGCGACTGGATAGCGGTTGTAGGTCTGGAGAAGATAACGGCGCTCGAGGTCAGCGATTTGTTCGAAGTTTGTCATGGACCCCAGAATTTTACCTGACCGGCCTGTGGACGAGGGAAGTCCTGAGAGGTTCTCCAAATTTGTAGCGCAAATCCCAAATACAACAGGAAGATACAGAATGCGAGAGAAACCTTCCAAAAATCGTATTCCCTACTCGGGAAAGCCCCTATAATGGTGCAAGTCGCTTATAGTTAGCGAGTTAGCGACCTGTGGAAGTTTCTAAACGTGGCAGCGAAGTTGCTCATTGGTTCGCGGGGAAGCAAGGCCGGGGCGCGGTCGGACGCGTTGGTGTCTTCCCACGGGTCCATGAACAAGGACTTCCAAATTCGCTTCACAGCGGGATTCCTCTTCCTGCTGACCGTGGCGGCGTGCGTTTTTGCCTGGATCAACTTCCAAAAAGAGCACGAATTTCAGATTCCTTATGACGGCGCGTGGTGGGTGGAACGCGGCGGCCAACTGGTAGCCGATCGCGTCGAGCACAACGGCCCTGCCGATAAGGCGGGTATCCGGCGCGGGGACCAACTGGCAGCCGTGAATGGCCGGGACGTCAAGAACACTCCTGGACTAGAGCGGCAGCTTTACGCGACAGGCGTCTGGTCGAAGGCGACCTATTCGGTGATCCGCCATGGGATCACGCTGGATTCCGTCGTAATTCTGGTTCCTGCCGAACGGCCGCTGAATGATTGGCTGCGGTTGATTGCGCTGATCTACCTCGGCATCGGGATTTACGTTCTGCTGCGCCGCTGGACGGCGCCGAGTTCGACGCACTTTTACATTTTCTGCCTGGTCTCGTTCATTTTCTATTCGTTCCACTACACCGGGAAGCTGAACGCGTTCGACTGGAGCATTTACTGGTGCAACGTGGTGGCTTGGATGCTGCAGCCCGCGTTGTTCCTGCATTTTGTTCTGACTTTTCCCGAGCGCCGCTACTTCGTCAAAAAGCATGACTGGGCGATCCCAGTCGTGTATGCGCCAGGCATGGGGCTGCTGGCCATCCACGTCCTGACGCTGCGCTTCGTGCAGGCCAACGAAATGCGGCGCTGGAATCTGGATCGGCTGTGGTGGTCGTACCTGGCCCTGTATTTTCTGGCTTCCGCTGCCGTGCTCTGGTACAGCTACCTGAAAGCCAGCACGCCGATCCTGCGCCAGCAACTGAAGTGGGTAACGCGCGGCACAGTTCTTGCGATCGCGCCGTTCACGCTGCTCTATATCGTGCCCTACCTGTTTGGGGTTGTGCCGCCGATCTGGATGCAGGCTTCCGTACTGTCGCTGGGCATCCTGCCGCTCACCTTTGGCTACGCCATCTTCCGCTACCGGCTGATGGACGTAGACCTGATTTTCAAGCGCGGCATGGTGTACACGCTGGCGGCCGCCGCCGTGGTCATGCTGTACTTCGCGCTGGTCGCCGCGGTGGCAGAGCTGGTGCACACGCGCATTCCGAGCACGGGCCCCTACGGATTGATCCTGGCCATGGTGGTGACGGCACTGCTGTTCGATCCGTTGCGGAAATGGATTCAAGACGGCCTCGACCAGTTCTTCTACCGCACCCGCTACGACTACCGGAAGACGCTGATCGAATTCGGCCGCGAACTCAGCTCTGAGACCGACCTCGACGAAATGCTCAGCTCAGTCGTCGACCGCCTTTCGCGAACCCTGCTGGTGGATCGGCTGGCGATCTTCCTGGCGACGGGTGAGCAGAACAATCATTTCGTGCTCGCCAAATCGTTCGGGATGGCGCAAACGGGCGGGCTCGACCTCGGGTTCCTGAGCGCGCAAAGGCCGGACATGGAAGCGGGCCACCTGTTCTTCGACAATACCCACCAGGTTCCGCGCGAAGATCCGAATGCGCAGAGCAGCATCGCGCGGCTGGACTTGAACTATTACATTCCCTGCCGGGTCCAGCGGAAGCCGATCGCAGTCCTGGGGCTGGGCAAGACCATGGACGGCGATTTCCTGACCAGCGAAGACGTGGAATTGCTGGAAACGCTGGCTGGCTATATCGGCATCGCCATTCAGAACGCCCGCCTCTATGCGTCGCTCGAACAGAAAGTGGCCGAGTATGAGCGGCTGAAGGACTTCAACGAGAACATCGTCGAGTCGATCAACGTGGGTGTGCTGGCGGTCGATCTCGCCGACCGCATCGAGTCGTGGAATTCGCAGATGGAAGTGATGTACGCCCTGCCACGCTGGCAGGCGCTGACTCGCCCGTTGAGCGAAGTGTTCCCGGCATCGTTCGTCGAAGAGTTCTACCGGGTGAGGCAGAATCCCGGGATCCACAACCTGTACAAGTTCCGGCTGAACACTCCTGCCGGGGAAGTACGCACGATCAACGCGGCGATCGCCCCTCTGGTGACGAAGAAGTTCAACGTGATCGGGCGGCTGATCATCATGGACGACATCACCGAGCGCACGGAACTCGAGGCCCAGCTTTCGCAGGCGGACAAGCTTTCGTCGATCGGCCTGCTGGCGGCGGGTGTCGCCCACGAGGTAAACACACCGCTGGCGGTGATCAGTTCGTACACGCAGATGCTATCGAAGCAACTGCGTTCCGATCCCCAGAAAGCCTCGTTACTCGAGAAGATTACGCGGCAGACCTTCCGGGCCTCGGAGATTGTCAGCAACCTGCTGAATTTTTCGCGTACCAGCGGCACCGAGTTTGCCGACGTGGATGTGAATAAGATCGTCAACGACACCCTGGCTCTGCTCGAGCACCAGTTCAAAACTTCGCGGATTGCGGTCGAACACGAACTGACCCCGCATCTGCCGCTGATCCAGGGAAACACTGGACGCCTGCAACAAGTTTTCCTCAACCTGTTCCTGAATGCGAAGGATGCCATGCCGGCGGGTGGAACCCTGCGCGTGGCGACCTCCAATGGCGCTGGAGTGACGGTAAGCGTAACCGACACCGGCAGCGGCATTGCCCCGGAGCATATCGCGCGGATTTACGACCCGTTCTTCACCACGAAGACCGCTCCGGATGCGGGCCAGAAGCGCGGAACCGGATTGGGGCTCTCGGTGAGCTACGGCATTATCCAGGAACATGCCGGCAAAATCCGCGTGGAAAGCCGCCCGGGAGAAGGAACCACGTTTTATCTGGATTTTCCGTTGACCAGGAAGGCCGTCAATGTCTGAAGCAGCCGCCGTCATGCCGCGCAACAAGTTCAGCGACGCCGAGTTGACGCCGATGTCGGGCTCAGGCTCGATCCTCATCATTGACGATGAGGCGGAGATTCGCGAGTCGCTGCAGACGCTGCTCGAGATGGAAGGTTACGACGTCGAAGCAGCGGCCACGGGACAGCAGGGCCTGAACCGTATCGGGCAGCGCCCCTTCGACCTCATCTTGCTCGACCTTGCTCTGCCCGACCGCAATGGCATGGATATTCTCGCCGACCTGCGGGCACAGGACCCCGGCCTGTCGGTGATCATGATTACCGCCTACGGAACGGTCGAGAACGCCGTCAAGGCCATGCAATCGGGGGCTGCGAATTTTATTCAGAAGCCCTGGGACAACGAGAAATTGCTGGCCGACGTGCGCGCCGCAATCGCTCGCCACCGCGCCGAAGAAGAAAACATCCAGCTCAAGCGCGCGCTCAAGCAGCGCTACAACTTTGAAAACATCATCGGCAAGAGCGAGCCGATGCTGAAGATTTTCGACCTGGTGGCCCAGGTCGCCCCGAGCCGCTCGACAGTCCTGCTGCAGGGCGAAAGCGGAACTGGCAAAGAACTCATCGCCAAGGCGATCCATTTGAATTCACCCCGGCGCGATCGGCCCTTTGTGCCGGTAAACACGGGGTCGATGCCGCCCGATCTGCTCGAGTCGACGCTGTTCGGCCACGTCAAGGGTGCTTTCACCAGTGCCATCGCTTCGAAGAAGGGGCTGTTCGAAGTAGCCGACAAGGGCACGCTCTTCCTTGATGAAATCGGCACCATGACCATGGACACGCAGAGCAAAATCCTGCGCGTTCTGCAGGATCGCAAGTTCATGCACCTTGGCGGTATTCACGAACTGCAGGTGGACGTGCGCATCATCGCTGCCACCAACGTCGACCTCCGCCAGCAAGTGCGCGAGGGGAAGTTCCGCGAGGATCTGTTCTACCGGCTGAACGTTATCACTGTCGATCTCCCGCCGCTGCGCCAGCGCAAGGAAGACATTCCGCTGCTGGTGGAACATTTCCTGCGCAAATATTCCGCTGAAAATGAGCGTGATGTGCGCCGCATGACGCCGGAAGCGCTGCGTCCACTGCTCTCCTATTCATGGCCGGGCAATGTTCGCGAACTGGAGAATGTCGTTGAGCGCGCGGTCGTGCTGTCTTCCGGTGTCGATATTGGCAGCGACCTTCTCCCCGATCCGATCGTGGGACGCGGCACAGCGCTACCCGTCATGGAACACCGTCCCGACGCCTCTCTGTTCGACATCCTGGAGGACTGCGAGCGGCGGATCATCACCGACATGCTGGAGAAGTGCGGTTGGAACCAGACGGAAGCCGCCGAGCGCTTCCACGTCCCGCTCTCTACCCTGAATCAGAAGATCAAACGTTTGAACATCGAGATCAAGAAGAAGGGTAGGGAGTAGCAGGTCTCAGGTCTCAGGCCCTAGGTCTCAGGCCTCAGGCCTTAGGTCTCAGGTCTCAGGTCTCAGGTCTTAGGGCTTAGGTCTCAGGTCTTAGGTCCGAGGTGCAAGCCGGCTTTCTTCCCTTCTGTCATCCTGAGCGAAGTGAGGCGCCAGCCGAACGCAGTCGAAGGACCCCATCGATTTCTCCGCGACCACAAGAGTATCTGGGCTTCTTCTCTTTGAGACCAGCTACGTTCGCGCTCCACGGTCGCATCGACAGACGGCAGTTCGAGTTCTCACCTCTCGGTTCCCTCCTCAGTGCTACATGTTCAATGTCGCGGGTATCCCTTTGGGGCTGGCGGCCCAAACCCCGGCCCGTAGCTCAAACCTCATAGCTCGCAGCGCAGCGCTCCTGTTATAGTGCGGCTAAGACCTGACGGAGCGAGCGATGGCAGCCGGAGACTTTCTCAGCGATATTCAATTCATCTCGCCGATAGACTTCGCCAAGAGAAAAGTCCAGTCTCTGCAGGAATACTCGGTTCTGGCGGCGCAATCGATCGCGAACCTGTTCCGCCGCCCGATTTATGGCGCGGACATGATGCAGCAGGCCGACATGATCGGCTTCGGATCCCTGCCCATCGTCCTGGCTTCGGTCTTCTTCACCGGCGCTGCGCTTGCCCTGAACAGTGCGACCACTCTAAGCCGCTTCGGCGCGACGACGGTCATCGGACAACTTGTTTCCATTGGAATTGTGCGCGAACTGGGTCCAGTGCTCGCCGGACTCGTGGTCGCCGGGCGCAATTCCTCGGGCATGGCCAGCGAACTCGGCTCGATGATCGTGACTGAGCAGATCGACGCCATGCGGGCGCTCGGCACCGATCCGATGAAAAAACTGGTCACGCCACGGGTGGTCGCCAGCGTGGCCATGCTTTTCTTCCTGACCATTCTCGGCGACTTCATGGGACTGCTGGGCGGCAGCGTGGTCGCCAGCATTCTGCTCGGGATGGATGCGCACGAGTACTGGAGCAACGCCTGGCAGACGCTGGTGTTCTCCGACGTATTTATGGGGCTGATGAAGCCGCTGGTATTCGGCTTTATCGTGGCGACCGTGGGTTGTTATTACGGGCTCACGACGAAGGGTGGCACACAAGGCGTTGGCCGTTCGACCACAGAAGCCGTGGTCGCCGCAATGATCCTGATCATCGTGGTCGACGTGTTTGTCACCCGCTTCCTGATGGTGATGCTCGGGTCCTGAGCGCATGTCCACCCCTTCCCTTCCACGCGCGGCATCTGCTACCGGCACCCTGGAGCCGACGAACGATGTCCTCGTTTTCGAGGATGTTGCGATCGCCTTTGAAGACAAGGTGGTGCTCGACGGCATCTCCTTTCGCCTGCCGCGCGGCGAGACCAAAGCGATCTTTGGAGTCGCAGGTTCAGGCAAGAGCACGCTCCTGAAGCTCGCGCTGGGCTTGCTGAAGCCGGATAGCGGGCATATCTACACTCTGGGCGAGGACGTCACCCAAATGCCCGAGGAGCAATTGTTCGACCTGCGCCGCAAAGTCGGGATCGTGTTTCAGGAAAGCGCACTGTTCGACTCGCTCACCGTCCGCGACAACGTGGCGTTCCGCCTCATGGAAGAAGGCGACATCCCGGTCGACGAGATTGACCGGCGTGTGCGCGAGGCCCTGCGCTTCGTGGAACTCGAGCACACGGTCGACATGTTGCCCGCTGAACTCTCGGGCGGCATGCGCCGCCGAGTGGCCATTGCGCGCGCCATCATCACCCAGCCGGAGACAATCTTGTACGATTCCCCGACCGGCGGTCTCGACCCGGTAACGTCGACGACGATTGTCGAGCTCATCGTGAAGCAGCGTGACGTCTACAAAAGCAGTTCCCTGCTCGTGACCCACCGCCTGCAGGATGCCTTCGTTATGGCGGACCATTGTTTCGACTCGAAGACGAACCACATGCGACGCGTGGAACCGGGTGGCCGGATCGAAGTTCCCATGGCTTTCATGATTCTGCGCGAGGGCAAAGTGATTTTCGATGGCGATATCCACGCCCTGGCGGATACCAAAGACGAATACATCCGGGAATACATCTCTTAGATGAGGCCCTGGACTCCAGGTCCGCGGCTGATCCAATCCTTGCTTCCGACGCTGTCATGGATGACGGCGCGCTACATTGCCTATCATCGCAATCGGCTCTGGCCCCTCGCGAGAACGCTCGATGACCGACTTCAGATGCAATTGAGCAGCTTCTTTCCACAAGCCGCGCTGGCCGAAACCCGCGTCGTGCAAGCCGTCTTGCCGGACCCTGCATTTTATCCGCTGGTAAAAAATCTCGGACTTCAAGGCCTCCTGGAAATGTCGTCGATTGGCGCCATCACCCTGATAGATGTGGTCGCGTATCCGGAACAACTGGATGTCGGCACGCTGTTTCACGAACTGGTACACGTGGTGCAGTATCGCGTACTTGGCCTGAAGCGCTTTTCGGAGTTGTACGTGAAGGGATTCCTTTTGAGAGGTGGCTATGCGCGAATCCCACTGGAACAGCAGGCGTATGAACTCGGAGCCCGCTTTGACGAGAGCCCGGGAATCGCGTTTTCTGTGGAAGAGGAAGTGATCCGGCGGCATGAAGCCGGTACGCTGTGAAGCAGTCACGCCGCCGGATCGAGATACCAGATCAGCTGGCTTTTGCCATGTTCTCGGCTCGCGCTTTCCGCGCGTTCTCTACATTCTTGGAAATCACCTTGTAGCGCTCCCGGCCTTTTTCTGAGTGGACTAGCTTTTCCAGATTGGCCAGTAATTGTGGATTCTGCTGTTTCTCACGCACTTCCTTCAGATACGGTTCGAGTTTGGCGTAGATGAAAAACATCTCGCCACTGAAACTCGGCTCGAAGAAGAGATCCTCGTTGAGCACACCGTGGGTCACAAAACCGCTGGCCATGCTCCAATATCCGAGCACCTGCCGCAGCCAGGCGTTTTCCGAGCTTCCCAGGCCGCGCATGACGCTAACGACCTCGTCGGCACTCTGCGGCCAGAAAGTCTCGGTCCACCATTTGCGGGCTTTGCGAATCTCCGGTTCGCGGCGGGCATCGTAAAGTTTGAGGATGAGTTCGGCATCGGCGTGAGTGGGCTTGACCATGAGAATCCTCCGAAGGCGTGAAGTTGAACGGCTGAAACCTTAGATGAAGCGGCCCGAAGCGGAGCTACAAAAGGTAATTGTAGCGCCGCCGTCTCGGCGGCTGTGGTGGCGGGCGTCCCGCCCGCCATGGGGAGGGCAAGACACCCCTTCGACAAGCGGGCAGGCTATCCCAAGAGCCGGCAGGATGCCGGCGCTACATGATTCAGGAGCTCGCCGCTCCAGCTGCCTCAGCAGGCGGGGGCGCAGGCCGCTCGTAATCGCATTCCTTGTTCGGGCAGGCGATCACCGGACCCGCTTTCAGATTTTTCTCGACCAGGAAAGCGTTGCCGCAACTCGGGCATTTCTCGTCGATCGGCTTGTTCGCGGAAGTGAATTTGCACTTCGGATAGTTCGAACAGCCGTAGAACGTGTTGCCCTTGCGCGCCTTCTTCTCGACGAGGTCGCCATCCTTGCAGTCCGGGCACTTCACGCCGATGAAGTTCTGCTTCACGAATTTGCAATCGGGATAGCCGGAGCAGGCCGTGAACTCGCCGTAGCGGCCGTGGCGGATCATCAAATTGCGTCCGCACTTCGGGCAAGGCTCATCCAGCGGAATGTCGGGGACACGCTTGCCCTGATCGAGGCGTCGCGTAGTCTTGCAATCCGGATATCCGGTACACGCCATGAACTGGCCGAAGCGTCCGCGCTTGAGCACCATCACCCGGCCGCAGTTCTCGCAATACTCTTCCTGCGCCGTTTCCTGCATGTCGGCAGAGTCGAGGTCGGGCAGGTTGATGGGATTTTCCTTCGTGAAGGTGCAGCTTTCCGGGTTCTCCTTGTCGTAAGAACTGCAAGCGTAGAAAGAGCCGTGCTTGCCCCACTTGATGACGAGTGGCGAGCCGCAGCGCTCACACTTCTCGTCCGTGGGTTTCTCCATACGCTTGATGTTCTCCATGTGCTTCTCAGCGTATTTGAGGTCCTTGGCGAAGCGCTTGTAGAACTCCGCCATCGCGTCGGTCCACTTCTCTTTGCCTTCCTCGATGTCGTCAAGTTCTTCTTCCAGCCGGGCGGTGTAAGCCACGTCGAAGATATCCCGGAAGTTGTCGATCAGGAGATCGGTAACCACCAGGCCGATTTCGGTGGGCGCAAACTTGCCGCCGGTCTTGGTAACGTACTGGCGCTCCTGGATCGTAGTGAGAATGGTGGCGTAGGTGGACGGCCGGCCAATGCCGCGTTCTTCCAGTTCCTTCACCAGCGACGCTTCGTTGTAGCGCGGCGGCGGCTCGGTGAAGTGCTGCTCCGGCTTCAGTTCGCGCAGCGTCAGCTTCTGGCCCGGTTCGAGCGGCGGAAGCTTGTGCTTGAGTTCCTCGTCTTCGTCGTCTTTGCCTTCCTTGGATTCTTCGTAGACCTTCAGGAAACCGTCGAACTTCAGGACCGATCCGGTGACGCGGAACCAGAAGCTGTCGTTGCCCTGTTTGGCGTCGATATCGACGGTGGTCTGGTCGAAGACCGCGGGGTTGATCTGCGACGCCACGAAGCGCTGCCAGATCAGCTTGTAAACCTTGAACTCATCTTCTTTCAGGTACTGCTTGACGGAGTCAGGATGGCGGACAACAGAACTCGGACGAATTGCCTCGTGCGCTTCCTGCGCGCCTTTCTTCGATTTGAAGGTGTTGGGTTGCTCGGGCAGATATTGCGGCCCGTATTCTTTTCCGACCATCTCGCGGACTTCGGCCAGCGCTTCATTGGAAACGCGCGTCGAATCCGTACGCATATAAGTAATGAGACCGACCAGTCCTTCTTCGCCCAGTTCCACACCTTCGTAGAGGCGCTGGGCGATCATCATGGTGCGCTTGACGCTGAAACGTAGCTTGCGGGCAGAATCCTGCTGGAGTTTGCTGGTGGTAAACGGCGGAGCGGCATTGCGGCGGCGCTCCTTGCGATCGACCGAGCGAACCAGCCAGTCGGCTTTCTCCACGAAGGCGCGGATCTTTTCGGCTTCCTCGGCGTTCGGGACTTCAATCTTCTCTTCGCCCTTGCCGACAAAGCGGGCATCGAAGGCTGGTGGCTTGGGAGCCGCGAGGTGCGCGTCGATCGTCCAGTATTCCTTTTTCTCGAATGCCTTGATCTCGCGCTCGCGTTCAACAATCAGGCGCAGGGCGACGGTCTGCACGCGCCCGGCAGAGAGGCCGCGGCGAACTTTGTCCCACAAAAGCGGCGAGACCTGGTAGCCCACCAGGCGGTCGAGCACCCGGCGCGCCTGCTGCGCGTCGACCAGGTTCTGATCGATCTCGCGGGGATGTTCGAAAGCTTCGCGAACGGCGCGCTGCGTGATCTCGTTAAAGGTCACGCGCTGGATGCGGGGCGCTTCGCCATCCTTATCTTTTTTATCTTTACTCTTTTTGGCCTTCTTCTTTTTCGTGCCGTTGGTGTCGAGTTCATCCGCCAAATGTGCGGCAATGGCCTCACCTTCGCGATCCGGGTCGGGCGCGAGGAAGATGTGGTCGGCGGATTCGGCCAGCTTCTTGAGCTTGATGAGAACTTTTTCTTTGCCGGGAATGACGATGTATTCCGTATCGAATTCGTTGTCGATGTCGACGCCGAGCGTGCTCTTGGGCAGGTCCTTCACGTGGCCCAGCGAGGCCTCGACAGTGAATCCCTTTCCCAGATATTTCTGAATGGTTTTCGCCTTGGCCGGCGACTCAACGATGACTAAACCTTTAGACAATGTTTCCTCTTCTTTATATGGTCTGCGGTTGAAGCTAGCACGAATGGCAACGTCTCAACAAGTTACGGCACAAAAAGCTCTTAGCTGTTAGCCTTTAGCTCTTAGCTTGAAACCATCACGTTGGCGAGGCTTAACCGTTTCGGATAGCGCTGATAACATCCTCAAAACCTCGCTTGTGCCTTGATGCAAGGCTGCGTATTCCGTCTCGTTCATAAATCCAAGATCCTTGGCCAACAGCAGGTGACATGACAACTCAGCGCCGGATCCCATGGCGATTTGTACGAAACGCGCCAGTTCTCCATCGGACCTTCTACCGCATCCTTCCGCGAGGTTCGCTTCGATCGAAACGCTGGCGCGGCGAATCTGGCTCCTCAATCCGAATAGTTCGGACTTCGGAAAGTTCTCCGTTCCTGTGTAGACCGCCAAGGTCAATCGGTGCGCTTTTGTCCAGACCTTCAGGTTCCGATAGTCTCGCACATATTTCCTAACTCTCACCCCAACACGATTCAAGCTAAGAGCTAATGGCTAAGAGCTAAAAGCTCTAAGAGCTAGAAGCTCTTCACAAAATTCTTTCCCGGCAGCTGCCTTACCTTCCCTGCGAGCTCCAATTCGAACAAGGCCGCAAAAATCTCGGAGGACGACAATTCCGGCTCCAGGCGCTCGACGATTTCGTCGATGTGCGTGGCTTCGTCGGCTTTGAGCAGTGCGAAGATTCTGCGTTCGTGAGGACTGAGAGGATTGTCGCCGCCTGGGAATAGAGATGCCGTTTCCTCCTTTTGCGATTCATCGGGCCTTGCGGGAGTCAGTGCAAGTCGAACGTGCTCAGGGAGTTCCTCCCATACGTCTTCCCAGGTCGCCACCAGCTTCGCGCCCTGTTTAATCAGCGTGTTCGGGCCCCAGGAGTTCTTGTTGGTCACGTTGCCTGGGACCGCGAAGACGTCGCGATTCTGCTCCAGCGCACAGCGGGCGGTGATGCGTGTACCGCTGTATTCGGCGGCCTCGACCACCAGAACTCCCATCGACATGCCGCTGATGATGCGATTGCGAATCGGAAAGTTCTGCGGTGCCGCGAAAGTGCCCAGGGGAAACTCCGAAATCAAAGCCCCGCCCAAGCCTAGAATCTGCTCCGACAGGCGGCTGTTCTCCTTTGGATATAGGACGTCCACACCGGTGCCGAAGACCGCGATGGTTTTGCCCTTGGCGGCGATTGCGCCGCGATGCGCCGCTGTATCCACGCCTCGCGCCATGCCGCTCAGGATCACCAGTCCGCGCGCGGAGAGATCGATCGCCAGCCGCTCGGCCATACCCGAACCGTAAGGAGTAGGATGTCGCGTGCCCACCATGGCAATCGCCGGCTGGGACAGCAAATTCCGATCGCCGCGGACGTAGAGTACAAGCGGCGGATCGTAAATCTCCTTCAAGCGTTGCGGATAGGTCCCGTCATCGAGCGAGAGAACTTGAACGCCAGCCGCCGCGGCCTTTGCCAACTCCTCCTGCGCCAGTTCGATCGACTTGCCGGTTCCCAAAGCCTGGGCCGAGACGGCGAGCAGGCCCGCCGCTTCGAGTTCCGTCAATGAGGCGTGGAACACCGCGGCAACGTTGCCGAGATGTTCGACCAGGCGCCGGGATCGAGTGGGCCCGAGACCCGGTGTCAATGCCAGCGCCATCCAGTGCAGCGCCTGCTCGGTAGCAGCTTCCGGTATTAAGCTGAGTATAGGCACAAGAGCCTCCATCCTCCGGTCTACACGCAGCCAAAAATTGCTGTCAAGGGAGAGCCGCACACATCTTTGTTAGAATCAAACATATTGACTATGAGCCGTCTTCGCATTTCTGCAATTTCCTTCTTAAATACTGTGCCGCTGATGTGGGATTTTGAGCACGGAACCGCAGGCGCAGATTTCGACATTTCCTACACCCAGCCTTCGGCGTGCGCTGCGGAATTGCGGGCGGGTACGGCGGATATCGGCATCATTCCCGCTGCTGCCTATGCCGAGATTCCGGATCTCGCCATCATCCGGGGAGTGGCCATTGCGGCACGACGTCCGGTGCGATCCATCCTTTTAGTAAGCAAGGTTCCGGTCGAGAAAATTCGGACTGTCGCGCTCGACACTTCGTCGATGACCTCGGTGGCGCTGGCGAAGGTGCTGTTTGAGCGCTGGCTGGGCGGCGCTCGGACCTTCACGCCAATGGCGCCGGACGTGGACCGCATGCTACGCGATCACGATGCGTGTCTCGTGATCGGCGATACTGCCCTGCAAGTCGATCGCTTCAAGTACCTGACCCTGGACCTTGCAGAGGAGTGGATTCGCTTCACCGGCAAGCCGTTCGTGTTCGCATTCTGGGCGATCCGCACAGCGGCCCTTGCGAATGCTTCCTCGGATCTGACGACAATCTTCCAGGCATCCCGCGATCATGGCCTGCGGGCGGAAAGCATCTCCGCGACCGCTCGCAACTGGGCGGGAAAAGTCGGCCTTTCTGAAAGCGAAGTTCGCTCTTACCTGACCGAGAATATTCACTACCATCTCGACCAGGGCTGCCTCGAAGGATTGGAACTGTTCTATCGCTACGCTGCCGAGTGCGGCGCGCTGCCGCAGGCTCCGGCGCTCCAGTTCGTGGAGGTTGCCAAATTCGCGACCACCTAGCCGCGCTGCTCTGTGTCGCAAAGTCTGGTGTGTTTTTGAGGATGATCGCGTTACCCACACTTGGTCTTGCGGTAGCGTCCAAGCTCTGGGTCTGGATTCGTCACCTCGGCGGCCCTGGGCTGGTTCTGCTGGGCCTGGCCGACAATTCCATCATTCCAATGCCAGGCAGCATGGACGTGCTGACCATATGGTTCGCCGTCCATCACCGCAAGCAATGGCTTTATTACGCCCTGATGGCCGTCGCCGGCTCGGTGATCGGCGGCTATGTCACCTACCGGCTGGCTCGCAAAGGGGGCAAGGAGGTCCTGCAGCGCCGCCTCGGCCCAAAGCAGGCTAAGGCATTCTTCCATCGATTTGAACACTGGGGCTTCTGGGCGATTTTTGTGCCCGCACTGTTGCCGCCTCCGTTTCCCTTCGTTCCGTTTCTACTCGCCGCTGGGGCGCTGCAATATTCGCGAAAGAAATTCCTGGGCGCCCTCATCCTGGGCCGAAGTTTGCGATACGGCATCCTCGCCTACCTGGGCGTGCTGTACGGACGCCACTTCCTGCGCTTCTTCAACAAGTACACCAAGCCGACGCATCTACGCTGCTGGTCGGCATGTCGGTCGTGGCAGGAATCGGCGCCCTTGTCACGTATCTGCGCTATCGCCATCAGATCGTCAAGAATGGCACCCCAACCGGCGCTACCCAGCCTGCACACTGATCGGCCTCAGCGATTTTTTGATTACCCCAGCAGACTCAGCAAGTTACACAATCTTCATGATATTTTTACTAGCCTTTTAAGGCGCAGTTCGATCTAATCCATTATGGAAAAGTTCCAATCTGCCAAGCACTACATATTTGCCAGTGATTTTGATCAAACGCTGAGCTACAACGACTCCGGCTATGTGCTGAGCGAACTGCTCGGCATTCCCACGCGAGAATTCGAGCGCAAGGCTGAGGGGATGGCCAAGCTGAACCTGGTTCAGCAAGGCGGAGAGTTAGCCTATCTCCTGCTGCACGATCCGGAGTTTCATGACCGGGTGCGTCCCGAGCACCTGCGCGAAGTCGGCAAGCGCATTCGCCTGAAAGAGAACATCGACTTTCTGCATCGGGTTCTGGATAACGGCATTGCCGGTTATCGATTCGAGTTCTACGTGCTCTCGGCGGCGCCGGTGGAAGTCATTCAGTCGGCTCTCGAAGGCATCGTTCCCGCCGATCACATCTTCGGCACGCAGTTCCGCTATCACCCATCGGGTGAGATCGCCGCCATCGAACGCGTGACCGCGGGTTACGGAAAAGTGGCCGTGCTGGATCGCATCCAGAACGACATCCAGATCAGTTCCGACCGCATCGTGTACGTGGGCGACGGCAGTTCCGACGTGCACGTGATGCTGCACGTCAACCGGCGCGACGGCTTCACGATCGCAGTGTCAGAGAATAAGCACCTGGCGCCCATCGCGCGACGTACCGTGCTCAGTACCAATGCGCTGGGTGTGCTGATTCCGATCCTGGAGGAAATCGTGGGCTGGGAGCGGCCGCAGATTCGCGGATTCCTCGAATCGCACGGTTTCGTGATCCAGGAATGGGACAAGGTGTCGACCGACGTGGTCACGATCCTCGACAACAGTCCCGGGAACCTGTCGCTCCCCGTTTTGCGAGAGGAGGGCGCCAGTGTCTGATCTGGTCGGTTGGGTGGCCACAGCCATCTTTGCCGTGTCGTATTTCACGCGCAACCCTGTCACCATGCGCTGGATACAGGCCGCGGCGGCAGTCTGCTGGATCGCTTACGGTGTACTGATGCACGCAACTCCGATCATCGCCGCGAATCTGATTGTGGCAAGCTTGGCCGTGATCTCGTCATTCCGTGCGGTTCCGCAAAAGCCGACGGCTCACATCGAGTAATCCATCCCTGCGGTGGCCGCTTGGAGAATCCTCGGGCCCAACGTTAGAATCATTCGTTGGGCCTGAGTAATCTATGTCCCTGACCAAACAACAAGCGATCGAGATGTTTCACTCTGATGACCTGATCGGCATCGGGATGGAAGCCGACAGCGTGCGGCGCAAACTGCATCCCGAAGGTGTGGTCACCTACATCATCGACCGCAATATCAATTACACGAACTTCTGCACCGAGTATTGCACCTTCTGCGCGTTTTACCGGCCGCTGAAGGGTCCGGCCGCAAAAGACGGCTACATCCTCGATTTCGACACGATCTACGACAAGATCCAGGAAACCGTGGAACTCGGCGGCACCGGCGTGCTGATGCAAGGCGGCCTGCACCCCGATCTCAAGATCGAATGGCACGAGAAGTTGCTGCGGGGCATCCGCCAACGCTTTCCGAAAGTGCACTTGCACTGCTACTCCGCCTCAGAGATTCTCGCCATCGCCGAGTACAGCGACCTGAACTTGCGTGACACGATTTCTCGCCTCCGGGATGCTGGGCTCGATTCGATCCCCGGCGGCGGGGCGGAAATCCTCGATGACGAAGTCCGCTACAAGATTGCGCGCCTGAAATGCCTGACCGAAGATTGGATCAGCGTGCATCGCACTGCCCACCAACTCGGCATGCGCACCACCGCTACCATGATGTTCGGCGTGGGCGAAAAGATCGAACACCGCGTGAATCACTTTCAGCGCTTGTACGATTTGCAGGAAGAGACGGGCGGGTTTACCGCATTTATTCCATGGAGCTTCCAACCCGCGAATACGGCACTCGGCGGCCGTCACTGGGATGAAGCTACGGCCGTGGAGTATCTGAAAGTCCTGGCAATTTCCCGACTCTATCTTTCAAATTTCCTGAACGTGCAATCGAGTTGGGTTACGCAAGGTTTGAAAGTTTGCCAGTTGGGCCTGCGTTTTGGTGGAAATGATGTCGGCTCGGTCATGCTCGAGGAAAACGTGGTGCGCGCCGCCGGGGTCACCAACTGCACAACCGAAGAAGAACTGCGCCGGATGATCCGCGACGCCGGCTTCCGTCCTGCCCAGCGCGACACCCTCTACCGGATGCATTTCCTCAACTGAATCGGTCTTCCCTGCTGAGGCGTCGGGTGGACTCGACCAGTTGAGCAGAGGATACTCCCCGCCCCGTCAGTATTGACGCGAATCGTCCCCAAACAACTCCAATCCTCTCGCAGTCATCGTAAATCCTGCTTCTGCGGGCCCATCAGGTAGAATGGACGGTTTAAGAACCTGGCGGGGAACCGGGCTTTATGCCACCGTCTGACTGACCTCTGCATGAACAACCTGGGATCGTTCGTAGCTCTGGCCGCGTCGAAGGGGATTGGTTCTTATCTCCGCCAGCACTTTCTCGACAGAACGTTCCAGGGTCTCTATCACGCAAATTCGTTCGATATCGCACTCCTGATCCCCTACTTTGTAGTGTTGATTCTGCTGGCGTCTTACGGCGTGCACCGCTACATCCTGGTGTACCTCTACTACAAGAATCGCAAGAACCGCACTACCGAGCCCGCCGCCCTTTTTGAGGATTTGCCGCGCGTCACCGTTCAGTTGCCCATGTTCAACGAGCAGTACGTGGCCGATCGACTGATCGACAGTATCTGCAAGCTGAAATATCCGCGCGAGAAACTCGAGATCCAGGTGCTCGATGACTCAACCGACGAGACCGTCGTAGTGGTGCGGAACCTGGTAGAACGCTACGCTGCGCTCGGACACCCGATTACCTACCATCACCGCACCAATCGCGAAGGCTTCAAGGCCGGCGCGCTCGCCGAGGGCATGAAGTCCGCCAAAGGCGAGTTCATCGCAATATTTGATGCCGACTTCACCCCGCCCGAGGATTTCCTGCTCAAGACGATCCACCACTTTACCGATCCAAAGATCGGCATGGTGCAGACCCGCTGGACGCACATCAATCGCAACTACTCATTCCTGACCGAGGTGGAGGCGATCCTGCTTGATGGGCACTTCGTGCTCGAGCATTCCGGCCGGGCTCAAAGCGGCGTGTTCTTCAACTTCAACGGAACCGCCGGCATGTGGCGCAAGATCACCATCGACGACGCCGGTGGATGGCAGCACGACACGCTCACCGAGGATACCGATCTTTCCTATCGCGCCCAGTTGAACGGGTGGAAGTTCATCTACCTGCAGGATGTCGAGTGCCCCGCGGAATTGCCAGTTGAGATGACCGCGTTCAAGACGCAGCAGGCGCGCTGGGCGAAAGGCCTGATCCAGACGGGCAAGAAGATTCTGCCGCGGGTTCTGAAGAGCGACGTCCCACTGCACACCAAGATCGAAGCCTGGTATCACCTGACCGCGAACCTGAGCTATCCCCTGATGATCGTGCTCTCGGTTCTGCTGCTGCCCGCCATGATCATTCGTTTCTACCAGGGCTGGTTCCAGATGCTGTATATCGATCTGCCCCTGTTCATGGCATCGACCTTCTCCATTTCCAGCTTCTATCTGGTTTCGCAGCGGGAGCTTTTTCCCAAGACCTGGCCGCGGGCCCTGCTGTACCTGCCATTCCTGATGGCGCTGGGGATCGGCCTCACCATCACCAACACCAAGGCCGTGCTCGAGGCCCTGGTGGGCAAGCAGAGCCCATTCGCGCGCACACCGAAATATCGCGTGGAGACCCGCAAGGATAAAGTTGGGGCCAAGAAATATCGCCGCCGGCTGGGATGGATTCCGTGGGCCGAGTTGCTGATCGGCAGCTATTTCGCTCTCACCGTGTACTACGCGCTCGACAATGAGAACTACATTACGGTACCTTTCCTGCTGCTTTTCGTGATTGGCTATTGGTACACGGGCCTGATGTCGTTGCTGCAGGGAAGGTTCAGCGGCCTCTCTCTCAGCGCCGAGACCCATACCAAGCCATTCCCGGTGGGCGTCTAGTTTCAGCATCCATCTCTATTATCTTTGCGCCACCGCCAGTGAGCGCTCGCGAGGTCCTATGAAGAACCTGGGTCTGCTGCTTGTGTTGTGTGCGGTTTCGGTTGCGTGGAGTCTCGATCGCCAGCCTAACGCCGACTACCGGGCGCGGCGAGAAGCTTTGTCGAAGAAAACCTCGGGAGCAGCCGTTCTGATGTTTGCACCCACCGAGTCCGAAGGCCCCAACGCGGTTTACGGCTTTCGCCAGGACGACAACTTCTACTACCTGACGGGCTGGACTGAACCGGGAGCCGCCTTGCTGATCGTGCCCGCGATGGAGGCCTCTGCCGGCACGCCAGCGCGCCCCTACACCGAGATTCTGTTCCTTGCGGCGAACAACAAGGTGGAAGAGAAGTGGACGGGGCCGAAGCTCAATGCCACCGATCCCGCCGCTCCGAAAATTACAGGGTTCGACCGCGTGGAGGTTCTCGACAGGCTGCGCGATGACATAAACCAGACCTTGCCCGAGCGGCCAACCGTGTACACCGATCTGTCGTCCTATGGTTACGATTCGCCCTCCTCGAGCCCCCTCGACTGGCTCAAGCGGACCAATGCCTTCGTTCCCTTCGCCACTTATAAAGACGTCAAACCTCTGGTAACGGGCTTGCGCACTTTCAAGGACGCGGGCGAAATTGAACTCATTCGCAAGGCGACCAATGCCACGCTGGCGGCCCACCTGGCCGCAATGCGCGCGATGAAGCCCGGCGTCAGCGAGCGCGAGATCTCCGCGCTCCTGCAATACGAATGGGGAAAGCGTGGCTGCGAACGCCTCTCGTACGCTCCAATTGTCGGCGCCGGGTTCAACTCCACCGTCCTGCACTACTCCGAAGATTCCGCCCCTATTCATGATGGCGACGTGGTGGTCATCGACGCGGCTGGCGAATACTCCATGTATGCCACCGACATCACCCGTACCCTGCCCGCGAACGGAAAATTCACCCCTCGCCAGCGTGAAATCTACGACATCGTGCTAGGCGCACAGCAAGCGGCGATTGCCGCGTTTGTCTCCGGCAAATCGATGCTGCACAAAGACGATTCCAACTCGCTTTACAAAGTCGCCTACGATTACATCAATACACACGGGAAGGACCTCCACGGCGAACCTCTCGGCAAGTACTTCATCCACGGCCTGGGACACTATGTAGGCTTGGCAGTCCATGATCCCGATGATTATTCCGTTCCGCTTGGACCGGGTGCGGTGTTTACCATCGAGCCGGGAATCTACATTCCGGAAGAAAAACTGGGGGTGCGCATTGAAGATACGTTGTATGTCGACGCGAGTGGAAAGTTGATCAACTTCGGCGCCGCCCTGCCGCACACCGCCGACGAAGTGGAGCGTGCCATGTCGGGAAAGTAATGAGCGTTTCTTTTCGGGATTCTCCGTCGTTTCGCAGCCGGTTTGATATCCTAGCTTATCGTGCGGATGACCTGGTGGTTCATCATCCTGGGCCTGGGAGCGCTCATGGTGGTGTGCGTCGCGATCGCTTTGATCCTGCGCATACGCCGCCATCTGAAATCTGAGAAACCCCACACCGGCGAGGATGTCGAGATCACCGGCCGCAATTGAGCGAGTTAAGTTCTACCTTTTTTCCAATCGAGGCATTTATGGCGAAGCCGATAACGCAAACGCTCCACCTCCCGCAGGACCGGGTTGTCGAGTGGACAAAACAAGCGGCCATCGTAGTGGGCGCGAGCCTTTTCGTAGCCTTGTGCGCCCGCGTTACGATTCCACTCCCAACTCCCGTTCCATTGACATTGCAGAATTGCGGCGTGCTCATCGTCGGGCTACTCCTGGGAAGCCGCCGTGGTTTCGCGGCCTTGGCCTTGTACCTGGCAGAGGGAGCGGCGGGTCTTCCGGTATTCAATCCGACTGGCCCAGGCAGCATTGCGCAACTGCTTGGCCCGACCGGTGGATTTCTCATGGCCTATCCTTTCGTGGCTGGCCTGGCCGGCTACCTGATGGAGCGCGGCCGCAAGACATTCGCCAATGCAGCGGTCGCCGGTCTACTGGCCGAGGTATTGCTCTTCGCCAGCGGCCTGGGCTGGCTCGCCATCTGGACAGGCTCAATCAAGCGCGCGGTACAGTTCGGGCTTTACTGGTTCGTGTTCGCTGAGGTGATCAAGATTCTGGTGGCGGCTGCCGTCGCGGTTCGCCTGCGACGTGCTCCCAAGGTGCAGGCATGACGCCAACCAGCACTTCGGAAAAGACCGGCCTCCATTCCTCCAGCGACAGTCAGGTTCGTGAGATCACAGTTGCGCACAGCCCCGACTCCGACGACGCATTCATGTTCTACGGCCTGGCCACGAACAAAGTTCGTGTGCCCGGGCTGCGCTTCACCCACACGCTGTGTGATATCGAGACGCTGAACCGCAAGGCGCAGGAAGGCGTCTACGACGTAACTGCCATCTCGTTCCACGCCTTTCCCTACATTCAGGATCATTACGCACTGTTGCCGAGTGGCGGCAGCGTTGGCGACGGCTACGGGCCGATGATCGTAGCCACACGCGCTTTCACGCAGAGTGAGATCAAGAAAAAGCGCATCGCCGTACCGGGAAAACTGACGACGGCTTATCTGGCCCTGCGGCTCTTTGCGCCCGGAATCGAAGTCGAAGTCGTGCCCTTCGACCAGATCATTCCCCAGGTGCTTGAGGGCAGGCACGAAGCCGGACTCATCATTCACGAAGGCCAGTTGACCTACGCCAAGGCCGGGCTGCACCGCGTTGTCGACCTCGGCAAATGGTGGCTGAAAATGACGGGCTTGCCGCTGCCGCTGGGGGGAAATGCGATTCGCCGCGCCCTCGGTCCTGATTTGATGTTGAGTGTGAGTACCGCTCTGCGCGACAGCATTCAGTATGCGCTCGACCATCGCGAAGAAGCATTGGCCTATGCCATGCAGTTCGCCCGCGATCTTGACCCGCAACTCGCCGATAAATTTGTCGGCATGTATGTAAATGAGCGCACTCTGGATTACGGGCCCGATGGCCGCGAAGCTGTACGGCGCCTCCTCGACATGGGATACACGGCGGGAATTATTCCGCAGCCGGCGCGGGTGGAATTTGTGGGCGAGAATCGGCCGCTGCCTACTTCACAATCCGCTTAAAGGAAAATACCGGGTCCACATCGACTGGAATATCGGACGTTTTTTTCTTCAATCCTTCCCGCAGATCCTCGGGCATGGCCCCGTACTTTTTGAACCAGTCTTCGGCTCGTTGGCGATCGCCTGTCGCTTCGATCTCGAGCAGTTCCTTGGTAAGATCGGCAAGCGCACCAGGAATCTTGTCGTAGTCGATGGCATACCGACCAGATGGCTCGCGCGTGATTGCCTGTCGTGAGCTGAGATAATTGAACTCCATCATCTCAGCTTGTCCATGGGCCTCGGCGACCCCGAAGCGAACCGTGCGGAAGATGCCGCCCACATACGAAGCATAGAATTCCTGCAATTTTTCCTTCGGCAGCACGCCCTGATCGACCAGCCACTGCAGCCCAAACATACCGGTCACGTCGGCTTTCGCTTCTTCCAGTCCGGAATAGACCGGACCAATCGACTCGCGAATGCTCACTTTACCCGCAGCCGTGCGGGCAAATGCCGGGCCAAGTCCATGCGCGATTTCATGCATGATGGTCGATTGCAGGTAGCCGTCACTGGTGACCTTTGCCGCCTGGTCGGGCCGCAACATCCGTTGCGCCACGGGCAAGATCACATAGTGGACCCGGGCGTCCATGAAATTTTTGAAGAACAGCTTCTTGCTGCCTTTCTGCTCGTGAACCCGCGGGTCGTTCGGCAGGTTATCGGCAACAGACTGATAACCGTGTGTCATATCCGCCGAGCGGAATGGCGCATCCATCACTTCCATGGGCGTCTCGAGCCCTTGCTTTGAAGGACGATCCTCCGCGGCCAGCGGCAAAGCATCCTGGATGCGTGCAACATACTGCTGGTAAAGATCGAGCTTCTTGCTTTCTTTTTCGTCGCGGACGAGAACCGCAGCTCCGTAGGTTGCCTTCACGCCCATCAGGTCGTCGGAGTAGGTCTCGTAAGGAGCAAAGATGATGTCGACCTTGGGATTCTTCAGGTCGAGCCAGGCCAGGTCGCTGGCATAGTAATCGTCGGTAAGCAATGCGTCGGCGCGCAGGCGCAGGAAGTTGGCGAACGCGGGATCATCGCTGAGTTTCGCTGCCTCTCGTAACGCGGTTGCGGCCGGCTCCAGGAACGATCGGTACGCAATGTGGTACGGCAATCCTTCCAGCTGTCCTGCATGCCAGCGAACCACGGTCGTCGGAGAGTAAATTTCAGCCTTCTTCTCCGGGTGTTCCGCGACGTACTTTTCAATTTGGCCGCGCGTCAGGCCCTGCGGATAGAAGCCGCGCCCCGCAAACATGGTCTCCTTGCCGACGAAAGGCTTGTTGTCATCGATCAAATCGAAGCGCGAAGCGTTGATCCACAGATAGCGTCGTAACGCCACGTCGCGCGGATTCTTGCTGTTCTCGAGCGACTGGTAGAGTGCAAGCGCTTCCGGATCGTTCTGGCGCCAATAAATGCTTTCCAGGTCGTGACAGGCCTCGACTAGCTTCGTGACCATTTTGCGCTCGTTCGCGGTCAGCCCCGGGGGCAGTGGCATTTCCACCGAGCGAAAACGCGCAAGACGCTTCGTAAGGTCCGGGGCCACCTTCACGTTGGCGGGTTCACTTGCCTTGGCTGCGGTACCGATCAACAAGCCGCGCTTGCTCTGCGCCGTTCCCGAAGCTGTCATGGTGGCAAGAAAGAGAAAGAACGACAGGAAGAATGTGATGAGACTACCTGTACGGGTTCCCATGAAAGGTCGTTTCGATTCTAGCAGAGCGATGCGGCAATCGCGCTCCTCGTCGGCTCGCTTCTCGCAGCGCAAAAGCATTTATCATAGAAATCAGGATGGCCGCCAACTCCAACGCGAATGGGGCGCAAACCCTGCTCATCGATGCGGATGACACTCTCTGGGAGAACAATATCTATTTCGAGCGCGCCATCGCGCGTTTCATCTCGCTTCTTGAACCATCACGAATATTCTCCGGAACAGGTTCGCGAAATCCTGAACGAGGTGGAGCGCGAAAATATCGTGACCCATGGGTACGGCCTGCACAGCTTTGCCCATGCCCTCGTGACCTGTTTCGAGCGCTTGTCCGCCGATCCGGTCACACCCGAAATGCACGCCCGGATTCACAGCTTCGCGCACACCATCGCAGACCATCCGGTCGAGATTCTGCCCGAGGTGCCAACAACCCTCGACCATCTCTCACGCCGCCACCACCTGATCCTGATGACCAAGGGAGCCTTCGCGGAGCAAACCGGCAAGATCGAGCGCTCGGGCCTGAAGGAATATTTCGCTGCGGTCGAGATTGTCGCTGAGAAGGATGAGGCAGTTTATCGTTCGGTGGTTTCGAAGTATGGCCTGGCCAATGACACCACGTGGATGATCGGCAACAGCCCGAAGTCCGATATCAATCCAGCTCTCGCCGCTGGGCTCAGCGCAGTTTTCGTTCCTCACGGCAACACCTGGATCCTCGAACACGACGAAGTCATCACTCCCACGCCACCCAGCCGTCTGCTCACGGTAGAAAAATTCGGCGAACTCCGGCGTCACTTCTAGCTGAGGTGATCGCTAATGGGTGGTGGTGTGCGCCTGGTGAGAGTTACTGGCCATTATTTTTCATCCCGGCCCGAAGACAGAGGGCGAGACGCCCTCTGGACAGCCGGCGGGACGCCGGCGCTACAATCGTGGCCCTTGCCGTTCGCGGTTGTACTCGCCACCAGCTACCAGCTACCAGCCATCAGCCACCAGCGGTCTTTCACGCACCAAACTAACCAACATCGCGTCTCCCGCGCATTTTTCGTGCATGGTACTCTCAGTTTGCTCTGGTTTTTCGCTGCCTCGAACGCGTGGCGGTGCAGAAAGACAACTTTCGGCGGCTGTTGCGCACGGTGGAAGCGCTGTCCGATCTCGGCCCCGAGCTGACGGCGGAGAGCGACTTCTCCCAGACTGCGCCGTTGATGCTTGCCGCGCTGATGGAAGCTGCCGGCGCGCGCGAGGGCGCGCTTTTCACTTTCAGCGACAAGCCGTCACTACTCACCTCAGCCGCATCCCGCGGCTTCGCCCTGATTCCTGATCCTGCCATAGTCCCGCTTCTGCCACGGCATGTACATGCGCTGACCGCCGCCCGCGGCCCGGTCGTGCTCAACGAAACGACCTACGATGTTTTCTTCAGTTCGAACGGCAACGTCGCGCCCGAACTGTTCAAATGCATCGCGCCGCTGAAGGTAGGCGGAAAATTAGCCGGACTTCTCGCGCTCGGCCGCCGCGAGGCCGACGCGCCCTACGACGATGACGAACTCGACGCCCTCAGCCTGCTCTCGAACTACGTAGCCCTCGCGGTGCTGAACCACACGCTCACGCAGACTTTGTCACAACGTGTCTCGGAAAACCTGCGGCTCCTCGGTTCCCTGCACGGCTTCTATGACAACGCTCTCGAAGCCTTCGCCACCGCAATCGACGTCAAACACGTCAACATCCACGGCCACTCGCTACGCGTGGCCCGATACGCTGCTGCGATCGGCGAAGCCATGGGCCTCGATCCCACCGAGATCACAGCCCTGCGCTCCGCGGGATATCTGCATGACATCGGCAAGGTCGCCGTCGACAAGTATCTCTTCGGCAAGCCTGCCGCGCTTGATCCCGAGGAATTTCGCGCGATGGCCGACCACACCACCGTCGGGCACCAGATCGTCAGCGGGATTCAGTTCCCCTGGCCAATGATTCCCGAGGTCGTACGCTGGCATCACGAACGCGCCGATGGTTCCGGATACCCCGACGCTTTGCAGATGGACGAAATTCCGATATCGGCGCGCATCATCGCGATCGCCGACACATTCGACGCCATGACCAGCACTCGTCCTTACCGCGAGTCCCACTCCGTCGGCGGAACGCTCAGCGAACTGGTGCGGCTGGCTCCCCAGAAATATGATCCCAACGTAGTGCAGGCTCTCTTGATCCAGGTTCGTCGCGACGCGGTCGGCAGCAGCCGCGTGCCCTTGCTCGATGACCGCATGGCGCTCAATATCGCCCCGCCCGACATCGACCAACTGGCGGCAAGCCTGCAACACAAGACCAACCGCAACCGTCTTTACCTCACCCAGCCGCCATCGTAAGTAATTGATTATAATACCCTTATAGGTAGCCGCATTCGCTCCCTAGATAGCAACTTTTCCGCTCCACCGGGTTCGTATGATAGAGGCTGCAGCTCGTTCGCCGGGGTTCCGACATGTCAATTCCGCACCGCGCGCAAATTGCCCTTTCTCTGCTCGTCGCTCTTCCCCTCGCATCCTTCACGGTTGTCGGCTTCGCAAAAAAGAAAGAGAAGAAAACCACTGCCACGCAGATGGAAGAATCCAAGCGCGCTCTGCATGCGTTGCAGCGGCTTTCGTTTGGGCCAAGGCCAGGCGAAGTGGATCGTGTCGCCGCGATGGGCGTGGACAAATGGATTGACCAGCAATTGCATCCCGAAAGAATTGACGACAGCAGTCTCAACGCGCGTCTTGAGCCCTACCGGACGCTGCGCATGGATACGCGCGAGATCGTTGAGAACTTTCCTCCTCAGCCTGTCATCAAGGCCGTGATGGAAGGCAAGAAGTCCATGCCGTCTGACCCGGTGAAACGCGCTGTCTACCAGGCGCAAATCGAGCGTCTCGAGGAAAAGCAGGAGCGCAAACAGGAAGCTGCGACTGCTCCGCCTGCTGCCGCGAATTCTCCGACGGACCAGGCCGCCTCTGACAGTACCGCGACTCCTGCCGACAATTCTACGAATAACGCTTCTACCGCGAGCAAGCCCAGCGTGCAGGACGAGCAACTTGCCAAGCGTCGCGAAGACCGCCTCTACGCCGATCTGAAGGCCCAGGAGTTGCTCGAGATGCCTCCGGACCAGCGCATGAAGCAAATCCTGCAGATGCCACCCGAAGAGCAGCGCGCCTTGTCCGCCTCGCATGAAAGGCCCGAAGGCCGATGAGTTCATGGAAGGCATGAACCCGAAGCAGAAGGAAGCGCTCAAGGCTCTCAATAATCCCGCACAGGTCGTCGGCGACGAACTCATGCAGGCCAAGCTCCTGCGTACGATTTACAGCGAACGTCAGCTTGACGAAGTCATGACCGATTTCTGGTTCAACCACTTTAACGTCTTCATCGGCAAGGGAGCGGACCGCTACCTGATCACCAGTTACGAACGCGACGTGATTCGCCCGCACGCGCTGGGAAAATTTGAAGACCTCCTGGTAGCGACCGCGAAGAGCCCTGCCATGCTGTTTTATCTCGACAACTGGTTGAGCGTGGGCCCGAACTCCGACGTTGCGCTTGGCATCCGCAAGAATCCCTATCCGCGCCGACGCTACCGGCCATTCCCCCCGAACCCGAACCAGGCCAAGGGAAAAGGCAAACGCAATAACGGGCTGAACGAGAACTATGGCCGCGAGCTGATGGAACTGCACACCTTGGGCGTGAACGGAGGCTACACTCAGCACGACGTGACGGAACTGGCGCGCGTGCTCACTGGCTGGACGATTGATCAGCCGCAGAAAGGTGGCGGCTTCAAGTTCGAAGAGCGCATGCACGACCCGGGAATCAAAATCGTTCTCGGCCACAAATTCAAAAATCACGGTGAGAAAGAGGGGATGGAGGTCCTGCATCTGCTGGCCCACCATCCTTCGACCGCGCATTTCATTTGCACCAAGCTGGCTATGCGCTTTGTGTCTGACGACCCGCCACCCGCGCTCGTTGAGAGCATGGCAGAAACATTCCTCAAGAAAGATGGCGACATTCGCGACGTGTTGAAGACGATGTTCCAGTCGCCGGAATTCTGGAGCGACAACGCTTACCGCGCGAAAATGAAGACGCCGCTCGAGTTCGTAGTATCGGCGGTACGCGCAACGGGCGCAGACGTCTCCGATCCCCTGCCCCTCGCTCGTCAGTTGAACACGCTCGGCATGCCGCTGTACGGCATGCAGCCGCCGACCGGCTACTCGATGAAATCGGAAGCGTGGGTCAATTCCTCGGCCTTGCTGGGACGCATGAATTTTTCCCTGGCGCTGATGTCGGGAAAAATTAAAGGGATCGAGGTTGACGCCGATCGACTCGTGAGTCCTGTCGCAGATGCCGGTTCTCCGGGAGTCCCGCCCGCCTCGCCTGATCCACAGCGAACGCTGGCGACGCTGGAAGGGTCGCTCCTGGCCGGCGACGTCTCGAAGCAGACCCACGACGCAATCACCAAAGAAATGGAGAACCAGGCGACGGCTCCTTCGGACGCCAAGGCTGCAGTGGCGCGCAAAAATGCCCCGTTGCCCGCAACCAGCACCGGCACCATCGCGGGTTTGATCCTGGGCTCTCCGGAGTTTCAGAGAAGATGAAGGAAAAAGCTGGAGGCTAATAGCCTGCACCAAGACAGCAATCACGAGCAGAGAAGATCACTTAGTACTGAGTACTGAGTACTGAATACTGGGTACTGGGTACTGGCAACTGGAGTCCACTATGTCCATTACACGTCGCGTATTTCTTCGCAACAGCGCTCTGGCTGTTGTCGGCACCGCCGCAATCCCGAGTTTTCTGACGCGCGCTGCGTATGGTTCGGCTGAGCCGGGAGCGCGGACCAAACGCCTGGTTGTCATCTTTCAGCGCGGCGCTGCCGACGGGCTGAACATCGTGGTGCCGCATGGCGAGCGGGCGTATTACGATATGCGCCCCACCATCAACATCCCTCGCAAGGATGTCCTCGACCTCGACGGTTTCTTCGGCCTGCATCCCTCGATGGCCTCGCTGCAGCCACTCTGGAATCAGCATCATCTGGCGATCGTGCACGCCGCCGGTTCGCCCGACCCTACGCGCTCGCATTTCGACGCGCAGGATTTCATGGAATCCGGAACGCCGGGAATGAAAGCCACCTCCGACGGCTGGCTCAACCGCACGCTGCATTCCCTGCCGGCATCCGCCGACAACTCGGCCTTCCGCGCCATCGCGCTCGGTCCCGCGCTCCCACGAATTTTGACGGGCTCCGAACGCGCCGTCGCCGTGAACAACATCAACGACTTCGGTGTCGGTGGCCGCAACCCGAATGCGACTCCCATCGCGAATACTTTTGAAGCCATGTACGACCAGTCGGTCGATTCCGTTCTGCATGGGACAGGCCAGGAAACGTTCGACGCAGTCAAAATGCTGAAAGCCGCCGATCCTGCCAAGTACAAACCCGCTCCGGGTGCGGACTACCCGCGAGGCCGCTTCGGCGACAGCCTGCGACAACTCGCTCAACTCATCAAGGCGAACCTCGGTGTACAGGTGGCGTTCGCCGATATCGGCGGCTGGGACCACCACGTCAACGAAGGCAGCACGCAAGGGCAGATCGCTAACGTGCTGCGCGACTTCTCCGGATCGCTCTCCGCCTTCTGGATCGATCTCGGCGACCTTGCCGACGATACGGTGGTCGTCACCATGTCGGAGTTCGGCCGCACTGCCCGCGAAAACGGTAACCGAGGCACCGACCACGGCCATGCCAACGTCATGTTCGTCATGGGCGGTCCGGTGAAGGGCGGGAAAGTCTACGGCCAGTGGCCGGGTCTCGACCAGTCGCAGCTTTACGAAAGCCGGGATTTAGCGGTCACGACCGACTTCCGGCGCGTGCTGGGCGAAGCCGTGGAACGCCATCTGGGAAATGCGAAGCTGGATCAGGTGTTCCCAGGGTTTGGAGATCAGGCAGGAAAGTTCGTACGGTACATGGGTTAATCCGGTGGGGTTAATTTGGTGGAGTGACGGGCGTCCTCGCCCGTCGAGCTTTTCTTTTCGGTGCCAGTTGTCGTGAGATGTCTATAGAGGGTGGTGGCTTGCGCCACGCCGACGGGCGGGGACGCCCGTCGCTCCACTGCTTTGATTGAAGTGAGTGATCAGCCCTAGATCTCGATCAGCACATCCCCGTTCTCGACCTTGATCGGATATACGTTGAGCTTTGCGTTCGGATTGTGCACAGCCTGACCCGTCGCTGGTTCCCACGCCCATCCATGCCATGGACAAATGAGTTTTCCCTTTTCGATGACCCCCTGACCGAGCGGGCCGCCGCGGTGCAGGCAGACGTTATCCATGGCAGTGATCGTGCCGTTCACATTGGCCACGCAAATCATCTTCTCGCCGCAGGGGAATTCTTTGGCTTCGTTCTTCGGAGGAAGTTCAGACTCGGCCGCAAGTTTGATGAACATAGCTTTTTGCTTCAGCTCTCAGCTTTCAGCCGTCAGCTCTCCGCTGTCAGGTGCCAGCTCTCAGGGTGCCAGCCGTCAGTCCTCGGGCTTCAGTTCTTAGTTCGAGCCAGGGGCGTCATCTAGAGGGCAGCACAAAAGTATAAAGGATTCTCCGGGACGGAGAGCCTCCAGGCAGGAAGGCTCGGTAAACCTCGCTGATGGCTGACAGCTGAAAGCTGACAGCTATTTCGGCTGCAGCGTTTGCGCGATCATCACCTGGCGCTTGAAGTTCTCCACCATGTTTTCCTCGAGCCGTACTTCGGTGGGCTTTTTGGCGAGGGTCATGGTATCGATCTTGTCCTGCAGCTTGAGCAGTGCGTAGAAAAGATTCTCGGGCCGCGGCGGGCAGCCAATCACGTAGACATCGACGGGCACAATCTTGTCGACCCCTTGCAGCACCGCATAGGTGTTAAACGGCCCGCCCACCGACGAGCAGGCGCCCATCGAAATCACCCATTTCGGATCAGGCATCTGGTCGTAGATACGCTTGACCACGGGCGCCATCTTGAGCGTGACCGTGCCCGAGACGATCATCAGATCGGCCTGCCGCGGGCTGGGGCGGAAGACTTCCGATCCGAAACGCGCGATGTCGAAACGCGCCGTCGACGAGGCGATCATTTCAATGGCGCAACAGGCCAGGCCAAACGTCATCGGCCACACGGCGGACTTGCGCGCCCAGTTAAAGACGTAGTCCACCGTGGAGATCATGAAATTCTTTTCAAACTTGTTCTGGAGCCAGCTCATGGACCCTCGATCGTACGACTAGAGCAACCGGATTCAGTCTAGGGCGCGGCGGAAGCGGGTGTCAATCATTGGGAGGAGATAGGGCTGGCTCACCTTTCCCCGGTGTTGCGAAACCCTCACCAAATGTGGCTGCCCCACCTTTCGCGGTCTTCGAAAGGTGGGAGGCACGAACCCCAAACCCTGCAAGTCACTGACGCGGGGTTCTCCTCCGCAAGGCGAAAGAAAGTCCGCGTGTCGAGATTAGATTGGGGTCCTTGCCTCCCACCCATCGAAAAGCACGATGGGTGGGGCAGCCTCGGTTGTGGTAGTGTCCCCCAAAAACGGCGAAAGGTGGGCCAGCTCCCCCTGAGACTAAGTCTGTGACGTGTGAACGTCCCCACTCAAGCCAAAACCGGGCTTGAGCGGGCCACCCGTCCTATTACAGCGACCCCAAAAACGTCAGCAGCGCCTTCTGATCCGTCGGCTTCAGTTTCAGGAACTTTTCGGTCACCTTTGCGGCTTCGCCGGTATGGCGGCGGATCGCGTCGTCCACTTGCACCGAGATTCCGTCGTGCATCAGCCGCGAGCGCAGGCGTAGTCCCCAGAGAGGCGCGGTTCGAATCTTATTGCGGGCACAGAATGTGTCGCGCAGCAGGCTGGGATGTTTCTCTCCCTCGGCAACCGCGGTTTCATAGCTTTCGCTGCACTCGTCTTCGGCTTTGCCCGAGGGCTCACTCGGAACCCCGGCCGCCTTCTCCTCGCGCAATCGCTTGTCCACCTGCTCCCGTCCAAAATGTTCCACCAGGGCAATCGCGATTCCGTCCCCGGTACCGACGTTGTGCAGCAGGAAATCGCTGTACGGATGGATCGTGCGGTTCTCGACCGCATCCAGGTGAAGACCCGGTCCGCCGGAGCTCGCCGGACTCTTGCCCGTAACAATGGTTTCCACGTGGCAAGCGGCGCACCCGATCTTGGTGAACAGCTCGGCGCCATGCTTGGCTTCGGGAGTCGCAGCAATCACCTCATCGCGCGCCGGAGCCTTCAGCGATCGCGCAAAACTGGCGAAGTGGTCGATATCCTCGAGATTGTTGTCGGTCGGATCGGGCAAGCTGTTAGGCTCTGTGATTTTTGTGGGATCGGTGTTCGGCACTTGCGTGGTCACCGGCGGATTGCAGATCTTGGTCACTTCGTCCTTCTGCAGGCTGCTGGTGATCCCCATCTCGTTCAGGTACGCGTCCGCGGCAAACCCCAGCAGGCTCGCATGCTGATCTTTCCAGCCGAAGCGGCCGATGCGGTCCTTTCCCTCGCTCGGCGGGACGGGTACCTTTACCGCCTGCCCGCAGATCTTGCCGTGGGACGCCTGGCACTGGTCCCTGCGGAGTTTCACCAGTGTCTCGTCCGGGATCGCCTCCACGTAGCCGTCGCCCAACAAATTGGTCGCCAGCCGCGTAGTGCGCACGTTCTCGGTGTCAGGAACACGCTCCTGAATTTCGGGACAGATCGCGCGGTCGTTTACCAGTGTTCGATCGCGGATGACCTCCGCGCCATGATTGATCGGAATCTCCGGATTCTGAAAGAACCCATGAGCATCGACATGTCCGACGCGCAGTTCAGTGACCTGGCTGGCGGCGCCGCTGACCGGCGTCTGGTGGCATTCGCGGCACGACTGCGCGTTGTAGAGCGGGCCTAACCCGTCGGGCGCAATGTGCTCGATTTCTTCAAACACCTTCTGGTCCGCTGTACGCCGGGTGGGATCCGAGAATCCGTTGCTCTGGTCATCGAATCCAGTTGACGCTTCCTGCGGCTGTGCCGGAGCTTGTCCGCGCGAATGGATGGCAAGACCGAGCAAAAATACTCCTGCCAACACGAGAGACCACCGCGTCATGGGCTTCATCAAACGCTCCTTCGCGGCCAGAGAGGTTGTCGCATCAAACTATTGCTGACACCTAGCCGGTGTCAATGTCAAAGGAGTACAAGGAAGTGGCCGTCAAGGGGACAGGTGCCTTCCCAGATTTCTGGTTTGTTTGGGAACGTTTTCGAGTTTGAAATCAGAGGGCTATGCGCAGGGCTGCGTGTGCTGGCAAGCCTGAAGTCGCTTTCCCGGCGTCTCGCGACGAAGCTTCCTTCCTCGACATTCGCGCCTCGGCGCTATCGCTCCACAGGTACATGGTGGCGTACGCACGCCATGGGCGCCAGGTTTGCGATCGTCGTTCAAGTTCGCTGGAACTGTCGACGCCCAGGGCGCGCACCAGGCCAAGATCGCCCGATGGAAACGCATCGGGCTCCCCTAAAGCTCGCATGGCAACGTAATCCGCGGTCCACTTTCCAATGCCGGAAATGGATCGCAGACTGGCTAGAAAGTCGTCGGCTGCCACGATTCCATCGAAGTTGATCCGGCCATCACATACGGCACGCGCAAGATTGCGAATCGTTTCTGCGCGTGCTTTGGGCATGCCCAGCGCGCCGATATCGCCTCGGGCAAGAGCCTGCGGGGTGGGGAAAAGATGCGTCACCCTGTCTGAAACCGCGAACGGTTGCCCGAATCGCCGGACTAATTCCCCCGCCAGCCCCGTCGCTCCCTTGACCGTGATCTGCTGCCCGAGAATGGCCCGCACCGCCAGTTCGAAGCCGCTCCAGCAACCGGGGACGCGCAGACCGGGCGCGGCATCCACCCGATGCGCCAGCGTCGGGTCCACGCGCAAGCTGGGTGCGATGGCGCTCCAGTCTGCGTTCAAATCGAACATTGCCCGGATGCGTTCGACGATAAAAAACAAGGATCGGGGATCGCCAAATTGCACGCGCGCGACCAGCGCATGATGCTCTGGGTCGTGCGACACCGCGATGGAGCCGTGATTCCCATTCCATGTGATCGAGCGCACGTATTCGCCATTCTCGACCCATTCAACGCCGGGCGTGGCACGAGGCTCCAGGAATCGCAGCATCCCTTCCCAGTGATACGGCGGCCGATAACGAAGGCGAAACAGATACTGGTTCTCTGCCTGAACACCCGCCTAGGTGGGAAAGGCGGCGGATTTGCGTCGGCGTGCGACGATACACCTTCCGAATCGCGGCATTGAAGCGCCGCACGCAGCCGAAGCCCGAGGCCAGGGCAATCTCGCTCATCGGCAGGCTGGTCTCATCGATCAGCTTCTTGGCGAAATGGAGCCGGCGCGTTTGGGCCACGGCGCTTGGGGTAGCCCCGAGGTGCTGCACGAACAGCCGCCGCAGATGCCGTGAGCCCACGCCAAGACGGTCGGCTAAGGACTCGACGCCTCCGTCCTCCAGCCCGCCCTCGGCAATTAGCCGCAAAGCGCGCGACACAGTATTCGGCGTTCCCAGCCAGGCTGGCGTTCCCGGGGAACATTCAGGGCGACATCGCAGGCATGGTCGAAAGCCCGCTTCCGCGGCCGCCGCCGCACTCGGGAAATAGCGGACGTTCTTTTCTTTGGCCGTAGGCGCCGGACAAATTGAGCGGCAGTACACCCCGCTTCCGCGAACGCCGATGAAGAACTTCCCATCGAAGCGCGGATCGCGCGACAGCCTCGCTCGGGAACAAACCTGGAAATCGAGTTCCATAGCCTCCACTGATGATATCCGCTCGCCGGTCTCCTGCTGGACGTTTTCGGACCATGCTGCAGCCCGGCAAAGACTCTTACAGCCGTGTCCGCGAACGTCCAACATTTCTTTGGCAACAGGCTATCTTCGTAAACCGTCGTCATGCGCTTTCATATTCGCTGCTGCGTAGAGTGTCCCAAGTGCCTCACCCGGTACCTGCTCGGCTTCAGCCCGTACCGGAATGGCTCGTACGCCATTCGTACTGCCGCGGCGTCAGAGGACTATGTGTTGTATTGCTCCTGTTGCAGTCCAGCCTTCCCAAGCCTGTGGAGGTGCGGCGACATGAAGCCGCATGTCGTCGCGAAAACGGCATACCAGCGCGGTTACGGCACTTTCCAGGAGGTCGTACCCGTCGTAGATAAGGCACGCCACTCACTTACGAAAAGGAAAACACGAAATGACTTCTGACAACCATTGGTCGAGAATCTGCTGCGTGCTCTTCCTCGCTGTATTCAGCGGCATTGCCAATTGCACCGTCCCTTCATCCTATCTCTGCGGCAACTGAAGCCTGCATGTCTCCTGAAAATCATCAATTCGATTTCTGGGCTGGAGATTGGGACGTCTTCGATCTCGCCGAGGCCGACAAGTACGTGGCGCATGTTCAAGTGGATCGAATTCTTGGTGGCTGCGTGCTGCGGGAAGATTACCAGGATACTAACGGACACAAAGGGCAAAGCTTCAGCATCTTCGACGCATCACACAAACAATGGCACCAGAGCTGGGTAACCAATCGGGGCCAGCTCTTGCTGCTCAATGGCGGCTTGCAATCCGGCGAAATGGTTCTAACCGCAGTCGAGCGGACAACAGAAGGAAAAGACAAGCAGATTCGTGGCACCTGGAAAGCCCTGGATGAAGGAGTTCGCGAGACGGCGGTCACCTCCCTCGATGGCGGCACAACCTGGGCCCTTTGGTTCGACCTGATGTTCAAACCTCACAGCACCACTGCGGCCTCCAAGGATCAGGAAACCGTCGCTGGGCTCGACACCCAGTACCAGGCCGCGGTCAAGGTCAACGATGCGACAACCATGGACCGCATTCTGGCCGACGACTTCACGCTGGTTACCGGCTCTGGCAAGACGTACTCCAAAGCCGACCTTCTCACCGAGGCTCGCAGCGGGAACTTCCACTACGAACATCAGGAAGACACGGATCAAACCGTTCGCATTTGGGGCGACACCGCGGTGGTCACAGCCAAGCTATGGGAGAAAGGGACGAACAACGGCAAGCCTTTCGACTACACCGTCTGGTTCAGCGACACCTATGTACGCACTCCTGCCGGCTGGCGGTATGTCTTCGGCCAGTCTTCCCTACCCTTACCCAAGACGGCTCAGTGAGTACTAGCACGAGAGGGAGTTTTGGCCGGCGTTATCGTCCGGATGCTCGCTGTTGGAGGAGGCGTTCCATCGCCTGCCGCATTTGCCGGATCTGCAGTGCGCTGCGGCGTAAGCGATCGATTTCCCGTTGACTGGATCGCAGGAACGCCTGGTGACGCTCGATGAACAACTCGGCCAGCGTTTCATCGGCTGGGGCAGCCTCAATCACCACCGAACCCAACGATCCGCCGCCCAGACCAGCAATATCGAACGCGGCCCAGTCTGGCAGCGCCGACTCGCCCACAATTTCAGGGGAAAGGATGGAATCCGCATCCGGCTCGCCGATTGCGGCTACGCGCAGGAACTCCAATCCGAAGCAATAGCCAGAGCGGTTGCGTACCACCCCGGAAATCCGCACTGGACCCGCCGTGCGAAACTCGACTTCCATCAGGTCACCCGGCTGCAGCGGTACACCACCGTAGACCTCCATGCCGGCGCGGCTCAGCGCGCTCACCATTCCCGGAATGGCAATCTGCGAGTCAGCCGTTTCGGCCGCGATAAATACTGGGAGATGAACCTGAAACCGGGGCCAACGGCGGGTATTGGCGACAGCCCTCGAGTTCGCAGTCGGCGGTGTCATGGCGCCAGACCTTATTTCAGTACTTGGAAATAACGCAGATACATGGCGCCCGCCAAGCCCAGGGCAACCAGTCCCACGGCGCAGGCAGCGATTCGCCGCCGCCAGTTCACCGGCTCGTAACGAACTTCCGAAGCCACTCGCAACTTCTTCATCCAGTTGGGCTCGCGAATATCGTCGTAGACCGAGAGCGGAATGATCGACTCAAGCTTGCGCCGATCTTTCACGGGCAGCGAAACAAAGCGGAAGGGCTGCTGGGTGCTGTTCAGCGGGCTCAGCATCTCGGCCCCTGCGAGTACGGACCCGGGGCGGATCAGAAACATCAGCTTGACTTGCGACCCTTGAGAGACCGGTCTCGCCAACGAAAGCAGGCCGCCGGTAAGTGACACGACCTGCAGCTCTCCCGACACACTTTGGCCGCCATCAAATCGGATCACGGCAGGGGTGCTGTTTTCGAGGTGGACGCGAGGTGTCCGCGGCAGGGAATGCTGTTGGGGGAGGGCGTTCATAGTTCAGGCAAGAGTATGGGGCCGGGTAACCACGAAAAGAAGGTTACGGAAGGGCTTGTACGAATCGCGTTACCTCCACGGCAAGTCCGCTATGGCAAAGGACATCGGCGTCGCCTCCGGACCTACTCCGTTGAAACCTGGTACTGCTCGAGTTTGCCGTCGGGCATCTCGTAGGTCCAGGCTCGCAGGGATTGTTGGGCGAACCGGATGCGGTAGACCCGCAGAGTCATGCCCCCGCGCAGCGCTTCCCGGGTTTGACTGAACTCCACGGGTGCACCCAGGGGCCCCAGGCCGCTGGCAAAGTCCTTCAAGGCCTGCTCGTCGAAGTAGCTGTTTGCGTTTTCGGTGAACAGCGAGCGGTCGATGTTGCCATGCTGCAGCCCTTCGAAGATCTTGCGGGCCTGCTCTGTTTTGGCCGCTGTCGCCGCATCCTGCACGGTGAACAGAATCGCGGAAACGCGCCGCGCCAACTCGCCCGACGCCCGGGCCGCATCCTGGTTGGTAAGTACCACAACGGCCGCCCGATCATCGGGAAAAACCATGTTTTCGGCGGTAAAGCCCGAGACTTCTCCGCCATGCATCAACGCACGCCGGTCCTGTTGGGTCGTGACGTCGAGTCCAAGACCATACTGAGTCCCGAGACCATTCTTCAGCCGCACCTCCGTCTTCGAGTTCCGCATACGAAGCCGGCTTCAGCAACTTTTGCTGGATGATGGAAATGTCCCAACGAGCCAGGTCACCAGCCGGCATCGCCAGCTCGCCAGCGGCAAACAGCCAGCCCTTCCCTTCCTTCGGTGCGAGACGTAAAGGGCCGAGCGCATATCGCATGTAGCCGGTCGCGTCGGTATCGCCGAGTTTTTCCTGATCGATATTGGCCACGCTCTTCATTCCCAAAGGCGTGAAAATGCGCTCCTGCAGAAATTTCAGCAAAGGCTCACCACTCACCTTCTCGATGATCACGCCCGCAATTACGTAGTTCGTATTGCTGTACTGCCATTTGGTCCCCGGCTCGAAGTCGAGCGGCTTGCGCGCCCACAGATCCATGATCTTTTCAGATGTGATGGGCGTCAGCATGAATGGAGGCACATAGTCCTGCGGCCAGTAGTCCTGGTAGCCGGACGTATGCGACAGCAGTTGGCGAATCGAAACTTCGTTGGCCCGGGTCAGATTCGGAAGAAACTTCGAGACCTTGTCATCGAGCGAAAGCTTTCCATCCTCTTGCAGCAGCAGGATGCCGGAAGCCGTGAACTGCTTGCTGATCGAACCGATGCTGTAGCGCATCTCGGGCTTGGCCGCAGTCTTCGGCTCCAGCCGCGCAGAACCGTATGCCTGCAGGTAAGCGATCTCTCCGTCCTTCACCACCGCGACCGAGGCGCTAGGAACACCTGTCTGGTTCAGGACTTCTTGCGCAGCCTTGTCAATCTTGTCCCGCAAGTCGGGACTGAGGCCCGACTGCGCCCAGGCATTCTTGTTTGAGATGTTGAGGAAGATGAGACACGTAAATAGAAAAAGAACACGGCCAAATGTCGCAAACCCAGTCTTGCGCATGAACGACTCCTTGCTGCGAAACGCCGCACTATAGCACAGGCTTAGCGCCCTGCCCGACCTTCCAGGCCAGCGCCTACCCATCTGGCGGATGTGCCCAAAATCCAGAAGCATCATTCTAGAAATGCACAACAGATTCGTAGTGCAGGAGAAATTGAAATGGCTTCATCAGTTCTGGAAACACTTTCGAATGACTTTGCAGCCGCGGCCGAGGCGGCCGGGGCGGCCGTGGTCGCCATTTATGGAAGACGCTGGATGCCCTCCAGCGGCATCCAATGGCGCAAGGGAGTGATCGTGACTGCGGACCATACCATCCGGCGCGAGGAAGACATCACTGTCGTTGCCGAGGGAGGAAAGACTCTGAAAGCGAAGCTTGCTGGCCGCGACCCCAGCACCGACCTCGCAGTTTTGAAGCTTGCCGACGACGCCGCCTTGCCCCTGCCTCAATTTGGCGAGGCAGCCTCCGTGAAGCTCGGCCAACTGGTGCTCGCGCTGGGACGATCCCGGTCCGCGAACCTGGTAGCGAGCGCCGGAATTATCGGGGGCGTCAGTGGAGAGTGGGAGCCACGCCGCGGCGGGCGTCTCGAACAGCACATTCGCCTTTCTCTCGAACTCTATCCCGGGTTCTCCGGCGGACCCCTCGTGAATGCACAGGGTAAGGTCGTGGGCATCAACACCCGAGGCCTATCTCGCGGACGGGCAGTCACCATCCCGCTCACCACCGTCAATCGGATCGTCGACGAACTCGTGGAGAAAGGACATATTGCGCGCCCGTACCTTGGCCTCGCCATGCAACCCGTGGTCTTGCCGGAATCGCTTCGCAAGAAAACCGAACGACCCGTAACCAGTGCCGTACTGGTCGTGCACGTCGAACCAGACAGTCCCGCCGACAAAGCGGGCATCCTGTTGGGAGACGTCGTCGTCGACTTCCAGGGCAAAGGGGTCGAAGACACCGGCGACCTGCAGCACCTGCTCGCCGGTACGAAGGTCGGCGACACCGTTCAGGTTACGGTCTGGCGCGCGGGTGTTTCACAAAAAGTGTCCGTCGCCCTTACCGACCGACCCGCCAGGTAAGTGTGGAATGGCCAATCCCCATGGAGGTGGCGTGACCGGCGTGCTCGTGGCCGCCACCTCTGCGGTTCGCCGGAGTGGACTGGAAACGATCGTTCGCGAGAGCCCTTCCCTGAAGCTAGCCGGATCGGTGCCCGGCACGATCGGCCTTCTCGAGCGCGCACGCGAACTGCATCCGGATGCCGTCCTTATTGATCTGCCCCAGCCCGATCCCCAATTCTCCGCCACCGCCGCCGCCCTGAAAGAGGCCGGCGCATCCGTCCTCGTCTTGATCGACGAACCCGATTTAGTTTGGATCGCGCGCCTCCTGCGCGCTGGCGTGAGTGCGGTTCTCCCGCGAGAATCGACAGCCAGCGAGATTCACTCGGCGATTCAAGCCGCCGCTAATGGCCTGATTCTTCTGGACCCTGAGATCGCGCAGAATCTTGCCGGCTCCGTGCGTGGCGAGCGCAACGAGAGTTCTGCGGAAATGATCGAAGACCTCACCGCGCGCGAAATTCAAGTGCTGCGACTGCTCGCGGAAGGCCTGGGTAACAAGGAAATTGCCGCGCGCCTTGGCATTTCGGATCACACCGCAAAGTTCCACATCAGCTCGATTCTCGCAAAGCTCGGCGCGTCGAGCCGCACCGAAGCGGTCACCATTGGCATTCGCATGGGACTGGTTTTGCTCTAGAACTCGTCACTCCTTTCATAAAAAGTTTTTGGGAAGGGCACGCCTAGGCGTGCCCTGATACAGTGCGTGAGGGCAAGATGCCCTCACGACAGCCGGCGGGACGCCGGCGCTACAGTCGTTTTTCGGCAACCTGTTTCAGGCGTGCCGCCAACGGGTACAGATACACTGGGGCTTTAGCCCCTGGGGTCAGCCATTTTCCTCGCGTACCTATTTATGAAGTGTTGTAGTCGCAACCTCAAGCATCAACCGCCAAACTCCGCTCGACGGCCAGACTTGCCCTGACCTAGTACACCGTGTATCCCGGAGCCGGAGTTCGGAAATCGGGCTTGGTTGCCATCAAGAGCAACGCCCCCGTCTTCTTGAATGCCTTCAGATCGTCGAGGCTGTGGAACGACTTTGTGACATAGTCGTCGGGTGTGGGCGTATCGTCGGAAATCTGCGCATATTCGACATTCTCAAATGAATGTTTCTTCAGCAGCTCGACATACTCTGCCGCCGATCGCACCTGCACCGGCACCTTCAGCTTGTCGACCCACTGTAGGGAATACGGATTATCGCGGTACAGATTGATCAGAATGAACATGCGCCCTCTCGGCGCCATCACCCGAAAAAGCTCCGAGAGCGCGCGGTCTTGATCCGGATAGTAATAAAAAGACTCGACCGACAGCATCTTGTCGAAGAAGTTCTCTTCCCAGGGAATCTGGGTAGCCGATCCCCAAACGTACATCACGTTGTCGAACTCTTTCGAAGCGGCGCGTGCCTGTCGAATCATTTCGTCGGAAATATCCACGCCGACGACCTGGCCAAAACCTTCTGGACCGTCCGCCACTAATCTCGCAAGCAACCGCGTGGCCCATCCCGAGCCACAGCCAAGATCGAGCACCCGCTCCCCCGGCCGAAGATTCATGCGACGGAGGGTCTTCTCGGTGATATTGAGATGATGGTTCTGCATCTTCTCGCCTTCACCCGCCTCCGCCCAGCGATTGAATTCCTGCTGTAGATTTTCGTCGGGGGTACGTTGCTTTTCGGCCATTCGCCCTCCCTTTCAACCGCGGTTCATTGCTCCAAACCCGCCTTCCTATGCTACATTTGCCATCCTCATGGCACCAAGCGAGCCGGCGGCGCCGGATCCTGCCGCACCCACCCCAGTCCTCTACTGTCCGCAGTGCGCCCGGGAAGTGACGGACCCATTGACCTGCGGCGACTGCTCCGCTGTGATTTGCCGGCAGTGCGGCTCGCCGCTGGAATCTCCCGACGAACTCGGGATCGGATAACGGATGGAAACGCCTGTCGTCGCCGCGGAAACGGCCACAGAACAATCCAAGTCAAAAGTCAGCCTGGTGCGGGGCCTTTCGCTGCTCGATTCCATCCTGCTGCTGGCGGGCGGCATTATTGGATCCTCGATTTTCCTGACCGCAAAGGATATCGCCGGCCCGCTCCCGCATCCCGTCTTGTTCTTCCTGGTGTGGGTGCTGGGAGCGCTGATCTCATTGTGCGCGGCGTTCGCATTCGCGGAACTGGGTTCCATGTTCCCGGACTCCGGTGGCCAATACGTCTATCTGCGCGAGGCCTTCGGCGATCTCACCGCTTTCCTGTATGGCTGGATGCTCTTCGCGGTTGCAAACGGCGGGACGATCGCCGCTCTCTCGGTTGCCTCAGCCGCTTATCTGAGTGCGATCTTCCCGGCGATCTCGCAGGAACACGTAGTCTTTCGAGCCGCCGGAATCGCGTTCACCCGCGTCCACGTCGTCGCCCTGCTTTCGATCACGGTCGTGACCTGGATCAACGTCGTGGGCCTGCGGCGGGGCGCGATTCTGCAGAACGTCGCCACCTGGGCCAAGTTCGTGGCCATGGCCGCATTTGCGATCCTGGGATTTGCCATCGGGAAAGGCCACTGGGCAAACTTCACGCAACACGGCGGGACCACGGCGGGTATCACCATGGGGATGAGCCCCGGTCAACTGGCTTCCGCGCTCGGGGTTGGACTGATCGCCGTTTTCTGGGCTTATGACGGATGGGTCTACATTACCTGGGTTGCCGGTGAGGTCCAGGAACCGCGCCGCAATGTGCCCCGGGCCATGGTGCTGGGCATCATTGTCGTTGCTGTCGTCTACCTGGCAATGAACCTGACCTACGTCTACGCGATGCCGCTCACGCGAAATCGCACAGCACGAAACCATCGCTGCCACCGCCGCGGGCGTGCTGTTCTCTCCTCGTGCGGCGAACTGGCTCTCGGCAGTCATCGCGCTTTCCTGCTTCGGCGCAATGGCCAGCTGCACGCTCTCTGGCGCTCGCGTGTACTACGCCATGGCGCGTGATGGCGTCTTCTTTCAACGCATGGCCGAAGTTCACCCCAAGTGGCGGACGCCCGCGCTGAGCCTCATCGGACAGGCCGTCTGGGCTGCGTTGCTGACCGTAAGCGGCCGCTACGATCAGCTCTATACCTACGTGATCTTCGGCATGGTGGTTTCCTACACGCTCACCGTGGTTGGCATGTTCGTGCTGCGCTGGAGGCGTCCGGACCTCGACCGGCCTTACCGCTGCACCGGCTATCCTTGGCTGCCTGCGATCTACGTCATCCTGGCCGGCGGTTGGGTGGTGAATACTCTCTGGCAGCGTCCGCGCGAAGCTTTCGCGAGCGGCATCATCGTGTTACTCGGTGTCCCCGGATATCTTTATTGGAAACGAGCCAGCCGACGCGCGGCGAATTAGCGGTCCCATCGATCACGCTAAGAGATGTCGGCGTCGACTATCACTGCGGCAAGCCTCCACTGCGCACGCTGACCCGCAGCTTCACCGTTCCAATCTCTTTCCCCGCAGCCTCTGCCCGGCAGCTCAACTCAGCCGCATGATCTGTTTTCTTGGCCGGCGTCGTGAATTCCACTTCAATGGGGAAAACATCTCCCGGTGAGAGCTTGAAGTGCGGCGGCAGAGGGTCCTTCAACGCCCAGCCCTCCGGAACACTCGTCGAAAGCGTGACCTCCGCCGGATCCTTGTCGTCATTGCGTAGAATCACCGGAAGCTGCAAAGTGGTTCCCGCCGCCACCGCGATCTCAGGCACCTCGGCCTTCGGCAAATCAGGAAGGTCGTGTGCGGCGCGGAAGTCGTCGTAGAAACTCCAGGGCCCGCCGATCTCAATAGAAAGTCCGGTGCGCACTTTCGGATTCGGGCTGGGCAACCGGTCAAAGGCAAGCGGCTGCGCCTGCACCCCCTCAAACACGTCGCCCGTGGGCGTACTCTGCACCAGCGACTTGCCGAAAACCAGTTCCACCGGCGTCGACCAGCCATCCTGGTCCGCACCCGCCAGCTTCTCCAGTTGCTCGTCATTCAGTGATTGCAGCTTCTCGATGTAGCTGCGGTATTGCGTCAGGTGAAAACGGAACACGTCCATCGAAACACGCCAATACGGCAAATGGTGACTGGGTGAGATCGCGGTCGTGGGATACTGCGGGCCTTTGCCCTTGATCATCTTGTCGTCGGTGGCGTCGGAGAAGAAGTAAATCTTCTGCGGTTGCCAAGGTCGCAATCCTTCCAGAAGCGTCTCATTGATCTTTCGCGGCTGCGCCAGCTGGGAAGGAAACATGGCCGGATCGCCGGCGCTATCGAAGGCTTCGACCGCGAGCACGCCCGCGGCCTGGTGGTCGCCATGATTTTCACCTATGAAAATTGCCGGCAGCCACGAAAGAATGACCTGCGGGCGCGTGATACGCACGATGCGTACAACATCCTCGAGATTCGCCCCGTGACCCCAGTTTCCGAGCGACTGCAGAACGTCCTGGCTGGGCGTATCTTTCCCCTCGAGGAACCATACGTTCTGCACCCCGAGCTGTGCCATGGCGTGGCGGAGCTCCATCTCCCGCACGGCTCCGAGCGAAGCCGCTCGCTCTGCTCCCATGTTGTTGTGTCCGGCTTCCCCATGGGTCAGGTAGACCGCGGCAACCCGTTTTCCCTGATCGAGCAGTTGCGCAAGATACCCCGAGACCCCGGTTTCATCATCAGGGTGCGCCACGATCAAAAGTAGATCCGCTTTGAAGCGATCGTCCGGCCTGGGTGCGGTGCGAGGTGGCTCGGCGTGGGATGCCTCGGTTTGTGCAGCCGCTCTGAGCAGAAGTATGAGGATAAGCGCTAGAACGCGCCGGATATTCATCATTTCTCCGTGAAGAATTGAGACCGACGGCTATTGGACGGCGGGCAGCAAAAAGAGTATGCACGTCCCCGGGCCACAGAATTTTACAAGTATAAGCGATGCCAGGACCGCGCTTGCGCCGGGTGCGCAGAGGGCAGGCAGAAACCATTCAACCGCGATCGTAGAGCCGCTGGAAGCGACTCTAGTGCTTCCAGTCCCACACGGGTTTGCCCTTATCATCCCGCAAGACCAGCGTGTCGGGACCCTTGCCGACTTCGCGTGCCAGGATCAGATCGGCATTGTCCTGCTTGACCTTCGAGCCGGTGACGACAACCTCGTCCCCCTTGGCGAAGGTCGCGCCCATGTCGTCGAGAAACGCCTTCGGGCAAAGATAGATATCGAGCGTGTCCGTACCGCTCTTCACGAGCAAGTGCGCAACCCCTTTGGCGTTTTCTTTCGTGGGAAGCTTCAGCTCCTCCACTGTGCCCTTCGTTTTTGCTTCAGTGGTTGAGTCGTACTTGGGATTGGCCGACTGCCCGCTGGTGGGAATCGAGAGCAAAGCCAGCACGGTCATCAGAATTACGCCGCGCGGATGAAGCGACATGGCTCCCCTCCTTGGGATGAACCTTGTCAGAATTGCGGGCATTGCTTGTGGCTTGAATGAATCCGGAAGCAGCGTTATGAGATGGATGTTAAGGCCCGGATACATTCATTGTACTCCCGGCCAGAAGGGGATGGTCAAAATCAAGCGTCTCAGCGCCGAACCCAGAGGTGATACCAGAGCTGTAAACTGCTGCTGATGAACCCGTTCCGCTGGTAAAGCCGTTGCGCCGCAAGGTTGCGCCCCTGGGTGACAACGACGGCCCGCGTCGCCCCTTGTTCACCGGACCAGGAAAGAAAATGTCGGATCAGCCTCGACCCAAGTCCTCTCCCCTGATATTCCGCGGCGATCCCGACCAGGCCAATTTGTGATTCCATGCCTTTGAGGTGGCATGTCAGGTAGCCGGCCGCCCTGCCCTCGACCTCCGCGACCAGCACCGCTTGCGCGAAACCATGGAAGCTGTTTTCGACCCACGTCTCATACAGCAGATCGCACTTCTCACGATCGAAATGCTCATCAAAGTAAAAACGAGAATCGTGGTGCGCCGTGCGCGCGATCGCTCGTAGGGCCGTGAGGTCCGGTTCGCGTGCCAAGCGAATATCCATCGGAGGAGGGCGCGAGGGCATCGGCCGCCCCGATCGCCCGTTCCAACGTCATGCGAATATCTGTCAGCTGGAAACCATCCGACTCGGCAAGGCGCACGGTTGCCTCATGGTCCGCATCCGCGAGGAAGTACAGGCAGTCGATGCGATTGTCTCGACACCAGGCAAGCGCTTCGTTCAGGGTCGCCGCATCCAATCGCCCGCGCTGCAAGCGCGCGATGCGACTCCCGAAAAAGCTCGAATCCCATTCAAGGTACGTACAGATCGATTCGGGTTGTTCGCCTGACTTCCCGCCAGTGCCCGTTTCTCGCGACGTTTTCGCATCAGGCTTCAAACGACGTCACCCCGTCGACCACCCGAGTCTGCTCTGCTTCCGTCAGATCGTTATAAAACGGCAGCCGCAACAACCGCTGGCTCAGGTCCTCGGTCACCGGGCAACTCGTTTCCCGCGCAGCCCACTGTCGCCCCATCTCCGAAAGATGCAGCGGGACATAGTGAAACACGCTAAGAATACCCCTCGCCTTCAGATGGGCAATCAATGCCTGACGATATTCGAACGATGGCAGGATCAGGTAGAACATGTGATAGGTCTGCTCGCATTGAGCCGGCACGACGGGCATCCGCACGCCCCGATGCATCGCCCAGTCCCGCAGATGCTGCTCATAGAACGACCAGATGCGCTGGCGCTTTTTCTGGATTTCTTCCCGCGCCTCCAGTTGCGCCAGTAGAAATGCCGCCAGCAAATCAGAAGGCAGATAACTTGAACCAATATCGACCCAGGTGTACTTATCCACCTGGCCACGAAAAAATTGGCTGCGATTGGTTCCTTTTTCACGAACAATCAATGCCCGTTCGACGAGGTCGCGATCATTCACCACCAGCGCCCCACCTTCCCCGCACGTGACATTCTTGGTTTCGTGGAAGCTCTGTGTGGCCAGGGTTCCGAAGGTGCCCGTGTACTTGCCCCGGTAGCGCCCGAACAACGCGTGCGCGTTGTCCTCCACGATCCGCGCTCCGTGCCGGCGGGCAATCGCGCAAATCGCATCCATGTCGCACGCCACGCCAGCATAATGCACCGGCACGATCGCCTTGGTCCGATCGGTCACCAATCTTTCCAACTTCGCCTCATCGATATTCAACGTGTCAGGACGAATATCGGCGAAAACGATCCTTGCGCCGCGCAGCACAAACGCATTCGCAGTCGATACAAAGGTAAACGAAGGCAAAATCACCTCGTCGCCCGGACCGCAGTCGAGAAGAATTGCCGCCATCTCGAGAGCGTGGGTGCAGGAGGTCGTCAGCAGAACCTTCGCCGCTCCAAGTTCCTTCTCGAGAAGTTCGTGACAGCGGCGGGTGAACGGACCATCGCCAGAAGCGTGGCCGTTTGCGATGGCCTCCGCGATGTACTTGTACTCGTTACCTGCAAGGCACGGCCGGTTGAAAGGGATGGAAATCGTCATGGCCGCGGGTCTTGGCTGGTTCCCACCTCGGCGCGCACCACGTAAGGCGGCTTCTGCATGCTGCGGAAGTGCATGCGCGCCAGGTACTCGCCGATGATTCCCAGCGCGAACAGTTGTGCTCCCGAGAAAAGTGCAATGATCGAGGCGAGAAACGGAAAGCCCGGCACGGGCGCGCCCTGCAGGAAGTATCGAATCAGAACGTAGAGCAACACGCCGAAGCCGAACAACGTAAAGCAGAAACCGATCAGGCTTGCGACCTGTAATGGCTTGGTGCTGAAGCCGGTCATCATGTTCATCGTGTGCGTGACCAGCTTGCGAAACGTGTAGCCGGACGTGCCCTGCCGGCGGGGCTCGTGCCGCACCGGCGTTGCCGCAAATCGGTTCGTGCCCCAGGTCAGCAGCACGTCAATCGAAACGAACGGTCCTTCGTACTGGTGGAACGCCTTTCCGACCTCGCGACGAAACACGCGAAATGCGCTCACCTGGCGCGCAATCTCCGCCCCCATCACGTTTTGGAGCGCGAGCTTGGTGGAAAGGGAGGCCAGATCGCGCATCAGGCCATGCTGCTCCTGGGCCGGCCTTCCATACACCACGTCGTAGCCTTGCTCCAATACAGCGAGCAGCTTCGGAATCTCCGCCGGGGGATGCTGCAGGTCATCATCCATGGTGACGATGACGCCAAACTGCGCCGCCCGAATCCCGCACAGCAGCGCGTTGTGCTGCCCGTAGTTGCGCATCAAATTGATGCCGCGAATCCATACATGCTCCGCCGTGAGCTGTTCGATTACTTGCCAACTCCCGTCCGGACTGCAATCGTTGACCAGCACCAACTCATAATTTTCCGCGAGGTCCAGGCAACACCTCGCCCAGTTGCCGCACCAGTTCCGGCAGAATCTCCTCGCTGCCATAGACCGGCACGACGACAGACAGCCCCGCCAAGCGTCGCGCGTTCCCCAGTGGCAAACCAGTGGTCTGCGGATCGGCGTTCATGGTCGCCCTATCCACGGGCAACCGTGGTGATGCCGGCCACAATGATCAGCAACCCGATCAGCTTCTGCGTGGAAATTTTCTCGTGCAGGAAATAAAACGCCCCCACGGTGATGAGCGTGTACGTAAGGCTCACGAAAAGGGGATAGCAGGTGGAGAGCTTCTGGGTAGCGAGAATGCGAAACCAGACCAGCGCCGCAACGCCCGTCAACAGGAATCCGCATACGAACGAGGGCTGTCGCAGCAAATTCAGCAAGGCCCCCACCGAAGGCGCGAATCCTGCATGCGCAATCCCAGTTTTCATCAGAACGTTGGCTACCGCCATACAGGCTGCGGTCAAGAGCACCAACAAGAACCCCACCAAGGTCACGCTGTATCGTCTCCGAGAACAAGAATGACAGACCTCGTCAACGGCGGTCTGGAAGAATGGCTAAACTTACCACAAGGCAGGGAAACCCATCACGCGCGGCCTTTCATCCAGCCGATAGACGCGTCAGTCTTAACAGGTCTCAGTCCGGAATCGTGAAATCGTAAAGCCTTCCCGAAGCCGCGCCGCCCGACGTGCCGCCGCGATTGCTCGACATCATGGCCTGCTGGCCGGTCTCCATGAAGAAGCCGTATTCGCCCGGCTTCAGATCCTCTTCCAGCGTGACGCGATAGGTGCGCACGGCAACGTGCTCCGCCTTGAAGACCACTTCCTTGCTGCGCTTCACCCCCGACTTGCCCGCGGTCAGCCCCCCGAACGAGCCGATCTGAAATTCGCGGCGGTTCCCTTTCTTTTCCAGCTTGATCAGGAAGAAATCCGACGCGCTGCCGCCATCGGGAACATAGAAGTAGAACGAAGGCCTCCGCTCTTTGACCCGGTTCCTGGACGTCGTGCCATTCACGTAAGCGTCCCAGTGCTCCGAACGCATGCCGTAGGTGAACATGCTGCCCGCGCGCCCGCCCACTTTGGCCTGACTCACAATCTCGCTCTCGACCCGCATGAAGCTGTACCCGTCTTTCCAGTAGACGCCGACTTCGGCGGGAGGCAGGTTCGGGTCGCTGGCCACCGCCGCCCCGGGACTTGCAGCAACCGCTGCAGGAGCGGGCGCAACCGCGACTGGAGCCGGCGCGACCGCGCTCGGCGTGGGTGCGGACGAAGCCGGCGCCGGGTTGATCATCACCTTGATCACCGCATCCGACACCTTGCCCGCCTTGAGCGCCTTCAACCCTTCGGTGCTGGTGTCGAAAGCCAGATCCTCGGGCTTCGCTGCGCTGTGAATCTTGGCCATGATGACGTCATCCGACAAACCCATCGCCACCATGTCGATGACGTCCTGATTCGAAAGCCGATGGGAAAACTGCTGACCCCAGACACACGTAGCCAGCAGCACGAAAAGGAAGCTGCCAAATTTTCTCAACGCGACCTCCGCAGTTTGAGGGGAAGGTCCAGAAATGTGCTGAAACTATAGCTTTGATGCGGGAAGCAGGGCAAGAGGAAAGGCGGTCTCGGCCTGGTCTGCGCGGCCAAGCGGTCCTCCAGAAATTGTGCCGCCGGCTCAATGATTCGCCTGGGACATCGCCTCACACCGCCGCTGAGCCCCGGCAGAACAGACCTGGGATCTCCCGTGTCGTAGGCGGCAATCGATCCTCAGCGCTCGACGGCCATCGCCACGGCGTTGCCGCCACCCAGGCAGAGTGCGGCGATGCCGCGATGCACGTCGCGGCGAATCATTTCATAGATCAGCGTAACCAGCACCCGCGCGCCGCTTGCCCCGATGGGATGGCCGATGGCGACCGCGCCTCCGTTAACGTTGACCTTGTTCATGTCGAGGCCGAGTTCCCGGATCACCCCGAGCGCCTGCACCGAGAACGCCTCGTTCAGTTCGTAGAGGTCGACCTCGTCTTTCTTCCAGCCCGTCTTCTCCCAGATTGTGCGCACGGCGCCGACGGGCGCCATCATCACCCACTTCGGCTCGACGCCGCTGGTCGCCTGCGCCACGATCCGCACCATGGGCTTCGCTCCCAGATCTTTCGCCCGTTCGGCGCTGGTCACCACCACCGCCGCTGCGCCATCGTTTACCCCGGGCGCATTGCCTGCCGTTACCGTGCCGTCCTTCTTGAATGCCGGCTTCAGCGCGCGCAGGATTTCGATCGTCGTATCCTCGCGTGGACCCTCATCCTTGTCGAAGATCACTGCGGGTGCTCCCTTCTTCTTCGCCGGCAGCTCGACTGGGACCACCTGGGCCTTGAAACGGCATTCCTTGATGGCCGCGACCGCCTTGCGGTGCGAGTTCAGCGCAAACTCGTCCTGCTCTTCCCGCGTGATGCCGTACTTCTCCGCGACGTTCTCCCCCGTGATGCCCATGTGGTAGTCGTTGTAAATGTCCCACAGCCCGTCATGCACCATGGAATCGACGATGGTTGCGTTGCCCAGCCGGTATCCCTTGCGCGCCTGGGGTAGCAGGTAGGGAGCGTTGGTCATCGACTCCATGCCCCCGGCGACCACGATCGAGCTGTTTTCGGTCTGAATCGCCTGGGCCGCAAGCGCCACGGCTTTCAATCCCGAGCCGCAGACCTTGTTGATTGTCATGGCACCTACCTCGGGCGCCAATCCGCCGAAGATCGCAGCTTGCCGCGCGGGATTCTGCCCCAGCCCCGCGCTCAACACGTTGCCCATGATGCATTCATCGACCTGCTTGGGATCGAGGTTGGCTCGCTTCACTGCCTCGCGGACCACGATCGCGCCCAGTTGCGGTGCCGTGAAATCGGTAAGGCTCCCCTGGAATTTTCCGACCGGGGTCCGGCACCCCGAGATGATGACGACATCCTTCCCACCCGCCATAAACCTGCTCCTTAATGAGTTCTCCTCTCAATTATAGATGTGGGTGCGGACGAAAAGTTGAAAATTGGATACACGACCTCGTGTCCGCCTCCACCACTCGCGACCATACTTCGCGCCGCGGCATACTCCATCGCGACATAGATCATCGCCAGCATTCATCAGTGTTCCGCGCGATGCGGTGAAGTGATGCTCGAAGAATTTTCATCGCATCATCACCTCGCGGTGACTTTAGTGCACGCTTCCGTCAAGCGCGCAACACCATTTTTCTCTTGACATCATTTTTCATTGACTCTATACATTCCAATAGTTGCAACTGAAGACCGTTGCATAGTCCATGAACAATGGAAAGGGAGAATAGATCAATGGCAACCAAGAAGAAGGCAGCTAAGAAGAAAAAGAAACACTAGAAGTTGGCTTTAAACAGGCAAAGGGGGGACGCGAAAAGCGTCCCCTAAGTTTTTTGCTTCGAACTTTTCTGGATCACCGCCTCGCGGTTTCTCTCCTTCGCTTCAAACACCCCCGTGAACACACTGACCCCTGCGGGAGGGACCTCGGGGAATACCCGATCAGTTCGTCGCCGCTTTTTTAGCCAGCTCTGGACTGAACACGGGCCGTTCGGTGGCGGGGCAAAGATTGCGGTAGGGGCAAAAGCGGCAATGATAGCCGGGCTTGGGGTCGAATTGTCCGGCGGCGATCCGCTCAGCCACGTTCAACACCTTCATCTTCGCCTCCTCGATCTGCAGGGGGCCGCGCGCCGTCGTGACCGCGCTGTTTTCCTCGAGGTTGTAGAAGACCAGGCGCTCGGCCTGGTAGCCCCACTTCTCGCGAGCCACCATGGCATAGATGGAAAGCTGTAGGCTCTCGTCGGCGTCTTCCTGCGCTCTGGGCTTGCCGGTCTTGTAGTCCACAATAGCCACTCGGCCGTCCCCCAGATCGTCGATGCGGTCGATGCGGCCGGCCACCGTCGCCTCGCCCATGCGCATTTCGAAATGCTCCTCGGTGTGCAGGACGCGGGGCGGATCGCCGCGGCGAGTGATCTCCAGGAAATCCCGCAGTTGCTGGATGCCCTGCTGCTCGTATAGTTCGCGCTGGTAGGGATCGTCGATCACCGCTTGCGCAAAATCGGTGTGAAACAGATCAAGCAGTTCGTCTTCCGACAGCGTTCGCTCCAGCTGCACCGATTCGTAGTAGGTCTTCAGCACGCGGTGCATGGAAGCGCCATAGTGCATGGCCGCCGGCACGTCGCGCGGAATCCGCCACTCGCGCTCGAGCTTGAACTGGAGCGGGCACACTTCGTAACTCTCGACGGCGGTGGCGCTCAACCGGGTCAGCGGGAATGCCGGCGCCAACGAGAGCCACTCGGCCGTGCGCGACACAAACGACGGCGCCGGCGCCGCATGTCCGAACAGGTCGGTCTGGAATTCGTGTGCCGGACGCTCCACCAGGGATTGCCGCAGCCCCGGATGCCGGATCAACTCCCGAATCAGTCCCGGCGGCGTCTTATCTTTTCCAATTCCCTGCTTGCCGTAGAGCACCAGCGAGTCGCGCGCCCGCGTCATGGCCACGTAGAACAGCCGGCGTTCCTCCTGCTCGTGCAGGGTCTTGCCGTCACCCTCGCCCATCGATTCTTCGTCGCGCAATTCCTGCGGGAACTCCACTAGCGGCTCCTTGTACTGCGAGGGAAAGGAATTCGAGGTCGCGCGGATGAGGAACACATGCGGGAACTCGAGCCCCTTGGCCGCATGCGCGGTCATAAGCCGGACGGCATCCTGCTCGCCCGACTGCAGGCACACCGATCCGCGCGCTTCCCGAAAGTACCGGAGGTATTCGAGGAACTCACCCACCTGCCCCGTCTTGGTCAGAGGCTTCTGTTCCCAAGCCTCCACGAACTTCAGCAGGGCGCGCAGCGGCGGAGCGTCCCTTTCAAAGCCGAAGCGGCGGATCAGGAGTTCGAGGGCCGCGAGAGTCTTCAGGCCGCCACTCGCAATTTCCTCGCGCACCCGCTGCAATGCCTGGAGCACGGCCGTGCCACCCTCCACCTCGCGCAGCAGCCCTACCAGCGTCACCGGCGCGCCCTCGATCGGGTTTCGGGGAACGGCGCGCATAGCGGCACGGAATTTCTCGGGATCGATGCGGAACTGCGGCAGCGCGGCGACACGCAGTAGGCTGGCAGCGTCGGCGGTCGAATCGACCGCGCCCAGGCAACCCAGCAGATCGCGCACCTCGGGTGTGTCCTGCACATCCATGTTCTCGATGGCGTAGGGGATGCCGCGTTCGCCCAGTTCGCGCGCGATCTCGTCCCGATGGAAGTGGGACCGGTAGAGCACGGCGAAGTCCTTCCACGAGCCGCGCGACTGGCGCCGCTGCTCTTCCATGGTCTGCACAATGTCGGCCGCCTCGTAGTCGCGACCGCTCAAAGGCACGACTTGCACCGGAGTGCTGGGCAGCGGCTTCTCCTTTGCCAACGCCCGCTCTTCCCGAGCCGACTGCAAAGGCGCCCGCTTATACGTGAGGTTCGCTGGCACGCCTGTGTGCGCCGTGGCAAACACTGGAGGATTCCTGTCGATTACCGCAAAGGCGCAGCGCAGAATCGGCGTGGTCGAACGTTGATTTTTTTCCAGCACGACCAGGCGGCCGCCGGGGAAATTCCGCTGGAACAACCCAAAGGCCGCGCTCGATGCGCCACGGAAGCGATAGATCGCCTGATCGGGATCGCCCACCGCGAAAACGTTGCGCTCCTCGCCCGCAAGCGCCGAGAGAATCTTGACCTGCGCGAAGTTTGCGTCCTGAAACTCGTCCACCAGCAGAAAACGCGCGCGCAGCCTTTCGTGCGTGAGCAGGTTCGGATCCTGCTGCAGCAACTCGTAAGCCCGCGTGATCATGTGGCTGAAGGTGCCGAGGTTCTCGTCCCCGAGCATGCGCTCGACCTTGCCGAACACCGACGCGATTTCGCGGCAGCGGCCCAGCACTTCGTCGTCAGAAAGCTGGTCAGAATCCTTCGAGCGCGTAACCCGCGGGATCGGCAACTCGCCTTGCTCGAGCCTGCGCACATACTCGGCATACTTCTGTGGTCCTATGAGTTCATCGTGGCACTTGCGGATGAACTCCAGCAGATCGTCAAGAAACTGGGTGACATTGGCGGCGCGCACGAAGTAGTTCAGGTCGAGGTCGCGAATCCGCTTGCGCAGATAGATCCACAGATCCTTGTCGTCGAGAACGCCGAAGCCGCGCTGATTGGCCTTGAGCAGCTCATTGCAGTAGGCGTGGAAGGTCAGCGCGCGCAGGCCCGAAACGTCAGTACCGCGCAGTTCTTCGCGGACGCGCTCGCGCATCTCGTCGGCCGCGTTGTCGGTGTAGGTGAGGGCAAGAATCTCGCTGGCGCGCGCATGCCCGTTGCGAATCAAGGCGGCGATGCGCCGGGTCAAGACCGTCGTCTTCCCCGTGCCCGCGCCGGCCACCACCAGCATGGGACCGCGAACATGTTCGATGGCCTCGCGCTGGCGTTCGTCGGGGACAAAAGCATTCACCCGCGAACTGGACTTCGAAGACGGCATGGTTCGGAGCATAGCAGACGAAGGTGTGAAAGTTCTGTGCGAATCTCGGGGACTACCTTCGTGTTCCTTTGTGTCCTTCGTGGTTTAAGGTTTTTCTATTAACCACCAAGGACACGAAGGTTCACGAAGGAACGCAAGCACCCGTGAAGTATGCGGGCACCTCGAAGGAAACAAACGCTCGCAATAAGCGGGATCGCGCTTTTCTGGTAGCGTAGCGCCGCCGTCCCGGCGGCTGTCCGGCGGGCGTCCCGCCCGCCGTTGGCGAGGGCGAGACGCCCTCGCGACAGCCGGCAAGATGCCGGCGCTACAAGCATCATGGCATCTCGAGAGAATTCCCCCGTGTCCCTCTGTGCCCTCTGTGGTTGATGTTTTTGGCTAGGAGTGGTTGCGGTTCTGGCTAGGAAAGCTCTGCCATCGCAATCGCCATCGCCGCGATCGCCGCAGTTTCGGCACGAAGGATCGTCGGCCCGAGCGAAGCAGAAGTCCATCCGCCTCGTGGAAAAGCGAAAGCTCATCGTCGGCCCAACCGCCTTCCGGCCCGAGGGCCAGCAGCAACTCATCCTGCGGCGAGTGCGATTGCAACGCGTCTTTGAGCAGGAGCTGGCGCTCGGTCTCGGCCAGCACGATTCGGGTTGGCGCCGGTCGCGAGATCGCGTCTTGTAACCGCATCGGCGTTCTCGAGATTGGGCAATGCTGTGCGACGCGCCTGCTCTGAGGCCTGGCGGGTGAGCCTTTGCCAGCGTTCCGCTCGCGCCTGCGCCGCACGCGCCAGATGGCTATCGGTACGGCGCGCGATCACAGGAACAATTCCCGCGACTCCCAGCTCCACGCATTTCTCAATCGCCAATTCCATGCGATCGAATTTGAAAATGGAGAGCAACAGGACAATCTTCGGGAGGGACGGAGCCGCCAGCTCCTCACCGAGTTCGAACTCAACCCGCTCCGGTGTGACGGACGTGATGCTGCCCATCCGCAGGGAGTTGCCGGTAGCAATGTCGAATTGTTGTCCCACGCGGGCGCGCAGGACAACTGCAAGGTGTTCCGCATGAGGACCCACCAGGGCAGCACGATTTCCTGCGACTTCGTCGGCAATCCAGCGGCGGCGGGTCATGAGAGTGGAGGCAGTCCGGTTGTTGAAAGACCGAACTCCGCTGCCCCGCGGCTACTACCCGAAGATGTCTTTCATTTTTTCCACCAGGGTGCTGCGCTGCGGCTTGTTCTCGATGTGCGTCAGCCCGTCGAGTTCCTGCAGCAACTCGCGCTGCCGCTTGGTCAGCTTGGTGGGCGTCTGCGCGCGAACCTCGACGAACAAGTCTCCCTTGCCCCGCCCCTGCAGCACCGGCACACCCTTGTTCTTGATGCGGAACGTCGTGCCCGATTGCGTGCCTTCGGGAATCTTCAGAGTCTGCTCGCCCTCGAGCGTCGGGACCTTGATCTCGTCGCCGAGCGCCGCCTGCGTAAACGAAATCGGAATCACGCAGTGCAGGTCATTCGCTTCGCGGGTAAAGAACGGATGCTCCTTCACGTGGAGAACGACGTACAGGTCTCCGGGCGGTCCGCCGTACGCACCGGCTTCCCCGTATCCGGCAAACCGGATGCGCGTTCCGTCTTCCACGCCCGCGGGAACTTTCGCCTCCACCGTTCGCTGCCGCAGCACGCGACCTTCGCCCTTGCACTTGGGGCATGGGTCGGTGATCACGCTGCCCGCGCCCTGGCACGTCGGACAGGTGCGAGCCATCGAAAAGAATCCCTGCTGGTAGCGGACTTGTCCCCTGCCCTGGCAGGAGCGGCAGGTCACCGGCGACTTGCCCGGCGCCGTTCCGGCTCCCGAACACTCCTCACAAGCCTCGTGGCGCCGCACAGAAACCTTGGTCTCAGTACCAAACACTGCCTCTTCGAACTCCAGCGTAAGATCCTCGCGCAGATCCGGACCGCGCTGCGATCGCGTCCGCCGGCGGCCAGCACCGCCGAACAGGTCGCCAATGCCGAAAAACTCGCCGAAGATGTCGCTGAGATCCTGGAAGGCGCTGGGATCGAATCCGCCGCCCGCCGAACCCGAAACGCCCGCGTGGCCGAAGCGGTCGTAGGCCGAGCGCTTGTCGGCATCGATCAGGACGGCATAGGCCTCGGTGACTTCCTTGAATTTCTCTTCCGCATCAGGGTTGTTCGGATTGCGGTCGGGATGATATTGCATCGCCAGCTTGCGGTAGGCGCTCTTGATTTCCTGCTCGGCGCAGTTGCGCTCGACTCCCAACACCTCGTAGTAGTCGCGTTTCACGTTACTGGTCAGAATGGCTTCCCCCTGCCTTGCGCAGACAGCGTCTTTGGTTAGTGCCTGGAGTTTTGCGCAACCCGTACCATCGCCGGCCGCAACAGACGATCTTTCAGTTTGTAGCCACGCTGCAATTCGTCGATCACCTGGTGGTCGGGAACTTCCGTGGTCTCGACCATCTCGATCGCTTCATGCACGCGGGGATCGAACGGCTCGCCTTTGGCGGGAACCGGCCGCACCCCCAGCTTGGTGAGCGCGTCCTGCAGTTGCTTGTAGATCAATTCGACGCCGTTGCGGAATTCATTGGGCTGGCCGGCCGGCGCGCGCAGTGCGCGCTCAAAGCTGTCGAGCGCCGGTAACAACGCCTTGATGGTATCGGCGGCGGCGAAGTCCCGGAATTCCTGCTGCTCGCGCGCAGCCCGCTTGCGCGCATTCTCAAATTCGGCCTGCAGCCGCGCCAGCCGGTCGATCAGCGTATCGCGCTCGCTGCGCAGCTTCTGCAGTTCCGTCGCTTCCGCGCTAGTCGCGCCCGGCGCGGCGGTTGTTCTGGTATCTACCTCCGCGGTTTCGTCCGATGCCGGCAACTCGTGATCGACGTCGAGCTCCCGCGGATCCGCCTGCGATTTTCCGTTCGTCTTCCCCATAAAAACTTACTTACTCCGATTCGTTAAGAATTTTGTCGAAGAGGCGCGCAATGTATGACACGGCGGTCATGGTGTGCTGATAGTCGATGCGGGTCGGTCCAATCACGGCCAGCGACCCCATGACCTCGCTGCCCACGCGCGCGGGCGCTCCAATCAGCACGAAGTTGCTCATGGAAGGCAACGCTTCATCCAGTCCAATCACGACGCGCACCGCTTCCTGCTTGGTATCCAGGTAGGCTTGCAGCAACTGGACGATCTTTCCCTTCTCTTCGAGCGTCTTGAGCATTTCCTGCAAGCGCTGTCGGTCCTGTTCGTTGGCCACCAGGTTCGACGCGCCTTCGACGAAAACCGTCTGCGCTGCCGGATCCGACGCCAGCGCGCCCTGCTTGTAGAGCTGTTCAAGCGATTGCATCAAGCGGTCGTACTCGCTGCGCTCGGCTTCCAGCCGCCGCTCGAGTTCGGCGCGCATGTCCGTCATCGTCCAGCCGCGGAAGTTCTCGTTGATATACCGGGCTGCCGCGTCCAGATCGGCCTGCGAAATGTCGAGACGCAACACACGATCGCGCACCAGCCCCGATCGAGTCACGACCACAGCCAGCACCTTCTGATCGCCGAGCCGCGAAAAGTATACGTGCTCGAGCGCATTTTTCTGACCGGGAGCCGCCACGGCTACGCCAACGTTACGTGAAATCAGCGACAGCACCCGCGACGTGCGTTCCATGAATTCCGCCACGTCGGTTGCGCCCGCCAGCGAATCGCGAATGATCGATTCGTCTCCCGGAGAAAGATGCGCCTCGCCGGAAATCTGTTCGACATAATATCGATAGGCTTCCGTCGTCGGGACCCGGCCCGAGGATGTGTGTGGCTGCTCCAGGAACCCCGCGTCCGACAGGTCCGCCATCACGTTGCGAATGGTCGCCGGGCTGAGCCCTTCGCGATTCGAACGGGACAATACACGCGAGCCGACAGGTTCTCCTGTAGCAATAAAGGTTTCCACGATCGCGGTCAGAATTTCGCGTTCGCGGTGACCGACGGTCCCAGAGGGTGCCATATCTTCCTTGTATCACCTTGAGCCAGACGCCGGAAGTGACCAGAGTGGCGTTCTGCGGCTCACCTACTAAACACTTTAGATGCAGAAACTTACGCCAGGATTCACCAACGATCCCAACCCCTTGATTCTAGGAACCTGAGCGGAATGCTGTCAAGCGTTGGCACTTCGAGGCGCCGAGTGCTGAGAAGCACTGTCTCATAAGCCCAAGCGAGTAAACATGCCCTTGAGCGATTCTCGCGAAAGAGGGTTTCGTGTAGTCGCGGAGCGATGGTTGAAGTAGCCCGGCGCTTCCAGCGCCGGGTTGGTGGGTGAGTATAGCGCGTCCCGGCGGGGACGCTTGAAACCGCCTGCCGACCTTACGATAGCCCGAAAGATTGCCGCCGAGGCCCCGCCGAAAAACCTCACCATGAGTAAGGGAAGGAAAGCCGAAAGCAGCGATCTGGTAATAATCTAAGGTCACGAGCTGAAGTCTTTGGTCAGGAGCCACGAGCCACCGGCCACCAGCGACCACCCGCATGAGACGAAAACTTCACGTCGCCGTTGTCGGTGCCGGAGCCTTCGGCGGTTGGATCGCACTTTACCTGTTGCGCGCCGGAGCGCGGGTGACCCTTGTCGACACCTGGGGACCGGGAAACTCCCGGGCTTCGTCGGGTGGCGAGACGCGCGTCATCCGCGGCACCTACGGGCCGGATCAGCCCTACACGGAACTTGCCGCGCGTTCGTTTGAGCTATGGCGTTCGAATGAGCGCAAGTGGAAACGACAGTTTCTGCACCGCATCGGGGTTCTCTGGATGGCCGCCTCGAACGATGATGCCTGGGAGCGCGGCTCGCTCGACGCGTTGCAGGATGCCGGCATTCTTTACGAGCGCCTGTCAGGTCCCGCGCTGGCGCGGCGCTGGCCGCAAATCAATTTCGAAGATGTGGAGTGGGGCATCTTCGAGCCCGAGAGCGGATATCTCACTGCCCGCGTGGCCTGCCGGGCCGTGGTCGAGGGCTTCGTGGCGGAAGGAGGAACGTATCGGCAAGCTGCCGTGCTAGCCGAGGACCTGGAGTCCGGCTCGTGGAAGGCGCTACGCCTGTCGGATGGCTCCGAACTCGCCGCCGATCGCTACGTCTTCGCCTGCGGTCCGTGGATGGAGCAGCTGTTTCCCCGCACCATCGGTGAGAAGATTCGATCGACCCGGCAAGACGTCTTTTTCTTCGGCCCGCCGAGGGGCGACCTGCGCTTCGACGATCGCCATCTCCCGGTCTGGGCCAATCATCGCGGACGCTTCATGTATGGCATTCCGGGCAATCAAGGCCGAGGCTTCAAGATTGCCGACGATACCCGCGGCCCCGATTTTGATCCGACCACCGGCGAACGCACCATCGACCCCGAACGCCTGCGGCTTGCCCGCGAATACATGGCGTTCCGCTTTCCCGGAATGAAGGACGCGCCGCTGGTTGAATCGCGCGTCTGCCAGTACGAGCAGACCGCCGACGATCACTTCATCGTCGACCGCCATCCGGAAGCCGAGCAGGTGTGGCTCGTCGGAGGCGGCTCGGGCCACGGTTTCAAGCACGGACCCGCGCTGGGAGAGCTTGTCGCGAAGCTGGTGATTAAAGAAGGCGAGGCCCCCGCCTGCTGGAGACTGGGAAGGTTCCGCTCATGACACCGAAAACTCTTAGCTCACCCCAGAGTCACCGAGACACAGACGGAATCGGGAAATTGGAAAATTGAGTAATTGGGAAATTGAATCCGTCCGCCCGCGGCATCGTTCGGTTTTAAATTACCCAATCACCAAATTACTCAATTACCAAATTCCTCCGTCCTCTGTGCCTCTGTGGTGAAAAGGTTTTCCCGGCTACTGAATCTGAATCACACCCACTGGCGCACTGGCGCGGATCTCATCCACGCGCGCGATCACCTTGCGTGCGAAATCATAGAGCGGCTTGGCATGCGGGGAGTCTTCGCCTTCGAGCACGGCCGGCTTTCCGGTGTCGCCGCCCTTGCGGAGCTCGGGATCGAGCTGGATCGCGCCCAGGAATGCCACCCCGAACTGCGCCGCGGTTTTCTCTGCGCCCCCGCGCGAGAAGATGTCGATTTCGTGATTGCAGTGCGGGCACACGAAGTAGCTCATGTTCTCGACCACGCCGATCAGGTCGACCTTCATCTGCCGAAACATTTCGATGGCCTTGCGCCCGTCCTGCAGCGAAACGTCCGAAGGCGTCGAAACCACCACGGCCCCGGTGAGCGGCACAGTCTGCACCAGCGACAGGGCGACGTCGCCCGTGCCCGGCGGCAGATCGATCACCAGGTAGTCGAGCTGGCCCCACTCCACCGAATTCAGGAACTGGCGGATGATCTGGTGCAACATCGGGCCACGCCAGATGATGGGCTTATCCCCAGGATTCAGGAAGCCGACCGAGATGACCTTGAGGCCCAGCGCAAGAATCGGTTCGATGCGCTCGTTGCCGGTGGCGCGCGGCTGCGCATTGGTGCCCAGCATCAGGGGAACGTTGGGGCCGTAGACGTCGGCGTCGAGCAGACCCGACCTTGTGTCCCAGCTTCGCCAGCGCGAGAGCGAGGTTCACCGAGAGCGTGGTCTTCCCCACCCCGCCTTTACCCGATCCGACGGCAACGATGTTCGTCACGCCCGGAAGCGGCTGCGGACTCGGGGGTTGTTGTCCTGCATGCATGTGACTCACGGCTCACCTTCCAATCGGGCCGCTGCGAGCGGCCGAACCTCCAATTATACAAGGCGTTTCAGCCTTCTCTGTGTCCTCTGTGCCTCTGTGGTGAAAACGCCTTTCCTGGCTTGAATCGTGCCCCTAAGGCCGAGTTCACCACAGAGACACAGAGGTATTTCGTAATTGGGTAATTGGGTAATTTGGTAATTGGGTAATTTGGTAGTTGAGTAGAAGACTCTCATCTTGAGCGGAGTGAGGCGCTAGCCGAACGCAGTCGAAAACCTGCCCTGAGCTTGCCGAAGGGGACCCCGCCTTAGCTGCGACAGCATGACGATCAAAAGGCTTTTTCACCACAGAGGCACAGAGGACACAGAGGGAATCGGAAATTGGAAAATTGAGTAATCGGAAAATTGCAATCCGTCCGCTCGCAGCAACGTTTGGTTTTTAATTACTCAATTACCAAATTACCCAATTACGAAATTCCTCTGTGTTCTCTGTGTCTCTGTGGTGAAAACGCCTTTGACTTGTCATGCTGGCCGCAGGCCGAGGCTCGTCGGCAAGCTCAGGGCAGGTTTTTGACCGCGTTCGGCTAAACGCCTCACTCCGCTCAAGATGACAGTCTGAAGAGTGAAGGCCATCCTCACGCAACCTACACCGCCAAATACCCGCCATCGACCGCCAGCGCCGCACCGGTCACCCACGACGACTCATCGCTCGCCAGGTACACCGCCATGCCCGCAATATCGTCAGGCTGGCCCAACCTTCCAATCGGATGAACCGAGACGCGCTCGCGCCGCACCGCGGCCGGGTCGGGCGCTTTGCGTAACACGTCGGCAGTCAGATCGGTCTCCACAAACGACGGGCAAATCGCATTGACCCGGATATTCTCGGCGCCATGATCGATGGCCATGCATTTGGTCAGCAGAATCACCGCGCCCTTCGAAGGTGCGTACGATGCCCGGTTTCGCGCGCCGTTGATCCCGAGCACCGATGCCACGTTGACGATCGATCCGCCCCCCGCCGCCCGCAGGAACGGCAGCACGGCCCGCGACAACAGCCAGAGCCCGCGCACGTTGACGTTGAACGTCTGGTCCCATTGCTCTTCGGTGATTTGCTCGGCGGTTCCGATATGAAGCACGCCGGCGTTGTTCACCAGCACGTTGAGGCCGCCAAAGCGGTCTTTCACGTCGCTCAGCATGCGATCGATGTCACCCTGTTTGGAAACGTCGGCGGAAAGGACCAGCGGCGAACCACCAGTTTGTTTTGCGACGTCGTGGAGTAGTTCGCTGCGCCGGCCGACGAGCGCGATCTGCGCACCCTCACGCGCATAGGCGAGCGCAATCGCGCGGCCAATGCCCGTCCCGGCGCCGGTGATGATGGCAGTCTTTTTCTGGAGGCGTGACACGCCGACTAATCTACCAGCGGCGAAAAGAAAATGCAGTTCCTCGGACACGTAGCGCGGCGGTCGGCAAGAGGTTGCCTCTTGGGTGGAGAGGGACACGTTTCGCGGGCGAGGACGCCCGCGCTCCACAGGCCTTTCTAGTACCCCCCGCCTTCGAGCTGCACCTTTCCGCGGAACATGCGATAGACAAAGACGAAATATCCCACGCAGAGAATCATCCCAATCGTCCACCACACCAGGCCGACGATCAGGCCATGATGCGCCGCCGAAGCGTTGTAGATGGTGAGGTTATACGCCGGATCGGTGCTTGCCGGCAGCACCACCGGATACAGCGCAAACACGGCGCCCACCAGCATCCCGGTGATGTAAACGCACGACGCCAGGAAGGCCTGCAATTCTTTCCCCTTATCGGTGGCAATGCGGATCATGAACAGGCTGGCGAACACCACGAGCGGGATCAGAAAACCGACCGGGTAGGCGAGATAGTTCTCCTTGATCGAAGGCCGCACGAACCACGTCGCCACCAGGCTGAGTAAGGTCAGCGCCACCTGCACCGGCCACACCGTCATGGCGACTCCGCGCGCGCGTATGCCCAGCTCGCCGTCGGTCTTCAGCGTCACGTAGAGGGCACCATGCGCCGTCAGCGTGACCAGCGCCACCACTCCAGCCATCACCGTGTACCAGTCGAGAATGCCGGGATACGGGCCCAGGCGGAAGTTCGTCCAGAGCGGTTCGAAGAAATACCCATCCGAGCCTAACGGCACGCCGCGGATCACATTCCCCAGAGCGGCGCCGAAGAAAATCGCCAGCAGCCCACTCGAGAAACAGAACACCACGTCAAAGAAGCCCTGCCACACGGGATTGCCCATGTGCGAGCGCAGCTCAATCCCGATGCCGCGCAGCATCAGCAGCCACAGCACCATCATCAGCGGGAGATAGAATCCGCTGAACGCCGAGGCGTAAAGCTGCGGATAGGCGAAATACAGCGTGCCTCCCGCCGCCAGCAGCCACACTTCGTTGCCGTCCCATACCGGCCCGATCGAGCGCAGAATCCTGCGCCGGTCCTCGGTAGTGCGGCCCGCGAACAGATAGATAATTCCTGCGCCCAGATCAAACCCATCGAGCACCACATAGGCGGCGATCATGACCGAAACGATGATGAACCAGACTGTAGGCATCGCACTCCTCTAGTGAACAGCCGCGGGCTGCGCGACCGGACCGTTTTCGATTTCACGGCCAACCAGGAACAGGAAAAGAATGGCGAGCACCGTATACATCCCCATGAAGCCGAGCAGCGTAAACAATCCGTTGCCCGCCGACACCAGCTTCGAATAACCCTCGCTGGTGCGCATCAGGCCGTAGACCAGCCAGGGCTGGCGCCCAATTTCGGCGGTCATCCAACCGGCGGTGTTCGCGATGTAGGGGAAGGGCAAGCTGAGCAGAAGAATCCACAGCATCCAGCGGGAGCGGAATAGCACTCCACGCCACAACAGCAACGCGGCCACGACCATCACCGCGATGAAGATCGTGCCAAGCCCGACCATGATGTGGTAGGCGAAGTACAGCAGGGGAATATTATCGGGCCAGGCGTCGGGCGGAAAATTGTTCAGTCCCTTCACCTCCGCTTCCCACCGGCGATAGGTCAGGAAGCTGAGCATCTTCGGCAGAACCAGCGGATTGTCGATCTTGCGCTGTGCGACATCAGGTTGACCGATGAGCACCAGCGGCGCGCCCGGCGTATTGTCAAACAACGCTTCCATTGCGGCCAGGGTGACGGGTTGATAGCGTGCAATCAGTCGGCCCTGGCTGTCGCCGGTTGGGAACAACTGCAGAACAGAGGAGATCAGCCCAGCGATCACGCCAACCCGAACGAAGATCCGGCCATGCTCCTCAAACTTGCCCCACAGAAGATAAAACGCTCCCACTGACGCCATCACAAACGCGCCCGTGATGACCGCACCACTCATGTTGTGCGCGTATTGCCACCAAGCCCACGGATTCAGCACCAGTTCCCAGAAGCTGCTCAATTGCACCGAGCCGTCGGCCGCCTTGCTATATCCCACCGGATTCTGCATCCAGGCATCGGTAGCCACGATAAAAAATCCCGATAGCCACGAACCCAGAAACACCGCGACCGCCGACCACCAGTGCGCCCGCGGACTGAGCCGCTTCTCGCCGTAGAGAAATAGCCCGAGGAACGCCGACTCAAGGAAGAAGGCAAACATCCCTTCCATGGCGAGTGTCTGCCCAATCACGCCGCCGGCGAAGCGCGAGAAGTGCGACCAGTTAGTGCCGAACTGAAATTCCATCGGGATGCCGGTGACCACACCGATCACAAAATTGATCCCGAAGATGCGCGCCCAGAAGCGCGCCGCCTGGGTGTAGGTCTCGTCGTTGCGGCGCAGGGCCAGCGTTTTCAGTACGACGATCAGGGGCGCCAGCCCCATGGTCAGCTGGGGAAACAGGTAGTGGAAGGTAACGGTAAAAGCGAAGTGCAGGCGGTGAACCAGGACTGCGCTATCCATTTGGTGGCTCCAAAAGGAGCATTATGCCGGGGCGGACAACCTACTCGATGTGATGACCATCACACCGAGCGCGATCACGGCAGGCTCTTGCGGCGTTCCTTTTCGGCGCGCCAGCGTTCGCGGCGGTGGCCCGCATCTTCATAGCGCCGCTTCTGCTCCTCGGTTTCCGGAATCACCGGGGGGACCACGACACGGCCGCCCTTGCCGTCGATGGCAACGAAGGTCAGGTGGGCGGAGGCGACGTGCTGGCGCTTGTCCTGAATGTAGTCTTCCACCCACACCTTGACCCCGACTTCCATCGAAGTGCGGAAGACGCGGTTCACCGAGGAACGCAGCACCACGAGCGAACCCACGCGTACCGGCACCAGGAAGTCGATGTGATCGACCGAGGCCGTCACCACGTAGCTGCGCGCGTGGCGGTGGGCGGCCATCGCGCCGGCCATATCGATCCAGTGCATCAAGCGGCCGCCCAGAAGCGCGTTGAGTGGATTGGCATCGTTGGGCAACACGATCTCCACCACCTCCGATTGCGATTCGCGCACCGGACGCGCCGCCAGCGGATCACCAGGACTCATGAAAGGTCGCTTCCATTCCCGCCGGCAATCGCCCGGGAGCGGCGCAGGCGTGACTCGACGAAGCACTCCGCCATTTTCTGAATGCGGGCATCGGGATGGGGCTGGAAGCAGTGCGAATCGTGGATACGGAACTCCAGAATCCCATGTTCGACCGGCAGATGCTGGCGCTCGCAAACGTAGGCGACAAAGAAATGGGTGTCACTCTCACGCGACATCGCAAACCGTACCGCATCCCGGTCGCGGTTTTCCGGTAGCCGCGGACAGCGCGACGCGTATCCGAGATTGCAACCTTCGTGCATCTCTTCGATTTCGGGGACTGCGCCCTCGTGGCCGGGAGCCGTGCAGTGTCCCTGCCAGCCGCCGCCCAAGGGCAACCGGGAAGGATGAAGCCACGCGCCGCCCTCGAGTACATGGGTGGGCATGAAGTATGGACAAGCCAAAGCGCACACTCCAGTAAATCCGCAAGGATTAAGACGACCGGACATTGTACTCAGGCGACTGGCGGCGCGGGGAAGATTTCGAGTGGAGATTTTTAGATTGAAGATTTCAGATTTCAGATCTTAGATTGCAGATTGCGGGTGGCAGGGTGGGATCCGAATCCGCAGCATTTCTTGCTTTCGATGTAGTACCCTGCGTGATGCAAGTCACCAGCTCCGAGTCCTGACCATCAGCCGAAACCTCGGCCGACGTGAGAACAGGCGCAAACGCGCTGAAGGAACTGAGTACCGAGTACTGAGTACTGAGGACCGAATACGGAGAACTGTTTTCCCATGGAACGAGTTGCGATGCTCAACGAAATCCTCAGCCAGAACCCCAACGATGCGTTCGCGCGCTACGGATTGGCCTTGGAATATTCCAATCAAGGCGAGGTCGACCGCGCCCTGGACGAGTTCGGCAAGCTGCTGAGCACTGACCCCGACTATACTGCCGGATATTTCATGGCCGCTCAAACCTTGGCCAAGGCAAATCGAACCGACGAAGCGAAGAAAATGCTGAGCGATGGCATCGTCTCGGCCCGCCGCACCGGCAACGGACACGCTCAATCAGAAATGGAAGCCATGCTGGCAGACTTGGGTTAGGGTGGCGAGTGGCTGATGGCTCGTGACTCTATGGCTCAGTTCTCAGTTCGAAAGCCGCAGCCCAAGGGTTGCAAGAGCCAGGTCAATTTTTGCCCTTCTCTGTGCCTCTGTGTCTCTGTGGTGAAATTGGTTCTTCCTTAGAGAACTGAGAACTTTTCTTATCTACTCACTCCGCGGGCTTCGCCATCCTTACCATCGCCCGCTCCACGACTCCCGGAAACAGCTGGTAGAGCTTCACCACCGGAATCATCGTCCAGGGAACGATCACTTCTCGTTTGCGCTTCACTAATCCAGCCAGCGTCGCGCGCGCCACGCGTTCGGCGGTGATGCCCCGCACTGCGGCGGGCCGTACCTTCTTTTGTTCGCTGCCCTGCACCGCGTTGGCGCTGAAATCAGTGCGCACGTACCCGGGGCACACGGTCAGAATATTGATGTTGCGTTTTCGCAACTCGATCCGAGCGGCTTTCCCCATGGCGTTCATGGCGAACTTGGTGCCCGAGTACCCGGCGCTGTAGGGCAGCGGGATGTGTCCGGCAACGCTCGAAATGTTGACGATCGATCCGCCACCCTGCTGCTTCATGATGGGAACCACGGCCTGCATGGCGGCAATCGCGCCGAACAGATTCGTGTCGAACATGTCGCGGCAAGCTGCCATATCCATCTGGGCGACCGAATCGATCAGGCCGTGGCCGGCGTTGTTCACCCAGACATCGATCCGCCCAAAGTGATGCATCACCAGCCCGATCACGCGATCAATCTCTTCCCGATGCCGCACGTCACAAGCCAGAGCGAGCGTCCGCTCCGTGTGACCGATACGCCCGCGGGCGGCTTCGGCGCGCCCGGAATCGCGCGAAAGCAGCACGACGCCAGCGCCCTCGGCGGCCAATGCTTTAGCGATGGCTTCGCCGATGCCCATGGAAGCCCCGGTTACAACAGCAACCTGATTCGCAAGTTTCATATTCTGTTTGAGCGAGCCTCCAGTGTAGCGCGGACACCCGCGGCAACGAAAAAGCCGGCGGATAGGCCCGCACTCATAAACAAAGCTGTCACCGCGCTTTCCTTCCAGCCTTCGTCCATAGGCCAAGGAAGCTAGAGTTGTACAATCGAACCATCCCGGCGCTGCTTGCATCAGCCGGAGGTCTTGTGGATTCCTTGCTCGCTTTGTTCCCGCTCGATGTCGTGCTCTTCCCCGGCACGCCTCTGCCCTTGCACATCTTCGAGCCGCGCTACAGGGAAATGATCGGCGAGTGCATGGAAGAAAAGAAGTTTTTCGGAGTGATCCGCGCACAGGACAGCAGTCTGGCCGATGTCGGCTGCACCGCCGAGATTCTCGCCGTGACCAAGCGCTACGACGATGGCCGCATGGACATCGTGACGCAGGGCCGCGAACGTTTCGAACTCCTCGTCGTCAACCAGGAGCGCTCCTTCCTGCGCGGCGAGATTCTCTATGTCTCCGATGATGCGGAAAAACCTACGGAAGCCGAGCGCGATCACGCCATCGAGTTGCACCGCCAGATCCTTGCACTAGCCAATGCGCAGCAGGACCTGCCCGAGGGCGAAGATCCACCACTCTCCTATCATCTGGCCGGATCGCTGCCCCTCGATCTCGATTTCAAGCAGAAGTTGCTCGGGTTGCGCTCCGAAGCCCAGCGGATTCGCTCCGTCATCGAATATTTCGAAGGCCTCGTTCCCAGCCTGCGCCGCGCCGTGATGATCCGCCAGAAGGCAGGCGGCAACGGTCATGCGCGGTAACCAGTTCTCGGTTCCCGGTACTCAGTTCCCAATAAAGAACCAATCCACCACGGAGACACAGAGACACGGAGAAGGGCAAGAATCAACAACGGACCACAGAACTTTTTTTACCGCTCCCGGCTTAAAACTGAGAACCGAGAACTGAATACTGGGTACTGAGTACTGGGTACTGAGATCTTCCGAGGCGACGCCAACCCCAGCGAACCGCATCCAATGAGCTTGAACCGGTCAAGCGTATAATCGCATCCAAAGTAGTTCTTGGTTGGGGGTTCCCGTCATGAGTCTTCCTCGCACTCTAGGCGAGTTGCGGAAAAGTCCTTTCTCCGAGCAGCGTCTGCGCGGTCGAAAAGTCAAAGACGAACTGCGCGACAATCTGATCGCCAAGCTGCGCGGAACGGGCTCGGTGTTTCCCGGCATCGTCGGATACGACGATACCGTCGTGCCGCAGATCACGAACGCCATACTTTCCCGTCATAATTTCATCCTGCTGGGCCTGCGCGGCCAGGCCAAAAGCCGGATTCTGCGCGCCCTGACGAACCTGCTCGATCCAGAAACGCCCTACATCGCCGGCTGCGAGATTCACGACAATCCTTACCTGCCGATCTGCCGCCGCTGCCGCGACCAGATCTCGCAGTACGGGGACCAGATTCAAATCGCCTATCTCTCGCCCGACGAGCGCTACGTCGAGAAACTGGCCACCCCCGACGTCACCATCGCCGACCTGATTGGCGACATCGATCCCATCAAGGCTGCGCGTGGCGGGCAGGAATTGAGCAGCGAACTCACCGTGCACTACGGGCTGCTGCCCCGCGCCAATCGCGGCATCTTCGCCATCAACGAACTCCCGGATCTCGCCGGGAAAATTCAGGTTGGCCTGTTCAACATCATGCAAGAGGGCGACGTGCAAATTAAGGGGTACCCGGTGCGCCTGCCGCTCGACGTTGCCATGGTGTTCAGCGCGAACCCGGAGGATTACACCGCCCGAGGAAAAATCATTACGCCCTTGAAGGACCGCATTGGGTCGGAGGTGCGCACGCATTATCCGGCGACGGTCGAAGAAGGCATTGCCATCACCGCGCAGGAAGCCTGGACGGCGCGCGACGGCTACCAACTGCATCTTCCGAAGTACGTGCAGCAAGTGATCGAGCGCGTGGCTTTCGCGGCGCGCGAGGATAAGAAGGTCGACAAGCGCTCGGGCGTGAGCCAGCGTCTGCCGATTTCGGCAACGGAAAATGTCGTGTCGAACGCCGAGCGCCGTTCCATCCGCAACCAGGAGAAGACGGTCGTGCCGCGCATCAGCGACGTGTACGCCGCGCTTCCGGCGATCACGGGCAAGCTCGAACTGGAATACGAAGGCGAGATGAAGGGCGCCGACCACGTGAGCCGCGAATTGATCCGCACCGCCATCGCGAAAACGTTCGACGACTATTTCAGTGGCGTCGATATGCGCCAGATCGTGCAGTGGTTCGATTTGGGCGGCGAAATCAAAGTCTCGGAGAGCGCGGGCGCGCGCGAGGTACTGGAGGCGGTGCGAGGCATCCAGGGCCTGATGGAGAAGGTTTCAGCTCTCGGCGTTTCGCCGAAAGACAGCGTGGAATTGCTGGTCTCGGCGGCCGAGTTCGTACTCGAAGGCCTGCACGCGCACAAGCGCATCGGCCGCACCGAAGAACGCGTCTTCACCGCCGGAGAGAAGCAGCCGAAGAAAGTGGAGCGCGCCTATGAGCGGGAAGAACCGTTTCGGGGGAGGAGACCGTATAACTAGCTGGTAGCTAGTGCCGAGTACTCAGTACTCAGTACCCAGTACTCCAGAACTCCAGTACCCAGTACGCAGTACTCGGTACTCAGTACACAGTACTCGGTACTCAGTACGCACTACTCGGTCAATCAAACGATCCGTAAACGATCCGTTGCAGAACAATCCGAGTACTGGGTACTGACAACAGGGTACTGCCTTTATGCGTCGCATCCGTTATTCCAAATACGTGCCCGACCCCGCCGGCGAGATGAGCATGGAAGACTTGCTCAGCGCGCTCTCGGACTATCTGCTGCAGAGCGGCTTTCAGAATTACATGTTCTACGAAATGCCCGAAGGCGAGCAGTCGCTCGACGCGTTGCGCGACGCGATTGAGCAAGCACTCCTGAACAGCGACCTGTTCGACGAGGAGTTGCGGGAGAAGCTGCAACAAATGCAGATGGAGGGCTCGCTCGACGAGTTGATCGAAAAGCTTATCGAACGCATGGAGCAGGAAGACTTCATCTCGATCGACAACCCGCCCGATCCGTCGCAGCCGTCGTCGGCCGGCGGGCAGATGGGTGATGGCCAGCAAGCGAAGTTCGAAATCACCGACAAGAGCCTCGACTTCCTGGGCTTCAAAGCTTTGCGCGATCTGCTGGGCTCACTGGGCAAATCGAGCTTTGGACGCCACGACACACGGGACATGGCCACCGGTATCGAGGCCAGTGGCGCATCGAGGCAATACGAATTCGGCGACACGCTGAACCTCGACATCACTGCGACGCTTTCAAGCGCGATTCAGCGCGAAGGGCTGACTCTGCCGCTGAACATCGAATATTCGGACCTCAATGTTCACCAATGCGAGTATCAGTCCTCCTGCGCGACGGTGCTCATGCTCGACTGCTCGCACTCGATGATTCTTTACGGCGAGGACCGGTTCACGCCGGCGAAAAAAGTCGCGATGGCGCTGTCGCAGCTGATCCGGACGCAGTATCCGGGCGACTCGCTGTCGCTGGTGCTGTTTCACGATTCGGCGGAGGAAGTTCCCCTGACACAACTGGCGCGCGTGAAAGTCGGCCCGTATTACACCAACACGCGCGAGGGATTGCGGCTGGCGCAGCGCATCCTGCAGCGGCAACGCAAGGACATGAAGCAGATCGTCATGATCACCGACGGCAAGCCCTCGGCGCTGACCATGGAAGATGGCCGCATCTATAAAAACGCCTTCGGCCTTGATCCGCTGGTGGTCAGCCAGACCCTCGAAGAGGTGTCGAAGTGCAAGCGCGCCGGCGTGCTGATCAACACCTTCATGCTCGCTTCGGACTCAGGCCTGGTGAACTTCGTGCAGAAAGTCACCGAGATGTGTCGCGGCAAAGCCTACTTCACCACGCCCTACACGCTCGGCCAGTATCTGCTTGATGGACTACATGTCACGCAAGACCAAGACGATTCACTAGTAGCGCCGCCGTCCCGGCGGCCATCGGGCCGGCAAGATGCCGGCGCTACTTATTCTCCGCCCGCACCGCCGCTTCCGCGGCCTGGAATCCGATCTTGCTGTGGGTTCCGTCACAAAAAGGTTTGTTGGTGCTCCCTCCGCAGCGGCACAGGGAAAATGCCGGCTTGCCGGTCAGGTCGTACGCCGTGCCGTTGGCGTCGACCAGTTCGATGGTTCCTTCGGGAGCTTCCACGCGATACGGGCCATTCGGCCTAACGGTGATCTTCACTTGCGCCACGATTGCCTCCATAAACTCAGGTCTCAGGTGTTAGGTCTCGGGTCTTAGGTGTTAGGTCTTAGTTCTCAGGCCGGATGAGAGTTGGCCGCTAAATGCTAACTGCCAAATGCTAAATGCTGGTTTTCACGCCGCCGCCCAGCTCGCTGAACTGAGGCCGCGATAGAGTTGCAGGTACTCGTCGATCATGCGCTTGTGATTGTAGCGCTCGCGCGCGCGATGGTAGGCGCGGTTGGCATAGGCGCGGCATTTCTCCCGGTCCTCGCCGAGTTCGCGAATCGCCGCCGCCAGGCTGTCACCGTCGTTGGTGCGGAAGTACACGGCATCGTCGCCCCAGATCTCGCGGAAACTGGGAATATCGTTGGCCACAATCGCGCAACGCGAGAGCGCGGCCTCGAGCGGCTCCATGCCAAAGGGCTCGTAGCGCGCGGTTGCCGCATACACCGCGGCCTTGCTGTAGAGCGTACGCAGCTGCGCTTCGGTCTGCGGGCCTTTCAAGGATACGCACTGCTGGTCGGTGGCGACCTTCACGTCGGCGCGAATCGGAATGCGCGGCGTCTGTACCGGATGATCCGTTCCGACAATGCACACCGAGAACGGATGCTGATGCTGCGTCAGCAGGTGCACTTGCCGGCCGGCATCGAGCAGCCGCCCCACCGACAGAACCGAGTCTTCCTTGCTGACGTAAGGATTGAAGAAGATCGGATTGCGCCCGTTGTAAATGACCTGCTCGCGCCGGGGCGAGGCGTAATGATCGCGCAGCGAATCGAGCATGCAGCCCGAGGGCGCCACCACCACATTGGCGCTCGTCAATCCACGACTCACCACTTCGCGGTAGCGGCTCAGCCAGCGCGCCGCTTTCGGTTCCTGGCCGTGCACGGCCACCCACCAGGTAATCAGGTCACCATGCGCCACCACCACGCGCGGAACATCCATGGCCAGGTCGCCGTAGCAGAACTGGCTCAGATGCAGAACGTCGGGCTGAATTTCCTGCGCCAGGGCAGTGAGATACGCCGCCGAATCCGAGTAATCCTGCTCGCCTTCGTGCATCCACTCCAGGCGGAAGGCGGTCGGGCGGTAATCCAGCCCGTGCAGGCTTTCCATCCACGAGGTTTGCTCGGGCAGCGGAACCTCGCCAAAGCTGACCAGCGTCACCCGCAGGCCGCGGCTCACCAGTCCGCTGACCAGTTCGCGAGTATAGGACCACACTCCTGAGATCGTGTCGGTAGTGACGAGAACGTGCATTAGGGTCCTTTTGGCCGGTACAACCGCGCGCCGAGCTCGCGCTAACAACTTGGGCAGTATTTTAGTCGGGATATCTCTTTCCTTTGAAGAGTTTCTTCGAGTTCCGGCTGGGTCTGCAAGGAATTGCACATGCAAGACGTGTCGACCGCTGGCGCGAAGCAAACGGAAACGGCCGCAAGCCATCTCTCCCCGCCGTAAGCGGGTTTTATTTCAACAGCTTCAATCGGGATAAACCCTCGTCCACGACTTGGAAAAACCGTATTGACCGTAGCAGGCTCATAGGGTTACGGTAGGCAGAACGCCACTGTGTCTTTTTTCGCACTGCCCTGCCCTATACAGGGCTCGCGATACGGAATCGGCCTACAGAACCCGGCTTTTCACGGGTCGCCAGGCCTTTCGAAGCCACCTCGTCTTTATAGTGTGGATTGGGCTCCGGCTCGATAGAGAGTTTTTTGCGACGGACAAAAGTGTCCGTTCCACACATTAATAGTTCCGTACGCTCGCGCCACGAGCCAGTGTTCGCCGCTTCGCTAGCTCAAGAGCAATCACCGTTTCTCGCAGGCTGCGGTTTGGCGTGTTGGCACTCTCGGCGGCTTGCACCGCCGAGGTTCGCACCGCGAACAATTTCCACCAGGAGGATCGTTGCATGGCAGATTTCTACCAGACCGGAATCATTGCCACACTGCACCGTTTAGGACAGGGCGATCTCACCGTGATCGAGCGGCAACTCGAATACTTCTCGCGCCAGCAACCCATCGCGTTGGTGTTGCCCGCGCTTTATTCCGAGTTCGAGAAGCCAGCGATGGAGACGATTCTCAGCGAACTGAGCCGCGCCACGTACGTGCGCCAGTTCGTGCTCACCCTCGCCCAGGCTACCCCCGAACAGTTCGAAGAGGTGCAGAAACGCGTCAGCATGCTACCCGGCGAAGTGCGCGTGCTTTGGCACGACGGTCCCCGCATGCAGCGCCTCTACAAGACGCTCGAAGAAAACCGGCTGCAGATTGGTCCCGACGGCAAGGGCCGGCAATGCTGGATGGCGTACGGCTACGTTCTGGCCAGCCGCAAGGCTTCGATCATTGCGCTGCACGATTGCGATATCGTCAATTACAGCCGCGAGATTCTGGCCCGGCTTTGCTATCCGGTGGTTCACCCCGATATCGGCTTCGAATTCAGCAAGGGCTACTACGCGCGCCTCAGCCACCAGATGCACGGCCGGGTCACGCGCCTGCTGATGACGCCGCTTATCCGCGCACTGCAATCGATGGTCGGGTTTCTGCCGTTCCTCGTCTACCTCGACAGCTTCCGCTATGCGCTGGCCGGCGAATTTGCCATGCAGGCCGACCTGGCCCGCGTCAACCGACTGCCCTCCGACTGGGGTCTTGAAGTCGGCGTGCTGGCGGAGGTATACCGCAATTGCTCGATCCGCCGCATCTGCCAGGTCGATATCGCGGAGAATTACGAACACAAGCACCAGGACCTGTCGCAGGGCGATCCCTCCAAGGGCCTGATGAAGATGGCCATGGACATCTGCAAATCGCTGTTCCGGATTCTTGCCGCGGAAGGCGTGAAGTTCGACAACGGTATGATGCTCACGCTGCTGGTCCGCTACCAGCGAATGGCGGAAAATAACATCAGCAAGTACCACGCCGATGCCATGATCAACGGCCTGCTGTTTGACCGGCACGAGGAGGAGACGGCGGTCGAGACCTTCACCCAGGCGCTGAAGCTGGCGGCGGAAGAATTCTTCGCCGACCCGCTAGGAGCGCCACCGATACCAAACTGGATGCGCGTCAGCGCGGCTCTGCCAGCGTTCCTTGAAGATGTACGTGAGGCCGTGGATGCCGACAATGAAACCGTCCCCAGCGTCGCCGGGATGTCAGCGGCGAGTTGACTTAACTACGAGTTGACTTAACTATAAGAGACAAACCCATGAAAGAAGCGCGCTAAGTGGATGACCTTTTTCCAACTGAATTGAAAGCGCGCCTGGCGCAGATTGGCGAGGCCGACATCGTGGTCGGCATCCCGAGCTACAACAACGCGCGCACCATCGGTCACGTAGTTCGCGCGGTGTCGGTCGGGCTGGCCAAGTACTTTCCCTGCCCAACGCTCGGTGATCGTCAACTCCGACGGTGGGTCCAAGGACAAGACGCAGGAAGTCGTGATGCATGCCGAGGGCGGCGCCGACGATCTGCTGCTGGTCTCGCACCCCGTGCATACGAGTTACCGCATCAGCACGCCCTATCACGGCATCCCGGGAAAAGGCAGCGCTTTCCGGACAATTTTCGCCGTGGCGCGACAGTTGAACGCCCGCGCTTGCGTGGTGGTCGATTCCGACTTGCGCAGCATCACACCCGGCTGGATCGAACTGCTCGCCCGTCCGGTGCTCGAGCACGGCTACGACTACATCGCGCCCTACTACCATCGCCACAAATACGACGGCACCATCACCAACGGGATTATCTATCCCATGACGCGCACGCTGTACGGGAAGTCGGTGCGGCAGCCGATCGGCGGGGAGTTCGGCTTCTCAGGCACGCTCGCTGCGCGCTATCTGGAAAAAGATGTCTGGGACACTGACGTGGCCCGCTTCGGCATTGATATCTGGATGACCGTCACGGCGATCGCCGAAGGGTTCCGCGTGGGCCAGGCGTATCTGGGCGCCAAGATTCACGACGCGAAGGATCCCGGGGCCGACCTGACCAGCATGTTCCGCCAGGTCATCGGCTCGTTCTTCAGCCTGATGGGAAGCTACGAGAACGTCTGGAAGCAGGTTCATTCGCACGAAACAGTCCCACTGTTCGGGTTTCCGTTCGAGGTGGGGGTCGAGCCGCTTACGGTGAATACCGACCGCATGATCCACGCTGCCCAGCAAGGCGTGTCGGACCTGCACGAGATCTACAGTTCTTTCCTTTCGGCGCAAACGCTGGTCGATCTGAACAACTACGTTCACCGCAACGGGAAAGGCTTTCACATTCCGGACCAGCTCTGGGTCCGCATGATTTACCAGGCGGCCATTGCCTACCACTACCGTGTGCTCGACCGCGAACACCTGCTGCAGTCGCTGGTGCCGCTGTACCTGGGGCGTACGGCTTCGTTCGTTCTCGAAGTCACCGACAGTACAGCCACCCAGGTGGAAGAACGCATCGAAGGCCTTTGCCAGGTCTTCGAAAACGAAAAGCCCTACCTCACCGAGTATTGGGACGCCGCAGGGAAGGAGAAAGTCCATGCGCAGTCTGTTTGATCGGATGTTGCTCGAACCCTTCAATCGTCTTGCGGATCAGTCGACGCACGTCGTTCCGATCCTGATCATGGTGCTGGTCACGCTGATCGTAGGCGGCTTTGTGGCTTACTGTGTCCGCTGGCTCACTTACCGCCTGCTCCAGTTCGCCCGCTTCGATCACCTCGTGCAGCGGACCGGCTTTGCCGGCATGATCGAGCGCACCGGCGTGTTCCGCTCGCCCGCGGACCTGGGCGCGCGCTTTGTGCAGGCCCTGATGTGGTTGTTCGTTGTCTTGTTCGCCCTCAGTGCCGCCGATACGCCGGCCAGCGTTGAACTGGTTCGCCGTTTTGTCGACTACATTCCGAACCTGATCGCCGCCGGCCTGGTGCTCCTGCTGGGCGTGGTAGTGAGCCGCATGATTTCGCGCAGCGCGCTGCTGGCTGCGGTCAATGCGCAATGGCCGGCGGCCCGGCTGATCGCCGGCGGCGTGCGTGTGCTGGTGATGACCCTGGCGATCGTCATTGCGCTCGAGCAGCTGCACATCGGAAGCCTGCCGCTGCTGGTGGCATTTGCGATTGTGTTTGCCGGCATCGTGTTTGCCCTGGCCATTGCCTTCGGCCTGGGTGCGCGCGACATGGCGCGGCAGTGGCTGGAAGCCAAGGTCCGGTCTTCGGTGGCGGAAGAGGAGGTCTTTCGCCATCTCTAAGCAGACGCGAACCCTCGTCTTCACCGATCTTGACGGCAGTCTGCTCGACCACTACTCCTATTCCTGGAGTGGTGCGTCGCGCGCGCTCCAGGAACTGCGCCGCCGCAAGATTCCGCTGATTTTCTGCTCGAGCAAGACTCGCACCGAGATCAAATCACTGCGCCGGGCGATCGGAAATCCTCATCCGTTCATCGTCGAGAACGGCGGCGCCATCGTGATCCCGGCGGGCTACTTTCCGCAGGTGTCTCCCTTCGGCCGGAACACCAGAGCTTTTACGCTGATCATGGGCCGGCCTTACGAGGAACTGATTCACGAGTTAAAGCGAATTGCCCAGGACACCGGCACCAGCGTGCGCGGCTTTCACCAGATGAGTGACGAGGAAGTAGCCCGCGAAACCGGGCTGACGCTGCGCGAGGCCCATCGCGCCCGCCAGCGCGAAACCGGGGAGCCGTTCCGATTCCGCGGCGCGACTCCGGCCGCGATTCGCCGCTTCTGCCGGCGCGCCCAGGATCGCGGCTACTCGGTGCAGCGCGGCGGTCGCTTCTGGCATTTCTCCGGCGGTTGCGACAAGGGACTCGCCCTGAGCGTGCTGATCGGCTTCTACCGCGTGGCCTGGCAGGCGCGCATCATCACCGTCGCGCTGGGCGACGGCGGAAACGATCTTTCCATGCTTCGCCTGGTGGATCGGCCCATCCTGATGCCAAAACCCGATGGCCACTTCGCCGAGGAGGTCCTCCACGCCATGCCCCGCATTGCGCGCGCCCACCAACCCGGCGCCGCCGGATGGGGCGAGGCCGTCCTGCATGCAGTGCGTGGCAGGGCCCACGGCAACTCTGCACGCAGCACGGGCCAGCGCCGGTTCTCGCGAGCACTGCGCTAGGCTCCAGGAAAACCAGTAACCACAGAGGACACAGGGGAATTCACTGGCTTTCGTTGAATTCCTTCGTGTACCTCTGTGTCCTCTGTGGTCAATGGCTTTTCTTGGAGAATCCATTCTTCCGGTCACACTCGCCCCAGCCCCAATATCTTTCACCACGAAGGACACCAAGGGACACGAGGAGTCCGGTTTTTTCTTTCTCGGACCCCGCACCAAAGCCCAAGACCCTAAGACGTAACAGCTAACAACTAAGTTTCTCTCTTAGTTTCCTTCGTACGACTCCGTGTCCTCTGTGGTGAACGCTTTTGCCGGCGATGGCAGAATGAACCAGCACAGCTCAATGGGCCCCCACCGGAATTCCCTGCTCAGACTTCTCCAGACGCAAGCGGATCTGCTGGGCAGCTTCGTGAATGGTGCGAATCTTCTCGGCCGCCTGGTCGGGCACTCCCGGAGCGGTTAACGCCAGGTCGCAGGAAAGCAGGACGGTGGTGATGCTTTCTTTCAATTCGTTCCACACCGCCTGCTCGGCCGATCGCCGCGCGACACGTTCTTCCACTTGACGCCGCCCCAGAGCCGCGCGCACCTCGCGCACCACGCGTTCCACGCCACTGATGGCGCAGTTCACATACACCGGCACCGCCGTGCCCAAATGCTCGAGCATCTGCTCGGCTTCGTCGGGATCAGCTTCCAGCAGAAACTGGTCGATGACGACCGCGGCATACTCGCCGGCGCGCAGATGACTCACGGCAGCCTGCGACGTCGCCGCCAGGTCCGTAGGTTTACCGGTGGCCGCATGAATGGCATCAGCACATTCCTGAATTCGTGCAGAGGGCGTGACAAGTAGGATCATGTACACACCTATTGCACGTCTTCCCCCAATCGCAGAGCAACTGAAAAAGCAGGATTTGCGCGAGTTGACGCAAGTATCGTTTTCCAGTTTGGGAAAGTTCGGACCCAAAGCGGGAGGCCGGCGCTCAGAAGAACTCCGCCATTGCTGGGAGCTGCCCGAATGAGCCTCACTTGATTTCCAACTTCTGACTCCAGCCGCCTCGCGCCTGGCGGCCACCGCTGAACTTATCCGGATACTGGATACCGTCAAATCGTCACCTTTGTGCCAATCCCAAGCCCGCCCGTGCCATTACGTTTTGTCTGCTTCTAAGGCTAGAACTGCATGGGGCAGTCTCTCAGGGGGAGGTGCTGCTCCGGGCAAGCGTTCGGGGCCGATTGGTACGGAGCGCTTGCCCTTCTCAAAACCCTGTTCCCTTGGCGCCGCCCGAGCCGATGCAGTTACAATAAGCCCGGTCACGTTGTTCGCGCTTCGCTGATTGAACCCGCACCTGCGAAAGTGGCGGAATTGGCAGACGCACCAGACTTAGGATCTGGCGGGGAAACCCGTGGGGGTTCGAGTCCCCCCTTTCGCACCAATAATCTGCAATGCCCCATGCATCTCGCGAGAAGAGACTGGCGTTGTTGTCCGTAGAGGCTGAGCGGAGACCCCGCAAGAGGCGAGGGAACGCTAAGCTATAGCAGCAGCCTTCACCTCAAGATGAACGCCTTCCTTCTTCTGTAAATACCTTATGATCTCGATAAAGTTGCCAGTCTTCGGGTTGCCAGAAGGGCCGAGCATGCGCATGAGACTCTTCGGATCAATGTCGAGTGCTTTTCCAAGCGGTCCAAAACCAACGGTTGCATTAATGTAGTCGCGCAAAATCGCCTTTCCAGTTTCAATGTCACCGGATAGAAATGTCTCTACTCCGTCACTGAGTAGTTCTCTCCGAAATTCAGGATCACGATCAGCTCGTGCTTTGATAGTCTCAATGAAGTCTCGTGTTAGCGGCATGTTCATTTCTCCCCGGATTTCTTGCGCTGCTTGTAATCCTGCCATCGTTCTTTCGCGATCTTGATGTCAGACTGTTGACCCTTCTTCGTGCCTCCCGCCAGCAGGATCACAATCTTGTCGCCATCTTTTCCAAAGTAGATCCTGTGACCTGATCCGAGGTCGATGACGCGCTCGTATACGCCGCTGCCTACCCCTTTCACGTTGGACCAGTTTCCCAGGCTCAGCCGAGTTCTGGCGGTGCTGACCTTTGCGGCAGCCTTCGCATCAAGCTCGTCGAACCACTTCGCGAAAGGACTTTTCCCGCCCTGATCGAGGTACTCCAGAACTTCGATCATGTATTATGGTAACAGTTTTGTTACCATTGTCAAGATTGATTATAGGCGAACATAAGGCGAATGCGCAGAATGCCGGTAAGCCGACCGCAAAAAAGGTAGTTGCTATTTATCACGCCCAATTCGGAAAGTATGCGCGAGAGTGCCCCAGATCGGGTGCCATCCATTTACAAGAGAGGTAGATAGGTTCTAGCCGTAGTTGGCGAGAACGGCGTTTACACTCAAGGGCAATGAAACCCCCAATTCAAGTGTGCCTATCCTTCCGGGGCCAGCTCGACGAGATTTGTCCGGACTCGGTCTGCGGCCTGCGCGCTCTTTAGCGTCGCCAGGAATTTCTTGGTGAAGTCCTGCTGCAGATGGAAATCCTGTGCCGCTTGCGACTTGTAAATCTCGTAGAACACAAATGTATTGGGATCGTCTTTTAGGACCGTGAGATAAAACGCTTCCACGCCCGGCTCCGCCCGCACCAACGGCAGGTATTGGCGTGCGGCCTCGACCAGCTCCGCGCGGCGCTGCGGCTGAATTTTTGCCTGGATCAGCATGATCACTTTTTCGCTCGTCATGTTCGACTGCTCCTTTCGATTTTCATTGGCCGGTGTGTTCACCGCCTGCTCCGCCCACAGCAAATGTAGCGCCAATGCGCTTGCGGCCATCAGCACTGCCACGGTCACGACTTGGGTCGTCTTCATGGCTGATTCCTTTCGCCAGGTTCGGCTTATGAGCGGTTGACTCTCCATCGTTCCCAAACCTTTACCTGTTCTAAGAATTTTGGTGGACTTGGAAACGGAGGCCAACCCAGGCGGCCAGAGAATATCCGACCCCCGCGTAAAAGGGAGCCGTGACCCCGAGCTGAGTCATTCCCCGCGTCATGTCGGGGTTCGACTCCGCAATGCGCCAGAACTCGCCCCAATCACGATACTCGCCAATCATAAGACCCCCGCCGAAGTATTGATGAAATGCGGCTGACAACTTGGGAAAGGCCGACGACGCGCTATCGAAGACAGACGGCGTTGGTGTTGGAAAGGTAACGAATTTGTATGCAAGAACAATGGTTGGAACGAGCCAAACATATTGGGCAGCTTTGTGCTTGAATCCGGCGTTCGAGGATCCGGCAATCAATGCTGGAATGAAGCTGAACTCGAATCATGTGTGAGAAAAGAAATTTAAAACTACTCGACGACGCGGGCCCGTTCATCGAGCGGCAACAGAGATTTCCAGTTCATCCTCCAATCACGGCGTGCAGATTGAGCGATCGTTATACCGCTCCGTCCAGTAGAAACCGGTGCTCCTTCAAATCGATTCACACTGACTTTCTTGTCGCATGGTCAGGAAAAGAAGTCCGGAAATGAGCGCCGCGCAGGCGCACAGAGATAACACTCCGACATCCAGAGCGAGACCGAACGACACAGCATCCCGCTAATAGCAGTAAGACATTCATCTACGGCCTTTTCCCATATCCCCTCCGTCGCAATGTCCTAGTCCAGACCAGCCAAGGCACTCATGGTGCGTCCCATTCGCTTTCCTCAACCTGAATACGTCGGTCATTTAATCGTTGACAGTGCGTTTCATGACCCCCCCGACCTCTGTACTGGATGACGATAGAGTGTAGGTCTTTGGTTTTCCGTGGCTGTTGACGAAGCTTTCGCGCCGTCGCCTCAGTCCGGTTTAGCTTGGCTCTGTTTCCTGTTCCCGCTCATCGAACCGGACAGGCAGATTTCCCCATCCGGCTGCTCGGAAAAGACTCACGATGGTCTGTGTGACGCCGCCTGCAACTTCTGAACGCCACTCGGGGTGGCTAGACTTATCGTCAATCCCCATGTCCGTCGTTGCTTCTTGCGTCTGTCTTTAACTGAGGCCCCTTCCCTCCACCGACATTACTCGGCTTCGTCGGTACTACGGACCTCTCCGCCACCCCAGACGGCCCGGCCCATCTCTCACGAGTTGCCGGTTGATCCACTCCCGCAATCACCGCTGGGGCTTCCCGTGTTGCGTCTGGTCTCCTCTGCCTGCATGCCATCGCCATTACCCCGGCAGATCCAATGGAGCTTGTTCGCTCGTCTATCTCCATTGTCGGCGGCCTTCCCCGTGAAAAAGTCGGGTCGGCTCCTGCAACTGTTTTTTCGGGGCCTGCTCAGCGTTCACTCACGTTATGGCCTGCACGCTCGCCGAGTCGCCTAGCGACCCTTTACATCGAAAGCTCCGCAGCTTCGTTGCCTCCGCCCCGTTTGATTATTTCCGATGGATGAAGACCAGATTCATGGCGGGAGTTCACGCTAGTTTCGCCTTTTCCCCGCGCTTTCCCCAATGAATCGTCACATCAGCCCTGCGCAGCCTTTGATGCCGCCTCCGAATACTCCGTCACACTACCACTGGCTCGGTGCAGTTTGCGCATCTTCGCCACCTAGCTGCATGCGTCGCGGAAACTCGTTGCATTCAGAGAATGCGCCGGCTGGGGCTCTACGCGATTAACATTTCGACGGGCGCAACCGTAACCTCGTTCCTGCTATCGACCGCCGTGCTCTTCTGGGGGCCGAGGATTGGTCTGCAGCGGCTTGGGCGTGGAATCGCACTGATAGGAGCCTATGTTCTGGCAATCGGTGCGGGCGCGTTGATTGGAGCATTGGGAGGCTTATGGCTGACCCGAAGGGTGCTGCCCCGCCGATAACTGGGCAAATCCCACAAAAAGCCGTCGTCTGACAATGTTCTCGCCGTGATCGAAGAGGCGCAGGGCGAGGTCATTTTCCAGTGCTTTGATTTGGCGCGTCACCGCGGGTTGGGTAAGAAACAGATATTCGGCAGCCTTGTGAAAAACTCAGGTGCTCGGCCACGACACGAAACACCTTCAGCCAAAAATTCTTCAGCTGCGCCATCACTTCATTATCAGCTAAAAAGGAGCTTTGCAAGGAGCCAAGAGCCTTGAGGATATTGCGGCGTGCACTCGGGAGAGCGCCGATCAGCGTTGTTCTATCGGATTGCAGTCGTTTTGTTTCGTATGACACTCCAGAGAGATTGGTCCAGAGTCACGTGATTCCCGGTTTCGCCCGAGCCCGTTCTATAAGCTGCCTCTCCGCTGGAATCTGACGGCAGCTTCGCACCCTGCTTACCATCGCCAAAGTTTATCGTGGTCTCGGTGCCGTTCGTTTCCGTGCTGAAAGTATCCGCTCCGGCGATCTGGCTGAAATTCTGAGCTGCCCTTTGTATTGCCTCGTTGATTGTGGTCTGAATCTCGTGGGGTGAGGGGGATGCAGGTCCGCTCGATTGGCTGATCGTAGGTGCGGATTGGTCTGGCGGCAGACTCGAATGGCCGACGCTGCTGATGTTTACTGGCATGGGCGCGTCTCCCTCCATTCCTTTTATCGGTGTTTCGCCGGGCTTGTTGCTCTGGGTAGTTGCCGAAAACCGCCGACAACACTCGTTGACACTTCAGGGCATCCCAGGGCCTGCCCTGGCGACTTTTACTGCCCAAATGGGCTACATGTTTGTCTGTATTCAACCGTTTTATTTACCCTGATATCTTCATCGGGTGATTCCGGAACAGCGAATCAGGGAATTGTGCGCCCAACTGTTAAGGGCGGAAAACCCGGCCGTCCTTGAAGCGGTAACAGCCCAGCTCAAGACCGCGATTGAGCAGTACACCAAGCGATCGCATTCCGCTGATGCTGAAGATCTTCTATCTGACGTGCCACAGTAGCGATCACCGTTCGGCTTATTTGCGCCAAAGTGCCCTCGCGAATGCAACCAGATTGCTGGTTTTGCAAGCAAGCCTTCCGACAAGCACGACATGCTCGAGTCCGGAACCCGTTGACTTTCTCGGGTCCGCGCGTATCATCGCCGGTACTTCCCTGTTAGGTCCCCTCTGACGACTGAAATCCGGCCCCGGTTCCGAACCATGTCCAGAGAAAAGAAACCGTGGTGGCGGACGAGCACCGCTCGTTCCGATCCGCGACAGTTTCAACTTCAGCTTTTTTGTGAGAGGAGGTCAGCCCATGAGTGACATGAAACTTGGAAATCTGCCGCTTCCGAACTTCGATCGCCCGGAGGGCCTGGACGAGGCAGCCCCTCATCCCAGTCAGGCTGCCGGTTCGAGCGCCTCCGTGGGACCAACTGCCCAATCCCCGGTGGAGTACGACAAAGCCATGAGCGGTCTGTCGGATCACTTGCTGAAAACGCCGCTTAACGAGTTCGCCGGACAAGGTGGCCCACAGCTGCAAGGCGGGCCGCGGCCGGCATCAGACTGGCTGCTCGAGCAGGGGAAATTCCTGCACACCGACGGTCATCCAGCCAGTGCAAAGAAAGAGTCCGCAGATGCCCCGAGTTCGAGCACTGGCAGCGGAGGCACAACCGGGAGCTCGAATGCTTCCGGGGCGAACACCGATTCCAGCGGGGAACCTCTAACCAACATGTCGATTCAATCGATGCCTCTGAGTGACGGTCGATGTTCCCCTCCTCCGTCTCTTTCCACGCCACCGCTGAATTTCGATGCGACCTTCGGCAGCCCAAGCGGCCCCGCTGCGGCGGTCGCCAACGCGATATCCAATGCCGTTTCGAATCCCTCTTCGATCCCTTCTTCGATACTCAACGCGGTGCAGTCGCTGTTTAACTCTCCTCCGCAGAATGTCCCTCCCAACACCGACCCGATCCCACCCAGTCCACCGGGAGACTACGAAATGCAGCAAGAAGACCCGGCCGACACCGACACGGGAGGGGATGGAGGGACGGACCAGACATTGGTGGGAGGAGACGATAGCGTGAAGATGGTCTAGCGGTCTGGTCGGCCCGCAACTTTATTGATCCAGGAAAAAGCGGAAGGACTGTGTTGATCCTCTACCGATTCAACCCAGTCCTTCCGCGATTGATTTTTCGACGCGAAAATTCCTCTCGCGCTTCAGTCTGCGGCGCTGACTGCGGGTGTGACTTCGTCCCAGATCTTCGTGTTGTGCGTCTCCCGCAGGAGCAGGCTGCCAACCACAAAGGTCAAAGCCGCAACTCCAATCGGGTAGTAGAGTCCGGCATAGATGTTTCCGGTGGCCGCGCACACGGAGAGACCGATCAGGGGCAAGAGGCCGCCGAAAACGCCGTTGCCGATGTGGTAGGGCAGCGACAGCGACGTATAGCGAATCCTCGCCGGAAATGCTTCCACCAGATAGGCCGCGATCGGACCGTAGATCATACACACATAAATCACCTGGATGAACACCAGAAGAACCAGCATGCCCTGGGCTGGATTTGGCGCTTCCTTGGCGGGCACAAGCGCGCCGGTCGCGTCGTTGGTCATGGGCGTCAGGGCGATGGCGCCGGTCACTTTGTTGCGCGTCGACTGCACGGTTACGACGTTGTTTCCGGCGGCGCGCTGCATGGCGTGATAGATCGGGATGTAGGTAAACACCGCAATCAGGCACGCTGCCATCATCAGTCTCTTGCGGCCGATGCGGTCGGAAAGCGCCCCAAATACCGTGAAGAACGGCATACCCAGCAGCAGTGCGATGGCAATGATGATGTTCGAAGTGCGCGGATTTACCTTCAGGATCGTCTGCAGGTAGAACAGCGCATAGAACTGCCCGGTGTACCAGATGACGCCCTGCCCGGCGGTTGCGCCGAACAGAGAGATCAAGACCTGCCTCAGATTCGGCCACTTGGTGAAGGCATCCTTGAGCGGCTGAATCGAAGCTTTGCCGCTGCTCTTGATTTGCGAGAAGATGGGCGACTCGCGCAGCTTCAGCCGAATATAAAACGAGATCGCCACCAGGATGATCGAGAGCAGGAATGGAATTCTCCAGCCCCATGCGTTGAAGTCTTCCTTGCTCAGCGAGGATTGCGTGGCAAGAATCACCAGCAGCGAGACAAACAATCCCAGGGTTGCGGTGATCTGAATGAAGCTGGTATAGAAGCCACGACGGCTGTCGGGAGAGTGTTCGCCCACGTAGACGGCGGCACCCCCATACTCACCGCCGAGCGCCAGTCCCTGAAGCACACGGATGAGGATCAGGCTAATCGGCGAGAACCATCCCGCGGTGGCGAAGGTGGGCATGAGGCCGATGACCGCGGTCGACAAGCCCATGATCGACAAGGTCACGAGAAAGGCGTATTTCCTGCCGATGAGATCGCCGATGCGGCCAAAAAACAGCGCGCCGAACGGCCGCACCAGGAAGCCGACGGCGAACGTCGCCAGATACGCGATATAAGAGAAAGTGGCGTTCCCGGGCGGATAAAACTTCTGCGACAGCACGGCGGCGAGGCTGCCGAAGATGTAGAAGTCGTACCATTCGATCATGGTACCCACGGATGACGCAGTAATGACGAGCGGCAAACTGTACTCGCGGGTCCCGGTGGGTGCTGCAATTGGATTCGAGGCTGCGGCCATAAGGCTCTCCTCTGTGGCGGACCGGCTGACTGCGGTTGGGATTCTACACAAACCTACGTTTGGCCCCAAGACAATGTGGAGCCGCAGATTATGCCTCAGTTTGGGGGCAAGCGTAAACAGAGAAGAATTGCCGCCAGGGCCCAGGTTAACGGCCAATGAACAAACCCGACCGAGGGTCCCGGCGGCCAGGTCGCAACGCGCAAATCAGGCTGCTCCCTCTCTTCTTCCTTGGCACATGACTCTTCCCTTCCCGCGGGAACATGGCGGCGCGCCTGCCATCGGGCGGTGAAAGTACAGATTCGAAAAAGGGGACTCAGGAGTATGCTCTACGCTGCTGGTGCTTCGCGGGTGGAGGAATTCATGAAGCGACTCTGCCGAGTCACCGTCACCCTCACTATAGTTGGGCTGGCGCTGGTCATGGCGCGAGCGCAGAATCCGGTGCCGCGGCCGCCGGACGGTGGAAGCCGCGAGGTGCTCGTCAGCATCCTCATCCCTTCGCTGCCGAATGCGCCCTTCTCGGCAACGGTGAATACCGAATCAGTTCGCCTGCTGCCCAACGGAACGCACATCACGCTGAAGAATCACCGGGCGATTGCGCGCGATGGCGCGGGCCGAATTTTCCAGGAGCGCCGCCTGCTCGTGCCCGAAGACGGCAAGCACGAATCGATCGTGACCCAGATCGAAATCAGCGACCCGGTGGCGCATGAGCTCTACATTTGTGTTCCCCGAGAAGGCGTGTGCCAGGTGGAGTTCTTCGATGCGCCATCGTTCGAGCCGCCGCCCGTTGCGAACCCAACCCCGCCACCACAGCGCGCGGTCGGAGACTTACCTGGGGAAGCAAACCGTCGAGGGCCTGGAGACGGTAGGCGCCCGTGAGACGACTGTCATTCCGCCGGGCGCGATCGGCAACGACAGTCCCATCGATGTGCAGCGCGAATACTGGTATGCCCCGCAACTCGGGATCAATCTCATCAGCAAGCTCGACGACCCGCGGGTGGGAACGCAGAACTTTGAACTTTCTGACGTTCGCCTGGGCGAACCGGACAAGAAGCTTTTCAAGATCAGCCGGGAAATGAAGCTGATCGATCTGCGCAAGTAGCAGCAACAGCCGGCGGCCCCGCGGACAAGAGTGTCCGCGACGCATCTTGTACCCAGTACTCAGTACCCAGTACTCAGTCCGAACCGCGCCTACTTCTTCAGCACTTCCTGCCGGAACCTCTTTTGTGCCTCGTCAAACTTGCCGGCTTTCGCCAGATCGATCACATCTTTGGGCGCCCCATCGCGCTCCAGTTGGTTCAGAAAGTGCTGCTTGAGGTTCTCCGCGCCCTTCACATAGTCTGGCGACGTGCCCAGCTTCTTGGCATCGTCGATTTCCATCTTGTAGCCCTCGGCCTCGGTCAGGTCCGAGTAGATGTGTTCCGCGTCGTCGCCGAACTTTTCGCGGTGAATGCCCATGTCGGCAAGTTCTTTGTTGCGCCGTACGTGGTTCGACTCGTGCAGGATGGTGCTGGCCGCCACTTGTGGCGAAGTCAAGCCTGCCTTGCCCACCGTGATAAACGTCTTGGGATCTTTTCCGATGGTGTCGCCCTGGTCGTCGGACTTAGGGTCGAATTCGAGGCCCGACACTCCGTCCTGGCTGATCCCGTAGTCCTTGACGATTTCCTTGGCGATCTTGTCCACTTCGGCGCGGTCGGTTTCGTTCCCCGATTCCGCTTTCTTCAGGGCCGCCTGCAACTTGTCGTTCAACTGGCCCAGGGTTTTGGCATCGGGAGTGTGCAATGTCCGATCGGGTGGCTTGCTGGCGAAGCTGTGTATGGACCCGCCGCCTCCACCTCCACCCGGACCGGCATACGGCGTGAACTGCTTGGCATCACCCGAAATTTGGGTTGGACCGGTTCCCGTGTTCCCGCCGTCGAGCTTGGCCTGCACCAGCGTCTTCGCTAGCGGATCGCCCAGCGGCGCGCGCGACAAAGTCGGTCCCGAACCGCTGTCGGAACCGCCCGGAGTATCCTGGCGCGTGTTGAGGTCCCCGGATGGCGGCAGATGAATATCCTGCCCGGCCTGAACCTTATTGGGGTCGGGGACTTGCGGGTTGGCTGCCAGCAGACTCTGCAAATCGATCCCGAGGCGCGCGGCGATCTGCGACAAACTGTTCTCGCCGACCTGGGCCGTTGTCACTGACCCGTTGTTTGCGTCGCTCGCGTCGTTCGAGGCAAAGCTCGGACCTGCCGCGCTATTCACCGGAGGCGCCATCGTATTTCTCCTTAAGTCCCAGTTATCGTGCGTGAGCGCGGGAGGTTGCCTCTACTCCTGTGGGCCTTCCTCATTTCGCCCTTCCCTATAATCGAAGGTGCAATAGAAGCTAATTCACCACAGAGACACTGAGGCACAGAGTAAAGATTGAGAAATTTGGAAATTTGGTAATTGGGTAATTTGGTAATTGAGTGAGCATCCCTTGCCGTGGGGGCTCACTGCCGTCACGTCTAGCCGTCCAACCATACCCCCGCCCTCTCTGTGACTCTGTGACTCTGTGGTGAACAAGGTTCGCGGCAATGAATAGACCGCGCGGACGGAACAACATCGCTAACCGCAGAGGGCGCAGAGAGCGCGGAGAAAGGCTTTCACCGCGACACGCTCACGCCGTCACGAGCGCCCGGGACCAGCGCTGGAAGCGAATCCCGGCGATCTCAGATTGCGAGGGCTTACGGTTCGAGGCTGAAGTTGACCTTCAGTACCGCGGACTGGCTGCCCGCTCCGCTCGGCGGTACAAGATCTCCTGACGTTTTCGGCGGTGCGAAGAAGAAATAATCCGCTTCGTAATTGCTCTTGGTCTCGGCATTCTGCTTGGCGGCACTGCATTCTTCCGCGGGCTGGCCGCCTTTGGTGTGGATGCGCTGAATGCTGGTGACGCGGTTGAGTGCGCCGTCACCGCTGTGTCCGGTGACCGTGAGCAGCAGCCACACAACCGCTCCAGCCTCGGGAGCATCCACCTTCGCCGATGCTTTGGCCGTCACCTGGCTACCGTCGTTGAGCTTCCAAGTCGGCCCGGCAAAGTGGTGACCAGCCACCGCGCCCTGCGCATCGTGCAGGTCGGCATCCGGGCCTTTCAGCGTCCAGGCATACTTGCCGTCGGCGCCAGCCTGGCAGGTGTAAATCTGCACGCCGGTGGCGTGGAGCTGAAGCACAACTTCTTCGCCGGCAGGGGCCGCAATTTTCTCCGGCACGTCAGGACGGGGAATTGCCTGCCCGCTGGCCTGGGCCGCCATCCCCATCGCGAGAACGAAGGGCAGAAGTCTCGAAATCATGGCCGAGAAGTGTAGCACCGAGCTGTCAATCTGTGCGGGATTCTTGGGCATTTGCTTCTTTGTCGGGAAAGAAGCAAGGGCGCTAACCACAGAGTACACGGAGGAACACGGAGGGCTTGGGAAGGTTGCGCCTTCTTGCAGGGCTACTGTTACTTCTTGTTATTCGGCTACTTGTTGCTGCGAAAATTGAAACCCACTATGGACGAGAACGAAAATATCCGGAAAACGCTCACGATTCCAGGCCAAGAGCTTCCGCTCCAGGGCAAGAGCTTCCTCTGTGCTCCTCAGTGTCCTCTGTGGTTAAGGGTTTCAGGTTTTCACTTGTGCGGGAAGTCGGCCGGAAAAGCGAGGGGCTACGCCGGGAAACCCGAGGGGGATTCAGGTTCCCCGGCGACTTGAAAAAATTCAGAACGAAGCCGGCACAAGCATTGCCGGTCGCCCGCCGAAGGCGAGCACGGCCAGAGCGGGACTCGAAGAGAATCCTGGTTTTACAGCGCGCCCCGCAGGCCCAATACGATGGCGCCGCAGGTAATGGTGTAGTAAACAACCACGAGTGTCCAGGCAGTCAATCGCTCGAAAAACATGGGGATAACCTCCGCGGAGCTGGCTCTGACCGGAAGCGCCTCCTCGTGTGCTGCCGGCGAAGGAGGAACGGCCGGTGTGCTTCTGGCTAGCTCCTGAGGCTCATTTCATCGTGGTTTGCCGCCAGCGGCAAGGGCACCGGAGTACAGAGGTGCTGTTTCAAGAGTACATCCCGGCCATGTCCAGCCGGACGCGGGTTGCGCGGGTTACCGGGTGCGCCGGAGCGAAAAGCTTTCACCACAGAGGGCACAGAGGAACACAGGGGAACTCTTGGCAAAATCACCCGCTTCGAAACCTCCGGCCAGCACTCTCTCCCGCGGGAAGAGATCGCACACCAAACACGAAGTCACGCGAAACCAAACCTCAAATCATCAGGCTGTTAAGTATTGAGCCAAGAGTTCTTCCGTGCCCTCTGTGTCCTCTGTGGTGAAAGCCTTTGCTGCTTTCTTCCGCAACCACAAAACCGCTACACTGGCATCCCTATGGCGAATCCGACTCAGCCCTCTGTCCGATTGACCAATACTGCCGACTATCGTGAAAGCTATGCCAACAGCGTGCAGATTCGCGTGAATGTCTGGGACTTCTTCCTGGTGTTCGGCACGCTCATCCAGCAAAGCGAAACCCAGGTCGAGATCCAGAATTTTCAGGGCATCTATTTGAGCCCGCAGCAGGCCAAGGCCCTGCTCGGAGTGCTGCAGCAGAACGTCACGGGATACGAGAATGCCTTCGGCGAAATCAAACTCGATCCCCGCATGATGCCGCAGGGGCCAGTGCATTAGAAGCAGGTCTCAGGTCTTGGGTGTCAGGTCTTGGGTCTCAGGTGATCGGCTCATTTCACAGATGCTCCGACGTATGTACGTTGGCAGAGAATGACGATCTCGGAGTTTCTCGAAAATTCCGCAGCCAATTCTTTCTTGATGAGGATCGATCTTCTCTCGGAGAATCGACTGGCTCGTCACCTCGCTCAGCATTGGCCTTTCCTGTGACCTGTCAACTGTGACCTGTGACTTGACACCTAAAACCTGAGACCTGTCACCTAAGACCTGTCACCTGTCACCTGACCCAATGAAATCGTCGGTCGTCACGTTTGTTCTCATCTTCGCTGCCATCTTTCTTCTCCACCTGCCTCTGCTTCACCTTCCCTATTTTTGGGACGAGGCGGGCTACTACATTCCCGCGGCGCGCGATCTGCTTTTGACCGGCAGCCTGATTCCGCACTCGACTCCTTCGAACGCCCATCCGCCGCTGGTGATGGCCTATCTCGCGCTCTCGTGGAAGATTGCCGGATTCTCGCCGCGCGTGACGCGCACCGCGATGTTGCTGCTCTCGGCGTTTGCGCTGCTCGGGGTGTTTCGCCTGGCACGACGCGTGGCGAACCCGGACGTCGCCGTTGCAGCGACGATCTGCACCGCGCTCTATCCGGTATTTTTCGCGCAAAGCTCGATGGCTCACGTGGACCTGGCCGCGGCGGGTCTCACGCTCTGGGGACTGGATGCCTACCTCGGCGAGCGCTGGCGCGGAACCGCGGTTGCTGGTTCGCCCTCGCGGCGTTGGCGAAAGAAACCGCCGTGCTCGCGCCGGTAGCATTGCTGGCGTGGGAGGTTGTTTCCCCTTGGTTAGGGAAATTCCGGCCCCTGAAGGGGCTCGTGGCGCAGGCGTATGCGGCGTCGCTGAAGCGAGGCCCTGATACGAACCGCATCGATTCGCCAGAGGCCCATCCAGCTTCCCTTCCAAACTCGAAACGGGTGCCCCGTCCAAGCTCCGCTTGGGCGGGGATTCTCCTCAGGAGCGCTTCCTTGCTCGCGCCCGTTCTCGTGCTCTGCCTGTGGTATGTCTACCATTACGCGCGCACGGGATATGTTTTCGGCAATCCCGAATTCTTCCGCTACAACGTGCAGTCCACCCTGAACCCGCTGCGCATCGTGCTGGCATTTTTCCTGCGCCTCTGGCAGGCCTTCGGATACATGCACCTGTTCGTGCTCACCGTTTTGATGGGCTTTGCCATGATGAAGCCGCCGTTGCGCGATGACGGCGTCGAGCGCCGCCGCATCGACGTGCCGGTGCAGGCCGTGTTCGCGGTTCTTGTGCTCACCTACGTTGCGGCCATGGCGGTGGTTGGCGGCGCGGTGCTGGCGCGCTATATGCTCCCAGTGGTGCCGCTGGTGATCCTGGTTGCCGTCGCGACGGTATGGCGACGCCTGCCGCGATGGCAGTTGTGGATCGCCTTCGTCGCCGCAGCGTTTGTTGCCGCCTTGCTGCTCAATCCGCCCGACGGTTTTTCCCCCGAAGACAACCTCGCCTATCGCGATTACGTAATCATGCACGAAGGCGCCGCAGCCTATCTCGAAGATCACTATGCGCAGGCGCGCGTGCTGACCGCGTGGCCCGCTAGCGACGAGATCAGCCGTCCATACCTCGGCTACGTGCAGCGCCCATTGTCGGTCGTGCGCATCGAGGACTTTACCGCCGAGCAGGTGATGGCCGCGGCCGAAGAGCGCTCGCGGTTAGACGTAGCGCTCGTGTTCTCGACCAAATACGAGCCCGCGCATCCGGTCATGCCCCGCTGGCGCGTGTGGGAGAAACTCAAAGAGCGCTTCTTCGGATACCATCACGACCTGCCCCCGGTCATCGCCGCGCAGTTACTCGGCGGCCACATCGTGTATGAAGACCACCGCCCCGGACAGTGGGTCGCCGTGATCGAGATGGAACGCGTGTATGAAGCGAGGCGTGGCACTCCCCCTTCAAAGAGATCGCCCGCAGATACGATACGAAATTTAGACAACTGACCTGAACGGTAGCCTGATCCGAGTTGCGTTCCAGGTCTGTTGGGGTAACATCCTCTTCCCTCATCACGACGAGCGAAACGAGAGCTGTTGGATGAAACTCAGAATCGAATCCCTGACTCCTGAGCTTTGGCCCGCCTTCGAAGATCTATTTGGAAAGCAAGGCGCCTGCAACGGCTGCTGGTGCATGAACTGGCGAATCGGCCGGGACTACCAGAGGAGATCGCCCGCGGCCAACAAGGCCGACCTCAAAGAAATTGTCAGAAGAGGTCCTGCTCCCGGACTTCTCGCCTTCGATGGCGATCTGGCCGTGGGCTGGTGTCAACTCACGCCCCGCAGCGCGTTGCCATGGCTGAATCGCCAGTGGAGACTGAAGCCGGTGGACGATTTGCCGGTTTGGTGCGTCTCCTGCTTTTACGTACGCAAGGGCTATCGCCGCAAAGGTGTTACCGGGGCTCTGATCAAAGGTGCATTGAAGGCCGCTAAAGACGCGGGCGCCCCGGCGCTTGAGGCCTACCCTGTCGACGCCAGGTTAACCGGCAGCTCTTCATGGACCGGTTTCGCTTCCACCTTCGAACGACTCGGCTTCAAGACGGTCGCCCGTCACACCCCGCCTCGGCCTACCATGCGACGCATGCTGCGATGACCCATCCCAGGCAGCGTGAAGCAGCCGGCGAGGTCTATGGGTTGAGGCAGTTCGTTCCTCCTGATCTTGTCGTGCTTTCAGGTGATAGGCGGAGCACCAGCGACTGCGCTCCGCGCTGGAAACGGGAGGATCGCCCGCAATGGTTCGCAAGATGCGGGAGCACCTTGTGCTTCTTTGTGTATCCTACATGGCGGCTGCAACGGCTCGACGTCCTCTAGAGGATGAGCTGCACTTAATTTGATTGAGAAGCGTGAACGTGCGGATTTCTCTCACGTATCTTCTACTTGTCGCCTTGGCTGGCGCTGGCTTCACCCGCGAGCGCGGGCCGCGCGTCGAAGTCGTTTGCTCCACGCCGCCGATCCCGGTCCGGATGAACACGCAGCAGGTATCGGTTTACGAGCTTCACATCACGAATTTTGATGTTGTGCCGTTGACGCTCAAACGCGTCGAAGTCTTCGCGGATGATCGAAGTGGTACGCCCATTTTCACTCTGGCAGAGGAGAAGCTTTCCGCCGCGATGATTCGCGTGGGTGCCCCGATGACGATGTCGAATGACACCGCCAGCCCTGCGAGGGATGCGCGCATTCTCGAGCCAGGAACCCGTGCGGTCATTTTTGTCTGGATCGAACTACCCGCCGACCAAGCTGCGCCCTCCACTCTCGCGCATCGCATGGTGTTTTCCGCCACTTTTGGCGATGGCAAGACCGCCGACGCCATCCTTGAAAATTTCCCCGTCGCGGTCAGCCACGACCCCGTGCTCACCTTGAGCCCGCCCTTCCACGGAGGCACTTGGCTCGCAGGCGATGGTCCCTCGAATACCAGCAACCATCGCCGCGCGATTACCGCCGTCGACGGGCACATCTATTCCGCCGAGCGCTTTGCCATTGACTGGATCAAGGTAGGGCCCAACGGCGACTCGCGGCATGACGGCGCAACCCGCAACGAGAACTGGTGGGGATGGGGGGAGCCCGTGCTCGCGGTGGCGGATGGAGAAATCACCGAGGTGGTCGACGAATATCCCGACAACACGCCACGCGTGCTGCCTCCGGTCACGCTCGACAACATCGGCGGCAACCATGTGATCCTCAAGATCGCGCCCAACCGCTACGTGACCTATGCGCACCTGCAACACGGCAGCATCAAGGTGCGCTTGCACGATCATGTTCACACCGGCGACACGCTCGCGCTGCTCGGCAATAGCGGTAACACCACCGGCGCCCATCTTCACATGCAGGTCACCGACCGTAGCTCGGTCCTGGAAGCGCAAGGTGTTCCGTTCCTGTTCCGAAGCTTCACCTATCTCGGGCCGGGCGCAGACTACGAACTCGACAAGCACATCTCGGTGCCCTGGGTGGACTCGATCCCTCCGGGAGACGGAGTGGTGGAGTTCGATGCCGGCAAGAAGTAGCATTAGGGAGTTTTGCCCTGGCCGTTTGCCTTCCTAGCGCGGGAGGCCCCACTCGCTCCGCCCAAATCCAATCCATCACGTGAGGAGATTCTCAGAATCATCTCGCCCTGCCAAAGCTCCGGCTCGGCGCAAATGAGCCTTTGGCCCAGAGAGGGGCCGAACCGTCGTAATGGCTGTGGCTTGGTCTTGGAGTAAGGCGGTTCCCGCCTGATGCCGATGGAACACTCAGGCTGCAGAAATGGCACGCGCCTGCGCTGAGGGGTGCTGTATGGCAAAGGACTGGCATCGAGTTTCGAAAAACGGCGACTCGCGATCGACCCATGCCGTTAGCGAGGATAAGCAGTTATGCCTTGGCCGGAATTGGAGTTACAAGAAGCAACTGCGGCGACTTCAGATCGAACTGGTCAAGCTCCAGGAATGGGTAAAGCACGAAGGACTGCGAGTGGTCGTGTTGTTTGAAGGGCGCGACGCCGCTGGCAAGGGAGGCGCCATCAAGAGGATCACGGAAAGTCTCAACCCTCGAATTTGCCGCGTGGTGGCGCTGGGCACCCCGACGGAGAGGGAAAAAACGCAATGGTATTTCCAACGCTATGTGGCCCACCTTCCCGCGAGCGGCGAAATCGTTCTGTTCGATAGAAGCTGGTACAACCGGGCGGGCGTTGAACACGTGATGGGGTTTTGCACGGAAGAGGAGTACCTCGAGTTCCTGCATAGCTGTCCGGAGTTCGAGCGGATGCTGGTCCGATCCGGCATCGTCCTGGTCAAGTACTGGTTCTCGGTAAGCGATGAAGAACAGGAACATCGATTTCAACAGCGCATCCGGGACGTCACCAAACGCTGGAAATTAAGCCCGATGGATCTGGAGTCGAGGCGACGTTGGGTGGAGTATTCCCGGGCCAAGGATGAGATGTTCGCCTGTACCGACATCAAGCAGGCCCCGTGGTACGTGATCAACGCGGAAAGCAAAAAGAAAGCACGCCTCAACGTAATCCATCACCTGCTGAGCTTGATTCCCTATGAAGATCTCACCCCAAAACCTCTAAAGCTGCCGCCCCTCGATAAGACGAAGTATGTCCGGCCGCCGATGCGGGATCAGACCTTCATTCCCGAGGTGTACCGCTAAGCGGAGGCAGATCACCTATGCCTGAGGACCTGTTTCGGTTGTTTCCAGCAGAGGGGAGCAAAATTCTGCTGGTCTTGTTTCTGTCGTTCCTGATTGGCCTCGAAAGGGAAGGCAAAGCCAATCCCGAGCGGTATTTCTTCGGCGGTGTGCGTACTTTTCCCCTCATTGGATTGATCGGCTATGTGATGGCGTTTCTGGCACGCGACCAGTTGATTGTCGTGGCGCTCGGCTTTGCCGTGGTGGGCGCGCTGCTGGTCGTGTCCTACACCCACAAACTATCTGCCGAGAACACCTCGGGCGTCACCACCGAGGTTTCGGCACTCGGGACCTACCTGCTGGGCGCACTGGTGTGCCACGGTCAACTTTGGATCGCCACCACCATCACCGTCATCAGCATGTTCCTTCTGGTGCTTAAGGACACGTTGGAGGGCTTGACCCAGCGTATTGCGCCAGATGAGATTTTCACCTTCACAAAATTTCTCTTGCTGACGGCAGTCGTGCTGCCAATACTTCCCCGGGCCGCATTTACCCAGTTCCAGATCAATCCTTTCAAGACCTGGTTGATTGTGGTGGCGGTGAGCACGGTTTCCTACGGCAGTTACCTGTTACTGAAGCTGACCCGTGGAAGAAATGGTGTGCTGCTTTCTGCATTCCTGGGTGGCGCTTACTCTTCCACCGTAACCACCATAGCCCTCGCCCGGCGATCGAAGTCGGAACAGCAGCCTCACTTGTTCTCCGGGGGGACTTTGATTGCATCGGGGATGATGTATTTCCGCCTGGTCCTGCTGGTGGCAATTTTCAATCGGGCCCTACTCTCGGTGTTAGCCATTCCCTTCATCCTGCTGGCTGGCTCGGCGCTACTCACCGGATGGGTATGGTCCCGGATTCCTGACCCGCCGTCCCACAAGAGCGACCGCAGCCTGGAACCTGCAAATCCCCTCGAACTTCGGGCAGCTCTGTTGTTCGGTGCGCTCTTCGTCGCGATGGTGATCATGACGCACCTGGCAATCACATACCTGGGACACAAGGGCGTATACGCACTGGGTGGGATCATGGGACTTGCTGACGTTGATCCTTTCATTCTGGGGATAGCGCAGTCTGCCGGGCGTGATGTTCCGGTGAGCGTGGGCGCGGCCGGAATCAGTGTGGCAGCGGTCAGCAACAATCTGGCCAAGGCTTTCTACGCTTATTGCTTTTCGGATCGGAAGACCGGCTTGCAAAGCGCTTTACTGCTCGGCAGCCTGGCCTTGGCTGGACTCATCCCATTGGTCTGGATTCTCAGGTAGCGCCGTTCCTTCCAATTTGCGTGCTCGTGAGTGCCGGCATTCTCGGAGCGCCGTCTGACTATTGTCGGAAGCCTGCGCTACGCCGACATCAAATGGCAGGAGTGGGTTTTGACGATCAGCCAGACTTCGTGGCCGGGGGCGAGGTGGAGGGAGTCGCGGGAGGCGAGGGTGACGTGGACCTCCAGCTTGACGCCGATGTCGACGACGACCGCGACCATGACGTCGCGTTGCGCGAGGGTGGTGACTCGTCCGGGGAGGAGGTTGCGCGCGCTGAGGCCTTCGGGGCGCTGGGTGGCGAGCAGGATGTCGCCGGCGCGAATGCCGACGCGCAAGTGGGAGCCTTCTTTGGCACGGACCAGTGGCGTTTCGAGTTCGACGTTGCTACCGGAGAGTTTGCAGGTCATGGTGCCGCGCTCTTCGTGGGCGGCGATCACGGCGGCATCGAAAATGTTTTCGAACCCGGCAAGGTGCGCGACGGTTTCCTGGCGCGGCGCGTTCATCACTTCGTGCGGCGTGCCCTGCGCGAGCACGCGGCCCTGATCAAGGACGACGACGCGTTCGCCGAGAGCAAAGACTTCCTCGCGGCTGTGCGTGACGTAGAGAATCGGAATGCGGTGGGCGCTGTTCCAGGCGCGCAGGTCGTCGAGGATGTGAGCCTTGGTGGGCGCGTCAAGCGCAGCGAGCGGTTCGTCGAGCAGCAGGATGCAGGGATCGGTCACGAGCGAGCGCGCCAGGGCGGTCCGCTGGCGCTCGCCCCCGGAAATTTCCTGCGGACGACGGCCGCGCAGCTCAGTGATGCGGAAGGCGTCGAGGATCGAGGCGACGCGGAGTTCGCGATTCTCAGAGTCGACGTGAGTGAGGCCATAGAGAACGTTGGCTTCGACGCTAAGATGCGGAAACAGCGCGGGGTCCTGAAAAACGTAACCGACATTGCGGCGACGCACGGGCAGGTTGACTCGAGCCTCGGCGTCGAAGAACACGCGCCCGCCGATGCGAATGCTGCCCGCGTCGGGGCGGACGAGGCCGGCGACGCAGTCGAGCAGCGTGGTCTTGCCCGCGCCGGAGGCGCCGAACAGGATGGTGAAGCCGGCCGGCGCGGAGATTTCGACATCGAGCAGGAACTCACCATTGCGGGCGTGGCGCTTTTGAAAGCGGGCAGCGAGCGCGGAGATTCGCTCCCGAATGCCGCTGGGGGTGGGTGGGGCGACGGGTTTGACGGCGGTTTCGCTGGGATCCACGCGGAGATTCTCTCGTGGCCGGCGCGGGGCAGGCCTGCAAGGTAGTGATTCTACTCGCTCAGGTCCACAGACACGATTTCGGCACCGTGAAAACGCCGTGTCAAGGGCCAAAGGGCGGCGAATCGCTCTAAGTGCCTGTAGTCAGGGCAAATATGGTTTGGGGCAACCTGTCCCATTTACCCTGCGCCAATTGATATTCTGAAAGTAAGGGTAGAAAAAATTCAAAAAGTTGACTATCCCGGTGAGGGGATGGCCTAGCCAGACCTTTCCAATCGCAAAAAAATTTGAGAAGTTGTGACATCCGCCACAAGTGGATGTGAGTGCGTCGTGCTGCAATGGGACGGTAATGGCGAAGGCAGCCGTACGCCTGCCGGGGCTGATGTATGTCATTGGTAACTAGTCGGTTGTTGTGGCGGTACATTAATTTTTCCATACGTTCATCCAGGCAAGCGAAATCAAGCGAAGCTGACAACATCTATGAAAACTGAGTGGCGCCGGAGTGCGCGCGGGTTGTGGACGCTGCTGTTCGTTTTGTCTTCCGTCTGTTTGGCGGTGGGGCAAGGGTCGAAGAAGAATTCGGAATTCGAGCCGATTCAGGAACGCGACCGCGACAATCCCAAGGCGCGCGAACAGTGGTTCCTGCGTGGACGTACCGCCGTGAACGGAGTGCCGGCGGCAGCGCTGCGCTTTCGCGCTTACCAGCAGAAGATGCAAATGCGGCAGCAGTTTTTCGCCTCGCGCGCGGTGACGGCAGTGCCGCATGTGTCGTCGACGGGTTGGGTGCCGCTGGGGCCGGCGCCATTGGCGTCGGATCCAGGAACGGGGCAGAACTACGGATGGGTCTCGGGTCGCGCAACGGCCGTGGCGATTGATCCGGCAGATGCGACCGGCAACACGGTATTCCTCGGCGGAGCTCACGGTGGCGTGTGGAAGTCGGCGAACGCAACCGCGGCGGTGGGAAGCGTGGTGTGGAGTCCGGTGCTCGACTATGAAGTGACGCTGGCGGTGGGATCGATTGCAATTCAGCCGGGCAATGCCGACGTCACCAAAAGCGTGATCCTGGTGGGAACGGGCGAGCCGAACAGTTCGGCCGATTCGTATTACGGACTCGGCATTCTGCGCTCGACCAATGGCGGTGCGACCTGGACGCAGATTGGCACGGCAGATAGTGGCGCTAGATCGTTGGCGGGGCTGGGATTCAGCAAGATCGCTTTCAGCACGGCAAATCCGCAACTGGTAGTGGCGGCCGCGGCGGGTGCGACGGAAGGCTTTGTGCTGGGGCTGGAGAGTTCGAACGGAGCGAATCGCGGCATTTACTACTCGCAGGATGCCGGTGTTACTTGGCGCTATGCGAATGTGACGGATGGGAGCACGACGGTTGCGCCAGGATCGGTCACGTCGGTGGTGTACAACGCCGTGGCGGGGAAATTTTTCGCGGCGCTGCGCTATCACGGAATCTATTCATCGACGGATGGAATCAACTGGACACGGCTGGCGGACGCGAATCAGCCTGGACCCGCCGCGGTCACGCTATCCGCGTGCCCCACAACGACGCCGTCCTCGACGTGCCCGTTCTACCGGGCCGAGTTGACGGTGGTGCCCGGGCGCAACGAGATGTACACGTGGGTGGTTGGGATTGACAACAACACCGGGCTCGAGACCGACGGCGGAGTTTGGCAGAACACGAGCGGTGGTGCTTCGCCGTGGAAACAGATTGGCGATAACGGCATCACGAGCTGCGGCGACAACGACGGGTGCGGCGTGCAGCAAGGCACCTACAACCTGGAGATCGCGGCGTTGCCGAACGGGTCGGCGACCGATCTGTATACCGGGGCGATCAACCTGTTCAAGTGCACGATCACGAGTCCGACGGCGAGTTCGCCGAGTTGCACGTTCCTGAACCTGACGCACGTGTACGGATGTTACGGGATTGCCAACGTGCATCCGGACCAGCATCACCTGGCCGGAATCATCGCGGGCGGCAAGGAGTTGATGTATTTCGCGAACGATGGCGGCGTGTACCGCGCGCTCGACGGATACACGGGGCTGACGACGGGCACATGCGGCGGGCAGAACAATTTTGATGACCTGAATGGCACGCTGGGATCGATGACGCAGTTCGTATCGTTTTCGGAGCATCCCACGGACGCGAACACGTTGCTGGGCGGCACCCAGGACAACGGGTCGCCGGCCACGGCATCGGGCACGACGAGCACATCGTGGATCAACGTGCTGGGAGGCGACGGCGGCTATAACGCGATCAGCCCGGCGAACCCAACGGACTGGTATACGTCGAACCCCGACAGCCCCCCGATGTCGCAGTCGCTGGGGATCAATCATTGTGGTTCGGGGATCAACTGCAACGAGTTCGGATTTCAGCAGGTGGTGACCAGCGCGCAGCTGGGGAACGACGATGGCGCGTTTTATTTTCCCTATATTCTCGATCCGCAGGCGCCTTCGGAACTGATCGTGGGGACGTGCCGGGTGTGGCGCGGCGGTCCGGCCACGAGCACGAGCGGGACGTACAGCGTATTGAGCAACAACTTCGATACGGGAATCAACAGCCTCTGCGACGGGACGCAGGTCAACCTGGTGCGGTCGCTGGCGGCGGGCGGTCCGAAAGACGCCAACGGGTTCTCAAAAGTCGTCTATGCCGGAACTGACGGGTTCGGAGGTCAAACGACGCCACCGGATGGGCGGCTTTTTGTCACGACCAATGCGGGCACGACGCTGATGGCGGACCGGACGGGCTCGATCAATCCCAACGAGTATCCGATTTCGGCGATTGCGATCGATCCGGCGGACGCGACGGGGCAGACGGCGTATGTCGCGAGTGATGGGATTCAGCGCGGGGCATATTTTCAAGACGACGAACGCGGGCGCGAGCTGGGCGGACTTCAGCGCCAACTTGCCCAATGCGCCGGCGGATGCGCTGGTGATCGATTCGGGCACAATCTATGCTGGCACCGACGTTGGTGTTTTCTCGAGCAGCACGGCTAGCGCGAACTGGACGGAAGTGGGTCCGGCGCAGGGACCGGGAATCTCGGGATTTCTGCCAAACGTGCCGGTGACCGCGCTGCGCTTGTTCAACAGCGGAGGCAAGAAGCTGCTACGAGCGTCAACGTATGGGCGAGGCATCTGGCAATACGACCTGCTGGCGGCGACCACTCCAGATTTCTCGATTGCAATTTCGGATTCACCGCAGACGATTTTCCCTGGCCAGAGTGCGATCTTCCACGGCAAGCTGACGGCAGTCAATAGCTACGCGAGCGCGGTGAATTTGAGCTGCGCGGCGGGAACGACGGGCGTGCCGGCAACGTGCACGCCATCGCCAGCAAGTGTGACACCGACGGGCGCGGGTGCGGCGTTCACGGTAACGGCTGGGGGAACGGCGCAGGATTACTTATTCAACGTTCACGCCGTGGGAACAGACGCGGGCACGACCACGCACAACGCGGCGGTGACGCTGCATGTTGTCGATTTCACACTGGGAACACCCTCGCCCACGAGTGTGTCGGTGCAGCCGGGAAACACTTCTGCGGGCGTGGCGTTGCTCGTGTCAGGAGTGGGAGCGTTCAACTCTGCGGTCACGTTGTCTTGCCCAGCGACCATGCCGGCTGGAGTCACGTGCAACTTCTCACCGGGTGCGTCGGTTTCTGCGCTGCCGACGACGGTGACGCTGACCTTTACGGCCACGGCGGGAGCAGCGCTGGGCACCACGGGGATCACGATTTCGGCGACGACGCCGGGGGCTCCGGCGCCTAAGACGCAGAGCGTGAGCGTGACGGTGGCGGCGCCGGCACCGGACTACACTCTGGCCATCACGAACTCGCCGCAGTCGGCGACCGTGAACCACCCGGCGACCTTCACCGGCACGCTGAAAGCTGTGAACGGATACGCGAGCGCGGTGAACTTGACCTGCGGGACGGGTGCTCCGCCGACGTGCGCCATCGCGCCGTCTTCGGTGACGCCGACGGTGGCAGGCGCTTCGTTCACGGTGACGACGCAGAGCAACCTGGCGCAGACCTACATCTTCAACGTGAACGGCGCGGGAACCGATGCGGCGCATGTGGCGCACGTGGCTTCGGGAATGTTCAATTCGCTGTTCACTTTCACGATCAGCAATAGCACGGGGCAGGTGAGCCTGATTGCGGGGCAGAATGCGAACTACACGTTGCTGGTCACTCCGGTTGGGTCGGCGACGTTTCCGGGACAAGTCAGTGTCACGTGCTCGGGACTGCCGATGGCAGCGAAGTGTTCGAACCCGACGGTGGCGTCGGGAGCGAACGGCGTGCAGTCGGTGACCCTCACCATCACGACGGCGGGACCGGGGAAAGCGGCGATTCGGCCTATCGCCCAGAATCGGGGGGCAAGCGCGCCGTTCCTGCTGTGGGTGTCGGGAGTGGGAATCGTAGTGGGCGGCTTTGCGCGCCGGCCGCGGAGACGGACGGGCCGATGGATTGGATTGCTGCTCGCGATGGCCGGGGCTCTGACGCTGCTGTCGTGTGGCGGATCGGGCGGGTGGCGGTGGAGGTGGCGGCGGTGGTGGAGTGAGCGTCAGCGTGAGCCCGCCTACGGCGAGCAAGTTTCCGTCGCAGACGCAGCAGTTCTCGGCGGCGGTCAGCGGGTCGACGAATACCGCAGTGACCTGGCAAGTGAATGGGGCGACGGGCGGCAGCGCGGCCGCGGGCACGATCGATGCGACGGGCATGTATACGGCGCCAGCAGCCGTGCCGAGCCCGGCGACGGTTACGGTGAGCGCGGTGGCGCAGGCCGACGTGACGAAGTCGGGGATGGCGATGATGACGATCGAGACGCCGACGCCCGTTGGAACTTATCCGATTACCGTAACCGCGACTGCGGGCAACGTGGTGCAGACCACGACCGCGGTGCTGGTGGTGCAGTAAGGCAGGGCACAGGTCACAGGTGACAGGAGACGGACTGCGCCTCGATGACCCCGACAAACGGCTCAATGCCTCGGGGGTTATTTTCTTGTCCCGGCGACATCTGCCATCGCCACCCTTGTGACCCCCGTCGCTTGAAAAAATCAGGCATTGGGTATCAAATGGCCCGGCGTCAGGCGTACTTTCCACAGAAAATTACAAAGCAACCAAGGAGGGTTTATGAAAAGAATCGTCCCATGGTGCGTGGTGGCTGTGGTGGTCATAGCGAGTGCGACGTGGTCGCAGGCGCAGAAGAATGCGGCTACGGAAAAGGCGGTTGCCGATCTCGAGCAACAATGGCTCAAGGGGCAGCAGACCAACAACGTGGCACTGATTGAGCCGCTTCTGGCGGAAGGATTTGTGAACACTTCGTCGGCGGGCACGGTCAGCAATCGAGCCGAATCGATCGCTGACGCTAAAGCGACGAAATACACTTCCGCCGACTACGGCGATGTGAAGGTGATGGTCTTTGGCGACACCGCGATCGCCAGCGGTACGTTTCGCGGCAAGGGCACAGATTCATCGGGGAAGCCGCTCGATGCCAATGAACGCTTCACCGACACATGGATCAAGATGCCGAATGGCAAGTGGCAATGCGTGGCCAGCCATCAATCGACGGTAAAGATGTGACCGTGATTGGCAAGAGACCCATTCAATCGCGCGATTGAATGGGTCTCTCCGCTCCGACAAGCCCGTCGGGACACTGACACCTGAAAACCTGACCCGAAGGAAATCTGAAATCTCTTTCCCCTGCGACTTAACCTTCTGTCACCTAAGTCAGCCCCAATCATGGCGAATCGACAAGGTTGTCACGAGAGGAATCATTTCTCTTTGCTTCCGGCGAATGCGGTTACGACTATTTTTGTTCTGCTTTGAATTTGCCGATCTGTTCGAGATTGGCGCGCATTACCGCCAGGCGCTTGCGGCCGCGAGGCGAACCGGCCGCTACTTTTTCCAGGCTTTGCATCCATTCAGGAAGGTTTATTTTCTGGCGGAAGCCTTTCAAATAAGGATGAATTTTTGCGAATTGAAAGTACATCTCCTGACAAGTGTCGTACACCAGCGGTTCACTGAGCATGCCGTGCAGCACGAAGGCGCAGACCATGTCCCAGTAACCGTAGACCTGGAGAACGAACCCGGTTTCCTTGCCGCCCTTGGTGACGATGGCGACGAGTTCGTCGTCGGACTGGGGAAGAAAGGAACCACCAACGAAACTGCGAGCCTCGCGCATCACGGTTTCGCGACGGAGTTCATACAAGCGCAGAATCAGTTCGGCCTGTTCGGCATTTTTTGTTTTCATCCAATCTCCTGAGATTCTGCGACTGCGACTCCGGCCGATCTTTTGTAGAGCGACGGCCGATTGTAGAGGTCGACTCCGAATGCTTCGGCGGCTCGCGCCTGGAAGCGATCATCGTCGGGTTCGCTGAAGAGTTCGACCCACTCCGCGGGCGTCATGCGGTCGCGGGCTTGCACAAGCGCGACGGCGTCGGGGCCCACGGGATAGCGAAGTTTTGTGCCGCCTTCCTGGACCGCATCGTAGATTGCCCGGGCGACCACGTCGGCTGGGGTGCCGCCGTCGAGTTGTGAATCAAACAGGCGCATCAGTCTTTGGAATGCCAATTGATACGGATGGTCGGGGGGCATAAGGGATTCCGCCTTGCCCCAAATCGGCGTCAGGATGACTCCGGGCTCGATGATGGCTACGCGGATGCCGAACGGCTGTGCCTCGATGGCCAACGACTCGCTGACCGCCGCCAGGGCGAACTTGGTGGCGGCATAGAAGCCATGACAGCCCAGCGTGATGCGCCCCATCACGGAGGTGACATTGACGACGGTGCCGCTGCGCCGTTCCCTCATAGAGGGCAGGACGGCCTGCATCATGCGGACCGCGCCATAGAAGTTGGTCTCGAACAGGGCACGGACGCGGTCGAGAGATGCCAGTTCCAAGGCACTGCCGAAGCCCACGCCGGCATTGTTGACCAGCACGTCGATGCTGCCCGCCTCGCTGAGTACTTCGGCGACGCAGACGCGCACGCTGCCGTCGTGGTCTACATCGAGCCGTTTAGGAACGATGTTGGCATGTCGCTCGACGGCATCGGGATTGCGCGCCCCGGCGAAGACACGATAGCCCTGCCGGGCGAAATGGAGCGCGGTTTCACGGCCGATGCCTGTGCTGGTGCCAGTGACGAGTGCGGTTTTCATGCCGGCGACCGTATCACGGCTTTTTGTTTTCGTACAGGAGGGCGGTGGGGCGGCTGACGTCATTCCACCGAATCGCACAGACCGCGATGGAATGGGGCACCGGGCAAATCTCTGTGCGCGTGGGAGATTGCGAGTTCGAGCAACTCTGATTCCGGCAGGTCGATAACTTGATTGAACCGCAACAAAGGGTTCAGGAGTTCAAAATGAATAACATCTCATTCTCGAATTTTTCCACTGCTTTTGACCAGTTCGCATATGATCCGAAACCGCTACCACCCGGATCGCCCGTAGAGTTCAACTCGCAGCAAGGAACGCCAGGGCAGAACGTTTCGCTGAATCCGCAGCCGCTTCCGCCGCGTGAACTTGGGCTTTTCAACTCGCTCGCGAACCCCGGGCAGAACGTTAGCCTGAATCCGCAGCCGCTTCCGCCGCGCGAGCTTGGGCTTTTCAACTCGCTGGTGAACCCGGGGCAGAACGTTTCCCTCAATCCGCAACCGCTTCCGCCGCGTGAACTTGGGCTTCTTAACTCGCTCGCGAACCCCGGGCAGAACGTTAGCCTGAATCCGCAGCCGCTTCCGCCGCGCGAGCTCGGGCTTTTTAACTCGCTGGTGAACCCCGGGCAGAATGTTTCCCTCAATCCGCAGCCGCTGCCGCCGCGTGAGCTTGGGCTTTTCAACTCGTCGGTGACGCCTGGGCAGAACGCTGCGCTGAATCCGCAGCCGCTTCCGCCGCGTGAACTCGGGGCCTTCAACAATGCTCAACAGGAATTGAATGCCGTGGTAATGGCCAAGAACATGAGCATGCTACTCGGTTAGTAAGGGGGCAGCGGGGCCGATCCGCTCATCGTCGCGCAGTGGGTGGATCGGTCTCCTCTTGGTGTGATTCTTCCCTCTGCCCCATGCATCGCAAAGAACGTGCACAGAACGCGATTGAATGGGCCACCCTGGGTTGTGTGGGCCACCCGTCAAAGGAGTGGGAGTGGAGCAGTTTTCGCCACTACGCAACCGGCTGTGGAGGACGAGTGAAGATCGAGTCAGAGTGGACTGCGCGCAAACGCGAACGAGCGGCGGGAAGACTCTGTCCAGCGGTCGAACTGCCCCACTCAAGCCAACACCAGGCTTGAATGGGCCACCCGTCCGAGTCAGAGTGGACTGCGCGCAAACGCGAACGAGCGGCGGGAAGACTTTGTCCAGCGGTCGAACTGCCCCACTCAAGCCAACACCAGGCTTGAATGGGCCACCCGTCTGCGCGGCGAGGGCAAGATGCCCTCCCACCCCGTCAAGCCAAGGGACCCCGGCCTCGCGACAGCCGGCGGGACGCCGGCGCTACAGTCGTTTTGCCGCAGTTTATAAGCCCCACTGTATCTGCTGCCGTTGGCAGCTCGGCTGAAAGGCGTGCCCTGATGCGAACCTGCGCGGCGAGGGCAACCATTTATGAGACGAGCTGTAATCCTTCGAGCGCCAAGCTGTTGACGTTCATTGACTTGGCTTTCTCGCGTACGTAGGATTCTGCTCCAGTGATCGGGCAAACCATCTCGCACTACCGCATCCTGGAAAAGCTTGGTGGTGGCGGGATGGGCGTCGTCTACAGAGCTGAGGATGTGAAGCTTGATCGCCACGTCGCCCTCAAGTTTCTTCCCGACGAACTCGCCAATGACGCCCAGGCACTCGCCCGTTTCCAGCGCGAGGCCAAAGCTGCATCCTCGTTGAACCATCCGAACATCTGCACGATCTACGAAATCGATGAGTCCGGTGGACGAACTTTCATCGCCATGGAACTGCTCGATGGCGAGACGCTCCGGCACCGGATCGCTGGCAAGCCGCTGGAGATCGAAACGGTGCTTGATCTGAGCATTCAAATCGCCGACGCGCTGGACGCCGCTCACGCGAAGGCCATCATCCACCGGGACATCAAGCCCGCGAACATCTTCGTCACCAACCGAGGTCAGGCGAAGATTCTCGATTTCGGGCTCGCCAAGGTCTCGCTCAAGCCGGAAAGCGTTGCCATGAACGCTCCAACCGTCGGCTCCGAGGAGAACCTTACCAGTCCCGGATCGACGCTGGGCACGGTCGCCTATATGTCTCCCGAACAGGTCAAGGGCAAGGAGCTTGATACTCGCACCGACCTGTTCTCATTTGGCGCATTGCTGTACGAAATGGCAACCGGTGCGCTCCCGTTTCGTGGGGACACGTCGGGAGTAATCTTTGACTCGATTCTGAACCGTGCTCCGGTTTCCCCAGTCCGACTCAATCCCGATCTCCCAGTCGAACTGGAACGGATTGTTACGAAGTGTCTGGAGAAAGATCGGAACCTGCGCTACCAGCATGCCTCCGAGATTCGAACCGACCTCCGGCGATTGAAGAGGGACACGGAGAGCGGGAAGTCCATCGCGGCTGGTGTTCCCACTTCTCGCTGGTCGCGCCGGACAATCGTGATGAGCGCAATAGCGTTGGTATCCGTCATCGCGCTGATTGGGGTGGGCGTGTTCTACTTTCGCGGCAGCACGCACACCCGCATCAACTCGGTCGCCGTGCTACCTTTCGCCAACGCCAATGGTGATCCCAACACAGAATACCTGAGCGACGGAATCACTGAGGGCATCATTGACCGCCTCTCGGGGCTCCCGAATGTCAAAGTGATTTCACGGACGTCGGCTTTCCGTTACAAGAAGCGCGAAATCGAGCCGCAAAAGGTGGCGAAGGAACTGGGAGTGGAGGCGCTAGTCACGGGAAGAGTTATGCAGCGAGGCGACGAGCTCTCGATCAGCGCTGAACTCGTGGATGCCAATGAGGACAAACAGCTTTGGGGGGAGCAATACAGCCGAAAGCTCGCGGACGTCGCGTCGGTGCAGCAGGAAATTGCAAGTGCCATCTCTGGAAATCTGCGGCTTCGGCTGAGCAGTGAAGACAAGACCCGTCTGGCGAAGGCATCCGCGACCAATCCTGAGGCGTACCAACTCTACCTGAAGGGCCGTTATGTCGCGAACCAATCGACGGCGGACGGACTCAACAAGAGCATAGAGTATTTCCAGCAAGCCATCGACAAAGACCCCGGCTATGCGATGGCCTACGTGGGTCTGGCTGATTCCTACAATACGCTCGGAGGGGGATTAAATTATGTTTCACCCCGAGAGACTATTCCGAAGGCGAAAGCGGCAGCCATGAAGGCGTTGGAACTGGATAATACGGTGGGCGAGGCCCACGCGGCACTAGGCTTTGCTGAGTGGTTCTACGATTGGGACTGGCCAACTGCCGAGCGAGAATTCAAGGCAGCTATCGAACTAAACCCCAACAGTGCTGTCTCGCATTTCCGGTATTCCGAATGCCTGCTGACGAGAACCCAATTTGACGAAGGTATAAGTGAGATAAAGCGAGCGCAGGAGCTTGACCCCGTCTCAACGCAAACCATGGGCGGTCTTGGGCATGCGTACTTAGTGATGCGGCGATACGATGAGTCGATTCCTCATTTTCAGAAAGCTCTCGATCTATATCCTAGTGCGGCATTCATTCGCGCTCAGCTGGCTTGGGCCTATGCGATGAAAGGGATGTACCCCCAAGCCCTTGCCGAGTACGGCAAAATCGCCGAACCGGACAAGGCCGTCGCAGCCGAGAACCAGTTGGTTGCAGACGGCCTTGGCTGGGTTTATGCCGTCTCGGGGAGGCGGGCCGATGCGCTGAAGATCGCCAAAGGAGTTGAAGAGCTGTCTTCGCACACTTATGTCGATTTCTATCAACTGGCAACGATCTATGCGGGCCTCGGCGAGAAAGACGAAGCTTTCCGAATGCTGGAAAAAGGTTACGAGGAACGTTCAGCGGGCATGCTCTATCTCGCAATAGACCCGTTCTGGGACGGGATGCGTTCCGATCCCCGCTACGCCGACTTGTTGCGCCGGATTGGGCTTCCGCACCCGGAGTAGTTCTGCACCAGACATTCGCGTGAGCGCTTGGTGCGCACATTGATGCTGGCTTGAGTTCCACTCGGTTTTTCTCGCCCCGCGCGGCCTTGAGTCGCCCTGCGGGAAATTAGGCGAATAGGATCCACCTTGCGGTTGCTATCTTGATTTCTTATTCGCTTTCCGCCACTTCGCCCAGCGTGCCCTTTGGGCGGCCGCAATTCGCGCCCTGGCTGCCGCTGAGATCGTCGGTCGGGTGCGAAATGTGGAGGCCTTGACACCGAGTCCGTTTAAGGCTGACAGCGCGTTTGTGACCCGTTTCAATTCCGCCTCTATTTGCTTGCGTTGAGCTACGAGACTGCGGACAACCTGTGCCAAGTGAGCCATCTGTATTGATTCCTTTCGGGTATCGAATTATAGGCGAATCGAGCCCACCAGTGACCCGGCTTTCCAAGTGTTTGTGAGAGCCTACTGTCCAACGTGAGAGTACCATTGGAAGATGACCAAAATATATCCACCAAGCTTCGGCGTAGACGGTTCTCGTCATTCGGTAGCTCTCGTTGTCCTGTTGCGACAAGAATCTGACGAAGAACAGGAAGAAGATGAAGAGGAGGACGACGGCGAGGTCAAAGAGGACGACGATGATGACAACGCCGACGGTTACTCGGAGTGAACCTGTGCGAGTCTAATCTTGCCCTCAGAAGCTATCTCATAATGGACCAAACGTATAAGCTTCGATCTCCTCAGGGGCTAAAGCCCCAACTTTTATACGGCTCTGGACGGCGCGGCTGAAGCCACGCCCTTTCAAAACGGATTTATGAGAAAGCTTCTCAGTCCTGCCCCGGTGGACTCGGCTGTTGCGTTGGTCGCGTCCGAGAAGCAAATCCATCTCTCTAAAGTGGCGCTAATGACAAACACTCTTGTCGAGCACGTACCGAATTGCCTGTTCGCCGTGCATAGTTTCGATGCCTGCCTTTCGGAAGCCGGCGCTCTCAAAGAGACGTACTGAAGGCTGGTTGGAAAGCTTCACAAAGGCATGGATCGCCGCGACACTGGAGTTTCGAAAGAGTTCCTCGGCGGCCAGAAACAGCATCTTGCGCCCGTTGCCTTTCCCACGAAAGGTAGCCCCCAGAACGATCGACAGCACTGCATGCATCCCATCCACCTGGTAGCGCACCATGCCCATCGAATGCCCTTGACGATTTACTGCAGTGTAGAGGATGGACTGCGGGTCTGCGAGTCGTGCACGAAACCACTGCATGTGCCGCTCCCAGGAAATGGATTCTCTGGCCAACGACGCGGAGTCGGCCACGGCGTCATTCGTCCATTCCCAGAAGTTCCTGCAGTCCGAGTCAATGGCTCGACGCAGCACGGGGTCTCCCCATAGGAATGCCAACACGCGTTCTGTTCCGAGTCCGTCCACAATCTGTCGTCCGTGTGATGACATCTCCGATCGTTTCGCCTGAGACCGAAGGAGTTCGCGCAGCACTTTTCCCCTTTCGTTGGCGTGTGCCTGTCCAGCGTAGCCAAGGTTGGTGGTCGCTCCCAACCGAGCCAGTTCGCCGGCAATCCTTTCCTGGTTAGGAGCCAGCACACACAGAGCGGCTGGCAATCCCAGCATGCACATCTCCCAACTCGTGGTCCCTGCACCCGCGACGGCCAAGTCCGCCCATACCATCAACGCTGCCATATCGGAGACATCTTTCAACAATCGAATCGAACCATTCGCCTTCTCCACCAATGACTCAACATTTGCAAGATGAGGATTGCTGCCGCCGACGACCACCGTTAGCTCCAGGTTCGGCTCGTCGAGAAGAACTCTCAGAATCTGCTCGGTAACATTGTCCGGATCGCTGCCGCCCATGGTCAGCAGAATCCGGCGTGCACGCGGCGCAATCTCGAACGGTCGCTTCCGCCAAAATGCAAACTCGCGCCGCAGCAGGATGTATCGAGGGCCTAAGAGGAGTCGCGTGTGCTCCGCGCGGTCGCGGTAGAGGCTCTCACTGGCGTGCACATTTTGATTCAGAACAAGATCTGCGGAGTAGGGAGCCGCATTGCCGTCATCGTCAACCAACAACACCTTGAGCCCCGCCGCTCGTAATGCCAGCTGATAGGGCGAACCAAACCGGTATCCGTCGACCACAACCCACTCGGCTCCCTCCTGGCGAGCCACGTCAGACGTTTGGGATGAATCCTCGTCACTCCCGGGTGGTCCGGGCAAATGCACCACTTTGACACCTTCAATCAGGAGCCGTGCTTCAATCGCGGAAGTTGCTTCGGCCATCGCGCATACAACGTTCCCGCCCGCGTCCTGCCAGGCCTGCGCCAGTGCGAGGCACCGCATAGCGTGTCCCGTTCCCATGGCGACACTAGCATCGCAACGAATCAAGAGGGGTCTCGCTGCAGTCATGCTTAGCGATCCACCTTGGGAGTGACGCACAGGTCCATCGCAATTGCCTTGGGTCCCAGAGCCAGAGCCTTTCTAACCTTGGTGCAACTGGTGCGAATAGTAATTCATCACTTTCCTTACCGCGGAGATCACGTCCTCCACATCTTCTTCGCTCATTCCGTGAAACATCGGCAAGCTGATCAACTGTTCGTACGCCTGTTCCGCCACCGGGCATTCCCCGCGCTTGTATCCGAAATGGTTGCGGTAATAGGGATGCAGATGCAGCGGGATGTAATGTACGTTTGCACCGATGTTCTCGGATCGCAGCGCGCGCAACAACCGATCGCGATCCGCGTTCAGCGCGGCTGCGTTTATGCGGATCGGATACAAATGCCAGGCAGGCTTCACATCCTCTCGGACTCTTGGAGCAATGACGCCCGGAATGTCCTTGAAGGCGGAATGGTATGTCGCGGCAATCTCTTTTCGGCGAACGAGATTGGCCTCCAGCTTCCTTAACTGCGAAAGTCCGAGCGCGCAAGCCATGTCAGTCAGACGGTAGTTGAATCCCAAAGAAACCATCTCATAGCGCCAACTCCCCGAGGAATGCCGCTGGCGTGCGTCTGTCGAGATGCCGTGGTTCCGGAACCGGCGCAGGGATTCGGCGAAGTCCGCGCGATCGGTCGTGACCATACCGCCTTCGCCAGTTGTCAGGTGTTTCACCGGATGAAAACTGAAAACCGACATGTGCGCGATGCTGCCGGTGCGGCGCCCGCGGTACTCGGCGCCGAGAGCGTGACAGGCATCCTCGACGACCGTGAGCTCATGCTTCTCTGCCAACCCAAGGATGGGGTCCAGATCTGCCGGGTGCCCCGCATAAGCTACTGGCAAAATGACGCGCGTCTTTGCCGTGATGTGCTCTGCTACGCGCTCCGGATCGAGGTTAAGCGTATCGGAGGTGACATCTGCAAAGACCGGGCGCGCGCCCTGGTAAACAATGCAGTTTCCGGTCGCCGCGAAAGATAGAGGCGAAGTGATGGCTTCCTCACCCGGACTGAGGCCAGCGGCAAACATCGCTCCGTGCAAGGCCGCCGTTCCTGAACTGAAGGTAACCGCGTACTTTGCGCCCACCCGAGCGGCAAAGGCGTGCTCGAATTCATCGACCTTCGGGCCGGTGGTGAGCCAATCAGACCGCAGGACAGCAACCACGGCCTCAATGTCGTCTTCGTCGATGGACTGGCGAGCGTAGGGGAGCAATGTCTTGCGGACGGGACATCCCCCATCGATGGCGAGCACTTCCGGACTTGCATGGATTGGGCACATGTCCTTCGTGCGTCAGACTGGAACTGGCGATATGTCGGGCTCGCTGGAAGCGATCCACTCCTGAAGTTGTTCAGTCGTAAGCCAAACCGGATTGGTATCGCTCGCATAGCGGAAACCATCGGGTAACGGAGTTCCCTTTCCCCAGCTGTCAGTCCGCCACCAAGGGTGTGCAGGTTGAATCACATACATATCCCCGACCTCCAGGGTGTTGCGGGCCTCGTCCTCGGACACCAGCACCTCGTGAAGCTTCTCACCCAACCGGATGCCAACGGTCTCAATCTCGCAGCCCGGAGCAAGCGATTCGGCCAGGTCCATCATTCTCATGCTAGGAATCTTGGGCACGAAGATCTCCCCACCTTCCATCTCCTCTAAGCAGTGGATGACAAACCTTACGCTCTTCTCGAGCGTGATCCAGAAACGGGTCATACGGGAGTCCGTAATCGTGATCTTGCCCCGTTTTCGCTGTTCAAGAAATACCGGCACCACTCCGCCCCGACTGCCCACGACATTGCCATAACGGGCGCAGGCAAGGCGCGAATCATTGGTACGTGCGTAGGCGTTGGCCTGCACGAACATCTTCTCGGCGCAGAGTTTCGTGGCGCCGTAGACGTTGATGGGATTGACGGCCTTGTCAGTGCTTAACAAGAGAACGCGGCGGGCCCCTTGATTGATAGCCGCGTCGATGACATTCCGGCCGCCCATGATGTTGGTCTGGATCGCTTCAAACGGGTTGTATTCGCACGCGGGCACCTGTTTCAGGGCGGCGGCATGGACCACCACACTCACTCCGGCCAAGGCCCGTTCCAACCGCGCTGGATCACGTACGTCTCCGATGAAGTAGCGCAGGCTGGGATGGTCGAACCCCGCCGCACGCATGTCGTGCTGTTTGAGTTCGTCCCGGCTGAAGATCACCAGCTTTTTCGGACGATAGTCCCGCAGCATGATCTCCACAAACTTCTTGCCGAAAGAACCCGTCCCACCAGTAACCAGGACCACCTGCTCCGACCAATTCATCCCCTACGCCTCACCCAACATTCGTTTTCGTTCGACCCATTCGCGCTGGAAGCCGGACCGACCCTCTTTTAAGACAGCCGAAGCCCCGACTACAGCGAGCGGCGTCAGCTTCCGGGGAACAATCGCTAAGTATAACGGAGACATCGGGTAAGCAGCGGCTTCGGAAGCCAATTTTGTCCCCAGCCCCAGCATCCACCTCAGCCATAGAGGTTACCTCCAGGCCATTTTGAGTTACCAACGAGAGGCGCTCCGATGACCTTCGATAGGCGCACAGCACTGACACCGAACCGAAGTGTGCTTACACTGCCAACTAGGCCGACGTTCCTCTCCTCCAGCGTTCCGCCGCGCTACCATCGTGACCACTAACTTTCATATTGAGCAGCCGTCGTCCGCCCGTTTTACGCACCAACCGCCTGTGTTCGCCCTTGGCGGCGGTGTCACTCTGGCCGCGGTCCTGAACATTCTGCGGCAGACCGACATCCCGTGCTACGCCCTTTGTCCCGAGACAGATTTCGTGCGCCGCTCGCGCTGGTATCGCCCGTTGCCCACGGCTCTGCCGAATCCGGCGCCGGCAGATCTTGAGGCGTTGCTCGAGAGCCTCGACGTCGAATCCGCTGTCCTGCTGCCCTGCTCCGACGACTGGCTTCGCGCGGTGGCGGCCTTGCCCGCGCACCTGGCGCAGCGCTTTCCGTCATGCGTCTCGCCTTCGGTCGGTGTGCTGACCGACAAATGGCTCTTCGCCCAGTTGCTCGAGAAACATGACGTTCCTCGTCCCGAAACTTGTTTGATCACATCGCGCCGCCAGTTCGACGCCCTGCCCGAGAGTGTTTTCGAGGGAGCACTTCTCAAGCCTTTGTCATCTGTCGACTTCGCCTCGAAGCATGGGGTGAAGGGCTATATGGTGAACAGCCTTCAGCAGGCGAGCCAGGTCATCGGGCAGCTCGAACTGCCTATCATGCTGCAGGAATTTGTTCCCGGCCCTCCAAACGCCGGGTACTTCCTCGACGGCTTCCGCGATCGCTCGGGGCGCATTACCGCGATGTTCGCTCGCCGTCGCCTGCGTATGCATCCGGGCAAGCTCGGCAACAGTACCTTCATCGAGAGCGTGCCGCTGCGTAATCTCCACGGCGCCGCCTTTCCTCTGGAATACTTGCTCGACCAGATGTCCTACCGTGGCATCTTCAGCGCCGAGTTCAAATACGATCTCCGGGACCGGACGTTCAAGCTGATCGAAATCAACGCGCGGCCGTGGTGGTATGTGGAATTTGCGGCTCACTGCGGGGTCGATGTCTGCTCTATGGCCTACCAGGATGCTTTGGGCCTTCCGGTCGACGAAGTACGCGGGTACGAGATCGGACGGCGCTGCTTTTTCGCGCTCAACGACCTGCGTGGCTGGAAACAAAACAACGTTCATCGCAAAACCGGCCTTTTCTCCCTGTTCCGAGCCTGGTCAACATCGTTCAGCACGCCGTTCCATTGGAACGATCCCCTCCCGGCACTTACGTACTTCGGCCAGACGATCGTTGATTTCTTCCGTCCGGGCCTGAAATCGACACCGGCGGAAGCGGGCGTACTCGAACCTATCAATGCGAACCCCGCCGACTCATCCCCCGCCTCCGGGGCCCCGTCTGTTCGCGCCGCTTCCGCGAAATAACACGTGACTGCACCTCTCCGTTCTCTGTCGGAAACCATAGCGCGCCTAGTCTAGTGCGTCGGAAATAGTGAGCGTTAAATATTGTGCCTCGATCCGCGTGATCTGTGGCGCTGGGCGAGGAGTTCAAAGGCTTAAACCACAGAGGGCACAGAGGATCACGAAGGAAACCTGCGACTCATAAATGTCGATCTGTTTGACGCACCACACTAGCTCCACAGCTTGCCGGAACGGACACCCTCATAAATGAACACGTAAACGGGTATTGACTTGGAACCAGCGGGTGCGTGCGAGTTCCTTGCATGTTGTCGAGAACCGCCTGAGCAATCTCTCTGCATGAACTCGCAACGGCATTGACATGCGCAAATTCTTGCAGTAGCGTTTGGCCGTCGTTGCCTTTCCAGCCGGCAACGAGGCGCCGCTTCCATTTGTAAAAAGGTGATGGTCGTTACCACCGTGATCTAGGTGTCTGTCAGCGTGCGAGGTACCTTTGGCGTCGGTCACCCCTATGACAACCTACAAGTTCAAGTTCGCAACTTTGCTCGGCAGCGGTGCGATGCTGGCGCTCGTAACCCTGGGGTCAGCTGCGCAGTCGCGAAATACCGCCACAACCTCAACCCAACCCAGAGTCGTTGCGGTTTCCATGGAAACCCGTTCCGACTATGCCACCTCGCTTGAGAGCCAGTTACGTTCAGGCGGCGTCGACGCCCGCGTTCAGCTCGATGGCGACAGCCGCGATGTCCTGCGCATCGAATGGCCGTCCATCCATCGGAGCGACGTTCGCTCGTTTGTGATGTCCGCGCGCGCACAACACGCCCGCCAGATGGGCTTCGGTTCAGTCGTATTTACCAACGGGAAACAGCGCTGGGACTACGATCTCGCCCGCGAGTCCATGGTCTGGAGCCCCGAACTGTTCTAGGTTCGGGCGTTGGCTTTTTGATACCCGTATCAAGCCGGGGCCGCATCGCGCAAAAGATCGCCGTCGGCCCCCAGGCATCTCTCCAATACTGACGCTCTTTTCCTGAAACATTGCCGCGGCCCGGAACGCACCACGATTCCGCAAATCCCAGGTCGGGGAAACCCCGTGTGGGCGCAAACGTTCAGTAGTAAGGCTGCCCGTCTTTGTTGAGATGTTCCGGCCGCGTGTCTGAAGAGTGCAGCGTGATCTTTGGAACCTCGACCGTACCCGCGCTGACTTCGACTTCCTGGTCGAGTCCCGCCGACTCCGACTGCGGTGTCAGTTCATACCACACCGACAATTTATAGCGGCCAGGTGGGACGCGATTGATCTGAAAGCTTCCGTCCGTGTCCGTTACGGTGAACAGACGCGTGCGCAGGACCAGCACCACCGCGCTCATCTGGGGATGGATGTTGCAAAAAATGTAGGAAACTCCCGGCTGGCTGAATCGGATTTTTCGGGCCGCGCCACTCTCGTACAGCCCCAGATCGATTGTCTTGCCCTGGTGAATCGAAAACACGTTGTGGAAGAACAGATCCTGGTTGGGAAATTCAATCTCGGTTCCCTGGGTGACAGCAAGCACGTGGGGAATAAACTTTTTGTTCTTCTGTAAAAGATGTGCGGTGGGTCCCGGCCCGGCGGCTCCGCCGGAGATGGGTGTGAGCCAGACCACCACATCACCGCTCCCCATCTCGCTTTCCGACTGGTGGAGGATCTGGACAACGCCGCGTACGGTAGCATCCTGTGCCCACAAGCCACCCACCAGCAGACCGATCAGCAGCCAAGTCCCACAAAGGACTGATCTCCACCGTACCGCGGAGATGGATTGCCGCGGGCAGGGCTCCGCCCGCAAAGATGGGTTCCGGGTCATGGGTAGTTCGATTCTGGGCACTCGAAGTACCCAAAGCAACATTACTCGTGTTTGGGTGAGTTACCAAAGTGTTTAGCCTGGCATGAAAGAAGACCATTAAGCTTCTTGCTGCGTATGTTGTCTCGGCCTTTCGAACATCTGCGGACGAAGCTGCTCGTTTCGCTGCTGGCGGTGGTGTTCCTGTTAACCGCCGCGGTGCTGGCGCTCGTCCAGGTGCGCATGCGGGCCCACGTTTCGAGTGATCTGGTTTCCGCGCTCCACACCGAATCCGACGTCTACAGTAAGGTCGAGGAAGCCCGCCGCCAGCAAGCGGAACAAAGCGCCACCCTCATCGCAAATCTGCCCAGTCTCAAAGCGATGATGTCCACGCACGACCGTCTGACCATTCAGGACGGGACCGAATCCATCTTGCGCGCCAGCGGCGCCGACGTGCTGATTCTGCAGGATCCGGCCGGCACGGTGCTGGCCCTGCATTCGAGGTCCGCCAAAGTCGCCGCTTCCAGCGAGCGCATGCTCGCCTTCCATTCCACGGGAAGGCACGATTGGTGGTTCGTGAGTGGCCATCTCTACGACTTGAGCTTCGCCCCGGTCACGGCGGGAGCCGACACTGACCTTCACGTGCTTGGCGCCGTCGCGCTCGGCCGCGAGGTGACGCCGCAATCCGTTGCCGGGACGAATGCACTGTCGGAGAGCCCCATCGTCTTTGAGCGCGATGGCCGTGTGCTGCTGAGTTCGCTCGATCCCGAGATTTGGGGCGATTTCCAGACCTGGCTGGCGGGAGCACCGCACCATGGCCAGACGATCAAAGAAATCGATCTGGGAGGCGAACGTTACCTGGGAACTTCACTCGAACTGTCGGGCGACCATCCAGTTCGACTGTATTGTCTGAAGTCTTATGATCAGGCCACAAGCTTCGTGGGACAACTGAATCGTCTGCTTCTGATGTTGGGAGCCATCGCCGTGCTGACCGGCGCGCTGGTCGGGTTTATCCTGTCGCGCCAGATCACGCGGCCCCTGGAAGATCTGGTGCAGGCCAGCCGCCAGATGGAAAAAGGTGATTTTGAATTTCCCATTCATGCGCAGGGCCGCGACGAAGTGGCGGAGCTCACCCGCGCCTTCCAACAGATGCGGAAAACGCTACGCCTCTCGCACGAGGCGATGCTCCGTTCCGCACGGCTCGAGGCCGTAGGCCGTCTCGCCGGTGGCGTGGCTCACGACTTCAACAACCTGGTCATGATCATCAAGGGCTACAGCGAGCTGTTGCTCGAGTCCGCCACGCCCGAGACCCGTCCTCACATCGAGGAAATCCAGCACGCCGGCGACCGTGCCAGCGGCCTCACCCGGCAATTGTTGGCCTTCAGCCGCAAGCAGGTTCTCGAGCCCCAGGTGCTCGACCTGAACCACACGGTTCGCGGCATGCTCAAGATGCTTCGCCTGCTGCTCGGAGAAGATATCGAACTTGTTACCAGCCTCTCTGAACATATCGGACGCGTCAAAGCTGATCCCGGTCAGCTCGAGCAGGTCATCATGAACCTCGCCGTCAACGCGCGCGACGCGGTGACGGGCCGCGGCAAAGTCATCATCGAAACGCAATCCTGCGACCTCGACGAAAGCTACGCCGCCACCCACAACGAAGTGGCTCCCGGCCGCTACGTTCTGCTGGCCGTCACCGACACGGGCTGTGGGATGAACAGCGAAACCCTGGCTCACATCTTCGAACCGTTCTTCACCACCAAGGAGCCCGGCAAGGGCACAGGCCTCGGCCTCGCGACCGTGTATGGCATCGTGAAACAGAGCCGCGGTCATATCACCGTTTACAGCGAGCTCGAAGTAGGGACGACGTTCAAAATCTACCTGCCTTCGGTCGACAAGGCCGTGGTCGCCCCGCAACCCCAGCCCGAGGACGCGCTACCCACGGGCCGTGGCACGGTGCTGCTGGTCGAAGACGAAATCCCAGTGCGCAACCTCGCGGCCCAAGCCCTCAAGCGTCTCGGCTACCAGGTCGTGCAGGCCGGCAACGGACTCGAAGCCCTGGTGGCCGTCGACGAGCACCCTGGGCAAATCAATGTCGTCGTCACCGATATCGTCATGCCGCGCATGGGCGGACCGGAACTGGTCGAGAAACTTCGCCGCAAACGCTCCGGCTTCTCTGTAATCTTCATGTCCGGATACACGGAAGCCGCGGTGCTCGAAAACGCCAACATCGGCAAGGATTCCATCCTCCTCAACAAACCCTTCTCGACCGAAGCCCTGGTGCGCAGAATGCGCGATATCCAGGAAGCCGCCGCGAAGGCCGACGAACTCGCCTCCATCCCCACGCTCGATTCCGACTAGTTTCGTTTTTCCGTGGCGTTTTCTTTGTGCCGTTCGTTTCCTTAGTTGTGAAAAACATAATCGCGGGAGGCCACAGCCCTCGCTTTTGCCTTGCCCAACTCCGCGCCGCGATGGTATTTCTTCTCCACCCCGAGCCATCAACGTGATCCCCGGACACATGCTTGCCTGACCCTGTCATACCGGACCCATCGAAAAGCGCGCCCCTGCTGAGTCCCGGCGTCTCCATCGCCGAAGCCGAAGACCCGAACCGACCTAGAAAAGCCCTCGGCTTCCGCGACCTCCTGCTTTTCTACGTAGTCACCGGCATCAGCCTGCGCTGGATCGCCACCGCCGCTGCCGCCGGCCCATCCTCGATCGTGATCTGGGTCGGAGCCTGGCTCTGCTTCTACACACCGCTTGCCCTCTCGGTCGTTGAGCTCTCCTCGCGTTACCCCGGCGAAGGCGGCATGTATCTCTGGAGCAAGCACGCCTTCGGCGATTTCGGTGGATTCCTCACCGCCTGGTGCTACTGGGCATGCAACCTGCCCTACTTCCCTGCCGTCCTGTACTTCGCCGCCAGCAACGCCCTTTACATTCGCCACGACGCGTGGATTCATCTCGAACACAATCCTACCTACTTCATCGTGTTTGCTGTCGTCGCGCTCGCGGCCGCCACTTGGCTGAACTTCATCGGGCTTGACGTCGGCACCTGGTTGCACAATCTCGGCGCGCTCGCCATGTGGATTCCCGCCGCAATCGTCATCGCCATGGGCGCGATCGCCTTTCACCGCTTCGGCTCGGCGACTTCGTTCACCGTGCACACCATGCTCCCCAGCACGCACATCCGAGACATGATCTTCTGGTCTGTCCTCATCTACGCCGTCGCCGGATCCGAAACCGCTTCGTTCATGGGCGACGAAATCAAGGCTTCGCGCCGCGCCATTCCCTGGGCCCTGTTCACCGCGGGCGTCACCGTCGCCATCTGCTACATCATCGGGACGGTTGCCGTGCTGCTCGCCTTGCCTTCCTCGGAAGTCGGAAATCTGCAAGGGCTCATGCAGGCCATCTCCGCCACTGCGTACAAAGTTCATTGGGAGGCCGTCATCCCGATCGCCGCCTTTCTGATCATGATCAGTAACGTCGGTGCTGCCGGAGCCTATCTCGCTGCCGTAGCACGCCTGCCCTATGTCGCGGGCATCGACCGGTTCCTGCCACCGGTGTTCGGCGATCTTCACCCGCGCTGGAAAACTCCCTGGGTCGGCTTGCTCACCCAATTCATTTTCGGCGCGATCTTCGCCTTCCTTGGCCAGGCCGGCACCAGCGTCAAAGGCGCCTACGACGTGCTGGTCGCCATGGGCGTGATCACCTACTTCATCCCTTACCTGTATCTGTTTGCCTCGATGTTCAAGCTGCAGGCCACGCCAGCCGGCCCCGAGGTCATCCGTGTTCCCGGCGGACGCCCCATCGCTCGGCTCGTTGCCATCGTTGGCTTCCTGACGACCGTCTTCACCATCGCGCTCTCCGTAATGCCTCCGCCCGACGAGCCCAACAAGCCGCTGGCCGTCTTGAAAATCGTGGGATTGTCGGGAATTCTCGTGCTGATGGGAGTTGCGGTCTTCTATCGCTTGCGGATCAAAAGCTTCTTCGCGCGACTCAAAAGCACGGCGTAAGCGAACGCCCGCGCGTTGCCCGAGTCTTCGTTTGCGACCTTCGCGCTTCCTTCGCGCTCTTAGCCTGCCCTGTGCAAAGTCGAAGGGCGGTTAAAGCTTCTCTGTGCCCTGCGGCTCTTCTTTCTTAGCCCTTGACGGTCAGACTGCTGGCAATTCGCCGGGAGACGATGACTTCAATCCCAATTTGCGGATCAACCGCAACAACGAGTTGGGATGCAGCCCGAGAATTTGGGCCGCCTCGACGTAGCGCCCTTTCGCCTGCTCCAGTGCACGCACCACCAGTTGCTTCTTGTTTTCCTTCACCGCTCCAGCATAGTTTGTTTCGCAGTGAGCCGCAGGCTTCGACGTCTCCAGCAGGGACCTCGGCAGATCTTCAGGCATGATCTCCGCGCCCGCGGCTAGCACAACGGCGTGCTCCATGGCGTTCTCCAGTTCGCGAACATTGCCCGGCCATTCGTAGGCCATAAGCAACGACAGTGCTTCTGCAGATAGAGTTTTCTGTGGAACTCTGTACTTTGCGCTGATCTTCGCAACAAAGCTCGTGGCCAGTGCGGGCACGTCTTCGCTCCGCTGACGCAAAGGCGGGGTTCGAATCGTCACCACGTTCAGCCGGAAGAACAGGTCCTCGCGAAAACGTCCCGCTTGCATGGCGTCCTGCAGATTACAGTTGGTCGCCGCAATGATGCGCACATCGACTTTGATCGACCGCGTGCTGCCCACAGGTTCAATCTCGCGCTCTTGCAATACGCGCAGCAATTTCGCCTGCATCCCTGCCGACAGCTCGCTGATTTCATCCAGAAACAGCGTGCCCTCCGCGGCAATCTCGATTTTTCCTTTTTTCTGCGCGATGGCTCCCGTGAACGCGCCTTTCTCATGCCCGAACATCTCGCTTTCCAGCAGGGACTCGGTGAGTGCCGCGCAATTGATCGCGACGAACGGTCGCGTCGCACGCGGACTGTTCTCGTGAATGGCCCGCGCCACCAGTTCTTTTCCCGTGCCGGTTTCTCCCTGGATCAGCACGGTCGAAGCAGTCGGCGCCACTCGCCCCACCAGCGCTAGCACTTCGCGAATCTTGCAGCTTGACCCCACCATACTGTGCTGAAGATGCATGTCTCCATCCTCCGGCACATTCCATCGCGAAGATTCATGTCTCTGATCCTGATGTGTGTGCTGTCCCATCCACGTCTGCACCCAAGCCTCCCCGGCGCCGCCCTCCTCTATCCAAACGGCGTGTCTGCATTAACTGTTTGGTTAGTGAATTTCGACCTGCAAACGTTACAGGCTTCCCCCGGGGAGGAACTCGCAAGTCCTGATTCTCTTGTTGATGACCAACTTGCAAGCTTTCAGCCCAAAACCCCGCACCGCGGTTCCCGCTTGGCATGCAGCTTGCTCTCAAGATATGTAACTCGGTGATCAACACCGAAATGGGGTGTGGAGACGGCAACACGGAAATGCTGATCGTGGTTGACGCGGGTCGATACTGCTTGGCTTCCGCCGTCCTCACAAAGGAGGAGTTATGAAAAAGCAAGCTCTAGGATGGGTTGGCGTGATGAGCCTGCTGCTGGCGGCGGGCTCGGCATTGGCACAAACCGGCGCAATGCGCGCGGACGTGCCTTTCAGCTTCACAATCAACGATACGACGATGCCGGCGGGGCTGTACACGATTTCGAGAACAGAAAGCCCGAACAACATTCTCGTGATTCGCGGCGGGAACAGCGCGGCGGTAAAGTTCGTCACTCCGCATCGCGTAGAGTCGCTGAAGGCCGCCGATCGCACCAAGCTCGTGTTCCACTGCTATTCGGGCCGCGATCACTGCTTCCTCTACCAGCTTTGGGTAGGAGGCGAACGCGCCGGACAGGAACTCCGCAAGAGTTCTCTGGAGAAGGAAGTGGCCACCGCCCGTCAGCGCTCGGAGGACGTACCCATAGTCGCCTCCAGTCGCTGAACGAGTTTCACCGGCGCGCAAACCAGCGCCAGCAAACGGGGCACACCGCAAGGTGTGCCCTTGATGCGCTTGGCTTGGCCGACGACCAACGACCGACGACTGCTCTTACACCGGTACCGCCGTCTTCCTTGCAGGATTAAAAAACGGTAGCTTCACGACGGTGGCCGTTGTCTTCAGCCGCCGCGCTTCGATGGTCAACTCCATCTGAAGCTTCGTCCCCGGCTTCGACGAGCCCGTCTCCACGCTAGCCAAAGCAATCAGCTTCTTCAGCAGCGGAGAGAACGTAGTCGTCGTAGCCTTCCCCACCTGCCGCGAGCCCTGATACACCGGCACGGCCACGCGCGATGCCTGCGCAGGAGCCGCGGGAGTCAATCCAAACTTGTCGTGCTGCTCCTCGACCTCCACCCAATCCACTTCCAGCCCAACCAACTGTCGCGGCACGCCGTTCTTCTCATCGCGCTGCAGCGCCGTCTTCCCGACAAAATTCTCCTTATCGAGATGTACCATCTTCCCAAACCCCAGCTCATACGGCGAATACTTCTGTGATGGAATCAGCGCCTTCTTCGAACTGGTGTAGTCCACTTCGATCAGCAACAGTCCCGCCTCGACGCGCGCCACATCCAGCGCCAGCATCCCGGCCGCATGAATGTCGAACTGCTTGCCCTTCGTCATGAGCGCATCCCAGACCTTCACGGCGTCCTGCCACGGCACCCAGATCTCGTATCCGAGATCGCCCGTGTAGCCGGTGCGCGAAATGTCCACCGGAATGCCGTTAATCTTCCCTCGCGTCACGCGGAAATATTTCAGGTTCGCGATGTCCGCCTCGGCCGCGACTTTCAGCAGTTGCCCCGAAGTCGGCCCCTGCAGCGCCAGCGCCGCCGTTTTCTCCGAGATGTCTTCGATCTGCACGTCCATGTTCAAGCCGTTCTGCTTGAACCAGCGCAGGCTCGGATCGGCCGCCGTCCAGCGATACACGTTCTCGGCGAGCCGCGAAATCGTGCCATCGTCGATCACCTTGCCGTCTTCATCGCACCAGCAGCAGTAAATCACCTGCCCGACTTTGACCTTGTTGATGTCGCGGGTGATCACGCGATTCACCAGCTTGGTCGCGTCTTTCCCGGTGACCAGGTACTTGTAGAGCGGCGTGATGTCGATCATCGCGCACGCATTGCGGATGGCGTTGTACTCGTGCTCGTGATGCACCTCGTACACACTGACCGTGTAATACCCCGACCACTCCCGGTAATTCAGGCTGTGACAAAGAGGAAAGGTACGCTCGTGAAAAGCAGTTCCGATGGGCAAAGCAGTCCCTCGTGGTGAAATGTCGAAGGCGGATTATAGCAGCGCAAATAAAGTATCCCAATGTGCAGGTACAATCCCTCAGGCAGGTAAGTGTGGATTGGAAGCGCCTAATTGCCGGATCGTGTCGAAAAGTGACCGTGACAGCGGGCATGGTTGCGATTGCGTGCCTGCTCTTCGGCCGTTCGAGAGCGCAAACAAAGAAGGAGTCAGAACCAGTTCCCGACCTAAGAATCGACCTTTCGCCTCAGGGTCTGCCGAGGAACTTCTTTTCGACGAGAGATGACGAGCCGACAACAATCATCGGATATCGTTTTGTGGTCTGGCTGAACAACGATGAGATGGTGGTCGGGTTTAACACAAGCCCTAATTCCAGGGTGGTGCCTGACCGCAAGGTCGATGGTTCTGCTCGACTTCTGGTCTTCAATATGGACGGTAAGTTGGAGGCTAAGCGCGATATCGCCTATCTGGCCGATGGATATGGTGAAATTGTGGCGGAGGGCGAGGCGGCGGCAGGTCCACGAGGCACGCTTCTTTTCAGAATACAGTCGGTAAATCTTGAGAAGGAAGGCAGGCACGAGTCGAAATCGTCAGTCCTACAACTCGATGCGAACTTAAAAGACGTTGCACATATTGACCGTTTTCTCGAGCAAATCACGTTTGTGGATCACGCTCTTGTGTTCCAAGAGGGCTTTACATTAGGTCAATCACGTACCTATGACGTTTTGGATGGTTCTCCCCCGGTGCGAGTACATCGCTGGCAACAGGACTGGCCCATAGATGCGAGAGACCGAAAATTCGGGGACCATGGGCTGGCCTACATGGTTTGCCAACAAGAACTACGACCGAACGAGTATGTCTCGACGGGCGTGGTCTACGCGGGCGCGAAACAGCGCTGCAAAATGCGAACAGAAGGTGAGGACCGAAGTAATTGGGAGATTTCTCTCAAAGACGGTGAGACAGCGGTCATAGTCGGTCTGTTGGCAGATGGCAGTGTTGCCGCCCAGATTAGTGGAAACGAGAAAGGAAACAACGCGGGCCAGCTGGTCATCTGGAAGAAGGACAGGTCAATTGACCCTTTGCCATGGATTCCGCCAGAAGCGTGCGGATCAGTTCAAAGCGCCACCCCAGACATGTCGCGCTATGCGGCGTTCGCAACGTGCGACGACCGCAGCGACAGCGGTCGGTTGATAATCTTTGATCGAAGGTCACCGACCTCGCTTGTGAATCAACGTTTCCCCAAAAATGGACGTGCAGCGCTGTCCCCGGACGGGTTACACTACGCCAGCTTTGAGGCAGGAGAACTCAGGATCTACTCGTTACCGAAGATAAATTGAAGTTGGGGCTCACTTGGCAGTGTCCACTGATTCCACCCGCGACAAATCCCCCACCCTCAGCTAGAATGCTCCCTTGTTTCCCATTTGCCGCACCCTCATCGCCTGGTCGGTTCGCCTCAGCGGTCTCTGATCCGCGCACACTGCGCATTTCTCCGCCCTCAATTTTTCATTCTTCGACGAGCGTTCGCAGCTGCTCCGAACCGGCTAACAGCTAAAGGCTAAAAGCTAATGTCCACCAAATACGACATCGTCGTGATCGGCGGAGGCCACAACGGCCTCGTCAACGCCGCCTACCTCGCCAAAGCGGGCAAGAAAGTTCTCGTGCTCGAGCGCCGCCACGTGCTTGGCGGCGCCGCCGTTACAGAGGAAGTCTTCCCTGGCTTCAAGTTCTCGGTCTGCTCCTACGTGGTCTCGCTGCTGCGCCCCGAAATCATTCGTGACCTCGACCTCCCGCGCCACGGGCTCGAAATCCTCCCGCTCGACGGTACCTTCACGCCCATGCCCAGCGGCGACTACCTCTGGCGCGTCAACGACCACGGTCGCACCCATCGCGAAATCGCGCGCCACTCGAAGTCCGACGCCGAGGCCTACGACGAATTCGGCAAAGCGATGCAGGCCATGTGCCGCTTCGTAAAACCCATCCTCGGCATGGTTCCACCCGATCCCGCCACGCTGAACCCGAAAGAACTGATGAAGCTGCTCTTCATCGGGCGCCGCTTCCAGGACCTGCCTAGTGGCGACAAGTACAACCAGGTGCAGCTCATGACCATGAGCGCCGTCGACTTCCTCGACCAGTGGTTCGAGACCGACGTGCTCAAGGCGACGATGTCCGCTTCGGGAATCATCGGAACGTTCCTCGGAGTGCGCTCGCCAGGCACCGCATATGTGTTGCTCCACCACTACATGGGAGAAATCGACGGCGCCTTCCGAGCCTGGGGATTCGCGCGCGGCGGCACCGGCGCGATCTCGAACGCGATCGCCGACGCCGCTCGCGAAGCGGGAGTCGAAATCCGCACGCAAGCGCCGACCGCGAAAATCCTCGTCAAGCAAGGCCGCGCCAACGGCGTCGTCCTCGCCAACGGCGACGAGATCCAAGCCGACATCGTTTCCTCGAGCGTCGATCCCAAGCACACCTTCATCGACTTCATCGAGCCCGGCAACATCGCCAACGAATTCCTCGAAGAAGTCCGCCGCTACAAGTACCGTGGCTCCTCCGGCAAGGTGAACCTCGCGCTCGACGGCCTGCCGAACTTTAAGTGCATGCCCGGCGAAGGAGCCCACCTGCGCGGCGCCATGTCCATCTCGCCCGCGGTCGAATACATGGAGCGCGCCTACGACGACGCCAAGTACGGACACTTCTCGCGCCGCCCCTACATCGACATGGTCATTCCGTCGCTCACCGACCCCTCGGTCGCGCCTCCGGGCAAGCACGTGATGTCGTGCTTCGTGCAGTACGCCCCCTACAAGCTCGCTCCCGGACTGCACTGGGACACGGAAAAAGAAAAATTCGGCGACACCGTCATCGACACTATCGCCGAGTACGCGCCGAACATTCGCGACATCATCCTGCACCGCCAGGTCGTCACGCCACTCGATCTCGAGCGCGAGTTCGGCCTCACCGAAGGCAACATCTTCCAGGGTGAGTTGTCGCTCGAACAGCTCTTCTTCCTGCGCCCCGTCGCAGGCTGGGCGCAATTCCGCACGCCAATCAAGAACCTCTACATGTGCGGCTCGGCCACGCATCCCGGGGGCGGCATCATGGGCGCGCCCGGCCGCCTCTCCGCGCTCGAGATCCTCAAGGACTTCAAGGGGGCTGCGTAATGGCCGAGCAACGCGACGTCGTCATCATCGGTGGCGGTCACAACGGCCTGGTCACTGCCTTTTACCTCGCCAAAGCCGGATTCAAGCCTCTCGTTCTCGAGCGTCGCGCGCAGACCGGCGGAGCCGCTATCACCGAAGAATTTCATCCCGGCTTCCGCTGCTCCACGCTCTCGCACTCCGCCGGACCGATCCGCCCCGACATCGTGGTCGAAATGCAACTCGCGCAGCATGGCCTGAAGCTGATTTCGCCGGAAGCCAGCGTAATCTCGCTCTCGCCCGAAGGCCGGGCCCTCACCCTCTACAACGATCCCTACAAGTCGGCAAAAGAGATCGCGGCGTTCTCGCAGAAGGACGCGGATCGGTATCCCGAGCTACAGGAATCTCTGCGCAAGATGGGCGGCATCATCGCCGACGCCCTCACACTTACTCCCCCTGACATCGAGAGCCCCAGCCGCACCGACCTCTGGGGCATGCTGCAGACCGGACGCGCGCTGCGCAAGCTGGGCAAGAAGGATCTCTATCGCCTGCTGCGCTGGGGGCCTATGGCCATCGCCGACCTGGTTGCCGAATACTTCGAGACCGATCTCGTGCGCGGAACCATCGCTGCGCGTGGCATCTTCGGAACGTTCCTCGGCCCCTGGTCCGCGGGCAGCGCGCTGGTGCTTCTGATTCGCGCCGCTGGGGATGCGACACCCGCGGGTTCTGCGCATTTCGCCGCCGGAGGCACGGGCGCCATTACGCAGGCGATGACCTCGGCGGCAAAAGCCGCAGGCGCCGAGATCCGCACCAACGCCGAAGTCGCCGAAATTCGCGTGAAAGACGGCGCCGCAGTTTCGGTCGTGCTCAAGTCCGGCGACGAAATCCCTGCGCGGGCGATCATCTCCAACGCCGATCCAAAGCGCACGCTCCTGCACCTGGTCGACCCGATCCATCTCACGCCGGGCTTCGCCGAAAAACTTCAGCACTACCGCATGATGGGCACCGTCGCGAAGATCAATCTTGCGCTCGACGGTCTGCCCAACTTCACCGCGATCAACAACGGCAGTTCGTCGGCGCTCGCGGGCCGTATCCAGATCAGCCACGGCATCGATTACCTCGAGCGCGCGTTCGATGAATCGAAGTATGGGGCCTTCTCCCAAAAGCCGTATCTCGAGGTCACCATTCCTTCGCTGACCGATTCCACGCTCGCCCCGCCCGGCAAGCACGTCATGTCGATCTACATGCAGTACGCGCCTTACAAGCTGAAAGGCGACTGGAACGCGCAGCGCGGCGCCCTGGGCGACGCAGTCGTGAACACGCTAGCCGAATATGCGCCCAGTCTCCCGGGTCTCGTGCTCGAAGGCCAGATCCTCACGCCCAAGGATCTCGAAGACACTTATGGACTCACCGGAGGCCACATCTTTCACGGCGAGCTGGCGCTCGACCAGTTCTTCACCATGCGTCCTTTGCTCGACTGGGCGCGCTACCGCACGCCGATCGCGAACCTGTATCTCTGTGGAAGCGGAACGCATCCCGGCGCAGGCCTGACCGGAGGCTCGGGAGCCAACGCCGCAAGAGAGATTCTGAAAGACCTGAAGAAGTAGCGCCGGCGTCCCGCCGGCTGCCGCGATGCGGGGGTCCAGTACGCCGGCTTGGCTCGGGACCTCGCCCTCCTGCGAATAATGTCAACATCGCCAACGCCGAACGTCTGAGTTCCGTTACTCCGATCCTGCCACTCGCGCGTGCTCGTTGTCACAGATAGCTCAGCCACGCCCAGTCCCGATGCCGGCTTCTGAACTCCATAAACCACCGGCAAGGCACATACAGAATTGCCACAACCACCATCCACATCGCGTACACAAAAGGCAGACCGTGACCGTAGCCCAGAGGTTTCTGCGCGTGGTCGGCAATGACGGTGCCATACCAGACCGGCTGACGGAAGGCCAGCGAAGTCAGAACCGCCAAAGCGTGAATCAGGTAGAGGTGCAGGACGTAGTAAAACAGCGGCACCCTTCCGAATGTCATCAGAACCCGACTCAATCCTTGCCTTGCCTCCGCCCCGTCCAGCACTCCGAGCAGGATCAGCGCGGGTCCGAGCGTCATCAGCAGATAGTCCAGAGATGGCGGGTACTTCAGCGTGTTGAAGAACGAAATCACTGTCATCACAAGTGTGGGGCCAATGCTCCATGGCCCTGCCGAACGCTGAAATGCAAACGGCAAACCGGCAATTCCGTTTCCGTAGAGATTGATCCCGCGAATGACAAAGAACAGCGCGGTAGCGGAGATCCCGAGTGTCAGAATCCACTTGCGCCGATCCGGGCGCAGCAGCAAGCTGCCAAACGAAAACCCGGCCGCCATGACCCCCACCCACGGAATCAGCACATACCTCACCGAGAACGAGAAGTGAGGACCGAGTGGAAGGGTTTCCGGCGAATGCAACAGAATCCATACCCAGTAGAACTTTCCGAACGCCGCCGGATTCACGCCATCCAGCAGGTTGTGAGTTGCGATCATGCCCAGTCCCAACGCCGCAATCCAGCCTGTCGGAAGCCATACAATGGCTGCCATCGCCACCATGCTCCACCCGAGAATCCAGATGACTCCCCCGTGCGCCCAGGGAACGAAACCCCAGGCAAAGCCAACCACCGTGAATTCCAGCAGCACCAGCCATAGTCCGCGAGTTAAGAAAAACCAGGAAACCTCCGGCAGGGTCTTTCCGCGGCGCGTCGATAGATAGGCTCCGGTCCCGGCCAGGAACGCGAACACCGGCGCGCAGAAGTGAGTAACGAATCGCGTAAAGAAGAGCGCCCCGTTCGTGTGCGCCAGATCCTCGGGAGCAAAGCGGCCATTCGACAGGAAATCGCGCGTGTGATCCAGCGCCATCAAGACCATAGCCACGCCACGCAAGATATCGATCGAGGCTAAGCGCGAGACCGCCGGCCGCGTGAAGGTAACTTCAACTCTGTCGATTGCCGGGGAACTCGCCCAAGTCACCATGGCGCGCTCTTCCCCGTCATTATTATTTCCATCTCTTCATCGTAAAGGCGGGAACCACGACCTCTCGTCTGCGGGATGTCAACAAGTTGCAAAAATTAAAATCGTGCGGATCTGAGCCGACAACTGGCGCAATATTAAAGAATGTTTCCCCGCGCCGGCACTTTCAGCCGCTAGAATATTTCTCCTTGCACTGCATTCCTCAGGGATCGACAGCTCAAGTAAGGGGGAAATACACCTCATGCGAACCAGCGCCGTTCTGCTCATCAGCTGTCCCGACCAGAAAGGCCTGGTCGCCACTGTCTCCGAATTCATCTTTCGCCATGGCGGCAACATCCTGCACACCGACGAGCATACCGACGCCGAGTCCTTCTGGTTCCTGATGCGCGTGGAGTTCGATCCGAATGGTTTCGATCTCCCACTCGGCGAGTTCGCCCAGCATTTCGATCCCATCGCGGACCGGCTTGGCATGGAATATCACTTGGCGCAGCCGGGCGAGCGCAAGCGCATGGTCATCCTGGTGTCCAGGTACGACCACTGCCTGGTCGATCTGCTCTATCGTCACAAGATCGGCGAGCTCAACTGCGAGATCCCCCTGATCATCTCGAATCATCCCGACAACCAGCCGATCGCCGATTTCTACCAGATTCCTTTCGTCGTCGTTCCTGTATCCAAGGAAGACAAGAGCGCGGCAGAGCGGAAGCAAATTGTCCTGGTTCGCCAGAACAAGGCGGATTTCATCGTTCTCGCCCGGTACATGCAGGTGCTCTCCCCGCAATTTGTCGCCGCGTTTCCGCAAGGCATCATCAACATTCATCACTCGTTTCTGCCGGCCTTTGTCGGCGCCAAACCGTATCACCAGGCCTTCCAGCGCGGCGTCAAACTCATTGGAGCGACCAGCCACTACGTTACCGAAGTACTCGACGACGGCCCCATCATCGAGCAGGACGTGGTCCGCATCTCACACCGCGACTCCGTCGAAGACCTCATCCAGAGGGGCCGCGACCTCGAAAAAGTCGTGCTCTCCCGGGCCGTCCGCTGGCATATCGACGACCGGGTCCTGCTCTACGGCAACAGAAAAACCGTCGTGTTCGACTGACAGAGCATGGTTCGACCGATCCCAGAATTTCTTTTCTCGTAAATTATTGATTCCACAAGATCGGGGAAGAGATATATCCAGGATAACTCTCTAGTAAACACATTTTCCCTTTTGAAATTTTCGCAGTCTTGGCGGCCCTGCAAGGCACGACCTTCCATGCGAGCGCTCCGTTTGCAGCCTTCCTGAGACTATTTCCCGCGATTTCGGACTCGCGCTGCTGTTCCCGCGGCGGCGTAAGCTTCCATCTCGGTGCACCGCAAAGAGTTCCACCATGGAAGTGCATGGCACGGAAGTAAGGTTTCGATTTCGCCGACCTCGATTACTCTGTCGTTACCAGTCGTCATGGAGCGGAATTCCTTCTGCGGGGGCAGGTTTGTTCGAGGACCAGAAGTGGGAACTATCGATCCTTGCCAACGTCAGCGGCTTCTACCAGAAGCTGCTGCGTGACCATCTGCAAGGCGATTTGCCCGTCCATCCTGGCCTGGAAGACGCAGCCATTCACAACGCCAGCACCAACTTGCGTGACATCCTGGGCAAGATGCATCGCTGGCTGCAGTTGCTCGATATGGCGATCACGCCCGCGATGGTGCGTCAGGCGCTGACCGCCGATACCGATCCTGAAATCGCCGAAGCTTTGCTGCGCTACTACACGCGCAAGCGCGACTTTACCGAATCGGACCGCGATAAGACGGATATGGTCGCAACGTTTCTCTACCGTCATCCACGCGTTCCCGGACAGTGGGAACGGCGCGGCTACGGCCTTGACGGCAGTCTGCCTCTCTCGCCGTTTGAGATTGCGCTGATTGAGATTCTGGCGGACGCGGACGCGCCGCTGTTGCCGGAGGAGCACGTGCAGCTTCTCAGGGAATTCGAGCCGCTCCGTGAGCACACGCAGGCATTTGTGAACTTCAACGCGCTCATCGATTCCGGCATTATGCCGCGCGTGCGCGAACTGAAGCAGTCGTTCGGGCGCTCTTTTCACCATCCCGGAGTGCTTGCAACGATCGCGCCCTACAACGTGGCCTTCGGCAATCGATTCGATGAACTATTCGTCTGCGCGATCGGCGAGATCAAGAGTTTCGCCAAGGCTGTCGAAGAACTGGGCGGAAGCATTCTCAGCAATATCGACGGCGTCGATGTGACCGTCGAACACGTGCAGGCGCTGCAGGAAGGCGAACTGCTGAAGATCGACTACGTCGAGGCCCTCGACAAGTTCCGGCGCGTCTCGAAGCTGAAGAAAGAAATCGACAAGCGTCCGCGCATTCGCCGTACGGCCGCCGCCAGCGCCGCGACGTCGGCGCGCACGGGCGGTGCCGCCGCAGCCGCCAAGATGGCCCGCCAAAAACCGCGTCCAGAAGCCACACCGGTGAAACACGTGGCGCTTCCGGTAACTGCACAGCAGGTTTCGCTTGAGGAAGCCAAGCTGGCGAGAGTCGAAGAATCGATTCGTATCTTTGTGCGCGTGGCTGATCCGAAGTTCCGGCAGGTGGTTCCCATGCGGTTCTTCAACCTCAACCTCACCGTGGCGGAAGTCGAGGCGTACTGCGCGGACTACCTGGAAGAGAAAAGCCTGCGTGCCGATGTGGGACGCGCGCTGTTGCGCAGCGTCGCCGTCATCGCCCGCATGCAAACCGAGCTTGAAGAGTTGAAGCGCTGCCAGCCGGCAACGTCGCTATGGAAGCTGCGCGCCGACGCGCTGGTGGTTTTACTCGACGTGGCCCGCACCGCCTACGAATCCGGTAGCCGCGTTGGGACTGCTGCCCAGGAAAAAGGTGAACCCGCCCTGGGTGAAGCGGTGCAGACTTCCCTGAAAAAGCTCCGCGAGCGCGCCGAGTTCGCGGTGAAGACGCTGGCCGGGTAGGAGAGCAGCTCTTAGCTCTTAGCTCTTAGCTCTTAGCTCTTAGCTCTTAGCTCTTAGCTCTTAGCTCTTAGCTCTTAGCTCTTAGCTCTCTACTCTAGCTCTTAGCTCTTAGCTCTTAGCTCTTAGCTCTTAGCTCTCAGCTCTCAGCTCTTATAGCTCCCGGCTCTTAGCTCCCGGCTCTTAGCTCCCGGCTCTTAGCTCCCGGCTCTTAGCTCCCGGCTCTTAGCTCCCGGCTCTTAGCTCCCGGCTCTCAGTTCCTCCCTGTCTCCGTTCTCATGGATCGGCGCTTTTGCGCGAAGAGATGCCGCGAGGGCAAGTTGCCCTCGCGGCAGATAGTCGGACGCCAGTGCTATCCAACTCGAATCTATTTTTGTGGCTGCTTCTTCTGGCGGGCCTGCCGGGCTGCATCGCCCAGGGACGTCTGGTCCCCGGAGGTGCTGCCCGGGCTTACGCCGCCGGTGGTGACCGTGGTGTTCTGCACCGCTGCTTGGGCCGATGAAGACTGAGCGGCAGACTGCGATGCCGCGGAAGTGGCCGCCGCGTTATTGGTTGTGCTGACGACAGATGTGCCGGCGGGTACCGCTACGCTGCCGCCCGCCTGAGCGGTGGCTGCGGGCGCGGTCTGCGCCGCCTGGGTAGCTGGCTGCGGATGCGCCACTTCGAGCGAGACTCGATCCTTGTCCATAACCTTCGAGGCATCGAGCGGCTTGAGCTTGTCGGACGTGAGCTCGTACGTGCCCTGCTGACTGTCCATCATGGTCAGGCGTCCGTGCCCTTTCATGAAGCCCGCCGCGATGTCGACGCGGATGAAGTACTGCTGGCCGGCAACGGCCTGCAGCACAATCCCCGACTGCTCGTCGTTGGAACGAAAGATGTGCTTGCCGGGATCCACGATCGTGGTGAAGTATCGGCCGTTTTCCATGCGCGCGAGCTGAACGTCGTCACAGAACACCGACGGCGCTAACGCAGACCCAACAAATTGCTTGTAACGGTAAACGTAAACCGTGGCTTTGGAGGAATCTGGAGTCTTGGGAGCCGTTGTGGATTGGTCCAGGCCCCACGAGACAGTGTTCGCAGCAACGAACAACAGCAGGAAAGCAGTAAATCGCCGCATGTCGCCCCTCGCAGTCGGCAAGTCGAATTGTGGGCACGAAACGGACCCGCGCCCCCGCTCATTCTATGGAGTGTGAATGCCACCGCTCAAGTTACTGGCGTGATGCTATGTGAGGTGCCTGGACCCAGCAGGATCAGGGATTGGTAGCGCCGGCGTCCCGCCGGCAGTCCGGAGGGCGTCTCGCCCTCCGCCGCTCTGCGTTGTCGACGGGCCTGCTAAGTAGAAGAGCCGGGCTCTTCGCCCGGCTCGACGTTGTTTTTGCCGGCGGGACGCCGGGGCCACTCTACTTAGTTGATGTCGAACTGCTCCTCGTGCAGCGTGCCGTCGGACTTTACGATGATGGTGCGCTTGGTGAGCTCTTCCATCTCGGTCAACCAGCGTCCGTTTTGCGCTTTCAGCGCCTTGCCGACTTCGGGATTGACGCGCAGCATGATGTCTTGCCGTTCGATGTGCTTGGCCATCTTGCGCATTTCGACATAGATCTCGTTGCACACGGTGGTTACCGACTTGATGAAGCCAGTGGACTCGCAGTGCGGGCACGGCGATCCGATGGTGCGCTCGAGAGACTGCTTCACCCGCTTTCGGGTGATGGCCACCAGTCCGAAATCGTTGAACTGGAGAACCTTCGATGGCGCGCGATCGTTGCGCAGTTCTTCTTCCAGAGCCTGCATGACTTTCTGCCGGTTGCGGCGCTCGTCCATGTCGATGAAGTCGATCACGATGATGCCACCCAGATCGCGCAGGCGAATCTGGCGCACGATTTCCTTGATCGCATCGACGTTGGTCTTGACGATCGTGTCTTCCAGGCGCGCCGTCTTGCCGACGTACTTGCCGGTATTGATGTCGATCGCGACCAGCGCTTCGGTCTGGTTGATGACGATATAGCCGCCACTCTTCAGCCAGACTTTCGACTTCAAGGCCTTGTCGATTTCTTCCTTCAGGCCGAATTGCTCAAACAGCGGCGTTTCCTTGGTGTAGAGCTTCACGCGGCGCACCAGCGCGGGCTGGAAGCGGTTCGCGAAACGCAGGATGCGCTCGTACTCGGTTTCGGTGTCGACCCAGATGGCCGAGAAGTCGGACGTGACCTGATCGCGCAGCACGCGCTCGACCACGTTGAGATCGTGGTAGATCAGCGCCGGAGCTTTCGCTTCTTCCGAACGCGTCTTGATCTCGTGCCACAGATTTTTCAGGAAGCGGATGTCGGCGCGCAGGTCTTCTTCCGACGCACCGGAGGCGGCCGTGCGGACGATGAAGCCGCCCTGGCCGTTTTCGCGCTCGCTGATAATGATCCGCTTCAGGCGCTGGCGCTCTTCTTCGGAAGAAATCTTCCGCGACACGCCCGTGTGGTTCACGGTCGGCATGTACACCAGGAAGCGTCCCGGCAGCGCGATGTGGCTGGTGATGCGGGCACCCTTTTTGCCGATCGGTTCCTTCGCAATCTGGATAAGAACTTCCTGGCCTTCTTTCAGCAGATCGCTAATCAGGGGAACCTGAGAATTTTCGCGGCGTGGCGGGCCACCGGAGCGGAAGCGGCGTCCTCCGCGGCGACCGCGGCGGCGATCGAAAGCGGGACGCTGGGCACGTTGCGTGTATCCCGCGGTGCTGGCCGGCGCGCGGACTTCCACCCGCGCATCCACGCTGCCGTTACCGCGAGCTTCCGCATCAAGCAGAGCCTCGGCTTCGGCCTGCGCATCTTCAATCTCGGCGTCGGCGGTGTCTTCTTCGCTCTCGCTTTCCTCTTCGCCTTCCGCGACGCCGGCAAAAGCTTCGCTTCCGTGCGAGCCTTCTTCTCCTTCAGTGGATACGGGCGCCGATGCAGAGGCCGAGGGATACGCGGGAGGCTCGCCGGTAGCGGCGATCTCGAGAGTCTGCGGTCGATAATCGCCCACCGCGCTGGTCTCTTCTTCCATCTCCTCAAAGACCGCATCTTCGTCGAGATCCTCGACGTAGTGAGTGAGGTCGGCCTCCTCCTCGTCGATGACCTGTTCTTCTACGGTGCCGGCGGAACTCGATTCCACGACGGCAGATTTCGCGGAGGCTGCAGGTTCCACGTAGGCGTGAGCCTCAGTTTCAGGAGCGATGTGCGTCTCTTCGACGATCTCGACTTCGTCATGCGTTGCGTCTGCTGAAAACGCTGCGCTCAGGTTCATGCGGTCCTGCAGCGCGTGCTCCCGCTCCCATTCCTGATGAGCCGCCTCGTCGGGATGCTCGAGATCCCCATGTTGTTCGTGCAAAGGCTCGGTCAATCCCGTCGCAAAGAAGGGCTCGTCATCGGGAAAGCTGTTGGCCACTCCGGAAGGCGCAGCCGCCGGGAGGTTCTGCTCCTCGGGGGGACTCGGGGGGGCGCTGGCTGGCGCGGTCCGTCCGCGATATTTCGAAATTGACTCTCCGGGAAGAACGATCGGTTGATAGCCCGGAGGCGGCCCGTATTCCGCGGCCCGGGAGCGGAAGCTGCTCTGCACGCGCGCCGTCGAAGACTGGATGTCGGAAGAATCGGTGCGGTTGGGCCGATGCTCGGAGCGGTCCTCGTCAAAGCGGCGGCCGCGACGGCGACGGCGGCCGCGGAAACGGTCGCGGTCTCGGTCCTGCGGCTGGGTATCGGTGTTGTTGCTGGTTTCGGCCGCGGGAGGCGGAACAGCAGACGCTGAGGCGCTGGCCTGCTCCTCGGTAAACGGCTCGGACTCGATCACGTACGAAGCGGTATCGGGCGCAGGGGCGGCAGCCGCCGCGATCGATTCCTGGCGATGCGCCTGCGGCCGGCTTTCCGGCAGCGGAGGCCGATTGGCGGGAACAACGTCCGTGAGGTCGTCGTCCTGTTCCTCGAGTTCCATGAAATCGGAAACGTAGAGGAAGGCATCGCGCTCGAGGCCGATGTCGACAAAAGCCGACTGCATGCCAGGGAGCACGCGGGTCACGCGTCCTTTGTAGATGGATCCCGCTAAGGTGTATTCGTTTTCGCGCTCGAGGTAGATTTCAGCAAGCTGGTCGTCCTCGACCAGGCCCACTTTGGTTTCGTGGGGCGTCGAGGTCACAAACAATTCTTTGTTCATTCATACTCCGGGTTCTGTGGCCGTTGGGCGACAGGTCACCGGGGCAAAGCGGGCGAGAGAAGGGGAGGAATGAGCGTCGCGATGGATCTGCGTAGAAGCAGACCGGCCTCCTGGAAAGCACTCCAAGAGGGAATCCTTTGCGGAAGCTTGGGAATCCTTTGCACGTATCGCAATGTGGCGCCTGGACCGGGGTTGTGGCCACTCTCTCCTCAATGGGGAGGGGGCCGTTTCCCGCCCGGCAGCGCTGGCTGCAATCCTGCCCGGCCTCCAGCTCTCTTTCTGGCCGGTGAAATACCCTCTTTACGCGAGGGCGATCGTAATCTTCTGTTTTTCGGCCGTGCCCAAAAGGCGCGGTACTGCTCTTTTCTGCCGGGTCCCGCGAATTCAGTTCACAAAGCGGCGCATTCGGACATTCATCACCATGCCCAACGCCAGAAACATGAACAGAACGGACGACCCGCCATAACTCATCAATGGCAAGGGTATGCCGGTGACCGGCATAAAACCGACCACCATGCCAACGTTGACCAGGATGTGGAAGCTAAGCACAGCCACCACGCCCATCACCAGAAACGTCCCAGCGCGGTCGGGCGCTGTCTGGGCGTTCTGGGTCAAACGCATCAGCACAATAAAGTATAACAGGAGCACGCCTAACGCGCCTACGAATCCATGCTCCTCGGCAAAAGCCGCGAAAATGAAATCTGTTTGCGGCACAGGGAGATAGGAGAGGTGGGTCTGGGTGCCGGTACCGCCCCAGATGCCTCCGGAACCGACTGCGATTTTCGATTGAATGACCTGGTAGCCGGAGCCCTGCTTGTCGGCTTCCGGTTGGACGAAGCTGACCAGACGGTCCTTCTGGTAGGGCTTGAGCTTGTGCCAGGCCAAGGGCATGATCAGGCCTGCCATGACCAGAACGATCAGGGCCTGCTTGAGCCGGACTTCGCCCAGAAACAATCCCATGAGCGCGATCGGCATGTAGGTGAGCGCCGTACCCAGGTCGGGCTGGGCCAGGACCATCAGCATGGGGATGCCGACCATCGCGCCTGCCTTGATGAAGTCGCCCCAGGTCAGCTCGCGGTGGTGAAGGTCGGCAAAGTACTTCGCGACGGCAAGAATGAGGATGAGCTTGACCCACTCGGAAGGCTGAAAATGCTGGCCGCCGGGCATTTTGATCCAGCGGCGCGCCCCGAGATATTTCTGGCCGAAGATCATGACCGACATCAGCGAGGCGATGGCGGCGATGTACATCCAGTGAACCTTGTCGAGCAGCGCCTGGTAATTCAGCAGGCTGACCAGAAACATGCCAATCATGCCGCCGCCGATCCAATAGAGCTGCTTGATGTGCGCGCCTGCGAACTTGGTGTGCACGGTGGCGCTGTGGATTTCCATGACGCCCAGGCCGCAGATGATCAGGATGAACATCAACAGCAGCCAGTCGAAATCGCGGTATGAGACGTATCTTGACATCAGTCCTCAGTCGCCCCGCCAGCTTGTCGCTGATCGCTAGTGGCTGGTTGCCAACAAATCACTTCCCAAACTTTCGATCTCATTGCAACCCCGGGGCAGCCGCGGCGAGTGGCGCAGTTTTCTTCGGCACATCCACTTGGAAACGGCCGGCGCGCAAACTATCGTTGCCGTGGCCGTCGTCATCAGGAGCGCTCCAGACCGCTCCAATTTCCACCTTGTTCGTGTCCTTTGCCATCTTCGTAGGCTGGCGGCGCTCTTTTTCCACGTACGCTTTCACGACCTGGGCTGCGACACGCGCGGCGAACTGGCCGTGCTCCCCGCCTTCAAACAGGACGCAGACCACGAGTTCTGGATTGCGCCGCGGCGTGACGCCGACGAACCAGGCATTGTCTTTGAAGTTGGCTTTGCCGTAGTTGCCGAGCTTGGCTTTCAGGGTGTTGCTGATGGTCTGGGCGCTGCCGGTTTTGCCGCCGAAGTCGATACCCTGCAGGTGCGCGCTCCCGGCGGTGCCTTCGGGCGATGTCACCTGGGTCATGGCGTCGGTCACGAGTTCCCAGTTCTTGGGATCGATAGGAACATGAACTTCGTCCGATGCGTCAGCGGCCGGCTTTATGTTGCTTGGCAGGTCGCTGGGGAATGCCACGTGCGGCCGATGCAGCACGCCGTCGCTGGCGATGCCACCGATCGCACGCGCAAGTTGAATCGGTGTCGCGGCCACGGCTCCCTGCCCAATGCCAACCGAGATGGTTTCGCCCGCGTACCACTTCTGCTTGAAGTTGCGGATCTTCCATTCCTCCGACGGCATGACTCCGGAAACTTCCTGCGGGAGGTCGATGCCGGTCTTCTGCCCGAGGCCGAACGCGGTGGCATATTTGGCGATGCGGTCGATGCCCAGTTTTTCCGCCAGCGTATAGAAGAAGACGTCGCAGGACTGGTAAATGGCCTTGGTGATGCCAACCACGCCATGGGTACGATGTTGCGCGACCACCCAGCACTTGAAATAGCGGCCATAGAAGCTGGCACCGCCGTTACAAGTGACCTGCATATCCTGGGCGATGCCTTCCTGGAGACCGGCGGTGGCCATGATGATCTTGAAGGTCGAGCCGGGAGCGAGCTGCGCCTGAATGGCTTTGTTCAGGAGCGGATGCTCGTCGTCGTTGACCAGCTTGTTCCACTCGTCGCGCGAGATGCGCACGGCAAAGTCGTTAGGGTCGAACGTCGGACGGCTGACCATGGCGAGGATCTCGCCATTGCGAGGATCCATGGCGACAATGGCGCCGTTCTTACCTTCGAGAGCCTCTTCGGCCGCGATCTGCAGATCGATGTCAACCGTGAGTTTGAGCTGCTTGCCGGGAACGGCGGGCGTTTCGTCGAGGCGTCCGACTTCCTTGCCCGCGGCTGTCGACCAGGGCACGGCGCGAGCCGTTCTGCCCCATCAGGACCTGGTTGTACTGCTTCTCGACGCCCGAGACGCCGACCACGTCGCCGGGGTTATAGAACTCGAACTGCGGCTGATTCAGCATCGTCTCGGTCACTTCGCCGACGTAGCCGACCAGGTGAGCCATGAATCCGTTGCGCGGATAGAGGCGGCGGTGGGCCATGATGGTGTCGAGTTCCGGCAATTCGTTCTTGTGTGCCTCGATGAAAGCCAGCTCGTCAGGCGTGATGTCGTCTTTGAGAAAAATGGGCTGGTACTGCGGCATCGAGGTGAACTTGCGGATCCGGTCGCGAACCTCCTTGGCATCGAGGTGGAGACCGCTGGCGATGACGTCCGCGTCGGCACTGAGGTCGCGGCTCGAATCGCGAAGCAGCAATGCGGAGAACGAGGGATAGTTGTCGACGATGGTGCGGCCTTCGCGATCGAGGATCTTGCCCCGCGGCGCCAGGATCGGCACGTTGCGGATGCGGTTTTTCTCAGCCAGCTGTGCGTAGAAGTCGCTCTGCATGACCTGCAGCCGCCACAGGCCGTAGGCGAGGATCATGAAGATGACGAGGATGATGTACTGCACCGCCGTCAGGCGAATGGACGATACTTTTTCGTCGCGACCAAACATGGAAAAGCAGCTACTCGCTATTGGCTTCTAGCTACTGGCGAACACCTCTCGGAAACTGGCTGAGCCTCCGAATCGCCTGTGAACCTCTAAACACACATTGTCTCGCGGATCGCAGCGGCGCGCCAAACGACCAAGGACCAACGACCAACGAATCACCAGGCCAGATTCTTTCCGCTTCCTGAGAACTGAGAACCGGGAACTGAGTACTGTTTTTTCACGTTCTCTGCTTGAAGCGGTCCAGGGCAAAGAACAGGAACACTCCGACGATGGCGTTGATCAAGGCGGACCACAATTCATGCGGCCAGCTCCACTGCACAGTCAGATTGACCAGGCCGCGGGCCACCATGAAGTAGACGATCTTGTTGACGACACAAAACACTACCGTCACCAGCAGTCGCGCCCCTGCGTTTTCGACGTCGAGCCGCACACCCAGCGAGGAGGCGGCGTACCCCACGACGGTCTTCGAGATTCCGTTGATGCCAATCGGGAGTGACGTAAGGGCGTCCTGAAAGACGCCGATGGCACCACCCGTCAGCAGCCCCGAAACCGGATTGCGCCGTGAGATGGCGAAGAAGATCGTCACCAGTAGCGGCAGGTCGAGCATGGCAAAAGCCGGGAAATACCTGCGGCAGCCAGGCCTGCAGGAAAAGCGCGGTGGCCGGCACGCCGATCGTGATCGGCCAGTTAAACCGATAAACCTCGACCTGCTCCCCGGATGTGTAAGTGATTGGCACGTTATTGCGGTCCGTCCTGTGGCTGGGCCGGTTGGGTTGCGTCCGCTGGCGGAGCCACGGGTTTAGGCTTGGGCGCAGAGCCAGTGGGGTCGAGAACCTGGATAGGAGCAGGCGGCGGACTTTTCTCGGTCGCGGGCTTCAGTGCGCCCGGGGCCGATCCGGTTGGCTTCACAGCCGGCGACCCGGGCTTCGGCGATGAGGCCGACTGCTGTCCGGGAGAGATTTTTTGAATGGGCTTCGGAGTAGTTGGCGCTATTGGCGTCGAAGCTGCCTCGGCCGGCTTCTTGGCCACTGGAACAGAAGGAGCGGGACCGTCGGTCCCTTTGGTTGCGTCGTTCGTTGCCGGCTTGTCCGGAACGGAGGGCAGCCGCTGGGCCAGAATATCGGCCGCGCGGACCGGGCCGGTTTCCAGTTGGTTTGGCTCTTGTTCCACCAGCTTGGTGACCACCAGCACTTCTTCGAGCTTGTTCAGATTGGCCGCGGGCCGGATGAGAATGCTCAAAAACAGATCCGGACCGTTGCCCACGCGAGTCACGGTTCCGACCGGCAGGCCTTTGGGGAAGATGCGGTCGCCGCCGCTGGTGCGCACCAATTCGCCAGCCTGTACCGGGTTGTCGGTCATGATGTGCTCGAGGACGACTTCGCCCGACCGCGTTCCGCGCACAATTCCCTGCAGACGCGTAGTTTCGAGGATGCCCCCGACGCCGCTGCTCTGATCATCGATGAGGAGCACCTGGGACGTCGAACGAAATACCCGCAGAATTTTGCCCACGATGCCATCGACAGTAATGACGGCCATGTCGGGCTTGAGGCCGCTGCTTTCCCCCTTGTCGATATAAATGATGCGGGACTGTTCGCTGCCGCCCGATCCGATCACCTGGGCAGCCACCGTCTGCGAAATGAATTGTTCCTTGAAGGCGAACAAGGCCTGCAGGCGGCGAGCCTGGGCCGCATCTTCATTCAGGCGAACCTGTTCCAGCCGAAGCCGTTCGATTTCGGCCTTGAGACCGCGATTTTCGGCGCGCACGCCGCGCAGGTAAATGTAGTTGTGCCAGAGGTTCCAGCTGCCTCCATGCATCCAGTTCAGCATCTTCTCGAAGGGCGTAACGCTGTCGACGGCCCAGATGCGGATCAGGCGGGAGGATTGTGTGTCCGTCGTGCGCTTGACCTGGACGGCCAATCCCAGCACCTGGGCAAACAGCACGCCCACCAGGACGATCAGGTTCTTATAACGGCCGAGGACGGATTCCATACTTCAGGTCTCAGGTCTCAGTTGTCAGGTCTCAGGGAACCCGTCACACTTCGACGCCAATAGGTTTTGCCGGCTCGCAGCTCGTGGCTTGCGGCTCGCGGCTTTACTCAATCGAAATCTTGCGCAGCAGCTTGAAGTCGCTGAGCATCTTGCCCGTGCCCAGCACTACGCTGCACAGGGGATCGTCGGCGATCGAGACCGGCAAGCCGGTTTCTTCGCGGATACGTTTATCGAGATTCTTGAGCAGCGCGCCGCCACCGGTCAGCACGATGCCGCGGTCGCTGATGTCGGCGGACAATTCCGGAGGCGTACGTTCGAGCGCGACCCGCACCGCGTTCATGATGGTGGAAACGCACTCGCTGAGTGCTTCGCGGATTTCGCTGTCATCCACAGTAATGGTCTTGGGCACGCCTTCGATCAGGTTACGGCCCTTGATTTCCATGGTCAGCGGCTTATCCAACGGATAGGCGCTGCCGATTTCAATCTTGATCTGCTCGGCAGTGCGCTCGCCGATCAGCAGGTTATATTTCCGCTTCAGGTAGTTCATGATGGCTTCGTCCATCTGGTTGCCGGCCATACGCACGGAACGCGAGTAGACGATGCCGCTGAGGGAAATGACGGCGATGTCGGTGGTGCCGCCGCCGATGTCAACCACCATGTTGCCGCTGGGTTCGGTGATGGGCAGGCCGGCGCCGATGGCGGCGACCATCGCCTGCTCGACCAGGTACACTTCGCTGGCTTTCGCGCGATAGGCGGAATCCATGACCGCGCGCTTTTCCACCTGCGTGATTTCCGAAGGCACGCCGATCACAATGCGCGGATGCACCAGCATCTTACGGTTGTGCGCCTTCTGGATGAAGTAATTCAGCATTTTCTCGGTAACTTTGAAGTCGGCGATCACGCCATCCTTCATCGGCTTGATGGCGACGATGTTGCCAGGCGTGCGGCCAAGCATTTCCTTCGCCTCTTTGCCGACCGCTTCGACCTCCGCGGTGTTCTTGTTGATGGCCACGATGGAGGGCTCGTTCACCACGATGCCCTTGCCGCGCGCGTACACCAGGGTGTTGGCGGTACCCAGATCGATGGCGAGGTCGCTGGAGAAAATGCTGAACAGCGACCGCAGATTGTGAAAGCGACCTGCGCTGTTATGGAACCCGTTGGATGACATACGCTTAACTTCTCTCTCGCTCGAGTCGGACGGCTGCCTGTCCGGTAGGACCTGATTTAAAGTTTTGTCCGGTCGGGGGATTCGTCTTTGATTCTATTGGATAACCCGATTTCCTGCCGGACACGAAAGGTCTTGCCCCCCGGTAAACCGTCCCCGGCCGGGTCACTGAATCACGACCTTCTGCTGCTTGGTGTTCACTCCGCCCTGCGCATTCTGCGCCGTCACCGTAATCATGCTCTCGCCGGTCGGCAGAGGCGGCGTGAAGTAATGAAACGTGCCATCGGTGGTCACGATCGGAACCTCATGACCATTGACCATGACGCGGGCGCCCATCTCGGTTTTGCCGGTCACTTCAATAACGTGGCCGTGCTGGATGAGCGGATCAATCTCTAGGTTGATGGCCACCTCGTCCTTGCCCTTGGGAATGATGGTGAAGCGGTTTTTCTCGCTTTCGAGCGACTCCTTGCCGCTGGCATCGAGCGACTGCACCATCCAGTAGTACGCTCCCAGGCCCAGCCCTGTCACGGTCACATCCGCCGTGCCCACGGCTTTGTCGACGATGGTCGAAGAAAAGTACGGATTCCGCGAGATGCGCAGCCGGTAGCCGGTCGCATTGGTCATCGCAGTCCAGGAAAATTCCACGTCCTTGGTCTTCGTTCCGTTGGCCGTGAACATGGGCATCATGTTGGCTGGGGAAATCGGCGTCGGCGGCCCGATCTCTTTCACCTTGGCGATCCTCTCCGACTGCGCCCGGAAGGTCGCACGCTCCCAGTCGGATAGGCGGACAGTTTCGCCGTTACGCGCTACCTCGCCACTGCCCTTCTTCACCAGGATTTCATGCTGATCGCTCTTGGGATCGTTGTGGACCATGGCCGCGCTTTCCGGAGCCAGCGAGGCCGTGGCGCCTGCCACGATGACCTGCGACTTCGAACCTTGCGTGTAGGTGGCGGTCGACAGGTCCACGGTTCCTGTACTCACCGCTACGGCCACGTGCGTCTGCTGCTGGTCGTTGGCCGAGTTCTCCTCGATCACGATGAGCGAATCCTGCTTGACCGTGTAGTTGGTGCCGTCGTTGAACACGACCTTGGCCATGCCCTCGGAACCGGTCTGCACCACATCCCCCTTTTCGAGCGGGATGTTGTAGTCGGCGGTGATCCAGGTGTTGCTGCTCGATTTCTTGATCTTGACCGTGCCATCAAGAGCGGTGAAGCGGGCCTGCTTTTCCGTGCTGGCGGCAGCCTTGTCCGGCGGAGGAGCCATGCCGGCAATGCGCTCGAGCATGTTGGTGGTCAGGCTGCTGGCAGCTTTGACCGTGCTGTCGGTGAACTGCGGGAAGGCGAAATGCATCGCCGCCCCGAAGACAAGGGCCACCACCAGCAGGGCGAGTAAGACGCTGCGGTAGGTGACCGTCTTCCAGGCAATATAGACGCCCGGCTTGCGATTCGACGACACGGAGGCCACTAAATACCAGCCAAACCTAGAGAATATGGGGTAATCCCAACACTATCACAAGCCTTCGGGGGCTGAAACAGGGTAACGAGCTGGGTTCAGGTCCGTTGGAACATGTCCGGTGGTGTGGGACCAGGTCACAGCTCTCGGGTCACAGGTCACAGCGCCATGTTCAGTGGCTGGAACCTGTCAACCCTGTCCCCGGTCTAAAATGTCAACCATCTTCCCGGCCGCACCGGAAGCCACCTCAAGAGTGGGCTTTATAGCCGCCTCGTTCTTTTCTGCCACGAACCTGCGCGGCGAGGGCAAGATGCCCTCGCGACAGCCGGCGGGACGCCGGCGCCACATTCTTTTTCCGCAGTCTGTTTAGCCCTGAGGTGAACTTCTTCTCGGCAGTCATGGATGAGGCCAGTTCTGGGAGCTCGTGGCCAGTAGCTATAAGCCAGTAGCGCGTGGATTGCACTACGAAGTTCACGGCAGCGTGACCGGATCTCCGGTTTTGTGTTCGCGAATCTGGTAGGCGAGAAAGTCGTGGATAGCCTGGACGGCCTCGGTGGACTTACTGGAGATCGCGACTTCGCCGCCGCGGTCGGTTTGGCGGAACCAGTATTGGATTTCTCCGGAGAGACGTTTCATCACGGGGACACCAGGCGGCACCTCGTCGTGAACGAACATGGGGATGTCGAAATCACCTTCTGCGAACGCATGCGCGATATGGGACAGGTGCATGCGAATCTGGTCGCGAGTTGAGGAGTCTTTCGGGTCATTGGCGGACGCAACGATGACCCCTCCATCGGGCTTCAAGAGGAAGTGATGCGTGGTGGTGGTTTGCTCGAAGCCCATGCCCTTCGAGCCACGCTGCATCATCGCATCATGAGCACTGCCTTGGTGGGCACCTTCCGCTTTGCTCTCCTGAGCCAGAGCCACATAGGCGAGCATCAGCAACAGTCCGAGAGTGGCAGAAATTCGTAACAGAGATTTCATCATCACGCCTCCCGAGTCATGGCAGCGAGCAGATAGGGCGGCAGTTTGAGCGCTTTCTTCGGGGCGGAGGAGACCAACCGCTGCAGTAGTTCTGCGCGCTGGCGCTCCGGAGTTTGTTTCAAGAGTCGATCCCAGTTCTTAAGAATGGCGCGCATCCGCTGCCGCAAAACGACAAGCTCCCCGATGCGCTCCTCCAGTCTCTTCAGCTTGGCTTCCGCAAGATCCCGAACGCGATGGCAAGGCGCACCACCGTCGTCGCGAACTTTGAGGATCTGCGCAAGCTCATCGAGGCTGAAACCGATGGAGAGGGCCGCGCGTATCAAGCGGACCCGATTCACTGACTCAGGCGAGTAACAACGATAGCCGTTGAGCGAGCGTTCTGGCGCGCGCAGCAACCCCTGGCGCTCGTAGAGGCGCAGCGTATCGGGACTGACACCCGCCAACCGGGCAAGGGTGCTGGAGCGGAGTGGAGGCTGTGGGTTCACGCGGCCAGTGTAGACCCTGGAGCAGGATCGGGAGTCAAGCGATTTTGCGTCACTTCAGGACTAGATGAGCTTTGGCCAGTTCCCTACCTCGCTCGCGTTGACTTGCCCGCCTTCAACTCCCGCCTGTAGCATGGATTGTTTGGCTGATCGATCAGGAGGCTTTATGGCGACCGATACGGTGACGACTCCCGCAATCATGGCGACTGGAAATACCAAAGTTTATAAGAACTTCATCGACGGTGAGTGGGTCGAGTCCACGACCGGAGAGACCTTCGAAGACCGCAATCCCGCCGACACGCGGGAAGTGGTAGCGATCTTCCAGAAGTCCGGGAAAGACGACGTCAACGCCGCCGTTGAGGCCGCGAAGAAGGCATTCAAGCGCTGGCGCCTGGTGCCGGCACCCCGGCGCGCCGAAATCGTGTTCCAGGCCGCCGCAATGCTGGCCGAGCGCAAGGAAGAGTACGCGCGCGACATGACCCGCGAAATGGGGAAGGTCATCAAGGAAACGCGCGGCGACACGCAGGAGGCCATCGATACTGCGTACTACATGGCTGGCGAAGGACGCCGCCTGTTCGGTCCGACTACTCCCTCCGAGCTTCCCAACAAATTTGCCATGGCGGTGCGGCAGCCAGTGGGCGTCTGCGGGATGATCACGCCCTGGAACTTTCCCATGGCGATCCCGTCGTGGAAGTTGCTGCCCGCGATTGTGTGCGGCAACACGTGTGTGATCAAGCCTGCGCAAGACACGCCACTTTCTACTTTCAACCTGGTGCGGACGCTGGTAGATGCGGGCGTTCCGAAGGGCGTAATCAACGTGGTCTCTGGTTTCGGATCGAGCGTGGGTGGGCCGCTCACCGACCATCCGGATGTGCGGGCGATTTCGCTGACGGGGTCGACCGCCGTCGGGCGGACCGTGGGTACGACTGCCGCGAAAAGCTTCAAACACTGCTCGCTCGAACTGGGCGGCAAGAATCCCATGATCGTGCTGGATGACGCGAATCTGGATCTGGCGATCGAGGGTGGTCTGTGGGGCGCGTTCGGCACCACCGGGCAGCGCTGCACCGCGACCAGCCGCATCATCGTGCAGAAGGGCGTGTATCGGGAATTTGTAGAGCGTTACGTCAGCCGCGCGAAGAGATTGAAGGTGGGCAACGGACTCGATGAGTCGGTCGACATGGGCCCCGCGGTGAACGAGGCGCAATTGAAGACCGACTTGAGCTACGTCGATATCGGCAAGGATGAGGGCGCGAAGCTGGTGTGTGGCGGGAACCGCTTGGAGAAGGGCGCGTATCAGTACGGCTACTTCATGGAGCCGACCGTGTTCATCGATGTCGATCCCAAGATGCGGATTGCGCAAGAGGAGATCTTCGGGCCAGTAGTTTCGATCATTCCCTGCGATGGGCTGGAAAGCGCGATCGAAATCGCCAACGGCATCGAGTACGGCCTGTCGTCGTCGCTTTATACGAAAGACGTCAACAAGGCCTTTGTGGCAATGCGCGACCTGTACGCCGGAATTACCTACATCAACGCGCCAACCATTGGCGCCGAGGTGCATTTGCCGTTTGGCGGAACCAAGGCTACCGGGAACGGGCACCGGGAAGGCGGCATCGGTGCGATTGACTTCTACACGGAGTGGAAGTCGGTATATATCGACTACTCCGACAAGTTGCAGAAGGCGCAGATCGATCGAGTGGACTGAGGCAGGCGCCAGTCGCCAGCGAAAGCTTTTAACCGCAAAGGGCGCAAAGGTTGCGCAAAGGGCGCGAAGAGGGCCTGGATCGAGAAGGCTTGCAGGGCAGGCACTCAGGTTGAGCGACAATAAAGAGTCCGGTTTTCTTTGCGATCTTTGCGGTAGTTCTTCGCGATCTTTGCGGTTAAGCTTTTTCCAGGTGCGGTTAAGCTTTTTGTAGCGTTCAAGCCAAAGGTGTCCCGCTAGCCTTCGGATCGTCGATCACCGGAAAAGCTTTTAACCGCAACGGGCGCAAAGGTTGCGCAAAGCCCCCGAAGAGAGCCTGGATCGAGAAGGCTTGCAGAGCAGGCACTCAGGTTGAGCGACAATCAAGACTCAGGTGTCCTTTGCGATCTTTGCGGTGGTTCTTCGCGATCTTTGCGGTTAAGCTTTTCCAGCGTGCGGTTAAGGTTTTTCTAGGTTCAGAACCAAAGCCGTCCCGGAGTCTAAATGCCAGCCACCCAGGTCCGAGAAGTTGCCCCTGCCCAGCGGTTGGAGAACGTTCGCTACGCCATTCGTGATCTAGCCTGCGTGGCCGACGAAGTCGCCAAGAAGGGGCACAAGATTCTCCCGCTGAATATCGGCGATCCCATCAACTTCGACTTTCAGACGCCGCCTCACCTGATTGAAGCTGTCTACAAAGCCATGAAGGACGGCAAGAATGGATACGCGCCGTCGCCCGGAATCAAAGAGGCGCTGGATGCGATCCGCGGCGAAGCCAAGCGCAAGGAAATCACCAGCGTGCAAGATGTGTTCGTCACATCGGGCGTAAGCGAAACAGTAGACATCTGTCTAACTGCGCTTTTGAATCCGGGCGACAACCTGCTGACGCCCAGCCCGGACTATCCGCTGTACTCGGCGGTGCTGGCCAAGCTGGGGATCGAGCTCAACACCTACGCGCTGAACGAAGACGATGGCTGGCAGCCCGACCTGATCGATGTGCACAAAAAAATTGGCCCGCGGACGCGGGGCATCGTGCTCATCAATCCGAACAATCCGACTGGAGCGGTTTGTTCGCGGCGGATGCTCGAGGCAATTGCCGAGCTCGCCCGCCGCAATAACCTGGTCATCTTCGCCGACGAAATCTACGACAAGCTGATCCTCGACGAGGACCAGCACATCTCGCTGGCGGCAGTGGCGCCCGATGTTCCCATCGTGACCTTCGGGGGGCTATCGAAGAACTACCTGGCGCCGGGATGGCGGATCGGATGGGGGATTGTCAGCGGCGAGGCTGCCGCGGTGAAGCCTTACGTGGAGGGCCTTGGACGCCTGCTGCGTTCCCGTTTGTGCGCGAATCATCCCGAGCAGTACGCGATCAAGCCCGCGCTTGAGGGTCCGCAGGATCATCTCAAGGAAGTCGCCGACAAGCTTCGCTCCCGCCGCGATCTCACCGTGAAGTGGTGCGGTTCGACTCCACGCGTGAGCTGCGTACCCCCCAAGGGGGCGTTTTATGCGTATCCGCGGCTCGATATTCCCGAGAACGACGATGTTTTCGTCAAAGAGCTGCTGGTGCAGAAGCACGTGCTGGTCGTGCATGGCTCGGGATTCGGGCAGAAACCGGGAACGAAACACTTCCGCATCGTGTTCCTGCCCGATGAGCAGACGCTCTCGACCGCCTACGCGGCCATCGCGGACTTCATGAAAGCCCGCTACAAGTAGCCCGGTGCTTGCAGCCGCTTAGCGCGGCGCGTTGCCGAAAGTCGCCAGGCGACGTTTTTGCAGATCACTCACGTCGATGTGATCGGCGACGAGTTGTTCCTCTTCTTCCTCCCATTCGCGGGCCTCGTTGCCCGCCAGTTTCCGCAAGAGCCCGGCGGAACATGCGGTGCAGCAATAGCCTTTGATGTAGTTTCGCTTTCCGTCTTCTTGTTCGAGGCAGTACTCGTAGCTGAAGGCCGGCGGCTGCCCGAAACAGACCGGGCAGGTTTCCGGAGCATTGATGTAAAGGGGATCGAAGGTTGCGAAGAAGAGGCTGTCGTTCATGACCCACCTCGCAATTGCTGGTTTTCTCTTACATCCCATATTTCCCGGATGGATGCAGTGACCGGGGTCACCGAGGAGTGTCCGCTCGGCACGATTTCCCTTTCATGCAACGAGTTCCAAAATGAATCCCTGCCTTTCTTGGTGTTTGGCACTGAATCTGGTTAAATCCAGAGGAGCGTCCTTGAGACTGCCCGCGTGATCGATATCCACAGCCACATTCTGCCCGAGGTTGACGATGGGCCTACGTCCTGGGAAGTGTCGGTGGCGATGTGCCAGATGGCCGCTGCCGACGGCATCACGCACATGGTGGCGACGCCTCATTGCAACGAACGCTATCACTACGATCGGGATTACCTGGCGGGGTGCCTGCGGCACCTGCGGGAACTAGTGGGGGCGACGCCTCAACTGAGCCTGGGGTGCGACTTTCATCTTTCCTACGACAACCTGCAGAAGGTCATGGTTGATCCCGAGCGCTACACGATCGGCGGGTCGCGCTATCTGCTGGTGGAGTTGAGCGACTTCAGCATTCCCACGCAGATTGGCGATTGCTTTTTGAAACTGGGCGACCTCGGGGTGACGCCCGTGATCACCCATCCGGAACGAAACGCCATCTTGCGACCAACACCGCAGCGCGTGATCGAGTTCGTGGAACTGGGATGCGCCGTGCAGATCACTGCCAACGCTCTGACTGGGTTCTGGGGACAGCGCGTGCAAAGGGTTGCTACCTGGCTGCTCGAACACGAGGCAGTCCACATGATTGCCAGCGACGCGCATGACGTGAAGTATCGGACTCCGATTCTATCGGCAGCGCGCGACGCAGCGGCCGAGATTTGCGACCCCGAGATAGCAGCCGCACTCGTCGAAAGCAACCCGCGGGCGGTAATCGAAGGCAAGCCCCTTCCCTACTCGCCGAAACCGGCACTCAAGTAGAAGCAGTGGTCAGTGAGGTTTACTGCGGCTGCGTGGTCGGCACCGAGGGGCCGCTCGGGCTGTTCGCATTGGGAGCGGCTGTGGCGTGCGGCGCTTCGGTAGCTGATGTCATCGCACTTTCCGGGTTCAGCAGGTGATCGTGGCTGGGACCGAGGCCCAGCTTGATCAGAGCGCGCGAGTCGGGAACAGTCTTGTTCTGCCAGCCATTATCGGCCTGGAAACGGCGTAGCGCATCTTCAGTCGAGGCATCCCATTTTCCCGACGGCTCGCCGTTCATGTAGTGCTGACGAATGAGCGCTTCCTGAATCTGTTGAGTGCGGTCCCCGTCGATCTTCTGCTGGCCGCGCACCGTCTTGCGCGAATGCTTCCCCTTGTGCACTCCCGCCTTAGTTGATTTCGCGTGAGCAGCTTTTGAGGATTTCGCAGTCTTCGAAGCAGTGTGTGTGTTCGAGGCAGTCTGTGTCTTAGAGGTCGAGCCGGTGGTTTTGTGCACACTGCCTTTGAGCGTCGTTTTTGGTTTTGCGCTGGCGGTGGAGGTGGATTCCGCATAGGCCAGCGAGCCGACCAGCAAGGCTGCCGCCCCGGCCGCAAGCAAACCCTTCGATAATTTATGCAACTGCTTCATTCTTCAACGTTTGTCGTATCAGGCCAGCACTCTAGCCCGCCTTCAGAAAGCTTTGAAATTCGGGCCGCGAACGTCACCTCAAGATAGCAATCCCAACGGCCGGCACTGGAATCATCCCTGAATCGGAATGCCAGTGCCAGTGACCGTTGGGCGATGCCCTGGTTACGGAAGTGTACCCGCGATGAAGATCGTACCGTCCTGACGGCCAGCGCCGCGTGGACGGACCAGGAACACGACATCCTGCCCACTCTTCAGCGTGCCTTCGATTCGGGTGAAGTCTTCCGTCGAATTCACGGGCTGTTTGTTGATTTCAAGGATCACGTCGCCGCGATTCAATCCGATATCGTCGGCAAAGGAACCGCCGCGCACTTCCTGCACGATCACGCCTTTGCCGGCGGGGACATCCAGCCGGTCGGCGAGGTCCGGGGTCAGGGAGCGGACGGTCAGGCCCAGTTTGCTTTCCTTGGGCTGCTGCTCCTCGTTCCCTTGCTGGTCTTCGCCAAGACGCGCCGCAAACAGCTTGGAGCGGTCGGCGATGGTGACCGTGGTGTCTTCCTTTTTCCCGTTGCGCACAAAGCCGAGTTTTGCCTTACTGCCCGGCTTACGGCTGGCAATATCAGCAACCAGCTCGTCACCGTTCTTAACGTCCTTGCCGTCGACTGAAGTGATGGTGTCGCCAACCTTCAAGCCAGCCTGGTCGGCGGGGCTTCCCGGCACGACATTGGAAATCGTGACGCCCGATTGCACACCGTACACGCGCGCGATCGCCGGCACCGGCTGCGCGGCGAATTCTACACCGATCGAGCCGCGAGTCACCTTGTGCTCGGGTCCGATCAATTGGTTGTAGACCTGAACGACCGTGTTCGACGGCATGGCGAATCCGACGCCGGCATAGGCGTTGGTCTCGGTCAGAATTGCTGTGTTGATGCCGATGACTTCGCCCGCCATGTTCACCAGCGGTCCACCCGAGTTGCCGGGATTGATGGCCGCATCGGTTTGGACGAAAGACTGAAATTGCCGACCCGGCACGATGTTGCGGCCCTTGGCGGAAACGATGCCGGCGGTGACGGTCGCCTGAAGTCCGAAGGGACTGCCAATCGCGAGCACCCAATCCCCAACCTGCATGCTGTCGGAGTTGCCAATCTTGGCGGTGGGTAATCCCTTCTCCACTTCGATCTTGATCACCGCGAGATCGGTTTCCTGGTCAGACCCGATGACCTTCGCATCATGCTGCACACCGGGCGGGTCATCCTGCAGCCGGACTCGAATCCGATCCGCCTTCTCGATCACGTGGCGGTTGGTGACGATATAGCCTTTCCCATCAACCAGTACGCCGGAACCGAGAGAGCGTTCCTTGATGTCGCCGCCACCTCCACCGGGACCGCCTTGGCCGCCAAAGAAGCGATCGAAAAAATCATCGAAGGGGCTGCCGCCTCCGCCGCCATCGTTGTCTTCGTCGTCTGGTCCGGGAGGCCGAACGCCACGCCGCTGTTTGTGCGGGTTCTTGATGGTCGATTCAGTATTGATATTCACGACAGCCGGCTCAAGCTGCTTGGCAATCTGCGAAAACGTACTGGACAGTTGCTGGGGCGAGGGCACCGTCAGAGGCGTCGCGTCCGATCCTTTTTGCCCTTCTTTGCCTTTGACTCCGTAGCTGACGACGGAGCCGATCAGAATGCCAACTGTCAGGGTAGCCAGAATGCTCAGGGTATAGAGCCAGCGATTGGCCTTCAGACTCACCCAAAAAGCGCTTGCGCGCGGTTCCATATGATTACTTCCTCCGAAAAACTCCACCAGCCCGCTAGATTATACCTGTTTGGCAAAACATGAGCGGGTATGTGTCAGGTGGCAAAGGCCTTGGGAATTAGACGCTGGGAACGTCGAAAGCGTTTTACGGGAGACGCAGATTTTTGCGGATGCAGAAGGGCTACATCCTTTGGGCAAGCGCGGCCAGGAAGACTCCCGTATAGGTGGCGATCACCAGCAGCACGAGCAAAGCTCCAAACGACAGCATGGTCAACAGGCTGAACGGGTGATTCACACACGCCCGGACCAGCAGGAAGACCCCGAAAAATTCAGCTGTGGCGAGAACTGGAAAGACCAGCAGCGCGCACAGCGCCGCATGTGGGATCGCTGGGCGGAACACCAGGTATACGAATGCCGGCAAGAACGCCAGCGCAGGAACAATCGCGAGCGCCGAACCCCAGTAGAAAGAACGCTCACGCTGGCGCCAGTTCATTGAACCAGTGTAGCAACGGAAGCGGCCGATTTATTGGGCTTCGTAGACGGTCTTGCCGCCAACCACGGTGCGGAGAACGCGGGTCTGCAGAAGCTTGGCGGGAGCGACCGCGGTAACGTCGCGATCGAGCACGACGAAATCCGCGAGCATGCCCGGAGCAATCACGCCCTTCTGTTTCTCATCGAATTCCGCGAAGGCAGAACCGGTGGTGTAGGCGGCAATGGCCTGATCCATCGAAATCTTCTGATCGGGGAAATAGTCCTTCTTGCCGTCTTCGCTTTTTCGCGTGGTCGCCGCGTATAGACCGCGGAAAGGCGAAAGCGGTTCCACGGGATAATCCGTCCCGAAAGCCAGGACAACGCCGCGCTTGAGGAACTCGGCCCAGGCATAGGAGTGAGCCGCACGCTTCTCCCCAAGGCGCGATTCAGCCCAATTCATGTCCGTGAGGAGTTGGCAGGGCTGCATCGAGGCGATGATCTTGAGGTCACGATATTTCACGATTTCAAGCGGCGTGACCACCTGCGAATGCTCGATGCGCAGGCGGTAGTCGTCGCCTCCGTTTACTGCTTTGATTTTCTTCTCCCGGCCCGCCTTCTCAGCCTCGGCGAACGCTTCGAGCGCCATCTGCGCGCCCTTGTCGCCGATGGCGTGGAACCCGATCTGGTAGCCCCCCAACAGGCGCTCTTTCGTCATCTCGTTCAATTTCGGCGCGTCGTAGCGGGGCAGACCGGAGTTCTTCGGATCGTCAGAGTACGGCTCGATCAGGGCTGCAGTATGCGAACCAAGAGAGCCGTCCATAAACCCCTTGAGCATGCCGGTGTGCAGCATCAGGTCGGTGCTCGGATGCGCGCTGCGCCGTGCGTTCAGTTGATCGAGCGAATCGTCAAATGGAAGCCATTCGCTGACTCGAGCCGTGAGCTTCCCGTCTTTTTCGATCTCTTCCAGGATCTGGAAGTCTTCCCAGCCCTTGGAATTGTCCTGCAGGGAAGTGATGCCCTGGCGCGCAGCCTCGGCCAGCGCCAGTTCCATGGCCTGACGGCGGCGATCGTGAGTCGGCTCGGGAATCGCTTCGCGAATCGCTTGCCGCGCCGTTTCGCGGAGAATTCCTGTGGGCTGGCCGTTGGAATCGCGGTCGATCTTGCCGCCCTTGGGATCGCGGCTGGCGATGGTGATGCTGGCCAGTTGCAACGCCCGCGTGTTGGCCGCGCCGATGTGTCCGTCGACGCGCTCCACGAATACCGGATGATCGCCCGAGACTTCGTCAATATCCCAACGCGTGGGGACCACTTTCACCGGCCATAGGGTTTCGTCCCAACCGCCGCCCAGAATCCAGTCGCCCGGAGCTGCGCTCTCCACCTTGGCACGGATGCGCTCACGAAATTCCTCGAGCGATTTCACGCCGATCAGGTTCACGTTCAGCGCCTCAAAACCGCCTTCGGACAAGTGGGTGTGGGCATCGTTGAAGCCGGGCATGAGGAACTTGCCGCCCAGATCGATGACCTGCGTCTCGGGGCCCTTGAGTTTCAGGATTTCCACATTTTCGCCAACGGCCTGAATCCGGCCTTCGCGTACCGCAACCGCCTGCGCCCGCTTGATGGACTTGAACGCGGATTGTTCAGCAACCCCGGTATAGATGTTGCCGTGGATAAAGATGGCGTCGGCTCTGGGCGGCGCAGGTTGTTCCTGCGCGAGCGCGGCGAAAATTGGGAACAAGACCATAAGAATCGTGCTCGCCTTCATTCGCCGACTCCCGCCAGCACAAGCAGTGTGAGAAGAATCCGCTTAAGGCCAAGTTCACGGCCGCCACAGTCAAACCATTCCTGCAAGGTATGAGCGCCTCCGCCGGAGCCGCCGCCGCCGATGGCGATCGCTTCGCGGCCAAGCGACAACGGGATATTCGCGTCTGTGGAAGCCCGCTGCACCTGCGCAACGTTGCCAAGATGCATATCGACCGCGCGCAAGGCATGCAACGACCGGGCGTTTGGATCCAGTTCCCCAGCCGGGCGATCGCCAATGACGACCACTTCGCAAGTTACCGAGTGCGTCTTGCGCTGACTGGAGCCGCGGCCCTCGGACGCGTGCTGCTCGGCTTCCATCGACTGATCGAGGCACAGGCGGAGGGCGCGCTCGAGCCGCTCCAGTTCGGTGGTGGAAGTGGATCGCAGATCGACACGCATGCTCGCCGATTCGGGGATGGAGTTGACGGAAGTTCCGCCGCGAATGACTCCAATGTTGAATGTGCTCTTGGGCGCCGCCGACACGGGAGTCTGACAGAAACGCTCGATCGCGCGGGCCAGGATCACAATGGGATTCGGCGCGCCGAAATCGCTCCAGGAATGCCCGCCGGGACCGCGCACGATAATTTCGAAACGGCGACTGCCCAGCGCCTCAGCCACGATCGTGTCCGAACCGGCCCCATCCAGAATCAGGCTGTAGGCGATGGAGTCCTTCCAGCGTGGCGTCGCGAAAATGTGTCGCATTCCGCGCAAGTCGCCTTCCCCCTCTTCCCCAACATTGCCAATAAAGACAAACGGCATGGCGTGCCGCACACGCACCGAGCGGAGCAGCGCCGCGATACCGAGCATGGCCGTCACGCCGGCGCCATTGTCGGAAACGCCAGGCCCATAGAGTCGAGTTCCCTGCTGGCGAATGTTCAACGGCGTTCCGGCGGGAAACACCGTATCGATGTGTGCGCTGAGCGCAATGTAGCGCTTGCCGAAACCGGGATGGATCCCGAAGACGTTTCCCACGTCATCGATGCGGACGTCATCCAGGGCGAGTTCACGAAAACGTTCGGCGAGCCAGGCCCCACGAGCTCCCTCGCCAAATGGAGGGGCCGCGATCCGCGCCATCTCGAGCTGCCAGTGAGCCAGTTGCGGCTCCTGCGCGCGAAACCAGTTAAACGCAGAACGGACTTCCGGCGAAGCTGCGAGGCGGGCCACTTCCTCCTGAAACGTGTCCGACACTTCGGCGCGCGAGCTGCTGGGCATGAGCTGGTTTCGTCATCTTACAACGGCCAACGCACAGATTGGATTGCTTTTACCGTGGAGGGGATTACTGTCGGAGCACGACATTTGTACCCTGGGTGGCTAGTGACGCGGGCGCGATGCCGTCACGCATTCGAGAATCTCAGCATCGGTCAACGTATGATCCGACTTCTTGGCACGAGCGAAGACGCGATCGACAAGCTCGTCGGTTGCGGGGATTCCGCGGTGCTCCAGCCAGTAAACCACGTTTGACTTGCCGCTCATGGGGCCAATGTCGATGACCTGCTCGAGTCCGAAGAAATGCGAAGGCACGCCCGAGTACACGGCGTTCGCCAGTTCGACATCATTCTTCTTGAAAGCTTTGACCAGCGCGGCAGCGTGTACCCCGGTTGCGGTGCGGAAGGCGTCCTCGCCCACCACGGGATAGTTGGCCGGGATCGGAATTCCCGTCGCATGCGCCACGGCATTGCAATAATCCTTCAACCGGGTAAGGTCCTGCGTGGTCCAGGGATCGACTTTCATCAACTTGAGGTTGACGAGCATCTGGTCGATCTGCGTGTTACCTACACGCTCGCCCACCCCCAGCGCGGAACCGTGGACGCAATCGGCCCCGGCCACGAGGGCGGCCATCGCGTTCGGTACACCGAGCCCGCGGTCACAGTGGCCGTGCCAGTCAACGCGAATTTTTTCTCCTGATGGTTTCACCACCTGCTCGATGACGAAGCGCACCAGCGAGTAAGCACCCATCGGGGTGGCGTGTCCGGCAGTGTCGCAGACCACAATGGCCCGGGCTCCATTCTCGATAGCGGTGGAGTAGAGCTTCTTGATCATCTCAGGGTCGCAACGCGTCGTGTCTTCGGTGACGTACATCGGCTCGAGCCCGAGAGACACGGCGAACTTGATGGCCTTCTCGGTGGTTTGCAGGAGGAAGTCGTCAGTCCATCCCTCGGTATAGCGGCGGATGGGACTCGAGCCGATGAAGGTAGCGGCCTCGATGCGCAGTCCTGTCTTTTGGGAAATCTCGGCGATGGGACGGATGTCGTTCTCGTGGGTGCGCGCGGCGCAGTTGGCGCGAATCTTCATCTTGCAACTGACGATTTCAGAGCGCCAAGGCGGTGACGTGTTCGACCGCGCGCGGACCCGCGCCGGGCAGGCCAAGATTGAGAGAGTTGATGCCAAGCGACTCCATCAGGTGGAGGATGGCGATCTTGTCCTGAATCGAGGGGATCGCGCACTGAAGGCGACTGCAGGCCATCGCGCAGCGTCTCGTCATTCAGCAGCACCGGACCTACGGGACGGAGCGACTGCGGGTGCGCCGTGTTCCAGTCGTAGATGAGGTCCGAGGTGTTCAAAATCAGTCGCCAGTCTTCAGTCGCTAGTCGCCAGCTTTCAGTCGTAAGTTGTCAGTCTCAAGTCGTCGGTCGCCATCTTAGAAACCCGCTCATTCCACGACCCGGCTTCGCTAAAGACTACAGACTAGCGACTGGAGACTAGCGACTAGCGACTATTTCTTCTCTTCCTTGGGCGGCAAGGTCAGGCCGAATATGGAAATCTGTCCCTCGCCGGCTACATTGATGCCCTGTGCTCCTTCTGGGTTCGGCAGATAGAGGGTCTTGCAGATTTCGCAGCGGTAGACCTCCGCGTCACGCCCCCATGCCTTCTCGATACAACCACATTCCTGCTCGACGGCGTCGGCCGTGTAAAACCAGCGCTTCAGATGCCCGCCACAGAACTTTCCCTTATCGTCTTTCTCGTTGCAGGCGCGCTGCCCGACCTTCTTGATTTTCACCTTGTGATTGGGAAGCTGACGAGCGGCGTGTGAGATGGTGGTTTCACCGGCTGCCAAAGAGTAGTCCTCGCTTTCAGGCGGAGTAGCCCAGTGTGTCTTCGACAGGGCCATTTTACTTGAAGGGAGTGCGGTGACCAATATTGGGGAAAAAGGGCGATCTCCACGGAACATCAACGCGGTGGTGCTGCCCTGGCTGGGATCGAGGCAGTTACAGTTTGCGGCCAGACAGCACGCCCGCGGACTTCAGGGCACCGCCAACCCGCCTGGCGAGGCTTCGCGCGAACTGCAGGTCTAGGAAGGCTTCCATCTGGCGAGTGAGGGTTTCTCCATACCCGTACCACCACAACTTCTTCATGCGCGGCAGGCGGTCGACGTCCAGATACTTCACCCGCACCATCTCTTCGAGCCCGAATTGTCCATGAGCCCGGCCGATTCCGCTCGACTTCACGCCGCCGTGCGGAGCTTCGCTAATGCCGAAACAGGAGATGACGTCGTTGACCATCACGGTGCCGGCCTGAATCCGGCGCGCGATCCTCTCTCCACGTTTCGCGTTGCGCGTCCAGACACTGGCGGCCAGGCCGAACTCCGAGTCATTCGCCAGGCGGACCGCCTCATCATCGGACTCGAAGGGCGCGACGGAGAGCACCGGACCAAAGGTTTCTTCTCGCATGATGCGCATGGCATGAGTCACGTCGGCTAACACAGTGGGCGCGTAGAAATTCGGCCCAAGTTCGGGCAAGCGCGTCCCGCCTGCCAGAACACTTGCACCCGCGGCCCGCGACTCTTCCACTTGCGATTCGACGATCTGCAATTGGCGGGCATGAATCATCGGCCCAACGTCGGTTTGGGGATCAAGTCCGTTGCCCACGCGCAGACGGCTGGTTTTCGTCACGCAAAGCTCAAGGAACTTCGGGTACAGCGAGCGGTGGACATAGCAACGCTCGACCGACAGACATGCCTGGCCGGCATTGACGAAAGCGCCCCACACGGCAGCACTCGAGGCCACATCGACGTCGGCGTCGTCCAGCACCAGCATCGGATCCTTCCCGCCGAGCTCGAGCACGACCGGCAGAAGGCGGGCTGCCGCAGCCAGCGCGATTCGTTTGCCGGTCGGGACGCTGCCGGTGAAAATGATCTTGTTGATATCGGAATTGAGCAGCGCCGCCCCCGTTGCGCCATCTCCGACAACAACCTGAAAGACAGCTTCGGGCACGCCAGCAGCGTGCAGCAGGGACTGCAACCTAAGCGCGACCAGAGACGTAAATTCCGAGGGCTTCAATACGACGGCGTTGCCCGTGACGAGCGCGGCCAACGTTTCGACTGCAGGAATCGAAAACGGGTAGTTCCATGGCGATACGATCGCGATCACGCCATGCGGCTCGCGCAGAATGCGTCCCGCCTTCATCTTCATGGCTGCGTTGCCGTGGGGAACGGGCTGCTCCCGCAAGAAACCGTATGCGTTGTCGATCAGGAACCGTGCCGCATCCAGAACCACCATCACTTCTGTCAGCAGGGCTTCGACGTACGGCTTCCCCGCTTCCTGCGTAATCAAAGCTGAAACGGCGGATTTGTCTTCCTGCAGCAAGCCCTGAAATCTCCGCAGGACCGCAACACGGTTTTCAACCGACAGCGCTTGCCACGATGGTTGCGACGCGCGGGCTTTTGCGACGGCAGCGTGTACATCGCCGTCGCTCGCGCACTCCAGTTCCCGCAGTATTTCTCCGGTGGCGGGGTTCGTGGAAACAACCTTCCGGACAGCGATTTGGAGATCGGTGACCATGGCCTGACAGAAAGTCTACGCGTGGCGAGAGTACCGGCGCCATAGCGGTAGCGCCTATTCGTAGCGCCGGCGTCCCGCCGGCCTTCCCGAAACAGGCTCGCCCTCGAAAGCGAATTACCAACGTGGAACTTCGAAACTTGCCAAACGAGTCCGCCAGGATTGGGGTTCACCGGAATAACCGGCGTGGGTCGGGCACTCCACACAACAGCCGGCGAGACGCCGGCGCTACGAATAGGCGCTATGAATACTCGACGTCCACCAGAAACAACCCGCTGGCAGGAGCCGTGGCTCCGGCGGCGGAGCGATCGCGCGCGGCAAGGATCCGGGGAATGTCACTTTTCTGGAGCGTGCCCTTCCCTACCAGGATGAATGTCCCGACGAGATTGCGCACCATGTGGTGAAGAAATCCGCGGCCTCGGACCGTGTAGATCAGCTCTTCGTTCTCTCGCACAAAGGCAGACGAGAAAATCGTCCTGACGTTGGAAGTCTCGCCACTCTCGTGCCCACGCTCCGGATCGACTGCGGCGAAAGACGTGAAGTCATGTTCACCGACAACTTCACAGGCTGCCGCCGACATCGCGCCTTCATCAAGCGGATAGGGGAAGTGCCAAACATATCGCGCCAGAAACGGCGGGCAAATGGGCGCCCGATGAATGCGGTAGCGGTAGGTCTTGGCTTTCGCCGACTTGCGCGCATGAAAATCCGCAGGCACCTCCCTCACCTCAAGCACGCGGATCGCAGACGGCAGCACGTCGTTGAGGGCTTTCAGAAAGTTCTCGGTTGGAATGGGAGAAACGGTCGCGAAAGTAGCGACCTGCGCCAGGGCATGTACGCCAGCATCTGTTCTCCCCGATCCCTGGGGCAGGACATTTTCTCCCGTGAGCCGTCCAATGGCTGACGAAAGTGTCCCTTGAATGGTGGGTGCATCGGGCTGCACTTGCCAGCCGGCGAACTCCGAACCGTCGTACGCTATCGTCAATTTGAGATTCCGGATCACGATTTGTTCGGAGTCCTCGACGCCAACCGCAACATCTAACGGCCTTTGCAAGACGTTTACAAACTTTTACCCGCCAGGAAGGGAGCTTCGCACGAAAAGCGTAAATCCCTCAGATATACTAAGAAACTTCCCGTGGAATCCGCAGGTTTTCGTTCTATGCGGTGACGCTGAGCCTGTGGAACCTTCACTGCGCACTTTGCGTATCAGCCTGTGGGAATCGGGCGTACCCGTGTCCCAAGCAGCGCTTATCACCAGTTCATGCACGCAATAAGAAAAGCTTGAATGTACGGAGAATGCGAATGCAACTGCCTTGTTTGAAGTCTTTCGCGAGGATGACGTGCACCCTGACCATGGCCCTGGCGCTGACGGGTATTGCCCGGGCGCAGACAGGAGACGCGGCACCGGTGCCCCAGGCGCCTTCGGCCACCAAGCCTTCGAGCGCTCCGCCGAAACCATTCGTGGTCGGCGAGTATGCCAAGCCGCGCTCCCACTTTCCGAATCCCATCGCCCCCTACGAGGGGAGGGCGGTAGCTGCGCCTAACCTCACCAACACGCCGAGACTCGACCAATTGATGCAGAACGGTAAGCTGATGCTTTCGATGAACGATGCCATCGCGCTTGCTCTAGAGAACAATCTCGACATCGCGATCTCGCGCTACAACCTGCACATCGCCGACACCGACGTGCTGCGCACGAGAGCGGGCGCGACTCTACTGGGCGTAAACACAGGCGTCGTCCAGGGAACTCCAGGCGGCGGCGTGGGCGGATTCGGCGGAGCTACGACCGCGAGTGGCGGAGCCGGCGGCACGACCACCGGTGTCGGAGGAGCCGGCGCCGGAACCCTGGGCATCGTCAGTTCGACGCTCGGTATCGGGTCTGCGATTACATCCTACGATCCGATTTTGACGGGAACCTTGCAGCTCGACCGCAACACCATTCAGGGTACAAACCCTTTTGTAAGCCCGGTTACGAAACTGAACACCAACACCTATGATTTTGGCTATCTGCAAGGATTCGCCACCGGCACCAGCCTCAACATCGGTTTCAACAATTCTCGCACCACCACAAACTCGAATTTCAACATTTTCAGTCCGCAGTACAACGCAAGCTTCCGGGCACAAGCAACGCAGCACTTGCTGCAGGGCTTCGGCTTTCTGCCGAACAAGCGCTTCATCGTGATCGCAAAGAACAACCGCGAATTGACCGATGTCGCGTTCCGACTGCAGATCATTACCACCGTCGACCAGATCCAGAACATGTATTGGGACCTGGTGAATGCCTACGAGAACGTAAAGGTGCAGCAGGACGCATTAGCCCTCGCAGATAAGACCCTTTCCGACAACAAAAAGCAGGTCGAGATCGGCACGCTTGCTCCGATCGAGGTCGTGCGCGCTCAAAGCCAGGTTGCTACCAGTCAGCAAGCGCTGATCGTGGCGCAGACCAACCTCGAACTGCAGCAACTCTTGATGAAGAACGCCCTTAGCCGGACCGTCCAGGATCCCGCCCTCATCGATGCGGAAGTGATTCCGACCGATACGATGCGCCCGCTCACAAATGTGCCGGCTCCCGCAGGTCAGGACTTGATGGGCGACGCCTTGGCCCACCGTCCCGAACTGCTCGAGTCGCGCATCGACCTCAACAGCCGTGAAGTCAGCATGAAGGCCGTCAAGAACGCCCTGTTACCCAGCCTTGACCTCTTTGCTTATTACGGTGGAGCAGGACTAGGTGGCAGTCAAAACGCGGTAAATCTGTGCAGCAACCCTCTTTCGAATCCGAATTTTTGTAGTCACACCGCAGCGCCCACGATCGAGTACTCCGACACGCTCAATCAGCTGGTGAATTCGACTGCCCCAGACCGAGGGGTAGGCCTCAGTCTTAATATTCCCATCCGCAACCGCACGGCACAGGCCAATCAGATTCGTTCCCAGCTGGAATACCGCCAGGCGCAATTGCGCTTGCAACAGGTCGAAAACGAAATCCGCATCGAAGTCCGCAACGCGCAGTTTGCCCTGCAGCAGAATCAGGCGAGCGTCGAAGCCGCACAGGCAGCCGTGGATCTCGCACAAGAGTCGCTCGATGCCGAGCAGAAGAAATATGCGCTCGGTGCTTCCACCAGTACGCTTGTGTTAACGCAGTCGAGCGCGTTAACCCAGAGCCGGTCGAACCTGGTGGCCGCACGCGCCACGTATGAAAAATCGCGTGTCGAGTTGGATCGCGCTACCGGCCTTCTGCTCGAGCACAACAGCATCGACCTGGCCGACGCGCAGTCGGGAGTGGTCACAAAACTTCCGAACGTGCCCTACGTGATCCCGCGTTCAGAAGTGAAACCGGAGCCGACGCCGCAGTTGCCCACCCAGCAATTGCCGCCCGATACCCCGCAGGCTCCGCCGAACCAGTAGCAGTGTCTCGAGTTCCAGGCCCGGCTTCGCTTCGCGGCAAGCCGGGCCTTTTCTTTTCAAAAGTACGGTAGTAGTTTCATGGCACGGATGAATCACTGATGAGGACAGGTTTTCATGAGAATCGCGAATGATGTTACGGAACTGATCGGTCGCACGCCCCTGGTCTATCTCAACAAGGTCACCGCCGGATGCCACGCGAAAATCGCGGCGAAGCTCGAAAGCTTCAATCCCTGCGCCAGTGTGAAGGACCGCATTGGCGTAAGCATGATCGAAGAAGCCGAGCGCACGGGCAAGATTCATCGCGGCAAGACCGTCCTGATCGAGCCGACCAGCGGCAACACTGGCATCGGCCTGGCATTTGTGGCGGCCGTCAAGGGCTACCGGCTCATCCTCACGATGCCCGACACCATGAGTCTGGAGCGCCGCGTGCTCCTCCGCAGCTTCGGCGCTGAAATCGTCCTCACGCCGGGGCCATTGGGCATGAAGGCTGCAATGGCGAAGGCAAACGAGATTCTGGCGGAGACCCCGAACGGCTTCATACTGCAGCAATTCGCGAATCCAGCGAACCCGAAAATTCATGTGGAAACGACCGGCCCCGAAATCTGGGAAGACACCGACGGAAAAGTTGACATCCTGGTTTCGGGCGTGGGCACGGGCGGGACGATCACCGGTGTGAGCGAATACATCCGCCCTCGCAAGCCGAGCTTTAAGGCCGTCGCAGTCGAACCGAAAGAGAGCGCGGTATTATCCGGAGGAGCGCCCAGCCCACACAAGATCCAGGGAATTGGCGCCGGCTTCATTCCCGAGATTCTGCGCACGGACTACATTTCCGAAATCATCCAGGTTTCCAGCGACGATTCGGTCACGATGGCACGGCGCCTTGCGAAGGAAGAAGGATTGCTGATGGGCATCTCTTCCGGAGCCGCGGTGCTGGGCGCCATTGAGGTTGGGCGTCGTCCGGAGAATGCGGGCAAGTTGATCGTGGTCGTGCTGCCGGACTTCGGCGAGCGCTACCTGACCAGCATTCTTTTCGACCACCTGCGCAAGGAATCGATGGAAATGACTGCAGTCGCAGTGACCATCTGATTTCAGCACTGCCTGACGCGAGCATGATCGGCTTCTGGCAATCCGTGCGCGAAGACATCGCCTCGGTGTTCGAGAGCGATCCGGCCGCGCGTTCCTACCTTGAAGTTCTGCTCTGCTATCCCGGGCTGCACGCGCTCTGGGCCTTCCGCATCTATCACTGGATCTGGAATCACCACTTCCGGCTGCTGGCGCGATGGCTCTCGCAAGTGGCACGTCTTTTCACCGGCATCGAGATTCATCCCGGAGCCCAGATCGGCCATCGTCTCTTCATCGATCACGGCATGGGCGTGGTGATTGGCGAAACCAGCATCGTCGGCGACGGCGTCGTGATGTACCAGGGTGTGACCCTCGGTGGGACCGGCAAAGAGAAAGGCAAGCGGCATCCCACCATCGGCAACGACGTCATCATCGGTTCCGGCGCAAAGGTGCTCGGCAACATCACGGTTGGCAATAATTGCCGCGTCGGAGCGGGATCGGTCGTGCTGCGCAGCATTCCCGACAACTCGACGATCGTCGGTGTGCCCGGACACATCGTTCTGCGCAACGGCAAGCGCGTGGTGATCAGCGACCCCAAAGAGATCAGCGACCCGATGTCGGACGTATTTATCCGCCTGGCGGCCGAAGTTCACCAGATTCGCGAGCAGCTGCAACAACACACGCAGGCAAGACTCGAGCCCGAGCCGATTCTCACCATGGACCAGGAATGGGATACCTATTCCGAAGGCGGAGGCATCTAGGCCGGCTCGCACTCGCGTAGGGACAGCCGCCCTCGGCTGTCCAGCCGGGCACAGCCCGGCGGCCCGAACGTAGCGCCGGCGTCTCGCCGGCAGTCGTGAGAGCCTGCCCTGAGCTTGTCGAAGGGGCATCTTGCCCTCACCACGCTGCACAAACCCAGGCGTTTCCCCAAACTTGTCATCCTGAAAGAAGCGAGGCGCAGCCGAGCGCAGTGAAGTACCTCTGCATTTCGACGGCGCACCCGCGCCCATTCCGTCCTTGCCCCTGTGAGACAATACGCGGTTCCATGACCCTTTCCGTCGCCATCGTAGCCATGGACGAAGAGGCCAACATCGGCCGCACGCTGGCGAGTGTGAGTTGGGCCGACGAAATCGTGCTGGTCGACTCCGGCTCGAAAGACCGCACCTGCGAGATTGCGCGCGAGCGCGGGGCGCGCGTCATCGTTGAGCCTTGGCGCGGATATGTCGCCCAGAAGCAGTACGCGGTCGAACTCTGCACGAAGGATTGGGTGCTGCTGCTCGACGCGGATGAAGAGATCAGCCCGGAGCTGGCGCAGGAGATCCGCGCCGCGCTCGCGGCTCCCGGCGAGATCAATGGCTACTGGCTGCCGCGCAAGAACCTGTTTCTCGGCCGCTGGATGCGTCACGGCGGCTTCTACCCCGACCCCAAGCTGCGCTTGTTTCGCAACGGCATGGGATTTGTCACCGGACACGATCCCCACGACCGCTGCGAACTGAAGCCCGATGTGCCGCCACGCACCCGGCAGTTCACTGGCGCCATGGTGCACTACACCTATCCGACGCTGACGTATTACATCGGCCACATGAATCGCTATTCATCCCTGGGAGCGGAACTGGCGGTGGCGAAGGGGCAAGGCGGTTTCAGTGTGAGCAACATCGTCGTTCGCCCGATGGCTACTTTTTTCTACAACTACGTCTTGCGGCTCGGCTTCCTCGATGGACGCGAAGGGCTTTTTCTGCACCTGTATCACGCCGTTTATGTTTCGTGGAAGTACGCGAAGGCATGGGAACTGGCGCGCGGCCGAGATAACCCGCGGAACTCTTAGGCCGGTGTGCGCGTATCTTCTGTCCAGAGCCGGCAAGATGCGCTTATTTCGATTTGCAATCGGACTTCTATTCGTTGGTTTCGTTCTCCCCTGGCGCCCCTGGGCCCAGGTGGCACCTCCAGCTCCTGACCGCATCCACATTCAATTTGACGGCAGTGAGTCCGAGGCGGTCTTGGCGATTCTCGACAAGCGTGCGACGGGCCATCCTGTGACCGACGCGGATTGGCGGGCCTTATTCGCCACGGAGCCCTACCTCCGATTGAAAAAGCGCGAAGCCGCGATGCATCGCGACTTCACGGACGAAGAATTCAAGAAATTTGTGCTGTCCGACGAATTGACGAAGCAGTCTCCGGATCTGCGCCGAACGCTTGAGGAGTGGCGCAAGGCCGACCTCACCGCGGCGGCGCGCCGCGTGTTGCCCTACTTGCCCGAGCAAGCACACATTCGCGCCAAGGTCTATCCGGCAATCAAGCCGAAACACAACAGCTTCGTTTTCGAAAGCAGCACCGACCCGGCGATTTTTCTTTATATCGACCCTGCCGTAACGCGCGATCAGTTTGAGAACACGGTCGCGCATGAGATGCATCACATTGGCTTTGCCAGCATCGGGCATGCAATGGACGCCAATCTCGCCAGCCTGCCGCCCAACACAAAATCGGCTGTCGAATGGATGGGAGCCTTCGGCGAAGGCTTCGCCATGCTGGCGGCGGCCGGCGGCCCCGATGTGCATCCGCACGCCGTCAGCAACGCCAAAGACCGCGAGCGCTGGGATCACGACATGGCGAACTTTGCGCCCGACCTTCGCACCCTGGACCAGTTCTTTCTCGACATCGTGCGGGGAAAATTCAAGAACAAAGACGACATCGACGCCAAGGCCTACACATTTTTCGGCCTGCAGGGTCCCTGGTATACGGTCGGCTACAAGATGGCAGTCACCATCGAGAAACAATACGGCAGGGCGCGCTTGATCGAATGTATGACTGACATCCGGCAACTGCTTCCCACCTACAATCAAGCGGCCATCGAACAAAGCAAGAAAACCGGCGAGGCGCCCGTGCTCTGGTCGCCGGAACTCATCCGGGCAATCGAAGAAAAGCAGTAGCGCCTTTCTCCGCGTCCTCCGCGGCCCTTCTCAGCGCTCTCTGCGTTTTAAGGTTTTTTCCCATGCTCGCAAGCTACGTCGTCGCATCGCGCCAACCAACCATCCGGTTGGCCCGCAACCCGCGCCTTGTTCGTGCGGAGAGCCTCCTCTATTATCGACAGTGAGGATGTGAGAGGCGCATGCCTGGTCAGAAGAAAAACAATTCCAAACCCCAAGTAGCCGAGAGTCCGATTGCCGATGTTTTCGAGGGACGCCATCCCTCGGAAAGCGAGAAGCGGTGGGCCGAGAAGACGCTCGCCTCCACGCTCGACAAGAGTCCCGAAAAACCCATTGGCGCGCCCACCGGCACCAATCTCGACGAGCATGGGCATGCGCGCTTCAGCACAATCTCGAACCTTCCCATTCGCCGGCTCTACACTCCGGCCGATCTGCCGGAAGACTGGAGCACCGAGAAATATCTCGGCCACCCGGGAGAACCGCCCTATACACGCGGGATTCACGCCACCGGCTACCGGGGCAGGCTGTGGACCATGCGTATGTTCTCGGGCTTCGCCTCGCCCGAGGAAACCAACCAGCGCTACAAGTATCTGCTTGAGCACGGCGGCGGCGGGCTCTCTGTCGCTTTCGACCTGCCGACACTGATGGGCTATGACTCGGATCATCCCGCGAGCGAAGGCGAAGTCGGCAAGTGCGGCGTGGCCATCGACTCGCTCGAGGACATGGAGATCTTGTTCGATGGCATCAATCTGGAAAAGACCACGGTATCGATGACCATCAATTCTCCAGCCAGCGTGCTCTGGGCGATGTACCTGGTCGTCGCGGAAAAACAAGGCGCCGACTGGAAGAAGATTTCCGGAACGATTCAGAACGACATTCTGAAGGAATACATCGCGCAGAAGGAATACATCTATCCTCCGGCGCCCAGCATGCGGCTGGTGGTCGACACCTTCGAGTTCGGATCGAAGTTCACCCCGCGCTTCAACACGATTTCCATCAGCGGCTATCACATTCGCGAAGCGGGTTCGACCGCGCTGCAGGAACTGGCGTTCACGATTTACGACGGCGTGGAGTATGTCGAATGGGCGCGAAGGCGCGGACTCGACCTTGACGAATTTGGCCCGCGCTTGAGCTTCTTCTTCAACGCGCACAACGACTTCTTCGAAGAAATCGCCAAGTATCGCGCGGCGCGCAAGATCTGGTACCGGCTGACCAAAGACCGATTCGGGGCAAAGAACGCCCGCACCTGGCTGATGCGCTTTCACACGCAGACCGCCGGGGTGTCGCTGCCCGCGCAACAGCCCATGAACAATATTGCGCGCGTGGCGCTGCAAGCGCTGGCGGCCGTGCTGGGCGGGACCCAGTCGCTGCACACCGACTCCTACGACGAAGCGCTGGCGCTTCCGACCGAAGAAGCGGCGCGCATCGCGCTGCGCACGCAGCAGATCATTGCCTATGAGTCAGGTGTGGCGCAGACGGTCGATCCCCTCGGCGGTTCGTATTTCGTCGAGAAGCTGACGCTCGACATGGAGCAGGGCGCGTTTGACTATTTCGAGAAACTCGACCAGATGGGTGGCATGGTCAAAGCCATCGAGCGTGGTTATCCGCAGAAGGAGATCGCAGAGTCGGCGTATCAGTATCAACGCGCCGCCGAGGCGCGCGAGAAAGTCATTGTCGGGGTGAACGAATTCGCCATCGAAGAGGAGTCGCCGCACATTCTCTACATCGACGAGAGCGTCGCCCGCGCGCAAACGGCAAAGCTCAAGGCACTGCGGGCGCGTCGCTCAAACGAAGAGGTACAACGCCGGCTGGAAGCGCTGAAGAAGGCCGCCGCGCAGGAGCCCAAAGCGGGCGCGGACGGGAATGTGTCCCCCGCCAATACCATGCCCTACATCGTCGACGCTGTCCGTGCCTATGCGACCGTGGGCGAGATCTGCGAAGCACTGCGCGAAGTGTACGGGACGTACACGGAAGTCAGCGTCACTTAGAGCAGTATTCAGATCATCTCGTTGGACTAGCGCCGGCAGCCTGCCCTGAGCGAAGCCGAAGGGTCCCGCCGGCTGTCGCGAGGCCGGGGTCCCCAGCAAGCGTTCTTGGCTTGCTGGGGTGGGAGGGCATCTTGCCCTCGCGCCTGCAGATTCGAAAGAACACGGCTTGCAGTCGCACGCAGATCCGCAAAATCAAGAATCGCTTCCTGCGGTTCCCTCGCAGCATCGAATACCGGGTACCTGTGAGGGCATGCTCGTGAATCACCTGCTTCCCGAAGCTGCGCGCCGCGCTGAAGTCTACCTCTCCAACATCAACCATCGGCGTGTTGCCCCTGCGCCCGAGGATGTCGCTCGCCTGGAGCAACTGGCGCAACCTCTCCCCGACGAACCGACGGATCCGGCGGATGTGCTGAAGCTGCTCGACGAGTACGGGTCTCCGGCGACAGTCGCGACCGCTGGAGGTCGCTACTTCGGTTTTGTCATTGGAGGCGCGCTGCCGGCGTCCCTGGCCGCCACCTGGCTCGCCGTAGCCTGGGACCAGAATTGCGCGCTCCGCGTGATGTCGCCCGCCACCGCCAGACTCGAGGACATCACCCTCGACTGGCTGCGCGACTTGTTTGGCCTGCCCGCTCAAACCGGCTGCGGATTCGTCACCTGCGCCACCATGGCCAATTTCGCCGGACTCGCCGCCGCTCGCCATGCCTTGCTGGCCCGCGCGGGATGGAACGTGGAAGACCGCGGCCTGTTTGGCGCGCCTGAGATCAAGGTGATTGTCGGCGAAGAAGTGCACGTTTCCCTCCTGAAAGCTCTGTCCATGGTGGGCTTCGGAAAAGCCCGTGTCACCACCGTTCCCGCCGACGACCAGGGCCGAATGCGCGCGGAAGAATTGCCGACGCTCGACGATCGCACCATCGTTTGTATCCAGGCTGGGAATGTGAATAGCGGCGCTTTCGATCCGGCCGCCACCATCTGCGAGCGCGCTCACAAGGCAGGCGCTTGGGTACACGTCGACGGCGCATTCGGCTTGTGGGCCGCCGCCGCTCCCGCGCGAGCTCAGCTCACAAGGGGACTGTCCGAGGCCGACTCCATCGCCACCGACTGTCACAAGTGGCTCAACGTTCCCTATGACTCCGGGCTGGTGTTTGTACGCGAACCGGCGAACCTGCGGAATGCCATGACGTTTAACGCGGCATATCTGCAAGCGACCGAGGCGCGCGAACCCTCGCATTTCACGCCCGAATCATCGCGTCGCGCCCGGGGAGTCGAAGCATGGGCAGCGCTGCGATCCCTAGGACGCCGCGGTGTGGCCGAGATGATCGAACGCAATTGCCGGCAAGCCGCCTGCTTTGCCGAGGGCCTGCGTTCCGCAGGGTTCACGATCCTGAACGATGTGGTTCTCAACCAGGTGCTCGTGTCCTTCGGCACGCCTGCCCAAACACAACACGTGATCGACGAACTCCAAAAAGACGGTACCTGCTGGTGCGGGGGAACCCAATGGCATGGGCACACCGCGATGCGGATCAGCGTCTCGTCGTGGGCTACGACCGACGACGACGTGCGCCAAAGCCTGGACGCGATCATACGGATCGCGCGGAGAGTGTTGTCCGGAAGTTAACTAGGCCGAATCGCTTACCAATCTCAAGAGCATGCCGCCCATCGCGGCTGTTCTTCGCGCCCGGAGCCTACCCTGAGCAAAGTCGAAGGGCGGTAAAGAGCTTTTCTTTGCGATCTTTGCGGCCGTTATTTGCGCCCTTTGCGGTCAAAAGCTTTTTCTCTGCGTCCTCCGCGGCTCTTCTCCGCGACCTCTGCGTTTCAAGCTTTTTCGCCTGCCCTTCCGCGTCCCTTTGAGGTCGCAAATTGCGACCTCAAACCGCGCACTCCCCGATAAAATCTCAACATGCACGATCCCATGTCAGCCCTGGTCGTCCCGGTAGAAGCGCGAATCCTTGTGCTCCGCCAGCAAAAAGTCATCCTCGACAGCGATTTGGCCGAGCTTTACGGCGTGCCAGTAAAACGCCTGAACGAACAGGTCAAGCGCAACCGCGACCGCTTCCCGGAAGATTTCATGTTTCGCCTCACTCCCGAAGAAAGCGAATCTTTGAGGTCGCATTTTGCGACCTCAAAAGCGGGACGCGGCGGCCGCCGCTATGCACCCTACGCGTTCACCGAACACGGCGCCATCATGGCCGCTACCGTGCTGAATTCCGAGCGTGCCGTCGAGATGAGCGTTTTCGTGGTGCGGGCCTTTGTGCGCCTGCGCGAAACGCTGGCCAATAACCTGCAACTTGCCGGCAAAATCGACGAACTGGAACAACGCCTGGATATCCATGACGCCTCCATCCATGAACTCCTCGAAGCCATACGCGAACTGATGGTGCCGCCTCCGCCAACCGGCCGCTCCATCGGGTTTCAATTGCCAGCGGCAAAAAAGAATCCTTAGACCGAAGGCTGAAATCCAACCGTGCGGCGGCGATCCCGACAACTCGCCGCTGTTTCGTTTTTTGTTCGCCGTTGGTCAATTTTCGTGATACACCATCAAGCCATGCGGAAAGCAATTCTTTATCTGAAGAAGTCCGACCCGGTGATGCGGGCCATCATCGAGCGTGTGGGTGCCTACCGTATCGAATATGGTGAGCCTACATTTCACAGTCTGGCCGAGTCGATCCTTTACCAGCAGCTCAACGGCAAGGCCGCGGTCACAATCTTCAAACGCTTCACCGACCAAACGGGCGACCCGGTAACGCCGGAAGGCATCCTGAAGCTGACCGACGCGCAAATGCGCGCCGTGGGGCTCTCTAAGCAAAAGACCTCTTACCTGCGCGACCTCGCCGAAAAGACCAAGGCGGGCCTTTTGGATTTCCACCAACTCGAATATTTGTCAGACGACGAAGTCATTGAGCACCTGACCCAGGTCAAGGGCGTCGGCGTCTGGACCGCGCATATGTTTCTCATGTTCACTCTGCGCCGTCCCGACATACTTCCTACCGGCGACTACGGCGTGCAGATGGCGATCAAGAAGTACTACCGCAAGCGCAAGCTGCCCAAGCCCAAGGACATGGAAAAGATCGCGAAAGCCTGGGTGCCCTACCGGTCCATCGCATGTTGGTACCTCTGGCGAAGCCTGGATATCAAGACCGTCTAACCGGAAAATCCAACCTGGAACCCAGCCGTCGTCGTACGATGTGTGTTGCCGACCATCCCGGAATGGAAAACGTTCGGCGGAACGCTGCAATGCTTTGCGCTCCATTTCTCCCTTGTCCTTGTGCTTCCGGGCATTCTCTGTGTTTAAATGGCTCTCGTGGCAAGCGAGCAGAAAATCCGGGTATTGGTCGCCAAGCCCGGACTTGACGGCCACGACCGGGGCGCCAAGGTCATCGCGCGTGCCCTGCGCGATGCCGGCATGGAAGTGATCTACACGGGCTTGCGGCAAACTCCCGAGATGGTAGTGAACGCCGCCCTGCAGGAAGACGTCGACGTCATCGGCCTGTCGATTCTTTCCGGAGCGCACAACGCGATCGTCCCCCGCGTTTCCGATCTGCTCAAGCAAAACAAGATGGACGATGTGCTGCTTCTGGTAGGAGGAATCATCCCCGACCAGGACGTCGACGGCCTGAAAAAATTGGGCGTGGCTGCGATCTTTCAGCCGGGCACCGCCATGGACGACATTGTGAAATTCATCCGCGAGCACGTAAAGCCGCGCGGCGTGCCCGCAGGCTAGAACGAGTGAAGCGGTAGCAGCGCGTCTGCATCAGGTCCTCGAAAGCGAATTCCCAGGGTCCTTCCGAGAACGCGAAACTCCTCATGACCGACATGTCGGCAACTCGCTTGCAGGGTGTTGTCACGCGCACGATTGGCCCCGCGCCCTGGTATTGGCGCACGTTCCCCACTGTCACCTCTGTGGCCCGGCAACCCTTCAACTGGAGCCATCAGGGCGAAGAAGGACCAGTCGGCTACGTGGTCACCCTCGGCCTTACCCAGGAGCCCGACACGCCGCGGCTGGCGCTGAACACCTATTGCCGGCCGTTTCTGGTGCCGCCGTCGTATCTGGGCATCTGGTGCCCGGAGGGCCGCGGCATCCGCCTGGCCTGCTTCGATCCCGACTCGCTAAAAGCATTTGACATGGCCGAGCTTGCGGGATGGTTCAAACGGTCGAGTGATCGCATCTACTCCCATACAGCGCCGGCGGCGGAGTTTGAGGTGCCTCTCCAGTTGGCAGCCGGCACTCACAAGATCGACGTTCCCCGGGAGTTTTCCGGCGTGGAGGAATTGATCATTCCGACCAGCTATCGGGCGATGACCAACGACGATCCATCGTTTGCTCTGTTTGTGCTCTACCCGCATGCGGGACTGGTTGAGGTCCTTCCCCAGAAGTGGTTTACTGCCGCGCAGTACCGGGTGGGCGAGCAATGGATTCCCCGGGCGGCCCGCGATGAAGAGTCCCACCGCATCATCGGCGAGTGTTTTGGCGTCGGCACGTTCCTGCTCGAGGCCGACGGCTGCCGTTTGGAACGCTGGTTGCTCAAGACAGGAGAGAAGACCGGGACCTAGGCAATGACGCGTTTGTCCCAATACGCGGCTCTGTTAGCAGCATCGGTATTGCTCGCGCTGCCCCTCCCGGCTGCCGCCGGCGGGATTCTCGCGCCATTCATTCTTCATCCCATTCGCCGCGAATTGACAGCGGCCCAGGTGGCCGAGGCCGATCGTGTCTTCGCCAGAGAAAGCGCCCGCCGCGTCGACTTCTCCGTGACCGCCCAGGATGAGGTGACCCTGCGGGGATGGAAGGTGCGAGCCGCGCATCCCAGCGGCGACTGGGTGTTGTTGTTCCACGGCCGCTCGCAAAACCGGCTGAGCATGATGAACTACGCGAAGTTTCTGCTGGCCTCCGGCTACAGCGTGGTCATGATGGACGCCCGCGCCCATGGCGAGAGCGGCGGTACGGTTGCGACCTACGGCCACGTCGAACAATATGATTCGCGAACGATTCTCGATGCCCTTGCCGACAGCGAACCCATTCGCCACGTCTATGCGCTCGGGGAGTCGATGGGGGCGGCGGTCGCGCTGCAGGCGGCGGGCATCGATCCCCGCATCGAAGGGGTGGTCGCCGAAGGCGCATTCTGCAACCTGCACGAGGTCATCTACGACTATGCCGGCTTCCGTGTGAGCGCATTCCTCGGCAAGACGGTGTTCCGCCCGGTGGCCATTTACGCGGTTCACGAAGCCGAGCATCAGGGCGGCTTTCGTTTTGATGATGTTTCCCCAGAGGAAGCGGTAGCAGAAAGAAAGTTTCCCATACTGCTGATTTCGGGCTTGAGCGATCACAATATCCCCAAACGTCACGCGCAGGCCATTTACGCGGCGGCGCAGGGACCGAAGGAACTGTGGCTGGTACCTGGCGCGCGCCACCAGAAAGCCCTCGAAACGGCACCTGCCGAATTTGAGCATCGAGTACTGAATTTCTTTTCCTCGGCGCAAGATGGACACTTCGCATTCGAGACGAGTGGCGAATCCCTTCCAGATCGAAGCCGTTGATGAGTACCACCAACTGCGCCTCACGTCGGATGACGGCACGAATCGTCTGACCTCTGCTGCTGTCCTGGCCCTGACTGACGCTCTCCGAAACTTGCAAGCCAATCCAAAGCCCCTGATCATCGCGGGCAATGAACGATTCTTTTCCGCCGGCGCCGACCTCTCGGAGATTCAGTCGCTCAGTGGCCCCGCCGCCTGCGAGTTCGCAAAAACCGGACAGCGCCTGATGCTCGCGATTGAACACTTCCCTGCCCCTGTATACGCGGCCATCGAGGGTTACTGCATGGGCGGAGGATTGGATCTGGCGCTGGGCTGTCGCTGGCGCATCGCGGGACCCGCGGCCGTGTTCGGACATCGCGGCGCCGCACTCGGGCTGATGACGGGATGGGGAGGCACGCAGCGCCTCCCGCGGATTGTGGGAGCGGCCCGCGCGCTTGAGCTCTTTGCTTCGGCGGAAAAGATCGACGCTGCGCAGGCTCTGGAGATTGGACTGGTGCACGCGCTGGTCGACGACCCGGTAGCCGAGGCAGTTCGTAGAATCGAACAGGCCCGCGAAGTGTCTGCTGCGAGGGAAATTCAGACTTAAGTCCGAATTGCCTCCGTGTTCCTCTGTGGCCTCTGTGGTTTCAATCTTGTTTCCGGGATTCGACAAGCCACGAGAAGCTACGGAGAAGCTACGGTTTGCGCCTGCCTGCTCCGCTGGTATACCGTAATTCGTTTGCAGTGATCGAGCCATGGCCGACCGTAATCAAGTCTCCGAATCGAACGCCACTTCTACCCTGCTGCCTTCCAAGATCGACCCCACTTCGGCAAAATTTGAAGCCAATATGCGATTCATGGCCGACCTGGTGTCGCAGGTACGGAACGAAGAAGAGAAAATTCGGGAGGGTGGTGGCGCCAAGGCCATCGACAGCCAGCACGCCAAAGGCCGGCTCACGGCACGGGAGCGCATTCATCTATTGGTGGATTCCGGCAGTTTTTTTGAACTCGGCGGCTATGCCGCCTACGGGATGTACGAGGAATGGGGCGGCGCCCCATCGGCCGGCGTAATCACCGGCCTCGCGCGCGTGCACACGCGGCTGGTCATGATCATCGCCAACGACGCCACGGTAAAGGCAGGCGCGTTCTTCCCGATGACTTCCAAGAAAGTCATTCGCGCCCAGAACATTGCGATCGAGAATCGCGTTCCAACCATTTATCTCGTCGACTCGGCCGGCGTGTTCCTGCCGCTGCAAGAAGACGTCTTCCCCGACACCGATGACTTTGGGCGCGTGTTTCGCAACAACGCGGTCATGTCGGCGCTTGGCGTTCCCCAGATCGCAGCCATCATGGGGATGTGCGTAGCCGGCGGCGGCTACCTGCCGGTGATGTGCGATCACGTGCTGATGACCGACGGCAGTGGCTTGTTTCTTGCCGGACCTGCGCTGGTGCAGGCCGCCATCGGCCAAAAATATACGGCCGATGAATTGGGCGGCGCCGAGATGCATGCGGCCATCAGCGGCACGGTTGATTACCGCGAGCCCAACGACGAGGCTTGCATCGCGCGCATCCGGGCCATGGTCGAGAAGTGGGGCTACCGCCGGCAGTCGCCCTGGGATCGCAAGCAACCCGCGGAACCCGCGCTCGCCGCCGAGGAAATTTACGGCATTTATGATCCCTCTCCAGCCCGCCCCTACGACATGAAAGAGGTGCTGGCGCGGATTGTCGACGCCGGCCGCTTCGATGAATACAAGCCGGAGTACGGGAAAACCCTGCTCTGCGGCTACGCGCGCATTGGCGGGTTTGCCGTGGGCATCGTCGCTAATCAGAAATTACACGCCCAGCAGATCGACCACGAAGGTCACAAGCGCATGGAATTCGGTGGCGTGATCTACACCGAGTCGGCCGAAAAGGCCGCCCGCTTCATCATGGACTGCAATCAGACCCTGATCCCGCTGGTCTTCTTTCACGACGTAAACGGCTTCATGGTGGGGCGCGACGCGGAGTGGAGCGGCATCATCAAAGCAGGAGCGAAGATGGTGAACGCCGTTTCCAACTCGGTGGTGCCGAAAATTACGGTGATCGTCGGCGGATCGTTCGGCGCAGGCCACTACGCCATGTGCGGAAAAGCCTACGATCCCCGCTTCGTGTTCGCCTGGCCTTCGGCCAAATACGCCGTGATGAGCGGCGACTCGGCCGCCGGAACGCTGGTCGAAATCAAAATCAAACAACTGGAACGCAGCGGCAAAAACCTCAGCGAAGAAGAAAAAAAAGAACTCTACGAATCGGTGAAGCGGACCTACGACGAGCAAACCGATCCGCGCTACGGTGCCGCGCGTTTGTGGATCGACAAAATCATCGATCCAAGCGAAACTCGCGATGCCATCGTGCAGGCGCTGGAGGCAGCCGCGCTGAATCCGGATGTCCCGGAGTTTAAGGTGGGAGTCCTGCAGACTTAACGGAAGCACTGAGCAAAGGGGACAGCGGCAGGCAAGAAGCGGAGGATGAAATTTGTAATTTGGTAATCGGGTAATTTGTAATTGAAGGCTCGGGCAATCCCGCGCTGGCTGATGTTTTCAAATTACAAATCACAAATTACCAAATTACAAATTTCCCAATTCCCCAATTTCCATGTCTTCGAGCGTCAAACTTATCGAATGTCCCCGCGATGCCTGGCAAGGCCTCCAGGGCCAGATCCCTGCCTACATCAAGACTGAATATCTGAAAGCACTGATCAGCGTAGGATTCAAGCACATCGATGCCGCGTCGTTTGTGTCTCCCAAGGCCGTGCCGCAAATGGCCGACTCGGAAGAAGTTTTGAAAGAACTCGACCCGCCCGATGATGTCGAGATCATTGGCATCGTGGTGAATGAAAAAGGCGCGCAGCGAGCCGTCGAAACCAAAGCCGTCAGCACTCTCGGATTTCCCTATTCGATTTCGCCGACCTTTTTGCAAAACAACCAGAAACAGACTCTCGAAGAGGCCGTTGAAGAACTGGAAAAGATCGGCAAGGTGGGTGGTGATGCCGGGCTCGATACCGTGGTGTACATCTCCATGGCGTTTGGCAATCCTTACGGCGACTTATGGAACGTGGGCGAGTTAATCGAAGCGGTGGCACTTCTGGAGTCGGAGAGCATTCACGCCATCTCGCTCGCCGATACCGTCGGCATGGCAATGCCCGAGCAGATTCGCGAAGTCGTTTCCGCCGTGCTCGCCAAATACGGCTATCTCGAGGTCGGCGTGCATCTGCACAGCCGCCCCGAACACGCGGTCGAAAAAATATTGGCAGCGTATGATGCCGGTTGCCGCCGCTTCGATTCCGCCATCGGCGGCCTGGGAGGCTGCCCGTTCGCGCAAGACGCGCTGGTCGGCAATATTCCGACGGAAAAAGTGCTGGAAGCGCTCGCGCAACGGAACGTGCCCCCACCGATCACCCGCTCGCTCGATGCGCTGCTGAAAGCGACCGCCGGGATTGCGGCGAAGTACACGAGCTCGTCGGTTGCTGATTAAAAGGCCGCCGAGCACCCTCTTAAATCTCGTTGCTTGCTGTTTGTACTGTCGTAGAAAACGTCCGTCGGTCGTGTGACATCCGATACATCACTATTACCTTATGATTTGTCATCCTGAGCGCAGCGAAGGACCTGCTTTTTCCTATGCGGCGCTACTACGTTTACATCATGGCAAGTAGATCGAGAGTTCTCTACGTCGGCATCACCAACGACATCTGGCGCCGAGCCTGGGAACACAAGAACGATGTCCATCCCGGCTTCACCAGCAAATATCGCGTGCACCGCCTTGTATACTTTGAAAGCTTCAAATATGTCGGCAACGCGATCGCGCGCGAGAAACGTATCAAGGGGTGGCTGCGGGAGAAGAAAACTGAGTTGATTTGCTCCGCCAACCCCACATGGGAAGATCTGAGCGAGGAGTGGTTCGACGGAAAGAACGTACGCCGCATCGCGTTCGAAGCGAAATAAAAAGCAGATCCTTCGCTTCGCTCAGGATGACAAGTCTTAGAAAGATTGGAAGCAAAAGCATCGCTCCCGTGCCCTATAGCACCCTCCAACTCGCCTACAACGCCGGCATCGCCACCATCACGCTCAACCGACCTGACAAGCGCAACGCCATCAGCTACGAACTGATTCAGGATTTGCTGTCGGCACTCGAGGAAGTGGAGAAGTCTTCTGCCCGGGTTTTGATTCTTACCAGCTCGGGCAAGGCGTTCTGTTCCGGGATGGATCTGGAGAATCTGAAAGCGCTCCTCGGTCGCTCGCCGGAACAGAGCCTGGAAGATTCGCGCATCATGGCCCGGCTGTTCCGCACCTTGTACGACTTCCCCAAACCCACCATCGCTGCGGTCAACGGAGCGGCCATCGCCGGCGGATCTGGCCTGGCGACGCTGTGTGATTTCACCCTCGCCGTGCCCGAGGTGAAGTTCGGCTACACCGAAGTTCGCATCGGGTTCGTGCCCGCGATTGTCTCCACATTCCTGCTTCGCCAGGTTGGTGAAAAAATCGCGCGTGATCTGCTTCTCACCGGCCGACTCTTCGACGCGGAAGAGGCCCAGCGCCTCGGCCTGGTTACCGAAGTTGTATCTGCAGAGAACCTGATGGCGCGGGCCAACCAACTGGCCGCACTGCTCATGGAAAACAGTCCCGGCTCGCTGTTCTACACGAAGCGGCTGCTCAGCAGCATCGCGCGCCCCGAGCTAGACGCACAGATCGAAATTGCCGTGCGCGAGAACGCCGCGGTTCGATCAACCCCGGACTTCCGCGAAGGCATCTCGTCGTTCCTCGAGAAGCGCAAGCCCAAGTGGAGTTCACGCGAATGAATGACGGCCGGGGCAATATGACCACCGAAGCGGCAAAACCGCCGGCGATCGTGAACGAGACGCGCATTCGCGTTCGCTATGCCGAGACCGATCAGATGGGCGTCGTCTATCACGCGAACCATTTCATCTGGTTCGAAGTCGGCCGCGTCGAACTGCTGCGCCAGTTAGGTTTCTCCTACCGAGACATGGAGCAGCAGGACCACTGCTTCATCGCCGTCGTCGACGCGCGTTGTCGCTACAAGTCCCCGGCCCACTACGACGACGAGATCGTGGTTCGAACCTGGCTCAGGAATATCCGCGAATCAGCGATTCATTTCGGATACGAGTTAGTGCGGGTGGAAGACGGCTCCGTCCTTGCCGAAGGGGAAACCACCCACATCGTGGCCGACGCCCAGATGCAGAAGACCGTCTTGCCCGAGAAGTATATGAAGGTTTTTCGGGAGGCCGCGGGGAGATAGGATCAAAATCAATTCACCGCAGAAACACCCTTCGACTTCGCTCCGGGCAGGCTTCGACACGGAGGAATTTGTAATTTGGTAATTTGTAATCGGGTAATTTGAAGTGATTTGAAACCCGCGAGCTCCAATCCGCGGGCGTCGCATTGCTAAATTACAAATTACCGATTACCAAATTACAAATGCCACGTCGAAGGCAACCTGAGACCTGAGACCTGAGACCTGAGACCTGAGACCTGTCACCTGACCCATGAATGCATTGCACATTAACGGAAACGATCTCACCCTCGAAGAAGTACGGGCAGTCGCGTTCGAGCGCCGGCCCGTCCTCGTCGCGCCCGACGCGCGCGAGCGCGTGAACACGGCGCGGGCGGTCGTCGATGAACTAGTCGCCAATAACGAGGTTTCCTACGCCATCACCACCGGTGTCGGCAAGCTGAGCGACGTCCGCATCGCCGGCGACCAGATCCGCGAGCTGCAGATCAACCTCGTCCGTTCACACGCGGTCGGTGTCGGCGAACCGCTTTCCATTCCCGAAACCCGCGCCATGATGCTCTTACGCGCCAACTCCCTCGCAAAGGGATTCTCCGGCGTGCGTGGAGCGGTCATCGACACGATTTGTGAGCTGCTGACGCGGGGTGTCACGCCCTGGGTGCCGTCCCAGGGGAGTGTGGGAGCCTCGGGAGATCTGGCACCGCTCGCGCATCTGGCTCTCCTGCTCGTTGGCGAAGGCGAATGTCACGACGGCAAAGGCGGACGCATCGCCGGCGCGGACGCGCTCAAGAGTGCCGGCATCAAGCCGCTGGTACTCGAAGCGAAGGAGGCCGTCTCGCTGATCAATGGCACGCAGGCGATGCTGGCGGTAGGTACGCTCGCTCTGCTCGCCGCTGAGACCCTGGTGGATTCCGCCGACGTCATCGGCGCCATGGCCTGCGACGCGCTCAAGGGTACCGACGCTGCCTTCGACGAACGCATTCACCGCGTGCGACCACACAGCGGACAGATCACCACCGCCGCTAACCTGCGCAAACTGCTCGAGGGCAGCGCCATTCGCGAGTCGCATCGCGATTGCAGCCGCGTACAGGACGCCTACTCCCTGCGTTGCATCCCGCAAGTCCACGGTGCAGTCCGCGACACCCTCGCTCACTGCCGTCGCGTCTTCGAGATCGAGGTTAATTCGGCGGTCGACAATCCTCTGGTGTTTGCTGCGAACCCATCCGCGAGCATGAAGAACGATGGAGGGACGGACGTCCTCGTCCGCCGCGCGCAGCCCAGCCCACCCATGGGCGAGCGCCATCATGCCGATGTAATTTCCGGCGGCAACTTCCACGGAGAACCGATCGCTTTCGGGCTCGACTTTCTGGGAATCGCGCTGAGCGCGCTGGCAGGCATCAGCGAGCGCCGCCTCGAACGCATGGTGAACCCCGCGCTCAGTGAAGGTCTGCCGCCGTTTCTGGCTCCGGGTGCTGGACTGAATTCGGGCTTCATGATGCCGCAGGTCACCGCCGCCGCCCTGGTCAGCGAAAACAAGGTGCTCGCGCATCCGGCGTCGGTCGACTCGATCACGACCTCGGGCAACAAAGAAGACTATGTCTCCATGGGAATGACGGCCGCAATCAAACTAAAGAAGATCGTCGAGAACACGCGCAACGCGCTGGCCATCGAAGCGATGGCCGCCGCCCAGGCAATCGATCTGCTGGCGCCGCTGAAAACGTCAAAACGCCTGCAGCAGGCGCACGCGGCGATTCGGGCCGTGTCTCCAAAACTTGAAAAAGATCGCGTGATGTATCAGGACTTCGCGCGAATCGCGGACGTCATCGCGAGCGGGAAGATCGCGGCGGCGCTACGGTAAAAACCTTTCACCACAGAGGCACGGAGAAAATCAGAAACGTCTTAGCCTTCGTGCTCTCCTGAATTTCTGAATCAACCCTGAGGTCAAATTTCTCAATTACCCAATTTCTCAATTACCCGATTTCTCAATTACCCAATTCTTCTCTGTGACTCTGTGCCTCTGTGGTGAAAAAGACGCTAAGCCGTCTTCGCCGCACTCCCGTCCAACCCCAACTCCCCCGCGATCCCCCGCATCGCCTCAATGCAGAACGCAATATGCGGCTCCAACTCCACGGCCAGGTCCGCCGCGCCGTTCGTAATATCCGCGCGGTTTACGCTCCGCGCGAAAGCCTTGTCTTTCATTTTCTTCTTCACCGACGCCGCTTCCACCTCGGCCAGCGACTTGCCCGGCTTCACCAGCGCGCATGCCGTGATGAATCCGGCCAGTTCGTCGCAGGCGAATAACGCCTTTTCCATCGGCGTATCACGGGTCACGCCGGTATACTCGGCGTGCGACATGATGGCCTTGCGAATCTCCTCCGACCAGCCCCGCTCTTTCAGAATTTCGTTGCCCTTGTACGGATGATCCTCCAGGCTCGGATACTTGTCGTAGTCGAAGTCGTGCAGCAGGCCGACGATGCCCCACAATTCTTCATCGCCGCTAAATTTTCGCGCGTAGGCACGCATGCACGCCTCCACCGCCAGCGCGTGTTTGCGCAAACTTTCCGATTGGGTGAACAAAGTTAGTAACTCCCACGCCGCCGCTCGATCGTTCATGTTTTCTTCCCTGTTTTCTCCTGGTTTTCGCCGTGTCTTTTTGGTTTTGATGGAGTCTGTTTCCTGTTTCGCCCCAGAAATCCCTTGACATCCACAGGCTCTATACTCCAGATTACCTTGAGATTTGGAGCCTGACCACCGGCTCCGCGGAGTGCCTCCGCTCTGGCAACTCCCAAACCTAGATGGCCACAGCTCTTGCCCCGGTAGATTCCAGGGAAGTTGTCCGTTGCGACCACTGCCTGCTCGTTCAATTCCGTACCACCAACGATCTCTGCCGCCGCTGTCACGCTTCGCTCGACGAAGAAGAACCGGAAATCGTCGCCCCGGCGCCAATGCCGGCAGCAGCGCCGCTTCCGAGCGGGCGCGGGCACCTGAACCTGGCTGCGTCGATCCGTTCGCTGCGTCTGCGTAACGGATTGAGCCAGCGTCAACTCGCCACCCGCATGTCGGTGCCGCGCACCTACGTCTCGAAGATCGAGAACGAAAAAGCCACGCCGACCCTGTCGTCACTGGAACGGCTGGCGCGCGCACTGGAAGTCACCGTGCCCGATTTGCTTACGGGCGGCGAGCGCAACCGGCAAGAGGAGATCCGCGAACTTGTGCAAGACCAGTTTGTCGCGGAAATTCTGCCGTTTCTTGGTCAACTGAACGGACTGCAGATGTCGAGCATCCTGGCGCAAGTGCGGGATCTGACGTTGCGTCCGCGCCGGACGGCGTAAAGATTTCGCGCCGACTGCCGATTACATACATCGTAAGGAGCGCGTGACGCCGGGTTCGCGCATGCGCTTCGGCTTTGGTGTCAAGTTTTATCCGGGCAACCAGCCAACTAAAAACGCCGGGGTCTTCGGACCTCGGCTTTTTTTGTAGCGCCGCCGTCTCGGCGGCTGTCCGGCGGGCGCCCTCGCCCGCCGCGGCGACGGCAAGGTGCCCTCGCGCCGGACCGGCAAGATGCCGGCGCTACACAAAAGTTGGGCGGAATCTAATCGAGCAGCGCATCGAGCCAATGCGCCAGCTGGGCTTTCTGCTCCGACTTTGCCTGGGAATCCGATGTGGCGTCGGTTAACGCGGCTAACTGGTGGGCCAGCAGGCGTACGGCCGCTTCGCGCGGAAGGTACACCGCATTCGTCGGAGGAGTAATTTCCCAGCCGTTCATGCTCACGCGGCGCATGCTCCAGCGCTGCACATCGGCCATCTTCTTCAACTTTGTCGTCGGATCGGCCAACGACACCGCACTGCGAAGGCGGACTTGGGCCCAGCCCTTATCACCCTTCAACTGCACTTTCTGCACCTCGAACCGATCGAAGGCAACCAACGGTGGTGAGAGGGTGAGCATGTCACGCGTCTGCAGAGCGTCTGCCGTCGTGCGAAATTGGTCAGCCAGCGCCGCATTTACCTCGTTGAGCTTGGGGCGGGCCGACTTCAGCGCGACCGGCGCCGGAACCGGCGCACTGGGTGGAACGCTTCCGGTAGATTCTGCGGGGCTATCGGCCGAGACCTCGGCTGTCTCACCAATCGCGGTCTCAGTAATTGGCTCGATCGAACTGCTGCGATACAACGCGACCGGCTTGAGCGTGGGGCCACGGTTTGCTGCCGTGAGCACCGGCGCGGAAGCGGCCTTCACGTAGCGGAAGAAATGCGGCCGGCCCCGGCCTTTCCAATAATCCGAGTCGTAGCGTTGCACGCCGAATCCAGACCGCAATGCGCTGTAGAAGGTGTGCTGCGCAGGATTCACCACAATGCCGGCATGCCCGATCCACACCACCAGGTCGCCGGGCTGAGGCTGGGTCACGCGGCGGAAGCCGTCGACCCCTGCGTAGAGGTCCGTCGACCTTTCATACTTGTACGGGAATCCTGCTTTCTCGTAGATGGAATGGACGAGGTGCGAGCAGTCGGAGCGAGCCTCGACCTTGTGCTTGGATTCAAGGGCTGCTCCCAGGATCGCCAGGCCGTCATCTTTGTCGAGCAATTGCGGCCCGGCAGAAACCTTGGGACGCGCGACCCGGTGTACGGACGATTCCACCGCCTGGCTCCGCGCCCACGGGACACACGTAGCCCAAAGCATTAACCATCCCGCGACCAGCTCGTGGAATCGCATCCTTCCTTTGTAACGTCCGTTTCTGGGGCCCGACAGGTCACCGTGGTGCAGTGCGAGCCACGCAAGTCTCGCCAGATCCGATGCACCTTCGGACAGCAGGTGTTGGACAACTTTTGGATAGCCCTGGTTCTTGTTTCGGAAAGCCCTAGTTCTTGGGCGCCTCCAGGCGCTGTCTGGGCTGCGCGGGCGCGGTCCCTGCGGCATTTCCTCCAGTATTTCCCGCAGTACCACCATTGTCGGCGGAGTTTGCCGCCGCCTCGAGGTCCGCCGACTTGTACTTCGACTCGTCGACATAGCCGTGAATGTGGTTCTTGGTGATGCTGTTGATCACCAGTTCCGCCGGCTGCTTGCTCTCGGCCGAGTAGAAGAACACCGGCTCGTAGAGATTCACGTGCTTCTTCGAAAGCTTCACGTCGTCGACCATCAGGTCCAGGTCCGCGAACTGATGCTTGGTATCGGCCTTGTGCAGACGCAATCCCACCGGTCCCTGGCGGCGGAACTGGCTGTCTTTTTCGATCTCAAATTCGTAGTACTTGCGCTCCCCCTTCTTTTCCAGGAGCACCAGTTCGTCGTGAGTCCGGGCAATCGAACCTTGCAGCTCGGTGCGCGCGTTCCCCAGATCCTGGCGGTTCGCTTCGATCTGCTCCTGCTGCTTCGCCAGTTCAGAGCGGATTTCCTTCCATCGCGGATCCTCAGCCTGGCGATGATGCCCAGCCGCCCGGCGCACAGAATTGCCGGGGTGTGTAGCCGATGACGCAGCGGACTGCTTGTCGGAGAGCTCATTCACGCGATTCGTCAGGGCCGCGACCAGGCTCCTCGTCGAGTCGAGCGAGGCGGTCATTTCGTTTTTATCGGCGGTAAGCTGGCGCACCATCTTGTGCTGGCGGTAACCGTAGACGGCAGAAACTATCAGCCCGCCCAGGATCAGCAGCACGACTGGTCCCCAGACGCGGGGTGGAAGGGCCTTGCGCCCGGCAGCGGGAGTAGGAGTGGGTTCGGCAGACATGGGAGATTCCTCCTGGGGGCTTCGCAGCAAATTCACCTCCAAGATAAGTAGCCCCGAATCAACAAGTTGTCTTTGGCGCCCGGGACGAAATTCCCACCTGCAGGAAATTGTTTCCGCCGCAGCCCGACTTTTTTAACAAGTGATTGGGGCCGGGACCGCCATGAATCCGCCCCGCCCAACGACTCATCTATGTGCCATGAGCTTGGATTTCAGCAACAACTTGGATTTCAGCAACAACTTTGTGTCTTTCGTCGCCGATTCGTCGGGGCAGACCACGCCCGTGGCGAATCCCGTCGCAGACGATTCGGCCCTGCTCGATGCCTACTCGCAAGCGGTGACCCGGGCAGTCGAAAAGATCAGCCCCTCGGTCGTGAATATTGAAGTGCATCAATCTGTCCAGTCGCGGCGGCGGCCCGAACCGCAGGAGCGCCGGGGTGGTGGATCGGGATTCATTTTCACCCCCGACGGCTTGATCCTTACCAACAGTCACGTGGTCCACGACGCAAGTCGGATTGAAGTTACGGTCGCCGACGGCCGCAAACTTCCGGCGCGCACCGTCGGAGACGATCCCGCCACCGATCTCGCGGTGATCCAAATTGACGGCTCCGGACTTGTGGCCGCGGCGCTGGGCGATTCGCAAGCCCTGCGCGTCGGCCAGTTGGTCATGGCAATCGGCAGCCCCTACGGATTTCAATCCACCGTAACCGCCGGCGTGGTGAGCGCGCTGGGCAGATCTTTACGGTCATACTCCGGCCGCCTCATTGAAGACGTGATTCAGACCGACGCCTCGCTGAATCCCGGGAACTCCGGCGGGCCGCTGGTTGCCTCCGACGGACGCGTGGTCGGCGTGAACACAGCAACGATTCTCCCGGCGCAAGGCATCTGCTTCGCCATCGGCATCAATACCGCCAAGTTCGTGGCCAGCCGCCTGCTCCGCGATGGACGAATCCACCGCAGCTACATCGGCGTGTCGGCGCAAACCGTGCCGATCCACCGCCGACTAGTCCGCTACTACGACCTTCCGAAAGAGACGGCGGTGATCGTGCTCTCCACCGAGCCGAACAGCCCAGCGCAACGGGCAGGCCTGCGCGATGGCGATCTCATCGTCGCGCTCGACGGTCAGCCGGTCGCCGGAGTCGATGACCTGCACCGGGTGCTCAGCGATGTTCGCGCCCGAACCAGGGCCGAACTAACCCTCCTGCGCGGCACGGAGCGCTTGCAGGTCGGAATCGTTCCGGAAGAAACCGACAAAACAAGCTGAGCATCGGGGGCCGGCCACCATTCCGCGAACCGGCGGTCTCCGCACCGGTATATTCGTCAGCACAGTGAGGCATGCGCATGAACAAATTCTGCACCCTGCTGCTGCTCCTTCCTTTGGCCTTGACTTGCCGGGCGCACACGCTCCCTGGGGCGGCGACTCCGCAGCAAGTGGACGAAATTCTCGATCATTTAAGCGAAAGTCTGAATGACTACGTTTTCCCCGAGACCGCGGCGGAGCTAAAGCGACAGTTGCAAGCAAAGCGGTCGGAATATCGGGTCATCACCGACCCCAAAGCGCTGGCCACCCGGCTTACGGATGATCTGCGTGCGGTTGGTCACGACAAGCATCTCGAGGTGAGCTACGGCGATGACATGGGTTTTGCGAAAGATCCCACCCCGGAAGAGTTGCGCCGGGCGCATACGCTCGATGCGGGCAGAGGCTTTGGCGTTCGCAGTGCTCGGAGATTGCCCGGGAACATCGGTTACATCGACCTGGCCTATTTCTCGGGAGATCCCGAAGCCGGGGCGGCGATCGCGGCGGCCATGCAGATCATTCATGGAACCGACGCCCTCATTCTCGATCTGCGGCGAAATGGTGGCGGTGGACCAGCTTCTACCGTGCTCTTGAGTTATTTCTTTGCCGAGCCGACGCAACTCTCTTCCGTCGTGGAGCGAAAGGATGGTCAGGATCGCGAGCGGCAGAAGTGGACCATGCCCTATGTACCGGGCGGGCCTTACCCAGGCAAAGCCGTCTTTGTCTTGACTAGCCATCACACCTGGTCCGCCGCCGAGTTATGCGCTTACGATCTGAAAACGCGGAAGCGGCCACGCTCGTCGGCGAAGTTACCGGGGGTGCGGCAAATTCAAGCAGTGGCTTGATTTCACTAGGCTACGGTTTTGCCGCATTGATTCCCAATGGCCAGACCCGAAGCCCGATTACCCACACCAGTTGGGAAGGGACCGGGGTCGAACCCGATGTTGCCACGAACGCAAGCGAGGCATTGATCGTGGCCTACAAGCTGGCCCTCAAGGACGCCACGAACAGCGGAGAGTTGGAGGAATTGACCAAAGAGCGACAGCTCGCATTGCAGGATCCTCAAGCCGCACTCGCTGAGGAAATAACTGGATTCCCGAAGAAGCAGTAAGCTTCCCATCGTTCCCGTCTAGGTGTGGGGTAGGGTCCCCCCACTCGTATTTTTACAAGGTGTACGCAGCCTCTACCGCCAGCGCAGCCTTCCGCCGCTCCCAATGCACCGGCTCAATCGGTCCCACCACAAAAATCCACGAAAGCGCCCCTGCGCACAGCACCAGCGACACAATCAGAAACGGCCAGAAGAAATGTCCGGTGCGGTCGAGCAGAAATCCCGCGACTGCCGGCGCGACCACTCCCGGCAAGCCGCCGAAGAACAACTGCAGGCCGCACCATCGGCCCACGGCCTTCGGCCCGGCCAGGCGCTGCGTGATGGCCCAGAGATTGGAGGCGCTGAAACCGAAAAACACGCCGGCCAGCATGAGAAAGGCAATGCCCCGCGCGCCGGGAGCCACGACACTCGCCAGCACAGACGCTCCAGACCCCAGGCAACCGGCCACCATGAACGTTTTTCGCACCAGCGTCGGAGTGCCGCCCGCATGAATCCAGCGGTCCGACAACCAGCCACACACGCTGGCCGAAACCGCGCCCAGGAAGAAGAACGCGCCGCCGGTCTTGGCCATCCCCGTCATGGAGAAATGGCGCTCGCGCACCAAATAGAACGGAAGCCAAGTCACCATGAAGTAGAGGAAGTAATTTCCGCAGAACAGGGAAATCCACGTGCCCCAGGCTGAGCGTTGCTGCGCGATCTCCCACATTCCCGGACCAGCGTCTTTCTCCGCGCGATCCGCCGGGTCGGCCGCCGGCATCCAACGAAGCCAGGGAACGAGCCAGAGCAGGCAGACGGAACCGAGTCCGACAAAAAACGGCCGCCACCCGTAGCGCGCCACCAGCGTGCCACCGAACAGGAGTCCGAAACTCGGCCCCAAAGCGAGCCCGGCAGAAATTATGGAGTTGGCAAATCCGCGCCGCCCTTCGGGACAACGCATCGCCAGAATCTTCGAGTATCCCGGGTAGGCCACTGACTCTCCCATGCCAAGCACGACCCGCACTAGCAGCAACGCCACCAGCGAATGCGCCAGGCCGGTGACCGCCGTCGCGCTGGACCAGAGAAAAAAACCGGCCGCGAACACCCACTTCACATCGAAGCGATCGACCAGCCAGCCCGAAAGCAGCTGGCAACTGGAATATGTCCAGAAGAACGCGGAAAGCAGAATGCCCAGCCGCGACGCCGAGATGCCCAGCTCGTCCTTGATCAAGGGAGCCGCGATCGACAGATTGCTGCGATCGACGTAGTTGATGAACACCGACAGAAACAGCAAAACCAGGACGCGCGAGAATCCCGGCGTGAATCGCGTATTTTCCGTTTTCGAAGGCACAGGTAAGGCGGGGAAGTTGCCACATTGTGGACTGCGCACCACAGGAATGCAAGCAGTCAAATGCAACAGCTAGCAGAAGAGACCCTTCGACGTCGCTCAGGGCAGGCTCCGGGACGGAGGGAATTGGGAACTGGGGATTGGGGAAATCGACGAATTTTGTAATTTGGTAATTTTGCAATTTTGTAATTTGAAAACCAAAACAGGCAGCAACGCACTTCGAACTTCCTGGACGCCTAAGACCTCGATTTCCTCTGTGCCCCCTGTGTCCTTCGTGGTGATGAATTTAATTTCACGATTCCGAGACGTTTGTGGTTCAAATTACAAAATTACCCGATTACAAATTCCTCCTTTGGCGAAGGGGCCTGCCCTGAGCGAGGTCAACGGGTACCTCCGTGGTGGTTTGATTTTTTGACATATTCGAAACCTATGAAACAACTCGTCGCCCCTCATTGCCAAGTCCCACACCCTGTGTTAGCGTCTTGAATTAGAAGGGGATAGCGTTGCAGGCTACAATTCCCGCCGGACTGGATCGCAAAGAAGCCGACCTTTACCGGCAGCTGGATCCGGAGCGGCTCCCAAAACACATCGCCATCATCATGGACGGCAACGGACGTTGGGCGCGCCGCCGCCATATGCCGCGCATTGCCGGGCATCGCGCCGGCGTTACCGCTGTGCGCTCCACCGTCGAAACCGCCGCGCGCATTCATATTCCCGCACTCACGCTCTACGCCTTCTCGGAAGAAAACTGGAAGAAGCGTCCGAAAAGCGAAGTCGAGTTCCTGATGCGGCTACTGAGCCGCTACCTCAAGCTCGAAGTCCCCACGCTGAATAAAAACAACATTCGGTTGGAGTACATCGGGCGGCAGCAGGAACTGCCCGAACCAGTGCAGGAGCGCATGGAAGCTGCCCGGTGCGCGACCGAAAAAAACACCGGCATGGTGCTGACTCTGGCGCTCAACTACAGCGCGCGCAGTGAACTCGTCGATGCCTTCCGCTCTCTCGCTCAGGCTGCGGCCCGCAACGGTGGACTTGACCACCTGATGAATGTCGACGAAGACGCGGTCAGCCGCCATCTTTACACGAAGCATTTGCCCGATCCTGACCTGGTGGTGCGCACCAGCGGCGAAATGCGGCTGAGTAACTTCCTGTTGTGGCAGCTGGCCTACGCCGAGATTTACGTGACGCCTACGCTGTGGCCCGACTTCCGCGGACATCACCTGCTCGAAGGAATCGCCGAATACCAGAAACGCGAACGCCGCTACGGCGGGCTGAACGAAGAGCACTCAAATCATCACGGAGCGAAGGCCGCGCAGGGATAAAGGTCGTCTCACCACAGAGACACAGGGTCACAGAGAGATTTTGTAATCGGGTAATTTTGTAATTTGACAAATTGAAGCCCGAGAACGTCGACCGCGGTTTCGAATTCACAAGTTATCAGCGTGATTAGATCGCCCTCTGTGCCCCCCTGTGTCCTCTGTGGTTAAGAATTGGTTTAAGAATTTCGAATTCTCGCACCAGGAGTGGCGCGTTTTGATCAAGCGAATCGTCACGGCAGTGGTCCTCATCCCCATTGTCCTGCTGCTGGTGCTGCGCGCGCCGGTGGCTGTCGTCGCCGTGGTAACGGGCGCCGTGGCCCTGCTTACCATCCATGAGTTCCTCAAGCTGGTCGAAGCCTACGGCGTGCAGCCATTGCGCAAGCCCACCTACGGCGCGGTGCTTCTGTTTTTCCTCTTGCTCGTCGTCAATGCGGGCAGGGAAAACCACTGCTCTCCACCGAGATTTTCGGAGTCGCAGCCGCCTTCGCGGCTACCATCGTCACTTTCGTATTTCTGACCATCGCGATGCGCCGCGAGAATCTGGCCACGGGCTATCCCGCCGCAGCCACGTCGGCTTTCGCCTTCACCTATATCGCGCTCCCGCTTGCCATGCTGGTGCAGCTCCGTCAGCAATGGGCGGGCGCATTTCTCATCCTCTACCTGCTGCTCGTCGTGTGGTCGGGAGACATCTTCGCCTACTTCGTCGGCAAGTCGATGGGCCGTCATCTCATGGCGCCGCGCATCAGCCCGAAGAAAACCTGGGAGGGTGCGGCTGCGTCTCTGATCGCCAGCCTCATCATCGGCGGATCGCTCTTCTATTACGCGTCCGAGGTGAGCACCGCATTTCTGCAGTGGGGACTGATCCAGCGCCGCGACGGTATGTTCGGCCTCGAGCGCCCGGCCCTACTCCCGATCTTGCTCCTCACCGCCGCACTCAACATCGCTGCGCAGCTCGGCGATCTGGTGGAGTCGCTGATCAAGCGCGGAGCCGGCGTGAAGGACTCCGGCGCCATCCTCCCCGGCCACGGCGGCATGCTCGATCGCATCGACGCCCTGCTGTTCGCCGCGCCGGTACTGTGGGTCTGGGCGGCCTGGCGAGTCACCCAGTAAGCCTTGCGAAACCTTTCACCACAGAGGGCACAGAGCCACAGAGGAAAATAAGGTTAAATCTCCCTCCACGCCTATGCCTTCGTCATTCGCACATGAGTTTTCGTCTCGGTTCTACTCTTCTTAAAGCCTTTCCCTCCAGTGGTCGCCCTTTAAAACTTGTCGCTCTTTAAAAATCTGTCATCTTGAGCGAAGTGAGGCGCCCAGCCGAACGCAGTCGAAAGACCCCGCGTCAGCCGAGGACGGCATCACAGTCGAAAAGGCGTTTTCACCACAGAGGCACAGAGATCACAGAGGAAGGCGACGGCTTCCTCCACGTTTCTCCGCCAGGTCTGCCGACCAGGCTGGTTAATCCCGAATCACTCCATTCCCGCCTTTCTCCGTGTTGAAGCCTGCCCTGAGCGAAGCCGAAGGGTGACTCCGTGGTGAAGGTCTTGGTCTGTTAGAGGTGTCATCTTGAGCGAAGTGAGGCGCCAGCCGAACGCAGTCGAAAGACCCCGTGTCAGCCCGCAGTACCATGACAGTCAAAAGCATTTTCACCACAGCCCCACAGGACCAACTTCGAGGACAATTACCCCATTACAAAATTACAAATTCCCCGGTGTCCCGTGTGATTCTGTGGTGAATTCACCTTTATTCGCACAACCTGCTGCAAGAGCTGCAAGAATAGAGATTCCGTGGTTTGAAACGAACGTGGGGGATCATGGCACCATCGGGTAGCTGGCACTGAAATCGTCACCCGCGTAAGATAAAGATTCCCATGCGACGCATCGCCATACTGGGTTCGACCGGCTCCATCGGCCGGAGCACTCTCAGCGTGGCCGCGTCCTACCCCGATCGCTTCCAGATTCTTGCCTTGGCTGCCGGTTCCAACCTCGAGGCCGCCTTCGAGCAGGCGCTGCGCTGGAAGCCTCGAGTTCTTTCGATAGCCGACGAAGCCGACGCCGATTCCCTGCGCAGCCAACTCAAAGCTCGCGGTCTGGCGGAAATCGAAGTAGTCCACGGAGCCGCCGGCACGGTCCGCGTCTCCACGCATCCCGAAGTCGACTTCGTGGTAAGCGCGATCGTGGGCGTAGCTGGACTCGAAGCAACTTACGAGGCAGTGAAGGCGGGCAAGGCCATTGGCCTCGCCAACAAGGAATGCCTGGTAGCAGCTGGCGAGCTCATTACCGCCGAGGCGCGCAAGCAGGGCAAGCCTCTCCTCCCCATCGACAGCGAACACAACGCCGTTCACCAATGCCTGCGGGGCGGCCGCATGGAGGAAGTCGAGCGAATCTGGCTGACGGCCTCAGGCGGTCCATTCCTGAAGACGCCGAAATCCGAATTTCCCTCGATTACCGTACAACAGGCGTTGAACCATCCTACCTGGAAGATGGGGAAGCGGATCACGATCGATTCCGCCACCTTGATGAATAAAGGTTTCGAAGTGATCGAAGCGTGCCGGCTCTTCCATGTACCACCGAGTCGGGTGGAAGTCATTGTGCATCCGCAGTCTACGATCCATTCCATGGTCGAGTTTATCGATGGCAGCATACTTGCTCAGTTTTCCGTGACCGACATGCGGCTGCCGATTCTTTACGCGCTGACCTACCCGGAACGGATCCAATCGGACCTCCGGTTTCCGGTCATGGACTTACGGCAGCTGGACTTTCAACCGCCAGATATGCGGAAATTCAGATGTTTAGGGTTGGCCTACGAGGCGGCTGCCGAGGGCGGCAGCAAAACGGTTGCCTTGAATGCCGCCGACGAAGTTGCCGTTGCCGCATTTCTGGATGGCGAGATCGGTTTCGATGAGATTCCCAGACTCATTGAGGACGTGCTTTCTGCAACAAAAACTGGGAAAATGGAATCTATTAAGCAGGTGCTTGCGACAGACTTGGAAGCGCGCCGCGCGACTAGAGAGCGCGTAGATCAGATCCATCGCGGCACTTCCCCCATGCCGCGCACGACTTCAGTTTCCTGTCCAGGGGAGTAATCAATATCTTATGGCGCATTTCCTGATCACTGCCGTAACCATGGCCATCGTGTTGGGTGTGATGATCCTCATTCACGAATGGGGACACTACGCGGCCGCCAAGCTGTTCAAGGTCCGGGTCGAAGTGTTCTCCATCGGCTTCGGCAAGCGGCTTTTCGGGTTCCGCAAGGGAGACACCGACTACCGCCTCAGCGCCATACCTCTGGGCGGCTACGTCAAGATGTCGGGCGAGAACCCGATGGACGACCATAACACCGACGATCCCGGCGAGTTCCTGAATCACCCGCGCTGGCAGCGTTTCATCATTGCCGTTGCCGGCCCGTTCATGAACGTCGTGCTCGCCGTTGGACTTTTGACCGTCGTCTACATGGTGCACTACGAGTATCCCGCGTTCGTCGACCAGCCGGGCGTGATTGCCTATGTGAAGCCAGGCTCGGCCGCGGCACAGGCCGGGATGCTTGCCGGTGACCGCATCGTGCAGATCGCGGGCATCGAAAATCCGACCTGGGAACAGATCGGGCTCAAGGTGATGTTGAGCCCCAACGAAGCACTGCCGGTCACGATCAACCGTGGTGGCCAGATTCTCGAAAAATCCATCGTTCCCAAATCCATTACCAGCTCCGAAGTTGGCTCTGCGGGATGGAGCCCGGAACAATCGATCGTCGTCGCCGACGTCGATCCCGGAATGCCCGCCGCCAAAGCTGGTCTGAAAGAAGGCGACGAAATCGTTGCCGTTGATGGCAAGCCGGTCCGCGTGATCGATGCGCTCATCGACAATCTGCAGGAAACCAAAGACCAGGTAGTCGACGTCGACGTCCTGCGCAACGGCCAACGCCTCACCTTCAAATTACAACCCGTACTCGCCGACGCCGAGGACAAGACCAAGCGCTACCGCGTGGGCTTCGAAAGCACCGCCCGTATGAAAGTCGGCCAGCTTCCTCTGATCCCCGCCTTCCAGCGCTCGCTCGACGACAACAAGCGCTATTCGCTGGTCCTACTGGAACTCATTCAGAAGATGGTCCAGCGCAAAGTTTCGATGCGGCAAGTCGAAGGCCCCATCGGCATCGGCAGCGCCATCGGCCATGCAGTAACAGAGAAAGGCTGGACGCCGTTGCTCGGCCTGACCGCGGGCATCAGCCTGAACCTCGGCATCTTTAACCTCTTGCCGATTCCGATTCTGGACGGCGGTGTGATCCTGCTCCTGCTGATCGAAGGCCTCATGCGCCGCGACATCAGCCTGCAGATCAAAGAGCGCATCTACCAGGCGGCCTTCGTCTTCCTGGTGCTCTTCGCAGTGACCGTGATCTACAACGACATCGTGAAGCGCTTGCCGCTGGGTAGCTGAGAATTTAAGAGCTTTAACCACAGAGGACACAGAGGACACAGAGGGGCACAGGGGAAAGTAATTCCTCTGTGTTCCCCTGTGTCCTCTGTGGTTTACGCTTTTTGCCTTTGTTTCCGCTTGTTCCAGTTGCTCTCTAACGCCCTTCGAGCTTTGAGCGGAGTGAGGCGCCAGCCGAACGCAGTGAAGCGCTTGGCGTTGGGCAGCTGAAGAAGGCAAAAGCGATAACCACAGAGGCAAAAGAACACAAAGGAAACCAAGTTCTTCCTTCGTGAAACTTCGTGTCCTTCGTGGTTTATGCGTATTCGCTTTTGGCTCTTGTTTTAGAGCTGTCATCTTGAGCGGAGTGAGGCGCAGCCGAACGCAGTCGAAAGACCCCGCGTCAGCCAAGGACGGCACCGACAGTCGAAAAGGCATTTTCACCCCAGACACAAAGATCACGGAGGAAAGCGACAGCTTCCTCCACGTTTTCTTTTCGCGCCAGGTCTGCCGACCAAGCTGGTTAATCCCCAATCGCCTTCCCCGGTTCTCTCCGTGTCGGAGCGCCCTGAGCGAAGCCGAAGGGTGACTCCGTGGTGAAGGTCTTTGGCCTGAATTCGCATGCTAAAATAAAGATTCCATGGCTCAAATTACTCGTAGAAAGACAGTTACAGCGACCATCGGTGGCGTCCGCGTGGGCAGCGATGCACCGGTTGTGGTGCAGTCCATGACCAACACCGACACGGCCGACATCGCCTTCGACCGTCAAGCAGGTCGCCGCGCTGGCCCGCGCCGGCTCCGAACTGGTCCGCGTCACCGTCAACAACGAAGACGCCGCCAGCCGCCGTCGCCCCGATCGTCGACGAACTCGACAAGCAAGGCATCCGCGTCCCCATCATCGGAGACTTCCACTACAACGGCCACCTTCTGCTCACGAAATACCCCGAGTGCGCCCGCGCGCTCGCCAAGTACCGCATCAATCCCGGCAACGTCAGCGTGGGCCGCAAGAACGACGACAACTTCCGCACCATGATCGAAGTCGCGGTCAAAAATCAGAAGCCGGTGCGCATCGGCGTGAACTGGGGCTCGCTCGACAGCGCCCTGCTCACCAAAATGATGGACGAGAATTCCCTGCTTCCCGAGCCCAAAGACGCCCGTGAAGTCACCATGGAAGCAATGGTCGTGAGCGCGCTGAACTCGGCGGCGCTCGCCGAAAAATACGGCCTGCGTCGCGACCAGATCATCCTCAGCGCGAAAGTCAGCGGCGTGCAGGACCTCATTGACGTCTATCGCTCGCTCGCCTCGCGCTGCAACTACCCGCTGCATCTCGGCCTCACCGAAGCCGGCATGGGCGCCAAAGGCATCGTCGCCTCCGCCGCTGCTCTGGGCGTGGTCCTGCAGGAAGGCATCGGCGACACCATCCGCGTCTCGCTCACCCCCGCGCCCGGCGGCGATCGCACCGAAGAAGTCCGCGTCGGGCAACAGATTCTGCAGTCGCTCGGCATCCGCAGCTTCACCCCACAGGTCACTGCCTGTCCCGGCTGCGGACGCACCACCAGCACCTTCTTCCAGGAAATGGCCGAGCAGATCCAGACTTACCTGCGCGAGCAGATGCCCGTGTGGAAAGACCGCTACACGGGCGTCGAAGAAATGAAAGTCGCCGTCATGGGATGCGTAGTCAACGGCCCCGGCGAATCCAAGCACGCCAGCCTCGGCATCTCGCTCCCCGGCACCTTCGAAGAGCCCAAAGCCCCGGTCTACGTCGACGGCCGCCTCTTCACCACGCTCAAAGGCGACAGGATCGTGGCCGAGTTCATCGACATCCTGAACGACTACGTCGAGTCGCACTACGCGGCGAAAGAGGAGGTCGCCGCGAAGTAAGGATCAACACATACCACGGAGACACAGAGGCACGGAGAAGTACTCTGTTGACGACCACGGGACAACGTCAGGGCTTGGTAGCGGTATCCCTCGTAATTCTGCTTTGCTCCGTCTCCTTCGCCCAAGCACAATCCGTTCACACTTCTCCCAGAATCTCCATCACTCCAATTACGCTTCTGATGGACTGGACGCGAGGAGATGGTCACTACGGTCCGGACTCTATCTTCTTGACCAGCGCCTGCCCAGGCAGGGAAGCAGCGGACTGCAGCTGCATCGCCAGTTTCAAGAGCACACGCTCCAAGGAATTCGCCGACCACGTCACCTCGTTCCCTCACGAAAAGGTCCCCGTTGTTTACGATGTTTGGCGAGACCGTGACGGCCGCTTCTTGGCAGCCAAGCTGGAACGCGTCGGCGACTGGACGAGCGATCGGTTCCGTCCTAACGATGGATTACTCGGTGTCTCCCACCAGTTCAAGCCAACCTCCCCCGGGCAAAAACTTTCGACACAGATCCACAGCCCGAGCGACTGCTTCCATCCGCAGGATGGCCCGCCAAAATGACTCCTCAAAATTCTCGTGGGACTGGTTCGTCAAGCGAGCGCGGTTTTCGCAGGTGAGACGCGGCACTCCTGATGGAATCAAATTATGAATTGTCATCCTGAGGCCTAGCGACGGAGCGCAGCGACCGAGCGCAGCGACCGAGCGCAGCCGAAGGACCTGCTGTTCCCCTGCGAAAAGCTGGTCCCCTTCGGCTTCGTTCAGGGCAAGCTTTCGCTTCGCTCAGGATGACAATTTTTGGGTTAATCCCTCCGTGCCCTCTGTGTCCTCTGTGGTGAAGATTTCCCTTCACGCCAGCAGCCTCTATCGCCCATCACGGTTTTCGCAGATGAAACGCGGCACTCCTGATGGAATCAAATTATGATTTGTCATCCTGAGGCGGAGCGAAGGAGCGCAGCGACCGAGCATAGCCGAAGGACCTGCTGTTCCGCGGCGAAAGCAGGTCCCTTTCGGCTTCGCTCAGGGCAAGCTTTCGCTTCGCTCAGGATGACAATCGTTGGGTGGATGACAATTTTCTGGGTTAATCCCTCCGTGCCCTCTGTGTCCTCTGTGGTAAAGCTTTCCCTTCACGCCAGCAGCGACAGATTCGGATCCGCCGCCCCATAATCCGGGTCCGCGAACTTCTTCAGCTCGGGATACGTCTCCAACAGCTCCGGCGGCGCTTTCACGCGCTTGCCGCTGAGCATCGATTTCAACTCCAGCGCGTTTGCGCCCGCGCGGCCCTGGTAGTGATTGTTGGTGATTACGTAAGTGGTCTGGGCTTTTTCGGCAACCGATTCAATCTTATCCTTCCATCCGCCCAGCTCATCCGCGCTGTAGAGATAGTTGTAGCGGTCGTTGCGGTCGTCGCTGTTGAACCAGTCTTTGTAGTTGCGGCCATGCAGCCGCACGTACCCGACCGGCGACGTCACATGCTCGGTGGGCGCCAGCGACTTTCCAATCGTCGGCTGATCGATATTGCAGAACGCGACGTTCTGCCTGGCGAACGCCGCTAGCGTCTCCGCATTGTCCCAGCTGTCGTGCCGCACCTCGACCACCCGCGGATACTCGATGAACTGCCGCAACAACCGTTCCAGGTACTCGCGGTTCAGGCTGGTGTTCTTGAACGATACGGGAAACTGAATCAGGAGCGCGCCCAGCTTCCCTTCCCCGGCGATCGCATCCAGTCCCTCGCGCGCCTTGGCTTCGTCTTCATCCGTCGGCCGGATCGACGCCGCCGAAGTCGGTTCCATCACCGCCAGTGGAGAGTGCGTGAACGAGCGGTGCAGCTTCGCCGTGAACACGAAATTCGGGTTCCACTCGATCTTGCGCACCCACAGCTTCGCCAGTTCGGGCCGGATATGTCCGTAGAAGGAAGTGTTGATCTCGACGACATCAAAAAAATGCGCCAGGTACTCGAGCGCGTGGATTTTCTTGCGCTGCACTTCGGGTGGATAGAACACACCCTCCCAGTCCTTATAGGACCACCCGGCAGTGCCTATGCGGATGTGCGACGCGGCGTCCATTTTGGGGGCCGGCGAAGTGGGCGGGGAGAGGTTTGTGCCTTTGAGGGTAGCACAAAGCCAGGCAGAAACGGCACGAAGTCCAGACGGCAAGACGAGGCCGTCTCGCGCACCCCAGACATGGGCTGCCGCCTTTCCGCGGAATCGATTCCCTGAGGTCGCCGATCTTGATTGCCCGGTTCGTCAGTCACACTGGGCGAACTTAACCGGCAACCGAGAACTGAATACTGAGTACTGCTTACTTGAAATACATCCAGGCGGCGACCACTACCAGAACCACTGCCAAAATCCACAGGGACGAATCGCTCATTCCAGTTTTCTTGGCCATAATCTCAATCTTAACCCGGCGGAATGTTTCCGCAAACCGTGCTTTCGCTAGGATCCACCCACTGGTACCAAAATAGTTCAGCCCCGCAACCAGCCACCAGAGGGCCAGTCCGCGAGGCTAGTAGAACAGCAGCCCCACCCAGTAGACGCCGCTTGGATAGGTATCGGTGCGCGCGTAACAGACGCCCACCGCAAAATTCTTCACGCCCCGGTCCTCGATCATGCGAGACGCGCCCTCCGGCAACACCTCGGGATGCATGTTGGTGTAGCTGACGACCAGCGAGTGTTGTGTCAGTTCGTGCATCGATCGGGTCGCCAGACGGTCTTCTCGCGCCATCGAGCACACCGCCTCTGTGAGCTCAGCATCGGATTTGCGGGTCAAAGCAGCCTCGTGCGCTCCACGGCGAGCCCGGCCAACCGCGTCCGCAATCGCGTCTTCGGTCTGCGCCGTCGAGTAAGCCGGCAGACTGTGTCCGAAGTCCTGCACGACGTAGAGTTGGTCGCCCAAGCGGATCACGCCGAAGCCCGCGACGTTATAGCTCGAATCGAGAAGATTTTCGCGGTGCGGCGGGGACAACATCAGGTGCTGATGTGCCCCACTCGGGCTGTTATCCAGCGCCACATTCTCGCCAGCCCGGTCCAGATGCAGTGGGCTGGCCGATGACAAACGACGGGGGAGGGAGGGCTCGCCATCGAACTGGTGGGATAGCTGCTGCTCTCGCGCCATCACTTGCGCATGGGCGCGGGCAGCGCTCACCAGACCATCATCGAATTGCAGGGGAGGGATTCCAGCTTGTGCGCGGGCCTGATTCGCCATTTCCAGCAATTGCTGCTCGGCTTCTTGATCGAAACTTTGGGAGGGCTGGTAGTCCGGGGCGGAAGCGCGATCACTCTTGGCGGCCGCCGGCTTCACCTTGGGCTGTTCCGCAGGAAAAGCGGATGCCAGGAGAAGCGTGACGGTAATCAAGGCCCGAAGCATCTGAGTGTGCCCACCTTTCAGCCCCTGGGAGGAGTTTTGGTCAGGCGCAAACTTCTGCTTTGCTCCACAGCCACTCTAGCCCCTACAATCGACCTCAGCTAATTACCAATGGCCATCGATCAAGGGACCGCCGTACTTCTGGGTGGGCTGATTGGCAGTGTGCTTGCCTGGCTCGCCCTGCGTTCGCGCTCGGCCGGCGCCGCAGCCCGCTTGTCCCTGCTGGAAAAGGAGTTAGCCACGGCCCGCGCCGAACTCGCCCGCCTGCAGGAAGCCAACGCACGCTTGCGTGAGCAAGCCGCCGCACTCGATGCCACGCTCGTCCACGAACGCGAGGCCGCGTCAGAAAAGCTCGAGTTAATCGACCGCGCCACCACCGAATTGCGCGAAGCTTTTCAGGCGCTCGCCTCCGACGCGCTGCGGAGCAACAACCAGTCCTTCCTGCAGCTCGCCAAGGCCAGCCTCGAGAAGTTTCAGAGCGAAGCCAAGGGCGATCTCGATGCCCGCCAGAAAGCCGTTGAGACGCTGGTTACCCCCATCAAGGAATCTCTCGACAAAGTGGACGTTCAAATTCAGCAGATGGAGAAAGAACGCAGCCAGGCGTACGGCACTCTCAGCGAACAGGTGCAATCGCTGATCGGCACGCAAAAAGCCCTGGAGGCGGAGACCGGCAATCTGGTCAAAGCGCTGCGCACTCCCGCGGTGCGCGGACGCTGGGGCGAAATCCAGTTGCAGCGCGTCGTCGAAATCGCGGGCATGCAGTCCTATTGCGACTTCGATGAGCAGGTGACGATCTCGACCAGCGACGGGCGTCTGCGCCCCGACCTGGTCGTCAAACTGCCCGGCGGCAAGAATGTCGTCGTCGACGCGAAGACGCCGCTGCAGGCCTATCTCGAGGCCGTCGAGACCTCCGACGACGAATTGCGACGCGAGAAACTTTGCGAGCACGCGCGCCAGGTGCGTGAACACATGCGCGCGCTCGCGTCGAAGTCCTACTGGGAGCAGTTCGAATCCACGCCGGAATTTGTCGTGATGTTTTTGCCCGGAGAGACGTTTTTCAGCGCCGCGCTCGAGCAGGATCCTTCGCTGATCGAACAGGGCGTGAGCCAGCGGGTCATCGTGGCCTCGCCAACCACGCTGATCGCGCTGCTGAAAGCCGTCGCCTACGGATGGAACCAGGAAAAACTGGCCCGTAACGCGCAGCACATCAGCATGCTCGGCAAGGAACTGCACGACCGTCTGCGCAGCATGGCGGTGCACATGGACAACCTGCGCAAGGGCCTCGACCGCGCCGTCGAAGCCTACAACAAAGCCGCCGGCTCCATGGAGAGCCGCGTGATGGTCACCGCGCGCAAGTTCCCCGAACTCGGCGCCGCCATCACCGAAGAAATTCCCGAACTCGACCAGATCGAGACCACCACGCGCACCCTCTCGATCGACTGGGGAGAAGAAGCCAGCGAAACGCTGCCGTTTGTGCCACACAGCAAAGATCAGGAAGACTCGTAGAGTTCGATCTTTCAACGCGCAAGCGTCCTCGATGCGAGTCGGCGCGGCGCGGGTAGCCTTGCCCACCCTTTGCATGGTGATCTCTAAAATTGTCCTCCCTAACTAAAAATTGTCATCCTGAGCGCAGCGAAGGACCCGCTTTTTCGATGGAGCACACTGAAAGCTTGCCCTGAGCGAAGCGCGAAGGGGGCCCGCTTTTTTGATGGAGCGCAGATAGGAGATTGGCCATTTCGCAGGTCGGTACGTCTCCGAACGTTGCACCTAAAACGGCACGGATTCAATGCACTAGCAGGGTAACCAACCAGGGTGACTTGCGTGCATTGCCATCACTGCAAAGTGAAGCTAAGTTCTCCAATCAGCTATGAATCTCAATTCCCCGCAGCGCCCGTTGAAACCGCATCGCCCGAACCCAATCCTCACGCCGGCAGTTGGTCGAATCGCACCGGCAGCCGGTCGAATCACGCCGCCCGCTGGCCGCAGCCAGACCTCGAAGCGACGCAGCAGCCGCATGGCCTTGCATGCGCGGATCTCGCTTTCTGGGCAAGATCGGATGCGGTGCGCCTTCAACCTGATGCCCGCCAAAGCCACCAGCCTGAACCGCCACGGAGCCGCCGTCCAGCTGCAGCGTGAATTGCTGGTGGGATCCACGGTGGTAGTGAAGAACCAGCGTGGCACCATGGTGAGCGCGCGCGTGGTCGCGCAGTTGGCGGCATTTCAGGGCATTCCGACCTACGCCATCGAGTTTCTCGAGCAGGACGAAAAAGCCAAGAATTTCTGGGGGATTACGTTCCCGTCGTCGAACGCGGAGTAGACGCGGATCGACCCAGCTGAAGCTTCGTATCTGGTGCGGCTGAAGCTTCGTATCAAGTGCAGCTGAAGTTTCGTATCAGGGCGTGCCTTCAGGCGCGCCGCACATCACCGATCAGAGAAGCGGCTTCAGCCGCTGATAAGTGTCGTTAAATTACCCCCCAGCGGCTGTTCATCGACCTGCGTGCGCTCGGCATCGGCCAAGGTGTCGGAGTGCCCGCACAAGGATGATCTGACCGATCTACTATCGGCATCGTTGGTTTTATGGAGATATTTCGCCAACCATCAGGCATTGATCTGGAACTGATTCATGCCCTCCCCGCAAACTCCCTGTTCTCGGTGGACACTTTTACCTTTTCCCCCTCTTTGATGAAGAGGGGCACGCGGATTTCCAGGCCCGTCTCCAGGCGGGCTGTCTTGGTCCCGCCGCCCGACGAGTCGCCCCGAACCGCGGGTTCCGTGTAGACAACGTCCAGCTCAACGAACATTGGCAGCTCTAAACCAATCGGATTGCCGTTGTATTTGCGCAGCTCAATCAATGCGCCTTCGATCAAGAGGTCCAATGCATCCCCGACCATCTGACTGTTAAGGGTGACGGTCTCGTAGCTCTCTTGGTCCAGAAAATGAGAACCATCGCCATCGCTATACAGATAGGAAGCCTGTACCGACTGCAGGTCCGGCTCCTTGAATTTGTCGCTTGCCTTGAACGTCTTCTCAAAGACCGCGTTCGTAAGGAGGTTGCGCATCTTTAGGCGCACCAGGGTCTGGCCGCCACGAGCGGTAGGCGTGTTCACCTCAGCTTCCAGGCAACAGAAAGGAGTGTTTTCAAGCTCAAACAACGTCTTACGCTTGACATTAATAGCATCAATCAGCGCGGCCATGATGTGTCCTCTAACGGAGGTCGGTAAACAAGCGTACCCCCCTGATTCCAATTTCTTTCCAGTATAGGGTGAAGTACTCCTAGGAGGAGAAGGCTCTAGCGGGTTGCCCAGCGGTTTTGAGTGAAATCGGGATTTTCGCCAGGAAGGAGTATTAGCTGACTCCGCGCTCGCGTTGACTTGCCGTGCCTCTAAATCTAAGATTCCTGCCCAATGAATGTCATTTCGCGGGAGGCACCATGAATCGAGAACGGGCACTGAAGGTTGTGTTGGTGTTGGTGGGGCTGATTTTTTTGCTTGGTGTCTATCCCCTGATGATGTTTCTCTGGCCGAGCGGGTGGCGATGGCAGCCTAATCAGCCGGAATACGAGCAGATGATCCTTGGCGTGTATGCCACACTCGGTATTTTCCTATTGCTCGCATCGCGTAACCCGTCGGCGAATCGCAGCCTGATCGCCTTCACGGCATGGTCGAGCCTCGTGCACGCTGCCATTATGGCGGTGCAAGCATTCCGCAATGCGAGCGAACGCGGACATCTGTTGGGTGACGTACCTGCGCTTGTCATTGTCGGCGTTGCACTGATCGCACTAGCGCCAGCAAAGGTCAATGAGTGAGATCGCGATGTTTCAACAATTGGCTTTCCCTGCGCCAGTGGCCTAGACTCACCGAATGGAACGAGCGCCCGACACGCCCCACTCCAAGTACCCGCATGTCTATCCGATAGTGCGAATCGACACACCGATTGACCAAACCGATCCGATGCAAAAGATCACGGTAGTGAAGGTTCTGACCTCACAGTCGGACGCGGAGGCCGAAGTGTCACGTTTGAGTCGGGTCAATGCAGACAAAAGCTGCCTTTACTTTTACTGTACCAGCAGGCTGATCGAACAGGGTCAATGAGTGCTATGGGGATGCTTCGCCAACTACCCGAAAACCTTCCTGATTGCGTCATCAATGCAGGTTGCGGCATAGTCAGTAAAGTCACCGATCGGATTTTCTGCGAAGCCCCTGATGGCGTTCATCAGGCCCTTGTTCCCCTCTTCGATCAAATCCAACATGGGAACGCCAGGGGCTGAGTGTTCTTGTGCAATGGTGACGACTTGAGCAAGATGGGCTTCGATTAATCTTCTCGCTACATTTTCCCGTGCTTCATCCCAATCGCCCGGTCCTGCCAGTTCTCGAAACAGCTTCGTTTCCTCATCGTTGGCTAGAGGCTTAAAGGTGCCGACTTCCCTCATGTAAACCGATACAGGATCATTAGGATCAAAATCTTCCATGCCTAGTCGCTCCCGCAGAACTGTCGAAGACAGACGATTGCACTCGAAACCCTCGTTCAACAATCCTGCAATTCCAAGTATTCACATTCCACCCAGATCGTATGCTCCCACGGCTCTTTGCCGATGACATGGCCTACATCAATTCTCGCCAGAGGGAACGGAACACCGTCAAACAAGTCCACGGCAGCAATCACGAACGATTGCCCCAGACACTTCTCGAATAGGGTGCGAGTTTGGAGTTCCGCATCATCGTGCACGTTTGGAGGTATACCAATGAGCTTCGCAGTGTCACCCGGTTTCATGTCGGTATTCTAGTTCGAGTTTCGGGATGGTTGGCGAAATCAGGCGTGGGTGTTGAAAAAGTCACTTCGATTAGCAGGATGAGATTCAGCAGAAGCATGTTAGAAGAAAGCATCTGCCATGCTTTGTTTGATTCTGATCGTCGGAGGCCTGCTGATCATGATGGGACAGCACGACCGCTCGGAAGCATTGTTCCACTACTTTCGATTGGAAGATCAGGTTCCTGAAACCCACCTGCTGCGTTTGATTGAAAAGCACATCAGCTTTGCTTTCGTGCGCCAACAACTGAAGGACCGCTACAGCGAGATGGGCCGTCCCTCGGTTGATCCCGAGCTTCTGTTTCGCATTCTCTTGATCGGCTATTTGTACGGCATCACTAGCGAGCGCAAGCTGGTGGAAGAACTGCGCATGCACTTGGCCTGGCGCTGGTTCACCGGTCTAGGTTTCGATCAGGAGATCCCGCATCACTCCACCTTCTCCAAGAACCGTCATGGGCGGTTTCAGGAGTCGAAACTGTTCGAGGAGTTGTTTGAACAGATCGTGCGCCAGTGTGTGGAAGTGGGATTGGTCGAGGGCAAGCATCTGTCGGTGGATGGCAGTTTCGTGGAAGCCAATGCCGCGAAGCAGAGTCGCATTCCACGGGAGCAGTTCGTGGAAGCGGCACAGGTCCATCACGCCGTGCGCCAGTATCTGCAGGAACTGGAACAGCAGAACCCGGTAGAAGAACCGGTGCATACACAAGATGAGGTGTCCACCACGGATCCTGATTCCACCTATGCCACCAAGGGCGGAACGCCGGCTCGGCTGGGTTACTACGACAATTACCTCGTGGATAACCCGAGCTGTGTGATCGTGGGCGTGCAAGCCACGGCGGCGCGACTGAGCCAGGAGACTGTAGCCGCGGAAGACATGCTCACCCGTTTCGCGCAATGGCAAGGACGAACGCCAGAATCGGTGGGGGCCGACACGACCTATGGGAACGGTGAGTTTCTGCAATGGTTGGCCGAGCGGGAAATCACTCCCTACATGCGGACGCGGGAGAGTGCGAAGCGCAAGAACAGCCCCTTCTATGGACCGGATCGTTTTACTTATCAGCCGGAAAGCAACCGTTATCGCTGTCCGGCGGGAGAACAACTTAACTACGTTGGCTTGAATGTTCGCAATCGCGCTCACGCGTACATTGGCAGCGCCAAACGTTGTGGGGCATGCTCGCAAAAACCACAATGCACGAGTGGACGATACAAATATCTTGCCATCCACATGGATGAACTGGCCCGGCAACGCGCCCGCGAGTTGGCCAACACACCCGAGTTCGCCTACGCCCAGCGGCAAAGAAAAAAAGTAGAAGCCCTGTTTGCGGAACTCAAGAATCAGATTGGTCTGCGTCGCGTGCGCCTACGCAGGTTGAAGTTCGTGCGGGAGCAGTTCTTCTTGGCCGCGGCTGCGCAGAACATCAAGCGACTGGTGCGGTTCCTCAGCCCGCCGAGCACACCGGTTCTGCCAGCCACCACATAGTCAAGCTCAGGGGAGAAAAACTCAGCAACCGAATGCTTGTAGCCGAAAAGACCTTACGCTGAGCCACTTTTTCAACACCCACAGGCGTTCTCACCAGCTTGCGCCGTTTGTTCGCCAAAATCCGCGAAGTCGGAGCGTAGACAATCAAGCCCCGGCCGGGCAAAGATGCTTCCAGACGTTCTCTAACTCAGTATCAAGCCACGGATTACCCTGATTATATGAACCCGTTGATTATATGAACCCGGTGCCGGGTGCCCCAGGGTGTGCGCCTGTTCCTTGAGCGCTAACCTGGAATACGAGCAAACCATTCGTTTCCGCCGCGACGACTTCGTTCGCCTGCTCGGCGGCAGTCTATGGAGATTTGGTGTCCACGAATCCCTTCCTCCCGCACAGCGTGGTACCGGTAACGGTCGGCGGTGAGGAGTGGACTTCCCCAGGTTAGCGGACGACCGCGAACCTGGGGCACCCGGCTGAAGCTTCGTATCAGGGCGTGCCTTCAGGCGCGCCGCACATCCTCGATCAGAGAAAGCGACTTCAGCCGCTGATAAGTGTCGTTAAATTACCCGCAACGGCTATTCATCGACCTGGGGCACCTGGCCACAATTGTGTACAGCTCATCGGTGATCGGTGTCACTGCCCCGCCACGCCATCGGCGTGACAATTAACCTGACTTCGTGTCTCTCGCAGAAACCCGAAGGACCCGTGCAGGTGCGCGCCCAGCCGCCTGTGGAGGCCGGACTTTTTGAGCTCGACGTCTGACATCGGACCCAGCACCGCGATACGATCCGCGGCCGAGCCGCTAATTCTGCCCACGCTGTTCGGCGAAGGCTACGGACTCTACCGACGAAAAGGGCGCACGTTTGTGTTTTCCTTCGTGGCGCACACCCTGGCCGCTGCGCTGTTGCTGGTCTCTGGCCGATTCGTGGCCACTCATCGCCAGGAAATTCGCCAGCAGGTCATCGCGCTCCTCCCCGATGCTAGCCCCTACGTCCTGCCTGCTTCCGCGTCGGCTTCCGGTGGAGGCGGTGGCGGCGGCGATCGCGACAAGCTGGCCGCCTCCCGAGGAGTCCTTCCCCGCTTCGCTCGCGAGCAATTCACGCCTCCCAGTGTGATCGTACGCAATGAGGATCCCAAGCTGGCGATCGAGCCGACCGTCGTTGTTCCTCCGGAGATTCGAATGGCCTACCCCACCACGGGTGCGCTCGGAGATCCGCTCTCCGCTGTGCTCGGTCCTCCTTCGAACGGCACCGGTTCCGGAGGCGGGATCGGCTCAGGCAGCGGAGGCGGCGTTGGCTCGGGACGTGGTCCGGGCGTCGGGGCTGGCTGGGGCGGCGGCATCGGGGGCGGAGCCTATCACGTCGGCGGCGGGGTACTCGCCCCCCGCCCTGTGTACACGCCCGACCCCGAGTTCTCGGAGGAGGCGCGCAAGGCGAAGCACCAGGGCACCGTCCTCTTGTGGTTGGTGGTTGGCCCCGACGGTCGCGCGCACGACATTCGCGTCGAGCGCTCGCTCGGCATGGGACTCGACGAAAAAGCCATTGAAGCCGTCGAACGCTGGAGATTTGAGCCGGCTCGCAAGGACGGCGTCGCGGTGGCCGTGGAGGTCGCCGTGGAGGTGAACTTCCGTCTCTACTGAGTCCGGCTGGGGAAAGCAAGCAACATCGGCCGCTCCCCCGGCCAAGGAAAGAGGCACTTATATGAAAACGCTGATTCTCTTCATCGCGACTCTCGTTCTGGTGATCCTGATCGTGCCGCCCGCTTTGTCGGGTCAGGATCAGCCGGAAGCCCAGAGGATCACGGTGAAGAGTAAAGAAGTTAACAACGGAGTCGTGGTGCTTTCCGTCCAAGACGGCAAGAGCTCCTTCGATTTGCAGTGCAACAAGGACATGAGCGGATGCGCGGTCCTCGATCCCGGAGACTACATGATGGTGCGCCTTCCCAAGAACCGCGGCATGTACGACTGCGCCAACACCGAGGTGTACCGGAAGTCAGCCGGCTCCGACCCCGGCGAAAGACTCGGTCAGTATTGCCTGGTGCAGGGCAAGTAGTGGGCGTTAGTTAGTCGGAGTTGGATCGCGACCTGGGTTCGTAGGCCACCCATGCGGGGGCCGCGACGCGGGGATGACACTTGGCGGACCACTGCCAGGACACAGTTGTTGTATCAGGGGCAAACTTCGTATCAGGACGCAGGTTGTATCAGGGTGCGGCTTCAGCCGCGCCGTCAACAGACAAACCAAAGCCGTGCGGCTTCAGCCGCCGCTAGCTCGCCTGCGCGCTTGCCGACTGGCGCTTCTTGTTTCCCTTGGCCTCGGGAAGAACTTCCCATACCCCATCAAACCTCACGAAGTAGGGTTCGACGGAGATGTCCGAGAACTGCGTCGTTAGAAGCTCGGCGGCGCGATACAGTTCGGCACGGTGATGCTCCGCCTCGGCGGCGCGGTCGCCTTTGAAATGGGCGAGGCCGCCGTAGGTAGCGCAATCGGAATGGCTCATCACCAGCACGCGCCGGGTCTGGTGCAGGCGAATCGACATGCGGACTTGTTCCAGGATGAAGTCCTGCTCGAAATCATTGCGCGGTGAAGCCAGCGTCTTGGCGCCCCCGGCCACGATGATCATGTCGGGACGCTCAATCCCCTGCTTGCGCAGAAACTTCCGCACCGCTTGGCTGATGCGGGCGTCAAAGCAGCACAGCACCGCCGCATCGGCCACGTAAGGATCGGCGGGAGAATCGAAATGGAATATCTTGCGCATAAATTCCCCGCTACATTGTACCGTCCCCGAATTTGGAGCCGCGAATTTAGAACTGGGTACCGAGTACTGAGTACCGGGCACTGAGAACTGCGCGGGTGCCCCATCCGAACGGCGCGTTCTGTGCGACGTTAGCATGGGGATTTTAGAACTGAGAACGGGGACTGAAAACCGAGGACCGCCCCCTGTCCCCTGTCATCTGTGACCTGTAAACTGCCCACTGACCACTGGCCACTGGCCACGGACCACTCGCTGTCAAGCCCCCAAACTCGCCAATTTCCCCGCACCTGCTTCATTCCGCGGCAAATATATTTCCAGCAAAACTGTCCCTTTTTCCCTATGCCAATTGATATTCTAAAATTAGGGACCCGAGATGGAGCCGTTCCGTACGTCCTAGGCAGAACCGAGCGGAGGCTTGCGGCCATAACCGGACCTGAGGGAGACCGCGCCGACATCTGAGCAGGGAGGCCCCGCCTTCGGGCGCGTACCTCGCAGCGGGAGTGATCACTCCACATCGCTTTTCTTGGAAAGTGATGGGCAAGCAAGGAAGAACGCTGGATTCGACAGGAGGTCGAAAGGGCACAACAACAACGAAGCAAACCACGACAACCAAAATTTGCAGGCGTAGCGCCGGCGTCCCGCCGGCTGTCACGAGGGCGTCTCGCCCTCGCCCGGAATTCAGGCGAGTTACGCTCGCCCGGACAGCCGAGGGCGGCTGTCCCTACACATAATTGACGCTTCTGTTTACGCCCCCCGCTTCGCCTTCAGCTCTCCCAGCAACTGCTCGATGCGGTCTTCTTTCTCGAGCGCGGCCAGGCGGTCTTCGACGTCGTCGACGGCGATTTCCGACTTTGCCTGGCTCACCGCTTCCTCGCGCACGACTTTGTGCTTCATGCGATCAAAGGCGGCGGCTTTCGATCCGTTGCCGATGTTGATCCGCGCATCGCTGGCTTTGCCGACGGCGCGGGCGCGGCGATGTTGCGCGATCAGCAAATCGGCCTTCGCGTTCGCTTCCGCGAGCTTCTGATCGAGCTGCCGCAAGGCGGTCTTCAGGTTCTCGACCTGCGCTTTCTGATCGGTTACCTGCTGGGCGAAGCTGCCGCTCAAATCGCGGTAGCTTTCCACCCGCAGCAACGCGGCGCGCGCCAGGTCGTCCTGCTTCTTATCGACGGCGAGCTCTGCCTTGCGCATCCATTCCCCCACCTTGTCTTCGTTTTCTTTCTGCTTCTTCTCGAGCAGGTGCTGGTCGGCGATGGCAATCGCCACCTGGGTCTTGACCTGCAGAAGCTGGTTCTGCATGTCGAGGATCACCTGCTTGATCATCTTCTCTGGATCTTCGGCTTTGTCGATCAGATCGTTGAGATTCGCTCGGACTAATGTGGAAACTCGCTCGAGTAATGCCATATGGGACTCCTTTGGAAATCAGTACTCAGTACTCGGTTCTCGGTTGTCAGTTCTTGGTTCTGGCTATCAGCTATCAGCCATAATCGGGTGCCCCGTCCTTGTCCCTCCCGCTCTTTGGAGGGACAGGGCGGGGATTTTCTGCGTCAACTCATCGCTGGTAGCTCGAAGCTCTCATGCCTGCATGCTCTCTCGCCTCGCACTCGGGGCATTTCTTGCGGCCGATGGAGGCGCCAGCCGCGATGCCCACAAAGATTCCCGCAATGAGCCAGACCGCGACGTGACCGGAGAGAATCGCAGCCAGCGTCCCGATCGCGATTCCGATCACGATGCTCAGGCCCAGGGGATGCGACTTGTTTTCTGCTGCCGTCATAAGCCAGATCCTTGGGTGCGTGCTCGAAAATCCCGCCCTGTCCCTCCAAAAGACGGAGGGACAAGGACGGGCCACCCGTTGTGCTACTTCTTCCCTCCGTTGTCTGACGGCTTCTCTGCCTTGTCGCCGATCTGGCGGACTTTGCCGAGCAGTTCGCGGATGTCCATGCCCGAGAGCGTCTCGAACAATGCGGGCACCTGCGCCGCCATCTTCGTGATGTCGCCGGTGATCTTGTTCAGCCCGGCGGCATCGCCGTTGCCGGTGGAGATCACGGTGATCTTGTCGACGTTGGCCAGTGGGCTGGCCAGCGCCTTGACCACTTCCGGCAAGCCGGTGAGCAGTTTGTCGACAACCGCCGCCTGGTTGTATTCCTGGAAGGCCTCGGCCTTCACGTTCATGGCCTTGGCTTCCGCCTCGCCCTTCTTGAAGATGATCTCGGCTTCGGCCTCGCCCTGCTGCCGGATGGATGAGGCCTGACCTTCGGCCTCCGACATCAGCCGCTGCTTCTCGGCCATGGCCAGCGTTTCAATGCGCTGACGCTCGATCTCAGCCTGCTTCAGCACAGTCGCAATCAGCTCTTTCTCGCGGCGCAGGATCTCGGCGTCCTGCACCTTGACCTGGCCTTCTTTCTCGACCTGCTGCACGCGCACGCTCTCGGCGATCACCTGCTGCTGCATGATGTTCGCCTGGATGTCGTAGGCCTTGTCGGCCTGCGCCTGCTGCTTCTTGGTGACTTCGAGGTATTGCGCCTTCTTGATCTCAAGATCGCGCTGCGCCTCGGCCTGCTTGGCGAGCGATAGCGTCTCAGCAAGCACGCGTTCCTGATCCGCTTGTGCCTTCGCCACGGCAGACTCCCGTTGAGCCAGCGCCCGCTTGATCGCGGTATCGCGATCGGCTTCGGCCGTTGCCACATCGGCATCGCGCTTGATGCGCGCCACATCGGGTTTGCCCATGTTGGTGATGTACTCGTTCTTGTCGCGCACTTCCTTGATGGTGAACGAAATCACCTCCAGCCCCATCTTGCTCATGTCGTCGGCGCAGGTGGCGCGCATGCGCTCGCCGACCATCTCCGGCTGCTTCACGATCTCTTCCACGGTGAGCTGACCGATGATGCCGCGCAGGTGACCTTCCATCACCAGCCGGATCAGTCCTTCACGCTCCTGGTCGCTCTTGGTGAGGAATTGCTCGGATGCAGTCAGAATCGACTCTGTGTCCGATTTGACTTTGATCTGCGCAACCGCCTCGACGGTCACGGCAACGCCCTGCTTGGTGTACAAGTCCTGCTGCGGAGCTACATCAAATGACATCAGCTCCAGCGAAAGTTCGCGGCAGACCTGCACCATCGGCCAAACAACTTTTCCGTGACCCACAACCACGCGCGTGCCTCCGAATCCGTAGACGATCAGCGCTTGATGCGGCCCTGCCTTGCGGTAGAGCCTTGCAATCGAGGTCATCAGGAACAGCACGGCCAATACCATCAGGCCGATGAAGACCCAGAACTCAATCCCTCCACTGCTGTTGAACATACCGCCTCCTCTCACAACTCGGACCGAACTGTAAGACCGTTATGAATGCGCATACTGCTTCATCTGGTCCAGATCGCGCACCAGGCGCGCCGGATCGTCCGTGCCCAGAAAAACTTCGCCTTCGAGCGTCGTGATATGCACCACGTCATTTCCCCACACATAACCGCGCGTGTTGCCCACGCCGCGAATGCCGTAGCCACGCAACGCTGTCCATTTTTCCGGACGGTATTTCGCGATCTGGGATTGCGGAATCGAGCGCAGCCGGAATCCGAACGCGCTGATCTCAAGGCCCGTGGAAGTAAAGCGATAGCGGAACCCGCGCCAGGCGAAGGCAGCAATCAGAAGAAACACGACGCCGAGCAGTCCGATGCCTACACGAGCCCGAGTCGCGATCGATGCGGAAATCCAGAATTGCAGGACTGCAAACAAGAGAAAAGCGCCCGCGAAAAGACTCGACCCGTGCGTCTCTTCTGCCAGCACCTGGCCCTCGGGAAGCGCCGGTCCGCGCCGCGCACGCAAATAAATCACGGCGAACAAAACAATCGCGAGCGGTACGCTCAAGAGCAAGGGGGCAACGGGAATCGGATTTCCCGTCAGGTTGTGCTCGAGAATTCCGTTGTTCACGTAAAACACAAAGCCCAGGATGGCGTAAAAGAAAGCAAGCAGGGCAAACGAAGATTTATCGGGCGTCGGCTTCTGCCTGAGAATCACAATGGCCAGGCCCGTGAAGATGACCAGAAGAAAAGCCGTCAGACCAAGTGCGAAGTATAGAGATGTCTCGCGCGGCATCCAGCCATTGGGCTGGCCGCCAGCGTTAAAGTGCGTCGCCATGCGCGCGGGAAGCTGGTCCCAGACCTGCGCGTAGCGCAGGGCGGTCAGCGGGAGCGCCAGCCACAGCAATGCGGTCAGGATGGCGAAAGCCTTGCGGTTCATGATGGCCTCAGGGGCTAAAGCCCCTTTACTTCTTTTCGGTACGGTACGGCTGAAGCCGTGCCCTTCCCGGTGCCTTCTCGAACAGTGCCTAAAGGCGCGGTTGCGTTTCACTTTCTACGGCGCGACTGTCGCACCCTGATACGAAGCTCGCGATCGAAGTCATGTCATCCATCAGAAAAAGCAGGTCCTTCGCTTCGCTCAGGATGACAAATCGCATTTAGGGGGCCGGAATTTCTTCGCCCGACATTTCGGTCCACAGTCGCACGTAGGCGATGCCCTTGTCGTAGCGTGTCACCACTACTTCCACTCCTTTTGGAATCGCGGTGCCTTCTTCGCTGCGCGCGCCGCAGGTGCGGCGTGTGCCGGCCTGCGAATAGATGATTTCGCCGGTGCCGCCTTCACGGATCGAGATCGAGGTGCGACCGAGCACGCCTACCATTTCGTAGTCGGCCGGATCCAGGCACTCGTCCTCGGAGGTCAGCACTTTGCTGAGAAACAGAAACACGATGCCACCGCCCACTAATCCGCTCGTGATCGCAACGCCCAGTCCCAGCACAAACCAAATGCTCGAATAGCGTGTCAGCAAGTAGCCGGTCCCTCCGAACCAGGCCAGAAACGCCGTGAAGGTCACAAAGTTGAACGGCGAGAGCGGCGCGTCGACTGTGGCCCGCGCGGGTCCCTTGCCGACAGTTCCTTGAGCTGCGCTTGTCGTGACTTGTCCATGACCTGCGACCGGAGCGTGGCCAGCGATGCCGTGGCCACCCATGCCATGTCCGCCCATCGGAACGTTCGCACCGCCGTGGGGCAGATGCGGGAGATGCAGGCGCCAGCGGGTGCCTCCGCTGACGAACGAGATCAGGCTGAAGGCAAAACCGACCGCGAAACAGATCAGATAAAAATCTGCCCAGGTCATTGCACCCGCCTCCCTTCCGTGGTCTTGCGCTGGCGATGATTGCGCACCGCATCCGGATCGAGCGCTTCGAGCAGGCGCTCGGCCAGACCCGGCGTATCGAGAATCGCGCCGAGCAACAGAAAACAACTGCGCGTGTCCTTGTGGCGCGCGCATTTGATCAGTACGTCGCTCACTTCCCGGTCGCTCACGAAACGCTCCGAACCCTGCAGCAACCAGACATCGAGCTTGCCTTCGGTGGTACGCAGGTCGCTGGTGAGTTCGGTGTGATAGCCCTCGGGGTCATCCACCAGAAAGCCGGGATGCACCTTAAAAAACTTCGCCAGCAGCGTGCGCGACGACTGCGTCATGTGGCGCCGCGAGCCTCCTTCGATCTGCGACAAGTAGGACTGGCTGATGCTCTTGCCCAGTTCGTCGTGGACCGCGCGGACGACTTCCTGCTGCGTCATGGGGCGTCCGAGTTCGCGCAAAGAGCCTTCCACCTCGCGCAGGTAGCGGATTTTTTCGCCGAGCGTCATATGGCAAATCGCTATGTTTATATTGCAATTTGTAATGTTTTGTCAAGGAAGCAATGTGGTTATGGGTCAATGGGTTACGGTGAGGTGGTGCTGGTTGCGATTGGTGCGAGATGGGGTTGTCGAGAAAATCTTAAAACGCAGAGCGCGCGGAGGGGGCGGAGGACGCAGAGAAAAGCAGGTGCTTCGCTGCGCTCAGGATGACAAGGGTGAGGGGGAGGACGGGAACCGATTTATGGGCTGGTTTATTGATGGTTTTAGGCCGTCTTTAATAGGCGGGCGGCTCCGGGCACTTCCCCGCCCTCACGGTTCCAGAATTTCGAAGTGTTCGACCTTTGGGCCGCGGTCGATGAGGAACTTGTCGTCTTCGGGATAGTACACAGCCTTCTCGTAGTCAGGGCCGGCGAAGGTTTTGATGGCGTCCCAGGAGTCCCAATAAGTGAGCAGGAAGAATTCACACTTGCCATCGGCGATGCGGCGCAGCGTGTAGACACCGCGATTGCCCGGAGTCTCGGCGTATTCCTTGAGCCCGGTTTTTTGAAGATATGCGAGGTAGATGTCTTTGTCCGCTTCGCGGACCGTGCCACGCCAGATGCGAGCGATCATGAAGGCCTCGTGACTTGTGGGAGTTGCCTGTATAGACGCTGGTTTCGTCGGCGTAGACGCAAAGAAAAGCGCATCGCGCGGGAAGCGTGGCCGAGAGGGTATCGGGAAAATCTTAAAACGCAGAGAGCGCAGAGGGAGCGGAGAACGCAGAGAAAAGCTAACGCCCTCGCGAACGAGGGCGTTCTTTTATTTTGTTTGTGACGAGTATTTGTTGGCGACGACGGCTTACTGTCTGCGGCCGTTGTGTTTCTTGTTGTAGATCTGGTTGGACACGCGGTTTTGCTGGCGGTTGACCTGGGCGCGCTCCTGCTGGGTGAGCTTGCCCCCGTTGGCGGCGCGGTCGGCGCGCACTTCGCGGTTGATGCCGGCTTCTTTGTGCTCGAGGTTCGAAGCTTCTCCGGCGGTCAACTGGCCGCTCTTGATTCCCTGCGCGATGCGGTCCTGCTGGTTCTCGGCGCGCTTGCCGACTTCGCTCTTGGGATTGGTGTTCTGCACGGCGGCGTTGTGCTTGTCTTTGTAGATCTGATTAGACAGCTGATTTTGCTGCTGGTTGAGGACTTTGCGATCGGCACCGGTGAGTTTGCCGTTGTCTTCGCTGCGCATCAGGTTCTCTTCTTTGTTGAGGTTCGATTCTTTCTTCTCGAGGTTCGAGGTTTCGCCGGCGGTGAGCTCTCCGCTGCCGACGCCGTTGGCGATGCGGTCCTGCTGGTTCTCTTTGCGCTGGTTGATGGTGGGTGGATTCGCCGGTGGATTCGCGGTCTGTGCTGCCGCAGGCAAGATCAGAGCTGCCAGGGCTGCGCCGCATAGGGCAATGCGAGTATTGATGTTCATGGATATCTCCTCTGCGCTGTTTTCAACTTCGGCAGCCTTCAGGCCGCTCTGGACGTATTGAACCCAGGCTTTTGGGGATTGTTGCGGTCGGGCTAAGCTAAATCGTTCCAAGCATTTATGGTGATTTGCAAAGGCTCTCACCACAGAGGACACAGAGGTTCACAGAGAAGGGCTTAGGGCTGAGAGCGCAGAGTTCGCCGAGAGCAGTCAGTAAAGCTTTTGACCGCAAAGGGCAAAAATCCTAAAACGCAGAGGACGCAGAGAAAAACAAAAGCATGAACCACCCGGGGGCGCGAAGAAAGGCCGCGAAGGGCGCAAAGAAAATCGGAAGACGTGAACCACGAAGGGTGCGTACGTTCACGAAGGAAACAGTTAAAAGGGAAAAAATCTTAAAACGCAGAGGACGCGGAGAATGTCCGCGGAGGACGCAGAGAAAAACGAAAGCATGAACCACCGGGGCGCGAAGGTTCACGAAGGAATCGAGTTAACAATGCAGAATCAAACGCAGAGGGCGCGGAGAACGTCCGCAGAGGACGCAGAGAAAAGCTTTTGACCGCCCTTCGACTTCGCTCAGGGCAGGCTTCGATCGCGAAGACAGGCCCACGAAGGGCGCGAAGAAGAGGAGTGAGTGAGGTCGAAGGATCCCAGGTTAGCGTCCAAAGAATGGACGCGAACCTGGGGCACACGGCTGTGGTGCGCTGAAAAGAAAAGCAGGTCCTTCGCTTCGCTCAGGATGACAATACTGGTGACAATTCGAGTGAGCTCGGCCGGGGAATACGAGTGAGCTCTAGCCGGGGAATAAAGCTCGGGCCCGGGGAATAAAGGAAATGCGGCGGGAGGATGCTGTTTGCGGTTTGTCGCTCATCCCGCCGCAGGTTTCGCAAATCAATCGACGCGGACGTCGCCAGAGCCGGTGCGGACGCTGACTTCCGGACCGCCTCCGCGAACTTTGCCGCGAATGGATTTGTGGACGTCTTCTACCCGGCCTTGCACCGTGGTGGTTACCGGATGATCGACCGTGAGGTTGCCGGAACTGGTCGAAACATCGAGGTCAAAGGATGCCTGTTGGGGCAAACGTAGTTCGGCATTTCCTGAACCGGTCTTCACCTCCCAGTTGCTTGAGGGCACGCCATCGAGCCGGACATTGCCGCTGCCGGTGCTGGCGAAGACACCGCCGTCGACGCCGCGCGCTTCGATGTTGCCGGAGCCGGTGTCGAGTCGCACGTCACCTTTGGCTTTTTCCTCCAGAGTGATGTCGCCGCTGCCGGCGCGGGCCTCAAATTTTCCGGCGACGCCGCGGGCCTGCATGTTGCCGGAACCGGTATGAATCCGGATGTCGCCAGAAAGATTGTCCAGCTTCACGTCTCCGGAACCAGTCTCTGCATCGAGTCCGGCTTGCATGCCTTCGACCGTCTGATCGCCGGAGCCGGACTTGGCGCGGATCCTGGTATCGGCTGGCGCGGTGATTTCGTAGTCCACCGAGATGTCGTGGTAATTCACATAGTCGATGCGAATGCTGTTGCCGCTCTGTTGCAGCGGGGGATTCTTCTCGATCTCCTCGACTTCCGATTTCCTGCCGCCGTTGAACCAGCGGTCTCCCACATGGATGCGGCCGATTACCTTGATGCTACCCGCGGGTCCGCTGCGAATCGTGATGTCGCCGGAATGGGTAAACACCTGTAAATCGGCTGCCCCAGTTACCTGGAAGGTCTTCTCAAAATGTCCCTGTTCCGACGCCAGCGCCCAGGGCGCGATCAGCAGGGCCATGATCACGATGGAAAAACCGGCAATTCTTTTCTTCATACTGTGTCTCCTCGAGCGAACTGAATCGGTGGCTAACGGGACTTTTGCTCAGCTAGATGGTTTCCACCGCTTAGACGAACGCACGGGCAGTTCGATAGCCCGAGAGTGTATACGGAGGGAGTGCAAGAAATGTTCGTTCGGAGCGGGGGAAATCGTTGCGTCCGCGGATCTGAATCGGGTTAGCGAGAAAATCTTGGAACGCAGAGAGCGCTGAGGGGGCGGAGCGCGCAGAGGAAAGCTGGTTACCTCTTTCTTATTCCCCCGAATCTTATTCGCCCGAATAGTCCGCGGCTTTGCCGATGGCGTTGGTGAGAGCGTCGGCCAATTCGGTGGGTACCGAAAGGACGACTTCGTTGGAATGGGGCGTGTCCGGCAAGGACGCGATGATGTAGAAGCGTCCCGCACCGCCCTGTTGAATCTTCAGCTCGATTTTGCCGGCGGGGCTGGGCAGTTCGAAAATTCGTTCGTAGCGCATGATGAAAAGTCCCTGGTCAGAATACCTGACCTGGGGAGCGGGCGCTTGGCCCGGGGCGGGGCACCGGCTCTCAGAAATACGCTGGTGCTCAGGCGGATGGTTTCATTTATGGTCTGACCCGAGTAGTTCTGGTTCCCTTCCTTTTTCTTACACATACTAATGTGTGCCGTATGACACAGTCATCTGTGTATAATCACCATAGGAGAGCTTCGAATGGCTACGAACCTTGCGATCGATGACCGTCTCCTGGAGGAGGCGCGGGAATTGGGAAAGCACAGGACGAAACGGGAAACCGTGAATGCGGCACTGGAGGAGTACATTCGGCGGCATAAGCAGCAGGAAATCCTGTCGCTATTTGGAAAGATCGAGTATCAGCACGACTACGACTACAAACGCGAGCGCAGGTTGAAACGAATGTGAACACCCTCGTCGATACATCGATTTGGTCGCTGGCCCTCCGACGAAAAACGCGCAATCTGAGCAGCCCGGAAAAGATCCTGGTGACGGAACTTGTGGAGCTCGTGAAAGAAGGGCGGGCGCGCATTCTAGGGGTGATTCGGCAGGAGCTTCTCTCCGGGATCAAGACGCCGGACCAATATGAGAAGTTGCGAACCACGTTGCACTCGTTCCCGGACGAGGTGCTGGAAACATCCGACTATGAGTTTGCCGCCAAGAGCAGCAATGCCTGCCGAGCCAAGGGCATTGCGGTCTCCGTGGTGGATGCGATGATCTGTGCGATTAGCGCGACGCGGGACTGGCCCATCTTCACGACCGATCCAGATTTCAAAAACTACGCGGGCGTTCTGGGAATCAAGCTTCACGCCCCGCGGAGCTAGATCGGCACAACCTCAGGACCGAAATTCATCAACCACAGAGTACACAGAGGGTCCTAAGGGAAAAAGCTTTCAACGCAGAGCGCGCAGAGAAAATTCGCGGAGGACGCGGAGAAAGGCTAGCACGCCTCTTCAGGTGGAAACCATATACACGGGCGCGAGAAAAAGCTTTTAACCGCCCTTCGACTTCGCTCAGGGCAGGCTCCGATCGCGAGGCTCGCAGTAGGCTGGTGGTTCAGTTTTGAGCTGGCTGGAATCCAGGACGCGAGGGAAAAGCCTCTAACCGCAAAGGACGCGAAGGGAAGCGAAGACACATCCCCACCCTGGCGCAAAGGACGCGCTAGAGTGGGGCACCTTTCGCGATCGCTATTGCAGCACGACCTGGTCGCCTTCTTTCAGGCCGCCCAGGACTTCGGTTTTGGCGCCGTTCGAGATGCCGATGTTGACGGCGATTTTGCGCTTGCCTTCCTTGCCTCGCTCATCGGGAATTTCGACCGAGGCTTTCTTGTCTTTGTCGTAGAGAATCGAGCCCTCGGGGATTTGCAGGACGTTCTTGTGCTCTTCCAGGATGATTTCGGCGTTGGCCGTCATCGCGGCTTTCAGCTCGCCGCCGGGATTATTGATGGATACGCGGACTTCGAAGGTCGTGACATTGTCTTTCTCGACGCCCATCGGAGAAATCTTCGTTACCTTGCCGTTGAAGGTTTTGTCCTTGAACGATTCAACCTTGATGCGCGCGGGCTGGCCCAGGTACACCTTCCCGATGTCGCTCTCGTCGACCTTGCCCTTGACGTATACCTCGCTGGTGTCACCTTCGGTCATGATCAGGGTCGCAGTGGAGCCCAGGACCAGGATTGAACTGACGGCATCGCCGACTTCCACGTCGCGAGAAAGAATGATTCCGTCGATCGGAGAGGAGATGGTGGTGTAGCCGAGTTGTTCTTCGAGCTGTTTCAGGTTGGCGTGATCCTGCAAGAGCTGCGCCTGGGCCTGGCCGATCTTGGCCTTCAGTACCAGCAGTTGCGCCTTGGCGACGTTTTGTTTGTTTAGTGCCAGTTCGTAGTTTTTCTGAGCATCGTCGAGTGCCGAGGCGGAGACGACGCCTTCCTTGGCCATGCCCTGGGCGCGATCGTATGCTCGCTTCAGCATGGGAACATCGGGACCTTCGGCGTCGACCTTCGCGCGCTCGAGGTCGGCTTCGGAGCCTTTCAAGCTGGCTTCGGAGGCCTCGACCTGCGCCTTGGCCTGGGTAACACGGGCTTCAATCTCTTCCTTATCGAGTTCGGCCAGAAGCTGGCCCTGCTTCACGCGGTCCCCCGCATCGACGTAGAGCTTCTTGACGATGCCGCTGGCTTTCGACTTGATCTCCACCTTGGTGATGGGTTCGACTTTGCCGGTGGCCACGACGCTCTTGGCCAGATCACCGCGCTCTACCTTGGCCAACTTGGAAGGATCGATTTTGGTGCCGCCACGTGCCGCGGCGATGAGTCCGACGACCGCTATCAGGACGACTGCTACTCCGATGACGATGTACATCAGCCGCCGGCTATGCTTTTTCTTGCCGTTCCCGTTGCCGTTCACTGCCGCCTCCTGCACTTAGGAAAATCCCTGATTCGTCCCGCACTTAATCTTACGAAGCCAAGTTTGGTTTTGTTCCCAGCAATCGCTGGGATTCAAAGGTTTCGAGCGAATCTTTCCTGAAAGAGTTCCATACAAAACACCACCGTTACGTTAGACCTGCCAAGACAAACAAAAGAAAGCAGGGAGGCTGAGATTTTACGAGACCGGCGGAGTCGGTTGGCCCTCTGTTTTCAGCAACGTGCCAGCTTTCCGCTCGTGCTCGTCACTGGCCGCTCGGAGCTTCCTTATTTCCTTTCGAATGTTAGAATTAGATTTCAATGATTGCATTTGTGCTGCTCCGGGTGTTTTTGATTTTGCTCCTGGTGGCGGCCAACGCCTTCTTTGCCGCAGCTGAGTTTGCCCTGGTGAGCGTGCGCGACACGCGCATTCAACAGCTCATCGAGGCGCGCCGCCTGGGCGCGCGGACAGTCCTGCGCCTCCATCAGAACCTGGACGAGGTCGTCAACGGCGTGCAGCTGGGCATCACCCTGACCAGCCTGACTCTGGGCTGGATCGGGGAACCCACGCTGGCGCGGATTATCGAGCCCCTGCTCGGCCGGGTGCCGCATGCTGCCATTTATGCACACAGCATCGGCATCATCCTGACGCTCACGCTGATCACCTACCTGCACGTGCTTCTGGGAGAACTGGTTCCCAAGACGCTTGCGCTGCAGCAGGCAGAACGGGTCGCGCTGGCCGTGGCGGCTCCGATGGACGTGTTCCTGACCATTACGAAGCCCTTCCTGTACATCATGCGGAAATCGGGAGGCTTCGTACTGCGCCTGTTCGGTTCTCGCGAGATGCGCCGCGGGGCGATCCATTCGCCCGACGAATTGAAGCTGATCGTGACGGCGAGCCGGCAATTTGGGCAAATTCCGGAATTCCAGGAAGAGATGATCCACCATGCCCTGGAACTGGACAGCGTGACGGTGCGGCAGGTGATGGTGCCGCGGCCCGACATCTTTTCGCTTCCCGCCGATCTATCGCTCGATGAAGCCTTCTCGCGCGTCGTGGAAGAACAACATTCCCGGGTACCGGTGTACGATCCGCAACGGGGCCGCGAGCACATCATTGGAGTGCTTTACTCGAAGGACCTCATGCGCTGGATGCGGTTGCGGCTAACGCTGACACCGAACCAGGCGGTCAGTTCGCGCATCGCGAAAATGCTGGTCAGCCAGGTCATGCGGAACGTGCTGGTGGTTCCGGAGACCATGGCCCTCACCGATCTGCTTTCTGAATTCAAGCAGCGCAAGCGTCACCTGGCCGTGGTGGTCGACGAATTTGGCTCGACGGCCGGAGTTGTCACCGTGGAGGACGTGCTCGAGCAGGTGGTCGGTGAAATCGAGGACGAATTCGATATCCCGCCTGCCACGCAGCCGGCGCTGGAGGAAGACACGACGCTGTTGCTGGAGGGATCGGTCAACATCCGCGACCTGGAATCGCAGTACCAGGTAACGCTTCCGAGTGATGGCGGCTTCGAGACGCTGGCGGGGTTCGTGCTGGCGCGATTGCAGAAGGTTCCGGCGCCGGGCGACTCGTTCGAGTTCGAGGGCCGCCGCTACACGGTGGAAGAGATGGAAGGCCACCGCATCGCCAAGGTGAAGATCGAAACACTGGAAACCGCACCGCTGCAACAAGCAGGAGATTAAGGGCCCCGAAACACACCTACGTACGCTTGACTGAAGCCATCAAAGCGTCGCCCGCGAGAGCTCATCGATGAAAACACGCTGCCTTGCCCTGCTGCTGCTATGCAGCACTGCACTGTTTCCTTCAGCCCAGAGTCAAACCCAATCGGCTGCGCAGCCGCAAGCTTCGGCATCAAGCGCGGATCTGCCGTCACATTCCAGCGAGAAAATCACGGAATATCGGCTGCCTCCCGACCTTTACCAGAAAGCGCATAGCCGCAACCGGATTCATTTCCGGCTGAACCTGATCGGGCTGGTCTACGGGATCGTCGTGCTCTGGCTCATCCTGCGCTGGAAGCTGGGGGTGAAGTACCGGAACTGGAGCGAGCGGTTCTCTTCGAAGCGTTTTCTGCAAAGCCTGGTGTTCTCGCCGTTGCTGCTGCTGACCATTGCGGTGCTGACTTTGCCACTCGATATTTATGGGGAGGTCGTCGAGAAGCGGTACGGGATCTCGGTGCAGGGATGGGGATCGTGGAGCTGGGACTGGGTCAAGGGACAACTGATCTCGTTCGTGATTGGGATCATTCTGATTTGGCTGCTGTATGTGGTCATCCGGCGCAGCCATCGGCGCTGGTGGTTCTATTTCTGGCTGATTGCGATGCCCATCGGCATTTTTCTGGTCTTTCTGCAACCGCTGGTCATCGACCCGATGTTTCACAAATTCGAGCCTCTGCAGCAGAAGGATCCCGCGCTGGTTGCCAGTCTCGAGCAGATGTTACAGCGCGCGGGAGTAAATATCCCGCCCGAACGCATGTTCTGGATGGGAGCCGGTGAGAAGACCACAAGCCTCAATGCATACGTGGCGGGCATCGGGGCTTCCAAGCGCATCGTCGTGTGGGACAACACGATCGCCGCCATGAACACTCCGGAAATCGTCTATGTGGCCGGACACGAGACTGGTCACTATGTGCTCAAGCACATTCCTAAAGGCCTGACGTTCTTTGCGGTCCTGCTGCTGGTTGCCTTTTATCTCGGCTATCGAACGGTGGGATGGATGCTGGCGCGATTCGGCAGCGGATGGGAAATTCGCCAACTCGACGATTGGGCATCGCTCCCGGTGCTGATGCTGTTGCTGTCGATTTTTTCTTTTGTGGTCACGCCGATCGGGGCCGCCTTCAGCCGCCACCTTGAGCACCAGGCCGACCAGTACGGACTTGAGGTGACTCACGGCCTCACGCCCGACTCCAGCCAAGTGGCGGCGCAGGCGTTCCAGGTTTTGGGCGAAGTCGGTCTGTCGGATCCCGATCCGAATCCGCTCGATGTGTTCTTGTTCTACGACCATCCTCCGGTGTCGGATCGGGTTCGTTTTTGCTTGACTTATGATCCGTGGGAAGGCGGAGGACGGGGGGAGTTTGTGAAGTAGGGCGCTGTGACTACGTGCTCTTTTTTCTGCGGAGACTCCACGCGGCACGCCTGAAAAAGGGTGTGGAAAAGCAGGTTCCTCCTGCCTCGCTGCGCTCGCGCATCGGAATGACAAGACGTGAGGTGAGCGAAGGAACCGCAGAAGGCGTGGCCTTGCCAGGTCTTCAGGGCGGTGCGGGCAAGATGCTTCTTCGGCTCGCTTAGGGCAGGCTTTTACGATTGCCGGCGAGACGCCGGCGCTACCTTCGCGACTGCCGGCGGGGGGCGGGTGCTACGGCTGGGTCAATTCTGGCGGCATCCAGACGCTCTTTGATGGACGCATAGGCTGCGGTTGGGCCGGCGTAGCGCAATTGATCCACGCGCTCAAACAGCGGGATATCGGTACGGAGCGTGGCCAGGGTGCGAAACAACAGGGCCTGCTGCCGTTCCCGGGATAGTGTATCGGCCAGAGTCCTGGCGCTGGTTACATTCACTTGCCACTCGCGGCTGTCTTCTGGAATGGCTTCGATGTGCAGGAATTTCGCCAACACCGCGGCGGAGGATTTCGCGCCCCAGCCTTTCAGGCCCGGGTATCCGTCGGCGGCATCGCCTACCAGCGCGAGGTAGTCGGGAATGGAAGCGGGCGTTACTCCGAATTTCTGAACCACGCCGGCTTCGTCGGTGATGACGTTGGTGCGACGATTGAGTTGAACCACTCGCGTATCGCGGACGCACTGGGCGAGGTCTTTGTCGGGAGTGCAGATGATGACGCGCTCTACGCCGGCGTCGCGTTCGGCGATTGCGGCAGCGGCGGCAAGCGCATCATCGGCCTCGAACTCGATCATGGGCCAGACCACAAAGCCCGCCCCGGACAGGACCTGCTCGAGCACGGGGAACTGCGCCAGCAGATCGGGCTCGACGCCTTCCGAAGTCTTGTATCCCGCCCACAAGTCGTTACGGAACGACTCGACGACATGATCGGTCGCCACGCCGATGTGCGTGGCTCCGGCCTTCAACATGCCCAGCAACGACCCGAGAACACCGCGCACGGCGCCCACTTCGTGCCCATCTTTATCACGCGCGGACGGCACGGCGTAGTAGTGGCGGAAGAGTTCGTAGGTTCCGTCGATGAGGTGAACTTCCAAGGCTGGCTCCGAACCCAAGCTACAGGATACTGATTGATGGAATCAACGTTGCACGTCGAAAGCATCGCGGGCTGAGGCTGCTGGCTGCTGGCGTTCCAGCGATCAAGGAACGTGCGACGTCAATCTTGCCCACAGACCATACAATGTTATGTTCTTGCTGATACCTGAGACCTGACACCTGAGGCCTGCGCACCATTGACCCGGTACCTCCTAGCCCGGATCCTCTACACCTTGCCGGTCATCTGGCTGGTGGTCTCGCTGGTTTTTCTTTTGATTCACCTGGTGCCCGGCGACCCGATCCAGCAGATGCTCGGGGAGGGCGTGCCTGCGGCCGACTTGCAGGCGGCGCGGCATGCGTATGGGCTCGATCTTCCGCTCAGCCAGCAATACATGAATTACTGGAAAGGGGTTGTGCACGGCAATCTCGGGGTCTCACTGCGCTACAACCAGAGCGTGGCCAAGCTGCTCGGCCAGCGCTATCCGTATACGCTGCAACTAACGCTGGCGGCGTTGCTGGTGGCAATTTTGCTGTCGATTCCGGCCGGGGTGCATTCGGCGCGGCGGCGCAATGACTGGGACGATCGCACGATCAGCGTCGTGAGCCTGTTTGGCTTGTCGTTTCCGAACTTCGCGCTGGGCCCGATTCTGATTCTGCTGCTCTCCATCAAGCTCGGATGGCTGCCCGTCTCGGGAGCCGGCAGCTTCGCGCACCTTGTTTTGCCGGCAGTCACCATGGGCAGCGCCCTTGCCGCGATTCTCACCCGCATGGTGCGCACTTCCATGCTTGAAGAACTCAGCCAGGACTACATTCGCACGGCGCGGGCAAAGGGGCTGAATGAAACTGCCGTGGTTTATCGCCACGCGCTGCGCAACGCCATGATTCCGGTGATCACGGTGCTGGGTTTGCAATTCGGCGCGTTGCTGGCCGGCGCCATAGTGACGGAAAAAATCTTTTCCTGGCCGGGCATCGGGAGACTCACGATCGATGCGATTTCCAATCGCGATTACTACGTGGTCCAGGGTTGCATTCTGGCGATTGGGTTGACCTATGTGGCGGTAAATCTTCTGACCGATATGGTGTATTCGTTGTTGAATCCGAGGATCCGGCAGTGAACGAGATGGCCCATTTCGAAAGCAAACAGCGCGAGCTTTGTGGCCGTTACATCCTCGGAGTTGCTTTGAGCACACTCGGCAAATTTCCGATTAACGGACTTCGCCACCCGGTGGAGAAGGGAACGAATGGCTGGGACATCTGGTGTGGAACATCTTTTGACGATCGACCTGACTTTTTTGCCCCATTTCACACGTCACACCTGGCGGAAAAGTGCCCGGTCGCGATTCTATTTCTCGGGTTGCCTCCGGGGTATCGTTTCTTAATTGGCGAGAATGATTGCGTGGATGTCTGGTTTGATGCGAACCTGTTGCGGTGCTGAGGCTTGTACTAGGGGGCACCTAAAGGCGTTCCCTTCCCGCAACGGCGGAGGGCGAGGGCGAGACGCCCTCGCGACAGCCGGCGGGACGCCGGCGCTACGATCGTTTTTCCGCAGCATGTGAAGGCGCGCCCTGATACAAACTTAGTGATACCAAACTGAGTGATACAAAACTTCCTGATGCAAGCCTTCGTGATACGAGCGTTCCTGATGCAAGCCTAATGTCCACGGCTCCCATCTCGCTTCCGCGCCTGGCCTGGCGCAATCCGCTGGCGGCGGCTGGGATTGTTCTCGTCATTCTTTTTGTCCTCTGCGCCATCTTTGCTCCCTGGATCGCGCCGCAGGATCCGGCAACGATCGTGCTGCCCACGCGGCTCGAATCTCCAAGCGCGTCGCACTGGTGTGGCGTCGACGAACTGGGCCGCGACATCTGTTCGCGTCTGATTTACGGGGCGCGCATCTCGATGTTTGTGGGCAGCTGTGTCGTGCTGGCGTCGCTGAGCCTCGGGCTCATCGTCGGCTCGATCGCCGGATACTATGGCGGGGGCATCGACCGCTTCGTGAATGTCGTGCTCATGAATGCCTTTCTTTCCTTTCCGGGTATCCTGCTGGCGATCGCCTTCGTCGCGTTTCGCGGTCCGGGCATCTTCAACCTGGTGCTTGCGCTGTCGCTTGGGGGATGGGTAGGCTACGCGCGGCTGGTACGCGCGCAGGTGCTCGCCACACGCGAAAAAGAATTCGTCGAGGCGGCTCGCGCTCTCGGAGCCAGTGACCTGCGCGTCATCGCACGGCACATTCTTCCCAATATTATTCAGCCCGTCATTGTGCAGGCGGCGATCGGGATGGCAGGCGCCATCCTGGCGGAAGCTACTATGAGTTTTTTGGGCCTCGGCGTGCCGCCGCCCACTGCCAGCTGGGGCGCGATGCTGAACGACGCGCGTGCTCACCTGTTCGACGCGCCGCACCTGGTGCTGTTCCCGGCTGCGACCGTGATGCTGGCAGTGCTGTCGTTCAATTTCATCGGCGATGCACTGAGAGATCTTCTGGATCCCCGATCACGGATCGAGGCGGGCTTGTGAGACTGACTTCCGCGGACTTCCAAGCGGCAATCCTGCCTCTGGCAAAATAGCTGGGCTTATCGCGAGCGGCATCGATTACCTCCGTGCCTTGACCCCGGCCGCGCAGAAGGTTACTTTCGATCTTTGGCAAGAATTTTTGCCTGCGCCGTGGTGTGCGCGGGCGGCGAGGAACCTGTGGCTCGAACTCCCATCGTTACACTGACCACCGACTTCGGACTCAACGACCACTTCATCGGGGCGATGAAAGGCGTCATCCTGTCGATCGAGCCCGATGCGCACATCGTCGACATCTGCCATGCGGTGCAGGCTTTCGACGTGCTGGATGGCGCGCTCTCTATCTCGCAGGCGTATTCGTATTTTCCCAGCGGCGCGGTGCATGTGGTTGTGGTCGATCCTGGCGTCGGCACGGCGCGCCGGCCGATCGTGGTTACCAGCGAACGGCACCACTTCGTCGCACCGGACAATGGCGTGCTCTCGCTGATCTATCAGCGGGAGGAGCGCCTCTCGGTTCGCCACGTCACCGGCGAGCACTACTTCCTGCAGCCCGTGAGCCAGACGTTTCATGCCCGCGACATTTTCGCGCCCGTGGCCGCCTATCTGGCCAAGGGCGTGGACCCGGCAAAATTCGGCGAGGAAGTCAGCGACTTCGTGCGTTTCTCGGCGCCCAAGCCGAAAGCGGTCAATGAAACCACGCTGCGCGGCGTTGTGCTGAAAGTCGACCGCTTCGGCAACCTGATCACCAACATCACCCCGCCGGATGCGCCCATGCTGTTCGGGGCGAATCCGAGCGGGTTCAAAATCGTCGTGGGCTCGCGCGAGATCACCGAGATCAAAGACGCCTACGCGCAAGGGGCGCCGGGGGAAGTTTTCGGGATTCTGGGGAGTATGGGGTACCTGGAAATCGCCGCCAATCGCGGGGCTGCGGCGCAAATCGTGGGAGCCGGCAAGGGCGCCGACGTCAATATCGTGCTGGGCGGGGCCGCGGCCGCGGGCAAGTAGGGACAGGTCTCAGATTTCAGGTCTCAGGTCTCAGGTTTCAGGTCTCACACCCGGTGCTCGGTTCTTAGGCGATATGCAGGTCTGAGGTTGGAGATCTCGGTCTTGAATTGGCGATTTCAGATTGCAGATTCAGATTGCAGATTTCAGATTTCAGATTGCAGATTTCAGATTTAGACCTAAGACCTAACACCTGAGACCTGAGACCTCAGCTCTTCGGTCTTGGATGCGCGTGGCGCTCCATCTCGCCGGTCCATTTCAGAAAGCGCCAGAGGTTGTGCCGTTCCCGCCAGCTGAATCCCCAGAACTCGAGAAAGCCGATCTGCGTCATCTTCACACCGGTGTAGGTCTCAATGCGCCAGAGCAGGTAGGGACTGCGCCAGGGCGTCAGGTGATGGCCACGGGTGGCGTTCCAGAAGAAGCGAAGGAGATAGCGCATGGGTTCTGCGTAGTATAGCTTCGCGACTGCGCCAGGGCCGCGGAAACCGCGTGCTAGAATCAAGTCTCTACCGAGGGATCTCGCCTGCGATGTCCGACCCCAAGGCCCGGCAAGCGGCCGAAGACCATTACTACGCAGCACTCGACCTGTTCGCCGGCGGGCAGCAAGACGCGGCCGTAACCGAGTATCAAAAATCCATTGCCGCCGATCCCAGCTTCACCGAAGCCATGCACGGGCTGGCGCGCGCTCTGCAGGACCTGAATCGTTTCGACGAAGCGATTGCGGTGGCGCATCGCATTGCGGAGATCGATCCGGATGATGTGCTCGCGCATACCAGTCTGTCGGTGCTCTACCAGAAAAAAGGCATGATTCCCGAAGCCGAGGCGGAAGGGAATAAGGCGCGGATTCTGGGGTGGAAGCAGCAGTTGAGGAAAGGCGGGTCTTAGGTCTCAGGTCTTAGGTCTTAGGTCTCAGGTCTCAGGTCTCGGGTCTCAGGTCTCAGGTCTTGGGTGCTGGCAGGCTTTGCGGGTGGTTTTGGTGGCGGTCGAACGTTTCACTTTCCGCTTCGGGATGAGTACTTATTTCTGCGTCCGTCTGAGCTTGCCGGGAATCCATAGGTCCTTCGCGCCGTTCGGCTGTCGCCTCACGTTGCTCAGGATGACAAAGTTTGGGGATCTACTGCATCTGAGGATGTGCTGCGTTTGAGGATGTACCACGAAAACTAACAACCGCAAAGTTGCATCCGCACCTGAGACCTGAGACCTGAGACCTGAGACCTGCGACCTGGCTTCTACAGCTCGTACTTCTTCATCAGGTGGCGGAACGAGCGGTAGGAGATGCCGAGCACGTCGGCGGCTTTGGTCTGGACTCCGTGGGACTGATTCAGAGCGGCTTGCAGCAGCGAGCGTTCGATCTGGGCGACGTATTTCTCCATGCCGAGACCTTCGGGCAGAACTCCGCCGTTGGCGCTTGCGTCGGGCATTCCGGCAACGCCAGCCGCGGCGGCAGCAGCCTTGGCTTTCGGGCGCTCCGCGGGCAATTCCACGTGCAGTTGATTTGACGTCTCCAGCGCCACGGCGCGCTCGACGGTGTTCTCCAGTTGCCGGACATTGCCGGGCCACTCGTAGTCACACAGTCCGGCCAGGGACCCGGGGTTCAAGCGCTCGATGCTCTTGCCCGCGGCCGGGGCATATTTCTTGAGAAAGTGATTGACCAGCAGCGGAATGTCTTCGGGGCGCTCGCGCAGGCCAGGGACACGGATCGGAATCACGCTCAGGCGATAGTAAAGATCTTCGCGGAAGGTGCCTTCGGCGACTTGCTTGTCGAGATCGCGATTGGTCGCGGCAATCACCCGCACGTCAATGGGAATTTCCGCGGCGCTGCCCACCGGACGCACGGTGCGTTCCTGCAGCACGCGCAGCAGTTTCACCTGCATGGCCAGCGTCATCTCGCCGATTTCGTCGAGGAAGATGGTGCCGCCATCGGCAACCTCGAACAGCCCGCGCTTGTTCTGATTGGCGCCGGTAAAGGCTCCCTTGACATAGCCAAAGAGCTCGCTTTCCAGAAGGGTTTCGGGAAAGGCGCCGCAGTTCACCGAAACAAAAGGCTGGGTCACGCGAGGCGAGCAGACATGCACGGCGCGCGCGACCAGTTCCTTGCCGGTGCCGCTTTCCCCGTAAATAAGAATTGTGCTGCCGGTCGAGGCCACGGTGCGGATGGTCTGTTTCAGCTTCTCCATGGCCGCGCTGCCGCTAATGATATTGTCGAGCGAGTTGCGCGCAGCGGCGTCGCGACGGAAGGCGAAATTCTGCTTGCTGAGCGAGGCTTTCTCGAGAGAGCGATTGATGGCGAGCTTGATCTCGTCGACCAGGCCCGGGCTCTTGCGGATGTAGTCGGACGCGCCGCCGGCCTTCACGGCCTGCACGGCAGCCTCATAGTCATCGACGGCGGTGATCAGGATGACGGCAGAGTCGGGAGAGGTCGAGTGCGCGTGGCGCAGGACCTCGATGCCATCGATATTGGGCATCTTGATATCGGTGATGATCAGGTCGTAGAGCGCGCCATCGATCTTGCGCTTGGCGGCCTCCCCGGAGTTCACGGTTTCCACCTTGTACCCCTCGCGGCGCAAGGCGATGTCGAGCATTTCACAAATAGAGCGCTCGTCGTCGCACACCAGAATATTAGCCATGCGCTCTCCTTTCCCCCGCCGCTGCCCCGCGCGCTTCCATGTCGATCTCGGCCGCAGGGAGTGACTTGTTTGCGGCAGCCGGAGGTTCTGGCCGCGGCAGCCCGATTCCCAGGCGGCGCAGGCGCAGGACGAACGTGGTACCTACGCCCGGCCTGGAGCGCGCAAAAACTTTTCCTTCGTGGGCCTGCACGATCTGGTAGACGATCGCAAGGCCAAGCCCCGTCCCCCCCTCGAACCCAGACTGGAACGGCTCGAAAATCTTTTCCGTCTGCTGCGGTGTCATGCCTTGCCCGGTGTCGGTGAAGTTGATCTGCCAGTCGTCACCGCTCGCGTCGAGCGTGACCGACAGCGTGCCGCCAGCTTGCATGGCCCGCACCGCGTTCTGACTGAAATTCCAGAACACCTGCTTGATTTTGTCGCCATCCGCGAGCGTCGGCGCTTCGCGAAACTTCAATTTGCGTTCAATGCGAATGCCTGTGTTCTCGGCCACCAGCCGATGCTCCAACAGAGTCAGGGTATCTTCGAGGAGCAAGACCAGGTCGACTTTGTCGAAGCGGTACTGCTTGCCGCGCGAGTAGGCAAGGAAATCGGTGATGATGGTGTTCAGCCGTTCCGACTCGCGGGTCACGATTTGCAGCAGCTGCCTCTGCTCCTCCGTCATTTCGCTGGCCCCGGAGAGCATGCTCACCGAACCCGCAATCGAGGTCAGCGGGTTACGAATCTCGTGGGCAATGGCAGCCGCCAGCCGGCCGACCGCGGCCAGCCGGTCCTGCATGCGGACTTCGCGTTCGAGCCGCCGGATCTCCGTCAGATCGTCAAAGGTGTACACGTATCCGGAAGCGCCGCGGCCGGGAATGGTCAGGGTCGAGACGATCACGCGGAATGTCTTGCGAAAGCCGTTTCCCGGCTGAAAGCGCACTTCACCGTGCGCGCGTTCCGACCCGACGTGAGGCAGAGGATCGAGGAAGAGTTCATTCACCGACTTGCCAATCAACTCGTCGCCTGCGCCCAGCATCTGCCTGGCAGCCATGTTGACCAGCGAAATGCGGCCATCCAGTCCAGTTGTGATCAGCCCGCCGCTGATCGACTGGATAATGTTTTCGTGCAAGGCCTGCAGGCTTTCCAGGGCGCCACTGGCGTCCTTCAGCTGCACATCGACCTGCCGCAGTTTTGCTGCCAGCAACCCCGCCAGGTACGCCACCGCCAGATACGCGAACAGGTTGACGAAAATGATGGCTTCGAGGGTTTTCAGTTCCGGATGGGTGGTGGCAAACGAAGGAACCACCGCGTAATAGTTCAGATCGAGGACGCATCCGTAGAGAATGAACGCCAGGGCGGAGGTGAGGTAGGCCCAAATCCGCGGCAGCAGGATGCAGGCCACGATGATGACCAGCGGGTAGAGGAAGTTCAGCGAACTGTCCCAGCCGCCGGTGAGGTGCACCACCACGCTGACCATCACCAGGTCGGTCACCACCTGCAGCACCGCCTGCACCTGCCGCTCTTCCCAGAAAGAAAGCAGCAGGACGTAAAACAGCGACAGGGCGTACCACAGCAGAATGGTGTTGACGAACGGGCGCAAGGGCAGCGGGCTGTCGGCCAGCCGCGCCACGGTCAGCTGAATCCCAAACAGAAACGTGAGAATGATGATGCGGATCTTTACCAGCCAGGCCAGCCAGTTCCGCTCATCGAAGTTCGATTGCATGGTTAAAAGCCAAGGGTGTCAGGTCTCAGGTTAAGGTCTCGAGGGTACTCTCCCTGACACCTGACACCTGAGACCTGATACCTGGTTCTCTAGCCCGCCAGCTTTCCGATCATGGCGAACAGCGGCATGTACAGCGAGATGACGATGCCGCCGACAGAAACACCCAGGATACCGATGATGGCCGGCTCCAGCATGGCCATCATGTCGCGCGTGGCGGCGTCGACTTCGTCTTCGTAGAAGTCGGCGATCTTCTGCAGCATGCTGTCCATGGCGCCGGTCGCTTCGCCCACGCCAATCATCTGCGTCACCATGTTGGGAAACACGCCGCACTCTTTCAGGGGATCGACGATCGTGCGCCCCTCTTCGATGGCCTTGCGCACCTTCATCAACGCTTCCTGCAAAACCGCGTTTCCCGAGGTGCGGGCGGTGATCGCCAGGCCTTCGAGGATGGGGACGCCCGACGTGATCAGCGTGCCGAGGGTCCGGGTAAAGCGAGCCACGGCGATCTTGCGCAGGAGCATGCCGATGATCGGAAACTTGAGCATGATCTTGTCGGTGAAGTACAGGCCCTGGGGATGCTTGCGCAGTTGCTTGATTCCAAAGAAGGCGGCGAAGCCGCCTGCGATGAAGAACCACCAGAAATGGCCGACGAAGGCGCTGAGCCCCATGACCATGCGGGTGGGCAGCGGCAAAGCCACGCCGAGGCCGGTAAACAGGTTGGTGAAGATGGGGACCACCCACTTCAGCAGCGCGCCGACGATGAGTACCGCGATGCTGACGACTGCGACCGGGTAAATCAGCGCCGACTTGATGGCGGATCGCAGGCGCACGGCCTTTTCGACGTAGAGCGCGAGACGCTGCAGGATGACGTCGAGAATACCGCCGGTTTCGCCGGCTTCGATCATGTTGGTGGTGAGGTCGTCGAAGATGTTGGGGTACTGGCGCATCGCGTTGGCCAGAGTGGCGCCGCCCTCCACCGTCGTCCGCACGCCGTTCAGCGTCTTCTGGAAGGTGGGGTTCTCCTGGTTGGACGCCAGAATTTCCAGGCACTGCACCAGCGGCAAGCCGGCGTCGATCATGACCGAGAACTGCCGGAAGAAAATGGCAATGTCCTTGGTCTTAACCTTGCCGGAACCGAACGTGGGCATGGCAAACTCCTTGCCCTTTTCCCGCACGGATCCTGGTGTGATCCGTTCGCGGCGCAGTTGCTGCATCAGAACGTCTTTGTTGGCCGCGACGCGTTCTCCGGAAACCTTCTCGCCTGATGCGCTTTTTCCCGAAAATGTAAAGACTGGCATGGTGACTCTCTCCTGACTTCTCGGCTAGCTTTCTGATTCCTGCTTCCTTGCCTAGCGTTTTGCCGGCGTGGCCGCCTTCGCCATGCCGCCCGTGGTCGTGGACCGATTCAGCAGGCCCGCACCGCGGTTAATCATTTCCTGCAATTCGTCCTGGTTGCTGGAGCGCATGAGCGCGGTTTCCAGGGTGATCTGTTTCTGGAAATACGCTGTCGCCAGCGACTGGTTGAAGGTCTGCATTCCGAACTTTTCCTGGCCCGACTGCATGGCCGAATAAATCTGGTGAATTTTGTCTTCGCGGATCAGGTTGCGGATGGCGGCGTTGGGAACCATGATCTCCATGCACATGGCCCGGCCCTTGCCGTCGCCCTTGGGCAACAGGCTTTGGCACATGATGCCTTCGAGCACCAGGGAGAGCTGGGCGCGGATCTGCGGCTGCTGGTGCGCCGGGAAGACGTCGATGATTCGGTTGATGGTCGACGACGCCGAGTTGGTGTGCAGCGTGCCGAAGGTCAAGTGGCCGGTTTCGGCGATGCGCAGCGCGGACTCGATGGTTTCAAGGTCGCGCATTTCGCCGATGAGCACCACGTCGGGGTCTTCGCGGAGCGCGGCGCGCAGGGCGTCGGTGAAACTCTTGGTATCGGCGTGCAACTCGCGCTGGTTCACCAGGCAGTTCTTGTTCATGTGCACGAATTCGATCGGATCCTCGATGGTGAGGATGTGATCGTGCCGTTCGGTATTGATCTTGTCGATCATGGCCGCCAGCGTCGTGGACTTGCCCGAGCCGGTAGGACCGGTAACCAGCACCAGCCCGCGGGGCTTGTCGCACAGCTTGCTAACGACCGTGGGCAGACCCAGCTGGTTGAACGACTTGATCTCGAACGGAATGACGCGGAAGACCGCAGCCGTGGCGCCGCGCTGGTTGAAGCAGTTGGCGCGGAAACGGGCCAGGCCTTTCAGGCCGAACGAAAAGTCGAGCTCGAGGTTTTCCTCAAAGCGGTGTTTCTGCGAATCGGTCATCACGCTGTAGGCGAGCTGCTTGGTCTCGGCCGGCGTCAACTGCGGCAGGTCGAGCGGCACCAGGTGTCCGTGGACGCGCACCTGCGGCGGTGAGTTGGTGGTGATGTGCAGGTCGCTGCCCGACATCTCCAGCATCCTTTTGAGCAGATCGCTTAACGAAAGCGCCATATTTCTTTCCCCTTCCCCGTAAGCAAAACTCAGTGAATCGTTTCGCGCGCAACTTCTTCGAGCGTGGTCATCCCCAGGCTGACCTTGATGAGGCCGCTGCGCCGCAGGGTGATCATGCCCCGTTCGATAGCCTTTTTCTTCAGTTCGACCGCCGACGCGCCGATGAGAACGAGTTCTCTGATCTCGTCATCGACTTCCATCACTTCGTAGAGTCCGGTTCGTCCCTTGTAGCCGGTGTTATTGCACACACCGCAGCCCTTACCCTTCTGGATCTTGACGGTCTTGGCCTCTTCCGGCGAGTAACCTTCCTCGATCAACGTCTGATGCGGGACGTCGATGATTTCGGTGCAGTCTTTGCAAATGCGGCGCACGAGGCGCTGGGCGCAGATGAGGTGCACCGAGGTCGCCACCAGGAATGGCTCGATACCCATGTTCATGAGTCGCGTGATGGTCTCGGGCGCGCCGTTGGTATGCAGAGTGGAGAGCACCAGGTGGCCGGTAAGCGCGGCCTTGATGGCGATTTCGGCAGTTTCAAAGTCACGAATCTCGCCCACCAGGATGATGTTCGGATCCTGTCGCAGGAAGGAGCGAAGCGCCGCGGCAAAGTTCAACCCGATCTGCTCCTTCATTTGCACCTGGTTGACGCCCTGCAGCTGAAATTCGACCGGGTCCTCGGCGGTCATAATGTTCGTATCAGGCTGATTCAGGCGCGCGATCGAGGAATACAGCGTGTTGGTTTTGCCCGATCCCGTGGGGCCCGTGACCAGCACCATGCCGTACGGCTTGAGAATCGCTTTCTCGAACTTCACCAGAGACTCGGGCTCGAAACCGAGTTTCGTCATGTCGAGCCGCAGGTTCTCCTTGTCGAGCAACCGCATGACGATCTTTTCGCCCCACAGCGTGGGCAGCGTGCTGACGCGGAAGTCCAGCTGCTTCTTTTTGCCGCCGATGGCCATCTTGAGCATGATGCGGCCATCCTGCGGCAGGCGCTTTTCGCTGATGTCGAGCTTCGCCATGATCTTCAAGCGGGAGGTGATGGCGTCTTTCAGCTTGAGCGGCGGGGTCATGATCGACTGCAGAATGCCGTCAATGCGGAAGCGGACGCGGAACTCTTTTTCGTATGGCTCCAGGTGAATGTCGCTGGCACCACGCTTGACCGCATCGGTCAGCACCAGGTTCACCAGCTTCACGATGGGAGCTTCGTCGGCGGCCTTCTCGAGCTCGCCGAGATCCATCTCCTGCTCTTCGGCCTGCAGCTCGACGTCGGCGTCGCCCAGCTCCGTCATCGACTGCATGACTTGCTCGAGGTCTTCCTCTTTGGCCGTGCCGTATGCCTTCTCAATGCCGTCGGCAATCGAACTTTCCGAGGCGACTACCGGCTCGATATTGAAGCCGGTCATGAACTTGATATCGTCCATGGCGAAGACGTTGGTCGGGTCGACCATGGCGATGGTGAGCGATGCGCCTACACGGCTCAGGGGCAGGATCTGGTAACGCTTGGCGGTTTCGAAGGGGATGAGCTTGACCACCGCCGGGTCGATTTCGAAGTAAGAAAGATTAATGGCAGGCACGCCGTACTGGCGGGACAAAAAATTCGTGACGTCTTCGTCGGTCAGAAAGCCAAGCTTCACCAGGGCTGAGCCCAGGCGGCAGTTGCTCTCTTTCTGAACCTTGGTGGCCTGCGCCAACTGCTCTGGGGTGATGACCTTCTCTTTTACGAGAAGATCGCCCAGCCGTTGCGACATACGTTCGATCTCCTATCGATCGACAAAGAAATATCGTTAAACCGCGTGGTGGTGCGCGCGAAACCCGATTGTTTTCAGGGGGAGAAGCAGTAGCATGTTTCGCGTTGACATAAATTGTCAACGTAGACGCACAACCGTACCAGTAACTTAAGTACCTGAACTGTGCGCGGCGCGAGGGCGCGTCCGATCGCGTGCGACAAAATCGCGGATTCTGCGCCGAATCAGCCGCTTCCGTCACAAAATTCATCTCGACTGGACATGCACCTTCGTACAAGAAAGAGCTACTGTCCCCTGCCCCGAAACACCTTTCCCCACCGCCGCCATGCTGGGTTGATCACATGCAGCAGTGACGACTGCCCTTGGGGTAATGCCTCCCGGTAGCGACCCTAGAGGGTGAGGTTCGACGCATGAACTCGTTGTCTCGTCTGCTGGCATTGACCCTGGTCGTGGGGATCGGCGCACTCGATTCGCCTGCACAGTCGCTGCGCGAGCAGGCCGACGCGCGGGGAGTCTCGATCGGCACTGCGGTGCGGCCTTCGCTGTTCTCCGAGAAGCTCTATGCGGCCACACTTGGCCGCGAGTTCAACATGATCGAAGCGGAGGACGCGATGAAGTGGTGGGTGATTCGACCCGACCGCGCCACGTTCGACTTCACGCAAGGGGACCAGGTGGTTGGTTTTGCGCAAGCGCATGGCATGAGAGTCCGCGGCCACACTCTGGTTTGGGGATGGACCAATCCGGACTGGCTGACCAAAGGGCAGTTCACACCGGCGCAGCTTCTGCAAATACTGCAGGAGCACATCACGACGGTCGCCGGACACTATCGGGGCAAGGTGTTTGCCTGGGATGTAATCAACGAAGCTTTCGACGAACACGGGAACGTGAAGCCTTCGATCTGGTACGACCAGCCGGGGATTGGATTGGCAGGTCGATCGACTGCCTACATCGAGCAGATATTCGGGCTCGCGCATGCGGCGGATCCCGAGGCGCTGCTGTTCTACAACGACGGCGGCGCGGAAACCATCAATGCCAAGTCCGACGCGATTTACGCCATGGTGAAGGATTTCAAACGCCGTGGTGTGCCCATCGATGGAGTCGGCTTGCAGATGCACATCTTCGATCTCAATCCTGATATTGCGGGCATCGGCGCCAACATTGCCCGATTTACGGCACTCGATGTCGAGGTGCACTTCACTGAACTGGATGTCGCGCTCCCCGTCGACGAGGCCGGAAACCCCAGCCCTGCCGACCTCGCCCGCCAAGCCGATATCTATGCGGGGATCGCATCGGCGTGCCTGGCTCATCCGGGGTGCAACGCGATTCAGACCTGGGGCTTCACCGATAAGTGGTCGTGGATCGGCTCGAAGACCAAGCACACCAAGGGCGCGGCTTTACTGTTCGACCGCAACTACGCTCCCAAGCCGAGCTACGCAGCTCTGAAAAACGCGCTGGTTGCCAGAGATCCGCGCGCGCCGGCGGCACCTACCCAGTAAGCCGGAGAGTCGTTTCCGCTGCGTCTATAATGACGAAGGACTGCGCGGAAATGTGGGAAATCCGCGCCGGCAGACCCTCGGCGACGTGTCGAACCTCAGGCCAGCTCCGGAAGTGGAAAGAAACCGCAAGCGGGTCATTGTTCCGCTTGCCGTGGGGATTGCCCTGCTTTTCGGCATCCTGCTGTCGCAATCTTCTTTCGATCAGCCGGCCTTCCTGAATCCGGGCAATAACCAGCAACTTCTGTTTTTTGCTGCGCTCACGATCCTGGTTTTTCTGCTGTTCGTCGCACTGACGTTCATCCTGGCGCGCAACCTTTTGAAGCTGTTCGCCGAGCGGCGACTGGGCGTGCTGGGCTCGAAGTTCCGCACGCGGCTGGTCGTGACTGGTCTGCTGCTGTCGTTTCTTCCAGTCATCGTAATGTTCTGGTTTGCCTACGGCCTGATGAATCGGACCATCGACCGCTGGTTCTCGCGGCCGGTTGAGGAAGTGCGCGAAGATACCCGCGCCATGGCCTCGCTGCTGGCTACCTATGCCCAGCAAAATGCCACCGCCGAAGCGACCGCAATTGCCAAGTCTCCTGATACCGAGCGAGCATTCGGCAATCAGAACTTTTCGATTATGGACAGTGTCTTTCAGCGTCACGACACCACGCTGCAAGGCGGATTCGCTTTCGCGCTCCTGAAGGGGAACGCGGAAGCCAGCTTCCACGCCCCGGCCGCCTGGGACGTGATCCGATCAAAAGCCGCTCCGGAGCAACTTTCCGGGCCGTCTCCCTCCCCGCTTCTGTGGGAGCAGACGGAGTACATTCTCGGCACGGCCGCTGTTGGAGACGACGGCTTGATTCTCGTGGCGATGCCGTTACCGGAGAAGTTCTCGGCTACGGTGAAGGAACTCACGGCCAGCCAGCAGCGCTACTTTGAGCTCTACCAGCAACGACGCCAACTGCGGCGCACGTACATGCTCCTGCTGCTGCTGCTGACCGTGCTGGTGCTGTTCTCGACCACCTGGCTCGCTCTTTACCTGTCCAAGTTGGTCACGCGACCCGTCGCCGCGCTGGCCGAGGCCACGCAGGAGATTTCGCGCGGACGTCTCGATTACCGCGTCGAAGTGAATGCCGCCGACGAAATCGGCGACCTGGTGCGCTCCTTTAACCAGATGGCTGAGGAACTGGAATCCAGCCGCCGCCAGATTGATGCCTCCAGCCGCGATTTGAGTATCGCCAACACTGCTCTTGAGCAACGCCGCCGCCATATCGAAACCATTCTTGAAAGTATTCCGACTGGCGTTCTGTCGCTCGACGCGCAATTAAAGATTACTCACGTCAACCAGGCGCTGCTCAGGATGTTCCATCCCAGCGGAGGCAGCGACGGGCGCAATCCGGAGATGATCAATTCCGCGCTGCAGGACGTTTTTCCACCGGACGTTGCGGAAGATTTGCTCGTGCTGTTGCGCCGCGCCGACCGCATGGGCGGGGTCACGACCAGTCAAACCGAAATTGCCATGCAGCGCACGAAACTGAACGCAGCGCTCACGGTGGCGACCTTGCGACACGAGAGCGAGCGCCTGGGCTACGTTCTGATCTTCGAAGATCTTTCAGACTTGCTGAAGGCGCAAAAGCAGGCGGCCTGGCGTGAGGTGGCGCGCCGCGTGGCCCACGAGATCAAGAACCCACTGACGCCGATCGCGCTCTCCGCCGATCGCATCCGCCGCCACCTCGACCGCGGCACGCGACCGGACGCGGCCTCGATGGAGATCATTCGCCATTGCTCGGAAACCATCGCGGCTTCGGTTGAAACCGTGCGTACCCTGGTGGACGAATTCTCCACGCTGGCGCGCTTTCCTGCGTCGCACCCTGGGCCCGCCAATATCAACCTCATCGTGCAAAGCGTGCTCGACATGTTCGAGGGCCGGCTGAGCGGGATCACGCTGCACACGGAACTGGCTCCCGACTTGCCCAAAGTCATGGCCGACACGGATGCAGTCAAGCGCGCCCTGGCAAATCTTGTCGACAACGCGGCCGAGGCCATGGAAGGGTCACTGCTGCGGGAAATCCGCGTAAGCACGAGCCTCGTGACCAGCTGCGACGCCGTCGAAATCGTAATTTCCGACACCGGCCATGGCGTCACGCAGGACTTAAAGGAGAAGCTCTTTCTTCCGTATTTCTCGACCAAAAAGCGAGGCACCGGCCTCGGCCTCGCCATCGTGAGCCGCATCATTGAAGACCACCACGGTTCCATTCGGGTGGAAGAGAACCAGCCCATCGGCACGCGCTTCATTGTAGAGTTGCCGCTCGCCACCCAACCCGCGACCGCTCCTGCTCCGGTTCAACATGTCTAGCATTCTGATCGTGGACGACGAGTCCGGCATCCGGGACTCCCTGAAGGGAGTGCTCGATGACGAAGGGTTCCGCACCGACGAAGCCGATAGCGGAGAAGCCTGCCTGCGCCTGCTCGAACAAAATGCCTTCGACGTGGTTCTGCTCGATGTGTGGCTGCCCGGGATGGATGGTCTCGACACGCTGCAGAAAATCCGCGAGCTCGACAATCCGCCCGAAGTCATCATGATCTCCGGGCACGGCACGATTGAAACCGCTGTGCGCGCGACTAAGCTGGGCGCGTACGACTTCCTGGAGAAACCGCTGTCCATCGACCGTACCTTGAATCTGGTGCGGCATGCCATCGACTCCAAGAAACTGCGCCGCGAGAATCGCGACCTTAAGAAGCAGCTTCAGTCCCGGAGCGTGATCGCAGGCGACAGCGTTCCGATGAAAGCGCTCCGCCAGCAGATTGGCATCATGGCACCCACCAATGGACGGGTGCTGATTTATGGCGAATCCGGCACGGGAAAGGAACTGGTGGCGCACGCCATTCATGCCCAGAGTCTGCGCAAGGATGAAATGTTCGTCGAGGTCAACTGCGCGGCGATTCCCGAAGACCTGATTGAGAGCGAACTTTTCGGACATCGACGGGGATCGTTCCCGGGCGCTTCGGCGATAAGGAAGGCAAGTTTCAAAAAGCGACAGGAGGCACACTGTTTCTGGACGAAGTCGGCGACATGAGCCTGAAGACGCAATCAAAAGTGCTGCGCACGCTCGACGAACAGCGCTTTACGCCGGTGGGGAGTTCCGACGCGATTACCGTGGATGTGCGGGTCATCGCTTCCACGAATAAAGACCTCGAGGAGGAGATCTCCAAGGGCAACTTTCGCGAAGATCTGTTTTACCGGCTCAACGTGATTCCCTTCTTTGTGCCGCCCCTGCGAGAACGCAAAGAAGATGTTCCCTTGCTCGCACGCCACTTCCTGAAGGAATTCGCCGTGGCTTATGGCAGGCGGTCGCGCGAAATGACCGATGACGCGATCGAAATGCTGACCCGGTATTCGTGGCCGGGCAATGTGCGTGAGTTGCGGAACGTGATCGAGCGCATCGTGATCATGAATCCGACTACAACGCGCTTCGAACGCAAGCACCTGCCGCCCCTGATTTATCGTGACGGAAGCCGGCGCGCGGCCGGGTCTGAATTCTCAACCCTGCATCAGGCGCGCGACGCTTATGAGCGGGACTACATTCTTAAGAAGCTCGACGAAAATCACGGGAATGTCAGCCGCACGGCTGAGATGCTCGGCCTGGAGCGAAGCCACCTGTACCGGAAAATGAAAGCGCTGGGGATTGCGGCGAAAGAGTAGCGGTGCAGGGCCTGAAGGCGCGGACTGATACGACTCCTTCGTGTCGTTGTGCATTGGGTTGGGCGGAGCTTAACGGCTGTGGGAGTGGGTCGAGACGGCGAGGGCAAGATGCCCTCGCGACTGCCGGCGGGACGCCGGCGCTACTGTGCTCGCGACAGCCGGCGGGACCCATCGGCTTCGCTCAGGGCAGGCTGCCGGCGCTACTGTCCTGGCCGCAGGATCTTCGCTTCGTTCAGGGACGGGACGCTGGCGCTGCGGTTACTTCTTGAGCATGTGGATCTCTTTGCCGTTATTGCGGAATTCCACCGCGTCCATCAGCTGGTTGATCAGAAAAATACCGCGGCCGTGGTTGGAGTAGATATTCTCGCCCATGACTGGGCTCGGGATGGTTGCAGGATTGAACCCTGGGCCAGGGTCCCGCACCACAATCAACATGCCGCGCGTCTCGTCGCAGGCGACGTCACACTCGACCACTTTTTTGGCATCGCCTTTGGCGCCGTGAATTACCGCGTTGGCCAGTGCCTCGCTGAGCGCCAGTTCGATGGCATCTTCCTTGCCGTCGGCGCAATGCGTATTGCGGACGACTTCCATGATGCCCTGAACCACCGGGTCGATGGCATTCTTGTCAGCGGCCAGAGTCACTTTTAACTTCAGGACTAACTTCTCTGGATCGAAGTTACAAGTCTTTGCGGGTTCCTCACCCATATCACTTCCTGACCCCAAGATTCAGACCTACGCCTGTATCTCGATTTTATCGGGAGATTCCGGTTCCCACAATCGCCGTCTGGCTTAGCGCTTGCGCATGGCCGGGTTGGCGAGGTCTGCGAGTTGCCGCCTCCAATCCAGCTCTTCGACGAAGGCCCGCGAGTCTCGCCAACCGGGTTGCACCTTCACGAACAATTCCAGAAACACCTTCGTCCCCACCATTTTTTCAATCTTGATGCGGGCCGCCGTACCAATCTTCTTCAGCATCTGGCCACCCTTGCCGACTAAGATGGCTTTCTGCCCTTCACGTTCACAGTAAATGGTCGCGGCGATTCGGGTAAGTCGAGGCTCTTCCTCGAAGCGCTCGACCACCACCGTCGTCGAATGGGGAACCTCCTCTTTTGTTGCCAGCAAAACCTGCTCGCGAACGATTTCCGCGGCCATGAACCGCACTGGCTGATCGGTGATCTGGCTTTCCGGGAAATACGCAGGGCCGGCAGGAAGCAACGCCACCACTTTGTCGAGCAAGAGGTCGAGACCGTCTTTCTTCAGCGCGGATAAAGGAATGATTTCCCGAAACTCATGCAGCCGCTGATACTCCTCGATGATGGGAAGCAGCTGTTTCTTGTCTTTCAGCAGGTCGATCTTGTTGAGCAATAGAAACACCGGCGTTCCGGCCTGCTGGGCCATCCTCAGCGCGAACTGATCTTCGGTGCTGAGCCGCCGGTTGACGTCGATCATGAGCAAGATCAGATCACAGCCTTCCACGGCTTCGCGCACCTCGCCCATCATCTTTCGGCCGAGCGAGCTGTCGGGTTTATGCACACCGGGTGTGTCGATGAGGATTACCTGCGCGCCTGGGCGCTTTCCCGCCTTCGGAATATGGAGGATTCCCTGGATGCGGTTCCGCGTCGTTTGTGGCTTTGGACTGATGATGGCCAGGCGCTCGCCGACGAGCGCATTCAGCAGCGTCGATTTGCCTGCGTTCGGACGACCTAAGATACAAACAAAGCCGGAGTGGAAGGGCATGGATTTGATCTACGTTTCACAAAAATGCATAAACCACAGAGGGCACAGGGTAGCACGGAGGAGGTTCGGGATTCAGGACATGACTTCAGAGAATCCCTACGAAGCGCAGAACCGCAGACACTATATCAGCTTCATCTGGCGCGGCTCGATGGCCGCGATGCGGACACGCTCCACGCGCCGATCGGTGGAGTCCAGGACCTCGAACCGCAGGCCATCGCCTTCGATCACTTCTCCCTTTTGCGGGATGCGCCCGGCCAGTTCGGTCACCAGGCCCGCGATGGTGGTGGCTTCCTTGCCATCCATGCGGACGCCAAACAATTCGTCGAGATGATCGACGTCCATGTTGCCGGGGACCACGTAGGAATGATCGCTTTCCTTCACGACCTGGGATTTCTCGTGTTCATCGCGGATTTCGCCGACGATTTCTTCGACCAGGTCCTCGATGGTCACCAGGCCCGCGACTCCGCCATATTCGTCGACCACGATTGCCATGCGCACGTTGTCCCTGCGCATCTCGCGCAGCAGGTCGCTGCCCAGCTTGCTCTCGGGCACAAACGTGACATCCTTGCGCATGAGGGATTCGACGGTCCGGGAGCGCGCCTCCGAATCGGGCACCTGCATCACGTCCTGCGCGTAGACCACGCCAACGATGTTGTGAATGGAATCGCGATAGACCGGTACCCGCGAGAACGGCTTGGTGCGGAGCAGTTCGACAAACTGTTCCACCGTCATCTGCGCGGGCACGGCGACCATTTCAGGCCGCGGCTTCATGGCTTCGCGAACCGTCTTGCCGCTGAACTCCACGACCGACTGGATCAGATCGCGATCGCTCGCCTGAATGATGCCTTCTTCCTGGCCCGCCTCGATGAGCGCATCCACCGCCTCGGCGGGGCTTTCCGGAGCCTCTTCCGACGGGCGCTTGGTCAGGGAGGCGACGGATTGAAGAAAACCCAGAACCAGCGTGACCGGCAAGACGGCGTAGATCAGCACGCGTAAGAGCGGCACCCAACGCTCGAGCCATTGCCCGGTGGTGCGCGAGAAGAAGACGAACGGAAGGAACCGGTTGAACACGATTACGATGAGGATCAGGCTGAGGGTCGCTTGCAGAATCTCCTGCACACTCCAGGCCTGGTCGCTGAAGACGGTGAATCCCACAGTGAGCGCGATCGCGGCCATGATCAAGGGGACCAGCACCGCCATCGAAAGCGAGGCCCGAGTGCGGCTCACCCTTATCTTGGGCTCGACTTTCTGCTCAAATGCGTCGATATTGTCCTGAAATTCGCGGGAGAGAAACTTGCCGATCTCGGTGTAGAGGCGATCGACGTAGGAGACCAGGGTTAAGAGTCCAACCAGCAACAGCAGGCCGACACCGACGGCATAGTTCATCGGGCTGGCCCCCGGGCAGGTCGTGGCGCTTTGCGTTTTGCTCGCACTGAGAGTTTGCGAAGGTTTGCGGGCCTGGGACCGCAGTCGTTGCGCTCAATCAGCGCGGTTGGTAATCCCAGTTGCTTGCGCAAACGTCTTTCCTTGCGGGCCATCTCCCCGGCGTCGTGCTCGTGATCGTATCCCGCCAGGTGAAGCACGCCGTGGAGGGTGAGCACCTTGATTTCATCCGCCGCGGAATGGCCCAAGCGGCGGGCGTTTTCCTTGGCGATTTCCGCTGAAATGGCAACATCCCCGGCGAACCGGCCCACCGATATGGGGGGCGCGGGAAACGATAGCACGTCTGTCGGATTGTCCTTGCCGCGGAAGCGTTGGTTGAGGCGGCGTAATTCACGGCTGCTCGTGACCAGCACGGTGACACTTCCTCGCAAGCGAACGGCGCGCTTGGCACGCGTTACAAAGCGGTCGAGCGCGTCTTCCTGCAACCCTGTAACCCGCCTTTGCAAAATGACCATTCGGCTCACGGAAACAATCCGAGCGAAGGGCGCCGTCTTTCTTCCCGCGGAAAGCGGGGAGCACGACAAAAAGAAAACAGGAGGGCCGAATTGCACCCTCCAGTGAACGGGAGCTCTATTGTTCGCCACGAGCCAGAAACGATGTGCTTCCCGAATCATCGTCGGCATCGTCTGTGCCCGCATGCCTTCGTTCTGCGAGATCCAGCGTCCGGGTCTCGAGTGGCTTCTGCTCAGCCGCCTTTGCTTCCAGCGACAACAGCATCTGCTGCTCGGCGATTCTTGTTTTGTGGTCGTCGTAGGCGCGGATGATGCGTTGCACGAGGTGATGGCGCACCACATCGGATTCGTCGAAGTACACAAATGCCAGGCCTTCGACCGGTTTCAGGATGTCGATGGCTTCGACGAGTCCACTGCGCCGCGCGTTGGGCAAGTCGATTTGCGTGATGTCGCCCGTGATCACCGCCTTCGAGTTGAAACCCAGGCGCGTGACGAACATTTTCATCTGTTCCGAGGTGGTATTTTGCGCCTCGTCCATGATGACGAAGGAATCGTTCAATGTACGGCCGCGCATGAAGGCGATGGGCGCAATCTCGATGACGTTCTTCTCCAGGTAGCGGTCGACTTTTTCGGGATCGAGCATGTCGTAGAGCGCGTCGTACAGCGGGCGCAGATAGGGATCGATCTTGTCCTGCAGAGTACCCGGCAGAAATCCCAACCGCTCGCCGGCTTCGACCGCGGGGCGGGCGAGGATGATGCGATTCACCCGTTTCGCCAGCAGCGCTGAGATGGCCATGGCCACGGCGAGATAGGTCTTGCCGGTTCCGGCCGGGCCGACTCCGAAGACCATGTCGTGCTTTTCGATGGCCTCGAGATAGCGGCGCTGGTTGGAGCTTTTCGGCTGCACGGTGCGGCGTCCAAACGAGCGCTGGCGGCCCGCTTCCGCCAGTCCGCGCAGCGTGACCTTCGGATCGGTGGTCACTACGCGCAGCATGCTATTGAGATCACCGTTATTGAAGGTGAAGCCGGAGCGCTGCAGATGTTCGTAGTCGGCAAAGATCTGCTCGGCGCGGGCCACGTCGCGCGGCGCGCCTTCGACCTCGACTCCGTTCGAGCGCAGGTCGATGGTGATGTTCAGTCCGTCTTCCAGCAGGTGCAGGTTCTCGTCGCGCGTGCCGAATAGGGTCTCGATATTCGAGCTTACTTCAATGCTCTTCTTCATTCAGGAGCCGATGTTTTCCTCTCTGGGGGCCCGTACGAAGCTGGCGAATTTGGCCGGCGCCAGCACCGGTTTCTCGCAGACCCGCTCATCTATAGCAAGTCGCTGACACCAATAGTGTTATTCCGAATCCAAATGGCCGGAACGTTTCCCGCTTGAGCAAACGATTGTCTTCTGAGGAGGTAGAACCAGCCGAAATGCTCGCTCCCGGAGTGCAAGCAACAACCATTGGACTAAGCCTAGCGCGGGTGTTGGTGGGAGTCAATGGTAGTGGCTGTGCATTGTCGGTAGCACATGATATGTCCGGATGAGATAGCACATGATATGTCCGCTTAGCGGGCGGTGAGGATGGGAGACCATGCGGAGCATGGAAGCTTATCCGAGGACCGCGATGGAGCGGGCGATGAAAGTACAGGACGTGATGTTGCAAGCGATGGCGAAGAAGATCACGTGGTGGCAGGCGGCGGAGATCCTGGGGATCAGCGACCGGCACATGCGGCGGTGGCGGGAGCGCTACGTGGAAGAGGGCTACAACGGGTTGCTGGACCGGCGGCGGGGCCAGCCCTCGCGGCGGCGGGTGCCGGTGGCGACGGTGGAGAAAGTGTTGGCGTTGTACCGGGATTTATGCCCATGGAACGTCATGGCGGGAGAATCTATGGACCCTTCGTGATCGCTTTGACAAAGTCGTCGGCGGTGGTGCGGAAGCACGGCAGCCTGCTGTTCTTGTTGCTGGCATTCGATGCCAGGGTGCTCACGGCGTCCTGGGTATCGGGGTCGGGCTGCTCGCCTTCCGGCCAGGTCATCGACATCAAGGTTTCATCACAGCCGGGATCGCGGACAGCACGCAGCTTGTACACCTTGGTCGTATTCAGATCGTATTCCGAGAGCCTTTTTTGATAGGGCAAGAACGTGTATACGAGTTTGATCAGTTCCATCTGTCCCTGCCCTACGCGACGTTCCGCGACAAAGACCTCATAGTTCGAGAAGAACGATGTCTTCGACGAGGCCACGGCGACTCCGACCAGCCGCAAAGGCAAGTCTTCCGCGGGTGTATTGGGGATCGGCTTCGCCTGCTCCTGCGGCGAATCCAGCGGATCCATCTGCTCAAGGGGACCGGTGGATACGGAACCTCGCGCCATTTCCGGGCGGTGCCGCGCGCAAATCTCCTCCAGGCACTCCACCGACATTTCCGCCGCCTCCGTTGCCCATTCCCTCAACCGACGGGGGCGGCGCGACCACTCCGGTGCCGCCTGCCATCAATGTGCCGGCGCGATTCCCGCCGCCAGCGCCGGAAATACCAGGGGGCGGGGGAACCACTTGACCTGGTCCACCCAGAGAGGAATGCGCGCTTCGGCCCATCCCCGAACCATTGCCATCTCCGCCCACGGACGGCGGAGGCGGCACGACCTGGGCGCCTCCGGCGGAAAGCGAATGGCCGCGGCCACCGTTGCCGCCTCCCGTTCCCGGTCCGGAGCCAGTTCCCGACAACGATGGCGGCGGAGGCACAACTTGTCCGCCACCGGCTAGCGTGCTTCCCACGCCATTGCGAGCTCCGGCGCCACCCGCACCTTGCATCGACGGAGGCGGCGGAACTACCGCCGATCCTCCCGATCCCAGCGATGAAATGCGCCCAGTCCCTGCGCCTCCACCTTGCACGGAAGGTGGCGGGGGCACCACGCCATTTCCTCCTCCGCCAAGAGATCCAAGGGGACGACCACCATTGGCGCCGCCGCCTTCGCCGTTCACGCCCGGTCCCTGAATGCCGGGAGGCGGAGGAACGACCTTCGGTGTGCCTCCGGAAAACCACGAAGCCAGCGTACCCAGCACACCGCCCCCGCTTTGTACCGCAGGAGGTGGAGGAACTACCGCCGAGCCCATGCCGGAAGCGGAATTCGAACGCCCGACTCCGCCGATTCCGCCTGAGCCTTGAATGGAAGGAGGTGGCGGCACCACGGCCGTGCCCGGACCTGAAACCGCGCCCGGTCGGCCGGAGTGCTCAACCGAAGGCGGAGGCGGCACAACGTTTCCGTTTGCCGCCAGCATTGTCGATCCCATTCCGGGTCCCGATCGCACTCCCTGGCCTGCCAGCTGCGGCGGCGGCGCAACCACGCGCGAATTTCCACCGCCCAGAGTCCCGGGTCCGCGACCGGATCCCTGCACGGTTGGGGGCGGGGCCACGACGGCTCCTCCCGGACCCCTGAGGGATCGGCCACCATTCAGACCCGCGACGTCGGCGGGTGGCGCAACCACGGCACTCTGCGGAAGTCCACTCAAACGGCCCGCGTGTCCGCCGACACTGGGGGGCGGCGCAACCACGCCCGCCAATCCGCCGGGAGCTTGTCGGGTTGGCGAGGTCGCCGAAAGCGGAACGGCAGGCATGGCAGGGGTCGACGCGAGATTTGGTGCGTTCGCGCCGAGCGCGGCCTTCAGATCTGGAGGCACCTCCAACTTTGGCGCACTGCGATGCTCCGCCGCCACCGGCATCGGCTTCGGTGAATGAGCGGCGGCCTGCGCATGGCTCGAATGATTCGGTCGAGTCCTCGGAGGACTGCTGTGCACTGCCGGAAAGACTTTCGAGGGCGTGTAGTAAATGGAACCCGACGTCCGGAACGATTGCGAGGTATGCGGCTTTGGGCGGCTTGCCCACCCCTGCGAAAGCCCCCAGGCGGCCAGGAACACCACCAGGTGCCACAACATGGATTCCTGAAAGGACTTCCATGGGAGTTGGGTGGGAACGAAGACGTCGTGCCAGAATTCGGCGGGCGGTGAAGTGATGGCCAAAGGAGGTGGCGGTTGCAACGAGACTGCATCCGCCAGATTGCTGAGAAAGACTTTATGAGCGGGCTCCCACTCCAACAACAGCTTCAGGCGAGGCACAGCCCTGCGAAGAATAGGCTTTTCCGAACTCAAAAGTTCCAGGGCGTTGTCCATGAATCCACGTGGCGGGGGAAAAACTCTGGCTTCATTATAGGGCAGGCAAAGCCAAAGTCCGGCCCGAAATCGCACTCAAAAGGCCACCTCCAGCATGTTCTGTAGGTGCCTCATTTTGTTCGAGAAACCGCTCATGCTCGGGGGAAACACGCGAATTCCGTTGTGTTTTCTTCTCCCCGAACTGGAAAATCACGCACCTTCCGCACGGACCTCGGGAACCGACGCCGGTACCGCTCGTTTCGCGGCCCACTCCCGCAAGGCCTCGATCTCCTCAGCGCGTGTAGTCGAAAGCGGCACGGTAGCGCGAATCGCATCGAGCAGATGCGCGTTCGCCAACTGCTGCTTCTGCGAGTAGGCGGAATAAAGCGCGGTCTGCACCACCGACTCGATTTCTGCACCCGAGTATCCGCGCGCCGCCGCCGCGATGCGATCGAGATCAAACTCTGCCGGATTGCGTTTTCGCCTGGTCAGCTGAATGGCGAGAATCTGGCGGCGCTCCGCCTGGTTCGGCAGGTCCACGAAGAAAAGCTCGTCGAAACGTCCTTTGCGAATCAGTTCCGGCGGCAGGACGCTGACGTTGTTGCAAGTGGCCGCCACGAATACCGGTGCTTTGCGGTCCTGCATCCACGACAAAAACGACGCCAGCAGGCGCGAGGAAACTCCGGCATCGGCCGAGGCCGAATCCGGGCCGCTGCCCGCGAACACTTTCTCTAATTCGTCGATCCACAACACGCACGGGGCGAGCCCCTCGGCGACCTGAAAAACTTTCTGGATGCGCTTCTCGGTCTCTCCGATGTACTTGTCGTAGACGGCGGCCGTATCGAACTTCACCAGCGGCAACTTCCATTCGCCGGCAATCGCCCGCGCACACATGCTTTTGCCGCATCCCTGGACGCCGAGGATGATCACTCCGCGCGGCGGATCGAGCCCGAACGCCCGCGCCGGTTCCTCCCAGGAACCACGGCGCTGGGCGAGAAAATGCTTTAGATTGTCGAGGCCCCCGACGGTCGCTAGCGTGTCGGAGACTTCCACGAACTCGAGCATTTCCGATCGCCGAAGCAGCGCTTTCTTTGCCTCGAGGACATCGGTGACCGTCTCCGGACACAGCGCGTACCGGGTCACCAGCGCCTGCGAAATGGCGCGTTCCGACTCTTCTTCGGTCAGGCCGCGCAGATTGTCGGCCATGGCATCGATTCCGGCCGGCTCGAGCCTTCGCTGCAGGGTATGCGTTTTCGAGATCCTCACCAGCACCTCGTCGATGATCTGGCGCAAACGCTGCCGGTCGGGCAGGGGCAATTCGAGAAACTCCACCAGGCTCGCCAGCTCGGGAGGAATCGAAATCTTTGGCGCCGTCAGAATCACGGTGCGCCGGTTGGTCGCGAACTTCTGCCCCACATCACGCAGCCGCCGCACGACCACCGGATCGTCCATGTGGCGGTGCAGGTCTTTCAGGATGAATGCCGCTTCGATCGAGATGCCTTCGAGGTTGGCCAGCATCTTCGCTGGATCGCGGCTGTCGTAGAGGGCCTTGGCGTTTTCGGCGAAGTCGTTGACTTCGCCGGCGCGATAGCCGCCCGGGGGAAACGCGCCGTTTTCGATCGCCGGCGCAGCCGGATTCCCACCCGATCGGGCGAGTCCGGTAGCGATCGTCCACTCGAAGGCCGCCAGGTTGAGGGCCGAGCAGGCAAAGCGCACCAGACGCACGGCGCGCGATTCCTCGACCGTCTCCATCACGACGATGGGCGTGGAGGAGTCGATCAGGACCTTCAGCCGATCCAGGACTTTGTCCATATCCGTTTGACCAGTCAGGACTTGCTCTCGTACAATAACGTATTCGGTACCTGCCGGAACATCCCTCTAGAAGAAACGAAGGTAACGGACAAGCATGGCTAATCATTTATCGGCGCTAAAGCGCGCCCGTCAGACGGTGAAGCGCACCGCCAGCAACCGCACCAATACCTCGCGCCTGCGCACGTCGCTGCGGGAACTGCGCGAAGCCCTGGCCAAGGGCGACAAAGCGGCCGCTGACAAGACGTATCGCCAGACCGTCTCGGCTCTCGACAAAGCGATTCAGAAGGGCGTGATCCACAAGAACACTGCAGCCCGCTACAAGTCCCGTCTGTCGGTGCGCGTGCGCGCTCTCGGCGCGAAATAGGTTTTAGTCGCTGGTCGTTAGTCGCTGGTCGTCAGCTGGCGTTTCGAATCTTTTTTACCACAGAGTCACAGAGACACAGAGAAATCGAGAAAGAAGAAGCTTTCTCTGTGCCTCGGTGTCTCTGTGGTTAAAAAGATGTGAGCAAGCCGCATTCGTTGTTGGGTGCTTGCGACTGGCGACAACCGAGTAGCGACTAACGACTAATTCAACTTCTTGCAGGGATGGTCGCCATTCCACAGCAACGCCTCGACCTTCCCGCTCTTGTCGCGTCTGAACCCAACCTTCACGTACAGCTGGCGATAGAAGAAGGAATCCTTGCCGGTGGGCTCGAGGGGAAGATAGTCGCCGCCCGTGCCGCGCAGGTACAGCGCCCCGCCTTCCGCACGCACATCGAGCAGGAGTTTCGGATCGACTTCGTAGGTCCCGGCAAACTCCTCGGAGCGCACAACCGGAGCGTGCACGCTCGTCCTCGGCGCCGGGGGCGGCGGGCTTTCTCCCAGGGCGATCGCGGCCAGATCGTCGGCCAGTACGTTGACCGCTGCGTCTTCGAGGTTTCCCAGCACGATCACGATCAGTTTGTCCGCGGGAAACACGGAGACATGTGAGCTGAAACCGGGGGCCCGTCCGCTCTGCTCGAGATACTTGTGGTGGCTCTTGGTCTCATGTGCGTTCCAGCCGAAAGTTTTGCCCGGCGTGGAAAAATCCAGTGCGGAGTACGGCTGCAACCAGCGGCACCACGCATACAAATCGCTCGTGGTGGAGTACAACGATCCCGAGCCGGTGAGGATTGTTTTGTCGTAGGCGGGTGCGTTCCGCAATCCGTGATCCTCAAGGGCGGGTTGGTAACCGCTGGCGCGGTCGGGGATCACAGCCTCGTCGCGATAGGCGCCCGTTTCCTTCATGCCTGCCGGCTTCAGCAACTCGTCGTGCACAAACTCTTCGTAGGGTTTGCCTGACGCCTGTTCGATGATGTACGCCAGAAACGCATATCCCGTATTGCTGTAGCTGCTCTTGCTGCCCGGCAGAAAATCCAGCGGCTTGGTTTTCACCCACGCGATCAGGTCTGCCAGTGAGACCCGCTGGTACTTTTTGCTGGAGTATTCCGAAAGAGAATAAAAATCGGGCAGACCCGAGGTGTGCGACAGCATTTGTTCGATGGTGATGCGGTCGCCGTTCAGAAAATCGGGGACGTACTTGCTCAGCGGATCGCTGAGCTTCAATTTCCCTTGCTGCTCCAACCGCAGGATCGCGGCGGCGGTGAAGGTCTTGCTGATAGAAGCGATGTGAAACTTGGTCTGGTCTGAATTCGGGATACTCCACTCGTAGTTGGCCATCCCGTACGACTTCTGAAACAGAACGTGGCCATCCTGCGCCACCAGCACCGACCCGCTGAAGTCGGCGTTGTGCACATAAGCCTGCACCTGCCGGTCAAAGCGACCGGATGAGGTCTGGGGGGATGAGGCGGTCGCTAGAAAGAGGCTGACTGTAGCGAGCCCGAGCCAGAAACTGCAGGCTCCGTTGTTTCTGAGCGCTCGCAACTTCAAAGGCAGACTCCGAAATGCTCGAGCAGCGCCGCGCGCCATTCGTCTTCGTTCTGTAGCTCGCGCTCTTCGCGCCCTTGAGCGGTCGTCCGAATCAGCCGGAGATCGGACAGGGTGATGCGGCCATCGGCAGTTGGCAGGGTGCAGAGACGCTGGTGGGTGAAATGCGAGTCCGGTGAAGTCTGCTGAAACTGGCACCGCGGTTCGAAGTCTTCCAGCCGATGCGGACGCAGGGTGAACCGATATTGCGATTTCCAGTTCTGTTGTGGAAGCTGGCGCTGCACGATCATCACGTCCCCTACCGCCGCGATACGAAAGCGGGCCCGTTTTTGTTCCTGTTCGATCTCTGGGGTTAGACGCAACGGCTCGAGAAAAGAATCGCCGAAGCCGACGTCGGCGAGCCAGGGCTGGTCGAGATCGACGCGCAACGCCAGGTGGTCGAAATCCGGGGAGGCGCTGCCGTCCTCGCGTGCCACCCGCGCCGAAAGCAGCGTTACGCGAAAACCCAGTTCACGCAGGAGGGAGGCGAACGCACCGTTCAGTTCGTAGCAGAATCCACCGCGGTGCAAGCCGACGATCTTGTGGAAGAAGCGGGATTCGTCGCAGGTGATCTTGCGGCCGAGATGGATGTCGAGGTTCTCGAAGGGCACGGCGTAGAGATGAGCAAGATGCAGGCGGGACAGGGTTTCTGCCGTGGGTTCAAGAGAACCGTTGTAGGAAATGCGAGCGAGGTAGGCTGGGACGTTCATTGAACTTCATTCGAATGGAGGTTCCGTCTTCCTCACCTGCGGAGCTTCGCTCCGCTGGACAGCCGGGGGCGGCTGTCGCTACACAAACAATAACTAAATCGACAATTCATCCTGGGACCAGGGGGAATCGGGCCGCGGCTCCGCCGTCAGGTCGAGCACCAGTTTCTCGAGCACCAGCCGTTTGCTTGGCGGATTCGAGCGCAACGCGAGGTCGGCCTTCGCCACCAGCCGGATCGCCCTTGTCAGCTCGCGTTTCGATTCGTAGCGGCGTGCCTGGCGGATAATGTCTTCTGCCGCAAACGGCGGCACGCGAAATCCCTGCCACAGCGCCGCCCACAGCGTTCGCTGATCGCGCACGTTGCGCTCGAGGATAACCAGCATCTGCCGGAAGGTTTTGGCCAGCATGTAGAGATGCCCGATGGCGGCTTCCTCGCCGTCGCCCGTCGATAGAATCGCGTCCAGCACTTCCAGTGACGCGCACCCGGTCTTTCGAGGAAATCGCATCGGTCAACTCGTACAGCGACCGCTGCTTGGCTGCGAGCACCAACGTTTCGACGTCTCCTAACGTGATGCGCTTTTTCTCGCCGACATAGAGAATCAGTTTCTCCAGTTCGTTGGAGATCATCATCATGTCGCCGCCCAGCGCGTCGACCAGTTCGCGGGCTCCGTCGGCTTCGATCTTTACGTCTTGGCTGGCACAATATTCGTTCACCCAGCGGACGGCTTCGCTCTCCTCGACGCGCGCCAGTTCGACGATGCCGCAAAACGATCCCATCTTTTCGCGGATTCGTTCGTAGCGCTCCTTGTCGGTCATGTCCATGCGGCGGGCATCCGCCGGAATGCTGATATGGTCGGCGACAAAGATCAGCAGCGCATCGGGATTTGGATTCTTGCAGTAGTCCTCGATCGCAGCCAGCTTGTCGTCATTCGATCCGCGGCCGAAAAGCGTCTTCACGCCGCGCACGAAAAACACCTGGAATGGCGCCATCAGCGATGGCGTGCGCGCGCGATCGAGAATTTCGGCGAGGTCAGTGTCGGCGAGATCAAAGTCGAACAGGCTGAAATCGCGCAGGTCGCTGGGTACGAGATGCTCGAGAATGGCTTCCCGGAATTGCTTGCGGAAGAATCCTTCATCACCCACAAAGACGTAAGCCGGCCGCAGCTTCTTCCCCGAGACCTCGGAAACGAAGCGTTCCGCCTGGGCAAAGGCCTTCATCAGAAGCCCTCCAGGACGCTGCTCACCAGGGTTTGCGCGAAATCGCGCGAGAGCCGCCCGATGGCCGGGGAGTCTTCTTCGAAAAAGCTGCTGACATCCTGCGAGACCTGGTACTGTTCGCGGAATACATACGACGGATTCTGAAACAGAACTTTACCCTGCCGATCGACCAGTGAAACCCGCATGCTCACGACTACCAGAATACTTTCTGCCCGCCCGCTTTTGGAATCATAGGTCAGCGGAGTTGCTGTCGTCGTTAATACCGTCCCATGCAGGGTGGCATCGGCGGCATCGCCGGTGTCATGCAGAATCTGGTAGTGCGTGCGGGTGGTGAACTCGTGCACCACGGCGGAAGTAAGCGTCTGTTCGATCCGGTAGGTTTGTGACTGATTCAGGAACGCTGGAATGGCCAGCGTCTTCACGTTCTCAGGCAAGGTGACGACGTGACCCGCCGTGTGATAGCCGCAGCCCGCGGCGGCCAACAACAAAAGCAATGTGCTGATCGCGCCAGGGGACCGCAAGCGCCCGCGGCTCACTGAATCTGGCCTCGGGGACGAGTTGGGGTCATGGTTTCGGCGCACTCGACGGCGGTGACCGCGGCAATCCGCAGATTGTCGGCGGCAGCCCAGATCCAGACACCGTGCGGAGAATTCTCGTCGCGCCCAAGCGATACCAGGATGTCGCCCTGCCCTGCTGCGTTGACGTTGCTGGGCGAATCGTCCAACTGGCGCGCGATGGTCACATGCTCGCCCGCCAGCGCCTGGGAAAGATCGCCCAGCGCCACCGGTTGCTCCATATCGAGGTAGAGCGAAAAGGCGTGGCCATGGAAGATCGGCGCCTGAATCAACTGGATGGCGGGTTGCGGCGCGCCGGCACCGGTGATGCGCTGATAGTGTTTCACGATCCGCTGCTTGACGGATTGCAGGGTCGGGGAGGCGTTCGGACCGTAGTTCTCGGTCAGATTGAAAGCCACCTGCGTGTCGAAAACGTTCTTCGGGAGTTCCTGGAACGAGAGCAGATTGACGGTCTGCTCGTGCAGTTCGTCCATGCCCTTCTGCCCGTGTTCAGAAGCCGGCTCAAGCACAGTCGCGACCGCGTGTCGAACCTTGCCCACCTTCTGCGCCCGCAAAATCAGCAACGCCAGCGCAACCGCCGCGGGATGCGCCACCACGCACGGTCCCGGGCTGTAATTCCAGTGCCGGCGTCTGCCCGAGTTGCCGTTCGGCCCAGGGCGAACGGATCGACGCGCCTGGCTCTTCTTCGAGCGCATACGAAAGGTCCACAATCGCGCTGCCCGCGTCGCGCGCGGTTTTCCAGCTCTTGCGCGTCGAGGCCTGGTCCGATGCGAAGAACGTGAAGTCGAGGTGCTCGAACTGCTCAGTGCGCACCCGCTGGATGAAGGTCACCTCATCGCCCATGGTTTCGAGTTGCCCCAACGACTCGTCGTCGTCGAGTAACTTGATATCGACGGCCGGGAAGTTGCGGTCGTTCAGAACTTCGGCAACTTCTTTCCCCCGCAGCGAGGCGGCGCCCACGATGGCCACGCGATACGGCTTGGCGCGCATGGTGTCGGTAGTGGGCAGGGTCGCGGGTTTGATCGGAGAACTCATGCGGTGTGGGACGCCTCCTTGTATACAGGCGGCGCCGGAGGTGAGGGCCTGCGCCGGAAGAGCCACTGCAAACGCCACCATACTCCCGAGAACATGTAGAGGAGGGCAATGGCAAAGAGGAGCGGGCGGTGCCAGAAGCGGATCGCTGCAATCAATGCGGCCAGCACGATCATCAGGCGGAAGGGCTGCCGGGTATTGAAATGAATCTCCTTGAAACTGTAAAAGCGCCACGTGCTGACCATCAGGTATCCCACCGTCAGCACCAGCAGCAGCCAGGTGACCGCCTCCACGGGCGAACTCAGCGGCTCGCCTGCCATGAAGTGCACCACCGCGGCAATCACTCCGGCGCCCGCGGGAATCGGCATGCCGACGAAATATTTCTTGTCCGGTCGCCCGGGGTTCGACGGTTGCGGATTCGTTGCGATGTTGAACCGGGCCAGCCGGCTTGCGCCCGCCACCAGGAACAGAAAGCTGGCGACCGCGCCAAATTGCCCAAGCTTGGTATGCAGGTCGTGGCTTGCTATGGGCGGCAGCAGGTGAAAACCCCAGCGAAAGGCCAGCAACGCGGGCGCCACGCCAAAGGTGATCACGTCGGCCAGGGAATCGAGTTCACGTCCGAAATCGCTGCTGGTTCTTGTCATGCGCGCGATGCGTCCGTCGAGCCCATCGAACAAGACAGCGAACCCGATGGCCATCGCCGCGAAATCAAAATGCCACGGCTCACCCACTGTGCCGTGCATGATCTGCAGGATCGCGTAGTATCCCAACGCCAGGTTCCCGGCGGTGAATAGCGACGGCACGATGTACATTCCCTTGCGCTGCCGCCGCGGCGGACGATCTTCTTTGCGGCGCCGTGGATATTCCACCGGTTGATCGCCCAGCTCGTCCATTACCGCACTCCTTCGCTTGTGCTTTGCACGCCAGCCGCTGTCAGTTCCCGCTGTAGGGGCAGACTTGCGAGAATGCTCGACGCACCCTTGACGTGATCCCCCACCTTCACCGCGATCTGCGCATCCCGCTCGACGACCACATCCACCCGCGAGCCGAACTTGATCAGTCCCACGCGCTCGCCGCGCGCTACGCGGTCGCCGATTTTCTTCGTGAAGATGATACGGCGCGCGATCAGCCCGGCAATCTGCTTGAAGATCACCGTGTGTCCGTCGCTTTCGACGGTCACGATGTTCTGTTCATTCTCGTCGGCAGAATTCGCGGCCATGGCGTTGAGGAACTTGCCTTTCTGATAACGCGCGTCGCGAATCACGCCGCTGATCGGAGAACGGTTCACGTGCACATTGAAAACATTCAGGAAGATACTGATGCGCCGGCGCTCGACACCATTCACCAGCACTTCAGAGACATCGGTCACCTTGCCGTCCGCGGGAGATACAATCGCGCCCGCGGCGTCGGGCACCACGCGCTCCGGGTCGCGAAAAAACCACAAGCAAAATGCCGCCAGCAGCCACGCGGGCGCCGCCCACAGTGGGTTCGCCAGCCAACTGACGAGCACTCCGGCCAACACCAGAGGCACCGCGTAGTAATAAGCGTCGCGCACCATGAGGGGACTCTCTGGAAATTATAGTGCAGCGCGCGTTTGCACGCCGGGAAGTTAACTGCAATAAAAAAAGGCGCTTACGAGCGCCGGGTTCGGAGAAATATGTCACCCTTGACGGCTACGCCGTGCCCCGTTGGCCAGGGATTAAGCTACTTGATTCTGATGCTGCTGCCGGAAAAGACGCTCGATGGATTCCATCTGGTCTTTCAGGCGCAGTTTCAGTTTCTTCAGCCGGACTTCCTCCAGCTTTTCGTCTTCGGTGAGATATCTTTTTTCAGTGAGTGAATCGAGTCGTTGTGCGAACTGCGTGTGCTCCAGCGCCAGCCGACGGAACTCATCGTGGCTGGCTAAGAGCTGGTCTCTCGGAGTCATCCAGCAGACCTCCTAACCGGGTTGAGGATTAAAAAGTACCACACCCCGAAATGGGCAGCAATGCAATTTTGTGCCTACAGTGTGTCTTGAAGTCACCGGGCAATGTGACGTAAGTTGCACCAAATACGTGGCATTTCAGGAGAGCGCCAAGCGGTACACGATGGCATCTTCTTCCGGTTGAGTGTAGTAGCGCGGACGCCTTCCGCTCTCGGAAAAGGCCCACTTTTCGTAGAGCGAGCGCGCGGCGTGATTGGATTCGCGCACCTCGAGAAAAATTGCTGTCGCCCCCTCGGATTGGGCGCGCCTCAGGAATTCTCCCAGCAGGCGAGTCCCGAAGCCACGGCGGCGCGCCGGACCAGCCACGGCAATATTTTCGATCTCCCATTCGGAAGCAACTTCGTGCGCCACGAGGAATCCTTGGAGGACGTTTTCTTCGATCACCCATGCCTCGCGCCGTGGCGAATCGCCGCAGAAGACGCGTTCGTACTGCTCGCTGGACCAGTGCGCCGCGGTCGCGGAGTGACGGACGAGTCGCATCATCGCGGGAATGTCGGCGGGCTTGGCGGGACGGATGCGCATGGAATCAGGTCACAGGTCTCAGGTGTCAGGTCTTGGGTCGCTCATGGCCAGTAGCTCTTAGCTCTTAGCTCTTAGCTCTTAGCTCTTGGCTCTTGGCTCTTGGCTCTTAGCTCTTAGCTCTTAGCTCTTGGCTCTTAGCTCTTAGCTCTTAGCTCTTGGCTCTTAGCTCTTAGCTCTTAGCTCTTAAGCTCTCGGCTCTCGGCTCTTGGCTCGTAGCTCTTGCCTTGCGCTAGCTTTTCGCAAAAATCTCGGCGTCGGAGCGGCGGATGTAGTTGGCCTCGAGATCCTCCGGCGAAATTGTCTCACCACGCGTGATCTTCTCCCAACCGATGCGCGCGATGGCATCGCTTCCAGGCCGGGCGACTTCCACGACGTCCAAGCCCGCACGCCGCGCCGTGCCCGCGACGGTCAGATCCGGGCTCACGACTTTCGCCGCTCGCGCTTCGCGAAGGAATTCTTCCTGCGACACGAGCTTCTCGTGGACCATTCGCAGGCTTTGCGACACCTCATACTCGCCGACATAGACTTCGTTTCGTCCCGCATCGAGCGCAGCCAGCACCCGGCCGCGGATTTTACCCGCCCGCGCGATCGCCTCCAGACGCGAAACGGCGGCTATCGGCTTCCCGAGGACCTCGGCCAGCGCCTTGATGGCTGCCAGACCTACGCGCAATCCGGTAAACGAGCCCGGTCCGGAGGCAACGGCGAAGGCGCCGAGGTCGCTCTTTCCTAGTCCGTGCTTCACAAGGAGACCCGATATCTGTGGCACGAGCTGCGCCGAGAAAGTTCCGCCCTGAAGTGGAATCTGCTCGAGAATTTCTATCTCGACACCGTTCGCGCGCCTTGCGGAGTCCTCCTCAGCCACGCGCGCGAGCGCAATGCTGCCATCTTTGCCGGACGTGTCGATAGCGAGGAGGATCATGGAGCAGTCGTTGGTCGATAGTCGATAGTCGTTGGGCGCTCGTCGTTGGCCCTCGGTCTCGTCCTTTCAGAACTTTTCATCCTGGGCGGAGTGGAGCGGCATCCGAATGCAGCGAAGGACCTATGCGTTCGACGTGAACATTGTCTTGTGCCGCCAGCTCATCGCGACTGTCATTTCGGCTTTATCAACTCTAGAGCCTTAGCCAACGACCGACGACCAACGACCCGGTCCTCTACTCCACCAGCTCCAGCAGCACGCCACCCGCGCTTGAGGGATGCACGAAGACGTAGCGATGCCCGCCTGCGCCGGTCTTGATTTCTTCGGATACCAGGCGCACGCCGTCTTTTTTCAGTTTCGCAACGGCCGCGGGCAGATCGGGGACGCGCATGCAGACATGATGCAAGCCCTCGCCGCGCTTGGCGATGAACTTCGCGATCGTCGAATCGTCCGAGGTCGGCTCCAGCAACTCCAGGCGGCTCTCGCCCAGCGGAACCATCACCAGCCGAACTTTTTCGTGTTCGACGGTTTCTTCCGGCGAGACGGTCAGGCCCAGCTTCTCGTAGATGCCTTTCGCGGCCGCCAGGGACTTCACCGCAATGCCCAGATGATCGATGGTAAACATCACTGCCCCGCCTTCCGGACAATCTCTTCTACCAGCGTATAGGGATCGCGCTTGTGCTCGGCGACTTCGGCCGCATATTGCTCGACCCGACCGTTGCCCAGTTCGTGGCGCGCCCGTTCGAGCATGGCGTCGCGCAGCATCTCTACCAGGCGGCCCTGCCAGTTCTCGATGTTGTGCTTCTGCACCAGGTTCTCTTTCTGAAGATACGCTTCGTAGCCGGCGATGGCGGCGGCCAACTCTTCGACGCCTTTGCCCTCACTGGCGACGGTTTTCACGATGGGCGGAGTCCAGCCGTCCTTGCGCGCCGCCAGCGTCTGCATGGCGCGAATCTCGCGCTCGACGTTTTCCGCGCCGTCGCGGTCGCTCTTGTTGATGACGAAGATGTCGGCGATCTCCATGATGCCGGCTTTGATAGTTTGCACATCATCGCCCATGCCCGGCACCAGAATCACGACGGTGATGTCGGCCAGGCGCACGATGTCGACTTCGTCCTGGCCGACGCCGACGGTTTCAATCAGGATCAGGTCTTTGCCCGGAAGCGTCGAGCACGGTGGCGACGTCGGCGGTGGTGCGTGCGAGGCCGCCAAGGGATCCGCGCGTGGCCATGCTGCGGATGTAGATGCCCGGGTCGGAGTGGTGATCCTGCATGCGGATGCGGTCCCCGAGGATGGCGCCTCCTGTGTAAGGGCTGGTCGGGTCGACCGCGACAATGCCAAGCGTCTTGCCCTCGCGCCGGTAGTGCTTGGCAAGCTGGTCGACAAGCGTGCTTTTTCCTGCGCCGGGAGGGCCGGTCATGCCGAGGACGCGGGCCTTGCCGCTGTGCGGGAAAAGCGCCTTGAGCAGGTCGGCGGCATCGGGGCTGCGGTTCTCGACCGTGCTGATGGCACGCGCCAGGGCGCGCGGTCGCCGGAGCGCAAGCGCTCTATCCAGGGTTGGAGGCTGGGTTTCAAACTTTTTAGTGTAAAGCAGAGG
>CAVSOD010000002.1:0-546766 GCA_963729415.1 uncultured Acidobacteriota bacterium | reverse complement strand
AAATGTGGATCGCGACGTGTTTGCGAAGGTCCTGGGTGATCGGTAGGGAACGAGAAATCCCCGACACCCGAGTTCGCCTACCTGCGCTCCTTAGCAAAACATAAAGATGGGTCCGTGTCTCGTTGAAGGGATGGTCAATGAAGGGCTGCACCCGCTCGACGAACTGAAAGAATGGCTTTCCCCCAACCTTTGACGCATTTGGTCGCGAACGCCTGTTTGCCCCGCTCTTCCCCCTCTGCTACTCTAGGAAGTTTTCGCGCATCCTCTGATTTCACTAGGGGTTCAACGTCATGCCTGCCATCAAATTCCGCGGCGTCGATTTCCTGGAGTTCGACACTCTCCTCTCCGACGACGAGCGCCTCGTCCGCGACACCGCCCGCAAGTTCATCGAAGACAATCTCATCCCCATCATCGAAGAGTGCAACCGCGCCGGCCGCTTCCCTCGCGAACTGGTCAAGCCCATGGCCGACCTCGGCTTTTTCGGCGCGAACCTGAAGGGCTACGGCTGCGCCGGCATGTCGAATGTCGAGTATGGCCTGGTCACCCAGGAACTCGAGCGCGGCGACTCGGGCGTGCGCAGTTTCGTCAGCGTGCAATCGGCGCTGGTGATGTATCCCATCTACACCTTCGGCTCCGACGAGCAGAAAAATACCTGGCTCCCTGCCTTGCAGAAAGGCGAAAAACTCGGCTGCTTCGGATTGACCGAGCCCGACTTCGGCTCGAACCCCGGCGGCATGCGCACGCGCGCCAAAAAAGTCGGCAAAGAGTACGTGCTCAACGGCGAGAAAATGTGGATCACCTCCGGCACCATCGCCGACGTCGCCATCATCTGGGCCAAAGTCGATGATGAAGACGACCGCGTTCGCGGCTTCCTCGTCGAAACTGATCGCCCCGGCTTCAAAGCCGACGACATTCACGGCAAGTGGTCGCTGCGCGCCTCGGTGACTTCGGGCCTCTCCCTGCAAGACGTTCGCATCCCCGAATGCAACGTTCTGCCGGGTTCCGGCGGCCTGAAGTCTCCCCTGATGTGCCTGAACCAGGCGCGCTACGGCATCGCCTGGGGCGCGATCGGCGCCGCCATGTCGTGCTACGACTGTGCCCTCCAGTATTCCCTGCTCCGCAAACAATTCCGCGACCAGCCCATCGCCTCCCACCAACTCGTGCAGGAAAAACTCACCTGGATGATCAACGAAATCACCAAGGGCCAACTGCTCGTGCTGCAGGTCGGCCGCCTCAAAGACGCCGGCAAGGTCCAGCATCAGCACATCTCGATGGCAAAGCGAAACAATGTCTGGATGGCGCTCGAATGCGCCCGCCTGTCGCGCGATATCCTCGGCGCCAACGGCGTCGCCGACGACTACCCCATCATGCGCCACCTGATGAACCTCGAGTCGGTGAAGACTTACGAGGGCACCCACGACATCCACACCCTGATCATCGGCCAGAGCGTCACCGGGATCGACGCGTTCTAGAAGACACCGTTCCGCGAAGCGCGGAAAAACGACAGTAGCGCCGGCAGCCTGCCCTGAGCGGAGTCGAAGGGTCCCGCCGGCTGTCGGGAGGGCATCTTGCCCTCGCAGTGGCAGGTTCGTATCCGGGCGCGCCTTGAGAGCCTGCCCTGAGCGAAGCCGAAGGGTCCCGCCGGCTTCGTTCAAGCCCTTCCCAGCCAAGGCAGACCCGCTCGCCAATCGGAAGTAACTTCGCCATGTTCCCGACGTGCCTCAAGTCTCCGCCGCGCACGGCCGATCTCTGATCGGAGGGCCACACTCCATGAAATTGTTCCAACCCCCAAGGTGGGATACGGTTATGACTATCTCTATGGTGTTGGACTAAGTAGCAAGACGCGGCCTCGCCCGGCGACACCTCCGTCATTGAAGAGATTGCCGGGCGAGACGTTTTTTCATTCAACTTTGGCTAGTGGTTCGCGATGGCGCCACTTGAAGTCGCTGGCGCGGATGTGCTCGGACCAGAATCCGCATCTGTCCGCTTGCTTACCCCGACCTCCATCGCCGTATTCTTCGGAAATATCACTTCGTGCCCGCGCGCCAGGAAGTTCGAGTACACCGACATGCCCGCTCCGTACACGCCCATGGTGTAGCCCAATGCCGGCGAATGCACCGCGAAGCCTACCGCCATCCCTACTAACTTGAATCCGTTGGCGCCACCCGCCACACGGCTGCTGGTCTTGCCCCCGGGCCCATCATCACCATCCCCCGTATGTCCCGAGGCGGCCGCTAGCGCCAGCGAAATCCCGGTTGCAAGATATCGCGTCTTCGGTGTGGTGGCTTCCGCTCCGCCCTCGGAATCGAGTTTCACGTTGCCGTCTTTGCCCGCCTGTACGCCTTCCAGCGTGGCTTCCACTTTTTGCTCGATGCCGTCCGGTGGAACCAGTTCCCTGAACTCGATGCGCAGTTGCCCATTCTTCTTCAATCGCCGCGCCGGCTCCACTTGCCGCACCGTTCCCTTCAGCAGACTTCCCTGCGGCAACACCAGGTGCTTTTGCTCGTCAAGCAGCGGCTGCGACAGCACGGCCTGCACGTCGTCTCCCTTGTGCGCGGAGGCTGACGTGAGCGGCGTACTCAGCCAGGCATGCACGACGCTGCCCGGTGGCAGCGGACCGCCGATGGCCGCCGCCATCTGCGGCGTCATCACTTCGGAACCAAAATTCAACGGCTGGTTCAACTCGGCAAAGTACACCGTTCCTGCGGGAATAAACTGGCGATGCGCCGGAAGCTGCCCTTCCAGGTAGCGCATCGCGCGATGCATGCGTCCTGGCGTTTTCAGCTGCTGCATGGCACTGTCCCATTGTTGCCGGGCCTGCCGCTTCGCTTCCCGCGTGCGCTCGCTGGCCCGGTCACTCATCGTCTTTTTCTTTTCCTTGGCGGCCACAAACTGAATCACCTGTCCTGAGCCCGGAGTTACGCTGGTTGCGATCGGCATCCGCCGGCCGTCCGCCAGCAACAACTCGTCAAAGCTGATTTCCACTTTTCGCGTCGGCGTGAAGTCAGCATCCAGCGCCGCCAGCGTCCGTTTTCCCCGGCTCACGGATTCGATCTTCGTGATCTTGCCGTTGATCACCGAGCCCATCGGAATCACGATCTGATCGAACGCATAGATCGGCTGCATCAGCCGTCCACGCACCGCCTGTCCCACTTTCTTGACGCACAACTCCTGCTCGAGTGCGACCTGGAGCGGTGTCCCTTTCGGCACCGCCAGCGTCACCGATTGCGGCTGGACCAGCGTGATGTCACCCTTCAGCGTTTTACGCGCCGAACCGGGCGACAGCTGCGGCATGGGAGGCTCCTGCCCGCGCGCAGCGACAACCAGCGAGATGCTAAGCAGAGGAGCCCAGAACAGGCGAGGAAACGACATGTGCAACTCCCGGGGTAAATTGCGTGGCCAGAGATGTCTGGCCGCAGATACGATTTTCGGACTGGCGCAGGACCTTGATTCTAACCGATGCAAGCCTCCACCAGAGCGTTGTCTCCCGCAAACGCACGGAAGTGTCGCTGCCCTACCTTGCGCGGTTGACTCATCCCCAACTCCGCGTGGGTGCCTCATCCTGACGTCGCCCTCTTTGCGACGTTAGGGTGGGATTTTCCCACCGACACCGCAGTCACGCAACATCATCTCTTCCGGAGCCAACCGCATGCTTTGTCGCGAAACCGCGCGCCTCGCGCCGGGTGCCCCATCCTAACGTCGCGTTCTTTGCGACGTTAGGGTGGGTTCTTTGTCCTGAGCGGGTGCCCCATCCTTAGCGTCGCGTTCTTTGCGACGTTAGGATGGGGTCTCTCGCGATAAGATCACTCCAGCGGAGTGATGGAATACCTGTGCTCGAAACAGCTCGGCTTGTCTTAAGACCTTACGCAGAAGCCGACATCCCTGCCCTCATCCGTCTCGCCGGCGTGCGCGAAGTCGCTGCCACCACCTTGCGCATCCCCCATCCTTACACGGAGCAGAATGCGCGGGAATATCTCGCGATCTGTCAGGCCGAATCAAACAGCGGGCCAGTCACCCGCTTCGCCATCACTCTGCGTAACACGGGCGAGTTCTGCGGAGGCGCCGGCCTGCGCCTCGACCCGGCTCATGTTCACGGCGAACTTGGTTACTGGCTGGGTGTCCCCTTCTGGGGTCAGGGCTACGCGACCGAAGCCGCCCGCGCCGTTATCGACTATGGTTTCGGCGATCTCGGCCTCCACCGCATCTACGCCTCGCATTTCGCCGGCAATGATGCGTCCGGTCGCATTCTACGCAAGCTCGGCATGCATCATGAAGGTTGCATGCGCGGCCACATTCGCAAATGGGATTCGTTTCACGACCTCGAGTGCTACGGGATGCTAGGAACCGATCGTTCATCCCAGCATTGATGTTCCTGGTGGAACTTCGTGTCCTTTGTGGTAACGCCGCGGTCTCCACGCCCCACTTTGGATTCTTCCATCTTCGCGCACGAAGAGTCTTCTCCCTCAACTAGAAGACCCCGGATCACAATTCTCCAGCCTTAACCCTATTTACCCAATCGCGACCCGGCCCTAACTTCGATGAGGCTGCAGGGGCACAGCCAGCGCCGCGGTGGTTTCGCGATCCCGCTGCATCTCAACCTCTGCAGCAGCTTCGTCGCATGAGCGTGTCCCCGCAAAGAACCGTGCCCGAGGCCCTTCCCGAGGAAGACGTCGAACTTCTACGCGGATCGATTCAGGTCACGGTCATTGCGCAATTCGTCATCGCCATCGCCGCGGCTGTCGGCCTGATTTATCTTTTGAAGCTGGTGCTGGTCACGGTGCTGATCGCCGCCTTGCTGGCGTTTGCCCTCGATCCGGTCGTGGATGCATTCGCCCGCCTTCGCATCCCTCGCGCTGTCGGTGCCGGCATCGCTTTGCTTTTATTGCTCGCCGTCGCATCGGGGTTCGTCTTCTTTTTCTACAATCGCGCTCTTGAATTTGTGGACGAGCTGCCCAGATTCTCCGCCCTCATCCGCGACGACCTGGGGAAGCTGCAGACGCAGGCGGATAAATTCGAGCAAAGCGCCACGTCGCTGCTCCCTGAGAAAAAAGGAAGAACCCCCATCGCCGTCGAGGTGCAGGAAGCTCCCGGCCTCACCAAGTTGCTCACCTCCGGCGCCAGCCAGTTCGGCGATCTCGCGCTCGCCCTCGGCTTTGTTCCTTTCCTGATTTTTTTCATGCTCACCTGGAAAGAGCATGTGCACTCCGCAACCCTGCATGTTTTTCCAAAAGACAAGCGCCTTGTCGCCTACCGCACCATCGGCCGCATCTCGGAAATGGTGCGTAGCTTCATCGTGGGCAACCTGCTGGTGGGGTTATTGAATGCGGTCGCCTCGACCGCCGTGTTCGGGTACGTGCACTTGCCCTATTTTTATTTTCTGGGAGTGATCAGCGCCTTCGTGGGACTGGTGCCCTATCTCGGCCTGTTCTTCGCGCTGCTGGCGCCACTGGCTGCCGGACTCGGCGTGCTCTCGAAGTCCGAGCTCGTCATTGTTTTCCTGGCCGTGGTCTTGTTTCACATCCTCAGCATGAACGTGCTCTACCCCAAGGTCATCGGCCGGCGCCTGCGCCTCAATCCGCTGGCCGTCGCGCTGTCCTTGCTTTTCTGGGCATGGATCTGGGGCGCCTTCGGCCTGATTCTCGCCATACCTCTCATGGCCAGCACGAAAATCATCTGCGACTACATCGAACCGCTGCAGCCGCTGGGCGACTGGCTCGGAAATTGAACCGTGGTTTCGTTCACAAGGCTACAAGGTTCCAGTGGACCGCGCGCCTATCCAGGAATGTTTTGCTTGCCGTTCGGATGGGGGTTTCGTTCGAACTACCCATACAACTCCGTCAGCAACTCATACGCCCGGCGCAGGTGCGGGATCACGATGCTGCCTCCCACCACCAGCGCCACGTTCAGCGACTCTTCCTGCTCCGGCCGCGTCGCCCCCAGGCGATACGACTGGATGATGTGGTAGTGGATGCAGTCATCGCAGCGCAGCCCCGCCGACACCACCAGCCCCATCAACTCCTTGTACTTCGCCGGAACCACACCCTCAAGATACGTATTGTGATCGATGTTGTAGAAGCGTTTGACCAGGAAGTTGTCGGCCTTGTCGACGTTCAGGTTGAGCCGCGTTCGCGTCTCCAGAAAACGCCGCGCCATCTCGCTCTTCTCGGCGACCTGGTGCTCTGTGAACAGATACGTAGGTTCTTTCCGCTCGACGCTCATGCCGAAAGCGTAGCAGAAACTCTCCAAGCCCTGGCCCGTAAGACCGATCACCCGATGACCCGATCCGCCTTGACCCGATTTCCCCGTCCTTCCCCTCTCCGCCCTCTTAGCGTTATAGTCTCAACCCGGTTTCCCTACTTCTGGAGGCGCCCTTTTATGGCAACCGAAACCCGGCCCGAAGCCAAGGTCAAGAGCTTCGGGGTCAACATCGAAAGCGACCTGGCGCTCGAATTCCTGCGCGTGGTGGAAAAGGCCGCCATCGCATCGGCGCGCACCATGGGCCAAGGCGATCGGCCACTCGCCGACCAGGTCGCCACCGAAGCCATGCGCCAGACCATGGACACCGTTCCCATGCGCGGCAATATCGTCATCGGCGAAGGCGAGCGCGACGAGGCTCCCATGCTCTATATCGGCGAGAAAGTCGGCGCCGAATTCCCCGACGGACGCGAAGTCCCGCAGGTCGATATCGCCGTCGACCCCCTCGAAGGCACCAACCTCTGCGCCACCGGCGCCCCCGGCGCCATCACCGTGCTCGCCGCCTCGGAAAAAGGCGGACTGCTCAATGCGCCCGACTGCTACATGGAAAAGATCGTCGTCGGCCCATCCTGCAAACATGCTGTCGATCTCGACGCGCCCGTGGCCGAGAACCTGAAGAATATCGCGCGCCGCCTGCAGCGCGGCGTCGACGACCTGGTCGTCATCGTGCTCGACCGGCCACGCCACGAGAAACTCATCGCCGATATCCGCAAGGCCGGCGCCCGCATCCGCCTCATCGGCGATGGCGATCTCTCCGCCGGCATCGCGGCCGCCGTCATCGGCACGGGCGTGCACTGCGTCATGGGATCGGGCGGAGCCCCCGAGGGCGTCATCACCGCGGCGGCGATCCGCTGCCTGAACGGCTACATGCTCGGCCGCCTCGTTATCAACAAGCCCGAACTCGAAGAACGCATCGCCAAGATGGGCATCAAGGACAAAAACCGCGTCTACGAAGCGCAGGATCTGGCTCCCGGCAGCCAGATGATCTTCGCCGCCGCCGGCGTTACCGACGGCGCTCTCATGAAAGGCGTCCGCTTCTTTGGCGAAGGCATCCGCACTTCGTCCGTCATCATGACCTTGAAATCGAACCGCGTGCGCTTCATCGACAGCATTCACCTCGAGAAAGGCGCCGACGTCAAGGTGCGATTCACCTAAAAGAACACCTCCGCAGAACATCGCCAGGGCGCGACGAATCTTCGTACGATTCGAAACCACATAATCGGCGAAGATGGCTTCTCTTCGCGATCTTTGCGATTCCTCTGCGATCTTTGCGGTTTAAGATTTTGCTTTTCCGTCCCAACCCAACGGATCTACGGCGCACACACTTCGTCCCTCATCATGACCTTGAAATCGAACCGGGTGCGCTTTATCGACAGCATTCACCTCGAGAAGGCGCCGACGTCAAGGTGCGATTCACCTAAAAGAACAACTCAAAGAACATCTCCGCAGAACATCGCCAGGGCGAATCCTCGTACGATTCGAAACCACGAGCTTCTCTTCGCGATCTTTGCGATTCCTCTGCGATCTTTGCGGTTTAAGATTTCGCTTGTCCGTCCCAACGCAACGGGACCGTGGCACCCGCGAAAGCTGCCCTTATGTCACGGCACCACTTCATACTCGCTGGTGACGAGGCCGCTCGCGTACTGTCGTGTCCCCAAATGACGAAGCTGCACATCCCGCGCGAGGGATCCAAAGAGCGGGATGCCGTCACCAATCAGCACCGGCACGCGCGTAATCGTGAGGCGCTGGACCAGTCCCGCCCGCAGGAATCCCTGGACCGTGATTCCTCCGTCGACATAAACGTGCTTGCTTCCCTGGGCGGCGAGCTTCGCGACGATCTCCGCCGGTTCCCCGGCCATCTGCTCGACCACACCACCGCGAACCTCGTTAAATCGAGCCGCCGGCTGCTCAGCACCACCACGCGTTTTTCACCGTAAGGCCACGGCGACATCTTCAGGACGATTTCGAACGTTCCGCGGCCCATCACGATGACATCGACGGTCGCGATAAATTCGTCATACCCGTGAGGCTCGCCCCCGCCCGCCGGCAGAAAGTCGAACTCGCCATTTCGCCGCGCAATGAACCCGTCAAGACTAGTGCCCACAAATACCGAGACCATCATCAGCAATTCCTCCCCGCAAGCTCGAGTTCGGCTGCAGCGCGGACTTCCTGAATCGCGGCAGGCCGATCGCCTCGTACAAGCTTTTTCGTAATCTGTCCAAATTCCGGCGCTCCTGCTATAAGTTCGAAAAGTTGGCATTTGAACACCTGCCAACGATCGCCGGGGATCCGAGGCCCCCGGCAGGCTAACGTCAGGAGAGCTTCTTCATGCGCGTACTCGATCTGGGTTGCGGACCGGGCAGCGATCTAGCCCCATGGGGCGTGGACCCCAGGGACCAGGTCACCGGAGTGGACATCGACGAGGGTCGTCTCGCGATCGCCCGCACCCGCTTCCCCGAGCGCACGTTCCTCCAAGGCGTCGGCGAAGCCTTGCCGTTTCCCGACGAGAGTTTCGACCGTATCATCTCCTCGGTCGCCGTTCCCTATATGAATATCCCGCAGGCTCTGGCGCAAATTTACCGCGCCCTGGCTCCCGGCGGATTGGTATCCCTGAGTTTGCACTCCCCAGCGTTCACCATGGGCGAGCTTCTTCATCACGCCCTGCCCCGGCCGGTTCCAACCCTCTTTCGCCTATATGTTATGGCCAATGGCGTTTTCTTTCACTGCACAGGCCGCACACTCGGGTTGCCCAACGGACGCACCGAGTCATTCCAGACTGAGCGCGGCATGCGTGTCGCCCTGACTCGTGCCGGCTTCATCGACATCAGCGCCCGCCGGGTCCCGGGACGCGCCGGCGAGACTTTCCTGGTGGAAGCTCGCAAACCTGCCCGGGCTTCGTTGAACGTCGCTGCAGCAAGCACTGCATGACCCGTACTCACCGAACGAATTTTTGAACACTAATTTCTTCCACACAACTTTTGTCGAGATGAGATAACCTGACTCCGCTTGCCCGGCATCAGAGCCGATCAAGGTTCACCCGTCTCCAAAGGCGCCGCTAGCGTCGATTTAGCGCAGTTCATCTGGATGGGCCCCCATCCGCGCGGGAGTTCTGCGGCAAGCTGGCGAATTCCCTGATTGCAAATTCGTTCGAGATCGAAAAAATTCAGCGATGGGGTATGCCATGCGAATGTGTGCTCGGACCTTCGCCAGGGTGTCTTCTTTTCCTTGCTTCCTGCTAATCATCGTTTCTCTCGCCGGACTCCCCGGATGTTCGAGCTCCAGCTCAGGAGGTGGCGGCACACAGCCCATCTCCGTGACGATCGCCAATAAGATCACCACAATCGCCGCCGGCGCCGCCGCGGTCACTTTGAATGCTAGCGTGCAGAACGACTCCACCAGCTCCGGCGTCACATGGGCGCTGGTCATCGGAGGCAACGCCTGTTCTCCCGACCTGCGGTTCGTTGAGCGCAGCCACCTCCACCAGCGTCACCTACACCCCGCCGGCGACTTTGCCCGCTGCGCCGAACAATGCTCCAACCATCACCGCGACTTCCGTCAAAGACACGTCAAAGTCCGACAGCGACGGCTTCACCATCACCGCTCCTGCGATTTCGGTGACCATCACGAACAAGATCACCAGCGTGGTGGCGGGCTCATCGGCCATCACGTTCCAAGCGACCGTGCACAACGACACCGCCAGCAAGGGTGTGACCTGGGCCCTCAACGAACCGAACGGCTCCCCTTGCCCCATCGGCTGCGGGGCCTTGAGTGGAAATACCTCCACCGCCGTGACCTACACGCCGCCGAGTAGCGACAACGGACCGCCCTTCGACACGCCCATCTTGGTCGCCACCTCGGTCAGCGATACGACGAAGTCCGACAGCGACAGTTTCACGGTCGTGGCCCTTACTGTGACCATCACCAACAAAATCAAATCGCATCAAGATCGGCAGTGCGGCCGTCACGCTGCACGCCGTGGTTCAGAACGATCCCACCAATAGCGGTGTCCCTGGAATCTCAGTCGACACCACGGCCCCTGCTCGCCCGCGTGTGGCACGCTTACCAACACACCACACCAGCGCTGTCTACACGCCTCCCGCAACCGTGCCTGCCTTCCCGCCGAACGCCCGACATCAATGCCAGTTTCCGTCCACGGCTTGGCTTTTGACGACGACACCTTCGACATCATCAGTACGACTGTCAGCAGTTGTGCCGGCAGCCCCACCGGGCACGAATCGCGCCTCAGCGGGCAATATGCGTTCTTTGCAGAAGGCTCGGGCGGCGTCGGCACTTCCATCGCCGGCAGCTTCGCACCCAACGGCAGGGGCGGAATCACTGATCTGGGCGGCGGCGTTGGTGGCGAGGTCGACTTTAATAACGGCCTGAACCCGATTCACGCCACCGTGGTTCCCGCGGCAGCCTCTACACCGTCGGCGTCGATCCCACCGGAGCCGGCGACCTCGGCTGCCTGCAAACCCTGACCTCCGACGGCACCACCACGATCTATCGCTTCTCGCTTAATGGGGCGGCCGGCGGCGCGTCGCGACCAAAGGCCGCATCATCGAATTTGACGATCAGAGCGGCAACAACACCGGCTTCCGCATGTCGGGAGTGCTCTTGAAACAGGATCCCACGGCCTTCTCCAGCGGCGACACCTCGCATCTTCAGAAAAACTACGCCTTCGGGGTCAGTGGTATCGGCGAAGGGACTGGCGTCGCTGCCGGCGGATCGTTCGTGCTTGCGCCTTCCACCCGGCGTGATTTCGAGCATGACCTTCGATGAAGACCTCAGTGGGACGAACCTGGGTCAAACCACCGCAGCCACAGCGCACGATTACCGATGTTTCCGCCAAGACCGGTCGCGCCCTGTCCTGTGCATATTGACTACGTCAACGTTTGCGCCTACCGGACTCGCACTTTACATCGTGAATGCCAACGAGACTGTTCCTCGCCAGCCTCGAACCAGCTCAGCCGGGTATCCCGTCGGGCACCCCCGGCATTCGCTATGCTGGCCGCGCCATCGTTTCCATGGCCACTTCCAGTTCCACGCAACTCAACGGGAATTTCATCTTCCACCTTTCCGCGACGCCAGGCTGTACCGGCTCCTCGTGTGGAGCGATTGCTCTGGGCGTGGTCACCCTTACATCCACCAATTCCACCAGCGGCACCAGTTCGGGCACTCTGGAAGGCTACGATGTGCACGCAGGGTCCCGCCAACCTGCCTCTCAACGGGACTTACACCATCACTCCCAGCACCGGGCGAGTTACGTTGTCTGCGAGTTTCAACGTGAGCTTGCCTGTCCTTTACCTGGCTGCGCCCGTCGTCGCCAGCACCGAGGACATCACCGCCTTTATCGTCGGAACCGATCCCACAGGCTCTTTGGACTCGATCGAGCCGGGAGCCACCTCTGCAGTCACCACCAATTCCCTGGCCGGCAGTTACTTCTTCGGCGATGAGTTGCCGCGCGACGGTACCGTGCCGAATCGCGTCGGCATCGTGGCCATCTGCCATCCGCTGGCGTCGCCACCGGCACGGAAGACGATAGCGCCACTGCTGGCTTCTCTACCAAGCGGTCAGCTATACGGTCACCATCGACAATCGAGCGGATACGGCACCGGCAACGTCGGCGCCAACTGTGTCGCCGTGACCAACGGCGACCAAACTATTCTTCTTCGAGAATGGAACCGGCGCGCCCGGGCCCCGGCGCATCACCGTGGTGGAGAAACAATAGTCATCGGCCTGGTCCGTCCTCTTGTCGGTGGAGCGGCGGGCGTCCCCGCCCGCCGGCGCTCCATCGATCGCGGCATGCTATAATACTGACTAGTCTGACTAGTTACTACTGGAGGAAGATTATCGCCATGCCCAAGACTCCTACTCGCTCCCGCTCCCGCCGCTCCCCCAGCTGGCAACTACAGGCCGCCAAAGCCCGGTTCAGCGAGGTCTTCCGTCGCGCTCGTACCGAAGGGCCACAGTACGTGACGCGCCAAGGCAAGGACGCCGTCGTGATTCTGCCGGCCGAAGATTTCGAGCGCATGGCCGCGCGCTCGCGCCAGCCGCAGAGTCTGGTGGAATTCTTCGCCCAGTCTCCCCTGGCGAAAGTCGAACTCCACCTGCAACGAAAATCGGATTACGGCCGGGAAATTGACCTGTGAGCGGATATCTGCTCGACACGAACGTCATCTCGGAACTGGTAAAGCCGCGACCGGAGCCGCGCGTCGTCTCCTGGATCGCCGCCACCGAAGAAGCCTTGCTCTACCTGAGTGTTCTCACCCTGGGCGAGATTCGCAGGGGAATCAGTTCCCTGCCCTCCACCGCGCGGCGCACTGCGCTCGAGGTCTGGCTCGACCGCGACCTGATGCTTCGCTTCGACGGTCGCATCCTGCCCATCGATCGTGCCGTGGCTGATCGTTGGGGGCGCCTGACCGGCAGTGCGTCCGCCCGCAAACGACCGCTGCCGGTAATCGACGGTCTGCTGGCCGCCACCGCGGAGCAACACAACCTGACTCTAGTGACACGGAACACCGCCGACCTCACTGCGGCTGCGATCGCGATTTACGATCCCTGGCGCGGCTAGAACGCCCTCGCTACTTCAAATACTCCGAATCTTTCTTCACTTCTTCCGGAATATCCGGAAACGGCGGGAACTCCTCGGAGTATCCTTTGAACAAGCTGGTGGTCACTTCCGCGCGCTTGGTTCCATCGTGAATGGCGATCTTGTGCGGATTTCCCTGCTTATATCCCTCCCACAGCGAAACACCCGCATACGCTCCGTCCTTACGCAGGATGTAGTAGGTCATATCCATGAATCGCAGACGCGTCATGTCGTTGTTGTAGTTCCGAGCAATCCGTTTCAGCGCATCCAGCCCAGCCTCCTGCGGCGACATGCCATGGCGCATGTTCTCCACTATCGTATGCGCGCCTGCCACCTTGATGTTCTCTTCCCCGCTGCCGGTCGCGCCTGCCGAGCCTACATCCTGATCGGTGTAGCAGCCGGCGCCGATGACTGGAGAATCGCCGCAGCGCCCCGGCAGTTTGAACGCCAGCCCACTCGTCGTGGTGATGCCCGACATTTCCCCCTTCGCGCTCAGCGCCGAACAATGAATCGTTCCCGTCGGCGGAAACAGCACCTGTCGCACCGCCGCCATGCGGAATTCCGGCTCGATGCCGAGGTCGTCCGCTCGTTCCGCCAGTTCGAGCACTCGCTCCCGCCACACCTCGGCCTGCGGCTTTCCGTTCGACTTCGACTCCGGTGGCCGCCACTTCGGATCGGCAATCCCTGGCCCCCACCAGTCGCCGCTCGAGTGGTATTCCTTCCAAAGCATCCATATCTTGCGCGAACGTTCGGTCAGCAGGTTCTCGCGTGGAAATCCCATCGCGACGGCAAAACGTTCCGCGCCTTCGCCCACCAGCATGACGTGCCCAGTGTGCTCCATCACCGCCTTCGAAACTTTCGAAACGTTCTTGATGTTGCGTACCCCGCCCACCGATCCGGCGCGCCGCGTCGGCCCATGCATGCAGCAGGCATCGAGTTCCACCACGCCCTCTTCGTTGGGCAGCCCGCCCAACCCGACCGTGTCGTCGTTGGGATCGTCTTCCGGCCCAGTGACCACCAGAATCGCGGAATCGAGCGTGTCGCCGCCCTTACTCAAGTGTTCGTACGCGCGATCGAGATACTCATAGCCATTCTTCGCGCACACGATAATCGGAGGCTTGCCGGAACCAGATCCGGTTTGCTCAGACGATGCCGAAGCGGTACTCGGGCTTGACTCCGGAACGCGTGCATCACTCTTGAGACCAAGCGCCAGTGACCCCAGCGCGGTAGTCGTCAGAAAATCGCGACGGGAAAAACTCATGCCGCCCTCCGAACTGTGAATGGAAAATTAAAAAAGGCGGTCGCCAGCATAACAGTTAGGCTGGCGCGGAGAATAGAAACTCTGACGATGCCCCCGCGTTCGCCGCAGTCCGGACGATGGCGATATAGTATTTTTCTATTAGCTTCCAGTTATGCAAAAGTCGCCTGCCGGGCTTTATAGGCGCGCTTGCCGGCCTCGACGACCTCTGAGGGGTCGCCCGTCGTAGAAAAACGCACCCAGGGCCTCCAGGCCGCAAGGAATTGGCATCGTACGCGTTGTCGCGGCCACGTTGTTTGATAATCCCGGATGCCGCAACCGATTGATTTTAACTATAACTTATTGATACTGTCGGGAAGTCGTTGAGAAACTACCATAGGGCCTCGCGAACCGCGACTCTCTCTGGAACTCGTCTCTCGTCTCATAAATGGTTTTGGGAAGAGCACGCCTTTCACAGGTTGCGAAAAAACGACTGTAGCGCCGGCGTCCCGCCGGCTGTCGCGAGGCCGGGGTCCCCAGCAAGCGTTTTTGCTTGCTAGGGTGGGAGGGCATCTTGCCCTCGCCGTGCGGGATTCGTATCGGGGTGCGCCGTCAGGCGCGCCGTCACGAACGATCAGATCGATGCGGCTTTGTCGCCCCTGAGGTCAGCCATCTTCCACACGCACCCATTTATGGGATAAGTTGTAAAGCGCTCGACGTGCGATATATATTTTTTATTAGCTTCCAGTTATGTAAAAACGATTGCCGGGCTTTATAGGCACGCTCACCCGTCCGGACGACCTCTAGGGTCACCTGTACTGGAAAAACGCGCCTATGGCCTCCAGACCGCAAGGAATGGGCGTCGTACGCGTCGCCGCAAACGCGTTTTTGACGATCTCGGACGCCGCAACCGACTGATTTTATCTATAACTTATTGATACTGTCGGCAAGTTGTTGAAAACTACGTGGGGCTCGCGGACCGCGTCTCTCTCTGGAACTCGTCACTCGTCTCATAAATGCTTTTGGGAAAGGGCACGCCTTTCACAGGCTGGGAAAAACGACTGTAGCGCCGGCGTCCCGCCGGCTGTCCCGAGGGCGTCTCGCCCTCGCCGTGCAGGTTCGTGTCAAGGCGCCCCTTGAGGCGCGCCGTCACGAGCGATCAGATCGATGCGGCTTTGTCGCCCCTGAGGTCAGTCATCTTCCACGCGCACCCATTTATGGGATGAGTGTAAAATCAGACCACGCAGCGGGGCCCTTCTCCGGGATCAATCCCCTGATGCGCATTCTTACTTGCCGACCGAATACGTCCCCATGCAATCCCATGTGGCTGAACTGTCGGCGTTCTCTTTGCCTTTGCACGAGCCCTCGCCCTTCGCCCCGGCAAATTTCCCCGTGCCGCCCACAATCGTCCATTGATTCGTTCCGGTCTGAAATTTCCCGTCCTTCATCATCGCTGTCCCATGGTAGTTGTAATACACCTTGTCGCCATTCTGCATCGTGACCAGAAACACACCATGATTGGGATTCGAGGCGCCGACCATGTCGTTGAACTGCGTCCACGTCCCCTCCTGCTCCTGCACCCCTTCGACCATCCCCTTCCCCGCCGTGCAGCGACCTTGCCCGATCCAGTACGCATGCCCGGGCTGGTCGCCCACAGGAATGGCATGCTCGTCGCCAGCCTTGGCGTCGCAGTTCCATTCCGAATTGATCTTGCCTTGTCCCCACGCTGCGCTGACGGCAAGCAGCGCTATCGAACACACCAACACCAGTTTGCTCATTGCGATTCTCTCCTCGCTGAATTTAGACCTGAATTTGAGATTCTTGGATTGAAACGCGGCCCAACTGCGGACGCCCTTGTCAGGGGAAGCCGACGACTGGCAGGGCAGGTGGATTCTACGCCGGACACAGCAGGCGTCAAGACCTTAGAGCCCGAACTGCGAACATGCCGCAGACTTCTTCGGACAAATACAGTTCGACGTTGGGATCAACTCCCCGAGCGCGGACAGCCTGCTCCCGCGCCCAATATTCTCCAAGAAGTCATTTCTGATAGGCTGTCCCCGATGTCTCTCAAAAGAACTGCTTTGATTGCATTGTGGCTGGTTGCGGCTCTGACCGTCCGCCCTCGCCCAGGACCAGGGTCGGCGCAGCGAACTCGAAGGCAGCTTGCAATCCCGCTATCGCCTCACGGTCGTCGGTGGCGGCTTGATGGGAATGCGTGGCGAAAATAGCATTCGCCGGGCCGGTGGCATTGTCGTTCTCATGCAAGACGGCCTCTATGGCGCGTACAACCGCCCTGGCATCGCCTCTAACTCCATAAAGGACGGCAAGGCCGAGCTTCTGAGCGGCGACAAGGATGTTGTCTTGGCGCGGGGAGAAAAATTCTACGTGACCGCCGCCTACGTCGGCTCTGATGTCGTTACCCTGGGCCTGCTCAGCGCGCGCATGATTCCGGGCGGCACGAAAACCGCGCAAGTCTGGTGCACCGCGAATTTCTTTTTCACCAAAGACACTCTGGCCCAGGGCGACATCGGCAAAGTCTACTCGGTGATTGATCAGTGGCTGCTTCCCGAAGGAGCCGTCTCAGCGCCGGTGGCCGCCGCGCCTCCGCCGGCCGCCGCTCCCGCGCCTGCCCCTACTTCGGCTGCTCCTGCTCCCGCAGCACGTGTGGCCACCCCAATTTCGAAACCGGTGGACCTGAAGCCGGGCATGACTCGCGATGAAGTGGTAAGCGCTCTCGGTGCGCCGCTCGAGGACACAGGATTTGCCAATCAACGCTGGCTCACCTATCCAGGACTCACCATCACGCTCGAGCAAGGCAAGGTGACTTCGGTCGAGCACAACGCACAAGCTCTGGCGCCGGTGAAAATTTCTTCCGACCCCGATGGCGCCGACGTCTTCCTCGACGGCAGCTTCGTCAGCTCAACCCCCGCGGTTCTCCGCTTGCCGTCGGGCACTTACAAGATCGCCGTCAAGATGTCGGGTTACACCGATTGGGTGCGTGAACTCAAAGTCCTGCCCGGCGCCGAAGTGAGCTTGAACGCGAAGTTGACTAAGTAAGTTGTGGGGGCTACGCGCCGGCGGCCATCGCCTTTGCGGTGATCTGCGCCGTCAATTCGGGCGAGCACTTCAACGTCAAACCGCAAAGATTGCAGCGGATCAGGTGCTTGCTGCCCAGCGGAATTACTGGAACAAAGAACATTGTGAACCAGCGCTTCGATTCCATCGCCGTGAACATCGTGATCCGGGCGCATTTCTGGCACGAGTACTGAATCTGGTTGATGGGCTTCATTTTCGTTCTTACGCCAAAGAGAAACAACATGTCCGCACGCCTCGCGCCCCGTGGTTCGGGATTTGCGTCGAACAATAGCACGCAAACCCCGCCCTGAAAGCGGTACGAAAGACTTAGCCTGTTCGCGTGCGCTTCCACCTGCAAGCTTAAGTAGGAATCCCGCCATTCAGGATGTCTAGGGGCGCGATGGGTGCCCCGCTCAAGCTCCGCTTGGGCGGGGGTGTTTGCCTCGACTATGCAGCCGGTCAGAATCTAACCGAAAACGGTGTACCGGACATCAGTCCCGCAATCGAAAACCAAAAACCCCGCCCAAGCAGAGCTTGAGCGGGGCACCCACTAGTAGAAAAAGTTTTCTCAGTCTCCCAGCGGTTCGCCCGTGCTTGGGTCCAGGAACAATCGCCCGTTACCGTGCTGCGAGCTGAAATCGAAGAGTCCGTTCAGCGGACCAGCGAGCGAATCAAACGATCCCTGTCCAATCCGTTGCTGCCCCAGCCAGTTATCTTCGATGAAGCGTAGCACCGACGACTGGTCGGTCACGGTGTGGTCCACGAAGTTCTGCTTCGCCCACGCCGAAATGACCAGCAGGGGCTGCCGCGGACCATAACCGCAGCGTCCCAACGCATGCGTGTTTCCAGGATCAATTCCCGGCAGCGCGATCGCCGCCGTCCCGCAGGCACCCGGCCCCGTCAACGCATCCGCCGGACCCGTCGACTGATTGACGATCGGTCCCATCTGGTGGTCGTACCAGCCGTCGGAGTCGTCGTAAAGAACGATCACCGCCGTGCTGTTCCAGCTTGGCTGCTTCTGCAGGAAATTGATGAGGTTCACCAGGAACGTTTGTTCATCGAGCGGATTCGAATACCCCGCATGTCCATCCTGAAACGCCTGCGCTTTCAGGAAACTTACCGCGGGGAAATTTCCATTCGACACGGCTGCGAAGAAGTCGTTCAGATCGTACTGGTGATTGGCCGGTCCATCATTGCCGATTTCATTCACCGACGCCGGCCGCGTGTGGGCGGAATTCGCCGTCGACGCGTAGTACTGGAACCAGGCATGGTGCGGAATGTAATCCGCGGTTGTTCCTGAGAGTCCAGTCGAGCTGCGCTTGCAGGCCGTCGTACCATTGGAGTTCGTCGCTGTCAGGTCGAAGCCGCCCATGAACGATCCCCACGTCACGCCCGCTGCATGCAGCAGGTCTCCAATGTTCGTGCCACCCATCTGCGCCTGATTGCGCGTTGGGTTGGAGCAAACGTCGCCCAACGGATCGGCGTCGCTGATCAGGGTAAGCGACCCGTTGCCGCCATCCACTTCATCGCCCAAGCCATTCAGCGTCTTGATCACGCCGTTCGTCTGGCCCGAGATCAGGTTGATGGCGCCCGGACTCGACGGACCAAACGTGCTGCTATAGGAGTTGTCGCTCATGGCGAAGTGCTGGGCGTAGTTCCACAGCGCGGTCACCGTGTTGCCATCGAAATATCCCAGGTTCGTCGCCGTGTTGGTCGCAGGCGAGCCCACCGAAACCGGGAACAGATCCATCAGTCCGGCATCGAACGCTTTTTGCTCGGCCGTGTAGTCGTGGTCCTGATCGGCCGTGACCGCCTGCGTGCGATCCAGACGGAACGGATTGGTCGCGCCCGCGCCGTTCGCCGGATTGAGATTGGGATTGTGGTTCAAAAGGCCGGGATTGTATCCGTTCACATTCGGCGTTCCGGGGCGCGCAAAGAAACGAGGCTCGCCCTTCGGGTTGGTCGCGCTGGGATACGTTCCAAAATAATGGTCGAACGAAACGTTCTCTTGAAATACCACCACCAGGTGGCGAATGGGCGTCGCAGTGTGGCCTGGATTGGGGGCGGCGTAGGCTGGCGCCATCCCCGGCCCCAGGGCGGTGAGCAGTGCGGTCAAAAGCGCCACCGTCTTTTTCGGCGCCGCGAAACTGTGCGATCGGCTGAACATCATTCTCCTCCAAGCCCGGGCCTGAAATCAGGAACCGACTGCCCGGTACCAGAACCGTAAGCAGGCCGTGTTTCAGCCACGTGAAGGAAAGGTCAAAGAAGCGTTAACGGAATGTAAAAATATGTCGGGTCGGGCGTTGCTCTGTGGATTTCTCGACTGGAAATCAGCACTTAGCGAATTCTCTTCCTCCGCTCCTGCCCCAAATGTCTTGACAGTTGCGGACTTTCAGCAGTACAAGTGCCGTCTAGGTTTGGTTGGTCCCACGGCCCCTGACACGCTTTGTTGCCGTGCTCCGATAGCAGGAGTCTCCGACGGGCCCCCGGCGGAAGTCCAGAGCGCGGCACTGAAACCTGACACTTCGTTGGTAGTTTCCCCGTTCGTTTTCCCAAATGAAGTCTTCCCGCTCAATGCGTCCCTCTGCGCGCGCACCGTTCCGCGCACCATACCCCATCCTGAAAACACGGCCCGCGCCCTTCGGAGGAGACATACATTCCCTGCAGAACAATTCAGGCCCATCGAAATTTCAATTTCTGACAGGAGGTTTGAACAATGCGAAGATTGGCACCAATTTTGCCCTGGTTCGTTCTCTTGTGGTTGGGCTGCCTGGCGTCCGCCCAAAGCACCACCACGTTTCCCAGAAGAGCTCTTGCCTGCGACGATAACACGGGAATCCTCTGCTCCGAAGTGTTTGACCCAATCGGCTACGAGGGCGCCTACACCGGTCACGACGAGCCCGCGCTTCTGTTCTACTCGAACGTTCGCGGCTCCGGTTCGAGCGGCGTGTATCGCTTGCGCCTGCCCAAAGATCCGCCCACGCCGCCCAATCAGAATGGCACTGGCGGCACCTTCAACTTCATGCTTCACCCGACATTCTGGGTGGGCATGGCCATGTGCGATGACCAGTCCGCTCCCAACCCAGGGGGCTCTTCCGTGGGTCCCAACATCCTTTGCGCCGACGCCAGCGATAGCAACATCTATGACGGCTCCGATCCCACCAAGTCCGACTACATCGGCAAGCATCCGGGATCGGCCTTCATGGAGATGCAGTTCTATCCGCCCGGATGGTTCGACAGTTGCGACACCACCCGCTGGTGTGGCGCGCTCAACATCGACAGCCTGTCCGAGAACATGAACACCGGACAGGGCAATAACGCTGCCTGTGGAGGCGCCGTAGAGTACGTCAATTTTGCGTACATCCAGAAGGACGGCATTCCCTTCCCGCCCGGCTCCCCAAGCCCGCTGATTCCCGTTTTTCCGCAGACCAACGCCCAGACCTTGTTCATGAATTCCGGGGATGAGCTGGTAGTGATCCTGCAAGATACCCCACATGGACTGAAGATCACGGTGAAGGATCTGACTACTCATGAAAGTGGCTTCATGGTGGCCAGCGCCGCCAATGGATTCTCTGAGATCCTGTGGGACCCGAACGGGACCACCTGTGACGCCGCGACCCACAACATCCTTTACGATTTCCATCCGCAATACGCCACCTCCAGCGAGCACACCCGCGTGCCCTGGGCCGCGCACGCCTTCGGCATCGGATTCTCCGACGAGGTCGGCCACTTCGAGTATTGCAACGCCGTCGACGCTCAGGGCGGTCATTGCACGCAGCCGAGCATCAACGATCCCGGCGGTTCTGACGCCGACGATCGAGGTTGCTTCACCTCCGATTTCGCCGTCACGCAAGGGCTCATCGCTGTCGGTGGATGTCTTGGCGAGGATGACGACTACGACGGGATCAACTTCGGCCCGGTCTGGCCGGGCACAATTCGCAATCCCAGGCGCGACCGCTCGGTGCACGCGCAGCCCGTGCAGTTCACCAGCCCGCTGTTTTTCACCCGTGAAGGCGAACTCCGCAATTACAGCCGGTTCGCTTTCGAAACCGATCTGCCGCGCACCGAGTTCGCGACCACTCCTCCCTGCCAGCGCCACATCTCCAATCCCATGGATCCCAGTCCGGGTTCAGGATGCGTAAATCCCCCCGCCGGGACCACGTTCTACCCGATCTACACCACCTCTCACGGCGAAGAAGGCTGCGTCTGGTCGCTCGGTGGCGCGTTCCTCCCGGGAACCACCAATTCTTTCGGAGGAACCTCGACGACCGAATACGGACCACTGCTCGCCCAGGCATACCCAGCCGTCGGCGGAGTCCCCACGTTCCGCTACAACGATTTCCGCCGCGTGCTGCCGAACAATCCTTGTCGCAGTGGTGACGACTAGAGGCTATCAAGCTATCTCGTAAACCGGTTTTGAAACACATTGCGGAAAAACGATTGTAGCGCCGGCGTCCCGCCGGCTGTCGTGAGGGCATCTTGCCCTCACGCACTTTGTCAGGCACGCCTTTCAGCCACGCCGTCCAGAGCCGCATAAAAGTTGGGGCTTTAGCCCCTGAGGACCGAAGCCTACACGTTGACCCATTATGAAATAGCTTCCAATTGAGTGTTTGATTTGTAAGTCAATGGAATACGCGGGCGTCCTTCGGGGCGCCCGTTTTTTCAGGGCTTCTGGTTGATCATCAGATGCGCCCACGGCGTCCCCGCCCACATGATCCAGGCGCCGGTCTGCTTCGGCTCGGTCGGGAGGCCAGAGGTTTTCGGGTCGAAAGGCCACATGATCATCCAATGCGGCGGTTCCTTGATGGGGGTGCCCGAGGTGGCGTTTGGATTTGTCGCGCTCCAATCGCTCCCGCCTTGCAGCATGTACTCGACGCCCGGCTCGGTATTGGTGGGCTTCGGCTTCAGCGCATTAAGATCACTCTCCCAACGCAATGCCGCCGCGTTGGCGCAGTACGTTGGATCGCCCACCACATCCGGATGTCCCGGAAAACAGGTGAATCCGTTGCTGCCTTCGCGCAATACCGTTTCCGCGCCATTGTCGTCGCGGTCAATCACTTTCGCATCTTTGGAGACGTTTTCCGGGGCAGCCGAAAGGGCGCGGGCGATTTTCGCTTCCTTGGTTTCCTTGGCCTGCGCTCCGGCCTTCTGCGCAATCCACAGCATCGAGATCGAGCATACGATGGCGAGACGCACCCTGACCTGCATCATGGATGGAGCTCCTTCTGGTTGGCGGTCATTCTAACGTAGCTCGATCTAACGCAGCTCGATGCGAGTAGAATCGAGCTTCGTTCGCCGCACTCGGGTAATCCATGTATGGCGCAGGTCGTAGCCGCAATCTAAGAATGTTTCCTCAAGAAAGCAGGTGCTATCGTGAAAGCCGTCACCGGAGTCTTTGCGTCGCAAGTCAACGCCCAACGGGCTGTCGAAGCCCTGCGAGCCGCCGGAGTTCCCGAAAACAAAATCACGCTGCTCACTCCCGGGGACGCACACCAGCATTCTGAGCCGATCGATACGGCCGAGCAGCCTGGGATCGGCAAGGCCATTGGCGCCGTGGTCGGGGCCGCCGGCGGACTCACTGGCGGCAGTCTTCTCGCCGCTGCGATTGTCCCGGGCGTCGGCCCGGTTACCGCGATCGGACTCCTGGGAGCCGCCATCCTCGGAGCCGCCGGTGCGACCCTGGGAGCCTCCGTCGCCGGATCGCTCGAAAATTTCACCACCGAAGGCTTGCCCGAGGACGAAATTTTCGTGTACGAAGACGCCTTACGCAAAGGACGCAGTGTCGTGATCGCGCTCGCCCAGAACGACGCCGTCGCTGCCCCCTTGCGCGAGCTGCTGAAGTCCGAAGGCGCGGAAGAAATCGACGCCGCCCGCCACCAGTGGTGGATCGGATTGCGCAGCGCCGAACGCGAGCACTACGACCGCTCCGGCAATAACTCTCCCCACGACGAAAAGTTCTATCGCATGGGTTTTGAAGCCGCGCTCCACGCCCGCACCCGCTGCATGGAATTCGATCAGGTCTCGGCCGAGATGGACAGCCGCTTGGAAGACCTGCAGAAGCAATATCCCGGCGTGGATCTCGAAGGACCCTTCACCCGCGGCTACCAGCGCGGCCGCGAATACTACCAGCGCCTCTGCGATGCACAGAGAGCCGCGTAAATTGGGATTTAGGATTTAGCATTTAGCATTCAGCTTTTAGCATTCAGCTCTTAGCTCTTAGCTCTTAGCTCTTAGCTCTTAGCTCTTAGCTCTTAGCTCTTAGCTCTTAGCTCTTAGCTCTTAATGCCCTTGGCTTTTGGCCAGTAGCTGCTGGCTGTTCGGGGTTGGATGTCACCTGTGAGCTGCGGCCGTCAGCTGTCAGCTGTCACCCGTGAGCCGTCAGCTGTTAGCCGGGTGCCCCAGCCTTCCGCGTTTTGTGCGGAGGCTGGGGAACTTATCGTGCACTTTTGTCTCTGGACCAGGGCGGTGAGCCTTACCTCCCCAGCCTCCGCAAACTACGCGGAAGGCTGGGCCACCCATGAATCTCTCTTACGCCGAGGCCGGGTGCCCCGCTCAAGCTCCGCTTGGGCGGGGATTTTGCATCACCTTCACCATTCCCCTCAGACGTTCGCGGATGCAGGATTCGTATCAGGGCGTTGCCAATGGTTCACGATGTCGTCAGTCGATGATTCGTATCAGGGCGTCGCTTTAGCGACGCCGTACGCCGCACATCTCATCGCCGCTTTAGCGGCCGCCCGCAGAGATTCTTGCCCCACCCACCCTGCTCTCGCATCCAACCGTCGAACGCGGAGGCTACTTCCATGGACATCAAGGCGGCTGAAGCATTCCTCGACCAACTGTTCTCTTCCCTCGAATCCCTGGAAACCCAGAGCGCCGCCGTCCTGCAATTCCTGAAACAGCAAAACGGCGCGACTGACGAACAGCTCGCGCCCTATTTCAAACAAGCCGGGAATGCCAGCAATGTGCGCTGGCGCGCCGCCCGCCTCCGGCTGATGAGCCTCCTCTCGGCCGCCATGAAGGACGCCGAACCAGCAGAAAAGCCCGCAACCAAAAGCCACTCTGCGCCGCCAGCCGCGGAAGCAGCCGGGAAGCCCATCGGCGCTCAGAAAGAATCCTCCGACCAAAAGCCCGCCCATTCCGACAGCGAGCACTCGAAAGAACCCAGCCCGGAATCTGCGTCTCAAGAGCAAACCGAAACAAAAGCGCACAGCCTTAACCAAGCACCCGAAAGCCTGGCCCACCCAGAACAGAAGCCCGACGACGTGAAGACGCCACCCGACAGCAGCACCGCCACCTCCCGAAAGCACGAGCGTTCAGAAGCCGAGCCATCCAAACCACAGCCTTCCCAACCCGGGCCTTCGAAAAAAGATGCTGCCTGAAAAGCCCATCAGCTACCTCAGCCCGCCGCACTTCACCGCCGATGGCCGCTACTACGTGTACAGTTACAACCGCCAGATTTCCGAACTATTCGTGGCCGAGGGCATCGGCTGATGCGGTCCCGGCTACTCACTCACTGCGGAGGTTTGCTTGCACATCACCCGAAGACAAGCCTGCCTGCTGATGCCGCTGCTCGGCGCCGTCACAGCGTGGAGCAGTTCCCCTGACTCATTGCCTTCCAGCATGCAGCCGTTCGAAACTCTCTCTGGAAAAAAAGAAGGGCAGGCGACCTATCGCGGCATTCTCGAGGGCAACACCCACACCGGCGACTACCTCGAGGTGCACGAGACCGTGCTCGATCCCAACGCCGAGCCCCATCCACCGCACCGCCACGCGGGGGAAGAGTTGTTCCTGATCGTCTCAGGCACGATGGAGTTTCATCTCAACGGCAAAAGCGCGCGCCTCGGGCCAGGTTCGGCAGTGTTCGTCGCATCGAACGAAGAGCACGGCCTCCGCAACGTGGGCACAACCCCGGTGCAATATTTCGTGATTACTCTTGGAGAAAAGGCGCCGTAACGGTGCCTAGTGCTCACGCTCAGCTACCCTTACCGCCGCTCCAGAACTTTGCCAATCTGACTGCCCGCGATCTCGTTTTTTTGGCAGTATGTGGCATTCTCCTGCGTCCGGTGAAAGGAATGTTCGCACCGAAATAAAACGCCTGCGTCGAACCAGCAAACATTGAAGTAGGTATCGAACTCAGACGATTCGAGGATTTGGTACGGCACCATGAGCAACGGCTCATCTTCGTGGATGTTCGGGCTATTTGGGTTCTTGTAACAAACCAGTCTGCCGTCGATGGTCAGAAACACATAAATCTCATTTCCCACAAACAATCGATGAGCAAATTTCTTCGCAAGCGCCGGACCGCCTACGGCGAGTGCCAACAGAATGGCCATCACGAAAGCTATCAGGTGGTACATCGTGGTCTTAGCGAATCACGCTCCGACAACCCTAACGAGTGGAGGCTCGGGGAGAATATAAGCTTTGCGGGTGCCCCGCTCAAGCTCCGCTTGGGCGGGGATTTTTCTTTGAAACGCAGGAACACTGACGAAACTTTCTTATCCGCGATGCAGCACGAAATACACAACCACCCCGAGAATCAACAGCACCAGCAGGAAACGAAACAGCTTCCAATTCCCGCCCGCCTCCGGAGTAATCGGAGCATTGGAAAACGCTGGATTTAGATCGGGCACAGCGACATTCGGGCTCAAGGTCTCGGTCGTAGTCGCTTCGACGACGGCGCCTTCCAGCGTCGTACCCTGGCTTGGCATCGGGGATGTCGGGGCAAGCATCTTCCAGTCGAAAGTGGCGCTCGCGCTCACGCTGCCGCCCGTCTTCTTGTCGACCAACACTTTCATATCGCGCGAGCCGGCCTGCGCCGCAATGGCTTCTGAAATCTGGGGGAAGTGTTTATCCACAAAGTCGAGCAGCCCCTCCGCCATGTGATCGAGCTTCTCATGATCGGCGGGCTCCTTCCCCGACGCGTCCTCGGAATGCACCGAGAATCCGCCGCCCGGCTTGCGCTCGACATGCACCTCGTACTGGACACCCGGATTCTTGAGTGCCTGATTCGGCAGCGGCAGCTTCATGCCTGGAAACCTTTCCTGCAGCGCAGCCACGAGGTTTGCCTGGATTTTCTGCTGCAGTTCCTCGCGCGTCGGAGCTTCCAGCGACGGCGCCGTCGGGTCGGTTGAGTGCGCAATGAATCCGCCTTCCGGCTTGGGCTCGATCCGGTACGCAAAGCGCTTAATGAAGTTTATAAGCTCCATGACACGGGATTGTAGCTCGATTCCCCGGAGCCGTCGTGGTTGCGCTTGAGGATGCCCGCGCAGAACCTCGTTGTACGGTTCGTTCCGTTCCCACACTCCCGGGTGCCCCTCGAAATGAGGAAGGATGCCTAGCCCCGGCACGCCCGCCGAAAAGATCGGCTAGCCGCGGACTTCGACCGCCACTAATTCCGGAGTGCACTGCGAGGTTCGCATGGACGCGACCACGTCCTCGGCGGTGAGCTTTCCCATCATGAGCGCCAGCTTACGGTTGGAGGTGGTCTGTATCGGCGCCCGGTCGATCCGCTGCACGTATTGCAGACCACGGATACCACCGCGATTCAATTTCACGACGAACTTAGTGTTTTTCATGGATACTTCTAGTGTACGCGTTGTTTCGATTCTGTGCTCGTGCCAGGCACCCGCGGCGACATCGATGGTCCGGGAATCGGACCCGCTCAAGCTCGTCTTGGGTTCGGGTGCCCCAGCCTTCCGCGTTTTGTGAGGGTGCCCCAGCCTTCCGCGTTTTGTGCGGAGGCTGGGGAACTTATCGTGAGCTTCTGTTTCTGGACGAGGGCAGTGAGCCTTACCTCCCCAGCCTCCGCAAACTACGCGGAAGGCTGGGCCACTCATGAATCTCTTACGCCGAGGCCGCTACCGGCGGCTTGGCTTGATCGGCGCGGAAACGCAATAGCGCCGCGATGTTTCCCACCTTGTCGAATTCGTCGTTTCCTTTCACATAGAACAGCTCGATGTCGCGGCGGATCGCCATCGGAATCATGGCGTCGCACACATCTTCCAGCTCGCGCGTAGCTTTCCCGCAGACCGGACAGAACGGAACCATGTGGGCGTCGATGTGACCACAGCTCGCGCATTCGACGGCGCGCGCACTGTAGTTTTCGCCGAGCAGCAGCGTCTGCACTTCGCCCAGTTCGAGGGAACGCAGCACGCGGCGCAAGCCGGTTACGCCGCGGGCATTACCCTTGGCCTGGCTCAGCGCTTCGCGCAGCACCGTGTCGCGGCGACGATTTTGCTCGTCGCGCAGCATGCGCGTCGCATGCTCGCGGATTTCGTCGATCGATACCGCGGCGATGTCAGCGGGAAAGTGTCCCAGCAGCCGCTGTCTCACATAGGGATGGAGATGCGCCTCGAACTCGGACCAGTTCGTGTCGTGGCATCCGACCACCAATTTTTCCCACAGGCCGCGCTCCTGCTCTTCCTTCAGGCGGTCGGCGACCTGCTTGTAGTGCTGCATGTATTCGTTAGCCGCGCGGCGCTCCACGTGGCCGGCGTTGTATCCGCCGTAGCCGTCGCTGCGGCTGCGCGGCAGGCTGCGGAAGATTTCTCCCCGCTCCTTCAGTTCGTCGAGCCGCAAGTCGAAGAAGCGCCCACGCTGACGATCAACCACCACCACACCCACTTTCGGCTGCGCGCCCAGCAGGGCGGCCAGCGGCTTCAGATGGAAGCGGCGGTTCACGAAAAGCTGCGTGCCCTGCAGTTGCGGAGGCAGGTCAAACTCGCGCCAGATCTGCTTGGCGCTCGAGGCGAACACCACCTTGGCGCGGGCCTGATTGCCGCGCAGGTTGCCGGCAATTTCCAGGATGCGGTCGAGATCGGCGCGGGCGCAGCTGTTCTTGCCTTGCTTTTCGGCTTCGCGCAACGCCTGGCGCACCAGGTCCTTGGCAAGAATCGTTTCCTCTTTGTGCGACTTGTTCTGGGGTGTGCGCGGCTGAAAGTAGAAGCTCAGCGCACAGCCGTCTGAATCCGCCTGAAAAGCGGCTAGCTCTCGGATGTCCTCGCGGGTCATCATCACGAATCTCCTGCTTGTCGAGAAATGAATTAAGCGCTGTTGGAACGGGCAACCAGGGTCTGTCGGGACGGAGTAGCAAACATCGCAGACTTGCGGAGATGCTCACGCGCCAAAGTCACGGACGCGCGCACCTCATCGAGCTTGCGGTCAGTGATGGCCGCAATTTCATCATCGGTGAAGCCCTCGATGGCATGAAGTATGAAGGCTTCGCGGGCGGAACGGTTGGTTCCGCGCAGGGCGGTTTCCACCAGGCGCAGCATCTCGTCGGAGGAGGCGATCTGCTCGGGCGTCGAGACCCGGCGATCGGCGATCACGGTTTCCTCGGTGAAGGACTCGTCGGGCTGGTGAAACTGCAGCTGGGACTCGTCGCTCCCCTTGACATTGCGCTTGCGGGTCGATTCCTCAAGGTGCACGCTGTGGTTGTTCTGGTCGGCACTGGCGATCATTTCGTCGATGGCGCGCAGGGCCAGCCGGTACAGCCAGGGCTCGAGCGCCAGACGCTCGGGCTTTTCCCCACCCTCGCCCAGAGCCTGCATGATGGCTTCGTCGACAACCTCTTCCTTAGAGATGCAGTCGCCCGCAATTAGTTCGGATGATTCGCGGAAGTACAGCTCGCGTTCCACGAAACGTTCCAGACGCGCCAGGTTGACGTTGACGTAGCTGCGAATGTCGTCGGAGGAGACGACCGGGGCCTGCACCGAGGCCAGCGTGTTCTCGAACGGGGTCTGGCGCTCGGGGCGAGTTTCGCCGCCGCGCCGCCAGCGCGGATACTTGTGGGTGGAACGCAAGAGTTCTTTGTGGCGATTGATCTGCTGCAACAGATCGTCAAAGGCGGCCTTCACGGCCGAAGAGGGTATGGGCGCTTTTCGCTGGGCAGCCATCTGCCCTGAGGGCAGGCGCAGGTTTAAAGAGACGACAATTCCCTCCCGGGGCGAACTTTCCTCGATTAAACCCTTGAGATGCACAAGCTCGGGACGAAACGCCTGCAGGCGCTTGCGCAGTTTTTCGAGTTGTTGATGCAGTTCTTTCTCTATGTCGGGAGTTTTGCGGACTTTGTATCCGATATGAACGTTCATGAGAGCCTCGGAAACCGGAAGTGGATCCGGTGAAGCTATCAAATTTCTCTCTACAAATCGGATTCTACACCCCACTGCGATTGGTGCAACCGGGGTTTGCGAATTTTTTACGGTTACGTGGGCGAACGACTTGTGACGCAGGTACTTGCGGAGAGGCAGGTCTCAGGGTGACAGGTCTCAGGTGTCAGGTATTAGGTGTTAGGTCTCAGGTATCAGGTATTAGGTGTTAGGTCTCACGTGTTATCAATCGGTGGAATGAGGACGCACAGAATCTGCGGGCTGCTGTGGGCTGGAACTAGACTTCGTGTCGGCATGCTTCGCGTCCGCGAGATAATCCCGGACGGATTCGTTCTCCATCGGATCGCTTTTCACGCGCAGAACCATCAGCCCCGCGATGACGAGAACGATCAAAGCGACAATGCCGAGAAGGGTCATAGATCGCTAATGGCTGGTAGCTAGTAGCTCGTGGCTCGTAGCCTTTCCTGAGACCTGACACCTGAGACCTGACACCTGCCCCTACACCGCAACCGTCACCGACGTTTCCGTGCGCGTGACTTCACGGTACATCGTGTCGCGCTCGACCGGTTCCCTGCCCGCTTCGGTAATGAGCCGAACCAGATCCTTGCGGCGCATGCCTTGCGGCGTGGTGGCGCCGGCGTCGTGGTAAATCTTTTCCTCGATGACGGTGCCATCGATGTCGTCGGCGCCGAAGCGCAGGGCGATCTGCGCGATTTTCGCCGTCATCATCTGCCAGTAGGCTTTGATGTGCGGGAAATTGTCGAGCACCAGGCGGCTGACCGCGATCTGCTTGAGGTCGAGCATGCCGGTGGTCTTCGGCAAATGCTGCAAGGGCGTGTTGTCGGGATGAAATGCCAGCGGGATGAAGGTCTGGAATCCGTGGGTTTCGTCCTGCAGGTCGCGCAGCTTGAGCAGATGATCGACGCGATCCTCGTCGTTTTCGACGTGTCCGTAGAGCATGGTCGCGTTCGACTTGAGTCCGATCTGGTGCGCCGTTCGCGCCGTGTCGAGCCACTGGTCGCCGTCGATTTTGTGGTCGCAGATAATGTGGCGCACGCGATCGGCGAAAATCTCCGCGCCGCCGCCGGGCAGTGAGTCGACGCCGGATGCTTTCAGTTGCTCGAGCGTCTCGCGAATGGAAAGCTTGGCCCGCTTGGCGAGGTAAGCGACCTCGACCATGGTGAACGCTTTCAGGTGCACCTGCGGGAAACGCTGCTTCAGTCCGGAACAGAGATCCAGGAAATATTGGAATGGAAGATCGGGATGCAATCCGCCGACAATGTGAAATTCGGTGACCGCTTCGGTGTAACCCGAGGCGGCGGTTTCGAAAGCTTCGTCGAGCGCCATGGTGTAGGCGCCGGGCGCGTCCTTCTTGCGGCCGAAGGCGCACAGACGGCAAGCTGCTACACACACGTTCGTCGGGTTGATATGCCGGTTGACGTTGAAGTACGCCTTGTCGCCGTGCATGCCTTCGCGCACGTGGTTGGCGAGCCATCCGACGGCAAGAATGTCGCCGGTACGGTAAAGCGTGAGGGCGTCGCCGGCGTTCAGGCGCTGGCCGGCAAGAACCTTGTCTTTGATGGGATGAAGACGCGCGTCGTCAGTCTGGAACGGGTGAGACATGCTGTTGCGATGATAACGCAAAGGCAGGGGACAGGTCACAGGTGACAGCTGACAGGAAACCCACGCGATACTCGGGACTTAGGTCGCGGCACTAGGCATTTGGAGAGCGGCACTTGGCATTTGGCAATTGGCATTTAGCCAGGAAACTGTGTGAGACCGCGACAGAGTTTTCGCATGAAGTGCGGCGCGGACGATTGGAAATTGCGGATTCTAACCGTCGTTATGCACTTTGGTGGTTAGAGTGGTGCATTCATGGTGCAGTCTAACCAGTAAACGCTGCTTTGATGGTTAGGATCGATACTTTTGCGGTTGCTCGACGATTCGCAGCCGGACGAAGCCGGCTTGGGAGAACACGATCATGTTTTGTTGTCGAAATTTCCTTGCGCGTTCCAACTGGCCTTGGCGTTTTTCCTGCCTTGCAGTGATCGTCTCGCTCGCCGGACTGTGCGGGAGTTCCGCATTGTTCGCGCAGGAGCGCGGCGCTGATCCGCCAGCGTCGGCGGAAGAAGTGCGCGTGTTGCGGGCGCTGGTCACCGATCTTGAAGCGCGCGACGCTCGTATCGAAGCCGAGTTGCATGAGATGAAGACGCAACTCGAGGCGCAGGGCGCGCACGATCGCACGTTCGAGGGAGCTTCGTCCATCGCGCGCGATGAGGCCGCAACCGGAATCGCGGCCAAAGCAGCGGGTGGTCCGCACGCGATCGAGGACGCTCTACAGGAAAGTTCCCTGCAGTCGACTGCCAGCAGCGCGAACACCGCCGACGCTCTGAGCCAAGACGATCGTAGATTGCTCGATGTTCTCAAAGGCAACACCATCAACTTCGCCTTCGATGGATATTACGCGTACAACTTCAATCATCCTTACGGAAGGGTGAACCTGCTGCGCGCCTATGACGTGCTCAGCAACACCTTCAGCCTGAACCAGGCGAGCGTAATTTTCGAGCACGCGCCGGATCCGGCGGCGGGCCATCGCTTCGGGATGCGACTGGATCTGCAGTTCGGTCAGGCCACGGAAACCTTGCAGGGCAATCCGGCGAACGAACCACGACCGGAAATCTATCGCAACATCTTTCAGGCGTACGGGACGTACGTGCTGCCGATCGGGCGCGGGTTGACGGTGGACTTCGGCAAATGGGCGAGTTCGCTGGGCTTCGAAAACAACTACACCAAAGACCAGATGAACTACTCCCGCTCCTACTGGTTCAATTTTCTGCCCTTCTATCACATGGGGGTGCGCGCGAATTATCAGTTCAACGACAAGTTTGGCGTGAATTACTGGGTGATCAACGGAACCGATCAGACCGAACCGACGAATGCGTTCAAGGATCAGTTCGTGGGACTGGCGTTCACGCCGCGAAAGACGATCAACTGGAATGTGAACTATTACCTGGGACAGGAGCATCCGGATGTGGCGCAGGTCGCGAATCCGGGTCCGGTGCCGGTGCAGCCGGGCCTGGGCTTTGTGCCGATCCGGCCGGCGCCCGACGGGCGTTTGCACATTCTGGACAGCTACGTAAGTTGGCAGAGCACGCCGAAACTTACATTCGTGCTGGAAGGCGATTACGTGATCGAGCGCTTGTGGCGGCACGCGGCGCCGGGACGGTCTTCAGCACCAACGGAGGTTTGGGGTGGAGCGACGTATGCGCTCTATCAGTGGATGCCGCGGGTGGCGGTGGGAGTACGCGCGGAGTATTTGTCCGATCGCCAGGGCATGTTCAGCGGCGTGAGCCAGTCGTTGAAAGAGACGACAGCCACCCTGGATTACAAGATCGCGGAAGGCTTCGTGATGCGCTACGAATGGCGGCGCGATTTTTCCAACCAGCCGTATTTCCAGACCGACACTTTCCTGGGCCGCAGCCGGCAGCAGAATACGGCGACGGTTGGGTTGGTGTGGTGGTTTGGCAGGAAGCAGGGGGTGTGGTGAGGGTTTTTTGGTGAGGGGTTTCAGAAATGGAGCAGATGTCAAACGAGCGGGGCTAATTCCCATGAACAATTCGTGCTGAAAAACTCTGAGACAGTTGTGCTGTCCTTCGTACCCGTGGGGTCCCCTTCGGCTTCGCTCAGGGCAGGCTTTCGACTGCGCTCGGCTGGCGCCTCACTTCGCTCAGGATGACAATTCAAAAGATGATAGTTCAAAGGATGACCGTTCAAAAAGGATGCGTGGGCTAGCGGAGGAAGTAGCGGCTGAGGTGGCCGCGGGCGCTGATCTCGGCGCGGAGAACCTGGAGAAACAACCATGCGTAGAACACAGCGTTGCCGGCGGTGATCAGGGCGAGGGTCCAGAGAGTGGCGTCCCCAGTTCGAAACACGGCGAAAACAAGTGCGAGCAACAGGCCGGGCCAGCATGGCGGGAACCAGAAACCAACGCCTGTCTTGAGCATGACGGCGGTGAGGACCACGGAAGTGATGCATCCCATCGCCAAGGCCGCAATCCAGACGCGAGTTTTGCGTTCTGCCATTTTCGGGATCTTTCCGGGGGAAAATACTACGGGGTGAGTTAACGCGCTAGTTACCTAGGTTTATTCGGGGTGAGCGAGCCACATGGGTGCTGCAGGCTGACGGTAAAAGAGCTTTTAATCGCAGAGGACGCGGAGAAAAGCCGCAGAGGACGCCGAGAGAACCTGATCGGCGCTTCGGGGGGCGAACTCGCGCTTGGAGAAGCTTTTAACCGCAAAGAACGCAACGAAAGCCGCGAAGGGCGCAAAGAAATCTTCCCATTTCTCCTTGGCGGCAAATTGGGAGTCTCGCTTATCGAGCTTTTGCGGTTTCAAGGTCTTGATTGAGCGGGCGGGATTCCGACTGCGTCAGTGGCGGGTCAGCAGATCGCCGGCGATGAACACGAAGAAGACGACGGAGATGACGCCGTTCATGGTGAAGAAGGCGGCGTTGAGTTTTGAGAGGTCGTGCGTTGAGACGAGCGAGTGCTCGTAGGCGAGAAGAAGCGCGACGGCGATCACCCCAGCGATCGCGAGCTTGCCGAGACCGAAAGTCACGATCAACGCGATCAGGAGAATGAGCATGATGATGTGAAACGCTCGCGCGACCGCGAGCGCGCCGCGGATTCCGAGGTAGCGCGGGATCGAGTGCAGATCGGATTGACGGTCGAATTCGTAGTCCTGGCAGGCGTAGAGGACGTCGAAGCCTCCGACCCAGAAGGTGACCGCGGCGGTGAGCAGCAGGATGCGCGGGTCGAGCGAGCCGCGGACCGCGATCCAGGCGGCGGCTGGGGCGATGCCGAGTGCGAAACCGAGCACCAGGTGCGACCAACGGGTGAAGCGCTTTGTGTACGAATAAAGAAGAATGACCGCAAGAGCGATAGGCGAGAGCACGAACGCGAGGTGGTTGAGTTCGGAGGCTGCGAGAACGAAGATGGCGCATGAGACCACGACGAAGGTCGTGACAAATGCCGGCGTCAGGTCTCCGGCCGGAAGCGCGCGGGTCCGGGTGCGAGGGTTGGCGGCGTCGATGGCAGCGTCGGCGACCCGATTGAACGCCATGGCGGCCGAGCGGGCCGAGACCATGGCGATGATGATCCAGGTCAGCTGATGGAGTGTGGGCCGGCCCCCCGCGGCCAGCATGGCTCCGCACAGCGCGAAGGGCAGCGCGAAAATCGAGTGCTCCCACTTGATCATCTCGAGCGTGACGCGCAGGTTGCGGAACAGGAGCACGAGGAGATTTTAGCAGGAGCAGGGCGGGTCTCAGGTCTTAGGTCTCAGGTCACAGGCCACAGGTGACAGGTCACAGGTGACAGAGGTCCCGGTTCTGGCTTTCGAGGCGGGGTCCTCGGAGCGCGGTGAATTGAGGGACGTGTTTCTTGTCTTGCTGAGGTCGCGGAGTTAGGCTCCGGCTGTCGTTTTCCTGGGCGTGATCCATAGAAAAGCTAACCTGGGTATCCCTGTTCTCCGATCAAGGGAACGAAGCGGCAGGGGATTTCTTCGGAGACTTCCGGTCTTCCATTGATTTTTCTGACCAGCTGAAGAAGTTGGGCTTCGGGCGGGCCGATGGGAACGACCATACGGCCGCCTTCGCGCAGTTGCGCGAACAGTGCCTGCGGCAGGCTGGGCGCTGCGGCAGAGACGATGATGGCATCGTAGGGAGCGTATGCGGGCAAACCGGCAGTGCCATCACCGACGGCGAGGGTGACGTTGGTGTAGCCGAGACGCTCGAGAACCGTTTGTGCCTGCGCGGCGAGCGCGGGATGGCGCTCGATGGAGTAGACGTGCCGGCTCAACTCGGCGAGAAGAGCGGTCTGGTAGCCGGAGCCGGTGCCGATCTCGAGCACAGTTTGTTCGGGCGAGAGCTCGAGCAGTTCGAGCATGATGGCCACCATGTAGGGCTGGGAAATGGTCTGGCCCTCAGCGATGGGCAGCGGGTTGTCGTCGTAGGCGTGGGCGCGGTAAGGCTCAGCGACGAACTCCTCGCGAGGCACGCGAGCCATCGCGGCGAGGACACGCTCATCGCGAATGCCGCGCTGGCGGAGTTGGGGGGAGAGATTCAAGGTTTCAAGGGTTCAAGGGTTCAAGGTTTCAAGGTTTCAAGGAAGCAAGTTTACTGCGGGATGGCTTGCTGGGGTTGGGTGGTTCGCAACGAACAGGATGGAACCACAGAGGGCACTGAGGACACCGAGGATACTGAGGACACCGAGGATACCGAGGATACTGAGGATACCGAGGATACTGAGGAGCACGAAGAAAATCCCGTCATGCAGATGAATTCTTCGCGCTCCTGGTGTCAGCGAATTCCAGTCGAATCAGAAATTCAGGACGATGCCGGTGGAGAAGCGGGCGTTGTTCTGGGTGTTGCCGAAGAAGCGGGTTTGCAGGTAGTCGCCCTGGAAGCGCCAGGAGATGAGAGGAACGAGTTTGTAGTCGAGGCCTCCGCCGAGAGCGGTGCCAAACGAAGTGTCACTGGCGGAGTATCCGGTGGTGCTGACGTTGACGTGAGCGGCGCCGAACAGAGCGTGGGCGAAGGGGCGGATTTTGCCAACGGAAAACGAAACGCGGGGACCGAACAGATAGTTGTACTCGTGGGCGTTGACATGGAAGGTGGTCGAGCTGCTGGGGAAATTGTTCGAGCCGTAGAGACCGTTTAAATCAACGACGATGCCGACGAAGGGAAAAATCTTGCCTTCAAGCGAACCTTCCCAACCGTTGAGGTTGGAGCGGTCGCTGTGGTTGAGATCGGCGCTGCCGTAGGAGTATCCGACGAAGATGTTGCCTTTAGGAATTTGCGCGGAAGCGAGAGACGAAAGGGCGAAAAAAGAGATCGCCAGAAAAGACAAGAGTGCGAAGGGTTTTCTTGGGAACACGACAACTTCCTCCTTGTGGAAAATCTCCGGCATTAGATGCCGGGCTGGGGGTGTCGGATGGCAGGGTTTGCTCGTAGAGTTAAGGGACGGCGGCGGCTCAAGCCGCGATCGTTTACTGGATATTGACGGCTCGGCTGAAGCCGAGCACTAGTGTCACTAAATGCTTCTAACCGGCTGGATTCGGCGGTGAGCTCTTGCCCGACCGGGGGTTTTTGAGTGTCAACGCTGCGAATTCGCTGCGATTTTCGCGAACAAACGGCGCAAGCTTGTGCTAAGGCCTGTTTAAAACAACTATCGTCTCCAACGGCCCGAAATGCCATTCCCAAAAAAGGTTTTACGCATTCCGCCTTGACACTCGTGTACAACGCTGATAGCTTTTGCGGCAATCTTCCCGATTGGCGGCCCCTTTCATTTGATTTCCGGGGTTCTTGTTTGGTACATCGGCCCCAGTTCCATCGGCTCCATCACAATCTAGATCTTCGGCCCCGTTTCTGAACCAGCCAAATTTCTGGCCTTTGGGATCCGGCCCGAGTTGCGCGACAAAAATGCAGCACTGGAGAGAGCTATGCGACGCGAGATTCAGCAGTTTCTGACGTCCCCCATGCGGCTACTTTCGGCTTCTGTCCTGGGTTCGCTAGCCATCTGCATCGCCGCAATTGGACTAGTCGCCCCTGAAGCGCTGAGTGCGCAGAGCGCGGCAACTTCAGCCCCAGGTAGGGGAGCGATCGTAAAAATGGATCGTACGACTTTGCATCAATTCCTGCGGAGCGCCGGATACCGAACCCGCGGCGCCGGCAAAATTAGCAGGAGCCAGGCGGAGAGCAGCGCCCCCAACATTCGAGCTTTCCCCCATTTTTCTTCCTCGTTTACGGTGAACGGGGTGACCTATCCCTACACCATGCTGGGCAATCCACCGAAATCGGGACGCAGAGCTACGTTCCGCTCCGTCATCATCCCCTTAAGGATGAATTTTCTTGGTTTTGGGCCGAACGGAGACATTAATGTCACCTTCGATCCCGCAGCCGCCGTCACCAACATGGTTCACTCTCCAATGTATCGTGACGCGAGCTTCGTGAACGGAGACGGGCAGTTCGGAGAGATGATGCAACGGGCAGCGTTTTGGAACAAGATGGATGAAGACAGGGAGTGGGGCGTCAGGATGGCGCCGCCGCGCATCTTGCGGACGATTGACGTTGAAGTTTTCACCGACAATGCCGACCCGAATTCCCCTTTGGTCCAGATCGGCAACGACCTCATTGGCAACGTTTTGATCGACTTCCTCGATTCCCTGGCGCAGGCCATCATTCAGGCTGAGGGTATCCAGGCCGATGAGGTTCCGGTCTTCGTCACGGGGAACGCCATCGCCCAAGCGCTTGGGTACCACGCCGCCGCTACCTTTAACAACCCCGACAATAGCGTGAGCCTGCAGACATACATCTATACCAGCTGGCTCGACCCGGCGTTGGTTCCCTCAATTCTTGCGGATGTCAGCACCTTCAACCACGAGAACCTGGAATGGATGAATGATCCTTTTCTCACCAACATCGTTCCGGTTTGGATGTACCCGCCGGTCACCGACCCTCGTTCCGTTTGCTCCGGGAACAATTTCCTCGAAGTTGGTGATCCGCAGGGGAATGGCCCAACTTTCGACGACTTTCCCGCCGTTGTAGTGCCCATCGATGGCGTGCAGTACCACCTGCAGCAGTTGGTGCTGTTCCAATGGTTCACGGACGAGGTTCCCTCTTCCGCCGAGAATGGCTGGTACACGTTCCCAGACCCGACCTCGATCACCACACCGGCAACCTACTGCCCGTAGGCAGCCTGGCGTAAGGACGACCTGAAAGGGCGGGGCTGCGGCCTCGCCTTTTTTTCGGGAGCGTCCTTGCCCGAGTCCTCCAGGCGTCCCAGACTCCTCCTGCAGGCGATAGCAAAACACTTTGGGGGACGCAGGACAAGGGTTACGCGGTCAGTTGTTATGAAATCGCGTCTCCACTTATTGGGTCGAGCAGTCAGCCCACCAAGAATGCGTCTTCTTTTCGACAATGCTGTAGTGGAAATATTCGCAGGAGCGTTCCTTTTGTGCCCCTGACCATTCAGGGGGTTGTCCGTCAATTGGGCAAACATTCTTCTTGTGACTCCTCTCAGGACATCCAAGGAGAACCATGGCTAGAGCTAGGGGCGCGGTCCTCCTGATCGCACGAAATGAGCGCAGGGGCCGTGACATACGGTGTTGCATTCAGGTACTTCTACCACAAGTGATCTGGAGCGCTCGGATGTACGTTCGTAGCGGTTGGAACATCCCGACTACACTCATTGCCGAGATGGGGTCATTCGTAGATTTTCCCGCCATATAGGAAAGCGGCAAAACGCCTCCAAGGGTTGTCCGGGTGGAATCCCTGCGTAAGCCCGAAATTCGTGGATTCTGCCCACGCTGCCGCAGCTTCAAGAAATGCCTCGATAGAAGTGTTCTGCCAGCCACCCGCATCTGCGCCGTAGGGACTCGTCGGATTCTGCTTCTCAGCGATCATGGCATCCCGGCGATCTTTAACGAGTGCCGCAATGAAATCAAGAAATGATCTGTCGGAGTTCACTACTGCAAGCAAATCGTGCAATGATTCACTCGGCATCGGGTGCTCCTAACCTGAACTCGCACCAGTATATTCAGCCCGAGTTTCGTCACTTCAACAAGTCAGTTGGCGAAAAATCCCCGATAACACCAAGGATGCCGATAGTAGACCGCCCAGACAGTTAACGCGGAGATCATTGGGACGCAGGCACTCCGATATCTTGGCCGATACCGAAAACCTGCAGGTTGATGAACAGACGTTGAGTCAATTTAGTGACACTTCTGCTCGTCTGAGCCGAGCCGTGATACGAACCTCTCGCTTCCCTGCCTACGGTTACTACTTCTTGCGCTGGCGGATTTTGATGTCGAAGCTGATTACGCCGTTCTGGTCGCGGGTGCCGACGATGGAAACGTTGCGGCGCATGTAGTACTCGCCCTGGATGATCTGCTGCGAAGCCTGGGAGACGTTCTGGCTGAAGGTCAGGGTGAAGTTGTTGGAGATCTGCTGTTCGATCGTGACCTGGGGGCCGCGGGTAGGGTTGGTTTCGGTGCTGAGGCCCTGGGGATCGATTTTGATTTTGCTGACGCCCAGCAATTTCTGGACGCGGTTGCTGACGGTCGAGTTGAGCGCCTCGGTGAGGATCAGGTTTGAAGCGGTTTCGCTGAACGGAGAGGTGCTGGTCTGGGACAGTTGCGCGGACTGCTCGCGGGTCTGTCCGACGGCAAGCAGGGCGACGATGTCGGCTTCGGGCAAAGGCGGATCGGAGCGGTACTTGACGCTGAGAGGCTTGCTGGTGTCGCCATTGACGCTGACGGTGATGTCGTAGTCGCGAACGCGGGTACTGGCCTGCAGATCGAGCACGGGCTTGATGCTGACGGGACTCTGGAAGAGTACTTCACCGCGTTCCAGGCGGTACTTGGCGCCGTTGAAATTGATTTCGCCTTCGAGGACTTCGACGCGTCCGAGGAGTGCAGGTTTGGCGGCGGTGCCGCGAAGACGGAGGTCGGCATCGCCGGAGAGGCGCGCGATGGCAGTTTGCATCTGGAGGTCGGGCGCGGTGACGACGTGGACGTCGAGCTTGACGCGGTAGAGCGGCGAGGTGGCCGGGGGCACGACAACCGATTGCGAATTGCTGGCGGCGTAAGCGGCGAAGTCGAACCCGGGCGTGATGGCGAGTTTGGTAATGGTGACGTCACCGCTGAGGGTGGATCCTTCGCGGGAACCAAAGAAGCGGAGATCGGCGCTCGCGGTGGAACTCACGCCGGCGGGATAGCGCAGGCGGACGTCCTGTGCGGTGGCGCTGAAATCGAAGTTGATCTGGCCCTGATAGGTGGTGGCGCCTCCCGCCAGGGTGATGGTGCCTCCGCCGCTGCGGGCGGTAAGAGTCTCGATCTGCAGGTGGTTCTTGTTGAAGATCAGCGAGCCGTTCATATCGCTGAGGCCGCTGGGCAGGTCGGCATAGGAAACGGACCCGTGGCTGATGTTGACGCGGCCTTGCAGGAGCGGGTCAGCGACGGGGCCGGTCGCGGTGAGCGAGACGTCGACCTGACCGGCGGAAATGAAGTCGGGGTTCAGCGTCTGGACGAGTTGCAGGTCGAGGTGGCCTTCGGCGACGAGGTCAACATCGTAACCAGCGGCCAGGGACGCGGTGCCGTGGGCGGAGAAGTCGGTATTCTCGCCTACGATGTGGAATTGCTCGAGGCGGAGGGTTTCCTGGGAGACGGCGGCACGAACCGGGCCCTGATTTTTCAGGCGAACGTTGTCGATGGTGGCGTCGAGGCCTTCGAGATTGGCCACGATGTTGAGATCGCGAGGATGACGGAGAGGGCCGCGGAGCTGAACTTCGCCGGTGATGCCGGAGTGGCCGGTGATGCGGCCGTTGAGATATTCGCGGAAGAAGGGATCGAGATCGAGGTGGTCGAGGCGGAGGGTCATATCGACGGGCAAATCGCCGCGGGGAGTGACTGTGCCGTCGACATTGAACTGGGCGTGCTCGAACTCGGAACGCGCGCTCACGCGGATGGCGTCTCCCTCAGAGACCGCTTCGATGGCGAGGTTGCCGGTGCGCTCGCGGTCGAGGGTAAGGTCGTGGACAAGAATTTTCGCGTTGATCTGGGGAGCGTCGAGCGTTCCGGAGGCCTGGGCGGTGAAGTCGACGTGGCCTTCGACGGGGATGCGCGTAGTTTGCAGGTGAGGAACACGGGAGAGATCGAAATTCTTCCCGGTCAGGTTGACGCGGTAGGTGCGAGTGTCGAAATCGTAGGTACCGCCACCGCTGGCCGCCGCGTCGTAGTAGTCCAGGTGGAGATTATTGAGCGAGAGTTGATTGTCGTTGAAGCGCAAGTCGGAGTCGAACTGACGCAGCGGCTGCTGGTAGACGACGACATCGGAAAGGTGAATGTGTCCTTCGGCATGGGGCTGGGCGCGGGTACCGGAAGCCTGGATGACGAGGTTGGCGCGGCCGGTAACGGGATAGTCGTATCCGGCGAGAGCTTCGATCTCGGCGACGTCGGCATTTTGCAGGTTGAGGCTGGCGGTGAAGGAATCGGACGGACGGAACTCGCCTTGGGATAACGCGAGGCTGACGTCGAAGTGGGCGGAGGCGTCGTCGTGAACGGCAGCGGCGTGGCGAACGGAAATCGCGTGCGGCGAGATCTGGATGTCAGCGGCCAGCGAATCCCAGTGAACCTGCTGCTCGGGGGCGCGATCGGTAGCGGGGATGGTGGTATCGAAGTCCTGAATCTGGAGATGGCCATTGAGGCTGGCGGAGGAGATTTTCCCGCTGGCTGCGCCGTTGAAGCGGGCGCTGCCGTGAAGTGCGACGGGCAGACGGCTGGGACCGTGCAGGGCGAGGATCAGCGGTTGGAGCTCGGCAAGGTCCGACGTGCTGGCGGAAAGCTGCAGCGAAGAAGTGGCGGCGAGTTTCCCGCTGGCGTGAATTTGCGTGGCGCGAGTCGCGAGGTCGAGCTGGGCGAACTCGAGTTCATCGTTCCAGCCACGGTAGACTCCGCGCGCCGTGGCAGTGATGGGAACCTCTCCCGGCTGAAGCTTCGATGGCGGCGCAAGATTGAGAGCAAAGTTGGCTTCGGCGCGGTTGGGGTTGCCGGTCCAGCGCGCCTCGATGGTGCCGTCGGCGGAGCCGGCGAGCTTCAGACGCTCGAGGGGATACTGGCGTGAGCTCAGAGCGGTCGCAACGGCTCCGGCGGAGATGTCTTTGAGGCGGAGTCGAACGATGCCCTGCTGTTCTTCGGGCTTTTTGTTTTTGGCAGTGCGAGCGATCGGCGCAGCGGGAGCGAGCCAGTTGGTCAGTTCGGCGTCGCCTGAGAATGATCCTCCCAACACGCGGCCCTGCGCCTTGGTCAGTTTGATCTGCTTTTCATTAAGAGAATAGTCGCTGGCAAGGCTGACCTCGCGGACGGCCAGTTGATCGTCGCGCCACTCGAAATTCTTCAGAGCGGCCTTTCCCTCGGAAGCGAACTTTTCGGCGGACCACGTTCCCTTCCCGTTCAGATCGAGGAAACCGGCACGCAACTGGCGTTGATGGGTAATCGCAGCGGCCTCGGCAAGATCGATCGCACCCGTGTAGGCGGCTTCGACGGAGGGCTGGTGAAAATCGCGAATGTGCCCGCTGGCTTCGACATGGGAGTGAGCGGAGTTCCACTTCAGCGAGGTGACTTCGACGTCGTTCTTGCCCAGGCTGAAGTGAGCGCTGGCCATCCAGGTGAACGGAGCGAAATTCTGATAGCGGCTCTCGACCCTCCCCAGCAGGAGGTTGCTCTCGTAGCGACCGTGAAAGAACGAGTAGGTGAGGTCGGTGGAGACGCCGGCGACGTTGAAATCCATGGGCGTGCGGTGGTCGTTCCAGAGGAACTCGCCACGGCGAACTTCGAGCCGGTTGATGGAGAGCGCGAAAAACTGCTCCACGGGGGTGCGCGTCGAGGAAGTTAGCTGCACCTTGGGTTCGGGCAGGTTCGTGCTGCCGTCGGGGTTGACGATCAAATGTACGACAGGGTGCTCGAACACGAGCGACTCGAAACCGAAGTTGGTTTCGAGCAGCGAGATGACCTTGATGCGAGCGACCATACGATCGACGTGCGCCAGCGGAACCTCACCCGCGGGTTCGAGACCATGAATGGTGAAGTCGCGAATCTCGACCTGGAGGCGAAACGGAATGGTGTGATAAGCGCCGAGTTCAACGCGGCCGCCAGTGGCCTTCTCCACGGCGGCGACGATACGCGCGCGCACGTAGGACTGGAACGACTCGGTGGTCATGTACCAGGCGCCGCCGGCGAGAGCGAGCAGGCCGAGAACGAAAAAGACCAGCAGGTATTTCCACAGACGGCGAGGAGCGGGCTTCGGGCTCTCCTCGGTCAATTGCCCTGGCCTCCGGTGGGAGAAGGCGGATTCGAGGATGGAGTGGAGGAAGGAGCAGCAGTACTGATCTTGCTCTCCGAGCGCAGGCTGCGGAGCCAGGAAGCGAACAGCTCATTGATCTTCTGCTCGGTGAGGATCTCGCGGATTTTGCCGGAGACCTGGGCGAGCGGAACGACGGCGGCACCGGCCTTGCGCAGCTGAGGCAGGAAGGTGTCGCGGTAGTAGGACTCGATGGTCTGCGGGGCGATCTGCACGGCCGGACGCAGGCGGGCTTCGACCTGCCGCAGGATGGAAATATCGTGGGCGACGTGGGTCTCGAGCTGTTTCTGGTCGAGGCCGTAGCTGGCAAGGGCCGACTGCCAGGAAGCCGGATCGGTGGCGTCGTGCTGCTTCTGGATTTCCTGCACCCGTTGCTGTACTTCGTCGGCGGGTGGCTGTGCGGTGTCGCTGGTCGGGGACTGTTCGCGGAGCAGTTCCTGATCGATGAGGCGGTCGAGCGCCTTGCCGCGGTCCTGGTCGGTGAGCCGGTTCAGGGGACGTCCTTCGACAAAGGCTTCGTAGCGGACGGCGTCGTCCCAATCGCTTTGCAGGATCACGTGCCCATTGACGGTAGCCACGATGCGATCGACGACATCAGCAGCGCGAACGAACGAGGATGAAATGAAAAGAAGAGCGAGCAATAGGAAATGGGAGAGGTAACGCATCAGAATGCCTGTCCAATGCTAAAGAAGAAATTGAAATGACTGGCCCGCTGCGGAACGAACTGCGACTGGGTAGTCACGCCGTTCACAGAATTCGTCGTAGCCTGAAAACTTGGGAAAGCGGGCGGATTCAAATTGTACCCGAAATCAAAGCGAATGGGACCAATGGGTGTCTTGTAATGCACCCCCAGTCCGACGGCATGGGAAATGTAGTTGAAGTCGCACTGGTTGGAAGTGTCCTGGCGAAGGCAGAGGTCGGGATCCTTCTGGCGCCAGCGAAACAGATTGTCGACCATGTCGGCCGGCTTGGCGAAGACGTTGCCCATATCGTGAAAGATGGCGAAGTTGATGTTGTTGCCGACGAAAGGCAGATCGACGGGGGGCAAGCGCAGTTCCAGTTGATTCAGGAACAGGGCGCTGCCACCCAGGGGGAAACCGGTCTTCAAATCGCGCGGCCCTGCCTGATTTAACCCGAATCCGCGATGAGAGTTGCCCCCGCCGGAGAGAAAACGCTCGGGGAGCGGGATGAGGCTGGCATCGACCGGAGGCGTTTCGTTGGGCTCGAGAATGACGGTCTTGCCGAAGGGGTTCTGGATGCCGATGCGAGTCGAGCGCGCGAAGACGAAGCGCTTCTCGAGGGGACGGTTTTTCCCGAACGAGTAGTAGCTGGAGTTTTGCGCCAGGATACGGCTGAAGTCGGCTTCGGAACCGAAGAAGCTGGCGGCCACGCCGGCGTCGAGCGTGTTGTAGGTCCCCTTGGTGGACTCCAGCGGATTATCGCGACGATCGCGGATAATCGTGACCGCGGGTATGCCGACGCGGGTGGGCTGGGAAAGGATCGGGATCAGGTTTGACGTGATCACCAGGTTGCTGGCCTGCACGCGCCGATAGGTCATGCTGTAGATCGCCTCGGTAGGCGGACGGCCGGAAGTGCATTGGTCGGCGCTGCCGAAGCACTGGTGGATCTGGGCCGAGCCCTCAAGGCGCTTGGAAGTGAAGGTGGTGACGTCGAGCGTGTTGTCGTAGAAGCCAGTAAACAACAGCGTGAGCTTGTCGTTGTTGAGCCAGCCGGGCGCGTTGTAGCTGATGAGGGCGCGCTGCTGCAGACGGCCGAGATGTCCTTTGAAAGTCACGGTGTGATCGACGCCACGGAAATTCAGGCGCGTGATTTCCAGCGAGACGCGCGGACTAACGCCGGTCTTTCCTTGCGGGACGGTTTGACTGGCGGAGGGCTGCCCGGTCTGGACTTCGAGTCCGACGCCGTAATTGAAGGTGTAGCGCTTGGCTTCGCGGGTGTCGATCAGGACGTTCTTGGAGGGATCGTCGCCGTTCGGATTCTGCACGGCGGTGTCGACCTGGCTGAAGATTCCGAGGTCGTAGAGCGCGGCCTGCGTCTTGAGCATATCTTCCTGGCTCAAGGGATTACCGGGGACAACCTTAATCTTTCGTTGAACCACGTGAGGACGGGTGTGGCCGAGGCCGGACACCAGGACCTGATCGACGAAGAACTGTTCGCCTTCCTGCACCGTGAAGGTCACGCCGATGTGGCCCTGCTTTTGAGGCAGGAGGGCGGTGGAAACCTCGAGCGTCGCGTTGGGAAATCCATTGTTAAAGTAATAGTTGAGGATTGTGTCGCGATCGCCGGCAAGGCGGTAGTCGGAATAAGGCTGATCGGGGGCGGTATCGATGCGCGACAAAAGCTCTTCGGTGGGGACTTTCGCGTTGCCGACGATCTGCACTTCGCCCACGAGGGTTTGCGGGCCCTCATGAATTTCGAGTGTGATGGCCAGCCGTTTCTCGGCGCCTTCGTAATTGTCCTGCACCGTGCTGTTGATCTGTATCTCGGGAAAGCCGTTGGCACGATAGAGGTCTTTCAGGCCGTTGAGGTCGCTGGCGAGCAGAGCCTGGCTGAAGCGTCCGCTGGAGAGCAACCGGCTCGCGGGCTGCACTTGCATGCGGGATCGCAGTGCCTGCTGATCGAAATACTTGTTGCCAACGATGATGACCTTGACCAGTTTGTGGCGGAGCCCGGGGTCGACCACATAAATGGCGCGGAGTTCGTTCTTTTCAGGCTCGGATTGCTTCTTGATCCCAACTTTGGCGTCGAAGTAGCCGCGAGTTTGCAGATAGTCCAGGAGGTTGCGGCGGCCTTCGTTCAGCAGATCGTCGTCGAGGGCGTTTTCCTCGTAGACGGGAACGCGCTTGCGAAGGACGGATTTGCGGATTTTGTAACCTTCCACGGCGATGTCGACGGTCGGGCCCGGATCGATGATGAAAGTGAAATCGAGCTTGTTGGTCTCGGGGCGGTAAATGCGCTCCGCGATGGAGACCTGCGCGAGCAGCCGGTTCTGCTTCAGATATTTCTTGCGAATGCGTTGCAACGCATTCGTGATGCGGTCGGCGCTGACGCGATCGCCGGGATGCATGCGGGCGATGTCTTCGATCTGGCCCTTGGAGTAGCCGGTGTTGCCCTTGACGGAAACCTCTCCAACGCTGGCGGCGGGACCGGGGGTCAGGCGGAAGGCGAGATCCATCTGCGAGGTTGCGGGGTGGGGATGCTCGTCGTTGGTGACCGACGATCGGTAGAAACCGTTGTCGGACATGAGTTGCAGGATGTTCTTTTTGGCGCGTTCCAGCTTCTCGGGAGTGTAGACCTCGCCCAACTGGAGTTTGGTGGCGCTGACCAACTGGTTCTCGCTGGGCCGGCCGGGTTCGCCGTCGACGGTGACCGATCCGACGAAGTAATTGCCGATGGTGGTGAAGGTGAGGATAACCTGATTGTCGGCGGTCTTTTCGGCTTCAACCCGAATGTCGGCAAACAGGCCGGTGTCGAAGAGAACCTTGACGCCGTCGCGAAGGAGTTCGCGGTTCAGGGGCTGGCCGACTTTCTGGGGCAGGAGCTGGCGCAGGTGATCTTTTTCGCGCTCGGCGACGCCCGAGAAACGAATGTCGTGGACAGGCAGTCCGAGGTAAGAAGAAATGGCGCCGAAGGCGGGGTTGGGGGTCTGCTGATTCGGATCGGGGGGATTGGCGGAAGCGGGATTGGCGTTTTGGGGCGCGGTCTGCTGCACCTGAGGCGGTTGCGGGTGGGCCGACTGTTGCGCCATGGCGGGCAGGAGTGTCCACACGACCAGCATGGTGCATAGGGTTGCCCTTGCTCGCAAACACACTCCTCGACCTGATCGCTGGCTCACTGGTTCGATGAACGGGTGGAAAGCAAATGTTGTCTCGTCTGGATCTCCGCCGCTCCATCGAGTAAACCCGGCTCGAGCCGAAGGTCGCGGCGCCGGGACTTATAATAAAGGTTTCGCGGCTTGAGATTGGTTATGTCTTTGGAACTGGACGAACGATATTCGCGGCAAATCCTGTTTCGCGGGGTGGGTGCGGAGGGACAGAAGCGCCTGGCTGCGGCGCGCGTGGTCGTGGTGGGCTGTGGCGCAACCGGGTCGGCGGTCGCTTCCCTGCTGGCGCGCGCCGGCGTGGGTACCATCCGGATCGTTGACCGCGATTACGTCGAGCCCAGCAATCTGCAGCGGCAGACGCTCTTCGATGAGAGCGACGCGCGCGAGTCGTTGCCGAAAGCGGTGGCGGCGGCCAAGCGCATCGCCGCGTTCAATTCGCAGATCGTGGTGGAACCGCAGGTGGCCGATCTGACTCCGGCGAATGCCGACGTCCTGCTCGCGGGCGCGGAGTTGATTCTCGATGGCACCGACAATTTCGAGACGCGCTATCTGGTGAACGATTACGCGGTGAAGCACGGCGTGCCTTGGATCTACGCGGCGGCTGTCGGAAGCTATGGGATCACGCTGAACGTATTGCCGGGCGAGACGGCGTGCCTGGCCTGCGTGTTTCCCGATTCGCCCCAAGGGACATTTGAGACGTGCGAGACGGCGGGGATCCTGAACCCGGCGGTGAACCTCGTGGCGTCGATCGAGGCGGCCGAGGCACTGAAGATTCTGGTGGGAGCGCGGGATCAGGTGCGGCGGACGCTGCTTTCCTACGATGTGTGGACAAACGAACGAGCGGAAATTCAGGCGGGAGCGCCTCACGCCGGTTGCCGGGTATGCGACGCGCACGACTTCGTTCATCTCAGGGGTGAGGGGCGTCCGCATATCACGCTGTGCGGCAGGAACTCGGTGCAGATCCACGAGCGACATCGGCCGGTGGATTTCGCGGAAATGGATGCGCGGTTGAAAGCGCACGGAACCGTGCGGCACAACGACTTCGTCCTGAAGTTCTGGCGCGAACCTTACGAGATGACACTGTTTCCCGATGGGCGGGCGATCATAAAGGGCACGACCGACACGGGCGTAGCGCGGAGTTTGTACGCGCGGTTTGTGGGGAGCTAGGAACAGGTCACGGGTAGCTCGTGGCTGGTGGCTGGTGGCTGGTAGCCAGTTGCGGGCTAGTACCGATGCTGAATTTCAACCTTCGCTGTCTGTTGTTCTCAAGTTAGCTGTCACCTGTTCCCTGTCAGCTGTCACCTGCCATTATTCAAATCTCTTCGTTGGTAAGAAAAGAGTTGTCGAAGATTCTCCCAGGTTCGCAACATCTCTGATCGACTGCCGATAACAAGCATAGAACGAACTACCAACTGTTCTTTTATTTGCACTCAGAAGATGGGGCGACTGTTGCCGTCGGGTTGGCCAGATGAATCTCGTGGCCACCGTGGTGGAACCCTTCCCATTAGTTTTGCGCGACGAAACCAGCGAACGCTCACGAAGCAGAAGGAAACAGTATGAGAATTGACGGCACAAGCCCGGCATCGGAGGGATTGAGTGGTCAGGGTGCTGATGGCAGCACGCTCGTTCGGAGCGGGGAAAACACGCTGGCCGATGTGGCGTCGCGACTGGGAGTAAGCGTCGAGGACCTGAAGAACGCCAACCCGCAACTTGCAGGTCTCAATGAGCTGAGTCCCGGCAGCGAGGTCCGTCTCCCGGAAGGAAAAACGGACGACGGGCACGCCACCGGTGACGGAGACAAGGACAAGCAAGCCAGGACCGATTCAGGCGCTTCGAAACGAATGGAAGGCAATCTCGACGCGGCGGCGATGCGCGGGATTCTCTTCTCGTCTTTGGGCTCGTCTTCGAGTTCTTCCTCGAGCTCTTCCTCGAGTGCTGTCACGCCACAGGATGGGACGGGAACTGACGGCGGAACCGTGGCGCAGCCGCCCATCACGCTGCCACACGGCACCGAAGGCTATTCCCCGGCGGTGAAAAAAGACCTTACGGAGAAGCTGCAGAGTCTGAACGACAACCCGCAATTCAAGGCGCTGAGTTCCACGGAGAAAGACACGGTTCTCAAGGCGCTGACGTCAGACCCCAAGCTCGACGACGAGAAGAAAGCGAAAACGCTCGACCTGCTGGGTTCGACGAAGGACCTTTCCGCGGGGGACCGCCAGATCGCACTCGACGGGCTGAAGGGGGCCAAGGCCGATCCGAAATACGCGGAGAACCTGAAAAAGATCATCGATGATCCCAAGTTCAAGAGCTTGAGCGGTGCGGAGAAGACCGCCGTCCTCAGCCAGGCGAAGAACTATCCGGATGCGCGCACGGCCGGAAACATCGATCGCATGCTGCACAAGGACTGGTTCACAAGCCAGAGTCTTGACGATAAGCAGCGCTCTCTCAAGACGGTTGCACGCTTCTCGGCGAATCCGGTGGGTGATCGGAAACTGATCGACAATACCCTGGATAAGTTCCTGGGCGACAAAGCAGATTACAAGCTTGTATGGAAGACGTACCCCTCCGGGAACGGCACAACCTTTGGTGAAGGTGCCGACAAGACGCTGTGGCTGAACAAAGGAATCGTCGCCGCCGACAACGACAAGATGGTGGAAAACAGCAATACGAGTCGCTTGTCGCTGAACACGGTCGCGCACGAAGTCAACCATCTGGTTAACGACGACAAGGTGGCCAAAACGTTCGGTTACTTTCAAGCCGAATATCGTGCCTGGTTTGTAGGGTTCCAGTCGCAGAACGGCCGCGCGCCCACGAATCAGGAAGCGATGGAACAGCGGCTGCGGTGGCAGCTCAATCCCGACAGCTTTTACGGGAAATATGCCGGGGAAGCCATGAAGGATCCGGATGAAGCCAAGAAGTTCTATGATTTCCTGGGAAACGTCACCGGAATGAAAGTGGACGCGAGTAATTGGAAGGATGTCGTCAACACTTCCAAGCCGGAAGACTGGAAGAGCAAGAGTACGGATCCGGCTCCGACACCTACGGGGAACATTGACAATCACTAAGTCCTCAATTTCGAGACTGCTCTTACTGGCACTGACGGGATGGAGTCTGGCCGCAAGAGGCGGGGAAGGAACCATGGTGGAGACCAACGTTCAACAAAAGATCGCAGAGGCCGCCCACAGCTGAATACGGCTGGAACGCCAACGAAGTGCGGGTGGATGAAGTGGAGCGGTTGCGCCGGCGGGCATGCTCGTTCTACACGGTGGCCCACACCGTGCGGCCGCTTTCCTACCAGGCCAACTACGGGTTGCTGGCCGGCAAAGAAGTCATCGGCAACGGAGATGGCAAGGTAGTGGCAAAGATTCTGGATAGCTGCGCCGCCGATGCGCCTGCGGAGTGGTGGGCTGAGATCGTCACGCGATTCCATCGCGACCTGGGCGCAGGCATCGTTCTGGTGGATGAAAGCACGAGGCCGGATGTCTCGCGCCGCCTGAAGCAAGCAGGCAAGCCGTTTACGCCACCGACTCTCGACCCGGCGCGGAAGGTACTGCGCTACTTACTTCTCGATCCGGAAACCAACGTGGTTTATCGCATCGAGGCAAAACGAACTCCGGGCGGCGAGATTGAGGTCTCCAAGAGCGAAATGCTCTAGGGTGTCTCCGCGGTTGGTTGGACCGCCACTCGTTGACCTGGCCAGGTTGACTTTGGCCAGAGGTCGAACTGCGCGCGGGGTGGCGCTTAACTGCTGGCGCAATAGAGCCGCAAGGCATCCCACCGATTGCGCAATAGTCGTTCTACATCCGCGAAGCAGGAATAGGCACGCGAGCGGCGGGTTGCGACTACGCCGTTCAGCGTGGCGCCTTGGCGGATCTCCACGTTTTCAAGGGCTCCCGACAAGTCTTCCCAGCGACGGGGCGGTTGCGCTGAAGCGACCTCCACATCAAACTGGCCGCGCACGCGAATGAAGCGGATCCAGAAGTCTTCGGCGGCGACTGTGACTACCGACAGGTCAAATGCCCGTTGAACCCGATAATCGTCGCTGGGCACGATTTTCGCCGCTTTCTCGCTGAACAAGAATGAGAGACTCTGTTTGACTTCCGTGGCGAGTCGCTCGTCGCTCTTCTTCGATACGAGCGGGTCGAGCCACCACTGAAACAAGCCTGTGTAGATTGTGCTGAAGACGAAGCCGATCGCGAGAATGGGCGGTCTTACGATGCGAATCCAGGTCGGCTCTTTTTTCATGGGTGGAGGGTTGTGCCGACAGCCTACAGGGATCAAGTATAGTGGGCACGATTTGTCTTTTGCAGGTTGACTTGATTGGGCGATGACTACCGGCCCGGCGGCTAAAGCCGCCTTCTTTTGGCCGGGCCTTACGGAACGCCTGAAGGCGCGCCCTGCTACAAGACCAGCCCTGGACTCATTAGTTTTCTGCACTTTGTACGCAGGTTCTTGCAGAAGCGGGTGAAGGTCGAGGACAGGGCGGACGCGGAAAAGCCGAAGAAAACGTGGAAATCAGGGTGAATCCTCGGAAATCCTTGAATTTGCGGACCGCGGCACGCCACCTGCTCATATCGGGGTTGAATAGCTCTTCCCTTGGAGGATTTATGCGCAAAGTGGCGATGGCTCTGGTGGTTCTGATGGTTCCGGCGCTGGCCCTGGGACAGGCGGGGGCGCGCGGGATTGCGGGATATTGTCCGTACAATTGCGGGCCGTATGTGCCGCTCGTCACCACCCCGAACGTGGGATTCGAGACGGTATCGCCATCGCCGGTGGGGGCTTCGAATGCCACCGGGGGATTGCATGCCGGAGCGCGCAACTCGACGCTGTCGATTATCGATGGCAACCCGGACGCGGTGCACACGCAGGTGGTGTGGTATTCGGGCGGAGGCAGCCCGCTGGTGTCGCCGGCCGTGCGCCTGCCGAATCCCCAGCCCATGATGGGTATGCATGACGAGCACATGATGCACATGGAGCATGAACACGGCGAAGAGGCGCGGCAGAGCTGGACTTATTACGCGGGACACGCTGAGAAGGCCAGCGTGGTGAAGGCGGCGGCCGAGGCGAAAACCGCTCCGCACGCGGCGCACACGTATACGAATCAGGACGTCGAGCGGGTGGGACAGATCAGCCAGGAGTTTAAGAAGAAGTAGGTCACAGGTCACGGGTCTTAGGTCTTAGGTCTTAGGTCTTAGGTCTTAGGTCTCAGGTCTCAGGTCTCAGGTCTCAGGTCACAGGTTCACAGATACTACCTTGTGGCTGGTAGCACGTAGCTAGTGGCTTTCAGGTTCAGGCTCGGCGGGGGACGCTGAGCCTTTTCTTTTTTTGGACCACGGGCCTTTCGTTTCCTCCAAGGACAGCCTTGTCCGAACAAAGGTTGAACGCGGAACGGACCAAAAGACTTTAACCGCAAAGATCGCGAAGGTGGCGCAAAGGACGCGAAGAAGGTCGTCCTCATGCAACGTTGTAGAGTCCGGGGGGTAGAAAATCCCCGCCCAAGCCGAGCTTGGACGGGGCACCCGTCACGCACCCAGCACGCGGATTGTCGGTTGTGGCTATCGGTCATTGCTCATGGCTCGTGGCTCGTAGCTCGTAGGTCATCGTGATATCTTCGTGTGCTTCCGCACCCTGATGCGATTCTGACCTTTGCTAACGGATCGAAAATCCGCCGGAAAAGAGTGCTCATGACAGACGCCGTTCGTCCCGAACCTTCGCGGATGTACCGCTGGATTGTGCTGGTGGTCGTCAGCCTGACCATGTTCGGGAATTACTACGTGTATGACTGCATCTCCCCGATCGCGGATCTGCTGTCGAAACAACTTGGATTTTCAAACGCGAACATTGGCCTGCTGCAGGCGATCTACAGCATTCCGAATGTATTCATGGTGCTGATTGGCGGCTACATCGTGGACCGGATCGGGACGCGCAAGGGGATTCTCATATTCGGGACTCTGTGCTTGCTGGGATCGATTCTGACGGTATCGGCGGGCAAGCTTGCCGATCATGGCGGCGGGGCGGCTGGTGTTCGGGATCGGCGCGGAATCGCTGATCGTGGCGGTCACGACGGCGATCGCGAAATGGTTTCGCGGCAAGGAACTGAGCTTCGCCTTCGGGATTAATCTTACGGTTTCACGGCTGGGAACATGGCTGGCGCAGAATTCTCCGACCTGGGCGCATTCGGCCTACGGGAATTGGCGGTCGCCACTTTTGATCTCGGTGGGGTTTGCCACGTTCTGTGTCACGGGCGCGGTGATTTATTGGGCGATGGAGGTATACGCCGACAAGAATTTCCAAGTGGGTCAGGCCGGGTCCACCGACAAAGTTGTGTTTAGCGACGTCTACAAGTTCGGATTGTCGTACTGGTACATCGTGGCCTTGTGCATCGTGTTCTACTCAGCCATCTTTCCGTTTGAGACGTTCGCCATCAAGTTCTTCATGGAAGCGCACGGCACGAGCCGCGAGCTGGGCGGATTTCTGGTCAGCATTCTGACCGCGTCGACCATGATCGGGACGCCGCTGTTCGGTCTGCTGGTCGATCGGGTTGGCAAGCGAGCGCTGTTGATGATGCTGGGTTCGACGCTGCTGATCCCGGTGTACCTGATGATGGGCTACACCAAGGTCAGTCTCTATGTTCCGATGGCGATGATGGGGGTTGCCTTTTCTCTGATTCCGGCGGTGATGTGGCCGTCGGTGGCCTACATTGTGGACCAGTCGAAACTGGGAACGGCGTACGGCTTGATGACGATGATCCAGAACATCGGACTGGCGGGGCTGAATCTGCTGGTGGGCTGGGCGAACGACTACGGACACGCTAGCGCGGAAAATCCGGCGGGCTATCACTTGGGAATGTGGATCTTCTCCTGTCTCGGGTTCCTGGGTGTGCTGTTCGCCTTCCTGCTACGTCAGACGAGAATTGGGGCCGCACGGGCATGGGCTGGAGACGATTACGACGAAGAGCGACAGGTGACAGGTCACAGGCGACGGCTTTGCTCTCGGTCTTTTGGGGCCTAGATGGCGGGGTTCCGCGACGGACCTTATCTGATGCGACGACAATCTAATACGACGACAGGAGATCTTAAAACGCAGAGAACGCGGAGAACCTCCGCAGAGGAGGCAGAGAGACGCGTTTTCGGGGCAGCTCGAGGACATGTAAAATCTTCGGCCACTCTGGGTGCGCGGGCTTATCGCGAATTGCTCAGGCTTCGTCGAGAATTCCGCTGGACGACTTCTGTTTTTGGAATAGGGCTACGTAGGAGTGGTTTTCAGAAGTGGGGTGGGCTTGGTTCAAAGTTTAAAGGGTTGCCGGAAGCTGGCTGTGTGAAGTCGGTGGTGGGCCGCGACCTATCGGGGTGGAACTGTAGCGGGGATTCCCCGGGGTGAGCCGGCTTCTGGGGTTACGTTTGTCACTTCCAAAATTGGAAGCCGGCAAAGCGAGTCAGGGCAAGGGTTTTGTTATTCTAAATGGCACGAAGGGGCGCGCGGACTGTCCCGAAATGGTCCGCTAACCAGTACAACGTACAACTAGTTAGCCGCATCTGACCAAATGCGGCCGGGAAAGGCGACTTGACCGACCCACGACAAGCGCAGGGCGCCGGGTTGTCGGAAGCGCAGGCGATTGAGCGAGCCAAGCAGGGAGATGCGGAAGCCTTCGAGTTTCTCTACAACCTGCATAAGCGGCGCGTGTATTCTCTGTGCTTGCGGATGACGGCGAACACCGCTGAAGCGGAAGATTTGACGCAGGAAGCATTCCTGCAGTTGTTCCGAAAGATCGGAACCTTCCGCGGCGAGTCGGCGTTTTCGACCTGGTTGCATCGCATGGCGGTCAACGTCGTGCTCATGCATCTGCGGAAGAAGGGATTGCCGGTGGTTTCGCTCGAGGAAGCCACCGAGGGCGATGAAGAGACGCCCAAGAAAGATTTCGGAGCCGACGATCCCATACTTTCCGGATCGGTCGACCGGTTGAGGTTGCAGAATGCGGTGAGCCGGCTGCCTCCGGGCTATCGATCGATCTTTGTGCTGCACGATGTGGAAGGATACGAGCACAACGAGATCGCGACGATGGTGGGTTGTTCGATTGGAAACAGCAAGTCGCAATTGCATAAAGCACGAATGAAGTTGCGCGAGTTCCTGAAGACGAGCAGAGCCGAAAAGGCCGGATAGCCGTAGGGAACGGGAGCGCAGGCGGTACGGATTGTTTTGGGGAGAGATGTTATGACCTGTGCAGAGTTTCAGCGGGAGTTGCCCGATTCCATCGATGAAGGCGGCACTGCTGAATTTCAATCGCATTTAAAGGTGTGCGCCAGTTGTTCGGGACTGGTGGCCAGCCTGGAAAGCATCGCTCAGGAAGCGCGGCTGTTGCAGGCTTCGGAAGAACCAAGTCCCCGGGTTTGGAATTCCATTGAAATCATTCTTAGACAAGAGAAACTGATTCGTCAGCCGGACTCGGGGACCCGGCATTCCATTCTTCCAGCGTTCCGTCAGAAGTGGGGCGTAATGGCGTGGCTGGTGCCGGTGGCGGCAGCGCTTGCTGGTGGGAGCGGGTGTTCTGCTGTATCAGCATCCCAATGCCGGCCAGCCCGCGGCGCGCCAGCAGGCCTCGCTGAAGGCGGCGGCGCCGGCGAAGTTTGCCGGAGATCAGAGCGACGAGCAGTTGCTGCAGGAAGTCTCGGCCCGCGCGCCAATGATGCGGGCCGCCTATGAAAGCAATCTGAAAGACGTGAACGACTACATCCGGGATGCGCAAGAGTCGGTAAACGCGAACCCGAATGACGAAGAAGCGCAACAGGCGCTGATGGACGCATACGGACAGAAGTCGATGATTTACGAGATGGCACTGGACCGTTCTCTGCCATAATAGGGGCCGCGTTCAGGCCCTGAAGGGGCGGTTGATCAGAATCGTTGAGCGGCATCGCTGAAGCGACGCCCTGATACGAGCAGCAAGAGGTTCACAGTCTCCGCGGACGGGATACGAGGAACTATGCAGCGCAGTCAGTACGCCACCGAACTCACGGCCGTGGTTCTGGTTCTGGCCACCCTGGCAATCGCGGAGACCAAAAAAGAGTTTCGCTTCACGGTTGGCCCGAGATCGAAGGTCTCCATCATCAACCAGTTTGGCAGCGTATCGGTGAAACCCTCGGGCGGGAACTTCGTCCTGGTGAACGCGACAACGTACTCCGACAAAGTAGAAGTCGACCAGAGCCAAAGCGGCAACCGCGTCGACGTGCAATCGCACTTGCTGGCGGGAGCGAGCGCCGACAACGCGCGGGTCGACTATGAAGTGCTGGTTCCGGCCGATGCGAATGTGAACCTGGAGTCGGCGACGGGGCCGCTGCACGCCGAGCGTTTGCATGGCGACGTGGAGGCCGAGGGATCGAATGCGGCGATCGATGTGCGCGACATCTCGGGCAGCCATGTGCATGTGAAGACCATGGCCGGCGCGGTCACGCTGACCAACATTCGCGACGGGCACGTGGAGATCGATTCGGTCAGCGGCGATGTGACGCTGAATGCGGTGACCGGGCCGCTGGTGCGGGTCAGTTCGACGACCGGCAGAATCCAGTATGACGGCGATTTCGGCTATGCCGGCGAGTATCGCTTCAACAGCCACTCGGGCAACATTGATGCCACCATCCCGCAAGATGCCTCGGCCGACATCAAGGCGCAATCGGTACGGGGCGAAGTGCAGAACGACGTTCCCCTCCAACCCAAAGTCCACACTTCCTTCCTGGTCCGGCAGGGGAGTTCCTTCGCAGGCACCATCAACAAGGCGGCTTCGTCGGTGTGGCTGCGAACCTTCAGTGGTAGAATCCACCTCAAGAAACGCTAGGAAAATCAAGCTGGGCGGCCGATTTGCGCTGCCTTGAAGAGGTCCATGAAAGGCACGTCAGGTTCGCGCCGGGACGTTGATGCCCCTCTGCGCGGGTCGGCCGTGCGAGCGGTTTTCCTGGTCGGCTTCATGGGGGCCGGCAAGACCAGCATAGGCCGCGAACTGGGCAAGTATCTGGGCTGGCGTTTCGAGGATCTGGATGACCGGATCCGGGCGCGGGAAGGGCGAACCATCCCGGAGATCTTTGCGCAATCGGGGGAAGCCGCGTTCCGGCGGAGCGAGTTGGCGGCGCTGCGCGAATTGCTGGAGGAAGCGACATCCGGCGCGCCATTGATCGCCGCGCTCGGTGGCGGCGCCTTCGTGCAGCCGGAGATTGCTTCCCTTCTCGAGCCGGCGAACTGCGTCACAATTTTCCTGGATGCCCCGGTGGAGGAACTCTGGCGGCGCTGTGGTGCGGATGCGGTGGAGCGCCCGCTGCGGCGCGACGCAGGCGAGTTCCGCCAACTGTACGAGGCGCGGCGTCCGCGCTACCTGCAAGCGAAGAAGCGAATGGACACGACCGGAAGACAGATTGACGAACTGGTGCGCGAGATTGCAACTTACATAGAGGCGGCGGACCGGAGTTCCGGCAAGGAGAAGTGATGGTGAAGTGGTCGCAGGTCATGGTGGCGTTGCTCGTCGTGACGGCTTTTGCGGTGGCCGGCGACAAGAAGGAAGCAGCGGGGCAGACGGTGGATTCCGGTTCACTGGGAGTTTTCATGAACGGGCGCCGTGTGGCGACCGAGACCTTCACCATTGAGCAGAATGCCAGTGGAAGCCTGATCAGTTCCCAGTTCAAGACGGAAGAAGGTGTGGACAAGTCGTCACAAACCTCAGAGCTGCAACTGACGCCCACCGGCGATATTCGCAAGTATGAGTGGAAAGAGCTGAGTCCGGGCAAGTCGCAGGCCACGGTTGCACCCAATAACGACTTCCTTATGGAGCACCTCTCGAGCGGTCCGGATGCGAAGCCGGAGGAACAGCCATTTCTTCTGCCGGCGTCGACGAGCGTGCTGGATGATTATGTGTTCATCCACCGGGAAGTCCTGGTGTGGCGTTATCTCGCCACCACGTGCAAGCAGGAGAAGGGGGCAGCGGTGCAGTGTCCCGCCAACCAGAAGACGCAGTTTGGGGCGATGAATCCGCACCAGAGGTCTTCCCTGCCCTTGACCCTGGAATTTGCCGGGCGCGACAAGGTCACGATTCGCGGGACCGAGCGCGAGCTGAACAAGTTCGTGCTGCGCAGCGAGGGTGGCGACTGGACGATGTGGCTGGATGACCAGTTCAAGCTCCAGCGGATTCTGATTGCGAGTGACAGTACGGAAGTGATTCGAGACTGAAAAACCTACCCAGGCAAGCTTGGGTGGGGCACCCCCGCTTGAGCGGGACATCCGGGACCCGGCCATAACTTCCATATGGTTCTCATCGATACACGCACGTCGCGAGTGTTGTTCACGGCACTGTTGTTTGCGCTGGGGCTGGGGTTTCTGTACGTCGCGCGACGAACGCTGATTGCTTTCCTCTTCGCCATCTTTTTCGCATACCTGATGGACCCCGCGGTCTCGCGGCTGGAGAAGATTCTGCGCGGCCGGGGACGGGCGATCGCCGTCATCTACGCGCTGCTGCTGGCAGGCGTTTCTCTATTCTTCTTTTACGTGGGACCGCGAATTGGGCACGAAGCCACGCACTTTGGACAATCGGTTCCCGATCTTCTTAACCGGGTTAGCACCGGAGCCATCGCCCACGACATCGGGCAAGAACATGGCTGGAGCGCGGCAACTCAGGACAAGCTTCGCGAGTTGTTGATCCGGAACTCCGACGACATCAAGAGGTACGCGGAGCAATTCGGTCTGCGTGCCGCGAGCGTCGCCAAGGAGGCATGGCTGGTCCTGCTGGTTCCCCTGCTGGCGCTATTCTTCCTGAAAGATGGCAGCGCCTTCGGCGACGTAGCCCTTTCGCTGGTGCAGTCGCGCCCCCAGCGGGAGTTCCTGCAAGCGGTGATTGCCGACCTGAACCAGATGCTGGCGCACTTCATCCGCGCGCAGTTAACCCTGGCGGCGTTTTCCTTGATTGCCTACACGGCGTTTCTGGGCGTCACCGGATTTCCGAATGCCCTGGTGCTGGGCACCGCCGGCGGCGCGATGGAATTCATTCCCGTGGTAGGGCCCCTGGTGGCTGCAGTTGTGATGCTCAGTATCGCCGTACTCACCAATTACGGACATTGGGCGGTGTTGCTGGTCTTTCTCGCCGTGTGGCGAATTCTGCAGGACTACGTCATCTCCCCGCGCATCATGGGATCGAGCATGGAGCTGCACCCGCTGGCTGCGATCTTCGGGGTCATGGCGGGTGGGGAGATTGCGGGCGTGCTCGGGGTTTATCTTTCGATTCCGGTGATGGCCAGCCTGCGCATCGTATGGCGGCGGGGCCGGATCTACGTCGAGAAGAAGCGCTTCGGTCCGCTGAACGAATACACGTTTGGCGGGGAGATTCAGCCGCGGAGATGAGGCGAGTTCGGATTGCTGATTTCGGATTTCAGATTGAAGATCTTGAGACTGCATGGTTGACGTTGGATGTCGCGGGAGCCTGTTCAGCAACGCAGTACGACTGAAAATCACCACTAAACCCAAGTGAAATCTGCAATCTGAAATCTGCAATCTAAAATCGCTTCTGCTCCGGTGTTGTAAAATCCAGAACAATCTATGTCGAAGAAGATCCCTGTTGGAATTCTCGGTGCCACCGGCATTGTCGGGCAGCGGTTTGTGCAGATGCTGGAACACCATCCGTGGTTTGAAGTGGCATGGCTGGCGGCCTCGGACCGGTCCGAAGGGCGCGCTTATGACGAAGCAGCGCGCTGGCGGTTGAAGACTGCCATTCCGACTCTGGTAGCGAAGATGGTGGTGTCGCCCGCGAAGCCGGAAGGCGCGCCAAAGGTTATCTTCGCGGCGCTCGATGCGAGCATTGCTGCCGAAATGGAGCCGGCATTTGCCGAGGCGGGTTGTGCCGTGGTGTCGAATTCGAGCGCGCTGCGCATGGCGAAAGACGTGCCCCTGGTCATCCCTGAAGTGAATGCGGGCCATGTGAAGCTGATCGAGTCGCAGGCCTGGCGGCGGAAGTCGGGGGGATTCGTGGTGACGAATCCGAATTGCTCGGCAATCGGTCTGGTGATGGCGCTGGCGCCGCTGGAGCAGCAGTTTGGGCTGGAGACCGTGATGGCCGTGACCATGCAGGCGGTCAGCGGCGCCGGATATCCGGGCGTGGCCTCGCTCGACATTCTGGGCAACGTAATTCCTTACATCGCCAAGGAAGAAGAGAAGATGGAGGAAGAAACGTTGAAGCTGCTGGGCACGCTCAATGGCGCCGGGATTGTTCCGGGGAGCTTCGCGATGAGCGCGCAGTGCAACCGGGTGGCCGTCGAAGATGGACATACGGAGTCGGTTTCGGTGCGGCTGAAGAAGAAGGCGAAGCCTGATGAGATCATTGCGGCGTGGAACGCGTATACGGCAGAGCCGCAGAAATTGCGGCTGCCAAGCGCTCCGGATCAGCCGGTGGTGTACCTCGAAGCGAACGATCGTCCGCAGCCACGGTTCGATGCGGAGCGCGGCGCCGGGATGACGACGACGGTGGGGCGGCTGCGTCCGTGCAAGGTGCTGGACTGGAAATTCACGGTGCTCTCGCATAACACGATCCGCGGAGCGGCGGGCGCGGCGCTGCTGAATGCGGAATTGCTGAAGGCGCAGGGTTATTTGGGGTGAGACGCGGAGCGGAGTTTAGACGCGTTTGCAGTGAGTTCGAGTGCGAGGCCGGGACGGCCTCGCGACAGCCGGCAGGATGCCGGCGCTACGGTCTGCTGCGCTGGTTTTCTCGGCGAGATCTCCTGTCATGATCGTCATGAAATTTGGCGGGACCTCGGTGGAGGACGCCAGGGCGATCGACCGCACGGCTTCGATCGTCAAGGGCCGGGCTGCGAAAAAGCCGGTGGTCGTAGTCAGCGCCATGGCGAAAGTCACCGACACGCTGCTGAAGATGGCGCAAGCGGCGGGAAACGGGGATCGGGAGGGGGCGCTGGGCCTGTCGCGCGGCCTGCGCGAACGGCACTACAACACCGCGGGAGAACTGCTGGGAACCGGCGTCTTCACGCGATTTCACGGCGAGTTGGAGGCGGAATTCGATGCGCTCGACGAACTGCTGCGCGGGATTGCGGCAGTGGGCGAAGTGACGCCGCGGACCACCGATCACGTGGCGGCTTATGGAGAACTGCTCTCGAGCCGAATCGTCACGGAGGCGTTCCGCGACCGTGGACTGGACGCGGCGCTGGTCGATTCGCGCGATTGCATTGTGACTGACGGCACCCACATGCGGGCGGTGCCTTTGTTCGACGACACGAACGAGCGGCTGCGGTTGAGAGTAAAACCGCTGGTGGATGACGGGCGCGTTCCAGTCATGGGCGGATTCATCGGATCGACGCGGACCGGCGTCACCACGACGATCGGGCGAGGCGGATCGGATTTTTCGGCAGCCATTGTCGGTGCGGGCCTGGGTGCGGAGGCGATTGAGATCTGGACGGATGTGGACGGGATGCTGACGACGGATCCGAATCTGTGCCCGGATGCACATCGGATTCGCGTGATCAGCTTTGATGAGGCAGCGGAGTTGGCGTATTTCGGGGCGAAGGTACTGCATCCGGCGACCGTGTTGCCGGCAGTGCAGAAGAATATTCCGGTCTACATTTTGAACTCGCGGAACCCGTCGTGCGAAGGGACGCGAATCACGGCGCGGGCGCCGCATTGCAAAAACATTTTCAAGGCGATTGCAGCCAAGAAGCGGATCACCATTGTGAACGTCGCGGCGCCGCGCATGCTGCTGGCGCATGGTTTTCTGAAGGCAATCTTCGAGGCCTTCGACCGGCACAAGGTGGCGGTGGATGTGGTGTCGACGTCGGAGGTGAGCGTCTCGCTGACGGTGGATTCGAACGAGGCCATTCCGGCGCTGGCCGCCGACCTGGCGAAGCTTGCGGACGTAAAATACGAAGGGCGGAAAGCCATTGTGTGCCTGGTCGGGGAGAATCTGCGGGAAACGCCTGGAATTGCGGCGCGGGTGTTTGGCGAGCTTTCGGATCTGAAGATCCGGATGATTTCGCAGGGAGCGTCGGAAATTAATCTGACGTTTGTGATTGAAGAAGACGATGTGCCGGGCGTGGTGCGCCGGCTGCATGCAAGTTTCTTCTCGGAACTGGATGCGGCGGTGTTTGATTAGAGAGAGTTTACTTTAACCACCAAGGACACGAAGGTTCACTAAGGAAAAGCTTTTGAACCAAAGAACATCGGGGAACATCCGCAGCTTAGCGCGTTAGAGTGGGGCACCCGCCGAAGGGAGCTTTTAACGCAGAGAGCGCAGAGGACGGGCGCAGAGTTCGCAGAGAAACTCTGGAAAGCTGAAAGATCGAGATGAACTTTCTGGTATTAGGACGCGGGAAGACGGGTCGCTGGTGGCGGAGTATGCGCGCGAGCGGCATCATCACGTGCGCGTCTTGAGCTCCGAGGAGAACAAGGGGGCGAAGAGTCTGACCGCCGAGACGCTGCGGGGTGTGGATACGGTCATCGATTTCACGACACCCGCGGCCGCTGCCGAAAACATCGACGCCTGCCTGCGCGAGAAAAAGAACATGGTGGTCGGCACGACGGGGTGGCACGGACAACTGGAGGGCGTGCGGGCGCAAGTGCAGGAAGCGGGAACGGGCTTCCTGTACGGCGCCAACTTCTCGATTGGCGTGAATCTGTTTTTCGAAACGGTGGGGGTTTCGGGGAAAGCTGTGAAGCACGGCTACTCGGGGCAGATTTTCGAACGCCATCATCAACAGAAGAAAGATGCGCCTTCCGGCACGGCGCTGGTGCTCCAAAGACTCATCCAGGAAGCCGCCGGGGCGAGCCTGGAGATCACCTCGTTCCGCGAGGGCGACGTGGTTGGACTGCACGAAGTGATTTTCGATTCGCCCCATGACCGAATCTATCTGTGCCACGACGCCAAGTCGCGGCGCGGATATGCCGAAGGGGCGGTGCTGGGAGCAGAATGGTTGAGCGGGAAAAAAGGGTGCTTTGAATTCAAAGATATCTGGCGGGAATTGTAGTTTCACGATTGCGGGCAACCCTCCAGCACCGATAGGGCATCTCGTGAGCCGATAGATCGATTTCCCCGACAGCTGCCTGTAGAGTTATTCTTACGTTATGCAAGTGCGTGGATGTGGTACCGCGCTCGTTACTCCGTTCCACCCGGACGGATCTGTTGACGAAAATGCCCTGCGAAATCTGGTCGCCTGGCAGGTGGAGTCGGGCATTGATTTCCTGATTCCCTGCGGCACGACCGGCGAAACTCCGACGCTATCGCGCGAGGAGTGGCTCTGCGTGATTGACACGACCATCGACGCCGTGGCGGGGCGCGTGCCGATTGTCGCGGGTGCGACTTCGAACTCGACGCAGGATGCGGTCGAGAAAGCCCGGGAAGTAGCCGCGCGGCCGGGAGTGAACGCCATCCTCACAGCGTCTCCTTATTACAACAAGCCGACACAAGAGGGTCAGTACCGCCATTTCAAGGCGATCGCCGAGGCTGTCGACAAGCCCATCATCCTCTATAACGTGCCGGGACGCACCGGGGCGAACATTGAGCCGGGAACGCTGGCGCGGCTCTCGGAAGTGCCGAACATTCTGGGGGTGAAAGAAGCCAGCGGGAACATCACGCAGATTGCGGAAGTGCTGAACGCGGTGCCGGAAACTTTCCTCGTGTTTTCCGGAGATGATTCAATCACGCTGCCCGTGATTGCGCTGGGCGGCGTGGGAATTATTTCCGTCGCATCGAATGAAATTCCCGCCGAAATGGCCGCCATGACCCGAGCCGCGTTGGAGAACGATTGGGGCACGGCGCGCGCCTTTCACCGCAAGTATCTGCCGCTGATGCAGGCGAACTTCATCGAGTCGAATCCGCTGCCGGTGAAGGCCGTGCTGGCCATGATGGGGCGGATCGAAGAAGTCTACCGGCTGCCGCTCCTGCCGATGCGGCGGGATACCCGGTCAAAACTGCAGCGCGTGGCGACCGAGGTTGGACTGATCGCGAAGCCGGCAGCGCCGTCGCCCGAGACCGCGGATTTTTTTGTCTACGAGAACTGGATGGCAGGACCGCACAAGATTGTGCTGCATCGTTCGACCTGCGGGCAATGCAACCACGGCAAAGGACGTCCCGCGGGCCATGATGCGAATCACGCGAAGTGGCACGGTCCGTATAGCACACTGGCCGAGGCGCGGCAGGTGGCGCATGAAATGCCGGGGGTTTTGATTCGCAGCGAGTGCAAGTGCATTTGAGTGAACTAGTCGTTGGTCGTCGGTCGTTCGGTCGTTGGTCGTTGGCAAGTCCACTAGAGAGTGTGCCCACGCTGGACCGCCGTTGCTCGTGTTCTGACTTTCTTCCTACGCCGGACTTAATCGGACAATTGCTGACCGGACGTGTGGACGATGAGCGATCGGGTGTCGTCCTCAACGGCTGAAGGCGTGCCCTTCCCAGATTTGCAGGGGCGAGGGCAAGATGCCCTCGCGACAGCCGGCGGGACGCCGGCGCTACAGTTCTTTTTCCGCAGCCTGTAAAGCCGTGATTATTACTCGTCTTTCTTTTCGGCGCGGCTGATGCCGGGCCACTTCAAATCGGCAACTAGAGAGAATCCCGACGGAAGTCTGCCAGTTCCCCGGACTCAATTCCTCGACTAATTCCTGACCGTCGACGACGAAAAGCCGACGACCGACGACCGAGAGCCGACGACGCGTTTATACTGCTCGCGCCATGACTTCCCTGCAATCTTCAATCGAGCGGCTGGCTTCGCTGGGCGAGGTGGAACAGAATCCCGAGGCCCGCGAGAAATTTCTCGCGTTTCGCGATGCGCTGACCGCGGGTAAGATCCGCGCGGCGGAAAAGAAAGATGGCCGGTGGGTGGTGAATGCCTGGGTGAAGCGAGGCATTCTGCTGGGATTTCGGCTGGGTGAACTGACGGAGATGGGCGATGGGTTGTCGTTCGTGGACAAAGACACCTTCCCGGCGCGGCGGTTCACGGTGGCGGACCGGGTGCGGGTGGTGCCCGGCGGATCGTCGGTGCGGGTGGGAGCGTACGTCGCGCCGTCGGTGATCTGTATGCCGCCGATGTTCATTAACGTCGGCGCTTACGTGGATGAAGGCACGATGATCGATTCGCACGCGCTGGTGGGATCGTGCGCGCAGGTCGGCAAGCGCGTGCACATCAGCGCGGCGGCGCAGATTGGCGGTGTGCTGGAGCCGGTGAATGCGGCGCCGGTGATTATCGAGGATGACGTGCTGGTCGGCGGCAACTGCGGCGTATACGAAGGGACGCTGGTGCGCAGCCGCGCCGTGCTGGGTGCGGGGACGATTCTGACGCGGTCAACGCCTTTGTACGATCTGGTGCGCGGCGAAGTGTATCGGGCGCAGGGCGAAAAGCCGCTCGAGGTGCCGGAGAATGCGGTGGTGGTGCCGGGATCGCGGGCGGTGACGAAGGGGCCGGAATGGAATCTGTCGTTGTATACGCCGGTGATTGTGAAGTATCGGGATGAGAAGACGGATCGGGGGATTGAGTTGGAGGAGTGGTTACGGTAGAGCAGCCGATCTCACGCGCGTCGTCGGAGTTGTGTGCCGGAGTCTGATTGCCTGCAAACGGAAAATCCCCGCCCAAGCGGAGCTTGAGCGGGGCACCCGCATGTTTCGGTTGACGTTGTCTGTGCTTTGAAAGGGCTCGGCTTCAGCCGAGCCGTGAAGACTCTGAATCAGATTGCGGCTTCAGCCGCTGAGGTTCGGAGGGCGCTGCAGACGGCGCGGCTGAAGCCGCGCCCCTTCAAAGCGACCCCGCGCAGAATCCACCGAGCCTATCCAAAAGTCATATCGTCAAGGCAGCCTTCGTCCGACGCGAATCAACTCCACGCCACAACTAGCATGCCTTGCGGACCGGCGCCGTCGAGGCTCACCTTGATGCTGGGTAAGCCGGACACAATCGCGTCGGCTTCGTGCAGGTCGGCGACGGGATAGGTGGTGGGCAGCGAGATGACTTTCATTCCGGCGGCGTGGGCGGAGCGAATTCCGGCGGTGGCGTCTTCGACGACCAGGCACGTGGCGGGATCCGCATGGAGCAGTTCGGCGCCTTTGCGGTAGGGCTCGGGATCGGGCTTGCCGTTTCTTACGTCGTCGGCGGTGACCAGGATGTCGGGGATGGGGATGCCGAATTTCCGCATGCGGGTGGTGGCAAGAAAGCGGGTGCCGGAGGTGACCACGGCCCAGCGGCCGCGCGGAATGGAGTTGACCAGCGCGACGGCGCCGGGAATCGGGACGATGCCGTCGGCGACGGCCTCGCGGTCTTCGATTTTCTTGGTCTCAGCGACGGCATCGAGGTGCGGGGCCACGCGGCGGACGACTTCGAGGGTGCGGACGCCGTGGGCGGCCTTCATCACTTCAACGGGATCAAGGCCGTGTTCATTGGCCCAGCGCGTGTACTGCTCGGCAACGATGCGGGTGGAGTCGAGGAGGACGCCGTCGAGATCGAAGAGGATGGCGGAGCAGGAGAAAGAGGGCATGTGCTAATTAAGATTAAATCATGGGTTGCGCCCGGGAGAATATCGGGGACGAGAACGGCTAGTCTTGGAATGGCGTTTTTTGGCCAACTAATCGCCACTGTGCAAACCTTCCCTCCCCGAAGCAGAAAAGAGCCGAGTCAGATTCCGTGACATTCGATTGTGCCTCTTGAAATCATATTTCACCAACTACGAACCCGAAGACAATTTTGGCGCCACCTCGGTCGGCGGGAGCGCATCAGGAGACGCTATGCGGCGGCGTGCTTCGACATGCTTTTGGCGGAAATGCGCGGCCGCCCTTCTTCCCCACGTCCGCACGAAGTAGTAGTTCAATCCGGCGCCGATCAGTGAACTGGCAACCGGGATCAGGCGGCCGGCCCACTTCTCGACCACTTCTCCGCTGGCCTGGGCGGCGATGCGCTGAATCACGCGCGGGATGAAGCGGTTCACGACTTCTTTTTCGAGCAGCTCGCGGCTGATGTCGACGCCGGCGGCGCTGGCGGCGGCGATCCAGAGGTCGGCCATTTCTTCGTCGGTATTGAATTCGAAGCCGTAGAGGAGGCTGAGCTTCTGGATCATGCGCATGGTGATGGCCGAGAGAAGGCCGAGGTCGGGAACCAGCGTGAGCAGGCCGCCCATACCGAAGCCGGCACCTTGCACGGCGGCCATCTTGGTGCTGCTGCGGACGAGCGAGGCGGCGACCTGATCGAGGTAGCCAACCTCGACCGTGTAGACGCCCTGAAAGCTGGTGATGGGCAGGTCGTAGGCGGCGCGAAGCTGGATGAGGAACTTGTCGGGGCGGACCTTGACGGCTTCGTAGGCGTGGGTGAGGCCGCGGACGATGCCTTGCTCGACGCGGCTGCGGAGCCAGGATTTGCGATCGGTGGGCATGGGTGGTTGGATGCGCTCTTCGCGCCAAGACGGCGCTTAAGTTCACCATAACGCAGGTGGTGGTGCAGTTCAAAGCGGAGGATGCGCGAGGTGCGGTGAATCCCCGCCCAAGCGGAGCTTGAGCGGGGCACCCAGCAAAGAAACAGGTGGATGGAAAAGTTCGACATGGCTGTGGCACTCCAAAGGAACGCGGGGTCCCCTTCGACTTCGCTCAGGGCAGGCTTTCGACTGCGTTCGGCTGGCGCCTCACTTCGCTCAGGATGACAATGGGTTTCAAGGCAGACATCATCCCAGACCGCAGGCAGTTGAGCGAGGTTCGCTCCAAATCCTCCGCAAGAGCCGACGGGCGGGGACACCCGTCACTCCACCGCCTCACTTCGCTCAGGATGGGAAGGGTTTGGTGGACGGGCGGGGACGCCCGTCACTCCATCACCCACTTCGCTCAGGATGACAAAAAAAGTTTGAGGGATGGGAACGGGCGGGACAACACGGGCGAGGGCGCCCGCGCTACAGAGAACGCCTGTGCTAGCATCATCCTCGAATGCCTTCCGGAAAATTACAGATTGTGCCCCTGGGCGGGCTGGGCGAGTTCGGGATGAACTGCATGGCCCTGCGCTGGGGCGATGACATCATCGTCATTGATGCAGGGCTGATGTTTCCCGAGGCCGAGCTGCTCGGCGTGGATATCGTCGTTCCCGATATTTCCTACCTCATCGAGAACCGGCAACGGGTGCGCGGAATTGTGCTCACGCATGGGCACGAGGATCATATTGGCGCACTGCCCTGGGTGCTTTCGGAGCTGAACGTTCCAGTGTGGGGAACGGAATTCACGCTGGCGTATGTCGAGGACAAGCTCGACGAGCATGGCTTGCTCGACGACGCCGATCTGCGCGAGATCCGGGCGGGAGACCGGTTCAAGATCGGAGCGTTTACGATCCATCCCATCCAGGTGACGCACAGCCTGGTGGATTGCGTGGCGCTGGCAGTGCATACGCCGCTCGGCGTGGTGCTTCATACCGGCGATTTCAAGGTCGATCCGACGCCGACCGACAACCGGCTGTTCGATCTGCATGCCTTTGCCGAGTACGGCAAAGAAGGGGTGCTGGCCCTGCTGCAGGATTCGACCAACGTCGAGCGCAAGGGTTACACCCCGAGCGAACGGGCGGTGCGGCGCAAGTTCGATGAGGTGTTTGCGCGCACCGAGCGGCGGCTGTTTATTTCGTGCTTTTCGTCGTCGATTCACCGCATCAAGCTGACCGTGGATTTGGCCTTTGAGCATGGACGCAAGATTGCGTTCATCGGGCGGTCGATGAACAACTCGGCGGAAATTGCCGAGGATCTGGGCTACGTGCAGATTCCCGAGGGCCTGCTGATTCATCCGGGAGAAATGAAGAATTTCCCGGCGGAAAAGGTGTGCGTGCTGATCAGCGGGACGCAGGGCGAGCCGATGTCGGCCCTGTCGCGAGCTGCGGTCGACAATCACAAGCACGCGAAGATTGAGAAAGGCGACACGGTGATGCTGTCGTCGCGCATCATTCCGGGGAATGAAAAGGCGATTTACCGGATGATCGATCACCTGTTCCGGCGCGAGGCGCACGTGATTTACGAGGATGGGTCGTCGCCGCCAGTGCACGTCAGCGGACACGCGAGCCAGGAGGAATTGAAACTCATCATCAACCTGGTGAAGCCGCGTTACTTCATTCCGGTGCACGGCGAATATCGGCAACTCAAGCTGCACGCGGAGATGGCGGCTTCGATGCACGGGTCGGTGGGGCAGGTCATTCTTATTGAGAGCGGCGACATCTTCGAGTTCGATGAACTCGGGGCGCGCAAGGTGGGGCGTGTGAACGTGGGACGCGTGTGCATTGATTCGGGATCGCGGACGGATGTTGTCGAAGATTTGATCATCAAGGACCGGCGGCACATCAGCGAAGATGGGATTGTGTTGCCCATCATTGCGATTAATAAGCTGACCGGCGTGGTCGAGACTTCGCCCGAGATCGTGACGCGCGGATTCAATCCCGGTGAGGATGGGTTGTTGGACGGAGCGAAGCAGATTGTGATCCAGACGCTCGAAGTTTCGAGCGATGAGGAGAAGGCGGATTACGGGGTGATCAAGGAGAAGATCCGCTCTGATTTGAAGCGATATATCTCGAAGCAGACGCAGAAGCGGCCGCTGATTATGCCGGTGATTTTAGAGATCTAGTGCGAGCCGAACGTGAGCTTCGAGCAAGAAAATCCCCGCCCAAGCGGAGCTTGAGCGGGGCACCCGTCGTCGCTCTTGCTAATCGTTGATCTTGCTGACGGAGCACCCATCTTTAGGAGACTGCCATCGTTACTCTTGGTGACATTCAACAGGCGCGGGAGAGGCTGCGCGGCATTATTGTGCGCACGCCGACCGTGGAGGCTACGGACTTGCGAACAGGTACGCACGACAGGCGCAGGCTCTTCCTCAAGCTGGAAAATCTGCAGCCGATTGGCGCCTTCAAATTGCGCGGCGCGTACAACAAGGTTGCCAGCCTTACTCCCGAAGAGCGGGCGCGGGGTGTGATCTCGTACTCGAGCGGAAATCACGCGCAGGGCGTGGCCTACGCGGCACGAGCCGTGCACACCAAGGCAGTGATCGTGATGCCGGCGAACGCGCCTGCGATCAAGCGCGAAGCGACGGCAGCTTTGGGAGCGGAGATCGTTACGGTTGGGCCGGGGAGCGCGGAACGCCAGCAGAAGGCGGAGGAACTCGCGGCGCAGCATGGCTACATCGTTGTGCCTCCATTCAACGATGAGAAGATCATCGCGGGACAGGGGACGATGGGGCTGGAGATTCTCGAGGAACTGCCAGAGGTCGAGACCGTGCTCGTGCCGGTGGGAGGCGGAGGTATGATCAGCGGGATCGCAGCAGCGGTCAAGCTGAGTAAGCCCAGCGTGAAGGTGGTTGGAGTCGAGCCCGCGCTGGCGGCCGATGCGCAGGCGAGTTTTCGCGCCGGAAAACTGGTGAGCCTGCCGGCTGAGGAAGTCACGCAGACTGTTGCGGACGGGCTGCGCACGCAGAGCGTTGGTCCGATCAACTTCGAGCATATCCGGGCTTTTGTGGACGACATCGTGACCGTCTCAGAGGACGAGATTCGGGAGGCGACGGCACGTCTGGCCAGGAACCCGAAGACCGTGGCCGAGCCCAGCGGCGCCGTGGCGGTGGCTGGATTTCTGGCGCGCGAGAAGGAATTGCCTCGTGGCACGATCCATGTCGCGGTGGTCAGCGGGGGAAATATTGAGCCGCAGATGCTGGCGGAGTTGCGTCGTAAGTGAGCGGAATTTCTCCCCGGACGCAGCGTGACAAGGGCGAGTGTGGCCGCTGCAAGCAAAAAGCAGGTCCTTCGCTTCGCTCAGGATGACAACTAATAGCTGACGAGTACTTATGGATCAAAGCGCTAGTGGCTAAAGCCCAAGGAGGCTCGCACCCCACGCAATTCACGCCTTCCTGTAGAATTTCTTTTCCGCTCTCATCTTGCTTCGTGAGGTCATCCCTATGAGGGTTGCCGCGCGTGCGTTGGGTTTCAGCGCCGTTTTCCTGAGTGTATTTCTTGCCATGGTTGCCACACCTGCGCTCGCGGCTGGGGAGCACGGAACGCTGGTGCGAGTGGCGGAGATTTATCTTTCGCCCGACATCAACTCGACAAAAATGGCGGAGGTCGAACGAGGACGCGAACTGGTTGTGGTCGAAAACTCGAGTGGAGGCTGGGCGCACGTCGAAGCGTTTCTCGGGCCCGAAAAAACTATGAGCGGTTGGATTCTGGACAAAGGATTCGTACGCAGCACGAATCCGGATGGAGACAAGATCGTATTCGGCGAGGCCGCGGATTCGGAAGAGGAGGCCAGCCGGCGCCATGGACGGAAAGGCGCGGATCAGGATGCCTTGCGACTTTACTATCGCGTGTTTGACCTGTTTCCGAACTCGCCGCTGGCAGGAGAGGCGCTGTACCGGGCTGCCGATATCAAGTGGCAGATCGAGCGCGCCGATGTGATGTCGCGGCCGTCGGCCAAGGAACGCGATCCGGGGTTGCGCGAAGGCATGAACGAAGAGTGGATGAAAGAAGTGATGAAGAAATTCCCCGGGACCAAGTGGGCGGACCTGGCGGCGTTTCATCTGATCGAGAACAAACTTTGCGGCGAGTGGCAAGGGAGTTCGAAGTGTCCGGATAAGGAAGCCGACCACTACGAGAAGTACGCCGCGGATCGCCCGGGGTCGCCAGCCGCGCCGCAGGCGCTGTATCTGGCGGCGAAGCGGCGGGCGGCGCTGGTGGATATCTATAAGACTGAAGAACAGGGCAAGAAGGCCGAGGAGTCGAAGGCGCGCGCGATCGCGCTGACGCAGAAGATTGTGCAGCAGTATCCGCAGACGGACTGGGCCGCGCGGGCGCAGAGTTTGATGTTTCTGGTGCAGCAGGATGTGCCGACGTTTGGGAACGCGGTGGAGTGAGGGGACAGTATTCAGTATTTCAGTACTCAGTACTCAGTAGCCAGTACTCAGTACCCAGTACCCAGTACCCAGTTCCCAGTAGCCAGTTCTCAGTACTCAGTAGCCAGTTCTCAGTACTCAGTAGCCAGTTCTCAGTTTTCTCAGTTTTCAGTTCTCGGTTCTTAGAAGCTGTCAGCTGTCTCATAAGTTCTAAAACTTTGTCATCCTGAGCGAAGCGAAGGACCTGCTTTTTCTCGACCAGCCCGACCCTATGCCGGAGCCATGTTTATCAGACAGCTTCTTAGTACCCAGTACTCAGATCACGCCCAGGCGTTTCCCGTACCCAACTTCACAATCTGATCTCTCCGAAACTCTGGGATACTTGAGTTTCTCCCCGGAGGTCGCTTGAACGCCTACGTTTTGTCAGTGCTGCTTGGAATCGTGGAAGGTCTGACGGAATTCTTGCCGGTTAGTTCGACGGCGCATTTACGGATCGCCGAGAGCCTGCTGCACGTTTCTTTGTCGGACGGGTACTGGAAGATGTACTCGATCGTGATCCAGCTAGGCGCCATTCTTTGCCTGCCGGTGTATTTTCGCGAGCGCATTGCGAAGTTTCTTTCGACGTTTCCAGGCGGAGAGCGCGGGGACCGGACCGTACTGACGCATCCTCTGAGCCTGACGGCGGTTGCCTTCGTGGTGACGGCAATTCCCTCTTTTTTGCTGACGAAGGTGATTGGCAAGAACCTCGAGAGTCTCCACGTGATGGGGTCGGCGCTATTGATCGGCGGCATCGTCATGTGGGTAGTGGACGCGATGAAGGCTCCGTGGGAGAAGGCGGGCCCAGACGCGGCGGGCACGAAGATTCACACCTGGCGGATGGAGGACATGAGCCTGGGGCAATCGATCTGGATTGGCGCCTGCCAGATCCTGTCAGCGGTGTTCCCCGGGACGTCGCGTTCGATGTCGACCATCGCGGGCGGGCAGTTGGTGGGCATGTCGAGGGCGGCGGCGCTGGAGTTTTCGTTTTTTCTGTCGATGCCGACGATGATCGTGGCCACCGGATACACCTTGCTGAAATCGCTGCGGGGGAAGGGCGAGAACCCGATTGGGGTGTCGCAGATTACGGGCGATCAGTGGGTGGTGCTGGCGATCGGGTTTGTGGTGTCGTTTGTGGTGGCCTACGGCAGCGTGGCCTGGTTCATGGCGTGGGTCCGGAGACGCGGGTTTGCGCCGTTTGCGGTGTACCGGATTATCGTGGGGATTGCGGTGCTGGCCTTTGCGGCGAAGATGGGTTGAGAGTTCAAGCTTCGACTGTCTTCGCCCAGACGCGAAAATCCCCGCCCAAGCAGAGCTTGAGCGGGGCACCCGGCTTCTGGCTACTGGCTTCTCGCTACTGGCCAGCTTTCTATACCCTGCTTCCCTGTCCCCTGTCCCCTGTGACCCGTGACCTAAATCCCGGAGTCCTACCTAGTTGGATACACGGCACTTTCCTTCATTGTCGCGGAGGCGAGTTCTTGGCATAATCGTAAGGCTCTGGCGCGCTTCGGTCACTGGCGGCTGCTTTGTGATGAAAGGCAGCCACGGGTGCGGAATACGCCTAAATGAAGACTCTTTCCCGGGTATTCAATCCGACCAGCAACCGGCGGCTCAACGAGCTGATCGGATTTCTCCTGTGCGTCTCCGCGCTCCTCCTTTTCCTCGCGCTGGCTTCCTACTCGCCCCTCGATCCGTCGTTCAACAGCGCTTCGGTGCTCACGACCACCAAGGGAGCGCGCAACTGGATCGGCATTGTTGGCGCGGTGATTTCCGATCTGTGCCTGCAGGCTTTCGGCATTGGGGCATTTCTGCTGCCGGTGTTCCCTGCTGTGCTGGGAGCGCGCTGGTTCCGCTCGCGCAAGGTGCAGGCCCCGGTCGCGAAGACGCTCGGCGGGATCTGGCTCTTGGTTTTCGTGCCGGCGTTTCTGGCGCTGTTTCCGGGTCATCTGCGCTGGCTGGGACTGATTCCCATGGAGGGGCTCGTAGGTCGGATTGTGGGTGACTTCCTGATCCACTATCTGAACCTGACGGGCGCTTACATCGTGTGCGCGACCGTGCTGGCGGTGGCGTTGTATCTGTCGACCGCGTTTTCGTTCTCCAGCTTGCAGGTTTGGATTCCGACGCGGTTTGCCTTCGTGTTTGCGCTGCGAGACCGGTGGCGCGATTGGCGAGAAGAGCGCGCACGGCGGAAGATGCAGCGGGAGCTTGAGAAGCGGCGGGCCAGCAAGCCGGTGGTTACCGCACAACTGGTGCCGGGACGGATGATCACGGCGGTTCCCGTGGAGCAAGGGACCACACGTCGCCCCGAGAGCCGGCAGGATGCCGGCGCTACTACGCGAACGGGGATCGATCGGATGATGGCGCCTGCGGCAGAGCAAGCCAGCGCGATCGAACCGGCTGCGGCTACTGCGTCATTTTCATCCGCCTCGCGCGCGGAAGCGGGCGTGATTGTGCCGGAAGTTTCCGAACGCGCCGACAGTTCCGCCAAGCACAAGACCACGATGCCGCGCATTGCCGGCGGGTTCAAGTTGCCGCCGAGCAGCCTGCTGCATCGCGCAGACGAGCAGCGATCAGTGGATGCCGAGGAACTAAAACTCCTGGCGCAGGTATTGACCGAGAAATACGCGGAATTCGACGTACTTGGTCAGGTGACGCAGATCAATCCGGGGCCGGTGGTCACGACCTTCGAATTCAAGCCCGAGGCTGGCGTCAAATACAGCCGCATCACGAATCTGACCGAGGATCTGTGCCTGGCGCTCAAAGCGGAGAGCATCCTGGTCGAGCGCATGGCGGGCAAGTCAACGGTGGGCATTCAGGTGCCGAACCGCGAGCGCGAGATCATCTGGCTGCGGGAGAACATCGAGGCAACGGAGTTTATCGGCTCGAAGTCGAAGATGACCTTGGGACTCGGGAAGGACATCAACGGACGGATCGCGGTGGCCGACCTGGCGACAATGCCCCACCTGCTGATCGCCGGGTCCACCGGCACGGGCAAGTCGGTGGCAATCAACGCCTTCATCATGTCGATTCTGTACAAGGCGACGCCCGACCAGGTGCGGCTCATTCTGGTCGATCCAAAGCGGCTCGAGCTAGGCAACTACGAAGGCGTGCCGCACCTGTTTACGCCCATCATTACCGAGCCCAAGCTGGCGGCCAACGCACTGCGTAATGCGGTGCGCGAGATGGAGCGGCGGCTGAAGCTGCTGGCCGAGAAGGGCGTCCGCAATATCGATCAATATAACAAGCTGTTCGAGGAAGACGGCACGCCGAGCCTGTTTGCAGAAGATTCGGAAGAGAAGCCGATTCCCTACATCGTGATCATCATCGACGAGTTGGCCGATCTGATGATGCTGGATGCGGGCAACGTGGAAGAGTCGGTGACGCGCCTGGCGCAGATGGCGCGCGCAGTCGGCATCCACCTGGTGCTGGCGACGCAACGGCCCTCGGTCGATGTGATCACCGGCTTGATCAAAGCGAATTTCCCGGCGCGCATTTCGTTCCGCGTGGCGACCAAGGTGGATTCGCGGACGATTCTGGACGCGAACGGCGCCGAGGCGCTGCTGGGACGCGGCGACATGCTGTACTTGCCGTCCGGTTCGGCGCGGGTGCACCGGTTGCACGCGCCCTTTGTCACGGAGAAAGAAATTGCCGCGGTGGTGGAGTTCTGGAAGGCCCAGGCACCAGCGGAATACGTGGTGGCGTTCACCGAAGCGCCGCGCGAGGAGCGCGAGAGCGCCGAAGCTGGCGGCGAAGGGGCGGACGGAGAACTGGAGAACGATCCGCTGTACAACGACGCGGTACGGCTGGTGGTGGAGTTCGGCAAGGCCTCAACTTCCCTGCTGCAGCGGCGGCTGCGCATCGGCTATGGGCGCGCGGCGCATCTGATCGACCTGATGGAGCGCGATGGCATCGTGGGGGCGGCGGATGGTCCGAAGCCGCGCGAGGTCTTGAAGCGTCCGGACTGGATTTCGGAAGTCGAAGAGTCGATGCGGTAGGCGCGATCCTCCTCACCTGGCGCTTATCCAAAAAGCTTTTAACCGCAAAGGTCGCGAAGAACTGCCCGCAAAGGACGCGAAGGTTTAGCTGGTGGAGGGATGGGCGTCTCGCCCGTCCGGCGGGCGGGACGCCCGCCGCTCCACCGCCGGCTGCAATCTACGGCAATCCTGGCCTTGGGCCCTCACCCATCATTGGTTCAACCGTCACAGACCCTGTGGAATTCCCTGTCGCTATACTCCTGAAGTGAATCCCGACATCGATTTGCTGGAAGCTCTGCGGCGTTACTGGGGCTACAGTTCGTTTCGGCCGCTGCAGGAGCGGATTGTCGCAAGCCTCATGGGCGGGCACGATGTTTGCGTCGTGATGCCGACAGGCGGAGGCAAGTCGCTGTGCTACCAGCTACCGGCGCTGGCGTTGGGGAAAACGGCGATCGTCGTGTCGCCGTTGATTGCGCTGATGCAGGACCAGGCCGCGCAACTCGCGCAGATGGGGATTCCGGCGGCGGTTTTGAACAGCACGATGGCGGGCGACGAGCAGGGGCGCATCATGCGGCGGGCACGGGACGGCGAGTTCCGCCTGTTATATCTGTCGCCCGAGCGGCTGGCCCGGGAGAACACCCTTGAGTTTCTGCGCAGCGTGCCGACCGCGTTCTTTGCCATCGATGAGGCGCACTGTATTTCGGAGTGGGGACATGAGTTTCGTCCGGAGTACCGGCAGCTGAGTTGTCTGCGAACGCATTTTCCGGATCGCGCGATTGCCGCCTTCACGGCGAGTGCGACCCGGCGGGTGCGGCACGACATTCTGCATCAGCTGCAGTTGAAGGATCCGCACAAGTACATTGCCAGTTTTCACCGGCCGAACCTGCGCTATGTCGTCAAGCAATGCGATGCGAACTCGCAAGCGCAGTTGCTGGTGCGCGCCATCAAGAATTATTCCGAGGGGAACATCATCGTGTACTCGCCGACGATCGCCCGCGTGGAAGAGACCGTCGATCTGCTCGAGGAGCATGGCATTGCCGCGGTGGGGTATCACGGCAAGATGGAGGCCGACGAGCGGCGCCGGAACCAGGAACGCTGGATGTCGGATGAAGTGCGGGTGCTGGTCGGGACGATCGCGTTCGGATTGGGGATCAATAAGGCTACCGTGCGGGCGGTGATTCATCTGTCGCTGCCCAAGTCGATCGAGCAGTATTACCAGGAGGCGGGACGCGCGGGGCGGGATGGCAAGCCAGCAGATTGCATTCTGCTCTGGCAGAAGCGGGATACGGCTCTGCTCGCACATTTCATCAGCCAGATTACCGATCCGGCAGAGACCGAGCGGGCATGGGAGCGCTATCGGCGTATTCGCGATTTCGCCGACACGGCGCGCTGCCGCCACCGGCAGATTTGCCTGCACTTTGGAGAAACGCCGAAGTGGGAGAGCTGCGGCGCTTGCGACGTTTGCGGTTCACAACCGGAATGGATGGCGGTTCCGCCGAAGGCGGCGCCGCGACGCGGGCGAAGACGTCTGCCGATGGTTCCGCCGGTGGAGGTGCCGCAGGATGCGGCGATTCCTCTGATGGCAGCCTTGCCGGAGCCGGACAGCGCCCTCCGCGAATATGTTCGGGAGTGGCGGCGGAACATGGCCAGGCGGCAGAGCGTGCCGGCCTACATCGTGATGCACGATACATCGCTCGAAGAGCTGTGCCGGATGCGCCCGCGATCGCTTGCTGCCCTGAGCCGGGTCACCGGCTTCGGCGAGCGGAAGATCGAGGCCTACGGCGAACAGGTTCTGCTGGCGCTGGAAGAATTTGAAAAGGGCGCGCGCGCCGCCCAGGTGCATGAGCAGAAGACCAAGCCCGCCGAGGAGACGCTTCGACTGCTCAAGGAAGGAAAGAGTTTCAGCGAGATCGCCAGCTTGCGCCAGCGGCAACTTGGAACCGTCATTGGAACCGTGGCCACCCTGGTGGAACAAGGCGATGTGGCGTTCGACGATTCGTGGGTCGAGGCGAACCGGCGATCGGTGATTGAAGCCGCCTGCCAGCAAATCGGGACGCAATGGCTGAAGCCGCTGAAAGAAGCACTGCCGCCCGGAAATCACCTTCGAGGAGATACGGCTGGTGGTCGCGCGCTTGCGACGGCTGAAAGCTGGGGCGGAAGAGTCCGCGAGCGCTTGAGGGGGAATTGAGTTTTTCGCGGCTGCTGGAGCCGGCTGCATCGCGACCCCACTCAATCGCAAAGAACGCGATTGAAGCGCACCCGGCCGCTTGGGCGCAACACTACCTTCTGCTGCAACGAACGTGAATGGCCCGTCTGTGCCCTAGGGCCGACCGGCCTTGAGAAGAATGAAGATGCCGAGCGCGACCAAGACAACGGTGAAGACAACTAGGCCGAAGGACATGAGATTGCGCTCCTGGATAGCCCCGAGTAGACGGTCCGGGCATGGTATAGCTGACGAAGGTGAGAGAAACCTGAAGGCCTTTGTAAAAAACCCCTTACATTCGAAGTTGCACTCCTGCAGGCGACTATCTCACGACGGTCCATGCTCGTCAGCTCCGCGGCCATATCCAATCAACAGTCCATCTTCATGAAACTGCGGGCCACGCCGTATCATGAATAGGGCGAGAGCATGGGGAACGACGCTGAACTCGATAAGGCCGACAACGGATCTCGGGCCGCTGCTGTGTCGCGCGACAAGACATGTGAGAGGCGACCGGCTTGGGATTTGCAAACGGTTGCTAAGCAGCACGGTCGCATTCGGTGCAGACCAGGATGGCATTATCTGCGAACGTGTTTCGTTTTGAGTGTTGTGTCAATTTCCTTGGGGTTTGGGGAAGTGACCAAGGACAGGGTGGTATTGCCAATTGAAGTCCTGGCCACAGACGGTGGGACCGTGAGTAGGATTATCACCCTTAAAGCTGAACAGGCAGAGTCGGTCCGATCTCTGTCGCTGCAGATTCATGGGCTACGGTATGCGGACCAGGCCAGCGTCCAAGTGAATGCGAGCGACTGGATGCAACTCAACAACAATAGTGTCAGCATCGCCGAGCCCGGAAGGAGTTTCGGCGGAATCGGCGGAGGCTTCTCCACTCTAGTGATGTCTCTTGCGCTTCCGAACGGCACTGTCATCAGCGGCGCCAACACGATCCGCTTTCGGTTCAACCGTACAGACGGGTTCGTTAGCAGCTATCGAGTCCTTGCCTTGAACTTACTGAACGGCGATGAAAAAAAGATTCTTCCACCAGATACCTTCGCGGAGGATGCACCCGAAACCTGGAGACCACCATTGCCCGACGCAGCATCAATCCAGTCTGGGCGTGAGCTGTGGCAGACTGCTTCACTGACGGCAAGCAGCCTTCCAAATAGTCCCAGGATTCAGGCGCATTGTGCGGACTGTCACGCGCAAGATGGACGCGACCTGAAGTACTTCAACTTTTCCAACAGCAGCATTATCTCCCGCTCTCGCTTCCATGGCTTGTCCACATTGCAGGGCGAACAGATCGCCAGCTACATTCGGAGCTTGCCTCTTCCCAATCCTGGCCGTCCGTGGAATCCTCCTTACCAACCTGGACCGGGGCTGGACGAGCAACCAACCTCGACTTGGGCGGCAGGCGCAGGCCTCGCCTGGGTGCTCGACCGCGATACCGACGCATTGCCGTTCTTGCTTAGCCAGCACGGCGCACAGGTTAGCAGAGGACTCGCGTATCCGTCGGGAGATACCACCAACCTTCGCGAGCTCGCGTTGCAGATTAGTCCGGACATTTTTCGCCCTGACGGCAACCTCAATGCTCATGAAATTCCTATCGCCTTGCAGCTACCCGATTGGAGCCGATGGCTTCCACGCGTACATCCCAAGGATGCGTGGGGACAAACCTTCACAAGGAGCGAGTTCGCAGCTCTCTACGATGGAGACACGACCTCGGAAATCAAGACTAAGGTTGGTGCAAAGGTATCACTTCGCGCTCTTTTGGTAGGACCCCAAACTCCGAATTACAACATGCGCCCCGTTGTTACCGCTTTCACGCAGTGGTCTCAAGCCCGGCGTGCCTTTGTTAAAGGCTTGGTCAAGCCAAAGATCGTGTGGTCACCGGCACTAACCAACAAGATTCACTCGACCCAGCTATGGCAGCTTGTAAAGACCTGGGAAATGATGCAAGAGTCTGGGCTCGAAGGACGTGGACGGGATCTGTTCGGAATGAGTGCAGAGTCCCGAACTTGGTGCAACACCGTCCCGGCGGAGACGGCTCCTTCGGCAGTCCACATTCCAGATGGACCGTTCGGAGTGGGCGGCAGCGCATTGACCAACGAGTACTTCACCGCATCTTGGTACGAGCTGCAAATCATCTTGAACAGCGGCAATCACCGGCATCGAGACCGCGCCCCGGTGGATTGGGTGTATATCATTGGCCATTTCATCAACCTTTATGCCGAGACACGTCAGCCGGAACCAACGCGACTCCTTGTAGCCGTGACGAAAGCGCTGCAATCGACCGATCCTCGCTTGGGCCCCGACGATCTCAGTCAGGGTTGGCGGCCGGATCAGAACATCGATCCCCGCATCCTGATCAATCCCACTTGGGCGCCAGTGTTTGCATCACTGCCAGTCGACGTGCGTCGCGCTCTAACGGCAGCGCTGCTCACTGCATGGATGGATAAGAACCAGCAATATCCTGTTGCGAAGTACTTGCCACTTGGGTTGCCCCCGCGTTCCTACACCACCCATCCGGGATATGGCGATATCAGCGGCGGCAAAGTGTGGGAGGCGGCATCGCAGTTCCGTCGTGCCGGAGTTCCTCCAGACGTCGTTCGACGCCTCCTGGAATGGGGGGTTGCATTCACGGACCGCGCGGCGCGCTTGCAATATGACTAACCAGTCCAGCTCACGATTTTTTCCTGGCGGATGTGAGGAATGCTGCCATTCGCCCTGCAAGCGCAACCGTGGAGCGGTATCGATCCCGATGTGGATCCCTTCGAAGTTGACCAGAACTGAGTGCGCATCGCTCCCCGGGCTTTACCCCGCAGGTAGGACAGGGAACCGAGAGGGCCGTGTTGCGAACGGCTCGCTTGAAGATGGTCTTGTATGAGGTCATAGGCAATGATGAGTGGACTGCTCCATAAATATCCCATCATTTCGGCGAACTTCAAGCGACCCGATCCGTGCTGGTAATACTCAGAAGTGCAGAGACTAGCGCACTTCGAGCGAGTGCGCTGCCGTCTCGTTAGTGAGCACATTGGACGGGTGGTGGTCGCGCGCTTGCGACGGCTGAAAGCCGGGGCGGAAGAGCCAGCGAGCGCTTGAGGGGGAATGGATTTTTTCGTGATTGCTGCTTTGCTGGCTGAACGCCCAGCCCACTCAATCGCAGAGGACGCGATTGAATGGCGCACCCCGGCACGGGGCGAGATTTTGACTGTCGTCTATCACCACGTAGGGTGATGTCAGTCACCCCTGCAGGCGCGACGTTGGCTTAGTCTGAAACGTAGGCCTCCCCCCGCGTCTGGAGCCCGGCGAACCCACCGCAGGTAGGTCGCTCCCCATAGGTTCCGCATGACTTCACCCGATGAGAAGCAAGTTGACGAGAACAAGAGTTTCTAACTTTGGAAGGTTCGAGTTTCCGTGGTAGGAATTTGGATCGGGAGAGAACACGATGAAACGTATCGCAGCAATAATTCTGACAAGTTTGGCGCTGGTACCTTTGGCGGTTGCCGGAGGCAAAGAACAAGTCACAGTGAAAGTGACAGCGCGGCACAACAGCAATGTGGCTTACAACTATGCCTTCGCCAATGGAACCTATGGCCTTGCCCAGAACTTGAATCTTCGTGGTGCAACCCTTACCTTGGTTCTGCCGAACGGCGACAGCGCCGTCGTCAACTGTACTAGCAAATTTCAGGAGCGGTTCGCTGGTCCGGGCAATGTCCGTTCTTGCCGCGTGCCGCTGGTTGACGAATTTGAAGCCGCCTTCGACGGGGACAAGGCGAAGCTGTTTTGGCCAACCAGTCTTGACGGAAAGAAGATTGAGTCCGAGACATACAAGGTTATCGCTGTGTCCAAAGCCACGGCTCCAGTACCGCCTGCTCCGCAACAATCTTCGGAGCCTGCACAGCCATCGCCCGAAGATCAGGCAAAGCAGGCCCAGCAATACGCCGACTGCATGAAGGTCGCGGTGAATAACCCGACCATTGTTTGCAAGCAATAGTTCCGACGGGTGGCCCACTCAAGCCCGGTTTTGGCTTGAGTGGGGATGTTCATATCTCACAGACTATTCCAGCAAACAAAACTAGATTGCCCTTGTGCCATGGGGACTCACGCGTTTTCACCACAGCGGGCAGAGTCATTTCATCACGTTTTGCTGCTACCATCGCCACCGGCTGTTTACCACCGACGCCAGCCGAAGAATCTTCGAGTCAGCCTTGGAGCGCGTGCGGCGCAGCTTCAGGCTTCAGGTTTATGGGTACGTCGTCATGCCAGAGCATGTTCACCTCCTGCTCAGTGAACCGCAACAGGATGCGCTGGCCGATGCGCTGAAGTCGTTGAAGCAGGGAGTATCGCGGCGTTTGCTTCCACCCCAGCGAGCGAAATGCGTGCAAGCCGGGGACCCCGGCTTGCTTGGAACTTCCCCACTCAAGCCAAAAGCGGGCTTGAATGGGCCACCCGTCGCAGGGAGAAGTTTGCCTTGACAGAGACTTCGCTCTTATCGAGGGCCACCCGTCGGCTTCATTGGCGATGCGGAACATTTCTGGCAGAAGCGGTACTACGATTTCAATGTTCGCAATTACCCGCAGTTTGTGGAGAAGCTGCGGTACATTCATCGCAATCCGGTCAAGCGTGGATTGTGCGAGCGTCCTCAGGAGTGGGAGTGGAGCAGTTTTCGCCACTACGCCACCGGCTATGAGGGACGGATTGAGATCGAGTCCGAGTGGACAGCACGAAAGCGCGAACGAGCGGCGGGAAGACTTTGTCCAGCAGTCGAACTGCCCCACTCAAGCCAAACCCGGGCTTGAGTGGGCCACCCGTCCGGCCTTCTCATCCCATCTGCTATCGTCAGTTATTTGCCTCCGGCAATACCTTCGTGTACCAAGCGTTCGCTACATGCACTCCGACCTCGATCATCGGCTTCTCGATGGTGTGATAGAGCAGTATGGGCAGTCCGACGAGCAACACAATCAGAATGACTGCTCTGATCCATATGTCAACCGCGTGCAGCGGGTCCGAAACGAACCAAATGGAGAACTGGTGTGTCAGGTAGATGCCGTAGGAGTAAGTTGCGATCCGGTTGCTGATCCAACGGAGCCAGGATGTCGTGATTTCGGCAAAAGACGGAATCACGCACCCCAGGATCAGGCACAGTACCCACCCCATTCCGATGCTCGGGAACCACCCATAGATCGCTATCAATACTGCGATGAAAGGCAGCCACAACCAGGACTTGAAGCGCGGAACAGGCCGTAAAGTAAATGCGATCACGCCGGGAAGAAAGTTTGGAACGTAGCGCACCATCGACAGCCGGTGCAACGAAATCGCGATGAAACCGCTCCAAGGCAAATGCATGTGGCCAATGGCAAGAAGAAGTGACGTGCCCCACGCGACAAGTAACATTCGAGGCGATACTTTGGTGCGTGTGATCCACAGGAAGATCGGAGGAAGAAAAACGTACATCTGCACCTCGTAGGGCAGGGACCACAGTACGTTGACGATGGATCCGGGCTTGACCATGTTCTGCCAGCAAGAGGTTGGAAGCCACTCGCCCCCAAGGAATCGTTGCTACACGTGATAGGCCCGGCAAGCCATTAATATCCGAATCCAGATGCAGAATCACGGCAGTCAGGACCGCGACCACACTCAACGGATAAATACGAAAGAGACGTCGCGTATAGAAGTTAAGAGCCAATGGCAAGCCATGGAGGCCACTGCGCTCCATGGAATACATCAGCACCAGGCAGGTGTGAACAAAGAAGATCAGAACGCCGAAGGTTCCAACGGGCGGACCCGTTAGCCCCATCCTGGAAAAATAGAAGCGGTTGAGAAGGTGCTGAGCCAGGACAAGAATGACGGCTACCGCTCTCAGTAGATCAAGATTGGACGAAAGACGAATTGCCACAAGACTGTCCGGGCCGTGGTTGGCGATCAGAATAGCATATGGTCGGATCGCTCCACTAGGAACCCGGCGTCGGCCCCTCCATGTTGGGCGTCCGCAGGAGCAGCACCCCGCCGGGTCTCAAAGCTTGATAGAGGGCATCGACGATCCAGAGCAATATTTTGGTATGTGCTCGATCACGTGGGACATTTTGGTATCGGTCTAGAAACGTGGGGACGACGGGACGTTCACCTATTTTTCCTCGCCGAAACCGGGGAACGTTCCGTCTGTCCCCGGTTTTCCCGTCCCGGTTTTCCCGTCTGTCCCCGGGTTTTCTGTCCCCCTTGACCGTGACTTTCTGCGGGTACAGACTTCATCCGAGCCGTGCGTCGAGGTGCGTCGTGAAAGGGCTGACAAGCGCCGTTCTAATCCTTGGAATATTTGCTTCCACTGCCGTAGCTCAATCCGGGCAGGCTTCGACGGACCGAGATAGGATACTTGCCAGTTGGCTCGGAACTGTCAGAGCTGCTGAAATCAAGTACAAAAACACATACGGTGTTTACGGGGACCTCACTGCTTTGCGTGATTCCCATCTGTTGGACGATTTGGTTTTCGACTTCGACAAACCCACAAAAGCCGCACCAAATACGAACCTTGTACCAAAGAGCACGCACTTCGAGCTGAGCGCATCTAGCGATGGCGAGCATTACAAGGTCACGATATACGAAGTTTTGGAAGACTCTAATATATGCGCTCATGGCGATGAAATGAGTACGGGGTTTTCGCATGGGCGTCAGCCCCATGACGTACCGCTGCCCGAAGACGGGCCAGAATGACCTTTACTATCTCTCCCGACATAGCGGGTGGCCGATTCAATCGCGTTCTGTGCGATGGAGTGGGGTTACTAGGCCGCCAGACGTCCCAACAACTCCCCGAATAAAAAGCCCCGCTCCCGAGCGGGGCCTTCCTATTCACTAGCCACTGACCACCAGACCACTATGTGCGTCGATCACGCGCATCGGTGACCGCTCCCCTTAGCGCCCCCGCACTTAATAAGCAAAGCTAAGTCGCTGCGCGTGTCTCTTGAGGACATTAACGGTGGACGCTAAGTCCTTTGTCCGGAAGATTTTGCCTGTAAGTTCTTTGACATCAAAGATCTTGCGGGAATTTCTGCGTAACTGCCTGATTTCAATAGACCGGGGGGAGGGGGGTATACCTCCTCGGGAGAGCGCAGTAAGAGCTAAGTACTGGTTGGTTCGGCTTGCAGGCCTCGAAAGGCTAACCATCCCAGGAGCGCGACCGCCAGCAGCATCGCGGTCCAGAGAACACTCTTGTGGCGTTCCGACCAGGGGCGCTCGTCGGGGCGTCCGGTGTAGGCGGCGTTCGGCGTTTCCGGGGCAAGCTGGGCCGGAGACGCATAGGGGTCTTCGCGGAAGAATTTGGCGTAGTCGTAGACCGGCGTCGTGAGTTTTTCGTCGCCGTAGTAGAGCTTGAGTGCCGTCTTCCCCTGCGGCTCGAAATAGAGACGACGTTCGAGGCTCTGCGGCTGAACTTTCTGGAATGGCAGGGGCGGGTCGTCGCCGTTGTCGATGGTGATGGTGAGGCTGCCAGTGTAGTCAGCTGAGACATTCAGTGCGAGGTCTTCGGTGGTCACCGTGTTCCCGTAGCGAGTCATGCGCAGGCGGCCGATGCTACCGCTGGTTATCTGGATTCCCTTCTCGTTGGCAACGCTGACCATGCGACGAAAGTTCACGGGATCGGCCGGAACGTCGAAGCGGATGCGATCGATGGGGACCGCGGTCGGGATGTCGCAGTGAATGATGGTGTTGCGTTTTTCCTGCGTGGTGGTTTTGCAGTTGCCGGCATCGGCCCAGACGGCCTTCTTTTCCTGCAGGTATCCGATGCTGGCGCGGGAGACTTCCTTGGGGAGGATGCCGGGCGACAGACGGACGTGCAGAAAGCGGAAGCTCCAATCGGGCAGGGTGATGGTTGAATTGGAGCCCAGCCTCTCGCGCGAAAAATCGAAGAGTGTGGAGGGCGTGGGCCAGGCGGTGGATTCGGTGTCTGCGAGTTGGTTGCGACCCGAGACTGAGGCGGTTACGAGGAAATCGTTCTTGTCGAGGGTGAGGCGGACGCGGTTGTATTCCGTGGCCGCGGAAACGTCGAGATCGAACTCGGTGTGATCGCCGCGCTGCGCAAGATTGAGAATTTTGGCCTCATCCTCCTGTGCGGTGGTGGAGTTGTTGCGGGAACTGAGTTCGTAAGGGACCTGTGTCTCGCCATCGTAAAGACGTAGATCGGCGAGGTCGGGGCGGGCATGACTCCAGATGGCGGAGTCGATCACCAGGTAGCTCTGATGATCGGGAGCAGTGATAGAAACCGCACGGACCTCCTTGAAGTAAGGGATGGCAGGCTCGGGGTCACCTCTTGCCGCGGAAAGGGCCGCCAGCAAAAACATCGCAGACAGAATTTTCATGGTTGCGCGGGATCTCCGGATCGTTTGCGTGCGCCAGAAAGCTGCAGCCAGTCGCGCTGGTAGACGAAGGAAATGGCCAGCAGGAGCACGCCGAGCACCATGAAGCTGACGATACGATATCCGCGATCGAGCTGGGAGACATCGTAGACGAAGACTTTGACCGTGGTGGCGGCGATGAGCACCAGCGCTTGCCAGCGCACGAACGAGGAGCGGCGCCAGAAGCCGACGATCATCAGCATGGCGCCGTAGGCCATCCAGAGCGCGGAGTAAGTGAAATCCTCGGCCAGGCGGATGGCGCGAATATTGGCGGCGGAGGCAGGATCGTATGGCGTGTAGCGGCCGGGGTAGTAGCGCGGGGTCGCCGCCGTCATCTCGCGAGCATAGTAGTCGGCGACTTCGTGACTGAGCGCCACCAGGGCAAGCACGTTGAGCGTGACGACGGCGAGTGCGGCAGCCTGGCGGCCGGGCTCATCACCGCGCTTGCTGCCGTACCACGCCATCGCGCCGAGCACGGCGATCGCGATCGCGTAGGTGCCCAGCCGGGAGTTGAAGATCAGGGTAGTCACGTTGAAGTTGTCGACCGCGAGCAAGCGGACCACGCCGAGAGCCAGCGCGCACGCGGCAAAAACACTGAGGAAAGTGGAGCGGATGCGGTCGCTCAGCCAGAGCAGGACAGCGGCCTCGACGAACCAGCCGATGGTGATCCAGTGGCCGTCGAGCCGGATGGGAATCGCGATGGTGATAAAGCCGATGGCGAGCGCGAGATGAAGGAAATGAAGGCGCTGGATGGTTTCCGGATCGGGAAAGTGGTCTTGCGTTTGCCGGCTCAGGAAAATGTAGATGGCTGCCAGTGCCAGCGCAAACCATGCCATGTCGTGCTTGTCGACCAATTCGAACATGGCATAGACCTGAAGGAAGTAGACGCACGCGTTGATGAACGCGAGGAACGAGCGGGACGGCGATGAACGGCGCGGCTTCGCGGTCTGGGCGTTGCGCGACCAGAGGAGCGATGGCGAAGATCCCGAAGAACAGCGTGGCAAAGATGAGCGTCAGCGTCAGCTGCGGCCGGCTATAGAACTCGGAATACCACCCGATGTAGAGAATCAGCGTGCCGATGTAGGCCAGCACAAGCAGGCGGCGCCAGGGTTTGCGGGCGACCATGACGACGGCAGCGACATCAAGAAGGGCGACGTAAGAGAAGAGCTGGAGTTCCTTGTTCTGGCCGGTTGAGAGCAACAGCGGCGTGGAGAAGCCGCCGGTGAGAGCAAACGCGGCAAGGATTTCGGCGTTTTGTGTGATCGCGAGCGCGGCCGTTGAGCCTGTGACGACAAGCATCGCGATGAAAGCTATGGCGCTGGGGATCAACGCATAGACGTGAAAAGCGGCCCAGAGGGAGAGATACATCACGCCGATTCCGACTGCTTTCAAGGAGTAGGAAAAGATCTGATAACCGTGAGTGCGGAATCGCTCGCTCCAGAGAACCACGGCGATGCCTGCAACCAGGCCGATGGTCACGCGGCCGGCGGGACCGATCCAGTTGTTGTCGAAGGCGTACTTGAGGAAATAGGAAACGCCGATGAGCACGGCAGCGATGCCGATGCGATTCAGCCAATGCGAGCCGATGCGGGACTCGAGATCGATTTCCTCTGCAGGCGGGGAAGCGGACATCGCGGGCCGCGGCGGAATGTGCGGCATGGGCGGAGGCGGCGGAACTGGCGGCGCAGGTGGGGGAATTTCGGAAGTCGGGGTCGGGGCCGCTGCGGCGGGACCAGTCGGGAGGGTGGCTTGTTCCACGCCGAGTTTTCGTTCCAGTCGGTCGACGCGGTGCGCGAGGTCGCGGACCAGGTCGCGCAGTGCTTGCAGGTCGCTTTGTGTGCTGTCCACCAGGCTCCTTGCGAGACTTCAGATATAGCGTATTACTTGGCGAAAGCCAACCTCAGGCGCTAAAGCGCAACGCATGTCGCGCTGTACGGCACGACTGAAGTCGTGCCCTTCCCTAACGCGTTTACGGACCAGCGAGGGCGGGGACGCCCTCGCGACAGCCGGCGGGACGCCGGCGCTACAGTCGTTTTTCCGCAGCCTGTGAAGTCGTGCCTTTCTCACTCCCCACTTTTGACCCACTCCCTGCTTGTCGCCTGTCGCCCTGCGCCGGACAGTATTCGCCTTTGGGTTGTGTGACGAACTGTTTGTCCGATAAAAGCGCATTATCTGCGAAACTGGGATGGCTTTCACGTCATTTTCTAGGGATGGATCATGAAAGTTCTTACGGAGTACCTAAAGTTTCACACACGCACCCATCGCGCATACGTGCACATTACGCCGCAGGTGGAAGACGCCGTGAAGAGGAGCGGAGTGAAAGAAGGGATGGTGCTGGTTTCCGCGATGCACATTACCGCCGGAGTCTATGTCAACGATAACGAGAGCGGACTGATCGAAGATATCGATCATTGGCTCGAGGGGCTGGCGCCGTTTCGCAAAGACTACAAACACCACGAGACCGGCGAGGACAACGGCGATTCGCATCTGAAGGCGCTGTTGATTCATCACGAGGTGATCGTCCCCATCACTGCGGGAAAGCTTGACCTGGGGACATGGCAGCGGATTTTCTACGCGGAATTTGACGGGCAGCGGGACAAGCGGGTGATCGTGAAGGTGATGGGAGAGTAGGAGTAGGAGTAGGAGTAGGAGTAGGAGTAGGAGTGAGTGTGGACGGTGGCCGGTGGCCGGTGGCCGGTGTTTGGTGGTCGGTGAGGGCAAGATGCCCTCACGACAGCCGGCGGGACGCCGGCGCTACCGGTACCATGCTGTTTTCCCTGTGAGGAGACGTGATGAGCTCTGAAGAGTTGAATGAATTGCACGAACATGCGGAACATGCGAAACATGATCCGGGGCTGGCGCCGGTGTCGGTGACGATGGCGATGCTGGCGGTGCTGGTGGCGATCGTGTCGTTGCTGGGACACCGGGCGGCGACTGAGGCCGTACTGAACCAGGCGAAGGCGTCGGATCAGTGGGCCTATTTCCAGGCTAAGAACATTCGCGGGCATGAGGACAAGTTGTTTGCCAACCTGACGACGATTGTGCCGGCGGCGAATGGCGAAGCGCTGGCGAAGATCCGCGAGGAGTATCTGCGCGAGTCCGACCGGTATAACGATGATCAGAAAGAGATCGAGGCTGAGGCCCACAAGCTCGAGCAGGAAGTGGCCCTCGAGCAGAAGCGGGCGGACCGGTTTGATCTGGCCGAGGTGTTTCTGGAGATCGCGTTAGTGATCACGTCGATCACTCTGCTGTCGGGAAGGCGGGTCTTCTGGCTGATGGGCTTGGGACTCGGGACGGTAGGAGTGGTCGTGGCGGTCACGGGATTCCTGGTGCGTTAGGGCGCGGTTTTTGAGTGATTGAGACTTTGGGGTTCCTCGTGTCACTAAGCTTCAAGCAGCAGCGGGCATTTTTTGCAGGCGGCACTATCTTGTTATTGATCGGCATTCTGCGGGGACGTGGGGTCTCTCGACTGCGTTCGGCTGGAGCCTCACTTCGCTCGAGATGACAGAGCTGAAGGAGCTCGCCAGCGACCGCATCTGACTGCACTCCTCGCCGTTCGAAAGCACATCCTTTCTTGTCCCTGGTCACGTCCGAAGGTGAGCCCAATCACAGCGGGTTCCTGCTACGAAGGCGACACTAATGGACGTACGTGGAGGCGCTGAGTTCCATTACAGCGTTTCTCTGCGGGAGGCTTCATCAGTGGCCAATTTCGCAACAACCGATTCGGCCCGCGAGCAAAGCCACTGTTTTCATTTTGAAGTTGATATTTCAAAGGAGAGGAAAGCACTCATGAAGACGACGAAACTGGTCATGCTGGTGATGACGATTGCAGTGGCCCTGTTCATTCTGATTCCAAACCTGTCGTGGGCAGCCGATGATGGCGCGACCCTGTACAAGACGAAGTGCGCGGCGTGCCATGGCGTGGATGCGGCCGGCAAACCGGCAGCGAAGATTCCCAGTCTGCTTGGGGATGACGCAAAGAAGCTGTCGGACGCGGACTTGGAGAAGGCAGTCACCGAAAAGCCGAAGCATGCCGGTGTGGCGAAGTCGCTGACGCCCGACCAGGTGAAGATGGTCGTGTCCTACATCCGCGAACTGCAGAAGAAGTAAAAGACCGGCTGTTCCCTTTTGCGCGCCGGTCTGGCCGTGAGGAAATCCGGTGGGGCCGGCAGAAAGCTTGGGGATGCCATGGGAGTGCGCCGCAGGTGTGCCGGCGGTCGGAACGGAAGCAGCAGAACCGTTCGCGGCTTCCAGAAGGGCGAACCAAGCCTCAGCGCTCATCACAGGAACAGCCACGCCGGGTCCCGGTGTCGGGTTTCCGGGACCCGGATCAGTCTCCACGAAGGGCGTACAGGCAAGCGAAGCCTGGGCCTCTTCTCCAGTTGTAGATTTGGTCCCCCATCTACCGTGCTTCTCTCTGGAGCGGAGGCGCCACGCGGGCGCGGGCCGGAGAGATATCCATGAGCAAAGCGCTGCTGTACGACTCCACGGTTTGCATCGGGTGCAAACAATGCGAGGGCGCCTGCGCGGCGCAGAACAAGCTTCCCTACACCGACACGGTGGCCGCGGAAGAAATCCAGTCGGAACATAAATTCACCGTCGTGCTAACGAAAGGCGACAAGTTCATGCGGCGGTTGTGCATGAACTGCGGCGAACCGGCGTGCGCGTCGGTGTGTCCGGTAGGCGCGCTGCGCAAAACGGCGGCCGGACCGGTGATTTACGACGAGGACCGGTGCATGGGATGCCGGTACTGCATGGCGGCGTGCCCGTTCGGCGTGCCGAAGTATGAATGGAACAAGCTGTTGCCGCGGGTGCAGAAGTGCACCATGTGTCCCGACCGGGTACTGGCCGGGAAGCCAACGGCCTGCGCGGAGATTTGCCCGACGGGTGCGACGAAATTTGGCGAGCGCGACGAATTGATGGCCGAGGCGCAGCAGCGCATCCGGGACAACCCGGGAAAGTACGTGGAGCACATCTACGGAGTGAACGAAGTGGGCGGGACTTCGGTTCTGCTGCTGTCGAGCGTGCCGTTCGAGGAGTTCGGGTACCGGACGGATCTGACGCGCGACCCGCTGCCCATGTACACGTACCGCGTGCTGTCGCGGATTCCGGACTTTGTTCCGCTGGGAGGAATGGTGCTGGGCGGGATCTGGTGGATTACGCATCGGCGGGAAGAGGTGGCGGCCGCGGAAGGCGGTCGCGGACCCGAGGATAAGAAAGAGAGCGGCAAATGAAGATCAAGTTCACTTTCTGGAAGCTGGTGTTCCTGGCGCTGATGGCGGCGGGTTTCTACGGAACGGTGGTGCGATTTACGCAGGGGCTGGGGAAGTCCACGAACCTGAGCGACCAGTTTCCGTGGGGCTTGTGGATCGGGTTCGACGTGCTGTGCGGAGTGATGCTGGCGGCGGGCGGCTTCACGCTGACGGCGGCGGTGCACATTTTCAATATCAAGCGGCTGCACCCCATTGTACGGCCGACGATTCTCACGGCGTTTCTCGGCTACGTGCTGGTGTGCGTGGCTTTGATGTACGACCTGGGGAGGCCGTACCGGATATGGCATCCGCTGGTCATGCGGAATCCGCACTCGGTGATGTTCGAGGTTGCCTACTGCGTAATGTTGTACACAGCGGTACTGTCCCTGGAGTTCTCACCGATTGTGCTGGAGCGGTTCAACCTGCAGAAGCCGTTGAAGATCGTGCGAACGGCGTTGATTCCGCTGGTGATTCTGGGCGTGATTCTTTCCACGCTGCACCAGTCGTCGCTGGGCACCTTGTATCTGATCATGCCGGAGAAGCTGCATCCGTTCTGGTACAGCCCGCTTCTGCCGGTGTTCTTCTTCATTTCAGCCATTGCGGTGGGATTGGCGATGACCATCTTTGAATCGTCGATGAGTTCGAAATATTTCCGGCAGCAACTGGAATTGCCCATCCTGCAAGAACTGGGCCGGGTGCTGGTGGTGGTGCTGTGCGTGTACGGCATTTTGCGCTTCGAGGATTTGCTGCATCGGGGAGTGCTGAGGCTACTGTTTCAGCCGGCATACGAGATGTACCTGTTCTGGCTGGAGATCTCGCTGAGCCTGATCCTGCCGCTGCTGCTGCTCGCGCAGAAGAAGATCAGGACAACAGCGCAAGGGCTGTATCTTGCGGCCGTCCTCGTGGTTCTGGGATTCATCACGAACCGTTTGAACGTGAGCATTACGGGTCTGGAATCTTCGGTGGGCCGGCACTACATGCCGAAGTGGACCGAGGTAGCAGTAACGGGCGCGATCATTGCGGCGGGATTTGCACTGTTCGGACTGGCGGTGAAGTACCTGCCCATCTTCCCCGCGGAGGAGAGCCACCCGATGGCCGAGACCAAGGTCATCGCGGCGACTTCTGTGTTGGTTCATGCCGGAGACTGATTCAGGTCGAGGACGCTGGAACCGTCTGACACACAGCCTCAGCGTCAAGCTAATCAGCTTGCTGTTGCTGGTGATGGTGGGAATTTTTGGGCTTCTGGGGTACCTGAACATCCGGCTGCACCGCCAGCACCTGGAAGCGGCCACGCTGACGAGTGCGGAGCGGGTCAGCGACGTGATCAAGCGCAGCACGTCGTATTACATGCTGCGCAACGATCGCGAGGGCCTGTATCACGCCATGGCCACGATGGCAGACGAGCCGGGCATGGTGCGGGTGCGCATCTTCGATCAGGAAGGGCGAATCAGCTACTCCACGGACACCTCCGAGATCGGCCACCTGGTCGATAAGGGCGGAGAAGCGTGCTACGCCTGTCATACCCGATCGCAGCCGTTGACGCGATTGAACCAGCCCGATCGATTTCGGATCTACCGCGACAACAAGGGGCAGAGGGTCCTGGGCGTCATCACGCCGATCGAAAATCAACCTTCCTGCTCGAATGCGGCCTGCCATGCGCATCCCGCCAGCCAGCAAGTGCTGGGCGTTCTGGATGCGAACCTGTCGTTGGCCAAAGCGGATGTACAACTGGCGCAAACCAGCCGGCGGATGCTGGCTTACACCCTCATCGCGCTGGTGGACATCTCGCTTCTGAGCTGGCTGTTCGTGTGGCGGCTCGTGGGGCAGCCGCTGAAACGCCTGAAGGACGGCACGAAGCAGCTGGCGGAGGGGAATCTCGGCTACCAGCTGCAGGTGGACTCCAGCGATGAAGTCGGGGAATTGGCGAGCTCGTTCAACCGGATGAGCCTGCAGTTGCGATCGGCGAACGAAGAGATCGTGGCCTGGGCGAAGACGCTCGAGGATCGCGTGGATCAGAAAACGCGGGAGCTGAAGCGGGCACACGAGCACATGTTGCAGGCGGAGAAGATGGCGACCATCGGGAAGATGGCGGCAGTGGTCGCGCATGAGATCAACAACCCGCTGTCGGGAATCCTCACCTACGCCAAGCTGCTAAGGAGATGGATCGAGCGCGGCGAGATGGAGGGAGCAAAGAAAGACGACGCCGAACAGTGCCTGGACTTGATTGCGGAGGAGAGCCGGCGGTGCGGAGACCTGGTGAAAAATCTCCTGACTTTTTCCCGCACGGCGCCCCTGAACGTGCAGACCACGGACCTGAACACGGTGGTTGACCGCGCTGTTCGCCTGGTCGCGCACCAGATGGAACTGAATGGGGTGGAGCTACACCTGGAACTTCCGCCTGGGCTGCCGCGCGTCCAGTGCGATCCGGGGCAGATCGAGCAAGTGTTGCTGGCGTTGATCATGAACGCGATCGATGCGATGCCGCGGGGCGGAAATCTGTGGGTAGGCACGAAGCTGGACGAAGACGCGGGCGAGGAGATCTTTTGGGTACGGGACGACGGCTCCGGGATCCCGCAGGACATACTGCCCCAAATTTTCGAACCTTTCCTGACAACCAAAGAAAGCGGCAAGAGCGTGGGATTGGGGCTGGCGGTCAGCCAGAACATCGTGGCGCGGCATCGTGGCCGGATCGAGGTTACTTCGGAACTGGGAAAAGGCACGACCTTTACCGTGACGCTGCCTTTGGACGGCGCTGTCGGCCGCCCGCTAGCGCCTGAAACCGAAACTGCGGAAATGAAATCGAGGTGATCGAACGTGACTGAACAGGCGAAGTTACTCATTGTGGATGATGAATTGAGTGTCCGGGACTCGCTGGCGAAATGGTTCCGTGAAGAGAACTATGAGGTAAGCACGGCCGAGGACGCCAAGGACGCGCTCACCAAGCTAGCCGAGTCGCGCTGGGACGCCGCGCTGGTCGACATCAAGATGCATGGCACGGATGGGATCGAGTTGCAGCGAAGGATCCACGAGATCGATCCGGACTTGCTCGTGATCATGATGACTGGCTATGCGTCGGTGGAGACGGCGGTGGCGGCTTTGAAGAATGGAGCATACGACTACGTCACCAAGCCGCTGGATCCGGACGAAATCGCGCATCTGGTGAAGAGGGCGCTGGCGCATAAGCAGACCGAGCGGGAAAACGTCCGCTTGCGCGAAACGGTAGCCGAAGTGGCCAAGCCCGAAGACATGGTTGGGCAAAGCGCGATCATGCAGCGGGTGTTCGATGCGATCGAAACTGTCGGCCCGACCGACGCTACGGTGCTCATCACCGGCGAGAGCGGCACGGGGAAGGAACTGGTGGCGCGCGCCATCCACCATGCCAGCCCGCGCAAGTTTCATCCGCTGGTGGTGATCCATTGCGGCGCTTTGACGGAAACGTTGCTGGAGAGCGAACTGTTTGGGCATGAAAAGGGCGCCTTCACGGGGGCGCAGTATCGCAAGAAGGGCAAGTTCGAAATCGCGGAGGGCGGAACGGTATTCCTCGACGAGATTGGCGATATCAGCCTGAAGACGCAGACGGACCTGCTGCGGGTTCTGCAGGAGCGCGAGATTGTGCGCGTGGGCGGAAACCAGCCGATTAAGGTGGACTTCCGCTGCGTGGCGGCGACGAATAAGGACCTGGAGAAAGCCATTGAGGAAGGTAAGTTTCGGCCAGATCTGTTTTATCGCTTGAACGTCTTCCGCATCGAGCTACCGCCGTTGCGGGAACGCCGGGATGACATCCCGATGCTGGTGAATCACTTTGTGCAGAAGTTCTCGCTGCAGATGAACAAGAAAATTACCCGGGTTGCGCCCCCAGCGATGAACCTGCTACAGCAGCAGGCCTGGGCGGGAAACGTGCGGGAGTTGGAGAATGCGGTCGAGCGGGCGATGGTGGTGGCGCAAGAGCCCGAGATCCGCGAGTCAGACTTCGTCTTCAAGGCGGCTACCGTGCCGAACGGCGGTCCCAAGAGCCTGGATGAAATGGAACGAGCGCACATCCTGCGGACGCTGGAAACGGTGGGGTGGAATCAGACGCGGGCGGCCGAGATACTGCACATAGACCGGGTGACACTCCATCACAAGCTGAAGAGATACGGCTGGAGCAAGCCGACAGCGCAAGCGACGCGATGAAATTGCTGCAACTGCTGCCGATCGGGGATCTGGATGGCGGCCTCATGATGGGATTGGCGCCGGCGTTGGCGGACCTTTTTCGAATGCCGACGGAGGTGATTCCGGCAGGGCTGGATCCGGAGTTCGCCTACCACGGCGAGCGGCAGCAGTACCATTCGTCGGAAATCCTGCACGCCATGCAAGGCTGGGTGGGTCCCGACTCGTGGAGGGTGCTGGGAATCACTGCGGTTGATCTGTATATCCCGATTCTCACGTTCGTTTTCGGCGAGGCGCAGATTGGCGGGCCCTGTGGCCTGGTCTCGGTCCATCGCCTGCGGCAGGAGTTCTACGGGCTGCCGGCCGATCCGGAAGTCCTGCAGGCAAGGCTCCTGAAAGAAGCGGTGCATGAACTCGGGCACACCCTTGATCTGACGCACTGTGACGACTACCAATGTGCGATGGCGCCGTCACACGCCGTGGAGTGGATCGACTTGAAAGAAGGCACGCTGTGCGGATCGTGCCAGGCACTGGTATTCGGAGCTGAGGATCAGAGCATCGAAGCGAAGGCGCCGCCATTCTGATTGGGTTCTGATGTCATTTCGGCATGAGTGTTTATAGGTCGTCGATCGCCGTCGTGTAGCAATCCTCAACAGCGACAAATCTCCCATTAAATCAAGCGTTCCGCGCTACGTTTCGAAGGGCGGAGTGGGTTCCGAGGCGGCCATTCGCGTGCACATAGGTTAGTCTCTCAGCGGGTTGAGGAGATCCGGAGGTTAGAGGATCCTCACGAAGGACAGTTAGCCATGCTGTATAAGTGTGCGAATGACGCATGTAATACTCCGTTTCGGCGACTTAGGGAAGGCAAGCTCTTCCAGGTGGAGACCGAGTATTTCACGAATCGTGGAGGGTTAACGACAGCTTCCCGAAGAGCTCGTCCCTGGCGCCGCGTGGAACACTACTGGCTTTGCGACTCGTGTTCCCCTTTTGTCACCCTCACGTTTGACGGTGAGCGCGGGGTTATTACGGTTCCCTTGCCGGACGGAACGGGGAAGAAGACGGTGAAGATGGTTTCGATGAACGGATCGGCCGGGGTAAATGCAGTGAACGATCCGGCGATACAGCAGACCTTACGGCAGGTGCAAAAATGACGGAGAAAGAAACTCCATTCTGCTCAATCTGCCTGGAGCAGCGGACTGAAGAAGAGGGCTGGTTTCTAGTGACCGAAAACAGCTGGACGGACCGGCTCAAGATTCTCGGTTGGAATGACACACTGGTTTCGGAGCCGGGAGTGCACGCCGCCTGTGGCGCGGCGCACGTACAGCAACTGGTCGTGCATTGGATGGCTACGGGAAGCCTCAACTATCCGTTCGCACGCTCGCATGCGGGGGAGCGCCCGCGCCGAAAGCGGGCGCACCGGCCCGAGCTCGACATACGAGGGGCAAAGGTCATTGGCGAACTCGCCGTCCACCGGGAGAGTCTGTCGCGGGTACTGCGGGAGAACCCGGAATCCCTGGGGAGCATTCTTTCGGCTCTTATTAGCGCTCTGGATGGATCGCGTCCGGCGAGCGACTGCGAGGAAGAGGCGGAAGCGGCGGAAGTACTCGAGCTTACGGAAGTCTAGGGGCAATCTCACGATGAAGCAGATTTGTGGCTTGCTTGCGCGGGGCTGAAGGCGCCGCCCCGGGCGCGGGAGCAGGACGCCCGAAGTTCGGGCGGTCTCGCGCCAGCCGGCGGGCCCTTCGACTGCGCTCAGGGCAGGCTGCCGGCGCTACTGTCGTTTTTCAGCAGGCTGCAAAGTTACACCTTTCCGAGAACGAGATGGCATTTTAGTCTGGCGGGGCTGGCGGACAGAGGTCTTCAGCCGGAAGCGGTGGCGAGGGCAGGATGCCCCTTCGACAAGCTCAGGGCAGGCTCTCGCGACAGCCGGCGGGACGCCGGCGCTACAGGGGTCTTCAGGAGACGCCGTTCTTGCGCCAGGCTTGCCAGTCCTGCTTCACCGCGCGGACCATGTCGCTGGCGGCGGTGTACAGCCAAGTGGGCTTTAACTTCGCCAGATGTTTGCAGATGGCCTTCACCTGGGCGGGGTTGCCCAGATGCACGTTGGCCGTCTCCCAGCCCATGGAAAAAATCAGGCGGCACTCGTCGCGATCGCGGGGGAGGACCGCGAGTTCGATGCGACTGCAGTGGGGGGATAACCGTCGCACGATCCAGCGACCGCGCATCTGAACAAAGGGGTCGGGACAACGCACGGCACGGGAGAGGGTGGCGGCATACCAGATCTCGACGGGACCCGGAAGATCGTTCGCCCAGAACACCGAGGAGGGCACCAGCATTTTTGCTTCCCGGGCAATCTTGCCGCCGTGGAATTCAGCGATTGCGACATAACGCGGGTGACCCAGGCTGCCCAGACCGGCGACACGCTGGGTAAGGTGGTAGTCGAGGCCGGGGTAGGGCATCAAGTGTTCGAGGGCTTCCCGGGCGGTGGGAGAAATTTCGTGGCGGACCGCGGGGAGCTGGTCCATCTTCTTCCAGAAATGGTCGGGGTCGCGCAATTCGTTCAGTGCGATTGCCCGTAGCCACTTGTTGCCCTCCTCAAGCACAAAGGGACGGCCGCCCTCAGCCAGGGACTTTGTGTACCCATCAAGAATCTCGGCGCAAACTTCCTTTGCGGTAGCCGCGAGCTGACTCTCTTCGATTGCCAATAACGCACTGGTGGCCAGACGGACGAGGTCGTTGGTGTAAGGAAACGTAGCGGCCTCGTCAAAATCGTTCACGCCCCAAATGAGGCGGCCCTCGACGTCGCGCCACGTTCCAAAATTCTCAATGTGAAGATCGCCGACGGAGAGGATGCCTGGGGCTTTCGCGAGATCGGCACAGATGTCGGGCCAAACCTGGACCCAACGGTAGAACGTAGCCCGCAGGAAAGGAAAGACGGATTCCGCCATGCGTTTGTGCTTGAGGCGCAGGTCGGCTTCGATCACGGTGGTATGCGTGCGGAGCCAGTCTTCGTAACGCGCGGTAGACTTTACTATGTTCATGGCAGGCGGCCTAAAAACGATAGTGTTCCGGGACAGGGGATGTCAATGTCGGGTGGGTTACGACCAGGTTGAACTGTCGAATTGGGACGGCCATACGGGCCGGCTGTAGATGATCAAGAGGTTGTACCTGGTTCGGAGCGGCTGATGGGCGGCTGGTAGTGAAGGCTACCATGAGGACGGGCGTGGTTGTAGTAGTCGGTCCAAGGAGTGTCGGTAGCACATGATATGTCCGGATGAGATAGCACATGATATGTCCGCTTTTGCGGGCGGTGAGGATGGGAGACCATGCGGAGCATGGAAGCTTATCCGAGGACCGCGATGGAGCGGGCGATGAAAGTACAGGACGTGATGTTGCAAGCGATGGCGAAGAAGATCACGTGGTGGCAGGCGGCGGAGATCCTGGGGATCAGCGACCGGCACATGCGGCGGTGGCGGGAGCGCTACGTGGAAGAGGGCTACAACGGGTTGCTGGACCGGCGGCGGGGCCAGCCCTCGCGGCGGCGGGTGCCGGTGGCGACGGTGGAGAAAGTGTTGGCGTTGTACCGGGAAAAGTATTTCGATCTGAACGTGCAGCACTTTCATGAGAAGCTGCAGGCCGAGCACGGGATCGAACTGAGTTACACCTGGGTGAAGCAGGCGTTGCAGGGAGCGGGCCTGGTGGGGCGCGGACGCAAGCGTGGAGCGCATCGCAAGCGGCGCGAGCAGCAGCCGTTGCCGGGGATGCTGTTGCATATCGACGGCAGCCGCCACCAGTGGTTTCAGGACGAACGCTGGTACGACCTGATCGTGATTCTGGACGATGCGACCGGCGAGATCTACTACGCCCAACTGGTGGAGGAGGAATCGACGGCGACGGTGATGGCCGGACTGCGGGAAGTGATCGAGCGCAAAGGCGTGTTCTGCGCGCTGTACAGCGATCGGGGAAGCCATTTCTGGCTGACGCCGAAGGTGGGCGGCAAGGTGGACTACCATCGCCGCACGCAAGTGGGGCGGGCGTTGCACGAGTTGGGAGTGCAGATGATCCCGGCCTACTCGCCGGAAGCGCGTGGGCGCAGCGAGCGCAACTTCTCGACCTGGCAGGGCCGCTTGCCGCAGGAGTTGCGGCTGCGCCAGCTCGAGACGCTGGAGGCGGCGAACCGGTTTCTGCGGGAAGAATACATCGCCGAGTTCAATCGCCGTTTTCAGGTCGCGCCCAGGCAGCGGGGCCATGCTTTTGTGCCCTGCCGGAGTCGTGACTTGGAACGGATTTTCTCGCTGCAGTTCGAACGCAGCGTGAACCGCGACAACACGGTGAGCTTTCAGAATCTGAGCTTGCAGATCCAGCGGGTGCGCTGGCGGGCGACGTTGGCCGGTTGCCAGGTGGTGGTCCACCAACACTTGAATGGAACCTTGAGTCTCACCCACGGACCGCATTGCCTGGGTCGCTATGACGGCGCAGGAGCACCCTTGTCAGGCCAAGCTTCTACAGAGACGAGCAGGGGAAGGGGAACTGCCCCCTTCCCCTGCAACCCCATCCCCAAAATCAACCCAACCCAAACGGCGAGGGCACAACTTTGAAACCGGACATTTCACTTGCTACAAAAACCGGACATTTTAACTTGCTACCGACAGTAGTCGGTCCAAGGAGCGAGGGCCAGGTTGCGTTGGTGGGAGTCGGGCCAGTGAGTGGAATAGGCCCATTCGCGCAGAGCGGTCTGGATGAAGCGTTCGGCTTTGCCGTTGGTTTGCGGCGAGTACGGGCGAGTGCGGCGGTGTTTGAGGCCCATCTCGAAACAAGCTTGACGAAACAGGTGGGAGCGATAGCTGCTGCCGTTATCGGTGAGCAAAGCGTGGACGATGATGCCGTGGCGAGCGAAGAAGTCAACCGCATCCCTGAGGAAGGCGATGGTGGTGTGGGTTTTCTGATCGGGGAGGATGCGGGTGAAGGCCAAGCGAGAGTGATCGTCGACCGCGACGTGCAAGGCCTCCCAACCGGGATGTTTCTGTTGACCACGGCGGCGGCCATCGCCGCGCCAAGAGACTTGCTGGAAGCGGGTCATGCCCTTGATGTCGAGATGGAGGAGATCGCCGGGAAAGGGATGCTCATAACGCACCGCCGGCGGCCGGGGATGCAGATCGCGCCAGCGGCTGAGACGAGCGCGACGCAGAATGCGGCTGACAGTGGCAGGACTGAGTCCGGTGCTTTGTGCAATCTGATAGGCCGGACGATGCTGACGGCGGAGCTCAATCACCAACCCGACCTGGCTAGACGAAGTGGCTCTTGGACTGCGATGCGGACGAGAGGAACGGTCGCACAATCCGGCAGCTCCTGCGCTCTGATAACGGCGAACCCACTTCGCCGCGGTTTTGGGAGTCACGCGAAAGCTGGCCGCGGCACGGCTGAAGCCCAGGCCGCGAATGACGGTTTCGACCAACGCCTCTCGACTACGAAGAGTGAGTCGGGCATTCTTGTGGATGTCCATTCGGTCTGTCCTCGGAAACTGGATTGCTCGTCACAATCAGCTTCTCCGGTTCCGATCGAATGGACAACCTCTTGAAAGATCACAGCCGGCCCCTTCGGCTTTGTGTTCAGTGAGCGAAGAATGCTGCGTTCTTGGCGATGAAGGGCTTTTGCTCTTCGGTCAGGTCGTCGATGGGATGAAGTGAATCGGAGGTGCAAACGGGCACGCAGGCGCCGCAGTCAATGCAACCTTCGGGATCGACGTAGAGCTGGGTGGCCGCTTCGAACTGCGGTTCGTCCTTTTTAGGATGGATACAGTCGGTGGGGCAGACATCCACACAGAGCAGGTCCTTGATGCAGGAGTCGGTAATAACGTAAGCCATGATGAAAATCCCTTTGGATGAATTGGAGTCTTGCGACCCCTGTCTGAATCGAGGGTAGGAGTTGGGGAGCAGAGCGCGCGGTGACGGTCGTCACGGGAGGCCCGGAGCCTTGAACGTCACGTCGATGTGTGATCGGCGTCACAGCATAAGATTGCCTTGAACGGATAAAAACGACTGCAATACGAGACGTAATGTACTGACCCCAGAATTGCCCGGCCCCCTCCAAGACCCCATAAGCCGCTGCCTCAGCGGCGGGCCGGGCATCTTTCCCAAGCCAATTGAGCCCTGAGCAACGATCGAATCAGCCTACTTGCCGGCGTGTCAGGCTAGACACAGCGTCTCATCCGGAACACAGTTTTCCGCCAGATAACCTCATCTAAACCATTACAACACAACAACCTAGTGATTGGCTCTCATCCTGCCCTTCACATCGGCGCAACTGAGATTCACCTGGGAGGCGACGATGGCTTGGACGGCGAGGCGGGGCAACTTGGTGAAGGGCCTGGGATGGTTGATTCCAACCCTGATCTCGCTTTTCGCGCCGGCGGCCCAGGCTCAATCGACTTCGACAACGCAGCCAGTGACGCGGCAGGTCATCGTCAGCGTGCCTGACCGAAAGCTGGTGGTCATGGAAAACGGCGCCGTGCTACGCGAGTTTGCGGTTGCAGTGGGAGCGTCCGTCAGTCCGAGTCCGACGGGAGAATTTGAAGTCGTGAGCCGGCTGACGGATCCGACTTATTACCACGCGGGCGTCGTGATCCCGGCGGGCGAAGGGAATCCCCTGGGACCGCGCTGGATCGGCCTGAACGTGAAGGGCTACGGAATTCACGGAACGAATCTGCCACGTTCGATCGGGAAGGCAGCGTCCCACGGCTGTATCCGGCTGCGCAATCGCGACATTGTCGAGCTGTTCAGCATGATCCGCGTGGGCGACAAGGTCGAAATCCACGGGGAGCGTGACGAAGTCATCGCGGCCATCTTTGGCAATGGTAGTGGGGGCGACGGTGGCGGAGAAAACCGAGTGGCACGTGCGGATCTGGCAACAGCCGGTTCGGCAGGTGGGCAATAGGAACAGTCAGAAATCGGGTCAACAGGAGAATGTCATGCAATTTGCCATCACAGCAATCGCAGTTCTGGCGGGAATGGTTTTCTCTTTAGCCATCGCGCTGCTGGTCGAGGAGTTCATTTTCGGCGAAGTGTTCCGCTTGTTCTTTGCCCGGCAGGCGGTGCGCGTGAGAGACGGGCAGAGGAATTGATTCGAGAAGGAGGCCGGCTATGTTGTTCCTGAAGTACTTGCTAATGACGGGCGGCGTCGGGATGATCCTGATCGCCGTGGGAATTCTCACCTACGACCTGGCGCTGGAAGTCCGATACCGGCAAGCCATGGCGGCGGGAAGTGAGAAGCTGCCGGCTTTGCCTCGCATGCGGTGGCGCACGGCGATGGCGCTGGCGATGCTGGCATGGGCGCCCATCCTGATCGCTTTGAGCATCGTGGTGGTGCCGAGCGGGATGGCGGGCGTGCGCGTGAGCCAGACGCAGGGCACTTTGGCGGGTACGCTCTACCCGGGAGTACACTTCGTTGCTCCATTGCTGGAGAGGGTGGAAATGTTCGACACGCGGGATCAGCTGTTCACGACAGGCTCTCTCGAGGATGGGAAAAACGCATCCAACAAAGCACAGCCTTTAAATGTGCAGGCCAAGGAAGGATTGACACTCGGACTGGCGATCACCGTAAGGTACCGGGTTGACGCGAGGCACCTGGACTACATTGAGGCTAATCTGCCGCAGCCCATTGAGAAAGAAATTGTGCCTCCGGTGGTGGCGAGTGCGTGGCGTGAACTGGTACCCAACTACACGGTGCGGGATGTATTTGCCGCGAAACGGGAAGAGGTACGCAGTCGCGCGGCGAATATCATCACGCAGAAGCTGGCGGCCGATGGAATCGTCGTGAAGGAGGTCATGTTGCGCGATATTCAACTGCCGCCCGAATACGCGAAGGGACTGGAGACACTTTTGTTGAAGGAACAAGAGAATGATCGGATGGGAGTAGAGACCGATATTCAGCAGAAGCAGGTACGGATCGCAGAGTTACAGGCAGAAGCCACCAAGGTGCAAGAGGTCAAGCAGGCGGAAGGAGCCGCGCAGGTGCATGTGTTGCAGGCGAAGGCCGAGTCGGATGCCATGCAGTACACCTTACCGTTGAAAGAGAAGCAGATTCAGCAATCGAAACTGGAGGCGGAGGCCCGCAAAGAGTCGACCATCAAGAACGCCGAAGCATCGGCCGAGGCGAAAGTCATCGACAGCAAGGCAGAAAATGAGCGGCGCAAGCTTCTGGCGGATGCCGAGGCTGACCGGATTCGAGTGACGGCGGCGGCCGATGCGGAGCGGATGAAGAGCGAGGCAGCCATCCTGAAACAGAATCCGCTGCTGATTAATAAGATCGTGGCCGAACGACTCTCCGATAAGCTGCAGATCATGATGGTTCCCGCCGATGGCAAGTTTTTCTTCGCGAATGATGTCCTGCGCAGCGTGAACATGGCGAATCATGGCAGCCAGGCGGAGCAGCCAGACGATTCGCAGGACAAGTAGGGAGTCGAGAAGACCGGGCGGCTAAGGGTGCACTCACCGGAAGCCGCCCGAGATACAGGTGGACGACTCTGATGAGTACAGACTGCCATGACCAGGGCCCGCAAGCGAGCAGTTTATAATTCGCCCATCGCTACAATGTTTTCCCGCCTGCCAGGCTTCTCGAGCCGGTTCCTTTCCCTGCTGTTGGCGTTCTTCCTTGCCATGAGTCTTACCGGGTTTGCTTCCGATTGGAGTGCGCCCGAACAAGAATTGGCTCGGAAGATCGCAGCAGCCACGGGGCCGGGAGCCATCGCTCTGAACGTTGTGAACAAGTCTTCCCTCACGAAAAAGGACAGCGATGAAATCGGGCAACGGTTGCAAGCGCTGCTGGAAGCTGCGGGCGTTCGGACGGTAAAGCCTGAGCAGGCTGCGGCAACGGTTGAGGTATCGCTATCGGAGAACCTGCGAAGTTATGTCTGGGTGGCAGAGATTCGCCAGGGCGCGGGCGAGGTCACGGTCGTGATGGCGTCAAGTCCGCGCGCGGATACGGCCGCATTTGATCGCGAGGCCTTGCCCGTAACGATCCGCAAAATTCCGGTGTGGGTGCAGGGGGACCGAATTCTCGATGTGGCGGTGTTAGAGGAAGCATCGGCACCAACGCACATTGCGGTGCTTGATCCGGAGAAGGTTGCCCTGTACCGGTGGAGAGACGGCAAGTGGCAACAGGAGCAGGCATTGCCGGTCACGCACTCCCGCACCTGGCCACGGGACATGCGTGGACGGCTGATTTTGCGGCAGGATCACCTTTTCGACATTTATCTGCCGGGTGTTTTCTGCCAGAGTTCGACGGCTCCGCCACTCAGTCTGATTTGCCGAAACAGCGATGATCCGTGGCCGCTTTCGAATCAGTTCGCATTGGGGGGCTTTTTCGCGGCCAACCGGAATTTTTTCACTGGCGTGCTTTCGCCGGGAATTGGGAAGCAGACGGCAACGGCAAAGTTCTACACGGCGGCGGCCCTTCCGCGGGTGAACTACACACTATGGATTTTTGCAGGTGTGGATGGCGGAATCCATCTGCTGGACGGGATTACCGATCAGAGTGCGAGGCTGAATTGGGGGAGCGACCTGGCCGGAGTGAGGACTTCATGCGGATCGGGCTGGCAGGTTCTGGCGACGCGTGCGGGCGACAATACAGGGGACTCGATCCGGGCTTATGAATTTCCGGATCGCGATCCGGTTGCGGTCAGCCAGCCTATCGAATTTGCGGGCGGCATCACGGCGTTATGGACAGAAGCAAGAGGCGGCTCTGCGATGGCCGTATCGAAGAATGCAGAAACGGGGAACTATGAGGCTTTCCGGTTGGCGCTGGCTTGCGCTCAGTAGCGCTTGTCTGTGCGCGGTTGCAGCACTGGCGGAGACGCGACCGCAGTACGGCTCGGTGCTGAAGACTGCGACGAGAATCACGCCGATGTCACTTGATCCGGCGGATCGATCGCAGGACGACACCATGGCGAAACGGAATCTCACGCGCCTTATGTTCGATACGCTGGTGACCATGGACGAGCGCGGGAGACTGGAACCAGCGCTGGCGACCTCGTGGCAGTCAGCCTCTGGGAATCAGAGGTGGCAGTTCTGGTTGAGGCACGGTGTCAAATTCCATGACGGCACTCCGGTAACGCCGGAGGCGGTCGCGGCGGCATTGCGGGCAGCCAACAACGACTGGACCGTGATGCCGGCGGTGGACTCGGTGATCATCGAGCGGAACAACCCGGACGCGGAACTGGCGGCGGAAGTGGCGCGACCACGTAATGCCATCAGCAAGCGCAGTGAAGGAGGAACGCTGATCGGAACGGGTCCTTTTCACATCAAGGAATGGCAACCGGGGAAAAAGCTAGCGCTCGCCGCCGACGAAGGATACTGGGGTGGACGACCTTTTCTGGACGGGATTGAGATCGATTTTGGGCAGGGCTCGCGAGAGCAACTGATTGCCTTCGATCTCGCCAAGATCGATGTGGCGGAACTGGCGCCGGAGCAAGCGCGCCGCGCTTCGACCGAGGGGCGGCGGGTCGGAACCTCGGCTCCTGTCGAACTTCTGGCGTTGGTCTTTACGCGGGAGCGGCAGACGCCCGAGGAAGGTAAACTTCGAGAAGCGTTGGCTCTTAGCATCGACAGAAATTCGATTCGCAGCGCAGTTCTGCAGGGTGCTGGCGAACCCAACGGCGGAATTCTTCCGGGCTGGGTGAGTGGGTATGCGTTTGTGTTTCCGGCGGAGCAGAACCTCGAGCGGGCACGACAACTCCGAGGCGAAGTGAAACAGGCGCCTGCGTGGACCTTGGGCTACGACGCGAACGATGCACTCTCGCGACTGATCGCGGAGCGAATCGCTTTGAACGCCCGGGATGCTGGTCTCAGGGTGCAGGCCGTGACCACAGCGCATCCGGACCTACGGCTTCAGCGCATGACGTTGGCATCGTTGAATCCACGGGTGGCCTTGTCGGCAGTGGCGTCATCCATTGGTTTGACGGCTCCGAATGTGCAGGGTGACTCGGTGGAGGATGTGTATCAGATGGAAAGCGCGATGTTGCAATCGCAAAGGCTGCTTCCCCTGCTGCAGTTGCCGGTCAGTTACGCGCTGGGCGCAACCGTCAGAGATTGGAGCCAGGGTCGCGACGGGAGCGAGCATCTGGAAAATGTCTGGGTCGGGGGCAGGCCTTGAACTTTCGCCGCAAACTGCTCCTGCTGTTTGCGCTGACGGTGTTTCTGTCGGTTGCCGCGGTCGCCTGGATCGTGTCGCTGGTAACGCGGCGTGCTTTTGAACAAGCCAATGAACTGCAGGCGGCGGCGCTGGTCGGACAATTCCAGAGGGAGTTCAAACGACATGGAGATGATGTGGCCCGGCGCGTCGAGGCCATCGCGGCCAGCGAGGCAACAACGCGGATGGCGCTGGCCTTGAGCCGAAGCAATTCCGAGGCCGGCGGGTACCTGAACGAGGCGGGGGCGGTCGCCGAGAGTCATCAGCTGGACTTTCTGGAGTTCGTGGAAGCGAACGGCACGATCGTGTCTTCGGCGCAGATGCCAGCGAAGTTCGGGTATCCGGAGAATTCGATCGCGAATCTCCCGCAATTGGTCAACAAACCGGCATTTCTGAAGCAGGAAGAACTACCGTCGGGAAATTCACTGGGCTTGTTTGCGGTGGGTGCAGTCACGATAGGAGATAAACCGCTGTACGTAGTCGGCGGACAGCGAGTGGACCGGAATTTCCTCGGCACAATCGAGTTGCCGGCGGGGATGCGAGCGATGCTGTTTCAAACCGCGCCGGCCAACCCAGCACCGCAGGTGCTTACCACTTCCTCCGAGCCGCTAAAGCAGGCCGAGAAGCTGGCTCCGCTGATCGCCGAGGTTGAAAAGGTAAAACGTCAGACAAGCCAACTGGTCCACTGGTCGGAAGATCCGACGGAGGACGAGACGGTGCATGCGATCCCGCTGAATGGCCAGGACGACACGATTCTGGCCGTGTTGCTGATTGGCAGTTCGCGGCGTCCGTATGTGGAGTTGAAACACCGTATCCAGTCTGCGGCCCTGGTGGTGGGTGGGGCGGGAATATTTCTGGCGATCCTGCTGAGTAGTTGGGCGGCTGCGCGCTTTACGCGGCCGATCGAGGAGCTTGCATCGGCTGCGCGCGAGGTGGCCAGCGGCAATCTGAAGGCGCATGTCGATGTCTCGTCGAATGACGAGGTCGGCGATCTGGCGGACGCGTTTAACCGCATGACCGATGATCTGCGCGAGCAGAAAGAACGGCTCATTCAAACGGAGCGGGTCGCCGCGTGGCGGGAACTGGCCCGACGCCTGGCGCATGAGTTGAAGAATCCACTGTTTCCGTTGCAGCTGACAGTCGAAAACCTGGTGCGGGCGCGGCAGCAGAGTCCGGAAATATTTGAAGAAATCTTTCGCGAGAGCTCGGCAACGATGCTGGCCGAGATCGGCAACCTGAAGAAAATCATTTCGCGATTCAGTGAGTTTTCCAGGATGCCGCAACCGCAACTGCAACCGATCCTGGTGAACGATCTGGTGCAGGGAGTGGCAAAACTGTTTCAGGCACAACTGGAATCGCGAACGGGGGCAGCCATTGCCTGCAAGTTGGGCTTGAAAGCTGGCAATGAGCCGTTGGCAGGGGACGCGGAGTTACTGCATCGCGCGCTGTCGAACCTTGTGCTGAACGCGATGGATGCCATGCCGCAGGGAGGCACGCTGACCTTGCGCACCCACGACAACGACGACCGCGTCTATGTTGAGGTGAGCGACACGGGATCGGGCTTGACCCGAGAGGAGTGCGACCGATTGTTCACGCCCTACTACACGAGCAAGGAGCACGGAACGGGATTGGGACTGGCGATTGTGCAGTCGGTGGTAAGCGATCATGGCGGGACAATCACCGTGCAGAGCCAACCAGGAAAGGGCAGCACATTTCTGGTGGAATTGCCGCGGAATCTGGATAAACTGCACGCCCCGGTGCTTGATGGCTCAGCGACCGTGACTTAAAGCCGACGACAGGAGATGTTTTTTGGCGTACAAAGCCCAGTTATTGATTGTGGACGACGAGGCCAACACCCTTGCCTCGTTGTCGCGTGCCTTCCGCCTGGCAGGGCATGAGGCGACGGTGTGCGACAACGCAGGCAAGGCTCTGGAGCTGGCGCGGTCCAAGCGATTCGATCTCATCTTGTCGGACGTGGTCATGCCGGGGAAAGACGGCCTGACCCTGCTCGAAGAACTGAGAGGGGATGGCATTGCGACGCCGGTAGTAATGATGTCGGGACAGGCACACATCGAGATGGCGGTGCGAGCGACGCGTCTGGGCGCGCTCGATTTCCTGGAAAAGCCGATCGCTTCGGAGAAGTTGTTGCTCACCGTCGAAAATGCGTTGCGCCTGCAAAGATTGGAGAGCGAAAACACGCAGCTCAAACAACGCCTTGGGAAACATGAGATCGTGTGGCAGGGAGAGGCCATGCGTCGCGTGATGGACCAAGTCGAACGCGTGGCGGCGAGTGAAACGCGGGTATGCATCATGGGAGAGACGGGAACCGGCAAGGAACTGGTGGCGCGCACATTGCACGAGCGGAGTGGAAGAGCTTCGGGACCATTCGTGGCATTGAACTGTGCCGCCGTGCCGGCCGAACTGATCGAATCGGAGCTCTTTGGGCACGAGAAGGGGTCATTCACGGGAGCAGCAGGCCGACACACGGGAAAGTTCGAACAGGCCGAGCATGGCACCCTGTTTCTCGATGAAATCGGCGACATGCCGCTTCCGATGCAGGCCAAACTTCTACGCGTGCTCGAAGAAGGCGAGGTTGAGAGGATTGGCGGTGAGAAGCCGGTGCGCGTGGATGTGCGCGTATTGGTAGCGACGCATCGGAATCTCGAAGCGCAGGTAAAGGAAGGTAAATTTCGTCAGGACCTGTTTCACCGGATTTACGTGTTCCCTCTTTTCCTTCCGCCGCTGCGCGAGCGGCGCGAGGACATTCCCGCCCTGGTAGAACATTTTGCGGCGCAGGTCTGCTCCCAGAACGGATGGAAGCCGGTGCCATTTACCAAAGATGCGATCGAAGCATTGCAGGAACACTCCTGGCCGGGAAATGTGCGCGAGCTTCGGAACATGATCGAACGGCTCATTCTGCTCTCCAACAGCGGAGAGGTGGACTTGAAGACGGTTCGGTTGGCACTTCCCCAGGAAACGACGGCGGCGAGCGGGACCCTCGCGGAGACGGGCGCGCTTGCGGATCGAGTACAGGCGTTTGAGCGCGACGTCATCCTCGCAGAGTTGCGACGAAATCAGTACAACGTGGCGAGTGCGGCGCGGGCGCTGCATCTTGAGCGAAGCCATCTTTACAAGAAGGCCGAGCAGTTGGGAATTGACTTGCGAGCAGTGCGCAAGGAAGTGGAATCGTAGGCGCGCTAGAGTTTCCGCGAAAAGACCACAAGTTCGAGGGGGGAACCTTGCTCCGAGTCCCGGTGCTGATTCTATGTGTGCTTTCGATTGCCGGCTTCGCGGTTGAGCCGCCGTCTCCAGCGGTCTACGGAGTCCGCATGGAGAACGTGTGGATTGCCATGAAGGATGGCGTGCGGCTCGCAGCAACGCTCTACATGCCCGACGGAGCGAAGGCGGGCGAGAAGTTCCCTGCCCTTCTGGACTATCTTCCCTACCGAAAAGACGATGGTACAGCGGCGGGAGATTATCCGAAGAACGCGTACTTCGCGCGCAGGGGATACGTGGGCGCCCGCGTGGACATTCGCGGATTCGGCGCCAGCGAAGGACGGCCGACGGACCGTGAATACTCCGAGCAGGAGCAGTCGGACGGCGAGCAGGTGATCCATTGGCTGGCGACCCAGCCGTGGTCCAACGGAAAAGTTGGTATGTATGGCATTTCGTGGGGTGGATTTAATGCGTTGCAAATGGCGATGCGGAATCCGCCGGAGCTGAAGGCAATCATCGCGATCGATGCCACAGAAGAACTGTTTCACGATGACATCCACTACATCGATGGGTTGGTGCACGTCGACGAATTCGAACTGAACATGGATATGGCTCCCGGGATGACGGGTGCGCCGGACTACACGCTGGATGAGAGCGTCCTCGGTCCGCGGTTCGAGGCGGCGCCGTGGTCGCTGGAATATTTTCGTCATCAGCGGGACGGTGCGTTCTGGCGAAGTCCGGTGCGACCACTCGGCGAAATCAAGGTGCCCTGCTTTGTGATTGGAGGGCTGGCGGATGGCTACCGAGACAGCATTCCACGAATGCTCGAGCAGGTAAAAGCGCCGGTGCGCGCCCTGATCGGTCCGTGGAACCATTCTTTTCCGAACGACGCGGATTTTGGACCGCGCATCGAGTGGCGTGAAGATGCCGTGCGATGGTGGGACTACTGGTTGAAGGGGCGCGATACCGGGGTTTTGCGGGATCCCAAGCTGGTCATTTTTTTACGACACTGGTTTCCGCCGGATCCGAACCTGGAGACAGTGCCCGGAGAGTGGCGCGTGGAAAAGGGTTGGCCGCCACAAGATCTAAGAAAGTCTACTTTCTATTTACAGGCGAATCACACATTGGCGGCAGACGCATCAGAGCAGACTGTGCACCGCCTGAAATATGTTCCGTCGATCGGAGTAGAGGCGGGATTCTGGTGGGGCGAGTTGCTGTCGGACCAGCGGCCGGTCGACGCGTTCAGCCTGGTGTACGACTCGGCTCCCTTGCAGGAAGATTTGGCAATTATCGGAAGGCCCCACGCGTTGCTGCAAGCTTCGGCGGATGCGGCGCTGGCCAATTGGTTCGCGCGATTGTCGGATGTCGCTCCCGACGGGCAGGTCACGCAGATTACGGGAGCAGGGTTGAGCGGCGCGCAGCGCGAGTCGATGACGGATCCGAAACCGTTGGAGCCGGGGAAGACGTATTCCCTCGACGTCGAAATGCACCTTACGACCTGGGTGTTTCCGAAGGGGCATCGGATCCGGCTTTCGATTTCGAATGCGCTGTGGCCGATGGTGCTGTCCACACCGTACCGAATGACAACGGCGCTTCGGGTGGGTGGCAGCGACGATTCGCGGCTTATCGCTGCCGGTCGTTCCGGTGCACGGAGAAATTGCGCAGCAGATTTCGCCGCCCGAACCCAACGAATATCGCACCGATCTCAAGTCCATGGGTTTTCCCTGGCCGGGCGAGTGGCTGGTAACGCGGGACGAAGGCAAGCAGAAGACAACCGTGCTGTGGAACGGAAAAATGGGCTCGGAGTACCCGTGGGGCAAGGAAACCGACCTTGAAAAACTGACCTATGATATGGAAGACGCGCATCCCGAAGTCAACGTGATTCAAGGCGAGGCGGAGACGACTCTCACGTTGAAAGACCGGGTATTGGTTTGGAGCGGGCATCTCCGCTTCAGCAGTGACGCCAAAAATTTCTTCTACAAGTACACAAGAGAACTAAAGAAAGACGGAGCCCTGGTTAAAACAAAAACCTGGGAAGAGACGATTCCGCGGGATTTTCAGTAAGCAGGAGTGAACACAGCAGGGAAAGGCGGGCTTTTACAGTGTTCTCCTGTTTGGAGCAAAGACGAAGGCGACACCCCTTCCTGCAGGGGTTGAGCCGGAATCTGTTAGTCCGCGGCTGCGGCGGCGTGGCGAAGGCCTTTTTTAAGGTCGGCAGCCAGGAGTCGATGAAAAAGTTGTTCGCCGGCTTCGCGACGCACTGACAATCGGCCGGCGCCGTAGGCTCTCGACTTGAGACCGCGCTGGACGTCCTCGCAAATGCCTAGATCTTCGGATTGCACGCGATCTCCAACGGCGATGCTTTGCGTGTTGTATTCGCGGCGCGCGTCACTGATGTCGGCGAAATAAAAATCGAAAACCACGCGGCAATGATCAACATCGAGGGGGATCACGAGGTTCGTGTCCATGTAGCCTTCGTAGCAATTGATCATGAGATTGGGATATTGCCAGAAATACCAGGCGCGATCCCCCTTGCGAGTAGCTCCGGTGGCGGCATCCTCCGAAGAAGAGACCATGGGGCTGGACTGCAGGCAATATCGGTCCTCATTCTCGATGGTGTATTGCTTGTAGTCGAGAACGCTGCTGAGGCCTTTGTGCAGGTGAGGAACATGGTAACCACCGTCGAGGTAGTTATCGACGAAGACTTTCCAGTTGCAGGCAATGTCGTAGGCGCGACTGTCGAAGTAATGGAGCCTGGAAAGGCCGAGAGGCTCGCAGCGCCGAACCAGGCCACCGAGAAAATCATTCAGTGGCTCGGCCTGAGTATCGAGGTTCACGAAAACGAAGGCTTCCCAGGTATCGACCTTTACCGGGACTAGGCCGTTGTCCCGGCGCTCGAAGTTCTTAACGCCGTCGAACTCCGGCATTCCCTTCAGCGAGCCGTCCAGGCCGTAGTTCCATCCATGATAGGGGCAGTGCAGAATCGAAGCGCTGCCGCAGGGTTCCGTAACCACTTTCGCCGCGTGGTGACGGCAGACGTTGTAGAAAGCCCGCAACTGGCCATCGGCACCGCGGACCGCAACGATAGGTTCGCCGGCGACGGTTGCGGTTACGAACTGACCTGCAAGACGCACCTGCTCGACACGACCAACCAGCTGCCAGGTGTTGCTGAACACGGTGAGGCGCTCCAACTCAGCAATGCGTTGGTCGACGTACCAGGGCGCTGGGATTGTCGACGCCTCGGCCAGCGGCGCATGCTCATCGTAGCGAGCCAGAATCTCCTCAACCGAGACCGGATTGATCATTCTCGCGTTGCTCCCAGATCGATCCTGCGGATTGCTACACTCTTTCAGGCGCCGATTGCCCGGCCTAGCACATCCATGAACTGGGCGATGCGGGCTTCTTTTCGTTCTCCGATTTCCCCCTGTCGGCGGAACAGGCCTGGGTCGAGTTCCTCGGTCAACAGCGCATCCTGAAATCGCTCCACGGTCCAGTCGAGGATGGAGACAATCATTTCGAGGTCGAGATCTTTGCGCACCTCACCGCGCTGCACCCCGAATTTCACAAAGGCAACTGTGCCGTAAGGATCCTCGGTCATCAGGAAGCGGTTGATCTCGCGCTTCAGGGCAAGATCGGTTCCATAGTTTCCCAGCAGCGAGATGCGGTAAGGAATCCAGTCTTCGCGAACCAGATGCTCGGCCCGCACCAGCCAGTATCGGAGAACGGCGAAGAAACCCTGGTCCCGCACGTCGGGCGGGGCGTCGAGGTAAGCGGGAAACGCCCGCACGGCTTTCTTGTAGACCTCAAAGAACAACCCATCCTTGCTGCCGAAGTGCTGGAAGACGGACCCCTTGGCGATCCCCAGCTCGGCAGCGATGTCGCCGACTCGGGCGGCGTGATAGCCCTGCTCGGCGAAATGACGCATGGCGGCATCGACGATACGGGCACGCTTTGCCTCAGAACGCGGCCGGGGAGGAGCCTGGTTACGATAGCGCGGGGGAGTAACAAGACTGCTGGCAATTCCGCTCATAAGATTGACCTCAAGTCACGAAACGATACAGAAAAAGACTCCTGAATTCAATTCCAATTTGTCAGAGCATTGCGCTAATGTATTGGCCCAAGAAACGTGCTCGTCTGACTTGAAGTCAGAGACTTAGATGGCGGAAAACGGAAATTCTACCTACGACGCCATCGTTGTGGGAGGGGGCCACAACGGGCTCACGGCGGCGGCGTATCTCGCGCAGGCCGGACTGCGCACAATCGTCCTGGAGCGTCGGGAGATCGTTGGCGGCTGTTGCGTGACCGAGGAAATCGCGCCCGGGTGCAAAGCCTCGACCACATCGTACATCGCCAGCATGCTTCGTCCGGAAATCATTCACGATTTGAAACTCGCCGAGCATGGACTGCGGATGGTGCCCGGCGATCCCGCCGTCCAGGTGGCCTTCCCTGACGGATGCGTTGTTCCCTGGTGGGCGGACCGCGATCGAGCCGTTACAGAATTCCGCAAGCATTCGCCAAAGGATGCCGACACGTTTGTCCGGGTTGACGATCAACTGAAGAAGCTGGCGCGCTACCTGCAGCCGTTCTTTCTAGAGCCTCCGCCGGAGATCGACGCGAGAAGCTTCGCCGGGTGGAACGATCTCTTTCGCGTGGGCAAGCGGTTCCGCAGCATTTCGAGGCAAGAGATCGCACAGCTTGTTTCCTTCCTGACGGGAAGCCTTGGGGAATTTCTTGACCGGCATTATGAGTGCGAGACAATCAAGACACTGTTCCTCGCCAACAACGTTTACGGTAAACACGGCGGTCCCTATCAGCCAGGCTCGGCAATCGGACTGTTGTTCCATCTGCTGAGCGGCGGCGAGCATGAATTGCAGGGTTTCTACGGACACGTGATGGGAGGAATGGGCGCCATCAGTGAGGCGCTCGCGGCTGCTGGCAGAAAACTCGGAGTCGAGATTCAAACATCGGCTCCTGTCGCGCAAATTGACACCCGAAACGGACGCGTGCGGGGCGTGGTACTTGAAGACGGACGCGAAATCCGCGGACGAACGGTCTTTTCAAACGCCGACCCGAAGCGGACGTTCTTACGGTTGCTTCCTGAAAGTGATTTGCCGGCGGAATTTGTGCAGGCCGTGCGCGGAATCAAGATGGCCGGACCTTGCGCGAAAGTGAACCTCGCGCTCTCGGAAGAGCCACGATTCACGGGCACACCATCGACCCACACGCGGTTGGAAAGAACGTTTTATACGATCGTGCCATCGCTCGAGTTTGCCGAACGCTGCTATGACATCGCCAAGTTCGGGGAGATTCCGGAGGAACTATGGGTCGATTGTGTGATTGCTTCGAACGCGGATGATTCGCTGGCACCGCCAGGAACGCACATCATGACGTGTTTTGTGCAATACGTGCCTTACCGGTTGCGCACCGGAACCTGGGACGAGAACCGCGATTTGCTGGGCGATCGCGTCATCCGCAAGATTGGCGAGCATGCGCCAAATGTTCCCAGGTCAGTCATCGCCCGGCAGGTACTGACGCCGCTTGATCTGGAGCGCACCTATGGCTTGACCGAAGGAAACATTTTCCACGGCGATCTCAATCTCGAGCAGCTGTTTTTCATGCGGCCGGTGGCGGGGTGGTCGCGATACCGGACGCCGATCGAGGGACTTTATCTCTGCGGTGCGGGCGCACACCCCGGCGGCGGAGTCACCGGGGCGCCCGGACGCAACGCGGCACACCAGGCTCTGCGCGACTGGAAGCAGGGTCGGTTCAAGGCAGGTGCAGCTTGAGCAAAAAGCCGGTGTGTCGAGGGCGCACCAATCAAGGCGGAGTTCGAGTATGTCGACGATTAGCGGCGACAAGGAGATGGCATGAAGAAAAAGGGCATTCTTGAGCGCTTGAAAGAAGGGCCGGTGCTCGGCGACGGAGGCTATTTGCTGGAGCTCGAGAAGCGCGGCTGGGTTCGTCCTGGGCCTTTCACGCCAGAAGTAGCGATCGTGTACCCGGATGCGCTTCGTGAATTACATATCGAGTTCCGACGGGCAGGGGCCGAGGTTCTGCAGGCGCTGACGTTCTACGCCAGTCGCGACAAGCTGGCAACCGTGGGACTGGAAGATCGCGTCGAGGATATTAATCGTTCGGCAGTTCGTATCGCCAAAGAGGTCGCTGGGGACGACTGCCTGGTTGCGGGCAATCTGAGCCTGACATGGATGTACGAGCCGGGAAGCTCGTCGGCTGCGGATCGCGTGCGCGAAACGTTTGACGAGCAATTGCGCGTACAGGTCGAAGAGGGTGTGGATTTCATCATCGGCGAGACGTTCTCGTGGCTGGGGGAAGCGCTGCTTGCGGTCGAGCGCGCGAAGAGGACCGGACTGCCGGTGATGGTGACGATCTGCTTTGAAAACAAAGCCGAAACTGCGGAAGGCAAGAGTGCAGCGGAGGCGGCAAAGACTTTGCTGGATGCCGGCGCGGACATCGTGGGAATGAATTGTTTGCGTCCACCAGAGCACATGCTCGGCCCGATGGAGGAGATGCGCAAGGCAGTCTCGGGATACCTGGCGTGCCAGCCGGTGGGATACCGGACGCCGAAGAGCCAGCCCGACTTCACCAGTCTGCCTGAGTTTCCCTATGGGCTGGACCCGTTGCAGCTGAGTCGCAAAGAAATGGGAGCGTATGCGGCACGGGCGCGGGAAATCGGAATCAACTATATCGGTTCGTGCTGCGGGTCAGTGGCCTCGCATGTCCGCGAGATGGCGAATGTGCTCGGGAAACTGCCGCCAGACAACCGCATCTGGAAAAAAGGCGGAGCCAAACCCATGTCGGCCTTCGAATACTACGATCACGACAAGCAGGAAGTGAAACGCTAGGTCTGGCCGAGCAGGACGCAAATACCGTGAAAAGGAAAAGGCCCATTCTCAGAACGGGCCTTTTTGGTTTCCGCTGACAAAATCCGGAAACAGCTATGCTGCGGCTTCGGGGTCTTCTGCCAACACAAGAGGGACATTGGCGAGGTGCTCGTTCATGAACCATTGCTGCAGCTCGTTAGTGCGCAGCACGTCGCTGACGACCAGATCGTTGGTTCCGTCGTCGCCGATGGTTTGCGCACGCTTTGCCAGTTTCCGGCAATGGCCGATGATGATTTGATGGGCATCAAGCAGCCGGGAGATCTGTACGGGCACTTCCTCGCGGCCGCGGGGTGGGCGCTCAATTTGCGTGGTTTCCGCGATGTCGGCTGCCATCGCGAGACTGATTCCACCCAGCAGTTGAATGCGCTCAGCAATTTTGTCGACGATTTCGTCTTGTTCTTCGTGGTGTTTGTCGTAGAGAAGGTGAAGTTGATAAAAGGTAGGACCGGCCACCTGCCAATGGGACTTCTTGTAGAGGTCGCGTAGGGTGATGGTATCGGCGAGAAGCTGGTTCAGTTGCTCGGTCATTTCCAGCCGGACTGGCTCTTCCAGGTCCAGAGGGAGCAGATGTTCGACCGTGCCGTAGGATTGAATCTCGCGTGCTCTTTGATGGAGGCGAGGCTGCGCGCTAATTTTGCCGTGGGTGGGTCTTGAGTCCTTTTTAGCCATGTGGGAAGCTCCTTGCAGTGTGAAGGGATAGGGCTGCGGATTCCAGCGCCTGAAATCGTACACCTTAGTGGCGGGGAACCTACAATGTGGTTGGATGAATCTTGCGAGAGGTTCGACTCGACAGTATCCGGACGTATCTGACACGACCGACTTGCCCTTCATTCACAACAAATTAGCCTTGAGCCGAGCAAGGCAGGTTTGCTCATTTCCCATCTAGCGCCAGATTCAGTTCCAGTACGTTCACCCGGGGTTCCCCGAGGATGGAAAATTGCCGGCCCTGCGTGTGTGCTTGCACGAGATGTCGAACCTGCTCCTGGGTGAGTCCCCGCTCCCTGGCGACACGCGAAACTTGAAACTCGGCGGCGGCAGGAGAAATGTCGGGATCGAGACCCGAAGCCGAGGTAGTCACAAGATCGGCCGGAATCGGAGTGCCGGGGTTCTCGGCTTGAAGACGTGCGACATCGCCGGACACGCGGTCGATGAACTTCTGATTGGTGGGTCCGAGATTGGAGCCTTGAGAATTCGCCGCATCGTAGCCGGCATTGCCGGCCGCGGATGGACGGGAATGGAAGTAGCCGGGTCCTGCGAACGGCTGGCCGATAATCCGAGAACCAATCGCGGCTCCGTTTCGCTCAATGAGCTGCCCATTGGCTTTGTCTTTGAAGGCAAGCTGCGCAATCCCGGTGACCACGAGCGGATAAACAATTCCCAGGAGTACCGTCGTCCATATCGTCATGAGCACTGCTGTAATCAAGTGTTTTTTCATGTCTCACCTACACCAATCGAATGCTCGCGATGAGCACGTCGATTAGCTTTATTCCGACGAACGGGGCAATCAGGCCACCCACTCCGTAGATCAGCAGATTACGGCGCAGCAGGGCTTCTGCGTTCATCGGCGTATATTTCACGCCACGCAAGGCGAGTGGAATTAACGCAACGATGATCAGCGCGTTGAAGATGACGGCCGACAAGATCGCGGATTGCGGGTTGTGAAGGTGCATGATATCGAGCGCCTTCAGCACCGGGAAAGTCCCAGCGAACATTGCGGGAATGATGGCGAAGTACTTGGCGACGTCGTTGGCGATGGAGAAAGTGGTCAAGGCGCCGCGAGTCATAAGCAATTGCTTGCCGATCTCCACGATCTCGATGAGCTTGGTGGGATTGGAGTCGAGGTCCACCATGTTGCCGGCCTCTTTCGCGGCCTGCGTTCCGGTATTCATGGCGACACCGACGTCGGCTTGCGCAAGGGCGGGAGCATCATTGGTCCCGTCTCCTGTCATCGCCACCAGCTTTCCCTCGCTCTGCTCGCGGCGGATCAAATCCATCTTGTCTTTGGGCGCCGCCTCGGCAAGAAAGTCGTCGACTCCGGCCTCACGGGCGATCGCTGCGGCGGTCAACGGATTGTCCCCGGTAATCATCACCGTCTTGATGCCCATCGCGCGAAGTTGCTCGAAACGTTCCCGCATGCCTCCTTTCACGATGTCCTTTAAATAGATCACGCCCAAGGCTCGGAAGTTTTCGGCAACGACCAGGGGAGTTCCGCCGGAGCGAGCGATCTGTTCAACCGTGCTCATGACTTCCTTGGGCAAGCCCGTTCCGTTTTGTGCCAGGTATTTGGAGACGGCGTCCACTGCGCCCTTGCGAATCTCACGCCCGTCGAGATTGACACCCGACATGCGAGTCTGAGCGCTGAAAGGCACGAAGACCGCTTCGTGCGCGCCCAGTTCCCTGCCCCTCAAGCCATAGCGCTGCTTGGCAAGAACAACAATAGAGCGGCCCTCGGGAGTCTCGTCGGCAAGGGACGATAACTGGGCAGCGTCGGCCAAGTCGTTCTCCACGATGCCGGGCGAAGGAATGAATTCGGCAGCCTGCCGGTTACCCAAGGTGATGGTTCCGGTCTTATCGAGTAAGAGAGTGTTGACATCGCCCGCGGCTTCGACGGCACGTCCCGACATGGCCAGCACGTTGTGCTGAACGAGGCGATCCATGCCGGCAATGCCGATCGCGGAAAGCAAGCCACCAATCGTGGTCGGGATCAAACATACGAGCAACGAGACCAAAACAAACACCGTTTGGGGAGAGCCGGAGTAGATCGCAAAAGGCTGCAAGGTCACAACCGCAAGAAGAAAGATGATGGTCAATCCGGCGAGAAGAATGTTGAGCGCGATTTCATTGGGGGTCTTCTGCCGTTCGGCTCCTTCGACCAAAGCGATCATGCGGTCGAGAAACGTTTCACCCGGATTCGATGTGATACGGACCTTGATCACGTCGGAAAGAACGCGAGTCCCGCCGGTCACGGCCGATCGATCGCCGCCCGCTTCACGAATGACGGGGGCGGATTCGCCGGTAATCGCCGATTCGTCGACGGAAGCGACTCCTTCAATCACCTCGCCGTCACCTGGAACGAATTCTCCGGCAGCGACGAGGACAACATCGCCGGCTCGCAGTTTTGCGCTGGGAATGTTTTCGGTTCCGCCATTAGGCAACAACCGCTTGGCCATGGTCTCGGATTTGGCTTTGCGCAACGTATCGGCTTGCGCCTTGCCCCGGCCCTCAGCCATGGCTTCGGCAAAGTTCGCGAACAACACCGTGAACCAAAGCCACAGGGTAATCTGCAGGTTGAAGGCGAAATCTCGCTTTCCCAAAAATAGGAGCGCGGTGGTGACGACACTGCCGACTTCCACCACAAACATGACCGGGTTCTTCATCATGCTGCGGGGGTTGAGTTTTACGACGCAGTCGAGCAAGGCGCGGGTGACAATCTTTCCATCCCAGAGGCTCTTGCTCTTTGTTTTTGCGTTTGCGGTCATCGGGTCCTCAGAAAGTCTTTCCCGCCACCATCAGCAGGTGCTCGAGGATCGGGCCCAGACTCAGGGCTGGGAAAAAGGTAAGGGCACCGACGATCACGATGACCGACACCAGCAACGTGGTGAACAGCGGCGTGGTCACCGGAAAAGTTCCGGCTGATGCGGGCACAATTTTCTTTTGTGCGAGGTTTCCGGCGATGGCCAGCATCGGAACAATCATGAAGAATCTTCCGATCAGCATAGTGAAGGCGCCGGAGACGTTGTACCAGGGAGTGTTGCCGTTCAATCCGCCAAAGGCGGAACCGTTATTTCCCGCCTGCGAAGTAAAGGCATAGAGAATTTGGGTGAGTCCGTGGGGGCCAGGGTTACTGATGCTTGACGTTCCGAAACTGCCCACGGAGGAAATCGCAGTCAAGCCAAGAATGATCAGCGGAAACACGAGCGTGACCAGCATGGCCATCTTGACGTCGTAGGCCTCGATCTTTTTGCCTAAATACTCGGGAGTACGGCCGACCATGAGTCCGGCGATGAACACGGCCAGAACCACGTAGATCAAAATGCCGTACATTCCCGCCCCGACGCCGCCAAACACCGTCTCGCTGAGCATGATGTTGACGAGCGGAACCATGCCGCCGAGCGGAGTGAAGGAGTCGTGCCAGCTATTGATCGCACCACAACTGGCGTCGGTGGTCACGGTGGCAAAGAGGGCGGAGTTTGCAATGCCAAAGCGGACCTCTTTCCCCTCCATGTTGCCGCCGGATTGCACCGCGCTGGGATGCTGATCGACCCCTTTCAGCAGAGGATTGCCCAGGGCTTCGGCCCGGTAGGCCGTGACAATCCCACACAGGAACAGGATGGCCATGGCTGACCAAACCGCCCAGCCATGCCGCGGCGACTTCGTCATGCGACCCAATGTGTAGGTGAGGCCCGCAGGAATCGCGAAGATAGAGAGCATCTGGAGATAGTTGCTGAAAGGCGTCGGATTTTCGAACGGATGAGCGCTGTTTGCATTGAAGAAGCCGCCGCCGTTGGTGCCGAGCATCTTGATTGCTTCCTGGGAAGCAACCGGACCCTGGGCAATGGTTTGATCGGTGATCGTGTCCATCACGGGTTGGCCATCTGGACCAACCAACGGTTTCCCGTCGGCACCTACCTTCTGAACATGCTGGGGCTCCATCAGCTTTACGGTGTCGTAGGGCCGGAGATTTTGCACGACACCTTGGGAGACGAGAAGCGTGGCGTAAACCACGCACATCGGGAGCAGCACCCACAACGTGCCGCGCGTAAGGTCCACCCAGAAATTCCCGATGGTTTTCTTCTCCGTGCGCGCGATGCCGCGAATGAAGGCGATCGCTAATGCGATTCCCACGGCGGCGGAGACAAAGTTGTGATACGCCAGTCCGGCCATTTGGGTGAGATAGCTCATGGTGCTTTCGCCGGAGTAGTTCTGCCAATTGGTGTTGGTGGTGAATGAAGCCGCTGTATTAAAGGCCAGAAAAGTTTCGACCGCACCGAATTTTTGCGGATTGCCCGGCAGCAGCCCTTGCAGGCGCTCGATGAGGTACAGCAACAACATGGAAACGCCACTGAACAGCAGCATGCTGACCGCGTATTCGGCCCAAGGCATCTCTTGCTTTTCATCGACACCGGTAGCCCGATACAACAAGCGCTCGATCGGGCGAGCCAAAGGGTCAAGGAACGTGCGCTCGCCAGAAAAGACCTTTGCCATGAAAGAGCCCAGCGGCTTTGTCACCGCCAGAATCAGGGCCAGGAAGAGAAATATCTGGAACCAGCCGTTTGCAGTCATGTCAAAATTTCTCGGGACGCAGCAGCGCGTACAGGAGGTAGGCCATCAACCCCGCGGAGATCAAAAGCATGATGATTGACTCAGCATTCATAAGCGCGACCTATTTCATCCGTTCACAGAACTGCACGTAACCCACCGACAGCGCGAAGAATGCAACGGTCAGTGCTACGAACAAAAGATCCTTCATACGATTACCTCGATCCTCACGGGCATTTCGTGCTCAGAACTTGACCAAGATCGCCATGGACGCGCGATCCTCGGTCTTGCGCAGATCCGGGAACCACCCCGGAATAGTCGTTCCTGGGCTCCCGTTGTTTCCTCCCGGAGGCGTAACGCCGCCCGGACCGCTCCAATACGGCACGTTGGAATGACGGTGGTTGAACTCCCAGCGGAACGTGATGTACTGGCTGGGCATGTAGTCGTAAGTTCCGGAGATGTCCCAGGCCTTGAAGGGATCGCCAGGATTCTCCGTGAAGTAAGGCGTGCCCGTGGTGGCGGTAGCCCCATCGATCGGAGGCAATAGAACGAGGTAGCGGCCGGGGTTGTTGATCTTGCCGCCGCCTACCGTGAAACCGTACCGGTCCTTGTGGAACCACCAACGGTTGTAGAGCATGAAGCCAAGAAAGCTCTGCTTGTAATCAATGATGTTGCCCTTGGCGTCCTTCTTGTTTGTGGTGCAGTTCACGCCGCCACCGGATTCGCAGCCCACATCCCCAGTGAGACTGAAAGCCATCTTGTCCAGAAAGCGCTCGGGGTGGTCGTAGTATTTAACTTCGACGCTGTTGTCGGTGTGATAGCGGGTGCGATTGGGAATACCTACGGCGTCAGCGCCGAGACCATAGTTGTTGGAGATAATCGAAAGCCACGGGGTCGGACGCCACAGAATCTGACCGCCAAGACCCAGGCGGCCATTGGGGCGCGCGTAGGACTGCCAGCCGTTGATAATCCAGGGCTCGATCTTCAGTTTCTCGGTGGGGAAGATCTGGATCCGCATGCCGGTGAAAAACCACGGCGTGTTGGACGATACGTAGGACGGCTGATAAGCCCAGTTATCGAACTGATAGAAGCTGAACAGACCCACGTACGACAAAAAGATTCCGGCATCGACGTTTATTCCATGGAGCGCGTTGATGTGGTAGCCGCCGTAGGCCTCATTCAGATAGCGATAGGCGTTGTCCAATTGCCACTGGCCACGCGAGTAGCTGGCATCGTTGCGTGGCGTTGCTGTTGAATACAAGCCGAGTTGGGTGAACACGCGCGCACGGACATTGTCGTAGTGGAAGTCTCCACCGATGCCCAGGTGCGTGAGGCTGATCTCGTTGGAGCGAAATACTTCGCTGGAACCGCCGATGGTGTCGTCTTTAGGATGGTTGAAATCGTAGTGGTAGGCAACGTCGGCGCGAATCTCCGGCGTAAAGAACTTCGAATCAAAGGCGGGTTCCTTGGTGCGCGGATTGCCGTTCAACCAGGTCCAATCCGCAAAAGCGAATGGTTCGGCTTTCTGCGGTTTCGCCGGTGGCGGTGTTGTCTCAGCCTGCGCCGAACTCGAGGATGCTGGCGAGGCAGCGAGAGACGAGGAAGCGATGCCGTTTGCCGGAACTACTTGGGGAGCACCTGCACCGGGATCAGTTCCCTTCGCCGCAGAAGCCGACCGTTGTTTCAGTCGCCCTTCCAGTTCCTGAATCCTTGCTCGCATCCGCTCGAGCTCCTGCAGGATCTGAGCGTCGGTATCATCGGGCTGGTCGCCTTTCGGCGTGACCGCTGGACTTGGTGCTCCATCCAGTTTGGCTGTTTCTGTTTGAGCAAACGCGACGCTCATATTCAGGAGCGCCGCGACGATCGCGATGGCAAGCAGGAAACTAACGCTCGAGGCTTTCGTCATAAGAAATCCAGATCTCGCAAAAAAAAGTAGCGCAAAGCGACCCGCGCGGGCAAGCTCGCGACCCATCAATTGTCTGAGTGGTAAGCAAACAGCTTAGTGGACCAGATCTGGCGTAAGGAGCGAGTAATGGTTTTCTAAAGATTTCGTAAGGGAAAGAACCCAAGTTCTCGGATCAGGAAAACTGGCAGCGCGCAATCATGACTCGCCGGGCTCAAAGCGATAACCCACCCAAGGTTCGGTGACGATGTAGCGGGCAGAGGTGCCGTCGGGTTGGAGCTTCTTGCGCAGTTGTCCGACGAACACGCGCAGGTACTCGACTTGCTCGGTGCTTTGCCCACCCCAAATCGCGCTTAGCAGCGTGCGATGTGTAATGACTTTCCCGGGGTGGCGGGCAAGATACAGGAGCAGTTCGAATTCTTTGGGCGTGAGATGGACATCGTGAGCACGAACCTGGACCTTGTGCGCAGCCAGATCGATCACAAAGTCGCCGACTTCGATACGTTGAGCTTCCTCGCCGATGGATTGGGCACGACGCAATGCTACGCGCACTCGTGCGAGGAGTTCCTCCATGCCGAAGGGTTTGGTGACGTAATCGTCCGCGCCGGCGTCGAGGGCTTGCACTTTGGTTCGCTCTTCTCCTCGAACCGAGAGGATCAGGATCGGCACCTGCGTTGTAGTCCTGAGACGCCGCGTGAGTTCCAAGCCATCCATGTTAGGCATGGAGAGATCGGTGATGACCAGGTCGGGCGTCCAATCCTTCATGATCTCCAGCGCGGTTTCGCCGTCATTCGCGACACGCACGTCGTAGGAATGCGAGCCAAGACTGGTGCGCAAGACGCGTGTGATCTGGGTCTCATCGTCGACGACGAGAATTTTGCGAGGCGAGGTCACGGGATTTATGACGGCTCCTGTGTAACGATGTGCACGTCGACCGCCGGGGCATCGCGCAAAAACCGATGAATCGCAGAAATGTACAAGTAGCGCCGCCAGCCGGTGGTGGCGGAGCGGCCGAACACCACGTGCGTGATGTGCTTTTCATGCACGACCTCGGCAACGGCCCCGGCGACAGTGCGTCCCTTGACGCGCACGACATGTGCTCCGACGTTCTCGGCAAACTGGACGTTGGCCTGCAGGCTCTTTTGATTACGCTCTGAGGTGTCCTGCCCCATGTCGACATACACGATGTACAGCTCTCCGTCGAGCGCCTGCGCCATGCGGGCGCCGCGAGCGATGAGATGTTGCGCCGCCGGATTGGAACTGATGCAGACTGCGATGCGCTCGCGGACGCCGAGACTTCTCCGAGAGTCCTGCTTGTCGAGGTAGGTTTCCAGGCTGCGATCCACCGCATGGGTAACGTGGCGCAGAGCCAATTCGCGCAGAGCAATCAGATTTCCCGGGCGGAAGAAATTGCCGAGAGCGCGCTCGACCCTCTCCTGCGGGTAGATATCGCCGCGCCGCATGCGATTCTGCAGGGCTTCGGGCGTGAGGTCAGCCATCACGACCTCATCGACCCGCTGCAACACCCAATCCGGCACCGTCTCGCGGACCTGTATTCCCGTAATTCCCTGGACGGTCGGAGTTACGCTCTCCAAGTGTTGGATATTCATGGTTGAAAGTATGTCGATGCCGGCGTCGAGCAGTTCAAACACATCTTCGTAGCGCTTGCGGTGCTTGCTGCCTTCGATGTTCGTGTGCGCCAGCTCATCAACAATGGCGACCTGCGGTTTACGGGCGAGGATCGCGTCCACATCCATTTCCTCAAAGAGCGCGCCCTTGTAATCGAGTTTCTTACGGGGCACGGCTTCGAGCTGGTCCGCCAGATCCGCGGTGGCCTTCCGGCCATGGGTCTCAACCACTCCGATGACGACGTCTTCTCCCCGGCTGTGGCGGCGGATGGCTTCACTGAGCATGCTGTAGGTTTTTCCGACACCGGGCGCGTATCCCAAGAATAATTTGAAGACGCCGCCCTTTTTGGCGGGCGCAGCTTCTTCGAGCCATTGCTCGGGAGTTTTCGTCATTGCGAGTATTGTGCTTTAGGCAGTGGGAAATTGTCGAACCTCGACTACAATCGCCTCGTGAAAGACACGTTCTCGCGAGAAGTCGGTCGATATGTGGCGGCAGCCGCGGCGGTATTTGTGCTGGTGTTCGTCTTTCGGACCATTCACGTCGCCAATCCCACGACCGTCGCGCTAACGTTCCTGCTTACAGTCTTGATCGTGTCGACAGTGTGGGGATTGCGCGCGTCGGTGTTCACAGCGATTGTGGCCACTCTCGCATTTAACTACTACTTTTTGCCGCCGGTCGGGACATTTACGATCGCCGATCCACAGAATTGGGTCGCGCTTTTCGCATTCCTGGTTACGGCGGTCATTGCGAGCCAGCTCTCCGCGAGGGCGCGGCGGGAAGCCGACAACGCCAACGAACGACGACGCGAGGTGGAGCGGCTGTACGCGTTCAGCCAGAAACTGTTAACCAGCGATAACGTGGTGGAACTGTTGAACCAGCTCCCCGGATATATCGTGGAGGCTTTTCCGGTGACAGCAGCTGCGATTTCGTTGCCCGACCGTCCGGATGTCTATCGCTCGAGTGCCGACATCGCGGGCCTCGACAGCCATGATCTCCAACTGGTATGCAGCCGAGGGGAGCCGCGAGTTGACCCGCAGCGAAAACTGGCTTTCGTGCCATTGCGCATGGGCGTTCGTACCGTGGGAAGTCTGGGCATCGCAGGAGGCCGATTGTCGCGCCAGACACTGGACGCCATGAGCAGCCTGGTCGCAATCGCGATCGAGCGCGTGCGCGCCGTCGAGAATCTCAGCCGCACCGAGGCTGCGAAGGAAAGCGAGCAATTGCGATCGGTCTTGCTCGACTCCGTCACCCATGAGTTCCGCACGCCGCTCACAGCGATCAAGGCGTCGGTCACGTCGCTACTTGCGGCTCCCTCGCTCGACGAGGGGCAGGAACAGGAACTGCTGACCGTGATCAACGAAGAAAGCGACCGTCTCAATCGACTGGTTGGCGAAGCTGCCGAAATGGCGCAACTGGACGCGAACCAGGTTGAGCTTCACCTGGCTCCTCATCCGATCCAAGAGGCGGTCGATGCCGCGCTGGAAAGCTCGAAGAACATTCTGGCCGGCCATCCGGTGGAGGTCCGCCTGCCTGAAAATCTGCCACAGGTACGCATGGATCCATCGCGAATCAAGGAAGTGTTGATGCATCTGCTGGAAAACGCGGCGAAGTACTCCCCAGCAGATGCACCGATCCGCATTACCGGAGAAGCGCGGAACCGCTACCTGATGACCAGCGTTTCCGACCGAGGGCCCGGCATCGATGACTTCGAGCAGTCGCTAGTCTTTGACAAATTCTATCGGGGAAGAAATCAGAGGATGACCGTGCAAGGCACGGGAATGGGGCTAGCCATTGCCAAAGCGATTGTCGAGGCGCATGGCGGCACCATTGGACTGACCAGCCAACTGGGGCACGGCTCGGTGTTCTATTTCACACTTCCGCTGGCATGATCAGATTGCGGAACCTGAAAGGCTGTACAACAAGACCAGCAGGACAAAAGCGGCGATGCCAACATAGAGCCAATCGCGCTCGAGGGCGAAAGCCAGCACCGAGAATGCAACCCGCGCGACTGGAGTGGCAATCAAGAACAGCAGTCCCATCTGGATGATGCCTCGGCCGCTCATCGCTAACGCGGCGTGGGCAATTCCCTGCCAATGGCGCAAGTCTGAGGGTTCTCCGGCAAAAACGTGATAGTCAGCGCGGGAAAATCCGTGCCGAGCCAGGAAGATCAGGCCTCCGAGAAGAACCACGGTGGCGGCCAGCGTCACGCCGGCGCGCAGCAAGTTTGCGATGACGACTTCGACTTTCTGATCGGTCCAATCCGATTTCTTGAACATGCACTAAACCTTGCCAGTAAACGCACCGTACAGCATTTCGATGCCCAGGGCCACGATCACGACCGCAAACACCCAGCGCAACAACTTCGTTTTCGTCCGAGCGAGTACCCGCGCTCCTGCCAAAGAGCCGACGAGCACGCCAAGCATTACCGGCATGGCCAGAGTCGGATCGATATATCCCCGGCTGAGATACACGCCGGCGCTGGCCGCGGCGGTCACACCGATCATGAAGTTGCTGGTAGTGGTTGAGACCTTGAACGGAATCCCCATGGCATGATCCATGGCGAGCACCTTCACTGCCCCGGACCCGATGCCTAGCAGGCCAGAAAGAGTTCCTGCGCCGAACATCATGCTGAAGCCGAGCGGCACACGGCGCGCGTGATACTGCTTGGGACCCGTCAACGATGGGTAGGTGCCGTTCATTCCCAAACGAGCAGCCAGCGGGTCTGGTGGTCCGTCTTGTGGCGGATCAACGGGATTCCGACTGGAAAGATAGCCGGAGTAGATCAGGACAAGTCCGAAGATGGCTCCGATCGCAGCGGTCGGGACACTGGCCGCGAGAAATGCACCGAACAGAGCTCCGAGGGTCGTCGCAATTTCAAGGAACATGCCGATGCGGATGTTAGAGAATCCATCCTTTAGATAAGCGACGGCCGCACCAGAAGAGGTTGCGATCACTGACACCAGCGAGGCTCCCACGGCATAGCGGATATCAACCTTGAATACCAGGGTCAGCAAAGGGACAAGAACGACGCCTCCGCCCAGGCCAGTCAAGGCACCGAGAAATCCGGCCATGAACGACCCCAGGCCCACCAATAGGGTGAACTCCAGATTGTTCATGCCGCCTCCCACTCCAGTGTGCCACAGGCGAAGGCATCCGATCTGTGGATGGGAGGTTAGGCAATCGGTTCCTCTTTTTTATCTGTTTTGAGGTGCGACGCAACGGGGGAGGGCTGGCCGGGCGGCAGGATCGGTTTGAAGGCGTGCCCTGATACAGCGTGTGAGGGCAAGATGCCCTCACGACATGCCGCGCTGGGACGGCCAGCGCTACAGTCGTTTTTCCGCAACCTGTTTAGCCGCGGACTAGTAACAGCTCGGCTCAGGATCGCCGCCGAGATTGATCTGGATCAGGGGCGCGACCGGAACGGAAGGATCGGGCATGTGCAGACCGCATTCCGTTTTCTGAAACCCGGACCAGCGTCCGGCTCGCGGGTCTTCGCCGGGGCGAATGGCGCGAGTGCAGTGGGTGCAACCGATGCTGGTGTAATTCTGGTCGTGGAGAGGGTTGTAGGGAACATCGTGAGCATGCAGGTAATTCCAGACGTCCTTATTGCTCCAGTCTGCGATGGGATTGATCTTTACCAGCTGGAACTTCGAGTCCCACTCGACTTTCCCGGCATTGGCGCGGGCGGAAGTCTGGTCGCGGCGGATGGCGGTGATCCAGGCACGCAATCCCGAAAGCTTTTCTTTCAGTGGCTCGACCTTTCGCAGGGCGCAGCATTGATCCGGTTCGGTGGCCCACAGGCTGGGCCCGTAGGTCTCGGCCTGCTCGGTGGGCGACAGGCGAGGACGAACGCGCTCGACTTCGATTCCGTATCGCCTTTCCACAGTTTCGATGAGTTGATACGTTTCGGGGAACAGGAATTCGGTATCAATCGTGAACACGCGAACAGAGGGGCTGATCCGTGTTGCCATATCGATCAGGGCCATGCCTTCGGCTCCGAAGCCAGAAGCCATCTCGACGCTGCGCCCAAACGTCCGAAACGACCAACGTAGAACCTGTTCGGGGCTCCAGTCCTCAGCTGCCTTTTGCGTTTCTTTTATTTTCTCGATCACTGCAGGATCTCTTTCTGGTCGCCCCAAGGATTCTGGCTACCCACAACCATTTCTTGTACAGACAAGGGTTCGAACGATGACGCTGAGGAGCCCCACGCGTCTTCGCTGCTTGCCATCTGTGGCACTCCCACCGCATCACCCACCAAGAGAAGCGTCGGTGCCGGCAAATGTGGTGCGCTCGGCAAAGCGTCGACCGTGGTGCGATGGATACTTTGTCCCGAGGAACTCGCGCGGGAAATAATTGCGCATGGGGTCTGAGGTTTCAGTCCGGCAGCGACGAGCTGACTTGCTGTTTTCTCGTAGTCGAAACCGGGCATGTAAATTGCGAGCGTCGCGCCTGAATCCACATGTGCAGACCATGCGACCGTAGCGTTCGCGTTCGCCTGATGATTCGTAACAAACACGACTGCAGACGCTTTGCCGCGCTGGGTTAGTGAGACTTGCGCGGCGGCCGCTGATGCCAGGGCGGAGGTCACGCCAGGGACCACTTCAAAATCGACGCCTGCCTTGCGCAGAGCTTCCATCTCTTCGCCGGAGCGACCGAAAATCGATGGATCGCCCCCTTTAAGGCGAACCACACGAAGTCCAAACGAGGCGAAGGCGACGAGCAGTGAGTTGATTTCCTCTTGCGGCGTGCTTTTCCGGCCGCATCGTTTCCCAATGTTGCGGACTTCTTTGTTGGTGGGAATCAGCGCCAATATCTCAGGGCTGATTAGATCGTCGTGCAAAACAACATCAGCGGTGCGAAGCAACTTGAGGGCTTTGAGCGTGAGCAGTTCCGGATCGCCCGGCCCCGCGCCAACCAGGAAGACCTTACCGTTCATGGCGGGCCTCCTGACTGCTTTCCGAACCACGGCGCGTGAGGAAAGCTTCACTGCTCGCTAACTGATGAAGGAGATGTCGCCGATGTTCGGCCTCCAATGGAGTGCGAAACAGTTCTGAGCGCGCTTTCCCCAATTCCTCGAGCCAGCCCGCATAGACAGGCGCCAGCCACCTTTCGAATTCACGACGGAGCCTTTGCGCGAGCGCCGGGCTCTTGCCGCCTGTCGAGATCGCAACCTGCAGAGCCCCACGGCGAACCACGGCCGGATAATAGAAATCACAACGCTCGGGATCATCGACGACATTGCATAAAATCTGGCGCCGCTGTGCTTCGCGGTAGACCTGGTCATTTACTTCGATCGCGGAAGCGGCGGCAACCACGAGGAAGGTTGCGTCCAGATCTGACAAGTCAAACTCGCGAGCCACCCACGTCACGATGCCGGCGCGGGCCCATTCCGAGACCGCGGATGTTGCCGAAGGAGCCACGACACGAACCGTGGCATGCGCCGCCAACAGACTGCGAATCTTCGATTCGCCGATTTTGCCGGCGCCGACAACCAGGCACGAACGGCCTTCGAGTTTCAGAAACATCGGAAACAGGCTCATCGCTTTCCCTTCACCTTGTGGTCGCATAATTCATCCCTCGATTCCGTGCGGGACTCGTCCTGGTGGTTGATCGCGCAGCACGGCAGCCATCAATTCACCTGCCAGGAACTCCCGCAACTCCATGTCGCTATGACGCGCGAAAAACTGGCGCAGATTCTCGTTTGGCCGGCGATCCTCGAGGTACCGCCGGAGTAAGCGCTCGATTGCATCGGGGACTTCTGTTGCCAGGCACCGGTACCCGACCGGTCGGGCAATCGATTGGTGCAACCCGACAGCGCCACCGATGCAGAAGTAATAAGCATCCTGCATGCGATCGCCGACCTTGATTTTTTTGCCTTCGATTCCAATGTCGGCAATCCAATGCTGCCCGCAACTGTTCGGGCAGCCGGTGACGTGGAGCTTGAGATGCTGCTCGAATCCCGGCAAACGTTCTTCCAGTTCCTCGACCAGCCAGCGGGAGAACGTCTTGGTTTCGGTGATTGCCAGCTTGCAGAACTCCGAACCGCTGCACGCGACTGCGCCTCGCCAGAACGGAGATCCCTGAACAGGCAGGCCGGCGGTGGTAAGTTCCCTCGCCAGGGAGTCGACGTTCTCGCGAGGAACGTTCACGATCAGCAGGTTCTGCATGTTTGTGACGCGAACCTCGCCTCCCGCAAAGCGAGTGGAAAGTTCAGAGGCAGTCCGCATCTGCGTGGCGGAGATACGACCCCGCAAGACAGCCGCACCTACGTAGTAGTGGCCAGGCTGTTTCTGCGCGTGGATGCCCACATGATCGCGATAGACGTCGTTGGGTGGGTGCTCTTCGACTGCAGGTTCCAGATGGAATCCGAGGCGTTTTTCAAGCTCGCGTTGGAAATCTTCAACCGTCCACCCATGGCGCAAGAACAGGAACTTGAGCCGCGCCCGTTCGCGGTTTTCGCGCAGCACGTCGCTATCGCGAAAGATCTCCGCGATGCTGCGCAGCACAGGCAAGACCTGATCCGGACGAACAAACGCATTCAAACGGGCTGCCAGGTGAGGATCAGTCGAGAGTCCACCACCAACGCGGAGAGAAAAACCTGTTTCGTCGTGCCCGCGGAGCCGGCGTGTGACAGCAGTTAAACCGATGTCGTTAATCTCGGGGTAGGCACACCAGGAACGGCAACCGGTGATGCAGATCTTGAATTTGCGGGGAAGGTTGTAGAACTCAGCGTTGCCGACAAAGAAGCGATTCGCCTCCAGCGCCAATGCGGAAGCATCAAAAATCTCTTCTGCGTCCACGCCAGCCAGCGGGCACCCGGTTATGTTGCGAGTATCGTCGCCGCAGGATCCCTTTGTGGTTAAGCCGACGCTCCAGAGTGCATCGAGCAGTTCGGGGAGGGCTTCGATCGTAACCCAATGAAGCTGAATGTTCTGACGAACCGTCAGATCAGCCGAGCCCCGCGCGTATCGCTCGGTCACGTCGGCGATCGTGCGTAGCTGATGCGCTTGCAGCAGGCCGTTTGGAATGCGGATGCGCACCATGAAATAGGGGAGCGCCTTCCCTTCCCCATTCGAACCGCCGATGGCGCCGGCACCGTCTCCCTGGGTGTATACGCCCCACCAGCGAAAATACGTACCAATCCACTCGGGTGGGATCGAGGTAAAGCCGCCACGCGCAAATCGGCGGATCTCCTCGAGCCCCTCCCAGGGATTCTTTTCGCGTTTGAGGCGCTCAACGCGCTGCGCTTTCGTTTCTTTGGCTGTAATTGTCATAAAAAACAAAAACCCACCGCCAGTTTTATCTACTGGCGGTGGGTTGATAAGTGCTGATTTATTAGTAACTTACTAGGTCAGCAGCCTCCCATTGCCAGAAGACACGAGCGTGCGACAACAAGTACAACAACACACCGTGAACGTCTGGCAAGAGGCCAACATCATCCGCAGATAGTAGATTCGAATGCTGAATCTGTCAACAGGCCAATTCTCGGCCTGCATGCAAAATTTGAATCGCCGCAATCGAAAAAATGCAGGCTGCCGATACAAACATGCTTTGACGCGTGTTCCCAGCTAGGCTAAGTTCTAGAGGTCAGATGCTAACTCATCGCCACCACCGCCATCATCATCACGCGCACAGCGCGTCGGCGGGGGTGCCGGTCTGAGCTAGCTAGCACTCATCGATTCCTTGGCCCGCTGACGCGTAAAGCTCAGCGGGCTTTTTGTTTCTCCACCAGGAAAAGAAAATGCAGATTGACTTTGAAAAGATGCAAGGTTTGGTTCCGGCCATCGTGCAGGACGATGGTTCGCAGGAAATCCTCATGCTCGGCTTCATGAACCAGGAAGCGTTCGAGCGAACTCTGAAGTCGGGCTACGTGACGTTCTTCAGCCGAACGCGCAATCGTCTCTGGACGAAAGGGGAAAGTTCCGGCAATCGTCTCAAGCTAGTTTCAATCAATACAGACTGCGATCGGGATTCGTTTCTGATTCGTGTAGAGGTCGAAGGCGCCGGAGTAGTCTGCCATCTCGGGACGCGCTCCTGCTTCACACAAGAAATAGAAGTTCCTTCGGCTTCGGCAGCGATCGGGCGGAGCGAGGGCTAGGCCATGAAGCTACGGCTTGGCATCCCGAAAGGAAGTCTGCAAGAAGCGACGCTGCAATTATTCGCACGCGCCGGTCTGCGCGTGTACACGAACGCCCGGTCCTACTTTGCGTCGACGGGCGACCCGGAAATCGAGTGCATGCTGATTCGGGCGCAGGAGATGGCGCGCTACGTCGATCACGGCGCGCTCGATGCCGGGCTTACGGGATTGGACTGGGTGGTGGAAAGCGGGCTCGACGTTGTACCGGTCGCGGATCTGATCTACGCCAAACAGAGCCGAGGTAAGGTCCGATGGGTGTTAGCCGCACCGGAAGATTCAAGCTATCGACGGGCGGAAGATCTTGCCGGTCGAATCATCGCAACGGAACTGGTTCAGGTCACTCGAAACTACTTTCGGGCAAAAGGTGTTGAGGTGCAGGTGGAATTCTCGTGGGGCGCGACGGAAGTGAAGCCCCCGATGCTTGCCGATGCAATTGTGGAAGTCACGGAAACGGGCAGCTCGCTGCGGGCGAACCGGCTGCGCGTCCTCGACACGGTGCTCGAGTCAAACACCCAGATTATCGCCAATAAATCGGCGTGGGGCGATTGCGAGAAGCGTCGAAAAATCGAGAACCTTGCGCTTATGCTTCGCGGCGCAATGGAAGCACAGGATCGAGTTGGCTTGATGCTCAACGTGCGCAAGGTACACCTCGACGGAGTGCTGGCCGTGCTTCCTGCTTTGCAGAATCCTACGATCTCCACTCTCAGCGATAGCGATTGGGTCGCGGTAAACACGGTCATCGAAGAAGCAGAAGCGTGGCAAGTGATTCCACGGCTCAAGCAAGCCCAGGCACAAGGCATTGTGGAGTATCCGCTGAACAAGGTGGTGATGTGATGCGGATCTTCTCGGGTGCGGCCGCATTACGACAGGTGCAAAAACTGGAGACACGCAGCTCGGCCTGGAGCGCATACGAGCCACAGGTTCGAAAAATCGTCGAGCGAGTTCGCCAGAAAGGCGATCGTGCGCTGCGCGACTACGCACAGAAATGGGATGGGCTTGGCGCTGGCGAGCCGCTGCCAGTCTCGAAAGCCGAACTCGAGGCCGCGTGGGCGATGGCCGATCCGAGACTGCGAAGTTCGCTCCGACAAGCTGCCGCCAACATCCGGCAGTTTTGCCGGTGGCAGCGACCCCGGGACTGGAATCGAAATAGGGCCGGCATTTCGCTGGGACAGGTGGTGCGCCCCATCGAATCGGTTGGCTGCTACGTGCCGGGCGGACGATATGCGCTCGTATCAACCTTGCTGATGACCGTTATTCCCGCGCAGGTCGCGGGCGTGAAGAACATACGGGTCGCCTGTCCCGATCCGAAAAGCGAAGTGCTTGCGGCGGCGCAGATGCTTGGAGTCCGGGAAGTTTATCGGGTTGGCGGAGCGCATGCCGTTGCCGCTCTTGCTTATGGAACGGAAAGCATTCGTCGCGTCGACAAAATCGTCGGTCCGGGTAACATCTACGTGACGCTGGCCAAAAAGCTCGTTTCTTTTGATTGCGCGATTGACTTCCTGGCCGGGCCAACGGAAGTGGTGATCCTCCGCAGCCATGGGCGCGCGGACTTCATCGCCGCAGACCTGGTGGCGCAAGCCGAGCACGATCCCGGCATCGATTCCTGTCTTTGTAACCACATCAAAGCGCCTGGCTCGCCAGGTGGCGAGCCTTGTGAGGCAAAGTACAAAGCAGAACGCCATTGCTCGCCGGGCTGTGGCGCGCAGCGGGGCGGTGCTACTCGCCACGTCTCGCGATGAGGCGATCGAGTGGACGAATCGGATTGCCCCCGAACACGTCACGGTCGAGGCGGACGTCGTTCCGTTCATTCACAGCGCTGGATCGATTTTTGTTGGGGACTACTCCGCGCAGGCGGCGGGCGATTATGCGTCAGGCCCGAACCATGTGTTGCCTACCGGGGGAGTCGCCCGCTTTCGAGGCGGATTAAGCGTGCACGATTTCGTGAAGGTCATCACCGTACAGCGGCTGACAAAGGCTGGGCTCGACAGAATTGCGCCAACCGTTGCGTTTCTTGCCGAGACCGAAGGTTTGAGAGCACACGCGGATTCGATCCGCGTGAGGTGTCCTCGTGCTTAATCCAAGAGAAGCGGTTCGAACGTTGCCAACCTATCACCCACCACTCGGCGGAAGGACCGGCTTACGTCTCGACTTCAACGAGAACACCGTCGGTTGCTCTCCGCGGGTGCTGGAGCGGCTGCGGAGCATCGATGTCGAAGATCTCGCGCGCTATCCCGAACGGGAACCCGTCGAGGCGGTGGTTGCGCAGCATTTAACGGTAAAGCCCGAAGAACTCCTGCTCACAAATGGGGTCGATGAGTCAATTCACTTGCTCTGTGAAACGTACCTGGAACCGGGCGACGAAGCCCTGGTTGTGGTGCCGACATTTTCGATGTACGAAATCTTTGCCTCCGCACCGGGGGCGCGAGTGGTCAAGATTCCGGCCGGCGCCAATTTCTCGTTTCCAACGCATACACTGCTTCGTCACCTGACGCGCTCGACGCGTTTGGTCGCAATCGCAAACCCGAACAATCCCACCGGGGCCGCGGCGGCCTTAGACGATCTTATTCTGGTTGCCCGCTCCGCTCCGAATGCTGCCGTGCTGGTAGACGAAGCCTACTTTGAGTTCCACGGAGAATCCCTGCTGAAGAAGTGGCGAGCAGTACCGAACCTGTTCGTCGCTCGCACCTTTTCGAAGGCTTACGGACTCGCTGGGCTGCGTATCGGTGTACTCATGGGCAACACGCAGCAGATTGCCGCCGTGCGCAAGGTCGCCTCGCCGTACAACGTCAATAGTGTTGCCTTGCTCTGTTTGCCGGAAGCTCTGGCCGATGAGGCATACGTTAACAATTACGTGCAGGAGGTACGCCAAGGACGTCAGCAATTGCAGGATGAACTGCAACGTATGGGCGTGCCGTTCTGGCCGAGCCGCGCAAACTTTGTGTTGCTGCGGTTGGGCGAAGCAAATTCGGCCTTTATCCAGCGAATGCGGGAATTCGGCATTCTGGTGCGCGACCGATCGCGTGATCCGGGATGCGAAGGATGTGTGCGGATTACTCTGGGCTCGCTGGAACAAACCGATCGCTTGCTGCCAATTCTCCGCGAGATTCTGCACGAAATCGGTGCGATGCGTCAGGAGGTGCGGGGATGAGAAAGGCGCGTGTGCACCGGCCCACGAAGGAGACCGATATCGATGCGCGTGCTGAACGTCGACGGCAAGGGGCAATACAAGATCTCGACTGGAATCCGATTCTTCGATCACATGCTGGAATTGTTTGCGCATCACGGAGCCTTTGATTTGGACCTCAGTGCCCGAGGCGATCTGGATGTCGATCAGCATCACACGGTGGAGGACACCGGGATCGTGTTGGGAGAAGCATTCGATAAGGCCCTGGGCAACAAGAAAGGGATCCTGCGGGCCGGCTATTTCCTTATGCCGATGGACGAAACTCTCGGTCTCGCGGCCGTGGATTTTTGCGGACGCACTTCCATCACGGTCGATACGAAGGTCCGTGTGCGCTTTGTAGGGGATTTGCAAGCAGAACTGGTGCACGACTTCTTTGAGGGATTCGGGCGCGGCGCGCGAGCTACCGTACACGCGCGCGTATTGTATGGCCGCTCGAATCATCACAAGATCGAATCGCTGTTCAAGGCTTTTGCTCGGGCGGTCCGAGCAGCCTGCTGGCAGGATCCACGCATGGCCGAGTTCATCCCAAGCACCAAGGGGTTGCTGTGAATATTGCGATTGTCGACTACGGCGCTGGAAACCTGGCATCGGTGAAGAAGGCGTTCGATGCGCTCGGAACGGATTCGCTGATCACCTCCGATCCGGGGCAGATCGCGAGTGCCGATAAGATCGTCGTTCCCGGCGTCGGACACTTTGCGGCAACGGCGGGCTTAAACATCACTGGGGCCGGGAAAGCGGTCGAAGAAGCGATAGCTGAGGGAAAATCAGTCCTGGGAATCTGCCTGGGGATGCAATGGATGTTTCAATCCAGCAGCGAAGCTTCAGAGGTCGATGGGCTTGGACTTTTCTCGGGAGAGTGCAAGCGCTTCCCCGAGGACGTCAAGGCGCCACACGTTGGCTGGAACGAGCTCGCCGTAAGTCCAGCATCCCGGTTGTTCAGCGGCATTGCACAGGGAGCGTTCGTTTACTTCACCCACTCCTACCGTGCGCCGATTGTCGAGCAGACAGTGGCGACCTGTGAGTACGGTGGTCTCTTCTCGGCGGCCGTGGAACAAGGTCATGTATTTGGCGTGCAATTCCATCCGGAAAAATCCGGCGCAGTCGGGCGGAAGTTACTCGAAAACTTCTGTGGCCTGCCATGCTGACGAAACGCATCATTGCCTGCCTCGACGTTAACGGCGGTCGTGTCGTCAAGGGCGTGCAGTTCCTGAATCTCAAAGATGCAGGGGATCCCGCAGATCTCGCGGAGGCTCACAGCGCCGCGGGTGCCGACGAAATCGTGCTGCTGGACATCTCGGCCACGGCGGAAAAACGTGCCACGCTGCTCGACACGGTGCGGCGAACAGCTCAGCGTTTGTTCATTCCATTTACGGTGGGTGGCGGAATTCGCTCCCTCCGTGACGCAGCGGCAGTGTTCGACTCGGGAGCCGATAAAGTCAGTATTAATTCCGCTGCTCTTTCGGATCCGGGCTTGATCAGTTGCATCGCTGACCGCTTCGGCTCGCAAGCGGTGATTGTCGCCATTGACGCAAAGCGAAAAGACAACGACGGTTATGAAGTTTTTTCTCGAGGCGGCCGCACTGCGACTGGACGCGACGCGTGCGCGTGGGCAAAAGAGGCCGAATCCCGCGGCGCCGGCGAAATTCTTCTCACGTCAATGGATCGCGACGGGACCGGCGCAGGATTTGACTGCGAACTGACTCGAGTGATTTCTGACAGCGTTCGCATTCCAGTGATCGCGTCGGGTGGCGCAGGCTCTGCCGAACATTTCATTACGATTTTTCGAGAAGGCCATGCCGATGCTGCCCTCGCCGCATCGATCCTTCATTATGGGCTGACCGAGATCGCAGAACTCAAGCAGACGCTGGCGCAAGCGGGCGTTCCGATGAGGTGGCCATGCTGATTCCTTCCATCGACCTCATGGGCGGGAAGATCGTTCAACTCGTCCAGGGCAAAAAGAAGGCGCTCGAATTCACCGATTTCGAACCATGGATCGCGCTTTTCTCAAACTACCCGCTGGTGCAGCTCATTGACCTCGACGCGGCGATCGGAAGCGGAAACAATCGGGCACTGTTGTCGCATTTCGCCGATCGTCTGCCTTGCCAGGTAGGTGGCGGGATTCGAAGGATGGAGGATGCGACCGAAATTCTTGCGCGTGGAGCAAAACGGATCATCTTGGGGTCGGTTCTTGTGAAGCAGGGTCAGATCGATTGCGAGACTGCCGCGCAATTTGCAAATGAAGTCTCGCCAGAACAGCTGACATTTGCGGTGGATTCAAAGAACGGGAAGGTCGCTATCAAGGGCTGGCATTCGCTGACCGACATCTCGCCCGCCGAGATGATGCAGGCGCTTGAACCCTACTGCACTTCGTTCTTATACACGCATATCGACACGGAAGGGCTCTTGCAAGGAATTCCGATTGAGACTGTCCGCTCGCTGCGCGCTGTCACGACGCGGCAGCTCATTGTCGCGGGCGGCATCCGCAGCCAGGAAGAGGTCGACCGGCTTCATGACCTGGGCATTGACGCGGTAGTTGGAATGGCCATCTACACCGGGCAGATGCGGCTGGAGAGAGCACATCTCTGGCGAACGGCATCAGTTGCGTGGGCGGTAGCGTTCCATCGCCAGTTCTACGATTTCCCCGATGAGCTGGGAATAGGAACGGCCCGAGGCCTTGGCCGCCATGGCAAATTCCTGTTTGCTCGAAAGCCACGGATTCGGATTCGCCTCCAGAACATAGACCTCGCCCTTGGGAGAGAGACGCATATCGATGCGCCCGTAGTCTCTCAACTTCACAGCACGATGGGCCGCAAGCGCTGTCTCGTTGAGACGCGCGATCGTCTCTTCATCCAGATCTTCAGCGATGTTCGACTTGGTGAGCTTGTACGCCTCAGCATCTTTTTCGAACTTGACGTCGTAGCTGGCAATTTTTGGAGTACCTTTGGGAAGCTTGGAGAAATCAAGCTCCACCAAGGGAAGCGCCTGGGCGCATTCGTAGCTGCCTAGAATCGCGGCGTAGATTTCGCGGCCCTCGATGTATTCCTCGATGATCGCGGGCGAATCGAATTCATCCTGGATGTACTGCACGCGCTCCATGAGTTCCTTCACGCTGTCGACAACCGCATTCGAATTGATGCCGATCGAACCATCTTCCGCCAACGGCTTGACGATAAGGGGGAACGCGATGTCGTGCGCGTGCTCGATGGTGCCGCGGTACGAGGTAGCGAAATACGGCGTGCGAATGCCGTGAAACGCAAACATCTTCTTGGCAATGCCTTTGTCCTGCGCAAGAAAACTGGCATGGGGACCAGCGCCGGTGTAGCGGAGCCCAAGTAGATCGAGATAGGCTGCGACGTGCATTTCTTTCGTGTCGTCGCCGGCGAAGGACTCGGTAAGATTGAAGATGAGATCGGCCTCACACTTTGCCAGCGACGTCAGACACTGGGGGCTGCCATCTAGCACCTGGTAGGAAGGTTCGTGGCCCAGCTTCTCGAGCGCTTCGAAGATCTCTTCCCGATCTTCTTTTTCTCGTTTCTTCTTTTTACGGGACTTTGTCTTGCGCGCGGGAGTTTTGGGCTCGGGCGGCTCAACGACCGCACCTTCCTCTTCCCACACGTCATAGAGCACCGCAATTTTCATGGGCGATTCCGTCCTGCAATTGTGTGTGTACTACTCATCATAAACGCACAATCGCCAGAAAATCACGGCTGGACGAATTTTCCGCGAGTCATGTAGTTGGTGGCGAGCGTCGTGGTGTACACGGTTAGTTCTGCGAGATGCTCCGCTTCCCTTCGCGTGTCGGCCCGCAAACCTAGTTCGCCGATTCGTTTTTCGATGAGGTCCACCAGTTGCTTCACCATGGGACGCTGCACGCCAGTCCAATAGGTAACCTTGTCGACCAAGGCTTTGCGGTGTTGGTGAACAAAATCCAGCGCCGGACGGACCGTTTTCTTCTGACGCTTCGATACATTGAAAATATCGAACAGATCAGCGTCCAGCGCCAAGTCCCCAACCGGGGTCGCTTCAGGAACGGATTGGCGATAAAAGTCCGCGACCGTCGACTCCATTTCATCGACGGTGATGTCGGGATAGCCACGGCGCCGCACGGGATCAACCTGCCCAAGTTCGCGGGCGATGCGATTCATGTAGCGCAACTTGGGCATGGCGCTCCATCCGCGATAACGCTTCCGCCAACCACTGCGCGGAGTCAGCCAGACGGCGAAAGTTTCCGCGAAATCCTCATCGGGATGCTTTTGCGCGTACCAACCCGCAAGATGGCGGACAAAATTGCGGGAAAACGGAACCGGCCGATAGTTGTCGAGGTAGCGCCTGCGAAACGGACCAAACAGTTCTTTCCACTCGGGAGTTCGATAGAGCTTGTAGGCGTAGTTGAAGGCATGCCCGGCTTCGTGTCTGAGGTACATCATGATCTCGCGTTTGTCTTCGAGATCGTTCATGTCTTTCTCGAGCAGAGCCAGGTCAGGATTCGCCAGGTAAAAAGGAATTCCGATTACCGGTTCACCCGAAGGACAACCCCACTCATCGGTGAGATAACAGGCGGGACGAAATTTCACGAGACCCTTACGGCCGAGTTCGTCGTACAACTGGTGAACAAAACGCTCAATCGGAGACCCTTCGAGTTTCAGCCCCAGCTCTCGAATAGGTTTACCTAAGATTTCCTGCAGCTGCGCTCGTGATTTTTCACTTGCTTGCATGGGTTCGACCGGAGAATTGCTCCGTGGAATTTCAGAGCTGGGAGGAAAGCAACGGCACAACCCAGGCAGAATTAAGTATAAGAGGAAGAAGAAAAAAGCAGGGAGGTAGGTCAGATCACGCACCCTTGCACGGGGAACCAACCGCAGGACGCAGCACCGCACATCAACATTATTTTCAGTCGCTTACATTGATTCCATAGCGTATTACTGGAATGTATTGCAGGACTCGATTGTCCCTCCGGTCATGCCCCGTTGAAACCACTCGACCCGTTGTGCGGAAGAACCGTGGGTAAATGAATCTGGGCTGACTTGGCCGCGTGACATGCGTTGCAGTCGATCGTCGCCAACTGCGGCCGCAGCGCCGAGAGCGCTTTCCACGTCTCCGCTCTCGAGCAGATTGCGTTGTTGTGTCGACTTGGCCCAGACTCCTGCGAAACAATCGGCTTGAAGTTCCAGCCGAACGGAGAGCGCGTTCCCCGCACCGGGGTTTTGACTTTGCAGGCCGCGGACCTTGCGCTCGATTCCCAGCAGGTTTTGCACGTGATGTCCCAATTCATGCGCGAGAACGTAGGCTTGAGCAAATTGGCCTGGAGCTCCGAAGCGTCGCTGCAGTTCATCGTAAAAGCCGAGGTCGATGTACACCTTCTGATCCGCCGGACAGTAGAACGGTCCGGTTGCGGACTGCGCCGAGCCACAACCCGAGTAGGTCGCGTCGCGAAACAATACAAGCTTGGCATGCTGGTACGGAATTCCCTTCGCCTGCAGGATCTGCGCCCAAGTCTTTTGCGTGTCGTCGAGCACGAAGGAGACAAACTGCACGGCAGGTTCCTCACGCGCGTCGCGCTGGGGATCGGATTGACTTACTGCCGGGCCGGTCGAGACACCCTGACCTCCGACCAGAGAGAAGAAGTCCCGTTTGAACACAAGACTCAAAACAAGGAGTATCAGGAATCCACCAATGCCGATGTGCACTCCGCCAATGCCAGAACCACCTTGATCACGACGGTCTTCGAGGTCATCACTTCTTCCGCCTGGAGTCCAACGCATAACTCATCTCCTGCCACAGGACATCTTGCGCCGAAAATTATAGTCGCGAAAACATGACTGCGGGACAGTCGAAACTGCGAATTTACATACGCCTCAACCATGACCCGCGACTTCCGGGGTACACTAGAAAACTTTCACCACCTTCAGGAGGAATGCTCTATGCCCGAAGCCACGCTGAGTGGCGCCGATTTCAAGAAGCAGTTGCGGGAAGGAAAGCCGAAGATGGGGCTGTTCCTCAACGCACACAGCCCAACCGTCGCCGAACAACTGGCGCACAGTGGCTACGATTGGCTGCTGGTCGACACGCAACATGGTCCGATGGGTTATGAAAAGCTGTCCGCCATGCTGTCAGGAATCGCCAATGGTGGCGCGAAGTCGATCGTGCGGGTTGGCGGCTACGACGACCGGCCCGGAATTCAACAGGCGCTGGATCTGGGCGCTGACGGCGTCCTCGTGCCCTACATTAATACTGCTGAGGAAGCGCGCCAGGCCGTCAGTTGCACCAAGTACCCGCGGACGGGGACACGTTCGGTGTATTTTCCGCAACGGAGTATGAACCGCGCCGGCCTGCTGGGCTATGCGGGAAACTTTAACAACAATGGCATCGTGGCTATGCAGGTCGAGACGGCATCTTGCATCGACAACATTGCTGAGATTGCCGCCGTGCCGGGCGTCGATATTCTCTTTTTGGGGCAGAACGATCTTTGCATGTCGATGGGCCTCTACGAGAAATACGAATTCCCCCATATGTACACGTCGCCGGAGTTAGGCGCTGCCACGCAGAAGCTCATTGACCATGCGCGAAAAAACAACGTGATTCTGGGTCTCTTTCTCTTCGGAACTTCCCGCGTTGGCGAATTCCTCGACAAGGGCTTCACCTTCATCAGCATTGGAAACGATCTTCATCACGTGCTTACCCAGGCGGGCGCGTATATGAAGGACATGGAAGGGGCCGCGAAGGAAAAAGGCAAGGATTGGAGCCGGCGGCCGACGGCGCTTTTCTGATTGCGAGTTAGTGATTGTTTGACGGCGCTCCACATTTCGGAGCGCCTTTTGATTTAAGCAAGACTTCGAGGATGGCGCTCTATCTGACGAGGAGGTCGGCAGTTTCGAGGAGCTGTTCCGGGGTTCGCCCATTTTCCCGAAGTTGACGAATGCTGGCAGCATCGTGGCGCTTCGCCATGCGGGTGCCAGTGGCGTCACGAACCAGGTTGCAGTGGTAATACGCAGGCGGAGAGAAGCCGAGGGCTCGAAACAGCAGGATCTGTCGCGCTGTCGATTTTAATAGATCGGCGCCGCGAACCACTTCGCTGATCTGCATCAGCGCATCGTCGACCGCGACGGCCAATTGGTACGACGGGACATCATCCCGGCGCCAAACGACGAAGTCTCCGAAATCCTTCCCGGCAACGAAGGTCCGTTCTTCGAAGTTCAAGTCCATGAAAGATACGCGCGCTTGTTCGGGAACCCGGAAGCGCCAATTGTTGCCAACGGGCGCGTCGAATTGTGTGGCATCGTTTCTCGAACGGCACGTCCCCGGATAGATCGGTTCGTCATCCGCATCGTTCGGCGCCGTCGCGGCTGCGGCGAGATCCTTGCGAGAACAGCTGCACGCATAAATGTATCCGCCGTCGCGCAGCTTGCGCCAGGCGTTCAAGTAAACGGATCGCCGCTCGCTCTGGGAATAGGGGCCGTAAGGTCCGCCACAGTCAGGGCCTTCGGACCAGACGATACCGAGCCAGCGCAAGTCCTCGTACATGGCGCTAACGAAGTCTGGGCGGCAACGGAGCGGATCGAGATCTTCGTTGCGGAGGATCAGGATTCCGGCATGATCTCGAGCCCGCTGTGCTGCGATCGCGAAGGTCCGAGCGTGTCCTAGATGCAGAAGCCCGGTCGGAGAAGGCGCCAGACGTCCGCGATATTGCACTTGAGATGAACTCGCGTTCACGTTTATTCGTACGGCGTCGGGCTGACTGCCGACCCTACACCTGTCTCGGGCATGACCATGGCATCCGATTGAGCCGGGTACTGTCCTTCCCACCGTGCGACCACGACGGTGGCAAGACAATTGCCTAGGACATTCACCGAAGTGCGCGCCATATCCATGAGCTGATCAATTCCCAGCAGCACAAACACTGGTTCCACCGGCAGGCCAAACGATCCCACCGTCCCCAACAGAATCACGATCGCCGCGCGGGACACGCCAGCCACTCCTTTGCTGGTAAGCATGAGGGTCAACAGCATCAAAACCTGCTGGCCAACACTCATGTGAATGCCAGCGGCCTGCGCTATAAAGACTGAGGCCAGCGACAGGTAAAGCGTGCTTCCGTCCAGATTGAAGCTGTAGCCCGTGGGCATGACAAAGGCGACGATCTCGCGAGGAACTCCGATCTCCTCCATCGCCTCCATGGCACGAGGCAGCGCGGCCTCCGAGTTCGCAGTTCCGAAAGCGATGGTAAAGGGCTCGGCGACTGCCGCGACGAAGCGCCGCAGAGGAATTCGCGCCACCAGCGCAATCGGCAAGAGGACTCCGAGAACAAAAACGAGCAGGGCCACATATAACGTCACGAGCAACCTTGCGAGATTCAGCAGTACGGTTAACCCAGTGCTGCCGACGGTATAGGCGACGGCAGCCCCCACACCGATGGGGGCAAAGTACATCACCAGGTTCGTGAACTTGAACATGGTCTCGGCAAGGCTTTCGGTGAAGTTCAACATCGCCCGGCGTCGATCCTCGCGTACCATCGCCAGCGCAATCCCGAAAAGAATGCTGAACACAACAACTTGCAGAATTTGGCCTTCGGATACCGATTTGGCCAGGTTTTCCGGAAACACGTGAAGAATCGTCTCGGTCGCACTAAGCTTCTGGACTTGCAGCGACCCCGCGCCCGGCGCCGACACGTTTGCGCCAACCCCTGCCTTGCTCAGGTTGATCGCCGCCAATCCGATGATCAGCGCCAAGGTTGTTACGAACTCGAAGTAGAGGATCGCTTTGATGCCGAGGCGCCCCACCTTCTTGAGACTGGAATGCCCCGCAATCCCGCTGACCAGCGTTGCAAAAATAAGTGGGGCGACGATTGTTTTGATCAAACGGAGGAAGATCAAGCCGAGGACTTGCAAATGGATCGCGGTCCGCGGCCAATCGTGACCGATCGCAACACCCGCAACCATCGCGATGAAGATCCAGACGGTAAGGGACTTCCTGTAGAGGGCGTACGGAAACAGCGAAAGGATGGCGATCCAGTGCCCCGCCAGGACGAGGCTGGACGACAACGGGGCTCCCTTGTAACGGAGGAAGCTGAGACCCGCACTGAGTACCCACAACAACAACGCTGGCAGCAGCAGTCCCTTGGTTACTGATCCACTTCGGCCGTTGTCTTCAGTGTTCATCACACTAATTAAGGTTTCAGATCCCGCGGCGTCCTGACTCATGCATCAGCCAGGCAAGCAGGATTGTAGAAAATAAAGCCTTACATGTGACAAGAATCGTCGGGGATGACCCTTTCTTGCACTGATGTCTGGGCATCGCTTCGGAGGTTGTCGAGGACTCCACGAGCCGCTAAAATGAGCTAAAATCATTCACGCTTTTCAGGGATGGCAACCGATCAAGCGTCGATCTCTCCGCCCTCGGACGGTCGCGGCGCCATCCGCCGCTAAATCGAATGTCTCTGAGGTCTCCGTGACGACACACTCACGCCCTGCACAACCCGTAAATGAAGGAGGAAAGTCATGGTAACGGCTCTGCCGAATGTGCAACTGCAAGACAAAGTTTCTGAATTTATCTCCAAGCCGCGAAAGATGCTGATCAATGGTAAGTGGGTCGAATCCGCGTCGGGAAAAACCTTCCCAACGTATGACCCGTCGACGGGGGAAGTGCTGGCCAAGGTGGCGGAGGGCGACCGCGAGGATATTGATCGGGCAGTGAAAGCGGCGCGCGCGGCGTTTGACAGCGGACCGTGGCGTCGGCTCACCTCTTCTGAACGCGGCCGGGTTATCTGGAAGCTGGCTGATCTCATGGAACAACATCTGCAGGAGTTCGCCGAGCTCGAAACTCTCGACAACGGCAAGCCGTTGAAGGTCGCTAAGGCTGCTGATGTTCCCCTGGCCGTTGACCTGTTCCGCTACATGGCGGGTTGGGCAACGAAGATCGAAGGCAACACCATTCCGATATCCGTTCCGTATGCGCCCGGCGCGAAGTACCTCGCGTACACTTTGCGCGAACCGGTCGGTGTTGTGGGCCAGATTATTCCGTGGAATTTCCCCTTGCTCATGGCGGCGTGGAAACTTGGACCCGCTCTGGCCGCAGGGTGCACGGTAGTCATTAAACCAGCCGAACAAACTCCACTGTCCTGCCTCCTGTTGGGAGAACTCGTACAGGAAGCTGGAATCCCCGATGGCGTCGTGAATATTGTTCCGGGATATGGCGAAACCGCAGGGGCTGCGCTGGCTGCCCATCCGGATGTCGATAAGGTTGCATTCACTGGCTCGACCGAAGTCGGGAGATTGATCCTGCAGGCGGCTGCTGGAAATCTGAAAAAGGTTTCTCTCGAGCTTGGCGGGAAATCCCCGAATGTCGTGTTCGGCGATGTGGATCTCGACGCGGCCATTGCAGGCTCGGCCAGCGCCATCTTCTTCAACCACGGACAGTGCTGCTGCGCCGGTTCCCGCCTCTATGTGGAGAACTCCATTTTCGACAAAGTGGTCGAGGGTGTCTCCGCCAAGGCGGACAAAATCCGCGTGGGACCGGGCATGGACAAGTCCACCGATATGGGGCCGCTGGTTTCGGAAGAGCAGCTCAACCGGGTATGCGGTTATCTCGAATCCGGATTCTCGGAAGGCGCGAAGGCCGTGGCCGGCGGGAAGCGGCATGGGGACAAGGGGTATTTTGTGAAACCTACCGTGCTCGTGAATACGCGCGACGATATGAAAGTCGTGCAGGAGGAAATCTTCGGACCAGTGGTGACGGCGATTCCCTTCAAAGACACGAGTGAGATGATCGCCAAAGCCAACGACAGCGTTTACGGGCTAGCGGCTGGCATCTGGACACGAGATATCCAGAAGGCGCATCGTATGGCCGCAGAGCTGCGCGCGGGTACTGTGTGGATCAACTGCTACAACATCTTCGATGCTGCCCTGCCGTTTGGCGGATACAAGCAGTCTGGCTGGGGGCGCGAGATGGGGCACGACGTGCTGGAGCTTTACACGGAAGTGAAAGCGGTCTGCGCGGCCCTCTAGTTTTCGAACATCGTTTCGTAGCGGGGGAGCTTTCGCTCCCCCTGTTTTTTCTAAGGTGTAGTCTCGAACTAAGCTCGCGCATCCTGGCGGGCCCGCTGGATATCCTTCATGTCCCCCATAGCGATGATGATTCCCGAGCTCGGGACCACAGCGTTGTCTGGAGGATTGATCAACAGTTCCGCGCCAGACGAAACATTCTTCAACCCCAGCACCAGCAGATTGTATTGCCCCTTGAGATTTAGATCGTGAAGTGCAGTTCCAACCCAGCGTGAAGCAGATCCCACCTCGATTTCCTCTACGCGCAACGTGCTTCCCTGCTCTTTGAGCATCTGGTCGAGGAATCCAACCACGTGCGGACGAAGCAACTCGCTGGCCATGCGCAAGCCGCCGATCTGGCTGGGAGAGACGGTAGAACTTGCGCCCGCCCGCATCATCCGGTCGGCAAACTTTCGGTCCGCCGACCTTGAAACGATTCGCATTTTCGGAAAGCGCTGGCGCACGATCACGGTGATAACGAGATTGTCTTTGTCGTTGGGTAGTGCAGCAGTCAGGCCGCGAGCCCGATCCAGGCCTGCTTTCTGCAGAACTTCCTCCTCGGTCGCGTCTCCGACTACGTAGAGCATCTCTCCAAGCGTATCGGAGTGAAGTTCGCGCGCTTTCTTCAGATTTTCTTCCGAGGTGTCGATCACCACGTAGGGTGTCGATGTCTTTTGGAGTTCGGTAACGGCATGCCGCCCCGTGTCCCCCAGGCCGCAGACGATAAAGTGATCCTTGAGTTCATCGATTCGTTTTTGCATGCTGCGCCTCCAGAAGGGATTCGTGACCTCCACTTCCACGAGGAAAGCTGCCACGACGGAAAATACATAGACCGTGATCGCTACGCCAAAAAGAACGATGCCGATGTTGAAAATACGGAGCGCGGGGTTGTGGCTGGTATCGACAATTTCCCCGTATCCCACGCCAGCCACTGTGATCACTGCCATGTAGAGCGCTTGCAGGAAGGTAACCGACTCTCCGCCAAGCAGGCGGTATCCCGTCACGCTGAACACGATCAGGCCGAGGAGCAGGCCGAGTGCGAATAACAGGCGATTGCGGAGGGCCATCGTGTCACCGCCGCCATTCGTCGATCAGGTTGGCGACCAGTCCGCTCCAGCCCGTCTGATGGCTTGCACCCAGTCCCATGCCGGAGTCGCCGTGATAGTACTCATTGAAAAGCAGGCAATCCCGCCAGTGGGGATCGGTTTGAAAGCGCTCGTAGCGTCCGAAGCAGGGCCGCCGGCCGGCCGCGTCCCGCTTGAAGATCGCGATCATGCGATTGGCGGCGTCTTCCGCCATCGCCCTTGGCGTGACGGGACGGCCATTGCTGCCTCTCGTCACAACAGCGCTAGTGTCCCCTAATGCTTCGTCAAACCGTAAGAATGAATGAATCAGCAGATAGGAGGTCGGGAACCACACCGGGCCGCGCCAGTTCGAGTTCCCACCCTTGAGTTTCACTTCGGCTTCCCCAGGTTCGTAACCAAGCGATCGTTCGCCAAAGCGAAACGGATGCTCGCGGTGGTATTTGGACAAGCTCCGAATCCCATGCGCCGAGAGAAATTCGTCCGGGTCCCAGATCCTCTGGAGAAGCCGCTTGAACTGATTGGGATCGGCAATCGACAAGACGTAACGCCGGTCGCCATTACTGACGGCGTAGCATGCGTCTCCAACCAGATCGGGACGATTCTTGATGAACCACTCGACGTCCCGCAGAAAGTTGGGGTGTGCCTGGAGCTCGTCATGCTCCAGAACCTCGATCGCGTAGAGCGGAATAAGTCCCACCAGCGAGCGCAAACGAAACTTGTGGAACTCGCCGTTGGGATGCCGCAATACATCGTAGAAGAATCCGTCCGACTCATCCCACAGCTGGTAGTTGCGTCCGCCCATCTTCTTCATGGCGGCGCCGATATAGATGAAGTGCTCGAAGAATTTTGTGGCGACGCCTTCATAAACGGGATTCTGCCTGGCTAGTTCCAGTGCGATTCTCATCAGGTAAAGGCAGAAAAATCCCATCCAGCCGGTCGCATCGGATTGCTCAAGAACGGCGCCATCCGGGAACTTCTCGCCGCGGTCGACCACGGCGATGTTGTCGAGTCCGAGGAAGCCTCCTTCGAACACGTTGTTCCCTGCACTGTCCACGCGATTCACCCACCAGGCGAAGTTGATGAGAAGTTTGTGAAGACATCGCTCCAGAAAATCGAGATCGCCCTGCCCGGTCCGTTGCTTTTCGAGCTGATATACGCGCCAGCAGGCCCAGGCGTGCACCGGCGGATTCATGTCGGAGAATTCCCATTCGTAGGCCGGAATCTGGCCGTTGGGATGCTGGAATTGCTCGAAGAGCAGGATCCAGAGGTTCTCTTTGGCAAAGTCCGCATCCACGAGTGCCAGCGTGATGCACTGAAAGGCGAGATCCCACGCGGCAAACCAGGGAAACTCCCACTTGTCGGGCATGGAGAGGACGCGCATGGAGTTCAGATGACGCCAGTGAACGTTCCGCAGATGCTTGCGCGACGTCGGAGGCGGAACGCTTGGATTGTCGCCTTCCAGCCACAAATTGACATCCCAAAGATAGATTTGCTTGCTCCACAGCATGCCGGAAAGCGCCTGCCGCTGGATTGCTTTCTCTTCTTCCGTCGCCGACCGAGGTTGGATGACAGCGTAAAATTCGTCCGCTTCTGCTTTTCGAGTGGCGACGATCTTGTCGACGTCGTCCAGAGGTGCCGGAAGCGCTCGGGGAGTCAAGCGCAGCCGCAGCACGAAGGATTGCTGCGCTGGGACAGTACGCCGGTACCAGACACACGCTTTCGTTCCGTTGCGCGCGGGGTTGACACAATTTTCGCCCGAGATCACAAAGCGGTGGAAAGCGTCCTTCACGAAAGACTTCGGATTGGAGGCGCACCCATAAAGCTTGACCGCGTTACTTTCGTTGTCGGTGAAAAGGGCGTCTCCATCTGCGGGCGCATACAAGAAACGCTGCCCCAGCGAATAGGGAAACTGAAGATTGCGCAATGGTGGAGAACTTGAATCGTCGGCCGCGAGTGCAATAAGGCCGTCGGGTGCAGACACGGTACGGATGATGGGCTCGGGTCCCCGAGGTTCATTCCATCCCCAGGTATTGCGAAACCATAAGTGGGGCAACAGATGCAGGACAGCAGGCTCGGGTCCCCGGTTCACCGCTTCGATGCGAATGCAAATATCTTCCGGATCCGCCTTCGCGTACTCGACGAACACGTCGAAGTATCGGTTCTCGTCAAAGATTCCAGTATCGAGAAGTTCGTATTCTGAAGCACCCACCTGCCCCCAGCGGCGGCGATTTTCCTCGACCAGAAGCGCATACGGAAATTCGCGCTGCGGATACTTGTAGAGCATCTTTTGATAACTGTGGGTAGGCGTATTGTCGAGATAGAACCAGTACTCTTTGACGTCCTCGCCGTGATTCCCTTCGTTTCCAGAAAGGCCGAACATCCGCTCCTTCAGGATGGGGTCGTGGCCGTTCCAAAGCGCTAGCGCAAAAACCAGCAGCTGATAGCGGTCGCAGAATCCGGCGATTCCATCCTCTCCCCAGCGATAAGCCTTGCTCCGGGCCATGTCGTGCGTCAGAAACTCCCAGGCACAACCATCAGGACTGTAGTCCTCGCGGACGCTTCCCCAGGAACGCTCGCTGACATACGGCCCCCATTTGCGCCAGGCAGGAACAAAGCCGGAATTTGGCTCCGCCAGACGCTCTTGTTCCCTGCTTAGTGGTTTGCCGGAGGATGCGCTCATCACTGGCTTGCCTTCACCACTCCGCTGGAGCGCGAAAGCGCGGAACTCACCTTTTGCATTTGCGCTGCGAATCTCGGGCCGTTATAGGCGGAAGGGTTGTCAACCTGTTCGAAAAGCCCATTGATCAGTTCATGCAACTCGGCGCCGGAGTCGTTCGTGCCTTGCTTATAGGCGTTAAAAAGAGAATCCAGGGACATCGCCGCTTGTTCGGCCGCGCGCTGTCCGTGGGCAGAGATGGAATCGCCGTCCTGCGCAATCGCACGCATGAGAGCCAGGGTGAACGCGGCGTCGTAGGTCTTCGTGTTCAATTGCTGGGCAAACTGGCCGGCCACTGCCGCCGCATGGTTTGCCGTGGCAGAAATTTCCTGCGGATTTCCGTTGTGTTCACCCAGCAACTCGGCCAGCTTCTTGATGTCGGAATCCAATTGCGTCGCCGCATCAGGATTCATTTTCCTCGCGACGTGCCGAAAGATCACGTAGCGCGATTCGTTCCAGGCCGGAACGCCGGGCTGACGGCCCGCATATCCGAGTTCCTGCCGCCAGCTGTCCTCAGGCTTCGTTAGACTGTGATGGCAGGCGAAGCAATCCAATTCCCCATACTCGGGCCAAGCAGGGCTGCTTGCGCGACGAGCCAGTCGCTCCAGCCCCTTTTGCAGCTGCACGGCTTCTCCCACACCCCACACCTGCACTCCTCGCCAGCCCTCCTCGGGAGGTTCTTTCCAGTGTTTCGGCATCACTGCGCTGAAAAGATTCAGCTCGAAGGTGAGGTCGGGATGCCCAGCCGCGATCATCTCGTGATCCACAAATTTTTCGGGAGTTCCCAAATGACAGGTCAAGCAGCGTTCGCTGCGTTTTACCAGATCGCGTGTGTCGTACATGCCTAACTGGACGGATTTCTCGTGCGGCCAGTTTTTCGTCGTGTGCGGACCGAGCCACCCGGAAGCCGGGCCATGACAGCTCTCGCAACTGACGCCGTCGATCAGATCGAAGGTTTCTGCTCTCTGGTCACTCGGTACTGAGAGTGCGTGACATGCAAGACACTTCTGAGCTTGATCCGGTCGCCCAATCTTGAGGATCGTGCCGATTCGCATGGAAACGGTGCTCGAAAGCACCTGATAGGCTCGCGAGTGCTTATCCTGCCCTGCCCAGATGGTGTACTCGTTTTGCGCGACCCGGGTTACCTGTTTGGGTTGAATGCTGCCGTGGCAACTGCTGCTGGCACAGCCTCCCGGCCCGTTGTACTTCCCTGCGGGAACGTTCTGCGCGAAGGCGCAGGAACCCACTACTACCAGACACACCAGTGCATCCCGCGCCGGGTTGACCGTTTTCCCCATCTCGTCTGGCGTCGGTTCAGGATTCCGCTTGTGATTGGCGGATTGGTCTTGCTTATACCTATTCCGTGGGCTGGAATCAATTGACAGTTTGGTACGCGCGCAGCACGGCCGTACAGGTCCTCTGGTAAGCCGGTGTCCCAAGATCGGCATTCCCCGGCTGGAATCTTTAACGCTAAGATTTCTGCAAACCTCGACATCATCAAACCGGGTTTACGGGGACACTAGCGCCTTGTTCGATCAACTCAGGGCGATCCAGCAGCAGTTTGGCTACTTGCCTGCAGATCAACTGCAGCAACTTGCCATTCGCATGAACGTTCCTGTCAGCCAAATCCATGCGGTCGCCAGCTTCTATCCCCATTTTCACCTTACGGCGCCGCCGCGAGCCGAGGTCAAAATCTGCGCCGATATGAGCTGTCATCTGCGCGGCGCTCCGGAGTTAAAGGCCGGCCTGGCACAGATGTTTCAAGGCCAGGACGTTTCGATACGCGATGTGTCGTGCCTCGGTCGCTGTGATAAGGCACCGGCTTTCTCCGTGAACAATCGGATTTATTGCGGCGTCGACGAAGCGGGAGCCGCGTCGTTGGTTCGAGACGCGGCTTCCGGCAGACAGCTTCCGCCGGAACCACGCGACAATCCACAGACCCGGGTCGTCTCCGATCCATACGACGGCTCACCGAACTACTCGGTGGTGCGGCGGTTCGTCGAGACTCGTGACTGGACTGGAATTCTGGCAACTCTGAAGGCGAGTGGCCTCCGCGGCATGGGTGGCGCCGGCTTTCCGACGGGTAACAAGTGGGAGATCGTTCGCAACGCGCCAGGAAAAGCCAAGTACATCATCTGCAACGCCGACGAGAGCGAACCGGGAACAATCAAGGACCGCTTCATCATGGAATCGGTCCCCCATCTGGTAATCGAGGGCATGATTGTTGCGGGCATGGTCACCGGCTCCAATCAAGGGATCATCTACATCCGCCACGAATACGAAGAACCGCAAGAAGTCCTTCAGGAAGAGATTGACCGCTGCTATCGGGCTGGCCTGCTTGGCAAGAAGATCCTGGGAAGCGAACTTGCCTTCGATCTTGAGATCTTTGTCAGCCCGGGCGGCTACATTTGCGGTGAAGAAAGCGCTCTGCTGGAGGCGATTGAGGGCAAACGTTCCGAGCCACGCAACAAGCCTCCGTTCCCCGGGACCAATGGTCTGTGGAATCAGCCAACGGTGATCAACAACGTGGAGACCTTCACCTTTGCCACGGTGATTCTTGCGCGTGGTGCGGACTGGTTCAAGGCTGCGGGCAAGAATGGCGCTGCCGGGATGAAGTTCGTCGGTGTCTCGGGAGACGTCAACGCGCCTGGAATTTTCGAAGTGCCGATGGGCACGAGCTACTCCGAACTGATCTACAAGAACGCTGGCGGAGTCCGCGGTGGACGAAATCTGCTTGCCTTTGCACCTTCCGGACCTTCATCCGGTTATTTGCCGGCCTCGATGGTCGATCTGCCGCTCGACTGGAACGCGGTGGCGGCTGCTGGCTCCATGGTGGGCTCCGGCGCGATTGTGGTGTGCGCAGAAGGCCGGTGCATGCTGGATATGGCGCTGAATGCCGTGCGCTTCTACCGCAACGAATCCTGTGGGAAGTGCGTCCCCTGCCGCGTGGGCTCGCAAAAAATGGTTGAGATCCTGATGGGGTGGACCGAGGGGCGCTGCTCCGACACCGATCAGCAAGTTATGGCTGAACTTTCGAGCGCGATGAAATTGACATCTATTTGTGGACTGGGTCAAGTGGTTCCGGTTCCGATTGCATCCGTGATGAAGCATTTCCCCCACGTCGTGGAAGAGCATATTTCCGAACGCCGGTGCTCGGCGGGTGTGTGCTTCGCGAAGCGAGGCGTGGCATGAGTTCGACGCCCGCCTCCCAGATCGAGTTGATCATTGATGGGACCAAGGTCTCGGTTCCGGCAGGAACGACGCTTTTCGACGCCGCCCGCCTGAACGGCATCCCAATTCCCACGCTATGCCATCAGCAGAACGAAACTCCCGTCGGCGTTTGCCGCATTTGTGTCGTCGATGTTGGCCAGCGAGTCTACGCGGCGTCGTGCATCCGACTGGCCGAGCCCGGCATGAACGTAAAAACCTGCTCCGAGCCGGTGCAAGCCGCGCGGCACACACTGCTTGAACTCCTGATGTCAGACCACCCGTCTCCGTGTGCACGCCAGCTTCAGTCTGGCGACTGCGAACTGGAACGGCTGGCAGCCGCAGCCGGGATCGCGGAGCCGCGTTTTCCGCGACGTTCAAGCCCTCGCGGAAAAGATGACTCCTCTGCCGTCATCGCCGTAGACCACAATTCCTGTATTCTCTGCGACCGCTGCATCCGCGGCTGCGATGAAATCCGGCACAACTGGGTGCTGGCTCGACGGGGAAAGGGATATCAGGCGGGCATTGCCTTCGATACGAACCTGGCGATGGCCGAGTCCTCGTGCGTCTCCTGCGGCGAGTGCATGGTGTCGTGCCCGACCGGAGCTCTGACCAATAAGCGCGTGGTAGGAACGGAACTTGGTTCGGGTGAAGTGCTCGATCCCGCAGAGCTGCTGCACCTGCCGATCTTTGAGAACGTCTCTGGTACCTTCCTGGGATTGAATCAGAAAGCGGTCGTGAAGCGACACTACCGCGCCGGAGAAATCATCTGCCGCGAAGGCGAATTCGGCTCAACCGCCTTTTACATACTCTCCGGGCAAGCGGAGGTGTTTCTCGAGAGCCCGATGGCTCACGTGAAAACCGATGGCACCAGTCACGGTTTCTTCCGCCGACTGAAAAGCATTTTGAGCCCACGGGATGAGCATCGCCGCAATGAGGAATCGAGTCGCCCATTCATTCCGATCGATGCATCCGTGGATCTTCCCTACGGGAACCCGATTGCGGAACTGGGGGCCGGTGAACTGTTCGGCGAGATGACCTGCATGAGCTATTACCCGCGCTCCGCGACTGTGCGCGCGAAGACCGACTGCGTCATGCTGGAGATGCTGCGCAATGTACTCGACATCTTGCAGCGAAACAAGACTTTCCGTGCACAACTGGAGCGGAACTACCGAAATCGCGCCCTCGACTCGCATTTGCGCAGTGTGCCCATCTTCGCCTCACTCACCAAGGACTTCATTGACCATCTGCGCGATCGAGTGGAGTTACTTCGTTTCAGCCCGGGACAGGTCATCTGCCGTCAAGGCGAGATGGCCGACAGCCTGTATCTGGTGAGGATCGGGTTCGTAAAGGTATCGGAGGAACGACCCGGCGGCGAATTGATTCTCGCCTATCTGGCCCGCGGTGGATATTTCGGGGAAATCGCTTTACTCAGTGGAAGTCCACGCACCGCAACCTGCACGGCGCTTGACCACGTGGAGGTCGTCCGGATCGCTCGCGAAGATTTTGAGTTGATGTTAAATCGCTTTCCGGATGTTCGGACGCGGCTTGAGGCCATTGCGCAAGAGCGCGTTCAGGAAAATCGCAAGCGAACCTCGCAATTGCAGACCTTGCCTGTCGGACAGTTTCTCGCCAATGGTCTGATGGAAGCGCAGAGCCTGCTGGTCCTCGATCTGGACCGCTGTACGCGCTGCGATCAATGCGTTCGCGCTTGCGCCGACGCCCACGATGGCGTGAGCCGCCTTGTGCGCGAGGGAGTTCGTTTCGACAAGTACCTTGTCGCCACTTCTTGCCGGCAATGCCGTGACCCGCTGTGCATGGTGGGTTGCCCGGTCGGGTCAATCCGCCGCAGAAATTCCCTCGAAGTCATCATCGAAGACTGGTGCATTGGTTGTGGACTGTGCGCGAACAATTGCCCCTACGGCAATATCAACCTTCACCCGTTCCCGGTCGAATTGGACGATCCTTCGCATCCGGGGAGGAAAATCGCGAGCACCCGTTTGAAGGCGACATCCTGCGATCTGTGCCATGACCACGCCGAGCCAAGTTGTGTTTATGCTTGCCCGCACGACGCCGCGCACCGGGTCAATCCGCCTGAGTTTTTTGCTGGGCTGCTCGAGCAATCCAGTCCACTGAAAGGTTAAGTTCTTGCTCATTGACCGCAGCCACCGGAACTGGTTCGTCGGAAGCATGGCAGTATTGGGTGTGGCTGTGGCGACTTACCTTCCCTATGCCTTGCAATCGCCACAGGGCCCTCGTGGCGGCAGTGTTCCCGGACTAATTTATGGAAGCGTCGGATTCGCGTTCATGGTGTTTGCAGGACTGCTGGGGCTGCGCAAGAAGTTTCCGATTTGGCGTATCGGGCGGGCACAAACCTGGATGCGCGGCCATCTTTGGTTGGGGTTTCTGAGCTTCCCTCTCATCCTTCTGCATGGCGGATTCCACTTTGGCGGCCCGCTCACCCGGCTGCTGATGTGGATGTTCGTTCTCGTCTTCGTCAGCGGAATCCTGGGAGCCGCGCTGCAGCATTTCATGCCGAGGTTTCACACCGTGCAACTACCGATGGAAACCATTTACGAACAGATTGAGCATGTACGCGCTCAGCTCGCCCAGGAAGCCGGTCGGCTCGTCGAAGAAAGTTGCGCAACGCTGGAAGGCAGCGTCTCCCATGCCGGAGAAAGGGAGAGGGCGACGGCCGCAGCTGCCGGTGCGAACTGGGATGTCACGGTTGCGACGGGCCTATTGCTGGATGAGCAGGCCAGCACCGAACTACGCCGCTTCCTGAAAGACGAAATGCTTCCTTATCTGCAAAGGGCAGGCGGGCACGGCCAGCGGCTGGGCGTTGCAACTACAGCCGCATCTATCTTCAGCAATCTCCGTGTACTGTTGCCTCCCAATCTGCATTCGCAAGTCGACGACCTTGAGAATATTTGTGAGGAAAAACGCCAGCTCGACCGGCAGAGTCGCCTTCACAAGATCCTGCACGGATGGTTGCTTGTCCATGTTCCGTTGTCGTACGCGCTCCTTCTGCTCGGCGCGTGGCACGCGGTAATGGCGATCAGATTCTAGAAACATCATGCTGCGACGGACGCGCACAACCAAGAAGCTTGCACGGCGAATCGACCTGCAATACTTCACGCGTCCGCATCCGCTTCGTCGCTGGCGCTTGTGGCTTTCGCTGGCTGTACCCTTGCTCGCGCTAGGCTGGCTGTTGATCCAGCGAGCGCAAGGCAGTCAGGCCGCATACTCGCGTGGACCTCTTTCGCAATCGCACGCCGTCTTCACTGAACAATGCAGCCTTTGTCACGTCACTCGCGCGGGAGCGTTCTTCAAAGAAGTCAGCGACGAGGCTTGCCTCTCTTGTCACGACGGTCCTCAGCATCAGGCCAATCAGACATTCGCTCCCAAGTGTTCAACGTGCCACATGGAGCACCGTGGCGCCGTGCGACTCTCGGCCACAACGAATGCCAGTTGCACGCAGTGTCACACTCACTTGGTAACGAAAGATGGGCACGCCCATTACTCCAGCACGATCTCGAATTTTGATGGAAATCATCCTGAGTTCTCGGCGCTCGCGCCGGGCAGATCGGACCCGGCGCAGGTCAAGCTGAATCACTTTCTCCACTTGCAGCCGAACCTCCTGGCATCTGACGGAAGGCGCGTGCAAATGTCATGCGACGACTGCCATCGCCCGGCCCCCGACAGTCGCCCTTGGCCATATTCGGCGGAAGCCCTTCCCACGTCGAATCCATCGGGCACAACTCCTCCGTACGGTCGGCGCGGAGCCTACATGGTTCCAATTCGCTTCGCGACACATTGCGCCGGTTGCCATACCCTTCAGTTCGACACGCGATTCGGCAATCAACAGGTCCCCCACGATAAGCCGGAGGTCGTGCACACTTTCCTGATCAAGAAGTTCGAGGATTACATTGCAGGCCATCCATCAGCGATTCGCGAGGTCGTATTGATCAACCGGCAAGTTCCCGAGGACGCGCCGACTCCCCGGATGGCTCGCAACGCGACGGAATGGGTTCAGTTTCGTACCGAGGACGCGGAGCGGTTGTTGTGGGCGAAAACATGCAAGCAGTGCCACGTGTTAGTCCCAAACGGCAGCTCCATTCCGCAAATCGCTGCGACTAACATCGCCGGACGCTGGCTGGAACACGCAGAATTCGATCATCGCTCCCATCGCATGATGACCTGCACCTCATGTCACTCCCACGCAGTCGAAAGCCACAATACTGCCGACATCCTGCTGCCCGGTATTGCGACCTGCCGACAGTGTCATCGCGAGCAGACCTCTTCGAAGGACAGTGCCGAGGGCCGGTGCTTTGAATGCCACCAATATCACGATTGGAGCAAGGAGCGTCGGACAAACCGGCAGTTTACGATTCCAGAGTTGCGCGGGACGGCGAAGCTCGTGGTCCCGAAGGAATCGCCAATCCAGTAGGAATTTCTAGTGATTCTCTGCGGTCGCTTCGTTTGCCGGCCGCGTTGGGGGCGTGGGCGGATCGTCCGTTACAGTGAATATCTGCCCATCTCGCAGGAACATTCTTTCCATTTCCTGACGATTGAACGGGCGGGCGCCGCGCCTTCCAAACACCGCAAGCTGGTTGCCGCTCTCGTCCACGGCGCGATCGCGATCGATTCCCTTGGAGACTGCCAACGCCGGTCCGTGGGTACGATATTGCGCAATCCATTTTGGCGTGGGTTTCGGGCTGAAGCCGCTGAAGGCGGGATTCTCAACCGGCGAGAAGAGTTGCACAACCTGAAGGCCATTCTTGCCGTCAGCCACATAGGCAAACAGGCTCGAACTCGTCATGCCGAGCTTAACGTCGTTGGTGTCGTTGAGACGTCCCTCCGCATTGAAAACCTGGTCGAGCTTCGGAGATTCGGGACGCTCAACATCAACGATGGCGATACCCTGACGACCCGCAGCAACGTACGCATACGTCCTGGCGACGTAAACATTCCGTGCATCCTCGAGGGGCACGAACGCACCACTTACGATCTTGGGTTGGTTCTGGCGGGTAACGTCGAGCACCTTCAGTCCTTCCCGATCGACGATGAAGGCGTACCGAAATTGAATCGCGATCCCACGAGGCTCGACGATTGTCGGCGCCCCGAGTTCTGCCACAACCTGAGGCTGAAGGGGATTGTCGAGGTTCACCACGACGACGCCGCGATCGCAGAGAACGTAGGCGTAGGTGCCGGCGAATGCGATGCGGTGCGCTCCATTCAAGATACCGCCTGGATTGAAGGCGCGGGTTCGCTTCAGGAAATTATTCGCAGGATCACCATCCAGCAGGGTGCCCACCCCCGGGCTTTTGCTCTTGAGGTTCGGATCTCCCACGATGACCAGGCCTTCATATTTGTCTGCCACATAAAGAAAGCCGTACATCAGGTGAATCCGTTGCTCTTCGTTCTCCGGTCTATGGGAGCGCAACGGATCTACGCCTAGCGTTGTCGGAGTGGCAACCGCCATCGCATATTTCGTGGGGAGATAAAAGCGCTGGCCGAGGGGAGAAACCGGCGCGGTGACGACGCGCTGCGAAATATCTTTGTCATCGATATTCGCCACGTCGAAGATTCGGAGGCCATTCTTTCCCATGGCAGCGTACAGGTATTCGCCGCGTGCCTGCACATCGAGAACCTCAGATCCGGAGTGCCGATAGGCTTCTTTCAGCTCACGTTGAGCATCGACGTGAGCCTTGTAGTTGTCCGGGTAAGCGATCTTTTGAAAATCGCTTCCTAGTACGGCCGGGGGCTCATCGTGTTCCGCCACGGCCACGGCGGCAAAGCCGCTCTTGCCGTTCGCCACATAAACGTAGCGGCCCATCAAGTTCATGAAGTTCGTTCCCTGCAGGAGCAGTTGTGCCATCCAGGCATTGTTGTCGTTATTCTGGGAAACATGGCAGTCGGTGCAGGTCTTCGTTTCTTTCGCGCGAACCGTGTGCGGGACGAACGTCGAGAAAGCCTGGCCGCTGAAGCCTTCCGACGAAATCGTTTGCTGCTGATAGTAGAGCCAATCACGATCGCTGTTCTGGGAGCTGACAACGACCGCGCACGCAGAGCGAACCGGAGCGACGCGGTTGCCGGTAACCGTTCCATCGATGCCAAGGGCATAGATGTCGTCTCGCAGAACCTGAAAGTTGTACGACGTCCAGTTACGAGTCGTAATTCCCTCGTTGTGCAGCATGGGCGTCCGCTGATTGGCGGTCATTGACAGATGACACCCGTAGCAGGTCGGAGCCCACGAAGAATGGCACGCATAACAGGTCATGCGTCCGTTGGCGTGAGCCAGTTGCGATTCGTCGACGCTGGCGTCACCCCAAGTTCTTCCATCATGCTCGATGGTTTTCGCCAATCTTGATTTTTCACTGTAGTGCTCGTTCCCGGGTGTAATCGTGTCGAGCACCTGAACCACTTCCCACTCGGTGCTTTGCTTTAACATCGAACGTTGATAGAGGCGGCCGTCTTTCCAATAAAACCGCCGTTCATTCCATGGCGTACGCAAGGCTGCCAGATTCGTGCCGTTTTCTGGAGCCGCAATCCCCGAAGTCAACAGCGTGGACCGATGCTGGATCGTGCCGTGACAATCCACACAATCGATCTCAATCGCATTCCGCGTTTCCCCGTACAGCTTGCCGTTGCCGTGACTGTCCTGTTCGAAGTGGCAATCGATGCAGTGCATGCCCTTTTCAAGATGGATGTCTTTCAGGTGAACAGCCTTACTGAATCGGCTCGGGTCATCGAAGGCGACGGGCTTATCCTGGGCGTCGAGCAGCGTACCTTTGCGATCATGTTTGAACACAGCGCGGAAGATCCACCCGTGACTGTGAAAGTCGGCAAACTGGGTGCGTTCGAGTTGCTGGTTGAACGCGGGTGTACCGGTTTTTTCCAGAAAGTCCAGGTTCGCCCACAACCCGCGTACTGCCGAGCCTTCCGGATTTCGTGCTTCTGTGCGGCTACGCTCCTCCGCGTCCGGATGCGCCTGCGCGGCAGGCCACATGTGGCTGCCATCGATCTCGTTGTCCCACCATGTATAGCCGAAATAAGTCGCCACCATGTTCGTTCCTGGATGAATGTGGCAGACCATGCACTGGCTTGATGGAATCGATCGGGTGAACTCATGGCGGATCGGGTGGCCCGATTGTTCGTGCGAAATCGTGGGATCTGAACTTGCGCTGTGCCCCAGATTTCCGTAAGCCGCAAAATTCGCCGAATGATCTTCAGAGCGATCATTGGCGTAGATCACGTGGCAGGCGCTGCAGCCGCTGGCGCGGTAATCGCCGGGCTGATCGTTCGTGCCGGGAAACGAAAGCAGCGGATCGAGGAGGCGGGTCTTCTGAAGTCCCAGGAAGACCGGATCTGTGCGAAGCTCCGTTCCGAATCCCCGTTCGCTCAGCTTGATCTCGGGCTTGCCCGAGTCGTCGTCCAGGTCCGGATTTCCGATTTCCGGTCTCTTTCGCCCGCCACGTTCAAATACGCGGAGCACATTTCCCGGCTGCGAAACCTCCCAGCGCTGCAGGGGTTCGAGCGAAGGCAGAATTCCTTTCTTCTTGATTTCCTCCAAGGTCGGTGGAGGAGATGTGATCAAGCGTTGCGGCTGTCCGTCGGGCCCGTAGCTTTCCCCGAAATGCGGCGTCTTCAGAGGGAAAGCGCCGTTGTTATAGAGAGCGGCGCTCCACAGCATGGCGCCGTGGGTCATCATGCTGGTCTGAACTTTTCGGACTTCGGCCGCGTGGCATCCCGACACACCACACGTTTTCTCCGTCACCCGCAAGTCGCCGGGATTCACGAACCGCACAAAATCCCAATTCTCCCGCAGCGAATTGGTGTAGTCACGGATTGGATTGGATGAAGATTGACCTTCACGCGATGGCGGATGAGCCTGCTTTTTCGCCTGCAGGTAGTCTGCCGACTGCGGCTGCGTTCCTTCCTTGATTTGAACTTCACTGTGACCTCCATGACAATCCGTGCAACCCAGCCGCACCGTGGCGGAAGGGTGCATTGTCGGATTATCGGTGGAGGTGTGACAGGTCAAGCATCCGCTGGACTTTCGGTCGGCCTCGGCTTGCGACTGCAGCAACAGGACATCTTCTGATTGCGGAGCAGGTGATTGAGCATACAGTCTCAGCGCCGCGCCCGTCAGGCTGGCCGCAATGAACCATGACATCACCGCCGATCTCGGATGGTTCATGGGCGCGCTAAGACCTCGTCAAAACTGAAATCGCACATTCCCAAAAAGTGAAAAACGGGTTTCGCCGTTGTAAATTTGTTTGAATCCATTTCCCGGCAGCAGTGCCGCAGCACCACCCCGAAGGACAATGTTCTCGGTCAGCGGCGGGCGGTATTCGACGCCCACACCGAGATCTTCTCCCACACTATGATCGATGGGGCGCTGGAACAGCAGTAACTCGAGCGGCTCCGTTCGATCGAACCGAAGATAATTGCCGTTGACGAAGGCACGCAGCTTCGGCGTAAGGCCGAAGTCGGCACCCAGATTGAACAACATGAGTCCCGGGTTTACGAAGTTGGCTTGTCCTTCTTCCTTGTTAGCGCGCAAATTAGGAATGAGGCTGCCTGGCGTCACCAGCGCAATACCTGTACCCGTCAGGCGCAATCCTTCCCGATCCCAGAAACTGAAATCGCCTCCGGCGAAATGCATGTCATCGACGATGGAATCAAACCCATGCGCGGTTCCGTCGGTGCGAGAGGCGCCAGTGCGATTGCTCGAATCTCCTGAAGAATAGAAAAACGACGCGCGGTAGCGCGCCCAATCACGATCAACCGAGAGTTCAATCGCTCCCATTCGAGCGTTAATGTCAACGCGTCTCCCGGCAATGGCATTGAAATCATCATGGCCAAGCGCCTGGTAAAACGCGTGGCTTACATTGAGTCGTCCGATATGGCCATGGCTCGCCCATCCGAGGTAATACGCTTGAATATGGTGACTTCGAATGGCGCCATTCACCACGCCTCCAACCGGAGCCGGCCGCACCAGAAATCCGTTGTCGTCGAAGTGGATGCCGCCGTTGTCCTGGTTGTAGTGAAAGCTGAACTCAGTCGTGTATCCCTTGGCGAGAAAGTCCTGCAGATAGACGTTCGCCAGGTAAACCTGTTGACCACGGTTCTGAAACGTATTCAGGCCGCTGTTGGTGTTCTTTTCCAGAAAGTAAAACCATGCCAGGTTGTATGCCAGACGGTTCGAGTGCAGATTTCCGAACACCCGCACCCCGGGTTGCTCCTCAGAGAACAGGAATCCACGGAAATCACTGGTGAACTGCTGAATTCCCGCGCGGATGGAAACGAAGTCGTAGTTCGGACTGAGATCGTGCAATTTCGCTTCGACAAAGGCCTCCTGTACCCCCACATGGGCATCGAAGCGATCCGTTCCCTTCTGAGGATCGATGTTGACAATGCCGCGCTCGCGGGCCTGCAGGAAGTTCAGATTGATTTCGGGTGTAAATCGAACGCGAAAGTCCGCAGGCCGAAAGCTGGTATCACCTCGGAAGAGGTCCAACGAGAACCGCAGCGACTCTTGAGCGAAAACCTGTTCGCCACGGCCGAAGAAGCCGCTACTGCCGGGGTTCGCCGCATCGAGGCCACTCGGCACTGGCAGGCGACGAGCCTCCAGCCCCGTCCGGCTGACCGCAGTCAGGTTAAGAAACCACTGCTGCCCGAAGATCGGGTAATCTCCTTTCAGTCGATTGCGATTGAAAGGGTCGTACCAATGCTTCTGCACGTAGGGAGCTCCGCCCTGGCGATCATAGCGCTGCCAGTCGGGCATCGCGATGTCCCAGCGATCCGGTTCAGGCGCGAAGTTTGCCGATGCGGGCGGAATCCCTTCGGTCGCCGCCCCGATAGCCGCTCTCTCCGACGCTGGCCCGTGCAACCCGGGGTACGGGCTGGATGGCACCTTCGCGGCGGAACTCACTCGGCGCGACTCCGCAATTCCCGACGGGCCTTTGCTTACGGAAACGGTCTCGCGAATTCCGCGCATCTTCAGGTCGAACACGATCAGGCCGGACTTATTGACCTGCACGTTCGACATGACAAGCGACTCGAAAGCGCTTTGTGTTACGCAAAGTTCGTAGGTGTCGAGGAGAACATCCCGCAAACGAAAGATTCCCTCGGCGTCGGAGGTCGCGCTGTAACCTCGCCGGTTGATTTTCGATTGCAGTGTTACGGTCGCCCCGGGAACAGCATGCTCCTGCTGATCACGAATTCGCCCCTGCAAACTTGCGACGCTGGGAGGATGCTGTTCTGGAATCCGCCGATCGGTTGTCGGCAGACTCTCCTGTGCGAATACAGAACTGCTCAGCAGAACCAGAATAGCCGCTGCAAATTGCGATTTCCGGCGAGTATTTCGCACCAGATCCCTTCTGGACGCACACCCGCCCGTCAGCACTCGTTGCACCGTCCGATTAGAATGATGTTTCTTTTGGTACCACAGCCATAATCGGCGCACAAGATAACGCCGTGACAGGAGTTCGGTTGGTCAACGGTACCCACACTTGAAACAATAGGATCCGTACTGCTTGTTAAACTTTCGTGCGTCTTCCAAGGAAATCAAGTCATGGCACAAGCAAATGCTGAGATGAGCAATGAGAGGGTCGGCCGGCCGGGAGATCCTTGCGTGATGGTAATCTTCGGTGCTTCTGGCGACCTGACCCGGCGGAAATTGATCCCCGCCCTCTACAACCTCGGGAAAAATCACCTGCTTCCGAGCGAGTTTGCGGTCGTCGGCGTGGCGCGCGACGCCATGTCGACCGATGACTTCCGCGCCAAGCTTAAACAGGACCTGCAGCAATTCGGAGACGTGCAGATCGAGCCCGACCTGCAGGCCTGGTTTCAGCAGAGGATGTATTACCTGACCGGCGAATTCGGCGATTCCGGCACCTTCCAGAAGCTGAAAGACCTGCTCCAGAAACTGGACACGGAACTGAATACCCATCAGAACTATTTCTATTACCTGGCGATTGCCCCGGATTTCTTTGGCCCGGTGGTTGAGCAACTGGCTTCGGCGGGCCTCATGGCCGAAGACAATCATCATTGGCGGCGGGTGATCGTGGAGAAACCCTTTGGCAGGGATCTGGAGTCCGCGAAGGCCCTCAACAAGCAACTATTGAAGGTCGCTGACGAATCGCAGATTTACCGCATCGATCACTATCTGGGAAAAGAGACCGTGCAAAACATCATGGCGTTCCGTTTTGCCAACGGGATCTTTGAACCCATCTGGAACCGCCGCTACATCGATCACATCCAGATTTCCGTGGCCGAAACGGTCGGCGTCGAACAACGGGGTGGATATTACGATCACGCGGGCGCCCTGCGCGACATGGTGCCGAACCATATCATGCAGCTCATCAGCCTCACCGCCATGGAGCCTCCAATCTCGTTCCACGCCAACGCGGTCCGCGATGAGCAAGCCAAAATCCTGCACGCGATCCAACCTCTGAGCGCCGAGGAAGTGCTCACACGCACCGTTCGCGGCCAATATGGCGAGGGTGATCTCGGCGGACAGCATGTCCCCGGCTACCGCGCGGAACAAGGTGTTCCGCCCGACTCGCGGACCGAGACGTACGTCGCCATCAAACTGCAGATCGACAACTGGCGGTGGGCGGGAGTTCCGTTCTACGTGCGCACCGGCAAGCGCATGCCAGCGCGCAATACCCACATCGTGATCCAGTTCCGGCAAGCGCCGTTTGTGCTGTTCCGCGAAACCACTGTCGAGAATCTCATGCCGAATCAACTGGTGCTTCATATCCAGCCCGAGGAAGGAATCTCGCTGCGCTTCGCCGCCAAGACCCCGGGACCGGTCATGCGGCTGGGAACGGTTGACATGGATTTTGAGTACGCGGACTATTTCGGCAAACAGACCACCACCGGGTACGAACGTCTGCTCCATGATTGCATGGTCGGCGACGCCACGCTGTTCCAGCGTGCGGACATGGTGGAGGCTGGTTGGAGCGTCGTCAGCCCGATTCTTGATGTCTGGAAGGCGCTGCCACCGCGCAGCTTCCCGAACTATGCTGCCGGCACTTGGGGTCCCAAGGAGGCTGACGCTTTGCTGGAACACGACGGCCGACATTGGAGGAACTTCGAGAAGTAGTCGTCACTACTTCGATTTCATGACATGCACCCCGTCCCAGCCGGGTTCCGGGGCGTGCTCTCGAAATTCGCGGGCCCGCTGTAGAAAGATTTGGGTTGGGCCGTCGTCGGGGTAGGCAGCGAGTAGCGCCGCGAAGCGGTTGACAGCTTCATCCCAGTTCTGACTGCGATACGCCTTCATTGCGCCCGCGAAGCTCTCTAATAGCGAATCGTAGTGATCGCGTTTTTCCGCTGTATCCAGCAACTCATAAATCGTCACAGGCTGCAGCTTGCCCTTCACGCGAATCCGGTCCAGGTCGCGGCATACGAACTGATTCGCGACTTCGCGATATGTGCCCTCGCTGATAACGATCCGCACCCGGTATTGCTTGGTCATCCCTTCCAGTCGCGACGCCAGGTTCACGTTATCGCCCATCACGGTCCACGCTAGCCGCTTGCTCGAACCCATGTTCCCTACATTCACCGGGCCGGTGTTCAGGCCGATTCCAATGGAAATCGGATTACGTCCTTCGGCACTCCACCTCTGGTTCAGCCTGTTGAGGGCCTGAATCATCTCCAAAGCGCAACTGCAGGCTCGCGCAGAATGATCCTTTTGCGGATACGGCGAGCCCCAGAACGCCATGATGGCGTCGCCGATGTACTTGTCGAGAGTGCCGAGATTGCGGAAAAGCGTGTCGGTCATCTCGCCCAGGTATTCGTTCAACAAATGAACCAATTGATCTGCGGTCAGCCCCTCTGACAAAGTTGTGAAGTCGCGAATGTCGCTGAACATCACCGTCAGATCCTTCGTCTCTCCTCCCGGCCGAATGTATTTCTGGGGATCCCTCTCGATGAGTGCGATCACCCCTGGCGACAGGTACTGCGAAAATGTCTTGCGGATTTTGCGCTTCTCTTGTTCCTCAAAAATCATGCGGAAGCTGGTAATGGCAGCGTAGCTGGCGATCAAGGTTCCCGCAGGAATGGTAAAGCTCAGCCAGCGCCCCCAATGAACAAAGGCGTAGTACACAAACCAGCCAAATGTCGCAAGCGCGACGATCAAAGTGATGGTGGAGAGCAATGGTTTGGCGCGCGCGAACCACAAACCCAGGCCCAAGCCCAAACAGGACGATGAAGGCGATATCGCCCATCTCTTCCTTTGGCCCGCGGATCAGGAAGGTTCGTTCTGCCTCGCCACTGTGGAGCAGGTTGTCGAGAATGTTGGCATGCACCTCGACTCCCATATAGGCTTCGCCGCTCTGAAACGGAGTGTTACGCAAGTCTCCGACCGCCTTCGCCGTTGCACCCACGAAGACAATCTTGTCCTTGAAGGCCTCAGCCGATGTGGTCCCGCTCATCACATCCCACATCGAGTAGTGCGGATACGTTCCGTAGGGTCCAACATAGTTGATGGCCGCGGTGCCATCGTGTGAAGGGTGCAGTTCGTGTTTTCCAAACTGAATCCGCTCCAGTCCGTTCTCTGCAAGGTAGGCCGCAATGTCCTGGTCGGGAATCTGTTCGTATTCGCGCAGCGTCTGCAGAGCTAGAGACGGAAAGAAATCCTGGTCACGATACCGGATGATGAGTAGCGCGTGGCGCAGGGTCCCGTCCGGGTCGGGATTGATATCGATGAACCCGTATGATTGCGCCGCCTCAGCCAACCTCGTGATGTTCGCCTCGGCTCCGGCTGCGACGGTCCCGCCGTTCTCGACCCAGGCCCGATTGAGGTCGAAATCGTGCCCGTCTTTGGACTTCACCTTCAGCACCTGGGGAAACGACTTCGCCCAGACAATATTGAAATACTCTTCTTCCAGTTTCGGGTCTGCGTTCCTCGCCCGCTCTGCATCCAGAAACAAGTGCCCGAGCACGACGTTGCCTGCCTGCTTCAGGGAGGCGGCAAACATTCCATCCTGATCGCTCTGCAGCTTTAAACGATCGATTTTCTCAACAAGCTCGGACTTGACGCTGAGGCCCCAAACTCCTTCTGTAACCGGTCGAGAGCTTGCGTCGCCGAGTTGGTCTCGGCAGTCGGGAAGGTCGCGTCGAACGCCACAACCTTAGCACCAGCGGCACTCAACCGCTGGATCAGGACCGCGTAGGTTTTCCGTGGAAGGGGGAACGAACCCACATGCTGCAGAGTCTTCTCGTCAATCCCCACAATGACAATGCGGGGGTCGGGAGTGCGGGCACCCCGAACTTCAAATCGCATATCGAGCAAGCGCTGCTCGATATTCTGCAGAAACATGAAGCCGGCACCGCGGTTGGCCCCGATACCGGCGAACGCGAACAGCAAAAGCCCCGCCGCGGTCACAAGCACGGCGATGGCGATATCGATCTGGCGTGTTGACCATCGGCTGATCCACGCCATGAAGCGCTGGGAGTTAGGCGTCATCACGCGCCCTTTGTTTCGATAGTTTCTGCGAGCTCGGTCAACTCTGAAAACTACCAGGGTCTAGCCACAGACTTTGGTGGCCGGATTGGGTTTGCAGTTGACTACTGGAGTCCCGCCGCCCGTATTCAGCTGGGTGTAGCCGACCGCCCATCCCGTCGCCGCAGCACCAATGCCGATGATCAGGTTACGAACCAGGTGCGGGTGCACGGGCGGTGGCGGATTATCCGGAACGTCAGTATCGGCCATGCTCGCCTGCAACACCTCGGGCGGAGTGGAATTCGATTGGTATCCATCGGGAAGCAATTCTGTGCTAATGATCACCATTTGTCCGGCAGACACGGCGATGGAGTTTCCGCTGGCCTGCCCGGAATTGTGGAGCACCTTCGCGTTGCCGAGCGGCGTCACCGTCACTTGCCCTGTGTAACAGATCACAGTCGTGCGACTGGCTTCGTAACCGACGTAGAAATCGGTTCCAACCACGCCGATCACTGCGTTCGGCGTCTTCATTTCGAATTTGCCGTTCGGCTGGGTGATCTTGACCACCTTGCTGCGGACCTTGCCGAAATCCATTTCGAGAGACGTTTGCTGCGAAGACGCGTCGTGCTGCACGATGCGTAGCTCGCTGTTCGATCCCAGGCTCAGGATGGACCCGTCCTTCAAGCCCGCCCGCAGTCTCCCGGACTTCTGGGTCTGGAGAAGGTCATTCCAATCGAGGTCATCCTTGACCTTGGCAGGCTTTGCGTTCCGATTGGCAGCGGGAATCAGCGCCTTGATCTGTCCGGCATGATCGGCGCTGGCCGACTGACAGATTGCCGGCAGTGGTGAAAGCAGCAGAGACAAGATCGCGGCAGTCAGTCGCTTGCAGGTTTTCAAGTGAGTTCTCCCTTGATTTCTATGAACACGTGAGGCTGAGCCGATTTTTGCCAGAGTAGCTAGGAAAGTCAACGTTACTGAGCCACGGGAGTGACCACTGTGGTTACACGAAAGTCCTTGCACTGTCGATTCGCCTCTCGCGTCGTATTACAGTCGGTGCGTCGGCTCGGTTACGGCGACAATCAAGGAAGTTGCCATCGCTGCGGATCATGAAATGAGCCCGAGATTCATCCACCGCTTGCGGATTTTCGCCGGCGTGCTGTCGCTTCTTTGCCTGTGCCAGTCTCTGGTCTCGTGCAACGGGACGAGCGGGTCGTCCCCTGCCCCGGCAAGTTCGACACCGGTTCCGCTATCCGCCTCCGATGTCAACCAGGTGGTTCAGAATGCGGTTCTCTCCGTCAGCGCTCCGCTCGTCGTCGTGGTAGCCGATCGAACCGGTGCCATCCTCGCGATCTTCCAAACGCCCGGCGCACCGGCGACGGCCACCGGGAATTTTGGCGCCACGGTCGACAGCCAGGAACTCGCGGTAGCTCTGGCGCGCACCGCGGCGCTCTTCAGCAATGATCAGGCGCCGCTCTCGAGTCGGACCGTGCGCTTTCTCAGCGGCATTCATTTTCCTCCCGGCGTCGATAACGCCCCCAACGCCGATCTCTATGGAATCGAAAACACCAACCGAGGCTGTCCGCTGAATGCGACCTTCAATCCGGGGAAAACGATCAATCCATCCCGCTCCATCAACGGTGCGAACCCGGGTCTCGGCGTCATCACGGGCAAGCAGGACCTCATGGATAGCAATCCGGCCGCGGCGAATCCTGGTGGCGTCCCATTGTTTAAGAATGGCCACGCCGTCGGCGGGGTCGGTGTCGTAACCACAGCAGGCGACATTGCCGAATTCGCAGCGTTCTCTGCAGCGTCCCAATCAGGATTTCTGCCCACCGCCGCGCAACTGCCTCCACCGGGCGCGGTCATCATAGGGGGCGTGACACTGCCCTTCGTGAATCAAACCAGCTTACCGGCAGGCATGGTGGCTGGCTCGGCAACAGGAAGCTACTTGATCGGACCAAGCGCTGGAGGTCTGCCACCCGACGGCGATCTCGTTGGACCAAATTCCGGTACCGGCGGTCTCACGCAAGCCGACGTGACCACCATTCTCGACCAAGCCGTGGCGACCGCACAGATCACGCGGGCCGTCATCCGGCTGCCCTCCGGCTCAAGAACCCGGATGACCATCGCGGTGACCGACATCGATGGAACCGTCCTAGGCTTGCGCCGGATGCCCGACGCCACGGTCTTCAGCATCGACGTGGCCGTGGCGAAGGCAAGAAACGTGATCTATTTCAGCACTGCCGCCGGAGCGGTTGACCTGCCTGGTGTTCCGGCGAATACGGCCGTTACCAACCGCACTATCGGCTTCGGCGCCCAGCCACTTTTTCCACCGGGCATCAACGCCTCGAGCCCCGGCCCGTTTTTTCCTCTGTATGAGATGGATTGGGCCAATCCCTGCACCCAGGGATCACAATCCGCAAATCCAAATCAAAATGGCATCGTGTTTTTTCCCGGCAGCGTACCTCTCTACAAGAACGGCGTTCTCGTCGGCGGATTGGGAGTGAGTGGCGACGGCGTCGATCAGGACGATTACGTGACCAACGCCGGAGCCCAGGGATTCGATGCAGCAGCCGCGATTCACGCCGACCAGGTTACGATCAACGGAGTTCGCCTGCCTTACCTGAAATTCCCTCGCAATCCAACGGACTAGGCCCCATTACTTAATCTGTCGCGTTAGCGTCTATCTCAATCAGTACACGTGTTGTAACATTGATGTATATCGATACTCATTTGGACATTACTCGTGATCGATATCCGGACATAGTGTTGCGATGTACTACAGTGCACTTGTCAGCCTTTCCATCTGCGGTTAGTGTCTCCCCAACGCATGTCGAATTCCACGTAGACCCTTGGCCACTTCACCAGCGCGTTCATTGGATGTATTCCATTACTGAGTTGTAAGCGTGCTTCGCCTCTGTGGCAGGAGCACCAGACAAAACTCCATCCTTCGTCCCCCCTCGGCCCTCGTATGCGCCATGCGCTGGCTGAAGAAAGGAAGCAACAGTGGAGCTTAGGAAATTCCTGTCCAACTGCTGTGCCACTACCTGGGTGGCGATCGTTCAAAAATCCAAACTCAAGAGGTCGAGTGAGTTCGCCGCTATCCGCGGGTTGTGGATCGCTCTCTTGCTGCTGATACCCATATGCTGGCCTGCCGCGGCCAATGCGAGCAGTAACGGCATCTCGGGCTTTTCCGGTATGAGCGGATCTACCTGCACCTCGTGCCATAGCAACAGCACGAGCGTTCCGACCGTAACACTCACCGGACCAACTTCCGTCGCCTCAGGGTCGACCACTACCTACACGATTGCGGTAAGCACGATCACGGCGGGCAATGGTGGCGTGGATGTCGCCGCTTCAGCCGGCACTTTCGCGGCAGGCACCGGAACCAAGGTGTCTAATGGCGAGATCGTACATAGCTCACCCAGTAGCACTCATAGTTGGACGTTCAGCTGGACGGCCCCGACAGTTACGGCCACAACCACGGCCACGTTATATGCGGCTGCCATCGATAGCTTCGGCGGCGGTACAGGCACGCTGAAGCAAGCCATCACCGTGACAGCTGCAGCTGCGAAGCCCACTCTCGGTGTGAGCCCGTCGACCTTGTCGTTCAGTTACCAGAGCGGCGGCACGACACCTGCTTCTCAGACAATTTCGACGAGTAGCAGTGGTGCGGCTTTGAGTTACACCACATCCACTTCTGCGAGCTGGCTCACGGCCACTCCCAGCGGAACGACTCCGACCGGCGTCAGCGTTTCCGTGAGTCCACAGTCGCTTTCAGCCGGCACTTACACCGGCACAGTGACGATTACCGCCACGGGCGCGTCCAACAGCCCACAAACCGTAGCGGTCACATTGAATGTGACGGCGGCAACTCAGCCCACCGTAACGGTTAGCCCTGCAAACCTTTCGTTTGCTTTCCAGACCGGCGGAACCACGCCAGCGGCTCAAATGGTCAACGTCACCGGGTCAAGCACGTTAACCTACTCGGCCGCAGCTTCAGCCACCTGGCTAACGGTCACGCCCGCCAGCGGAAGCACTCCGGGCAGTCTCAGCATCGGTGTGAATCCAGCCAGTCTCGCAGCCGGCACCTACACGGGGTCAGTTACGGTGACTGCCTCGGGAGCCTCGAACTCACCGCAGAAGGTTTCCGTCACGCTGACGGTGTCTTCCGGTTCTACTGGAAACGCCGCGCTCAACGTTTCTCCCGGGACGGTGTCGTTCACGTATCCAACCGGCAGTACTGCAACCGGAACACAAAGCCTGTCGATCACTAGTAGCGGGAGCCCATTGAGCATCACGGCTGCCGCATCTGGAGGGTCTTGGCTCACGGTCACGCCGGCGAGCGGCTCGACTCCTGCCACCTTGAAGGTCAGCGCGAACACTTCTGGCCTCGCGGCTGGCACCTACAAGGGCACCATCACCATCACCTCGAGCAATGCCTCGAACTCTCCACAAACCGTGCCGGTCACGCTGACGATCACTGGTACTGGGTCGGGCACCCTTCGGGTGTGGCCACCAAGGGCCGTAGCCTTCGAGTATGAGGCCGGTCGCGGTGCGCCTTCACCTCGCTCGGTGCGCGTCTACAGCAGCGGCGGGCCGCTGAGCTTCACGGCGGCAGCGCACGGCGGGACTTGGCTGTCGGTGACTCCTTCGGGAGGCACGACTCCAGGCTCGCTGACCGTCTCGGCTGACCCAACCGGTCTCGCGTCGGGCACATACACGGCTACCATCGCGATCGCAGCGCCCGGATCTAAGGGCGTGAATCTGCCCGTCATCCTCCGGGTGGCTTCCGGCGACGATGATGGCGGAGGCGACGACGGAGGTGGCGGCGGAGGCGGTGGTGGTGGCGGCGGCGATGATGGCAGCAGCGGCAGCGGCAGCATCCATGCCTGGCCGTACGCTTACGACCCGGCCGCAACCAACAGCGTAGCGGCGACCTGGATGGACAACACCGGTGTCGCATCCACGAACGCCAACACCGCAGACACTCGCAACCAGGGCTTGTTGCTCTCGAAAACAAGCGCTGCGTCAAACCAGGCGCAGGCCGGAGTCGTGATCCGCGAGGTCGAGGGCATCTCCCTCACCGAACTGGGCTACGACATCCGCAGCGGAAGCCAGTGCACTGCAACCACTCCACGCTTTGTGGTCGTCACCAGCGATGATGTCGTCCACAAGATCGGATGCACTGCCGGAACCGCTCAATCGGCTCCCGCTACCGGATGGAAGCGCCTGCGCTTCGATCCGGCCAACCCGGCCCAAACCGTGCCCGCCATCGCTCCAGGAAGCAAGGTAAAGAGCATTCACCTGGTGCTCGATGGAGGTCCGGAGACCGGCTCCAGCACGGCGGTCATCGACAACATCGATATCAACGGCAAGATCATCGGGCAGCAGTAGACCGAGGATCACCCCTTACCTGCGGGCCAGCTCACAATGGGCTGGCCCGGTTTTTTTGCTCCCAGTTCCCTTCCCTGTAGTCATCCGAGTTCCTCACTCACACAACACAGGCATCCGATGAATGTCTTGCCGCTTTTCCTCAGTGCATGCTGTACTAAGGTTGTAATTTTCTTCCTCCATTAAGACCCATGAGTCTCATTGTCATGAAATTCGGAGGGACTTCTGTCGGCAGCGCCGAGCGCATTCGGCAGGCAGCCTCCATCGTGCAACAGCATGCACGCCGGGGCCAGCAGGTCGTCGTCGTGGTGTCCGCTCTCTCCAAGGTGACCGACTTGATCGTCGGCGTTCTCAATGCGGCCCGCTCGGGCAACAGCCAGTCGATGGAAGACGGTCTGAAGCAACTCGAGGAGCGGCACGCGCAAGTCATGGCCGATTTGTTTCCGCTTGAAACCCGGAAAGCAGTCGCTGTCGATGTAAACGCAGCTCTATCGCGCCTGCGAGACTTTTGCTCAGCTCTCCTGCTCATTGGTTCGGCGACGCCCCAGGTCATGGACATGGTCTTGCCACTGGGCGAGCAGATGTCGGCCCACATGTTCGCCGCCTGCCTGAAAGAACTGGGTTCCGCGAGCCTGTTCGTGGATTCGGCCCGTGTCGTGGCCACCGACGACAAATTCGGCGATGCCAGCCCCGACATGGACACGACGCGGACACGGTGCCGCGAAGTGCTGCTGCCTCTTCTGGAGAAAGGGCAGATTCCGGTAGTCATGGGCTACAGTGGCGCGAGCCCAGGCGGACAGGTCACAACCCTGGGCCGCGGTGGTTCAGATTACTCGGGCACGATTCTGGGCGCAGCCATGGACGCCAACGAAGTCTGGATATGGACCGACGTAGACGGTGTTCTTACCGCCGATCCACGTGTTTGCCGCGACGCTCTCACCCTACCCGAAATCACCTTCGCGGAAGCCATCGAACTCTCCTACTACGGCGCCAAAGTGATTCATCGGAAGGCGATCTGGCCGACCATGGATCGCGGCATCCCCGTCTGGATCAAAAACTCCTTCAAACCGGAAGTTCCGGGAACCAAGATTCTCGAAAGCGTGCCCGAAAGCAATCGCCCTGTAAAAGCAGTCACAGCCGTGACCCAGGCATCTCTCGTCACCCTGACCACGAGGCGCGACGTACACTTTGCCGAGATTTTCGGGCGCCTCTTTTTGCGTCTGGGACACGAGCACGTCGATGTCTTGTTCTCCACACAATCTTCGTCGGAAGACTCCCTGGGACTGGTGCTGCGGGAGGCCGATACCGAACGGGTCGTGCATGCCATCCAGCGCTTGTTTCGCACGGAACTCAAACATGGCGTGCTGAATCCGGTCACCGTTCACCGCGACATCGCAGTCATCGCGGTGTTGGGCTCTGGGATGAAGGGTACATGCGGCATTCTCGGCCGACTGTTCTCGGTGGTTGCGCGGAATAATGTTAGCGTCATCGCTGTCGCCCAGGGAGCGAGCGAGTTGAACATCTGCTTTGCGGTCACAAATTCTCGCGTCGATGATGTGGTGCGGGCCGTGCACGAAGAATTCCTGAGCCCGCGAGGAGCTGCGCAAGCCTAGACTCGTTCCCCGCCCTTTTCACTATGTCGATGAAACAAGTTCGGGTCGGTATCGTCGGGTTCGGCACAGTCGGTCGAGCCACGGCCGACATCATCACCAAGCACGGAGACTTGATTGCGCAGCGCAGCGGCGTCCGGTTGCTGGTGACTTCAGTCTGCCGCCGCTCCGGCGTTTCCGCGGCTGATACGCCGGCGGGTGCTCGTGCGACGTCGGACTGGCGGCAACTCGTTCGGGAAGCCGATGTCGATGTGGTTGTCGAGACCATGGGCGGTACGGGCGAGTCGTTGCAACTGGTGCGTGCGGCCCTGGAGCAGGGCAAGCCCGTTGTGACAGCCAACAAGAATCTGCTTGCGGAGCATGGAGACGAGTTGTTCGCCCTCGCTGCTGCGCGAAGGCTCCCGATTGGTTTTGAGGCAAGCGTCGCCGGTGGGATTCCGATCCTGCGCGTGATTCACGAGTCCACTGCTGGGGACCGCCTCCGATCGGTACACGGAATTCTGAATGGCACCGCCAACTACATCCTCACCCAGATGGAGAACCGCGGCATCGAGTTTGCCGAGGCTCTGTCGGAAGCGCAGAAAGCCGGATTTGCCGAGGCCGATCCCTCCTTCGACATCGACGGTCAGGATGCCCGCGACAAACTCTGCATTCTGGCGCGCATGGCTTTTGAGGGCCGGCTTGATGTCGCGAAGATTCCGACCTATGGGATACGCCACGTGCGCGCTATCGACATCCACTCCGCCAATCGCTTGGAGAGCACCATCCGCCTCGTTGGTTCAGCCGAGCACACCGATCATGGCCTGGAGGTTTCGGTTCGACCGTGGCTGGTGAGTCGCCGTTCCATGCTCGCCAAGGTTGAAGGCGTAAACAACGCGGTCTTCCTGGTAGGCGACAAGATCGGAACGCAGATGTTCTACGGAAGGGGCGCCGGGGGTGACGCCACGGGAGCGGCGGTGGTCTCGGATTTGATCGAAATCTCTCGTGACTTTGCCGCCGGCCAGATGAGCGCCAAAAACATATCCGGCTTCCTGAACTCGCGCGAGCTGATACTTTGCGACCACCCGCGGCCTGCCTCCTGGTACTCTGCGATTGACAGTCCAGGATCAGCGCGGAATCGTGGCGCGCGTCGCGGAAGTGATCGCGCACGAAGCCATTAACATCGATTCTTTGGAACAGGAACCCCATCTGCCGAAGGACCGCGTCTCGTTCGTCATCACCGTGGAACCCGTCTCTGAGCCCGTGATTCGCCGTGCAGTTGAAGCCATCAACCAGTTCGATTTCATGGTGGAACCGGTTCTACTGTTGAGGATCGACCCGTGATACGGATCGTTTGCTCAGGCGCGACCAATATGAATTCTCAACAGAACAACTCAAATGAAACCTTTACGCCTTGTGGTCGCAGTTCTCGCGTTGTGCTTCCTGGCTTTGGGCGTGCTCATTCTCTTTCCTTCATTGCCCGATCCCACCTGCACATCGTTGCTCGCACGTTCTGTTGGAGAAGTCGCCATCCCTCTTCCCGCGAACTGCGCCCTGGTTCCTGATGCCGTCTCCGACGAGATGGTGAATTACCTTGAGCACGAACGCAGTAGCCGTAGTCTTGTTTTTCGTAAGTGGATCACCTGTAGCGTCCTGCCGACAGGAGGCTTCGCCCTTATGAATGATCCCCACTGGTTGCCCAGCTATGTTCCGGGTACGTACCAGTATCGTCGGACTGTTATCGTCGTTCCTTATGCTCGATCGATTGCCCAAGGGTCTCCCATCGTAGGCGAAGTCTGCCTGATGCCATGGCGGAAGTACATTCCGCAGGTCGCCGGACAGTGCGACGGAAAGTTCTCGGTTTGGAAATAATCCTGGTGATCGGGTCACAACATCACACCAGCATAAGCAATCTTCAGCGGGACCATATTCGCCGCTTTCAACCGCCCACCAAGTTTGCCCTTGACTCGCTGCCTCAGAAGATTTAAAAACATCGAATAGTTTTTGGCGGCTATGCTGACGATTGCCATCAACCCGGGCCGACTGATTCGGAAGTACCTCGTATCCGTAGGCGTAGTTGTACGAGTACTTGGAGACAACTCCAGCGGATGATGTAACGGTCAGCCAAGATTCTGAACGGGCCATCATCCAAGGGGATGATGGCCCGTTGCGCTTTCGGAACCAGTAGCGCCGGCGTCTCGCCGGCTGTCGTGAGAGCTTGCCCTGAGCTTGTCGAAAGGGTGTCTTGCCCTCGCCGCGCAGGTTCGTATCAGGGCACAGCTTCACCCGTCCGGAACTCGCGAGCAACGCCGCGGCTTTAGCCGCAGAGGAAATCGAAGTACACGGAGTCATCGCATGACCAAGACCGGAGCGCAAATTCTTTGGGAGTGCCTCGAGCGCGAACAAGTCACCACCGTGTTCGGCTATCCCGGCGGCGCGATCCTTCCCGCCTACGATGCCCTGAAACACAGCAAGATTCACCATGTGCTGGTGCGTCACGAGCAGGGCGCGACCCACATGGCCGACGGATACGCTCGCGCCTCCGGAAACGTAGGCGTTGCTATCGCCACCTCGGGCCCCGGAGCCACCAACATGGTGACCGGCATCGCCACTGCCATGCTCGATTCTTCTCCGATCGTCTGCATCACCGGCCAAGTCGGAAGCAAGCTGATCGGCTCCGACGCATTTCAGGAAACCGACATCACTGGCGTCACTTTGCCGATCACCAAGCACAATTATCTGGTCACGCACGCCAGCGAAGTTGCGCGCACTATTCGCGAAGCCTTCTACGTCGCGCGTTCTGGCCGGCCCGGGCCGGTGCTGGTCGACATCACCAAGGATGCGCAGCAAACTTCTTGCGAATTCGATTGGGATGCCGCCAAACCCCAACTCCCCGGCTATCGACCCGATCTTTCCCCCGACGCAAAAGAATATGAGCAGGCTCTTGAACTGATTCAGCACGCCAAGCGTCCCGTAATTCTCGCCGGGCACGGCATCATCGTTTCCGGCGCCATGACCGAAGTCCGCACCTTCGCCGAACGCACGGGAATTCCTATTGCTCTCACCTTGCTCGGGATCGGCGCCTTCCCTGCCTCCCATCCCCTGAATCTCGGCATGATGGGCATGCACGGCGAAGCCTGGGTCAATCACACCATCCAGGAAGCGGACCTGCTGCTGGCCTTCGGCATGCGTTTTGACGATCGCGTGACCGGCAACCTCAAAACCTACGCTCCCAATGCGAAGAAGATCCATGTCGAGATCGATCCCGCCGAGATCAACAAGAACGTCAAGGTTGACGTTGCCCTGGTCGGCGACCTGCGCGAAGTTCTCGACGAATTGTTGCCGCATGTCAGCTCCGTCGATCGCAGCGAGTGGCTCGACTTCATCGACAAGCTGAAGGGCGATTCCGCCGTGCGCGACATCCAGAATTTGCCCGATAATGGCCACCTCTATGCCGCCCACGTCATCAACGACCTTTGGCGCGAGACGCGCGACGGCGACACCATCGTGGTCACGGACGTCGGCCAGCACCAGATGTGGGAAGCGCAGTATTACAAGCACGACCGCCCGCGCTCGCTGATCACCTCCGGTGGCCTGGGCACCATGGGATTCGCCCTGCCTGCCGCCATCGGCGCCAAAGTCGCCCGGCCCGAAGCCGAAGTCTGGGTTGTGGTCGGCGATGGCGGATTTCAGATGACCATGGCCGAACTCGCCACCATCGTGCAGGAAAATCTCAAGGTCAACATCGCCATCATCAACAACGGCTTCCTTGGCATGGTGCGGCAGTGGCAGGAATTTTTCTACGAACGCAACTACCAGGCGACCCCGCTTCTCAATCCCGACTTTGTGAAAGTTGCGGAAGCGTATGGCATCCGCAGTATGGCGGTCACGCAGCGTGCCGAGGTGGTGCCCGCGGTACAGGCAGCCCGCCAGCATGACGGCCCCGTGCTCATCGACTTCAAAGTCGAACAGGAAGACACCGTCTATCCCATGGTCGCCGCGGGAGCGTCGTTGCACGAGATGATTCGCCGTCCGAGCCCCATCGTGGAAACGGCGGCAGATGAGTAAATCCCTATGATGAACACCTTCGTCGTTTACGTGGAGAACAAACCCGGCGTACTGACTCGCGTCGCCTCCCTCTTCCGCCGGCGCGCCTTCAACATCGATTCTCTGACCGTTGGCCGCACCGAGAAACCCGAAGTCTCGCGCATGACCATCACCGCGGAAGCGGATCGCGACCAGGCTCGCCGCATCGAAGCCAATCTCTACAAGTTGGTCAACGTTCTACTGGTCGAGAACATCACCAACCAACCGGCGATTGTGCGCGATCTGGCCATGATCAAAGTCGCCGCTACTCACGAAGCCCGCTCCCACGTCCTCGAACTGGCCAGCGTTTTCCGCGCACGTGTGGTGGACGTCGCTCCCGACTCGTTGACCATCGAAATCACCGGCGCAGAAGACAAGATCGACGGACTGCTCGAGGTGTTGCGCCCCTACGGTGTCCTCGAAATGGTGCGCACCGGAATCGTGGCCATGCGGCGCGGCAGCAAGTCCTCCGCTGTCGCCTCGGTGGGAAACAACCTGGCTCATGTCATCGCCGACGATGACGTATCGTATTCGGTTTAGCCAATCGCTGGCATCACGGCGACCTAAGCCTCAACGTGTCATCCTGAGCGAAGCGAAGGACCTATGCATTTGCGCGGCCCATTTGTCTAATTTCTTCGGCCGGCACCGCTGGAACGGATAGCTCGCAACGAATTTATGAAGGATGCGGCTCGCCCAGCACACACCGCACAGTATCGCGCGCAATCAGAAGTTCTTCATCCGTGGGAATCGCATAGACGAACAAGCGCGAATCTTCACTGCTGATGAGCCCCTCTTTTCCGACGGTCTTCTGGTTCTTGTCGTGGTCGAGCTTCAATCCCGCCCATTCCATTCCCTGGCAGATCTGGGCACGGATTTCCGGCGAGTTTTCGCCGATGCCGCCCGTGAAAACAATTCCATCGGCTCCATCCATCGCCGCCAGGTATGCGCCAATGTATTTCCGCGCGCGGTAGCAGAACACATCGATGGCCAGGCGCGCACGCCGGTCATCATGCTCCTTCAGTTCTGCCTGAAGAACTCTCATGTCGTTGGTAAGACCTGAAATGCCAAGCAACCCCGACTGCGTGTTCAGCAGCGTTTCTACTTCGTGCGGGGAAAGCCCTTCCTTGCTGGAGATCAGATTCACAATCGCGGGATCGAGATCGCCGGAACGCGTCCCCATGACCAGGCCTTCCAGAGGCGTCAGCCCCATCGAAGTATCCACTGGATAACCATTCCGGATCGCTGCCGCCGAGCAACCATTGCCCAGGTGCAGCGTGATGACGTGGGTCTGTTCGCGCGTCAGGTTGCGCAAGACCCGGTAGCGGTACGCCACGTAGCGATGCGAGGTTCCGTGGAACCCGTACCGCCGGATTCGGTGGCGCCGGTAAAGGTGGTACGGAATCGCGTAAAGATAAGCCTGCTCGGGAATTTTATGGTGAAACGCCGTATCGAAGACCGCGACCTGCGGCGTGCTCGAGCCAAGCAGGGCCCGCGCTGCGGTAATTCCCTTGATGTTATTGGGATTGTGCAAGGGTGCCAACTCGATGCACTCCTCAATCCCCTTGAGCACATCGTCGTTGATCACGACCGACTCGGAAAAGCGCTCGCCGCCATGCACCACCCGGTGTCCCACCCCATGAACATCCGCCGGTCCGCGCACTTCCGCCAAACCGGACTGATCGGACACAATCCATCGCAGGATGAAATCGAGCGCCGCCCCAATATCCCGTAGTGGCGCTGTCAATGTCTGACGCGAGCCGGGGGTTTTCTGCAACGTGACGATCGCCTCGCCGCCGATGCGCTCGACCTCTCCCCGCAGCAGGCGGCTGTCGGCATTCGCCTTGATGCGGTCGAGATCGGTCGCGATCAGCTGGAATTTGAGACTCGAACTGCCCGAATTGAGCACGAGCACATTCATCAAGGCCTGGGTAGTCTCAAACCGTTCTTCTCCGCGTTCTCTGCGCGCATTCTCCGCGTCCTCTGCGTTTTAAGGTCTTCAAAAAAAGCCGCGCACACAACCGTTTTCCTTGCGCCCATCGCGATTCCTTCGGCTCTCTGCGCTTAAAAGCTTTTCAACCTAGTAGGGCCATTTCCAGTCCTTGATCTCGGGCATGTCGTCGCCCCGATCGTCGACGTATTGCTTATGGTCTACCAGTTTGTTACGCAGGAACTGTTTGAAGTGCGCGCCCGTACGTTGCAGGCGGGGCACTCGATCGACGACGTCTCCAGCGAGGTGGAACCGGTCCAGATCATTCTGGACCGCCATGTCGAACGGTGTCGTGGTGGTGCCTTCTTCCTTATAGCCGCGCACGTGCAGATTATCGTGATTGTTCCTGCGATACGTCAGCCGGTGAATCAGCCAGGGGTACCCATGATAGGCAAAGATGATCGGCTTGTCGGTCGTGAAGATCGAATCGAATTCATGATCAGTGAGTCCGTGCGGATGTTCGCTCGAAGGCTGCAGCGTCATCAGATCGACCACATTCACGAACCGGATGCGGATATCCGGAAAATGCTGCCGCAGCAAGTCCACCGCAGCCAAGGCTTCCAGCGTGGGTACGTCGCCGGCACTCGCCATCACCACGTCGGGTTCGGTGTTCTGGTCGTTGCTGGCCCATCCCCAGATCCCGATACCAGTCGTGCAATGCCGGATCGCCGCCTCCATATCCAGCCACTGCGGTGCCGGCTGCTTGCCCGCCACGATCACGTTCACGTAATTGCGGCTGCGCAAACAATGATCGGCGACCGAGAGCAGCGTGTTGGTGTCGGGCGGCAGGTAAACCCGCACCACGTCTGCTTTCTTGTTGACGACATGATCGATGAATCCGGGGTCCTGGTGGCTGAACCCATTGTGATCCTGCCGCCACACGTGCGATGTCAGCAGATAATTCAGCGACGCAATCGGGCGCCGCCATTCAATGTTCCGCGTCACCTTCAGCCACTTGGCATGCTGATTGAACATCGAATCGACAATGTGGATGAAAGCCTCGTAACAGGAGAAGAAACCATGGCGGCCGGTGAGCAGGTAGCCTTCCAGCCATCCCTGGCACATGTGCTCGCTGAGCACCTCCATCACCCGCCCATCGACGGAAAGGTGCTCGTCCACCGGCAAGATCGGCTCCATCCACACTTTGTCAGTAACCGCATAGATCGCATCGAGACGGTTCGAGGCCGTTTCGTCCGGACCCAACACCCGGAAATTGCGCGACGGCAGATTCAGTTTCATCACATCCCGCAGGAAAGTGCCCAGGACGCGAGTCGCCTCCGAATTCACGCCTCCCGGCTTCGTCACCTCCACGCGATAGTCGCGAAAATCGGGCATCACCAGGTCTTTCAGCAGCAAGCCGCCATTGGCGTGCGGATTGGCTCCCATCCGCTGTTCGCCCTTTGGAGCGAGTTCCGCCAGTTCCGGAATCAGCCGCCCCGAGGCATCGAACAGTTCCTCCGGCCGATAGCTCTTCATCCAGTCTTCCAGCAGACGCAGATGCTCGGGATGTCCGGCCATCTCACTGAACGGCACCTGGTGCGAACGCCACGTGCCTTCGGCCGGCTTGCCGTCCACCATCTTCGGCCCGGTCCAGCCCTTCGGCGAACGCAGGACAATCATCGGCCACGTGGGCCGCGAACGGTCATGGTGGTCGCGAGCGCGCTCCTGGATCGCATGAATTTCATGGATCGCCGCCTCCAACTTCGCCGCCATCAACTGGTGCATCAGTTCCGGTTCGTGCCCTTCGACGAACACCGGCTCATACCCGTAACCATGGAAGAGGCTTGTAAGTTCGTCATCTGTCATCCGCCCTAGAATCGTGGGATTGGCGATTTTGTATCCGTTCAAATGAAGAATAGGAAGGACCGCACCGTCCCGCGCGGGATTGAGAAACTTGTTCGAATGCCAGCTCGCCGCCAGCGGTCCGGTCTCCGCCTCGCCATCCCCTACCACACAACAGACCAGCAGATCCGGATTATCCAGAGCCGCGCCGTACGCGTGCGCGACGCTATACCCCAGTTCCCCGCCCTCATGAATCGATCCTGGCGTCTCTGGCGCCACGTGGCTGGGAATCCCGCCTGGAAACGAAAACTGCTTGAACAGCCGCTTCATGCCGGCTTCGTTTTGTGCGACGTTGGGGTAGTACTCGCTATAAGTTCCTTCGAGGTAAGTGTTCGCGACCAGTCCCGGCCCTCCATGCCCCGGGCCCGTGATGTAGATCATGTTGAGGCCGAGCTTCTTGATCAGCCGATTGCAATGCACATAAATAAAGTTGAGACCGGGCGTGGTCCCCCAGTGTCCCAGCAACCGCGGCTTCACGTGCTCGATCTTCAGTGGCTTCCGCAACAGCGGGTTGTCATACAAATAAATTTGTCCAACCGATAAGTAATTCGCGGCCCGCCAGTACGCGTTCATCCGGCGCAGCTCATCCTGGGAAAGAGGGGTGATCTCGGGTAATGAGGTGACGGGGAGAGCAGATTCGACTGGATTCATTACTGATTCCTTCCACAGACACTGGAATTTTCTCCCAGGGTATAGAACAGTTTACTGACATCCGATGAAGTTTGTCCCGGCACGAGGGTCTCTCGAAATCCGCTCAAACCCATTCCGACAGCGTCTCGCCAGCACAGTCGATTTTCTTATGCAAGTTAATCGTTTATCTGGTCCTCACCTCTGTCGTATACTGCACGGCCATCGGATCAACCTCCTTTGAGCCAGCGGTGAATCGCAGACCTCAAGAGGAAGAGCGGTAGTGGGAAGCGATGAGCAAAAAGCGATGAGGGCAAGGGACGAACGTCCCGCAGGGCACCCGAAAATAGCCCGGCGCTTCAATGCCGGGAATCCCGCCAACCCTCCCTCAAGGGTGCCCCGCTCAAGCTCCGCTTGGGCGGGGGTTTTCCCTCGGGCGAATCCAGCCGGCGGCGATCGCCTGTGCAGCCCCGTCCCTACCGTCGCGTCGACTCTCGCTCCACCAGTTTCGGAGCAATCAGCACTTTCCTCGGCCTCGGCCGGCGCTTCGCGCCAATCTGCTCCATCAGCAACTCCGCGGCCTGCCGTCCGATTTGCTTCGTGCCTTGATCGATGGTGGTTAGCGGCACCGCGAGAACATCCGAATAGTGAACGTTGCCCGCTCCTACGACCGCAATGTCCTGCGGAATTTTCAAGCCCGCTTCCAGGATGGCCTTGATTGCTCCGATCGCGACCGGGTCGTTGTAGCAAAAAACGCCGTCCGGATAAGGTTGCGCCTGCAGCAACTTCCGCATCGCGCTGTAGCCACTCGAGTCCGCATAACGAGCCCCCACGATGAATCTCGGCGCGACCGGCAGGTCGTGTTTCTGCAGAGCATGCCGGTATCCTGCCAGCCGTGCCGCCGCGATGCCGATCTTCGGTCCGCGCAAGTGCGCGATCCGGGTACACCCCTGCGCAATCAGGTGGTTGGTGGCCAACTTCCCGATCGCTTCGTTGTCCGCGCCGACGAAACTCGCTTGCACTCCCGGAATCGGCCGGTCGATCAATACCAACGGCACTTTCCGTTCCAGAATCCCGTCGAAAAACTCCGCGCTCGACTGCGCCGAAGCGGCAATCAGTCCGTCGACCTGGCGCGCCATGAGCGAATCGGCCTCATTGCGCTCAAGTTCGGGATTCTCTTCGAAATAGGAAATGATGACGTGATAACCCTGCGGGCGCACCGTCTCCGCCACGGCCTTGGCTACTTCGGCGAAAAACGGATGCGTGAAGTCGGGTAGCAGCAAACCGATCGTGAACGTGCGCCGCATGACCAGGCTGCGCGCGATCCAGTTTGTCTGATAGTTGAGTTCCTTGGCCCGTTGCAGCACCCGCTTGCGCGTCGCCGCGCTGATCTTGCCTTCGTTCCGCAAAACCTTCGACACAGTGACGACCGAGACGTTCAGTCCCTTCGCAATGTCGAGCATGGTGACCGGCATCGCGGGGAGCATATCACAGCCTTCTGGCTCGAAACCGCAAATCAAGCCGCTGCGGCGCCTTGGAATGCCACAGGTTAGCGATATTTATTGTTAGATTATCGTTAACCCCACTTTTTGCTTGACAACCCTTCCTGCCTGCCTCAGACTTCCGGCCGGTTGTGGGTTTAACGCTTACCTGCAAAATCGATTTTTCTTCTTGACAATGACCCCGCTTCCAGCGCTTAATACCGCTCCAGATATTAGTGGGGCGGCCTAAAAAATCGTTATTGCTGTTCAAGGAACACAGTTTCATCCAGGGCAATTTTTGGGCGGAGGCTTACGCGATGCGCAGAACCTTGTCGATTGAGCTGTTTCCCTTCGTTTCTCAACCTCACCCGGGCGCAATTCAAAAAGGAGGGCCGATGAACTGTTTCGGCGCGAAATCCAGCATCCTGACCGTCCTTCTCGTCTGCCTGTGCTCCTTTTCCGCCATGGCGCAAAATAGCGGGACCATTCAAGGCACCGTCACCGACGCCCAGGGTGCGTTGATTGCCGGCGCCACCGTGCAAGCCCTCGATCAGGACAAGGGGGTTGTCGCCCGCGATGCCACCACCAACTCCGATGGAATTTTTGTTCTCCAGCCCCTGCAGCCCGGCACCTATACCGTCAAGGTGCAAGCCAGGGGCATGAAGAACCTGCAGCGCGCCAATGTTGTCCTCGACAACCGCCAGGTTCTCTCTCTCGGCGAGCTGCGCCTCGAAATCGGCAGCACCACCGAGAATGTCACCGTCGAGGCGGTGACTCCCCTGGTAGAAATCGCCACCGCCGATCATTCCGATGTCATCGACTCGAAGCTCGTCTCCGAAACCAGCCTCAATGGCCGTGACTTCCAGTCGTTGGTGCGCACCCTCCCCGGCGTCGTCTCCAACGACAACAATGATTTCCGCCTGGCCTTTAACAACACGAATTCGTTCCACGTGAATGGGCTGCGCGGCAGCGATAACAACTTCTTCCTCGACGGCGCGGTCAACACCGACGTCGGCGCCAACGATGGCCAGTACACCCAGCTCAGCATGGACGCCATCGGCGAGTTCAAAATCCAAAGCAACAACTTCGCCGCCGAGTACGGACGCAACCCCGGCGTCCTGCTTGCCGTCAACACCAAGTCCGGCACCAAGCAATTCCATGGCACGCTCTACGAATTTCACCGGGAAGACAACTTCGACGCTTCCCCGCCATTCAGCCTGGGCGCAAAGAACTACATCCGCTTCAACCAGTTCGGCGGCAACATTGGCGGCCCGATTCCGCTGCCGCACTACAAGAACAAACTGTTCTTCTTTTTCAACTACGAAGGAACTCGTGGCATCACGCCGGGCAATACGCAATTCAACTCCCAGGTGTTCAGCGGACTGGGAAGGGGATACGAGTTGCCGAATCCCTCGGTCCTGACCGGCGATCTCACAGCCATGTACTCAGGCGGGAATCAATGCATTCATGGGGTCGGGCAAACCTCGGATTGTCCGACGGGTTTGGGTGACAACGGCTTCCTCAATGGGCAGGCGTTCGTTCCCGGATCGCTTACTTACAATTCGCTCGGCGAGATCACGAACGGCACGGTCATTTGCGGATCAAAAGCCAATCCCTGCAATATCATTCCAACCGGCCAGTTGAGTTCCCAGGCGCAGGCGTTCGCGAACTACTTCAAGAACGGCTATCAGCCCAACGCCGTGCCTGATCCCAGCACCATCAACCCTGAAGGCGTCGCTCAGAAGTTTTTCAATCCCTACAACGAGCGATACAACTTCCGCAAGCACCAGGAAGTCGCGCGCATCGACTGGAATATCAACGCCAAGACCAACTTCTTCTTCCGCTGGGTCGACGATTCGCAGCAGGAGCAGTATCACAACCTGTTCGACTTCGCCGACTATCCGATTCTCCCCGAATTCCGCAAAAAGCCCGGGTCCAGCTGGTCCTGGAACCTGGTGAATGTCATTTCACCAACCACGACCAACGAGTTCATCTTCAGCTACAACCACCTGACACAAGTCGTCGATATTCTTCCCGGAACGTCCAAGTCCACCTACGATCGCACTCAGCTCGGCTTCACGTTCCAGGAACTCTATCCCCTGTCGAACGTGGATAACCGTGCTCCGGTATTGAACAACTGCTGCAACGGCACCTTCACCGGCGGATCCTTCCATCCCAGCTGGCATAGCGAAGCTCGCATGTTCACCTGGACCGACAATGTCACCCACGTGACGGGACCCCATATCTTCAAGTTTGGCGTGTTCTTCGACTACAACCAGGCCGGTCAGCAGCCGGTGTGGGACGACACGTCATTTATCGACTTCAGTACCGGGGCAACCAACCCTCATGACACGGGCAGTTACCTCGGCAACGTGTTCACCGGCTACTACAACCAGGTGCAGCAAAGCAACGGTGTGTTCTTCGGAGCCTTCCGCTTCCATCAGCTGGAAGCCTATGGCCAGGACACCTGGAAGGTGAGCAAGAAACTGACCCTCGACCTCGGACTGCGCTGGGCCTATCTGGGTCCGACCTACACGGTGCAGCCGTTCTTCCAGAACTACTTCGATCCCAATCGTTACAACCCCAACAACGCTGTCACCCTGAACACTACGCAGGGCAATTACTTCGGCGCGATCTGCAGCGCGGCGCTGGCCGCCATCCCAGCGGGCGCGTCGTGCCAGGGTCTCGCCAGCTTCGGCGATCCCTTCAATGGGATTGTTCAGGAAGGCCACGGCATTCCGCCGGGCTTCGCCGATCACAAGTATGCGAACTTCGCGCCACGGTTTGGTTTCGCCTACGACGTGTTCGGCGACGGCAAGACCGCGATACGGGGAGGCGCTGGAATTTTCTACGAGCGCATTCGCCAGAACGTCAACAGCTTCGACGGCTTGGGCAATCCGCCACTCAGCTACACGCCCACGATTTTCGGGCAGCGCATCGACGATCTGAACCCCGGATTGGTCAGCGGCATCCGCTCTCCAGTAGATCTCAACGCTTTCGCCAAGGCTGGCCAGATCCCGACTACTTACGGCTATAGTCTGGGAGTGCAGAGAGAATTGCCGTGGCGCATGGCGCTCGATGCCACCTATACCGGCAACGTCGCTCGGCACTTGCAGTATCAGTACAATCTGCAAGCCTTCCCCGTTGGTAGTCCCGAAGCGCTTGCCGGGGACAGCCTCGCTTTCGTCGCGCCTTACCAGGGCTACAGAAACATCAACTTCACCAAGTACGACGCGAACAGCAGCTACAACGCGCTCCAGATCAAAGTCATGCGCCGCTTCAGCAACCGGCTCACCATGACGGCCGACTACACCTGGAGCAAGAGCATGGACATCGCCGACGCTGACAATCCCGGGTCCGATCCGGGAGTGCCGTCGGCCAACCAGGGTGGAGCGCTTACTGATCCTTTCCACCCTCGCCTCGACTGGGCTCCTGCCGGCTGGGACCGCAAGAACGTGTTTAATCTCAATTACGTCTACAGCCTGCCTGAGCTCCGCACCAATGGCTTCCTGAAGTATGTTGTGGGCGGATGGCAAGTCAGCGGCATCACCCGCTTCTGGAGTGGAACTCCGATCAACACCTACCTGGGTGGCTGCTCGAGTTGTTATGTCGGCAACGCGGGGAATTTCGTCAACCTGGTGCGCCCCGACCTGGCAGGCGGCTCTGTCTATCTCTCCCACAGCGATCACGTCCACTGGCTCAATCCGGCGGCCTTTGTTGCTCCTCCGCTGGGAACCATCGGAACGGTTGGCCGCAATGCTTTTCGCGGACCCGGCATCAACAACTGGGACATGTCGCTTTTCAAGAACATCAACTTCACGGAGAGCCGCTACCTGCAACTTCGCTTGGAATCGTTTAACACGTTCAATCACGTCCAACCGTCGGGTGTGAACAATGCTTTCGGCGCTGCCAGTGCCGGTGCGCCGACCACGTCTACCAGCAACAGCGGTGAGATCAACGCATACCGCAACCCACGCAACGTGCAGTTGGGGATCAAACTCTACTTCTGATCTCCCCTGCCCAGCCAAGGCCGTGCTCTTCCCCCTCCGGAGAAAGCGCGGCCTTGTTTTTCGCGGTGCTATGCTCGGCTCGTAATGCGGATCATTCCCTCACTCATTCCCCGAATTGCCTCTGTGGTCCTCCGTGCCCTCTGTGGTTCCCGCTTTTTTCCCGACGAAGTGTGCCGCGGCAAGAGCTTCAAAACTCCCAAAACTTTCGCTCCTTCCCTACTGCTGGCTCCCCTCTTTGCGACTCTTCTCTTCGCTCAAGCCGCTTCCAACCAGAAAATTTTTGACCAGGCCTCTCAAGCCTTGCACTCCGGTGACTACGCGGCGGCCGAGTCCGGATTCCGCCAAATCCTGAAAACCGATCCCCAGAACATCGCCGCTCTGGGAAATTTAGGCGTGGTCTACGCGCACACGCAGCGCTACGCGAAGGCGATCGAGGTCTACAAGCGAGGCTTGGCGCTCAGCCCGCATGATCCGGGCATGCTGCTCAATCTCGGACTGGCCTACCTGAAGCAGGACGACTACACGCATGCGCTTCCCTACTTTCGTCAGTTGCACGCGCGGCAACCGGAAAATGGCCAAGCAATCAACCTGCTCGCCACCTGTTACGTTTTCGGAGGGCAAGCGCAAGCGGCTCTTGATCTGCTGAAACCTCTCGCCGAGAAGTCTCCTGACCCCGCCGCGCTCTATCTGTTGGGTGTGGCTTACACGCGCAGCGGGCAAGTCGACGCAGGCAAGCAAGTTTTTGCTCGCCTGCTCACCAGCGACAGCACCCATGCGCAGGCCAGTTTTATCCTCGGCCAGGGTTACTACGATTCGCGGTTGTTCGAGCAGGCTGCCCAGTCTTTCCAGGATGTTCTCCAGTCAGATCCCAATTTCCCCGGCGCACATCGCGAGTTGGGCAAGGTGTACGTGAGCATGCGCAAGAATACCGAGGCAGAAAAAGAACTTCGTCTCGGGGTGGAACAGGATCCGCAGGATGCGGTGGCTGTTTACTTTCTCGGTGGATTGTTAGTACAGAGCGAGCGCTACGCCGACGGCCTGCCTTATCTGCAGCGGGCTCGCAACCTCGATCCGGATTCGTGGGCGACATATTTGTACTTGGGAAAGGCCAAGTTAAAGCTCCATGACAACGAGGCCGCCGTCCGCTACCTGCAACAGGCCGCCGACATGAATCACGACGAAGCGAGCGTCTACTATCTGCTGGCGACGGCTCTTCGAGCCTCGGGTCGCGACGAGGAAGCGCGCGTTGCCCTGCGCCGCGTGTCTGAGTTGCACACCAACTCGATCGAGTTAGATCGAAAAATGCATGAAGCCATGGTGGCCGGAGCGCGATAGTAGCGCCGGCATCTTGCCGGCTGTCGCGAGGGCGTCTCGCCCGCCCGACAGCCGCCGGGACGGCGGCGCTACACAAAATCTTTCACCACGGAGTCACGGAGACACGGAGGAACAACGGGCAAGGCATTTCGAGTGATTCGACCTTGCCCCGAGACGTCGATAGAATGGTGCGAATCGCGAATCAACTTTGCATGGAATCAAGCTGAGACCCCATTGACTTTGAACTCTTCGGTTTTTCGTACATTTTTCCTTTCCTGTTCTCTTGTTTTCATCGCACTTCCCTTCCCCTTGCTCGCCCAGGGCGGACATCCCACTCCGTCTCCTGCTCCCGCAGGCGTGAAGGAGATCAAGTGTCACGACCGCAAGGTTCCGCAACTGGAAGACATCACGGCCAAGACCGGCATCCAGTTTGAACACCTGGTCGCTCCGGAACAAAAGTACATTCTCGAATCCATGAGCGGGGGCGTGCTCCTGCTCGATTACGACCGCGACGGCTGGGTGGACATTTACTTCACCAATGCGCCCACTCTCGAGATGGCGAAGAAAGGCGCGAAGGCGCGCAGCGCGCTTTACCACAACAATCACGACGGCACGTTTACCGACGTCACCGACAAGGCGGGCATCGCCACGCCTTGCTTCGCCAATGGCGGAGCGGTGGGCGACTACAACAACGACGGCTGGCCCGACATTTACGTGACCTGTGTCGGCGGCAACGTGCTGTATCGCAATAACGGCGATGGAACGTTCACCGATGTAACGGCCAAGGCCGGCGTCGCCGACGGACGCTGGTCCACCGGCGCGGCCTTCGGCGACTACGATGGCGACGGCCTGCTCGATCTCATGGTCGCGAACTATGTGGAGTTCGATCTCGCCAACCCTCCCGCCTTCGGCAAGGGAATCAACTGCAAGTACAAGGGCATCGACGTGCAGTGCGGGCCGCGCGGCCTGAAAGGTTCGGGCGATTCGCTCTTCCACAACAACGGCGACGGCACCTTCACCAATGTTTCGAAAAGCACGGGCGTCGACGATCCGGGCGGATATTACGGGCTGGGTGTAGTCTGGGCCGATTTCAACAACACCGGCCGCCCGGACATTTACGTCGCGAACGATTCCACGCCCAAGCTATCTCTACAAGAACACGGGGAAAGGCAAGTTCGAGGACATTGGTCTCGAGTCGGGTACGGCGCTGAGCGAGGACGGCAACGAGCAGGCTTCGATGGGAATCGCCATCGGCGATTACCTGCACAATGGGCGCCCGTCTCTCTATGTCACGCATTTCGCTGATGACTACGACACCCTGTACCGCAACGACGGCAATTGGGAGTTCCACGATGTGTCGTATCAGTCGGGCGTCGCACTGCCTTCGATCCGCTGGGTGAAATGGGGCGACGCGTTTGTCGATCTCGATAATGACGGCTGGCTCGATCTGATCGTCGTAAGCGGGCACGTGTATCCGCAAGTCGACACATTGCCGTCGGGCGATCGCTACCGCGAACCCAAACTGCTCGACATGAACCAGGGGAACGGCACGTTTTGCGACGCACGGGACCAGGCGGGGCCGGCGATTGCGGAAGCGCGCGCCGCGCGTGGACTTGCTGTCGGCGACCTGTTCAACACCGGAAACATGGATGTGGTGATCGAGAATCTTGATGGCCGGCCTACCATCCTGAAAAATCCGGGCATTCCTGGACGGCACTGGGTGAGTTTCGAGTTAGCGGGAACGAAGAGCAATCGGCTGGCGATCGGCGCGCGGCTGAAGGTGGTGGCCGGCGGCATGACGCAGACAGAGGAGATACATAGCGGCGGCAGCTATCTGTCGCAGAACGATCTGCGGGCTCACTTCGGGCTGGGCACGGCCGCCAGGATTGATCGAGTGGAGATTCACTGGCCATCGGGGACAGTGGACACGATCAAGGATCTCGCGGTGGATCAGTTTTATTCGGTGCTGGAGGGAAAAGGGATCGTAGCGTTCGATGAGATTCGGCCGGGTTCTGCGAGCAATTCTAAAAAACCTTGAAACGCAGAGTACGCAGAGAAGTGACCGCAGAGGGCGCGGAGAAGAGCTTTTAAGCGCAAAGGATGCGCAAAGGGAGGCGCAAAGGGCGCGAAGAGAGTTTCGGAGTGCTGCGGAGAGAAAATCTTAAAACGCAGAGGGCGCCGAGGTACGCAGAAGTGGGCAGAGCTACTCGGCCGCTTTTAAAGTTCACACGTCGCTGGTTTTTGTTGTGAAGCTTATGTTCGCTGTGGGCACCGTCGGGCGGGGAAGGTTAGAACGGCGGGGCGCGAAGACGGGCACCGTGACATAGGTCGGTTAGCTAGAAGTTTAGGTTTGGCGTCAGGGTGCCCCGTAGCAGACGTTTAAGGGTTCGACCGACCTTCGCCTTACCCGCGACCCCGATCGGCCCTCCCTGAGCCTCTAAACGCAATCTACGGGCACTCTGCGCGATGGTCGAAGAGCGTTTTTGGAGATAGAGATCAGCCGGAACGGAATTTCAACAACTTAGCTATAAGTGAATCATTTTGAGACGACGGCAGAAGGCGCCTTCGAAGGAAGGCTGCGAGAATCAAGCTGGGCACACAGGGCGGCGCCGCCGGCGATGCCGGAGTCGGCACCGTAGCAGGCCGGGAGAAGCGGGATCTCGTTGCCCCGGGAATTCACGCAGATGTCGGAGATCTGCGCGTGCATATCGGCGAAGAAAGGCTGCAACATCGCAGCCACGCCGCCTCCGATGATGATGACATCGGGCTCGAGCAAATCGACGATGTTGCTCAACCAGACCGACAGCAGCACGACAGTCTCAAGCAGGACCTCGTGGGCAAGAGAATCGCCAGCCGCATCGGCACGACCGACGAGTTCGCTGGTTATCGGAGTCCGGATCACCTTTGGCAAACTCCCACAGCATGGAGTCTCGCCGGATCCTTTCCGCGAGCTTGTGTTGCGCGCGCCTGCCGATGGCCGGGCCAGCCGCCAACGCCTCGATGCACCCGCGCTTGCCGCAGCCGCAAAGGGGTCCGCGGTAATCGATGCTCATATGTCCACCTTCGCCGGCGGCTCCGGTGCGGCCGTGATACAAGCGGCCATCGAACACGACGCCGGTGCCGATGCCGGTGCCGATGGTGGCGTAGAACACGTTGCGGTAGCCTGTGCCCGCTCCCCAAAGCGTTTCGGCAAGCCCCGCGGCATTGGCGTCGTTATCAACCTTCACGGGCAACGAGTAAAGGCGAGCGGTCTCATCGGCTAACGGGAAATTGCGCCAGCATGGCAGGTTCGGCGGATTGATGACGACGCCGGTTGCCGGATCGAGCGGGCCGGGCGAACAGATGCCGATCGCGTGCGCGCTTTTTTGGGGACTCACTGCGAGCAACGAGTCGATTGCTGCTTTCACCGCGGCGAATCCATCGGCGGCATCGCCAGTGACCACCATCGCGTTGCGCACTTGCTGGGTGATTCTCCCGACAGGATCGACGAAGCCTGCGGCCACCTTGGTGCCGCCAACATCGACGCCGATGACGAGGCCGTCAGGATTGGATGCAGGCATCGGCGTCCCTTCTGTGTGGCAATTCGACAGTCGGCAAAGCACTAGGCGGTGACAAGCGGCTTCGATCCTCGAAAGGCGTAGTAGACGATGTAGAGGTAACAAATCATCGGGAGAGCGAAGGCATGGTGCAGGCCGATACGATCGGCGAGCATGCCCATTGCGAGCGGAATGACGGCTCCGCCGACGATCGCCATGATGAGCCATCCGGAGCCGTCGCCGGTGAGAGGGCCGAGTTCGGCGATGCCCAACGTGAAAATGCTCGGGAACATGACAGAGTTGAAGAATCCGACCAGGATGATGGCCCACATGGCGAGGTGACCGGAGCTCGCCATGGAAACGAACACGAGCAGACTCGCAACCATCGCGGCGATGCCGAGGATTTTTCCAGTTGGGACCTTCTGCAAAATCGCCGAACCGAGGAAGCGGCCGATCATCGCGCAGAACCAGTACGCGGTGAGATATCGCGCGGCGGTGCTGCTGGAGAGGTTGCCGATATCAGGCTGACCGAGATAGTTGATGAGGAAGCTGCCGATCGAAACTTCCGCGCCAACGTAGACGAAAATTCCAATGACTCCGAGGACGAGATGGCGGTATTTCCAGAGACTCGCGGAGGACTTGCCCTTGTGGTGCTCGGCTCCCGGAATGGGAGGCAGCCGGAACGTTGAAATCAAAAAACCGAGAACCAACAGGGCCAGCCCGATCACAAGATAGGGGAGCTTCACCGACGATGCCTCGTGGACGCGATAGGCCTGCAAGGCATCGGGGGCCATCCGGCGCAACTCGTCGATGCTTTTGGCGGCGGCGTTCAGAATAAGGTAGCCGCCGAGCAGAGGCGCAACCGTGGTGCCGAGCGAGTTGAAGGCCTGCGAAAGATTTAACCGGCTGGACGCGGTCTGCGCCGGACCCAGCACGGCCACGTAGGGATTGGCTGCCACTTGCAGGATGGTGATGCCGCACGCGAGCACCATGAGAGCGCCAAGAAACAGCAGGTACGACGGCACGGCAGCCGCGGGCAGGAAAAGCAAGGCTCCAACCCCCATGACCAGGACGCCGCTGACCATGGCGCGCTTGTATCCGACGGCGTCGATGAGACGCGCCGCCGGAATGGAGAAAATGAAGTAGGCAAGAAAGAATGCGAACTGGATCAGGCTGGCTTTCGCATAGTTCAAATCGAAAATCGACTTGAGGTGCGGAATCAGAACGTCGTTGAGGGCAGTAACGAATCCCCACATGAAGAACAGAGACGTGACAACAATGAAAGCGGCGCGGGTGGAAGCAGAGGGTGCTGCGGAGACGGCGGGGGAGTTGTTGACCTGAAGGTTGGCCATGAAGTGAACCGGGGCACGCGGCTTTGCGGAGTTCGGGTCAACTGAAACCCGAGCGCGCTCGCGCGCATGCATCATAGCATCGGAAAGGAGTTTTTCGAGGCGATTTTTCGCTTTAGGTAATCGATTATCTATTGAGATAAAACGTTAACTTTACACTTGACAGTTGTCTCCACGATCGGGCACACTTCGGCGGTCTTTGCACTGTCCAGCCGGCAGGATTCGTTTGCGTTCGCTACCTTTAGAATCGCCAGCTACGTCGCATCCCACTTAAATCTGCACCGAGGTTTGCATGAAGAGGCCGTGGACGCTTGCACTTTGCCTTGGAGGTTGCGTAGGCTTCGCCGTGCTTTCCGCAGCGCAAACGCAGAGCCGGACGGTGGTGTTCAGTGAGCCCGGATTTCCCTCCGCGGATACTGCCAGCCAGGACCAGAGTACTTCCCTGCTGACGGGAGCGCGGACCGCCAACGCCGAGCAACTTCCCGCCCTGCTGCGATCGGCCGAGACTCAACTTCTGGTGCTGCCTTACGGTTCAGCATTCCCCGAGGCAGCCTGGGCGGACATCGAGCAATATCTGCAGCGTGGAGGCAATCTGCTGGTGATTGGGGGGCGGCCATTCACACGTTCCGCTTATCGTGATGCCAGCGGGTGGCATCTGCGGGATTACAGCGTCCGCTTCACGCGGGCGCTGATGATTGATCAATACCAAACGACTCCCGGATCGCAGGGCTTCGAGTTTCGAGAGAATCCGGATCTGCCTATCAAAATTCCGCAGTTCTCGTGGAGCAGCGCATACAGCCCGGTGATTCGTCTGAGCTCGGTCGATTTGTATCATCGCGGCGGGGCGGCAGGGTCGATCGATGCGCGCGTGGACGCGATTGCCTGGGGAGTCAAGGACGGACGCAAGCTGGCCGCCCCGGCAATTCAGATCGATCATCTGCGCAATGGGTTTGATGGCGGGCGCTGGATTTTTGTAAACGCGAATCTTCCCGGAGATTTTTTTTCGGGTTCGGACGGCGCGCAGGTGGTTCGTCTCCTGGCGGAAAGAGCGTTGTTGGGCAGCGAGGAGTTTACGGTGCGCCCGGTGCTGCCGTTGTATGTGCCGGGTGAACCGGTCGAGCTGCAGATTGGCTGGACCGCCACGCGAACTGTTTCGCCACCGCTTACTGTGAAGATCGCCAGCTTCCCGGAAGATCAGCCTGCACAACGCTATGAGACGAGCGCAACCATTGCGGGAGGCGAATCGGTCACGCTGCCGGCTCCGAGCGGCAAAGGTCTGTACGTGGTAGAAGCCGAACTGGTGGAACATGGCGCGGTGCGGGCGCGCTATCGCTCGGGATTCTGGATCCGTGATGAGGAGTACTTGCGATCCGGGATGCACCTCACAGTAAATCGCGACTACTTTGAGCGCGATGGAAAGCCGTTCGCTGTGGTGGGTACGACGTATATGTCGAGCGAAGTGCAGCGGCTGTATTTCGAGTATCCCAATGTGTATGTGTGGGACCAGGATCTGGGCGCGATTCGCGCCGCGGGCCTGAACATGATCCGGACCGGCTGGTGGACGGGCTGGGACAAGTTCTGCAACGAGAACGGCGAGCCTTACGATGGCACGCTGCGGACGCTTGAAGCATACCTGATGACTGCACGGAAGCATGGTCTGCCGGTGCAATTCAACTTTTTCGCGTTTCTTCCGGAGGTGCTGGGCGGCGTGAACCCGTATCTCGATCCGGAAGCGGTGCGGCGGCAGCGCACGCTGATCGGCGCCGTGGTCCGGCGATTTCACGATGTGCCGTTTCTTGCATGGGACTTCATCAATGAGCCGAGCATCTCGCAGCACTTGTGGACCATGCGGCCTAACGGTGATCCGATGGAATTGGCGGCATGGAATGCATGGCTGAACAAGCGCTATCCCGATCGGGCGGCGCTGGCCGCGAGCATGGAACTTGCCGGTCAGCTCAGTCCAGGGAACGGTTCCGCTACCGGAGGAGATAGAGTTTACGCAGCGCGGCTCCTACGTTGGACACAATTCACTCAAGGTTTACGATTTCTACCTTTTCGCGCAGGAGGTTTTCGCCGATTGGGTTCGCGGGATGCGAGATACGGTGCGCGCCACCGGCTCCGCGCAGCTAGTTACGGTGGGGCAGGACGAGGGTGGGATTCAGGATCGACTGTCGCCGGCGTATTGGGGAGAGTTCGTAGATTTCACGACCAATCATTCCTGGTGGCAGAACGATTATGTTCTGTGGGATTCGCTGTTCGCGAAACAGCCGGAGAAAGCGATGCTGATCCAGGAAACGGGCCTGCAGCGCGAGCTCAATCTCGATGAAATTGCGCGCCGCGATCCCGAGCATGAAGCCTCGCTGCTGGAGCGCAAAGTTGCGACGGCGTTTGCGCAAGGGGCGGGCGCAATCGAGTGGCTGTGGAACACGAACTCTTACATGACCGAGAGCAATGAGACTCCGATCGGGTTGATTCGTCCGGATGGGACGGAGAAGCCGGAGGCGGCAGTGATGCGCGCGTTCGCGGGATTTGCACCATTGATCGATGAGCACCTGCGGGCACCGGAGCGGCCGTCGATTGCGATTCTCACCTCGCAGGCAGCACAGTTCTCGGTGCTCGGGGAGTTGCAGTTAAGCGCCCAACGGCAGGCGGCGCGCGCGCTTGCTTATCAGGATCACCTGACGCTGTACGCGATTGCGGAAAATCAAATGGCAAAGTTGGGCTCGCCAAAGCTGACGATCCTGCCTTCTCCCCAGGCATTGACGGAAGCAGCCTGGCAGGCTCTGTTGAAATATGCCGGAGCCGGCGGAAACCTGCTGATCACCGGTCCAGTGGATCGCGACGAGCATTGGCACTCCGTGTCGCGGATGGCGCAATTGAAGCTGGCGGCCGAGGTCGAGCCACTGATGTTTCACAATGCAGTGGTCACGATTGACGGCCGTGCCATTCCGATGAGCTTCGACCAGGAAAAACAAAATCTGGTGGAATCGGTGCGCTTCGCCGATGGATCCTCGTTCAAGGAGATCAGCTACGGAAAGGGACGGATCTTCTGGGCGGCGTATCCCGCGGAACTGGCGGAGGGTACCGACGCGGCGGCTGCGTTGTACAGCTACGTTGCACAGAAAGCGGGAATCAGTCCGATGTTCGAGTTAAGCTCGCCGGCTTCGCCGGGAGTGATGATCTTCCCGATCTCGCTTGAGGACTCGATGCTTTACATCATGACTTCGGAGAGCGCCGAGGATGCGACGATCAATTTGCGGGATAAGAGCACAGGTGTTCGGCTGAGTTTGAGGCTGGTTGGACAGCATGCGGCGCTGGCTTTGATCGGGAAGCAGAAGAAGACGGTGCTGGCGAAGTACGGGTTCTAGGCGTGAACGAGACGTACAACGATCGGGTTAGGATTCGCACCCGCATGAGCGCGGAAGCGAAAAGCAGGTTCTTCCTGCCTCCGCTTCGCTCGGCGTCAGAATGACAAGAATTAATAATAAATTGATGACAAGAATTAAAGAGTGCTTTGATCTCTCGCTTCTGAGGACTTGCGCTCAGCAATGGAGCGATGGGGCCACTTTCGAAAGCCTGGGTTACTTCTGCCGTAGAAAGGTTCCCTGCTCGAGTTCCTGAAAAGCCTCGCGCAGTTCGGCTTGCGTGTTCATGACGATCGGACCGTACCATGCGACGGGCTCTTCAAGCGGCTTGCCGGAGACCAGCAGGAACCGGATGCCATCATCCCCAGCCTGCACAGTGACTTCGTCGCCGCGATCGAAGAGCACGAGCGAGCGATTGTCGGCCTCTGACGGAGGTTTGGTGTCGTCCCACTGGATGGCCTCCGTTGGGACAGCGAGCGGTCCAGAGGCGTTGCAAAACTTTCCGGAGCCGGCGAAGACATAGGCGAAGGCGTGGCGCGTGGTTTCGACTGGGAGAGCCTTGCGGCGTCCCGGCGCCACCGACACATCGAGATAGATGGGGTCGGCGGCAATTCCGTCGACGGGGCCTTTCTTGCCCCAAAATTGTCCGCACACAATGCGGACGTGGGTGCCATCGTTGTCGGTAATTTGCGGGATATCGGCGGTTTTGACTTCCTGGTAGCGGGGCGCGGTCATCTTCAGCGCAGCCGGCAAATTGGCCCACAATTGAAAGCCGTGCATGCGTCCGGCGGGATCGCCTTTCGGCATTTCCTGATGAATGATGCCGCTGCCGGCAGTCATCCATTGCACATCGCCGGCGGCGATGGCTCCGCGATTCCCCATGCTGTCGCCGTGTTCAACGGTGCCGGCCAGAACATAGGTGATGGTTTCGATCCCGCGATGCGGATGCCAGGGGAAACCGGCAAGGTAGTCCTCGGGCACGTCGTTGCGGAAATCGTCGAGCAGGAGGAAAGGGTCGAAGTCCGAGGTGCTTCCAAAACCGAAAGCGCGGCGCAAATGCACACCGGCGCCTTCGGTCGTGGGCTTCGATTTGATGAGACGCTTGATGGGTCGGATTGACACGCGGGACCTCCGGCGCATGAACTTAGCGGCTCAAGCCGGAACTTATTTTACGCGTTTGCGGCACGCTGGAAGGCGTTGCGGTCAATTTCGGACAAGCGGCCCCTGAAAGGGGCATTGACAAAAACTGCGTACGGCGCCGCTGAAGCGGCGCCCTGATACGAACTTGCAAAAGCGAGGGCAAGATGCCCTCCCACCCCAGCAAACCAAAAACGTTTGCTGGGGACCCCGGTCTCGTGACAGCCGGCGGGACGCCGGCGCTACAGTCGCTTTTTCGCAGCCTGTTTAGACCAGTACGGGAACGTTCGCGACTCCGACGGTTCCGAAGATACGGCGATAACGTTCAATCTCCGCCGGCGGGCCCATCGCTTTGGCGTAGTTGTCAGACAGTTTTACCGCAGGGCGTCCTTCGACTTCGTGCACCTTGCAAATGAGGCTAAGGGGATCGAAGCCAGTGCCGGCATCGGGATCGCAGCCCCGAAAATCGTTGGTCAACAGCGTTCCCCAACCGGCGCTGAAGCGAATTCTCCGGCCGGGGACCCACTTGCGCAGGTCGGTGAAGTCGTTCGCACTCCGGAAATCCTGGATGGTCACACCCGGTTGCAGCGTGCCACCGAAGTACGCATGCAGGCCCAGGATGTCGTCAACGTCGAGGCCGTCGGAAGCGATGAGCAGTTTTTCCTTGGGATCGCGGCCTCGGGCTTCGAGCCACGCGATGTATTCGTCGCCGGCGACGTAAGGGTCCTTGCTGTCGACGCGCTGGCCTGTCCAGTTTGCGCTCCAATCGGGTGCACCTTCGAGGAACTGGGTGGTGCCGTAAGTGTCGGGCAACATGATCAGCAGAGCGCCCTCGTAGGTGCCTTGCCAGAGCTCCAACACTTTGTATTGCGATTGTTTGAGTTCTTCTTCGTCGTCGGCGAGTGCCGCGAGGACCATGGGAATCTCGTGGGCGTTGGTGCCGATTGCCTCCAGGTCGTGCTTGTGCGCAAGGAAGGAGTTGGAGGTTCCCACGAAGCTCTCACCAAGACTGGCCGCCATGGCTTCCACGACGTATTCCTGCCACAGAAAGCTGTGCCGGCGGCGCGTGCCGAAATCGGCGAAGTGCAGACCGGGCACGTTTCGTAACCGCTCAATCTTGTTCCAGAGTTTGGCCTTGGCGCGAGCGTAGAGAATGTCGAGACCAAATTCGCTGAGTTTTTTCAGGCTGGCCCGCGTCTTCAGTTCGTTGACGATGGAGAGCGCGTACAGTTCCCACATGGTGGTCTCTGGCCAGGTTCCGATGAATTGAATTTGCAGCTGGCCGTCTTTTGCCGAGAGCTCGTAATCGGAGAGCCGGAAGTCGTGCTCGAGCCAGGTCAGGAAATCTGGGTGGAACATGCCTCGGCGCCCATAAAACGTGTTGCCGGCCAGCCACACCAGTTCCGACCGGCGGAAGCGGAGCTGCCGGGCGTGCTCCATCTGGGCTGCAATTTCTTCGATGGGCACCATGTCGGCGAGGCGCACCGAGGAGGCGCGGTTAAATAAGGAAAAGGAGACCTGGGTTTTGGGATAGTGCTTCCAGATGAATTGCAGCATCAGCAGCTTGTAGAAGTCGGTGTCGAGCAGCGACCGGGTGACCGGATCCAGGTCCCAGTTGTGATCGTGCGCCCGACGTGCGAAGTTGATGATCATCCTGAAATCCCTTGTGCCCTGCAGTGTGCCCGGGTCGAATCAAGAGCGTGCGAGATGTGCGAAAGAAGACCGGGAACGAACATACGAGGCTCTATTTCATCATAAATGTTTCGGCAGTGGCGGGATTCGACAGCCATTGAGGTGCGATCACTGACTAGCGATTTGGGTACGATGTTCGCTTTTTATTCGCTATAATGCGGAGCGTGAGTTACTACGCGTGGAAGCTTCGAGCTGAGCTGGCCGAGCGGGCGAGAAGCTACGCCCTGGATCGGGGACTGCCGCATTGCTTGAGTTACTCGGATGAGCCCGTGATCTGCTTCGAGGCGTTTGAAGAATCGCATGGCAACTTTCATTGCGCCAGTTACCGCGCGATCCAGAGTAATCCGCAATGGCGGCGCAGACTGGGGAAGGTCCACACCACAGCCGGCAAGATTTTGCCTCGCATGGAGGGCGTTCGCCGACACGAACTGGATTCGTGCACAAGCTCCGACGCTCTGCTGATGAATGTGTTCTGCCACCCGAATGTCAGGAAGCGTGTTGCCCTGTCGGCATTGCTTGGTATTGCGGTGGGCAGCCTGCCGGCATTCGGCGTGCGGGCGCGCGTGCCTTTAGCGAGCGGACTGGCCGACCGGACCGAGGTCGACATGCGGCTAGGGGACGTCCTGGTTGAGGCGAAGCTGACGGAGAGCGACTTCCAGAAGGCAAGCAGAGGCCGGTTGAAACTCTACCGCGACTTCAGCATGGTCTTCGACGGGAAGCGGCTGCCGCACACGTCGGGAGTGTATGAGGCTTATCAGTTGATCCGGAACGTGCTGGCGGCTTATGAGCGGGGATGTTATTTCTGCACGCTGCTCGATGCCCGGCGTCCCGATTTGATGGAGGCCTGGTATGCCACCATTCGTTGCATACGACACGCTGACCTGCGGACACGCTGCAAGATTCTAACGTGGCAGGAACTCGCGCCAGCATTGCCGAAGACGCTGCAGGATTTTCTGGAGGCGAAATACGGGATCGCGTAGAGGAGGGTCGGGCGTTCTCTGCGCGAGCATCTGGATCGGAGCCTTCCCGGACCACTACCCCGCCTCCTGCGGCCAGAGACCAGGAATTTCTCAAGCGGGCGGCCGTCAGTAACCTGGCTGAGATTCAGTTGGGGCAGCTTGCTATGCGGAAGGCATCATCCGCACAAGTGAAAGCATTCGGAAACGCCCGCGACATGAGGTTTCGATGACTATCGACCTCATGAACGCGGGAGCGGAAGAATCGTTTCACGCAGGTGGAGCGCTTGCGCCATTGCGATCGGCTCGATCCAGTAGTGCGATCACTTCATCCGTGCTGGCCAGATCGAGCGAAGGCATTGATGTATGTTCCAAACGGTCCCAGACCGCAATGGATGGATTGAACAGCTTCAATTTGATGTTGTGGTCGTGAGCCCAGCGCTGGACGTAGGCGAGCATTCCGACTCCTGCGCCTTCAATCACATAAACCTCCGACAGATCTACAACAACTACCCGAGCATTTCGTTGCGAGAGTATGGTGTCGCGCAGTCGAAACACTGCATCGCTGTGCACGATGCGGCCTTCACACTGAACCACCGATACATCGCCGATGACTTCCAGATGCAGGTTGAACATGGCGGCCTCCACAGCGTCCGCCAGTTAACCAGCAAGCCGCTTGCCGTCGCGGAAGTCTTGTTTTTCGTGTCAAGTGTCGTGCTTCGAGATCGACCCAGAAAGGACTTTTGGGCAGCAAAGGGCAAAAAGTTCGATACAGCAAACTCTCTAAAGTCAGGACGCACGCTGCCCCGCTGCAGAACAGCGTGCGCCTCACCCCTAGACGTGGCCGCTGAGCGCAAGCACCAGCAGGATAAGAACGATCAGGCCCAGACCGCCACTCGGGTAATACCCCCAGCTGCGGCTGTAGGGCCATGTGGGCAGAGCGCCAACCAGCAGCAATACCAGAATCACCAATAGAACGGTCGACATTTTCTTCACCTCCTGTGCCAAGTAGCGCTGTTTCGCGCTGTCCTCGACATATGGAACGGTATGCGATGGCGGCAGAACAGGGGCTCGGGTTGGTCGTGTATTCCAACCCGGAAATCTATGGCGCAGAACCGAGCTCAGACAACGTCCTCGGGCAGGCTTCTCGGCAATACTCCATCTCGTGGCAAACAAAGGTTCGAGAGCGCAAGAGACCGTACGGCTTCGTCCTATCTTCGCTACAGAATTCGCCTTATTTTCGGGCCTATCTTTCGACCGTACCGTTTAAGCAGAGCATTGGCGTTAACCCGAGCATGGGGGTTTACGACTGCAATTGGTGCGTGGTGAGTGAGGGGCGTATGTCAACGATTATTTTGCTTGCTGTGTTGCACGGCTACGTTTCGATTCCCCCGATCCGTATTTTCCAGCCGTTTCCTGATGTGAAGTGTCCTGCTGGATATTCGGTCTGGTGGCCGCAAGGGAAAGAGTTTGAAAACGACAAATACGCGGAGTGCATTAAGCCGATTCACAGGCGCCCGGCAAAGCCGATTACGGACGTGAGCCTGCGCAAGAGGATTCCGCAAAATCGGTAGACACGATCGCTGGCTGTGGAACGAAATCCAGCCGAACAAATCCAGCCGACGAAATGCAGCCGGACAGTGAACGGCAGCTTCGAAAGACGCGGGACAGGCGCTAAGCGACGTCCGCCGGCGGAGGCACGACCTGGACGATATTGTTACGCACCGCGTAGAGAACGAGCTGGCTGACGGAATGAACATCAAGTTTTCGCATGAGGTTGGAACGGTGGGTCTCGGCAGTTTTCACGCTGAGGCCCAAGGCGACCGCAACTTCCTTGGTGCTCTTCCCTTCAGCCAACAACTGGACCACTTCCCGCTCGCGTGAAGTCAGAACTTCTTTCGCAAGCGGCTGCTGTGGTCCGCCCTTCAGATAAGTGTCCAGCACAATCTCGGCCACCTTCGACGTAAAGAACGTCTTACGGCCAGCCAGTGCCTCAAGGGCCGAAAGCAGATCCCTGCCTGCGTCGGACTTCAACAAATAACCACGCGCGCCAGCAGCCAATACCTCGCGCACGATTTGTTCAGACTCGTGCATGGTGAGAATCAGGACCTTCACGTTGGAATCGGCATGGACAATCTGTCGAGTGGCATCAAGGCCGTTCAACTGTGGCATGCCGATATCAATTACGACGATATGCGGCTTCAACTCGGCAGCCATCTTTACCGCTTGGCGCCCGTCTGCAGCTTCCCCACAGACTTCAAAGTTCGGGTTTGATTGCACCATCACACGTATACCGTGGCGCACCACTTCATGATCGTCAGCAATCAGCAATCGTGCCGGTTTCATAGACTGTCCTCGCAACCTTGCCTTTGGCGAAGCATTGTTGAGACACACGGCTTCTTTCCCGAGAACGCCTCGGTGAGAATCCATCTTTTAGAATGTTTTGAACTGATAAACACGGGATCTCAACCGGATTTCCCGGGAAGCAGCATGGTCTATCGCCGAAGCAGCAGTCACAATAGGGTCTTTACTGTAGGGTCTCGCAATTTGTGCCGTTAGCACCTCCGTTGGCCAACTCTCGCCACTACAGAAAGTACCTCACGTCGGATCGAGTTCACGGCTGGTCATAGTCTGCGCTATTTTTCGCCAATCCGCGGAGCCTTAAAACAAGCGATACAATACGCGCGCACTTCCGATTCACTTTTATGCGATACATCTGCGTTCACGGCCATTTCTACCAACCTCCACGGGAGAATCCGTCGCTTGAGTACGTCGAGCTGCAAGAGTCGGCTTATCCATATCACGATTGGAACGAGCGTATAACCGCGGAGTGCTACGCGCCCAACGCCGCGTCCCGAATCATGGATGCGGAGGGGCGCATCGCCAGCATCGTCAACAACTACTCACAGATCAGCTTCAATTTCGGGCCAACCCTGCTTTCCTGGCTTGAGGAGAATGCGGGGGATGTTTACCGCTCGGTGCTGAAGGCAGATCAGGAGAGCCGGGAACGATTTGGCGGTCATGGATCGGCGATAGCGCAGGCATACAACCACATGATCATGCCGCTGGCGAACGGCCGGGATAAGCGAACCCAGGTGCTCTGGGGCCTGAAGGATTTTGCACATCGGTTTCAACGTTCCGCCGAGGGGATGTGGTTACCGGAAACTGCGGTCGATTTGGAGACGCTCGACCTGCTCGCTGATTATGGCGTCCGTTTTACGATTCTCGCGCCACGGCAGGCGAGCCGTGTACGAAAAATCGGCTCTCGCACTTGGAAGGATGTAAGCGAGGAGCGCGTTGATCCCACGCAGCCGTATTTGCTTCGATTGCCGTCGCGCAGGAAGATCGCCGTGTTTTTCTACGATGGACCGATCTCCCGGGCGGTCGCGTTCGAACGACTTCTCGATGACGGCCGTGTGTTTGCTGAACGACTGATGAGCGGGTTTTCCGAGGACCGGGACCGGACGCAACTGATGCACATCGCGACCGATGGAGAGAGTTACGGACATCACCATCATTTCGGCGAGATGGCGCTCTCCTACGCACTGGATTACATCCAATCCAACCAATTAGCGAAGCTGTCGAACTACGCGGAGTTTCTCGATAAACATCCTCCCACGCATCAGGTTGAGATCTTTGAGAACAGTTCCTGGAGTTGTGTTCACGGCGTGGAGCGGTGGCGGTCGGATTGCGGATGCAACTCCGGCGGACACGGGGATTGGAACCAGGCGTGGCGTCTTCCACTGCGGGAATCTCTGGATTGGCTGCGCGACGAGTTGGCTCCACGATTTGAGCAGAAAGGCAAGGAGCTTCTGAAGGATCCTTGGGAGGCCCGTAACGACTATATCCAGGTGATTCTGGACCGTTCACCAGAAAACGTTGACGCCTTCCTTGCTCGGCATGCGGTACGCCCCTTGCAGGAGGCTGAAAAGGTCCAGACACTCAAGCTGCTTGAATTACAACGGCACGCGATGCTCATGTATACGAGCTGCGGGTGGTTCTTTGATGAGCTTTCGGGAATCGAGTCAGTGCAGGTTATCCACTATGCGGGACGTGCTTTGCAGTTGGCGGGTGACTTATTTTCTGATCCTGGCCTGGAGCCGGCTTTCCTCTCCCGGTTAGCTCAGGCGAAGAGCAACCTTCCCGAGCACGGCGACGGGGCCCGCATTTATGAAAAATTCGTCAAACCAGCGATTGTTGATATTCCCAGACTGGCTGCCCATTACGCGATTCGCTCGGTGTTCGAAGAGTATGGGGACTCGGCCAGGATCTACAGCTATACCGCAGAGCGGAGTGCGTACAGGCGGGCCGAAGCCGGAAAGCTCAGGCTGGTCACTGGGCGCGCGAAGTTTACATCACGCATCACGAGCGAATCAGCGACATTCGGGTTCGGCGTCTTGCATCTCGGCGACCACAATGTGAGCGCAGGAATTAAGGCTGGGAACGACGACCCTGCTTTCGAGACGATCGCAGAAAAGCTTCACGTTGCGTTTTCGCACGCTGATACTGCGGAGTTGATAGGTCTTCTTCATCAGGACTTTGGTCCGAACCTGTATTCCCTGAAGTCTCTCTTCCGCGACGACCAGAAGAAGATCCTGGATATCATCCTGCAGGCGAACCTGGAGGAATCGGAAGCTACGATGCTGCGACAGTATGAGCAGGAGGCGCCACTGATGCGATTCCTGCTTGATCTCCACGTGGAGCAGCCAAAACTTTTTCGGATACTTGGGGAATTCGCGTTGAACCGTCAGTTGCGCGACGCGCTCAGTGATGAACACATGGCTCGCGAGCGAATCGAAGCCCTATTGCGCGAAGCAAGTGAAATGGGAATCCCACTCGATACAGCGACGCTGGAGTTTGTCGTGCGCCGACAGACGGAAATACGCGCGCGTGATTTCTGGAAGAATCCGAGGGACGTGCGAGCACTCGAGGCACTAGATACTTCCGTCCGCATTGCGCGCAGTTTGCCCTTCAAGGTTAATCTCTGGCAGGTCCAGAACCTGTTCGCCCAGAGGCTCGATGGAACCTTCGATGCCATTCGGGCCGAAGCGAACAAAGGAGACGAGGCTTCCCGACAGTGGATAACTTCTATGACGGATCTGGCGAAAAGTCTCGATCTCCGTGTTGGCGCCTGAGAGGTGAGGCGCGCGAAATCCCGGCAACCAAAGTTGTCGCGAGCCTCTGCAGTCAAACCGTTCGGGTCCCCGTCACAAAATGCAGGATCAAGGACACAACGGCGAACAACAGCAAAAGGTGTATGAAAGCTCCGGCGACATGAAAGACAGTAAAGCCGGAGATCCACGCAATCAGCAAGACTACAAACAGCACGGTCCAAATACTCATGAGATGCCCCCTGTCGCACCTCTGCTTATAACCGCGAGATGAAGAGATCGCCATACGGCACACGGCGTATTCCTTCCGCGCAAAACATCTAGCTCAAACTGCCTCGATCTTTTCTGCTCTTATGGCACGCCTGAGGACGTGCCCTGATACGAACCTGCGCGTCGAGGGCAAGATGGCCTTTCGTCGGAGCGTCTTGGGATACGGGTTTGTTTCCTGATGTGGACGCGAGGGGCAGTCCTACACACAAGCCGAACCTATCAGCTACAAGCGTGAAGAGAGAAGTAGGTGCCTCCGGGCTGTCGCGTACAGCAACGACTGGATGCGATAAAACATCGGGCGCGCGATATGGTGGAAACAGATAGGGCCATCGAGTGCTGCTCGAAATCCCTATCGTATTTTTCAGGAATCTTTCCCTATGCGAATAGCGCAGGTAGCGCCATTGTATGAAAGCGTGCCCCCGAAACTCTATGGTGGAACTGAACGTATCGTATCGTATCTAACCGAGGAACTGGTCAAGCAGGGACACGACGTCACTCTGTTTGCCAGCGGAGACTCGCTGACCCAAGCCCAGCTCGTGCCGGTGTGTTCGCAAGCCTTGCGGCTCGACCGAGGATGTATCGATCAGCTGGCGCACCACGTCGTAATGCTGCAGGAAGTAATGGCGCAACGAGAGCGATTTGACCTTATTCACTTTCACATCGACTACTTGCATTTCCCTCTCACGCGATTGCTGGGATGGACGACGCTCACGACGCTGCATGGGCGCCTGGACATTCCAGATCTGGTTCCGTTGTACAAGTCTTTTCCAGAAATGCCGGTGTCGTCCATTTCCAGTGCACAACGACAACCGCTTCCATGGCTGAACTGGCAAGGGACGGTGTATCACGGATTGCCGGAAGGACACTACGACTTCAGCGGAAAATCGGGAAGATACCTGGTATTCCTAGGTCGTACGTCGCCTGAGAAAGGCCTGGACCATGCCATTGAGATCGCTCACCGGACCGGAATGCCTCTCAAGGTCGGGGCGAAAATCGACAACGCTGATCGACAATATTTCGAGACTCGCCTCAAACCGCTTCTCAACAGCGGTAGCATCGAATTTCTGGGAGAAATTGGTTTTCCGGAAAAGAATGAGTTGCTGGGCGGAGCGGCAGCCTTGCTTTTTCCGATCACCTGGCCCGAACCGTTTGGCATTGTGATGATTGAGGCCATGGCGTGCGGAACACCGGTGATCGCGTATCCGCGGGGTTCCGTTCCCGAGGTAGTAGAGCATGGCCTCACCGGATTCATCGTTGAGGATGTGGATGGCGCAGTGGAAGCGGTTAAACAGATTGACTTGATCGATCGCCGGGCGTGCCGGCGACGCTTTGAGGAACGATTTACCGCGAAGCTGATGAGTTCGAACTATGTGCGGATGTACGAATCCCTGGTTCGGGGAGAAGGCGAAACCGTCCCGGCATCGAACGGAGTTTCCATTGGCTGATATCAGCGTCAAGCGCGAGTTCTATGTTGCGACGGGATGGCCGCGCGTCGAAGAACAGATTCGCGTTTTGAAATACGGGCCGATGTTTGCCGTGTTTGATCGTTATGGCAACATCCGTTCGTCTGGTTTAGGCGAGCACGGGATTTATTACCGGGGAACGCGCTACCTGTCGCGGTTGACACTCGCCTTGGGCGAAACACCCCCTCTATTTCTCAGTTCCGGAGTACGCTCGGACAACGCACTGTTCTCAGCGGACCTTACCAACGTGGATCTCCTGGTGGGGGATAAGGTCGTGCTGGGGCGAGGCACGGTTCACGTCGTTCGATCTCGCCTGCTTTGGGATGGAGTCTGTTACGAGCAGTTTCGAGTTACAAACTACGGAACGTCCCCGGTGAACTTGCCTTTGCGGATTGAGTTCGCCGCGGATTTCGCTGATATTTTCGAAGTCCGCGGCGTGCATCGCGCCCGACGCGGTGAACGCCTGCCAGATGTACTGGAAAAAGATCAGGTGACACTGCACTATCGCGGCCTTGACGGGGTGAACCGTTGCACGCACATTTGCTGCCACCCAAGCCCTTCGGAGATTTCGGGCTCCCATCTCATCATGGAGGCGGAGCTAAATCCGAGGGACACGGCGAAATTCCAGTTTACGGTGCGCTGCGAGCAGTCGCAGCATGCAGAAGTGCAGACTTTCGATCATGCATTAGCCGCAATCGCCGACGAAACTAGTAGCGCGCTGAATGGGCTTTGCACCATCCGAACATCCAACCATCGATTTGACGAGTGGCTGAATCGCTCTCTTGCCGATGTTCACATGATGACGGTGGGCAATGCCGAGACCAACTTTCCCTATGCCGGTGTTCCATGGTTCAGCACGGTCTTCGGCCGTGATGGCATTATCACCGCGCTTGAGTGCTTGTGGTTGAAGCCAGACATCGCACGTGGAGTCCTGGAATATCTCGCTGCCACGCAGGCCCAGGAATCTAATCCTGCGGCCGAAGCCGACCCGGGGAAGATTGTTCATGAAACGCGACGTGGAGAAATGGCGGCTTTGGGAGAGGTGCCATTCGGCTGTTACTACGGCAGCGTCGACGCGACACCCCTGTTCATCATCTTGGCAGGTGCGTACTTCAAACGCAGCGGGGATGTCGAGTTCGTTCGTTCCCTGTGGCCCAACATTGAAAAGGCAATTGCCTGGATTGATCGTTACGGGGACCAGGACGGCGACGGCTTCGTGGAATATCAAAGGCAATCGGAGAAAGGGCTAGTTCACCAGGGCTGGAAAGATTCCAGCAACTCGGTGTTTCATGCAGATGGGAAGCTGGCGGAACCGCCCATCGCCTTATGCGAAGTGCAGGGCTACGTTTATGCCGCGAAGATGCACGCCGCGTCCATCGCTCTTGCGCTGGGCGATCGCTCGAGAACGGAGGTATTGCAGCGGCAAGCGAGGGATCTACAGCAGAAATTTGATAAGGCCTTTTGGTGCGAAGAACTGTCCACCTACGCGTTGGCTTTGGATCGCTACAAAAAGCCTTGTCGGGTGCGAACTTCGAATGCAGGGCACTGTCTTTTCACCCGCATCGCAGATGAAGACAAAGCGCGCCGTATCGCGGACACGCTTTTAGGAGAGGACTCTTTCTCGGGCTGGGGCGTGCGGACGGTCAGTTCCCTCGAGCACAACTACAATCCGATTTCCTACCATAACGGCTCCGTCTGGCCACACGACAATGCACTACTGGCGACTGGCCTGGCGAACTACGGGATGACGTTTGCGGCAGCACGCTTGCTGGATGCACTCTTTGAAGCGAGTTCGTTTTTTGAAATGAGCCGACTCCCAGAACTTATGTGCGGTCTACATCGTCGCGCGGGGGAAGGGCCAACGCTTTATCCAGTGGCGTGCTCACCGCAGGCATGGTCGGCCGGAGCCGCATTCATGCTATTTGCGGCGGCGTTGGGAATGTCGCTCGACGCCCATGAGCGCCGGGTTGTGTTGGATCGCCCCGTACTTCCAGACTCGGTCTCGTCAGCTGTACTCCAAGGGTTGCAACTCGGGAATGCCTTAGTTGACTTGCACCTGGAACGTCGCCCTCCAAAGGTTCATGTAGAGATAGTGAAACGAAGCGGCGACATAGATGTCGTCGTGCTGGATTAGAAACGGCTAACGAAGCCCGTTTCTCTAACGTCAGGAACGTCGAGTCGTGCTCTACCCTCCACACTGGATTTACGCGATGCCGACATGCTTCGATCGTAAGGGAGTGGTCGAACAGAGTGTCCGATCTGTTTCCGGACACCCGATCAAAAACAATCTACCCGATACACTGGAGGCATAATGGCGAGCGAAACCCTGAAAACTCTATACATCAGTGAGCTTCGAGATCTTTATAGCTCCGAACAACAGCTGGTAAAGGCTCTCCCCAAAATGGCGAAAGGGGCGGAGACTGAAGAATTGAGCGAGGCTTTCACGAATCACCTGGAAGAGACAAAGAACCACGTTACCCGGCTGGACCAGGTGTTCGACAGTCTGGGGGAGAATCCAAAAGGAAAAAAGTGCGTCGGCATGGAAGGCATCGTCAAGGAAGGCTCCGAAACGATGGAGGAGTTCGATGGCAAGGTGCGAGACGCTGGTCTGATTTCTGCTGCCCAGAGAGTTGAGCACTACGAGATCGCAGCCTATGGATCGGTTTGTGCCTACGCCCAGCTTCTCGAGAGGACCGAGGATCTCGGCCTGTTGAAGGAGACGCTCGAAGAGGAAAAGCGTGCTGACGAAAAGTTGACGGAACTTTCGAAGACGATTAATCGGGACGCTATCCAGGGAGCGGCAGAAGAAGAGAAAGCAATGGCGCAAGCGAAGGGCAAAAATAAAGAAAATATACGTCTTCGGAGAACACGTTCAGCTGCATGAAAAGCGTAACCAGGCTCGGGCGAAGCGGCGCAGCAACCTGTGCGCTTTGCCCGAGTTGGAACCGAAAACCTTCTTTTCAGCAAGAATGAATCAGGCAATCAGTCCCTCAATGGCGGTTAAGAGTTCGCGGGAGACCTCTGACTTTGTGACGTAGGCGCTAGCGCCCGCACTGAGTGCGGCCTGTCTCATGAGTCGAGGTTCATGCTGACTCAAAATCACCATCTTGGAATCAGGGGCTTCATGCCGGATCAGCTTGGCGGCTTCCAATCCGTTGAGACGAGGCATAGTGATATCGAGCACCACAACGTCGGGCTTTAATTCCCTCACCTGCTCGACAGCCTGCTGGCCGTCCACGGCTTCCCCGCAGACCTCCCACTCGGAATGAGACTCCAAGAGTGAACGAAGGCCGCGACGAAAGATTTCGTGGTCATCCGCGATCAAGATCCTGACAGGTGCCATTCCCTCGCTGAACCCATATTCCACAGCAGTCGTTTTTCACACTCCCGGTAAAATCAGACGCGATTTACGCCAGTCACTGGGTATTGCCCCATACTGCCCAAAATCAGGCGAGAAATCAATCGGCGCAAGACCTTATGCTATCGGCGAGTTCCCTCTCCTGGCCTTGCTCTTCATCAGGAATAACGACCTCCACCAGGGTTCCGGGATTCGCGTTGCTGAGACGCAATTCGCCACCAAACTCTTCAACTCGCTGTCGCATGCCTCCAATGCCAACTCCAACGGCTCCAGGTCGGAATTTCAAAGTCTCCTCGGTGAGCCCCTTGCCGTTATCGCGAATTTCCACGGCAATGGTCTGCGCATCACGCCGCAAGGTTACCGAACTCCGAGTGGCTTCGGAGTGGCGAAACACATTCGTGAGAGCTTCCTGCACAATGCGGAAAACCGCGGTTTCAAACTGAGGCATCAGCCGAGGGAAATTCGGGGGATGGACATCGAGGTTGGTTTCAATGCCACTGCGCTTCGTCATGCCCTCGAGGTACCAGCGCAGAGCGGATACGAGACCAACCTCATCGAGCAAAGGAGGATGGAGCAGGTGAGACATAGTGCGTACTTGCTGAAGCGCACGATCGATACTTCCACTCGCATCCTCGGCTGATCGATCTTTGGATTTGACCGATTTCTGATGGACGATGCCATCCACCATCATCTTCGCGGCTGCCAGTTCCTGACCCAGACTGTCATGCAGTTCGCGGGCAATCCTGCGGCGCTCTTCATCCTGCATGCGCATCAGGCGACTTGACAACTGGCGCAGAGCCTCGGTTCTTTCTTCGACCAGCCGCTCCAGGGTCGCAGCATTTTCGCGGATGGAATGCTCGAGCAGCTTACTGTCGTGAATGTCGGAACAGGTTCCATACCAGCGAGCGATGTTCCCTTCCTCATTCCGAATCGGGATTGCTCGGGCACGGAACCAGCGGTAATCCCCATTTTTAGCGCGAATTCGATATTCCGCTTCGTAATGCGCGCCTGACTCGACACATCGAACCCATTGGCTCTTGAGCGGTTCGCGATCTTCCGGATGAACATAGTCCATCCAGCCGAAACCTGCGGCTGAATCGGCTAAAGTGCCGGTATATTCAGAAAAACGCTCGCTGATGTAATCTCGCGACCCGTCGCCCTTACTACTGAAGATGATGTCGGGCGCAGTCTGCAAAATTGCGTCGAGTTGTTCGTTCTTCCCCTTCAGCTGAGCGTTCAACAGTGCCAATGCTTCGGCCTTATTCTCCAGTTCCTGCGTGCGGTCCGCCACACGTTGCTCGAGTTCGCGGTTCAGTTGCCGAAGTTGCTGGGCTTTTCGGTGCAATTCGGCGAACACGCTGACTTTGGCGCGGAGCAGTTCGGGAACGACCGGCACCGAGAGATAGTCTACGGCGCCACGTTCGTATCCCTTGAGGCGGTCCAAGTCGGTGAGGTGCACTGCCGAGATGAAGATGATCGCGGTGCGATGAAAACGCGGATGGTCGCGAATCATGCTGGCCAGCTCAAAGCCGTCCATTTCGGGCATGCTCACATCCATGAGCACCACGGCGACGTCGGCCTTCAGAAGATATTCCAGCGCCTCGCGGCCGGAAGTGGCCTTGATCAGATTCTCATCGAGTTCACCAAGGATGGCCTCGTAGCTCAGCAGCTTGGCGGGCTGATCATCCACCATCAGAATGTTCACCCGTTCTTTCGCGCCCATTGAGCCTCCCTCGAGCAATGTCATCTCATTCACCGCTATCTGTGCAGCCACATACGCAGAGCGGAGAGCAACTGGTCGGTATTGACCGGCTTAGCCAGATATTCGGAAGCCCCCGCTTCAAGACACTTCTCGCGATCCCCCTTCATCGCTTTTGCGGTCAAGGCAACGATGGGTAATCTGCGGAAAAGGGAATTCTCGCGAATCACCTGCATGGTTTCGTAGCCGTCCATTTCCGGCATCATGATGTCCATCAGCACAATGGCGATGTCTGGAGTGGACTCCAGGGTTGCGATCGCTTCTCGGCCCGTACCCGCAGTCAGCACCGTCATGCCTCTTCGCTCGAGAACGCTGCTGAGAGCGAAAATGTTTCGCACATCGTCATCGACGACCAGGACCTTCCTCCCGACCAACGCCTCGTCGGAACGATGCAAGCGGTCGAGCATCTTCTGCTTCTCGGGCGGCAGGTTGGCGATCACGCGATGCAGGAACAAGGCGGTCTCGTCCAGCAAACGCTCCGGAGACTCTACACCCTTTACGACCACGCTGCGAGCCAGAGTGTGTAACCGTGCATCTTCGTCGGGCGACAGCTCTTTGCCGGTAAAGACAACAACCGGCAGTTCACTGAGAGAGGGTGTGTCGCGGATGCATTCGAGAATCTCGAAGCCCGACATATCGGGCAGACGCAGATCCAGCACCATGCAATCGTATTCTTCAGCTGTTAGAGCTTCCAGGGCACCGGCTCCGGTTGAAGCCACGGAGATTTCGACATCGTCGTAGCCAAGCAGCGCCTGGATTGTCATCTGTTCGGCTTCATTGTCTTCCACGATAAGCAATCGCTTCCGCCGTGGACTGGAATAGTCCTTGATCTTGCCCAAGGCGGCGGACAGCATTTCGGGGGAGGTGGGTTTAGTAACGAAGGAAAAGGCGCCGCGCGCCAGACCCTGCTGACGATCTTCATCGAGAGTCAGCATCTGCACCGGGATGTGGCGGGTGGTCGGGTCTTGCTTGAGATGATTGAGCACGGTCCATCCGAGCATGTCGGGCAGGAAGACATCTAGCGACACTGCGACTGGGTGGTACTCGCGCGCGAGCGCGAGCGCTTCCATGCCATGGCTTGCGACCAGGACCTTAAATCCTCTGTCGTGCGCGAGGTCGCACAGAACGCGCGCATAATGCGGGTCGTCTTCGACAATCAGCAACACCGTATCGTCTGGTTGAACTTCAGCGCGGTCATCGGGGACCAGTTCGAGCGGCTGTTCTGTCACATTCACCGCCGACAACTGCAGCGAGGACACGCCGGGACTGGAAGCTTTCGCCACCGGCCCGGACAGAGGCCCAGCATAGGTCTGCGGCAAGTAGAGAATGAAGGTACTGCCTTTGTCCGGAGTGCTCTTCAGCTGGATTTCGCCTCCCAGCAGGCTGGCGAGTTCACGGCTGATCGCCAGGCCTAATCCAGTCCCGCCGTATTTGCGGCTGGTGCCGGCATCTGCCTGCTGGAAGGCCTCGAAGATGATGCGTTGTTTTTCAGAAGGAATTCCGATTCCGGTATCGGCAACTTCGAAGGCAACCACCGATCCCGCCTTCGCTAGCACCGGATGATCTTCACTCCACCCAGAGTTCGCAAGCGAAACGGAAAGCCGGACGCTGCCCTGTTCCGTGAACTTGAAAGCATTGGACAGGAGGTTCTTCAACACCTGCTGCAGGCGCTTCGAGTCGGTCACCAGGCTTCTGCCGAGTTGCGGATCGCTGTTGATCTCGAAGGCGAGATGGCGGTTCTCGGCTTCGTGACGGAACGGGCGAGCCACCGTGTCGAGCAAGCTGGCAAAGAACACCTCGTCGGCTTCAACCGACACAGTGCCCGACTCGATCTTGGAAAGATCCAGAATGTCGCTGATCAGGTTCAACAAGTCGGTGCCCGCCCCGTGAATGGTGCGAGCAAACTCCACTTGCTTGGGCGTGAGGTTTCCGTCCGGGTTGTCAGTGAGTTGTTGACCGAGGACCAGAATACTGTTCAACGGGGTCCGCAGCTCGTGCGACATATTCGCCAGGAACTCAGATTTGTATTTGGAAGTGAGCGCGAGTTCTTTGGCCTTTTCTTCCAGCGCTCGCCGGGCCTGTTCGATTTCCCGATTCTTCCGTTCCACTTCTACGTTTTGTTCGGCCAGTTGCTGTGCCTTCAAGGCCAACTGCTCGTTGGTCTGCTGGAGTTCCTTTTGCTGGGTTTGCAGCTCGGTTGCAAGCTGTTGCGACTGTTTCAAAAGGCCTTCGGTCTGCATCGTGGCTTCAATACTGTTCAGCACGATGCCGATGCTCGAAGTCAGTTGCTCGAGAAACGCGAGGTGAGAGGCCGTAAAAAAGCTCAGTGAGGCAAGCTCAATCACTGCCTTTACGTGATTTTCGAAAAGAACCGGGAGCACCACCACATTGCGTGGGATCGCCTCGAAAAGGCTGGACCGGATGGGAACGGTCTGCGGCGGCAAGTCAGAGATCACGATACGCCGTTTCTCCGCGGCACATTGGCCAACCAGGCCCTCTCCAGTTTTCAGGCGCCGCAGATGGCCACCCTCGCCATCGCCTGCGAAAGCCGCAAGCAATGACATGTTGTCCTCGCCTTCCATCTGGAAGATCATTCCCTGCTGGGCATTGACTAGCGGCACCAGTTCGGAGAGAAGTTTGCGTCCCACGGTGCCCAGATCGCGCTGGCCCTGCAACATACTGGTGAAGCGAGCCAGGTTGGTTTTAAGCCAGTCCTGCTCGGTGTTACGGTCGGTGGTGAGGCGCAGGTTGTCGATCATTGTGTTGATGTTGTCTTTCAGCTCAGCAACTTCGCCGCGCGCCTCTACTTGAATGGATCGCGTCAGGTCGCCCTTGGTTACAGCGGTGGCGACTTCAGCGATGGCACGCACCTGGTTCGTAAGGTTATCGGCCAGCAGGTTGACGTTGCCGGTGAGATCCTTCCAGGTGCCGGCGGCGCCGGGCACGTTCGCCTGACCTCCAAGACGGCCCTCAACGCCGACTTCGCGGGCCACCGTGGTCACCTGATCGGCGAAGGTGGCGAGCGTGCCGGTCATGTTGTTGATGGTTTCGGCGAGCGCAGCCACTTCGCCCTTCGCGTTGACCCTTAGCTTCTGTGTGAGTTCGCCGTTCGCGACCGCGGTCACGACTTTGACGATACCGCGCACTTGCTCGGTCAAGTTGGCCGCCATGACGTTGACGTTGTCGGTGAGATCCTTCCAGGTACCGGCGACTCCGGGAACTTGCGCCTGGCCGCCGAGTTTGCCTTCCGTGCCGACTTCGCGGGCGACGCGGGTCACCTCGGCCGCAAAGGCATTCAACTGATCCACCATCGTGTTGATGGTGTTCTTCAGTTCGAGAATCTCTCCTTTCACGTCGACGGTGATCTTGCGCGACAAATCGCCGCGCGCCACCGCCGTGGTCACCTCAGCGATGTTGCGGACCTGGGCCGTGAGGTTTCGCGCCATGGCGTTGACGGAATCGGTAAGGTCCTTCCACGTGCCGGCGACGCCGGGGACGTTGGCTTGACCGCCAAGCCTGCCTTCCGTGCCCACTTCGCGGGCAACGCGGGTAACTTCAGCTGCGAAGGAGCGCAGCTGCTCGACCATCGTGTTGAGGGTTTCCTTGAGCTGCAGGATTTCTCCACGAACGTCGACCGTGATTTTCTTGGAAAGGTCGCCGGTGGCGATAGCGGTTGCCACTTCGGCGATGTTGCGTACCTGGCCGGTCAGGTTACTAGCCATGAAATTAACGTTGTCGGTGAGGTCCTTCCAGGTGCCAGCGACGCCCGGAACCTCGGCCTGGCCGCCGAGCTTTCCTTCCGTTCCGACTTCGCGGGCGACGCGGGTGACTTCCCCGGCGAAGGCGTTGAGCTGATCCACCATCGTATTAATGGTGTTTTTCAGCTCGAGAATTTCGCCCTTCACGTCGACCGTGATCTTGCGTGACAGGTCGCCGCGGGCCACGGCGGTGGTGACTTCGGCAATGTTACGCACCTGTCCAGTGAGGTTGCCGGCCATGGAGTTGACGGAATCGGTGAGATCCTTCCACGTACCTCCAACGCCGGGAACCTGGGCCTGGCCGCCGAGCTTCCCTTCTGTTCCGACTTCGCGGGCAACGCGCGTGACTTCGCCGGCGAAGGCGTTGAGCTGATCCACCATCGTATTAATGGTGTTTTTCAGCTCGAGAATTTCGCCCTTGACGTCGACCGTGATCTTGCGCGACAGGTCGCCGCGAGCCACGGCCGTGGTGACTTCGGCGATGTTGCGCACCTGAGCCGTGAGATTGCTGGCCATCGAGTTGACCGAATCGGTGAGGTCTTTCCACGTGCCAGCGACACCGGGAACCTGGGCCTGACCACCGAGCCGGCCGTCGGTTCCGACTTCGCGGGCGACACGAGTGACTTCCGAGGCAAACGACCGCAGTTGATCCACCATCGTATTGATGGTGTCCTTGAGCTCGAGAATTTCGCCCTTCACGTCGACCGTGATCTTGCGCGACAGGTCGCCACGGGCAACCGCCGTGGCAACTTCCGCGATGTTGCGCACCTGACCCGTCAGGTTGCTGGCCATCAGGTTTACGTTATCGGTGAGGTCTTTCCAGGTGCCGGCTACGCCGGGCACTTGCGCCTGACCGCCAAGTTTTCCTTCGGTGCCGACTTCGCGCGCCACGCGCGTCACTTCCCCGGCGAAACCATTCAACTGGTCGACCATTGTGTTGATGGTGTTCTTGAGCTCGAGAATTTCGCCTTTTACGTCGACCGTGATTTTGCGGGACAAGTCGCCGCGGGCAACGGCCGTGGTGACTTCCGCGATGTTACGGACCTGACCCGTTAGGTTGCCCGCCATGGAGTTTACGGAGTCGGTGAGGTCTTTCCAGGTACCGGCCACACCCGGAACGTTGGCTTGGCCGCCCAATCTGCCCTCGGTGCCCACTTCGCGCGCCACGCGCGTCACCTCTCCAGCGAAGCGGTTGAGCTGATCGACCATCGTGTTGAGGGTTTCTTTCAGTTGCAGAATCTCGCCGCGCACGTCGACGGTAATTTTCTTGGAAAGATCACCGCTTGCGATGGCGGTGGCAACATCGGCGATGTTGCGCACCTGACCGGTTAAGTTGCTGGCCATCAGATTGACGTTATCCGTCAGATCCTTCCAGGTGCCGGCCACGCCGGGCACCTGCGCCTGACCACCGAGTTTGCCCTCCGTGCCGACTTCACGGGCCACGCGGGTGACTTCACCTGCGAACGCGTTCAACTGGTCCACCATCGTATTGATGGTGTTCTTGAGCTCGAGAATTTCGCCCTTTACGTCGACTGTGATTTTGCGCGATAAGTCGCCGCGGGCCACGGCAGTAGTCACTTCCGCGATGTTCCGGACCTGCGCTGTAAGGTTGCCGGCCATGGCGTTCACAGAATCGGTCAAGTCTTTCCACGTGCCAGCGACACCGGGCACGACCGCCTGACCGCCGAGTTTGCCGTCAGTTCCCACCTCGCGAGCGACACGTGTAACTTCCGACGCAAACGAGCGCAATTGATCGACCATCGTGTTGATGGCTTCTTTGAGCTGCAGAATTTCGCCGCGCACGTCGACGGTGATTTTGCGGGAGAGATCGCCGCTTGCAACGGCGGTAGCGACTTCGGCGATATTACGCACCTGACCGGTCAGGTTATTGGCCATGAGGTTGACCGAGTCGGTTAGATCTTTCCAGGTACCGGCCACTCCAGGCACCTGCGCCTGGCCACCTAACTTTCCGTCGGTACCGACTTCACGGGCGACTCGCGTGACTTCGGCGGTGAACACGCCCAACTGCTGAATCATGGTGTTCACGATGTTGGCGGAACGCAGGAATTCGCCTTCCAGCGGACGTCCATCCACGTCGAGGCGCACGGTTTGGGTCAGATTCCCCTGGGCCACCGCGGCGATGGCGCGGGTCATTTCAGAGGTCGGGCGCAAGAGATCTTCGACGAGCGTGTTGACGGATACCTCGATCTGTCCCCAAGCACCGCGCGCTTCATGAAAGCGGGTACGTTCCCGCGTTCGGCCTTCCTTGCCAACTGCTTTTCCGACGCGCTTCAGTTCCTGCGCCATCTGCTCGTTGGCTGACACAATTTCATTGAATGTATCGGCGATCTTGCCTTCCAAGCCAGTCCAGGCACCCGGTAAACGGACGGAGAAATCTCCATCGCGCATGGTTTGAAGCCCTGCAAGGATGACCGCAAGGCTTGGTGGTTCCGTTGACGTAGAGCTGCCATTGTTCGGAACCGAATTGGATGCGCCGGCAGAAGAAGGCGGCGCAGTCAGCGTGCTCGAGTTTCTTTTCATGTCTCTCGCCTAAACTGAACTGTGGAAATTATTAGACCTATGACTCCGGGCATGTTTGTAACACCACCTACCAGAGCGCTTTCCGGAGGTAAGAAAAGGGCCCAACGGCAATCGTAAAAAAGGGAGAGGAACCGCTGCTAAAGGTCTATCACGAACACGATTGCGGTCGCTCTACAGTGTTGTCTGTAGGTATTTTGAATGATTGATTCCGCTTGTGACCCACCAATCTACATACCAGTCATGGACATCGGAAGTTCAGTGCCACGGGATGAATTCGTACAGCGAAGGGCCGATAGCGTGCTCCCATCGAACAGTTTAGCTTGCTCGGAAAGAGCTGCCAGTTGGCCGGACCACGACACGTTGCAGCGGCAGACAAAGACGCAATCACGAAGGAGATCCAATGGCAGGAAAGAATACAGCGGTTTTTGGAATTTTTCCGGCATACACAACCGTCGAGTCCGGAGTGGACGCCTTGCGCACGGCCGGGTTCAGAAACACTGACATTTCGGTCTTATTCCCGGAGAATGTTGGGACAAAGGACTTCGCTCACGAAAAAGGAACGAAGGCACCCGAAGGTGTGACCGCCGGTGCGGGCACCGGCGCGGTGGTGGGTGGAGCGCTGGGCTGGCTCGCTGGGATCGGCGCCTTAGCGATCCCCGGAGTCGGTCCGTTCATCGCTGCCGGTCCGGTAATGGCCGCTCTGGCGGGCGTCGGCGTCGGTGGAGCAGTCGGCGGAATTGCCGGCGCCTTAATTGGCATGGGAATACCGGAGTACGAGGCAAAACGATTCGAAGGACGCGTCAAGGACGGCGGGATTCTGCTGTCCGTACACTGCGATAACTCCGATTGGGTCAGCAAGGCGAAAGAAATTCTCGAGCGAACCGGCGCGCAGGACGTTTCGTCGGCCAGCGAGGCGGCGGCCGACTTTCAAAAATCAGACAAGCCGATGATGCGGGCCAGTTAAGACTCAGGTCGGATTGAAGATTGTTTTTTTATTATCGCGCCGTGGCGGCGAGGAGAATTTCCGTCTTCCCCTCGCCGTTTCGCATCAGACGTGATCGACAGCGTTGCCGTTTTACACGTCCTTGGCAGACGTTTCGATAGGGGGACGCTGCTCGTTCGTCGACTTGAACCGTAGAGAGTCCTCTCATTCCTTCCTTAAACGACGTCACATCCGAGCAAGAAAGCAAATCCTTCCTCGCCAGGCTTGGACCAGGCATCATCACGGGTGCGTCCGACGACGACCCGAGCGGGATTGGAACCTACTCCCAGATAGGCGCTCAGTTCGGATACGGGATGTTGTGGACGATGCTGGTTTCCTACCCTCTAATGGCAGCGTTTCAGGAGATCTGCGCCCGCATCGGACGAGTCACGGGTCATGGGATCGCCGGCAATGTCAAGCGTCGCTATCCACGATTGTTATACGGGGTTGTTGCCGTAGTGGTGGCCGCAAACGTATTCAACCTCGGAGCCGACCTGCAGGCCATGGGGGCTGCGGCAAACTTGCTTCTGCCGGGCAACGCCGCAGCTTACTCGATTTTCTTCGGCGTTGTTTCGGTTCTGGCGCAGTTCGTCTTGCCCTATCAAAAGTACGTCAAGTATCTGAAGTGGCTGACGCTGTGCTTATTTGCTTATGTCGCGGCCGCCTTCTCCACACACATCTCCTGGGCGCAGGCGCTGCGCGACACCTTTATTCCCAGGTTGTCGTTGAGCAAGACCTACCTGGTAGCACTGATCGCTGTTCTTGGAACGACCATCAGCCCGTACCTATTCTTCTGGCAGGCTTCGCAGGAAGTTGAAGAGGTCAAGACAAACCGTGGAGAGAAAGCCTTGCGTCGCGCACCGTATCAAGCATTCACGGAATTCCGCAGAATCCGCGCGGATACTTACCTGGGGATGGCTCTTTCCAATCTGATTGCTTTTTTCATCATTCTCACGACCGCCGCCACGTTACACGCATCCGGGTTGACGCATGTGAGTACAGCAGCTCAGGCAGCGAAGGCACTGGAACCGCTTGCCGGGCGGGGCGCGGCGTTTCTTTTCGCGCTGGGAATCATCGGCACTGGCTTGCTGGCGGTTCCGGTCCTCGCGGGTTCGGCCGCATACGGATTAAGCGAGGCACTGCGCTGGGAAGCCAGCCTGGAACACAAGCCGGCAGACGCAAAGAAGTTTTATGCGGCCATTGCCGCCTGCACGGCTCTAGGTCTGTCCCTGATCTTTACATCCATCGATCCCATCAAAGCGCTTTTCCTGGCCGCCGTGCTCAACGGATTGGCGGCAGTCCCACTCATGGTCCTGATCATGCTGATGGCGACCAGCCGAAAGGTCATGGGTTCGTTCGTGCTGCCAAGATATTTGAGAGTGGTCGGCTGGCTGGCAGCAGGCGCGATGGGAGCGGTCTGCGTTGGCCTGATTCTTACCTGGAGGTCTTGAGGATCTCCGGAACTACGACGATCCTCCCAGCGAGTCGCTGTAATATCCGGTGCGGGTGCGCACTTGAAGCCGGCGATGGCTGGGGTCGTAGGCCTCGACGTCGATTCCGTGATAACTATGACCTGCAGCTGTGTTCGACGACTTGTAGCCGATCACGTACTGGCTTCGAATTGGACCACGTACGCGAGGACGCCGGGCGACGTGTAGATTCCCATCGCTGCGACTCCATTGGCGCAGCTGCTACTCGCTGTTGCGGTGTACCGGACTTGTGGCCCGACCGAGGAGTTGTTGGCAGGGGACGTGACCTGCACTTCGAGCGCACTCCCTTTGACAATAATAGTCACGCCCGTATTACTGACCCCGCCACAATTGTCCCACTCCTGAACCACGGTCTGATACGTTCCGGGATTCAATGTGAGTTCCGTATTGAGGGAAGCTCCGTTCACCGTGTACGCAAGCACATTGGGCGCCGTGTAGATGCCCATGGCCGAAATTCCTTTGGCACAGCTTGAATTCGCCGTGGCGACGAACTGCACCGTGGTAGCTACCACACTGTTATTGGCGGGCGCACTCACCGACACTCCGCGAAAGCTGGCGTCACGGTCGCCAACAGCAACCAGACTGCAAACCCCTTCATGGACACAGACCTTCCCGACGCATGATTGAGAACGAAGCGTAAGACGGAGGCTCTGTTGTGGTCCGGCGATTCTCGGCGGGGAGTAAGAGAGTTCTCAAGGGACTGAAAGGATTTTCCCTACTCAAAGGTTCTAAGACTTTCGGCAAACGCCGCAGTGGGAGCCGGATTTGGAGGCGGGAAGCGCGGGCCAATCTGCCTTTGCCTATTGGCCCACGCCCGGTGGAATGGAGTTGTCGGATAGGTCGTTAGAGGTTCTTCAAGCGGTTCACCTCCCCGATAGTAGTCCGAATCGTTTTCGCGACCATCGGGAGAACGCCGTAGGTTTTCAATTCTGCGCTTGTAGTTTTTTTCGAACGCTTGCGGGCTGAGGTGGTTACAGGAAAAGCATCGATCGGAATACCGCGCCATCCGGATATCGCGCACCGCGGCTCCCGACGTACTTTCACAACACAAAGGGGGAACCATCCGGTGAAGGCGGTAAGCTCGACGATCCCTGCGAATAGTGCGGCATCACACTTTTCCGATGCGATTCTTGTCCGCAGAGCGCTAGGTGGCGACGCGGACGCGTTTGCTGCTCTCTTTCAGGCACACAAGGGCCGGGTGTATGCCGTGTGCCTTCGCATGACAAATAACGCGGCGGACGCTGACGATCTCACCCAGGAAGCTTTCATTCAGGCGTTTCGCAAGCTGGCAACGTTTCGCGGTGAATCCGCGCTGTCCACCTGGCTGCATCGTGTGGCAGTGAATACTGCCCTGATGCATTTCCGCAGGCGACCGGCGAGTCGTGTCTGCGTCGAGCAGGGCGATTCCGAAGCCAGCCGTCGGGAATTTGGCCGGCACGACGAACGCCTCAAACATTCCTTAGATCGAATTGCACTCACACGAGCATTGGAGGCACTGCCTTCGGGCTACCGAACCATCTTCGAACTACATGAAATCGGCGGGTACGGGCATCGCGAGATCGCGAAGCTGCTGCATTGTTCAGTTGGCAATTCGAAATCACAATTGCACAAAGCCAAACAAAGAATCCGCGAATGCCTGGGTTCACGCCGCCACTTCGCAAGACAGTTACAAAGGACAATCCGAGTCGAAGCTTCGCGAAAGGCTGAAATGCCATCCAAGACCAGCCTCGCGGAGCGGCCCCCCGTTGTTCCGTTGGATACAAATGCCGGAATCCTGCTCGGATCTCCGATTCACTCTTTTGCGGAAACCGCGGTATAGACGGGAAGGGCCCTGTGGCGCTTCGAGCCGGCCACCAAGGACGGACGCCCCGTTGCTGTGCAGATCAGCGTCGAAGTCAGCTTCAAACTCTACTAGTCGTCAGGATCGTTCAACGGATCAAAGTGGAGGGACCAGATCGCCTCTGCTGAGATCACAATCACACTCGATCGGGAACGAGACCGCGACATTCTGGAGCCTCAGCGCTGCCTTCCTTGTCGCTGCTATCGCCGCTCGCGTTGAGCCTCTTATACAATCCTGCAGTATGGTTCACGGCCTTAAGCGCTCGTTAGAAATTGCTGTCGCGGCTGCTACATTTGCTCTTCTTCTCGCGGTTCGAACCGACACTGCAACCGCGCAGAATTCCCAGGCACAAGGCACGACCTCGTCCCAGATCATTCAATTTCTGGGCCAAAATATTCAATGGTATCGCCAGACTCAACAAGAACAGCATATTGTGTCGGAGCCTGCCGATCTCGGATTTCTCGCCGACAATCGGCGCCTGGCTGGCCAAGTCGTAAAGTTGGCCTTCGACTTCGCTCGCCAGGAAGCCCAACGGCGGGCGCAGGCGAAACAGCAATCTTCGCCGGAAGCGAACCCAAGCTCGTCCAACTACGAAAGTCTGAACCGGGCCGCCGCCGGCGCCGACCAGCTTGTTCAGCAGACTCAGGCAGAACTCGAGGCTCTTAAGCAGAAGGCAGAGACTGCGCCCGCTTCCAAGCGCCGCCAAATGCAAACGCAGATTGCGGAACTCGAAAGTGAGCTTGGTTTGTTTCAGGCGCGCCAACAAGCCCTGCACGGCATGTTGGATTTTGCCAGCGGCGCTTCCAGTGGTGGCGGTAAAGGTGGGCTTCGCGCGCAAATCGATGAGCTTGCCGCCGCGGTGCCAGCCGCCGTCAGCGGGGCAAACATCAGCGAAAGTACGAGCGCGTCTGATCAGCAGCAGACCGCAAAAGCCGATCAAGCCCTGACCAAGCCTTCGCCAACCGGGATCTGGTCTATAACCGCAGAGCTCTTCCGGCTTTCGAGCAAGCGCAACTTTCTGTCCAACGAAATCGGGGCCACACAGCAGCTTCAGGACGGTGCAGCCAAATTGCGCGCGCCACTCGTCGGCCAGCTGAAGCAACTGTTGCAGACCGGCGACCAACTCGCCAAACAAGCCGATACCAGCGACCAAAAGGCCCTGGAGCAGGAAAAGAAGCAGCTCGATGCCCTCACCGCTGAATTCAAGCAGGTCTCCACATTACTCGCATCGCTGAGCAAGCAAGGCATCCTGCTCGATCTTTACAAGAACAATCTCGCCAGCTGGCAAGCGGAAATTGCTTCGGAGTTCAAAGAGCAACTGCGCGGGCTGCTCGCAAGACTGGTTGGGCTGGCAATTGCTCTGGGCGTGGTTTTCTTGATAGGAGAGCTTTGGAGACGAGCAATTTTTCGCTATGTCCACGATCTGCGGCGCCGGTACCAATTTCTTCTCATGCGTCGAATCGCTCTGTGGTGCGGAGTTGCGCTGGTTCTGATTTTTGCGTTTGTCACAGAATTGGGCGCGGTCGCAACCTTTGCCGGGCTAATCACGGCAGGCGTGGCCGTAGCTCTGCAGAACGTTATCGTGTCAATCGTCGGCTACTTCTTCTTGATTGGGAAGTTCGGCATTCGGGTGGGGGACCGAGTGCAAGTTGGCGGCGTCACCGGCGAAGTGGTAGATATCGGACTTGTCCGCTTTCACCTTATGGAGATGACGGGCGATGTTGCGGACGCCGAACCTACCGGCCGGGTGGTTGCCTTTTCCAATTCAGTTGTATTTCAGTCGACGGCCGGCCTCTTCAAGCAGATTCCAGGAACGAATTTCATCTGGCACGAGATCGTGCTGAAGTTTTCGTCAGACAGCGACTATCGAACGATTCGGGATCGCGTGCAAAAGGCCATCGAATCGGCCTATGCGGATTACCGGGATAAGTTGGAGGCCCAACGCCGTCAGATGGAGCTGACATTGACTTCGGTCTCGGCATCAGAACTAAAACCTACGGTGCGGACCCATTTCACCACCTCAACCATTGAGGTCTCCGTTCGCTATCCAGTCGTCATCGATAAGGCCAGTGACATCGATGAGCGCGTGCTGGGTGAGATATTCGCAGCGATCGATCGTGAGCCCAAGCTCATACTTCTGGATTCCAAGATCCCGGCCCACGCAGCGGGCGCACAGGTATGAATAACAAAGCCGGGCGGCATTTCGTGCCACCCGGCTGAGTTCACCGCTGACGTTAAATTTCGGACACAACGAGCCGACTAGTATCCTTGTTTCTCCTGTGCAACCTCCCTTGCATATTTGCGAATCGTCGCAAGAAATGTCTGCGAGCCGGACGGAGGAGCAACCTTACCCGACAGAATCGTTTCGAAGGGTAAGACCTTGCCGTAGAGCACGGCGGTTTCGTCCTTATCCTGCTTGACGGAAGCGCCGTTGAGATCGACGCCCGCGAACAATCCTCGTGACCGCGAATAAGACAGAATCTCAGCTCTCATCTTCCAGTCCGTGTCGCCTTCCATCTGACGACCCACCGGGCCAGCGGCTCCTGTGATTTCCGCACCCACTTTGAACTTGCTCGAAAGGAGGTGATCCATGCCTTTCTGGTTCATGATCAGCATTACCAGGTCGGTGGCCTGGCCGCCAATCTGAAGGCCCCAGCTTCCCCCCGTGATATCGATCGGCGCGGGTGCACTCCATCCACTGGGTGTTCGGCAAGTGGCGACCCCCTTTCCGTGACGTCCGCCGAACACGAGAGCAATGTTCACCATCGATGGCACCACGGCGATGCATTTGGCATCCGACAAAATGTTCTTCGGGATTCCCTTATCCGGAGTCGCCATGATTTCGTCCAGAACATTTGCCGCAGTGTTCATGCGCTTGCCAATGTCAGTGTCTGCTTTTCCGTTCTCGGACGTGGCCTTCTGATCAAACTTCGCGGTGTTGCCGGACTGATTCTCCTTTTGATCTTTCTGATCTTGCTGGGCGCTCGGCTGATTGGTTTCGGTCGTGGTTGGCGTCGACTGGTTGTCTTGAGCCCAACTTGCGATTGCCAGGCAAAACGTCGCTAGGCTGACCACCGCAATACGATTCCAGACCTTCCTATAATTCCTCATCACTGGTTCTCCCTCCCGCACACTTAGCCTGCAGGCTAAGTATCCAGCCGCACTCGAGGTGAGCCTATCCGGTGTGAGCGGTAGGCGGCGATCGAACTTGCCGGACACTCCTTCGGCACACCTCTTAAGGCCAGCGAAAACAAAGCGCGGATACCAGCCACACTGTAGCGATAAGGTCCTCAATTCATTTTGACTCCGGTGTTTTACTGCTCGGGGCGGCGCGAACTCAGGTAAGCGACTGATCGACTCGTGCTATTCCCAGCCCTACCATCGACTGCGCAGTTAACGAAAAATGATTTCTGCAGTCGTGAATAGAAAAGGGGGCGGATATATGGCGCAAGCAGCACATGGAATCAGACAAGGGCACTCAAAGCTGATTCTTCTCGCATTGCTCTCTGCCGCAGTCGCGATCGGATCAGCCTGCAGCCGGACGGCAAACACCTATAAGCAGAACGTGAAGAATGCGCTTGAACAATCTGATCTAAAGGATGTTACGGTCAGTGAAGATACCCAGAAAAATACCATTACCCTGGGCGGAACGGTCCATTCCGATGACGCAAAAACAAGAGCTGGCAATGTCGCCCAAGCGAGTGCCGGGCCGCGGATCATCGCGAATGAAGTCAGCGTCGAGCCGGTTGGAAACTCCAGCGACGCAAAACGTATGGAGTCGAACCTGGACGATGGTATCGAAAACAATTACAAGGCAGGGTTGATCTCAAAGGGTCTGGATAAGCAGCACATCCGGTTCTCAGCCAAGAATGGCGTTCTGACTCTGAAAGGCTCAGTCAAGAGTACTTCCGAACGGCAAGAGGCCCAAGAACTCGCCAAGAACACACCAAACGTAGAACAGGTTGTGAACGAGCTTCAGGTGCAACGCTAAGTCTAAGGCAAAATGACAAAGGGGACGGCCAAGCCGTCCCCTTTGTCGTGCATTACTTGAACCTTGGAGCCTTAACCAAATCGACCGCTTCTATACGTCGAAGACCCGGTAAGCAGATGGAGGGCTTTGCGACTGAAGCAGACTAATGGCCACGTTGTGGACCGTGTCTTTTGGCACCACCACCTGGCCATTGTCCGCCTTCAGGTCCTGGTTCACTTTAGCCTGCACCTCATCGCCCGTACTGGCTTTCTTCGCATCGACCGTTTTCACGAGTTCCGCGGCAATTACGCTGCCGGGAACAAGCTTCAGACGCTGGTCGCGCGTTGGGCGGTGGTTCCTTGTGTGGGATCGTTTTGTCCAGTCGGCGAGCTTTGCCCGAATGCAACACCGGAGAACACTAGCGCGCAGCAGACGGCGCGTCGCAGTGGGTTCATTAGGAATTCTCCATCGGTGGCGCGTTATTGGCGCTTGAAGTATTGAACGGCCCGTTCATGATCTTCCGCTGCCTTCCGAGTGCGAAACGTTCCCAGGTTTCGACGGCTGCCGGTCTTTGGGTTCGTTTTCTTCGAATACAAACGATATTGCCCAGAAGCGAGCTTGCGAATCATGGCGTCTCCAAAAACCATCCATTCTCAGCGCAAGGTCGGCTGCAGAATCAGAACCTCGTCAACTTCAACTACATCCGAATGATTCGCAAGTAACAGCCCCAATTCCACCGTATCTGGCCATATCCGCCATAGCCATCGAGCAACCACTGTATTGGGACACCCTGACGGTGGTATGCGAGCCGATCACGACGTGGTTTATGGCAGGCGCTTTTTGCTGGCCACCCGCAAGACACGGCACCCTCTGTTTGTGTGAGGACGATGATTATGCGATGAGTCCTGTCAGAATGCGAAACAGCAGTAACCACCTCCGTGCGTTGGTGGTCATAAGAAAATTCTCCTTTACGTGCTCTCGTCCATTCCGGCCCAGCTGGACACCGAATTCCGGATGAGTCAGCAGATACCGAATTTGATACGCACAACCCTCCACAGAATTCACCAGTACACCCGTTTGCCTATCGATCACTTGGGTAGGAATTCCGCCGACGGCGCTCGCGATCGTGGGCTTCGCTTTCCACAAAGCCTCGGTCACGGTCAGGCCGAACCCCTCCTTGAGCGACTTTTGCACCACGATCGTGGATGCTCGCTGTAGCGCATTGATCTCAAGCGCAGACCATGGAGGCAGATCCAGGATGATGATGTCCGGATCGTCCCCCGCGGCCTCGTGCACTTCCTTGAGTACAACGGCGCCTTCTGGATCATCGGCCGCGCCACCGCCAGCCAGCACCAACTGACAATCCACATACTTTCTGGCCATTTTGTAGGCTCGTATGACGCCCACTGGATCCTTGAGGCGATCGAATCGCGAGATCTGGGTCACAATCGGACGTGAGCGGTCGATACCGAAGTTGTCGCACACCTGCTGCACATAGCTTTCTTCCAGATCTTTATTTTTCTCCGAGAGCGGATCGATGCACGGATAGAACAGCGCTTGCGGTATGCCAAGGCTCCGGGCAAAGGCGGGTGATGAAAAGACAGCTGCGTCGTAGCTTTCTACCATCGGGCGCAGAAAGTTCCACACATCCGGATTAGGGTGAGAGAGATCGATGTGACAACGCCAGACCCATCGCGCAGACGAGCCTTCTCTGGATGAAATCAATCCAGCTGGCTGTGGATCGTGAATCACGATGAACTCTTCTTCGAATTTGATTCGTTGGCGGTTCTGCTCTGTCGTGCGCAAAAAAACGTCTCGCGCCTGCTGGGTTAAGGTGATGTCAGCTCCGTGCAAAGCATTGTGAAAGGCCTTGGTTACATCAAAGAAATCGTTGCCTCCGGTGATCACCTCCCAATTGGTTTTCACGCCGAGTTCGTCGAGCAAGGGCACCAGGCGATTCAACATCTCCGCGACACCGCCACCCAAGGCGGTGGAGTTCACCATCTTCGCCCGTTTGCCAACCAATGGCTTGGCAAGGAAACGGAGTTCGTCCAGTTGAAACGTACCGATGATCGGTTCATATTCCGCGAGTCGCGGTGCCGGCGGGGGCGCGGGTGGCATGTCGGAAATGAGGGGTTTCTTCCGCGCACGCAGCTGTCCCTGACCCGAAGCTCCGGTCTCCGGGTTGGTGGTCGCCGTCGGCTTGGCCTCCGCCACCCGGTCGGTTGAGTGACGCATCTCGTCCATGTCTTACTCAATGCCTCCTGTGCTGAGGTGAGTTCTCGAGAATCTGTATGATTTTTCGCCGCACTCCCTCAAGCGTCGAGGTGTAAATGTCAATCTCGTTGAGTAACAACGCCTCCCGCTTCAAGCCCAGATCACGCTCGAGCCAGATCGAAAAGTCATTCGACTCCAGCTTTCGCCGCAGCCGTGCTTCGATGAAGTGATAATGCAAGGAGTGCGGGCTGACCATTCTGAGGCCATCGATGAATTCATCCAGGTTTGAGGCGGTTCGGTGCATGGGGAGAACAATCGTTCTGGACGAACAAAAATAAAAAGGAACCACCGCGCTTCGTGCCCGTGCCTTTGGATTCGCAGAGGCGAACTCCTCCACGATGCCGATGATGCGGGAACGCAGCGTCACCAGCGAGGTGAATTCGCGCACGTCCAAGCTGGCCAGCCGCTCCCCAAGTCCGACTTCGCGCAGTTCCATATACGCCCATTGGGCAAAATCGTTGGAAAAGCCTTCCTTGATGAAGTGGTGCTCCTCTAAAGTGCGGAAGGTGTGCTGGAAGATCGACTCTTCGCTGCACGAGCGAAGACCTTCACCCAGTTCGTCAATATTGCACGCCCGCTGCCGCTCAATGAACAAAAGATGAGCAGCAGACTTGAATTCAAAGGGAGTGCGCGCCTGAGGTACAGCAGGGATCGATTCCTGTGTCATCACGGTGATTTACACGCTTACTGCCGCAGGGAATAGAAGGGTACGATGCGGCCCGCACCCCTTCGGTTTGTTGTACATACTCCCTGAGTGGCGCCTAAGGGGTTCACTGGATGCCGAATCGCACGCCTGTTCTTATCTTATGGATGCAGTCTCTCCTGGATGCGGATGATGCCTTGAGCATTTTTTGTTTTGTTGGCGTCCCAGCCAGCGGGTTCCGTTGAAGTTGAGTACTACATCATCGTCGCCGGGATGAACATTCTTGCGCCCTCGGAGCACCTGCGTTATGCGGCTTCCTCAGATCAAACCTCGCTTGGGCGCATCAGTGGAACCCGACGGAACGTGTGTCTTCAACGTCTGGGCGCCGCATGCGCGCCAGGTCACGCTCCGCATCGTCAATCAAGATCGAGAGCAAATATTGACGCCTTCGGAACGCGGCTACTACTCGACGGTTCTCTCCGATCTTCAGCCGGACACCCGCTACCTCTACCGACTGGATGGGAAAGAGGAAAGGCCGGACCCGGCTTCGCGCTGGCAGCCTGACGGAGTATTTGCTCCCTCTCAAATCATCGATCTCACAACCTTCCCGTGGAGCGACCACAACTGGAAGGGGCTGCGGCTCGACGATTACGTCCTGTATGAGCTTCACGTGGGTACCTATACGCCCGCGGGAACCCTCGACGCGGTTGAGGAATACCTGCCCGATCTCAAGGCACTGGGAATCACTGCCATCGAGTTGATGCCGCTAGCTCAATTTTCTGGCGAGCGGAATTGGGGATACGACGGCGTGTTTCCCTTCGCGGTTCAGAACAGCTACGGGGGCCCGCGAGCCTTGCAGCGTCTAGTCAACGCTTGTCATGCAAAAGGCCTCGCCGTTGTTCTTGATGTGGTCTACAACCACCTGGGGCCTGAGGGAAACTTTCTCGCCGAGTTCGGCCCGTACTTTACAGACCGATATCGCACTCCATGGGGTTCGGCGATCAACTTCGATGGTGCAGACAGCGACGAAGTGGTGCGCTACTTCGTCGAGAATGCATTGTCGTGGCTGGAGGATTTTCACATCGACGCGCTCCGACTCGACGCGATTCACGGAATCTATGACCGCAACGCCCAGCCGTTTCTAGCCTTGCTCAGTTCTGCTGTCGATGACCTGGCGGAGCACAGCAAGCGCCATGTGTATCTCATCGCGGAGTCCGATCTCAACGATTCGCATTTCGTCACGCCCCGCGACCGTGGCGGCTATGGATTACACGCCCAGTGGAATGACGATTTCCACCACGCGCTGCACAGTATCCAGACCGGGGAGCACTTCGGGTACTACCAGGATTTCGGATCTCTCCGCCACTTGGAAACCGCGATGCGGCAGGGGTACGTTTATACCGGGCAGTATTCGAACTATCGGCGGCGTCGGCAAGGCAATTCCTCAAGCAGCCTGCGACCGCAGCAACTGGTGGTTTTTTCGCAGAATCATGACCAGGTTGGAAACCGCATGCTGGGGGAACGGTCTAGCACGCTGCTCTCCTTCGAGGCGGTTAAACTTTCAGCCGCAATCGTCGTCCTCTCTGCTTACATACCGCTCTTGTTTATGGGCGAAGAGTACGGAGAGACCGCGCCGTTCCTTTACTTCACCAGTCATGCGGATCCGGCACTGGGAGACGCAGTGCGAAAGGGGCGGCTTGCTGAATTTTCTGGCTTCCATTGGAAGGGCGCAATGCCCGATCCGCAGGCGGAATCCACTTATCTGCAATCCAAGCTGAATCATCACATGCGTTTTAACGGTCAGCACTCGGCTCTTTGGGATTTCTATCGCGAACTGATCAGGCTCCGGAAGACCCTACCCGCCGTCGATCACGCGCACGTCCTCCAGGTTATCTGCTCCGAAGAGAACCGTTGTCTCAGGGTGCAGCGGGCGTCCAAGGATGATGAAGTTGTAATGATGTTCAATTTCGGCGAGCACCGAATCGACAGCTCGTTCGAACTACCTGCGGGAAGGTGGAAGAAGGACCTCGACTCCGCTGATAGCCAGTGGATGGGACCGGGTAGTGCGATTCCAATGGAACTGGCCTCCCCCCCGCGCACAACGCTGACCTTCCAACCAAAGAGCCTTTGTCTGTTCCGCCGAGCCAGCTCCGAACGAGTTTCGCGTCACGATGAACCTGCTGCCACAGTTTCCGAGCTCAACCTATGAATGGACCCCGCATCCCGGTTTCGACGTATCGGCTGCAATTCAATCGAGAACTTCGATTTAACGATGCGCGACAGCTCGTTCCCTATCTTTCATCGCTCGGTATCACCGACATCTATGCATCGCCCCTGTTGCAGGCAAAGCACGGCAGCCTCCACGGATACGATGTCGCCGACCCTTCCCATCTAAACACCGAACTAGGCACCGACGAGGAATTCGACGCGCTGGTTCACGAATTACAAGCACACGGCATGGGTCTCGTTCTTGATATCGTGCCCAACCACATGTCTGCCAGCAGTGAGAACCCGTGGTGGATGGACCTGCTGGAGGATGGCCCTCGTTCTGTATTCGCATCTTACTTCGACGTGGATTGGCACCCTCCCAATCGGTCCCTCGATAACCGCGTGCTGCTTCCAATCCTTGGAACACCCTACGCCGACGCGCTCGAGAAGCGCGAACTTCGGTTGAGTTATAACCGTAGCGGCTTCTATCTCACGTATTTCGATTTCACGCTGCCGATCGCAACGCGTTCCTACAATCGCATCCTTGCCTACCGGCAGGACCGATTGGAACGCGTCCTCGGTTCGAGCGATCGCGTGTGGCAGGAGTTTCAGGGCATCCAGGCCGCCATAGCCCAGATTCCAGCGCCCGGGAACACCTCGGCCGAGGCCTCTGGGGAACGTCGTCAGCATCGCGAAGGGGTCAAAGAACGTCTCTGGCTGCTTTACACCACCTCGCCCGAAGTGAAGCGATTTATTGATGGCAACGTCCGGCTGTTCAACGGCAGGAAAGGTGTGCCAGGCACATTTCTATTGCTGGAGCAGTTGCTCACCGACCAGGCGTATGTCTTGGCTTTCTGGCGCACCGCGAACCAGGAAATCAATTATCGACGTTTCTTCACCATCAGCGATCTGGTTGGACTCCGGGTCGAAGATCCAATGACGTTTGAGGCGATCCATTCCGTTGTCTTGCGGCTGGCGGCCAAGGGGTTGGTCACGGGTTTTCGCGTCGACCATATCGACGGGCTGCGCGATCCTTCCGGATATCTTCGTCGGCTTCAGGAACGAACGCACCTTGACTCTGGGTCCCGTCCGCGAAATTTCTACGTCGTGGTAGAGAAGATCCTCTCGCCGGGCGAGTCGTTGCCCGTGGAATGGCCGGTTCACGGAACCACCGGATACGACTTTCTGAACGCCGTCAATGGATTGTTCATTGACGCTTCGAACCTTCCTGCCCTGGAGGCCACGTATTCACAATTCATCGGGAACCACATTCGCTATCCCGACCTCGAGTTTGAACAGAAAAAGCTGGTCATGAGCAGCCTCCTCGCGGTCGAAATGCGCACTCTCGGTCGATATCTCAGCGTGCTCGCCACCCACGATCGCTATGCGAGAGATCTTTCGCGTGAGGAATTAACTCGCGCTCTGGTCGAAACCACTGCCTGCCTGGAACCCTATCGCACATACATCCGGAGTTTCGAACTGAAAGCCCAAGACCGGCAGCCGATCGAAAAGGCATTGCGGCTGGCCCAACAGCGCAACCCATCGATATCCCCAGCTTGTTTCCGTTTCTTGCGCGAAGTTCTGCTACTGCAGCATGGCGCCCACTTGCTGCCTGAGGAGCGTGAATGGCGTTTGGCTTTCGTAATGACCTGGCAGCAGTACACCGGTCCGATTACCGCCAAAGGTGTCGAGGATTCTGCTCTGTACATCTACAATCGCCTGGTTTCCATGAACGAGGTCGGTGGCTCACCGCAATGTGGCGACCTTTCGATTGGCGCATTCGACTCGTTTCTGCAGCAGCGCCATAAGAAGTGGCCCTTCGCCATGAACACCACCATGACCCACGACGCAAAGCGCTCGGAGGATGTGCGAGCACGCATCAATGTTCTGTCGGAACTGCCCGAGCAGTGGAGCACCTGCCTTGGCAAGTGGAGTCGATGGAATGACGCCAAGCGTCGTCGAGTTCACGGAATTCTCACGCCGGAACCGAACGAGGAAGTCCTCCTCTACCAGATTTTGCTGGGATCCTGGCCGGTCGGCGGGGCGATCTGCGCCTGCTATACGCGACGCATTCAGGATTTCATGGTCAAAGCCATGCGCGAGGCCATGGTGCACACCAAGTGGACGGTGCCGAATATCGAGCACGAGCAGGCCCTGATGCACTTTGTAGAAGAAATCCTGACCGACGCTCCTGAGAATCAGTTCCTTACGGATTTTCGACGGTTCGCCTCGAAAATCGCTTTTCATGGCGCCTTCAATAGCCTCTCGCAGCTGGTGATTAAGCTGGCTTCTCCCGGAGTCGCAGATTTCTATCAGGGGACCGAGACGTGGGATTTACATCTCGTGGATCCCGATAACCGGCAGCCCGTAGATTTCGCCACGCGCGCCCACCTTCTCCGCGAGTTACATGGCGAGCGCTCGCCGGCGAGCCTGGCCGCAGATTGGCAGGACGGGCGCATCAAGATGCATGTCACTCAACTTGGCCTGCAGTTTCGCAAGCATCATTCGTCGATGTTCTTGAAAGGCGCTTACGTCCCGCTGCAGGCAAAAGGGCATCGCGCGGATAATATAATTGCCTTCGCGCGTCGCTATCGTGGCGATTGGATCGTGGTGATCGTCCCGCGTTTCACAACCCGCTTGATCGAGGAGGAAGACCGCGGCCTCAGTCTTGGCGCATGGCGAGACACCACCGTCGTTCTTCCGAAAGATGCTCCCGCACAATGGATCAATATCTTCGACGAGGAATCCCACGGACATGGCGCTTCTGACCGCACTCTCCGTGTGGACCAGCTACTGCGAGACTTCCCCGTGGCATTGCTGTCGAGCGAAGACGCTCCGCAAGACTAGAACATCTCATAAATGTTTCCGACGGGCGCCCCTTCACCGCCTGCGGAAAGAAAGAAGACTGTAGCGCCGGCGTCCCGCCGGCTGTCGTGAGGGCGTCTCGCCCTCGTCTTCCGCGGTGCGGGAAGAGAAGAAAAGAAAGCCGGGAGTGATTCTTCCCAGCTTTCTTTCGTTATCTATTTGCGTCTTTCCTACTTGTTTTCGGCTGGTGCAATATCGATGACATGGAGCGAATTCGTTTTCTGATCGACGGTCGCCATCAATTTCACGTCTTTGCCCTCATACGGGGCAACCTTGCTTTGATCGTCCAACTGATAGGCAGTCTGCGTCGATGAGTCCTGGAAAACCAACTGGTTGCCGGACCGCATAATCTTGCCCTGAAATGTTTGGGAAGATTGTCGGTTGTCGGTTTGCTGCTGAGCGCCCGGCTGATCATTCGGCTGTCGCTGCTGCTGAGCCACAAGTTCAACACCCAGTCCGCTCATGGCCACCAGTAAAACTAGCGTCAGAATCTTTCGCATTTCGCGTTCTCCTTGAAGAATTGCCCTCGTAGTTCCGGTTTATAGGATTGAGGGGTTTGGCGTCGGCGCATGCGAATGACGAAGCAACTCGATTGCCACCATGATTTCTGTCTGAAAAGTTCGGGACTTCCCAAGATTCCCTTCGGCTGAGACTGCAGAAACTTCCCCTTCACCGGTAATTCTTTGCTGCGACATTTACCGTATGGTCCAGTTGGCCGAGGCGTATCGGTACCTACACCACAATCTGTATGGACAGCGATGTAAAAGAACTTGAAAATGCTCTACAGCGCCCCGTCCAGCAGGTATCCCATGCGCGTGGCATGTCTGGTAGCAACGGTACTGTTTTCACTCTGCGCTGCCTCCGCGGGGCAATCGTCAACCTTCTACGCGGGTGCTCGTCACCCGGTCCCGCCGTCGAACCCGCACAGTTCTCCACCTGTTGCACGATCTGAGATGCAGCAACCGAAACCTATCCCAGTTATCCGATCCCTACGTCTTCCTGAAATACCGGTGGTGGGTTCCAAGCCAGAAACGGGGCAAACTTTGTTCCAAACACATGCGGGACCCCATGACAACTCTCCTTCCTCGAGCGAACCAGGTCCCGAACAAAGTACACTTTTGGGCTCTCGCTGAGTTGCCGTCGGGTTCATTCAGTTTTTGGGCGTTGTGTCCTTCGCTCCAGCATTGATTTCCGTTGCGATTCCCGCCAAGAAGACAACCCGCCCCCAGGGCATAGACAGCAGGCACATCCGGTCGATAAAAAAATCCCCGCGCCGGCTCAATCGAAAGCCTCTTTGGGGCCTCTTCGAGCATGGTCCGACGCAGGGACAGGAGTTGAGTGAATTACGCAAGACTAGCGCGACGACTCCACCGCCTTCAATCCTGTATTCTCCCGAAGAGCAAAAGGCGAACAGCGGAAGATAAAGCACGAAGCACAGGGCTTAGCTTTTGACTGTTGGCGGTCGTGGGTTGATCGTGTCGACGGCTTTATCGAACAGTTGCTCTTTGTTCGCTTTCCGACTCTTCGTGTTCGTCGTCGCTTTGTTTTAGCTCATCTTCGGACACGATCCCTTCATCGATCAGCACCGGGATCACGAGACGCAGCGCCTCAATCTCCCCGCGCACACGCTCCAGCTCAGATTCTTTCTTCCGCAATACGTCGTAAATCGTTTTCATCGTAAGAGTTATGCTAGCTTTCTGCGTAACGACTAAATCCTCAAATCGCGCAGCTGTCGAGGAATGACTCGCTTTCATTCGCGCCATCCAGTATTCCCACCTCTCGGAGAATTCGTGACTGCCCGTCAACTTGCCAACCAGGCGATCCAGCACGAGTCCTCCGCGGTGCCTCGAATCTACAATCTGCAGCAACTCTCGGCCCATCAGGCCAAACCTGCAGGTTCCTGCGGGGGGAACTGTAGGCAAGGAACGTTCCAAGGGGCCGTCTTCGGGCTGATGGGTTGGGGTGCCGTCACCCGAGTCCTTGCAAAATTTCTGAAGCAGCGCGAAATCCGCTCGCCATCGCACCATGCACAGTTCCGTTGTTGCCAGTCACATCCGTAGCCTCGCCTGCAAAGAACACCGTGTTTTCAAGAGGACTTCCCAAAGCCTCGTGGGCGCCATCCGCGCCGACTTTTCCGTAACTGTATGCACCGCGCGAAAATGGATCGCCCTGCCAGTCGTGACAGTAGCCATCTTCCAAATTGCGTTGCAAGGTCGCGGTATCCAACCCAAAAAGGCGGCTGAGCGTTTCCAAGCCACGGTTCACGACTTGCGAATGACTCTGCCCCGACAGCCGATCCGCACAATCAAACGGGGCCCACCCCGTAAGGGCCGGAAACTTCTCCGGCATCGACGTCCACCAGGTCGGGAACCACGGATCCTCAGAAAACAGAAAGCCCAGGTTTGCGAGCGTCTTCGCTTCGCCTTCAGTTGGTTGAATCTCATCCCAGAATCGCCCACGGAAGCGCAGAACCAGGCGGACCACTCTTCCCATCTCCAACCGATCAAGGGCATCAAGCTTGGATTTCGGCAAGTCTGGCGTGAACTGGATGGCCCCCTCGCTTCCGGTCGACGCCTTTAAGACCGCAAGGGGCAATGTAACCAGGACACGGGGTGCCTCGTAGCCAAAGCGCTTACCATCCTTCTGTGCCCTGATTTGTACCCGCCCGCGACTCCACGAAATCTCGGATACCACCGTACCTGTCAACAATCGACTGCTTGTCGACCCCATTTCTCGCTGAAGCATCGCTAGCAGTTCCGCGTATCCCCCGGTTGCCCGGAAGGCTCGGTCACCCTCGATCTGCTGCTCGGCGCGCTGACTTCTCACCAGCCAATGAACCCCAACCAGGTGCGGATCGGCAGCGTTGAAACCGCTGACGAACCTCAGTGCGTGCTGCTTCGCCGCATCGTCAATACTTGCTGGTAGCTTTCTGAGAAAGTCAGTGAATGATTCATCGGGCGCCCGATCGTCCATTTTGTCCAGGATCTGTTCGACCTGCCCAAAAAAGCTGCATGGGAGCAAATCGCCGTCCTTGCACCAACTGTCTCCACGGACCTCCGTGACCGGAATTTTCCCTTTCTTTAGGGGCTGCAGGATTTCGTTAGGCAGTCCGTGAATAAACTCTGCGCCCAACTCAATCGGATGTCCGCTCGACGGATCTCGCAAAGTGAACACTCGTCCGCCGATGCGGTTCCGGGCTTCAAGAATAGTGACTGCGACATCAGCGCGCGCTAGAGCAGTGGACGCCGCAAGCCCAGCCATACCCGCTCCGATCACGATGACTTCTGACTTCTTCACCCACCCTCCCGACCCCTCAATGGGTTCGACGCCGCAACGAACTACCGTACAGTGAAGACCCGATTGTTGGCATGGGGGAAAAATCGTAGAAAGCGAAAACGGCCCCAACAGATTACTTGGATCGGAACCCTTGGTGAGCTGTCTCTGCCACGAGGATTTTCTCGTTCCTTGGAGGTGTCTATGAACAAAGGCACAGCATCTCCCTCAACTGGGTCGTCGGCACATAACTGGAAGGAGCTCTTCGAAGCTGCCCTCATGGAGAACAACCATGAGATGTTGCCTCACAGATTGAGAGACGCGAAAGACGCTGTAATGGACTGCATCGAAGACTCTTTCGATAGCGCCTCGCATTCCGAGCGCCGCCTGTTGCTGGCAGCTCTGAATACGATTGGCGAACTGCAAAGGCTAGCCAAGGTCGACACTCTGCCTGGCTCACACCCAAACGCTCAACTCGGTCATGCCGCGTAAGGGAATCCTTCCATATTCGGGGTTGAACTATGAAGTGTGCACGTTTCAACGATTTCAGCGCCCTGTACAGAGCTGCGTTTGCAGAGCCAAATCCCGACATGAAGCAGCAATTGCTCTCTGATGTGAAACAGGCGCTCGACCGCTGGGCAGCTTCGGTGTCGGAGCGAATTGTGCCCCAGGAACAAACGCTGGTGAGCAGGGAACGTCGCGCCGCTTAACACTCCCCAAACTTCGGACGTCTGATCTTCCCGCCTTAGTTCGCGACTTGATCCACGCGGATGATGAAGTTGCGTATGGCGTACAGCACCACTTCACTCACCGAATGCAGATGGAGCTTGCGCATGAAATTACTCCGGTGCGTTTCTGCTGTCTTCACGCTGCACCCGAGGATCACTGCAACTTCCTTGGTGGTCTTCCCTTCTGCGATTAATTGGAGAACCTCGCGCTCGCGGCTTGTGAGGGTCGGCAGGGTCGCGACGTCGGAGGTTGCGAAATAGCTGTCCAGAATGTCCTGCACTCTGGAAGTGAAGAAGGTTCGATGACGCTCCAAAGCTTGGACTGCTGCCACCAGATCCTTTGCGGCGTCAGACTTGAGAACAAAGCCGCGGGCGCCTGCCCCCAGCACTTCGCGGATAAGCTGCTCCGAATCGCTCATCGTTAGAATCAGGATTTTCTGGTCCGGATTATCAGTCAAAATCTGGCGCGTGGCATCGAGCCCATTCAATGTAGGCATAGCCAAATCGAGGACTACGATGTCGGGCTTCAAATCCTTGGTCATCTGCACAGCTTGACGCCCGTCGAGGGCCTCGCCGCAGATCTCCCAGCCGGGGTGGGTCTTAAGCAGCGAACAGATTCCCTGACGAACCACGGGATGGTCGTCCGCAACCAGAATTCTTAACGGCACTCCATCACCTCATCTTCCTTGGTCCCCGGTAAGGGTTGCTGCGAATCGAGAAAGCTTTCCCTTTAGTTGCAGCTACTGTAGGGATGGAACCGCAAAAATTTTAACAAACCGCTTTTCCCTGTCGATACGGACTACGCTGTACCTTTCGGTATGGAACACAGCGGCCCGGCCAGCAAAAACCCTGCACAATTCCCTGGGGGCTACCCGATCATCCTGATTGTTTCCTCGAAGAAGACCCATCGACACTGCGAATAGTCTTCGTGAAGCAAAGGATGGATTGGGACGTGCCTAAATCGACTTCGAAGAGCAGATCGATAAAGACGGCATCGAAGGGCCGTCGTTGGGTCGCTGGAGTGACCACGGATTCCACGCATCCTCCGCCCGGTTTATTCACGAAAAACGCGGCCACAATCGCTCGCGTTCTCGCCTCGCGCAAGGTCTCGCCAAAAGGACCCGGCTCGGGCATGCGGATTTTGACATACTTCATCAATCGCGCAGGGAAAGGACTCAGCCGTACCCGGCGGGCAGAACTGGAGCGTGCCAAGCGTCTCTTGGCCGAGAAAGTAGCTCGCGCTCGCGCGCCTCATCGTAGAAGCGCAGCCAAGCGATAGGGCGCAAACCGCAGACTTCGTCTTACCAGCGGAAAATCCTGCTCATTACTGTGTATCGAAACTAGAAGGCCGGGCATTCGATGACTTCGGCTCACTATAAGAGATCCGCACCGAGACGATCTCGTAGGGATGGACGGGGACTGTTACTTGTTTTGCAGAAATTGGCAGCGGATCGCCAATCGGTTGTTCTTGCAGATTCGTCAGGGTGGCGGCTGTTGCTCCATCGGGCAAGACAATCTGCACATCGCCGCCTTTACCAGCCCACTCGTACAATCGGACCAGAATTGCGCTGCTATCCTCCGTCTTCTTCAATGCCGTTAACACGACGTGATTCCCTTCGACCTCCAGGAACGAATGCTGGGGTGCGAGTTGCCCTTCGTGTGCCGCAACTGGAAAGGCTCGCAGCGGGTCATTGAACTCGTAGCCGCGACGCACCGTCAACGCCTGCTTCCAGTCTCCGGAATGCGGATACAAGGCGTAACTGAATTCATGGTGGCCTCGATCGGCCTCGGGATCGGGCCACGTCGGAGAGCGCAGCAGCGAAAGCCGCAGAACGTTGTCTTTGTCGTCATAACCATACTTCGACTCGTTAATCAGACTAAAGCCGTGGCTTTCGTCCCCCAGATCTGCCCAGCGCAGCGCGGGCACTTCGAATTTCGCGTTTTCCCAACTGTTATTCCTCGTAGTCGGGCGTTCGATCGATCCGTAGGGGATCTCATAGGTTGCGTGTCTCGATGAAGCGGCCAGCGGAAATGCAGCCTTCAGCAGTACGTGCGTCTCGTGCCAGTCGATCGTGTTCAATACATCGACACGATCCATACCGGCATAAAGGCTTACGTCCTGCACAAATTTCGATTTCTGCCATGTCCGCACGATCCGTATGGTGGCACGAACCGGCCCGCGCTCGATGAGTTCAACCGAGTCAGCCTCGTCTATCTTCGTGACTTCTTTGTCGAAGTCGGCGTCGATGTTCCACGCGTCGTACTTCTTCGGAGTGTCCTTGAACGTCTCGAGTTCATTTGCGCATCCACCGTTCGCGATTGATTCAAATTTCCCCCGCTTGTCATACAAACTCGTGATGCACCCGGTGCGGCCATCAATCACGACTCGTAGCAGATCATTCTCGAGCGTGAGGCCGCTTGCTTTCAGGTCGCTCTGCAAGTCTCGCGTCCCGGGCACCACATGCCATATCTGGTATCCGAGGGATGGAACATCGCGACTGCGGACCAGCAGACGATAACTATTCGTATCCGTGGATTTCGACAGAATCTGGAACAGCAAAGGCTTGCCGGCACTGTCGAGCACTGCGAATCCCGCCTTCGGTTCTTTGGCCAACTGCACTTGTACGATGACTGGTTCCGATCGGCTCCATGCCAGGGAGTTCAAGACGGCGACTGGAACCGCGTCCACGGGTCCGCTGGTATTCACCCGCGCGAGGATCGTCTGTAACGCTCGCTTCGTCATCTCATCGCTGCTCCAGCGGACCTGGTCATAATCTCTTTGTGAATCCTGGTAGAGGACTCCGATGCCCGATCCGGCCGCCAGGTCATGAAACTGGTTGAATAACGCCTTTTCCCACGCTTCCGTAAGGCGCTCCTGCGGATACGGCAGCCCCATCAACCATGCAAGCGATGAGTATTTCTCTGCATCCAACAGCTGCACTTCGCTCTTTCGCATATTGCGTTTGTGATTGGCTTGGGTCGTCATGACACCGCGGTGATACTCGAAATACAGCTCATCATTCCAAACGGGCAAGCTGATCTTTCCATCCGGCGGCGCTGGCAGACGAGACTCTCCTCTTGCCATGGTTTCGTAGTTCCAGGTGGGCGCATGCTCCGTATCAAGTTTTCCCTCGACATCCGAGAAGAATGCCTGCGCGGTTCCGAAGCGCATTTGCGGAAAAACTCGCTCCGTATCGACCCAATGCTCGCCGCTATCAAGCATCGACCGCGTAGGGCCCCCTCCGTGATCTCCCACTCCGAACAAATGCATCATTTCCGTCAGTCCCGGACTCAGCTTGCGGCTGTTGGCCACATCCTTGGATATCTGCGGAGGATCAATGTCATTGACGTAATCATGCGGGAAATATGTCAGGACACGGCTGCCATCGGGCGATTGCCACCAGAACAGTTTCATCGGCAGCTGATTGGTGTCGTTCCACGCCATTTTCTGCGTTACGAAATAGTCGATGCCTGACTTCTTGTAGATCTGCGGCAACTGCCAGTTGTACCCGAAAGAATCTGGATTCCAGCCGACGCGCACATTGACGCCGAACTTCTCCTTAAAGTAGCGTTTCCCAACGAGCAATTGCCGGACCAGCGATTCTCCGTCCGGCATATTTAGATCGGGCTCGACCCACATCCCTCCCACCATCTCCCACCGCCCCTCCTTCACGCGATCGACGATCTGGCGGTGCAGGTCGGGATACTTCTCGAACATCCACTCACTGTACGCAGCGGCTGACTGCGTGTAGGTGTACTGAGGGTATTCGTACATGAGCTGCAGCGCTGTTCCGAAGGTGCGCCGTACCACGTCCACCGTTTCTGTCCACGGCCATAACCACGCGGCGTCGATATGTGCGTTCCCGGTCAGGCGCACCTTCGTGCCTTGAAGGTCCGGCTTGGTCTCCGTCAAAATGGCATGCGCCTTCTCGAGAGATTTGTCGAACGCTGCCTGATTGGCCGAATGCAGGGAATCAACATCGATTGCCGAAGCAGCCTTTCTCACCACATCACGGACTGCCTGCTCCCGATCGCCGAGCGACGCCGCCAGCGTCCATGTCGACTGAACCTCCTGGTACAGGTCGAGCGGGCTCGGCCGTCCTTGGGCAAAGTCCACGCGCACGGTTGACCCTTCGAACCGCTTCTTGTCGACCGTGTGCAGTAGCTTCACCGCCACCAGGACCCGGTCTCCGGGTTTCACGGGATCCAGCAGAATGATCGGCTCCAGGTCCTCGCCCATCGCGACGCGCCGGCCATTGAAGTACACAATCTCCGGAATTGGGCCGTTGCCGTATGCCAGAAACTGAAACCACAGTTTTGTTCCGGTCAAGTCATAACCATTCAGGTTTCTTGGGACCTCAATCCATCGTCGAAACCAGGCCGACTCCTCGGGCCCATCGAAATTTGATTTCACCAGCTGCCAGCCGCTATCGTCCAGATTTGGATCTTCCCCGTGGGTAAGATCACCCACGTGGTAACGCCATTCATCGGCAGGAAGGTGAGTGAGCAGCTGCAGTTGCGCCAAAACCGAATCCACCGTCGAATCTGGAACTGCGTTTTGCTGGCCCCACAGCGCCAGGGATAGTAGCCAGCAAGAAGCCGCACCAGCAAACAATAAGTTCCGGCAGATCCTCATGGTTGTTCTCGTCTCCCCTTAATCGCGGCAGTATACTCGCGGTCTTGCCTGAGCGAGCACCGTTCTACGGCTCAATCGACAAACTCCGCGAGCGCCACGTTTCAGGTTGCGGGCGGTGCGTCAGAATCGTATGCTACGGCTTCAACTCATGCGAACGTTCTCCAGCGCATCGCAAAAGAGCCTACGCACCCACCTGACCTTCGCCCTGGTTCTCAGCATCCCGTTTTTCTCGCTGCCCCTGATCAGTCAAGTCGTCCCGGCGGAAGGACCTGTTTCGCATTTAGAACTTTCACGTCCGGTCCGGTCCTGGGAGTTCCTGCCGGTTGTGGGAACCAAAGCCGCTCTCTTCGGAACCGAATCTGGCCAGATGGAAGCCTGGGTTTACCCTCTAAAGATTCTTCGTAATTTTCACGTCACGTTCCACGTCGCTGGCCGCTCCGTTCCGGCCGAAAGTTTAGTGCGGACAATAATCGTTCACCCCGAGTCTGCAACCCTGGTATACGCTGACGACGACTACTCCGTGCGCGAGACACTCTTTGTTCCCATACAAGAACAAGGCGCTGCCATCATCTTTGAGGTAGCCACCAGCCAACCTCTCGAAATCGAAGTCGGTTTCATTGGCGACTTCCAGCTGCAGTGGCCCGCAGGACTAGGGGGGACTTTCCTCCAATGGAATGAGGCACAGCATGCCGTGGTCTTCGGCGAAGAATCGAAGCGATTCGCTGCATTGATCGGGTCTCCCTCGGCGGCAAGCCCCGCACTGGCGTATCAGACGAATTTCTCCGCCAATGAGGAAACCTCTTTCCGCTTGGGCGTTACACGGACCGGCAGAGATACAAAAATTGTCATACTCGCTGGCTCCACGGAGGGATACACCAGCGCTCAACAGACGTACCAACACATTAGCTCTGCATATCGTGACCTGCTGCTCGATTCGCAGCGTTATTACGCCGAATATCTAAAGCGGACTGTCCAACTGACGCTCCCCGACCCGCAACTGCAACAGGCTTACGATTGGTCACGAATCAGCATGATTCAGGGTCTGGTCACCAACCCTTATCTGGGCACGGGACTGGTGGCGGGCTACAGAACCTCAGGCACCAGCCAGCGTCCTGGTTTTGCGTGGTTCTTTGGTCGGGATTCGTTCTGGACGTCCTTCGCTCTCAATTCCGTTGGCGATTTCTCCACCACACGAGTGGCTCTCGAATTCATCGCCAAGTTTCAGCGCGATGATGGCAAAATCCCACACGAAATTGCCCAAGGGGCAAGCTTTGTCAACTGGTTTAAGGACTACCCATACGGATATGCTTCCGCCGATGCCACTCCTCTCTACATCATCGCGGTAAACGACTACGTGGTTCGCAGCGGTGATGTGGAGTTTGCCAAGCAACATTGGGATAGTGTTTGGAAGGCTTACGAATTTCTTCGGTCCACCTACGACGCGCATAAGATCCCGCAAAACTTCGGATTCGGCCATGGTTGGGTCGAGGGCGGTCCGCTTCTCCCCGTGAAAGCCGAGTTCTATCAGGCTGGCCTCGGGGTGGAAGCCCTTCGTTCCCTCGCAAATCTCGCCCGCTTGACAGGAAAGTCCGAACCTCAGACTGAACTGCAGGCTGCCTTCGAAGAGCAACTGCCAAAGTTCAACCAGACATTCTGGTCGGCCAAAGCTGGCGCTTACGCCTTTGCTCTCGACAAGCAAAATCAGCGTGTCGATGAGATCTCTGTGCTGACCGCGGTACCGATGTGGTTTGGCCTCACCGACCAGGAAAAATCCGTAGCCACTCTCCGCCATCTGGCGGATGCTGACCATCAGGCGGATTGGGGCATGCGAATCATCTCGAATCGCTCGCCAATCTATAACGGCAGTGGTTACCACTTCGGCTCGGTCTGGCCCCTGTTCACCGGATGGGCATCGGTGGCCGAATATCGCTATCACCAGCAGTTTTCCGCCTACGAGAACCTGCGTGCCAATGCATTGCTGGCGCTCGATGGATCCTTAGGCCACGTAGCGGAAGTTCTGTCGGGCGATTTCTATCAACCGCTGTCAACGAATTCTCCACATCAGATCTGGTCTGCGGCCATGGTAATTAGCCCATTGCTGCGTGGTCTGTTTGGCCTGGATACCAGCGTGCCAACGAGCACTCTTCATTTTGCGCCCCATGTGCCGGCAAACTGGCAGGATTTTTCGATCGACAACATCCCCTTAGGAACAGCAATCGTGTCGTTGCACTACCACAAAGAGTTGGACACGATTTCGATCGATGCCCTCCGAACCGGAGGAAGCGACTGTTGGTTAGAGTTCTCTCCGGCCTTGAGTCCGCTCACGGAAATCAGCTCTATTGAACTGACGCAGCCCGGGAAATCTGCGCGAAGCATAGCAATACCCCGAGTAACCCAAACCGATAATGACCAGCACGTCTCCTTGCGCATCCCTCTGGCTCAGGGCAAGAACCAAGTCTCCCTGCGCTTGAAAAATGATTTTGGCCTGACATACGGCAACGTCCTTCCTCCTCTGGGTTCTCCGAGTGAAGGATTGCGCGTAATATCCGAGGCGTGGAATCCGGGGCATACCCAACTCAAGCTTGTGGTTTCCGCGATTCCCGGCAGGCCCTATTCAATATTCGTATGGAACCCGTCCCAAATCGCTTCAATTCGCGGAGGGAACCTTCTCCGCGACGCGACGGGCAAAACAGGAGAGCTAGTCATCGACCTCCCGCAGGTAAACCCTGCCCTGCCATCTGCACCTTACGTGCACGGCGACGTTGTCATTGAGTTCGCAAAACATCGATAGCCACTGCGCCCGACGCACGAAATCCTTGAGAAACCGTGGTAGACACGGAAACTCATCTCGGCCGAGTTTGGTATCGCCTCGACAGACTTCACAAGTGAGGGAGTGTCGGCCGATGCACCCCCGATAAGAACAGACGGAGCGGCCTCTCTAGTCTGCTACGTGCGCATCGAACACGCCGGTCTCGATTTCGCCATGCCGTTTGATCTGCACAAACAACCGATAGTCCCCGGGTTTGGGAAAGCCGTATGGAAACGAGACTTCGGCGGGAAGCATATCCATCGAGCGATGGTCCATAGACATTCCAGACTGCGGTGCAGCACCCAGGAACGCCATCGGCACTGAACCGGCGGGATGGATGTGGGCGAACACCGACAGATCTGATTTCACGAATTCCGCATGGCCAGCCATCCCCATGTATAGCTCAAGGTCCTTAGCATCGTCGCAATCAGCGTCTTCGACGCGGAAGCGGAACTTTGAAGTCTGCCCTGCTTTCAAAGCTGCTTGATCCTGCTCCCAAACCATGCGACCACCGTCCGGCAGTACCGAGACGTTCGTTGTCCGAGCGGGCAGCTCAAATGCTGAGGTACTCGCTGCCGAGTCATCGCTCGAAAGTGGTTGTCCTGTTACGTCGGGAAGGGTGATTTCACTAACCATGGTTTCCGGAAATCCAGTGCCGCGAACGATGTCCGCAAAAACCTTGAAATTTCCATGCGCAATCGCGGGCAGTTTGACGGTGAACGCTGTGTCGCTCGTCTGCTCGGGGTGTAAATGATAGAACCGATCCAGGGCTGGAACACGGAGCAGAAACAGGTGCATCAGATGGCCATGATCGGGAATCAGCCTCATTGACCATTGATCTCTCCGCGTCTTGTGCCAGAAGTCTTCCTCCATCTGCAAAGTGAGCTCGCCCTTCCCCTCGAAAGAAACTTTGAGCGGCGGAGCTGTGTACAGCATGCTCTGTTTCAGATCGGCGGCCTGCACGTTCCACCACCAATTCCCCAGCGCCAGAATGGCCACCACCAGCACGGCAGCCGTCCCCATAGCGATCCGTCCAAGGCTACGGTTCTTAACAGTGGGAATTGCTGCGGAGGTTAGCAGACCCTCGCGCGCCGCTGCGCCTGCAATCGAGATGACGCCAAGGGAAAGAAACAACATCAGACCAAACAGCAGCGTTCCGAGGTTTCGTGGCATGGGTAAGGTTCTTCTCGCATAGGCGGGAACTGGCACCGAGAGCTTGCCAATTCCCTGCGGCCCCATAACCTCGGCGCGAATTTCCCATGCGCCCGACTCCATCAGCCAAACCTGACCGGTAAACGATTGGGCATCACCTGCAGTCCGCAACATCGTGTCAGGGGACGGCGGCAGTCCCTGATCCTTGCCATTCACGTAGACTGGCGCAATGGTGATGCTGTCGACGGATCCGGAGGTAACGCGAGCCTGCACCTGAGCGATCCCGGGAACCATTGCCGGCGGATTTACCGTGACCAATAAATGGTAGGGTCCCGCCTCGCCTTCAAAATAAACGTCGGGGCTTCCAACGTGAGCAAACGCTACGCCGGAAGTCAGGATCAGAAACGTGAGTGCCCTGATTCGTGCCCAAAAAGTTCCCATACAGTCCTCGTCAAACGAAATCATAGAGGCCGCCACTACCGGCGAACCCGGCGAATCCAATCTCCCCAAAGCACGCCGATGCGGGCGGACACAATCGTCGCTGCCAACGCAATCAGCATCCCGACCCAAAATTCCATGCGTGTCTTCTCGTAATCCCGCAGAGTCCAAGCCAGGTGATACTCAGAAGGCGGCATGCTGTAGCCAAACTCGTTCATGGCAAAGATCCGGTTGCGCGCGTAGGGAGACATCATGAAATAGGCGAATGGCCAGTTCACAGCGATGCTCACCGCCCAAAAATTAGTGCCCCCGACTATGGCCTTCCAGGTATCGCCATAACCCGTGAGCCGATCGAAGACGAGATCCAACACAATGGCTCCAGGGAGAACGAGCACAGGAAATCCGAGCGGGATCATGTGCGTGATCGGAGTGAAGACAGGTCCCAGCTTCGCCTGGGCTGGAAACAACGGAAAGATCCAATTTCCCGCCAGCCACAGCCCCGTGTACATCGCGGCCACCGTAGTAGCAGCCCAGGGGCGTCCCGAGGCACGAGCAATCCCGACCAGCACGACTGGCGCGATCATGCCAAGTACGCGATAGTAGATCGCGCTGTGCATGAGAGTCTGGTCGCCGATGTACTCCAGGCCCAGCATGAACAGCAGCGTGAGCAGCAGGCTTCCGCTATACAACAGCATCCAGTCGAGCTTTCTTCGATCATCCCCGATGGACAGATTCCTCTGGCTCGTCGTCAGGACGAGTCCGCCGAAGCCCATAACGAAAATCCCCAGAATCAGCACAACGTGGGGCGGGCTGAGGATCATGACGTCCAGACCAAACGATTCGTGCCACCAATTATCGAAAGGCGCGGAAGTGAGCATGCAGAAGCCACCCCACGCTGCGATGAATGCGCCGAGCGGACCGCGCAACCCCCAGATGGTTACCGAGTTCTCCCTGAGTGTGGCATCCTCCGCGAAGGTTGTGTGCAAGATCAGATACGCGCAGCACAGCCCGGTGATTACCGCCCCAAACTGAATCGCCAAATGCGCCGGCGTCCAAAATGTGTCTCGGCCGATTCCAATGTGCCAGGAAATATCCCAATAAAGGCCGACGCTCGTGGATGTCACGGCTACAACGGATGACCAGATGTACCAGGGCACCGGCTTCGATCGGACCAAAGGTACTTCTGCGATCGCTGCGCGATCCGGAAACGCTATTCTCGCTGTCTCTGCCATTGGTTCCACCTCTAAAGACTGACGCCTGCGTTGCAATGCTTCTGACGATTGACCCGACTCTGTGCAGTCTAGTCCCCATGGGATTTCGCTTCTCCGGTCAGTCTGCAAGCCGCTCTGCAGAATGCGGTGAACTGAGGATTTTGAGCGACGAACTGCGCTCCGACCGCCGCTGGGGTGGGCTAGAATACGAATCGTGTGGGAACGGGACGAACTCGGATTTCCTTCATTCTGGCAGCTCCAGTTGATGGGAGGTGTGGGTTTCTATCTGCTCGTGTTGCTTTCGACGCTCCCGTCTGGCAATCCGGGTGAGTTCCGGCATCAGACCATATTCTGCATAACCGTCTTCCTTGTCAGTTCGCTCCTGCGGCCAGTGTGCCGATCTCTTTTGCGGCGCTCGCTTCCTTGGGTTGCGCTCGAGGTGCGCGCGTTTGCCTGGTCTGCGGCGTATGGAGCGGTCGCCACGTTCGTGTCGGAGCTGGTCAAGTTGCACTCGGTCCGCTTGATCTGGCCTGATTTTCTAGAAAATTGGTTGCCCTTCTCTGTCGTCTTTTTCCTCTGGTGCACACTGTATTTCAGCACCAAGCAGTGGCAGCAGTCGGCTCGCGAAAGGCAAAGACTCGTCCGGGCCGAATCCGAGGCGCGCGAAGCCCGCCTGAGCGCATTGCGCTATCAGTTGAACCCTCACTTTCTGTTCAACTCTCTCAATGCTGTTTCCACACTGGTTTTGGAAGGAAATGCCCGGGCGGCGACGCGCATGCTTGCACAGATCGGCGACCTGCTCCGAACGACGCTCGATGGCGATGCTTCGCTCGAGATACCGCTTTCGCAGGAGATCGCTTTCATCGAGCAATACCTCAGCATTGAGCAGACCCGCCTCGGCGGTCGCCTTCGAGTGAACATGGCGATTGCACAGGACACTCTCGATGCCGCTATCCCGACCATGTTGCTGCAACCCCTGGTCGAAAACGCGGTTCGCCACGGAGTGGCGCCCTTAGTAGAAGGTGGAACTATCGCAATTAAGAGCATTTTGCACGACGAACTCTTGGTGGTGACCATCAGGAATTCTGGACCTCGAAGCAACACCTCCCCGCCATACAACAACAAATCTTCCAAAGGCATTGGTCTTGCGAACACCGCCGAGCGTTTGCGGACCCTCTACGGTGACAACCAGCAGTTTTTATTGCGATCGCACGACGCGGGCGACTATGAGGTCGCGGTCGAAATCCCTTTTCGTAAGGTAACTTCTGATCTGCCGAGGGTAATCGCGTGCGCGCGCTGATTGTCGATGATGAGCCCTTAGCCCGGCGCGGTGTCGCGCTTCGGTTGAAGAAATTCCGAGACGTCGAGGTTGTCGGCGAGTGTGGCGATGGCTCGTCTGCGGTCGAGAAGATTCTAGAGCTCTCGCCTGATGTTGTATTCCTCGATGTGCAGATGCCGGGAATGGATGGATTCGAGGTTCTGCGAGCTCTGCCCAAGCAGGACTTGCCAGGGATTATTTTTCTAACGGCCTACGAGCAGCACGCCTTGCGGGCTTTCGAAGTTCATGCCTTGGACTATCTCCTGAAACCTGTGGACGATGAGCGTTTTGGGAGTGCCTTGCAAAGAGTAAGGCAGCGCACTAACAACGACTCGAAGCTTCAAATGGCCGAACGCGTCTTGCGATTGCTCGAAGAGAACTCTGCCAGATACGTATCGCGCTTTCCCGTGCGTATCGGCTCGCGGATTCAGGTGGTGCTTACCGATGACATCAACTGGATCGCCGCAGCCGGAGATTACGCCGAACTACATACGGCCCACCACTGTCAGCTGCTGCGAGAGACCATGAATTCTCTGGAGCAGAAACTCGATCCTTCACAGTTTCTTCGTATTCATCGCTCCCGCATCGTGCGAATGGGGTGCATACGCGAGCTCCTCCCCATCGATAATCGCGAATATCTGGTCAAGCTCTCGGACGGCTCGGAACACCGCTCCAGCCGAAGTTACGCCGAGCGCCTGGAGAAGTGGCTGTCATCCAGAAGATAGTAAGAGTCAGCCGTCCGTTAATCGGACCTCACCGTGGCTGGAGCTCTCACTGGACAGCCTTTCCTTTTGGTCAGAGTCGTACGGAGAGGAAACACTATTGGCACCGCCGGCGCTACGACGCAAGAGCGGAACCTCAAGTGACTGTCGTAATCTGTGCCTTGTCGTCTTTTCTGGTATACTGCATTGACGTATTGATTACGGTTTGCTCGTCACGCGGTAGTCGTCTTTTCAGACTAGCTTTATCTCCGCCTTTCCTGCCCGCCGTTTACTTGCGTAAATCCAAATTAAATGTGAGCGGCAGAATAGCTCTCGACGTGTGTCAGAGCCTGCGTGACAGCTTGCCCCTCCAGAAAGAATCAAATTCGAATGACCACATTTTCAGAACTGCCCCTTTCCTCCGCGTTGCAGCGGAAGCTGGCGGCAGCTCAATTCACCAACCTCACCCCCATCCAGGAACGCGCCATTTCTCCTGCACTTGAAGGCCGAGATGTCATCGGCACAGCCCAGACAGGCACGGGCAAGACATTGGCATTTCTAGTCCCGTTAATTGAGACCTTGCAGCAGGAGCCGGCGCGTCACACGGTCGCTCTGGTGTTGCTGCCAACGCGGGAACTTGCGATGCAGGTTCAAGAACAATACGAGCAACTGCGCACGAAAGCCATGCCCAGCGCCACGCTCGTCATCGGCGGAGTATCCGAGAAGGCACAGATCCAAAGTCTGCGCGCCGGATCGAAACTGATCATTGCCACTCCCGGACGCCTGCAGGACCTCATGAATCGCAAACTCGCCAATCTGCAGAACGTCAGGATACTCGTGCTTGACGAGGCCGACCGCATGCTGGACATGGGATTTTTGCCTGCGATCCGTCGCATCTTGTCGGCCGTCCCCAAGGAACGCCAGACGCTGTGTTTCTCGGCCACGATGGAACGCTCCGTCGCCGGTCTGGTGAGTGAGTACATGCGCAATCCGGTCCGGGTCGCTTTGGGTTCCGTGCTCAAGCCCGCGGAAAGCGTACAACTCCAGGCCTACGAAGTCCGGCCGGGAGAGAAACTCGACGTCCTCCGTCAACTGCTTTATGCAGAAAAGGGCCAGACTCTGATTTTCACGCGCACCAAGCGTGGCGCCGAGCGTCTTGCGAGGGAGCTTGTGCGCGACGGTTTCGCGGCTGCCCTGATTCATGGCGATCGTTCACAATCTCAGCGCAATGGGGCTCTAAACGGTTTCCAGGAAGGGCGCTTCCAGGTGCTGGTGGCGACTGATATCGCATCGCGCGGTCTGCACGTGGATGACGTGGCCCACGTCATTAACTACGATGTGCCCAAAATGGCGGAAGATTTTATCCATCGCGTTGGTCGCACCGGCAGAGCAGGTCTCGAGGGACGCGCCTCGACCTTGGCAGCAGGAGTAGAGGTGTCGGAATTGCGCCAGATTGAACGCACTCTCCAGTTAAAGATCGAACGCAAGCAGACTGAGATCGCGACGGACGCACCACCGAGGCGAATGATTCAAAACACGCTAGCCTCGCGGACCCTGACTGCGTTGCCCGGAGAGATCTTTGTGTAGACTCCCGAAACTGGTTGCCGGGGCATCAGGCCCCGGCATTTTCCCAACGGGTTGCTTTACACAATCAATTATTTTTCCCGGCGCGAGTCCGCCCCAAATGAGCCTTCTTTCCGATTCTTTTTCCGCGCACGCTTACGCGCTAAAGCCTGTTTCACTCGGCGCCTTTCGCCCGGCTTTAAGTAGTAGGAGTGACGTTTCACTTCTTTGATGATGTCTTCCGTCTGAACCTTACGCTTGAATCGACGGAGCGCGTTCTCTAACGATTCACCCTCTTGCAATCGAACTTCTGCCACTCTGTTCCTCCCGCACTAGTTTATTGCGATACGCATGATTTCGCTGCCAAGGTATCCAGCTGCGGTAGACTTCCAGTCACGAGTCACTCGCCGCGGCCATCGGCCGTGGACTCTTCCGCAGCTTCAGTATCTTCCACACCGATGTTGAACAGCGCTGCCTGTGCTGCAGCATGCTCGCGCAGTTCGGCCATCTCATCCACGCCGCCTTCCACAGGCTTCTCCTGGGAACGCTGGTTCCTGCGCTCCGCCTTGTCCTGTTGTCGCTGTCGCCGGGTGTGTTCTTTCTGGCGTTTTGTAAATGTTGATCGCCCTCTAGGCATACGTATCCCCTATTCTTTATTCGTAGCCGGCGGGCACGTCCCGTAACCCCACCGGCCACTGTGTTCGAAAGAAACTACCAGCGCGGTTCGCGCGGTTGCCGTGGATGCCCGCGATAATCGTCTCGCCCACGGCCGCCTCCACCGCCAAAGCGCTGGCCGCCGCTTCTTGGCCGGTCAGACTTGGGCTTGGCCTCGTTGATGGTCAAGGTTCGCCCGCCCAGATCGGTTCCGTTGAGAGCCGCGATGGCTTTGTCGGCTTCGCTCGCGTTGGTCATTTCGACAAAACCGAAACCACGCGAGCGGCCCGTATCCCGATCGGTCACGAGTGTGATCTTTTCGACCGCGCCATGTGCCTCGAAGATATTTCGCAGCTCCGCTTCCGTCGTGCTGTGCGGCAGGTTTCCAACGTACAGGTTCTTCATCGCAGTTCCTCTCTTACTAAGTCATCTAGGTTGGTCGGTGTCGGGTTTCGTTTCGATGAACGTCCTTCAGAATCTCGCGGCGGAGCGGGCAGGGTGTGCATCGCTTGGGTCCGCGCGAGGGTCGCGGAGCGGACGGCGGAGATTCGCCTCGAAGCTTCCAGGATTCCCCAGCGTTGCGTCAAGTCTCCGCGATTGGCGGATAGGGCGCCGTCTACGCCACCCACCACCGGGTCGTCGACGTTCAGCACTGGCATCTCATCATCCGCAATGGGAGAATCCGCGAGATATTCTGGTTGGCCAACCAGGAACGCCAACCGCTGCGGGGGTGTCGCGCTACGAATGTCATCGCAAAATTTGTCCCGATAGCCCTGGCCCTTTCCCATGTCGATCAACACCAGGTCGTACAACGCAGCTCGCCACCATGAACGAGCTTCCGCGATGTCGGCCGCGCAATCAACATCGATTCCGCACTTTCTCATCACCTCAGCACGCAATTCGCGCTTCGCTTGCGTTGTGCCGACGAGCAACACTCGTTTCTTCTTGACTTCTGCAGGGATGGGCGCGGAGAGCAGTGAAGCCGGCGGTAGTGAAGTGTTCATGCCGACACCGACCGTGGCTGCACGCGGGCCGAGGTACCCTCTGGCTTGCGTCCCTTTGCTGGGCGCTCCAGCAGTTCGTGGGTGCGCTTCCGTCGCGCGATCTTCTGTTTGCGCTCCCGGTGAAATCTGGACTTGTCTCCATTCCGTGCTGACATCATCAACTCCTGTCATTTCGACGGCGAATGCCGGTTGATCACAATATTGCTTGTCGGGTGCTTAAGCACCCACCGGCTGGTGGATCTTCCAAAGGATTATTGGCGAAGCCGCGAAAAAAGCCAGAGTCGCCATCTCGAATATGGAGATGAAGTGGGAAAGCTGAGCCCGCTGGAACGACGTAAATACGCCCAGAACTCGCAGGAAGAGCCGTGTCCAGACGAACGTGCCAGTGAGGAGGCTGCGAACCGCAAGCGTCGGCGCCGCCACCGACACGATGATGAATACCCCCATCCTCAAATCCGATGGAGAGCGAAATAATATGGCTGCCGCCAGGGTTACTGTCCCGATCAGCGTGATGACACGCATCAAGATGCACGCTTTCGAGCAGTTGCTCGCGGTCATGGAGTAGAGTGTTTGGCTCAGGAGTAACGCTTCCGAACATCCGCCTCTCGATCTCTCAATCGCGAAGGCGCTGGAGTGCTTTAGCGGCGTATCTTCGAGGTTAAGTAGTTCCAGTATACCCTGTTTGCGACAATCATGCTCAAGGCTAGTTGTCGGTTCAGCCGCGCAGCGGCGCAAGAATAAAGCCCACGGCGTAAGCCGTGGGTCAGGGCCGAAATGAGCCAGCCCCGAAGGGGCGCAAGAAAACAGCTCAGAGGACCGCGGCCGACCGTTGGGAATGCCCGTCGTTCCGGTGGTAGTCGGCCCGGTGCTTGGACGACACGGATCATGGAATCGCATTGCTAATTGCGCGGGCTACGCGTACGATGCCTGTGTGCGTTAGACCGAATCGGTCGTGAGCAGTTCTCGCCTCAACGGCCAGTAACCTGCCCTTCAGTACTTCCGAATCTCTCCAGCGTAAAATCAAATTTGACAAGGAAACAGTATCAACATGGCAGAACAAGGAACAGTAAAGTGGTTCAACGACGCCAAAGGCTATGGCTTCATTAGCCGTCAGAGTGGCGAAGACGTTTTTGTGCATTTTTCGGCGATCCAGGCGGGAGGCTTCAAGAGCCTGCAGGAAGGCCAAACGGTGCAGTTCGATGTGACGAAGGGCCCCAAGGGCTGGCAGGCTGAGAACGTACATCCTGTCTGAGAGGCACAACGCATTGCGAAAAGGCGATCTCTCCAGGTCGCCTTTTGAAAATTTCAGTTCTGTTTCTATACGGGACGTTCGCGAAGATCAGCCGCAGGCATGAACTCGTGACCAATATTTTTGTCGGGAACCTTGACATCACGGTCACAGAGCAGCAACTGCGAGAAGTTTTTGCAGCACACGGAGCCGTCGAAACCGTCAGGGTCGTCGTGGACAGGGATACGGCTGAGCCCCGCGGTATGGCTTTTGTCGAGATGAGGCAGGCGACTGAAGCCCACGCCGCTATCGCTGCCCTGGATGGAAAGATGCTCAACGAGCGTGCGCTGAGGGTGAACGAAGCTCGTCCGAAGCTTCATGGCGAACCAATGCCTGATTCTGAGAACAGAGATCATCGGCGACATCGGATGTGAGCTGCGAGCAAGGCAAACTGCCGCTTGATCGTTTCCGAGCAAGCTAGAAATGGATCCTCTCTGACACGCGACGACCTCACATCCTCTTACGCCATCATCCGACACAACATCCGTACCTACCGCTCGGCTGGAGTGGTAGCTGTGGTCAGGGGCAAGCAGAACGCAGAATTAAAATTGAAGACGTTTGAGGATGCCCAGGAATCCTCCGATCGACACGAAGGCTGGCGCTACTTCATCGAGAAAACAAATCTCAAGGCAGGCACAGATCCCGCTCAGGCTACCCAACATCGTCAAGCTGAATTGGAAGGGCGGGAATCGAAAGCTCTGCAGGAGACCGAAACTCCGAATTCTTCTTGGCCAAATCGTCAGAGATGAGACGGGTTTCGGCGCATAGTTCGTAGCCACCACTCTGCGGCGATCCAGGAACGCGCAAGAACAAACTACATGCCTGGGGACTGACTCGAAAACACAGCAGCAGTGACTATGCCTATCGGCTCATATCCCTGCTCGCCTATTCGCTTACGTCATCGAAGAGTGCCTTGAGTTCGCGGGATCGCGAGGGATGGCGTAGCTTGCGCAGGGCCTTGGCTTCGATCTGGCGAATACGCTCGCGGGTAACATCGAACGACCGCCCAACCTCTTCCAGCGTCCGCTCCGAGCCGTCCTCGATACCAAAACGCATCCTGAGAATCTTCTCTTCCCGTGCGCTGAGCGTTCGCAAAACGTGCGCAGTCCTCTCCTTAAGGTTCGCGTTGATGACTGCCTCGGCGGGCGAGACTTGGGCCCGGTCCTCAATGAGGTCGCCGAGGTGGGAATCCCCCTCCTCGCCAATCGGCGTCTCCAGCGAGATCGGTGTCCGCATGATCTTGCGCACCCTGCGCACCTTGGCCTCGGGGATGTCCATTTGCTTGGCAATCTCAGTCGAGGTAGGTTCGCGGCCCAAGGTTTGGACCAGTTGCCGCGAGACGCGAACCAGTTTGTTAACAATCTCGATCATGTGCACCGGTAGCCGGATGGTACGCGCCTGATCGGCAATCGCCCGGCTGATGGCCTGGCGAATCCACCAAGTGGCATAGGTGGAGAACTTGTATCCGCGGCGGTACTCGAACTTGTCTACCGCCTTCATCAAGCCGACGTTGCCCTCCTGGATCAGGTCGAGAAACTGAAGACCGCGGTTGCCATATTTCTTCGCGATGGAAACGACGAGGCGAAGGTTGGCTTCGATGAGCTCGTGTTTTGCCTGTTCCGCGTCCATCTCGCCCTGGATGATTTCACGCTGCGTGCGCTGCAGTTCCGCGAACGTCATACCGGCATCGCTTTCCAGCCTTTTCATCTCGGCACGATGCTGTCGCTGCGTAGTGCGGTAGTTCTTCTTGAGTTCCTCGCTGCGCGTGTTCGCAATCTTCTTTTCCAGGTTTCCGAGCTGCCGCTCCAGCGAACGCATGAGGTCCGCGGTGTGAGTCACCCGCTCCATCAGGCGCTTGCGCTCCGAGGGAGTAAAGCCAAGGCTGCGGATGGTGAGCGCAATCCGAACCATTTCGCGGCTCAGCTGATACCGGCAGCGGCGGTATCTGCGTGCCTTCTTATCGGCCGCGAAAGTCGCCATCTGGGCCGCCAGGCGGCGGGCTGATTTGTAATTGTGGTGTATCTGATCGATGCGACGGGTAGTTTCCTTGAAACGGTCCTGCAGAATCTCCTCGGTGATTTCTTCCTCATCAAAGACGACCGTGTCTTTAATCGAACGCAGACCCCGCTTCAACTCCTCACCCATGGCCAGCACCCGGTGAATCACAATGGGTGAACGCGAGAGCGCCTTCATGGCGGAGAGTTGTCCGCGTTCGATGCGCTTGGCGATCTCCACTTCCCCTTCCCGCGTGAGCAGAGGTGAGGCGCCCATCTCGCGCAAGTAAACGCGCACCGGATCGTTGACCACCTCAGCGGCAACTGGTACCGGGTTGACATCAATTTCATCTGCTTCGCTGCCCAGCCTTTGTTCGAGAGACGAATACGGTAAACGAGGTTCCCCTTCCAGCACGTCGAGGCCACGGGTGCGCATGGTGGCAAGCAAATCGTCTATATCCTGCGCGGAAGGCCCGCCGGGTGGAATGGGGTTATTCATCTCGCTGTCTGCGGAATAGCCCTCTTCCTTCCCCACACGCATTACTTTTCGAGTGTCGTCCATAGCTGCGCAGAACTCCTTTTTCGGAACCATCCCGCATGGAGAAAGAAGGCTTTTGTTGGATCTGGAGCGGTAGCTTCAGCAGGACGCGAAACTCCAACACTGCAATCATGCTAGCACGTCGCACCTGCTCCTTCTGCAATTGTCCTAGTTTTCACCCGACGCGTCAGTTGGAGGCTGGGCGTGCAAACCGGGAACGACCAAATTGGTGTGCAGACGAAAATTGCCTGAAGGCGAACCATACACCGTCAGCCATGATCGCATGGCGGCGGGAAAGCGGATTGATGAGAACCCATTCGAGGCAAGTTCTTCAAACTCATGCATGTACAGGGAATAACCCTAACAGCGGACCGACAGCAGGCTGAAAGGTCACGAGGCGAGTCGCGCAAGTTCTTTAGAATCATGGTGGCCAGGGACGGAGTTGAACCGCCGACGCCAGCCTTTTCAGGGCTGCGCTCTACCACCTGAGCTACCTGGCCACGGCTTCGGACCACTTGCGAAGTGAAATGCAAGTCATCCGGGACATGCTGTGTCGGCGGCGAGACTGTAACTCGCGGCGCATCGACTGCGATAGGTCCGTTGAATCGAATCCGATTATAGCAACCTGATGGGAATCGCTCAACGCGTGCTGCGCAAACCGCGGCGGCTCTGCGCCTTACCATTTCTCGCTCCCACAAACGGAGCGATATCCCCTTCCACTGAAATCCCAAAGCTCGCCTATGAGCCTGAGTCGCCTAAGCTGAGCCTGCTAGGCCTTACGGTCGCAAGCCTACCTTCCCGACGCAGCGCCTCGCTGCTGCAGCCAAGCTGACAATTCGCGCGTTTGAGTGGACTTCAGGTCGATGCACTCGTGGATGCTTTCCAGTGATTGCTTCAGCGTTCGCGCGGCAGCCGGCACGGCATGTGTCAGAAAGAAGTCTTGCACTTCATCGTGCATTCGTTCGTCACAAAAAGCCGAAGTTGCGGCTACGACCTCCGCACTTGTGAAACCGCCCCCAACCTTTGCAATCTCAGCCCAATGGTGACCGACAAAATTCCACGCCAGCGCGGTGCCTGTTGGATTTTTCATGACAGCTGCGATCAGACCCAAAGTGTCCTGACTGCGCACTGCCGGGGAGATGGCATACTCGAGCGTACGCTGCAGCAATTTCCGATCGCGAAACTTTGAGAGCGTTCGGAAGTAAAGATAATAGTCTTCCAGGCTCGCATTCGATCCCTGCAGCTTTGCCATGATTTGATCGTAGAGTGCGGCGTCTCCGTTTTCAGCCGCCAGCGCAAAAGCGGCAACCGCCACAGTGGGATCAAGCGCCCGAGGATCCCGCAGCGCCTTCGCCGTCAAAGCCTGCGCCTGCGCAATGATCTGCGGGTCCTGTCCAGCATATCCGAGCGCATGCAAGACTCGCGGCCGCATACTCCGAACCTCATCGCTTTCCCCGGGAGCGGGCTGCCACCCCAACTCCTCTGCCAGCGGACTAAGCAGGCGACGTACCCATTTTTGATAAGCAGCACGATCGGAGTCGCTCACCAGGTAGTCACCGATGTACTCAATCTTCGCCGTCATCTCAGTCACGACCGCGCGTGTCCGATCCGGTTGCAGCCCTTCCGCCAGCGCCAGGTAGTCTCCAATCCGCTGTTCCCCGACCAGCACCGACGCCCAGGAATCCCCGAGCAAAACAAGCCGCTCAGACGGTGTGAAATCCTGCTCTATGCTGCGACCGATCGCGCGAATTGCGTCGGAAGAGTAGCCTGACCGGTAATAGCCATGCGCGCTCGCGTTGACCATCGCCCACGGCAGGCATCCCGGGATCGAAAGACTCGACTGCCTTTCGGTGAGAACGAAACACTTCTGTGATGTTTCGCCGGTCTCGGCCGTCGTTTTCATGCACACCGGAACTCGCCAGAGTTCCCCGCTTCCCGCCTCAAAAAGCTTTCGATCCTTGAAATATCGCGCCTGCGAGAGCTTCACCGAAGTCGAATTGCCCGAGCATTGTGTCGATACGCTGACTTCAGGAGCGCCTGGGAGTTTCACGAACGTAGCCATGATCTCGTCGACCGGCTTGCCTGACACTTCCGCAAGCGTCTTCCAGAAATCTGAGGCGGTGGCGCTTCCGTACGAATGCCGCTTCAGGTATTGATCGACTCCCTTTCGGAAGGTTTCCGGTCCGAGGTACGCCTCAAGCATGCGCAGCACAGCCGCCGCTTTGTCATATGCAATTCCGTCGAACAACTCCTGGATCTGCGCCGGAGTGTCCGCGGCCTGGTGAATGGGGCGGGTGTTCTTGAGCGAGTCCACAGTGAGGCTCTTGTTCGTGTCCTCCACCTCGGCCAGATCGAAGTGCCACTCAGGCTTCCATTCCCCCACCGATTTGTCTTCCATCCAGGTGGCAAAACCTTCATTGAGCCAGATGTCGTCCCACCATTGCATGGTCACCAGATCGCCAAACCACTGGTGCGCGATCTCGTGCGCGATCACGGTGGCCACCAGTTGCTGCTGCTCAACTGACGCCGGCTGCGCATCGATCTGCAATTCTGCCTGTCGATATGTGATGAGCCCGGTGTTCTCCATCGCGCCTGCGGAAAAATCCGGTACGCCGATCATGTCGAGCTTTTCGAACGGGTACTTGATGTCGAAATAATGATTGAAATACTTGATGCACCACTCGGCAACTTCAAGGGCGTAGGCCCCCGCCTGTTTGGTTCCTGGCGGTCCCCAGACCCGGATCGGGATTCCCTCGGACTTGCCCTCAATGTATTCGAACTTTCCTACCGCCAGGGCCACGAGGTACGAAGACATCTTGGCCGTCGTGGCAAACTTCACGGTGTGCTTGCCCGCGCCCGGCCCGGGTGTATCCGAGAGCACTTTGCCGTTAGAGATCGCGCTCAACCCGCTGTCAGCGACGACCGTCAGATCAAAAGTTGCCTTGTACGATGGTTCGTCAAAGGAAGGGAACGCACGCCGTGCGTCCGTAGCCTCAAACTGCGTGACCGCATACTTGTTCCCATCCCGGTCTCGGCCAAGATAAAGGCCGCGCAGTTCGTTGTTCATGATTCCGAGATATCGGATGCGCAGCTCGGCTGGACCCGCCGGCACTTCCTCGTCAAAGTTCAGGATCGCCATCTCCTTCTCTTTTTCGAGGGTTATTTTTGCTTTTTGTGTGCTCTTCCCGCTGGTCAGCGAGGCGTCCTGAAAGTCAATTTCCGCCGAGTTCAAGACAATCTGCCGAGTCGGCTTGAGTACCCGCAAGCGAATGGTTTCGTCGCCTGTGAAGTTGTCCTTCTGAAAGTCAGGCGCGAGGACAATCTGGTAATTGTCCGGAATCGCCAGTTCCGGCAAGCGCTGTGCCGCTGCCCATGAGGACAGCGCCAAAAATGCACACCCCAATACAAATTGTTTCATCTCTAACGATAAACTCCGTTTTCCTTATGAATTGACGAAGAGACACACGCACACAACAAAAGGCGCTCGCGCATTCTTGAGCGTCCTTCAAAAACTACTTTTCTTTAGATGGACCACCCCTGCGGCAGTATCACCCCAATTCGCCAGAACCGCCGGAGGCAACGAGAGCGCCGTTCAATATCGTTAAAGCGCATCGATTCGATGCAAACCAATACGCAATCTCTCTGTAGTCTTTCACTTCAAATACCGCCAGGTCTGCGTCCTTACCTGGCTCAATCGATCCCTTTCGATCCTGCAATCGCAACGCACACGCGCCATTGATCGTGGCCGCAGCCACGGTTTCTGCCGGCGACATTTTCATGTGCGTGCACGCCAAAGACATGACAAATGGCATGCTGGCGGTAGGAGAGCTACCTGGATTGTAATCGGTCGCGAGCGCTACGGGAACCCCTGCGTCAATGAATTTACGAGCCGGCGGGGTACTTGTCCAAACCTAAGAAATAGTTAGCGCCAGGAACGAATGTTGCGATCGTATCGCTGGCCGCTAGCGTCGCAATGTCCCGATCACTGACATTGTCCATGTGATCCAGCGACGCCGGCCGGCAACAATTGATCGTGGAATCCACAAAGCCCGCAGCCGGTGCCGACAGTTGACCGAGGTGGGCGCGTACCTCGAGCCCATGTTGTAACGCTGCAGCGAAGATAGTGGCTGTCTCCTTTTCTGAAAATGCCCCCCGGTCACAGAACACATCCACGAATTGCGCCAGTTTGCGGCGGGCCGCCTGCGGAATCATCTCTGAACAGACGAGTTCGACGTACTTTTGTGAGCGGCCTCGAAATTCCTGCGGCACGACGTGCGCGCCCAGCAGAGTGGGAACCACCGTTCCTGGCCAACGCGCGGCCGCCTGCCGGATGGCCTCAAGCGACTTCAGTTCCGCGTCCAGCGAAAGCCCATACCCCGATTTCGCCTCCACCGTGGTCGTTCCCTGCTCGGCCATTTCGTGCAACGCATCCAGCACCTTCTCCGCAAGAGCACTCTTCCCTGCCCTCCGCACCGGCTCCACGCTCGATCGGATTCCGCCACCGGCCTGGGCAATTTCCTCGTAGCTTGCGCCCGAAGTTCGTTTCTCAAAATCCACGAGCCGTGGAGTCACGAACGCCGGATGGGTGTGTGAATCCACAAATCCCGGCAACACCACCTGTCCTGCGCAATCGATCTCGATGACCTTTTTGCGATTTTTCTTGATCCAGGGATCTCGGAGAGCGTCCTTCGTCTTGCCGACAGAAACAATCTTGCCGCCAACGCATAGAACCGCACCATCTTGGATGATGCCGAGTTCTGCGAGTCGACGCCCCCGGCGGGCTACGGAGTTACCTTCATCGCTGCGCATCGTAACCAGTTGCGCAATGTTCACCACCAGTAGGGCAGATGATTTAGGCACACGTGCTCCGCCAGTCCAACCCCCACCACGGAGACACTGAGACACGGAGAGGAACTTTTCTCATTGCACTCGTCGTATGATTCCGCAGTGGAGAACCGAAATATTGCGCAACGTTGACCATCAAGAGGGCAGATGATTTAGGCACGCGTTCTCCCGCCGGTTCAACACCCACCACGGAGACACCGAGGCACGGAGAGGAACCTTTCTCATAGCACTCGTCGCATGATTCCGCGGTGAAGAACCGAAACGTTGAAGTTGATGATTAGACCTACGTGCTTGCCGGTCAACTTCAGGTAGGTAAGCAACTGTGCCTCATGCACACTCAGCAGTCTTTCAACTGCCTTTAACTCGACCAGAATCTCGTCGGCAACAATTAGATCGATTCGGTAGATTCCTTTGGTGGCCCGTCCCTTGTAGACAACAGGCAATTCCACCTGAGCGCAGAAAGGGATATCGCGCAGACGCAACTCCTCACACATGCACTCCTCATAGACTGATTCCAGCAATCCGGGGCCAAGTTGACGGTGCACTTCGATCGCAGCGCCGATGATTCCCTCGGTGAGAGCGTGGGAAAGAAGCCCACAGCCACTCCGTGCCTCTGTGTCTCCGTGGTAGGTTTTCATCCTTCCCTCATCGGAATCTTCACACCCTTCTCTTCGGCGAACGCCTTTGCCTCGTCGTACCCCGCGTCCACGTGCCGCACCACCCCCATGCCCGGATCCGTCGTCAACACACGCTCGATGCGCTTGGCCATCATGTCGGTCCCGTCGGCCACTGTCACTTGCCCGGCATGCAACGAGTAGCCGATGCCCACGCCGCCGCCGTTATGTACCGAAACCCACGACGCTCCCGCGGCCGTGTTGAGTAACGCATTCAGAATCGGCCAGTCGGCAATGGCATCCGAGCCATCTTTCATGCTCTCGGTTTCGCGGAAGGGCGACGCCACCGAGCCGCAATCCAGATGATCGCGCCCGATAACAATGGGCGCCTTGATCTTCCCCTTCTTCACCAGCTCGTTCATAGCAAGGCCGAACTGCGCGCGCTCGCCGTATCCGAGCCAGCAAATCCGTGCGGGCAGGCCTTGAAATTTAATACGCTTGCGCGCCAGCTCAATCCAACGGCGAAGAATGCGGTTCTCGGGAAACAGCTCCAGCACCAGATCGTCCGTGACGGCGATGTCCGAAGCCTCACCCGACAGCGCGGCCCAGCGGAAGGGTCCGCGCCCTTCACAAAACAACGGGCGAATGTAGGCCGGGACAAACCCCGGGAAGTCGTACGCATTCTTGACGCCGCGTTGGAAGGCGAACGTGCGGAGATTGTTCCCGTAGTCGAAGGTGACCGAACCCATCTTTTGTAACCGCAGCATGCCTTCGACGTGCCGCGCCATAGCATCCAGCGACTTCTCTTCGTACGCCTTGGGATCGCGTTTGCGCAGCTCAAGGGCTGCTTCGAAAGTCATGCCGTTCGGCACATACCCGTTCAGCGGATCGTGCGCCGAAGTCTGGTCTGTGAGAATGTCGGGAACGACGCCGCGCTCGGCCAGCTCCGGAATAATGTCGGCGCAATTCCCCACCAGCCCGACCGAGACGTTTTCTTTCTTGCGTATCGCATTTTTCAGGATGCGCAACGCCTCATCGAGCGTCGTCACCATGAAATCGCAGTAACCCGTCTTGAGCCGCTTCTTGATGCGTTCGGGATCGACGTCGATGCCGAGAAACGCCGCACCGGTCATCGTCGCCGCCAGCGGCTGGGCTCCGCCCATACCGCCCATCCCGCCGGAAACGATCAGCTTCCCTGCCAGATCACCGCCGAAACTCTTTTCTCCCGCTGCCGAAAACGTCTCGAACGTGCCTTCGACGATTCCCTGCGAACCGATGTAAATCCACGACCCTGCCGTCATCTGTCCGTACATCATCAGTCCGGCGCGCTCAAGCTCGTTGAACTTCTCCCAGTTCGACCAGTGCCCGACAAGATTCGAATTGGCGATGAGCACCCGCGGAGCGTACTCGTGCGTCTTGAAGACTCCAACCGGTTTGCCCGACTGCACGAGCAGCGTTTCGTCGTTGTCAAGAGCTTTCAACGTGGCAACGATCGCGTGATAGGCCTCCCAACTGCGCGCCGCCCGCCCCGTGCCGCCGTAGACCACAAGGTCCTGCGGACGTTCTGCCACTTCCTCGTCGAGGTTGTTCATCAGCATGCGCATGGCGGCTTCCTGCTGCCAGCTCTTGCAGGAAATCTCGGTGCCGCGCGGCGCGCGAATCGGCGTGTAGGTCTTGGCAGAAATTTCAGTCTCTACCGGCATGCAGTCATGGTAGTGCTTCCGGGAAAAGGACGCAACGAAACGGACGCCGGTGTTCAGCACGCGAACAGGTCTGCGACGTGCGGCCGACAATTCCTGCCGGTCTTTAACCAATGTCATCCTGAGCGAAGTGAGGCGTCAGCCGAACGCAGTCGAAGGACCCCGAGAGAGTATGGCTCGTCGATAAATCGCCAGTACTTTTCAACCACGAATGCAGAGGTAAAAAAGTTCGAAACAATCGAGGAGAATCCCGGCGGCTAGCGGTGCTTCAACTCCAGCGCGGCCTGCTCCGCGCTTCTAGGGCTGCACCGGCGAAGATCGCCGTGCAGAAGCTGGCGACAAACTCAAGTGAGAACTTCATGGAGGTTAGAACTTCCAGGTCCACTCACCAGGAACTGTATGCCGTTCCGTCGGTGGCCGTAAGATTCGAGGCGCTGTGCACGTCGGCGATGCCTGGCTCCTGCTGATCCGCGGCGGTGGTGGCGTCCTCCTGCTCCACCGCCCAGTTCGCCTCGTTGGTGAAAGGATCGACTGGTATTTTTTTCAGGTAGTTGGCCGTCACGATGTCATCGAGCGTCTGCGGAGCCTTCTGTTTGTCGAGCGTGTACTGGTCGATGACGTTGCGCAGGAGGAAGAGGTCCTGTTTGAGCACTGATTCCCGCGTGCGAAGAATCGCTCGGTTGTAGTTCGGCAAGGCAATGGAGAGCAGGATCAGCAGCAGACTGACCACGATCATCATTTCGATCAGGGTGAAGCCCCGACTCTGCCCGCCTTTGTGCGCGCGTCGCATTACCAGTCCTTATACTTGCTGCCGTCAAGAGCCGTACCCTGCGACTGGCTGTAGACATCGAACACGCTCTCGCCGCCCCAGGAATCCGAAGTGGGATCGTCCTGCATCGAATGCATTCCCCACTCCGCCTTCCCGGTCATCGGATCGATCGGAATGCGTCGCAGAAATTTGAGTTTCTTTCCATTCGAGTCGACGCCTTGCACCAGCGTGTCCAGATCCGGAGGGTAGCCCTCGCTGCCGAGTTTGATCTGAAACGCGGCCCGGTCGGCCGCATCTTTATAGCGATCGATGGCATCGCGCATTGTCCACAAATCACGGCGCAGTTCGCGCTCCTTCTCGCGCTTGATGGCATTGCTGGCCAAGGGCACGGCCATGCTCACCAGAATCACCATGATCATGGTGGCGACGATCAGTTCAATCAGGGTGAAGCCCCGCGCCGTCAGCCGGCCACCTGCCATTCCCTGTGTTTTTAACCTGCTTCGCATGAACTTGAGACTGCTCCTTCTCTTATTGGATCGTTACGACCGCCTGAGCTCCGTTGACCATGATCGGCTGCATCGCGGGATCGCGGGCACCGCCGCGCGTGATCGTCAACGGCGATTGTCCTGGCGCTTTCGCCATGAAGGTCAAAGTCACGACAATTCCCTGACCGGAAACACCGCCCGAATTTGGCGGACGCGTTGCTGTGATCTGCAGCGTGCCGGTGGCCTCGTCCTCACGATGGACCAGCGCCACGGTTTGCCCATCCTGGGACAGGAATCCTCCGTTCGAAACATTCACCAGTTGCAGTTTCGACGGGTCGTAGTTCAGCTGCAAGGGCACCGAATACACATTCTGCGCCCCGGAAATCACAATGTTGACCGTGAACGTCGAGCCCTTGGTTTGTGTGATCGTTCCCGGATCAAACAGGAAGCTTGTGCCCGCCGCCGGAGCGGCAGGTTTCGGAGCAACCGGCTGTGCCGCGCCCGGGGTTCCGGGCTGCGCTGGCACGCCACCGGCTGGAACGATCGAAGGCGTCGCAGGCGCCGATTCCACCTTCGATACATGGCGCAACTGCAAGGAATTCGCCGTGCCCACGTCGATCATCTGCTGGTTCGAGTCGTTGACGTCAAGCCCGCGAACGATGTGCGGGATCAGCGCGAAAACCGTTTCTTGTTCCGAGTGATCGCGCGTATCGGATCCGAAGAAATATTTGAGGAACGGGATCTGCGCCAGGAGCGGCAGACCGCTCATCGATTGCGTCTGGCTGTCTTCCATCAACCCGCCCAGCAGATTGACCTCGCCTTCTTTCAGACGGATTTCGTGCTCGATTTTGCGCTGGCCGATGATGGGTTGGCTGATGCCACCGATATTGGATGAACCCGTTTGTTGAGAAATATCGAGGCTGATCTTGAGCGTCACCTCGCGCCCGGCGTGCACGCGCGGCGTGATGTCGATATTCACACCGACATCCAGGTATTGAAACTGGGTGTTGACCAGCGGGTTGATGCCGACGCCGCCTATGCCCGGCTGGAACGAACCCGTCGCCACCGGAATTCGATCGCCGATCTTGAGGGTGGCCTTTTGTCCGTCGAGGGCGCGGATCTGCGGATTCTGGATGATCTTCGTGTTGCTGTCGCCCATGATCGCCGACGCAGTAATGCCCGGGATCGTGATGGTGAAGTCGGTTGCGTTCAGGTTTCCGATGCGGTTCAGGTTAATGCTGCCGTTCCCACTGCCGCTGCTCGAGCTGCCGCCCGTGCTGCCGGGCGTCGTCGTGTTGTTGATATTGCCGTTGAGCGAAATGCTGGTGCTGGTCGGTGGAGTGATGCCCAAGCGTACGGGTTCGGTCTTTGCTGACCTGCATCACCACCACATCGATGATCACTTCCGCCTTGGCCTTATCGAGATCATCCACCAGCTTTTGCGCCAGCGCCAATTGGTCAGGGGTACCGCGCACGATCACCGCATTTTGCGACTGCAACTGCTGAATACGCTGCACCTCGAGCAGGGTGCGCATTGCATTTACAACGTCCTGCAGTTCCGTAGCTTGAGATAAGTTCGAAAGATAAAAAGTTTTGATAACGCTCTGATCCAGTTCCTTGCGTTTAGCCGGATTGTCAGCAGCTACGAATATCGTGTTCGGAGTCACCGGGCGCCAGAATGTTTTCGACTCGAGAGCGATGATTCCCAGCGCCTCTTCCAGGGTCACTCCGTTCAACTCAATACGAATCTTGCGCGAGGTGTAGTCGGGATCGAACAGCACGTTGATCCCGGCCAGCTTGCCCACCGTTTCGTAAATCACTTTCGTGTCTTCGGTCAGCTTAAGCGTGATGGGCACGTTCGAGATGGAAGACAGCTCGACTGGCCCCTGTGCCTCGGCCAGTCTGCGCCTCAAACTGTTCGGTGTTGGCGCCACCGCCTGCGGCGGATTCACCGCCTGGTTGATCATGTCCTGCGTACGGCGCAGTTCCTGCTGGGCAATGAAGCTCGATGGGTCGACGATCGAGGCCTTTTGAAATTCCACCACGGCCTCGTCCAGCTTTCCGCTGTCGCGCAACAGCTGCCCGCGATGCACATGCGCCGCCGAGGCCAGGAACTTGGTGTGCTCGTAGGCCGTCCGATACCGTAAGTCCTTTGGCTTCTGCCGATAAGCTGCCTGGTAATACTCGAAGGCCCGCTCATAGTCCTGTCGCTGTTCCGCATCTCGTCCTTTGTTGTAGTTCGTCCGGGCGGTGTCGGCGAGCAGGGGTAAGGTTCCAGCCAGGACGACAAGCAGCCATGCCGCCGGGCGTAACAGACTTCTCATTCAGTGATTCCTCGCATGCAAGCAGGATCGGGGCACGGTTCACCCCTGGGGGGAGTTCGTCGCCTTTGTAGGCAAAAATACACGGGAAGCAGCGCGATTATAGCATCGCGTCGAACCAGTTCCGAAGTCACTGTTTCACCGGCATTTACACTCTTTGGTCGTAGTCCCAAGAGCACCCCGAACCCACCTTGTTTCTGTTATGCCAAGCCGTTGCTGGTCTGCCTCTCAAAGGGCGGCGCTCCGCTCTGGACGGGCGGTTCGCCCGACTGGGGGATGGGGAACGAACCCAGGTCCCGGACCTCCCGCGGGTCCGCAGATCCCTGTGATAACGTTGCTTTAGAATGGCGCGCCAGTCCACCCATCAGGTCAAACCGAACGCCGAGAAGAATCCGCGTCGCGATCCGACCGCCGCCGGGCAAAGGGACGCCGCCGTTAATAGGATCGCTTCGCATAACTACTTCTTGCTGGAAAAATTTGAGACCGGCATCGTTTTGACCGGCACCGAGGTCAAATCGGTCCGCGCCGGGCTCGCTAACCTCAAAGATTCCTACGGCTTGGTCAAGGACGGGGAGCTCTGGCTGCTGAATGCTCACATCGGTCCTTACGAGCACGGCAACATCTTCAATCATGCCCCTTTGCGTACGCGCAAATTGCTGGTCCATAAAGACGAAGTCCGCAAGCTGATCGGTAAGACCCAGCAGAAGGGACTTACCCTTGTTCCCACGCGCATGTACTTCAAGAACGGCAGGGTGAAAGTGGAACTCGCACTCGCCAAAGGAAAACAACTGTGGGATAAGCGCGAAACCGAACGCCGGCGCACTGCCGACAAAGAGGCCCGCGAGGCGATCGCCCGCGGACGCAAACACGCCTAGCGCCGGCACCTTGTAGCGCCCGCATCTCGTAGCGCCCGCATCTCGTAGCGCCGGCATCTTGCCGGCCCGATGGGCGGGCGAGAAGCCCGCCGGAATGGCGACGGCGGCAATGCCGCCCTTGAAGTCGAGCACACCCAATTCCTCTAAATCGGGAGCGAAATTTCTCTTCAAAAAAAAGAGGGTCCGGAAAAATCCGGACCCCGGAGAGAGTACACCCCCAGCGAACAACATCGTGTTACTGAACCGTTAGCATTAGCGGGAACGAATGCGAGACTCCGCCCGACGTTCCCACGACCATCATTGTGGTGCCGGGCGCCGTGCGGCCGTTGGAAGACCCGCTGCAACCCACCGCGGCCATCGCCAGTGCAACCAGCAGAACCAGCGACGCCATCATCCACGCCTTCCGCGCCTTGCCCGATTCGCTCTTCTTCCGCCTCGCGCCCCAGACCAAACCAACCAGTCCAAGACCTGCGAACGTGGCCGGCATCATGTATCCCGCGGGAGGAACGTACGACGTCCCCACGGAAATGGTCAGCTGCGAAGTCGCCGTCGTGCCTCCCGGCGTAATCGTCGCTGGATTGAAGGCGCACGTCACACCCGTTGGCTGCCCGGTGCAAGAGAGATTAATTGCGGTGTTAAACCCTCCCGAAGCCGTCGACGAGATGTTCAAGTTCGTCGAGCCACCTCGCGCCACCGTGGCCGAAGGCACCGACAGTTGCAGGGAGAAATCTTTCCCCGCCGACGCCGTAGGCACAAGCTTGGCAAACAACCCGTGCGTCTGGGTCGCGCCACCTGCCGTGAAGTACATCGTGTTCGGATCGCCCGTGCCGCCCGCGCCGAATACCATGTCCCACAACCCGGCGTTCGTAATCACCTGACCGTTGGAGTCCTTCACCTGGCCAAGAAAATTCCCGCCAGTGTCGAATGCATTGATGGTGCCGTCACCGAAATTGCCGACCAGCACGTCATTCGAGAACGTTCCGAAATTCGCCGAGGTCAGCACCACACCCCAGGGCGCATTCAGAGTTCCGCCTGTCATGCCCCGGCGATCAAAGCTCCCGTCGGTGTGGAAGATATCCACCAGCCCGAGCCCCGCGCCGATCATGGGATCGTGCTTGGGTGCATCTTGCGCCGCGTACGCGACGAAGACGAGACCGTTGATCACATGTATGCCGTGCGGCGCATACCCTGCCGGTAGATTCGGGTCGGTAAAGGTTCCGCCTGCAAGCGTGGCCGTGTGGAAGTTGTGGTCGTAAACCTCAACCGCGCCGCTACGGAAATTCGCTGCCAGCAGGAAGTTTCCCTGGGAATTACTCAGCAGCGCCAGCCCCTTGTACACCGCGCTCGCTCCCGAGTTGTCAACTTTCGTGACCGCGTTGGCGGTTCCGTTCCAGCTGGCGATGATGCCATCCTCGGTGTCGAACAGAAAAGTCGCCCCTCCGAAGTCGGTGGCGACCGTGTTGGCTACCGTTCCCGTCGGGCATCCCGGATTGCACGGATTGTTTGCCGCCACCGGGATACCCGCCGTGATCGACTGCTTGTTGCCGGCCGCGTCGTAGGTTGTCGACGTGCCGCCATTGTTGTTAGCGATCCAGAAAACGTCGCCGGGAATGAAAGAGATGCCCCACGGATTGGAAAGCTGGGCATCGGTGTGCGCCGCCACTCCGGCTTGATCGGCTGTCAGGTTGCTCTGTGTGTAACTCTGTTGGGCGTGGGCCGCAGTCAGCGCACTGAGCGCGAGTGCTCCCAGGAAAAACCGCATTGCGAATGTCTTCACCGCTTTCCTCCTCCACCAATTCAATCGAAGCCCCGGGGCTGCGGGTATGTCTCGTAAGTTGATACGAGAGTACAAATCGGCGGAGACACGGTTGTCACCTGCGTGTCTTGACCGCGTAAAACCTTCGCTAACTCAACGTCATGGCTTGTTGACAGGTTGGAGACAACCCGGCGTTGTTGCGCGCAGCGCCTTGCAGTTTGCGCCCGGGCCGAAGAGAATGGGGAAGCTCATGAAAACCACACTCTCGTCCTCAAGCCCCGCTCAACTCGAGACCGAATGCCTGGCCGTGGTTGTGCTCGACCGCGGCAGCAAAGACAAGCCCGAGCCTACGATCGAGACCAATGACTCGGCGGTGAAGCAAGCCGCTGCCCAGGTCATCGCCAGCGGCGAAATGACCGGCAAGAATTTTGAAAGCACGCTGATTCACAATCCCACAGGATTGAAAGCGAAACGGTTGTTGCTGTTGGGTGGAGGGAAAGCTCAGGCCTTCTCCGGATTCGAATTGCGCCGCGTAGCCGGCACGGCCGTGCGGACTTTGAAATCCAGAAGCCTGCGAAGCTTTGCTTTCGAGATTCCAAAGAATGGCGTATCCGCCGAACAAGCCGTGAAGGCTATCGTGGAAGGCGCCTTCGTCGGCAATTTCGACGCCGACACCTACAAGAGCGACCGCAAAGACCAGAAAATCGATGCCCTCACGGTGGTCGCCGACCGACTCCGCCAAGTTGCAGGCAGCGCTCGACGAAGCGCACATCATCGGCGAATCGCAGAACTTCACCCGCGAACTCGTGAACGAGCCTTCAAACCGCATGACGCCGACCATGCTCGCCGACCGCGCGAAAAAGATGGCGCAGGAAGTCGGACTGAAGTGTGAGGTCTATGGCGCCGACAAAATCAAAGAGTTGAAGATGGGGGCGTTCTGGAGTGTGGCCCAGGGATCAGACGAACCGCCTGCCCTGATCATCCTCCGCTATGAACCCGCCGGCGCTCCGGAGAAGCCCGTGCTCGGCCTCGTCGGCAAGGGCATCACCTTCGACACGGGCGGCATCTCGATCAAGCCCGCCGACGGCATGGAAAAGATGAAGTACGACATGGCCGGGGGCGCCGCCATGCTGGGCGCCATGCGGGCCATCGCACTGCTCAAGCCAAAAGTAAAAGTCACGTCGATTGTGTGTGCCACCGAAAACATGCCTTCCGGCCACGCCCAAAAGCCCGGCGATGTGCAGATCGCGATGTCGGGCAAATCGATTGAGATCATCAACACCGACGCCGAGGGGCGCCTGGTCCTGGCCGATGGCCTCTACTACGCGCGCCAGCTCGGCTGCACGCACCTCATCGATGCCGCCACCCTCACTGGCGCCGTCGTAGTCGCGCTCGGGTACATCAACGCCGGCATCTTCGCCAACGACGAAACGATGTACGAGCGTTTCAGCAAAGCAGAAGACGAGGCTGGCGAGAAATTCTGGCGCATGCCGCTTGATGACGAATACAAGGAAGTCATCCGGTCGGGGATTGCCGACATCATGAACTCCGGCGGCCGTTGGGGCGGCGCCATCACCGCCGCCATGTTCCTGAAGGAATTCGCCGAGGACACGCCGTGGCTGCACCTCGACATCGCCGGCACGGCCTGGACGGAAGAAGCAAAACCCTGGATCGCCAAGGGTCCGTCGGGAATCGCGGTGAGAAGCCTGGTGGAATTCGTGAGAGGCTTTAATCAATAGGATGAGACCAACGTCCGCGTCCCGTCGGCGGCCAACGTTTTCGCTTTTGCTCGTACTGCTGCTTTTCTTGAGTTGCGATGGTGGGACCACGATCGAGGGCCATATTCGCGATGGGCATGATAAAAACTTGAGCGATGTACTTGTCACACTTACAGCCGGGGAACGTAGCCGGAGCGTTCATACAGATGCTGACGGGCGCTATCGAATTTCGATGATGCATTCACCGTTCAACATCGACGAGACCATACGTTTTGAGAAGTCGGGATTCGTCGCGCATGAGGTGCATTTCATGTCTCACGACGGCGTCCATGAGCTGAATGTCATGCTTCTCTCCGCCCCTTCAACGCAACCGTCAAAGTGATGTGGCACTGTCCAAACCATTTTTGCCGCCCAAAAAAGGCGAAAACACGGGCTCCGCATTTGCCTTGCATCAGGTTTCGAAACCAGGCAAATGCGACGTCCGTGTCCGCGTACTGCAACTCGTCAACCGGTTTACAGGCCGGCTTTGGGTTGTACCGCTTCAAACCCCTTTTGAAATTGCGTTACGAAGGGCGTTTCGCCTGTCTGCAATCCGTCCCGTCCCATCAGGCGCCACAGGTATTGTCCGTTCGGCAGGTGAGCGTCATAAACAGCAAGTATGTCTTCCGAAGGCCGGCTCTGCACGAGAATGATGATATCGGCTTCTTGCGGCCGGTAAACCAGACCCAGTTTGCCCCACTTGCGAATGGAATCCTGCACGGCGCTGATGGCCGCGCGATCTTCCTGCCAAAGATTCGGATTGAATTGATCGCCATCGTAGGCAGCGACGTAGACGTAACGAGCATTTCTAAGTATGGCGGGGAAAGGCGGCTCCGTTTGCTTTCCGTTGGATAGCTTCGGCGCAGCAAACGCCACTGTCGCCAACATCAGCATTGCCACAACCAGACTCAACAGCTTTCGCATAAGTCTCCCTGACTTCATGCTCCATTAGATGCCGCGTGGCGAGGTCAAGTTGCTCGATTTCGCCAATACGACGGCAAGCCATTGAAAACATTGTAGCTCGAAGATAATGTACTGAAAAGCCGCCAAAGGTAACTCGGAAGACGTTCCGAACGTAATCTAGAATGGCATTTCCTGAGCCAGAAATGGCCCTAGAAACGATTGCTCGGGGTTGGACAGCCTCAGGGTCGATCCGCCACCAAAGAAGCGCCTGAGAGGCTCTAGTGCGATTTTCTGGATGCAGTAATATCTTTCAGCTATGAGCGCAGGGTTATCAACCTCTGTGCTCTAGACGGTGGCCGTGGGAGATCAAAGCCGTCAGTGTCGTGGAACAGCCCTTGCTCTTCCTGAGACCTAACACCTGACACCTGACACCCAAGACCTGCCTTCCTCACATCACCGGTGGCACCGAGATTCCCAAGACGCTCAACGTGCGGATAAGTTCCCGGCGCACGATGGCGACGGTGGCCAAAAGGAAGTTCTTCCGTCGTTCCTCAGGCTCGTCCAGAACACGGTGACGGTGGTAGAAGGCATGGAATAGCTGAGCGAGTTCGAATGCGTGCTTGGCAAGATATGCGGGTTCTGTGGTCGCAATGCACTGATCGACGATGTAGGCAGTCTTCGACGCGGCCAGCCACAACGACCAGATTTCGTTTCCGGTTTCGTCGCTTAAGTATTTGCCGAGATCCTGTTCAGAGACGGGCCGTGGTTGGTTCTTGAGGAATTGATCGGGATCAAGGCCGGCCTTGCGGAAGATGCTGGTTCCTCGCACAACGGCATTTTGCGCATACGGCCCGGTTTCTCCCTGAAAACTCAGCGCATCTTCGAAATCGAAGGCAATCACCGACGGCTTCGTATACTTCAGCATGAAGTAGCGCAACGCGCCGATCGCGATTTGCGTCGCAATCGCGAGGCGCTCGCCGTCACTCAACTGCTGGTGGCGCTGATCGACCTCCGCCTTGGCCGAAGCGATCAACCGGTCCAGGAGATCATCTGCCTTCACGCCGAAACCCTTACGTCCCGAAACCTCGATGTAAGACCGCGCTTTCTCTTCTTCCGAAAGCTGATACCCCAGTTCGGCCGCGCAGCGCGGGGTCAGCGCGACCATCTCGTAGGAGAAGTGCGTGTAGTGATCGGCGGCTTCATTGTGTCCCAGGCCGCGCAGCGCTTCAATCACGGTGCTTTGCGCTTCAGACTGGCGTGCGTCGATCACGTTGTAGATTTCGGCGACATCGCCGAAATGCGGATGGTCGGGCTCACCCTCGGTCGCCGAAATCCAGCACTGATGATCGTTGGGATAGTGATAGAACTTGCGATAGCCGAAGTCGCGCCCCAGCAGTCCGAACTTCCACATGTGATACGCGATGTCTTTCCCGACATAACCGACCGTGCCGTTCGATCGCACGATGACTTTCTGATCTTCCTCGGAAATTTCTGATGGTGGCTTGCGAATGTCAACGCCCTCTAGAGGGTTAATCGCTCGCAGAACATCGTCGAGGTCGGTGTCGGTGGAGCGACGGGCGTCCCGCCCGTCGGGGCGGGCGGGGACGCCCGCCTCTCCACCGGCAGAGTCGGCCTGTTTCCCCGTTCCCGCCCGCCGCATCACCCAGCAGCCCTTGTTCTTGCCCTCGGTCTCGAAGAACAACACTCCCGAGTCTTTCAATTTCGTGAAAGCCGCGTCCCAGAAGTGCAGGTGCAGGATCTCGCTTTCGCGCGGCAAGAAGTCGTACTCGATGTCGAGCCGATCCATGGTCTCCAGGTGCCGACGCAGGACAGCCACGGAAATCAGGTCGGCGATCGCCGCCGTCTCGTTTCCACCGCCTTCGATTTCATGCAGCGTCTTCAGCCGCGCCTGCAGGTTCTGCTTGTCCTCGGCATACCACAGCGACGCGCGCGCATAGAGATCCCAGCAGTAGTAATCAAAACGCGGTTGGGTGGCGAGCCTCTCAATGTCCGCCCGCGATTTCTTCTCGAGATACAGAAATCCGACCACCACGTCCGCCACCTGCACGCCGGTGTTGTCGATGTAGTTCTGCACGTCGACTTCCCTGCCCGCGAAACGCAGCAGGCGCACGAAGGTGTCGCCCAGGATCGCGTTCCGCAGATGCCCGATGTGCGCGGCCTTGTTGGGATTGATGCTCGAGTGCTCAACCAGGACTTTCCCCGCAGGCGCTTCCGATTCCGGCTTCTCATTTGCCAAAAGAGCGGCTGCCATCTCCGCCCGCTTCACCCGCGCATTGATGTATCCCGCGCCGGCGACCTCCAGCCTTTCAAAGCCCTCGATCGGACCAATCCCGTTGACGATCTCTTCCGCAATTTTGCGCGGCGCCTTGCGCAGTTTTTTCGCCAGCTCGAAGGCGAGCGGCATGGCGTACTCCCCCAGCTCCACCTTGGGCGGCTGCTCGACAACAATCTTGGGGAGGTCGAGGTCGTAAGTCCGGCGCAGAAACTCGCGCATAGCGGAGACCAAGCGGTGTTCGAGCGAGCGATACAAGGAATCCCTCTAACTTGTTGAATAAACTAGTGATTGTAGCAAACGGCGGCGCGCGCGAGGGTTTGACGCTACAGGCCGCAGTTTCCTATGATGAGAAACGTCGTTGGTCGTCGGTCGTCGGTCGTTGGTCGTGGGCGAATCTCTTGGGTGTCCGTACCTGCTAGACCCAGGCTTTTCATCGACTCCCGAAGAGACTGGCAGCGCAAGTGCTAACTGCACGCAGCGTGGGCTTGGCCAACGACCAACGACCGACGACCAACGACTGGTTCTCCCCATGCGCATTGCTTACCTCGATTGTTTTTCCGGCATGAGCGGCGACATGTTTCTCGGCGCCCTGATCGATGCCGGCGTGTCTCCTGATGTGCTGGAGAAGACCATCGCGGCACTGAACGTGGGCGCGCGGCTCGAAATCTCGAGGGTAATTCGCGGTGGAATCACCGCTACTAAGGTGGATGTTTTCGTAAACGGCGAAAAGGAGTTGCCACGGGAGGAATTCTGGGCACAGGGCGAACATTCGCTCGCTCATCCGCACGATCACGAACATGAGCATTCTTCTGGGGACGCTCACGCCCATCCGCATTCTCATTCGCCGACTGGGTCGCGGGCGGGGGCGTCCGCGCCACACGAACACGGTCACGGCCGCAGCCTGAAAGAAATTCGAAAGATCATCGGCGCGGCAGCCATCAGCGAGTCCGCGAAGAAGCGGGCTCTCGACATCTTTGCTGCGCTGGGCGCGGCGGAAGCGAAGATTCACAATAAAGACATCGAGTCGGTGCACTTTCACGAGGTGGGTGCGGTCGACGCCATGGTCGACATTGTAGGCGCGGCCGTCGGCGTCGAAGCCCTGGACGTCGAAGAGATTGTCTGCTCGCCGCTGAACGTCGGCGGAGGAACGGTGAAGTGCGCGCACGGCGTTTTCCCGGTTCCCGCGCCAGCGACCGTCGAACTGCTGCAGGGTGCGCCCGTGTACTCATCGGGAATTCAAGCGGAGTTGCTGACCCCAACGGGCGCCGCGATCGTGAAGACGCTGGCGAGCCGCTTCGGAGCCTTTCCCGAGATGAAGATTGCGAAAAGCGGCTATGGCGCCGGGACCCGCGATTTTCCAGGACATGCGAATGTTGTTCGCCTCACGATCGGCGAGGCAATTCCGGCGCTGGCCGCAAAAACCTCGCAGGAAACAATTGCGGTGCTCGAGGCAAACCTGGACGACTTGAATCCGCAGGTCTTCGGCTATGTCATGGATCGCCTGCTGGAAGAGGGAGCGCTCGACGTCTTCGGCATGCCGGTGCAGATGAAGAAGAACCGTCCCGGCACGTTGCTGACTGTCTTATGCAAGCCGGAGGACGCGGCAAAGCTGACGCAGCTTGTGTTCACGGAAACCACGACTCTCGGTGTGCGACAGCGCCTGGAACAACGGCAGGTCCTGGCGCGGCGCTGGGTTACCGTGCCCACCCCTTGGGGGGATGTCCGCATGAAAATCGCCAGCATGAACGGCACCGTGACGAACTACGCGCCGGAATACGAGGATTGCCGGCGCATCGCGACCGAGCAGCACGTACCATTGAAAGCAGTCATGCAAGAAGCCACGCAGGTGTATTTACAGACCCACAAACCGGAAAAGCATTAACCACAGAGGACACAGAGGTACACTGAGAAACCAGAAACCCCTGTGGACCTCTGTGCCCTCTGTGGTTCGATTGTCGTTTGGGTGAAGAAGAAGAATGGCCAAGAAGTTCTACATCACGACCCCGATCTACTACGTAAATGCGCGTCCGCACATCGGGCATGCTTACACCACGCTGGCCTGCGACACCATCGCGCGCCGCCACCGCATGCTGGGCGACGACACGTATTTCCTGACCGGCACTGACGAGCACGGACAGAAGATCGAGCGGGCCGCCGCGGCCGCCGGAAAAACACCGCAACAGTTTGCCGACGAGGTCTCCGGCGAGTTCCGCGCGCTGTGGAAGCGCATGGGGTTGACTCACGACGACTTTATCCGCACCACCGAAGACCGCCACAAGAAGAGTGTGCAGTACCTCTTCACCCAGCTGCGCGACAACGGCTACATCTACAAAGGCAGCTATACCGGCCAGTATTGTGTTTCCGACGAAATGTACGTAGACGTGCCGCCTGGCGCGCCTTGCCCGGAGTGCGGACGCATCACCGAAACCGTGCATGAAGAGAATTACTTCTTCAAGCTTTCGGCCTTTGCCGACAAGCTGCTGCAGCTCTACGCCGAGCAGCCGGAATGGATCCGTCCGGAGACGCGCCGCAACGAAGTGATTTCGTTCGTGAAAAGCGGACTGAAGGATCTCTCGATCAGCCGCAGCACGTTCTCCTGGGGCATTCCTGTGCCTGACGACCCCAAGCACGTGATCTACGTCTGGCTCGACGCGCTGGCCAACTACATCACGGCGCTCGGCTACGGGTCCGCCGACACCACGAAATACGACAAGTACTGGCCCGCCGACGTGCAGATGATTGGCAAGGAAATCGTGCGCTTCCACTGCGTGTACTGGCCAGCGTTCCTGATGGCGGCGGGGATTCCGTTGCCGAACGGCATCATGGCGCACGGCTGGCTTCTCTTCGAAGAGAACAAGATGTCGAAGTCGCGCGGCAACATCGTGCGGGCGGAAACGATTCTCGATGTGCTGGGGGCCGACGCCCTGCGCTACTTCCTGCTGCGCGAAGTCGTGTTCGGCTCCGACGGTTCGTTCTCCTTCGACGCGCTGGTGCAGCGCTATAACTCCGATCTCGCCAACGGGCTCGGCAACCTGGCCAGCCGCACGCTGACCATGATCAACCGCTATTTCAAGGCCGAGGTCCCCTACCCTTCCCATAAGGCGGCCCGCGCGCCCGGTCGACGACGCGATTGCGGAAATTGCAGCCGACGTAATCGCCGACTACAACGTCCTGTTCGATCAATTCCAGTTCTCGAAAGCGCTCGAGGTCGCATGGGGACTGGTAGCTTCAGTCGACAAGTACATCGTCGAGAACGAGCCCTGGGCGCTCGGCGAAAAACAGGATGAAGACAGCCGCGCGCGCCTGGCCACCGTGCTGTACACGTCAGCCGAAGCGCTCCGCATTGTGACCGCGCTCGCGCATCCGGTGATTCCAGAGTCGACCGCGCGCATCTGGACCCAGCTTGGCTTGGGCGATATCCGGAAGTTCGATTTGACGAGTTTGAAATGGGGGCAACTCAGGCTGGGAACGAAGCTCGGTGAAGTGCAGCCCGTATTTCCGCGCAAAGATAAGAGCGCTGTCGAAAGGATGCAGAAGATCGAAGAACAGGGACGTCCGGCGGCGACAGCAGTGGCGGAAAACAAGCTCGACGGTGGAGGGACGGGCGTCTCGCCCGTCCCGGCGGGCGGGGACCCCCGCCGCTCCACCGCACCCGATGGCAAAATCAGCATTGACGACTTTGTAAAGGTCGAGCTGCGAGTGGCTCAAGTCAAAGTGGCGGAACGCGTGAAGAATTCCGACAAGCTGCTGCGGCTTGAGGTCGACCTCGGCACCGAAATCCGCCAGATCGTGGCCGGCATTGCCGAGGCGTACGCTCCCGAGACCCTGGTCGGGCGCAAAGTGGTCATTGTGGCCAATCTCGCGCCACGCAAGCTGCGCGGCCTGGAGTCGAATGGCATGATCGTGGCCGCGTCGCTGGAGGGCGGGCAACCCGTGCTGGCAGGATTCCTGGAAGAAGTTCCGGTAGGGGCCAGGCTGAAGTAAGAAAACGGTCGTCGGTCCTTGGTCGTCGGTCGTCGGCCCGAACGATCCCATGCTACCGCCAGTGTCCCCTTGCAATAACCGCCGACTAGCGACCATTGAGCTTCGCCGACGACCAAGGACCGACGACCGACGACATGTTTGTAGACTCCCACGCCCATCTCGAAGGCCACCGCTACGACAAGGATCGCGAGCAGGTCATCGCGCGCGCGCGCGAAGCTGGAGTCGATACCATCGTGGCCATCGGCAACGGCGACGGGCCCGTGAACTTTGACTGCGGCATTAAGCTGGCGGAAAAGTACGACTTCATCTACGCGACGATCGGCATCCATCCCCACGAAGCCAGTCTGGCCGACCAGGCAGCACTCGACCGCATGGAGCAGCTGGCAAAGCGACCCAAGGTCATCGCCTGGGGAGAGATTGGCCTCGACTACTACTACGATCACTCCCCACGCGATGTGCAGCAAACCGCTTTCGCCGCACAGATGGAACTGGCCCGAGCCGCTAAGCTCCCCATCGTCATTCACTGCCGTCCCTCCGACAACAGCGAAAACGCCTGGGATGATTGCCTGCGTCTGATCCAGGAACAATGGACGCCAAGCGGCCTCGGCGGCATTCTGCATTGCTTCACGGGCAACGCCGGCCAGGCAAAACGGGCTCTTGACATGGGTTTCATGGTCTCGTTCGCGGGAAACATCACCTTCCCCAAGGCGCAGCAGATCCGCGACGCCGCTCTCGAAGTCCCTCTCGACCGCATGTTGATCGAGACCGATTCGCCCTTCCTCGCGCCCATGCCCCATCGCGGCAAACGCAACGAACCGGCCTTCGTCAAAGAGGTGGCCCGGCAACTTGGCGAGTTGCGCGGCCTGTCGGCCGAGGACGTGGGCTTGCAAACCTCGCAGAACTTCCGCCGCTTCTTTTCCCTTCACGAAAAGCGCACGACCGTTTAGCTTGGTACGTGCGACTTCTGGGGATCGGCCGAATCTGATTAAATAGTCACAAAGCTATGCCTGAGAATACTTTCGACGTTGTCAGCAAGATCGACCTGCAGGAGGTTTCCAACGCCATCCAGCAGGCCATGAAGGAAGTCACCACTCGTTTCGATCTGAAGGATTCGAAGTCGTCGATCGCCATGGAAGGCAAGGACGCCATCATTCTGCACTCGGCCGACGACTACAAGTTGAAAGCCGTCAACGACATCTTTCAGCAGAAGCTGGTCAAACGTGGCATTTCGTTGAAGGGACTAACGTACGGTCCCATCGAACCGGCCGCGGGTGGTACGGCGAAGCAAAAGATCACTCTGCAGCAAGGCATCGCCATCGAGAAGGCCCGCGATATCGTGAAGCTCATCAAGGATTCGAAGAAGAAAGTGCAGGCGTCGATCCAGGGCGACCTGGTGCGGATTAGCGGAAAAGACCGCGACACGCTGCAGGAAATCATCGCGCTCCTGCGCTCGCGTGATTTCGGAATCGATTTGCAGTTTACGAACTACCGTAGCAACTGATCGGAAAATCCACCACGGAGGCACGGAGTCACTGAGAAAGGCGAGGCCGAAATCGAAACGTTCGAGATCGCCTGTTTAAGATTTTGGAAATCGTTTTACTCCGTGACTCCGTGCCTCCGTGGTGAAAAAGGTTTTTCTGAAAGCAGCCACATTGAGCACACCCTCAACCATCAACGGCAAAGAGATCTTCGAGCTCCTGCACGACGACCTTCAGGCCATCGAGCGGGAGTTTGGGCGGGACACCGTCTCGAACGTCTCGGCCATCACTGAGATCGGCGAGTATTTGCGCGAGGGCGGGGGCAAACGGATTCGCCCGGCGCTGCTCTTGCTGGCCGCGAAGCTCTTCAACTACAAGGGCACGGGCGCGGTGCGGCTTGGAGCGGTCGTCGAGATCATCCACACCGCGACGCTCGTTCACGACGACATTATCGACGAGGCCCAGACGCGGCGAGGCCGTCCCGCGGCCAACACCCGCTGGGGCAATTCCAAATGCGTGCTGGCCGGCGACTGGCTCTACATGCAGTCGTTCAAGATCGCCGTGCAGGAACGCAATTTCCGCGTGCTCGACGCGCTCATCGAACTCACCCAGCAGATGGTCGAAGGCGAACTGCTGCAGATGGAAAAGCTGGGCAAGCTGATCTCCCTTGACGAGCACTTTGACTTGATTTTCCGCAAGACGGCCTGCCTCTTCTCGGTGTGCATGCGGCTGGGCGCGATCCTCGGCCAGGCCACGCCCGAACAGGAAGAAGCGGCTGGCGCCTATGGCCGGAACCTGGGCATGGCGTTTCAGATCGTAGACGATGTGCTCGATCTCACGGCTTCTGAGAGCGTGCTGGGAAAGCCCGTGGCCAGTGATCTACGCGAAGGCAAGGTCACCATGGCGGTGATCCATGCCCTCGAACGCTGCACTTCCGAGGAGCGCGAGAAAATCGCGACCGTCCTGCGCGACCGCGCCTTCAATGGCGTCACTCACGCCGACGTTCTGGCCATCCTGACCCGCTATGGCGCACTCGAAGCTGCCAACGCCCGGGCTGCCGAATACGCTGAAGCCGCGCGCAAGTCGATCTGCACGTTCCCCGACTCCGAGATCAAGCGCGCTCTGCTGTGGGCGCCGGAATTTGTCGTCGCGCGAGAGAAGTAGAATTGTCGCTAGTCTCCAGTCGCTAGTCTTCAGCCGACAACCTCGCACCAGTCATCTTTGCGTATGTGTTTTTCATGCAAACCTGGTGGCATGCAAACCCAGAGGCAACAAACCTCAGTTTTTCAGCTTCTTGCTGACGACCAGAGACTAGCGACCGACGACTATCCTTTCACGGCAATTCCCATCAACTCGAATCGGCCGCCCAGCAGCAGCGGACCCGATCCAATGAATGCCCTGGCCGGGAGTTCCCGCGAGAAGCGCTTCACGTATGCGGCGTTGAAGGGCTCCCATAACGAAAGATCGGGAGAGAAAATCTGCACCGACACCAGGTCGTTCATGGTCATTCCGCCCTCGGCCAGCACGGCCTCGACGCCGTCGAGCAACAGCTTGATCTCGGCATCCACGTCTGCCGGGGCGCGTCCAGTCACCGGGTCAACGCCAATTCGGCCTGCGAGATAGAGAGTGTCTCCCACCAGAACGGCATCGCTGAAAGGAAGGGTGGATCTGCGGCCAGGAAGGTTGACGGAGCGACGGGTAGCAGAAGTTTGGGAGCTAGACATAACACCTCGCAGGATTGGACTTTAAAGCTTGGATGGCTGGCCGCACGATTCGGATTCGTTCCGATACTCGTCGTTGTCTCTCTGGACGCCGGGCAGCCATCCCCGCTAGTCTAATTTGAGCCGCATGACTAACCTGACTTCCCTTATCGCCCGGCACGGATACGCCATCGTCATGGTGATCGTGTTTGCCGAAGCGATCGGATTGCCCGTGCCCGCAGCCCTCGCGCTGGTCGTGGCGGGCGCAGCGACCGCCGGACATATTCTTCGCGCCGAAATTCTGGTTCCCGCCACCTTATTGGTGATGGTGCTGGGAGACACATTGCTGTTTTCGGCCGGCCGGTACTCGGGTTGGGCCTTGCTCGGCTTTCTGTGCAAGGTTTCGGCGAACCCTGAAACCTGCATCCTGCGCTCGGCAGAGTCGTTTTATAAACGCGGCAAAACCACCCTGGTGGTGGCGAAATTTATTCCGGGCGTCAACACCATGGGACCGCCGCTGGCCGGCAGCATGAAAATGCCATTCGGCCAGTTCCTGCGTTTCGACCTCATGGGCGGCATCTTGTACATAATGGCCTACTTCGCGCTGGGCTTCGTGGGACGCGACTTCCTGAAGGCGATTGGCACCAGCTTCCAGGTGGCGGGCCATGCGATCGAAGAGGTGTTCCTGGTCGCCATTGTCGCCTACATCGCCTACCGGCTATGGTTGGTACGGAAAAACCGGGTGTATCGCGTAGTGCCACGCGTGCAGGTGGAGGAACTTGTCCGCAAACTACAATCGGAGGAAGCGGATCGAATCCTGGTGGTCGACGTGCGCAGCCACGGCTACTACGAAGAAGACGCCGCGCGCATTAAAGGTTCGATCCGAATTGAACCCAACAATCTCGAAGAAGAACTGAAGAGGTTGCCCCCAGACAAAGACATCTACCTCTACTGCACTTGAGCGCGCGAAGCCACGAGCGCCCGGGTGGCGCTCATGCTGCGGGAAAAAGGATTCAACGCGTTCATCCTGGTAGGCGGCCTCGCCGCCTGGCGCAGAGCGGGACAACCCGTGGAGCCGGTGCCCCGCGAAGATCTGGTGAAGCTGCCAACGTTCAGTTGAGATCAAGTCGTCAGTCGTCAGTCGTCAGTCGTTGGTCGTTGGCAGGACAATGTAGGGACAGGCGCCCTCGCCTGTCTGGGCGAGCGATAGCTCGCCAGTGATTTGGGCTGGCACCACCACAAACCATGTCTTCAAACAAAGAAATCGAGATCAAGTTTCGGGTCAGCGACCCACGCGCCCTGACCGCTCGCCTGCGCGCAGCGAAATTTCGCCGCATCACACCGCCCACTCACGAAATAAACGCGTTATACGACTTGCCCGGGCAGCCGTTGCGCAAGCGCGGCGATCTTCTACGTCTGCGGAAATACGGGAACGATTGGGTATTGACACATAAATCCAAGGGCGTGGCCGGACGCCACAAGACTCGGGTTGAGCTAGAAACCAAGGTGGCTGACGGCGAAAAGATGGACGCCATCCTGCATGCCCTCGGCTTCCGTCCCACCTTTCGTTACGAGAAACTTCGCGCCGAATGGAGTAACGGCAAAGGTCACGTGGTGATCGACGAAACTCCAATCGGGAATTTTGGCGAGATCGAAGGTCCGCCACGGTGGATCGATCAAACCGCCAAGGCTCTCGGCATCCCCCGCGAAGATTATCTTACCGACACCTACGCTGCATTGTTCTTTGCCTGGAAGCGCCGTACGCGCAGCCCTGCGCACGAGATGACGTTTCGGACGATTCGATCTCAGTCGTCAGCCGCTAGTCGCAAGTCGCCAGCAAAACATCGCTACTAATCACTCGGACCAGCGACTTGGATCACACCATCCAGACGGCCACTTCGCTGAAGACTGACGACTCGCGACCGACGACTGCTTTACGCCGCCCGTGCTGCCATCTCCGCTTCGTAGCCTTCAGTGGCGTAGTACAGGGCGCGATCGAAAAACCGGTCCAGTTGCCGCAGCAGTTCGAGTTCGCCAAACAGATTGTGCAGACCGCCCTGAATTCCTTCCGCATCGAGGAATCCCCACAGGTGTTCCTTGGTCAGAAGGATCGCCCAGATCAGGCCTGCCATCGAGACGCCTTGGGCTGCGCGCCGGGCCCCCAGGGCTCGATAGACCACCTCGATATCGTGTTCGGTCTTGTTGAGCAGCCAGTCACTCAGGTTGCGGTAAATTTCCAGGCAACGCTGGCACAATTCATTGGCGGGTAGTTTGCGCATGTCCTGCGTGCGCTCAGAAGTAAGTAGCTTCCGGGTCAGCCCCTCAGCCAACTCTTCGGAGTGAGTTTCGATGAGACGGACAAGGCGAAGTGCAATCATGGGGGAAGCCTCCTGCACTCCCTGCTTTATTTTACGTCTGATGGCAAGTGCCGGGTAAACGCTGCTCGGGTCGAGGGAATCCACAAATCCCCGTTGGCGGAGGCAATTTCCCGCCTCACCACCCTACGCCCCGTGGCACTTCTTATATTTCTTCCCTGATCCGCACGGACAAGGGTCGTTGCGACCGACTTTTTCTGCCCCGCGCACGACCTGTTGCACGGTCTTTTGCTCGCCGCCACCCGCCATGCGCGCCGATTCCAGTTCGCGGCGTTTCTTGCGCTGAAAAGCTTCTTCCAGATCGTCAACCGAGGTCGCGATGTGTCGCGGTGGCCTTCCGTTCCCTCCGCTGCCGGGACGAAGGGCAGGCACACCCGCCTCCGGCCCACCCGGTGCGAACGGTCCGCCCCGTCCGCCTTCGGGACCCACGGCACCATCACCCGGCCCCCCTTCCGGTCCCATACCGCCCTGCTGAGGCCGCTCCAGCACCTGCATCAGGTAGAGGTACCGGACCGTCTCCTCCTGGAAGCGCTTCATCATCTCTTCGAACATGTCGAAGGATTCGCGCTTGTACTCGACCAGCGGATCGTGCTGCCCGTAGCCGCGCAGCCCGATGCCCTCCTTCAAGTGGTCCATGTTGAGGAGGTGGTCTTTCCACAGCGAATCGAGCACGCTGAGCATGATCATGCGCTCGTGATAGCGCATGGCCTCGGGACCGATCATCTGCTCTTTCGCGCTGTACCGCTCCTTCAGCTTGTCGAAGATCGCGTCGCCCAGTTCCTGCCGGTTCAGCGTCTCGGGCTTGATGCCTTCGGCGTAGATGTCCACGCCAAAGCGGGTAAAGATCCCATCTTTCAGGCCCTTCAGATCCCATTCTTCGAGATGAGCCTTTAGCGGGCAGAACTGATCGATCAGGTCGCCCAGAATGCCGGAAACATAGTCTTCGAGAATGAGGTCTTTCTGATCGAGGCCTTCGAGCAGGCGGCGGCGCAGGCCGTAGACGGCCTCGCGCTGCTTGTTCATGACGTCGTCGTACTCGAGCAGGTGTTTGCGGGCCTCGAAGTTTTGCGACTCAACGGCCTTCTGCGCCGCTTCGATGCGCTTGGTGATCATGCGCGACTCGATCGGAATTCCCTCTTCCATGCCCAAGCGCTGCAGCAGGTTCGAGACCCATTCCTTGGCGAAGATGCGCATCAAATCGTCTTCGAGCGACAAATAGAAGCGTGAGGAACCGGGATCCCCCTGGCGACCTGCACGTCCGCGAAGCTGGTTGTCGATGCGGCGCGCCTCGTGACGTTCGGTGCCAAAAATGTGCAGACCACCGGCGTCAACCACTTCTTTATGTTCGACGTCGGTTTGCTCCTTGTAGCGGTTCAAGGCCTCGTTCCACGTATCGGTGGGAACCATGTACTCGTTGCCGCCGTAGTACCACCTGCTCATGCTGGCGTCGTCGACACCGGCTTCGACCTTGCCTTGCGCGGCGCGCAGGGGTTGCGCGCTTCCCTTTTTCACGCACTCCTGCTTGGCCATGAATTCGGGATTGCCGCCGAGCAGAATGTCGGTACCGCGACCTGCCATGTTGGTGGCGATCGTGACCATGCCCTTGCGGCCGGCCTGCGCCACGATCTCGGCTTCACGCTCGTGGAACTTGGCGTTCAGGACAACGTGCTTGATGGCCTTTTTCTTCAGCAGTTCCGACAAGCGCTCCGACTTCTCAATCGACGTAGTGCCCACCAGTACCGGCTGTTCACTTTCGTGCAGTCGCTGAATTTCGTCCGCCGCCGCGAAGTACTTTTCTTTCTCGGTGCGGTACACGACGTCCGGATTCTCGATGCGCAGCAGAGTCCGGTTGGTGGGGATCACTAAGACTTCGAGCCTGTAGATCTTGTCGAACTCGGGCGCCTCCGTTTCCGCCGTGCCGGTCATGCCGGCCAGCTTCTTGTACATGCGGAAATAATTCTGGAAGGTAATGGTCGCCAGCGTCTGGTTCTCGCGCTCGATCTTGACGTTTTCTTTGGCTTCAATCGCCTGGTGCAGCCCGTCAGACCAGCGCCGCCCCGGCATCATGCGCCCGGTGAACTCGTCAACGATGATGACTTCCTTCTCGCGCGGATTGTCGTCCTTCGTCTTGACCACGTACTCGACGTCGCGGCGATACAGCGCATGCGCTTTTATAGCGGTCTCGACGTGATGCTTCAGATCCCAGTTCTCGGGATCGGCGATGTTGCCGATGCCGAGCAGTTTCTCGACCTTCTCCCAGCCCTCCTCGGTGACGGTGATATTCTTGTGCTTTTCGTCGACGGCATAGTCGCCGGTGAGGATTTTCCTCTGCGGGTCGTCACCAACTTCGAACAGTTTTTGACGCAGCACCTCCGCTTGCTCCGGCGCCACGTCCCGCGTCTCCAGAAATTGACGCAATTCTGACGGACTCAATTCTTCGCCCCGCTCGAGCTTCGGGATAATCCGGTTCACGCGCTCATACTTGTCCGTCGACTCTTCGCTGGCGCCGGAGATGATGAGCGGCGTGCGGGCCTCGTCAATCAGGATGGAGTCGACCTCGTCGACAATGGCGTAGTTGAAGACGCGCTGCACGCAATCCTTGAGGTCGAACTTCATGTTGTCGCGCAGGTAGTCGAAGCCAAATTCGTTGTTGGTACCGTAGGTCACATCGGCGGCGTAGGCTTCACGTCGCTCCTCGTCATCAAGATCGTGCACGATGACGCCGACGGTCAGTCCGAGGAAGGTGTAGAGCTTGCCCATCCACTCCGAGTCGCGCTTGGCCAGGTAGTCGTTGACGGTGACCACGTGCACGCCGCGTCCGCTAAGAGCGTTGAGATACACGGGAAGCGTCGCGACCAGCGTCTTGCCTTCGCCGGTCTTCATCTCGGCGATTTTGCCCTGGTGCAGCACCATGCCACCGATCAGCTGTACATCGAAGTGGCGCATGTTCAGAACGCGCCAGCCTGCCTCGCGGGCCACGGCGAAGGCTTCCACCAGCAACTCGTCGAGGACTTCTTTCAGCGCCAGGTGGCGCTCGGCTTCGATGGCCTTCTGGCGGTCGGGATCCGCATCGGGTTCGTCGGCGATCTTGGCCAGCCGCTCCTGAATGCGCTGGCGGAACTCGTCGGTCTTGGCGCGCAGCTCGGCATCCGACAGCTTCTTCATCGCGGGCTCGAGCGCGTTAATGGCCACAACCTGCGGCATCAGCCGCTTGACTTCGCGCTCGTTCTTGGTCCCGAAGACCTTGGCAACTAAGGTGTTAATCAAATCCAGATTCCTTCAGAGGGGACACGTACCCCATAGTATAAAGCTAGATTAGCCTAGCATATTGGATGCGGGAAGATGGCACCAGGCGCCTTGGGGCAAGAAGGGTTCCGGTGTTATCGTTCATTCATTTCATCCCGAGTGAACTTCCGTCCAGCATCGACGTACTTGAGTCTCCTGAACAATGCCTCGACGTTCTCGAGTGTTTGGCGACGAGATGCAACAGCGGTGATTCTGGAGGCATATGAATCGAGCCACTCGCGGAAGGCATCGTCCAAGGTCCTGTTCTCAGAACGGGCGACCCGGCGAGCTTGTTCGATAACCGATTCATCGGCACTGAAGGTAACGGTCTGCACGGTATAAGTTTATGCCAGGATTCGTATGTCAGGGACGCAATCTTAGAGACTTGACGACCGCGTCCAACATGGCGAGGTTCGGCTCAAAGGAATCGGGAGTCGCCAAGGCCAAGCTTTTCTCAAGCCGCGCCCGCATTTCAGCGTCGGCTTTCGGATCCGATGACTCCCACGAACCGTGCGCCGCCTGTTGAATCTGGCGCACCAGAGCCAATCGCTTTAGATCGGGGTGCGAGATGTCAGCACGGACCACAATCAAGAATCGACCGTCGTTAGTAATTCCGTTGAAGACGTATCCAAGACCACAGCTCGGATAGTCCTCATCACCTCCGAACCCGCCAATCCAGCGCAAGCCCCGCCATCCGCTTCCCTTCAGGACGGTTCTTCGCGCCGTCATTACGTAGCCACACCATCGCGTTTCGCGTGAATAAGGCAGTTCTTCGACCCTAACGGCAGACAGGTCTTCCTTTAGTGCGCCCTCTAGCAGTTCGATGCTATGGTCCTGTGGGAACAGCTGTTTGTAGAGCACCGTTGACATGATTCGAAATTCAAAGTGATCGTGTTGCACAGCGAGATGCGAGGGCCAAAACTCGTCTTCGTCTCCTTCGAAATTCGCATAAGGAACGACAGATAACTCATTCCTTTGTGCAAAGGGAGCGAGGTCGGCAGAGATCTGATCGCTCTTGATTCCGGGATCAATCATTGGGTCGTCGTTTGCAATGAAACGAAACTGAATGCTGGCGCCCGGCTGTGGCTCAAACAGAACGCGGTAGGGACCTGTTCGCGGCAGACTAAACAAAAGGTTGCCGCGATTGTCCCCATACGGTATCAGCGCACGGTCGGGGCCCGGCGGTTGAATGAAGACCTCCCCCGCGTCATCTTTATTCAGCTTCACCAACAAAATCTGCCTTGCGGTTCCCGAGACGAGGAATGCCACGACGCCTGACACCCACTCGGCAGTGTCGAAGGAAGCGGAGCATTGACAGAAAGCGTCTTGGTTCCCACCCTGCGCCTAGCGGCATGCCCGGCATCTGAGCTGCAGTCAGGCTGGACTTCGCGACGAGCCCACTGGTTTTCTGGGGCTCGGTGGCCGAACCCGTCGAAGTACTCCTCGGTGAGCCCTTACAGGCCCCTCGGACCACTGAACGTTAATATTGCGCATGTGCAATAGCCTACACGATATCCGTTGCACCGGTTCCATTTCCGTCCAACTCTCGCCGTGCCCTGCAAGACCATTGCTTTTATGTGCTGCGCAGCACAGATGTCGAACGTAATGGGCTAGAAGCTGCTAATGTTCCACATCACACTCCGCCTCAAACCCCTTTTCAGGTATATTTTCCCCGCCCCTCATGCCCACTTTCTACGACCAGTTTGTTGAAGCCGAGCAGCGCGGCCCGCAGAACATCGCTCTTGAAATCCAGCGCCATGACCAGGTGGAGAGCTACACCTTCGCCGAAACGCGCAAGATGGCCGAGTCTGTCGGCCGCTGGCTGACCGAAAAGAAGCTCCCGGCCGGGGCGCGGGTCGGCATTTTTGCCGACAACCACCCGCGCTGGGTCGCCACCTACCTCGGTGTCACTGCATCCGGGCTCACTGCCGTTCCACTTGACACCGCGTTGCACGCCGACCAGGTCACCAAACTCCTCAAAGATAGCGGAACCTCCCTGCTCGCCACCGACGTGAAGCATCTGGCAACCGCCCAGCAGGCGATTACCGGCCTCGAAATAGAACTCATCTTGACCGACCCCGGCTCCGTGAAAGCGGCCTCTCCGAAGATCAAAACAGATCCTGGCCAGGCGCGCTGGGTGGGCGATCTGGACGCGATTTTCGCCGCCGGCCCGGGCGACTTCCGCGCCGTCGAAGCGCCCGCCGACAACGTCGCCGCGCTTCTCTATACCTCGGGCACCACCGCTGATCCCAAGGGCGTGCAGTTGACCCATGCGAACCTGCTGGGCGAAGTCGAAGCCGTCTTCCAGGTGCTGCAAATCGACTCGAGAGATGCCGTGCTCGGCATCCTGCCCATGTTCCACGTGCTGGCCCAGATGGCGAACCTCTTACTGCCGCTGGTGAAAGGCGCCCGCGTCGTCTACCTCGAAACTCTGAACACGACCGAACTCTTGCGTGCCCTGCAGGAACGCCAGATCACGGCCTTCGCCGTCGTGCCGCAGTTCTTCTACCTGATCCACGAGCGCATCTTCAAAGAGGTCGCCAAGCGCGGCAAGATTGCCGAATCGCTCATTCGCACCCTCATGCGCGTGAACCGCTTCCTCCGCAAACTCGGTCTCAACGCGGGAAAGCTCCTCTTCGGCAAGATTCACGCGACCTTCGGGACCCACATGCGCTACCTGATCACCGGCGGCTCGCGCTTCGATCCGGTCGTCGCGAACGATTTCCACGACTTTGGCATCGACCTGCTCAATGCCTACGGCCTCACCGAAACCTCGGCCGCCGCCTGTCTCAACCGCCCCGGTCACGTCGTCATCGGATCGGTCGGGCCGCCGCTGCCCACCATCGAAGGCAAGATTCTCGATCCGCAACCGTCGGAGGAAGGCGGACCGCCGGTCGGGGAAATCCTGCTGCGCGGCGCGATCGTGATGAAGGGCTACTGGAACCGCCCCGACGCTACCGCCGCGGCCCTCAAAGACGGCTGGCTGTACACCGGCGATCTCGGCTACTTCGATTCCGGCGGCAACCTGTTCATCACGGGCCGGCGCAAGGAACTCATCGTCCTCGCCAACGGCAAGAATATTTACCCCGAGGAGATTGAAGCCCAGTACCTGAAGTCGCCCTTCATCAAGGAAATCTGCGTAATGGGACTTGAGGCCAAGCCGGGCGATCCGAGTTCCGAGCGCTTGTACGCCGTCGTCGTGCCAAACTTCGAGGTGCTCAAGGAGCGCAAGGTCGTCAATGCGAAGGAAGTGATCCGGTTTGACATCGAAGGCCTGTCGCAACAGGTGGCGACGACCAAGCGGATTGGCAGTTACGAAATCTGGCAAGAAGACTTGCCCCGCACCACCACGCGCAAGCTGAAGCGCTTTGAGATCGAGAAGCGCGTGCGCGCCAATCAGGCGCGCGGCACCTCAGGGGACGCCGATGTCGCGGCCGAACGCCCCATGACGCCCGAGGATACCGCCTGGCTCGAGCAGCCCGATGTGCAGCGGGCGCTGGGCGTCATTCGCGAAAACGCGCGTAATGCTCCGGAGAAAATCCGCCCCACCGACAACCTCGAACTCGATCTCGGTCTCGACTCGATGCAGCGCGTCGAGCTGCTGGTGGAACTCGAAAAAGAACTCGGCGGCGATGTCGAAGAAGGCCAGCTTGCCGACGTCTATACCGTTCGCGACCTGGTCAATGCCGTGCTCGAAAGCGCGGCCAGCGGGAAAACCGTCTCCAAGGCACAATTCGCGGGCTGGAGCGCCGTGCTGCGCGAGGACCCCACCGATCCCGACGTGCTGGACCTCGCCCGCCCGCATCCGGTGGCCGAAAGCTTCTGGTACTTCGTGACGCGCCTCCTGCAGCTGATTGCCCGCGACCGTTTCGACCTCACTGTCTCGGGCCTGGAGAAGCTTCCCAAGGACACCACCTACATTCTTTCTTCGAACCACCAAAGCTATCTGGATCCAGTCGCGCTCGCATCCATCCTGCCGCGCGACGTCTTCGTGAATTGCTTCGCTGTCGGCACCAGCGAAATCTTCGGCGCGGGAATCATGCGGAAGCTGGCGCGTGCCGTGCGCGTGGTGGTCGTCGATCCCGACGCGAACCTGATACCGGCCATGCGCGCCGGCGCCTTCGGTCTGCGCCACGGACGGAACCTGATTCTGTATCCCGAAGGCGAGCGCAGCATCGACGGCACTCCGCGAACCTTCAAGAAGGGCGCCGCGATTCTGTCCATACACCTGCAGGTGCCCATTGTGCCGATTGCGATCGACGGCTTCTACGACGCGTGGCCGCGCGGCAAACGCTTCCAGAAGTTCGCCCCGCTGAAGATGAAATTCGGCGATCCGATTTATCCACCGCCGGAAGCCCAAGCCTCCGAGGAAGCCTACGCCGCCCTCATAGCCAAAGTGAAAGATCGGGTAGTCGAGATGTGGAAGGAGTTGCGCGGAGAAGAAGCCGGAAGCCGCGAAGGCGGCACGATTAGTTTGTGTAGCGCGGGCGCCCTCGCCCGCGAACCAGGGACTTTTCACCACAGAGACACAGAGGCACAGAGAAAATCAAGCTTGATCGTCCTTGATTCAGAGAAATTCGATGCAGGCTTCTTATGAATGCCTTTATTCCTCTGTGTCTCGGTGTCTCTGTGGTGAATTGTTCTCTTATTTCGCTCTCGGATGCGTCTGGTCATACACCGCCAGCACATGCTTCATGGAAAGCTGCGTGTAGCGCTGCGTCGTAGCCAGCCGCTCGTGCCCGAGCAGTTCCTGAATCGCCCGCAGGTCCGCGCCTTCCTCCAGCATATGCGTCCCGAACGCGTGGCGCAGCGTATGCGGATGCACATCGGGCGACAATCCCTTCGCGACGGCGATCTTCTTCACGATGCGTCCCACGCTGCGCACCGTCAGCCGGCCGCCTCGCTGGTTGAGCAGCAACGCTGGACTCATCTTCTTCGTCTCGGCGAGCCTGCGAGCCCGTTCCGGCAGGTACGCCCGCAGAGCCGCAGCCGCCGATCCCCCGAAAGGCACGTAACGCTCTTTCTTTCCCTTGCCGCGAATCAGAATGGCTTCCGCGCTGACACGAATGTCGTCGAGATTGATTCCAATCAGCTCGGAATTCCGGATCCCGCAACCGTAAAGCAACTCCAACAGCAGCCGATCGCGTTCCGGAAAAGCGGCGACCTCGGGCATCTGTCCATCCAGGACGCCGTTCATTTCCTCGATGGTCGGCACCCGCGGCAGCTTTTTCGGCAACTTCGGCGTGGCCACCAGTCTCGCCGGATTCTGCTCGACCACACCCTCTTGCGCCAGCCAGCGGTAAAGCGACCGCACCGCTGCCAGCGACCGCGCCACGGAAGTCTTACTTAAACCCTTTTCGTAAAGGTGCGACAGAAATCCCCGGATCGCCACGTGATCAATGCTCTTCCAATCGCGCGCGCCGACGTAGTTCGCAAAATTCTCCAGATCACCCGCATACGCCTTGATCGTATGTGGAGACGCGTTGCGCTCCCGCAACACACGCAGGAACTGGTCGGCGGCTTTCTCGACCAGGGTGCGATGATGATTTGCTTTCTGGCTCATGGTGCAAAGGTTTCAAAGTTTCAAAGTTTCAAGGTTGCGGCAAGGTTGAAGGTTCCAAGGCTTTCCTGCCAACGCGATTGCGAAATCAATCCTTGCATCCCAGTGCTGTTCACTTTGAAACTTTGAAACCCTGAAACCTTGAAACTTCATCTTCTTGCCTTCGCCCGCGGATGATGCTTCTGATACACCGTTTTCAACCGATCCAGCGCCAGGTGCGTATATACCTGCGTCGTCGAAATATCAGAATGCCCCAGAATGGTCTGCACCGTGCGGAGGTCCGCCCCGTTCTCGACCATGTGGCTTGCACAGGAATGACGCAGCATGTGCGGCGAGGCCGACCTTCCCGAAGCGCGCGACGCCGCCTTCACCATCTGCCACACGCGCTGCCGGGTCAACCGATGCGCGCCCCGCGCCAGAAAAAGATAGGGCGGGCTCTTGCCTGCGGCGAGCGTGGATCGCCCCGCGCTCAAGTATTCCTTGAGGGTTTCCTGCGCCGATTTGCCCAGCGGAACGACCCGCTCCTTGTCGCCTTTGCCCCGCACCAGCATGTACCCGGCGTCGAGTTTCAAATCTTCAAGTTTTGCATTCACAACTTCCGATACTCGCAGGGCTCCGGCATAGAAAACCTCGAGCATCGCAGCGATCGCGGGCAGCAATCGCAATGGCCAGTTTCGAATCCGATGTCGCTTTGCGGCCCGGCCAGCGTCTTCTCCATTTCGTCTCGCGCCAAGGCCTTGGGCAGGACTTTCCACTGCTTCGGCGAATCGATGTTCAGCGTGGGATCGTGATCAATCTTCCCGTCCACCAGCAAGTGCCGATAAAGATGCCGCAGTGCAGAAAGCTTGCGCCCGACTGATCGTCCGTCGACGCCGTTCGAAAATAGCTGTTGGATGAAATCGCGTACGTCACTGCGGCGCGCCCGGGTGAGTATCAGCCTGTGCGCATCCAGGAAATCGGCGAACTGGCAGATGTCGGTCGTATACGCAGACACAGTCAGCGGAGCCGACCCCTTCTCGACTTTCAGGTAATCGAGAAACCCCGACAGCACCCGCGCGTTGGATTCGGAAGGCATGTTGTAGCGCGGGCGCCCTCGCCCGCGTTCCCTACAGAGTAGAAGCCCCCGTCCCAGTCTGCAAAGTGTTCGGGCAGGTCCCACGTAGCGCGGGAACTTTTGTCCATGAAACGCAAGATGTTCAACGACTTACGGGGATGAAGAGAAGCTGTGCTGGAAGTGTCCGCAGTCTCGCGGGCGAGGGCGCCCGCGCTACACTTACTTCTGAAAACCACCCAGCAACTCGCGCGCGTACATCGCGCCCTCCGGCGTTTCTTCGTGTTTGAAGTAGGCAAACACGTCGCGCCCCTCCGCCAGATGCTGCTGGATGCGAGCGATCATCGCCTTGCGTTCGTCGGGTGGATAATTGGGCTTCCGGAATCGGTAATATAGGAATCCGCTCGTCACCACTTCAGGCGTCGTCATCTCCTCGGTTTCTGCCACACATAAAGCCGCGCCATGCTCTCGCAATACCGCGTACGTTTCGTCACTGAACCATGAAGCATGGCGAAACTCGAAGGCCGAGGGCAACCGTTTGGGCAAGGTCTGCAGAAAGGCTCGCAGCACCTCGAGATCTACTTTAAGGTTTGGCGGTAATTGGAATAAAACTGGACCCAATTTTTCCGCGGCCGCCAGCGGTTCGATGGTCCCCAGAAACCGCGGCACAAAATCTTCCGTCCCCTTGAGCCGCTTGATATGCGTGATGACCTGGTGGGCTTTGACTGTGAAACGAAAATGCGGCGGCGTCTCCGCCAGCCAGTTCCGCAGCGTCGATTCTTTCACCAGCTGGCGAAAGGTGAAGTTCACCTCCACCGCGTTCAGCTGGGTGGCGTAGTGATTCAGAAATTTCTTCTGCGCGAGTTTCTGCGGATAAAACTCCGGCTTCCAGCTGGGATATGCCCACCCTGAGGTACCTGCAAACAGTTGTGCCATGTGCCCGCGGATTATACCGCTCGCCGTTTCTTCTTCGCGGACGCCGCTGCTTTCTTCGAGGAAGACTTACGCGTTGGCGTGGTCGCTTTCCGCGGGCGTGCGCGTGAGGCGGTGGGCTCGACCTCTGGCGACGCACTTTCTTCTGCCGACGCCGCCAGATCAACGGTTCCCGGTTCTGCCGCTGCCGCAACGCCGCGCAGATCGGGAAGCTTCTGCTTCAGCTCAAGCACGGGCGCATGCAGGTCGCCGAACTTCTCAAAGCGTTGGATGACCTCGGGTGCCTCAAACACCAGCAGGCTTGGGTCTTTCTTCTTGAGGGCGCGTTCGACTTCTTCCCATGTGATGGGAGTCGAAACCGTAGGATGCTCCCTCGCCCGCAGCGAATACACCGAAATTGTGGTCTTGTGCTCGTCGTTCTGGCTCCAGTCGACGAACACTTTGCCGGTTCGCACTTCTTTTTTCATCTCCGAAACCACCAGCTGCGGATGTTCGTGCTCCAGCAACCGTGCCAGCGCATTCGCGAACGGCTTGGTCACCTCGTAAGTCGTCGAAGTATTCAGAGGAACGTAGACCTGCATCCCCTTCGACCCTGAAGTCTTCGGAAAACATTGCAATCCCCAGTGTTCGAAAATGTCGCGCAACCAGATTCCGACTTGCGCGCATTGCACGATGTTCGCCGGGGCCCCGGGGTCGAGATCAAACACCATCATCGTCGGGCAGTTGATATCTTCGGCCAGGGCCAGCGAAGGATGAATCTCGAGCGACGCCAGGTTTGCCAGCCAGGTCAGCGTGGGTAGGTCGTCGACCAGCAGATAATTAATGTGCCGCCGATTGTGCCGGCTCCAGACGGGTGCGGTCTTCACCCAGTCCGGCCGGTGCTTGGGGGCGTTTTTCTCGTAGAAGAATTCCGCATCCACCCCGTCGGGGTAGCGCTTCATCGTCACCGGATGTCCCTTGAGATGGGGCAGCAGTGCCGGCGCAATCCGCGCGTAGTAATCGATCACCTGCCCCTTCGTGAATCCGGTTGCTGGATAGAGCACCTTGTCGAGATTCGACAAGCTGAGCCGTTTGCCTTCGACATCCACCACCGGCGAAATCGCCAAGCTTCCTCCCCTGGGCACTGCGCACTCTCCTGCCGCCGCCAAGTATAACGGCGGTCTTCAATACGATGCCCGCCAGCGGGAGCCGGCAATCGTTTGTTTTGCCGACGACCAAAAGCCAACGACCAACGACCGCCGTTTGACATCCCCTTTCCACCCACGTACTGTGGATTTTTCCCAGTTTCTGCCCTGTCCCGTGATGCCAGCCGCCAAACCATGCCCATTTATCGTGGAGGTCCGATGAAGCAAGCCGCCATCCGCATGCTCGTACTTATCCTCTTATTAACTGCCGTCGCCGCCGCCCAGGACGTGGCCTCTTTCGAAAAACGCACCACGGTTAAAACCCTGCCCAACGGCCTCACCGTCGTCATCCTCGAACGCCCTGAAGCCCCTGTGTTCTCCTTCTTCACCCATGTCGACGCGGGCTCCGTGCAGGATCCCATGGGCAAAACCGGTCTCGCGCACATGTTCGAGCACATGGCCTTCAAGGGTACCGACAAGATCGGGACCACCGACTACCCGGCCGAGAAGGCCGCACTCGCTAAGGTCGAAGACGCCTACGCCGCCTACATCGCCGAGCGCGACAAGCGCATCGGCCGCGATGAGAACAAGCTCAAGCAACTTGAGCAGGCCTGGAAAGATGCCGTCGCCGAGGCCCAGAAGTACGTCAAGCCGAACGAATTCGGCGAGATCGTCGAACGCGAGGGTGGCGAGGGCATGAACGCCAATACCAGCGACGACGAAACCAACTACTTCTATTCCTTTCCGTCGAACCGTCTCGAACTCTGGGCCTATCTCGAATCCGAGCGTTTCCTGCACCCCGTGATGCGCGAATTTTATAAAGAGCGCGACGTGGTCATCGAAGAGCGTCGCATGCGCACTGACAGCAGCCCCGTCGGCCGCCTGGTCGAGCAATTCATCAACGCATCCTTCCAGGCGCATCCTTACCATCGGCCCGACCGTCGGCTGGATGTCCGACCTCAACTCCTTCTCCGCCACCGACGCCCAGAAGTTCTTCGATCAGTACTACATCCCCTCGAACATGGTGGTCGCCGTGGTCGGCGACGTGAAAGCCTCAGAGGCCATTCCCATCATCGAGAAGTATTTCGACCGCTTGCCCACCAAGCCGACGCCCGACGAACGCACCACGACTGAGCCTCCGCAGAACTCCGAGCGCCGCGTAGTGCTGCGCGGATCGGCGCAGCCCTTTTACATCGAGGGCTATCACCGGCCCGACTACCGCAGTCCCGACGATGCCGTTTACGACGCAATCTCCGATCTGATGTCGAACGGCCGCACCTCGCGCCTGTATCGGGCGCTGGTCCGCGACAAGAAAATCGCCGCCTTCGCCGCGGGATTCTCTGGCCTGCCCGGCGTCAAGTATCCGCACCTGTTTTCGTTTTACGCGGTCCCCGTGCCCGGCCACACGCCGCAGGAACTCGGCGACGCGATTCACGCCGAGATCGATCGCATCAAGAAAGAAGACATCACCGACGACGAACTGAAAATGATCAAAACCCGCGCCAAGGCGGATCTGATCCGTGGCCTGGCCGACAATTCCGGCCTCGCGCAACAGCTTGCGATTTACCAGTCCCGCTATGGGGATTGGCGCGAGCTGTTCAAATCGGTCGATCGCATCGACAAAGTCACCAAGGCCGACATTCGTCGCGTCGCCAACCAGACGTTTACCGAAAACAATCGCACGGTGGGAATCAACGAAACCGTCAAATCGGCTCCCGCTTCCGCCGGAGGTGCACAATGACGGCCTGCGTTCTAAAGACCTCTTCCCTGCTCCGGCGTTTTATGGCGGCTCTCATTCTCCTGCTGCTGACGCTTGCAACTGCTGGACCTTCGAACGCTCAAACTACCGACTGGCAGCAGATTCCGATTCCACAGTTGCCCCCGTTTCATCCGGCCGAACCCAAGCGCATCGAACTGCCCAATGGCATGGTGATCTTCCTGCAAGAAGATCACGAACTTCCTTTAATCGATGGAGCCATCCGCATTCGTGGCGGCTCGCACGAGGAACCAGCCGCCAAGATTGGCCTGATTGATCTCTACGGCGACGTCTGGCGCACGGGCGGCACCAAGTCGCAGACCGGCGACCAACTCGACGACTACCTGGAAGCGCGCGCCGCGAAGGTTGAAACCAGTGGTGGCGGGGATTCCACTTCCTTGGGATGGTCGTGCCTCAAGGGCGACTTCGATGATGTTTTCAAGATCGTCGTCGACTTGCTCCAGAATCCCGAGTTCCGCGCCGACAAGCTCGAACTGGCGCAACAGCAAATGGACGAGTCGATTGCACGCCGCAACGACAATCCTGCCTCGGTTGCAGCCCGCGAGTCCCTGAAGCTGGCTTATGGCGCCGACAGCCCGTACGCCCGGCAACCGGAGTACACCACCCTATCGGCGGTGACGCGCGACGACCTCGTCGACTGGCACAAGAAATACGTCCACCCCAATAACATCATTCTTGGCATGAGCGGGGATTTCGACTCCGCCGCCATGGAAGCAAAGCTCAAAGCGGCATTGGCTGCCTGGCCCAAGGGTCCCGCCGCGCCGCGGGAGAAGATCGAACCGCACCCCGCCAAGCCAGGCTATTACCTGGTCAGCAAGGAAGACGTCAATCAGTCGAATGTGCGCATGGTGACTCTTGGCACCGATCGCAAAAATCCCGATTACTTCGCCATCGAAGTCTTCAATGAAGTGATGGGCGGCGGTTTCTCCTCGCGACTGGTACAAGACATCCGCACCAAGCGCGGCCTGGCCTACTCAGTGGGCGGCGGAATCGGCACGGCCTTTGATCATCCCGGGGTCACGCGCTTCGTGCTGGGAACCAAGAGCCAGAGCACCATCGAAGCCATCCAGGCCCTTTACGGGGATGTCGACGAACTGCAGAAAAATCCCATCACCGACGCGGAAATCAAGCGCGCCAAGGATTCCATCCTCAACTCCTTCATTTTTAATTTCGACACGCCCGACAAGGTTTTGCACGAGCGCATGGGATACGAGTTTTATGGCTATCCGCTGAATTTCCTCGAGCAATACCGCGCCGGCATCGAGAAGGCGACCGCGGCCGACGTAAACCGTGTCGCGGCAAAATATCTGCACAAAGATCAGCTTGCGGTACTGGTGGTCGGCAATCCTCAGGACTTCGATAAGCCGCTTACCACTCTCGGCGCCGTGACCAACGTGGACATCAAGATTCCTCCACCTCCCGCGGAAGCACAGGGCACCGCGGAGTCACCGAGTGCGGCGCCCGCCGGCTCGAATCCTGAGGGCAAGGCGCTGGCCGCGAAAGTAGCCGAGTCCATGGGAGGCGCTGCCAAGCTCAAAGCCGTGCACTCGATGCAGGCCAAACTCGCCCAGCAGGCCAAGGACGAACCGGCTTCGCAAGTGGACGTGACTATCGTCTATCCGGATCGCATGCACCTCGCCATGGATTCGCCGATGGGACCGATGACCGTCGTCTTCACTTCTTCCGGCGCCTTCATGGCGGCCCAGGGACAGGTTCGCCCGATCCCTGCTTCAGGCACAAAAGAAAGCCTCGATCAGATCAAGCGCGACCCGACCTTTATCGCCGGGCACGTCGATGATCCCAAGTTCACCTTCACCGCCAACGGCTCCGAGAAAATCGGCAATGTGGACGCAAAGATCGTCGACATCAACGCCGACGGGACCGCGGTGCGCTGGTACGTCAATCCCTCAACCGGTGTTCTGCTGCGCGAGTCCTACACCGCCACCAGCAACGCGGGCCCATTCCATGGAGAGACCGACCTTTCAGATTGGAAGACCTTCGACGGCGTGAGCATCCCAACTCGTCACCTCAATCGGCAAGACGGCAAGGAAGCCAGCGTCGTCACGTTCACCCAGGTCCATCTCAACCCGCAGATCGATCCCAAGCTGTTCGACAAGCCAGCCGCAGCGCCGGCGCCGCAGTAATTCATGAGCGAGGTCACCGACGCCGAGCAGGGCGGAGTACGCGGAAGGCTGGGCCACCCATGAACCTCCCTTACGCCGACGCCGGGTGCCCCAGCCTTCCGCGCTTTGTGCGGAGGCTGGGGATTTTATCGTGCGCTTCTGTTTGTGGACGAGGACAGTGAACCTTACTTCCCCAGCCTCCGCACTTCAGGGATCCGCGCATTCTCGACCTGGCGAGCTGACAGCGCTTACGATGCTGCCTATGGCAAAATCGTCGCAACAACCGATGGAGGACCCATGCCAAACGCTGGCATTTCTCCGCAAGCCGACCACGATTCACCCTGGCTGAGCACGATTGCCGCAGTAACCGTCGGCGCCGGCTTCTTTGCGCTGTGGTTCTGGCTTCTTCCCGGATGGCTCGGATTCCGCGTCGAGACTGCCGGCGAAGCCCGCTGGCGCTGGCTGGCAGCCATTCCCTCCGTGTTGGGATTCGCCGTCGCGCTGCGCTGCATTTGGGACTTTGGCTGGACGGGCCGCGGCACGCCCGCCCCCATTGCTCCGCCACAGCGCCTGGTAGTCGTCGGCTTCTATCGCTATGTGCGCAACCCGATGTATGTGGGCTTCGCCGCCGGCTGGATCGGCTTGTGGATCGTCTTCGGCCATGCCAGCGTCGCTGCCATCGCCGCGGTCACTGCGGTCGCCATCGCCGTGCACCTGTTCGTGGTCTTCTATGAAGAGCCCACGCTGCACAAGAAATTCGGCGCCGACTACGAAAACTACCGTCGCCATGTGCGCCGCTGGTGGCCGCGTCTTCACCCCTGGACTCCCACTGCGTCCTAAGTGGACCAGGGACCAATCCCGCCTTGTAGGGAAGCCTGACCGGCCCTGTTCAAAATAAACCGCGCCGGGTTTAGGGCAAACCTCGACGCGGGCCAACAGCTTTTCCGTTCTTGCCGCCACGGTAGTAGCGCCTGGAACACGAGCCAATCAGGTCTTCGCTGTATCAGGGAACCGGTGTTTTTCTCCAAATTGCCTCGTGAGGCATTTCTCTGTGCGTTCGTCAGGGATCACGTGGATGGACATGCTCGCAGGCGTTGTTAGACTGCTAGGAGCAGGTGCCCAATGGCTTCCCCGATTCCCCAGCACCTTCGAGAAGAACTCATTGTCCTTCTGGAAGAACAATTGACCGTTTTGGAAAAAGAAACGTTTGGCGTTGCCACCAAGGAGGAGATCCTCGAATACCCATGCAGGCAAGAACGCATCCGTCAGCTGTATAACCAGCTCTTAGGACGACGAGACAAAGCGGCTTGACCCGCAGGCCTCCGGACTAGTCCGGCTTTTTCACGGTTGCGTCTGAGTCCGCTTCGACGACAACATCGACCTTCGCCCCAGGCTTGAGGCTTACCTTGTCGCCCTGCTCATCGGTCAAGACGTTCTCGACCCGAATCTCCCGGTACAGCTCGTCCGCTTGCTCGATCCCAATTTGCGCTTTCTCGGGTTCGCCCGGAATGATCGGCTTGATCACCTTTTCGACGGTACCACGAAGTTTCTTGCGCTTCTTCTTGTTCAAGGGGCCCTCCAGGACGAAGCGCCTCGCGCACAAATTCTACCCTCGGCGCGGGAACCTTGGGTGGGAATGTTCAGATTTTCCCCGCTCGCTGGGACTTTGGCTTGGGCTTCGGTTTGCTTTCGCCCTTGAGATTGAGCGCCACGGCAGCCCGGATGAGATCCTTCAAGGCCACCTCGTCGATCTTGTCGCCTTCGTGGATGTCGATGGCGCGCCTGACATTGCCCTCGAGGCTGGAGTTGAATAGGCGGGAAGGGTCCTTCAACGCAGCGCCCTTGGCAAAGGTCATCTTGACGACATTCTTGTACGTCTCCCCCGTGCACACGATGCCGCCGTGGGAAAAGACGGGCGTCCCCGGCGTTGTCGGCTTGACCCATTTCCACTCTTCGACGATTTCGGGGTCTGCTTCGTGTATGAGTGTGCGCACTTTCGCGAGCATCTTTCCGCGCCAGTCGCCAAGTTGCTTGATCTTCTCGTCGATGAATGCAGAGGCAGGTTCCATCGGGACGGTCCTTTCCGAGTAAAGTTCCAGCACTCGCGCCATTTTAACGGGTGCCGCATGTTTGCGCGTTCTGTGCGCGAAGCGTGCCCTGAGCGAGTGAATCAGCCATCTTGAATTAAATGCGGAGATGATCAAAATTGCACAGTTTTAAGGTGCACGAAAAGGGCATCCTAAAATGGCTCGAAGTGTCGTTTGATGTGGGGTTTGTTATGGACATGAATGAGAGGCAAATTGCGCTATCTGTGTGCGAAGGTCTGAGAGAGGACCTGACATACGCACGCCTCAACAATGGAAGTCGCATCCTGGATGTAGCTGACCTTCGCCAATACCTCTATGAACAAATGAGCCGGATCCGGACAAACGCGTATATCGCGGAGGGACTGTTCGGCAACGGCAATGGCCGCGGGTCAGACAACATCAACCGCAATGGCCACAGCGGGAAAGCCCATCTGTAGTTTTTGCTGGCCCACTCGCCCGAACGGGAGACGGGGAACCACAGGCTGTATCGCTATCCCACTCAATCGCACAGAACACAAAGGGCGCGATTGAATGAGGCACCGTCGGTTGTGTGGGCCACCTGTGATCTTTCAAGACGTTGTTCCCTTTTCGCGGAGCATCAACACCGCAGCCGCAGGAGCGGTGCGAAAGTGGGAATCGGCGTAACGATTTCCAAGGCGCGGACTTATCGCGCCGCCTTTTGCACGGCTCAGCACCAAAATCAAGCCTCGTCGGCCACGCTTCGACGGGTACAACGTCTTGACAATCTACAGCCACCCCGCCAGTTCCAAATGGGAAGGGAAAAGTTGGAATGGGTGGGGACGGGGTATGGTGGTCGGAGTAAGTGTGAGCCCACGTTAGCGTCCAAAGAGCGGACGCGAAGCTGGGGACGCCCGCCACCCGGCAGACATTCGCATCGAAAACCTGCCCGGTAGAATCCAATAGCGCGGATCAAGACCCAGGGGGATTCTCATGGCCACGCTCGAAGTCAGTTTCCTGAACAATCAACTCGAAGAGCGCAAGCGTCGGCTGGAAGCGGCGATTGTCGCGGCGCCGCGTAACTCTGGCCTGGCCGGCCTGTTGCACGAAGTGGATTCGGCGCTCGACCGCATGGCCAAGGGCAGCTACGGTCTCTGCGAGGAGTGCCACGAACCGGTCGAGCAGGACCGCCTGCTGGCCGATCCGCTGGTGCGCTACTGCCTCGACCACCTGACCCAGACGGAACGCGCCGACCTGCAGCGCGACCTCGACCTGGCCTCGGAGGTGCAGCGCAATCTGCTGCCGCAGAATGGGCTGTGCGCCGGCGACTGGGAGACCAGCTATCACTACGCGCCGCTCGGCGCGGTCAGCGGCGACTACTGCGATCTGATCCCGACGGATGGCCAGCTCTTTTTTGTGCTGGGCGACGTCTCGGGCAAGGGCGTGGCCGCGTCCATGCTGATGGCGCAGCTGCACGCCTTATTCCGCAGCCTGACCGGCATGGCCCTGCCGCTCGGCCAGATTGTCACCCAGGTGAACCGCGTCTTCTGTGAAAGCGCGCTGGCCGGGCAGTACGCCACGCTGGTGTGCGGACAGGCGAAGCCCACCGGAGAAGTGGAAATCCATAACGCCGGCCACTGGCCCGCCATCGTGGTCGGACGCGGCGGCGTGCTGCGCGTGGAATCGACCGGCTTGCCGCTCGGGATGTTCCACGACAGCGAGTTTTCCGCCACGCGCGTGCAACTGGAACCTGGCGACACGCTCTTTCTTTATACCGACGGCCTTTCCGAAGCCCGCCACGAGGACGACGAATACGGCGTGGAGCGCGTCCTGACCCTGGTGCGCCAGCAAGCCGGACGGCAACCCGCCGAGCTGATCAGCGCCTGCCTCGATGACCTGCGCGTGTTTACCAAAGGCGAGCAACCTTTCGATGACCTGACGCTGTTGGCGATACGGCGGCGCGTGTAGCGCGGCCGCCCTCGCCCGCGGTCTGGTGCCGGGAAGCCCGGCCTACGCATCATTCAGATTCCCGAGGGTGCCCCGTCCAAGCTCCGCTTGGGCGGGGATGTTCATCGGTCACAGATCCACCGAACACTCCGGGAGCAGACTCGGGGAGTGCCCTGGTCGCTGAAGCACTTCCAAGAATCCGGCGCGGGTGGCTGTAGATTGTCGACGTTGTACCCTCGAAGCGTGGCCGACGAGGCTTGATTTTGGTGCTGAGCCGTGCAGGCGGCGCGATAAGTCCGCGCCTTGGAAATCTTACGCGATCCCACTTTCGCACCGCTCCTGCGGCTGCGGTGTTGATGCTCCCGCGAAAAGGGAACAACGTCTTGAAAGATCACATCCATTCAAGCCCGGTTTTGGCTTGAGTGGGGGTGTTCACACGTCACAGATTTGGTCCAGCGAAGCTTCATTCTGCCGTTGCGCATCTTCCTTCCGCCGCTATGCGGCTCTGGTTTGGGCGTCGGTCAGGTTGGGGTAGGCGTGAAGAGGATGGATAGGTAGCATCCGGGCAAAATCCCCGCCCAAGCGGAGCTTGAACGGGGCACCCTGCAAAACCGGGCTTGCGGTGGACCACTCGTTATTAGACACTCCCATACCGGCGCGGTTCTTCCAGCTGCAACTGGGTCTGGACACGCACGCGGGGACTCTAGGATGCCACCGCATCGCCAGCGAAAGCCCGAATCGCCCTGGGCTGAGGACGCAGCAGAAAATAGAATGCGACGACGTGCGTGATCATCAGTAGGGGCACGTAGATGATCGGGATCGCGTATGTCGCGCCCAACTGCCCCGCGAATGCAGGAAGGCCGACTCGGATAGCGTGGTAATAGTCGAGAATGAGGTCGACCATTCCCACGAGATTGAAGGCGACGACGAACAGCCAAAAGAGGGGACGTATCCTGACCGTGAGCAACGCCAGCATGGCCAGGACTCCGGTTGCCAGGTCCCAATAGGCGGCGAACGTGGCGAAGCCAGCGGCGGGCAGATTCGGCCGACGATGCCTGGAAGAATAAACACGAGCCCGAAGAAGCGGAAGCTGTGCAGAGTAGCGATGGCACGTTGCGCTGCTACCAGGTCCATTGACTTGAGTCTGGGCATGACGTACACACCGAAGCAAAGCAGCCACGCGACATAACCCAGAATGAGATGCAGGTTGAAGATGATTTCCGGCGACATATGGCCTCCTATCGGATTGACGGCTTTTCGTCAGATGACATGTGTCATTCTTACGAGAGCAAGATCCGCACCGCGAATCACGGTTTCCAACGCGGCCCTTGGTTTCGGCGTTCGAGGTTCAGCCGTCGTTGTCGAACCAGGGCCGCGGTGGTTGAGTTCACTTATTGGTCGGGCTATCTCGCAATAACATGCCGAGCGGCAAGAGTGGCCCGAGCGGAATGAACTGCTCCTCCACGAGGTTTTCCTTCGAGAGCGGCAGGCTTTCGATGAGGGCCCGAGCCTCCGCCACGTCCTGGCAGTTCAGAATGAAGATGACGCCCCGGCCGTCGCCGCGCGTGTACCATTGCTGAATCTTGCCGTCGAGATACAGAGGGACGGTCGCACGAATTTCTGCCGGCATGATTTTCATGATCTGCTCGGGAATTACTCCCGGTTTTGGCGAAAGGATGGTCAGCACGGCAGTGATCTTGGGCTGCGGCGGTGTGGACTGGCCTTGCGCCATGGGCGCCAGGACCGTCGCGGCCGCCAGCAGCAGGTAGGACATTTCAATGTTCATGGTTCAGTTCCTTTGATCCCTCATGAATTTGAGTCTCGCGTTGGTACTATCGGGTACCACACTTCCTTTAGACGTCAGCTACAAGAGAAAAGGTCGCATCCGCAAGCATAAAAATCTCTTCACCCTTACATTCATGGTGGTACTATACGGTACCACGATCGCCAAGGAGGGGGTGATGGCCAAAGCATCGATGTCAAAACGCCGCCAGGAAGGTGCCGACGAAGCCGGGGTGCGGAACCGCATCCTTGATGCGGCCTTTGCGGCGTTCATGAAGAGCGGCTACGCAGCGGCCAGCACGCTTGAGATCGCGACACGCGCGCGCGTTTCGAAGCGAGAGCTTTACGCGCTAGTTGGCAATAAACAGGAAATGCTGATCGCCTGCATCAGCAAGCGCGCCAAGCGACTGGACGTGCCCGCTGACCTGCCCCTGCTGCGCGATCGCGAGACCCTGGCGCAGGTGCTGGCTTCTTTGGGGACGAAGCTGGTCCGCGAGATAAGCGATCCCACGGTCATTGCGGTATTCCGATTGGCGATCGCCGAGGTGGTCCAGGCTCCAGAAGTGGCGCGCGCGCTCGACTCGATAGGACGCGAAACCAGCCGCGCCGCCTTGCGTAAAATCATGGCCCGGGCCCAGGACTCCGGATTGCTCACAGGCCGTCCTGCCGAACTTGCTGAGCAGTTTGCCGGGCTGCTCTGGCGCGATTTGATGGTCAGCCTGCTGCTCGGCGTAGCCGAGCGACCGAGCCCGCGCGAAATCGCGGGACGTGCCCGCAACGCCGCCGCCGCCTTCCTGCAACTTCATCCGCCGCCCAACGATGCGCAATGCCCGACGCCTGCAGCCCTAATTCTGGGGAACTAACCCCTCAAGCCAACACCGGGCTTGAGTAGGCCACCGTCGAGCTTCTCTATCCGAGGATCGCGTGGGTGATCCCTTGCCACCACACCGGATTCACGCGCCACATGTACACGGCAAGACTTTGCAGAAGGATCATCGGAGGCAGCGCATAGAGATACACCTTGTGCACCCGACCGTCCACGATCCAATCGCGCATCATGCCGAGTACGATCAGAAGGTCCAAGCCCGCGTAAAAGATGCTGTGGTTGTACCAGAAATCGAATCGGCCAATGGCAGCATCCATGAGCACGCAACTCGCGATGAAGATAAGGCGGCGATGGTATTCCGGCCTGGTTCTCCAATAAATCGCCAAGGCTATGCATGTGCCGAAGACGATCATGTCCTCGAATGGAATCGACAAAAAAGAAGCGACGTCCGTCTGGTGGAGCACGGACATATCGAAGCGGGTCATGACGATGGAAACCGTGAAGCCCAATACCACCATGACCGTGGCCAGAGCGGCTCCAAACCATCCAAGAAAGCGGTGCACGCTGACTTTTCGGACACGCACCAAACCCGACTGAAGAATAAAGAAAACCATCCACGTGGCGAAGGCTGTGCCGTGCATCCACAAAAGCAGCGGCCGTTGCGGCTTGGCATGGAAGAGGTTGGCCTCGACGGTGCGGCTGAAGCCCCACACCACGAGCCCGGCCATGGCCAGCGCCATGGAAAAATAGAAATAGCGGCTCAAGAACGCCTTGAGCCGATTGGTTGTGCTTCGTTCTTTCTCAATGCGGGCAGCTAAGGCTGCATCTTGGATGGCCAAAGAGGTTCTCCCATTCGAATCTCGCAAACGCGCCCTTCGCCCGGCAGAAGCTTGCGGGCTTTTGCGATTTGCGATCCAAATTTTTCTGGAAAACGGGGGAAAGGGCTCGCCATAAGGTAGCGGCGATGCTTCCGCAATGCAACGAAGAAATGATGCCGTTCCCGGCTGAGTACGGACAGGTGGCCCACTCAAGACCGGTTTTGGCTTGAGTGGGTATGGCTCGTCCCGCGAGATATCTTAATCTGTGGGGATTCCGCTAACCGCGAAAGCCAGGAGGCCGTGATGAGCTCCACTGAACAGAAATCATCCGTTCAGGTTCAACCGCTCATCGCGGTGCGCAATGTGAGAGCGAGCAGCCGCTGGTATGCGGAATTGCTGGGTGCCGACTCACTCCCCGATCACAGCCACCGCGATGTGTACGATCGGATATTCTCCGCTGGCCAGTTGATTCTTCAACTCCACGCCTGGGATGAGGAAAACCACCCGAACCTGGTGAACCGGGACGCGGCGCCTGCTGGGCACGGAGTCTTGCTGTGGTTCGAGGTGCAGGACTTCGACTCGGTCGTGGAGCGAGCCCTTGGACTGCAGGCCGAGATCCTCCTGGAACCTCACGTCAATCCGGCGCCGCAGCACAGAGAGATCTGGCTGCGCGATTCGGACGGGTATGTGGTGGTGATTGCCAGTCCCGATGGCGAAGCGGGTACGTAACCTGTTTACCCCACTCAATCACCGAGCGTGCGCAGAATGGTGAGCTGGTATCCGAGGAGAATCCCCGCCCAAGCGGAGCTTGGACGGGGCACCCGGCAGGATTAAAGTCCGGGCCGCTTACTTCAGACCCTTAGCGAGCCACGAAATCCCCTGGCGGCATAGTAAGACTCCGCACCGTTGTGATACACGAAAACGGTGTTGTAGCGGCGGTCACAAAAGAGCGCGCCGCCGAGTTTTCTGATGTCCGAAGGTGTCTTCACCCAGCTCGACGTTTTCGTATCGAAGCTTCCAAGTTTCTGCAACTCTCGATATTGTTCTTCCGTGAGAAGCTCAATGCCCATGGCAGCTGCCATGTCCATCGCGTTACCCGCTGGTTTGTTTTCTTTCCTCGACTCCAGCGCTTCCCCGTCGTAGCAAACGCTGCGGCGACCTTTCGGACTTTCCGCGGAACAATCGTAAAAAATATGTTCGCCCGTCTTTTGGTCGTAGCCAACAACATCCGGTTCCCCGCCAGTTCTTTCCATTTCATTCAGTGACCACAGTTTTTCAGCACTGGCTTCCAGCTTGGCTTGCACTTGAGCCCAGGCAAGGCCTTTATGGCGGTTCATGTTTTTCTCAAAACGGGATTGCAGTGCTCTGAGGATTTCTTCACGTTGTTTTTTTGAAAGAGTTCCCTTTGACATAGTGTTCACGCGGCGGAGGTACTCACCGGTCTTTTCGAAATCAGACGTCGAACGACGTGGCCCTTCCACATCCACAATCCGGTAAGGACCATTACCGGAACGAAGACAAACCGAGTCGCGGGGGCGTAGTTTGGAATTTTTTCAAACGGACTATAGATATAGCCGAGTATCGGAATGCTGAAGATGAGGTGAATCCAGCGGAAAATCGAACGCGCGATGCCTCGGTTCACGGCTGCCTTGGCGGATTGGGGCACGATGGCACCTCCTTTGGTCTTCGGTGTCTGCTTTCCTGAACTTTGGGTCCGTGGAATCCCACCCTAAAACCACAGAGGGCACAGGGGTACACGGAAGAACTGAAATCCGACGCACAACGAGAGCTCGTACAGACCGAATCAATCCTCCGTGCCCCTCTGTGTCCTCTGTGGTTAATCGCACACTGCGCGATTTCAGGATGGGGCACCCGCGATCCACATTGATTCATGACTTTTGAGACTGAGGCGGCCAGTTGGGTGCTTCCACGCCGAACTGCTTGGCGTACTCGGCGTTCAATCGCGGCCAGCCGAACCTCATGGCGTCGGGGCCGACGATGCGTCCGATGGGCTGACCGGCGAGAAGCTGATCCAGCACGTCGAAACAGATGTGCCACCCGGCCGCGCCCATGGAGATGAAGCGGCGATCAATGTTGGTCCACAGCGTCAGGCGCGTGCCGCCACCCACCGCTTCGAGTTCCCACCGCATATCGAAGCCACCCCATTTGTACTCGAGCAGCTTGGGTGCGTCGGCCCGCGTCACGGTTGTTTCGGTAACGTGCCGCGAGGGCGCTCCCACGGTGCTGAGCTTCACCGTGTTTCCAACCTTACCCAGACTCCCATCGGCGTCAAAGGGAGCCCATTCGCGAAGATGCGCCGGGTCGGTAAGCGCCTGCCAGACTTTTTCCGGCGAGTGGCGCAGTTCGCGGACGAGAATGAGCGTCCACTGGTCTCCATCTTTTCGTACCTGCGCCCCGCAGGCGGGACCCGGTGCGTACTGCTCGCGATTGCTAATCATCTTCTTGTCTTCCTTTTCGTTGCTGTTGATGGCTCCATGCGGTCGAGGTGGCGTTCGAGAGCATCGACGTGCGTGGACCAGAACCGGCGGAACTGAGCCAGCCAGGCATCCACCTCTCGAAAAGGTTCAGGCTTCAGCCGGTAGAGACGGCGCTGTGCGTCCACCGTGGATTCAACGAAGCCGGCGTCGCGCAGCACGCGCAGATGTTTGGAGACCGTCGGCTGCGGCATACGAAGTTCACGCTCGATCTCTCCCACCGACTGTTGCGACGAGACCAGGAGGCTCAAGATCGCGCGCCGGTTCGGCTCGGCAATGATTTCGAAGGCAGATCCCATTGCTTTTATATACTCTATAGCGCATATGCGTGTCAAGGCATATACAACCCGGCGACGTCACGAGCGAGCAAGCACAAGCGAGAACACATCGGGGAGCCACTTCGCCACCACAGAAACCACATCATGCGGTCCGGGACCCGGGCAAGCAGGGGAACGGCTACAATCGCTGGTGCCTTTTTTGGAAGTCGAAAAACGAGATTCGGCTACGAGAGCAATTATGGCTACATTTTGAGCGTGCGAACTGAAAGAAGACAGCATGCAGATCATTCCCTCTCACCATCCCCTGCACAGGCGTTCCTTCCTCCATGCCACGGGTAAGTTCGCGGCCGCGGCGGCGGTACTTCCGACAACATTACTGGCCCAAAAGACTACCGGGCAGGAAAAGCACGAACAGAACTATGACGTCTCGACCAATGAGCGCCTGATGCGCGACCACGGGATCTTGAAACGTGTGCTGGTGATGTACGACGAGGTGATTCGGCGCATCGACGCCAAGCAGGACTTCCCGGCGCAAACCGTGATCGACTCAGCCGAGATCATCCGCAAGTTTATTGAGGACTACCACCAGAAATTGGAAGAAGAGCATATCTTCCCGCTCTTTCGGAAATATTACCGCAGGCAGGATGTGCTCCGCCTGTATGCACAGAGGTTGTTGGACTTGGTGGATGTCCTGGGCGAACAGCACCAGGCGGGACGAGGGCTCACGGATCGCATCGTCTCGACCCTGCAGTCGTTAAAGACTCCAGACGATCGCCAGAAGCTTGCCCAGGATCTCCGAGCTTTCATCCGCATGTACACGCCCCACGAGGCACGCGAGGATACGGTCCTGTTTCCCGCCCTTCCCGTAATCATCACCCCGCAGGAATATCAGGCCCTGGGCGAAAAGTTCGAAGAGATTGAGCATAAAACGTTCGGCGGTGACGGATTCGACATCTACCTCGACTCTGTTACGGCGTTCGAAAAACGTCTCGGCACTTACGACCTAAAGCAGTTCACGCCCAAATAGTAGCCGTGTGACGCGGACCGGATGAACTTTGCTAAACACCGAAGTCACTAAAACGTACGTCGTACAATGTTGAGTTGCTTCGCACTTTACGGGGAAAGCAGCGAAGGGACACCGCCAAGAAACGATCAAGCAGTAGTTTGTAGAGAAGACTGCAACGTTACGGGGCCACCCATGAGGAATTGGCAGATCGCAGCGGTGCTGTACAATTTCGTTTCCCGGCGTATCCATCGAAAGCTGAGCTCTGTTGAATGAGGATTCCACCGCCCGTAAGGGTTTTGTGCGGCGTCGTGATCGGCATCGCGGGCTGGAGTGCCACGAAGGCATCGGCACAGAGTGGCGCCAGCGCCAGCAAGGTGAGCGTCCCGGTTGCATCACAAACCAGCAATGCCCCAAACCTCAGCAAGGCTGCCTCAACCATCACCGTCTCGTTAACACCGGTGCGCGGAGGAGTGACGGTAAAGCAGCCATTGCACCTCACCGCTAGGGTTGGGAACGATTCCTCAAATTCTGGCGTTACCTGGAGTTCTTCCGGCGGGAGTCTGAGGAACCAAACGGCTAGCTCGGTCACATTTACCGCGACGGATGCGGGGGTCTACACGATTACCGCCACGAGCAAGGCCGATGCAACCAGGAGCGCAGTGGCCAGCGTCGGCGTGACCGATCTGGCTGGGGTCGCGACTTGGCGGAATGACCTCGCGCACTCCGGCGTGAATCCGCGCGAATATGCTCTGACCAGCGAGAATGTGGCAAGCAGCACGTTTGGCAAGCTTTTTTCGTGTCCGGTGGACGGTTGGGTCTATGCCCAGCCGCTTTGGATGGCCAACGTGAAGATTCGCGGCGCGCGGCACAACGTTGTATTCGTCGCCACCGAAAACGACAGCCTTTACGCGTTTGATGCCGACGGCCCAGGATGCAAAACTGTTTGGTCCATCCCCAATGTGAATCTCATCCCGAGGGGCGAGAAGATTGCCCCTTTGGCCGATCTTGAGCATGACAGCTTCGCTTTGGGGCCAGTTACCGGCATAACCGGGACACCGGTGATCGATCCGTCATCGCAAACCATTTATCTCGTTGCCCTGATCGGAGAACAAAACCACCGGAACGATTATCCAACGGCTACATGCGATCGACATCACGACGGGGCGACAGCGTCCTAAGTCTCCTGTGATGATCGCCTCGTCCGTACGAGGCACGGGATACGACAACGTGAATGGCACCATCACCTTTGCCGCGAAGATGCAGAAGCAGCGCGCCGGATTGCTTCTGCTGAATGGGATTGTCTATGTTTGCTGGGGCGGTTACAACAATACCGACTTTTATCATGGATGGCTGATGGGCTACGACGCTTCCACTCTTGCCCAGGTCCGCGTCTTGAACGACACCATCGACGGTGGGCGCGGGGGCATCTGGATGTCCGGAGCCAGCCCGTTAGCCGATTCACAAGGCAACATCTATCTAATCACGGGCAATGGTGATTTCAACGCAGACCATCCGGGCGGCCGGAATTACGGCGATAGCTTCTTAAAGCTCAGTACTTCCGGCGGGCTTTCAGTTTCCGACTGGTTCACCCCATTCGATCAAATGGAACTAGCCGAGAAGGACCTTGATTTGGGCACCGGGGGAGGTGCGATTCTTCCCGATCAGGCGCGCGGCCCTTTTCCTCACCTTCTTCTTGGATGCAGCAAATCGGGAAAGCTTTACGTTCTCAACCGCGACCATTTGGGCCATTACAATTCGCAAAGCAACTCACAGATCGTGCAGAGTTTTGTCGTGGACAAGAATGAGATCTATGCGACGCCTCTTTTTTGGCAAAACGCTCTTTACGTGACGGCGGACATCGGCCCCCTAAAAGCATTTCGATTTTCGACGGTGACCGATCAATTTGAGACCGAGCCATTTTCAACATCCAGCCAGCGGTATGTCTATCCCGGAGTGGTACCCGTTCTTTCTGCCGCCGGCACCAATCACGCAATTGTATGGGCCATCGATCCAGCGACTCCAGGCGTACTGCACGCCTATGACCCGTCAAACCTGAACACCGAGTTTTGGAATAGCTCGCAGGCAGCGAACAACCGCGACCAGGCGGGAACCGGAGTCAAATTCACCGTTCCTACAGTCGCTAATGGAAAAGTGTATCTTGGCACGAAAACCGAACTGGACGTCTATGGCCTGTTGCCAAACTAGACCATCAAGTCCGCAACGGGTCGGGCGGGTTCGGATTCAATGCGCGAAATGTAACTGCGTCCCTCAACCAGAGTTCCAGGCCAGGAAACAATCCCGGTTAAAGGGTCTAAGCTCAAAGCTCATCATTCCGTCTCGACGGCAAGCAATCGAAATGTGGTGCGAGCAGAGAATTCGATTCCTTAGTCTCGTTGTAGTAGCTTCTGCCGCACTGGCGACTGCGGCATATTCGCAGGCAAATGATCCTGCCACCAAACCTCAGCCGAATCCCGGCATCTATCTTCCACCTAACGAACAGCATCCTGCCGTGGCATTGCCTATCTACCGCAAGAGCAATCACGGAGTGTATGTGTCGGTTGGTACCGAGCGTTCTTTCATAGGAGCCGCTCTATCCGAAGCCAAGGCGTTGTTTGTAATCGACTACGATCCGCAGACCATCCGCTTCGCAAACATCAATCGAGCCCTGCTTGCTGCCAGTACCGATCGCGCCGATTACTTGAACCTGCGCCTGAGTGCATCGCCGGAACTTTGGCAGCAACGATCCCGCAGCCTGGCCGCTCAAGATAAGGAAACGCTTTCGAACCCGGACTCGTGGACCTTCTGGGACAAGAGCGTGCGAAAGAACCAGGCAGCATGGGATAACGCTTTCGGACACTTCCATACCGAGCCAAAAAGTCCCAGCGATCCGTTCTTCGCCTCGAATTACCTGTTTGATGATCGTCTTTACAGTCACCTGAGTCAGATAGCCAAGGGTTCGCGGATCTGGGCGCTTCAACTCGATCTTCGCCATGAAGATGAGGTACGCTCGTTCTGCGAAGAGTTGAAGTCCAGGGCACTGACTTTGGGCGTCATCGACACCTCCGATGTCCCGAATGCATCGGAAACTGGTACGAGCGTCGCCGCGCAGTACATCCATTTAATCTCGCAGTACGCTCCAGACGACGCCATTTTTCTGAACACCGCACCTACAGGCGGGCACGGCGTCCACTGGAGCTACTTCGCCTTCAGCAACAGAAAAATTCGCGGCCGCGACCCAAACACGATCAAGCGCTGGTACGAAATCGAAATGAAGAAGATTAGCTCCACCGACCAGGCGCAATGTCTGCTGGACGATCCCGACGCCACTCACCATTGAAGCGACGAATGGGAAATCCATCCATGCAGCAGCAGCTACTCACAAGGACGGAATAGCCCTGAGCGCAGTCGAAGGGTGGGGCAGCCTCAGTTGTGGTAGGTTCAAGAAGCTCGTGAAAGGTGGGCCAGCCCCCCGCAAATCACGTTCCATGCTGACACGAACCCGGGCGGTCACAGTACTCGCGCAACAAAAACCACAAGCTCCTTGCATCACTTCTCAGAAAGATTGGGATTTTATAGCAGTCCTGGCACTACCGGCAGACTGCCGTAGTTCCGAGTTTACGAAAAGATTCGTGGAACTAGGCGGAAGGAGCGGACTTCCCGCCTCACGTCACCGATGTTCTTGTACAGCGTCTACGTCCTTATCATCCTTGCCCTTGGAGAAGAGCGGGTTATCGATCGTTCCGCCGATCCGAAAGGGAAATTGCAACTTGCCGTCTTTTAATGAGGCTCCGGACAGCCGGGCAATGGTGTTGGTGAAGAAGCTCTCCTTGGTTGTAATCTCCGCCAACCCGCGATAGTTCAACTCGTCAGAGCCTGACACACTCACACTGCCCGAGCCATCCACATCAACCCCGTAGCCATCAATGTCTATCACCCGGCTCGAAATCCGCTGATCGGCTATCTCCAGATCGGTGGTTATCAAGTTAAATGCGGAAGGATCGTTTTTGGCTGGGCCAAGATCGTTGAAGTGCGCCAGCTTCATCAAATTCGCGTTGAGCTTGAGACTCGGCACCTGACCGTTACGCACCGTCAGGTGTCCGGTTCCGTGGATTCCCGCCAGCGGGCGTAGCGAATGTGCGATTTCTCCCGCCAACCTTACGTCTCCTTCCATCTTCCCGGTCATCTTTCCGCCGCCGTTTGGGAAGGCTGCCAGAAGCTGGGCCAGATTAATTCCGCTCAATCGCGCATTAGTCTTGAAGCTTGCATTTTTCTGCGACAAATCGAAGGAAAGTCCACCTACGGCACTCCCGCCGTAGACTTCCGCTCTGATATCGGTGAAGAAAACGTGCCTCGACTCCAAGCGCAATTTGGAATCCAGATTTCTTGCCTCGACAGCGCCGAAGCGCAGAAGACCCGCCTTCAGGCTGCCCTGGCCGTCCATCGAGGAAGAGGAAGGATTGGTAATTCCGACCAGGTTTACCTGCTCCAGTTCGCAGGAGATCTCGTGAGCTTCGAAAAAAATGGGACCGGGCGCGTCGGAGGGCAAAAGATTCGACGCTATCACCAGCCCCCGCTTAATTCTCACTTTCGAAATGGGGCCGAGAGGAAAGCTATTCGCCGAAACCTTTGATTGAGGATTCTCGAAGTTCCACGGGCCGTCGGGATCCGAAGTCAGATTCAAGACCGGGTCCTCAAGTACGAGGGACTTGATGGCCACCTGCCGGTGCAGGAGCGCTCCAACACTGAGTTCGGCATCGATCCGCGCCACCTGAACAACATAACCGGCCGGAAATATCGGAGGGTTCTTCACGCCGATATGATCAATGTGAATCGTTACAGGAAAAAATGTGAGCGCCTGTCGTCCAATTTCCACCTGCATCCCAGTTTTCTCTTGGAGATACGAGATTACCTGGGGCCGGTAGCGATCCACGTTAATGAGAGCAGGAACAACGAAAATAAGCGCGAGCATGAGTATCGCGCCGATTCCCACAACGACTAAAGCTGTTCGACGGCGGATGGGCATAGCGACCTTGAGAATACAAATAGCACTCAAGCCGGTGGAACATCTGGCAGTCACTAGTATGCGATAAAAACTGCCACTGAACCGTTCAATTGTGACCAAGTTTGCTCCCAACGTACTGATCACCTTCGTCAGTGTTCAAAAGTGACCAGATTTGCCAACTTCGTGCCGGGTATGATTCCGCTTCCTGAAACTTTCTTCAGAAATGGGGGTGTCCCATGCCTGCTAGCCAAGGAGCAAATTGGGATAAGACCGTGTCGCGGCAATTAGACATTCAGAAAATGCCGGAATGGACTGCGGCGGCAGAACAGCCAGCGTCTCCGCATGAAGGTACACTCGTCGCAGAAGCTAAGGTACGTCAATTCCCCTATCGCGTCCTGGTCGTGGATGACGAACCGTCCATACGTGAAGCCGCAGGGGCCATTTTGGAAAGCCAGGGTTATGAGGTTCTCACGGTAGCGGACGGGCTGGATGGCTTAAACGCTCTCAGCAGGTCCCTTCCCGATGTCATCATTTCCGATCTGAATATGCCTCGGATGTCCGGTTTTGAATTTCTGGCTGTCGTGCGCCAGCGGTTTCCGCACATTGCCACGATTGCAATGAGCGGAGGGTACAGCACAGGCGAAATCCCATTGGGCATTTTGGCCGACGCTTTCCTGCAAAAAGGACGCTACACGGTCAAGGAGCTTTTCGAAGAAGTCGCCAAGCTGTTAGCCGCTTCTCCTATCAGGTCGGAAAGAAAGAAAAGTGACATTGCCCCACTCTTCGTGCCGAGAGATCGTGCGGGATATCTGATAATCACCTGCCCCAAGTGCCTGCGTCCCAACAAACTGGAAGCGATGAGTTTGAACGGGGGAATTCACCAAACGATTTGCCAGTCATGCAGCATGCCGGTGAAGTTTGAGATTAATCACGAAATCGAGCCGTTGATTAAACGCAAACACGTCTGAGTAGTGTCTCCCCGTCGGCATGATTAGATCGGCTTCTTTAGATCGGCTTCTTAGGAAGCGGGGAGTGGCCGTCACAACCTCGCAGCTTTGTCTCTACCAGCAATACCAATAACGTCGCGGTACTGCGAACGTTCCCGGCGATAGAAATGAGTGCTTCCGAAACCGGTGGATGATGTTCCGCTAGTCCCTCAATACGATCACCCGCCAAATTCAGTTGGTCAACTTCATCCAAAATTGCTTCAAAAGCCATGGTTCTGCCTCTTTCAGTGGAGGCTAAGGAGAGAAAGCTTCAGATGGACTGCTTAGTTCAGAGGATCTGAAAGAGGAGAAAGGTGGAAACCACCCCTGAGTGGGAATCTATCACGCCGTTCAGGCGAGTAGAGAAGGACGACATTCAGCAGTGCTACCGAAACTGCCGGTCGAAATCGGGCGATTTCAATAAGAACCGATCGGTTATGAGCGTTGCGCAAGAAATCTTGTTGGCCGCCCGGCCAACCGGCGCAACCGCCTTGGTGTGCTACTCGTTTGTTCCGGCGTTCTTGGAGGTGTCGGCGCGCCAGACGTACAGGTATTTGTCGTCGCTCGACGTCACCACGGGGATCTTCTTGTCACGCGTCGCGCGGTTCAAAGCTGACCGGAGATTCTGCATCTTCTCGCCGTTCAGACTGCTCAGCGGGATCTTAACCGCTTCCTCGTGGTTCAGTTTTAAAAGGTCGCCAAGAATGTCCGATACTACCTTCCGATGTTTTCCTTTGCGACCCTGCGGAACATCGGACCGATTCACCGCGGAGTAGTGGAGTTCACGCCCGTTTCCATTTCGTCTCACGGCGGTTCCCCTTTTACCCGAAATCGTATCCGTACGCCACAAATCGTATCGCAAAGAATCATAAACTGCAACTGAAAATCTATGAGATTGCCTCCGATCTGCAATCGGCAGCAGGGCGCCAGCGTGTGCTAGCTCCACGTTGCGCAGTTTCAGCAAGATGCGCTGCTGCGTTGCACTGAGACTTGGTAAGATTTCACCCATATGACTTGAACGGCGCTAACGTAATAGCAGGATCATGACTCCTGTTACCGTGTCCAAGAAGACGCGCGATTTCAATCCCCACGCGCTTCTCGCCACCATCGGCGTGGGCAGGAAAGCTATGCTCTTTCCTAAGAAGCAAAACATCTTCGCGCAAGGGGATCCCGCAGACGCAATCTTTTATCTTCAGACGGGCAAGGTAAGACTCACCGTTGTCTCCAAAACTGGCAAGGAAGCAACTATCGGCATATTGAGTGATGGGAGCTTCTTCGGCGAAGGTTCGCTTGCCGGCCAGGCTCTCCGCATGGGCTCCGCAACCGCAATAACGGATTGCGCGGTTCTGAGGATTGAGAAAAAGGCCATGATGCAAGCGCTTCACCGGGAACACGCATTTTCCGATCTGTTCGTTGCGTATTTGCTGGCGCGCAATATCCGTTATGAAGAGGACCTGGTCGACCAACTGTTTAATTCCAGCGAAAAGAGACTGGCCCGTGTGCTTCTGATGCTCGCTCGTTTTGGCAAGGAAGGGGTTCCTGAGACCGTGGTTCCGAAGATCAGCCAGGAAACCCTGGCCGAAATGGTCGGAACCACTCGTTCGCGGGTGAGTTTTTTTATGAACCGGTTCAGGAAATTGGGATTCATTCACTACAATGGTGGGCTGCAAGTCCACAGCTCACTTCTCAACGTTGTTCTCCACGATTAACTGTCGCATCTTGCGACCAATTGCTGCTGTGTGGCCCCCACCCTCTTGACGGGTAGGATGTGGCTACGGGAAAAACGGCTCCACCCGCTGATTTGGGGTGACCGCGCGGTCAGGAAGGCCCGGGGCCGCGCGAGCGGGCGATGATGGAGCGGGCGACGGGACAAACCACCGGTCCGTCAAATTCCTGTCCGACGTGCCAGTTAGCAAACTCCTTTTCTTTAGAGAGGCCGCTGTACGCTATGATGCGATCATCGCCTAGCGCTCGCCAATCGCCAGTCTGTCGTACGAGAGAGCTTTCTATGGCACAGAAACCGCACAAGCCGAACATGACTGTGACGAGCCGGTTCTTCAACGACAAGAGCCTCAAGGCTTCACGTCAGATGCCAAATCCATTTCCGAACCCTCCGCCGGGGCGTAGCGCCATTGGTCGGCTCACTTCGAGATCGCCTTCGCCCAAACTCGATTGGGCAACCGCTGATTTTGTCAGCTATATAAATGGGACGCTCCCGGATGCCGGATTTTTCCTTGATACAGGTGTATTCACTCGGGAACTGGATTCTGCAATATGGAACGCGTTGAGTACTCGGCGCGTCCTTATCACTCCTGGTGTCTGCCAGGAATTGCTGCCATGGCTTCGGGATCCCTTCTGTAATAAAGCGGTACGGGATGCGGTCGCTTCGGCGGCAAAGGCAGAACTCGGCATCCCGACTCAGCCCCGAGAGGCCGCGAACGTCAACGTCAAACTTCTGATTCCAGACGATGAGTTCACCACTCATGGTTACGATTATTATCTACGGCTTCTCACCCTTCGAAAGATGATGGGACCGCTAGCGTCTGCCGTTCTAACTAAGAAGCTCGGCAGAGCACCAACGCAGGAGGAGTTCCACGGCGAAGTGCAGAGCCAGCTTGGGGAGCGGGGGTACCTTCTGGCCAGGAAGGGTCTTGAGGCGCAGAATTCTACAAACAAACTGACAGACGAGCACCTTGTTGTGACGGCGATGCTGACTGCGATATTGAAGGGCTCAGAAGTTGTAATTGTGACCCGCGATCCCGACGTCCTTGAGCAGTACGCCAAGCTCTGTACGTTGATGAAGGAGCACTACCGCGCGATGCTTATTGCTGAGCGGTATGCAGCGAATCCTGCTGCCTATGCATTCAAGGAGGTACCGCTGGTTGACGAGAATCTGCGCGCGCGCTTCTCTGGCGATTCGCTCCTTGAATTTGAGACTACGGACGGTGACTTCAATCCGCTTCCGCAGAAATTTCATTTCGTAATGATCTACTGCCTGCTGATCGGCGGCGAACCGGATAACATGAAGGTGACGGACTCATCTTTTTGTGCTGAAACTGAAATGGCCCACGCGTTGCGGTTAAAAGCTGCGACAAATGGACTAACCACGGACAAGTTTGGTGGTAGGAACTGTATCATTCAGACTGAGCATCTAACACCGGATAAACAAAAGGTGATCGTATTAATCGGGAACGAGAAGAGGGCACGGTTCGGTGACTTTACTCCCGGTGTGGAGGACGTGCACAACACACTAACCCCGAACGAAGTTAGCATGAGAGTTCACTATGCGACGCAGGTTTGAGCAAAGCGAGGAATCTGTAGTTCCCATTCGCACACGACGAAAAAATGGCTCCACCCTTCATTTTGGGGCACCTGTTCAAAAGGATCAGCGAAAAACGAGGTAACGTTCGGAATGCGGATTTGGCGGAATCAGCGTTGGGTAAGGCTCTTGAAGAGTGCTTGAACGCCATCGAGGTGTCGCAGTTGGTCACTTATTAGGCCGTTTTTCCCGTAGCCACATCCTACCCCCCACCCTCTTGACACCCTCCTCCTCCCCCTTTACTCTAGGCGAACAAAAGGCGAAGTATGGCTACCCTTCCGCTGCTCCCCGATTCCGACGGCAAGCCGAAGCTTATCGGCATTGCGCGCCTTGCCGCGCAGGGCGAGTCCATTCGCGAGGGGCACAAAGTCGAGTACTTCACTTTGCCCACGCGCTCTCTGCTCAATCGCGTGGTGAGCAATCGCAACCTGCCGTTCACCTGGGCCATCAATCCTTATCGTGGTTGCGAGTTTGCCTGCAAGTATTGCTATGCGCGCTACACCCACGAGTTCATGGAAATGACCGACGAGGATTTCGAGCACAAGATCTTCGTCAAGCAACACGCCGCTGATCTGCTGCGCCAGGAACTCAAGAAGGTCAAGCGCGCCGAGCCGATCGCGATCGGCACCGCGACCGATCCTTACCAGCCCGCCGAGCGCCGCTACGAAATTACCCGCGCCATTCTCGAAGAGTTCGCGCGCCATCGCGGATTCGAAATCGGCATCGTCACCAAGTCGAATCTGGTCGTGCGTGACACCGAGTTGCTGCGCGAGATCGGATGCCACAACCGCCTCTTCGTGAGTGTCACCATCACGACCGTCAACGTTGAGCTTGCTCGCATCCTCGAGCCGCGTGCGCCGCGGCCGGACCTTCGCCTTGAAGCGGTGCGCCAGCTGAACCTGGCGGGAGTTGCGGCCGGTATCAATTGCGCGCCGGTGCTCCCCGGCATCACCGATGGTCCCAAGGATCTCGATGCCCTGGTCGGCGCCGCTGCCGCGGCGGGCGCGAAGTCCATCTTCGCCATGCCCCTGTTTCTCAAACCCTGTTCGGCCGCGGTCTTCCTTCCCTTCCTCGAAAAAAAGTTCCCGCAACTGGTGCAGAGTTATCGCGAGCGCTACGCGGAACGCGCATTCCTTCCGCCCGCCTATGGCAAGCGTTTGTCGGAGTTGATGTCCCGCTTGCGCGCCCGGCATGGCATTCGCAACGAGTATGAACGCTACCAGCGCCGCTCACATCCGGTCCCTTCGCCCGAAGATGAGCAGCTCGGACTCTTCTCCGCGAACGAGCAGCGATAATCGCACCCGCGCAAATGAAGCGTGGAATGTAAAATCAACTTCCCCGGCCGGCAAGGCCGGAAGCGAACGTGCCCATCAAACGACCCATCTTCCGTTACTGCGTGCTCGCATTTCTATTCGCGATCACGGTCGCCTATGAGGGACCGTACTTTCACGACATCCTGCGCGATGAGACCCGCAGGGTCCCTTTCTTCAACCTGCAGGAAGCGACGGATCGGGTGGGAATCGTGACCGCCAATGCAGCGAAAGCCGGCATCCGCAAGGGCGACGAAGTGCTCTCGATCGACGGGCAACCCTATCGCGGCGCCGGTGACTTGGCTCGTGCTTTCACCCATACCCCCGGCGGAGAACAGATCACCATTGTGCTGCGATCGTTGGATCCCGCGATCCCCGGCGAACGCACCGTCGTTCTGCCCGTTCGCGCGGATCGCGCCGATGCGTGGAAGTTCGCGGCCGATTTCACGCTTTACTTTCTGCTCCCGGCAATCTGCGTCCTGCTCGGCTTCTGGGTAGCGCTGCAGCGGCCCCGCGACCCGATGGCGTGGTTGCTGCTCACGCTGATGCTGACCTTCCCGCACATCTTTGAAAGCTACAAAGCAGAGGCGTGGCCTCCAGGCTGGCGCGAGGCAGCCGTTCTCTATCACGCGATGCTGGGCGCGATGTTGCCGCCGGTGATGTTTCTGTTCGGCCGCTACTTCCCTGAACCATTTCCCGCCGGCTCGCGCTGGGACAAGCAGTGGAAGGTACTGCAATGGTCGATGGCAGTTCCTTTCACCATCTTTGCCCTGATTGGCTCGGTGGAAGCGGTGATCGAGCTGAGCAGTTTCCGCGAAGCAAATGCGATCGATAGGGCCACGCACCCGCTCAATGGCGTCATGCAGGTGTTCGCGTACTTGCTGATCGGCAGCTTCTTCGCGGCCATGGGCATCAAGTACCGCATCAGTCGCTCGCCGGACGCGCGGCGACGTCTTCGCTTTCTGTATTGGGGAGCAACGGCAGCTTGGACGCCAGGATTGTTGCTGACGATTTACGCCCGCGTGTCGGGCAAGGCTGTAGCGGATGTTTTTCCACAGTGGGTGATTCTCGTGGCGCTGGTTCCGCTGGTGCTCTTTCCTCTGACACTCGCTTACGTGATCGTCGTGCAGAAAGCGATGGGCGTGGGCGTCGCGCTGCGACAGGGCTTGCAGTATGCGCTCGCCAAAAGTGGCGTGCGGGCTTTGCAGATCATTGCCATGAGCGCGGTTGCGTTCGCCGCTGTCGAGTTTGTCAGCGATCCGGCACGTGGGCGCTGGTTGAAAGTCGGCGTCATCCTGATCGGCATTGCCGTAGTGTTGCGACTGCGCGGCCTGGCTGAGCGTCTGCGGGCATGGGTCGACCGCCGATTCTTCCGTGAGGCCTACGACGCCGAGAACGTTCTCGCTGAACTGAGCGAGCAGGTGCGCACGATGGTCGAGCCGAAATCCCTGCTCGAAACGGTGGCGGCACGAATCTCCGAGACGCTGCACGTGCCGCAGGTCGCCGTGCTGCTTGGCGGTGGAGGACCTTATCGGCCTGCGTATGCGATGGGATACGGCGACGTTCCAGACGTCGTGTTCGCATCTGCGACCGGCACGACCAGGCTGCTGCAAAAACAGAAAGAGCCGGCGCGGGTGTACCTGAACGATCGCGACTCGTGGCTTTACAGCGACAGCGAGGTGACCGACGAAGAGCGCGGCGGATTGGCCCGGCTTGGCTCCGAGTTGCTGCTGCCTCTCGCCGTGCGCGACAAGTTGCTGGGCTTCATTTCGCTCGGACCCAAGAAATCCGAGGAGCCTTATACCGGTTCGGATGTCCGGCTCCTGAAGTCCGTCGCCGCACAGACGGGGCTTGCTCTGGAGAACGCGAATCTCATGCGCGAGATCGCCGACGAAGTCGCTCAGCGCGAGCGCCTGAATCGCGAGGTCGAGATTGCCCGCGAGGTCCAGGAGCGGCTGTTCCCCCAGACGCTGCCGGCGATTGCGGGCCTTGACTATGCCGGCTGCTGCCGTCCCGCGCTCGGCGTCGGCGGCGATTACTATGACTTCCTGGCGTTGCCGCAGGGACACCTAGGCGTGGCGATCGGCGACGTTTCCGGCAAAGGCATCGCGGCGGCGCTGACTATGGCAAGCTTGCAGGCGTCGTTGCGGGGCGAAGCGACGCGTGCCCCGGAGAATCTTGCCGCGGTCGTCTGCAATATTAATCGACTGCTTTATGAAGCGTCGGCGGCGAACCGTTATGCGACGTTCTTCTATGGGCAGTACGATCCCGTGACCCGCAGGTTCGATTACGTCAACGCGGGGCACAACCCTCCGATGCTTTTTCACTGCGCGAATGGAAAGTGGACAGTGAGCCGCCTCGATGTGGGTGGCACCGTGGTGGGCTTGCTTGCAAGCTACCCTTACGAACAGGCTTCGGTCGAGCTGGCAGCCGGCGACATCCTGGTCGCTTACACCGATGGGGTCAGCGAGGCAATGAACACCGCAGATGAAGAGTGGGGCGAAGATTGTTTGATGCGGACCATTGAAAGCTGCGATGGCTTGCGCGCAAAGCAAATCATGGAACGCGTGTTCGTGGCTGCTGACGCTTTTGTTGGCGGCGCCAAGCAGCATGACGACATGACGCTGGTGGTACTGCGAGTCGTCGCGCGGGAAAACTAGTGTCGAAATAGAGATGGGGCAGCGGCTCGCGATCGGCATCCCTCGAAAAAAAAGTACACTGCATTGACGCTGGCTAGAATCTAAATCCCGGAAGGAATGTCATGCCTCCTACTTTCGCGAATGGAAAGATCTGTTACATCGAAATTCCCGCCACGGATATCGAGCACTCCGCCTCGTTTTACCAGAAGGTCTTTGGCTGGAAACTGCGCAAGCGTGGCGATGGCGCAACGGCATTTGACGATGGCGTCGGGCAAGTGAGCGGCACGTGGAGGCTCGGGCGTCCGCCGGCGTCGACACCAGGCCTGCTGATTTATGTCATGGTGGACAGCGTCGAGGACACGATCAAGAAAGTGGAAGCGAACGGAGGCGAGATCGTGCAACCGATCGGCGCGGACGCGCCCGAGATCACCGCCAGGTTCCGCGACCCCGCCGGGAATGTGGTCGGCCTGTATCAGGAACCGCGCTGATTCGCGAAAAATGGAAATCGGCGAAGTGTTCCACGTGGAACGTTTTCGCTTTTTTGGAAGATCGTTAATTAGCTTGTAGATATACAAGACTGCAACTGTATTTTAGTTTCAATAGTTTGCGAGATCTCTGTAAAACCTCTCGACGCGCGCTTATCACAACCTTTCGCCTTGGGTGTGAAAAAATCCGAATTTTCCACGGCAAAAATCCGGCGTCCTCCATGTGGTTACTCCTGACAGAGCAGGACGATTTTTCCGGTGACGCGGGCGTGCTCGATAAGGTCGTGGGCGCGCGAGGCCTCGCGGAGGGGGAGACGTTCGGAGATGATGGGGCGAATCTTTTTGTCGCGAAGTAATTCGAGTAAGCGGGCGAGATCTTCGCGGAACCATTCGGGGTGATGTTTCTTCTCCGTGGTAATGGAGTACCAGCGCGCCGTTTTTCCGTCGGGAAGGATGCGGAGCAGTCCGAGAAGAGCGAAGCTGGCGGCGCCGCGGAGTTTGCTGGGCCTGCCCTTGTCGATCACGGACGATATGCCGTAGCCGATCAATTTTCCGCCGGCGGCTTTTCCGCCGGGACGCAGCGTTTTGTACGAACGCCACCAGTTGCTCCCGCCAACTGGGTCAAAGACAGCATCAACACCGGCGCCGTTGGTCATCTGCAACACGCGAGTCACGAAGTGGTCGGCCTTGTAATCGATGGGAATGCCGCCCAGGGCGGTGACCAGGTCGTGCTTGCCGCGTGACGCGGTGCCGAACATCTTCAAGCCAGCGAGTTGGCCGAGTTCTAGCATGGCGGTGCCCACGCCGCCGGCGGCTCCATGAATGAGAACTCTTTGACCGGGCTGGAGCTCGGCGATGCGATGAATGAGTTGCTGCGCAGTGCCATAGTTCAGAACGAGGCTGACGGCTTCGGCGGGATCGACGCCGCCGGGGACGCGTGTCAGTTCGGCGGCAGGTACGCAGAGATATTGAGAATATCCACCAAAGATGGTGAGAGCGACAACGGTATCGCCGAGCGCGAAACCCGTCACTTCCCTTCCCAGCTTGTCGACGATGCCAACCACGTCGTAGCCCGGCGAAAACGGCAGCGGAGGCATGTTGGGGTACATGCCGTAGCGCATGAGGACGTCGGCAAAGGCCACGCCCGTGGCCAGGATCTTCAGACGGACTTCATGGACGCCCGGTTCGGGGAGATCTTCCTCGACTATTTTGAGGACTTCGGGGCCGCCGTGAGCGGTGATCAGGACGCGCGTGTTCTTCATGAGAGGATTGGATGTTGGGGTGGGTGGGGCGGGTGCAGGTGGAGATATCTTTAGAAGGCGGCGGTAACATCGGGCTTACTTAAGGTTCCGTGGGGTCACGGGTGCCGCTCGCGGACAGCAGGTCCTTCGCTGCGTTCGGCTGGCGCCTCACTGCGCTCAGGATGACAGTCTTTAAAGGGTGGAGCGGCTGGGGATTAACAGAGTCATTTGCTGGAGCCTGAGACCTGCGAAAATCCCCGCCCAAGCGGAGCTTGAGCGGGCCACCCGGCAGAGATGTTCCGCAGGGGACTGTGGCCTAAATACCCCGCCTGGCCGTGTGCGTCGCCTGGCCGGCGCGGGGTCCTTCGACTGCGTTCGGCTGGCGCCTCACTGCGCTCAGGATGACAATCTTTAAAGGGTGGAGCGGCTGGGGATTAACAGAGTCATTTGCTGGAGCCTGAGACCTGCGAAAATCCCCGCCCAAGCGGAGCTTGAGCGGGGCACCCTCGAGAGTCGGGGGGATCGTTAGGGCAGGCACCCGGCAGAGATGTTCCGCAGGGGACTGTGGCCTAAATACCCCCGGCTGGCCGTGTGCGTCGCCTGGCTGGCACGGGGTCCCCTTCGGCTTCGCTCAGGGCAGGCTTTCGACTTCGTTCGGCCGGCGCCTCACTGCGCTCAGGATGACAGTCTTCTTTTTTTGAGGACCGTTTGTCGATAATGGGTGGGGGCGTCCGACTAACCGGTGAAGGGCAAGGAGGCCCGATCGAAATGCAATATCTGCTGCTGATCTACGATAAAGAGAGCGAATTTGGGAAGTTGAGCGAGGCGGACCAGAATGCCATGATGAGGGAGTATCAAGAATTCTCCAAGAGCATTCACCAGAGCGGGCATTATCGGGCGGGAGGCCAGCTCCATCCGGTGTCGAAGGCAACAACGGTACGGGTGCGAGATGGCAAGAAGACGATCACGGATGGGCCATTCGCTGAGACGAAAGAGCAGTTAGGTGGGTACTACCTGGTGGAGGCTAAAGACCTGGATGATGCGGTCGCGCTGGCGGCGCGGATTCCGTCGGCACGATTTGGGTCGATCGAGGTACGGCCGCTGGTCGAGCGGGATCGGCCTTAGGAGAAGAATGACCGATGAGTCAGCGATCAGTGCTTCAGCGCTCTTACTTCTCAGCTCTTAGCTCTTAGCTCTTAGCTCTTAGCTCTTAGCTCTTAGCTGTCGCTCTCAGCTGTCAGCTGTCAGCTACCAGCTCTCGGCGGTCAGCTTTGGCTACATCTGGCGCCGGGGAGCTGGGAGGGTGTGAGCTGAATGGCTGATCGCTGAATTTTTCGTCAGAATCTGCCGGGGGGGTTGGTCCGTGCATGACGATCGAGGAGATTTACCGGGAAGAGTCGGGGCGAATTCTAGCGACGCTGATTCGTTTGCTCGGCGACTTCGATTTGGCCGAGGAGGCCCTGCAGGACGCGTTTGCGATCGCGCTCGAGCAATGGCCGCGGCAGGGCATCCCGTCGAACCCGCGCGCGTGGCTGGTTTCAGCGGGAAGGAACAAGGCCATCGATCGGTTGCGACGGCGTGCGCTGCTGGAGAAAAAGCGCGACGAGTTGGCTCGACTGAACGCGCTGGCGGAACAGGTCGCCGAGGTGCCGGAAGAAACCATGCTGCGAGATGACCGGCTGCGACTGATTTTCACCTGCTGCCATCCGGCGCTGGCAAGAGAGGCGCAGGTGCCGTTAACCCTGCGCACGCTATGCGGGTTGAGCACGGAGGAGATCGCGCGTGCGTTCCTGGTGCCGCTGCCAACCATGGCACAACGGCTGGTGCGGGCGAAGCAAAAGATCCGCGATGCGGGCATTCCCTATCGCGTACCAGCCGATGAGGAACTCGCGGAACGGCTGGAAACGGTGCTGCTGGTCGTGTACCTGGTGTTTAACGAGGGATACAACGCCAGTGCGGGAGATGCGCTGGTGCGGCGGGAGTTGTGCGGAGAGGCGATCCGGCTGGGCAGGCTGCTGCGGGCGCTGATGCCGGGAGCGATGGAAGCCCAGGCATTGCTGGCCCTGATGCTGCTGCACGATTCGCGGCGGGATGCTCGCATGAACGCATCGGGCGAACTGGTTCTGCTGGAAGAGCAGGACCGCAGCCAATGGCACCACGAACAGATTGGGGAAGGACTGAAACTGGTGGAGGGCGCGCTGGCACGAGGGGCACGCGGTCCGTATGCCTTGCAGGCTGCGATCGCGGCGCTGCACGCGGAAGCGAAGAGTGCGGCTGAGACGGATTGGTATCAGATTGCGGCCTTGTATGAATTGCTGCTGCAGGCGCAGCCCTCGCCGGTGGTGGAGTTGAATCGCGCCGTGGCGGTCGCAATGTCGGATGGCATCGAAGAGGGGCTTCGCCTATTAGGTGCACTCGAGGAGCAGCGAGCGTTGCCGGGATACTACCTGCTTCCAGCAGCGCAAGCGGACTTGTTGCGCCGCAGTGGTTGCTGGCGAGAGGCGGAAGAAGCATATGGGCGCGCTTTGGCGCTCGTTGGCAACGACGCGGAACGACGGTTTCTGGAGCGCCGGCTGGCGGAGGTTAGAAGCCGGTTGGAGAAGGGGTGATGAGGCGAGGGATGTGTGGCACGGCTTCGAGCAGTGGCTATTCTCCGTGTTTGCGCACGCGCGCCAGTGCCGCCCGAGTTTGGTTGAGTTCTTCCGAGAGGATGTTCATGATCTGGAAACAGAGATGATGCTGCTGGCGGAGCAGATCGAGCAGGCGCTGGCGTGGAAGGAATATGAGATCGGCGTCGTCGGTGACTTCGGCGGTGAGGCTGTAGGTGGCCTCGGACAGGGTGGCGGGAAGGCCGAGGAGAGAACCCGGTCCCAGGTTTCGCCAGGGAAAGGCGGGAAGATCTCCCTCAAGGCCAAGGCGCACGGCGCCGTTTGTGATGAGGAAAACGCCGGTGACCGGATCGCCACGGCGGAAGAGATAATTGCCGCAGGACAGATGCACGAGATCGCCAACCGCGATCAGATGCGTGCGAAGTTCGTCGGAGGCCCACAGGATTTCCACGTGCCGTCCCTCACCAACCGAGTGAGGCTCTTATAAAAGACAGGTGAGGGTTGGAATGTGACACGGATCACCCATGCGAGTGACGCGATCAAGAGGAGTAGTCGAGGGTGATTTGTGGCGTGACGGGGCGATGTCCTTGCAAAGAGGACCTCGAATGGGTTTATCTCGATGTGAGAAGCTTTTTGAATCGAGAGTGACGGAGGCTTTGCACGCACGTGACCGAGGCTTACGACATCATTGTGATTGGCGGTGGCATCGTGGGATTGTCGGTGGCGCGCGAAGTCACTCGGCAGTTTCCGCGGCTGCGGCTGGCGCTGGTTGAAAAAGAGGCCCGGGTAGGGACGCATCAGACGGGCCACAACAGCGGCGTCATCCATTCCGGGGTGTATTACAAACCGGGCTCGATGAAGGCACGGATGTGCGTGGAGGGAGCAGCGGCGATGGTGGAATTCTGCCGCGAGCATGGGGTGCCATTCAAGATCTGCGGAAAAGTGATTGTCGCGACTTCGGAGGAGGAACGACCGCGATTGCAGGATTTGCTGGCGCGCGGGCAGGCAAACGGTGTTGCGGGCCTGCGAATGCTTGGACCGGAGGAACTGCGCGAGATTGAGCCGCACGCGACGGGCGTTGCGGCGTTGCATGTCCCTGGGACCGGGGTGACGGATTTCGCAAAGGTATGCGAGAAGTACGCCGAACTGGTGGCCGCGCAGGGTGGCACGGTGCGGACTTCGGCGGAAGTGATTGGGATTGGGCAAAATGGGCAGGAGACCGTGGTGGAAACATCCGGCGGAGATTTTTCTGTACGCTGGGTGATTAACTGCGCCGGGCTGTTCAGCGACCGGATCAGCCGGATGGCAGGCGAGACGCCGGAAGTGCGGATTGTTCCGTTTCGTGGCGAATATTATGACCTGGTACCGGCGCGGGCGAGCCTGGTGCGAGCGCTGATTTATCCGGTGCCAGATCCGCGCTTTCCTTTTCTGGGGGTGCACTTTACGCGGCGGGTTCACGGGAACGTGGACGCGGGGCCGAATGCGATTTTTGCTTTTAAGCGCGAGGGATACCGCAGCGGGGATTTCAGCTTGCGCGACACGATGGAGTCGCTGGTGTTTCCGGGGTTCTGGCGGGTGGCGGCGAAACACTGGCGAATGGGGAAAGATGAAGCTCGGCGCTCGGTAAGCAAGGGGTCGTTCGTTGCGGGGCTGCAGCGACTGGTGCCGGAGGTGCAGGGGGAGGATCTGGTGCCGGGCGGATCGGGCGTGCGAGCGCAGGCGATTCATCGTTCGGGCGCGCTGGTGGATGATTTTCAGTTTTCGCAGAGCGATCGCATGCTGCATTTGTACAATGTGCCATCACCGGCAGCGACCGCTTCGATCGCGGTCGGGCGCGCGGTGGTGGAGATGGCGGCGAAGGCTTGGGGATGGGGGTAGATGCTAGTCGCTAGTCGTCAGCTTTGGCGGTGGCTGATTGTTTGCCGTTGGTTCCTGGGAAAGCGCGTTGAGTTGCGCGTTTCGTGGAATCCCACCCTAACGTCGCAAAGGACGCGACGTTAGGATGGGGCACCCGGGGAAAAGCGGGTCCTTCGCTTCGCTCAGGATGACAAGTAATTTAGCTCTGTTATGACATGAGATTGACATGCGGAGGGCGGGACGCGGAGGGCGGGACGCCCTCCGGACAGCCGGCGAGGACGCCGGCGCTACGACCGGACAGGCAGTCTTAAGCGCTCGAGCGGACAGGCAAGACTTAAATGGAGGGGGAATGGATCGGAATTTGGCGGAGAAGCGTGTGGCGGTGCTGGGCGCGGGGAAGATGGGGGGCATCCTGGTGAAGGCGCTGCTGGAGAAGAAGCTGCTTTCGCCGAAGTTGACGACGGCGACCGTCCAGCATGAAGAGCGTGCGGCGACGCTCACGAAGAAACTTGGGATCCGGGTGGGGACCGACAACGTGGCGGCGGCGAAGAAGGCGGACATCGTGCTGGTGTGCCTGAAGCCGCAGGCGGTGAGCGGCGTGATGGAGGAGATTCGCGCGAGCGCGCGTCCCGAACAACTGGTGATTTCGGTGGCAGCATCGGTGCCGACGGCGGCGATTGAGAATGCGCTGGGCGGGAAGGTTCCGGTGGTGCGGGCAATGCCGAACACTCCGTGCGCGATTGGGCAGGGGATGACCGCGCTGTGCAAGGGCGCGCATGCGGGGGCGCAGCATCTGGAGATTGCGAGCGAGTTGTTTCGCGTGGTGGGGCGGACCGTGGTGGTGGATGAGAAGCACATGGATGCGGTGACGGGGTTGTCGGCGAGCGGGCCGGCTTATATCTACATCATTCTTGAGTCGCTGGCGGAGGCAGGAGTGAAGGTGGGGTTGCCGCGGGACGTGGCGACTTTGCTGGCGGCGCAGACGGCTTTGGGGGCGGCGGCAGTGGTGCTGGAGACAGGGGATCATCCGGCGCTGTTGAAGGACGCGGTGACGACTCCGGCGGGGTGCACGATTGACGGGATCATGGAACTGGAGGAAGGCAAGCTGCGCGTGACGCTTATTAAGGCGGTGGTGAAGGCGGCGCAGCGGGCTAAGGAGTTGGCGTATTCGGAGTAGGGTCGGGTGTTGGGAGTTGGACGCTGGTTCGTGGTGAAAATTTCTTCCTGAGTTCGAGGTGCTGTTAAGAAGCACGGGGGCCCTTTCGACTGCGTTCAGCTTCGCCTCACTTTGCTCAGGATGACAGTATTTTTGGGTAGAAAGAACAGCAGGTCCATTCGCTTCGCTCAGGATGACAAATTGGGATGGTACTTTTCGGGATGGTAGTTTTCAGGATTGTACTTTGCGGGATCGTAGTTTGACGGGATGGTGCTCTTCCGGATTGTACTTTTCCGGATTGTGCTTTTTGGGATTGAACTTTTTGGGATTGTACTTTTCAGGATTGTAACTTCTCGAGATTGTGACTTGTCGGGATTGTGCTTTGGAGAGGTATTACTGGGCGAGCATGGAAGTATTACTGGGCGAGCATGAAGGTTACGTTGACTTGGGTGCGGATGGGGACTTTGCGGCCGTCGACGGTGAAAGGTTTGTAGCGCCACTGGCGGACGGCGGCTACGGCGGCGTCGGCGAGTTGGGGATTACCGCTGACGGGACTGACCTGCTGCACGCGGCCGTCGGCGCCGATCAGGGTTTCGAGAACGACCGATCCCTGGATGTGGGCGCGGCGGGCGGCGTCGGGATAGTCGGGTTCGACGCGCGTATCGAGCAGGTTCTCGGCGAGCTCGGGTTTGAGGCGCACGAAGCGGCCATCGATGAGGTCGGAGTTGGCGTCGGGCGCGAAAGATTTGGCGAGTTGCGTGGATGGCTTCGGCGTGGATGACTTCGGGCTGGCTGCGGCAGCGGGTTTCGGCTTCTCGGGCGCGGCGGACTGATCGTGGATGGGCGCGCCATAGATCAGCTTTCCTTTTTCGTCGTAGATCGCGAGGCCTTCCGTTGGCGGAGCCGCAACCCGGACATCTTTCTTGCTGGCGGAGATGACGAGGTCGGCGGCGGTCGAATCTTTGCCGGAAGCGGTTGAAGCTGGCTTCGGGGATTGTGCCTGCGCGGAATCAGGCTGGGCGGCTTCCTGAGCGGGTTGAGCCGCGGGCGGGACGGCGGCAGGGGCAGCGGCGGCCGTCATGGGACCGAGATCCAGTTCCTGGGTCTGGGGCGCGACGGGCGCGGGAGCTGGCGATTTCTGGGCGGTGGTGTGAACCAGTCCCAGGCGCCAGATCATCAGGCTGAGGATGGCGCAGGCGATGAAGCCGGCACAAGCGGCGAGAACGGTCGTCCAGACGTCGTGTGCTTCGCGCGGTGTGGACTTTGCCGGCTTCGACTTGAGCTCGAAAACAGGCGGGCGAGGACGTTCGCTAATGGATTCCTCTTCAATGAAGAGCGTGGGTTCGGGCGGAATGGTGCGCGTGGGCTCGAGAATGCGAGTGGGCTCCCGATCGATAACGCGGGTCGGCTCAGGTTCCGCCGGCGGAGCAACGGCTGCTTCGGGGTCTTCGGCGCGAGAGAAACCGGCGAGCTGTCCGTTAGCCTGTTTGGTGTGACGGACGATGCGGTAAGCGAGGGCCTGCAAGGTTTGCTCGTCGCGCTCTCCAAAGGCGTTGGGGCGCGGCGAGAAAATCTCGAAGATGCCCATGAACTCTCCCCAGTACCACAGGGGCACGACGAGAATGGAGCGAACGCCGAGAAGGCGGCAGGCCGCGGCGTCGACGCGCGGATCGGTTTCGGTATCGTCACAGCGCTGCAGCATTCCAACGCGGAGACACTCCGCGGAGAAGCCGGCGTTATCGAGGCGGACGCCGAGGTCGGGCGCCGTGCGACCGGTAGTGGCGCGGCAGACCATTTCGCCGCCGCGGGTCAACGCGATGGCAGCGCCGGTGGCTCCAGTCGCCAGGCATGCCTGCTCGACAATCTGATTGAGAACCAGGTCCAGGGCCAATCCCTCCGAGGCATCGCCGCCACCGCTGGCGGCCAAGGCGCTGGTCAGCCCGCGAATCTGCGCGTCCGACGGCAGGTCGGCATGAGGCGCGCTCCTGGCGTCAGGGGTTTGCGCTTCGTCGAAAGGATTATACGGGCGGTAGGGGTCCGGGCACGACATTGGGTCAATGAACCTGGGTGAGCACCGGGGGAACCACTCACTCTCTGCAACGGATTCTACCACGGAGTGTGGCGCGGATAGATTAGGTTGTCAACGGCTAAATCTATTCCAGCCAATGATTTCGGCCCTTTTTGGCATACCACGAACGGGCCATTGTCAGGAGCTGTGAGCGATCATGTCAAAAGGCTTAAAACCACCAAGTGCACGGAGGGGCACGAAGGCGCGATTTCGCGACGGCGCGTGTTTCCAGTTGTGGAGCGGAGGCTGACGAACTTAGATTCGTTTACGAATGGGTGCGAACGGTTAGAAGGTGTGCCCTGATACAGTGCGTGAGGGCAAGATGCCCTCACGACAGCCGGCGGGACGCCGGCGCTACAGTCGTTTTTCCGCAGCCTGTAGAAAGCATGAGTGTAGACCCAGAGATCGAGGCGACTTCCCTTTCGCGGTCGGATCAATGGCATGCAGTTTCGGCCAGCTTTATGGGCTGGACCCTGGATGCGTTTGATTTTTTCGTGCTCGTGTTCCTGGTGGACACGCTGGCGGCGCAGTTTCATGTTCCTGCTTCGAAGATCATCCTGACGTTGACCGCGACGCTCGCGATGCGTCCGGTGGGAGCAGTGATTTTCGGACTGCTGGCCGATCGGTACGGACGACGGCGGCCGCTGATGGCGAACGTGGTTTTCTTTTCGCTTTTCGAGCTGGCCTGCGGATTCGCGCCGAACTACACGGTGTTCTTTTTCCTGCGAGCGATCTACGGAATCGGCATGGGTGGCGAGTGGGGCGTAGGCGCATCGCTGGCGATGGAGAGCGCGCCGAAGCGCTGGCGGGGCGTGCTTTCGGGAGTAGTGCAGAGCGGATACTCGATTGGCTATTTGCTGGCCGCGGTGGCCGCCCGTTTTGTTCTGCCGCACTGGGGCTGGCGCGCGATGTTCTGGGTGGGAGGAATTCCGGCGTTGCTGGCGTTCTACATCCGGTTCCGGGTGAAAGAGTCGGTGGCGTGGAAACAGAATCGGGCGCCAACTGTCGGCGCGATCCTGCGGACGGCGAGCGGGCACTGGAAGATGTTTTCCTATCTCGTGCTGATGATGACGCTGATGATGTTTTTGTCCCATGGCACGCAGGATCTATACCCGCATTTCCTGAAAGAGGTCCACCGGTTCGCGCTGGCGACGATCTCCTATGTAGCTATCGCGTATAACGTCGCCGCAGTTCTCGGGGCGTGCTGCTTCGGGTATCTTTCGGAGCGTTTCGGCAGGAGGCGCACGATGCTGATGGCGCTGGGCCTCTCGCTGGCCTCGATTCCGGCATGGGCTTTTGGTGGCTCGCTGACCGCGCTGGTGTTGGGGGCGTGTCTGTTGCAGATGGGCGTACAGGGAGCATGGGGGATTATCCCGGCGCATCTGAATGAGCTTTCACCGGATGCGGTGCGCGGGCTGATGCCGGGACTTGCCTATCAGTTGGGAATTCTGTTCGCGGCTCCAACGAACAACATCGAGTATGCACTGCGCGATCGACTGGGATACGCCTGGGCGTTGGCGGCATTCGAGATTGTGAACATTCTCGTGCTCGCTACGGTGGTCGCACTGGGCTCGGAAAAGAAAGGGAGAAGCTTCGAAAAGCAAGCACACACGGAAATGGCGGGGCAGGTGTGAAGCTTGAGGACGCCGACGCCACTACTTGCCAGGCGACGGGCTTGGGTATTGAGACTGTGCCGGCTGATTCGATTTCTTGTGGAATTCGCACCAGGCTGCGGTTCCGAGCAGGATTCCGATGAATCCGAAGATGGCGAGCGCGATCAGCGCCAGAATAAGAATAGGCATGGGATACGCCTCAGTTCGTATTCTGAAGCGGCAAGACCACGGACACGGTGACCGGAATCACGGTTTTTGGTGACGCCTGAACAGTTCCCATTCCTGCAGTGGAAAGGGGGTTACGGCGCACAGGAAATGGGTAGAAATTGAGACAAAATGCTAGATTAGGGTTTTGGGTGTAACGCGGAAAACACTGGCTGGCCGCGCGTATAGCCAGGTTCTCAGCGTGCTAGATTAATTTCCTCGGGAGTCGAGCATGCGGATTGCGGTGGTGGGTTCGGGCTATGTCGGGTTGGTGGCGGGAGCGTGTTTCGCGGACATGGGTCACGATGTGATCCTGGTGGACAACGATCAGCAAAAGCTGGCGGCTCTGCGCGCGGGAGAAGTTCCAATTCACGAGAAGTTTCTCCCCGAACTGTTGCAGCGGCACCGCGGTCAGAAGCTGCAATTCACCGATGACCTGCACGAAGCCGCGCGCGCGAGCGAGGCGATCTTCGTGGCCGTGGGCACACCGCCGACCGACAGCGGCGACGCCGATCTTTCCTATGTAGAGTCAGTGGCTCGCGAAATCTCGGGAGCGATTGACGGATACAAGATCGTCGTCGAGAAGAGCACGGTCCCGGTGTACACCAGCGAGTGGGTGCGAAAGATCATCCTGCGCAACGGAGTACAGGCTGATTGCTTCGACGTGGCATCGAATCCTGAGTTCCTGCGCGAAGGCACGGCGGTCGCGGATTTCCTGTTTCCCGACCGGATTGTGCTGGGTGCTGATTCGGAGCGCTGTGCTGCCGTGCTGCGGGAAATCTACGCACCGCTGGCAGACGGGTCCTATTACAAAAAGCCCGACGCCATTCCCGGCCCCGATCGTGCGCAGATTCCGCCGCCATTGATTGTGACCAGCACCAAGAGCGCGGAATTGATCAAGCACGCTTCCAACGCGTTTCTGGCGATGAAGATCTCCTTCATAAACGCCGTGGCCTCGATTTGCGAGTCGGTGGGAGCGAATGTGCAGCAGGTGACGCAGGGGATCGGAACGGATTCGCGCATCGGGCGGCGCTTTCTGAATCCCGGGATCGGCTACGGAGGGTCGTGTTTTCCGAAGGACCTGATGGCATTTCGTTCGGTAGCGCGGGAGTGCGGGTACGACTTCCGGCTGCTGGACGAAGTGATGCGGATCAACGAAGAACAGCGGCAGCGCTTCCTGCGCAAGGTGCGCAAGGCCTTGTGGACGCTGCGGGGCAAGCGACTCGGGGTGCTGGGGCTGGCCTTCAAGGGCGGGACCGACGATATTCGGGAGTCGCCGGCGGTGCTGCTGGTGCAGTCGCTGGTGCAGGAGGGTTGCACGGTGGCGGCGTACGATCCGGCGGCGATGGAACGGGCGCGGGAGGTTCTGCCGAACAAGGTTGAATTCGTGAGCAATGCTTACGAGGCCGCGGCCGGAGCCGATGCGCTGCTGATCCTCACGGAGTGGGAGGAGTTCGCGTCCCTCGATTTGCGGCAGCTCAATCAGAAATTGCGTTATCCGATCGTGATTGACGGTCGCAACCTGTACGATCCTGACGCGATGGCGGCGAATGGATTCAGTTACTACAGCGTGGGGCGCGCTCCCGCGTTGCCGGAAGGGTTGCCGACACGAACTGGTGGACGGCCGGAGGAGTAAGGCGGGATTTTGCGGGGCAGACCGCCCAGGTTAGCGCCCAAAGAACGGGCGCGAACCTGGGGCACCAAACAGTTCTCACGTTGGCATCCGAAGGCGGGCGCGCCCTGATACGAACCCCGGGGACTATGAATACAAATCTCGAGACTTATGATTACAAATCTCGGAGACTCCTGATACAAATCTCGAGACTATGAATACTCGCCCTGATACGAATCTCGGAGACTATGAATAAAGGACGCGCATTGGTTACCGGTGGCGCGGGTTTTCTTGGATCGCACTTGTGCGATGCCCTGCTGGGCGACGGCTGGTCGGTGATTGCCGTCGACAACCTGCTGACGGGGCGTTCATCGAATCTCGAACACTTGAGGAATGATGCGCGTTTCGAGTTCCGCGAGATCGACGTCTGCGATCCATTTGATTGCGGCAAAGCGGATTACGTATTTCATTTTGCCAGCCCCGCCAGCCCGGTCGATTACGCCGCGCACGGCATTGCAACCTTGAAGGTTGGATCGCAGGGAACGTTTTATTCCCTCGATGTAGCTCGGAAGTACGGGGCGAAGTTTCTGCTGGCCTCGACATCGGAGTGCTATGGCGACCCGCTCGAACATCCGCAGAAGGAGACCTACTGGGGACACGTGAATTCGATTGGGCCGCGGTCGGTATACGACGAAGCGAAGCGGTTTGCCGAAGCCGCGACCATGGCTTACTTGCGCTACCACAACGTCGATACCCATATCGTGAGGATCTTCAATACTTACGGACCGCGCATGCAGGTCAATGATGGGCGCGTGATTCCGAACTTCATGCGGCAGGCGTTGCGCGGCGAAGGGCTGACGATTTACGGCGACGGCAGCCAGACGCGAAGTTTCTGCTATGTGAGCGATGAAGTCGACGGGATCCTGCGACTAGCGCAGTCCGGGGAACATACGCCAGTGAATATCGGGAACCCGACGGAATTCACGATTCTCGAGTGCGCGCGACAGGTGCTGGCGGTCACCGGATCGAAAAGCCAACTGCAGTACGAGCCGCTGCCGGTGGACGATCCGAAGCAGCGGCGTCCGGATATCAGCAAAGCGAAGCGCTTGCTGGGATGGGAGCCAAAGGTCGATCTGGCCGTGGGTTTACGGCTTTCGCTCGATTATTTCCGGCAGGCTGTGGGGCAGGAGGCTTCATCGCGGGCGTGAAGGTATTGGAGCACCACCGGCGAGATAAACAGGTCCTTCGCGTCGCGAAGGATGACAAACCGATTTGGTGCCAATCTTATTTGTGATGCGAAAGTGATAAGCGGGCTTTTGAAGTTGGTATCTGCACGAAGTCGCGGAATTAAACTAACCCATCCAAGGGTCAGTGCGAGACCCAACCTCGGATTCCTGGGCTTGCTCTAACAGGCGGATCAGCGACTGTACGTGGTCGTGATGTTCTGCCGTCTTCAAGGTCAGCTGCACTCCCATGCCAAATCCCGGGTGCACTGCCTGGACCACTCCCTGCACACGGATCTTGAGGTCCTGAGTACGGACCAGGATTTCCACGTGGGTGCCGACGGGGAACGGGGTCGGCATTTCCACGTAACAGCCACCAGAACTGATGTCGGACAAGCTGCAGCGGTTGGGGACTGAGGTTCCCACGCGGAAGACATCGGCGCCGAGGCGACAGGCGTGACGGGATTGTGTGCGCCGGTTGCCGGGATTGGCGCGCAGGCGCGCCAGGCCACTTTCTGGCTGCGGCGCGGGTGGCGGAGCCGCCGGCACTGCGGCGGTTGCTTTGGCGATGGACTCCGCCGGTCGCGGCACCTTCGGTGCGGAACTGACGGTGGAGGGGGCATTGCTCGCCAGCCAGTTGCGCAAGACGCGCCGGGAGGTGGTGGGCACATTCACGAAGCGCATGCCGACACGGCCGGTGGCATCCTGCCAAACAAGTTCTGCTGACAGACGAATCAAAGAGGTATGGCCGGGCAGGGCGAACTGGAAATAGACCCGGCAATCAGGCGGAAGCTTTTTCTCGCTCTGCAGGGCGCTGCCTTCCTCGCTGAGATCGACCAGAGTCGCGGGAACGTTTTCGACATTGGCGTAGTCGAGGGAAACCGGAGCATGCACGGCGACGCGGCCGCTGCGCCGCTTTTCGCGTTGCATGAGAGTACGCGCGGCACGCAAGCTGCTCCAGGCGCGGTCTTCGGAGATGGGTTTGTACAGAACAAAGTTGATGCCCAGGGCAAACATCCCGCGGACATTGTTCTGCGGCGCAGCGATAGCGATGATCAGCGCGGTCGAGCAGTGCGGTGACGAGCGCACCTGCCGAAGAATCTCGAGAGCCTCCGGCTCGTTTTCGCAGTCAACGACCACGGAATCATAACGGAGGTGGGCGAGTTTGCCGGGGACCTGGGATGCAGCGCTGCACACTTCGACGGCGAGTCCGAGTGCCTCCAGGATTCCGCGCAGGACGTGGGTGGTGACATCGTCCGCGCACACTACGAGGCTCTTAAGCGCCATACCAACGGCATCGTAAAAGTTACGGCGGGGCAGCCACAAGTTACCCGCGTAACCGCGCCAGGGGAGGATGAGGCGCGGCACGCGCTAGATCGTGCCGATGGGATGCTTGGAATGGCATGAAACCGAGCGAGCGTCCAAGGCTCTCAGGAATGGGCAGTTCGGCCGATAAATCAACAAGCCTCAGGGAGAGAAGTGTTTGGGAGTGATGGGGGAAGACAGTCACGCGCGTAATCGCAAGCCAATTACGTTACGGAAGACCCTCCGCGTGCCAGTGTACGGTGGTGCTTTGACGCTCTGTGGAGGTGTCCCTAGGATGAACGCAGTAGAGGTGGCTCGCGGCGCGAACAGCGCGCGGGGCGCGCCTTTTCGCATTGCATGAGTCGTCATTTCCGACCCTGAATGGCGCTGAGAAATCGGCTATGGAGAATGGAATGACTTCTCGGAAGCAACGCGGTCCATTTTCGAACCTCCCCAGAAAAGACGGTATTGTGTCGCATAAAGCACGCGGCTTTTCCATGCTGGAAGCGATGGCGGTGGTCGCCATCATGCTGACCGCGCTGAGCATCAGTTTCGTGACGCTGCAACCCGCATTGACGGCGGCGCGCGCCACATCGTCGTACAACCAGTGCTTCATGCTGTTACGCCGGTACCGGCAACAGGCGATCGATGAGCGCAAGCAGTACATCGTAACGTTTCTTGCACCGAACACCGTGCAGGTTTCACGCCAGGACGTGGGGACGCCGGTCAATCCGGCGCCGGTTGTGATCACCACGCAGCAGATGAGTCCGGACGTCAACTTCCAGATCGTGGCGGGCGTGCCGGCGAATACACCGGACAACTTTGGCACCGCCGCGCGCGCGATCGATTTTGGCCAGGGCATCGGGCTGGGCGGGCTCAATTATGTGAAGTTCATGCCCGACGGCTCTTCGCAAGACGTCAACGGGAACCTGAACAGCGGCGTGCTTTACATCGCGATCGCGGGAAATCTTTATAGTTCCAGGGCCGTCAGCGTGATGGGCGCAACGGGCCGGGTGCGCGGGTGGCAGCTTGTGAAACAGGGCGGAAACGCGACATGGGTGCAACGATGAAGAAATTCGAGCGCAATACAGGCAACAGGGCCGAGGGTGGTTTCTCGCTGATCGAAGTTCTGTTCTCCATCGTCATCCTGATGGTCGGGCTGCTGGCGATGCTGGCGACGTTCGCCTATGCGCTGGCAACAACCCAATCCGTGCAGGAAGACCAGATCGCCAAGCAGATTGCCGAAGACACGATGGAGAACATCTTCACGGCGCGCGACACGCAGCAGATTTCATTTGCGCAGATTGCCAACGTTGCCGGCGGTGGGATTTTCGTCGGCGGACTCACGAACCTGCTGGATACAGGGCCGGATGGGCTCGCGGGCACGGGAGATGATATCGCCTACAATCCGGCAACCACGGGGTGTCCGGCGGCGATCAACCCGCTGGGCGTGCAATGCATCCGGCTGCCGGGCAACGACGGGATTCTGGGGACAGCCGACGACACGTTCATGGTGCTGTCGAACTTTCAGCGCTCCATCGTCATTGCCAACACATTGAACGCGGATGGAACGCCGAACCCCAACCTGAAACAGGTGACCGTGAACGTGCAGTACGTGCGGCCGGGGCAACGTGTACCGCGGGTTTACACGGTGAATGCTCTGATTTCGATATTCCGCTAAGAAGGGCTGATGATGAAAACGAAAGAGCGAAAGAAGCTGCTGGCCGCGGGATTCACGCTGATCGAGCTGATGATCTCGTTCGCGTTGGCGCTGATCATTCTGGCTTCGACGGTGCAGTTGTTCAAGAGCGGCGTGGAAGCGAGCACCATGATTTCGCAACGCGCGGAGCTGCAGCAGAACTCGCGGGCCGCGATCAACCTGATCTCGAAGGACATCAGCATGGCAGGCGCAGGCCTGCCGTCGGGTGGAATCCAGCTGCCCTCCGGTGGTGCGGCCACTACGGCACGATATGCCTGCGATCAGCTGGGAAACTGCTATATCCCGAACCACCTGTATCCCGGCGGGAATTACATGTACGGAATCATTCCTGGACCGAACAACGGAGTGCAAAACTCGGTGGTGATTCCGGCGACCGGGGGCGGAGCTGACAGCGTTACGGTGGCGTATCTGGACTACGGGTTTCCTTTAAACCAATACGTATGTGTGGTGACTTCGGCCTCAACGATCTCGTTGGCCGTGCCGGTTCCGGCTCCCGTGCCAGCTCTTCCGGCGATCAACGCGCCGGGAGTCGGGTTGCAAGTTGGAGACCTCGTCATGGTGGTGGGGGGAAACATTGCGACCGTGGTTGGCGAGGTCACGAATGTGACGGCAACTACAGTCACATTCGCGAACGCCGATCCGCTGAACATAAACAATACGGCGGGAGATCCGGTGATCGGCGATCTGGGATACGTGTTCAACCGCGCGGTGGTTCCGCCTGCTGGGCAAAGCAACTGCTCGGCGACGCGGCTCGAGGCGGTCACATATTTTCTGCAGGTGCCGGCGAATGGGCAGTCTCCGCGGCTGATGCGGCAAGTGAACGGGTTGACGCCGGTGCCGGTGGCGGACGACATCATCGGGATGACGGTGTCGTATGACCTTTTCAACGATACCACCGGAGCGAACAACGTCGAGCAACGAGATCCGCTCTCGCTGGCTGGAGTAACGCCGAATCAGATTCGCAAAATCAACATCGCCGTGCAGGCCCAGAGCCTGTCGCAAGACGGCGCCAAGATGCAAAGCATGCAGCTGGCCACTTCGGTCAGCGCACGCAACATGAGTTTCAAGAACCGTTATCAATGAGGGGCTAGGGGCGCAGGGGGAAACACATATGGGGAAGAAGCCACATCGTCGTTCGAAAGGATTCACACTGATTGCGGCGCTACTGCTGTTGTTGCTGCTGTCGGGCGTGGCCGTCGGGCTAATGTACATGGTCAACGGCGAGAGCCACATGGGCGGCAACGACATGAACTACAACATGTCCTACTATGCCGCAGAGTCGGGGATGGAAAAACTGACCGCTGACCTGGCCAGCTTATATCAGTCGGCACAGACGCCCACCACGAACTCAGTCTCGAACCTGACGAACTTTCCGCCCACGACCCTGGGCAGCATGAATTTCACCGAGAACGTCACATGGGTTCCGTCAAATCCGTGCGGATCCGACCAGCCCTCCGGTCACGAACTGGAACACGATCAGTTCCGGAGCAAACCAGGGGCTGAAGGCACTGATCGTGCCCTACACGTTGAACGTGAACGCGACGCAACCGGGATCGAACGTCTCGGCGAACATCACGCGCAACGTGGAAGTGGCGCTGATTCCGGTGTTTCAGTTCGGTATTTTTGCGGAAGGCGACATCGACTACTTCGCCGGCCCGGCTTCACCTTCAAGGGCCGCGTGCACACGAACGGGAACCTGTACCTGGCGAGCGGGTCCACGCTGGCGCTGTTCGACAAGGCGACGGCTTTCGGCAACATCGTGACCGACCGCCTGGAAAACAACCACCTGACTTCTTCGGGTTACACCGGCACAATTTATCATTCCGAACGCCAGCGGTGGCTGCGACGTGAGCCAACCGGCCACGCACTGCCTGGCCTCGACAGCGAAGGATCCGGCAAGCTGGAGTGGCGGTATTCCGACCACCGCGGGCGGACAGACAGCAAACTGGATCACGACCTCGACCTCCACGTACAACGGCTTCGTCGCCAACTCGGTGACGGGGGTACGCAAGTTGACGTTGCCCTTCGTTGGAGCGGGCGTCCAACCCGTCCAGATTATTCGCAAGCCGATTGCAGGCGAAGCGCTGGGAACCACTCTGAACGCTTCGCGGCTATATACGAAAGCACAGATCCGCGTGTTGCTGGCCGATACGCAAGCCGATTTGCATCCGGAACGAGTATTCGCGGATGCTCAGGACGTAGATCTGGTTGCACTGGGGGGCGTGAATGTAGGCGGTACAGTTTACCCCTTCGCCACTGCAGACACGTCGAAAGACGCCAACTGGGTCAAGAATGTGCACGATCCGGCGGGCACGACGACGTGGCCGCTCTTTGGGGACAAGACCAACGTCGGCGGAGTACAGCACCACACCTGGCTGCGGGTCGAGTACAAGAACGCGGCGGGCAACTGGGTTGGAGTAACCACCGAGTGGCTCAGTTTTGGATTTGCGCGGGACTTTGAGCCTCCCACGGCCGCCGGGACGAACGGGGTGCATCCGAACGCGATCTTAATTCTTCAGGAACTGGCGGACCGCAATGGCGACCGCGCCCACAACGGTACTGATGGCGCCCTGACCGTCGCATCAGAAACGGTGTCCTACAATTACTATCCGATTAACTTCTACGATGACCGCGAGGGGCATCCCCGCGACACCAATCTTGCCACCGCAGCGAATTGCAACGTGAATGGAATCATGAACGCTGTGGAAATTGACGTGGGCAACCTGCGCCGCTGGCTGGGTCAGGCCGCGGGCGGCAAGCCGGTGATCGCGGGTTCCGGAACGCTGGTGGATTACGTGCAGCAGAACGGATATGTGCTGTATTTCTCGGATCGGCGCGGCATGGTGCTGCAGGGCGGAGTCACGACCGGTGAGTATGGCTTTGAAGACGTCGTGAACTCCGGATCTGCCGCCGGGGTACCGGACGGAGCGCTGGAAGGACCAGTACCGGGCTCGCCCGAGGACGTTGATGGGAACAATGCTCTCGATACCTGGGGCGCCAACGACGTGGGCGACGGCTTTGGCATCGATGTGTCGCTGACCGCTCCGCGCAATCCTTACCAGCCGGTGAACTGCACAAAGGTTGGGCGCGCCAATCGAGTAACAGGCGCGCGTCACGTGCTTAAGCTGGTGGACGGAACACTTGGCAATCTTCCAGTTCGTCTGGACAACGCGAATCCGCCGGGAGGGTTCACGGTAGCATCGGAGAACCCGGTTTATGTCCAAGGCGACTACAACGCCAGCACCGCAGCCGGGTTCGCGGACCCGCACTCCGCAGCGGCCGTGATTGCGGACGCAGTGACACTGCTTTCCAACAGCTGGAGTGACTCGGTCAGCCTGAATAATCCCAACAACCTGGGCGGCCGCGCCGGCAATACCAGCTGGTATCGCATGGCGGTGGCGGCAGGGAAAACTTTGGCTTTCCCGCAACCCGTCTGGGGTGGGCAGGACATGGGGACTGACGGCGGAATGCACAACTTCCTGCGCTATCTGGAAAGCTGGGGCGGAACGTTGAACTATGAAGGCTCGCTGGTGAGCCTGTACAGCTCACAATATGCAACCGGCGTTTTCAAGTGCTGCACGGTTGTATACAGTCCGCCGACGCGTGGTTATCAGTTCGACCAGTTGTTCCTGCAGCCGCAGAACCTGCCGCCAGGAACACCGATGTTCCAGGACGTCGACAACCTGAGCTACCACCAGAATTTCTCGCCACAATAAACCATCGAACCGAACTAACCGAACCAGCCCCGGTCGATACGACCGGGGCTCTTCACTTTTGTGTGGCCGGATTACCGTCATCTGGAAGCAGACAGAGGACCGAGGCACTTGGCGTCCGCGGGCTCGACCAGGCCCAGGTTAGCGTCCACACATCGGACGCGAACCTGGGGCACCGCTTTGTGACAGGTACAATGGGCGCCACACAATCGGTGGAGGTCCGCTTGGCTGAGATCAAGGCATTGTTCTGGGATGTGGGCGGAGTTTTGCTGACGAATGCCTGGGACCATACGCAGCGGGAGGAAGTTCTGGCGCGGTTTCAACTGGACCGCAAAGAATTTTCCGAACGGCACGACCTGGTGGTTTCGTCGTTCGAGCGCGGCAAGATCACTCTCGATGAGTACTTGGACAGAACGGTTTTCTACCAGCCGAGAGCGTTCAGCCGTGACGAATTCAAGAGCTGCGTGTACGAGCAGTCGAAGGCCGACCCGGAGGCGCTGTCGCTGGCGAAAGGGCTGGCAGATTCGGGCAAGTACCTGATGGGAACCATCAACAACGAATCACGGGAACTGAACCTCTACCGCATCGAGAAGTTCGGCATGCGCTCGATCTTCAAAGTATTTGTGAGTTCCTGCTTTGTCGGCCTGCGCAAGCCGGAGGAGGCCATTTACCGACTGGCGCTCGATATCACACAGCAGATGGCGGACGCCTGCTGCTTCATCGACGACCGGGCATTAAACCTCGAGGTGGCGAAGCGGTTGGGGATGCATACGATCGAGATGGACGACGTTAAGCAACTACGTGAGGACCTCAGGAAACTAGGGGTGGGATAAGGCGCTCCGGCGTGTCGACTCAGGGTGTTCTGCGAGGTGGACCCGATTGGGGGGCCGGCGCTGCGGATGAAGCCGGCTTGGCCGTTTCGCCCTCGCTTGCGGCGGTGAGGCTTAAATCGCTCGACCAGCAATCACACACAATTGCCCATTCGCCATTTGGCTGGCGAGCGAGAACAGCAAGGTATTTTCCTTTTTCTTCGCGCCGCTTGCTGACCGCGACCGGCACGAGCATCTTGGAACGGCCGGCTTCGTAGGCAACGTCGCCGACGACGTCCAGGCGAATCGGATCCAGTTCCACATCGCCAAGTCCCGCATCAAGAATCGCAAAGAAAAATTCGCGGATGGCCGCGGAACCACGTACCGCCGGATGATTGGGCCGCAACACCAGCGCGTCGGTGGAGTAGGTGCTCACCAGATCATCGAGATGGCGATTGTTACAGGCACGGGCCCAGTCCTGCATGACCTTTCGGACCGCAGTTTCCACGCGGTTCATGGTGACGCCCGGTCCCAGCGAGCGCACTTTCGCAGCAATCGGATCTGAAGAAGACGCCCTGGGGCCGGAAGCTGCGGGCTCGGTGCCGGAAGCGAAATAGTGGTGATGATAGTGATGGTGGTAATGATGCTGCCCCTCGGGCATCGGGGCCGGCACATTCGCGGTATCGTCGAAAGCCTGGGCTTCGGGATTCAGAGGCAATCCGCAAAGACCACAAAAACGGCTGCCTGCGCGATTCTGATGACCGCATGTATCGCACAGTGGACCAGCAGGATAGGCTGCCGATAACGAGTCCGCAGCTCCACTCCCCGCCGATTCTGCGGCAATGTGCTGCATGGCCAAGCGTGCCGCCGCGATCGCTTCCGGGCTGGAAACGACAGGTGAATTCGATTGCAGGTGCTTGAAGAACTCGTCGGCAGGTGAATTGAATGCGGGGTCAGGACGGGAGTCCGGCGCGGGCAAGCCTCCGGGAAGTCGAGGATGTGTTTTCTTGGGGTCCACGGTTGGATCTAATTCTAGAGCAAAGGCGCGCTATCGGCTGGAAAACTCGATCCGCCCCTCGCTCTCGGTAGGCACGCCATTGCACATGGCCGGGCGATAGCGCCAGCTGCGCACTACGTCGAGGATCGCCTGATCCTCGGCATTACCGGCACTCTCCAGGATGAAGGGGCTGTGCACACGTCCATCGGCGCCGACGATGAAGCTCACTTTCACTTTCAAGGTAGGGTCGGCCGGAGCAAGGATGGGATTTGGCGTGGTAAGCGCTTCCGGGGGGTGGGTTCGCTCACACCGTGAGCGATTGCTGGTGTGGGGCACATCGGCGAATTCGGAGTTGTGAATAGAGCCACTACGCAAACGATCTTCGCGGGCTGAAAGAGGGGCGGTTTTGGAGACACGCAGGACTGCGGGCGATGCCGAAGCGATCGCCATCCCGTGGAGCAGCGGCAGTAGCAACAAAGGCCAGATCTTGTGCACAGCCAGAGGTCTCATTCCGACGAAGTCTCTCAAAAGTCGGCGAACAGTGTACGCCGGTTTAGGGGAATTTGCGCAATCCGGTTGCCAGCGCATGGGCCGGAATAAAGGGCGCACTATCAGCAAACTAGACAGGCGGCAGGCGGTAGCGGGCGAGCAAAGGTGAAAAATCTTGCAGCTTGACTTCAAAGTTCAGCAATCACCGGTTCCCAAATCGGGAACCGGTCTTGCAATCCTTGCGGCGGAGTCCTTGCGACCACGTTGAGCGAGAACCAATACTGGGTACGGGGGAGACCGAGGCCATGTTCTCGAGGTCGTCGGGTTACGCGATCCAGGCGCTCACCTATCTTGCAGCGCAGCCTTCGGGCAGGTTGGTGGGGGCGCGGGAAATCGCCACAACTCTTAAGATTCCCATGCCGTTCCTGTGGAAGATCTTGCGCAACCTGAGCGAGAAAAAGTTGGTGCGCTCCTTCAAGGGAGTACACGGAGGGTACGAACTGGCACGACCGGCGGCCGCGATCCGCGTTTACGAAGTGCTGGCGGCGGGTCACGACGGAGACATCCCGGGAAACTGTGTGCTCGGGCTGGCACAATGCAACGACCGCGAGCCCTGCCCCATGCATACCTGTTGGAAAGGCGTACGCGAACAAATTGAGGCCACCATCAAGACGACCACTCTGGCTGATATGGCTCGTGAGATGAAACACACAGGTCGCAAAATTTCTGCTCGCTGAATTGGAGGCAAGCCCCGCCACGTTCCTGGCCAGGAGACTCGTCCAGGGCGGTGGACTGATTCCTGTGTGATGTGTGTCCCTCAAGCGGGTGAGCCGTATCACATCATTCTATGAGCCAGTCGCCGAGAATTTTCTTGAGGCGGGGCGTGATGTTTCAGGCCGCTCGCGCAAGGAGGATGCCTCCATGTTTGAACAAGAGATTCAGATGGAACAGCGCCAATCATCAGTCCTACCACTAGTGCTGATTATCGCGATGATATTGGCCTTCGTGGGCGTGGCGGGATATTACGTGATGCAGAACCGGAAGGTGCTTCCCGGTGCGGAAGCCGGGAACCTGATTTCCGCCTCGCTCCAGAAGGATGGCCCGGTCACGTTTCGTTTCCGCACCGGGATGGTGGTGGGCAGCGTACAGGATCGGCCGCACGATCCAAACTATCGACTGCTGGAGAAGGCGGGGCTGATCAATATTGGGAAGGACAAGGGGCGGAACACTCCGGTGACGCTGACGGGGGCGGGACGAAAACTGCTGGCCGAGATTCCAGGAGTTGCGCAGAGCAAAGATCCAAAAGACGGCACGCTCGAGTATTTGGTTCCGGCGGCGGAACGAGTTCTTGTCGGAACCCCCAACGTCACTCAGACGGGGATGGGACGGGCCACGGCCGAGTTCGAGTGGAAATGGGCTCCTACGCAGATGGGAGAGTTACTTGATGCAGCGGGGCCGATGGTGAAGGCCTTTAACACCTGGGACCGCGGCACCTTGATCGACAAGTATGGGGCCAAGTTCTACCACGCCGCGCCAAGCAAGGCGAAGATGGCATTTGTGAGAGGCGAGAAGGGCTGGCAGATCTGGAACGAGTAGATCGAAGATATTGACGTCGGAGCCGGGCGAGATCAGGAAGGTTTCCCCGGCTCCGATGTTCTTGCGCGAAAACCGATCGACTCCAGATTTCGCTACTGAAGCCCCGACTGCGTCAACTTGACCGCGTTATTCGGCGCGGCCCCAGTGGAAAAATAAATGCTCGATCCGCCGGGTTTGGCCACGTAATCGTTGTCAATGATGATGCCGCTGGTGCCGCCAAATTCCTGAGCCGACGTCAGAGTGGTGCCGTTGGCGAGCGCCATGACGCAGCCGTTATTGCCGAAGGCCGGACAATTCCGCGTAACACCCCAGAAGAAGAAGTCCGTCCCACTGTTAACATTCGGATTGAAATAATCGGTCACCGGACCGCAGCGGGCGTTGGCGTTCGTCGAAATCTGAGTGGCTGAACCGGGCTGGAGAATGCCGCTCGAATTGAATCCCAGGATGTAGTAGTTGGGGGTCGTATCGGCGGTGCCGGTTCCGCATACCAGCATGTGTCCGGTCGCGGGATTGTTGAAGTAGGCGTTGTCGAAATCGCCATCGTAGAGATTGACACCGGTCCCGGTGCTGCTGCCTTCGCCGATAAAGACGCGAGCCACGACGGCGAACGGGGTTGCAGCATTGAACTGCACCACAGAGGCACCGGCGTTCACAGAGTCGTTCGAGGTGACGGCGAACACGGTGCCGGCAGTGGCATCAAACGTGGGCGAATCGTAGATCGCAGGATTAGTTCCCCCATTGCGACCAGCCTGAATGGTGGTGACTGCTCCGGGCGTTGTGACATTTACGGTGTAGACGCGTCCGTTGCCGGCACCGATGAAGAGATTTCCGCTGACGCTATCGAGCACCGGACTGCTCAGCACCGAACCATTATTAATGAGGATGGGCCAGGGTGCAGTGATGACCGGGGTTGGGGTTCCGTTGAATACCCCGGTCACCTTATATAAGCGTCCGTTGTCGAGGCCTACGTACACGGTGTCGGACGTGTAGTCGATCCAGGGAGAAGAGCGGGTGTTGGAAGCGGCGCCAAGGGTGGCGTTCAGCATGGCACCCGCGGGCGGAGCAACGACGGGTTGATAGGTAGCCTGACTTCCGCTGGTCGGCACGGTCAGGACGTGGAGCACGGAGGTGCGTTGCCCTGCGACCGTGCTGGTTTCGATAAAGGCCACTTTCTTTCCGTCCAGCGAGAGAATCGGAGATGTCAAGATTCTGCCCTGTGCCGCAGCCGGTGTCGTGTTGGTGTTGTAGGAAAACAAAAATTTCGGCTGCAGGCCGGAGCAGAGCGGACTGGCCTGGGTGCTGGCGAACAGATTGTTCAGGCCGACGATAGAGGGCTGGCCGGTAGCGCCCGTGGCTCCTGAAACGCTCAGCCCGTAAACGACGTAGTCGGTCGTGCAACTGGGGAGTTGGGTGGGATCGGTCTGCCACTTGGCCGGATATTGACCGAAGTTCACCCGACCGGTGCCGAGCGAGACGCTCCAGTCACGGTGGGGGCTGAGGGAATCGGAGGTGCTCGAGGCTGGGGCAGCCAACATTTGAGTCATGGCGGCCTTGGCCTGCGCGAACGCTTCGCGGTAGAGCTGCATCGCGGCTCTCGGCTCGTGTGCGGCGAGTTCGGGCTGTTCGCGAAGTTTTTGCGAACTGAATTTGATGCGGTGATGGCTCCAATCTTCGGGGACACCAATTCGCGGCAGCGATTCGCTGATCTGCGCACTGAGTCCTGAAACCATGAGCACCACGAGAGCAGCTTGCGCGCCCCTGCCTGCAAACCAAGTGCTGCGAAAATCCATCACGATACCCTCCGAAAGATCCTGCTGACGGCGAACATTCTAGCCGTTTTGAACGACAAAGGCGATGACGCTTTTAGGGTGACAGGCGGAGGGGAAGCCTTCCGGAAGGGGTCTCTGAGCGGAATATAGCGCTGAAAAATTTTGACGGAACTTACCAGCCGCCTCTGTCGCGTTCGTCCGGGTCGGTGTGGCGTCGGCTGAATTGGTTGCGCTTGCGGTAGGCGAGGACGGTGATACCGATGGACATGAACATCGGGGGGATGACCAGCACCAGGATGCCGCTACGGAGTGCTTGAATGATGCGTGAACCGGAAGAAGCGGCCTGGGTATAACAGAGTGCACAGTTTTGCGCGAACCCGGCGCTGCTGACCAGAAGGATCACGCCGACGATCAGAACGGGCGTGAGGAAACGCGGCAGACCACAACGTCGGGTCATAGTGGACTCCTTTACTTCCCAAACGGGCGCATGTGCAAAAGCCGAAAACTGTCGGACCAGATCATGTTCATCATGAGCATGACAAAGATGGTGGCCGGGATGAGGGCAAAGCGCAGGTTCCGCTGCTCGTCGCGGAGGTGCATGAAATACATCACGCCGAGTCCGGCCTGGATGAAAGCGATGGCCAGCATGCGTACCAGTAGCTGCGCGCCTTCCGTGTGCTGATACGCCAAGATGATTTGCAAGCCTGACAGAGCGAGGATGCAGCCATAGACGATCAGATCAGTCTTCAGGCTGTCGTGCGTTTTTTCTGGCGTGCTCATAGCCTTCTCCGGTCGTGTCGAGTTAGCGGGCTACGTTCAACAGGTACACCATGGGCACGACGAACATCCAGACCAGGTCGACGAAGTGCCAGTAGAGCGACCAGATCTCGATGTCGTCGGAATTATAGCGGCCGCGTTTGTAGCCGAGTGCGACCACTGTCAAGGCGATCACTCCGCCGATGACGTGGGTCAGGTGAAGACCCGTGATGGCGAAGAACGTGGCCCCGAACATTGGCGAGCCCCAGGGATTCTGGAACAAACGGACGCCTTCGCCTATCAGAGCGAGCCACTCGCGAATATGGAGCAAAGCAAACAGAATGCCACCACCCACGGTGAGGAAGGTCCAGCGCAAAGCGCCACTCTTGTCTCCGGCTTTCGCGGCGCGCGTGGCGATCAGCATGGTCAGGCTGCTGCTGACCAGGATAAAAGTCATCAACATCACGTTGATGATGCTGGGAGAAAACTTGAAAGGCTCGGGCCAGTTTGGACTGGCGTTCTTCAGATAGCCGTATGCGAAAAGGATGGCCGCGAAGGTGACGGCATCAGAAATGATGAAGAGCCACATCACCAGCTTTTTCGACGGAATCGCGAATGGGGACGCCTCCATGAACCCGGCAGCATGGCCGGGAACCGGCAGATTGGCTTCGCTCACAGAGCCTCCAGCGGAGTTCATTACAGCTTGATCCACATCACCAGCAGTACGTAGAGCCATAGTATCCCCATGAAATGCCAGTAATACGAAGTCGCGTCCATGGTGCTGCGTCGCAGCGCAAGCGTCGGCTGACGAAGCTTGTAGATCACCCGCGAGAGCCCGCCCAATCCTCCCAAGACGTGGAGGGCATGAACCGCAGTGAGGACATAAAAGAAGGAACTGTTGGGATTGGATGCGAGGTAAAGACCTTCTGCGCGCAGCTGGCGCCATGCCAGGTATTGCCCTAATACAAAAACGAGGCCCAACGACAACGTAGCGCCGAGCCAGCGCAGTGCCGCGGCGCGATCGAGACCGGAACCGCGAGCGAATCTTGCCACGCGACGACGGGCCACTTCCAACGTAACGCTGCTCGCGAGCAGCACTAACGTATTTGCATAGACGATCGGCGGGATGGTGAGGTGGCGCCAGTCTTGGCCGGTCGACTGCCGAACCACCAGCGCGCTGGTGAATGCGGCGAACGACATGGTGATCGCTGCGAGCGCGACCCAAATGCCGGTGCGCGCGGGTTCCGGAGAGAAATCTTCGACGCGCTTCAGAGAGCTGTTATCCGGACCATTTTTGCCGCGGTTTCCGCCACCCGCGCCCTCGTGGTTGAGGCGTAGATCTTGCTGTTCGGTATCGGGTGGGTGGATGGTCGTTGCCATGGCCCAAATGTTTCCTTGAAAACGTTTTTCGAGCGTCGCGCGGTCAGGCGCCCGCTTGTTCTGGCGAATCCTGCATGAGGTAGTCGCCCGTAGAACTCTTCACTCCATACTGATACGGATCGTGATAGATCACCGGGTGTTTGCCACCGAAGTTGTCGAATGGAGGAGGCGAAGGCATCGTCCACTCGAGTGATGTGCATTCCCAGGGATTCACGGGTGCGGGTTCACCCCAGAACCGGCTGTGAATCAGGTTATAGAGAAAGATCAATTGCGCAGCGCCGGTAACCAGGGCGGCAATTGTGATGAAGCGGTGCACGGGAATGAGCGGAACCAGGAAGTCGTCGACAAAGGCAGAGTAACGACGAACGTTTCCCGCGAGGCCGAGATAGTGGAACGGCATGAAGATGCAGTAGGTTCCGACAAAGGTGAACCAGAAGTGGAGCTTGCCCAGCGACTCGTTCATCATGTGTCCGGTCATCTTGGGGAACCAGAAATAGGTTCCCGCGAAGACTCCGAAGATCGCGGCGACACCCATGACCATGTGGAAATGGCCAACGACGAAATAGGTCGCATGCAAGTAGATATCGATAGAAGGCTGAGCGAGGAAGAAACCGCTGACACCGCCACTGACGAACATCGAGATGAATCCGAGCGCGAACAGAGATGCGGCGGTGATGCGCAGCTTGGAACCATACAAGCTGCCGAGCCAGATCAGCGTCATGATGGTGGCAGGAATCGTGATAACGAGCGTTGGGAAAGAAAACACCAGCGACGAGCGGGGATTCATTCCGCTGACAAACATGTGGTGCCCCCAGACCATGTAGCTGAGGAAACCGATGCCCATCATGCAATAGATGACGACCTTAGCGCTGAGCAAGGGGCGGCGCATGCTGTTGATGAGGATGTGAGAGACGATTCCTATCGCCGGCAAGATGGCGATGTAGACCTCGGGATGGCCGAAGAACCAGAACAAGTGCTGCCACAAAAGCGGCGAACCTCCGGAGTGCGGCTGGAGACGGTCGCTGATCACAAGGCCATCAGGAATGAAGAAGCTGGTGCCAGCTACGCGATCGAGAATGAGCAGCAGGCACGCGGGCAACAGAACCGCAAAAGCCAGAAGAGCGATACAAGAAGTAATGAACCATGCCCAGGTGCAGATCGGCATACGGGACAGGGTCATGCCCTTGGTTCGCAGGTCGAGCGTGGTGGCAATGAAGTTCAGCGACCCCAGCAGCGAGGCGATGCAGAACACAAAGATCGAGAGAGCCCAAAGCGTTTGGCCGACACCCTCGCCGGGACCGGAATCAGCACCTACGGCGCTGAGTGGAGCGTAGGAGGTCCAGCCCGAGATGGGAGGCCCGTCTCCGACAAAGAACGCCGCCATCAAAATGCAGAATGCGGCGAAGGTGGTCCAGAACGACATCATGTTGAAGCGGGGGAAGGCCATATCTTCGGCGCCGATCTGGATGGGCAGGAAATAGTTGCCGAAAGCCGCAAAAGGAGCGTTAGTGAGAACGAAGAAGACCATCAAGGTCCCGTGCATGGTGAGCAGGGAGAGATAGTACTCAGGCGTCATAACACCGCCGGGCGCGCCGACTTTTGAGAGCCACTGCAGGCCTGGTATCGGCCAATTCGGCCAGACCAGGTGAATACGCATGAGCCAGGACAACACCATGCCCGTCACAACAGCGACCAAGGCAAGAGCGTAGTACTGCTTGCCGATCACCTTGTGGTCGAGACTAAAGACATGTTTGCGGATGAAACCTTGCGGTGGGGCATGATGTTGAACGGCGTGTACCGCGCTCTCTGACATGTTGTTCACCCTGGGAAAAATGCCGATCGGCAATTGACACCGCCGAGCCGGCTCAGTCGACTACAGTTCAGCAGCTCTTTGTTTCATCCAGTTATCGAAGTCGTCCTGAGACATGACGTTCAGGTATGCCTTCATGTTGTAGTGACCCAGACCGCACAACTGCGTACAGACGATCTCGTACTTCCCTACTTTGGTCGCGGTGAAATGGAGGGAAAGATCCAAGCCAGGGACAAAGTCCTGCTGGATGCGCAATTCCCGGACGTAGAACGAGTGGCCGACGTCTTTGGCGTGCATCATCAGGTGCACTTCGCGATTGACGGGAATGGCCATTTCGCCGGTGACGATGTCATCACGCGATTCGACATCGTTGGCGGGATCGAGACCGAAGAAATTCGAGTTGCCTTCGTCGATTTTGTCGGGATGCAGAGGCCCAAACTTTCCATCCGCGCCGGCGTAGCGGAAATAGAAAGCGAACTGGCCAGCCTGCGCCTGTACCTGGAGGGCGTCGGGCTTGGCAGGCGTGAAATAAACGGTGGCCCAGGCTTTCTGTCCGACAATGCCCAGCGCCAGCATCTCCGTTCCCACCAGGAGAAGCGCTGCAATGACCAGCCCCTTTGCGCCACCGGGGAAGGTTTTGATTTCGGCGTTCTGTTGGCGGCTGGAAAACTTCCACACGAAGAAGGCCAATACGATTTGAGCGGCCAGGAAAGAAAGCCCGGCTTCCAGCATGGTGTCAGAGAGCTGCTCGTCGATGGCGTGCCCGTGAGTCGAGATGTCTTCGGGCGGAGCGAAGGAGATACCAGAGCCGAACCAGGAGTGTGTGATGATCGGGATCGCTGACAACAGCGCGATAACCACTACGACTACGGCAAATACCTTCCCCATGGTGCCTCGCATGCGCCCGGGCCAACTCCGGGACTGATGAAGCAAAGCGGCTGACGGCGAGTCAGCCGCCGATGAAACGTCGATGGCAGCGACCTAGTACGGCTTCGCTTTGAAGCTGAAGTCGACCGTTTTCGTCTCGCTGCCGCTGATGGTTACATCCTGTGTCTGGGTCCCGTAATCTTCCTGCCAAGCGGTGATGGTGTACTTACCCGGCGGGAGATTCGGGAGCGAGTAAGTGCCATTATCAGAGGAAACGGCGGCATGCGAAGTTTTCAGAACCGCGAAGTAGCCGTGCATCCAGGGATGAACGTTGCACTTCACGGGAATGAACTCTTCCTTGTCGAACTTTTCCGACAGTGGCGGAGTTCCAGGCGGCTGGGACTTATTCCATTCCCGGTTGACCTTCGCCAGCGGGTGAATGTTGTGGGAGGTCTGATCGTCATTGACGACCTTGAGTTCCTGTCCGGTGTGCATGGCGAGCACATGTGGGATGTATTGGCAACCCTTCTGCGTGAAGGTCACCGCCTGGGTGGGAGTTGCGGATTCATCGGGCGCACCGGCCGAGATGTAGACGATGACATTGGCCAGGGTGTTGTTGGGACCGGTCACGACGGCTTCCGTGGTTACGGGCGTGGTGTGCTGCTTGGCACACGACGGCTCCTTGGACATGTCGATGGGCTTCATTTTGGCTGGGGTGCCGGTGTAGGTGATCTTGCCGGACACCGTGCCGGCAGCGAACAACAGCGCCGGACTCACGAGAATTACGAGCAGCAGAACAAGCAACTGCTTAGTTTGCATCCGAGTGACCCCCTCCTAAGAACCTGTCGAAACTCTAACTAATTACCGCTGCCCGAGCCCTTGTTGTCGGGTTGAGCTGGCGGGTTTGAATCGGGCGCCTTAGTGGGGATCTTTCCCCCGGCTGCCTTGAGTACTTCGTTTTCCTTGCTGTGACGATTGGTCTGCAAAGTACGCAGATAGTGAACCAGGTCCCATGCATCGTTGGGCTGAATGACGTCGGCGAACGACGGCATGGGCGTGCCGTCAAGGCCGGTGATGAAGATGCGATAGATGTCTTCATTGGTGACTCCGCATTTGAAACGGGAATCGTCAGCGCCGGCGGCGAAGTTGTAAGGACGAATCGGATTGTCTTTGCTGTCGGTGAGGGTCGAGGCAGACGGACCGTCTCCTCTTCCCTGCTGCCCGTGGCACTTCCAGCACTCCATCTTCTGGAACAACTCGTACCCATGCGTAATACTCTGCATGGTGATGGCAGGCTCAGCTGGAATCTTGATGGGATCGCCGGCCTTTTCACTCTGCCAACGTGGGGAGAAGGTCTTGATATAAGCCACGAGATCGACGCGATTCTGTGAAGTCAGCGGATCCCAGTGCGGCATGTTCGAGTTGGTGAAACCGCGACTGATCGCGTTGAAGAGATCCTGATCGGTGGGCAACGTGCCGGTCGGCGTGGAGCGGCATTTGAACGTGGCTGCGGTGAAGTCCCGGGGTTTGGGATCGATCCACTGCGCGTTCTCACCGTTGCCATCGCCGAGGGGGCCGTGACAGCCGATGCAATAACGGCGGTAGTGCTTCTTGCCCTCGGCGGCATGGCCTGTAAGGGTGCCCACGTGGGTTTCTTGTGCGAAAGCAGCGACAGCTGGAATGACGGCCAGACAAATCAACAACCACTTCGCGGTGGCTTTCATTTGGCTCATCCTTCGGAAACGTTTTGGAAGCAGAAGAAGCTCCGGACAGTTGTGCGCCACCAGCCGCGCTTCTGACGGCGAGACGGAAGATGGCACTCCATGCCAAGGCGATCCATGGCAGTTGAGTCTCCCTATTCTCGAACCCGAGCGGTTTCACCCCGAACGAAGAGCGGGGCGATGCTACCGCTCCTGTCGCTGAAATGCAAACTGTTTTTTACAACTAGTTTACAAATCGATTACAAGTTGAGACGCCAAATCGTGTTCGCGAAAGAGCCCCGCTCAGTTCAAGCGCAAGCGCCGGAACTCAGCGGGAGGGTCCAGCGAACAACGATTGACAAATGCTTCGTCAGCCAAGGATCCCTCGACCCACTGGCGAATGTCGGGCAATGTGGCGGCGGCAACGCCCCCACGGCTGCCCATGAACACGACCACCACACCTTCGACGTCAGTCTGGGATTGAGAGACGCTGCGAAAACGAGTCTGAAAAATACGCTTGGCATAGTTAAGCTTGGCATCCTCACTGCCCAGATCGGAAAGCAGTCCGCGAGGTTGGGCATAGACGAACAGGACCTTCTTGCCTTTGAGGCGTGCCCAGTCACCGCCAAAAATGGTGACGTCCTCTCGACTGACGGAAAAACCCAGATCGGGCCCGGTTGCAGCGGGAGTGCCTTCGGGGGTGGCAGCAGAGGCGGACGAGCTAGTTTCTTTTAACCCGTCTGGAAGAACGAGGTCATCCGCCTGGATGTAGCCGGTGGAATCGGGAGCCAGGCGAACTTGCGCCCAGCCAGGCTCCAGTTGCACCACCTCGAATTCGTCTTCCGCTTGAGCGCGAAACAAAAGCGGGCCGCCGAAATTCTTGCGCGACATCACGCCGGCGCCAGAATGCTTGACGGATGCCAAGCGGGCCGCGTTGGAAGGCCGGTGATCCGCCGTTTTTAAGTGATCGAGCTGAGCCTGCAGCGCCGCGGTCTTTTCGCGAACTGCCTGGCGCTCGGCGAGAACGTCGTCGAGTTGCTGCTGCGATGGGCCTGAGGATTTTGGCGACCCGATCGCGGGTTTCGCGGGAGTCGCGGGTTTCGCGGAGCCCGACGCTGGCGGTCGCACGGCACGAGTGGCTTCGGCGCTATCGGGCAATGACGAGATTGCTGCAGGATTGCGGAGCGCTTCCTGCAGGCGATCGAGCAAGTCGGATTCCAGGCGTCCGTTCGAAGGCAGGCCGCGATACTCGGAGTGATCCGGAGTCCCCGTGTCGTAGAGCGCAGTGATTCTTGCTTCGACACTCACGAGCGTGGTATTTGCGTCGACCGGCTTCAGGTGGACCCGATATTGGAAATAGGGGCGATCGTAGCGTTCGACTTGGCCCGCAGGTTCAGTCACGAAACCATCCAGGGACGGGAGCTTTCCTCCACCAAATCCGCCGATCCGCTGTAATCCCTGCTGTACCAGTTCCATCGAGTATGGGTAGGTGCGCTCTACTGCGGGCGCGACTTCATCGGACTGCGCCCATCCGCTCGCGCCCCATAGAAGAGTCAGAGCGATCAGCGAAACACACCAAGTATCTTGCCAACGCGCAGCTGATGCTCGGGTCATGGATGGACCTCCAAAAACGAGTGAGAGATCCAGCCTTCTTCTCCGTCCTCGGCGCGCACCTGGTACCAGTAAGTGCTTTTGGCGAGGACAGTCACTTCCTGGCCCTTTTTCAGCGCTTCGACTACCCGAGCATGCGCGTAGGGCAAAGCTTTCAATTCGGCGCGATCGGCCTTGACCCTTACAAACTCCGCAGATCGGATCTGGCCTGCTTGCGCCTGAAGTTTCGTGAGCCCTTCATAGTCAGCTGCCAGCAACGATTTCTGATCGTTGATGGCTCTTTGCAGGTCGGCAGTTTTAGCCGGATCGACAACCTCAACTCGTGGAGCCTCGGCTTTGGCGACCGGAGCCGGCGGTACGGGTGGTTTCCTCGGTTCCGCACGAGAGGAACTTTCCTGTGACGGGGCGCCTGGCTGACCCTCCGCAATAAGCTCGTCGCGCTCCTTAAGGCGCTTGCCGATCTCGCCGAACTCGCAGGTCTCGACGTAGCCGTCGGAAGGGTGGTCATGGTGACGCGCGTTCTCGACGAAGACCGCGTCGATGAACAGTCGTGTCGAATTCGGACCTCTCTCCTGGACGACATAACGCACCGCGACTGTGCCGACGTCATTACTGTTCAAAAAATGCGTCGGCGAGAGAGCCTTGGTGCGAACCTTGTAGAAGACCTTGCCCGGCCCGGTCCACGGAGGAAACACCCGCGAAGTCTCCGCGAACTGGGCACCGGTAAGTTCATCTTCACCCCGGTATTCAAAAGTTCCTTTGATCGAAGCGGTGTGCGCAACGTCGCTGACAACGGCTTCGACCTCAGCGAAAGGCTTATCCAGATCGATCGAGAAACTTGCCGCACCGGTGTCGCGCGCGCCCCACGAGACCGGAACACACGAAAGAAGAAACAATGAGAGGACCATCCAGCGACGCTGAATTTTTGCGCTGCTGGTCCCCATCCGCACCCGCCTTGCGGTTGCGCACTGCCAAAAAGATGTCCCCATGCTGCTAGCTTAACCTAGTAGTCAAAGTCGAACCCAATCAGCACACTACGCGCGGTCTGGTCGCTGCCGGTCAGGATCGACGTATTGCCAGTTTTCGCCTGGGCGTATTCATTGTGAAACGCCAAACCAGCGCGGCTAAACATGATCGGATACCAGCGGTAGCCGATGGTGAAGGAATCGACGTTACCCAGGTTTGGTGTTGCAGCCAAAGCGGCGTTGGCCTGGCGTGACATATGTACCAGTTCGTAACGACCCGTAATGATGAACTGGGGGTTGATGGTGTAGTGAGCTTCAACGAAACCGCCGTTCCAGCTCGGTCCGGCGGCGCCGGCAGGCAGAGACCCAGGATCATTCGCGGCAACCCCGTTGCCGAGAAAAACGTTGTCCTGGCCGTGCATGTAAAGCGTCTCGATGTCGAACTGCTTCAGGAACCACCAGCCGTAGGCACCGACCCGCGAGAAACTGCGATTGCCTTTTGCTTGGACCGGTGTACCACCACTGGTCAGAAAGTAGGTCGGAGACATCCCGAAGTAGCCGAACAAACCGACGCGCTGGACGCCAAGACCGCCGGCCTGGAAGCCTTCGTTAAGATTGATGAACGTGTCATAGGTCCGAGACGTCCCCCCTTGACCTCCGCTGGTCAGGCCAGGATTTCCATCGACACTGCTGAGCAGGGCAATCGAGTAGCGGGCGTAGCTGTTCTTAGAGTGACCCGACAACTCAACCCCAAGCTGGTTGTCGCCGATGCCGCCAAATCCGTTAATGTCAGTCGTGTAGGGAGCAATGCTCATGGGCGGCAAAAAGTGGTAGTTGTACCAGGAGCCTCCGACACTGGAGAGGGTGAGGAAGCGCTTTTCGGACAGGAGCATATCCAGTTCGAACTTGCCGAATTTCAAATTCAGCCAAGGTGAATTCAGCAGGTTGTCGAAGCGGACCCAGGCGTTCTCGAAGTGGAAACTGTCGCCCTCGGCCATGGACGGAAGCACCGAGAACGAGATGTTCTTGTAGAGAGTCCCGGCGGTCCAGATGTCGAGACCGGAAAGATCGAAGCCGTGGGTCGTTATGGTCTGCTCCGTACCCGGGGTGGCTCCCGTCGGATCGTCGATCTGCACTTTCGTCTGGGTCTCCAGGTGCCACTGGGGCGTGACCCGGAATGTGATGGGCCAGTATGCCGGATTCTGATAGATGGGGGAGTCTCGTTCGTTGCCTATCTGGTAGCCGTTGTCACGGAAGACCTGCCCGAAGACGTTCAAGATTGGCCAACCGATATGGCAGGCGGAGCATGGCAGACCGTATTTCCTGGCAAACGCAGGGATGGCATACCCTGGCTGGCTGCTGAAAACGACAAACGACGAAAGAAGAAGTGCTCCTATCAGAATTGAGCGCACAACCGAAGACCTTAAGCTCGATTTTGTGCTTCCCACATCAGAGTGTTGCATACGATCTCCTGTCTGATCTCATCCCGCTTTGCGGGTGACACTGATATGGCTGTGGGTGGTGGTAAGCGGCAGACTAAAACTTGAACGCAGTGGGAGGAAGTGCATAGTTCGTGACCGCGAACTGCCGTAAGACAATTTTTTGAACTGCGATTTCCCCGAACCGACCCCTTGTTGGCGCGGATAGTACAACGACTTGTGCTTGATTGCAAATTATTTGTAAATTGTTCATAACATTTTCTTAACATCTGTACTACTTTTACCCGGTCCTCAGGTTGCAGATTTCGGTAAAGTTCGGCGCGCAATACGGCTTTCGGAGGATGAATTGACCGGTCCAGGCGGCGTGCCCCGCAGCCCCTAAAAGCGACCATCGTTTCCCTGCCGCTACTGTTCGGAGTGATCAGGGACTAACGCTGTGCACTGAACAGATGAGAACTTGTCGAGCTAGAATTCAGTCATCGATTCACACCTTGAAGAGAAAAAGCCACACTTGCTCCCGCGGCCATGAAGCCCGGCGTGACACGGCATCATGGCAACCGCAACTTGCAGTTCGGTTGCGAGTGGCCTTCTGATGACGGCTCGCCGAGCCGGGATATGGTTGCGAGTTGGGAAAGGTGGAACACTTGCGCTGTTGCTTGCTCCAGCACTGCTTTCGGCGCAGCCATCGCAACCGACAAAAAAGTTGCTTCCCGCCGGAGCGCCAGTAGTAATACGAGCATCTCTAGGCTTGCCGCGTCTAATTTTCCCCGCTGACAATCCACCGACGACGGCAACAATCGCTTTGGGAAGGCGGCTCTTCTACGATCCATTGCTGTCGTCGGATCGAACGATCGCCTGCGCACGCTGTCATGATCCCGACAAAGGATTTACTGACAACAAGGCCGTTTCCAGTGGCGTGCAGAACCAAACCGGCACCCGCAGCGCGCCTTCGATCATAAACAGCGCCTACTGGTCGTCGCTATTCTGGGATGGGCGAGCGGCCAGTCTGGAAGCGCAGGTCGAATCTCCGATTACCAATCCGGTGGAAATGGCGAACACGGCGGAAGAAGTGGTCGCGCGCCTCCAGGCCGATAGTGACTACCGTAAGGCCTTCGAGAAAGCCTGGGGCACGGATGAGATCACGTTTGAGATGGTGAGCAAGTCGATTGCGTCCTTTGAACGCACGATAGTGAACGGGAATTCGCCCTTCGACCGCTATTACTACGGTGGAGACAAGAGTGCGCTCTCGCCTTCGGCTCAGCGTGGTCTAAAAGTCTTCATGGACCCCCGTAAGGGGAACTGCGCTGTGTGTCATACGATTGGGAAGACTTATGCGCTTTTCACGGATCAGAAGTTTCATAACATCGGCATCGGAGCCAATACCGATGGCAGCCTGACGGATCCTGGTCGCTTTGCTGAAACGAAGAACGACACGGATATGGGATCTTTCAAAACTCCCAGTCTTCGAGGCGCCATCTGGACCGCTCCCTATATGCACGACGGCAGTGTACCGACGCTCAAAGACGTAATTGACCACTATATTGGCGGCGGCAACTCAAATCCCCACCTGGACAAGCGAATTCGCGTTCTGGATTTTCTGAGCGGCCCGGAAAGAAGGGATTTATTGGAGTTCCTGAAATCGCTCTCAGGCCCCATGCCCCCGAACGTGGGCCGTCCCGAGAATGACTCGAATCGTTTGAACAAATCGCCCGAGTAGTGTCGGAACGCGCAACACTCAGCTTGTCTGAGGCAGCGCATCCGCTTTCGAAGCACCGGCAATGCGCCGGAACCTAAGCCGCATCCGGTCCATGTAGAGGTAGACGACTGGAGTCGTAAACAGCGTGAGCATCTGACTCACGATGAGCCCGCCGACGATGGTGATGCCAAGCGGGCGATGTAGTTCTGATCCGGTGCCGGTTCCCAAGGCCAGAGGTAATCCGGCAAGCAGGGCTGCCGCAGTGGTCATCATGATGGGACGGAAGCGCTTGATGCAGGCCTGGTAAATCGCGTCTTCCGGCGACATGTTGCCGCTTCGCTCCGCGTCCAAAGCGAAGTCGATCATCATGATGGCGTTTTTCTTGACAATCCCAATCAGCAGCAACACACCGATTAGCGCGATCACGTTCAGGTCATTGCGGGTCAGCAAAAGCGCAAGCAGCGCGCCGACGCCAGCGGACGGTAACGTGGAAAGAATCGTGATGGGATGGATGTAGCTCTCGTACAACATTCCAAGGACAATGTAGACCGTAGCGAGAGCAGCAAGAATCAGGACTGGCTCGCTCGAGAGCGAGTCCTGAAACGCGGCGGCGGTTCCCTGGAAGCTGGCGTGAATCGAGGTTGGCAGGTTCAACTCGCGATTGGACCGCTCGATGACCTGGGTGGCTTCGCCCAGCGAGACACCCTCTGAGAGGTTGAACGAGATCGTGACCGACGGAAACTGTCCCTGATGGTTCACGGCAAGAGGCGTGTTCGCCGGCTCGTAGTGAGTAAATGTTGCCAGGGGCACCATGGGTTTTGTGTTGGTGCTGGGGTTGGGGTTCGACGGCACGTAGATGCTTTGCAGGGCGTCGGGCGTTTGTTGATATCGGGGATCCACTTCCATCACGACGTGGTATTGGTTCAGCTGTTCGTAGATGGTGGAAACCTGCGCCTGGCCGAATGCCTGGTAGAGAGCTGCGTCGATCGCGGCCGGCTGAATTCCGAGCCGAGAGGCGGTGTCGCGGTCGATGACGAGCCTAGCCTCAAGACCGCGATTCTGCTGGTCGGTGTTCACGTCTTTCAACTGCGGCAATTTTCTCAGGCGGGCCAATACCTTCGGCGCCCATTGATTCAGATCGTCGAGACTCTCCGATTGCAGCGTGTACTGATATTGGGCGTTGCCGAGACGGCCACCAATCTGAAGATCCTGCGCAGACTGGAGATACAACGTGGCACCGGGCACATGGGCAAGGTTTACACGCAAGCGCGCGATGACCTTATCGGCGCTGATCTTTCGCTGGCCCAGTGGCTTCAGCATGATGAACATGCGCCCCGTGTTCGCAGTGCCCCCGCCTCCGACAAAAGCGGTCACCGTATCAACGGCAGGATCTTTCATGATGATGGCGACGTAATCATTCATCTTCTGACGGATCGCCTGGAAGGAAATGTCCTGCTCGGCCTGGATCGAGCCAGCCAGGCGCCCCGTGTCTTGCTGCGGGAAGAAGCCCTTGGGCACGATGATGTAGAGGTACACGCTCAAACAGGCGGTGCCGATCGTGATCAGCAAAACCAGGGCTTGATGACGCAAGACCCAGCGCAATCCCCGGCTATAGGTATTGAGAAGACCCTCGAAGGCGCTCTCGCTGGCGCGGTACAAATGACCATGCTTCTCGCTATGAAGGGGACGCAAGAGCTTGGCACACATCATCGGGGTAGTCGTCAGGGATACCAGCAACGACACTCCGATCGCAGCACTCAGCGTGACCGCGAACTCACGAAACAGCCTGCCGACAATCCCGCCCATCATGAGGATGGGAATGAAGACGGCGACAAGCGAGGTGCTCATGGAGAGGACGGTGAATCCGATTTCTTTCGCACCCAAAAATGCCGCGGCTACCGGCTGAACGCCCTCCTCGAGATGACGATTGATATTTTCGAGAACCACGATGGCGTCATCGACCACGAATCCAGTGGAGATGGCCAGAGCCATCAAGGACAGGTTATCGAGGCTGTACCCGAGCAGGTACATCACGCCAAACGTTCCAACCAGCGACAGGGGTACGGCGACACTGGGAATGATTGTGGCCCGTACGCTGCGCAGGAAAACAAAGACGACCAAAACGACCAGGATGACAGAGATGACCAGCGTGACTTCGATGTCGCGCACCGAGGCGCGCACGGTCAGGGTGCGGTCCATAACGACGTCGACATTAATGGCGGGCGAGATGGAGGCCCGCAATTCCGGAAGTAAGGCTCGGACATTATCGACAGTAGAGATAATGTTGGCGCCCGGCTGACGGAAGATCACGAGAAGGACGGCGCGTTTGCCGTTGGATATCCCGGCATTGCGAATGTCTTCGACGGAGTCCTGCACGTCGGCGACGTCGCTCAAACGGACCACACCATTTTGATTGGAGGCAACAATGAGGCCGCGGTATTCCTCGGCTTTCAGGAGCTGATCATTGGCGTCAATTGTCCAGGCGGCGACTGAGCCGGTGAACTCTCCTTTCGGCTTATTCGAATTGGCAGCAGAAAGGGCGGTCGCCACCTGCTGGGTGCTGACGCCGAGATTGTTGAGCTGCATCGGATTCAGTTCGGCGCGAACCGCGGGATTGGCGCCACCGCCCACGAAGACTTGGCCCACACCGGAAACTTGAGCGAGCTTCTGCGCCAGGATGGAATTGGCGGCGTCATAGATCTCGGGTAATCGAATCGTGTCCGACGTCATCGAGAGAATGAGGATCGGCGCGTCGGCAGGATTGACTTTCCGGTAGGTGGGATTGCTCGGCAGGTTTGCGGGGAGCTGGCCGCGGGCGGCGTTGATGGCGGCCTGAACGTCGCGAGCCGCGGCATCAATGTTGCGACTGAGATCGAATTGCAGAGTGATGCTGGTCGAACCTAGCTGACTGGAGGAAGTCATCTGATTCACGCCAGCAATTCGGCCGAATTGTCGTTCGAGCGGCGTTGCTACCGACGAAGCCATGGTTTCCGGACTGGCGCCCGGAAGGCCGGCGCCTACCGAGATGACCGGAAACTCGACCTGGGGCAACGGGGCTACTGGTAGGAATTGAAATGCCAGAGTGCCCGACAGGAGCAGGGCCACAGTAAGAAGCGTGGTCCCGATGGGTCGCCGAATAAATGGGGCCGAGATGTTCATGGCTAGTCGGCGGTGGCGGCTCCCTCGATGGGGTTCCCAAGCCGGTAACGCGAGAAACGCCGCCCGAGCCGATCGAAAGCCAGGTAGACGACCGGCGTGGTGTAGAGAGTCAGCAATTGGCTGAGGAGAAGTCCACCGACGATGGAGATGCCGAGCGGGTTACGGAGCTCCGAACCGGTGCCGGAGGTGAGTGCCAGTGGCAGGCCGCCGAGGAGCGCGGCCATGGTGGTCATCATGATGGGGCGAAAGCGCAGCAGGCAAGCCTGGTAGATCGCTTGCTCGGGCGGCTTCCCTTCCTCACGCTCCGCTTCAAGCGCGAAGTCGATCATCATGATGGCGTTTTTCTTAACGATACCAATTAGCAGGATGATGCCAATGAGCGCGATGACGTTGAAATCGTTTCGGGTGAGGATGAGCGCGAGGATTGCGCCGACACCCGCCGAAGGAAGCGTCGATAGAATCGTAATCGGGTGGATGTAGCTTTCGTACAAGACGCCCAACACGATATAGACCGTAACCAAAGCCGCCAGAATCAGGTAGGGTTCGGAGGACAAGGAGTTGCGGAACGCGGCCGCGGTGCCCTGGAACGATGTGTGAATGCTTGGCGGCAAATTAATTTCTTGTTCGGTTTGCTCGATGGCTTTCGTGGCTTCGCCCAGTGACACGCCGGGCGCAAGGTTGAAGGAAAGCGTCACCACCGGGAATTGGCCCTGATGGTTGATCGCCAACAGGGCGTTCGCCTGCTGAAAGTGGGTAAAGGCCGACAGTGGAACTTGCGTTCCGGTGGAAGAGTGCACGTAAATGCTTTTCAGGGAGTCCGGCGTCTGCTGAAAGGTGGGATCTGCTTCCAGCACGACGTGGTATTGATTGAGCTGGGTGAAGATGGTCGAGACCTGTCTCTGCCCGAAGGCGTCATAGAGGGTGTCGTCGATGGCCTGCGGGAGGATGCCGAGGCGGGAGGCGGTGTCGCGATCGATCACGAGATCGGCTTTCAATCCGGCAGTGAGCTGGTCGCTGGCAATATCACTCAATTCGGGCAGCGCCTTCAATTTGTCCATCAGCCGTGGCACCCAGAGGTTCAGGTCGTTTGCGTCGGCCGACTCCAGTGAATATTGGAACTGAGTTCGGCTCACGCGATCTTCCACCGTCAGATCCTGAACGGGCTGCATGTACAAGGTGATGCCTTCGACGTTTTTAAGCTTCGATTGCAGGCGGCGAATGATCTCTGAAGCGTTGTCCTTGCGCTGATTCCGCGGCTTGAGATTGATCTGGATGCGTCCGGTGTTGGGCGTCGTGTTCACACCGTCAATGCCGATAAAGGACGACAGGCTGTCGACGGCGGGATCCTGCAGAATCACTTTTGCCAATGCCTGTTGACGGTCGGCCATCGCGGAGAAGGAGACGGTCTGGGGCGCGTCGGCAATACCAAGAATTACGCCAGTGTCCTGCACCGGGAAGAAGCCCTTGGGCACGACGATGAATAGAAGAATCGTGAATACCAAGGTAGCCACCGTCACAATCAAGGTGGTGGGTTGATGTTTAAGAACAAACTGCAACGTCGAACCGTACTTCTCGATGACGCGTTCGTAGAGGCGCTCCGACGCCTCGTAGAAGCGGCTATGTTTGGAGGAACCCTTGGTCTTGAGGAGCTTGGCACACATCATCGGCGTCAATGTGAGCGAAACGACCGCAGACACCAGGATGGTCACCGCCAAGGTCACCGCGAACTCACGGAACAGGCGCCCAACCACGTCTCCCATGAAGAGGAGCGGGATCAGCACCGCGATCAGGGACACGGTCAAGGAAACGATCGTGAAACCGATCTGGCCCGCGCCTTTCAGGGCAGCATTGAGAGGAGTTTCTCCTTCCTCCAGGTAACGGTCGATGTTCTCAATCATCACGATGGCGTCGTCGACCACGAAGCCGGTCGAGATTGTCAGCGCCATCAAGGTGAGATTGTTCAGACTGTATCCCAGCAGATACATGACTCCGAAAGTACCGATCAGCGATAGCGGCACAGCCACGCTCGGAATCACGGTTGCCGAGAGGTTGCGGAGGAATAAGAAGATCACCATCACGACGAGGCCGATGGTGAGCATCATTTCGAACTGCACGTCATCGACTGAGGCCCGAATCGTCTGGGTACGATCGGTGAGGATGGTCAGCTTGACGGAAGACGGAAGGGACGACTGCAACCGGGGCAACAGCTTCTTGATTCGATCGGCAACGCTGATGATGTTAGCCCCGGGCTGGCGCTGAATGTTGACGATGACCGCGGGCGTCAAGTTCATCCAGGCAGCCTCGCGAGCATTCTCGGCCCCATCAATGACATTGGCGACGTCGCTCAACCGAACCGGTGCACCGTTCTTGGACGCGACAATGATGTCTTTATATTCGTCGCTGCTGAAGAGCTGATCATTCGCATTGATGGTGTAGGACTGACGGCTTCCATCCAGAACACCCTTCGCCTGGTCCACATTGGCCTGGCCGAGGACGGTTCGCAAATCTTCAAGGCTGAGCCCATATGAAGCCAGCGCTGTGGGGTTCGCCTGAATGCGCACGGCGGGTTTCTGTCCGCCGCTGATGGAAACAAGTCCAACCCCGGGCAATTGAGAAATCTTCTGGGCCAGGGTGGTGTCGGCAAGATCCTCAACCTTGGTGAGGGGAAGCGTATCGGAGGTAAGGGCCAGCGTCAGGATCGGGGCGTCTGCCGGATTGACCTTGCTGTAAATCGGCGGGTTGGGAAGGTCTTTGGGCAAGTAGGTGGTGGCGGCATTGATCGCCGCCTGAACCTCTTGTTCGGCGACATCGATGTTCTGGTCAAGATTGAATTGCAGAATAATCAGCGAGCTGCCGAAGGAACTGGTCGATGTCATCTGGCTCAGTCCCGGAACCTGGCCGAACTGCCGCTCGAGCGGGGCAGTCACCGATGACGCCATCACCTCCGGATCCGCACCCGGGTAGAACGTAACGACCTGAATAGTGGGATAGTCGACTTCGGGCAGTGCGGAAACGGGGAGCTGCATGTAGGCAACGAGCCCGACCAGAAGAATCCCCACCATCAGCAAGGTCGTGGCGACCGGACGGAGAATAAAGATGCGGGAAGGACTCATTGACCTACGGTTCCTGGAGTCTGGGTGGTTTGGTTCGCGGAGGGCCCACTGGACGCCCGCGGCTCCACGTGGCTTCCAGACTGCAGCTTGTCCTGGCCATCAGTTACTACTTGTTCGCCGGGAGCGATGCCGGAAGCAATGACACTCACTGTCCCTTGCGTGAGAGCAACCTTGACCGGCCGCACTTCAACTGTCTTGTCTGACTTCACGATATAGGCAAAGGAACTGCCTTGAGGGCCGCGCTGCACGGCGGCAGCCGGAATCACGGTCACGCCCTTGCGGGTTTCGAGAAGGAGGCGTGCGTTGACGAATTGATTGGGGAACAGAGCGTTGTCAACGTTGTCGAAGATTGCCTTGAGCTTTCCTGTGCCGGTCGTGGGATCGATCTGATTGTCGATGGTCAGCAGCTTTCCCGCGGCTAGCTTGGTAGTGTCGTCGCGGCTGTAAGCATCCACTTCGAGTGTGCCGGTTTTCATATGCTTCACCACCGAAGGGATCGAGTCCTCCGGCAGCGTGAAGACAACCGCGATCGGTTGCAACTGGGTAAGCACGAGCAGAGGGTTTGTATCCGTGGCATGAACCATGTTGCCGATGTCCACCAGTCGGAGTCCGATACGACCGTTCACCGGCGCCGTCACCCGGGTATACACAAGCTGCAACTTGGCATTGTCGATGGTCGCCTGATCGGCCTTAACGGTTCCTTCCAGTTGGCCCACCAGGGCACGCTGCGCGTCGTATTGTTGCTGAGAAATTACGCCTTCCTTAAAAAGGCCCTGGTAACGGTCGTAGTCCAATTGCGCATTCTTCAACTGCGACTGATCGCGGGCAAGGGCAGCTTCGGCCTGCTCCAGGGCAACCTGATACGGGCGCGGATCGATGACAATCAGCAGATCGCCTTGCTTTACCAGCTGCCCTTCCCTGAACGCGATCTGAACGATCTGTCCATCTACGCGGCTTTTCAGGCTGACCGTGTTGTAGGCCTGCACGCTCCCGAGGCCAGAAAGATAAACGGGCACGTCGCGTTGTTCTGCAGGCGCGACCGCGACGGGGATCGCTTGTGGTCCGGCACTGGCTTGCGCCGACTTGCTGTTCGCGCTGCCACAACCGCACAAGGCAGCCAAAGCGAATATAAGGCCGGAAAACAGGCAGACGTTTAGCGGATGACGACGAACCATTGTTCTCATAGCTTCTTTCAATGCGTGAGGACGCAAGGCACGCCAGACGTCGACTCGCCTGAACCTTTCGTCCCGATTTTCGGGCGGGTGAAAGGCGGAGAGTGCTACCCGTGCTGCCGCGCTCACCTCACCTTTCAGACGTATCTAGTTTAAAGTAGGGGGCGACAAAATGTGTACATTTACAAATTTTTACACGCTTGATTCCACGGGAGATAACGCCTAGCTGCCACGGCGTGGATCAACCCAAGACTACGCCCAATCCGAATCCCGTGGAATGCGTATTTTTGGTCCAGCGCCCTCCACTTCCTGACCCATTCATAGTTACTTAAAGGTAAGTCTGTTACCTGCTGGTGCGTAGCGACGGCCGCATCGAGCTTGTTACAACTGCCGTGCGGTCCTGGAGTCCAGAAGAATAGTTCCGAGGGAGAGAGATGAGCCTTAAGGACGTCAACCCGGTCAACGCGAAGCGCTCGAAACGTGTCGCAATCGTGATTTCAAGTCCAACCGTTGCTTCGAACACCGGTTGGCCTGTGGGCTTCTGGTGGTCGGAACTCGCCCATCCGTACTACCGTTTTCGAGAGCAGGGATATGAGATGGGAATTTCAGCACGGAGGGCGGGAAATGTGAGGCCGATGCGATGAGTGATGCGCGGGATCCGAGCGGCTATTCTGCCGGTGACCTGATCAGCATGGGCTTCATCGCTACAACAAAGCTGGCGGCACTCATCGCGAACACGAAAAAAATCACGGACCTGCAGGTCGATGACTTTGACGCGATTCTATGTGCCGGCGGTCAAGGGCCGATGTACACGTATGAAAAATCCATCGACCTTCAGAGAAAATTCTCGCAATTTTACGAATCCGGCAAGGTCACGTGCGCTCTTTGTCACGGCTGCTCGATGCTCCGCTATGCCAAGCTCAGCGGCGGGGAGTACTTGGTGAAAGGGAAAACCGTTACCGGGTTCGCAAATGTCGAGGAAGATTACGCCGACAATGCGGTGTGGAGTATGAATTTGCTTCCGCGAGAGAAACATGTCACGCCGTGGCGAATCGAGGACGAACTGAAGAAGCTGGGCGCTAACTATGTACAGGCTGGACTATGGCACGGTTTTGCGGTGCGTGACGGAAATCTGGTGACCGGGCAACAAAACTTTTCGGGATCGGAGACTGCGGACCTGATGGTGCGAGCGTTGGGGGAATGAGTTCCCCGCTAGTCTCAAGCCTCGGGTTTTTCAGCTGCGATCGTCTGGACATTTTTCCAATATTAGTCTGACCGTCGGACCGCCGTATGGCTGCATGTAAATTCATTGCAAATGAAGGAGCGCGCCCTTCGCACCAACGGAACTCCACATCAAAGAACCCCTGCGGATTAATCGGGGCTCCCCTTAGTCAGACGTAAGTGATCGCCTGATTGACCCGGCTTGAAACGGTTCGTTACAGTTCTCGGAGATACTCACCTTAAAGTTATAGGGCATCTAACATGCGCAGCCAGAGGTAAGGTGATCGCACTCGTGCACCACGACTTCCAGTCGAGCCATTTTTCGGGGACAAAGAGAATTAAGTCAGCACAGCCCTCGGGGCTCGCCCTCATCGAGAGCCTTTATTTCGGCGCAGGTCCGCAGGCCGCCCAAGATCAGCTACAGAGACTCATGGGGCCGGAGCAATCAGTTCGGCCATACGCGCTCTGCGATGTAGGCGAAGCATCTGTAGGAATGGACATTGTTCCCGCGGACGAAATCTCGTATGAGAGTTTCAGCCCTCCCGCCTCGTGGAATGCCGCCTATTCACTACAGAGGGTTCGACTCGGTGAAAAAATCAAGAGCGAATTTGTCTTCCATCCGGGCGAAGAAATCCTGATACCAATTAGAGGAGAAGTTGCCTACCACTTTTTCTGGAGCCCTGGAGCGCGGCCCCCGGAGCGCGTGCTGTTAAATCCTCCAGCCGGAGAGGGGACGCTGCTGCGGATCAATCCACAAATCCCGCATCATGCCTGGGGAGTCAAGGGCGAAGCCGTGGCTTGGTTAATCCTTCGGCACGCCACGAATTCACCAGTGGCGCTCGTCATGGATCAGGGTTCCTCGTCGCTGACTCTGAAGCATTTGGGCGATACCCCGAGGCTAGTAAGGGATCAAGAATCCTCGTCGACGATTCGTACCCCATTGCGCCGGCGGGTAACCTCCCATGACCTGCACAAGCCAGGCGCTTACGCCATGATCGCTTGGGGGATTTCGGAGTTGATTCGCGATGCGCGCCAAAAAACAGGGCTGACCACCACCGATCTGGCGCGGTCGATCGGCATTGACCCCTCCTCGATGTCTCGGCTTGAGGAAGCAAAGGCAAATGTGTCCATCGAAATGCTGAGCCGGGTCTGCCGAGCTCTCAGGATTGGCATGGCGGAACGCATGGAATCCGGAAGCTGGATCTTTGAACGAGAACGTGTCGATCCAAAACGCACAGGCAATCAACATGTCATGAGTTCACCCAAGGGGCCTCATTTCCTGCATCCGTCCCTGCTGCATCTAGGCAAAGGTGAACTCCGAGCAGTCTTTTTTGATAAAGGCACTGATCCGGGACGGATCTCAAGTTGGATTGTGCTTGCGGGACGACTACTCGTAGAGCTGCAGAACGGCATCGGCGCCAAATCGATCATCCTCGACGTGGGAAATGTTCTGCACTTCCGCGAACACGGCAACGTCACCCTGCACGCCATGCAGCGGTCAAGCGTAGCGCAAGTAGTCCATTCGCACATCTGTGAGTGCAAGCCGAAAGCTGCCGGACAATCGGTCTAGGAAGTGCAGGCGCAAGAGAGTTGGACCTCCTTCGATCAGGTCCACGCCAGAGTCGTGACGGAATTCGCCTTCAAACGAACCGATGCCGCCCAGTTCGCCAATCGCAGGCTGACAGTGTTTGCCGCCCCAGGGTTCGTCAGGATGACAGCCATCTGTCCGTCGGGATTCTGAACAGCGACATTCTTGATCTCTGTGACTCGTGACTGTGATTGAAAGCGGCGCGCACCGCGGCGGATCGCTCGGGAGTAATGAGCGAAAGCCCAGTATTGCCCGCTGCGAGTAACGTCTCGGGTTTGCGAGTCGATCGTGACGACTCCACCACAAGGAAACGGCCCAATATTCGGCCGCCCGTGCTCATCGAGCGCAAGATTCCACGAAGTGATCGACCGGCACCAATTGCGCAAAATGTCGGTAAACATTCCCGACCATTTACACCAGTCGGTCAGATAACCCGGGTCGGTGTAATCCGGACCGCCTTCGGTCCAATGCATCTCCACTTCCGGGTACGCCTCATGCACTTTACTCATCATATCCGGGGTTCCGTAATAGCCATGCCACGCAACGGCACTCGCATATTTGCGCGTTTTCACGTCGCCGAGTGTGCATACGGCTCGACCCCACAAGTTGTAGTTGTGGTCGAGGATCCAGATTTTTACGGGCACGCCGCTACTTTCGAGTAGAGGACCAAGCCGGTCACGAACAAATTCAATTTCGTATTCCTGGGCCCAAATACAGGCGGGCATCCTGCCATCCTGATCTGTATCAACTTCGTTCTGCGATGTCAGAGCCTGGATGGGCACGCCTTCGGCGGCGTATGCCTGGAGAAACTTGAGATAGTACTGCGCGTATGCGGGCAAATAGTGTTTGCGCATGGAGCCACCGAGCATTGTGCCGTTAAATTTCATCCAGCCGGGCGGACTCCATGGCGAGGAGAACAGGAACAGGTCGGGATTCGCTTGCCGCGCCTGGCGAAGCATCGGAAGGATATATTCGCGATCGTGCTCGATTGAAAATCGCGTTAAATCCGGATCAGCTTCACCGTCATCGAAGCTGTAGAGCTTGATCGAATAGTCGCTCGCGCCTACGCAAATTCGCCCGACACTCAGACCCAATTCCGAAGAATGGAAGAGTTCGTGGAAGAGCTTCTCACGCTCGGAAGCTGAAAGCCGGTTGAAGGTGTAGCAGGCGGCATCGGTGAAGGCCCCGCCGAATCCGAGAACCTCCTGGAACTTGACCGCAGGATCGAGTTCGATCACGCCCACTTCCGACCTGGCGGAAGCGGCCTGCCATCCGATCTTAGAAGCCGAGGCAAAGTGCTCATCGCCAGAGGTCACCCACACGGCGATCTCTGACGGGGCATGGGAGGTTGGAGCATTTGAAGCCTGTGCGACCGTCCTGAACGAACCCACGTCCGAGGAAGCGGCGGCGAATGCTCCGAGAGCTGAAACTCCAAGAAAGTTTCTACGCGATATCTCGTCTGCCATTTTGTCCCCTGCTCAGTGCTGGTTGTTTCGATGTTTTGTCGCGGCAGTTGGGGCCGAACATCATCGCCCGCGGTACACCGTGCCCACGGCATACAAAGAACTGCGTGCAAGAATGAATAGCGTATGGCCATCCTTGCCGCCGAATAACAATTGAGACGGCCGTTCCGGAACTTCGATGGTGTCGATTAAAGATCCCGAGTGGCTGTAAACGAATATCTGTCCGGCAGCGACATAGACGTTGCCCCCTTCGTCCACTGCAACGCTTTCCCCCCCTCGTTCGGCAAAAAGCCTCAGGTTGGAAATCGTGCCGTCTGCGCCTACTTCGCCCTCGTATGTTTTTTCTTCCGATTCATCGCAAAAATATTTGCGTTGCCCGGGAACGACAGGGGCGAAGCCAAATGCGCGAAGCGTGTCATTCAGTTTGGAGCCGTAGTAGAGCTCACCGCTGACAAACTCTTCTTCGGCGGGAAAGAACGTTGTCCCATCAGGAGAAATGAACTGGTAGGGCCTCTTCGCGGGAATGGTTTCGAGGAAATCATTTTCATTTCGCCAGAAGTTGACCGGAAGGACCGGGGTCATGCCTTGCCGAGGCTCGGACGGAACCGCCGCTAGCAGGGTTACTTCGTTGCCAGGGAGGTCCGGTCGGAAACTATAAACACTTCCCTTCCCCGCGTACGAGATCACGATGAGGTTGCCGCTCTTGTCAAAGAACAGCTGAACCGGGTCCAGCGGATTATCGCGAACCGTCGACAATTGCTGGTTGGAGACGGCCCAACGGTAGATGCTTTGTTTGTGAGCGTCGACGAAATAGAGGTCGCCCGCTTTGTCGACCGCACCTCCTGAAATGTTAAAGAATCCGCTCGCAACCCGCTCCACCTTCGCGTTGTCGGCAAGCACAGTATGCTTCTGTGGAGCAGCCGGGGCTGGACGGTCCGGGATTGTCAGCCATGCGATCTCGCGCTGTCGAATCTGGATCTTTTGCGTTTGATCATCGATTGCATTGTCGAAAGAAACTTTGCTGTCACTGTAACAATGCAGATTGCGAAATCGAATATTGGTGGAACTCTGCACTAAAATCGCGCGCGGGAACGGTTGATAGCTGCTCACGACTCGATACATGTGCAGATTCGCAAAGGTTATGTTGCTTGAATCCCGGACGTCGAGCGGTAAAGCGAATCCACCCTCGCCGCGCTCTTCTTCAGTCTGGAGCGCATAAATCTGCCAATTCGAAGCGTGGTCCAGAACCACCTCATTACGGACATGATGCTCGCTCGATAGTTGGTAAATCCGACCTCCCACCGATGAATTCGAGATGTAGAGACCGGCCTGCGCGAATGTGCTTGGCGTCCAGATGTCGAGGAAGGTGCCGCCACCGCTTATCCAAAGGCTGGGATACTGGCCGTCCCATCGGCGGTCCAGGTTCGAATCGGCGGTATGAGTATTGTTGTAGATCTGATGCCAAATCTTGGAACTTTCCTCGGCGGTGGCGTTTGGATCGACCGTGCCGTGGCCGCCAAGAAAGCGAACATCGTTCATCATCGAGTGCGTACCGGCCATCCACCGGGCAGCCACAGCACGCGGATTCATGCCATTGGTGTAAAGACCGATGCCGGTCACGACGTTCGTCCCACCTGGCGGAGTTTCAAGCAGTGGCTTTGGACTACCAACCCCCTGAAACGCCGGGGTCTCGTCGGCAAGCAAGATGCGCGTGACGCTGGGATGAAAACCGATGAGCACGGTGTCGGGTCGTAACGTGATGGTGTCGGTGACCCGATATTGCCCGGATGGCAGGTAGATCGCGCGAGCATGCGCAATTGCGTTCCTAAGCGCCTGGGTATCGTCGGCAACGCCATCTCCCACAGCTCCAAGCGAGCGAACATTGACCCAGGTCTCCATTGGCGGCAGGTCCAGGACGTCAGAGGCTGACAGGATCCGGCAGAGCGTGCAGCGCCGTTGTCTCGAAAACATCCCTGATCTCGGGGGCGGCACTGATGTCGTCATAGTGCAACCCGTGGGAAAATGTCTTGATCGAATAGGTCTCCGCCGGGCCAGCGACCTTTTTCCCACTCTCTCGGTAACCCGCAAATACAGGAACATTGCGGCAGGCGACGCTCTCCACGTTGATTTCGGTGCGGGCATTGTTTTCGTTGCTGATCACAATCGCGGGGCCAGCGATGTTTTCCATGCGTCCATCTTTCACCCATAGTTCATCGGCATACCGAGGATCGATGGATATCGCGGTCGGCACGTTTTTGAACTGAGGGCGAATCAACGTCAGGCCTGCCTCATGTTCCCGGATCGCGGCCTCGCGCTGCCCTTCAAATGTCGAATCAATCACTGTGAACTGCCACCCGGGGGAAGGCTTGCGCGTCCAGATACCATAGGTTCCGCCGTGGAAGTGCAAATCCTGGGCGACATTCCCGCCATCATGAATACCCGCCAGGCCCGATCCGATGCGGAAATCCATGTGTGCGAGGAAACAATGCTGTGCGTAGTGGGCACGTACTCCCACTGCGCCTGGATTGCCTTCTGCGATCTCGATATCGGCATTGCCGATCGCCGAATAGAATGTGCCGGGATTGGCGTCGGGCGGAGTCTCTCCGGCAGCCGGACGGGCGCCGGCAAAGAAGAACATGTAAGCGGGGCCCTGCTGAAAACCGGCCGTATTGGCGGCCTAGCAGAAACACGGGACGAGTCGCACCATAACCGATCAGGCGAATGCCCGGCCAAATGTTGATTGTCTTCGTCAAGCGATAACGCCCGGCGGGAATGAAAACGATTCCCTGGTTGGTTTTTTCCTGAACCTTATTAATCGCCTGTTGCAAGCCAGCGGTATCGTCGGCAACTCCGTCGCCCTTTACGGGGAAGCTTTCCGGGGTCAGGTAAATCGCCTTGGGGTCGTCGGGGCGCGCCGTGTAATACGAAGCAGCAAACAGGACAGTCGAAGCGAAAATGAGTCCCACAGCCACCGGTGTTTTTGTCATCACGATCGTCGTGCTGCGGGCGATATTTTGCAAAGAAAGTTCTAGCCCGGTCTCGAGGCGCTAAGCTTTCAGATCCGATCGCTAGTTTGCGGAATTCGGATCGTCGCTTTCGTCCTTCACCGGTTCGCGATGCAAGTCGCGATAAACGTCCCGAAGCTTTTCTTTCATCTTTCGATATTTCTGGTAGTCCTCGAGTTCGCGCTTCGCGTCAGCAGTTCGCCCGGTTTGCCGGTAAACCGTTCCCAGTCTGTAGTGCGCGGTAGCATTGGTTGGATCCAGATCGAGCGCGTGCCGCAAAAGAACTTCGGCTTTTTGCGAGTCGTTTCGCGACATGCAGACCTTCGCCAATCCTACGTTGGCGTCTGGGTCGTTGGGTTGCAGTTCGAGCGCGCGACTGTAGTGCTCTTCGGCTTTCTGCAAATCGTTGGCCTGAAGCGCGATGTCGCCCAACCTGCGCTCTGACTGTTCGTCTCTCGGATTGGCCAGCAACGCCGCTTTGTACTCGCTTTCTGCTTCTTGAGTGCTGGCGGACGTGCCAAGAGTGTTGAGCATTTCAGCCAGCTCAAAATGAATCCCAGGCAACTGCGGATCGAGTTTCAGCGCGGACCGATAATTCTCAATCGCCTCCGCAGTATTGCCGCGCTTCGCCAGTTCATGGGCCATCGCCTGATGCATTCTGGCGGAATTCGGATCGACCACAGATAAGCTAAGCAGGGACTCGTCGGCCAAATCGGAATACACCCGGTAGGCCGTGTACAAGATCGTCCCATCCGTGGGCTCCAACCTTCGGAGAGTGCCAACTACCGTGGCTGCTTTCTCCAACTCGCCCGTACTCGAATAGAGTTCGATCAGTTCCATGCCGGTCTGGGTGCGGATCTTGGGCTCCGAAACATTCGGGAATGCTTTTTCCAAATCCCGGCGAGCCTCGGCAATCTTGCCAATCCGCTTCTCCCCAATTCCCAGGAGCGCCTGCGTCTTCCACAGGCCAGGTCGCAGCTTCAACGCTGCTTTAAGTTCCGGAACCGCTTCCGAGTACGCTCCCTGGAAGAACAGCACCGCGCCAAGGTTGCCATGGGCATCGACGTTATTGGGATCAATGGCCAGAATCGCCCGAAATTCCGCGGCCGCCAAATCAGGCCGATTCGACTGTAAGGCCTCGGCTGCCTTTTGGCGGTGCGATTCGATTTGCTGTCCGCGCGTCTCCTTCTCTTGAGATAACCCCGCCAGCGGTCCCGCAAAGAAAAACGTCCCACACAGGAAACCGATTATGATTGTGCGCATGTGACGATTGTACGGTGAACGCGCTCCGACATCGGACCGTGAGCCACCGCAGAGAGAGGCGAAGGACGGCACTTTTGATACCGTCCTTCTCTCAACGACTGGCTTCGATAGAACGTAATGCGCGCGCTGAGTACACCGCTCCGAGCGGCCACGGCAACGCCGTTATTCTGGGTGTTGTTGTTGATCTGTCCGAAATTGTTGCCCCCAAACGTTTGCCCTGGAATTCCAAGGCTAGGATGGTTCAGGGCGTTCACCCAGTCGGATCGCAATTGCAGGCGAACGCGTTCTCCGAACCTGAAATCCTTAGCGATGGACAGGTTAAGGACCGACAGGCGTGGCCCTCGCAGCGAGTTCCTGCGCTCATTGCCGAACGCGAAGGGGAGGCCTGTGCCCGGTACGGTGGGCGGAGTCCAGGCGTTCGCAAAGGCAGCGGTGTTAAACCACTCATTTGCGCTGGGATTGCCGACGTGCGTGGATGCAATAACATTGGGGAACCAGTTACAGCCGTTATTCACGTCACCCCCAGAAGCAGTACCTCCGTCATTGGTGGCGCAACCGGTGAGATTCTGGTTCGAGTTGGTGTTATTGACTACGGTGAACGGAACCCCGCTCTGCGCGATAAATGTTCCGGAGAGCCGCCATCCGCCGACCACCTCGTCTAGTACCGAATTGCCACTCAGATAGCTCTTCCCTTTGCCGAACGGCAGTTCGTACGAAGCGTAGCCCTTGAACGCGCTCGGGATATCGAAATTCGAGTTTCCATAGCTGGCACGAGGATCATTTCCGACCTGCCAGTACTGCGTTCCACCCCGGCTGCCCCATCCTCCCGAATCCTGATCATCCAGGAAATGCGACCAGACGTAGTTGAAACTGAAAACCAACCCGTTTGAGAAATGTTTGTTGAAGGTAGTTTGCAGGGCATGGTAGTTGGAAATACCGTTGTAGTTATACCCACTCAAATTTCCCCAGGCCGGGAATGGACGGTCGTTTTGAATGAGTGTGCCGCTTGCTCCGATTGCGGCCAGGCCGGCTGGGCTGGTGATTTGATTTACGTCTGTTCCGGTTTCCAGATGTGAGGCGTGGCTCCCCACGTAGGAGACCGACGCCATGTAGTCGCGTCCGAACTGATGTTCCACGCTCAACTGCCATTCGTCAATCTGCCCCGGCTTTACATCGTAGGGGACATAGGTCTGGTTTGAGGGGGTTTGAACGTTGAGATATTGCGAGACATTCTTCGCATTCGGCGAACCCACCACGTAGTTCAGCACTGGGTTAGCTACAGCGGCAGACGCCGAAAGCGTATACGAGGGGAGTGGGCCCCTTTCCCGCGTTCGGGTCAGTCGTGTCTCCTCTACTGGTGCCAAGGCCTCCAATGCCGATTCCGTTCCCGTAAACATCCTGGCTGAAGTTGTAGGAATAGATTCCGAATCCGCCTCTCACCACCGTGTCATTCCTCAAAGACCACGCGAAGCCGACGCGGGGCAGGAAGATGTTGCGCACCGGTTTTTGCAAGGTGGTTCGGTTGTTCTGGGGAGCAAACCACATCGACCCTAGTGTGCCGTTCAGGGCACCACAGGGCAGGCCGTTTTTATCGACGCCGCAGATCAGGGTGAGATTGGGATCGAACCCGCCCAAACTATTGTTGATCTCACTGAATCCAGTCGTCGCAGTGTAGCGCAAGCCGAGGTTCAAGGTGAGATTCGGGCGCACCTTGAAGTCGTCCTGGACAAAGAGTTGCGGACTCTTGAGTCGCGCGTAGGTCGTCGACTGGTTTGTCGCCTTCCAGCTTTGCACGTCGCCCAGCAGAAAATCTGCGAGGCCGGCTCCCGTCGTATTCGCCGCTGCGCTATTTAGTGCCGTGTAGTTCCCGGAGAACGTGAACTGGCCGGCATCAACGTTACCCCACGGAGTCGTGTTGCCATCGCCCATGAGCACTTCAACACCGAAATGCAGAATGTGACGTCCCCGCACTAGGGTCAAGACATCCGACGGGTCGTACAGGTGCTCAATGTATATAGCATTCGTACCGGGGGCCAAGCCATTGCAACAGGTGCCGCCGCCATTGTTGATGTTGATCGTCGGGAAAAGGTTCGCCTTGGCGTATTGCAAGCCCAGTTTACCGGCCGGATCAAACCCTTTAGTGAAGGGAACGAACCAGTTGCCTTGCTTGGTATAGGCCATGCGGAATTCGTTCACCAAATTTGGGCTGATCTGCCAGGTGTGGGTGAGTTGTACATTGTACCCGTCGATGTCACCCGAAAAACAATTAATCGGGCACGGAAACGGTCCGTACTTGTTGACGCCAGGGTTGTCTTTTTGACTGATCGAAAAAGAGAGGTTTTGCTTCTGCGAGAGTGCATAGTCAAGGCGCCCAAACCACCTGAGATTCGGGTTGGGTTTAGGCAGAATGGTAGAGAAGTTGTTTTTGAGATCTCCTGGAGCACCCGCGTTAGGCAGAGGGTAATAGCTCAGGACTTTCAGCGCTACCGGATCTACCCGGTTCGCCGGAATCGCATTTACGCCAGCAAGCGCTCCTGTATTTTCCGCGGCAAATGGGGTTCGAACGCAATTTACCGCATTGCAGCTGGCGGGGTCGTATAGCGTCGGCAGGCCGGGCGCGCTGAAGTCGAAAGCACCCGGAAAGGCCGTCCCCATGCCCCTCTCCGCTAGTGTGGGGGTTGTGCCACCCGACGGAGGACTCGCCCCGTTGTTATAAATCTTGTCCCGCACGAAAAAGAAGAACAGCTTGTTCTTGATGATGGGCCCACCGACGGAACCGCCCCATTCGTGATAGCGCAGATACGCAGGCTTGGCTGGGGCGCCATTCACCCAGAACTTCGGGGATGCGTTCAGCATGTCGTTCTGCCAGTACTCATAAGCGGACCCGTGGAAACGGTTGGTTCCGCTCTTGGTGATCTGGTTGAACACCGCGCCGCCAATTCCATATTGAGCGGAAAACGATGAAGTCGTGACCTGCACTTCCTGCACGGCTTCAAACAACGTGTTGTCCACGTTGTTGCTCACTGGAAGTTGAACTACGCCGCCATCCTGCAGATAGTTGGCATAGTTCGGCAGGTTTCCGTTAATCGCGACCGCATCCCCGGCGTTATACGAGCCACTTCCTTCCGAACCGGGCGCCGTGGAGGTTCCAGCGGCTCCAGGCAGAAGTATGTTGAAGTTCGCCCAGTCGTTGCCCGTAATTCCGGCGCCGATCTGGGGAAGCTCCTGAATCGTCTTCGCCTCCATGATCGATCCCAAGTGCGCCGTTTCCGTCTGCAGCAGCGGAGCGCCCTCGGCCTCCACGGTGACGGTTTCGGTAACCGCGCCAACCTCCAGGCTGGCATCCTGGGTGATGGTATCGACCTGCAGCACGACTGGGCCCCGCACCAACTTCTTGAAGCCCTGCGCTGTGAAAGTGATGTTATAGGTCCCGGTCGGCGTCGAGACGGTATCGTAGATGCCGACATCGTTGGTGGTGAACACCTTCGATTCCCCGGTATCAAGATTCGTTAGCGTGACGGTGGCTCCGGCAACCACGGCTCCCGCAGCCGTCACCGTGCCTCGTATCTCCCCCGTATTCCTGCTCTGGGCAAACACTGGAGAGATCGCGTAAAGAAGAAGAGAAGCTACAACGACCCAGCGGATGAAACGCGTCATGGAGTTTCTCCTAAGCCGGAAAAGCCACCCGTCACCTGGGACGGGATGCTCGAGTTAAACCGCCCGCACTCTCAACCGTCCTTGCGCCCGTGTGCCTGTGCGCTGGGCGTAACGGCTTCAGTCTTTCAATGCGTAATGGATTGCGCCCCCACAGTTACGAGCACCGTTAAGGTACACAGCGCCCCCCCACCCGGATCAACTAGTACTTTTCGGTTATTGCTCTGACCGGGGGAGTTTAAGCCCGACCACCTGACATTTGTCAAGCAAAATAACGATATTCTAGTATTACGGTCCGTTTTAACGTGTCACCGACCATAAATCGCCTAGAATATCGATCTTCTACTGACATAACTGACGGTTACCGAAGGCACCGAATTTAGAGTTATTCCCATAGAATATTGATATTCTTGCATTCCACGAAAAGATGATCTGGCGTTTCGCTGCGCCACTCGTGTAGAATGCGTCTCCGTCGGCATGCCACCTGTGCGCACGCGTGGATTTACGGGGAGCGAGAGAATTCCGCGAATGAAATCTCGCATCAAAGAGGGCGGGCGCAACGGTAGGCCAGCGGTGACGTTAAAGTCGGTGGCGGAGCTCGTTGGGCTCACTCCAGGAACGGTTTCCGCGGTTTTAAACAGCTCCGCTGCGTCCCATTCCGTTCCAAAGCACACCAAGAAACGAATTCTGGCAGCAGCACGTGCCCTGGACTATCGCCCGAACTTCTTTGCGCGCTCCCTTCGCGTGCGGCGCACTTACATGATTGGAGTCATCCTCGAAGAGATCGGCGATGCATACGGCTCTCTCGTCGTCAGCGGCATTGAACGTTATCTTCGAGAGCAGAATGTCTTCTTCTTGACGGTTGCGCATCGCCACGACAAGAAGCTGCTTGCGACGTACTCCGCCGTCCTCCGCGAGCGCGGCGTTGAGGGCCTTCTAACGGTCGACACTTTACTGACACAGGAGCCGCCGCTGCCAACGGTTTCCGTGGCGGGCCATCGCAAGATCAAGGGCGTAACGAATGTCGTTCTCGACCATCACAAAGCTGCGACGCTGGCGTTAACTCACTTGCTCGAGTTAGGCCACGAGAAGATCGCATTCATGAAAGGCTCGAAGCTGAGCGCTGACTCCGACGACCGCTGGAATGCTATCTGCGAAGTGGCGGCAAAACTCGGCATTCGCATGCGGCCGGAGTTGATCATCGAGCTCAAAGGCGATGACCCTTCCCCAAATCTCGGCTACCCCTTCGCCAAGCAATTGCTGGAGCGCAGGCAGCCATTTACGGCGTTGTTTGCCTACAACGATATGTCCGCAATTGGTTCGATTTGCGCCTTCCAGGAGGCCGGGTTGCGCGTTCCCGATGATGTGTCGGTTGTGGGTTTCGATGACATCCAAAGCGCCGCTTATATTTTTCCGCCACTCACCACCGTGCGGCAGCCCCTGCAGAAGATGGGCGAGATCGCCGCGCGCACACTACTCGGTCGAATTGAAGACCGCTTAAAATACGTTCCTGAGATTGCGATCGAGCCTGAGTTGGTGGTACGCAAATCCACTGCGCGTCCACAAAGTTAGAAAAAAATTCCTCAACTGTCGTTCACGCTCCGCGACGATTGCACGCCATAGCACAGGGCTTTACCCATGGCTCAAGAGTTCGCGTCCGCCTCCCGGTGCTGAGCTTTTTCAGCAGGCCAGCCAATGGTGCTGATCGGCTAGCTCGCCGCAGGCTGCCGTTCCTGCCGATTGGCAAAGGCCAGGACGGGCAGCGCCAGAATCTGGAAGATCACCGAGAAAGCGATGAGGGCTGGAATGGATTTCTTGTAGAGCAGCCCCATGATGGCGCTGCCGGCAAACCAGGCGATGCCAAAGCCGGTATCAAAGACTCCGAATCCGGTGCCTCGCTTTTCGGGTGGCAACACATGAGACAGGACCGCCTTGAGACAGGAGTCCTGGGCTCCCATTCCGATTCCCCAAAGAATCATTCCGACGAACTCCAAAGGCATGTCACGCAGAAAGACAAGCGGCGCAAAGAACGCTGGTACCCCAAAGCCGATCAGGAGAATCGTCAGGCCGAGCCTGTCTAGCAACTTTCCAAGCACTAGAGAAGCGATGGCGCCGGTTGCCATTGCAGCCGCATAGAAAACTGGAATGAGCCCCGGCGGAACGGTACCGGTTTCCTGAAAGTGGAAGGCAATTAAAGCGAAGTCGGCAAAGCCGGCGGCAATGCATGCGCCTGCCGCCAAATAGAGCCAGTAGGCCTTTGAGAAGCCTTTCGACACAGACGTTCTCTTTTGGCCGTCCTCCATCTGATCCGGCTCCCAGCGGACAAGCCGAGCCACCACGAGGACGGCCAGGCAACATAGCGCTGAAATCAGCAGGACGGCGAACGCATGCCGATATCCTCCGTGTCGCCACAAAACATACGCCGTAATCAGAGGCCCGAGGGTGGCGCCGGTCTGATCCAGAGCTTCGTTGAGGCCAAACACCCAGCCTTGACCTATCACGGAGCCAGCGTGGGACAACATCGCTTCGACCGCCGGTCGACGGATTGCGCGGCCGGTGCGTTCCGCGATGATCAGACACGCGGCCATGGGCCAGTTTCCGGCCAGCGCGAGGGCCGGGACAGCGAGCATGTTGATGGTGTAGCCGAGAAAAGTGACCGCCCAATATCGGTGTGTTTTGTCTGCGAAATACCCTGACACCGACCGCAGCCCGTACCCCACCAACTCACCGAATCCGGCCACAAAGCCGACAATGACCGCTGAAGCCCCCAGCGAGCCCAGGAAGGGTCCCGCGATCGCACGAGCTCCCTCGTAGGTCATGTCTGCAAAGAAATTAACGATCCCAATAATCAAGACGAAACGGAGCGCCAATCTCGCCGCGCTTCGGTGAATGCCACTTTCCGGATTTTGTGACATCAAGAGCCTCTGCCCAGGGGGAGTTCTGGTCCGCTCCACCTGCTATGCGGATCCTCGATTCCATGTTTACATAACTATTCGCGCTGTCTTCGCAAAAAACCATCGCTGCGCTAGGGTTCGCCGGGAAAAACCATTAACCACAGAGGACACAGAGGATACAGAGGTACACGAAGGAATTCACAGCTTTCGTTGCTGAAATGTTCTTCGATCTTTTCCTTTGTGCGACCTTGTGTCCTTCGTGGTGAAAGATCTTAGGGGCGGGCAGCGAGTATGATCGGAAGAATCGCTCGACACCCTCATCAAAAGTCTTTGGATAATGTCAGCCGACACGACGCCCTTTGATACTCGATCAAGGCCCTGTCCGCCAAAAGGCGAGCAGTGGCAGCACCATCTGTGCGATTGCGCCTAGATATCTGAACCATGAATGCGGCTTGGGTGACGGAGCGCCCTGCGCTCGGCGACTGCACACCACTATGCGGAAACTGTTTCGTCCTGGCGGAGAATCGACCACCCAGGTATGAGTACTGTCCTCCTGGCCACCCGCGCAGAGGACGAGGTCTCGTCTGTTCGTCCGTGCCATAACTAGCCTCCATTCCGCTTTCGTCGATCAAATCCCACCGTGGAAGCGATCAATCCCTGGACCGGTCCATTACCTCCGACCGCCTCCGCCCTGAAAGCCACCGCCTCCATGAAAATCCAGGTCCCGCGTCCGATTTCCACGGCAACGAGGGACCTGACTCGGCGGATTCACAGTTACGAAGCCGTCCCCGGCGGAAAATGCTTGAACATCTTCTGGACGTCTTGATCGAGTTTCTTCGTGTTCTTTTCGGGATTGCCGGACAGATCGCTGCTCGACGCTCCTCTCCAAATCAACTGTTTGGAGTTGCCATCGAACATGCTCACGATCAGCGTCCCGACTTTGTAGTTGTCGACAGTGGTCGTAGCGTCACCCATGCCACGCCAACGCCAACCGCCGAAGCCGTCATAGAACGTGTCGTACTGCTGATGGATAGAGGTTTTTTCGACGGCCACCAGCGAAACATTTCCGCCGGATGGCACTTGCGTCCAGCCTTTGGCCGTCAACTCTTTATCGATAGCGTCCTTCACCCGGTCATCCCAGATGGAGTTCGCGGTTTGAACCTTTGACCACGAGTAAGTCTTGATCTGGTTGAAGTTCGCGGCATGGTCGTAATCCACTGCCACATGGTCTGCGAAGACCGCGGTGGTCAGCGCGATGACGAACAACGGAAGGGCTAGCATTTTGCGGAATTTCATTTCGATCTCCTTTTAACCTCAGTTTGTTTGCGGCTGGCGTCGATCAAATGGTCACAGACTCGCGCCCATCCTGAACGACGCCAGCCCGCAGTGTTACTCCCCTGCCTCAGCGTTGGACATTGACTCGTTACCCACGAATGTTTCCTGCTTAGCGTGAGCGATCTCTTGCTCTTGCTGTTTCGGGTACACGAATTCATGTCCAGTTAAGCGGCCGGGATAAAACCACTTCACGAGAATCGGCTGCCCGCTCTCTGGTTCTGCCAGTGTGATTGCGGTATCGCCGGTTGCCTCTCTACGCTCCGCTGGAACTGTCTGCAGCGTTGCGCGTAGAGTGCGGCCATCGGCGTTGAAGATATGAATGAGGTTCAGATCGTCATTCGGCTCGGCCTGCTGGAAGATGTAGGTTCCTGCCGGCAGTACCTGGCCGGGAATTTGAATCGGCGCACTGAATGTGATTTTGGTGAGCTCATTCGTCTCATCTGCATGAGCGGTGAGTTCGAAGAACACCCCAAAGGCAATCAGCAAGCCGAGGGCGATGTAGAGCTTATGGATTTTCATTTGTATTCATCTCCTTATGAATATGGTTCTGTGGTTCTTTTCAATGGCGGTCAGAAGAGAAACTTGCCAACGTGTGCCACTGCTTTGGCAGTCCCTTTTGCTGTGACCGTCACGACTTTGGCAGTGTCCTTGCCAGCGACCTTGGCGCTGTGGCCGACAACATCGCCTGCGAATGAAGGAACCGCCAGACAACCTGTGAGTACAACGAGAGCTAAAAGCTTTTTCATATTTCCTCCTTCTTGCTCCGGTGTCGTAGTTCCTTGAGGGATTGCTACGCTACGCAGGAGCCTTGTTTTTCACACTTGGGAGAAAGGCAAGGCCGATGCCAAAACGCGCCTGCTTCCTGTTTGTCTCTAAGCAACTTATTCCACGGAACTTGCGCGAAGAAGAGATGCGGGGATGAACCTAGTGTCGTGGATGTCGGAAGTGTCGTCGCTGGAGTTTTGGATCCTCCGACACCGTATTCACGGCAAGGACAAGCTACTTGCTACCAGTCAAAGAGTTGCTCGATTGAGGCTGAGGCGGGATCGTGCGAGTCTGGAGAACATTCGATGGCATGGCTCAACGAATGAATAGAGATAGGCACGACGATGACGTATTTGCCGGACGTTACGCGGCAGCAGAACGGCTAATCGATCGTTACGAGTGGTCGGCAGTATCAGCCAACCTATCAAGTCGCATGGCCACCGCGACAACTTGTCCTAGTACATCAACATCGTCTGACGAGAGAATCCGCACACTTTCGGGGGAGAGGGGATGGGGCTGCAAGATCAGATTCCCGTTTTCTATAGCGCACCAGCAACACGCAAATCCGGAGCGTGTTTCCAGGAAGTAGATGGGCCTGTCCAGTTCCCAACGCCATGGACCTGCCATGATCCGTTTGCGCCGCTCGTCAATTTGTACGACGGCTCCTGGCGCGATCAGCGGATACATCATGCGGTCCTTTGTGCCAATGTAACCATATCGGTAACCGGGTCTGGTTGAGCCGATCAGATCCCCGAGAGGCACGCCGCTCAGTTGCGTGAGGAATGACTGAATATCCGTCGTTATTGTGGGATCAAACATCGCTACATCCAACGTGCGTACCAAGTGGGCATCCAGGGCAAACAAGGGACATTGCAGATGCCAAAGTTCGAAGTATCGTCTTTTGTCTGCAAGGGACTTATTCTGCGAAGCTTTCGGCGAGAGGAGATGACGAGGTGTCCGAACTGTCGGAGATGTCGGAAGTGTCGCTACTCGCTTTCGAAGCTTCCGACACTGCATTCGGGTCGATGCCGAGCTTTTTCATGCGGGTGATGAACGTAGTGCGTTTAAGTCCGAGGCAGGAAGCAGCACCATGTGGCCCACCCACGCGGCCATTCGCATCTCTGAGAGCACGGATAATCTGGTCGCGATCGACCTCACCCAGGATGCTACGGACAGGCTGGCGCCTGGCGGATCGAACAGGCGCTTCCTCTCGGGCCGGCTCTGGTGTCGAATGACGCTCCATCTCCGCCAGAGGCACGACTAACGCTGGTCCACGCGAAAGAATAACGGCTCGCTCGACCACATTCTGTAACTCACGAACATTGCCTGGCCAAGGATAGCGGCACAGGGCATCCATGGTTGCGGGAGATATGGTTTCGATGGTCTTGTTCATGCGACGGGAAAAATCTTGGGCGAACTGTCGCACCAGAAGTGGAATGTCTTCACGTCGCTCACGTAATGGCGGCAGGTCAACAGGAAATACGTTCAGGCGAAAGAAAAGATCGGATCGAAATTTTCCCTCTTGGACCATCGTGCTGAGATCTCTGTTGGTTGCGGCGATCAGACGCACATTCGTCGAAAGCGTTCGCGCACTGCCCAATCGTTCGAACTCGCGCTCCTGCAACACTCGCAATAGCTTCGGCTGAAGCTCCGGAGGAAGGTCGCCGATTTCGTCGAGGAAGAGAGTGCCGTTGTTCGCGAGTTCCAGACGGCCGATTCGTTGGGCAAAAGCACCGGTGAAGGCTCCCTTTTCGTGCCCGAATAGCTCGCTTTCCAGCAACCCGGCAGGAATCGCAGCGCAGTTGAGCCTCACAAACGTCCTGGATCGTCGAGAGCTGAGATCATGGATCGCACGTGCAATCAATTCCTTTCCAGTACCTGTCTCGCCGTAAATCAGCACAGTCGAATCCGTAGGTGCAACCGTTTCTACGAGCTTTAGTACGCGATGCAGTTGCTGACTTTTGCCAACAATCTCCTTGAAGTTGGCGTCAGAGCGAATTTCGTCCTCCAGATACAGATTTTCCTGGGCAAGCTTCTGCGTGAGTTCAGACAGCTCTTCTTTTGCTTGTCTCAACGCCTGATTGGCCATGGTGAGATCGGCAGTGCGTTCCGCGACGCGAATCTCCAGAGCATCGCGCGCTTCGGCACATGACTGTTCCGCGCGAATACGCGACGAACTAAAGCGGCTCACAAGAAAGCCGAAGACGCCGTAAATAAAGACATAGGAATCCCAGGGAAGATTGCCGACTTTGAGTGGCGTAAAGAAGTAAGTCAGTACGAACCAGGAGAACACGACGGCGAGCAACCCCGGTCCTGTTCCCGCGTACCAAAATGTAATGGCAATGGCGGCAAATGAAAAAGAGGTGAAGGGATGCGGCAGATTGTAATGCCGCAGCAGGAGTGCCGCTGCAGCAGCCAGTGCGACGGAAACAGCCGCAACCCCATAGCGCCGGAGAGGCGCACCACTGCGTTGGGGAACAAAGATCGAAGCAAGCAATCGGTTCACAAGTTGCCTCCTCTTTGGTTACAGCAACGTGGCGACCAGAATGCTAATCCACTGAAATAGGGGCATTTGCCTGTTCGCCAAGATCACGAAAATCCGGAAAATTCCGAAATCTCGTGATCTGCCGAGGTTGAGATTTCGACTTCGACACAGTCTGGAGACATGAACCGCAGAACGTTGGCACCGGGGCGAAACCTAATCGCTTTTGCTAAGATTTCAATGCTAGGCCTCTCACCGGAGCACCTCGATGTTCAGTTCCAATCCTCCCTTGGGAAGACAATTGCACGTGATTCGGGCATACGGAGCCGCTGTTCTTTCTGTCTTGCTAGCCCTCTTGATTTCACATTGGCCGCTCCTGCACTTGGAATCTGCTCCAGTGTCGCTGTTTCTTTGTGCCGTGATGTTTAGCGCGTGGTTGGGTGGCCTGGGCCCGGGATTCCTGGCTACTGTTCTTTCGGCGGTCGCTTTCTACTACAGCTTTCTGCCGCCACATGACTCATTCGCTTCAAAACCCGACCAGATACCGCGGTTCCTGGTCTTTATGGTCTCAGCAATGTTCGTTGGCTCCCTGAGTGTTGCGCAACGGAGAACCACGGAATCGCTTCGACGCACTCGTGACGATCTGAACGAAACAGTTCAAAAGCTCAAGAAAACCAACGAAGCGCTCAGCAAGAGCGAAGCATATTTGGCCGAAGCTCAGACGTTGAGTCACACAGGCAGTGCCGGCTGGAACGTTTCCACCGGAGAGCTTATCTGGTCAGAAGAGACCTTTAGAATTTTTGGATACGACCGAACCCTGAAACCGACCATGCAAGTGGTGCTTGAGCGAGTTCATCCTGAGGACGTTGATCGTGTTCGGGAGGTTTTGGATGCCGCCTCTCACAATGGAAGAAACATAGATGTAGAACATCGATTGTTGATGCCGGATGGTTCTATCAAAAGAGTTCATGTTCTGGCCCACGCCATAAAGTCCCAGGCCGGCGAACTGTCTTTTGTTGGAGCGGTGATGGACATCACCACAATGAAGAATGCGTTCGAGGAAATTCAGACGTTAAGGGACCAGTTGTACAAAGAAAACCTCGCTCTTCGAGAAGAAATCGACATCACCAGAATGTTCGAAGAGATTGTCGGTTCCTCTCCTGCCCTTCAAGCGGTGCTCTCGCAAGTGGCGAAAGTAGCGCCCACCGATTCAACCGTCCTGATCACTGGCGAAACAGGGACGGGGAAAGAGCTTATCGCTCGCGCGATTCACAAGCGGTCGGAACGGTCCTCGCGAGCGTTCGTAAGTGTCAATTGCGCGGCTATCCCGCGCGACCTGATTGCCTCGGAGTTGTTCGGCCATGAAAAGGGCGCTTTCACGGGCGCGACGCAGCGACGGTTGGGCCGCTTCGAGTCGGCCGAAGGTGGGACGATCTTCCTGGACGAGGTCGGTGAACTACCGCCAGAGACGCAAATCTCTCTTTTGCGAGTGCTGCAGGAACGCGAATTCCAGCGTGTCGGTGGAAATGACTCTTTTCAGATTGACATCCGGGTGGTCGCTGCGACCAATCGCAATTTGCAGGCGGCGATTGCGGAAGGAAAATTTCGCGACGATTTGTTCTATCGGCTGAACGTCTTCCCGATCGAAGTTCCGCCCCTGCGCGAACGAAAGGAAGACATTCCCCTGCTGGTGGAGTATTTCGTCGATCGCTATGCCAGCAAAGCTGGCAAAAAGATCAGCGGCATCAATAAGAAAAGTATGGACATGCTTCAGGCTTACGCCTGGCCGGGCAATATTCGCGAGCTTCAGAACGTCATTGAACGTTCAGTGATCATTTCTGATTCGGAGAACCTTTCGATTGACGAAAGTTGGCTCGGCCAACGGGCGATGCCTGCTGATTCGGGCAAACAGCCTCTTTCCCATAGGATTGCTGCCCAAGAAAAAGAGCTCATCGAAGCCGCGCTGGCGGCAAGCAATGGAAGGGTTTCTGGCCCTTCTGGAGCTGCGGCCAGGCTCGGTATTCCGCAGTCGACACTTGATTCCAAGATCAAGGCTCTGAAGATTAACAAACAGCGATTCAGAAGGGCGTAGCGAGAATTGCACTCCTCCGTATCCCTTCGTGACTACGGTTGTGGACATCCGTGCTTCCAAGCTTTTCCTGATCTCCTGACACGATCCCAGCACAGACAGTTACGAAATCTCGGAAATTTCCGATAATTCGTTGGCCCAGCGTTCCTGTAAACGTCTCATTTTCATTCGATTAGGGTTTGGTCGCCGCTTTGCTTTCTCCATGGAAGTGAAAGGCACAAGCGAATGACCTTACGAATCGACATCTCCGACGAACACGAGAAGGTGGTCTTCACGCTGATCGGTCGGATTCAGGCGGACCAGGTTTCAGAACTCCACGCACTCTTACAGTCCGAAGCGCGAGACCTCAACCTCGTGCTGGACCTGAAATACGTGAAGCTGGTGGACCGAGATGCAGTCCGTTTCCTGGCACAAGTCGAGGCACGGGGCGCAAAACTCAGAAATTGTTCGGCATTCATCCGAGAGTGGATCTCGCAAGAGCGGAATGGGATGCAACACACACAAGCCGCAGATCAGCCTGGTGCGGCGAGGGAATAAATATGTGGATCGTTAAACTAGCGTTACGGCGGCCATACACCTTTGTAGTGATGGCCATTCTGATCCTGGTCATGGGCGGCGTGGCAATTTTCCGCACCCCGACTGACATCTTTCCAAACATAAATATTCCTGTCGTCAGTATCATCTGGAACTACAACGGCCTGGTTCCCAAGGAGATGAGCGACCGCATCGTGAGTGTCACCGAGCGGAGCCTCACAACGGTTGTAGACAATATCGAACACGTCGAATCCCAGTCACTGTACGGCATTGCCGTAGTCAAGGTGTTCCTGCAGCCAAATGCGAGCCTTGATCGTGCCATTGCCCAGATCACGGCCAGCTCGCAGACCCAGCTTCGGCAATTGCCAGCTGGCACCACGCCGCCACTCGTCATTGCGTATAGCGCGTCGAGTGTGCCGGTTCTCCAGTTGGCGCTTTCGGGAAAGGGTCTGTCGGAACAGCAGCTCAACGATTACGGGCTGAACTTCATTCGAACTCAACTGATCACCATTCCAGGCACGGCGGTTCCGTACCCCTACGGTGGGAAACAACGCCAGGTTCAGGTCGATTTGAACCCAGCGGCACTCGAATCCAAAGGTCTGTCTGCTCTGGACGTGGTCAATGCAATTAGCGTACAGAACCTGATTCTTCCAACCGGCACTTCGAAAATTGGCGGCAAAGAATACAACGTCGACATCCCGAATGCGGCTCCTCAGACCATTGACGACCTGAATCGCATCCCGATTAAAACCATCGGGGACACCACGATCTATATGAAAGACGTCGCCTGGGTACGGGACGGCTTTCCACCGCAAACCAATATCGTGCGCGTGAATGGGCAGCGCTCCGTGCTGCTCACGATTCAGAAGGCGGGGGATGCCTCAACTCTGAACGTCATTTCCGGGATCAAATCCATATTGCCGCGGATTGCGGCCACTGTACCCGCTCAGTTGAAGATGTCTCCTCTGGCAGATCAATCGATCTTTGTTCTGGGAGCCATCAACGGAGTGGTACGCGAGGCGCTGATTGCCGCCTGCCTGACTGCTTTCATGATCCTGATGTTTCTCGGCAACTGGAGAAGCACACTCATTATTGCCACTTCGATACCACTGGCAATTCTCTGTTCGGTCATCGTGCTCAGTCTCATTGGCCAAACCATCAACATCATGACGCTAGGCGGACTGGCGCTGGCCGTCGGCATCCTCGTGGACGACGCCACGGTCGAGGTAGAGAACATCAATCGAAACCGCGAAGCGGAGCCGGACAAGAACATGGATGAGGTGGTGCTGGACAGTGCAATGCAAATTGCCACGCCGGCGTTCGTTTCAACGCTCTCCATCTGCATCGTGTTCGCCCCGATGTTTCTGCTGTCGGGTGTGGCGCGGTACCTGTTCCTGCCTCTGGCAGAAGCCGTGGTGTTTGCGATGCTCGCCTCTTACGTGCTCTCGCGAACCATCGTTCCGACGATGGCCAAGTATCTTCTGCGGAACGACAGATCACACGACGGGTCTGATGCAAGTCGAAATGTGTTCGTTCGGGCTCAACGCAGATTCGAAGCTGCCTTCGAACGGATGCGCGAAGGCTATCGCAACTTGCTGGAACGCTGCCTGCATCACCGCCGGGCTTTTCTATTGGCGTTCTTTGCGGCGTGTTTAGGATCCCTGGCCATTATCGTTCCGTGGCTTGGCCAGGACTTTTTCCCCACCGTGGATGCCGGCAGTTTCAAACTGCACCTCCGAGCGCCGACGGGAATGCGCATTGAAGATACGGCGTTTCTCTGCGACCAAGTCGAGAATGCAATCCGAAGCCAAATCCCAGCCGCTGAAGTCGCAAGCATTATCGACAACATTGGATTGCCTTACAGCGGCATCAACCTTTCCTACAGCAATTCGGCCCCGGTCGGTGCTTCCGATGCGGACATTCTCGTCACGCTTTCGCCGAAGCATCACCCAACCGCTGCTTATATCGAGCACTTGCGGGTGAGTCTGGCAAAAGAGTTTCCCGGTGTGATCTTCGCCTTCTTGCCGTCGGACATGGTGAGCCAGATCCTGAACTTCGGCTTGCCGGCGCCCATCGACATTCAGGTGATCGGAAATAATCTCGACGGGAACCGAGTGTGGGCAGATCAACTGCTGCAAAAGGTCCGGTATGTGCCAGGCACCACCGATCTAAGAATTCAGCAGCCCTTTGACAACCCTTACCTGCATTTGAGAATTGAGCGGACAAAGGCTCAGGAGCTCGGCTTTTCGGCTCACGATATCGCGCAAAACCTGCTGGTTTCGCTCAGCGGCAGCTTTCAGACCGCGCCCACCTTCTGGCTCGACCCTCGTACCGGGGTGAGTTATTCAATTGCCACTCAAACGCCGCAGTATCGGGAAGCTAGCATCCAGCAGCTCGTGAACACGCCGGTAACAGGAACGGATCCAAGCGCTCCTCCTTCCCTGATGGCGAGTCTGGTGTCAATGAAACGCGGAAGTGGGATGGCGGTTGTCTCCCACTATAACGTCGCGCCCGTGATCGACATTTTCGGTTCGGTAGATGGGCGCGACCTGGGAGGAGTGTCGCGCGACATCAACAAGCTCATTGATTCAACACGCAATCAGCTACCACGCGGCTCGAGAGTTGTCGTCCGCGGCCAGGTCCAGACGATGCAGTCCTCCTATACCGGCCTTCTGATTGGGCTGGTATTCGCGATTCTGCTCGATTATCTGCTGATTGTGGTGAATTTCCAGTCCTGGCTCGATCCCTTCATCATGGTCTCCGCCTTGCCTGCGGCACTCGCCGGTATCGCTTGGTTTTTATTCATCACGCATACAACGCTAAGCGTTCCCGCACTCATGGGAACAATCATGTGCATGGGCGTGGCTACCGCGAACAGTATTCTGGTGGTGAGCTTTGCGAGAGAGCAAATGAGTGAAGGGAAAGAACCGATCGCGGCTGCATTGCAAGCAGGGTTCACGCGCTTTCGACCGGTCCTCATGACGGCATTGGCGATGATTATCGGCATGGTTCCGATGGCGCTGGGACTCGGTGACGGCGGCGAGCAAAATGCTCCGCTCGGACGAGCCGTCATCGGCGGTCTCTTATTCGCAACAATTTCAACCCTGTTCTTCGTTCCCACGTTTTTCAGTCTACTGCACGGACGGAAACAGAAACCTGCATCAGCAGAATAAGCTTCACGGAATAGGTGATCATCATGAGCGACTTCGAACTTTTAGAAACCAATAATCGTGTTGAAATAGTTCCATCGAACACCCACAGAAGTGCAAGCCAGCATTCAGGCCGGCCTTGGGTCATGCCCTCAATCATCGGGGTGATTGTCCTTACCGTCCTGCTTGTGGGAATCCGGTCACGCCTGAAAGCGGAGGCTAACCTGCGCGCGGTTACGACACAGATGGCAGTGCCCTCGGTGTCAGTTGTGCAGCCGAAGCCAGCTGCGCCGGCTCAAGAGATTATCCTGCCTGGAAACATACAGCCGTTTATCTCGTCACCGGTTTACGCGAGAACAGACGGGTATCTGAAGAAGTGGTACTTCGATATTGGGGCGCACGTAAAAGCTGGACAACTGCTGGCCACCATTCAGTCGCCCGAGATCGATGAGCAGCTATCACAGGCGCAAAGCACTCTCGCCACGGCTCAAGCCAATTTGAACCTGGCCGACATCACCAAAACGCGCTACGAAGCTATGTTTCAAAAGCATGCTGTCGCTCAGCAGGATCGAGACAATGCAGAAGGAACGTACCGCGCGAACAAGGCAATGGTCGATGCCGATATGGCGAACGTTCGCCACTATGAAGCTCTCGTTTCCTTTGAAAAAGTCTATGCCCCATTCGACGGAGTAATCACTGCGCGCAATACCGATATTGGCGACCTTATCAATGCCGGAAGCAGTTCCACTTCCAAGACCGATCTTTTCCACATTGCGCAGCCCGGCACTCTGCGCGTCTACGTGAATGTTCCCGAGGAATATTCGCGAGGCATTAAGCCCGGCGAGACGGAAGCGGACATTGTCCTCGCTGAATTTCCCGGTCAGAAGTTTCCGGGAAAAGTCGTGCGAACCGCCGACGCCATTAACGGGACTACCCGTACTCTGCTAACGGAAATTGATCTTCCCAACCCTGGGAATACTCTGCTCAGTGGCTCGTATGCAGAAGTTCATCTGCGCATTCCCTCGCAGAGCTCTACGTTCCTGATCCCGGTCAACACATTGATTTTCCGATCAGAGCACTTACAAGTGGGCGTAGTTGCAAATGGCAAGGTACACCTTGCAGATCTGACTCCCGGCCGTGACTTGGGAGAAGAGATCGAGGTCGTGGCTGGGTTGAAAGCGGGCGATCATGTGGTGGTCAATCCACCCGATTCGCTGGTCTCGGGGCAACAAGTGAGTATAGTGCAGGCGTCTCTGCCGGGAGATGCGCAATGACACGCTTACAAGCAATGATTCACGCTGCAACAGCCGGCCGGTTCTTTCTGCTCGTCACAGCGACTTTTTCACTGATTGGCTGTGCAGTGGGTCCCAAGTACAAAGTTCCGGCAGTCCCGGCTCCACCTCCATACAAAGAGATGGGCGACTGGAAGACCGCTCAGCCGAGCGATCAGAACCTCGGCGGAAACTGGTGGGAGATTTTTCAAGATCCTCAGCTGAACGCGCTGGAGGCGCAAGTCAACGTCTCCAACCAGAATTTGAAGGCGGCGGTGGCGCAATACCAGGAAGCACGCGCGGCGCTCCGCTACGCTCGCGCTGATTATTATCCAACGCTCAGCACAGGTCCTACAGCAACTCGCGAGAGATACTCAGCGAATCGTCCCGGAAGCGTTGCCCGCGGCACCACGTTCAATGATTTCGTGTTGCCAGTCGATCTCACTTATCAAACGAATGCCTGGGGCCGCGTCAGCCGGAATGTTGAGTCCTATCGAGAGCAGGCACAAGCCAGTGCTGCCGATCTGGCCGTGGTGAACCTGACCTTGCACGCCGATCTGGCAGTGGACTACTTCGCAGCACGAACCCTCGACGCCGAGGAAAAGCTGCTTCACGATACGGTTGCACAATACCAGCAAGCGCTTGAACTCAACGAAGAGCGATATAAGGGCGGACTCGCTTCCGAAGTCGAAGTCGAGCAAGCCCGGACCATACTTGAAACCACACAGGCGCAACTCGTCGATGTGGGAGTGGCTCGCGCCCAATACGAGCACGCGGCTGCGGTATTGGTCGGCAAGGTGCCAGCTGATTTCAATTTGCCTCCCCTGCCTTTGACAACTCCGCCACCGCCCATCCCGGTGAGTGCTCCGTCGGAGCTACTGGAAAGACGGCCCGATATTGCCGCTGCGGAACGGCGTGTTGCTTCAGCGAATGCCCAGGTCGGGCTCGCGAAGACGGCCTATTACCCGCTCGTAAACATTGTCGCGTCCGGCGGATTCGAAAGTGGAACGATTACGACCTTACTTCAGGGACCAAGCGCTCTCTGGTCCGTGGGCGCGTCCGTCTTCTCCACCGTCTTCGATGGAGGCAGAAGGCACGCGCTCAACGACGAGGCCAAGGCAACGTACGATTCCTCGGTAGCTTCTTATCGGCAGACCGTGCTTACCGCTTTCCAACAGGTGGAAGACAATTTGGCCGCGTTGCGAGTGCTGGAGGAAGAAGCAGGTGTGCAGGCGACCGCAGTACAATCCGCCCAGCGGTCACTGGATCTCTCGAATACCAGATACGAAGGTGGGGTCACCAGCTACCTTGAAGTGATCACCGCGCAAAATGCCGCCCTTTCTGACGAAGTGACGGCGGTAAATATTCTTGGCCGGCGTATGGCGAGTGCGGTGTTTCTTATCGAAGCACTTGGCGGCGGATGGGACCGATCGAGTCTGCCCAACCGTCCCGAGTGTTGCGGAAAGCTTGCGATGAATGCTAATTAATTTTGGAGGATAAATTATGAATACGAAAGAACTCTCTGCAACTCAGGCCGGGAACGTCTCCTTCGGCAATGAAATCACCGTGCATCGTCTTGGGTACGGAGCAATGCGCCTTACCGGAGACGGAATTTGGGGTCCACCCAAAGATCGTAAAGCCGCATTGGCGGTTCTACGCCGTGCGGTGGAGTTGGGCGTCAATTTTATTGACACCGCGGATTCTTATGGGCCCTTTGTCAGTGAGGAACTGATCGCTGAAGCGCTCTTTCCCTATCCCGCTGACCTGGTGATTGCGACCAAGGGTGGATGGGAACGTCCCGGACCCAGTCAGTGGACTCACAATGCGAGTGCTTCTCACCTTCGTAAGGCAGTCGAAGGCAGTTTGAAGAGACTGCGTCTCCATCGCATTGACGTGTACCAATTGCACATTCCAGATCCCGTGGTGTCCTTTGAAGCATCCGTGGAAACTTTGGCCGAATTGAAGCGTGAGGGCAAAATCCGGATGGTCGCCTTGTCAAATGTCACACAGGAACACATCGAACGAGCTCGCCGAGTCGTTCCCATCGTCTCTGTGCAGAACCGCTACAGTTTCGCCGACCGCGAATGGGATTACGTTGTGAATTATTGCGAGCATAACGGAATCGTGTTTATCCCCTGGTTTCCGCTTGGGGCGGGCAGGGTCGCCGGCGAAATTCTCAATCAGGTCGCGCAGGCGCATCAAGCTTCCAAGACGCAAGTCGCTCTTGCGTGGCTGCTGAGACGATCTCCAGCGATGTTGCCGATCCCGGGCACATCCTCGATCGAGCACCTGGAGCAGAACGTTGCCGCTGCCTCTCTTCGCTTGGCCGAAGACGAGTACACGAGACTAGCCGGTGTGCCGGAACTCATCGGGACACGTTAGAGACCAGGCAAGTCGTGCAGACTTGAAGATGTAAGGAGCCCAGAGCGCTATGGCTCGGAGCTGAACTCGGCTCTGAGACGCTGCATGGCGCGCTGGTCGAGACGGACTAGGCCGGCGCTGGGGGAATCGAGGTCAGCAACAAGAGCGACGACGATCGCGATGGTAATGGGGGTCAGGACGATCGTCAGCCAGAAGCGACGCGTTAGCGTCAGGCCGCGGCTAAAGATTGCGATCACGGACACGGAAAGAATCAAGAACCAGATGGAGACGGGGATGCGGTTCTCCAAGGCTGCGATGCGCTCGTCATGGAGATCGATGGTCTCGTTGAGTGAGTTGACGTAGGTGGCCGTGATGGCAGTCCGGTCTGTTTGGGCAACGGCAACTGCGTCTGCCCAAAGCTGAGCCTGGATGTGTTTGGAACGATTCATCGCCTCGTTGAAGCGGCCCGCGTCGAGGCCTGCATTGTCGAGATTGAGGCGGGCATCAACGTAGTCGCGCAGGAGATCACGGGCGTTATCGCGATAGGGCTGGGGGAGCATGTTGGCGCGGAGATAGGTCGTCCCAATGGAAATGGCTTCTTTCACGAGTAGCGTTCGGCGTTCGGTGTAGCGGGGCACGGCCAGCGCCAAGGTAAAACCGAGTAGCAGGCTGACCAGTACAAAGAGTCCATCGCGGATGGCGACCATTTGCTCTTTGCGGTTTGTGTCGTCGTTGATATGGACGTAGGCGGCGGTTCGCAGTCCGAGTTCGATCGCGGCCGCCAGGGCGATCGCGAGCACCAGGCCCAAGAGCCACGGTTCATTTAGCAGGTATGCCATTCCTGACGTGACTGCCAGAGGAGAGTGTATCCGGAAGTGAGTTGGGGCTCAAACTTGCGCTGTAGTGTCTCGCAGCCTGGGTCGAAAATCCCGTGCGGTTACGCTGAGTTGCTTATGCTGGACTGCTCGGTCGAAGACTCAGCAGCTGGACCCGATAGCCGAGGCTCCGCAGTTCGGATCATCCTCCCTGTGGCTGTTGCCTCGATCTTTGGTTCAGTGCTGGGCCCCCGTTCCTGTTAACGGATCCCCCTTGGTAGCCCTACGCTTCCGCCGCTGGCCGCAGTTTATGCCATCCGGTGAACGCTAGATGGAAAAGCAGGTTCGTGGCACCCATCAGCGATAGATAGACGAGCGGAATCATGTAGACATTGGTCCCCGGAAAGCAGTGACGGGCGACATACAGCACGACAATCACGCTGCGCATGCCCGTGGAGGTCGCAATCACCCGGCGTGACTCGCGGTCGGGTCCGCCGATCAGCCAGCCGATCAACATGGACAGAAGCAGCAACAGGAGCATCGCCAAGATAACTCGGTCGCGATCATAGGTGCGCCCTGCCAGTTTTACCAGTTTACCGGCGCGTGCAATTCCTTATAGATTGCCACATCCCAACAAAGGGAGAGATAAAGCAACCAGGAAGGAGCAATGAAGTGCACTTCGCTCGCCGTCGGAGACGCTTTGCATGGGGAACAGCTCTTCTCGTCGCGTGCTTGGGATCTTTCGGCGCCGGGCAACAACCCGACATCCAGAATCTGGTCAAGGGCGGGAACCTGGATGGCATGCGCTGGCCGGACTTCAGCGACTATCGCCACTGGCTCCAGAAATTCTACGAGCCGTCAGGATTCGCTCCTGTCTGGGTCCAGGGGTCGCAACCGGTACCGCAGGCCCTGTCGCTGATCGAGCGTTTCAGAGATGCCGCGAAGAAAGGGCTCGATCCGGAAGATTACGACGCTTCCCGATGGGAGGAGAGAGTCCGTGCGCTGCAAAGCTCGGCGAGTGGTCCTGCCGCAGCGCGCTTCGACGTGGCGCTCACTGTCTGCACCATGCGTTATGTCTCTGACTTGCACATCGGACGGATCAATCCACAGCATTTCGACTTCGGACTGAGCTTGGAACAGAAGAAGTACGACCTGGCCCAGTTTCTACGTGACCGAATCCTGACCACTTCGGACCTGCAAGCAGTCTTGGACGAGGTGGAACCTCCGTTTGCCGGCTATCGCCGGACCGAGCAGGCGCTCGCGCGTTACATCGAACTGGCACGCACCGACGACGGGGGAAAGCTGCCCGTCGTCGCCAAGCCCATAGATCCTGGCCAGCCCTATGCGGGGGTCCCTCGTCTGGTCCGGTTCTTGCGACTCGTGGGAGACCTCCCGACGGATGACACAACGACTGGAGATACCGAAACCTACGGCGGGCCGCTGGTGGATGCAGTGAAACAGTTCCAGCGCCGCCACGGCCTGGATGCCGATGGCCGCCTGGGTCCCGCCACCATCAAGCAACTGAATGTGCCACTACAGGACCGGGTGGTCCAACTGCAACTCACGTTGGAGCGCTGGCGCTGGTTACCGGCTGAGTTTTCGGCGCCGCCGATCATCGTGAATATTCCCGATTTCCGGCTGCGCGCCTTGGATGAAAACAACAAGGTCGTGATGGACATGCGTGTAGTGGTCGGGAAGGCGATGCGCACGCAAACGCCAGTCTTTACTCGTGACATGACCTACGTTGTTCTGCGTCCGTACTGGAACGTGCCGCCCAGCATTCTCCGCGGCGAGATTGTCCCTGCGATCCAGCGCGATCGTGGCTACATTGCCCGCAAGAACTACGAGGTCACGACCCATGACGGGAAGGTGGTCACCTCAGGAGAGATATCCGATGAAGTATTGGCGCAACTGCGGGCTGGAAAGCTGGCCGTGCGGCAGAAGCCCGGGTCCACCAATGCGCTGGGATTGGTGAAGCTGATTTTCCCGAATGAGTACAACGTCTATCTCCACAGCACGCCCTCTCCGGATTTGTTCTCGCGCTCCCGTCGTGATTTCAGCCACGGCTGCATTCGCGTCGAAAAACCCGCCGAACTGGCCGCGTGGGCGCTGCGCAATAATCCCGCCTGGACGCTCGAACGAGTGCAGCAAGGAATGCAGAGCGGAAAGGACGATGTTACCGTAACTCTAGCGAAGCGAGTTCCAGTCTTCATCGTATACGGGACAGCACTCACCTACGAGAACGGCGACGTTCACTTCAGCGATGACATTTACGGACACGATGCCAAATTGGCAGCGGCGCTGGCCAAAGGGTATCCCTACAAGTAATCTGCTGCCCGACTACCAGCGCCGGATCGGCGAGTAGCACATGTCGTCCGAGGAAATCGAGATTTTTGCAGGAAATCGGCAAGAGGAGAACATCTCATGGAACCTCCCATTTCAGCTCTACTTTTTGCTCTGCTGCTCTTCCTCGGCATCACGAAGTTCTGAGTTGAAGGACTAAAGCAAACGGGTCATTAGCGTAGTCGGCGCCGAGACCAACCAGGCGATAGGTAAAAAGCGGCCATGGGTATGTTTCCAGTCGACCGAAAATCAAAATTCCGGCTTGATGCCTTCCTCGGGAGACCGGATGGGGATGCGGCGGCCACTGCTGGTACTCCTTGCTTCCCCGTTGGCCAAGACCTATTTAGTCGTGGGATAGATGCCCTGTACGTCGCGGAAAGAAATGGACGATGTGCTCGCCACGGGTCAGCAGCGGCACCCCCACCGCTGAGTGTTCGGCTGTCGCGTATCGGTGGGCCGGTTCATGTCGCCTGTCATGAGTGCGTCCCAGAGCAATACAAGAATCGGGTTCCGTCCGCGCTGCACACTCTACAACCACAAAAAGGTTTCGTGCAGCCATATTCGGAAAGGGCTCAGGACTTAGGAATTGACGACGATGAACGCGGCGTCCGGATCGGTGAGCGATTCAAAGGCTCTCCCTCAGTGGTCGGGGCGGCGTGATCTTGGGCCTTTCGTAAGGGAGCAGGAGGCTACGTGGCCGAGACTATTCTAGGCATCGGCGTGATTCTTTTCCTTTCTTTCTTCTTTGCTGCCTTGTTCGAGCGAAGCCGTATCCCGGACGTTTTGCTTTTGACCCTGGTCGGAATTGTTCTTGGCCCCCTGACCCATTGGGTACAGCCTCAGGACTTGGGAAAGGTCGGTGGAGTGCTGGGTACCTTTACCTTGGTCGTGATTCTGGGAGAGAGTGGCACCGCACTGCAGTTAAGTGTGATTATCAAATATCTTAAGCCGACGCTAAGCCTGACTCTTGCCACCTTTGTAGTCACGGTAGGCGTTATTTTCCTGGTAGCGTTGTTCGGACTTGGGCTTTCTGTTCTTCTAGCCCTCGCAGTCGGAATCGCCTTGGGAGGTACTTCTTCGGCAGTGGTGATTCCAATGGTACGCAGCCTGAAGGTGCGCGAGCCTGCTGCCACGATCCTAGTCATCGAATCCGCGTTGACTGATGTTCTTTGCATCGTTCTCGCCTTTGGTTTCATGGAAGCGGCGTCACGAGGCAGCCTCAGACCGGAAAGACTAGCGGGATCTATTGTTGCTGCCCTTTTGGGCGCCGGCTTGATCGGCTTTCTTGGAGGAGTCGGTTGGCTCCGCATCGTGAGCGCAGTGCGCCAGTTCCCCAACACTGCCTTTGCGACCTCGGCATGGGTGTGCATTCTTTATGGTATCTCCGAGATGATCGGTGTGAGTGGAGCAATCGCGGCACTGGTCTTCGGCATCACGCTTACTAATTACCGCGGCGTGGCTGTGGCGAGGAACCTCATCTTCCGCGAAGGAGAACTTGGTGCCCTCACCGTATCGGATCGCAGCTTTTACCAGGAGATCATTTTTTTCCTCAAGACATTTTTCTTTGTCTACCTCGGACTGTCTGTCCGTTTCAGCAATAAGAGAGAGATCTTGTTGGCCATCCTCGCGGTCGTGACCATCTACTTGGCGCGCCCGCTTCTCGTGCGCACCACTTTGCGCGGCATAAGCCCTGGCTGGGAGGATTCCTCCCTGGCGTCAGTGATGGTGCCGAAGGGGCTCGCCTCAGCTGTGCTCGCCAGCGTACCCCTCAGAATGGGGCTGCTGGGCGGAGAAACAGTGCAGAGTTTTGCTTACATGGTGGTCCTGTTCAGCATCCTCACAACCGCGTTACTAGTTCCTGTGTTGAGACGTCCGGCCGTGGCGAGCCTCTGTCGGTCGTTCTTCAAAAGCTAAATTGAAGGGCTGCGCTAATAGCCTCTCCTGGGCATTTCCTCTACAGAGCCCCCGAGGCCAACACGTGAGGCCAAATCTAAGGCCCAGCAAGGCGAGATCACGATGCCTGTGGCTCTCCCGCTGATTCGAGGAACGCGGCACGCCCATGCCGCGACGCTCCCTCGTTCAAACGGCATACTAGCCCATAATCCCAGCCCATGATTACAGGTACTTGGCAGTCTCCCGCAGACCTGTAAGTACGCCACGCTGGAACCGGCGCCTCGAACGAGACCCCAACTAGTTTTCACAAACTTCGAAGTTGGGTTCAGAGGAAAGCTCACGGCCGCGCCCATATTTGAGTTTATTTTGTCAGAGTCATCCTGCGCTTGAAGAGTGGCGCAAGCGAGCAATGCGTACGAGGAGAACTCTCTCTTCGCACGTCTCATTTTGCCGAAATCTCCTCCTCGGTGTGCCTTGACGTCACCGAGAACGGACCGATCTGCTGCGACTTAAGAGAATCCGGCCTAAGTGTTACCAATTCGCTAAGATGGTCCGAAAGGAAGAACAAAGCCGCAAGCTAGCGGGGTTATGTTTTGTTTGTGCCCATCCACCCACAAGCGTTAGATATGCCGCTCACTCACGAACGGTCCATTCGTACCACCGGGTTGTTCCCTGAACAGGCGGAGCCCTCCTGCTAGTAAAACTACCAGTTGCCGATCGGCCTAGTCCGAGAGACCTTGGCGGACAGGTGGGCGCAATTCTGGCGCGAATTGCCCGTGTCAAATGCGGAGTCCCTTCAAAGTCCCGTAAGCCCTTTTGCACAAGGAGTCCGCCGTGAACCTCGTTCTGCGAGATTCCACTGCTTTCCTGGTGGCCGTCCTCTTTTCTTTTGCGAGCCTCACGAGCGGCTGCAAGTCCACATCCCCCACTCAATCTCCAACTGCCCAGAACACAGACCGGAGCGCGTCGCAGCCCGCACCTGCCGAACAATTAAGCGTTGATGACCTGGTTGCTCCCATCGCTCTCTACCCCGACCAGCTGCTGGCGCAGGTCCTCACCACCGCAGCCAATCCACAAGAAGTTCTCGACCTCGGCAACTGGCTGCTGCAGAACCAGAATCTTCAGGGCGATGCGATGACCAACGCCGCCAAGCAAGCGGGATTCAGTCCGAGTGCCCAATACCTCGCGCTTTTCCCGCAGGTCGTCGACAACATGTGCCAGCAAATGGACTGGACCCGTCAGCTCGGACAAGCCTTCAGCTTGGATCAGAAAAGTGTCATGGACGCCGTGCAGCGCAAGCGCGTCCAGGCACAGCAAGCAGGCAACCTCACCTCCAGCCCGCAGATGACGATCGATACCAAGAAGGCCGATAACGGTCAGCCATACGTCGAGATTCAACCTGCTGATCCCAAGGTCGTCTATGTTCCGCAGTACAATCCCGTGACCATCTATAACACGCAGGCCGCACCCGCTCCTGCAGCGGCCCCCGCACAGACCACAACCACCACGTCGACCAGCACGGAAAAATCTGGCGTGAGCACCGGGGCAGCGGTTGCTATCGGCCTACTGTCGTTCGGTGTTGGAATGGCGGTGGGTTCGGCGATCAGCAACAACAATAAGTATTATCCTTATCCAGCTTGGGGTTATCACAGCGTCTACGTAGTCAATCGCCCTTACTATCCCCCGCCCTATCGCCCGCCAGCATATCCGGGTTACCGGCCCGTCAATGGCTATAATCCCCCGCCGAATTATCACTGGAACCAGTACAACCGCAATGTCAACGTGAACGTGAACAACAACTACTACAACCGATTCAACAATACGAATGTGAGCACGTTGCCGGCGAATAATCGCCCCGCTTACAACAACAATGCTGCCACTCTCCCCGCCAACAACCGCGCAGCTCAGAACAATCAGTCCAACTGGAAAGGTCAATCTACATATCAAGGGGCGCGCCCGACCACAACCCAGGGACAGAAGTCCGGCGCGTCCATGGCGAACGCTGTCCCTCGCAACGAACAATACGGACAACGCCCCAACAACCAGATGGCTGCGAATCGCCCGAATGCGGGTAACCCAGGCTCAACGAATCTGGCTGCCAATCGCGGGAACGCGGGAAATGCAGGCTCAACGAATCTGGCTGCCAATCGCGGGAACGCGGGTAACCCAGGCTCAAGAATCCGGCTGCCAATCGGGCGGTTTCGGGGCCGGTTACCCGGCTCAACGAATCCGGCTGCCAATCGCGGGAACGCGGGAAATGCAGGCGCATCTAACCTGGCTGCCAATCGGCCCAACACTGCAAATGCCGGGACCATGAATCGGGGCGGCGACCGCGGATATCCTGCCGCTTCGCCCTCGACGCGCCCCACGCCTTCGGCCGCTCCAGCCGCTCGTCCGAATCCTTCACCCAGCCCTTCTCCACAGAATCGGGCGGATGCGGGAGGAGGTGCCGGAGCCTTCGGCGGTGGGAACGCAGGAAATGCCAGGCAGGAGCGGGCCGCCAGCGATCGAGGTCGCTCCAGCATGGGCGCGGCGGGTCGAGGTGCTGGTCCGCGGCGCGGACGCTAGCCCACCCCGCAATCGCAGAACTAACTCCAACTGTGGGGAACGATCCTGTTCCCGGAGCTAATGACTATCATGAAACTCGCTCTCGTCGGTCTCATCAGATCTGGTGCACTCGCAGCTGTATTCGGTCTAACCGTTCTGACAGCTCCGCATGCTCCCGCCCAAGCCGAAGGACAGAGGACTTTCGCCTCGTCCAAAGGAGCCGTGGATGCCTTCATCCAGGCTTCGCGCGATGGCAATTCTGCCGAGTTGCAGGCCATCCTTGGTCCAGGTGGCGAGCAGATCATTTCTTCGGGGGACGACGTCGCCGACAAGAAGGCGCGCGACTGGTTTATCAGCAGCTACGATGCAAAGTACTCCCTTGTTGAAATCGCTCCGCACCAGCTCACCCTCAACGTCGGCAAAGAAAATTGGCCCGTTCCCATTCCCCTCATACACGCCAACGATAAGTGGTATTGGGATGGAGCTGCTGGACGCGAAGAAATCCTCTACCGCCGCATCGGCCATAACGAACTGGCTGCCATCGACGTTTGCAAGGGTGTTGTCGCCGCCCAGCGTGAATACGCCTCGGCGCGGCACGACGGCCAACCAGCTGGCGCCTACGCATTTCGACTGGTCAGTGATGCGGGGAAGCAGAATGGACTCTATTGGGACGTCAACGAAGGCGACACCCCGAGCCCGGCGGGCCCTCTCCTCGCCCAGGCCAGCGCCGAAGGCTACGATACCTCTGGGAAGCGCACCCCATATCACGGTTACTACTACCGGATACTGAATAAGCCGGGTGGCTTCGGTTTCGTGGCCTATCCGGCGGAATACCGCTCCAGCGGTGCCATGACCTTCATCGTCGACCAGACTGGCGTGATCTATCAGAAGGATCTCGGCGAAAAAACCGCCGAAATCGCCAAGCAGATGGCCGACTACAAGCGCGACGGTACCTGGACACGCGTCAGGTGATGTCCACCGACGCGGCCAGCCTGTTGGCGGATTTCCTTTTTGGCGTAGCCATCATGCCCGGGCCACAAGCTTCCGAGAGCAAAGAGGATTGCAAGCGTGGCGGCTGGGGGACTTATCGAGCCAAGCCCCGAACGAGTACGCCAGAGAGGTAAGAACAGGGACACCTATCATCCATTGCGAGATCAAAGCAAGTTCATGATTCCCAAGGATCAAAGTATTCCAGATGTAGCCCGAGACACTCTCCCCTTTTGTGTATACCGCTGCTAAGGTCAACGGCAAGCAAACTCTTAGGCCCACTATTGGGGCTGGAGTTCCTGAGTTGGTTTCTGATTTTTCTTTTTGGAGAACTTCCGTTGGATATCAGGCCCAAATTCGGAGAAAACAGCTCCCGCCGTTCCGAACACCATGCCGATGCCTGCCCGGGAGAACACTAATCCTACGCTCCGGTCTTCTGCAGGGTAATACAGCGTGGAAACACCCCCCGCAGCAATTCTCCCCAACGAATTGGACCAATTGAAGGTAGAGCGTCCTGAATCTGTGCGCGTCACGAGTGCGCTTGCGAGCGAGTGGCCCAGCCGCCTTTTGAAACTGCCCTCGCCCTCCCGGAAGTACCGGGGATCCTCGTGCAGCAGTGTCGGAAAAGCAAACGTGCTCATAAACTCGCCAATCGCGAAATCGGCTACCGACGCGCCGTACCGCTTCGCATACCCGGCCGCACCTTGGCCGTAGGATGGGAATTCATTTGTCGCCTGTCCGATTCCCGCCTGAATTGCGGTACCAACGAACGTGAACGGATCAGTCACGTTTTGCCTGAAGATGCGGAACTTGCCTCGTGGAGTGAGCGGGGCAGCATTCTTGTCGTTCGTGATACCGAAGGTTCGCACTACACCAAAGACACGTTCGCTATCAGGCGGGTTGGTGTCATTTGTTGGTTTCGAATGTCCCTGGGTGGAAGAGGACTGGGGTGCCACCTCTTGCGCTTCCCCGGCGGGGCCATCTTGTGCTGCGCTGGCAAGCGCGAAAAACAGAGGCACCAGAGCGAGAGATCTCAGTCTTACGAAAGCGGACTTCTGACGGCCGGACATCGGGGACCATGCTCCTCATCAGGTAAACCGTGTGGCTGTTTTGTAGGTCTCACCTTCGACCTCGCGAGTCAACACAGCTGAAGACAATCAGCGGGATACTGCCCCTTCGCAGTCGCCTTAGCTTCGCCCATCGGATCCCGATGCTGCGGCTTGCCTGACCGGAAGCGTTCGTTCCCGCCTTCATCTCCTTGAATATTTCGTCCGCAGTCATCTGGTCGCGCTGCTCCTTGGTGAGGTCCGCGTGGGCTGCCTCCACTACCCCGACGGCGGTCGCAACGCCGGGCGGCCTTGCAAAAGGCACGGCGGTCGAATCGATCTCTTCCATCGCTTAATTGTAGATGCTGCATCGGTGCGCTCTTCGGTCTGGATTTATCCTATAGGTATCGTGTTGCCCTGCTATTGTTGTGGGCGGACGTTCGTGGCCTTGATGTACTGGTTGCCGAAGCTCTCGATTTCGTACTGTCCCTTTTTCTTATCGAAACGGATCTTGGCCGCAGCCATGATTTGACCCGTGCCCTTGCCCGTGGCGTCAAGCTTCACTTGAAGGTAACCGAAAGGGTAGTCGGTAGAGCGTCCGTTGCGATAAAGCTCGACGAAAGGCATGTTACGGGCGGTGACGATAGTGATGATCGTTTTTGGGCCCTCTTGGCGTTTGCGCGCGACAGCGATCTGATTGCCGGTGGAACCTACTGCGTTGATGCGGCCCTTATCCTCTTTTTCCAAGGCGCGGCGAAGGGCGTCGGTGCCCCGATCCTTCACCAGTTGCGCAAAGTTCTGGAGTTCTTCATCGGTCGTGTATTGAGCGATGCGGAAATCAAACGAGATTGTCTTGGCGCCGACGCTTCCGCCCGTACCCATGGCCACGCCAGAATAAGCCTGCGGAGGATTCTTGTCCTGGGCGAAAGCCACCAGGGAAAAGGAAACGAGCAGGACCAAGGCGAAAAGGGGGACACTGGAAACCCGCGTCTTCATGGCGATGCTCCTTGAGACTCTCAATTCGCTCTTTCTCGAGGGCCAGAATGCCCTTCCAACGTATCTCTAAGCTGATCTAGGCCCAGCCGCGCCAGCAATGGTGGTTATAAGCACCACAGGGACTCTGGCAACTGACAAAAGTGTCAGTCCCGATCGGAATCCGTTTGAGCTTCCGAATTCGCGGTCAACTCGCAAGTAGGTGTTGAAACCAGATGTGATGAGTTCTACATGCTCATTCGAGCACAACGGCCTATGAAAGCGGACGCGGGAGAGTGCGAAGCGCAAGAACAGCCCCTTCTATGGACCGGAGCGTTTTACTTATCAGCCGGAAAGCAACCGTTATCGCCGTCCGGCTGGAGAACAACTCAACTACGTTGGCTTGAATGTTCGCAATCGCGCTCACGCGTACATTGGCAGCGCCAAACGTTGTGGGGCATGCTCGCAAAAACCACAATGCACGACAACACCCACGCCTGGTTACGCCAACAACCAGTTGCCCTGCAGGAACTGGTACTAAAGGGGGTTTCCTGCGGCGTCGTAGCATTCACCCTCATCGCCCTGAACAATTGCTCCCAGAGCCTTTGCTACTTTGAACATCTTGACAAGTGTTTCTTGAGACGGGTTTCCAACGGACACTGTGCCTATTGTTTTGCTGTGATCGAGCCATGTCTTGCTTCCGGTATGAGGGTCGACCCACTCGGTCATGCCGGATATTTCAATTGCGTGCGCGATACGCGCAGCGATGACCGCCATTGAGAATGCAGATGCGCGAAACCAAATGACTTCGCAGTTTGTTTAACTCCGACGTTGGCGAAAAATCGCGATAGTTACTCATTGATTCTGAAAAGGCGAACAGACCGCGCTCGCATAAGCGGCACCCTTATGTCCGCCAACGTCATTCTATGGGTGCTTAAGAAATCGCAAATAGAAGGCTGCAAAAACCAGAACGACGCCGACATTCACCATCAGTCGCTCCCAGAAAAGGTTCCTGAAGATTAGGATATCGACAATGACGATGACAGCTATCATCGCCACCACGTAAGGCACGCTAATAATCGCTCTTCCCATTCTGACTCGCTCCCTTGGCGAGAGCCCTCGTTGGGAACGATTCTAGCTCCACGCCCAAGTTGGTGAAAAATCCGATTTCACTCAATGAAGGGTCCAAACGCTCTCGGGGTAGGCTGCATAATCGCGTTCTGAGAAGACCGACTGATGCCGCAAGCGATATGAGCCGATTCCTACTGCACGCTACCCCGTGATCCCAGCGTGACCTCGGTGAAGAATTACGCTCCCGCCTTAGGTCTGTTAGACCTCAGTAACACCACGCCAGAGCCATTGTCGAGCTGTGGGCTTTGTCTCAGACTGATCGGTGATTGGGGAGCGAGCGATGAGAGCAAGCAGGCGGAGAGTGACGCTGATCTGAGAAGAGACAGGTAGTCCTGATTGCTGCCAACACTGGTCCTAACCCCGCTCGCTGGTCTCTTGCCATTGACTGCCGCGAGCGGAACTAAGTCTCTGTCCGGATTCAGTAAAGACACCCAGTCTGCCTCGATGGCCACATTCCTCGTGAGAGCCGTGATCGAATAATCCTCATCGACTTTCGCTTACGAAGACGGCAGTGGTCAGACCTGCGACCGTTGCTGAGCCTGCTTTCGAGTTAAACCTGGATTGCCGCGTCAACGGATCGCTCGAACTGCGTTGCACCGGATGCAGCCTTAAATGCAACCCCGCCAAACTTCCGTCCGTAAACGTTACCTGCTGATTGGTTGCGTTGAAGACAACGAGAATGGTGGTGTACCGGCCGTAGTCGCCTCCATTCGCATTCAGCCTCATCACAATCAGTCCCGGAACCTGGTTCGGGCCGGTATTCAGGAACGAAAGACTCCGCTGAACTTCGGCGAAGGTCGGCATGCGGAAGAGTCGCGAACTGTATCGGATCTGCAGGAACTCGCGAAACGCATTGCCGCTGTATGCGATGTTTTGCGGTTGCGGCGTGTATGCCGGGTCAGTGAGTAGCGGCGTCATGATCGACCACTGGCCCCCATTCTGACTGGCGATGGGAAGGCCGATGCCCCAGTTCGCGGTCTGCCCGCTCCAATCAATCTTGTTGAACCAATCGCCGGAGTCGTAGCTATTCTGGTCCATATCTTTCGAGCGCAGCAGATCGTCGCCCGCTTGAAAGAAGGGAACGCCCTGTCCTAGCTCCACCAAGCTCATCGCAAGCAACTGGCGGCGCGACCGCGTCGCAATGCTGTTGTTGAAGCTGGACTTCAACTGCACCGCGTCGAACAGATCTTGATTGTCGTGCACCGAGCAGTAGTTTACGGACTCGATCGGCGTCGCCGTGTAGCCCGTAGGTTGACCGTTGTAATCCACCTGAGCACCGGTGACGGTATTCCCGGCGCTGTTCGTGAAACTGTAATCCCGCAGATTCCCAGCAAGACCGACAAGTATCCAATCCGAATACTGCAAGAGCTGGCCCTGCTGACCCGCTCCGGGAGGATTCTGGTTCGTATAGTCGCTTGGATCAGTAAACAGGCCAGTGGCGAATCCCTGGACGCGCTCATCGGTAAAGGGACTGCCGCCGCGGATGCCGTCGCGGATGCGGTCGTTGAAAGTTCCAATACCGAACCCGTACAGATTGATCTGACTGGCGTTCGGACCAATTTGATTGTTGGCAGTATCTCCGAAGTTGAAACCTTCGCCATATAAGTAGATCTTTGAGCCGTCCACCCCGTCTCTCTCCGGCCTCAAAGCCTGAAGGGCGGCCTGGATGTGTTGCATGTTGTAGGTGAAGTGAAAACTCATGATGTCGAAGCGGAAGCCATCAATCTTGTACTCACGGGCATTGAGCACGAGCGTATCGATGATCAGCTTTTCCATCATGCGATGTTCGCTGGCGGTATCCGGACAGCAAGATCCGGTTTCGACGTTCCCGTTCGCGTCCAGGCGATGGTAGTAACCGGGCACCACCTCGTCGAGATTCGAATTCGGTCCTTCCCCAAACGCGTTCGTGTGATTGAAAACAACGTCCTGTACCACTCGCAGTCCCGCGTTGTGTAGGCCCATCACCATCGTTCTGTATTCGCGCACACGGTTGTCCGGAACGATCGCGTAACTGCCCTCCGGTGTCATGTAGTGCACCGGATCGTAGCCCCAGTTAAATGCGTCGCGGCCCTGGATCGCGGCGACCGCTGCCTGCTGTTGTTGACCGTCAGGTGGGAACTGCGAAAGGTCGCCGGTCGTTAGCCATGTGGATTTATCTTCGTTCACGCTCGCGAAATGGAACGAAGGAAGAATGTGCACAGCGGCCAAGCCATTTTTCGCGAGATCCTTCAGATGCCGCATGCCGTTTGAGTTTTGATCGGCAAAGGCTTCGTAGGTGCCTCGATGCAATGCCGGGACGGTCGGATCATTCACGCTGAAATCGCGGATATGCAGTTCGTACAGACTCATATCGCTGAAGCTGCGCAGCGCGGGCGAGCCGCTACGATCCCATCCCACTGGCTTGGTTGCGGCGGACTCAAGATCGGTAATGCGGCTCTTCGTTCCGTTGATCGCGATGTCAATGGAGTAAGGATCGGTGGTGAGGTTTGTGTCGATGGCCGCATCGAGCGGCACCCAAACACTCAAGTTGTAGAGGTAGTACTTCCCCTTCCAATCGCTGGTGCCGTTCGCGATCCAGACTCCGTTATTCTCCTGCATGGGAATCGTCGCTGAGGGCACCGTATCGCTGGCGTGATCGAACAGTTCAAGCGAAACCGATTGAGCGGTTGGGGCCCAGACTTTAATCCGGACAAGGTTCGAATTTTCGTTGAACACAACGCCGAGTTTCCCCGAGTAGTAATAGAGGTCATCCAGTACACCGGGAATCTGAAGGCCGGTAGCATAGAGCAGCGTGCCGGTTGAGCTCACAACCGAGAAGGCGAGTTCGCTTTTCAGCGCTTGCTTGATGGTGTTCAGGTCAATGCTTGAAGGCAACTGCAGGACCGCATAGCTGGCTAATTGCGGATAACGCGCCAATTCATCGGACGAAAGACTTCCTCCGACTGTCAGAGGAATTTGCGTGCCCCCAGTCACCCCCGTGTTTGTCAGATTCAAGCCGCCAGTCAGGCTGGTAGTAAGTGTGTAGGTCGCTCCGGTCTGTACGTATTGTGACTGAATCGCGAGATGCGAGCGATCGATCCAGTAAGCCTGTTCAATGCTTAAGATTGCATTGGCGATTTGCTGCGCCGTTGGCTGCGTGGTGAACACCGTAGCGTCGGCATGAATTACCCAAGCCTCGTTGAACTGTGTGATCTGAAGATGCTGATCTGGACCCGGATCCTTGATCTGTCCTGCGGCGCAGTCATTGATGATGAAACCCAAATCGCCAACCGGCGTACCCTGTGCGGGATTCACCGTGACATCGAAATAGACGCCGAAACTGTCGGTGCCCGTGATCGTTACCTCGCTCTGGCACCACACGGCGTTCTCCGTAGACGCATTCCACGTGTAGAGGGCCCAGCCCGAGTAGTTGCCATCGGGTCGAAAATAGTGGATGCGCACTTCTCCGGCTGGAATCGGCGGATCAGCCTGCGTCACAGCCTGACCGACGCAGAAGAACAGAACGAACAGAATCAAAGAAACCTTGATAAGCGAGTGAGGAGTTTGCACTTCGAACTTCATGGCATGCCCTCCGATACGTAATGAGGGTGATGGTCGCGCGCCGGTGGTGAATCAACGGCGCCTGAGACGCAAGGTGGCGGCCTCAAGGGCGCCGACAATCGTAGTCGGCGAATACTTCCGCGTCAACGATCAATTTGTCACTGCGGTGTCGATCATTGGACGAAAAAATAGGAATCCCGAGTTGCTCACTAAATTCTGTTGATCGAGGTTTTGCGGAGCCGCTGGTCGGCGCAATTCAGTCGTTCACTGTAGAAATTTATCCCTGACCATTGGTTCGCCGCTCTTGGACAGAGGCGCAACCGGCGCCCTGGACGATTGGGTCTACGCGACGCGAGCCTTCCCGTGATACGCAGGCGCAAAGACGTCCTGCACAAATTGTTCAAACGAAGTCGGTGTAGTGTTCTCCCGCGAACGCGGCTCCTGCGCAGCGAGGACACCTGCGTTGATCGCCTTGAACATCTCGATGTACACCGCGGCTTTCTTCGGCGGCATGCCCATTTGCTCTAACACCTGCTGCACCTGGTCGTAAGGAAACTGCACGTAACGCAGGTCTGGTTTGCCAATGGCGCGCGCAATGATCGCGGTGGCTTCCGCCATCGACAGGTCGCGCTCGCCAAGCAGTTCGCGAGTTTGTTTGCCGGAAAAATCCAGGTCCAGGAGGCGCGGGGCGGCGTAGTTGCCAACGTCGCGCGTCGTCATCATGGGCAGCTTCAGGTCGGGAAGCAGTGCGTGTCCGAAGATTCCCATCTCCTGAATCATGCTGATCGCCGCCAGATTGTTCTCCATGAAATACGCTGCGCGCAGATGCAGAACGTTCAAACCGCCGATAGCGTTCAATTTTTGCTCCGACGAATGCAACCCCGTGACTGGCCCGGTGCCTTCCGGGACATGAGCGCCGTAGCTGCTCAAATGCACCGCGTAACGCAGGCCGGACTCCGTCACGGCCTTCGCTATCGCATCGCTCTCTCGCTCTTGGTCTTCCCGGGAGGTAATCGGCGGCAACAGCAAGTATGCTGCACTCGCGCCACTGAAGGCTTTGGTGAGCGCAGCCGCGTCGCTCATGTCGCCCGTGAACGCTTCCGCACCTTGGCGCACAAAGCGTTGCAGTCGCGCCGCCTCGCGCCCCACGACGCGCACCTTCTTGCCCTTAGAAAGCAAGGAATCGGCGATGAGCGAACCGGTGTTCCCGCTCGCTCCCAAAATTACATACACGGCGTTCAAAGCAGCGGGTGAAATCACAGCTAGTGCCTCCTTGATCTGTTAAAAAGGGTGTCGAACGCCCTCAGAACGATCGGGTTGTTTTCGGCTGTCACCTGGGAACGTGTCGCCAAACATGGGAAGGCCGCTGACAGATTCGGCCTTGGTTGCCTCGTCCTGCAGAACGTCCCAATGCTCTTTAAGAACACCGTCTTCGAACCGGATAACGTCGGCTGCGATCCAGGCGGCGGGCCTTCCCATCCCACTGAAGCGGCCATGCGCTATGACGTAATCACCTTCTGCAACGATGAGCTGGTTCTCATAGCGCATCGTTTCTGGCAATGAGCGAACCAGAGCGAACAGTCCTTCCCGACCTGGTGATATGTGGGCGCTGTGTTGAATGTAGTTCGGTGACCAGAAGCGCTCTGCCGCCGCGTAGTCACGCTTGTTGAACAGTGTGTCGAAGGCTTCTAGAACGAGCGCTTTATTTTTGGACTCGATCGTATCACTTGCCATTTTTGTTTTTGCCATCTGCCGACCCTCGTCATTCATCCGAGCGATTGCTGACGCCAGCAAGGCGTTAGGTCCTTAAAGCTTCGACCCGCCATCGACGGGGATGCTGGCCCCCGTGATCCAGCGGGCTGCGTCTGACGCCAGGAAAGCGACGACGTCCGCGACGTCCTCCGGCTTGCCGATTCGCTTTAGTGCTTGCATCCCAAGAGCGGCCTCGCGGCCCGCTTCAGTCTTCGTAAAATTCGACATATCCGTATCGATCACACCGGGTGCGACCGCATTGACGCGAATACCTTGCGGCCCAAGAATGCCAGCCCAGTTCTTGACCAAAGTCTCTAATGCTCCTTTGGTCGAGGCGTAGGCAAGCAGCGAAGGGTGGTCCACGCCGGGCTTGCCAACTACGGCGTGGGCCCCGATCGAAGAGATCACGATGATGTTCGAGCCGTCACCTAGAAGGGGCAGCAGTTGCTGCACCAGGAGGGGCGGTTTCTCGACGTGAACACCGCTTTTGAGCTCCGGTATGGCTACTCGCGAAAGGAAGTACTTGGCCGAACGGTTCATGAACTCAAGATGTGGGAAGATCCAGCCGATCGTGTGCTCATGATTCAGCAGCTCAGTCGCGGGGGCCCGATTCGCAACGTGATCACGCACCTTCGCACCAAGTCCGGCGAAATCAAGCTCACGGCGTACTCTGCTGACAGGATCCAGTTCGACGGCCAATCGTGCATTCTTGCTGTCTCAGAGGACTTGCCCGAATACGACAAAGGGAAAGTGAATTAAAGCACCTCTTGAGAAACTACTTCTCAGCATCTGGCGAGTGGTCGGGCCCGGCTGCTAAAGTGATTGCAGTGATTGGGCCCATGATCGGCACCTCCCAACCAAAAAGACTTCTCGTGTTGTGCACGACCACGGGATACCAGACGGGCGCCTTTATCGAGGTCGCACAGAAGTTGGGGCTGTCCATCACCTTCGGAACGGACCGCTGCCACGTGCTCGATGACCCGTGGCGGGATGGTGCTCTTCCGCTGCGCTTTGAAGATCCAGAAGGCTCGGCGCAGAAGATCTGCGATTTCGCAGCGTCCAATCCTCTCGACGCGATCGTCTCCATCGGCGATCGGCCCACGTCAACCGGCGCTCGCGCCTGCCACAAACTCGGCTTGCGGGGACATCCTCCCGAAGCGACCGACATCTGCCGCGACAAATACCGCTCGCGCGAGCGGTTGCGGGATGCCGGGCTGAATGTTCCGAGCTTCAAGAGATTTCCCTTGCACTCGAATCCGCGCCCGGTTGTTGCTTCTGCGGAAATCACCTTTCCCTGCGTGCTCAAACCATTGGCGCTCTCCGGCAGCCGTGGTGTGATTCGCGCCGATACCCCCGAGGAATTTGTGCAGGCGTTCGAGCGTATTCGAAAGCTTTTGCGCAGCCCGGAGGTCGGTGTTTTGCGTGAAGAGACGAGCGAGTTCATCCAGGTGGAGAACTACATCGACGGGCTGGAGATCGCGGTCGAAGGCCTTGTCGACCGAGGCAAGTTGAACGTGTTGTCGATTTTCGATAAGCCGGACCCGCTGATCGGGCCATTTTTCGAAGAGACCATCTACGTCACTCCGTCGCGACTGGAACCTTCCATACAGGCCGAAGTCGCTCGGACGCTGCAACGGGCGGTCGATGCGCTTGGCCTGTTTCATGGCCCGCTCCATGCCGAGTTGCGGGTGAAAGGCAATTGCAACTGGATCCTGGAGATCGCGGCGCGTCCGATAGGTGGGCTCTGTGCACGAAGTCTGCGCTTCGGGAACGGAATCTCACTGGAGGAATTGATTATTCGGCACGCGCTCGATGAGCCAGTCACGCACTTAGGACGCGAGGAGGCTAGCTCCGGCGTAATGATGATGCCCATCCCGCAGGAAGGGATCTACAAAGGAGTCGAGCAGTTGGAGCAAGCCGCGCAAGTGCCGGGAATCGAAGCGATCGAGATCACCGCCAAGCTGCGACAGAAACTGGTGCCACTGCCGGAAGGATCAACTTATCTGGGGTTTATATTCGCGCGTGGCGACTCGCCACAATACGTCGAAGCTGCGCTACGGGAAGCTCACCGCAAGCTGCGCTTCGTAATCTCTTCCAGCCTTCCACTGGTGTAGGGCGCATGGAGGTCTCATTTTTGTGGGCGGAACAGGGCTTGCAGCTCTGCATTGATCCTGAGGACCTAGGGACTTTAACCCTAATCATTTACCTGGCCGCGCTTAGGTTAACTCTTGCTCCCGTGTTGGGCGGAAGCGCAGCGCCCTCACCAAAGAAGAACTGCTCCATCTGCCGCACGATCATCTCCTGGTGCTGGCCATCCGGTGTGTTCTCCCGGAGACTAGAAGCAGGCCAACTGCCCGCTGGTGGGTTCGGATCAACAGTACCAGGGTTCGGTCATGAAGGGGATGGTGACCCGCGCCGGTCCGGGTGGGACGAGGGGAAGGGGCACCAGGGCTTCGTCCCCGTCTTCGTTCATCGCGCGCTGCAGCAGCTTCCAGGCTTCTCCGAAGATCGTAGTGCGCGACGCGCTGGCCTTGGCCTCGCGCTGTACCATGGCTTCGAGATCGCACTGGAGCCGGTCAACCTTGCGGTCCGAGTTTGCCCACGGATAGCTCAGCGCCTCCTGCTGGAAGGGACCGATGGACGCGTTGTGCAGTGGTAGAACTTCCAGCAGGCGCGACCCGGCGGGAATCTGCAGGCGGATGGTGAGCTGCACCGGCGGGACGTGTTCCACCAGCCCCAGCCGTATCAGTGTGGCCAGCAGGTCTTCGTAGCCCTCCAGCGTAGTCCAGGGCGTGAAAGGCACGAAGGTGGGCACCAGGAAAAGTCCGAGCCCACGCATCAGCCCGGCGAGACGGATAAAGTCGGCGCGCGTGTGACCCTTGTCTAGGATGCGCAGCGCGTCGTCATCCACCGACTCCACCGCCGTGGTCACGAACGCGCATCCCGTCTCACGCAGCGCCGGGAGGCGCCCGGCGTGCTTCAGCAGGTGCTCCACCTTAATGGTAACGTCGTAAGAGAGCACGGGATGCTCGCGGTGGAGCGCTTCCACGATCTGCATCGCGTGACCGACCCCGTTGAAAAAGTCGGGATCGCCGAAGGTGATGTGTTGCGCGCCGGCCGCGACCTGGCGGCGGATATCTTCCAGCACCACTTCGCGCTGAACGATGCGAAACGTGCCCTTGTACACCGGCACGACGGGACAGTGACGACACAGATGCTTGCAGCCCCGGCTGGCCTCGGTGTAGCCCACGACGCGGGTGCTGTCGTCGGGCAGGGTGAGATGCGCGTACTTTTCCAGCGGAGGCAAGTCGTCGCGATAGGGCACCAGGAAATTCTGACGGGCGAGCGAGATCTCGGGCTCAACCTGCGGCAGCCCAAGGTCGTGCGCTCGAGCCTCCAGGCGGCGGGCCAGGCTCAACAGCCCCTGCTCAAACTCTCCCCCCAGAATCGTACCGACGCCCAACCGACGCAGCAGGCCGGAATTGACCGGGGCGTACAGTCCAAATCCGCAAAGATGGGCGGAGGAGTTGATTTTCCGGACCCTCTCCAGCGCGCGCACTGCGATCCGCGTGGCGGTGTGCATCGGCAGATAAAAGGCGATCAGCCTGGCGGTGCGTACCGCCTCTTCGTCCAGCGACTGTCGCGAGAGGTCCAGCGAAGTAGTTTGGAAGCCGTCAGCGCGTAGCCACGCCGTGGGCGAAGCCAGTCCAAACGGTTGCCGGCCCAGTTCGTAGGTCGAGATCAACAGCACCTTCAGATCGGGCATAGAAACCTGAAATTATGTCTTGCTGCGCGGGGGGACGTATCCCGGTGGAAGCATGGCGCCCTCGCCGAAGAAGAAATCTTCCAGATGCTTGACCAGGATCTCCTGGTCCTGCCGGTTGGCGGGATTCAGCCGGTACTCGTTCAAGATCATCTTGCAATGCTCGCCCCACATCTTCCAGGCTTCCTCAGAGACACTTTCATAAATCCGCCGGCCTAGTTCCGAGTCGAACGGCGGCTCGTCCAGTCCTGGCATTTCCCTCTGGAACTTCACGCAGAAGACCTTGCGCTGCCCTGGTCTCTCCGGTTCTGGCGGCAGTTGAGGTGTGTTACAGCCCATGTGTACTCCTTCCAGGCGGAAGGACTGTCCCCATGGTATCAGGATGCGACTGGTCATGTACCCGGACTGAAATGCGGCCGTCAAAGCCTATACTTGCCGCTTGCCTTCATGTCTTTGCCGTCCTGAAATCTTTTGCCCTATCCGGACACAGACCTTTTTCCCGGAGCCAGGCACCATGTACTTAGTTGTTTCTTGTGGGCCAAACTGGCTGCAATGGCCGAGGCGAGAAGTGAGAAGATGACTTTCTCAAAAAACTGGCATCCGAATACTCGGAAGCGATATTGCGTGTTCAATCGGAAAACTGAAAACCAGGTTCAGTAGGCAGCGCGGGGAGTCGTTCCACAATCCCGTCTTGTGCGCCAAATGTACTTAGGAAGTTTACACGTCCCCTTTCACTTCGAAACCCCAGAGCTTGAGGAGATCGTCGGGAATGTATTTCTGGTCTTTATTCTTTCGCACCCACTCCTTTAGTGTGAGGGAGCCTTCATAATCCTCCGGAGACAGCCTTAGTTTCCTGACGACAACGGCTAGTGGGAACGATCCGCCGTGAATGCCTGGATTACGTGATCCCGCTGAGCGAGAAGCATGTTCGAACGATCATGAGGGAGTGGGTTGCCCACTACAATCAGGGACGACCTCATGCGAGCTTGGGGCCAGGCGTTCCGGATTCCGATAGCAGGCTGCGGCCGCGTCCAAGCATCCATCGGCATGAGTTGCCAGCCCATTGCCGGATACGAGCGCGAGATGATCTCGGCGGGTTGCACCATAAATATTGGCTCGAAGAAATTGCTGCGTGAGGTCGCATCGACTTTTTGCGGAGCACACCCAGGGGCAAGGGTTAACAGCCTTTTCTGTGCGCGGAAGGTGTTGATGAACTACACCCATCTCGCGTTGGCGAAGGACTCGCCCGAGCCCCGGCCCATTCAGCCACCAGGAATGGGATCCGTCGTGGCCATATCCCAGGTCGGTGGGCTACACCACCGCTACGAACGACGGGCCGCCTAAGACCCTGACCATCCTTAATTTAGGAAATATAGCTGCTGACGATGCACGCCGGTTGATCGAGAGGCCCGAGAAGCTGACGCGCTGCCTCTCCCCGGCACGTCAATCGTGGAATCGTGGACCCAAAACTGAGTGATTCGCCCTCCACGGCTCCGTTACTTCATTCTTTTTTATCGAGATGGCGTTTTCGGTAGGGACAGAGTCTGCGCCGGAGCGAATGAATCTCGGCGCTGAATCCAGGCGGCTGGCTGGTGATCTTTATGGACGGCGTCGTCGAGGCCGTGAACACTTCCGGGGAAGAGTTTGGGGGAGACGCGCTTGTTACAGGCAGCAGCGGCATCGGGGCAGGCCCCAACGGCCCAGGTAATGCAGCGCATCATGACCAGCATCGACAGTCTTCGACGGCAACACGCCGCAGCACGACGACATGACCTGCCTGCTGGTGAAAGTCGTCTAACCGCTCACCGCACAAGCCCCCTTGACACCTGCCGCGCGAGGCTTACCAGATCACCTTCGCGCCGATCTGGATGTGCCGCGACCCACCGGACCCGACGACTGGATTCGACGCGGCAACGTCCGGTGTGGTTCTGAGCTGTCCCATGTGCCGGGAAACAAGGTTGCCTGACGGAGATGCGAAGTTGGCGTGATTCAGAATGTTAAAAAACTCTCCGCGCAACTGGAGGCTGAGCCTTTCGTTTAGTTTCCATACTTTGCTAGTGGAGAAATCCCAGTTCACAAAGTGTGGGCCGCGGAGAATGTTTCGCCCCATATTGCCGAAGGTGCCGAAGGCGTTGGGGTAGATAATTACGCCATTTTGGGCAAAGCAATAACCCGCCCAATTGAGTCCTCTTTGCAGTTCAGGGGTTGTTGCCACGGATTGGCAGATCGTAGAGCTGGGATCGAAACGAGGGATCCCGTTGGCAGAGACCTGAAGTCTTGAAGGATCGCCGAAAATGTTCCAGCGGTCATTGTTGGCGTTACCGGGTCCCTCGTAGGTCTGGGTAATGTCATTCACATTGTCGTAATTCAACACGGGTTGCCCCGTCTCAACCTGAAAGATGCTCGTTATCTGCCAACCTTCGAGCACGTGCCCCCAGGATTTGCGGGAAGGCAAGTCATAGGTTCCACTGAAAGTGAACCGATGACGAATGTCGTAGTCGCCATTACCCTTCTCCGCTTTGTAATCGAGGCTATTCTGGGGCGCAAAACCTAGGTTGTTGGTGTTGCCCGCAATGTCGATGGCATGGGCCCATGTGTACCCCGCCAGAAGGTACAGACCGTTCGAGTAGCGGTGAGTCAACGTGGTCTGCAGGCTTTGATAGCTGGAAGTGGACTTATTGCCGAGGTAGTTCAAGAATCGGAAGTATGGCAAGCACGGTCCTTTGCCCGTTGTGCAGTTTGTTACGTAGGGACGAGCCTGTTGAATGATCGGACCCTCGTTGGGCCAGACGTTCTCAAGCCCGCCCTGAGCTTCCACCAATTGAAACGCCAACGACTGGTCGGCTTGATTGAGATCAACATCGCTATATAACTGGACTCCCCGGTTGGCAACGTATCCGATTTGGAGGACCGTATTCGGTGCTAGCACGTGCTGGAGGTTGAAATTCCAATTCAGCACGTAGGGTGTCTTCAAATTTCTATCAACACCAAAAAAGTCACACGGAGAGCCCGCAGCGCAGACATTCGCACTTGAATTCGTGAGCGGGAAGATGGGTCCCGCGACAGACCAGTTGACCAGGCTCGGGTCTGCGCCAGCCTGAAGGAAGGTAGTGATTGTGCCGTTCGCACCCGGTTGGATCAAAGCGGTCGGGTTCAAGTGAAGCCCGCCACTGGAAAAGACAAAGGTACGGATGGCTGGTTCGATATAAATCATACCGAGGCCGGCGCGAAGAACGGTTTTGCCCGTTCCGAATACATCGAAGGCAAATCCGATTCGGGGCGAAAGGTTGTTGTAATTCGTTTTGTAGGGTTGGCTGATGCCATACCCGACCTGGAGAAAGCCTCGAGCCGGATCGAAATTCGCCAATCGGTTCTTGGAGTCGTGGATGGGATAGGTCACGTCGTAGCGAAGTCCCAGATTTACCGTGAGTCGTGGGGTCAGCCGATAGTCGTCCTGCGCGAAGATACCCCAGGAGCGCATGTGAAAATCACGCGCCGCATCACCATAGAGGAGCGACCAGTTGCCTACATTCCCCAGGAGAAAATCGTCCAAGGAGTTGAAATAGACCGCGCCGCGCCCCGAGTTTGCGCGGAAGTACTGAACACCGCCGTTGCTGAACACGCCACCGAACCTGATCGCATGTTTTCCCAGGGTGTAGGACGCGGTATCCGAATAGTTCTCCGTATGGCTGGGTGAAGTCCACGATGGCCAGTTGGTCACGCCACCCAGGTAGTCAAATGTGTTCTGGTCGGGGTTAATCGTCGGAAATCCAAAAACCCTCGGGTCGGTAATCCCCGTGTTGAGGCCGTACTTGGTCGGATTCACATTCCCATCAAGAGGCGCAATTTTCTCCGAGAAACTGTTCCAGCTGAATCGAGCCGTATTCACCCAACGTGAGTTTGGGGTCCACGTCCAATCCCCGCCCAACACCTGGACAACGGGCGAGGTTTGCGAGAGCCATTGCGGCTGCAGCGCGACGCCGTCTTCCTCTGTCTGCGATGAATTTGTATACAGGTACCGCCCGGACACCGAGTGGTGTTCGTTGAAGTGGTAATCGCTCTTGAATACCAGGTTGTCGGCACGATCCTGGTTATTGAAGTTGAAATTGATCGCCGTCGGGTCGGAAGGATTGGCCGTGTAACCGGGATTGTTCGGAATGTATTGCAGCAGGTTGAGGCTGAGCGGGCTGCAGGGGGATGGAACCTGACTGCAACCCACGTCGGCCATCGCATCAGGAATGCTCAAAGATGGATCTCCCACGGATGTGCTAACCGGAACAAAAGCGTCATACGGGTTGCCGACTTTCGATCGTACCCCCTCATAGTTCGCGAAATAGAACCACTTACCCTTGATAATTGGACCGCCAACCGACGCCCCGAATTGGTGCAGTATGAGCGAAGCTGGCTTGCTGACCTTTCCAGTCACCGGGTCGATAGCATGGTCGAAGTAGTTCCGAGCATCGAACGCGGCATTGCGGTGGAAGTAGTATGCAGTACCGTGGATCTGGTCCGTGCCTGATTTAATGCCGATGTTTACCAGTACGCCGGGCTTCTGGCCGTAGTCCGCCTGTGGCTGCTCTTCCGTATTAAATTCCTGAATGGCATCCAGAGGAAGATTGCTGGCTGGGGTGCCTGAAATGCCTTCCTCATTGAGAACGGTTGTGCCCCAGTATGCGTCGTTATCGTTGGCGCCGTCGACCACGAAGTTGTTATCGTCGGGACGAAGGCCGTTGGAAGTCACCGAATGGAACCCGCCGCCCGCCGTGCGTTGCACACCGGGATGAAGCGCCAACAGGTTTTGGAAGTCTCTTCCCTGGACCGGCAATTCGTTGACCGCTTTGTTCGACAGCACGCCTTCCAAGGTGCTGTTCGTCGCGTCCACCAGTGGCGCTTCGCCGAGTACCTCGACGGTTTCCGTAGTCGCCCCCGGCGACAGTTGAAAATCAATCTTCAGATCCTTCGCCACCTCAAGCTGAACGCCGCTTTGCACGACGCGTTTGAAATTTCGCGCTTCGACGATCAGCGAATATGTTCCGGGATCGAGATTGGGCGCCACGTAGTCACCCGCGCCGTTGCTCTGAACTTTGCGCTTCACTCCTTTATTGGTGTTTTCGATGGTGATGCTCGCACCCACCACGACTGCCCCAGTCGAGTCAGTAACTCTTCCCGAGATGCGACCCTGAGCTGTCTGCGCCCACGCGGCCCCACACGCAATGGCGAGTACCACGACAAAGAAGAGAATGTTTTTGGAACTCATGTTTCCTCCTATCGTTCATTGAGTGTGCTGCTGCCAATTGGAGGTGCGCCGGTCTTGCGAAGCAAAAAAGAAAGGCGCAATTGGAGAGATTCTGAGGGGAATCACAAACCAGCGGCGAGTTTCCCTATGTCCACCAGAAGAGAACAACAGTGTGGAGCAAGGGTGCCAATCACGATACCAGGCATGTCCGTCTTTAGTGTCCTGGGAACTGATCCGCAGAGTTTGTCAGAAGGTAACTGGCGAGTCAAGAAGTATTGGGAGGCGATGTCGGTAGCACATGATATGTCCGGATGAGATAGCACATGATATGTCCGCTTTTGCGGGCGGTGAGGATGGGAGACCATGCGGAGCATGGAAGCTTATCCGAGGGCCGCGATGGAGCGGGCGATGAAAGTACAGGACGTGATGTTGCAAGCGATGGCGAAGAAGATCACGTGGTGGCAGGCGGCGGAGATTCTGGGGATCAGCGACCGGCACATGCGGCGGTGGCGGGAGCGCTACGTGGAAGAGGGCTACAACGGGTTGCTGGACCGGCGGCGGGGCCAGCCCTCGCGGCGGCGGGTGCCGGTGGCGACGGTGGAGAAAGTGTTGGCGTTGTACCGGGAAAAGTATTTCGATCTGAACGTGCAGCACTTTCATGAGAAGCTGCAGGCCGAGCACGGGATCGAACTGAGTTACACCTGGGTGAAGCAGGCGTTGCAGGGAGCGGGCCTGGTGGGGCGCGGACGCAAGCGTGGAGCGCATCGCAAGCGGCGCGAGCGGCGGCCGTTGCCGGGGATGCTGTTGCATATCGACGGCAGCCGCCACCAGTGGTTTCAGGACGAACGCTGGTACGACCTGATCGTGATTCTGGACGATGCGACCGGCGAGATCTACTACGCCCAACTGGTGGAGGAGGAATCGACGGCGACGGTGATGGCCGGACTGCGGGAAGTGATCGAGCGCAAAGGCGTGTTCTGCGCGCTGTACAGCGATCGGGGAAGCCATTTCTGGCTGACGCCGAAGGTGGGCGGCAAGGTGGACTACCATCGCCGCACGCAAGTGGGGCGGGCGTTGCACGAGTTGGGAGTGCAGATGATCCCGGCCTACTCGCCGGAAGCGCGTGGGCGCAGCGAGCGCAACTTCTCGACCTGGCAGGGCCGCTTGCCGCAGGAGTTGCGGCTGCGCCAGCTCGAGACGCTGGAGGCGGCGAACCGGTTTCTGCGGGAAGAATACATCGCCGAGTTCAATCGCCGTTTTCAGGTCGCGCCCAGGCAGCGGGGCCATGCTTTTGTGCCCTGCCGGAGTCGTGACTTGGAACGGATTTTCTCGCTGCAGTTCGAACGCAGCGTGAACCGCGACAACACGGTGAGCTTTCAGAATCTGAGCTTGCAGATCCAGCGGGTGCGCTGGCGGGCGACGTTGGCCGGTTGCCAGGTGGTGGTCCACCAACACTTGAATGGAACCTTGAGTCTCACCCACGGACCGCATTGCCTGGGTCGCTATGACGGCGCAGGAGCACCCTTGTCAGGCCAAGCTTCTACAGAGACGAGCAGGGGAAGGGGAACTGCCCCCTTCCCCTGCAACCCCATCCCCAAAATCAACCCAACCCAAACGGCGAGGGCACAACTTTGAAACCGGACATTTCACTTGCTACAAAAACCGGACATTTTAACTTGCTACCGACAGAAGTATTGGGAGGCGAGATCGAGCGTCGACCTCAATGCACATCGCCTGTTTTCTGCGGGCTCTGAATCGCAGCTTGGCACCACGTCGCGGCGTCGACGACAGGATGCTGCACGCGTTCCTGCTGCATCCTGAAATTTCACAGAGTCTTGGCAGAGTTGCGGGAGGGAGTCAATTTATTTTCGCCAGCGGATAGATTCGAACTCTCCGAGCGAGCCTAGTAGATCGCTCCTCCAGCAGCTGTCGAGTGGACGGTGCCTTTGTTCACCGACAAGGTGTAAGACAGGCCTTCGGTTCCCTGCCACTTCGCCACATCGAATTGGCCGCCTGGCCCTAGCCGATAAACAGAGATGTTTCCGAAGGTTAAGGGCTCGTTGGCGCGGCAAACGGCAGGAGCCTCGTTCACCTGCATGAAGTACACCGTGTTCTTACCGACCACCGTGGCTTTGCCGTCCGGCTCAAGCAGGACTGCCGTTTTTTCATCGACCGCAATTTCTCTGGGGTGCGCCGACCAGCCATCCTGCACGATGCGAGAGAGAAACGTTAATGTCCGTCCCATACGGTCGCGTTTCTTGAAGTGGGTGTCGGTGAGCGTGTTCTTCAGAATGGGGATTTTGAGAAATGCGCGCCGCATCGTCGCGCGCGGATGAAATGGATTAGACGTCGCCAGCGCCGACGTCAGATCGGGATCGTCGGGCGCGTCTCCTTGCGCTGAATAGACGAACTCACCCATGACCGCCAAACCGGCGCTAGTCCCGCCCAGCGGCACACCGCGTGCGAGAGCGTCGTTCATCTCTTTTTGTACCGGCGTGCCGGCCCAGAAGTTGAGGTAGTTGGCCTGATCGCCGCCGGCGATGAAGATCGCCTCCGCTTGGCGAATGATCTCCGCGACCCTCGGATCCTGCGCGGCCGCCCGGTCGGGAAGAATCAGCGTGGAAACCGAGTTCGCCTTGCACAGTCCGTTGATGTAGGGGTTGTAATCGTCGTCGCCGTGCGCGCGTAGCACCAGGAAGTCGCCGCCGGCCGCCCGATCGCAGAGCCACTTGAAAGCCACATCGAGGTCCGATCCGCCCCCCATCAGGGCGTAGCCGGGCATCGGCTTCGTTTGCGCGTCTGCCGCGTTTCCCAGGCGAAAGTATTTGTAAGACTGGCCGTGCGCGGGAAGAAGGGTCGCAGGAATGACGGCGGCCATCAGCGCGCACAACATGAACGCCCGGGTGATCTTGCGAGTTCTCTTCATTGCGGCCTCCCCCATTTCGTCCCTTTCTCTGCCTGGCATGAGCACCGGAATCAGCAGGCCCGCCACGTGATGCGTGATGTCTTCCGGGTTTGCGCCATCGAGATTGGTCAACATGACCACGGTGAGACCATCGTCCACGTAACGCGAGATGTTGGTATTGAATCCCTGCAAGGCATCTGCATGCTCGCGAGGTCCCCAATTCTAGTTGGTTGAGTTTTTCGAGGGCAGGTCACCACGGCTCGGGGCGTAGTTGGTGAAAGGGGATGTTTCAGCAGCAATCGGCCTGCTATCGTTGAGACACCATTGCTTTTATGTTCGCTTCAATATCCTGCCGGTCCACGAGGCCATGATATGCGGCAGCTATTCGCCCGTCTCGGTCGATAAGAAAAGTGTCCGGCATCTCTTCGATACCATAGTTTTTTCCGGTTTGGTCGTCTCCCATTACGATTGCATACGGAATGTTCGCCGCTTTAACAAATGGCCTGACCACCTTCCAGCCATCAGTGTCCATGGAGACACCAACTATGGTGAGTCCCTTTGTGGAGTATTTGCGGTGAAACTCCGAAAACCACGGAATCTCTTCCTTACATCCATGACACCATGTAGCCCAGAAGTCAAGCAGCACCACGGTACCGCGATAGTCGTTTAGATCGACTGTCTTGCCGGAAGAATCCTTGAGCGCAATTCTTGGTGCCGGCTTACGCTGTTCTGGGGGTTGCAGAGCGGCCCGAATTCCCGGTTGATCCGTGGCGTTCGCGGGAAATGTGAGTGCAAGAAGCAGCGCACAAGCGGTGCGTATCTGACCTGCTCCCCTGTTTCCGCACAAAGCTGAGTATGATTTGTGCGAAAGAAAGGGGAAGAGGGTATGTCGAGGAGCAGGCACACGGAGGCGCAGATGATCGGGGCGCTGAAACAGCTAGAGGCAGGTCGCAAAGCGGAGGATGTGGCGCGTGAAGTGGGGGTGTCGAAGCACACGATCTACGCCTGGAAGGCGAAGTACGGCGGCATGGATGTGAGCCAGGCGCAGGAAGCGAAGCAGTTGCGTGACGAGAACACGAAACTGCGAAAGCTGGTGGCGGATCTGAGTCTGGACAAGGAAGCACTGCAGTCGGTGATCCGAAAAAACGGCTGGAGCTCGTAGCCCTGAAGGCGGCTGTCGAGCAGGTGCGCGGGGAGTACGCCTTCAGCCAGCGGCGTGCGTGCGAGCTGATGACGATGGCGGTGTCAAGCTATCGCTACCAGAGCCGGCGTTGCGATGAGCCGCTGAGAACGCGGCTGGTGGAACTGGCGCGGGAGAAGCCACGCTTCGGGTATCGGCGGCTGCATGTGTTGCTGGGCCGCTCGGGAGAGCATGTGAACCACAAGCGAGTGCATCGCGTGTATCGAGCTGGCCGGACTGATGATCCGGCGGAAGAAGCGGAAACACTGCGTGCGCGAAGGAAAGCCGCTGCTGGCGAGGACTTCGGCGAACCAGGAGTGGGCGTTGGATTTCCTGCACGATGCGGTAGAGTGCGGGCGGGCGATCCGGGTGCTGAGCGTGGTGGATGCCTTCACGCGGGAATGTTTGGCGTTGGAAGTGGACACCAGCTTTGCCAGCCGGAGAGTAACGCGAGTGTTGGATGCGATCGTGGCGGAGCGCGGTCAACCGCTGGCGATTCGCTGCGACAACGGGCCGGAGCTGACGAGTCGCCATTTTCTGGCGTGGTGCGTAGAGCGGCAGATCGAGTTAGTGCACATACAGCCGGGCAAGCCGACGCAGAACGCGCACGTGGAAAGCTTTCACGGACGGCTGCGGGAAGAGTGTCTGGCAGTAAGTTGGTTCCAGAACTTATTCGACGCACGGAGAAAGATCGCGGCGTGGCGGAAAGACTACAACGAGGAGCGTCCGCACAGCAGCCTGGGATACCGAACACCGAAGGAGTTTGCTGCTCAGGCCGCGAGCTTCTACAGAGCTGAACTGGGGCAAGAGGCCTCAAACGCCGGCCCCTTGCCCCAGACCCCCATCCCCGCTCAAACCGGAGATGGATCAGAAAAAGTTTGTCGTATTCTGACGTGAACGAAACCAGGGGGCAGGTCATATCGGAGCCTTTTCCATCGGCTTCTCCTTTGCGAGCAGCATTTTAATCTGTTCTTGGGTCAGATGGGGAGGATGATAACTGTCATCCAGAGAAGTGGGCATGGTGACCATCGAAGTGGCGTCTGTGACCGGGATCACACTACCCGCTGAACTGGTGATGCTCTTTGTTCGTCAGAATCAGACTTACTGCGTCTGCCGGTCACAATCTCGATGCCGACGATGCCTCACAGGAAGAGGCCGAGTTACGTCGGGATGGTCTTCCAGCGTTCACCGTGGACCAACACTCGCGACATATACAGGTCGATCCGGTCGAATGTCCAGCCTGCCGTGCAGTTGTCGAGCACTCAATCGGGTCACTGCCTCCCTTTAAGCGCGGAACGGGAAGAACCCGATTCACCTGCTGATCCAAAGTTGAACAACCACAAAAGGGGCGCGACTTGGTTCCGCTCTCTCTTCGAGAACAGACTAAACCACAAATCCAGGAGGTGTGCCGTGTCAAATGACAAGGAATACACTCACTACATCGTCGTGAACGAGGACACTCTCGGCGACGCAAATATTGTCGAGAAACTCAACGACTGGGTCTCGTGGGCCATCGTTAGACTCGGAGTCGGTCAAGCGAAGCCATTCACCGATTACGCCTTCGTCGAAAACCATACGCTCGTTCCTAAGATCCCAAACTGAATCACAAACATTCCCACCGCGTACTTAAGATCCATCCTCAGATCCCTTCCACTCTGCACAACCCACGTAACAAAAATCACAAAAGTAAATTGACGATTGTGATTTCTGTGATTTGGAGAGCTCGCATGCTTCCCGAGCCCAATTTCCCCGCCAGGCCGGATGCGTTCGTCGGTCGTAAAGCGCAGATTGCTCTTTTCAGCCAAGCGCTACAGCAGGGCCTATCGACAGGCAGAACTAGTTCATTTGCGATCCTATGACGTACGGGAGAATATTGACCACTTGAAATCCACGGCAACGCGTTCACCTACCAGGCACGCGGGTTCCTCTTAAATCGCTACTCGTTCCGAACGATCTTGCGACAGTCATCACAGAGATTGTCAGTGAATCGCTGACCGCGCTCGGGTACCGATCCGCACACTCGACAGACCCAGCCCTCCGCCACGCAAAGGGTTGCCCAAGCCTCATCCTTTCTGCCTTCGGAATCGTCGGTGCTCACGACGCGCCAAAGTATAGTCCAATTCTTTCGGTGGTGGACATGCACGAGTCCGGCTTATGCAGTCACACAAACGAAACGCCCTAAGACTGAAGGTCATGGGACGCTCGCCCGAGCAACCCTCCCCCAAGAGCGCTGCTCGTAGCTGGCAGCCCCAATTGGCCTCAGTTCAAGAGTCAGCATCAGTGTCCGCCAACCCCAGAAATGCCCGAGGCCGCTAGCGGCTCAAGGTTAGTCGGTTCTTGGCGCGGGAGGAATGGCCTAGATGTGTCATTCCTCATTGGCACCGGAGTGCCAGCGGTCATCGGGAAAGGAACTTGCGGAAACTTAGGCGGCCTTCTGCTGACGCCTCCATTTGGCCCATCTCGCGCGCTGCGCAGCGGCGATCTCATGCGAGCAGTAATTCGCCCCGTGATATATTTTTTGATCTTTTTTGTTGTGGGGGTTCGATGAACGCAATGCAGCAGAGCGAGGAACAGCCGATCCGAGTCTTGTCAGCGAGTGTTGACGCTCACCTAAACCACACACGCGCCCAACTATTGCGACGCCACGGCTTCGATGTCATAACCACCGAATCAAGCGAGCACGCACGCGAACAGTTGAAGTCTGCGCCGTTTGATGTACTCATTTTTGGCGCGACTCTGACACGCGATATGTGCTGGGAGTTGGCCGAAGTCTTCAGGCAGAGCAACTGGGATGGGAAAATCGTCGAGATTTTGCCTTCCGTCATGTATGCGGCTGAGGCGCAGGTGTGCGGCGCTTGCGCAATGAAAAACTGTTGCACCAGCACGTCGCGGCGTTGGATTACGCGCCATCTGCATTGAGGGCGCATTGCAAAGGATGAATGAGAGGGCGACGGCACAACTGATGCGGCTACGTCGTTTCACCGTCGAGCGACCGTTCGCGGTGTTGAAGCACCTGATCTTGGGAAACGCTTGCTTCCTGCTGCGCGGACGCGATGGAGCACAGATCGAGATCAGCTTTTCGACGCTCGCCTACAACCTGAAAACAATGGTCCACGTGCTCGGCGGACACACACTGGCCTGTGCTCTGGCCAACTAAACCCATGGCTGGGCTAATTACTGTGTAGTCGCAGAAAAATAGAAACGGTGCTCCGAAAATCGAAGCACCGTCAAGTTATCGGCCCCCAAGCGCCGCGTTTCGTAACGGCCTCCGAGAGGCTAGGCCACGTTCACGCTGCCTACGGGGCGATGCGGTCGGTAAGCGTGTCGTTGTGATAGGTGGAGTGATTGCGGACCGCGAGCCAGCCGCCGTCGGGTTTCAAGGTATCCGCAACGCTGGCTCTCTCATTCGTGGCAAAGTCTTGCCAGGAGGCGTAGCGGGTGACGGTGAGGAAATGCCAGGGGCCACCCTCCAGATGTTGCATCAGCACTGTTCCTGCAATGCCCTCCCCCCGGCCAGGCGGCTGAGCGAGCGACTTTTCCAGCTCGTCACGATGTGCGGGAGCCGCACGAAAGACCGCGACGACATAGACCGATCCAGCGCTTTTGACGGCGTCGTCAAGACCCATGGCTTTGGCGAACTCAGGCCAGGCTGGACCGTTAACGAAAGTGTCGCCGTGCCACGCATTGAGGTCGCGTGCAGTGGCGGGCGGCGGATTCCCAGCGGCATCGACAGTGGCTTTGGTTCCGAGATGCTCGATTACAGCATAGTCCCAGTCTTCGCCACTCTGATGCCGAAGGACGATGTAGTGTCCTGGCATGGAGGCCTTTGGATCTTGCTTCTTGAGGTAGTCGCCTTCCTCAGCGCCTTTTCCGAGAGCGGCCTTGGCGAAGTGTACATGATAAACATCAGAACGTGCGGCAGTTTGAGCTGGCGCATTCTGAACAGCAGGCAAGGAAATAAACAGAAGCAGCACGAGAACCAGCCTGCAAACGCTTTTCATAGATTCCCTCCAAAAGTCTTGTTGATTGGATTTCTTGGCGCGAGTTCGTGGCCGGAAAACGGCGCCGATTATAACAGCCGCGCTACGTTTTGTTAGGGACTGCACGGATTGTGGAAGCGGAGGTGACTCTCGTCTGGCGCGGAATGGTGCGAATTTCCTGGATCGCCTGATCGGCCAACGCAGCAATCTCGGACAACACGTCGGACGTACATTGGCTTTGTTTTAGTCTTTCCTCGAGGACCGCTATGCCCATTTTCAGTGCGGCCAGTGTTTGACCAGTACTGTCGTGCAAGTCACGGGCTACTCTCCGTCTCTCCTCGTCCTGCACCTTGAGGAGCCGCTGGGAAAGGTTCTGCAATGCTATTGTGCGTTGTGAGACCAATGATTCAAGTTGAGCGTGCGACAGCCCTGATTTTTTCGAATGCTTTGAAGGAATCCACATGGGTCGCACTACTACCTCGGACGAGTGCAACTCGATGCCGGCTTATACGAAAGTGCGTTTCACGAACTGGATCGTTCTGGGTGGGGGTGGACCGAGTTCCGAACCCGACACTGATTGCGAGCGAGCCTTTCAGAATTGACAGTCAATGAGGGAACGACATGACCTTGGTCAGCCAGTTCTCAACTTGTGCACTTAGAACCCGGTTGTGAGTGATAATTGTTGAGAACAAGCGTCTCTGACAATGCCGGCGGTATCAAGTATGTTTTAACAACAATTCCCCATGCACTCGGAAGAGCGCGCCATTTCGCTCTAGTTGAAGAAGTGCCGTATCCAACCAGAGTTCCCGCTGGTCGGCCCCTAATGTCCAGTTGTGAGGAACAAGTCCTTCGGCATGGGGAAATTGCTCACACTAGAATTTCCTCTTTTTTGGGTGGCGCAGTTCCTCCCAGAACCCCACAGAGTCGTCAGGCTGCGGCGCTTTCCTCCCGCACTGTGAGACCACATTGACACTCTGGCCACCCTGATGCTGCACTGTAGGACATCGATTGCCGCCGCCATGAAAACGGCCCCGCTTTGCCGACGGGGCCGTGTTCCAGGAAAGCGATCACACTGGTTGTTACTTGGCACCATAGCCCACGGGACTCCCGACGCCCGTGCAGAGGTCGTAACCTGGCTGAGTGAGGTTGCCATTCCACGGACCACAGACACCCGACTTAATGTCGTTGAAGACCTGCTTATTGCCACGGTTCTTGTAGATGGTTGTGAGTTCCGCCGCGCTTGATCCCGAGTTGTTTCCTGCGGCACTGATGATGCCTGCCCAGATCGGGGCTGAAGCGCTGGTGCCGCCGACGATGTACCAGCCGCCGTTGCCGCTGTCGAGAACCCAGACGCCAGAGTTTGGATCGGCCTCGGCGGAGACATCAGGAACGCCGCGCTGAGTACCGACAACCTTCGTGACGCCTTTCTGGTACGACGGGATGGGTTCGTACTGGGAGAGGCCGCCTCCAGTAGAGTTCCATGCGCTTTCAAAAATATAGGCGCCGTCGTTGGCGCTGCGGCTGAGGGTGGTACCGCCGACCGCAACCACGTAGGGAGACGCGCTGGGGTAGAGAACACCCGGTCCATCACCCGCCGAAGCGACGTAGACCACGCCTGGGTACGAGAAGAAAGAGTCGTACGCAGTTTCGTCGACAAACTCGCTACCGCCCCAGCTATTGGAGACGATGCCACCGCCGTCGTTCGCCACGATAGATGCCGCTACAGTCTCCGCGGTTAACAGGTCATAGAAACTGTTGGAAGCGGCTTCCACAAGGTACAGCTTGGCGTTGGGAGCCATGGCGTGCGCCCACTGAACATCGAGCGACTCCTCGATTTCCCATCCCAGGTCGTTGAGCGGTCGCTGGCCCGTGGCGAATACCACTTGGAGGCTCGCTGGCGGCAGACCGAACTGCTTGGAGAACTTAGCCAGATCCTTCGCGGCGACAGGGTTGTCATAGGCGTCGACGATGGCGATGGCAGTGGAGCCGCCGCTAGGAACCGCTTTGACAGTGTTGGGATTGCATCCAGCAGACTCGGAGACCAGATTGTAGATGCAGGCGAGAGAACTCGGTGTCTCGAAGAAATAACCAGCGAATGGAGGGCCAGATGAGACAGCAGCGGACGCCTTGGGCAGACCGCCTGTCGGCGTAAATAGTTTAATGTTTGTGTGGGCGCGGAGTCCTATATCGCCGTTGCGTTCTGTGCTGGATCCGGGAATGGTGACCTGGCCGCCGCGGTGTTGCGCTTGAGCCGATGCTAAGTTCACCGTTCCGAAAGAAAATGCAGCGGTCATGGCTAGAGTTGCAAATTTAAGTAGAGCGGATTTCATCGTTCACTTCTCCTTGTGGTCTTTAATCTCTGTTTGTTCTTATGCAAGAAGTCCGGGCTCTGAATCGATACTGGTAATGGAGCCTCGAGGTTCCTTGCTGGCTATTTCTTGAGCCGAACCATCCATCCACCCTGGTTGTAGTTCGTGTCCTGCCACACCCCAACAATCGTCGATCCATCGGCCGAAATGTCGAGTGCGGAGGTGAGAGTAATGCCGAACGGGAGGAGCACGCCCCGCTGATGCAAGTATTTTGAGAGGGATTGCATCCCCAGTTTGGGGCTCCAAATGAACGCCTGGATACCTAGTCCGAATGGATCGCCACTCCACCCTACTGTCGTGCCGTTGTCGGCAACGGCATTCGCGTAGCTCTGATCGGACGCGATTCCAGAGACTGTCCCGAGAGAGACGAGACTGCGTGCAGTGTAGTGGAACGCGTATGAGCTTGCGGCTGTAAAATCCCACGCCTGTCCGACAATCTGCGAGCCGTCTGAGCTAATGCCTGAAGCTTCGCCGGGAGTGTGAACTCCTGCAAATAAATAAGTTTTCCCGCCGGACCAGCGAACCGGGCGTCGAACACCCGTTGGCGGGTCCTCGGAGAAGCCTACGATCGTCCGGCCATCGGCGGAGATCGCCGACGCTCGACTGCTCGTTCCGTAGGGACCAGTAGGATGCGAAAGCGCGGTCATGCCGTTCGTGCGATTCCAAACGAAGCCCTCGGCTCCGGGACAATACCAGGCCAGTCCCACAGCCACCGTGCCGTCGCCATTAACGGAATAACCGCCGCCCCACTCGCCGTCCATGATGCATCCGTTGGCGGGATGACCGAGATCGCTCCAGCCAGTCGCTTGTTTCCACAGCGCCGGGTTCACATTGCCGTCAGGCCCTGTGCGGGCGGTGATGATGGTTGTACCGTCATCCGAAATTCCGATTTCGGAGTTTAGAAAGTTCCCCGGTCCAAGGAAGCTGAATCCGCCGAAGGGAAACCTCGGAGTGTCCGGAGTCCAACGGTAGATGGAACCACCATAATTCGCTGCCATCACCTTGCCATCATGGGAAAGGGCGTAGTTTATCCAGGTGCCGGAGCCGGTGGGGTTGATTAACATCTGGAATGTCGGCGTCTGACCCCAGGCCGCACAAGAAACGCTCAGCAAGAAAATGCAGAACAAAGGTATTCGTAAAATCCATCGATCGTTCATTAGGCAGTTTGTCTCCTGATTTCAGATTCGCGCCCAAGAGTCAGGCGTTTTCCATGGGGAACACGGCGGGACTAAGCAAGGCGGAACTAGGCCAGACGACAATGACACACGCGCTCAGGAGCTGTCGTTGCGCCGGAGCAATGAGGGACCGACAAGTCGCGGTGCTGGGGAAAACGAGGAGTATTCTCAGACTCCTCGCAGACAAGCAGTTTGACGCCTCTTGTCGATCCTAGGCGATCATGAGGGATTCGGGAGCTCGAAGGGTGACCCGGCCTCGCTGTTTGGAAAGCTTCCCATCCCGTTCCCACTTGGAGAGGAGCCGACTGGCGGTGAAGGGGCTAATGTCGGAAAGGGAACTGAGCTGTTCGTTCGTGATATCTATTTCCACTCCCGATGGTTTCACCTCCCCGGCTTCAGTGGCAAGGTGGAGCAGTGCTTCGGCGAGCCTCAATTCCGCAGTCTTGGTGATGATGCTGGCGTGACGGTTGATGTACGCGTTGAGGTAATGCAGCGCCAGCCGTAAACCGTTCTCGGTAAGCTGCGGGTATGCCTTTGCCAGTCGGAGGATGGTGCTGTGATTCCACACCAGGAATTGGCATTCGGAAACAGTTTTCGCGCTCGCCATATAGGCCGGAGGGTTTGCTACCAACGATACCAATCCGATGATGTCCCCCGGGACTTTCCACAACAGGAGGACTTCCGAACCAGACTCCGTCAGATTGTAAAACATGGCCCGTCCTGCTTGCAGGAGGAATAGATGATCCGGACGTTCTCCGCCGATGGTGACGTTTTTCTTAGGAGGGATGCGGCGGACTTGGGCCGCGGCCTGGATGTGCCGAAGCGCGGTATCATCCAGACCTGCAAGGAGCTTCGATTTAACGAGCAGAGTCGGACTGGGTGCGGAACTGGTCATGTCGGAATCCGAACGCCTGCGGAGTCGCCGGTTTGTAGGCGCAGCACCACAGGATCGTCGCTATTTCTTCTCAGGCTACCAGGTGCGAGTTCTGTACCCTATTTCAGAGTCCGCCGACGAAGGTGAGCGCAAAACCTGGTTTGCACCATCACCCGTGCCGAATGTTACGGCTCTTAGGCTAGCAAGTCAATGAAAGCCGAGGAGTTGGCAGTGTCTCAAATAGATTGTTTGGACCTTATTGCAGCGTAAGCGCCTTAATAATCGAGTAGTTTGGCCGGTTATTTTCGGCAGTTCAATTTGTCGTCTTCTGGAGAGACCGAGAAGACATAGCCTTCAAACTGCGTGAAAAGGAGCTCAACAATGGCATTAATCTTTTCGCCGCCCTCATGAACGCCACCCGGATCGATAAAGACGCCATCATTGTCCCACGGTTAGTCGATTGCCACGCGACGGCTGTCCCCTTCTCTTCCGTTGAAGATCTCCGGCAAGCTCCTTTCAATGATCTTCTCGACGGATTGTTCCATCTGATTCTCCTCTGTTTTGAATTGAATGCTGGCTTGGCCTCAAAGGGTGCCAGCCGCGCCGTTGGATTGGTTACGGAGAGGTCGGCTTGTTTGAAAGCTTTGCTAGCGATTGCGGGGGGCAAATCGGAGGGAATTCCGCCTAACTTAAGAAACAAGTCTTAGTGTTCCAGGACCTACTCTTGGTGAATGCGTATCCTCGAAGAAAACTGGAAAGTGCTCGCGTCGTTGTTTCCCCAGGATGGCAACAAAATGGCGTGGCAGTCGGGTGCGGTCGAGCGACTGCGTGGGTTTCCATCGCTGTTGCGTATGCTAATGCTGCATGTGGCGCGAGGCTACTCGCTGCGGGAGACGGTTATACGCGCTAAGCTGGCGAAGTGGACCGACATTTCGGATGTCGCCTTGCTCAAACGCTTGCGCAACAGCGAGGAATGGCTGCGTTTGTTGTGTATCGAATTGCTTCGGGAAAACGTCGAGTACCGGCGCGACGAAACTATCAGTCGGACGATCCGGATTGTGGATGGCACTATCGTCAGAGAGCCAGGCAGGACGGGGAGCCAATGGAGGATTCTCTACAGCATCAGACTGCCGAGTTTGGTGTGTGACTTTTTCGAAGTGATGGCTACGATTGGCGAAGGCAGCGGAGAGTCATTGAACCGCCTGCCTGTGGGTCCGCACGAACTTATTATCGCGGATGCTGGCTACTGCTCAATCGCTGGGATTGAGCATGTTTGGAAACATGGTGCTGATGTGTTGGTTCGCGTCAACCCTCAGAGCTTCGTGGCGTACTCTTCATCCGGCAGACGTATCTCCCTCCTTCCGCGATTAAACACTTTGTCCAAAGTAGGGCAGTTCGGTGGCATTGATCCAGCGCCAACGCAGAGGTTTCGCCTGCTGCATAAGTAAGACGCTCGGTATAGGGCCACGACTTGCCGTTGATGACCGGAATCATGCGCGGCAGTGGGGCTTCCCCTCTGACTGCGGCGAAGTCGGATCCGCTCCTCCAAATTCCTAACACAAAAATCCGATCTGGGACTGCTTTCCCCGGCGGATCGACGACGAACGCCCCTGCAAGCTGACTGTCCTCTCGAATCGGACGACCGGAGTCGCCCAAGGTTCCACCCGCGCTCGCATAATATTGATATGTGCCCGCTGCGCCTGCGGTGAATCGCAGTTCTCGCGTTTCCTGGGGAGGGACTTCCACGACTGCTTTTGCATCTCCCGGGTGCTGATGCAAGCCGTGCACTACCGCTGTGGCGGGTAGGAGGTTGTGAAGTGTCACGTGGATTTCGGTACCTTCAGCGACCCGAATGAGTGGACCGGGTACTTGAAGCGCTTTGCCTTCTTCGCCGAATGCGTAGAGTTTCATGCTTGGACTCGTGTCGGCTTCAGGACACCAGTCGCCCTGTCGAAGTTCGAGGTGCAGCGTCAGGATTCCGTTCTCAAGCTTGCCGCCGGGTATGCGATTGGAGTTGGCCTGGATGACGGGCGAGGCTGGGCTGGACACTGATTGCGCCAACAACTCAAGTGTCACGAACACTACAAGGGCTAGCGCGGAGAAAGTGCGGATGATGCCGAAGAGGGCTTTACATGACACAAACGTCTGCCCTTTTGCTGGCGCTCATCGTATCAGAGGAAGACAGCGAAAGCACTATAGGGCGAGATACGAAAGTAAATTTACGCGAACTCGAAGAATACGAATCCTGGCCCATACGCTTCCAGTCCTAGCTTAGGCCTGATTCAGCGCCATTGATTCCCGTCGAGGATCGATGGCTCAGCCTCAGTCCTCGACTCCTTTATCTTGTGCCAATGGTGTGCCTTTATTGCAAGCATCGCCAATCAGCGTCGGTCCAAAGCCGAATCCCACCCGGTAACCAAGGTCAAAGGTGAAGCGATATTGGACGGCAGGGAGTTTATAAGGAAACGCCCGTCCGGCGTGACGGCGTATTGCCAACGCTCGATGCTAACGGCGGCGATGCGTGTCTGGAAGAGAATACGCGGCGCACCGGCCGTCCCGGTGCTTGGGTCAAAATTTACCGCGATCAGCTTCGTGTCCGGTTGAATGAAGAATATCCGCTTCTTCGCAATGATTGGCGGGCAGTTTCTCGGGTCTGGAGAACTGGTTCAGCTGATCGAGAAGGCGCTGCCCAGTCTGCTGCGCCTGTCGTTCAGTGTGCAGGCGCGCCTGCTCGGCCTCTGCCTTAACCTGCTCAGCTGCCCGGCGTTCTCGCTACCCGGCGCGGTGCTGCACAAGGGTTGGACAATTGACTCCAAGCGAGTGTAGCGGTAACGTAGAACCTCGAGTAAATTTCTTCATCCGCTGCCGCGCCCGCGGCGGGTTCCTTTCACCTTCAGCTAAGAAAGGAGCAAGGACATGTTTACACGCATAGTGGAAATGACCAGCAAACCAGGGAAATCGCAAGAGCTTGCCGATACCATCAATGACAAAGCAGTCCCGATCCTAAAAAAGCAGCGCGGCTTCGTGGACGAGATCGTACTTGTTTCGTCTGGAAAGCCTGATCAGGTTTTGGCACTAAGCTTTTGGAACAAGCGAGAAGATGCCGAGGAGTATCAGCGCGAACAGTACCAGAGGATCCACGACACGGTGCGGCATCTCCTCGAAACAGAGCCCGAGATTCAGACGTTTGACGTACATACGTCAATCACGCACAAAATTGCCGCAAGCAAAGCCGCCTGAATAACCCTCGCTCACCAAGGGGCGGGTCGCGAAAAATCGGACCCGCCTCGATGATCGAAAGGGACCAACGAGCCGGACGCTTGATAGATCAGGAAGTGCGCCCTTGCTATACGCCCCCTTGGGACGCTCCTTTGCTGGCAGTGGTCTTACTCAGCTCGGGATTGGATCCAAGGCTCTCGGCAAGAAGCTTCGAATGTCGCCTGCCGGCGGAACGCCGCACCGGCCGCACTTGGTCCTGCATCGCACGGATCGCGATCCATTGCACGTCGCTGCGGCGGCAGGGGCTGGCGATCACCTCGAACGCTCCGAGGGTGATCGCTTCGTTGTAGGTTTCGTTGTAGGTATCGTCGCAATCAGCGGCGAGAGAGATTACGACGAGGGGCGGTTTTGCCGACTTGATGAGTTCGCGCAACAGTTCGAGATAGGTGCCGTCGGCCAAGGTTTCTTCACAAAAAATGACACAGTGGCGTACGTTTGGAAGCAGCTCGCGCGCCTCGCTGACGCTTGTGCAGTATATGGGATCAATCGCCCAGTGACTCATGGCCGACGTCACAGTGTCTCGGTCCTCGCTGACGCTGACCACCAAAACTCGGCGTGGAATCGTCGTCATTTTTCCCCCTAGATCCAAAGTATTTTCTCGAAACCGGGGGCGCGCAGCACTTGATTTCTGTAATCTCTCTGCGTTTCCTCGCAACGGGGTCCAAGGTCGTTCTGCTTGAACCGGTTTAGTCAAAGATAGAGACATCGATGGGAACTGCCCATCCGGGCAATGCCGTAGCGCCTACCGGAAACATCCTCAGGATAGAAAAGGCGATGGAACTAAGCGACTTGGACGAGTGGTTGCGGACGGCGCAGTGCACCAAGTGGGCGACTGAGCGGAGAAGGAGCTTGGGCATGACATCGTGCGAGGGTCTTCGGCAGTTTTTCACTGAGGTCGTAAACGAAAACCACGCTGAGCTATTGTGCCTCTCGAAAACCTCGAAATGTCTGAGCGGAGGGGAATTATACTTCTTTCCTAATTCTCTCCTCCGATGCTCATTTCGCTCACGACACTCCTTGCCACTCTGTCCTCGATCTTTCGTTCGCGCGCTGCCCTGCAGCTGGAGAACTTGGCTCTGCGTCACCAAATCGGGGTGCTGCAGCGCTCCAGGAGAAGACGTCCGAAGCTCACCCCAGCGGACCGCCTGTTGTGGGTCGCTCTGTCCCGCATCTGGCGCGACTGGCGCTCGGCACTGGCCATCGTCAAACCAGAAACGGTCGTGGCCTGGCATCGTGCTGGCTTTCGCCTGTTCTGGACTTGGAGGGTGCGCCGGGGCCAATCGGGGCGACCGGCCATTTCCCGCGAGGTGCGCGATCTGATTCGCAAGATGTGTCGGGAGAATCCCGGTTGGGGTGCACCTCGCATTCACGGGGAGTTGCTCAAGCTCGGCCTCGACCTCGGGGAGAGCAGTGTCAGCAAATACATGGTCCGCGGCCGCAAGCCGCCCTCGCAGACCTGGCGCACCTTTCTGGAGAATCACGCCCAGCAGTTGGTCTCCATCGACTTCTTCACCGTGCCGACTCTTCGTTTCAGGTTCTTTACGTGTTTCTGGTATTGGCCCATGACCGGCGCCGCATTGTCCACTGTAATGTGACTGCCCACCCGACCGCGGAGTGGACCGGACAGCAACTGCGGGAGGCCTTTCCCTTCGACCAACTCCCGCGCTACCTGCTCCGCGACCGCGATGCCATCTTCGGCGATGAATTCCGGGAACAGGTGCGCGATATGGGCATCCGCGAAGTACTGTCCACGCCGCGCTCCCCTTGGCAGCGAGCCTATGTGGAGCGAGTGATTGGATCCATTCGGCGTGAGTGCCTCGATCATGTGATCGTGTTCCAGGAGAGCTCGCTTCGTCGAACCCTCGATTCGTATTTGGATTACTATCACCGATCGAGAACCCATCTCGCGTTGGCGAAGGACTCGCCCGAGCCCCGGCCCATTCAGCCACCAGGAATGGGATCCGTCGTGGCCATATCCCAGGTCGGTGGGCTACACCACCGCTACGAACGACGGGCCGCCTAAGACCCTGACCATCCTTAATTTAGGAAATATAGCTGCTGACGATGCACGCCGGTTGATCGAGAGGCCCGAGAAGCTGACGCGCTGCCTCTCCCCGGCACGTCAATCGTGGAATCGTGGACCCAAAACTGAGTGATTCGCCCTCCACGGCTCCGTTACTTCATTCTTTTTTATCGAGATGGCGTTTTCGGTAGGGACAGAGGATGTGAAAGTCGTTCAAGAGCTTCTACGGCATTCCACGTCAAGAATGACCCTAGACACGTACACCCAAGCCCTGAGTCCGCACAAGCGGGCGGCTCAGAGTAAGGTGGTAAGTATGATCAGGCCAAAGGGAACTTGTACCGTCGCTGTACCGCGGAGTTCGGGCGAAATCCGCGCAACCGATTGAAAAATCTTGGCGTCCCCGACGGGATTTGAACCCGTGTTACCGCCGTGAAAGAACGGCCCATACACGACTTTAAAGGACTTACAAGAGGCGGACGACCTCTAAGTCGTTGGAAATTCCCGGTAGCGGGAGCAGAACCGTAACGTAATCCGTAGTGCGGTGCAGCCGATATGAGTGCCGGATTAAGACACCGCGGGAGTGTGCGTATCGCGAGTTTCGGCCAGGAATTCTGAATAGTAGAGATTAAGTGGCCTTCGTATGAACCGGCAACATGAGATTGAACCGCCCTGGCGAAATAAAGATGAACTGGCTCTGCACGGATCACGTCGCGCCGACAGACTGCCGCAGAACTGAGTTTTCTTGGGATGCCTTGCGCGCAATCAATCCGAAGCCTTTGGAAGTGGCTGACTTCTGCAAAGCACGCAACTCCATTTGGGCCTGGGAAATGTTCTTTGTTTTGTTCGCAAATTCTGCTAGCGCGAGGTCGTCTGCAAACTCGATACCGACGAATCCATAGCGGTGTGCGTCACCCGCTACTCCCTGAAGGAGTGGGCGTGACGCGTCCGGATGATCGGACGCCAGGAGAACTCGGCCCGACGCCAACTCGAACTGTAAACGAAGAAAGCGGTTCTGGCTCTTGTTTCCAAGCGGTTGAGCTGCTTCCATTTCTTTTTGAGCTTCGCTTAGTTTGGCCTGAGCGAGTAACGCGTCGATGAGCACAATTCTGGCAGTGAGTTCATCGTCAGCTTGTTGCTCCTTCTGAAATTGTTCTATGCACGCACGCACCGATGCTTCGGCATCCGGAGCGTGACCTTCCTCGATGGCGAGCTTCGCTAACGAGACACGGCTCTCAGCAGTATTCTGCTTCTCCCCGGCTTGACTCCGAAGCGCAAAAGCCTCTTCGTATCGCTTCCGGGCCAAGGGGAGATCACCTCGATCCAACGCTACATCCCCCATCCCGCTGAGCACATAGGCAGTAGCATTCTTGTCTTCAATTTTCCGCGCAATCACTTCGGCCTGCCGGTAGGCTGCCTCCGCCTTGTCGAGCTCGCCATCCTGTCTCCAGATGTCTCCCAAGCTGTCAAGATTAAGGACTACACCTTCCTTGTCATCGACAGCTTGATACTCTGGAATGGACTCTTCCAGCAACTTCCTGGCTTCCATCAGATCGCCTTGAGAAAGACGAGCGTCAGCAAAATTGCTGAGCGCGGTGGCGACACCGTCTCTGTTTCCAACCTGGCGAAATTCCTTCACTGCTTGCTGCAGCATTTGCGCAGATTCTACGAGATTGCCCCGCAGATAGTAGAGTGCGGCGAGATCGGTGCGCATCATGGCTGCGCCGTTCGGGTCTTTCGCGGCAATTGAGCCTTCGAGGGCATTTCGGCAGATATCGATGGCTTCAGTGGATGCGTCTATGGAGGGCTGTTCCTGGCAGAGAATGCCGTAGGTTCGACCGACAATCACTGGTGATCCTTGTGCTGTCGCCTTTTCGATCGCTAGCTTCGCTGCGGCACGAGCTTTGGTGAAGTCTTTATTGATCCACGCAGAAGCCTCTGTCATATCAATTCGCGCGTCGTCGCCAAGAGGCGGTGGGAGTTGGCGCAGAACCGCTAACGTTTGGAGCGAGTCCGCGGCACTGAGATGCATTTGCGCTGAGGCGAATAAGAGGCCATAGTCCAGATTGTCGGGGAAAAGATGGAACAGAGAGCGATAGGTCTCAACGGCTTTGGGCCATTCTTCGACGGTCCTTTGATATTGTCCTTCGACTAGAAGCTTCTGTTCTTGCGAAAGCTGATTCGAGAGTTCTAACGCGCGTCGGGCTTCCACGCGAGCTCTCGCGTCATACCCGATGTGCCACCACACGTCCGAAAGGGCGGCATGGGCCAGTGGAAAGGCGGTGTCCGCCGCGATTGCTTTGTTGAGCAAATCGCGCGCCGCAAAGTAGTCGAATGCCCACAATCTTGCGCGTCCCTCGGCATAGAGGCGAGCTGCCTTTTCGTTGGACGGAAGAGCTGCCCTTGTGGCAATTTCGATTCCTTCGGACGGTGCAGCTACGCCGAGGCTTCGCCGCAGTTTCCCGCCCAAATCCGAGACCAAGTTAAAGAGGTCGTTCTCGTCACCCGAGACGGAATCCTCCGCGATCGTTTCTCCACCAGCGGTGTCTTGAAGACGAACATCAAGGCGAATCCTACGCTGGGGGTCAGCCGGAACCATCGTGTATGAACCGACCACGACGACATCCGCGCCCGGATTGGTTCGCAGACGCTGCAAGGTAGATTTGCCAAGCGAATCTTCGTCGCTGAGTGGCAATTCGCTCTTGGCGTGTGCCACATCCTCTCCGGAAACCATTCGGAGCTCTCCGCCTGCGGCCAGTTCTGTATTCAACATTTCGCAGACAGCGGCGGAGAGCCAACTGTCCTCTGGTCGGCCAGGCAAATTGCGGAAGCCGAGCACTGCGACTGAACGACGCACGCGTATTCGAGGGATTGAGGTCCCCGCCTGGGCTGTCGAGCGCGGGGCCCCACGCCTCGCTCGGAGAACGTAAAACGTCATGCCGACCAACAGCAATACGAGAGTGGCGATGATGAACGCGTGCTTTTTCGCGTACAGACTAAGCTGGAATACAGAGCCAGTTGGCGCCGCAGGAGTTGGACCGGTGGAATCACCAAGGTTTGCGGTCTCGACCTTAACAGGTGCGATGAACCGGTAGCCACGTCGAGGAATGGTTTCAATAAACCTGGGGTTACCGGCATCATCCCCAAGCGCTTCACGAACCTTCAGTACCGCCACTCCCAAGCTTTTGTCGAATTCGACAAAGGTATTTTGCGGCCAGAGTCGATTCCGAATCTCTTCCCGCGAAACAATCTGTCCGGCGCGTTCCACAAGTAACAGCAATAGCTGGAAAGGCTGTTCTTGCACGCGCACCCGCACCGAATCGCGCGTCAGTGTGCCATTGCCCGGGTCAAGCACGTAAAGTCCAAAACTGTAGCTTATTTCCGGGGCGGGAGAATTGTCTGTAGCCGAGGCCTTCATACGCCAAGCGAGAGTTTAAAGCGTCGAGTTTAGCACGGGAAATGAGCTAGAAACGAGTTAACCAACCTTCGCAAGTCTCTAGAAAACAAAGAATTAGCGGTTAAAGCACAATTTGCCGACAGTTGGTTTGCGAATTCCTCCAGTCGGGAGCAAATTCCTGTCCTTGCAGCCCACCGACCAAATTTAAGTTCAGCGGAGGGAGAAATGAGTTCTTGTCAATCTTGCGGGACAGCTTTAGCAGCTGACACTCGCTTCTGTCAGTCCTGTGGGTCACCGACAGAAATCAAGGTAGACGTCTCTACGACGACAGTCGAGGGTTCGGCTGCTATCGCTGTCATGTCACCATCCGGGGCGACTGGATCAAAAATGATGGATACGAATGTTGTGGGAGCGCTCACCTACCTCGCCGGCTTCGTCACGGGCATCGTGTTTCTTGTGCTTGATCCGTACAGGTCGAACTCCTTCGTTCGTTTTCATGCTTTCCAGTCGATTTTTTTCAATGTCGCATGGGTCGCCTTTTGGATTGTCTGGATGATTCTTTCGGCCATCCTGACTCCGTTGACAGCCGGAATCTTTGGACTAATTGCTTTACCGCTGATGTTGATTTTCGCGGTCGTCGGCTTTGGAATCTGGATCTTCCTGATGGTTCAGGCCTATCAGCAAAAGCTTTTCAGGCTGCCGATCGTTGGTAAATTCGCCGCGGAGCATGCGGGCGTCAGACTGTGATGTTCGGTCCCATTTTTAGGCGTAAAGGGGCGAGAAACTTGGCTCACTTTTTCAAACTGGCGGTGATGTTGGCTAGAGATGAAAGGTTCGAGAAGTGGATGAATCAGGAATTTCCGTTGAGTTAAGCAAGCGCACAGTGAGCATGACGTCGTTGGGGACGCGGCTACTACGATGCCAATTTTCAACAGACTTTAGAGGGGGTATGAACTTGAGCACGGTCAGCGCAACACAACGCTCGTTTCCAAACACGGGTATTGACACGGAGCGGTCCTTCTTTTTCTCGGTGACGGTGCTGATCTGTGCTGCGGTGTTCTACGGATTCGGTTCGGAATATGTGCGATTTCGAGCAGAGTATTTTCCGTTTCCTAGTTTGCTCGTCTATATCCACGCCTCGCTCTTCTTCGGCTGGATGCTTCTACTGTTGACTCAAGCGTCTCTCGTGTCCGCTGGGCGAGTTGCTTGGCATCGCCGTCTAGGGATCGCGGGATTTTTCCTTCTTTGCTGCATGCCGGTCGTCGGCGCGTTGACCGTCACGGCGGCCGTGGCACATAACCGCTTCCCACCCGGTTTCGACGGTCCGTGGGTTTTCTATTACGATTCCTTGGCCTCACTTCTGGTCTTCGCCATCCTGGCCGGTTTCTCTCTTCGGCATCGAAACGCGCCACAAATACACAAGCGCCTCATCCTTCTCGCGACATTGGTTATCGGCGAAGCCGGTATCTTTCGTTGGCCTGTGCACTGGATTCACGAAATACCCCATGGCGTCACGATGGTCACGTATTTCTTCGTTCTCTTGATTGTTGTCTATGACTTCTCCTCTCGAAGACGAATTCATCCCGCAACCCTGTGGGGAGGCTTGTTTCTGATTCTCTACGAGGAGACGCAGAGTTTGATTGGCCATTCCCAAGTTTGGCATAGCGTTGCCTCCTGGATACTGCACTTCTGGCCAAAGTCAGGCTGATGACAAGTAGGAGGCAGAGCAGAAGTCAGAAAGCGAAGTATTAGAACGTGTAAATGCAGGAGCAAAGATGACAAAGACAAACCGCATCGCAGTCGCTCGGATAACCTCCGTGTTTCTCATCGGCATGGCGCTGATTTGTCCGGCACCAAGCGTAGCCCAAACGGCTCCGGTCGCCTCCACCGGCAAGATTCGCACCTACTACATTGCCGCCGATGAAGTGGACTGGGACTACGCTCCTGGCGGAGTAAACAAGATGATGGGCATGAAGTTCGAGGGATACTCGACGGTTTTTACCGAACGAGGGCCACACCGAATCGGAACCGTATATCGCAAGGCCATTTACCGCGAGTACACGGATGAAACCTTCGGTCATCTCAAAGCCCGGTCTCCCGAGTGGGAGCACGCCGGCATCCTTGGGCCCATTCTTCGCGCCGAGGTGGGTGACACGATCAGAATCCTGTTCAAGAACAATGCAAGCCGTCCCTACAGCATGCATCCACACGGTGTGTTCTACGACAAAGACTCGGAGGGCGCCCCTTACGACGACGGCACGTCGGGAAAAGACAAGGAAGATGACGCGGTGCCGCCGGGAAAGACGCATGTCTACACCTGGCAGGTGCCCGAGCGTGCAGGGCCCGGGCCGAACGATCCGAGTTCGATCGTATGGCTTTATCACTCACACACCAACGAATTGAAAGATGTCGAGAGCGGACTGGTAGGGGCCATGATTATCACCCGCCGCGGTATGGCCGCTGAAGACGGAAAACCGAAAGATGTCGATCGCGAGTTTGTGTGTTTGTACCTTCTCTTCGATGAAAACGTGAGTTGGTACATCGACCATAACATTCAGACCTTTACCAGCGACCCGAAGGGAGTGAAGAAACTGGATTTCGCTCCTGTGGACGACCAGGGTAACTTCTCGGGCCTTGGTTCCGGATTTACCGTCGCCAACGCGAAGTTTGCAATCAACGGCTACATCTACGGAACCGGTCCGATGATGACCATGAAGAAGGGCGAGCGCGTTCGCTGGTATCTGGTTGCGCTCGGCGAACAATTCAGCGTTCACACCCCGCACTGGCACGGCAACGTTGTGTTGCATGATGGCAAACGCACGGATGTCGTCCCCCTGATGCAGGCCCAGATGGAGACCGTGGACATGGTTCCCGACAATCCCGGCGTCTGGATGTTCCATTGCCATATTGACGACCACATGGATGCCGGAATGGCAACGCTGTACAAGGTCGAACCGTAGAGAGCCGAGGTCGCCATGACAACGATCGTAAAGCAAAGTGTCTTCGCAGTGACGCAAAGTTCAGGGGCTAACACACCTGAATTGTCTGATGCCATCTGGGGATGTCCGATGACGCATACGCTAATTGCGACGCTCAGGCTTGAGATGGCATGGCCGCACAGGCCGAAACGATACGGAATAGGAAATCTGCGCGGGAGCAAGACAACTGCCGTCTTAGCCCTCACGGCAGTGGTCCTACTGGCGGCCGCCGGAATGTTTGTAGCCACCGTTTACCTCCCAGGGCTGCTCATGCAAAGAATTCAACACTTGCAGCGCTACAACGAACCTCGAGTCCAGTACTCCGATGTCTGGAAATGGCAGGGACAGAGGTAGTGCGCAAACGCGCCGATGACGACATCACTGAAGCGGGGTACACATGAATTTCGCGAAGGGCCCAAAACGCTTGCTCAAGAAATATCCAGGAGAATCAGAATGATGCGAAATCGGTTGTGCGCTCTTGCCCTGTGTGTACCGTTCATGACAATTTGCCTGACTGCATCGATGCGTGGGGCAGATTCGTGCCAACCGGTCTTCGATGCCTTGACGAAGGTCGCAACAACTCCCAGCCACAGTTACACGAGCAGTACCGATGTCAACGGTGGCAAGCCGACGGAAGCTGAGACGATATTCGCCAACGGACAGAAGTACATTCGAGCGCGCGGAAAATGGATGCGCATTCCCGTGACCTCGCAGGACGTTGTTCAGCAGGAGAAGGAAAAAGCAAGAGCATGGCAAGTCAACTTGCCAATTCCTTGGCAACGAGTCGGTAGATGGCGAGCCCGTCATGCTGTTTGCCGTGCACCGCGAATATGAAGAGGTCAATGAAGACGGAAAGATGTGGGTATCCAAAAGTACCGGCCTGCTTTTGCGCGTCGAAGAGGATGTGGATAACAGAGGAAACAAGGTAAAGGAGCACCGCTCAACGCGCTTCGAGTACGGCAACGTTCGACCCCCGATGTGATACCGGCACATGGATCAACATCGTCGAAGGAATTTAGCAGGAGAACAGATCATGCTGGAAGTGAACAAGAGCGGCAGGGGAAAACGAACCATGGTGTCTGACCACAAGAAGAAATAGAGGGCGAGTAACGCCAATCAACGGTTCGAGAGGAACTGTGACCGAATCACATTCAACATATGCTTCGAGACGACTAGCGTCATCCCCGGAAGCCGACCATCATCTTTTTGCCTGGTTGGCAGGTTCGATCGTAGTTCTTGTTTTCGTTGGTTTCGCTCGCACGTACTATCTCCACTCATTGTTCGGGATGCCGGCTCTTACAAGGTTTCTTCATTTTCACGGTGCGGTGATGACTGGCTGGATCGTTTTGTTTGCGGTTCAAACCTTCCTCATCACTTCGCATCGGACCCCTATGCACAGAATTCTGGGGGCATTCGGAGCGGGTTTTGCCGTACTTGTCGTTCTGATGGGGTGTACAGCAACCCTGGTCGCAGCAAGACGCGAAGTGCGGGCGCATTCTGAGTCCGTTTCCAGCGTCCTCACCGTGCTTGCGCTCGAACTCACGCAGATGGCTCTGTTTGCATCCTTCGTTGCATTGGGCGTCTGGTTGAAGAACCGCACTGGCTACCACAAGCGCCTGATGCTTCTGGCTACGTTCTGCATGCTTCCGAATCCCATCGTCCGACTATTTATCTGGGCGGGATTTGGAAGCAACATCATGATCCTAGGTTTTTGGACCTCACTAGTGACCGCAGTCGTATTGTTCGATTCGATAAGGAACCGCAGCGTGCACCCAGCTTTCGGATTCGGTGCCACGATCATCGTCGTTTTTCTCTATTTGGTTTACTTCGGCAGTCGCACGCCACTCTGGCAGCATTTTGCCGCGAACATGGTCGGCTAGAAACGTGGAGTGTTGGCGATCGAACTCGCGAATTGAGCAATGATCATCGTTACGAACCAAACTTCGTCGTGGCCAAGGGAGCCAACCATGAAGAACATTTTCAGAATAGCCTCAATGTCACTCTGTCTTCTGAGTGTTTGCGGAATAACCATCGCCTGCGCAAACGCACAGTCACTGACCTCTGCCCCGCAGCCATCCGCTGAAATTGTGGGACTCACCAAAGCTCTGGAGGGAGAATGGTCCCTCAATGTGAGCTTTGTGCCTAACTCTGCGACGCCCAATGGTCTGGTCAACACCGGAGAAGAAACCTGGCGACCGGGGCCAGGAGGATTCACGTTGTTGGAAGAGGAGCACCTGCGTATGCCTGAAGGTGATCTCTCTCTTCTCGGGATCGTCTGGTGGAATACCGCGAATAAAAGTTTCCGCGGGATGGAATGTCAAAACTTGCTGCCGTACACATGTGATGTCAGGGGCGCGCAGAATGACATAACGATGAACTGGGATGGCAAACAGTTCGTCATCGATGAAATGGAAACGTCGAACAGCGGCAAAAAGTCCGTATGGCACGAGGTCTGGTCAGACATCACGCCCACCTCATTTGTTCAGACTGGCGAGTATGGGGACCCCGGAGGGCCTAGAAAACGGTTGTTTACGATCCACGCCACGAGGGTTACGGGGATGCGCAGTGACAGAGGCATTCACGCGACGAATTCCGGGGACCATCGAGCATCGAGTTCCGCTGATCCAGCGCCGGAACTGCAGGATCTCGAAAAAGCGCTCTCCGGTAACTGGACCACATCTTATGACTTTGCGCCCGGCGGCATGTCTCCGAACGGCGGCACTGGAACGGGCGAAGAAAACTGGCGGACCGGGCCGGGGGGATACGTTCTGATGGAGGAAGAGCATGTACGCGGGCCGGCGGGGGAGATGTTTCTTATTGCGCTGCACTGGTGGGACAACACCAACAAGAGTCTCCGCGGGATGCTCTGCAACAATTCCGGCCCTGCCGCTTGCGATTTCAACACCTACTCCAATAGCTCTCTGAACTGGGATGGAAAACAACTAACGATCGACATGGGCTTCCCGCAGAACGGTAAAAAGATGACCTGGCATGAAGTGTGGTCCGGCATCACTGCCACTTCCTTCACGCAGACCGGCGAAATGGGAGAGGTTGGCGGCCCGCTAAAGCTGGCGGTCACAATTCACGGCACGAAGCTCGCTCCTGAGGCTGCCTCTAAAAGGAAAGTTCAATGATCCATTTTGCATACTGGAAACCAAGTCTGCTTCTGTTTGCTGTCGCTACCGTCGGGACTGCAGTATGGACAAGAGCGATGGCGATTGATCAATCGGCGATCGCGGAAACCATCAAGGTGGTCGTCGCCCAAGTCGTCGCCGGGATCAACGCTCACGATCCAATAAAAACAACTGCGTCTGACGCGCCGGATGTTGTCTCTATGGAATGTGGGAGCCCTTCAACTGTTGGGATCGAAGCCGACAGAGAGGGCTTCAGGCTGGGCTTTCAGCATGACCCGCTTTGGAAAGTCAGTCTCATCGACGAGGCGGTCGATGTTGCAGGCGGGGGAGACTTGGCTGTCTACCGTGGCACCTATAACGAAGACAACGGTCTCGATGGCGTGTTGATGACCCATAGAACAAACTTCCTTGCGGAGTTCAAACGTCAGAGCGATGGGTCTTGGAGGATGGTATGGTACAGCGTTTCCAATATGGAACGATCGCATCCGAAGTAGTTGTCGGATTCGGATAATGACCTAGGCGAGGAGCAAACGCCATGGGGATCGCAATACTAACTTTCTGACTGTGCCTGCCCTCGTATTAAGCGTGGGAACTGCCACTGGCAAATCTCACACTCACCCGGGGCTATATGAAGGGACCATCATGAATCGCAGAGACTTACTCGCAACTGGCGCAGGATTGACGCTCACCTGGTTTCCTTTCCGTCTTGCATCTTCGCTGCACACTCCGGACGAAGGGAATCACGCCCCGGATCAAGGGACCGCGCGACATCCCGTGCTCGTTCGCTCTGGTTTCACACGTAAACTGAACGGCGCCGATGAGCGCGCACCCTCGCCGTCAGGGATGTTCGACACCGAGGTTGTCCGCTCCTCCGACTCTGAGGGGCGCCTTGCGATCTTTGTCTTTCCACCAGCAGACCATCATCCCTACCGCGGTGCGCCGCTTCACGTTCATCACGAACAGGATGAATGGATCTATGTCATGACGGGTGAATTCGTCGCCGAAGTTGGCGGCGAGCGCATGCGGTTGAAGCCTGGCGATTCCTTGCTGATGCCAATGAAAGTCCCGCACCGGTGGAGTGTAGCCCAGGATTCTCATTGTGGCGCTATTCATCTCTACACACCCGCCGGATTAATGGAGACAGAATGGTCGCCGGTTGCACAAAGCGAAGATCCAAAGAATCAGGAAGCTCGTAAAGCAGAGTTCGAAAGGCATGGATTGACGCTTCTTGGAGAGGCACTCAGGAAGGAAGAGATTGATCGAACTCTTTGATATGCGAGCGATATTGGTCATGAAAACAAACACTAAGAAGGGCGGACAGCAATGAAACAACTTTCCCGTTGGCGGTTTTCGTCTTTTGCCACGTGCCTCATATTGACGATCATGCTGACAGTTTCATTTCCAGTATGGTCACAGACCAGCGCCGAGCCGGTCATCGATATGCATCTGCACGCCAAACACGCCGATGAACTTGGACCGCCGCCACTTTATATTTCCGCTCCTTTTCCCGTGTGGCCGATCCGAGACCCTCTCGAAGATCCGCATGGCTGGTTTGCCGGTCTGCAGAGGAAACCGGCCTGTCCTTCATTTCTGCGCTCCGGGACGAGCGACGAAGATCTGATGCGTCGTACGCTCGAAAACCTTAAGTCGCGAAATGTGACTGTCGCAGTTACCGGCGGCGACCTCGACGTCATGGAAAAGTGGAAGCAGGCATCAGAAGGTCGCATTCTCCCGGCGCTGCCGTTCGATCCGGAGTCGGGAAAGCCGAGCGTGGACGAATTACGCCAATTGGTGAAAAGCAGGCGAGTAATGGCGTTTGCTGAAATCGGTTCCCAATACGAAGGCATTGCCGTCACCGATTCGCGGATGGAACCTTACTTTGCGCTGGCCGAAGAGCTGGACATTCCTGTCGGCATTCATATGGGACCTGGGCCGCCGGGAGCTTCCTATGTGTTCGCGCCTAGTTATCGCATGCGAATGTCAAGCCTGCTGACCCTCGAAGATGTTCTTATGCGCCATCCTAAGCTTCGCGTTTGGGCCATGCATGCCGGCTGGCCCCTGGCAGACGATACCATCGCCGCGCTATATGCCCATCCTCAACTTTATGTGGATATCGGCATCATCGACTACGCGTTTCCCCGCAAGCAGTTCTACGATTTCTTGCACCGTTTGATCGATGCCGGGTTCGAGAACCGCATCATGTTTGGCTCTGACGAAATGGTTTGGCCCGATGCGGTGTCTGCGGCCATCGATACGATTCAGAATGATCCCGCGTTATCTTCTGGGCAAAAGCGTGACATTTTGTACAACAACGCCGCTCGCTTCCTTCGGATTAAGAAATGAGCGGCCTACTCTGTTCGCACAGCTTGTCATAAATAATTCGGAAGGAATGGCTGGGACCACGAGACTCGAACTCGCGACCTATGCCGTGACAGGGCAACAACGACGTGCAACTTATTGGATTTCAACGGTACTGACAGCCCGTTCTTGATCCTCTAAGGAATTCTTTGACCCGGTCAATTGGACCCAGATCGGACCCAGATTTGGAGCGAATTGCCGCTCTCGAACGATCTTGTCGAACGCGGAGCGTCTCCGCAAAATATGCAGACCTGATCAGTCAACACAAGCGCGTTTCTCAGGACTGACGGCGCAGTCAGCGGCGTGCCTGGAAAAGCAAAACTGCGCCGAGCGTTTTCTTCATATCGACCACCTGTTTGCGCGCATGCAGCGTCTTAATACATACGAAGCAAAGACGAACGCCATGACGAGAATCGGATCAAATTTATCCCAAGTACTGCCACCGCCATTCATTTGTGAATAGAACGCGAGTAAAAGATCGATCGCGATACCGGCATAAACCCACTCAGTCAATCGAGGCACATTGGGAATCAGAAGGCCCACGCCGCCAAGGATGTGGGTCACGCCAATCAGAGGGATGATATAGAGCGGGTATCCGAGCTGCTGATTGGCGATCCTCCATTCGCCGGGATCGTGAATTAGATATAACCTTCCGAAGTACACCCAGATGAAGGCGACGAGGCCGGTTATTACCATCGCGGCTATTTGAGTTGCTCGACCTGCCCGTGCGGGTTTATCGATTGTGTGTTCAGCTTTCATATTTAAATTGATCCTCTTCTTGCCGGTTAAATGGTTTAAATCGTTCTGCAATAAGTCGGCCATGGCTGAGCAGCAAAGGCAGGAACCGCCGGTCGAACACGAAGCCGCGGTGGCCACGGCTGGCTGTTCCCGCCCCCAGGGCGCTGATAGCTGCTTGCCCCGGACTTACGCCTTGACGGCGTTCTGTGCAGCCGCAAACACATCGCGTGCGGACGTCGTACCCGCTACGTGCTCCGTACCCGTGATTCCGAGGTCCATCCATCCCGCGTTAACGCTCTCAAACATTTCTTCGGCAGGTCCAGTGTGGCCCTTCGGGATGCCGAACTGCTGGAACGCTTCCGCCCACCCTGCACGCGGGACCGCAAAGGCTTTTACGTCGAGTGTCAGGACTTCACCCAATTGTCCGGCCACTTCATCCGCGCTTACCATCGAACCCAGCTCGATGACGCGATGCCCTGACCACGCCGGCCCGGTCAGAAGCGTTGCCACCTCTGCGCCGATGTCGTCTGACGCGACCATTGTCGATTTCCGGTTTGTAGGATTGTAGAAGACCGGTAGTGTTCCGCCTTGGGCGGCCTGTAAGCCGAAAAGAAAGTTTTCGAAAAAGCCGCCTGCGCGCACAAATGCGACCGGAGATGGCAGGCTGCGAAAACCTTGCTCCAAAAGTGATAAGGCCGTGACATTCCCCACCCCGCTTGTTCTATTCGCGCCCATCGACGAGAGCGCTACCACCCGCGGGGGCACTACCTTGGTCAGCGCCTCGACATAGTTCGCAATCACGCCCTTTGCTTCTCTGTAATCAGGCGAGGGTGCCCATACAGCCGGCAACATAACAAACGCGCCCTCAACACCTTTGAGCGCCGCCGCTATGGCTGTCGCATCGTTCCAGTCTCCATCCACCAACTCCACGCCTTGGTCTGCCCACTTCGCCGCTTTCTCGGGATTGCGCACAAGTGCTCGCACCTGTTTGCCTTGCTTCAGCAGATGCCGCGCGGTGGCGCCCCCAACATTTCCGGTAATGCCCATGACTAAATACATGCTCGTTTTCTCCTTTTGCCTCGTATTTGGCCGCCCATCCAAATGAGCGACCTGACCATTAGAGGCCGATAATAACCATTGGTTGCAAAATAATCGGTGGTTTTCAAACCACTGGTTATAAATAAACAATCGGTCGCACAAATCGCCAAAAGGGGCTAAGCTATTGAAGTGACATCCACATCACCAAGTCGCCGGGTAGAGCGCAAGGAAAGGTTGCGGGGCGAAATCCTTGCGGCTGCCAGCAAAATGTTTGCCGATCGCGGCTACGAAGCCGTGACGCTTCGCGAGATCGCTAAAGAGATTGGCTATACGCACGCCGTGATCTATCAGCATTTCCCCGACAAATGGCATATTCTTGCCGAGTTGAGCCGCGAGACGATCGGGCTGATGGTTCAGAACTTCGACGCGATTGCCGCTAAACATCTTTCACCGAAAGAGCGTCTTTTTGCGACTTCACGCGGCTTGATTCAGTTCTGCACTGCCCATCCACAGCAGTTCCGTAACGTCTTCTTTGGGCCGGAGAACCGCAATGGCGTCCGCGCTGGACAATATATCAACGACATTGGCGCGCCATTGTTCGGACGATTCGTGCAGCTCTTTTTCGATGTTGCCAAGGATGAGGGATTGCCAAATAAGAATGACATAGTGGTAGCTCACACCTGGTGGTTTACGATCTTTGGCCTCGCCACACTCATGGTCATCCAAGGGGTTGTGCCTGACTTGCCTGACCAGACTCTCGTGGTCGAGCAAACGATCGCAACGCTTTGGGCGGGCGTTCAGGCTGTTCCGCGATTGCCGAAGAGCGCAATCACTAAGCGATCCGGCCGATCCCGTGCCTCAAAGCAATAACAGCTTCTGTCTACTTAGGAGCTGTTGGAGGTAACCGTAAGCAGTGCGAAGATCTGAACGCTATGAAGTATTGAGACAGGTCGTCGAAGATGAAACGCAATCGAAGCCTGTGCATGCAAGATACATAGGCCTTGATCGCTTAAGCAGTCCCCTGATTTACAATCCAACCCGTCGAAGCTCAACGTTACCCTCGATAGAGTCAACGGGAGGCCCATGCGCAAAGTCTGTCTGCCAGAAGCGGTCCGCATAGCACGGCCATGCCTCCCAGAGAAAATTGTCTTTTTGATCGCGATGCTGTTGGCTGCCGTGGCGGCTCACGCCGGCCAAGAGCGCGAGATTCCGTCGGAATCAATCACGCTACCGCATCTCCAGCAGCCTGTTGACATCCTTGTGGATCGCTGGGGAGTGCCACACATCTATGCGGAAAACGAGGCCGATTTGTTTTACGCGCAGGGATTTTACGTGGCGCGCTTACGACTCTTTCAGATCGATCTGTGGCGGCGGCGCGGGCTAGGACAGCTCGCCGAAGTCTTCGGTCCGGCGTACGTGGAACAGGACAAAGCCACCCGTCTGTTCCTTTACCGTGGTGACATGAAGAAGGAGTGGGGGGTTTACGGTCCGGGCACTGAGCAGATGTTCCAGCGATTTGTCGCAGGCATTAACGCGTACATTGACTGGCTCGACGAACACCCGGAACAGATGCCCTTCGAATTCAAACAACTTCATTACCGGCCAGCTCGCTGGACCGCCGAAGATGCCATTCGCATTCGCAGTCACAGTTATCTATACAATTTGGCCAGCGAGGTAGCCAGGGCGCGCGTCGCCTGTTCATCAGATCTGAAATGGGATGAGTTTCGCATGAAGCTCGAACCTCCGTGGGAAACGCGAATCCCCGAGGGCCTCGATCCATGCCTGCCCAAGGATGTATTGAAGGTTTATAACCTGGCAACGCAGCAAGTTCCCTTTACGCTCGAGTCCGTGACAAGCCTCTCGAATCAGGATTCCTGCTCGTCTGCAAACGACTGGGCGAGTGAGATTCCAGCAGAAAGCAACAACTGGGTGATCGCCGCGAAGAAATCCGCGACGGGTCATGCGGTCCTGGCTTCTGACCCTCATCTCGAATATACAGAACCGAGTTTTCGATACCTTGTCGATCTTAACGCCCCGACCCTGCATGTTATCGGTGCAGACCAGCCCGAATCGCCAGGGGTGTCGCTGGGACACAACGATTGGACCGCGTTTGGGTTTACCAGTTTTCCCGTCGATGAGGAAGACTTGTACGTGTATGAGCTGAACCCGACAAACCCAGATCAGTACAGATATCAGGGACGATGGGAGCCGCTGCAGATCGTGCGCGAGGAAATCAAGGTGAAAGGCCAAGGCGCGATCCCTGTCGAATTGAAATTCACACGGCATGGCCCACTCATCTATGTGGAGAGGGCGAAAAATCGCGGGTTCGCCGTGCGGTCGGCGTGGTTGGAACCTGGCACGGCACCCTATTTTCCTTCGGCGGATCACATGCGCTCCAAGACTTTCGCAGAATACGAGAGAACCGTGGAGAGATGGGGCACACCGAGCCTGAATCACATCTATGCGGACATAAAAGGCAATATCGGTTGGGCTCCACGCGGATACGCACCCATTCGGCCAAACTGGGATGGCTTGCTTCCTGTACCCGGCGATGGACGCTACGAATGGGCAGGCCACTTGACAGGCGATCAGTTCCCCACGAGCTACAATCCCGCCTCAGGCTACATCACCACGTCGAATGAAATGAACCTTCCGCCCGATTATCCCTACAAGGAGCGCAAACTGAGTTTCGAATGGAGTTTTCCTTATCGCCACCAGCGGATCGATGAGGTTCTATCGAAACACGAGCTGGTCTCCATCGAAGACTCTTTGCGGCTGCAAAATGATGTGGTCTCCATTCCTGCCCACAGACTGGTCGCGCTTCTCCAGTCGCTATCCAGTGACGACCTGAAGACAAAGCCCGCGCTGCAACTCCTGAAAGGATGGAACGCGAGTATGGAGGTGGAGTCATCGGCAGCCGCTCTGCACGAAGTATGGTTTAGCCGCCATCTGGGAAAGGCGTTCAAGGATGCCTTTCTCCCTAAGCCTGTTGCAGGGGCCTTTGAGACTCCAAGCGTGGTGACCATGCTGGATGTCCTCGAACATCCAGAAGGTCTCTTCGCCGACAACGCCAACGAAAAAAGGAATCAACTACTGCTGAGCACTCTTCACGATGCCTACGAGGACATGGAAAAACTTCAAGGGCCCGACCCGAAAGAGTGGGAATGGGGCAAGCTGCATCACAGCTTTCTGCGACATCCCTTTCCGCGATCGTCGATGAAGCGACGAGAGAGAGAGTGGATGTCGGGCCATTGGAGCGAGGCGGCGGCCCATTCACGGTTAATCGCTCCAGCTACAGCGCGGGCGACTTCCGCGAGACGGTGGGACCATCGGTGCGCATCGTGATCGACCTCGGTAATTGGGACAACTCGCGGGCGATAAATCATCCGGGGCAATCAGGTGATCCGGGCAGTCTACACTACCGTGATTTGGCGCCGTTGTGGCAACGCGGGGAATACTTTCCTCTGCTTTACAGCCGCCAAGCGGTCGAGCGTGCGACGGAAATGAGGATCAAGCTGATGCCAATGCACTCTCAACCCTGAAGACAAAGTCCGGGACTCTAATAAACTGTCCTGCTGCTAACATCGCACTGGGTTTCGAAAAACCTTGCGACAGCTCCCGAATCGTCGGCAACACCGGAGACTACGTCTGAGCGAGTTTCTTTAATGTGGGGCGAATGGATCGCTCGGTGCGCATAGTCTTGGGAGTCGGTCTCGGGATCGCGGGAATCCTCGTGCATGGTCATCCTTACCTCGGCTCCGCGCTTGGAATTTCCGGAGCTTTGGTAATTCTTAGCGGGACCTGCGGCATATGACTCGGTTATCGCGTGCTCGGGCTGAGCACAAAAAAGACCAAAACTATGTGAAGGTGTGTCGGTAAATGGCGCGAGAATCCCATCATGGCTGATCACTACCCGCCGACGATCTTGATCTTCCTGAGATTCCTCCGTAACGGTCGAGCAATCTCTCAGCCGCGATCTTCGGCCCGTCCCATCGCGCGATGAGCTTGGCGAAAGAGATTGCCTTTTTCTTTGCGGCTTCGTCACTCATCAACTTTTGAATCGCACTCTGGATTTTCTCTGAAGGATTCCGCGACTTACGCACCCGAATCGCGAATCCCAAGCGTTCGAGCGCGGCCAGATTGGCGACTTGTTCTATCTGCATGCCGACTCCGACAACCGGTTTACCGGCCAAGGCGGCCGTCATAACCGTTCCGATCCCGCCATGAATGACGGCAAGATCGGCCATCTTATTTACAGTGAGCGCGGGGACCCAATCAGTGACAGTCACATTCGTCGGTACCCGAACTCCGTGAACTTTGGCGAGCTGAAACTCAACTGGGGCGATCACGTGGTATGGCTTTCCTTCGAAGCTTTCAACGATCTTGGCGACGATCCTCGGTGTTCCAGAGCTGCCCATCGCAAAATAGATCAGCGGTTTGTCCCCGGGGATGTCGGTAAATCCTTGCGGTATCGGAAATTCTTCATGGGGAATCAGAGGACCGATGAAATAGTGGTTGGACGGCAGCTTGATTCCGGTAAATTCCGGAGGTTCCGCCACCAGTGTGATGTCCCCTGTCCAGAACTCGAAGATGGATTCATAGCCTGCTACCCCGAAGTGTCTTGCCGTGCGGTTGACCGGGTTCAGGAATCCATATCTGATCCAAAAGTTGATGAATCGCAGGATGAACCAGTCCAGAAGCGCCTTGATTGGAGTTGGCCTAATGTGATCCGTCATGCCTGCACCATGGCAGAAGAAGTCCGGCAGCCACGTGGATTGAACAACCCAAACGAGTGGGATCTGCAGAACGCGGCAGGTGACCGGGATCGTTACGTACGACCCCGTCACGACAGCAACCGGCGTTAAGTTCTTGAGACAGGCAGTTTCATTCTCGACGCGCTCGATCATTTCGCGGTCAGTGAACGCGGGTGCAAACTTCTCTCCGCGATCCACCTTGGCGATGTGTTCAATCTTTTCTGGAGTGAGACGGGGCTCCAGCCGAGTCAAGGGAAAGCCGTGCCTTTCGATCAGTTGTTCGAACTCGCCTCCGTCGGAGATGAAGTGAACGTCGAAGACCTGGCTTGCCTCTGGGTGATGTCTGACGCCTTTAGCGATCTCGACCATGCGGCTGGTTTCGGCGAGGTTGAATGCGCAAGGGGCAAAGAGGAGAACTTTCCTGGACATTATTTTGCTCTAGGCACCAGCCAACGGAAGGCCTCACGCACGAAAGGCTTGGCATCTTTCTCGATACAATCGCCATGAGCGATGATCAACTTGTCGAAATCGCATGAAAGCAGCTTTTCAAGTGATCGCCGTGCAAGATTTCGATTCGTGAAGGACAGCCTGATATCGAGCCCAACGCCGCCATGCGGAGAGCCAACGCCCTCCAGTTTTAACAGAGCATTGCGAAGTGGCTTACCCTTCACGTCGGGGTGAATTTGGATTAAATCATCCAATATGACCGTGCCTGACTGTTTATGAAAGAAAAGGACCTCATCGAGGAGAGCATTGCCTTTGAAGACCAGTTGGTCAAAATCGTCCGCCCAGGCTTGAGGTGGCTCATCTCCCAAAACGCCGGCTAACGGGAGTGGCTGCTTCTTCAACGTGAGCAGCGTGGCTCGCGACGACCAAAGCTGAGCCTCGGGGAAGAGCGTGTGCCAGCCTTGCAACCGCCAGAAATGCCTTGGGGTCGCCGCAACGAGGTACTTAACCGGTCCCATTTGGTTTATACGCTGGAGCGTGTGGAACGGCACGGCAACTGGTGAATTCACCCACAGTGACCCGTCGTGGAGCTTCACAACCTCCATGCGGGTAGTGAACATGACTCCGAAGTCGCGAACATTCGGACCGTCGGCGATCCACACGTCTTTTGCGAACGCCTGAAGATCGGGCATTGATGTACTCTCGAGAATAGCAAACGTCTGACCACTTGGGATTGCTGCAGCTGAAGAGGGCAGATCTCAACTGCTCGGCGATCGACTCCGAATCCTAATTGGAAAAGACCCTATGAAGAGCTTCTTTCGGGGAACGTCTTCGCCATTATCGCGCTGGCTTTGGGTGGCTGCCTTGATAACTGATGGTATTGAACGATTAGCTCTAGCGCTCCAGCTAACTCCTAAATGCGACAGATAGCCATACTGGTCGCCGCTGCTCTTGGAGTATCTGCCGACTAAGTGACACTCGCCAGCCTGAGAATCTTCAGCAGAGGCTTGATTGTGAGCCCCTGAACGAGAATCGAGAATACGACTACGCCAAACGTCAGGTCGAGCACGCGAACCCGCTCGGGAAAGGTGCTGTCGAGACTGAGCGCCAGCGCGAGTGCCAACGCGCCGCGCAGACCTCCCCAGACGATTACATGTTGCCAACGCAGAGGAATCTTCTCCGTTAGGGTGTTGCTTACCGGAACCAGCAGGTAGACCGACAGTGCGCGGCCGACAAGAACGGCTCCGACGGTTAGTAGTACGGGACGCCAGGCACGCAGGAGCGCATCGACGTGTATCTCAAGGCCGATCAGCAGAAAGACCAGAGAGTTCATGAGGAAGGCGACATAGGCCCAGAAAGACTCCAGGGCGGTTTTAGTCTGCGTGCTGCAATTTCTCGTACCCAGATTGCCGACAATGAGGCCAGCCGATGCCGTCGCAATGATCCCCGACAAGTGCAATTGATAGGCAAGCAGATAACTGCTGTAGGCAACGACGGCGGTTAGGGTGATCTGCACTTCGGCGTCATCAATCGTTCGCGTGAGTCTGCTCACGGCGTAGCCGAGGACGGAGCCAAGTACCGCTCCTCCGAGTACCGAGAAGAGAAACTGGCCCACCCCCTTCGAAACGCCCAAGTGTCCTGAGATGATGCCGGCGAGCACGATCTGAAACAGGGCGGCCGCCGTACCATCATTCAGAAGGCTCTCACCCTCGACAATGAGTGAGAGTCGTTTGTCCATCCGCAGGTCTTTGAAGATGGCGAGAACCGAGATGGGGTCAGTGGCTGAGATAATCGCGCCGAAAAGCAGCGCAATTTCCACCGGCAGGCCCGTTGTCCAATGCACCAGGTAGCCGGTAACCACAGCGGCAAGCAGAACACCCAAATTTGCAAGAAGCAGGAGGGGTGCTGAATTCCGCAGCAAGTCGCGCACGTTTAACTTGACGCCCCCCTCAAACACAAGTGCGGGCAGGAAGACAATTAGGATGACATCGGGAGTCAACCAGTCGGGACGTTGGCCGGGATCGAGCGGCGAGAGGTGGGGTAAGCGCAGCGCACTCAGCATCAGCCCACCTGCAACAAGTGCCACAGTGTAGGGAGCCCGGAGGCGCTTGGCCAGCATCGCGATGGCAGAGGCGGCGATGAGCAGCCAGATGAGAAACTCTACAGCCGAGGTTGCCGTGATCGGTTTCATCGCTTTCGAAGCGCAGCAAGATCTTCCAGTTTATAGTCACTGGATGAAATGTGGGGACGGGATCGAAGGCAACGGCAAACCACCCGGATTCGCTGCGATTGGCGTTTTCCTATTCTTTGGCGCGACGATGGCGAGTCTTGCAGCGACAACTTTGCTGCTGCCTGGAACATTCCTTGACCGTACTTGGACTCTCAATCCGACAGCCTACAAGCGACTCTCTCCTCTTGGGAGCAAGGGCGGCGTTCTCTTCCTGCTCCTCGCTGTCATCCTCGTCGCGTCCGGCATCGGATGGTTCCGTCGTCGTCACTGGGGATGGACACTCGCCGTGGTTATCATCGGCATCCAAGTCGTTGGAGACATCATCAACCTCATAAGAGGTGATTGGCTGCGTGGCGGGACTGGCGTCATCATCGCTGGTGCGTTGTTGCTCTACCTCCTAACGCCGCGAGTCAGAGCTGCATTTTTCCAGAATGATTGTTTGGAATCCGAGGAGGGGCGATCTCTTCGGGATGCACGAGTCGTTGAAGCCATATATTCGATGCCAGGCGCGACTGAATCGAGCTGGTGCCGAAGTGCTCACGGTTTGCGCGTGACAAGCAGCCACCAAATGTGGTCATCCACTGGGCGATCAATGAAATGATCTTCTCGGCTGATGATTTCAAAACCTGCATTACGAACTTCCTTTTCGACCAAATCCGAGCGCAGTTCGTGATGTTCGGCCTGTAAACCACGGGATTCCGCGGGGCCAGATCGCGGACCTCGATCCAAGATCACAAGACGCCCGCCCGGTTTCAACGACTCGGCCAAGTGACGCAAGATCGGCTTTGGTTCTGTTAGTTCGTGATAGGTATTCGCTATGAGGACGGCGTCCGCAAATCCTGCGGGGAGTCGCGGATCATCAATCTCTCCGCGAATGGTCCCGAGGTTGGATTGGCTTCGCATGAACGCTCTGATTCGAAGGAAGATCAAGGATTCTCGACGAATGTCCTCCCCTACGACACTGCCGCTCTTACCCACGACTGGAGAAAGCTTGAGCGCGAAGTAACCCACTCCGGAACCGAAATCCACGACGACACTGCCTTCGCGGAGATTCAGCGCCTGGATTACGTCGGACGAGCGCTGCCAATGGTCTCGCTCGCTTTCGATTCGATCCAACGCATGGAGAGTTTGAATGCCCTGGTAAACATAGCTCAGGAGGAGAACTAGCAGCACAGTGCCGAGCAGGAACAGAGTTACCCGAACACGATACATCCGTTGGATCCTGCTATCGGGTACCGGCGTCATGTGCGTGAGCGGAATAGTCGCACACGAAAAGTTCGGAACAGCCGCGACCCGAAATAGAGGTCCAGATTAAGATGCCGTGCGACTTTGATGTCGCAACTGAACGGCGTGCGGTTGGCTTCTGAACCGGGACATTGGTGTGGCGCTAAGCTCAACCGGATGTGACGAATGGGAAGACAAGACGGCGCCTGATGTGCGGGGCCTGAGCTCACGGGAGAAGTTCCACAAGCAATAGAGAAGAAATGGAATTCCAAAAGCCAGAATCAGAACGAGCAAGTAGACAGTCATGGGCCAGTTCTCCTCAGTGCTTCTGCGTTCAATGATGAGCGGAAAGGCCTAAAGAAGTACTGGATAAGTTATGAAGATTCTATAAAGATTCCACTGTGCCCCTGAGACGATATCCGACCCAGGGTTCGGTCATGATGTATTGTGGCTGTTCGGGATTCGGTTCCATCTTCTTTCGCAAGTTCTTGACGAAAACCCGCAGGTAGTCGACTTGATCTCCGTAGTCCGGGCCCCAGACTGCTTGAAGCAGTTCGCGATGAGACAACACTTGGTTGGCGTGTTGCGTCATAAAGCGCATCAGATCCAGTTCTTTCGGCGTTAGGTGCGTGCTCATGCCTTCTCTGGACACCGTGCGCTCATCAAAATCGATCAAAATCTCACCTAGGCGAACTTTCTTGGGCGACGACTGCGCACTGGGCACTCTCCTGAGGGCTGCGCGTATGCGCGCCATAAGTTCCGGAGTGCTGAACGGCTTAGTCACAAAATCGTCGGCACCGGCATCGAGCGCGGCCACTTTATCTTCTTCGGAGTTTCGGACAGTGAGCATGACGATGGCTATGTCGCTGTCCCTGCGAATCTCCCTGCATGCGGCCAAACCTCCCATGCCGGGCATGTTCATGTCGAGCACCACGAGATCCGGGCGCAGTTCCCGTATGCTCTCCAGCGCCTCTTCGCCGGTCTTGGCTTCATCCACTTCGTAGCCCTCCGCCACGAGCGTAGTGCGCATGAACCGGCGAATTTTCGGCTGGTCATCGACGACGATGATACGACCTGCGCTCAAGCGGCCTCCTCTCGGTGGACTGGCAGGCTAATGCGGAAGGTCGTCAGTCCTGGTCGGCTCGAAACTGTCAAGTCGCCGTTGTGGGCTCTCACAATGCCATGAGCGATGCTGAGACCAAGGCCGGATCCCGGTATTTGACGCTTTACCGCCGGGCTTCTGTAGAACCTGTCAAAAATCCGCAATTGCTCGTCGGCTGGTATGCCCTTACCGTAGTCGGTGACCTCCACACTCAATACACCGTCTTTCACTTGCGCCCCCATTTCGACTGCGGTCTCCGCTGACGTGTATTTCAGCGCATTATCCAAGAGTTGCCGGATGGCTAGTTTCATAAGGCGCTTGTCGAAAGCCATCGCCGGCAAAGGGCCGTGGGAGAGTACCCGGACAGGATGCTCATCGATTTCCGTCCTCATGGATGCAAGCACATCCTGGAAAGTATCGTCGAGGCTTGCCATCTCCGGATGAAGTTCGATGCGCGTAGTATCGAGACGTGCCATCTCAATCGCGTCGTCAATCAACTCCCGCAGGTGTTCTGCCTCCTCGTCCGCGATCGTCAGTTGTTCCTGCCTGCTTTCCGTAGGCACGTCCGGATTCGCCAGCAGTGACGTGGTTGCCGCTTTGATCAAAGTTAGCGGCGTTTTGAATTCGTGGGCCATGGCATCAATGAGCGTTGTTCTTAGCTGTTCACTCTGCCGCGCAGCTTCGACTTGCTGGGCCAGATCTTGCGCTCGTGCCCGTTCGAGGCCGATTGCAACCAGGTTCGCAACACCCTGCAAAACGGAGTCCGGCATAGTCGCGCCACGCAAGGCCATACTCGCGACCGGCTCCGAGCCGCTACGGACGCCGACGATCACATACGGAGGCCGCTGTTTCGCAGAGAGTCCTTCGGGAACTGCTGCGAGCCGAAGGTCGTCTTCAAATCCTTCGGGTCCCGAGATCCCGACACAATAAAATTCCCCCGCATGGCGCTCGTACATTATGGCCGCCTGAAGATCGAAGATCTCCGTCAGTTTCTCGACCAGTTGTTTGGCAAAGGGAGCGCTTCTGTCGATCAGTAACATGGCCCGGCTGAACGTGTAGAGGCGCTCGAGATCCCTTTGGCGTTCAACTGCCTCGGACGCTCTCGTCTTAGCCTTCGCGGATAATCGGCTGGCAATCAGGGAGGTTGCCAGAAAACTCGAAAGGGCGACCCAATTTTGTGGATCGGCGATCGTGAATGTTCCGACCGGCGGGAGGAAGAAAAAATTGAACACGAGGGTTGCCAGAACCGAGGCCAAGGCAGCTTCCAGGAAGCCCCACGTGCTGGCGACACTCAGGATCAGGAGCAAGTATGCGAACCCGATCGTTGTAGCGTTGACGGGAATCAGGCGATAGCCGACATACGTGACGAGGACAACGCCACTCAATGCGACGAGCACGCGCACGGGACGCCGACGGAGCACGCCATTCTCCTCCCGCTCGATATTCTAGGTCATCCTCATTACAGGGGCGCTGCCCAACATAAGCGCTAACTTAAAATGTTCGCAGTTGAAGTGTCTCGGCCGCGTCGGAAGCCAGTGTCTCGGATTGCGCCGGTATTGGAGATTACCCTGGAAATTTCGTGCGAACATTCAGCAGCTCAAGCGCGTTTGTTGGTACGAGTGTTGAGCCTTCTATTCTTTAGGCTCGTATCGATGATTCATTTGGAGCTGACTGATTTGCGGGGATCCTGTGTGGCATCCGCGTACTCGGTCGAAGATGGACCGAAACCGGTAATCTGAACGACAACGGGTTCGTCACCGGTTGCTGCGAAGTGATTGCGAGAGGGCGGTTCGGTGTAGAAACTGCCCGGTGGCAGGGCCTTCAGTTTCACCTCGTCAAATTTATCGCCGTACCCGATGTGCCATGTGCCGGAGATCACAGTCGCAACCCTGTCATCGCGATGGGAGTGCGCAGCAATCTGTGTATGTGCCGGGACGCGAAGCATGATGGTATATACGCCAGTTTGGTCTGGATTGCCTTTCAGAACAACAGTCTGAATTCCGCCCACCCCTGAGCTTCCTGTACCTGGATTCCCCACTTGCGGAAACTTGTACTCGGTAGGAGTGAGGCGTTCCTCGTTTGAGTCGCCACCAGCGCCGCGTACACTATGCGCAACCACTGGACCGTCAAGAAATCTACGAATCAGTGCCACCGTATAGGCGGGTTTTTCCTCCATCAGCCAATGTCCCGAACCTGCGACTACCTCCTCCTGCACGTTGGTCGCTACGTGACGCATGATCACGGCTTGCAGGGGACCGAAGGACTTCTCCCCACCAACCGCCATCACAGGCATCGTCAGCTTTGTTTGTTCGAAGACCTTATTATCCTTCGCATCCTGCGAGAACGCAGTGAACTGCGCGAACCCTGCCCGCATTCCACCAGGTTGCGCATAAGTGGCGGCAAAGAAATTTCTGGTGTCCTCGTCAGGCTTACCAGGATCGGCGGTAAAGTCGTTCCATATCCGGTCAAAATAGATTCGCTCCCGCCCTGCCACCAGCCGTTCCGCGTCCGGCCCGTGAAAGTTGAAGTGCCAGACTCCGGGGTTTTGGAGAATCTCAGTCCACGGATCAATCCCAGGAATGGGTGCGTCCATGACGACCAACCGCTCAACCTTATCGGGATAAATCGCGGCGTAAGCGTACGCCACCATGTTGCCGATGTCGTGAGCAACAACAAACGTCTTGTCGTATCCCAGAGAGGTGACAACGGCGCGCATATCTTTGGCCTGAGTCTTCTTGTCGTAGCCATCAGCTGGCTTGGAGGATCGTCCAATGCCGCGGAGGTCCGGCACCACTACTGTATGGTCCTTCATGAGATCGGCGGCCAGAGGAGCCCACGAATCGCTGTTCTCGGCGTACCCATGAATGAGGAGTACCACGGGTCCACTTCCTCCCCAGCGTACAAAAATGTCTGCGCCGGCCGGGCTGTGGATCGTCTTTGCCTGAAAGCTGGACGGCAAGGAAGGCTGAGCATGCGTCGAGATCGCTCCCAAGGTGAAAAGCACCAAGGCAAGAAAATGTCGAATCATTGATTTCTCCGTATTCGTCGGGTGACCGAATGGGCGCTGATTAGTGTCAGAAATTGTAGACCACACGCTTGGTCACGTGGAACAGCTCAATCGTCGCTACCAGAAGTTGTCTTGTCGAAGGCTTTACGGGCAAATCGGAGGAATTCCGTGAGAATCGGCCATACCGTTCAACGGCTCCCATACCTCAGAATTCCAGTTTCACTTGCACGGCGATCATGCGTGGGCTGCTATCGCCACCCAAGCCCACGCCGAGCAAGCCAGTGGGCGGAGAAGTCGTATAGGTGAGCGCTCCGAATCCTGTTTGCGTCGAGGAGTTCCCCGGAACGCCGGCCAGCACCAGGCTGGGCAGTCCGAAGTTGGGATGATTGAAGATATTGAAGAACTGCGCCTCCAGCCTCATGACGAGTTTTTCGTGAAGCGGGATTCGTTTTGTCAGATACATGTCGGACCAGAGGAATTGGGGACCACGGAACTGGTTCCTGCGGGAGTTGCCAAATTGGCAGTGGGCCGGACTGTCCCCTCCGGGACAGGCGCCGCTACTGGGGTCTACTGTGGACACAAAAGCATCAGGGTTCAGCCACTGCACCGCTCCAGGCTGGGTGACTCCGGAAATGCTGCAGTGATGACAGTAGGGATCCACACCTGGAACAAAACTTGCGAACTGAGGTCCGCTGCCTTGCACGATGCCATTACCGTTCGCCGAATACGGCGTGCTCAGGACTGAGAACGGAACCCCACTGTGCCAAAATACGCTGCCCGAAACCTGCCACCCATTCAGCGCATAGCCAAGCTTGTGATTGCTCACTTTGATCGGCAGCTCGTACACATACTGGCCGGTGAAGTTGTGGCGAATGTCGTAATCGCACGAGCCGTAATCGCGACGAAGATCTCCCGGCAGAGGAGAAAGAATCCCCCCAGCCGAAAACTGTAGGAAACCTCCATTCGAGACCGTGTCCAGGCAATGGCTCCAGGTGTAGTTGAGCTGTCCCTGGAGACCATGTCCGAGACGCTTCATGGCCGTGATTTGCAGGCCGTGGTAGTGACTGTTCGCGCCCGTCGCAAACTGACTCACGGAGGCAAACCGGGGATCAGTCGGCTGTAGGTAAGGAAACGGTGCGAAGCATCCCTGGCACACAGTCTGGTATCCGTTGAGCTGCGTGAGATAGGGCTGGTTCACCGCGCGAGTGCCGACGTATTGGGCCTGCAAGCTAGCCGTTGTGCCAAACTGATGTTCAACTCCCATGCTCCACTGCATGAAATATGGCGCATGCAGTTTGCCATCCGGCACAGCTGTAATGGCGACGGGCGGGAGACAGGTCGCAGGGTCAGCGAGGGGCGAAGCGCACGAAAGTTGCCCCTGCTGGAAGCCGGCGCCAAAACTCTGGTTGGCAGCGACGGTTGCATCGACCGCACTATTTGGCACTCCCGGCGCAATCGTCGTACCGCCCACGGTGCCCAACAACCCACCCTGAAACGTCCTCACGTAAGGCGGATTGGTGCCGATCAAATCAGCGACGCTGCCAGGCATGATGTCACTGAAGATGCCGAAGCCGGAGCGGAGCACGGTGTTCGGTTCGAACTGCCATGCAATAGCGGTTCTCGGTTGAAGGATGGCAACCGGGGTCGAGGAGAACAGGTGGCCGAGATTCGTCTGGATCGCGGCATTGAGCGGCTGATTGACGTCGTGCAAAATCGAATTGAAAGCCCCTCGAAGACGGCCTATTTGCTGATGTGGATTGAGAGGATTCGAGTTGAAGGTATCGCGCACCCCGAAAGTCCAGGTGAGTTTCGGCGTGACTCTCCAGGTGTCCTGCGCATACAGGTCAAGATTGAGGAAATTGAAAGGCTCGTTGGCTGTCGTCGGGAAGGCCTTAGTAGCTGTGGACGCCACCCCATAGATGAACTGCGGTAGCGTGGTGTAGGTCACGGCAGGCACCGTTCCCTGACCAAAGTCGTAATCGTTGAGGCGGAAGATTCGAGTGTTGGTGCCGAACCTCAGTTCATGAGCACCGTGGCTCCAGGCGAGGTTATCGTTGATAAAGAAGCGAGACGCGCGCCTTCCCTGGACCCACGTGTTATCGAGTCCTCCAATTGTGGTGAAAGGAGCATTCGCACCACTGCCTTCGAGAACGATCGGGAAAGCCGCAAGGGTCTTCTCGAAGTCGCTTGGCGCGAACAGGCTCTCATACCACGAGAACGCAGGATTGAAATAGTTCACAAGATTCTGCGAGAAAACGTGCGTATATCCCGCTGCAAATGAGTACAGAGGCTGGGGAGAAATCGCGTTGAACAATGGATTGATGGGATCGGTGTAGGCGGCCTGGAGTCCGTTGTCGGTCTGAAAGCGAAACCAGGCGGTGTCTCGCTGATTGATGTTGTAATCGATCCGAGCCGTTTGTACCTGTTCATGATCGGCGCTTGAATGGGAAATGCTCTGGCGGTTTGCGCAGCCGTTTCCATCATTCGCAACGGCAGGCGGACTTCCGCCGACATCGAAGGGACAACCGAGCACCGCTAGTGGCGCACCCGCTGTGCTTCCGTAGAGCGAAAACATCTGTTGGTAGAACGGAACCAATTGCGGAGCAGGCGCATACTTTGCTCCAGAAACAGAGTCCGTTCCACCGAGTGGAAGTTGCTGCAGCACGTATTGTTGAAATGTGGTGCTCGGAACGGTCGTCGCTGTTACGATCGGCAACGATATCCGAACCCATTCGCTATCGAAGAAAAAGAACAGTCTGTCGTGGACGATCGGCCCGCCCACACTTCCCCCGAAATGGTTGACGTTCGATCGCGGCTTGTGATTGCCTGGCGTGGCGTTGGTAAAGTAATCCGCCGCGTTCAGGATTGAGCCATTCCACAGTTCATACAGGTTCCCGTGAAACTGATTGGCGCCAGACTTCGTGACGTAATTGACCTGCGACGCTCCGTAACGCCCCAAATCGACGGCATAGGAAAGCGTATTGACGGTTACCTCTGAGATCGAATTCAGTCCCAGCACAAGGTTGGTTGCCAGGCCGCTATTGAGATTAGTGAGCGGGTCGTTCGTCTCCAGCCCATCGACGATGTAGCCATTGGAGAGGGCGGGGAGTCCGTTGAACTCCACGTTGCCGTATCCGTTGGTGCCGCCCACAAAATCATTGCCGCTGCCTGCCGTATTGATGAGGGCACCCGGCGCAAACTGCAATGGGTAGGTCATATCCCCACCGGGATTCGGCAGGTCCTCCAGCGCCGGCGCGTTCAAGGTAGTAGAGGTGTTTGCGTTGCTCGGGTTGATGATCGGTGCTTCCGCGCCGACTTCCACGGTCTCCTTCGATTGCGCAACTCTGAGCGTGAAGTTGACGGTCTGCTTCTGCCCCAGGCCGGAGAAAACATTGTCCGCCTGCTGAGTCTCAAATCCCTCAGCTTCTACTCTGACCGCATACGTGCCCGGCTTGAGCTGAGGGAAATTCAGGCGGCCTCCACTGTCGGTCTTGGCGGTGCGCTTTAGACCTGTCTCCTGATTCGTGATCGTCACCGTGGCGTCCGGCACAACCGCGCCAGTCGTGTCGGCCACTTGGCCAATGATGGCGCTGGTGGTTTCACCCTGGGCCCAGGCAGGGGCTTGCATGACCGAAACCACAGCCAAGGCAAGAAGGGCCAAGCTGAGTGCGTCCCAAGAGGCGCATTCGAAACGCAATCCCATGGTCTATCCCCCAAATCCTCAGAGCGAAGAAAGGCTGTCGCTCGTGTCTCCACTTGGAAATCAGGATACACCATTGGATGTTAACTATGATAAATATCGGCGTGGATATTATGCTTTAGAAACCCAGATTCTCTCCGCAGCCGATGTGCCAAGACGAATCTGGTTTTTGTCCACCGATAAGGAAATAGTACCGTCGTAGTTTCGGGCTTCGACCGCAATATGAACGCCCGGACGGAGTCCCTCTTTCTCGAGGAATTCCAAGAGCTTCCGGTCACGCTCGTAAACACTGACCACCACATATTTGACACCTGCCTCTGTCTCGCTGAGCAGGCGCATTCCCCGCTTGCGACGTTCGGCAGGACTACGCAGCTGCAGCCCGTTTCCATGAGGGCAAGTCTCTTTGTGCCCCAATTTCTCCACCAATTTCTTCTCAAAGGCGGGGGACACGGCGTGTTCCAGTCGTTCCGCCTCATCGTGGATCTCGTACCAGGCCATGCCGAACATTTCCGACAACATTCGTTCGATCAGATGGTGACGAACCATCGTCCGTTCTGCGATCTCCCGTCCTTGTGAGGTCAGGCTGATGTGCCCTTCTTTTTTTATGGAGACAAGCCCATCCTTCTTCAATCGCTTCAGGGCAAACGTCACCGCGGGTCGGGTCACGGAAAGCCAATGGGCCAGGGTCGCGGGTATCACGGTCTGCCCCTCGGCTTCCGCTTCCGCAATGGCTTTCAGATAGTCTTCTTTGGAGATTGTGATCATGGTCGCGTGAGAACTCCACCAAATGCGTGCAGTCTAACACTTCCACTCCGACGTTTCGTTTCAGTGCGGCAGCCGGCAAAGAACCTACTCGGGCCTCCAGGCAAAGCCAAGCCAGGGGCGCTCGCGACAATGAGATGCACCGCACAGCGTTTGGCAGAGTCCAGCAGTTCTTTACTATCTGTGTCGGATCGAACGAAGTCGCTGAACCGGGGCGCACTAGGAGAAGTGGCTAGGTGTACCCGTGCCATAATGCAGGCACATGGTTTCGGTGGTCCAAGTCCCGACGATGGCAACGCTGCGACGGATTCACCAAATCCAAGCCATCACGATTGTTTGGATGGTTGTCGAAGCATGTGTCTCTCTTTCGGCGGCATGGATGGCACGGAGCCCCGCGCTGCTTGCTTTCGGCGGGGACAGCGCAATCGAACTCCTCTCGGCTGGGGTCGTATTGTGGCGCTTTCCGGAGCAATCCCGGCCAGAGCGGGTGGAGCGACAAGCTGCCCGAGTCGCCGGAGCACTGCTCTTCGGCGTTGCGGCAGGTGTAGCAGCAGTCTCGGCAGTCTCGCTGCTGGGATATCACGAGCCTCGGCCTACGTACTTGGGCCTAGCGATTCTGGCGGGCGCAGCCATAATCATGCCGTGGCTCGCTCGACAGAAACGCCAGTTGTCTGCAGTGACGAATAGTGCCGCCCTTAGGGCCGACGCTGCCGAATCGGCCCTGTGCGCGTATCTCTCTTGGATTGCAATGGTAGGCATTGGATTGAACGCGATCTGGCATATCAAATGGGCTGACCCCTCGGCCGCGATGATCATAGTTCCTCTCATCGTTCGCGAAGGTTTCCAGTCGATGCGTGGACGCGCATGCGAGTGTTGCTGAGTGTGCCCGATCCCCAGTGCACTTGGTTTTGGTTTCTACAAGCTGCGCAGCTTATAGGGCCCTGACAGTTTTCTTAGAAGAGCTGTATTGCGCCAACGCGTGTCGCGGCTGTGCAGTTGTCCGAAAAGAATGCCGGGAGCGACGGGACTCGAACCCGCGGCCTCCTGCGTGACAGGCAGACATCCTAATTTGAGTAAAGCAGCCCGTGCGAATGTAAGAGAGAATTGGCGGCTTAAAGGTGTGCTCTGCGAGGAAACAGCGGATACCTGATCGCGATTGTGTGTCGGAAGTCGGTGACAGGGCAGCGTTCTAACAGACTCGTCTGCCGGCCAAGCCAGAGGCTGCGCCAGCGAGCGTTTCGCACTTCTTACCTGATCCATCTGATCCTCTTTGGGCCATACCCAGGAGATGAATCCCGGTTTCGCCGAGCGGCCAGAAGCCAAGTCGAGACCAGTACGCCCTCAGCTTGCGCACGGCCTCATCCAGTCCGACGACGGGTGCTTTCAATCTTCTCAATGCCTTTCGATCACGGGCGAAGGCAGGAGTAAATTGCAGCGGCCAAGGTTTGCACGCTACCAACCCGCAACCAGCACCGAAAATGTCGATAGTCCTGTCGACGGCAGCCGGGCCGACTCCCATTCCCCGCCATTTCGGACGGATCTCCATGCAGTCGATGATTAGCAGGTCACATGCGGAAGCCTCGTATTCATCTTGTATTTCTTCTCTCCAGTAACCAGTTTCCAAGTCGAACAGGAGTTCCCAGTATTCCGCAATGCTTCCCTCGATGCCGTCTCCTAGCCTCTCGGTGCTGATGCCATGGTCCATGGCTTCACCGAATTGCACTAAGGACGCCGTTATGTAACCAGCATCTTCCTCGTCTCGAAGATCCTCAGACTTGACGAAAACCCTGCCCAAAATGGAATGGACAAAGTCTGCGTCAACGTATTCTTCGCGCAACGAGGCGCGCACAGCGAACTCGATGCTTGCAACCATATTCGTCTTCGTTTCGTCCCTCTTCCGCGAAACGGCGGCTTCCTTTTCAGTCTTCATATCGCACCTCATGTCGCTGTTTACAGTAATGATCGGAATTCGTCAAACGGCCTAGATCATCGCCGTCGGAGTCCACGTGGGTTTTCAGCTGAGAACGCTACGGGTGGTGACTCGATCGGCCTCTTCGATAGCAGATTCCAGTTGTTGCTGTGCTCACTTCGCGTAACCAACGTGGTTCAAAGTAGTTACGAGTAGCACGGGGCGGCTGCATGGACCTTCGACTCCCTATTGCTCGAACCGGAGTGTGGCCCAATCAAAGTGACCACCGGCGGCTGTTGACACAAAGCGCTAAATGATGACGCCGCAAGAGGTTACTCCACGCGAATCACACGCTTCGAAAAATATGACAACAATACTGAGCAAGCCCGTTTGACCAATATCTACTTTCCGCTTAAATAGAAACTCGCGGATGCAGTGCTGCAGGTCGGTGGCTTTTTCTGGCCGGGTCACTGGGCAGCGCGAAACTCCGCCGAGATGAGGACCCAATGTCGACCCAGCCCGGTCCGGCCAACACGGCCATTTCCCTTTCAACGTCGCCAGAACCGTACGTCGACGTCAAGCGAGCAGCTTCCTATTTGTCCGTCGCAGTCAAGACGCTCAATGAATGGGCTCGGCTTGAGAAAATCCCTGCCTACCCTTGGGGGGACGGCAGCAGGAAGACCTGGCGCTTCAAACTTAGCGAACTGGACGAGTGGATGCAGGGGAGGATAAACTCCGTTCGTCGTCCGCCTCTTTCGGAAAGGACGGTAAGACGTGAGAAAGAGGCACACTAGTACAGGATTTCCAAGTGTAGTGAAACGCAAGAACGGAAAGAAAGTAGTCATCTGGCGATGGTACGAGAAGGGCCAGGACGGCAAGTCTCGCGAGCGCTGGAAGACTCTTGGTTTGGCCAGTCGGTTCAAGTCTGATGCCGCGGCACAGCAAGAAGCAGAACGCCTCAGCCTAGGCCGACCGATCGAAGATGGGCCACGCACTCTGAAGGAACTCGTCGATCACTGGCTGGATAAGGAATGCCCAGCGACGGACGAGGATCCGAATGAACGCCGGGCCTTTTCCACTCGGGACAACTACCGCGGTTATCTCCGCAAGTGGGTCAAACCGCGATGGGGAGACCAAGCCTTGGACCAAGTCAAGGCCGTGGCCGTAGAGAGTTGGCTGTCGAGCTTAAAGAAAGACGATGGCACAGCTCTAGCCGATGGCTCTAAAAAGAAGATCAGGGACCTGATGCATCTTCTGTATGAGCACGCAATCCGCTATGAATGGACGGACCGCAACCCGATTACGTCCGTTCGACAAAGCGGCGTGCGCCAGGCAACACCCATCCGCCTCAGCGTTGACCAGCTTTCCCAACTTATCTATGGTGAGCTGAAACAACGAGAGCGAGTGATGGTGTTGCTGGATTTCGGAACCGGGCTGCGGAGAGGCGAACTGAGCGGCGTCCGCTGGGAAGACATCTGCTTCGAAGACAAGGTTTTGATCCCGAAGCGCTCAATCGTGAAACAGCGCATCGGTAAGGTCAAAACGGAGGCGTCGAAAAAGAGCATCCCGCTGGATGACGTGCTGATCGAAGAATTGCAGGCTTGGCGTCGGGAGACTCCTTATGCCCAAGACAGCGACTACGTTTTCGCCAGCACGAAGATGAGAGGCAAGCAGCCGTACTGGATGAGTCGGATCATGCAACATCACATCAAGCCAGTCGCAGCGAAAAACGGGATCGACATTAAGGGATGGCATACATTGCGCCACTCCTACACGACCCTGCTGCGCCAAAACAACAACAACCCCAAAGTAGTGCAAGGCCTGTTGCGGCATGCCTCGTACGCGATCACGATGAATGTCTACGACGAAGCAATGTCGGAAGAGAAGCGCAATGCCCATCGCGGAGTGATTCAGCAGCTGAACCGTAGCGTAACCCGTAGTGCGCCAAAACTAGCAATTCCGCAAATTGTTGATAAGGTTGGCGTCCCCGACGGGATTTGAACCCGTGTTACCGCCGTGAAAGGGCGATGTCCTAGGCCGGGCTAGACGACGGGGACTGATTGACTGCATTGAGTTTAACAGGTTCCGCGCTGCCTTGCCCGCTTTGTACCGAGGTACAAGTCGAAGGCGGTGGAAGCAAAAGGCTTCCGGCAATTGCTTTGGAAGCTGCAGCCTTATTCTCAGGCAATGCCTGGGCATAAAGGTTCAACGTCAGCTTCGATGTCGAATGCCTCATCAGTTCTTGCGCTGCCTTCACATCGTTTGTTGATCCCACCACCATCGAAGCGAACGACCTTCGGAACGTGTGCCAGCCGAAAACTGCAGGCTTGATTCCAAGTCGGTCGGCTACTGGCTTGATGTGATACCGGAAAACCACGGCCAGAGAGATGGTTGCTTTCCTCTTTTTCCCCCTGCTCGATTCGAACCAGCGGCAAACACGTAATCGTCTGATGCTTTGAACGGTGAGACCTCACACAGCGCTGGAAGAAAGGCACGATCCTCAAATCGAGCGGCACCGCCTTCCGGCTGGCCTCGGTCTTGCAAGGGTTCTCCATAATGTTGTCCACACCGCGGTTTACGCTGATCCAACCGTTGACGAGGGTCCATATCTGACCACTTCAAACCAGCGAGTTCACTCCTGCGCAGTCCCGTGGTTGCCGCCGTGAGCACCAAGAGCTCTTCCTTTATTCCCAGATTGAAAGCAGTTCTTCGAGCTGGGTTTTGGCGAGAACACCTGGTTCCATCTTCCGTGTGCCCGATTGCTTCACTTCCGAGATGGGTTTTCGGCGGAATAGAACTTGTAGAGGCGCGCGTGGCTGAACAAGACAGCAGATCCATTCAACACCGACGAAACCTTCAGATGCGGCTGGAAGGCGACAGTTTACGTCAGAGTCACTGGCGAGAGTTGCACCTTGTTATGTGCGTATGGACTTCTTGCGGAACACAGCCACCGGCCGCTGAAATGGATCATGATCTGAGCAGTAAACTCTGCTTCGTTCTCGGAGGAGCACGACCTGCAGCTCACGGTACACCTCCAATCACAACAACGCCCCAGGTTGTACTGTATGTCCGACCCGTTTAACCCGCAGTCAGCATTTTCCTCCGTGATCCACGAGCCACTGGCCGGCAGGCAGTCGGCGATTCCAATTTTAATTTGGAGAGTAAGAAAAGCGGACACGCCGGTTCTTAGTCCAGCATTCATCGTTTTCTTCGGGACAAACCGGATACAACTGACCCCATCCCACCGCCAGCACGATCCGATTCTCCGGAATGCCCTTGCTGATCAGAGCTTGTTTGACCCAATCCGCTCGTCGCTGCGAGAGTGCAAGGTTATAGATCAGGTCGCCTCTTGAGGACGCGTACCCGTGAATGTAAAAGCGATCATTTGGATGCTCCTTCAACCATCGGACATTTTCATCCAGGGCACTCGGGTTTGAAGGTTCTTCATGGTCATTCCAGGGGAACAGGATTTCCTGGACGTTCGTGATGAAGGCTTCCTGCTCGGGACCAAAGAGAACCACTCTTGGCTGTGCCCAGTAAGCAACCCAAAAAGCCACATCAGCGGATGATTCTGAAGAATTCTGTTGTGCAAATATCCCAGTAGTAAACAACAGGAGCATCGTGATTACAGCGAAAACAGGTCGGCATTTCATGGGATTGACCTCCGGCATGCAAGCGAGTCTAGGAACTGAGCCCGAAGGAGAACACTGTCAATTGTGACAGCAGCCGTTTCAGGTGTTATGCAAATCTGTCGATGCGGAGGGAATAAGGAATTTCCAAGTGGCGCCCTGATGCGGAAAAACCCGAAGTAGACTCACACGGACTGCTCAGCCGAACTCCATAAGAAATCTGCCGGGAGAGTCTTGAGATGGGTAGATGGGTTCTAGACTTTATGCAACGCGCTCACAGATAAGAGTTGCGCAGCGGTGCCGTCTTCACAAGCCCTTTTGATGTTAAGAAGAGAGAAGTTCAACGCATAATGGCAAAAATGTCAGCCACGTCGGGAATCCAACCAGGGACTTGGCAGAGCCATTCTACCAACCGACGAATCTGTGGCTCGTAATGTGTAATCAGAATCGTGGCCAACGTCATTCGTGATCTCAAAGTCATTTTCGCTAACCTTTGTCGATCATCATCGCGACGAATACCAGTGGAAGATAGAAAATGGATGCAAGAAGGAGTCGGCGTGCTCCTGAATTGGATTTTCGAAGTGCCAATTGTGCGCCGTAGCACAGAAAGGTTGAGCCGAGCATCACCACACCGACCGAGTAGAGGAGGCCGTGATGGCCCATAACGGCCGGCGCCAAACTCAGAACGATCAGCGCAAGTATAGGCAACAAAGTCATCCAAGAGATGAACCCGCCTCTTAGTCTCCCGGCGGGTAGCACGCAGTAGCCCGCACGATCGTAGTCTTCGCGATACATCCACGCGATTGCCATGAAGTGTGGGAACTGCCAAAGGAAGAGCATGGCATAGAGGATCGACGCCTCCCACGTCAGCTTGCCTGACGCTGCCGCCCAGCCGATCAGGGTCGGCATAGCGCCCGGAAAGGCTCCGACCAGGGTACACAGAGGTGTCTTTCGTTTGAGTGGAGTGTAGATAAATAGATACGACAGAAGTGTGAGAATGGCGAGCAAGCTCGCAAGTGGATTGACCTCTACCGCGAGATAGATGCTGCCCACCGCCGACAGCGCCACACCGAACGACAGAGCTACGGAGGGCTTCAGCCGGCCGGCGGCAAGTGGTCGCCGGGCCGTTCGGCGCATCTGAACATCGAAACGCCGTTCGGCATATTGGTTCAGCGTGCCGGTGCCGCTGGCAACCAGCAGCGTTCCCAGAAGTGTGTGAACGAGTAGTAGCAACGGAATCTTGTGAAGTGGGCCTGGGCAAGCAAGATAAAACCCTGTTAGGGTCGTGACTCCGATGAGAAAGTTGACTTCGGGCTTGGTGAGTGCCCAGTAATCAGCAACGCGCGCATACGTGGCGACCGTAAAAGGTGAATGTACGTTTACTGCCGGCAAAGGCCGAGAAGTAGTAATGAGGACGGATTCGGTTGCCACGTCTAGAGCACCTCTGCCTCGGAACGATTCATCGACGGAGCCACGCCTTGGGAGGCATTGCGTGCTGTTGCTTGATTGGCGGGATGCAACGTCCAAAGAAAAGTCACCAGTGCCTTTGCGTCAGCTGGACTCAAACTGTTTCTATAAGCTGCCATATTTCCTCCCCCGTGAATCACTTTGCTAGGAAGCTGATCTTCAGTGGGTCTTAGAGGAACGCTTTCAGTGCCTCGAGTCTCCTTTAGCAGCGTGGACACTTCCGGGGCCTGGCCTGCACACAGGCCACGATCTCACTACGTTCAGCTCGGTTTGGCACCTGTCACTTGTGACAGCTGCCACCTTGGCCTGTCATATCTGACAGTCCAAGAACGGATCTGGCTTGGCTAGCCTCAGAGATCGCATTCGAACTCTAGGTGAGTCAAATGAAACCTCTTGGTGTCATGTCGGTTGGAGCTATTCTCCTCGGCGGTGTCTTGCTCGCATCGCGGAAGCCGGAGGGTGTTGTAAAGACGCATGTCCCTCCGCCCGCGTCGATCCTCATTTGTGGGCTGCAGGATCACCCCTGTGTGACCTATACGATTTCTTACCACGAGCCGACAACAGCCTATGGAGAATCGCAGGGCGAAGGCGTGACTGACTACCAACGAAAAACGATCCGTATCGCCCGGAGCGGCGATGACTTCAGAAACATTGAAGCGCTGCAACATGAAGTCTTCCATGCTGTTCTGTGGGAAAGGGGCTTCCGTGACGACAGTGACAGATGGGATCTACACGCTTGGGTTTATTTTTCCGAAGGAGCTTTCCCCATTCTTTTCCACGATAATCCGGACCTCGTCAAGTACATGATGGAAGGATACTAAGGCGTATATCGCAGCTCAATTTCTGAGACATCTCTGCGATGAGCACATAACTCGATGGAGGGTGTTGAGGTGGAACTGTTCCGATGGAGTCCTGCCGTGATGCCGTGATCCGGGTGCAAGCTGCGCGGCTCCGTCGATTTGCGTGATATTGCACGTTCTCTCTGTTACCGGGGCGGCACGGTGCTAGTAGACTCGCCCGTCCGTACAGTTACGTCAGGCTAACCCGCATTGACATGGTCGTGAACCTACCCCGTGCGAGCGGAAATCCGAACGACAAAAGCCTTCCTCGACTACTAGACGGTATTAGGCAGACTTCGGCCTGGCGGACTGTAGATACTTAACCAGAAGGACCTCGTTACCGTCTTGCCCATAGATGAGCTCGTCAACGAGTTGCTGCGCGAGGAGAACTCCAAACCCACCCGGACGCATTCCTTGTTCCTCGCGTAAAGCAACGTGGCGCATCGGTTCGTCGGCCGGGTTAGCGATCGCAGCATGAGGGATCTCGTCAAGCGTAAAGCCCGAGCCCGGATCAGTGATGTGGCATGTAACCATGTGACGGGCGCGGATGTATTCGATTTCGACGTATTGGTTCGGATCAAGTCGTCCGCCGTGCTCGATAGCATTCAGAAGAATCTCACGAAAAGCGGTGGCGACCTGATCTCTTTCCGGATCGGGCAAGTCGGCAATCTCATTAAGGAATTGCACTAGTCGGTCAGCCGTTTTCACATCGCAACGCGCGAAAATCCGAATGAATTCCGGCGTTCCTGAGGCGACCTCGATGCCATCGTCCCAGCAAGGCCCCTCAGTGGCTGTGTGAATCATCTCGGCGATTCTCTCCAACGAGAATGGCTTGGAGAAATAACTGAAAGCGCGTTCGCGCATGGACGTGATCACGTCCGCTGGGGTACTCTCGCCGGCTAGGATGATCAGACGGACATGGGGACGCACACGACGAATCTGCCGTAGTAATTCTATGTCCTCTCTGCCAGACGTCTTATCGCTGGTAAGGATAAGGTCGAAGGCTCTGGCCCGGGCCGCTGCAAGTGCCGCGAGATTATCCGGCACGGTCATCACGACCCAGGAACCAGGCTTGAGAACGCTCAACAGGAGATTCCTGATCTGGGGGTCCACGCCCACCACAAGCGCATTCTTAACTGCAAATGGCCGCGTCTCGGTGTTCGGGGTCCAATTCATATCTTCTCCCCCTAGCAAACTAATTGCCATGAGTGATAGATTGTCGTGTCAAAGTCAAGCTGAGTTTATGAGCTTAGAGCCGCCTTTCCTGCTTCAGTGAGAGCGCCACATCGGTAGATCCCCATCGGATCTACTTTCGTGGGCGTTCCGCTCCAGGTGTAGTAGATGATTGCCGCCAACTGCCCCTGCTGAACAAATGGCTTAAAAGCGTCACGCTCCGCTTCAATTACGTTCGCTCGGGCCGGGATGTAGGCGCGATACACCGAGCCCGACCGATTCGATGACTCCTGCGGCATCCATACCCGGCACGATATTTGAGGTCATATTGGGCCAGCCTGGATCGCGGAACATGAGGTCGGCCGGATTGACCGCCGCCGCCTTCACCTCGATACGGACCTCACCAGCCGCAGGCGCCCGAACCGTACGTTCCACGTATTCGATGACCTCGGGGCCGCCTAGAGCCTTGTACGTGACGGCCTTGCTGGTGAGCGGTCGATTTGATGACTGGTCTGACATTCGTCGTCTCCGTGTAAGCTTCCTAGTGTAGTGCGTCATTCAGATTGACGTTTATGTAGAGTATGGCGAGCACGTTTGACCTTTTCCAAGATATCAGCGGCGCGGGCGGTCCAGATGAACGGCTTGGGGCTCTGGTTGTGGTGATCGATGTAATCTCCGATTGCGGTGATGAGTTCTTCGACATCGCGAAAGACGCCGCGACGCAGCCGGTTTTGAGTCAGATCGCGAAAGAAGCGTTCTACCATGTTGAGCCAGGACGAACTGGTGGGCGTGAAGTGCATGTGAAAACGCGGGTGGCGCTCGAGCCAGCGCAGCACGCGATCGTGCTTGTGGGTGCTGGAGTTGTTACAGATCACGCGTAGCTCGAGATCGGGGGAGATGGTTTGATCAATCAGGCGCAGGAACTTGAGCCATTCCTGATGACGATGCCGCTCCTGGCACAGGCCAAACACTTCGCCGTTGGCGGCATTGAGGGCGGCGAACAGAGTCGTTGTCCCATTCCGTTTGTAGTGTCCCTACCAAGAAATCCGTGCTCATTGAGGGCGTTGAACGCGAGGCATGGTAGGGTGCAAGGGAATGTTCGTACTCCTCGCTTCCCTGCTCTTTTCCCTTCGCCGCTGCCTTCAAACTCGGGCCGCTCTGCACGCCGAGAACCTGGCACTCCGTCATCAACTTCTTGTGCTGCAGCGCGTGCACCAAAAGCGTCGTCTGCGATTGCGATCTTGCGACCGACTCGTTTGGGTCTGGCTCTCTAGAGTTTGGCCCAATTGGCGCTCCGCCCTGTGCATTGTGAAACCCGAGACCGTCATCGCTTGGCACCGCCAAGGCTTTCGGCTGTATTGGGAACGGAAAACCAGGGTTCGTCATGGTCGACCGTCGGTGCCGACCGAAGTCCAAAACCTGATCCAAACCATGAGTTCAGCGAATCCACGCTGGGGCGCACCTCGCCTTCATGATGAACTCCTGAAACTCGGCATCCGCCTCGCGCAAGCGACGGTCGCCAAATACATGGTTCGCCACCGCAAGCCACCCTTGCAAACCTGGAGGACCTTCCTGGAAAATCATGCCAAGGAACTGGCCTCAACAGACTTCTTTGTGGTTCCTACGGCGACGTTCCGTCTGCTCTTCGTTTTTCTGGTTCTATCTCATGATCGCCGCCGGCTCCTTCACTTTGGCGTAACCTCTCATCCCACCGCAGCATGGACGGCCCGGCAACTGGTCCAGGCCTTCCCCTGGGATAGTGCGCCACGCTACTTGCTACGCGATCGCGACCGAATTTATGGCGAGCCGTTCCGGGCAACCGTCCGTTCGATGGGGATTCAAGAGGTGCTCACGGCTCCTCATTCCCCGTGGCAAAATCCTTATTGCGAGCGCCTCATTGGCTCGATCCGAAGGGAATGTCTGGACCATTTCATCGTCTTCAACGAGCGTGGCCTACACCGCACTCTAAAGTCCTATTTCGAATATTACGAACGATCGCGAACTCATTTGTCGCTGGGCAAAGATGCTCCCCTAACGCGTGCCGTCCACCCTCCGGAAATGGGCCGAGTCATTGAACTGCCGCAGGTGGGTGGACTTCACCATCGATACGAACGACGAGCAGCTTGAGCCATCGCTTCCTCTTTGAATATATACATATAAATATATACATATACCGTGCGGCAGTGACCCTCCGCTCTGGGAGCCGATACGGCGGGGTCGTTCACACTCGGTGATTCGACAAGTGTTTTCTGAGACCGAGGAGGTCGTTCCCTCCCGAGCGCTGTTCACGCTTTTCAGCGTGATGGAATTTTCGGCAGGGACACACGGGCGATTACACTCACAACGGTCGCTGGGGCCGCAAGAGCTGTCGATCGTCCGCATGATCTGCTCCGCCCGAGCAGAAATCACCTCACAGAATACTGTTTCTTGAGGGGAGGTGCCTTGCAGGGACCTTATGCTGACATGAGCAATGTTGCTCAGCCTCGGTTCGGACTCCAGCGTAGACTGAGAAATACCCCTGCCAGGAGGTTCCCCATGTCTACGCACTCCGAAGAGTGGCGTTCGCTTGCAGAAAAGGCTAGCAAAGAGATGAATCCGAAAAAGCTGTTGAGGCTCCTCAAGCAGCTCAGCTTCGCGTTGGACGATGAAAAGCCCTTGCCGGCCAGGGGTGCTGAGGACGGTCCGCAACAGAGAGATCGACAGCATTCGTAGCAGCGGTTTTAAAGCATAGATCCCTTATTGGCCGATTCGGCTCAATGAGTGTAATCGGGATATTTCAACAGTAATCCACAATATTCTGTCCGTCGAGGCACAGATCATCGACTTCTACTGGTCGCCGGGCCAATCTAGGTTCCTCTTGACTGTTGGGGTGGTCTGGGCGGAGAATTCTTCCGAATTGCCTCTCCGAAGAGCAGTCCCCGCCAGTTGAGACGCAGCACCCCCCGAGGCAAACGGTTACTCACCCTGGTCTGGTACAGAACCCTAGCGCAAGCCCAAGAAATTAAAGACGGCCCTCTGGTTTTCTGCGGAACCACCAGGAGGCGAATATGAATGGCCGGGTCGCGATACTTGTGGCTCTATCCCTGGCGGCTGCTACCGTGGCGTGCCAGCTCAGCGAGGCTCTCTGGTCACAGGAGGCACCGAGACAAACAGAGACCACCAAAGGTAAAACCCCCGCGAGGGAAGAAATTGGCAAATCTGCACCACAGATGCAGAAACTTATTCAGGCTCTTGCCGGCGACTGGTCTACGGACGACATTTATGAGCCAAGCGACCTCCTGCCGAAGGGCGGCGGAGGGCACTCCAGAGAGAGCTATCGTCTGGGTCCACTCGGTTTGTCTCTCATCGAGGAGTACCACAGTGAGAGTGACGTCGGGGACGTCCTGGGGTATCGGGATCATCTGGTGGGATAGCAAGGCGCACGGCTTTCAATTCCTATGGTGCGACAGTTACGCCCTTAACCAGGCCTGCTTGGTCTCCTCTAAGGCTAGCAATTGGCACGGAAATGAGTATGTCCAGACCGCGAGCACAAGGTCTCAGGTAAACGAGTTTTTGAAAAGGAAGTCTGGTCTGACTTCACGCCCAACTCGTTCACCCAAACCCTCTACTTCGGTGATGCGCCTCACAACAGTTGAGCACCCATCTGGTTTAGCCTTCCGGTAGAGGGAACCCTAAATCGCCCTATTCGTCACACTCCCAACGGAGTTGATTGTCGTGCTGTCTGTTGAGAAACGCCAGCTGTCTGGAATAGGTCCGCTCTAAGGCATAAACTGAAATCCTGGTGCCGGGCGGAAATGCTCCCTCTCACGCAAAAAGAATTTTGACGGGCATGAGCCATTTACTCGTATAGTTGCGCGCTGTGGGGACAGGTACTCCCAAAGACTGCGAAGTTGAGTAGGCCCCAGGACCAGACCGAATACTCGTCGAGAACCAGAAGAACATCTTCGAATTGTGGAGGTAGCCATGAAGCTATCGAGTCTGATGCTTACGCTGCTTCTTTGCTTTGCTGGAATGGCCGAGGCGCAGAAGCCTCAGCCGAAGATGGCGCCTGCCAAGCCGGTTGTTGCCGCAGCGAAAGGCGCACAGCCGAAATTCAAAGCGATCTGGGAACCGGTGAACTACCAGCAAGACCTCACTTTGACGGGGGTCTTCTTCGTGAGCGACGAAGAGGGCTGGGTAACAGGTGAACACGGCACCATTCTCCATACGAAGGATGGTGGCAATGCCTGGACCCCCCAACTCGGAGGAGATCCGCAGTCCAAGGAGGAAAGGGTCGAGGCACCCCGATTTCTCGATGCGAAACATGGGTGGGCCCTGCAGGGCGGAAAAATTTTGCGCACCAGCGACGGCGAAACCTGGGAAGAAATAGGCGCCATCCCGCAGGGGTGGGGTGTGGTGGAGTATGTTTTTCTGTCCCCCACCAACGGGGTGATGCTCGATGGAAATAATAATGTCTCGCATATTCTGCGAACGGATAATGGCGGCCGAAACTGGAGAGAAGTGATGACCCCCAAGGCCTGCCACGCCTCCATTCAAGTGGAGGGACTGTCGCGCGACGCGGACTGCGTCCTGAAGGCGATGCATTTTGTCTCCGCCAGTCGCGGCTACGCCATCGGCGGCACTGGGACTGACTTTAATACGTTGATTGTCGCTAAGACGGAAGACGGCGGCAATACCTGGAGTCTGGCTCCTCTGCCCGAAGTGGGCAATGTGTGGATCGGAGGGGCTTGGGGAGCTGACCACCGTGTCTTTTTCACCGACGAAAATACTGGCTTTGCGAATCTGAACAACGCCAAGCTGATTGCCACCAAAGACGGCGGGCAGAGCTGGTACGGAGTGGTGGCTTCGCCGACAGGCGACATCAGGTTTCCTGATCGCGAGGTGGGATGGATTTTTGACGGGCAAAAGCTGACTTTCACGACCGATGGCGGCAAGCGTTGGAACTCACACGGTCTCCGCTTTCCCGCTAGCGTGAAGGCCTATAGTTTTCCCACGAGACAGCGGGCTTATGTGGTCGGTGATCATGGCATGGCCTATCGCTATCGGGTTGTCCCCATCGATTATTCCGGGAAGAACATCATCGACGCACCCATGATGCCCGCGACTTCCGCAGGCCAGTTTCAGGAAACCAGGTAGAGGCCAGGCGTGAACCGGCTCCGCACCTCGGGTTGCCTGGCGAAAAATCTCCATTACACTTATTGACCCGGGGGTGACAATGAACGCCTGGTCACGGTGTCTCACTTGCCCTTTCAGGAATGCCTGACAGCCAGCCCCTGTAGTGCGCCATGCTCGTGTGCGAGTTAAATGTGCTCCAAGCGCCTGTCATTCAGCGCGACGTGGTTTACTAGGGTTGGATGAGCGGAAGGGACGACGCCAATTGGAAATCAATCATCAGCTGAACTCGTCGGTCCAACTGGAAGAAAAGTGCGGTGTTCTTGGGCGACATTACCTTGCGGAGGATCGGGATGTATTTCATTCTCAACGCTGCCACAGACTGATCGATATCCACCCACTGCTTGACGGTGCTTTCCGCCTCCGCATCGGTCAGAGAGCCACCACTTTGGACATTTTGTTTGATTAACGCGTATTTCGTACCGTTGATCTTCACCAGCTCTGAAATGTACTGCTCATACACCGGCCAGAATTTCTCCGCTTCCGTGTCGGTGAGCTTCATGTTAGCTGCGATGATTTGCTTGCGCTGAGAACGAATGTCCTTCCGCATCATCTGGATGTCTTCGTCGGTGATGGGTTGGAAATCATCTCCGGCGCTGAGCCTGCGGGGTGCTGGGGAAGAAGGATCCTGTGCTACGGCTATACCTTTAGGGAGAAGGAACACCACTGACAGGGTCACGATGGCGGCGAGTATGCGCGTTACACTGGTCATGGTTGTACCCTCTGAACCAAAAGTAGTTTCGTCCTCATCGATTTGCGCCTCGGCTCCCCTTCCAGTTCCTTCTCGCCTGCGGCGGCTAACTCATAATCGCACCGCGCAATTGGATTCCTATTGGTTGTAGAGGAGCCCGCCCGCTCACTTCACCGACTTGAGGTTGAGTGTGGGGTTTGGTTTTCCTCGTTGTGTTCTCCCCACGCAATGCTATTGCATTGCATCAGATTTGGGTTGCGAGTCTACTGTCAGTTTCGACAGGCGCCCCCGATAAATGGGCCGACTTCCGCCCTGAGTACAACGCACGTAATCGCAAGGGATTGCAGCAGCCTCGCTCAAACGGTAATTAGGACTCTCTTAATTGTTGAGACATCCCGATTACACTTAAAACCTACTTGGCACTCATTCTGATTGTTAGATCAGATGCTGGAACGTGACCAGGCCCCACGCTCTTTCCAGGCTCTTTGGATGGTTGAGAGACTCACTCCGTAGCGGAGTGCGATGCGCCGTTTTGCGTTAGCAAGGTCGACTCCATTCCCGTACAGCTGCCCAATTTGCTGACAAACTTCCCTGCTTTGGTTCGGGGTCAATCCGCGTGGACGCCCACCGGGAGAAGGCGGCAAATCCTTTGCCGCCGCCTGCAGCTGAGCACGCAGGAAATACGGCAAGGTCCGCATGAACGCCAGCAACTTTTCGAAATTCTCCGGTTTCGGCTCCGGAAGCTTTTCCAGGAATCGAACGGCTTCCTCCCGATTGTTCGCGCTTTGCCAAACCTGCTGTGCGGCTAAAAAGTAACCTGCCATCGCTCGACAACGGATGGGGCCTTTTTCATGGTTTCGTAAAAGTCCATCCCCATCTTCTCGCCTGCCTGTTCGCATTCGAGGACGAGCCGCTCGCAGAATTTCTGGTTCATCGTGCTCCTCTTAGCATCCGCGTCAAAACCACCCGAGGTTCTGACTTTGTCAGTGTCAAAACCTGCGCTTGTAGAGAATTACGTATTCGCTACTTTGGAGGCTGACTTCGATGTCAGCTTCGGACCTCAAGCCGGGAAACGCAGATCCAATCTCCTTGCCACTCTCACAGGCCGAGGGTTCCTTGGAATCCGCAGCCCGCACTTCCACTAACCATCATAAAGATGAAATCGAATCCGAAGCGACTGAACTGCTACGCGAGTTTTTCTTGCTTCTTGATCAATGGGACCAGGAGCAACAAGCTTGAGCGAAAAAGCACAACATAACGTTATGGAAATTTCCGATTTTGCCGGAAAACCCTTCCCTTGTCCGGTCTGTAATACGGCCTTGCCAATCAAAATTACGCTCAAAAAGAAGCCCTATTGCATGTGCCTGGATTGCGGAATTCAGATATTCTTTCGCGGGCAAACTGGAATTCGGAGGTTATATGAAATGATCCGTTCCGAGGAAGCGGTGGCCGCCGAGTTCGATTATCCGGCACGGGCGATATCCATTTATAACCACTTGCAGCACTTGAAACGCCAAAAGAAAGGCCTTTGAAGAAGAACAAGGCATTTTCACGTTTGACCTGGATCGACGGAAAGTCATTGACGCTTTGGATGATGAAATTGCACGGGTTCGCGAAGTCTTAGAAGAGGCCGCGAACGACGGGGAGAAATAAATGAAAACTGCGGTTACTTACGCGCGTGTTTCCAGTAAAGAACAAGAACGTGAGGGATTTTCAATCCCCGCGCAATTGAAACTTCTCCGTGATTACGCTTTTCGTAATGGCTTTTCAATCGTAAAGGAATTTATCGATATTGAAACGGCCAAAACCAGCGGACGACAGAATTTCGGTCAAATGGTGCAATTTTTCTCGAAAGATCGCGATTGTCGTGTTGTGCTGGTCGAAAAAACTGACCGTTTGTACCGTAATTTCCGTGACGCCGTCACCTTGGAAGATTTAGATCTGGAAATTCACCTGGTGAAAGAAGGCCAAATTATTTCCAAGGAAGCAAAATCGCTGGCCAAGTTGATTCATGGGATGTAACTTGTTCTAGCCCGCAACTACATCGAAAACTTGCGGGAAGAAGTGAAAAAAGGGATGCTGGAAAAGGCCGAACAGGGGATTTATCCCGCCGGGTCCCGCTCGGTTATCCGTAACGATCGGGCCAATCGTACGGTTGAGGTTCAGATACTAGCCTTCCCAGTGGCGAACTTGTGTTCCAGATGATTGGCGCAGTTGCCCAGTTCGAAAGGTCGCTGATCGGAGAACGGGTGAAGTCGGGACTAGCAAATGCTCGGGCGAAGGGCAAATCCCTGGGACGTCCCTCGCTTCGCAAGCTGTCGCCTGCAGAAACCCGTCAGCTTCGACAAGAGCGAATACGGCGGAACGTTTCTTTCCGAATCCTCGCCAGGCGGTTCGGCGTGTCAGTGTGGACCGCTCACCGACTGTGTGCTGGCCACTCCTAAGAAATTGGAAGTGTAAAGGTTGCCACCGAGTCACCCGCCAAAATTGCCGTGCGGCGTGAGATTGTCCCGCCCGGCAAAAACTCTCAGTTGGTGAAATCGAGATGTTTCAACGGCTACTTGGCCTCACGTGTGAGGTCCTTCACACAAATCTGTGATCTTCATCACAGAGCTCTGTGCTTCGTGGCGAGATGATCTCGCTGCAATCGGGTAAGGATATGGTTGAACAGAATCAGATTCTCATCGGAGCCATTAGGAAGCTGGCGTTAGCCGGTGAGCAGGCCGGGTTCAGTGTCGAGGAGATGATTGAACTGCTCAAAACAGGTGCGAGTGTAGAGACCCTCCTCGATCTCTTGCGTTGCACGGATCGACACATTGATTTCGGTGCCAAATTGGGGAGGTAGAAAGATGGCCACAGACTTCTGCCAGAAGTGCAAGAAAGCCCATCCGGGTCGAGTCTGCGATTACGATGACAAAGGTGAATGCTCTGAAACAGTTGACGTCGATAAGTCGCAGAAACCAGCCGATGAGGGATCAAGAGACGAGGACGGTGACAGCTCCAAAACGACGCACTGACAGCCTCACAAAAGAGATCGGTGAGCTGCGAGTTGAATTCCGTTGAAATCCACTTTGGATGGCCAACTACTTCTCTTAAGTTCTCGCAGGGAAACGAAGCGCCCCAAACTTTTGTTGACGTCTGGGACGCCCGCCGAACAGCGCTCTCCTAAGTTGCCGCTCGATTTCTGTGCAAACACCGTTTTCGCACTCTGAAGGCGGCTTCTTCCTTGTTCGCATTCGAAACGAAAGCTCAATCTGGGTCGTAGTGTCCAAGGTTGCAGATCGATTCGTATTTGCAGCCTTCACATTTGAGATTTGCAAAATCAATGATCCGACAGCCCGCCGCCAACACATGCAGAAATAGGCGCAATCTTATGAGCAGTCTCATCATCATGTTCCTCCAGTTCCGAAACCAGTTTTCTTCTGCGAATCCCAGCGCGCCGGGCCCAACACTATCGGCGAGACTTCTTACGCGAGTCCGGCCTCCAGCCGAGGAAGATTCTCCTTGCGCACGAGCGCCTTCGTGAGTTGCTCGGTGTGCGCAATCTTGGCGCTGAGAATTGTCAACAACTGTTGGCAGAGGTCAGGCTGGTCGCGCAACAAAGACTCAACCGCACGAGCCGTCAGGAATCCCAGTTCGGCGTCGTCGGTCACGGTGGCCGTCATGCTGTAGTCGCGCCCAGTCAGAGTTGCGGGTAAGCCCACCAGTGCGCCAGGACCGTAGGTGTTGGCGAGCCCAACTGAACTGTCCACGCCGAAATCCAGGCTCACCGTACCTTTGAGAATGAGAAACATACCGAAAGCTCTCTCCCCGCGCCGAAACAGTACGGTCGATCTCGGCTTTCGAACTCTCTCGCAGCGCCTTTCTAGTGCCGCATGCAAATCTGGGTGAGCTGTAAAGCGTGGCATCCTCGACCTCCGAAGCGGGCAATCTGCGCAAAGATTAGGACGGCTTCGCACATCCAAGTATGACGTGGATCACATATCGTGGTGATGGACGACCAGGATGACCATGTATGTCCGAGTCCGGCATTGTGAAACGGCCCGATACAGGACGGAGAGGGTTAATTGTTCTGCCATGCAAAGGAATTGACGGCGAAAAAGATCGAGCAACGATGCTAGAGACTAGTGCCCTCTCGGGACCAAGTCTAGGAACCCATTCCCCGACGTGGTCTCTACCCAGCGACGAATGCGATCGGTGATCACGATACGTTCCTGGGGAATTTCCAAACGTGACGAAGGCACCACGAGGTAAAGCCTGCGACTGTGCGAGTGTACCTCGTCAGACAAATTCTCCAGGACGAGCTGCAAGGAAGCGTTGTCACTTTCTTTCGCGGTGAGAACCGAATTCACATGAATCAGCCACGGCCCTTTCGCGGTGCCCAAGACATTTAGATTCAGCGAGACTTGCTCTGACAGATGAGCAACGGTTGCCATAACGGCTCTCTTTCGAGAAAACATTCTCGCGCCGTGCCTACCAACGGCATGTGATCACCGTCACTATGTCCCGTGATTTGTACTGCAGCAGGGTATGGTGAGTGATGCGACCCTGCCTGGCAGTTATCCCATGGCCGATCTCAGGGCACGTTCGTCGAACATTCGAAACGACATCGTCGCCGAACCCGAGATGCACAGACATCTCTAAGGGGTAGCAAGGGTGCCGCACTCAGACGTCGGAGGCTAGGGTGCCTTGTGAGCTTGCGAAAGTGGATCTGTCGCCTGTTGTCACTCCAGGGAATTCACCAGCAATGCGAGGCCACCTTCGCTCAATTCATTACCTCGCGCATCGATAAAAGAGGTTCTCCCCGATTGCGAGAGAATGACGCGAATCGGCACACTGATCTTGTGACGAAGCCAATGGTTGTTCGCGTAACTGTGCTGAGTCGATGGCTTATTCATGTGAAGGAGTTAATTCTCCTGACCTCTGTTTTGGCGGCTACCCGACATTGACCCCACCCCTGTTCCTCTTACCTGACATCGAGTAGTCCCTCTTTCAAAACCTGCAGTCTGGACTTGCGCATCAACCCTGTCCCGGTGCCCGTTCGAGTTGTTCGTGCGAATGCACCATCAACTCCTCAAGCCTTTGAGCCAGCCAGGTTCGAAGCGCGTACGCCACGCCGGGGTTGAGGTTCGAGAATTGGACGCCAACACGGCCCGTCGCCTCGCTCCAGCAGACTTGGCCAAGGAGATTCAACAGCCTCGGCTTCCCCGGAAGGCGCAGTCGAAGGTGCAACTTGTCTCCCACGCCCAGAGGTTCTGCAGAATTTAAGCAAATCCCACTCTCGCTGAGGTTCAGCGAAGTGACCGTAAACTCCGTCCCGCGACCACGAGCCACCGCTACTTCTACTTGCAGTGGAAACCGAAAATAGCGGCGCTTTTCCCGGACCATCAGCGGGTACGATGCTTTCAGTACCCTATGAATGGCGTCCGTGCAGAGAGGACGTTCGATAACGAAATCGGCCCCTCCCTGAAAGGCGTCTGCATGCATAAGTCGCTGGCCCAGGATGGCAAACGATACAGCTGATCTGTTCGACGTAAGCGTGCGTACTCGCCCGAGGAATTCAATTCCTCCCTCGAAGTCGAGGTCCACCATCACACCCTCAAACTTCACGTGGCAGAGCCTCCCCATTGCCAATTGAGCATCACAACATGGCTCAAGGTGGATCGCCATTTCTTGCGCGACCTGGGATATCACCTCGATAAGCTGGATGTCGTTGCTCAGTAGCAGCGTTCTGACTAATACAACGTTTCTTGCCGCCAGCATTCGTGTCACCTGCTTGTTCGCATTATCCCGACCCACTTCACACCAAGACCACGCTTTCCGGCAAATCCATTTGACGCGAATCGAAGGCCGCTATGAATCCCTCCACAACCTGAGGGTCAAAGTTAGTGCCGGAGCCTTTCAGAATAATTTCTTTTGCTTCGAACGGTGTGACTGCTCTCCGGTACGGTCGATCACTAGTAAGCGTGTCATATGCGTCTGCAAGGGAGAGGACCCTGGCCTCCAGTGGGATGTGCTGTCCTTTGATGGCTTCGTATCCTGTCCCGTCATATCTCTCGTGGTGAGCCAAAACGATGGGCAATATACGGCTTAGAGATCCTCCGATCGGCTCCAAAATGGCGATACCCTTCTTAACGTGGCGTCTCATCTCTTGCATCTCTTCCGGACTCAAGGAGGCAGCCTTGTGTAAGATCTCCCGGCTTGTCTCCAGCTTTCCGATGTCATGCAATAGCGCCGCCGCGCGAATATCATCCACCCGTTGTTCGTCAAAACCCATGCGCACGGCAATTGCGGATGCGTACATGGCAACCCTATACGAGTGATTGTGAGTGTACTTGTCGTTAGAGATAAACTGCTGAAGGATCGTCAGCACCCCGAAATAGGTGCGACGCAGCTCACGGAAATGTTTTTCCTTACGGTCATATAGCGACCCCATTGCCTGAGCGGTTACCATCAACAATCCACCCCACACTGTCACGTCAAACCACCGGTCGAACGGCCCTACAGATCGAGCCTGGACCAATAAACTCGGATTCCAGTAAATCACAAGCACTACCAGCAAAATGCTTGCAATGGAGGTCATCGCGGCATGGCGGCGCCCATAGGCATAGGCAGAGAATAATGTCGGGAGCGTGTATAGTCCAAGGATCATTCCTTGGGAGGCCATCAACCAGTTCAACAATGCGGCGATTACAAACAGCGACAATAAGAGCCAAAGTTCGCGGTTGGCATCGATAAGAAGTTCCAGCCACGTTGTTTTTACTTGCGGCACCTTTCCAGTCGCTTGTTGAGCTGCCATTGCTGACTCCTTTGCTCTGTGCGTACTTGACTTTTCCTGCCATTGTTGCCTTGTCTGCGTTCATTGGGAGCATCGCTCACGCGATGTCGCAAAATACCAACTGACAGCACACTTGAGAGGGTGGTGGGCCTTAGCTGGTGATCCTGGCGCGCGTCCTCCCTGGGCCTCGAACGGCGACCGGGGGGACGGCCTGCCGGGAGGGACATCAATTGTTGAGTGTGATCTTCGCCGCCGCCATAACGAAGCTCATGCAAGTCTGATTGACATTGTCGTTCTGGCACAACATCAGGCCACGTACCTGGGCGTTGGTGTTGTTGTTGATTGAATTGAGAACGGGGAAAGTCGTGCTCTGCTGGAATACGTGAACCATGGTCAAGCCGGGGTTCAGATTGGCCACCGGCGAGGACCCGTCTTGGGGAAGAAGAAGATCAAAGGTCCCGGTTCCCGGGCTGGCCCCAGCCACGTAGTTCGCAACCGTTCCGCTGATCGTCTGCTGCTCCAGTTCGACCATGAAAGGAACAGTAAGTCCCGCGCTACCATAAGGATCCGGCTGCAGGCTCACCACAGACTCCACTTCGAGCTGTTGGCCGGGGAAGAAGTGCTCGCCGTCGAATACGCCAGGCACGCCTGTCATATCGATGTCGCCCGCGCTGATGGAGTAACCGGACTGATCGAGCCAATTGTTCACGGTCTTACCGACCAGCGAGTTGTCCATGCCCGCTCCGAAACCGCTTTGCACGACCAGGGTCAGCGTTTGATCGGGCGCCACGCTGGTCGCCATGCCGAGCAACTCCACGCCGGTCGCAACATCCACCAGTTCCACTTCATCGGCGTAAAGCGATCCGTCCTTCTGCGTCGAACCGTCCACTTCGACGCTTGCATTCATGGCGGTCGCCAATGTGACCCCTTGGAAATTGGTGGCAATGTCGGTCTGGAAGGTGAAGCGTGAGCCGCTTGCGGGCTTAACCGTGATCGCGTTGCCAACGACGTTGGTCACGGTTCCGACGAAATTCTGAACCTGTCCACTCTCAGGTTGCTCTTGAGAGGTCTGAATTCCAGACTGCGAGACGGTGACCAGCGGATTGGAACCAAAAACGGCACCTACAGCCATCGGGCGCATCGCCACCTTCCCGTGCGTCTTTGTTCGAATACTCGCCTGTGCTGGCAAGTCCACGATTTTCAGACCATTTGCCATCCTCACTGTCGGATTCACACCCAGGAACATTTGACCGGGCGGAGGCAGGTCGACAATGCTGGGAACATTGACATTTACATTCACCACCAGCGGATCGGAACCAAGAGTGACCGGGGCCGCCGAGAGATCGACGGTCTGGTCAGGAAGCGGCCCCAGTTCCTGGTTGTAGATCGTCCCTCCAGGCATATCCATGTAACTTACCGCCGATCCGGAATAGCTGATATTCAGCCGATCATAAGTCGTGTTTGGATTTGCGCCCGACTCCCCTATCGGTATTGTGATTGTCGAGGAATGGGTGAGCTCTACGCTCACCGGGTCCCCAAGAAAGTCGATAGCGTCGCTGGTCGAAGAATTCCACAGCTTCATCGACGTGATATCCAGTCGCAGGGTAATGATGCGACCGTCCGGTGTCGCCGGATCATCCCCGATACGCAATTGTACGGAGCCTTCGTTTGTCGGGTCGATGCCCGCGTTCTCCCTTCCGCTCCCGCTTCCTGCCCCATTCGCCAAGGAGCTTGTGCTCTTGCCTGCGCAGCCCATCATGAAGAGGAGGGCTGCCAGCAATACGAGTCCAAGCCAGCACCCTGCGAGTCGTTCTTCAGTATGAGTCAGATTCTTATGTCCAAACATAGTCAGCCTCCGGCAAAGATCACCTTCACGTCCGAGAGGGGATGCCCGGTACGACGACCTGAGTCTGGCAGCGATCTCACAGCTGAGATGTGATGGTGCTCACACCATTCCCACCAAAGTAAGTAATCGACATTTATAGTTACTGACACGAATGACTTGTATAAGTAGGACCGTGCCGTGCTACAGCGGTGACCAAGTGCAATGATGATGCCTTGCGCATATTTCAGGCTTAATGAGCCTGACACGTCTGCGTGGCCGAGATTGCCGAAATATCGGCGCGAGTCGTGGCGGTCGCGCGACGAGCATTGCAGCAGTCGACTCAAAGGTTGAGGGGCTCTATGCTTAAGACCTTTAAGCCACCAAGGTAGGAATTCAATCTCTCTCGAAGGTTTCAGTCTGAATCGACGACTGGGATTCGGGACCGCCTTTGCGCCGAAATATCATCGCGGAGCCGACATTTCGGCCACGAACCCGCGACTCTTCCTTCTTTTCCACTTTCCACTCAACCAGTTAGCAGCACGCGTCACCGGCTCTAAGCGTGCACATCAAATACGTTGAGTTGCACGCCTTAAAGGGGGGACGTCTGTGTGCAGGCGAACTGAGGAGTTGATAGCGGAGTTGAAGGCTATCCTGTGTTGGGAGCGCGACTACCACAGACCAGACTCGCAGGATTTCATTCAGACTTCTAGCAGGAAAGCCCGTCAGGAAAGATTGGTCGAGATCCTTAAGGAACTCGGAATTTCCGACCAGTGCGCCCCAGGAACGCTAGGGTCGAAATCGAAGACATTTATCGGCACAAAGTGAGTTACGTGAGCGAGAGGAGTCGACAATGAATCGACTAGAACCATCGGCAAAACGGCTGACAACGGAGGGGACTAGAGAGCATGCCGCTAGGCAGCCTCAACTTGCGATGGCTGTTGAGCAGGCTGGTGAGAGCATCGTGATTACCGATGTGAGCGGCCAAATTACATACGTAAACCCTGCGTTCGAGCGAACTACTGGCTACACCCGTCAGGAGGTCCTAGGCCGCAATCCGCGAATCCTCAAGAGCGGTGCGCAAACCGGGATTTTCTATGAGCAGCTATGGCAGGCATTGGTTCGTGGCGAAACATGGAGAGGACGCTTCATAAACAAACGAAAAGATGGAACCCTCTACCACGAGGAGGCGTCGATATCGCCGGTCGTCGACCCGGCAGGGCGGATCGTTAGCTATGTGGCTGTAAAGCGCGACATCACTCGGGAGCAGGGGCTGGAGGAGCAGTTCCACGCAGCTCAACGGATGGAGTCAATCGGCCAACTAGCGGGCGGTATCGCTCATGACTTCAATAACTTGCTCGCTGTAATCCTCGGGAACCTCGAATTGCTTGAAGAGAGGATTGGCACCGATCCGGTAGCTCGAAACCGACTTGCTGTGGCGCGCCAGGCAGGCAAAACGGCCACTGGCTTGACTCGGCAACTGCTCGCATTCGGCCGTCGCCAAGTCTTGCTGAAGCAGGTCCTCGACCTAAACGCCGTCGTTAGCGAGACGTTACTAATGCTTGGTCGACTCCTCGGCGCAAACGTACATGTCGTAACTCGCCTGGAGAAAGATCTGGCGAGAATTGAGGCGGACCCAGGACAGCTTCAGCAGTGCATTCTCAATCTCGCGGTGAATGCACGCGATGCCATGCAGGGAGGTGGAACGCTCAGAATCGAGACGGAAAATGTCATGCTCACTGACGAATATCGAGGCACCCATGGGGTGGTTCAACGCGGTGATTATGTGCTCCTCTCCGTGGCAGACAACGGCACCGGGATGAGCCCGGATGTACAAACCCGAATCTTCGAACCTTTCTTCACCACAAAGCCGAAGGGACAAGGGACTGGTCTCGGACTAGCAACCGTGTACGGCATAGTCAAGCAGAGTGGCGGCTATGTCTGGGTTTACAGTGAACTGGGCACGGGTACCATCTTCAAGATATACCTTCCGAGAACGGCCCAGCCGCAATACCGAAGGGAACCGACCACGTCTTGCACAATGGTCAAAACATCCAATTTGAACGGCACGGTTCTCCTAGTGGAGGATGATCCGACAGTCCGAGAAATCACACGCAGGTTTCTTGGGGAAACAGGATTGACTGTATTGGAAGCTGAGACTGCCGAGGACGCTATTCGCCAATCAACTGGGTGGAAGAATGAACCGGAACTCCTGGTTACCGATCTGATGCTCCCCGGGAAGGACGGCGTGACCCTCGCGGGTGAGCTGCTTAATCGCTTTCCTGAGTTAAAGGTAATCATTGTCTCGGGTTACACGGAGCACGGATTGCCCGATCCCACGTCGCTCCGGAGCGCAAGGTTTCTGTCCAAGCCGTTTTCTCGTCACGAACTGGCGATGCTGGTTGCGTCGATGCTGGACGTCACTGCAAGCTGATTGCGCACCGTGACCTGCGCAGCTTCTTGAAACCCTGCGTCAGCTGGTTCGCGGTCGGTCCGATGTTCGCGGTCGGGAAAATTACCAGCTCCGGTCGGGCAGTCCTTTCAAGAACATGGGTACAGACGGCAAGGATCTAGGCGCGGACATTGTCGGGTTGAACTACGCTCTTGGAGGAGTCGAGTAGGCTACGCGGACTGGTCGCTCCAAAGAACGTGATATCGGGCGCCGCGACTCAAGGAATATTTGACATTGACACGGATGCCTAAATTGGAGTCACCGCGACAGCAAGACAGGTTCTACAAAGCGCTCAGAGCAAGAGAGAAGGGGAATTCTGTTCGGGTGGCCTTCTCCGAGTTTTATTCAAGTGAGATCAATTGCTCCCCTGGCGCACGTTTGTAACGACTCTCACCAGGTCGTCCATACAGTCAAGTGGCACTCCTGAGTTTAGCCAGCCATCATTCACTCCTACATGTGTTGCAACGTTTCTGTGGGGAAGCCTGCGAAAAACGCGCATTTCCTTGATGGCCGAGTTTGTTTCACTCAACAGAGCCAGGACAGTCACTCTCTTGCGTTCATTCATTGGGGGTTGGACAACCCAGCGAAGCCCATGTTTTCCAGTTGAATAGCATCTGGCCAAAACTATCGAAACCAGTAGGCCGGTTCGGCGATGTCTAAGAAGTGCACGAAAAACTCGTGTCCGGCGGAACTCGTGAAACTCTCCGTGAGACTGCTCGATAAGCCCCTTTATCAGTTCGCTCCGCAGTAACATCAATCGCTGTCGCGATGTGGCCGCAGCCGAAAGACCTGGTCGCAGATATCCGAGTTGTCGATACGCATTCAGAAGACCGCCGATGCGTTTGTAGTAGGTAGACAGACCGGGACAGCTTCTAGAGCCTTGGACGATCTCGCTACTGAGTTTGCCTTGTGTATTCAGGATTGTTCGAAGTCTTTCCAGCATCTGTTCGTCCGAGAGGCGGCAAGTGAAGTTTGCGAATACCACCTCGGCTTTTTTGAAAAGATCGTTGTCAATGACGGGTTGAAACGCGTTCGGACGGACGACCCATTTCTCCGCGGGCATACGCCGTACGCGACTACCGAGCAAGCCTGATGTACGCCCCCATACCAGTGTTCCGACATAGTTTTGCTGTTTTAACAAGCTAGTCACAGTATTGACGTTCCACTGGGCTCCATGGAGAAAGGGCACGCCTTCATGATTGAGCCGAGTTGCGATCGACCGTAAGCTCCGATGTTCATTGGCAAATTCGTGAAAAATCCGCTGAACGATTGCGACCTCTACAGGTGGACCCGGTACCAGAATCACCCTCTCGTTGGCGATACACTTGCGCTCTCCATCATGCAGTAGTCGTTTCGGTTTGCCGGTAGCATCAAGCAGCATCCTGCGCATCCCATAGACCGCCTGACCACCTGGTTTGAAGCCGTTTTTCGTGAGGCGAACAAGGCCAGCTCGAATCTTGATGGAAAGCTCACGACTGTATTCCCCCGCCATCGTCCGTTTCAGGGTTTTCATGATCAGTCCCGGCATGCTGTTGTCGTTTTCGAATGTTTCCGCGCAATAGTGAACGGGCACACCCGCAGATTTGCAAAGAAACTCATAGTGGGCGGATTCATCCGCGTCCTGAAATCTCCCCCATCGGCTCACGTCGTAGACCAATATGGCCCGGTAGTCTCGGTTTCCTTCCACCACATCCTTGAGCAACTGCTTTAGACCATCTCGCTTTCTGAGGTGCAATCCGCTCTTGGCAACATCGGTGTAGGTTTTCGTAAGGGTGAAGCCTCGCTCGGCTGCATAGCGGGCGATCGTATCGGCTTGATTTTCAAGTGAGTACTGTTGATGGTCGGTAGACACTCGGAGATATTGAGCAGCTGGTATTGGAGAATTCACGACCAAGTGCACCCTTTTCCGACGGATCGACCACGCGCTCGCAAACCTTTAGGGTGTTCAGACAAAAAGCTCTGTGGAAAAACACTAGGTCCGAATCCAAGGAAAACCTTTTTGAACCGTGCCGATATACCGTCGCCGACGCCGAGTTGACGGCAGGGGCAGTAGGGATCTCGCGATTAACCCTCACAGCCACTTATATTTCGGGGAACTCGGAAATGGACTAAAACTTGCCTGAAGACATATTGGGAGCCATCGCGATGTCCATGAGCCAGAAGAACGTCATTCGTGCCAGGCTTGAAGAGACACTAGCCGAGTTAAGGGCGATCAACCTCCGGGACTGAATCTATATTCTCAAAGAAACGCCTACTCTAATTGAAGCCATTGCCTGGCAAACGCGTCGTCGTCGTGTGTCGGATTTAACGCGAGAATTCCTCGAAACTTTTGTTGCACAACTCGAAAATAGTGATGGGTCTTGATCGCCGACTGCAAGCAGGCACATCTCTCAGATGTAGTTGCAATGCCAACGCATATTTTCGTTGTTGGCGACTCGGATAGTCTTCGGCAACATGGACCGGGGAGGACGCTATGCTCATCCCCGCCGCGCAATACCTTCGAATGTCCACTGAGCATCAACAGTATTCTCTCTTGAATCAATCGGCAGCGATTGCCAGCTATGCAGAGGCAAACGGATTTCGTATCACGCGAACCTATCAGGACCCAGGCAGAAGTGGTCTTGCAATCAAAAATCGTCCGGGGCTCACCAATTTGCTTCGTGACGTGGTTATGCGAAAGTACGGGTTTCAGGCGGTTCTGGTTTATGACGTGAGCCGCTGGGGAAGGTTTCAGGACTCCGATGAGGCCGCTCACTACGAATTTCTTTGCAAGAGAGCCGGCATACCCGTGCATTACTGTTCCGAGCAATTCAGGAATGATGGCACCGCCATAAGTTTCTTGCTGAAATCGATAAAGAGGACTATGGCCGCCGAGTACAGCCGCGAACTCGGCGTCAAGGTTCACACGGGCCAAGCACGCCTGGCTGCGATGGGCTACAAGATGGGTGGTCCTGCCATTTACGGTCTTCGGCGGATGCTCGTGGATATGGACGGCAATTGGATTCGTGAGCTGCAACCAGGGGAGCGAAAAATCCTCTCAACCCACAGAGTCATTCTTGTTCCCGGGCCTGCCAAAGAACAAGCTATAGTCCGCGAAATTTTCAGCATGGCACTAGCGGGAAAGAGATCGCTCAACATATCGCGCGAGCTCAACAAAAGACAAATCCCCTTCTTGAACGGGAAGACGTGGGAGCTCTATCACGTATTGGGTATCTTGCAAAATCCGGCATACGCTGGCATTAACGTCTGGGGAAGAACGTCCCAAAGCTTGATGCGTGGAACCATTCGACTTCCACCCGCTCAATGGATCCGCTGTGAAAATGCTTTTCGGGCAACGATAGATTCCCGGACATTTTCGAAAGTTCAGGAAATATTTGCGCGAGACACCCTGTATTCTGACGAAGAGCTACTCGACGGCTTACGTCGTCTTCTGGCGAGAAGAGGGCGATTAAGTGAGAAGATCATCGCTGTTGCCCGCGATGTGCCATCACCACACACGTATCAACTGCATTTTGGTAGTTTGAATCGCGCTTATCAACTGGTCGGTTATGCTCCTGTGTTGTGTTCGCTCACCACGAAAGAAAGACGTGCAAACTCGATAGCTCTGCGCAACAAGTATATGCTTCATCTGGCACGTACCTGCCCGAGTGTCGTACGTCTTGAGATCAGGAACCGTAAACTGCGTCCGCACCTCATCGTAGACAAATCGATAGTGGTCTCAACGCTGGTTCTTCCGACTGACCTGCTCCCCTGTTTCCGCACAAAGCTGAGTATGATTTGTGCGAAAGAAAGGGGAAGAGGGTATGTCGAGGAGCAGGCACACGGAGGCGCAGATGATCGGGGCGCTGAAACAGCTAGAGGCAGGTCGCAAAGCGGAGGATGTGGCGCGTGAAGTGGGGGTGTCGAAGCACACGATCTACGCCTGGAAGGCGAAGTACGGCGGCATGGATGTGAGCCAGGCGCAGGAAGCGAAGCAGTTGCGTGACGAGAACACGAAACTGCGAAAGCTGGTGGCGGATCTGAGTCTGGACAAGGAAGCACTGCAGTCGGTGATCCGAAAAAACGGCTGGAGCTCGTAGCCCTGAAGGCGGCTGTCGAGCAGGTGCGCGGGGAGTACGCCTTCAGCCAGCGGCGTGCGTGCGAGCTGATGACGATGGCGGTGTCAAGCTATCGCTACCAGAGCCGGCGTTGCGATGAGCCGCTGAGAACGCGGCTGGTGGAACTGGCGCGGGAGAAGCCACGCTTCGGGTATCGGCGGCTGCATGTGTTGCTGGGCCGCTCGGGAGAGCATGTGAACCACAAGCGAGTGCATCGCGTGTATCGAGCGGCCGGACTGATGATCCGGCGGAAGAAGCGGAAACACTGCGTGCGCGAAGGAAAGCCGCTGCTGGCGAGGACTTCGGCGAACCAGGAGTGGGCGTTGGATTTCCTGCACGATGCGGTAGAGTGCGGGCGGGCGATCCGGGTGCTGAGCGTGGTGGATGCCTTCACGCGGGAATGTTTGGCGTTGGAAGTGGACACCAGCTTTGCCAGCCGGAGAGTAACGCGAGTGTTGGATGCGATCGTGGCGGAGCGCGGTCAACCGCTGGCGATTCGCTGCGACAACGGGCCGGAGCTGACGAGTCGCCATTTTCTGGCGTGGTGCGTAGAGCGGCAGATCGAGTTAGTGCACATACAGCCGGGCAAGCCGACGCAGAACGCGCACGTGGAAAGCTTTCACGGACGGCTGCGGGAAGAGTGTCTGGCAGTAAGTTGGTTCCAGAACTTATTCGACGCACGGAGAAAGATCGCGGCGTGGCGGAAAGACTACAACGAGGAGCGTCCGCACAGCAGCCTGGGATACCGAACACCGAAGGAGTTTGCTGCTCAGGCCGCGAGCTTCTACAGAGCTGAACTGGGGCAAGAGGCCTCAAACGCCGGCCCCTTGCCCCAGACCCCCATCCCCGCTCAAACCGGAGATGGATCAGAAAAAGTTTGTCGTATTCTGACGTGAACGAAACCAGGGGGCAGGTCACGACGACTACCACGATTAGCGGCCACTTGCGCTGGTTATCCTACCCCGTACCTAAAGAAATCAACAATGTCACTCTGGCGTGCGCTCTTGACGCAACCAACACGCGCATTCGGTCTTCGTATGTCTGGGCACCGGGCCTCAAGAGGGTAACATTTAGGCATTTGAGGGAAATGTGCAAATGGGGATTTCGCCTGACAGGGCCGACGCTATTCCCGCAGCTCGTGCGCAAAGCGGCGCGGCTGGCTATTAGGAACGGGACCTTGACCGTGCGCCAAGGTGTCTCCAAGTAACGAATCAGTCTCAATGGGACTCAGCGAAATCCTACTCCTTGGGCTGGAACGAGGTTTCTCGTGGAACGACTGACCTCAGGAATCGTGCTCTGTGCGCCTCACTGTCCCCACTCGTCAGATCGGCGCTTCTCATTTCACTCACGCTGTCGAAGAGCGTGCTGATAGGCGAAACTGACTGGCAGATTCTAAGAAGCCTTGATTCACCTGAGACATCGATTGTTCGTGGCAGAGACATTGGCGGAAGCAAAACGACCTTGCTTACAGTCTCATTTGTGGGCCCCATAAGAAGAAGCAGTGCTAGACGGTGCTGGTCAGTCGGATCTGTCCTGATTCTCCATCGGGTCCGCCCAAGTTTAGTCTTGAAACTCATACACGCTCGAACCGGTATCACTACATTCGTCCCGAATCGCAACGATCTCCGAAAGGAATCTCGTCTTCCCTCAATGACGAGAGTGTCAAGGAATAGTTCCTTCAGTTTTTCCAGAAGGCCGGAATACGCTCTTCGGATGCGCTCGCGTGTTTCGATGTTTTGTGACACGGACATCCGATAACCAACGAGGCTGTAGGCTTCTTCAAGGCTTCCAAAGCGATTGCGGTAGGAACTTGGACGTGCGCAACCCTTTGTGGAGCGAATCAGCTTGGCGGTCAGCCTACCGTGCCTGCGAAGAATGGCTCGAAGCTCTTCGAGCATCTGCTCGTCAGCCTTGTGGATGGTTCGACCCGCCAATTCACGCTGCGCTGCCACGTAGGTTTCATCGTCAACGATGGAGTCAAAGGCTTGCGGAAAAACTACCCATTGTTGTGGAGGGATCTTCGTCTGCGATGTCTGCAATCTTCGCGATGTGCGACCGTAGACCAAGGTTCCCTCGTAGCTGGGGCTCGTGAGTATCGAACGTACTTGATGGTGGGTCCAAGGCTTTGACGAGGGGCGCTTTGTACCTTGACGATTTAGCTCTTTCGCGATTTCACAATACGACATTTTTCGTTCGATCAACATACGATAGATCTGTCGCACGGTTGCGACCTCGTCGGCCGGGCCAGGAACAAGGAGTACTCGATCGGTTGCTATACCCTTGCGTTCCCCTCGCACAAGTTGTTGCTTTACTCGTCGATCGGGTGTAACCAAAATTCGCCGATAAGCGTAAGGGGCAGCCCCACCCACCCTAAATCCAATTTGGGCGATCCGCCGTTGGCCTGCGAAGCATCGATTTCCCAATTCACGACTGTACTCTGCCGCCATTGTCCGTTTGAGAGCCTTCATGATGGTAGCCGCTGCTGTATCGTCGTTCCCGAATGGTTCGGCGCAGTAACGAACTGGTGTTTCGCACTGCTTGCAAATGAATTCGTAGTGTCCCGCTTCATCAACATCTTGGAAGCGACCCCAGCGGCTGATGTCATACACAAGGATTGCGTGATACCGCACATCGCGACCGGTCACATCCGCCAGTAGCTGTTTTAGACCGGGGCGATTGTCTAACCGCAGCCCGCTCCGCGCCTGATCGACATAGGTCTGGATGATCGAAAATCCATTCTGTTCCGCGTACCGCTTGATGCAGTCGCGTTGGTGATCGATGGAGTATCGCTGACCCTCAGTCGACACTCTCAAATATTGGGCAGCCAAAGTCTGGGAACCAAAGATCGCCATAGACTACCTCGTTGCTGACAAGCTTTGTAATCGAGCGGGGGTAGGATCGTACCTTTCCGTCAGCGTGTGGCACAAGGAGGAGAGATGATCCCCGGAATGAAGGTTCCTGCCGCCGAATACCTTAGGATGTCCACAGAACATCAACAGTATTCCCTCGAGAATCAGAGGGTTGCGATTCGTGAATATGCCGAGCGCAACGGGCTTGAACTCGTGAAAGCCTATGTCGATGAAAGCAAGAGCGGGCTTTTGCTCAGGCGACGCGACGCTTTACAACAGCTTCTCGGCGATGTGTTGAGCGGCAGAGCAGAGTACAAAGTAATCCTTGCATATGACGTCAGCAGATGGGGACGCTTTCAAGATGCTGACGAAGCGGCTCATTACGAATTTCTCTGCCGAGAGGCGGGTGTACAAGTGCACTACTGTGCGGAGCAGTTCACCAATGACCGCACTCTTACAAATGCCCTGATGAAGACTGTCAAAAGAGTTATGGCCGGGGAGTATAGCCGTGAACTCTCCAGCAAGGTACACGAAGGAAGCAAGAGAATCGCAGAATTGGGTTTTCGGACCGGCGGAGAGCCAGGTTACGGTTTGCGGAGAATGCTGATCTCATCGTGTCGAGATCCAAAGCAACTTTTGTCAAAGGGAGAGAGAAAGTCCCTTCAGTCCGATCGCGTGATTCTTGCACCAGGACCGGAAAATGAGGTGGCGTGTGTGCGCCAAATCTTTCGGATGTTTGTTGACGAACGCAAGTGGCCCAAAGCCATCGCGGCAGAGTTGAGGAAGCAAGGGGTCCCATATCCAGGGTTAAAAAGAACAGACTGGTATGCTCAAGCGGTCGACCGTATTCTTAAGAATCCTAAATATTGCGGTTCGAGCGTTTTCGGCAGAACTAGCTTTCGACTGCATACGCGCAGAACCAATAATCCTCGCGCGCTCTGGACCGTAACGGAAAGGGCGTGGCCAGCAGTCATTGATAAAACGACATTCGACAAAGCCGAAAGCCTTTTTCACGCTCAAACGTATCACAAATCAGATTCCGAGTTGTTGGCTGGACTCCGTCGACTGCTGGATAAACAGGGCGCTTTGTCGGAAAAACTAATCAGCTCTAGTCCAGAGTTGCCGTCGGCTAGTCCCTATGTTCGCAGATTTGGAAGCCTATCAGAAGCTTTTGGAGAAGTTGGCTATTCAAGTTGGCGGCTAGCGGCTACACAAACCAGACGCAACATTCGCGCGCTTCGTGATCGACTCTTGCAGCAGATAATTTCAACCAGCCCGGTTCGGATCACTCTGTTCCAACCAGACAAACACCTTCGGCCTCGGCTACGCGTCTTCGGCTTGCTCATTTCACTCCACTTGTGCCGATGTCTGTTGAGCCGTGACGGTAGTTTGCGGTGGCTCATAAGCCCCATTCGGAACGAGCAAGACTGCCTCGCCTTGATAGTGAGACTCAGCCCTGGAAATGAAGGCGTTGAGGACATGTTCGTTGTGCCCGATACTCGCGGAAACGTACGCTTTCGACTTCGGTCCAGCGACCCTTGGCTACTGCGGGGAAGAGTCCTCCGTGCCATCGAGGAGTTCACCAGTTGCGTTGAATACATCAGCGGTCGGCGGTGACCAATGACCCATGTTCAGGACACCGGAACCAACCCCAGAAAGGATTAGAAAACTACACTTTTCTAACGATCTGTTGCAGACAGGGCTGGCCTCACTGTTATCGTGGTCGCGAGGACCAGAAACAATCGCAGGTTTTCTAACGAATCAATTGAGCAAAAACCCCGCAAATCCTTCAGTTATTCAATAAAAAGCGCCTCCAAAAAGTCGCCGAATGCGCCATATCTCGCTAGAACGCAAAGAATACTATGGTTTTTGATTTTTACTAAATAAAGTAGCGTCATCGCACTTTCCCTCACCGCATCTCTAGAAATGCGCTACAACTCACGCCTACATCGCTACGGGGTACTCGCCAAACCCTCAAAGCCCAGTTTTTGTTGTTCCCGAAGCAACTATCGCAGAGTGCAAGAGCGACTGACACCCTCCGCTGAACAGGGAGGCTCGACATTATCAGCACGAAAGCACAAGGCGTCCGGCCTCAATCGCCAGTTTTGCAGTTTTGATGCTTTTGTACGAGTGACACCTTTTGGCCGGAAGCCCTTCACACCAGGCGAGCTGGGCCGCAAGATTCGGGAAATGTTGCCTGGCAAGCGTGATGAAGTGTCGGGAGCGGGTACGGTGTTATGTAGTGACGAATGTGCGGGCAGGTCGCCCGGATATGCAGCGTGCGGAGGTAGCAGAAAACATCATAAAGAAAGCAAACAGAGCGCAGGCAGGGCGCGGCCCGGTGTTGCCCAGCAAATCTAGTTTGATTCACTGAGTTTCGGGTGCCTCTTGCGAGCGGGCCAGAGCTAGATTCACGAATTCGGCTCGGGCTTGCTTCAGCACGGGGATATCGGAGTCGGAGTCCTTCCAAAGAGTGAAGAAGTCCTGATACGCGGTTCTCGCTTTGACCGAGTCTCCCTGCAGCGCATAGGCTCGGGCGAGGCCAACATACGCAAGAGGTCCAATGATTTGGTTCTGCACGATTCCACGGTGGTCGATAATTTTTTGGAACTCCGCGACGGCACCAGGACCGTCGCGAGCCATCAAACATGCTTGCCCTCGCAAAAAGACAGAAAAAAGTTGGTTGCTGCCATCCATATATGCCAGTTCATAGGGATGTGCAGTTTTGAGAGCTTCGATGGCCTTCGCAGGGTCTTTACGATCGAGAGCCAGTTGCGCCCGAATCGTCGGCAGGTAATTACGCTGCACGATCGTATCCTGAGGGAACCGCTTCGCTAGACCTTCCGCCAGCGCCTGCGCGCGATTCGCGTCTCCGATGAGGGCCAACGCCAGCGCCCCTGCTCCCTGTACGTCTCGCCCCGTGGAACGCCCGAGTGCTTCGTTGGCTTCCCGGCGGGCCGACTCGGCATTCCCCAGCAAACCCTCGGAGTCCGCGTCCCACGCCTCAAATAGAAGTGGAAGCTCCTTCTTCACTCCCGCACGTTCCCCAGAACTGATCGCCTGCCGCAAATATTCGTGGGACTGTTTCAGATGCCCATAGTAGGCGGCGGTCTTGGCTTCATAGCCAAGAGAGCCCACGCCCCATTTCCCGGCTGATGCGGCCGCCACCCGCGCCATTCCGGCTTGATCTTCCTCCAGAAAGGCGAGCAGATACCGAGAGACATAGAAGTGAAAACAGTCCGCCTTCCGCTCTTCCGCTTCCCTGGCTACTGCGTGAGCTTCCGCGAGGTGGTTCATGTTGAGGTATGCAGAAATCAGACTTCCATAGCTCAAGCAATCACCCGGTAGAAGCTGCAATGTTTCCTTGGCTTCTTCTGCGGCCTTCTCGAAATCTCCAAGATTGCGCGCATCGCCGCTCAGGTTGTAATGGGCGAGATCGTCACGCGGATAGGTTTTCTCCCAGACCTCATAGACCTGCCGGGCTTTCTCGAGATTTCCCGTCGCCGACTCGTAATAATGCGATTCGATGTAGAAGCGTTCGCGGTCGCTCACGCGGTCGCGCAGGTCATAGGCCATGCGGAAATTGGCGACACTGTCTCCTTCGGAGTGCTCCGCATAAGCCACGCCGAGCGACGCGTAAGCCATGGCGAAGTTCGGATCCAGTTTGATGGCTCGCTGAAACAGCTGAATGGCGCCAAGGTGATCTTCTTTATCGATCATTGTGGTGCGACCGAGGCTGTAGGCTTGGAGAGCTTCCAACGACGGAGTCGTTACCTCTTCCACCGGGGTGTTGAATTTTTCGACAGTCATCAGCGATTCACCGAGTTTGCCGCGCAGCTTGGCCGCGGTTTGCTCAAGAGTCTTCAGTACCTGTTCCTTTCCGTCGGCCGTTGCCTGCTCTTCGGCCAGCGTATCGCCGGTCGCGCAATTCACGGCCTTGAGCCCGAGGACATATTGCTTACCCAGATTGGCGATGGAACCTTCCAGCAGCGCGGCACTCGCCGTTCTCTCGCACACTTCTTGCGCAATCGGTGGCGTAAGACGGGCATCCGGCGGCTGGCTCATGAGGCGAAGCGTTTCTTGGACGCGTTCGTCGGAAATGAGGCTGAGGAAGGGAGACTGGTCGAGCTGCACGGCAAGGCCTTGGCGAAGCGTGCCATCAAAAACTGGGTCGCCAGTTGTGTTGGTGAAATCGGCGAGGACGACGGTGTCTTTGTCCGTCAGGGCGTAAGTCTTCTTGTCGAAGAGCCACCAGCCGTATGCCGCCAACGCAACGGTTGAAAAAACCGCGCCGATGGCAGTCCAAGTCCTAAGATGGCTGGCCTTTGTCGAGTGCTTTAAGGCAGATCCGTTCGAAGGAACCGCGGGCGGCGGTTGGGCTGGCAGAGTGACCGGGAAAATGAACCGGTAGCCGCGGCGGTGAAGAGTTTCCACGAAACGTGGCGTGTCCGCTGAATCGGCCAAGGCGGCGCGGAGTTTTGCGACCGCTACGTTGACTGCATGGTCGAAGTCTCCAAAGGACTCGTCCGGCCAGATGCGACGCTTCAATTCTTCGCGGGTGACGACCGCACCAGGCTGCTCCAGCAGGGCCATCAATATCTTCAGCGGCTGATCTTGAATCCGGATGCGCGTGCCGGACTTCCGCAGCTCGCCCGAGCGTGTGTTCAGCTCAAAAACTCCGAATCGGGTCGTGGAGCGTTGATCGTTCGCTTCCATCCAAGCCTCACGGCGGCCCGCGCCCTGGATCTCTTCACCACGGGACATACGAGAGATAGACGTCTCAGGTTCAAAATCATTTGCATGGAACCCCAAAATGTCAATGGCCGGGACAGGAGACAAGTCAGTCTAAGTCTTTGTCCACCTGAAGAATAGACGTTGACCAAAGCAGGGCAGACAGTAGACATGCGGTGAATTGCGGTACCTGTCCACCGGCGCGAATCTCGCCCGATCCGCGACCTGCGGCCGAGGTTCGAGTCGATGGTTCCCATCCTCCGTGCAGCAAGGGTTGTCCTGTTTTTTGCGTTGGTCTCGGGGTCTTTGCTGAATGCGGCGGACGTGTCCAATGTCAGCAGCACAACAGCATCATTCGAGTTAGGTCTCGACTTCCTCGTAATCGTAAACGGACGAATAGGAGAGCTTGACGGCCTCAAGTTCATCCTGGATACCGGCTCTTCATACACGGTTATCGACGAAAACGTTGCCCAGCGTTTGCGGTTGCCGCGTCGGCCAGGGAAGGTCACGAATTTTGACCGTGCCATCCCGGTTGAATGGACCGAGATTGGCGCACTACGGGCCGGGCCGATCCAGGCGCGGCGGGCGAATGTCCTTGTCGCGAAGCTGAGGGACTATTCGGAGTTCGCCCAAGGTGTGGACGGGATCATCGGGCTGGACTTGCTGAGCCGCGGCGAAAAGCTCAGCATCGATTACGAGAGGCAAGTAGTCTCGTTCGAGGCAGCCAGCGGACAAGACGGCGGGCCCGCGCCGTTTCGATCACTTGTCGTCCCGATCACCATTCAAGGAGCGCGTATGACCTTACTCGTGGATACGGGCCTTCACGACGTCCTGCTCTATAAGGACAGGTTGCGGAAGGGCTTGCCAAATGTACGAACCGAAGGAGAATCGCACGTCGCGGTAATCGGGCGTCTTCACGCAACGAAGGTGAATCTGCCCGGAGTGAAAATTGCGGGTCCAGAAACGGTAGAGACAGTTTTCCTGATTGATGGACCGGAACACGGCAATCCATCCGGAATCGACGGATATTTGGGTCCTTTGTCCTTGCATGCCAGACGCCTCGAACTGGACTTCGCGGGCCACAGATTGCGCTGGCAGTGATTATTTGCCCTTTGAGTTGAAGTAGCAAAGTCGGCAGGGCTGCTAGCGCTAGTCGTCGTTCCCGTGCCGCTCAAGGTCTCGGTCTGCGGACTGCTGGAGGCATCGTCGATAACGGAAATCGTTCCCGTCACGTCGCCGGCAGCGGCGGGTGTGAAGGTGACTTTTATAGTGCAGTTCGCGCCGGATGCTAGAGTCGAACCTTGGCAGTTGTCGCTCACGCAATTCTGAGAGCCCCAAAGCAACCCGGGGACCTACGCGTTACGAAATAAGAAAAAGACAACTCCGAATGCAATAATCGCCAGTGCCAAAAATGACGGCGAATGCAGTACGTAGACCTGCGTGACCTGCCTCGTTTTTCTCATCCTGAATTGAAAAAAATCGGCCGCTTCTGACTCAGCCTAATTCGGAAGCGGCCTGTCCTTGCCTGTAGCAGTTAATCAGTCTTCCTTCTCGTGCACCACGACAACCATTCGCATCCAAGGATGAACGCAGCACTCCCAGCGGGAGACCCCTGGCGGTAGCGCAGCACTCCCAGCAGTTGGTCCGGATTCTGTCTTGCCGGCTTCCACAAACTGATTCGTGTCACTCTCTGGCTGCGGGGCTAGTGTCCCACCCGGGAGTATTTGGGCACACTCTGGAGCCGGGTCAGGATTGCCCGTCAGGCCGTTGAGGACAGCCTTAAACCCGCCACCAAAATTCTTCACTCGGGTGAAAGTGTGAGTTTCGCCGCCTGCATTCTGAATGGTGGTTTGATCTCCAGACCTGAGATCCAGCCGGGCCAACCTCAGGTTTCCTTCGGTGGTATTCAACATCGGATTGAAGCGCCAAGCCCCAGCAATTTGGTCCGTTTGCAGTTCTCCGATGAAGTCAGGGAAAAGGGTGTTGCCGTGATGGCCGGGCATGCAGACTCCGGGTCCAAGGACGGCATTGAAAGTAGTGGGATCACAGGCATCCCGCATAGTGATGGTCTTTGTCGCTTGTGCATTGGCAGCGACAGAGCCCCATAGCATCGCCACACCGAGTCCTACAGCGAGCCACTTCATAGAACCTCCTATTCAGTTCTGTCTTGATAGGCCGGACTAGCGGGGGAAACAGGGTAACCCGAGACTTTGTGCGGTCGATTCTGGGCGCGATGGGGGGCTGTGTCAAGGCGAAAAACGTTGTCTTACGGCCAAACGGTGCACTACGCCCAAGCCGCAGCGCCTTGCTCCGCGCAGACTGGCGGTGAAGTTTGGCGTTGAGTACCCGAAATTGTGAGCAGTCCCAAATCAACCCGGGGATCTACGCTTTACGAAATGAGAAAAAGACAACTCCGAATGCAATAATCGCCAGTGCCCAAAATGACGGCGAATGCAGTACGTAGACCTGCGCGCCCGTGACAGCGATTAAGCCCGTCGCTCCTTGTTCCTTGACCAGAGAGACAGCCTTCCAGTGCAGCCAGGTTAGAAAACACAGGTAGACAATTGCCGAAGCGAGCAGTCCGGCCAAAACTGGTTTTAGATATGGCATGTCTACCTCCTATGCTCAGGGCGACAATATTACTCGGTTGTGCCGCGGAAGGTTGATCGGGAGAAAGAGAGTGGAGTCTAATCTGACGGTGGACAGGTCTCCCGTAGAGGCGGGGTCCGATCCGCTGATCAAGCTCGTCGACTGTAGCGGAAGCCTTCTTTCCGAAGCGAACCATGCTTAAGCGCCCACTTGTGCCAGACGCGGGCAACGGCGGGCGTCGAGTCGATCAGAACGCCATTCATCTCAAATAAGGGAGCACTGCAAAGGATTCGAATCATTTTGGTCAGATCGGACAGGTTGCTCTTTTTTCAGCAGGCCCGCATCGCTTGTTCATGCTGAAGAAGAACTTTCGCGATACGCTCGGAAGCGTGGCCGTCCCAGAGCGGCGGGATGCTGCCGGCTTTCGCCTTGCCCTCCTGTATGCGCATCACTTCCACTTGCAGGCGGCGCAGATCGTCTCCGATGAGAACATTGGTTCCCATCGTGAGTGTCACGGGCCGCTCGGTATTGGCCCGCAGCGTCAGACACGGTACCCCCAAGTACGTGGTCTCTTCCTGGACGCCGCCAGAATCGGTAATGACCACCGCGGCATAGCGCTGCAGTGCGAGAAAGCCCACATAAGGGAGAGGTTGGAGCAAGTGAAGCGCGCTCACATCCAAGCCACAAGACTCAATTCGCTGCCTGGTCCTTGGATGAACTGGAAATACAACTTCCAGATGCCGGTGAATCTGAAGCAGCGATTCCAAAATCTTCCGCAGCTTTGCGCTCTCATCTACGTTCGACGGGCGATGCAAAGTTACCAATGCATACCGGTCCGGTAATCCGTTTTTGCCCTGGCCCGCAGCCGGGAGCAGGCGGGCGAGAGAATCGATCATGACGTTACCCACAAGGTGGATTCTTTCTGCTTCAATCCCCTCGCGCTTGAGATTCGCATCGGCATCCGCAGAAGGAGTAAAGAGCAGATCTGAGAGCTGGTCGGTGAGAAGACGGTTGATCTCCTCGGGCATAGAACGGTCGAACGAACGAAGACCGGCTTCCACGTGACCCACACGGAACGAAAGCTTCGAGCACACCAGGGCCGCTGCCACCGTGGAATTCACGTCGCCATACACCAGGACGACGTCGGGGTTGTGCTCCATCAATACTGGCTCAAAGCGCGCCATGATGTTCGCGGTCTGCACCGCGTGGCTTCCAGAGCCGACCTCGAGATTCACGTCGGGCGCAGGCATTCCCAGTTCGGTGAAGAACACGTCCGACATATTGGCGTCGTAGTGCTGGCCGGTGTGCACTAGCGTCTGCCGCGCACCATCAGCCTTGAGGGCGCGCAATACCGGTGCAGCTTTCATGAAGTTGGGACGTGCCCCAACCACGTGGAGAACATGCATATAAGGAATTCACCAAAAGAACAAACTGATTCTAAGGCATTTGCGAAAGCCGCGCTGCTCGCGTCTTGATCTGGAAGTGTCCATCGACGGTTACGGCGATGGCCACCTTGCGATCTTCTCCTGACGGAGAGCTGAACTGTTTACGGCTTAATGTACCGGTCGACGAGTTCCAACAACCGAGGACGAATGGATCGGGAAGCTGCCTGGATCTTTGTTCGCTGCCTTGGCTGCGGGCACCAATGGCCACCTGTGCAACGGCTTCAGCAGCACCCCACCAGGACAGAAACTCTGATCGGGACCGCCCGAATCGCGCCCACCAGGATCATCCGTTGGAGATTCTGAAGGCCCTGGAAAGCTGTTCTGGGTCGAGGTGGTCATCAGCAAGGGGACGTACGTATCGAGACTCACAAATATCGCGGAGACGAACTGTGTGCAAGCCCGTCCGGATTTCCAGAAGGCCATGATTCACATGACGATCTTGGGTTTGCTCGAGGATGAAGCAGCCGACGAGCGGAACCGACGACACCGAGCGTACCCTTGGGACAGGGCTTGTGACGCTATTTTTGCTTTGACTGCCTTAAGCGCCGCGCCACGTCACCGAGTGATTCTGGAGGGGGTGGTGGACCCTTCCTTTCCAGTGCCCCGCCGTTGTCGACGATCGTCACGCCACGGATTGTACCCAGCTCCACCGAAGCGACCGGCGCTGACGACACCGCGTATGACGAGGCCGACGGTACTGAAGCCTGAGCTGCGACCGAGGCAAGTTTGGGTTGCGCGTGTACTGAACACCCATTCCCAGTCCACGTGGCGCTACACGATTGCGCCTGGGCGAGGATGTTGCCACCATAAATGATGACCGCCAGCAAGGCGGCCGCGCGCAAGAATTGCTTTGTGCAGTCGATCTTCATAGCCTTCTCCTGAGCAATCTTCTTTTAGGAAAGTACTTAGCCTTGGGGAGGGGCGAAGCTAGCGCTGCATTATGGGTAGAGTCGGACCAAGACTTGTCTGCGAATCGTCAAAGATTCGTAAACCTTATGTAAGAGTCCGGTCCACCAAGAACCGAGCTTCGAGCGGAGGCGCGTGGTAACTAGCGCAGCTTTGGGGTCAAATCGACGAAATCAGGTGTTTACACTTGTAACCCAACGGTTACGAGTGAAATCGTGATTTTGCAACAGCTAGCAGTCGGAGTTCCCGAAGCTCGGGCCAATTGAGACGATTGCCTACCAGTTGGCGGCTCGGATAACTTCCTGTTTGCCGACGATACGCCCACTGACATCAGTTGTGGTTCGAGTAGCTTCGCCAACAGCGCGAACACTCCTATTCGTATACTGGATTTTACTGGGCCGAGAGGTTGACTTCCTGCGCCAGCCGCTTGAATTCTGGTTGATCTCGTATGCGATCGTACGCAGGTGACACCATCAGTGATCCCAAGAATGGGTCGCGATCAGCCAAAGCTGTCTCCAGCCAGTGCAAGGCTTCTGCTGTTTGACCTAGACCCAGATAGGTCCAGACAATGGGCAAGGCAGGAACATAGCCTTTCTCACGACCAGCCTCCAACTTCTCGACTATTTCCCGAGCTTCGGCCGTGTGTCCCAGCACTCCGGCAAGATAGCCGAAATAGCCCTCGCCAAGCGGCATGCCGCCAGCAAGCTTTCTGCCCATGTTTGCCATTTCCCAAGCTTCTTCATTCGAGCCCAACGCCGTCAACGATAAGGCTAGATAAAAATAGGTGTAGGGGGAGTCTGGGGTCAGTTCGATGGCGATACGCCCAGCGCGCATCGCGTCGTCATAGTGGCCCGCATAACAATTAGCCTGCACGAGGCGAAAGTTGGTCATCAGGTCCAGCGGGTCAAGTTCGACCGACTTGGCAGCATGGAAGACCGCTTCCTCGGGCCGACTCAGAAAGCTACAAAGAATGGAATAACACTGGTGTGGGAACGCGTTCGCCGGCTCCAGATTGAGCGCCCGCCGGTGCGCCTTTTCCGAATCCTCCCACCGCCACTGAAGCATTCGCAGCATTCCCAATGTGCTGTGGAGAACTGCTGAATTCTCGTCGAGTGCCAGCCCTTTGGAGAGCAAGCTTTCCGATTCCGGCAGGCCGGTAGCGGGGCGCAGATCTCCGTAAATTGTCCTTACGATAAAAGACATGGCCGCGCTGTAATAGGGTTCGGCCCAATTGGGCTCCAGCCGGATCGCTTCTTGCTGGTACTCGAAGGCGCGCTGGATGCTATCCGGCCGCCGCCTCTTAAGAAGGTAGACTCCTTTCAAGTACAGCATGTACGCGTTTGCGTTGGCGGGGTGCACTTTCGGAAGCTGGGAGGCCAAGCCGATGTGCATGGCTTCAGCTACTGCCGCGCAAACCTCATCCTGGATGGTGAAGACGTCGCCTAAATTGCTGTCGAAGCGTTGGGCCCACATGTTGAAGCCATCTTTCACGCCGACCAGGCTGACGCTTATGCGGATGCGGTCTCCTGTCCTCCATACTGACCCTTCCAGCACAGTTTCAACCCCCAGTTCGTTGCCGATGTGCCTTGCATCGCAACGCTGGCCCTTAAAGCGAAACACGACGCTGCCGGCGGTAACCCGCAGGCCTTCGACGCGCGAGAGCGCACGAATCAATTCGTCCGTCAATCCATCACTGAAATATTCATCCTTGACGTCTCCCGTTTGGTTCACGAAGGGCATCACCGCTACGGCAGGGCGCTTGGGAATGGGGACGACAAAGCGATAGCCGCGTTTGGGGATGGTTTCGATGAAGCTGGGGGAATTGGCCGAGTCGCCCAGAGCGTCGCGCAGTCGGCTGACTGCGGAATTCAGCGCGACTTCAAAATCCACAAACGTGTCCGACGACCAGAGCCGTCGACGCAACTCTTCGCGGGTAACAATCTCGCCGGGGCGCTCCATGAGAGCCGCGAGCACCTGAAACGACTGCTCGCGTAGGCTGACGGGCATTCCCCGCTTCAACAGTCGCCGCCCTTCCAGATCGACCTCGAATGTCCCGAAGCGCACGCTCATAATATGACCATCCGAACATTTTTGCTTTCAGTGATTTGGCTGTCAAGGTTTTGGTTAGGCGGAAACCATTGTCATGGTTTCCGTTGCAGTTAGGATGCATGACAGACTCTTGGAAGGGTAATGTGGGAGAGGAAGTGGCGAACGCCGGCGATATGGTTGCGGACCCGATGGAGGCAGCGCTGGTCAGGAAGCTCAAGATCAGGCTGCTGCCATTCTTGGTTGTACTTTTTGTCCTTGCCTTCATCGACAGAATCAACCTGGGCTTTGCTGCGCTGACAATGAATCAGGAGCTAGCGATCAGTACCCAGCAGTTCGGATTCGCAGCAGGAATTTTCTTTTGGGGCTACTTCCTGTTCGAAATCCCCAGCAACCTCATCCTTCACACGATCGGCGCGCGTGTCTGGATCGCCCGCATTCTGATCACGTGGGGCGCGATTGCCACGCTAACCGGGTTTGTGCACTCCGTCCATCAGCTCTATGTCGCCCGTTTTGCACTCGGTATCGCGGAGTCAGGATACTTTCCCGGCATCGTTCTGTACTTGGGCTATTGGTTCCGGCAAAGAGAAAAGGCGCAGGCGATTGCGTTGATCTTGATCGGCATACCCTTGGCGAGCATATTGGGTGGCCCGATTTCAGGTTTCATTCTGGATCACGCCCGCTGGCTCGGCCTCAGCAGTTGGAGATGGCTACTCATTCTCGAAGGTGTGCCAGCAGCAACACTCGCATTTCTCGTGCCTTTCCTCTTGCCGAGCAAACCGGGAGAGGCGAAGTTTCTGACCGCAGATGAAAAGGCATGGATAGTCGAGAAATTGGAGCGAGAAGACCGGCTAAAGCTAGCTGCAAAAAAGCAATCGATTTCCGTGGCACGGACTCTGCTGAACCCCAGAGTCTGGCACGTGGCCTGTATCGGTTTTTGTCACGGCTTTGCCAGCTACACCTTTAGCTTCTGGCTGCCTCAGGTGATGAAGTCACTGTTTGGCGGGCGGTCCAACACACTAGTCGGCATCGCGGTTATGATCCCCAGTCTCCTGGCGCTGGTCGCCATGGTCGTCGCGTCCCGACACTCAGACCGCACGCTGGAACGCCGATATCATCTAGCAATCCTGAGCGTTTTGGCTGGAATTGCCTTCCTCCTGCTCGGAGTACCTCGCTCGCCCTTGTTCTCTGTTGTTCTTTTTTCGGCTGTTGCTGTGGGAAACTACAGCTTCTTGCCCATCTTTTTCTCGTTGCCCGGCGAATTCCTCACCGGCTCCTCGGCTGCTGCGGGCATTGCGTTGGTGACTTCGGTGACCAACCTCGGCGGTTTTGCTGGACCTTTTACTGTGGGACTCATTCGCCAAAGGACGGGCAGCTTTTACCCCGGCCTGATCTGCGCCGGAATTTTTTTCCTTGTCTCTGCGAGCTTGGCCTTTGTTCTACCCAAGCGACTCTCGCCAGCTGGCGAACGATTAGCAGGGACTGACGTAGATCTGGAAACAAATCCTAATGTGCTATTGGAGAAAGCATGAATCTCAATCCTAAGCCTATTCGCATCGAGCCCGCATTTGCGGACCGCGAACGAGTCCGTGCCATGTTTATGCGGAATGCGCCATATCGGGCGCTCGCGGCTTATGCTCCTGAAGGGGTCAAAGACGAAACACGCGAAGAAGACAAGAAGCCGCTTCTTCCGTGGTTCCGAGGAGACTGGGCTCTGGATGGAAAGCCCCTCGTCGAGGGAGCCGAACTAATCCTGCACAACAGGAAGTTTGTCGAGGCTGCGAAGGCCGCCTTCGGCACATCGTTCGTGAATCCTGAATTCGTAGCCGTCAATATTAATGGCCCCTCGCCCGCTGGCAGAACCCACATGGACAACCCATCGTTCTACGGTGCGACTCGCGTGGATTATCCATTGCCATTTCTGAGAGTGATGGGCTTTTCTGGGCTGTTCAACGCTTGGCGCGTCGTTCGCGCCAGCACACTCTGCTGGTTTTATGAAGGTCCGGGCGGTAGCTTCGATTACTGGCCAGAAGGGCTCGATAGTCCAATGCGGACTGAGCAGCCGCCCTTTGGAAATGTCGCTCTGTGCGCAGATACTGATCGTGTGTACCACCGTATCGGTGCTATTGGAAATGATGGTGCTGAATTGCCACAGATGTCAGCCTCTGCAACAATCCAACCGGGTGGTGATGGCAACTGGACCATTCTTGAGGACGGAGAGGTTCGGGCAACTTACCCAAGTCGCGCGATTCGTTTTTCTGTTCTCTGGAAAGCCGAAGTGCGGAACGGAAATTCGAGGCCTTACGATCTGACTCTTGATCAGATCATGGCAATTTTCACAGAGGACCTGCGTCATCGCGGTATCGACTTCCATGTACCGCCCTCTCCGTTGGCGGATACTCCATGGATCCTACTTTTGCAACGGATTTATGCTCCTACTGCGACTGCTGGCAGATGACGGGCAAGCGGGAAGTAATCCCAAGGTAAGGTTAGCCGACCAACCGTCCGCAATCGCCGCATCCTCTCTAACGTGCTGCACACGTTATAATTACGCGCAACGCATGGGGCTCACCTCGGGGACCAAACTCGGTCCGTATGAGATCGTCTCGCCGCTTGGTGCCGGCGGCATGGGCGAGGTGTATCGCGCGCGCGATACGCGCCTCGACCGCTCGGTCGCGATCAAGATTCTGCCCGCTCATCTTTCTTCAAATGCAGAAGCGAAACAGCGCTTTGACCGCGAAGCGCGAGCCATCTCGTCGCTGAGCCATCCCAACATCTGTGCGCTCTATGACGTTGGGCATCAAGACGGGATCGACTACCTGGTCATGGAGTTTCTGGAGGGCGAGACGCTGGCGGACCGGCTGGCAAGAGGTCCGCTGCCTCCCGAGCAGGTGTTGAAATACGGAATTGAGATTTGCGAGGGGCTGGAGAAGGCGCATCGGGGAGGAGTAACTCATCGCGACCTGAAGCCGGGCAACGTGATGCTGACGAACACCGGCGCGAAGCTAATGGACTTCGGTTTGGCGAAGCCCAGTTCGGAGTCGGGCGCCACTGCTTCGGGCATCACCCTGACCAGCCCCGTGGCCAGTCGTCCGCTGACGCAGCAAGGCATGATAGTCGGGACCTTCCAGTACATGTCGCCAGAGCAGATCGAAGGGAAAGAAGCGGATGCGCGGAGCGACATTTTCGCGTTGGGCGCCGTGCTGTACGAAATGGCAACGGGCAAGCGCGCGTTCGAAGGGAAGAGCACGACCAGCGTGATCGCGGCCATCCTGGAACGCAATCCGCCCCCCATTTCTGCGGTGCAGCCGATGTTTCCGCGAGCGCTGGATAGCGTGGTCAAAACCTGTCTGGCGAAGGATCCGGATGAACGCTGGCAATCGGTACGCGACCTGAGAACCAACCTGGAGTGGATCGGGGAGGGTGAAAGTCAAGTCACGTCTTCCAAAGTCGAGCACAAACCTTGGCGTGAGAGCGCCGCCTGGCTGTTGGCCGCCACGTTTTTCCTGTTAGCGCTAGCTGGAGGCGCGGCTTGGTGGCAGGCAAGTAATAAGCGCCCGCCCCCGATGTATTTCCACCCCTCGGTGCCATTCGCCGCAAACGACGTAGCCCTATCCCTGGACGGCCACACGCTAGCCATGGTCGCCTATTCCGCGCAGGCCGGCAACAACGTGCTCTGGACGTATGAAGTCGGGAGCCGGCGCACCAATTCGCTCGATGGGACGCAAGGGGCATCCTACCCGTTCTGGTCGCCGGACGGGAGATTCATCGGGTTTTTCGCGGACGGCAAACTCAAGAAAGTAGAGGTGTCGGGAGGACAGCCACAGATGTTGTGCGATGCGCCGACTGGGCGCGGTGGTACGTGGAACCGAGATGGCATGATCGTGTTCTCACCCGACTCATTAGGCACAGGGTTATTCCGAGTCTCCGCTGTGGGAGGCTCTCCGGTTGAAATCACCAAGCTTGATACAACCCGCTTTGAAGAAAGCCACCGCTGGCCGGTGTTCCTGCCGGACGGGAAACATTTTCTTTATCTAGGAGCGAATTTCAGCGGCGAGCTTGACAAGAACGCGATCTTCCTGGGCTCATTGGATTCGCAGGAAAGACGCTTGCTGGTGAGCACGAGCGCGAACGCGGCCTATGCCGAACCAGGCTACCTACTGTATATGCGGGACAATAAGACACTGGTGGCGCAACCATTCGACCGGCGGCGCTACGTTCTGAGCGGCGAGCCGCGCACCTTGAGCGACGAAGTGCTCTATATGTCTCTCGTGGACAGAGCCGTTTTCGGTGTCTCCAACGGGGAGGTTCTGGTAACGCAAACAGGGAAAGACGCATTTCTTTCGCAATTGACGTGGTTTGACCGAAACGGAAAGCCCACGGGCACGGTCGGGTTGCCAGGGTCGTACAACAACGTACGTCTCTCGACAGACGGGCGCAGGATCGCCACAGACCAAACCGACCCCGACGGACGGAATACAGATATTTGGATCCATGAGCCGGCGCGGGGGGCGACAACGCGTCTGACGTTCGATCCGTCGTTCCATACAGCGTCTATCTGGAGTCCCGATGGTAGGCAGGTCCTGTTTGGTTCGAACCGCCAGCTCGGCTTCAAACTTCAGATGAAGAATGCTGATGGTTCCGGCCCCGAGGAGGAGGTCGCCGATCTCGGCGCTGAGACACAGATCAATGCCTGGGACTGGTCGCGCGACGGCAAATACATACTGGTTAGAAAGACCAACGAGCTGTGGTACCTCACGTGGCCGGAGCGCGTAGCCAAACCGTTGTTGCAGGCCAAATGGGCCGTGCGCAATGTACAATTTTCGCCCGATGGCCGATGGATGGCCTACGCCTCGAACGAGACGGGGCGCATGGAGATTTACGTTTCTCCTTTTCTGAGTGGTAACGGCAAGTGGCAGGTGTCGAGCGCAGGAGGACAGGAGCCGAAATGGCGCCAGGACGGCAAGGAGTTGTTCTACCTGTCGCCGGACGGGAAAATGATGGCAGTGGCGGTGACGACAGATGCCAGTTTCAAAGCCGGCTCCCCGGTCGCGCTTTTCCAGACCCACCGGCGGCAGCCGGTTTCGGCTCAGGACGTCTTCTCCTACGATGTGAGTGGCGACGGGCAGAGATTCCTGATTAACACAAAGGTGGACGAAGCCCATGCCGCGCCGCTCTCCGTACTTCTCAACTGGGTTTCGGAAATGGAGAAATGAAAGTGTTCGTTCCCCAGCGAACATCCTCCCGCAGCAGTCCCTCAGATCCGCCCGGAATGAAGTGGTGCGAACCTTCCTTAGTTCCCCCGCTCACGAAAATGAAATAGCAGTTGCACGAATCCTGACGAGCGACGCCGCTCGGCCAGAATTGCTTCTCCATGTCATCTCAGCGATTGCGCCCGAGTGACGGACGATCCTGAAGTAATCCCAAGGTAAGAGTTGCCGACTACTCACCAAGAATCTTGCGCTACAGGCCTAGTCCCTCCAAAGCAGAAAGGTGCTTACCGAATCTGCGCATATATAGATGAAGAGCGATACGGCGTAGATCAGCTTGAAGGGTGGAAACAAGGTAGAATCGCGATTGCATCGAGCGCTCAGACGAAAGCGAGAGGGCAAGGTTAATGGCGACAATGTTGAAGGTTGGCCGGTTCTTGACGAGAGCAGCGGGCCTCGTGGTTTTGTTCGCAATCCTGTGCACGGTGGGCTCTGCGCAACGCCCGCAGTCAGCTCCAATTACGATCACTTTGGCTGGGCAGTCGATGATCCGGTCGGATATCCGGGCGACCGCACCGGCGGCGGTCCCGGTGATTCAGGGGCTGCTGAAGGGCGATGTTGTATTCACCAACTTTGAAGCCGCAGTCGCCGAAAACGGTGAGACGGTCCACGAGGGTAGGGGATTTCTGGCCCCTCCTGAAGCGCTCGATTCGCTGACAGCCTTCGGTTTTAACTTGTTGTCCCTGTCCGACAACCATGCATTCGATCTGAAAGTGACGGGCATTCAGAACACGCTCCGGGAGGCGAACAGCCGGAAGATCGTTCATGCCGGAACTGGAAATAACCTGGCCGAAGCTGTAGCGCCGGGTTATCTGCGCACACCGAAGGGCACGATTGCCCTGATAGCAAGCGCGTCAGGCCTGATTACGCCGGGAGCAAGCGCCACGGCGGACCGGCCCGGCGTGAATGAGCTTCGCATCGAAGCCGGCGACAAGGAAAATGAGGCGACTGTCGATCTGCCGGGCGCACCCGGAAACACACCGAATCAGGAGGATTCCCAGCGCATCCTTCAAAGCATTCGTGACGCTCACCAGCACGCAGATCTCGTGATCGTATACCAACATAACCACGTCTTCGGGAATCACTCGTTCGCGACCATTTTCACGGAAGGGATGCAGGAGCGTCTCGGTCCGAATGATTGGCTCACAAAGTGGACGCATGCGGAAGTGGATGCAGGTGCGGACATCATAGTGATGCATGGCGCGCCTCTGCTGCACGGAGTGGAGATTTATCGCGGCCGGCCCATCTTTTACGATCTGGGCAACTTCATTTACAACGTGCCGCCCGTGTTGACGGCGATCGGCGAACCGATGACCTGGGAGAGCGTGGTCGCGTATTTGCAATATCAGGGGAAGAACCTGCAGTCGATTTCGTTCCGACCGATTATTTTGAACTATGTGGGCGAGGGCCAGCCCGATATTCATAACGCGTACACCAACAACGAATTCCTCGACACCCGCGGCTTGCCCTCGCCGGTGACGGGTGCGAGAGCGGGTTATATTCTCCAGCGCCTGGCCGACGCGTCAAAGCCCTTTGGCACGACGGTTGAAATAACGGGTGACACGGCGGCAATCAAGCTGAAAGCCGGAAATTAGCGCGAATCTTGCATTGCTCACTCCAGCTGACGGTGGTCCTAGTCCTGTATTACGGGCAATCCGTAGAGTGGCTGAGGTAGGCAGACCATCGTAGCGAAGATTGCGTAAGGCTAGGAAACTGGCTCACCGCTGAACAGTCGCAGAGACTATGGCAGGTTCCCAGCGGCGAGCGCTTGAAGGAAAAACGTGATCGAGCACTTCTGGCCGTCTCCCACGATGCCAGCGTTCGCAGCATGATACCCGACAGCTGATGAAATCAGGCGATTTCGCTCATTGAAGGGTTTTGAGCGTAATGGGGATTTTTCGCCAACTACGAAGTCCGGCCCGTTTTCGGAGGCGTAGATCATCCATTCAGGATCGTCGGATCCCCCGCAACAAGGCTCAGAATTCCAGGCGTGCCTGGAACGCGATCATTCGTGGACTGCTATCACCACCTAAACCGACGCCCAGCAAGCCGGTTGGCGGTGAAGTCGTGTAGGTAAGAGCTCCAAACCCAGTTTGCGTAGGTGGTTTCCCCGGAATGCCAGCAAGCACCATGCTAGGGAGACCAAAGTTCGGATGGTTGAAGACATTGAAGAATTGGACCTCGACTCTGAGCTTCACACGCTCCGTCACCGGGAACCATTTCGTCAGATAGAAGTCGCTCCAGAAGAAAGCGGGACCGCGCAAGGCATTGCGGCCGAGGTTTCCGAATTGGCAATGCTGCGGGTTGTCGCCGCCGGAGCACTGCCCTGTACTCGGATCCACGGCTGACACAAATGCGTCGGGATTCAACCACTGGATCGTGCCTGGTTGCGTTACGCCCGGGACGGCATGGTGCGCGTATAGCGGGACGCCGGGAGTAACACTGGCGAATTGCGGCCCGCTGCCCTGCACAATGCCGTTTCCGTTTGCTGAATAGGGCGTGCTCAGGACCGAGAACGGGACTCTGCTATGCCAAAACACGGTTCCGGAAATCTGCCAGCCGTTCAGCGCGTACGCCAACTGGTGATTCCGAATGCTGATCGGCATCTGATACACGTACTGGGCGTTGAGATTGTGCCGAATGTCATAGTCACAAGGACCATAATCGCGCGCCAACGCCCCCGGCAGAGGGGAAAGAATCGCCCCTGCGGAGAACTGAAGGAATCCACCATTCGAGACTGTATCCAGGCAATGACTCCAGGTGTAGTTGACCTGTCCTTGTAGACCGTGGCCGAGCCGCTTCATCGCAGTCAGTTGAAGGCCGTTGTAGTGGCTGTTCTCGCCGGTGGAGAACTGGGTCACTCCGCTGAATCGTGGATCGACCGGCTGCCTGTAGGGAAATGGCGCAAAACAGCCTTGGCATACCGTTTGGTAACCATTCACCTGGGTTAGATACGGTTGGTTGACCGCGCGCGTGCCGACGTATTGTGCTTGGACACGAGCGGTCGTCCCGAATTGATGTTCAATGCCCAGGCTCCACTCCATGAAGTAGGGCGCGTTCAGTTTGCCATCGGGCACGGCGGTCATCGCGACTGGGGGAAGACAAGCCGTGGGATTTGCCTGTAGCGCTGCACACGAAAGCTGGCCCTGAGCGAACCCCGAACTAAAGCTCTCATTGGCAGACACGGTGGCATCAACGGCGCCGTTTGGGACTCCAGGCGCAATGGCGCTGCCGCCGACGCTGCCGAGCAAACCTCCCTGAAACGTCTTGACGTATGGTGGATTGGTGCCAATCAGGTCAGCAACGCTGCCCGGCAAGATGTCGCTGAAAATACCGAAGCCAGTCTTGAGTACCGAGTTCGACTGAAACTGCCACGCGATCGCCGTTCTTGGTTGCAAGATTGCGATCGGAGTAGATGAGAACAGATTGCCGAGATGCGTTTGAATGGCGGTGCTCAGCGGCTCGTTGACATTGTGCGAGATGGAATTAAAAGAACCCCTAAGACGGGCGATTTGCCGATGTGGATTGAGTGGATTGGAGTTGAATGAATCGCGCACCCCGAAGGTCCAGCTCAGCTTGCGAGTGACCCTCCAAGTATCTTGCGCATAAAGATCGAGGTTGAGGAAGTTGAAGGGCTCGTTCGCAGCGGTTGGAAAAGTCCTGGTTGCGGTGGATGCCACGCCGTGGATGAATTGCGGCAGTGTCGTGTATGCCACGGTCGGAACCGTGCCTTGACCGAAATCGTAGTCATTCAGACGAAAGATTCGGGTGTTCGTGCCGAACCTCAGTTCGTGAGCACCATGGCTCCAAGCGAGATTGTCGTTGATAAAGAAGCGGGACGCTCGCCTGCCTTGAATCCAGGTATTGTTGAGCCCTCCAATCGTGGTGAACGGCGCATTTGCACCGCTGCCCTGCAACACAATCGGGAATGCCGAGAGCGTCTTCTGAAAGTTGTTTGGACCAAACAAGCTCTCATACCAGGAAAATGCAGGATTGAAGTAGTTCACCAGATTTTGGGAGAAGACGTGGGTGTAACCCGCCGCGACCGAGTAGAGAGGCTGGGGAGAGACCGCATCAAACAGGGGGTTGATGGGATCTGTATAGGCGGCCTGGACGCCGGTGTCAGCCTGGAAACGAAACCAAGTCGTATCTTTCGGGTTGATGTTGTAGTCGAGGCGAAGGGTTTGCACCTGCTCATGGTCCTTGCTGGAGTGCGAGACGCTTTGCCGCTTCGCGCAGCCGCTTCCATTAGGCGGACTGCCTGCCGCGGGGCCGCCGTCAGAATTGAAAGGACACCCGAGCACCGCCAGAGGAGTGCCATTGGTGTTTGCGTACAAGGAAAACAGGTTCTGGTAGAAGGGGACCTGCTGGGGCGATACCGGATAACTGGAACCGGTCACGGAGTCCACGCCGCCCAAAGGGAGCTGCTGCAACACATATCGCTGAAATGCCGCACTGGGAACGGTGGTTGGAGTGACAATGGGGAGTGCGATCCGTACCCATTCGCTGTCGAGGAAGAAGAAGAGTTTGTCGCGCAAAATGGGCCCGCCCAAACTTCCCCCAAAATGATTCACGGTCGCTCCGGGCTTGTGATTTCCGGGTGTCGCATTGGTGAAGTAGTCGGCTGCATTCAGTCGCGCGCCATTCCACAGTTCATAGATGTCTCCGTGAAACTGGTTCGTGCCAGACTTGGTGACGTAATTGACCTGGGATGCACCATACCGACCTTGATCGACGGAATAGGAAAGAGTGTTGACCGTCACTTCTGAAATCGAGTTCAAACCCAGGACGAGATTGGTGGAGAGGCCGCTGTTGAGATTGGTGAGTGGGTCGTTGGTTTCCAGACCGTCAACGATGTAGCCGTTTGAGAGCGCAGGCAGGCCGTTGAACTCCACGTTGCCATACCCGTTCGTACCGCCCACGAAGTCATTGCCGCTGCCAGCGGTGTTGATGAGGGCTCCGGGTGAAAACTGCAGCGGGTAGGTCAGATCACCACCCGGATTAGGCAAATCCTCGAGTGCCGCCGTATTTAGGGTCGTGGAGGTGTTGGCGTTTTCCGGGTTGATGAGGGGGGCCTCGCTGTTTACCTCAACCGTCTCACTGGATCGGCCCACCTTCAGCGTGAAATCGACCGTTTGCTTCTGCCCCAAGCCCGAAACCACGTTGTTATTTTGCAGCGGCTCGAAGCCTGTCGCTTCCACTCTGACCGAGTAGGTGCCGGGCTTCAGCTGCGGGAAGTTGAACCGGCCTGCGTCGTCGGTCTGGGCGCTGCGCCTTAGACCGGTCTCGTGACTTGCGATCGCCACGGTGGCGCCCGGCACGACGGCGTTGGTCGTATCCCGAACTTGGCCAACGATGGCACTAGTAGTTTCTCCTTGCCCCAGCGCCTTCGGCGCAAGAAAACAGACGACACTCAACACAAGAAGAGCAAAGCGATCTACCCCGCGCCACGTGTTCCCCCATTCAATTGGCCTCAGGCGGCACCGCCTCCCCTGCTGCGATGTATTAACCAAGGATTATTCAAGGAGTTAATCATAGTTAATACTAGCAGACAAGAAAAAAGGAGCGGGAGAAAGAGTAAAGGCTTAGGCTTGCATCACTTGGCAACGAGTCAGTGTTTACCGCCTGTGCTTCACCGAACGGAATGGTCGGGAACCCTAGGCTCGGAGATTCCTGACTCTTTGGCGAATCCAATCGAATGACGGGCAACCCGAAGCAATCCACGTCGAGATACTCGGTGGGAATCAGGAGTGAGTGGATAGATGGCGAAAACAGGCGATTTCACTCAAATTCTCCGTGGGATACTAGTCCGGCAGTTGGATGCGATCCGGGTGCTTCCGCTCCCGTTCGTGGGCCCTGGTCCCGAGTCCACGGCAATCTTCAAGCAAACGGTCGATCTTTCAACCGCGGGGCAGCGGATCGGCCTGCACGCACAAGGTACAGACAATCCGGTGCACCCATAGCCACGTCGTACCACAGAAAGGAGGCCTACGATGAGTGACGTTAGAATCGGAGGTTCACCACACCGTATAAGTGCCCAAGACGAGTTCCTCGAAGAATCGGCCCCCTCCCAGCAGAAGGTCTCCAGCCATGCTGGCGAGACTCCCTGCGTCGATCACGACAAAGCGCTGAACAGCGGACTCTCCGATCATCTGTTGAAACAGAAGCAAGAAATGGAACCGAACCTTCACGAGACGCCCTTAACCAATGTGGGAACAGGAACGACCCAGTCTGCATCGGAATGGATGTTGAGAGAGGGCAAGTTGTCACTTAATGAAGAAGGAGGCGGATTCTCGGCATTGCGGACGCTGGAGCATCGGCTGGAGCAACTCGCTCCGGGCAGCAGTTGTTCATCGATTCAACGGGCTATGCCTACCAATAAGGGCGAAACCCCCATTGCTACCGGGTTACCCGCTATCAAGCCTCTCGGCGGCATACCGATTATGGGAAAATTTGACGAGGTGTTGGGAAAGTTCAGCCTTGGGCCAGATCTAACAAAGAGTCCCACTCCTCCACCGCCGGATCCAACCCCACCGGTCCCGCAAGATAATGTACCAGTGCCCACTCCAGCTGAGCTGGCGAAACAGAGCGCGGCGAATGCGGGAGATTATGTAGGGCCGGCCGACGCCCCAACGAACGCCGCGGCCTCAGATCCGACCAGCGACGTTCCGGACGAGGGCGGCGGCGATGCGAGCTTCGACCTGGGTGGCACATCGCCAGACAAGCAACCTTAGCGCGAGCCGATGGTATCCAGGTTCGGGGCGGTTCTTTGGCTGGGTGACCCACCCTAACGTCGCGCCCTTGCGACCTTTCACGCACGAGCTGTGGATACATTCGGCTCTTGTTGCTAGCGATGGTTGCTAGAGGAACAAAAGACGAAGCGTAGAATGCCCGTCTCATGGACGAGGGGCGCAAACGTGTCCTACTGATTGCGCCTGCGATCCTTACAGCCCGCAAGCTGCCCACAGCCTCGATGAGTGTAAAGGCCTGTGGGTGTTGAAAAAGTCTGTGATCGGAATGAACTCTTGGCCGCGATTATCGCTGCCATCGAGTTTTCCTCTCCACCTCAGCTAAGAGGCAGCTTCCATAGTAGGTGTTGTCGGTTGGCTGAGGAACCGCACTAGCCGCTTGATGTTCTGGGCCACGGCTGCCAGGAAGAACTGCTCTCGCACGAACTTCAGTCTGCGCAAGCGCAAGCGACGCAGCCCGATCTGATTCTTCAGTTCCGCAAACAAGGCTTCGACCTTCTTTCTTTGCCGCTGGGCATGGGCGAATGCTGGCGTGTTGGCCAACTCTCGTGCGCGTTGCCGGGCCGGTTCATCCATGTGGATGGCAAGATAGCGAAACGCTCCGCTGGTGCATTGGGCCTTTAGCGCACACCCACCGCAACGTTTGCGGGTCCCGATGTAGGCATAGGTGCGGTTCCGCATGCTGCGGCCACCATAGTTCAGTGGCTGCCCCGCCGGACAGCGATAGCTGTTGCTTTCGGGTTGATACGTGAACCGCTCGGGACCGAAGAATGGGTTGTTCTTTCTGTGGATACTGTCACGGGTCCGCATATAGGGCGTGATGCTCCGATCCGCCAACCATTGCAAAAACTCCCCGTTTCCGTAGGTGGTATCGGCCGCTACCGATTCTGGCTCCCGTCCTTGCCATTGCCTGAAGCGAGTGAGCATGTCCTGCGCGGCCACCGTCTCCTGACTCATCCGGGCTGCCGTCGCTTGTACTCCCACGATCACGCAACTGTGGTTGTCCACCAGGTAGTTGTCGTAGTATCCCAGCCGGGCCGGCGTGCCGCCCTTGGTCGCATAGGTGGAATCTGGATCCGTGGTCGACACTTGGTCTTGCTGATGCACCGGCTCTTCGGTTGGGTTCTGCTGCTCCAGTTCCACCAAGTACTGGCGCACGGTTTGGTTCACCTGCGCCGCTTCCGCTAACTGCTCGCGCGGAATGCGGCTTTCCTTCGCCGCATTCGCCTCCACGAAACTGCCATCCACCGACAGGTGCTGGCCCTGCACCAATCCCACTTCCACACACTGGCGCACGATCTGTTCAAACAACTCCTCGAACAGCTTCGACTCCTGAAACCGCCCATGACGGTTCTTGGAGAAGGTGGAGTGATGCGGGATCTCCTGATCGAAACCCAAACCCGTAAACCAGCGCCACGCCAGATGCATGCGCAGCTCCTCCACCAACTTGCGTTCACTGGTGATGCCGTACAGATAGCCGATCAGCAGAATCCGCAACAGAAGTTCGGGGTCAATCGGCGGACGGCCTGTCTCGCTGTAGCTGTCTCTGAGTTGCTGCCGTACGAACTCGAAGCTGATGTGCTGGTCGATCAGCCGCAACAGATGGTTTTCAGGAACCTGATCTTCCAGACGAAAGTAACAAAACAACGCTTCTGAACGGGCGTGGTGCCCCATCATGATCAGCAGGCCTCCGAAGATGGAAATCCAGCGCAGCATGTTGAGGTCTTACCATGCTTTCGCTAAATATCAGCCGCCAATCTCAGTGACTTTTTCAACACCCACGCCTGATTACGACAGTTACCCTCGCGTTCCTTGCGAATGATACGCTTTGGAGCATGAAACGCCACGCACTTGTTGTTCTTGCGTTGTTGTTCTCTGTCAATACGGTCTCGGCTCAGGAACGCGATGTCAGCTCAACTGCGAACCAGAAAACCTCGCCTACGTACAAAGCAGAGTCTTCCGCGTATGTCATCGAGGGCCAAGATGCTTGGACATACGTGACCGAAAACCGCTCATTTCGTTTTGAGGAAGTATTGGGTAACACGGGCAATTACGAAGCGGTGCTTCTGTTGGAGGAAACTTACCACAACGAGAGAACCCCGGGCATCGAAGGCACCAGAGGAAGGGTCACAGTCAATTCTTGGACTCTCAAACAGGGGAAGGATCGCCAGCTACGTTGGGCTATGGAGGCAAGTGGTAATGAAGGAGATGTGCGAGACAGGTTCTATCGAGTGATTCAATGGGGCTGTTGCGATGTGCCAACCGTCTATTCGTACTACAGCATCCTGAATGCAAAAAAACTGTATATCACAAATTCCGACCTGCTCGAACTGTGGTTCGGAGAAGGCCAACGCAACGCGAGGTACGTTGGGTATGGCTATTGCGTGCTGGACAAGCAAAGTCAGTATCCACAGTTGCAGTACGGAACCGACAAGGATGTTCTTCAACGGTTCTCCGTAGTGTCTCAGACGGAGTATTACGAGGCTCCACAGGTCTTCGTTTCCACCGGGGCCAATCTGGAAAGATCGCTCAACCTGATTGGAGAGCCGATGTCATTTTCAATTGTGCTGAAATATCCAAACGGTGTCGAACTTCGGATTCCGGTGGAGAGGGACGCCATCCGTCCCGAAAAAGCAAAACTTGCGAAGGGCTACACGCTGCGATTGGAACAATGAAGTAGGCGTTGTGGTCAATTGGCAAAACATCGCGATTTCACCAACTACGGCCCAATCCGGGGTTCTGAGTGAAATCGCCTGTGGGCGTTGAAACACTCACTCCCAGAAAAGTGCTCAGAAAAACTTTGCGTTAGGAAGGCCTACAAGCGACGTTCGCGCCTCGGGTAGACATTTTCTATCCCGAAAATTTTGGCTGTTTTGAGAAAAACGAACTTTCTCAACACCCACGCCTAGTTTCAACGGTTGCCGCGCTATCGTCGTTGGCTCAAAGCCGCAACACATTCTTCCCGGATCGCCCAAATGGTCGCGAGTGACAACTCGCCCAAACCTCGCCTTTCGCTTATCCATTGCCGAAGGAATCCCTTGTGAACGCGCATTTTGTATGTGGTTATCTGACTCGGATCGATCTGCTCTTCATGCAGGAAATGCGATATTGGCTCCACGTCGCTACGGGCGCGTTGCCTTGTGACATCGATGCGTTTGTCTCCGACTCGGAGGTAACAGTGAGCTTCGGGCAGGGCCTTAAGACCGTACCTCTGCAAAACGGAGCCGACTCCCGGCGTGTTGCGTTCATTCATCTCATAAATGCCAAGAACGAGCACGAGATCGATTCCCTGTTCAATGGCAAGACGGCGGAGCAGCGCGTGCTTGGTACTGCAGGTTCCCCGCTGTTCGGTTAGGACCGCCAATGGATCGTCAGGGTGATCATTTCGGCCATACGGCAACTCGCACACGTGTTGCCCAGCAGCCCGTAGATCACCCTTTGCGAGGCTCAAGAATGCAGTTGAGACCATTCCGCTTGGCGTCAATCTATACGGGAGCAGAGCTTCCCACGAATGCATGGGACGATTAGCTGTGAGATGAAACGGAGCCGGGACGAATTGCTCTTCTCGGCCGAGTATCTACGACCCACCCCCAGAGCCTGCCAGCGCCCTCATCGGCTTCACGTTTCGCCGGTCGCAGGTATTCCCCAGGCAGCCGAGGTCCCAGCTTCGTTGGATCGTAGACAGCATCGAGTAGTGGTTAAACGGATCGTTTGCACTCCGGGCAAAGCGGAGTGCGTTCGAGATCACCAGCCCCAACACGTGCCCACCTCCCGGATTCGCATCACAGCACCCGCTCGTGTCCCCGAACCCGAGGGGCCCACTTCCGGTGAAGTCGCTTTCATCCCAGACGATGAAGATCACCGAGTTCCCCGTCCAGACTTTCGACGTCATGATCGCATTTACCGTGTGCAGCAGGAACGCATCACCAGCCGCAATTAGCGCCGGCACCTGCGAGAAATCGCACGGGTCCGCCGGGGTCGCGCCCCGGCCATGCATGTCGTTGCATTGGTCCGGGCTGATCCACACGTAATCGGGCACGGTGTTGCTGGCTAGGTCAGTGGCAAACTGGCTGAAGTCCACGATGTTGCCCACCCGCGCCGGATTTGTCTGCACATCTTTATAGGAAATGAACGGATTGTGCTTCCGCTCATACAGCTGGTTCCCGCAGGAGTGGTCGAGCGGCGTCGTACAAAGTGAGTACGACTGCATGTACGCCTTCCAGCTCTTTCCCCTTGCTTCCAGCTGATCGACGATGTTGGGCACGTCGATCGTAATGTCGTTGTCGTCGACCACGCCGTTCAGCGCGCCCGAAGTCGCCGCCACATAGTTGGGTTGGCTGGGGTGCGTCACGCCGTAGTAATTCGACGCAACGCCGGTGGTCGCCGCCGCGAAGTTGATGAACGGCGCGTTCGGGTTACCGATCAAGGTGTCGTAGCCCGTGTTCTCCATCATGATGATGAACACGTGGTCAAAACCCCGTCCATCGTCGCCGCTCGCGGAAAGTCTCAGGGGCGTTGCAACAGTGATCAGGGTCAGAATGACAGCACACAAACACATCCTTTTGGGGACGGGTCGGATATTCATTTAGTGCTCCTTCTAGTTTGGCTTGGGGAGCCGAGGTGTTTTCCGTTCCTGAGCCTGTACAGCTTGTCTGAGAAATTTAGTGACGCAATTCTAGACCCGAAGCGTTCAGTGTCAAGGGGATTTGGGCTGAAACCCCCGCCGGGCGGGGCATCCCAGAGGTCTCGGAAGGGGCGGCTTCGCGGGAAAAACGATCTTTCCCTCCAGGACATCGCCGCACCAACCTCGCAATACATGCCCACCGGGACCTACAGGTTTTGCAGGTCGCGTCTTGCCAGCCAGCTAGATAAGCATTTTCGGAGCTGAAGGTTCTGTGTAAACTACGCATGTGGACGAAGTGGAGATAGAACGGCTGCACCGAGCGATGCTGGTCGAGCGAGACCCTGAGAGGTTGCGCTACGTAGCGCGCCAGCTGAATAAGGCACTAGAGGAAAGGATCAAGACACTGAGTGAGCAGGGTCAGCTAAGAACGAAAAAGTAGCTCATCCGGTGTATCAGCCCATTTCCGAAGGACTCGGCGGGAGATGCGCGGGCTGTTTTGCCAGTCAGCTACCGTTCGGCGATCGTTTTTGCGAAGAGACTCGAAAGTCGGGGACCAAGCGACCTGATTCGTCTGATCCGCGAAGTCAGATTCTTCGAGTTGTTCGTTGAATTGTCTGGGAGCCTCACGGAATGCGCGTCTCCTAAGGACACACCATCATGTCGTAGGCCTCAGTTCGGGCCGCTCCTAGCGGAATCCGCAAAGCGGGTGCCTTGTCAGGACCATGATCTGGGCCTGGTTTATGGAGCAACGACGCAGACAGGGCCCCGCTGCAGGGAACTGACCAGGGCATATACCGGCTTTTGCAAGCGGACGTAGCCTAATCGTAACTTTCCTTTTGGAATAAAAACGCATCATACTGCGCAGATGGACGTACACGGCCTTTGGTCCGAATTCTTGCGGCCGGTAGCGTTGGGAGCCGGCGCAGTTCTGGCGCTGCTGGTGGTCCTGAGCCTCCGGATGCCGCGTCGCGCCAAAGTGGGCGCCCGCCCGCAACGGCACGGCTGAGTTCTCCGCAATTCAAGGCACATCCGGGCTTTCCGCCCGCACTTCCTCATCCCTGCTTCTCTGATTGACGGCCTTTCGCGGTGCGTGAGATATTGGCTCGCTTCTCCAACGTCCACGGGACCCGCTAGCAACCACGGCTTTTGGAGTTCGTTGCCCCGAATGATTCGACTCATTCCCAAAGACACAAGCTTTTTCGAGATGTTCGCCGCGATGTCGAACAACCTCATCGACGCTGCTCGCGCACTCGTCGATTTGTTCGCCGACTATCACAACGTGGAAGCCAAAATTGAGGGCATCCGGCAGATTGAGCACCGGGGCGATGAAATGACCCACTCGATCATGCGCAAGCTCAACCAGACATTCATCACACCTTTCGACCGAGAGGACATTCACACCCTGGCCTCCTCCCTGGACGACGTCGTCGACTTCATCAATGCTGCTTGCGCCCGAATTGTCATGTACCGAATTACGGATCCGCCGGCGGAGGCGGGGCAGCTGGCGCGGCTCATTCTGGCCCAATGCGAAGAACTGGAGAAGGCCGTAACCAACCTGCAGAAGAGCGACGACGTTCTCAGACACTGCGTGGAAATCAACCGCCTGGAAAATGAAGCCGACCAGGTATCCCGGGTCGCCATCGCGCGCCTCTTCGAAGATGAGACCAATCCCGTCACCTTGATCAAAATCAAGGAACTGCTCGAGTTCCTGGAAACCGCGACCGACAAGGCGGAAGATGTTGCCGACGTGCTCGAAACCGTCGTTCTTAAGAATGCCTGAGCAGACTGCGAAAGACTCCAAAATCGGTACTTGTTTCGCAAGTGCACAGGCTTCGGCCGGGCCGTAAAAGGGATTCAAATCAAAGCGGGCTTTGGCCGCTGGGGCGGCGTCCGAGATGACTCTTCCCACTGCTTCCGAGGCCGTGCATCCTCGAACACAGGAACCGAACGGGTGAGTTCGAACCTACTAGTCCTCCTCATTACTGTCCTGGTGGCGCTGGCTTTCGACTTTCTCAATGGATTTCACGACGCCGCGAACAGTATCGCCACCGTGGTTTCGACTCGCGTGTTGTCGCCCAAGCTGGCGGTCGCGTGGGCTGCTTTCTTCAATTTTGTCGCTGCATTTTTTCTGGGCACGGCCGTCGCCAAGACCATTGGAAAGGGCATGGTCCAGATCGATTCCGTTACCCAGTACGTCGTGATCGCCGGACTACTGGGCGCGATCGTCTGGGACCTGCTCACCTGGTGGTGGGCACTGCCGACGTCCTCATCGCACGCGCTGATCGGCGGCTATGCCGGCGCTGCCATCATGCGCTCGGGATTTCACGTTATCATCGCCGAGGGCTGGTACAAGACGCTCATCTTTATCGTGGTGGCGCCCATCATGGGCCTGGTGCTCGGGTTCAGCTTCATGGTGGCGATCTTCTGGCTGCTTCGAAACAAACCGCCCCGGCGGATCGATGCCTGGTTCAGGAAGCTGCAACTGCTGTTGGCCGCGGGCTACAGCCTGGGCCATGGTGGCAACGACGCGCAAAAGACCATGGGCATCGTCGCCGGCGCCCTCTATAGCGCAAAGTACATGAGCGCCTACGACATGGCCAACAACTGGGGGCACTTTCACTGGCCCATCATTCTCGCCGCCCACACCGCGATCGCGCTCGGAACCTACTTTGGCGGGTGGAGAATTGTGCACACCATGGGCTCGCGCATCACGAAGCTAAGACCCGTAGGGGGCTTCTGTGCGGAAACTGCCGGAGCCATCACGCTATTTGCGACCGCGTTGGCTGGCATCCCAGTGAGCACCACCCACACGATCACGGGAGCCATTATCGGAGTAGGCGCCACTAACCGGCTATCGGCGGTTCGTTGGGGTATCGCGCGCCGGATCGTCTGGGCGTGGATTTTGACCATACCGGCGTCGGCGCTTGTGGCGTCGGCCGTTTTCGCGATCGTACGCTGGATTCATCCCGGCGCGTAAGCCGATCAGCTTGCGTTGTGGCAACGGGCGCCGCACCCGCGCGCGAAATATCGCAGAGCAACGCAAATTCAGCGACTAAGAGTCGGTTGCTAAAGCCTTTCGCCCCGACTCTAACGAGAACTGCTTGTGTCTTCCCGTGCCATGCTTTACCCGGAGATCTCAACCGCACAGGATCGGCAATAGCTCTTATGCACGCACCCCTCCCCACAAGCCATGCAGACCTCCCCCGCCTGTTGCTCCTATTCGGCGGCATCGCTTAACAGCCCAACGGTTCTGAAGTGCCGTCCAATTGGAGGGCTAGCGGGGTGGGGAGAACACCGAAAGTGACCAAGGTCGTAGCACGGCAGGCTGGAACCATACCGACGGGAAGGCTTGCACCCTCCAGGTTTTGCGAGGATGATGCCGCAAGATTGCACAGCGTGCGGGACGGACGAACAAGAAGCGAGGTGAAACAACCATGAACATGAAAACCAAGTTGGCTCTCGGGATACTGACTGCATTGGCAATGTTAGTGCTTACGTTTGCACTTCCCCGAGGAGGTGCGGTACGAGACGCGCAATTGGTTCAGTTTCCACTGACGGTTGGAGTGTGGGCGATCTTTGTTTTGTTGTTCGTGAAATTGAAATAGAAAGCGTAAGAACGAACCTCAACACACCTGTGACAGTGGTCACGGACGGTTTTCTCGATGACGCCCTACGCTTCTTCTGGCCTCGTAACGGAAATCACATGACGTCACGCCTTGTAGGTCGTGGGATGTGTCTTCAGCGCAAAGAAGGATCGCATCGGCTCAGAAAGCGCTTTGGGCAAAATGGAGAGCGGCACAACGGAAGAGTTCAGCGTGGCTATTCATCAACTGATTATCCAAGTAAAGCATCGGCAATAACACCCCACATGGATACCCCCTCGATTCGAACATCTCATTAAATAGAAAAACGGGTTTCAGGCTGACGCCCACAACTTCATTGAGCGCTTCGACCATCAAGGCGTGGGGCTTTCCGCAGCGGCAGGCCAGTGGGCTGGGCTGAGGAACCCTCAACCACAAGCTCCTCTGCTCGAAACCTGCCTATTATTACCACGTGGTCTCCGGGCTTCACGGTTCGGCCCTTGTTGGAGAACGCCATCCAATACTCGCGGCCTTCTTTCGGATCGGAAACCTGACGTAATTGCCCGACTTTCTCCATTTGCGGGATTTGCAGCGCCAGACCATTTCTCTCGTCGTAAAGATACGGAGCGTATTGTTTTTCGTTGAGGACCCTGGCCTTCTCCGCGTCCACGACGCGATAGCTAAAAGCGAATCAGAGAACCTGACGCCGTCTCCCGCAAATGAACGTCGTCGATGCCCCATTGCCGGCGCAAGGCCAAGGCCTGGCGTTCGCTGGTAACGGCATTCGCCACCACAGGAGCAGCGATGGGTACGGCGGGAGTTGGCGCGGCAGACGGAGAAGAACTTTGTTTCTGCTGCGGCGACTGGCGAGTGCACTAGAAACAAAACTGCACGCCAGAAACACCGCGAGCAGCACCGCTCGCCTGCGAACCGTTTTTCTCACTCCGGGCCCCCTTCCAATGCGCTTGTAGAATTCAAGTCTAAGGTGACCTGCTCAAATTTAGAGAACTGCTCGCGAGGTTCCCCTCGCGAGCAGTCGTTTGTTTCCAGCGTTCTAGCCTGCACGGGATTATCTTGCCGTGCCCGACAGGGTTGAGGTTTGCGTGCCAGCCGAATCCGTGACCGAGACGGTCGCGGTTTTCGTGCCCGACGTGTCGGTCGACTTGGGCAGGAACTGCACCGTCACGGCGCAGGACTGTCCGTTGTTCAGCGCGGTTACGCCAAAGATCTGGCCACCACCCGCCGGACCGCACGACGATAGCGCGCGTACAATCGTGTAGTCCGAAGCATTCGTGCCTGACAGTGCTCCATTGCCCACACCGGTCACTCTCGCGCCCGTGTTGTTGGTGAGCGTGAAGGTCTGGCAAGGTCCTCCGAAGAGGCAGAGGAAGCCAGGGCCTACTCCACGCGTCGCCGTTGGGCTCCAGGTCGTAGGCGTAAGGGCGATGTTTCCACCACCACCACCACCTCCGCCACAAGGGCCACCGCAGGCCGCCCCGCCCAGGAACTCGACCGCGCCCACATCGAAGCACGACGGTCGCGCTGAGTCTGGCCGAGCATTCCCGAAGAAGTCCTGAGACGGATGCTGCTGGTTTACCGGAATCGCGTCGATGGCCGGCGAGCCTGATGCCAGGGTATAGATGCCAAACAACGGCCGGCTGCCCCATAGTTCCCGGTTCCGGTACTTCCGGGTTCCCGAGGTTACGGTTGGGTCGCTCATATCGAGCGGGCCCCAGCTTGATGTTGATCCATTTGTTTTCCTCATCCACCGTCGCGGCTGGGGTAAGGCTGAAGACGGGGTTCGGCGTTGTGGCGTCGGCGATACCCGGAGGCACGCCATATCCACTCGGACCGCCGCACCCATCCGTCACGCTGCACGTTGGAGGTACGCGCGAACCGTTGCAGTACTGGTTCGTAAAGCTCGGATTCGATCCCATGTTGTG
>CAVSOD010000001.1:0-315565 GCA_963729415.1 uncultured Acidobacteriota bacterium | reverse complement strand
GGGAAGGGATGGGAAACGAGGTTAACCGATGTCTCGTAGAGGGTTTTGGGGGGGGATACTACATCGAGCACGCAAAGTGCTTTGGGAGGTGAAAAAGTGTAACTACGATCTTTCAACAAGGGAAATGCTGGTCAGAGCGGTTGCCCAAGCGTATGATCAGCCGCTTTTTGCTCGCCTTGCGTGTGCCACCACTCACGGCACTTCGCCGCGTAGAACCGTGGGGCTTCATCGAACTGCTTCCACGTCGGCACCCAATCAATCAGGCCGTCGCCACCCAACGACAGCAGTCCTTGCATCGCCGAGAAGGCGTTGTCTGAGTTCGAGTCATCCAGAGCGGCTAAGAGCGCCGCCGCGCTATGCGGTGAACCTATCGCACGCAGCGCTTGGAGCGCACTCATTCGCAAACTGTATCCCTTGCCAGTGACAGCGAACCCTTCGAGAAAGGGCAGCATGCCTGGGTCTCGGATGACACCAATCTCATTTGTCAGTTCGAACTGCATTTCGAACAGCCGGTCGCGAGGCATTAATAATTCGTGTGGTGGCTCAGGCTGGGAGTCGAAGAACTCTGATACAGCTGGCAGTACGGAATAGTCCTTGAGCCGAAGCAACGCCTGCCAAACATAGGTCTTAACCAACAGATCGGAATGGTCAAGTAGTTGCCCTAGTTCGGAGGTGGAATGCAGGTGTTTCATGTTACCCAGCATCCGAATGCTGTCTAGGACACGCTCCGGGTTGGAGTCCCGTAATCCGGCTTTTAAGTCCAGTTCAAGCTGAAACATGCCATCACTGCCCTTGGGTAGCGATCCGAGTTCGGTTGAAACAGGTAATGCACCGAACCACTCGTCGACGACGGCGTACTTGCCGTTCTGGGCCTTTAGGAAGAGCAGGCGGTAATCGCCCTTGCGAAGAACGAATGAGGGGTTTGTACCCGAGACAAAGCCGTCGACCAGTACGGGTATCAATGCGCCGTTTGGGCTGCCTTTGAAGCAACGGTCGGGGCGAACATTGGCAATCACCGTGAGCCGGGGCATGCCGGCGGGCGAGGGGACAAAAGTCGGCGTTGGAGCCTCGACAACCTCTCCCTTGCAAACCAGTTCTGAGACAGCAATCAGTTTTGGGATGTCTTCAGTTCCGGGGACAGGACCGGGGGATGCGAACGCACTCAAACCGAGGCACACCAGCAAGGCCGTGGAACACCAACGGTTCGCCTGCATGCTGAGCATTTTACCCGTTGCAGAACGGAACTGGCGAAATCTGGCCTCTACACCAAATGATCCCGAGCTCCGGATGGATGAAGCCCGCTGCTCTCGCGCTTCCGATGTACCCATTACAATCTCCTCCATGCCCGACGCTCCCAACCCCCGTCTCGATCGCGTCCTTGCGCAACTGCGCCTCTACGAGCATCCGCTGTTGAGCTTCCACGCGAACGCCAAGGGCGAGGGCGTCGAGGTCAGCATTCAGCTCATGCATTGCAGCGTTCCGGTCCACACCTACGTCTACGAACTGCATCCGCGCGATCTCGATCATCCGCAGTTTGAGTGGCAGTTTCAGCGGCAGCTCTACGACGCGCTGCATGACTACCTGGTCGAGATGTTCATCCGCACGCCGCAGGACCTCGCCGACCGGCGCGAGCGCGGACTGTGAGCCTGCGCCAGAAAATCGAGCAGGAGATCCGTGCCAACGGGCCAATTCCCTTCTCGCGCTACATGGAGTTGTGCCTCTCCGATCCTGAGTTCGGCTACTACTCGCGCAACGCGGAGAAGTTCGGGAAGGCTGGGGACTTCTATACGTCGAGCGACGTGCATGCTGTGTTTGGGCGGCTGATGGCGCGGCAGTTCGAGGAGATGTGGCGCGCGCTGGGCTCGCCGGCAGAGATTGAGTTGCTGGAGCTTGGTCCGGGACGTGGATTGTTCGCGCAGGATGTGCTGGATTGGTCGGAGAAGAAGTTCCCGGAGTTTTATGGGGCGCTGCGGTACACGCTGGATGAGCGGTCGCCGTCGCTGTGGGCGAGGCTGGAGGGGCGGTTTCGGGAGCGGATCGAGAGTGGGAAGGTGGAGCTGCTGACTTTGCCGGACGACTCCTCGGGTTCAACTCGGGCTGAAGGCGCTTTTCAGGGCCCGACGGGCGAGGACGCCCGTCGCTCTACCGACAAAAGCTCTATGAGCGACACTCGGGAAGGGCACGGCTTCAGCCGTGCCGAACAGGGCCACAGAATGAAGCGGGCTTCAGCCCCTGAGGTTCCGCTTATCGTTTTCGCCAACGAGTTTTTCGACGCGCTGCCCGTTGAAGTGCTTTCTGCGAATGGATCTCTGCGCGTTGACGTGGCGGATGGTCACTTCGTCGAAAAATGGGCTCCCACCTCCTCGGAAGAACTGGAATTCCTCGACCGCTACGGCGTCCATCCCAGGGGGACAGATCGCACCGAGGCCGCTCTGCTTGCGCAGCACTGCATGAGCCAGGTCGCCGCGAAGGTTCAGCGCGGTTTTCTGATTGCGATCGATTATGGCTACACCCGCGAAGAGCAGCTTGCGGAACGACATGTTGGAACGGTGATGGCGTATCGCCAGCACTCTGCAAGCCCGAATCCCTACGAGGCGCCGGGCGAGCAGGACATTACCGCGCATGTGAACTTCACAGCGCTGGCCACGGCTGCTGAAGAGAACGGCGTGCAGGTTCACAAGCTGCTCACGCAATCGCAATTCCTGATGGGAATTGGCGAAGCCAACCAGTTCGCCGACGCCTTTGAGGATTGTCGTCTGCCTCAGGAGCGCGCCAAGGTCGCGCTGCAACTGAAACACCTCGTTACCCCTGCAGGGATGGGAGAGACGTTCCACGTGCTGGTGGCGAGCAAGGGAGTGGATCGTTCGGTGATGGACGGACTGAGCGGGCTCGGGTTCGGTCGTTAGTCCTTGGTCGTTGGTCGTCGGCCAAAGGCCCAGGGCAGCTACATTCGCGGAATCCCACCCGGAAAACGCCTAAGATGGAAGCGCCAGTGGAATCCCACCTTAACGTCGCACAGAACGCGACGTGAAGGTGGGGCACCGGCCTGTTAGATCGATCAGCTTCAATCTCGGCTAAAATCCCACCCTAACGGCGCAAAGATCGCGCCGTTAGGATGGGCACCCTCGTAATCTGCAATCTGCAATCTGAAAATCACCAATCTCAGATTTCAGATTTTAGATTTGAACTCTTACGCTCCAGGCGCCGTGCTCTTCTCCCGCTCGTAAGGTTTCTGGATATATTTTCTTGCTTCGTCGCCGGCGCCCTGGGTGTTGTCGTTGGTCTGCAGAGCCTGGCGGTATTCGTTGACGGCGCGCTCGCGCTGTCCGGTGATGTCGAAGATTTTGCCCAGCTGAATGTGGCTCCAGACCTCGGTCCAGCGCGGGTCACCGTCGCCATTCAAACACTCGCGATAAGCGTTCGCGGCAGCCTGGTAGTTACGTTGCAGGAAGAACACTTCCGCGACGCGATAGTGCGCGAGAGAACTGTTTTTATTGGCGTCGAGCGACTTGTTGAATTCGACCAGGGCTCCCGCCAGATCGCCCTGCTGTACCAGCGCCTGTCCGCGCGTGATGGAGGCGCGCATGCGCACTTCGCTCGAATTTTTGAGTACCTTGTCGTCGGGGTCGACAGAAATGCGGCGCGGCTTGCCGAAGGTTTCCACGGTAAACGGAGAGTTCGTGCCGACCACTTCGATTTTCTTTTCTTCCGTCTTGCCGTCGGTATCAATCTTCAAATCGACCGGCATGCGGAACAAATCGAGGTCCTGGGTAATCTCGCCCACAACGCGGAAGCCCTTGTTATTGCCCAGGCGGTAGACGGTGTACTTCGTCTTGAACTCGGGCGCGCCAGTCGAGTCGAGCCACTGGGTGAAGAACCAGGTGAGCTTGTCGCCGTGCTCTTTCTCGGCGATCGTCTGAAAGTCGTTGATGCTCGCCGATTTCCCGGCATACTGGGTGGCGAAGGTGCGCATGATCTTGTAATACTGCGTGTCGCCCACCACCGAGCGCAGCATGTGAATAATCATCGCGCCCTTGTCGGTGACCAGGGTCTGGAACTCGGGCGAGAAGACGTCGAGCTTGCTCACGCTCGAGAGAGGCACCGTGTCATAAGCCAACGCACCCACCGACATGTCTCTCACGACTTCTTCCAAGCCCATGGCTCCGGCAGCCTGTTCCACGTACATTGCTTCGGAGTAGCGCGAGAAGCCGTCGCTCAGCCACCAGTCTTCCTTGGTCGCAGGACTCACCGAGCAGCCCCACCACTGGTGTGCGATGGTGTTGGCCAGCAGGCGGTAGTTGGTTTTCTCGGTCACGGCGCGGCTGGCAACCGCGGCGAGTTCCGGAGCCCATGCCGTGGGCACGGTGTCGTCGGGCAGCTCGATCACGCGCAGAGTCGGCGACGGCAGCGGACCAAACGCCGTGATGTAGTAGGTGAATTCCTTCAATGCGGCGTTCTGATATTCCGGGGCCAGCTTCTGATGCAGCGGCTTGAAGAACACGTGCAGGTCCACGCCTGCGTCGTCGCTCTTGGTTTCCTGGAATACGCCGGCAATGATGGTGCCGGGAAAACTCGGATGATCGCTGACGAAGGTGAACGTCTTGCCCGGCGTGGCGCTCGGATTTTTCTTCGAAGGCGCGGCGTCGGCCACCGTCATCTTGCCGCTGCCGACCGCCACCATGTAGGAAGGAATGGTGATGCTGATGGTGGAGGTAAAGCGGTTCAATCCGTAGCCACTCACCGGAAACCAGCGGCCGGCGTACAGGAGAAAACTGGTGTCATCGCCGACATAGGCGAGTTTCAGTCCCTGGACGGGACTTTCGTCGGCCGAATCGAGGACGCCTTCATATTCGAAGGTCATCGTGGTGCTTGAATCTTTCGTCATGCCGGCGGTGAGCGGGATGCGCACGGACGAATCCTGGGTGACGCGCTCGGCCGACAGGGGCTTGCTGTTGGCGTCGGTCACTTTGGTCAGGCGCAGCGCGTTGTTGAGTTCGAAGGTCGCAACGCTCAGGTCGTCGAGCGCGGTGAATTTCACTTTGGCGCGGGCGCTGATCTTGTGGGCGTGCGGATTCAACTCCGCTTCGATCTGGTAGTCGTCGACCCGCAAGCGGGACTTCTCTGCCGCCCACGACGGCAACGACATACAAGCAAGCAGCAGGAGCGAAAAGCATGCCGAAAAGGCGAGGCGGCAACGCCTGCGGTCGGTACGCATTGCAAACAATCTCATCGGATTAACCAGTATCCTATGATGAAGATTTTGACGCAAAAGATGCTGGTGGTACAAGTCCGGGTCTCAAGTTCATCAGGTAACCGGCGACAGGGTACAGGGGACGAGACGCTCAAAAAGCTCAATGTTTCTGCGCGAGACAGGTCTGAGCGAAGGGTCTGCCAGCGCGTATTTGGGGTCCTGTAACCGGTTACCTGTCACCAGTCACCTGCAAGCGCGACGATGGCTGGGGCATTAATTTGAGAATAGCATCGGCCGCAAGCTCGGCCGCAGGACGCGGATCGCGCAGATCGGGAGACTGCAGCAGTGTTTTGACCCGAGCCAGCCCTTCCATCATCGTCTGACGTCGAGGTCCATCCGGCAGGATCTGATTCAGTTCATTGACCACGCGCTCGGCGGTGAAGTCATCCTGCACCAGTTCCGGCACGATCCGTTCCCCGGCGATCAGGTTCACCATGGCAAAGTACGGAACCTTGATACGGGGCTTTCCCAGCGCATAGGTCAAGGGCGAGACGCGATAGACCATCGCAAAGGGAGTCGACATCATGGCCGCCTCGACCGTCGCCGTGCCGCTTGCGATGATGCCAGCGCGGGAATGATAGAGGGCTGGGAGCGCGTCGGGTACAAGTTTGATGTCCGGCAGCTCCATCCTCGGGTCACCCATTTCGTCTTCACCCATCTCGCGGTAGAGGAATTCAGGACTCAGGGTAGGCGCCACAGGCAAGAGGTACTCATAATCGCCGCCCAGCAGCAGCACCGAATCCACAATAGTCCCGAGATTCATGCGCACTTCTTTGGCGCGGCTGCCCGGCATCAGCACGATCCACGGCTTGCCCGGATCCAGCCGATTCTGCGCAGCATAAGTTTCGCGGGAAATCGACGGCTGCGGAAGCTCGGCGAGGGGATGCCCCACGAAGATCGCATCTACCCCGCGATCGCGGTAGAACTTCTCTTCGAAAGGAAAGATCACGAGCGCCTTGGTGACGTATTTGCGCAGCAGGTTCACGCGACCCTGCCGCCATGCCCAGAATTGTGGAGCGACGTAATAGACGACAGGGACGCCGCGTTTCTTCATTTGCCGCGCTACCCGCCAGTTGAAGGCCGGCGAGTCAATGACGATCGCGAGGTCGGGACGGCGCCGGTCTGCTTCCTCGATTAGCCGGTGGAAGAGGCCGTAGATTTTAGGGAGATGGCTGAGTATCTCGGTGATGCCGACGACGGCGAGATCTTTGGCGTCGATGATGGTGTCGCAACCTGCCGCGCGCATGCGGTCTCCGCCCACGCCAAAAAATTCGAGCGATGGCTCCCGGCGACGCAGAGCTTCGATAAGTTGCGCGCCGTACATTTCACCGGAAGCCTCCCCGGCCGAGATCAGGATTCGCACCGGGGTATTGTAATGGGCATGCCACCAGGCGAAGAGAAGCCGCGGGCACAAAGTGCCACGGCTGGACAGGCGAGGGCGCCTGTCCCTACGTGAGCTGTTCAATACGTGAGCAGTTCAGTCCGTATCGGGATCGGTCGGGGGACGCTTGTCGTTGATGAAAAAGTCCGCTTTCAGCGGGGCATCCACCGCATGAAATTGCAGCGGCTTCTGCGTGAAGTCGAAGCAGTCGGCGAAATCATCGGCAGGCGCGTCGGCGTAATTCAAGGACTTCAGGCTGTAGGTTTCTTCGATGAACTTCAGAATGCTGCCGAAGTCGTGCGTGGCATGAGAGATGTAAGCGGCCTTCGCGTACGGGGAGACGACGATCAGCGGCACCCGGAAGCCGTACACATAGCCCGATCCCCAACTGGTACCGTCGCTGATGACCTTGGGCGCGACGTGGTCATAGAAGCCGCCCCAATCATCCCAGCAAATAAAGATCGCCGTGTCGGACCAATACGAACTGTTTCCCACCGCATTCACTACGGAAGCGACCCACGACGGACCGGAACCGTCGTTCTGTGTCGGATGGTCCGACTCCTGCCCGGTGGGGATCACCCAGTTGACCTGCGCTAATTGGTGATTGGCAATGTCGGTCAATACCTGCTGCGATGGAATGATGACGTTATTCCAGTCAGAACCCGTGCAGGTCAGAGTACCGCTCACGGTTTGAGGCTGGCACATATGCTGGATCGCGTCGGGACCGGTCCAGATCGAGCCTGCTGAAGGAGCGTAGTATTTCCAGCTTACCTTCGCCGCATTGAGCAGATCGGTAAGCGTCGGATGTTCGAAACAGGGATACATCCTGGAAGAGAGCTTCCCGCTAGGGTCGGCTACCAGCACAAATTCCGTGGGCGGGGCGATGCATCCCGCCGGGCCAATATTGGGGTTCCCGGCCGCAAACAGATTGCTGGTTGCGGTGGGCGCCGACGTACCCGAGATGAGGAACTGATGAGCCGGGAAACTGGGTCCCTGGTTGGTCTGGAACATCCGGTCGCCGAACGTATATTGCTCGGCGAGTTGGAAATAGGGCTGCACTTCCGAAGGCTGCACGTAGCTAAATGGCGGACTGGGGGGACAGGTCTGATGCGGAAGGCATACCGATGAGACGCGATCTGCGCCATCCATCTTACCGTTGTCATACATGAGGTAGAAAGCTCCGTGATCATGCTCCAGATCGAAGCCACTGGTCAGCAGGACCGGAGCGAGGGGAACGGTTTGGCCGTGGGAGTTCATCCCGCTTTGCACGATGTCGGCGCCGCGGCCAATCAGCACCGGATCCTGAAACAGGTTATCGGGGGTGCGATTCTCCTGAACGATGACGACGATGTGCCCGATCTTTCCCACCTGCGTCCCCCCGCCCCCGCCGCCTCCCCCTCCGCCGCCTTGGCCTGAGCTGCTGCCACCGCAGCTGTTGAGAATGGTCAGACCCACCCCGCAGGTGAGCAGGATTGAAAACACCACGAGAAAGACGGGTTTGCGCATGCTACTTCTCCGGAAAACGAATTGCAGGATCCGATCGCGCCAACAGGGGCCTGCTGACGCCGCCTGTGCTTGGAAACACCGAAGTGCCCCGCAGGTTGCTTATTCTCTGCAGAATCGACGTGCTTGAGATTCTTAGTCGTCGGCGCTGGCGGTGACTTGTGGCGTCTGGCTCTCCGCCGCCGGAATTTCCTGGTCTTTGTACTGTAATTGATACAACTTGTAGTACACCCCGCGCTGGGCAAGTAGTTGCTGGTGCGTTCCCATCTCGCGCACTTTGCCTTTGTGCATCACGATGATCTTGTCGGCGCGCTGCACGGTCGACAGCCGATGTGCAATGACCAGCGACGTCCGGCCCTGCACCATGCGGCTCAGGGCATCGCGCACCCGGAACTCGGTTTCGGTATCGACGCTCGATGTAGCCTCGTCGAGAATCAGGATTTGCGGGATTGTGGGCCAGAGCACGCGCAAAGGAGATCAACTGCTTCTGCCCGGTAGAAAGGGTGGATCCCCGTTCCCGCACTTCCTCGCCAAAGCCGCCCGGGAGCGTTCGGATGAAGTCGGCGAGGTTCACTTCTTCGGCGGCCTCTTCTACATCCTTGTCGGCGATCCAGTCCGATCCTAGCCGGATATTGCCGCCCACCGTCCCGGTGAACAGGAACGGATCCTGCAGCACGACGCCGAAGCGGCGGCGCAAATCGTTCAGATCCATCTCCTTGATGTCGACCCCATCGATGCGGATCGCACCTTTTTGCACATCGTAGAAACGCAGCAGGAGCGAGATAAGCGTCGTTTTTCCGGCGCCGGTGTGCCCCACGATGGCGATGGTCTCGCCGGGTTCGATCGCGAATGACACATCGCGAAGCACCCAGTCGGGGTCGTTGGATTCCGGAACTGCTGTCATCTCCTGCAGGAATGGGGGCCACGACGGGCTTCCCCAAGGTGTCGGCCGCTGTTCCGCGGACACCGTAGCTGAACCAGACGTGATCGAATTCGATCCTTCCCGGCCCTTCGGGCTTCTTGGTGACCGCCGGAGATTCGATATCGACCGGCGTGTCGAGCAGTTTGAAGATGCGTTCGCTGGACGCCATTGCCGACTGCAGAATGTTGTACTTGTCGCTGAGGTCCTGGATGGGGCGGAAGAAGCGCAGAGAATACTGCGTGAAGGCGACCAGCACGCCGATCGTGGCCACGTTGCGAACCCAATGGAAGGGCACGAGTTTCTGGCGGCTGAAATCGAGGATCACGCTGAGTGCGGGGATGTGTTGGATGACGTCCCGCCCACCGGCCCAGACGATGGCGGCGATGGCGATCATCGGAAAGCACTTCCACCACCGGGTAATACACGGCGTACGCCATAATCGCGTCTTTGAACGCTTCCATGTGCGACGCGTTGATGTCGGAAAATCTGCCGGAAGGCCCTCTTCTCGCGATTGAACAACTGCAGCACCAGCATGCCGGTGACCGCTTCCTGAAGGTACGAGTTGATGCGCGCAATCGCCACCCGAATGCGGCGATAGGAATCGCGAACCTTGACCCGGAAAATCATGGTCGCCCAGGTGATGAAGGGCAGCACGGCAAAAGTCATGAGGGCCAGCTTCCAGTTCATGGTCATCATGATGAGGATGATGCCGAGCAGTACGAAGACGTCCTCGAAGATCGAAACCACCCCGGCGGTGAACATTTCGTTCAAGGCGTCGACATCGGTGGTGACCCGAGTGACCAGGCGGCCGACCGGGTTTTTGTCGTAGAAGCCGATATGCATCCGCTGCAGGTGGCGGAAAATCTGGCTGCGCAGATCAAACATCACCATCTGGCCGGTCCACTGGATGTAATAGGTCGTCAGGAACTCAAAAAAGAAGGTAAACAGCAGGGAGCCGACATACAAAGCGGCCAGTTGCGCGATGCCCCGCAGCGGTGCCGAGCTCAGCCAGCGGTCGAGAACGGAATGTGCCCCGGGGTTATTCGCCAGGTACTTATCGATGGCAGTCTTGGTGAAAAATGGCGGCAGAACGTCCAGGCCGGCCTTCAGGGCAATGGACATCAGCGCCACCCCCACCTGCCAGGAATAGGGGCGAAGATAAGTGATCAGCCGCCGCATCAGGCGGCCGTCGTACGCTTTTCCCAGTACCTCTTCTTCCTGATTGGCCATACAGACGCTTGATCAAGAGTAATAGATGGCCCGGGCCAGGGCAAAGATGGAAAACCTCCGGCCCAGGTCACAGGTCTTAGGTCACAGGTCACAGGAAAGCCAAGGAGCTTTATCGTATGGCCCACGACTGAGCTTATTCGCAGGAAACCTTGAGCTTTTGAATCAAGATCGAGTCTGAGGCCTGACCGTAGTTGTCCGCAAGCCCTGTGACCTGTGACCAGTCCCCTGTGACCTGCTACTTCCTTGTCTTCAGCTCGAGCTTGGGCGGCGGCAGGCAGTTGTTCCGGGCTTCCTCTTCCCGCAACTTCACTCGATTCTTGACCTTGCGTATCTCCTCCAGCCACTGCACCAGGGGCACGACGCTCTCGTGAAAGGGCTCCCACGACGAGGAATGGGGAAACGTCAGGTTTTGCCAGTATCCGGGGCGATGCACACTGAGGATAAGTTGCACATCGTGGGCGTTGGCTTCGGGCCGGACGATCTTCTCGTCGGTCAGCTCAAAGAGCTCGTTTTGCGACAGCCAGTGTTCGATGTGCTGGAATTCCAAGGCGGTCAAGGTTCCTTCAAAGATTTCGGTTTTTGCCGCGGTTTCGCGTTCCAGATGGTATTGGCCATCGCCGCGCACCAGCACGCAAACATTTTCGTAAGTGTGCGCGTGCACCAGGCGCAGGAGGTAGGAAGGCGGCGGCGACACTTCGGTTGGGCCTTGCGCGTAGCCAAAACCAACCAGCGCAAGAACCGCAGCGAAGGTCAGAACGCGGGTCCCCACAATAGGCGAATTTTAGCGAGGAGCGAGGCGGGTTGCCACAGCTTTCTATCGGCCGTTGGGTAACCGTCGTAACACCAGTGCCGAATTTTTTGACCCGAACCCCACGCAGTTGCAGATGGCGTTGTTCGATCTGCGCCTTCCGCCCAGCCTCGGGGACATAGTCAAGGTCGCAGTGTGGGTCCTCTACGTCGAGGTTGATGGTGGGCGGGAATCCGGCCGGTTTGCATCGCCACCAGGGTCGCCGCCAGGCCGGCGGCACCGCACGCCCCCTGCGCGTGTCCGATTTGCGACTTCAGCCCCGACATCGGTACCTTTTTCGCCCGCCCGCCGAGCGCGAGTTTCAGGGCACAGGTCTCGACGCGGTCGTTCATTTCGGTCGAGGTACCGTGCAGATTCACGTAATGAATGTCTTCGGGAGCCAGGTCCGCTTCCTGCATCGCGAGGGTAATGGCGCGTGCGGGTTCCTCCGGCGAATCGCTCATGCGCACCCGGTGGAATGCCTCGCAGGTCGCGGCGTAGCCTGCCATTTCGGCATAGATTCGCGCGCCGCGAGCCTTGGCATGCTCGTACTCCTCGAGCACGAACATCCACGATCCTTCGGCCAGCACGAACCCGTCGCGATCGGCGGAGAACGGCCGTGACGCACGCTCCGGCTCGTCATTCCAGGATTGCGTTAAGGCATGCAGCAGCGAGTAGCCCTTGACGATGCCGGGCGTAATGGGCGCATCGACGCCACCCACGAGAAACATCGGCTGCACGCCGGCCTGAATATGCTGGTAGGCGTAGCCAAGGGCGTCGCTCGAAGACGTGCATCCGGCCGTCACCACGTGGCTGTACCCGCGAAACCCGAAACGCATCGAGATTTCGCTCGAAATCGTGCCCATGGTTCCGCTCGGAATGCAGAACAAGCTGACTTGCTTGACGTGTCCGGAGTGCCAGAGACGGTATTGTTCTTCGGAAAACTCCTGCGCGCCTCCACCCGAGCCGAGAATCACGCCGATCTGGCGCTGCTCCGCGAGCCCCATCGTGGAGTGGTCGAGCCCCGCATCTTCGAGCGCCTCGGCCGAGGCGGCGACGGCCAGCGGCACTACGCGGGAAACGTGCTTGCGTTCGCGCGCATCGACCCAGGCGAGTTCCTCGAAATCGCGAATCTCGCCCGCGATTTGCACCGGCAGGCAGCAGGGGTCGAAGCGACTGATCCGCTTGACGCCCGATTTTCCTGCGAGAATCGCCTGGGCAAAGGCCGCGTTGCCAATGCCATTGGGGCTAACGACGCCCATGCCGGTGATGACGACGCGTGGAAGCATGCGAGCTTTAATCTGATTCCCGTGCGGGCCGATACGTTGCAAGCCAACTGAGCGAGTAGTGCGGAAATGGGATAATCAAGCGGAATGCCCCTGGGCCTCTATCTTTCGGTTCCGTTCTGCCGCACGAAGTGCACCTACTGCAACTTCGCATCGGACGTTTTCTCGCGCGCGGTCTTTGCACGTTACGTCGATCGCGTATGCGCGGACATACATACTACGCCAAAAACCGCAGAGCAAATGGGCGGCCGCTTCGAACCCGAGGCAAACTCCCTTTACCTCGGCGGCGGCACGCCCACGGTTTTAGATTCTCCACAACTGGAGCGCCTGTTTGTCACGGTGAGGCAAGAATTTCGTCTGCATCCGGAGACCGAGGTTACCGTGGAGTGCGCCCCAGGAACGCTGACGCCCGCCGTCGTCGAAACACTGCTTCGCTGTGGGGTGAATCGAGTAAGCCTGGGCGTGCAGTCGTTCGTGGATCAGGAAGCGGCGGCGGTGGGGCGGCTGCATCGGCGCGAGACGGTTCTTGACGACATCGTGCGCCTCCGCCGGGCGGGGATCTCGAACATCAGTATTGACCTGATCGCCGGCCTGCCACATCAGACGGCGGAAAGTTGGCGTGAGTCCGTGGAGTCCGCGATTTCACTGGACGTTCCGCATGTGAGCGTTTACATGCTCGAGGTGGATGAAGATTCGCGCCTGGGCCGTGAATTGATCGCGGGCGGCACCCGGTATCATGCGCACTTTGTTCCGGATGAAAACCTCACTGCGGATTTCTATGAGAGTGCCTGCGAGTGGCTGAATGCCGCAGGCGTTCGTCAATACGAGATTTCAAACTTTGCGCGTGATGGATGGGAATCGCGCCACAACCTGAAATACTGGACGCGGCAGCCCTATCTGGGCTTCGGCGTGGACGCGCACTCGATGCTAGTTTCCGCGAATGACGGGTGGGAAGCGGTGCGCTTCTCGACTTCGGACTCGCTCGATCAATACGTGGGCGGGGCGCCACTGCATCGCATGGAGATTTCACCGCAGGCCGCGCTTGAGGAGACGTTCTTCCTGGGCCTGCGGCTAAACCAGGGTGTGAACCTGGAACAGGTGCGTGCGGCATTCGGGCCGTTCGTCGCGACGCAACTCAGCCCGCTGCTGGTGGAACTCGCCGGTGCCGGTCTAATCGAGTGGGAGGGCGATCGAGTGCGGCTCACAACGCGCGGTCGCTTGCTCTCGAACGAAGTGTTTGAGCGCTTTCTTGCCGGTAAGTCCGCCGTGTCTTGAGTTGCTGCGTCGGGAAAAGCGTTTAACGCAGAGGACGCGGAGAACATCCGCGGAGGGCGCAGAGAAAGGCGAAGGCAGTCCACCACCAAGGGCACGAAGGTCCACAAAGGAAGCTTAGGCAACAACATTCTTCGGGATACTTCGTGTGCCTGGAGGGCCTCGGTGGTTGATATTCCTCGAGCGACAGCGTCGGGGCAAGATACCTCGTGACTGCCGGCGGGACGCCGGCGCTACTTCTCCGGCTTTTCCTCTAACCGTTCGGTCGGTTGGACGGGCGTGATCGATGCCCTGCAACCCCGCTATCCATACGGTCCGCAGCGATATCTCGATTTTCTGCTCAAGGTAACTTTTCTCGGTTGCGTGCTGCATGGTCTAATCGAAATGTTCGTGCTGCGCGCGGCGTCTTCACTCCCACCCGATTCGCAGCTTCCCGAAATCAAGGCTGAGCGAGTCGCGGAGGCATTTTGGATTTCCAGCTGAACGAAGAACAGGTCCAACTCAAAAAGAGCGTGCGGGAGTTTTCTGAGCGCGAAATTCTGCCCAACGTCATGAAGTGGGACGAGGCCGGCGAGTTCCCGCTGTGCACCATCAAGGAACTCGGCAAGCTGGGCATGCTCGGCACGATTTTTCCGGTCGAGTACGGCGGCGCCGGCATGGGCTACGTCGAGTACGTCACGGTGATCGAAGAACTCTCGCGCGTCGATGGGTCGGTCGGCATCATTGTGGCAGCACACACTTCGCTGTGCTCGAATCACATCTTCCAGGCTGGGAATGAAGCGCAGAAGAAGAAATACATCCCCAAGCTGGCCACCGGAGAGTTCATTGGCGCTTGGGGACTGACCGAACCGTCTTCCGGGTCCGACGCCGGCAGCGCGCGCATGACCGCCTCCAAGACCAAGGGCGGCTGGATTCTCAACGGCACGAAAACGTTTTGCACCAACGGCCACTATGCCGACGTGCTGGTGGTGATCGCAGTGAGCGATCGTGCCGCGCACACCCACGGCCTTTCGGCCTTCATCGTGGAAAAGGACGCGAAAGGCTTCCGTCCCGGCAAGAAGGAAAACAAGCTGGGCCTGCGCGCCAGCGACACGGCGGAACTCATCTTCGAAGACTGTTTTGTGCCGACTGAAAACTTGCTCGGCCACGAGGGCGATGGTTTCATCGACGCCATGCGCATCTTGGATGGCGGCCGCATCTCGATTGCCGCGCTCTCGCTCGGCATGGCTGAGGGCGCTTACGAAGCCGCGCTGCACTATTCAAAAGAGCGCAAACAGTTCGGGAAGTCGATCAGCGATTTTCAGGCGATCCAATGGAAGCTGGCCGATATGGCGACGGAGATCGACGCTGCCAGGCTGCTCACCATGCGCTCGGCGTCCATGAAAGACGCCGGGATGAAGACGACGCTCGAGTCGTCGATGGCGAAGCTATACGCCAGCGAAGTCGCCGTCCGCTGCGCCAACGAAGGGGTGCAGATTCACGGCGGGTATGGGTTCATCAAGGATTATCCGGCAGAGAAGTTTTACCGTGATGTGAAGTTGTGCACGATTGGCGAGGGGACCAGCGAGATCCAGAGGCTGGTTATTGCGCGGCAGCTGCTGAAGGATTGAGTACAAAGTCTTAGGTCTTGGGTGTTGGGTGCGAGGAAGACCGCTGGAAATTCGTAACAACAAGCAACGCGTGCGGATGCGTTCCGGAATTAGTTTGGACGATTCCCTAGCTTAGGATGAGCTGGCGGGCTCACGCCCGCTGCGTTCTGGTGCCGCCCCTCCGGAACGTCTACACCATAACCGTCGAAGTTACCGAAGTGCTTTATTTCTCGCTAAATAGCTGAATTCAGGCTACTTTGCAACTTTGCGGAAAAGGTAACTATTGTAATCAATTGCAGGAATGTAGCCCGTTCTTGCACATAAATTGCACATGAAAATCCGTCATCGGGGTCGCGGTCGCGGGCGATTGTACAACCGGACATCGACGCCCGTCGATGACCGCGCGGTCTTACTGCTTCGGGCGTTTGCCCAGTTGCATCTCAGAGCGCATCTGCGCGGCCATCTTAATCTGTTCTTCCAGAGTAGCGATTGCGTCTTCGACGGGTACGGAGTCGTCGCCTTCCATCAGGTCGGCAATCGCGCGCAGTAGCTTCACGGCTTCTTCAATTTCCATAGCAGGGGATTTTATCACTGGCCCCGCCGACAGTGCGGGGCAGTTGTTGCACCAAGTTTGCTATTGCCGCTTCGCGCACTCCGCGGTGCGATCCTTGCACAAAAGGTGCTCACGGACTAGCTTGTACGTCTTGCTAATGAGCAGTGACTCTAAGATTGAGGGAGGGGACTTTCTTTGGCGGAATACACCTATCAACAGTTATTTCTCAGCGTGATTGAGGACCATATCATAGCTCTCGGCAACGGCGCATTCGGCGTGCAACAAGAACAGGTGTACATCCGCCTGGATTGAAGGGTCAGCAGCTCAAATCGCGATCAGCATTAGGGCACCACAAAAAGGCGAACCGGAGACCCGCCAGCATTGGTCAGCCTGCTAAGCATCCTGAAGTTGAAGTTCGAGACATCAAATAGGCCAATTTCACCATGACCGGAATCGACTGTATAAAGGAAATGACCATCTGCGCTCATTGCGAAGTTGGAAAAAGATTGCTTGAGTTTGATAAGCCGTGTCGTGCTCGGAGAACTTACATCCACAGACAAGATGGAATCGGCAACGTCCGTTGCGCTGTGCCTGCAGCATTCAGTAGCTACAAACAATTTGTCTCCTGACACTACAGGCTGAACAAAGGGTACCAAAAAAACATCGCGCCCGTTGTTTCGCGTTGACAAAAGTTCAGGCTTATCTTTGTCTACGACCACGACTTCGCCCGTTGTATATATAACGATAGGTTTTCCGTCTACATTTGCAGCAGTCGCGACACGTCCCTTCGCAAGAGATTCAGTTCGGAGACTGAGCCCCACATCGGTGATGATAGTTGTTCCTCTAGGAATTATGCTCCAAGTCGACTCGGACCCGATACATATCACGTAAAGTCCGGAACTCGTAGAGAAAGGTAATAATATCGCCGCTCCGCAAGTCGGCACTGGACCCTCGGATGGCAAGAAGGTCCTTTTAGCTGTATCAAATACTGCTACAGAGTACACATCATGGTTTCTGGAGATACTTCTCGTCATCAACAAGAAGAGCCAGTGACCATCAGGAGACACAGCCAAGGCGGTCGCGCTGGAACCAGTGGTATACCGCATAAAATGCTGAATCGCGGTTGACGATAAGAATTCTCCTGATCTCAGATCAAGAACGGAGAGCGTATCACCCGGATTGTCCCCTAGAGAGGAAACAACGTACATATACTTACCATCGGGCGATAACGCCACATCCGGAGCTATGCCGATGTTAATTCTTCCCTTGATTTCCCCGTGGTGTGATTCAATGAGCAGTAGATCGGCCTCCTTACTAGACTGATCGACGTTCACGACGTATAGCCATCCCTGCTGTGGCATGCTCCATTGATGAGCGCCTGCTGCTAATGAGTTGCATGTAATCAGGAGCACCCAACACGCTGCCCAACAACACTCCGCTGCGTACAGTCTACAGCCACATAGAGAGCGCATATTACCTCCTATAAGCCGCGATAGTTACCGCACTCGTCAGTAAAATAGAACCTATGCATGCGAGGAAAAGTGCCTGCAAACTGATAGGCACAGCCACTACATCGGTTAATCTATCCTTCGCATTTCGTATATTCCAGCGGTTCTGCTTCGCAAGTCTGGAAAAGGCGACCAATGGCGCGGCCCGTGCCAGCCCGAAACACATCACTGCAAGTGAGGAAAATATGGGTTTAGGCATAATCGAACACCAAATACACGCAACGTAAAAAGCCCCTGAGGCAATTCGAGTCGTGATCCCCATTCCCAACACAAATCCATAACTAAAGGCATATCCCACAGGTCTCATGGTCAACCGCCAACGATGCGGCACCTGCCATGAAAACCCGAGGCGTGGCATATCCATCAGATGAAAGTCACTTGCCCCGTAACATACGGCAACAAACCCTGTCATAAGTAAAACCCAGGATGGCTTTGCTCCACTCCACTCATGCGATATCGTTAAGCGAATGCAACCAATGAGGAGACCTAAGACAGCAGAGCCGATCACAGAGCCCAACACATAGACCCACAAGACCGTTGACGAAATATGATTGTTCCCATTCCCGATGGGAATAGTGCCCAGCATTGAGTACCCTCAGGGAGACCACAGTGACATCAATCCTGCAACACACCAGACGAAGCAAAGAGGCAAAACGGAATTTGTCCACCAGTCCGAAGGCGAGCACAAAGAAATAAGGCTGCCAATGGCGACCGCAATGACAAATAAGAGGACGCGCCGCGACGACGACGGCATACCATAACGAAAGCGTTCTCCGCTCCCGATAATTTCTGACATGAGCGACCTCCTTTCCCTAGCTATCCCGACCCACAGGGACATGTCAAACACTGGCCACAACCCGCGGAATGCTGACGTATGATCGTGCAGGAATATGGCTTCAGCGGGTTATCGGTGCACCACGCCTGTTCAGGAGGACCGTTCATGCACCAGTCAATAGTACAATGAGCGTGATGCATTCTGTCGGGGTTACAGCAATCGACATAGTCCACCACGTATCCGGTTCCGCTGGAGTCGTGACAGCAGCAAGACCACTGACCGCCCTCATCCGTATTCGGAGGGCAGGAGGTTAAGGTTCCTCCGTCACAGCGATCACAGGGTATTGCATATATCCCGCAGAATCGCCAATCAGTACACGGAGTGGTTGCCTCTGCTGTAGCCACAATGAGTCCAACAGGCAGGACTCGGATTAACGATACTCCAAGGCCTCTGATCACGAGACTGCCAGCTCTAGACAGAAATCCACGACGCGAGCTTGCCTGGGATAGCCTGTCAAGAAGGCGTGCTACTCGTTCGTCAAATGGATAATTACTGATCATAACGGCCTCCGGAGGTTTCAATTGCCAATTGTCATGCAGCCACTCGATTCTTGTCGTTTCTAGTAGCGTCCTCGAGCGCGTTCATCAAGCTCTCAATATGCTCCAGATGGTTAGTTATTCCTTTTCCACGGACAATTCCATCGGAATCTACGATTACACTGTAGGGAGGACTCGCTACGCGATACTTCACGCCGAGGTCCCGAGACACTACAAATGAAACGTGTGGTAGGCCCATTTGTAAGAAGAATTCCCGATTGACTATTTCATCCCCCATTATGCCAACCAAAATGGTATTGAGTGCTCGAGATTCAGTCTTGGAGATAGTGCGAAGTGCAGGAACCAAGGCTTCGCATGAGCTACAGGTAGCAGAAAGAAAGACTAACAACGTTGGCATAGAATTCGACCCGCCAACCATTACCTTATTGCCATCCAAAGAGATCGCCTCAAACGGCGGCGCCGCTGAGCCGACGTCTGGTCCTGCGTTCGTTGCGCGCGCTCCGCTTGGTGAAAGGCGCCGATTGAGAAGGCCAATCTGTCTTGCCAGTGCGAAGAAGGAAATGCTCAACACAATCGTCAAACACCAGAGGCAGATTACGGATACCGTGATCAAGTCAGACAATGTTCACCATCCCGAATAGAGAACCGAATCATGACGGTTCAGCTGCGTCAGTGGAATTCGGGCGCAGTAGAGACATACCTCTCACATTCAATATCGCGCAGGCAACAGTGAGGGCGATAAGATCAATGGCGCTCTGTATAGTGTAGGACGGGCCGATATGATCAATTGCCTTATCTGCAATCGGGACACCGGCTACCAGTACAACCAGCAGTACGTTGCGGCATACTAACGTCCATGTTAAGTGGCTATCACGGCCACCAAAACAGCCACAAGATATGTGCGCCCTTCCCCTAACTATATTTGCAGCTACGGCGGCAGCGAATGTCAAAAGAATGCCCGCTGCTGCTAAGCCAGCCAGGCGAGGGGACATTCCCGATATCAACAGGAGACCTACGGCCACTTCGGCAAGTGGTATCCATTGAGCAAGAAAAGCGGCCGTTTTCGGCGATCCTAGCCGATAGTTGCGAACTGTTTGCGCGAACTGCTGCATTGAAAGAAGTTTCGTGACCGAAGCCGCTAGAAATAAGAACGCAACACTCGCGGAGGTAATACTGGAAAGGAGGGCGATGGCACTCAGAGGCATGGTCTCCCTCACCCGGACCCGCAGCTTTGGGTGGATGCGGGTCTTGAGCTATGCTGAGAGTCCCGCATTGCGGGACTAACGCATCCAGCTATTTAGGAAATGGTGGAAGGAACGAGGGTTGGGTGACAAATGAAGAGCGAGATAACATAAGCCCCACCTCCAAATCTCCCCCCTCAAGGAGCGGGCGCAGCATAAGCCCCTTTCACCGCCAAGTCAAGTGGAACTTTTGCACATGTCATACCACAATAGAAATGTCCCCGTCTTGTCCGCCATAGAAATGTCCCCTGGTTGTCGTTTCACCATGCCGATGAAAACATCGGCGTTTTCATTTGTTGGTAGCGGTTTTTTCTCCACGGATGATCGACAGCGGGAATGCACGATTTTGGTTTCGGGGATGGGGGCGCGGGGGAAGGGGCAGCGCCCCTTCCATCGCTCCTCGCTGTAGAAGCCGCCTTCCATTCGCGGAACACCAGACAGTGATCGCGATAGTGAATCGCCAGTTCCCCGGCTTGGTTTTCCCGCACCAGTACCCGACTCTTCGCCGGTACCCTGGGTCGGCTGGGCCGTTCCAGTTGCAGCAGTCGGTTCTGGTAGCGCACCACCCAGTCCTCGCTGACCACGCGTTCTTCCTCCAGCCAGAAGACTTCGTCCAGCTGCCGCGCCGTCGGGCGTCGCCGGTGATAATCGGCGGCCGCCGCCGCGGCGTGCGCGTAACGCCGGTTGTGTTCGGCGAGGTAGTGCTGGTCCAGATACGCATTGGCTTGGTCGTAGTTGGCGATTCCGGCCAGGCGCAGTTTCTTCACCAGCCGATCCTGATGCGTGCCGTGTGCCCGCTCCACGCGCCCTTTGGCTTGCGGCGAACTGGCGGCGATGATCTCGATGCCCAGCTTCGCGCACATGCGTCCAAACTGCGTCACCGCCGGCTCTCCGCGCATGCGCTCTTGGGCATTCGGTGGGCGCACATAGACGTTCTTCCAGTCCGTGTACAGCGCTTGCGGCACCCCGTAGCGCTCGATCCAGCGCCGCAACACTGCCACCGCCGCCCAGATCGACTCCTCCCCGGAGAACCAACCTAGCGCTTGCGTGGTGGCGTCATCGACCATGTGCATTAGACAGCCCCGCGGTCCACGTTCTTCCAACCACCGGTGAAAGCTCCCGTCCAATTGCACTAACTCGCCGAAGTGCGCCTTGGCTTCGCGTCGCTGCCGATACGGTTTCCGTCGTCGCTGCCGCTGCCACAGCCCAGCCTCCTTCCGCCAGCGCCGCAGCGTCTCAGCACGCACGTTAAGTCCGTCATCGCTCGCCAGGTGCTCGCAGGCCAGCGTTGGGCCAAAGTCCTCATAGCGGGCCTTCACCTGCTTTAGCACCGCCGCTCGAAACTCTGCCCCGTACGCCCGGTTCGACACCCGGCCACAGTTGCCGTGCTGCAGGGCCTTGGCTCCTCCTGCCCGATACCGCGCCCAGATCCGCTTGCTCTGCCGATAACTTAACCCCATCAACTCCGCCGCTTCGATCAATCGCAAGCTCCGCGCCTTTACCCTCCCCATCACTTCCACTCGGCTCAGCTCTTTCTTGCTCAATCCAGTTCTCCCCAATCGCAGTTCCTCCTCGCCCGAGGAACTCTAAAGGGGACACTTCTAATGTGGTTTCAAGGGGACACTTTCAATGTGGTTCAACAGTGGAACTTTTGCACAGGGCGAGCGCGAGTCCCAGCAACAGTTGCTGCTATCGCGGATGGTTACAAGCCTATTTAACTTGGCACACTCCCATCGGCATTGGGGTAGATGAGGACAGCGTCCATGCCGGGAATCTGTGGTTCACCGCGAAAGTTCGGCACGTTGTTGAACTTCGCGAAGCACGTTGTTACGTCTTTCTTGCAGCCAGGTTCGATGGTGAACCTATCGCCCGACTGGACCGCGTACGGCAGGTCTTCGAACGTCGATATCGTCGTGCCGTCCCACGCGCCGACTTCAATGTTAAAGCCCGCGTTCGCGCCCGTCAGCAACGTCAGTACGCCGCCGTTGAACCACGCGGATGGCGCAGGCGTCGTCGGTGTACCGCTACCGCGCATTACCAGTGCGGTATTCGGCACGAACGTCCGCTTCGGGTAGGTTCCGCTTACCGTATTGACGCTGCCGCTTTGAATCCAGAGCGATAGGTCAATCGTACAGCGCGAGTCACCAAGGTCGGCGCGGCACGTCGGCCCATACGTCTCGCCAATCATCGTGCTGAAGTAGAATTCGAGTCCGCGAAGTTCCGTCTGGAATAGACCGTTCTTCATCTTGACCTGTCCCATCGTCGCGCGCTTCCAGAGCAGTGCGCCTTGCGTCAGGTCCGCCCAGTTGACCAGCCGAACTTCAATTACGGCGAAGTCGTAGCGACCCGCGAAGATATCGCCTTCGGTAATCGCGTCCGACTCAAGGAAGCTGGTTAGTTCGCTGTTCGACGTAGACATATCCGACGACGTATCGGTCGCGGTTGACGTGCCGCCGCTTTGCGGTTCATAGACGACGGGCGTCGTCGATTCCGAGTCGGTGAACCTTATCGGCGTATCGTGGTCAGTAAATCCCATGATGACGCCGTCGGTTCGCGCGACCTTCCAGAGCATCGCCAGTGTAGTCGTATCCTGGCCCAAGTGCGCCAGCAGTCGAGTAGATATGCTTTTCATGCTTGCCCTGCAACAGCCTGTGAAATTGACTTCCCCCGCGCCAGCGCTTCGACTGCGTTCAGAATCGCCCGTGGTCGAAAACACTCCGCGCGGTTCAATGCCTGCACAATTTCTGGTTTGTACTCAATCCCCACCGCAGCACAAGCCCGCTTGACCAGTTCAGGAAGTTCGCGCGCCGATAGTGCCCCGAGACGGATTTTCACGCAGCGGTCTTTTATCGACGCTTCCAGCGCGTTCGCGTCTTGCGTACAGAGGATAATGGTTAGCTCTGGTCGGTACGGAATCGTCTTCAGTCTCGACTGTTGACGCTTCTCGGTGAGTAGCTGTGCCTCATCGATGCAAATCCAGGTCGGCGTGCTTTTGTTGAAGAACATTCTTCGGTTCTCTACGTCTTCGATATCGAAGTCGTTCGCGTGAACGTGAGAAACCCAGTACCTACCAAGCGCCGCGTCGGTTTCTTGTTCTTCGATTCGACGGCCAGACTTCTCAGCCATGTACGCCAGCGCCAGACTGGTCTTACCCGTCCCTATAGGGCCGTGAATTAGCACCATGCCGCTGTCAACCTTACGCAGTTCGGCCAGCGCGTCGGCGTTGCCGACCATTTCGTCGATGTTCTTAATGCGCTGCGATTGCCAAAGCTGACTCATTTACTTTCCCCCTTCCTCTAAGCCGACGCCGTTTAAGGTAGTCTCGAAACTTCTCCGCCGCGCTCCCCGCCGCGCGACACGACTCACATGTCTTTCGCCCCTCTGTAGCTGGATTACTGCCGCAGAAAATGCAAATGCCTTCGGTTTCCCAGCGCGCGCGTCGCTCTGCGGTAGTCAGTTCGCCGCGGATGTATTCGCCTTCACCTTTTATTTTCATCCAGTCTTCCAGCGCACGCGTGATAAACCAGTTCACCTGCCCGCCCGACGCCCGCGCCATCTCTTGTAATCGTTCGTACGTCTCTGGCCACAGATGCAAGGTAACGTCGATACGTTTCGTCGGATTCTCTTGTTCGCGCGTGCCGTGTTCTTCTTCCGCGGCTCTACGCACCTGCCGCATAGTCATCCCAAGTTCTTCAGCCTCAGCAAGCAATCTGTCCCGTGTCGCTTCCGGGTACTTCGCCAACTGAAGGTGGTGCATGTAACTCACCGCCGCGTGGCGTTTTTCGGGGGGATACACGCGGGCGCATCGCGACGCACTTCGGAGCGTATTGATGGATAATCCCGTCGCCTGTCGCGCCAAGTCGTAAGCGGTCTGAATCCCGTAACTACGTCGCCCAAACTCTATCCAGTCACCAAGCCAGAAGTGCGCCGACTCGTAGACGTGGGCAAGGGCGCGCCCGATTTCCATCCAGTCACCTTCAGGCATTCCCGCCTCAAGCTGGAGATTCGTCGGATTGAACGACGCACCCTTGACGTGATATTCCGCCAAGGTCTTTACGGCTTCGTCCGGCTTTAGGAGCGCGCGCTGGCGAAAGGCCTGCAGCTTGCTCCACTTCTCGATTCTTAGCTTCGTGGCCATTCGTTTGTTCTCGTAAAAAGTTCGGGGCTGCGATGCGGGCACAGCCCCGGCAGGAGACGGTCGGGTCATCACGCCGACCGATTCTTCGCGTCGTGGGGAAAAGGTTAAGCCACGCGCGAATCTTGTTATGCAATCCTCCGCTCTACGTTTGTCATATGCGGACCTTGACGCCGAAGCTGTTCTTCCAGCTTGCGGATTCTCGACTCAAGGCATTCGCAATGAGTCTTCAGCGCGGCCAGTTGTTTCTGAAGTTCCTTCATCACAAACTCCGATAATCGGCGATGATTCGCTGCATGATTTCCGCAGCGCGCCTACGGTTGAGTTCGTCGATAGCCGCGTCGGTGTTGTTCGACCGCGCCGCGACCGACGTGGCGGACTTCCCGTAGAACGGCAAGTTAACGACCGATACATCGTGGATGCTTGCACGCTTGACTTGTCGCACAAGACATCTTTCGCCGTCGTACTCGCCATCGGTCATATCTTCGTCTTCGGGGATAAAGGCGAAACTCATCTCGCTGATGTCGCCGCGCTTGACGGACTCGTAAACGTCGCGGTGGAGCTGGATATTCCGCGACAGCTGGACACGCATCGACAAGAACTGGTCCGTATCCTTCAGCTGAAGCGTTCCGTTGCTAAGACGACCCAGGGGAACGTTCGACATATCGTGGTTGAGCAGTGCGTGGACTTCCGTACCCGATGCCAACGACGCGCGGAAGCAGCCCGGCATAATGCGTTCGCGGATTCCGGGGGCCAGTTCGTTCGAACTGACTTCGCTGTACGACAGCGCGTTACCTTCCAGAACGAATTCTTCGCCCTGCGACGCCCGTACTTTAAGATTTCGACTTCTGATTTCGTTCGACATAAAAAACCCTTTCCACTTCGAATTTACTTCCCGGCCTGCTTCGTCGTTACCTTCTCCTGCTTTGCCGTTCACGGTCGCGCTGCTCTGCACGTTCTTCTTCCGCGCGCTTCGCGGATTCGTAAGCGGTTAATACTTCCGTCGTCGGTTCAGGACCTTGCAGCGTCCGCCTTTGTTCCGACGCCGACCATCTCAGTACCTTGAATGCGTCGCGGGCGTGTTCGGCAGGTCCGTCGTATTGCGATACGCTTCCATCCGGCATCCGAAGAACGATAGTCGCATCGCCATCAAGATTCGCGCCGATGCCGAACGTCGGCATCTGCGGCTGAGGTGTTTGCGGTTTATCCTTCACGACCTGCTTAGCCAGTCCGCACTCGATGAGTGCAGCGGCCACGTCGGAAGGGAATTCGTAGAAAGTGCGACCAGTACTGACGATTGTGATATTCATTTTTTGTTCCTCAACCTGCGCGACTTGCGCGGGTTCCTGTTTGCGTTTAAAGAAATTCATGACTGTTTCCTCAACCCGAAATGTCGGGTTCCGATATATCTGAAAAACTGTTACCGGGTTATTTCTTGGGACGAAATTCGTCCAGTTGTTCCGGAGTTAAAGGCTTGCGGTTTACGAACGTTTGACCGTTCGGCGTGATGTACTTGGTCGTGTCGTAGACGCCCTTCGCCTTGTCCACGTCGTTCACTACGTCAAGCACATATTCTTGTGGGTCGGTGTGTCCATTCATTGCAGTTTTCCTTTCACAATTGCGAGTAAATCCTCTGCGGCTTGTTCGCCTTCGCCTTCGGCGAATGCGTTGCTGATGTTTACTATCGTCGATTCTGCAATCGCGAGTGCCTCATCAGGTCGCGACGCACGGCCAATCGCGAGAAGAACCGCAGCCAAAAATCGTATGTTATCTTTCACGCGGCCACTTCCTGCGCGTTGTCCATCGCTTCTTTCATTGCGTCGCCGACGCCAATCATCAGCGCATTGTTCAGTTCGGTGATAGCTACGCCCAGGGCGTTCTGTGCGTCGTCATTGGCGTGGTCAAGTTCTTCACCGCGATAACTCTTGCTGGCTTCGACGGCGTGCTGGTAGGCGCGCCAAAGGTTAACGGTCAATTCTGCGAATCGTTCTTCAGTCATTTCGTTTCCTCTTTCTGGGTAGTTAGGACGAACGCTCCGCACTTGACGGTCGGCGTGGGTTCGGGCGTCGGCGCGGTTCGGGTTTCGGGCGCGCGCTTTACTGGCTGGAATCCGTTCGCGCGGCGCGCGGCGCGTTGTGCGGCAGTATTGCGACTTCCACCCTTCTTTCCGGCTGCGACTGGGTCGGCTGGCATAACGATTTCTCCTCACTATGCCCCGCACCGCGTTACGGGTTCTCAGTTGTGACTTACGCGTTCTTCGCTCCGCGTTCCGCGCTGTTCGCTCCGCGTTCCGACTCAATTCGGCCTGAAACCCTTTTCCCACCTGGAATTTATTCTGCGGGCATACGCAAAACAGCGGCAGGCGCTCGTGGAATCGAAGCTGAAATGATTTTTTCTGACGCCTATCCCCTTCACAACAAAGCAGGTCGAAGGTACTGGCGAACGCGAATCGGTCGCGGGCCAGTTCATCGTTTGTTTTCAATCCGCCGACAACGCGGCCAGCCGGAATCAGGAGTCGCCGAGTAGGTCGAACGGGGTGGTTCGAACAGGTTTAATAGGGTTTGCGACGACTTCCGTAACATCGATGCCATCAGGTGTGGAAGCCCGTGGCACGCTGATCAGGTCTTCGGCCAGGTCTTAGATAAGGTGTGACCTTGCAGGCCATCCTGTCGAATGAGGTCGCTACTGTCAGCAGACGCTTGGCGGATGTTCAGCGCAATGGTTACTGAGGGGGCGAACAAACGGCGCAAACTTGTGCAAACGCCTGATTTCGCCATTCATTCATTTCTCTCGTAAACTGAACTGCGGCGAAGTCATGCGGAAGCACAATAAACAGTTGCTAGTTGAGCTGATGCGCCCACCCGTTCTGCTTGTTGGATTCGTAGTGAAAACGGTCTATCGAATCACGTTCAGATGGTGGCTCGATCCGTGGCTTCAGCGGAAGGCAAATCGGTCGCTAGTCGAGGACGTGCGTGCAAACCTGCCTTTTCTATTTCCGAAGGGCAGTGTCGTAGCGTCTCCCCGGATCAGGGTGCTTCCGTTCGATTATGCGTCAGTAGAAATAGGTTGGGAGAACTTGCTGTTCTCTTTTACGAGAGGGCGAGAAGAGACTAACGTGGTTGTTGCTCCCGCCCATGCTCCAAACATGTCTTACGAACTTGGTCCGGTCATTGCTGCACTCGAAGACGAGCGCTACTCAGACCGCTATGCGATTAAGGATCTACGCAACGCTGCGGATCTATTGCAACCGCACCTGCAAGCTCTGAATGCAGCATTTTCAGAGCGTGACTTCCCGACGATCAAACAGAAGCTCTGATAGGCGGGGTTTGTCGGATAGTTGGCGAAAAATCCCCATAGCACTCGTTGACGCGGTTTTTGGCGAACAAAAAGCGCAAAGTGGTCACATCGCCTGTTCACAACACTTAACCGTCAGGCGGAGTAGCGATGTCTAATCTGCAATGAGGAAAGTTCGCTTCTCGATCATCGTAGCGGTCTGCTCTCTCATCGCCGGACTGTGCTCTATTTGGGCATATTCACTTGAATTAGAGCATCGAGCCAACCGTCTTGTGCGGGTTTGTGACGAGTTTTCAGAGCGCATAAGACCGCCGAGTTTGGAAGAGATTCGCAACGTCTTTGGTTCCGATCTACAGCAGCTCGGCCCATGTAGCAACGATGGCTGCGGATACGAAGTGAACGTTTCAAATGGCCTGCTTCATGCGTTTCACCTTGTGCCATACACGAATCTGCGGACCCAGTTCTGGGAAGAAAAGGGCGTTATGCAATCGAACAGCGTCTATTTCTACACGATGCCGCACGGCATGGTGGATGTTCTGGTGAAATATTGCAGGGCTTGCGATACGCCGAAGATGTACCCATATGAGAACGCCTCAACCTCCTTTACGGGCTACGTCGAAATTGACCTTAGTGCTCCTGAGATCGCAAGAAAGAAAGCTTTCGGAATTAATACGGCGTGTCTCATCAGATGGGGAGGATGTGACAGCACCGCACAACTGCTTCCGACCGTATGGCAGAAGGCCGGGCAGAACACCGTTCGCTGCATCATTCCTAACCGCGAGGGGGTTTTCGACCTCTTGCAAATGAGATAGCTGGCGAAACATCCCCATTACACTCAAAATCCCCCCAATCGAAGACCAATCTGTGTCCGATACGTAGAATCTCGCCAACGCTGGGAAGCGCGTCGGCATATCATCAGAAGTCGTCAAGGTTCAGCTTGTCGATTCCGGCCAGCGCGCGGTCGATAAGGTTCGTCGGTATCGCGGACGAAACACCCTGCCGACCTTCCGCGCCAGTCGCGACGATAGCAACGCGACCATATTTCGGGTGTTCGTGGAAGATTTCGACACCCGTCGTCATACATACTTCGCGGGTCGGCAGATAGTCGTTTTTTCCATCGTCACCCTTCGTGTTTGGGTGATGCTCCCAGCACAGCGCGACCAGGTTCGAAACCTTGTCGCGAAGTTCCCAGTTGTCCTCAGGCGCGGTGATATGGTGAACGCACTGGCTTGGATGGCCGCAAGGCTCGCCCGTCGCGCAGTCTATCCATTGGCAGTACGGGTTCATCTGTCGGACGTGTAGCGATACCTTCCGCCAGTACGACGACCGTTCAAATTTGTCTGCGTCTTGCGGTTTCATGCCGCTTCTTCTCCGTCGTCATTTACCGGCAGCGTGTCGCGGTTCGCCAGCGCGAAGGCGTTAGGCGTCCATTCGATATCGGTGGGGTCCACGTCGGGCGGAAAGGCCATCGTCCACCTGATAGGATTGAAGTCGTAGTTCTTCACAGTCGTTCCGTGCCGTAGAAATCGCGCCCACGGCACACCTCTACTTGCGGTCGGTCTAATGATTCGACTCTGTGGGCCATGATTTCAGGCGGACAGTGATTGCACATATACCCATCGGGTCGGCGACAAGGCTGGCCCGTAATCTTGTACGCTTCGAACGCGCTATTGCAGAGCACGCCGACCTGACCGCAAAGAAGCGCAGCAACGCGACCCGACCCGCGCCAGGTTCTTTTCGGCCACCGCTTCGTTGCGTCGTCGATATCCCGCATCAGCCTGCTACTCTCACGTTGCTTGCGACGCCCACGGTCGCGTCCCAGGGTGCAGCGACAACGTCGAAAAGAACTTCGGTGCCATAGGGAAGCCCCGTCGGCACAACGCTTGAAAAAATTAGCGGATTGAACGCGTCAGGATTCTGCGGTCCATAAAGCGATTCAAGGCATTCAAACGTCTGACCCTGCACGGCCGTCAGCGTCCTGTTCCACACGGCGTCGATAACGTACCCACGAACGTCCATGCTTCCGATTGTCGGTATAGGTAAAGGCATAAAATCTTTCCTCACTATGTCGCGAGAAGTGTTCCGCCCGTTTTGTGACGCCGTTCGGAAAATAGGCAGCCCGTGCGGCATTCCGTAGACCAGCAGCGCACGTATAATAAATGAGTGCGGAAGGCCCTTCTGACATGAGTGCGTACGAACTTTTTTCCAAGAGGCAAAAGCGACTACATGGCGAACTACCGGACGTGTATTCATACGACGTTATCCCACCCGAACTACGCGTGCAGGTGATTCATATCTGGGGCGACACGCTGGGACGCAGTGTTCATAACAGTAGCTCAAGACAGCTCTACGGTGGAATCCACAACTATCTCTGCAGAGAATACGGATGCTTTTATCTGGGGAGCAGACCTTACGATGATCACGAAACCAGACTCTCCGGTTTCCTCCAGACATGCACCACTGAAGAAGCGCTTGATGTCATTGAAATTTCGTTCCGCGTGATAGATAAGGAACTACGTGGCGGCAACATGTACTATGCGGTAAACGCAAGCATCAGAGCGGATACAGCGATAAAGGAGCTAAATGAGAGGTTTCGATGGCACGGGGTCGGGTATCAATTCGAGTCTGGCTTGATAATTCGAGTTGACTCGCAAATTCTTCATTCTGAGGCCGTCAAGCCAGCGTTGGCATTGCTGAGCGAGTCGCACTACGCGGGAGCGAATGCCGAGTTTCTAAACGCTTTTCAACATTACCGCCATGGCCAAACGAAAGAGTGTCTAACTGAATGCCTCAAAGCATTCGAGAGTACGATGAAGGCAATCTGCACAAAAAGGAAGTGGGCATTTAACGCCAACGACACCGCTAAGGCGCTGATAGAGGTTTGCTTCCGAGAGAATTTGATTCCGCCGTTGATTCAATCACACATTTCCGGTTTTCGGTCTTCCCTTGAGAGTGGGATTCCGACCGTTCGTAATCGTCTTTCAGGCCACGGACAAGGTGCGACCGTAAAGGATGTACCTCCGTATTACGCCAGTTACATGCTCCATTTGACAGCTACAACCATCAAGTTCCTGGTCGAGGCTGAAAAAGCGATGAAGTAAAGAAGTCTCCTTTTGGGTCGCAGTTTTCCGGTTCCACCAGCCTTTGCAGTTGCTTTTCGCGGGGTCTTAGGGGCGCAGCCCCTATGGTTGCCAAGCGCAGCGCCCCGACCTTACCCGCGCCCCTGCAGGGTATTGGTGGCTGGGTTCGGTAACTTATAAGCAAGTCGGCGACTGGCGTCGCGTGCCTAAAATCGAAGACTAAGCGCCCGCCTAAGGCGGGTAGGTGCCTACCCCGGAAAGGCGGGTAGGTGGGTGCCCGTCTAAGGCGGGTAGGTACCGAACGACCTGCCCGTCTAAGGCGGGTAGGTGGGTGCCCGCCTAAGGCGGGTAGGTGACTACTAAATCGCCCGTTCAAACCTTCCCCGCTTTCTGCTTGAAGAAGTCGGCCAGCCGTTTCTTCCGTCCCTTCCCCTTGTCGGCGTCCGTCTTCATAAACTCGATAGCCCATTCCTGTAGTTGTTCGGACGTTCCCAGCTTCAGCCAGCCCGTCAGAACGTCGTCGTAAAAATTCCCTTCGCCCGTGATACCGAATAGCTTCGCGCCCAACTTTGCGGATTCCGTCTCATCCTTGAACGGAAACTCAGCCTTGACGGTGCAATATTTCGCGCCGCGTTTTTCCGCCCATTCCTTGTGGCCGACGGGTCGGTACATCGTCGCGCGTCCATCGCGTCGTTCGATAACTTCCCAGAAGCCCGAAACGACCAGAAGATTTGCAGCCGCGTAGACGTAATCTTCGGAAGTATCCAGGAACTTAGCGACGTGCCGGACAGGTAGGTGGAAGTTCTGCGAGTCGCCCGCCAGATGGAAAGAAATGTTGTAGAGCAACGGAACAAGCGACGCGCCGTCGCCCGACATTCTCGCGAAATGATATTCCGCGCAGCAGTTGAGTCGATAGCCCTGCGCTTCTTCGGCTTGCTTGTCGGTCGTACGTATCCCCGCGCGCATCGCATCCCAGACGGCCTGCGCCGCCCAGTCGGGCATATCGGTTCCCGTCAATTCGCGAATCTTGTCGCGGACCTTCTGGGCTTTTCGTTCTTGCGGGTTCTTAGTATTTTCTGTCGAAGTCATGGGAGTGCTTCTCCGCGTCCAGTTGTTCACTGCGCATCGTGCGAAGAACAGTAGCTTCGCCGTTTCGCATTACGATTAAGATTTCGCCGTACAGCCGCGTGCGTTCCGCGTCCGCCAGAACCGCGTCCAGCTTCTTTAATACTTCGGGCTTCTTCATTGATTTTCTCCGCGATATGTTGCGCGCGCCAGAACGCGGTTCAGAACTGATTGTGGAATTCGAAGCTGGCGATACTTCCGCGCGCCCTTCCGGCTGCGACGACTGCCGAAGCAAATGACGCCCGATTCTTGCGCGAAAAGTTCGGTGACGCGGTGACGTTCAAGACGCAGAACTTCCGCGACTTCTGCGATAGTAAAAAGTTTTTCGACTTCCGGGGTTTGTGGAGACAAGCGAAGACCTTGTACTTCTGAAGGTCTGCGCTCCGAGATTCTCGCAGAAGACGGGTAGCGTTGTCGGTCGCGTCCGTGGTTTACGTAACGAATTCCGCACGCCTTCGCCGTTCGACGGCGCGGGAACTTTGCGAGTATAGCAATCAAATGGCCAATGTCAAACGAAAAAATGCCCCGACCGAAATCGGGGCGGGTTCCTTCGTCGCGGTTCACTTGGCGTCGGCGAGTAGAGCAAGCGTCAAGCGTTCGGCCAGCCGTTCCTGCCGCGCGCCTATCCACTCGCTATAGTGGCGCGCCGTAATCTGGACGGAATCGCCAATCAGGGCCGCGACATCCTCCGTCGTCATTCCCGCGTTCAGCGCCCAGAGTACGAAGGAATGCCGCAGCGCGTGGCTGGTGAACTTATACGGGGCGTCGTGTTCGTCGCGAAGGTCGGCGACTTCCCCCAGCTTCCGCATAAGGTCGCCGAATTTCTTCACCAGATTGTCCATCCCGCGTTCGGTCGTCGGCAGCTCATCGATGAACAAGTACCGCCCTGTCGGGTTCGCGCCTGCGAAGACTTCGGTGACGACTTCCGCCTTCAGCAAGCAGTAAACCGGGTGGCCCGTCTTCGCGCGCCGAAGGAATAGCTTCGTCATTCCGTGGCCGTTCGGTTCGAACCGCACCCTCTCTATCGTGCAGGCGTCTCGGATTGCCAGCCCCGTCCAGCGCATCAACATGCAGAGCGCCCGAAGCATCGCGCGCTGCGCGTCGGTCGTCTTGCCGTTTACCTTGGGAATCGCAGCCATTAGCGTCGCGAACTGCGAGGCATTCAACGCGCGTGGCGTCTGATCATCGGCGTACGGAATCACGACCGCTTCGGCGCGGGCGATGTTGCGGTTAATCCAGCCCATCTCCACGGCGAATTCGAAGAACCCGATGATGCGGAAGACCTTCTTCGCCCGCGTATTTTGCGCGCCCTTCAGTCCGTTGCGGAACGCCATTACGTGCTCCGTCCGCACGTCGCCAATATTCACCAGACCCTTCGCCAGCATCGCCGACGCGAACTGCTCAAGTTCGAACTTCAGCTTCGCGATATGCTTTTCGGTGATTCCCTTCGCCGTCTTGCTTGCCAGGAAGTCGGCGACCGCGTCTTCCAGCAGCTTACCCGTCACGGCCGATGCTCTGACGACGCCGTCCGCTGCGTCGCGGAATCCCTACTCCATCTTCTTCGCCTGCTGCGTCGCGGCTTCCGCGTCCACTTCGGTCGCTTTGCGGTGCAGCTTCCCGTCGCGCGACCAGCTCAGCATCTTCGGACACTGACAATCGAGACGCAGCGGATTCCGCTTGTGGCGACAATCCCCGCGATGCCGCGCCTTAACCGATACCGTCGGAACCCTTTGTGCCACTTTTGCCATTTCGAATCTCCCTGTTTGAAAAACTGCGCATTAAATACACAAGGATTATCGAGTGGCGTTCTAAGTGCTTCAAATTACGTGAGTAACGCGTCGTAACCGAAGTCCCTCCGGGGCTCGGGCTTGTTTTCGAGGCTCTCCCAGCGCTTGCGCGCTGGGCTTCACTATGCCGCCGCTACGCGGCTTGAGTCCTTGCGGAGGACGCTTTGTTTTGGGTGAGATGCTTTGTTTTTGGTGGGAGCTTTGTTTAGCGTGGATGCTTTGTTTTTGGTGGGAGCTTTGTTTTGCGTGGATGCTTTGTTTTTGGTGGGAGCTTTGTTTTGCGTGGGTGCTTTGTTTTTGGTGGGATGCTTTGTTTTGGGTGAGATGCTTTGTTTTGGGTGAGATGCTTTGTTTTGCAGTAGCTTTTCCTTGGAACCGATTGGATGGACTGGCTGCCGCCTGAGAGATGGAACCCTTTGCCAGCGCCTAAGACCTAAGACCTTACACCTACGACCCAATCTAACGCCTAAGACCTAACGCCTAAGATCCAAGACCCAGCGCCTAAGACCTAACACCTTCCCTACTCGTACCTCAACGCTTCGATCGGATCCAGTCTTGCGGCCTTGATCGCGGGCAGCATACCGCTCACGATGCCAACTACGCTCAGGATTACGGTGGACGCAATCAGCGTGCCGAGTTCGATTTTCAGGTGAATGTCGCCTTCACTCGCGTCGGTCTCAAACGCGCTCCACAAGGTCAGCGAACCGACCGTCCACGACACCAGATACGCTAGCGCCACGCCCGCTAATCCGCCTAGAAAAGTGATGACCAGCGCTTCCGACAGGAACTGGAACAGGATGTGCCATCGGCGTGCACCCAGCGCTTTTTCCACGCCGATCTCGCGTGTGCGTTGCGTCACCGAGACCAGCATGATGTTCATGAGCCCGACGCCGCCGATGCCGAGGGTCAGCAGCCCAATGAATCCCAGCAGAATCTTGATGCCGGTGGTGATCACGCGCAAATCGAGCAGATCGGCAAACACGTCGAAGACGAATACGGCGCGCTTGTCTTTGGGATCGTAGTTGTGATGGAACGCCAGCGAGTCGCGCAGGACTTTGACCACCTTGGCGTGGTCGCCCTCGTACTCCATGACGATCGAACTGAGGTACTGCGTGTTCTTGATGTCGCTGACGCCACTGAACGGCACGTAGACGTGGCCGTTGAGGTTGTCGTCGCTGTTGTTGATGACATGTTTCAGCACACCCACGATCTGGTAAGAGATGCCATCGATGCGGATGCTTTCGCCGATCGCGTTCAGGCCTGAGAATAGTTTCTGCTTGAGGTCGGCGCCAATGAAGGCAACGCGTGCATGGGTGTAGTCGTCGGCCTCGCTGAACGAACTGCCGTCGGCGAACTCCATGCGGCGCATTTTCGGATAATTGGCGTACACGCCGCTGACCGCGTAAGTCCCGCTGCGCGTCCCGTACGCCACAGTGCACTGCTTGAAGACTTCGGGCGACATTCGCTTGAGCAGCGGCACTTCGGCCTGGATGTGTTCGAAATCTTTCATGGTCAGGCGGATTTCGCTGCCGGCTTTGGTGCCTCCGGCCTGCATTGAGGTGCGGCCGGGGAAGACGAAGATCAGATTCGTGCCAAACGACCGGAACGCCGACCACAAGCCGTGCTCGAACCCGGAACCATAGGCCAGCAACAGCACCACGGTCGCGATGCCCCAGGCCATGCCGAGCATGGTGAGGAAGCTGCGCCGGCGGTTGTACCGCAGCGCTTCGTAGGCCTGCAGGAAAAGGTTCGCGATCATATCTACTCTTGCCGCAGCGCTTCCACCGGAGGCAGAAGGGCCGCCTTGCGCGCGGGATAGAGCCCGGCGCTGATTCCAGCGATGGCGAGCGAACCGATGGCCGCGACCGCGGACAACGGCACGATTCTCGGCGTGTCGAATCCCTCGGGTGCGGGCAGCATCGCCATGACCGTGACGAACGCCACCGTGATGGCGAGACCGATTCCGCCGCTCAATGCGGTGAGGAATGCACCTTCGATAAAGAACTGCGTCAGGATGTTGCGATGAGTTGCCCCCAATGCCTTGCGCAGTCCGATTTCGCGGGTGCGCTCGGCGACCGAGACGAGCATGATATTCACGATCCCGATCGCGCCCAGCCCGAGCGTCACCAGGCCCACCACGCCGAGGAAGTAGTCCATCGCGTTGAAAATCTTGTCGACCTTCTGCGAGTTCTCGATGGTGTCCCAGTCTTCAAATGCATCTTCCAGCTTGGGATTGAAATTGTGGCGGTGCGCGATGATCTGGTGGACTTCGGCCTTCGAAGCGAGATGCTCGGCTTTGTTCAGCGGCCGGTAATTGATAAACGAAACGGCGTTCTCGACGTTGTCGCCTTTCAGCGGAAACAACTCGCGCATGGTTTCAATGGGCACGAAGATGCGCGCATTGGTGCCGTTGTTGCCATCCTGTCCGACTTTTGCGAGGACGCCGATGATGTCGAAGCGAGTGCCGTTCAGCAGCATGCTGGCACCGACGGCGGGCCGGCCGGGAAAAACATTTTTCAGCAGCTCCCACCCGACGACTGCCAGGCGGCGATGTTCGGTGTTGTCCTGATCGTTAAACCAGCGCCCAGTGCCGACGGGAACATTGCGGATCTGGCTATATTCCGGGGCGATGCCGAACACCTGGCCGTTGGTCGATCCGTATTCGCTGACCGCGCGGATGTCTTCGCGGTTGATCACCGCTGAGACGGTCTTCAGCGTGCGTGCCTGTTTCTTCAGCGTTACATAATCGTCGTAGGTGAAATGATAGGTTTGACCGGATTGCAGGCTGCCTTCCACGGCGGGAATCCTGCCGGGAAAGCAGAACATGATGTCCTGACCAAGAGTGGCGAGTTGCTTGGCCTGCCCACTACGAAACCCCTCACCAAGGCCCACCAGTAGAAGCAGCGATCCTACGCCCCAGGCAATGCCGAACATGGTCAAAAACGAGCGGAGCTTGTGCGCCCACAAGGTCGCCAGGGATTGCCGGATGATGTCGAGGAGCATCTGCATGGCGCTCACCCCCAGGCGCCGGGCAGCGCCTGGGGGTCCCGGGTTCAAGGTTGGGCGGGGGGTCTCACGTCCCGCCCCTTGTCATCTGTTTGAGATACGACTTCGCAGGATGGAAAGTTCCCGCAATACGCACCTTTGGATACTTTGCTTAGACTCTTCTGACAGGAAAAGGGTTAGCTGCGCCCACAGCACCGGCGGATGGTTGCTCACCTTGCCGCACAGCCTGACGTCTAACCGTTCCGTAGCCACCCAGGGGCGCCGCTGTGATGGGACAGCTTTCGCCCGTTGCTTCCAATCAACTCTGAGGAGGACTTCCCCGTGAACAAGCGATATTCGCTCATTCTGCCTGGATTGATCGTGCTGCTCGCCGCCAGCCTCGCAGTGGCGCAGTCAACGCAGCTCAACCTGCCCCGCGACAGTCAGCGCGCTTCGGTCACCCAGCGCATCGGCATCACCGACATCACCGTGAAATATCACCGCCCGCTCGTCAAAGGCCGCACCATCTGGGGCAAGGTCGTTCCCTATGGGCAGGTCTGGCGGGCGGGCGCTAACGAGAACACCACCATCACGTTTACCGATCCGGTCACCATCGAAGGCAAGTCGATCGACAAGGGCACCTATGGCCTGCACATGATCCCGAACCAGGACGAGTGGATCATTGCCTTCTCCAAGGTAAACACCGCCTGGGGAAGCTTCACGTATAAAGAATCCGAAGACGCCCTTCGTGTCAGCGTAAAGCCGCAGGCCACCGATTTCCACGAAGCCCTTGGCTACGACATCGATCCCACCAGCGCCACTGCCGCCCTCGTAACCATGCGCTGGGAAAAGGTCGCGGTCCCCATTAAGGTCTCGGTGAATGTGAATGACATCGTGGAAGCCAGCCTGCGCCAGCAGATGCGCGGCCTTGCGCAGTACACCTGGGACGGCTGGGACGATGCGGCCAATTACCTGCTCGCCCAGAAAGTGGACCTTGATGAAGCGCTCGAATATGAAAACCGCTCCATCGGTTCCGAGCCGCGCTATGACAACTACATGACCAAGTCGCAGATTCTCGATGCCATGGGCAAGAAGGATGAGTCCAAGGTGGCGCACGAGAAAGCCCTGGCCATCGCCACGCCGCAGCAATTGCATACGTACGCGTTCCAGCTCAAAGGCGAGAAGAAAGATCAGGAAGCCTACGACGTCTGGAAGAAGAATGTGAAGGACCATCCCGATCTCTGGTTCACGCATTCCGGTATGGCGCGCGTGTACTCGGCGCAAGGGGATTTCGACAATGCGGTAAAGGAAATGAAGCTCGCTGAAGCCGGCGCTCCGGAACAGAACAAAGTGTTCATCGACGCGGCGATCAAGCGGCTCGAGGCCAAGGACGACATCAACAAGTAGTGAGCCGGTTTTCCGGAGGTGAGTGGCGGCCTCTTGCCCAGAGGCCGCCGTTTTTTTGAGCGGGAGCTTCTCAGCGAGAATCATTTCCCCTCGCGATCACCAGGTCAAAAGCAATCGGGGCGCTCAAGGCACGCCCTGATACGAACCTCCGCGGCGAGGGCAAGATGCCCTCACGACAGCCGGCGGGACGCCGGCGCTACATTCGTTTTTCCGCAGTCTATAAAGCCGTGTCAGGTGTTTCGCGTGCCTACTGTGCGCCTTCAGGCGCCCGATCTGGTTAAGGAATGAGAGCGGCTTTAGCCGCTGGAATCGCCGACTTCCACTACACTACCTCGCATGGGAATGGAGCTGGACCATCTGTTCGTCTGCGCCGCCTCCGGCGCTCCCGAGGCCGAAGCCCTGGTCAATTTCGGCCTGCGTGAAGGGCCACCCAACCAGCATCCCGGTCAAGGCACGTCCAGCCGCCGTTTTTCCTTCGCCAACGCGATGATCGAATTGGTTTGGGTGCACGATCCGTCGGAGGCTCAGAGTCCATCGACAAGGCGCACGTTGCTTTGGGAACGATGGTCAGGCCGGGAAGAAAGCGCCTCGCCTTTCGGAATCTGTCTGCGTCCCATCGATTCTCCAGACACAGCGCCTCCATTTGCGGCATGGGAGTATCGCCCAACGTATTTGCCAGCCCCGCTTTGCCTGCACATCGGCGAGGCTGGCGTGGAAGAACCTATGTGGGTCTATCTGAGCTTTATGCAGCGTCAGCAGCGCGAACAATGGTTCGCGGAGCACCCGGCGGGTATTCGGGAAATCACCGGCCTGACTCTGACGACTCCCGTGCCGCTCCGCTCGGACGCTTCCCAAGAAATCATAGCGAGCGGAATTCTTAATGCCCGCGCGGGAGCGACATCTCTGCTCGAAGTTGAATTTGATAAGCGCCGGCGAGGAAAGACTGTCGATTTTCGGCCACAACTGCCAATGATTTTTCTAATGTAAACAGGCTGAGGCGATCGAGCGAAGAGAAAGTTATAAGGGACCAGAAATCAGCGGGCGGGCACCGGCGTCTCTGCCGGCTTCTGCTCGGGATATTCGAAGACGCCGCGTCCTGCCTTTCGCCCTAGCCGTCCGGCCTTCACATACTGCACCAGCAGCGGCGCGGGACGGAACTTCTCGCCCAGCGTTTTGTGCAGATATTCGAGGATGTGGAGCCGGGTATCCAGCCCCACCAGATCGACCAATTCAAACGGCCCCATGGGATGATTCAATCCCAGCTTGAGCGCCTTATCGATGTCTTCCGCGCTGGCGATGCCTTCCTGCAGCATATAGAACGCTTCGTTGCCGATCATGGCGTTGATGCGGCTGGTCACAAAGCCCGGCGACTCCCGGATCACCACCACTTCCTTGCCCATGCGGCGGCCGACCTCGACTGCGGTTGCGAGCGTTTCTTCGTCGGTCTCGAGCGCGCGCACAATTTCGAGCAGCTTCATTTTGTGCACGGGATTGAAGAAGTGCATGCCCACGATCTTCTTCGCTCGATAGGTGACGCTGGCAATCTCGGTGAGGCTTAGCGAACTCGTGTTGGTGGCAACGATCGTCGTGGGCCGGCAGATCTTGTCGAGCAGGGTGAAGATTTCAATTTTCGATTCGAGTTCTTCGGGCACTGCTTCGATCACGAGATCAGCTTGCCGCGCCGCCTCGTCGACCGAGCCGGCATATTCCAACCGCTCGAAGGCCGCGTTGGCATCGCCCGCCGTGACCTTGCCGAGCTCGACGGCTTTATCGAGGTTCGCCCGAATCTCGGTTTCCGCGCGGCGCAATGCATTCGGCAGGATGTCTTCGAGGATGGTGCGGTAGCCGCCAAGCGCGGCCGCATGCGCAATGCCGCGGCCCATCGTGCCCGCCCCGATCACCGCGATGGTCTGGACCTGCGCCACTACCGCGCAGCCTTTTCGAGTTGCTGAAGTACATCCTTGAGCCCGGTAGCCACCGAACCCATGTACTCGGAAAGGCGCTTGCGCTCGTCGTCGGTCAACGTACCGATGGTGAAGGTGATCTTGCGCAAGGTGGCGTTGATGTCGTCGACGTAGTTCATGAGGCGGATGAGTTCGCCGGTTGCTGGCATATGAAGGCTCCTCGGCCCGCGGCCCAGACTTTGGCTGCGACGTAGCGAGAAGCTACGGACGACAGCATGGGCTGCACGCGAACTTTCCATTCTCAAGGGTGAAAGGAAATTAGTAAAGCGCGAGCCTGGATTTTGCGTCGAGTTTCGGGATGCCGCGTAGAATAACGGGCCTCAGGAGACAGCATGGTGATCCAGATGGCGACCGACGAGCGAGTTTCGCCGCTGCACATCGCACGCACCACCCTGGCGGCCGTGGTCTCGCTCGTGGTGGCCCGTGTTCTCCGCATGCCCGAGCCTTATTGGGCCACGATCACGACCATCGTCGTAATGCAATCCACCCTGGGGGGAGCCTGGAAGGCATCGCGCCAACGCTTCGCCGGAACCGCCATGGGCGCGATGGCCGGAGGGCTGGCGGCATCCTATTTCGGATCGAATTTGCTGGCGTATGCGGTGGCGATTGCGGCTACCGGCTTTCTCTGCCTCGCCCTGCACCTCGACCGGACGGCTTACCGTTTCGCAGGAATCACCGTCGCCATCGTCATGCTGGTCGCCCATCCGCAGTCGGCGTGGGTCATCGCTGCGCATCGCTTCGTCGAGGTCTCGCTGGGCATCGCGGTGGCGCTGGTTGTGTCGGCAGCGTGGCCGGAAAGGGTGCCGGTAGCTCCGGTATCGGACAACCCGTGAGCGTGGGTGCCGCACCTCGGTCCCGCCAGCCTGCAATTGCGGGATAATACGAAAATGCTTCGCGACAAGAACCTGGTCCCGCTTTCGCGCCAGCACCAGCACGCCTTGGCGCTGTGTGTGCGAATCAACCGCGCGCCGCTGGCGAGTCCTGAAGAGCTTGCGGCCTGGCAGTCGGAGATTCACCAGCATTTCGAGCAGGAGATCCGCTTCCACTTTGCCGCCGAAGAAGCGAACCTCTTTCCCGCGGCACGAAAATACGCCGAGTTCAAACCGATCGTAGACGAATTGCTCGAAGAGCACGCGCGCCTGCGTGCAGATTTTGCAAGGTGTGCAGCTTTGGCTCTCGACGCCGACGGAATTCGCAGCTTCGCCGCGACGTTGTCGTCTCACATCCGCAAAGAAGAACGCGTCCTGTTTGAAGGCATGCAGCAGAGGATGAGCGGTGAAGAACTCCTGCGAATCGGAATCGGGGTGGATGAGGTACTCTCGGCGGCGCCGCAGATTTGCATTGTCCCTGCCGAAGCGAACCTGAAGAAGCTCTAGCTCAGGCCGTGGTGGCGGCGAAAGGCCGCGACCCCCTCGCGGCCCATGTAGCGCTCGAGCACGGCAGTCTCGGTTTCGCGCAGATCGACCACGATCAATCCGTCGAGCACATCCGAGAACTTCCGATCGACGTTGAACCCCAGCAGTTTTCCTCCCACCTTCGCATACTGCTTGAGCAGGATGGGCAAGCCCTTGCCATCGAGTTCGACGTCGGCGATCGGCTCCGAGAGTTCATCGAGATCGCGCAGCACCCGGCATACCGCGCGGCAATCCCACTGCCGCAACCTCGCAGGCCGGAACGGACGTCGGGGCGTCACCAGACCCGCCAGTTCGTCGCCTTGCTTGCGCGATTCGAAGAACGAATAGATCAGCTCGCGCGAAGCATGGTTGTACGCGTTGCTGATGCTTACCGCGCCAAACAGCACCGGAGTTTCCGGCTGCAGCACGACGAAACGGGCAATCGCCTTCCACAGCAGAAGTAGTGGCGCATATTGCCGCTGATACTCAGGCCGCACAAACGATCGCCCCAACTCGAGCGCCGGACCAATCTTCCCGAACAACTGAGGATGATAGTGAAACAGCGTGCTCGTGTAGAGGTCCTGTACGCCGCGCTGTGCCAGAACGTGCGCCGTGTTCACCGCGCGGTAGGCGCCAATCAGTTCGCGCTTCTCCTTGTGCCACAGGAGCAGATGCCAGTAATAGCTGTCGAAGTGATCAAGGTCGGTGGGCTTGCCCGTACCTTCTCCGGCGGCGCGGAAGGTGACTTCGCGCAGCCGTCCGACCTCCTGCAACAAGTTTGGAATCTCGCTGGCCTGCGCGGCATACACGGCGAACTCGCCGTTCTCCGTCAACCGGCGTTCGGCCGGCAGCGCTTCGAGATCGCGGATCAGCTTCTCTTTCGCCGGGGCCGTCGCAATCGCGTTGTCTTTGCGCGGCAATACCGACTGCAGCGTGACCGGAAACCGCAGCCGGGTCTTGCCCCGCTCCACCAGCAGCTAGGTCCGCCAGCGCAAATATTCGGTCGCTCCCCGATCGTTGCCAATGTCGGCAATCGCCTCCCCGGGAATCGGGCTGCCTACACGTAACGCAACGGCCTTGCCTTGCTGCTGCAGGAACTCCTGCAGAAGAAACGCGAGTCGCACCCGGGGATGCAAGATCCCTACCAATTGAAAGCCCAAGCTGTTCTGGCCACAAAAATACACGGGTAGCGCGGATGCGCCCGTTTTTCGGATCAGTCGAGTAGCCGTGTGGTTCCAGGGCGGATCGGCAACGGCGCCTTGCGGCAGTTGCCAGTGCGAAACTTCGCCCGCGGGAAAAACCGCGAGCATGCCTCCCTGCTCGAGCCACCGCATCGCCTGCTTCAGGGCGCGCTGGTTTCGCTCCTGCGAGCGCGGCGTATGCAGAGGGTCGACAAAGATGCAGCACTGCTCCAACTCAGGCACACCTTCGAGCAGGAAGTTCGTCATCACCTTGACGTCGGGACGAACTCGCCGCAGCAGCACGGCCAGCACGGCTCCGTCGAGCATGCCGTAAGGGTGGTTCGCTACTACGACTACCGGACCCTTCTTGGGAATGCGTTCAATGTCGGCCGCGCTCGCCTGCAGATCGACGTCCATGGCCTGCAGCAGATTTTCGAGAACGAATTCATCGCCGCCATTGCGCGCCCGTTCGTACAATTCGTGCGCTTGTTTCAATGGCAGGAGCTTGCCCGCAAACGGCGGCAGGCCCGCGAGCGCCGGCGCATTCGCGAGGACCCCCGCAGTGTCCTCGTGACCAGAAAAACCCTGGACTATGGGCATGCTGCCACTTATAGCGGGCGCAGTTTGCACCGCGATGAAGAGCAAGTTAAATGTTGGTGAATCGCGCGAATGGGAAGCACGAAAGTAACTAGAAGCCGTCTCACAAATGGGCTGTCTGCATTGATTCCCCGTCTCAAGCCATTGCGAGGACAGGATCAATTCAACGCCGGTGGAGAGACGGGCGTCCTCGCCCGTCGGCGGTTTCCATGTCTACTAAGTTGGTTTTATGAGACCACTTCTAGTGAGATCGAAACGGAACTAGCTCTCCAGCCGGTAGCGGCTTTCGGCCAGCCCGTACAGCCGCCGCCATAACAGGCGGTTCACCGTAACCACAGCCGCCGCCATCAAAATGGTGGCCGCCAGCAGCACATGAAAGTCGCCACTGTCGGTGGCTTTGCTGATGATCGCTCCCAGTCCAGTCGTCGTGTAAATCTGGCCTTTGAAGTGAAAGTATTCTGCGACGATGCTCGCGTTCCACGCCCCACCTGACGCAGTCACCAGGCCGGTGACCAGATAAGGAAAGATGCCGGGCAGAATCAGTTTCCGCCAGCGCTCCCAACCCCAGATGCCGAATGTCGAGCAACATTCTTTCAGGTCGGTCGGAATGGCCATCGCGCCGGCAATCACGTTGAACAGGATGTACCACTGCGTCCCCAGAAGAAGCAGCACAATCGATCCCAGTCCAAGGCCGCCGCCGACTTGAATCAACAACAGCAGCACAATCGGGAACAGCGCCGTAGCCGGCACGGAAGCGGCAATCTGGGCGAGCGGCTGCGCGATCCGTGCCAGGCGCGGATTGAAGCCAATCGCCACGCCGGCCGGTATCGTCCAAGCCGCACCGATCAGCAAGGCCACCGTAACTCGCAGGAACGTCGCCCCGAGACCAAATCCGAGTTCGCGCAGGTCGGTGCCATGCAGACCGACGAGAATCATCGCCACGCGCACCATCGCGTAGGCAATCGCTACCAGCGCAAGCGCACCGATGACCCGCGCGGTCCAGATGCGTAGTGGGTTGGGCTCGGTGGAAGAAACCGGACTCCAATGGCGGCGCGAAAAATGCATCATCAGGCTCTCGCGTAACGGACGAATCGCCTTCTTCCTGAGGCGGGCCAAAGCGCGCGAGTGCTGGAACATGTCGAGCACCCAGGAGCGCGGCACGTTCGTGCTTTCGACTTGTTCGATCTTGAACTTCTCTGCCCAGGCGATCACCGGCCGCCAGACAAATTGGTCGAGCAGCACGATAATCGCGATCATCGTGCCGACGCCCCACAGAATCGAAGCCGTATCGCCGGCGCTTGCTGCTACCTGCAAATAAGACCCGAGGCCCGGCAGGCGGAAATCGCGGGAACCCAGCACGAACATCTCGCAGGCCATCAGGAAAAACCAGCCGCCCGCAACCGACATCATGGAATTCCAAACCAGCCCGATCGCCGCATAGGGCAACTCGACTTCGGTGAAACGCTGCCACCAGTTGAAGCGATAGATCTTCGCCGCTTCGCGCATTTCCCGAGGGATGCTCTTCAACGAAGCGTAGAAGCTGAAGGCCATGTTCCACACCTGCCCAGTGAAGATCAGCAGGATCGCGCCCATTTCCACGCCCAGTTGCCGTCCCGGGAATAGTGCGACCATCGCGAGCATGACTCCGGGCAAAAAACTCAGCACCGGAATCGACTGCAACACGTCGAGCAGCGGCACCATGAACTTTTCCGCGCGGGCGTTGTAGGCGGCAATGTAGCCATACACCAACGTAAAAATGAGGCTCAGCGCGTAGGCCACGCCGATACGAAGCAGCGAGAACGCCGCGTACACCGGAAGCGCCGCCGGACTGCGCGAGATTTCTACGGCTGGCGTGAACGGCCCGAACCAGGTCCGTCCAACCACCAGAATGCCGTAGAAAATCGCGAGCCCGGCCGCGAACATCAGCACATCGGGAAGGTGGGAAACTTCAAAGCGCGGCAGCAGCGACCACAAGCGGTAGGGCGAGAACGCCGCGATGCCCTGCGGTTTCTTCATGGTTTCGCGACGGCGGGTTGCGCAGCGTTTTCAGCGGGCGGTTCGGCCAGAACCAGGCGCCCGGTCTCGGAGTCGTAGTCGAAGATTTCTGCGTAGCGGCCCCAGTTCATTGCGGTTTCCAGTTGCCGCTGCACCTCATCCTGGCTGAAGTGCTCGTCCAGAATGTCGTGGAAAAATTCCTCTGGAATCGAGTGATCGGTTTTCGCCTTCAGGGTGCTGGCAATCTGTTGCAGAATCATCACGTGCTTTTCCGCCGCCTCGCGGAACAGCACTTTGCGAGTCTGGATGTCGGCGTCGGCGAACCTGCTACCCTCCGGAGTAATTTTGACCTCGCCTTCGGTCAAGGTCGCAAATCCGAGCAAGACGCTGGCTTCGACAATCGGCAGGAGGTCTTCGACATCCATGCCCAAGACTTCCGACAGCTGGGAAAGGTCCGCGCTGCCCCCGCGATCCTGCAACAGTTCAATCAGCCCGGCGATGCCGCCGACCCGCGCATGTGGGAGCATCTGATACTTCTGGCGGACGCGCGCCGTGGGAGCAGGCGCCGCCCGCAACACATGCTCCACTTCGGGCTGCGTCATCACTTTGTAGATGTAGTCGACGAACTCGACGAAGCGCGGATCTTTCCGGTCACGCCACTGCGCCAGCCCAACTTCGAAGTCCGAACGAATGCGTGCCGGATTCCGCCCCAGCACGATGATCCGGTCGGCCAGCAGTACCGCTTCTTCAATGTTGTGGGTCACGATGAAGATGGCGCTGGTCGGCATCTTCTTGTTGATCCAGAGTTCCAGCAGTTCGTTGCGAAGGTTTTCGGCGGTAAGCACGTCGAGCGCGGAGAAGGGCTCGTCCATGAACAGCACTTCGGGCTCGACCACCAGGGCGCGCGCAAACCCAACGCGCTGTTTCATTCCGCCCGAAAGCTCCTTGGGATAGGCGGTTTCAAACCCGTCGAGGCCAACGGTGTCGAGCATCTTCAATGCGCGCTTCCTGCGCTCGACGGCGCCGGTGCCGCGTGCCTCGAGGGGCGCCTCCACGTTCTCAAGCACAGTGAGCCAGGGGAAAAGGGCGAAGCTTTGAAAGACGATGGCGACGTTCGGTGTCTGTGTCTCGAGCGGCTTGCCGTGCCAGAACAATTCGCCCGACGAAGGCTTCGAAAGTCCACTCAGAATGCGCAGGAGCGTGGATTTTCCGCACCCTGACGGTCCCAGCAGGGCGATGATTTTCCCTGGCTCGATCGCCAGGTCCGTGGGCGCCACCACCTGTATCCGATTGCCGTCGGGCTGCTGATAAAACTTCTCAATCGCGCGCGCCTGGATAATTGCTTCGCTCAAGAGTTCCAACCCCAAAACAGTCCTATAGTCCTATACATGAAACGCCCGCATAGCCAAAGGCTCGAGCATGGTTGTAACCCGATGTTCACAATTGCCGGAGACGTGCTAGGCAGCGAATTCTTCCGGAGACGGAGCCGGGAGTGGCTCTGGAAGGCGGTCGGTCACTTCAGCCAGCGGAGCCAGCTTTGCCGCCAGTTCCCCGGAGAGCAGGCCGGGCTGCAGGCGCCATCGCCAGTTTCCGTCGTGTACGCTGGGCGTATTCATTCGCGCCTCGCTGCCCAGGCCGAGGATATCCTGCAGCGGAATCACGGAAAGGCTCGCCACCGAGGCCTGCGCCGCGCGCACGAACGACCAGTGGACGCCGTCCTCGGCCTTGCCAAAGTACGCCTCGGCATTCTTGTGTTCTTCTTTCGACGCGCCGGAGGTCCACCAGCCCACCAGCGTGTCATTGTCGTGTGTGCCCGTGTAGATGACCGTGTCGGGTGTCAGTTGCTGGGGAAGATAGATGTGGGCACCCTTGTCGCCAAAACCGAACTGCAACACCGCCATACCGGGAATCTTGAGCCGCTTGCGCAGCGCGCGCACCGCCGGCGTAATGTATCCGAGGTCCTCGGCGAAGAACGGCAGGCAGCCGAGCGCCTCGCGCAGCTTGGCAAACAACTCATCCTTGGGACCATCGACCCAGCGTCCGTGAATCGCCGTGGGCTCGCTCGCGTCGATCTCCCAGAACTGGTCAAAGCCACGGAAGTGATCGAGCCGGATGTAGTCACACTGCTGGGTCACTGCGCGCAGCCGCGCGATCCACCAGGCATAGCCCCGTTCCTTCATCACATCCCAGCGGTACAGAGGATTGCCCCAGCGCTGCCCGGTTTCGCTGAAGAAGTCCGGCGGCACGCCCGAGACCACCAGCGGTTCGAGGTTGGCGTCCAGGCGGAACAGTTCGGGATGGGTCCACACATCGGCGCTGTCGTAGTTGACGAAGATGGCGATGTCGCCCAGCACGCGCACCGAGCGCCGCGCGCAATGTTGGCGCAGCGCGCGCCACTGCTCGGCGAAAGCGAACTGTACGGCGCACCGCATCTGCAGGTCCTCGGCCATTTCCTTACGGACCTTGGCGATAGCCGACGGATCGCGATGCGCCAGCTCGCGCGGCCACTGGATCCAGTTGGTGAGCTTGTAACGCGAACGCAAAGCGTCGAACAGAACGAAATCGTCGAGCCACTCCTGATTCTGCCGGCAGAATTGCTCAAAACGCGCCCGGGAATTTCCTGTGGCGTTGCGGACGAAGGTCCGCGCCGCCTGGGCCAGCAAGGGCATCTTGCTGCGGAAGACAACTTCGTACTCCACCGGCCCCACCGCCTCCGGCAGGTCGGCAATCCGCGAGTGATCGATCCATCCCCGCTCGGCCAGGCGCTCGAGGCTGATCAGCAGGGGATTCCCGGCAAAGGCTGATGTTGAGGAATACGGAGAGTTTCCGTAGCCCAATGGGCCCAGCGGAAGGATTTGCCACAAGCCCTGGCGGGCCGCGGAAAGAAAATCAATAAATTCGTAAGCGGCGGGCCCAAAGTCGCCGATGCCGCCGCGCGCCGGCAGTGAGGTCGGATGCAGAAGAATACCTGTGGCGCGCGGAAAAGACATGCGAGCTTCGACGGATTCCGATGGATTCCTGCGTGGAAAAAGTTTTACAGCCGCGCGGTCTCGCGGCCAGCCTGGACCTGGAGCCTAAAAGCCCTCTTCGCCGCCACCCTGACCGCGGGTGAGATTCTTCATCTCTTGTTCGTTCAGCTTGATCTTGCCCGACTTCTCCATTTGCTCACGCAGATTGACCAGAAACATCCCGAACAGTTCCTGCTGCTTGGTGCGCAGCAACGAGTCTCGGACCTGGTCTTTCTTCGCGGCAAAGTCCTGGTCGGTAGGCTCCTGCCGTTCGAGCACCGCCAGCACCACGCCGTTTGAGCCTGCGGTGATCGGCCCGCTGATCTCACCCGGCTTCATCGAGAACGCCACCGAAGCGCCACCGGCCATGCTGCCGATGTCGGGCACCTGGCCATCCGGAAGAACGAAATCGCTGGTCTTCATGGTCGCGCCCAGTTCCTTGGCGGCCTTTTTCAGATCGTGCTCACTCTTGGCTCGATCCGCCAGTTCCTGGGTTTTCTGCGATAACAGAATGCTCGCACGCTCGTTCTTGAACTCGTCCTCGATCTTGGCGCGAATCTCGTCGAATGTCGGCGTCGTGGGCGGGCGGATGGCTTGCACCTGAAAAACCACGGCTCCCGCCGCAACCTGCGCCAGGTCGGGCGGCGCCTTTTCCTTCTCCGAGAAGACAGCGTCCATCAGTTGCGGCGATGCCCCAACTCCCGGTAGTACGTCTTTTCGGCTCACGAAATCGGTAGTGACGACGTTCAATCCCTTCGCGGCTGCAGCCTTCTCAAGTCCCTGGCTCCTCGCCTGATCGAGCAGCGCATTGCCCGCGTTCTCGAGCATGCGCGTGACTTTCTGCTGCTTGACCAGCGGCTCGATCTCAGCCTTCACTTCATCGAGTGTCTTGACGTGCGCCTCGTGCTTGTCTTCGGTACGGATGATGTGGAATCCGTAGCTGCTCTTCACCAAGTCGCTGATCTGTCCCTTGGCCTGCGAGAATGCCGCCTTCTCGAATTCCGGCACGGTGCGTCCGCGGCCGATCCAGCCCAGGTCGCCACCCTGCTTAGCGCTGCCCGGATCGTCGGAGTACTTCTTCGCGAGATCCTCGAATTTCGCACCGCCCTTCAACTGCTTCAGGATGTCCGCGGCCTTTTTACGAGCTTCCTCGACGCCTTTCTCGTCAACCTTCCCATCTGCGCCGGGCGGGGGCGTCTTGATCAGGATGTGGCTGACCTTGACTTCCTCGGGAATGCGGTATTGATCCGGGTGGCTGTTGTAGTACGTCTGCAAATCCTCAGGCGTGACCTGGATCTGGGAAAGCAGCCGCGTCCGGTCCAGAAGGACATAGGCAACCTTTCGCTTCTCGGGAATGGAATCCTTGTAGCGGGCCTGGTTGCGCGCGTAAAACGCCTTCAGTTCCTCGTCGGTGGGGTGCAGGCCTTTGCGAATCTCGTCCTGCGACAGAAAGGCGTAGTCGAATTTCACTTTCGCGCTGCGCTTTTCGAATTCCTTGCGAATTTCAGCGTCCGACACCGACGCACTGCCCGTGATCAGTGCCGCCAGTTTCTGCGTCAGGATCTGGTCCTTGACTTCCTGCTCGAACGTCGCGACGGTCAGGTTGTTCTGCTGCAGCAGAGACTCGTAGGCTTGCTCCCCGATGAACTTTCCCCCGGGAAACAGGGCCGCGGAGTATTGACCGTGCTCCAGTTCATTGCGTACGTCTTCCGGCGTCGCCCGCAGTCCCATGCGCTCGGCCTCGGCAACAATGGCGTGCCCGGTGATCAATTGATCCACCGATTGTGACAACGCCTGCGGCATGATCATCGGCAGCAGTTGCTTGCCCATGGGACCATACTGCGCCACCTGCTGTTCGGCGATCACACGCGCGCGGTCGCGCACTTCTTGCACGGTGATGTCCTGGCCGGCCACCTTGGCGATCACGCCCTGGCTTGGCTGGCCGAACAACTCGGAGCCCAACCCGCCGGGAATCAGGGTGATGACCATTCCACCGCAGATAATCAACAGCAGCGAACTCAGGATGATCTTCTTCGTCGGCCCAGGTGTTTGCAGAAATCGAATCATGGTTTCGTTGTCACTCCAGAATATATAGGGGGCGGAATCTGCAATTATAAACCAGCGGGTTGGTACCAGCCTGTTGACCAGGTCGCCGCCTCTGCCCCAAATGGGAAAAGTGTCAAAAGACGCCAAAAACATCTATTGAAACGAATCAATAAAACGTGTTATCACACTCCCCAGCCTTTCAGTTCCGCCAGCGCCGCGCTCCGTTGAGAAATCTATCGATCCAGTGTGAAAAAGGGGGCACGATTGAGAAACGTCCGCAGCCTTCCCTGGCTGGCTCTTCCCTTCCTTCTTTTAGGCTTAGCAGCATTCGCGCAGCGTACTCAGCCCGCCCAAGCTCGTCGGGCAACGAACCTTCCCCTCTCTGAAGGATGGACCTTGCAGTCCTCACGCAAGGTCGACGAATCCGGAGAAGCGCTCTCGAAGCCTGAATTCCAGCCCAAAGGCTGGTATACGGTTACCGTTCCCACCACAGTAGTCAGCGCGCTTGGGAAGAACAAAGTCCTGCCGGACCCGTTTTTCGGGATGAATCTGCGGCAGTTTCCCGGGGTCGGCTATCCGATTGGAGCGAATTTTTCCAATCTCCCCATGCCGCCCGACAGCCCTTATCTGATTCCGTGGTGGTATCGGAAGACCTTCACGCTGCCCGCCGACTACAAGGGCAAAACCATCTGGCTAAACTTCCGCGGGATCAACTATCGCGCCAACCTCTGGCTCAACGGAAAGCAGGTGGCGAATTCCGATCAAGTCGCCGGCGCCTGGCGCACCTACGAATTCAATGTCACAGCGTTCGCCAAGCCGGGCGCGGAAAACGTCGTTGCCGTTGAGGTCTTCGCCCCTACCGAAACCGATCTCGCCATCACCTTCGTCGATTGGAATCCAGCGCCGCCCGACAAAAACATGGGTCTGTGGCGGGAAGTCTATCTCCGGGCGAGCGGCCCAGCCGCCGTGCGCTATCCCGCCGTGATTTCTCACGTCGACGCCTCGGGTAACGCACAACTCACCGTCACCGCGTTACTCAAGAACTCCACCGACCACTCGGTGAAGGGAACGCTGAAGGGACGGATCGAATCGGTTGAATTTTCCGAGGACGTCGAACTTGCGCCGGGCGAGAGCAAAGACGTCGCTTTTGAGCCAGAAAAAATTCCGCAGCTCAACTTCAGCAACCCGCGCCTGTGGTGGCCGGCGCAGATGGGAAAACCGGAACTCTACCCGCTTCACCTGGAGTTCCAGGTCGATGGCCAGACGTCCGACCAGGCCGACATCCAATTCGGCATTCGCGAAGTCACTTCCGAAGTCGACCAGAACGGCAGCCGCGTTTACTCCGTCAATCACAAGAGGATCTTGATTCGCGGCGGCGGTTGGACTCCTGGCATGATGCTGCGCGAGAACTCCCAGCGTCTGCACGACGAATTCCGCTACGTCGAGGACATGGGCCTCAACACGATTCGACTGGAAGGCAAGCTCGAAACCGACGAATTCTTCGACCTGGCCGACCGCAAGGGAATCCTGGTCATGGCCGGCTGGTGCTGCTGCGATCACTGGGAGCACTGGGGGAAGTGGAAGCCGCAGGACTTCGACATCGCCAAGGCGTCTCTCACCGACCAACTCTACCGCATGCGCAGCCATCCGAGCCTGTTCACCTGGCTGAACGCCAGTGACGGCCCGCCTCCGCCCGACGTGGAAGAGACGTATCTCGCCGTCGAAAAGCAGTTGCGTTTCCCGAATCCCACCGTATCGTCCGCTTCGGGTGAAGCCACCTCGGTCAGCGGAGCCAGCGGCGTAAAGATGAGCGGCCCCTACGAATACGTCGCGCCTTCGTACTGGACCGAAGACAAACTGGGCAGCACGAACGTGTGCAAGCTTGGCCAGTGCGGCGGCGCCCACGGATTCAACACCGAAACCAGCCCCGGTCCAGCCGTGCCACCCATCGAGAGCCTGCGCGCCATGCTCCCCAAGGGGCACCTATGGCCGATCGACGACTGGTGGAACTATCACGCTGGCGGCGGCGAGTTCAAAGACATCCACGTCTACACCGAGGCGCTCAACACGCGCTACGGCAAAGCCGACACGCTCGAGGACTACACCCTCAAAGCGCAGCTCATGAACTACGAGGGCATCCGCGCCATGTTCGAGGCCTATAGCCGCAACAAGTACACCTCGACCGGCGTTATTCAATGGATGCTGAACAACGGCTGGCCCTCGCTGATCTGGCATCTCTACGACTACTACCTGCGTCCCGCGGGCGGCTACTTCGGCGCCAAGCGCGCACTCGAACCGCTGCACCCCGTTTACGGATACGATGACCGCTCGGTTTGGGTGGTCAGCAGCCAGTACGAAGATGTGAAAGGCCTGAAGCTCATCACCAAGGTGTACAACCTCGACATGACGGAGAAGTTTTCCCAGGAATCGGCGCTCGACGCGGCCGCCGACAGCACCCAGAAGGTTCTCACGCTGCCGGAGTTGTCTGACGTGAGCCCGGTCTACTTCCTCGTGCTTCGTCTTCAGAATAACGCGGGCGAAATCGTTGGCTCGAATTTCTACTGGCTCTCCACAAAGCGAGAGACGTTGAACTGGGAAAATTCCAACTGGTACACCACCGCCACGGCGAATTTCGCCGACTTCACCGCCCTCAACCAGTTGCCGAAGGTCAGTCTGAAAGTAGCCAGCCGCACAGAAAAACACGGCGAGGAATCGGTCACGCACGTCACGGTCGAGAATCCTTCGAAGGCGCTGGCGTTCTTTGTCCGCCTGAAAGTGGACAAGGGCGCGGGTGGCGAGGAAATCCTGCCCGTGATCTGGCAGGACAACTATTTTTCTCTCCTGCCGGGGGAGCAGCGGGAGCTTACGGCCTCGTATCGCAGCAGTGCGCTGGGCAATGCCAAGCCCGTCGTGGAAGTCAGCGGGTGGAATGTACACTGAGAGGCGCTTGAAGGCGGCGTGGATGGATTCCGTTTTTGCTGTCCGATGTGCGCAATCATGGTCAGAGCTGCGCCACCGAACGCGATCTTCGCCAGCTAATTTTGCTGACGACCAGCGACTAGCGACTGTTTTTAGCTTGCCCTGAGCTGAGCGAAGGGACTGAAGACTAGAGCAAGGAGCCGAATGGCCACTAACCCGACCACCGTCAGCGCACCACGCCTGCGGCGCACGCTGACCCTGTGGGACCTGATTCTCTATGGCGTGATCGTGATCCAGCCGGTCGCGCCCATGTCGGTGTTCGGCGTGCTCAGCGATCGCGGCCGCGGCCACGTGGTGACCGCTGTCCTGATCGCGATGGTGGCGATGCTGTTTACGGCCATCAGCTACGGACGCATGGCGCGCGCCTATCCCAGCGCCGGCTCCGCCTTCACCTACGTGGCCCAGGAAATCAATCCCGCCATGGGCTACGTGACGGGCTGGAGCATGGTGATGGACTACATGCTCAATCCGCTGATCTGCACGGTCTGGTGCGCGGGACAGGCCAGCCAGTTCGCTCCCGGCGTCGCCCCCTGGATCTGGAAAATCTTCTTCGTCATCGTGTTCACTCTGCTGAATCTTCGGGGGATCAAAACGTCTGCGCGCATCAATACCGGCATGGCCATTGCCATGGGCATGGTAGTGGTCGCAATTTTTGTAGCCGCGGCTCGCTACATCTTTGGCGCGCCGCACGATCCGCTGTATTACAGCCGGCCGTTCTACGATCCGCAGACGTTCTCGTTTGGCGGCTTATTCGGATGCACCTCGATCGCGGTGCTCACCTACATCGGGTTCGATGGCATCTCGACGCTCTCGGAAGAAGCTGACAATCCCCGGCGTAACATTCTGCTGGCCACGGTCCTGACTTGCCTCGTCATCGGCATCCTCTCGGCCGTAGAAGTTTACGTGGCGCAGTTGATCTGGCCCGCATCGCAACCCTTCCCCGACGTGAACACCGCATATTCCTATGTGGCGGGACGCGCGTGGAAGCCCCTGTTCCCCATCGTCGGACTCACCTTGCTGCTGGCCAACTTCGGTTCCGGACTCGGCGCCCAAATCGGCGCGGCCCGCCTTCTCTACGGCATGGGAAGAAGCAATGCGTTGCCGAAATCGTTTTTCGGCGCGATTGACCCAAAACATCGCGTTCCCCGAAATAACGTGATCCTGGTCGGCGTGGTGGCGCTGGTGGGCGCGTTTGTGCTCGAGATGGTCGCCGGCTACAAGACTTATTCTCTCGGCACCGCCGGGCTCTCGTGGACGACCTTCGTCAAAATCATGAACGGCGGCGAAGCCTACGGCCTGGGGGCGGAAATGCTGAATTTCGGCGCGCTGATCGCATTCATGGGCGTGAATCTCGCGGCCTTGTTGCGCTACTACTACCGCGACCCGCAGAAAAAACTGGGAAATTTCCTCAGCCCGGCGCTGGGTTTTCTGATCTGCCTGCTGCTGTGGCTGAACCTGAGTCGCCCGGCAAAGATCGCCGGCGTGATCTGGATGGCCGCCGGCATCGCCTTCGGCGCCTGGAAAACGCGTGGCTTCCGCAGCGACCTGGTGGACTTCGAAATGCCCCCGGAGGAAGCCTGAGATTTCTTCGCGACCTTTGCGCGCATTTCTTCGCGACCTTTGCGGCATTTCTTCGCGATCGGAGCCTGCCCTGAGCGAAGTCGAAGGGCGGTTAAGAGCTTTTGCCTCTGTCGCTAACACCGCTGGGAAAAGCTCTAACCGCAAAGGCCGCTAAGGGATCGCAAAGAGCGCAAAGCAACAAGGCAGTACTGCCGCAGGAGGAGAACAACGTCATGAGTTTTCTTAAATACGTTCGCTGGTCGTTGCTTGTGGTTGCTACCATCGCGACCTCGTTGCCCGCGGCTTCACAGACCGCACCCAAATCCGTGCAGGAGCGTCTCGGCTACCCTGCCACCGCGCGGCTGCTGATTCTGCATGCCGACGATTTCGGCATGAATCATTCCGTGAACCGCGCCACCTCCGAAGCTCTGGAAAATCACTGGATCACCTCCGCCAGCATCCTCGTTCCCTGCCCGTGGTTTCTTGAGGCGGCCAACTTCGCGAAAGCTCACCCGGATGCCGACCTCGGCATTCACCAGGCGCTCAACAGCGAATGGACCACTTTCCGCTGGGGCCCGGTAACGTCGAAAGACAAGGTCCCCAGCCTGCTCGACGCCCAGGGCTACCTGCCGCTCGACACCCCTGAGGTCGCTAAGAACGCGAAGCCTGAAGAGGTCGAAACCGAACTCCATGCCCAGATCGATCGCGCGCGCCAGTTCGGCGTACACATCACACACCTTGACACTCACATGACGGCGCTGTTCGGCTCGACCGACCTCTACAAGGTCTACTTGAAGATGGGCCACAGCTACGGACTGCCGATTCTCGAAGAGTGGGAGGGCACGCACGGCCCACTGGGTGTGACACCTCCGGCGGAGGAGGTTCTGGTGCAGAAAGTGATTTCCATCGATCCCGGTATCGATGCCAAGAACTGGACCGCCTGGTATAAAAGCCAGCTTGCCTCTCTGGGGCCGGGCGTCTACCAGGTAATCGTGCACCTCGCGTACGACGATGAGGAAATGCGTGGCGCCAGCTTCGATCATCCCGACTGGGGCTCGGCCTGGCGACAGCACGACCTCGACATGGTCAAGAGTCCAGAGTTTCAGAAGTTCCTGAGGGATCAGGGATTCATTCTGGTGGGATGGAAAGATCTCGCGAAGGCTCTGCCCCCGAACTACAGAAGCGCGCAGTAGAGGCTGTGAGCGCGAACAACGAACGTCGCGGTGTTATGTCTGCTCTTGGATCAGGGCTGGTAGATGTTAGCTCTAGCTCATCGCTCGTAGCTCGAGCACTCCGCACGTTAGAATGAAACATCCTTGCTTTGGGAGCACTGTCTCGCATGCAGCGCGCGTTCGGACTCGATATTCGCAATACCTTGGAAGATGTCTGCGACCCCTCCACGCTGGCCCTGATTGTCTACGACATGCAGGTCGGCATTGTGAAACAGCTCAAAAACGGCCCCGAAATCACCGAGCGCGTTGTACAGGTGCTCGAGGCCGCACGCAAAGCCGGCATCCGCGTTTTCTTCACGCGCCACCTGTCCCTGCCCAAGGAATTGATGGGCGCATTTCAGCTGCGCACGGCCATGGCCTGGCAGCGGGTGAAGTCGGCCAATGAGGTCCAGCCCTGGTTCCTGCGCGACTCCCCGGGATTTCCGCTAGTGCCGGAGATGAATCCGCGCCCGAGCGAAGCGATCTTCGACAAGATCACCATGTCGGCCTTCGAAGGCACGCCGCTCGATATCGCATTGCGCGACTGCGGAATTCGTGCTTTCGCCATTTGCGGCATCGCCTTGGAGATCGGCATCGAGCCCACCGCACGGCACGGCGCCGACCTTGGCTACATCCCCGTGGTGATCAAAGACGCCTGCGGGTACGGCCACCGCCAAGCGGCTGACCGCTCGATCGCCGGCCTCGAGTTCGCAGGCGATACGCTGCTGACGACCATCGAGGCCTTCACCGCTCAACTCGAAGTCGAACGCTCCGCAACCACCAAATAGTTCAAGTCGAAAATCAATCAACCACCAAGGACACGAAGTCACACGAAAGTCATTCAGGTTTCCTCCGTGATCCTCCGTGCCCTCTGTGGTTAATGCTCTTGATTTTTCACCGGTGGATACTGATACGAATACGCCCCCTCCTCATTCCCCGACACGTGCCGCGTGTTGTACTCGAGCAGGTAGTTCAAGTGCTCCGCATCCAGAGGGTATGAACCGCGGTAGGGATACGCCGGCATCGCCTGGAACGGCAGAGGCTCGACCGTGAACCCATCGGCCGCGTAGAAATCCATGTCTTTCTCGTAGCCGTTTACCAGGAAGAAATAATCCCGGGTCCAGCCTGCGCGCAGCGCCGGGAGTTTCGAAGGATCGAACTCCAGCGCAATCTCGTCTCCCGTTCCGAACACCACATAGCGGTCATCGAACGACGTCAACAACGGCAGCACGTCGCCGTAACGCGTGTAGTCTCCCGCCTGGCGCGCGAAGGGCCCGGTGGGGCTGACATCTTCGTAGACGTACTTCACGTTCCCCCGCGGCTCGCCCTCGATCTGCCGCGGATGCCCGTAGAACGCCAGGTTCGCGCTGGTGAGCGGTGCGGCCGTCAACTGCACCGGACCATCCTGCGGGCTGCGGTCGATGCGGATATCGTCCCAATAGACCTGCAGGTTGGTGGTGATGCGAATGCGCCGCGCGCCCAGCGGCAATTTTCCGGTCAGATCCGGCGTAATCGTGCGCGGACCACCGGCCGGGAAACCCATGTCATCGAGCACGCGCACCCACTTGCCCTGCGCATCGAGTGCCTCGACGTAGGGTGCGATCGCCTCGACCTGCGCCTGATGCGCGGCGTAGACGCTGGTTGCGGTGAAGTATTCCGTTTCCCCATGCATCAGCAATATGAGCGGCCCACCGCGGTACGGCTCGCCCAGATCGAGTTCGATGGAGTGCGTCTTGGTAAATCCGTGGAAGGGGAGCAGTTCGAAGTCACCGAAATACTGGTGGGCCCGTAGCGCGGGCATCAGATCGTGCCCATGCTCGTCGCGCGCCCCCGCCGGCAACTGCGCGTCGTGACTCTGAATCACGCGGAAGATTGGGAATGGAGGATTGCTCGCGAAATATTCGTTCGGATAAACCTCGAACCCGTTGGGATGATCCACCGCAAACAGCTTCACTTCGTCGAGATAAACCGCCTCCTCCATCGGCTCCATCAGGCGGAAGCTGAGTTTGCCGTCTTTCAGATGGATCGTATTGCGATCCACCTTGATGTACTCCGCCGGGCGCGGCACGTTGCGCTCGTTCGGCCCCACCCAATGCCCCACCACACCGGCGCCAATCATGTCGCCGACCAGTTCGTAGTGCTGCCCGTCCCAGACAAACAGCGTCGGACACGAACTGCCGCGCCGGTCGAGTTCCACGTAGGGCTTCACCTGGTTCGCTGCGACTTCAATTTCGTCCTGCAGCACGCCCGTCGGCCACAGCATGCGAACCACGTCGGCCTGCTTCGCCTGCCCAAGGCCCACGGTGAGATAAGGCGAGTTCTGCCCGAGATATCCGTTTGAGCCGTAGATCTCAAATTTCTGCCGGTTGCCGCCAGCAAACACCTCGACCTTGGTCCCGATGGCCGACTTGTTGTCGTTGAGGCCCTTCAGGTTCAGCTGCAACCAGTTGTTCTTATTGCCACCTTCGTTGCGCAGCAGCACTGCGGGCCCGTGATTCTGCGTGATAAGGAGGTCGACGGCGCCATCGTTGTCGTAGTCGCCCGTAATGATGGCGCGGGGCTCTTTGAGTTGAATCTTGTCGAGGCCGACGTCGGCGGTGACGTCTTTGAATCCGTCAGGCCCGAGATTGCGGAACAGGCGGATCTCGCCCTTGCCGTCTTTGGTCTCGCCGACCGCGACGAGATCAACCCAGCCATCGTTGTCGTAGTCTATGGCGGCGACGCCGTAGGCGCGCACCCAGCTTGTTTCTGGAAGTTCGACTCGCTCGAAACTCTTCGCTTGATTGTTTCGCCAGAGCGACAGACCGGGCCCGCCCATGTGGGTGAAGGCGACATCCATCCAGTTGTCATGGTTAAAATCCAAGACGGTCATGCCCACCGTCTGATGCGGTACATCGACCGCCCATGGCTGACGAGGGATAAACTTTCCCTCTCGTGGATTCTCAAAGATGACAGGGGCAATCTTTGGCGAAGCCTGCCAACTCGACGTGAATACGTCAACCGCCCGATCGTTGTTATAGTCTGACCCGATAGCTCCGAAGTTGAATCCGCCTCTTCCCAACCCGGTACTCTCGGTGACGTCCGTAAAAGTGCCGTCTCCGTTATTTCGCCACATCACGTTGCCGGACCCCTCGTCGAATTCAGCAAAATCCCAATCGCTGGCGTCTCCCTTCTTTGGTCTATTTCGTGTGAGCAGTAAATCGAGATCGCCGTCGTGGTCGTAGTCGATAAATGTGAGAGCGCCGAACGGTTCACTGGCCGTGATGCCAGCAGCGCTCGTGACGTCCCTGAATGTGCCGTTCTTCTCGTTGTGAAGAAGCATCACCTTGTCCGCAACCATCACCACTAGATCCGGCGCTCCATCATTGTCATAGTCGCCTGCCGTACATCCCCGTCCGTGCAGAGTCGGATCCAGCCCCGCCTTCTTCGTTACGTCCTCGAACTTCCCCCCGCCAATGTTGTGATAAAGCGCCATTCCGCCGTTTGGGCCACCCTCCGCTAGAAAAAGATCTATTTTTCCATCACCGTCGAAATCCAAGAAGCAGGCGCCCGATCCGGGAGAGAAATTCGGATCCTTTGTCTCGCCAGCCGAATGCGTTGCAACCAACCCCGCCTCCTTCGTCACATCCACAAACTTCACCGGAATCTGCGGCGGCACCTTCTCCACCACACCCGGCGACTCCTCCGCCCGCGAATACTTTCCCTGCTCGCCATAGGTCAGGCTCATCGGGGAGCCCAGCTTGTTGTCTTTGATGTACGTGAACTTCTTCAAATGCTCGCGCGCATGGTCGGAATCGCCCGACTGCTGGTAGGCACGCGAAATGCCGAACTCCGCCGACGCGTGCAGCGGGTTCAGCTTCAGCGCATGCTCGAACGCCTCAATCGCCTGCGGATACTGCTTGGCCTGCGCATACACCGTGCCCAGGAAGTACCACGTGTCAGCGTCGTTGGGATCGATCTCGGTCACATGCTTGAAGGCGTCGGCGGCCTTGTCGGTTTCATTGGTATTTTTGTAATAGAGGCCGAGGTTGTACCAGGCGTGGGGATTTTTCGGATCCTGCTTGACCACGCCTTCGAGCAGTGTCTTGGCCTCATCGACTTTCTGGAGATTGAGCAGCGCGACGCCGCGGTTCAGGCGCGCAATCGTGAGTGAAGGATCCTGCGCGCTCGCTGCTTCAAATTGCCTCAGTGCCTTCTCGAACAACTGCTGGTTCATGTAGGCGACGCCGATGTTGTTGAGCCGTGCGGCTTCGGCCGGTTCGGTATCGGCTTCCGACGCCCGATGCGGTGCAGCCGCGAGGATTCCAGCCGCAGCCAGTCCCAGCACAACCAAAGATCCAACCCGGGAGAAATTCATGAAGAGAGCTTATTCCTCAATAGGCGACTCAAGTAGACAACCGGCGGGACCTCAGGGGCTGAAGTCCACGTATTGAATCCAACGCGAGCGGCACGCTTGAGCAGGCTGCGGAAAAACGACTGTAGCGCCGGCGTCCCGCCGGCTGTCGTGAGGGCATCTTGCCCTCACCCCGTGCAGTGTATCAGGGCATGCCTTCAAGACATGCCCTTCCCAAGTCTCTCAGTGCCTGCGGCCCATCTCAAGCAGGCGTTGCAGTCCCCAGCCGACGCAGAATCCGACTGCCGCACCGAGAAGTGCTCCGATCGTCTCGCGGCCCGGATTCGGGACGGCTCCGCGCCCGGCCAGTGCGTAGCCTACGAAGGCAAGCCCAACGGTCCAGATCAAGACTCTCAGTTTCATGCTCGATGCGCGCCGCCAACAGTATAGTGAGTCCGTCCGCGCTGCGAAGGATGCCCAACATCCTACTACCGAGCTTCGGCAACGCACAGCAGGCGTCTTTGCGCCGCGATCGCCCCCGCGCGCGGAAGTCTCAGCCCTTCGCTTCCGGGAATTTCAACGACGGCCGGCGATATCCACCGCACTCGCGTTCCAACTCTGCTGCCACCGCGAGCACCAGTTCCTCTTCCCACGGGCGGCCGACAATCTGGACGCCGATCGGCAACCCTTCCGCCGACTGTCCCACCGGTACTACGGCTCCTGGATTTCCCAGCAGATTGAACCACTCGGTATAGCTCCAGGCGTCCAAATACTTCACCGCTTTGCCGTCGACGACCCAACTGCGTTCGCCGTGCCGGAAGGCGGGAATCGCCGCCGCCGGACACAGCAGGATGGGAAACATCTGCATCTGCGCCAGAAAGCGGGCGCGCAATTCATCCCGTTCAAGCCATGTACAGAGCAAGGTCTGCCCGGAATGCGGAGGCTCCGCCGCTACGCAGCTCAGAAATTCCTTCAGCTGCGGCGAGAGCTCGTTCTCGTGCCCGTTCGTGATGGGTCGCAGCACCATTCCGCCGGCAATGCCGAACAATTTCCACCACAGCTGCCGCGCCGTCTCGAGACCCTCGGGCCGAAACGGCACCACTTCGAATCCCGCGTGGCGCAGCGCATCGGCCGCCGCGCGAACCGCCGCGCGCGTTTCCGGCGTGACCGGCGTCCGTCCGTCGTCTTCAAAATATCCAATCCGGATTTGCTTCAGTTCTTCGCGAGCGATTCTGCGGACCGGCACCGGCGCCGACGAGGGATCGCCGTCATCCGGCCCCGCCATCGCCTCGAACAGCGCCGAGAGATCCGCGACGGTACGCGCCATCGGCCCCACCACGCCCAGCATGGCGAACGGCCCCGCGGACACCGGAAAGTGCCCAGTAGCCGGAATACGCCCCGGCGTCGGCTTGAGACCGCAGATTCCGCTGAAGTGTGCGGGCACGCGAATCGACCCACCGCCGTCGCTGCCCACGCCTCCGGCCGAGCATCCGGAAGCGATGGCCGCCGCCTCGCCGCCGCTCGAGCCTCCTGCGGTTCGCATCAGATCCCAGGGATTGTTGGTGCGCCCATAAAGAAGATTGTCGGTCTCCCAGGCCATTAACAGTTCGGGCGCATTGGTGACGCCCAGCACAATAGCCCCCGCCTCTCGCAGACGCGAAACCAGCACGGCGTCCTTGGCTGCTACATGTCCCGCACGCAACCGTGTTCCCGACTCGCATTGCAACCCTGCCACATCGCAAGAGCTCTTGATGCTGATCGGAACTCCGTGCAGCGGTCCGCGCCATTCGCCGCGCATCGCAGCCGCTTCGAGCTCGCGGGCATTCCGCCGGGCGCGCTCTTCATCCAGCGCGACGAACGCATTCAGGTGGGGATTCAACGCGGAGATCTGCGCCAGGTGGGCTTCGACGAGTTCTACCGGCGAAATCTTTTTCTGTCGGATTTGTTCTGCCATCTCGACGGCAGAAAGAAACACCAACTCACTCATGCAGCCCGGCCCTCGGGAGAAGGGCGAGTCTAGCATGCGAGATGTTGGAGATCTTGCGATGCGCCTACGCGCGGTCGGAGGTTTGCCTCAAACGAATTTCAAAGCAAGCTGAAGAAGTGGATTGCTAATTGGCCGGCGGAGCCGCCGTCTGTCCTTTTGTCGCTCGCGTCGTAACTCGCCCGCGCGAAGCTTTACGCTTGTCTTTTCTCGCCATCCAGGCCTTCAGGTGCCGGCGCGCGGCCGGGGTCAACTGGGTGAAGAAAATTCCAGCACGACCACTGTCGTCGGCCCAGGTCACCTCACCGCTGCCTTCGATCATCTGGCTGGTGCCGGGAAGAATGAATCGCAACGGCAACTCGGTGGCGGGTAGTGGTTCTGACGCCAGCACCGACAGCCCCTCTTCGCTGACTTCGAGCACGAGCGCCGGCAGCGGACAAACATCCCCGAATCGCAAGTAAACAAGAGCTTCGGCTTTCTGTCTGGGCGACCGACGCCGGTCGGGCCGCATGAACGCCCGGCCCGCGCGCAGCGAGCGCATCACCTGGTCGCACACCAGCGGCTTGTAGAGCACGAAATTCGCGCCTGCCTGAAACGCGCTTCCCACGTCGGTCAGCGCATTGATCACCGCGAATACCACCGGACGCCGCTGTGCCGGCAACAGACGCGCCAGGCGCGCTACTTGCGCTGCACCCGGCAAGTCGAAATCCACCACGACCGCCGAGTAATAGCCGACCGCCAGAAGCTCCATCGCTTCCGGCTCTGAGACGCAGATCTCTTCCTCGATTTCCAGCTCATCGAGTGCGCCGACCAGCATCTGCAGCGCTTCCTGCTCGCGGCACATCAGCAGCGCGTTCACGTTCATGAGCGCAGCTTATGCCGGTGGTTGGCACGGGTAAAGTAACGCCAGTAATCCGGAATTTCTTACCAAAGATGGACGCAGGCGGGGTTGTGCGGAGCCGATGACTCAGGCTACAACTCATCTCATAAATAAGGTGCGCCAGAGAGGATGGCTGAGCCCAGGGGCTAAAAAGCCGGCTCGTTCTTTTCTGCTCTTACGGCGTGCCTGAAGGCGCGCCCAACTACGAATCTGCACGGCGAGGGCAAGATGCCCTCGCGACAGCCGGCGGGACGCCGACGCTACAGTCGTTTTGCGGCAGCCCGTAAAGCCCCCGTGTATCTGTAGCCGTTGGCGGCACGCCTGAAGTCGTGCCATTCCCAAAACCATTTATGAGACGAGTAGACGAGTTCTAGGCTTCGACCATCTTCTCCAGAGCCGGCTTGTTGAGAATCATGAGGGTCGAACCCCGCAACTGGGCGAATTTTTTCTCCCGGAACTCGCTCAGCACGCGCGTCACCGTCTCGCGTGATGTGCCGATCAGCTGCGCGATCTCTTCGTGCGTCAGTGCAATCTTGATGCGAATGCCTTCTTTCGTGGTCTCGCCATCGCTCGCCCACTCCAGCAGCAGCCGCGCCAGCTTTTCCGAAACCGAATGCGACAGGCCGAGCGACCGGATCATTTCGTACGCGCTCTGGCAATTCTGGCTGAGATGCTGCGCCGCGTTCAGGCAGGCGTCGGCGTGGTGCTGCAGCAGGCGGAGGAAATCGTCGCGCCGGATAAAATCGAGCTGGCAGGGTTGCAGCGTTTCGCCGGTAAGTTCGTAAGGCTTCCCTGAAACCGTGGCGTGCAAGCCCAGCACTTCGCCGGGTTCGGCGATGCGCAGAATCAGCGTCTTGCCGTCGCGCGAGGTGGTCGACAGTTTCACTCTTCCGCTGCAGATGACGTAGACGCCTCGCGGCGCCTGACCTTCGACAAACAACACCGCACCCTGTGGATAGGCGCTGGCATACTTCACTTTCTCCAGCTCTTCCAGCGGAGATTTGGGCAACTCACAGAAGAATCCCGTTTGCCGCAGCTTGCAAAGCAGGCAATTCTCGGAGATCTGAATGCCATAAGGTGTGCTCATGTTGGCTCCACAAGCGCACTGTAGCAAGGGGCGTCACTTTTGCCTGTGATCTGGGTCACATGAGAACGGCGCGACGGAACCCGGTCGGACAGCCAGGAGATTGGCCTCTGGTAACCGGCCGTCAGATGTTGCAGATTCGGGATGGGAAACGCAAAGGGGGCAACTGGAGGGAATGTTGGGGAAACCGTCGCCTACGAAGCAGTTTTGACTTCTTCTTCGTGGTAGAACTCGTCCATGGGATAACCCTCATCTTCCCAGGCCTTCAGACCGCCCATCAGCGGGCGCACTTTCACGATCCCGATCTTCTTAAGTTCCATCGCCACCTTGGCGCTGGTGGCTTCGCTGGGGCAGGTGCAATAGAGCACCACTTCGCGGTCGCGCGGAAGTTCCGCGTGCCGCAAGGGCAGCTCGTCAGGAGCTATCCGAATCGCGGTCGCGACCGTCCGGGGGTTCACCAGAAACTCCAATTTGTGCCGCAGGTCCACCACGAACGGACGCTCACCCCGGTCCAGCGCGCCTTTCAATTCCTGCACCGTCATGCGCGAGACCCGCAGCGAACGGATAAACTTTTCGCGCTGCACATACTTCCAGATTACGTTTGCCAGCACCGCGATCGCCAACAAAACCAGCAGCCAGCCGGCAGCGCGTTCCAGCAAAACGTCAATCGGCAGCTTGCGTGCGGGGATGAATCCCACCAGCGCAAAAATGACGCTCCAGACCAGCGTGCCCAGCGCATTCACCAGCAGGAAACGCGCTCGTGACATGCCCGACATGCCAGCCACTGGCGCCGCCAACCGCCCCACACCTGGGATGAACTTGGAGGTGATGAGAGAGGTCGTGGTATGCCGCGCGAAGGCGTCTTCAGACTTGCGCACGCAAGAGTCCGGTTCCAGCGAAATCTTGCAAAGCAACCGCAACACCGACGATCCCTGGCGCCGCCCCAGCTCAAACCACACCAGGTCGCCAAGCTCCGTGGCGACCACTGTGACCACAACAATTCCCAACAGGCTCAGGTCGTCGCGAAGCCCGGCCACTGCGCCGGCCGCGATCACGATGGGAGTCACCAGCAGTGGCAGCCCGATCCGCTCCAGCAGAGCGACCAGAAAAAGCCACAAATACCCGTGCCGAATGATGTCCTGAACCTGTGGATTCATAGAAAGCCGCTGCCGGCTATTCGCTTCTGGCTCCTAGCAATCAGCCAATCCTACTTCACTTTACTTAAATACTGATGCACCATCTGCACCGTGATGGAGCCTTCACCCACGGCGGACGCCACGCGCTTGATCGAAGAATGCCGCGTATCCCCCGCGGCAAACACACCCGGAATGACGCTCTCGAAGATGAACGGGTCGCGTTCCTCCTTCCATCCTTTGGGCCGATCGCCATCCTTCGGCAGCATGGCGCCGGTCAGCAGGTAGCCGCGCTCGTCCATGGGCAGCAAGCCGCGCAGCCACGCTGTGCAGGGCATAGCGCCAATAAAAATAAAGAGCGCGCTGGTTGGCTCGGTGCGGATCGATTCGGTCGCGTGATTGGCGACAGTGATCGATTCCAGGTGGCCATCACCGTGGACCTCCACGACTTCGGATTGCGTTTCCACCCGGATGCTGGGAATCTCGCGGATCTGGTCGATCAGATATTGTGACATGCCCTTCTCGAGCGAATCGCCTCGCACCATCATGGTCACCGAGCGGGCAAACTGGGCGAAATACACCGCCGCCTGCCCGGCGGAGTTTGCGCCTCCGATGACAAACACATCTTCCCCAGCACACAACTGCGCCTCGGTCATGGCCGCCCCGTAATACACGCCGGCCTCCTGCAGGCGTTCGGCGCCAGGAATGTCGAGCTTTCTCCACGACAAGCCGCTTGCAATCAGCAGGGCATGACAGCTGATCTCGGTGCCATCCCGCAATCTCACGAAACGGTATGGGCCGTCGACCCGCAATCCGACCGCTTCCTGCGGCGATAAAATTTCCGCCCCAAACCGCTTCGCCTGCGTAAAAGCCCGTCTTGCCAGGTCCGCGCCGGTCAGTCCGGAAGGAAATCCCAGATAGTTCTCGATGCGCGAACTCATTCCGGCCTGTCCGCCAGGAGCCGAGCGCTCGACGAGCAACGTCTTCAGACCTTCCGAGGCTCCGTACACCGCGGCAGCTAATCCAGCCGGACCGCCGCCTACAATGACGAAATCGTAGAAAGTTGTCTCCGCGCGTGTGCGCAACCCGATGCGGGCCGCCAGCTCCTCCACGGGAGGATTCGAAATCACTTCTCCTCCAGGCAGCACCACTAGTGGCAAAGAGGCAGTCTTCAAGTCGACGTTCGGAATCAGTTGCTGGACTTCCTGGTCCGGCGTAGCAATTTCCACGTCGGTCCACTGATACGGCACCTGGTTGCGCCCGAGAAAATCTTTCAACTGGTGACTCGCCGGCGACCAGCGCGTCCCGAGCACCCGCAGGCCGTGATAGGGGGCCTTGTACTCCGCCTGCCAGTCTTCGAGCAGATCATCGAGCACCGGGTAGAGTTTCTCCTCCGGCGGATCCCATGGCTTCAGCAGGTAGTAGTGAACTTTGGCCGTATTGATGGCGGAGATTGCTGCGTTCGTGTCGGCGTAGGCGGTCAGCAGGGCGCGCTTGGCCAGCGGGAATAACTGCATCGCCTGACCCAGCACGTCGAGCCCCGAGAGCTGCGGCATGCGCTGGTCGGCCAGCGTGAGGGCGACCGTGTCGCCCCGCGTCTTGAGTTGCTTCAACAGGTCGATCGCGCTGCTACCCGAGTCGGTGCCGAGAACGCGATAGTCTTTTCCGTATTTGCGGCGCAAATCGCGTTCCACCGCCCGCAAGACTTCAGGCTCATCGTCGACAGTGAGAATGGCCGGTGCTGGCATGTCAACAAGATCCTTTGGATTCCACCCAGGGTTTGGTCGCTTCTACCGGACCGGAGCACAATAAGACTACACTCGCTGACTTAGACGACGCGAACCGGGTTTTGGATTCGGATGTCTATGTCAGGGCGTGTGTTTTATCCGGATTGCCCGGCAGATCGTCCCGAGGAAGATCAAAGGCTTGCACCACTGAGGGCACGAAGATTCACAGAGGAAGGCCCCCGTGCATCGCTCCTTCGGGAGACTTCGTGTCCTTGGTGGTGAAAACGATTTCTCATCGATCACCCAACTGGCTTATGTCTTCACAGTTGTTCCGAAAACCGAAAAGTCCTCGAGTTTTGGGTAAAATTGTACGAATTCTTCCAGGAGAGATTCATGGCCGTGCAACATCCTCCCCGCTTTCTGAAAATAGTCGACGACGCCAAGGCCCGCGTGCGCGAAACTACGGTGGACGACGTCAAACAGCGGCTGGACCGCGGCGACAAGTTCGTTCTGGTCGATGTCCGCGAAGAGAGCGAGTATCAGAAAGACCACCTCCCCGGCGCGATCCACCTGGGCAAAGGAGTGATCGAGCGCGACATCGAACACAAGGTGCCCGACGTCAACACGCCGCTGGTGCTCTACTGCGGTGGTGGCTTTCGCTCGGCCCTCGCCGCCGACAACTTGCAGAAGATGGGTTACACCAATGTGATTTCCATGGACGGCGGCGTCCGCGGCTGGCGCGAAAAGGGCTATCCCTTCACCAAGACCTAACCGGCTGGGGACAACCGCGTGGTCACTCTTTTAACTTCGTCGTAACCCCCGAATTCCCTTCTTCATTTAAGCTGAAAATGTGACGCGTCTTCCGTCACTCCGCCTGCAAACCGCAGGGGGAATCTGCTCTTTCAATGGCGCTCGGGACGAATTTGAAAGTCAGCGCTGAGCCATCGTGTAAGGTTGGCGCTGAGGAGCAACCCCGATGGACCCGAACATTCCTGCCGGTATCTTCCTCGGTTTCATTGCGTGGTTTCTATTGCGTTATCTGGCCGGCGGCATCTACACCGTCGACCAGAACGAGCGCGCCGTTAAAACCAACTTCGGCCGTGCCGAACGCATCCCTGGCGCCACTACCCTCACCGATCCTATTTCCGCTTCTCTCGATGCCGAGGAGAAGCAGCGCTACCAGTATCCACAGGTGCGCGTGATTCTCCCGGGCGGTCCCTATTTCAAGTGGCCCTGGCAAAGGATCTATAAGGTCTCGATCGCCACCCAAACCGTGAACATGGCTTTCGATCCCGAAGTGCCGGGCGCCAATCAATCTGGAACCGTCGTCGAGGCCGTCACCAAGGACCAGCTCAATACCGGACTCACGGGCCAGATCCGTTACCACATCTCCGAGCGAAATCTGTATGCCAATATTTTCGCGGTCAAGCGCCCTATCGCCCACGTGATGGGCTACTTCGTCTCGGTCTTGCGCGAGCGCATTGCCACTTTTGAAGCGCCCGCGGCTCCCGGCGCCACCGACCCCAGCGGCAGCGGCATTTCCATCAATGACCTGCGCAAGAATCTGCGCGACCTCAACGAACACATGGACCGCGAGTGCAGTTCCTCCGAGGCGCGTTACGGCATTGTTCTGGACGCCTCTCTGATTACCGGCATCGACCCGCCGCCGGAAGTCGAGTCTGCACTCGCCGCCATCAACACCGCGCACAACATGGTTTCTTCCGATATCAGTCTCGCCCAGGCCACCGCAGACCAGCGGATCGAGCAATCCAAGCGGGCCGCCGAGATCGAAACCCTCAAGGCCCAGGCCGAAGTCCAGCCCCTCATCTCACTGGCCAGCCAACTATCCGAATTAAAAACCACCGGCGAGGGTGCGTTGCGCGCCTACGTACGCAATGTCCGGCTCGGTCTTTTTGGAAACGCCCAGCAGGTGGTCATGGAGACAAAGCGATGAGTCTGCTTATCGCCGCCGTGGTTACGTTCCTGGCTTGCTTCTTCCTCGTGCCTGTCGTCTTCTGGCTGCTGCGGTTCTTCGGTTTCTACGCGGTGGTGGAGGAACGGACCTGCTACGTCTACGTCCTGTTTGGCAAGGTGGTCGCAGTCATCGATGAGCCCGGGCTGCACATTCTTCTCTTCAAGCTGGGGTTGAAGGCGCCTATTGTCCGCTGGCTCGGACGTCTTTACGTCCTCGACATGCGTATCGACCAGCAATATCTGCGCAGCCAGCCCGTCAATTCCGAAGAAGGCGCGCCCATGGGCATCGGCATCTGGTACGAAATGTTCATCAGCGATCCCATCGCCTTCCTCTTCAAGAATGCCGATCCGCGCGGCTCGCTGGCCACCAACGTCAGCAATTCGACCGTCCGCTGCCTCAGCAATCTGAAGCTTGCCGACCTGCTGCAGAACCGCCACGCCATGAGCCAGACCGTGCGCGCCGAGGTCTCCCCGCAGTCGCACGAGTGGGGATACAAGCTGGGCTCGGTCTACATCCGCAAAGTGCACTTTCGCGATGCCCAGATGATCGAGCAGATCGAAGAAAAAGTCGTGAACCGGTTGCGGCAAGTCACTTCTTCGATTAAGCAGGACGGCGCCAATCAGGTCAGCATCATCACCAGCACCGCCGAGCGCCAGGCTGCCGTCGAATTCGCCAAGGCTGCCGCCATGCGTCCGCGCATTGTCGGAGAAGCGCTCAACAAAGTTGCGTCTGACCCGGAGGTGCAAGCTGCGGTGTTCGAGATTCTCGAGATCCAGAAGATTCTCGACAGCAAGGCGCGCATCACCTTGATTCCGCAAAACGGTGGACTGCTCCCCGAACTCCTGGCTTCCCGTTCCAGCGAGACACCCGCTCCGCCATCCGTGCCGCCGCTTACTGCGCCAAGGTCGAAAGGCACCGCGACGGCTCCGGCCTAGCAATATCGGAATTTAGGGCACCATCAGGACTTGTGTCGCTCCATCGCCCGGTCGACCGCCACTTTCTCCGCCTGGCTCAAGGCTCGGACTTCCCCCTTCGCCAGATTCCCCAACTGCAGCGGACCAATCGCCACCCGCATCAACCGCAACACCTCGACATCCAGCGCCTCAAGAATGCGCCGGATTTGCCGGTTCTTCCCTTCATCCAAAACCACCTCGAGCCACGTGTTCTTTTCCCCGCTGCGAAGCACTCGCGCCCGCTTCACTCGCAACAGACCCTGCTCGATTCTCGTGCCGTGTGTCATCGACTCTACTAATTCCGCACCGGCCACCGTCCCGACTTGCACGTGATAGGTCTTTTCCAGGTGCGTCTCAGGCGCGAGGACTTTTGCCGCCCACTCCGAATCGTTGGTGAGAAGCAGCAAGCCCTCGCTGGCTTTGTCGAGGCGGCCCACGGGCCCAACCCATGGCAGGCCCTCTTCCAGGTAGGCGTACACCGTCTCCCGTCCCTTTTCATCGGAGGCCGTCGTCACCACCCCGCGAGGCTTATTCATCATCAGGTAAACACGGGCGCTCGCTTTGATCCGATTTCCATCCACCTCGATCTGATCTTTTCCGACGTGAACCGGCGACTCGGGATTCCGCACGATGTTCCCATTCAGTCGCACCCGCCCGCTCCGGATCAGTTCGAACCCTTGGGTTCGCGAACAATGCCCCAGCTTCGAAAGCGCGCGCGCCAGTGCAACCCGCCGAATTGTTCCGCTCGCCGCCACGCATTCCATCCTAATCCACTGAAAACGCACGGCTCATTGGGAGACGACCAAAAGGCATAACGGGTTGCGCAAAGCCGTCGTCTATAATGAGCCTTCACCGTGCAGTCGATTCGCAGTTACCGCCGGAAAGCCACCGCCCGGGGCCCCAACCGCTTCGCGTGCCAGGACCCCGTGAAGAATCGATTTTCCGACAGCCTACGAATTCACTGCATCGTGCTCAGCTCGAGGCAGCTGTCTTTCTTATGAAGCCACGCGCCAAGGCCCCGACCATCGCTTACTTTTCCATGGAGATCGCCCTCGATCCCAACATGCCCACCTACAGCGGTGGCCTTGGCATGCTGGCCGGCGACACCTTGCGCTCCGCCGCCGATCTCGGGGCTGCAGTGGTGGCGGTCACACTCGTCTACCGCAACGGATATTTCCGCCAGCATCTGGATCCTTCCGGCAACCAGAGCGAGCAACCGCAACAGTGGGAACCTGAGCGCCTTCTGAAAGCGGTTGAGGGACGGGTCAGCGTCGAACTCGAAGGCCGCCAGGTCTGGATTCGAGCCTGGGAATATGACGTGCTAGGCGTCGATGGCGATACGGTTCCGGTGTTTTTGCTGGACACGAATCTTACGGAAAACGCTGAAGGCGACCGCCACCTGACGGAATCACTCTACGGAGGCGACGAAAACTACCGGCTCGCCCAGGAAATCATTCTCGGTCTCGGCGGCCTGAAGCTTCTGCAGAAGCTCGGCTTCGACAAAATTGAGGCCTTCCACATGAACGAAGGCCATTCCGCCTTGCTGGCGCTTGGCCTTTTAGAACGTCGCCTCGATCAGAGTTTCGCCGGGCGGGTCAAGCAGCTCGACATCGACGGCATCCGCCGCATGTGCATCTTCACCACGCACACCCCGGTTCCCGCCGGGCACGACCAGTTCCCCAAGCCGCTGGTGCGGCAGTTGCTGGGCGACGAGCGCGTGACGCTGCTCGAGCAGACACAGGCTCTGCATCATGACGCGCTGAACATGACCTATCTGGCGCTGCGCTTCTCCGGATTTGTCAACGGAGTCGCCATGCGCCATGGCGAAGTTTCGCGCGGCATGTTCCCCAATTACGCCATCAGCGCCATCACCAACGGCGTGCATGCGCTCACCTGGACGTCACCGGCTTTTCGCGAGCTTTTCGATCACTACGTTCCCGGCTGGCGCACCGACAACAATTATCTTCGTTACGCGATCAGCATTCCTCTCGAGGATATCCGCGTAGCCCACGCCACGGCGAAGGAAGCGCTGTTTGCCGAGATCCGCCACCGCACCTCGGTCAATCTCGACCCGAAAGCTTTTACGATTGGCTTCGCCCGCCGCGCCAGTACCTATAAGCGCGCCGACCTGTTGTTTCAGAATCGCGATCGCCTGAAGCGCATCGCGCGCGAGGTCGGTCCCATTCAGCTTGTGTATGCGGGCAAAGCGCATCCCCGCGATAACGGTGGCAAAGACATCATTCGCCAGGTCTTTCAAGGCGCGTCTTCCATTTCCGACGCGATCCGCTCCGTCTACGTCGAGAACTACGATATGAACTGGGGCCGCCTGATCACCAGCGGCGTCGACGTGTGGCTGAACACGCCCATGCGACCGCAGGAAGCGTCCGGCACCAGCGGCATGAAAGCCGCGCTCAACGGCGTGCCCAGTTTCAGCGTGATCGACGGATGGTGGGCCGAAGGCTGGATCGAAGGCATCACCGGCTGGGCCATCGGCAACACCGACATCGTCGAAGACCCGGCGGCCGAAGTCGCCGCGCTGTACGACAAACTCGAGCGCCAGATCCTGCCGATGTTCTACGGCACATCCAACCGCTATACCGAAGTCATGCGCTCCGCCATCGCGCTAAACGGCTCGTTCTTCAACACCCAGCGCATGGTCCAACAATACCTGGCTAACGCCTACATGCTGCGCGAGGTCACGCCGCCCACGCCCCGCGTGAAGCAAGCAGTGCCGGCGTTGGCAAGCGAATAACAGCGTTCTTCTTCGTGACCTTTGCGGATTCTCTTCGCGCCCTTTGCGGTTAAAAGCTTTTTTTCACCCGCGCCGCGAGTTCGCCACGCGGCACCGACACCTGCTCCCCCGTTTCCTGGTTCTTCAGCGTAAACATTCCCGACTTGACTTCGTTCTCCCCGACGATCAGCACGTAGCGCGCACCCAGCTTCGCCGCCGCGGCAAACGACTTTGTCAGCCGGAAACTTTCGTCTCCCAACTCCACGACGAAATCCTCGCGCCGCAACTCCCGCGCCAGCCGTCCTGCTTCCCGGTTCATGCCCTCGCCCAGCGGAGCAATGTAGACGTCGGGATTCTGCGCCACAGCCGGAGCCGACGCGGCCAGGGACATCACGAGCCGGTCCTCCCCGATCGCAAACCCAATACCCGGAGCCGCCGGACCGCCCAGCGCTTCGGACAATCCGTCGTAGCGACCGCCCCCGAGTATCGCGTTCTGCGCACCCAGCGCGCCGTGCGTGAACTCGAACGCAGTGCGCGTGTAGTAATCGAGCCCGCGCACCAGCCGATCGTTCAACGTGAACGGCACACCCACGGCCTGCAGAATCGCCTGGACTTCTTCGAAGTGCTTGCGGCAGGCTTCATCCAGAAACTGGCTGATGCGCGGCAGCTTCTCGATAATCGGCTGATCCTCGGGCACCTTGCAGTCGAACACGCGCAGCGGATTGGTCACCGCACGCCGCTGGCAATCGGCGCACATCTGCCCAACCACTGGCTCCAGGGCTTTCTTCAGCGCCGCATTGAACCTCTCTCGGTCCGCTGGACACCCAACGGAATTCAACTCCAAAGTCCAGCCCTGGATTCCGAGCCGGTCGAGCAGCGTCGCCAGCATCTCGAGAATCTCGGCATCGCGCGCCGGCGACTCGCTGCCCGCCGTCGAAGGCCCGATGACTTCCGCCCCAATCTGATAAAACTGCCGGTAGCGTCCCTTCTGCGGGCGCTCCCGCCGGAACTGCGGTCCGATGTAGTAGAGCTTGTTGAGCCCGCGATCCCACAGCTTGTGCTCGATGTAGGCGCGCACCACGCCGGCGGTGTTCTCGGGACGCAGCGTCAGCGATTGTCCTCGGTCGGACTCCGCCCGCCCGCGATCCTCCCAGGTGTACATCTCTTTCGAGACAATGTCGGTCTCTTCGCCCACTCCGCGGGCAAACAACTCCGTGGCCTCAAAGATGGGCGTGCGAATCTCGTGGAAGTTGTAAGCGCGCATGACTTCGCGCACCTTCGCCTCCACAAAGTTCCACAGCGCCGTCTCCGGTGGCAATAAGTCCCGAGTTCCGCGTACAGCTTTGATCATGAAATTCAGCTCTTAGCTCTTAGCTCTTAGCCTTTAGCTCTTAGCTCTTAGCCCTTTCCATGGCCGCCGTTCGTCAAAAGCAGGAAGCTAAGAGCTAACAGCTAATGGCTAACAGCTGCTCTCCTTCAAATACTCCTCCCGATATCCCAAATAATTCCTCGCATAGCGCAAAATCGTCTCCTGATCCTCGGGCCGAAGCTTCCGCCGGAACTTCCCGGCGACCCCATCCACAGCGACTCGGGCTCAACCACCGTCTTCTCTGGAATCAAAGTCCCCGCCGCGATGATGGAACCAGCCCCAATCCGCGCCCCGTTCAGAATGATCGATCCCATGCCAATCAGGCAGCGGTCTTCAATCACGCAGCCATGCAATGTGACCGAGTGGCCGACCGTCACGTACTCGCCCAGGTAGACGCCGTACTGCTGCTTCATCCCGTGCAGCACCGAACAATCCTGCACATTCGAATGTGCACCGATGCGGATCTCATGCACGTCGCCGCGCAGCACCGCGTTCATCCACACGCTTGCGTTTTCGCCCAGCACAACGTCACCGATAATTTGCGCCGAGCCGTCCACGTAGCAGGACGCCGGAATCGTTGGATGCTTTCCCTTGAACGATCGAATCATGATGATGGCAGCGGCACAGCGCGTTCCACGCGCCACGTCGAAGTAAATGAACATACCATGCGCGTCGCGATCGGGGCGAGACGTGGGAGTCGTTGCCCCGGAAAACGCCTGGCGCGAAACGCCGCAGTAACTTAACGAAAAACCAATAACCACAGAGTTCACAGAGGATCACAGGGCGAGCACCCCTGTGCCCTCCGTGTCCTCTGTGGTAAAGAATTTCCGCTGTGACATAAATCACATCGCCAATCCTCGCAAGAGTATATTTTCATCTTCCACCCGCTTGCCGCGTATCCATGACCCTGCTGCGTGCTGGTGAGCAAGAAAAGCACGATGAACGCTTCCCTGCGCAACACCCTGCTGCTGGGCGTGGCCCTCGGCCTGTTCCTTGGCCTCGGCTTTTTTACTTTCATCTACTCCAAGGGATACTCCTACCTCACCAACAACCCGGCGGCCTGCGCGAACTGTCACGTCATGCGCGCGCAATACGAGGCGTGGATGAAATCCAGCCACCACTCGGCCGCCACCTGCAACGACTGCCACACGCCACACAACATCGTCGGCAAATACGCCGTAAAGGCTAACAACGGATTCTGGCATTCGTTCTACTTCACCACCGGCTGGTATCCCGACACCATCGAGATCACCAAGTTCGACCATCGTGTCACCGAGAACGCCTGCCGCCGTTGTCATGAAAACATCACCGCCGCGATCGACGGCAACGTCGTGCACGGGAAAGCTGCCGGTCTCGAATGCACCCGCTGTCACGCCTCCGTCGGGCACTCCGAAGCGGCCGCCTCCATTCCTCAACCCGTTCTTGTAGGAAGCAACCATGACTGACAAGCCCGAGACTGACAATCCTGATTCCGGAACCGCTCCTTCGCGCCGCCTGCTCGCGCTGGTGGTGGCGCTCGCGGCCTTGTCGACCGTCGCAATCGCCGCCCTGCTGGTCAACATCTTCGAGCGCAAACAGGAAGCCAGGAATCCCTTCTACCGTGTGGTCGAGTTGAACGACACCATCGACGACCCCGCCATCTGGGGAAAGAACTTCCCCATGCAATACGATCTCTACCTGCGCACCGTCGACATGCAGCGCACCAAGTACGGCGGAAGCGAAGCCATGCCGCATTCCCCGACGCAAGCTGATCCGCGCTCCGTCGTCGCCCGCTCCAAGCTTGAGCAGGACCCGCGCCTGAAAACCATCTGGGCCGGATACTCCTTCTCCGCCGACTACCGCGAGCGCCGCGGCCACGCCTATATGCTTGACGACCAGACCTTCACCGAGCGCCAGAAATTCGCTCCTCCGGCGATGTGCATCAACTGCCATGCTTCCATCGTCACTACGTACCTGAAATTGGGAAATGGCGACCTGATGAAGGGATTCAATTCGATCAGCGACAACCACATGACCTATCCGCAGATCCGCCAGACGGTGAAGCATCCGGTGGCCTGCATCGACTGCCATGATCCGTCAACCATGCAACTGCGCATCACGCGCCCCGCGTTCATCGAAGGCATCCGCGCGCTGAAAGCCTCGCAGGGCATCGCGAACTACGACGTCAACACCCAGGCAACCCGCCAGGAAATGCGTTCCTACGTCTGCGGACAGTGCCACGTCACCTATTATTTCCAGCCGCCCAACAAGCGCCTCACGTTCCCCTGGGCCAAGGGCATCAAGGTGGAAGACATCATCGCCGTCGAAGGCGACCAGAAGATCAATGAATGGACGCACCCTGACACCGGCACGCAACTGATCAAGGCACGCCATCCGGAATTCGAGATGTGGAACCAGGGCGTGCACGCGCGCTCCGGCGTCGCCTGCGCCGACTGCCACATGCCCTACATGCGTCAGGGTGGATTGAAGATCAGCGATCACCAGATCAACAGTCCGCTGCTCAAGATCAACCGCTCCTGCCAGACCTGCCACCACTTCCCCGAAGAAGAACTCAAGGCGCGCGTGGAAGATATCCAGGACCGCTTCTTCACTCTGCGGAACACAGCCCTCGACGCGCTCGTCGACCTCATCGGAGACATCAAGACCGCCAAGCAGAATGGCGCGACCGACGCGCAGCTCGCCGCCGCCCGCGACTACCACCGCCGCGGCCAGTTCATGATCGACTTCGTCATGTCGGAAAACTCGATGGGCTTCCACGCGCCACAGGAAGCAATGCGCATTCTGGGCGACGCCATCAACCTCTGCCGCCTGGGCCAGCTCAGCCTGCACGGAGGCCCGCCGCCGAGCCACAACCCGCCGAACATCGCGAAGGCAGCGGCCCGCGAGAGCAAACTGCACAACGCAGTTCAGGTATGGAGTGAACGCCAAACAACGCAGGAATCGAATCTGGTTTTCCGCACAAACAACCATCCTTCGAGTTGATAGAAAAGTTTCGAATTACACATTGACCTGAATTTTGGCGAACAAACGGCGCAAGCTGGTGAGAACGCATTGTTTTCGCCAACTATGCGAGTGCTTCCCCAAACCAGCCATTTTGGTTCCGATGGATTACTTCCCACGGCTAACTTCGGCTCCGACTAGACGCCGTCACCACGTCACTACATCACTTTGCGTTGCTTTCGAGAGAAATGGCTTCGAAGTACTTTGGCACGATGACCTTTGTCTTGGGCGAAGCGGCTGCGATCTCTTGGACAAACGATTGCAGGGCGTCAAGAGCAGGCTGTTGCGATGCGTCATATGGCGTCAGAAAATTGTCCCAATGGGTAGGAAGGACTAAGGCCGGATAATGCAGGTCACGCATTAGGCGGCCGCTGTAATCATAAATTTCCTTCCGGGAAGCACCTGCGCCAATCAAGGCGACATCCGGCTCCAGTCCTATGATTTCGCGTTCTATATAGTTCATCCCGCCGAACGCGAGAATCTGATGACCGTGAAAGCGGATCAGGTAGGCGAGGGTGCCCCCCTCCGGGTGGATCTGCTCCAAGGTCAAGGGTGCTTTCATTCCGGCTGGGGCAGTTGCGGAACTGAAGTAGTGCTTGTGATCTAGAGGGCTGTGAATGCTGGGAATCACTTTGAGGGAAAAGGAACCGAACTGGTAGTCTTCTCCGCCGCGCACGGTAATCAGCTGTTCTTCAGCCACACCGTAGGCCCGCATCACATTTTCGGTGCTCTCGGTGCCGACCACTGCGGCGTGAGTCTTGAGGGCGATGTGAGGAACATCGAGGATATGGTCGTAATGTGTATGAGTCACGAGGACGAAGTCCGCCCGTTTAATGTGCACATCGATTGCCGCAACGTCCGGCATAGCAACGTCGTGCCATCCATACGCTCGCCGACTGTCTCCAGCAATGGCATGGCCCGATCCTCCCCCGGCGGAGCTGGTCCGTTGATTCGCGAGACATACGGATCGATAAGAATGACCGTGCTGCCATCGCTGATTTGCCAGCCTGCTGTTCCGAGATATTTTAGAACCACTTGATCACCTTGGCTCGCGCTCAACTGGCCCTGAGCCGCTAAGCTTCCAAGCACGAACACAACGCATAGGAACCAAGACTTAGTCATGGGACGCACCTCTCGGCCGACCTGTGCGGAGTCTAATCGAGCAGAAAAGCTGCATCAATTGATAACCTGCCGAAACATCGCGATTTCACCAACTGACCGTTTGCGCCAATCTTGGGCCAATCCCAGGAGAGTAAAATTACGGCTGGAGTACAGCCATGCGATCCCTGCGCGAGACGCTTTCTCAAACGCAAAGTCTCGGTGTTGCTCTTGGTCACTTCAACGTTTCCGACCTGACCATCGTGCAGGCGGTTTGCGCCGCGGCCCGTGAGTTAAGAGTTCCGGTGCTAGTTGGGGTTTCCGAGGGCGAGCGCGATTTTCTCGGCACCAGGCAAGTCGCCGCCCTGGTGAACAGTCTCCGCGAACAGTACGAATCCGAGATCTTTCTCAACGCCGACCATACTCACTCCCTTGCCAAGGCCGAGGAAGCGGTCCGGTCCGGGTTCGATTCCGTTGTTTTCGATCTCTCGAAACTGCCGTTCCAGGAAAATGCCCGGCAAACGAAACTGGCCGTTGAAGCTCTCAAGTCAATCAATCCATCGATCCTGATCGAAGGAGAGATCGGAGACATTGGCAGCGGCTCGGAGATTCACGACGCCGCTCCCAAGCTGGGTCTCACCAATCCCGAAGAAGCGCGGCAATTCGTTGCCTACACTGGGGTCGACGTTCTCGCTCCGGCGGTTGGGAACATGTACGGCATGCTCTCGACCATGGTCGCCGGAACAGTTCGGAAACATCTCAACATCGAACGCATTCGGCAAATCAAGGCATCGACCGGCGCATTCCTCACCCTGCACGGCGCTTCTGGAACCGACGACGCCGACCTGAGGCAAGCCATCGCCGCCGGTATCAACATCATTCACATCAACACCGAACTCCGGCTCGCATGGCGCCGCGGTCTCGAAGACAGCCTCAGCCGCCACCCGAACGAGGTTGTCCCTTACAAGATTCTGCCCTCGGTGGTCGAATCGGTGAAAGAAGTCGTGCGAGCTCGACTGGAGCTATTCAACCGGCTCGAGCCGGCTGCACGTCAAAATCTCGCCAGCTAAAAAGCGCCTTCGCTATGCACCCTTCTTGAGTTCTTACGGCTTTTGGGACTTATACGTCCCCGGCGTGGTTCGTCCTGCAATGGCCAGCCGGTTCCAGGAATTGATCACACAAATCGCCAGCGTCAGATTGGGAAGCTCCCTCTCGTTGAAATGCGGACGCACTTGCTTATACACCTCGTCGGGAACATGTCCTTCGCTCACCAGCGTCACCGCATCGGTCCACGCCAACGCCGCCCGCTCGCGGTCGGTGTAGTAAGGACATTCGTGCCATGCATCCAGCGAGTACAAGCGCTGCGGCGTCTCTCCGCCGGCGACCACGTCTTTCCAGTGCATGTCGAGACAATATCCGCATCCATTGATCTGCGACGCGCGCATCTTGATCAGGTGCAGCAGCGACTCCTCCAGACCACACTTCTTCACATAGTCTTCCAATCCCAGCATGGCGTGATACGCGCCCTGTCCGTCCTTCATGAGGTTCCAAACGCGGTGGCATGGCAGTCTCCTTGAATGAATTCTTATTTTTGGATGACAGGAGGAAAGATTCGACCCAGGAAAAGCAGTTCCGAGGATTACACGATTCGCCTGAAACGTGATCGCAGAAGTGCCCAGGTGCGGCTAGCGTGCGCTACCCTTACTCGATTTTGTGGTCAGCAACACGACCTTGCAACCCAAGCCTCGGGCGATGTCAATTGCCTGCACAGTGTCATACCACGCTACATTCTCGTCGGCGCTGACGAATACCGTGCACTCGGAAGGACGGCCGATCCCCTTCTGCATGACTCTTTGCAGTTCCGTCCAAGCCAGCAGAGTGCCGTTCAGGTAGAGTTTGGATCCCGCGCCTGGTGGGCCCGCCTCGATGTGCACAACAAGTGACTCAATCTGGGTCACGGACTTTTTCTCGATCGACACGGTCTGTGAAGGCCGCACATAGATACCCCGCGAGTGGAAGCTTTCGTACGCCGCGGTTTTGATTAATCGATCGGATAAGACAACAACGATAAATACCAGCCCGGCCAGCAACCCGAACGATGGCAAAGTCCAGAAAGGTTTCTTCAGCGGCAGTCTTTGCGCCCACCGGAAATTCTGTCCGACACTCGCTTCGCCGGTCAGCTCTGAAGCGACATCACGCTCTTTTCTGAATCGCGCGATGCAACCCAGAACTACCAGGCTTAGTCCGCAAGGCACGCAAAACGCGCTCAGCCACATCCACGGATTCAACTTGTCTTCGAAAGCGTAACGTTCGGTGGAAATTCGCAGCCGCGGATGACCTGCATCCAGGCATCCAGTATCCGAATCGATCTGCAGGTCAAGCTGGTAGGTACCGTGTTCGCCGTCGAACCAGCCCAAGCTCGCGTAAGACGATGGATCAGAAAAATCTTTAACGCGAACACCATTCCGATACAGCGACCAACTTGCTTTGCCGCGGCTATACCAGAAGCAGTCGGCACGTTCTGACGAAGAGCTGTAGTCCATCCTCACGTCGTAGCCAGCTCTGACGTTGACCTTGAACGGCCCAGTGCGCACATGGCCGCGCGCCAGCGAAATTGGCATGTCCACCGGTGTCCAGTTCCGGGTATTGAGCCACATTGCGATCGAGGAGAACGATGCGGCTCCCGCACAGACGAGCACAGCACCGAACCAGAAAGAGGCTGGCAGCTTCTTCTTCTCCGATCCCGCCGAGTTCCCTGCGGGCCTCGCATCGTTATGATCAAAGAACAATTCCTGGGGCTGCGGACCAACCGTGGTTAACTGCAGTCTCCCGCGGTCTCTCTCCCGCGCCCACCCCACAAGAACCACCACAAGAAGAACGATGCCAGTGACAACCAACAGGAATGCAACATTGGACCAATCATCTTCGAGCGAACTGTAACGCACGTACGCACCGCCAAGTTCCTCGATCTTCAGCCGCGATTCCTGCCGTTCAGTTCGCTCGCGTCTGCCAGAATGTCGAGATCGAGGGCGTAGTGTTTGGATTTGTCCGCGGCAAACGATCCAATCGCACGTCCCACACGATCCCATGGACCGACCCGACTGGCGCTATGTTGTGATCGCGAGCAACCTCGTTTCCGGCCTTGGTGATTCGCCATGAGGTTTGCACAATGGATGGGTGATCGTGACAATCGTTGTAGTAGGGAGGAAGGCCGAGCAGGCACTCGATGGAGTCTGGTTTGAACTGCCGGTCAACATCTACGTAGATCCAGTACTCTCCCTCAAGATTGATTTCGAATTCGGGACTGCGAATGTGTCCTGCCGCCGTCGAGATCGGAATATCGAGCGGAACCCAGCTCCGGCTCTGCATCCACCAATGAAAGCCAAGTGGCATTGCAATCCCGATCAGGATCAGCGCGACGCCGACTCCACCGACTCGCCTCAGCCTCCCGCTCATCCCTCACTTAGACACCACACACGCCCTAACTCGCTAGATATCCAAAGTTACCCCCGACTCAGCAGAAGCAAGAACGTACCGACTTGTTAAAGCTGCTACCATAGCCGCCTCGGCGAGGCGCTCCAAGCCGGCGCGGTTGGGCCTTCGGGTCCGGCTCTGCCTCTCCGGGGTTACCCCGGGGAAACGTGTAGACCTGACAGTCGTCGCGAGACCGACGCTGCGCTCTGCGCAGTCCTGGTCATGCAAGGTGAGACTCGTTGGAGCGCCTCGCCGGTTGCAGTCATGAAGACTTCTGTTCTGCTCGATGTCCTGGCCTCTTCCCTTCTCGCCGGCGAAGCCAATGTCGCGGACGCACACTCACGCCTCGTCCGCAGCTTGGGCCGGAATTGGCGCTGGCTCCGCCCGCTGGCCGCACGCTATGTGAAAGCGTTTGGCCCACGCACCCGGCCGCACCGGCGCGAGGTGCTTGCCTTCCTTCGCAAAGACAGTGGACTGCTGGAGCTCGACGGAGGTATCGCGAAGAAATAGAAATCGAACACTGGCTCGCCGAACCCCAGATCATGCAACCGATCACGGTGGCGTCCACCTGGAATGTTCCTGCCATTGAGTCGGTCGGAGCCTTGTCCGAGTGGCTGGCAGTAAACCCGTCAGAACTGCTATGGCGGCCGATCGAAGGGTCTTGCCGCGAAGATGAAAGCTCCGCGTCTCCACACTATCACTACCGCGTTCTCGTACGCAACCGGCGGCTCCCGGCTCATTGAAATTCCCAAACCGCGCCTGAAAGACATCCAGCGCCAGATTCTGTTTCTATCCTGACAAGATTTCGCTGATTCCCGCCGTACACGGGTTTCTGCGGGACCGTCCATTTGAACGTTTGTCGCTCCGCATGTGGGCCGTCGCGTCGTTCTCCGCATGGATCTGCAGGTTTCTCCCGACCTCCAGTGCCGCACGCATCGCAACATTCTTTCGTATCGCCGGTATCCGGATCGGTCGCCGACCTGCTCGCCGGACTCTGTACGACCACCACACCGCGCTCGCGATGGTCTAACCTGGCGCAGGTGGCGAGCACAATGCCGCATACGCGGGCCCGACTTGTATTCGAGGCCTCATCTGCCTCAAGGCGCCCCGACATCCCCGGCGCTCGCAAACATCTGCACCTACCGCACCGATTGCCGCCTGGCCGGCCTGGCGAAATCGGCCGGTGCGCAATACGCGTTCGTCGCACGATTTGGCGTTTTCCGGCGACAAAGATTTCGAGAAACGTGTGGATCGCTTCTCGATCAACGTGGCTGCAGTTTTGGTTGAGGAAGGATTTTCAGTAAACCATCGCAAGACCCGCGTCATGCGCCAGGGAGTCCGCCAGCACCTGGCCGGCATCGTGACCAATCAGAGCATGAACATCGTGCGCCGGGATTTCGACCGCCTTAAAGCAACGCTCACCAATTGCATCCGCCACGGCGCCGATTCCCAAAACCGCGATGCCCACCCGCAATTCCGTTCACACCTCGAGGGGCGTGGCTTACGTCGAAATGATCAATCCCGCGAAAGGAGAACGGTTACGCTCCCTGCTCGATCAGGTTTCATGGTCTTCGACGAAGGAGTAACCGATGTCGTACTAGCTTTTTGTTCCCCAGAGCGCCCGCCCCGCGGCGCTTTCCCAGAAAATAAAATCGAAAATCCCCACTGTTTGCAGCTTGACTATTTTTCGTCATAGAAGTAATAGTCGCCCTAATCGAATCTTCGGATTCGCCTTTCCCCTCCCGGCCCAATCGAATTCCAATCCAGAGAAGGTTCACCGATATGGCACCCCGATATCGTTTGCCGAAGATCGTGCGGAGTGCGGAGGCTCGCCACGCGTTTCCGTTCGTTGTTGTCACCTTGTTGTTCGTCTCCACGGCGCTGGCCGCGCCGGTCACCTACACTGGCCTCACCATCACCGATGGCCAGCTCGGTTCCTGGAGCTTCACCAACGCCCGCGTCTACCTGACGTTTCAGACCGACACGTCTTTTGTGCAGCAAACCCAGATCGCCGGGGTCAACGTCGCCGACGTTTGGCCCATCCCCCGGCGCAGCTTTGCACGGGCACCCCGACGTTCGTTGGCACGGCGCGGGTTACCATCATCAGTGGTGGAAGAGGCTCTGCGACCTTCGCACCGAATCAAATTTTCGTCAGCCTTTATAAGGACAACGGCGGCGTGGAATTCGGCTCCTGCAGCGCGAACGGCTTCTGACCCGCGTATCCGCTTGGCCTTGCCGGCGGCACCATCTTCGTCATTGTGTTCCAGGCTACATTTTTCCCAGCCCGGAAATGGCCGCGCTCCCGATTGATCTCACCGAAACCGCCGGATACAGCGGCCGCGCCTGGGTTTGCGCGGGCTTCCCCACCTCTGGCGCCCCCGGAAAGGCCCACTCCGCTGCAAACCGACAAAGGCGTTTTGACTCTTGCTTAGCCCTATCAGGCCATTTCGGGGAATCCTGTTCTGTTCAACGACACACTGAGCGGCGGGATCTTTACCGCAGTCGTCGGTGGACACCGGGATTCTGACGGACAGTCCAACGGCTTCCCCATCACGTCAGGCGATGCGCCCATCACCTACACCGGAGTCGTCGTCGCCGACGCATCCCTTGGCGGACAGTCTTTCAACGGGGCACTGGCCTACATTTCCTTCCAGGCAGACCCACACTACGTTGTGCGTTTCTCCGACGCGATTTCCTCCGGGTTCCTCAACACCGCGGGAAAAGGGAGAGCCACCATCGTTTCCGGCCGCCACGTGGTCAGCGCCAGCTTTCTGCCCGGCCAGATTTCATGTGTTCCTGGACGGAGTGTACTTCAGCGTCGGGTTTGCTCCAGATCACAGCGGACGTGGATACCCGTTGGCCTTCACTGCGACCCAACCCTCGGGCAGCTTCTACGGATTCCAGAGTTCTACTCTCGGTGCCGTGGGTGACATTCTGAGAACCGCGGCCGACGCCTCAAAGTACACACCGCTCACCGCGACACTGCTGACCAATCTCACCAACCCCACCACTCTGAGCGGCAACGCCTCGTCGTGCGGTTCACCTACACCCCCACAACCGCCATCTGCTCGAACCTGACCCCCGTCCCGCTAGCCACCAGCCAGGGCAGTTTCACCATCACCGAGCCCTATACGGACGACGTAACCGGCACGGGCACGCAGCCGTATTCGGAAACTTCGGCATCTTCTGGTCGGAGAAACGCAGTCACACGGATGATTAGCCAATTCCGCCCTTCGTCTTCATCTTCTCAATCGCAACAGCAGCAGCGCGATGGGGCCGCTGAATGCGGCCCCCTCTTTTTTTTCGCTAGGGTTGAAGTGAAGGCGCTTCTCTTCGCGCTCTTTGCGGCATTCTTGGCGCTCTTTGCGGTTAAAAGCTCTTTAAGCCCCGACTTCCCCTTCCGGCACTCATCCCCCAGCGCACAGACCCTTGTGCGGTCAGCACATCCCTCTCGTCCGGCGCAAATGTAAAACTCTTACTGTTTCCCCATCCCCTTCCGAGCCCCATTCCAACCCAGGTGGGACTCATGCCTTCGACTCTGCGCCGCGGCCTTCGCCTCTCGATTCTCGTCGCTTTCTTCCAATTGGCTCCCGCTCTGCACCCGCAGGACGCCTCAACCGGCGCCATTCGCGGCGTGGTCCTCGATCCGGACGCCCGGCCCGTCCCGGCGGCCAACATCGCAGTGGTGAATGCCTCCACCGGCACGCCGCGCTCGGCGATCACCGACAGCGACGGCCGCTTCGCCGTGGAACTTCTTCCACCCGGCGACTACTCCGCCCGCGCCGAGATCAAGGGCATGTCTCCGCAAGTCACGCCGCCGATCCACGTGGAAGTCGGGGGCACGCTCGAGCTTCAATTTCGCCTGAGTCTGGCTGGCGCGAATGAGACTGTTACCGTGTCGGGAGCACCGCAGCTGTCGAGACCGTACCCAGCGCCGTCTCCACGGTGATCGACGAAAAGTCCATCAACGATCTGCCTCTGAACGGGCGCCGTTTCACGGACCTTTCCCTGCTCGCTCCCGGCGTGACCCAGGACCCGCGCGGCATGACGTCTGCTTCCAATGGCGATCTGGCCTTCGGCGGCATCCGCGGATACCAGTCCAGCTACCTGGTCGACGGCGCCGACAACAACAATGCGTTCTTCTCCCAGGCCCGCGGCCGCTATCGCGCGCCATACCAGTTCTCTAACGAAGTGGTGCAGGAGTTCCGCGTTTCTTCGAACACCTACGGCGCCGAACTTGGACGCGCCGGCGGGGCGGTGGTCAACGTAGTCACCAAGTCCGGCTCCAACCACTTGCACGGCACTGGTTTTTACTTTGTGCGGGACAGCTTCTTCAACGCCCAGCAAGCTTTCCTCGATTTCAAGCCGGCCGACCGCCAGCACCAGTTCGGCGGGACCATCGGCGGTCCTATCAAGTCGAACCGCATCTTCTTCTTTGCCGGTTACGATCAGCACATTTTCCACGTCCCGGTCGTGGTGCGATTTTCGAGCGGCGGGTCGGTGCTGGTTCCGCAAACCGGCACCGGCCGCGCAGCATGGAGACTACGAGGACTACGACAAGAACCTCGTCTTCGCCACCGCCGCCCAACTCAATACGATGGCGGGCAACTATGGATCCCAGTTACTGGGCAACACAGGCTTTGTGAAACTTGACGCCACCTTAAGCCAACGCCATCACCTCTCCGCGCGACTGAACACGTCGCGCTATTACGGCGCTAACAACGTCTTCTTCGACCCCGCCAGTCCGGTCACGACCTTCGCCACCTCGAAAACGGCGAAGAAGACGTCACCACGGAGTCCGCTTCCCTTGCGTTGACCAGCGGCCTGTCGCCGCGGGTGATCAGTCACCTCCGCGCACAGTTCTCGAGGGACCTGCAGTCTTCGACCAGTAATTCCGCTGACGTCCGCACCCGCATCACCAACGTTTTCGACGGTTTTGGGCGTTCTTCTATCCTGCCGCGCCAGACCCGCGAGCACCGGCTCCACCTCGCCGAAACTTTCAGCTTCGAAAGCGGCCGTCATTCCTGGAAATTCGGCGGCGATGCCCTCTGCTCACCGCGATCTACAACTTCTTCCCATCGATGTTCGGCGGCGAGTACTTGTACGACACTATCAGCGTCGATCCCGTGGACCTTCGAACCTATGCGCTACGGCCTCAAACTCACCCCGCTCCGCGCCTATGCCCACCAGATCCCGCGCTACTACATCCAGAACTTCGGCACTGCTATCTCGCCATCCCGACACCAACGAGTACGCCGGTTTTGTGCAGGACACGTTGCGCGTCACATCTCGGCTAGCGCTCAGCCTCGGGGCCCGCTATGACCTGCAGACTTTCTCCACCAAGGGCATGCAGTCGCAACTCGTTCTGGCCCCATGCCGGCAAAGTCCCCGTCAACGATCACAACATTTCTCCCGCGGGTCGGGCTCGCCTATTCGATCGGCCAACGATGGCCGCTCGTCGTGCGTGCCGGATATGGCCTTTTCTACACTCGCATCCCGCAGATCTATACATCCACCTCGCCACTGATAACGGCCTCAACTCCGTAAACATGATCCTCGACAACACTAACTACGCTGAGCGCCAGTTCTTCCCAACGTACCCCAACCCCCTCTCTTCTTGCGCCATCAAGTCCTCCTTCTGCGCTCCGCCCGCCACCCTTGCCGCTATCTCACCGCCGACGTGGCCGCTTTCTCCCCTAATTTCATTACGCCGCGGGTGCATCAAGCCAGCCTGAACCTGGAGCGTGAATTCGCCGATCGCTTGGCCGCCGGCATCTCTTATATGTACGTCCACGGCCAGAACCTGATCCGCGCCCGCGACGTCAACCTACCGTCCGCCTACACGTCAAATATCCCGTCTACGACGCCGCCGGGACCAACCTGCTCGGCAACTACACGCGTTCCATCTTTCTCCACCTGGCAGACCACTCACTCCCTGACCTGCCCCTTCCACCCTGCATCAACGCTCGCCCGTCCCATTTCGCAGCTTGGCGCCATCAACCAGTTCGAAAGCGCGGCTTCCAGCGTCTATCACGGCGTGACCGTCTCACTGCGCCGGCGCATGAACAAAGGACTCTACTTCCGCATGGCCTATACCTTCGCCCATGCCGCCGACGATGGCCAGGACGCCCTGGTCGCCGGCCGCCCGGTCACCGTTCAGAACGCCTACTCCACTACGTCCGAACGGGGCCCAGCGTCACCGACCAGCGGCACCGTTTTGTCCTCTCTGCGATCGAGCAACCGCCGCCCTTCGGGCGCGATCACGCGGTGCTCTCCAAGATCTTCAACGACTGGAAACTATCCGGCGTGCTTACGCTCGGCAGCGGACGGCCGGTCGACGCCAAAGTTTTCGGCGATCCCAATCAGGATGGCAACTCCTCGAACGATCGCCTGCCCGGATATGGCCGCAACGCGTTTCTGGGGCCCGACTATGCCACGGCCGACTTCGGCTTACGCGTCGTCTCTATTTGCGACCCCGGTACAAAATCGAATTGCTCGCCGAAGCCTTCAATGCATTCAATCGCGACAATCAGCGCGTGGTGATTACCGACGATGGTTTCACCAGCACTGCGACCGATTTCGTTCAGCTCACTAAAACTATTGGAATCCAGTACTTTCCCGCATACTACGCAAGGCCCACGAATTTGACGAGAGCTACCAGCGCGTACGCGCCGCGCCAAATTCAGTTTGCGCTCAAATTCATTTTCTAGTGCGAATGAATGATGGACGAAGCGCACCATCGCGCACGCAAAGCCGCTGTTTATGCGGAAACTTTGACATTCCCCCTTGACTTGCCTTCGGAACCTTGCAATAACTATCGGGTCCAACGGGACGAGTTTGGGGGTGTAGTTAGTTGGCGGAAGTAAGACTTCAAGAGGGTGAGGCCCTCGAGAACGCGCTGCGTCGTTTCAAGCGCAAGGTGCAACAGGAAGACGTCATCAAGGAGGTTAAGCGCCACTCCTTTTACCTGAAGCCCGGCGAAAGAAAGCGTGTCAAAGAAGCGCTCGCGCGCAAACGCAGCCGGAAAAAAGCTCGTAAAGAACTGGATTAGCAACCGATGGGTCTCCTCCTCCTCCGGACGGTGACCCATTTCTTTTCCCCACGGTCTTTTAAAATGCCGCGACTGTAACTCTGGTATCACGGTTTCTTCTTCGTAGTGAACCTGCGTGATCCGCAGGCGGGCCGAATCCAAGGGCAAGTGTTCGAGGGGGGGTGCGTAACAACTCTGTGCGCAGCAAGTGCGTGCGGAAAGCAACCGCTTTCTTCGCGCGCGTGCGACCGGGGAATGGGGTGAGGGATGGAATTCCAGGACAAGGTACTCAAGTGTATCGACTGCGGCTCTGACTTTATTTTCACCGCAGGGGAGCAACTGTTCTTTCACGACAAGCAGTTCAAAAACGAGCCGAAGCGCTGCAAAGCATGCAAGGCCAAACGGGTTGCCGTTCTGGGCGCGGCAGTTCCCGGACAGATGCCCAACAAGACCGAGACTCGAACCACTTGCTCACAATGCGGCAAAGAAACCACCGTCCCCTTCAAACCAACGCAGGGGAGGCCAGTTTTTTGCCGGGAGTGCTTTCAGCAGAAGCGGCAACAGCAGGCTGCAAGCGCCTGACATGGAATATGGTAAGCGGCCGGTGAAGTAGGGGCGTGCGTCACCCGGCCGGATTCGTTCCAGGAAGCGACCTTCCCCTCTTTTCCTGGCGTCTTCCCCACTGCTACCAATGCGGCTTACGGTGCTGACTCTCTGCGCCGAGGCGGTGGTGTGTGTGCACGCTTGGCCAACATCGCTTCGAGCTGCTCCACCAGCTTGCGCGTCCCGATCGGCTTCACCAGCACGGATTCGGCGGTCTCGCTTCGCCAGCTTTCGTCCGCCGGCGGATACGCGGTCAGAATCGCCGTCGCCGGACGGTTGCGCTGCGCGCGCGCCAGTCGCAGCACATCCAGCCCGGCTTCTTCCGTTTCCATGCGCACGTCGGTGATCACGACGTCGTACTCGGAGGCCTTCAATTTCTCGCACGCTTCCGCGCCTGACGCCGCAGTGTCTACTTCAAACGAGTTCAACTCCAGAACCGCCTTTAACGTCAAAAGCACCGGCTTGTCATCATCTACCAGCAATACGCGCCGCATGAAAACTTTTCCCCAGCAGAACTTGAGCCACGAAACGGCTGGCGGGACCATCCCGAGCGAGGGCTCCGGCGCAGCGATGGGATTTGTCGAGATGTCCGAAAGGGCCCGGGTGCGCTGCTACTATAGTATGGTGTCCAGCTTTTACGTACAGAATTTTGGGTGCCGCGCCACCCAGGCTGACGGCGCTGCCATCGAGCGTCAGTTCGAAGTGAACGGCCTCGAACGCACGCATGCCATTCGCGATGCGCAAATCGTCGTCCTCAACACCTGCACCGTCACCGCCTCCGCCGACCAGGATGCGCGCGCCGCCATCCGCCGCGTTCACCGCGAAAATCCTCAGGCTCAAATCGTGGTCACCGGATGCTACGCGCAACGCGCTCCCGAAGAGTTAGCCGCGCTTCCCGGCGTGTCCCAGGTCATCGGAAACTCGCACAAGCACGAATTGGCAAGTATTGCGCTTGTAAAGGAGCTGCATATGGGAGCCACGTCCTCTTCGGAGAGCTCGTTCGTTCCCTTAAGCTCACTGAGCGCGACGTGGGATTCTAGCCAACGACCAAGGACCGACGACCAACGACCGATTTTCGTCTCCGACATCTTCGCGCACACTGAACTTCTCGCCGCTCCCGTCTTCGATGCGGCCAACGAACGCACCCGCCCCAACCTCAAAGTTCAGGACGGCTGCGACAACCGCTGCTCGTTCTGCGTGATCCCCTACGTCCGCGGCCACAGCCGTTCGCTGAGACTCGATCAGATTCTCGCCGAGGTCAACGCGCTGGTCACTGCAGGCTACCGTGAACTCGTGATCTCGGGAATCAATCTCGGACGCTGGGGAAGAGACTTAGAGGCAGGTCTCAGGTCTCAGGTGTCAGGTCTCAGGAAAGCAGGTGAGGGATCGAGGGTCGCAGGTTACAGCAAAGCTGGCGGCGCGGACGCGAGACTAGCGACTGGCGACTGGCGACTGGTTGCTCTCATCCGCGCCATCCTCGACCACACATCGCTTGAAAAGCTCCGCGTCAGCTCGGTCGAGCCGATGGACTGGAGCGATGAACTGATCGCTCTCATGGCGGGCTCTCCACGCATTGCCAAGCATGCACACGTGCCCATGCAGTCGGGGAGCGATTCGGTTCTGCGCCGCATGCACCGCAAGTATCGGCCCTGGCATTATCGGGAAAAGATCGAGAAGATTCGCGCCGCCATGCCGACGGCCGCAATCGGCGCCGACGTGATGACGGGCTTCCCCGGCGAAACCGACGCCGAGTTCGAAGCCACGCGCCGCATGATCGAGGATCTGCCTTTCACCTACCTGCACGTCTTCACCTACTCCGCGCGACCTGGCACGCCGGCCGCAGCGATGCCACGGCAAGTCCCGGTGCAGGTCGCTCGCGAGCGCAATCGAATTCTGCGCGAACTCGGTGAGCAGAAAAAACTGGCCTTCCTGGAGAGCTTCGTCGGCAAGACTGCGGAAGCCATCACGCTGGCACATGGTAACGATGCATCTGTCGCGACCGCCGATGCCGCCGACACGCAGGTCGGCGAGAATGTCCAAGACCGCTTCACTGAAGCCCTCACCGACAACTATCTGAAACTCCGCCTTCGCGGACGCCATCCCGCGAATCGTTGGATTGCAGCTCGGGTGGTGGCATTTGAGAACGGCTCCCTGCTCGCCGAAGAAAGCACTCACCACAGAGACACAGAGTACAAGCGAGGCAAGGCATATGAATGACTTTCGTGGAGCGTGAGAATCACGCGCGCGGGAGGGATTGTCGAATTCAATTGCCAAATTACTCAATTACAAATTTACTCAATCCCTCTGTGACTCTGTGGTGAAACGAGTTTCGCCGCATGACGCAACCGTACCGCTTCTCCGATCTCCGCGAATTGTTCGCCAAGGCGAACGAGGAGAAGTCTGGCGACCAGCTTGCCGGAATCGCCGCCACCTCGGCGCGCGAGCGCGTTGCCGCCAAGAGCGCGCTCGCGAATGTGCTGCTCACCGACATTCTGAATCAGCCGCTCATTGCGCCTGAGTCCGACGACGTTTCCCGCCTCATCCTGGAATCGCACGATGCCTCCGCCTTCCAGCCAATTGCGAGTATGACCGTCGGCTCGTTTCGCGAGTTCCTGCTCGATGACCGGACCACCGAAGCGGATCTGAAGCCTCTCGCGTGGGGGATTACGCCGGAGATGGCGGCGGCCGTTGCAAAGCTCATGAGCAACAAAGACCTGGTTCTCGCCGCGGCCAAGATTCGCAACGTGACGCGCTGCCGCAATACCATGGGCGAACGCGGCGTGCTCGGCATCCGGCTGCAGCCCAACCATCCTTGCGATGACGTCAGCGGGATCCTTCTCGCGACGCTCGATGGCCTGCTCTACGGCTGCGGCGATGCGGTCATCGGCGTAAACCCGGCCATCGATTCCGTCGAAGGTGTGGCCGCCATTCTCACCGCGCTCCATCGGCTCATCACCACCTTCGAAATTCCCACCCAGGCCTGCTGTCTTGCTCATATCACCACTCAGCTCGCCTGCCTCGAGCGAGGCGCGCCCGTTGACTTGCTGTTCCAATCGGTCGCGGGGACACAGGCCGCCAACGCAAGTTTCGGCGTCACTCTGACCATGCTGCGCGAAGGTCGCGAACGTGTACTCGAGCACCACGCCGCGCGCGGCATCCCGTGGGCCGGAAACAACGTCATGTATTTCGAAACCGGCCAGGGCAGCGCGTTATCGGCGGAAGCACATCACGGCATCGATCAACTGACGCTCGAAGCGCGCGCCTATGGCGTCGCCCGCGCTTTCGATCCGTTCCTGGTCAACAGTGTCGTCGGCTTCATCGGCCCTGAATATCTTTACGACGAGCGCCAGATTATTCGCGCCGGACTCGAAGATCATTTCATGGGCAAGCTGCTCGGACTGCCCATGGGCTGCGACGTTTGCTACACCAACCACGCCGTTGCCGATCAGAACTCCGCCGACAACCTGATGCTGCTGCTCGCCGCCGCGGGCTGCAACTATTTCATGGGCGTGCCGGGCACCGACGATGTCATGCTCAACTATCAGTCCACCAGTTTTCACGATGCGCTGGCCATCCGGAAAATCTTCAACCTGCGCCCAGCTCCGGAATTTCTGCGCTGGCTCGAACACAACGAGATCTATCGCGATGGCGAGCCAGCCACACTCAACACCAGCGGACATCAAAAACTTCTGCGCGGACTCGAACGCGTCCTGACGACTTCTTCCTGATCGGCTCGCTCATGAGCGACGACACCAATCTCAAAGCGACCGACCCCTGGCTCGACACAATCCGCAAAGTCCGCGCCCGCACGCCCGCACGCATTTTCGTTGAGCGCGGCCCCGCCTACAGCACCAAGATGCAGCTCGATTTGCGCAACGCTCATGCGGCTGCTGTCGATGCGGTCTGGAGCGAGTTCGACCCGTTGCGTGACCTGCCCGCCGGATTTCTCGCCCGCTGGCAGATGTTCGTGGTTTCCAGTCAGGCCGAGTCCAAGTCGCAGTTCCTGCTTCGCCCCGACCTGGGCCGCCGTCTGAGTGATTCCGGGAGAGAGCTTGTGAACCGCAACTGCTCTCATGCACCGGATCTTCAAATCGTTCTCGGAGACGGGTTATCGGCGCCGGCTCTCTCGACGCAGGCGCCCGTGCTATTTCCGCTGGTCGTGGAGCGTGCGCGCGCTCGTGGCTGGTCGATCGGCTGCCCGTTTGTGGTGCGCTATTGCCGGGTCGGCATCATGAATGACGTCGGCGATCTCGTCGCACCGTGTGTGCTGGCCCTGCTGATCGGGGAACGTCCCGGGCTGGCAACTGCAGAGAGCCTTTCCGCCTACATGGCTTATCTTCCGCGCGCGGGGCATACCGATGCCGACCGCAACCTGATCTCCAACATTCACACGCGAGGTATTCGGGTTGAAGAGGCCGCAGATCGCATTGTGGATCTTGCGTCGCGGATGCTTGCGTTGAAGCTGAGCGGCACCGCGTTGAAGGCAGGAAAATTGGGGCCTGGGTAATAGAGTCAAAACACGAAGAACCCAGCCATGAGCCCGCTAAAGTGTCCATTCAGGTTCGTCGGCGCGTCAATTGTCGGCCCGCCATTTGGGCCTGCAGCAGTGGGTGGCAAGTCCGTGCTTCGTCCAGTTTCTCTCTTTCTTTTGCATTATTGCATTACGGGCCAGCTTTGCGCCAGCCCCAAATCACACATGGCGTTACGCGCTACTGGCCCACCAAATGAAACGACACACCAACGGTCGGCTGGGCCGTTGATGGCATATCCATACTTGCTAGCTCGCAGATAATTGAACCCGGTGTTCAACCAGATTGACCTAGACATCTGAACTGAACACCGCCACCGGGAGCAATCATAAACGCTGTCGTTCCAGAGCTTGAGCTGCCGAAACCCTGAATGCTTCCTGATGCAGTTAGGTGCGCTCCTCCCAACACGAACTGAAAGTAGGGTTGCCGGCACTCCTGGTGCGATAAGTAAAACGAGGACCACCACCAAAGGTGAGAATGGTAAGGTCGCCGCTGGCACTGGCACCGCCCATAGTGAGACTGTTTGACTTACTGAAACGCCCGAAATCCCCAACCACTCCAAACCAGTTGTTGATTGGGACGTTCACCGTGGTGCCGAATCCTGCAGGCATATTCGTGCTACCAAGCCCAGCAGGAAGGGTTAGGTGCGTGAAGTGGTAATTCCCGGTGAGTTCAACGGCGGGTTGATACTGAGCAAATGACATTACTGTCATCAGCATAACAGCCATTACAACTCAGGCTTGTCCAAATTGTGAATCGCAGAATCGCGGATGAAAAAAGCCGAGCCTCTGCTAAGTTGAGATTGGGTTCTCGCAGAACCAATCAGAGACTTAGGAGGCTCAGCAGTGAATCGATTCTGCAGCATTTTCTCACAAATCCTCGGGCTTTTTTCGCGTTGCGAATTTGAAACGGCGGTACGCAAGCACCAAGCCGAACGCCACGCGCGGGGCTTCACCTGTTGGGGGCAGTTCGTGGCCATGCTGTTTTGTCAGTTGGGCCGGGCACAATCGTTGCGCGAAATCTGTGGAGGGCTGGCAGCCAGTGAAGGGAAGTTAAAGCATTTGGGTTTGCCGGGGGCGCCGCCACGCGCCACCCTAGCCTACGCCAACGAACATCGCCCCTGGCAACTCTACCAGACAGTGTTCCAGCAACTACTGGCGAAATGTCAGCAGGTGGTGGCCAGTGCCCCAGGGAAGAAGAAGCGGAAGTTCCGTTTCAAAAACAAGCTGATGAGTTTAGATGCCACGGTGATTTCCCTGTGTGTGTTGGCGTTTGATTGGGCCCAGTTCCGGCGCTCGAAAGGAGCGGTCAAGCTGCATTTGTTGTTAGACCACGACGGATATCTGCCGAATTTTGCCGTGGTGACGGAAGGCAAGCAGCACGAAGTACGGGTGGCGAAGCAGTTGCATTTCGCACCCGGGACGATTCTGGCCATCGACCGCGGCTATACCGATTACGAGTGGTTCGCGGATCTGACCCAGCAGGGAGTGTATTTCGTGACCCGCTTGAAGGACAACGCAGACTATGGGGTAGTGGAAGAACGGGAAATTCCACAGCGGAAAGGGTTGCAGCGTGATCAGGTGATCTTCTTCTACAAGCTGGCGCAAGCCGGGAGAGAGTGTTTCTTTCGACGCATTGAGTATTGGGATGAGGAGAATGAACAACTCCTGGTGTTCTTGACCAACCACCGGACGCTGGCGGCGGCCACGATCGCCGACGTGTATAAGGACCGGTGGGCGATCGAGGCGTTTTTTCGGGCACTCAAGCAAAACTTACGGGTGAAGACGTTCGTAGGAACCTCGGAGAACGCGTTGCAGCTGCAGATCTGGACGGCGCTGATTGCCATGCTGCTGATCAAGTATTTGCAGCTGCGAGCCAGCTTCGGCTGGTCGCTGTCGAACCTGGTGGCCCTGTTGCGGCAGCAACTGTTTGTCTACCGGGATCTGTGGACCTGGATTGACAATCCCTTTCAACCGCCGACGGCGGTAACGCCGGCGCTGGAGCAGTTGCCTTTAGGGCTGGATTAAATTTGGACAGCAGGCTTGGTTGCAGGGGGGAGTTCGCGCGGTACTCTGAGCCACTCCAGAATCAGCAGACGGTATCAACTTAGACAGCACCTCTGTCCAAAACGGCGATTCGCGACGGCCAACCCGGTCCACGGCAGAGGTCGGAAAGTTGCATTATGTGCATTGATTTCAACGACGGCTACTCGGTTCGTCAGTTAATTTAGACAGCACTGATTACAACTAACGAAGTTTTTTTCAAGTAAACTTCCTTTTTCTCCTCACTCCTTGTTTGTTATTCCCCACCCCATTCTTCTAATTCTTCCAACACAGCTCCAGAGCAAATCTAGTTGCGGTCACCACTTGCCACATTGGGGACATCGCACCCCAAGCAGCCGGCAGCCAGCGAGTTCCTGCGGTCGTTGCGCCACGTCCTCTGGCGCTTTCTGGCAATGCTGGCAGTTGGCGCACGCGAGGCGGGCTAGAAGCTCCCCTCTGACCCGCTCCATCGCAGCGATACACTCGGCACACGACTCGTTCTGCATCTTCTTCCCGCCGAAACCTGGAGATAATTAGAAGCAGCTTCGCCTGGTGGGAGGACTCCCCACAAGGTACGGATTCTTTCCGTTCTCCTCCGTGACATCGGTCACGGTTGCCCGTGACATTCGCCCCCGGCGACTGGCCCATCAGGGCCATTCCCTGCCCTCGCCCGCGGGCGGTAGGCTTGCTTCAGCCGTTCGCGAATACTCCTATGAAGAATCAGCAGGCAGTGCTCGCCGAGGTCGCGCGTGAGTTCCCGCAGTTAGCCGCTTCTTTTGTTCCTGGCGATGGCGTCGCATCCGATCGCCAGTATTGCGGTTTCGCCCGTCTTGTCGGCGAACTGTACCAGCAGGGCCGCGATGCCCAGCTGCAGGCAGCCTTCAATTTTCTGGAGACCTGCCTCGAACACGGCGGACCCGACTTGCGCGATTGGGTGGCAGGATGTTTGCAGGCCTTGCAGGACTGCTCGGCATGGGGACAAGGCAGCGCCGAGGTATTTCTCCGTTTTCTTGGATCTGCCACCCGGCGAGTCTGGACCGCGCTCGACGCCATCCGGTCCGATCTTGCCGACTGCCCTGCCCTTGAGGCTGAAGTATTGATGTGGCGAGTCGTCCACCATCAAACCCCAAAGGTCGCCCGAGCCTAAGCTCGGACCTATCCTTCCGCCGTCTCCTTCCGCCGTCCGATGGCGAATCGAAGCATGGTGAAGTCCGGCGACCAAGCCTCCGGTCCGCACACGATAAGTCTGTAAGCTTTTGGAATGATTCAGGTTGTGCCGTCCAAACGACGTGTCTCAGACGCGGCTGGCAGGACTCGGCCGGGGTTCGGCGGTGGGGGCCGGGAGGTTCTCGGCGCTCGTTTCCTGCGCCTCATATCCTTCCAGTTCGGGCAAGGTCATCGCAATCGCCTTCAAGGTCGCATGCGACCGTTCGAGCACCGTCTGAAGGTATTTCTTGGCGACTGCGCGATCCGCCGGCTGCACCAAACACCACCAGCGGGCGATGCATTCCACGATGTCTTTCTCGTTCTTGGCACCCTCCACCGCCGCGTCCATGAGCCGATGCACCTTGGTCTTGACGGCCTGATAAGAAACGGAAAGCTCCTGGGGCATAAGGTAGGCTCCTGACGTCGGGCGAAGCAAACCACCCGCCAAACTTCTCCTTGCGGATTTCCTTTGAGTTAGTGTGCTATGAGATTCCACTTGTTGTAGAAAACCGCTGCTTCTATGAATCCCCATATCCGAAAATCCGGATCAAAACTTGGACTCATGAGCGTTCTCAGCCTCAGCGAGCGTAGGTTTGCCCGTGCTATAATTTTGGCTCGAGTTTCTGCCGAAACCTCACGGAGGATGGTATCGACAAAAGGTTTATCCGCACCAACGACCGCATCCGCGCCCGCGAAATCCGGGTCATCGACGATGAAGGCGGCCAGATCGGAATCATGCCGCCCTTTGAAGCCCTCAAAATGGCCCGCGAGAAAAATCTGGACCTGGTTGAGATCTCGCCCACCGCGCAACCTCCCGTCTGCCGCATCATGGATTACGGGAAGTATCTGTACCAGCAGGAGAAAAAGGAACGCGAGGCCAAAAAGCATCAGAAGCAGATCGTGGTCAAGGAAGTGAAGTTCCGCATTAATGTGGACGACCACGATTACGAGACGAAAAAGAATCACGTGCTGCGTTTTCTCGACGGTGGAGATAAGGTCAAGGCGACCATCTTCTTTCGCGGACGCGAAATGACGCGCACCAACCTCGGCCGCCAGATTCTCGAGCGCTTGATCAAGGACGTCGAGGAGAAGAGCATCGTCGAGTTCCGCCCACGGCAGGAAGGCAACACGCTGCACGCCATCCTGGCCCCGAAGAAAGACGAGAGCGGCGGCAAAAAGGAAAAGCCACGGCCCGCCGCAACGCCACAGCAGCCGCAGGTAAAGCAGGCGTGAAAGAACCAGCTATTAGCTATTAGCCGTTAGCTTTTAGCCAAAAGGGAGCGATCGCACTCGCATCCGAGGTGTTTTTTGCACTGCGTTGCTAGATGACCTGTGGTTCTGGCGAACGAAAGGTTTTAAGCTAAGAGCTAACGAGCTAACAGCTAAGAGCTGGGAGCTGAACTGATAACTGACAACCAAGAATTGAGAACTGACTTTTTATGCCAAAACTCAAAACTCATAAAGGCGCCGCCAAGCGCTTCAAGAAAACCGCCACCGGCAAGGTGCTGCGGCGTCATTCGCACCTTCGCCACATCCTGACCTCCAAGGGGCAGAAGCGCAAAGACAAGCTCGCGAAAGCGGTGCTGGTCAGCGATGCGGATACTCCCAAGGTCCTGCGCATGATTCCGTACGCCTGACCGCGTGTAGGGCGGACACTCTTGTCCGCCAAACCCGTGAAACGCCTCAACCGTGGCGTTGAGCAGAATGTCGTAAACTAACTTGGTAATGGCACGGCTTCCGCCGTGCCGAAATGCGATCGACTTCCAGGGACCTTAGTCCTTGCAGGTGGGAGCAGAAGGCGCTGACCATCGCGCCCGGGCGTGTGAAGAGGTCATCGTCAGTGACGATCCTTACCTCCAGCCGCTAGCAGTACAGAAACGAAAAAGGAGAAGGCAATGCCTCGCGTAAAACGTGGAACCAAGCGCCGCGCCAAGCGGAAAAAAATCTTAGACCGCGCCAGCGGTTATTTCCTGACAAAATCGAAACTCTATCGCTCCGCCAAAGAGGCCGTCGAGCGCGGACTGAAGTTCGCCTACTCGGGCCGCAAGCAGCGCAAGCGCCAGTACCGCTCGCTGTGGATCGTGCGCATCGGCGCCGCCGCCAAGGCCAACGGCTTGAGCTACTCGAAGTTCATCAACGGCCTGAAGAAAGCCGGCGTCGAACTCGATCGCAAGATTCTCGCCGACCTGGCCGTGAAGGACGAGGCCGCGTTTAAGAATCTCGCGGAGCAGGCCAAGAGCGCGCTGGGAGCGGCATAGCAAACCGGCTTTTGTTTGCTCGTGGCTTCTGGCTTGCCTCTAGCTTCTTTGGCTTCTGGCTTCTGGCTTCTGGCTTCTGGCTTCTAGCTCCTGGCTTCTGGCTGCTAGCTTGTGGCTTTAGCTGCTAGCTTCGGCTTCTAGCTCCTGCTTTTAGCCTTTAGCCTTTGCCTCGGTCGGATTCGGGACGAGCAACGGCGCGCTCGTCCCGTCTCTGTCACTTACGCATTTCTCTAAGATTTGTCATTCTGAGCGCAGCGAAGAACCTGCTTTTCGCAGGCGGCGCCCGGAAGCTCAGCACATGTACACCGTTCCCACACTGACGGACTACTCGGCCGCCGCGCTCGACGCGGCGTCACGCGATCTCGTGTCCGCGCTCGAATCGGAAGCGGCCGCCGTTAAAGGTGAGAACGAGTACAAACTTTTCCGCGACCGTTGGATGGCCCGCAAAGACGGCATCGCCACCCAGATCAACGACCTGTGGCTCAAGGCCGCCCCCAAAGAAGCCAAGCGCGACGCCGGCCAGTGCGTCAACGAACTCCGGGGCCAAATTGTCTCTCGTATTGAACGCGTGGCGGAGAAAGTTCGAGACACAGAGATTATCGGTAAGCGCTTTGACGAGGTTCGTCCAACAATTGATCTTGCGAGACGCATAATCGAATCTGCAGAGAAAACGGGTGGTCGAGTTCCCACGATTGAGGAGGCTCTAAAGGCAGCTCAGCGCCTCGACATCACCCTTCCCGGCATCCGCCGTCCGCTGGGCGCCGAGCATCCCGTCATCCGCACCATGAACGAGATGGTTGCCGTGTTCCGCAATCTCGGCTATTCCGTTTCGGAAGGCCCCGAGATCGAAAGCGACTACTACAACTTCGAGTCGCTGAACTTCCCGCCGAATCATCCCGCGCGCGACATGCAGGACACGCTCTTCCTCGCCGGGCAAGAAAACAAGCCGCTGCGCGAGCGCCTGCTGCTGCGCACGCACACCTCGCCCGTGCAGATCCGCACTATGGAGCGGCTGAAGCCGCCGCTACGCATCGTGATTCCGGGCAAGGTGTACCGCAACGATCCGCCTGACGCCAGCCACTCGCCCATGTTCCATCAGATTGAAGGGCTTGCGGTCGACACCAACATTACGTTCGGCGACCTGAAGGGCACGCTCGACCACGCCATGAAAGAATTTTTCGGCTCGAGCGTGAAGACGCAGTTCCGGCCGTCGTTCTTTCCTTTCACCGAGCCGAGCGCCGAAATGATGGTGAGCTGCTTCATCTGCGGCGGCAGCGGAAAGCGCGGGAGCGAGCCGTGCCGTCCATGCAAGACCACCGGCTGGATCGAAATCCTCGGCTGCGGCATGGTCGATCCGAACGTGTTCGAGTTCGTGAAGGACAACGGCTATGATCCGAGGAAAGTCTCCGGCTTCGCCTTCGGCATGGGCGCCGACCGTATCGCCATTCTGAAATACGGGGTGGATGATATTCAGTTGTTCTTCCAGGGAGATGTGCGGTTTTTGGAGCAGTTTGGGTAAGGCGGCTATTAGCTGTTAGCTCTTAGCCTTTAGCTCCAAGCTCCAGGGAGTCCGGTGTTGATTTATGAAGAACGAATTTGCGGAGTTGGTGAAAAGATATCGCGGAAGTCCCGAGTTTCTATCGCCAGAACTGACCGACGCAAATCTGCGGGGCATGACTGGCGATACCCTTCTACACGCAGCCACAGTCAGAGGAGCTGTTCACGATGTCGAGGTCCTCGTCGAATGCGGCGCCGAAGTTGATGCCCTGGGAGACCTTGGGAATACCGCATTGCACTACGCCGCTACCAGAGGGTTCGACGAGATAGTAAAGAAACTGCTGCAACACCGCGCACGCAGATCTATAAAAAATGAATTCGGACAGACAGCTCTCGACTTGGCGAAGCTAAATCGGCATCAATCAGTTGTACGTGCACTTGAGAAAAGTGGATGACGAACGATCCGCTTCGCGGAAATTCTGAGATTCTATGTTTTGTGCTAAGAGCTAACGGCTAAGAGCTAACAGCTGTTTTCATGAAACTTCTCCCCACCTGGATCCGCGACTTCGTTGACCTCAAGGTCGATAACGCTACCCTTGCGCACGATCTGACTTCGATTGGCATTGCGGTGGAGGGCATCTCGGGCGACGGCGAGGCAACTGTCTTCGAAATGGAGATCGGGACCAACCGGCCCGATGCCATGAATCATTATGGCGTGGCGCGCGAGGCGTCGGCGTTTTACGATGTGCCGCTCAAGCCCTACACGGCGAAGCTTCCTCCATTCACCGACTTGGCCGGAGTCACGATCACGATTGAAGACGGGCGCTATTGCCCGCGCTTCACGGCGCGTGTGTTGCGCGATGTAACCATCAAAGCCTCACCCGCAAAAGTTGCCAAGCGGCTGGAACTGCTCGACCAGCGGCCCATCTCAAACGCCGTCGACGCCACCAACTACGTGCTCTGGGAGATCGGCAAGCCAACCCACGTCTACGATCTCGATCTGCTGGAAGGCAGGCGCATCGTCGTCCGTTTTGCGCGCGCCGGGGAAACCCTCAAGACGCTCGACGGAGTGGAGCGCAAGCTTTCAACCGAAGACCTGGTCGTATGCGATGCCAAGAAGCCCGTCGGCCTAGCCGGGGTGATGGGCGGCTTCGACACCATGATCACCGAGAAGACGCGCAACATCCTGATCGAATCGGCATGGTGGGACCCGGCCACGGTCCGCAAGATGTCGAAGCGGCATGCATTGCACACTGACGCGTCGCACCGCTTCGAGCGCGGCGCCGACTACGAATCCACGCTGGTTTCCACCAACCGCGTGGCGGAGCTGATCCTGAATTCGGCAGGCGGAACACTGGTCGGCGACGCAATCGACGTGGTGGCAGGCCGTCGGGACCAGGCGCCGATCGTGCTGAACATGTCGGAGGTGCACCGCATCCTCGGCAAGGATCTCAAAGCACAGGACGTGCTGCGCATTCTTTCGCGGTTGGGATTCGAGACGACTCCCGGGCGCCAGGAGAATGAGGAATTCGAAGTCACGGTGCCTTCATGGCGGCTCGACGTGGAGCGCGAAATCGACGTGATCGAAGAGATTGCGCGCCTGTACGGTTACGACCGTTTTCCCAATACGTTGCCGGCTTTTGTGGGCGCTGTCATTGAGCAACCCGACGCGCACAAAGACGCGAAGGTGCGCTCTTCGCTGCTCGGGCTGGGCTACAACGAAGCGGTATCGCTGACGTTCATCGCCGAGCAAGACGCCAAGCAGTTTGCCACTGAGGAACCGTTGCGCCTGGCCAATCCACTGAGTGAGGAAGCATCGGTGATGCGGACTTCGCTCGTTCCCGGCATGCTCGACATGCTGGCCTACAACCTGAACCGAGGCTCCAATGACGTTCGGCTGTTCGAGGCTGGCCATGTGTATGAAGCCAACGGCACCGGGCCGCAGGAACCGAAGCGACTCTGCCTGGGAGCGACCGGGCGTGCGCTGCCGGTGAATGTGAACCGCCCCTCGGAAAACCGGGAGTTGGGATTCTTCGATGTGAAGGGCGATGTAGAGGCTTTGCTGTCGGCGTTCGCCGCTGACAAGATCGTGTTCGATGCGGAAGCACCGGGATACTTCCACCCGGGCCGTTCGGCCCGTGCGGTGGTCGATGGAACCGTGGTGGCGCAGTTCGGACAACTGCATCCCGACGTGGCGGCGGCACGCAAGCTGCGCCAGGACGTGCTGCTGGCCGAACTCTATCTTGACCGGCTCTACGAGCATGACCTGCGCGAACCGCGCTACCGCGCATTGCCCCGGTATCCGGCAGTGGATCGCGATTTCTCGTTCGCCTTCGCCGATACAGTCAGCTTCGAAGAGATCGAAAGGGCCGTCAGAAAACTGCAGCTATCCGAGCTGCGCAGCTTTGCTCCGGTCGAGATCTTCCGGGGCGGCAACGTTCCGGCGGGCCAGTACTCGATCCTGTTGCGAGCGGTGTTTCAATCGGACCAGCGCACGCTGCGCGAGGACGAAGTCGCGCAATGCTCGTCGAGCATTGTGCAGACGCTCGAAAGCCTGGGCGGCGCCTTACGGAAGTAAGCGCCACCAGTCTGGGCAAGGTTGTCAGCAGGATTCAGGAGCCTGAGCCGGACGGCCCGACGCGGTCTGGCGGATCTTCTCCCGCCGGGCCTTGCTCGGCCTGATCTTGAAATTCCCGCTCCCGATCGCGAAGCGAGAGCAGGCGGCTGATTTCACGCACGAGTTTCATGAGCTTTTGCGGATCTTGCTCCACAGCAGCTTGAGCGCACAACTCCCTCCAGCGCTCGTTGTTGCCTCCCATGACGAGGGTCCTCCCGACCATGCGCGTCCAAATTGTGTGACTGATGAGGACAGCTTAGCCGCGTCCGCAACGGCGGGTCAGTCGCTTTCCCTACGGAAAAGCACCTATTTCGTGAGCCCGAGCTCAGTGTTGAATTGCTTGAATGTGCGGTAGCACTCACAGGACTGCTGCTCGAGCCCGGGACGATTCACGATCAAGATCGATCCGCGGCTGCGCGCAACGATGCCATCGCGTTCGAGGTCGGCTAAAGCAACACTGACCGTGGGCCGGTCCGTGCCAATCATCTTCGCCAGGAAATCGTGGGTGGTGGTGATCAGATTCGTATCGAGCCGGTCATGGGTGACGAGCAGCCAGCGTGCCAGACGTTGCCGAACGTTATGCAGGCGGTTGCAGGCCGCGTTCTGGGCAAACTGGGCCGAGCGGATCCCCAGTTGCCGGACAAGGATGCGACGCAGTTCCGGCAAGGTCTCGAGGGCGCTTTTCATGGTGGCGCCGTCGACCTGGAAGCTATCGCCGGGCACTTGCACCACGACGCTGTGGGTGAAATTGTCGAGACCGGCCGCCAAAGGCAAACCGATCATGTCTTCGCGGCCCGAGACTCCGACTTCCACACTGCGGCCGTCGTGGGTCTCCACCAGCATCGAGGCCAAGCCGCGGTTCACAAAGTAAACCGTATTGATGGCCGCGTACTCGCGCTGCAGGCAGGCGGCGAGTTCGAGAGGCGTGAACTTCAAATGCGGCTGGATGGCCTCGAATTCGGCCTCGGGAATGCGAAGCAGAATGGTATTGAGGACGGGCCTTCCGTTTACTGCCCTTTCCCCGTTGGGCTTGGTGCCGTTGGGGCGAGTTGGCGTTAAATCCTTCACGCTTGATGAGATGAACTCGTGGTGAAACCAGGGTCGTGTTTTCGCTGTACGGTGGATTTCGTTATCGGGTAGAGCCGGCTCGGGGGATTCCGGCTACACCGGGCACAAAGCGGGCTGTTTATGCCGGGCAAGAGGCGGGCTCTGTCAACGGGGACAGGAGGACGAAATCGGGACAAGTGTAAGTCAGCGAGGGTGATATATTTCCAGCAAATCTGTCCCATCTACCATTTGCAGCATGTTATACTGAAAGTATAGAGCAAAATTAAGGGACGCGGCCTCATTCCGGGCCGCGTTTTTCTTTGCGCGCTGTTTGCTCAAGGCCGACCGATTGGGGATCAACGTAGGGGCGAGGATGGAAAGTCATTTCATACGGCATTATCTGTGCGGACATCATCTGTACGGACATTTGGGGCTTCGCAGGCGATCGAGTGCAACAGGCGCCAACCCGGCAAAGGAGCGAGGTTCGGATGGGGCATCGGCAAGCTTGCCAAATATCGGCATCGCATCAGGAAGATCTTTAACTTGGGAATGCATGTGCGGGGGATTTATAGTCGAAGGAAGTTCCGTCTTTGCGCGCCTTTTCCGCTCCGCACCCCGCAGCACGGAGTTTGCATGAAGTTGCTGTTCGCGATTTATCTGTTTCTTCTGCCCGCCTTGGCGCAAAACCAGAGCACCAGCGATCGGGTCGCGCCATCGCAACCCCTGCTCAAGGCGAAGATTGGGTCGATGGCAAATTATCAATCTCCCACCACCATCGACCGGCTGAAGTGGTTCACGGTGACCACGGCCGGCCCCTTGAGTTTGCTGGGGGTCGGCCCGATCAGTTCGGGATGGGGGACGATGCTCGACAAGCCGAAGGAGTATGGAACCCAGTGGGAAGGCTTCGGACAGCGTTACGGGATGCGGCTCACGGGATTGTCGACGGGAAACGCGATGGAAGCTTCGCTGGGCGCACTGTGGGGGGAAGACCCGCGGTATTTTCCGTCGCCGCGACGTGGGTTTGGTCCGCGGAGCAAGTACATAATCCGCTCGGCGTTCCTGGCTCCGCGCCGCGACGGGCAGTGGCACCCGGCTTACGCGCGCTTTGTCGGAAACGTGGGTAGCAGTTTTCTCTCAAACACGTGGCGAGCGCCGAGCGAGAACGGAACGGGAAGCGCGCTGATCCGAGTGGTCTGGGGGGTCCTCGGAGACATGGCCGGCAACGCCTATGCGGAGTTCTGGCCGGACGTGAGGAGGAAGGTGTTTCATCATTGAGTGATCGGGCGATCGGGTCATCGGGTCATCTGCCCATCAATTCCGGGCATGGTATTCACGGCCGCATGAGCAGCGACGGTGTGCTTACTTCAACCGATGACCCGATCACCGATGTCCCGATGGCTCGATCACCTGATGGCTATGCTAGTCTGAGCGCCATGACCGACGTGGTTACACAGCAAAAACAATTTCTCAGCGACAAGGTTGCCCACTTCACCGAGTCAGTGATTCGGGAGATGACGCGGCAGGCGATGCTGCATGGGGCGATCAACCTGGCGCAGGGATTTCCGGATTTTTCTGCGCCGTCGGAAATTAAGATTGCCGCGCAAGAGGCGATTGGCGCCGATGTGAATCAGTATGCGATCACCTGGGGCGCAAAGAGCCTGCGAGGCGCGATCGCGCGGCAGATGCAGGCGTGGCAGGGAGTGGCGGTCGATCCAGAAAAACAGGTGACGGTATGTTGCGGGTCGACCGAGGCGATGATCTCGACGCTGCTGGCGGTGTGCAACGCGGGCGACGAGGTGGTGATCTTCGAGCCGTACTACGAGAACTACGGGCCGGACTCGATCCTGAGCGGGGCAAAACCGCGATTCGTCAAGCTGCGGCCGCCGCACGAACCCAAAGGCGAGTGGACCTTTGACGAACGCGAACTGCGCGCGGCGTTCCACAAGCACACCAAGGCGATCATCGTGAACACGCCCAACAATCCGACGGGCAAGGTGTTCACGCGGGCGGAACTGGAGTTGATCCGGGACCTGTGCGTGGAATTCGATGTGCTGGCGATCACCGATGAAATCTATGAGCACATCCTGTACGACGGGACGAAACACATCTCGATGGCGTCGCTGCCCGGAATGGAAGAGCGAACGATCACTATCAACGGAATGTCGAAGACCTACAGCGTGACGGGCTGGCGGGTGGGCTGGACGGTCGCGCCGCCGCGGATCACCGACGCGATCCGCAAGGTGCACGACTTTCTGACGGTGGGGGCGCCGGCTCCGCTGCAGGAGGCCGGCGTATCGGCGCTGAGTCTGCCGGAAAGCTATTACGCGAAGCTGGCCGAGGGATACCGCAAGCGGCGGGACCGGCTGGTGCCGGCGCTGGAAGCGGCTGGATTCCGGTGCTTTCTTCCACGCGGCGCCTATTACGTGATGACCGACATCAGCGCCTTCGGGTACGCGGATGATGTGGCATTCACGAAATATCTGGTGAGCGACGTAGGTGTGGCCGCGGTGCCGGGATCGAGTTTCTATCGGGATCCGAGGGATGGAGCCCGGCAGGTGCGCTTCGCCTTCTGCAAGCGCGATGAAACGCTGGATGAGGCGGCGAAGCGGTTGAAGCAAGTGCATCCGCTGGGTGTGGCCGGGAGAAGAAGCTGAGTGAGCGAACATGCCCGACGTTTCTTTGTCCTGACCGGCGGCCCCGGCTCGGGCAAGAGCACCTTGATTGACGCACTCGAGCGGGCGGGCTATGCACACTCGGTGGAAGCGGGGCGCGGGATCATTCAGGAGCAAGTAAGGATTGGCGGGCACGCGGTGCCCTGGGGCGATCAGCAGTTGTTCGCGGAGTTGATGTTGTCGTGGGAGATGCGCTCCTATCGCCTGGCCGAGCAACTGGATGGCACTGTATTTTTCGATCGTGGCGTTGTCGACGTAGCGGGCTACTTGCGGCTGGTGGGACTGCCGGTGCCGGATCATGTTCGCAAGGCGGTGGAGCTGTTTCGCTATAACTCCCGCGTATTTGTGGCGCCGCCATGGCTAGAAATTTTTCATTCGGATGCAGAGCGCAAACAGGACTGGGATGAGGCGGTCCGGACTTACGAAGCGGTCGTGGATGCGTATCGAAGCAACGGATATGAACTGGTGCAGCTTCCGTGTGTTTCGGTGAGCGAACGCGTGCGCTTTGTGGTGGAGACGGCGGGCCTGCCGGCCCCGTCTGAAATTCACGCCTGCGCGGAAATCGGTTCCAGCCCATGGCGGAGACGCGAGATTGATCGACCGTTTCGACAAAGTTCTGGAGTATACTGCGAGAAAGCTCTTCATTTCTCTCTCGGGAAGCGCATCATGTCTTTGAAAGCAGTCGAAGAGGTATCTGCCGAGGTTCCGGCCGACGATTTCCAGGCGCTGGAAGACAAGGTTTATCGCACTATTGAGATGTACAAGGCAGCCCGGGAAGCCCGCGCGGGCGCCGAGCGCGAGGTTCAGCGCGTGCGCCAGCAATTGAAAGAGCGCGACGAGGAACTGGAGATGCTGCGCCGGGAAGGGGTGCAACTTCGCAAGGACCGCGAGGAGGTGCGGCGACGCGTCGAGAAAATGATGCGGCAAATCGACGCAGCCGGCGAGGAACAGGTCGCCAGCTAGAACTGCGCGCAGGTTTGAGCGAGAGGAGACGATCCGACATGGCCACGGCGACGCGACAAAATCCAACGAAAGACGCGAATAATACGAGCGTGCGCGTGGAGATCTTCGATCAGGCGTATAACCTGCGTGGATCTGATCCGGAATATATCCTCAAGCTGGCAGAGTACGTGGATACCAAGATGCGCGCGGTTGCCGAGCAGACCAACACCATCGACACGGTGCGGCTGGCGGTGCTGGCGGCACTGAATATCGCGGACGAATATCATTTGCTAAAGCGCAACAGCAACGCGGGGTCGGTGTCGTATGTGCAACGCGCAAGCCGACTTGCGAATGCGCTCGATGAGGTGTTGGAGGACGAAGAGCGGGCTGGCTAGTCAAACGAAAGTAACATTTTGAAGTGGGAGCCGCAGCGTTTGCGGCTTTTTGTTTTGAGGGGGGAGTGATGAATCGGAGGGCGAGACGCCCTCCGGACAGCCGGCGGGACGCCGGCGCTACGCGGGGGAGGCAAATGGGATGCCAACTTTTTACAGGAGAGGACTTGCGAAACTCCGGCAGTTTGCCTAGCATCCACCTGAAAGCCGGCCTGCGGCGTTGGTGATGGTGGTCACCGATTTTTGAACCAACACCGAATGAACGGGGACTTGACTCGAACTAAGATCCGGTGTGCGATGCTCCGCCAAGCGGAGATGCCTAAAGGGTCTCGGCAGGTTCCCACCGTCTAGGACGGGTTCATTCTCGGCCCACCGCACGGCTCAGCGGGTCGGCTTTTACTAGTCGTCAGTCGCCAGTGTCTAGTCGTGAGCGGAGCGTTTGATCGAGATGGTTGGCCGATCGCTCCTGGCGCTTAGCGTCCCTGCTAAACTGGATTTGAACGCGACGGTTTCTTCGCGCATCTAAACAAAACGTGTATCCCCAACTTTTTCATATCGGCCGGTTTTTTCTGCCGACGTACGGGTTCCTGGTGGCCACCGGCGTACTGCTGGGGCTCTGGATCAGCGTGCGCAACTCGGCGCGGCAAGGCATTGATCCGGACAAGGCTTGGAACTTCGGCATTCTCGTCGTGCTGGCGGGGATCGTGGGCTCGAAGGTGTTGTACGTGATCTACGAGTGGAACCACTCTTATGTCACGTGGAGAGATATTTTCAGCCTTAACACGCTGCAATCTGGCGGCGTGTTTTCCGGCGGACTGATTGGCGCTTTGGTCGCCGCGGCCTGGTACATCCGGAAAGAACATTTACCGCCGCTGGCGACGTGCGACGCGTTTGCGCCAGGACTCGCAATTGGGCACGCGATCGGGCGGCTGGGATGCTTTGCAGCAGGCTGCTGCTGGGGCAAGCCTACGCATGCGTGGTGGGGCGTGACCTTTCGGAATCCGGTGGCGAATCAGTTAGTGGGCACGCCGCTGAACGAAGCGCTGGAGCCGACGCAGCTGTTTGAGTTCGCGGTCGAGTTGGCGAATTTCTTTCTCCTGATGTGGATGCTCAAGCGGAAAAAGTTCGATGGGCAGGTGTTCGGCGCGTACCTGGTGCTGTACGGTGTGGCGCGATTCTTCATTGAGTTTCTGCGGGGCGATCCCGGGCGTGGCTCGGTGTTTGGCGGAGTGATCAGCGGGACGCAATTGATTGCGATCGGGCTGGTGCTGCTGGGCGGCGTGATCTGGTATTGGAAAGGCGGACTGCAGGCGACGGGGGACAGGTCCCAGGTCACGGGGGTCAGGGGTTAGGGGCAGGTCACAGGAATCGAGCCTTGGGGGTTGGGCGTTAGGTCTTACGGCTGTTTGCGGTCTTGTACTCGTCGCGCGGTAGACTCTTCTCGAAGGCAATGCCCCAAAAATTTCCAGAGACTTTTTCGGTCGCAGCCGAGGAGGCAGGGCTGCGCCTGGATCAGTTCTTAGTGTCGAAGCTCGGCGATGTGAGCCGGGCGCGGGTACAGCAACTCATCGAGCAGCAACTGGTGCAGGTGGATGGGAACGCGGCGAAGGCTTCGCTGCGGCTGCGGGGCGGCGAGCGGATCCACGTGCTGGGGCCGGCGGTGGTGGAGCCGCTGCGGGCGATTCCGGAGGATATTCCGCTCGACATTGTCTTTGAAGACGCAGACCTGGCGGTGATCAACAAACCAGCGGGAATGATGGTGCACGCCGGCGCGGGCGCGACCGAGAATGCGCGAAACCGGGGAACGCTGGTGAACGCGCTGCTACACCGCTTCGGCGCACTTTCGGGGGTGGGCGGTGAGTTACGGCCGGGGATTGTGCATCGCCTGGACCGTGAGACTAGCGGACTGATTGTGGTTGCCAAGAATGACGACGCACACCGCAAGCTGGCGGCGCAGTTCGCCAAGCGGCAGGTGAAGAAGATCTATGTCGCGTTAGTGCATGGCTGGGTGAAGGCGGACCAGGGGACGATCAACAAGAGCATCAGTCGCGACAGCGTGCGGCGCGTGCGGATGACGACGCGGCGCCCGGGCGGGCGCGAGGCCATTACTCACTATCGAGTGAAGAAACGGATCGATGGGGTGTTCGGCAAGTTCACGCTGCTCGAGGTGAAGATCGATACGGGGCGAACGCATCAGATCCGCGTGCACCTGGCGTCCCTGGGGCATCCGGTGGTGGGCGACACGGTGTATGGCGCACCGGCGCAGATCAAGGGGCGTGGGGACACTGCCACGCTGGAGAGGAACTTTCTGCATCGGGGGCGCTGGAGTTGCGGCATCCGCGGACGGGCGAGGTTCTTTCGTTTGCGCGGGACTTGCCGGGGGAATTGGAGGAGTTCTTGGGACGAGTGGAAGGAAAAAGCTTTTGAACGCAGAGAGCGCGGAGAAATGCCGCGGAGGGCGCAGAGAAAGCTCTAACCGCAAGAAGCTCTTAACCGCAAGAGAGAAGCTCTCAACCGCAAGAGAGAAGCTCTCAACCGCAAGAGAGAAGCTCTTAACCGCAAAGGGCGCGAAGGTGGCGCAAAGGACGCGAAGAAGACCACTGGGCATAGACATGGATTGGAAGGAAAATCTCTTAAAACGCAGAGAGCGCAGAGAGATGCCGCGGAGGGCGCAGAGAAAGGCTCTTAACGGCGGCAGAGAAAAGATCTTAGCCGCAAGAGAAAAGCTCTTAACCGCAAAGGGCGCGAAGGTGGCGCAAAGGACGCGAAGAAGCCCACTGGCATAGACACAGTTTGGTATGAGGGAGAAAGGAGACCTCCTGGCGTAGAGCGGGGCATAGACATAGTTTGGTATGAGGGATCGTGGAATTCTGGCGGGAGCATCGACTGGCGAAGGGCGGCTATAATGAGTTCGATGAGTTTTCGTGGTTTAGTGCTGCTGGTCGCGATGGGGTTGTGGGGCATCGCGGGGAGCGCGCAGAGCAGCGGGACAGGTGCGCCTGCGTCCGCCTCGGCGGCTACGCCTAGGGTGCAGCCTGCGGCACCTGTGCAACCGGTTTCTTCCGCCAAGCCCGCTGCGACGGCGGGTGGAGGCGGGCAGCAGTCCTCGACGAACCAAGACGAGTCGGTTGCGACCATCCGCAAGACGGTGAACGAAGTGAATGTGGTCTTCACCGTTACCGACAAGCATGGGCACTACGTCAAGGATCTGAAGAAGGACGATTTTCGGTTTATGGACGACGCGAAACCGGCAGAAGAAGTGAAGGATTTCCGCAATCAGACCGATCTGCCTTTGCAGGTGGGGTTGCTGGTGGATGCGAGCAATTCGGTTCGCGACCGGTTCAAGTTCGAGCAGGAATCGGCGATCGAGTTTCTGAACCAGACCATCAGGCCGAAATACGACAGCGCCTTTGTGGTGGGATTCGACGTGACGCCGGAAGTGACGCAAGACTTCACCGACAATACCGAGAGTCTTTCGCGCGGTGTCCGGTTGTTGCGACCGGGCGGGGGAACGGCGATGTTCGACGCGCTCTATTTTGCCTGCCGCGACAAGCTGCTGAAGGCGCCGCGCGGCGGACCATTGCGGCGCGCCATCATTCTGCTGAGCGATGGCGAAGACAATCAGAGCCACGTGACGCGCGAAGAAGCGATCGAGATGGCACAGCGGGCGGAAGTGATCGTGTACACCATCAGTACGAATATTTCGGGCATGAAAGGCAAAGGCGACAAAGTGCTCGAGCGCATTGCCGATGCCACCGGCGGACGCGCATTTTTCCCCTTCCAACTACGAGACGTGGCCAATGCGTTTGCCGAAATCCAGGACGAACTGCGCAGCCAGTACGCGGTATCGTACAAGCCGGCGGATTTCCGTACGGACGGGCGCTATCGGACGATTGAGATCGTGGCCATGGATCGCAAGAACCTGCACGTGCGTTCGCGCCGCGGATACTTCGCTCCCGCGCAATAGACCTCATGGCGGGTTATTCGGGCACACCTCTTCCGCAAAAGCTAGGAATCAAGGACAAGTTTCGGGTGGCGTTCGTCGGCTTGCCGGCTGACGTGAGGAAGGAACTGCGCGAGGCTTTCGCGGGCTGTTCCCTGGCGAAAGACGCCGGCGCCCTCGATTTCGCGATGGTGTTCGCGACCAGGCAGGCCGAGTTGCGACGCGAGTTTCGGCGACTTGCGAAGCAGTTGGCGCCGGCCGGGATGCTTTGGGTTTCGTGGCCGAAAAAGGCGTCAGGTATGGCGACCGATATGAACGAAAACGACGTGCGACGGATCGGCCTGGAGGCGGGACTGGTCGACGTGAAAGTCTGTGCCGTGTCGGACGTGTGGTCGGGGTTGAAGTTCGTGAGGCGGGTGGAAGACCGGACGAAGGGCTAGTGGCCAGTGATCAGTGGTCAGTGGTCAGTTAGCCGGCAGTGCGGCCAGCGGCCTGCGTCCGCGTCCGTCGGGCCTACGACGAAGAGTTATCCCAAGATTGGGTCAGTGGAGGAGCGGTCGCCCTCACTCGGCTAGGAGGCGAGAGCCTGGCTCAGGCGTGACCAACAGCCCCTCCACGGAACATGGCCTAGGCGGGGATGGCGTGAGCTTCGGCCTCGGAGTCTTTTGGTGCCGCCCAGGTCGAGCCACCATGGCTGGCGACGTAGAGTGCCAGTTCCAGGCGACTCCAGACGCCGAGTTTGTCGAAGGCGGTGCGAAGGTAGTTCTTGACTACCTGCTCGGTGGTGCCGATGACGTTTGCGATTTCGCGGTTGGTCAACCCTTCCCAGACCAACGTGCTGACTTGGATCTCCTTCCTAGTTAACTGATCGCGTGGCTGCATGACTCGATCTGCTCCTTGGCGTACATGGCGGTGGCAAGCTTTACCCGTTTGCGGCCCTCGGTAATGCCCGCGCGCAAAAACAGGGTGCGAAGGTGCTGTTTGACGGTGCGGGGGCTGATATTCAAAGTTCCGGCGATTTCTTTGTTGCTGCATCCCTGGGCGAGAAGGCGAAGAACCTGCTCATCGCGGGGCGTGATTTTGATGGCGTCGAGATTGATCATGGTGTGACTCCGGACAACTTGCGAACGCACACGATAGGAGCACGCCTTTCGCCAAACCTTCGCTCATGCACTCGTTGGGACAATCACTAATGATTCCTTCGATTTAGCCCATGCAGCAGAAAGGGGCTGGTCATAGGCGCGGTTCATTTCGGTCCCGAGAACCGGGAATTCGGCCCAGAATGAAAGTGGGCAGCTTAGTTGGATTTAATCTCGGGCCGGCAAACCGGTAGCTTTCAGCTTTTCTTAATGTTTGCTTCCGTATGCTAGGACCCTGAATTCTACGGGTGCAGCATGAAAAGTGAGAGTGTCGGGCAAAAACTATTTTGGGCTGACGGCTTTGGTGGAGTCCTCTTACTGGTGGTGGCCTGCGTGGCAGCGATGGCACAGTCCGATCAAACCGCGGCAGCCAATACCAACTCAGATGCGGGTGCGCCCCTGACCATCACGCTGCAGGACGCACTCGAGCGGGCGAAGGTCAACAGCCCCGAGTTCCGCGCGGCCATCACCGATCGGGGACTGGCGCACGAAGACCGGGTGCAGGGCCGGGCAGGACTTCTGCCCAACGTGAACTACAACAACCAATACATTTATACGCAAGGCAACAACACCCGCTCGAACACGCCGGCCTTTATCGCGAATAACGGGGTTCACGAGTACCTCAGCCAGGGGAATGTGCACGAGGAGATTTCTCTGACGACTTACGGCGACTATCGGAAAGCGGCAGCGGCGGAAGCGGTGGCGAAGGCCAAAGCGGAGATTGCCACCCGGGGTCTGACGGTCACTGTCGTGAAGGCGTACTACGGCCTGGTCATCGCGCAGCGCAAGTATGGAACCGAGCAGTTGGCTGCCGAGGAGGCGCGAAAGTTTCTCGACATCAGCCAGAAACTCGAAAAGGGCGGCGAGGTCGCGCACTCGGATGTGATCAAAGCCCAAATTCAGTTCGAACAGCAGCAACGCGACTTGCAAGAGGCAAGGCTGGAAATGGGAAAGAGCCGGCTGGAACTCGCGGTTCTGATATTCCCCAACTTCAATGAGAACTTCAATGTGGTCGACGATCTACAGATGCCGCAGGTTCTTCCCGAATTTTCGGAAGCACAGGCGATGGCGGGAAGGAAGAATCCGGACCTGCGCGCTGCCCTGGCCTCGTTACAGGTAGCGAAGCACGAGGTCACCAGCGCCTGGGGAGGACTGTTGCCATCGGGTACGATTGACTACTTCTACGGCATCGATGCGTCGCACTTTGCCACTCGGCAGTTTGACCCTGTGGCTGGCCAGTTCATCAACAATCTTGGATCGTCGGTGGTTGCCAGCGTGCAAGTTCCGATCTGGAGCTGGGGTGCGGGAATCAGCAAGCTGAAGCAGGCAGATCTTCGCCGTACCCAGGCGCAGGTGGAATTGAGCTTTGCGCAGCGGCAAGTGTTGAGCAACCTGCGGATGTTTTATGACGAAGCGGAGACATCGCGCTCGGAGCTCGAGTCGCTGCGGCAATCCGCCGAACTTGCGGGCGAAAGTCTGCGGCTCACCACGATGCGGTACCAGGCGGGAGAGTCAACGGTGCTCGAAGTGGTGGATGCCCAGAACACGCTGACCCAGGCGCGCAATGCGTATGCAGATGGCCAGGCTCGCTATCGCCTGGCCCTGGCGACTCTGCAGACAGTGACGGGGAGCTTCTAATTGATGATGCCTAGCAACGGATTCCGCCTTGAATTCTCGGCGAAGCGAATGGCGGCGCGTCAGGCCTGGAGTGGGGGCTGTGTCCTGCTGATGATTTCAGGCACGCTGCTTGGTTTCACGGCGTGCTCGAAGCAGCCGGGCGAGAAAGAACCGGTTGTCAGTGTGCAAGCGGTACCGGCGGAGAAAACGAAGTTGCAGGAGACGGTCACGGCGCAGGCGATTCTCTTTCCGATGCAGCAGGCCACCATCACGGCGAAGATCAATGCGCCGGTGCGGAAGTTCCTGGTAAATCGAGGCAGCAAGGTACATGAGGGTCAGCTTCTGGCAGTGCTGGAAAACCGCGACTTGATGGCTTCGAGCGAGGAAAACAAGGGAGGCCTCGCGCAGGCACAGGCAGCATATGAGACCACCACCGCGGCCAGTCTTCCCGAGGAATTGCAGAAAGCGAAACTCGATAGCGAAGCCACGAAGAAGATGCTGGACGCTCAGGAGAAGGTGTATCAGAGCCGTCAAGAACTGTTCCAGCAGGGCGCTTTGCCGCGGAAGGAACTCGACCAGGCAGGGGTAGACGTCACCCAGGCGCGCAACCAGTATGAAATCGCCGAGAAGCATTATCAGGCGCTCGAGGCGATTGGCAAGGCGCAGGAAATGAAATCGGCTGCCGGGCAACTGCAGGCGGCCAAGGGGAAGTACATGGGCGCGGAAGCACAGCTGAGCTACTCGGAGATCCGCAGCCCGGTCGACGGAGTGGTAACCGATCGTCCCCTCTATCCGGGGGAGATGGCATCCACCGGCTCGCCTTTGATCACCGTGATGGACATATCGCGCGTGATTGCCAAGGCGCACATTCCGCAACCGGAAGCGGCCCTGCTGAAGCTGGGCGACCAGGCCACGCTTACGGTGCCCGGAGAAGAAGAACCGGTGGAGGGCAAAGTCACGGTGATCAGCCCGGCGCTCGATCCCAACAGCACAACGGTTGAGGTGTGGGTGCAGGCACCGAATCGCAAACTGCACTTGAAACCAGGTACCACTGTGCAAGTGTCGATGCTGGCGAAGACGGTGGAGGAAGCCGTGGCAGTTCCAGCGGCATCGGTTCTTACCGCGCCAGATGGCACGACGAACGTCATGGTGATTGGTCCGGACAATCGCGCCCACCAGACCCCGGTCAAGACCGGCATTCGCGATGGCGACAAGATTCAGATTGTCGAGGGCATCGCACCCGGGGCGAGAGTCATCCTTGCCGGAGCCTACGGCTTGCCTGACAAGACGAAGGTGACGGTCGAGGCCTCTGCCGAGCCCGAAGGCGGCAAGCCCGCCGCGGGATCCGAGGACAAAGATAAGAAGGACGACAAGAAGGATTAGCGCAGGCGGAGATCACGATTGAATCGTCCTGAAAATTCGTACTGGATAACCCGGCACTCGCACTCCATCATTTTTCTGATCCTGACGCTCGCGCTGCTGGGCGGCTATCTCGCGTTCACGATTCCGGTGTCGGTGTTTCCGTCGACGAATTTCCCCCGGATTCTGATCGCGGTCGACAACGGAGTGATGCCGATCGATCAGATGATGGTGACGATCACGCGCCCGATTGAGGAAACCGTCAACAGCGTGCCGGGCCTGCTACAGGTCCGTTCGATCACGAGCCGCGGTTCAGCCGAGGTTGACCTGTTTTTCCGCTGGGACGTCGACATGTTCCAGACGCTGCAATACGTCAATGCAGCGATTTCGCGGGTGCAGCCGGAACTGCCGGCCAGCGCCAAGATTGAAGCGCATCGCATGACGTTCGCGAGCTTTCCAATCATCGGCTACAGCCTGACATCGCAGAACGTTGCGCCGACGAAGCTGTGGGAGATGGCGACTTACGAGATCAAGCCGCGATTGAACCGGTTGGACGGAGTTTCCACCGTAGTGGTGCAGGGCGGGCAAGAGCCGGAGTTCTATATCACGCCCGATCCCGCGAAGCTGCAACTCGCCGGAATCACGGTGCCAGACATTCTGGAGGCGGTGCGCCGTACCAATCTGATCGACTCCCCCGGTCTGATCGAGCAGAACCACCAACTGGCGCTCGGGCTGGTCAATGCACAGGTCCGGACACCGGAGCAAATCGGGGCTACGGTGGTCAAGACAACTCAGACAGGAATCCCGGTGCGGGTCGGGGACATCGCAAGCATCACGCCTGGCGTAAAGCCCGTCTACACCATTGTTCGCGCTAACGGCAAGCCGGCGATCCTGCTGAATATCAATCGCCAGCCCGACAGCAATACGGTCCAAGTGGCGGACGAAGTTCACGCCGAGGTCGATCAACTTCAAAAGTCACTGCCGCCGGGGATCGAGCTGCGGCCGTTCTATGATCAATCCATTATCGTCAATGAATCGATCAAGAGTGTGCGGGACGCGATTCTTCTCGGCTTGATTCTGGCCTCGATCATCCTCGTTGTCTTCCTGCGAGACTGGGGCACATCGATCGTCGCTGGGCTGGTGATTCCGGTTACGGTGCTGGTCACGTTCATCGCGCTAAAAGTGATGGGCGAAAGTTTCGACCTGATGACCCTGGGTGGGTTAGCCGCCGCCGTCGGCCTGGTGATCGATGACGCGATCGTGGTGGTTGAGAACATTGTGTTGCACCGCGATGCCGGACAGAGCCGAGTTCAGGCCATCCAAAGCGCGCTGCAGGAAATCACCGTACCCCTGCTGGGCTCAACCATCACGCCGGTGGTGGTATTTCTTCCGCTGATTTCGATCACCGGTGTTACGGGGACGTTTTTCCGGGCGCTGGCCGTAACCATGACGGTGTCGCTGTTGACATCATTGGCGCTGGCTCTGACATGGACGCCGACGCTCAGCCTGTACTTCATCGGCCGACGCAAGGACCGGACGCAGAGTGAGACTGCGGAACCAGAAGAGGAATCAATCTCGCGACTGCTCGCGGCGGAGGACGCGCACCTGAGCGGTTTCTTCCAGAAGGTGGTCGCGTTTCACGAACATTGGCTGCGGCGGGCGGTCGCTCGTCCAATCTGGCTGGTTGGCCTGAGTGTCGTGCTTATCGCGGTCTCTTATGTTTGCTATCGCTTCTCTGGCTCGGACCTTCTCCCGGAGATGGATGAGGGCGGATTCGTCCTCGACTACATCATGCCGGCAGGCAGTTCTCTTGCCGAGACGGACCGTGTTGTCAGCCATGTTGAGCAGATGCTGCGCGAGACTCCAGAAGTCGAAAGCACCTCGCGGCGGACGGGCATGCAGTTGGGATTGGCGGCGGTCACCGAGGCCAATACGGGTGACATTTCGGTGAAGCTGAAGAGCAAGCGGGATCGTGCCGTTGAAGAAATCATTGCCGACGTTCGCGCCGAGATCAAAGAGAAGGAACCGGCTCTCGATGTCGAGTTTACGCAGGTTCTTCAAGATATGATCGACGACCTCACCAGCGCGCCCGAACCTATCCAGATCAAGATGTTCTCTCAGGATCCAAAGGTGCTTGAGGATTGGGCGCCGAAGGTCGCGGACAGCATCTCGAAGATTCACGGTGTGGTCGATGTGTTAAACGGAATCGATAACACGATCAGCGGGCCGGCGGTTGTGTTCCAAGTGGAACCGACAGTCGCGGCTCGCGCCGGATTCACCGCAGAGGAAGTCGCCACCGACGCGGCGGCGATTCTCGAAGGCGAGCCGGCCCCGACTCCTGTGATCGCAAACGACCGGGCGTACACCTTGCGCGTGCGCTTTCCGGAGCGGAACCGGGCTTCGCTCGAGGCCATGCGTGACACGCTGCTTACCAGCGGCACGGGAAAGACAGCCACCCTGGGAGCTCTCGCTACGGTCACCGAGTTGCCCGGGCAGAACGAGATCCGCCGCGATAATCTGCAACGCAATGTTGCAGTCACGGCTCGGCTCGAGGGAATCGATCTCGGCAGTGCGATGGACGCCGTGCAGAAGTCCATCAATCAGCTACATGTGCCTGGGAGCATCCGCGTGGAATATGGCGGCCGCTATCAGGAGCAGCAGAAATCCTTTCATGATCTTGTGCTGGTATTTATCCTGGCGATCCTGCTGGTGCTGATTGTTCTGCTCTTTGAATTCGGAAACTTCGCGGGTCCGCTGGCGATTTTGTCGTCGGCGTTGCTGTCGACCTCGGGCGTTTTTATCGCCCTGGTAATCACGCACACGACCTTCAACGTCTCTTCTTTCATGGGCATGATCATGGTCGTAGGCATCGTAGCGAAGAACGGGATTCTCCTGCTGGATGCCGACCAGAAATTCCGCCGCCTTGGGATGACGCCAGAGGATTCGATGCTGCAATCCAGCCGGCGGCGCTTGCGCCCCATCGTGATGACGGCGCTCGCCACAATGGCGGGAATGCTGCCCCTGGCCTTCGCCATCGGCGCCGGATCGCAGATGTTGCAGCCGCTGGCGATTGCGGTGATTGGCGGCATTCTGGTTTCGATGGTCCTGTCGCTGATCATTACGCCAGCCGTACACTTCTACCTGAGCCGCCACCAGGAGCAACCGGAGTTGGAGCCCGTGGCGCAGCACTGAGAAGTGGTCTCAACCAACTTAGTAAACATGGAAGCCGCCGACGGGCGAGGACGCCCGTCACTCCACCGGCGTCGAATTGATCATGTCCTCGCGCGGCCTGAGACGGGGAATCAAATTAGACAGGCCATTTGTGAGAGCGCTCCTGAGAAGTGGTCTCATAAAACCAACTAGTAAACAATGGAAACCGTCGACGGGCGGAGGACGCCCGTCACTCCACTGGCGTTGAATTGATCCTGTCCTCGCAGTGGCTTTAAACGGGGAATCAGTGGAGACAGCCTATTTGGGAGACCGCTTTGAGTACCTCGTTGAGTGCATGAAAGGGAGAAAGCGGCTGCACACTTCACAGGCTCGGTTCCCCGGTTCGGCACGTGCCCTCTCGATCCTCAGGCCATGATGAAAAGCGCAACTAATCGTGTAGGCATCTGAAGGCAGGACAGTTAATTCATGCTTGAAGGTTTTGCCGGGGCTGCGGAAAGGGCCGGACTCAACGTGTCTGCGGCGCATTTTGTGCAACTCCCTGCATTACGTTTGGAGGAGGAATTGCACTACAATGGCTGCTGAATTGCCCCTTTTTCGGCACACTTTGGGGGGATACCCTGGGACCTGATGAGCGCATCCTTCAGCAAGAGCGGCCCGCCGGTGCTTGACGAAGCGACTTTCCAGAAGTTGCTGGCCGCCGCCTATGTGTTGCAGGAGCATCACGACCGGACCGTTCAAGCTGCCACGCCGGACCCCAAACGTGAGAATCCGGACACGGATTCCGACACCAGCATTCTCGCCCAGATCGTGGAAACCCAGCATGAAATCCAGGCAAATCATCTCGACCTGGAGGGGACGACCAACCTGGTGGTGGAACGCATTGTGAAGATCACGGGCGCGCAAGGGGCCGCGGTCGGGTTGGTGAACGAAGACAAGGTTGCCTATCGGGCGGGACGCGGAATTCTTGCGGCGCAAGTGGGCCAGGAGTTTCGGCCAGAAGCAACGTTGTCGGCTTCGACTTTTTTGCATGATGTGATCCTGCGGTGCCCTGACGCGGCAACCGACTTCCGCGTGAATCCGGAAATCACCAAGCGGCTCGGGATCGGATCAATGATCGCCGTGCCAGTGCTTCACAGCGGGAAAACGGGCGGCGCTCTGGAACTGGTCTTCACCAAGAAAGACGCGTTCCATGATCAGGACGTAAGAACTTGCCAGCTCATGGCCGGACTCGTGACCGAGACCCTGACGCGGACAGCCGAAGAAGAGTGGAGGAAGGGTCTGGCAGCGGAGCGAGCGTCGATGCTGGAGGTTCTGGAAAAAATCAAACCGCAACTGGCTCGGCTGGCAGCCAGTCCCGACGCGGTGCTGGGCTTGAGCAAGGTTCCGCAAGAACCTCCCGAACCGAAGCCTGTCGATACTCAGTGTCAAAACTGCGGAAACGAACTGGCGGAGGACGAGGTTTTCTGCGCTTCATGTGGCACGTCGCGTTCGTCGATCTCGCGCAACGATCTGCAGAGCAAGTGGGCGACGCTGTGGAATTTGCGACAGGCAGCGGAATCGGCTTCCCATGCGACGTCTGCGCCGGAGGAGAAAGACCCACTTTTCCACCAATTGGGCGACGCGAACACTCAGGACTCGACCGAACGAGATCCGTCGCACCCCGCGGGTTCCTTGCTCGAGCATGACCAGGACGGCAATCTGGTCGCTCCGAAACTGCCGTCTGAGGATGCTGTGCCAGCAGTGGCTGCGACCTCTACAGAGGAGGTGACGTCTTCCGCCAGGAACGCTCCGGAAGGTCGCGTGTGGTTTCGTTCGATCGCAGTTTCGCCCCCGGCAATGCAATTGCGCGGGTTTTTGCAAAAGCACGCTCCATTCATCCGCGAGCATCGGGGTGATCTTGCGCTGGTCGGTGCCTTCGTACTTTTTCTGATCACGATTTTGTGGGCGGCGTCTTCGAACAAATCAACTACAGCGGCCGATTCAGGAAGCCCGGCCACCTCGGCGGCGGCTGCACCTGCGAAGGCCAAACGCAAGGCGCCGGCGCAGCCGAAGCTGTCGTTCTTCGACCAAATGCTGGTCAACATGGGGCTAGCCGAGCCGCCGCCAGCGCCTTCTTACAGCGGAAACCCGAACATTCCGGTCTGGATTGATGTGCACACCGCCCTGTATTACTGTCCAGGCGCAGATCTGTATGGAAAGACTCCCCAAGGCCGGATTGCCAGCCAACATGACGCCCAACTGGACCAGTTCGAACCGGCGTCGCGCAAGGTGTGCGACTGACCATCACCGGGTGAATTCCCTCTAGTATCTACAGAGTTTTCCTCAACTAGAAATTTGACAACTCGGCGGCTCGGGAGTGCAATTGTGTCGAAGGCCGCTTGGAGAAAGACCACTTCGGGAGAGGCTCTGTGGCTCATTCGCACGAAAAAATCCAGGTTCCGGTAACTGACCTGCCGAACCCGGAACTGAATCCACTAATTAATCCGACGTTGGGGCGAAATCTGGGGCGTTGGGCCGAGGTCTATTTCACCACCCCCCCGGAAAAGCGCGAAGAAGCGGTGGTTGAGTTGCTTCGCGAACTGCAGGCCGAGACACCTTCGGACGGCAGGGAAGCCGATGCCGACCCGGCTCCGCCCAATGCGTTTCGGAGATTCGAGGCCGCTGAAACACGACTTTCCTGCGCGGAGTGCGGCGGTATTTGTGCCCCCGAGCAGCGTTTCTGTGGAATGTGCGGTGCCCGGCTTCAGGTCGCAGCTGGACCTGGAGCGTCGGAACGCCTCGGTGTTGCCTATGAAAGAGAATTCTCGCAGCCAAGCTTGTCAGGGGCGTTTTCTGGTTCGGAACTACCCAGCCTGCAGCCAGCGACATCGATCTACCCCATGGATACCAGGTCGGAGGTTTCGTGGCTTCGGGAAAAAGCGGACGATCGGTTTTCGGTATCGCGGGGCGCAAGGAGATACGCGCCCGCTTTAGTGGCGGCGCTTGCCGTCGGAATTCTTTTCTACGCGCAGTTCAAGCCACGACCTGAAACGCCGATCACACCGAAGGCCCCAGCGGCAGCAAATGTTGCACCGACCGCGCCCACTCAGGCAGCGGCAACGCAGCCATCTACGCCGCCGGCAGCGCCCGTCGTGGCAAATAGCGAGAAAGATTCACTCGCGAAACAGCACCCTTCGTCTACCCCGGCGGAGAAATCGACTCCCGTGGCAAATTCCGCGGCTCCGACTGCAGGCGGATCGGCCCCTGCCGTTGATACGCCCACGGCGACGCCTCGTGAGGCTTTGGCACCGGATCAACCAGACACTTCCAGTTCCGTCGGCAATGGCTCGGCCGAGCTTGCAGAAGCGGAAACCTTTCTGAACGGCAAGAACGGAGCGCATGACAGCACGGCCGCCGCGCGATTGCTCTGGCGGGCGGTGGCGAAAGAGAACGGAACGGCGACGCTGCTGCTTTCAGATCTGTATCTGATGGGAGACGGTGTGCCGAAGAGCTGCGATCAGGCTCGCCTGCTGCTGACGGCAGCGGCCCGGAAGCATGTGCCCCAGGCCACTGAGAAGTTGAGAAATCTGGTAAGGTCCGGCTGTCCCTGATGCCCTCTAGCGGTGTGGGCCGGTCGGGGAAAACTCGCTGAGACCCAGGATTCTGTGTTCCCAGGTTTCGGGTTCCTCAAGCTCGGGCGATTTGCTCGAATTTTCTGGCCTCGTACCAGAGGGCGAGTTCGACTCGGTTCCAGAGTCCAAGTTTGTCATAGATGACTCGTAGGTAGTTCTTAACGACGTGTTCGGTGGTTCCGATTTCGTCAGCGACTTCTTTGTTCTTGAGTCCCTGGGCAACAAGCTCAATAACTCTGCTCTCTCGTTCGCTGGGGATGCGCTTTCCGTAACGTTCTTCTCCAAACATAGTTGCCTCCGGTACAAGAGTGTTGCGAGTTTGACTCGCTTGATGCCGCTGGTAATGCCAAAACGCAGGAATAGCCGGTTGAAATGTGCCTTCACCGTTCGACGAGCCATCTTAAGTTGCCGAGCGATTTCATCGTTATCGCAGCCTTGTAGAAGCAGCTCCACGATTTGCTGTTCGCGCTGCCCCAGGCGGACGGGCCTTTCGCTCATTGAGTGTCCCCCTCAAATGTGCTTGTGACGTGAGCGAACTGTAACGTCGGGCGCCTGTTCAACGGGCGACAGGACGACCAGGCCGTTCACTGGAGTTGATTGAAGTGAGTCTTCTTACCGAATTCCATAGCACACACTGTGCCAACTTCTTGCGTAGCGGGGTTGTGATTTATGGATTACGGTTTTTTTGGCTGAATGTGCGCACGGAGACAAAGAAAAAACGCAGCTGAGTTTCTCAGTTCGCCGAAGAATGTCAGCTCCGACGGGCTGACGAAACATCCCCAACTCGATGAATACAAAACGCTTACTTTCGAGCGACATGGTGGAGACCACGACCAATGAGCTGAGCGGAAAAAGCCTCTCAGTACCGTGCACCGGTGCGATATGACGAAAACCTTTTTCTGCTCCAGTATTGCCTGTAGTCCCAATTCTTGAGATAGCGAACATTGTAAGGGAAAAGCCTTAGGACAAAAGTGCTTACAATACATACCGGGGTGGAACCAATTACACCGTTGACATCTCGCGAACGGCGCACTGGACGCCCGATTTGACGACGGTTTCGTAGGAAAACCTACCAATATGACTCGAGGTTGCAGTTCCCTATTTTTGTGAGCGTCGCGGTCCGTAGATTTTTGAGGACACACGCTTCAGCAAGCGACTCAGATCGGCTGCTTTGCGGTGACGAAGGTACCCAACTTACACTTGCGAGCAGGCGGAAACGCGCCTGGATTTCCAGGAACCTAACGTACTATTCAAATTGTGGCCGCCTAATCGAGCCTCGCAAGCGGGCGTTCAGGGACCTTTCGAGCAGGCGTCGGTGGATCGCGATTCGTGCAGGTCTTAATACAAGATGTCGGCCAATGACCCATTGATCAGCGTCGTGATTCCGGCCTACAACGCCGCGGCTTATATTGGGCCGACGCTGGATACTGTGTTTGCCCAGACGTTCACAAACTTCGAAGTGATCGTCGTGAACGATGGATCGCCGGACACGGCTGCGCTGGAGAGCACGCTCGCACCTTATCGCTCTCGAATTCGCTATATCAGACAGGAGAATCGCGGTCCCAGCGGCGCCCGCAATGTGGCCATCAAAGATGCGCGCGGATCCTATATTGCCTTTCTCGACAGCGACGATGTTTGGCTTCCGCGGCATCTGGAACGACAGGTTGCGATGCTCGAAGCCGATTCCAGTCTGGGTCTGGTTTATTCGAATGCTGTGCACATCGAGGACGGGCGTGCCGTGGGCGTCGCATTCGACAACACGCCGCAATCCCTGCCGGTCAACTTCGACGCACTTCTCGAGGAACGGGCAACCGTGAATACGTCTTCCGCAGTGGCGTTGCGTCGGGCGATCCTGGAGGCCGGCCTGTTCGATGAGCAAATGCGACGGTGCGAGGACTTCGACCTGTGGTTGCGAATGGCTTACTCGGGCGTTCGCGTGACATTCTCGAGAGAAATCCAGATCGGGCATCGCCTAGCCAACGGTCTGGCAGCCAGCGGCGATCTGATGAAGCAGGCTCTCATTCAGGTCTACGAGAAAACAGCCGCCACGAAGGCGCTGAGCCTGAAACAACAGGCGATTGTGCGCGAGAAAATCAGAACGATCTCTACCGCGATGCAGTTTGAGCGGGCAAAACAACACCTTCTCGAGGGGAGTTTTGCCAAGTCGCTCGAGTGTTTGGAGCTGGCGCGTGCTTCCGCTCGAAGCTGGAAGCTGCGTGCCGCCGAGCTTGGGATTCGTTCGTTCCCCAGGATCCTGCAGACTGCATATCGCTCGCACCTCCGGGGGGTGGAGCGGCGGAAGCGGGCGCGGCGCGCCCGTTCGTTAGCCAGAGCGGGAATCAGCGGCGGCAGCATCCCCGGATTCAACATCCCAGCCGATCGGCCGGCGGCTCTATGAAAGGTCCCACAGCCGGCGGCGCGTCGATGTTGCGCCTGCCGTGGATAGATTTCGTGTCAGAGATGAGATTTCCATTTCGTATTGCGGGGTTTTTCGTCCGATGATTTACGGAATAAAAGTTGTCGTCAAATACATTCTCGGCACCGACCTCGCAGAGCGAAACTTCGCTGTTTATCCGGATGATACTTTTATCGTCTCGTATCCGCGGTCCGGCAACACCTGGACGCGCTTTCTCATCGCCAACCTGGTTTATCCCGGCAAGGACGTGGGCTTTCTAAACATCGAGAAATTGATTCCCGATACTTCATCGCAATCCAACCGCGCCCTCAAGGCGACGCCGCGGCCCCGCATCATCAAGACGCATGAATATTTCGATCACCGGTATCCGAAAGTGATTTACATCGTTCGCGATCCCCGCGATGTGGCGCTCTCGTACTACGATTTCGGCAGGAAATACCGGCAAATTGAAGACGGTTATCCGCTCGAGCGTTATGTGGATGACTTCGTGAATGGAAAGCTGATTTCGATCGGGTGGGGCACCTGGGGTGAGAACGTCGCCAGCTGGTTCTACACCCGCGGCAAGCGCAAGGAATTTTTGCTGCTGCGCTATGAAGACATGATGAAGGATACCCAGCGCGAACTGGCGCGCATCGCGCAGTTCCTGAACATCAATGCGGATGGCGCCCGTCTGCAGGCTGCAATCGAGCGAAGCTCCGCTGACCGCATGCGTGAACTTGAGAAGCAAGAGGCGGACAAGTGGGTCGCCACGAAGAACCGCCGCAAGGACATTCCCTTCGTGCGGGTTGCCAAATCGGGGGGATGGCGGACGTCCCTGCCGGAATCCTGCGTGCGCCAGATCGAGAATGCCTGGGGAGATTTGATGACCACCCTCGGCTATGAACTGGTCACCGTCAACGTGCCTCAGGCGGTGCGCTGAATCTCCTGGCCATGCGCAAGCTTGAAATCTTCAAAAACGTTGGCTCCAGCTGGTTCAGTCTCGGAGTCAACATCGTCGTGGGCATTTTTCTGTCGCCCTTCATCCTGCACCGGCTGGGCGACACCGCCTTCGGGATCTGGGTTCTGATCTTCTCTGTAACCGGGTATTACGGTCTGTTTGACCTGGGCATCCGCTCGTCGGTGATTCGATACGTTTCGACCTACACCGCGACTGGCGATCAGGAGGGGCTGGCCAAGCTCATCAATACAAGCCTTGCGACCTATAGCGGGATCGGCGCAGTGGCCATGGCGGTCACGCTGCTTTGCAGTCTGTTCATCGACCGGCTGTTTCGTATCCCGCCGGAGTTTCTGGTCACCGCCCGCTGGCTGTTTCTCATGGTCGGAGCGGCGGTGGCGCTTGGCTTCCCCACCGGAGTGTTCGGAGGCATTCTCGAAGGGCTGCAACGTTTCTATTTTGTCAATCTCACAAATCGTGGTGTCGACTTTGCTGCGGGCGGCCCTGATCGTTCTCGCATTGACGCACGGCCGGGGATTGCTGACTGTTGCTTTCATCACGGTGGCGTTGCCCATCCTGAGTTCGCTGGTGCGCGCGGCCATCGTCGTGCAGGTGCTGCCGATACGTTTTGGCTGGAGATATGTCGACCTGGGGTCATTGCGCGAAATTGCCAACTACAGCGCGGTCAGCTTCATCCTGATGATCGCCTACAAGCTGCGCTTCAAGACGGACGAGATCGTGATCGGAACGTTTCTTTCGGTCACAGCGATCACGTATTTTTCGATCGGAGATCGTTTGCTCGACTATGCCGCGGAGGTGGTCAGCAGCCTGGCGCAGATTTTTGTGCCGATGTCGGGACAGTCGCACGCCACCGGCAAAACCGACCGGCTGCGCACGATTCTCGTAGCGGGCAATCGTGCGTGTGCATTCATCATTCTTCCGATTGCGGCGACGCTCATCATTCTGGGCAAATCGGTCATCGCGGCCTGGGTTGGAACCAGATATATCGCGGCAAGCTACCCGGTGTTATTGGTTCTGGTCGTACCGATGACATTTGCTCTAGCCCAGGCAGCATCAGTGCGCATCTTGTACGGAATGGCCAAGCATCAGGCGCTGGCATGGGTTACGCTGATGGAAAGCATTGCGAACCTGATTCTGAGTATCGCCTTGATTCGGCCGATGGGAATCGTAGGCGACGCGCTCGGCACGGCGATTCCCTTGTTGTGTACCTCGCTGTTCTTTATGCCGCGTCATCTGTGCCGCCTGTTGGGAGTACGGGTCATGACCTTCGTTCGCGAAGCTTATTCGCTCCCGTTGCTGATGGTTTCGCCACTGGTTCTAATGCTGCTGCTGATGCGGCGCTGGTTTTTCGCGCGCACGTATCTCGAGGTGGGGATGCAGATCAGCATCGCGTTCGTGCCATACGCCCTCGGCCTGCTTTGGGCACTCTGGACCAAGCGTGTCTGGCAAGTGGGCGAACTTACGCAATCTGAAATGGACGAGGTTGCCGTCTCGCTTATCGAGACCTATCAGGAGGAGCCATAGCCGGACGCGTTGCGTCGATTCTGCTTTTCATGAACTGGTTTTCATGACCCAGGAACAGTCCAAGCCGCTCAAACAGGTTCTGCGGAAAGTCGTGCCCGACTCGCTCATCCGGGAACGCCAGATCGTTTTGCGGCTCGGTCCGGGCGCTGGCCCGATCTATGCGCGGCTGCGATTGCTCGACAGCCTGGGGATCCGCTCTCAGAATTCGAACGACATTCCCCCCACAGCACAGTCGTTCCTGTTCGTATGCTATGGCAACATCATGCGCAGTCCAATGGCGGAATTGATGTTTCGCCAGGCAACCGAAAAAGTCGGCCTTGCCCGCATCCGAGCCACCTCTGCCGGACTGCATGCCATACCCGGGAGCCAGGCTCACCCTTGGGCTCTCGAAGCGTCCACCGAGATCGGGTTTTCGCTCAAGAATCACCAGTCTCAAGAACTCACCGAGGAATTGGTTTCGCAATCGGATGTAATTTTCGCGATGGATTTGCAAAACAAGGCGGAGTTGCTAGCGTTGTATCCGGAAGCGCGCGACAAGATTTTTATGCTGAGTGCTTACGCGAACGGCGCAGCGCGTAATCGCGAAATTTCCGATCCGTATTCCGGCGATGTAGAGGCGACGCGGCAGTGTTATGCGCTGATACAAGTTTGCATTCAGAATCTGACCGCCAGGCTGGTGGCCCTGAGTTCGAATTCGACATCAGCCACGAAAAATATTTAGGAGTGGGCGTTCGCTTTAGAGGCTCACGGCATGAAACGAAACTGGACAGACACGATGCGACGGGGAATGCGGGCCTTGAGCCAGGCTGGACGTGTGCTGGCCGGGAAGCAACTCGCTGGCCGCAACCTGACTGTGTTCCCTGACGACGTGTTCCTGACTTCCTATCCCCGATCGGGCAATACCTGGACGCGCTTTCTGATCGGCAATCTGATCTACCAGGACGAGCCGGTCACTTTTGCCAACGTCGAATCGAGAATTCCTGAAATTTACTTCAACTCCGACCATCGCATGCGCAGGTTGCCGCGCCCGCGCATCCTGAAGAGTCACGAATCGTTTCAGCCGCAATATCCCAGGGTCATCTACATCGTCCGCGATCCCAGAGATGTTGCCGTTTCCTTCTACCACCACAACGTAAAGGCGGGAAATATTCCCGACGACTATCCGATGGAGGCGTTCATCCCGCGCTTCATCGCTGCCGAGTTTGATCGGAAATGGGGTTCCTGGGCGGACAACGTGTTCAGTTGGCTCGCGCTGCGACAGAACCAGCCGACGTTCCTTCTTCTACGTTACGAAAGCATGAAAACCAACCCGGTTCAGGAACTGAAGCGCGTCGCCCAGTTCCTTGAAGCCTGTTCGTTTCGCAAAATCGACAGCAGTCCGGAGATGTTGCAGAGAGCAGTAGATCTGAGCTCTCCGGAGCGCATGCGCAGTCTCGAGAAGTCGGAAGCCAAGGATTGGGTGCTCACCAAGAGCACGCGTCAGGACAAGCCTTTCGTCCGAACCGCAACTGCGGGCGGGTGGAAGACCACGCTTTCGCCAGAATCGGTGGCTTGCATCGAATCGGCGTGGGGAAGTTTGATGCAGAAATTGGGCTATGAACTGGTAAGTGGAGCAACGCCGGCCGCTGGTCACGATTTATCGGAGTCCATCAGCCAGGTCACGCCGTAACGAATCCGAAAACCGCAGTTTAAGGTTTGCGACGGACGCGAAACCAGTGCCGGATGTGCTCCACGGCGGGACGCGGGTCAGAAAGCCATAAATCGTCATAGTACATGCCCGGATACCAGGGCACCGCTACCTTCGCGAGTGTGCTCCAAAATGCGGGATATTCCGCCGGCCATTCAGCCGGCCTCCCTTTTCGCACGTTGCTCAGGTGTGTCAACTCGCCCACGAGCCTACGGCAGACGATGTTCTGGTGGTAGGAAACATTGTGGGGCGGCAAACTTCCATTGAGCCACCAGTCGATGACGTAGCGTGGGTAGTCGATGCCGCTGGCGATGGGCAGAGCAATCGAACCCCAGGGTCTCCCGTTGATTTCCATGAGCATGGGCGGGCCTTGTGGCACGCGCTTGTATTCGACCATGGCAATTCCCTGAAAGCCGATGTCGCGGACAAGCTGGCGGCTCAGTGCCGCCAGGTTCTCATCCAGCGGGATCGACTTGCGGCAACTGCTGGCGGAGCCCCTGGGATCGACTTCGCGAATGCGCTCCCAGGCGAACGGCAGAAACGTGTCATCGGCGGTGACCAGGAACGAAAACCCAATCCCGGGCCCGAAAACAAATTCCTGCACGAGCACATCGCCAACAATTTCGAGGCGCTGCTTGACAATGCGCTCCAGTTCCTCGAGCGAGAAAGCGTAGCCGACGGTGCCCAGCACAGCCTTGTCGCCGATCCAACGCACCGAGAAACGGTCCTTGATGACCAAGGGAAAATTCGTGGTCGGCAGCGTGTTCAAATCTGCAGGCGCTCGCAGGAGCCACGTCCTCGGTGTCGCGATACCCAGTGTTTGCGCCAGTTCGATAGTTCGGTACTTATCCGCTGCTGCGAGGACCGCGTCATGCGGAGGCAGTCCGAGGCGGCAGACTCCGTCGAAGCGGGAACGCTGCTCGGACAGCGGCTGCAGGGTCCAATCGGCAATCGGAATAACCAGATCGATTGCCTGGGCGCGGGCAAAGGCGAGAACGGAATCTACGAACTCCGAGGCATGGTCGGTTGAAACGGGATACTCGAAACTGAGTTGGCAGTACCGCGAAAGCTTGGCGGGGGCGAACAGGCCGCGATTGGCGCCTACGGCGACCCAATGTCCAGCGCGGCCCGCAGAACGCGTGAAAGCCAACGCCGCCGAGTTATGGCCGTCCAGAATCAGTATTCTTGCCAATTCAGGATCGCTCCATTCCACTGACGCCGCGCCAGGCGTTAGACCACTCTTCCAGCGAACGCGGTTTCAAGATTCCAGCGCAGACCATCCACGCTTTTTGTGGGAAGCACCCGTTTCAACGCTAACGGATTGTCGTTTCGGTGCGCGAGCCCTCGGCTCGTAGTCACGGCGGTGGCATAGCCAGCTTGCTGCGTTTCCTGCAGCGTCTGCTCATTCCAATTGGGAGACAGAGCCGGGCACGGATAGGAGAAGTGTTGGATCTTCGTCTTCATCCTGGTTTCCATGCATCGTTTCGAATCCACCAGCTCGCGGGAAACGTCTTCTCGTCCCAGGTAGGCCATGTTTGGATGGGTCATCGTGTGTGAGCCCACGATATGGCCGTGCTGCAAGAGTGTGCGTATTTGCTCCCAGGTCATGATGAGGTTGCCGGAATTTTCCGGGAGCCGTGCCTCCAGCTTGGCTTCTATATCGCTCACAATCTTTTCCAGAATAGCGCCAGAAGTCTGCGCGACCCGATCGCAGGCGGAGAGGTAGGCCGCATTGCGATTTTCCGCGCCGTCCAGGCTCCAGGACTTGCCGTTCTCGTCGGTCCAGGTCGGCACGGATGTCGTATAGAACGCATAGCGCAATCGACTAGGCCACGGTAGACGCCGGTTCTCTACACAATCCACCGTCACGTAGAACGTCGCGAGCACGCCCGTCCGATCGAGGATCGGCAGAGCCACCTCGCAATTGTCGGTGTAGCCGTCGTCGAAGGTGACGACCACGGCGCGTTCGGGCAGGTCGCCCTCGCCGCGGACAAAGCGCGCCACCTGGTCGAGGCTGACGGGATGAAATTGGCGGGCCAGAAGCTCCATCTGCCCGGCAAAGATATCGCGGCGATGAATCATCCCGCCCAGCGAGTTGGCAACCGACGCCGGGTCTTCCAGCACCGAGTGATACATCAAAATGGCGGCTGCTCTGCTGCGCAAACGCGCAGACCAGCGGAACACTCCGCTGGCCATCAGTGCGCGTTTCAATAAGGTCTTGGCCATCCTATCCAGGGCGGAAAAATCCGCGCGTAGATTATCCTTTGTGAAAGTCCGCCGACTGATCTTGCCAGAAGCGCGCGCCCAACCCTGAGTCTAAACGACGCCCCGAGGCACCGGGCTGCGATCGGCGAAAACCATCGTAACCTTTTCGAATCAGCCGCGTTCGTCGCAAGATCAATATGTAACAATAGGTCATCGGGAAGTATTTTGGATGAAAACTATATAAGCCGGGGTCGGTGGAGCTTTATCGCCGGCACTTCGCGTAGCCCCTTCAATGAACTTGCAAGTAGCTGAATTAAAACAAGTTATAACCAGCGGTCGGCCCGGCGTGAAGGCGGGGTTGGGGCGTTTCCACGAACCCAAATCCGGTCGCGGCGGCGTTCCGAATCTTCCCCGGAAGAGCCATGTTTTTGCCGGACTTTTCAAGCCGGCAGGAAATGAACCAATTCTGATACTGAACCCAGGAGGTTCACGGATTTGACTTCGAGCAGCAATCTTATCCCCCCGCACGGCGGAGAGTTGATCAATCCCATCGTCTCCCCCAGTCAAGCAGCGGAACTGAAAGCTCACTCCAAGGAATATCCGTCGTGGGATCTGACAGCGCGACAAGTGTGCGATGTCGAACTGCTCCTCAGCGGCGGCTTCTCCCCGTTACGCGGATTCATGAACCGCGCCGACTACGAAGGCGTTTGCCACAACATGCGCCTGAGTAGCGGAGTCCTCTGGCCCATGCCGATCACGCTCGATGTGAGCGAGGAATTCGCTAAGGGCTTGAAGCCGGGCAGCAGCAAGATCGCGTTGCGCGATCCCGAAGGCGTGATGCTGGCAGTGCTGCACGTCGAAGACGTCTGGCAGCCGAACCGTTCCGATGAGGCGAAGAGTGTGTTCGGAACGACCAGCAAGGCGCATCCAGGAGTCGATTACGTCCTCAACAAGGCGAATCCGTGGTACGTGGGTGGCGCGATCGAAGGACTGCAGCTTCCTTCCCACTACGATTTTCGTTCCCTGCGGTTGACGCCTGGGGAATTGCGGGCTGAATTCTCACGCCTGGGCTGGCGTCGCGCGGTGGCGTTTCAGACGCGCAATCCCATGCACCGTGCCCATCAGGAGCTCACGTTCCGGGCGGCACGGCAAGTCGAAGCAAACCTGCTGATTCATCCGTCGGTGGGAATGACGAAGCCCGGCGACGTCGACTACTTCACGCGGGTTCGTTGCTATGAACTGCTGCTGCCGAAGTATCCTCACGGAACGGTGAAGCTCTCGCTGCTGCCGCTCGCCATGCGGATGGGCGGTCCGCGAGAAGCCATCTGGCACGGAATTATCCGCAAGAATCACGGCTGCACCCACTTCGTCGTCGGCCGCGACCACGCCGGCCCGGGCAATGATACCGACGGGAAGCCTTTCTACGGACCTTATGACGCCCAACAGTTGTTCAAGAAGCACGAGTCCGACATCGGCGTCACGATGGTGCCTTTCAACATGATGGTGTACCTCGAGGATCAGGACAAGTACGTTCCCGACAACGAGGTCCCCAACGGCTCGCGCGTGCTGAACATTTCGGGCACAGAGTTGCGCCATCGCCTGAACGAAGGACGCGATATTCCGAACTGGTTTACCTATCCCGAAGTCGTTCAGGAATTGCGCCGCAGCTATCCACCCCGGCACAAACAGGGCGTGACAATTTTCTTTACCGGACTTTCTGGTTCCGGAAAATCCACCATCGCCAACGTGCTGCTGACCAAGTTCCTCGAGATGGGAGGGCGGCCAATCACCATCCTCGACGGCGATCTGGTGCGCAAGCATCTGTCGTCGGAGCTTGGCTTTTCCAAGGAGCATCGCGACATCAACATCCGCCGCATTGGCTACGTAGCCTCCGAGATCACCAAGAACGGCGGAATCGCGATCTGCGCGCCCATTGCACCCTACGAGGCGGTGCGCAAACAGGTGCGCGAGATGATCGAACCGGTTGGAGGCTTTGTGCTGGTCCACGTAGCGACGCCGCTGGAAACCTGCGAGCAACGCGACCGAAAGGGGCTGTACGCCAAGGCTCGCGCTGGGATCGTGAAGGAGTTCACGGGAATCTCGGATCCGTATGAAGCACCAACAAAAGCAGAAGTGGTGATCAATACTGCGGAACTTTCTCCCGAAGAAGCCGCCCAGGAAATCATCCTGCACCTGGAGCAGCAGGGATTCATCGGGGCGAGCGCGGCCTCGAATTAAGAAAAATGGAGTCGAGCGGATAGCGGGAAGTAGAAATGGAATTACTCGCGGCCAAAATCTTAGTTGGGTTTTTCGTGGGCACGTTGATCGGCCTGACTGGATTGGGAGGCGGTGTGTTGCTGCTGCCCATCCTGATTTTTGGCCTTCGGGTGCCCGCGATTGTGGCCGTCGGGTCGGACGCTGTATTTAACTTCTTCACCAAAATTCCGGCCAGCATTGTGCACCTCAAGAAAGGCACGGTGCGGCGGAAGGTTGTGCTCGCGCTTGCTGTAGGGAGTGTACCCGGTTCCGCCGCCGGGGTCGCCTACCTGACTCACCTGCGGCACGTCTACGGAAACGGCGTAAACGATCTCATCAAGCTCGCGATCGGGATTCTGCTGGTGTTTATCCCGATATTGCTCATGTTTCAAACCCGCATTGAGGAGCGGATGGTGAACCGCTCGCCCACGCTGAAGACCTTCGCGGGTATGACCGTGATCGGCCTGGGTTCTGGTTTCCTGGTTGGCATGACGTCGGTGGGTTCGGGCAGCATCATTATGATGATGCTGCTGCTGTTTTATAGTTACCCGCCCAAAGTGAATGTCGGGACCGACATTGTGCATGCCGTGGTGCTCACTGGGGTAACCGGGTTCTTGCATTTTCGGCTGGGGAACGTCGAACCCGACCTGGTGGCGGCCTTGTTGATCGGTTCCATTCCCGGCGGACTGGTGGGTTCCTATCTCAGCACGCGCGTGCCCGTGTTGTGGCTGCGGCGCATTCTCTGTTTCATTCTTCTGATCACCGGTGCACGCATGATTTGGGCGTGACGAGGGCACGCGATAGAAACCCATGACTTCTGCTTACTCCGACATTCTGGCAAGAATCGAAGCTGCATTGAGTGCGACCCACGAAGTGTTTGCCCGTTTCACGCCCGGGGAGATTGACGCCGAGTTCAAGGCCGGGCACGATCCGGTCACCGAGGCGGATCGCGCCATCGATACGGTCCTGCGCAAGGCACTTTTGCGGGACGAAGAGGGATGGCTGTCAGAAGAAAGCGTCGACGATCTGAGCCGACTCGATAAGAAGAGAGTCTGGATCGTGGATCCTCTCGATGGAACGCGCGAGTTCGTGAAAGGCATCCCGGAATTTTGTGCTTCGATCGGCTTCGTTGAAAACGGGCAGCCGGTGGCCGGGGGGATTCACAATCCGGCAACCAACGAAACTTTTCTCGGAGCAGTGGATGCCGGCGTAACGTATAACGGCAAATGCGCCAGCATCAGCCAGCTTGCGACCCTTCAGGATGCTCTGACCCTGGCCAGCCGCAGCGAGATCAAGCGGGGGGAATGGAAGCCGTTCGAAGCCGGCGGACTTCGGATCCGCGCAATGGGCTCGGTCGCTTATAAATTGGCACTGGTCTCGGCCGGGTTGGCCGACATCACGTTCACGCTGACACCCAAGAATGAATGGGACGTCGCTGCCGGCGTAGCGCTGGTCCTCAGTTCCGGCGGATTCGTCGTGACGACTGAGAATGCACCTTTCCGAGGTAATAGACGAGATTCGTTGCTCCCTGGTCTGATCGCAGCGGGCCCCAACCTACGCGAGCCGCTGCTGGCCATGCTAGAGCCGCACCTTCGTTCAACGACATCGCCTCAGGAAAGATAATTCCCTTCCCTTTCGCTTAGGTCTCGACTGGCACGTATTTCTGGGTGGCGGCACGCCGGAAAGCCAGCAAATCTCCCATCCCCGACAACCAGCTCTCGAAATCGATCGCCGTGCGCAACTGATTGTCGATGTAGCGCGGAATCAGCATAGGCTCGCTATTCGTAGAAGCGAGCCCGTTGTCACAGGTGGTAGCCGAGACGACCTGCTCTGCGGCAAGCCAGCGGTAGAACTGCTCGCGATACACGCCCGCGGGGTAGCAGAAATGTACTGGATTCCGAACTCGTACCGACTCCAGTTCGCGGCGATTGTCTTGAATCTCCCGGCGGAAAAGCTGCTCGTCTTCCGGAGTCCGATGGCGATGCGTATGCAGCTGAACATCAATCCCGTTGGCAGCAATCTCTTCGACCTGTGCGCGATTCATAATGCGTAGAATCTGTTTCTCGCGCAAAGCCTCATAGTCGATCTTGAGGAACCGCGCCAACCGGGCCGCCATTTCATCCTTTTTCTGGCCGCTCCAATCCTCGCGCTCAGCAATGTCCAGCAGTCCACGAACGACTTTGTGGCGGCCGGCTTCGGTGCGAAGGTCGAGTGGAACATTCAGTCCGAGTTCGGTGCCATCGGTGATGACAACGCCGCGCCGCTTCCAAAGCATGTAGGAGCAGATCAACGTAAAGATCGGGCGCTCGAAATCCATGTAGTACGTCGTCTGGTAAACCGTCGCCGGAAATTGATAGCGCGTCAGCAGGGGGTAGGCTTGTTTGTAGAAATCATAGGTTCCGTCGTCGAATGTAATGCAGACGGCGCGCCGCGGAAGTGATCCGGCCCATAGCCGCTGGAGCGCTTCCGCCAGAGATAAGACCGCGTAGTGGCCCTGCTTCAGCGTTTCCAGCCTTTGCTCGAGGAGGCGAGGCTCGAGATAAAGCGCCGGGCGCCACAGATGTTCGTCTTCCAGAGAAGTACCGTGATAGCAAAGGATCAAGAGACGCTTCTGGCGCCAGCGGCTGTCGGCCACGACGTCAAACATGCCGAACGCCTTCAATGACCGAAGGACCCCAAGCTTGATGGTTCTAAGCATCGATGGGTTGAGCGAGTGAAATTCGGTATACGACGGTGTCGGAGATCCTCATCGTGCGGCTGCGGCGCCTTGCGGCTGAGCGCCCTCTTCCACTGGCTCGCCTTCCAAGCAAACTCGTTGCCAGAGCTCAAGGTTCAGGAGGCGCCAGATGCGGTTGCCGTGGTCCCGTTTTCCCGCGCGGTGCTCGGCGAACAGATTCTTCACCACGCCGGGGCGGAAGTATCCGCGATCGCTGGTTCGCGATTCAAGAAGCAATTTTTCCAACTGATCCAATTGTGGGCCCGCCAGCCAATACGCCCAGGGCGTGGGGAAGCCCATTTTTTGCCGATAGATGATGTCGGGAGGCAGCAAGTCCTCGACCGCGGATTTCAGGATGAACTTTCCCGCGAGACCTTGAATGTCGTATTTTGCCGGGATGCTGGCGGTGAATTCCACCAGCACGTGATCAAGGAATGGAACCCGGCTTTCGATGGAGGCGGCCATGCTCATCTGGTCCTGCTTCATCAACAGCTCAACGAGGTAGGTCTTGATATCGGTATAGAGCATCCGATGGAGCAAGTCTCCCGAGGAGTCGTTCCAATACTTCATCGAGCCCGCGTAAGCGTCCGAGATGGACTGCTTGGTCTCGGGCGTAAGCAGCGCCTCTTGATCGGCAGCCGAGAACGCGGAATAGAAATTGTCGAAGTAGAACGAGGGCCACGAGGCACCGTCACGCACCAGAAATGTGTGCTCCAGCTTGCGATACAGCGATCCGGAAAGCGGGGCCGATTGAATGAACCCGCGAATCATGTTGCGGGCAAAACCCGGTAACACGGATCGGTAGACCGAGTCCATCCGGGAATTCGTGAGCGTCCATGCATACCGTGTGTATCCGGCCAGCGTTTCGTCGCTTCCCTCCCCGGTCAGAACCACGGTCACACGTTCGCGCGCCAGCCGCGCTACAAAATAAAGCGCAACGCTCGACGGCCAGACTACGGGCTCGTCCTCATGCCAGATCATTCGCGGCAGAGCTTGGAAAAATTCGTCGCGGCTGAGGCGCACCTCGTGGTGCTTGGAACCGATGTGCTCCGCGACCGCGCGGGCAAACGGCAACTCACTGAACGCCTCTTCACCATAGCCGACCGCGAAGGTTTCGATGGGTTCTTTGCGGATCTTCGTGGTTAGCGCGGCCACGGCGCTCGAATCCAATCCTCCGCTCAGGAACACGCCCAGCGGGACGTCGCTCATCAGGTGGCTGGAAACGCACTCCTCGAGCAAAGCGCGGTAGCGATCGACGTAGTATTGCCGCGGGCGGCTGCCGTCGTCTGCCGCAACGCTCAGGTCCCAATAGGACGAGATTTCCGGCTGGCCATCTTCGCTTATTTCGAGCGTATGACCGGGCAGAAGTTTCGAGATCCCGGCATACATGGTTTGCGGCTCCGGGATGTATCCGAAGGCGAGATACTCCGCGAGCATCGTTCGATCGAATTCTGGCGTCACGCCCGGATAGGCGAGGATCGCCTTTATCTCCGATGCAAAAAGCAGCGTCGCGCCGTCGAAGCGGTAAGTAGAGGGGCTTGATTCCCAGCCGGTCGCGCGCGATAAAGAGCTTCCTCGTCCGGCGGTCCCAGATCGCGAAGGCGTACATGCCCCGCAGGTACTTCACACAATCCCGGCCGTGCTCTTCATACAAGTGGACGATGGTTTCGGTATCGCTCTTGGTGCGATAGCGGTGTCCGCGCGCTTCCAGATCTTCTCGTAGTTCCTGATGGTTGTAGAGCTCGCCGTTGTAAACAATCCAGATGCTTTCGTCTTCATTGGCAATCGGCTGGTGGCCGGTCTTGATGTCGATGATGCTCAGCCGCCGCATGGCCAGGCCGACGTTGGCTTCTACGAAAAAACCGTCATCATCAGGGCCGCGATGAACGATGCGCCGGTTCATCTCGGCGAGCACGGTGCGGTCGGCCCGCCGCATCCTGTCGGTATGAAAGATTCCGCAGATTCCGCACATAGCTACACGCCTATCCGTTTCGCATCGTTTGCCGGCAGAATCGATTCCTGATCGATTCTCTCCAGCGGACCTTGGAACTGCACGCGGTCCGGTTCTGACGAAAAGACTACCGTGTTTTCGGGCGATTCGATGATCTCAACATATTCCAACGTATGGTCGCTCGAGACGATGTGCGCCTCCCTGGCGTCGGCGTAAGTGCCGCCACAGAGAATCAGAATTCGCTCGCCGTTCCGTCCCGCAGACCAGTAGAGAAAACGCGCATCGCTCGACCATGCGCCCAGAGACCATTTCCCTTCCGAATTCGCAAAGAAAAACCAGTGCTCCACGCCCGAACGCGCGTATCGGTAGCCGGTCACGGCGGGCTGCCCGGCCAGGCGTTCGAACCGTGCCGTGCCTTCAACGGCGCGGGCATTCGGCAGCAGAAGCGTGACGAACTCCGCGGGCAGACTCGCCGTCGTACCGAATGTCACGACAGTGGCGCGGTCCTGCCGGCCGTACGCCGGCGACCAGTTCGCCCGATGCGCGCTCTGCGACCAGCCGTGTCCTTCCGGCGTGAGCAAGCCCAGGCTTTCCTGCTCGTCGCCAAACACATGGTCGCGCGCCGATGCGGTGACAAGGGTTGGGCCCAGATCGCCAGGAGATTTCCATCTGGTGCGTCCCCTCTCCCAAAGCGACGTCCCGCACCATCCAGAACTGCGCCTTGCGGTGAAATATCCAGCGTTGATGAGTCACGGGCGAAGCCAGACGCTGATAACCACTGTGGCTTCCGACAAATAGGTCGAAGTCGTGGCCGCAAGTCCAACGCTCCGCTGTCACGACAGGCTGACTCGCCCATGCAAAGGGTCCAGACCCCTCTGCCTGATCGAGTCCGTCGACCTGCATCGTGTTGTGCGCCGCGGTGCCTCGAAAACATTCTCGATCCTTGTCGTCGGCTCCGACGTATTCAAGGGTCCCGGGATCGATGAGCAGGCTGCGGCCTCCGCTGACGAGACTCACGCTCAGGGCATCGGCGTGGCCGTGACCCGCGGTTCCCGGACCTTGCGGGCCGGCATCAATCAAAAGCTGTCGCCCATGGTCGGCGTCTGCCAAGAAATAGAGACCGCTCTCTCGAAGCGAGGCGGAACTGGTGGATGGTTCGCCCAGGTTCATGCCATCGAAGACCCGCAACCCCTCGGCGCCGAGAAGCCACAGGGTCTCTTCCCGGGGTGTTCCCGCAACGAACTTGAAATCAGGGCGCTCGAAGACCACGGCGCCTGTGCTAAGCGGATCGAGCAGGTGTTCAGTTCGATTGCGCTGTGCATCAAACAGACGGCCGCCGTCATCATCCCCAAAAGCCGGGACAATTCCGGCGCGACCCAGCAGGCACAGCGCTTCCAGCATCTTCACCAGCGTTGCATCGTACTCAGGCGGAATCTTCATGCCGTTCCGAAACGCCAGGATGCGCGCGTGCAAGAACAAATCCAGCGCATACACGTGATAGTACGTGGACTGCTCGAAGTAAAAACCGTCAGCGCGAACCTGTCGACTAGCTGCGTCGACCACCACCTGCCAACCCTTCTCCCGCCAGCGTTTCGAGTAGACAAGACCTGGAAACAGCGTGCCCAGGAAGAAAAGCGCGACTCCCTCGCCGAGCAAGTGGGTGTTGGGAGAAAAATACGTCGACAGATATGTTTCGATGTGACGTCCGTTAAGCCCCAGCGCCCGTAGCCAATCTCTCCTGACTTCCGGGGTCATCACCGAAGTTCCCTCAAGCAGGAAATAGGTCCAGATCCAGGCCAGGGTCCGAAACGCGACCTCCAGGCTGCTCGCCCAGTTCATCCCGATGGGATAAGGATTCTCGGTTTGCCAATGCCTCCACTGCGCAAAGATCTCGTGAGCGAATTTCTCTTCCCCAATGAGCCGGTAGGCCTTTGCCAGAGTCACGAAATGCTGGTGCCGGTTCAATTCCCAGGTGATTTTTGAGTCGCCGACCTCCTGGTAGTCGAGGTATCGGACTTTGAACCAAGGCCTCCGCGGGCCTCGCTTGCCATGAACGAGATCGAGGTGCCAATCGATGGTCGAACCGTAATCAAGATCCTCGTAGCCGAGAAGATCGAAGTGGTGCTGGCAGATTCGCTCGGCTCGAAATAGCGTGTCCGCGGCTTCCGCCGGAAACCTCCGCTGCAGCAGTTCGCACAGGCCTGGCAGCTCAGAAGACTGGAAGAAGAACTTGCCGTTGAGACCTGGAGTTCCCGCACATTCGGCGGCAAAGTCGTAGCCGCGCTTGTAGCGATACGCATCCAGCCGAGCAGTCGCGTATTGCCGTACTCGATCGACGACTTCGTCGCGGCTCATCGCGCCGAGTCGAGCGGCCCGCCGCCGCATTTGCGACAAAACGGTCATCGCTTACTGCTTCCCCTTCGCGCGGCGAGTAACTCGGAGTACAGTCCGCTGACTTCGCGGACCAGCCGTTCAAAACTGATAGTTTTCCATCGCCAGGCGTCGCCCGTTTGTCGAGATGCGCAGCGACAGGTCCGGATCGCGCAGCAAACGCAGCATTGCTCGCGACAGCGCCGCTGCATCCTCGCGCGGCACCAGCAACCCCGTTACCCCGTCCTCAATTAATTCCGCGTTTCCGCCGACGCGGCTGGCAATCGTTGGCAACCCGGCAGCCATGTACTCGAGCACAGCATTCGGCAGACCCTCGGCCCGCGAGGGAAGAACCGCGATGTCGCAACTGGCGAGGACGTCCGGGATGTCGTCGCGGCGTCCCAGGAACGCAAAATTGCGCTGCAGGCCCAACTCGGCCACCTGCTTTTCGAATGCGACGCGGGCTTCACCGTCGCCGGCAAAAACAAAGCGGGTCGCAGGAAACTCGCGAAGGACGGCGGGCGCGGCGGCAATCAACCAGGGATGCCCTTTTACATCCGTATGCATATTTCCGACTAACACGACAAACTTCCCGTTCCCGGCATTGGGAAGCAGACGCTCCCGATCACGTTTGCCGCGTTGAAACCTGCTGGTGTCGACTCCATTGTGAATCACGCGGAGTTTCGCGGGAGCAAAGCCATCCTCGGCGATCAGCGCATCCCGAATCGGGGTCGCGTTTGCCAGAACAACATTCGACAGGTTCTGAATTCTTCGAAGCCATTTCCGCTTCGATCCCTGGTACCAGTCAAAGTGCGCCAGATCGCGCCGGCTCGAAATAATCGCCGGAACGCCCGCGAGGCGAGCCGCCGGCACGCCCATCAGGTTCGACCACAAGTCATGGGTGTGCACGACATCAAAACGCTCGCGCCGCAGGAATGCCGTCAGCTTCACAACCTCATAGAGTCCGGTGAGCGAATCGAGGCCGCCTCGCGGATAAAACTCGCGAACCTGCACCGCCGACCCCTGCAACTTCTCAAGCAGTGGGCCCTGGGCACGGAGACAGCCCAGAGTGATTTCGTAGTCCGAGGCGGGCATGCGTAAGGCCAGTTCCACCGCTTGCGTTTCTGTTCCTCCTACCTGCAGGGAGTCGAGCAAGTAGAAAACTTTCGTACGTTGCCCAGTCCGAGGCGTCGTCGGCTCTTCTTTCAAAATCGGCTCCGCCGCTGGACTGGTTTGCATCCCACCCATTGTACCGATGTCATCCCGTTGAAACGCTTCGACTTAGTTACTAAAGAGTAGAGGTGTCCCCTTTCCCAAACGCAGGTGCGTGAGTTCTAATAGTCTCTAAAGATTCTCGTTCTGATGCGTAGAAGTAGCTCGGTAAACGCAGGTTCTTTTCCACGCCATAAAGGGCACGATTTTCGGATTGGCCCAATCGGTCATTTTCAGTGTATGTTTATAAAAAATAAAGGCTTAGCTTAGGACAATCGGATCGTGCAAAGCGCTCCGCACCACAAAGGATAACGCACTGCTTATGGGTCGATCGATCAGCGTGTTCGGGCTTGGCTATGTGGGCACAGTAACCGCAGCCTGCCTGGCGCACATGGGACACAACGTTATTGGCGTGGACCTGAGCCCCACGAAGGTGGAAGCCATGCAGGTGGGCCGCAGTCCCATCGTTGAACCGCGCGTTGGCACACTGATTTCCGAAGCCCACGCTGCGGGCAGGCTGCACGCTACTTCCGACTCCGCTTCTGCGGTCCTGGGCTCCGACATTTCCTTCCTGTGCGTGGGAACTCCTAGCCTGCGCAACGGCAAGCTGGATCTGGGCCACATCGAGCCGGTCTGCCGCGAGATCGGGAATGTGCTCAAGAACAAGGCGAAGTTCCACCTGGTCGTTCTGCGGAGCACGGTATTGCCTGGAACGGCAGAGACGATCGTGGTTCCCGCGCTCGAAAAAGCCAGCGGGAAGAAGGTCGGGCCCGACATCGGTGTCTGTGTGAATCCTGAGTTCATGCGGGAAGGAACGGCCGTCGCCGATTTTCTCGAGCCCGCGATGACCATCATTGGCGCCTCCGACCCTTACCACAGTGGCCTGCTTCGTGAGATCTACAAGTGGGCTCCGGGACGGATCTTCGAAACCTCGTTCCGGTCTGCGGAGATGACGAAATATGTTTGCAACGCCTGGCATGCGGTGAAGGTATCGTTCGCCAACGAGGTCGGGACGCTCGCCAAGCAACTCGGGGTCGATGCCGAATCGGTCGTGGAAATCTTCACCGCCGACACCAAGCTCAACATTTCGTCGAGTTACCTCAAGCCGGGATTCGCTTTCGGCGGCTCCTGCCTGCCCAAAGATGTTCGGGCGTTGAACTATCGCGCCAAAGAGCTCGATCTCGACCTGCCGCTGTTTCAGGCCATCATGCCCAGCAACGACGAGCATCTCGAACGCGCGGTCGAGATGGTGCTGGCGAGCGGGAAGAGAAAAATCGCTCTCCTCGGTCTGAGTTTCAAGGCCGCCACCGACGATCTGCGTGAAAGCCCGCAAGTGCAGCTTGCCAAGCGTCTGCTCGGCGAAGGGCGTGATTTGAAAATTTGGGACGACAACGTCTCGCTTGGGCATCTGATCGGATCGAACCGGCAGTACATCGACGAGGTCATTCCGCACCTCGGCTCACTGCTCTGCCAGGATCTGGAAACGGCTCTGGCGGAAGCGGAAGTCGTGGTCATCGGCACGCGCGGCATCGATCGGGCGACCTTGAGCCAGAAAATCCGGCCCGGCCAGATCGTGATCGACCTGGTGAACCTGGAAAAATCGCGGCGCATCGAGCACAACGGCTCCTACGAAGGCATCTGCTGGTAGCAGCATGAAGATTCTTTGGGTCAAGCCCGGCAAGCTTCTCCCGCTCGACACCGGCGGCAAGCTGCGAACCTACAACATCCTGCGTCAGCTCGCGGCCGCGCACGAACTCACCTACCTCTCGTACTACGGCGGACAGCGAGACGAAACCTACGAGCGCGAGGTTCTTACCCATCTTCCGGGAACGGTCACCGTTTACACCGCGGCGCCGGATTCCACCGAACTCGAGCGCTATCTGGATTACCTGCGCCGCCTCGCTTGGCGCGCCCCATACGCCGTCAGCAAATTCACCGACCCTCGCGTGCAGAACCTTCTCGGCGAGTGGATCCCGCAGCGGCGATTCGATGTGGCGGTCTGCGATTTCCTCTCCAGCACGCTGAATTTCCCGGCTGACCTGGCGACTCCAACCGCTCTCTTTCAGCACAACGTGGAAACCGTTTTGTGGAAGAGGAAGGTGGATTTCGAGGTGAAGTGGCGGGATCGTGTCGTTTCACGAATCGAGTACGCCAAGATGCGGCGGTTCGAACCCGAGCAGACGCGCCGCTTTCATCACGTGATTGCGGTCTCTGAAGCGGACCGCGATGCCATGAGCGCCATGGTCGATCCTTCACACATCAGTGTCGTGCCCACGGGCGTGGACCTCAGTAAGTATCAATACGACCCCGAATCCCGGCCTTCTGGTCCGCTCGTAGTTTTCACCGGATCCATGGATTGGGAAGCCAACATCGACGGGGTGGAATTTTTCTGCAAGGAGATCTGGCCTTTAGTTTTGGCAAAGGTGCCCGAGGCACACTTCCGTATCGTCGGGAGAGACCCGCATCCCCGGGTAAAGAGGCTGGCTTCCGATTCGGTCGAGGTGACTGGAACCGTTCCATCGGTTGTGGATCATCTCCGCGAGGCTGCTGTCTTTGTCGTGCCTCTGCGAATTGGTGGAGGAACACGTATCAAGATCTACGAGGGCATGGCGATGGGAAAGGCGACAGTCTCAACGACTGTTGGAGCCGAGGGACTGGACGTTCGCCACGGCCGTGACATTCTGCTCGAGGATTCTGCCTCCGGTTTCGCGGGCGCGATCGTTACGTTCCTGCAGAATGAAGAGGTCCGCCGCAGATACGAAGCAGCGGCCGCTGCGACCGCTCGCAAGTATGACTGGTCGGTCATCGCTGAACGCTTTGTGGAAGTCTTGCATAAGACCATAGCGGCCGCGCAAGCTGGAGAAGCAGTCGGCACCACGCATGCCGCCGGGGCCAGAGCCTAACGATGCCAACTGCGCCGAGCTTGCACCACGTAGGCTACGCGGTCGCGTCGATTTCGCAAGTCGGAAAGGATTTTGCGCGCTCCCTTGGAGCCGAGTGGGATGGAAACATCATTCACGATCCGCTGCAAGAAGCGCGAGTGACGTTCCTGCGGTGCGGAGCGCCGGACACGCCGGCTGTCGAACTTATCGAGCCCGCCGGGGACGCGTCGCCGCTGCATAAGTTCATAAAGAAAGGAGGAGGGTTACACCACGTCTGCTACGAGGTGGATTCGCTCCCTGCGCAACTGGAGTTAAGCCGTGGAGCCGGCTGCCTGGTCGTGAAGAACCCGCTTCCGGCGGTCGCCTTCGGAGGCCGTCTCATCGCGTGGGTATATACGCGTCAAAAGTTGCTGATTGAATACCTGGAACGCGGCTCGTAGGTTGTAGTCCCTGAGGCTGCCGACCGATTCAAGAGTATGCCGGCGATTCATGCTGGGTTTGAATACACACTGTGAACAGCTCTGAAGCCCGCCACGAAGTCGATTGGCTGATCTCTACCGGGGACAGCACCGGCGCGAGCCGTGCTCTTGCTGATCTCTGGGCGCATGAGGGGAGCCCGTCTGCTGCGTCCTTCGTGGTGCAGCGCTTCGAGCAACTGCGTCCGACGTTGAAACTGCAGCCGTATCGCCTGGGCATTCTGCGTTCGTTCACCGTAGAGCCGATGGTTCCCCTCTTGCGGGCAGCAGCCTTTTGCGCGGGAATCGATCTCGCGGTTTATGTATCGGACTTCAACGCATACGTGCAGGCCATCACGGAGCAAGACAGCGCACTCTACAAATTTCGCCCTGATGCGGTGATCCTCGCAGTGCAAACTCGCGATGTCGCACCCGAAGTCTGGGATCACGCCAGTGCGCTCGGCGTGGAACAAGCACAGGCCAGCGTCGCGCGGGTAGCCGGTGATTTTCGAGACTGGGTCCAAGGTTTTCGCCGGAATAGCACAGCACACCTCATCGTGCACAACCTGGAACAGCCAGTGCTGCCTTCCCGGGGTTTGCTCGATACGCAGCCGGGCATGAGCCAGAGTGCGGCGATTGCGCAGATCAATACTGAATTACGTAATCTGGCGGGCTCGCAGGTTGGTGTGTACGTCCTCGACTACGATGCGCTGGTCGCCCGCCACGGCCGCTCCACCTGGCATGACGAACGCAAATGGGTCACGGTTCGTCTTCCGATTGCGGCGCCAAATCTGAATCGTCTTGTCGCCGACTGGATGCGCTTCCTTCATCCTCTCACCGGCAAAGTCGCCAAGGCGCTGGTGGTCGATCTCGACAATACGCTCTGGGGCGGGGTCATCGGTGAGGATGGAATGACCGGGATTCGCCTCGGCAGCGAATACCCCGGTTCCGCCTATCAAGCCGTTCAACGTGCTCTTCTGGATCTTTACCAGCGGGGAATTCTGCTGGCGGTTTGCAGCAAGAACAATCGCGACGACGCGCTCGAGGCGATCGACAAGCACCCCGGCATGCTGTTGAACCGGTCGCACTTTGCCGCGATGCGGATCAACTGGACGGACAAATCGCAGAATCTGCGGGAAATTGCGGCCGAACTGAACGTCGGCGTCGATTCCCTTGCCTTCCTCGACGACAATCCCATCGAACGCCAGCAGGTGCGCACTGCACTTCCGGAAGTCTTTGTCATCGACCTGCCGTCCGACCCGATGAAGTTCGAGAATGCGATTCGCGAATGCCCGATGTTTGAGCGCTTGACGCTTTCCGCCGAAGATCAGCAGCGCGGTGCGATGTACCAGGCTCAACACGCCCGGGAGCAACTGGGACAGCGCGTCAGCTCACGGGAGGACTTCTACCGCTCATTGCAGCAGGAAGCGGAAATCGTGCCGCTTACCAAGGCGAGCCTCGCGCGCATCGCACAGCTCACGAATAAAACCAACCAGTTCAACCTGACCACCCGCCGCTATACCGAGCAGCAGGTTGCTGAGCTCGACACAAAACCAGGCTGGGAGTGTTTCTCAATTCGGGTGCGCGATCGCTTTGGCGACAACGGTCTGGTCGGCGTCGCCATTACTCACCTGGATGGGGACACAACTGAAATCGACACCTTTCTCATGAGCTGTCGAGTCATTGGCCGCACGGTCGAAACCGCCTTTCTCTCATTTCTTGCCGGCCGGGCCCGGTCGCAAGGAGCGCAACGCTTGCAGGGATGGTTTCTGCCGACCAAGAAGAATGCGCCGGCCCGCGACTTCTACTCAACGCACGGATTCACTGCTGCGCATCAGAACGGGGATGGTACTCTCTGGACGCTGGATTTGGCTGCGAATTCACTGCCTGCCCCGAAGTGGATCCGGCTGCGCATTTTGAATGGAGACGAATGAAGAAATGACTGAGCCATTGCTCGACCGGATTCGCCGGGTTGCCGCCGACGTACTCGAAACTTCGGCGGACAAGATTACTCTCGATTCGTCGCCCGAGACGATCGACACCTGGGATTCGGTTCATCATTTGAACCTCGTTCTCGCGCTGGAGCAGGAATTCGATCTGCAGTTCGAGCCCGAGGAAATCGACCAAATGAAGGACGTCCGGCACGTCCTGGAAATTCTTGGGAGCAAAGTTCAGCAGGTCTAGCCTCTCGCCATGGCCATTGCCATCCGTCCTTACATGGAAGACAGGATCCCGGCAGTAAAAGCCTTCAACCAGCGTTTGACGGTGGGCGGCATCGCCCCTGAGTTCCACTTCCCCGAATCGAATGTGCCGCATTGGCTGCCGAAACAGGAAGGGCGCGGCATTTACCAGGAATACTATCTGGCGCTCGAGGAAGACAACGTCCGTGGAGCGTTCATCCTCAAGTTCCAGGACTTCATGCTCGGAAGCGAGACACTTCCCATCGTTTACTACCATCTTCCCGTCTCCGAAGGCATCGTCAATAAGGCTTATGCCAGCGTGGGAGTCACCATGTTGCGCAGCGCACTTAAAATGCAGCCGCGATTGTTTGCGCTGGGCATGGGCGGTTTTGATCGGCCGCTCCCCACCATGCTGAAAGCGATGGGATGGAGCCTGAGCGCAGTTCCGTTCTTCTTCTTCGTGAACCATCCCGCAGCGTTTCTGCGTCAGATTGCCCCACTTCGCCAAAGCCTCGCGCGACGGGTACTCGCCGGGCTTGCAGCCGCGACTGGCGCGGGATGGGTTGGAATCAAAACCCTCCACCGGCTTCGCCGCAAAGGGACCATCTCGAATCTCAACACGGAACCGATTGAGAGTTTCGGCCCTTGGGCCGATGACCTCTGGAAACAGATTGGTTCCCGATATGCCATGATCGCCGACCGGAGGTCTGAGACGCTGAATATCCTCTACCCGTCGGACAAAAGCTTTTTGCCGCTGCAGGTGCTGCGCGGCTCCGAAATACTCGGATGGGCGTTGCTGCTCGACACACAGATGCAGAACAATCGGTATTTTGGCAACCTTCGTGTCGGAACGATTGCCGACGCGTTTTCCGCTCCCGAGAACGCGGCCGCTGTGGTTCAAGAGGCCACGCGCTTTCTGCAGCAACGCGGCGTCGACCTCGTTATCGCGAACCACTCGCACCAGGCATGGAGAAATGGGTTTCAAAACTGTGGCTACTTGCGTGGGCCATCCAACTTCATTTTCGCGGCCGCCAAGCCTCTTGCCGAGAAAGCTCATCCCCTTCGAGAGCAAGCAGCACGAGGTTTACTTCATGCGTGGCGACGGCGACGGACCGGTGAACCTGTGAGCCGTGGAATCGTGTATCTGATGTATCACGAGCTCGAACTCCCGAACCGGCCCATGTGCCAGGACGAACCGGGGTACGTGCGGTACGTCGTTTCCGCATCCGATTTCGTCGCGCAAATGCAGTCGCTGCAGAAGCTCGGGTTGCGCGGAAAGAGCGTCTCGGAAGCGCTCGCCGACCCGGAATCGCCCGGAGCCGTCATCACGTTTGACGACGGGTGCGAGACCGATTTAATAACGGCCACGCCTCTCCTTCGCGAACTCGGCTTCTCCGGAACTTTCTACGTGACCGTCGGTTTTCTGGACAAGCGCGGTTATCTCTCGCGGAGCCAGCTTCGCGAACTCAGCGATCTTGGGATGGAAGTGGGTTCGCATTCCATGACTCATCCGTATCTTCCAGATCTCAGCGACGAGGAACTTGCCCGGGAAATCGCCGCGTCCAAAGCGGAGTTGGAACAAATCACGGGGCGCCCGGTTCACCACTTCTCGTGCCCTGGGGGACGCTGGGACGAGCGTGTTGCAGTGCAAGCCCAGCAGTCTGGCTATCGATCGGTCTCCACCAGCCGGGTTGCCGCGAATTCCGCCAGCACAAATCCCTTTCAACTTGGCCGTGTGGCCATTATGCGCGGCACCAGCGTTCCTCGTTTTCACGCTTTGACGAAAGGCCAGGGCCTCACAGCCATGCGATTCAATGACGCCATTCGTGGCTCGGTCCGAAAGCTGCTGGGAAATACCTTCTACGATCGTCTTCGCGCCCGCGTGCTTTCCAAATAGGCGCCTGCCATCCGCTGGGGATCAGCACAACGCGAGTATTCGCGTAGTAATGGTTACCACGTGGATAACGAACCTTCCGCGCGTTCCGATGTACTTCTGTGTCTCGACTGGCCAGTGCCCTAAGGTTATCTATGTAATCGAAGCGTTGGTCTTTAGAGTGTCAGGACAGGACTCGGAAACGCTGAAGTCCCCCTAAATATTCGTTTCGAGGACGGTGTGATGTTGCCCCTGGTTACCCCCCGATCCAGAGTTACCCCGGCTGTCTTCAAAAGTCTTCCTTCTATTCGGCTCTTCGTACTCCTGTTCGCCGTAGTTGGCGTCGAAGCCGGTTGTGCATCTCTGAATGCCGGGTCCGCCAGTTCGGCTGCATCCACCCCAAGCGCACAACCCATGACGGTAGCCGCCCGCTTGCCCGTGGGCGCGGTTGGTTCCGCCTACAAGGGTGTCATCTTTGTGAGTGGCGGCAAGCCTCCTTATAGCGTCGCGATCCGGAGTGGCACACTTCCGCCGGGCTTGAGCCTGAATCCCACCAGCGGAAACATTACGGGCATGCCCAAAACATCAGGGTCGTACGGCTTCACTACCTTTATCTCAGATAGCTCTCATACCTCGGGGCGATCGGAGCGTTTTGCCATTTCGGTGGGACAAGGCGCACCGATTGCCGCCGCCGTGCAGGTGTCCATCTCCCCAGCCAGTCTGAGCCTAGTCTCGGGAACGTCCTATCAATTTGCTGCGCAGGTGTTTAATTCGGCTAACACCCAAGTGGGTTGGTCGTCCTCCGCCGGAGCAATCTCGGCGAGCGGTCTTTTCACCGCCCCCACCGTCAGCAACACCGCTACCGTGGAGTTGGTTGCGACCAGCAAGGCGGATCCCGGCAAGCGAGCCATAGCATCGATCACGGTAAATCCTCCGGCGGTGTCCGTGACACCGCTTTCGATCGTTAATACCAGCCTTCCCGAAGCGACAGAAGGCGCGCCTTATTCGACCACCCTGCACGCCGCAGGCGGAACCGCTCCCTATCACTGGAAAATTGCTTCCGGCTCGTTGCCGACGGGCCTGGCTTTTGATTCCACGGACGCCGGTATCGGCGGCATCACGAGCCAAACGGGAGCTTTTCCCTTCGTGGCGGAACTTTCCGACGCATCCGGGCAGACGACTTCCCGCAAACTCAGCTTGAGTGTCGCCATCTCCAGCACGGGCAACACCGACGGTCCAGCGGAATTGCCACGCGTCTACATGAAGACCTCTCTAGCGGACACGCCCGCGCCCGGCGCCGTGCAGACGGTGAAGAGCGGAGGGAATCTGCAGGCGGCACTGACATCCGCCAAGTGTGGAGACACGATTCAATTGCAGGCGGGCGCAACCTTCACGGGCACGTTCACCCTGCCGGCGAAGCCGTGTGATGATAACCACTGGATCGTGATTCGAACCGCTGCGCCCGACAATGCGCTGCCGGCCGAAGGCACGCGCCTCACCCCCTGCTATGCCGGGGTCGCGTCGCTTCCCGGCCGTCCCGCCTTCGGATGCTCCTCAACCAAGAACGTGCTCGCCAAGCTGGTCTTTGCAACCACCGGCAGCGGACCGGTTCAATTCGCCGACGGAGCCAATCACTATCGACTGATAGGCCTTGAGATTACCCGCAGCGGAAACTCTCCGGTATACAACCTGGTCATCAACGCGCATGGAGGAACCAGCGATCACATCATCATCGACCGGTCCTGGCTCCACGGAACTGCGCAGGAGGAGACCACCCGGGGACTTATGCTGACCGGAAACAGCAATGTGGCTGTGGTCGATTCCTTCTTCACTGATTTCCACTGTGTTGCGGTCTCTGGCGCATGCGTTGACTCCCAGGCTATCGGGGGCGGAATTGGCACCGAGGCGATGGGACCCTACAAGATTGTGAACAATTTCCTGGAGGCCGCGGGCGAGAACATCATTTTTGGCGGCGGCGGCGCTGACCATACCGCGGAAGACATCGAGATCCGCCGCAACCATTTCTACAAGCCGATGATCTGGATGAAGGGACAGAAAGGCTTCGTGGGTGGACGCGATGGCCATCCCTTCATCGTCAAGAACCACTTTGAGTTGAAGAATGGAATCCGGGTTCTATTCGAAGGGAACGTCCTGGAGAACAGCTGGGGCGGGTTCAGCCAGACCGGCTTCTCAATCTTGTTGACGCCCAAGAATCAGAACGGGGGATGCCCGATCTGTGTGGTGCACGATGTCACCATCCGTTTCAACACCATCAACCACGCCGGCGAGGGCTTTCAAATCGGCAATGGTCCTTCCGATTCGGGCGCGCTTTCGCAAGGCATGTGGAACGTGAGTATTCACGATGTGGTGGTCGACGACGTCGATGGCACTGCCTACCACGGCGGCGGTCACTTATGGCAGGAGTCGAATGGCAACCCGCTCAGCGTGCTGCATGACATCGCCATTAGTCACGTAACGGCGTTGAGCAAGAACCCGAAGGCCGCCATGCTGACGGTTGGGAACAACAAATCGTATCCAGAGATGTACGGTTTCGTGTGGTCCAACAACATCTTCACCAGCAGCGGCGGGGTTGCGACGACTGGGGGCGGGCCGGATAACTGCGCCTATCAACAGGGGCCTGCCGGCGTCATCAGCAACTGCTTTAAGGATTCCAGCTTCGCGCATAACGTGCTCATCGGCGCCATGGGCAAGTGGCCTCAGGCAAATTTCTCACCTGCGTCCACTACCGATGTACGGTTCGCAAGTAGCGTGGCTGCCGATCCGTTGGCCAGCTATCGTTTGCAACCTGGCAGTCCGTTCGCGCATGCGGCGACCGACGGCAAAGATCTTGGAGCGGATATCGTAGCGCTCACCGCGGCGATAACCGGAGTCCGATAGTACCGAGCGAGTTCACTCTACACCTTTGGTTGCCTCGAGGACGGCGCCGACATCGGCTCCTACATCTTTACCATCACTCGCCGCCTGCAGCGCCGGCGAGGGCTTCTTACATTCGTCGTTCTTGACACGGCATAAGTGGTAACGCCCTTCGGAAGATTCTGACAAGCCGGCCGCGGCACGATCTTTCGGATACACGTTTCCGCTGGGCCATCCCCCTAACGACCCCACAATCACGTTGTGACTGAATGTGAAACTGCTGAAGCAACTCTTAAGGACCCCGGTAGGCGTTTGCCGGGCGGGCTGGAATGAGCAGTTCTGCGCTCCGCCTCCGGGCGGGAAAATTTCCTGCTGGCCAGCCCCCACCAGATTGTTGGTGAAGGTGAAGTTTGCCATCCGTTCTCCCTCCACGGGCGCGCCCATGATGAAAAGCGTCTTCGGGGGGATGGCAGTGACGTGGTTGATCGACAAGTCTCGCAAGGCTGGCTGCCTGGAAGTGACCTGAGCGAACGCGCCAAATCCGCCGTAGGTCTGGCCTCCGATGTCATCCACGATGACATCATGAATACTGATTCGCTCCGTACCGCTGCTCGCCCCACCCGCGTCGGACAAGCCCGTCGCGATCTGGAACCCGCTCCCGCAGTGTTCGATCTGATCGTAACGGATGGTGATGTCGGTGACTTTGCAGGCGGGGCATTTGTTGTTCTGGTTCTTGGCCGTCAACAGAATCGCGAATCCCGCCTGGCTGAAACCTCCCCAGCTGTTTTCGAGAATGTTTCCCTCGAACAGAACCCGCTGGGCGTTCTTGAGTTCAAAGAGATTCTTTACGATGAATGGCCTGCCTGAGGCCCCGCCTACAAATCCCACGCTACCCTGCCGCCAAATGCCGGGCTTGAAAAGGTGATTCCGCCGTATCTCGATGTCCATGGGAGCAGACACGGCAGGCCCGCCTCCGAACATCAGATTCTCGCCGGAGGCCTCGAGGAAGTCGTTCACGATTTTAAATGGCCCCATGTCGTGCATGCCCACGCCGCCCGCGATAGCCTGCGAATCAACACAAGCTCCCGTGGCGGCGACGCAATGGAAATCACTGAAGTACGAATCCACCACCGCAACATAGCGGGTCCCCCCGAGCGCAATCCCTCGTGTGGTTTCATCCTGGGCGGTCCCGTGCATCCAGACCCGGTCAAAGATCAGGTGATGTCCGGTTCCTTCGGGAAAGAAAGCGAGGTTGTAAATCGTGGCTCCAGGGGAACTGCGGGTGATTTCGAGGCCGACAAAACGGTAGTGGTTGGCTCCGTCAAGAAAGGTGATCGGGCCACTGCCTTTATTGTCGAAGTTCATCTTCGCCATTGCGTTCGTGGCCGAATTGCATGCATACCGCGGCCGTCCGGGCAAGGACGCGACGCCCGCGTAGCAAGGAGTGATGCGCGTTCCCTCCGGTGGCAGGTCGCTGTTGGAAGCACTGGTGCGCAGCACGATCCAGTGGGCGTCATCGCAAGCCTTCGCGGGGAACTTGAAATTGCCGGCAAATTCCGTGCCGGCCTGCAAAACGATGGTGTCTCCGCAGGCAGCTTTCTCAATCGCGGCGCCCAGTTCGGCTGACGTTTTCACTGGAATCGATTTCCCAGGGGCAGGCGTATCCGAGATCGCGCTCTTCACGTATTCCCGCGGCAGCTCCGCGGGTCCATCGAATTGACCGGTGGCGGGGCCGGATTGTGCGAAGCACACAAAGCTTGGAATCTCGCAGACAAACAGCAGGAAAGCCGCAAAGAAGACGCACCTACGCACGCGAACCTCCAACCACCGGGATGAATATGGCCCCGAGCTGCTACTGGCTGCTCGTATCGCGCATCGGATCGCCCGCCAACCAGTCCGCCATCCGGCCAACATTATCGTCGTACAGGTCGGGCTGCAAGCCAGCTTTAACTTGGTCGTAATGCGCACGGACGAATCGCAGCTTTTCCACCATATCGGCGGCGCTGAGATCGTCGTAGGGAACAACGCCTTTCGGACGCCGGCCATTCTCGCTGGCCACAACGGGAATCCCCAGAGCGAGCGACTCCAGGACCGAAGCCGCCACGCCATCGCATGCAGGAGTCCGCAGATACATGAAGCAACGACTGAGCAGGGTCAGGAACTGGTCATGCGTCAGATTTCCCAGCAGAAGCAAGCTCTCGCGCTCTTCGGCACTCCATTCGCTGACAAACTTCTCCGCAGCCGGCATTTCCTTTCCGGGGAAACCGAGCCACACAAAACCAGCACCTGGGTCCTGCTGCCGGTACAGCCTCATCCCTTCGCGCAAAACATCAAGCCGGTATTCTGGACGGAATGACACGTAAGACAAGAACACCCGCGGATGGCGACGAAGGAACTCTTCCACGGCGTCCGGCAGAGCCACCCGATCAAACTGCAAGTACTGTGGTGAGAACGTCCCTATTGATACAACTTTGTCGGGGCGAATCCCATACGTAAGAATAGCGTCCCGAATCGGCGCACTATCGCACGCGATGTCTCCCGCCATGCGAAACAGCCCGGCAAACGCCAGGTGGGCGAGGCTCCGATCATTGCGCGGGAAATAATCCTGCGACAGTCCGCCGTGAAATGTCAGCAAAGTCGGACGGTTCACCATTCTGCCCATCAGTGCCGCCCCCATCGCCAGCCAGTATCCCTTCTTGGACATGCCGTTGACGTGAACATTCAGGCGGTACCCTTGCAGAGTGTATCGCCATAGCTTTTTCACATAGTCGGCACCACTCTGCACGTCGACGTACTCGGAACTCTTGATTTGCCGTCCCTCATTGATCTTCAACACCTCGCAGGTGTGACCGCGGCGTCGAAGTTCGTCGGTCACGAGCTTCAACTGAATCGCCCAACCGCACATGGGCGGAGGGTAATTTCCGATCTGCAGCACGCGAGCCGGTTCGCGAACGGGGTCGGGCGTGAGGGTCGATCCTTCGGCGGACCCGCCCAGAAAATCGAGATCACGGCTGGCAAACACCTGCCCGAGCGGCGTTTCGGTCTTCAGTTTCAGCTTGGTGTTGAAGCGAAACTGATACAAGGTTCGCATCCTGCGAAGGTGCGCGGGACCCCCACTCGACGATGCCTTTTCCCCGAGTTCGTATCCTAGCGACGCCAAGGTGCCGCCAACCAAACCCTCGACATCCTCCAGTTGACGGTCAGACAGACCGGACCTCCACCGGGCAACAGGCTTGAAATCGCCTGATCGGGCGTCTCTGCCGAAAGAACTGTTGGGGCGGCTCACTGATCCAATGCCCACGCGCTCGATCCGGTCGTAGTCCAAATCCTGGCCGATAAATTCTCCCAGGGTCGCCAACGTCGCTCGAGGGCTGGCCACCAAATCCTCGTAGCGGACTTCTCGATAGTCGTTGCCCATCGCCCGGCCGCTCTCACGGCCCTTGTTGACAACCCATTCCCAATACAGAGCGGCCGTAAGCAGTTCTTTTCCGTGATCCCAGGGAAACGGCTGGATCCAATGCTGTCTCTCCAGCGAAAGTGCCACGTCGCGTCCGTCGCGAATGATGTGAATGATGAGCGCGTTCGGAATGGTCTGCTTGATTCTGCGCATGGCCAGCAGGTGATCGGGAGTGCAGTCGGCCCAGCGTTCCATCCCCTGCTGGCGTGCCATGGCTTCCATCACAATGCGGAGAAAGTCGCCGGCGTTCTCGCAGTGCGCCATGACCTCTTCTTCGACCTGCCGCGCCTCGAGCCCGGTCTTGGTGAACAGACTGCTGTGTTCCCATGCCTTGAGCATCCTCTTCCGGTTGCGTGCGATCGCGAGGTCGCCAAATCGGGGTTCCAGCAGGTTGAACACCTGAGACTCGGCGCGGTAGACCACAAAGTTCCCAGCCGACAGCAGTATGTGATACAGCCACGTCGTTCCAGAGCGCGGACAGCCCAGCACGAAAACCGGAGCCTTGCTCCGGCGGTTGGCCTTGGTTTCGCCTGCTGCGATCGTGGTCTCAGTCGTTTCCATCGGTTTCCCGCGCCTGGCGGCGGACGGTGCCTGCCAGCTTCATTACAGCGTATAGATTCCCGGCCGTGCGGCGCTTTGATGCACTTCTCTGGAGCTTACGTTGGGCGGGTCCGTCTGTCCGCGGGCCGCTCCGGCTTCCATAAAGTTTCTGTGCCATAGCTCAAGCACCAGCATCCGCCAGAGAATGCCCGAACGGTTGCGCCGCCCACGAATATGCTCCTGAATCATTCCACGCACGGCTTCGGGCTTGAAGTATCCGCGCTGCAAAGTTCGTGGCTCGAGCAACACATTCAGGAATTGCTCCTTCATGGAATCGCGCATCCAGTCGACCAGAGGCAACTGGAATCCCTGCTTGCGACGGTGCAGGACGGCGGTCGGAATCCCCAGCCGTTCCGCCAGTTTTTTCAAAATAAACTTTCGCGTACCACTGCGGAATTTCCACTCCACCGGCAGAGAGGCGACCCATTCGACGAATTCATGATCGAGCATGGGCACCCGAACTTCGAGAGACGTTGCCATGCTCATGCGGTCAACTTTCGCCAGAATGTCGCCGGTCAGATACGTTTTCGTGTCGAGATAGAGCAACCGGCTCAAGGCGTCACCAGCCGGAGCTTCATCGTAGTACAGCTGCCATTGCTCCAATGGATCGGGCAAGTGACTCGCGTCTTTCAGGAAGTCTTTCGAGAACAACGACCGCTCGCGATGCAGTACAGGCAAGTAGGAGACGGAATCGAGATATCGATCGCGCGGAGACAACGAGGCGTTCCAGGCCAGGTTCTTACCATAAACCGCGGATGGCACGCGATGATGGAGCTGGTCCCGATACACGCGTCCAACCCAGTTCGGAATGCGGTCGAACTTCTTGCGCTCCATCGCGACCAGGTAGCGGTCGTAACCGGCAAATAGTTCGTCGCCGCCGTCTCCCGAAAGCGCCACCGTGACGTGCTGCCGCGCCATGCGGCTAACGTAGTAGGTGGGCAGCATCGAGGAGTCGCCAAACGGCTCCTCCAACATCCCCGTAAGAAACATTAGTGTCTCTTCGACATTGGGCTTGAGGATGAGTTCATGGTGATCGGTGCCGAACTTTTCCGCGACTAAGCGCGCGTGTTCCGCCTCATTGAATTCCTCGGCCTCAAACCCGATCGAGAAGGTTTTTACCGGCTTTGCGCTGGCTCGCGCCATCAAAGCAACGACGATGGAAGAATCCACACCACCGCTCAGCAGCGCGCCGAGGGGCACATCGCTGATCAGGCGGATCCGCACCGCTTCTGCCAAACGGCGCTCCAGCTCGGCGAGGCACTCTTCCTCTGACATCGCAGGATGTGTGCCGTACTCGGGGACATTCCAGAACTCGCGGATGCGGGTTTTGCCGGCGCAATACTCAAGCAGATGGCCGGGAGGAAGCTTGCGAATGCGCCGGAACGCGGTTTGCGGATCGGGGATGTAGCCAAAATAAAAATATTGGAGCAAGCCCTCGGGATCGACGTCGGCCAACTCTGGCGCAACCGCGAGAATCGTCTTGATCTCGGAGCCAAACAGCAAACGGCCCTGATGCACGGCGTAATGCAGAGGCTTTTTTCCGAGCCGGTCGCGCGCCAGCAGCAACGACTGCTTTCGTTCGTCGTAAAGGGCCAGACCGAACATGCCGCGCAGCTTCTTCACGCAGTCGGCGCCCATCTCTTCGTAAAGATGAACGATGACCTCGGTATCGCTCTGCGTGTAGAAATTATGGCCGCGCTGTTCCAGGTCCCGGCGCAATTCGGGAAAGTTGTAGATCTCTCCGTTGAAAACGACCCAGACGTTTTTCTCTTCGTTGTGGATGGGCTGATGCCCGCCGGAAAGGTCGATGATGCTCAGCCGGCGCATCCCCAAGCCGACGGGACCCTGGGCATAGATGCCTTCATCGTCAGGGCCGCGGTGCACGATCGTCTGACACATGCGGTGAACGTCGGCGGCGTCAATGGTCTCGCCGGCCCGGCCCACCATTCCGGCTATTCCGCACACTGGGCAACCTCCGCGCCTTCGCGGTCCGCACGACCCTGGCCGCCGCCCGGCCGGGTTCCCTGTACTGCGATGGGCTGTTCGATCACTCGCAGATCCTCGAGGCCACAGCTCTCGAACCAGCGGAAGACTTCTTCATAGGTGTGCTTTGACTGGTACCAGGGCGAATACCAATCAAACGTGTCGAGCACGCGCCAGGTCGGGTCCGGATTGTTCGACATCGGAATCGCCCAAGCCAGCGCGCTGCTCGCAGGCCGCCCCACCACAGGCACTTTTTTCAGCATTTGGCGGACTTCATACAGCGGGACCACCACCCCACACAGGCGGTGCAATGTCTCCGGCTTCATCTTCCGCGTCCAATGCCGATAGAGATCGCTCATCCGGTACCACGGGTTGTACGCGCTGTAGAGCCAGACCGCGATGCGCCCGCCTGGCTTCAGCAACCGCGGGAGCACTTTGAAGGCCTGTTCACAATCCGGCGTATGGTGCAGGACTCCGATGCTGTAGATGTAGTCGAAACTCTCTTCCGCAAATGGCAGCTTGAAAACGTCAGCTTGGAAGATCGAGGCGTTCCGGTGTGCAAGATTCTTGGCGGCTACTTCTGAGGCAAGGCTTAAATCGATGCCGACCACTTGCGCGCCCCAGCGGGTGGCGACTTCGGCGAATCGGCCCATGCCGCAGCCCACGTCGAGCACCAGCTTGCCCGCCAGATCTTCGGGCTTGAAACCCGTGCGCCTGCGGAACGCGTTTTCCGAGCGCTGGCTGCTGGCATCATCGAGTTGCGTCCTCGAATAGAGCTTCCATTGAAAACCGAAGCTCCCCGCATAGTTCTGCGCATCGACAAAGCGAAGTACTCCATTGACCAGCGGGTACTCGCGCCTGCAGTTCGAACAAACCACCCCGTTCGAGCCGGCGTTCAAGGGAGCCTGGCAATCGAGACAACGGAGGATCGTCAAGACTTGTTCAGCGAGTCCAGGCAAGTTCACGTTCTGCGCTTCCGCCATATCCGAGTTCTTCCTGATTTCCGTTCTGTAGCTGGGTACCGCGAGTGCCTGTGTCCTCCGCCGGCCTGCGCGCAATCTCGTACAGCGAGCAGATATAGCCGACCATGAAGTAGGGGAACAGGTTGTATTCCGTTGAGGCAAACAACGCTCCGGCCACATAGCCGGCAATCCCCGCCCAGAGCCCGGCAGTCCACAAGCGGATGCTTGCGTCGTGGGCGTACCCCGGCAACTTTCGCACGCTCCGGATACGTCGCATGGAGCAGATCAGTAGAGCCACGAAGAGCGCCAGGGCGGGAACACCACCCTCGGCACCAAGTTCCGTGTAGGTATTGTGGGCCACGTGCCATTCCCGGGTGATCGCGGGGAAATTCCCCGGCCCGATTCCGAAAATCGGATGGTGCACCATCAGGCTCAGGCTCTCTTTCAGCAACTGGGAGCGCGCTTCGAGCGAACCTTCGCCGTGCGCCTCCATCGATCCCTCTTCCATCGAGCCTGCGGCCGGGCGGCGGATGAGGCTTGCCATGCGTGCCATGTATTTTGGCGAGGCTACCAGTCCAGCAACAGCGAGCACGGCGAGGATCGCGGTGCTCGCCAGCAGCATGAAGCGCCGGCCCTTCACGCCAAACTCCCACAGGCAGATCAGGGCGGTCATCATCATGGCGATCATACCGCTGCGGGAATAAGTAGCGACTACGCCGTACATCAAGACGATCAGACCAATGGCCCACATCGCCTTGCGCAGACCTCCCTTCGCCGCAAACAGGAATGCCATACACAACGGGAAATTGATGGCGATGTTGATGGCCAGGTCGTTCGGGTTCTCAAGGATTCCCTTTTGAATCCCCATGAGGCGACCGTCCTGGGTGTGATGCACGATCAACGATGCGATCGTAACCAGGGTGACCGAGCCAGCCTGAATAAAGAGCAGTTTCCTCAGGTCATTCATTTTCGTGACGACCAGAGAAATGAGCAGCGCGATGATCACGCCCTTCGAAAACTTGTTGATGATGGTGTCGGCGGCACCGCCTCTCCAGTAGGCGAAGGGAATCGTCAGCATCAACTGCACCAGCAGAACCAGCAGAATCTTCCCTTCGAGCGGCATCTTGCCGCGGTCTTTCCGTCTGATCCCGAAGATTAATGCGGCCAGAGCAATACCCCCGGAAATTTTCCCCAGCGGAATGTAAACCATCCCGGGGATGAAATCTTCAGGCCGGAGGAAATAGATCAACGAAAAAAGCACCAGGGCGCGATAGGCCAGCGTCGTGCGCCGCGATGGCGCCGCCGCTGGCAATGCCGAGGCTGGGAATTGTGCTTCCTGATTCATCGCCACCCCTGAGTGCTCCTTCTCACCGTGTCCAGGCCACTTTTCGGCCAGTCACGAAATTCGCAAATGCGACCATCGCCGCCGTGTTGAGGACCACGAAGGTAAAAGCCGCGTCGGCGGCGCGCGCCGCCGGTCCCATCTTGATCCGCGCCATCCCGAGCAGGCTCAGGACGTAAAACGCCAACTGCAACACAAACAGGGCGCGATACAACGGCGTCGGAATCAGAGCGCAGCTGAGTAGCGCCAGCAACAGAGCGAACGGCACGATCAACCGCAGCAGTTTGTGGCTGACGAACTCGAAGCGGATCGGATTCTCGCCGCTCAACAACCAGGGCTGCAGTTGCAGAAGCTGGTAGTTGCCGCTGAGCGTGCGCACCTTGCGAGCAAACTCGCGGTCCGTGCCCTGATCGGCGATGTCCCAAGCGCGTGCCTGCGGTTCGAACACCACACGCTTGCCTGCGCGAACGACCTGCATCGGGATGTAAACATCGTCGAGCAAGGTTTCTTCCGGAATCGGATTCAGCAGTTCGCGGCGCACTCCGTAGAACGCGCCCGTCGCTCCCACCACCGACCCCGATGTGGATTCGAGTTCGCGCACGGATTTCTCGATACGCCAGTACAAACCCGCGCCTTTAGTCTTTTCCCCTGTGCTCGGGTCTCCCAGCATCAGCTCGCCGCTCACGCAACCCACTTCCGGGTCGGCAAAATTGGAAACAAGTGTTCGCAGGGCGCTCGCCTCAATGCTTTGCCGCGCATCGGTAAAGACCACAACTTCTCCGTGCGCCACGTTCAACGCGTCGTTCAGCCCCGACGCCTTCCCCCGAGAAAGCTGATTCAAGACCGCATGGACCTTAGGGCTCTGCGCATACCGGTGCAGGATCGCGTCCGTGCGATCACTGGATCCATCCGAAACCACGACGATCTCTGACTTCGCTTCGGGGTAATCGAGCGAAAGCAGGTTATCCAGCTTGCCTTCGAGCACCTTCTCCTCATTGCGCACAACCATCACCATCGAGACAAAAGGCTCAATCGGAGCCGATTGCACCGGACGCGGGTGCAATCGCCCCCGCATCCACAGCCACGCCGGATAACCGGCATAGGCATACCCGATCAGCACCACAGCTCCCCAGAATGCCCAGATCATTGGGCGCCCCGGCCGAGCAAGACGATCTTGATCGTCTGGAACATGATCAGCAGATCCAGGCCCAGCGACGCGTTCTTGATGTAGAACAGGTCGTATTGCAGCTTTTCCTTGGCGTCCTCGACCGTGTTCCCGTACTTGTAGCGCACCTGCGCCCAGCCGGTGATTCCCGGACGCACGGCATGGCGCACACCGTAATAGGGAATTTCTTGCGTCAGCCACTGAACGAATTCCGGTCGCTCCGGCCGAGGACCGACGAATGCCATGTCGCCCTTGAACACGCACCACAATTGCGGAATCTCATCGATTCGCGAAGTGCGCAGAAAGTTCCCGACCCGAGTAATGCGCGGATCGTCGTCGCCGGCCCAGGTCGGCCCGGTATCGGCTTCCGCGTCCTGGCGCATGGTGCGGAACTTGTAACAGTAAAAGGAATGTCCGGCCCTGCCCACACGCTTTTGCCGGTAGAGCACCGGGCCTTTGGAATCCAGCTTGATGGCCAGGATCACGAATGGCAGGAAGGGCAGCACGACCAGCAGCAGCGCCAATGACATCAAGGTCGATAGTGCCCGCCGCATCAGGTTGAAACTGGTGCTGAATCGAAATCCATCCGCGAAAATCAGCCAGCTCGGATAGAGCTGATCCACTTCGATTCGTCCCGAGATCTTCTCCAGCCACGAAGTGGCCTCTTCAATCCGCACTCCGTTGAGCCGCAGGTCGAGCAATTCCTGCACCGGGATGGTTCCGCGGCGATCCGGCATGGCCACGATCACGCGGTGTACGCGATGGGCATGAGCCAGTTCCATCAGGTGAGCCGCGGCCGACTCGCGCGTCACCGCTCCATCGATGTTGCCGCTCCAGCCCACGACGTCCACACCCAGTTCCTTGCGCTGCCGCAAACCGACGACCAGGCGCTGCGCCCGCTCGCCAGTGCCCAGCACGTAGACTTTTTCCTGCATGAAGGGCTGCTGCACCAGCCAACTGTACGCAGCGCGCCACCCCACTAATCCGAAGGTCAGAAAAACCAGGCCGATCAGCGACGCGTTATTTCCCAGCAGGGCGTTCGGGTAGAAGTAGCTCAGTATCGCCAGAAACAAGGCAAACAGCCCTGGGACCAGGAACAGACGAAAATACATCTCGCCCTTGGCGTCGAATTGCGCCGCATCGTAAAGATCGAACCAGTGAGAACAGATCAGGACGACGCCCGTCGCGATCAGCACCTTGACGTAGCCGTACTGGTAGTTCAGCACGATGTAGCGGTCATCGGGAAACGCCAGCAACACGCCCAGCAGAAACGACAGAAAGACTACCGTCGTCTCGACCGCCAGCAGGACGAGAGTGCGGACGGGGTAATAGACATTGAAGAGGCGAATCACGGGGGCCTTGTCGTCTACGCGTTCTGTTTTGCTGACTTCTCGTACACTTCGTAGTAGTACCGCGAATACGAGTCGGAACGGGTAATTCCGTTCAACACCACGCCGACCAGCGTTTTCCCCTGGAACTCCTGGCGCGCCTTCTGCGCCGTGTCATACGGTGTCGCGTTGGAGCGCACCACCATCAACACGCCGTCGCAGAAGTTGGCCAGCTGACTGGCATCCGATACCGGCACGGCCGGAGGCGAATCGACGATGATCCAGTCGAACAGCGGCTCGGCTCTCTGCATCAACATCTTTAGCCGCCCGTTGGCGATCAGTTCCGCCGGGTGGGCCACGGTGCGTCCGCAGGGAATAAAGAACAGGTTGTCCATGGGGCCGCGCTGCATGACGGAAAACTCGTCGCTTTCGCCCAGCAGATAATCGGCGAGGCCCGGCGACGAGGTCGTCCCCAGCGCCGTGTGCAGCCGCGCTACGCGCAGGTCGCCATCGATCAGGAGTACTCTCCGCCCGTGTTGCCGCACCAGCACCTGCGCGAGGTTGGCCGAAACGAACGATTTGCCTTCCTGCGGAAGAGCGCTGGTCACCAGGATCTTCTTCAGCGACGTCTTCTCGCGCATCTGGTAGAGGCGCGAACGCAACGTGCGGAACTGCTCCGTGCCCAGCCCGTTCTCTTCCGATCCGAAGAACAGCATGGTCTTCGCATCGGGCTGCCAGTCGCTCTGCACGCAGCGCGCCAGCAAGGTGTCGAACGTGAAAGGATTCGTGAACGAAGGCATGCCCTGACCGTTCGAGGGGGCGGGAGCCGGCGCAGCCGCTGTCGCGCCTGCCGTGGGACGAGCCATATCTGGCATCGGGGCCATGGGCTCCCCCGATGGCAGATCCATCACGGGCGAGGCGTCCGGACGTCCTCCCTGGGACGCGGCTCTCTCCTGTTCCGCTCGTTTGAGTGCTTCGTGAATTCGGCTCATGATTTCCTCTCTTTGGGCACGTCTTGTTCGGATTGCCGCAGCCGGTCTGCCAACGTCGCCAGCGTGCGTAAAGCTTCCACGACATCAAATTTGTCGGCCCCATTGACCGGCGGCGCTGCCGCCACCGTCATGGCTCCCGAGGCCACACTGTCGCTGAGGTCAAAATCTCTCGCGACCGCGTCGACGATCGCTTCGCCGATGGTCGGCTTCTGATCGACAAACGCGCTCACCAGGCAGTGCTCGCAAAGCAGATTCACCACGCGGGGAATGCCGTTCGAATACTTGTGAATCGAACTCAGTGCGTCTGCTTCGAAAATCTGCCGGCCGTCGGACCCGGCGATTCGCAGGCGCTGCAGCACGTAGGCCTTCGTTTCTTCTAAGGTCAGCGGGTGCGTTTTCGCGCGCAGCGTCAGCCGCTGGCGTAATTGTCGCAACTGGGGCTGCTTGAGCTTGGCTTCCAGTTCCGGCTGGCCCACCAGCACAATCTGGAGAAGTTTTTCCGTGAACGTCTCCAGGTTGGTGAGCATCCGGATCTCTTCCAGCACTTCGTCGCTCAAGTTCTGCGCTTCGTCGACAATCAGTACCGCGGTCTCGCCGGCTCGGTAGCGATCGAGCAGCCAGTTGTAAAGCCGCTGCAGGATCTGGCTCTTCGATCGCGAATCGCAGGGAATGCCGAAGTCCGCCATCATGTAATCGAGGAACTGCGGAACATTCATGCGCGAGTTGAAGATGAAGGCCGTCGCCACCTGTTGCAGGCGCAACCACTCGAGCAACTTGTTGATGAGCGTGGTTTTGCCCGTACCCACTTCGCCGGTCAACAGCACGAAACCCTTGCGACTCTGGATGCCATAGGTCAGGCAGGCCAGCGCCTCCTCGGTGTGCCGCGTCAAAAACAGGTAGCGCGGGTCCGGGTTTACGTTGAACGGGTTTGCTCGTAGTCCAAAGAACTCTTTGTACATGCCAGTCGCCTAAACTTCGACTTTTTCCTTGGATTCAACCGCGGTCTTGTCCCGATTCCAGAATTTGCCGTTGCCCTTGGCAGCGCCCTCATCGGTCACCCAGGGCAAGGAAACCAGCACCGGCATCTGCAAGCTGGCCAGGACATCGGCTTCGTTGCGGATCGACTTGTCGCGCAGTTCCATCCAGAGCGCAAGACCCATGCCGATCACCAGGCCTCCGCCCAGGCCGCCAGCGGCAAACAACAGGCGGTTGGGAAAGCTCGGAGACTCGGGCAAGCTTGCCTGGTTCAGCAGATGCATCTGCTCACCCTGCTGCCGCTTCTCCATATCAGTCGCCATCTCCGAGGTGCTCTTCTTGGCCAGCAGGTCAGCATAGAACTTCTGCGCCGTGTCGTAATCGCGCGTCAGCTGCTTGTACTTCTCCTCCACCTCCGGGCTGATCGCAACTCGGCTCTGATACATCCGGATCTGGTCGCTGACCCGCTTCTGTTCCCGCGTCGCCTGCGCCAGCACTTCGTCGTACTGATGAATCTGCAGGCGGAGCTGCCGGATTTCGGGCGGTTCGCTCGCCGTTGGTTTCGCCGCTGTATCCGATCCCTTGGCAGCCGCATCGTTGACTTCCGCCAGCTTCTTCTTGACCTCAGCGATGTCGGCCTTGGTCTTGATCACGTCCGGGTGGTCTTCGGTGTACCGGGCCTGCAGCGAAAGCAGCTGACTTTGCAATGCCGCCAGCTGCGTTTCCAGACTCTGCGGATTGGTGGTGCCCTGCGAGGACTTCCAGGCCGCCAACTGCTGTCCCAGCATCGACTCGGTGTAAGCCTTGTCCTGCTGCGCCCGATTCACGGTCTGGGTGTTGGCATCCAGCTGCGTGTTCAGCGCGCCCAGAACCTTCAGATTGTTATCTTCATCGCCGGGCAACTGCCCGCCGTATTGCCGCTTGAAGGCGGCGAGCTTCGAGTCCTGATCGTCGAGATTCTGCTTGGCCTCGTCGAGCTGATGGCCGATGAATGCGGTGGTGCTCGATGCCGCTTCCTCGCGGGAATTCTGAAATTCGGTGAGAATGGCCGACGTCAGATCGTTGCAGATGTCCTGCGCATCCCGCGCGTTGGCGGTGGTGAAGTTCACATAGAATCCGGGCACGCTCCCCCCCGGTCTCCTCTTGCCGCCCGTGGTATTGGCGATCTGGCTCAGGTCGGTGACGACCGGCTCGATCTGGACTCCCGCGCGAACATCTTCGAGGACGTCTTCCACGCTCTTGCCGCCCTTGAACAGCCCGGGATGCTTCTCCACGATCGGCTGCAGGCGATTGCGGCCCAACACCTGTTGTTGCATGGTGGCAATGCGCTGCGCCAGATCGGCCGTGACCACCGGCTGCACCACGCCTTCTGGCACTTTCTGTCCCTCCACCAGAACCAGTGACTGCGAAGTGTATCGCGCTGTAAAGGCGTAGGAGATCAGGAACCCGACCAGCGGCGCCAGCAGTGCCGGAAAAAGAATCAACTTCACACGCCGGCGCAACATTGCCAGGTAATCGTCCAGTGTAAGATCGCGATTTTCAATCATTCCTGTGTTTCCGTTCTGAGCCGCTCTCGTGGGCGGCCCCTGAGTTAGTCGATCCGAATCGGCCGGAAGTGCCAGTCCACGCCGAGAGTCAGCACATGTCGTACTGCAATACGATTGCAACTTGTTGCGCCCGCGATGGGGCAGGTATCGAAAATCTGGTCATCCCATTGATAGCCAAGGAATGCTCCCCAGTTGTAGCCAAACTGCCGTCGCACGGCGAAGCCGGCGAAACCATAGTTGTAGGAGCTCCCGGCCACGCCGAGCGCGCTCGACTGCAGGCGCTGGTTGTGCGCAAAGCCTAAATTCGCCTGGGCGCTGTATTTGCGCCCAAGTGGTCGGGCAAGCGCCAACGATGCCACGTTGCTTTGGGCGCCTGCGTAGAATCCGGAACCGCTGGTCTCAAAGCGCTCGAAACTCAGCGATGTCGAAGTCACCTTAAACCGGTAGCGCAGCGAAAAGCGCCCGGACACGGACAGGCGCGAGCTATTGCCCAGAAACGGGTCTTGGATTTGCGTCCATTGCGGCCCGGCGCCGATCACCATATCCATCCGGCCCGAAACACGATGTCCGTACATCAGCTGGACAATGTGCGCATTCACGTTGCCTGCGCCAACTACTGCCGGGTAATGAAACGACTGATACCCATAGCTGACCGCGATTTGATCTTTTCGGCTGATGGCGTAGTCATAGCCAGCCTGGCCCCCCACCTGCTGGCTGTTGATGAATCCTGCTGAGGCGTCGGTAAAATGCACCAGCCCGTAAGAGCCTGCGGCGGTGATCGATGTACGCGGCGACAGATTCTCCACCACATCGGCGAGCGCCACGTTCGTGATTCGAGCCGCCTGACCCAGAGACCCGAACTGTCCCGAACCGAGCGGCCCGAAGTGGCCTCCGAATCCGCTCCCCAAGGCTCCCATGCCTTCGCCGATCCCACCCAGCCCAAGCTGGAATCCCCCGGCTCCGCCGTAAGAGCCGTAACCAAAAGATCCTTCCGGCAGATAGCTGAAGGAATCGCGAACTGTGAACTGGCCCGTTCTCCACAGGAACGCCTGCTGAGCCTGCAGTTCTTGAATCTGCTTCACGCCTTGTCCAGCCGTGTTGTAGTACCCCACGCCCCCGATATAAGCGGCAGCAAACTGGTAGCGGCTCCACAGCCGCTGCAGGGTAAGCCCGCCCAGACCGCGCGTGACCGAATGCAGCGCCGGCCGTGCGTCGCTTCCGATGTTGGAATCCAGCGACTCGCTGCCTTCGACCCCGCCCAGCAGCATGCTGCGAGGCTGAATGTTCGGTTCGAGCGACGGCTGGTCCAGCCCCGAAATCGGAGGATTCTCGTTCACCAGCACTGGCGGCGCATCTTGCCCGAAGGCCGCGGGTGGCGGCGTTCGCTGCGCATCGTCAGGAGTCTGGGTCGAGTCGTTTTGCGCCCAGACCGCACTTGAGGCCAACCCCAACACGAGCAGGAAAATGGTATGACGCATGTTCATCGGCAATTCCTACGGGACAACAATCGTGTCTCCAGCTTTCAGGATGAGGTTCTGATCCATCGCTTCACCCTTGAGCAGCGAGCGGTAATGCACTGGAATCTTCTGCTGCTTGCCACTTTCCGTTCGCAGAATGTAGATCCCCTTCGTATTGGCAAACTGCGTGAACCCCGAACTGGCCAGCGCCTGCAGCACCGTCATATTCGGCTGCAGAGGGGAAGTGCCCGGATGCAAGACTTCGCCCAACACATAAATCTTCTGGCTGTTCATCGCCGTGACGACGACCGTCACGCGCGGGTCCGCAATGTATTTTTTTAGCTTGGTGGTGATGGAATCGGCCAGCTGGCTCGGCGTCAGCCCTGACGCCATCACATCATTCAGCAAGGGAAGAGAAATCTTGCCGTCCGGCCTGACCGGAAGCGTCTCGGTCAGATCCGGTTCTTTCCATACCGAAATGTGCAGCATGTCTTCGGCGCCGATCACGTAATCGGGACCAACAACCGATACCGGCTCAGTCTGGGTCGGCTTGTCGGGCGCTGCCTTGCCATCCTCTGCCGCCTTCGGGCTGGCCTGCGCCCAGGCGCCCGCCACCAGCGTCCCGGCCAGCAACATGATTGCGAAATTCTGCGAACGTTTCATCTCTTCTCCTGACGACTATGACGCTCCGTAATCCTGGTAGCCAATCTGTTTCAATTTGTAGAGCAGGGCCTTGTAGCTGATCTGAAGCTCCTGCGCGGCGCGCCGGCGATTCCAGCGGGTGCGCTGCAATACCCTGAGGATCAATTCCTTTTCAGCTTCCCTCGAAGCCGCGCGCGATGCCTGCTTCAGCGAAATGCGTTCGCCATTGGTTCCGCGCTCCGATTTCATCAGCAGCGAGCGCAAGCCGCCCATGGCAACGGACTCGTCGCCGAGCGCTACGATGGCCTTGGCCGCATCTTCAAGCTCGCGGATGTTGCCCGGCCAGGCGTAATCCTGAAAGAGCCGCTGTGTGGCGGCGCTCAACGACGGCACCGGTCGCCGGAAGTCCCGCGCATACTTCGCTAAAAAGCACCGAACCAGCGCCGGGATATCTTCCTTGCGCTGTCGTAATGGAGGGAGCCGCAGACAAACTCCGCTGATGCGGTAATACGTGTCTTCGCGAAAACGCCCCGCCTTCACTTCCGCTTCGAGATCGCGGGCGGTGCCGCAGATCAGCCGCGCCCGGCTTTTGGTGCCGTGACCATTGTTTTCGACGGCGGGCAGAAACTGCAGCAGCGCCTCCTGGCCCGCCGCGTTGAGGTCTGCGACCTCTTCCAGATAAACCGTTCCCTCTCCCGAAGTGGCCCCCGCGGCTTCAGCGAGCGCCTCTTCCGTCGTCTCCTGACAGCTCAATGCACGGAATGGACTTCCGCGGTGCATCGACATCTCGTGGATCCGCTCGGCCGTGGCGCGTTTTCCGGCGCCGCTTTCCGCCAACAGCAAAACCGGTACTTCGCTTCTTGCCAGTTCGCGGATGACGACCTCCAGTGCTTTCATGCCTTGGCCTTGTCCTTCAACAAAGTCGCTGAAGGCCGCCGCCGAGCTGCTCGTCGCGCCGCTTAATTGTGGGACTTCTGGGAAGTCGTTCGCCATATTGGCTCTAGTTTCAAATCGGGGGAATATCGCCAGTGAGTCGGATGCGTTTGCTGCTTCTGACCAAGCACGACTGCTGCCATCCCGCGGCGCAAATCGGTAACTCTGCTCTTTATCGTTATCTAGATTGTTTTCAGCGGTCTGGAGGATAACCGCTGCTCTGCGCAAGGCCCCGAACCAACCCTTAGAAGGCTACATCAGAACCGTGCGTAGGGAAAGTTTTTACCCACACGATAGTAACCAACAAGGGTTACTTTTCCCCAAATGGCTGGACGCTTCCCCTAACCGCCTGTTTCCAAAGAGGGTAGCAACCGCATTCCTTCCGCAGACCGGCACCCCTTGATGGTCTCTTGGATCAGGCGGGAAAGGTAAATGTTTTTCCCACATGGCTTGATTTCCACCGCGCCCGAAGAGAACGATTTTGGAGAAAAAGTCAGGCTGGATTGGATGGATCTGGCTAGCGGGGCGTGTCTTTTTGCTCTTGCAGGTTGAGGCTTTCTGATCCCATCTTCCGGATCTGCTCTGCAAGTCGGGAGGTAAATATCTCGGAGCCCTGATCGTTCAAGTGGAAACCATCGCGGTACAGGTTTCTGGGAAATTCCCCCGGCGGCGAAAGCACCCACACCGGCACACCGACTTCCGCCCCAATTTGCTGGATTGGTCGCGAGTCATCTTCGTGAAGTGTGGGCGGAACAAGTAGCACAATTTTGACGCCGTATTGTTGCGCGAGGTCGCGCAACTCGGGCAATCTTTGCCGTGCCATGCCTTCAAGCGCCGCCGGATCGTTCACGTGCGGCGTGTGGTCGGCAATGCGCGCCGCCAGTCCGCGGAAATTCGGCACCAGCAGAATCAAAACCCGTTGCCGGATCACCCCTTTGTCGGCCAGCCAGTTACTGAAATGAGCAAAGAAGTAAGTACTCGCCGTCGTGCGATCGAGCTTCGTCTCGCGGACGGCGCGGGGAAAATCCTGAACGCTCATCTGCCGGTGCGCAAACTCTTCCCCCAGGGTGAATTTCGAAGCCAGCTGGTCTGTCGCCAGTGACAACACGATCAGGTTGGGACGGGAGCCTTCCTGCAGTAAACGACGCAATCCGAAATACCAGTCGAGGTAATGGGTTTGCTCAATTCCCAGCCGGCTCACCTCAAACTGCGAAGCCAGATTGTCGTGCAGTTGATCGAGCTTCACGCCCTCGAGCAAGAGAGAGTTCCCAGTCAGAAGCACCGTCGGCCGGCCATCGGCCGTCACCGGACGCAAGGCCCGAGCGGCGCTCAACTCACCCTCGACTCGATGTTCGGTGCGGCTGAGATGATCGAGCAGCAATGGCGATCCCAGTTCGAATCCGAGCATGATCACCGCCAGGCCAACCAGTAATACGATGATGCCGGTGCGCGCACTCTCGGCTCGCTCGGTCACAACCGGGGGCGCCTTGAGGCGAACATCTTCAGAACTGGAAATAGATGAATGCATTTGCCTGATTCGCCCCCATCAAAGCGATCACGAGTGCGCATGCCAATCCGAAAGCCACGCGCCAGCGGACCGGCGTGTGCGCGAAACAATACTCCGCCCCGGTCGATTCGAGATACATATCCAAAATCAGCAGTGGAACCGAGAATACCGCCAGAAACAAAAACGCCGCCGGGAACTCCGGGCGCCAGTTCCAGTTTCCCAATCCCTTCAGCATCTCCCAGGCTGCCCGCAAGGATTGAGCGCGGAAGAATATCCAGCTTACGCACACCACGTGAAACACGACGATCTGCTTGAACAGTTTTCGCACAAAGCCCGGGACCATCGCCGACCCCCGCGTGAGCTTCCGCTCCACCGCCAGAGTCGCTCCGTGTTGGCCGCCCCAGATAACGAATGTCCAGTTGGCGCCATGCCACAGTCCCCCAAGTAGCATCGTAAGCAGGAGATTGCGGTAGGTCTGCGCCTCGCCATTGCGGTTGCCCCCGAGCGGAATGTAGAGATAGTCGCGCAGCCAGGTGCTGAGACTAACGTGCCAACGCCGCCAGAAATCCTGAATGCTGTCGGCGAAATAGGGCTGCCGGAAATTGACCATGAAATGGAAGCCCAGCAACTGTGCGCTGCCTCGAGCAATATCGCTGTAGCCGCTGAAGTCGCCATAGATCTGCCAGGCAAAGGCATACATCCCAAGCAACGTGACGATTGCGCTCGGTTTTCCGAAAGCGCCACTGAATGCCGCGTTCGCGATGAGGGCACAGTTATCGGCAATGACACATTTGCGAAACAATCCCTCGAGAATCAGCAGCAACCCGTCGAACACTTTGTCAGAATCCCAGTGCCTTGGCTTCTGCACCTGGGGCAGCAAATGCCCTGGCCGCTGAATCGGCCCGGCAATCAGGTGAGGGAACAGACTGATGAACAGTCCGTAATCCAGAAACGAGCGCGACGCGGGTAACTTGCCTGAATACACATCGACGATGTAAGCGACTTCCTGAAATGTATAAAACGAAATTCCCGGAGGCAGAATGATGAGCAGCACCGGAAGCGAGGCTTTGATTCCGACTCCGGCCAACACACGCCCCAGCGAGTCTGCGAAGAAGTTAAAGTACTTGAAGAAACCCAGGATGGAAAAATTGATCACCAGCGAAAGGACCAACAACGACTTGCGGACTCGCGGATCCTTCGCTTCAGAAATCTTGATGGCAATGAAGTAATCGATGACGGTCGAGGCGATCATCAAACACAAAAATCGCCAGTCCCACCACCCATAAAAAAGGTAGCTCGCCACAAGCAAAAACCGGTTCTGGTTGCGAAAGCCCAGACGCCAGTAACACATTGTTACCAGGCAAAGAAACAGAAGGTAGATGGGTGTGTCGAAAAGCATGGTTCAGCGTGGATCGTATTCCCCGACTCGCGGCGCGCTGACCCAGAATAACGCAGGTTCCCGCGGCTCTGCATACCTGTCCGGGTTACCTTGGTTTGGCTTCCTACATTGCAAGAGCTGGACCCGACTGACCTCCTTTGCAAAGAGTGACGAAAGTCATCCTCCCGGCAGTCCCCGATTGCACCACCCCCATTGATTCGCTTATGCTTGCGATATTCCAGCGAAAATTGACGTTTGACCTACGCCGTCCAAACCGCGCCGTTCCCCGCCGAACCGCAGCACCTGTCGAACCGGCGAATGCCGGTTTGGCAGATGGTCGTGCTCGTCGGCGCGCTCGCCTGGCTGTATGCGCCCGTTCTGGCCCATCTCGTCCGGCAGTGGATGCACGATCCCAACTACTCGCACGGCTTTTTCGTGCCGGCGTTCTCTGCCTTCGTTATCTGGACTGAGAAGCGCCGCTTGCAGCAGTTGCCGCTGCGTCCATCCTGGACCGGCCTCATCGTGCTTGCCTTCGCCTTGATCGTGCTCACCGCAGGAACTTTGGGAGCGGAGCTTTTCCTGTCCCGTTCTTCGTTTCTGCTGGCGATTGCCGGTCTGGTGGTACTCGGCTACGGATGGAATTACATGCGAGCCCTCTTGTTTCCGTGGCTGTTTCTGCTACTGATGATTCCGATCCCGGCCATCGTCTTCAACCAGATCACGTTCCCTCTGCAGTTGCTGGCATCGCGTGCCGCCGCCCACACGCTGCCGCTGCTAGGTGTTCCCGTCCTGCGCGAGGGCAACATCATTCAATTGCCCGCCATGGCCCTGGAAGTCGCTGAAGCCTGCAGCGGAATCCGTTCTCTGATGTCGTTGACGACCCTGGCCATCATTTACGGTTATCTGATGGAACCCCGCACTTCCTTTCGGGTCTTGCTGGCGGTTGCCTCGATCCCCATTGCCGTGGTCGCCAACAGCTTGCGCATTATCGGCACCGGCCTTCTCGTGCAATACTGGGATCCCGACAAGGCCCAGGGATTCTTCCATACTTTCTCCGGCTGGCTGATCTTTGTCGTGTCGCTGATCCTGCTCTTCCTGTTGCATCGCGCGCTCCAGTTGTTGTGGCCGAAAGGGGCGATCTCTCAATGAACTCCAACCTACGGTTCGCTCTTGCCCTGATCCTCATGCTGGGCACAGCACTGTTCCTGCAAGCCCGCAACCGTGGGGAAGTATTCCCGTCGCGCAAGCCGTTGGCCCAATTTCCTGAGCAGGTGGGCAACTGGTCGGGAACTGACGTGGAAATTCCAAAGGACATTCGCGACATTCTGGGGCCGGGAGACTTTCTGCTGCGCGTCTACCACGATCAGCAAGAGCGGCTCCCCAATACGGACATGTTCATCGCCTATTTCCCCAGTCAGCGCGCCGGCGACACAATTCATTCGCCCAAGAACTGCCTGCCCGGCGCCGGCTGGACGCCGATCGATTCAGCGCGTGTTCCTCTATCCGTAGAGCGGTCATGCGCCATTCCCTGTGAACCGTTACGTGATCGCCAAAGGCGGCGACCGCCTCCTGGTGCTTTACTGGTACTGGGCTCATGACCGCGCGGTCGCCAGCGAGTACTGGGCCAAGATTTACCTGGTCACCGATTCCATCCGGATGAATCGCAGCGATGGTGCGCTGGTGCGTTTAACTACGCCTATGTATCCGGGAGAATCGGTCGCGAACGCCATGACGCGGCTCACTCCCTTCGCGGGCGAGGTCGTGCCGCTGCTGAATCAATACATCCCCCAATGATTGATCGTCTTGCGAGTTCGCTTCTTTCTTCCAGCCGCGCGCGGAATCGTGCCCTCGCGGCGCCGTCATCGTATCTTCAGGATTTCGTTACTTTCATCTTGATCAAATCTGCGCCTTCGACGCGCTCCGACCGGGAGACCTAGCCATGCGGCGTGCTCCATCATTTCGCCTGTTCTTCATCCTTGCACTGGTCAGCACATTACTGGTGGGCTGTTCTCGCGATCCCAACGTGCGGAAGCAGAAATATTTCGAGAGCGGCCAGCGCTATTTCGAGAAGGGTAAGTTCCGCGAAGCCGCCATCCAGTACAGCAACGCGATCCAGGTCGATTCGCGCTTCTCTGACGCGCATTACCACCTCGCGCTGACCTATCTACGCCTGGGGGAACTCAATCGCGCTTATCAGGAACTGCAGCGCACGATTGAGATCGACCCCGCCAACTATCCAGCCCGCGTCGACATCGCCAACATGCTCATCGCCTCGAAGTTCTACAAGGAGGCGCAGGAACAACTCGATATCCTGAACGACAAGCAGCCCAACAATCCTGACGTGCGCATGGCCGTGGCCAACATGAAGGACCGGCAGGGCGATCTTCCCGGCGCCCTGCAGGAAATGCAGAAAGCCATCGCGCTTGACCCCAACCGGGCCGAGTCTTACCTGAATTACGCCATGATGCAGATTCAGGCCCAACAATACGACGGAGCCGAGGCCAGCCTCAGGAAAGCAACGACTCTCGATCCGAAAGCCATGAATGCGCAGATGGCCCTTGGCGGCTTCCTTCAAGCCCGCGGCCGCCTGCCCGAGGCCGAGGAGCAGTTCAAGCGCGCGATCCAGACCGATCCCAAGAACCCCGATCCCCGATCCGCCCTCGCCCGGCTTTACATGCTGGAAGGAAAGAATTCCGAGGCAGAGTCCTTTCTGCGCCAGACCAAACAGGATTTGTCCGATGTCCCCGCGGGATACCGCATGCTGGGCGACTACTTTTTTGCGACTGGCAATCTCGATAAAGCTGTCGCCGAGTATGCATCGCTCCACAATGATCACCCCAAGGACGTTCAAACCAAGAAGAACTACATCCAGCTGCTGATTCTGAAGAACCGTCTCGACGATGCACGCAACTTGAACGAAGAGATCCTCAAATCCAGCCCACGCGACAATGACGCGCTTATCTTCCGCGGCCAGATCAAAATGCGCGAGGGACACCTGGATGAAGCTGTAAATGCCTTGCAGGCCGCTATCAAGGGCGATCCCGACAACGGCGTGGCCCACTACCAGTTAGGCCTGGCTTTGGACCAGCAGGGCAATCTGGCGCGCGCCGAAACGGAGTGGCGGGAGGCGGTTCGCCTCAAGCCCGACCTCATGGATGCGCACCGCGCACTGGCGGCTGTCGCCATTCGCAAAAGCGATTGGGACGGCCTCAACCAGACCGCATCCACCATCATCGCCGGACAGTCGGCGGCGCCTGACGGTTATGCCTTACGGGCCGTCGCCGAAATCAATATGAAGCAGTTCGCCAAGGCCGAGCAGGATGTCAACAAAGCGATCGAAGTCGCACCCCACAGTGCGATCGGCTACGTGCAACTCGGCAACCTGCGCCTGCTACAGAAGCAGTACAACGAAGCCGGCAAGGCCTACCAGAAGGGCCTCGACGCCGATCCTGCCAATTCCGACGCTCTCAACGGCCTCATGAACACCTATCTCGTGCAAAAGCAAACCGACAAAGCTGTCGAAGCCGCCCAGGCGCAGATCGCCAAAGTTCCTAACAGCAGCGCCTTCTATGACCTTCTCGGCACCGCGCTCTACAACAACAAGAAGGACTATAAGGGGGCTGAGGCCGCGCTGCGGAAAGCCGCCGACCTCGACAAGAAGAATTCCGACGCCCTGCTCAAGCTCGGACAAGCCCTGAACGCCCAGGGCTCTACCGATCAGGCCATCGCTACCTTCCAGCAATCCATCAAGGACAATCCGAGCGAAATCTCCTTCTACATTCTTCTCGGCGAGCTCTATGAGGGTCAGAAGAACTGGGACGCCGCCAAAGGCATGTATCAGAAAGCTCTGCAGGTTCAGCCCGACAATCCGGTCGCCTCGAACAATCTTGCCTATGCGATGTTGCAGAGCGGCGGCAATGTTGATGTCGCTATCTCCCTGGCGCAAACCGCGCGCCGCCTCATGCCCGACAGTCCCAACGCTGCCGATACGCTGGGTTGGGCTTACTATCAGAAAGGTCTGTATCCCACCGCGATTGATCTATTCAAAGAGGCGTTGAAAAAGGTCCCCAACGATCCCACGTATCAGGAGCACCTGAAGAAAGCACAGCAGCAGGCACAACAGCAGTCGGGCAACTAGGGAGCTCGCGGTAGACCTTGTGCTCTAGCTCGAAGCGAACGACGGAATCTGCGTGACCGCCCCCGGGACAAGAGAAAAACCCGCCGCATCGCTGCGGCGGGTTCTTTGGTGCAGGAGTCGTTCTACTTCGTTCCGGACTAGGACAGGCTCAGTTTGCGCCGGATGATTCCAGCCAGACCGATCAAGCCGGTACCGAACAGGCTCAGGGTACCCGGTTCGGGAACCGCGAGGTTAGTGTCGCCGCTGGAGAGCTTCGCGCTGCCATTGAAGAAGCCCTTGCCAGTGTTGATCGTAATCTGGGTCGTGGCTCCAACTTGTCCGCTCGCGTTGACCACCCCGCCTGACAGGATATAGGTATGGGTACCGTTCGCCAGTGTCACCAGCGTCCAGGTGATCGGACTGTTGTCAGTGAAGGTGCCACTGAAAATCACGCCATTCGGAACGCCGTTCGTGCCGTTCCCCGTGATGACGAAGCTTCCACCAGCGGCCAACGTTCCACCCGTCTGAGCATTGCCCGTCAGAAAGGCTCCCGTGCTAAAGGTGAGGGTCCCGAGGTTGTTCCCCGAGGCGTTGCCGACACCGGTCAGCACAGAACCTGTTAGGGACAGGCCGCTTGCGCTCCCCGTGATGGTGCCCCCTCTGTTTTGGACGTCGATGCTGCTGTCTGCAAAAGCTGCCAATGGCAGGGCCAGTGCCAGAACAGCCAGCAATAACACTTTCTTAAACATGAATTTACTGCCTCCTAGGAAGGTTCCGAATCGCCGGCCTCCGGGGGATGAGACCGTTTCTTGGGGCATCGCATCTCTTCGGGGAAAGAAATACAAGTACACCCGCACTCGACTAGAGCACCCAGCGTACCAAAAGCTCTGGGAAACCAACATTCATCTTATCATCAATTTAGAGGAGGTAACGTTACCTCCTTGATAACAAAGGTGCAAAGCACTGCGCAAGAAGACAAGTTCCTTCGACCGTTTCCGAACACTCCAATGCCGCGCCCCGCGCCCCGCAAGCGCAAGTCGACACAGTTCTACCTTTCGAGAGGTATTATTTAAATAGATAACGTGGCCAGGAAGCGGCAACAAACAGATTAGTCGGCAGCGAGACCCGCGCTGGCGCCTTCGCGGCGACGCACGGTACGGTTCGACGGCAAACCGGCGTCACGAATCTTGTAGAGCAACGCGCGGTAGCTGATGCTCAGGGCTCGGGCCGCCTGTTTGCGATTCCAGTGATTCGCCTGCAATACCTTGAGAATCACCTTGCGCTCCAGTTCGCGAGTCGCCTGGCGGGTAAGCTTCTTGAGCGAAATGGGCCCATCCAGATTGATCTCCGGATTGAAGTAGTCCTGTTGCCGCGCCACCAGATCGCCGGAAATCACTTCTTCCGATCCGAGGATCACGTATCGCTTTACGAGGTTTTCCAGTTCGCGAATGTTTCCCGGCCAGTGGTATTTCTGCAGCACGGCCATCAACTCGTTCGACAACGCCTTCGCCCGGCAGTTGTATTTCCGGTTGTAGTACTCCAGGAAGTAGATCACCAGGTCTTCGATATCGGCACGGCGCTCACGCAGCGATGGCATTGCCAGGTTCACTACGTTGATGCGATAGAACAGATCCTGGCGGAACGTACCGTTCTCAATCTCGTTTTCCAGAACCCGATTGGTCGCGCATACGATGCGCACTTCGACTTTCTTGTCTTCCTGCGCGCCGATCCGGCAGAACTGGCCGTCCTGCAAAAGTTGCAGCAACTTCGACTGCAGAGCGAGATCTAGTTCCGAAATCTCGTCCAGAAACAGAGTCCCGCGATGCGCCAGTTCCACGCGTCCAGGCTTGGTGCCGTATGCGCCCGTGAATGCGCCTTTTTCATAGCCAAATAGTTCGCTTTCGAGAAGCGTTCCGGGAATCGCCGGACAGTTCACCTTCACAAAGGGCCCGGTTTTCCACGGTGACAGTCCATGGATCATGCGGGCAATGATGTCCTTGCCGGTGCCACTTTCCCCATGAATCAGCACTGGGACGTTCGCGCTGGCGACTCGATCCAGTCGAGTGCGCAGCGCCTGCATGGCGTCGGTTCGTCCGAAAACGATCGACTCCGGGGGAATCTCGCCAAGGGATTGCACTAGGGAACTGACGGAATTTGTCGTTGTCATGGCTTTAACGTGGGTACTCTCGCGATCGCATTATCGTTGTGCACCCAGCCCACCAAACCCTCAGAGTCCCGTGCAGTCGTTCGTAACAGCCAATCAAACCACTGATTTAACGCGCTTTATTGTCTCCAGGGAAACAATTGGGGCAACGTCGATACCAAGGCGGAGTCGCCTGAAACAGGGACAGGGATGTAGGAAAATCTTTTCACACGGAAGAAGCAAGTTTCCCACGTGCCGCGGCGGGCTTGTGCAGAGAGTTCAGCAACGGACGCGAGAACTTCAAACCCAGCAAGTGGTAGCCCTCAGCATGATTAACGCGAACCGCGCGGGCTCGCAGCGTGCGCGCGGCACGGGGAAGATTGGCCGCCGTCGCCAACGGCGCGCTCGGAATTTCCAAAAGAACCTGGGCCGCCCGCGGCAGAGAGCGTCGCACCGCCACCAAGGCGCCCCCGGCGCTGATGTTCAACGCGGTCGCAAACTCTAGAAATTCCTTGCCTTTCTCGTCCCGGCTGCGCACAAAGACAGGGATCGCCAATGGCAGTCTTGTCCACTTCCGACGTTCCTTTTCCGGCCTGCGTCGAATCAAAGAGTGACCTCTGACCACTGCGATTTACATCGAGCAATGGGCACATTATGGGCCAAATCCGCTGGTCCGGAGCGGTAACGCCCGAGATTGCCCACAAAGCGCCGGGTTGTTTGCGGGAAAAGGCGCTTCCTGCACCGGATTGAGGGCGACGAACGACTATCGCCGGTCGTCGTGCCCAGCGTTCTGCACGGTATCCCCTAACCTGTTGAAAAGTGCAATCATTTACCCTAGTGTGGCAATTCCGGTGCGTTTTTCTTGACAATCCATGCTTCCCATCCTACGATTTCTCTACGACATCCCCTGAAGTGTAACGTTTTGACGTCTTGTTCCCTCCCCGTTCGCCAAGCCACGAGTGTCTCTGACTATGGCTGCTAATCCGGACAATGCGTGTCTTCCGTCCCAACTGGAACTGAAGGCCGAAATGGGGGATCCACTGTCTCCGCGGAACCCTATGGCGAATGCTTCGGATTATCCCCAGGATTTGCTCCAGAACTATAACCAACTGTCGGAGCGCTACCGGCGTACGACCAATGCGCTGGCTTCAGCCGCGCATGACCTGAAGACCCCGCTCGCCATTCTCAACGGCTACATCGAGCTGCTGCAGAGCCTGAAACTGGGCCCGCTGAACGAACGGCAACGCGAGGTCATCTCCGACATGCACGCCAGCGGACAACGCCTGCAACACTTCATCCAGGATTTCCTATCTTATACGGTGCTCGAGACGGGCGAACTGCGAGTCCAGTTCGATATGGGCGACATTAATGCTTGCCTGTCGGAAGTCTGCCGGATGTGGTCGTCTCGTTTTCAGGAGAAGGGGCTGGCACTCTATTTTCTCGCCAACGACAAACTCGTGGCATTTCCGTTCGACTCTCCGAAGGTGCAGCGCGTGATTTCAAACCTGCTCGAGAACGCATCGAAATTCACGCCTTCAAGCGGCACCGTGTGGCTGCACGCCGAGCCTTACATGTGGGAACGTCGCGGCACCGCGAAATCGGCGATCGAGAAAGAACGGCGCCGTCAACCGCTTTCCACTCCGAACGCCGTGAAAGTCAGTGTCGCCGACACCGGACCCGGCATTCCCCCCGAGTACCACGTCGAAGTCTTCGACGACTTCTTCCGCCTGCCCAGCAATCAGAATCAGTCCGATGGCATGGGTCTGGGCCTCGCGATCGCGCGCCGGCTCATCAACGCCATGGGCGGCAAACTCTGGGTCGAAAGCGAACCCGGTGCTGGCAGCAAGTTTTCTTTCTTACTTCCTCTGAAGCCCTCCCTCAGCAGTTCCACAAAAAAGGGAAAACGAAATGAGTGAAGCGACCAACATACTGCTGGTCGATGATGAACCGGGAATGCTCCGGTACATCCGGACCTTGCTCGAGGTGGATGACTACAAAGTGGAAACCGCGTCCACCGGCGAAGAAGCTTTGCAGCGCGTGGAAAAGGGACTCGAGCCCGACATGGTTTTGCTCGACGTGCTGATGCCCGGCATCGATGGCCTCGAGACCCTGGAACAACTCCGGCAAATGCGGCCCGGCGTCAAAGTCGTCATGTTGTCCTGCGTCAATGACACCCGCAAGGTCGTACAGGCCATGCGCCTCGGCGCCCAGGACTATCTCACCAAGCCTTTCCAGAAGGCCGAACTCGACGCCGTCATCGATCAGTGCCTCGGCAAAAACCAGGAGGCATACGCCGGCGAAGTGGAAGAACTTTGTGACGATGTCTTCTTTGTCGCTGCCAGTCCCGCCATGCGCAAGATCCGCTCGCAAGCCGCATTGGTCGCCAACGTCGATATCCCGGTTCTGATGCTTGGCGAAAGCGGCACCGGCAAGGAAGTCCTGGCGCGCCTCGTCCACAAGCTTTCCCCTCGCGCCCACCGCACTTTCCTTAAGGTCAATTGCGCCGCCGTTCCCGCGGACTTGCTGGAAAGTGAACTTTTTGGATACGAAGCCGGGGCATTCACGGGCGCCACGCATCCCAAGCCGGGCAAATTCGAGCTCTGCAACAAGGGCACGATTCTGCTCGACGAAATCGGCGAGATGCCCCCCACCCTGCAGGCCAAGCTTCTCCACGTCTTGCAGGACCAGCAGTTCTCGCGCCTGGGGAGCCGCACGGTGATCAAGGTCGACGTGCGCATCCTGGCCGCAACCAACATCAACATTCCCGAAGCGCTGGCCAACAAGCGTCTGCGCGAAGACTTGTATTACCGCTTGAACGCCTTCACTCTGAATTTGCCTCCGCTACGCGAACGCAAGGAAGAGATCCCCATCCTGCTAAAGCACTTCATGTCGCGCATGGCCGAGCAATATGCACGCGCACCCTTGCCGCTTTCGCCCACGCTCATGGCAGCGTGTCTGGAGTATTCCTGGCCGGGCAACCTGCGCGAGTTGAGCAATTTCATCAAACGCTACCTCATCCTTGGTGACGAGAAGCTGGCCATCGCGGAACTGAATCCAAAAAGCGACAGTAATGGTGGGCAGCGTTCTGAAGGCGGCGCCAAAGCTGCCGAATCGTCGGCAGGCGGATTGAAATCGCTGTCGCGTAATGCCAAAGACGAAGCCGAGGCCGCTGCCATTACGCAGGCACTGGAGCAAACCAACTGGAACCGCAAGCAGGCCGCCGCGCTGCTCAAAATCAGCTACAAGGCTCTGCTCTACAAAATCCGCCAGTACGGCATCGCCGACGGCCGGGGTCATCACAAGCTTTCGGCGGGCGCATAACCTCGCGAGGTTGCGCCCTACGATATCCCGGCCTTTTCAGCTTTACTCGCGCAATGCCTTCGATTTAGAGTAACTAGCCGCTGCGCCACCAGGGCGGACGTATTCATGCCCAGCAAGCCGACACCCAGACACGAAGAGTTGCTTTCGGCGCACGCGATTTCGGAAATCTTGCTCTCCACGCAGTTCCTCGAAGCTGTTCCAGATGCCATAGTCGCCGTTGAGCCCGACGGCACGATCGTTCAGATCAACTCCCAGACCGAGGCTCTGTTCGGCTACCAACGCAGTGAACTGATCGGCCAAAGAATTGAAGTGCTCGTCCCTGAGAGCGTGCGTCGCGCGCATCGCGATCACCGCGAGGCATTTGCTCAGGCCCCTAAGATTCGTCGGATGGGAGCTGACCTCGACCTCAAAGGGCGGCGCCGCGATGGCTCCGAGTTCGACGTCGAAATCAGCCTGAGCCCTGTTGCGACGGGCGACGGCACTCTGGTCCTCAGCGCGATTCGCGACATCAGTGATCGCAAGCGCATCGAAGAAGCGCTGCGCCGCGCAAATCAGGAACTCGACCGGAAAACCGCCCAGGAGATCGGCGAATACCGTGCTCGCATGGCCTCCATCGTCGATTCTTCCGAGGACGCCATCATCGGGAAAGACCTCGACGGAACCATCACCGCCTGGAACCGCGGCGCCGAAAAAATGTATGGCTATTCCCCCGAAGAAGTCATCGGCAAGAACATCGCGTTGCTCACCTCCAAAGAGCATCCCGACGAAATTTCCCACATCCTCGCCCGCATTCGGCGCGGTGAACGCTTTGACCATTACGAGTCGGTCCGCATCAGCAAAGACGGCCGCCGCCTCGATGTTTCCATCTCCATCTCTCCCATTCGCGAGCCCGGCGGAACAATCGTGGGCGCCTCCGCGATTGCGCGCGATATCACCGACCAAAAGCGGGCCGAGGGCCACCTGCGCCAGGTCCAAAAGATGGAAGCGGTCGGGCGACTCGCCGGTGGCGTTGCCCATGACTTCAACAATATTCTGGGAATCGTTACCGCTTGTACCGAACTCCTGCGTGAGCGTGTGGGTGCGGCTGGTGATATCCAGCAGTACATCGCGAATATTCGCAAGGCCGTCGATCGCGGTACTTCCATCACCCGGCAACTTCTGGCGTTCACCAGAAAATCGACGGTTCAGCCCCAGTTGCTCGACCTCAACACCCGCCTCCACGACGCCATCAAGCTGATCCACCCTCTCATGGGCGATGATGTGGAAATCGTCATCACCGCGCGTTGCCCTGCGGCTATCGTCGAGATCGATCCCGGCTACCTCGATCAGATTGTTCTGAACTTGGCCGTCAACGCGCGCGACGCCATGCCCCGCGGCGGTAAACTCATCCTCGAAACTTCCCTCGTCGAAGGGGATGCCGTCTTTGCCGAGCAACATCAGCCGATGACGCCGGGACCTTATGTCATGCTCGCCGTCAGCGATACCGGGGTCGGCATGGACTCGAGCGTCTTACCGCGCATCTTTGAGCCTTTCTTCACAACCAAGGAGGTCGGGAAAGGCACCGGGCTTGGGCTCTCTACCGTCTATGGCATCGTGCAGCAATCTGGCGGCCACATCTGGGTGTACAGCGAGCCCGGACGAGGCAGCACCTTCAAGGTGTATTTACCCAACGCGGAGGCCAAACTCGGTCCTGCCACCGAACGCACAGCCGAGATTCCGGTCGTTCGCCGCGACGGCACCACCATCCTTCTCGTCGAGGATGACGAGATTATGCTCAGCCTGACCCGCCAGCTGCTGGTGGAGAACGGCTACTTCGTGCTCGACGCCAAGGATGGAAAAACTGCTCTCGAGATTCTCAGTTCGCACCCCGGCTCCGTGCACCTAGTCTTGACCGACGTTGTCATGCGCGGCATGAGTGGACCGGAGCTGGTTGCCCAGGTCGTTACTTCGCACCCCGGGGTCAAAGCCGTCTTCATGTCCGGCTACACCGGCGAACTCATTGCCCAGCACGGGCACCAGCAGAACGGCATCCCGCTGCTCGAAAAGCCATTCAGTCGCGCAGCTCTGTTGAAAGTGCTTGACGAGGCTCTTGGGTAACTCTTCAACCCGTTACCAAGTCACAATGCCGAGGTGATGGAGATCACACAGAACTGTGCGAAAACACCCACTTTGCGCCGTCGCGACCCACGTCCCACCCCAGGCTGGAACCGCAAGTCTCGACCTTTATCTCCTTTCCTGATTATCACTTAACGCGCTTTCGTATGGGATCGGACGACAGTGGTCCGCGATGGCGTCGCGCGTGCCCCTCCCTATCACGAACAGGGAGGCAACACATGGCCACACAACCGATGAGACCCCCACAGAAGACCGCAGTAGCCCACTCGGCGTTTGGCGATCTGCCTCCCGCCGTCCTCCGCGATTTGGAGAACGTCACTCTGACCAATCACTACCCGACCGGCGCCGTCCTGTTTGGCGAAGGACAACCGGTGCGCGGCATCTATGTCGTCCAGCGCGGCCTGGTGAAGCTGTCGGTTTGCGCCAGCGATGGACGCACTTTGATTCTTCGCATCGCCCACGCTGGCGAAGCTCTGGGCGTCGCCTCCGCTGTTGGAAACCGCGACTATGAGGCCACCGCCGAGGCACAACAACCGTGCGACGTCACCTTCATCCGCCAGAGCGACGTGCTCCGCCTGATGCGCACTCACGGCGAGTTTGCCCTCTGGATCACTCAACTACTCAGCCGCGACTACAACTCCACCTGCCGCGAAATTCGCACCCTGATGCTGTCGGGTTCGGCCAGCGAGAAACTTGCCCGTCTGCTGGTGGGCTGGCTCGACGAAAGAACCGGAGCTCCGGCCCCCGATCGTATGAAAGTTCCCCTCACCCATGAAGAAATCGGTCAGATGATTGGCACCTCGCGCGAGACCGTTACCCGCTTGATGGCTGGGTTTCGCAAACAACGCTTCATCGAGCAGGAAGGCGCCACGCTGGTGGTTTCCAATCGGGTTGCGCTCGAATCTCTAATTACGGCCTGAAGATTTTTCCGCAACGCACGCAGACGCAATAAAGCCCCGCGTCAGGAGAATTCCCGTTCAACTTTCTCCTGGCGCGGGGCCTGCGCCACTTCGTCTGAACTCAAAACTACTAGCCGCCCGCCTTTCCGCCAATACAGCGAAAGCCGTAGAAAAAACACGAAAGGGCAGGAGAAATTCGGCTCCTGTCGAAATCTTCACTCCGTCGCTGCGACCTTCAGGGCAGCAACTGCCTCTGCCACTGTTTTGTCGAACATGACGATCCTACGAATCTGCGAACTCACCGCAATTTCTTCGACCATGTCGTTGGCGGCCGCCACACGGAGTTCCCCGCCCGCCTTCTTGAGCTTGCCACCGCACAAGACAATTGTCCCGAACCCCGTACTGTCGACCCGCTGCACCTCGGCGAGATCAAGAATCACCCAGAACCGGTTCTCTTCTATCAACCCCTGGATGGTTTCTTCGATTTCCTGACACGGGCGCCCCACCGCAATTCGCCCGGACAAGTGCAACACGACGATTTTCGGCTCGATCAGCTCCTTGCGGATGGCAAACATCGAGCGCGCTCCTCCGGCACTCGTATACATGACGATGTGAAAAAAATCTCCTTGGCGGTTTTGAGAAGCGGCGGTTAGTGTCAGCCTGGTTGGAAGTTAAGGTTGCAGATTGACCAGCGGCGACCTCAAGTTCGGCGCTTGAGTACCTAGGCCTTCTTCATCATGCGATAACCAGCCAGCAGAATCAGCGATCCGACAATCGCAATCACGAAACTGCGAAAGTCGAAACCATTTACTTTGCCGAATCCGATAGCGTTGCCAATAAAACCGCCGATCACCGCGCCCGCAATCCCAATCAGGATCGTTACGATGATCCCGCCCGGGTCCTTGCCCGGCATGATCAGCTTAGCGAGGGCTCCTGCGATCAGCCCGAAGACAATCCAAGATAGGATTCCCATGGTCGTCTCCTTTCCACATCGTCTGGACGACTCGCCGAGCCCCGTCGGCCCGATGATCGACGAACCAGACGAGTTCGCTGAAGGTAACACTTTCCCGCACTGCCCACAAGGCGCCCTTCATTGCAGTTTGCTGTGCGCTGAATAGAAAAGACCGCCACGCAGGCGGCCCTTCCATTGCATTTTGGTTTTTGTGCGGCTATTGCACCACTAGCGTAATCGGACTGGTTTGCGAGAACGAGCCCGACGTCGCGACGACGTTGATCGTGTAAGTCCCCGCAGGAGTGCCGCTCGTGGTCGTCGTGGAACTGTGCCCGCTGCACGCCGGCTGCAGAAGAATCAGGGTTGCCAGCGCCAGGAATAGCAACCCGCCCAGCATCCGTCGTCCACGACGCAACCGAGTGCCAACTCCCAGACCAACGAAGGCGAGGCCCGTCACCGGTAGCCAACTCGCGTACAACAGTCCCCTGCCCTGCTGCATGCCCGCAGTGGTCGTTACCCTCGCCACGGTGCTGATCACCAAAGTCACCGTGGAAGGACTCGAGCCTTCCAACGTGATTGGATTTGTCGACGGCGTGCACGTCGTGCCTCCGCCCGGAAGACCCGCGCTGCAAGAGATCGAGATCGATGCCGAGTAGCTCGACAACGGAGTGATCATGATGGGATACGTCGCCGGATTCCCAGCTACCACCGTGTTGTTCGTCTGTAACGGTGTCAGCTTGAAAGAATTCACGTTGATCGGCGGGGCGATCTTGGTCGTCGAGTAGGCACCCACTGTCACCGTTCCGCTGTTCGCTACCGTTCCTGAACCGGTGGGGGTGAGGTTGATTGTGACAGTAGTAGTGTCGCCGCCGTTCATCGTGCCCAAGTTACAGAGTACCTTGTTGTCGGTGGGCGCTGTCGGGCAGGTACCACCCGCAGCCGAAGCCGAAACGAATGTCACCGGAGCGCTCCCGCTCCCGCTGGAAAGATTGTCGGTGAACGCGACGTTCGCGGTCGTGTCCCCGACATTCTTAACCGTGTAGTTGAAATTGATCTGATTTCCCGCGTTCACCGAATTCGAGGTCGGAGCGGAAACCGACAGCGTGAAATTCAAATTAGGTCCAAGCTTGGCTGCAAAGGCGTCCTGCGGCCCCTTCAGCGCGGCCTGGAACGGGTTCACAGTCTTGAAATCCGACGAGGCAGTCTCCCCGGAAACGTAGGTATTGCTGTCAGTATCGATTGCAATTCCCGTCCCGGTATCGGCGCCGGAGCCGCCGAGATATGTTACGAATTGGCTCGAGGCGGAACCTGCTCCTGATGTACCCAGAGTATTCAGCCGCGCCACAAACGCGTCTTCGGGTCCCAGCAACGAAGTCTGAATCGCATTCGTGGCGATGATCGGAAAATCCGTGGAAGCGGTCGTGCCCACTACCCGCGCGCCCTGCTTCGTGTCGACCACGATGGCATTGCCCTCGTCGTTCGCCGATCCGCCCAGGTAACTGAAGTAGGTCAATTGCACCTGGCTACTGGTGCTTCCAGCCGCCGGATTATTGATCTTGGCCACAAAAGCATCTGTGCCGCCCTTGAGGCTGGTTTGATAGCCCGTAATACTCCCGCTCACAGCGGGAAATTGCGGCGAATTTGTGGTACCCGTCACATATGCATTCCCCGAGGCATCCACCCCGATCCCCGTTCCGACATCGGTATTTGCCCCGCCCAGATACGTGCAATACAGCAACTGTGCCCCGGTCGTCGTCCCCGGGTTCAGCTTGGCCACAAAGGCATCGGGCAATGTCACACTCGTCGGGCAAGTCGTTTGTACTGGGGTCGTGGGCAGGGTGCCCAGGCAAGGTTGAAACGCGTTTCTGATGGGAAAGTCGGTAGTCGAGTTTTGTCCGGTGAACTGATAGTTCGTCCCGCCGGTAATGTAAATGTTCGATACAGTAGCATTGTTGTCGACTGCAACCGCTCCGCCGGTTACCGTTCCCGTCGTCGGAAAACCTCCGCCGAAATACGTCGAGAAAACCAGGCTGTTCGGGCCAATACTAGTGGGCGCGACTTTGCTGATGAAAAAGGCGTTCGCACCTTGCAGTGTCGACTGAAACGTGCCGGCCGTCGGCGCCAGGGGGAAATTCTTCGAATCAGTAATGCCGATCACGTATACATTGCCCTTGTTATCGAGCGTCATGTTCGTCGCCGTGTCGGTGCCGTTCCCCGACAGATACGACGAGTATTTCAAAGTGCCATCACTATTCAGCGCGGTTACAAACGCGTGGGGATTGCCGGGCGCGACCGGCGTCGTCTGAAACGCCGTGGACGTTGTCGGAAAATTCGTCGACGTGGTCGTCCCCGCGATATACACATTCGTTGCCGCATCCACCGCGATGCCGACGCTGGTATCGGCGCCCGTCCCGCCCAGGTAGGTCGCAAACACAAGGGTCGCCCCGGTCGGATCAAACTTGGCGACGAACACGTTGCTGGTCGCTCCCGACTGGTACTTGCTCGAGTCGGTCACCGGGAAGTCCGTCGAGTTCGTCGTACCCGTCACATAGAAGCTCGCCGCCGAATCCACTGCAATCGTGGGCAACCGCTCTGTGCCGGTGCCCCCGAGATAAGTCGAATACGCTAAAACCGGATCGATGACCAACTTCTTCGTCCGGTCATAATCGCCAACCTCGAACCCCACTCGGTCCTCGGCGAGCAAAACGAACTTTCCATCGACGGCCTTTCGCTCGCGGCCGTCACCCTGATAAACCCGCGGCGCTTTCAACCGGAGATCGCCATTCCCCGCCTCCAGCACCAGATCGCCCGCATCCAGTCGCAGTCCAGCCATCCCCACAAACGAAAGTTGCACGCTCTTCGGATCCGCACCCGGCGCAACCTCAAAGTCGTATTCCAGTTGGCCGTCGCTGCCGTAGTAAACCAGGTCCACTCCCGGATAAACGCCCGCATACCGAACCTTCCCATACTGCGGAACATCGGTATGCCACAACGCGGGATTGTTCCCCATCAGGTAGTTGCTCTGGCCTGGAAGCCGGTCGTTCCCCTCAGCCTGCGCACCCGCGCGCGTCCCCGCCAACTTCATGCGGAGGACTGATGCAGGTTGTGTTTCCGCACGTCGAAGCGTCAGGACCGCTTCTTGCGAGGTAAGAAATAAGCCGTAGCCGTTGCCACGGGCCAGAAACTCCACGCGCGAATCGGTCTGCCCGAGATTGGGCTCAAACATCAGAGGAAGATGACCGTAGCTCACGACTGCTGGCCGCGAAGTCGCGCTGGCCGCGGGTCGTCCAAAAACCGGGATCTGCGCCGAGGATTCGGAGTTGCCGCCACGGGGAGCTCCTGCCCACAACAACCACGTTCCAGCTGCCGCTACAACGAACACCGCCGGTACGATGCGCCCCCACAGCAGACCCGTACCCGACCCACGGCGATTCAATCTCACGAGTTCCTCCGAAGTATTCAAATCAGGTGGAGAGGGAATGAAGAACGGCACAAACATTTCCCTGCGGTCGCGGCTTCGCGCGGCGGCAAGGTACTGTCTCCCTGTTCAGTGAAAAATAAATAAATACTTAAACATCCAGCGGATAGCGGTGTCAAGCCAACCATGACGCCCCGGTCCGCTCAAGCGAGGTGTGATGCAGAAATCTCTCGTCCGAGATGCCGCTGACCCCGACAAATCTGGGTGCCCTTCCAGCTTCCCTGAACCTCGATGCGGCGGAAAACTTGTTGACCATGAACGAAAGGAATTTCACTGCTTCGCACCACCTGCCTCCCGAGTCGCAGCCAATTTTTGCTTTTTCGCCAAATGACATCAATCCGCAGTCCACCGGCCTTGGCATCAGGCGTGCTCATTCGCTCCCGACACAGTCTCTGTTCTTGCCTGTGCTCTCCTCTCCCGCGTGACCGCCCGTGTCGGGGTGTCCCCTGGTCGCAGGTTTACCGAGTTAGTTCCTGGTTCTGTTTTGCTGTTGCAAACCGCTGATAAATAAGTAAATTGGCTTCACCAGCGCAGAACTCTGGAGTTTCGGAGCGGCTCGGCTTTTCGGCCAGAAGTAACAGTCCCAAGATTTCCTGGACTGGTTTTCAAATCCCCTTACTGACGGAGAAACGCTTGATGCTGCAAGAATCCCCAGACCGGCGTTCCATGCGACGTTTCGACATGCGCCTTCCCGCTGCCATTCGGATCGCCGGCGAACCCGTTCCAGAGTTCCTTACTGAAACCCAGAACGTCAGCGCGCGCGGGGTCTTTTTCTACTTCGATCGGGTCGTTGCCGCCGGCTCCCGCATTGAAGTCACCCTGACCTTTCCCCCTCACGTCACGTTGACCGATCCGGTCCGGGTCCGTTTCGCCGCCCGCGTGATTCGCGTCGAGACTCCGCTACCTTCCTCGCGAATCGGGATCGCCGCCATGATCGAGGAATACGAATTCGTTCGCACCAGTCCCATGCCCGAGATCACCTCTGACTTTCCACAACCTTGGAAGCTGGGACAGTAACGCGCGGAATACCGCCTCGGCACCATCAAGATAATTCCGCTGATTTGCCGAGTTCTACTTCTTGTTGAGATCGTTGATCTCTTGCTTCAGGCGGGAATAGCGCACGGCAAGGGTGATCAGATACCCCACGTGAATGGCCCAGGTTGCTGCGTAAGCCACGTAAAGATAGGTCATCGCACGGCCCCTCTTGGTTCGAGCAGCGCTTCCAGTGCCTGCGTCTCTTCGACTTGCCGTTTCAACCGCTCCAGGCGATAACGCGACCAGCACACCAGAAACGCGAAACACAGAAACGCCAGCCAGTTGACGAGCAGCACACGCAGCATGCGGGGATCGATCGAGCCTCCGCCGCCGATCACCGGCTGCGGATGTTGCGTGCGGAAAATCCAGATCGAGAAATACACCAGTGGCACGTCCAGCGCTCCGAATACCGCCAGCGCCGCCGCCAAAACCGGTGTCTGCCCGCTCGATGAGAACCTTCGCAGGACCAGATAACTTACATAGATCAGCCACAGCACCAGCGTCGACGTGAGCCGCACATCCCAGGTCCACCAGATCCCCCACACCGGCCGTGCCCACAACGGACCTGTGACCAGCACGACAGTACAGAAGACCACGCCCACTTCCGCCGTGGTCACAGCCAGCGCATCCGAGTCCTCTACGCTGAACAACTTACGCAGCAGAAAATAAATTCCCGCGATGATCGGTCCCGTCGTCGCAATCGACGACAGTTCCACGCCTTCCGGTAACGCCTTCATCAGGTCCGGCACGAGTTTGATGACGAAGGCAGCGACACAAGTCAATACCGCGAACGTGATCACCACCCAGTTCGCAACCTTATCGGTTTCGGGATCGCGCCGTACCAGGTACTGAATCGAAGCCAGAAAGTTGAGGAAGAACAGCAGAAACGCAGTCCACGCCGAAGGCACGTGGTAGTAAAAGATGCGTTGCACATCCCCCATCGTTTGCTCTTTCGGAGCAACGATCAGAGCGTCATAGAGCGCGTAGCTCAGCAATGCCGCGGTGAGCAGTCCGAGAATGGGGAAGGCTTTTTTCATTCCGCGTGCAATACCGTTTCAAACAGCGCCAGACAGCCAGTAGTAAACACCACATCATAGGTGGCAAGCAACACGATCCAGAACTTCGCCGACGTTGCCGGATCACCCACCAGGATAATCTTCGTAGCTTCAACCATCGATACTAATGCCGGGATCGTGATCGGGAAAAGTAGAAGGGGCAACATGATTTCGCGGCTCCGCGTACGCAGCGACATGGCCGCAAAAAACGTCCCATTCACTACGATCGCCCACGTACCCAGAATCGCCACCGGCAGCAACTGCCATGCTGGACCCAGCGCCCGCAATTTGTAAAAAACGATGAACAACGGCGTCATCACCGCTTCCAGCACCAGCACGAAGATGAGATTTCCCAACGCCTTTGCCAGAAACAGTGAGTTCGCCGGCGCCGGCGAAACCCGATAGGCATCGAGCACCTGATTGCGCAACTCCCGCGCCCAGGTCTGGTTCAGCGCGACGACCGACGCGAACAGGAACGCCACCCAAACCAGTCCTCCCGCAATCTGTCGCGACTCCTCCGCCAGCGGGTCAAACGAAAAACTGAACACCACCACGACCAGCAAAGCGAAGAACAGCATCGAGTTGATTGCGTCCTTCGACCGCCACTCCAGGCGCACGTCCTTCATCAGCGTAGCGAACGTGACCCCCGACGGTGCGCTCATGCCGTCTCCATGAACTTCAAATCCGGCGTGCGGTTGATGATCAACCCGTCCTGCATCCATATGAACTCATCCGCCGCGTCCTCCAGCAGCGACGCCTGGTGCGTCACCACGAAGATCGTCTTGCCCGCATCCCGCATGCCCGCGAGCAATTTCACCATTCCACGCGCCGATCCGATATCAACATTGGAAAACGGCTCGTCCAGCAGCAGGAGCCTGGGATTGTTCAACAGCGCCCGCGCCAGCGACATCCTCTGCCGCATCCCTTGAGAGTATTGCCCCACGGGACGTTGCAACTTCGGATCGAGCCCCACCGCCGCAATCACTTCTGCGCACCGCGCATCATCATGCCCTCCATACAGGCCGGCGAAGTAGCGCAGGTTCTCCATCCCGCTCATCTCGTCATACAGCAGCGAGGGATGCGCCATGTAACCGAACTCGCGACATACTTCCCGCGGGTCCTTCTTGCCCAAAATCACGATCTCGCCACGCGTCGGCGGCATCAACCCCGCAAACACACGCAGCATCGTGGTCTTCCCCGCGCCGTTGTCGCCCAGAATGCCGTACATGCGGCCGCCGTCAAACGACGCACTCACGCCCCGCAACGCGGCAAAGCGCCCAAACTGCTTGATGAGATTGGTGACTGCGATGATGGGTTCGGCTTGTGCGACCGCCGTTCTGGGATCGTTCACAGTCGAATGGATTTCGTCGGAAATGCCAACCGCGCGCTTAGAGCGTGACGCCGACCTTCGCACCTTGTGTCTTCGTCATGCTCTTCGGTGGCGCCGTATTCGAAGTACCGCTCGCCGGTTCGCCGGGCTTCGCGGGCGCATACTTCGATGCGCACTTCGCCTGCAGCGCCTTCGCATGGAAAACACCGTCTTTTCCGAAACTGCCCTCTGCCAGCGCCTGCGAATTGTCCTTGAAGGTATCCGGTGGAGGTTCCGTCCCCGCGTAGCTGACCGGCAGACTCAAATCCTGTTCCACCAGAATGAAGTCCACATGCGTGCCGCTTCGCTTGATCGATCCCGCCTGCACGTTGCCGGCGACCCGCAGGCGTTTGGTGTACGCGCTGTCGCCAAGACCCCGGAGCTCCTTGATGGTGACGTAGTAGCTCTTGCTCTCCTGCACACCTGTATAGGCCAGGTAACCCAGCATCAGCAGGATCACCACCGTCGCGCCACCGAATTTCAGATATTTGCTGGTCTCGCTCGACATAAGGAATTTCACCGAGGCTACTGATCAACTTTACGCGGAGCCTCTGCTCGGGTCAAGACGCAAAGGGGTATCTTCTGGCCTGCCCGCAGACTGCCAAGCCATTGACGCAAAAGGGTTAAACAGGGATCGCAGGCGCGTTTCATGACTCGTAGCTGTTAGAATAACGCCCGCTTCCTTCGAAGGAATTGCGCCAGCGATGATTCACCCTTGGCACGACGTAACTCCGGGCGGTCGACTGCCTCACGAATTCAGCACGGTCATCGAGATCCCCTTCGGTTCCAGCGTGAAGTACGAACTCGACAAGGCCAGCGGCCTGATCAAGCTCGACCGCGTTCTTTATTCCGCTGTCTACTACCCGGCCAACTACGGCTTTATTCCCCAGACCCTCGCCGAAGATGACGATCCCCTCGACGTCCTTGTCCTCTGTCAGGAAACAGTCGTTCCCCTAACCATCATCCACGCACGCGCCATCGGGCTGATGACCATGATTGATTCAGGAAAGAAAGACCATAAGATTATCGCGGTCGCGACCGAAGACCCCGAGTTCAACACCTACCATGAGGCCAACGAAATGCCCCCGCATCGCCTCCTGATGCTGCGGCGCTTCTTCCAGGACTACAAACAGCTCGAAGGCAAGGCCGTCGAAGTCGACGAGATCCGTCCCGCCGCCGAAGCTTTCCCCATCATCATGGACGCGCTTCACGGCTACAGCGAACAACGCCGCAAAGGCTTCAAGGAATTACAGACCCGCCACTGATACCAAGCTTTTCTTCGCGTCCTTTGCGCTCCCTCCGCGATCGGAGCCTGCCCTGAGCGGAGTCGAAGGGCGGTTAAGAGCTTCTTAATTCTTGCCTGAGCGTCGCGCCTCAGGCATCGCAGACGCAGCGTATAATCAGGAAAACTCTAACTCCCAGTGAGGTTGCGCAGTCCATGACCCCGACCAATGGCAAGCCTGGAAACGGTTCCCACCCGAACGGCGCAAACGGCAACGATTCTGTTCCTAAGCCTCGCTCCGAATGGCTCACTCGCCGCAGAGCCGAGAACCAGGACGGCAATTTCTCCCAAATGCACTACGCCCGTCAGGGCCGCGTCACCGAAGAGATGCTCTACGTCGCGCAGCGCGAGAAAATCGCTCCCGAGCTCGTCCGCGACGAAGTCGCCCGCGGCCACATGATCGTGCCCGCCAACATCAACCATCCGGAACTCGAGCCGATGGCCATTGGCGTTTCTTCGCTTTGCAAGATTAACGCCAATATCGGAAACTCGGCCGTCACCTCAAACATCGAAGAAGAACTCAAGAAACTGCACACTTCCGTGCACTATGGCGCCGACACCGTCATGGATCTTTCCACTGGCGGTGACATCCACGAGATTCGGGAAGCCATCCTGCGGCACTCGCCCGTGCCCATCGGCACGGTGCCGATCTATGAAGCGATTTCGCGCGTGAAGCGCGTCGAGGATCTCAGCGCCAGCGTGATGCTTGAAGTCATCGAGGAGCAGGCCGCGCAAGGCGTCGACTACATGACCATCCACGCCGGCGTCCTGATCCAGTATCTGCCCATGGTTTCCAAGCGCATCACGGGCATCGTCAGCCGAGGCGGCGCCATCCTCGCCCAATGGATGGCCCATCACCATAAGCAGAATTTCCTGTACGAATGTTTCGAGGACATCTGCAAGATCTTCAAGAAATATGACGTCAGCTTCTCTCTCGGCGACGGCCTGCGCCCTGGCTGTATCGCAGATGCGAGCGACGAGGCCCAGTTCGCCGAACTCGCCACCCTGGGCGAGCTGACCAAGATCGCCTGGAAACACGACGTGCAGGTCATGATCGAAGGCCCGGGCCACATCCCGATCGACAAGATCAAGGAACAGGTCGACAAGGAAAATGAACTCTGCTATGAGGCGCCCTTCTATACGCTAGGCCCGCTGGTCACCGACATTGCTCCTGGCTACGACCACATCACCTCCGCCATCGGCGCCGCTATGATCGGCTGGTACGGTGCTTCGATGCTCTGCTACGTCACTCCGAAAGAGCACCTCGGCCTTCCCAACGACAAAGACGTCAAAGACGGCATCATCGCCTACAAGATCGCCGCCCACGCCGCCGATATCGCGCGCCATCGTCCCGGCGCCCGCGACCGCGACGACGCTCTCAGCTATGCCCGCTATAAGTTCGATTGGGAAAAACAGTTCGCCCTGTCGCTCGACCCCGAAACCGCCCGCTCCATGCATGACGAAACCCTGCCCGACGATTACTACAAAGAAGCCGCGTTCTGCTCCATGTGCGGCCCAAAATTCTGCTCGATGAATTACTCGTCAAAGGTGGACGAATACAACAAGCAGGTGCACGGGCTGGAGAAGAAAGACTATTCGGAATTGGTGGAGAAGCTGGTGACGCTGAAGTAGTCCCACGACACGTATTGTGACCGATTAGAGGTTGGGAAGGGCGCGACTTCAGCCGTGCCGCTCCAGCGCGATGGAAGATGCGGCTTCAGCCGCTGGGGGCGAGGCATGAACCGCTTGCCACCGCGGTGGAAGTGCGGCTTCAGCCTTTGGAAGCGAGTGCATGAACGGCTCAATGCTCGTCACATGGTTGGCGTCTTGAACTCCGCCACCCCGTTCCACACCAACTGCACCGCAATCGCCAGGATCAAAAACCCGAAAATCCGGTTGATCGCTCCCACCGCTCCCGGGCCCAATCGGTCCACCAGCGGCCCGCCTAATCGCAAAAATAGATACACCGTGATCGCAATCGCGGCGATGCCAATGATCATTCCCAAATAACTCGTCATGCTGTCCGCGTCCGCCGCCAGACCCATCACCACGCCAATCGACCCCGGACCCGAAAGCATCGGCATTGCCATCGGCGTCAGCGAAATGTCTTCCTTGGTCGTGGCCTCATCGCTTTCCGCCGGCGTAATGCGTTCGCTCCCTGTCACCATTCCCCAGGCCGTGTTGGCCACAATCAACCCCCCGGCAATGCGCAGCACTGCCAACGAAATCCCGAAGAAACCAAGCACGAAACGGCCGAAGAACAGGAACACGATCAGGATCGCAAACACATAGAAGCCGGTTTTCATGGCCGCGCGATAACGGTCCTGGCGCGCGAATCCCGCGGTAAGCGAAAAGAACAAGAGGAATCCCACCAAAAGGGTTCACGATCGGAAACAGCGCCAGAAACGTCGCCGTCGCCGCCGCCGGAAGGGTCAGAAGAAGCTGATGCAGGGCACTGGCGGTTTTCATGCGGGAGCGGTTCCTCAGCTTCCGCAGGATACGTCCCCACTCGTCCCGTACCCGGGCAACTGAAGTCCGGCCATCATACGAGCGTCAGACTGCAGCGTCAAACCTTCCCCAATCCCTGAGCCTTTGTCGGGAATGAACTTCGAGCAGTTCGCACATTGCAAGAAAAAGTAGGAACCCATTTTACTTGATGTATCATCTATTGCCATGTAAGGTATTCGCCCAATGGCCAGGAAACCCATGACGCTGCGCGAAGAGATCCGGCAAACCAAGCCGTTCGACTCTCCCGCGCAGGAAGCCATCCTGGGCCTGTATCGCACGTCGGACCGGCTGCAACGCCTGTTCTCCAGCCTGGTTGAGCCGCGTGGCATCTCGCTTCAGCAGTACAACGTTCTGCGCATTCTGCGTGGCGCCGGAAAACAAGGTACGCCCACGCTCGACATCGCCGACCGCATGATCGAGAAAACTCCCGGCATCACCCGGCTACTCGACAAGCTTGAGGCAAAAACGCTGGTCCGCCGGGAGCGCTGCCCCGAGGACCGCCGTCAGGTGCTTTGCTGGATCACGCCCGCCGGGCTCGAACTGCTCGCCCAACTGGATAAGCCGCTGGTGAGCGCCGGCCTGGGCGCGCTGGAATCGCTAACCGCAAACGAACTGCGCACGCTGATTTCGCTGCTCGAAAAAGTTCGCGAACACCTGCGCTGAGATTTTTTACCCACATAGATGACTAGTCAACTAACAAAGACGCGATGTCAAGAACGGGACGAATTCGATTTCACGAGAGTAAGGAGGGACTATGTTTCGCAAGCTGCTTTCCACTTCTGACGACTGGACACTCACTCTGCTGCGCCTGTTCATGGGCGTGATCTTCTTCGCGCATGGAGCGCAAAAAGCCCTGGGCTGGTTCGGGGGGTATGGCTTCTCGGGCACCATGGGATTCTTCACCAACATGATGCACATCCCGGCTCCACTTGCCTTTCTCGCCATCTGCGCCGAGTTCCTTGGCAGCATGGGCCTGCTCGTGGGGTTGCTCGGCCGCATTGCCGCGTTTGGCATCACCTGCAACATGCTGGTCGCGGTCCTGCTGGTGCACAGCAAGGTTGGCTTCTTCATGAACTGGACCGGCCAGCAGAAAGGGGAAGGCTTCGAGTATCACCTGCTGGCAATCGCGGTTGCCATTGTGTTGATGGTGAAAGGCAGCGGAGCGTTCTCGATTGATCGTGCGTTAACCGCGAAGTCTGAGTAATCCCGAATCAGTTTATGTCGGAGTACCGCTTAGGTGCCGGAGCCAGCCGCTTCGCAGCAGATGGCGCGGTATGGCGGTCGTAGAAGACTACCGTGTCTTCGGCGATGATTCCTTCGTCAGGAGCACTGTGCTGACGGCGCTGGATTTTGGGCGCATTCGGCGGCGCCTTTTTCTCGACCGATGGAACGTGCGTGCCACGAGCACTGGCAATGCTCGTCGCAGGAGGCGAACTCCGCTTCGCGACCGACGCAGTGCCAGTCGCAGGAGCGGCCGTAAAGGCCGATCGCTCCATCTTGCCTGCCTGCGATGCCGAGGCCGGCACGGGTGGCTGCAGCCCCACCATGATCACCAGCAGGCAGGTAAGCACCGCGAGCGCTACCGTTACCGATGCAGTCCGCCAGAAGCCCGGGTTGATTCGCAACGCGATCTTGTAGGCAGTTTTTCGGGCTGGGATGCGCGGCTTCGCGTCCAGTCCCGCAACCAGGATCTTCGCACGCTCGGGAACTTCCGGAATCCGCCACTTCTCGGGCGCCCTCGGAGTACCGCTCCGTTTCTGGCTCTCATTCTTCTTCGGCAGCGCGACAATCTTTGCCGGAACCTCCTCCGCCTTCGCTTGTAAAGGCGACGGAGCCGGCACAATCGCGGGCTCCTGCAGCACAGGTGGCACATCAGCCGCTGTCGCCTCATTTTTCTGCGGCAACGAGGTAATGCTGATCGGCTCGGCCATCCGCGGTTTGGCTTGTTCCAACTCCAACAAAATCGGATCGTCTTCTGGCTCGCGCGCGCGACACTTGGCTTGGCGCGGCGGCCTCAGCCCGCTGCACTACCAATCTCGGAACTCTCGGCTCAATCTGCGGGTAAAGAGGAATCACCCGCATCGGACGCATGCTCTCGTCCAGCGCTCCTGGAGCCACAAACACCCAGAGGTCTTCACTGTCCTTCGTCGCCGCTCGGCTCACCACATCCTCTGAGGCGCACTCTTCCAGTCGCACTTCCAGATCTGCGGGTGTAGATGGAACTTCTCCTGGAGGAACCGTCTCCACGAGGAACCCGCGCGCGCGCAGCTGCATGGAAAGTTCCAGGGAATCGTCGGCGGAGTCGGTGATGATGCGTGCCAGCGGCATTGGGCCCTCGGCGTGGCATTACCCTTCAGGGATCAAACAGGGAGGGAATCGTTCTACGAGCGAGAGAGAGTGTCTCGGGGAGAGACGTCGCTCGAAACTACCCCAGCCACTACCGTAGAGGCAGTGTAACCCAACTTTAAGCGTCGCACTACGACCAATCGCAGGTGTGCAAAGTCTTGCAGAGCCTCAGTGGTAAAGTTCCAGCACTTTGGTCGCCCGCTGTAATGCCCCCGCCAGCGCCGTAATCTGCTGGCGCGTGCGCTCGGCATCCCCGGCATCGATCGCCTCGCTCACGCCTGGAATGACCACCGCTGCGTACCCGGTGTACTGCCCCGGCGCGTAAATCGCATGGTGATACCAGGGCCGGTTGGGCAAGCCTTCCGGCAGAAGTAGCGCGCGTTCCGCATCCCGCAGCGCACGATTCAACTTCGTGGCATCCTCGGGTGGCTTCCTCTCTCGGTTCAGGATTTTTGCCCCCGCCTCTTCGAAATGCTTTGCCGCCTCTGCGGCCGGAGCGAAATCGGGTGCGTGCGCTCCGAACTTCACTTCCGCCTTCTTCTTCTCGCCGTCAAGGTAGACCAGTATCTCTTTGCCGTACTCTTCGTAGTCAAATGGGAGCACATCGGCGTCCGCCATCCGTATCGCCTCAAGCCCGTAAACTCGGGCCATCTCCTGCTCGTAAACAAAATCCGGATCGCCGAATTTCTTGAACCAATGGAAATTGTCAAACACGGAGTGATAGACGCCGTAAGGCCCCGTCGACCCGATGTCCGCGGAAGGCACGCCCAGGTGCTGCAGGAACACCGTGTAATCCGACCCGCTCCCCAAGTCTCCGACTGGAACGTCTGGATGCGCCTGCGCTGCCGGCGGACGGAACGTACTGCTGGAGGTCTCCTGCGGATTGAATGTGTCGCTGCCCGATTGTGCCGACTTGCGCCATGCCTCGTAAACCGTCCCCCCTTGCGGACTCGGCACGGACTTGGTGACCTCGCGTAAGAATTGCTTCAGGCTGGGCACCGCCGACGCACCGAATTTCGTCCCCGACACCGCGACGTCGACGTTGAAGTACACGGCCGCCTTCCCCAAATCTTCGGCGTGTTCTTCGCCCCACTCAGTCGAGCCGATCAACCCTTCCTCCTCGGCGTCCCAGCTGGCGAATACCAGCGTCCGCTTCGGCTTCCAGCCGGATTTCAGCAGTTCCCCTACTCCATGCACGGCCTCGAGCTGGGCTGTCGTGCCGCTGTTTGGATCCACTGCTCCGTACACCCACGCGTCCCGATGATTCCCCGACACCACCCACTCATCCGGCAATTCCGTCCCGCGCACCCGCCCGATCACATCCCAGATCGTGCGGTACTGGTAGTCCTGCTTGAGATGCATCTTGACCTTCACCGGCCCTGGTCCCACGTGGTAGGTGAACGGAAGCGCACCCTGCCAGTCGCGCGGGGAGTCCGGCCCGCCCAGGTGCTCGAGAATCGGCCAGGCATCGCCATACGACAGCGGCGTCGTCGGAACTTTCGGCATCTGCGCTGACTGTTCCGGAGGCGTGCGCTTGCTCTCTGCCAGCGACGGCACGGAAGCCACGCCGGGCGACGTTGGATCCCCGGCAAACTGGAACATGTATCCGATCGATCCGCGTTGCGCCCCGGTATCCGGACGCCACGGCCCCTGCGGGTACTTGTCCCCGCGCTTCCATCCATCGTCTGCCGGATCGGAATAAATAATGACGCCCGCCGCTCCATGCTCTTGCGCCACGAACGCCTTCACACCGCGAAAATTTTGCCCATAACGCACGAGCACGATCTTTCCCCGCACATCGACCTTCATCTGCGCAAGCTTCTGAAAATCCTCCGGCGACCCGTAGTTGGCATAAACCACCTCGGCCTCAACATCTCCCGAAGGCGACATTCCGTTGTAGGGCATAACTACCCGCGGATCATCCTGCAGCGCATCGCCGTCCACATGTTCGCGCGATGGACCATGCATCACCACTCCTGCCGGAGCGGTCACATCGACACTGATTTCTGACGGATAGTTGAACCACACGCTGTATTCGACGATCTCCGTCTCCAGGCCCGCCTCGCGGTATTTCGAAGCCACGTAGTCCGCCGTGGCCTTGTCCTCGGGAGAGCCGGCAATGTGCGGCGCTTGCGTCAGAATGCGCAGGTGTTCCTCGGCGCGTTTCGGATCGGGCACCGCGAGAAAACGCGACTCGGCCTGCAATTCCGCGGTCGCATCGCGGAACCCAAAGAGTGCGCTGTCAGATTTGCCGCCATCCGCTGCCGGCGAATTGGGTATGCCAGGATGAAAAAGAAGAAGACGCACAGGCCAAAACACTACCCGGAAAAATTTTCATGCAGCTCCTGGAAGTTGTGCCAGATGGCGGTCGAGGCCTCTTCTGGAATCACAAGGACCCGGCCGGTAGTTCAAAATTTCTGCAGTGTCTCGAGCATGTCGGAAAGCGGTGGCAGATCTTCGAGACCGTACACCCTGCTGAACGCAACTTTTCCGTTACGGTCAATCACGAAAACCGCGCGCTCACTCGCTCCCGCCATCGGATCCCGCTCGCGGAGCACGCCGTAGGAGCGGCTTACTTCTCCATGGGGCCAGAAGTCGCTGCAGAGCGGATAATCGAAGGGCCCGATGTCCCGCTCCCACACTGTCGTATTCATGATGGAATCGACGCTGATGCCGACGATTTCCGCTCGCGGTGTATAACGCGATCGTGCCGCCTGATATTCCACCAACTGGCGCGCACTCACCGCTTGCCAGTTCAGCGGGTAAAACGCGAGCGCCACGGCAGTCTTTTCCAGTTGCTCGTGTAAATGAAAGCGCCGCTTCACCCCGCCGACGAGCGCCGGCAAGTCAAAATCGGGCGCAACCTCTCCGGGAAGCAGGCAACACTTGCTGGCTTCGGACGAAACCCCTCTCACGACCCCACCTTGCTGACGAACCAGTGATTGTATCGCGAACCGCAGATGGTCGTTCTAAAGGAACTTCGGTGTTTGGACGCGTCGTACGCTAGGTGCGCACCTGCCCGCTCCCGAAAATCTCGTACTTCGACGAAGTCAGTTCCGCCAGCGCGAACGGCCCACGGCAATGCAACTTCTGGGTGCTGATCCCCATCTCCGCTCCGAATCCAAACTCACCGCCGTCAGAAAATCGCGTCGAAGCATTCCAATACACTGCGGCTGAATCTACCGCGCGCAAGAAGCGTCGCGCATTTTCCTCGTTCTCTGTGACGATCGCCTCCGAATTCTTCGTTGAATAACGGTTGATGTGCGTGATCGCTTCCTCGACACCCGAAACAACTTTGATCGCCAGACACAGCCGCAGATACTCTTCGCTCCAGTCTTCTTCCGTCGCTGGTCGAATCGCGGAAACCAGGCGCACCGCGGCTTCGTCCCCGCGCAGTTCTACGTTGAGCTCGCCCAGTTTTTTCGCGATCTGCGGAATGTACCTGGCGGCAATTTGCCTGTGGACCAGCAACTTCTCCGCCGCGTTGCACACCGATGGCCGCTGCGTCTTCGCATTAATCACGATCCGGTCAGCCATCTCGAGATCGGCAGACTCGTCTACAAAGACATGACAGTTCCCTGCCCCGGTTTCGATCACCGGCACCACCGAATTTTCGACCACAAAATTAATAAGCCCCGCTCCACCGCGCGGAATGATGACATCGACCAGGCCTCGCCCTTCGATCAGTTCCTGCACCGAGTCGCGCGTCGTCGAGTCCAATAACTGGATCGCCCCTTCCGGCAAACCTGGAACAGAGCTGAGGACGCGGACTAGCTCCTGGTTGCTGTGCATCGCCTCTTTGCCACCACGCAACACGATGGCGTTGCCCGTCTTCAGCGCCAGCGCTACCGTGTCCACCGTCACGTTCGGCCGTGACTCGTAAATGATCCCGACCACTCCCAGCGGGACCCGCACTTTGCGAATCAGCAGCCCATTCGGCCGCCTCCACTCTGCGATGGTTTCGCCCACAGGATCCGACAGCGACACCACCTCCCGCACCGCCTTCGCGATCGCCGCGATTCTCTCTCGCGTCAGCAGCAGGCGATCCCGCATCGCTCCCTGAACCGTGCCCGCCTCGACATCTTTCTTATTCGCCGCCAGAATGCTCGGCGCGTCCGCCTCAATCGCATCGGCCATGCGCCGCAGCAAATCATTCTTCTGCGTCGACGAAAGCTCAGCGACTCGTGGCGCCGCATCGCGTGCCCGCTCCAGCCTCTCGCGAGTCGAAAGCGCCGAGTTCACACTGGTGGCCATTTTTATTGGCCGCCTTTCTGGGCCGGGAAATAGGTTCCGATCTTGCGCGCGATCGCCCACTCGATCGCATGCGGATGACTTCCATTCACAATCGCCACATGCACTCCGGCCTCGCTAGCGCTTTTCGCCGCGCGCAATTTCGAACGCATGCCCCCGGTGCCCAGTTTCCCTTTGCCGTCGCACAGCGCTTCCATCGCCGGAGTCAGCTTGCGCACCGTCCGCACCAGTCGCTGCCCCTTGCGCCCGTTCGGCGCATAAAAGCCGTCTACATCGGTGAGCAGTAGCAGCCAGTCCGCTTTGACCGCCGTTGCCAGCAACGCGCTGAGTTCGTCATTGTCGCCAAAGGCTCCCACCAACTCGCGCACCGAAACGCTGTCGTTCTCATTCACAATCGGCACCACTCCCAGCTTTACGAGTTCGTGCAGGGCGTTCTGCAGATTCTTGTACCGGATCGGCGAGGTGAAGTCATCGCTCGACAGCAATAGCTGCGCCACCACCTTCTTCCCGAAGAAAAGCTGCTCGTAGGTATGCATCAGCAAGCTCTGCCCCACCGCCGCGCAGGCCTGCATCATCGGCACCGTCGTCGGACGGTCCTCCAGCTTCAAATTCGCCATGCCGGACGCAATCGCACCCGAACTCACGATCAGGTATTCATGCCGCGAAAGGTCCAGCTGATCGACCAGCGACCGCATGCGCTCCCGATCAATCCGCCCTCCCGGCGCAATCAAACTCGTGCCGACTTTAATGACGAGGCGCATCTCGACTATTAGTTTAGCAAGCTGTCTCCGCAGGTCATCCGAGGACGAACTTTCCCTCGGATACACTGGAAACATGGCCCAACCCGATCCCACGCTGCGCTTCTCCGCCCGCGTCGAAAACTACATCCGCTACCGCCCCGGCTACCCGCCGCAAGTCCTCGAAACCCTGCGCCAGGAATGCGCGCTCACCCCCTCTTCCACGCTCGCCGACATCGCCTCCGGCACTGGCATCTTCACCCGCTCGCTCCTCGAAAATGGAAACCGCGTCTACGCCGTCGAGCCCAATCGCGAAATGCGCGAAGCTGCCGAGCGCCTGCTCGCCCACTACCCGAACTTCACCAGCATCGCCGGCACCGCCGAAGCCACCACTCTTCCCGATCGCAGCATTGATCTCGCCACCGCCGCGCAAGCCGCCCACTGGTTCGACCTTCCCAAAGCCCGCCAGGAATTCGCCCGCATCCTTAAACCCGGCGGATTTGCCGTGCTCATCTGGAACGAGCGCTGTACCGACACCACCCCGTTCTTGCGCGCCTACGAAAAACTCCTGCTCACCTATGGCACCGACTACGAGCAAGTGCGCCACGAAAACACAACCGACAACATCGGCGACTTCTTCTCTCCCACCCCATTTCAGACACGTGTTTTTCCCATGCGTCAGGACTTCGCTTACGCCGAACTCGAAGGCCGCCTTCTCTCCTCCTCCTACGCGCCGATGCAAGGACACCCGAAGTACGAGCCAATGCTCGAAGACCTCCACGCCATCTTCCGCGCCCACAGCAAAGACGGCCGCGTCAGCATGGAGTACCTCACGCGCGTCTACTACGGCTCGAACTCAGCTAAGGGTTATCTACCATTCCGGAAACCTTGTCGACCTCCCATGCTGAGTAGACTTGTCATTCCGACGCTGAGCGAAGCGAAAGCGGAGGACCTGCTTTTCCCGGAGAACACCCTTGCCCGACACTCCATCCCGTCACATGTCCCCCGACGAGTTCCGCCGCCACGGCCACGCCGTCATCGACTGGATCGCCGACTACTACAGCCGCATCGAGTCCTTCCCCGTGCTCTCGCAAGCCAAACCCGGGCAGATTCGCGCCTCGCTGCCGCCCGCCGCTCCCGAGCGCGGCGAGTCTTTCGACGCCATCCTCGGTGACGTCGAAAAGCTCATCCTCCCCGGCATCACGCACTGGCAGTCGCCGAATTTCTTCGCCTACTTCCCCTGCAACGCCTCCGGCCCCGCGATCCTTGGCGACCTGCTCTCCTCCGGACTCGGCATCCAGGGCATGCTCTGGGCCACCAGCCCCGCCTGCACCGAACTCGAAACCCACGTCCTCGACTGGCTCGTGCCCATGCTCGGCCTGCCGGAAAAATTTCTCTCCTACCAGCACCGGCGGAGGCGTCATCCAGGACACCGCCTCGAGCGCCTCCCTCTGCGCTCTGCTCGCCGGACGCGAACGCGCCACCAACTATGCCTCGAACGCCAACGGATGCACCGGCAAGCTTGTCGCCTACTGTTCCACGCAAACGCATTCGTCGGTCGAGAAGGCTGCCAAAATCGCTGGACTTGGCGCCGCGAACCTGCGCGCCATCGCTGTTGACGAAACCTTCGCCATGCGCGCCGACGAACTCGCCCGGCAGATCGCGAACGACAAAGCCGCCGGCCTCATCCCCTGCTTTGTCTGCGCCACCGTCGGCACCACGTCGTCGAACGCCATCGACCCCGTCCCGGAAATCGCGCGCATCTGTCGCGAGCACGGCATCTGGCTGCACGTCGATGCTGCTATGTCGGGCACAGCCGCGCTCTGCCCGGAATTCCGTCACATTCACGCCGGCGTCGAACACGCCGACAGCTACTGCTTCAACCCGCACAAGTGGATGTTCACCAGCTTCGACTGCGATGTCTTCTACGTCGCCGACCGCAAAGCACTCATCCAGACGCTCAGCGTCCTGCCCGAATACCTGCGCAACCAGGCCACCGAATCGGGCGCGGTCATCGACTACCGCGACTGGCAGATCCCGCTCGGTCGCCGCTTCCGAGCGCTGAAGTTGTGGTTCGTCCTGCGTCACTACGGCATTGAGGGCCTGCAGCACCACATTCGCGAGCACATCGCGCTCGCCCAGCAATTTGCGGATTGGGTCCGCCGAGACGACCGCTTCGAACTTGCCGCCCCCGTGCCGCTGAACCTGGTCTGCTTCCGCCTCAAGGCCGGAGACGCCGCCAATCAATCCCTGATGGAGCGCCTCAACCGCTCCGGCGAGCTTTATCTCACGCACACCAAGCTGAATGACCTCTTTACCCTGCGCATGTGCGTGGGACAAACGAATACCCGGCGTGGGCACGTCGAGCGGGCGTGGCAGAGGATTCAGGAAGCTGCTGAGCGCTTGTAGCCGTAGGAGGCTCCAACCAACTAACTCAGTAGCGATTATCCTTGAGCAGGGACAGCAGTTCCAGTGTCTTATGCTCCAGGTCTAGACTCGCCAAATAGTAGTGGACGATGGCTCCATTTGGGACTGCCTTCTCAATTCCCACATTTACAAAAAGCGTCCGCCCATCATCAGACAACGAGATCAGTGCTGAAATCCAAGATCGCAGGTGAGTCTCGGGAATGGCCAATGAATCCTTGGCCACACACACTGCGAGTTCTCGCGTGCGGAGATTGAACGCGTAAACCCCATCTGGGGTTCCTCCGCCACGCACCTTGTCCCACTTCACAGTGTTGAAGATGACGATAGGCTGCTTCTCGCAGGTCACAGGCGTCCCGTAGGAAACATCATCAGCGGGATTGCCAATTTGCTCGTATCCGTCAGCATCCTTGTGGCGCATAAACAATCGCCCCAAGAGTGGAAGCGGTCGATCGGCCACGCACCTCATCTCAGCAATGATCGTCTCGCTCGCGGGGTTGTACAGAATTCGTTCCCAAGAGTATCCGACAGGAATACCCGGCGACCTCGGCGGCGATGCCACCTCTTCGCGCATCTCACCTCCGATGTGGGCGCGAGCGCTTTCGAGCACCAAACCTCTCTCCTTGAGCAACTGCGCGGCGGAGCAATCCTGCTCTCGAAGCAAGCCTAACAGCAGGTGTTCGGTGCTTACGTGCCTGTGTGCGAGATTCTCAGCTTCCTCTTCCGCATGAGAAAGGATCCGCCTTGCGACTTCATTGAAAGGTAGCTCGGCCCACAAAGGAATTGTCTTGCGAACGGTCATGCGTGACTCAACCAGCTTGCGAATGGCGTCGAGAGGTGACGGATCTTGACCCAGAAGTTCGATCAAAGTCTTGCTTTCACGCAGAAGGCCCAGTAGCAGATGTTCCGACTCAATTTGCGACGAGCCTAGCTGGATGGCTTCGTAACGCGCGAAGAAGACGGACCGGTGGGCCTTTTGGGTATAGCGCTCAAACATTATTTGCTCCGCCCAGCAAACAATTGTACTTGTTCTTACCAGTAAGAACACTCGGGCCGGGCCGCTGCCATGCAACCCGGCCGCCTTTCCTACTTCTTCAACTCAACGAGAATTAAGTCCATTCCCTTGTCCCCAGTATTTTCGGGCAGATGCACCTGAGCCGGAGTAAATTGTGCATCTCCCGCCTTCGCCGTCATGTTCTGCTTTTTGCCATCCGCCAGAGTGAACTCTGCCTTCATGTCTGTCAGCATCACCGCAACGGAGTTCGGGTGGCTGTGCATGACCGATTTCTCGTGAGGTCCGTAATGCACTTTCAAAATCCTCACCTGGTCGTTTTCGCTGATCACCGAGTAATGCTTCGGATCGACCTTCACCGCGTCTTGCGCCCACACCACACTCACGATTGAAGCGAACAGCAACCCACCACAAATCGCCACTGGCACTCGCATATCGCACTCCTTTTGTTTGTTTTTTTATTTGCGTGCGAAAAAGCGTCTCACCCTACTCCGCCGCGGTTCCCAAGTCAATCGGACGGCCCTGAACAAGCTGAACCGACGACACCACCGCATTTCCCACGGACGCACGACTCCCCCGGGTGCCCCGTCCACCTTTGGCGAAGTATTTCCTGCCGACTCCGCGACTCCCACTCCGCCTCTTACCGCCCGGCAGCTGTGTCCCACCTAACTTCGTGTCCCTTCCTGCCTCTTCGTGGTCAATTCTTTCCCTTGTTGTCCGGTGCCTCGCCACGCTAAACTTATGAATCATCTAAGGTCTTTCCCCATGTCCTCGGAAAATTTCTTCCTTATGCGCAACTTCCCCACGCCCGCCGTGTTCTTCACCCAGTGAACAGGCTCAACCCTGCTCGGGCGTGGTCCCATCCCCGTAACACTCACGATCTAGCCGGGAGATTCGTCCGTCCAAAAAAGGAGCATTTCCATGCCCCGTCTGACCCTCGCCGCGCTCCTTGCGGTGCTGTTTCTTCCAGGTTGCAATAACACGCTGAACCCGTTCTGCGGCAGCGCCAGGCCCGTGCCGCTCATTGGTTCGCTTTCGCCGAATACCATGACCTTCTCGCAGGTCGAGCAAGGCGCCGTACTCACGGTCAACGGCAGCCAGTTCGTCTCTGCCTCGGAAGTCATGGTCAACGGCAAAGCCCTGAGCACCAGCGTGCTCAGCAGCCAGAAGCTGTCCGTCACCCTTTCGAGCGGCATCATCTCCGGCCCCGGCGCGGTGAACGTCAACGTTCACACGCCCAGCGGGAATTCCGGAAACGTCGGCTGCTCGAGCGGTGGCGATAGCACCATGCTGGTCCTAACCGTGAACTAGGCTTTCGAGGAACTGGATTTTCGAGGAAGAACAGAAGAAAAATCGCAGCCCGCATTTCAGCTGCCGATCCGCTCCGGGTGCCCCGCTCAAGTTCCGCTCCACTTGTGCGGGGTTTTGCTTATATCAGACTGAAAAGAGGCCGGCGGAAGCTAGCCCGGGAGGGTTCCTGAGATTCAAGCTGAAAGCTGACGGCTGAAGGCTGAAAGTAACGAAGACTGGCGACTGCGTCAATCCGCCGGCATGGTCGCCGCCTGCACCAGCACTTGCGCCGCCCGAGCGGGGCCCACTGGCGACCGGTTCTCTACCCACTTTTTCAACGTCGGCACTGCCGCCCGCGCCGCCATTTCGCCTGCCTTGATCAAGGCTGTGTGATGCTCGAAGGAGTCGTACTCAAATTCACTAACCTCGGGCTCGATGACCAGGTCCGCAGCTTCCTTCCAGTGGCTCGAACTCATGTCCTGCGCGATCGCGAAGCATTGCCCGATGACCTCGAACAAATGACGTGGCGCATTGCCATTCGACCAGCGCCCCTTCAGATGCACCGCGAGCACGTGTTTCGCGCCCATTTCCACCAGCGGCCGCGTCGGCACCGCATGCGCCAGCATCCCATCCACCAGCCACCGCCCGCGGATATTCACCGGCAAGAACATTCCCGGATACGCGCAACTCGCCCGCACGGGCTCAACCAGCGGCCCAGAGTGAAACACCACGCCGTCTCCCGTGCTCAGGTCCGTCGCCGTCACCGCCAGCGGCAGCCGCAATTCTTCAAAGGATTTCACTTTCAGAATGCTGTTCAGGAACCCGATCATGCGCTGATTCGTTGCGAAACCGTGCCGCGACAGCGTCCATCGCGCGAACGTCTTGAAGCGCACGCGCCGCGCAATTCCTTCCAACTCGGCAGGCGTCACCCCACTGCAGTAGGCCGCCCCGATCAGCGCTCCCACGCTGGTCCCGGCAATAAAATCAATAGGGATTTTTTCTTCTTCGAGAACTTTCAGAACGCCGACGTGCGCGATGCCCCGGGCAAACCCGCCGCCCAGCGCAATCCCGATTCCCGGTGTGCCCGGCCCCGTCTCGGGCGGCGCCGACAAACGCGAAAGCTCGCGTCCGAAGGCCTGCACCGACCGGATAATCCGTTTAACCGACTTCACTCAAGCCCCACACCCGGTTTCCCGGCAAAAACAGCCAATCCCACCCACTTACTAAGATGCCATTTTCGCCCCCAATGGTGCAGACCACTTTAGTGTTACCTTTCGTAACCTGATCGGGCTGGGACGACCATTTCAAAAGTGCTCCATGGCACAAAACACCGCCCGGGGCACTGATTCTGCGCCCCTGGGGACACCCCACCGTAGCGCCGGCGTCCCGACGGCTGTCCCGAGGGCCGGGGTCCCCAGCAAGCGTTTTTGGCTCGCTGGGGTGGGAGGGCATCTTGCCCTCGCCGTGCAGGTTCGTGTCAGGGCGCGCCTTGAGAGCCTGCCCTGAGCGGAGTCGAAGGGCGCTCCGATCTGGTTCAGGAATGAGAGCGGCTTGAGCCGCCGGGGTCCGCGGGCGGATCCCTGCGTCAACCGTTTCTCCGCAGGCATAAACCCTGCCTCGGAAACGCACACCGCGTCCTCTGCCACATGACGAACTTATTGATTCCTGCTACCTTGTCTGCGCATGGTACGCGAGTTCTCGGCAGGCGGCGTGGTTCTCCGGCGCATGTCCGGCGACTGGCACATCGCGGCCATCGAACCGGAAAAAGACGGTCCCGACGCGGCCGCCGCAAATCCCCGCCGCAAGCGCTCTCCCAAGCTCGTGCTCGCCCTTCCCAAGGGACTTGTCGACCAGGGCGAAAAGCCCGATGAAACCGCCATCCGCGAGGTGCGCGAAGAAACCGGCGTCGCCGCCAGCCTCATCACCAAGCTCGCCGACATCCGCTACGTCTACGTCCGCTCCTGGGGCGACCGCGAACGCGTCTTCAAAATCGTCAGTTTTTATCTGCTCCGCTACCAGTCCGGCCGCATCGACGACGTCACCCCGGAAATGCGCATCGAAGTCCGCCGCGCCCTCTGGCTTCCTCTCGCGGACGCGCCCGCCAAGCTCGCCTACAGTGGTGAACGCCAGGTCGTACGCAAGGCCCAGGAATATCTCCAATCTCATCCGGAGGTCTGATCCAGACAATGCCGATCACGCCGCACGTCGAAAAACACTTCACTGCAGGCCTCTTCGTTCGCGACGTTGTCATCGGTATGGCCGACGGCCTCACCGTCCCATTCGCCCTTGCCGCCGGCCTTTCCGGCGCCGTCACTTCCACGCGCCTCATCGTCATCGGCGGCCTCGCTGAAATCGCCGCCGGATCCATCGCCATGGGTCTCGGCGGATACCTCGCCGCCAAAGGCGACGCCGAGCATTACGCGCATGAAAAGCTGCGCGAGGAACGCGAGATTGTCGAGATCCCTGAAGCCGAAAAGGCGGAAGTGGAAGAATTGTTTGAGCAGTACGGCCTGACCGAATCGGAGGCGAAACCTGTCGTCCAAGCCCTAAGCCTGCGCCCCAAAGAATGGGTCGACTTCATGATGCGCTTCGAACTTGGCCTCGAAGAACCCGATCCCAAGCGCGCCGTCACCAGCGCCTCCACCATCGCAATGTCGTACGTCGCTGGCGGCTTCATTCCGCTTTCGCCCTACATCATTCAATCCAACGCCTGGCACGGACTGCTCTGGTCCGCCGCTGTCACGCTCGCCGCGCTGGGCGTGTTCGGCTACATGAAAGCGCGCTTCACCGGCACCGCCCCCCTTCGCGGCGCGTCACAGACCATGGTGATCGGTGGCCTTGCGGCCGGTACCGCTTTTGTGATCGCAAAACTCATCTCTTAGCCCCTATTAAAACGATTTTCCTTGACATCGCGCCCCGCCCGGCCTAGTCTGTTCTTAACTTAATAGGGCGCGTGCCGATGCCATCCTCACCCCACATCCAATTCGGCACGCGCCTGTCGTGTTTTTGGACCATCCTCGGCCGCTTTCTTCCAGCAGATTTTCCAGATTTGGCATCCTGAGCGCAGCAAGGCGCACCCGAGCGCAGTCGAAAGCCTGCCCTGAGCGAAGTCGAAGGGGACCCCAGGTTGGATCGCGACGCCACCGGCCCAAGAAATTTTCGCCGGGTGCCCCGTTCAAGCTTTGCTTGGGCGGGGATTTTTGAAGGATATCTTCTTACTCAGTCCCATCGAACTCGTTTCGTATCAGCCCAAGCCTTCATGCGCGCCAGTCGCGACCGCGAAAGGATCGCAGCTTTAAAGCCGTCCGCGCCCAAAGAACCTCCTTCGCCATTCCGCCCCGCCCTTCACGCGTGCTAAGAAGGACGGTGCTCCACAAAGGAATCCTCGGACTTTGATTCGTATCCTTCTCGCGTCGCTCCTGCTTCTTCCGGCCGTTCCCTCACGGGCAAAGTCTCGCCCCGCGGCCCCGCCAGTCGATCGTGATTACACCGCCGCTCTCGCCACCGCCGACCGATTCCTCCAAGCCTGGCAGACACGGGATTCGGAATCCGGCATTTCCCTGCTCACGGACCAGGCCCGTCGCCGCACTGATGAAAATTCCCTGCAGCATTTCTTTGCGACCGGCGATCCTCAATCCAGCTTCGAAATCGGCCGCGGCAAAAGACTCGCTTCCGGTCGCTACGCATTTCCCGTCTCGCTCTTCCACAACCAACCCCAGCCACAACGCCGCTGGTCGCGCCCCCAGATCTCCACCCTCGTCGTGGTCCGAGCCGGCAAGCATGACTGGGCCATCGACAAGTTGCCATAGGAACACCTGCAGTACTTTCGCAACGTCAAAAATCAACGATTCCCTTCGTGATCCTTAAGCTTGCCCTGAGCAAAGTCGAAGGGTGACCTTGGTTGATTGACTTTCAAAATCCGACTCGCAGCGCAGGGAGTAACTAGGATTGAAACATCGAGCGCGTGCGCGGAATCTAACATCTCCCTTTTTGGGAAGCGAAACCCAAAACTCTGTGCTCCTCTGTGCCCTCTGTGGTTAGCTGACCCTTCCCCGAATCCTTTAGAATGGTTCCCTTCGTGATCCTCCATGTCCTTGTTGGCTTATTGATCTCATGTCCGCGACACAACCGTCGCGCTCTCACTGGAGTCATCGTTCATGAAACACATCCATAAAGTCGCCGTCCTCGGCGCCGGCACCATGGGCGCCCGCATCGCCGCCCACTTCGCGAACGCGGGCGTACCCAGCCTTCTGCTCGACATCGTTCCGCCCGACGCCGATGCCCCCGCGCGCAACAAGATCGCCGCCGCCGGCCTCGACGCCGCCAAAAAATCCAAGCCCGCCGCCTTCTTCGAGCCCTCGCTCGCCAAGCTCATCACCATCGGCAACTTCGAGGACGACCTGAAGAAACTCGCCGACGTCGACTGGATCATCGAAGCCGTCGTGGAAAACCTCGAGATCAAACGCGCCCTGCTCCAGAAAGTCGACGCCGTCCGCAAGCCCGGCACCATCATCACTACCAACACCAGCGGTCTTCCGGTCGGCAAGATCGCCGAAGGCTTTCCCGCGGATTTCCGCCGCTCGTGGTTCGGCACTCACTTCTTCAACCCGCCGCGTTACATGCGCCTGCTCGAGCTCATTCCCACCCCCGATACCGACCGTGCCTTGTTTGACGCCGTTGCCTGGTTCAGCGACGTCCGCCTCGGCAAAGGCATCGTCCACGCCAAGGACACGCCCAACTTCATCGGCAACCGCATCGGCACTTTTTCTGTCCTGAACGTCATGCGGCTGATGCAGGAAATGGATCTGACCATCGAAGAGGTCGACGCGCTTACCGGCACTCCCGTCGGCTGGCCCAAATCCGCGACCTTCCGCACCATCGACCTCGTCGGTCTCGACGTCCTCGGCCACGTGGTCGCCAACATGACCGGTGCAGGGCAAACGTCGTCCGCTCCCCTCGACGAGCGCTCCGACCTCCGCCTCCCCGACTTCTACAAGCAGATGCTCGAGCGCAAAATGCTCGGCGACAAAACCAAGGGAGGCTTCTACAAGAGATCCAAAGGCGCCGACGGCAAGGAGGACCGCCTCGCCCTCGACTGGAAAACGCTCGAGTATCATCCGCGCCAGAAGCCCAAGCTCCCCGCTCTAGACATGGCGAAGAACGTCGAAGACACCGCCGCACGCCTGCGCATGCTGCTCGGCCTCGAAGGCGGCGGCCCACAGAAGGGCGACAAGGCCGGAGCATTCCTCTGGACCGCGCTCTCTGATCTTTGGACCTACTCCGCCAACCGCATCCCCGAAATTTCCGACACGGTCGTCGAAATCGATCGCGCCATGAAGCTCGGTTTCAACTGGGAGCTCGGTCCCTTCGAACTCTGGGATGCCGCCGGTGTCGAAGCCACCGTCACCCGCATGAAAAAGGAAGGCAAGCCGATCGCCGCGAACGTCGAGAAGTTGCTCCACTCCGGGCAAAAGAGCTGGTACCAGGACGATCCGAAGTCACCCTCTGGGCGCAAATACTTCGACCTGGGAGCCGGCACTTGGCAAGTCGTCACCGTGCCCAAGGGCGTATGGTCCGTCACCGTCGCCAAAAAATCCAATGGCGTCGTCAAGAAGAACTCCGGCGCTTCGCTGGTCGATCTCGGCGACGGCGTCGGCTGCATCGAGTTCCATTCCAAGATGAACTCGCTTGGCGCCGACATCATTCAGCTCGTCACCCAATCCCTCAAGCCGGGCGGCCCCGGCGACAACTTCGACGCTTTCGTCATCACCAACGACGCCACCAATTTCTCCGTCGGCGCCAATCTCATGCTCCTGCTTATGGCCGTGCAGGAAGAAGAATGGGACGACGTCGACCTCGTCATTCGCCAGTTCCAAGCCATGACCCAGGCCGTAAAGTTCTCTCCAAAACCTGTGGTTGTCGGCGCGTTCGGCCTCACCCTCGGCGGCGGTACCGAAATCTCTCTACACGCGCCCGCGCGCCAGCCGCACGCGGAACTCTATACCGGCCTCGTCGAAGTCGGCGTCGGCTTGCTGCCCGGCGGTGGCGGCTGCAAGGAGATGCTGTTGCGTGCTCTCGACAGCGCTCATTCCATTCGCCCCGACGGTCGGGGCGAATCGGTCGAGCTGATGGAAGCCATGAAAAAAGCTTTCGAGATCATCGCCATGGCCAAGGTCGCCACCTCGGCCCACGAGGCCCGCAATCTCGGATTTATATCGGACTCCGATACAATTACGATGAACCGCGAGCGCGTCCTCTCCGACGCCAAAGCGCGTGCGCTCGAACTCGCACTCGCCGGCTACGAACCTCCCGCTATGCGCACCGATCTTGCCTGCGCCCGGTGAAAACATCCTGGCCACGCTGAAGCTCGGCGTTTACCTCATGCGTCAGGGCGAGTTCATCAGCGACCACGAGGTCAAAATCGGCAACAAGGTCGCCGAGGTCCTCTGCGGAGGCAACGTCACACCCGGCACGCCCGTGAGCGAGCAGTACATCCTCGATCTCGAACGCGAAGCTTTTAAATCTCTCTGCGGCGAAAAGAAAACCCAGGAGCGCATCCAGTACACGCTCAAGACCGGAAAGACACTGAGAAATTAATTCACGCCGTTTTCCCGCGCGCCCGACCAAGCATACGCCGCAAGGAACTGCTACCCCGTTTGCTGACAACTCGCCTGGCGCCACCAGCTCGGGACCACGCCATGCACGGATGCCCTCGCAGACCGCCATGCACGGATGCCCTCGCAGACCGCCGTGCACGGATGCCCTCTCGCAGACCGCCATGCGCGGATGCCCTCGCAGACCGCCGGGCGCGGATGCCCTCGCGCAGACCGCCGGGCGCAGACCGGCAAGCGCCGCGTAGCGGCGAAAGAATGAAGCCCACGGCGTCAGCCGTGGGTGTGGGAATTCCAGAGACGATTTAGCCCCGAAGGGGCGCAAGAAAGAAACCCTGCGCAACAAAAAATCCGCCAGCCTTCGTGGCCGGCGGATTTCTCGCGACACTTCGAAGACGTATTTTACTGCTACTTCTTCTCTTCCTCCTTGCTCGTTGCGGCTGCATTCACCACGCTCTTTTTAGCAGGCGCCGTCTTGGCAACGGTCGCTTTCGGCGTCCAGTAATCGGGTGCAGCCGCGACTACGTCCGCTGGCGGGTTACTCAGTTCCGGCAGGAAGTGGTTGATCACCGTCTCCGTGTTCTCAACGATTTCCGATGCCGATTTCAGATAGTGGGCGTAGCCTTCATCGCCCAACACCTTCTGCAGAGTCGGGCTCGAATCAAATGCCGCCATGCTCTTGGCGAGCTGCGTCACGTAGTAGATCGAACCTTCCTGCCCGGCGACGCCTTGCGAGACGAGCGTGGTGACGTCGGGGGAATTCTTTTCGCGGGCTGCCTTTATGTCTTTCAGCAGCGCCTCGAACGTGGGTCCCTGTCCGGGGCGCACATGAACTGCAGTTGTCCGCAGCCAGCGTGACTCGCCCAGCATCTTTGCCATGGCGGCCGCATCACCAGGCGCGTTGCTACTCAGGTCCCAGCGCCGCTTGCGCAGCTCCGCGCGGCTGTTGGCAAGGGTCTGGCTGAAATCCTGGAATAATTTCTCGGATCCAGGCTTGCCCAGAGCTTTCTCGACCGCCGAGGTAAAAGCGTCGCTGCCCTTCTCGGCAGCGTCGTAGCTGTTGCGCATACTGACAAAGGTGACGCGATTCATGGGGCCGTACACGGTCTCCATAGCCATCCACTCATCGCCTTTATTTTGCCGGTTAGCAGCGACCAACTTCTTGTTGATGGCGTCGAAGTCGGCGCGCTTATCCGGTTTCACTTGCGCGATGTAGACATCCAGATACTGGTCCTGCGCGGCGGCCAGCGCCGCAAACACGATCAACACAAACGCAGCCCACATGGCCCTGTGCTTCATACGCAGCCTCCTAAGATGGAGCAAGTTTTTGGGATTGGGCTTGATACGCCGCAGACACGCTACTCCCGGTGGCAGGGCGCGTCAATGCGGAAGTCTCGGCCGCCGCCGGAATCTTGCGGAATGTCGGAACCTTGTATGAAGGGATAGCCTGAACTGACAAGAAAGCGCGATCAACTGCACGCGATCAAGCATTTGATTTGACGGCGTTTATGCCGGTCGAGACAGGCAGAACATGTCGCGCCAGCTTACCCTCCTGATCGAAGACGTACGGGAATTCGTACGCGCGATCGTTTTCCGCGATAGTTGGGGAGAGCGAGCAATGTGTATATGGCAGACCTCTAGGAATACGTTTCGTCCCTCGGCGACTTGAACGCGCGATCAACGACATGCCTGACAGGTGCGAGGGTGCGGCTTGTCATTGGGAAGAAACCCGACGGAGAGGATCGGAATTCGAACCTTCCGCATCAAATTAACAGGCTGTCCACACTTCGAATCGCTCGCCAGTCGGGATTACACGGTTTGACCGGAAATGGGTTGTACACTGACAGTGACTGTCGGTCGTTGGAACAGCTGAGAACCGACAACTGGGAACTGACTTTATGAGAGACGTCGTAATCGTATCTGCTGTTCGCACTCCTGTGGGGCGGGCGTTCAAAGGGACGCTGCGGGCCACCCGTCCAGATGAACTGGCTGCAGTAGCGATCAAGGGCGCGCTCGAGCGCGTGCCGCAGCTTGATCCCAGGGAAATTGAAGACGTGATCCTCGGCTGCGCCATGCCCGAGGGTGAGCAAGGGATGAACGTGGCGCGGATCGCGTCGCTGCGGGCCGGGCTGCCGGTAGAAGTGTCGGCACTGACCATTAACCGCTTCTGCTCATCAGGACTCCAGTCGATTGCCATGGCCGCCGACCGCATCATGTCCGGCGGAGCGGAGGTCATCGTGGCCGGTGGAACGGAATCGATGTCGATGATTCCGATGGGCGGCAACAAGATCTCGCCCAACCCGTGGCTGGTCGAACATAATCCCGGCGCTTACTTGTCGATGGGTCTCACCGCCGAGCGCGTGGGCCACCGCTTCGGCATCACCCGCGAGCAGAGCGACGAGTTTTCCCTGCGCAGCCACCAGAAGGCACTGGCCGCAATCCAGGCAGGAAAGTTTGTCGATGAGACCGCGCCGGTGCCAGTGAGTTTCGTGACTCCGAATGGCAAGAAGCCCGTACGCCAGGAAATTACTTTCAAAGTCGATGAAGGGCCGCGCTCCGACACTTCGCTCGAAGCTCTGCTGGCGCTGAAGCCGGCCTTCCACGCGAACGGCATCGTGACGGCAGGAAACTCGTCGCAGATGTCCGACGGTGCGGCGGCTGCCGTAGTCATGTCGGGCGAGCGCGCGAAAGCGCTTGGACTCAAACCGCTGGTGCGTTACGTATCGTTTGCAACCGCCGGTTACAAACCCGAAGAAATGGGACTCGGGCCGGTGTTTGCGATTCCCAAGGCGCTGAAACTGGCGGGACTGAAATTGTCCGACATCGATGTGATCGAACTGAACGAAGCCTTCGCGGCGCAGTCGTTGGCAGTCATCAAAGAAGCCGGGCTCGATCTGGAGAAAGTCAACCCCAACGGCGGCGCAATCGCGCTGGGACATCCGCTGGGATGCACGGGCGCGAAGCTGACAGCATCCATCATTCGCGAGCTAAAACGCCGCAACGCCCGCTACGGCATGGTCACTATGTGCGTCGGCGGAGGCATGGGCGCGGCGGGGATCTTCGAAAATCTTACTAACCACTGAGGGACACAGGGGATCACAGAGGAAATTGCGGATCTGTGTATGACTGGACTGGTCTTGACCCGTTATGGAAATGGCACTCCTGTAGTCACAAACAAACCATCTATCAATCACACAAGCGGCGGGATCGTGACCGCTGCGATGAAGGTCCATTCTGCACTCTGAACCGGACTGCTCGAAAGCGCATACGAGGCTTGCCTGACACACGAATTGCGCAAACAGGGTCTGCCGTGGAGGCCCAGGTTGGTTGCCCGGTGTCTACGATGTGGTAACCACCGACCTAGGTTACCGAATGGATCTGGTGGTCGAAGATCTGGTTGTGGTGGAGTTGAAGTGCGTCGAAGAGTTCACCAGGGTTCATTTCGCTCAGCTCCTTTGGTATCTCAAGCTCAGTGAAAAGGGTGTAGGTCTGTTAATCAACTTCCACGTTGAACACCGCGAGGAGACATCAAGCGCCTGGTGAATGGTCGCAGATGGGAAAAATGATCTAAGATTACTCAGTGATCCTCTGTGTCCCTCTGTGGTTAGATAAGGGGTTTAATGGCAACTACTGCAATTCCAAAATCCAAGATCTCGGGCGGTTCTTTCCTCCTCGAAGAGCGCCAGCCCTCCGAAGTATTCACTCCCGAAGACTTCACCGAGCAGCACCAGCTCATCGGCCAGACCACGGAAGAATTTGCCGTCAACGAGATTCTCCCCAACGTCGAGCGCATTGAGCACAAGGAATTCCAGGTCACGCGCGATCTGCTCAAGAAGGCCGGCGAGCTCGGCCTCTCGGGCGTCGAGATCCCCGAAGCCTACGGCGGTCTCGAAATGGACAAGGTCACCGCCGCCGTCATCGCTGACCACATCGCCAAGTACGCCGGCTTCGCCACCACCTGGGGAGGACACTCGGGCATCGGCACCCTGCCCATCGTCTATTTCGGGACCGAAGATCAGAAAAAGAAATACCTGCCCAGGCTTGCTTCGGGCGAGATGGTAGGCGCTTACGCGCTCTCGGAATCGACCTCCGGTTCCGATGCGATGAACTGCCGCGCCCGCGCCGAGCTTTCCAAGGACGGCAAGCACTACATCCTCAACGGCGAAAAGATGTGGATCACCAACGCCGGCTTCGCCGACCTTTTCACCGTGTTCGCCAAGATCGATGGCGAAAAATTTTCAGCGTTTCTCGTCGAGCGCAACTACCCCGGCTTCTCCGTGGGCGCCGAAGAGCACAAGATGGGCATTCGCGGCTCCTCCACCTGCCCCATCATTCTCAACGACTGCAAGATCCCCGTCGAAAATCTTCTCGGTGAAATCGGCAAGGGGCACGTCATCGCCTTCAACATCCTGAACATCGGCCGCTTTAAGCTGGGCGCGATGTGCGTGGGCGGCGCGCGCGTCTCGCTCGAAAACTCCATCGGCTATGCCAAGCAACGCAAAGCGTTCAACAAGGTCATCGCCGACTTCGGCCTCATTCGCGAAAAAATCGCCAACATGGCCGCGCTCATCTACGTGGGCGAGTCGCTGGTCTACCGTACCGTCGGCATGATGGACGCAGCCCTGAGCGAAATCGACAAGTCTTCCGCCGATGCGCTCAAGGACACGCGCAAGGCCATCGAGGAGTACGCCGTCGAGTGCTCGATCATCAAGGTGTGGGGCTCGGAGATGATCGACTACGTCGTCGACGAGACCATGCAGATTTACGCGGGCTACGGGTTCGTCGAAGAATACCCGGCTGAGCGCGCCTACCGCGATGCCCGCATAAATCGCATCTTTGAGGGCACCAACGAAATCAATCGCCTTATCATCACCGGCTTCCTCCTGAAGCGCGCCATGAGCGGGCAGCTTCCGCTGATGCCGGCGATCAAGAAACTCATGGAGGAAGTCCTTTCTGGGCCGAGTATGGGCGACGAGATCGAGGGTCCGCTCGCCGACGAACGCAGGTTGGTAACGCAGGCCAAAAAGCTCGGCCTCTTCGCCGCCGGATCAGCCACGCAGAAATACATGCAGGCCATCCAGGACCAGCAGGAAGTCATGGGCGCCATCGCCGACATGACCATCGAAACCTACGCGATGGAGTCTGCCGTGCTGCGCGCGCAGAAGCTGGTTGAAGCCAAGGGCGAAAAGCACGCCGCGCTCGCTATCGCCATGACGCGGGTCTACCTGACGCAAGCCATGGAGAAGATCGAAGCGGCCGCCAAGCGTATCATCGCAGCCGTCGCCGAAGGCGACATGCTGCGCACGCAGTTAGCCATCCTGCGGCGGCTTGCGAAATACGAGCCCTTCAACACCATCGAACTGCGACAACAGATCGCCCAGCGCGCGATCGAAGTAGGCAAGTACACGCTGGCCTAGCGAATCGCCGCAAACTCGCGGGCAAAGTTGCCCGGCTGGTCGTGACCGCCGTCACAGATCGAATGAACTCCGCACCCTAGATTGGTGCGTAGTGAACCACGCACAATTTCACGGATCTGCTCCGGTGACCTGCCACGGCGGCCGGTCGCTTCTTGCGCTTCCTTCCTCCGCCGACCGCCTCGCCTGGACCCTGGTTGGAATCATTGCCGTGCTGTACTTCTTCGGCCTCACTCCAGGCCATGTGTTTGCGCAAGATGATTTCGCGGCTTATGTCATGCAGGCCGCCAACCTGGTCGAGGGACGGCCTTATACCCAGATTCATTACCTCACCAACCCTGAGGCGCCATGGATCAGCCCGGCCAACGGATATCCGCCGGCGTATCCGCTGCTGCTGGCCCCTGTCTACTGGCGATGGGGAATGAATCTGCGCCTCATGAAAGCTGTCACGGTTGCCACGTTTGCCATTTTCCTGACGATCTTCGCGCTATGGGTGCGGCCGCTGGTATCGGCGCGACAGCGCATTGCAGCCGTGGCACTGGTCGGTCTCAGTCCGGCGTTCTGGAGCTACCGCGACCTGATCTCTTCGGAATTCCCGTACCTGATGATCTCGTTTCTAGCGCTGCTGGCGATCCGGCGGGCACACTCCGACCGAAAGCAGGATGATTGGCGGCCAAAATGGGCGGTAGCGGTCGCCCTTCTGATGTACGCCGCCTATGCCACCCGTACGATCGGCATCGCGCTACCGATTGCCTTCGTAATCGCCGAGCTGCAAGTGCGGCGAAGGCTTAGCCGATTTGCTTTGCTGACGATTTCGATACTGGGCGGATGCGTTCTGCTCCAAGCGGCGTTTTTGACCTCGCCTACCGGCTACGTGAGCGCCGCGCATATCACGCTGGGATCCGTGGCCCGCAACGCATGGTTCTATACCAAGTCGCTGACCTATGCTTGGCAAAACGGATTTAGCAAGCCGGTACAGGTGATGCTGGCATTTTTTCTGACTGGCTTCGCCGGGTTGGCTTTCGCGCAGCGCATTCGTCGCGGCGCGTCAGTCGACGTCTGTTACCTGTTGGCCTATGTAGCAATTCTTTTCGCGTGGGGCGCACAGATCGGAATTCGGGGCTTGCTCCCGATCCTTCCGGTCTACCTGACTTACATCTTGCTGGGAATGAGCGACGTCTGCGCTCGACTCGGAAACAGAACGAAGCTCTCGTTTTTGGCGGTGACAGTGGCCTGCCTCCTTGTCACCTACGCTGGGTCACTGCGGCTGCGGCCCGTGGCAGGACTCAATGGCCAACGTGCAGGATGCTCCTGCGCAAGAACTGTTTTCTTTTATCCGTGCACAAACCTCACCCACCGACCTCCTGGTGTTTTCCAAACCGCGCTCGATTTCGCTATTTACGGGGCGTCCGACCACCAGCCTGGGACCGGACGAATCTGCAAGCGACTCGGCGGAATTCCTGAAACGCACTAGGGCGAAGTTTTTGATTCAGACTGCGTGGAACCCGCCTGCCTATGGAAGACTGCTGGCCAGCGCTCCCGAAACCCTGACCGAAGTCTTCCGCAATCGCGACTTTCAGGTGTTTCGGATTGGCCCAGCTAACACGAACCAGACCGCGCGCGCCGGGATACGCTAGGCAATCGGCGCCGAATCGTGAGCCGCGGGGCAATCGCACTCCCGCGCCACCTTTTCTCGACCTCATCTCTCTGGTACAAAGTCACACGTCACTTCCCTGGATCCCATCATGAAACCTACGCGGCCTTTCGCGGTCATCTTTCTCTCGCTCATCGCATGCGCCCACGTTTCCTCGCAAAATTCCTCCCCATCCGCCAACCTCGCGCTCACGCCGCCCATGGGCTGGAACAGTTGGAACAAGTTCGCCTGCAACGTCAGTGAGGATCTGATCCGCGGAATGGCCGACGGCATGCTGAAGTCCGGCATGAAAGACGCGGGCTATCAGTACGTCGTGATCGATGACTGCTGGCAGCTATCGCGAGATAAAGACGGCAACATCGTCGCCGACCCGCAGCGCTTCCCTTCCGGCATCAAGGCGCTCGCCGACTACGTCCACTCGGTCGGATTGAAATTCGGCATTTACTCCGACGCTGGCTCGAAAACCTGCGCGGGCCGTCCCGGCGGCCTGGGCCACGAATATCAGGACGCACTCAAGTACGCCGCGTGGGGTGTCGACTATTTGAAATATGACTGGTGCAACACCACCACGCAGGATGCGCGTGCAGCCTACGCCAACATGCGCAACGCCCTAGACGCCACCGGGCGGCCGATCGTGCTCAGTATCTGCGAGTGGGGGAAACACGATCCCTGGCTTTGGGGCGCGGAAGTCGGCGGCAACCTCTGGCGCACCACCGACGACATCCAGGACCGCTGGTCGGGCAAAAAAGAGTGGAGCCCCGGCAAATGCTGCTCGTTCGGCATGCTCGACATCGTCGACGCGGAAGCGCCGATATACTCCTATGCCAGCCCAGGACACTGGAACGATCCCGACATGCTCGAAGTCGGAAACGGCGGCATGACCACCACCGAGTACCGCTCCCATTTCAGCCTGTGGGCGCTGCTCGCGGCACCGCTCATGGCAGGCAACGACCTGCGCGACATGAAGCCGGAGATTCACGACATCCTCACGAACAAGGAAGTCATCGCAGTCGATCAGGACACTCTGGGCCGTCAGGGCCGGCGCGTCTGGAAAGAGGGCGACCTGGAGGTCTGGTCCAAACCGCTGACCGGCGGAGCGCGGGCGGTGATTCTGTTCAATCGCGGCGACGCCGAGAAAGAGATCACGGCGAGGTGGCAGGATTTGGACTATCCCGATTCGCTGTCAGCCTCGGTCCGGGACTTGTGGGAGAAGAAAGATTTGGGAAAGTTCAACGAGAGGTTTTCGGCGAAGGTGTCGGGGCGTGGGGTGCTGATGGTGACGGTAAGGCCGCAGTCCAAGTGAGGGATTCAAGTGGGTGCGAACAGACTCTCTTCCGTCATTCGGCGGTCTCGGGGCGCGAAGTATGCCGCGCGAGCCCTAATGGACGCTCACATTCAATGGCCATGGTGAAATCTCCAGAATCCTTCATTTGCACGCGGAGAACTTTCCCACGTCCAGTCAGAAAAATGCTGGCATTGGGAGTGCTCCCCACAGAAACTGACAAATCCACCGTGCAACCCTCCGGGATCAGGAACGCACTCGACAGCAGAATGCCATGGAGGCTTATGTTCTCGGATTGCAAGTGCATTTCGCGGTCGGCCAACCGAACTGAGACTGGCAAGTGAAGAGGATAGCGAACATCCCGGCGTAGGGGCTGTTGAGGGGAGGGCATGCTCTCACGCTGACGGCAGAGTACGCTGATTCCCGCTCCGGCAGACAGGTACCGAAAGTACCTGTAGGACGTGCAAATAAGGACAGCACTGCGTAGCCAAAACCAGAAGGCACGCTTGAGTGCCTGGCACTTGACTGGGCCTGTGGCCGGCCGCTACGCACACCACCCACCGGACTTACGCACACGGTCAGGGCAACCGTGACAATGAATTCACGGCAAAACCTGGCCTCCAACACGATCGCTTCGGACAAGCCTCGCGTTTTAGTGGTTCGCCTTGTTCATTCGCCCGCCCTTCAACTCCTCCATCACACTCTGAATCAACTCCTTCGCGTCGGCGAGGCTCTTCATCACCATCTGAATGTCCATCACTGGCTTGCCCGGCCAGCGCTGGCTCTGGCAATAGACGCCGTGCTGGCCGACCAGCGCCATCGCGTCGGTGACCAGGTCCATGGTGACCGCGAGCCGCCCGCGGGGCACGCCCATCATCGTCTCGTAGTGCTCCAGTTCTTCCTGCTTGTCTTCGAAAACCGGCATGGCTCGATTGTAGCGTGAGCCGCGGATAGAGGATAATTGCCGGGCAAAAATCAGCACCCAGCAGTCGGCCCCCAGCATTCCGCCATGACAAAGCATGGTGTTCTTACGATCACGCAATGCCCTCTCAAACGTCCAACGAACCTGAGACCTGAGACCTGAGACCTGAGACCTGAGACCTGAGACCTGAGACCTGAGACCTGAGACCTGAGACCTGAGACCTGAGACCTGAGACCTGAGACCTGAGACCTGAGACCTGAGACCTGAGACCTGAGACCTGAGACCTGAAAGGAGCTTCCATGCAGAAACGTATCGCATTCCTGATGTGCACTGTGCTTGCTCTTTCGATTGTTGCGTGCGCCCAGATGGGCGGCGACAAGCAGCGCCCCAGCCCGGCCGCGAGCGCGCAATGCAAGTTCGCCGACGGCAAGTCGATCAAAGTGGCCTATTCCAGCCCACGCGCCAAGGGACGCAAGATCTTCGGCGAACTCGTCCCCTACGGGGAAGTCTGGCGCACCGGCGCAAACGAAGCGACCACCTTCGTCACCGACGCCAATCTCTCAATCGGCGGCAAGGATGTTCCCGCCGGCAGCTACACCATCTTTACCGTCCCGGCGCAGGACAAGTGGTCGCTCATCATCAACAAGAAAACCGGGGAGTGGGGCATCCCCTACAAGTATGAATCCGATGAACTCGGCCGCTATGACATGAGTGTGTCGAAGACGCCAGGCCCGGTGGAGAATTTCACGATCTCTTTCCACGAGATGGGCACCGGCTGCCACATGTACATCGACTGGGAGAACACGCGGGCCACCATCGAAATTTCCGAGAAGAAATAAATAAAAAGCTCAAAGAGAACCACAGAGGACACAGAGGTTCACAGAGGGCAGAGAGAGCTTAGGCGAATAACCACCGACACGGGAGTTCACGAAGGGTTCAGTGCTTGGTTTGCTTCGTGTACCCATCGTACCCAGGGGCGGTGAGTTTTTGGGTTTTACCCCGTGATCCTCTGTGTCCTCTGTGGTTAAGCTCAAGCTCTGTCCTCTGTGGTTAACTCAAACCGGTTTCCACCGCAACACCGGCTTGCGCGCCGCTGCGGTTTCATCCAGTCGGGACACGCGCGTGGAATGGGGCGCGTCAAGCACGGTCTGCGGGTCTTCTTCCACTTCCTGCGCAATCGATTTCATCGCGTCGACAAACAGGTCTAGTTCCCTCTTGTCTTCACTTTCCGTGGGCTCGATCATGAGAGCGCCCGGCACGATCAGCGGGAATGCCATCGTGTAAGGATGGAAGCCATAATCGATGAGCCGCTTGGCAATGTCCATCGTCTTCACGCCTTTTTTCGCCTGCAACCTATCGCTGAAAACGACTTCGTGCATGCTGGGCGTGGAGTACGGCAGATCGTAAACGCCTTCCAGCCCTTTGCGGATGTAGTTCGCGTTCAGCACCGCATCTTCCGTGGTCTGCCGCAGGCCATCGGGACCGTTTGCCAGAATGTAGGCCAACGCCCGCACGAACATTCCAAAATTTCCATAGAACGACCGCACCCGACCGACCGATTGCGGCCGGTTGTACTCGAAGCCCAGCGTCCCGTCTGCCTTTGTAATGACCACCGGCGTGGGCAAGAATTGCTCGAGTGCGCGCTTCACCGCGACCGGGCCTGAACCCGGTCCGCCTCCGCCGTGCGGCGTGGAGAACGTCTTGTGCAGGTTCAGGTGCATCACGTCCACGCCGAAGTCGCCCGGACGCACTTTCCCCACCAGCGCATTCATGTTGGCGCCGTCCATGTAGAGCAGGCCGCCCTTGGCATGAAGAATCTTCGCAATCTTGTCGATCTCCTGCTCGAAAACGCCCAGCGTATTGGGGTTCGTGAGCATAAGCGCCGCGACATCTTCGTTCATCTGCGCTTCGAGCGCAGAAACTTCCACCATGCCGCGAGCATTCGACTTCAAGTTCTCGACCGCATAGCCCACCATGGCCGCAGTCGCAGGATTTGTTCCGTGGGCTGAGTCGGGAATCAGCACCTTCTTGCGCGGATTGCCCTTTGACTCGTGATAGGCGCGAGCAATCAGCAGGCCGGTGAGTTCCCCGTGCGCACCGGCGGCGGGTTGCAACGTGATCGCCTCCATGCCAGTGATCTCGATCAGGCAATCGCTCAACGTCTTGATGATGCGCAATGCGCCCTGCGAAATCTTCTCGGGCTGGTAAGGGTGCCCGTTGGCGATCCCTTCGAGGCGAGCCACCACTTCGTTCACCCGTGGGTTGTACTTCATCGTGCAGGAGCCCAGGGGATACATGCCGAGATCAATCGCGTAATTCCACGTCGAAAGCCGCGTGAAGTGGCGGATGATTTCAATCTCGCTGACCTCCGGCATGTTGCCCAAGTCCTTGCGCTCGGACGCGCCCAGCAGCTTTGCCGTATCGACCTCCGGGACGTCGAGCGGGGGCAGCTTCCACGCGGCCTTGCCGGGGGAAGACTTCTCGAAGATCAAGCCTTCGTTCTGATTCACGTGGCGGGTGGCTTTGGGAGTGGGGTGCTTCATCGCGCCACCTCCTCCACCGCCTGTCTCATCCGCGCGGCTCTTCCGTCCTCGCTCTCCGGCCAGCATGCCCGCAGCCGCGGTGTCGATCGCGTTGCGCGTGGTCATCTCCTGTGCAGCACCACAGCGCCGCATTACCGAGTTCGGGATAGAACTTCTTGAGCGGCAATCCCCCGACGATCTTGTGCCCCAGCAGCCGGCTGTTGATCACGTACGGGTCTTCACTCGTCTGCACGACAAATTCATTGAAGCGTGGCGCGCCCGCGAACAGCACGCGAGCATGCTTGCCGAATTGCTCCGCGGCAAAAGCTGTCTTCGCCAGGTTCTGCTTCGCCAATTCCCGCAGCCCAACCTTGCCGTACACGGTCATGAAGATATTGACCATGAGCGCCACCAGGGCCTGGTTGGTGCAGATGTTCGACGTCGCCTTCTCGCGCCGGATGTGCTGCTCGCGCGTGGCCAGCGTCAGCACGAAGCCGCGCTTGCCATTGCGGTCCGTGGTCTGTCCCGCGAGACGTCCCGGCATTTGGCGAACAAATTTCTCTTTCGTCGCGATCACCCCGCAGTACGGCCCGCCAAATCCCAGGGGCACGCCGAACGACTGCGCCTCCATCGCAACGATGTCCAGCCTGCCGTCGGCGGCTCGACGATGCCCAGCGATACCGCCTCCGCGATCGACACCACCAGCAGCGCCCCGTGCTTGTGCGCGATGTCGGCAATCGCCGCGACGTCCTCTATCGTTCCGAAGAAATTCGGCGACTGAATCAGCACGCACGCCGTATCCGGGCCGATCGCCTTCTCCAGCTCTTTGAGATCGAGCCGCCCAGAGTCGGTGAACCCCGCGCTGGCCAAGGGCATGCCCTGATGATGCGCGTACGTCGCGAGCACCTCGCGATACTCCGGATGCAGGCTCTTCGCCACCACCACAGAATCCCGGCCCGTGACCCGGACCGCCATCATGGCCGCTTCAGCAGCCGCGGTCGAGCCGTCGTACATGGAAGCGTTCGCCACTTCCATCCCGGTCAACTCGCAGATCATGGTCTGAAATTCGAAAATCGCCTGCAGCGTACCCTGGGAAATCTCCGCCTGGTAGGGCGTGTAAGCCGTGAGAAATTCGCCCCGTGAGATCAGGGCGTCGATGATGACCGGCCGATAGTGCATGTAAGCGCCGGCGCCCAGGAAGCTGGTGTACTCGATGCCGTTTTCTGTCGAGCGCTGGCGAAACCAATCGACGATCTCCGATTCGGCCATCTGGCGCGGGACCTTGAGATCGCGGTTGAGCCGGTATTCGGTTGGAATCGGTGCAAACAGATCGTCGATCGAGCGAGCGCCAATCGCCTTCAGCATCGCTTCACGGTCGGCGGGAGACTTAGGTAGATAACGCATAGGGAGTTATATAGATGTAATCAGCAGCCGGAACGATTGATGGCCGCCGATCTTCACTTTCCTCAGACTACAGTTTCCTGCCAGGTTCGGATTGCAGTTCAAAACGACGGTGCCCCAGGTTCGCGTGCGTTCTGTGCACGCTAACCTGGGAACGCTGACCTCGCTCAGTGCCCGCCTTCTTCCTTAACGAACTTCTCGTAGTCAGCCGCCGAAAGCAGGCTCTTCAGCTCGTCCGGATTCTTCAGCGTCACCTTAACCATCCAGGTGCTGTTGGCTTCCTTATTGATCTTCTCGGGCGCCGTTGCCAGGTCGCCATTCACTTCCTTCACCGTGCCCGAGGCCGGCGCATACAAATCCGATACCGCCTTTACCGACTCTACCGTGCCAAACGTCTTCCCCGCTGTGATCTCTGACCCAGGCTTGGGGAGATCGACAAAAACGATATCTCCCAGCGATTCCTGCGCATAGTCGGTGATCCCGATGGTGGCGCTCGAACCGTTAACCTTGATCCACTCGTGCTCTTTGGTGTACTTCAGGTCGGCTGGATAGGACATTTAGCGTCTTGCTCCTGGCTGTTGGTTTCTGGCAATCGATTCACGAGGCCTTTTTTGAAGAGTTGTTGACTTTTACGAAAATCAAGAATGCAATCATCGCTCCGACGGCGAGTGAGATCAGCGCGAACCCCGGCGGCTCAATCGGACGGCAATACCCGATGAAGTCGTCATAACAGATTTGAGCGTTGCCGATCGACAATGCTCCCAACCCGGTCAATCCCGTAATGGCAAAGCCGACCGAAAGGGCCACTGACATTGTTCTTACGAATGTCGAGGCTTCGCACTTGAACATATCTATACCTCGGCAACTATGTCTTTTTCGGCCGCTTATAAAACGGTGTCGGCACAACCTGCGCGCCCACGCCTTGCCCGCGAATCTCCACTTTTAACTTGGTCCCAATTTCCGCCAACGCGGGCGGTACGTAGGCCAGCGCGATGTTTTTTTTCAAAAACGGCGCGGGCGATCCGCTGGTCACGTAACCAACTTCCTTGCCCACCTCGTCCAGCACCTTGTAGCCGTCGCGCGCAATGCCCCGCTCCACCATCTCAAGGCCGACCAGCGTCTGCTTCACTCCCGCGGCCTTCGCCTTCTCCAGAGCCGCGCGCCCGATAAACTCCGGCTTCTCCATCTTGATGAAGCGGTCCAGCCCCACTTCCCACACATTGATGGTGTCGGAAATCTCGTGGCCGTAGAGCGGCAGCTTGGCTTCGAGCCGCAAAGTGTTGCGCGCGCCCAGCCCGCACGGCACTGCGCCGAACTCCTTCCCCGCACTCAGAATCTCCTTCCACACGCGCTCGCTCGTAGCTTCGTCGGCGGGAATGTAAACCTCGAACCCGTCTTCCCCGGTGTAGCCGGTGCGCGCGATCAGAATATTCTTCAACCCGCATAGCGTTCCCCGCGTCACCCAATAAAACTTGACCGCTGCCAGGTTCGCATCCGTGAGCTTTTGTAACAGAGCCGCGCCCTTCGGGCCCTGAATCGCGATCTGCGTGAAGTCATCCGACAGCGCTTCGACCGCGCATCCGAACTTCCGCGTATTGTCGCGCACCCAATCAAAATCTTTCTCGCGCGTCCCCGCGTTGATGACAAGCAGGTACTCTTCCTCGCTCAGCCGGTGGACGATCACGTCGTCCACAAACGTTCCTTCCGGATAAAGCAGCGCCGAATACTGTGCCTGCCCCACCGCAAGCCGCGCCGCGTCGTTCATCGAGATGTGTTGCACGGCCTCGAGCGCGCCGGGCCCGGCAAGCCGGATATCTCCCATGTGACTGACGTCGAAGATGCCCACGCCCGTGCGCACCGCGTTGTGCTCGGCCATGATGCCGCCGGCGGACGGGTATTCCACCGGCATGTCCCAGCCATTGAACTCGACCATCTTCGCGCCCATCTGGCGATGGACGGCGTTCAGCGCGGTTTTACGGATAGTCGGCGTGGTCGCCTCGACGGCAGGCAAGCAGAACCCTCAATCAGATGCGCAGTTGGCTGGGCTGCGGAATCGTGGAACGTATAACCCTATCACGCGGTTTTTTGCATGGTCAAACCACCAATGAAGAGTAGCAAAAGCGACCTCCCACAGCCTCCCCCGCGGGGAGTTCCGCTTCAATACACGCCCGGAATTAAGCGAGAAGTTCGAGCCCGGTACGCGTCATACTCACTGCCGAACTGCTCATGCAGCAGTCTCTCTTCCGAGCGGATGCGCGCGACGATGGGCACGACCAGCAGCACGGTAAGCAGGACGCCGATCCCGGAGCGGAATGCCAGAACCCATCCCAGCGAACTGATGAGCAACCCCAGATAGCTGGGATGACGAATCACGCCATAAAGGCCGCCGGTCACCAGCGTGTGCCCGGGCTGAATCGCCACCAGTCCACTGAACCGATTGCCCAGCACAAACACCGGCACGATGCGCAGAGTACCGCCCACCGCAAACAGAAAAACTCCCAGCCAGAGGACACCGTCCCCGTCCATGGTCCAAAAGCCGATGCGGTCCGTGCGGGCCGCAATGTATGGACTCAGCAATCCGAGAAATCCGATGGCGAACAGGACCCACCGGTTGGCGCGATCTTCGCGCACGCCCGAACTCAGATTTCCTCCCGTGAAAAGCGACGCGATCACCAATCCGCAGAGAACCACCGTGAGCGCAATGAACGCGGGATGCGAGAAAAAATCTGAAATACTCCCCCACCCCAGCACGGCCAGCCCCAGATACAGCAGTGTTCCCGCAACATTGGCAAAGGCTAATCTGGGAGTAGGAGTCACGGGTCTGCCTGGAAAGGTTTTTCAGTTATACACCCCGATCCGAGGCAGCAGCACAAAGACTCGGAAAGTATCAGTAGCCCTACCAGGTCATTGTTACCAACGGAACATTTCCCCGAATTCTCCATGGCGGTAGAGTGTTCTGCATGGCTACCAAAACCAAGGCCCGCTGCAGCCAGTGCGAGCAAACCGAAGACCGCTGCGACTGCGAGAAGTACTGCGTTTTCTGTCAGAGCCAGCTCGACGTTCGCCTCTGCCACGATGGGCTGTACTACTGCTCCGCCTGCCGCGAAGCCTGCGATTACAAAGTTTCCGACTAGCCGCAGCAAACAGAATCTTCACACCTGGCCCAATCAGGTCCCACCTTTTGAGTGTCCGAAAAACGGACTCCGACGCGCCCCCACAAGACGTTGAGCGCCTTGCACTAACAACCTCCCGCTCACCCATTACCTAGGTCATCTTGGGGAAGGTGACGATTCGCGTAATGATACGAGAGATCGCAGGGGGTTCGTGTCGAATGAATATCGATGATCTGCTTCGCATTGCCATGGAGCGGCGCGCGTCAGACTTGCACCTGAAGGTCGGGAACTACCCGCACCTGCGCATTGACGGCGAATTGCATCCGCTCACCGACCAGCCCCGCATCACCGCCGAAGACATGCTCACCATGGCCTTCAGCATGATGTCGGCGCGGCAGAAGCAGAAATTCAAAGAGACCACCGAAATCGACATGGCCTACGGCGTCGCCGGACTTGGCCGGTTCCGTGTCAACGTCTTTCAACAACGCGGCAACGTGGGACTCGTGCTCCGCGTCATCCCTACCAAGATCCGCGCGCTCGACGAACTCTATCTGCCCAAGGTCGTTGAGCAGGTTTGCGACATGCCCCGCGGCCTGGTTCTGGTCACCGGTGTCACGGGCTCCGGTAAGTCAACCACACTGGCCGCGATGGTCGACCGCGTGAACGCGACGCGCGCCGAGCACATCATCACCATCGAAGACCCCATCGAATTCTTGCATCGGGACAAGAAAGGCTACGTCAACCAGCGCGAGATCGAAGTCGATACGCCTTCGTTCTCAGCCGCGCTGCGCGCTTCTCTCCGTCAGGATCCCGACGTGATCCTGGTCGGCGAAATGCGCGACCTCGAAACTATTGGCACTGCCATCCATGCAGCCGAAACCGGCCACATGGTGTTCTCCACCCTGCACACGCTCGACGCGGTCGAAACCATTAACCGCATCATCGCGGTGTTCCCGCCGCCCGAGCAGAAGCAGGTTCGCCTGCAGCTTGCTGCCATTCTGCGCGCCATCATCAGCCAACGCCTGGTGAAGCGTACCGATACGGAAGGCCGTGTGCCTGCGGTCGAAGTCATGATCAACACCGCCTTCATCCGCGAATGTATTCTCGTCCCGGAAAAAACCCGCTCCATCCGTGACGCGATTGCGGCCGGCACCTCGCAATACGGCATGCAGACCTTCGATCAGTCGCTCTGGGACCTGTTCCAGGCCGGCCTGATCGGCTACGAAACCGCGCTCGAGAACGCGTCGAACGCCGACGACTTCAAGCTGCGCATGCAAGGCATTGCATCGACCGCCGACATTTCGCGCCAGGCCATGCAGTCGGCCGGCTTCGGCGGCCGCTAGATTTTTCGAATGTGAAGTGCTTCCTCCTGAACGGGCGCGCGCCGAGCGCGCCCATTTTTCTGAAAAGCAGGTCTTAGGTCTCAGGCCTTAGGTCTTAGGCCTCAGGATTCAGGACTCAGGTCTCAGGCCACGCAGGTTCAGCGTCCGGGTCGCGGGCATGACCTCAGCGCGATGAGCTTTTCTTTGTGACCTTTGCGACACCTTCGCGAGCTTTGCGGTTAAATGCTTTTCTCTGCGCTCTCCGCGGCCCTTCTCTGCGCCCTCCGCGTTTTAAGATTTTCAGCCACCCAAAGAAGCAGCACACTCCCCTTCATTCCTGCCCCGCCTTGCGCTAATGTGATCTAAACATGTCGTTCTCCCGCTCCAAAAAGAAGGTCTACACCGAAGCCGAACTCTACGAATACGCCGTCGGCGCCCTGGGCCGCCGCATGCGTACCGTTGCGGAATTAAAGCGGCTCTTGCGCCAGAAAGTCGAGGCCGAAACGGAGTTCGGCCAAACCCTGGTCGAGTTGATCATCCGGAAATTAAAAGATCAGGGCTACCTGAATGACGCCAAGTACGCCGCCGCATTTTCTTCGCTTCGCCGGGATAACGAGAAATTCGGCCGTATGCGCGTGGTCACCGACCTGAAGATCAAAGGCGTCCACGGCGATGTGATCGACACCGCAGTTTCAGCGGCGTTTGACGACGTCAGCGATGAGAAGCAGGCACGGGCATTCCTGCAGCGTAAGCGACTCGTGAAACCGAAAGATCAGAAGCAGGCAGCTCGAATCTTCCGGCAACTTACCCGGGCAGGGTTCCGATCGAAAACGATTTTTGCCATCCTGAAGAAGTGGGATGTGGATGAGGAAGTGCTGACCGCGCTGGACACGGAAACTGCAGAGTGAGCGGGGACGACCTGAACCCTCTCATGTCCATGGGAGGCTTGTTAACAGATCACGTCCAACCGTGTGAAGTGTCACAGCTTTGCGGAATCGCTCTATAGCATGATGAACGCGACTTCCAAATAGAATCCGGGCTACTTCGCTTTGGCCAGTGGCAAAGAGGGCAACTCGTTTGCTCCGACTTCCGCCCCGCAAAGCGCGGAATCTCCGAAGCTGGAACCGGGGGACAGATGCTGTTTGGGGGCCCGCCGTCATGATCATGGATCATCGTTCGTGTCCAGGCGAACGTAGAGGTTCCGTCCCGATCGACCAGCCGTATCCGTTGATCGCAAGAACCCGCGAAACCCCGGCGGCCCTGCCGGGGTTCTCGTTTATCTTCGGATGTATCGATCGTGCTCCCTGGCCGTCGCGGTTAGGGTTTTTCTCTGCGCCCTCCGCGGACCTTCTCCGCACCCTCGGCGTTCTAAGATTTTTTGCCCACCCAATACCTATGGCCTCGCGTCCTGGTGGTAGCATCCCTCTGTGTCCTCTGTGGTATAGAGATGCGTCGAGCGTACTCCCTAGCCGCGTCTGCACACTTCGCGTCACAGGCCAGAAGTCCTAGGTCTTGCCTGTGAGGCCTCAGGCGTGACATTCGTCAGGAGACAGGCATGACCAACCCCCGCTGTGACCGTTCTCGACTCTCTTTGCGACCTTCGCGCCACCTTCGCGAGCGGAGCCTGCCCTGAGCGAAGGGCGGCTTACGAGCTTTTCTCTGCGCCCTCCGCGGCCCTTCTCCGCACCCTCCGCGTTTTAAGATTTTGCCCACCCAAAAGAGATGGACTCTGCAATACCCGTGGCTGCACGTCCGCGGCGATTTCGCGTTCCTGGTGTATCGCATCCCTCAGTGACCCTCTGTGTCCTCTGTGGTTTAGAATTAAGGTTTCGGCAATGAATCCCGTTCCACCCGTTGAGGCCCTTCAAACACTCATGCTCACCGGCTCCGAAATCCGCCGTAAGTTTCTGGACTTTTTCATCGAGAAGCGAAGGCGAAGGGCGCTTACGAGCTTTTCTCTGCGCCCTCCGCGGCCCTTCTCCGCACCCTCCGCGTTTTAAGATTTTGCCCACCCAAAAGAGATGGCCTCTGCAATACCCGTGGCTGCACGTCCGCGGCGATTTCGCGTTCCTGGTGTATAGCATCCCTCAGTGACCCTCTGTGTCCTCTGTGGTTTAGAATTAAGGTTTCGGCAATGAATCCCGTTCCACCCGTTGAGGCCCTCCAAACACTCATGCTGACCGGCTCCGAAATCCGCCGTAAGTTTCTGGACTTTTTCATCGAAAAAGGACACCGCGAAGTCCATTCCTCCTCGCTCGTCCCGCAGAATGACCCCACGTTGCTGTTCACCAACGCGGGCATGAACCAGTTCAAGGACGTCTTCCTCGGCCTCGAAAAACGCGACTACTCCCGCGCCACGACATCGCAGAAATGCGTCCGCGCCGGCGGCAAGCATAACGACCTCGAAAACGTCGGCTTCACCAACCGCCATCACACGTTCTTCGAGATGCTGGGCAACTTCTCCTTCGGCGACTACTTCAAGAAAGACGCCATCGCCTACGCCTGGGAATTAATCACTTCTCCCAAGTGGTTCGGCATCTCCAAAGACAAGCTCTACGTCACCATCTTCAAAGGCGAAAACGGCGTCGAGCGCGACGCCGAAGCCTACGACCTCTGGCTCGGGCAAGGCGTCCCCAAGAACCGCATTTACGAATTCGGCGCCAAGGACAACTTCTGGCAGATGGGTGACACCGGCCCCTGCGGCCCCTGCAGCGAGATTCACTACGACATGGGCCCCATCGCCAGCGATCAGAGCCACACCGACTGCGCGTTCGGCTGCGACTGCGGACGGTATGTCGAGATCTGGAACCTCGTGTTCATGCAGTTCGACCGCGACTCGAGCGGCGAACTGACACCGCTCCCCAAACCGTCGATTGATACGGGTGCAGGGTTGGAGCGGCTGGCATCGGTACTGCAAGGCGTAATCTCGAATTATGAGACCGATCTCTTTACGCCGCTGATCAAGCGCGCGGCGGAGTTGACGGGAACCGGCACGAAACATGTAGGGACAGCCGCCCCGCCGTCCAGGCCGAGCGAAGCTCGGCTCCCACGCCGGCACCCACGGTGCAGCCTCATTGCGCGTTATCGCCGATCACTCCCGCGCAGCAACCTTCCTCATCTCTGATGGCGTGATTCCCTCCAACGAAGGCCGCGGCTACGTGCTGCGCAAAATCATCCGCCGCGCCATCACGCACGGACGCCTGCTCGGTCAGAACAAACCATTTCTCCATCAGATGGTGTTCGCCGTCCGTGACCTCATGCAGGATGCATATCCGGAATTGAAGGAAACGGCGGAGCGCGTGTCAAAGGCGGTGCTGGCAGAAGAAACTCGGTTCGCCCACACGATGGAAATCGGCCTCAAGAAACTGGAAGACGACCTGCGCCCGTTGATTGAATCGACGCGGAAAGATCCGAGCAGCAAAGCGGTCTATTCTGGCGAAAAGGCGTTCAAGCTCTACGACACCTTCGGCATGCCGCTCGACTTCATTCAGGACGCGGCTCGCGACCAAGGCATCACGTTCGATCAAGCCGGCTTCGACGCCGCCATGGAAGAACAACGCCAGCGGGCGAAAGCGTCCTGGAAAGGCGCGGCCAAACAAACCGCGAATCCCGAATATCAGAAGCTTCCCGCCTCCGACTTCGAGGGCTATCATCGGACGCGCGCGGATAGCGCACAGGTGCTTGCTCTCCTGAAGAACGGGCACGGCGTCGAAGAACTGAAGCCGGGCGAGCAGGGCGAGGCCATCCTCGACCATACGCCGTTCTACGCCGAATCCGGCGGGCAAGTCGGGGACCGGGGCTGGCTTTACTCCGACGATCACAACACGGTGGTCGCCGAGGTGACTGGAACTTACTACCCGATCCAGGGCGTGCGCGCGCACAAGGTCGTCGCCAAGCAACCCATCCGCGTGGGCGACAAAGTCGACGCCGTCGTCGATACCGGCGTCCGCGAAGCCACCATGCGCAACCACACGGCGACGCACCTGCTCCATGCCGGGCTGCGCGAGGTCATTGGCAAGCACGTGAAGCAGGCCGGTTCGCTGGTCGCGCCCAACCACCTGCGCTTCGACTTCTCGCACTTCACTGCCGTTGAAGACGAGGAACTGCAGGACATCGAAGACCTCATCAACAAGGAAGTCCTGCGCAACATCAAAGTCGAAACCATCGAGAATGTTCCCATCGATGTCGCTGTGAACGAATACCACGCCATGGCTCTGTTCGGAGAGAAGTACGGAGACAAGGTGCGCGTGATCCGCATCGGCGACTTCTCTACCGAACTCTGTGGCGGCACGCACACCGCAGCAACCGGCGAGATCGGCCTGATCAAGATTCTCAAAGAAGGCAGCGTGTCGTCGGGCGTGCGGCGTGTCGAAGCCGTCACCGGAGAAGGCTCGCTACGCCATTTCCGCAAAGATCATCAACTGGAAAATGTCGTCGCTGCGCTCGCCGGACACGCCGAGGCCGAGAGTCCCGCCGACGCGCTCAAACTCGAACTCGACAAGAAAGATGCTGAGATCAAACGCCTCGCTCGCGAACTCGACCAGGCTCGTATGAAATCCGCCTCGTCTTCGGTCGCCTCCACGGCTGAAAAGATCAAAGAGGTCAAGGGCGTGAAGGTGCTGGCACACCGTGTCGACAACCTCGAACGCCCGCAGATGCGCACGCTGGTCGATCAACTGCGCGATAAGGTAGGATCGGGCGTGGTCGTGCTCGGGTCCGCCACCGACGGACGAGTTGCTCTCATCGCCGGCGTCACCAAGGACCTGACCAGCCGCATTCAGGCCGGAAAAATTATCGGCCAGGTCGCACAAAAAGTGGGCGGCAAAGGCGGCGGACGTCCCGACATGGCCGAAGCCGGCGGCGACAAACCCGAAGCGCTCGATGCCGCACTCAACGACGTTTACAATGTCGTCGAGTCAATGCTGTAAAGGCAGCTGACAGGTCACAGGAAAGCGTTGCGAATCCGATGTCCTTCCTGTCACCTGTGACCTTATTTTATGCCCGACCGAATCTCGTTTATCAAGCACCGAGGCCAGACGATCATGCTGATCGACTTCAGCCATTGTGAGCCGAAAGAGATTCTTCTGCTGCTCGACGAGATACAGCACACGATAGCTCTTCACCAGCGCGATTCTTTACTCACGTTGGGCGATATGACCGGCGCGCACATTGATCGCGCAGTCGCCACGCGCCTGAAGGAAGTCCTGGTGCGCGACCGGCCCTTCGTCAAACGGTCGGCGTGGGTTGGTGTGGAAAGCGTGCCCCATATCTATTACGAAAACATCAAAAGCTTCACGCAGCGCGAAATTCCCACCTTCAAAACGCGCGAGGAAGCGATGGACTGGCTGGTGAAGGAGTAGCAGGTTTCAGGTTTCAGGTTTCAGGTCTCAGCACGGTTCTGAGTTTTTAGCTCGCAGCTTTCACCCTGACCGCATCAGGACAACGGCGCCGTCAATCGCGGCTTTTTCCTGCCGAAGCGCAGAAACAACAGTCCAATCACCGCACTCACCACTATGAGTTCGACCACACTGCCTTCCGGGCCGACAGTACCGCCGGTCATCCACTTGGAACCCGACATCGCGGTGTTCAGCAGATGTCCACTTGCGGGCATGCCGCTATCGGCAACTCCGAAGAAAAAAGTCTCCGCCCAGTCCCAGGAAGCATGCATGCCGATGGCAAACCACAAGTTTCCGGTAAGCCGCAGAGTCACGCAGAACAGCAACGCTGCAAGCGAAGTGGAAAGACCTCCAACCCAGGTCTCTCCCGGGTTCCCCATGTGACCGAGCCAGAACAATCCCGAAAGCAGGATGGCGGCGGGCCAGAAACCAATGCCAGTCGAGAGCGTGAACTGCGGATACCCACGAAACAGAAATTCTTCGAAAAACCCCACCATGACAAAGGCCGCCGCCCACAGCAGCCCGAAGCGAATTGCGGCAGAACCCGCCAGGTCATATCCGTGAAAGGCCACGTTGCCTGTCAGGTAGAGCGTGAACATCGTGGCACACTCGGCTACAAGGCCCCACGCGATCCCTTCAAGGAATCGCGCCCCGAATGCACCTCGCCACGGCAAACCGTAATCGCCCAGAGAGCGCTTTTCAAAAGCTCCCATCACCAGGCTCGCCACCAGAACGCAGAAGAACGCCAGCCCATCGTGCAGCAGCACTGTCTTGGCGGTGAAATCCACAGTCGTGGCACCCTGCCTCGAAAGATGGAGCAGCACGAGCACTTCGTGGATGCCGAATCGCATCCCGAACACGATGGCCAAGAAAATCAGGAATCGCCAGAGTGCGCGCAATCCGCTGGGCCCCAGAAAAACCGATCGCAGACGTTCAGCCTGGGGGGAACGCGTCATGTCGGAATTAGCAAGGGAGGGTAATTGCTCGGCGGCTTGCATTTCTCCAGGTTGCATACAGCTGGATACGCAGCCTGACGGGATTTAGTTCCATCCTTCAAAGCTGGTGTCCAGTAGTAGCTGGTGTCCAGTAGGAGCTGATGTCCAGCGAACTCATTGTCCGGCCAAGACCAGATATCCTTGTCAGCTTCTCCATTTCAAGGTCACCGGACCCGAAATCGGATGACGAAATTCCGTCCCTGTTTTGCGGCTCTCAAGCCAGGCCTGCTTCAGTTGGAAATACCACTTTGCCGGGCGATCAGCGTCGTCGATGAGCATCAGGTGCGGGTTGTATTTCAGACCTTCGGACTGATCGGCCATGGTTTTGCGGTCCTGCTCCACGAATTTCGCGAACACGAACTTGAGCAGGTCGGCGCCGAAAGGAAGCCAGCGGAAGAGGTTCCAGGCCGCCACCACGTCGATGCGGCAGCGGTCGCGCGTGATGGGGGTGACCGTGGTCAGGCTCGAGAACCAGTACTTCCCTGCCCGGATGGTTTCCCAGCGACGGTTGGGCAGGGTGAAGTCGATGGTGGTGGTGATGGAATCGGCGTCGGCGTAGAGCTTAAGCAGCTTGTACGGCGCGCTGTTGGAGCTCGGCGTGTGCGCGCTCATGCGAAAGCCGTGCTCAATCGGCTCGAAGGCTTTTTGCTTTTCGTGAATCGATTCGCGGCTGCGCCACCACCAGGCTTGATGAACGAAAGGTCCGTGCGCCGGGTCCATCAGGCCGATGATGCCGTGGTCGACGCTGCAGGGCAGATCAGAGGTCAGGTAGGCCAGTTTGTATTTCTCGCTGAATGCCGGCACGCGCGGTGGGGTAACGGCGGGATCGGTACGCTTCGTGAAGCCCGCTCCTGCCGGTCCGGGTTCGGGGATGAACACCCAAATGAAATCATCGTGCTCCTCGCATGCATAACTTCCCGCGTAAATGCGGTCGACCTTGAGGTTCTGGTCGGCGGTGAGCGACGGGATCAGCTGGCACTGTCCCGAATGCGGGTCGAAGCGCCAGCCGTGGTAGCTGCATTCGACCTTTGTCCCCTCGAAGTGTCCGCAGGACAGCGGCATGCCGCGGTGCGGACAGGCGTCGTGCAGCGCAAACGGGAGGCCCTGCGGGTCCCGTCCAACGACGAGCGGAATCTCTAGCAGCGTGGCTTTCTGCAGGCGATTTTTCTGGACGAGGTCGCTGGGCAGAGCCCGGTACCAGAAGCCAGAAAGCATCAGCGAGTCGGGAGTTTGACGTTGGGGGGAGTCGTCGAACATGGGACGAGGCGAGGGTACTACAGCGCGGGGAATTGGGGGAACGTTCGCTTCTCGATAGCAGCGTTTGCCGGTTTGAGTCTCGATCGAAGGAGAAAAGCAACACAGGGCGGCTTCCCGAAACGGGAGAAATATTACTGTCAAGTAACCCCACCCCCCTCCCCCCCATACCGGCAAAATCTTGAAAACAAAGAACTGATTTTGGAGAGGCCTGCAAAATCTTTGAGTTTACAGGACTTACAGGCAAAATATTCCGGATAAAGGACTTAGCTTGTCAAGGATCCGACGCTGGTGGCGTTTCGACGCTTGGCTTGCCTTTCTGCGATCCCGTATCGAATGCCCGAGTCGCGCCAGGCACACAAAGGCGCCTACCCACGGAGCTAGTATGCGGGTAACCGTGCGAGGAGATCTGTGACGGCGGTCACGACGGGTGGGTTGAGGAGCGAACTCGGAAAAGGTCGCAGGTCGCGACCACGTGCACCGCACCAACAAGCCCAGGGGCAACGAACCAGCACCACCAACTAACGGCCTTGATTTTTCAGTAACTTACCCAGATTACTTTGGTGGTTCTATGGCCTTCGGATATTTTGCCGGGCTTCAGCTAAACACCCTATAATCAGCCTACTCTGGTAAAGGTTCTCCGTCAGGTTCCGGGTAGAGACAGGTTGTGGACTTTGTGTGTGTGCAACGAGGATCGACCCGGACATGCGAAAGCACCTGAAAATCGCGCTGATGGCTAGTCCCGTACTCGCGGCCTCCCTTTCTCTCCCCATTCCCTGCGCCATGGCGGCTTCCGGGGGCGAGGAAACTCCCTCGCACCTGGTGGCGACGACCGACGATAGTGGGCGCACGATCTATACCAACGAATACGTTGCGGTTCCGGCAAAGACCGCCCGCGGCAATGCGGTATCGGCCCCAAGACAGAGCCGGTTGGTGTACTGGAGCGTGAAGGAAAAGCGCTATAAGCCGGTGCCCTCCGCAACCATGGGCGCGGCCCGCTCGGCCGCCGCCGAAGTGAACCAGTATTTGAGCGGTGAGACAAAATCCGAGAGTTCGGCAGAGAACACGAGCTTTCTTCGCAGCAACATACCGTCGAATCCGCAAGACGTCGACGCGGCCATCGAGCAGGCGGCGGCACGCCACAATGTGGATCCGAACCTGGTGCGCTCGGTGATCAAGGTCGAATCGAATTTCAATCCCAACGCGGTTTCGCGCAAGGGAGCAATGGGCCTGATGCAACTCATGCCCAGCACCGCACGGTCCCTGCATGTGACCAATCCCTTTGACCCGCAACAAAACGTGGACGCCGGGGTTCGACACCTGAAGCAGTTGCTGGAAAGCTACGGCGGCAATATCAAACTGAGCCTGGCTGCCTACAACGCTGGGGCAGGTGCGGTGGCACGGAGCGCGGGCGTCCCGCGCTTCTCGGAAACGCAAAACTATGTCCGGCGGATCACCGAACTGTACTACGGTGGATCGCAGCCGGGGGCACATGTCGTCGGCAACGTAGTGCACGATCCCGTTCGTGTGCAACGCGATGCACGGGGTGTGCTTTACATCAGCAACACCGACTAGTGGTTTTGGCATCTCTCAGGTAAGCCGTTCGAAAGCCGGCCCCTAAAGGGGCATAACAAGATAGGCGCCTTACGGCATCGCTGAAGGCTGAACAGGCAATAACAGGTTCGACAGTGCAGTAACGGGCTGGAGACGTTGACGACCCTACTCCGACACCAGCGCGGGTTGCGGCTGGTAGCAGCGTTGCTTCTGCTGCTGCCGGTAGTGCCGTTGTATGCGCGGGCCCGGCATTCGGACGCCTGGGGGCGCGACACCTTTGCACGCGCCGAGCGCATGCGCGAGGCGCTCAACGGGAGACCAGTCGAACAGCGCACCCGGCGCGACTACCAGCGCGTCATCGACGCCTACCGCCGGATTTATTTCGGCGCTCCCGCATCTTCCAAAGCAGATCCCAGTGTGGTCGCCGTCGCGGAATTACAGGTGGAGATGGGCCGCCGCTTCGACGACAACAAAATCTTCCAATCCGCCGTGAAGCAGTACCAGTTCCTGCGCAAGGAATATCCGGGAAGCAAGTACCGCTTCGACGCGCTGTTCACGATCGGCGAAATCTACAAAGACGATCTGGAGGATCCGGAAGAAGCGCTGGCGACATTCGAAGATTTTGTGCGGCGATATCCGCGGAATCGGCTGGCGGATCAGGCGAAGCAGGCCATCGCGGATCTGAACAAGGAAGCGGCAGCACCGCAGAAAAGCGCGGCCCAGCGGGAAGCCGAGAAGTATCAAAAGGCTGCCGACGCTTCCGATAAGGCGAAAAAGCCAGGCAAGAACGAGGCGAAAGACAAAGACAGCGACGACACGGTGGCCAACGACGAGGGCGAGCCACCGGCCACACCCGAAACGAATCCCGAGAAATTGCCGCGGGTGACCAGCATCCGCCACTGGTCCACGCCAGACTACACACGGGTGGCGATCGATCTTGAGCAGGACGTGAAGTTCGACTCGCGGCGCATTGACGGTCCCGACCGGATTTTCTTCGACCTCTACAACACGAAGCTGGCATCGACGCTGGTGGGCAAGACGTTCGACGTGGACGACGGGTTCCTGAAAAAAATCCGCGTGGCCCAGTTCAAGCCTGGAAAAACGCGCGTTGTGCTCGAAGTGGATGATCTCAGCGACTATGACGCGTTCCTTCTGCCGAACCCGTCGCGGTTGATTATCGACATTCGCGGCAAGCAGACGGTGACGGCCAAGTCCACGAAAGCCGCGCTGGTTGCGCCAGAGAGCGCACCCCCGAAGACTTCAGAGGTGATCGACCGCTCAGACTCGAGCAAGCTGGCCGCTGCCTTGCCGGCAGAGACGCCGGCAACCGAGGACAGCGAGAGCACCAAACCGACGGTAAAAACGGTACAGGTGGGAAAGAATCGGGTGAAGAAGATCATCGAGGCGGGCAGCGACGATCGTACGAAACCGCCCGTGGCCCGTTCGGTGGAAGATTTGAGACCGGATGTGCCGCCAACGCGCACGATGGTCGCCGACAACTCCTCGATGGATGCTCTGCCGGAAGAGGCCGTCACTGGAAAGAAGGCGGCGACGACCCGGAGCAAGAGCGGTCACAAGAGTGCCGCCACGGACCTTGATGTTCGCGAAGCCCGTCCAACTTCGGCGGGCGATCGTTCGCTGATCCGCGCCCTCGGATTAAAGATCGGAAAGATCGTCATTGATCCCGGGCACGGCGGACATGACACGGGCACCATCGGTCCGGAAGGGCTGATGGAAAAAGATCTGGTAGTGGACGTGGGACGGCGGCTGGGAAAGCTGCTCGAGACGCGGCTGGGAGCCGAGGTGGTTTACACGCGCAAGGACGACACTTTTATTCCGCTGGAAACACGGACGGCAATCGCCAACCGCGAGCAGGCGGATTTGTTCGTGTCCATTCACGCCAACTCGAGCCACGATCCGAGCGCGCGCGGAGTAGAAACATATTACCTCAACTTCACGTCCTCGGCGGACGCTCTGGAAGTGGCGGCGCGCGAGAATGCGGTATCCGAGAAGTCGATTCACGAGTTAGGCGACCTGGTGAAGAAGATCGCGCTCAAGGAAAAGATTGAAGAATCACATGAATTCGCGAGCGACGTGCAGCAAGCCTTGCACAACGGGCTTTCGACGAAGAGTTCGGGCATGCGCGATCGCGGCGTGAAGAAGGCGCCATTCATTGTTCTGATCGGCGCAAATATGCCGTCGATCCTGGCCGAGATTTCGTTCGTCAGCAACCCCGGCGACGAACGCAAGCTGCAGACTTCGGAATACCGGCAAAAGATCGCGGAATCCCTCTACCACGGAATCGCCAAGTACGTGAGCGGACTCAGCGGCGTCAAAATGGCGAGCCGGGTTTCGAAGGAAGAAGGCCAGTAAAGCGGACGACGGGGCCTTGAAGTTCGGCCGACAAACAAGACCTTAAACCACAGAGGACACAAGGGAGCACGGAGGAATCAGATGCCCTTTGTACACATCTGCGGCCTCTCGGGGGTTTCATGTTTGTGGTGCTGAGAAACCATCCCCCAAAGTCCCACTCAAGCCAAACCCCGGGATTGAGTGGGCTGCTCGCCCTCGCGACAGCCGGCGGGACGCCGGCGCTACGTGGGCGGTGGAAACTTTCCCTCCCGCTTTGTAGTCTAATAACGCATGGGGTTTGCGTTTGCGATGAAGCTCTATCGAATCCTCCCTTCGGCCCTTATTTCGTTCCTGGCGGTGGCCGCGTTTGCGGCTGGGCCCGCTCCCGCGGCTCCGGCCAAGAGTGGTGCACCGGCTGCGATTCTGCCCAACCAGTTCAGCGGATGGCAGATCCAGGGAGCGGCGCAGACCAGCCAGGATCCGGCGGCTGCGGATCCGGCAAATCCCGCAGTGCTCAAGGAATACGGTTTCACCGATTTCTCCTCGGCGGCGTACACGCGGGACGATGGACGCAAGCTCACGCTGCGGGCCGCGCGCTTCGCCGACGCTAGCGGCGCCTACGGCGCGTTCACCTACTACAAGCAGCCGGAAATGCTGAATGAGAAGATCGGCGACCAGGCATCGTCGCTGAACAACCGTGTGCTCTTCTATCGCGGGAATGTGCTGATGGATGCCGTGTTCGACAAGCTGAGCGCGATGTCGGCGGCGGAACTGCGCGAGCTGGCGAGCAACATTCCACTTCCGCAAGGAGGAGCGCGCAACCTGCCCCCGTTGCCGACCTATCTGCCCAAAGAGGCTTACGTCAAGAATACGGCCAAGTACATCATGGGGCCGTTGACACTCGACAAGATCGGCTCGCCACTGGCGGCAGAACTGATTGATTTCGGAGCGGGCGCCGAAGTGGTGGAGGGAACCTACCGAGGTTCGAGTGGGGAAGGAACGCTGGTACTGATTTCCTACCCGACGCCGCAGATCGCGGCAGACCATTTGAAGCGGATTGAGGCAGCGCATGCGGCGAAGCAGCCGGCGGGAACGGGCGTGGTGGTGGACGTCGGGAGCTTTGGGGACAAACGGTCCGGACCGATTGTTGCGGTCGCGGCGGGACTGCTTTCCGAGAGCGAGACCAAGTCGCTGCTCGGCGCGGTGCACTACGACGCCGATGTCACGTGGAATGAAAACACCTTCTTCGACAAGAAGAACAACGTCGCCAATCTTTTGTGGAATGTCGTGGTGTTGTGCGGAGCGTTGATGGGCATCACGCTGGTGGCAGGCTTCGCGTTTGGTGGCGTGCGATTGGCATTAAAGCGTCTGTTACCGCGCCGCCAGCACGAAGGGGACGAATTCATCTCGCTCAACCTCGATGAAGCACTGGAGAAGAAGCAAGGGGCGGTACGCGTGTCGACAGGCGGGGCCGAGTCGTGATTTCGGCAGTGGGTCCTAAGGTAAGTACCTCAATTTAAAGTCGCTTAGGAGAGGCGGAAGGCAAAGAAGTCTCAGAATGATACGCTTTTCGCGCGTGTTGCACGCTTTTGTAAGCGATTGAAAATAAAGACATTTATTATCGAAAATTTCCTTGACACCCCCCTTTTTCGGCCCATAAGATTTCGCCAGAAAGTTTTGGCGGACTTTGCCTTCCGTTAGAACTATTCTCCCTTGAAAGAAGAGGCCGCCCTTTTGCCGGGGTGGCCTTTTCGTTTGCAGATCGACACACAGGTCACAAGGCGCACGTCGCGGCTCACAGGTCACAGGCAAGTGCCGAGTGCTGATCGCTGATCTTTCTAGTTTCTCCGTTTCCTACTCCGTACCCAGTTCTGCGACGGTCCCTCTCCTCCCCGGCTCAACGATTCTTCTCACTGGGGACGGTGATGCCTGCAACAGCAGAGGCATGCCAGGAGGACTAGACTGATATTGAGGTCACCTGCCCATTGGACAGGCCGGGAGGTGGCAGCGATGAAGTACTTGGTGTTCTTGTTCTGGATCCCCGCAGTTCTCGTCCTCTATCTCAGCATTCACCAGGAAATTCGAGCGGAACGGGATCGAAGTGCCCGCGAGAGGCCGGGTGTGGCTGCGCATGCGGGGCATCCGCATTGAGATTCTAGCGAAGCTTCGAGCCACAAGCTTCGAGCGAACTGGAAGCTGATCGCGGCGGAGGGGAGTTCGTCGCTCGGAGCTCTCTAGTCTTGGCAGCAGGAATCAAGGCTACGGCTTTGGGGCGCGGTGGGGGCAGCTGGAGCTGTTGAGGCAGTCGTCGGGGATGAGCAGGCGCTCGACGGGCTTTCCGTTGACGATGTGCGATTCGATGATTTCCTCGACGTCGGCTGAAGTCACTCGCCCATACCACACGCCTTCGGGATAGACGACAACGGTGGGACCGTGTTCGCACTGATCCAGACAGCCTGACATATTGGCGCGCACGCGTTTTTTGAATCCGCGCAGCGCGAGTTTTTGCTTGAACTGAAACTGCAGCTGGGCCTGGCCGGCGGGGTCGCAGCATCCGCGGGGATGTCCGGCTTCCCGCTGATTGCAGCAGATGAAAAGGTGCTTCTCAAACTTGGGCATAGCCTCAATTTACAGGAATCGCAGGGGCTTGAGACAGGGGCCTGGCGAGCTTGGGAGGACGATGCGATCAGGAAACTGGGCCTTGCTGGAGCCGGCGCACAAAAAGCTGGAGCAGACTGATCACCGAGAAAAGAGTACCCAGCATTAAGCATATGCCGGCCGCAAGCATGCAGACGAGACCCCAAATGCTGGATGGGCCGCACGGGCCCCATCTAACTAGAAAGATTCCGCATCCGGATAGCAGACCGCATGCCAGGAGGATCAATCCCGTGCGTAGAAGCTTGGGCATGTGCACATTCTAGGCGGGCAGGGAGTGCAGGGAACCAGTACAAGAGTGATTGGACTTGCGTAGAAGTTCGCGCGCTTGAGGTCCGCGCTGCTCCCCATACGGGCGAGGACGCCCGTCACTCCACGGTGGCGCGTTGGACTGGGCAGGAACGACCGTCGCTCCACCATGGAAAGACATGGGTTGTGAGCAGGAAGAAAGGACACCTGAGCGGCGCCCTCTCCAAGATTCCTATCGGTTGCTGCTTGGTATCAAGGAGCGGTGGTTAGTCCTTCAGGGGGACCATGGCCTGGTCGTTCGAGCAGAAGGTGGCGACACGTTTCAGTCCGCCTTGGGCTTCGGTGACGTACATGACCGGGCCGTAGCAGTAGACGGCATGGCCGGTGGCAGCGAAGTACCATTTGCCGCCCTTGCGCGAATGCTGGACCTCGGCCTTGGCCAAGGGCTGGGTCGGAGGCGCGAGCTTCGGGACTGAAAGCGAGAACAGAAGAGCCAGGGTCAGAGCGTTCATTGTCTTTCTCACAGAACCCGGGAGACGGGCCGGGAAATTTTATATCGACATCAACTCTCTACGGCTGTCTGCAATATCAGACGCCGGCACTGGAGGCTTTTCGGGCGCGGGTCGTTGCGCCTTGCTGCTATTGTGTGCCGAGGTCTTTTCGGACGGTGTTGCCTGGGTCGACGGAGTCTGAATCGGGGGGTTGTTCTGTGCTTCCACTTGCGGTTTCGCAGCTTTCGCCTGCTGTTGCTGGATCACTTTGCCCTTCAAGGCCGACAGTTCGGTACTGTCGCCGAGCAATTGCTGGATGAGCGTCCGCTGCGACTGAATGGTGCTGCCTTGTTCTACGATCAGAAGGGTCATCAGACCGTAGGAGATCAGAAAGAGCACAGTGAGGATCGGCAACATCGTGTGCTTCGATCTGGGTTGAGGTTCCGGAGTACCAAAAAGTGTCGTCAACTTGCGCCCCCGCGTTTCAGGCCTCAAAACGAGGCACCCTGAGAAGTGCAGCTAGCACACCAACGGCGACAACAATGGCAACTACATGATTTCACGTAGTTTAGTTACCTGGTTACGGTGGACGCCCGCCTGGGCGACTGCAACTCCCTGCACATATTGGTAACTGAGATTGATATTACTGGGGTGACTTGCCTGCCTTGCGGAAAGCCGCGCCCAGCGCGCGGTTTGGCGGATGTATTGCAATACCAAAGACCCTTTTTGAGGCGGTTCTGATTGACGGGTTTCGCGGGCGGGGGCGCCCGCGCTACACTATTTGCCGCCCATCACTAACTTGGCGATGGTTTGCAGCTGCATATTGGACGTGCCTTCGTAGATCTTGCCGATCTTGGAATCGCGCCAGTATTTCTCGACAGGATAGTCCTTGGTGAAGCCGTATCCGCCGTAGATTTCGATGGCCAGCGAGGTGACGCGCTCGGCGACCTGGGAACAGAAAAGCTTGGTCATGGCGGCCTCTTTGACGAAGTTCACGCCAGCGTCTTTCATACGGGCGGCGTTGTAGACCAGCAGGCGGGCAGCTTCGATGTCGGTGGCCATCTGGGCGATCTGGAACTGGATGCCCTGGAAATCGGCGAGCGCCTTGCCGAACTGCTTGCGCTCCTGCGCGTACTTGGAAGCGTATTCCCACGCACCGCGGGCGACGCCGAGCATTTGCGCGCCGATGCCGATGCGGCCTTCGTTCAAAGTTTCGATTGCGATCTTGTAGCCCTTGCCGACTTCGCCTAGGACGTTCGCCTTGGGCACGCGGCAATCTTCGAGGATGAGTTCGCAGGTCGACGAAGCGCGAATGCCGAGTTTGTCTTCTTTCTTGCCAACGGAGAAACCAGGAAAGTCTTTTTCAATGATGAAGGCGGTGATGCCTTTGTATCCGGCGGCGGGATCGACGGTGGCGAACAGGATGAAGAGGCCAGCCTCTTTCCCGTTGGTGATCCAGAGCTTGCGGCCGTTAAGGACGTAGTCGCTGCCTTTCAGCTCGGCTTTGGTCTGGAGGGCGAAGGCGTCGGAGCCCGAACCGGCTTCGCTGAGCGCGTAGGCCCCGACAGTGTCGGCGACCATGCGCGGGAGATAGCGCTTACGTTGTTCTTCGGTAGTCCAGCGGAGAAGGGCGTTGTTGACCAGGGTGTTTTGCACGTCGACGATCACGCCCGCGGAAGCGTCGGCGCGGGAAAGTTCCTCGACAGCGAGGATGGCTTCGAAGAATTTTCCGCCGCCGCCCCCGTACTGCTCAGGAACTTCGATGCCCATGAGGCCGAGTTCGAAGAACTGACGGATCAGGTCCTTCTCGAAGACACCCTTCTCGTCCATTTCCTTGGCAAGCGGCCGGACGCGCTCTTCGGCGAACTGGCGGACGTTATCGCGAAACAGGATTTCGTCCTCGGTGAGGGTGGTGAGCGGCGCAGGATTAGCGACAGGGGCAACCGTATCGGGCATATGAAAACCTTTAGAGGCGGAATGGGAAACTGGAAATTTTAACACTCAAGGAAGCCAGCGTCGGCAAGGTGCTCCTGAGAGGAAAGCAGGTTCCTCCTTTTGCTCGCTGCGCTCGCGTGTCAGAATGACAAGTGTTCTGACCTTGTGGAGCCCCACCACACAACAGCCGACTCTTCGCACTGGTGAATAAAAAACTTCTTTTGGCCCGGCGTATACTGCGCCCACTCTTGTTCCGTCTCTGAGGCCCTTCCATGGCGACTGCTGCGATTCCCGAAGAAATGTTGCAGACCGACAACCTCGACCCAGCCGGCGAAACGACTTGCTGCATTGTCGGCGGGGGGCCGGGCGGGATGATGCTTGCCTTGTGCCTGGCACGGCGTGGGGTGAAAGTCACGCTGCTGGAAGCGCACAAAGATTTCGATCGTGCGTTTCGCGGCGACACGGTGCATCCCTCGACGCTCGAGATTCTCGACCAGATGGGGCTGGCGGACCGTCTGCTCGAGTTACCGCACAGCAAGATTTATGGGCCCACCTTTCAGACGGCGGGAGTCAGTTTCTCGCCGATCGACTTCCGCCGGCTGAAGACGCGATTTCCGTACATCATGCTGATCCCGCAAACGAAGTTTCTGGAGTTCCTGGCGGCGGAGGGGAGGAAGTATCCGAACTTTGATTTACGCATGGTGGCCAATGTTGGCGCGTTGGTCGAGGAGGACGGCACAGTGCGGGGCGTGCGCTACCAGAGTACTGAAGGCTGGCACGAGGTGCGAGCCCGGCTTACGGTGGGCGCCGATGGAAGGTTTTCGAAAGTGCGGCAACTGGCGGGTTTTGTGCCCATCAAGACGTCTCCGCCGATGGACATTCTGTGGTTTCAACTTCCGCATTTGCCCGGAGATGACCATTCGGACCGGCTGATGGGCGGATTCGGTAACGGACGCCTGCTGGTGGTATTTGATCGCGTGGATTACTGGCAGCTCGGGTACATCTTTCCCAAAGGCCACTATCAGCAGGTGCGAGCCGCGGGCATGGAACCGTTCCGGAAGTCGATTGCGGAGATCGAGCCGAGGTTCGCCAAGCACGCGGAGACGCTGAAAGACTGGAACCAGTGCACGCTGCTATCGGTGGAATCGAGCCGGTGTCCGCTGTGGTACAAGCCGGGGCTGCTTGTGATCGGCGATGCGGCGCATGTCATGTCGCCGGTAGGCGGTGTCGGGATCAACTACGCGGTGCAGGATGCGGTGGTAGCGGCGAACGTTCTGACGCGGCCGCTGATGAACGGCAACGTCACCGTGACCGATCTCGTCGACATCCAAAGCCGGCGCGAGTGGCCAACGCGGGTGATGCAGGCCATCCAGTCGGCGATGCAGACGCGCTTTATCGGCAGCGCCTTGCAGACCCAAGGGACACTGCGCATTCCATGGGCGCTGCGGCTGTTTTTCAAGATTCCGGTTTTGCGCGACATTCCAGCGCGTGTGCTGGCGTTCGGGGTGCGGCGGGTGCGCCTCGAAGAAACGTAGAGGTCAGGAGCGGTCGTTGCGATAGACGAGCTTCAGCCCATCGCTTTGCAGGATGCGCTGAATCTGATTGCGCGCGTGGATGGCCCAGGGACTGGCGGTGTCGAGACGCACGTAGGAACGCCAGTGCTGGAGGGCCTGGCGTGGCCGGCGGATTTTTTCGTAGGCCAGCGCGAGATTGTAGTGCGCGTCGGCGTAAGTTGGGGCCAGTTGAAGAGCGGTCTTGTAAGTCTGAATGGCTTCCTGCACGCGGCCGGTTTCGTCGAGCACATTGCCCAGGTCGAAGTAGGCTAAAGCGTAGCGCGGATCGGATTCGATCGCGGCACGGTAGTGCTTCTCGGCCAGGCCGTATTCCTGGCGGTTGTAGTAAAGCGTTCCCACATTGATGTGAGCGGCGGCATGGGTTGGCTCGCGCTCGATGACCTGGAGATAGGTAGCGATCGCCTCGGTGTGGGTCTGTGGATCTTCTTCGAGCGCGATTCCGCGCGAAAACAGGTCAGCTATATCAGCAGGCCCGGGGTCGGGGCGAATGGGTGTGACCGCAATATGCGAAACGACCTTCTCCTCGGGCGAGAAGTCAAAAACGAACTGCCCGGCGATGGGCTCAAGCAACCTGCCTTCGTGGCGGAAGGTGACGCGGTGCCCGGTGGAGAAGGCGCCCGCCTCAAGCAGCGGATTTTCCATGCCGGCAACTTGCTTCTGCATAGCCTGCAAGGATTGCCGAATGACCGCGGGACGGACTTTTCGAGCGCACAGGTCGCGGACTTTTTTGATTTGCAGGAGATCGAAAAAGGAATAATTCTCGGCGGCGGCAACCAGTCCGGCTTTTTCCCAACCCGCCAACTGACGCGCCGTGAGCCGCAAAATGCGAAGCAGGTCCGCTCGACTGTATCGGTACACGGTTGTATGCAGTCTTACTGCCCTCATTATCAGGAAGCCGGGTTTGTGAATGCAAGTGGAAATAAGGACAGTAGGAACCGATAAGAGTACTGCAACGAAAGTAGTGCAGCATACCGATACGTTGGAACGGATTGCTCTCTGAGCGGCCCGTGAAGCTGTCGTGGTCTGTGGAAGGCGGGATTCCTGTGCCCCGAGGCGGGAAGCCTGATACACCACCGACGCAGTGCTGCGAAGCCTTCCAACGGCTCGCCTATCGCCCTGTCCCCAGCGTGGCGGCAACCGGCGGCCAGGCGCCGTTCGCGAATCACACGCGAATGTGATTTGGGACACAGACCCTGGTGCCAACCGAAATTAATGTACATCTCGCAATCCGGACTTTCCCTCCCCTCGGGCAATATGGTTCCTCGGGCCCCGGCTCTTAGAACAACTCACTTGTGATTCGCATTGGGCTGCTAGTGTTCTAGTTGATTTGCTTCGCAACAATCAACAGCTCTCGGGGGAGGGCACACGAGCGGTCCAATGGGAATCGCAAGGCCTCGAAATCGTCGTCGATGCGCGGAATGCGTAGAGATTTGCCAGCCGAACGACCGCCAAGCTGTCAGCATGGTGCATTTAGAATGCGGTAATTGAGTTGAGATCAGGCTGGAGCCGACGATCGGACTTGAACCGATGACCTGCCGATTACGAATCGGCTGCTCTACCAACTGAGCTACGTCGGCCCGCGGAAGTTATTGCAAGTATAGCAAAGGCTTACGCGCGGACGATTCGCGAACCCCATCACCCCATCGTGCCATTCTGTCTGGAACTGCGATCATCACAACGAACGTCCCACGTTTGTGCCATGGACCCCTGGGGTTTACTTCGCTGACAATACTTTGGGACGAAAATCAAAACAGGAAAGAGTAATGTTGGGCAATTTTTCGACGAAGATTAGTGGGGATGAAGGACAGGGCGTCAGCGAGTACGCGGTGCTGCTGGTGCTACTGGTGCTGATTGTGGTCGCCGCGGTCCACGCCATCGGGACGAACGCGCAGCAGGTGATTGACCGGGTCAACACGGCGCTCCACGGGTAGAGTTTTTCCTTCCGAGCGAAAATCCAGTTCAAGCATTTGGTGCGGCTGGGCGCGCGCGGGGATGGTCGTGCATGCCGACCGCCTGCCTGTCAGGGAAAATTACGACGGGCAACCAGGCCAATGACGACCAGGCCAATCAATAGTGGGTGTTGTTCCGGCGCGCGCGCTTGAGCGCTTTTTTCTGCGCCTTCTCGGATTTCTTCATGGCCTTGCGTTGCTGTTTGGCGTACTTTCTCATGCCTTTTTGCGCTTTCTTCGAGGCTTTGCGATAAGCGTGCATTTGCTGGCTGGCCTGGTCGGGCGGCAGGGCGTGGGCGGGAATCCCAGATGCGGCGCTCAAACACACGAATAGCAGGAAAGTGGCTCGTCGTTTCATTGGTTCTCCGAAGGGAGATTAGGTGGGATTCTACACCGGCAGGAAGTAAGAAGGTCGCCGGGTTGTTGTCGAGGTTAACGCTTTCGGCAATCGCGGTCTGGGAGGCTGGTAGGCGCGGCAGGAATTGAACCTGCAACCCTCGGATTAGAAATCCGATGCTCTATCCGTTTGAGCTACGCGCCCGCGATTTGATAAGCCAGTGTAAATGAATTACATGACTCTTTCGCCCTTGCCGTCCGGGCCTCTTTTGGCCCGGAATCCGAGAACAGCCGAGAACATTCCGCGATTGCACGGTATACAAAAGTTTAGGGCCGAGAGCTTCTCGCTCGCTCAGCCCCTTTTCGAACGGGCTGCGGACTTAGTTCCGGCTGCGGGCCGGAACTCCCGACGGCGACGATTGCTAGGAGGTCTTAAAACGCTCACTTTCAGCAACAGGAGACGCGTCGTGACCTTCCCACGACGAGAGATGACCCAAGCCTTGACGTCGCCAAGCCTGTACTACAAAGTCCTGTGGATCATCTGCACTCACTAGCGACAGGACCTACCAAAAGTGCTTTCAACAAGCACCTCCTGGATAGGCAGTTCCTATCAGCAAAATGGTGAACTTCGATAAAACATTATGCAAGAGAGAAGTGTTTAGACAATTTTTCCGCTGCCCGGCTCCAACGCAGCCTCTCGAATGCCTTGCCTTTCGGACGCACATCCCTCTCTCACATCACCGCGGCAGGTGTGCACCATCACTGCCCACCCATCGAAAGTCCGCCAGACTGAGTCTTCGGCAAGTCGCGCCGGATGGCGCGACAGTTGAGTTCTGCAGGCAAGTTCGCAGCGTAAAAAGCGACCCTGCTGAAAGTAAAGAGAGCGGACATGCGACAGCTGAGCGCGGTCATCTTAGGGCTCTGGTACTCAGCTATGTTGGCCGCCTCTTTCGCCCAGGGGGTCAGGATTCTCGCGGGAGAAAATTCTGACGGAGCCACCGAACACTATGTTTTTCTTGGGCTCTTTTGGGCGGTTGGAGTCGGCCTGTCAAGCTACTTCGCCGGCCTGAAGTCCAAAAGATATCCTGTTCTCATTGGCATACTAACTTCCGCGTTGGCCCTGTACTCTTCTTTTTGCTAATGGTCGGCGTGGGCGAGTTTCCTATTGGACCCGACTACCGAATGGTTCCGCTAACATTCGGCTGGGCACCGTCACCTGACCAGTATTTGATCGCACTCTCGATCATTGTTGTTATCGCCGGTACCTTAGGAGGTATGGCAGCTCGCTCCGAGTTGGCGAGTGGTTCGGACGACCTCCCCACAAACAGCGAAACAACATTAGGGGTGAAAAACGGTCATTGGTGGTGGCTTTGGTTTCCAATGTCAACTTGGGCCACTGCCGTGCCCTCCGCCGTGTACCTCTGCTGGTTGCTCCTGGCCTCCGGCGGACACTGGATGATGCATCCGTCCATATGGTTCAACTGGCGTTGGTACTTGTTCTTTTCCTTCGGTGCTATGACCACATACCTGCCATACATGCTCCTAGTCGCAGGTATTTCGGGTGCCTGGGGCGCACTGGCGCAGGGCCGCGTCGACGGCGAATCGCGATGGAGAGTTGCATTGCGTTTTGTAGGTTGGGCTTATGGCTGCGGTTTTTGTGCGCTCTGGGTTTCTGTGCTGATTGGTGGCTGGGTACTCTCGAAGCTACCAATCGTATCTGATGGAAAGCCATGGTGGGTGTTGTTCTAAGACGCCACAGTACAGGCGTCGGGAACATCAGAGAACCGCGAGTGCCGGAACAGGCTTTTGACCCGACCGGCCCTGTTCTCGCTGTAAACGGTTGAATACGTGCGCAGTGACCGTCGCGGCTCAAATTGCAAATCCGATGCTCTATCCGTTTGACCTACGCGCCCGCAACGTCAGTGAATCTGATCTGCCCCATTCTCGCACAATCAGTTAGGGAGAGCTGTCGAACGAGGCCGAGCGGGTGACTTTGTCCTGAGGTCCGTAATAGACCCAAAGTGTGAGAAAGGACATAGTAACTGGATCGCTTTCGATCCGCGAAACGCCGACTGTTGTGGCCGCCTGTCAGCTTCCACTTAGTCCTTCCGATACCTGCCACCGCTCGGCAGAGACCTCATAGTATTCGCATTACGAATGGCGTCCGGTCGTGGTTCGAGCGCGGGTCCCTGAAAACGCCGCGAAAGACATGAGCCATTGGTTCTCCTTAAACCGCGAAACGATCGGGCAAGGCTTATCGGCTTTGCTTCAGAGAGTCGAAAGGCGCCGGCTGCGGGCCGACACGCGTAATTGGAACGACCCCCACACCCTGCCTGATCTGATTGAAATCGAGAAAAAAATAGAGGGCCGAGGACCTGACCTGGATCCGGTCATGAACCGTGTCGTAAAAGTGACGCAGGCGGAATTTGGCGCCGACGGCGTCGGCATCTGGCTGTTCACAACCAACGAAATCTTCTTTTGCGCCGGTGCCGGAGACGCATCGAACGATGAGCGATTGCGGCTCTTGCTACTTTCCACGCTCCTCACTCGCTGGCAATTGAGCAAAGACGGTCAAAAACTGCACGTCAGGCCGCAAGGAACCTGCGACGTTTCTGATGCTAGCGCTGGTCCCGGCGAAGTCCGGTCTTGGCTGGTTGAGCCAATATCTCAAGGAAGTCGCATTGCAGGAGTTCTGGCGGCATTTTCGTACAAGCTCGATGCTTTCACTCAGCGTGACGCCACCAAAGCTGGCTTGCTAGCCACGGTGCTAGTGCAAGCCTTGAGGAAGTTTGCGGAGACTGGGGAGGGTCTGGGCGCAGGTCTCGAACCGGCAACGATGTTGCAGTTGATTGAACAGATGATTCCGGGCCTAGAAACCATAATCTCGAGGGACGAATCTTCCTGGCGTTCAGCCCTTGTCTTTCAGCAAAGTGATGCCGCCCGCGGTTCTTCCACCGGGACCACAGAGCGGCAGCCCGCGGAAGAACGAACAACGTCTGAGGGCCAAGGCGTGGAAAGCACGAACGTCTGGGCGCGGGTTCGACAAGAGCTGCATCATTGCGGAGTTGCTGCCCTCAAAGCTGCCGCCCACACCAGGTCGCGACTGATCGCCACTGCCGGCGGGTCATGGAAGTACGTAACGAAGATGAAAGATCGTCTTTCCCACCCAAGTCAAGACCGCTTTCGTCATATTTGGCCACAGAGGGCTCTCAGGGCTCCATTGATTGGAATATTGGGAACGGCGATCGTGTTTGTGATTTTGAAAACCAGTGATCACAACGCCGCCCAACACATATCAACCGTCTCGGAACCGGCGGTAGCAAAAGCAATGATCCAGAGCCGGGATGATACTTCAACGTTCCCATCTTCCAATCAAGGAACTACTCAAAGTGACGACATCAGGGCCTCTGCAGTGACGGCGCCGGTAGCTGGAACAACGAGTTCTTTCCAGGTAAGCCATTTGCAGGTTACCGATCGCAACACGCAGGCCACCTTGCGCAATCTCAGCTCGTACGAACTGGCGGGACTGCGTCGCAAGGCGTTATACGGCGACGATTCCGCGGCGCTGCTCTTGGGGACGGCACTTGAAGTCGGACACGGTGTTCGTCAGGATTGCAAGGCTGCCGCATGGTGGATGGCAAAAGCCGCAGCTGAAGGTAATGCCTTAGCTCAATACAATCTTGGCCTGCGCTACCGTGATGGCGACGGAGTGCAGGCCGATGAAGACGTGGCCATCCAATGGCTTCAAAAGGCGGCCTCTCGGCAGGTTCCCGGGGCACGTTTAGCGATGATCGGGACCTCACGTCACCTACGCGTAAGCCCCCAGCCGTAATCGTAGCTCACTACACGCTGCACGCCGTCATCTGCAATCGCTTCCGAACAGTGCTTCCGCCAGCATATCGAAACACATCTCATATGTTTTGTTACATGACTCGCGGTTGACGAAACCCTGATGAGTTGCTGCCCGGAAAGCGCGCGAAACAACCAAACAAGCTCGCGCTGTCAAACTTGTGCTTCGTCGCGTGGAATTTACATCAATCGCGGTCAATGTTGATTGACAGGTTTGCGAGAGCAATGTACTTTGTTTCCGATTCAGGCGGACACTAGCCACCCTGGCGGCAACTGCTATTTCCGACTGAGCCCTGCGCCTCGTTTTCGAGTCTTCGGTCGGCCCCTCCACTCCGGGTTCATGAGTACAAATAGTTCAGCAGGTCCGGTTACGTGTTTTGCACACGCAAGGCAACGCGCTTGATCGGTGAATATGCGACGTGCGGTGACCGCAGTTGCGCTGCCGCACAGAATAGGGCGAGCAAGAAGTCAGGCAGGCACGCGCGCAACCTTACACTTCCCGTTCCGACAGCGCAACGACCCATGGCTCTCAGTTCAATTCTGGAGAATATGACATGACGATGCACCTGCTCTCGCGCTTTCGGACTTCAAGAACAAATTACAACGCCACCAACAGAACCAGTGTGTGGATCACGCTTCTCGCCTTGGCCTGCGGACTAGTGGCGCTCAGCGTTACGGGATACTCGCAGAGTGTGCCATCGTCTCAAGCAAGTTGGACGCCGTTAGCCAATCTGCCCCCCGGCGGCTCGGTCATCAACATGTTGCTTCTGACCGATGGGACGGTCATTACGCAGAGCGGCGACGACGGTCAGCACTGGTTCAAGCTCACCCCTGATGCACACGGCAGCTATGTGAACGGGACCTGGACCACTCTCGCGCCCATGAGTTTCCCACGCCTTTACTTCACCACCAACGTCCTGCAAGACGGAAGAGTGTGGCTGCTGGGCGGGGAGTATACCGGACCGTACTTCGATCCAAATATCGCGCCGTCCGGTGAAGTCTACGATCCCATCGCCAACGCTTTCTCCGATAGCACCTTACCCAAATGAGGTGGGCGGGTGTGGACACCGCAACGTTACTTCAGACGTTCTGCTCACGGCCGGTTCACCGGTAGTCACGGGAATCTATTCCACCGATCGCTTGCAGCCGGGCTGGACTATCACAGGGAATGGAATCCCCGCCGGGGCCACGGTGGTGAGCGTTGACTCGGCGACCCAGGTAACCATTTCGGCGAATGCAACTTTGACTGGACCCAGTCAGGCGGTCCGGTTCCGGGGGATCGCGCTGGCCTGCTTCGGCGACGATCCTTCCATGCTGATCTCGGGCCGGCGTATTCTGGCCGGCAACATTTTCAACAATTCCACTTTCCTTTACTCAATCGAGACGAACTCCTGGACGCAAGCAGCGACCAAGGTTTACAGCGACCGCAGCGATGAAGAAGGCTGGACCGCCCTGAGTGGCGGAGGCATCCTTACCTACGATTTGTTTCAGAGTGTCGCGAACAACCAAGGCTACGCCGAGTTCTACAATCCAACCCAGAATGTTTGGACGGCGATCAGTCCCGCCGATGGCACGGCAAGCGGAACCCTGCCCGTTCTAACCAGCCCGGCCCTTGGCTTTGAACTGGGGCCTGCGATGCGCTTGCAGGATGGCCGCGCGCTCGTGATTGGAGCGAATCAGCACACGGCACTGTACAACCCGGCAAAGAACAGCTGGTCGGCCGGTCCTGATATTCATGGCGTCTTGAGCAATCCCTTTGGCAGAGTCCAGCACGCCAATTTTGGAGCGGATGATGCGCCGGCTGCCCTGATGCCGAACGGGCACGTCTTGCTGGCGGCGGACGCCGGTCCGAATCCGATCACCCAAAGTGGCGACGCAGCCGCAGGCTCCGCCATCATCAGTAACATCCATTCGACGGCGGGCCTCCAGGTTTCCTGGGGAGTCTCCCAGGCGGACGGGACATCGAACGTGATACCACCCGGAACCGTCATTACCAGCGTTGACTCGCGCCACCAGATCCATATCTCCGCGAATGCCGCGGCTTCTGCCCAGCAGATCAGCCTGGTGTTCGGAGGGGTCTTCAGCAGCCCCACGCAATTGTTTGACTTCGATCCGCAGGAAAACGAAATCTCCCCGGTGAGCCCGCCCCTGAATGACCCGAATCTGCCGACGTTTGCAGATTTTGCGACCCGGATGCTCGTGCTTCCGAATGGCCAGGTGCTGTTCAACGACGGACTCGGCAATCAGCTTTATGCCTACACCTCCAGAGGATCCACTAACCCTGCCTACCTGCCCATCATTGAGAGAGTGGAGCGCGGCGAGGATGGCTCGTTCACCCTGACCGGCCAACAATTGAACGGACCATCCGACGCGTCGGCCTATGGCGATGATTCTCAAAGCAACGAGAATTTTCCGATCGTCCGGCTGCAGAATTCCAACGGGCTGGTTTTCTATTGCCGGTCGAGGGACTGGTCCTCCACCAGCGTAGGCAGCATTCCGCGCGAAAGCGTCAAATTCACCTTGAACCCAGCGGTGACGCCCGGTGTCTATCAACTGATTGTGAGCGCGGGAGGCATCTCGTCTGCCCCGTTCGTGGTCCGCATCAGCGGTGAAGAAGTAAGTGGCGATCACAAAACTGACTTGGCGCCGGGTCGTTAGTGGGCAGGCAACCCTTCGCATTAAGGACTTAACGCGGAAGCCGCCGCGGGCCCGGCTGGTCGCAACATATATGAAAGGAGATGCTCAATCCGATCAGGTTATGACGCGTCGAGCGGGCTAATACGACGCATCGATCTGGCTAGAGGATTTGTCCGCCGCACAACAACGGCTTGGGCGCAGCATCGTCTAGCGTGTGAAATCCAAAACCCCTCCCTCCTCGGCTGGGCTCAGGTCAAATGGTGTCATCGCCCGATTACAGCAGTTGGCCTGAGCCGCCGTTGAGCATAGCGCCGACAGACACTGAGGTGGCGACTCCTTTGTTGTTGAGCGTGCCGTGGCATGGACGGTGGCGGGCTCGCATTGCCTTCCCCTTGCGGCTGCGAGATAATCCTACCCTCCAGCTTTGAGAATTGAGGTTCACTGCCATGAAGAAGATTCTGCTCGCTATGTTTCTTTGCCTGCCTTTGATGGGGTCCGCACTAGCCCAAGACGTGAAATCGGACGTCGACAAGACCGCCAAGGACTCCGCGGAAGCCACCAAGAAAGCCACCCACAAGACCGCAGATGCGACCAAGAAGGCGGCAGTCAAGACCGAGGACGCAACCAAGACCGCCGCCACGAAGACCGGAGACGCCACCAAAGATGCGACCGTGAAGACTGTGGATGCCACCAAGACTGCGGCACACAAGACTGCCGAGGTGACCAAGGAGGGTGGGGAGAAGACGAAAGATGCCACCGAGCATGCCGCCCAGAAAACCGGTAAGGCAGTGAAGAAGGGCGCCAAGGCGACGGCGGACGAAACCAAGAAGGGCGTCGACAAGCTCAAGTAACAGTCGAAGAGTTTCAGCCGACGAACCTTCCATCGATCTGGAAGAAGGCACCATGCCGAGTCCACGGTCCCAAGCAAGCTCCAGATTGTTTTCGCAAAGCGAGTACGAGAAGCTGGCGGAGTTTCGCTACCAACTGGCGCGCTTTCTCAGGCGGCGCATGGACGCGGCGCGAGCCGAGGGGTTGCAGCCGCAGCAGTATGAGATGCTGCTGGCGGTGGCGGGACTGCCCGCGCAGCGCCGGCCCACGATCAAGGAGATCGCCGGGCAGCTTCGCCTCGAGCACCATACCGTGGTTGAACTGGCCGATCGATTAGAGGCGCAAGGCTTGCTGAGCCGGCACACTTCTGCGGACGACAAGCGCGCCGTGCTGGTGCAACTGACGCCGTCGGGCCGCGCTGCGCTGGGACGGATTGTGCGCTTCAGTTATTCGCAGTTACGGGACGAAGGCCCCACGCTCATCCGGAGCCTGCGACGGTTGCTGGACCGGCAAAAACGATCCTGACGAAAGGGCGCGTTTTCACGCTGCGTTCCTCCAAATCATCGCGCCTCTCCTACATTGATTGGATGCGAGGGCTGGCCTGCGTCCTGATGTTCCAGACGCATTGCTACGATGCCTGGCTCGCACCCGAACTGCGGAAATCAAAGTTCTTCATGTATTCGCAGCTGGGCGGGACCTTGCCGGCGCCGCTGTTTCTGTTTCTCGCCGGAATCTCGTTTGCGCTGGTGACGGGGAAATTGCGTCAGAAGGGGCTGACGCCGGGTGCGATCGGTCGTAGCACCATCCACCGCGGCGCCGAGATTTTTGCGCTGGGGCTGCTGTTCCGGTTGCAGGAATACTTGATCGCGTGGGGCTGGGCGCCATGGAGTGACCTGTTCCGCGTCGACATTCTTAATACGATCGGCGTGTCGATGATGCTGATGGGCATCGTGTGCTGGATCGTATTGCGAGCTGCGAGAGGGAATGTCTCCGGCTGGGCGCTGGCGGGAACGGCATGCCTGGTTGCGTTGGGCATCTCGCTGCTCACGCCACCGCTGTGGACGACGTGGCGTCCGGACTGGCTGCCCTGGCCGCTCGAAACGTATGTGAATGGTGTCCACAATCTTGGAGAGCCGCAGGCGTGGTTATTTCCAATATTTCCCTGGTCGGCATTCGCATTCGCCGGGCTGGCGGCGGGATTCGCCCTGCAGAGCGAACGAATCCGCGAGCATGAAGCGCCGGCCTTCCTGCTGGCGGCGGTAGCGGGCGGAGTGTTGATGGAAGGCGCGCGCTGGCTCGATTCGCGCCCGCTGACGCTGTATGCGAATTACGACTTCTGGCACACGAGCCCGAATTTCTTTCTGATTCGCGTGGGCCTGCTGCTGATGATTTTGTCCGCGTGCTACGCCTGGTGCCGCTGGGGTCCAGCCCAGTGGGGATTCAGTCCGATGATTCAGCTCGGACAAACGTCGCTGCTGGTGTATTGGGTGCATATCGAACTGGTGTATGGACGGTTCTCGATTCTCGCCAAGCACGCGCAGAGTATTCGCGGAGCTTCGGTAGGCTTGTTGACGATTTTCCTGATGATGCTGGGACTCTCGGTGGCGCGGACAACGTTAAAGAAGCGCGGAGGCGAATTGCTGGGCTGGGTTCGGCCGACGGCGTCGACCTGAGGTTTACTTCATCACGCCGCGTTGCGCGATTCCGATATTGTCGCGGGTCGTGTTCTTGACCAGGTACATCATCTCGTCGGCCTGGCGGATGACGTCGTGCGGGGACTTGGCGTCGTGCGGGTAGGTGGCAAGGCCGATCGAAGCGCGAACGTTCAGATTCAACCCTTCTTCCTTGCAGAACATGCTGACGCGCAGCGCATCGCGCAGACGCTTGGCCACGTTGAGGGCCTGGTCCTTGCCGGTTTGCGGCAGGAGCACGACAAATTCATCGCCACCGTAGCGGAAGGCGTAATCGATCAATCGCAATTGCGCTTTGACCAGGTAGCCGATTTCGGCGAGCAGTTTGCTGCCAATCAGGTGCCCGTGCGTGTCGTTGACTTGCTTGAAATGGTCGAGGTCGATGAACAGGACACTGAACTCGTAGCCGAAACGCGAGGAGCGGTAGACCTCGGTCTCGAGCGTCTTATAAAGATGACGCGCATTGTAAAGACCGGTGCAGTCGTCGGTGATGGTCAGTTCCTGGATCTTCTCGACGGCACGCGAGTTCTCGATGGCAATTGCGGCGTAGTCGCACAGGGCTTGCAGGAAGAAGATCTCCTGGTCGCCGAAGCCCTTCATGTCGACGTTCACCAGTTGGATGACGCCGAGCACGCGATGCTTGGAATTGAGGGGAACGCAGATGATGGAGCGCGTTTCCCATTGTGTGACCTCGTCGATCCGCTTGGCGAAGCGGGGATCGGTGTAGACGTCGGGCACGATGAGTTGTTCGCCGTTCTTGGCCACCCAGCCGGCGATGCCTTCGCCGACCTTCAGGCGGACGTCTTTCAGCGCCTCGGCGGCGTCTCCGACTGCGATGGCGAAATAGAGCTCGTTGTGTTCCTCGTCGACCATCAGCAGGGACCACGTGTCGGGACGGAAGTACTCCGCCATCTTCTCCATGATGGTCTGGAGGATGGAATCGAGGTCGAGCGAGGAAGTAAGAGCCTTGGCCACATCGTGGAAGATGTTGAGCTCTTGACTTTGCCGCTTTCGGTCGGCGCCGGTGGCCTCAGGCATGCAAAAAAATCCTTCGATTTTCAGGCAGAAGTGGTCAAATTATATGCGGCGCTCAGAAGGGGGAGCAACGACCTTAAGTAACCGAGTACCCGCAAAGCCACGTGGAGTAAGGCCCTTAGACGAATCTCCCGAAGCGAGCGGCCCGAGGCAGGCGGCGCTGTTTGTGGGCGGCGCGCCGCAGGTTTGCAGTTCTCACTTCCAGCGCACGCAACATATCGTTAATATGGCTGACCGTGGAGCCTGCGCCCGGACGGGGGCGAGTGTCGCATGGGATCCTTCGGCGATCGTTTGAAAAAGGAGCGGGAGCAGCGGGGCGTCACCCTCGAAGACATCTCGCTGAACACCAAGATTGGGACCCGCCTCCTCCGCGCGCTGGAGGACGAGAAGTTCGACCAACTTCCCGGCGGAATCTTCAACAAAGGATTTGTCCGCGCCTACGCCCGGCACCTGGGGCTGGACGAAAATGAAACGCTGGCCGACTACCTGACGGCGCTCGACAGCAGCCAAGGCATTCCCGCACATAACACAACACCCCTGCAGTTCCCCACACCCCGCCCCGATGTCTCCGAGGTAGAGCATTCTGCCGGCAAGCAGGAAGACGCGGAGCGCCGGGAAATCCCGTGGGGATTGCTGGCCGTGCTGTTGCTGGTGGTGGCGCTCGCGTTTGCCAGCTGGAGTTACTTCCATCGATCCTCGCAGATCGATCGCGGCGGTGGAGGACCGGCATCGACGCCGGAAAGTTCATCGTTGTCGAGTTCGATTCTTGACGGCACGGCGCGAAGCGCCGGCGCGGCCAGACCCCTGCCGGCGCAGGAGGGCCGAAACACGCCCCCGACAGCGCCCATTCCGACGACCGAGCAGAACAAGGCCACCGTGTCCCAAGTCGCGCAGGCCGCGCTACACGGTGCCGCCCCGCCCGCGCCTGCCGCAGCGGGGACGTTCACCGTCGTTCTAAAGGGCAACGACGAATCGGAAAACTGCTGGGTGTCGGTTGTGGTGGATGGACAGGCGCCGACGGAAGCCATTCTCCAGGGTCCTTATGAAAAGGTCCTGCAAGGAAAAACGGAAATCGTGGTGAAGGCGGGGAGCATCGGCGCGCTGGATGTTTTTTTCAATGGCAAGAAGCTGCCCTCGCTCGGGAAGTATGGAGAAGTTCGAACGATGACTTTCCATCCGGACGGTTTGCAGGCAGCGGCGGTGAAGGCCGTGGTGCCGGATGCAAGGTAGCCTTGCCCAGTCGTAACATCCATTCGACCCGGCCCAATCGCCGTCTGACCGTACAGTGCGACCTCTAAACTGTTGATCCGCCAGTACGGTCCAAAATCATTGCCTCCTTTATCCTTCCTCTGATAGCTTTTTAGGGACCTTAAACCACACCGAGTTACGCGCGAAAAGATGGCCTCAGCGCCGTGATTTTCCCGCCACACGGAACGCCGCAAGAGGATCAAGGAGAGGGAATTTGCCATCCAAAAATCGTTACCTTTTCACCTCGGAATCTGTAACTGAAGGGCATCCCGATAAAATTGCCGACCAGATTTCCGACGCCATTCTAGACGCCTGCCTGATGGAAGACCCGACCAGCCGCGTAGCCTGCGAAACGCTGACCGCAACCGGCCTGGTGGTCATCGCCGGGGAGATTACGACCAAGGCCTATGTCGATTTTCAGACGCTGGTGCGCGGGGTCGTCCAGTCGATCGGCTACGACAATGCGCTCTATGGATTCGACTGCAACACCTGCGCGGTCATTTCGAGCATCAACAAGCAGTCCGGCGACATTGCCATGGGAGTCGATACCGGCGGCGCGGGCGACCAGGGCATGATGTTCGGGTTCGCGGTGAACGAGAATCCCGAACTGATGCCCACCCCGATCCTGCTGGCGCATAAGCTGACGCAGCGGCTGACCGAAGTCCGCAAGAATGGCACCTGCCCGTTACCTTCGCCCCGATGGCAAATCCCAAGTTACAGTCGAATACGACAAGAACGGAAAACCCGTTCGTGTGGACGCCGTCGTGATCTCGACGCAGCACGCCGAAACGGTGGGCAATGATCAGCTGCGGGCAGAGATTCTGAAGTACGTGATCCAGGCCGTGATTCCGAGCAACCTGCTCGATGCGGACACGAAGTATCACATCAACCCGACCGGCCGATTCGTGATCGGCGGGCCCATGGGTGATACCGGGCTTACCGGGCGCAAGATTATCGTCGACACCTACGGCGGCATGGGCCGCCACGGCGGCGGAGCGTTCAGCGGCAAGGATCCGACGAAGGTCGATCGCTCGGCAGCCTATATGGCGCGGCACATCGCGAAGAACATCGTGGCGGCGGGACTGGCCGACAAGTGTGAGGTGCAGCTGGCGTATGCGATCGGGGTGGCCGAACCGGTCAGCATTCTGGTAGAAACCTTCGGAACCGAGAAGGTGGATCCGACGATTATTCCGGACCTGGTTCGCCGGAACTTCCAGCTCACGCCGAAAGGCATTATCGAATCGCTGAATCTGCGGCGTCCGATTTACCGCAAGACGGCGGCCTACGGGCATTTCGGACGAAACGACAAAGACTTCACCTGGGAAGCGACCGACAAAGCAGCCAAGCTGGCCAGCGAAGCGGGCCTGCGGGAGCCAGCGCTGCAGACCGCAAAGCGGTAGTTCTCAGAGAAACAATGGGCGGGGACGCATGGCGGCGTCCCCGGTTACCACCGGGTGGCAAGCCCGGCAAACCTTCCCCCTGGTTTCGTGTATTCTGATTTTCGAGCTCGAAGCAAAAATCCACGGCCCGACCGCAATCATAGACTAGGAGAAGTATGTCGACCTCACCGATGCAAGTGAACTGCGACGTTAAGAATCTCGATCTCGCGGACATGGGGAAAAAGCGCATTGACTGGGCCAACCAGTCGATGAATGTCCTGCAAATCATTCGCAAGGAATTCATCAAGAATCAGCCGCTGAAGGGGGTGCGTATCTCCGCCTGCCTGCATGTGACCGCGGAGACGGCGAACCTGGCGGTCTGCCTGCGCGACGGCGGGGCCGACGTAGTACTGTGCGCGTCGAACCCACTTTCCACCCAAGACGATGTCGCGGCCAGCCTGGTGCGCGACTACAATGTTCCGGTCTACGCGATCAAGGGTGAAGACAACGACACCTATTACCAGCACATCATTGCCGCGATCGACCACCGCCCGCAGATCACGATGGACGATGGCGCGGACCTGGTCACCGTGTTGCATACCAAGCGCACCGACGTGCTCGACGCCGTCATCGGCGGAACGGAAGAGACGACGACGGGTGTGATCCGGCTGCGGGCGATGGCGAAAGAGGGAGTGCTGCGCTATCCGATCGTGGCCGTCAACGACGCCGATACCAAGCATCTGTTCGACAACCGTTATGGAACCGGGCAATCGACCATCGACGGAATCATCCGCGCGACGAACTTCCTGCTCGCGGGATCGAAATTCGTGGTGGCCGGTTACGGCTGGTGCGGCCGTGGTCTGGCGAGCCGGGCGCGCGGTGCCGGAGCCGAGGTCATTATCACGGAAGTCGATCCGACCAAGGCGCTGGAAGCGGTCATGGACGGGTTTCGCGTCATGTCGATGAACGAGGCTGCCCGAATCGGCGACGTGTTCTGCACCGTGACCGGCAACAAGAATGTGCTGGCGAAGGAGCATTTCGAAGTGATGAAGAACGGCGCCATCATTTCGAACTCGGGCCACTTCAACGTGGAGATCGACATTCCGAGCCTGGAGAAGATGGCGTCCTCCAAGCGCACCACGCGCAATTTCGTCGAAGAGTACTCGATGAAAGACGGACGCAAGATCAACCTGCTGGGCGAAGGCCGCCTGATCAACCTGGCTGCGGCCGAGGGACATCCGCCGTCGGTGATGGATATGAGTTTTGCTGACCAGGCGCTGTCGGTCGAGTACATGGTGAAGAACTACGCACAACTCGAGAAGCGCGTCTACACCGTTCCCGCGGAGCTCGACAAGCGGGTGGCGAAGTTGAAGCTGGAATCGATGGGCATCAAGATCGATCGGCTAACGCCGGAGCAGGAAGAGTATCTGGCGGGGTGGTCGGAAGGAACGTAGGTTTCTAATACATCAACAGGCGGCTCTGTGGAACCGGACGGCATTCGCCGTCCGGTTTCTTTTTGGGAATGACTACTAAAGTGGCAACCAATTGAGCATCCTCTCACAGTCACACGTGACTGCAATCACGCCGCCGATGAACGCAGCACTCTACGATGAACGAGGTCTTGGTGAACGAACAGTGCTCGGTCTCTGATTTTCGGACCAGGACACGTTTTCTGAAAGGAGTAGCTATGCTACGAAAGCTCATTGTACTGTGCGTGGTGATGTCGCTCTCTCTGCTTGCCTTCGGGCAGGAGAAGGCAGGGGAGGTGCCAAAGGCGGAGATTTTCGGCGGGTATCAATTCGTCCGTGCGAACACTGGGGTCTCTGGCGTCAGCGGGTTCAATCTGAATGGTTGGAATACATCCGCGAGTGGATTCTTTTCCAGAAACTTCGGCGTAACCGCGGATTTCAGTGGTTCGTACGGAACTCCGAGTTTTGCAGGAGTTGGTGTTAAAACAAACTTCTACTCATTCTTGTTCGGACCCACGGTCCGCTTCCCCAATTCTTCACGGCTGACTCCGTTTTTCCACGGCCTTTTCGGTGCCGGGCGCATTTCTGGGTCTGCCCTCGGTGTCTCTGGCTCGGACACGGGTTTTGCATGGGCAGCTGGTGGTGGAATCGATGCGAATGTAAGCCGGAATTTTGGTATCCGGGCGGCGCAGGTTGACTTTCTGCAGAGCCGGGTCATGAGCGCTACCCAAAATAACTTCCGTCTGTCCACGGGTATTGTTCTGAGATTTTAGGGCAGTTTAGTGGAACCCGCCTCCCCCGGACGGGTTCCTTGCGTCCCCTGGCAGTTACGCTTCGTGGTTTAGTTCCCGTCGCCCTGCCCGCAAAGAACCAGATCAACATCGCAGATTTGCGGGCCGTGCGGAAGGTTTTCGAGGTCGAGTTTCCCGCCGCCCCGGAAGTGCCGGCGCACCCTGCCATATCACCCGGAACTGAGTCTCATGACGTCGGGGCCACGCGCAATACTTGAATCTCTTCTACTGAACCTGGATCGACGAGATCCGATCGTTCCAGGTACGTGTCGGGTCATCGGGAGTGCGCCAGTCCTTCAGATTGGCGACGTCGCGGGCGATCGTCCCGCGGCGGCCACCATAGTTGGAATCGTTGTAGACGGTGACGCGCGCGCCGCCGAAAACCTTGATCGCTGAAATACGATCGTTGTAGCCAGGAGGCAGATTGGCGTAGCTCTCGCCGCGCTTCATGCAGAAGTACTCGCCCGCAAAACCCGCATCCTTGTAAAAGCAGGCTCCGCTGTTGCCCCAGCCTGGACCGCCCGGACCGGGTGGGCGATGACCCGGACCCGGATTTCCCCAGTTGGGCGTGCCGTTATAAGCATTCACCACAAAATCGGCGCGGCAGCCTCCCTGCACCCAGATGCCACGCATGTCGAAGCCCCAGGTTCGGCCTTGCACGCACTGCGCCTGGCTGAGCTGCCGGCCCACGGTCACTCCGCCACGAGTATCGGCGGCACAATAATTGCGCTGGGTGTTTCGCGATTCGCACCTCACTGTGGCTGGTCTCTGCGGAGGGCCCGGATACATTTGCGCGAAAGCGACAGGTATCGACGATGCGGCGAGTGCGAGAAGGCCCAGGAACGGGATCCATCGTTTGGGACGCATAACTGATTTCTCCTTCGCGTAGCAATGGTTGAGATCGGCGCCCGATTCAGGGCAAAACCGATCGAAGGCCGGGGCGCGGAAACGGCAAGACAACAGCAGCGTTGTCGTCCGAATCCTGTAGGGCGGGAATTGTACACCGAACCGCAGAGGGCTGATGGCGACGGCGTCTAGTTGGGATTAAGAGAAACGGCCTTCAGTTGGAGTCGCGCCGAGAGCAGGCGCCGGGGCCGGCGGGGTCTCCGCAGGAACCGCAAGGGCCGAAGCTCGGAGAAGCGCTCGAACTTTTGCTGGAGACCGCGAAAGTAGAAAGTTGCGGCGTCAGATTGTCGCTATGGCACTTGGGGCATTCCGCCTTTTGCGAGCCATAGACCAGCGCTTCAAAGCCATGCTGGCAATCCTGGCAAACATATTCGAAAATCGGCATCGGTGGTCTCCGCGTGCGGGCGCGAACTGCGCCAGAACCTGTCTTGTATTTAAAATCCCTGTCTTGTATTTAAAATCAAAGAGTGGAATCGACGCAAACCCCTTCAGAGATGCCGGCCTTCGCGCCGCGACGCCTGGTACGCGGAGGCCACCTGCAAACCCTGGCGGGTTTCTTCCTGGTGCGCAACGCGCACTTGCCTGCGCCGGAAGAGCGCTACGTTGAAGTCGAACCCGGCATAAGAATTCTCTGTCATTGTCACTGGCAACCGGATCGACGCAGCGCGTTGACGGCCGTGATCGTCCACGGGCTGGAAGGGTCCAGCGAGTCGGGGTACGTCATTGGTGTGACGCAGAAGGGTCTCGCGGCCGGCATGAACGTGGTGCGCGTGAACCAGCGTAACTGCGGCGGCACCGATCATCTTGCTCCGACCCTGTACAACTCGAGCCTATCCGGAGATGTTGCCGCCGTTTCGCGCAACCTCGTAGAGCAAGATCGAATTTCCCGCTTTGCGCTGGTGGGCTTTTCGATGGGCGGGAACCTGGTTCTGAAAACAGCGGGCGAGTGGGGACGGGAACATCCGGCGGAGTTCCGAGCGGTGGCGGCAGTGTGTCCGGCCATGGATCTGGCGGCTTCCGCGGATGCCCTCCATCTGCCGAGTAACCGGATTTACGAACAGTACTTCATGATCAAGCTGCGGTACCGCTTCCGGCAGAAAGCTCGGCTGTTTCCTGGACAATTCGACCCGGCGCGGTTGCGCGGCGTGCGGAGCCTGCGCGAGTTCGACGACAAGATCACCGCCTACTATTGTGGCTTCGAAGGCGCCGTGGATTATTATGCGCGCGCGGCGGCCTCCAATGTCGTCGACCGCATAGCGGTTCCCGGCTTGATCGTGCATGCCGCCAACGATCCGTTCGTGCGGCTCATTCCGGAGACGCGGAAAAAGATTCTCGCAAATCCGAACCTGGAATTCGTCGAGTGCGCCGATGGCGGCCACTGTGCGTTCATTGCCGACGCCAATGGCTACGACGGCCGGTGGGCGGAGCGGCGGATCATCGAGTTCCTGCGCCAGTTCTGAAAGATCCGCCCGACTTTCGGAACGGACAGCTTGGTAAATTCCTGTTGCGCTGCTCGCAGAGAGCGACCACCAACCTCTTCTTCTTGTTCCTGTACAATCGTGCGCGATGCGGCGTCGCGTTTATGTCGTAGCGATTTTGCTGGCTCTGGCGACGCTGGCGCCGTTCGCATGCGCTGAGCCGATTTCCTCGCTGAAGCCCACCGATTGCGTCAACGATTTCGCCGGCGTACTCAGCCCAACCATTTCCACTCAGCTCAAGGAGATGTGCCGGCAGGTACTCGCCAAGGCACAAGCGTCCATCGTGGTCGTCACGGTCAAGTCTACCGATGGAGAGGACATCGTCAGCTACTCTGTCAGCCTTTACCAAAAATGGGGAATCGGTCAGAAGGGAAAGGATCGAGGCGTCCTGATTCTCTTCGCCACCCAGGATCGCAAGTATTGGACCACGGTAGGCTATGGCCTTGAGCCGATTCTGCCCGACGGCAAAGTTGGTGGATTCGGGCGCGAAACTGTGCCTTATCTGCAGCGTGGCGACTACGATGGTGCAGTCAGCCTCCTTACGTCCCGAGTGGTGGACGTCATCGCGAAAGATGCGGGCGTGGAAATCACCACGTCGCAGCCGCGACGGATCGCGCCAATCGCAGCGCGGCCGCCGCACCAAAGCGAGCTCTCGCCGGGCACGATCATCGGGCTAATTGTTCTGCTGATTATCGTTTTGGCGGTGCCGCCGCTGCGCAGGTTGCTCTTCTACATGTTCCTTTTCGGTGGAGGTGGTGGCGGCTCTCGGGGAGGAGGCTGGGATGGCGGTGGCTTCGGCGGCGGTGGTGGCGGATTTGGCGGCTTCGGCGGCGGCAGCACTGGCGGCGGTGGCGCCGGTGGCAGTTGGTAGCGCCAAAATACTTGAGGATCGTTTTATGGCTCCAGAAACAGCAGTTCCGGAAAACAAGATCACTGAATTCGTAACTCGTCTGCAAAAAGCGGCGGGCGAGAACCTGGAGAGCGTCATTCTTTATGGTTCGGCAGCGTCGGGTGAGTACAACGCGGACTATTCGAACGTCAATCTGCTGGCGATTTTGAAGGACACGTCCCTGCCCAAGCTGCTGCTGCTGGCTCCAGCTGTCGGGGCATGGACGAAGCAGAAGCATCCGGCTCCGCTGATGATCACGCGCGATGAACTGGAGCGCTCGGCCGATGTTTTCTCCATCGAACTGCTGGATATGCGGCGTCAGCATCGCGTGCTGTACGGCCCAGACCTCGTGGCCAACTTGCAGATCCCGATGCACCTGCACCGCGCCCAGCTCGAATATGAGTTGCGCGAGAAATTGATCCTGCTGCGGCAGCGGCTGCTGATGGAGGCGCCTGACGAGAAGCACATCTGGAACATCCTGCTGCGCTCGGTGCCGGCTTTTGCTACCTTATTTCGCCATGCCCTGATTGCGCAGGGGCAGCCCGCGCCGGCGACGAAACGCGAAGCGGTGAAGGCTCTGGCCAGCGCGCTTGGTTTCGATGCCGCACCGATTGAGCGGCTGCTCGATATCCGCGAGCACCGCGCCGAGCGGAAGCAATTTCGCGCTGAGGAGATTGCCGCGCAATACGTCGCCGCAGTTGAACAGGTGACGGGTGCTGTGGATAGAATGCTGGATTCCCCGGGACGCTGAACGGCTGCGCTGATTCGCAGACTTTCGCTTGGAGGAGAGCACTATGGGTAAAGGTCTAATTGTTGTGATCATTCTGGCGCTGATCGCGCTGGTGGTCTTCGGACAGTACATCGGTGTCCGCAACACGCTGGTAAGCAAGAATGAGGCGGTCAAATCTGCCTGGTCGCAGGTGGACATCGTGCTGCAGCGACGCGCGGACCTGATCCCCAACCTGGTGGAAACGGTGAAGGGCTATGCGAAGCAGGAGCAGACCGTTTTCGGCGACATCGCGAAAGCGCGTTCCGCATTGCTCTCCGCCGGAACTCCCGGGGAGAAGATCGCCGCCAACAATCAGCTGGACGGCGCGATCGGCCGGCTGTTGGCCATTTCGGAGAACTATCCTCAACTGAAGTCGAATGAGAACTTCATGCGCCTGCAGGACGAACTCGCGGGCACCGAGAACCGGATTGCCGTCGAGCGGAAGCGCTACAACGACACGCTGCAGGATTACAACACCTACGTGCAGCAGTTCCCTGCCAGCCTGTTCGCGGGATGGGCCGGGTTCAAGCCAAACAACGATTACTTCAAGGCGGCGGAAGGATCGCGCGAAGTGCCGAAAGTGAATTTTGGCGCTCCCCAGGCGACGCCGCAGCCGGCTCCGGCGAAGTAAGACGATTCCACAACGACCGGCGGAATGCGCTCGCGCGCTCCGCCGGTTCTTCGCTTCATGCGTGCTCGATGCAGGTTGATTACGCGGTCGAACTCGGCGGCGATGACGCGACGCTCGAAATCCCGTGGGCAGACCCAGGCGGCAGCCTTCGCTACTACAACCTGAGAACTGACCCGACCGCCCTCGACCTGATTCCAGAGGCGGCGCACTCCACCGAGCTGCGCGATTTTCTGCGAAGCGTGAATTCGCCAGCTTCCGTGGTCGAGTCGGCGAAATGTGATCTCTGGGCCAGCGACGAAATCCAGCCTGAGGAACAGATTTTTGGCGTGCCCTGGAAGTTCGGGTCTTACGTTGACCTGGTGTTCTCATCCCCAGACTCACGCTTCGATTTCGCCGGTCACGAAGACTTTTTGAAGGAACTTACCGCGCTTCTCAACAAAGCCCCTGACATCGCAGCTTCGACGGAGTTCCTGCTGCGACGCTGCTACTACCACACCGATCACGAAGCACGCGACGGCTTTTACGTGACCGCTTACGTTTTCGGCTACGGCGAGAACGAAATGAAGGCTCGGCAGCAATGGGGAGTCGCTCTGGAGCTCGTGGGCGGGGCGATCATTCAAGTATCGAAGCAGCACTCGGCTCGGTAGCCGCGCAGATTGCGCCACCTGTTGTTCGCAACGAGGCATGCCGCAGCGCGGCGGACTACTGGCGTTTCGACCTCTTTTGCAGCTCAATGGATTGATCGGCCTTATCCTGGGTGCCGGAGGGATCGGGCTTGAACGCCACGGTATTGGCGGCTGCGTTGGGATTCACGCCGAAATCCCAGACGTAGAGATTCATGCCTTCTTTGCCGAGCATTTCAACGACGGCATACTCTCCTGTGGGCAGGCTTTCGGTAGGCGTAACCTTCACCCACCCGCCCGTCATCGGCTGCGACGTCGTGGAAACAAACTTGGCATCCTGCGTAATTTTTCCGTAAACCGCGACTTTGATTTCGCCGACTACGCGCTTTTCACCCTTCGCCTCGAGACGCACGATGCGAAACCGTTCTCCTCCAGCTCCTGATTTTTCGGACTTCTTGTCGCCGGGTGCAGCTGGCTTCGCCTCGGATTTGTCGGCCTGACCTTGGTCGGCCTTGGCTTTGTCGGCCTCGGCCATGACGTCGTCGGCCTCAGTTTCCTGGCCGCGGTCGATATTGATATACAACGCGGGCACAGCCACATGCGACTGTACCGGCGCGTGCCTGCCGGGAACTTCGACGGTTTGATGGGCGCTGGCGATGGGATTCACGGCCGCACGCAGGATGTTCCCTTTCATGTTCTTGTTGACCGAGCCGCCGCGCTGATCGATCGGGACGAGCTCCGGCTTGTTCTCATAGGTGTCGAGCAGGAAAACGCCACCCTCTTCCGGAAGCTGCAGGCCGGGTGCAACGTGGGGAGCGAGAGCCTCTTCGGCTTGCTGTTCGGCTTCGAACTGTTTATCGAGCTCGATGGCTTCGGGAGTGGAAGCTCCGGCGGCCCTGGCCTTCTCGTATTTTTCGGTTGCAGGCCAATCGACGAGATCCTTGGGAAGTTCCTCCCATTCGCCGCGTTCCGCGCTCAGGTAGCGCACGCGCTGGCCCTTGACCTCATATTCGCTGACCGACTGGTAGGAACCGTCTTTGAGGATGAGACGCTTGGCAAGGTCCTGGGCCTTGCCTGCAATGCATAGCAGGAGCAGCAGGGAGAAAAGCGGCCAGACGATGCGGGAAGACTTTGGATGCGGCATACGTCGATCCCCAGCGTTGCGATGCGACCCGGCGAACAAGAGATGTCTCAAGTCGAGAGCTTCCAGAATTGTCCCACAAGACCGACCCGGCGAAACACTGATTCTGCTTCAGTGACGGTTTTTGAGCGCCACTGGGGATCGAGCCGGTCGCCATACCATAACTGGGCCAGCTTCCAGCCCTGGGCCAGGTTGAGTGTGCCGCCGCGCGGACGCTTCCATTGACGACACCAGCGTTTGATGTGCTGTTCCGACCGGAACAGAAGCATGGTCCGTCAGGTAAAAGCGACGTCCTTGTACCAGTCGCGAGCGGGAACGGCAATGTGAATCAGCCCGGCGCCAGAGCGTATCTTCCCCGACTTGATTTCGACCGGCATGGCGAGATTGCAGCAACCGCAAGCGGCGTCGATGCGAGCATCCTTGCCTAGCATCGCGGGAATGCCGAGCGCGTCCCAGATGCAGTTGCCGAACCATGAGCGTTTGCCGACTTTGACCGGGAACGGCGTGGGAATACAGGAAAACGGCGCGGCGCGCCAGAGCTCTCCACTTTCCTGCATCATGAAGGCGTGGCTTTCACTGAGGCGCTCCAAACTCGCCAGGATTTTCTTTTGCCCACAGGCGAAGGCCTTCGCCATCTCGGAGACGGTCGGAGATTCTTGCCTCCGCAAGAGCTGGCGATAGACAAAGAGTCGCAGACGGGCATCGAAACGGTCCGGGGCTTTCTGCAGGGACGTCATCGCGAACATTTCCTGACTTAGGGAAGTTTAGCCGGTATTGTGCAAACCGGCGGCGATGCCGTTCATGGTCGCGCCAATGGCGTAATCGAGCGAACTGCTCCCTTCTTTATTCCGTTTGCGACGCAGCAGATCGACCTGAATGAGGCTCATCGGGTCGACGTACGGGTTGCGCAGCCGGATGGATCGGTAGAGTACGGGATTTTTCTCCAGCAACTCGTTCTGCCCGGTGATGGACAAAAGAATCCTGCGGGTTCGTTCGAATTCCTCATAGAGCACGGAGTAGACGCGCTCACGCACGCCTGCGTCCTCAACCAACTCCGCGTAGACCCGGGCGATGGGCATGTCGGCCTTGGCCATGGCGATTTCGACATTGCGCACAAGGCTCGAGAAGAGACGGAAGCCGTCCATCATTTCTCGGAGAAGTTGCAGGTTTTTCGGGTCGCCGCCCGCGAAGCGCTCGAGCGCGTATCCCACGCCGAACCATGCGGGCACGGCGTGGCGGCTCTGCATCCAGCCGAACACCCACGGGATGGCACGCAGATCTTCAAGGCGACGGCTGTCGGAACGGCGCGCGGGGCGCGATCCGATGCGCGCGTGTTCCAGTTCGCCCACGGGCGTTGCCTGCTCGAAATACTCGAGAACCTCGGGATTCTCAGCGATGTGGTCGCGATAGTAGCGATAAGCATCTTGCGACATAGCCTCCATCGCGTCGTCCCATCGCTGACTGACTTCGGGAGCGGGAGCGGCCGAGCCAACCACGGCCTCGAGGCACGCGGCGATCATGATCTCCAGATTCCACTCCGCCAGCACCGGGTCGGAATATTTCCAGGTGAGGACCTCGCCTTGTTCAGTGATGCGGATCTGGCCCGAGAAATCGCCGGGCGGCTGGGCCAGGATGGCGGCGTGCGTGGGGCCTCCACCGCGGCCAACCGTTCCGCCGCGCCCATGAAACAGGCGCAGATCGACGCGATGCTCGCGCGCGACGCGGTGCAGTTCGTGCTGCGCTTTGTGCAGTTCCCAGGTGCTGGTGAACATGCCGCCATCTTTGTTCGAATCGGAGTACCCGAGCATGATTTCCTGCGTGCGTCCCCAGGAGTCGAGCAACGGCCGGTATTCCGCCGAATCCCACAAGCGGGCCATGACGGAGCCGGCCTGGCGCAGCGAAGCAATCGATTCGAACAGCGGCACCGGCATAAGTCCGGGATCCGATTCGGTTCGAGCGACCGAAACTCCGGCGACGTCAGCGATCCGCAGAACGTTCAACACATCTTCTTCTGATTGCGTGTCGCTCACGATGAAGGTACGAATCACTTCCGGAGCATACGTCTGCTTCAGTTCCCGAATGGCGCGGAAAGTTTCGAGCACCTCGGCCGAGGGAGCGGGCAGTTCCCTTCTCTTTTTCCCGTCCGGAACCACCACGGCGGAAGCCAGTTCCGGCAGCGCCTGGGACAGCACGCGGGCATGCTGGCGGATATCGAGCGTATGGAGATGAAATCCGAAAGTACGAAGCTTACGCAACAGCGGATCAATGAGAAGAATGGCGAGGCGCTCGCCGCGATTGGCACACAAGCTCTCGCGCATGAGCAGGAGATCGCCTTCGAACTCCTGCGCGGATTTATAGCCCAGGGCATGCCCGGAGGAATCGCGGCTGAAACGCAGGCGCGCCGCGGTGAAATCAAGAAAGTGGCGATAGAGCTCAGCCTCGGTAATTTTTTTCCAACGCGAGTGCTCCTCGCCGAGGATCGCTTCGTAGGCGCGCACGCGCTGGACCAGCGCTTCGGAGGCCCCGATGCGCCGCAACGACATGCTGAGCTGGCTGATCAAGCGATGGATCTCGGCAATGTAGTGATCCATGACCAGATGGCGCGCCATACGCAGAGCGTCGCGCGTGCAATCGGCAGTGACGTACGGGTTCCCGTCGCGATCGCCACCGATCCAGGAGCCGAACTCGAGCAACTGCGGCAGCGGCGCCTCTCCCCCGGCGACGCCATATACCTGCACGATCGATTCTTCGAGTTCGGCGTATAGGCGAGGCACCGTCTCGAAAAGCACCATCGGAAAGTAATCGAGGCCCATGTTGATTTCGTCGCGTACGGTGGGCTTTTTCAGGCGGACGTCATCGGTCTGCCACAGGGCGGTGATTTCGGCGAGGATCTGCTCCTCGAACGCGAGGGCATCGGCGCGAGCCAGGGGAACCTGATCGAGATGCTCGAGCAAGCGGGCGATGCGGCGGCGCTTCAGGCGGATCGTGTGGCGGGTGATTTCGGTTGGGTGCGCCGTGAATACCGGCGTCACCCGAACTTTGCGCAGGGCGTCGAAGACCGTATGCAGCGGGATACCGGCCGAGCGCAAGCGGAAAACCGTTCCGCGGAACGAACCCTCGGCAGGGGCACGGCGCTCCTGCAGCCGGGCGGCTCTGCGACGACGTTTGCGGTGATTCGTTTCCGCCAGATTCGTCAGTTCAAAGTAGACCGCGAACGCCTTGGTAATGCGATGAGCATCGTCGATCGAAAGACTGCTGACCAGGTCGCGGGCCTGGGACATCAAGCCGGTTTCGGCGGCGTTTGAATCCTGACGGCTTGAAGCCTGGCCCGCGTGGCGCTGTTCCCGATGCTGAATCAGCAGGCGGCGCAAGCGTTCCACAACTTCAAAGAAAGATTCCCCCTCCTGCTCGACGAGGACGCGGCCAAGCAGCATGCCGAGAGACCGGACATCGCGGCGCAGCGGCAGTTCCTTCGCCGGATCGGTGGTGTCGGCGGTAAGTTCGGCCAGCCGCGCGAGCGGGTCGTCCTCAGACCACAGGGAGGAGTCGGGCATGGGATATTCTATCGAACCACGATGATCCCCCGGCTAGGGATGGAACGATGTCCCTGGCCGACTGAGTCGATGAACGAATGCGTTTCCCGAAGGTGAACTCCGCGAAGGCGTTGTGGGTTTTAACCATGCTCGTCACGAGCGCATGTAGCAGGCGAGGCGAGCAAGAGCCGTCCGATCGCCCGCGGCTTACGCCAAGAGTTGCCATGCAAGACGTGACCTTTCATAGCGCAGCCCTTGGCCGTGACATGCCGTACCGCGTCATCACACCCGCGAACATTCCCGCCGGAACGAGACTGCCGGTTGTCTACCTGCTCCACGGTGGAGGTGGCAGCTTCCGCGACTGGTCGAACTATTCTGATGTCGCGCGCTTTGCCGAGCGGGGCCTGATCCTGGTCATGCCCGAGGGCGACGAGTCTTACTACACAAATTCCGCGGAACACCCGCAGGATCGATACGAAGACTACATCTTGAACGACCTGATTAAAGATGTCGAAGCTCGATTTCCAGCGGCACCCAGTCGCGCGAACCGGGCCATCCTGGGCATTTCGATGGGAGGCTTATGGAGCGGTCAAACTCTCCCTGCACCATCCTGAGATGTTCGCCTTTGCCGGCGGTCTGAGCTCGGCCATCGATGTGCCGAGTACGCCCGTTTTCCATCGCACCGCTGGGGGCAATATCGGCATCACCGCTCGATCTTCGGACCGTGGGGCAGCGCAACTCGCCGCGACAATGACCCTTTTGTGCTGGTTCGCTCCATGGATCCCGTCAAAGCGCCTTACTTCTACCTGACCTGCGGCGAACAGGAAGGCCTGCTTCCCTCCAATCACAGCTTCGCCAGCCTTCTTGAGCAGCGCCAATTTCGATTCGAATTCCACGTCGTTCCCGGAGGCCATAACTGGCAGCAGTGGAATGCGAGGCTGGACGATACGTTCAGCAGCCTTCTCGATCACCTGGGGACGAGGTGACGTCCGCTCCTCAACGGGAGCCGATTTTCCACATTCCCTTCCTGCTCGTTCTCTGTCATAATTGATTGTGCACGCCAAGCTGCACAATTTCCCAAGACAAAATAGAGTGAGGAAGCGATGTCGGCAAAGTACATCTTTGTGACGGGCGGAGTTGTGTCTTCATTGGGCAAAGGACTGGCGGCGGCCTCGATGGGGTGCCTGCTCGAGAGCCGCGGACTGAAAGTCAACCTGATGAAGTTTGACCCTTACCTGAACGTCGATCCCGGCACCATGTCTCCCTTCCAGCACGGCGAAGTCTTCGTCACCGACGACGGCGCCGAAACCGACCTCGACCTGGGCCACTACGAGCGCTTCACTCACGCCAAGCTTTCCCGCGACAACAACTGGACCACCGGCCGCATTTACGAGCAGATCATCGCCAAGGAGCGGCGCGGCGACTACCTGGGCAAAACCGTGCAAGTGATTCCCCACGTCACCAACGAAATCAAGTCGGCGATGAAGAAAGTCGCGCAGGATGTGGACGTGGCGATCGTGGAAATCGGCGGAACCGTCGGCGACATCGAGTCGCTGCCGTTCATGGAAGCCATCCGCCAGATGCGCCAGGAGTTGGGGCGCGAGCATACCCTGTTCGTGCACGTGACGCTGGTGCCGTTTATTGCGGCGGCGCAAGAACTGAAGACGAAACCAACGCAACACTCGGTAAAGGAACTGCTCTCAATCGGAATTCAGCCCGATATCCTGCTTTGCCGCACCGATCGCTTTCTCGCCAAGGACATCAAGTCGAAGATCGCTTTGTTCTGCAACGTCGAGGAAGAGGCAGTGATCACGGCAAAAGACGTGGCGTCGATCTACGAAGTGCCGCTGGTGTTTGCCCGTGAAAATGTCGACACGCTGGCGCTGAGGTACCTGCGCATCGAAGCCAAAGATCGCGACCTGTCGAAGTGGGAAGACATCGTGCACCGCGTCTACAACCCGAAGGCGGAAGTCACCATCGGGATTGTGGGCAAGTACGTGGAGTATGAGGACTCCTACAAATCCCTGAAGGAGGCACTGGTCCACGGCGCCCTCGCGCACAACCTCAAGCTGCAGGTGAACTGGATTGAGGCCGAGGGTTTGGAAGGAGAAAACTCGCAGTTCGAGGAGCAACTGGACGACTACGACGGCCTCCTGGTGCCCGGCGGGTTTGGGAAACGCGGCATCGAAGGCATGCTGGTTGCGATCCGCTACGCCCGCGAAAAGAAAGTCCCCTACTTCGGCATCTGCCTGGGCATGCAGACGGCGTGTATTGAGTTTGCGAGGAACGTCTGTGGGCTGGCGGATGCAAATTCGAGTGAGTTCGATCCGGCCACGCCGCACCGCGTGATCTACAAGCTGCGCGAATTGCGTGGCGTCGAGGAACTGGGTGGCACGATGCGGCTGGGCGCATGGCCGTGCAAGATTGAGCCCGGAACGCTGGCCTATCAGGTGTACGGGAAAACCGAGATCAGCGAGCGACATCGGCATCGCTACGAGTTCAATCGCGAGTACGAAGGCACGCTGACGGCGGGAGGCCTTCGGCTTTCCGGGTCGACGCCAGATGGGACGTACGTGGAGATGGTCGAAATTCCCGGGCATCCGTACTTCATCGGTTGCCAGTTCCATCCCGAGTTCAAGTCGAAACCGCTGGAGCCGCATCCGTTGTTTAAGGCGTTCATTGGAGCCGCGTATGAGCATGGCTTGAAACGGCGGTCGGAAAAAGCGGCGTCCGAGGTGGAGATGTTCCATCGCCCGGAAAAAGTCGGGAGAAGATAGGAAAAATTTAAACGTTTTAGAGTTTCAGTTTCAGAGTTTAGAGTTTCAACGCTTTTGAGCTTCAGCAGGGCGAGAAGCGCCCGAAAACCATAACCACAGAGGACACAGAGGGGCGCCAAGATTTCCTCCGTGTTCCTCGGTGCCCTCTGTGGTTTAAGCTTTTGCCTGAATGGCCATCTCGTTCCAGTTCGACAACGTCCGCATCGGCTCGGGCAGCCTTTTCCTCATCGCTGGCCCCTGCGTCATCGAGAGTGAAGACCATGCCATCCGCATGGCCGAGATCATCAAGGGCGTCACCCGCTCCCTGAACGTCCCATTTATCTTCAAGGCCTCTTACGACAAGGCCAACCGCACTTCGCTGAAGAGTTTCCGCGGGCCCGGCCTCAAAGAAGGCTTGCGGGTACTGAAAAAAGTGAAGGCCGAGGTCAAAGTCCCGATCCTTACCGATGTGCACGAGGCCGGCGACGTCGCGGCCGTCGCCGAGGTTGCCGACATCCTTCAGATCCCCGCCTTCCTCTGCCGCCAGACCGACCTGATCGTCGCTGCCGCGCTGACCGAGCGCGTAGTCAACCTCAAGAAGGGCCAGTTCGTCTCGCCCTGGGACATGAAGCACGCCGTCGAAAAGTGTCACGCCTCGGGCAATAAGCGCGTTTTCGTTACGGAGCGCGGGTCGAGCTTCGGCTACAACAACCTCGTCGTCGACATGCGGTCGCTCGCCATCATGCGGAAATTCGCGCCGGTGGTCTTCGACGCGACGCACTCGGTGCAACTGCCCTCGGCTTCGCACGGCGACGAGAACGGGAACGCGACCAGCGGCGGTCAACCGGAGTTCATTCCCGTGCTGGCGCGGGCGGCGGTCGCTGCGGGAGTGGACGGGGTTTTCCTGGAAGTCCACGACAACCCGAAGGAAGCCAAGTCCGACGGCGCGAACGCCCTCGATTCCCGCAAACTGCGCGGCGTGCTGAAAGAACTGTTGGCAGTGCAGAAGGGGCTGGCGAAAGCCCACGCCACGCCGTGACGTTTTCTGACCTCTCATTTGCGTTTCGATCGAAACGCAGAAAATCCCACATAGAAGACGCCAGAATCGAGTCCGGGATTCAGATGACCCTGGTAGTTATTGGAGAGGTGGAAATACTTCCATCCCACCGTAAAGGAGCGGCCACTGCGGGGAAAGAATTGCGCTCCGAACCCAATCGAGATGGTGTAGTTGAACTGCGAGGACTCGAGTATCGGCACCTGCCGTCGGAAATAGAGAAATCCCAACGTGCCATTAATGCAGGGCTGGATTTTCTTTCGTCCCACGTTTGCCTGAAACCCGATGGGAGTCGCCCCAGCGCCATAGATGGTCCCGGCGGGGTTGGTAAGCTCCTTGCCGTCCACAACATATTTCTGTGTAGGCTGGAATTCGAAAGCCACCGGCACAATCTCGGCAGTGTACTTGAGGGTGAGCGGAGCGGTCGCGAGCAGGGTCCGCGCATATTGCAGATTCAACAGGTAGAGTTGGCGGTCTTTGACCGTTCCCTTCAGCACAAAAGAGAACGGAGAGTATCCCGTCCAGACGCCAAATTCGTTCGTCCCGCGGCGAAGTCCCGAGCCGATTGAAGGGGCAGACGGGGCAGGGTGGGTCGCGACGGGTTCCGGGTCCGACTGCGCATAGCAGAGTCCGCAAGCCATCCAAAGAAATAGCGCAACGATGCTCTGGAACCGGGGAGAGAACAGCCTCCGTATTCGAGCCACGGGCATGCTTGCGTTGTTCCTTCGTCGCTAGACTAGCAGGGTCTCAAATCGGCAGTTGCATCTGCCTCGTTTTCCGCAAGTGTATGGTCTATTGAAAGAGGTACGGGCAGTGCCTAAGAGACCGGCGAGGCCCGCACCGGCCGCCCTGAATCTGTTACCATCCTCCCCTCATCAGACCGATATTCATGCATATCCTCAGTGCCATTTTCGGGATCCTCATTATTCTGTCGGTCTTGCTCGATGCCTTCGAAACGATCGTGTTGCCCCGCAAGGTGCAACGCGCCTTCCGGCTGACCTCATGGTTCTATCGGCATACCTGGGTTCCGTGGGTGAAGCTTTCGCGGCAGATCCGTTCCAATAGCTGGCGCGAAAACTTTCTCGGATACTTCGGTCCGCTATCGCTGATCTTGCTGCTGGTGTTCTGGGCCATTGGGCTCATCTTTGGTTTCGCGTTCCTGCAATTCGGCGTCGGCGAGCACGTGCGCCTGGGCAACGAACCCATCACGTTCGGCATTCTGCTCTACCACAGCGGCGAGACGTTCTTTACCCTGGGCTACGGCGACATCACGCCAATCTCGGGCTTGGCCCGCATGCTGGCGGTGATGGAAGCGGGCATGGGCTTCGCGTTCCTGGGCGTGGTCGTGGGGTACCTGCCGGTAATTTATTCGTCGTTTTCGTCGCGCGAGCTGGAGATTTCCCTGCTCGATTCCCGCGCCGGTTCGCCGCCTTCGGCCGGCGAACTGCTGGCCCGGCTCGGGTGCTGTCCCGATACGCTGGTGCTCGACAACATTTTTCGAGCCTGGGAGCGCTGGGCGGCGGATTTGCTGTCGAGTCACATTTCCTACCCGGTGCTCTGCTTCTTCCGCTCGCAGCATAGCAATCAATCGTGGCTGGGCACGCTGACCACCATGCTCGATGTGACGTCTCTGGTGCTCGCGGGAATTGATGGCATCTCCAAGGAGCAGGCCAAGCTGACCTTCGCCATGGCTCGTCATGCGGCCGTGGACCTGGCGCAGGTGGTGAATGCGGTCTACGATCCGCACCCACAGGACCGCCTTACGGTTGACCAACTCGACGCGTTGCGCAAGCACCTCGCCGGAGCAGGCATGCGCTTGAAGCAGGACGAAGAGGCCGATCAAAAGCTCACCAAGCTGCGTTCCCTCTATGAACCCTACTGCGAGGCTCTGGGACGACGCCTCCTGCTCACTCTGCCGCCATGGCTGCGGGCCGAGGCCCGTAAGGATAACTGGCAGAGCGGGCCCTGGGATCGCGCCATACAGGCGAAGGGCCTGGGTGATAAGGTTCGAGTCATGGACGATCACTTCTGACTTCGGGACTCCGCGCTTTTGATAACATCCTGATTTCCTCATGAAACACACGGGTGAAAACGTGGTTCGGATCGAAGCCGAAGCCCTGCGCGCGCTCGCGGACCGCATCGCCGGCCCGATGGCCGCTAGTTTCGATCGCGCCATCGAGTTGATGGACGCCTGTCGCGGGCGGGTGGTGGTCACCGGCATGGGCAAGAGCGGAATCATCGCGCGCAAGATTGCGGCCACGCTCAGCTCGATCGGAACACCGGCGTTGTTCATGCATCCCGTGGATGCGGTGCATGGCGATCTTGGAATGGTGGTCCGCGGGGATGTGGTGCTCGCACTGTCGGCAAGTGGAGAAACCGAGGAGATCTTGCGGCTGCTGGCGACGATTAAGCGACTGCAGGTGCCGCTGATCAGCATGACAGGGGATGCGATTTGCGCCGGCGAGCCGGGCGGGAGTGCCCGCCTCACACGATCCGGGCTCTCAACGCTGGCCGAGGCGGCCGACGTTGCGCTCGATTGCTCGGTTGCCAAAGAGGCTTGCTCCCTGGGACTTGCGCCCACCGCGTCGACCACCACCATGCTGGCGTTGGGCGACGCGCTGGCAGTCGCGCTGTCGGAGAAGCGTGGCTTCAAGGAAGAAGACTTTGCGAACCTGCACCCCGGGGGAAAGCTGGGAAAGAAGCTGGCGCGAGTCGAGTCCCTGATGCACACCGGAGACGACATTCCGAAAGTCGTGGCCAACACGCGCATGTCCGATGTCATCTACGAAATGTCGCGGAAAAAATTGGGCATGACAACCGTGGTCGAGGGGCAGATGCTGCTTGGAGTTATCAGCGACGGAGACTTGCGCCGTTTGCTCGAGCGACGCGGCAAAGATGTGCTGGACCTGACCGCGGCCGAATGCATGACGCGCGAGCCGAAGACGATTTCCGCGAACGAATTCGCGGCGACCGCTCTGGCCCTGATGGAAGAGAAAAAAATCACGTCCCTGGTCGTGGTGGACGGCAATCGGAAACTGGAGGGCGTCGTTCACCTGCATGACCTGTGGGGAACGGAAATGGTTTAGGGATTGACCGAATGAATCATTGAATCATTGACTCATTGATTCGTTGACTTCATTGCTTCATGAACAAGCTGGACCAAGCCGAGATTCTGAAATCCCGCACCAAGCAGTTTGCCATTCGTATCGTTAACGTCGTGCGGTCGCTTCCGACTACGCGGGAAGGCAATGTGCTGGGCAATCAGTTGTTGCGCTGCGGAACAGCGGTCGCAGCTAACTATCGAGCCGTGTGTCGCTCCCGCTCCAAAGCTGAATTCATCTCCAAAATGAATATTGTTGTCGAGGAGGCCGATGAGACCGTTTTCTGGCTGGAGTTGCTGTCTGAGACTGGCGTAGTGCGGAAAGAACGGCTGTCGGACCTTCAGTGTGAGGCAAACGAAATTCTCGCAATTTGTGCCGCTTCTTTGCGCACTGCGAAACAGAATCGGGCATAATGAACAGGAAGAACCAATGAGTCATTGATTCATTGATTCAATCTCCCGATGAGTCAATTCCATGTACCACTATGATCCGACCACCGCGCTCGACGAGTTGAAGGACGAAGCAACCCTGCCCAACCCGGTCCACCTGCGCGACATGATCCTGCGCAAGCGGCTGAAGCCGGAGGAATCGCTGGAGCTGAACCGGATGTTTACCGAGTATCAAAAGTTCTTTGGAGAGACGCAAAAGCTGGGGAAGGATATCCTTAAGCGCCTGACAGATTGAGGTTTGATTTAAATTGGGACGTTGTCCAACGGAACAATGAACTGAATACCTGCCACCTGTTTACCCTGGAGCCGGTGATCGTTGGTCACAAAAAGATCCACACCCGCGCTGGCTGCGCACGCCAACTGAATCGCATCCGGCGGTCGCACGAACCGATCGGAACTGCGGATTACCGAATAACGCCAAGCTGTTTTCGAATCGAACACCAGGACTGAGGCGGTCTGCATAATGGCAGTCTCATAGGCCTTGCATAGCGCCGAGTCGCCTCGTTCCATCGGCTTCACAAGCAGTTCTCCGAGGGTCAGTGCCGACGTGAGGAGCTGATCTCCTCTAGCCAGCATTTTCTTGCGAAGTTGCCTGGTAGCAGGGGAAAACTGGCTGTTTCCCTCGAGAAGATAGACGAACAAATTCGTATCCCAAAAGATACGGCTCATTCCCACCCTTCGCGCAGGCGCCGAACATATTCGTCCGCGCCTTCGTCAGCCCACAAATCCTTGCCCGAACCGTACAGGGCAAGCAACGGGTCCGCTTTGACTCGGTCCTCCGGGGAGGTACGGTTCCACTCGTCGTACCACTCCAGCAGATTTTGGTACTTGCTTGGCATGTCTTCTTTGTTCGGTTTGGTTTTGGCGCCTTCTCGCCGCGGGTCGTAGGAATCCCCCGGCCGGTAAAGACGGCGGCGACCGGGCCCGGTCTCGATCAACATGCGATAACGCCCGGAATTTGGGGTGCGGTTCGCGACGCAGTGCTGCACGACGTGCGCGTAGACGCCGGCCCGGAGTCTTCCTGCCACACTTACGCGCTCGGCTCGCTCCATGATTTCCTCAATGCTGAAGTCCTTGATTCCTGGGCGCGCCCGATGCATCAGAGCCACAATTATCCAGACCTCATCCGCGACTTTGATCTCAATTGCTGGGGCTGCCTTCATTGTGCACCTCTCCCTCCCTTCTTCATTATACATAAATGTTGTTTATAAACAAACAATCATGTTTCTGACAGCGACCATTTGAGCAGCCCAAGGAACTCACGTAGAATGAATGCCTTATGCACCGCTGGTCCGAACTCTTCATCCCTACTCTGCGCGAAGCTCCGGCCGATGCCGAGGTTGCGTCCCACAAATTCCTGGTGCGGGCGGGCTACATCCGCCAGCTTGCCGCCGGTCTTTACTCCTACCTCTTTCTGGGACAACGCTCGTTCAACAAGATCATGAACATCGTGCGCCAGGAGATGGACACGATCGGGCAGGAATTCTTTCTCCCAGCGCTCCATCCCCGGGAAATCTGGGAAGCCAGCGGCCGCTGGACCCTGATGGGCGAAAACATGTTTCGCCTCAAGGACCGCAAGGGGGCGGACCTGGCTCTGGGCATGACCCACGAAGAAGTCATGACCGATATCGCGCGTAAGGAACTGCGAAGCTACAAGCAGTTGCCGCAGATCTGGTACCAGATTCAGACCAAGTTTCGCGACGAGCCCCGGCCCAAGTCCGGCCTGTTGCGGGTGCGGCAGTTCATCATGAAGGACTCGTACTCGTTCGATATCGACCCGGCGGGTTTGGATGTTTCCTACAAGAAGCACTACGACGTCTACTGCCGCATCTTCGACCGCTGCGGCCTCAAGTACATGGTGGTCGAAGCGCACTCCGGCGCGATGGGCGGATCGCAATCGCACGAGTTCATGGTGCGCACGCCGGCGGGCGAAGATCTGATCGTCAGCTGTGAAAAGTGCAACTATGCCGCGAACCTTGAAAAGGCAGCTTCGAAGCTGGACACAGCCGAGGATCTGAAGCCGGAGGGTGACGGCAAGCCGCTTCTCGTCCACACTCCGGCGCAAAAGACCATTGAAGACGTCGCGAAGTTCCTGGGAGTGTCGCCCAAGAACAAAATCAAAACACTGGCTCTGATGGCGAATGAAGTTGATGCCAAGACCCGCAAGGCAAAACTGCGCGCCGTGATCCTGCTGTTGCGCGGCGATCACCAGATGAATGAAGCGAAGCTTTCGACCGCGGTGGGAGGGCGAGAGACGCGTCCCATGCAGGAAGAAGAGATCGTCGCGCTGTTCCGTTCGCCGGCAGGATACCTGGGCCCGCTCGGAATTGACTGGGCCCGGAGTCTGGATGAACCCGACAAGCCGATCCTGCTGGTCGATGAAGCGCTCAAGGGTCGCAAGAATCTGATTTCAGGCGCGAACCAAGAGGATTTCCACGTCAAGAACATCACGCCGGGAGAAAGCTTTCATCCGACGGCCTACGCCGATTTGCGCAGCGTCGCGGCCGGGGAAGGATGTCCGAACTGTGGAGCGCCCCTACGCATCGATCCCGCGGTCGAAATCGGGCACATCTTTAAACTCGGTTACAAGTATTCGGAATCGATGGGCGCCCGCGTGCTGGATCGCAACGGCAAGGAAGTCACACCGATCATGGGCAGCTACGGAATTGGCGTCGAGCGCATTCTGACGGCGATCGTCGAGCAGAGCAACGACGAGAACGGATTCTGGCTGCCTCCCCAGGTTGCGCCCTTTGAAATCGTGGTCGTGCCGACCAATGTCTCTGACGACAAAGTGCGAACCACTGCCGAGGACATTGCGAAGCGTCTGGAAGCCGCCGGCTTCGACGTGTTACTGGATGACAGGGACGAAAGGCCAGGGGTGAAGTTCAAGGATGCTGACCTGGTGGGCATACCCTTTCGTGTCAACGTGGGCAAGAAGGTTACCGAAGGCACTGTCGAGGTCGTTCAGCGCTCGACTCGTCAAATGCAGGATGCTAGCATCGGCGCAATAACCGAATATTTTCAGAAGTTGCTGGGGCCTGCGCACTGAAGCTTTCGTCTTCGGCCAGGCCGCGGACGGAAAGCTCATGGGCACGATCAAACTGATTCTCGTACTGGGATTGCTCGGCGGCTTAGCGTATGTCGGCGCCGAGATCATTCCGCCCTATTTCGCGAACTACGAATTCCAGGACACACTCGACACTGAGGCGCGACTCGGCACCTACAGCACCAAGGGCGAGGACGTAATCCGCGACGCCGTCTTCAAGCGCGCCCAGGAACTGGAACTCCCCTTGACCCGCGACCAGATCAAGGTCCAGCGCACGGGCGGCCCAGGAACGGGCAGCGTTCTCATCGAGACTTCGTATTCGGTACACGTGGATCTTCCCTACTACCCGATGGATCTCGACTTCCATCTGGAAAGCAAGAACAAGGGCGCCTTTTAATTGATCCGGCAAATCACCCCCAAGTTCCACATGCAGCGGAACTTCTCTCGCTAGGGCATGCGCACATCTGAAGTACAGATCTCTGGGTTACGGGCGCGGTTACTAATTGACCGAGACATGCGTAACGTTGTGAGTCTCCGGCTGCTGCCCTAATATCCGCACAGTGCCGCCAGACCGCGCCGAACTTGTGTCGGCGGGACGCACGGTTCCTATCGCCAGTGATTCTCCGAAGGTTGACGCGGGCTGCGGATATTCGCCTCGCCTCCTCTTTCGGCAGGGAGAACGGAATGAATTTCGTGAGAAAAATTTTCTCTTGTTCGGTTGTCGCAGCGACGTTGCTGATGCTGGCAGGCTGCGGTCAGAAGTCGAACTGCAACGGCATCTCTTTCGGTGGAACCGGCAGCGGCAGCGGGGCAGGCGGCGGTGTCAGCACCGGCGGTTCGGTGTGCGGCAGTTCTGGCAACAACAGCGGTGGTGGCGGAGGAGCTAGCGACCTGCTGTACTACTTGGGGGGCGGTACCGTTATTGATGTCGCGAGCCTGACCAGCACTACTTTTGCCAATGTGTCCGGCTACACTCCGATTGCGTTCGCCAATGGCACCCAGTTGGGGCAAGATTTCGCGATCGTGAACGAAAAATTCCTGTACGTTCCGATCATCGCGCCTACCGGCGGTGGGGCAGTTTTGGCTTACTCCATCGCGCGCGGGACGGCAGGGCTGACCCCTCTTGCTTCGAGTCCCTTCCCGACCTCTACGCCCCACGCAGATACCGCTGTGAGCGACCCGACAGGGCGTTTCCTGTTCGTGTCTGATAGTGCGTCGGCTAGCATCGCTGTATTTAAGATTGACCCGACCACGGGGAACCTGACCGCCAGTGGTACGCCGGTGAGCGCAGGTGGAGCCGGTAAGATGGTGATCGATGGTACCGGAAGCTATCTTTATTTTCCGTATGCGACTGTAATCTACGGCTTTAGTATCGACCAGACCTCGGGTGCCCTGACACCCTTGTTCGGCAGCCCCTTCAATCTGCCCATGATCGCGCTGCAGGCGGATTCGACTGGGCAATTCCTGCTAGGCGTAACCGGTAACCAGGGCGATAACAATGTGTATGTGATACCGATCGGAACGGGCACAGGCATGCTGGGATTGGCAACATTCTTCCCAACCGTGCAGTCTCCGTCGAGTTTAGCGCTATCCTCCACTGGAAAGTTTCTCTTCACCTTTGCGGTGGACGCCGTAGGCCGCCCACTTCCGATCGAAGGCTTCACGTTCGATGTAACCACGGGTAACGTTGCTGAGATGACAAACTCGCCCTTCACGAGTTTGGCCGCTTCGGTCACCGGACAATTCGACCAGAATGGGACAGTATTGTTGGGAGTGACGGTTACAAATTTCAACGCGTATCTAATCAACCAGAGCACTGGAGCGCTTAGCAGTCCGACTCCGAGCCTGGGCGTTGCGCACGACCAAAGATACGCCATCACGAATTAGACAGGTTCGAATGTTGATTCAGTCGCCTTCAACCCTCTGGTTGCCGTTTGCCAGGGGGTTGTGCCTTTCCAGGCAAGGCAAAATCAGTGAGATCGGGTAGAATGGGCTCAACCTTCCCGAAACCGCATCTTACGAGACGGAGTGTCCGCATTCGGTCGGGAAGACAAACCGTGCGCGTCGCTGATCATCTAATGACTTGGATGAGATCGGCGTCGCCAGTGCAATCGCCGCAACTCCATCCATTGACGTGGCTATCAAGCTGAAGATCCCGAAAACGACGGCCCAGGGCAATAGGAATCCAGCACGGGACCCAGTGGTCCGCGTGTTTCTTTTCGGCTTCATCGCCCTGGCCCTGCTGGTGATTGCCGGGTTCTCGTATTTCTACGTGAAATACGACCGGGTCATTGCCAAGCGGTTCAGCAGTCCGATTTTCAGCAATGCCGCCAAAATCTACGCGATTCCCAAGACCGTGCGTCCCGGGCAAAGCATGGACGCGCGCACGATCGCAGCCGAGCTGCGGCACGCCGGGTATTCCGATAAGCCCGATCAGTCTGCCCTCGGCAACTATCACCTGGTAGGGGACGGGATCGAGATTACGCCGGGGCCCGAGTCGTACCACAGCCCTGATCCGGCACACGTCATCATTCACAGCGGCAAAGTGGAGAGCATCACGAGTCGGGGGAGCGAACTCTCGGCCTATGAGCTTGAGCCGCAGCTGATCACGTCGCTATTTGACGCGGAACAGCGTTCGAAACGTCAACTCGTGAAGTACGACGAGATTCCCAAGGTGATGGTCGACGCGGTTCTGGCCATCGAAGACCGGCGATTCTTCCAGCATGGCGGCGTGAACTTCCTGCGCCTGACGCAGGCTTTCTGGATCGACGTCACCCGGCAGCGGCACGACCAGGGCGGATCGACGATCACGATGCAGCTTTCGCGCGCGTTTTTCCTGACGCCGGAAAAGACCGTGAAGCGCAAGCTGTCGGAAATCATGATCGCGCTCGAGCTCGAGCAGAAATTCAGCAAGCAGCAGATTTTCGAGTTCTACGCCAACCGGGTCGATCTGGGACAGCGGGGCTCATTCACGATCAGCGGGTTCGCCGAAGCGTCCCGCTCTTATTTCAATAAAGACCTCAAGGACATCACCCTGCCCGAAGCCGCGCTGCTGGCGGGGCTGATTCAGGCGCCGAGCTATCTTTCGCCGTATCGGCATCCGGAACGGGCGCTGGAGCGCCGCAACATCGTGCTCGATGCGATGGTCGATACCCATGCGGTTACCCGCGAAGAGGCTGACAAGGCCAAAGCGACCCCGCTCAAGCTGGCGCCACCCAATGTCGAGGCGAGCGATGCGCCCTATTTTGTGGACCTGGTGCGCGACACGCTGGTGAACAAATTCAACGAGCGTGAGTTGAATGACCAGTCGTATCGCATCTACACCACGCTCGATCCCGATCTGCAGCGGGCGGCGGCACAATCGGTCGAGGCAGGAATCAAGCTGATCGATGACCAGATCACCAAGATGCGCACCAAGAAGGTTAAAGTGGGGAAAGGAAAATACGAGACCCACGTTGCGCCCGGGCCGCAGGCCCAAGTCGCCCTGGTCGCGATCGATCCGCACACCGGAGCCGTGCTCGCGCTGGTGGGTGGACGCAACTACGGCTTCAGCCAACTCGATCACGCCGTCGCCAAGCGGCCGACGGGATCCATCTTCAAGCCGTTCGTGTATGCCGCGGCGATGAACACAGCTCTTGACGGCACCACGACGGTGCTGACCCCTGCATCCATGGTGGACGATACCGCCACCACCTTCGCCTACGGTGACCAGATTTACGAGCCCCGAAACTACAAAGAGGAGTACCACGGGCCGGTTACCCTGCGCTACGCGCTGGCCATGTCGTTGAACAACGCGACGGTGAAGCTGGCCGAGGAAGTGGGTTACGACAAGGTGGCCGATCTGGCTAAGAGCGCCGGGATCGCATCCGTGAAAGCAACGCCGGCTATGGCGCTGGGCGCCTACGACGCCACGCCGCTTGAAATGGCAGGCGCTTACACCGCGTTTGCCAATGAAGGAACGCGCATCTCTCCGCTGCTGCTTACCTCGGTCCGCAATGCCAAGGGCGATGTGCTGCAGGACTACACGCCGGACAAGCACGCGATCCTCGATCCTCGAGTCGCGTTCGTCATGACCGACATGATGCAGGGTGTGGTCAACTTCGGGTTGGGCTATTCGGCGGTTCGTGGACGGGGCTTTCAAGCTCCGGCGGCCGGCAAGACTGGCAGCTCGCACGACGGCTGGTTCGCGGGATACACGAGCAATCTGCTCTGCATTGTCTGGGTCGGTTACGACGACTACAGCGACCTGCATTTGAGTGGCGCGCAAACCGCGGCCCCGATCTGGACCGAGTTCATGAAAAAGGCCGGCGCGCTGCCGCAATACTCCGATATGCGCGCTTTCAGCCAGCCCTCCGGAGTGGTCGATGTGCAGCTCGACAAATCCACCAATCGTCTTGCAACGCCTTCATGCCCTGAGACTTACACGGCTGCGTTCGTTGCCGGGACCGAGCCGCACGAAACCTGTGACCAGTCCAGCGGGGTGGGGGGGTTCTTCTCGCACCTGCTTGGACTTGGGGACAAGCCGCTGCCGCCACCCCCGGCCGGGGCTCAGGCCGGCAACCAGGCTCTTGCGAATGGACAGGAACCCACTGACGAAGAAAAAAAGAAAAAAGGGTTTTTTGGCAAGATTGTGGGTATCTTTAAGGAAGACAAATCGTCGTCCAAGCCGTCCAAACCACCGGACGCCGGGGGAGGGGACCCCCACTAGAGGATGACAGACGCAGCCCGCAGCCCGGGCAACCCCCTGCTTGTTCCGGGAACTGCGCCCGCTGTTTGGAACAGGAGGTGCCCATGCCTCGTCGTCAAGTCTGTTTCGTGTCGTTTCTCCTGACGCTTTCTACCGTTCTAACCTGCGCCGCGGTCGCCGGCGAAACGCCGCATCCCGATCAGGTTCAGGCCAATACCACCGCCATCCACCCCATCGAGCCGCCGACCCCCGATGCCACCGCTGAATCCCTCGAGGAACGCGCGGATTTGCTGCGCGCGGAAAAGCTCTACCTGGATGCCCTCGACTACTACCATGCCGCGCTGGCGAAAAAGCCCAACGCGGCGCCGCTCTACAACAAGATCGGAATCGTCGAGTTGCTGATGCAGCGCTGGCCCGACGCGAAGAAGAGTTTTGAGCACGCGATTCGGGAAGACCGTGAGTACTCCGACGCATACAACAATCTCGGAGTCATCTATTACATCGGCAAGAAGTATGGGAAGGCCATCGATCGCTATAACAAGGCGATTCGCTACCGCGACGATTTCGCCTCCTACTACAGCAACCTGGGCGCTGCGCTTTTCTCGAAGAAAGACTTCGACAAATCTGTGGCTGCTTACGCGCACGCGTTGCAACTCGATCCCGACGTATTTGAGAGAAGTTCGCGCACGGGGGTTGCGGCGCAAATGTCGAAGCCCGAGGATCGTGCCCACTACGACTACGTAGTCGCAAAACTCTACGCCAAGATGGGCGTGGCCGATCGTTCGCTGGAGTACCTGCGACGGGCCATGGAAGAGGGCTATAAAAGTATTGACAAAGTTTACCAAGACGAGGAATTCGCGGGATTGCGCAAGGATCCTCGCTTTCAGGCGCTGATGTCGACCCGCCCGCCGGCGATCAGCGACTGACCCGCGGCTGCAAATTTTTGCCTTTCGCGCCTCAAGGTAAAGTTTTGTAAAACACGGAACACGCAAGGCTTCGCGGAGTTAAAGTGTGTATCAACTCCTGAAAACAACAGGGTGAGTAAGGAGAAACGGTAAGCCCGCTGATTGCCGACCCGAGCACGCCCCAAGCAGGCAATCAGTGGGCTTTTTGTTTTTTGGCTGTTAGCCTTTAGCTCTTAGCCTTTAGCTCTTAGCTCCCCAAGAAAATTAGAGACCCGGCTAGCGCCTGTGGCGCAGGTCCCATATTCCTTGCAGTCTGAGGATTTATTCGCTTGCACCCCGGACAAGCTAACGGCTAAGAGCTAATAGCTAGGAGCTTGTTCTCTTCGGACTCCTCTCGTAGATGTACTCGCTCACCACTCGTTTCCATTTGCCTTGTGCTTTCAGGATGTACTCGATCGCGTCGCGGGCCGCGCCGTCGCCCCCAGAATGTTCGGTCACCATGTGGGCTTCCGCTTTCACTTCGCGGCGCGCATTCGCAACGGCGATCGCGAGTCCGCAGTTCCGCATCACGGGCAAGTCGATCACGTCATCGCCGACGAACGCGGCTTCATCCGGTTTCAGGTTTTCGCTTTTGAGGATGCCCTCGAAGCAAGTCAGCTTGTCCTGAATGCCCTGGTGAACGTGCTCGAGTTTGAGATCGCGAGCCCGCAGCGCCACGGTCTCCGAGATCCGCTTCGTGATCAGACCTGTCTTGATGCCACCCAACCGGGCCAGCGAGAAGGCGGCTCCGTCGTGCGCGTTGAAGCCCTTGGCTTCGATCATGGCGTGGCTCAGCAGGCCGCCGCCTTCGTCTTCGTGCTGCGCGGCATGCGCCTGCGTCGTTTGCTCCGCGCCAGCAGGCGCAGGGAAGATCCAGATTTTGCCGTCGGTGAGGACGCCGTCGACGTCGAAGAGAATCAGCTTGATTTTTTTCGCGCGCGCTTTGGACATCGCTGGGGATTCTAGCATCCGACGGAAGGTACGCCCGTGGCTCCAGCTACAAAGAATCGTGCAAGGTGTTGGGATAGGTCCGTTCCCCATACGGGGAACTTGTCAGAATCGCATCACTTACTTCCACATTTTGGAGGAGCGCGTGAAACTCGCAAACGGCGGTGTGATCCTTCTTCTCTTCGCGGTCGGCGCAACAGTCAACTCGTCGGCGCAAAGACCCGAGATCAAATTTATTGCTGACACTCTGGTGGTTGAGGCCGATGGAACGTACAAGGCTGATCCTGATTTGGCAACCTTGACGTTTCAGATCTTTTCTCAGGACAAAGAGCTTAAGCAGGCATACAACACCGCTTCGCTATCCATGCAGCGCATCGGGGAACTGGCGACCAGGAACGGGCTCGCAAAAGAAGATGTCTCGAGTGGCGCGCTCACCGTCAGACCCCTTTACGATGGCGACCGCAAGAAACGTGCGCGGTCTTACTCCGTGCAGGGAGAAGTTGTCTTGCGCATTCGGAATTTCTCCAAGATCGGTCCCATTCTCGATGGATCGGTGGAAGACGGCGTAGCAGACTTCCGCTCTCTCACATACTCCCTGACGGATGAGGAGGCGGCGAAGAAACAAGCTGTGGCGGATGCGATGCGCCGCGCCACTGGCCGAGCCAGCATAGCCCTCGAGCAAAGAGGACAGAAACTGGGCGCCTTGCGCTACATGAGTTTGGACGTGAAGCAACTTTACGGAGTCGCCGAAGATCAAACGGCCTCGCTTGCGGCCCTCGGAGGTGGCACTCTAAACGAAGGCATTTTCGGACGCCGCAAGGAGTTACCCGCGCCTCCGCCACCTCCGCCGCCGCAACCGGAAAAGCTGGCGTTCAACGCGACCGTGCAGTGTGCTTTTCAGATCCAATAGGTAGGCGAACAATTTGCGAAAGCATCGTGGTAGAATCAGCGAATGTCCCTGCCCGTTCCGGCCTCCCTAGCTTGGGCTCATCCGTTGCTTCAGGAGTGGTTCGCCCAGCGCTTTGGGACGCCTACCGAGCCGCAGGAGCAGGGCTGGCCGCACATTCTGGCCGGGCGCACCACGCTGATTTCCGCCCCCACCGGATCGGGCAAGACTCTTGCCGCCTTCCTGGCCTGTATTGACCGCCTGGTGCGCAAAGCGCTGGCTGGCGACCTGGCGGATCGCACCGAAGTCCTGTACGTCTCACCTCTGAAGGCTCTCGGCAACGACATTCAGAAGAACCTGGAAGTTCCCCTGGGCGAAATCCTGCAGATGGCGGGCGACCGCGGACTGCTGATGCCCGTGATCCGCACCGCGGTGCGCACCGGCGATACGCTGATGCATGAACGCCGGGCGATGCTGAAGCGGCCGCCGCACATCCTGGTCACGACGCCGGAATCTCTCTACATCCTGCTCACTGCGGAGAAGAGCCGCGCTATCTTGCGCGATGTCGAAACCGTCATCGTCGACGAAATCCACGCTGTGGCCGACGATAAACGCGGGGCGCACCTGGCGATTTCGCTGGAGCGACTGCAGGCGCTGACATCTCGGACACCGGTCCGCATCGGACTATCGGCCACGCAGAAGCCGATTGAAGCGGTCGCGCATTTCCTGACGGGCAATGGCCGGCCTGATCCGGTCATCGTCAATATCGGCCACAAGCGGCAGCTCGATCTTGGCGTGGAAGTGCCGCCCAGCCCACTGGGACCGGTGGCTTCAAACGAGATGTGGGATGAGGTCTACACCCGCATTGTCGAACTGGTCGAGCAGCATCGATCGACGCTGGTGTTTGTGAACACGCGGCGGATGGCGGAGCGGATCGCGCATCAACTGGGCGAGCGCATCGGCGAGGACAATGTAGCCGCCCATCACGGCAGCTTGTCGCGGAAGCTGCGTCTTGCCGCCGAGAAGAAATTGAAAGACGGGCAAGTCAAGGTGCTGGTCGCGACCGCCTCGCTCGAGCTCGGAATCGACATTGGGACGGTGGACCTGGTCGTGCAGATCAATTCTCCGCGCTCGATCGCCGTAGCTTTGCAGCGTGTGGGGCGTTCCGGACACTGGCGGGGTGCGGTTCCCAAAGGACGGCTCTTCGCCACGACCCGCGACGATCTTCTCGAATGCGCCTCCCTGGTGCGCGCCATCCGCCACGGCGATCTCGACCGCCTGATGATTCCTGAATCGCCGCTCGACGTGCTGGCGCAACAGATTGTCGCCTCATGCGCCGCTGAAGAATGCGGCGAGGTCGAGTTGTTCGACCTGGTGCGTCGCGCCTATCCCTACCGCAATCTTTCGCTCGAGACCTACCACGGAATTCTGGAGATGCTTTCCGAGGGGATCGCAGCGCGCCGCGGGCGCTATGGGGCATATCTGCATCGCGACCGAGTAAACGGAAAATTGCGCGCCCGCCGCGGCAGCCGCCTCGCCGCGATCACCAGTGGTGGCGCGATTCCCGACAACGCGCTGTTCACCGTCGTAGCCGAACCGGAAGGCATCGTGGTCGGCACGGTCGACGAAGACTTCGCCGTCGAGAGCAACAAGGGCGACGTGATGCTGCTGGGTAACACGTCGTGGATGATTCGACGGGTGGAAAGCAACTCCGGACGCGTGCTCGTGCAGGATGCACACGGAGCCCCGCCCAGCGTTCCCTTCTGGCGTGGCGAAGCACCCGCAAGAACCGAAGAACTATCGGCGCATGTTGCCGCGCTGCGCCAACAGACGAGTGACCTGCTGGCCGACACGTTCCCGGTAGGCGTCACCCAAAACAATCCTAAGGTGGCCGCAGCGGTTGGGTGGTTGAAGACAGAGTGCGGATTGAGCGACTCGGGCGCAGAGCAAGCCGTCGAGTACATCCTGCAGGGACGAGCTGTGCTTGGCGCCGTGCCCACGCAAAACACGATCATCGCCGAGCGCTTTTTCGACGAAGGCGGGGGAATGCAGTTGGTCATCCACGCCCCATTTGGCGGAAGGATCAACAAGGCCTGGGGTCTGGCCCTGCGCAAGCGCTTCTGCCGGAGCTTCAACTTCGAATTGCAGGCCGCGGCGACCGACAACGGCTTGAACATCGCCCTTGCCGAGCAGCACAGCTTCCCGCTGGCCGATGTCTTTCAGTTCCTGCAGGCGGAGACGGTGCAGCCGATCCTGGAGCAGGCTGCGCTGGCTTCTCCGATTTTTGCCACGCGCTGGCGCTGGGACGCCACCCGTTCCCTGGCCCTGCTGCGCTTTCAGAACGGCAAGAAGGTTCCTCCGCAGATTCAGCGTATCCGCTCCGACGATTTGCTGGCGTCGGTGTTTCCCGATGTTGCCGCCTGCCAGGAAAACATCGAGGGCGACATCCAGATTCCGGATCATCCGCTGGTGCATGAGGTCATGAAGGATGTGCTGACCGAGGCCATGGACATTGAAGGCCTGCAGCGAGTGCTGAGCGGGATTGCCGGCGGCAGCATCCGTTGCGTTGCGGTTGACACACCGGTGCCATCGCAGTTTTCGCACGAGATTCTGAATGCGAATCCGTATGCCTACCTTGACGACGCCCCTCTCGAAGAACGCCGGGCACGCGCGGTCGAGATGCGGCGCATTCTGCCCGAGTCAGTGCTCGAAGAAGTTGGGAAACTCGAGCCGGCCGCGATCGCGCAAGTCCGCGAGGAAGCCTGGCCCGACGTGCGCGATGCTGACGAACTGCACGATGTTCTGCACACGCTTGTGGCGCTGCCCGAGAATTGTTCCGGGCCAACGCCGACAAGCACCGACGCGGACTTGGCTCCGGCGTCGAGTACAGCCGCCGATCAGTGGCGTAGCTTTTTTGACAAGCTGAAGTTCGAGGGTCGTGCAGGAGTGGCGATTGTGGCCGAGGCCGAGTCGGTCACAGGACTGCCGGCAAGATGCCGGCGCTACTGGGTTGCGGCAGAGCGCGCAGAGGCCTTTCGGCTGCTCTTCCCTTCTGCCCGTTTCGAGCAGGAGCTGCCCAAGATCCCTGCCACGATTCCCAGCTACGACGATGCTTTGCTGGCGCTGGTAACTGGCTGGATCTCGCACCTGGGACCTGCCAGCGCATCGCAGTTGGGCGATCTTTTCGGATTGCCGCCGGCAGAAGTCGAGAAGGCGCTCTTGCGCATGGAAGCCAGTGGCTCGGTCCTGCGCGGCAAGTTCACCGATCCGAAAGTCCCTGAGACGGAATGGTGCGATCGCCGTTTGCTGGCTCGCATTCACCGCCTCACCGTCGCGACCTTGCGCAAGCAGATCGAACCGGTCTCGGCGGCGCAGTTCATGCGGTGGCTCTTGCGCTGGCAACATGTCGCACCCAGCACGCAGGTGGGCGGCGAGCGCGGCACGCTGGAAGTTTTGCGGCAATTGCAAGGATTCGAGATTCCCGCGAATGCCTGGGAGCGGCATGTGCTCGCCCGGCGAATCGCTGACTACGACCCCAAGTGGATCGACCAGCTTTGCCTTACCGGCGCGGTGGGGTGGGGACGATTGTCTCCGCATCCGGCAACGCTTGAAGATTCCAACGACGGCAAGCGCCGCGTCATCCCGACCAGCGTGGCGCCGATCACCTTCTTCATTCGCGAAGAGGCCGACTGGATGACGCCACGCCATCCCGCCAGCGATCAGCCCGAAGCCCGCGGACTCAGTGCCGGCGCCCGCCAGGTGCTGGATTTCCTGCGCCAGCGTGGAGCCTCGTTCTTCGCCGACATCGTGCGCGGAACCGGGAAGCTCAAAGCGGAAGTGGAAACCGCGCTCTGGGAACTGGTCGCCGGCGGTCTGATCACTGCCGACGGGTTCGACAACCTGCGTTCGCTGATTGATCCCAAGCGGCGGGCTGGCCAGGGCAGCGGCCGCGTAGCTCGTCCGCGCCACAGCACCGGACGGTGGGCTTTGCTGCACACCGGCGACGAGGTCGAAAAGAATCGCTCCATCGAATCCACCTGCTGGATGCTGCTGAAGCGTTACGGCATCGTGTTCCGCGATGTCATCGCCCGCGAAGCCAACTTGCCGACATGGCGCGAGCTGCTGATGGCGTTCCGCCGTCTGGAAGATCGAGGAGAAATCCGGGGCGGCCGATTCGTGGACGGCTTCCTCGGCGAGCAATTCGCCCTGCCGGTTGCGGTGGAATCCGTTCGCGCCATGAGAAAGATGCCGGCGTCCGGTGAAGTCATCACGCTTTCGGCCGCCGACCCGCTGAACCTGGTTGGCATTCTGGTTCCGGGGGAACGCGTCCCGGCAATCTCGGGAAAGACAGTGACGTTCCGCGATGGAGTCGCAGACGTCAACTCATCCGAGGCTTTCCAAGGGACTCAGATCGCGGCTACAGGTTGATCGGTCGCCAGGCCGCGTTTGGCGAAGTCACAACCTTCGACCTTCCAACCAAAAGAAAAAAGGGAATCGCCGATCCGATGAGGGGGTCCCTTCGGAGTCTCGATTCCCAACACTGCCCAGCCAGATGCTGAAAGCGCTTCCCCCGTCGCTTTTGCCAGGCCAGTCGTCGCGTAGATGAATTGCAACCGCGTGGCCAGGCAAGAAACAGGTTTTCCACACCAACACGGCATGTTGCTTACATCAATGAAAACAAACTATTTATAATTCTTTTCCGGGCTGTGAAGCGATCCTCGCCGTGGCGTCACTAGTAAAGAAAACCACTATCCGATCGGATAGTCGTCTATCCTGTCGGATAGCTCGAGCGGCCTTGGGCCGAACCTTAGGGGAGAGTAATGGCGAGCAATCCATCGGACCCGGCATTCGAAACAAGAACGCGGACGAACCCCAGGCTGGTGGCCATTTCGGGTCCTCTGCGGGAGTCGGTTTTCGCACTGCCACAGGAAGAATTGTTCCTTGGCCGGGACGCGTCGAATGGCTTGCCGATCGGCGATCCTTCCGTGTCTCGGCGGCATTGCTCGGTCTACCGCGAGGGCACCGGGTTCAAGGTTCGCGATCTGGAAAGCCGCAACGGAACGCTGGTCAATGGCGAAACCGTAACAGACCGCTGGCTCCATCATCTGGACGAGATTGCCGTCGGCGATTCGGTTTTCCGCTTCATGCTCGATGACGATGCCGACCAGACCACGGGATCAAGCCGCATCGTCGAGTTCGAAGACGGAAAGATCGCGCATCCGACGGCGGAGATCCGTCCCCAGGATGTTCTCTATCTTCAGCCCGACAAGATCCTCAGTGAACTGCCGGCGACGTCGCGCCTGGCACGAAACCTGAATGCGCTGCTGAAGATCAGCCGGGTGGTGCATTCCATTCGCGATCTCGACGAGTTGCAGAACCAGATTCTGGACCTCGTGTTCGGCGTGGCCCCGGCAGAGCGCGGCGCCATCCTGCTCGACGGCACCAACGGGCGCGAGTTCAACTCGGTATTTGCGCGCAATCGCGATCCCAAGAATGATCGGCCCGTCCGGGTGAGCCGTACAATTGCCCAGCGCGTGCTCGAGACAGGACTGGCGATTCTCGGCTCCGACGTGCCCGGCAGCAGTAACCTGGGAGAAGTCGAGAGCCTGATTGCCTTGCAGGTACGGTCGCTGCTCTGTGTCCCTTTAACGATTTTCCGGCGCACCATCGGTTGCATTTATCTCGACACGATCAACATCGCCGACCGCTTCAACGCAGACCATCTGGAACTGGTCACGGCAATCGCGGGAATTTCCGCGGTGGCTCTGGAGAATGCCCGCAGGCTGCAGTGGCTGGAAAGCGAGAACCAGCGGCTGATGACGGAGATCACCCTCGATCGCACCCTAGTCGGCGACAGCTCGCGCATGAAGGACGTTTTTCAGTTTCTGGCGCGCGTTGCTCCGACCGACGCCACCGTTTTAATCGGCGGGGAAAGCGGCACGGGAAAAGAACTCGCGGCACGCGCGATTCATCGCAAAAGCCCGCGCGCGAACAAACCATTTGTCGCCATCAACTGTGCCGCGATTCCCGAGAACCTCCTGGAAAGCGAGCTGTTCGGATACGAGAAAGGCGCATTCACTGGCGCCGTCTCCCAGAAGAAAGGGCGCCTCGAAGTCGCCGATAGCGGAGTTCTTTTTCTCGATGAGATCGGCGAGCTAGCACCGGCTCTGCAGGTGAAGTTGCTGCGCGTGCTGCAGGAACGCGAATTCGAGCGGGTGGGTGGAACGCGTCCCATTCACGTGGATATCCGCCTGATCGCTGCGACCAATCGCGATCTGGCGGAAGCGTCCCGCAAAGGCGAGTTCCGGCAAGACCTCTATTTCCGGCTGAATGTCGTGCACCTGAAAATGCCGGCGCTGCGCGACCACCGCGAAGATATCCCGATGCTGGTCAGTTTCCTGGTCGAGAAGCATTGCCAGAAGTGCGGATCGAAACCCAAGCCGCTTTCCCGCGAAGCCTTGTCCTGCCTCATGACCTACGACTGGCCAGGCAATGTGCGCGAACTCGAGAACGTGATCGAGCACGCTCTGGTGCTTGGCTCCTCCGACGATATCCTGCCCGAAGATCTTCCGGAGAATCTGCTGGAGCGCGATCCGGCGCCAGGGATGGGCGAGGCCAGGTATCACGCCGCCCTCAAAGACCTGAAGAAGCGGCTCATTCAGGGCGCGCTGGAGGAAGCGCGCGGCAGTTATACCGAAGCCGCAAAGGCGCTGGGCGTGCATCCCAACTACCTGCATCGCCTGATCCGCAATCTCGATCTGAAAGAGACGGTAAAGACAGCGGCGACACGAAGCCCCTTCTCGAAACAACCCGGTGCGCGCCTGTAAGCGGGCTCAACGTTCTACATCAGGGCTGCGCGGCAGCGCTCTTGTTTGGCGAGTCTGGAATTTTCAGCTTCAACAACACGGCCGGATTCAGGTAGACCCCTTGCCAGCGCACCGCCAGGTGGAGGTGTGGACCCGTGGCGCGTCCGGAAGCGCCGCTCAGTCCAACTTCGGTTCCGCGCTCCACACGATCTCCCTCCTTCACTTTCAATTCCGAGAGATGGAGATAAAGGCTAAGCAATCCCTGGCCGTGATCGATCACCACGCAGTTGCCCTCGAAATATAGCGGACGCGCCAGCAGCACCGTGCCGCGATTGACCGCCATCACGGGAGTGCCCGGACCCACACGATAGTCGAGACCCTGGTGAACGCTTTTGGTCACGCCATTGAAGACGCGCCGCGTGCCGAACACGTCGGAGGTTTCGGCGCTCACCGGAGCCTCGAAGGGGCCCGACCACTCGCGCTCCGGCGAGATCCGCGCGAAGGCGTCGTGCTTGATGTCCTGATCTTTCTTGATTTCGTGCTGTTGCTCCGGGTTGGGCTCGGTGAATTGCTTCGAGACTTTCAATTCCACAGTCGGATATTTGGCGCGACCGACGCGCAGATTCTGCTCGAAATGGAGTGCCTGCCCCGCGGCGTTGACGGCTTCGAGTTTCAGGGGATAGGTTCCCGGTTTGGTTTCAAGGCTGACGCCAGCCAGAGCGAACCAGGTTCGTCCCGACGCGCGATCGAAGTCCACATCGTGACCCAGCCAGGTTGCCGTCAAGGAATTCACTGGTGCGGGCGGCGTGACTTCGATCAGCAAGGGCATGCCATTCGCAACTTGTGCCGGGGCCAGCCGGATCGCCCAGCGGCCGCCGTTGACCGGGGCGTGCGCATCTGTGCCGAACGCAGAAGCTGCGGCCAAAACGCAAACGGATAAAATAGGAAGCCAGCGCCAGCTATGCCCAATTCGTGCCATCTCCTGCAGACTAGCACTCGCGAGCGACGCCAACACCACTTTCCGCCCTTATCATTTCTTGTTCCCAGTCTTGTTCCCGGCAACTCGATGAGACACCAGATCCAGCGAGCGGTTCATGCCGGTCTGATTTTCCTGCTGGCGTGCCTGTGCCGTGCCGACGACCAGCTTCCGTCTAACGCGCGAGTTGACAAGATTCTGGTGCTCAAGAAAGAACGTGCCCTCGAACTTCTCGACCACGGCAAAGTGCTGAAGAAATACAAAGTCGCATTGGGCGGTGCGCCAGTTGGTCCGAAGACGCGTCAAGGGGATCACAAGACGCCCGAAGGAACCTATGTGGTCGATCGGAGAAACGCGCACAGCGCCTACTATCGCGCGCTGCATCTCTCGTATCCGAATGCAGAAGACCGCGCGCGTGCGCGAAAATCAGGCTTGCCGCCCGGTGGCGACATCATGATTCACGGTCTTCCGAACGGCATGGGATGGATCGGCAACGCACACCGCCAGCGCAACTGGACTGACGGCTGCATCGCTGTCACCGACAAGGAAATCGACGAAATCTGGCAGCTCGTTCCCGACGGAACGATGGTGGAAATCCGGCCTTAGCTCGAGCCAGACAGCGATGTGAGTCTTCGTCGACCAATCGATCAGCCTATCGTCGAAAAAAAGATTTGGTGGACCTGGTCGGGTTCGAACCGACGACCTCTTCCATGCCATGGAAGCGCGCTCCCAACTGCGCCACAGGCCCACACGACGCGGCGGAATGCCGCTTTTACAAGATGGGTTGCAACCGTTTTATTGTCCCGCAGCTCTCAGCGATAGTCAAACCTGCGCGCTGCCGACTTTGAGAAATAAATGGAAAATGAGTATTCTGAACAGGACGCGCCTCACTCCACCAATGAACCTGACCCTACTCCGCACCGTCTCGCTGGTTTGCCTTCTCGCTTGTTCCCTCTTCCTTGCGGCACAGGTGACTCCGTCCAATCCACCCGTGCCCTACACCTCGGTCAGTCAGCTGAACACGATCCTGTCGCCGCTCCAGCAGGCGTCCGAAGCCACGCAGGCCGATCTCGCCAAGCTGCGCATCGACAAATGGAAGGCGGACTCGGGCTACAAGAAGCAGATCCTGAGCAACGTCGATTCCATCAAGAGAAATCTGCAATCGGCACTCCCCGAGATCGTCACCCAGCTGCAAAACTCCCCCGAGGATCTGGGCGCAACTTTCAAGCTCTACCGCAACCTCGACGCGCTCTATGACGTGATGACGAGCGTGGCGGAGTCCGCCGGAGCGTTCGGGTCGAAAGACGAGTTCCAGTCTCTCTCCAACGATTTGAGCGCCTTCGAGAGATGCCGTCGCGAGCTCGGCGGGCGGCTGGAGACGCTGACTACCTCCAAGGAAGCCGAACTGAGCCAGCTTCGAACCCAGATCAAGACCCTGCAAGCAGCTCCCCCGCCGCCGCCCAAGAAGATCGTGATCGACGACAACGAACCCAAGAAACCCGCTCCGAAGAAGAAGCCGGTGCCCAAGCCGCCTAAGCCGCCCAGCGCGTCGACCCCGTCGACAACTCCGCAGCAGGCGCCACCCACAAACCCGCAACAGTAACCATCCGGCCGCGAGCGCGGATGGCTTCGCCTGGTCTCATGAGCGGGCGCGCGGTCGTATCTACATCGATAAAAAGGACTTGCTCTCCCTGGAACCCATAACACCGGTTTGGGGTCTATGTAGATAGGTGTCGATCGCGTCATTCGGACAAGGTTCGGGTGTTGTGGTTCTGTTTTTCCTGAGGTTTGCGGCGTGGGAATCCTATAATACGGGGTATCGCCGTGAGAGCCATGGCGGGAGCAGCCACCTTGGGTGACGTAGCAAGTGCAATTGGAACGCGAGACCTCGAAGCCGCCATCGTCGCGGAGTTAAAGGCTGGATCCGAGGAGGCGTACGCCTGGCTGATCGGCGAGTTCCACCAGCCGATCTATTCCCTGGTGTATCGCATTCTGACCGACCCCGCCGACGCGGCCGACACCACGCAAGAAGTTTTCCTGAAGGTGTTCCGCGGCATGAAGCACTTCCATGGCGAGTCCAGTCTGAAGACGTGGATCTACCGGATCGCTGTGCATGAGGCTTCAAACCGCCGGCGCTGGTGGTTTCGCCATAAGTCCCGCGAAACCTCGATGGAGCCCCTGGATAACACCTGCACGCAAGGCAGCGGTCTGGCGCGGCAGGAGACGTTTGTGGACGACGGCGAGTCTCCTTTCGACAGCGCGGCTCACGAAGAGTTGCGAGCGCGCGTCGAAAATGAGTTGCGCCAGATTCCTGAGCCCTATCGCAGTACGCTGATTCTGCGCGATCTGGAAGACATGTCGTATGAGGAAATCGCCGAGGTGTTGGAAGTTTCCCTGGGAACGGTGAAGTCGCGCCTGACTCGTGGACGAGATGCGTTGCGCCGTCGCTTGAGCGAGTTCGTCCGGGAAGCCGGACCGGAACTGGGCCTGCTCAGTCCCGACGAACCCGACTCAAGCGCGCGCAGCCGAGTTGCGCCGTCTGGAGCAGGACTAGAGGTGACGTCATGAAGTGCGCCGAGGCAAAACCGATGTTCTCGCCGTACCTTGACGGAGCTGTATCGGGAACGGAGATGCGTGCTTTGGGCTTGCACCTCCAGCAGTGTTCTCAATGTCATCGGGAGTATGCGCTGCTCCGTCAATCGCAAGAACTGCTGGCCAAGGTGGGACGCCGCAAAGCTCCATCCGATCTGTCGCTGAAGCTGCGTGTCGCCATTTCGCGCGAAGCCGCCGCGGCCAAGCGCCCGCCCTTCGAGGGCGTCGTCGTCCGCCTGCAAAACATGCTGAACGCTTTCATGGTGCCGGCCACGGCGGGCATGGTCGCCGCCATTGCCATCTTCGGATTCGTCATGGGATTGACGTTGCCGGAACTCCAGGCCCGCAACACCAACGACGTTCCCTTGATGCTCTACACCGGTCCGGAACTCCAGGAGTCTTTCTTTACCACCAGCCTGAGCTCCGTCAATGACGACTCGCTGGTCATCGAAGCCTATGTCGACGCCACCGGGCGCATCCAGGATTACCGCATCCTTTCCGATTCAGACAATTCACAAAAACTGTTGCCGGAAGTGAAGCGCATGCTCATCTTCACGACCTTCCGTCCCGCAATGTCGATGGGCCGCCCCACCCCCGGACATGCGGTTCTTTCTTTCTCCAAGATCAGCGTGCGGGGCTAGAGAAACCGATCGCCACCACCGTCGGATGAAGCTGCCGACGTACGTTTTTCGCTGCAGGTTCGAGTTTGACCCTCCGCACGGAACCTCTTAAACTATCGCTGTATCTCCTACAGCTTACCGCCCGGTTGGAGGGTTTCCTGGGTTTTCACTTCCGACATTCGATAGTGGCCGCTCTTGTCGCCATGCTGTCATCGGTGTCTCTGGCACAGAACACTCCCAAAGTGACGCTCGACACCAGCGAAACCCTGTTCACGGTCTTGGCGTCGATGAACGCTTGTGGATACAACGAGGGTCTGAATGCTTCCGATCCCATCCGCAAGCAGATCCGGAACGAGATCGCGCGGGCAAGCCATGACTCGGATGATGCCCTTCAGGCGAACGCAGTCCTCTGCCAGTATTACCGCGAGCACATGCGTCCCGATCCCTCCCGAGATCTGGCGCAGTACATCTCTCTGGCTTTGTACCTCGGCGATCCGCCCAATTTCCTTCCCAAGGTGAAGGAAGCGGAACTGCCCCCCGATGCTGCCAATGTGATCGGCTTCGCCAAACTGGCGGCGAATTTCTACGAGCGAGCCGGGCTGCATTCCATCTGGCAGAAGCACCACGACGCCTATCAGCATCTGGCGGATCGTTATCATGAGCCGCTCGCGAAGACGTTGTTCGACACCGAGATCTATCTGAAGCTGCCCTCCGCCGGTTATCTTGGACGCGGCTTCACTGTCTATCTCGAGCCCATGGGCGCTCCCGACCAGGTCAATGCACGAAACTACGGGAACGACTATTTCGTCGTGATTACGCCGGCCGGGGCTGAATTGAAGATGGATCAGATCCGGCACACCTATCTTCACTATCTTCTTGATCCGCTCGCGCTGAAGTACCCAGCCTCGGTGAAGCGTCTTGATCCTCTTCTCGACTCGGTAAAGGCGGCGCCCATGGAAGAGTCCTTCAAGATCGACACTTCCTTGCTCATTACCGAGAGTCTGGTGAGGGCAATCGAAATCCGCATGCAAGGTTCGGCCAAGACTCCGGAAGCGCTGCGGACCGACGCAGTCGAAAAATCCATGGAACAGGGCTTCATCCTGACGCGCTATTTCTACGATTCGCTGGGACCGTTCGAGAAAGATCCAACCGGGATCAGCGGCGCGTATATCGATCTGCTGGCCGGCATAGACCTCAAGAAGGAACAGAAGCGCGCAGCCGAAACTCATTTCGCGAGCGAAGCGTCCCCAGAGGTGTTGCGCTTTGCGCGGCCCAAGGACCAGCATCTGCTCCTGGTGGCCGAGAAACGGCTGGCGGCTGGCGATCTGAAAACTGCGCAGGAACTCGCCGATCAGGCTTTGCGCGAAGGCCACGAGGATGCCGGGCGCGCCTTGTTCGTTCTGGCCCAGGTCGCGACCGCGAATCGCGACATCGCCGGGGCCACGGGATATTTCCAGCGCGCGCTCGAAGTCGCCAAGGAACCGAAAGTCATTGCCTGGTCCCACATTTACCTGGGCAGGATTTTCGATTTGCAGGAAAAGCGCGAGAATGCGCTGGATGAGTATCACGCTGCCCTGAACGCGGGAGCCTTGCTCCCGGAAGTCAAGGCGGCGGCGGAGCGCGGTTTGAAGCAGCCTTATGAACCACCCGCTCCCCGGTAGCAGCGGCGAGATCGTACCTCGACTCCAAGCGTGAGTCGCAACTCTAAGGAGAAAGCATGAAGCAAGCAGCGATGATCGGTGTGGTGCTGGCCCTCGCGACCTGGACCTGGGCGCAGGGCACCAACAAGCCCACCCCTTCGAATCAGCCACCCGCGCAGGCCGGTACGTCGGCCACGCCCGCCCCGCAAGCCAAGCGTCCGCCCCAGGCGAAGACCACGCCCGAGTACGAGGCGTACAACAGCGCCGTCGCGCTGACCGATGCCGCCGCTGCCGAAAAAGCCGCGGACGATTTTGCCACCAAGTTCCCCGATAGCGAACTGCGCGTCATGCTGTACAAGTCGGCGATGCGTGCCTATCAGCGCGCCGGCAATTCCGACAAGATCATCGAGATGGGACGCAAGGGGCTCGCCCTCGATGGCGACGACCCGGAGTTGCTCGTCACCGTTGCCGGCGAACTGGCCGAGAAGACGCACGATACGGATCTGGACAAGGACCAGCGCCTCGACGAGGCCAACAAGATGGCGCAGAAGGCGATCCAGACGGTAGACACCGATATTTCGATTCCACCCGGCACCCCACAGGATCAGATCGATGCCTACAAAGGCCAACTGCGCTCTTTCGCGTACTCCATCATCGGAACCTTGGAATTCAAGAAGGACAATTTCCCCGCGGCCGAAACCGATCTGCGGAAGTCGATCGATGCATATCCGTCGCAGCCCGACCCGGTCGTGGTTTTGCGGCTGGCTATCACTTTGGACCGGCAGGGGAAATATCCTGACGCGCTGAAGGAAGCGAACCACGCGGTCGAACTGACGCAGGACACCTCCGGCGCTGGAAAGTTGGCGCGGCAGGAGCGGGACCGGCTGACACAACTGGTGGGAGGCAATCCGGCGGCGCCGAAGTCCGCGCCTCCGACTCCACCGAAGAATTAAAGATTCCCCGGGCCTCGCGCGGCGCGCCCCCACGTCCGCGAATTTTGAATCCGTATGAAAGCCAAAGAAATCGTGGCGCTGGAGGCTCTGCTTGGGCATGGCTTCCAACGCCCGGAGCTCCTCGACCAGGCGCTCACGCACAGTTCGCAAGCAAGAGAGTTGGAGGCGGCGCAGCCGCCCAAAGACGGCCTGCGACCGGGCGATAACGAACAGTTGGAATTCCTGGGCGATGCCGTCCTGGCCCTGGTGACGGGCGAGGAACTGTTTCGACGCTTTCCGTCGTTTCGCGAAGGCGAGCTTTCGAAACTTCGTGCTCACCTGGTGAGCGAAAAGCATCTCATTCAAGTAGCGCAGAAACTGGGCCTGGGAAATTATCTGCGCCTGGGACGCGGCGAGGAAAAAAGCGGGGGCCGGGCGAAAACGGCCTTGCTGGTAGACGCGCTTGAAGCCGTGCTGGCCGCCTTGTATCTCGACGGGGGTCTCGAAACGGCGCGGAATTTCATTCTTCAAACCGTCATCGTGCCGGAACTGGAGCGCATGAACCCCGAAAGCGGGGGAGTTCCGGTCATGGATTTCAAGTCGGCGCTGCAAGAGGCTCTGCAAGCCGCCGGACGTCCCCAGGCGTCCTATGTGCTGGTCAAGGAGGCCGGCCCGGAGCACAACAAAACTTTCACCGTGGAAGTCAGGCTCACATCACCGGCGCAAGCGAAGGTTGAGTTCACCGGTCGGGCCGAAGGATCGACCAAGAAGAAGGCCGAGCAGGCGGCGGCCCGGCAGGTACTCGACTACCTGGCATCGCACCCGCGAAGTGCGGAAGCGAAAGTGCCCGATCCGTCGCCGGCCACATGACCACCTCTTCCAATCCGTCCAGAGAGCCCGCTCCCGACTGGTTGACTTCCCTGCAATCTCTGCTCGCCACGGTCGTGATCGCGGTCTTCGTCATCACCTACGTTGTGCAGGCGTTCCAGATCCCATCGCCCTCGATGGAGAACACGCTTTTGACCGGGGATTATTTGCTGGTCGACAAGTTGTGTTACGGCGGAAGCGGTATAAGCAACTACATCATTCCCTACCGCCCGATTCGTCGCGGCGACATCATCGTGTTCCACTATCCCGTGAATCCATCGCAGCATTTCGTGAAACGCGTGGTGGGCGTTCCCGGCGATCGCATTCGGTTGGTGAACAAGCGAGTCTTCGTTGACGGTGTTGCGCTTGCCGAGCCCTATGTGCGGCATATCAAGCCCGAGCGCAATCCGTTTCGCGACGATTTCCCGCGGCTCGATGTGCTCGATCCCGGCATCAATGCCGACTGGTGGGTGCAGATGCCCAAACTGGTGGAGGATGGCCAACTCATTGTTCCCGAAGGCCATTACTTTGCCATGGGCGATAACCGCGACGACAGTTCCGACAGCCGTTATTGGGGATTCGTTCCCCGCGAAAACATCATCGGGCGGCCGTTACTGATTTATTGGTCGATCCGCGATCCCGACAACGACCTGCCATTCCCCGCTTCGGTGGGTGATAAACTCTATCATTTCGCCTACGCGGTGACCCATTTCTTCCAGATTACCCGCTGGGACCGCACTTTTCGCGTAGTGAGTTGATATCGTCAGCGCAACGGGATGAAAGCAACGCAAATGGCCAAGAAAGAAATCCCTGCTCCTGAGAAACAGAGCGAGACGACCGTCGAATTCCTGGCGTCGCTCGCTGCCGTGCTGGTTACAGGTCTTTTCATCATCACGTTCATTCTGCAGGCCTTCGAGATTCCCTCCAGTTCGATGGAGGACACACTGCTCATCGGCGATCACGTGTTCGTCAATCGCGAACAGTTTGCGCCGAAGACAAACTGGGTTGGCCCGGTGCTTCCCTACCGCGACATCAAGCGCGGCGATATCGTCGTGTTCCTGTCTCCCGCCGAACCCGGACTGTACGTGGTCAAGCGGATCATGGGAGTTCCGGGGGATCGCATTCATCTGCGCGATGGAGCCGTTTACCGCAACGGCGAGAAACTGAACGAGCCCTACGTGATGCACAAGGGCCCGGTGCCTTACGATCCCTATCGCGACAACTTCCCGGCCATTCCGCCTTCCGACGCCTACAACGTTTCTCCTGAGTGGCAACTGGAAATGAGGTCCCACATCGAGGGGGACGACATCGTCGTTCCGAAAGACAGCTATTTCGGAATGGGCGACAACCGCGACGTCAGCCTCGATAGCCGTTATTGGGGGTTCATTCCAATAGAGAATGTGATTGGGCGGCCGATGTTCGTTTACTGGTCGTTTAACACTCCCCCGGACCAGTACCGGCACACCGACTTCTCTGAACGCATCGGGTTCCTGGTCCACGTGGTGGTTCACTTTTTCGATCAGACGCGCTGGCGTCGTACGTTCCGGGTGGTGCAGTGACCCTGCGTTCCAAACGCGGCGTGGTGCTGGTGTGCGTCGTGCTTGGGCTTGTGCTGTTTCTGGTCCGGCCTGGAGCCGCTCGCCTGAAAACGCGCATTGCGACCTCCATCGGGATGGCGTTGCAACGGCAAGTCGAAATCGGGAGGGTGCACATCCGCCTCCTGCCTCGGCCTGGCTTTGATCTGGAGAACTTTGTCGTTCACGACGATCCCTCTTTCGGTGCGGAACCGGTACTTCGTGCGCAGGATGTCGCCGCCTATCTCCGCCTGAGTTCTCTGTTTCGCGGCCATCTCGAAATTGCCCGTCTCAGTCTGACCGAGCCCAGTCTCAACGTCGTCCGGCGCGACGATGGCCGCTGGAATATCGAGAATTTTTTGGAGCGCACTGCCACCATTACCCGTGCCGTCGCCAAAAACTCTTCTGAATCGCATCCGGCGATGCCTTACATTGAAGCCGATCGTGGACGCATCAACTTCAAGATCGGTCGCGAGAAGAAGCCCTTCGCCATCACCGATGCCGACTACGCCTTCTGGCAGGAATCCCAAAACACCTGGGGCATGCGGGTCCGAGGGCAACCGGTTCGCACCGACTTCAATGTGACCGATACCGGGCAGCTTCGGATGAGCGGAAGCTGGGCCGGAGCGGACGTACTCTCTCAAACACCCGTGCGTTTCAACCTGCAATGGGAAGGCGCGCAACTGGGACAGTTCAGCAAGCTTCTGTCGGGCCGCGACAAGGGCTGGCGCGGCGCGATGAATGTTTCGATCGGGGGCACGGGCACGCCGTCCGATCTGCACATCATTGCTGATGCGTCGCTGCTCGATTTTCGCCGCTACGACATCCCGGAGAGCGCACGGCTGGAGTTGAAAACCCACTGCGATGCGCGCTATCAGGTGGCCGATCACAGCCTTCACGAAATTCTGTGCCAGTCGCCGGTTGGAGACGGACAGCTATCGCTCCGCGGCACCATAACGAACGTGTCCGCGCCCACTCATTACGAAGCGCGGCTGCACGCTGTGAGCGTGCCTCTCGACGCTCTCCTGTCACTTCTGCGTCGCGCCAAGAAAAATCTGCCCGATGATCTTCAGGCCGACGGCACAGTAGATGGCCAGTTCAAATTGAATGTGGAAGGCGCCAGCGTCTCGATTGAGGGCCGCGGACAAACGACCGAATTCCATCTCAGGACCCAAACTGCCAAGAATGACCTCGCGTTCGATTCGATTCCCTTCTCGGTGATCACGGGGCCTCCGGCGAAATTGACGAAAAAACCGCGCGTGGCTGGTGCTCACGCGCCCGAAGGAATCGAGCTCTTGCCGGCGGAACAGACTCGTCTTGATGTTGGCCCGTTTCAAGTCAAGCTGGGCAGGCCTGCTCCTGCCAGCGTGCAAGGCTGGTTTGCTCGCTCCGGTTACGGCTTTTCCTTCAAGGGCGATGCCGATCTGCAGCGTCTCGTTTCTCTGGCGCGAGCCACAGGCCTTCCAGCGGCGCAACCGACCGCAACTGGATCGGCCAGGCTGGATCTCGAAATCGCGGGCGTCTGGTCCGGCTTCCCCGGTCCCGAAATCACAGGCAAAGCGGAACTCCACCAGGTGCGCGCGGAGTTTCGCGGCTTGAGTGCTCCGGTAGAAATCGCCTCCGCGAAACTCACATTGAACGAACGGCAGACCCATGTGGAAGCCATTTCGGCTTCGGCGCGGGCACGGAATGGAAGGGGACGCTCGATCTTCCCCGCGGATGTCCCGGCGCTGAACCTTGCCGCGTGATGTTCGACCTGCACGCCGACGTGATTTCAACCGACCTGATCCACGAGTGGCTAGTTTCCCGGACCTCGAAAAAGCCATGGTACGAGTTTCCGACGAGCGCCGGACTATCTGGTTCGCCGCTGCTCGCCACCATTCGGGCGTCAGGTACCTTGACCGCCGATCACATTTTGATCCGCGACTTGTCGGCCGATCATTGCACCACCAGAGTGGAACTTGAACAAGGAAGGCTGCGCTTGGCGGATCTCCGCGCCGACGTTCTGGGCGGCCAACACCGCGGGGAATGGCGTGCGGACTTCAACGTCAAGCCACCGGCGTACTCCGGGACGGGCACGCTCGAGGGCATCTCCCTCTCGCATCTTGCCGATGTAATGCACGAGAACTGGATTAGCGGTACGGCAGACGCGAGGTATGAACTGTCATTCTCCGGGCTATCGGCCTCTGACGTGGCCGATTCAGCCAAGGGCACGCTGCAGTTCGACGCGCGCGACGGGATCCTCCCGCATTTCACGCTGGCATCCACTCCGCTTCGCATTCGTCGCTTTACCGGAGTTCTCGATCTGGCGCAGGGAGAATTCACCTTGCGGGATGCAAAGCTGCAGAGCCCCGCCGCGAACTACCTCATGACGGGAAGCGCGTCGATGGCACAGCACCTCGATCTCAAGCTGGTGCAGAAGGGATCCCCCGCCTTCACCGTTACCGGCACGCTCGCGGACCCGCGCATTGCGGCAGTACGTCATGCCGAAACGCAAGCCGCTCTTAAGCCCTGATTCGTCAGTGGAGCGACGGGCGTCTCGCCCGTCGGGTCGGGCGGGGACGCCCGACTCTCCACCGTTGCTCCTCTCAGGCAGGATTCTCTCCCTTCATGTTTCTGTCATAATCGAACC